>JACJIB010000030.1 GCA_014138645.1 Methylorubrum thiocyanatum | reverse complement strand
CCGCCGAGGATCAGGATATCCATCAGGCTCACGCGCTCTTTTGCGCGAGGCCGAGGCGCTCGCCGGAATAGCGGCCCTCGCGGATCGGGCGCCACCACGCCTCGTTGTCGAGGTACCAGCGCACGGTCTCTTCCAGCGCCTGCTCGAACACCTTGGTCGGTTGCCAGCCGACCTCGGCTTCCGCTTTCGACGGATCGATGGCGTAGCGCCGGTCGTGGCCGGGCCGGTCGGCGACGAAGGTGATCAGGCGCTCGTGCGGGCCGTTCTCGGGGCGCAGGCGATCGAAGGCGGCGCAGAGCGCCTTCACCACTTCGAGGTTGTTCCTCACCGAGCGCCCGCCGAGCAGGTAGGTCTCGCCGATGCGCCCGCGTTCCAGCACCGCGACGAGGCCGCGGGCATGGTCCTCGACATGGATCCAGTCGCGCTCGTTCAGACCGTCGCCGTAGACCGGCAGCGGCTTGCCCTCGAGCGCGGCCAGGATCATCAGCGGGATCAGCTTCTCCGGGAAGTGGCGCGGCCCGTAATTGTTCGAGCAGTTCGTCACCAGCACCGGCAGGCCGTAGGTCTCGTGCCAGGCGCGGGCGAGGTGGTCGGAGGCTGCTTTCGAGGCCGAGTAGGGCGAGCGCGGATCGTAGCGGCTCTCCTCGGTGAAGAACGCGTCCGGCGGCAGCGAGCCGTAGACCTCGTCGGTGGAGACGTGGAGGAAGCGGAAGTTCTGCTTGGCCGCGCCGTCGAGGCTCTCCCAATGGGTGCGGGCGCCGTCGAGCATGACCTGGGTGCCGATGACGTTGGTGCGCACGAAGGCCCCCGGATCGGTGATCGAGCGGTCGACATGGCTCTCGGCGGCCAGATGCATGACCGCATCGGGCCGGAACGCGGCGTAGAGGGCGTGGACGCGCGCCGGATCGCAGATGTCGGCCTGTTCCAGGTGGTGGCGCGGATCGTCGGCCAGGGGCTGCAGCGAGATCGGGTTGGCGGCGTAGGTCAGCGCATCGAGGGTGAGCACCTCGTGGCCGAGATCCTGCACCAGATGCAGCACGAGCGCCGAGCCGATGAAGCCGCAGCCGCCCGTCACCAGAATGCGCATCGCTCTCAACTCCGTCGATTCAT
>JACJIB010000029.1 GCA_014138645.1 Methylorubrum thiocyanatum | reverse complement strand
CCCCTGTCTTCCCCCGTTCATAACTAGAGTCTGTTCTGGTTCTGGTCCTGTTTGGGCCGGGTTGCAAACGCGTTCGGGGTGAGCCCGCCGAGGCTCGTGTGAGGTCGGCAGGTGTTGTAGTCGACCCGCCACGCCTCGATGAGGGTCCGGGCCGCCGTCAGGCACCGGAACAGATGCTCGTTCAGGCACTCGTCGCGCAAGCGCCCGTTCAAGCTCTCGACAAAACCGTTCTGCTGCGGCTTGCCGGGCGCGATGTAGTGCCACTCGACCGCACGCTCTTCCTGCCAGCGCAGGATGGCGTGCGAGGTCAGCTCGGTGCCGTTGTCCGAGACGATCATCAGCGGCTTGCCCCGGCCCACGATGATCCGGTCGAGTTCGCGCGCGACGCGCCGACCGGACAGCGAGGTGTCGACCACCAGCGCCAAGCACTCCCGCGTGCAGTCATCGACCACGACGAGGATGCGGAAGCGGCGTCCGTCGTCGAGCGTGTCGGAGACGAAGTCGAGGCTCCAGCGCTGGTTCGGCTCCTGCGGCACGGCGGCGGGTGCCCGCGTGCCAAGGGCTCGCTTGCGCCCACCCCGCCTGCGCACCGACAGCCGCTCCTCCCAATCGAGCCGAAAAAGCTTCTTGTGATTGAGCGTGAGGCCCTCCCGCCGCAGCAGAATGAGCAAGCGCCGGTAGCCGAACCGGCGGCGCTCGCCGGCCAGGCCGCGCAGGCGTACCCGCACGGCCGCATCGTCACCCCGCGTCGAGGCGTAGCGGTACGTCTTCGGGGCCACCCCGATCAGCCCGCAGGCGCGACGCTGCGAGTAACCCTTCTCCTCAATGGCCCAGCTCACGGCTGTTCTCCGTGCGCCGGGCGTCAGAAGTTTTTTCCCAAAGCCTCACGCAGCGTCGCCACGTCGAGCATCGCTTCGGCCAGGAGTTTCTTGAGCTTGCGGTTCTCCTCGTCGAGCGCCTTCAGACGCCGCGCGTCCGAAACCTCCATGCCGCCATAGCGCGAGCGCCACGTGTAGAACGTCGCATCGCTGATACCGTGGCGGCGGCAGATTTCAGCCACCGGCAGCCCGGCCTGCTGCTCCTTCAGGATGCCGATGATCTGCTCTTCGCTGAATCGCTCTTCTTCATCGTCCGTCTCCTGCTCGACGGACCCTAGCTTCAGAATGAGGGCAGACCAGGGGG
>JACJIB010000028.1 GCA_014138645.1 Methylorubrum thiocyanatum | reverse complement strand
TGTTGTTGCCCCCTAAAGACCGGACAAGGTCTCCTGGGTTAATCGGGCAATGAACTCGCGCGGCGAGCGGTAGCCCAGCGCGCGATGAGGGTGAAGATCATTGTAGTGCGCCAGCCAAACGGGAAGCTGGCGCAGCACGCTCTCGGCATCCGGCAGGACCGAGACACGCACATAGTCGCGTTTCAAGGTTCGCACGAACGCCTCGGCCATGCCATTGCTCTGCGGGCTCTCCAGCGGCGTCGTTTTTGGCACCAATCCAAGGTCGCGGGCGAAGCGGCGCGTGTCACGGGCCACGTAGCAACTGCCGTTGTCAGTGAGCCACTCGATCAGGCTCGGCAATTGGTTGACCTGCCCGAAGCGATGCTCGACGGCTGCCACCATCAGGTCGCGGACGTCCTCGCTCGTGATGCCCGCCGTGGTCGCCACGTAGCTCATCGCCTCCCGATCGCAGCAGTCGAGCGCAAAGGCGACCCGCACACGCTCACCGTTCTCTGCCGCGATCTCCAGACCGTCCGAGCACCAACGCGTATTGCGCACGGCCACCGCCACCTTGCCCTCGTGACGGCGCGTCTCGGCGCCTCCCGCATGTCGCTGCAGCAGGAGGCCGTGCACCTTCATGACCCGGTAGACCCGCTTGGCGTTCGGCGCAGGCCGACCGTCCCGCTTGGCCTGCCGGCGCAGAAGGGCATGGACGCGCCGATAGCCATAAGTCGGCAGATCCGCGATGAGCGCCTGGATTGAGGCCAGTAGCTCAGCGTCGGGTGCGGGCGGGCGGCCGCGTCGGCCCTTAGGCTTCTGGGCGGCAGAGGCCTGCCTGGATGAGGCGAGGTGCGGGCGCGACACACCCAAAGCCGAAGCCACCGCGCTCACCGGCCGTCCCCCGGCCACGAGGTCACGCGCGAGGGCAACTTTTTGGGGGCGGCGACCCGCTCCATCGCCTCGCGCAGGATCTCGGTCTCCAGCGTCTTCTTACCCAGGAGCCGCTGCAGCTCGCGGATCTGCTGCTGGGCGGCGCGAAGCTCAGAGGCTGGCACCACCTCTTCACCGGCCCCGGCGGCCGTGAACGCGCCGCGCTCCATCAGCCGACGCCACGTGAACAGCTGGTTGGCGTTCAGCCCGTGGCGGCGGGCGACGAGCGAGACGGACTGGCCGGGCAGATAGGTCTCCTCGACGAGGCGCACCTTCTCCTGCGTAGTCCAGTGCCGCCGGCGCTGGACGGAGGTGATCACCTCGACGCGCTCGGCGCGGGGCGGGTCGTTAGAACTCACCATACGGTCGGTCATAGGCACACACTTCCACAAGCGTGAGCCCCTGTCCGGTCATTTAGGGGGCTACTTCA
>JACJIB010000027.1 GCA_014138645.1 Methylorubrum thiocyanatum | reverse complement strand
GATTTCGTTGAAAAACCCGCGGCCGATGTGGATCGAGTGCCGGGCGGATGAGCGCTTCTGTCCGGCGTGAGGGCGATCCCGGCCGATCAGGCCAGGCTCAGCTGCTGCAGCGGGATCAGCTTGGCGAGCTTCCTGAGGTTCTGGGCCGCCGCGGCGAGGTGGAACTCGTCCCGGGCCCCGTTCGGTCCCCGTAGCCGGAGCCGATCCAGCTTCAGGATGCGCTTGAGGTGGGCAAACAGCATCTCGACCTTCTTGCGCTCGCGCCGCGAGGTGCGGCCCTCCTCCGAGGCACAGATATCGCGCGCCATTTGCCGGGCCCCTTCGTGGACCGAGCGCGGGATCTTGCGAGCAGGGGTGTTGGGGCAGCATTGCAGCTTTAGCGGACAGGGACCGCAGTCGCGCTTGCTGGCGCGGTAGCGCATCATGCCATCGTCATCGACGAGCGGGAGCGGAGTCCGGTAAACTCTCTGGCGTGGCCGAAGCGGTTTGCCGGCCGGGCAGGTGTAGGCATCGGCTTCCGGGGCGTAGGTGAAGGCTGAGCGGCTGAAGGTGCCGTCGCTGCGCTCCGACTTGTCGAAGACGGGGATGTGCGGTTCGATCCCACGCTCGTGCACAAGCCAAGCAAGGTGCTCGGCTGATCCGTAGGCACTGTCAGCGGCAAGCCGAGCTGGCCACAGCCCGAACCGGTCCTGCGTACGCGCGATCATAGTGCGGGATGCGCCGACCTCGGCCTGTCTGATGGCGCGGCTGGCCTCGACATCGACGATCACGGCGTGATCAAGGTCGATCAGGTAGTTGGTGGCGTAGGCGAAGAAGGCATGGCCCTTCATCGCGCCTGTCCACTGCGCCGCCGGATCGGAGCGCGAGACGAACTTCGGCCTGGCCTCGCTCGCGGCGCCCCAGGCGGCTTCATCGAGGGTTTCGAGATACTCGCGCACCGACCGACGGGTCCGGGCGAGGTCGTCCCACTCGACGGCCTCTGAGGCGTCCGCGGCGCGCTGCTTGTTGGCATCAGCCCGGATCAGGCTGGCGTCGACCGCAAAACCCTCACCGCCGACGAGACCCTCGTCGATGCAGCGCTGCACGGTGGCCTCGAACACCTCGCGCAACCGGTCGCTGTCACGGAAGCGGCCGTGCCGGTTCTTCGAGAAGGTGGCGTGGTCCGGCACACGGCCATCGAGCCCGAGCTGGCAGAACCAGCGATAGGCGAGGTTGAGATGGACCTCCTGGCACAGGCGCCGCTCGGAGCGAATGCCGAGGCAGTAACCGATGAGCAGCATGCGGATCATCAGCTCGGGATCGACGGAGGGGCGGCCTGTGGAGGCGTAGAACGGTGCCAACGCGCGGCGCAGGTCGCTGAGATCGACGAAGCGGTCGATGGAGCGCAAGAGATGGTCGGCGGGAACGTGGGTGTCGAGCGAGAACTCGTAGAACAGAGCGCCCTGCTCGACTTGCCGAGGTCCCATCATCTGCGTCGATCCCCGCCTCACAACGGCAGTGAATCACCTCAGATATGCCGCTGCAACAGCCGAGTTTTTCAACAAAATC
>JACJIB010000026.1 GCA_014138645.1 Methylorubrum thiocyanatum | reverse complement strand
GGTCCCTGCTGTCCGTCGCGGCCGCCCTTCCTCTCGCGATGCCCGGCCCGGCCCAGGCTCAGGAAGCTCCCACGCGGCTCGACGAGATCGCCGTGCAGGGCGGCGCCGGGACCGGCCTTCCGCCCAACGCCCCCGCCGACGCCGTCGGCGCAGAAGCCGCCGCGGCGCTGCGGACGCCGAGCCTCTCGCAAGCCTCGTCGGTCGGCCTCAACCTGCGCACGCCCTCGCGCTCGGCGAGCCGCCTCGGCCTCACGCCGCTGCAGACGCCGGCGAGCCTCGACATCATCTCGGGCGAGACCATCCGCCTGCGCGGACAGACCAGCGTGCTGGAAGCGGTCTCGCAGGACGGCACCGGCATCACCGCTTTCGGCTCGCCGGGCTCAGGCGTCGGCTTCTTCACCGCACGGGGCTTTGCCGGGCAGAACTCGATCCAGACGCTGTTCGACGGCACGCGGCTCTATGTCGGCGCCAACACCGTCACCTTCCCGTTCGATACTTGGAACGTCGAGCGCATCGAGGTGCTGCGCGGTCCGGCCTCCGTTCTCTACGGGGATGGGGCCATCGGCGGGATCGTCAACATCGTCTCGAAGAAGCCGCTGTTCACCCCGCTCAACGTCGCGCGGTTCGGGCTCGGGGAAGATGGCATCGCTCGTGCCGCGGTCGATTCGACCGGGCCGATCGGCGAGTCGCTGGCCTACCGCCTCAACGTCAGCGGCAACCGCGCCGATGGCTGGATCACGCCGGAGGGCGATTTCCGCAACCTCGCCGTCTCGGGTGCTCTGACGCTCCAGGCGACGCCGGATCTCGCCTTCACCCTCAGCCACGACCTCGGCTACCAGGAGCCCACCCGCTACTGGGGCACGCCGCTGGTGAACGGGCGGATCCCCGATTCCATCCGCTTCAACAACTACAACGTCCGCGACTCGAAGATCGCCTGGACCGACAACTGGACGCAGCTTAGAACCGAGTGGACCCCCTCGGCCGATGTGAGCGTCCGCAACACCGCCTACCGCCTGCAGAGCCGCCGGCACTGGCGCGACGTCGAGCAGTACCGCTTCAACCCGGCCACGGGCCTGGTCGACCGCTCCGACTACCTCGAAATCTACCACAGCCAGGAACAGATCGGGAATCGCTTCGACGCGACCTTCCGCCATTCGCTGTTCGGCTTCGCCAACACGGTCTCGGCCGGCTTCGACGTGAACCACGTCAGCTTCCGGCATACCAACAACTTCACCTTCTCCGAGACGCCGACGAGCGTTCCGCTGAACGGCTACGACCCCGGCTTCTTCCCGCCGGAGGGCCGAGCGAGCCCAGCCTACGCCACGCGAACGAATCAGGCCTCGGTCTTCGCCGAGGACCGGCTGTTCCTCACCGACCGGCTGTCCTTCCTCACCGGCGTGCGCTTCGACGCGCCGAACCTCACCCGGCAGGATCTGCGCAGCGGCGCGACGTTCGAGCGGTCGTTCCGCGCTCTCGGCTATCGTTTCGCCCTGCTCTATGAGCCGACGCCGGACACCTCGCTCTACGTGCAATACGCTACGGCGACGGACCCGGTGAACAGCCTGATCACCCTCTCCCAGTCGCTGGCCGGGTTCGAACTCTCGACCGGCCGTCAGGTCGAGGTCGGCGCCAAGGGCTTCGCCTTCGGCGGCGCCGTCGAGTGGACGCTGGCGGGATACCGGATCGTCAAGGACAACCTGATCTCGGCGGTTCCGGGCCAGCCGACGGTCTCGACCCAGGTCGGCCAGCAATCCTCCCTCGGCGCGGAGGCGGCGCTGTCCTGGCTTCCTGCCCCCGGTTGGCGGATCGATGCCAACCTCGCCCTGCTTCATGCCCAGTACGACGACTTCACCCAGAATGTCGGCGGCGTCGCCGTCTCCTATGCCGGCAATCAGCCGATCAACGTGCCCGAGCAGGTGGCCAATCTCTGGGTGAACTGGGCCTTTGCCCGCGACTGGGAGGGACGCGTCGGCCTCCAGCATGTCGGGGAGGTTTTCTCCGATTTCGGCAACACCGCGCGGCGGCCCGGCTACACGCTGGTCAATCTCGGCCTCGACCATCAGGTCACCGCCAGTTCGCGCCTGTCGCTGCGCGTGTTCAACCTGTTCGACAAGGTCTACGCCGTCGATGGCAGCGCCGTGAACGGCCTCGGCACCGCGTGGCTGCTGGGACGCCCCCGCTCGCTGGAGGTCGCCTACACGATCGCGTGGTGAGG
>JACJIB010000024.1 GCA_014138645.1 Methylorubrum thiocyanatum | reverse complement strand
GCCGTCGATGGCAGCGCCGTGAACGGCCTCGGCACCGCGTGGCTGCTGGGACGCCCCCGCTCGCTGGAGGTCGCCTACACGATCGCGTGGTGAGGCGCCCGGACGGGCGAGGAGCGCATCAGCTTTTCCCAACCGCCGGGATCACATTTCCGGCCAATGCTTCATGACCTGACCGACTGGCTTTGGACTGGGTTGATGGGGCGGTCGAGCTCACGCCGCAGACGCGGCAACCTCGCCGTCCTGATCCTGACGGTCTCTGTGAGGCGCTATCCGGCATTGGATTGATGCGCGTCAATGCATCGGCCACCTGTTCTGGTTGTAATATCCGCCTGCGGAAATTGACCATTCCTCCGTCCGATCCGTTTGCCGTCTCTCTGAAGCAAATCAAGCTGACGACTCCGCATCTCGCAGCCGTTCGAGCCGATTGTTGCGGCTGATGCAGAACTGCCTGTCTCGACTCGAGAAACAATGGAGAAGGCGCGATGCCATCACCGACCGAAACCCGGCAGATCTTCGAAACCGGTACACACTTGATGCCGGCGATCCATAAAGAGCAAGATTGGCCTTACGAGGTTCCGCACATCCGGTACGAGGCCTATATTTGGCCCACTCACGATGTCGGAGGACAACCCTGCGCACCTCAAATCTTCGAAGAAAAAGAGGATGAGGAGTGGGAGAACAACGTCTATATCACCTGCGAAGTTCTTGGTTTCAGAGGCTTGTGGAACGCCGAAGAAAGGCGACGCCGCTATGCCAACGATATAGGTATGACGCTCTATTACGGCTTCTCCTACAACGCGCGCTGGATCTGGGGCGCCGCGAAAATGCTGGTAGACAAGAACTACGTTTCTCTACTCGAGTTGCAGGGAAAGATTGCAGAGGTCAGGCAACGATTAGGCGTAAACGCTGAGCGCGCCGGGCACGCTACGTCAAGCATTGGCGCCCGCCCTCATGTCAAAGTGACCACCAACACCGGGAACACCAATAAAACCAGAACAGGAAAACGGCCTGACTATGGCCCCAAGGCCCCCTGGGACGGCACGGGTGCAATCCAGCCTGCCCGCTTCAAGGTCGGCGATCGCGTCCGGGTGAAAGACTTGCCGGCGATCTTCTACACCCGGACCCAGATGTATGTCCGCAACATGACCGGGACGATCGCCGCCCTGACATACCCGGACTTGGTTCCGGCCGACGAGGCCTGGGATCGCTACGATGCCCCTCAGGAGCAGTATTACATCGTCCGGTTCAAGCAGAAGGATCTTTGGGCGGAATACCCGTTCGAAAATGACACCCTTCAGAGCGAGTATCCGGACATGTGGCTCGAAGCCGTCGACTGACCGATGCATCGGGCCAAGTCATAGGAGCAGAACATGGCGAAGAAACATAAAGATGACGGTCACGAACATTCGGGCGACCATGGCCACGACCATCCGGCAGCGCCGATGGTCGATGAGATTTCCGACTTCGAAATCCTTGAACTCGCCGTCCGTGAGCTGGCAATCGAGAAAGGCCTGTTCACCCCCGAAGATCACCGAGTGTTCTCCGAATGGAACGACGCGAGATCGCCGGCCGCAGGCTCGCGCATGGTCGCAAAAGCCTGGATTGACCCGGCATACAAGTCCCGAGTTTTTTCCGATCCCCTGGCTGCCAGCAAGGAGGTCGGTGTCGACTGGGCCGAGCCGAGCGGCTTCGGGACCACAAGCGACTACATGCACATGACCGTGCTCGAAAATACGCCGAAGCTGCATCATGTGATCGTTTGCACGCTCTGCTCATGTTATCCCCGGCCGATACTCGGTCACTCGCCTTATTGGTACCGTTCGCCCAACTATCGCCGCAGGATAGTCCGCTGGCCGCGTCAGGTGCTGGCGGAGTTTGGATTGCTTCTCCCCCCCGAGGTCGAGCTTCGAGTGGAGGACTCCAACGCAAAAAGCCGCTTTATGGTCCTCCCCGTGAGGCCAGCGGGCACCGATGGTTGGTCGGAGGATCAACTCGCAGAAATCGTCACCCGCGACTGCATGATCGGCATCGCCATGCCGCAGCCCGGCAGGACATCAGACGGTCCTCGGCCGATCCACAAGGCCAGCCGGCCGGTCCATAGCGGGGGCAGACCGAGGGAGGCCACACAATGAGCGGGGAGAGTGCCGGCGTTCAGGGGCGGACCGAAGGGCAGTACGTCGACCTTCGTCGCATCGCGTTGCTCGAGTCCATACAGAACGAGGATCAAACCTGGGCCAAGCTTGCGCCGCGTTGGTGCGTCGTCGAGCCGGAGCCGCCATGGAAGGTGTGCCTCGACGCAACCTGCGACTGCCTCTCAGCGGGCGGGGCTCTGGATTCGCTGGAGCGGCGACACGCCGAGGATGAGCTTGAGACAGTGTACAGCGCCATTCCGAACCCGGAACGCCAGCTTCTGACACTCGCTCATATCATGCTCAGCCGTGGGCTCGTGACCGAGGAGGAACTCGCCCGGCAAATCAGCACCGTCCGAGCACGGCTTGAAGCTGTTCAGGAATAATGGAGGTAGACATATCATGGCGATCCACCGCTCTTACGCCATACGGGTCGCATGCGCAGGGCCTCTCCTTCTGGCGAGCACCTGCGCGGCACTCGCCCATCACCCGATGGGCGGTCAACTTCCGCAGACTTTCGGGCAGGGGCTGCTTTCCGGCATCGGGCATCCTGTAATCGGAGTTGACCACTTCGCATTCGTCGTCGCCGTCGGCATTGCAGCCGCACTTGCGGGCCACCTGTGGGCGCTGACGCTCCCGTTCGTAGCCGGGACCCTTGCCGGATGTCTCATCCATCTCGCCGGCGTCACGCTGCCCGTAGCCGAATTGGTCGTCGCGGCTACGGTGCTCCTGCTCGGAGCCATCATAGCCACAAATCGCGAGCTTCCCGCGCTCTTGCTTTGAAGTAGCCCCCTAAATGACCGGACAGGGGCTCACGCTTGTGGAAGTGTGTGCCTATGACCGACCGTATGGTGAGTTCTAACGACCCGCCCCGC
>JACJIB010000023.1 GCA_014138645.1 Methylorubrum thiocyanatum | reverse complement strand
ACTTTCCGGAGATCGACCGCTTCCGGCACAACAGCCGATTGGACTTGTTCTTCGCCTTCCTCGATCGCTTCCCCACACCGGGAAGCATCACCACCAGGACCTGCACCAGAGCCAGAATAAACACTGGTTATGAACGGGGCAAACAGGGGGCAAAATCACCGTCGAGCGGCTTGACGCCCGAAGTTGAAAGAAGGCAGGACTGCTGAACTTCGCTACTCCAAAAGGGGCCTGGATCGATGAAACGGGAATGCCTCACAGGCAGTTTACGTCGGAGCAACACATCGAATCTTACGCGTTGCCCTCATTTATATTTTCGATGCATTGAATATAAATAGCCTAACAAGATTAAAATATTTTTATAATTTCGTGAATCTAAAGGAAGTAATACGCAATCTGGTTGTCTCATAGCTGATTTAGCCATCGTATTGCAGAATGCACCTCAAGGGTAACGGGCTATAGGTTTCTATTGCAGAAAAATGCCTGTATCATTACAGTTGCTTTGCACATCTCGTACAATAGTATTATATTCGTCGATAACTACGAAGTACCGACCGTTCTCAATGGGTGATCAAGATGGAAGCCGCAACTTTAAAGGTGATGATTTTTATCGAACCGCTCATTGAGTTTGGCACGCCGCTAGCGAAGGGATATTGGGTCGATAATCTCGTACCCAAATTGGCCGCATCGATGAAGATGGGTTTTGAAGATAGGATCGAGATAACTCTTGTCAGTGGAGCAACTTTCACGCCGAATCATCTTAGCTGTATTGATCATGTGGTAAGGGTTGATCCTACCGTTTTGGTAGACCTTTGGACTCAAAATCCTGATCATTTATTGATGCGCGCGTTGAGATGGCCTGCTGGCCCCGAGGCCAAGAAGCTTGCGCAGAATATACGCAGCTACGTTCCTGAAGAAAATTTTGACGTCATTATCGCTTTTGGCTCTCCTGCCTATTTATCCGTCGCTTTTCGAAGCGCCGCAATCATGTTTCACGAGTATTCTTTCTTCAAAGCTCCTGGTCCACCAACATGGTATTTCGATCCGTCCGGCCCTGGCGGTAGTGCTTGGCTGGATATTCATTGGAAACTATTCAAAAAACATTGGAGTCCATCTCCCAATCAGCTTCAACTCGCGGATGATTACAGGTGTATCTACAGAAAAACCGTGAAATCTATGTCAAGGCCGAGCGAAGATTTGCTTGAATTTTGCGATAGATATTCTAATACAGTATTACTTCCGCTACAGGTCGATGGCGTGAGTTCATTTACAGCTATTTCGCCCATTTCTTCGCAATTCAACTTGGCACTTGCGATAAGTCAAAGTATCGCTTTGGATACCGGCCTGGTAATTTCCGAGCACCCAAGAGGACTCGGAGGACTAAACACGGACGGTAGAATTTATCTTAATAATAGAAATAATGTGTTTTTCGCTTCTTCTGTTTGTAACTTGGGTCCGAGCGATAGTGTGGCGCCACATGTTGGCTCAATCGCGACTGTGTCCTCCACGGCAGGCATGCTAGCTATAATGTGGAGCAAAACTTTGATCAGCTTATCTGGAAACTACATGACATTTACAGCTGACCAAATTGGCGCGCCGCCATGGACGTTCAGATCTCGCAATGAAGACGATGATCTGAGAACTCTTTCGTTTCTAATGAGTCACTGGGCAGTACCATCTTCGCAATTAAGAGATCCTTCTTGGATGAGGGAGATGATCCTTCAAGCTGTCGCGCGCGCGAAAGGCTTAGTTGACCCAATCACTCCTCCTATTCCAAAGTGGGATGCATCTCTTGAGCAAATTCGCGACGCATGGCTGTCTCCGTTTGCGGAGACGGGAGTATAAAAGGTGAATATTCGTTGAATATTAGCAATAAAAGACAATCATAGCGAGATTTAATGATTATTGTCGTGCGGATTCATTGCGGATTTGATGGTCGGCACCGGTCTTGATGACGGCGTGCGCCACGCGCGCCATCTTGGCGGTGATCGCGGTCAGCGCCTTGCGCCGCAGGTCGGCATTGTGCCGGTCGCGGGCGATGTAGCGCTCGAACTTGTCGCGGAAGCTGTTCTCCCGCTGGCGGATGGCGACCTGACCGATCAGCCAGAGCGTACGCCGGAGCCGGGCGTTGTCGTACTTCGACAGCTTGGTCTGGCCCCGGAAGGTGCCGGATTGCTGTGTGGCCAGATCGAGCCCGCAGAACTTCAGGAACTGCCGGTGATGGCTGAAGCGGCGCAGATCGCCGGCCTCGGCCAGGATGGTCAGCGCGTTGATCGGGCCGATGCCGGGGATGCGGCGCAGCAGCTTGTAGTCGGCGTTGTCCGATAGGAGGGTCTCGGCCGCGACCTCGATCGCGTCGCGTTGCCGGATGAGGCCGCGCGCCTCGCCGATGACGAGCCGGAACATGCTCACCGCCGGACCATCCGGCGACACCGGCAGGCCGATCGAGCTGCGAGCCGTCTCGTAGATGTCGCCGAGCAACCGCGTCTTGGCGACCTTGCGCCCGACCACGTCCCAGGCCGCGGCGATGAAAGCCTCTTTGCTCAGGTTGGGACCGAGTTGCAAACGCGTTTGGAGTGAACCCGCCAAGGTTAGTGTGAGGGCGGTTGGCTTCATAATCAGCCGCCACGCCTCAATGAGGGCCGGGGCCGGCGGCAGGCTGCGGACCAGATGCTCGTTCAGGTACTTGTCGCTTAGGCGGCCGTTCAAGCTCTCGACGAAACCGTTCTGCTGCGGCCGGCCCGGCACAGTGTGATGCCACTCGACTGATCGCTCCTACCTTCAGCGAAGAACGGCCCTTGCGAGGTTAACTCGGTGCCTTTTTTTTAATGGGTCGATGAGCGACAGCTCGATCCAGAGTGTTCGACGCTTTCGGGTGTCTGCGTCCTCTATGTGCTCCTGCGGCACTTGATGGGGTCAGCTGAATGCAAAGCGGCTCTGTTGAAAGCGCCGTCGGTGCAAGGCCGCATGCTACAGAGTCGGCTCCGTCTTCTGCTTCCTCCCTCGGGCGTCGCTCCCGCTCGGGAACTTGGTTCGGCCTCCTGACCGGTGATGTCAGCCGCTACGCAGGTCGGAACTCGGTGCCCTGCCGCAGCATCGCGTGCATGCTGATCGCCAGCCGGCTCGAGAACGATTCGGGCCTTGCGCATCGTCGAGCGCTTCGCGATGGCCAGAGCCCAAGCCTTCGGCTTCAGAGTCTGTCTGCGACGCGTCAGCATCACGTTGGCGCTTCGTACAGCAGCGTTCTGATCCGCTGGTCGCCGCACTTCGAGATGCTGCCGGTGTAGTCGACCTCGCCCGACCGCTAACGCCTTGGGACGAGCCGGAGATACGGCCCGGCGTCGCGGGAGCGCCTGAAGCGCTCAGGATCATCGACAGCTGCCGTGAATGCGAGCGCGGTGAGCTGACCGACGACCGGGATTGTCGTCAAGCGACGGTAGGCATCTGAGGCTCGGACCATCCGCTTGGTATCCGCATTAATGGCAGCAATAGCTGCCAGCATGGCAATTTGCGCTCCGATCAGGCCGTGCATGGCGGCAGACAGTCCAGCGATCCCCTCGCTCGAACGCAGAGCTTGCTCGATGAACGGAGGGCTGAGCGCCGGCGGTAGCCGCACCCCGAACACGACGGCAAGACCGCGGTTCTGGTTCCCCAGCGTGACCCCCTGGCCCATTAGAAAACCGCCGAGGGGCGCCTGCGATTCGGAGCCGCAGAGAATGAAGTGCAGTCTTGACTTCGCCGCCTCCGCACGGCCTACGCCCTGAGCGAGTCGGCACAGGCGAGGCAGGAGCGACGGATGCAGGTGACCGAAACCGAGATCCCAGCGGTCAAGCGCGTGGTTCCGAAGCGGCACGGGGATGACCGTGGCTGGTTCTCGGAGGTCTATCGTGCCGACGTGCTGGCCGAGCACGGGATCGCCAACGCGTTCGTGCAGGACAACCAGTCCTTCTCCGCCCCCGCCGGGACCATCCGCGGCCTGCACTTCCAGGTCGCGCCCAACGCCCAGGCCAAGCTGGTCCGGGTGCTGGCCGGCGCGATCCTCGATGTGGCCGTCGATCTCCGCGCCGAGTCAGCGACCTACGGCCGGCACGTCGCCGTGCGGCTCGATGCGGCGGGCGGCGAGCAGCTGTTCGTGCCCGCCGGCTTCGCCCATGGCTTCTGCACCCTGGAGCCGAACACCATGGTCGCCTACAAGGTCGATGCCTATTA
>JACJIB010000022.1 GCA_014138645.1 Methylorubrum thiocyanatum | reverse complement strand
CACGGCGATCTCGTCGAGCCGCGTGGGAGCTTCCTGAGCCTGGGCCGGGCCGGGCATCGCGAGAGGAAGGGCGGCCGCGACGGACAGCAGGGACCGGCCGCCGAAGCGGCGGGGGGACGGTGACATGGGAACAACCAAGCCTTGAGAGCAACGGTGGCACGTCACCGCGAACGAGGCGCATTCGACCGAAGGCCGTCAGCGCATCGATACCTGCTAGACCCCCCGTCCGGCATGGCTCGCGGGCTGTTGTATTCCATCGTCCTCCCAACTGAGGCGTGTGTCAACCTGAGTCCAAAGAAGACGGGCGCGCTCACGACGTATTCGGACCCACCAACGCCGATGAGCAGCGCTTCAAGCAGATCGATTATCGCTCAACCGAAGATCTGTCGCTCAACGAGCTTCAAGCGGGTGATCTGCCTCTCGGTTTGGCCAATGATCACGGCTCGGTCCTTGCAGAGGCAACAGATGCCCTGTCTCTCGATAGGCTCTTCGCAAAGCCGCGAGGAGGCCATGGGCTTCCATGACTTAACCGGTTAGTTTCATTCTCCTTAAAATCTGGAATAACGGATTGGGGCCGATCACAAGCAGTCCCCGATCCCTAGCGCGTCCATTCCAACTTCCCGGTACCGGAGAGGCTGCTGGGCCGATCCTAACTGCGAATGGGTTCGTCGGCGCTGTCGAGATCCTGCGGCTCACCGGTCTGATCGGCGCGCTGGTCCAGAGGGGCTACGATCAATGACCGGGATCGCCTGGGGCGATGCCCGCGACGCGACTCCGCCGTGATAGCCGCAGCAGTCACGGGCAACGATAGCAATCTAGGGATCGGCGGAGAGAGCACCCCTTTATCGAGCGGCTCCTAATCGCAGCGAATTGAGAAGAATCAAACACCGGCGAATGCACAATCGTTATTCCAGCTGTTTTTATTGATAAGACTTGGTCAGCGACTAGGAATTTTGCGGGCATTTTGCCCATCCTGGCGTTCCAGTACCGCTTGACGAGCGTGAGTGTTTGGAGAGCGGGGGCGGACGCCAGGCGGAGCCTCTCAATCGGCTCAGTCTAGAATACCAGCCAGCTCATGACTCAATCGGCCCCATCAGTCGCAAACCGTATGAACAAATAAATGGAGCTTTTGGTATGACCGACCGTCGCACAGTTGAAACCACCGACGAGGCACGTCAGGGTGAGACCAGCAACCATATGCGTTGGGTGCTCCTCTTCACACTACTGCTGACCATCTTCGGAGTGGGGATCGTATGGTTGACGATGAGTTGATGATGGCCCAGGGGTGCGCCTCGCCGCCATCTCGGCAGGACTGTCAGCATGATGGCCTCTCGGGCCCATGGTTTTAGCATTAATTCACGGTGTCAGCCGCAGTCGCCAAGCATGGCCAGACGAACAGGTCGCCGTGATAAGCCCCATGCACGGTCCGCACGGCAACGACGAATCAGATGGAGGCATGCGCGGGAACGCATGACTGGCACCGGGAGACGATGCTCCCACCATTATGGGTCAGGAGGCCAGCCGCCATAGGAGATCGGCGCCGACCAGGATGAGTAACGCTGCGTAGGTCCGCTCCAGCATCGTCTGACTAAATTTATTGCCGACATATACGCCCAGGGGCGCGCTGATCATCACCGTCGGCATCATTACGATGAAGATTACGACGTCCACGTAGCCCAATGAATAGGAGGGCAGATCCTGGGCATTCCATCCGTTGATGATGCCACCGATCGTCGCGATGCTTCCGGTCACCAGTCCGGTGGCGGAGGCAATCGCGATCGCTTTTTCCAGGGCGAGCCCGCAGGTATTTAAGAGCGGGGTCGTCAGTGTACCGCCACTTGTTCCGGTCATGGCCGCGACGAGTCCCACGAACGAGCCGAGGCCAATTCTCTTGATGCCCGACGGTGGCTGGCCGGCGGACAAAGCGCGTCCACGGCCGACAGCGATGTAGAGGCCGACCAAGAGAATGTAGACTGCGAAGAGACTCTGTAGAATTTCAGTCGAGATATAGGGAAGCAAGATTGCCCCGAAGGCAACGCCGACGAAGAGGCCGACCACCCATGTTTTGTAGAACGCAAAATCGAGGTTCCCGAGTGCATATTGTTCACGGCTTGCGGTGATGGCGCTCGGAATGACCAGTGCCATTGATGTGGCCGATGCCACATGCATCAGTATCGAGTGTTCGATGCCGACCCATGGAAACAGATAAATAAAGATCGGTAGGCGCACGGTGCTGCCGCCGATGCCGAACAGTCCGGATAAGAAACCGGAGACCAAGCCGACTATTGCGAAAATAATGATGCGAAGGACGAGGTCATCCATAGCTCGATGTTCCGCACAATCAAAGCAGCGGGCTCGAGCTGCATGCTCGATCCTGATATGCCAAGCGCGCGAGCATGCATTCGCACAAGCGATCAGCGTTGGGGCACGCTGCCCGGCTAGACGGCATCAGTTTGGCCTCTACGCCGTACCGCCGCATTGATCTGAATGCCGAAAAGCAAATTGTAGGCGATCTGTTCCGCCAGCATCCTCTCGGAGCTCGCTGAGACGATCGCTCGCAGGAGTGTCTCCCTTTGGCAGCATCGTCGGCTGAATTGAACGCCTGCCAGTCCGATGTCGGCCCATGGCAGATGTCGTTCGCTACTTTGCCGCTCTTAAGATTTCGTTGGCCGAGACCTCCGTGTGTGTTGTCTATGATGAAAAAAGCGGTCAGCGAGGCGGAGGTGGTGAACGAGTTGAAGGCGCTGGCAACGGAGCTAGGCGCGTTGGCAGGATGGCTGTGCGAAGAAATGACCGAACTCCGCATGCTCAGGGTCGTCTGCATGCAAGAGCGACGCAACCGCACCGCGATTGCGGCGATGATTGGCGTCTATAACAAATGAGCCAATGCGAATTTTGCTCAATTGAATTGGCGCCTAGAATTTAATCACATTGGCCCCGAATCCTGAAACAGAAACTCCTATGCTGTCTTATGATTGCTACAGCAAAGATTGCGAAATAAGCCGCGATTTCGCTTTGAAGATGCAATTAGACCATTTTGAAGCTTGCAAGCCCACTCTAAACCCACTACTACTGATCGCTGAACGACAGGGCTGTCTGGTTAGGGTTGTGATGGCGGGGCGTGCGCCGCTCGCTACGATTGGCATTTCTGTCCGCGATCATCGTCCCAATCAAATGTTCATTCCAGGAGAGACGGCTTCCTGATAGGAGCGAAACATGGATAAGTTCGAAAACAGATTAGCCTGCGTCATACGATCTGACGGTTCCATTGCTCGCGGCTACATGATCGATAAATGCGAGCAAACGGGTGATAACAAATATACTATTACCTGGAAGATTCCGCTTCAGGGCGAGGCCAAGACCAATTTCGCCGGAACCATCGGTAGCGCCGAGGAAGAGGTTGTTGAGCCTGGGCTCATCACCGTTGGGCTGACCAACGACCCGTACCAGATGCAGGTTCATACATATGATGTCTGCGGCAAGCCTGCCAAACGTTCATTTCATATAGCCTGCTTCCGCGATCATTAGTAACCAAGCAAACATGCTCCAATCGCCAGCAATGGAGTCGCATCTGTACGTGCAAGATGATGGTTGGCAAGGCAATTCGGTTGCGCCACTCGTAGCTGTATCCGGGCGCAACCGAGCGGCTGAAGCCTCTCCGACTTGGCGGACGCAGATTTGTTAGCCGCCACCATCTCCATCGTCGCGCAGTATTTATTTGGCTCGCCTGCGTCAAAAATATATCTCATATTCTAAGCGCAGTTGGACATGGTCGGACTGCGGCGGGGGGGGGAGAGGGGGGGCGCGAATTCTATCCTGTCGTACTCTTCTTAGGTCATGGCGG
Source organism: Methylorubrum thiocyanatum (assembly GCA_014138645.1). Lineage (GTDB taxonomy): Bacteria > Pseudomonadota > Alphaproteobacteria > Rhizobiales > Beijerinckiaceae > Methylobacterium > Methylobacterium thiocyanatum. The sequence continues at coordinate 696 of JACJIB010000022.1, read as the reverse complement.
CCTGCTGCAGCTGACTAATAGAGTGCTGCTAAGCGCCATTCTCGGAGTTTCGGGAAGGACAAACTGCAAGCGGCATGACAATGTGAGGTCCAGGCTATTCCTCGATCTCGAACACGAGAAGCCAGCCTTTGTCTCATTGCGAGATGCTGAAGACTTGCGTCGCACAGCGTTATGGTAGCCCGAGCTCACCTGAAGGGGGTTCAGCATGCCCGATGCGCCCGTTGTTCCTGTCCCGGCCGAGAAGCCCGACCTGCTGCGCGAGTGGATAGAAGTCGCCGAGCTCGCGGCCCACAACCTCGGCCTGGGCAAGAGGTTCGCTGAGCTAAGCCCGGAGCACTGGCAGCTTGTGCTAGCCAGCGTCACGGATCGGATAAGGCTGCGCGGTGCGTCGTTCCCGCTTGGGTGGCGACACACGCTTGCGCGACAGGTTGGGCACGCGACAGAAGAGGAGGCAATAGCGCGCATCATAGCCCTACAAGCGAAACAAGAGGAGATTGCGACACAGGTTGTACCCGAACTCGGGCTCGGTGAGTTGGCTGCCCGTGACCCTGCGGATCGAGCCATGGTCGATCAGCAGACCAGCAAAACCATTGAGGGATGCATGACCTTGCCCCCTGTCTTCCCCCGTTCATAACTAGAGTCTGTTCTGGTTCTGGTCCTGTTTGGGCCGGGTTGCAAACGCGTTCGGGGTGAGCC
>JACJIB010000021.1 GCA_014138645.1 Methylorubrum thiocyanatum | reverse complement strand
GATGCCGATGATCTGCTCTTCGCTGAATCGCTCTTCTTCATCGTCCGTCTCCTGCTCGACGGACCCTAGCTTCAGAATGAGGGCAGACCAGGGGGTAAGGTCAGGGCGGCGCTCACCAGTAGCCTGTTTGTGCTGCGCTCGGGACTACCCTGGGCGACGCTTCCGTCTGAGATGGGCTGCGGCCGCGGCATGAGTTGCTGGCGGCGCCTGCGCGACTGGCAGGCGGCCTGCGCGTGAGCGCGCCTTCACAAGGTGTTGCTGAAGCGCCTGCACGCGGCCGGTGCGATCGACTGGAGCCGAGCGAGCCTGGGCAGTGCCTCTGTCCCGGCCAAAAAGAGGGGTCTGCCACCGGTCCAAACCCGAGGGGCTAAGCAAGCCGGGTACCAAGCGCCACCTCGTCACCGATGCCCGCGGCACGCCGCTCGGCCTGAGGCTGGGGGGCGCCAACCGGCACAATAGTCCGCAGATGGCACCCACCTTCGACTTCATTCCGCCCTTGAGCAACGGCCGCCGCGGCCGACCACGCCGACGCCCCGACAAACTGCACGCTGATAAAGCGCACGATGCCAGGGCCCTACGGCAGGAGTGCCGTGCGTGTAGGCGACGGGCTTCAGTGCGTTGCCCTCCATCGTGTCGCCAAGCCTACTAGTCATGCCCGCTTCATCACCCCGCTCCTCAAGCACACGTCAAATTGGCCAAAGTCGAGCTAACAGCCTATCCATAACAACTTCGCAACCGCTAGCCGTTAAGCGTCTCCCTGCGATATTGGCTGCAGCTAATATCCAAAAAAGATAACCAGCCATCCAGATTGACTCTAAAATTTCGCAATCCTTCAGGTTCGTCTGTTCTATTGCCCCCGACATCGAAGGAGCTATCAGAAATTATTGATGCAGGCGGATAAATTACTGGAGTTGGGTTATCCATGTACTGGCTCGTTTCATAAATCCGGAAGTCGGCTCGCTGCTCTATGTTCCATTTGCTGCTGACGATGACGCCTGGAAGATTAGCTATCCAACGGTACTTAGCCAGGCCGGCTCCCCATATCGCAACAAAAAAGTCTGAGTTAGCAGCCCAAAATATACTAACAGACATTGACTTTCCGATATTTGAAACAAGAATGACATCGAGCCCAACCAAATATGACGTAAGTTGGGTAAAAAACTCGGATTCAGCCTCAATCATATTTTGAAGAGAGACATCAAGTTTCGACGCACGATTCGGGGCGTTGTATCCATCAACGACCACGAGAAGTGGTCCGCATATGGCATTTAGCTTGGATATCGTCGCCACAAAGAATGGGAGTGGCTCCTCAAGGGTTCTGTCATTTAAGCGAATTCCAAGTACAACAATCGCACGTTTTTCTTGCCGTGCTTGGTACAGTATTTCTCTATCAGTAGCAGGCGCAGTCCGATCGCTTGCCAGCATAATTTTCGAAGCTGTAGATCGATTGACAGATTGTGTAGTGTATCGGAAAGGGATAATATTATTTTTATGTGCAAAATCAGAAAACTGCTCCGGACGAAGAGCGTATCTGATGACCCGTCCTTTCAACGCTGGATAAATATCGTCAATTTTTCCATATACTTCGCTTTCGGTGCCCGCTGTAATCAAAATCTTGATCCGCAAATGTAGATTTTTAGATAACAGTTCATGAATCCCACCAAGCTCGTTCCAGAGATGATGTCCTAGGTGTCGCTCCCGAACAACATAAAATGGCGGCGAGGCCTTTGTTATACCTTTAATTACCATATCGTACCCAAATAAATTCTGCAAAAACGACCTTCTCGCATCAAAACCAATGTAGCTAGCAATGTTCTTGCATTCTCGCATTACATCATTTGCTGTATGATTATATATTACAATATCCGACTCTGGATAATATACGCCCATAACGGCTGTATGGTGTGTTGTTACGAAAATAACTATAAGTCGATCGCCCCGACTGGAGTTAAAGCAGTATGCGTAATGAAACTCAGACATGCAGATAACGCAGCTGAGATCGAGAGGAACACCATCCGAAAGATCTGAAACCTGCATTCTGTTGCTGGATATGAAACCCGCAAATAACTCAGCGCTTCTTTGAGTGAATAAGTCGATACAGGCCTCTCCAGATATTTTCCTTACGACACCGCATTGCTGAACGAAAAGGGGTGGAACGTCTTTAGGGCTTTCTATATTTAGTATGTATGGCTCAGATAGGGCGTGTTCGCAGGCTAACTTTGCAAGCAATTTGCGAACTGCCGTTGAAGCTGTTTGGAATCGATTGCTTTTAATCGCTGATTCTTCCCCTTTATTATTGCGCCGAGCGAGTCTTGCTACAGCGTTAGTGAGATCAAGTGCGACGCACCGGCCAATTAGTTCTTGGTAATGCGGTTCTCCGTATTGCAAGTTTTCGCAGAGGAGCACAAGATTGCTATCAAATATCGAAACATAGCAAGAGTTGTCGCCATCTAAGAACTCGAATATAAATATTGGATCAATGTCTCTTATCTCCCTATATGAGTCAATATTATCCAGCGGGAAATACGGACTCCCATCGTGCTTCGTGAGTAATACTTGCCGATCTCCAATGTCAATTGCAACAGTCCTATCTTCATTGATGCAAAAACTTGATTCTAGCGCTGGATAATAATTATTGAACATATATACATCCTTCTATTGTTGCGGTTCTATGTTCTTGGGATATTAGCTGCGCAGGAGGCCTGCTGATAATATCCTTTTTGCAATCACACCGTGCCTGCCGGTCTTCATTGATACGTCGAAGGATCGGTGTAGAAGCCCGAATCCAACTTTAAATCGGCCACGGCATCAAGCATGAGATGAGCTTGCGTGGCCGGCGCTGCTTGCATGCATAGAGACACCGGTTTCATTTCAGTCTTTTAATAGTAAGTGCGGGAGACTAGAATGTCATGCCCTTGCCCTGAAGTTGCGCTGCGCACTCACGGGTCAACTTCCGCTAGAATTTTGGCTCTACGGTTCGTTGTGAAGGATCGAACCTGAGGCGTTCAGGCTGTCACGTCCAGGCTTCGCAGATAAAAATTTATAAGGCCGGGCAGCTGCACAGGTTGCTGAAGCGGCGATCATAGCGGTAGACCTCATCCAACAGCTGCAGACGCAGCTCATCGTGGCTGATATAATGATAGCGATTAACCGTGGCCTCGTTGAGCGTATTGTTGTCCTCAAAGACCGGACAGGGTTTTCTGGGTTGATCGGGTGATGAACTCGCGCGGCGAGCGGTAGCCGAGCGCGATGAGGATGAAGGTTGTTGTAGTGCGCCAGCCGAACGGGGGGCTGGCGCAGCACGCTCTCAGCATCCGGTAGCATCGAGACACGCACGTGGTCGCGTTTCAACGTTCGCACGAACGCCTCGGCCATGCCGTTGCTCTGCGGGCTCTCCAGCGGTACCAATCCAATGTCGTGGGCAAAGCGACGAGTGTCGCGGGCCACGTAGCAGCTACGATTATCGGTCATCCACTCGATCAGGCTCAGCAACTGATTGACCGGCCCGAAGCGGTGTTCGACGGCTGCCACCATCAGGTCGCGGACGTCCTCGCCCGTGATGCCCGCCGTGGTCGCCACGTCGCTCATCGCTTCCCGATCGCAGCAGTCTAGCGCGAAGTCGACCCGCACACGCTCGCCGTTTTCCGCCGCGATCTCCAGCCCGTCACCGGTACGGCATGCAGATCTGCGGCCTGGAGCAGCGGCGTGTCGGCGGCTTCCTGCCGGACCGCGAGAGTGGCACCGCCGAGGCATATCTCTCAGCCCATGCTGAGATCGTCGTCCTCACCCGTGACCGCAGCTGCTGCTACGGCGAGGTGCCGGCGCGGGCGTTGCCCGAGGCAATCGGAGTTGCCGATCGATGGCACATGATGGAGAATTCCAGCGCCATCTTTCTCGCTGTCGTAAGCAAATCGATGACCGCCATCCGCGCCGCGGTGTGCCGTCACGATCGACCTCAGTCAGCTGATCAGCGCCGAACGCCTGCAGTACGAGGAGCACCTTCGGCGGACGGCGACCGCCGAAGCGATTCTGACGTTGTCGCGACAGGGTATGCCGATCAGGCAAATTGTCTGCATGACCGGCCACAGCCGCAAGCCGGAGCGCGACATGCTGGGCAGGCTTATCGGTGACATGATTCGGGAGCATCAGAGCAGCCTGGATGCCTATGTACGCGAGCCCGATGCAGAGTGTGCGGCCGGTTGCCGCAACTGTGCAGAGCTGTAGCAACGCCCATGCGTCGGCAGGTTCCCCGACAGCCTCCACTTAGTCGAAGAAGGGGCAACCCGCCGTCGACGTCATGAGCAGGCTCCCAAACGAGCATCCGGCAAGATAATATCTGAGCGGCTGATGATGCGGCCCAGAAAACCTTGTCCGGATTTCAAGGAACAACAGCACGTCGAGCCACTACGAGAACGCTGAAGCCAAAAAATTCAAACGTGTTTTCGTTTCAGACCGAGCGGATAGCCTTTGCAATTGCCCATTTAGTTCGGTCTTTGTTGGCGAAAAGCTGCAATCCTTGTGCTTATCTGCCAAGCCGTGCCGAAACAGGGGAGCAAATTATTCCTTCTATTTTACCGCTTCCACGCGACATATACTTCCAGATGCTCGCCGATTATACCATGGTAAGCATCACTAAACCTGCTCACCTCAACATCAAGTCCCGACCACTCCCGAATCAAATTTGGCAAATCATAGCCATAGTGAAACGTAACAAGAGAACCGTTAGGATCGATTGGATTCCCATGATACTCTGGAGAGAAATAATGCTCAACTTCAGATTCTTTGTATAATGCTCTTCTCAATGTTAAATCCAAGTTTTTGTATGTAGGCGCTGTAAACAAGTGCGCTCCGCCGTGCCGAAGAACACGCGCGCAATCCTGAAACACGCTGCTCGGCATATTGACATGCTCTAGAACGTCTTGAGTGATTATTATATCGAGTGATTCGTCCGGGAAGGTTGTGCTTTCAAGATTCTCGCATCTTACGCCGTCTACAAATTCCCCTGGGGTAACGCCTATAAAAAACTGACTTTCTATGTAATTGCGACAATCTCTTTTGATGACTACTGACGCTCCATTTCGACCTGGTGATGACTCATGTATGTCGAGATCGCGCCAGTTAGGAAAGTGCCGTCGAAGCGACAGCATCAACGCCCTTTCTCGCGGTAGAGATCCACCGGGACATGAATGGCAAACGAAATGATCGCGAAGCCAAGGATCTGAGGAAGAGAACGTCACCTCTTTTTCACAAATAGGGCATCGCCCAGCCGTTTCAAAATGAAAATTCGATGGATTTTTTTCTTGCGACATGTTAGACATGCGTTCTTCCCTACTTAAACGGTTGAAGGTTTCTGTCTTAGTGTCTTGGGGTCAATTTTATACCTCAGAGTTATCCTGCTCATCGGCATATCCCTAGCAGGACGCTATCTCGCCTGCGGCGAGTTTGTTAAACACCATCCTAAGGCGATCGAAATGGTTTGTCGAACTCGAAACGCTGACGTCATTTCAAATTGAGTATGATTGTGCTCGGTTGTAGGAGCGCTCGGTAGTGCAAGCATGTCTTCCTCTGCCTAAGGCGGTTGCCGACCGCTGTGAGCCCGTTGGGGTTCTCTTATGGGGTGTGATCTGCTCCCTGTTAGGTCTCGACATGAAGTTCAGAGGGTCACCGCTGTCATCGTATCTAGGCGAACGTGTAGTCAAGGCCATGGCCTAGTGGGCCTCGTACCGTCAGGCTGTAGAGCGCTTCGGGGTCATTCCTGCCAGCTCCATTCGGCGGCAGAAGAGCTTCGTGCGCGAGGGCCGATCGCCGCCAAGTGGCAGGACAGCGACCAGCGCTCGTAGCACGTGGAAGCCTATGCGGATGTGATCCTGCGCCTGCAGGCGGAGCAGTCGACACTGATCGTTTCGGAACGGTGCGTCCTGCGGGCCGCGAGATGCATCACCGCCGGTTTGAGCAGCCTGTCACGCTTCTTCCGGCGTCACGCCGTTAAGCACAAAAGAACATGATCCAGGCCGCCGAGCAGCAGCGGCCAGGTGTGAGAGCCGAGCGCGAGGACTGATTCGTGCCACACGCCGGCCGCCCGCCAGTCGCGCAGGCGCCAACAGCGACTCAAGCCGCAGCCGCTGGCCGCTGATGCGCGATGGCGCTGAGTGCGACCTCGCGCTGCCGGTTGCTTACGTCGCGGGCACGCTAGGTCGCGGACTCATAAATCTCGCAGCCAGACCCGCAGGCTGCGAGCTTGACGCTGGCCAGGAAGTTGTCGGGATCCTTGTCGTAGCGCGTGGCAACAGCCCGGAAGTGCTTGATCTTGCTGAAGAAGCGCTCCACGAGGCTGCGGTACTCGTACAAGAACGGGCTGAAGGCCAGCACCTGTTTGCGGTTGGGCATTGGCTTCACGTTGGCCCATGCACCTTGCTCGGCCATCCGGGTCCGCAATGCGTCGCTGTCGTAGGCTCGGTCCCCCAGCAGGATCTGACCGGTACCCAACCCGCCCAGCATGTCGGCGGCCGAACGCCCGTCATGCGCTTGGCCTTCCGTGATCTTCAGCGCCACGGGACGACCTTCGGCATCCACCAGCGCGTGGATCTTGCTCGTCAGGCCGCCGCGCGAGCGACCCATGCCACCGGATCCGCCCTCTTTTTTGGGCGCAGGCTGCGTGCTGATGCACCCGCACGCTCGTGGCGTCGATCATCTGCAGGTCGCCCTCGTAAGCCTTTGACACCGCGTTCAGAAGCCGATCCCAGATGCCACGCTTGCGCCAGCGCCGGAAGCGGTTGCTGCAGGTCGTATGCGGGCCATAGCGCGCCGGGATATGGGCCCAGGGTGCACCCGTGCGCAGCCGCCAGAAGATCCCGTTCAGAACCCGCCGGTCGTCCACGCGCTCCTTGCCACGCACGTCCGTCGGCAACAGCGGCTCGATCACCGCCTACTCCGCATCCGTCAGGTCAAACCGCGCCATCCAGGCCCCTCCTGCTCAGGGGGCTAACGATGCTGCGGCTCAACCGTGCCAGCCATTATGGGTTCGCCACCTAGAGCGTCTTCGGTTTGGTCTAAATTGTCTAGCTGGGGCTCACCCACGTATCTGATTCTGACTTACGGCTTGCTCCGGAAGTGGAGCCAAGCATGGGCCGACTCTACAGCCAGGACCTGCGCGAACGGGTGTTGGACGCCGCCGCGGTGACCTCCCGTCGGCAGGCGGTGGCCCGCTTCGGGGTCAGTGTCGCCACGGCCATCCGTTGGATGACGGCTCTTACGACGACCGGGACGGTGGCGGCTCGCCCCCAGGGGCAGGCCCGCCGCTCCAAGCTCGATCCCAATGATGCCTTCTTGCTCAGCAGGATCGCCGCGCAGCCACTGAACCGCCTGGGTTTCCTGGAGGCTCCAACTCTTGAGAGGATGGGGCCATGCCGAAGCGTACAGCCCCCTTTTCGCCTGAGGTCCGCGAGCGCGCGGTGCGGATGGTGTTCGACTACCAGGGCGAGCACGGCTCGCAATACGGGCGATCCGCTCGATCGCTTCCACGATCGGCTGCTCGTGCGAAACGCTGCGCAACTGGGTGCGCCAAGCCTAGCGGGACCGGGGCCAGCGGGCTGGTCCGACGACGGACGAGCGCGAGCGGATCAAGGCGCTGGAGCGCGAGAACCGCGAACTCCGGCAGGCCAACGAGATCCTGTGGAAGGCGAACGCGTATTCTGCCTTGGCGGAACTCGATCTCCGGTCGCGGACATGTTCGCCTTCATCGTCGGTCGCCGGGAGGCCTACGAGGTCGTCCTTCGAGAGCCTCAGGATGAGGCCGATTTGCAGGGTGCTGCCGATCGCCCCGTCGACATACTACGCCCATGCCGCGCGGCGGGCCGATCCCGGCAGGCTGCCAAGCCGGGCTCGCTCGGACGCGACGCTGATAGTCGAAATCCGGCACGTGTTCTAGGCGAACTTCTGCGTCTACGGCGTGCGCAAGGTCTACGTGGCCTTTGTGATCGACGCCTTCGCCCGGCGCATCGTCGGCTGGCGGGCGTTGCGCACCGCCCATACCAGCTTCGAGCTCGATGCCTTGGAGCAGGCCCTGCACGAGCGCCGGCCCCTCCAGGGCAGCGGGCTCGTGCATCATAGCGACAGGGGCTCACAATACCTCGCCCTGCGCTACAAGGAGCGCCTGGCGGAGGCGGGTGTCGAGCCGTCCGTCGGCAGCGTCGGGGACAGCTACGACAACGCCCTGGCCGTGACGATCAACAGCCTGCTCAAGGCCGAGTGATCCATCGGCGCGGCACGTGGCGGTCCTTCGAGGCCGTCTGGTTCGCCACCCTCGAATGGGTCGACAGGTTCAACACCCGTCGCTTGCTCGAACCGATCGGCAACGTGCCTCCTGCCGACGCCGAAGCGCGCTACTTCACTCAGGTCGAGACTCAAACCTTGGCCGCCCGACCCAAACCAACTGGCCTCCGGGAAACCCGGAGCGGTTCATGAAGACGGGCGCACCATGGCGCTGGATGCCCCACGACCTGCCGTCCTGACCGAGCGAGTCCCGCTCCACGTATCCGGAGCCGCCGCAGGCTATTTTGTTATGCCGACAGAGGCTGTGCAGATTCGAAAGGAAATGTTCTCAAAGTGGTTGTCGGCTCGGCCGACAAGAAGGTGGTCGAGGCTGTCGCCGTAATGCGGGTCACCGATAAATTCTGATCGGATGAGGATGCCGCTGCCATGGGCGTTCTGTGCGCGTGGGAGTTTGTCGAGCGAGGCGGCGCATTCGCCTCTGCATAAGGGGGGATCAGCCCTCGTCAGATCGCTTGTCTAGCGCCAACCAGGACCGCCCGCGCTCGCTGTGAGGCTGGAATAAGCCGAGCTTAGCGAGGAACGGCCAGGTGCCGGCGAACGTGACGCTTAGGTGAGCGGCCAGAGTCAGGCAAGCTTCCTTCGAAGCCTAAACCTCAGCCAATCGGCGCAAGCGCTTCCCCGTCGGCTCCGCCTGCGATAGAGCCACGACCTAGGATGCAAGCGCGACGCTTGCATCTGGGTTTGCTCGCGGGGCCAGGAGGCCGAGGAATGAGTCAGCGCATAGCAATCATCGGGGGCGGTTGGTATGGCTGCCATATCGCCTCGTCGATGATGGCCCTGGGGTTCACAGTTCGATTGTATGAGCAAAATGAAAGGCTCTTACATGAAGCTTCGGGGAACAACCAGTTCAGGCTCCATCTCGGATTTCATTATCCCAGACATTCAGGCACGCGCATACAATCGCGCGACGGGTTTTCCCGGTTTATTGAACGATACGGAGATTTGAGCAAGCCGATCCCTGAAAATATATATGCCGTCCCCAAAGATACGTCGCTTATTGATTTTGATACATATAAGCTGATCATGACTGCGACGGGAATACCTTATCGCTCCGTTGATCGATGTAGTCTAAGCCTGACAAACATCGACGGAATGATACGTGCTGAAGAGCGCGTCATACTGATCGACAAAGCTCGGCACTACTTTCAGCGCCACTTGCGGCATGTGGTAAGCATGTCGGTTCAAATCAAATCGATCGAGCGGTTTTCGAAGTATATTTTAGTAAATGGCGAGCGGTTCGATTACGTCATTGATGCCACCTGGGGTCACTTCGGTAGAAATATTGTCTCAACATACTATGAGCCAACACTGCTTCTGTACTTTGAAGCAGCAGCCGGACTGCCTGCGGTCACTTTTGTTGATGGACCGCTGTACTCCATCTATCCTACAGAAGTCGAGACAATCTACACATTGTCAAGCGTCCCACACACGCCCTTAGGCCGTTTTTCTACCTCCGAAGAAGCGCGCTCAGTGCGTGACTGTGTAAACTCCCAGCAAATCGAGGCTAAGCGCAGCCTGATGATCCAACAGGCGCAGGAGAATGTGCCAGAGTTTCTCGATATCTATAAATTCATAGGACCACAAATCTCGATTAAAACCAAGCCAATCGGCAACAGCGACGATCGGAGTTGCTACGTTGGAAGAGATGGACGTGTGTTCACTGTCATGTCTGGCAAGATCGATACGATTTTCTTTGCGACAGAACGAATCCTCTCGATGATTGAAGCGGATCAAGACGAAAGTGCTGCTGACGTTCCTTCGTCGCTGCCTGCGTCCATCCGGGCGAAGGTAGAGTCAATCGGATTGAAATTGGACTAGCCATATGCGGGCATTGATTGGACATACCGGCTTCGTCGGAGGAAACCTTGTTCATGCCGGAAGGTATGATGTATTATTTAATACTGGCAACAGCGAAACCATGCGCGGCCGCCATTTCAAGGAGGTCGTCTGCGCTGGCATTTCAGCCATAAAATGGAAGGCCAATAACGATCCAGAAACAGATCAGGCTGCTATTGACGTCCTCGTTGAGAACCTGGGACACGTCACGGCAGACCGCTTCGTGCTGCTGTCGACGACCGACGTGTATCAGCCTGCCCTATACGTCAACGAGCGCGATCCTGCATCAAGTGAGGGCGCGCCTTATGGTACCCATAGGGCAGCTTTCGAACGCTTCATTGCCAGAACGTTCGCCAATCACCTCATCATCCGGCTCCCAGCGCTCTATGGGCGAGGGCTGAAGAAGAATGCCATCTTCGATCTGCGCTACGACAACATGGTCGAAGCGATTGACCCGCGCGGCAGCTTCCAATGGTACGACGTACGCCGCTTGGAGCGTGATATTGCGGCGATCACGCAGGCGAATCTGACGCTCGTCAATATCGCGCCGGAACCTGTCACCATGTCGGCGGTCGCCGAGCGCTTTTTCCCTGGCAAGCTGCGCGAAGCGGACCTGAGTAAGCCTGCTGCCTCCTATGATATGCGGACGATCCACGCAGGCGTCCTTGGGGGAACCGATCCCTACCACTTCGATCGAGAGACTGTACTCAACGGCATAGGTAGCTACTTGGAGAGCGGTGAATGACCCGTCTGTCTATCTCCAATATCGCGTGGCCAACAGACCTCAGCGATCAAGTTTATGCCTTGCTTGCTGACGCAAACGTCACCGGCCTCGAAGTCGCCCCCACGAAACTTGCGTCTTGGCAGGATCTCACCGAGGAGTTCGCCCGAACCGAGAGACATCGAATTTGTCGTGCTGGGCTCCAGGTCAGCTCGTACCAAGCGCTCTATTTCAACCAGCCGGACTGCCAACTTCTCGGTGATGCTGCCTCGTTCGAAGCGATGCGTGAGCATACGGTGCGCGTGGCGACTTTTGCCGAGCATTTGAGCAAGGGGGGGCCGGCGTCTTCGGCGCGCCTCGCAACCGACAACGTGGGCAACTCACCGCGGAGAATGCCTTCGAGCTTGGAGCGCAGCGCTTCAGGTGCCTAGCGGAGGCCATAGCCGCAACCGGTTTCACGATTGTCCTTGAGGCTGCTCCTGAAGAGTACGGTGGGGACTTCCTGGTAACAACCGCGCAGTGCGCTGCAATGGTGCAGGCCGTCAGCCATCCGTCTTTCAGACTTCACTTCGATAGCGGATGTCTGGCCTTCACCGGAGAGAGTGCACAGGACATCATCAGAGAGCATCACGATATCATTGCGCACGTGCATCTCTCAAAACCGAAGCTAGCGTCGATCGTCGAAGCGGATGCGCCGATATATGCGCCACTGCTATCGACTCTAGACGATGTTGGGTATTCCAGCTGGGCTGCGATTGAGATGCGGGAGGCCGACGATCCTCTGAAAGTCATTGGCGAAGCAATCTCCGCGGTACGTCTATAGAATGCAGTGATTTGAGAATTCTCATGATGCGTCCTGCGCTGACCTGTCCGGCAGGCTTTGGACTGGGCTGATTGAGAGGATCAGCCAGGACTGGAGTTGACCCGGTTTGCGGTCCACGACCTATGCAATTTCTCGGGCTGTGACAGCTTGGTGGGCGAAGGCGCAGGGCGTCAGGCCGCTCAGGGCCGTATCGGGTCGGTCTTCGTTGTAGTGGCACCTCCAGTCCTCGATGCGCTCACGGGCGTCGGCTAGCGACAGGAACCACGAGGCGTTCAGACACTCCGCCCGCAGGCCGCCGTTAAATGCTTCGATGTAGGCGTTGTCGGTCGGCTTGCCCGGTCGGGAGAAGTCGATCTCGACCCCGTTCAAGTACGCCCACTGGTGGAGCATGCCCCCGGCAAACTCCGGCCCATAGCAAATCGGGAAGAGGGCTCGCCGGTTCTGGAGCGGCGCGCGAAGCCACGCGGAGCGCAGCGCGCCGCCCTGGGTGGTCATGGCCGATCAACAGGTCTCTAGAGTGATGGTGTTCGAAGCCTCATTCCGGAGACGGATCGACCATGACCAGACCGCAGCTTACGCCGCCGGCCGGCGTTCTCGTAGCCATCGACGTTGCTAAG
>JACJIB010000020.1 GCA_014138645.1 Methylorubrum thiocyanatum | reverse complement strand
GCCACACGCTACGACAAACTCGCCCGAAACTTCGCCTCAGCACTCGCCCTTGCCGCCGTCATTGCCTTCTGGTGCTGATTGAGTCTCGACCCTAGTCATCCCGCGGCGGGCCTTCGACGCTCGGGTGGGCGAGGTCGGCGACCTCCACAAGAGCGTCCTCCCGCGACGCGATCGGCCCCTCGTGCGCTTGTTCTCGGATCACATCAGGAATGTCCGACATTGCCTCGATGGCACGGACGAGGAGCAACGGAACCTGCTCTCGGTGGCGACGGTCGCCCTGTGCAACGCTGCCCTGACCCCGGTGTCCGACAGCGGCTACAACCGTCCGGCGGTCGCGGCGATCGAGATCCGGCAGTTCATCGAGGCGAACCTCGATCGGACCGACCTCGGCGTCGAGCTGCTCTGCGCCCGGTTCGGGCTGTCGCGCACGCCGATCTACGCGCTGTTCGAGCCGGAAGGCGGCGTGATGACCTACATCCGCAATCGTCGTCTGGCCCGGGCGATGCGCATCCTCTCCGGCGTGGAAGGCGGCGACGCCCGCCGGATATCGAGCGTGGCTTACGCCTGCGGCTACGAGAACCTGAAGAGCTTCAGCAAGGCATTTCATGCGCGCTACGGGGTGAATCCTCGGGATGTCGACGCATCGTTTCGGGTCGGGTCCCGCTGGGAAACCGGGACGGCGCTACTGTCCTGGATCAAGGAGCTCTGAGGTGTCGTCGGTCTGCCTGCCGGGGCGCTACCTCGACGAAGTCGGTGTTGAGCGCGATTGCATACTCCGCGGCGACGCACCCGACGTGCTGGAGATCACGGGCGACCACGGCCCCGTCCCAGGCGAGCGGATCATCTGCCGGATCCCTGGGCTCGGCCTTCTCAGGGGACGTACAGCGGAACGGACTAACGGGGCATTCCGCCTGGATCTTGAGGCGGGTCCCGACCAGAGGGGCCGCCTTGCCGCGCGTCTCGCGTGGCATGCGGCCCAGGCGGATGGAGCATCGGACCGACGCGAGGCGGTCCGGGTCGTGCCGATCCGAACCGAGGTGGTCGTGATCTGGGGCGGCGCCGAAGCGCTCGGTCGACTACGCGACGTCTCCATTAACGGGGCCTCGGTCGATCTGACGCCACGTCCTGAAATTGGGACATCGGCCACGATCGGCCGGCGCCGAAGTCAGGTCGTCCGCCATACCGAAGGCGGTATCGGCGTCCGATTCATCCTCCCGCTGAGCCCTCAGGACGTGACCGAGAACATCGTTCTTTGAGCCGCCTCGGTTGCTCGGTAAGGTCGTCCATCAATTCCCTGCAGGGTCTCAAATGGGTGGAGAGCAGGCATTCAACCAGACAGCCGCCAGGGACCGCATCGCCATCGGAAGGAGACGTTCGCTGTGACGCACAGGCGCGTGCCTAGTGTGGCAGCACCCACTCAAGTGTGCATTTGCGCTACATTATATCATTACAAATATTGCCAAAATGCCTGAGGGGCTTTCTCAAGTCGTTTAGCCCCGGTAGGGCTCTTGATTGCTGTCAAGGTGACAAATGTAATAAAAGGTCATGCCCGTTGGTCTTATGTTATAGAGGCAGATAAAAATTAGATTCAATGTATGACCTAAAAGTTACTCGCAATAATTCCTATTTGTTGCGGAGAATTCCCATGAGAGCACTGGTCTGGCACGGTACTGAGGACATTCGCTGCGATACGGTCCCCGACCCCAAGATCGAGGACGAGCGCGATGCGATCATCAAGGTGACCACCTGTGCGATCTGCGGTTCGGACCTGCACCTCTACGACCACGTCATGCCCGGCATGGAGAAGGGCGACGTGATGGGCCACGAGTTCATGGGCGAAGTCGTTGAGATGGGTAAAGGGGTCAACGGCGCTCTCAGGAAAGGTGAGCGCATCGTTGTGCCGTTCACAATCATCTGTGGCGAGTGCGACCAGTGCAAGCGCGGCTACTTCTCCGTCTGCGAACGCTCGAACCGCAACAAGCATGTCGCCGACAAGGTCTTCGGACACACCACTGCGGGCTTGTTCGGCTACACCCACCTCACCGGTGGCTACCAAGGTGGACAAGCCGAGTACGTCCGCGTGCCCTTTGCCGACAAGACCCACATCAAGGTGCCGGAGCACCTGAGCGACGAGCAGGTGCTGTTCCTCGGTGACATCTTCCCGACCGGCTGGCAGGCGGCCGTGCAAGCCGACATTCAACCGACCGATACGGTTGCGATCTGGGGCGCTGGTCCAGTCGGCCAGATGACGTTGCGCTCCGCGCTCCTTCTCGGGGCCAAGCAGGTGGTCTGCATCGACAGCGTGCCCGAGCGCCTTGAGATGGCACGCGCGGGAGGGGCTATCACGATCGACAACGCGCAGGAGAGCGTGGTCGAGAGCCTCAATGAGTTGACCAGCTGCAAAGGTCCGGAGAAGTGCATCGATGCCGTCGGCATGGAGGCGCATTCGCCGCGCGCCCTGGAACACGCCTACGACCGACTGAAGCAGGCTGTAATGCTGGAGAGCGACCGCGCCGCAGTGCTGCGCGAGATGATCTATGTCTGCCGTCCCGCTGGCATCATTTCGATCCCAGGTGTCTACGGCGGGCTTGTCGACAAGCTGCCGATGGGAGCCTTGATGAACAAGGGGCTGACCATCCGCACTGGACAAACTCACGTGAACCGGTGGACGGATGACCTCGTCAAGCGCATCGACGACGGGCAGATCGACCCCTCGTTCGTCATCACCCATCGGGTCAGGCTCGATCAAGGGCCCGAGATGTACAAGACCTTCCGCGACAAGAAGGATAACTGCATCAAGGTTGTGCTTCGGCCCTGATGGGCTCCGTCGCTCGTCGCAGTGCGGCGGGCCTGCTCCTCCTCCCTCATTGCGGCACCGAGGAAGTCAGCATGTCCGATGCCATGTATCGAGGTGACCGGGGCCGAGCTCCTGTGCCCTCTTCCATACCGAGTTACCTCACCTCGGACCCGCGCCGTAGACCGGATCCTGCAAGCAGGGAACTCGCCCACGGCCTGGGCTGGTTCTCGATCGGCCTTGGTTTGACCGAAGTAGCGTTCGGCAGTGCCATTGCCCACTGGCTTGGAATGCCGCGTGCGGCCCCGGTCATCCGGGCCTACGGGGTGCGCGAACTCATACAGGGTGCCGGAATCCTGGGCTCGCGCGATCCGACACCGTGGATCTCGGCACGCGTCGCGGGAGACGCGCTCGACATCGCCACGGTCCTGCCGGGGCTTGAGGGCCATAATCCGCGCAAGGACAACGTGCTGATCGCCCTTGTGGCTTTAGTCGGCGTGACAGCCATAGACGTGATCTGCGCGCACAACCTTTCGGGGGCACCTCTCAACCCGTCCCAGAAGGTCCGGCAGGATTACCGCCGCCGCAGCGGCTTTCGCCGTCCCGCGAAGGCAATGCGAGGTGCGGCACGCGACTTCAAGCCGCCACCTGACATCATCGGCCCGGAGGCAATGCGTCCCTGGACACTGACCAACGCCTGAGGCTGGAAGGATGGCGAGCCTGATGCTGCCAGCCCTCGAACAGGCGTTGGGCGCGCTCGTCATGGGCCTCGTCCTCGCCGACATTTTCCTGACAGTCCTCTACGCGCGCATCGGGACGGGCCTGATCGCGGATAGGGTTGCCCATCTCACCTGGGCAGTCTTCCGACGTGCCGCCGATCGGTTCGGGCAGAGGCGGGACGCCGTGCTCTCCTTCTGCGGCCCGGTCATCCTCATCGTCTACGTCTTGCTCTGGGCACTGGGGCTGACCCTCGGAGCCGGCCTGATCATCCACCCCGCGCTCGGAACCGCCGTTCGAGCGAGCACCGGGGAGACGCCGGCCGACTTCATGACCGCCCTCTATGCCGGCGGCAGCAGCATGGCGATCGTAGGAGCCAGCGACTTCAAGCCGGTCACGGACGCCTATCGCGTCCTCTATCTCGTGAACTCGCTCGTCGGAATGTCGGCGACGTCGTTGGTTCTTACCTACGTCATGCAGGTCTACAGCGCACTTCGGCAGCGCAATGCGCTCGGATTGAAGCTGCATCTATTGGCGGGTGAAACGTCGGATGCCGCCGAACTCCTGGCGCGGCTCGGGCCACAGGGGCAGTTCAGCTCAGGTTACAGCCACTTAGCCGACGCCGCAGCGTCCATGGCCGAGATGAAGGAGGCGCACCACTTCTATCCTGTGCTGTTCTACTTCCGCTTCCGGCAGCCCTTCTACTCGGTCTCGGCACAGGCATTTATCGCCTTCGACACCGTGTCACTGATCCGCAGCGGGATCGCCGACCGGCAGGCGGCATGGCTGAAGGAAACCGCCGCTGTCGATGCGATCTGGCGCGTTGCCATACTGCTCGTCGTCACGCTCGAAACGACGTTTCTGCCCGGAGACCTGCCCGCCCCAGCCGACGTGAACAACGCTGAGAGCGAGGCATGGCGCGCCCGCTTCGCAGAGGCTCTTAGGCGCCTTTCGACAGCTGGCGTGGAGACGACACCCGATGAGGCAAGATTGGAGACTTACCTCGCGCTGAGGGCACAATGGCAGCCGCATATCGCACGACTGGCACCCGCGATGGCCTACCGCATCAACGAATTTGAGCCCGGCGGCCGGAAGCGTTGATGATGCGCCGTGGTCCGGGAAGTGGGTGAACTCTTTCCGTGGAATGGGGCGGCACTCTGGAGCGTCGGCTCCCTTGAAGCTCCAGAATTCATTGCAACGACCAAGCCTCTCCGTCTCGCCGGCAGAGGCCCCGGAGGTCCGCTGTACCTCCCTCAGCAGCCCTTCGTTGGTAGCATACTGAATGGCTTCTCAGGGCTGGACCCGGACATGGATTGCTTCTCGACCGGGCAACACGTCGAGACCGATCCCCGTTACGGCCTGACCTGCGCGACCTACGTTGCCGCCGCATTGAAGGGCGCCGGCATCGACATCCTGGACATCGCGACCTGGGTCCCGCGCCCGGGAGACGACGCTTGGTCGGAATGGGTGCTGGGCCTCCTTGAGGAGCACGCGCCCAAACGGGCGGAGCAATTGGCCGGGCAGAAGGCGCCGTTCCGCGTCAGACCGGACGAGATGGCGGCGGCAGCCTCCAGCGACCGCTATCCGGTCACCATGAACGAGGCGGCGGATGCCGCCTCCCACGTCCGGAAGGCCGTCGAAAGCCTACGTTGAGGTCCATCGGATCGATGCGTCGCCGATTCATCGAGGCATCGATTGCACCGCGACGACATCCTCATCGAACGATGCCCAGAGCGGTTGCGACCTCCGAGGCTCGCTCGCACCTCGGTAGTCCGTCCAACTCATCAACCACCGAACGGCGCCTCGCCGCTGATCAAGACCTCAACAACGCACGTCGGGGAAGCGGGAAGTGTTCGTCGCTTCCCGCTTCCCCGACGATCCTCCCGCCGGTGCATGGGTAGGACGCGCGATCGGCGTTCATCGCATGGGGCGTGCATCCCCGCGGGACGCGACCGAGCCGGCCGGAGGGAGAGGCGGATCGAACCCCATCGATGCACGGCAGGCCCGGGCGATGTCCATGCTGAGGTTCCGGCGTCGGATCCAATCCGTGTTCCAATCCGCGACGAGCTCGCTGAACTCGTCGACCAAGCGGGACACGGCCTCGTCGGTCACCAGCGGCAGCATACCCCAGAACACCGCCCAGAAGCGCCGTGCCGCCTCGATCGCCGCCGGGTCGTCGCGGTTCTCGATCGTGCCCAGCACCGCTGTCGTCTGCACGAGCTCGACATAGACGGACTGGCGCCGTTCGAGGAACGGCTTCCTCGCTTCCAAGGCCGACGTCTCGATGGCTTTCGACCGGTCGTCCAGGTAGCGCAACACGGCGATCAACGTCCCGCCCAACGCCAACACGCCGCCCGCACCCTTAATCGCGAGATCCAACGCCGCGACGCGCGCAGCACCCTCCGTTCAGGGGACGGAGGCATAGGACACGATCCAGATGGCCAAGCCGAGGGATAAGACCGCGACGGCGGCACAAACGACATAGGTCCTCGTCGACATGGCTTCCTCCAGGCAAGTGCCGTCGAACGAGATGGGCCACATGGGGCACGGTGGCCTTTGGACATGCGCTTCGTCGCGGAGGGGCCGATGGTACGGCGAACCGCGGTGGGACCGCAGGTTATCTCGCGCTCGCGGGTCGGTATAGTTCGCCCATACGATCCAGATCGGAGTTGTCGCCATGGGAGAGATCAACATCCCCGTAGCGCTAGGCGCGACGCAGGCCTCTCGGACACGGACGTAAGCCGGCATCCCTCCCCGGATCCAGGGTCTCCTCTCCGTCCCGGGCGCATCGTCCGCCGTTCGTGCCTCCACTCCCGAGGTTCCGATTACGACACGTTGGCCGTCCGAGCTGCCCAGCGCGATGCGACGGGGGCCAGCATCGGGATAGGACATCGTCGAGGGCGCGGCTTTCGGCCTGGAAGGA
This sequence comes from Methylorubrum thiocyanatum, assembly GCA_014138645.1. GTDB lineage: Bacteria > Pseudomonadota > Alphaproteobacteria > Rhizobiales > Beijerinckiaceae > Methylobacterium > Methylobacterium thiocyanatum. The sequence goes on along the minus strand of JACJIB010000020.1, from coordinate 8,198 downwards.
GGCACACGGCGGTGGTACACACGAAATCCGAAAACGGGCGCCGTGAGCTCCGTTTCCCTAGGGAAAGCGCGAACAGGGGTACAGTCCCCCCCTCTCCGCCAAGCCCCATTGTTTTCGCTGATAAATTTGGCGTCTTGGGCAGCGTACCCCACCATCTACCCCACCAGCGCAAAAACGCAGGACTGAGATGGCGGACGTCAGCCCCACCGTCGGCGAGCTGTTCAAGGCCAAGGCCGTCACCGACGAGCTGGTGAACGCGGCCGTCGATGCCTTCCTCTCCGATCCGGCGAAAAGCGCCCATCCGATCGCCGACGGCTACAGCCTTGACTTTGCCGCGGCCGTCGCCGGGCACGGCTGGGCGAGCTAGGTCGCGTCGGCAATCCCGAGTCGAGCCCCGGTCTAAAGCGAGCCGCCGTCCGCGCGGCGATCCTGCTGGCGCGGGCGGAGAGGGCGTGAGCATGCGGACCATCGTCGAGATCGACAACGGCAGCGCCGCAGCCATCGGCGCCGGTGGGAAGGATCTCGCCGACCTGCTGGCTCGAGCGCTCATGACCGGAAGCGATGCGGCCTGGGACCGGCTGCGGCCCTACGGCATCAATCGGATCGTCGAGCGGCATCCAACCGAACCGGCAAAGGTCGTCGTCGGCGAGCGCGAGACCACGGTGCGATGACCGACGACGAGCGCACCGCCGCCGAACTGCGCGGACTGCTCGGCTTCGCCCGCGGGCTCGGCTTGGACGAGGCGACGGTTCGGGAGATTTACGAGGCCGTCACGCGTGAGGCTGCGGCGGCCGGCGTCGGTGACGAAGAGCGAATTGCCGAGGTGCGGAAGCGGATGCTGACTGGGGCGCGAGGCGCCTGAGGTGGTCGCCACCATTCGGCGAAGCTGACGCGCGAGATCGGAGAACAGCACCCTGATTTCGTCGCGATCTGGCCTGATAGCTCCGATCAGAAGCGAATTCGAACACGGATGCCATGGCTCTCGACGTTGAAATCCCCCCAAGCGTCCCGCCACCTATGCGGCGCAGCGATGTCTACCTTCGTGTCATCAGCGCCTTAATGCTGCGCGATATGCGAAGCCGATTCGGCGGAAACTATTGGGGCTATTTGGTACAAGTTCTTTGGCCGTGCGTGCACATTGCTATCATCGTCGGTGCAATGACTTTTCGCGGCCTCAAGTCGCCTATGGGTGATAGCGCGATGGTATTCGTCGCTACAGGCGCAGTGCCAGCCTTGGCATTTCAGTATATATCGAGAGAGGTTATGAAAGGATATCTAATTCATAAGCCTCTTACTTACTTCCCTCAAGTAAAAAAATTTGACACGGTTGTTGCGCGTGTTCTGGTCGAAATTGTTAGTAGCTTCATGGGGATGACTTTGGTTATATTTGGATTGTTTTGTTTTGGTAGTGACCCAATACCAGTCGATCTATTTACTGCGATCACGGGATATTTGGCGGCAATTGCGCTAGGAATTGGCGTTGGGTGGATCAATGTTGGAATATGCTCAATTTTTCCCGGGTATGTTCTCGCTTACATATTGGTTACTTTGACACTGTATCTATCGAGCGGCGTTTATTTCTTGGCATGCTATATGCCGGCAGAAATATATTCTATCATGAAATACAATCCAATCACTCAGCTCATCGAGTGGGTTCGGCTAGGATATGATCCAACACTACCAATACAAATCGACTATCTTTACGTATTTGGCTGGATATTTGGCAGCCTCACAATCGGACTTCTGATGGAGCGCTACATCGTTCGCGCACAAGCATAATCGGATGTCGTCCTATGCCGCCGCGCTGGTCTCCGCGCTCATTGTTGTGACCCTGTGGTTTATGTCTGCGGCCTTCTTGTCTGCCCGACAGGGTCGCACATGGCGCGCCATTCTTTACCTGCTCGTCGCGAGTCTCCCCTTCGGGGTGGCAGCGATGCGGGCGGATTTGCAAAAGCACAACGTGTCGCCGGGGCAGCAGCGTCGAGCGGTGGATGGCCGAAATATGGAAAGAGCGCCCGTCGCGCACGGAGACGCTGCGTCGCGATAAGCAAGCTGATCTTCTGTTATGAGCGGAGCAAGCGTGGGCCTCTGACGCATGCTGACGGGGCCAGCTATAGAGGTCCTCGGACGCATCAGTCCCAGCTACCAACGAGGCCTATCGGCATGCACGAGCCCGCTCAGCCAGCCCCTCATGATGAGTGGGCCGAGGTTCACGGGGTTGATGGTCACCCCGTCGAGCCGTTCCACGGATGGGCGGCATGCGGCATGTACGACCTCGGCGGCGAGTTGCGGTTCGTCGGCCTAGCGCATCCGCCGTCGCATCGCGCGGGCTGGCTCGTTGATCGGAATGGGAGCTTCGCTGGAGACTCCGGCGCTCTCATCGCCCAGCCTGCGACGTATGCCGGGAGGCTGCTCGGGCAGAGTGCGTCAGACTCCATCAAGTCGGCTTTAGCGGACCCCGCCTATAGCGATCACGCGATCCACCAACTGTCCGAGTTGCACCGCTTCGACGCAGCGACCGTCGAAGCGCTCCTAGAGGGCGGTGACCTCTTGGCCGACGCGCAATTCGTGGATCTTCGTCGATACCGCGATGGCGCGCTTATGGTGCGGGGAGAGGACGTCATTCACGTCAGCCGTCACGGCGGCTTGGCCGCGATCGAGCATTATGGCTGGGACTTCGAGACGGCGGTCGCGCTCAACGCGATCAGGCTGCCGGCCGCGTTCCCCGACGATCGCGAAGTGGTGCTACGGCACATCCCGCTGACGCTGGCCCAGGAGAAAGCGCCGCCCTTCTTCCTGTGCCACGACGGCAAGCAGTGCTTCTTCCGAACGAGCGTTGCGCACCCAAAAGTTCGAACCGTCGAGCAGGGTATCGCCTACTTCCCTGGCCGGAACCTCGTCTTCCACGGCAGCGACGACCCGCAATGGGTCCGCGGAATCGTTCAGCGGGTGATGGCTCAGTACCTCGCGCTCCTGCTCCAGCTCAGCGGGCCGGAGCGAATGGCCCTTACGACAAAGCCGGAGGGTGTGGCGATCATACTCGCTGGCCGGGATGGGGGCCGCCACTTCGGGCACGCGATCATCGACGAGATGCAGGCGCTGGATCGGATGCTGGAGGTTGAGGCTAAAGGTCCGCCGCCGCGGGTCTACTACAGCACAACGCAGGGCGGCTCCGATCTCTACGGATCGATCGAAGAGTTGTACCCCGAATTGGCCGACCGCACCGCGGCGGTCGAAACCCCGATTGCCCTGCTACGCGCCGCGCTGGCTGATGCGACGCAGCCCGTTCACGTGAGCGGCCGCCTCGCGCTCCAAGCGACGCGTGACCGGATCCAGAGGGCCGCAGCGAGGGACGCCGAGGCGAGCGGCCTCGAGGAGGCGGCCGTGAGCGTTATCGCGCCCGATGGCGAGCGGCGCCCGGTGATCGCCTTCGGCCTGCGGCTGACGAACCGCCGCCCCGTGGATTTCCTTGGCTTCTACGTCCGACTGGCGCAGGCGCTCACGGAGGAGCTGGGGCCGATCATCGTCGTTTTCGACGGCATCAACGCCTCCAGCCCAGGCGGAGAAGCCGCCGCAAGGCTCTACAGCTCGGGCGCCATCATCGGCCAGAGCATCAGCGCGGGCAGCAGCGAGATCGCGACGGAACTCGCCTTTGTCGAGGACTTCATCCGTGAGGTGGCCGAGTTGCCGATCACCGTCGTGAACTGTGTGGCGACGCCGATCCGGCACAACTTGTTTTGGCTGTCCCGCTGCGACTTCACCGTGTCGCCGCTCGGGGCCGGCTTGGCGAAATCACGCTGGGCGAGCGATGTCCCCGGCTATGTGTTCGCCAGCCGCGCAAACCTCTCGTTCTGCAGCGCCTTCAACATCTATTCGAGCGATGTGTGGATGGAGGGGCCGTTCACGGCGCTGCACTACAATGCGCCTGACGACGTCCTCGACGAAGGGGACGCAGAGCGCGAATACCCAGACTCATTCATCCCGTGGCCGGTCAATTTCACGTTCCGCGACGAGGCGAAAATCATCAGCGAGATCGTGTCCTTGCTCGGGAAAAATCTTCCAACTGGCGTTGCGCAGAAGCGGTCGGCGATCGCCTGAACGCACGAAAAAAGCCCCGAGGCCGAAGCCCCGGGGCGGTGTGTGGACGGATGTGGATAGCGGGGATCAGCCGCCGCGCTTCGGCGGACCCTGCCGCTCCTGCCGCGTCTCACGCAGCAACTCGATCATCATCGACATCTTCTCCTCGATCCGGCCCAAGCGCTCCTCGAGCTTCGGCAGGCGGTTGCGATCGCGCTCCAGGCTTGCGAGGCGCTCGCCGAGCCGGAGATCGTTCTCCGTGAGACCGGCGATCTTGCTGTCGAGCCCCGCCGTATAGGTGCCGGCCCAGAAGACTTGCCCGCCGAAGGCCAGCGCGAGCCCGCACACCGCCCAGAAGGGCGCGCGCCGCGGCAGCGTCACGATGCCGTCGGCCGCTTCGCCGGAAGCCTGGAGCGTGTCGGACATTGGATCAGGCTTTCAGCAGGCGGGCGGCGCCGGCGCGGGCCAGCGTGGACAGGGGCGAGGATACGAAGAAGGCGGTGAGGATCGTGGCCTCGATCGGCACGTACTCGGGCGGCAGCGGCTCGATGGGCCAGGGGCGCGGCCCGGTGTTGTCGATGTTGAGGGTGACGGGACCGGTATTCTCTAGGGGCCCCGAGGCGTGGGCCCTCTGCGCGGAGGACGGCACCGCGGTCGGGCTCCCGGCCGGCGCCGAGAGCCCTTCGAGGCGGTGATCGCGAAGTCCCGATCGGGAATGCTTCCGAACCCAGTCACCCGGTTATGCACCGTCGAGATGAAGATCCGACGCTTCTACATGCTGATGCACAAGGTGCTCGGCTATGAACGCTGGACCAGCGTTGTCGGCCTTCGCGCGGACGAGCCTCGTCGCGTCGAGAAACAGCGCTACCGCAACGGGCTCGGAAAGGAGCGGTTCACGACGGCTATGCCGCTTGCGGATGCAGGCGTGTCGAAGCGCGACGTGCAGGCTTTTTGGTCCGAGCAGCCGTTCGACCTTCGCCTGCTGAACGTCAACGGCACCACACCGGACGGCAACTGCGACCTCTGCTTCCTGAAGTCGGAAGGCGCCATCCTCAGCACCATGCGCCGTCGGCCCGAAACAGCAGCATGGTGGATACAGCGCGAAGCGATCGCGATGGACCGCACTGTTTCGGTCGAGAGCCGAGTCGGCTACGCGCGAGCGTAGCGCCGCAACGAAGGCGGGCACGTCCCGGTAGGGCAGGGCGGGGTGATGCCCGCGCGAGAGCTTCGCGGCCTTCGGTAGCGTGTGCTCGAGATGCCCGCGCCAGCGCGCCGGGTTCTCGCCGTCGCGGTGCCCTTCGACCTTCGCTGCATCAAGGACCCGCTCGATGCGGCCGCGCACCCGGCTCGCGGTTTCGGGCTTCTCCCGCCAGATTGGCCGCAGGGCCGCCAGCACCTCCTGTGTTCCGATGTCCGAGACCGGCACAGTCCAGAGGTTCGCGGCGTAGGTTGTCAGCGTGTTGCGCCACTGCTGCCGGTGCTTCGCGTTGCGCCACTCGCCGGCGCGGTCATCCATGAAGGCGTCGGCGATCGCGGCGAAGGTCGGGGCCGTTTGTGGAGCCGGCTCGGGCGAGGGGAGGGCGGCTTGGCGCGCCGCGACCGGGTCGAGTCCCTGCGCCGCCATCGTCCGTGCCTTACCGGCCAGCTCGCGCGCCTGCGCCAGCGACACCATCCGCAGCGGTCCAAGCCCCATCTCCCGGCGCTTGCCGGCGAACCGGAAGAGATAGACCCACCGCTTGCCGCCGTTCTCGTCAACGACGAGGTATAGACCGTCGCCATCGGCGTGGCGCCCCGGCTCCGTCAGAGTCTGGACGGTCCGCGCCGAAAGCCGATTGATCGCCCGCGCCATCTACCCCACCATCTACCCCACCAGCGGACGTCGGATCTGGGCGGATCGCCTCGGACCGATCCGCGCAAATCGGTCGGCAAGCAATGGCGGGGCAATGGGATTTCGTAAACGGGCTCGGATTGGCTCGGACGGCTGCGGACTAGGGGAGGGCGGACCCCCTCTCCGCCAAGTCGCTCCCAAGTCCCTGCGATAACAGTATCTTCTTGATTGCGTAGGCTTCTGAGCGCGCTCCTGCTACGAAGGAGTGCTACGAAGCCATGAGGCAGATGGTGGGTTTGGCCCAGCGTCGGGGCATCTTCTATTTCCGTCGTACCATTCCGGAAACGCTGCGCGCCGGCATGCCGGCCGTGCTCGGAACGGCAGGGGCTGGGATCTTTGACGAAAGCGCTCCTGTCTCGCTGAAATGGAGCCGAGCAGGCCGGGAGTTCTGGGTCAGCCTTGCACCCCGCGATGAGGATGAGGCCCGAAGCCGGGCTCGCAGGCTGGACGGCGAAGCTGACGCACTGATTCGCATTGCCAAGCGCCACATCACACTCAGCGCCAAGCCGAAAATCTCTGAACTCGACGATACGACCATTCAGGGCTTGGTCACGACATTCCGCCATCACAAGCTCGCTGCGGATGAAGCTCGGCGACGCGGCGCTGAACCCCTGTGTCGTGAGGCATTCGACGCTCTCGGGCAGGAGATCGCTGCAAGGGAGGCCGAGTTGCGTGACGCCAACGCGCGCGGCGACTGTGCTGCCACCCACTTCGATATCGATGCGATGATGACCGTCCTCGATGCCGGATTGAACATCGCGTTCGGGTCACCTGCGGATCGACGCCTCTATCTGGCGTTCGTCGAAGCCGAACTCGAGGTGATGACCATCATCAGGGGTCGGCAAAGTGGGGTGACGCGACCGACGACGGCGCGGACCTCGAGCGACGAACCTCGAAGTCAGGATCGCCCTTCTCGGCCGAAGCGCGAGAAAGCGGATGGACCGACCCCTGAACAGATTCTTGAAGGTTGGAAGCGCGATCAGACGCCGACCGAGAAAACCTTCTACGCCTTCTCGAGCAAGGTGCGCCGGTGGACCGCCTTTCTCGCGGAGCGTGGTGTTACGTTCGATAGGGCCAGCCTGTCGGATGCTTCCGATTGGAAGATCGCCTCGCTCGTCGAGCGATCGGCGAAGAGCGTCTCGAACCATCTCTACGCTGTCAAAGCGATCTACGGGTGGGCCTTGGCGAATGGGAAATGCCCGGTCAACCCCTTCTCCGGGCTGAAGCAGCCTCGGGCCGCCGTCAAAGGTCGGCGACGATCCACGAAGCGCGACTTCAACAAGGAGGAAGCCGCACGCGTCCTCACCGCAGCACGAGACCGGACAGGCTATCAGCGTTGGGTCCCATGGATAGCCTGCGTCACTGGCGCCCGCATCTTGGAGATCTGCCACCTGGAGCGATCCGACATCGTATCATCGACGGGCATCTACTATTTCCGGAGGACTACCGAGTATGACAGCGAGGGCAAGGAGGCCCAGATCTCGGAAGCGAAGAAAGCGAAAAAAACCTCAAAAACCAAAGCTTGAAGCGGTTCATTCCCATACATCCGAGATTGATCGAAGAAGGCTTTCTGGATTTTGTTGCCGCTTGCAAAGACAGTGATCTATTTTCTGACGCGACGCCGGATCGCTTTGGCAATCGCGGCGGCAATGCAACGAAGGTGATCAGCCGTTGGGTAAGGGAAAAGCTAGGCATAACGGATCCGCGTATCAGCCCAAGTCATTCCTTCAGTCACAGATTTTCGACCTCGTGTAAGAACTTTAACGTCCCGCCAGAGATGAAAGACAGGCTGATGGGGCACAGCAGTGGCGAAGCTGGTGAACTTTATGGTGAAGACTATTGGATTTCGACGCTATTGGTAGAAATCAGAAAACTGCCTGTGCCGAGCGGGCTAGGATAAAAACTTATTCTCGGCAACATGGCTGGGGCGCCAGGATTCTCATCCAGCATGACCTCAACAGAAGGCATCAGATAAGTTATTGCAGTTGCAGGCGCTTTAGCTTCGTGTGCACACGCAGTGGATACGATCCTGCGATCACTGCCAAGGGCGCCCTCGGATCATCCACAGGCGGCTGTAAGGCATCCCCCTCTCGCTCACTCAAGTCGCTCTGAAGCATGCCGAAGGTCCACAAGGCGCCGATTTTGTTGAAAAACTCGGCTGTTGCAGCGGCATATCTGAGGTGATTCACTGCCGTTGTGAGGCGGGGATCGACGCAGATGATGGGACCTCGGC
>JACJIB010000019.1 GCA_014138645.1 Methylorubrum thiocyanatum | reverse complement strand
CAGCACCGGCAGGGGCTCCAGGTCGCCTGCCTGGAGGAGATCGCCTACCTTCAGGGCTTCATCGGCCGCGCGCAGTTGCAGGCGCGCGGCGAGCTGTTCGCTAAAACCCATTACGGCCAGAACCTGCTGCGGCTCGCCCGCGAGGTGCAGTTGGAATTTTGCACAGACCTCGGATAGTACCAGCGTGTAACAGCTAGACAGAATTATAGCATTCAAGTACACCATGTCGCTCAATTCAAACGGAAAGTGGAGTCACAATTCGTTATAAACCTGAGGCCATATGAGACAGCTTATCTAATGATATCTAGTAGATATAATCCATAATGCGATTTATATTCAGGTTTTGTTGGATTATGCTCCTCGTAAGATGTTCGATGATTGAAGGAATTAACCTATATTTCGTACAAGACTATTTTTATCTATATAAATTATTGACTAAGTCTACCAGTACGGGGCTCCTGGATGATGAGTTCGGCGGCGTTTTGTCTAATTATCTTGATACTGGTTGTCATTCTGAGATTTGCATCTAGCGCTTGACGGCATTATTCAAGAACTATAAGATTTATACTTATATTACGCGCAAAGATGGTTATGGTACGAGTTTGATCCGAAAGCCGCATGCCAGTAGAGCAAAAAGCGACGCATAAACTTAGTATTTGTTATTAATGACATCCTTGTTTCCTTAAAATTGTCAGTGGTTTGCATGAGCTGTGATCTATAGACCATGTCTGCTCCTCCAGAAAAGGCGTGACTAGCATGTCGAAAAGTAGAGCCGAAGTCAGATTGAACCGATATGTTGGTGATCTGGATAAGTCGACAAAAGTGCTCGAGATCGGCGCATTACACCGACCAACATTAAATCCGCGCGACTTCAACATAAAATTTGCCGATTTTACAGACACGGAGACTTTGAGAAAAAATTATGCCTCGATGCCCGGGTATAATACTGACGACATTGTCAATGTTGATTACATAATAGGTGACGGGGACTATCAGTCCGTCTTTAAGCAAGACAAATTCGACCTAGTTCTGGGATCACATGTCGGTGAACATATGCCAGACTTTGTTGGCTGGCTCTATCGCGTGTACAACATTCTAGATACCGGCGGAGTTTTGTCTCTTATACTTCCGGACAAAAGGTATACTTTCGATTTTATTCGCGCTGATACTCATGTAAGCGAATGGATTGATAACTATGAAAAGAATCTGACCCGGCCCAGCTCTTCTCAGATATACTATCACATATTCGAGCACGTCAGGCTTGAGGGAGCAAATCTCTGGGATGTTGGAGAAGGCATCACCCTTAAGCGGTCGCATACCGATGATGAAGCCTGGGAGATTTGTCGCAATACCTTCATGGCGAAATCATATTTCGATACACATTGTAGTATTTTAACTCCCAAGTCCTTCTTCCGCAATCTCTGTAGATTGGAAGAGGCTGGTCTAATGCCATTTGAGCTCGAGGCGCTATACGACACGGAGCCAAACGAGATTGACTTCCAGGTTCGTCTCAGGCGGCCCCCGGAGGGCAGCAGGCGCACCATCAGTGATTACAAGTTCAATTTTGATGAATCGCCGAAGTACGAAGTTAATCATCGCGGTGATGAAATCATGATACATAAAAACAAATATTAGTCTGCCGAAGATCGAGTGCGGCGCACATTGCAAGCACTCGGCCCCAATACGCTTTCGACCATCGCCGGCTCCGGGGAGTGGCTACAGCGAGAGCGGCGTGCTGCTAGATAGAACGTGGCAGCCCGTGCTTCCCACCGGCGGGACCTTGAGGGTTCCGCTTACAGGTACTGGCAGCACACTTAGTCAATGGATCCGGTTTATTGCTAGATACTTGCAGGCCTGGATCAGGGCGGTTGGAGGCCAAACTGCCGATATCGTCTAAGGCGCGACGTGGGAGAACGGCGACGTCAAGCACTTCAACGCACGGCTGCATAAGGAACTTCGGACCGGAAAGTTCTTCTAGCCGTCGAAGGCGGCGCAGATCACCATTGAGAGCTAGCTCCGGCACAACAGCGCGGTCGCGCACAGCCCGCTCGTGCGCAGGGCGGCCGTAATGGGCGCGGTCTTGTCGTGCCCAAACGGGGCTGCAAGCCGGCTGTGCTCAACCGTGCGCCGGGCCATGCTGGTGGCAGCCGCCGTCTCGTCCAGGAACACCAGCTGGTCCGGATCGCACTCGGGCTGCACCTCGAACTTCGCCTTGCGCGCCGCACTTACGTCTCAGTGCTCTTGCGCAACTGCGAGCTTCGCCCCTTTTCCAGGTGATCGCGTGTCGCTGGGAGAAGCGAGACAGACCACTCTTGCTGGTCTGCACGCCCTGCTCAGCTAATCGATCGCGCAACTCGCGTAGAAGGAGGCGTGGCTGAAACGCTCCGGGTTTTCCGGAGGCCATTTGGTTTGGGTCATGCGGCCCAGGCTTGCGCCTCGATTTGGGCATAGTAGTGCGCTTCGGCTTCAGCGGGAGGCACGTTGCCGATTGGTTCGAGCAGGCGGCGGGTGTTGAACCAATCCACCCATTCGAGGGTGGCAAGCTCGACGGCTTCGAACGACCGCCACGGCCCGCGCCAGTGGATGACCTTGGTCTTAAACAGTCCGATCACGGTCTCGGCGAGAGCATTATCGTACGAGTCGCCGACGCTGCCGACGCACAGTTCGATGCCCGCTTCAGCAAGGCGCTCGGTATATCGGAGGCTCACGTATTGCGATCCGCGGTTGGGTACGCCAAGCCGAGCGGGACCAGGGCCAACGAGCCGGCCAGACGACGGACGAGCGCGAGCGGATTAAGGCGCTGGAGCGGGAGGTTCGCGAACTCCGGCAGGCCAACGAGATCCTGAGAAAAGCATCGGCGTATTTTGCCCAGGCGGAGCTCGACCGCCCGTTCAAGCGATGATCGCGTTCATCGACTATCACCGCGGGGCCAACGGGGTCGAGCCGATCGCCCCGTCGACGTATCACGCCCATGCCGCGCGCCGGGCCGATCCCGGCAGGCTGCCGGCTCGATCCAAGCGGGATGCGGTGCTGATGACCGAGATCCGGCGCGTGTACGAGGCAAACTTCTGCGTCTACGGCGTGCGCAAGATCTGGCAGCAACTCGACCGTGAGGGGATCACGGCGGCTCGTCGCACCGTCGCACGGCTGATGCGAGCGATGGGTCTGCAAGGCGTCGTGCGAGGCAAGATAGTCCGGACGACGATTCCTGATCCGGCCGCGGCGTGCCCACTCGACCGGGTCAACCGGCAGTTCAAGGCCGCGTGTCCGAACAGGCTGTGGCTCGCGGATTTTACCTACGTCGCCACCTGGGGCGGCTTCGTCTATGCGGCCTTCGTCGTCGACGTTTTTGCCCGCCGGATCGTCGGCTGGCGCGTGTCGCGCTCGGCGCGGGCGGACTTCGTGCTCGATGCCCTGGAGCAGGCCCTGCACGAGCGCCGCCCCTTTGCAGGCAGCGGTCTAGTCTTCCATTCCAACTCCGCAGCGTCTCACCCGAGCAGCCAATCTTAGCGGCAATCGAGCGGATCGCACCGTATTGAGAGTCGTGCTCGCCCTAGTGCTCCAACACCATCCGCACAGCGCGTTCACGGGCTCAGGGGAAAAGGGTGGGGTTCGCTTTGTCATGGCTCCATCCTCGCAAGAGTTGGGGCCTCCGGAAAACCCGGTGCGGTTCATAACTCCTGTTTGGAGGTAGCCAGGATCAGCGCCGCATGTGCCTCAGTGCGCTTCGACGTGTGATCGCAGCCCATCGGACTGGGAGCGACATGGCCCTCTTGATGCGAGCGCTGCAACCAGCGGCTGGCGCTCCACACGCTGATACCTAAACTAACTGCCGCTCGGCGGCACGAGGCACCTGCCGCCACAACAGCCACGACGAGCTCGCGTAACTTAACGGACACAGGTGAAGGCATCAGCATGCTCCTTCACCCGTCAACGCGCCACCCGCTCACCCATCGCAATCAGCCCGGGAGCGGCTATATGTATAGCTAGCAGCAATGTGATTGCACCTTCGTTAGGAAAACCGTCTCTTATCCAAGTCTTTAATTTTCTGAGCAATAAATACAGAACACCAAAACTCTAAATTTAGCTGAAAAAACTTGCCCCATACGCTTGCAAGTTATGCAACAAGCGCTTTGTATCGGCAACAGCATATGTAATGACACCCAGCTTGTGTTAAGCCGGCGCAAGTGGCATGAGTCAAGAGGGCAGGTGTCGGCGCGTGCTCACTTTATGGTCGAGTGGACATGTGCCTTCTTATATGGCAACGAATTGTGGGATTTGGTGCGGTCAGATGGTGCTGAAAGTTAAATGGATTGATCAAGTTCTCCATATTATCACGGACGAATGTGCATCTCCTGTGATGCTCAATGGACTGCCTGCTAATAATAGCAACCCTAGTTGGCAGGCGAATTTTGCTATTTCTGATCTTCATCCTCTTGTTATTCTTTTTTGGACTGATTTGACTGGCCGAGAAGCCGTTTGGTTCTTAGATTCTCAGTTCAATTATATCGCAAATGACATAAATGATCTCAAGAAAAGCGGATGGCCGCATTTAACTGAATGCGCAGTAGTGCTTGCGAGCCGCTTCCGGAATGCCATTCTACTCGGCCATAGAAGCGTTGAACAAGACTTTATGTCGCATATGCTGTTGTTAGATGGAGAGATTATTAGTGGCCTCCTGACGCTTGCCCCAGATTCTCTTGTTCCCGTTTGTCGCACTATAGAGATTGGCAATATCGGAAGCGATCATGATGAGCTAATAGGCGGAAATTGCCAGTTACGATTTCAGAATATCGACTCGATTCTGCACATATTTTCGCTTACCGCAATAAGGATTGCCAATGAGGTTGCGGAGAGGGGGCGCTTTGTTGTTCCGTCTTTGTTTTCGAGCGATCTCGTCGACTGCAACTTGGGTCTGATACTATCCGACAATGTATTTGCTTACCGTTTCGTTGAGCCTACGAACGGATATGCGTGGTTTGCCATAGCCTCGTTTTACACTTCTCAGCTGTGCGGTATATATCTGCCAGACCAGAACTTACTTCTTGTCCCGAACGTCGAGACACGGCAGTTCCTAGTTTCTGTCTTCCCAGGAATGCCTATAGAGGTAAGCCTACAAAATCACCTGATTCCTCATGCTCGCGACCTTATTGCTTCCGAAATAAAAAATCGAGCGAGACGGATCTCGTATATCTGGCATAATAAGCATCTCGGGCACCATATTTGGCAAGATCTTACAGGTGCGTATCTTGTAAATAGAGATATTGCTGCTGCAAATATTCCAGATATCGTTATTGTTGGTGGCGACCAAGCGGAGATGTGGGGCAGGCTCGACGAACTTTTTCCTACTTTTGCAGGGAAAGTAACCCGCGGGTTGTCAAATCTGAGCGAGGCAGCTTCGTTTTGCTATCGCCAGGGATTGATAGCTATAAGCCCGACTTCCGCATTTATACCTCAGGCACTTTCTGGCCTGATAGTCGAACATAGTATAAAATCAGAATCGTGCGTTGAAGACTTTTATGCTCTCGATGTAGCCCGGAGTGCAGGCTCCATCATCGTACTTTTGGGTCTCAGAGTGGAAAATCGCACTGTTGTTAATTTCAAAGACTTCTGCCTGAATATTGTGGATCAGCTATCAAAACTTTCTAATCGTGTAACGGTAGTCGTAGATGGCCATAATCAGGAAAGAGGCGCGAGTAGAGCGCTAAGTAGCTTTGCCGACCAATATGCGATTCGTGCTCCTATTGATGTTGAAAAAGAGATCGTGGTGGCACTCCTACAGAAATTCGATGGCACCAATGTGTCGATAATAGATCTTATAGGTCAGCCGATGGCTCGCAGTGTCTTCTGGTCTGTAAAATCCGACTTTTTCGTAACACCATGGGGGGCTGGTCTCGCCAAATACAGGTGGGTAGCTAATAGCAATGGATTAGTCCTAGCTGGCGCTCGTTTCTTAGACGATCGAATTGGACTTGATATTTATAATTCGAACGTAACAATGGAAAATTCTGGACCTGTTTTATTCATCGATCGCGAATCTGTTGAGGATGATTTTGAAGATCGCGCCCTTATCAGCATACAGGTTGGCCCGCAGGCCCGGGATAACTATAAGGTATCAATGGATGGCGTTGTAAGAGCACTTCGCCAATTGATCGAGCATACTGCATCTTCGCCAAAATCTTCGGACGAGCGCTGTTAGTATCTTGTCGTCACTGCTGTCAACGGGCACCGAAGTATCTGCAATTGTTGGCTTTCAAAATTCCTTGGCCGGCGGGTTCGGTGCGGATCGGTGATCAGCTGGCCGAGTGATCGGAGGAAGCCTTTCCGCGTGGACGACCGCGGCGCCTGGGTGCGGGCGGCGGGACGATCAGGGCCTTGGAGCGAACGTGTTCGGGGACGAGGTCGGCGTGCTGGCGCAGGCGGTAGCTCGCCCCCTCGATCTGGATCACCACGGCATGCTGGAGCAGTCGGCCGAGCAGCGCCGTGGCCACGACCGGATCACCAAACACCTCGCCCCATTCGGCGAGGCCGCGGTTCGAAGTCAGGATTATCGCCCGGCCCTCATAGCGCGCGTTGACGAGCTGGAAGAACAGGTTGCCGCCCGCGGCACGACGGGGAGGTAGCCGATCTCGTCTGCAACCAGCAGCGAGGCCCGGCAGAGATAGCGACTGCGCTCGCGCAGGGAGCCGTCGCGCTTGGCCTTGGCCATCAAGGTCACGAGGTTGGCCAGTGTCGAGAACACGACGCTGCGTTCGGCCTTGACCGCCTCGATGGCGAGCGCGATCGCCAGATGGCTCTTGCCGGTGCCGGGTGGTCCGACCAGATGGACGACCTCGGCCCGGTCGATGAAGGTCAGTTCGGCCAGCGCCAGGACGCGCTCGCGATCGAGCGAGGGCTGGAAGGCAAAGTCGAACCCGGACAGCGTCTTGATCGTGGTCAGGCGCGCGAACAGCAGGGCGGTCTTCACGCGGCGGTTCTCGCGCAGCGTCAGTTCCTCGGCTAGGATCACGTCAAGGGCGGCTAAGCTGTCGATCTCGCTCTGCTCGATACGTCGGACCGTCGCGTCGAGCACCTCCAGGGCGCGTGGCATGCGTAGGCCGATCAAGCTGCGCGTGATGGTGTCGAGGGTCGTAGCGACACAGGGGGCGGCCGCGTATCATCGCTGGCCTCCGATCCCGCCGGCGAGCCGTTCGCCGATTGCCTGATAGACGGCCAGCGAGCGCCGGGCGACGTGATCGCCATGGCGGCCGATCGGCGGACCGTCGGGATGGCCGCGGCGCATGGCCCGAGAGGCCATGCCTTGCCGATGGTCGGGGTCGATGCGGCACTGCCGTCGCCCCTCCCGGATCGTATGGCTTGCTACGAGCCGGCCACCATTAAGGATGCGGATCGTGTGGGGCAGGAGCACCTCGATCTGGTGCAGCTTCAGCATCACCTGATCCGCGTTCGCCTTCTGACCTCACCGCATGGCCGACTCCTTCAGTCCTGACCCTGCGTTACCCAAACTGGTCCGCGCCGAGCGCAAGTTTTTCGGGCATCCTGAACCCTGCAGGAGGGTGGATGCCATGCCTTGCAAACGTTGCACGAACGAACAGATCGCCTTTGCCCTGCGGCAGGCAGAGAACGGTGCGACGGTGGACGAGGTCTGCCGGAAGATGGGCGTGCCGGAGAATCGGCGGCTCAAGCAACTGGAGGACGAGAACAGCAAGCTCAAGAGGCTGGTCGCCGACCTGACGCTAGATCGCTTCATGCTGCAGGATGTGCTCAAGCGAAAGTGGCGAGGCTCGCCGTTCGCCGCGAGGTCGCCGGTCACCTGCAGGTGGACTATGACGTCAGCGAGCGACGGGCCTGCCAGGCCACCGGCTTCGGTCGCTCGTCCGAGCGTTACAGGAAGCGCTCTGATCCGCAGGTGGCGCTGCGGATGCGGCTGAAGGAGCTCGCTGCTGCACGGCTTCGCTACGGCTACCGGCGGCTGCAGATCCTGTCGCGACGGGAGGGCTGGGAGGTGGATCACAAGCGCACCTACGGGCTCTACCGGGACGAAGGGCTGTCGATCCGGCCCAAGTTGCCCGAGCGCAGGCGGGCCTGGCGTTGTTGCCAGTGAAACGCTCCGGGTTTTCCGGAGGCCATTTGGTTTGGGTCATGCGGCCCAGGCTTGCGCCTCGATTTGGGCATAGTAGTGCGCTTCGGCTTCAGCGGGAGGCACGTTGCCGATTGGTTCGAGCAGGCGGCGGGTGTTGAACCAATCCACCCATTCGAGGGTGGCAAGCTCGACGGCTTCGAACGACCGCCACGGCCCGCGCCAGTGGATGACCTTGGTCTTAAACAGTCCGATCACGGTCTCGGCGAGAGCATTATCGTACGAGTCGCCGACGCTGCCGACGCACAGTTCGATGCCCGCTTCAGCAAGGCGCTCGGTGTATCGACGGGCGCGCCGTGGCGTTGGATGCCCCAGGATCTGCCGCCCTGGGCAGCCGTCTACCAGCAGGCGCAACGTTGGTTGTCGGCCGGCTGCTTCGAGCAACGGGCGGAGGACCTGCGTGCCGTGCTGCGCCTGGCGGCCGGGCACAAGGCCGAGCCGTCGGCAGCCATCCTCGACAGCCGAACGCTGCGGGCGACGCCCGAGAGCGGCGAGCGGGCCGGCTACGACGGAGCCAAGCGCAAGCAGGGCTCGAAGCTGCATATGGCGGTGGACACGCTCGGGCATCTCCTGGCCCTGCACGTCACGCCCGCCAACGCCGATGACCGTGCCCAAGTCGAGCATCTGACCAAGGCCGTGCAGGCGGCCACCGGCGACAGCGTCGAGGTTGCCTTCGTCGATCAGGGCTACACCGGCGATAAGGCGGCTACAGCCGCACGCGAGCACGGCATCGAACGGGAAGTCGTGAGGCTGCCCGAGGCCAAGCGCGGCTTCGTGCTGCAGCCCCCGAGCTGGGTCGTCGAGCGCTCCTTCGCCTGGGCCACCCGCTTCCGCCGGCTCGTCAAAGATTACGAGCGCTATGCCACCACGCTGGCCGACCTACACATCGTCGCCTTCACCTGCCTTATGCTCGAGAAGGCTGCTCTACTCGTAGCCGGTTCATAACAGCCTCTAGAGCGTTTTGGTTGAATCTGGCTCATATCCCGCGGCGGCGAAGATGTTGGTGCATTCATCGGGCGTGATGGTGTTGATGAGCCGGCCGATGGCCGTCCATAGTCCACCGACCGTGCGCTCAGCGGCTGTGCGCAGCAGCGCTTTGAGCTTGGAGAAGGCGATCTCGACCGGATTGAAGTCCGGCGAGTAGGGCGGTAGGAACAGCAGCCGCGCAACCGCCGCTTCGATCGCCGCGCGTACCGCCGGTCCTTTGTGGCTGCCGAGGTTGTCCATGACGACGATGTCGCCGGGGGCAAGTTCGGGCACGAGCACACGCGCGACGTAAGTCTCGAAAGCGTCGCGGTTGATCGGCCCGTCGAGCACGAACGGTGCGGCGATCCCAGACAGGCGCAGGCCCGTTCGGCGATCAGGGTCCGCAGGTAGGCCTCGTGCGGGTCGAGCTTGGAGCGGCTAGTTCGCCCCTGAGGACGGGCCGCCACCGTCCCGGTCGTCGTCAGGACGGTCATCCAGCGGATCGCCGTGGCCACGCCGACCACGAAGCGCGCGGCCGCTTGTCGACGCGACGTCCTCCCGGCTGCGCCGATGACGCGTTCGCGGAGGTCCTGGCTGCAGGGCCAGCTCATGCTTCGCTCCTTATCGAGAACGCAAGGAATCAGCCCCACACCGCCGCGTAAACCCCACACGCCCAATTCAGCTCAGACCGAAAACGCTCTAGGTCGCGGACTCATTAAGCTCGCAGCCAAACCCGCAGGGCTGCGAGTTTGACGCTGGCGAGGAAGTTGTCGGGATCCTTGTCGTAGCGTGTGGCGACAGCCCGGAAGTGCTTGATCTTGCTGAAGAAGCGCTCGACCAAGTTGCGGTACTTGTACAGGAACGGGCTGAAGGCCGGCACCTGCTTGCGGTTGGGCATCGGCTTCACGTTCGCCCACGCCCCCTGCTCGGCCATCCGGGCGCGTAGCGCGTCGCTGTCGTAGGCCCGATCACCCAGCAGGATCTGGCCCGCGCTCAATCCGCCCAACATGTCCGCCGCCGAGCGTCCATCATGCGCCTGGCCTGCCGTGATCTTGAGCGCCACGGGACGGCCCTCGGCATCCACCAGCGCGTGGATCTTGCTCGTCAGGCCGCCGCGCGAACGACCCATGCCACCGGATCCGCCCTCTTTTTTTGGGCGCAGGCTGCGTGCTGATGCACGCGCACGCTGGTGGCGTCGATCATCTGCAGGTCGCCCTCGTAAGCCTTTGACACCGCATCCAGAAGCCGGTCCCAGATCCCACGCTTGCGCCAGCGCCGGAAGCGGTTGCCGCAGGTCGTGTAGGGACCGTAGCGCGCCGGGATGTCGGCCCAGGGCGCACCCGTGCGCAGCCGCCAGAAGATGCCGTTGAGTACCCGCCGGTCGTCCACCCGCTCCTTGCCGCGCACGTCCGTCGGCAGAAGCGGCTCGATCACCGCCCACTCCGCATCCGTCAGGTCAAACCGCGCCATCCAGAACCCTCCGTCTCCAGAAGGGTAACGACGGCACGCCTCACCCGTGCCAGCCGTTATGGGTTCGCGACCTAGCCGAACTCGGCCACCTGCCGCTCGCGCGGTTGAGCAGGGCGTTCCTATTCCATCTGATCAGCAAGCTCTCCGTCCCGCCGCGACACGTGAAATTTGTGTTTGTACAGGACAAAGATGGGACCGTCAGCAGAGGACTTTAACAGGCTCCGATTTGGAACAATCTTAGTCACGTAACTTCAACCCGGCTTAGCATCACTTCGCCAAAACGAAGAGCGAACTTCGCAAAGCTGAAAACCGCACCATTGCAAACCTTGAAGCGGAATCGGACCAGCTTCGGAAACCTGACTCCGCAGCGGTGCACCAACTACCTCAGAGAGGCCGGATACAACGCCTATGATGCAATCTGATCGGCAACAGGCACACTAGCATCGTTGACACTGAGACGAAACGACGTATCTGTGTCGCTTACATAGGGGTAAGCGCAACCGTAGGATTATGACAAAGATGGCACGGAAAACAAGAAGTTTTGCTAAGGTAATCAGGGAGAAGAAAGTACACATGCAGGACGGTCAAATAAGGATCTGATTGTTCGAGTTTAGCCGAAAAATTTAGCGGCTAAATTGAGCGGTGTCACACAGTTGCGCGCATATCCTGTGTTTGGTAAAGGAAATAGCATGATCAATTATTTTCGTCGCTACCGAAATAAGCAAAGTAATTTGGTTCTGCCTTCCGATTTTGATTCAAGGGCATATTTGGAACTTAATCCAGATGTTGCAGCCTCTCTGGTGGATGCCGCTAAACACTATTTACAGCACGGCCACGAGGAGCGCAGGCCATATCGTTTTTATACAGATCTACCCGATGACTTCGATCCAGTCACATATCTTGCTCTGAACGTGGATCTCAAGGGTATTGAGATGACCCCAGAGCATCACTATCGTGTTTATGGCGGTCGCGAGAAACGACCTTACAAAGTCAATGGAAAGCTGCCGGACGATTTTGATAGTGACCTTTATTCACAGCTCAATCCTGATGTGGTGAGAGCCGGAATTGCTCCGGAGTTACATTATCTAGCCTTCGGATCTGATGAGGGCAGGCGATACAAGCGGGCCGAAAAAACATTTCCTACGACTCAGCCAGTTAATTGGACAGATACGATAAAAATACATCAATCAAGCTACAACGGGGATTTGTTTTCTGTAAATCCTAAAGTAATTGCTTTCTATCTACCGCAATATCATAGAGTTAAAGAAAACGATAAATGGTGGGGGGAGGGGTTCACGGAGTGGACAAATGTACGAAAAGCGCGACCAAATTTTTCTGGGCATTACCAACCTCACAAGCCATTAGACGGGCGGTACTACGATTTAGCTGACGTAAATGTACAAATACAGCAAGCGGAGCTGGCAAAAGAGTATGGCATAAGCGCATTCTGCTATTATATGTACTGGTTCGGCGGGAGAAGGATACTTGAGAGACCGCTTGATCAGATGTTGGATAATCGCAATGTCGATATTCCGTTCTGTGTCTGTTGGGCGAACGAAAATTGGACGCGAACTTGGGACGGTAAGGCGGACGATGTACTCCTCTCGCAAGAACATTCGCCAGAAAATGATAGACGTTTTATCGTAGACGCACTTAAGTATTTGAAGGATCGCCGTTATCTAAGGATCGATGGGCGTCTTGTACTTTTGGTTTATAGAACTGACTTGCTGCCGAACTGCGCGGCAACAGCCGCCATTTGGCGAGAAGAGGTTCGACGTGCAGGACTCGGCGAACTGCATCTCTGCGCTGTACAATTTTATGGTATTACCGATCCTACTCCCTGGGGCTTCGATGCCGCCGTAGAGTTTCCTCCGCATGGCTGGCTAGTACAAGAAAACTTACCTGACGCTCAGCCCGAAATGTTGAACGACGAATTCTCCGGATATATTTTTGACTACGACAAAGCGGTCAATCATGCCTTGAAGAAAATGATACCTGATTATAGATGGTATAGAGGCGTTTTCCCCGGTTGGGATAATACGGCCCGGAGACAAAATACTCCCCATATTTTCCACAATTCAAATCCTTTCGCATTTGAGCGCTGGCTTACGGAAGTGCTTCGCCAATCTGTCTTGATGTCGCCCCCAGAACATCAAGTTGTTTTTATCAATGCTTGGAACGAGTGGGGAGAAGGCGCCCATCTCGAACCGGACGAAATGAACGGGAAATTAAATTTATCGGCTGTGCATTCTGCATTAAATACAATCCGTCAGGAAAGTCAGCCGCTCGCAATATTATCTCGACTTAGGCAAATGCAAAATTACCCCGAACGCTCTCAGGACGAACTTTCGCTGCTTAATCTTCTCCGCGGTAACTATCAGTCCACCCAAGCGCTGAAGGCCATGCTTCTGGATAGGGAGCTTTTCAAATGATGCGGCGACCGCTAGTTAGCGTGATAGTTCCTATGTATAATCATAGGAAATTCATCGAGCGTGCTCTTCTGTCCGTCGTCATGCAGGATTATCGACCTCTACAAATTATAGCTATCGACGATGGTTCGACCGACGGCACAGGAATAATAGCACGCGATTTTTTAAGCGAAAACATGCAGTCGTCGATTTTAATCATCCGCAAAAATCGGGGTGCTGCTGAAACGATCAATGAAGCCATTCAGATATCATCGGGAGATTATATTAACATATTGAATTCCGATGATGAGTTCACTTTAGACAGAATTTCGCACTGCGTATCTGCAGTGCAGCGACTCGGCAAATCTATGGTATTTGGCGACGTGGAATTCATAAATGACATCAATCAAGTCGCCGAGCCTGACGAATACATTGATGCGCTGAGAAAGGTGAGACAAGAGGTAGGTTCATATCCCACGTTGGGGTTCGCGTTGATGCGCAACCAACTAGCAATTTCAACCGGAAATTTTTTCTTTTCCCGTGGCCTATGGGAAAAAATAGGACCGTTTCGATCGTATAAGTATGTTCATGATTGGGATTTTCTGCTGCGTAGTTTGTACTACGAAGAGCCTGTCTTTCTATCTAATATTCTGTATAAGTATCGCCTGCACGGTAACAACTCATTTAAGGAGCTGGCGCATATTTCTGCATATGAAACGACTGAGGTAATGCGCAATTTTGTATGGAGTATGGTCTCAAAACTGCCTGAAAATGATAGAGCTCCTTCGCCACATTACTGGCCTGGGGTGTTTGAAGTTTTGTTGGAAAGGTGGAAGTATCATGCGTACCTGCCTCCTCGGTTACGTAGACATGATGGATTAAGGGACTGAGTAGATGCGTGCCCTGATCTTCGCTCATTTCGATCCTCACGACGTAGTTGATCCTCATGTTCTGTATTCCCTCAGGTGTTATCGCCCGTACTTTGATACTATATATTTTGTTTCCACCTCTTGGTTGTGCGAAAAGTACATTAAATTGGTTAGATCGCTTGTCGATGTAGTTATTTGCCGTGAAAACATCGGATATGACTTCGCAAGTTGGCGCGTTGGCTTCGAAGGTTTGCGACTTCATGAATATGGCGAGGTCGTATTTGCTAACGATAGTTGTTACGGGCCGTGTAAAGATCCGGCTTCACTATTTGACTCCTTAAGTTCTTCAAAATCGGATCTTTGGGGGGTGGCCGTCAATCATCAATATAGACCTCATGTTCAATCGTTTTTTATGGTTTTTCGTCGCGCGCTTATAGAGTCGGGATTCGCCAGCTACTTTTGGTCAAATGTAAATCCTCCGCCGGATAAGTTAAACATAATTCTTGATTACGAAGTGGGGCTTTCGTCTGCTGTCGAAAATGCTGGCTTTAAAATTGGCGGGTTGATCAATTTTGTGACGCCCGACTTAGAGGTGCGTAATCGAGTTGCCGAAGATAATATCCCGCATTTCGCCGGAGTCGAATGGGAGAAGGTAAGGCAGTACATCCTGACTGAAAATTATCCTAACCCTCTGCAGTTGTATTGGAAAGAGTCAATGCGTTGTGGGTGTCCACTTATAAAAGTCGAACTTTTGCGGGATAATCCACTTGGCGCAAATGTAAAAAGTGTTTTGGAAGCAATTCAAGATAGCAGATGGTATGATATCAATCTAATAGGCTGTCATCTGGATCGTATTGCTCCGTCAACATGGAGAAGTTTGTTCGAGTCAAAGGAAGTTGGTTGTAGTAAATGAATTTGTGTTGAATTTTAAGGGGTTGTATACAGCGGAAAGCAGTTGTGATTTGATGCCTTGCGGTGTGTCGATGTATGACAAAGAGACTGACATTGATCCAGCAAATCGAAATCTTATTGTAGGCAGGTGCGCCTATCGGATCGGCGTCGTCGCGGGGGAGAGATGAGGCTGACGAGTTGTTGGCCGATGATCGCGTGCGGATGGCGGTGAGGTTTCGCGTCGGTGATCTGACGCTGTACACGTCCGGCCTGCTGTTTTACCGCTCATTTCTCCACGGTCGATGCCGCCTGTTCGATGCGCGGATGCTCCTCGACGCGTATGCACAGCTTGTATTGACGAACCCTCAAGGGCCTGCCGTGGCCAGATCGCCGGTCAGCCATCGGGTAGATGCGTCGCGTTAAGGGGATCCGGTCGGATGCCAAGCGGGGCGGCATCCCTGATTGCTGGCACGCATCTCAGCGCCGGATGATGTCGTAGCCGCCAGTGAAGTCCCGGGCATGCAACTCGCGATACAGGAGGTTCGCGCCGCGCTCTCCGTCTTGCCTGGGCGTCATGGCGAAGGGAAGTTGATCATAGAGTCGTCTCAGACTTGGGAGTCTGCGGTAGAGCGTGAACCGGCCGGCCCGGATCGACCAGCGCACGGCGTTACGGGAGGTGCCTATTCGGTTAGCGATCTTTGCGGTCGGCACACCTCTGCCGTGAAGGCACAGAGCTGTCTCGCAGCGGTTGCATAGCGAGCTGTGTAAATCCGACGTTGCCGCGCTCGCCGTCGCATCGCCGGGAACGAACGGTCATGCACTGCATAGTTCATCATAACCCGGATCTCGAGGCCGGTTTCGCTCGAGGATGTCGGACAGCGCCTCAGAGGCATCAACGAGCAGGTGCTAGTGATCAGCGAATTGTGTCGCCATCGGCGAATACATCCGTGCACCCTAAAGGCTGTTATGAACTGTCGGCGAGTAGAGCAGCCTTCCTGAGTATGAGGCAGGTGAAGGCGACGATGTGCAGGTCGGCCAGCGTGGTGGCATAGCGCTTGACCTTGCCCCTGTCTTCCCCCGTTCATAACTAGAGTCTGTTCTGGTTCTGGTCCTGTTTGGGCCGGGTTGCAAACGCGTTCGGGGTGAGCCCGCCGAGGCT
>JACJIB010000018.1 GCA_014138645.1 Methylorubrum thiocyanatum | reverse complement strand
ACGATCAGCGCTTCGGCGCGGGGTGGAGCAGCCCGGTAGCTCGTCAGGCTCATAACCTGAAGGTCGCTGGTTCAAATCCAGCCCCCGCAACCAACACACACTATCCCAATACACCACGCGCGATCGCAAGCGCAGACGCCCACACGCAGCCCGCCGACCCGAAAGGTCCGCGGGCTTTTTGCTGTCCAGCGTCCCGGCCCCGCGCAACGACCCCAGCGCGCCCCGAGAGGGGAGGGGACGAGACCAAAACCTCCGCACGATCGCTGAATGCAGGGGAGGGGAGGCGTCATTCGACCTTGATGCCGCCCATGTTGCCGGCAGGATAGGGGCTCGACACGAGAGGCTTCCCTCATGACCGCCATCCGGGCGCTTCTTCTGACCGTCGGTCTGCTTGTAGCGACGGCGGGCACGTACCTTGTCTGGGCCGTGACCAGCGATACCGGCTACGCCGCGGGCGGCCGGATGCTGAAGGCGCGCTACGGCTTCCTTGTCATGCCGCATGCCGAGCGTCAGAGCCTCCGCAAGCTCGCGCTGATGAAGGCGGCTGGGCAATGCGAGTGGGAACTCGACGAGATCTTCTGGAGTCGGGTCTATCAGCTCTATGTCGGAGACGAGCAGAGCGTTCGCGCCGCCGTCTACGCGACGTTCCTCGATGAGCAGGAGCGCTACTTCCTGATGGATACGGACCATCGCCGCTGTCAGGCGGCCTGGGCCCGATTCGGTACGGCCGGCGCCGATGTGCCGGGAATCCTGCGCACCGTTCGCTCAGACGCGGCGGAGCCGGCTGAAAAGGTTTTGATCGATGTCCGCGCCGAGGCGACGGCGCCCTGATCCGGTTCGGGGGCTGCGCCGGTCGTTCGGCGGGCGCGCAGGGGCCGGACGGCCGACATCCTAAAAAAGCCCCATGGCTGCATCATTGCGAAATGCCCGGCGAGGGCCGGATCGGTCTTGCCCGAACCGACGCTTCGCGCGACACGCAAGACCGTCATGCTCAAAACAGCCTTCGTCGCCGCGCGCGACCGTCAGCGCCTCTCGGAAATCGCTTCGGTCCTGATCGGCTTCGGGCTGACCAAGGTCGTCGACCGGCTCGGGCTGCACAACATCCCGCTGATCCCGCGCCGGACGCCGCGAGTCGATGTCACGCGGCTGTCGCAGCCGGAGCGGCTGCGCCGCGCCATCGAGACGCTGGGGCCGACCTTCATCAAGTTCGGTCAGATCCTCGCGAGCCGTCCGGACCTCCTGTCGCCGGTCTGGACCGACGAGCTGGAGAAGCTGCACAGTCAGGTGAAGCCGGTGCCGTGGGCCTTGATCGGCCCGCAGCTCGAAGCCGATCTCGGCGCGCCGCCGGAAGAGGTCTTCGCCGAGTTCGATCTGAACCCGATCGCCTCGGCCTCGATCGCCCAGGTCTACCGGGCACGCCTGCATTCCGGCGAGGAGGTCGTGGTCAAGGTCCTGCGGCCGGGCCTGCGCAAGATCATCGAGGCGGATCTGCGACTGATGGCGCATGGCGCGCGCATCGTCGAGGCGGAGTGGCCGGAGATGGCCCGCTACCAGCCTCAGGAGCAGATGCGCCACCTCGCCAACGGGCTCAACGGCGAACTCGACCTGCTCAACGAGGCCCGCAACTGCGAGATGATCGCGGAGATCTTCGCGGGCCGCGACGACATCGTCATTCCGAAGATCTTCTGGGAGTGGTGCTCCGAGCGGGTGCTCGTCCAGGAATTCGTTCACGGCATCTCGCCGAACGACGCCGCGGCCCTGCGTGCGATGGGGGCGGACAAGAAGGCGTTGGCGCAGAAGGGCTGCGATGCCTTCCTGCGCATGGCGCTGATCGAGGGCGTGTTCCATGCCGACCCTCACCCCGGGAACCTGCTGATCCTGCCCGGTAACCGGATCGGCTTCATCGATTTCGGCATCGTCGGGCGCCTGTCGCAGAAGCGGCGCCAGCAGCTCCTCGTGCTGATCGGCGCCATGCTCAAGCAGGATGTCGATGGCCTGATGGCCACGCTGCTCGACTGGACCGGCACCTCGAACCCGGATCTGAGCAAGCTGGAGCAATCCGCCCAGAACTTCGTCCAGGCCCATTCCTCGATCCCGCTCAATCTCGGGCTCGTGCTCACCGACTTCATGACCATGGCCCGCGAGAACGACCTCGCGATGCCGACCGACCTCGCGATCCTGTTCAAGGGGCTCGTCACCGCCGACGGTGTGATGCGCCAGCTCGATCCGAATTTCGACCTGTTCGCCGCGGCCGGCCCGACCGTGCGGGCGAGCATGCGCTCGCAATTCTCCCTACGCGGGCTGATGCGCAAGGCGGAGTCGCTGGGCACCGGCCTCTACGGCGCGGCGTCCGAGCTGCCGACGCTGATCCATCTCATGCTGGTGCGCCTCAAGCAGGGGCGCGTCACGGTCGAGATCGAGCTGAAGGGCATGGACAAGCTCGTGCGCGGCATCGAGCGCGGCGCGGCACGGGTCGCCGTCGGCCTCGTCGTGGCGGCCTTCGCCACGCAGCTCGCGCCGCGGCTGATCGATCTCGGCACGCCGGCCTTCGTCATCATCGGGATGACGGTGGCGATGCTCGGCATCGGCTGGCTGGTGCTGCTCAGCCGCGATCGCTGAGCCGAAGGGATCAGGCGCGGCCTCCGCCCGAGGGGCGGGGGCCGTGGCCGTCTGATCGGTTCGCGGGTCCGTTACAAGGAAATCGGCTCAGGCCCGGACGACGGGCTTGGCCTTGAGGGCGGCAGCCAGCGCCTTGAGCTGGCGGTCGAGGTCGGCCAGCTCGTTCAGGGCGATGGTCTTGTGGCCGGCCTTGACCGCGCGCTCGATGTCGCTGACCTGCGAGGAGGCCATGCGCTTCAGTTCGGTCGCGAGTTGGTCCCTGGTCATCGGCGCTCCTTTCATCACCAGGCTCGATGGCCCGGTGATAGGGGCTTAGGCTTAACCGGGGGTTTTCTTGGCGGCGTTCGCGTTCACCGTCCCGATCGCCCGGAGCGACCGCCGAGCAGGCCGCCGAGCGCCAGGGCCGCGCCGGCACCGAGCACGGCCACACCGATTCCGCTCAGGGTCGAGGCCGAGGGCAGGCGTTTGCGCGCGAGCCAGCCACCGTCGGACGCTGTGCCCTCGCTGACCGGCGTGCGCAGGGCCCCGTGCGTCACGGGAGCGGGAGCGGCCCGATCGAGGGCTCGGTTGAGGGCGATGCCCATCAGGTGCTCGGTCGGGCCCGGCGCCAGGGCGTAGGCGGCCTGAGCGGCGCGGGCGGGCCAGCCTACCGCGATCTCGTCGCGGGGATGACGCACGACGTGGACGAGGGTCTCGGCGACGTCCTCGGGAGCGTAGAGCATCAGGCCGGGGTCGAGGGTGCGTCCGGAGACGTTGGCGCCGTGCACGAAGCCCGGCGTGTCGACCATCGCGGGAAACACCGCGCAGACATGGATGTGGGGGTGGCGCCGCAGCTCCTGGCGCAGGCTGGCGGAAAAGCCGCGCAAGCCGAACTTGCTCGCGGTGTAGGCGGCGGCGAACGGGGCCGGCGCCCATCCGCCGAGTGAGACCATGTTGACGAGAACGCCCCGCTCCCGTTCGAGGAAGCGGGGCAGCACGGCGTAGGCGCCGTGCATGGCGCCGAACAGGTTCACCTCGACGGTGCGGCGATGCAGGTCGAGCGGCGCGTCCTGGAACGGACCGAACACGCCGGTGCCGGCATTGTTGATCCAGACATCGATGCGGCCGAACCGGTCTTCCGCCGCGCGGGCTAGGGCCTCGACCGCCTGCGGATCGGTCACGTCGGTCGGCACGGCGAGCGCTGCCCGGCCGATCCGGCCGCACGCCTCCGCCAGCCGTTCGAGCGGCTCCCGGCGCCGGGCCGCGACGACGACATGGGCGCCGGCCCGGGCGAAGGAAAGGGCGGCGGCGCGGCCGATGCCGCTCGATGCGCCGGCGATGACGACGACGGCTCCGTGCAGGTTCTTCAAGGCAGGCTCCCGGCCAAGGCGTCCGCACCGGGGGAGCGGACGCATCCATTCGGCGTTCGGAAAGGATCAGAGGATCGGCTTGCCGCCGGTCACCGCCACCGTGGCGCCCGAGACGTAGCTCGACTCGTCGGAGGCGAGCATCACGTAGACCGGCGCGAGTTCCTTCGGCTGGCCCGGCCGCTTCATCGGCACCTGCGAGCCGAACTGCTTCACCTTCTCGGCCGGCATCGTCGAGGGGATCAGCGGCGTCCAGATCGGCCCCGGCGCGACGCAGTTCACGCGGATGCCCCGCTCGGCCAGCATCTGCGCGAGGCCGCCGGTGTAATTCTGGATCGCGCCCTTCGTGGTGGCGTAGGCGAGCAGTTGCGGGCTCGGCGTGTCGGCGTTGACCGAGGTCGTGTTGATGATGGACGAGCCCTCGCCCATGTGCGGCAGCGCCGCCTTGGTCAGGTAGAACATCGCGTGGATGTTGACCTGGAAGGTCTTCTCCCACTCCTCGTCCGAGATCTCTTCCGGCGCGGTGAAGGTCGCCTGATGCGCGGCGTTGTTGACGAGCACGTCGACCCGCCCGAAGGCCTCCACCGCCCGCTCGACGATCCGCCGGCAATGGGCCGCGTCGCCGATATTGCCCGGCACCAGAACCGCCTTGCGGCCGGCCTCTTCGATCAGGCGGCGCGTTTCGGCGGCGTCCTCCTCCTCGTCGAGATAGGAGATCAGCACGTCGGCGCCCTCGCGGGCGAAGGCGAGCGCCACGGCCCGGCCGATGCCTGAATCACCGCCGGTGATGATCGCCTTCTTGCCCTCCAGGCGGCCGGACCCCTTGTAGCTCGTCTCGCCGTGATCCGGCTTCGGGTCCATGTCCCGCGTCGCGCCGGGCATCGGTTGGGGCTGATCGGGAAAGGGGGGCTTGGGAAAGGATTCCATGGGCCGGGCTCCGGTGTCGAGGATTGAGCGCGTCGGGGCGTACGTGCAGGGATGTCGGAGAATGCCCGGACAACCCGCCCGGGCAGGGGGAGTTCGAAGGAAATTTGACTCGCCCCATCGGTCTCCCGCCGCGTTTGGATGCAGGAGTGTCATCACCGGCCGAGCCGCTGGGCGCGATCATCCGCGCCGTAAGCGGCCTCTGGGCGCATCTCGGGGAGAGAACGAGCGGATGCCGACGGATCGGGCGTTGCGTCATGGGAATGAGGACATGAGAGACGAGCGGGCCGCCGCGGAGGATGCGCGGCAGGAAGCCAGCGCCGAGACGACGCGCCGGGCCGATCGCGACACCAGCCGCATCCGCTGGCTGCGGGATCAGGTTACGCGGCTCCACAAGCGTCTGCCGCTGCGCCGCCGTTTCGCCGGCGGCCTCGCGCACGGGATCATGTCGTCGGTCGCGGCCATCGCCGCCTATCTGCCGACCCAGCTTCTCGGGCTGCAGGAGGGATTCTGGGCCGCGATCACCGCGGTCGCGGTGGCCCAAACCGAGTTCGGCGCCACCCGCTCCACCGCCCGGGACCAATTCACCGGCGCCGCCATCGGCGGCCTCATCGGACTCGCGGCCTACCTCACCCTGGGTCCGTCCGTCCCGACCTACGCTTTGGGCGTGGTGCTGGCGATCCTCGCCTGCTGGCTCCTCAACGTGGCGAGCGCCTGCCGCCTTGCCGGCATCACCGCCACGATCATCCTGCTCGTCCCCCATCTCGGGCCGGTGGAGCGCATGGCGGGTTCGCGCGTGCTGGAGGTCGGCTGGGGCGTGAGCGTGGCCATCGTCACGGTCTGGCTGGTGACGCGGGTGAACCGCTGGCTCGGGGTCAAGCTGTAGCGCCGGATTTCTTCGGAGGAACTTGGCCGTACGCGCCTCGGGTTTCCTGCGGCGATGCCCGAGCGGCATCACCGGTCGAACCGCGAGGACGTTTCATGAAGGCACTGTGCTGGCACGGCAAAGGCGACATCCGCTGCGACACGGTGCCGGATCCGACGATCGAGGATTCCCGCGACGTCATCATCAAGGTCACGTCCTGCGCGATCTGCGGTTCCGACCTCCACCTGATGGACGGGCAGATGCCGACGATGAAGTCGGGCGACGTGCTCGGGCATGAATTCATGGGCGAGGTGGTCGAGACCGCGCCGGGCTTCACCAAGTTCAAGAAGGGCGACCGCATCGTCGTGCCCTTCAACATCAATTGCGGCGAGTGCCGCCAGTGCAAGCTCGGCAACTGGTCGGTCTGCCAGCGCTCGAACCGCAACGCCGAGATGGCGGCGGCGCAGTTCGGCTTCACCACCGCCGGCCTGTTCGGTTACTCGCACATCACCGG
The DNA here is from genome assembly GCA_014138645.1 of Methylorubrum thiocyanatum. Lineage (GTDB taxonomy): Bacteria > Pseudomonadota > Alphaproteobacteria > Rhizobiales > Beijerinckiaceae > Methylobacterium > Methylobacterium thiocyanatum. Next base: position 11,046 of record JACJIB010000018.1, on the reverse strand, counting down.
CGGCTACTGGGGGGGACAAGCCGAGTACGTGCGCGTGCCGATGGCCGATGTCGCGCCGATGAAGGTGCCGGACGGCATGGACGACGAATCCGTCCTGTTCCTCACCGACATCCTGCCCACCGGCTGGCAGGGCGCCGAGCATTGCGAGATCAAGGGCGGCGAGATCATCGCCGTATGGGGCGCAGGGCCCGTCGGCCTGTTCGCGATCCAGTCAGCGAAGATCATGGGCGCCGAGCGGATCATCGCCATCGACACCGTGCCCGAGCGCCTCGCGCTGGCACGGAAATACGGCGCGACCGACATCATCGACTTCGCCAAGGACGACGTGTTCGAGCGCATCAAGGAGATCAGCCGGGGCGAGGGCGCCGACGGCGTGATCGACTGCGTCGGCATGGAGGCGAGCGCCGGCCACGGCATTTCCAGCGTGATCTCGACGCTGCAGGAGAAGCTGACCTCGACCGAGCGCCCCTACGCGCTGATGGAAGCGATCCGTGCGGTGCGGCCCTGCGGCATCGTCTCGGTGCCCGGCGTCTACGGTGGACCGATCCCCGTCAATATGGGCGCGATCGTGCAGAAGGGGCTCACGATGAAGAGCGGCCAGACGCATGTGAAGCGCTACCTCGAACCGCTGACCAAGCTGATCCAGCAGGGCAAGTTCGACACCGCCTCGCTGATCACCCACCGCTCCACCGACCTCGCGGACGGACCCGACCTCTACAAGACGTTTCGCGACAAGAAGGACGGCTGCGTGAAGGTCGTCTTCCACCCGAACTGAGCCGCCCAACGACGGGGAAAAGGGAATCTGGAGCGAGTCATGGCGGGCAAGGACGGCCTGAAATTCGGAGAACTCGGCCCGCGGGCCGTCCATCTCTGCGTCGACGCGCAGCGCATGTTCTCCGAGGAGACCGATTGGCACACGCCCTGGCTCGCTCGCATCCTGCCCAATATCGAGCGTCTGACCGCCGTCCGTCCGGAGCGGACCGTGTTCACCCGCTTCGTCCCGATCCGCTCGGCCGAGGAGGGACGGGGCGCGTGGCGGCGCTACTACGAGCACTGGCCCAAGATGACGCTCGATGCGCTCGGGCCCGAGATGGTCGAGCTGATGCCGAGCCTGACCCGGTTCGTGCCGCCGGCCAAGGTCGTCGACAAACTCGTCTACTCGCCCTGGATGAGGCCCGATCTGGAGCGGATGCTGGAGGCGGAGGCGATCGACACCCTCGTGGTGACGGGGGGCGAGACCGATGTCTGCGTGCTCGCCACCATCCTCGGCGCGGTCGATCGCGGCTACCGGGTCATCGTCGCCTGCGACGCGGTCTGCTCGTCGGCCGACCAGACCTACGACGCGATGATGTTCCTCTACCAGAGCCGCTTCGGCGAGCAGATCGAGACGGCTCCGACCGCCGAGATCCTCGATGCCTGGAACTGACGTCCGGCGCTGACGGCCGAGGCCGAGGCCGAGGTTCGTGGCTGAGGATCGTGGTTGACCTTGGCGGTCGACCGCCGTTGATCCGGCGCCGCTCTCCCGAATCCGGCGAAACTGAGCCGTTCGCGGCCGGGTTCACCGGCTGACAACCTCCGGGACGACACCCGAGCGTCGGGCTCCCGGCCGCCTCACGAGACAGGAGACGCCCATGCCGAGCGCTGCCAAGAAGCCGCTCGACCAGCAGGTCATCGTCATCACCGGCGCCTCCAGCGGCATCGGGCTGGCGACCGCGCGCATGGCCGCGGCGCGCGGTGCCCGGATCGTGCTCGCCGCCCGCAACGGCGAGGCCCTGGCCGAGATCCGGGCCGAGATCGAGCGGCAGGGCGGGGAGGCGCTCGACGTGGTCACCGATGTCTCCGACCGCGCCCAGGTCGAGGCCCTGGCCCGCGCCGCGATCGAGCGCTACGGCCGCATCGACACCTGGGTGAACGATGCCGGGCTCTCGATCATCGGACGGCTCGAACAGGTCGAGGACAGCGACCATCGGCGCCTGTTCGACGTCAATTTCTGGGGGGTGGTCTACGGCTCGCTCGTGGCCCTGCCGCATCTGAAGGAGAGCGGCGGCACGCTGATCAATCTCGGCAGCGTCGCCTCCGACGTCGCCTTCCCGCTCCAGGGCATGTACAGCGCGAGCAAGCACGCCATAAAAGGCTTCACCGATTCCCTGCGCATCGAGCTGAAGGAGGAGGGGGCGCCGGTCGCGGTCACCCTGATCAAGCCGGCGGCGATCGACACGCCCTTTCCGGCGAATGCCCGCAACTACACGGACCGCGAGCCGAAGCTGCCGCCGCCGGTCTACCGCACCGAAGAGGTCGCCGAGGCGATCCTTCACGCGGCGGTGCATCCCCGCCGCGACATCTATATCGGCGGCGGCGGCCGGATCATGAGCGCGGCCCAGGCCGTGGCCCCCCACGTCTTCGACACGGTCGGGAGCAGCATGGCGGGCCTGCAGCAGCGCGAGGAGCCGCCCCGTGATCCGGACGGGTCGCTCTACCGGGCCGGCCCAGGCGGCCGTACCGCCGGAAGCCATCCGGGCTATGTGATGCGGCGCAGCCTCTACACGCGCTCCGCGCTCCACCCGCTGACCACCGCGGCGGTCGTCGCAGGCGTCGGGCTCGCCGCCGCAGCGAGCCTCATCGGCGGCAGCCGCCACCGCTGAGACAGGCCCCCTGCGTCGGTGAGCACATCGCAATCCGCTCACCGACCGCTTCGACACCCTTTCGACGCGCTCCCTGCCGAACCGGCATCCACATCGGCGGAGCGCATCTCAGCCGATCCCCCTGGATGCGCCGAGAGGAGCCGACGTGGCGAGCCTGGACAGAACCCTCGATCTCTTCTCGGCCCTGCTCGCCTCCGAGCAGCCGGTCCAGGTCGGCGAGGCCGACGAGGCGATCTGGGCCTATCTCGCCGCGTATGACGGTCTCGAGGCGCAGAGCCAGGCGCTCAACCGCCTCGGGCAAGGCGTGGCAGGACTCGATGCGTCCTCCGCCTTCATGCCCATCCTGCTCGACGCTCTCGACCGCCACCGGGCGCGGCTCTCCGAACCCTCCGCGTGAACCGCTCCCCGTGACCTCGGGCTCTCGCCTTGCACCGCCGTTTCCCGAAAAGGGGCTCCTCTCGGGAGCATGCTCCGGCAGCGGTGAGAAACGCGTCAGGGCACGGCCTCCCCGCGTCTCTGGGATCGAGAGGCGACCTCCGAAAGGTCCCAGCGAGCGCCGCGCACGTCAAGCAAGCGGGGCGGTTCGATCCGCTCGATGATTGATCTTGGCTGTTTCGCTCGCTCGGCCAGGTGTCGTCCCGCAGCTTAAAAAGCTCCGCTTGCACCACTGACGGGCGGGAAAGCTATACCATTCGGAGCCTCTTTGCTGGCGGCTCCCTGATCTGTTCCTCGAACAGTCGTGATTGGGCGGAAACCGAGGCATCGGTTACCGTCATATTATCGCCTCTTGTTCGCGTAGAGTGCGGGCATCTCACAGATCGACGGTACGGAGAGCGCGGGCGACGGCGCACCGTACGTTCACCCTCGTCGCTGAGTTGGATCACGCATGCCCAAGTTCGCCCTCACTGCCGCTCTGGCCGCCGCGCTCGTCTCGCCGGCGATGGCGGGGGATTTCGACGGGACATGGTCGGTGCAGCTCGTGACCGAGAGCGGTCTGTGCGACGCGCAGTACAGCTACACCCTCGCGGTGCGCGACGGTCAGGTTCGTCCGATCACGAACGCGTCCTCCGGCGGGACCACGGTGACCGGCCGCGTCGAGGCGAATGGCGGCGTCGGCCTGAACGTCGCGACGGCGGCGGCGAACGGCACCGCCTCGGGCCGCCTCCAGACCCGCTCGGGCTCCGGCACGTGGCGCGTCTCGGGCGGCCTCTGCACCGGCCGCTGGATGGCCAAGCGCCACACGGTCCGCACCGCCTCGGCCGAGTGACGGGACCGGGATTTTCTGAAGTGAGGGGCGGGCCCGCAAGGCCCGCCCTTTTTCGTGCGGGAGCGACCGTGTTCGTCAGACCGCCGTTTCGAGCCAGGTCCGGGCCTCGCCGATGCGGGCGCGCTCGAACACCTTGATCTGCACCGGCGAGACGAAGCCGAAGGTCTCGGCCACCGCCCGCAGCCAGGTCGCGTCGGTGACGAGCGCCACGTGGCTCACGCCCTTCATCATCGAGATGCCGAAGCGGGGATCCTTGAAGAAGGCCGCCGGCTCCATGCCCTCGAAGCTGCGGATGTCCTCCAGCAGTTTGAGACGGCCGCCCTTGTCGAGGTCCGCTTTCATCGCGGTCATCACCGCGTTCATCTCCTCGTCGGAGATCTTCCCATCGACGACGATCTCGGCGATCGCGGAATCGGGCTTTTTCTCGTAGGTCAGCAAGGTGCGGCGCTCCTCGATTGAGCCGAGGGCCAGAGACCGGATGGTGACCTCGAGCCGGCGGCGAACGGACCCGATTATAGAAAGCTCTGCGGGTCCACGTCGATTGCGACCTTGAGATTACCCCGCGGCTTCGGTCCGCGGGCGAGCCAGTCCCGCAGGTAGCTCTGCACGTCGATGCCGCGCTCGGTCTTCACCAGCAGCCGGAAGCGCCAGCGCCCGCGCACCAGGGCGAGCGGCGCCTCGGCCGGGCCGAGCACCGTGACGCCGGCCGGCGGATCGGCGACCCGCGCCAAGCCCTGGCCGTGCGCCTCGGCCTTCTCCCGCTCCTCGGCCGAGACGATGAGCGCCGCCAGCCGCCCGAACGGCGGCAGCCCCGCCGCCTCGCGAGCCCAGATCTCCTCCTCGTAGAAGCGGTCGGCGTCGCCCGAGAGCAGGGCGGCGATGACCGGGTGCTCGGGCTGGTAGGTCTGGACCAGGGCACGCCCCGGCCGCTCGCCGCGGCCCGCGCGCCCCGTCACCTGCTGCAGGAGCTGGAAGGTGCGCTCGGCCGCCCGCGGATCACCGGAGGTGAGGCCGATATCGGCGTCGAGCACGCCCACCAGAGTCAGGTGCGGGAAGTTGTGGCCCTTGGCCACGAGCTGCGTGCCGATGACGATGTCGCACTCGCCCGCCGCCACGGTCTCGAGTTCCTGGCGCAGGCGCTCGGCCCCGCCGGGAAAGTCGCTCGACAGCACGACGATGCGCTGCTCGGGGAACAGCTCGGTCACCTCCTCGGCGATCCGCTCGACGCCCGGTCCGCAGGGGGTGAGATGGTCGAAGGCGCCGCACTCGGTGCAGGCCTCGGGCTTGCGCTCGGCATAGCCGCATTGATGGCAGACCAGTGCCCGGCGGAAGCGGTGCTCCACGAGCCAAGTCGAGCAGTTGCGGCACTGGTAGCGGTGGCCGCAGGCCCGGCACAGGGTGAGCGGCGCGTAGCCCCGGCGGTTGAGGAACAGCAGCGCCTGATCGCCTGAGGCCAGGGTCGCCTTCACCGCGTTCACCATCGGCGGCGACAGGAAGCGCCCGCGCTCCGGCTTGTCGAGGCGCATGTCGATGGCCGCGATGTCGGGCAGCGGCCGCCCGCCGAAGCGGCCGGGGAGCACGACGTGGCGGTAGCGCCCGCTCTGCGCATTGACCCGCGATTCGATCGAGGGCGTCGCCGAGGCGAGCACCACCGGGCAACCCTCGATCTTGCCGCGCACCACCGCCATGTCGCGGGCATGGTAGTGGACGCCGTCCTCCTGCTTGTAGGCGGTCTCGTGCTCCTCATCGACGACGATCAGGCCGAGATTCCGGAACGGCAGGAACAGGGCCGAGCGGGCGCCGACCACCACCGAGACCTCGCCCGCGGCCACACCCGCCCGCAGCCGCTCGCGGCGCCGGCCGCCGATGCCGGAATGCCAGGTCGCCGGCCGCACGCCGAAGCGCCCGGCGAAGCGGTCGAGGAATTGCGCGGTGAGCGCGATCTCCGGCATCAGCACCAGGGCCTGCCGCCCCTGCCGCACGCATTCGGCGACCGCCTCGAAATAGACCTCGGTCTTGCCCGAGCCCGTCACGCCTTCGAGGAGGACCGTCTCACCGGTCACGGTCTCCGCCGGGGCGGCGGCGTTCGCGATCAGGGCGTGCGCGGCCTCGGCCTGCGCCTCCGACAGCGGCACCCGCGGATGGTCCGGGTCCGGCGGCAGGGCCACGGGCTCCGGCATCAAAGCCACCGTCTCCAGCGCGCCGTCGTCGATCAGACCGTCGACCACGCTGAGCGAGACCCCCGCCTCCTTGGCCAGCACGCTCTTGCCCCGCACTGCGCCGTCGGCGGCCACCGCCATCACCTTGCCGCGGGCCACCGTCTGCCGGGCCGGCGGTTTGCCGGACGGGCGCACGCCGATCCGCGGCGCCTCGTTGCGGGCGGTCTCGTCGGGCAGGCGCAGCGCCATGGCGAGCGCCGAGCCCTTCGGCGCCAGGGTGTAGCGGGCGAGCCAATCGACCAGCTTGCGCAGGGATTCGGAGAGCGGCGGCGCCTCGACGCGGCCCGTGACCGGCCTGAGGTTCCCGCCGGATGCCCGCTCGTCGAGCCCCCAGACCACGCCGATCGTCTCGCGCGGTCCCAGGGGCACCTGCACGATGTCGCCCGCGGCGAGGTCGAGCCCGGCCGGCACCGCGTAGCTGTAGGCGGTGTCGAGGGCGAGGGGGATCAGGATGTCGGCGACGACGGGCATGGAATCATGGGAGCTGCCTGATTTGTTCTATATATGTCCCGGATCGCGAAGGCGAATGCGACGAGGGGCTTGAAGATGGCACCTTATCGGATGCGGGAGAGGCCGCGCGCAACGGGAACGGCGGCGAGGCTCGCTGCGGTCATGACCCAGAAACCGTTCGTGCCGAATTGTTCGTAGAGAGAGCCCGAGAGCAGCGTCATCAGCGCGGAGGCGAGGCCGAGGCCGAAGGTGCCGTAGACTGTGAGCGCCGTCGCCCGGCGATGCTCCGGCACGATGGCCACGATGAGCCGCAGGCAGGCGAGGTGCAGGAGCGCGAAGGTGAGTCCGTGCAGCGCCTGGATTCCGGCGAGGGCGGGCAGCCAGGAAGTCTGCGCCTGCACTGCCCAGCGCAGCGCCCCCGCCAGGGCGGCGAGCACCAGCGCCCGCTCCGGCCCGAACCGCGCAATGAGCCGCGGCCCGAGCCAGAGGAACACCGCCACCTCCGCCGCCACCGCCTCGGCCCAGAGCAGTCCTGCGGTGCGGGGCGCGATGCCCGCGGCCTGCCAGACGATGACCGCGAAGGCATCGTGCATGGCGTGCGCGCCGATCACCAGCGCGGCGGCGAGCAGGAGCCGGCGGAAGCGGGCATCCGCGGCGAGCGAAGCGAACCCGCCGCCCGCGTCGCCGCCCGGATCCGCCGGGGCCGGTGCCGACGGAAGCCGCAGCGTCAGCGCTGCCCCCGCCGCGAAGAGGAGGCCGCAGGCCAGCGGGCCGACGCCGTGCCCGAAGAGTCCGACGAGGGTGCCGGTCAGGACGGTGGTGGCGATGAAGGCGGCGGAACCGGCGGCGCGGACGCGGCCGTAAGCGGCGTCGTCGCGGCTGCCGGCGAGGGCCACCGTATCGGCCAGCGGGGCGAGTGGCGCGGTGGCTGCCGCCTGCGCGAGGGCAACGGCGAGCAGCACGGGAAATCCGTGGCCGCCGAGGAAGGCCAGGGTCAGCGCCGCCGAGAGGGCGAGCCCCGCGGCGAGGAAGGCCCGCACGGCGCCGAAGCGGTCGGCGAGCCGTCCGGCCAGCGGGCCGGCGGCAAGCCGCACCAGCATCCCGGCGGAGAGCAGTGTTCCGATCTCTCTGGCTCCAAGCCCCCGCGTTTCGAGGAAGGCCGGCAGAAAGGGCGAGAGCGCACCGTAGCCGCCGTAGAGGGCTGCGTAGAGGAGCAGGAGGCGGCCTGACCCGGAAAGGGCGTCGCGCTGTCTGCCTTCCGCCGCCAGCACCGCGCGCACTCCCCTTGCTCGTTCCCGAGGCGAGGATGCCAGGGAATGCCGGCGGATCGAAGCGAGGCCGGTCGCGGTCTGCCGCTTTCGTTCGCCTGACGACGCCGACCTATCCCCGCGCCGCTGCCTCGCGCGCCCGCTGCGCCTGAGTGACGCCGCCATAGCCCCAGCCATCCGCCGGCACCTCCTGCACGACGACGTAGGTCGCCAGCGGCAGCGGTCCGGGCAGTGTCCGCGCCAGCAGGTCGTGGGCGGCGGCCACGAACCGGGCTTTCTCCTCCGCCGAGTTGGTGCCCAGCGTCACCCGCGCCTCGAGATGCGCCGCCGGGGTCACGGCCATGCCGCCGACGGACCAGCCGCCGGCCGGCGCCGGCTCGACCAGGACGGCGGTGAGATCCGCCCGCTTGCCGAGCACCTCCGCCATCAGCGCGGTGATCCCGCGTTGGAGTGCGGTGATCCTCTCGCTCCCGGTCTCCAGGCCGGCGGTCGTGACTCTGATGAAGGGCATGGCGGTTCTCTCCGATCCGGCAGCGGCGGCCGATCCGCCGTTGACGCTCGCGATTGAACCGCGCAGCATCGTTCAGGAAAATCGCGTAGTTCTTCATCGACACTTCGGAAAAGCTCAACCATGGCGGCGCTCCCCGTCAATCTCGACATGGATGTCCTGCGCACCTTCGTGACCGGGATCGATCTCGGCAGCTTCGCCAAGGCCGCGACTCGGCTGGGCCGCTCGCCCTCGGCAATCAGCCTGCAACTGCGCAAGCTGGAGGATCAGGTCGGCCAGCCCCTCCTGCGCCGGAACGGCCGGGGGCTGGCGCTGACCGAACCGGGCGAGATGCTCCTGGGCTATGCCCGCCGCCTGCTCGATCTCAACGACGCCGCGGTGAGCGCCGTCGCCGGGCCCGCCCTGTCCGGCTGGGTGCGGCTGGGCCTGCCGCAGGATTTCACCGAGACCGGATTGCCGGCGGTGCTCGCCCGCTTCGCGCAGGCGCACCCGGCAGTGCGGGTCGAGGCGCATGTGGAGCGCGACGCGGTCCTGCGGGCTGACGTGGAGGCCGGCCGCCTCGACCTCGCCTTGGTGTGGGATGCGGCGCCCGCGGCGGGGGAGGGGACGTTGGTCGCCAGACTGCCCATGGTCTGGGTCGGACCACGGGGGAATGCAGGGCTCGCCGCGCAGCGTCCGCTGCCGCTCGCCCTGTTCGGGCCGCCCTGCCTCTTCCGCCACGCTGCGACCGAGGCCCTCGACGCCGCCGGCATCCCCTGGCGCATCGCCTTCAGCAGCCCCGGTCTCACGGGATTGTGGGCGGCGGTGGCCGCCGGCCTCGGCGTCACCCTGCGCACCCCGCACGCTCTGCCGCCGTCGCTGCGACCCCTCGATCCGGACGAGGCGGGTCTGCCTCCGCTGACGAGCCTGCGCCTCCGCTTGGTCCGTGGCACGAGCGGCACCGATCCGGCGGTGGAGCGGTTCGCCGAACTCCTCGGCGAGACGCTCGCCGATGCCACCCGTCTGACGGCTCCGCTTCCGTGACCGAGGGCGTCCTTCTCCTTCACGGGATCGCCCGCCGAGCCGCTTCGTGCGTCCCCCGGAGCGGCCCCGGCATCCGCCGCCTGGAACGAAGCGTCATCCGTTCCATTTTCCTTGCGCCGATAGGCTGCCCTCGACTTCAAACTGGTCTAAGGAGCGTGCTGCCGACGGTCGCGCTCCGGGGCTCGTCGGCCGTGCGGTCTTCACGCCGCCCGTCTCGACGTGTCACCCGAGAAAGGGGCCTCCACCGGCCATGAGCAGCCTCGTCACCGCGCCCGGCGCTACGACCCGCCCGCAATCGCAGCTCGTGACCGTGTTCGGCGGCTCCGGCTTCCTCGGGCGCCACGTGGTGCGGGCCCTGGCGAAGCGCGGCTACCGCATCCGCGTCGCCGTACGCCGGCCCGATCTCGCGCTGTTCCTGCAGCCGCTGGGCAAGGTCGGCCAGATCGTCGCCGTCCAGGCCAACCTCCGCTATCCCGATTCGATCCGCCGTGCGGTCGAGCATTCCGACATCGTCATCAACCTCGTCGGCATCCTGCAGGAGACGGGGAGCCAGCGCTTCTCGAAGCTCCAGACCGAGGGGGCCGGCGAGATCGCCCGGGCCGCCGCGGCGGTGGGGGCGAAGCTGGTCCATGTCTCCGCACTCGGCGCCGACCCGGATTCGCCCTCGCTCTATGCCCGCTCGAAGGCGCTCGGCGAGGCGCAGGTGCTGCGGGCCTGCCCGGACGCGGTGATCTTCCGTCCCTCGCTGGTGTTCGGCCCCGGCGACAGCTTCTTCAACCGCTTCGCCGCGCTCGCGACCTTCCTGCCGGCCCTGCCGCTCGCCGGGGCGCAGAGCCGCTTCCAGCCGGTCTTCGTCGGTGACGTCGCGGAGGCGATCGCCCGCGCCGTCGACGGGCTGGTGCCCGGCGGCCGCGTCTACGAACTCGGCGGGCCGGAGGTGAACACGCTCGAATACTTCGTGCGCTACATGCTCGAGGTGACGATGCGCCGCCGCGCGGTGCTCGACCTGCCGGAGCCCGTCGCCCGCCTGCAGGCTCGCGTGATCGAGATCGCCGACACGCTGACCCTCGGGCTGCTGCCGGCCAACTTCAAGCTGACCCGCGATCAGGTCACCCTGCTCCAGACCGACAACGTCGTCTCCGATGCCGCGAAGGCGGAGGGGCGCACGATCGAGGCGCTCGGCATCGTGCCCACCGCCGTCGAGGCGATCGTGCCCGGCTATCTCTGGCGTTTCCGCAAGGCGGGGCAGTTCGCGCAGGGACGTGGCACTGAGGCACAAGCCGGCGTGCCGGATCTGCTCGCCCCGCAGAGCGAATCGACCCAGTCGCTCCACCGCCCGTCCCGCGCCAGCGGTCCGGCGATCGGCCAGAAGGCCGCCGGGCAGAGCCAGATGGGCGCGCGCTGGGGAACCCGAGGCTGAACGGCAATGGCACCCCGTCCGCGGGGTGCCTCTGCGCGGCGCCTGGAGAGCCCGTGGCGGCGTCTCTCACACTTTTTGCGTTTTTTCGATTGACGGGGCGGGTCGGGCTCCATATACCCACTTTCACCAACGGGGCGCCGCGGTCCACCACTGCGTGGCCGAGAGCTTCGACGGTCTTCGGGATTGTCGGTGGAGCGGAGCTGATCCGGGTGACTGGATCGGGCGATCGCTGTCCTTCTCGTCTCGGGG
>JACJIB010000017.1 GCA_014138645.1 Methylorubrum thiocyanatum | reverse complement strand
GGCGCAAAGCCGAACAGGGTGGAGGCGAACTCCTGACCCCTTCCAGACATTCGAAGTGCGGCTGACGAAGGTCCGGAAGATGTAGAGAAGCGGACCTCGGCTGACCTACGAAGCGGACGTCCCGCATGAGACTGGACCTCGCCGTTAAAGCTTACTGAGCTGGCGCGCGAATTCGGTCGTTCGACGCATGGCTGCGGCGGTTTACCTCTTGCGAAGATTGCGTCCTGCACATGCCCGGCATCGTTCGTTTGAAACGCTCCTTCGTCGTCGACCGTGCCCTGCAGGCCATCTACGTCGAAGCGCCAGCCGATGTCGTCACCTAGATAGACGCAACTGATACGCTGGTGGGTGCGCAGTTCGTCCAGTGTCTGCAACGTTCCGTGCCGAGCAAGTAAGCCTGCGGAGGCCAGGGTTACGATCCGTATGTCGCCGATGCGTCAGGCGACGAGAACCGCGTCCGGAAGCCCGCCGATGCGTATCGCGACGTCGATTTTCTCCTCTATGAGACCAACGCTTTCAGCGTGCGCTCAATCGGGCAAGCTATCGCAAGCGTGCAGCGGGCCGACATTGAAGGGGGAGTCTGATGCCGGCCCGCCGGTCGCTTGCTGCAGTGCTGGAAGACGGTCCACGGCGTTACGACGCCATTCCATGCGCCTCGTGCTGGAAGTACTCAACCAACGCTTGCGGCTGACCGCGATTGAGATGCTGGTTCCGCGATGTCAAAGCGTGATCCGAACGCAGCAGGACGGTAACCCCCGTCAGCACTGTCCCGCCGTCTGCCGCCTGGGAAGGCGGTGCGCTCTTGCAAATTGAGTCCTTCGTCCACGACGCTCCGCAGGCGCTCACGTGGCCTTTCCGAAGCACCTCAATAGTATGAACCCTAGCCAGCCAGGCCCACCGGGTATTTTCGACATTCGATACTTTCTCTTTTTAATGATAAATACTGAACATATCAGATATATGATATATCTATCAAATAAAAAATATAAGATTGCTCGGACGGCACTATTAAATCTAAAATATTCAATGCCAACTTGAATAAGCTTTGAACTGCTGCGCCCGCTGTTGCAAGGAAAATCCCCGCATGAGGGTTTTTTCCTTTTCGTTAGGTATTTTTTAACTCCAGCCAATTTGCGCGGCTGATGGAATGCTGTGGCCAGTTCGGAGACCTCCCCGGAGACAAGGGGTGCTCCGCCCATCACCAGGCCGGCTGATGCTCGCCTGTGTCCGTATTTGGGAGGTGGCCATGGCCGTTAAGCTCAATCTTCAAGATCTGACGTTCATCCTGAAGCAGATCAAGATCGCCGAGGCGCATGCGAGTGGCATCAAGCTCACGGAACTGCGTCTCGACGCCGCCGGCACCCTTCTTACGGATCGCGGGCTCTACGACGCCGCCGGCAACTGGCTCGGCGATACCGCCGCGCCGAAGGCGATTTCGGATCCCCACGTGCCCTATGGTCTGCGCACGGTCGACGGCACCTACAACAACCTCGTGCCCGGCCGCGAAACCTGGGGCTCGTCCGGCCAGCCGATGCCGCAACTCTTCGAGCCGACCTACCTCAACGACGCGGACGGGGACACGATGGCGCTCGGACCGGGCGCTCCGGTCATCACGAACACCAATTACGGGCTGCCCGGTTCGGTCGCCGATGCCGACCCGCGGATCATCTCGAACCTCGTGGTCGATGCCACGCTCGACAACCCGGCCGCCATCGCGGCAGCGCTTCGGATCGCCGGTTCGGAGAACGTTATCGCCGATCAGCGCGCCATCACCGCGGCGCACGAGGCCCTGAAGGCCGCCAAGGCCGCGAATCCGACGGGCGATCACACAACGCTGCAATCGAACCTCGATGCGCTGCTGGAGCAGACCGGCGTCACCGTCACCAACGGCTCCATCGATGTCCTCAACGTCTCACCCGACGAGGGGCTGTCGAAGCCGTTCAATGCCTGGATGACCTTCTTCGGCCAGTTCTTCGACCACGGCCTCGATCTGATCTCGAAGGGCGGGAACGGCACCGTCTACGTCCCGCTCGCCGCAGACGACCCGCTCGTGCTCGGACAGGACGGCCTCGCTGGCACGGCCGACGACCTCGCGCCGCATCTGCGCTTCATGACGCTGACGCGCGCCACGCCGGTCGAGGGTTCGCAGCGCAACGTCACGACACCCTTCGTCGACCAGAACCAGACCTACACCTCGAACGCGTCCCACCAAGTGTTCCTGCGCGAATACGCACTCGTGGACGGGCGGCCCGTCGCGACCGGGCGCCTGCTCGGCGGCGCGGACGGCGGCCTCGCCACCTGGGCCGACGTCAAGTTCCAGGCGCGGACGATCCTCGGCATCGAATTGACGGACGCCGACGTCTCGGCCGTCCCGCAATTGCTGGTGGACGCCTACGGTGAGTTCGTTCGCAGTGCCAACGGCTTGCCGCAAGTGATGGTCGGGGTGGGGCCTGGGGGGCAGGCCGTCTACGCCAGCGGCAGCCTCGCCGAGCCGCTGAAGCTCTCGGCGATCCAGCTTCCCGTCGGCACCGTGCTGGTCGGTCCCAACGGCACGCAGAACGTCATCGAGGCCGGTGAGACGGTCGCGGCGGCCCGCACCTTCAACGCGTTCCTCGACGACATCGCCCACAACGCGGTCCCGGTCACCGTGAACGGCGTGCTCCGGCCCGATGCCGACGCGCTCACGGGCAATGCGGTGCAGGTGAACCCGCAGACCGGCCGCAATCTCGAATACGACAACGAACTGCTCGACCGGCACTATGTCACCGGCGACGGGCGCGGCAACGAGAATATCGGCCTCACGGCGGTCCACCACATCTTCCATTCCGAGCATAACCGTCAGGTCGACGCTCAGAAGCTCACCATCCTGCAGTCGGGCGATCTCGCCTTCATCAACGATTGGCTGGCGACCGATATCGCGGCGCTGCCGGCGAACTTCGCGCAGATGACGCCGCTGGGTCAGCTCGCCTACGCCAACACGCTGTCCTGGGACGGGGAGCGGCTGTTCCAGGCGGCGCGCTTCGCCACCGAGATGCAGTACCAGCACCTCGTCTTCGAGGAATTCGCCCGCAAGATCCAGCCGCTGGTCGATCCTTTCGTGTTCAACTCGGTGACCGAGATCGACCCGTCGATCTTCGCCGAGTTCGCCAACACGGTCTACCGCTTCGGTCACTCGATGCTGACCGAGAACATGCCACGGCTCGGGCCGGACGGGCAGGCGCTCGATGCCGACCTCGGCCTGATCGAAGCCTTCCTCAATCCATTGGCGTTCGACAACGACGGCGGGATGTCCCACGACGAGAGCGCGGCCGCGATCATGCGCGGCATGACGATCGAACGCGGCAGCGAGATCGACGAATTCGTCGTCGGCGCCCTGCGCAACAACCTGCTCGGCCTGCCGCTCGATCTCGCCGCCATCAATATCGCCCGCGGCCGGGATACGGGCACGCCGACGCTCAACGAGGCGCGGGCTCAGCTCTATGCCGCGACGGGCTCGACCTTCCTCACCCCCTACACGAGCTGGGTGGAGATGGCGGCCAACCTGAAGAACCCGCTCTCGGTGGTGAACTTCATCGCCGCCTACGGCACCCACGGCACCGTCACCGCCGCGACCACGCTCGCGGGCAAGCGCGACGCGGCCATGGCGCTCGTCTTCGGCGGCGAGGGCGCGCCGGCGGACCGCCTCGATTATCTCAATTCACGCGGCACTTGGGCCGGCCGGGAGACGGGCTTCGGTGCGGTCGATCTCTGGATCGGCGGCCTGTCCGAGAAGCAGATGCCGTTCGGCGGCATGCTGGGCTCGACCTTTAACGCCATCTTCGAAGCGCAGATGGAGAATCTGCAGGACGCCGACCGGTTCTACTATCTCAGCCGCGTCCAGGGCCAGAACTTCCTCAACGAGTTGGAGCAGAACTCCTTCTCGAAGATCATGCTCGCCAATTCGAGCCTGTCGCTACCGGGGCCTGACGGCATCCGCGGCACGGCCGACGACATCGTGCCCCGCCATATCGGCGTCGATGCCTTCGCCGATTACGACTTCGAGCTGGAGGTGAACGCCGCCAACCAACTCGACCAGAACGGCGCCGCCCCCGGCCGCGACCCGACCGGAAACGACCCCGTGCTGGAGGCGATGGGCCTCGGTAAGGTCGTGCGCGACGATCCCGGCACCGCGGCCGACGAGGGCGCGAGCGGCTTCCACGCCTCGGTCAACGCCCTGGTCCGGCGCTACGGTGCGGATGTAACCCCCACGGGCGCGCTCGTGGACGGCAGCGAGGATGGGGTCGGCGGCGCCGGCAGCCCCGTCACGTGGGCCGACCTCAAGGCGAACGCGGCGGGGCTCGGCATCGCCCTGACACAAGCCGACATGCTGGACGCACCGGTGCTGCGGATCGGCGCCGACGGGCGCCTCGCCTTCGCGCCCGGCTCGACCGTGCCCCAGGCGGTGGCGGTGGCCAACGGCAGCTTCGAGGGCCTGGCGCTCGTTGCCGGCCAGGACGGCGTGATCCTCGACGGGAAGGGCAACTACACCACGACGAGCCCAGCCGGCTGGACCATCGCCGGGGCAGTCGGCGGTCTCTACGCGCCGATCGACACGGTCATCGATCCGGCCGGCCGCGACGGCGCCAACGTCGTGTGGCTGCGCGGCGGCGCCACGCTTTCGCAGGAGGGCGGGACGACCCTCCAGGCCGGCGTCGGCTACACCTACAGCTTCAAGGTCGGGGACCGCACCGACTTCACCTGGCCGGGTGCCGAGGCGCGCCTGGTCGCAGTCGGAGGAGCGGCCCCGGTGACCCTCGGCACGCTGACCCTGACGGAGCCGGCGGACGGGCAATGGGGCACGTTCACCCTCGGCACGGGGGCCGTCCCCGCGGCACTCGCGGGCCTTCAGCTTCGCCTGGAGATCCGCAACACCGGCAGCGGCGATGCGCAGATCCTCGTGGACGACATCGAACTCGTGCGGACGGCGCCGGCCTACCGCTCCGATCTGACCCCGGCGCAGACGCCCGGCTACGATCCGGCCGCCGACCCGTTCCTGCGCGATGCGGCCGGCAACGTCCTGCGCACCGGGCAGTCCATCGCCAGCCCGGCCGCCGATCTCGACGCAACCGTCGTCGATCCGGCCGCGCTCAATCAGCCGTTCGCCACCGGGCACTATCTTCGCTTCACCGGCGGCGAGCATGTGCTGGTGGGTGGCACCGACGGCAACGATACCATCATCACCGATTTCGGCGATGACGGGATCTGGGGCGATGCGGGCGACGACCGGATCGAGGCGGGCGCGGGCGTCGATCTCGTGAACGGCGGGGCGGGCGACGACATCATCACCGATTCCGGCGATACCGGCGACTTCCTCAAGGGCGAGGACGGCAACGACGTCATCGCCAACTCCAACGGCATCGACATCCTGATGGGCGGGCGCGGCAAGGACGCGATCTTCGTCGGCGTCGATGCGACCGAAGTCTTCGCCGGCGAGGGTGACGACTTCGTGCTCGGCGGCGATGACGCCGACTTCCTGATGGGCAACGAGGGCGACGACTGGATCGAGGGCGGCGGCGGCTTCGACACCACGGCGGGCGACAACTCGGAGCTGTTCTTCAACTCGGCCATCAAGGGCCATGACGTCATGTTCGCCGGGGGCGACGAGCATGATTTCGACGCCGAGTCCGGCGACGACATCATGGTCCAGGGCGAGAGCGTGATGCGCAACGAGGGCATGTTCGGCTTCGATTGGGCGATCTACAAGGGCAACCAGATCGCGGCCAATGCCGACATGCGCATCCCGATCTTCACCACCGAAGAAGCCGACATCCTGCGCAACCGCTTCGACAAGACGGAGGGGCTCTCGGGCTGGCGGCTGAACGACACGCTCATCGGCGACGACCGGACGGCAGCCGCCGACGCGGATGCCGAGGAGCCGGCCGGTGCGCCGGTCAACGCGGCCAACGAGGGCGTGTTCTTCAACGACGGCCTCGACGCGGCCGGCATCACCCGGATCGCGGGGCTTGAGCAGATCGTGTCGCTCGCGCCGGGTCAGCAATTCTTCGAGGCCGGCAACATCCTGCTCGGCGGCGCGGGCAGCGACACGCTCCAGGGCAACGGCGGCAACGACATCCTCGACGGCGACCGTTGGCTGAACGTGCGCATCAGCATCCGCAATCCCGCGGACGCCAATCAGGAAATCGCAACCGTCGACGGCCTGAAGCACGTCTTCGACGACAGCGCCGTCAACCAGGCGCGCGGTTGGGCCGGGAAGTCGCTGTTCGAGCTGATGATCGACCGGGCGATCAGCCCGACCCAGCTCACCATCGTCCGCGAGGTGGTTACCACAGGAGCGACGGCGGCGGACGTGGACACCGCCGTGTTCAACGACATCCGGGCCAACTACACGATCACCCGCGCGGCGAACGGCACGCTCACGGTCGCTCACACCACGCTGAGCAATCCCGCCGTCGATGACGGCACCGATACGCTACGCAACATCGAGAGGCTGCGCTTCTCCGACGGCACGGTGGATGCCGCGCTCGTCCTCAACCAGCCCTTCGACAGCCTCACCATTACGCCGCTCGACTTGGACGGCGACGATTCCTCGACGCTCGTCGCGACGCTGGTGAACCGGGTTGACCCGATCACCCGCCCCGTGAGCCTGCAATGGCAGGTGCTCGGCGACAACGGACAGTGGCGCAACGTGACGGGCGCGGACGGCCAGCTCACGAATGGCGGCACGCGCTTCACACCGACCGGCGCGACGGGCATCGAGATCCGGGTGGTCGCGAACTGGACCAGCACGGTCGCCGGCAGCACCGGCGCGCAGCAGACGGCCTCCGTGCAGACCGCCTTCGTCGGCAATGCGGCGGCCGAGGACATCGCTGGCTCCGCGGCCCCGAACGTCATCCTGGGCCGCGACGGCGACGACGACATCGAGGGCGATGTCGGCAACGATGCCATCTACGCCGGCAGCGGCGACGACCGCGTTGACGGCGGGGAGGGCGACGACTTCCTCCTCGGCAACGACGGCGCCGACACCCTGATCGGCCGGACCGGCAACAACACACTCGACGGCGGCAACGACGACGACCAGCTCTCCGGTGGGCACGGCAACGATACCCTGATCGGCGGTGCCGGCACCGACACTGCGGTCTTCTCAGGCCCGATCGCCGCCTATAGCTTCGAGCGGAACGCGGGGGGCGCAGTCATCGTCAGCGACAACCTCGGCGCGGAGGGCGACGGCATCGATACGCTCACCACGATCGAGCAGATCCAGATGGGCAACGACCTCACGCCCTACGCGCTGGGCACCAACGGCACAGCGGCCGTCGACATCGTGGTCGGCACCACCGGCGACAACACGCTGAGCGGCGGCGCGGGCAACGACCTCG
This sequence comes from Methylorubrum thiocyanatum, assembly GCA_014138645.1. GTDB lineage: Bacteria > Pseudomonadota > Alphaproteobacteria > Rhizobiales > Beijerinckiaceae > Methylobacterium > Methylobacterium thiocyanatum. The sequence continues at coordinate 13,285 of JACJIB010000017.1, read as the reverse complement.
TCTTCGCGGGAGCGGGGAACGACAACGTCCTGTGGCGGACGGGCGACGGCCGCGACTTCGTCGATGGCGGTGCAGGCACGGACAGCTTCCGGATCATGAACGGGACCGGTCCGGTCCAGCAGCTCACGCTGGCTCAGGCGAGGGCGCAGTTCGCGAACCTCTCGTTCCGCGACGACACGCAGACCGTGGTCGTGCGCAACGGGGTCGTCATCGCCGAGCTCAAAAACGTCGAAGGGGTGGTCGTGAACAGCGTCGCCACCGGTGCTCCCTCCGTCACGGACGCGACGCCGACGAACGGCCTCGTCTCGCCGACGGAGGGCCAGCCCCTCGGTGCGCTGGTCGCGGCGATCCAAGATGCCGACGGTCTCGGAACCTTCGCGCTCCGCTGGCAGCAATCGGGTGATAACGGCCAGACCTGGATCGACATCGCGGGCAACGCCGCCGGCACGCTCAACTACACACCCGGCCAGGCTCAGGTCGGTGACCTGCTGAGGCTGCGCGTAAATTTCACCGACGGCGCAGGCAACCCGGAAGAGCTGTTCTCAGCTCCGACCGGCGTCGTCGGCGACACCTTCACAGGCACGGCGCTCAACAGGACCTTCAACGGAACGGCCGGCGACGACATCGCCAACGGCGCCGATACCGCCTTGTTCGGAATCCAGCCGAACGACACGATGAATGGCGGCGGCGGCAACGACATCCTGAACGGCCGAGGCGGCAACGATACGTTCATCCAGACCAGCACCGACGGGCGTGACCGCGTCGATGGCGGCGCCGGCACTGATACCTATCAGTTGAACGGCGTCGCGGGGTCCGAACTCTTCCGCATCTACAGCCGGTCCGCCTGGCTGCAGGTCGTCGGCAACACGGAGGCGCAGCTCGCCGCCGGCACCGAGATCGTCGTCACCCGCAACGGCACGGGTGCCGCGGCGATCGTCGCCGAACTCGACAACGTCGAGGAGATCCGCGTCAACACGCTGCAAGTGACGTCGCCGGGCGGCCAGAACGGCGGTGCCAATGGCGGCGACACGATCCAGGTGATCGGCAGCTTCACCGGGACCAGCCTCAACTTCAACACCATCACCATCGACGGCTCAGCGGGCGACGACACCGTGGACATGGCCGCCCTCGCCTCGGCCCACCGCATCGTCTTCCGCTCGAACGGCGGGCACGACACCATCGTCGGCACCCTCCGGCCGCAGGACGTGATCGAATTGCCGGCCGGCTCGAACCGGGCCGACTACGTCGCGACCGCGGGGGCGAACGGCATGACGACCCTCTCCAACGGGTCGCACACCATCACCTTCTCGGCCGGAGGCGGCATGCCGCGGATCGCGGTCGAGGCGGACGGCGGTGGGGAGGGTGAAGGTGTCACCGGCGCCTTCGCCTACACGCAGGCCGACATCGACGGGCTGGAGGCGCTGGTGCGCGGCCAGCGCCCGGACAATGCGGGCGACGACAACGTGCCCACGGGCTACCGCGAGTTGAGCGGGCACGGCAACAACCTCGACCACCCGACCTGGGGCAGCGCCGACCAAGCCTTCATCCGCCTGACGCAAGCCCGCTACGGCGAGCCCGACGCCAATGGCAACCGGGCGATCAACCCGATCTTCAACGGCCTCGACGCGCGCACCATCAGCAACATCCTCGGCACGCAGGAGGCCGGCCTGCCGAAGGCCGGAAACGACGCCAACATCTTCTTCATGGCGATGGGCCAGTACATCGACCACGGGCTCGACTTCCTGCCCAAGGGCGGCAACGGCTCGATCGTGATCGGCGCGCCCGGCGGCGGGGCGCCGGGCTCCAACAACCCGGCCGACCTCACCCGCGGCACGGTCATGGCCGTCGACGCCAACGGCATCCCGCAGCACAAGAACCAGACCTCGCCCTATATCGACCAGAACCAAGCCTACGGCTCCAACGCGCTGGTCGGCCAGTTCCTGCGGGAGAGCGACGGGGCGCAGGGCGTCGGCATGCGGCTCCTGGCGGGGGCACCGGACCCGTCCAACCCCGCCTTCAACCTGCTGCCGACGCTGCGCGAGTTGGTCAATCACCACTGGCAGGCCGACACGATCTTCGACGGACCGGACGGGCCGATCAGCTTCCGGACCTACTACACCAACTTCGCCCTGTCCGAGGGGGTGACGGGCACCCTGTTCAACACGGAAACCGGCGCCTTCGACCCGCAGGTGCTGACGAAGCTTATCGGCGACTTCATGGGCTCGGGCCATCCGCTGCTGCTCGACACCAACCCCTTCATCAGCGTCCTCGACCACTTCGTGGCCGGCGACGGGCGGGCCAACGAGAACTTCGCCCTTACCTCGATCCACACGGTCTGGGCGCGCAACCACAACTACCACGTCGAGAAGCTGCTCGAATCCGGCTTCGAGGGCACGCCCGAGCAGGTGTTCCAGGCCGCTAAGATGGTCAACGAGGCGGAGTATCAGCGCGTCGTCTTCGATGAGTATCTCAAGACGCTGATCGGCGGTCTGCGCTCGGACGGGACGCACGGCTTCGAGGCCTACGATCCCAGCGTGGATGTCTCGATCAGCCACGAATTCGCGGCGGCGGTGTTCCGCTTCGGCCATTCCCTGATCGGGCAGACGCTGAACGTGAAGGGGGCCGACGGCGAGACCGTTCCGGTCAGCCTGTTCGACGCCTTCCTCAACCCGAGCAACGATCCCTCGGTGTTCACGGGGCCGCTGCCTCCCGGCTACGTGCCGCAGCCCGGCTATGCCCAGTACGGCGTCGGCAGCATCATCGGCGGCACCATCGAGCAGGCGGCCGAGGACGTCGACTTCAACATCGTCGATGCGGTCCGCAACGACCTCGTGCGCATCCGGGCCGACCTGTTCGCCTTCAACGTGGCCCGCGGCTGGGACGTGGGCCTCGGCACGCTCAACCAGGTCCGGGCCGATCTCGCCGCCTCCACCAACCCCTACATCCGGGACGCGGTGGGCTTTGCCGGCGGCGACCTCTCGCCCTACGCCTCCTGGGAGGACTTCCAGGCGCGCAACGGCCTCAGCGACGCGGTGATCGCGCAGTTCCGGCAGGCTTATCCGGACCTCGTCCTCGCCGCGGCGGACATCGCGGCCTTCCGGGCGGTCAACGGCGACATCGCCATCGCCATGCAGGCCGACGGGACCGGTGTCGTGAAGGGCATCGACCGGCTCGATCTCTGGGTCGGCGGGCTTGCCGAGAAGCACATCAACGGGGGCGTCGTCGGCCAGACCTTCTGGGTCGTGCTGCACGAGCAGTTCGATCGGCTGCAGGACGGCGACCGCTTCTACTACCTCGAGCGGTTCGACAACTTCGACTTCTACGAGAACTTCGTCGACGGCCAGGGCTTCTCGGACATCGTCGCCCGGAACACCGGCCTGACCGTCCTGCCGGAACACATCTTCGAGGTGTCCGACGAGGACGGGCCGGGGACGGAGCCCGGCGACGATGATGACGATGACGGCACCACCACCGATCCCGTGGGCGGCGGCGAAGATGACGAGGACGATGACGACGGCCAGACCGATCCGGTCGGCGGCGGCGAAGACGACGACGAAGATGACGACGGCGCGACGGACCCTGTCGGCGGGGGAGACGACGACGACGACGACGACGGGCAAGGAGACGGGGACGGCGACGGGACGACCGACCCGGTCGGCGGGGGCGACGACGGCGAGGACGGTCCCGGTACCACACCGCCCGTGAACCACGCGCCCGGCGTGATCGCCGGGGGGCCGAACGGCGACGTCCTCAACGGCACGGCGGGGGCGGATACCATCCTCGGCTTGGACGGCGACGACAACATCCTCTCCGGCGGCGGTGCCGACGTGATCCGAGCCGGCAACGGCAACGACTTCGTCGATGCTGGCGAGGGCTGGGACGTGGTGTTCGCCGGGGACGGCAACGACGATGTCCTCAGCGGCGGCGGCGCCGACATGGTGTACGGCGACGGCGGCAACGACCGTATCCTCACTGGCGCCGGCAACGACCTCGTGACCGCCGGCGCCGGCCGAGACACGGTCATCGGCGGCGAGGGCGACGACCTGTTCGTGGCCGAGACCGGCGACGGCGACGACACCTACTGGGGCGACGAGATGGGGGGCGGCGTCGGTGGCGGCCTGGGGAGCGACACGCTCGACATGTCGGCCATCACCGCCAACATCGCGGTCAACCTCGGGACGGGTCTGGCCGGGCGCGGCAGTGCGACCAGCGCCCAGTCGGGTCGCGACGTGCTCTGGGGCGTCGAGAACGTCGTCACGGGGTCCGGCAACGACGACATCACGGCGAGCGACGCCGCGAACGTGATGGATGGCGGCGAGGGCAGCGACACCTACCGCTTCGGCTCGGCAGCCGCGGCCAACGGCGACACCATCGAGGGCTTCCGGCCGGGCGACAAGATCGACCTCAGTGCGATCGACGCCGATGCCGGGCAGGCCGGGAACCAAGCCTTCACGCTCGCGACCGGCGCGGCCTTCACGGGGGTGGGACAACTCCTGGTGACGCAGGAGACCCGCGACGACGGGGATTACGTCGTCGTCCAGGGGAACACGGCCGGCGACGCCTCCGCGGAATTCAAGCTCGCCATCAAGGGCAATATGGCGCCCACGGCCGCCGACTTCACGCTCTGATCCTGGTCGGGCCCTGGCCAGGGGCCCGGCCCACTTGCCTGACGAGGGGGAGAGCCTGCCATGCGTTCCAGAGATCAGAAGAAGCTCGCTCAGCAGCGTTGTGCCGAGCAGCTCACCCAAAGCGTTCGGGGGCCCTTCGTCTTCCTGTTCGGGATGTCCGGCATCATCAACATCCTGGCATTGACCGGCTCCTTCTACATGCTGCAGGTCTACGACCGCGCCCTGCCGAGCGGGAGCCTGCCGACGCTCGTCGGGCTGTCGATCCTCGCCGTCGGCCTCTACCTGGCGCAGGGCCTGTTCGACGTTCTCCGCTCGCAGATCCTGGTTCGCCTCGGGGCGCAGTTCGACCGCCGGGTCGCTCCGCTGGCGCAGCGGGTCGGGATCGACATGCCGCGCTTCGGCTTCTCGACCGCGGAGGCGATGGAGCGCGGCCGCGACGTCGATACGGTGCGCGGGTTCCTCGGCAGCCCCGGCCTCGTCGCGCTCTTCGACCTCCCGTGGGTGCCGGTCTTCCTCGTCTTCGTGTACATGCTGCACCCCTATCTCGGCGCGCTCACCGTCGCGGGGGCGGTCGTCCTTGCGCTGCTGACGATCCTCGCCGAACTCCTGACCCGGCGCTGGACCGGCGCCACGCAGCAGGCCGTGGTGGCCCGCAATGCCATCGCGGACTCGAACGCGCGCAGCGCCGACGTGCTCAAGGCGATGGGCTTCGCCGACCGGGCGGTGGACCGCTACCGCCGTGCCAACGACGAACACCTCGACCTGCAGACTCGCACCACCGACATCAGCGGCACGTTCGGGGCGATCGCGCGCGTCCTGCGCATGATTTTGCAATCGGCCGTGCTCGGGCTCGGCGCCTACCTTGTCATCGGCGGTGAACTCTCCGCCGGGGCGATCATCGCGGCTTCGATCACCTCCGCCCGCGCCATGGCGCCCATCGACCAGGCGATCGGCAATTGGAAGGTCATCCTGGCCGCGCGGACCGCCTTCCGGCGCTTGAAGGAGACCGTGATCGCCCTGGCCGCCGCCGAGCCGCCGATGACGCTGCCGCCCGCGCACCGGTCGCTCAGGGTCGGCCACATCACGGTCGCGGCCCCCGGCTCGGGTCGCGTGCTCCTCTCGGATGTGGGGTTCGAGCTCAAGGCCGGGCAGGCGCTCGGCGTCATCGGACCGAGCGGCGGCGGCAAGACCACCCTCGGCCGCGCGCTGACCGGCATCTGGCCGCTGCTGCGCGGCAGCGTGCGGCTCGACGAGGCCGACCTGCCGCAATGGGACGAGGCGAGCCTGGGGGGGATGATCGGCTACCTGCCTCAGGAGGTCTGCCTCCTCGACGCGACGGTCGAGGAGAACATCTCGCGCCTGGCCGAGGACAGCGATCCGGCGTTGGTCGTGGCGGCCGCGCAGGCGGCCGGCGTGCACGAGATGATCCTGCGCATGCCCGACGGCTACAAGACCGAACTCGGGCCGCTCGGGACGGCGCTCTCGGGCGGGCAGCGGCAGCGGATCGCCCTCGCCCGCGCGCTCTACGGCAATCCCTTCCTCGTCGTCCTCGACGAGCCGAACGCGAATCTCGATGCCGAGGGTGAATCTGCGCTCGCCGCGGCGATCCACGGCGTGCGTGCCCGCGGCGGCCTCGCGATCGTGATCGCCCACCGCCCGAGCGTGCTGGCGGCCGTGGATCTGATCGCCGTGATCCAGGAGGGCAAGCTCACGGCATTCGGCCCGAAGGAGGCGATCCTCGGCAAGGCCGTCCGTGACGGTGCGGCCAAGCCCGACGGTGCCCAGGACAACAGGGAGCGCTCCATGCCGGAGCGGGTGCCCGCATGACGATCGAGATCAAAGGCACGAAGCCCGGGCGGGACGCGCCCGAGGGTGCCGAGCGCTACGTCTCGCGCAGCGCTGACCGGCGTTCCAGCGTCCCCTACTACGCCGCGGTCGCGGTCGCGACCGTAGCCGCCTACCTCAAATCCCTGCTTCTGCCCCGCTCGATTCTGGCAGAGGAAGTGGACCCGGAGATCGTGGCCGCACGCGCGGACGCCCTGCGCCTCGTCCATTCCGAGGAGCTCGCCGCGCCCGCCCCTGCAACGGCCGCCGAGACACCGAAGCCACGGGCCGAGCCGCCATCCCCGATTCTGCAATCCGGCATGTCCCTGGTCGACGACGGGCACGAACTGCTCGCACGCGGGCTGCGCTTCGCAAGGCTCGACCCGCATCCGGACCTCGGCGACTTCAAGGCCTCTCCGATCATCCCCCAGCCGATCAACGACAACGGCGGCTCCCTCGCAGCCGGATCGGGCGGGCGCGGAGGCGGGCAGCCGAGCGGCGGCGGCGGACCGCGGAACGCATCCCACCCGGAACCGGATGCGCAGGAGCCCGGCAACGAGGCACAGCCGGCTGCCCGACCACCGGGACAGGAGAAGGCCGATAGGCCGGATCAAGGCTCGAACGGGCAAGGCTCGAACGGGCAAGGCGGATCGAACTCACAAGATCCCGCGCCGTCGGACGGCGGCGTTCGGATCCCTCCCGATTCCACGCCGGGCAGCGATCCGCGTCCCGTCGATCCGGCGACGCCGCCGCGCGGCCGGGACGACGGGCCAGCGGGGCAACGCAACCGCCCGCCCGTGGTGAACGGCCCGGTCCAGCTCGGGGATGTCGCGGGCTGCGCACTCCTCACGATCGCCCTGAGCGACCTCCTGCGCGGCGCCAGCGACCCGGACGGAGACGCGCTCAGCGTGCGCGACGTCCGGGCCTCATCCGGCACCGTGACGGCGGACGGCTCGGGTTGGGTGTTCGACGCCGACGCGCCCGGTCCGGTCACGATCACCTACGCGGTGACGGACGGCGAGTTCTCGGTCGCCCGTACGGCTCATCTGACCGTCCTCGAACGGGCTTTGATCGGCGGCACCGACGGGGACGACCTCATCCTCGGCACACCCTGCGCGGACGACATCGCGGCCGGCGCGGGAGACGACAACGTCGACGCCCGCGGTGGCGACGACCTCGTCGAGGCCGGCAGCGGCAACGACCACGTGATCGCGGGCGACGGCTCCGACACGGTCCTGGGCGGGCCCGGCGACGACGTCGTGTTCGCCGGGGCGGGCGCGGATCGGGTCTCGGGCGGGGCGGGTCACGACCGCTTGTTCGGGGAGGCGGGCGACGACCTTCTGTTCGGCGAGGCGGGCGACGACCTGCTCGATGGCGGCGAGGGGCGCGACATCCTGGATGGGGGCGACGGCGACGATCTCCTCCTCGGAGGCGAGGGCAACGACAGCCTCTACGGCGCGGCCGGCGCCGACGACCTGTCCGGCGGCGCCGGTGCCGACGTGCTCGTCGGGGAGGCGGGCGACGACCGGCTGCAGGGCGGCGAGGGGGCGGACATCCTCTTGGACGGGGCCGGGCGTGACCTCGTTTCGTGCGAAGCGGGCGACGATGTGATCATCCTCGCCCTCGACGGCGCGGCGGACACGGTCGACGGCGGCGCGGGGCGGGACACGCTCGATCTGTCGGCGGCCACGGTCGATCTGGTGGTGGACCTGAGGAACGAGACCCTCTGCGCTCCCGAGCTCGGCATCGATCGGATCGCCTCGATCGAGGCAATCATCGCGGGATCGGGCGACGACCGCTTCGTGGTGGGCGGCCGGGATCTCGTGCTCGCCGGCGGCGGCGGCGGCGACGTGTACGCGTTCGCCGCTCCGGACGACCCGCGCGATGGCACTCGCATCGTGCAGATCACGGACTTCTCCGTCGGCGATTACATCGATCTGGTCCGCTACGCCCTGTTCAAGGAGGAGACCGCGGCCGGGCGCCCGCTCGTGGAGGCGCTCCGGGGCGAAAGCGATGCACCGACCGGGATCCAGGTCCGGTTCGATCGTTCCGAAGGCCGGGACCGCACTGTCGTCTCGGCCGACCTCGACCAGGACGACGCCTACGAGACCACCGTCGTCCTCGAGGGCGAGCACTTGCTGCGCTTCACGATCGGGCCGCTGCCCGAACCGCCGACATTCCACACTTGAGAGCGAAGCCGGAGAAGGATCATGCGTACATCTCCCGATCGGATGCCGCGCCCCTTGCGGCGGCACGACCCGCAATCCCGCACGAACGTCGCGTTCTCCGTCGGCCCGCGCATCGTCGCCGGGTTCATCTTCGGCGCGGCGCTCGTCGGCGGCGTCGGCGGCTGGGCCGCCACGACCGATCTCAGCGGCGCGATCCTCGCTTCCGGATCCGTCGCCGTCGATCAGCGAGCCAAGTCCGTGCAGCACCGTGACGGCGGCGTGGTCGGCGAGATCCTCGTGCGCGATGGGCAGCCGGTCACGGCCAGCCAAGTGCTCCTCAGAATCGACGACGCGCAGACCCGCGCGGAACTCGCCATCGTGAAGGGACAACTGGTGGAACTCGCCGCCAAGAAGGCGCGGCTCCTGGCAGAGCGCGACGGGCAGCGCGAGGTCAGCTTTCCGCAAGCCTTGCTTCACCAGGGCGTCGAGGTGCAGTCGATCCTGGACGGCGAACTCCGGCTGTTCCGAGGCAACCTCGCCAGCCGCGACAGCCAGCGCCAGCAGCTCGAACTCCAGATAGGGCAGATCGCCGAGGAGATCGCCGGCCTCACGAAGCAGCGGGATGCCAAGAGAGACGAACTGGCCGTCCTCACCACCGAGCATGGCAAGCTCTCGATCCTCGTCGAGAAGCAGCTCTACGAGAGTTCCCGCTTCCTGCCGATCACCCGCGACAAGCACCGCCTCGCCGGCGAGCAGGGGTCGTTGGAAGCCTCCATCGCTCGGGCAAAGACGCGGACGAGCGAGATCCGCGTCCAGATCCTCGCCATCGGAGACACCGCGCGGACCGAGGCACAGCGCGAGCTCAGCCATGTCGATGCCAAGGCGGCAGAGCTGAGCAACCGTCGCGTGGCGTTGGACGACCGGCTGACGCGCACCGAGATCCGTGCCCCCGTGACCGGCATCCTGCACGAGTTGAAGACCTTCACGGTCGGCGGCGTCGTCACCCCCGCCGACATCCTGGCGACCGTCGTGCCCGAGGACGCGCGGCTCAAGATCGAGATCCGCATCCCGCCGACCAGCATCGACCAGATCGGCGTCGGCCGCGCGGCCCGGGTCCGCTTCACCGCGTTCAGCCAGCGCACCACCCCCGAACTCAAGGGAGTGCTGACCTACGTCTCACCCTCGACGACGAAGGGACCACGGGACGAGGTGTTCTATATCGGGCATGTCGAGCTCAAGGATGGCGAGATCGAACGCCTGGGAGGCTCGGGCCGCCTCATCCCCGGAATGCCCGTGGAAGTTCAGGTTGCCACGGATGAGAGAACAGCAATGTCCTACCTGATGAAGCCGCTTCAAGACCAGTTTAGCCGCGCATTCCGCGAGCGATGACAATTAAGACTTGCGGATCGATTCAGTTTTACAGCCTGGTCGTGCGCAGGTCGGGGCCAGACTGCCTACCCCTAAATTTCCGCTCCTAGTAACCACGGCATAGTACTAACTATTGATGCGCGGATACCGCCCGTGATATCCGTAGATAGTGACCCTGCTTGGGAGGCGGCAGTGGAACAGAGCTTGGTAGATTCGCGGGGTGATTTCTGCGGTTCGCAGATTCGCTTGGACCGGGAAATATTCATGGATCTCGTTGTGACGACGATGGGGTCCTTGTTTGAGGATACGGTCGGATCCAGCGAGGCTGGCAGCTTCATTAGCTTGGTCGGCCTCGTTGTGGGCGAGAAGATCCAGGAAGAGTACCTTCAGGTGAGTGGTGCGAGCCAACTCGACAGGAAAGGGATGGTCGACGCTCTACTGGACATGAAGCAGCGGATCGGCAGCGATTTCTACGTCATGGACGAGTCGGAGCAGCGCATCGTTCTCGGCAATAAGCGCTGTCCGTTCGGAGAACTGGCAAAGAAATGCCCTTCACTGTGCATGCTGACCGCGAACGTGTGTGGGCATCTGGCCGCGGAGAGTCAGGGATATGCACGAGTCGATCTTCCCGAGACCATCGCCGCAGGAGCGTCCGAGTGCCGGGTCGTCATCAACCTCGACCCGAACACATCCGGCGGCGGGCGGCGGTATCACCGACGAGCCTGGGCCTGAGTCCGATTTCGCCGCGCTGTTCGCCTTCGTTGCGGATCCCCTGATCCTGGTGGGCCAGTTCGGGCTCGTGGAAGACGCCAATCCGGCCGCGTTCGGCCGTTTGCCCGACCTCGCGATCGGCCTTCCTCTGCCGGTCGAGAAGACACATCGCGAGCGGATGAGCCGCTACCTCAGCCTGTGTTCGCGAACCGAGAACCCCATTCCCGGCGCGGTGTTCGTCCGCGCCGGAGCCGAGAGTTCCTGCCGTCATCCATGCCGGGGCGCGCGCATCGTCCTGCACGCGTATGGTGATGAACCACTCGTCCTGCTTCATCTCACGCCGACGAACCTGGAGGGCCGCCTTCGCCTCCTGACGGAGCGGCTGAACGATGTCCGGCGCGTCATGCAGGAGCGGAAGCGGCGTGAGATCGAGATGCAGGCGCTCCTGACCGAGCGCAGCCGGTTGCTGGTCCACCTCGAGGAGGACGCGCAGGCACGGCAGCGTGCCGAGGCCGAGCGTGACGCCGTTCTGTCAAGGCTCTACCGGGCGGGGCAGGACGAGCGGCGGCGTCTCGCGCGCGATCTCCATGATCATGCCGGCCAGCAACTGGTCACGCTGACCTTCGGCCTGAGAAAGATCGCGTCACGCCTGTCTTGTCCAACGGCCCTCCATGAGGTCGAGCAACTTCTCCGACACACCCAGGACATCGGGCAATCGCTCCGGAGGGTGACCCTTGAACTCCGGCCGGCCGCCCTCGATGAGTTCGGCTTCGTGACCGCGCTGCGCTCGCTCGTGGATGAGTGGAGCCGGGTGACGGAAATCGTGACCGAGTTCCAGATCGTCGGAGAGGAGCTGGATTTTCCGCTGGAGACGGCGATCACGCTCTATCGCCTGGCTCAAGAGGCGCTCACGAACGTAGCGAAGCATGCGGGGCCGGACGTGAGCGTGTCGGTCGTACTGCGGTTCAGCGCTTTGCAGATCACGCTGACGATCGACGACAACGGCAGCGGCTTCGCGGCCGACGAGGCGATCGCGACCAGCCTCGTCTCCCAGGGAAAGCTCGGCCTGCTCGGCATGCGTGAACGGATGTCGCTGGTCGACGGCACGCTGAACATCGAGTCGGCCCCCGGCCGGGGCACGAGCATTGTTGCCCGCGCCTACCGGTCCGTCGAGGAACGCGGACATGCCTAGGACCCCGATTCACGTCGTGCTGGCGGACGATCATCCGGTTTTCCGTCACGGTGTGACGAGCCTGATCGCTGATTCCGGCGAGATCGTCGTCGTAGCCTCCGTCGAAACGGGCGCAGCCGCCTACCGGGCGATTGTTCAGCACGAGCCGGACATCGCCATCCTCGACATCAACATGCCGGAGATGAATGGCGTCACCGTACTTCGCCATCTCGCCAGAACGGGCGCGCGGACCCAGGCCATCATGCTGAGCGTCTATGAGAGCCGGGTCTACATCGACCAAGCCTTTGAGGCGGGCGCCCGCGGCTATGTTCTGAAGCGGTCGGCCTTCCAGAACATCGCCAGCGCGGTGCGGGCGGTTCACGCCGGCGGCATCTATCTCGATCCGGCACTGCCGGAGCGCACCGCTCCGCATCGGCGGCTGAGTTCAAATGTGGATGATGCGGCGTGCTCGACCTTGAGCGAGCGCGAGCGCGACATCCTCCGGTTCGTCGCATTCGGCTTCACGAGCAAGGAAGTCGCCGACCGGCTCGGAGCAACCGCCAAGGCCATCGAGACCCAAAAGGCTCGGGCCTGCACCAAGCTCGGCCTCGCAAGCCGGGCACAAATCGTTCAGTTCGCGATCCTCCAGGGTTGGCTTCATGGAGAGATCCCCGTGCGCTGACGTTCGGCCTCAGCACTGGTCGGAGCGCTTTGGCCTTGAATTGATTGACTCGCAGGAGCGTCTCGTCGCCTGAGATCGCCTCCAGTTGGTGACTGCATACCAGAATAATCCGTAAGACAAAAATCACAGCACCTTCCTTCACAACAAAGCTCATCCGGATCAAAGCACAATCACCTAAAAGAGTCATCGTGCGTCGGTCCATGGTCGAGTTGCACATGATCGTCCGCTTCATGCGCAACATGAACGTACCATTTCACCTCGACGGGCACTCTGAGCCTATACGCTCGAATTCAATCGCATAACGGCACATCAGAAACACCGAGTTCGACTGTCTCACCAGCTCTTTTGTGCTCGCCACTTTGACGATGCACCGGCGCAGCTTCTCCCGGAGCTTGCCCGAATGGATGGAGCCCGATTTGCTAGGCTCCCCGTGCCGGAGCGTCGCTTTGACCCAGCCAAGTGAGATCTGGTCGATATGAAAGGGGCCAGCCGCCAGCAGCAATTCGTGCGCCTCAGCGATGGCCAGCGCCCAGAAGCACCGTCCTGGCAGCAGGCCCGGCACCGACTCCTCTCGCCGGCGCGGCTCCGGCGACTGGCGCGAGTTCCAATGCGTGACGCGGCACCGGCTTTACCAGGATACTGTGGCCGCCGGACCAACCTTGCAGCAACAATGGCAGCTGTCGGAAGATAAACGGCCATTCCGGTGAATATGGCCGAAGGTCGGCTTGTGGCG
>JACJIB010000016.1 GCA_014138645.1 Methylorubrum thiocyanatum | reverse complement strand
GCGCATTTCGACGTCGGCGCGGGCGTGATCATCGAGCCGGTGGTGCAGTACGTGGTCAACCCGAACTCGTTCTGGAACCCCTTCACCGCGCGCCGGGCCAAGGACGGCTTCTATGCCGGCGCCACCCTCGTCGTCCCGCTCGGAACCCTGCTCGGCCTCGCGCCGGGCTAAGAGTGCCTCGCAAAACTCCCGATCACCCGTCGCCTTCTCTTCTGGGCACGGCGGCGCAGCGGGAGTTTCGTGAGAGACACTCAGGCGGCGGCAAGCCGGTTCTCACGATCGACACGCCCTCCCGGTCCCCGAGACCGGGAGGGTTTCTGTTTCGCCTCTCCCTCAGGCGCGCCGGTCGCGCGCCTCTTCGAGCCGGCGCAGGAACGCCGCGGCCTGACGTCCGCGCTCGACCGGATCCTCGCCCCCCCGGCGCAGGACGATGCGGCCCTCGCGCACCGTGATGTCGTCGGATACCGGGATCACCGGCGCGGTCCGGTCCGGATGGAAATCGGCCGCGATCCCCTGCGGTCCGCCATTGAGGCGGGCGATGCCGAGAGCGAGGCATCCGATCCGCAGGGCGGCCAGCGTGAACAGCGCCTCCACCGAACCGGGAAGCGGCCCGAACCGGTCCTCGATCTCGTCGCGCAGGGCGTCGATCTCGGCCTCGGTGCGCAGGCGCAGCAGGCGGGTGTAGAGGCTCAGGCGGATCTCGGGCTCCGGGATATAGTCGGCGGGCACGCGGCCGTTCAGGCCGATCCGCACCTCCGGGCTCCAATCCTCGGCCGCCTCGCCCTTGGCCGCGCGGAGCGCCAGTTGCAGCAGGTGCTGGTAGAGGCCGAGGCCGACGAGCTTGACATGGCCCGACTGGTCGTCGCCGACGAGATCGCCCGCACCGCGCAGGTCGAGGTCGCGGGCGGAGATGGCGAATCCCGCGCCGAGCCGGTCGAGGGCCTCCAGCGTGCGCAGCCGCTTCTCGGTGGAGGGGCTGAGGGGCTTGTCGGGATGCCCGAACAGGTAGACCACTCCGCGCCGCTGCCCGCGCCCGACCCGGCCGCGCAACTGGTGCAGCTGCGCGAGGCCGAACCGCTCCGCGTCCCAGACCAGCATGGTGTTGGCCCGCGGCACGTCGAGGCCGCTCTCGATGATGCTGGTGGCGAGCAGCACGTCGCCGTCGCCGTCGGCGAAGCGGACCATGGCGTCGTCCATCTCGGCCGGCTTCATCTCGCCGTGCGCGATCACGACCGTAAGCCCCGGCACGAGGCTGCGCAGGCGCTTGGCCATCGGCGCGATGTCCTCGATCCGCGGGCAGACCACGAAGCTCTGGCCGCCGCGGCGATGCTCGCGCCGCAGGGCCGCGGCCAGCGTCGCCTCCTCGAACGGGGCGATCACCGTACGGATCGGCTGGCGCACCGCCGGGGGCGTGGCGATGACGCTGAGGCTCTGCAGGCCGACCATCGCCGCCTGGAGCGTGCGCGGGATCGGCGTCGCGCTCAAGGTCAGGATGTGGGCATCGCCCGCCGCCTTGCGCAGGCTCGCCTTGGTCTTGGCCCCGAAGCGCTGCTCCTCGTCGATGATGGCGAGCCCGAGATCGTGGAAGGCGACGCCGCGCCCAGCGAGCGCCTGGGTGCCGACCACGAGGCGCACGCTGCCGTCGGCCAGCCCCCGCTTCACCCGCTTGGCCTCGGCGGGGGAGACGAGGCGTGAGAGATGCGCCACCTCGATGCCGAAACGGGCAAACCGCCGCCGAAACGTCTCGACATGCTGGCGCACCAGCACCGTGGTCGGCGCCATGACGGCGACCTGCCGGCCGGCGAAGAGCGCCGCGGCGGCGGCACGCAGCGCCACCTCCGTCTTGCCGAAGCCGACATCGCCGCAGACCAGCCGGTCCATCGGCGCCTCGCGGGCGAGGTCGCCCAGGGTTTCCTCCACCGCACCGGCCTGATCGCCGGTAAGCGGGAAGCCGAAGCCGGCGGCGAAGCGCTCCATCTCGCGCTCCGGCGGCACGATCTGCGGCGCATGCGCCTTCCGGCGCTCCTGCGCCGCCTTCAGCATCGCCCGCGCGGCCTTGGCGAGCGTCGCCTCCGCCTCCAGGCGCCGCCGGGCCCAGGTGCCGCCGTCGAGCCGGTCGAGGGTCACGGCCTCGGCCTCCGAGCCGTAGCGCCAGATCCGGTCGGCCTGGCTCACCGGAACCATCAGGATGGCCTCGTCGGCGAACCGCAGGCGCAGGGCGTCCTCCTCGTCCTCCTCGCCGGCGCGGATCGCCTCCAGCCCCTCGAAGACGCACAGGCCGTGATCGCGGTCGATCGCGACATCGCCGACGCGCAGCTCGACCTCGCCGATCGGCAGCACCGCGGCCCGCCGCTGCGCGCCCGCGGCCAGGGCCCCGAACAGGTCGGCGGCGGCCACCACCGTCGCGCCGGCCTCCGGCACGCGGAACCCCGCCTCGACCGGCGCCTCGAGCGCCAGCATCGCGCCGGGCTCCGCCGCCTCGACCTCGGCCCAGCCGTCGATCAGGCGCACGGTCCGGTCGTCGATGGCGGCCGCCGCCCGCACGAGGCGGCGCAGGGGCGCCTTGGGGCCGGCGAGTACCACGCGCTCGCCCGCCTTGAGCGCCGCGCGCAGGGCCTTGGCGAAACCCGTCTCGGGGCGGCGCTCGCGGGCGAAGACCGGCCCGGCGACCCGCTCCGCCTCGGCGCCCGTCGCCACGGCGAGGCTGCGCGCGTCGACGAGCGCCGTCCATTCGTCGGGCGAGAGGTAGAGGTCCACCGCCGACGCCCGACGGGGCTCATCCGGCCCGTTCCCGGTGTTCGAGCCGTCCTGCTCGCTTCCCTCGGCGATCTGCTCGAAGAAGGCGGCGGCGCGCTCCTCCATCCCGTCCTCGACCACGAACCGCGCCTGGGGCACGTAGTCGAGGACCGTCACGAGTTTGGGATAGAACCGTGCGAGCCGGTGCTCCTGTCCGGTGAAGGGTTCGAGCGCGACGCCCGAATCCGGCGCGAGGATGATCTCGGTGGCGGGGTCGATCACCAGCCGATCGGTCTCGACCCGGGAGCGCTGCGACACCGGATCGTAGGAACGGATCGCGGTGATGCGGGTGCCGTCGTGCTCGACCCGGCAGGGCAGCGGCGCGGCGGCCGGGAAAACGTCGATGGTGCGCCCGCGGACCGCGACCTCGCCGGGCTCGTCGACCCGGTCGTCGAGGATGTAGCCGAGCCGCCCCAGCTCGGCCGTCAGCCGCTCCGGATCGAGGGCCTCGCCGACACGCAGCTCGACATGGGCCGCGTCCCACGTCTCCGGCGGGGGGACGCGCTGCAGAAGAGCGGGGGCGGTGGTGAGCACGATGTCCGGCCGGGCCTGTTCGTCGGTTAGCCAGCGCAGCACGCCGGTGCGGGCGCCCATGACGCCGCGCGAGGGCGAGGCACGGTCGAAGGGCAGGCAATCCCATTCCGGATAGACTGCCACCGTCCGCTCCGGCGCGAGGGCGCGCAGGACGGCGGCGACATCCTCAAGGCGGCGCCCGTCGCGGGCCACGTGGATCAGTGGCCGGGCGGTCTGGGCGAAGCCGAGCAGGGCGATCGCGAGGGCGCCCGTGGGGATCAACGGGGCAACGGCCTCCTCCCCGTGGGCCTGTCGCTGGTCTTGTCGGGGCTTCGCAGTCCTGGACCGTGCCATCTCTGTTCCGTCGAGCGACTTCTAGGGGGTCGGCTTGCGGGAACGCCGCATGGGGCGCGGGCGGTTCCTCCCCGGCCTCGCGAAGGCCGGCTTTCCCCGCACTTCACTGGGGATCTTTTTTCGCCCGGGGCCCTTTGCCGGACTGGGCGCCGATCCGGGCAAGCGGCGAGGCTGTCTTCGCTCAGGGCGCGTGGACGGCGCGCATCACGAACCCCGATCGCGGACGCGCCGGCACGTGAGCGAGGTCGAGGGTCAGATCCTGCGGCGGAACGGTGTAGCGCGTCGCGGCGAGCTGCCTCGACAGCGTTCGCAGGAGGATCCGCGTGATGCCCTCGCCCGGGCAGCGGTGGCCGTCCCGCGCCGAGCCGGCCCCGTGCGAAACCATGTTGAACGGATCAATCGTCTCGCGCGCGAAGCGATCGGGATCGAACCGCTCCGGCTCGTGCCACAGGCGCGGGTCGCGATTGGTCCCGTAGAGATCCATGAGCACCCACTCGCCCTCGCGGAAGTCGTGGCCGCCGAAGCGGAACGGCGCCCGCACCCGGCCGCCGATGAAGGGGATGAAGGGATAGAACCGGCGCACTTCGTCGGTGAAGCGCTCGGCCGCCTCGCCGCCATCGGCGAGGGCCGCGCGCTGGTGCGGGTGGTCGTGCAGGGCCATCGCCGCGAAGACGATGTAGCGCGCATTGGCCACCGTCGGCCTCAGCACGTTGATGAGTTCGACGCCCGCCACCGTCCGGTCGAGGCGCTGTCCATCGGCATCCCGGTGCTCGGCGATGGTCCGGGCCGCGCCCGGCGGCACGTCGCGGCGCCCGCTCCGGATCTCGTCGATGACCTTGCGCACCCAGCGCTCCGTGCGGGCGCGGTAGAGATGGCCCCGCCAGTTGCGGGGTCCGACCGCACCGGTGCCGTCGATCATCGCGGCGAATTCACGGGCACGCACGTCCACCTCGGTCGGGCCGAGGGGCAGCCCGACCCACTCGCAGACCGCGGCGGTGAGCACGCGGTGCGCCTCGTCGAGCAGCACGATCGCGTCCCTCTGCGCCCAGCCCGACACCGCCTCGCGCCAGTGCCGCTCGGCCAGGCCGGCCAGCCGCTGGAGGGCCTCCTCGCCCACGAGCGAGAGGAACATCGCCTTGCGGGCGAGATGGGCCGCCCCATCCATGACCATGACGCTGCCGTGGTCCTGGATCAGCGCGAAGGAGGTCGGCGGCAGGGCGTGGCGGCGGGTGAAGCGGTGACCGTCGTAGAAGTGGCGCGCCGCCTCGGCCCCCGACATGCAGATCACCGGGCTCAGCAGGAGCCGCGCGGCGAAGAGGTCGGAGCCGTGCTCTCGGCACCGGTTCCGGATGAAGCCGTAGCCTTCGCGCAGGAGGGCGAGCGTGCTGTCGGGCGCCGGCTCTCGTGGCAGGGTCCGGGCTTTGCGGAATCGGTGCGTGGCGATCGCGGCAGGCATGGAATATCCGGACCGAGGAAGGGGCGAGGGCATCGCTCGGACGAACGCCGAGCCCTGGCCAACCCATCGCCGTGAAGGCCGGTTCAAAACCCGGCGGCCCGGGCCGGGCGCCCCCCTCGGTCGCGCTTGCGTCCCGACAGATTCGCAAGGGCGCCGCAGGTCGTTCGAGCGCCGCATCCGCTCCGACCGCATCAGGCCGACGGCTCTAGGTCCTTGTTTCGCCGTGTCTTCTTTCGACGAGCCGGTGACCCTTTCGTCGGAATGCGCTCTAAGACATTCGACAGGGCGACCCGCGGGCATCCGCGGATCGGGGGAGAGGCTCGCCATGCAGCGCACCACCATCACCATCGATGACGAGCTGGCCGGCGCGCTGGATGCCTACATGGACAGCACGGGCGCGGGCAGCCGCTCCGAAGCCATCCGCGATCTGGTGCGGCGCGGCCTGTCCGCCCGCCCCGAAGCGCCGGCCGACGCGCCCTGCTTCGGCATCGTCAGCTACACGGTCGATCAATCGGTGCGGAACCTCGCGTCCCGCGTGCCGCAGGGGCGGCTCGACCGTCACGATCAGGCGGTGGCGTCCCTGTCGATACCGCTCGATCACACCACCTCGATCGACGTGACGCTGATGCGTGGCCCCGTGGGCGACGTGTCGTCCTATGCGGAGGCGCTGTTCCTCGAACGCGGCGTCATGCACGGCACGCTCAATCTCATCCCCGTCACCCAGGACACGTCCGCGCATTCGCACGAGGACGGGGACGTTTCCCACCGATCCCACACCCACCTGCGTGTGCGCAGCGGCTTCTGAGTCTCGCGTGGGCCGTACGGATACGCTACAATGGGGCCGTCCGGGGGCTGCCGGCGAGCGCGCGATCCGGCCTCGGCGAGCCTGCGCGGCGCGTGAGAAGTCTCCGGATGGACGACGACAGCCTTCGCACGGATATCGCATTCGCCCTCGCCGATGCCTGCTGGCGTTACGCGATCGCCGAGCATCTCGGCGCGCCGGTCCCCGAGGAGGCGCTGACCCCGCCCGAGATGCGGGGCGAGCCCGACACGGCGCTTCGCCTCGCCTACGAGGAACGCCAGCGCGCATTCGAGGCGTGGCGGCGCGCGCGCGGCCTGGCCTGATCCGACCGCACCATCCTACTGCACAGGCGGCACGCGGTGCGCGAGGATCGAGGCCGTCTGCTCGATGCGGTCCCCGGCATGGAGGAGCGCGCGCTCGACGAGGGCGAACAGCTCCGGATCATCCGCGTGCTCGGCTTGGCGCGCCGCTTCGAGCAGGGCGTCGAAGCTGGCGCAGAGCGCGTCGGGCGCAGCCGTTTGCGGCGGGGAAACGCGTGCGGCCCGCGCCGGAAGGGGCCGGACGTCGTGCGCCGAGAGGATCTTGTGCGAGGTCTCGATGATGCGCCGGGTGCGCGCCACCATGGCGCGGATTTCGGCCGCCAGCTGCGCGGTCTCTTCGACCCGCGCAAGGGCCGCGCTCGCCCACGGTTCGGTCATGAGGCTTCCCCCTTGCTGGAACGCCCAAACGCACCCGAGGGGCTCGGCTCCGGATCAGGGGCCTTCCAAGGGCATCGCGGGTGGCGCTCGGGCCGCCCGGCACTGTGTTCGCAACCCGGCGCCGAGACAAGCGGCCTCCTGCAACCTCTTGCGGCCTCTTGCGGCCTCCCTCGCACTCAGCCGGAGGCTCAGTGGGCGATGAGCCGGCTCACGGCCCGCAGCAGTTCGTCGTCGAGGAGGGGTTTGCCGAGAACGGCGTGCGCGCGGTAATCGGAGCCTTCCGCGAGCCGGACCTCGCCGGTGGCGAAGAGATAGGGCACGCCGCACGCGGTGAGGCGGTCGGCGATGACGTAGGCCGGCTCCCCGTTGAGATGGACGTCGAGCACGGCCGCGTCGAGCGCCTCCGTCTCGATCAGCGCCAGCGCCCGCTCGGCGTCCGGCACGGGGCCGGCGACCTCGGCGCCCGCCTCCTGCAGCCAGCGCTCGATCTCGATGGCGATGAGGTACTCGTCCTCGACCACGAGGATGCGGCGGCCCGACAGAGGGCGGTCCCGGGGGTGGGCCGGCGGGACGGATTCCGAGGGGGGCAGCGCGGTCATGGGAGCTCCGGCGACGTGACGTTCGAGGGAGCCTAACCCCATCGCCGCCGCCGTGAATTTTCCCAGGTTATACCGAGCGCCCCTGAGGCCCCGCGGGAGGCGACCGGCGACAGGGCGGAATCGCCGATCGGTCCTACTTCAACGGCAGCTCGATCCGGCAGCGCAGGCCGTCGAGGCCGAGAACGTATTCGGTCCGGCCCTGCAGGGCATAGGCGAGCGCATTCTCGATCAGCCCGCGCCCGTAGCCGCGCCGGCTCAGGAAATGCGGCGCGATGCTGACGCCGCTCTCGATCCAGTTCAACGCCATGCGCTTGCCCTGGCCGCTGTTCGTCACGCGCTCCCAGGTCACGGAGAGCGACCCAGTCTCGTCCTTCAGCGCGCCGTACTTGACCGCGTTGGTGGTCAGTTCGTGCAGGGCCAGGGCGAAGTTCTGGACCTGCTCCGAGGTCAGCAGCACCCGCGGGCCCGAGATCTTGATGCGCTGGGCCGCGGCGGAGGTATAGGCCGCCAGTTCCGCATGAACGAGGGCGCTGACCTCGACGGTGTCGTTGCCCGATCGGCTCAGAAGAGCCTGGGCGCGCCCGAGGGCGTTCAGCCGCGTGGTGAAGCTCTCGACCGGCGCCCCCTGCCCGACGGTGCGGGTCGCGAGCGAGGTGACCACGCCGAGGAGGTTGCGCGAGCGGTGCTGCAGCTCCTTGACGAGCACGTCCTGGCGCTCGGCGGCCCGCTTGGCCTCCGTGACGTCGGAGGCGATGCCGCCGATGCGATGCACCTGCCCCCTGTCGTCGAACAGCGGGAAGCTGGCATTGGCGAGCCACAGCTCCTCGCCGTCGCTCGGCCGGCGGATGCGGAAGGTCTGGGACACCCGCGCCCCCGCCCGCACCCGGCGGAAGCTGTCGATGACCGCCTTGCGATCCTTGGGTGAGATGAGCTTCAGCCAGGATCGCAGATGATCCCGTCCGAAGCTGCCGAGGGCGGCGCCGTACAGCGCCTCGAAGGCCGGCCCCACATACTCGAATTCCAGCGTCCGCGCGTTCCGGATCCAGAGGACGTCGGCGGAGGCGTCCGCGAACTGGCGGAAGCGCTCCTCGCTCTCGCGCAGGGCCGCCTCGGCCTGCTTGCGCGCGGTGATGTCGACGAAGGTGATGACGACGCCGGCGATGAAGTTGTCGACGCTGCGATAGGGCAGCACGCGCACCATGTAGCGCGTACCGGTCTGCGGGTTCTCGATCTCGCGCTCGGAGCTGTTCAGCGTGCGCAGGACGCGGCGGGCGTCCTCCTGCAGCTCGTCGTAGGCGATGCGCGACTTGATGTGGGCGAGCGGCCGGCCGGCATCCGATTCGACGAGGTGGAACAGCTCCGCCGAGGCCGGGGTGAAGCGCATGACGCGCAGGTCGTTGTCGAGGAAGACGGTGGCGATCTGCGTGCTTTCGAGGAAGTTCTTGAGGTCGCTGTTGATGCGGCCGAGCTCCTGCACGCGCAGGCCGAGTTCGCCGTTGACGGTGGTGAGCTCCTCGTTGACCGATTGCAGCTCCTCCTTCGAGGTCTGCAATTCCTCGTTGGCCGATTGCAGTTCCTCGTTCAGCGACTGGTATTCCTCGTTGGAGGCCTTCAGCTCCTCGTTCGTGCTCTCCGCCTCCTCGGCGACGGCCTGGAGCCGGTCCTTGTTCTCCCGCAATTCGGTTTCGAGCTGCTGGATGCGGTCGCGCTGATCCTGGGACGAGGCCAAGGTCGCGCTCGGGTCGGCGGCGGCGGACCCTCCGTCCTTGAACAGCACGAAGAAGTTGCGCGTGGGCGTGGACGTCTCCTTCACCGGCTCGACCACGAGATCGACCAGATGGTCTTCGCTCTCCTGCTCGATGCGCCGGTTGGCGAGGTGGACCGTCCGCTCCTCCTCGGCCGCGCGCACGAGCGCCGAGCGCAGGTCGAGGCGCAGGTCCGGATGCACCAGCTGCAGCAGGTTGAGCGAGGCCGCGCCGCCGGCCGGATCGATGTAGCGCCCGGTCCGGCCGGAGAAGTGCAGCACCGTGTAGGTCTCGTCCACGATCACGTAGGCCGGCGTGTAGCGTTCCACGAACCGCTCGGCCCGCCGGGCCAGCGACGGCTCGACGACGCGCGCGGGCAGGCTCGCCGCCGGGCGGTTCTCGAGCCGCGGCGAGGCCACGGCGAAGGGGAAGTCGGGCAGGATCCGGCTGTGCGTCTCCAGGCGGCGGAAGATGCGCGAGCGCGGCTCGATCGGGGCGAACAGGTTGGTGTGCCGCGAGACGTTCTCGGAATTGCCGAGGAACAGCACACCCTCCGGCTTCAGGGCGAAATGGAAGACGGGGATGACGCGGCTCTGCAGCTCGGCATCGAGATAGATCAGCAGGTTGCGGCAGGAGATGAGGTCGAGGCGGGAAAAGGGCGGGTCCTTGATGATGCTGTGCTGCGAGAAGATGCACATCTCCCGCACTTCCTTGACGATGCAGTAGGTGTTGCCCTCCCGCACGAACCAGCGCGCCAGCCGCTCGGGGCTGACGTCGCGCACGACCGATTCCGCGTAGCGCGCCGCCCGCGCCGCCGCGAGCGCCCGGCCGTCGAGATCGGTCGCGAAGATCTGGACCTGCGGCACCTCCTCCAGGGTCGCCATGTACTCGCGCAGCAGGATGCCGAAGGAGTAGGCCTCCTCGCCGGTCGAGCAGCCGATGATCCAGATCCTGAGCTGGTCGCTGCGGGTCTTCCCCTCGAACAGCTTCGGGATGACGGTATGTTCGAGAAGCTCGAACTCCTTCGTATCGCGGAAGAACTGCGTCACGCCGATCAGAAGGTCGTTGAAGAGTTCCTGCGCCTCCCCCGGCTGCGCGCGCAGATACTCGACATAGGCGGCGCTGTCGTCGATCTGCGCGACCTGCATCCGCCGCTGGACGCGGCGCATGAACGTGCCTTCCTTGTAGCCGTGGAAGTCGTGGCCGGTCTTGTTGCGCAGCACCGAGGTGATCGTCGCCCGCACCGCCGAGGAGGCGGCTCCCTCGAGGCGCGGGTCCGCCACCGTCTTCGAACGGAGCTGGCGGATGCTCGCCCCGATCCGCCCGGCCAGTTGGTCGATCGGCAGCACCGCATCCGCCAGCGCGGCGGGGATGTTGCTCGCGGCGAGTTCGCCCGAGCGCGACTCCTCCGTCTCCTCGGCCAGCGCGATGCCGCCCATCTCCTTCACGGCCTTGAAGCCGAGGGTGCCGTCGGAGCCGGTTCCGGCGAGGACGACGGAGATGGTGCGTCCGTCCATCTCGCCCAGCAGCGAGACGAGGAAGCTGTCGATCGTTCCCCGTTCGCCGAACCGCTGCTCGGCGGGACGAACCCGGAAGTGATCGCCTTCGACGCTGACGATGACGTTCGAGTCGGGCAGGTAGAGCCGGCCGGGAGCGAGCAGCATGTCCTGCGCGATGACGCTCAGTTCGTGGCCGGCGGCTTCGAGGGCTTTCCCGAAATCGGCCGCATCGAGCGTTTCCCGGTGCTGCAGCACGACGATGATGGCCGTGTCGGGCCGGGGCGGAAGCTCCTGAAGAAGATGAACGAGCGAGCGCGTGTTCGCGGCCGACGCACACAGGGCGACGACGATCGGCTTGCCGTCTTCAGGGCCGGCCTCCTCGGAGGACCTCACCATCACCGCCTCCAGCCGCAGTTCGCCCGTATGCGCGCTCCGATCCAGCCTGTAGGACGACGCGGAGCGCGCTGGCCAGTTATAAATACTTCGAGGAACGGTTTGCCGAAGCGCGCACGGCGCTCCGCCGCGGCGCGGACGGGGACGCGGGCGGGACGAGGCGGGCGGTCATGGGGCGGGTTGCGGGAGCGCATGCGCGCTAAACCTCCTGCCCGCCCTCGCTGCGCGAAGGCTCGGAGGACGGCTCGGAGGACGGCTCGGGGGACGGCTCCGGTGACGGCAGGGCGTGAAGAACGGCCCGGCGGATCACCTCGCCGTAGCGGCGGTACTCGGCCGCGCGCTCCTCGTACATCTCGCTGACCGCCGAACGTCCGGCCTTGCGCCCGTCCTCGGCCATGCGGCGAACGAGTTCGGCCCGCTCCTCGATGATGCGCAGGGCCACGCGCAGGGCCTCGTCGATGGCCCCCTCCTGCTGCTTGGCCACCGCCTCGGCGGTGTAGGCATGGCCGACCTGGCAGCGGAAGCGGAGCGGCTTGCCGTCCCGCACCTCGGAGAGGACGCCGCCGCAATGCGGGCAGGACAGGGCGCTGGGGTCGCCGAGGCGCCGCACCACATCGCCGTCGATCCGCTCGCCCGCGGCGATGTCGACTTCGAGCCGGATCTCCGGCGGCACGGGCGGGCGCGGGCCGGGGGCGTCGCGCACGAGTTCCGAGAGGACGTCGCCGATGCGCGCCGCGGACAGGGTGAGATCGACCTCCATCGCCGAGAGGGCGCTGCGCGGCATCTCGTCCGCGATCGCCTCCGCCGGATCCTGCACGAGGGTGAGACCGCCGCAGCTCTTGATCGCTCCGAGGCCGGACACGCCGTCGTTGAGCAGCCCGCTCAGGAGCACGCCGATCACCCGCGGGCCGTAGCTGGCGGCGGCGGAGCGGAACAGCGGATCGATCGAGGGCCGGGCCATGTTCTCGCGGGGGCCGCGCCCGAGCCGGATCCGCCCCTCCTCCAGGATGAGGTGGTGATCGGGGACGCCGAGATAGATGGTGCCCGCCTGGATCGCCATGCCGTCCGCTGCCGGGAGCACCGGGAGGTGGGCCGCCGCGGCGGTGACGGTGGCGAGCAGGCCGAGGCTGCGCGCGGGAATGTGCAGCACGATGAACACGGCCGCGGGCAGATCCCGCGGCAGGGTCCCGAGGATCGTCTTGAGCGGAGCCGTGGCGCCGGACGATCCGCCGATGACGATGACGTCGCGATTGTTCACGCCGCGCTGCTCCACACTCCGCCGACAGGGCGCCGAAACCGCGCCCGGTCCCCCTCAGGTAGCTTGCGACCGCAGGGGAATGTTCCGCGGGCGGCGCTTCGGCGCGCGGCGGACGCTCTCGGGGCATGGGGGAGGAGGCAGGCGGGCGGGCAACCGCCTTGCGCTGGATCAAGGCATCGGGGGCGGGTGACCGCAAGGATGCGTGGCGTCGCGCGGATGGAGACGCCGCAGGAGACGAGAATGGCTTACGCGAACATCCTGGTCTCGGTCGATCTCGGGGGGACCGCCGCCGAGCGCGTCCGGCTCGCCGCCGGCCTCGCGCGGCGCTTCGAGGCGACGCTCACGGGGGCGGCCGCCTGCCAGGTGCCGGCGCCGGACTACGTGCGCGACATCGGCGAGATCGACGACGAGGATCCGAAATTCGAGGAGAAGGCGCGCGCCATGCTCGAACGGGCCCGCGCCCTGTTCGAGCGCTCCGCCGACACCGCTGGCGACCATCCGGTGCGCCGCGCGTGGCGCGAGGCTCTGACAGGCCCGATCACCCATCTCGTCGAGCAGGCGCGGGCGGCCGACCTCGTCGTGGTGGGACGCCGCGGATCCGACGACCCTCCGCGCGGTGCCCTCGGCGCCCCGCCCGGCCCCGTCCTGATGGAAGCCGCCCGCCCGGTCCTCGTGCTGCCCCCCCGCATGGAGCCGGCCGGCAGCGGGCTCCGGGGCGCGCGGATCGTCGTGGGCTGGAAGGACAGCCGGGAAGCGCGCCGGGCCGTCTCGGCCGCGCTGCCCTTCATCCGCGAGGCGGATCAGGTCTTCGTCGCCAGCACCGGCGACGGCGCCCGCTACGAGGGCGCGGAGGACGTGGCCGACCACCTCGCCCGCCACGGCGCCGCGGTCACGACCCACCTGCTGCGCACCGTCGTGAGCGACGGCGACGAACTCCTGCGCTTCGCCCTGAAACAGGAGGCCGACCTGATCGTAATGGGCGCCTACGGCCATGCCCGCCTGCGCGAATGGCTGTTCGGCGGCGTCACCTACGAGATGCTGCAACGCAGCCCCATCCCCTGCCTGATGTGCCACTGATGCGTCTTCCGACCACCGCCCTCCTGCTGATCGCCGCCTTGCCGGTCGCCTTGCCGGTCGCCTTGCCGATCGCCTTGCCGGCCGTCCTACCCACGGCGGCCCACGCCCTCGACGCCCAGGCCCGGCGCGGCGAGACCATCGCGCGCACCAACTGCGCCCGCTGCCACGCGATCGGGCGCATCGGCGCGAGCCCCCTGGCGGAGGCGCCGCCGTTCCGCGAGTTGCACCGCCGCTACCCGGTGACGGACCTGTCCGAAGCCTTGGCCGAGGGCATCACCACGGGGCACCCGACGATGCCGGAATTCCGGCTCGACCCCGACGAGGCGCAGGCCCTGATCGCCTACCTCCAGACCCTCGAACGGTGAGACGAGGTCAGTTTGCCGCGAGGCCTTCGAGCCGGGGAATGTCCATCAGGCGCACGCCGCCGGGCACGATCAGGATCGCCTTCTCGCGGTCGAGCCGGGTCAGCATCCGGCTCACCGTCTCGATGGTGAGGCCGAGATGGTCGGCGATGTCCTGCCGGCCCATCGGCAGCTCGACGGTGATGGACTCGTGGCCGATGCGGCCGTAGCGGGCGCGCAGGCCGAGCAGGAAGCTCGCCACCTTCTCCTCGGCGGTGCGGCGGCCCAGCAGCATCATGTGATCCTGCGCCAGGGTCAGCTCGTGGCCGGCCCGCTCGTAGAGGCGTTGCAGCAGGTGCGGCGTCCGGGTGACGAGGCCGGCGAAAGCGCCCTTCTCGAACCGGCAGAGCGCCGTCGGCGCCAGCGCCTCGGCGGTGACGGTGAAGCGCTCAGGGAGCGCGAGGCCGAGGAAATCGCCGACCAGGGCGAAGCCCATCACCTGCCGCCGCCCATCCGGCAGGAGCCGCGACAGGCGCAAGGCTCCCTCGGTGACGTTGTAGACGGCGCCGGCCCGGTCGTCCTGCTGGAACAGGGCTTGGCGCGGATCGAGATGGACGTGCTGGCTCAGCGCCTCCAGGCCGGCGAGTTCCTCACTCGTGAGCGCCGCACAGACGCTGACGAGGCGGACCTTGCACGCGGCGCATCCGCCCTCCGACCGGTCGTGGGCGCAGGCATGCCCCGCCGGAGCGGGCTCGGCATCGGCGTGCTCCACTGAGCGCTCTGCTGAGCCGTGCATCGGACACCTCCCGCCGCGCATCCTCCAAGCCTATCCAATAGCCCCGATCCGCCCCGCCTGTGAAGTCGGAGCGAACAGAGCCGGAGAACCGAAGCGAGTAGGAGACAAAGCGCAGTCGATGGAGAGGATATTCCGGGGATAACCTCGCCTCTCTACCGGGGATGATGTGCCTGAACCTCCGGTCTCACACCGGAACTACTCGGCCTCTTCCCCGGCCACGACGGCACGGTACGGGTCCGCCCCGGACCGGCAGGCGGGGCGAGCACGCCTGCCGCCCCCGATTCGGCCCTCACGCCGTCCCGAGCGCGACCCGGCGCCCGGGCAGCCCGAGATCCGGGCGGTGGCTCGTCAGCACGACGACGCGGTCGCGCCAGCGGGCGAGCAGACGCGCGAGGATGCGCGCGGCCTGATCGTCGCGCAAATGCTCGGCCGGCTCGTCGAGCAGGAGGATAGGGGCCGGGCTCAAGCAGGCGCGGGCGAGGTTGAGGCGCTGCGCCTCGCCCAGCGAGAGGCTGCCCTCGGCGATCCAGGCGTCGAGGCCGCCGCCGGTGCGGATGCGGGCGTCGAGTTCGACGGCCTCCAGCGCCGCCCACAGCACCGCGTCGGAGGCGCCGGGCGCGAACAGGTTCTCGCGCACGGTGTCGGACAGGATCGCGGCGTCGTGCAGGCTCAGATGCGTCAGCGCCCGCCGCTCGGCCGCCGGGCGGACGGCGCCGCCGAGCCGGATCGTCTCGCCGGGCCGCTCCGCGTTCCAGCCGGCCAGCGCCTTCAGCAGGGTGGTCTTGCCGCAGCCGCTGGCGCCGACGAGGGTCAGCGGCGTGCCGGGAACGACGGCCAAGTCCGGCAGCGGTCCAAGATCGCGGCCGAGATCGCGGCCGTCCGGCGCCCATAGGTGCAGGCCGTGCAGGGTCAGGGCGCCGGGGGCCGGGCCGGGCCGCGGCGCCGGCTCGGCGGCGAGGCCCGGCTCGATGGCGAGGGATTGGCGGGCAAGACGCGCGCGGACCGAACCCGGCAGCGCCCGCGCGAGGGACAGGAGCGGCTCGGCGAGCCCGAGCCAGGCGAAGGCCAGGAAGGCGGCGGGCAGGAGCCCGGTGCCGCGGGCGCCCGCGTTCCAGGCGGCGAGCAGCACCGCCAGGGCGAGGCCGGGGCCGGCGAGCGCCAGCAGAGCCTCGAACCGGGCGAGCGCCCGGCGTCCGTCGGCGGCCTCGCGCTCGGCATCGCGCAGCGGATCGAGGGCGATCCGCAGGGCGGCGCGGCGGCGTCCCTCGGCCGCGAGCGGCACGGCCCCCGCGAGGGCGGCGCCGAGATGGGTGGCCGCGGCGCGGCGCGCGTTGCGCGTCCACGCCTCGATCCCGGCGAGCCGCCTCAGCGTGCGCCGGGCGAGGAGGGTGCCGGCGAGCGCGAGCCCGGCGACGGGAAGGAGCGCGAGCGGCGCGAGATAGGCGGTGAGGAGTGTGAGGAGGCCGAGCGCGGCGCCGGTCAAGGCAACGGGAAAGCCGACGCGCAGCCGGGCGTAGTCGATGTCGGCGACATCGTCGATGAAGTCGGCGAGCCGCTCCGGCCGCCCGAGCTGCCAGCCGGCACCGCGGCTCTCCGGTGCCCGTGCCAGGGCCGCGAACAGGCCGGCGCGGCGGCGGACCTGATCGCTCAAAGCCGCCCGGTGGCCGGCCATGCGCTCACCGTAGCGCGCGCCCGTGCGCAGCAGCGCGAACAGGCGCACCAGAGCGGCGGGGTGGTGGAAGTTGAAGGCGAAGGCCGCCGGCCCGGCGCCGGCCAGGGCCACAGCGGCCAGGAAGGTCACGGCCGTGCCGGCCAGGGCGAGATTCGCGGCGAGCGCCAGGGCGGCGAGGGCAAAGGCGAGGGTCCAAGCGCGGGACGTGTCGGCGCGGCGGGCGCCGGCGGCGGGGGCCGTATCGGGTCGGGTGTGCATCAGGCCGCCTGCTTCTCGGAAGGGATGGCACCGAGGGCGATGCGCCGGTCGGCGAGCGCCGCGAGGGCGGGATCGTGGGTCGCCACGATGATGAGGCGGGTGCGGGCGGCGCGGGCCAGGGCTCGGCGAACCCGCGCGGCGTTGTCCGGGTCGAGCTTGGCGGTCGGCTCGTCACAGAAGGCGGGGCCCGGCCGCAGCAGCAGGCGCGCGACGGCGACTCGGACCCGCTGGCCGCCGGAGAGGTTTTCGGCGCCTGCCCGCACGGGGGCGTCGAGGCCGCCGGGCCAGTGCGGATCCTCGCTGAGGCCGAGGGTCGCGGCGGCGGTCGCCACGGCTTCCGCCGTCGCGGTCGTGCCGTCCGCGATCGCCGCGCCGAGCGTGCCCGCCGGGATCGGCGTGTCGAGGGAGACCCAGGTCGCCGCAACGCCCGGCCCCGGCAGGCGACAAGCCCCGGCAAGCGGCGCCTCGACATCGGCGAGAACCCGCAGCAGCGTCGATTTACCCGCCCCGCTCGGCCCGGTCACGGCGACGAGCCCGGTCTCCGGCAGATCGAAATCGGCGACGGGCCCGGCATGGGGCAGGACGAGGCCGCGGGCGCCCGGCATTGCGGGAACCGAGCCGCGCTCGGGCCTCGTCTCGGCGTCCTCCGAAAAGACCCAGGCCAGCGCCTCGGCCGCGGCCTCCCCTTCCGCCTTGGCATGGTAGAGCTCGGCGTAGCGGCGGAACGGCAGAAAATACTCGGGAGCGAGCAGCAGGATCAGCAGGCTCTGCCACAGCGCCAGATGCGCGAAACCCGGAATTTCGGCGAGGCCGAGATGGCCGAGTCCGAGGAACACCGCCAGGATCGCGATGGCGAGCGAGGCGAAGAAGTCGAGCACGCCCGCGTTCAGAAAGGCCACCGCCAGTACGCCCATGGTGCCGTCGGCGTAAGTCTTGAGCCGTCGGTCGAGCTTGGCCGTCTCGCGCGGCAGGCCGTGGGCGGCGAGGATCGTCGGCAGCACCCGCACCCGGTCGGCGAACTGAGTGGCGAGGCGCCCGAGCGCCGCCTCCTGCACGGCGGCCCGGTCGCGGATCAGGCCGCCGACGAGGGCGAAGAATACGATCATCACCGGCGTGGCGAGGAGCAGCGCGACGGCCGCCTGCCAGGACACCAGCGCGACCGCCCCCGCCGTCAGCACCGGCCCGAGCGCCATCATCCGCCGCGCCGCGGCATGGCCGACGACGAGGCGGGCGAGTGCACCGGGATGCCGCTGCAGGCCGGCGATCACCGCGCCGCGGGGCAGGTCGGCGGCGGCGCGGGCCGGCATCGCGGCGAGCCGCGCCTCGGCGGCATCGACGAGCGCGACGGCGACCGCCGCCTCCAGGGCGGCGCTGCGCGCCTCGATCAGGCTTCCGAGCCCGGCCCCCGCAAGGAGGCAGGCCCCGGCAAGGCCGAGCGCGATCCCGTCGAGTTCTCCCGTCTCGATCAGCGCGCCCGCGAGCCGCGCCAGCGCCACGGCGAGCCCCAGCGTCGCGGCGCAGCGCAGCGCCTGGAGGGCGTGCAGGCGCGACAGGCCGGCCCGCGCCGCCCCACGGGCGAGGACGAGCGCCGCGGGCTCTAGCGCATCGTCCCGGATATCGGATCCGGGACGATGCGCTAGGCTCTTGTTTTTACATCGTCTTTTTCCGAAAGCCGGCAGCCACCTTTCGGGACGATGCTCGAGGGCGGCGCGGCCGGAACGGGCGCGGGGGGATCGTCGGGTCATGCCGCCTTGTGCGGCGGCGGCGGCGGAAGCGGCTTTGATCTGCGTCAAGGATCGCCAAGCGCGGCAGCGCGAGAGGCAACGTCGGACAAGGAGCCTCCCATGACCGATCCGCTGCTCGTCGATCTGTCGCGCCTGCAATTCGCGCTGACGGCGATGTACCACTTCCTGTTCGTGCCGCTGACGCTCGGACTCTCGATTCTCGTCGCCATGATGGAGACGGTCTACGTCATGACGCGCCGCAAGATCTGGCGCGACATGACCAGGTTCTGGGGCCTCCTGTTCGGGATCAACTTCGCCCTGGGCGTCGCCACCGGCCTGACCATGGAGTTCCAGTTCGGCATGAACTGGGCCTATTACTCGCACTATGTCGGCGACGTGTTCGGGGCGCCGCTCGCCATCGAGGGCCTGATGGCCTTCTTCCTTGAGGCGACCTTCGTCGGGCTGTTCTTCTTCGGCTGGGACAAGCTCTCGGCGCTCGCCCACTGCGTCGTCACGTGGCTGATGGCGCTCGGCACCAACTTCTCCGCGCTGTGGATCCTGATCGCCAACGGCTGGATGCAGAACCCGGTCGGCTCGCTGTTCAACCCCGACACGATGCGCATGGAGGTGACCGACTTCGCTGCCGTGATCTTCAATCCGGTGGCGCAGGCGAAGTTCGTCCACACGGTCTCGGCCGGCTATGTCTGCGGCGCGGTGTTCGTGCTCGGCGTCTCCGCCTTCTACATCCTGCGCGGGCGGCATCTCGAACTCGCCAAGCGCTCGTTCGCCATCGCGGCGGCCTTCGGCCTCGCCTCGGCGCTCAGCGTCGTCGTGCTGGGCGACGAGAGCGGCTACGCCGTCACCGACCACCAGAAGATGAAGCTCGCCGCCATGGAGGCGATGTGGCACACGGAAGCCGCCCCGGCCGCCTTCACCGCGGTCGGCGTCCCGGATCTGGAGAGCCGCACCACTCGCTACGCGCTCCACATCCCCTACGCGATGGGCCTGATCGGCACCCGCTCGCTGACGACCGAGATCCCCGGCATCACCGAACTGGTCGGGCACGCCAAGGACCGCATCCGCAACGGGCTCGTCGCCTACGCCGCCCTGGAGCGGATCAAGGCCGACCGCACCGATGCGGCGGCCCGCGCCGACTTCGCCCGGACGCAACAGGATCTCGGCTACGCCCAGCTCCTCAAGCCGCTGATCGGCGATCCGCTCAAGGCGAGCGACGCGGATATCGACCGGGCGGCGTGGTCCACCGTGCCGCACGTGCCCTCGCTGTTCTTCACCTTCCGGGCGATGGTGGCCTGCGGCTTCCTCTTGATCGCCCTGTTCGGCGCCGCGCTCTGGTACACGGCCCGCGAGGCCGAGGCGCCGCGCTGGCTGTTCCGGGCCGCGCTCTTCGCCCTGCCGCTGCCCTGGATCGCCATCGAGTTCGGCTGGTTCGTCGCCGAGTTCGGCCGCCAGCCCTGGATCATCGAGGGCGTGCTGCCGACCGCGCTCGCCACCTCCGAACTCGGCATCCCGTCGCTCCTCATCACCATCGCCGGCTTCACCGGGGTCTATGGCGTGCTCGCGGTGATCGAGGTGCAGCTGATGCTGCGCGCCATCGCCAAGGGGCCGGAGACCCTGGCCGAGGACCCGGCCGCCCTCTTCCCCGGCGCCGGCACGAACCGGAACGAGGCCGGCCTCGCCGCCGCCGAGTAGCCGTCCCGTCCCGTCGCCCCCTGCCTTCGCTCCCTGCCTTCGCTCCCTGCCGGCGCCCCCGGCCGCGCCGGCCCCCTCCCCCGAGGAGTCTCCCTCATGCTCGCCCTTCTCTCGGACTACGAAAGCCTACGCCTGATCTGGTGGGTGCTGCTCGGCGTGCTGCTGATCGGCTTTGCCCTCACCGACGGCTTCGATCTCGGCGTCGGCGCCCTGCTCCCCTTCGTCGGCCGCACCGATGTCGAGCGGCGCGTGGCGATCCACACCGTCTCCGCCACCTGGGAAGGCAACCAGGTCTGGCTGGTGCTCGGCGGCGGCGCGATCTTCGCCGCTTGGCCGGCGCTCTACGCGCTGAGCTTCTCCGGCTTCTACCTCGCCATGTTCCTCGTGCTGTTCGCCCTGATCCTGCGGCCGGTGGCGTTCAAGTACCGCTCGAAGCGGGCGAGCGCGGCATGGCGCGCGCGCTGGGATTGGGCCCTGTTCGTCGGCGGCGCGGTGCCGGCGCTGATCTTCGGCGTCGCCGTCGGCAACGTGCTCCAGGGCGTGCCCTTCCACTTCACGGGCGACCTTCGCCCGATCTACGGCGGCGGTTTGCTGGGCCTTCTCAACCCGCTGGCGCTGCTGTGCGGCCTCGTCTCCCTGGCCATGCTGGTGGCGCACGGCGCGGCGTGGCTCGCCTTCAAGGCCGAGGGGCCGGTCGCCGAGCGCGCCCGCGCCATCGGGCTCAAGGCGGCGCTCGCCACCGCCGCCCTGTTCGCCCTCGGCGGCCTCCTGGTCTGGGCCGGCGCCTTCGGCGGCTACCGGGTGGCGAGCCCGCTCCCCGGCGACGGCCCGTCCAATCCGCTGGCCAAGGCGGTCGTGGCGGATGCGGGGGCGTGGCTCGCCAATTTTTGGGCCCATCCCGCACTCGCGCTGGTGCCGCTCCTCGGCATCGCCGGCCCGCTGCTGGCGGCGCTCGGCTTCCGCAGCCGGCACGAGGGGCTGACCTTCCTGGCCTCCAGCCTCGGCATCGCCTGCATCATCGCCACCGTCGGCCTGTCG
Source organism: Methylorubrum thiocyanatum (assembly GCA_014138645.1). Lineage (GTDB taxonomy): Bacteria > Pseudomonadota > Alphaproteobacteria > Rhizobiales > Beijerinckiaceae > Methylobacterium > Methylobacterium thiocyanatum. The sequence continues at coordinate 17,304 of JACJIB010000016.1, read as the reverse complement.
ATGTTCCCGGTCATCCTGCCCTCGAGCACGCATCCGGGCCACGCGCTGACCGTGTTCGACGCCTCCTCCAGCCGGGCGACCCTGCGCAACATGCTGATCGCGACGGTGATCTTCCTGCCGATCATCCTTGCCTACACGGCATGGGTCTACCGGGTGCTGTGGGGCAAGGTCTCGGACCGCGACATCACCGCCCCCGGCTCGGCCGCCTACTGACGCTCCCGGCCCCGGCGCCGCCGGGGCCTTCCTCCCCTCCCCCTGCTCTCGCATCAGGAAACGCGACGATGTGGTACTTCGCCTGGATCCTCGGCCTCGGACTGGCCGCCGCGGTCGGCGTGCTCAACGCCCTCTGGTACGAGTTGCGGGCCGTGCGCGAGACCCCGCCCGAGGTCACGCCGACGCTACCGACGCCGTGAGGCGCCCTGATCCGAGCCGTCAGCCGCAGATCAGATCGATGTCGTGCCGGCTGAAGCGGTCGGCGAAGGGCTCGGGCGGCGGCCGGTCCGTCACCACGGTGAGCGGCGCGGCGAGGTCGAAGGTCCGGAGGTTGGCTTGCCGCCCGAACTTACGCGAATCGGCAAGCAGCACCGCCCGCCGGGTCTGGCCGTGCAGCGCCCGGCGCAGGACGGATTCGTGCTCCTCGTAGTCCATCCAGCCCTGGGCGAGGTCGCAGGCGGCGATGCCCATGATCGCGAGGTCGAAGAAGTGGCGCCGGGCGTAGTCCACGGTGTCGTAGCCGACCAGCGCGTTGTCGTTCGGCCGCAGCCGGCCCGGCGTCAGGTTCACCCGCGCCGGGCTCTCGGCGAGCAGCAGCGCGAGGTCGATGGAATTCGTCGTCACCGTGAGCTTGCGGGTCGTGAGCCGCCGGGCGAAGGCGAGCGTCGTGGTGCCGGTGTCGATGAAGATCGACATCCCGTCCTCCACCAGCCCCTCGGCCAGGGCGGCGACGCGGCCCTTCTCGCGGCTGTTCAGACCGCTGCGCTCGGTGAGCGGGCGTTCCTGATCGAGGCGCGGGCGCACCGCGCCGCCGTGGATGCGCCGCAGGAGGCCGCGCTCCTCAAGCATCTTCAGGTCGCGCCGGATCGTCTCGTCGGAGACCGCCAGGGCGGCGGCGATGCTGGTGACGCCGACCCGCCCCGTCTGCGCGAGCTGCGAGAGAATTTCCTCGTGGCGATGATCGGTCAGCATCCCGGCCCTGTCCCCCTTTGAGATCAGGATAGCGCCGCGGACGCAGAATGGTCGCGCACAATTTCACTACGTTCACAGGTTGCAGCAGGCCCGCCCGGCTCCGTGAAGCCGGACGGGCCTGGTTCCGGTCGCGCAGGGATCAGGCGTCGAGGGCCGGGGCGCGGCGGTGATGCGTCGCCTGCTCGTAGGCGTAGGCACAGGCGAGCAGGTCGCCCTCGCTCCACATCCGGCCGACGAAGATCAAGTTGAACGGCGAGCCGGAGGCGTAGGCGCCCGCCGGCAGCGTCACCCCCGGCAGGCCGGCGATGTTGATCTCGCAGACCGTGGTCTCGAGCAGCGTGCCGGGCCCGTGCAGCGGCGGCAGTTCGGCCCGCATCTGCGGGAAGACCAGGGCGTCGAGCCCGTGCTCCGCCATCACCCGGTCGAAGACCGCGAGATAGGCTTCGCGGGCGGCGAGGAAGTCGGAGACGTCGGGCGGGCTCGCCGGGTCGGCGAGGCAGGCGGCGAGCTGGCGCAGGTTGGTGATCGGGTGCAGCACGCCGCCCGGCGCGAAGGCGTCCTCCGCCTTGGTGGCCTCGGCGAAGGCGGCAAAGCTGCGGATCGCCACATCCGGCCCCATCCGCTCCAGGTAGAGCTGGAGGTCGTAGGGCGCGGATTCGAAGCCGCGGGCGTCGAAGTAGACGAGGCCCGGCGTCGGCTCGGCGATGGCGGCGAAATCCGTGCCGGCGAAGGGGTCGGCCACCAGGGTGGCGCCGGCGGCCTCGAGTTCGGCCTGCGCCCGGGCGTAGAGGGCGGACGCCTCCTCCGAGAGCGGCAGATCGCGCCAGCCGGGTCCGTAGAGGCCGAGGCGCTTGCCGGCCAGGGCACCGGGTTCGAGGCCGGCGGTGTAGCCGCCCGCCGGGCGCTTGCCGATGCCGGCCACGGTTTTGGGATCGGCGGCGGTGTAGCCGGCGAGCGCATCGAGGGTGAGCGCGGCGTCGCGCACGCAGCGGGCGATCGGCCCGACCACGTCGCGGGTGCTGCCGGCCAGCGGCATCACGCCGGCATTCGGCACGAGGCCGAAGCTCGGCTTGATGCCGACCAGACCCTGCGCCGAGGCCGGGTTCTGGATCGAGCCGCCGGTCTCCTCGGCGAGCCCCAGGACGGCGAGGCTCGCGGCCACCGCCGTGGCGGTGCCGGCGCTCGACCCGCCGGGGATGCGGTCGGGCGCGGCCGGGTTGAGGGTGGGGCCGGCCCAGGAATCGTTGGCGTGGCTGCCGGTATGGCTCAGCACCGGCACGTTGGTCTTGCCGAGGATGACGCAGCCGGCCTCGCGCATCCGCGCCGTCACCGGCGCGTCGGTGGCCGGGATCAGGTCGACGCCGCCGGCTTCGGCGCTCAGGAAGTGCCAGCCGCCGGTGCTCGGCAGGCCCGCCATGTCCATCGTGTCCTTGATGACCACGGGCACGCCCGCGAGCGGCCCCAGCGTCTCGCCGGCCGCCCGGCGGCCATCGATGGCGCGGGCATCGTCGAGTGCCTGCGGATTCATCACGATGAGCGCCTTGTAGCGCGGGTTGTAGGTCTCGATCCGCGCCAGGAAGGCCTGCGCCAGCGCCTCCGCGGTGACGCTGCCCTCGGCAAAGGCGCGCTGGCAGTCCTCGACCGTCATCTCGATCAGCCGCGCCGCCAGCGCATCCTCGGCCGGCTCGGGGGTGACGGCGACGGAAAGGGCCATTGCGTTCATCTCGATCTCGCGCTCCGCATCCTTGAAGACGGCGAGGCCGATCCCGTCCCGGTGGGATCGCTCACAAGAGTCGCCCCCGCGGGGGCGTGAGGGGATACGCCCGTGCTCGCCGTCACCGGCTCTCCCGGCCGGCGCGACCTCCCTGGCAAGGTGCATGCCACAAAAACCACAAATCCCTCGAACACAAACCCCTGGAGACGGAAGGCGCCGAAGGCACGGCCGATTCGGGCGCGGGACGGACGGATCGCTCCGACCGATGTCTGTTGCACGCGCGGCACGATGCATCGGATGATGCGATGGCCCGCCCCTCCCCAGGGCCGGCCCCGCCGCCAGCCCCGCAGCGGCGGTCAATGCCGCCAGCGTTAACCGGCCCTTAAGCGCTTGGCGCCCTCGTCTAGAGGGCAGGATTGCCAATCCCGGCCTCCTGCGGCCGGCAAGCTGTGCCGGCGGAGCCCCCGCATGCTGGATTCCGTTCGGATCTCGCTCAAGGTGCTGAACGCGGCCCAGCTCGCCCTGATCGCGGCGGGCGCGCTCGCGCTCGCCTGGATCGGGACCGCGATGCTCGGCGCCGGCCCTACGGCGGACGGCGCGCAAAGGGCCGCGCTGGCCGGCGCACGCGCCTTCGCGGAAGCGGTCGATGCGGAACTCAACGGCAGCGTCGCGGATGCGCGCACGGTGGCGCTGCTGCTGCGCCCGGAGGATACGGCGCTGGGCGAGGCCGAGCGCTCGGCCCTGCTCCGGGACTGGCTCGCGCTCAACCCGCGCTACAGCGATGCCGCCCTGATCGGCCCGGACGGGCTCGTGCGCGCCGCCGCCGACCGGCGCCGAACCGGCAGCAGCGTCGCTAGGCAGCCCTGGTTCGCCCGGGCGCACCATGCGGGGATCGTCATCGCCACCAACGACGGCGACGAGACGGCGCCCTTCGACGTCGTGCTCTCCCTCGGAATGCCGGGGCGTGCCGATCGGATCCAGCTGCGCGCCGGCCCCGGCTTCCTCGATCTCGGCGCCCGTCTGCGGCAGGCGCTCGACCTGCCCGACACGGTCGGCTTCACCGTGCGGGGGGCCGACGGGCGGGTGCTCGCCGGCACGCCGGCTGCGTCGTGGGGGGAGCACCGCTCGGCCTCCGTGCCGGTCCAGGGCGGGCGTGAACGCGGCAGTCCCGGCTGGATCGTCACCGCCTCCGCGCCCCCGGCCGCGGCGGCGGGCGGGCTCCCGGACGGGCGCCTCCTGATCTTGGCGCTCGCCGTCGTCGGCGGGGCGGCCGGGCTCGGCTACGTCCTGGGCGGACGGGCCGCGCAGCCGCTGCAGCGTCTGGCCGAGGGTGCGGCCGGGCCGGAGGAGGCCGCGGCCTCCCCGGTGCGCGAGATCGCGGCGCTGAGCGAGGCGGTCTCCGGCCGCTCCCAGAGCACCGATGCGGCGCTGGCCCTGGCCGGCACCGGCCTCGACCGGATCAAGGGCCGGCTCCAGACCTTCGAGGCGATGTCCGGCTGGACCTGCTGGGAGATCGATCCGGAGACGCGCCAGGTCGTCTGGTCGGATTCCGACCGGACCGGCACGATGTCGGCCCCGGACCACGCCACCGACCTCGCCGACCTCGCCGCGTGGTTCGAGCCCGCGGACCACGCTCTCCTCGACCTCACCCTCGACGCGGCGCGCCGGGCGGACGGGCCGCACGACGTGGTGCTGCGCGCCCGCGCCGAGGGCGAAGAAGCGGTCCCCGAGGCGGAGCGGCGGGTGCTGGTGCGCTTCCTGCGCGAGGCGGGCGACGGCCGCCGCATCCACGCCCTGAGCCGGGCGATCGAGGGCGGCGTCTCGGAGACGCCCGCCGGTTTGAACGAGCGGCGCCGCAACACCGTCCTGCGCCGCGTGACCGACGGCATCGTCCACGATTTCAACGACGTGCTCACGATCGTGCAGGCCAACCTCGCGACCCTGCGCCGCCGCCACGGCCTGAACCCGGAGCCGGCCCGTCTCGTCGATGCGGCCCTCTCGGGCGCCGAGCGCGGGGCCGCGCTGACGCGGCGGATGCTGAGCCTCGTGCGCGGCGAGGACGAGGCCTCGCTCGGGACGCTGGCCGAGAGCGACGTCGGCACGACGGTCGAGGCTGCCCTCGCCTTCCTCCAGGCCAACGTGCTGCGCGACGTGCCGGTCCTCAACCGCGTCCCCGGCGACCTGCCGCGGGTTCTGTGCGCCGAACGCATCCTCGAACTCGTCCTGCTCAACCTCGCCGTCCATGTCCGCGATCACGGGCTGTACGGTTTCGCGGTCGGGGCCGTCGAGGACGTGGCGAGCGGCCCCAAGACGACCTCTCAGGCTGCCGACCCCGTCTCCGCCAAGCCCCTGGCCGAGGCGGAGACGGGCCTCAACCTGGGTCTGCCGCCGGGATCCTACGTGCGTCTGCTGATCGCCAGCGGGCAGCCCGAGCCCGGCCGGCGGGCCGAGGCGCCCTCCCGCACAGCGCTGGAGACGGCGGCCCGGCTCCTCGCCGAGATCGGCGCCGGCTGGCGCCCCGTCTGCGACGGGACCGGCGACGAGGCCTTCGTCGCCGAGATCTGGCTGAAGGCCGCCGAGCCGCGGGCCGAGGAGCCGGTCTTCTGGCAGCCTGCGCTGCGCGTCCTCCTCGTGGAGAGCGACGGCCTCGTCCGGGCGAGCCTGGCCGAGGCGCTGACCGAACTCGGCCACGACGTGGTCCAGGCGGCCTCGGGCGAGCACGCCCTCGCACGGCTCGGCGAGGACGCGGCCTTCGACGCCATGGTGGCCGACCAGTCCATGCCGGTGATGACCGGGCTCCAGCTCGCCGCGACGGTGGTGGAGCGCTACCCCGAGATCCGCATCATCCTGGCGAGCCCGCACGGGCACCTGCCGGAGGCGGCGCGGCAGTTCCTGCAACTGGACAAGCCGTTCCGGCCCGACGACCTCGCAGCGGTGCTGAGCGCGGCGGCCCCGCAGGTCCGGGCGGCGTAGAACCGGCCGGCGCGCCTGTCTCGCCGCTACTTTCCAAGATCGCGTTCCCGAGATCTCGCTCCCAAGATCTCGGCCCGATGGAAATAGGTTTTTCCCGATTACGGGAGGCTTTTGTTAACCGTGGAGTCCGATAAATCGGTGCGTAGCGTGTGCGTATCCGAGGATCGAATGGCTGTGGTTTGTCGCAACCATCAACGGACTCGCGGGAATCTTCGTATTCTTGCCTGCGGCCTCGCGGCTGCGCTCCCGTCCGTGCTGGCCGCTCCGTCCGAGGCCGCCGACCTGCCGGCGCCGGCTCCCGCGGCGGCCAATGTCGACTGGTACACCGGGGCGCAGGCGCAGGCCGTGGACGACAGTTGGGCGGTGGCCGTCGACGGCTCGACCAGCATCACCTCCAACTCCTCGGCCTTCGGCTCCGTCACCGTGACGACCGCGCTCGGCAGCCCGCCGACGGTGAGCGGCGCGCGGGTGCGGGTCGAGGGCGTGGCCGGCACCTACTCCTATCCCGGACAGGCCGTCGGCGCCCGCGTCACCGGCTACCAGCAGGAGGGCTCGCTGCTCACCGGCTACGAGTGGATCTGGCGGGACGCGGCGCTCGCCGGCTATATCGGCTTCAACGTCCGCAGCAACCAGCTCTCGATCCCCGATCCCGGGAACCCGGTCGTCGGAACCGGCGTCGGCCTGAAGGTCGCCGGAAACTTCTACGCGACCCCGACCGACCGGACCATGGTCTCGGCCTACGGCTCCTACTCGACCAAGTTCAACGCCTACTATTCCCGCTTCCGCGTCGGCTACATGGTCGCCGACGGCGTCTATATCGGCCCCGAGGCGCTGTTCCTCGGCGACGACTTCTTCCGCCAGTACCGCGTCGGCGCCCATCTCTCCGGCCTCAGCTTCGGCCCCGTCCAGATGTCGCTCGCCGCCGGCTACGTGCGGGACCGGGTCCAGGGCACGGGCTACTATTCGAGCATCGAGGCGCGGGCGAACTTCTGAGCCGGGCGGGCGGTGGCGGCCGGGATTTCGCCCCCGCGCGGACAATCCGCCGCCTTGCCGTCCCGTCTCATCGCAAAGTACTTCCGTCTCGGTCGAAACATGATCACCGGCTAAGGAATGCATTCCTTAGCCGGTGATGTGTTTTCCGCAAAAGTCCTTCCAAAACCGCGGGCCTTTTCCTACGGATGTCGGGACGCCCCGCGGCGCAAAATCAACCTTGTTCGCAGAGTTGGGCCGCGGACGCGTGAACGCATCTGCAAATCGTCGTATTTCAATGGTGGACCAGTCTACGACGCAGGGGTGGCGAGTGTGATACGTGCGCTGCGGTGGCTGGCCTGGATGGGAACGACGGTCGCCGGCCTCGTTCTGCTGAGCCAACCGGTCGGGACCCAGAACCAGCTCGCCATGAGTCTCGCCGCCATGGCGGCGATGATCGTGCTGTGGCTGTTCCTCGACGGGCCGCGCACCCGCTTCGTGTTCCTGGCGCTCGGGAGCCTCGTGGTGCTCCGCTACATCCTGTGGCGGGTCACCGACACGCTGCCCTCCCCCGGCGATCCGGTCAGCTTCGGCTTCGGCCTGCTGCTGCTCGTGGGCGAGTTGTACTGCGTCTTCATCCTGTTCGTCAGCCTGATCATCAACGCCGACCCGCTCAGGCGCCCCCCGCCCCCCGTGGCGAGCGCGGCCGAACTGCCCAGCGTCGACGTGTTCGTGCCGACCTACAACGAGGACGCGGCGATCCTGGCGATGACGCTGGCGGCCGCGCGCCAGATCAACTACCCGCCCGACAAGCTCACCGTGTGGCTCCTCGACGACGGCGGCACCGACCAGAAATGCGCTGATCCCAACCCGAAGAAGGCCGAGGCCGCCCGCGAGCGGCGGCGCGACCTGACGGCGCTCGCCGAAGCGCTGGGCTGCCGCTACCTCACCCGCGCCCGCAACGAGCACGCCAAGGCGGGCAATCTCAACAACGGGCTCGCCTTCGCCACCGGCGAGATCGTCGTCGTGCTCGACGCCGACCACGTCCCGTTCCGCTCCTTCCTGAGCGAGACCGTCGGCTACTTCGCCGAGGATCCGAAGCTGTTCCTCGTCCAGACCCCGCACGCCTTCCTCAACCCGGACCCGATCGAGCGGAACCTGCGCACCTTCGAGCGGATGCCGTCGGAGAACGAGATGTTCTACGCGGTGACGCAGCGCGGGCTCGACAAGTGGAACGGCTCGTTCTTCTGCGGCTCCGCCGCCCTGCTGCGCCGCACCGCGCTGGACGAGGCCGGCGGGTTCTCCGGCATCACCATCACCGAGGATTGCGAGACCGCCTTCGAGCTGCATTCCCGCGGCTGGACCAGCGCCTATGTCGACAAGCCCCTGATCGCCGGTCTCCAGCCCGAGACGCTTTCGGCCTTCATCGGCCAGCGCTCGCGCTGGTGCCAGGGCATGTTCCAGATCCTGCTCCTGAAGAACCCCGTTTTGCAGAAGGGGCTCAAGCCGATCCAGAAGATCGCCTACCTCTCCAGCATGACGTTCTGGTTCTTCCCCGTGCCGCGGCTGATCTTCATGTTCGCGCCGCTGCTGCACATCTTCTTCGACCTGAAAATCTTCGTCGCCAGCGTCGATGAATCGATTGCCTATACGGCGACCTATATCGTCATCAACCTGATGATGCAGAACTACGTCTACGGCAAGTTCCGCTGGCCGTTCGTCTCGGAACTCTACGAGTACGTCCAGGGCCTGTACCTGTCGAAGGCGATCGTCTCGGTGATCTGGTCGCCGCGCAAGCCCACCTTCAACGTCACCGACAAGGGCATCAGCCTCGATCACGACCACCTCTCGTCGGCCTCGCTCCCGTTCTTCGCCGTCTACGGGCTGCTCGCGGCGGGCTGCGCGGTGGCGGCGTGGCGCTACCTGTTCGAGCCGGGCGTGACCAACCTGATGCTGGTGGTCGGCCTGTGGAACTTCTTCAACCTGCTCACCGCCGGCGCCGCCCTCGGGGTCTGCGCCGAGCGGCGGCAACTGGAGCGCACCCCCTCGCTCGCCATCAACCGGCGCGGCCAGATCACGCTGGCCGGCCGGGCCATCGACGTGTCGATCGAGCGCGTCTCGGCGGAGGCCTGCACGGTGCGGCTGCCCGCCGCCCTGCTTCCGACGGGGGCCGGGCACCGCGCGCTCACCGGCGCGCTCACCGTCGTGCCGGTAGCCGGCGCGCGCGCGGCCGGCGCCCTGCCGGTGACCTTGGAGGGGATCGACCGCGCCAAGGACGAGGCCTTCGCCCGCCTGAGCTTCGGCCGCCTGCGCCCGCAGGACTACGTGGCGCTGGCCGGCCTGATGTACGGCGACGCGGAGGCGATGCGCCGCTTCCAGATGCGGCGGCGGCGTCACAAGGACATCCTGACCGGCACGCTGCAATTCATCTGGTGGGGGCTCTCCGAGCCGTTCCGCGCCGTGCGCTACGCGCTCGCCGCCGATGCGCGGCCGGCCGCGGCGCCCGTGCTCGACGGCACCTCGCCGATCTACGACGCGCCGGAACAGGCCCCGACCGGGGCGAACCTGCCCGAGCCGCTGCTCCCCTCCGCCCCGCTTCGGCCCGCGCCGCAGGCCGTACCGCAAGCCGTACCGGCGGCGTTCAGGGAAGCCGTCCCGGCCGAGGCGCAGGGCGCCCCCCAGGCGAGCGTCCAAGCCGCGCCGCAAGTCGCACCACAAGTCGCGCCTCACGCCGCGCCTCACGCCCCCGCCCGCGCCTCGAACGACTGGGTCGGCATGATGCTCGATTACGAGAACGAGCGGGCGCTGGCCGGGCGTGCCGGCCGCGGCGCCGGCACGGCGTGAGCGCGATGACCCTGCGCCCTCCTTCACGCGCCGGCTTCCCCCGGCACCCGATCGTCCTGGCCCTGGCCCTCGTGCTCGCCTGCACCGTCGCGGCGGGTCCGGCGGCCCGGGCCCAGAGCTTCCTCGGGAGCGGTCCGGCCGAGCGCCTGACCGTGCCCCCGACGGGGGACGCCCTGCGCAAGCAGAGCCCCGCCGCGCCGGCCCAACCCCCGGCGCAATCGGCCGCCGCGCCGGCCCAGGGCCGCTCCCCGGGCGAGCCGGCCGACACCGTCCGCCGTCCCCAGATCCAGGCCACCATCGCCCCGGCCCGGCGCCTGCCCGCGGGCACCCGCGGCTTCCGCCTCTCGGGCGAGGAGGACATGCTGCAATACCCGGTCTACCTCACCGAGGGGCAGGTGCGGGGCGCGGCGCGGCTGCGCGTCTCCTACCTCTCGGCGATCTCGGTGGCGCCGGAGGGCTCGGAACTCACCGGCCTCGTCAACGGCACCAAGGTCGGCTGGACCCGGATCCAGGCGCCCGGCGCCGTCAAGGTCGTGGAATTCGCGATCCCCGACGGGGTGCTGAAGGCCGGCTACAACGCCATCACCCTCACCGCGAGCCAGCGCCACCGGGTCGATTGCGCGATCGAGGCGACCTACGAGCTGTGGACGCAGATCGACCCCTCCCGCTCCGGGCTGGTGGTCGCACCGGCCACCGATCTCGACCTGAAGGCCCTGGCCGCCCTGGAGCCCGACGAGAGCGGCGCGCTGCCCGTCGGCGTCCTGCTCAACGAGAAGCCGACCCTGCCGCGGCTGGAGCGGATGATCGGCGCCGTGCAGGCGCTCGCCGTGGTGAGCCGTCTCGCCCGGCCCGCGGTCAGCTTCGGGCCGCCGCTCACCGGCCGCACCGGCGTCAACCTGCTCGTCGGCACCGCCGCCGAGATCCGCGGCACGGACGGCGCGGAGGATCTCGGGCCGATCACCGGGCCGCGGCTCGCCCTGCTGCCGCCGCGGGGTAACCGCGCCCCGACCCTCGTCGTGACCGGCACCGGCCCCGACGACCTGCGCACGGCGACCGCCCAGCTCGCCGCGGCGGGCGATGCCGGCGGCAGCGGGCCCGGCACGGCGCTGGCCCCGCTGATCCGGGGCTACGAGGTTCAGGGTGGCGAGCGGCTCGACCTGGAGCGCCTCGGCGTCGCCACCCGCGAATTCAACGGGCGCCTGCTGCGCACCCGGATCGAGCTGCGCTTCCCCGCCGACTTCGTGCCCGCCGACTACGGCAAGGTGATGCTGCATCTGGCCGGCGGCTACGCCGCGGGCCTCGATCCGAGCGCCCAGATCGTCGTCGACATCAACGGCCGCAACGCCGCGAGCGTGCCGCTGCCCTATGCCCGCGGCGAGGTGTTCGACGATCAGGCCATCCCGCTGCCCCTGAGCCTGTGGCGGCCGGGCCTGAACAGCGTCGAAATCAGCGCGCAGCTGCCCAACGCGTCGGACAAGGTCTGCGACACCCTCTCCCCGGCCGCACGGCAGCCGCGCTTCCTCTTCCTCGACCGCACCCGCCTCGAAATCCCGGCGCTCGCGCGCGCCGTGCGCAGCCCCGATCTCGCGGCGGTCAAGGCGGGAGCGGTGCCGTTCACCGCGGCGGGTCCGCGCCCGCGCCTCGTTCTGCCGGTCACCGACCGCGAGACGGCGGACGCCGCCGCGACATTGGTCGCCCGCCTCGCCATCGCCGCCAAACGCGTGATCGATTTCGAACTCGTGCCCGATGCCGGGGGAACGGAGGGCGGTGCCAACCTCGTGGTGGCGCCCGCCCGCGCCCTCAACCCGGTGACGATCCAGGGGGCCGGCCTCGATCCCGGCGAGATCCGCCGCATCTGGGAGGGGCGGGCCGAGACCGTGGCCACGCCCGGCCAGTTCGGCACCGAGGGTGTGCTGACCCTCGACCGGCTGCGCCGCAACCTGCCGATGCGCTGCGCCCTGCCGCCCGCCGCGGTGCCGGTCAGCGTCGCCGCGCCGGCCTCCGCACCGGTCACCGCTCCGGCCGCGACGCCGGCGCCTGCCGCGGCCTCCGCGGCGACCGCAACACCGCGGGGGGTTCCCCGGCCGGGCCGCCCGGAGACGGACGAGGAACTCGTGGCCCGCTGGGACCAGACCCTGTCGGGGGCCGCCTTCGTGCCCACGGTCCTGCGCGAGGGCTGGACCCGGCTCGCGAACGCGGCCCTGCGGCTGCGCAGCGAGGCGACGGGCCTGATGGAGGCGCCGAAGGCCGGGACCGTGCCGGTCAATCCCCGCGCCTCGCTGATCATCGCCGAGGACAGCAGCGGAATCGGGCTCGACGAGACCACCGTGCTCGTGACCGCGCCGAACCCGTCGATGCTCAAGGCCTCCGTCTCCTGCCTCGTCGATCCGGTGGTCTGGACCCGCCTCGTCGGGCGGGCCGCCTTCCTCGACGCCTCGGACGGCACCCTCACCACCGTCGAGCCGGACCACGTCGCCCTGATCGAGACCCGCACGTGGTCGCTCGCCAATTTCCGGCTGGTCTCGGCGGCGTGGCTCTCCCTCAATCCCGGCTACTACGTCGGCATGACCCTGTTCATGGCCCTGTGCCTCGGCCTCGCCACCACGGGCCTCGTGCGCCAGCTCGGCCGGAGGAATTCCTGATGCGGCCGCCCCGCACGCCGTGCCGTTCCCGCCTCGGCGGCACCCTGCGCCGCGCCGGATGGGCGCTCGCCCTTGCCGCGGCCAGCCCCGCCGCCGCCCAGCCGACGCCGCAGCCGGCCGCGCCGCAGCCCGCATCTCCGCAGCAGACCTCGCCGCAGATGGCGCAGCCGGCTCCCCAGCAGACGGAGACCACCACCGTGCCGCCCGCCACGGCCCTGCCCGGCCTGCCGCGCTCCGAGACGCCGGCCCGGACCGATTCCGGCCCTTCCCTCGCCAATACCCTGGACGACGACGCGGCCTGGCGCGCCTACCGGGCACGGTTCATCACCGAGCAGGGCCGGATCGTCGACACCGCCAACGGCATGATCAGCCACAGCGAGGGCCAGGGCTACGGTATGCTGATCGCGGTCGCGGCCGGCGACCGGGCCGCCTTCGAGCGGATCTGGGGCTGGACCCGTGCCAACCTGATGGTGCGCTCCGACGAATTGCTGGCGTGGCGCTGGGCGCCCGACCACCGCCCGGCGGTGGCGGACATGAACAACGCCACCGACGGCGACATCCTCGTCGCCTGGGCGCTCACCGAGGCGGCGGAGGCCTGGGGCGAGCCGTCCTACCGCACCGCCGCGCGCCGCATCGCCGTCGAGTTCGGTCGCAAGACCATCCTGTTCAAGGACCCGCACGGACCGCTCCTGCTGCCCGCCGTCTCCGGCTTCTCGGCCCGCGAACGCGCCGACGGGCCGCTCATCAACCTGTCCTACTGGGTCTTCCCCGCCTTCCAGCGGCTGCCGATCGTCGCCCCGGAATACGACTGGGCCTCGCTGATCCGCAGCGGCCTCGACTTCCTGCGCCAGTCCCGGTTCGGGCCTAGCAGCCTGCCCACCGAGTGGATCTCGGCCAAGGACAGCCTGCGCCCCGCCGACGGCTTCCCGCCGCTGTTCTCCTACAACGCGATCCGCGTGCCGCTCTACCTCGCCTGGGCCGGTGTCGGGCGGCCGGAGGATTACACGCCGTTCAAGACGCTGTGGGGCGGGATCGAGCGCGAGCGCCTGCCGATCGTCGACACCCGCGACGGGCAGCCGGTCGAGTGGCTGAGCGAGGTCGGCTACACGGCGATCCCCGCGCTCACCGCCTGCGCTGCCGACGGCACGCCGTTTCCCGAACCGTTAAGAACGGTGCAGGAGAATCAGAACTACTATCCGATGACCCTCCACCTCCTCGCGCTGATCGCGGCCCGGATGCGGTATCCGTCATGCGTGAAGTCCTGACGCCCCTGGCCGGCGGCCTGACCGCGCTCCTGCTCGCGAGCGCGGCGTCCGCTTTCACCCAGTCCGCCCTCGCCCAGACCGGCCCCCAGGCGGCGCCCGAGGCCGCCCCGCGCGTCGTCTACGGCGATGGCGCCCGCGCCCCCGCGATCGTGGTCGATCCGGAGACGGGCGGCACGCCCGGCATGGTCGACGAAAGCGCGCTGCGCTACTACGCCTCGCAGAAGCAGACCGCGCGGATGAAGGCCGAGATCGCTCGGTTGAAGCGGCTCTATCCGGGCTGGACCGAGCCGGCCGACCTCGACACCCTGCAGCCGAGCCCGCCCGAGGAGGCGCCGCTGTGGGATCTGTTCACCGCCGGCCGCTTCCAGGACCTGCGCGCCGCCATCGCCACGCGCCGCTCCGTCGAACCGAACTGGCAGCCCTCGGAGGAGCTGGCGCGCAAGCTCCGTCGGGCGGAGTTCCGCAACGGCATCAAGGCCACCGCGGAGAGGAACGGACCGGGCAAGAACGGTTCGGGCAAAGACGGAGCTGGCAAGGACGGACCTGGCAGAAACGCCGAGGAGGTGGTCGCGCTCTACCGCGCCGATCCCAGCGCCCTCGACACGACCGATCTCGAGAGCCTCTGGATCATCGCCGACTCGCTGGCCGTCACGGGCGCGGCCGAGGACGCCTTCGACCTCTACAAGTCTGTCCTCGACGGCAGCGCCGATGCGGGCGCGCGCCTCGCCACGATCCAGAAGGCGATGAGCCATCTCAAGATGGATCAGGCCGAGCGGCTCATCGCCATGGGCCGATCGAATCCGGAGGGCGCCTCGGAATTCGACGCGATCCGCCTCGACATCACCCGCGCCCGCATCGCCGCCTTCCTGCACGACGAGCCGGCCCAGACGCCGACCCTGGCCGACCTCACCGCCTTCCAGGCCTATGCCCGCAAGAGCGGCGACCCGAGCCAGACCGGGCTGCTCGGCTGGTACGCCTACAAGCGGCGCCAGTTCCGCGAGGCGCTGGAATGGTTCAAGCTCGCCATCGGCCGCGGCGGCGACGCCATGGTCGCTCACGGCCTCGCCCATACCCTGCGCGAGCTGAACATGCTGCGCGAGGCGGAAGAGGTCGCCTACGCCTGGCGCGACCGCTTCGTCGGCAACGAGCTGCTGTTCATCGACGTGCTCGAACGCAAGCTGACGCTGGCCAACCCGCCCTTCATCGAGCCCGCCCGGATCGAGCGCTACGCCAAGGTCGTGATCGCCTCCGCCTCCGGCGAGGGCGCGCAGGGGCTGGCATGGTACGCCTACAATTCCTGCCAGTTCGACACCGCGCTCGAATGGTTTCAGCGCGCCGTCGCCTGGATGCCGAGCGAGACGACCGTGTTCGGCTACGCCCTCACGCTCCAGCGGCTGAAGCGCCAGCGCCCCTATCTCGAGACCGTGAACCGCTACGACGGCCTGTTCCCGAAGGTCGTCGACATGCTGTTCCGCGAGGATCCCGGCGGCCCGCCGCTGCCCTGCGCGGCGCCCCAGTCGCCCCCGGCCCGGCCGCCCGCTCAGGCGAAACTCGAACCGAAACCCGAGCCGAAGCCCGACGTCCCCTCCTACGGCCGCGTGCCGCGGCCGGACGCGGCCACGATCGGCGCCCAGGCCGGCACGGTGCCGGCGGCGGTCCAGCGCGGCGAGTTCCCGCTGAGCGTGCCCCTCGACAATGCCTTGCGCTACCCGCCGTCCTCGCTGCAGCGGGCGCTGTCCGAGCCGGCCGCCCCCGGCAGCTATGCCCGCGAGCCGGTCACCGCGCGTCCGCCCCTGGTGGCGCGGCGGGTGAACGGGGCCGGCCCGATGCCCTACGAGCGCTACGGCTTCGCCCTGCTGCCGGGCTATAACGGGCTCGACAAGCCGGAAGGCCTCTCCCCCGCCCCGCTCGGCACCCTCTGGCAGGATCAGCAGGCCGAGCGCGGCCGGGCCGCCACGAGCCCGGAGAGCGACCGCTTCTCCGTGCCCTCCCGCCTCTCCTCCGGTGCGGGACCGAACGGGAAAGGGTTTCCGTGAGAGTGCCGCTCCTCAGGTCGCTCGCGACGGTTGCGGCGCTGCTCCTCGCCGATCATGCCTCGCCCCAGTCCGCCCTGGCCCAATCGGCGCCGGTGCTGCGGCTGCCCGGCGCCGGCCCGGTCGCGGGCGTCGTCGAGACGCGCCTGCGCGACGGGTTCGACCAGCGCATCCGCTTCGAGGGCGGCGACGGCCGCAACCATGCCGAGGTGGCCCTGCGCAACGAGACCGGCGACCTGCTGCTCGCCTTTCCGCCGCGGCTGGCCAAACCGAGCCAGTTCGGCATCGAGGGCGAGATCGCGGTGCGCTTTCCCGGCCAGGTCCTGCGCATCGTCGCGCCGCGGCGCAACGGCTACGGACCAATCGGCCTCGCGCTGGGGACCGACTGCCTCTACGCGTGGCAATGGTTCGAGCGGGCGAGCACGGCCCAGCGCGTCGCGAGCCGCGGCGGTCTGTTCGACGCCTCGCTGACCCCGACCGCGGGCCGGCGCGCCCTGTCCCTGCGCATCCGGTTGTGCCGTACGGCGCAGGCGAGCCTCGACGACCTCGTCGCCGCGGTGGAGCGGCTGACCATCAGCCTGCCCGGCGAGCCCGGTGCCCGCCCCACTCCGGCCCGGCCGCGCCCGCCCGTCGTCCGGCGCGAGCGGCCCGCGCCCGTGAAGCGGCAGGCCGCCCGGCCCGCCCCCGGCGAACCGCCGCCCGAGGCCGCGCCGAAGCCGACGCCGTCCGCTCCGCCGCCGGCCGTGACACCGCAGGCGGCGCCAGCACTGCGGCCGCCGACGCCGACCGATCCCGGCGGCCGCCGCTACCTCGCTCCCACGACGCCGCAGGGCGCCGTGCCGGCGCCCGATCCGTCCGCCGCGAATCCCGCGCCGGGGGGCACGCAGCGCTACATCACCGATCTGCCGAAACCGCCCGAGGCCCCAGGTCGCGACCTGATGCCGAGTCCGGCCCCGGGACGCTCGATCGGCGAAAGCCTGTCCCGCGATCTGCCGGCGGAAGCCTACCGGCCCGCCCCGGGCCGGGACGGCCCCTGAACCGATCATCCCCCATCCGATGGATCCCTTTGGATCCCTTCGGGCTCGCGGACTCGGTCTTCGCTCAAGCGCCGCGCGGGCTTGCTGATCCGGCCGCCCACGCCTGGGCAAGGACGAGGCGCGCTCAACCGGAGCGGCCCGGATCTCCCGGTGCTCAAGCCGCGGCGAGGGCCGAGGCCGCCGAGCGCCACGCGCGGTACCAACGCCGCCTGTGGCCGGCGTCCTCGGGGCGGCGTTCTACGATCCGGTCTGGACCGGCGCTGTCGGCAGGCCCAAGGACTTCGCGCTCGCCACGGTGGCCTTCGTTCTCTACTGACCGTCCGGAGGGCACCGCTCCCGAGCGCCATCGGGCTGAGGGCGGTGCAGCCGCATTCGGTTTGAAGGCGGTACGGCATCCGTCGGCCACGGACAGGGGCGGTCCCCTCCCCTTTCGGGGCGCGTCGGGGCTGTTGCGCGGGGCCGGAACGCTGGACAGCAAAAAGCCCGCGGACCTGTCGGTCGGCGGGCTGCGGGTGGGCGTCTGCGTGGGCGATCGCGGGTGCGTTGATGTTGGTTGCGGGGGCTGGATTTGAACCAGCGACCTTCAGGTTATGAGCCTGACGAGCTACCGGGCTGCTCCACCCCGCGCCGAGGCGCTGATCG
>JACJIB010000015.1 GCA_014138645.1 Methylorubrum thiocyanatum | reverse complement strand
CCCGATCATCAGCGCATTTGAGCACGCCTCAGATAAGCCTGCCCGCCCCACCTGAACACGGTTGTGCGCTCACTACAGCGCCGCTGGCCTAGCTCAATCCGTTTTACCAGTGGTGTTGGTCCGCACGTTCAGCCGCCAGCGTATTCTTCCTTGAGCTTCTGAATGCTGGTGATGATTTTGCGGCGGAAAGCGATCCGGGTCGTTGCAAGTTACCTCCCGCTTGCATCCCAAACAGCGGTAGATGCCTGAAACAGGCACATCGTCACCGGGATAGTACGTTGTGGTCCACCACTCGTTCTTGCCGTTCCTCTGCGTCAAAACGGAACTGTCAATATACCAGGACATTCTGCAAAATCCCGATGTGCTCGCCGGCTGAAAATTGCCGTGCTTCAGCTCAAGCCCCAACGGACAACCGTCGGTTCGGTTCCGTACAGAGGGATGCCGCGCTTAGCCAAGTGTCCAGTCTTCGGTATCGAACAGGTCGATGAGATTGCACCACGGCACTTGCAGGTCATTGCAGACGCCAGGGATCTTCCGGAGGCTGGTGGGACCAACCTCTTCGGTCACAACACGGTAGCCGTGCACCTCGGCGGTCGCGATCACGAACGGATCCGCCGCAAACTTCTCTTTGCCGGCCATCACCAGGCCCTTGTAGGTGTTGATGATGTGGGCGCTGCGCAGCTGCACATCCTGGTCCGGCGCCAGGAACATGGCCTCGCGCTCCAGCAGCCATTCATGCAGCTCCGGTGAGCGCTTCTGGCACTCGGCCAGCACGAGGGCGGAGGAGACCAGGCGCCCTTCGGTCACCAGCTGATCGAACTGGTCCCACAGTTTTGGGAACCGCTTTGGCTTGTAGCGCTCATACCAGGCGGCGATCAGCGCGCTGGTGTCGATGCAGTAGATGTCGGCCACTCCGGACTAGCCTTTCAGTCCGAAGGTGGCCTGCTCCATCGCGGGAACCGACTTGACCTGCATGTTGAGGTAGTTGGAGACGTCGCGGAGCGTCAGGCGGCGGTCGTAGTAGCCCTGGAACACCAGCTGCGCATAAGAGCGGCCCAGCTGGCTCAGCACCACCAGGTGGCGCGGCGGGCCGCCGGTGGATTTTTTGCTGTCGAGGTCGTCGTATTCTTTTTGGAACGCCGGCCGGCGGCTGTCATAGAACGCCTTGGTGGTGCGCCCGAGGGTCAACAGACGGCGCAGGACCACCTCGCGGCTGACGCCGAACCGGACCGCCAGCGCGGCCAGCTCGTCATCCGCCCAGGTCTTTTCGCTGCCTTTGCGAGCCACCAAGGTTTCGCTCAGCAGCCAGTCTTTGGGGACCAGCGCAGCCGCGGCCACGGCGTTGCAGAATTGCTCGACCCGGGCCGCATCGGCGCGCCGCTCGTCCGTACCAAACCCGCTGACCCCGCTCGCCCGCACGGCGAGGTGGCAGAACTCGTGCAGCAGGGTGAAGGTGCGCCCGTTGGTGCGATCCTTGGAATTGATCAGGATCAGCGGCAGCCGGCTTTCGGCGATGGCGACGCCGCGCATTTCGGTGAGCGGTAGCCCGGGGATCAGGAACACCAGCACGTCGCGGGCTTCGATCTTGGCGCGCCAGTGGTCGAAAGCCTTGGCCCGCCAGGCCTGCTGCTCGGTAGCGGTGACGTCCAGGAAGCTGCGGATGCGTGCCCCCAGGGCCTCCTCGTCATCGTTCAGCGTGGCGCTGAACGTGAACTCGGCGGCCGGCTCCCCCAGGTCGTCGTGCAGGTCGAGGGCTAGGTCCCGGCGCTCCTGCGCCTGCCGGATCACTGCGGTCAAATCCGGCGTGAACGCCCCGGGCTCGGCCTCGGCCAGCTTGCGGAAGTCCTGGATCGGCTGGAACCCGGCCGGCGGCTCGTTGAGGTAAAACAGGCTGGGCGCCCGCTTGTAGACGTTGGCGGCGGCCAGGAACTGCGGGAAAGTCAGCTGAGCGTCGCCGTTCTCGGCGGCCAGCAGCTTCTCCACACTGATGGCAATAGCCTTCGCCGCCGCCTCCGGAGAGAGGCGGGCTTGGTCCCGGGCCCATGCGAGGATGGCCGGGTTGATGAAGGCAGGTACGCTTTTGGCCATGGTTACGCTTGCACCATACCACGTCCGTCAAGAGTGGCAGGGGTCCTGTGCAGAACGGCAGAGGCAGGCTGTTGTTGCCGCCACAGGAATTTAGCCGTTCGCCCTTCGTTCACCCAGAGGCAAAATGCGCCGCTGGAAACCAGCGCGGCACAGCCTGCGCAGAAGGCGGCTTTGCCGCCTATGGCAGCCCAACGTTGGACGGCTGGGCCGGGGTCAAGGCCGAAGAGCGCAGCGTGCCTTGAGGTTGGACCGGGCGGCTGGCACCACCTAGCAGACCGGGCCGCAGGGCGCTGCAGGATGGGAGAGCGACCGTTACCCACAAGGCCAAGATTGCCTGGCAGGCTCGAGAGTTGCCACTGGCGGTGCTCAGGGCGCGACGTCGCGCGAGCGACGCAGGGGCCAGCCGGGAGGCTGGCCCTTTTTCGTGGGCAGTGCTCAGCCGAACAGAGTGAGCTGCTGCCGGTCGCCTTCGGCCTGTGCCCATGCCGGCCCGGAGGCCTCGGCGTCCAGCCACTGCAGGACGAAGGCGACCGGCCCGCCGCTCTCCTGCACCAGCGCCGGCGCGGTGAACCACGACAGGTAGCCGGTTTCGGTGATCGGCAGGGGTGCCCGCCGCGGCGCGGTACTCTCGATCTGCAGGTGCCCGGGCTGGGCCAAGGCGTTGGTGTTGAGGAACCGCGGCTCCCACTGAATGCGGAGGGAGACACCGCGCCATTGCGCGGTGTGCTCCTCGACGTACCGGGGGCCGGTCATGCGACCGCCTCCAGCTCGACGATACGCTCGGCCCGACGGGCTGCCGCGGCGTAGGCGGACAGTGGCCCGGACGCAGTGAAAGACCGGTCCCGCTCGACCGGCAGGCGCAGACGCCCGCGGACCTCAAGGATTTCTGACAGGCGCACATAGCCGAGTTCCGGGCAGCCGAGGCCGAGATCACACAGGCCAAAGGCAAGGTCCGGGTCGGTCGGATCCAGCTCGGTCAGCAGCCATGTGGCTTGGGCATCGGGCGTGAACAGCTTGACCACGGGATAGGGGTCGATGTCGCCCTTGGCGCTCTTTGCGCCGTTGGCCAGCAGGGCGGCGGTTTGCTCTTTGGTGATGAGTTGCATGGGATTGGCTTTCGTTGGTTCAGAACGAAGCCAGAGAACCCTTCCCCTTGAAGCGTCAGGCCCCGTCCTGACCTTCTGCCCGTCGGCGAGACCGGGGGTGGCGCAGGTCACAGGGGAGGGGGATCACCCGCCTGCAGGCGCTTCGCCGAAGGCAGGGGACCCCCCTTGACCGCAGCCGGGGGCAGCGCCCCGCCCTCTTTCTTCCTTGGCAGAGGCGGCGCAGACGCCCTCTGGGGCGTCGAAGCCGATGACAGCCCACCGCCGGCCGGCTGGGACGGGGTCAAGGCCGGAGAGCGCAGCGTGCCTTGAGGCCGGCCCGGACGGCTGGCACCACCAGCCAGACCAGGCCGCAGGCCACCGCAAGCCTATGCGCAGTCATGCCGCAAACCATTTGCCATAAACGATAAGCCGTAAGCACAACGCGACCCGTCAGGCGCCCCTTGCGGCGCAGCGCATAAGCCAGGGCAACAACGCCGGCAGCCCGCCGGCCCTGCGATGCACCTGGAGAAATCCCATGACCCGTTTCACCATGATCGCGCTTACCCTGCTGCTGGCCGTGCCCGCCCAGGCTGAGTCATGCCCGTCCCTGCACCTCTATCCATGGATAGATGCTGACGGCAGCTGCCTGAGCGTCCAGTGCCACGGCGAACGCCTGCTTCGTGCTGCCTACCGGCGCGGTGAGATCCAGAAGGTTCATCTGTCGCGTAAAAGCGAATGCGACGCGCTGCAGGGTTACGACCCGGCCACGGGGGATACGACCTCGGTGCCCTGTACCTGGGACCATAACGATCTGTTCGTTGGTCGGTGATCGAACCGGAAAGGCCGCCCATAAGGCGGTCTTTCCGATATCGTTTCGCTCCAGACCCTCAGGAAGGCTGGCCGATGTAATACAGCTCATCCGGCTGGAACGGGCGCGGCTGGGTATCGCTTGGGCCCTTGACCATGATTTTGAAGCGGTTCTTCTTCCAAATATCCAAGAATCTGTCGTAAAATGTCGTGTTTTTAAATTGCACATGCCAGCAGTCGACTCGGAACTCAATTTTGTAGCCTTTGCCCGGTTCTGGCGTCAACCGAGTCGCTTGGCTGTAAAGATTTTGCGTCTTGAAAAGATCTTTTGGGCCTGTATGGATCGAAGTCTCATCGAAATTGGTGAAGCCGGAAAGCGCCCGGTTGCCATTGACTGACATTTCCCCACTACATTGGAAGCGCTCCCGATAATACATTCCTGCGACGGCAACAGGCTCTAGAGCCATACTGAAGCTGTAGTCATTATCTTCCTTCGGATGAAAGTAACTGATCCCGTGGTAGATGTAGCGGGTCTGATCGGGGAGGACCGGAGTATGTAGATCAAAATTGAAGTCATAGCTCGGCCCGGCAAAACCGGCCACGGACTGGCCGTTACGATCCTCTGTGAATGGAATCAGCTTGATAAAGAACCCGGGGATGGAGGTTCCCTTGGACTGTGTTGGCTTGACGCTGGGGGTCGGCGCAGCGGCCCGACTGGCTGGTGCCTGCTGTTGCTTCTTAAGACGTGCGTTTTCGTCTTTGAGTTCTTTCACCTGACTGTTGAGCGCGTCGATCGCGCGCATGATGTCGGCGTTTGAGGGCTGCGGAGCCTGCGCCGATGCGGTGGATGCAGCAAGCAGCACAACCAGGGTGAAGGCGTTACGCATGGGTCAATCCGGGCGGTAGGGGCGGGCTGGAAGAGGAGGCCGCCAACCGCGGATGACACCTTCGGGCGAGTCCGGCAGCGGAGGCGGCGGTGGGGGAGGCGGCTCAATGCCGGCGAAGTCCGGCAGCGGCTGCGCCTGAATGCTTGGCGACTGGCGCTGCGTGGACGTGGTGACCGGAGATCGCACGATTGGAGGTGGAGCAGGCGGAGCCGTAACCGGTCCCATCTTGGTCGTGACGGGACCAGGTCCCGGTGGCGGGGGCGCCGGCGGCACGTACTGTCCGGCGCTAGTCTGCGGCGGCGTGAAGAAATCGACGATCTTCACGTAAGCGCCATACGCAAGGAAGCCGAGACCGATCAGTATGACCAAGACACCCAGACCAGGCGACTTCTGACCGGCGCCACACAGCTTTAGAAACCACAGGATGACTGCCCAGAACGATTGCCGCAGAAAAACAAAGAGTGCCATCGCGGATTACGTGTCCGCCGTGATGCTCAAGGCGTTTTTCTTGGCGTTCCAGCCAACTTTTGCTCGGGTCACACCGGTCTTCTGCAGCCGGATAAAGTCAGCCCGCATATCTTTCACGACCGCCCCAGAAACAGCGCGGCCATCGATCTTTTCCCCGTAGTGCTTGAGGCCGTACCGGTAAGCCACCTCTTCTTCGACAGACGTCACAGTGATCCTGTAGCGGCCAGCCACCTCCTCGATGAAACTGCCGACCAGTGCGGCGAAGGCAATCCTGTCGAGCGGCTGAAACACAAAGACCCGTTCAATCCGTGACAGAACGGAATTTTCGATGTCGTGTTTCAGGACTTCCCGGACACGCTCCTCAAGCTCAACCGGCTTGTTTTTATAGGAAGCTGCCAGTGCCGTCATCTGGTCTTCCTGAGCGTTCGTGGTCACAATAAAAATCGTATCGACAGTGCTGACAACCCGTTTCAGCTTATGATCCGTGAAGCATCCATCGTTCCAGACATCAAGAAACAGGCGCTGCACAGCGTTGGAGGCTTTCTCAAATTCATCGAGGATGACGACGGATCGCGGGTTGGCAATCAGATACTCTGAAAGCATGCCTGCACCGCCCTGATGATCTTGTGGCGCTCCGAACAATCCACTGCCGCTGTGTGAGCCGGAATAGCTGGCAAGATTGAATGCTTTAGCCCCCTGCGCCCCGTACAGCGCTGTTCCGAGCGCTTGACCGAAACGTGATTTCGCACTGCCTGGCGGTCCGGCGAGCAGGAAGACCCCCACGGGCTGCGCGCGGTTCTCGGCGAGGAAGTTGCCCCAGATCGAGTCGACCACGTCTTCGATGACCGGGTCCTGGCCAAAGATATGATCCTTCATCAAAGCGATGACTTCATCACGGTTGACGTGGACCGTCTGGGAGGATGGCAGCTCTGCCATTCTTTTTTCCAGTGCGGCGCGATTATAGAGCCGGTCGATGATCTTCACGGGCTTTCTCACGGGAAGTTCGATGATGGCAGATGTTGAACGGCGGGTAATCGCCACGATGACGACGCCGATCACAACCAGGACCAGGCCGACCACCAAAATGAGGGAAGAGGACATCAGCGCACGGGCACACCTACGGATTGTCCGACGGACAGCCAGGGCAGCGGAACCCGGCCAGCGCCCGACGACACAGCAACAGTGATGCCGCCACCGCCATCAAAGACACCGGTCAGGCTCATCAGGCCGGTCCGCGGACGCGGAATGGCGATCGTCACCGGCGCGTGTTTGAGAGTAACGGACTGGCGGAAACCGTCGCAATCGATGGTGACCACGTCACCGTCCTCGGCCATATCGTCCCACAGGGTCAGGTGGACGAGTTCAGCTTGTTGCTGCTCAAGCTCGGCCTGTTGGTTGGCCGGGAGCTTCATGCCCTGCAGGGCGGCAGGGCGCTCGGAAGCCGGCACGGCTGCCAGCACCAAGGGCACAGCCTGATTGAAGGCCAGGGCGCGGGCCATCTGCTCGGCTGCGGACAACGGCCGGTCAGCGGAGGATCTGAAGCCCATCCAACCGACCAGAACCGCGGCAGCCGCCGCAGCAGTGGTCATGGCCATCAGTCGTCGCGGCGCAAGGGCCGCCTTGGGAAAGGGCCGTGGGGCCGGGGCTGGATTGTTCACGCAGACCGCCAGGAATGGGGCGCTTCCGCCTTACAGCAGATTCCTGCACATTGAGACAGGGATCGGCAACCTGGGCCCTAGGCATCGTGTTGACGAATACCCAACTGCTTTCGAAGTCCGAGTTCCGTCTGGGCCCGGCTTCTCAGGCGATTGGGGTCATTGGGGTTCTTTTCGTCATAAAGCCGCATCGCTTCAGAAATCGAACCAGCAACAGGCTCTCGATCAAAGCAGTCAGCAATCAGGCCGTACATCCGTGCAAGTAGTCGTAGGATAATCATTCCCTACTATAGGATGATTTAGCGATGTCTGCGAATGATAATCCTCCGTCCGACACGGCGGCAGACTTCCAGGCGCTGGATATCCTTGATCGCGAGTTGACCGTCGGCATCAGCATGGCCGAGGCCCGTGTGCAGCGGCTCTTGAGAGCGGCCTATGTCAGCCCAGCCGGCGCCGAGCGGACCCTCCGCAAGTTGATCCCGCGCATAGGCGTTGACGAAACAGTCAAGGTCATGATGGGCAATGGCTTTGCCAATGCCCGCCATTTCGGTGCACTGCGGGGCGAGATCTTGCGGTGGCGCCTACCGGCGGCCCGTGCTGCACTCCAGCAATTGCCGGATGCCCTGCGCGAGCTTCAGGAGTTGATCAACCGGCAGAGCGACGCGCGGGTCGCCCGCCAGAACCTCAGGACCATGCTGGCAGAACGCGTTAGGATTCAACCGCCGACGCTCAACAACGAAACTGCTCCCAAGAACGTCAGAAGAATACGTCGCCGCATGTTTTAGGTGACAGGAAGTAGGCACGTGATCTTGACCTTACCTGTCGGCGGGAGTCTGTTTTATGACAGTGCTACGCTTGTTTTTCTATGCGATTTGGCGACTCTTGTGGGTTGTCGGACTGCTCCTGAAATGGGGCTGTAAATACACGTTCCGTGGCGTGCGCTGGCTGCTTCGGCCGCGCCCGATTACTCACGGCTCGGCCCGCTGGGCGAGGCTTGGGGACCTGACCCAAGGTGACGCGCTCGGCGGCGAGAAAGGGGTCATCGTCGGCAAAGCCTGGGGTCACTTCATCCGCTTCAAGCGCGACGGGGCTGTGATGGTCACGGCTCCAATGGGCAAGGGGAAGGGCGTCGGCATCGTCATCCCCAACCTGCTCGACCACAAAGGCTCGATGCTGGTCACTGACCCCAAGGGCGAGAACTACGCCGTGACGCAGCGCTATCGCTCGTCGCTCGGCCCGGTTTACCGTCTGGACGCCATCCATCCGGACCACAGTCACAGCTTCAATCCACTGGACATGATCCGCGTCGGCACCCTTCACGAGGCCGACGACGCTGCGCAGATCGCCAACTTTCTGGTCATCAACGAGAACCGGGATGGCCACTGGGATACCTCAGCCCGGTTGGTGATGACTGCTCTGATCCGCCACGTCCTGCACTCCCAGCCGCCGGAGCTGCGCACACTGTCGATGTGCCGCGAGCTGATTGCGGGGGGCGACGAACGGGTGCGCCTGCTGCTGACGCAGATGGCCGAAAGCAATGTGCCGTCAGTGGCCGAGGAAGGCCGCGTGCGTTTGGCCGGTCTGGAGTTCGAGGAAACCACGTCGGTGATCGGCAACACCGCCAAGGCGCTGGCCTTCTGGAGCAAGGACCGGATTGGCGGTCGGCTCTCCTCGGCGTCGGACTTCTCGATGATGGATCTGAACCGGGAAGGCATGACCGTCTACGTCATGGTGCCGGATGACCAGATCGAGGTGTACGGCCCGTTCCTGCGGATGATGACCGGCTGCGCTCTGGCCGCGCTGATGCGCGGCAAGGCGCTGCCGCGGCCGGAGTACAAGCCGATGCTGATGATCGATGAGTGCAAGGCGCTGGGGCGCCTTGATGCGTTGGCGAAGGGCATGGGAATGCTGCGCGAGTATGCCCACGTGGTGCACATCTGGCAGGATCACGGCCAGTTGAATGAGCTCTACGGCGAGAACGGCGCGCAGACGTTCATCGCCGCCTCCGGCGCGCAGGTGACGTTCGGCATTTCCGATACCAAGACCGCGAAACAGCTGGCCGAGGATGTCGGCCGGACCACGGTTTACAGCCGCTCGCACGGCTTCTCGGAAGGCAACCTGGATCTGGTGCAGGCCCAGCTGCAAAACGGGGTATCCGAGACGGGTCGCTATCTCAAGGATGCGGCCGAGATGCGGCGGATCAACCCTAACCAGTGCGTCATCACCCTGCAGGACCAGGTTGGCGCGCCGATCCTCGCCAACAAGGTCAAATACTATGAGGAGTGGTGCTGGCGCGGCCGATACGACGAGTGGCGGTCCCAGGCCACCATCCTCAATTTCCCCTCGCCGCGCCCCCGCAGCGACGCCGACGATATGCCGTCAGTCGCCTAATCCTCGTGCCACAGGCGCAGTTTCAATCCCGGCCGCTGCGCCGGCCGGAGCGTCGCCCCGCCACGCAGCGTCAGTGATCGTTCGTTGAGGATGCGGCTGCGCCTGAGCGCATGAGTGTGCACCTGGAACAGCCCGGCAAGGATGCGGTCGGCACGCCCGAGCAGCAGGCGGAGCAGCTGGGAACGCCGCTGGAAGTGACTGAACCGCCGCGCCAGATAGGCCTCCCGTGCCTGACGGTGGGCCGGGGCCAGCCGCTGCCAGGCTGACCGCGACGACGCCTCGCGCAGCTCCCACAAGGCTTGCTTGATGGCGTAGATCTCCTGGTTGGTGCGGGCCTCAATCCGCCTGAGGCGCGCGTTCCGTCGCTGGGTGGTCTCCACCATCCGCGTCATCTTCGACGCCGCGTGGCCACCGCGCTGCGCATTGAAGGCGGCCCGGTTGCCGCGGTCGATGCGGCGGTAGTCCACGGTACGCTTACGCTTCTCTCCGGCCCTGGAGGAGCGCCAGGTGCCGTCCTTCGGCCGGCGCAGGTTCTGCTGACGGGCCTGACTTGGCACCGCCGCGCCGCGGCGGGCGGCGTTCTGCGCCCGCGGACCAACATGGATCTCAGGTTGCCGTTCGAGCGCCGCAGCGGCCACATGGTCACCGCGCCCACTTGCATCTGCCCGCTGCTCAGCCAGTGTGCGGTGGTCGACCCGGGTCGGATGCAGGCCACGCTCAAGGTAGCGGTTTTGCAAAGCAGCCCACGCGCCCCGCCATTCCCTGAGCAGCGCGTCGGAGTTCCATTCACGGGTCTTCACCCGGTAGAGCCCCTGTCCTGTCGCCTTTCGCAGCGTGACCATGACGTGGGCATGGTGGTTGCGCAGATCGTTGTCCGTCGGTGCATGGATGGCGAGATCCGCGACCATGCCGCGGGCCACGAAAGCCGAGCGGACGAAGGTTTGCGCGAGCTCCCGCCGCTCTGCGTCGGTCAGCTCGTGCGGCAACGCCAGATTGAACTCACGGCACAGCTGAGCGTCACGGCGGCGTTCGATCTTCTGCACATGGTTCCAGAGTTTCTGGCGATCGGCCAGCCAGGGCGCGGCCCCATCGGGGAGCAGCACCTCACTGTGCACGACACCGTGCCGTCGGCGGTAATCGTACTCCTGCCCCGTTCCCTCATCCCGAAGCAGGGACGCCGAACGATACGCCGCAGCAGCCAAGGCAGAGCGACCCTTGGACCGCCCGATGATCTGCGCTGAGAAATGAAAAGAGGCCACCGCCCACTCCGCTGCCTCCGATCGATCCCGGCTGTGTGGCCGGGGCGCACCTATGTTGCATACGCGATGTATAAGTGCGCCATTACCTCCTGGCCAGCCTAACCACCGGATTTGCCTGTGGCACGGGCACCTCTATGCTGAAGCTCCACCCGCCGGCTCGGTCATGCCTCCTCGCGCACAGTTCAATCCGCTCGGCGAGCTCCTCGCGCTGCTCATGGCGGGAGCCCTGATCATCGCTGGCCTGGAATGGTTAGGGTATGACATCGGCTGGCGGCCGTGGCTGGCCTGCAGGCTGCGGGACGCGCAGAGCCTGTTCACGCTCGGGATTATGGTCGGCGTGGGGCTGCTGTTTTTTCGCGCGAGTCGCCCTGCCGGCATAGGCCTGGTGCTGCTGGCGCTTGGTGGCAGCTACGGCTTGGAGTTGTACGGCGTCTATGCCTCAGGATGCCCCGGGGGAGCTTATAGCCCCGCTTCAGGAGGTCCCTGAAAATTCGCGCCGCCCGCTACGCGGGCGGAACACGGAAGCGCCTACGGCGCTGATTTACGGCCGCGCTTCGCGCCGCCGGGGGCCTCATTACCGGCCCCCGGACCCCCGCTAGGATTTTCTCGAAGGGATCGTTTTTCTGTGCGAGATTAGACCCACGGTACAGCCAGGGATGGCGATGACCGTGAAGGGATCGGCGGCCATCTCGGCAACGGGGTGGCCGTCACCGTTTCCGGTTGACCGCAGACGGTGCCACGCGAACCTCAGGTTCATCGATTGTGTAAGTCAGATATGAACGATCCTTTCAACCTCCCGCGCTTTGTGGAGGCGCAGCGCTAGGCGATCAGCGGGCTGGATGAGGCGCGGGCCTACCTGCGACACCCGGTTCTGCGCGGCCGCCTGACCATCTGCACGGCGGCGGTCAATGCGGTTACCGGGCAGACGGCGCATCAGGTGTTCGGCTGTCCCGACGACATGAAGTTTTGCTCGGCGCTGTTCGGCAGCGCCGCGCCGGCGATCCCCGTCTATTGGGGGGCGCTGACGCGCTACTATGAGGGCAAGGAAGACCCTCGCACCCGCGCCAAGCTTGGCCGTTCTTGAGATCGGCGATCGGGCCAGCGCCACTTATGGTATACCGTTTATGGTTTGTGGCACGCGCGGGGGCTCAAGAAGGATGGGAACACACGCCCCAAAACGGCGGAATTCCTAAGCTTTTACGGGAAACCACGCCCCAAAAACGCCGTCAGCGGTTCGTCCTCTGCCCCACCTCGCCCGTCGTTTGGGGAGCTCTTCAAGCGGTCGCCTGCGACCGCATGAGCTTCACTGCGCATAGCGCAGTGGCAAAACCTCTCAGGACGGCGTCAGAGTCGATTCTGAAGCTTCAGGCTCTCTCTGTCGTCCATGCGGCCCATAACCTCTCCAGAAGCCGCGCTGCTGCCTCTGCCACTCACCTTCCCGGCAGCAAGAATTGTCCGCCTGCAGGGCGGACCCTTATGAGAGTTAGCCGCCGGAGGCGGCTTCCGATTTGGGTGGGGAGCGGGTTTTTGGCGAAGCCAAAAAGGGGCGGGGGTTCCTCCTGCACGAGCCTGTCCAGGGTTACTGCATCGCTGGTCCACAGGTCGTGATGGAGGTCTGAGTGCACTTGCTGCGTCTGTTAAGGTCTCTTTAATATCTATAAAAGAGGTCTATACGGAAATTCGCCATCGGTGACAGTCACTTAGATGCGGTTTTTGGGGCGTTGTTTCCGTCATTCTGGGGCGTGGTTTCCGGATTCTGGGGCGTCACTTCCGGATTTTTGGGGCGTGCTTTCACTTATCCACAGGCGACCCCATGACTGGGCCTGACCGGACTTTTGGTGCGTTCTTTCCGGGACCGCAGGCGCGCTGACGGATCTCTGCGCGCTGTAAGCCAAGCCCCCTCGCCTCAGGTTTTCTGCGCAAAGCGTTCTGGTGCTTCTGGGGCGCCACTTCCGGGTCGGCCCGAGCAGGCTCAATGACTTAGCCTATGCCTACCCTTCGATGCGAAACGTTCTGCATCAATCCCCATCGGAAATTTGGGGCGTTCTTTCCGCCCCATCCCCTTATGCATCAACGCCTTGAGCGTTCTGAGCGGCTTTCTGTAGCTCCAGCTCAAACTGCCGGGGTGCCGCGTGGGTGTAGCTGTAACGGCGTGACTTCGCCCGGCCGGAACCCGTCACTTCCTCGGTGAAGGCTGACAGGCCACCGGCACCGACCATGTCCTTGAAGGCCTCCCGGCACTCCTTGCGGAACTGGGCGCGTGTCGCGCTGGTCGCCGTATCCGACCAGAGCTCGCGGCCGGCCAGCTGAGCCAGCCGCTCCTCGTCGATGTAGGTGTGCTCGGGCTGGCTGTCGATAAACGGCCAGAACACCTTGGCGTGGTCGGACTTGAGGCGGAACTGCACGTCGGCATTGATGCTGACCAGGTGCGCCTTCTCGATCATTTCGAGGACGCGGGCGCCGTAGGTCACGGTCACCGCACTATCGAGCTGGGCCCCTTCCCAGGTGAGATCCGTGATCAGCGAGGATGCTGAGCCGGCGCCGTCGGGCAGCATGTTGCGGTTCCGCTTGGCCTTGATCGCCTCGAGCTCCTTGAGGGAGCGGCCTTCGTGGATCAGCACGCTGACCTGCTGAATCTCCTGGAACACGTGCACCAGGCTCAGAAGATTGTTGACGTGCTCCGTGCGCCCCATCGCCTTGATCAGCGTCCGCCAGGTCGTACGGGTCTGGTAGTAGGAGAGCACGGGCGAGATGAACGTCCCGCGCCGGTAGGCCGGGTTGTCGGTTCGGACCTTCTCACGCGGCAGGCGGAACAGCGCGTAGATCGCGTCCCGGTGCTGGCTGCCGAGCTCCCTGCCCTTCACCTCGACCACCGAGTAGCCCGGCACCTCGTAGATACGCACGAAGTTGCTGTCGGTGATCAGGTCCTTCTTGCGCGGCGCAAAGGCCGAGGTGCGCGCCAGGTGCTGTGGCATGGTCGACGGGTTGCGCCGGCCGCGGCGGTTCTTGAGGGTGCGCTCCTTGCGGGCAAGGCGCTGTTCTTCCTCAGGCGTAAGCGGGCGGGTGGGCGGCATGGACATCCTGGCCGGAGCCTAGCGCCGACTGGGAATCAACGCACCAGAAACGGGAACACACGCCCCAAAAATGTGCAAGTTTTTTAAGCGACAATGAGGATCGCCCGGAAACCTGTGCTTTCACAGCACCTTGGATTTTATGGCAAACCACAAAGGGCTTGCCATAAAGGGCTCAGGACTTGGCCTCGAACTCCTTGAGGGACGGCTGGCCGTACTTCGCCAGCATCAGGTCGATGCCCTCGCGGATGAAGCTGTTGAGGTCGCGGTCGTGCTCGATGCACATCATGCGCAGGCGCTTCTTGCAGGCCGTCGGCACGTAGGCGACCACCTGTTCGTAGTTCTTGGCCTTCGCCGGGGCGCTCACCGGGTTGGCCGGGTGCTGCACGATCGTGGCGGTCTCGGCGGTCGGCTCCTGCGGCAGCGCACCGCCCAGGGCGGCCTCAAGCGACGCGGGTCTGTTTCTGGCCATGCGGCTTTCCTTCCATGCGGTTGAGCGTCCAGATCAGCAGCTCGCGGATCTCGCCGGCGGCCTTGCTGTTCGGATCGCGTTCGGTGACCCCCTGCCCTGTCGCCAGCGCGTCCATGTGGTCGGCCCGCATTGCTAACGGCGTACTGGCCACGGCACCGGTCAGCTGCAGGACGCGGAAGGCGTCCGTCGTGCGGATCGAGCGGCCGGGCGGGCACTGGTTGAGGACGTAGGAGAACGGTTTGCCGAGGCGGTGAATGGCGCTGACGGTCGGCGCCGACGCCTCGATGTCGGCCACGCTCGGCCGGGCGGGGATCAGGCACAGGTCGGCCAGCTGGATCGCAGCTGGCACGCCCGGTACATCGGCGCCGGGGGTGTCGATGATCACCAGCTGCACCCCCTGCTTCCGGAGCAGCGGCATCGCCGCCTCAAGCTGGTTGACGCTCAGGGCGTTGACCTCGGGCCCGGTCTCGGCCTCGCGGCGGCTGTACCACTTCTTGGTGGTGCCCTGCGGGTCGATGTCGATGATCGAGGTTTTGAGGCCCTGCTCCTCGGCAGCCACCGCCAGCGAGAACGCCAGGGTGCTTTTGCCGGTGCCGCCCTTCTGGGAGACGATTGCGAGTACGTGCATGGGCGCATCCTTCCGGACGGCGAGGATAGGTGGCAAGTGGTTAATGGTTTGCCGCACGAGGCATACCGCTTGCCATGTGCCCTTTATGGCACACCACATACCCTTTGCCATTTGTGGCAAGCCATCACCACGGTGCACGTGAGCTCATGAAAACGCCGCCCTCAGGGCGGCGTACCACGCGGGATCACCATCGCGGCAACGCCGCAGGGACGAGGGCTCCGCTGGAAGGCTGGCGACCGTACCCGTGGGGCCTGGCATCGTGCAGCGCGCGCCGGGGATGAACCGGACGCCACCTCGTGACCCTTCCTTATAGCTGAGGGCGAGAGGGCCCCTGACAGGGCGTGAGAAAGAGTGTGGTGAGCAGCCCCTGGCTGAGATCAGCCGGAAAACCGATGTCTGCGCAGCGACTTAGGTCAAGCCATTTATGGCTTACCATAAACCACACATAGGCGGCGAGGGCGATTTCCCTTGAAAAGATAGGGCCACTGGCCCATACTGGACTTAAGTGGATCGGGAATTCTCGATCGGCGTCGGGCCTCGGTGAACTCACCGGGGCCTTTCGCTTTTTGGGCCTACGGGAAGAGCTTGAGGCCGTAGCCGGGGATGCGTCCGGCCGGGCTCTGTCGGAACTTCCGTTCGACCACCTCATAGGCCCGGTTGGGCTGGTCAGGTTTCAGCACGTGACGCCCGACCGGATAGGCGACGAGGTCCGCCAGCTGCAGCCCTGGCGAGTTGTGCTTCTTGTCGACGAAGCGGATGTCGAGGTTGGGAAGGGCGCCAACCCGGTTTGCGCCGTCGCAGATCCGCCGGAACTCCAGCTCGAGCTTGTCGTCCTCGGCTCTGCCGCGGCACTCGACCAGGAGATGCGTCTGCCGGTCGGTCTGGCCGCGCTCCTGGAGGAACATCTGCAGACGCTCGATGCAGAAGGCGAGGGCGATCTCGTAGGGATCGTTGGGCTGGGCGTAGCGACGGACCAGCTGCTCCTTGTTGATGACCGCTGCGATCAGCGTGAACTCCGCCTCCTGCATCACCGCGGTCATGCGCTCCTGGAAGGCCGCGCGGGTTTCCGGAACCAGCAGCTGGGCGAAGTCGCCCTTGGATTTGCGGATCTCGTGGCTGTGCAGGACCACCGCGTCGTGGCCCCAGAAATCGAACTTCAGCTGGTGGATGAGGGGGACGATCTGCTGGACGTAGGCGTCCTTGCGGCAGATGCAGAACGCCAGGACAAAGACCGGGTACTCCGGGTTGATCGTTTTGAGGCCGTGGTCCCCGCTCTCATCGACAAACACAACATAGTCACTGAAGGCCATCGTCCGACGATACCGCGAAGCGTGGCCGCTGGCCAGCACGCGAGGTCCCCACGCGCAGCTAAGTGCCGGTGATTACGCGCGGCTTGACACTCTCCCTTGTACCACTTGTGGCAAAGGGCTTGCCACAAGTGGTTTGTTGCCGGTCACGGCGACCGGATCTAGCGCTTCTCTTTCACCGTGGTGTTCGGACTCGCCTTGCCCTGCTTGGCCGTGACGTAGCGACCGGTCACCGCGCTGCGGTAGCTGCTTCCGCTGCTGCTGCTCTTCTTTGCCATGGGACTTCTCCATGCGGGACGATCCCGCACCACCCCAACGGCAGGCTGTTCCAGGCGTTGCCGCCACATGCGGTTATCCACAAACCATTTGCCACAAATGGCAAAGGTTGAGGTGTGAGAGCTGCTAGCCCGGCGGTCCCCGGAGGGCATTACGCTCCTGGATCAGAGCGGCGTACATCCGCTGGAACCGCTCCTCCTCGTCCCCTTGCAGAGGCGTATCGGCGATCGAAAACGCCTGTCCGCGGAACACATCGAGCACGCGCAGGCGATCGGCTGGCAGATCCGGCAAGGCCCGGCCAAGCAGCCACAAGCCAAGCTGAGCTGCCTCATTTCCGAGGGCAGGGGCCTCGGCAAAGTACGGGTAGACGTAGTGAAGCCCCCCGAGACCGTCCTCGATCGACAGGATGTTGTCGACCTTGACCGTCGAAGCCAGGGACAGGACCTCAAAGCGTGTCCGTTGGACCGGACCAAGCCGAAAAGGCTCGTTGGTCCCGCGACGATAGGGGTTCCACCACCCCAGAAAGCCGTCGCGGAGCAGCGGGTACAGCCGCCGCCGGTTCCGGTTGTCGGCCACCCTGCCTGTGGTCGCCTCGTGCAGATCCCGGGTGCCGAAGACATGCGCTTTGGCATCCGCCCAGAATGGCCCATAGAAGTCACCGCCCTCATCAACGGACCCGGCGGCACGGGCTCGATCCTGACGAATGATCTCCCGTAGAGCTCCCTGGCGACGGTTGGGACGGGCAAACCCGATCTTCAGCAGCTTGCGCAGCGAAATGCTTTCGAGTGGCAACGGGCCTCTCCACGGCAATTAAGCTGTACAACGTAAAGACGACGCTTACCCTGACAATTACCCCTACGCGTCATCCACCGCCTTTCCTGTTGACAAGCGCGCGGCAACCAGCCCCCGCGCCTTGCTTTCAGGGCAGCCGTCAGGGGTGGGCGGCCTGACAGCTTCGCTCGGTCAGTAGCGAAACGGGTAGGGGCCCAGGAACAGGTCTCCGGACGCCCGCCTGGCGCGGTAGGTGAACCAGCGCTGGCGCAGATGCTCGGTGCGGTCGTGCAGGATGTGGCAGCGCTGGCAGAGGGCCTTGAGGTTCTTCGGATCGTTGTTGCCCGGATCGTGGTCGAGATGGGCGCAGGCCAGGTAAACCCGCGTGGTCTCGATCACCGTGCCGGCCGGCAGGCGTTCTAGTGGCGCCAGCTTGAGCGGGCGCCCCTTGCCGCTGCGCCAGACCTGCGCCGCCGCATCCCACCAGCGGCCATCCCCCAGGTGGAACACCAGCTGCCCGTGCGGCCGGCCGCAACCCTCGCAATAGCCCCTGGCCCGGCCGAAGCGGATTACGTCGGACAGCTGCGCCCAATCGATTGGGTAGAAAAAGCGGTTCTCCGGGCGGATCGGCATGCGGTCAGCCCTCCGGGCGCGCCTGGCTGCGCGCGCGCGCCTGCGGGAAGTAGGTGTAGAAGGTCCGTGCAGAGACGCCGAGGCGCTTGGCGATCTCGGCAATCGGGATGGTGCCAGCGTCGATCATCGCCCGGCCGGCGGCCAGGTCGGCCTCGGACAGCCGGCGCGGGCGTCCGCCCTTGCGTCCGCGGGCCAGGGCAGCCTTGAGGCCGGCGTGGGTCCGCTCGCGGTTCAGGTCCAGGAAATACTCGGCGATCGTCCCGAGGAAGTTGAACATCATCCGCCCGGTGGCGGTCTCGGTGTCCACCTGCTCGGTGAGGGAGCGCAGCTTCACGCCGCGCTCCTGCAGCATGTGCGCGGTGTCGAGCATTTCGCGCAGGGAGCGGCCGAGGCGGTCGATCTTCCAGACCACCAGCTGATCCTCGGTGCGCAGGAAGTCCAACGCCGCTTCAAGGGCAGGGCGCTTGGTGCCGGCGCGCCCGCTCTCCTTCTCCTCGAAGATCCGGCTGCAGCCGGCGGCCTTCAGGGCATCGCGCTGCAGGTCCAGGTTCTGGTCCTCGGTCGAAACGCGCGCATAGCCGATCAGCATGTGAAGATTGTACGAAAAGACCGTTTTTCGCACAATAGTTTTCTTCACATATTTTCTTCACGCAAACGGGGCTGTTTCGAGTGCCAGGGGAGGGCGCTCGCCTCTATATGCAGAAAACGGTCGTTTTTTGCACATTCTGAGGGACGCCAGTTGGGTAATCCTTGCCCCGATGCACCCACATCTTCTACGAAAGCGCAGTCGCCTTATCAGGTTGCCAGGTCGATAACAGCTAAATAGAGGATCGATCAGACCTCAATTTCGCCTGGTTAATGCTAAAATTACATCGATTTTAATTTGACGCCGCATCGTGTGCGGCGCTGAATGCTGCTGGAACCTTTCTCTTTCAACCTCGGTGGTTGGAAGGTTCCGTTTCAGCGTGGCTGTCGGGCCACGAATGAGGAGGGCCACCCGCAAGGGTGGCCCTCTGCCTTTTCAGCCGTTCCGCCGCCGCGCGGTGTGATGTGGCTTAGGCCCGCTTGCTCATGTTGGTCTTCATGCCCTCGCAGCAGCAGCCGCCCTTCTTGCCCTTCATGTTCATGGCCATACCGCCCTTGCCGCACATCATCGCGCCCTTACCCTTGCCGCCACCACAGCAGCTCATCGCCAGAGCGGGGGCAGCGCTCAGCAGCAGCAGGGTGGCCGTCGTGATCGCCAGCGTCTTCATGGTCGTTGTCCTCCGTGCCGGGCTGCATGATGCAGGGCAGCTGCTGCGATCCTGCACTTTCCCATGATGGGAAGGTCAAGACGCAGCGGTGCAGGATGGTGAACACGGCTCGGCCGTGGCCGGCGCCAGGGCAGCGGGTTCGGCTAGCGCCTCGATGATCCGGCAGGCGCCGACGCTGCCGCCCGCGCAAGTGTCGATCATGCGGGTCAGTTCGCCCCGCAGCGCGGTCAGCTGCGCAATCCGCGCATCCACGGCGACCAGCTGCTGGCGGGCCAGCGCATCCACGGTGCCGCAGGAGGCGTCCGGCTGCTCCTGCAGGGCGAGCATGGTGCGGATGGCGTCCAGCTCAAACCCGAGCTGGCGGGCGTGGCGGATGAACGTCAGCCGCCGCACGTCCGCCTCGCCATACAGGCGGCGCCCGCTCTCGCTGCGCTGTGCTTCCGGCAGCACACCGGACCGCTCATAGAAGCGGATGGTTTCGATGTGGACGCCGGTACGCCGCGACAGCTCGCCGATCGGGATCAAAATGCGCTTGCTCCTGTAGTGGCTACAGGATGTAACGTCGGGAGCAATGAGACAAGGATTTTGAGAATGGCTGCCGCCCTCCGGCAGAGAACGCGCCGCGCCTGGCACTGGACCGCACTGGTCCAGGCGCTGGTGTTTGCGTTCGTGCTGGCGGTGG
This sequence comes from Methylorubrum thiocyanatum, assembly GCA_014138645.1. GTDB lineage: Bacteria > Pseudomonadota > Alphaproteobacteria > Rhizobiales > Beijerinckiaceae > Methylobacterium > Methylobacterium thiocyanatum. The sequence goes on along the minus strand of JACJIB010000015.1, from coordinate 19,496 downwards.
TCGGCCCGGTCCCTGTTGAGGCGGCCCACCGGGCCCATCCGGCCGCCGTCGCCACTCTCAGCCTGAGCGCTGACCAGCCCGCCGCGGCCGGGGAGGGCGATGTCTGCCTGCTCTGCCACCACCACTGCGGCTGTCACCAGGCCGCCTGCCCGGTCACCCCGGTTTCCTTCCTGCCGCCGGCACCCGTCCGGGTGACCTACCGGCCGACCGCGCAGCAGGTGGTTTCGATCAGCACCGAAGGCCTGCTGCGCCCGCCACGCGCCTGAGCTGACCACGCCATGCGGCGTGGCGCCGGCGCAGAGCCTGTTGAGGCCTGCGCGGCCCTGTTCTGATCCGCTCACCACAAGGGAACGGTCCACCCCCTCGGCGCCCCAGGGCGTCCCGGGCTGGCGTCCCGCAAGACACATCCTCCATGCGCGCTCTTCTCCTTCTTCCTGTTCTGGCCGCCGGCATCGCGATCGGCGGTGCGGTGCCGGGCATCGCCACGCACACTCAAGGCGCGCTCGCCCGCCTCGGCCTCGGGCCGGCTCCGGCGGCTCCGTCCACGCCGGCCGCCAAACCCGACGATGACAACCACGACCAGCCGGCCAAGCCCGCCGCGCACGGCCACACCGGCGAGGAGGGGGAGGGCAAGGAACACGGCGAGGCCGGCGAGATCCACATGACCGCCGAGCAGATCACCAGCCAGGAGATCGGCACGGCCGCCGTCGCCGGCGGCACCCTGTCCCGGCACCTGGTGGTGCCCGGCACGGTCACCCCGGATGCGGACCGCCTGGTACGCGTGCCGGCGCGGGTGGTCGGCACCGTCGCCGAGATGCGCAAGCGCCTGGGCGACAAGGTGCAGAAGGGCGATGTGGTCGCCGTGCTCGACAGCCGCGAGGTGGCGGACGCCAAGAGCGATTTCCTGACCGCCGGCGTGCAGGCCGAGCTGCAGAAGATCAATTTCGAGCGGCAGCAAAAGCTGATCAGCAGCCAGGCCACCGCGCAGGTGTCGTTCGACCAGGCGCGGGCGAGCTACCAGGAAAGCCAGCTGCGCCTCGATCTGGCCCGCCAGAAACTCTCGGCCCTTGGCCTCAACGCCGCCGAGGTGGCCGCGGCGGCCAAGCGGGACGAAGCCACGCCCAACCAGTCGAGCCTGCGGCTGTTTCCGCTGCGCGCGCCGATGGACGGGCGGATTGTTGAGCGCAAGGTTGATGTCGGCACCAAGGTCGGCGGCGAGGGCGACCCGGCCGACGTCTACACCATCGCCGACCTGTCCACGGTCTGGGTCGAGCTGGCGGTGCCGACCACCGCGCTGCTCAATGTGGCCGAGGGCGCCAAGGTGCTCATCGGCACCGGCACCGACGAAAAAACCCTGCGCGCCGAGGGGCAGGTGGTCTTCATCAGCCCGTTCCTGAACGCGGACACGCGCAGCGCCCGCGTGATCGTCGCGCTGCCCAATCCGGACCAGACCTGGCGGCCGGGCACCTTCGTGACCGCCGCGGTGGCCATCGCCGAGGAAACGGTGCCGGTGCGCGTCCCGCGCACCGCCCTGCAGACGCTCGAGGGCAAGCTGGTCGCCTTCGTGCGCACCGACAAGGGCTTTGAACGGCGCACGGTCAAGGTCGGCCGATCCGACGACGATGCGTTCGAGGTCACCGAGGGCCTGGCCGCCGGCGACGAGATCGCCGTGGCCAACACCTTTTTGCTCAAGGCGGAACTCGGCAAGGCCGAGGCCGACCACGACGACTGAGGGTGCAGCCGATGATCTCCCGCGTCCTTGATTTCTCCGTGCACCAGCGCTGGCTGGTGGTGCTGCTGTCGCTGCTGGCCGCGGCGCTGGGCGTCTATTCGCTCAGCCGCCTGCCGATCGACGCGGTGCCCGACATCACCAACAACCAGGTGCAGATCAACACCACGGCGCCCGCGCTGTCGCCGTTCGACATCGAGAAGCAGGTCACCTACCCGATCGAAAATGCCCTCGCGGGCATCCGGGGCCTGGAATACACGCGCTCGCTGTCGCGCAACGGGTTCTCGCAGGTCACCGCGGTCTTTTCGGAAAAAACCGACATCTACTTTGCGCGCCAGCAGGTCGGCGAACGCCTGCAGGAGGCCGAGCGGGCGATGCCGCCGGGCGCTGAACCGCGCCTGGGGCCGATCACCACCGGCCTCGGCGAGATCTACATGTGGACCGTGCGCTACGCGACGCCGGCCGAGCGGTCGCCGGTGCGGTCCGGCCAGCCGGGTTGGCAGCCGGACGGCAGCTATCTGACCCCGGAAGGCCAGCGCCTGGGCACCGAGGTCGAGCGGGCCAGCTACCTGCGCACCGTGCAGGAGTGGATCATCCGCCCGCAGATCAAGACCGTGCGCGGCGTCGCCGGGGTGGACGGCATCGGCGGCTTTGAAAAGCAGTACCACGTCCAGCCGGACCCGGCGAAGCTGACCGCGCTCGACCTGTCGTTCAGCGACGTGGTGCGGGCGCTGGAAGCCAACAACGCCAACCAGGGCGCCCGCTACCTCGAGGACAACGGCGAAGGCTACGTGGTCCGCGCCGCCGGCCGCCTGGAAAGCATGGACGAGATCGGCAGCGTGGTGGTGACCACCCGCGGCGGCGTACCGGTGCGGATCAGCGATGTGGCGGAGGTGCGCATCGGGCGCGATCTGCGCACCGGCTCGGCGAGCGAGGACGGCCGCGAGGTCGTGGTCGGCACCGCACTGATGCTGATCGGCGAGAACAGCCGCACGGTCGCCGCGGCCGTCGATGCGCGCATGACTGAGATCCGGCGCTCGCTGCCGCCGGGGATCGTCGTGCAGACGGTGCTCGACCGGACCCAGCTGGTCGAGGCGACGGTGCACACCGTCGCGAAAAACCTGCTGGAAGGCGCCGGCCTGGTGATCCTGATCCTGTTCCTGCTGCTGGGGAATTTCCGGGCGGCGGTGATCACCGCACTGGTCATCCCGGTGGCGATGCTGCTGACCATGACCGGCATGGTGCAGGCCAAGATCTCGGCCAACCTGATGAGCCTGGGCGCGCTGGATTTCGGGCTGATCGTGGATGGCGCGGTGATCATCGCCGAGAACAGCCTGCGCCACCTGGCGGAGCGCCAGCAGGCGCTCGGCCGCGGGCTGACGCTGGAGGAACGCCTGGCGACGGTGCGCGCCTCGGCCGAGGAAATGATCAAGCCGTCCCTCTACGGGCAGGCGATCATCATTCTGGTCTACGTGCCGCTGCTGACGTTCACCGGCGTCGAGGGCAAGATGTTCGAGCCGATGGCGCTGACGGTGATCCTCGCCCTGGTCGCCGCCTTTGTGCTGTCGCTGACGTTTGTGCCGGCGCTGATCGCGATCGCGCTGACCGGCCGCGTGCAGGAGCACGACAACCGGCTCGTGCGCGGCCTCAAGCGGCTTTACCGGCCGGTGCTGGCCGGCGCGGTGCGTGCGCCGCTGGTGTTTGTGGTGGGCGCGCTGGTGCTGCTGGCCGGCGCCGGGGTGCTGTTCACCCGGCTGGGGCAGGAGTTCATCCCGACGCTGGATGAGAAGAACATCGCCCTCAACGCCACGCGCATTCCGTCCACGTCGCTGAGCCAGTCGCAGGCGATGCAGGCGCGGATCGAGCAGGTGGTCAGCCGCTTCCCGCAGGTCGCCTACGTGTTCTCGAAAACCGGCACCGCGGAGGTCGCGACCGATCCGATGCCGCCCAACTCGTCCGACGCCTTTGTGATCCTCAAACCCCAGGACCAGTGGCCCGACCCGTCGCTGTCCAAGGCCGAGCTGCAGGAGCAGATCGAGGCCGCGGTCGGCAAGCTGGCCGGCAACGTCTACGAGTTCTCGCAGCCGATCCAGCTGCGCTTTAATGAGCTGCTGGCCGGCGCCCGCGGTGACCTGGCCATCAAGGTGTTCGGCGACGAGTTCGCGCCGATGACCAGGGCCGCGGCGCAGATCGCCGCGATCCTGCAGGGCACGCCCGGGGCCGAGGACGTCAAGGTTGAGCAGACGTCCGGCCTGCCGTTCCTGGAAATCCGGATCAACAAGACCGAGGCCGCCCGCCTGGGGCTGAGCACGGCAACCATTCAGGAGGTGATCGGCGCCGCCATCGGCGGCCGGGAAGCCGGGATGGTCTTTGAGGGTGACCGGCGCTTTCCGATCGTCGTGCGCCTGAACGACCAGGTGCGCGAGAACCGCGAGGCGCTGGAAAACATCCCGGTGCCGCTGCCGCCCGGCCCGACCGGGCGGGGCACCTCGGTGCTGCTCAAGCAGGTCGCCAGCTTTTCGGTGACCGAGGGGCCGAACCAGATCTCGCGCGAGAACGGCAAGCGCCGGGTAGTGGTCACCGCCAACGTGCGCGAGCGGGACATCGGCTCGCTGGTCGCGGACGTGCAGGCGCGGGTGGCCAAGGAGGTCCAGCTGCCGCCGGGCTACTACGTCAGCTGGGGCGGCCAGTTCGAGAACCTGGCCTCGGCCCGTCAGCGCCTGCTGATCGTGGTGCCCGGCTGCTTCGTGCTGATCTTCCTGCTGCTCTACTCGGCGCTCGGTTCGCCGCGGGATGCGCTGCTGGTGTTTTCCGCGGTGCCGCTGGCGCTGACCGGCGGGATCGTGGCGCTGTGGCTGCGCGGGATGCCGTTTTCGGTGCCGGCGGCGGTGGGGTTCATCGCCCTGTCCGGCGTCGCGGTGCTCAACGGCCTGGTCATGCTGACGTCGATCAAGCAGCTGGTTGCCGCGGGCAAACCCCGCCGGGAGGCCATTCTGGAAGGCGCGATGGTGCGCCTGCGCCCGGTGGCGATGACCGCCCTGGTGGCCTCGCTCGGGTTCGTGCCGATGGCCCTGGCCACCGGCACCGGCGCCGAGGTCCAGAAACCCCTCGCCACCGTGGTGATCGGCGGCCTGATCAGCGCAACCCTGCTGACGCTGGTGGTGCTGCCGGCGCTTTACGCCCGCTTCGGCGGGCCGGCCCCGCAGCAGCCGGCCAAGCCGCTGGCGCCCGAGCAACCGCACGTGCCCCTGCGACAGGCCGCCGAGTGAGGGGCTGCGGATTTTGCTTGAACCTGTAGCGACTACAGGTCGTAGGCTCTGGGTCAACTGACGAAAGGAGACACCATGGCGGACGCCTGCTGCGGCTCAAGCGCCGCTTCTCAAGCAAACTCTTGCTGCGGCACGCCCGCAGCTTTGACCCCCGTGCCGGAAGTCCCGAAGGCCGTACCGGCCGCCAGCTGCGGCACGGGCGCAGACAGCGCCTGCGGCTGCTCCGGCGGTGTGCCGGTCTTCGATGGCGTGGACCCGCGCTATAAGCGGGTGCTGTGGACCGTGATCGCCCTCAACGGGATCATGTTCGCGGTTGAGATGGTCATGGGCCACCTGGCGGGCTCTCAGGCTCTGCAAGCGGACGCCCTGGATTTTCTGGGGGATACGGTCACCTACGGGCTGAGCCTGGCGGTGATCGGTGCCAGCCTGCGGGCGCGGGCCACGGCGGCCCTGTTCAAGGGCCTGTCGCTGTCGCTGATGGCGGTGTGGGTGCTGGGGTCCACGGTCTACCAGACCCTGATCCTGGGCGTGCCCCAGGCCGAGCTGATGGGCGGGATCGGCCTCCTGGCGCTGGCCACCAACCTGACCAGCGTGCTCTTGCTGATGCGCTACAAGGACGGCGACGCCAACGTGCGCTCGGTGTGGCTGTGCTCGCGCAACGACGCGATCGGCAACGTGGTCGTGATGATCGCCGCGCTGGGTGTCTGGGGCACGGCGACGGCCTGGCCCGATCTGGCGGTGGCCGCGATCATGGCCGCGATCTTCCTCACGTCCTCGGTGCAGATCCTGCGGCAGGCGTGGGCGGAGTACCGCGAAGGCACCGCCCAGCCGGCGCCGGCCGAATAACGCAGGGAAGGGGGGCCGTGAGGCCCCCTTTTCGTGGAGGGGACTATGCGCGCGACTGAAAGCGTCTGGCATCGCGAGCCCGGGCGGCGGCGGAAGGTCCGGCCGCACATCCGCGCGGCGGCGCAGAAAACAATGCTGTGGGCGCTGCTCGGGGTGCTCCTGCTCGGCAGCTGCGTCGGCCTTTGCCTTACCACACTGGGACACCAGGCGGCTCTGGTCCCCTACGCGGCGCAATCCGCGCGCTGACCCAGCATCAGGCACAAGAGGCTACGCAGATGCCGGTACAGCGGCGTGCCACCTTGATTATGGTCGAACGGGTGCGTTCGACGCAGACCTGTTGTGAGCTTCAGCGCCGTCCGAGCCGCCGCCGGAGTTCGGCCCGGGCGCGCAGTTCAAGAGGAGCGAGGCGCACACGGCCCGTCACGGGAAGCAGGCGGCGGCCGGGCGGTACGGCCAGAACGTCGGCGATCGTCTCACGGTCGGGGTAGAGACTTTCCAGGGCCGAGCCGGGCAGGGTCGCCGCATCGAGCCGGTCGGCGAACGCGGTGGCGTGCAGAACCTGCACGATTTCATCTTCAAGGATCAGGCCGGTTACAGCGGCGTGCCGCCCTGATAGCGGGCGAACGGCCGCTGCAGCTCGGGACCGAACAGGATCACGTCGTAAGTGTCCGGCGGTACGCCGTCAGCCTCCATGCCCGGCGAGCCCACTGGCATGCCCGGAACGGCCAACCCAGTGCCCGGGGGCTTTTCTGCGAGCAGGCGCAGGATTGCCCCGGCGGGCACATGCCCCTCGATCACGTAACCGCCAACCTGTGCGGTATGGCAGGACGCCAGGCTGCGTGGGACCCCAAGACGGGCTTTGAGGGGATTGACCGGCGCCTCGGTCACTTGGACCGGAAAGCCGGCCGCGCGGATATGCGTGACCCAGGCTTCACAGCAGCCGCAGCTGGGGTCCTTGGTTACCTGGATCTCCGGGAGCGGTTCGGCCGCGCGCAGGGGGGCGGCGAGCAGCAGGCCGCCCAGCCCACTCAGGCCAGCCAGCACGCCACGGCGGCTCGGCAGCAGGTCCGCGTCCATCAGGGCCTCCTCAGGTCAGCGTAGGGATGTGTGGTGCCCGGGCTGGCGGGTAGCCAGCCCGGGCAGGCTGGCTCAGGTGCGGTGGCTCATGCGGCCGCCCATCTTGTCGCAACAGCAGCCCTTCTTGCCCTTCATGTTCATCGCCATAGCGCCACTCTTGGCGCACATGCCGGCCTTGCCCTTGCCACTACCGCAGCAGCTCATCGCCATGGCCGGCGCGGCGCTGAGCAGCATCACGGCGCTGGCCGCAAGAACGAGACGCTTCATTGTGTCCTCCCATGAAAAGCCAGGCCGTGAGGCCCCGGCGGTACTCCGGCCGACAGGCCGAATGACAGGGCTGTCCCAGGCCTCTTGGAGGCCTGCGGACGTCGGGCGCGTGACTACTGCAGCGGCGGCGGCGGGGCGCCGCGCTTGCGGTAGGACTGCAGGTCCGGGGCGTTGTCGGCTGGCGGCTTTGCCTCCAGGTCGGTGATCAGGGCTTTCATTTCGCCGATCTCTTTGACCTGCGCCTCAATGATCTTGTCGGCTAGCTCACGCACGCGGGGGTCTTTGATGTGCGCCCGCTCGCTGGTCATGATGGCGATCGAGTGGTGCGGGATCATCGCTTTCATGTAAGCCACGTCACCGACGGTTTCCTGGCTGCGGACCAGCCACAGCGCCCCGGCAAAGACCACGACGCTGCCAACGAGGATCGCGATGTTGGCGGCCCGCACCTTGTACATCGCCCACATGAAGCCGAGCATGATGACGGCCATCGTCGCGCCCATGACGAGCGCCATCCACATGCGGGTCTGGCTGAAGAACACGTGCTCCAGCGCGTAGGTGTTCAGGTACATCAGGCCGAACATCACCACCGTGGAGGTGGCGATCATCGCGGCGAAGCGTGCGTAGCTCATGGGTCGGTCTCTTTAATGCGGGTCAGAGCGTGGTCGTGCGCAGGCGCAGCGCGTTGCCGATCACACTGACTGAGGAGAGAGCCATCGCCGCCGCTGCGATGACCGGCGAGAGCAGGATGCCGAGGAACGGGTAGAGCACCCCGGCCGCCACCGGCACGCCGGCGGCGTTGTAGATGAACGCGAAAAACAGGTTCTGGCGGATGTTGCCCATCGTGGCGCGCGACAGCCGCCGGGCACGCACGATCCCCATCAGGTCGCCCTTGAGCAGGGTCACGCCGGCGCTTTCGATCGCCACGTCGGTCCCGCTGCCCATGGCGATCCCGACGTCGGCGGCTGCCAGGGCCGGGGCGTCGTTGACCCCGTCACCGGCCATCGCCACCACCTGCCCGGCGGCTTGGTGGGCTTTGACAACGGCGCTCTTCTGATCGGGCAGCACCTCGGCCTCGACCTCATCGATGCCGAGCTTGCGAGCCACGGCCTGGGCCGTGGTGCGGTTGTCGCCGGTCAGCATGACCACGCGGATGCCCTCGGTGCGCAAGGCCTGCAGGGCCTCAGGCGTGGTGGCCTTGATCGGATCGGCGATCGCAATCACGCCGGCCACGCGGTCGTCCAGGCTCATGAAAATCGCGGTGGCGCCGTCCTGGCGCAGCGCCTCCGCCGCCGGATCGAGCGCCGCGGTATCGATCCCGGCCTCGGCCAGGAATTTGGCGTTGCCGAGCCGCACGCGCCGCCCGTCCACGGTGCCCTCGGCCCCGCGGCCAGTCGGGCTGTCGAAGTCGCTGACCGGGGCCAGGGCAAGGCCCTGAGCCTCGGCTGCCGCCACGATCGCCAGGGCCAGGGGGTGCTCGCTGGCGCGCTCGACGCTGGCCGCCAGGCGCAGGAGTTCGGCCTCGTTGAACCCGTCCGCCGGCCGGATCGCGGTCACGGCCGGCTTGCCCTCGGTCAGGGTGCCGGTTTTATCGACCACCAGCGTGGAGACCTTTTCCAGCCGCTCCAGCGCCTCGGCGTTCTTGATCAGCACACCGGCCTGGGCGCCGCGACCGACGCCAACCATGATCGACATCGGCGTGGCCAGCCCCAGGGCACACGGGCAGGCGATGATCAGCACCGCCACCGCCGCCAGCAGGCCGTAGGTCAGCCGCGGTTCCGGGCCGACCGCGAACCAGGCCACGAACGCGAGCACGGCCACCGCGATCACCGCCGGCACAAACCAGCCGGCGACCTGGTCGGCCAGGCGCTGGATCGGCGCGCGGCTGCGCTGGGCATCGGCGACCAGCTGAACGATGCGCGCCAGCATGGTGTCGCGGCCGACCTTTTGCGCCTCGATCACCAGCGCTCCGCTCTGGTTGAGGCTGCCGCCGATCACGGCGGCGCCGACGTCCTTGCGCACCGGCATCGCCTCGCCGGTGACCAGGGCCTCATCGATCGAGGAGCGGCCGTCGACCACGACGCCGTCGACCGGGACCTTTTCGCCGGGGCGCACGCGCAGGCGGTCACCGACCTGCACGGCATCGAGCTGGATTTCCTCGTCAGTGCCGTCGGCGCGCAGGCGGCGGGCGGTTTTCGGGGCAAGGTCCAGGAGCGCGCGCAGGGCGCCGCTGGTGCTCTCGCGGGCGCGCAGCTCCAGCACCTGGCCGAGGAGGACCAGCACGGTGATCACCGCGGCCGCCTCGAAATACGCCGGCACGGCACCGTCATGGCCGCGCAACGCCGCCGGGAACACCCCTGGCAGGACGGTGGCGACCACGCTGTAAAGCCAGGCCACCCCGGTGCCCATGGCGACCAGGGTGAACATATTGAGGTTGCGGCTGGTCACGGAGTGCCAGGCGCGCACGAAGAACGGCGCACCGGCCCACAGCACCACGGGCGTGGCCAGCACCAGCTGCAGCCAGTTGCTGTTCTGCTGGCCGAGCCGTTCGGTCAGGCCGGTCAGGTGGCCGCCCATTTCCAGCACGAACACGGGCAGGGTCAGGACCAGGCCAACCCAGAACCGGCGGGTCATGTCGACCAGCTCGTCGCTTGGTCCGGTGTCGGCGCCGATCACCGCGGGCTCCAGCCCCATGCCGCAGATCGGGCAGGCGCCCGGGCCGACCTGGCGCACCTCCGGATGCATCGGGCAGGTGTAGATCGTCCCCTCCGGCACGGCCTCGGCCTTGGCCGCGGCGCTGGCCGGATCGAGGTAGCGGGCCGGGTCGGCCTCGAACTTGGTGCGGCAGCCGTTCGAGCAGAAATAATACGGGTGGCCGTTGTGCTCGGCCCGGTGCTTGGCGGTGTGGGGATCGACGCTCATCCCGCAGACCGGGTCCTTGACCGTCTGCGCGGCGTTCCCGGCCTCCGCGGTGCCGTGGCTGCAGCCGCCGTGCGCCCCATGGGCATGGCCGTGGTGGTGGTCGTGCTCGGCGTTGCTCATGGGCGACCCCTCCTGTGTGTCGCGCCCGGCACCCTGCACCTTCCCATCATGGGAGGGTCAACAGGGTGCCAGCCCGGGCCTGGAGGCACGGTGGCATCCCGGCCCGGGCGGTGATCCCGGGGCTTAGTGCTTGCTGCCATCCGAGTGCTGGTGCGGCTTGGCGCTGTGGCCCGACGCGGTGCTCTCGGGAGCGTTCTTGGCGTGATCGGCGCCGTGCGAGGGGCCGCCGGCGGTGTTGCCGCGGCTGGGCGTCGGCTGGGTTTGCTGCTCGGCGTTGGCGTTGCCCTGGTCGTCCGCCAGGGCGGGCAGGGCAGCAAAGGTCAGCAGGGCCGCAGCCGTCAGGGCCTTGAGGGTCATGATCGTAAATCCTGTGTGTTGGAGAGCGGTCAACCCGCCATCGTGCGGCAGGTTTTGAGACAGCGGCGGCAGCGGACGGCCTACTGCTGGCCTTCCTTCTTGGCGTTCTTATCGAGCCAGGCAGTGAGCTCCTTGATGCTCTGCTCCTGCTCCTTGATGGTCTTCTCGGCCAGGCGCTTGCTCTCGGGATTATCGGCGCCCTTGAGGCCGGCGCGGGCCATGTCGATCGCCCCTTGGTGGTGCGGGATCATCGCGCAGATCCAGGCCACATCCGGATCGCCAGCCATCATGCCCTGCATCATCGGGCCGTTCATGCTCATCATGGCCTGCTGCAGACCCTTCTGGGTCTCGGACATCTGACCGCTGCCCATGCTCTGCATGGCCTGAGACATGTGGCTCTGCATGTCCTTCATCCCACCGTCCTTGCCGCTGACGGCAGCCTTGCAGGCCTCCGGCAGCTTGACGGCCGAGCCGGCCATGCTGCCGTGGTCGTGATCGCCAGCCAGGGCGGTTCCGGTCAGGCCGAGGGCCAGCGGCAGGGCGAGAGCAAGAGTTCTCAAGGTCATCGGGTTTTCCTCCTTCGGTTCAGCAAAAGGGCGGACCGTGAGGACCACGGTCTGCCCTGGGGTCTCAGCCGGCCATCTTGCGGCAGGTCTCGGCACAGCGGCGGCACTGGTCGACACAGTCCTGCATGTCGCCGACCTGCTCACAGCTCTTGGCGCAGGCCTCACACACCTCGGCGCAGGCGCGGCAGGTGTGTTTGTGCGCGGGGGTGCCGAGCAGCATGAAATGCGCGCTGGTCCGGCAGATTTCGGCACAGGCCAGCATCAGCCGGAAGTGCTCCGGCTCGGTGTGCTTGCCGCCGGCTGGCAGGCAGTGGTTGGACGCCATGCCCAGGCAGGTCTGGTAGCAGCGCAGGCACTCATCGATGCAGCTCTGCATCTCAGCGGACATCTGGTGCATAGAATTTCTCCTGTTTTTTCAGGTTCTTCGGACGCATTTTGAGAACAGATGCAGTAAATACCGCAACTGACCCGACATCGCCTCAATCATCAACGGGCTGATCCCGGCCCGGTTCAGATTTTTTTACTCAAGAACCCGTTATAAAGAGCAGGATCGCGCTGCCCAGATCAGGCCAGTTACTTGGCCGCGCCCTTGCCCTTGAGGAACGCCTGCATCTGGCTGATCTCGACCTCCTGGGCCTTGATGATCTCCTCGGCGAGCTTGCGGATCTCGGGATCCTTCGAGTGCTGCAGGGCCACCTTGGCCATGCCGATCGCGCCCTGATGGTGAGGGATCATGCCGCGCACGAAATCGACGTCGACGTCGTTCGTGTAGCGAATGTCCATGTCGCGGTGCATGTCGGCGTTGACGTCCCGAAACGCCTTGGTCGCCGGGCTGTCCGTCTTGGTGGTCGCGCTCGCGGCGCCATGACCGGCATGGTCGTTGTGGTTCATGTCGTGGGCCTGGGCCGCGGCGGTGCCGCTGAGCAGGAGGGCCAGCGCGCAGGCGGAGAAGGTGAGTTTCATAGGATTTTTCCCTTTTATTGCTTGTGGTTAGTTGAACTTCCCGCTGGCGGTCGCGCCATCGGGAGCTGTCAGCTGCACGGCGCCCTTGGGCGCGGCGTTCAGCGGAACCTGGGCCTGGCCGGTCAGGCGATTGGCGTCGGCCGGCGCCAAGGCGACGCGTGCGGGCTTGCCGTCGACCACGAGGATCGCGGTGGCCTTGAACCCGGCGGCCGGCACCGGTTTCTCGCTGCCGTCGAGCAGGTAGACGTCGACGGTCTGGCCCTTGGTGACGAGTTCGACGTGGTAGGGGCCGGCGTCGCTGACGCGGCCGCCGTACTTGCCGGCGGTTTCGTGGGCGCACACGGGCGCGGCCAGCAGCACCAGGCTGCTGAACAGGGCGGCGCGGAACGGGATCATCGGGGTCTCCTTGGGTTTTGGGTTGATCGGTGGGGGAGGGGGCTCAGAACGCCTCCCGCGGTGGCGCCGCGGCCCCGGCCGGGTGGGTCGCATGGGCGGCGTCCTGCGCCGCCTGCAGCCGGGCCAGGGGCTTCTGGCCGAAGCGCAGGAACAGGATCGGCGTCAGGAACGTGTCGAGCAGCGTGGCGCTGATCAGGCCGCCGAAGATCGTCACCGCGACCGGGTGCAGGATCTCCTTGCCCGGGCTCGCCGCGTCGTAGAGCAGCGGCACCAGCGCCACGCCGGCGGCGAGCGCCGTCATCAGCACCGGGGTCAGCCGCTCCAGGCTGCCGCGGATCACCAGGTCGCGCCCGAACGGCACGCCCTCGTGGAGCGACAGGTTGAGGTAGTGGCTGATCTTCAGGATACCGTTGCGCGCGGCGATGCCGGTCAGCGTGATGAACCCGATCATCGACGCCACCGACAGCGGCTGCCCGGTCAGCCACAGGGCCACCACGCTGCCGATCAGCGCCAGGGGCACGTTGCCCATGATGATCAGCGCCAGCGCTGGCGAGCGGTAGCGGCTGACCAGGATCGCGAAGATCAACGCCAGCGATAGCGCCGACAGGATGCCGATCGTCCGCGCGGCCTCTTCCTGGGCCTGGAACGTGCCCTCCAGGCTGGTGAAGTAGCCCGGTGGCAGCTTTTCCGCGGCGATCGCCTCACGCATGGCCGCCACGATGGTGGCCATGTCGCTCTCGCCGTTGGTGTTGGCCTGGACCACCAGGCGCCGGCGCGAGTTCTCGCGCAGGATCTGGTTGGGACCGTCGGTTTCCCGCACGTCGGCCACCTGCCGGGCCGGCACCCAGCCGGTCGGGGTTTCCAGCAGCAGGTCGCCCAGGCCCTTGGTGGTGCGCTGGTCCTCGGCCAAGCGGATCAGCACGTCGAACCGGCGGTAGCCATCGACCACGGTGGAGACCACGCGGCCGTTGCTCAGGCGGCTGATCTGCTCGACCACCGCGGCCGGCTGCACGCCGTAGAGCGCGGCACGGGCATAATCGACGCGCACCTCCAGCTGCGGGATGCGCACCTGCTTTTCGATCTGCAGGTCGGCCAGGCCGGGGATCTTCTGGAACCGCTCCTGCAGGCCGTTGGCGATCCGGCGCAGCTGGTCCAGGTCCTCGCCGAAGATCTTCAAGGCGATCTCGGCGCGCACGCCCGACAGCATGTGATCGAGGCGGTGGGAGATCGGCTGGCCGACGTTGACCGAGACCGGCAGCTGCCGGAGGCGCTGGCGGATGTCGGCGACCAGGGCCTCCTTGGGCCGGCCCTCGCCGTCCTTCAGCTCGACCTCGATCTCGGACGAGTGGACGCCCTCGGCGTGCTCGTCCAGCTCGGCGCGCCCGGTACGGCGGCCGACCGCCGCCACCTCGGGCACCTGTAGCAGCAGCTTTTCCGCGATCAGCCCGACCCGGTTGCTCTCGGCCAGCGAGATCCCCGGGTTGAACGTCATGTTGACGGTGAAACTGCCCTCGTTGAACGGCGGCAGGAACGCCCGCGGCAAGTGCCAGGCGGCGACGCCGGCGGCGAGCACCGCCAGCGCCACCGCGCCGACCAGCAGGCGCTGATGCCGGAACGCCACCTGCAGCAGCCGGGCGTTGCCGCGCTTGAGCAGCTTGAGAAACCGGCTGTCGTGCTCCTCGAGGTTTTTCAGCCCCGGCAGCAGCCAGGAGGCCAGCACCGGGGTCAGCGTGATCGAGGTGACCAGGCTGGCCAGGATCGAGATGATGTAGGCCTGCCCCAAGGGCGCAAACAGCCGCCCCTCGATGCCGGAGAGCGCGAACAGCGGCACGAACACCAGGATGATGATCAGCGTCGCGTAGACGATGCCGGAGCGCACCTCGTTGGAGGCCTCCACCACCACCTGGAACACGCTTTTGGGGTTGCCGGCCTTCCGGTTCTCGCCGAGGCGCCGGAAGATGTTCTCGACGTCGACCACGGCGTCATCGACCAGCTCGCCGATCGCGATGGCGAGGCCGCCCAGGGTCATCGTGTTGATCGACAGGCCGAGGAGGTGGAACACCACCGCCGTGGTCAGGATCGACACCGGGATCGCCAGCAGCGAGATCGCGGTGGTGCGCACGTTCAAGAGGAACAGGAACAGCACCGCAGCGACCACCACCATCGCCTCCAGCAGCACGCGCTCGACGTTGCTGATCGAGGTCTCGATGAAGTCGGCCTGGCGGAACAGGATCTGGTCCGCCTTGATCCCGTTCGGCAGGCTGGCGGTGATCTCCTTCAGCGCCTGCTCGATGTCGCGGGTGAGTTTGACCGTGTCGACGTCGGGCTGCTTCTCAACCGACACGATCACCGACGGCTTGCCCATGTAGCCGCCGTCCCCGCGCTTGACCTTGGCACCGAACGAGACGTCGGCGATCTGGCGCAGATACACCGGCGCGCCGCCGACCGTGGCGACGACCACGCTGCGCAGGTCGTCCAGGCTCATCGTGCGGGCGATGTTCCGGATTAGGTACTCGCGGGCGTACTGGTCGGTGAACCCGCCGCCGGCGTTGGTGCCGAACTGGGCCAGGGCGGTTTCCAGCTGGGCGTTGCTCACGCCGAGCGCGCGCATCGCCGCCGGGTTCGGGCTGACCCGGAACTGGCGCACCTCGCCGCCGATCGGGATGACCTGGGCGACGCCGGGAATGGTCAGCAGGCGCGGCCGGATCACGAAGTCGGCCGCCTCGCGCACCTGCATCGGGTCGGCGGTCTCGCTGGTCACCGCGACCAGCAGGATCTGCCCCATGATCGAGGAGATTGGCCCCATTTGGGGGGTCACCGTCGGCGGCAGCTGGTCCCTGACCAGGGCCAGGCGCTCGGCGACCTGCTGGCGGTTGCGGTAGAGGTCTGTGCCCCAGTCAAACTCGACGTAGACGATCGACAGGCCAACGCCGGACACCGAGCGCACGCGCGTGACGCCGGGCAGGCCGTTGAGGCGGGTTTCGATCGGGAACGAAACCAGCTGCTCAACCTCCTGGGGCGCGTAGCCCTCGGCCTCGGTCATGATCGTGACCGTGGGCTTGTTGAGGTCGGGAAAGACGTCCACGGGCAGCTTGGTGACCGTGAACGCGCCGTAGAGGATCAGCACGCCGGCGATCGCGAGGACGATCAGGCGGTTCTTCAGCGACTGGCTGACGAGGAAGGTGAACATCGGGCGGCCCTCCTCAGCGCACCTGGTCGAGGAGTTCGGCGCCCTGCACGACCACGCGCTTGCCGGGGCCGATGCCGCCGCCGATCAGCACGCGGTTGCCGTCCAGGGGCTCGATGCGCACCTGCCGGGCCTCGTAGCGCTCGGCGGTGGTGTGCTCGTAGACCACGTCCTGGCCGTTGCTGGTCCGCACCACCGCGGCCCGCGGCAGGGCCAGGCCGGACAGCTGGCCGTCGGTGATCGCGAGCACGGTCAGGAACTGGCCGACGCGCAGGCCGGAGGCATCGCCTTCGATCGCGAACTGGACCGGAATGGCCTGGTTGCGATCGGCGAGGCCTGAGCCCTGATAGGTCAGCTCAAAGGTGCGGCCGTCGGGCAGGCGGGCGGTGGCGTGCTGCCCGGCGGTCAGGGCGTCGAAGCTCAAGGCCTCGACCCAGAGGTTTTTGGGGTCGACGATCTGAAAGATCATCTGGCCGGCGTTGGCCATCTGGCCGGCCGTGGCGGACGCCTCGGCGACCACGCCGTCGACCGGCGCGATCAGCGGCTCGGGCTCGCTGCGGATCCTGTCGAGGGCAGTACGGCGGTCGCGCAGACCCTTGAGTTCGTCCTGGGCCTCGTCCAGCTGCACCTGGGCGACGGCGCCGGAGGTGGCCAGCTTGGAAAACCGCTCGACGCGGCGCTGCACGATCGCGATCTGCTGATCGAGCTCGCCCTGGCGCTGGCGCATATCGGAGACGTCGACCCGGGCCACCGGCGGGGTCACGTAGGCGAGCACGTCGCCCTTCTTCACCGGAGTGCCCAGCCGCGGAAACAGCCCGGAGGTGGGCGGCGACAGGCGGCCGCCGACACTGGACTGGACCACGCCGCTGGCGTTGGGGTTGGGAATGACGCGGCCGGGCAGGCCGATCGTGCGGCTGAACGTGCCGGCCTCGGTCATCGCCGTGCGCAGCTCCAGCAGGCGCTGGGTCGGCTTGGGCACAAACACGGTGCCGTCGGCCAGGCGCTGGGCCAGGTCGGTTGGCGCGGCTCCCCCGGGGGCGCGCTCGATCAGCGCGGCGCCCTGGATGGGCTTTTCGCTGCCGTGGTCCTCGTCGCCGTGGGCAAAGGCGGTTGCGCTCAGCAGCACCGTGGCCGTGATCGCCAGCACAGCGATCACCGGCACGCGCCGGCGGCCGCGGGCGACCAGCATCAACAGGATGCCGAGCAGGAAGCTGCCAGCCGCCACGGTCAGCAGCACTGGGTCCTGTTTGGCCAGGCGCTCGCGCAGTCCGTGGGTGATCTCCGGCACAGCCGCGCGCACGCTGTCGCTGACCGTCTGCACCGCACCGACGGGGGCCGGGATGGCAGCCGCGGCGGCTGGCGCCGGCAGATCCAGGCTGACCGGCATGACGTCGACCACGTCGCCGGCGGTCACGGTGACCAAGAGGTCGTAGTGCCCGGGCTTGCTCAGCCAGGGCGCCGGCAGCGCATAGCTGCGCTCGGCGGTCGCCTGGGCGGTTTTCGGGCCGTCGGGGGTGTCCACCTCCACGGTAGCGCCGGTGACGGGCTCGCCGGTGCGGAAGCGGTCCAGGTAGAGCTGGAGCGTGCCATCGCGCGGCACCGCGACCAGCTCGAACGCCTCGGACACGGCCTCACCGCGCGGCGCAATGGTTTTGGAGACCGGCGGCGGCGGGGCGCCGTGGTCATGCCCTTCGTGGGCCGACGCCTGGCCTGCAGCAAGCAGGGCCAGCGTCACGGCCAGCGCACGCAGCGCGGCCGCAATCGGGGACTTCATGGATCAATTCTTTCGCCGGTGGACGCAAGGCGTCCGCGCACGCGCAGCGGCTCATAAGAGCGGCGTCAGACGCGTGGGAACGCCGGGTTCAGGCGAAAGATCGAGGGGGCTTGGGCAGCGCCTCGGGCGCGAGGCTCGGGCGGGCATCCTGCTGGGCAGCCGGCAGTACGGTCGCGAGCCGCAGGGCCGGCACAGCGGCCTGCAGCGTCGGCGTGAGGGCCGAGTGGCAGCAACTTAGGCTCGTGCCACAGCACAGACCATTGCAGCCGCCCACATCCGGTGTGTCGGCCGCGGAGGCTGCAGCCACAGCAAACACCGTGGTGGCGGTAGTGGGCGTTTCGGTTAGCGCCGCCAGCTGCGGAGCGGGCATGGCCGCCGGGGCCAGGGCCACCGGTGCAGGCTGTACCGGGGTGGTCTCGACCGCGGCCGGCGCATGGTGATGGGCATGGCCCTCATGCGCCTGCGCCACCGACACGCCAAAGGTCGCGGCGATCATCACGATCACCACGGCCAGCAGGCGCGCGAGTTGGCGGTCAAGGTTCATTACGTTCAACCTAACACAGCCCTCGGGATTAAGAAACGCGGTTGTGCGTTGCCTGAAAACTCGCAGGCCGGCAGGTGGTTGCGTGGTTGAGAATTGCAAGGGCGGGGCATCGGTGCAGGCCTATGCCTCCCGACGCCTGAGCCCGCTGACACCACGCCTCCCGCCTGATCACATCCCTGCGCCGCTCAGGTGCGCGATCAGCATCCACACGGCCATGGCGATCATCATCAGGTTCTCGGTCAGCGAGACAAAGCCCAACGGGACGTTGCTGCTCCCGCCGACGCAGGCGCACTTCAGTTCGCGCCGGTCGAGATAGACCGCCTTGAACACCGAGACCGCGCCGATCGTCCCGATGAACAGCGCGACCGGAATGGACAGCCAGGTCAGCGCCCCGGCGATCATCAGCACACCGGCCAGGCCTTCGGCGAAGGGGTAGATGTAGGCGTAGGGGACCCACCGCTTGGCCAGCAGGTCGTAGTTGAGGAACATCGTCGCGAAGCTCTCAACGTTCTGGAGCTTCAGGAGCGCCAGCACGGCCATGCTGAAGGCGATGAACCACTCCCCGGCGCGGGGCGTGAACGGTGTGCCGTAGACGGCATGGCTGGCGGCCAGCGCCATCAGCGCGGTCATGCCGAACAGGGCGATCACGGGCTTGTAGGTGGTCGCCTTCGGATCGGCGACCGGCTTGCCGAAGTAGCGGCGCAGGTCGTCGTAGCCGCCAACGCGCGCGCCGTCGATGAACGTTTGCGGGGTGGTCTTCACGCCGTGCTCGGCCTTGAACGCGTCGGTGGCCTCGCGCGAGGTCAGCCATTTGTCCTCGACGGTGAAGCCCTGGCGGCGCAGCAGGTCCTTGGCCTTGAGGCCATAGGGGCAGGTGTGCTGCTCCATGACCATGCGGTAGAGCGTGGCCTGACGGGGTGCAGCGGTTGATGCCATGGGAGCAGCCTCCGTTTTTGGGTTGGTCTTGCAGCTGCCCCTGATATAAGGTCCGTACCATGGTACGGGGTCAAGCACCGCGGGCGATGACGATTGCCGGCCTCGCGAAAGCGGGCGGCGTGGGTGTCGAAACCGTGCGCTACTACCAGCGCCGCGGGCTGCTGGAGACGCCGGAACGGGCCGGCAGTGTCGGTTCTGGCGGCGTGCGGCGCTACGGCGAAGCCGACGTGCGCCGACTGCAGTTCATCCGCACTGCCCAGGCGGCCGGGTTCACGCTGGAGCAGATCTCTGAGCTGCTGGCGCTGGATGCCACCGACGATCGTCCCCGCGCCCGCGAGTTGGCGCAGGAGCGGATCGCGGAACTGGACGCCAGGATCGCCGAGTTGCAGGCAGCCCGGTCCGCGCTGGCGCGCTTGGCGCACGACTGCGCGGAAGGGTCATCGGGCCCGTGCCCGATCATCAGCGCATTTGAGCACGCCTCAGATAAGCCTGCCCGCCCCACCTGAACACGGTTGTGCGCTCACTACAGCGCCGCTGGCCTAGCTC
>JACJIB010000014.1 GCA_014138645.1 Methylorubrum thiocyanatum | reverse complement strand
GCCGAGGTCCCATCATCTGCGTCGATCCCCGCCTCACAACGGCAGTGAATCACCTCAGATATGCCGCTGCAACAGCCGAGTTTTTCAACAAAATCCGCCGTTAGCAGACCTTCGGCTTTGCCCTTTCAAGATCCGCTCATGATCCAAGCCTGGACCTTATCCTATTATGGGAAGCTGTATCGTCAGCTGATCAGACAGAGGCTAGCAGCTCGACACAGACGAGGTTGGAGCGCAGCGACTCTTCTGCAGTCCGAGCGGCAGGCGCGCTGCTTGGGAGCCTGCCGGCAGGGCTCGACGCCGGGGCAATAACGGTTAGCAGCGGCGTGGCCGCGGGAGTCCGCACGAGGGGGGCGCTAAACCTCTACCGCCTCCCCGGTGCGGCGCTCCACGGGGCCGAGGCCTGCCGGCGCAACCAAACCCGCTACGCATACCGGCCCCGTGCCGAGGAGGGCAGCAAGTCCACACCATTCCGTTCCGAGCCGGTTCACAGCCACGGCCATATGAAAATTACGCCGTCCTAACCCACCTGGCTTTGACATCCCTCGAAGAGCGTTCAGGCCGCAGCTATCTGACGGTTCAGGCGTGCGGCGAGCTGGTCGGCGAATTTGCTGGCGGCGACCGGGAGCAGACGTCCGCGCAGTTGCGCCAGCACGACGCTCATCGGTTCGAGGTCGCGGGCGTCGATCAGACGGCTGCGCAGGCGCGGGTCGTCCGGAATGCCGCTCGGCACCTGGAAGCTGACGACATCCTCTCGGAGGACGACGTTGCGTAGGAATTCCAGCGATCCCGATTCCACAGTCGCGCGCATCTCGATCCCGCGCCGGGCGAGCGCCTGCTCGATATGGTGGCGGATCGCGAGCGAACGGTCGGGCAGCGCAAGCGCGTGGGCGATACAGTCGCGTAGCCGGATCGGTCCGTCCTCGGAGGCCAGGGGATGGCTCGCCCGCATGAGGGCGCACAGGGACTGACGGCCGGCATAAAGCGCATGTAGCTCCGCCGAGGGTGGCGGCTGGAGGATGAGCGCGAGGTCGGCCTCGAACGAGACGAGAGCGGCCACCGCCTGGACGTGATCGCGCACCTGCACGGTGAAGGCGACCTGGGGAAACTGTGCCCGGTAGGTCTCAACCTCCTCCGGGATCATCCGGGTGACGAAGGCTTGACTGCAGGCAAGCGCCACGTGACCTCGGCGCACGCCGGAGAGGTCGGCGATTTGCGAGCGCACCCGGTCCAGGTCCGCGGCCTGGTCGCGGATGTGCCGCGCCAGCAATTCCCCCGCCGCGTTCAGGCGCATCCCTTGGGCAAGGCGCTCAAAGATCGGCGTTCCGAGCTCGTACTCGATGTCCTGGATCTGCCGGGTCAGCGCCGATGGCGTGATGTTGAGGCGCTCGGCTGCCCGCCGGATCGATCCGCTGCGAGCGACCTCGGCCACCGCGGTAAGGCTGCGCAGATGCTTCATTCCGGTCCTCCTGCGCAGTGTTGCCAGAAATTCAACAGGGCCGTCAAAAATTAGCACTTCCTGGCAACAGCCCAGCTTTTTAGGCTTACGGCATCGATAGATGCAGGAGCCGCCCGATGATCGACCGCCGCAGCCTCCTCGCCGGTCTCGGAGTCGGCCTCGTCGCGAACTCACTCCCCGGCCGCGTTGCGCGGGCACAGTCCGCTCCGACCGTCATCCGGATGGGCTCGCTCAAGCTTATTCACTCGATCGCGCCACACTTTTACGAGCGCTTCACGCCCGAAGGCGTGCGGGTCGAGGTCATCCCGTTCGAGAGCCCGACCGAGGGCAAGAACGCCGTCGTCACCAAGTCGGTGGATTTCGGAACGTTCGGGCTCGCGGCGGCGACGCTCGGGGCCGCTGCGGGCGAGCCGATCGTCGTGATCGCTTCCACCTGTAACCGCGGCATGGGAGTGATCGCTCGCAAGGATTCCGACATCCGAACGATCAAGGACTTGCGCGGCAAGCGCGTGGCGATCTGGCCCGGCAGCACGCAGGAGGTGTTCGCACTGGAGCGGATGCGCATGGAAGGACTGTCCGTGAAGGACATCACCCCGGTGCGCATCTCCTTCTCGGAGATGCACCTCGCGCTCGCCCGCGGCGACGTCGATGCCTATGTCGGTGCTGAGCCCGCCCCCGGCGTCAGCCTAGCCTCGGGCATCGGCCAGCTCGTCGAGTACCCCTACGGCACCGAGATGGGCTCGCTCAACATGGTGTTCGGCGCCCATCGGGACACGCTGGCCGAGCGGCCCGACCTCGTGCGCACCATGCTGCAGATCCACCGCAAAGCCACCGAGTTCGCCGCCAAGGACCGGGAGGCGATGATCGCCATGGCGGTGGCCAAGCTCGGCCAGAAGCGCGAGGCGCTGGCGATCTCGGCCCCGAACGTCGAATTGACCTGGAAGCTCGGGCCGGACGAGGTGCGGCAGGCCAAGATCTATGCCGATCGCATGCTGGCACTGAAGCAGATCAAGCGCCTTCCCGAAGACGGCTTCATCGACACCCGCTTCGTCGATGCCATGAGGGACGCGTGAGCGCCGCGATCGAGGGCGCCGCCCTCCCCGCCGCCTTGCCGACCGCCATGCCGGCTCAGGGTCAGAGCCCAAGGCCGAACGATCCGCTCCGCAACCTTCTCGACCGCTTGCGCGGCCCTGTCCTCGCGCTGGTGGTGCCGCTGGCGGCCCTCGCGCTCTGGCACTTCACTACCGCGAACAGGCCCTACAGCCTCGTCCCGCCTCCCGCTGAAGTGTGGCTGGCCCTGCGCGACATGGCGTTCGGCGGTATCAACGACGACGCCTTCAGCGCCACCCTGTGGACCCATCTCTGGGCCTCGCTGTCGCGGGTCTATGGCGGCTTCGCGCTGGCCGCCGCGGCGGCCCTGCCGCTCGGGCTGATGATCGGGCGGGTGCCTCTAGTCCAGGCTCTCCTCGATCCCGTGCTGCAGATCCTGCGCCCGATCCCTGTCACCGCGTGGCTGCCGCTGGCCATGATTCTATTCGGGCTCGGAGCCACCTCGGCCTTCTTCCTCGTGTTCCTGGGTGCCTTCTACCCGATCCTCGTCAATACCGTGTTCGGTGTGCGTTCGGTGGAGCCGCGCCTGTTCGAGGCAGCGGCGATGCTGGGCTGCACGGGTCCCGCCCAGTTCATCCGGGTGGTGCTGCCAGCCGCTCTCCCCTCGGTCTTCACCGGGCTGCGGCTCGGCCTGGGCTTCGCCTGGGTGGTGATCGTGGTCGGCGAGATGACGGGCGTCCAGACCGGCCTCGGCGCCGTCATCATGGAGGCACGACAACTCTCGCGCACCGAGATCGTGATCTGCGGCATGGGCGTGATCGGCGTCGCCGGCTTCGTCTCGGACTGGATCGTGATGCGCATCGGCCGCCGCCTCCTCTCGTGGAGCCCATCCCATGGCTGAGCCCACCGTTCCCATTCTGACGATCCGGGACGTCTCGAAGACTTACACGGCGCAAGGCCGACGGACGGAGGCCCTGCGCGGCGCCGGCCTCACCGTCCAGCGGGGGGAGTTCGTCTGCCTGCTCGGTGCCTCGGGCTGCGGGAAGTCGACCCTGCTACGCATCGCCGCCGGCTTCGAGGCGCCGAGTTCGGGCCAAGCCCTGATGTGGGACAAGCCGATCGTCGGCCCCGCTCCGAGCCGCGGCATGGTCTTCCAGGATTATGGCCTTTTCCCCTGGCTCTCCGTACGCGACAATGTCGGCTTCGGCCCCAAATCGCGGGGCCGCCCCGCGGCGGAGATTCGCGAGACCGCGCGCCGCTACATCGATCTGGTCGGTCTCGGCCGCTTCGCCGACGCCTATCCGCACCAGCTCTCGGGTGGCATGAAGCAGCGCGTGGCCATTGCCCGGGTGCTCGCCAACGAGGCCGAGATGGTCCTTATGGACGAGCCATTCGGTGCCCTCGACGCCATGACCCGCGAGCGCCTCCAGGACGAACTCCTCGACCTCTGGACCCGGACCGGCCTCACCGTGCTGTTCGTCACCCACGCCATCGAGGAGGCGATCTTCCTCGCCGACCGGATCGTGATGATGTCGCCGGGGCCGGGCCGGATCGAGGCCGTCCACACCGTCGACCTGCCGCGGCGCCGGGACGTGTCGAGTCCTGCTTTCAACGATCTGCGCCGCATGCTGTCGGCCCAGCTCCACAGCCACCACGCGCCGAAAGCCGCCTGATGGCCGCGACCGACGCCGTGGCGTGGCGCGACCTCGACCGCGCTTCGCTGACCCGGGCCTACGACAATTCAGCGGCAGTCCGGGACAGCACTGCTCTCGTGGCGGGTTGGCGCGCCCGCAGCGCTGCCTTCCGGGAGAGCAAGGCGGGACAGACCTTTGCCTACGGCCCTGGCCCGCGGCAGGCCCTCGATCTCTACCGCTGCGGCGCGGCGGGGGCGCCCTGCCTTGCCTTCATCCACGGCGGCTACTGGCAGCGCAACGCCCGCGAAGATTTCACCTGCATGGCCGAGGGGCCGCTCGGCCTCGGCCTCGATGTGGCGCTGGTGGGATACACCCTGGCCCCGGAGGCAAGCCTCACCCGGATCTCCGAGGAAGTCGGGGCGGCTTTGCGCCTACTGCGGCAGAAGATCGGACCCTCGCGCCTCGTCGTCGCGGGCTGGTCGGCCGGCGGCCATCTCGCAGCGCTGATGACAACGCTCGCCGCCGACGCGGCCGACGCCGCCCTGGCGGTGAGCGGGATCTTCGATCTCGGACCGATCGCCGGGACCGCGTTGAATGACGCGCTGCGCCTCACCGATGGGGAGGTCGCCGAGCTCTCGCCCATCCGCAGCCTCGCCCCGGATGGGCTGCCCGTCTCGGTGATCTATGGCGGGGCCGAGCTACCCGAGCTGTGCCGCCAATCCGAGGATTACCACGCTACCCGCAGGGCGCTGGGCCTCGCTGGCGACCTGCACGTCGTGCCGGGAGCCGACCATTTTCGGGTGCTTGACGCCCTGACCGCGCCGGACGGGCGCATCGCCCGAGAAGCCGCCCGCCTCGCGGGCCTGTGACACGCACGAACGAGGACGGACCCGTGCCTTCCTTCCCGACAATCTCCGCCCTGCGCGCGGCCTACGCCAGCGGTCTCGGCCCGCGATAAGTCCTGGCCGAGACCTACCAGCGACTCGCCGCCATCGACTGAGAGACCGCTTTCGCAGCTCATCCGGACCTTAATCGGCACCGGCGCAAATGACTGCTCGGGGTCATTCGGCACCCTGGAGAGCGACCATCCTGCTGGCACGCCGCGGCCATTTCCACCGCGGCGTCCGGTTCAGATTTCGGTCTGCTCTGAGAGGATCAGCGCGTCGTCAACCTCAATGCCGAGATAGCGAACCGTGCTCACCAGCTTGGTATGGCCAAGGAGCAGTTGGCAGGCTCGGATATTGCCGGTGCGCTTATAGACCAGCGCGACCCTCGTGCGGCGCAGGCTGTGCGTGCCGAACGCCGAAGGGTCCAGGCCGATCAGGGCAACCCAGCGATCTACCAGCCGACTGTAATGCCGCGTCGTTAGATGCTCTCCGAGTCGGCTGCGGCTCGGGAACAGCCAGTCGCCGGCTTTCAACCTGCGCGCAGTCAGCCAAGCCTTAAGAGCCTCGCGCGTCGGTTCGGTGATCTCGAACGGGACCGGCCTGCCAGTCTTGCGCTGGCAGACGGTTGCTCGGAGACGCACAGCGTCACCCAGATGAATGTCGCTCACGCGCAGGCGGACGAGATCACACCCGCGTAGCTTGCTGTCGACGGCAAGGTTGAACAGGGCAAGGTCGCGCGTGCGGTTGGCGAGCTGGAGGCGCGTGCGCAGAGCCCAAATGTGCTTCGGCTTCAGCGGCGGTTTGGGTCCGACGATACGGCCGCGGTTCCAGGGAACACGTGTGCTGGTGGGAACAGTGACAACTTCGGGCATGACAGGCTCCCGGGTTGAGGAGCTCGTTATGAGGAACCCGATGCTGCCGCTGAACCCAACGTCGAATGACAGCTCTTTGCGACACAAGCCGACATTGGCGTCGGACGGCTTGGATCGCTGCTCCCGACCCCTCTCGGACATCCCATCTGCGTGCCGGCAATCGACGCTGTTGACCCCAAGCTGACGCTCCGCGCAATGCCATCTAAGGTCCGCTTCGATCTCGATGGTGGACGTGACCTCGGCGCTTGACTGACCCACCGGCCGATGCGCTGACAGGAAGGCTAAGCCGTTCGCTACCCGACTGTCGTATGAAGCTCCCCTTCCACATCACCTGCCAGCAGCCTTACCTCGTCACGGCGTTTCACGAAGCTCAGACTCTGCTGAGCTGGGCGATGATTCGACCCGGCTTCCAAGTTGGCCGCAAGGTTGCCTGGTTGGAGGTGCGTGACGCGGACCTACCGTAAGACCTCGACCCCTTCGCCTTTCTGGAAACACGGATGGCGGCGGCAGGGCACGGCGACGCAATTGCCCTGATGACGCCGCGTGACGTTCGACGTCATCACCTTGCTCAGGCAGAGGCCGGGACTGTGTCGGCGACCTGCCTCACAACGGTCGGTCTCGGGAACGCAACGCGCGTCGGCTGCTCGCAGGCATCGACGCCTCCTCTCTTCGGCACGATCAACATACTCGTGCACGTATCCTGCGCCCTTTCGCAGGCGGCATTGATCGAGACGATTTCGATTGTCACGCAGGCGAGAACGGCCGCCGTTCTCGCATTAGATTACCGGCCACACGGAGAGGTCGTGTCGGGTACCGGCACAGACTGCATCGTCGTCGCCGCTCCTCAAGCCGGTGAACCCGCCCGGTTCGCTGGCCTTCATACCCTGATCGGCGAGGCTGTCGGAGCAGCCGTTCTCGCAGCTGTCTCGGAAGGTGGTGTAGCTTGGTGCAACGAGAGGAATGCGAGCCGTCCTCGCGCTTCTGCGTGATCAACGTACCGCCACGGCGACGCGCAGCGAAAGCGTGGTGGTGCAGCGTTCCGGCAATAGGCGCCTGATGCCTGCTTCAGCGTGATTGACTGTGCCCGGCTGCGATGGGATGGAGGACCGGACGGTTCCCTTCGGGGATCAAAAGGGAACGCGGTGAGGGCGCAAGCTCGATGCCGCGGCTGCCCCCGCAACTGTAAGCGGCGAGCCTTCCGCCACCATGTCACTGGGCAGCCTCGCCCGGGAAGACGGTGAGAGGGCAGCGACCCGCGAGCCAGGAGACCTGCCGTCAGTCGTGGTCACACGCGAAACGTGTCGGGCGGGGTGTCCTGGCGGGTGTCGAAGGCGCGCCAGTCCCGCGGGGAGGTGCGGCCCGAGGCCTCGTTCGCAGTGACGTGCCACTGCCGTCGCCCGAGGCCTGTCTTCCGTGCCCGATCCCCTTCGTTCCGCTCTCCGGAGCAGGCTGGCGCTGTCCTGCGCCGGCCCAGCCCTGCTCGCCACGCCCGCAGCCCATGCCCAGCAGGTCGCCGCGCCCTTCGCGGACGTGCCGCGCGGCGGCGAGGCCGCCGTCTCGCTCGCCGAGATCTCGGTCTCGGCCACCGGCGTGCCCACACCGGTCACACAGACGGGCTCCAGCGTCACGGTGCTGACCTCGGACCTGCTTCAGGCCCAGCAGGTCCGCACGGTGCCGGACGCCCTGCAGCAGGTGCCGGGCGTCAACGTGGTTCGCACCGGCGGCGCGGGCGGCCAGACCTCGGTCTTCATCCGCGGCACCAACTCGAACCACGTGAAGGTCCAGATCGACGGCATCGACGTCAACGACCCCTCGACCCCGAACCGCGCCTTCGACTTCAGCCAGCTTCTCACCGATGACCTATCCCGCATCGAGGTGCTGCGCGGTCCTCAGAGCGGCCTCTACGGCGCGGACGCGATCGGCGGCGTGATCTCGTTCGTGACGAAGCGCGGCGAGGGACCGGCCAAGGCGACCGCCTTCGTCGAGGGCGGATCCTACGGCACCGCCAACCAGGGCGGCCGCATCTCCGGCTCGGAGGGCATCTTCGACTACTCGGTTAGCGTCCAGCACCTGCGCCAGGCCGCGCTGCCGGTCACGCCCTTCGGGCTCCTGCCGGTCGGCGTGCAGCTGCGGACCGCCTTCACCGACATCAAGACGATCTCGACCAAGCTCGGCGCGCAGCTCAGCGATACCTTCCGTCTGAACTACGTGCTGCGCTTCTCCGACAGCGCCTATCTCGACCAAGCGGACGGCGGCTTCCCCTACCGGCCGTTGCCGTACCGGAACCTTAACGACCAGCAGCAACTCCTCATGCGCGGCGAGGCCGAGTGGACGCCGGTGCCGGGCTTCCACAACGTGTTCGGGGCCAATTACGCCAGCTTCGACCGCCTCTTCGCCGGCCCCCTCGACCCGCTCGCGCCGCCGACGCCGACATCCACCCTCGGCGAACGGACCCGCTTCGACTACCGCGGCGACGTGCAGCTTGCGCCCGGCAACCTCCTGCTGTTCGGGGCGCAGCGCGAGGATGAGCGCATCGAGACAACCGGGCTGAACCGCGCGAACGGCAACACCGGTGGCTTCGCCGAATTCCAGTCCGCCATTACCGACCGCGCCTTCCTCGTGGCCAACATCCGTCACGACGCGAACGACCAGTTCGGCGGCGCCACCACCTTCCGGGTTGCGCCGAGCTACATCCTTCCGGGCACCGAGACGCGCCTGAAGGGCAGCGTCGGCACCGGCTTCAAGCCGCCGACCCTGAGCCAGCTCTACCAGGACTATCCGAGCTTCCGCTTCTTCGGAAACCCGAACCTGCGGCCCGAGGATAGCTTCGGGTTCGACGGCGGCTTCGAGCAGCCGCTCGGCGAGCGGGTGCTGGTTGGTGCGACCTACTTCGAAACCGACTTCCGCAACCTGATCCAGACGGCCTACTTCCCGACCTACTCGACCAACGTGAACGTCGGCCGGGCGGTGGCCTACGGCGCCGAGAGCTTCGTCTCGGTGAGGCTCACCGACAGCTTCAGCGCCTGGGTCGACTACACGAACACGGTGACGAAGGACGAGGTCGCCAACCAAGAGCTGCTCCGGCGTCCCCGCCACAAGGTCAGCCTCACCGGCATTTGGACGCCGCTGCCGAACCTGACGCTCACCGGCACGCTGATCTCCATTGGCTCCTTCGTCGACGGGAATCGGGACTTTTCCATCACGCGGCTGAAGAACCCGGGCTTCACCCTGGTCAACCTCTCGGCCAACTACGTCTGGTCGGACACGACGACGTTGTTCGCGCGCATCGATAACCTGTTCGACCAACGCTACCAGAACCCGACCGGGTTCCTGGGGCCCGGCCTCGCCGTCTACGGCGGCGTGCGCCTGGCCACGTTCTGAGGTGACGATGCCGTCGTGGGTTATCCTCGCTCTCTCGGCCCTCCTGGCCGCCGTGCCCGTGGCCCATGCCGCGGGCACGGCCGAGACGCCCGTGCGCGTGGTCTCGATGAACCTGTGCGCGGACGAGCTCGTCCTGCGGCTGGCCGACCGGGGCCAAGTCCTGGCGGTCACCTATCTCGCCCGCGATCCACGAGGATCGACGGTCGCGACCGAGGCTGCCGGACTGCCGATCACCCGCGGCCTCACCGAGGAGGTCGTCGCGCTCCGACCCGACCTCGTCATCGCCGGCGCCTTCACGACGCGCGCAACCGTCGGCATGCTCCGGCGCGTCGGCTCGCCGGTGCTCGAACTCGTCGTGCCGGCCGATCTCGACGGCGTGCGCACCCAGATCCGGCAGGTGGCGGGAGCGCTCGGGCACCCAGAGCGGGGCGAGGCCCTGGTCGCGGACCTCGACGCCAAGCTCGCCTCCGTTACCCCGGCCACCCGTCCCTTGCGCGCCCTCGTCATGCGGCCGAACGCCTTCACGGTCGCACTCGGGGGCCTCGGCGACGCGCTCATCCGTGCCGCCGGCCTCGTCAACGTGGCGGCCGAGATCGGGCGCGACCGGTTCGGGCAGGTGCCGCTCGAAGCGGCAGTTCTCGCGGATGTGGACCTGATCGTGGTGGACGAGGGTGCGCCGGGCCTTCCCTCGCTCGCCGACACGCTCCTGCACCATCCCGTCTTCCGGGCGCTCGCGCGCGGGCATCGGACGGTCGCCATCCCGAACCGCTTCTGGACATGCCCGGGGCCCCAGGTCGCCGAGGTCGTGGCGCGCCTCGCGGCGGCCGCGAACGGGCGGGAGCCCTGGCCATGAACGCGCCCGTTCGGACCATCGCAAGCCCTGCCGCGCGGCTCCTCGGCACGCCGAGCGCCCGCCGTGTCGTCATCGCTGTCCTCGGCCTCGCCGCCCTCGCCTTGACGCTTGCCTCGGTTGCGATCGGCTACGCGCCCTTCGACGTGCCGGCCGCGTTCGCGGATCTCGTCGCGGGCCGGACCACGTTGCCTGCCATGGTGTTGTGGGAGTTGCGCGTCCCGCGGGCACTGCTGGGCGGGCTCGTCGGGTTCAGTCTCGGCCTGACCGGCGCGGCGATGCAGGGCTACCTGCGCAACCCGCTGGCCGATCCCGGCATCCTCGGCATCTCCTCGGCCGCGGCGCTCGGCGCCGTGCTCGTCTTCTATGGTGGCCTCGCTGCTTCCTTAAGCCTCGCCCTGCCGCTCGGCGGCATCGCCGGCGCGGGCGTGGCGGCGTTGCTCCTCAACGCACTCGCAGCGCGCGGCAGCAGCACGCTGGGGCTGATCCTGGCCGGCGTCGGCCTGTCGAGCCTCGCCGGTGCCCTGACCGCGCTGGCGCTCAACCTGTCCCCGAACCCCTACGCGGCCCTGGAGATCGTGTTCTGGCTGATGGGTTCTCTGGCCGACCGCAGCTTGGACCACGTCGTCTTGTGCCTGCCGTTGATGGTGATCGGCTGGGGCCTGATGCTTTCGATCGGTTCCGCCCTCGATGCGCTGACCCTTGGCGAGGACACCGCGGCGAGCCTTGGGGTCGGTCTCGTCTCGGTCCGGCTGCGCCTCGTCACCGGCGCGGCGCTCGCCGTCGGCAGCGGGGTGGCGGTCTCCGGCGCCATCGGCTTCGTCGGCCTCGTCGTGCCGCACCTGATGCGTCCGCTCGTCGGGGCCCGGCCCGGTGCCGGCCTATTGCCGAGCGGGCTCGCCGGTGCTGTTCTGGTGCTCGCGGCGGACATCGGCGTGCGCCTGCTCGCCACCCGGCCTGAGCTGAAGCTCGGCGTGGTGACGGCGCTCGTCGGCGCGCCGTTCCTGATCGTGCTGCTCCTGCGGAACCGCGGGGGAAGGGCATGAGCCTCGACCTCAACGACGTCCGGGTGACGCTGGATGGCCGGACGATCCTCACGGACATCGACCTTGTCTTGGAGCGCGGCCGCTTCGCCGGGCTGGTCGGTCCGAACGGCGCCGGCAAGACCACGCTCCTGCGCGTCCTGGCGGCACTGGTCGCTCCGACACAGGGCCACGTCACCCTCGAAGGCCAGGCGCTGTCTGGCATGACCCGCGATGCACGGGCCCGCCGCATCGCCGCCCTGTTCCAAGGCGGCGGCGTCGGATGGCCCATGACGGTCCGCGAGATCGTGGCGCTCGGTCGGCTACCGCACAGACGCGCCTTCGCGGGATTCTCCGAAGCCGACGAGGCGGCGGTCGCGCGTGCGATGGCCCGCACCGATGTCGGACACCTTGCCGGCAGGACCGAGCCGACCCTGTCCTCGGACGAGCGCATGCGCGCGCTGCTTGCCCGGGCGCTCGCGGTCGAGGCCGAGTGGCTCCTCGTCGACGAGCCTATCACGGCCCTGGACCCAGCCCACCAGCTCGACGTCATGGCGTTGTTGCGTGCCGCTTCGCGCGACGGCACCGGCGTGGTCGCCGTGCTGCACGACCTGGCGCTGGCTGCGCGGTTCTGCGACCGCGTCGGCGTGCTGTCCGGTGGCCGGCTCGTCGCGGACGGCAGGCCGGAGGAGGCATTGACTGATGCCTTGCTCGCCCAGGTGTTCGGCGTGACGGCGGAGCGGGGCGAGGCCGCGGACGGAACCCGATACATCCTGCCCTGGGCACGGTCCGGGTCGAACGAGGAGACGAGCGATGGCGCCATCACCCCAAGCTGAGGCGGTTACGGCCCTGCTGCGCGAAGCGTTGACCAATTCCGGCACCGCTTGGAGCCTCGGCAGCTTCGGCGCCATCGCCGAGTTCATGCGCGACCCGGACGAGGCGGTATCGGCCTTGCCGGACGACCGGATGGGCCTGGCGACCGAGCGCGGCGCCATCGCCCTGACCGCCTGTTCCAACCTGCGCCCCGTAGCCTACGAGACCTCGGTCGCATCCGGCTGGAACCACGCCGTCGCCCTATGCCTGCCAGAGGCGACCAGCTTCATGAGCCGGCGCAACGTGGTGACCGAACTTGGTCCAGACCGTGATGCCGCGCGCGAACGGGAGAGAGAGGCCATCATGTTCGACCTCGGCCTCGACTTGCTCGCGGTCGATGCCTGCGTGCGCACGAGCGACCCCGATGCCATCGCCTGTCTCCGGTCGGGCATCGGACAGCCCCTGTTCGATCACGCGAACTCCATCGGTCGTCATCTCGTCGCAATGAGCCCGCATCGCGTGTTTCTCGCTAAGGTCGGGCGCATCGAGGTCTACGCCCCAATCCCGGGTCCCGGCGGCACGAGCCCGGAGGGCCCGCACACTCACGTATTGCCCAAACTCCTACGAAGCGGGCGCACGCACGCGGCGACGACACCGATCCCGGCGGGGTGGGTGCCGTGCGCCGGCCTGCACCCGGCCCACCCCTACAAAGACATGATGGGCCAGCGGATCGCCTTCGACGCCGCCCGGTACGAAGCCTTTCAAGCCCTGCTTGACTGTTGGGGCGATCCAGACCTGCTCACGATCAAGCGGGGCGGTGAGCATCGTCCGGCCAGCCTGGTGTCGAGCCGTCACGCTCAAGGCGCCCGGCGCATAGCCGAGGTCCAGGCCCGCTACCTCCGGGGTGAGGTCATCGAGGCCGATCCCGTGGCCGATGAGGACGAGGCCGCTGCCGACCATGCCTGATCCGGGCCGTCAGCGGGTAGTCGGGCTGATCGGCTGTCCCGAAGCTGGCAAGACGACCTACGCGCGTCGGTTCGATCCGCTGGATGGCTGGGTGCACCTGACCTTGAACGACCTTCGGCAGGCGCTTTGGCCGCCGGACCGACAGATCTACTGGGAGACGCGTCGCAAGGGTTGGGACAAGCAGGCCCATCGTCTCCTGCATTCGGTCAAGGTCGCGGCCCTCGATACCGCCCTGGCCCACGGCTTCAGCGTGGTGATGGCCGACACCCACCTGACCCGCACCGTGTTCGAGGACGAGCTTGAGGTCGTCGCCCGACATGGGCTTTCGGTCGAATGGAAGGTGTTCGAGGTGCCTTGGGAGGTACTTCGGACCCGTAACGAGGAGCGCGGTGCCGTTGATCCCTCGCATCGTCAGCCTGACGCCGTGTTACGGTTTGCCTACGACGCCTTCAGCGCGGTCGACGCTTGGTGGCGGATGCTTCCTCCCGGACAGGTCGAGACGATCCGAACCTGACCGGTGTCCACGGCGGGAAGTGCCGCAGAAGCGTAGAGAGCAGACCTTGCGCTGTCGGTAGGCGTCAGTCCGCTGCTGGCGCGAAGCCGAACAAGCTGGTGGCGAACTGCTGACCCAATGCAGACATCACGGGTGAGCACAAAGTGTCAGAATGCAGCCGCTTGATGCGTTCTCCTTGGCCTAATCCTAGCAGTTTCGTGCCTTAATGCAGCTCGCGGTGTCGCTGCTACTGATCCTCGATCTGATCCCGCTGGCCTCGGCACGGCCGGTGGCGACGCGGAACGACCCTGCTCCTGTGGTCGCCCTCGCGCCAGCGGAGCGCCGGCCGTTCCCGCTGATGGCCGGCGTGCTGATCCTCGGCGGCGAAGTGACCATTGTCGGCTATGTCGCCGAGGCGTTCACCAGCGGAAATCGTCCGCCGGAAATGAGAAGCGGGCGCAGGGTGCTTGATCCATAATTGCCGCTTGGCGCCCGCTCGTTCGTGTCTGACCGCGCACCGGGCCACGTCCATCGGGCCCGGTAGCGGAGAGCTGTCCGATTAGGCTGCCTGGGCGACTGGGGCGGGCGTCGGCGCATCCATCGCACGCAGATAGAGGTCAAGCAGCGTCTCTTGCTCGTCGCGCTCGTCCTTGTCCTGCTTGCGCAACTTCAGGATCTCCTTGAGCACCTTGACGTCGAGCCCCTCGCCCTTGGCCTCGCCGAAGATCTCCTTCTTGGTCTCCATGAGATCCTTGATCTCCTCGTCGAGACGCTCGATGCGCTCGATGATGGAGCGGATCCGGTCGCCTGCGACGCCCACGGTATCGGTCGTGTCGGACATGCTCACTCCTCGCGCTGATCGGGAGCGGCAAACTGGCGGGTCAGGGTAAGCGAGAGGTTAAGGCGATCGCCCGGATAATCATGGTCGCGATCGGCAGGGCGGGCAGATGAAAGTATTCCGGTGGTGGATCGCTGCGATGGTCGCCGGGGTTCCGCTCGGTCTGGCCGTGGTCCGATCGGCAGCCAGACGGCGTGTGTGCCAGGGGGGCAAAGTACACCTTGGGCGCCTCGCAGCGAGACGCGACCGCGTCGGCGGCATCACCGTGCATGCCCGAGTTTCGGTCGACTCTGTACCGGATGACCGTTTGCCCGTGATCCTGGTCCACGGGCTCGGGATGTCGAGCCGCTACATGATCCCGCTCGCGGAGCATCTCGCCCCCCACCTGCGAGTCTATG
This sequence comes from Methylorubrum thiocyanatum, assembly GCA_014138645.1. Lineage (GTDB taxonomy): Bacteria > Pseudomonadota > Alphaproteobacteria > Rhizobiales > Beijerinckiaceae > Methylobacterium > Methylobacterium thiocyanatum. Next base: position 34,289 of record JACJIB010000014.1, on the reverse strand, counting down.
CACCTGACCTGCCCGGCTTCGGCCTGAGCGACAAGCCTCCTCAGGCGCTCACGGTGCGCCAGCTTGCCGATGCGCTGGCTGCCTGGATGCACAAGGTCGGCCTGACGCGTGCGGCGTTTGTCGGCAATTCGCTCGGTTGCGAGGTGTTGGTGGAACTAGCTGTCGTTCACCCGCAACTCGTCGACCGCCTTGTGCTGCAGGGGCCTACGCCGGACCCGGAGGCACGTGGCATCGCCCGGCAAGTCCTGGGCTTCTTCCTCATCGCCCCATTCGAGCGCTGGTCGCTCGCTTGGGTCGCGCTGACGGATTATGTCCGCTCTGGGATCCGGCGCTATCTCCAGACCCTAAGGAGCATGGTCGACAACCATATCGCAGAGAAGGCGTTACGGATCTCTCAGCCGACGCTCGTGGTCTGGGGCACGCGCGACTACATCGTGCCCTATGCGTTCGTGACGAGCCTCGCTGCCTCTCTGCCTCAGGGGCGGTTTGCCTCCATCCCCGGCGCAGCCCATGGGATCAATTACTCGCATCCGGAGGCATTTACGGCTGCCTTGCTGCCATTCCTTCTTGCACCGCAAGAGAGGGCTCCGACTGAAGACTTATCCTTCAAATCTGACATAGATTGAAATTCTTCAGCCGAGCTCGACTGCTTTAAAATTTCTACCTGCCGACACTCCTTCGACCGCGTGGTCCAGCGGATGCGGGCGTGTTGTCATGATTTTCATCGAGGAGCTTACGCCAGCGGATGAGGCGCTCGGGGTTGAGCCTGCCGTCGGCGACGGCGGCTTGCACGACGCAGCCAGGTTCGTGCGCGTGCGTGCAGTCGCGGAACCGGCACGAAGGCGCGAGTTCGGTGATCTCGGCGAACAGCGTTGCGATCCCTTCCCCAGCGTCGCTGACATGCAGCGTCCGCATCCCCGGCGTGTCGATCACCCAGCCGCCCCCTGCGATGGCGTGCAGGGAACGCGACGTCGTAGTGTGGCGTCCCTTGGCGTCGTGCTCGCGAATGCCTCCGGTTTCCTGGGGAAGCGCCTGCCCCGGACCGGCGAGCGTGTTCACCAGAGTCGATTTGCCGACACCGGAAGAGCCGACCAGCGCCACGGTCTGCCCCACCCCGCACCACGAGGCTAAGGTTCGTGCCGCTGCAGGAAGCCGGGGATTGACGCTCACGACATCGAGCCCGCGCTGCAACTCGACAGCCTGACGGCGGTAGACATCAAAGTCAGTCGCCATGTCGGCTTTGGTGAGCAAGATCACCGGGTTTGCACCGCCCTGGTTGGCCAGAGCCAGGTAGCGCTCGAGGCGGGCCTGATTGAAATCAGCGTTGCAGGAGGTGACGATGAACAGCGTATCGACATTGGCTGCGACGGGCTGCAGGGCCCGGCTACCCTCGAGGCGTCGCTCCAGAACCGTCCTTCGGTTCAGACGGCGGTGGAGCATCCGGGTCCGAGGATGAATCAGGACCCAATCGCCCACGGCGAAGTCAGCGGTGTTGGTATGAACGGGAAGCGTCAGCTCGACCGATCCCGCCTCCGACAGCCCCGTCAGGCGCGAGCGATGAACCATGGCGATCCGCATGGGCACGAGACCCGTCTCGTGCGGTTCGCGCTGCTCCGCGAAGAAGTCGAGCCAGCCGAGGCTCGCAAGCGGCCCAGACGGGGGGAGGTCGGGATGATCGGTCACCGGCCCGCACATGGCATGGCACCGGTCGTGTGACCAGCGGCGCGTAGGGGTGTGCGTTCAAACGCCATCAGCAGCCTCTTCACTCGGACCGTCGCCCCGTGATGGCTCGGAGGTCTCCTTCAAGTCAGACTTCAAGCGACCTGCAGCCTTCGCACCCGTGCGAAACCGACCAGCTTCCGCGCGTCTTCATCCCAGAGTGCAAGGTTCAGGCAGCCCAGGCTGTCGCGCAGCGTCAGACGGCTGACGCGGCCGAGAATCTCATGGCCGTCGAGGCATTCCTGCAAGCGGTAGTTCGGAATGCGGCTGTTCAGATGGTGGACGTGGTGGAGGCCGACATTGCCAGTGAACCATTGAAGAACGCGTGGCAGAACGTAATACGAACTTCCGCCGAGGGCGGCGCGGTGAAAGTCCCAGGTGTCGGCTTCTTCCCAGACGGTCTCCTCATACTGGTGCTGGACGTAGAACAGCCATCCCCCGATCCAGGCGGCGACGCTGATCACTGGCAGGAAAACCCAGAGCACTGTCCCGACGCCGCCGACCGCGAGCGTGAGGAGCGCCAGGCCAGCGAAGAGCGCCGCATCGAGCGCCAACACGTCGCGCCACGCCGTCCGCCACGGGAGCCCGACGCCGGAGGGCAGCCGCTGCAGCAGGAGGAAGTTGAGCGGTGAACCGAGCACGATCAGGATAAGCGGGTTGCGGTAGAGGCGGTAGCGGAGCCGGCTTCGACGCGGCAGAGCAAGGTACTCGCGCACGGTCAGCGTGTGGATATCCCCGGTGCCGCGGCGGCTGAGATCGCCGGTGGAGGCATGATGCAGGGCGTGGGCCCGCTTCCAGCTGTCGTAGGGCGTCACCGTCAGAAGGCTCAAGGCGCGGCCGAGCCAGTCGTTGCCGCGACGTGAGGGCAGGAACGAGCCGTGTCCGCAATCGTGCTGGATGATGAAGAGCCGGACCAGGAGCCCGCCCGCCGGCACGGCGAGCGGTAGGGTCAGCAGCGCGTAGCCGTTCGCCGCCATGCCGAGCATCAGCGCGCACAGGATCAGGTACGGCAGCAGGGTGTTGGCGACTTGCCGCACAGCCAGCTTGGGAATCGGCTCGCGGAATGCGGCGCAGTGCCGAGCCACGTCCCGTGCGAGTTGCGCCTGATCGGGGGGCGATGCTGCGTCGGCGAGCCTGGACGTCGCGGGCGAGTTCGGGGTCGCTCCGGTCACGATGGTCGATGATCCTGTCTGGTGAGCATAGTCAGAAGCGAGACCTGCGAATGGTGGGACGGTTTTCGAACGGGCCGCCGGGCCGAGAAGCAACGTATCGATGGCTGGTCATGGCCGGACGTCGATCAGGCCTGTCCATGCCTCGGTCAGGATCCGCCCGCGCCGGTCGGCGCGGTCCGGGGCGGCGTCGCACACCCGGCGCAACACCGCCTTCAGCACTTCGCTCCCGCCCGACGCGACAGCCTCCTCGCCCTTCCGACGGATCGCCGCCCGGTAAGCCTTCGTGGCCGGCCCCGCGGGCTGCGTCTCGACGGCCGCGACGAGCGAGAGAAGAGCCGTCACGGCTGCATCGACTGCTGCGCTCTTCTCAGGCTCGGCAGCAGGGGCTGCACGCTGGTGCCGCGGTTCGGCCAAGTGGCCGGTGGTGCGGGGACGCTTCATCGCGGGGTCTCCGGCCGATATCACGGGGTGGCAGCCAAAACCCTGCGTCTCGACGAAAGTCGAGATCGCCCACACGGTAGACGGAAGGCTGTGAGCTCACAGGCCTACGCCCCCATTCACCGGGCGCCTCCGTCCAGGCCGAGCTGATACGGCCTCGTCATCGCGTGAGCATCGCGAAGCGCTTCCACCACTCTCTCTGTCGGAAGGCGAGGGGCTAATCTACTCGTTCGCACCTTCGCCATCAGGCTTGGCAGCGACCGGCGGCTTGTTCGGCCGCGGTGCGTTGCGGCGCTTCTCGGGAGGCTTTTCGATCGTCGGCATCTTGGCCACGGCGCGCTTCGCGCGCTCGTTGAAGTCGGCCATCGAGAGGGTCGCCGAGCGACCGGTCGAATTGGATCCTGCCATGTTGGGCCTCTGCTATGCTGCCCAAGGCACAGGATGATGCAGTGGGATCGTTCGTCGTGTGCGCGTGCCGGCGGCGTCCTCGGCTGCCGGCACGAACGATCGTCTAGCCGACCTTGAGGTTCTCGGCCGAGGCTTTGCCGCGGCGTTGGTCGACCACCACCTCATACGAGATCTTCTGGCCGTCGGCGAGGTCGCGAAGGCCGGCCTTCTCGACCGCAGAGATATGCACGAACACGTCCTGGCCGCCGTCGTCGGGCTGGATGAAGCCGAAGCCCTTCGTTCCGTTGAACCACTTCACCGTACCGGTTGCCATAGGCGTCTCTCCCTTGCTGGATGTGCGCTCTACCCGATCTGGGGGCCGGCCGTCTCCCGAACAATTTGCTCCCGCGAGCGCGTAGCCGAGCCTGCGCCGCCAGGCGGCGGCCTCTTGCTCGTGGGATTCGGCGCGCAGCGCGTATGGCTCGTCCCCGGTGATAAGGCTCCGCAGCTGATCCGCGTGCGCCGATTGCGGGTAAATCAGGGCTGCCTTTTCGCCGAACGCGGTCCACACCGGAAGCGAGCCCTCGCGCATGAACATGGTGACGGCCTCGACAGCCTCCCACCGATCAAGATCGTCAGGGCTTTGAACCGCACGGCACACGATACGGGCGCGCTGGAAGGGATCGTCAGCTGTTGGCGCAGTCTCAAGGGACAAAATCACGCCTGACCGGTCAGGCCTTAGTTCGTCTGGCAGCGCACCGATCTTGCGCCAAAGACAGAACCATTTGGCGCAAGCTCCCGGTCGACCGCGGTAGATGCCACAGGACACGCCTGTGTTGTGTTCGCACTCGACGCCTGCTGGTTTGGCAAGAGCCTGAACCGCAAAAGTCTGGCAGCACGCTGTGCAGGAGCCACAGACGCGATTCGGGACAAGGCGCTGCGCCATATGTCAGTTTCAAGCGGCCAACTCGTTGTTTTCTCTGGCTGCCTCGCTCGCCGCCTCATCCTCACGTCGCTGGGAATTGTGGATGAGGGGAAACAGTTCGGCCAGCCCACCCGCGACCCCGTGCAGAACGGGATCGTAGACCGAGCCGAGGTCGCGGGGATGGAGACCGGCGGTGGCCGCGAAGGCAGTAGGCATGACTTCGGGCATGACCTGTCAGGACTCAGGGCGATAGCCGCTCGGCACCGCTTGGTCGCAGCCAACGCGGACGACCGTCTTCGGTTCATTTGCTGGCATTCGGCGGGCACGCGCCGAACCGCCGCTTCCCAACCTCAGCAACCCTTCGCACGGTCATGCTGGCTACAGATCCCGCAGCCAACGTCGCGGTGCCGGTCATCGCTAAGGGCACACAGTACGTGATCGACACGGCCCCGCCCGCGGTCATCAAGGCGGCCGGCGGCGCCGACGGCATCGCCGCCCGGATCTTCCGCAAGCTCGACCTCGACGACGGCGTCAGCGAGCGAGCATGCTGATCCCGGCGCAGGTGCAGATCGGCGCGGGCACGGTGACCGCCGACAAGCTGCGGCAGATGGACGAGATGACCCGACGATAGGCAGGAGGGGCGCATGCCCGGTTCAAACGGCGGCCCGCGCTGCCCGCTCCCGCCGATGAACTCGGCCTGCCCGTCCAGCACCTATTGGCTGTTCGAAGGGTGCATGGCGACGATGATGGTGCTGATCGCCTTCACCCTCGCCATGCCCGGTGACACGATGGAGCGCAGCGCGCTGAAGCCGATCGCGCACATGGGGTTCAGCGAGCCGAACATGGCCCTGATCTTCGGCTGCGTCGAAAGCGTGCGCGTCATGGCGCAGTTCCTCAACGGCTACATTAACAACGTCCGCATCGGGCCAGAGGGCGCCTACGCCCGGGCCGCCTGCGCGGTCGTCGGCTGCACCATCATGGGTCAGTTCGCGACCGCGCTGATGTGGGATGCGCTCTTCGTGGCGCATGCCCCAAGCTTCGTTGTCCTAGTGTTCGGCACGCTCGCTGGGTTCGAGGCCATTTCCGTCTACATCGCCGTGCTGGACGGCGTCTTGCGCAAGAGCCGGATCGGAAGGCTCTGGCGGCACTTGAGGAGGTTCGGGGCTGATGGATTGGCTCGCCTTCCTGAAAGACGTGATCGCGACACAGCAGTTTCTCCAGATCTTCGTCGGCGGCTGCACCGTGATGCTGATTGGCTGAATGGTCACCCGTACGCGGGGTGATCGCAACCACCTCCCGCCGCCGGCACCGATCGGTATCGCCGATGTGCCACCGCCCTTCCTCCAGGGGCCGCGCGAGGCGGTGGACTTAATGCGGGAGCTGCGCGACCTCGCCCGCCGGCAGGCGGAGGACATCAGCCGGATCGCCGAATGCATCCGCATCGTGCGCGACGAGACGAGGCGGCAGACGGAGATCCTGGGACTGATCGAGCGCGAGCAGGCGATCGAGAACCGCTCGCATTGCGGGACCGGCCGTGACGCCCTGCTTCATCGCCATCACCCTGGCCGGCATGCTCGCGAGCGGGAAACCGGCCAGGGGCGCCCGCGCCTACCTGTTCATTGGTCCGAGCACGCGCATCAGCCCGGTGGTCAGCGCGCCGGGCGACCGACCGCATGCGCGGTCCGAGATCACCATCGGGCCGATCACCACGATCGTGCGGGAGACGCCGGAGGAGGTGGCGCCGGCGCCGTGCGTGGAGCGCGGGCCGCCGTAGCGAGCTGCCTTGGGCCCCCCTTGCAACGCCTCAAGCGTTCCGTTCGAACCTTCAGCCCCGCCCGGCTCAGCCGCGGCGGGGTTTTTCGCGTGCGGGAGCTGCGCCCGAGGAGGTGGTGCGGGCGCCGTGCGTAAAGCGTACCACTCCGAAAATCGATTGCCCTAAATCCGCACCTGCCCTGTATGCCGCATTGACCGCTCGATTACAAATTGTGATCTTCGACCTATTCGCGCATGGAATTGCTGAACGGGATAGGGAGGTGGCATGATTAATAGGAATAAACACGGTATCGCACCATTTGCCAGTTCATTATTGTCCAGCAATATCGTGGGGACATGGGATCATGACGTTACCGCAGATCGTGTTGTGCTGGATGCCGGCGCGGCTGCAGTAATGACCGGAGACCGGGACTATGGAGGGCAACAAATTCCTCTGTCGTTGGCCTTTAATTGCTTGCACGATCAAGATCGGCCATGGGTCTTCCCTAAATTGGACGCAGTCTCCCAAGGTGGCGGCGATTTTATTGCGGATTATCTTGTAAATACTAAAACTGGAATTCGCAGGCTACTAGATTATGGGCACTTGTCAAAGAGTAGCAATGGAGCGGTTCAAGGCTACGGCATCCTCTTGGACATAAATAATATCGATACCGACAACCGACATCCAAAAGTTTCGTTTGAAATTGCGAGGCAGAAGGATTTGCTGCAGTCCCTCAGTGGCCTACAAGTCGATCTGGGACAAAAATCCGTAAGGGCAGCAATCCTGATCGATATGCTTCGCGCGGAAGTCGCCCGTCTCGATACGGGATTATAAGGCGAATTCAAGCCATGGACGATGATTGGCTGATCCGCACAGACGTCGAATTTGCCGTTGCAGATGCCGTTTGGCGACATGAACTCACGACGCTTTATGGTCCTCAAATTGACGAGGACGACTGACCTTGCCCCTGACCTTGCCCCCTGTCTGCCCCCGTTCATAACCAGAGTCCGTTCTGGTTCTGGTCCTGTCGGGACCGCGTTGCAAACGCGTTTGGAGTGAGGCCGCCAAGGCTCGTGTGAGGACGGCAGGTGTTGTCGTCCACCCACCACGCTTCGATGAGGGTCCGGGCCGCCGTCAGGCACCGGAACAGATGCTCGGTCAGGCACTCGTCGCGCAAGCGCCCATAGAGGCTTCAGACAAGACCGTTCTGCTGCGGCTTGCCGGGGGCGATGTCGGGCCACGCGACCGCATGCTCCGCCTGCCAGCGCAGGATGGCGTGTGAGGTCAACTCGGTGCCATTGTCCGAGACGATCATCAGCGGCTTGTCCCCGCTCGCAATGATGCGGTCGAGTTCGCGCGCGACGCGCTGCCCAGACAGCGAGGTGTCGACCATCAGCGCCAAGCACTCCCGCGTGCCGTCATCGGCCACGACGAGGAGGCGGAAGCGCCGCCCGTCTTCGAGCGTGTCGGAGACGAAGTCGAGGCTGCAGCGCTGGTTCGGCTGCTGCGGCACGGCGGCCGGAGCCCGCGTGCCCGTTGCTCGCTTGCGACCGCCGCGCTAGCGCACCGACAGCCGCTCCTCCCGATCGAGCCGGAACAGCTTCTTGTGCTTGAGCGTGAGGCCCTCCCGCCGCAGCAGGATCAGCAAACGCCGATAGCCGAACCGGCGGCGCTCGCTGGCCAAGTTGCGTAGGCGTAGCCGCACAGCCGCATCCTCACCACGGGTCGAGGCGTAGCGGTAAGTCTCTGACTCCAAGCCGATCAGCCGGCAGGCGCGACACTGCGAGTAGCCTTTCTGCTCGATGGCCCAACTCACGGCCGTTCTCCGTGCGCAGGTCGTCAGGAGTCTTTTCTCGACGCCTCGCGCAGCGTGGCCAGGTCGAGCCTCGCCTTGGCCAGGAGCTTCTTGAGCTTGCGGTTCTCCTCGTCGAGCGCCTCCAGGCGGCGCGTCCGAGACCTCCATGCCGCCGAAGCGCGAGCGCCACGTGTAGAACGTCGCGTCGCTGATGCTGTGGCGGCGACAGATCTCAGCGACTGGCAGCCTAGCCTGCTGCTCCTTCAGGACGCCGATGATCTGCTCTTCGCTGAACCGGCTCTTCTTCATCGTCCGTCTCCTCATCGACGGACCCTAGCTTCAGAACGAGGGCAGACCAGGGGGCAGGGTCAACGGCAAAATGTTTTGAAAAATATACTAGCTATAATCGTCGATCAAACAGTTTAATCCAATGTTTCGCCTATAAATTCTCAACTCAATGCCGTCTAATATTATAAATGGGTTGCCTTACGGGGAAGCATCGAAATTTGATTCAGGACAATATCCGCAAATCGTTTTGATTCAAGCAAGCCGAGTTGGCCCGCTGGTCGATTTGATGCATCATCATCTATGTCAGTAATAATTGTTTACTGATTAAGCATTGTTGCTTTGGGGGGGCCTTATTCATGCAATGAATTTTTCAACCTGGCATAACAAGAGTGAGCTCGTATCTGCTTTCGTCGAGGTTGCGCTCAACAGTGGCCTGGAGTTGCTGGAGCGACATCTCAATCAGCGACGAGCCGAAGCCACGGCCGGTATTCACTGCGGCGCGGCGCGTCATCCGCTCGATCCAGTGCAGGGTCAATCCCTCGGACCGGTGCTCCCAGGTCACTGAAAGCCGGCCATCTTCTGCGCCCAGCGCCCCATACTTCACCGAATTTGTCGCGCATTCGTGCAGGATCATGGCGAGCGAGGAGACGTAGCGCCAGTCGATGGCCACCGGAGGGCCCTCGATCGTGGTCGGGATGTGGTCGCGGTAGGGCTGCAGGGTCGCGCCGACCAAGCTGGTGAGATCGCTGATCCCCTGGTCGGTGGTGTGGTCGGCCAACGAGTGGGCGCGTCCGAGTGCGGCGATGCGCTCACGCATGTCATGGGCGAAGGTTGCCACGTCCCGCTGCGAGCGGGCGCCCGCGGTGATCATCCCGCCGATGATCGCGAACAGGTTCTTGACTCGATGATTCATCTCGCGAAGCATCAGGTCGCGGGTCTCGGTCAGGGCGTGCTCGGGTGTCACGTCGATAGAGACGCCGATGAGCCGCAGTGGCGCGCTGCCGACGATGAGCCGCCCGTAGCTGCGGACGTAGCGGGTAGCGTGCCCGTCGCCGCGGACGTTCAGCCGCGCCTCGAAGTCGCCGTGGCCGCGGGCGGCGTGGGCGAAGGCGTCCCGCACCTCCCGGCCATTCTCGGAGGGCAGCCGCGCGGCGAGATCCGCCAGCGGATGGCGCCCTTCCAGCCCGAGATCGAGCATGGCCGCAGCTGTGGCATCGACCACGATGGCCTCCTCGTCGGGCAGGTACTCCCAGATGCCGATCCCGCCGGCCTTGATCGCGAGGTCGAGCCGTTCGCGCTCGGCGGCGAGCTGGCGCTCCAGCGAGAGCGCCTCGGTGATGTCGGTCAGCACCACGGTGGCGCCGTCGACGCTGGCGCTCTGGAGGCGGTAGGGCAGCACCCGCAGCGACAAGGTGCGCGCACCGTCGCGGGTCACGACCCGCCGCTGGATCGCCGGGCCGCCCGCGCACACCGCGCGCGCATCGGCGAGGTATTCCGAGCCTTCGAGCCTCGTTGAGACGTCCGCGAGCGGGCGCCCGCGGTCGCTTGGCTGTAGAGGGAAGATCGTAGTGGCCGAGCCGGTGAAGCTGCGCACGCGCAGGTCACGATCGAGCACCACCACTGCGAGGTCGGTCGATTCGAAGAAGTTGCGTAGGTCGGCGTTGGCGACGGTGAGCTGATCGATCTTGGTCTTCAGCTCGTCGTTGACGGTGGTCAGCTCCTCATTGGTCGATTGGAGCTCCTCGTTCATCGACATCATTTCTTCGTTGGAACTCTTCAGCTCCTCGTTGGCCGTCTCCAGCTCCTCAACAGTCGATCGCAGCTTGTAGCGGGTGCGCAGCAGCTCCTCTTCCAGCGCCTCCACGTGGTCTCCGCCGGCATCCATCTCGACGAGGTCGGGGTCGCTCGACGGGCGGAAGGCGCCCGCGTCGCGCAGCACCAGGAGCATGGTGGCGTCCGGCAGCGGATCGCAGACGAGTTCGATCTGCTGAACGCCGTATTCCGATACCACCTCCACGTCGCGCACCACGACGCGCTTGCGCGCGTCGCGGGTCTGCCGCAGCAGCGGGCCGATCACGTCGCGCAGGCCCGGACGCGCCAGGGTGATCGCGCTGGTGCCGCCGGTGCGGGTGACGGGGAAGTCGAAGTAGCGGCTGAGCCGCCCGTAGGCCGCGATGATAGCGCCGTCCTCGTTCAGGACCATGCTCGGCGGCGCGTAGCGCTCCAGCACACGCCGGGCGGCGGCCATCTCGTCAGCAACCGGCGCGGCCTTTCGCCCGTCGTCAGCACGGCGCGCTTCGCTGCGGCGGGCGTGGCCGGGAAGGTCGATCGGGTATTTCGGCGAGCCCGGCGGCCGCTCGAACAAGCGTGCGTGCTGATCGATCGGCGGGAAGAGCTGCTCGAAGCGGCTGACGCTCTCGGATGGGCCGAGGAAGAGGTAGCCGCCCGGCCGCACCGCGTAGTGGAACAGCGGCAGCACCGATTGCTGCAGGCGGTCGTCGAAGTAGATCAGCAGATTGCGGCAGGACAGGAGGTCGATGCGCGAGAACGGCGGGTCCTTGACCAGGCTGTGGCTGGAGAAGCGGATGAGGTCGCGGATCTCCGAGGCGATCGTGAAGCGCTCGGCGTGGGGCACCACGTAGCGCTCGCGCAAGGCGCCTGGAATGTCGGCCAGCGCGGCTGCCGGATAGCTCGCTTCGCGGGCGATCTGCAGCATGCGCTCGTCGATGTCGGTGGCGAAGATCTGGACCGCGAGGGGCAGGCCAAGGCGTCGCGCGGCCTCGGCGAACAGCATGGCGATGGAATAGGCCTCCTCGCCGCTCGAACAGCCCGGCACCCAGACCCGGATGTCCTCATCGGGATCGCGATTGCGCAGCAGCGGCTCGATCGCCCGCTCGCGCAGCACCTCGAACATCTCCGCGTCGCGGAAGAAGCGGGTGACATTGATGAGCAGGTCGCGAAACAGCGCGTCGCACTCGGATTTATCCGCCCGGATGCGGGCGAGGTAGGCGCGGCCTGCATCGATGCCGAGCACGTGCATGCGCCGCTCGACTCGACGGATGAGCGTGGTGCGCTTGTAGCCGGAAAAATCGTGCCCGACCGCGGTGCGGATCACCCGGCACAGGTCGTCCACGTGGTCGGCGACGAGGTCCGCCTGCTCGTCGACGGTGTCCGCGCCGCGGCGGCGGAAGAAGGCCGCAAGGCAGTTCACGATCTCGCCCGGCGGCTGGACGAAATCCACGAGCCCGGTGCCGACGGCCGAGACCGGCATGCCGTCGTAGCGGGCAGTCTCCGGCTGCTGCACCACACAGACGCCGCCGTGCTCCTTGACCGCCCGCAGGCCGGTGGTGCCGTCGGCGCCCGTGCCCGACAGGATTACGCAGGCAGCGTTCGCCTGCTGATCGACCGCGAGCGAAAGGAAGAAGTCGTCGATGGGCCGGCGCAGCCCGCGCGGCTGCACGAACTCGGTGAGTTCGAGCACGCCCTGTTGGATCGCGAGCCCGCGGCCGGGGGGGATGATGTAGACGGTGTCGCCCTCGATGTGCTCGCTTCCCTCGCATTGCAGCACGTTCAGATCGGTGTGCCGATCCAGGAGCTGCGCCAGCATGCTCTCGTGATTGGGATCGAGGTGCTGGACGATGACGAAGGCCATGCCGGTCGGCGCCTGGGCGCGCGACAGCATCTCCCGCAGGGCTTCCAGGCCGCCCGCTGAGGCGCCGATCCCGACGACGGGACCTGCGAAGCGGGGCACGGACGCGCCCGCTCCGCTGCGCGCCTCGGGCGCCTCGGCCCGGGCCGTTTCAGGGAAATCCGGTTCCATCGAGATCCGCGAGGGTGAGCTTGGCCTGGGCGACGGTGGCGACGGTGTTGGCAATCGCCTTCAGCGACCCTTCGAGGACGATCCCACTCTCGGCGAGGGAGGGACGTAGCCGGGACAGGGTCCGGCTCAGCTCCGCATCGTACGCCGCGAGCAGTTCGGGTTGCGAGCGGCTGACGTCGAATTGGGATGCGAAAAGAAAGCGCACCTCCCCCGACAGGGCTCGCAGCTTGGACATGTAAAGCAGATTAACGAAGGGTTGGCCGTCCTTGCGAACGTTGAGGATGGTCGTGCGCACCGCGTTCACGGCGTCGCCCTCAAGGAAGGCGTGAATCTTCTTTCTTGCCTCGGGATTCTCGGTGTCACCCTGCAGCAGACGGCAGTTGCGCCCGATCACCTCTGGGGCGGCGTAGCCGGTCAACTTGTAAAACGGTTCATTGACGAGGAGCAGGGGGTTGTCATCGCCGACACCCGCAAGCGCCAGGGCGATGTGCGCCTGCTCGAAGTAGCGTTTGAGCTCGTCCGGAACGGCCGGGGAGGAATATTGCACCTGCACGATGGATCCTTCGCCGCCTGCCGCACCATCCCCCGGCGCCCGTGACTGTCGTCAGCGACACGCCGGGCTAACATAGGATCGACATCGCTGGAAACCGCGGCCTTCCGGTTCAAGGCGATCAAAACGTCGCCGGCTTCGTCCCTCCGGCGATCCCCATCCGATCCTCGCCGGAACGTAATCGAGAGTTGCGGGCCGACACAGGCCGGGTGGACCGCTCCGCGGGTGGAGGCGAGCTTGAACGCGCCGATGAAGGTCACGGCTGGGCCGTGCCTGCGCCAAGCGCGGCTATTACATGCGAGCGGCGATCGCGCGTTTTTCTGCGCCGAGCACCTCGGCGTAGATGGCGGTGGTGGACAGGCTGACATGGCCGAGCCAGCACGAGGCTGCAGCACTCCGCGCAGAGCCCTGAAGGTGACCGGCTCAATTCTGAGGCTTCGTGAATAGGTGCCTTGCTCGCTAAACGCGGTCGGACATGCTCCTGTGATCCTAGCAACGACTTCGACGTGCATTGGAAGCAGGAGCGGGGGAATGAGCTCCGGACTCTTTGCGGTCTTTTTGCCGGAGGGTCCGAAGGCCTGCCCTGTCCAAGCAAGCAGGCCACCGGACGTATCACGGTCAGCCCACGTCGGTGCGCTCGAAGGGGATCGTGTTCAGATATCTATCCGTGCCCCAATCTCGACAGCTCGGTCGGCCGGGATGCGGAAGTAGCGCGACGCGTCGGTCGCCGCTCTCGCCATCGCGATGTAGAGCCGATCCTGCCAGACCGGCATACCGGTCTCCGGCGATGGCACTAGGACTCGCCGGGTCAGGAAGTAGGACAGGGCGGGCGCATCGAAGCCTGCGCCGGCAAGGACGCGTGGCAGGTTGGGCAACTCCATGAAGCCGAAACGCACGCTCACGCAGGTGAAGACGTCCGAGAGCGGTTTGATCGTAACGCGCTCCGCGTCCGGCACTCGCGGCAGATCCTCCGTGACGACGTGCAATATCACGTTGCGGGCATGCAGCACGTGGTTGTGCTTCACATTGTGCATCAGGGCTCCGGGTGTGTCCCCCGGCGAGCCGGTCAGGAACACCGCCATGCCCGGTGCCCGCAGGACGGAGCCATTTTCGGCCATGCGTGTGAAGTTCGACAGGGGCACGCGCCGCCGGTGGATCTCTTCGGCAACCAGGGCCGAACCGCGCCGCCAGGTCCACATCGCCGTGACAAGGGCCGCTCCGATGGTCAGGGGTACCCACCCGCCATGGAACAGCTTGAGCGCGTTGGCCGACAGGAACACCAACTCGATGAGGAGGAAGGGCGCGATGACCGCGGCTGCCAGTACGGGTGACCAACGCCATGCCTTCCAGGCCACGATGAAAAGCAGGGTCGCCGTAATGACCATGTCGCCGGTCACGGCGATGCCGTAGGCCGCTGCCAGCGCGCTCGACGACTTGAACAGAACCACTAGGAACACGACGGCGACGAGCAGCCACCAGTTCACCCGCGGGATGTAGATCTGGCCCTTCTCCGTCTCGGAGGTACGCTGCACGCGCATGCGCGGCAGCAGGCCGAGTTGCATGGCCTGCTGGGTAATCGAGAAGGTGCCGGTGATGACGGCCTGGCTCGCGATGACGGTCGCCACGGTGGCGAGCAGCACCATCGGCAGCAGGGCCCAGGACGGGTAGAGCAGGAAGAACGGGTTCTCCATGCGTTCGGGGTGGGCCAGGAGCATCGCGCCCTGTCCCAGGTAGTTCAGGGCGAGCGCCGGCAGGATCAGGCCGAACCAAGCGGCCCGGATCGGCGAGCGGCCGAAATGGCCCATGTCGGCGTAGAGCGCCTCGGCCCCGGTCACGGCCAGGAAGACGGCACCCAACGCCAGCAGGCCGGCCGTGCCGTGGTTGAGCAGGAAACTGACGCCGTAAGCTGGGTTGAAGGCTGCCAGGATGCTCAGGTCGTCGGCAAGATGGCTGAGGCCGCCGAGTGCCATGACGAGGAACCAGAATGCCGTGACCGGTCCGAAGAAGGTCGCCACACGCGCCGTACCATGGCTCTGGACTGCGAAAAGGCCAATCAGGATGGCGAGGCTGAGAGGCAGCACGTAAGGCTCGAAGGCCGGGGTGACGAGCTTCAACCCTTCGACGGCGGACAGCACCGAAATGGCCGGGGTGATGATGGCGTCGCCGTAGAACAGGGCAATGCCGACCATGCCGAGGATGATGACGAAGCCGCCGGACTGGCCGAGCACACGCTGCGCGAGCGCCACCAGGGAGGGCGTGCCACCTTCACCCTCGTTGTCGGCCCGCATAACCAGCAGCACGTACTTCAGCGTCACGATAAGGATGAGCGCCCACAGGATCAGTGAGACGACGCCGAACACCATGTCACGCGTAGGCGCGTGCCCGCCTCCAGCGGCAGCGTGAAGAGATTCTTTCAGAGCGTAGAGCGGGCTCGTGCCGATGTCGCCGTAGACGATGCCGACGGACCCCAGGGTCAGCGCCCAGAAACTGGTCTTCGGGCTGTGTCCGGTATCACCGGGCAGTGGCGTTGGCGACGTCGGCAACGCGACAGCAGCAGGTGCAGGCATCTACGGCATCCTCCGCCAGCGAACCGGTGTGGTCAGGCCGAGCCTTAACGACCCATGGCTCAGAAACGTTCTCGCGAGCTGAGCGCTGACCCTAGTTTCGTGCCCAGTCTATCGGCCCGACCAGCGACTGCGTGGCCGCTCGTTGCTGCACCTCGATGCTCTGCCCTGGCGGCATGCGTAGGGATTTGCCAGCGTGTGGACACGGTTAACATCGGCCCGTGCGGTCCAGCCGGCCTCAAGGCGCAGACATTGCGTCACTGAAGCATAACCCACGAGGTTGGAGGCGCGCTTGGAAGAAAAGGACGAACTCCACGTGATTGGTATCACGCAACTGGAGGACATCGGGGTGATCGATGGCGGAGACACCCTAACAGTTCGCCTCAGGATGGCGGACGGTCGAGAGACCGCTTTGCTCGTACCTTGGCGAGTCGCGGAATCCCTCTGGAGTGGCGTTGCCGTTGGGCTTGAACAGGCGCGAGTAAGCCGGTCGCGTCGGTCATAGAGAGATTTCGGCAGGGTGATGTCAGTGTCACGGTATCGGTCGTCTTTGTGCGGTTCCGCTCGCGGCAAACCGCGGATCGCTCGGACGTCCCACTGCTAGAAAGCAGCGCACGATGCGCCACGAAATTCGGCTTTCGGCTGTGAGACTTGCCGATGCTATCGTTCGGGGCAAGTTGGTTTCCTGAGTATTGTACAATATATTCATGGAGATAAAGTCTATTTTGTCAAGTCAAAGCGCAGAGCCCATGCCTATCGCATGCCGACACCATTGCATCAAGGTGCTCAAAAGCTGGAGCTTGATCGCGGCCTTGAACGCGGGAGCCGGATCGTAGCTTTCCGCTGAGTCCAACGTTTCGTCGAGGAAACGGTTGGTGCGCTGGTCGACGCTGGTTCGCGGAACGCTTCATCGGCCGAAGCGGTTCTTCCGGCCGTCAATCAGGAGCATCAGCATGCGACTTGTCGGACACGCCGCCGCCCTCGCCATCGTCACGCTCATGGGCGCCGGGGCTGCGGAGGCGAAAGGCTGCATCAAAGGCGCGATCATCGGCGGCTTGGCCGGCCACTACCTCGCCGAACGCGGCGTGGTCGGTGCCGTGGCGGGCTGCCTCGGCGGCCGCTACTTGGCCAACCGTCAAGCTCGGCGCGAGCGCGAGATCGACTATGGCTCGCGCGTGCAGCCACGCGGCGCAGGGTACGGTTCTCCGCAAGCCTATCCGCGACGCTCCTACAGCTACTGAATGAGCGTAAGAAGACAGCGAGCGGGCGGTCGTCAGGGCATGCCCCGCTCACCCTGACAGTTCACGACAGCGCGGTATCATGGACCTCGACGCGATCCGGCAGTGGACGCTCGCCTTCATCGAGGCCCACAAGGCCTGGACGCCGCTGATCGCGGGGGTACTCGCATTCTGCGAGTCGGTCGCCTTCCTGTCCTTCCTAGTGCCCGCCACCGTTATCCTGCTCGCGCTCGGGCCCATGATCGCAGCGGCCGACGTCCCGTTTTGGCCGGTCGTGCTGTGCGCCGCCGTCGGGGCAGCGCTCGGCGACTGGCTCTCTTACGAGTTCGGCCACTACTTCAAGGACGACGCCAAGCGGATGTGGCCGATGCGGCTCTACCCGGCGGCAGTGGCGCGCGCGGAGGCGTTCTGCCGCCGATGGGGCGCGGGCGCGGTGGCGCTCGGGCGCTTCTTCGGACCGATCCGGGCCGTCATCCCACTGGTGGCAGGCGTTTTCGGCGTAGGCCGCCTACCGTTCCAAGTTGCGAATGTCGCCTCGGCACTGGTTTGGGCGTTCATCCTGATAGCGCCGGGTGCCGGTCTGATGACATGGTGGCGTGGCTGAGGTTAGGTCAACGGTTGGGCCGCCTTGGCTGAGCGAGGCAGGGCGGCTCCACCGGTGCGAGGGCTAGGCAGGGACGCGCCCGTCCGGCGTGTAGCGGTCGACGGCTTGCGGAAGGTCCCGGGACAGTCGCGAGAGAAGTTCCTCACGGGAAAGGCCGGTGCGTTGCGTCAAGGTCGCGAGAACATCGGGTCCGATTGCCTGCTCTAGGTGATGCGGCGCGATCTCTTGGTTGGGTCCCTGGTTGACCCAGGACTGCGCGGCCGCCCCGTGGCCGGCTTGCTGGAAGCGCTCGAGCATCTCACCGAGGCCGCTGTGCAGGAAGCGGCCCGGGGCCGGGCTCCGTTGGTCTCCAAGCAGGCCGCCGAGGAGGCCGCCCAGCCCGCCGGCTGAGCTGGTGGGCGTTACACCCGCGCCTGCGGGCGCCGGCACGACTTGGCCAGCGCCGCCCAGGAGCTCCGCGAGCTTGTCCCGGTTCTGGTAGCCGGCAAGAGCCAGCAGGCCCAGGAGGGCCGTCATCGAGGGGTAGCCATCGCTCATGCTTCGTCTCCGGCTGACGGCGGCCTTGTCGGGGCTCGCCGTGGGTTAGGCACCTGCAACGCGCAAGGCCACCAAGCCGATGCAGTCCGCGATATGTTTGCCGAACCGATGCCACACCGAAACTGGGAGCGTTCGCACAAGTCGGAATGTTCGTTCTTGAATTGCTGACCAGGTTTGCAAAGACAGCGTCGTCAAGGTCGTCAGGAAGATAGTCGGTTCGCGAGCCGAGGATGTCCGCTTTCGCATCGAGGCCGTGTGAGAACGCCGATCCGTCAGGCTTGGGTCGTTTGCGTGGAGCAGCGTGGCAGATCGAACTGGCGAACCTCAAGCCCGGACGGCCTTCATCAGCGGACCGACCCCGAAGATCTGGATCATCCGCTTCATGTTGTAGGCCAGAACCTGCAAGCTCATTTCGGTCCTGACCTTCGCCAAGGTCCGAGTCAGGAAGTGGGTTGCACCCATCCAGGCCTTCAGCGTGCCGAACGGGTGCTCCACGGTCTGGCGACGGATCTTCATCGCATCCGGCATCCGGTCGAGCCGCGCCTGCATCGCGTCGAGCACACCCTCGTGCACCCAGCGCTTGACCCGCCGCGTCTCCGTCGGCGTGCAGCGGGGCTTGAGCGCACAATCGAGACAGGCCGTCAGGTTGCGGTAGTGGTCCATTGCGTCGCCCTCGGCCCGGGGATCGGACCGAGCCGGCCCCTTGGTCAGGTGCTGGCCGGCGGGACAGGTGTAGTGATCCTGTTCGGCGTCGTAGACGAAGTCCTGTCCCGTGAAGAGGCCACGCTTGGCATGGCCCGAGGTCAGGGTCTTGGGCACACAGGGCAGCACGCCGGTGCCTTCGCAGGCCAGCACCTGCTCGCCGCTGAGGTAGCCCCGGTCGGCCAGCACCGTGAGCGTGACGCATCCCGTCGCCTGCTGCGCCAGGAGCCCCATCGGTGCGAGTTGCGCGCGGTCGCTGCCGACGTTGGTCACCGCGTGGGCCACGATCAGGTGATGCTCGGCATCGACTGCGGCCTGGACGTTGTAGCCGACCAGGCCGGTGCCCTTGCCGCTGGTCGCCATGGAGCGCGCGTCGGGATCGGTGAGCGAGATCTGGCCGTCGGGGGCGGCCTCGACCTGCCGACCCATCGCCTGGAGAGCCTGCATCTGCTCGCGCAGGCCCGCGATCTTCTCGTTGAGCCGCGTCGTGCGCGCCTCGGCGATGTCGCTCGGCTCGCGGTCGGCCCGATCCAGCGCCGCGAGGTAACGGCCGATGCTCGCCTCGACCTGCGCCAGCCGGGCTTCGACCTTGGCGGCAGTGAAGTTCTTGTCGCGGTTGTTGACCGCCTTGAACTTGCTGCCGTCAACCGCGACGACGGCCTTGCTGAACAGGTTTAGCCGGCGGCACAGCACCACGAACTGCGCGCAGGCGGCCTGGATGGCTGGGCCATTATCCTTGCGGAAGTCGGCCAGCGTCTTGAAACCGGGCATCAGCCGGCCGGTCAGCCAGATCAGTTCGATGTTGCGCTGGCTCTCGCGTTCCAGGCGGCGGCTCGACGGAACGCGGTTGAGGTAGCCGTACACGTAGATCTTCAGCAGAGTCGCGGGATGGTAGGCCGGACGGCCCGTGGCCTCCGGTACCGCGCCCGCGAAGCCGAGCGCGCCCAGATCGAGCTCATCGACGAACACTTCGACAAGGCGAACCGGATTGTCGGCGGTGATGTAGTCGTCCAGGCAGTCGGGAAGGAGCGTGATCTGCTGACGATCCTCGCCTGCGATGAAGCGCTTCATCCCGAACTCCCCAGATCGGAAATTACTCTACCAGATCAGGGCGTTTTCACACAGCCTGGCATCGGTTGCGGACCTTCGATTGTCTAAGCTCGTAGGTCCGGACTTAGCGTGACGGGGAACCTGCCTACTATGGGCAGTTCCCCCGCTTACGCGGCCGCCGCGGGTGAGCCTGATGCGTCCTGGACGGTCCGCAGGCAGGCCTCGACGCCGTCCCGCAGCGAAGAGACGTAGATGTCTGCCCCGAGTTCGCGGCCGAGCGCCGCGTCGGTCAGCACCTTCTCACCCACCGGCCAGAGACCCACGAGGATCGGAATGCCGGGCGCGCGCTGGTGCAGGCGTTCGAGCAGGTAGCGCAGATGGGCGGGGCTGCCGCTGATGTCGAGATAGGAGATGCAGATCATCGCCACGCCCGACAGGTCGAGATCCCGGATGCGGCCTCGTGAGACCGTCTCGTAGGGCACAACCCGCGCCCCGAGGCCGTGCTTCCGCAGGAGCTGCGCCAGGATCGTCGAGGCCGCCTCGTCCAGGGGGCCGCGCCCGGCGATGCACAGCACGGGCGTATCGCCCTGCCACGTGGGCGCCCGCTGCTCGACCGGCGGGGCCTGCCCCGGCACCGCCTCGTTCTTCGGGTGCGTCCGCTCGGCGAGCGAGGGAACGTCGGCCGGATTGCGGTTCTTCGGATCCACCTCCGGCTCCACATCCGGCCGGTTCTCGAAATCCTCGACCAAGCCCTGGCAGGAGAGCTTGATGTTCTCAAGCTGCGCCGGCGTAACCACGCCGCGCGCGTAGTCGTTGGCGGCGAGCTGCAGGCCCTTCAGCGCGACCTCGTCGTAGTAGGAGGAGAGCGAGCGCTCCTTCAGCATGGCCTCGCCGATGTCGCGCGCCTCGTCCGGGTCGCCTGCGAGCATGCGCTGATAGAAGTTTTCCACCGGTGTGAGCGGTGGCCGGTCGCCCAGCAGCACGTCGAAGAACTCCAGGCTCTCGACGTGACGGCCCAGCACGACGAGGCAGACCGTGAACGGCGTGGCCAGGATCAGGCCGACAGGTCCCCAGAGGAAGCCCCAGAACAAAGTTGAGACGATCACCGCGAAGGGCGAGAGCCCCGTTGAGTGACCGTAGAGGAGCGGCTCGATGACGTGCCCGAACAGGGGCTCGGCAATCAGGAACAGGGCCGCCGTCCAGATCGCCATCGACCAGCCGGGATCGACGGCCGCCGCCAGCGCCACCGGGAGCAGACCGGAGATGAAGGCGCCGATGTAGGGCACGAACCGCATCAGGGCCGAGAACACGCCCCAGAGGATCGGGCTCGGCACGCCGATCGCCCACAGGCCAAGCCCGATCAGGACGCCGAAGGCGGCGTTCATGCCGAGTTGTGCCAGGAAGTAGGTGCCGAGCCGGCTCGCGGCATCATCCATGGCAACGGTGGTGCGGTGCAGATCGCGCGACCCAAACAGGCGGATCAGCCGGTTGCGCAGGTCCTCGCGCTGCATGAGCAGGAACACGACGACCACGAGCACGATGCCGACGGTGGTCAGCGGCTCGACGATCGGGCCAAGGATGTTGTGCGCCAGTGTCAGGGGCGAAGGGTCCGGCTCCTGCACCCGCACGAGCTGGGCTTTCGGGGTCTCGCCCCCCACCGAGCGCTCGGCGGTGGTTCCTGCCGCCGACGCCTTTTGCGAGGCATCGTGGACCTGATGGTTGATCCGCTGCAGAAGCGCGTTGGCGCGCCCCAGGAGGCCTTCCTGCAAGCCCGAGAGCTTCTGCTGCACCGTCGTCTGGTACCGAGGTAGGTCGGTTGCGAGGCTCGCCACCTGGGTGCCCAGAACTGCCCCGATGCCGAGGATGATGCTGAGCGCCAGCAGGACGGCGATGATCACGGAGGGCACCCGGCCGAGATACATACGGCGCAGGAAGCTGACGACCGGGGCGAGGACGAAGCTCAGCAGGATGGCGAGCACGAGCGGGATGAAGACCTCGCGGCCGTAGTAGAGCGCGGCGATGACGACGACGCCCACCGCCAAGGTCAGAAGGCCGCGCAGCCCGGGCGTGACCGGGGGGGGCACCTGGGCAGGCTGCCGGGGCGTCGGCGTTGTGTCCATTCTCGTCTCCGAAGTGTGCTCGCTTGGCCGTGCCGAGCCCGCTCGCTTAACTCCGATGCAGGGCTTTTGGTCACGCCAGCGGGTTTGAGTTGCTGGCGAAGACCCGCCCGACGAACGGTGCCTACCTGGACCGAGCTGGTGACAGCTCGCGGACCGTCCAACTCGCCGATCGGGGCGTCCACGAGGAGGAGAAAGCTGCCCTGTCGCCGCTCACATCCGCATAGCCTCTACAAAGGCACCGAATGCCGCGCGGGGCTGTCGACGCCTTGGGTCGTGGAGATGGTTCGGCGGCAGAACCGGTGCCCATCCGGCAAGCACTTCGACCAGCGCGCCTTTCCTCGAGTGACCGTTCACATGTGATCCGCGACAGATAGAGGGTCCACACGGCGATCTCCGGCCTATCGAGGTCGCCCCATAGACCCAGCCTGCCGGCGGCCAGGTCACGACGGACGAGCGAGATCGGAAGGCGTCCGGCACCGACGCCGGCTTCGCCCTCGACTGCATTCTCGCACCGGCGCCCCGCATGCGCGGCACATCGGGAACGACCGGACCCTTCCCCGAGGAACTTTGTCGGGAGCCTTTGCCGCGGGGCTCATGTCCGGCAACCGGAAGACCGACGGCGCGCGAGAGCTGAACTCTTTTCCGGGATTGCGCGTTTGCTTTCCCGCTTTGCAAGTTGAGGGAATATGACAATGTCCATGCGCAGGATTTTGGTCGCAACGGCCGCCCTCGGCACGTTGGTCATTCTCGACACTCCGAGCTTCGCGCAAGGGTTTCGGGTCGGCCCGGGCGGCTTAGAAATCGATGATGGCCGCGGCTACCGTGAAGAACGCGAGGACCGCCGTTACCGTCGTATGTGTCGAGAGCTTCGTGATCGCTGCGAGAACAAGGACATCTATGGCGAGGAAGGCCAGGGCAACTGCCGGCGCTATCGCCGCATGTGCGGCTAAACCCGACGAGTCCTGATGACGGCTTGGGGCTGCATTCAGCCGGGTTGAACCGGTGCAGGTGCAGCCCCGGCCAAGGGCGCTCGACAAACCAAGCGGTCGCAGTCAGATGAACCCCTGCTCACGCAGGGCCTGGATCGACGAAACTGCGTCTCGATGATGGATGAAGACGCCGCCGGCCTCCTCCCAACGGTGCCGATGGGTGTCCCAATCGTCGACCAGCGCGTCGCTCGGACGGCAATGCTCGCGCTTCAGCGCAGCGGTCGTTGTGATCATCGGCGTGCCGGGGAAGTAGCGCTCGGCCCAACGCCGCTTCTGCGGCTCGGCCCAGTTCCCGCGGGGCAGACCGGTGAGAATGATAGGTCTGCAGGACCTGACGGCCTCGTAGAGTTCCCGCGCATCCGGCAACGGTGCGAGCTCCGCGAAGAAGTCGGGCTCCGTCGCCAGCGTGTTCCAGAATTGCCTCAGCCCGAACCGGCGCTGGAAATCCTCCGGCGTCATCCCGAGCACGCGCGAAGCCCCGCCATTGAAGTCGGCTAGGACGCCATCGCAATCGAGAAATACCGTCGGCATCGCTTCGCCCGCCCTCTCGTTGTCCCGCCTTGGCGGCCGCGCGATCGCGGCCGGTTGGTAAACGAGACGTCGCGGGCTTTGGATCGCGAATAAGACGAAGCCGCGACACCGCGCGCAGCGTTCGGATCGAGACTCGAAGTGCTGGACCGCGACTTCATCGGTCATCGACGCGGCGGGACACAAGGGGATCTCCGTGCGTGCCGTCGCGACCGCGCGACTGAAAGCGATGAACGGTATTCGCGGGCAGGCATCTATGGCCGATCGGCGCGTACTCGTCATGGCCGGCATTGTTCACGTGGTGGTCGAACGTCTCGCAATCCCAGGTCTCGCGTAGCGCCGCCCGCAAGTGCTCGGCTGAGAGGGCCTAACAGAACGGCACGATGCGGTCGGCGAGGCGTTGGTCGGGTATGGCTCGACCTCTGCTTCCCGACGATCTCTGGCGTGAGATCGCCCCGCTCCTGCCGCCGCCTCAGCCTCGTCCGAAGGGTGGCGGCCTCCGATCGACAATCGGGCGGCGCTGACCGGCATCCTGTTCGTGCTGCGGTCCGGCCTGCCCTGGGAGATGCTGCCGGCCGAGATGGGCTGCGGGAGCGGCATGAGTTGCTGGCGCCGCCTGCGGGATTGGCAGGCCGCCGGCGTGTGGGCACGGCTGCATCAGGTGCTGCTGAAGCGGATGCACGCGGCCGGCGAGATCGACTGGGGTCGTGCGAGCCTGGACGGTGCCGCTGTCCCGGCCAAGAAGGGGGGCCTGCCACCGGCCCGAACCCGACGGACCGGGGCAAGCCGGGCACAAAGCGCCACCTCGTCACCGACGCCCGCGGCACGCCGCTCGACCTGAGGCTGAAGGGCGCCAACCGGCACGACAGCCCAGAAATGGCGCCGACCCTGGATGCTATTCGGCCGCTCGGTACGGGTCGGCGCGGCCGACCGCGTGAACGCTCCGACAAGGCTTACGATGCCAAGGCACGAAGACAGGAGTGCCGGACGCGCGGGATCGTCCTGCGCATCGCCCGCAAGGGCATCGAGAACAGCCAAAAGCTCGGTCGCCACCGCTGGTCGTGGAGCGGACTAACGCTCGGTTCAACCGCTTCCGCCGCCTGCCCATCCGCTACGAGCGCCGAGCCGACATCTACGACGCCTTCACAAGCCTCGCCGCCAGCCTCATCACCCTCAACCAAATCGGACGGTTCTGTTAGGCGCTCTAAATCGTCGATGCATACCACGGCCTCCGTAGCGGTGCGCCCGAACGCACCGCTACGGCTGCTTCAGAAAGCGATCACTCGGCGGCCATCGGTGCGGCCTCGACGGGGGCGACGCGGGCGGCGCAGAACTTGAACTCGGGGATCTTGCCGAGTGGGTCGAGGGCCGGGTTGGTCAGGAGGTTGGCGGCGGCCTCGGCGTAGCAGAACGGCATGAAGATCATGCCCGCCGGCACGTCGCGGTCGGAGCGCACCTTCAGCTCGACGGCACCGCGCCGCGTCTCCAGCCGCATCGAACCGCCGGGACGCAGGCCCAGGCGATAGAGTTCCTTCGGCGCCATGAAGGCGACCGCCTCGGGCTCCAGCGCGTCGAGCACGCCCGCGCGCCGGGTCATTGAACCGGTGTGCCAGTGCTCAAGCACGCGGCCTGTCGAGAGTACCATCGGGAACTCGGCGTCCGGCACCTCGTCCGGCGGCACGATCGCCGCGGGGACGATCTTGGCGCGCCCGCTCTCGGTGGGGAAGCCGGCGTAGAAGATGATCTCGTTGCCGGGCTGGTCCGGGGCATCGACCGGGTAGGTCACTGCCCCCTCGCGCTCCAGCCGCTCCCAAGTAATGTTGTTCAGGGACGGCATCACCTGCGCCATCTCGGCGAAGATGTCAGCCGGGCCGCTATAGTTCCAGTCGAGGCCCATCCGCTTGGCGAGTTCCTGGATGATCCACCAATCCTGGCGCGCGTCGCCGGGGGGCGCGACCACCGGCTGGGCGATCTGCACGCGCCGGTCGGTGTTGGTGAAGCTGCCGGCCTTCTCGGCGAAGGCGGAAGCCGGCAGCACCACGTCGGCGTGGAAGGCGGTCTCGGTCAGGAACAGGTCCTGAACCACGAGATGGTCGAGCATCGCCAGCGCGTGGCGGGCGTGGTTGAGGTCGGGGTCGGACATCGCCGGGTTCTCGCCCTCGACGAACATGCCCTTGATCTCGCCCGCGTGGATCGCGCGCATGATCTCGACGACCGTGAGGCCCTTCTGCGGATCGAGGGACTGGCCCCAGAACTCCTCGAACAGCTCGCGCACCGCCGCCTTCTCGACCGACTGATAGTCCGGATAGACCATCGGGATCAGGCCGGCGTCGGAGGCGCCCTGGACGTTGTTCTGGCCGCGCAAGGGGTGCAGGCCGGTGCCCGGACGGCCGATCTGGCCGGTGATGAGCGCCAGCGCGATCAGGCAACGCGAGTTGTCGGTGCCGTGGACGTGCTGGCTGACGCCCATGCCCCAGAAGATGATCGAGGACTTGGCCCGGGCGTAGAGGCGCGCCACCTCGCGGAGGGTCTCGGCGTCGATGCCGCACACGGGCGCCATCTTCTCCGGGGTGAAGTCGACGATCTTCTCCTTCAGCGCGTCGAAGTTCTCGGTGTATCCGGCGATGTACTGCTCATCGTAGAGCTTTTCCTCGACAATGACGTTCAGCATCGCGTTGAGCATCGCCACGTCGGTGCCGTTGCGGAAGGCGAGGTGCTTGTAAGCGTGGCGCGACAGCGACTGGCGCCGCGGGTCCATGATGATCAGCTTGGCGCCGCGCTGCTTCACCGCGTTCTTGAGGAAGGTCGCGGCGACCGGATGGTTCACGGTCGGGTTGGCGCCGATCACCACGATCACCTCGGCGTCGAGCGCCGCCGAGAACGGCGCGGTCACGGCGCCGGAGTTCAGGCCCTCCATCAGGGCGGCCACCGACGAGGCGTGGCACAGCCGCGTGCAGTGATCCACGTTGTTGGTGCCGAAGCCCAGGCGCACGAGCTTCTGGAAGAGGTAAGCCTCCTCGTTCGAGCCCTTGGCCGAGCCGAAGCCCGCAAGCGCCTTGCGCCCGTTCGTGTCGCGAATCGTCTTCAGGCCACCCGCGGCGCGGTCGAGCGCCTCCTCCCACGTCGCCTCGCGGAAATGGGTCCAGGGGTTGGCCGGATCGACCTGATCGTTGGCGTCCTTGGCGACGTTCTCCAGGCGGATCAGCGGCACCGTCAGACGGTGGGGATGGTGGACGTAGTCGAAACCGAAGCGGCCCTTCACGCAAAGGCGGTTGTGGTTGGCCGGGCCGTTGACGCCCTCGGCATAGACGATCTTCTCGTCCTTGACCTTGTAGGAGACCTGGCAGCCGACGCCGCAATAGGGGCAAAGCGACTTCACCTCGCGGTCGGGATAGACCGTGCGGGTCTGGTTCGCGTCGAGATAGGCTGACGGCATCAGCGCGCCGGTCGGGCAGGCCTGGACGCACTCGCCGCAGGCGACGCAGGTCGAGGCGCCCATCGGGTCGTCGAAGTCGAACACGACCTTGGAGTCTGCCGAACGGTAGGCCATGCCGATCACGTCGTTGACCTGAACCTCGCGGCAGGCGCGGACGCAGAGATTGCACTGGATACAGGCGTCGAGGTTGACGCTCATGGCCGGGTGGCTGACGTCGCTCGACCAGCGCTCGGCGGCCGGGAAGCGGCTCTCGCTCACGTCGAGATAGTCGGCCTGCACCCAGAAGTGCGAGGACGGGTCGTGCGAGGTCGCGCGCTCGGGCTGGTCGGCCACCAGCAGTTCGAGCACCATGGCGCGGGCCTTGGTGGCGCGCTCGGTCGCCGTCTTCACCTTCATGCCGATGGCGGGCGTGCGCTTGCACGAGGCGGCGAGCACGCGCTCGCCCTCGATCTCGACCATGCAGGCGCGGCAATTGCCATCCGGCCGATAGCCGGGCTCCGGCTTGTGGCAGAGATGCGGGATGTGGGTGCCCAGCCGCTTCGAGACCGCCCAGATCGTCTCGCCGGGCCGCGCCTCGACCTGCTGGCCGTCGAGCTCGAACGTGATTGTGGCGGGCGCGACCGGGGCGTCCTTGAGGCCGAAGGTGCCCGTGGGCTCGGGCGCGGCCTGGCCGCCGGACTTGGCGCCCTGCGAGTAGGCGCCACCGGAGCCCGGCTGCGGGCCACCCACCGGACCGCCGGCATCCTGGCGTCCGTTGGCGCGGATCTCGGGCCGCTCGGTCTTGTCGCCGTGCACTTCGGGGCCGTTGCTCATGCGTCCGCTCCAGGCTCTGGCTTCGTCGGGGGCGTCGGGGTCGGGTTCAGCGTCGGGTCGGGCGGTACTCGGGGCATCACTCGGCCGCCACCGCCCGCGGCTCTGGGAAGAGATCCGGAAAATACTTGATCACGGAGCTGACGGGGTTCGAGGCCGCCTGTCCGAGACCGCAGATCGAGGCGTCGCGCATGCACTGCGCGAGTTCGCCCAGGAGCTCGGTATCCCACACGCCGTTCTCCATCAGCATGCGGGCCTTCTGGGTGCCTGAGCGGCAGGGCGTGCACTGGCCGCAGGATTCGTCCTCGAAGAACCGCATCAGGTTCAGCGCGGCGCCGCGCACGTCGTCCTGGTCGGACAGGACCACGACCGCTGCCGATCCGATGAAGCAGCCGTATTTCTCCAGCGTGCCGAAATCGAGCGGGATGTCGTTCATGGAGGCCGGGAGGATGCCGCCCGAGGCGCCGCCCGGCAGGTAGGCCGCGAAGCTGTGGCCGTCCGACATGCCGCCGCAATACTCGTCGATCAGCTCCTGGATCGTGAGGCCGGCCGGCGCAAGCTTCACGCCCGGCTCCTTCACCCGGCCCGAGACCGAGTAGGAGCGCAGGCCCACCCGGCCGTTGCGGCCGTGGCTCTTCCACCAGTCGGCGCCGCGCTCGATCAGGTCGCGCACCCAGAACAGGGTCTCGATATTGTTGATCAAGGTCGGGCGGTTGAACAGGCCGACCTGGAACGGGAAGGGCGGCTTGTGCCGCGGCAGGCCGCGCTTGCCCTCCAGCGACTCGATCAGCGACGATTCCTCGCCGCAGATATAGGCGCCCGCGCCGCGGCGGAGATGGATGCGCGTGCCGCCCTCGGGCAGCTTGGCGATCTCGCGGGTCAGGATCTCGCGGGAAATCGGGTACTCGTCGCGCAGGTAGATGTAGACGTCCGTGGCCTCGACCACGTGGGCGCCAATCAGCATGCCCTCAAGGAAGCGGTGCGGATCGGTGTTGAGGTAGAGCTGGTCCTTGAAGGTGCCGGGCTCGCCCTCGTCGCCATTGACCGCCATCAGCCGCGGGCCGGGCTCGCCGCGCACGGAGCGCCACTTGCGGCCGGTGGGGAAGCCGGCGCCGCCGAGGCCCCGCAGGCCGCCGTCGTCGAGCACCTTCAGCACGTCCTCGACCGCGAGTTCACCGCTGCGCAGCCGCTCCAGGGTCGCGTAGCCGCCGGCGGCCAGATAGGCGTCGTACTCGACGTAATCCGGGATGTGGGCGTGGGTGTCCTCGGCCTCGACCGCGGCGCGGACAGAGGCGAGATCGGCCCGGTGCAGGAAATTGTGGCCGACCTCGACCGCGGGCGCGTGGTCGCACAGGCCGACGCAGGGCGCGCGCACGACGCGGACGGTATCGGACGCCAATTCGCGCTGCAGCGTCTCGACGAGCGCGTCGGCGCCGAACATCGCGCAGGTGATGCTGTCACAGACCCGGACGGTCAGGCGCGGGATGTTGGCCTCGCCCTCCTTCACCACATCGAAATGCGCGTAGAACGTCGCGGTCTCGAACACCTCGGCAAAGGCGAGGCTCATCTCGTCGGCGAGCGCAGCCAGATGATCGGCGCTGATCTGGCCGTAGGTGTCCTGAACCAGATGAAGGTGTTCGATCAACAGGTCGCGCTGGCGCGAGCGGGTGCCGAGCAGGCCCTCGATCTCGACCTTGGCCTGGGGATCGACCTGACGGCCTTTCGGTACCCCGCGGGCGACGTTGCGGCCACGGCCCGGATGCGCGAAGCGCCGGACAGTCCCCGTATCCTCACTCATGACGCGACCTGTGTTCCAGCTTGATGGGGCGAACGGACGTGATGCTGCCAACGGTAGGGCTTACTGCCCACCGAATGCCCGCAGAGGCTGCCCGGCCTCCGAGCGATGCCGGGTCGTGACCGCGGCCGAGGTTTCGTCGAGCGACGCAATCCGCGGCCCGGCGACCGCATCGAGGTCCGTCTCGAACGCGTCGAGCGCAGCGTTCAACCGCTCGAGCCGGTCCGTTTCCGCGGTTGCATCCGCCTCATTGAAGGCTGCCAGCAAGGCATCCCGCACCTTGGCGACCAGTTCCTCCGTGAGCGGCGGCTTGGCTTCGGCGGCGTAAGCATCTGCGGCAGCGCTCGCCAGTCGGCTGGCATCCATGGACATGCCTACCTGGACACCTTGGGAAGGAAGCTGCGTCTCTCGAACCCATCCATGCCAGCATCAAGCCTTTCTGCGATATAATGCATGTGTATGTCGAACTGGGATTATATCAAAATGCATGCGAGGCATACCCCGCCAGCGTCACGCGCATCCGCTCGCGCGAGCATTGCAGGGGATTCTCTTACTGGTTGTACGTATACGAAGCTGCGCACAGCGCGCCGTAGATCGGCAGCACCAGGGGACAATTTGCGCTTATCGCTCCTATACTTTTTCGAGCCGACCCACTTACATCAAATCGATGCCGTACGGTGGTTCAATTTCATGACTGTTGGAAACTTATTTATGGTGGATTCGGCTCAGCGAGTGCTTCAGAAATACGCATCTGTAGATCTTCAGCATCTTTCGGTGAAAGAATAATCAACGCGTCAGTTGCATCAGATTTCCTGATGCGAATTGCCATCATTCTTCCGCCATCTATCAAAGATGCGCTCACGATACGCACTGCGGAAAACACATCAATCGCATCTAGTTCCGACACTGTATCACACAACTCTGCAATGGCGCCCGAACCCGTGGGTGTATAGTTGGTCAAGCGTAAGCAGCTTGCCGCATGATGCTCATGATGAGCCAGAATAAGATGCCTGCACCGATCTACGTCGCGAGATCTGCTTTCGTCAACCTACGAACCATGTGAATCAATACGCTGAAGGTGGTCGTGATTTCAAATCTTTCGTAACAATGCCGAGCCATATGAACAAAACGCAGATATGGCCCCATACATATGAAATTTGCATCATATTGCAGGGTCTGTGTGCCGTGAGACGTTGCATCGCCTCGGCCGCGGACGTGTGCTCGATGTCCGGTCGCAGACATCGAGCGCCAACGGACTGACCGTCCGGTGTCGACCCCATCCAGGGATATTCGACCTCGTTCCGCCGAAGGTCCGGTCGCAGGCTTTGCGCCCCGCTGTGCCAGCCGCTGCCCGCCGAACGCTCGCGTCTCACGGGCAGGGCCAGGAGCCGGGCCTCACTCCCGATGCGTGTACGACAGCCGAAGGCAGCGAGGGCTGTCACAGGCCGCTGCTCAACTATTTCCGACCGAGCGCCGCGAACGCCAAGGCGCCATACTGCTTAAGACGCCATCCTGTCGGATCAGCCCATGCAGCAGGGCTGCCCCAAGATGCGCCAGGATGAGGCTGAACAGTCCGTAGGCCAGAACGGTGTGGAGTTCGCGCAGCCGCGCATACAGCATCGGGCTCTGCGGCAGGATCGGCGGCAGCACCAGCGGACCGACCACCACGACGGGGATGCGCGCCGCTGACAGCATCGCCCAGCCGATGAGCGGCATGGCCAGCATCAGCCCGTAGAGTGCAACGTGCGAGGCATGCGCGGCCCGCCGCTGCCACGGGGGCAGATCCGCCGGAAGGGGCGGCGGGGGACGATGCCAGCGGTTGGCGAGGCGCAGGACGGCCAGAAGCAGGATCAGGAGGCCGAGGGGGCGATGCAGCGCGACCAGCGTCCCGTAGTCGGCGAGCGACGTCACCATCGCCACGCCGATGAACAGCATGGCCAGGATCAACAAGGCCATGCTCCAGTGCAGCAGGCGTGCCGGCCGATCGAAGTGGGTGGAGTGCGTCACAGAGCGTCTCCTCGGTCGGCCGTCGCGGCCACGGCGCTGGGGCTCGTTTCCTCGCCCGCCCGGCGGGTGAAGGAACGGGCATAGGCCGCCGAGCGGGCGCTCAGCAGGGGATCGTCGGACGGGGCGATGCCGTCCGGCAGGACGAGCGGGTCGAAGTTGACGTCCCGGCAATTGCCGGCCTCCTCGGGCGTCGCGTCGGAGAGGGTCAGCGTGCCCACGTCCACGCTCTCGCGGTCGGAGGGCCAGGGCAGGGTCGCGTCGGCCGTGGCATCACCCGCCCGGCCGATCATGACGACGAGATGCCAGCGCAACGGTCCCTGTCGAAGCTGCGCGATGAGGTCGTCGAACAGGTTGTTCTTGTCCTTCCGTGCGGCTTGTGCGGCGGCCTCCTGCACGGCCGGCCGCTCGGGCACGAAGGCCCAGCGCACCGGCGTGGCACGGCCGTCGGCAGCCACGAACCGGAAGGCGTTCAGGCTCCGGAAGGTACTGTCGGCAAAGCCCGCGGTGATCGTGCGCGCCTTGATCAGGCTTGCGGCCTTCGCACTCTCCGGATGCGCGGCGAAGAAGGCTTTCATGCGCTCCGGGTCGGGCCTGCCGGTGGCCGGGTCGGGCTTGGCCGCGAGCAGTTGCTCGTAGAACGCCTCGGGCGTGCGCACGGGGAAGACCGGGAGGGCGTTCAGGCCCGTGCGCCATTCCTCCCGGTCCGGCAACCGGAACCGCAGGGCAAGGCTGCGCACGGTCGTCCCGGCATCGGCCGCGTAGGGTTGCCCGCCCGCGAGCGCGACCCGTCCCTCGACCGGCGTGACGCGTCCCGCCGCGAACACGCCGGACTTCGAGAGGGCGACGCCCGCCCCGTTGCCGGCGAATGCACCGGCCACGCACAGGCCCTTGGCATGGTTGCGCCGGAAGCCCGGATGCGGGCCGTTCACCTGCTCGAAGCGATCGACGATGCGGGCCGGGGTCAGCGCGCCCGGCGACAGCCAGCCGCCCGCGGCGGCGAAGGCTCCGGCCGTGCCGGCGAGCAGTGCCCCGATGGCGGAGACGCGCAGCATCAGGGCGCGCGGGGACATTCCGGGAGGAGCCCCGGTCAGGCGGTGCAGCAGGGTCATGGAAGCCTCAGGTGTTCGTCGCGGTCGTGCGGCGGATCTCATTGGCGAGCGGATGCAGGACGGCAGGATCGCTCGCGCCGACGAGGCTGTAGCCGAGCCCGTCCTGGGCCCAGGCGTAGCCGGTGGCCGATCCTGCCCGGTGCTCGCGCATCGGCGCGTCGCCCGGCTGGGCCATGGGCCGCATCAGCATGACGAGCCGTGTGCCGCGCGGGTCGTCGTACATCAGCAGCCCCGCCGGGCCGTGCGGCGTGGCGACGAGGCGCCCGCCCATCAGCCGGTAGCCGGAGGCGCTCAGATCCGGCACGCCGACGCGTCGGTCGAGCCTCGCGGAGAACCAGCGGGCGAGTTCGTCGCTGTTGCTGGCCGCGAGCTCGACCGGCCGCAGGCGGTCGGGGGCGTAGACGGCGTAGTTCGCGCTCGCTTCCTGGGCCAGGGCATCGACGCCGGTCATGGGCGAGGACAACGTGCCGCGAAGGCCCCAGCCGCCGATGCCTCCGAGGGCCAGCAGCACGGCCGCCGCCGCGGCCTGCCAAGCGGGCAGACGCGGGCGCCGCCGCGCCTCCATGAGGTGGGCGAGGTTGAGCTGGGCCGGAACCGGCTCGGCGGTCACCGGCGCGAAGGCATCGCGCAACGCGTCGCCGAGCCTGCGCATGCGCTCGACGCGCCGGCCGAGCTCGGGATGGCGAGCGAGGTAGGCCTCGACCTCGGCCCTGCGCGGCGCCTCCAGGCGCTCGTCGACGAAGGCCTGGATGTCGTCCTCGGTGATTGGGCGCACGGTCACTTCACCCTCCTGAGCAGTGGACGCCCGGTGGGGGCGGATGCGCGCTCCCCGTCCATGAGCTGGATCATCCGGTCGCGCGCGCGGGCCAAGCGCGACATCACCGTCCCGATCGGGATGGCGAGCACCTGGGCCGCCTCGGCGTAGGAGAGCCCCTCCACACTCACGAGGAGCAGCACGCCGCGCTGCTCCTCGGGCAGCGCATCGAGCGCCGCCGTCAGGTCGCGTTGGAGCAGGCTCTCATGCTGGTTCGGGGCAACGGCGAGGATCGCCTCCGGCGCGTCTTCGAAGGGCATGGACGCACCACGGCGGGCATGCTGGCGCATCTGGCTGACAGCGAGATTGTGGAGGATGGCGTAGAGCCACGTGCGCACGTCGCCCTCAGCCCGGCGCTGAGGCCAGCGTCCGATGGCGCGCTCCAGACAGTCCTGGACGAGGTCGTCGGCATCGGCCGGGTTGCGCAGGAGCGCGCGGGCATACCGGCGAAGGGCCGGGATGAGCGGCTCGATGAGGCGGACCATATCGCTCACGGCCAGTCTCCTGACATGCGCGGATTTCCCTAGGCGGAGCCGCCCCGCGGCAAGGGCGCCTGGCGACGGCATGGGAGCAGAGACGCCGTTTCCCGACGTTTATTCCGAGACCCCTCAGATTTTTTCTCCATCGCACCGCAAGACCCAAGCGGAACCGCGAAACCTCGTTTTTTTTGAACTGCGTTTGGAATAATCGGCCGAAATTGGCGTCTGTCAGGTCGTTGCCGGGCCGAGCAAAGTGTTCGGCAAGTAAGCTGAGGAACCTGAAATGCACAGCATCAAGCACCAAGCTCTTGTCCTGTTCGCCGCCGTCGGTGTCCTGGCCAGCGTCGGCGCCAACGCGAAGGCCGTCGCGCCGGAGCGGGCCTGTTCGGGACTCTGCACGTCCACACTCTCGTCCGCCTGGACGGACGGCGCGGCGCGAGGCAACGGATTTTTCGAGAACGACACCGACTCGGCCAACGCCAACAACCCCGCCTTGCCGACCTACGCCCGCGGCCGGGGACAGGAGACGGGCGGGCCTGCCCGGGACCTGATCCCGAATTGAACCTGACCTTGCCCCCTGGTCTGCCCTCATTCTGAAGCTAGGGTCCGTCGAGCAGGAGACGGACGATGAAGAAGAGCGATTCAGCGAAGAGCAGATCA
>JACJIB010000013.1 GCA_014138645.1 Methylorubrum thiocyanatum | reverse complement strand
TGCGCAGCCTGGCCGGCGAGCGCCGCCGGTTCGGCTACCGGCGCCTGCTCATCCTGATGCAGCGTGAGGGCCTCATACTCAACCACAAGAAGCTCTTCCGCCTCTATCGGGAGGAACGGCTGTCGGTGCGCAAGCGCGGTGGGCGCAAACGAGCCCTTGGCACGCGGGCACCGGCCGCCGTGCCCCAGGAGCCGAACCAGCGCTGGAGCCTGGACTTCGTCTCCGACACGCTCGACGACGGGCGGCGCTTCCGCATCCTCGTCGTGGTCGACGACTGCACGCGGGAGTGTCTCGCGCTGGTGGTCGACACGTCGCTGTCCGGGCAGCGGGTTGCGCGCGAACTCGACCGGATCATCAAGGACCGGGGCAAGCCGCTGATGATCGTCTCGGACAACGGCACCGAGTTGACCTCGCACGCCATCCTGCGCTGGCAGGAGGAGCGTGCGGTCGAGTGGCACTACATCGCCCCCGGCAAGCCGCAGCAGAACGGTTTTGTCGAGAGCCTGAACGGGCGCTTGCGCGACGAGTGCCTGAACGAGCATCTGTTCAGGAGCCTGCCGGCGGCCCGGACCATCATCGAGGTGTGGCGGGTCGACTACAACACCTGCCGCCCCCACACGAGCCTTGGCGGGCTCACCCCGAACGCGTTTGCAACCCGGTCCAAGCAGGACCAGAACCAGAACAGACTCTGGTTATGAACGGGGGCAAACAGGGGGCAAGGTCACTGGCCAGCGGGCAGCAACTTCACGGGCCAAGTCGAAACCATTGAGGTCACCCGGCATGTTCACATCGGTGAACAGCAAGTCGACACCGTCCTTCTCCTGGAGGTAGCGCAGCGCTGCGTCAGCGGTGGCGACCTCCAAGACCTTGAACCCGGCATCGGCCAGGGTGTCGGCCGCCTCCATACGTAGAATAAATTCATCCTCGGCAACCAAGGCGACAGCGGGAGGCGACGCAGTATGCAATTCCATTCAAACAGAAGGGGGAAGCTGCGGGAAAGGTTTCAGCTTGGCTGAAGCCTAATCACCAAAACCTACCGCTATGCTGCGATTTCGCTACGCTGCTCCTGCATCGAGGCAAGGGGCGCCTCCAGGCGGCAGATTAGCCCGGTCGGTGCATAGGTCTGCCTAACCTCACCACCGACCTCGGCGGCGAAGCTGCGCTCGATCAGGCGTGAGCCGAACCCGCGCCGCGCAGGCTGGGCGAGAATGGGCGGCCCACCCTGCTCGGACCAGGTAAGGCAGAACCGGGGCGCTTCGCCCTCGTGCACAATGTGCCAGCGCAGCTCCACGATCCCGCTTTCGTTCGAAAGAGCGCCGTACTTGGCCGCGTTGGTGGCCAGCTCGTGCAGAGCCAGAGCCAGTGAGAGGGCTGATTTCGCACCGAGCAGCACGTTCGGGCCGCTAACCCGGATCCGTGCAGGTCCGGCCTGGGCATGCACACTCAGGGCCCCCTGGACCACCTCCATGATCGGGGCAGCCTTCCAGCTGGCCTGCGTGAGAATGTCATGCGCGCGGCCGAGTGAGATTAGGCGGGCGGCAAAAGCCTCACGCGCTTCGTCGATGTCCGCCGCCCCTCGCAGCGTCTGACTGGCAATCGCCTGCACCATCGCCAGCGTGTTCTTGACCCGGTGCTGCAGCTCACCCGTCAGCAGGCGCTGCTGCTCTTCCGCCTGCTTGCGCTCGGTGATGTCCAGCATCGCCCCAATCATGCGCGTCGCTTTTCCCTGCGCGTCGCGGATGACGGAACCGCGGTCGAGGATGTCGGCATAGGAGCCGTCGGCCCGCAGGAAGCGGTACTCGTCGCTCCAGACAGTACCCGTCCCATCGATAACAGCATGGATGGAGGCATCGATGCGGGCGCGGTCGTCGGGATGGATGTGGCTGATCCACCAGTCACCGGTCGGCTCGACCGCATCAGGCGCGTAGCCGTGGGCAACCTGCAGCGCCTCGTTCCAGAGCACGTGGTTGGTGGCGAGGTTCCAGTCCCAGATCGCATCGTTGGTGGCGCGCGAGGCGAGGCGGTAGCGCTCCTCGGTTTCGCGCAGAACCTGCTCCGCGCGCCGGCTCCCGGTGACATCGCGCGCGGTGCCGATGAGACGCACCGGTCGTCCGCCCTCAAAGAGGGTCTGACCCTTGGCAGACACCCAGCGCTCGGTCCCGTCCTCCGGGGCCACCGTGCGATAGGTGATGTCGTAGATGCCGTCGCCGGCCGGATCGATCGCGGCGCGCACCGCTTCATCCGCCTTGGCATGGTCGTCCGGGTGCACGCGAGCCAGGTGCACGGCCAGGTTGACGGGAGCGTCCGGCGCTAGGCCGTAGAACGAACGGATGCGGTTGTCCCACTTCAGCTCGTCCGAGACGAGGTCATAGTCGAACACGCCCGTCTCGGTCGCCTCGACGGCAAGGCGCAACTGCTCCTGCGCGCTGCGGAGGGCAATCTCAGCCTCCTTGCGGTCGTGGATGTCGATGGCGATGCCGATCCAGCAATCCGGTACGCCGGCAGCATCGCTTATGGGTTTGCCGCGCGCCAGGAACCAGCGGTACTGGCCATCGCTGGCTCGGCGGAACGGGATCTCGACCTCGTAGGGTCCCTCGGTCTCAACCGCATGCCTCCAGACCTCCAGCACACGTTCCTGGTGGTCTGGGTGGATCACGCTGGCCCAGTTTGTGTCACCTGACGGTAGCCCCGTGAACTCGTACCAGATCGGGTTGCAGTAGGTGATGTTGCCGGCGGCATCACCGAACCAGACCACCTGAGGGCTGACCTCGACGAGCGAGCGGAAGCGCAGCTCGCTGGCGTTACGCTCTGCTGCTTCGACGCGCTGTTGGGTGCGATCGCGCAGGATCTTGAGAAAGCCCTGCACGGTGCCGTTCTCGGCTTTGAGAGGCATCAGCTCACCGGTCGCCCAGAACCGCTGACCGCCCTTGCGCAGGTGCCAACGCTCGTCCGGCGCGAAGCCGTCCCGCAGCGCCAGCGCCATCTCGGTCTCCGGTCGACCAGCTTCCCGATCCTCAGGCGTGAAGAACACGTGGGCGGGATCGCCCAGCATCTCCTCTTCACGCCAGCCGAGGATCCGCTCGGCCCCGGCATTCCAGCGGGTGACGCGCCCGCTCCGATCCATCGCAATGATCGCGTAGTCTGTTGCGCTGTCGAGGATGCGCTCGTGCAGGATCCGTTGCGCGCGGTGCGCCCGGGCTGCGCTCCGCACCTCGAGCAGCGTCACCGTCTGGCGGGCCAGGCTCCGCAGACAGTCCTCTTGGACCTGCGTCAGGCCGTCCGGGCGCGCCGCCGGGTCAAACACGGACAGTACGCCCAGGACCGTCCCATCCGCCGATTGCAGAGGAACGGCCGCATAGAAGCGTACCTGTGAACCCTCCGCGAGCCGCGGCAAGCCCTGCCGCTCCGGATCCTCTTGCAGGTCCGGGACAATGAGCAGTTCTTCCGGCACGGCAGCATCAGCGCACACGTCCGGATCCAGCGCTGTGGAGCTACCAGCAGCACTGTAGGAGGCATGCACTTGCAGTCGCTCTCCAGCCTGCAAACAGGTCACTGCATGCGCGACCTGGCAGAGTTCGGCAGCCAGACGCACGACATCATCGAAGCTTTGCTTCGACACAGTGTCGAGGGGATCGTCGGACCAGGGCATCTTCTCTTCAGACTGACATTAGGGTGAGATTACCTTCAGGATTGGAACACCTAAACAGCTTGACACAGTTGTGTGCCTTCCGCGGGCGTCGAGCGAAGCGACACCAAGGTGCCGCTGGCGTTGTAGACGGCGCCCAATACCGCCTCGAAGTGCCGCTTGACTGCGCCATGGCACTCGCAGCTTGCTTCTTCCATCGCCGGACGGCTCTTGATGATGATGCGCCCGCGCCGGATCTGGATCAGGCCCTGCTCCTGCAGGGTCCGGAGCGTGCGCGTCAGGTAGGAGCGCTGCACGCCCAGCAGTTCCGCCAGCACTTCATGTGTGACGGGCAGGACGTCGCTACCGATGCGGTCTTGCAAGCTCAGGAGCCAACGAACACAGCGGGCCTCGATGGTGTGGCTGGCGTTGCAGGCGACCGACTGCAGCACCTGGGCGAGCAGGCAATCCGAGTAGCGGGTCATCAGATTGCGCAGGCCCGGAGAGGTCTGTTTGATCTGCTGCAGCACTGCCGCCTCGATGCGCAGCACCGAGCCGGGAACTTGGACAACAGCCCGGCTGAACGCGGGCAGCGAGCCCTGGCTCACCACACCACCGATCGCTCCCTCGTGGCCAACCGTGGCGGTCTCGACCGCGCGCCCGTCCTGCAGCCCGATGACGAGGGCCGCCACGCACTGGCCGAGCGGAAAAGAGATGAAGCAAACGTCCTCGCCGGCCTCAAACAGCAGTTCGCCGCGCTGGAGCTCTCGCAGCTCTAGGTGGGGCTTCAGCAGCGCCTGATCCGACAGGCGCAGGGCGCTGAGGAGCAGGTTGCCGCGAAGCAGGGCGTCGATGTCGGGGAGCATAACAGGCGGCAGGGAGTTGTCTTGGGTTGCGTTTGCCCCAACCCTTATCGCGACGCTTATCCGCCTGTCTGTCCACAATTGCACAGATGCTGAGAAATTCAGCGGAATTCATTGGGTTGGGTTACCTCATCCCGGATGTGGGCTAGGGCATGCAACCATCTGCATCTGAAGCGCTTCTAGGTTTGTGAAGACCAACATGCTCCAGCGCGCACATTGTCATGCCTCGCTATTTTCTCGATTTTCAGGATGGTGCACTGTGGCTGAAGGACGAGGAAGGCCAGGAGTACGAGAGCCTGCAGGCCGCGCGTGACGCGGCCATTGCGGCGTTGCCGGATGTTGGGCGGGAGGCTCCGCCTCGCGACGGCAAGCGCGATTTCATAGCGTTTGTCCGCGATGAGCACGGAACAGAACTCTGTACCGTACGGCTGGACCTAGCTGCCGAGTGTCACCCCGAACGTCAGACTTCGGAGCTCTGAACTCAGCTGCACGGGCGCTACTCGCCGTCTCCAGCGGCTTCATGATCTCCAGCTTTGAGCACAGCTAGGTTAGCGCGGAGCTCCATGCCTATGACCCGGCGACGGCGGCTCATCGTCCGAAGCATGTCTGCAGTTGCATGATGGCCGTCCTGCGCGAGATCGTGCGCCATCTCAGCGATGTCTCGCGCCATGCCTTCCTGTTCGACGATTTCAAGGATGGTCGCGTCCATACGCTGCCTGCGCCGATCGGGCATCTGTCGCCATCTAAGGGAGTGAGGTGTGTTGGAGGTGGCGATGACTGCCCCTTTCACAAGAGGATGG
This sequence comes from Methylorubrum thiocyanatum, assembly GCA_014138645.1. GTDB lineage: Bacteria > Pseudomonadota > Alphaproteobacteria > Rhizobiales > Beijerinckiaceae > Methylobacterium > Methylobacterium thiocyanatum. The sequence goes on along the minus strand of JACJIB010000013.1, from coordinate 47,619 downwards.
CTGTTGCGCCCACCTCAACTTGGGTTTTCTCTATTTGCACAACAACTTAGCAGTATCCTGCTGGCGCTGGCCGGTTGGTTCGGCTGACGAGCCCGAGATAACGGTAACGTGTTTGCGGTCAGGAGCATGCGGAGGCACGACGATGACAGACGACGAGTTCCTCGCGCAGTTGGGACGCCTGATCCGGGCCAGCGAGATCCGCGTCTCGGCGCGGATCCAGACGGTACTTTCCCTAACCGGAGCGGGCTTCGACACGAGCGAGGCCGAGCTCACGATGTGGCGTGAGTTGGAAGCGCTGACAGCCTTGCGTCGCCAGAAGCTACGGATCGATCCGTTGGGAAAGCTGTGAGCACCCTGATAATGACGGTGATGGAAGATGACGCCGCGGCGCATTTGGAATGCCAGTTCAGAACGAAGCCAGAGAACCCTTCCCCTTGAAGCGTCAGGCCCCGTCCTGACCTTCTGCTCGTCGGCGAGACCGGGGGTGGCGTAGGTCCCAGGGGAGGGGGATCACCCGCCTGCAGGCGCTTTGCCGAAGGCAGGGGACACCCCTTGACCGCAGCCGGGGGCAGCGCCCCAACCAGAACTCAGTCATACTCCCGGCGTAGACGATCGCGCTCCTCAATCAGGACCTCGTAGATGCGCCGGAACTCAGCCTCCTCGTCACCACGCAGAGGCGTCCGGCCAACCGAGAACGTCCGCCCTCTGATCACATCCAGAATGCGGATTTCAGAGAGGGGCACACTGGGAAGCGCTTGGCTGAGCAGCCAAAGGGCGATCCGCGCCGAGTCGTCGTTGAGCGCAGGCTCTTTAGCAAAATAGGGGTAGATGAAGCGGCATGTGCCAGCCCCATCGGTCACGGACAGGACGTTTTCGACCTTGACCGTTGCGGCAAGCCCCGGGACGCTAAAGCTGGCCCTTTGGACGTCTCCAGCCTGAACCGGCGCGTTGGTTAGCCGCCGCCGCTCGTCCCACCACTGCAGAAAGCCATCCCTAAGCCGTGGGTAAAGAGCAGCTCGTCCCCCATTAGCAGCGATGCGCTCCCGAACGGCCTGCCGTAGATCCCTGGTACCAAGGGCATGTGCCTTGGCGTCCGCCCAGAACGGCACGTAGAAGTCACCGCCACCGCTATCTGCCTGCGCTTCTCGGGCAATTTCCTGTCTGATGTCCGCCCGCAGCTCAGACCTACGCCGGCTTGCATTGGAAAATCCGACTTTGAGGAACTTACGAAGGTGGATGTTCTGGAGCGGCAAGGCCAACCCTCCTGATGAACAAACCTTCAACGTAGGCAGCAACCTTTAGCACAAAAGTGCCAATCAGCGCCTGGCATGCGACTTCCTGTTGAAAACTTCCGCCCCTTCCACCGAAGTCAGATCCCGCACCCTCATCCGCAACGCGGACTGCCCTTTTCCTTGTGACGGCGGCCTTCGTCGCCCTTTGGGGCGTCGAAACCGATGGCAGCCCACCGCCGGACGGCTGGGACGGGGTCAAGGCCAAAGAGCGCAGCGTGCCTTGAGGCCGGCACGGGCGGCTGGCCCTTCGCTAGAGCACTGGAACCGCTACGGTACACAATCAACCATCACATAATCGTATTTTTGGTTTTACAGAAATCTACGTGATGCGGCAGTCGGCTCGCCGAGTGCAATAAGCATGATAGGATGATCGTTCCGACATCCCCGCAACCGGCTTTGAACCGCCTGGACGACTATGCTTGAACTGTCTCCCGAAGAGGTCGAAGCATACCTCCGATTTTTCCCCCGATTTGAAGAAGCGGTGCAAAAAGGCTGGGCGGCGCGCAACCCTCGCGCTAGCAAACCAATCTCAGCTCTTAAGGCACTCGAAACACTCGATGTTTCAGTCAAACGTGAGTACGAGAGAGCACGTGCCGGAGAGGTTTGGTTCAACATCGGCCTATATGGCCGCATTAAGCAAGAATTGAATTTTGCAAATCTTGATTCAGAACTCCAAGCAGATGTTGAACTTGCAGCGATCGCTCATAACCGTATCAGCAAAAACTTCAAATATGGCCGTAATCAGAGCTGGGGCGCAGCATCCTTCTCGAGAGCGGCCAGAAAGGCCAGATCCGATGGCCTTTTCGGGAAAGAGGATCGAAAAGAGCTGTTCTCTGATAAAGTTTTGTTTGAGAATTTTGCTAGCAGGACGATAAATAGAACAGCTAGCGGCGGCAACCAGGGCGAGGCAATCAATAACGCCTACATCCTTGCCGAGTATATGAGTGAGGAAAGAGGCAAGTCTCTCAGCTTTCTCTCTCCATCTGCTTTTGCGGATCGCCTGTTACGGATCACCCGCGCAGGCGCATGGGTATCTCAATCCGTTGGGCAGTGGTATCGTTTCTCCTACTTTAAAAGCAAAACAGAAAAGCTGGTCGCCGAAAACCATGCTCAAGCTGGGATTGTCCAGCTTGAGCATGCAAGACACTGGGAACGACGCAACCGACTGATCAACAATGCGCCGGACTTTGGCTCGGCCAGCAAAGCTCTTGCACTGGCCATAGAACAGTATGGCGCCACTTCCGATCTCATCGATCCGGTTCTGTACCTGAATGCCGCCGATGAATTTCTAGACCGTGGTTACCGGACTACTACGTCCCTAAAGGACCTCGGGGGTATGAATATGAAGGAGCTGCTAGGTGAGGCGGACGCTCGCCTGAGATCTGCGGAATACAACCTCGGATTGGACATGTCCCGGCGGACGCTGACTGCGTCTCGCCTCATGAATGATGGTGATTACCAGGGGGCAGAGCGCCAAATTGCCGAAGCAATTCTCAAGCTCCCCCCCGATTTGTCCGGCGGTGCTGGTCAGATCCATCGAGGCCTGCGCCTAGTGCGCGGAAAAATTGCCCTATTGAGGGGCGAGATTGATAATGAATATTTGGAGAGTTCGCGCCAGATCTGCCTTTCAATGGGCGCCTTTCACAAGGTGCGGGAAATCGACCGCCTGAGGCAGCTTGGAGACATAGAAAGACCCTCCTGAGAGGGTCAATCTGATCGATCGGCAGGTTACTTCCGTACGTTCCCCATGCAGTGCACAGCCACATACGCTTCATTAGCAGCGTTGATCAGCTTTTCGCCGTACATTGCCTTCAACATCGGCATTGAACGGTCGCGAGCAAACTGCATCTGATTGTTAAAGGCAGGTCCGTTCTGATCGAACTCTACCGAGAGTCCGTCCCACATATATCCCAGCACCTGCCTCTCAAACCGATAGGCCTGATAAGCGATCTTGAAGGCGTTCCGCGGCTTCCTTGAAGGGACTCGCCCGGTCCGCATAATCTTCTTCATTCGACGAAAAGACCTGTTGAGATCACGCTCCATCTTAGGGTTGATTGATAAATTCATTGAGATGCTCCAGCTTAATGCTGGTTTTATTGTTGTACTCCGTTTCTATTATTTCAATGCTCTCATACTTCTATTTGAAACCCCTCGCATACCCACGCGAATCAATCCAGGCAGAAGCTTGGTCTTTGTCAATGCCAAAGATTTCCACCGAGTCTTTGGGATCGAACGGCACGCAGGGCTCTGGAACAAGTCTGTCACCCCTGAACGACTGGGATGGCAGACGTCATGAAGACCTCGAAGGCATTCATCCTCGCCCACACCAGCCTGCTCGATGAGCTGCGACTGCCCTATCGGGTCGAAAGGACTCGCAAGCACATCAAGCTGCATGTGCTGCTGCAGACCGGCTGGTGGTTCCTGCTGACCGGATCGACACCGTCGGATCGGCGCGCCCTGAACAACAGCCTGGCCCTGCTGCGCCGGAAGATCCGCAGCGCAGCCGCTCCGACGTGCGTGGCAGCCTGATCCGCGATGCTTGAGGGCTCCCTCGCATGATGACCCGTCATCCATCACCGCTCAAGAGTGCCGCCGCACCCCGGCTGCAGCCGATGCCCTGGGCAGCTCTTGTGGCCCTTGGGGTGATGTCCATCAGCTGCGGCGGCCTGCTGAACGCCCCCGCCGTGGAGCGCCCGCTCACAGCTTCCGAGCACGCGCTGCGCAACGCAGCCTACCGGCAGGCAGGCACGGTTGTTCTCCCTCCGGTTGCGCCCGAGGAACGTGTGGAGGCACTGCTTTCCATGAACCGGCAGGAGCAGCCGCGTGACTTGGTCTGGCTCACGCTCTGGGACGACTGCGCCGAAGATGGAGACATCGTGTCCATCCTCACCGACGAGTTCAGCATCAGCGTTCCGCTGACCCGCCAGCCGATGCGTCTGGCCGTCCCCAGGCCCACGCACAACCTGCTGAGTGTGCATGGTGTGTTCGACGGCGGCGGCGGGATCACCGTGGCGCTGGCGACCGCGTACGGCCCTGTGCCGCTCCCCGTGATGGCGCCTGGCCAGACCGTCGATGTGCCCGTGCGCTGATGGACTGGGAGCTCATCGGCACCGCGGCCCTCTTCACTCTTCTGACCCTGCTCGGTCTCGCGCCTCTGAGAGCCGCGGGACTGGTGAAAGACCACCAACTTCCGGAGCCCCTTGTGAAGATCCTCGATCAGATGACCGACCCCGCGCGGCTGCGTGAGCTGCTCGCGCAGCGGCAGCCCAACCAGAAGATCAAGCCCATCGATGCCGCGACGCTGGCTGAACAGGTCAACAGCCGCGTGATCGGTCAGGAGGCAGTCGTAAACGAGCTCGCTGCCCTGATCGCCAGCCGGTCCGCCAAGGTGCATCGCCGCCGGCCGATCGGCGTCTTCCTGGTCTCGGGGCCGCCCGGAACCGGTAAGTCCGAACTGGGCAAGGCCATCGGAGATGCGTTGCCCGGTTGGGGCGGCCACTACCTGGTCGAGATGAACAAGCTGAAGGACGCTGCATCGCTCAACAGCCTGTTCGGCGCTGCGCCGGGGTTTGTTGGCTCCGACCGGAAGGCTGGTTTGATGAACCACCTGTTGGACAACCCAAACACGGTGATCATCCTCGACGAGTTCGAGAAGGCCTGCCTCGACGCACAGAACGCCTTCCTGGCGGCTTGGCAGGAGGGCTACATCCGCGAGACGACCCAGTCGACCTTAGTCAGCACGACCGACGCCATCTTCATCCTGACGTCCAACGCGAAGGAAAAGGAGATCGCGGCCCTTGCCGCCTATCAGCGCCAGGCGTCCGGGAACCAGAACGCAGGCCTGCTGACCAGCGAGGAGCTGTCCGAGCGTTGCCGGGCGATCCTGCGGCAGGAGCTGCCCTCTCCGGTGCTGTCCCGGATCGATCGGGTCTTCGCCTTCGCCCCTCTCAGCCCGGAAGCCCTGGCCGCGATCACGCTCAAGATCCTGACCGAGGAAGTCGCCGACTACGGCCTGACGCTGAGGCCGGTGCCGCCGCAGATCCTGCTGTCGTACGTCGACCAGTACGACCGCCCGGGCTTCGACACTCGTGACCTCTATCGGCACATCGAGCGCGATTTCGGCACTGCTGCGAGCACGCTCAAGGCAGAGGGCGTGCGGGAGATCGAGATCATCTACGACGCGAAGACGACGGAGATGACCGTGCGTGCGGTGTCCGACAAGTCTCAGGCACCCAAAGCAGCGCCGCGGACCAAGGGAGGCGCGTAGGCACGCCGATGTGGCTGTCGGTGCTCCGCGAGGCGACCGTCGCGATGAGTGCAGCCCACAGCCGCCTGCTGAAAGCCTTCAGCGTCCTGAACCGCTGGTGGTACATCACGGCACTGGTCGTCGCGGGACTCGTCTACGTCCTCTGGTTCCCCAAGCCGGGCCCCTCGCCAAGCCAGGGGCAATACCAGACAGGCCCGCCCCCGGCGCCTCCAGCCAGCAGCAATCCCCCAACCGCGCAACTGCCTCCCAGGCGGGCTCCCTCCCCCTCCCTGCCACCTCAACGTCCGCCGGACAGGATCCGGGTCATTCAGCCTGAGACCTTCCCGGAGCTGGACGGTCTCAAGCCGCCACCTCCAGGCCCCCCTCCCCTCGCCACGCCGCCCTTCGCTACCGTGCGGGGCTACCGGCCGCCATTAATGGATCGCTAACCATGAACGGTATCACGATGCGTGTCGCGAGCCTTGGACTCGCGTTGATGTCCGCCACCTCAGCCACGGCCGAGGCACCAGCGGCACAGCCTGATAACGCTGCGATCATGCGTGCACTCGAGGCCCTGAACCGCCGCCTGGATCAGCTGGAGAGCAAGGAGCGGAAGAGCCCGAACACCAGCGTGGCTGCGCTGCCGGCCGCGAAGCCCGCCGCCCCCAAGGGCAAGGCCGTCCCGGGTTGGTTTGTTCGGCTCATTCCCTGGAGCCAGGACGGCAACAGCGAGGCCGTTGCCGGCTTTCCCGGGCCCATGTTCGACTTCAATTTCGACATGCACTCACGCTACATCACGGGCCAGAACCGCTTCATCTACAACGGCGTCAGCATTCTGAATGCCAAGGAGGACGGGATCTACGTCTTCTCGATGGTCCTGGACCCGGTGCTGACCATCGATCCGCTGTTCCTGTATGGCGCCCTTTGGTTCAACTGCTCCGGGTCGTTCTACGTCGGCGGCAACCGGCTGATCACGGGCACTACGGCGTTCGGTTCGGACCGCCGCCCGGAACGGGATGTGTATCGCTCACAGAGCTACTTTGGCTCGGTGCGGCTGACGCCTGGAACCCACCGGGTCGAGTTCAAGGTCGACTGCGGAATGACGCAGGAGAAGAACCTCGCCGTGTTCGACCAGTGGCTGCCGTACTGGAAGAAGAACCGCTTCAAGGTGATGCTCAAGACGCCCTCGGACACGGCTCCCCGCCCCTTCCTGCCGGAAGAGCTCTACTACGTAGGCCTGCCTCAATAGTGGCGTAAATACGGTTTTACGATTTTACGCCTTTAAGTCAGGCGTCGTGACCGCGCTGTCCTTGCTCCTGACGCCGAATGAGCTCGTACTCGGCATTCCATTGCTGAATATAGCGGTCGTTGGGGTGAAGTCGCTCCACATCTTTGATGAGCTCTGACCAGCTCTGTGGCACCGGCTCACGGCTGAACCAAACAATCCATAGGTCATAAATAAAACTCAACATCCCAACAGTATAGGGCAGATCATTCATGTCCGCAGCTGAAAACGCATCGGCCCCGCCTGGTGGCATCCCGCATGACTACGATGTCCTCGAGCGTGATCTGCGTCTCGGCATCGGCCTGGCGGAGGCCCGTGCTCAGCGGCTGATGGGCGAGATTTTCGTTTACCCGCATCTGGCTGCGCAGGCGTTCCGTAAGCTGAGCCGCCGGCGCGGGTTCGTCCATGCGATTGCGGTGTTTGAGGAGACAGTCCTTCGCCGCGAGCTAACGTTCGGTGTGTTCCGCACGGGGTTCCTGGGCTGGCGCCGCCGGGCGGTCGCTGCGGCAGTCGGTGAACTGCCAGAGGCCCTGCGTGACCTGAAGCACCTCAGTGAGCGGCTTGGCGATGTGCGGAACGCTCGTGCCCACCTGGCGCAGCAGCACCGTCTTCCCCCTCCCGAGCGTGAAATCCGCATTCAGACGCGGACGCAGGGGCGCGGACGCTGAGCACATTTGTGATGCAACAACAGTCACTTAGCTTCTGATTAAACCCACTTTGGAGTAGGCTATGCGCGTGCTTTGGCTGCTCGTCCGTGTTGTGTTCCGCGTGCTCAGGTGGGCCGCTTGGCTGCTGGCTTTCCTGCTCAAGCACGGGTTCCGCCAGGGCCGGAAGGCCTTGCGGTCACGGCCGACGTCGCATGGGTCGGCACGCTGGGCCGGCTTCTATGACCTGGTGCGCGGCGACGCCTTAGGCGGCAGCAAGGGGCTGATCGTCGGCATGGCCTACGGCCAGTTCATCCGCTTCAAGGGCGACGGTGCGGTGCTGTGCGTAGCTCCTCAGGGCAAGGGGAAGGGCGTCGGCGTGGTCGTGCCCAATCTCCTGGACCACAAGGGTTCGGTGATCGTCACTGACCCGAAGGGTGAAAACTTCGCAGTGACGCAGCGGCATCGCTCAACCCTGGGCCCGGTCTGGCGCCTGGACGCGATCCATCCCGAGGAGAGCGACTTCTTCAACCCGCTCTCCATGATCCGCAAGGGCACCTTCCACGAGGACACCGACACGGCGCAGCTGGCCAGCTTTCTGGTCATCCCGGAAAGCCGGGAGGGGCACTGGGACACCAGCGCCAAGAACGTCCTCACGGCGGTGATCCGCCACGTCCTGCACGCGTACCCCGAGGAGCAGCAGACGCTCTCATTAGTGCGCGAGTTGATCGCCGCCGAGGGCGAGACCCTGCGCGGGCTGTTCGAGGAGATGGCCAGCAGCCGGATTCCTTCGATTGCCGAGCAGGGCCGCATCACGCTCAACGGCCTGGAACACCCGGAAACCCAGTCGGTGCTGAACAACACGGCCAAGGGCATGGCGTTCTGGAGCAAGGACCGGGTCGGGGGATGGATCACCCAGGCCTCGGACTTCCGGATGGAGGATCTCAGCCGGGAAGGGATGTCCGTCTACCTGATGGTGCCGGACGACAAGATCGATATCTTCACGCCGTTCCTGCGGGTGATGATGGGCTGTGCCGTCGCCGCGCTGATGCGCAGCAAGGACCGCCCGCCGCCGGCACACAAGCCGATGCTGCTGATCGATGAGGCCAAGGCCCTCGGTCGCCTCGACATTCTGGCCACCGGTATGGGCATGCTCAGGGCTTACTGCCAGACGGTCATCATTTTTCAGGACCTCGGCCAGCTGCGCGCGCTCTATGGTCAGGAGACCGCGACCACGTTCATCGCCGGATCCGGCGCCCAGGTGATGTTCGGGGTGTCCGACACGCGGACGGCCCGTGAGGTAGCCGAAGGCATCGGCCGTCAGACGGTGATGTCGAGCTCCTACGGCACTGCCGCCGGCAATTTGAGCCTGGTCCGGGCGCAGCATCAGGACGGCCAGTCGGAAACCGGCCGGGATCTGCTGGATGCTGCTGAGGTGCGGTTCATGAACCCGAACCAGTGCATCATTATGATGCCCGACCAGGTCGGTGCGCCGATCAAGGGCACCAAGGTCCGCTACTACAAGGAGTGGCGCTGGCGTGGCCTCTACGATGCGTGGCGGCAGGCTGAAGGTGTGGTGGTGACTCTGCCCACCAGCAGGTGGTTCGGTGATGACGACGACATGCCGGACGCACCTACCACAGCAGGTCCCGGCTACGCCCGGGCCGGAGGTTCACGCGCACGCTCGCGTTAGCCCGCGGCAACAGCCGATCCGTGAGGATGCGGCTTCGTCCAAACGCGCGATCCTGCACCTGAAACAGGCCGCTAAGGATCGTGTCGGTCCGCCCCAACAGCAACCGCAGCAGCTGGAGCCGACGCAGTAGATGGGCACGACGATTCAACATGAGGGCCAGGCGATTGGCGCGTTGCGCCGGATCACCCGAGCGCCGGAAGCCTCCACGTTCGCGCGGCAGGTCGCGCAGGCCTTCCTTGGTTGCCCGCAGTGCCTTGAGGTAGCGCCCTTCGATCAGCCTCAGCCGCGCCGTGCGCGCCCGGACGGTTTCGACGTGGCGGGAGACTGCGGCCGCGGCAAGGGCGCCGCGGCGCGCGTTGTAGGCAGCCCGGGAGCCTCGATCGATCTGTGGGTAGGTGATATCGCGCTGCCGGTTCCCGCCAGCCTTCGCGGAGCGCCAGGCGCCGCCTTGGGGGCGGGCGGTCAGATCAGTCCGCGGCAGGCTCTTCGGCTTAGCCCCACGCCTCGCCGCGTTCTGCGCCCGCGGGCCTACGTGGATTTCCGGCGGCCGGTCAAGACTTGCGGCAGCCAGTCGGTCGCCGCGGTTCCGGGCATCCGCCTGCTGAACCGCAAGTGTGCGGTGATCAACCCGCGCTTCATGCTGGCCACGGGCAAGGTAGTGGTTCTGCCAAGTCGCCCAGCTTTCACGCCAGGTGTTGAGCAGAGCGTCCGAGTTCCACTCCCGGGTTTTGACCCGGTACAGACCCGTCGGCGTGGCCTTCCGCAGGGTGAGCATCACGTGGGCGTGATGGTTGCGCGGATCGTTATCGGTCGGTGCGTGGATGGCGAAGTCCGCGACCATGCCGCGGTCGGTGAACGCGGTGCGGATGAAGTTACGCAACAAGGCCAGCCGCTCCTCGGCTGGGAGTTCATGCGGCAGGGCCAGATTGATCTCGCGGGCGAGTTGAGCGTCGCGGCGAGTCTCGATCTGGTGGACGTGGTTCCAGAGGTTCTGTCGGTCGGCCAGCCAGGGTGCAGCCCCGTCTGGCAGCATGATCTCGGTGTGCACGACGCCCTGACGGCGAGTGAAGTCGTGTTCCGCGCCGGTCTGATCGTCTCTCAGCCGTTCGCCAGCACGGTACGCCGCAGCGGCGATTGCCGACCGCCCCTTCGCCCTTCCGATGACCTGGGCCGAGAAGTGGAAAGATGCCACTGCGCCCTCCGTTGCCACCGCAACGCCCACGGCCTGTGGCCGGGGCGCACCTATGTTGGATACCCAATGTATAAGTGCGCCATTACAAAACGCTAGACCTTCTTTTGCAGCTGCCTGTGTCCGCAGCACCCATTCAGCCAACACCCATGCAGAAGGCTCACCTCATGCGCAGCCGTTCCCTCGACGATGATCTGGTCAGTGGCTTGGCCCTGTTTGTGATCGCTGGGGGTACGGTTGCCGGACTGCACTGGCTCGGGTTCGACACCGGGGTCCCGCGTTGGCTCGCCTGCTCGATTGGGCACCCGATCATCAACAGCCTCGGGCCGGGGCTGAGCCAGCTGTTGATGGTGCTTGGAGTCTTCCTCGCCATTTTCCCGTGGACGCGGCCGACCGGAGTGGGCCTGATCTTCGGCGGAATCGGCGGCATGGTTGCCGTGCAGGTGTGGACGGACACTGCAGGGGGTTACTGCGGTTTCACGGGCGCCGTTGGTTTCACGCCCTAAAAAACGATCGCCCCGCTGCGCGGGGCGATGCGGTCGCGCCTACGGCGCGAGCCTTTCCACGCGCTACGCGCGCGGGGGCCTCATTACCGGCCCCCGTACCCCCGCTAGGATTTTCTCGAAGGGATCGGTTTTTTGTGTCAGCATGATCTCACGGTACAGCCAGGGATGGCGATGACCGTGAAGGGATCGGCAGCCATTTCACCTGTGGGATGGCTGTCACCGTTGATGCCATTATATCCACGCCATCCGTGATTACCGCACGCGCGTATGGTCCTTAGCGGCCAATCGGCACCGCTCAACCTCTACCCCATTAGCCATCTCGCACACATAATTCTGCAAATCCTGCAAATCGGATTTACAGAAATACGATTTTGCGGGCGCCCATGTAGAACCTTAGGTGGCACCCGGTTGGTTGGTCTGACCTCCCCAACCTATCGGCCAAGCGCATTGATGATGTACGGTTTTGACAAAACCGGCTGCCAGAACATGGGCCCCCTGGTCCGGTCCTGCGCCGATGTCTCCAGCTTCCTCCATCTCGAGTCAGGCTGGTTCAGCGGTCGCAGAGCGACCGCACCATCATCCTCCCCGCGCAAGGCGCGGGACAAAGCCTCTCAGGAGGGCTGTAGCGGGTTTTTCAAGCCTCTTGCCGCTCTCTGTCGGCTGAGCAGCCCAAAACGTCTCCAGGGGCCACTGAGGTCGATCTGCCACCCACAGTCCCGGCAGCCCCTCTTGTTCGCCGTTAGGCGGACCCATTTTGGAATCAGCCGCCGGAGGCGGCTTCCGCATTGGGTGGGGGAGCGGGTTTTTGGCGGAGCCAAAAAGGGGCGGGCTTTCCGTTGCACTGGATTTGCCAGATAGGTCGAATCGGGCTGCTGCACCAGTTTTCGTAACGGTGCAACCCCGAAGTTATCCACAGAACCGGTGTTTTAGAGTGTTTTAAAAGACTTTAAGAGTTTTAGGCATTAGCGACCTGCCCCTCTGACAAAAAACATTGGTTAAAATCAGTGACTTGAGGCCATCCTTGATTGGCGAAGTACGGCCCTCAGATTTATGATGTACGGCTTGTCATAGGCGAAGTACGGTTTGACATTTATGATGTACGGTTTTTGGTTGATGAAGTACGGCATTGACAAGAATTATCCACAGCGCGGCTGTGGCCTTCGGCCCGCTGCTGCCCCGATTGGCGAAGTACGGTTTTGACAAAAATCGCTGACAAAAACGGAGTCAGTCGAACGGAAGCTCGGGGGCGACCACGGCACCTGCGTGCAAGGTTTCGGTGCCGCGCGCCCGCATGACAAGCACGTCTTCGCGTTTGCCGGGGATGATCTCTAGGTCGTATTCGGGCAACGGCGCGATCTTGGTGCTTTCAACGAATTTGCGCACCTGATGGGCAAACTGCGGCAGAGCTTGTTTGGAGCCGCTGCGCTTGTGGATTTCGGTCATTCCGTAGCGGGCGACGGTTTTGCCGGCAGCACGCTTGGACAGCCGATAAAGGTAGCGGCCAAGCCCCTGTGAAATCAGGAAGTAGTCGGCGTTCAAGGTCAGGATCTGCGGGTTTCCCTTCTGGCGCACCACGCCATCGTAGACCCAATCGGGGATCTCGATTTCGACCTGGTCGACGTTGCCTGTCGTGGTGCGGCTGACTGTCCGGTAGTCCTGGATCAGCGACATCGAGATCATCTCACGGCGATTGCCGTTGCCGAGATTGACCACCTTGACGCTGGTGCCCTTGAGTCGGTCCAGCGCGGCCTCGAGGTCCTTGTACTGTTTGCCGCCGTTGGAGCGACGGCAGAACTTGAGGATGTGCGCAGCATTAGGTCGGTAGACCCGCGCCGGTACATCGATACGAAGTCCTTTCTCCAACGCTCGGCGGTACCGGTTGGCCTCATCGGCGAGGCTCGAAACCATGTGCAGGAAGATGTCGTAGTCGAACACGGTGGCGAGGCCGGCTGAGGCGCTGCCATCGATCGTGATGATGCAGTCCTTCAGCTCGTAACGGATGACCCCTTCCCGCTTGGCCTTGCCGAGCGAGAATGGCGCGACATCCATCAGGTTGACGTCGTCCTTGAGCGGCGCGTCGTAGATGTTGGGCACGAAGAACGCGAGCTGGGCGTCGTCGTCGGGCGCCTCACGCATCACCGGCGCCGGCAGCTCAGAGACCAGCGCGCCGACGATATCGGGTTGGCGCTCGTTGAGCTTGACCGCATCACCGAGCGCTTTGAGGGCGATGCCGATCGGGTCTGTCGGCTCAGGCCCGACCTTGAGGTCAGCCAGGCTGCGCCGGCTGTAGAAGCGCCGGAGGCGGCTCAGCGCGTCCTTGTTGAGGACAAGGGTCTCGCGGCCGGTCCTGGCGCAGAACGTGTCCGCCAGCGCCTGCAGGTAGGCGTTCTTCTCATGCAGCCCGAGGGCCCCGAACGCGTCGAGGGGCATCAGGTCGAGACGGACGGGATCACTCACACCAGGATTTCCGGAAGATCGTAAAAGCGGAATTCTGCATCAGCGGATTTACGATGTCGGGAACTCGCGCTCGAGCAGATCCCGCATCATGTCGGCCATCTTCTGACCGCGTGCCGCGCACTGCATCTTCACACGGCGGTGCAGGCTTTCCGGCACGTCGATGGTGAAGCGGGACATCTTCTCCTTCGGCTCCGGCGCCGGAGCGGCTTCAACAGCCTTGAGGGCGGTCACGGAGCCCCCTTCCCTATCCGTAGTCGTGGGCTCGGCACCGCGGTTGGCGATCCAGGCGTCGGCAGCCGGCGCCAGCTTGGATGCGGGCACCTTGAACGAGACCTGCTTGGCTCCCTTGCTCATGCGGCCTTCCTTTCCTTCTTGGTCTTGGGTTTGGCTTTCATGTCGACAAGCTGGGCGGCCAGCTGGCTGATTTCCTGTGCGGCATCGCTCTTGGGGTCCGTCTCGATCACGGACATGCCTTGGCTGGCGCTCTCGGCGAAGCCGACGCGCTGGCAAATCTCCACCGGCAGGATCGGAAATTCGAACTGGGACAGGGCATTATGCACATCGCGCCCGATCGCCGTATTTACGATTTTGCGGTTCACCACAAAAACGGGTTTGATGTTTTCCTTAAACTGCTGGGCCTCCTTGACCAGTTGCACCGTGTCGGCCGAGGCCCATACGTCGTAGGGCGACGGCTGCACCGGCATGAGCACCACATCGCTGGCCAGGATCGCAGCGCGGCCGAGGTCGTTGACCCTGGGTGCGCCGTCGATAATCACCACATCGTAGTCGGCCGCGATCTCCGGCAGGTCGCGGTGCAGGGTTGGCTTGGCCATGCTGATCACCGGGAACAGCGGCTCGGCCTCGCGCACGGACGACCAAGCCATAGAGCTGCCCTGCGGGTCGGCGTCGACCAGCAGCACACGGTAGCCGGCCTTGGCGATGACCGCCGCCAGGTTGGTGGCGAGGGTCGTTTTACCGACTCCGCCTTTCTGGTTGAGCACCCCGATGATCATGCGCCGCCTTTCTGGATTTGCGTATCGTCGGATTTACGATTTTCTGCAAACCCGTTTCTGTAGGTTCACGATTTCACACAAACACGCCTCTGCCAACGGTTCGTTAACGCTGCGCACGATGCCTGTTACCTCTGGGACACATTTCCAGAAAACCGCAGAGTCGCAAAATCGTATTTAAACATACAGCAGCGCCGCCCTCGAGGCGGCGCACAGAAGCGGGATCATCATCGCGGCCGAACCGCTGAGGCAGGGTCCCTCTGGGATGCCGGCGGCCGTACCCGTAGGGCCTGGTTCCGTAGCGACGTCGTCCGGGGATGAGCCGGGGCCACCTGTCTCTGCCCCTGTATGATCGCCAGCACCTGGCGCACCTGACAGCTGCTCATCAGCGTATAATCGTAAAAGCGGATTTCCGGAAAGGCAGTGTTGCGCCCTGGCAGTGGCTCAATCGCAAAGCACTGGTCTTGATCCCACTCCAGCGAGGCAGGGGCGCGGCTGGCGTATGCCGCGCCCGCCACCGGGCCTCAACGCAAAAGCCCGGCCGGGAACCAGATAAGGAACGGGTGGGCAGCTTTCAGGCGATGTTCTGTGTAGGTTCCTCCATCTCCGGGTGTTACCGGGGAGGGGCATTGTCGTTATCTGGATCCTAGACGCTTTGTCCTTGTAGCGTCAGTCCGCATCCTGACGGTCTGCCCACTAGCGAAACGAGGCGCTGCGCAGCAGAGGACAGGGCGGCCACACGTCTCAGTAGGCTTGCCGAGGACCACGGATATGCCTTAACCAAAGTCACTGACGTAGGCTTGAGCGCAACACGCGATAAAAGTCTTTTGTAGAGCTACGCCGCGCTAAGCTATCCGTTTGATAGGTTCTCCGGTTCTTGAACTCGCGCTGTGCCATCTTGCTTGCCTCAGCATAAGCATCGACATCACTCATGGACTGAAGGTAAGGCCACTTGCGCAGATATTCGGGCAGCGTCGTGTAGCCTCCCGCAAAGGTGGCGATCGGATAATCCTTCTCGGTAGCAACACCAATTTCCCACGGTACCCACCACGAGGTTTTCGTTGCAGCGGACACAACTGCCATCAGCTGGGTGCAAATTGAGAGCTGCTGGCGCAAGTACTCTCCTAGATCGTCTCCCGTTGTTGACGCGTTTGGATCAACAACGTCCAGATAGACGTCAATTTGGTGATAAAGCTTCAATCTAGTTGCGATAATCCCTGCAGTCTCAGAGTCGGCCTTTTGATGAGAAAGGAAGACCTTCATATCCCCTCACTTATCTATATACGCCCAAGGATCGCGAGCTTTCTGTAGTGGGCACCAAGCGCAGAAAGACGACATCCTTTGGAGTCTATCGCAGCATAGTACATGTGCTCAGCATCGACGGGCACGATGAGACCATGCCGATTACAAAGCTGTAGCTCCTTGAAGATACGCTTGTGATCTTCGTCGACCGGGATGTGCTTAACGCGCTCCGGCACATTCTCACGGTCAGGCTCGTAGGATGGATCCAGTTGAAACACGTGCGCCGGGTCTGGAAAGTACTCTGGCAGTCGTCGCAGCACCTCGTGGGGGATCTTTGGAGCCACATTGCGTAGCGTTACAAAGGTTTGCACGTTCGCCTTGTAAACAGGACGCTGTTTCCAAGGCCCAAGCGTCTGATCGATATGGGAGTACACGGATGCCGGCGTAATCCGGCCGATTACATCAGCCGAGCTACCGCTCAAACCATCAAGGAGGATGCTAGTGAAGAGTCCATGCCCATCCTCTTCGGCGGCAGTACCCTCCCGATGTGAAGCGGTCAGGATTGTTACTCCGTTACCGATCACCGACGGTTGGTTCGCTGCCGAACCAAGTCCTTGGATTTCACCAGCATAGCCGGATTGACAGCTGTCTAGGATGATCACGCTCGACTTCACGCGCGGGTACGCTTGGTTGGCCAGATGGAGGATGTCAGATAGCGTGACTCCCCAACTGGGCTTCCGCCCGTCCTGACTGACGATATAGCCGGCATTCGTTTCCGGGTTGATGATCCCATGCCCAGCAAAAAACAGCAGAGCCGTATCGGCATCGCCGCTGAAAAGCTCAGTGATGGCCTGCAGCAGAACCTGTGCATTGACCTCAAGCTTGTCACTGGTGAGCAGCCTGACGGAGAAGTTCGGGGAACCGTCACCATTGCGCTCGAGAAGCTGCGCTACGGAAGATGCATCGTTCACGCACCCTTGCAAAGGTGCGGAATGGTAGTCGTCAATCCCGACAACCAGGGCCTTCTTCATGGCTAGCGAGCTCCACCGATGAGCTTCTTCAGATTATCCCAAGTCCATGCGTAGAGATTGTCCCGGCTCGTTGCGCTCAAAGGCTTTGTACATGTCTTGTCGGCGTACCCTTTGAGTAGGAAGTAGGTCACCCCTTCCTCCTGCGCGATTTTCATTTCTGCATTTACACCAGCAGCTGTGTGGGTGTGCTGGCCACACATGATGATGACGATGTCGACGCTCCTGATCCGTGTGCGGGCCTTAGCCTTCCAGTCACCCGTCAGATGCTCCTTGATTGACCAGTCGGCCAGTTCGAAAGGACTGTCCGCCAGCTTCGCCTGACCGACGATAGCGGTTTTCAGAAATTGATCGTGATCGTAATCGAAGCTGACAAACACACGTTTTTTGGCCATCAGGTCTCATTCTCCACGGTTGATGCGGCTAACGGTCTTCTGGATTGGATCAATTATAATGCAGGATCTACCCTGCTGAAGAGCGTACTCAACAGCATCACCGGTTCCACCCAAACCAGCAGCAGGCTTACCGTCCCAAATAGCCAACAGGAGATCGCAACGCTCAACGATATAACGCCCAGCTGCATAGAAGGCCGGTTCGGGCTCGTCGGTGGTGTTAAGATCGAGCCGCTCACTAGCGGCGAGAAGCTCGCGGTAACGGGCGAGTCCGTCCCCTTCGAAGAAACTCTCATAGTTGTGGATAGGGATCACAGCGAGAACAGGCACATTCATCTCTAGTGCGCATTGTGCAAATATCTGGTCACTTCCGACAGCGAGTGAGGTAAGCGCCTGAGTGATGGTCGAGCACTGAGCCAACTCTGCTCGAACTGCATCAGCTACCCAGTTCCAGTCGATGCCTGGCCGTGCCTGATGCCCGCTGACTCCGACCCTCACGGATTCACCCCCCTGCACGTTCCACTTGCAACACAAGCTAGTGCGTTTCCTGTTTGTTCCGCAAGTGGTTTCGGGCTACATTCACCGCTTAATTCAAGCGTATCAAACCTTTAGGAGTTACATTTGACAGCTCGCCGTCCCGATCGACCTCAACCGAGTCGTCCGACGCAAGCCAATGATGGCTTATCGTCGACGTTGCTGCAGCGTGGGCTGACTTCAGCCAACCTCAGCGGCGCATTGCGTCCCACGCCACCGGCTCCCGCAGCCCCCGCAGCTCCTCCGGCCGCACCACCCCCTCCTCAAAAGAAGGACTAAGCCGACGCTATGATCCCTAAACTGCCCAGGCTTGCCCCCCTGCACGTCGACGATCTGCTCGATCAGCATATGAGTTTCTATGGTGGCATGACATCCGATAACCTGCGCCGCAGCTTGCCACAGCGCTTGCCACAGCGCTTGCTGCAATCGGCGCTGCCCCAGCAGGCACAGCCTGCGCAACCGGCACCGCCGCCAGTGGTTCAGCGTCCCTTGGCAACAGGGAAGTCCTGAGATTGGACTCGGCACTATCGCTGCTCAGCCAGGGCGCAAGCGCAGTCTACGCTCTGCTCGATGAAAAACAGTGGGCTGCACTGTCGGCTGCTGGCACTGCACTACAAGCGCTTATCGCTCTTGCAGCCCTCTTCTACGTCGGTGCTCAACTACGAGCGGGCCGCAAGGCAGGTGATTTGCAGGCCCTGCAAGAGCTGTTCAATGCTGTGACTGAGCGTGAGCAGGCGCTACTTCGTTCTCGTGACAAGCCGGACGAGCAGGATGCTGCCTTCCTGGAGTTTATGAATTTTCTTGAGCTGCGGACAGTTGCCTTGAATGGAGGCCTATTGGGGCGCTATCCCAAAAAGATCCTCCGCGAAAAAATTATCGACTCTCTGGCTGTGATTGAGGGTATGCCGGAGTGGCAGCAGCGCTTTATCGAAGCGAAATCGAGCGCGACAGCATTCGAGCACCTGCAGCGGTTTGCACGGAAGAACCGTAAGGCGATCAATCGGGTGAAGGCCCACATGATGGCCAAAGCTGAAACCGCCCCGGAGGGCGGTTCGGGCAGCGCAGCCGGTTAGTACTCGTCGGCGCGCATCAGCGTGAGGACCCGGACGGTCACCGCCGGATCGGCCGGGTCCGGCGAGTGCATCGCCAACTGGAGGTCGTAGTAGTCGATCTTCCAGAAGTAGCGCGTGCCCTTGTGCTCGACGCTGCCGAAGTCGTGCTCGCCGTGAGGATCGTTGTCCGGCGTGAACGCGCTAAAATCGCGCATCAGGTTCAGCACCGCCAGCCGGTCGAGCGGAGCCAGTTGGCTGACTCCTGGGGTGAGCATCAGCCGACCGCCGGTCAGCTGAGAGCGTAGGGCGTCGTTGAGACGCTGGATCGCGGTGGTGCGGCTCATTGGGCCAGCTCCCCGTCAGTCTTCGGTCGCGGCTTGCGGATGACCAGGCGGCCAGTGAGCGGCAGGCAGCTGAGCTGAAGGTTGAAGCCGTCGCCATCCTCATGTGCCCAGGCGGCGCCGATCCGGGTCCAGAAGGCGTTCTCGCCCTCTCCCTCGACCACGTAGACGGCGTGGCTCGGACGGTTGTTGGTGGTGGTGCGGGTCATGGTGTGGATCTCCCTTTGCTGGTACCGGCCACGCCCATCGCGGCCGGTCGGGAGTTCTGCTGCGCCGCGGGGCTGAGGCCTCCGGCCGGTCCTGGTCATCGGCAACACGGGAGCGCACGCGAACGGAGCGGGCAGCCGCTTGACCGGGACAGCCTCCGGCGCATCTCCCGAACCGCCTGGCCGCAGGGGAGAGGCTGGCTTGCCGGGAGAGGCACACCAGCCCGCTCACACACAGTGCCGCCACAGCCGCCGGCCATTGTGTAGGGGAGGGCGCCCCCGGACCCGATCAGGCTCCTGCCAGGCCCGGGACGGCGATGGTTTCAGCCGCGATCATGACGCCGCCTAAGGCCGCGTTCGTCCGCTCCGCACTGGGCACGGGTTGCAGCCTAGTCCCAAGCCACTCCAATCCGTCGTAAAAGCGGATTTCTGCAGAAGCGGATCAGCTCTGCTGGTCAGTTTGGGGCTTTGCCCCACTGGCAGCCCACCGCCGGTCGGACGGGATGGGGTCAAGGCCGGAGAGCGCAGCGTGCCTTGACGCCGGCACGGCCGACTGGCCCATGCGGCATCAGGATAGAGCCAGTCGCCGCAAAACAGGAAAATCGTATTTCCGGATATCAGGCTGGCAGGAAGGGAATGACAGCTGGCTCGACGCGCAGGTCACCGGCAGCGTTCGGCACAAGCACCGGTACAGCCGGGTAGAGCGCTCCCCAGGCGGACGTCTGGGCGATCCAGGCCGCGGCGGTCGGCGAGAGCCAGCCGGTGAGGGTGGTGAGATTGCCGTAGCGCTGGGCGAGGGGCTGGGTGAGGATCGGCTCGTAGTGGGCGACCCGGTTGCGCAGGTGCCGGAGGTCGCGCAGCTGCCCGGCGATCAGGCCTCGCTGAATGCCCTTGGCCTGGAAGATAGGCCGAAGATGCTGCCACAGGTGCGTCCCGTCACGGCCAAACAGCGAAGTCCAAAATCCGAACGTCAGCTCGGCCACCATCTGCCCGTGGCTGGCGGCTTTGCGCTCGCCCAGCAGCGTGGCGCGGGCCTTGATCACGCAGTCACGCTGATAGCGGCCGGGAAGGGCGACTGGGTCGTCGAGCCAGTCCGGGCCATACACCGTCATCAGTTGGGCATCAGCCCGGTTGCGCAGTGTCACCTCGAGCATGTGCAGCGGCCCATAGAGGGCCGCCGAGAGCTGGACGTTGAAGGTGTAGAGCCGGAGCGCCAGAGCATCATCACCGTCGGCCCAGTGCTGGTAGGTGGCGAAGCGGTCGCTGGAAAGGACGTCAACGAAGGTGGGCACGAAAAGCGGATTTCACTTGAATTTTTCGGTCGGTTGCCCCATAACTTATCACGTAACCCCCGGTCGGTCCCTGCCTAGCATACCGCCGGGGCAAGCTTTTTCTGGACCGCTTTCCTATTAGACCGCCTAGAGCACCTGCTCGGCGGCCTTTTTGCTGTGCCATCAGTCGCAGCAGCGCAACTGGCAGAATGGTCGGGACTCAAACCACTGGCCATCTTACATTTTTTCGGCGGCTAGGCCGACAAGGGCGCCTCCAGCCCTGTGACGACATGGTGGAACGCTGCTTTCTGCGGCTGCACCCTAGTGAGAGGCTGCAAACCCGCATTTCTGTAAAATCGTATTTCATTATTTGCGGATTGAGGGCAAGAAGGCCGTTGCTGTTCCTTATGCCGAAGTCAAAGGAAGTTCGCACTGAGAGTAATCTACGAGCTTCGAGCTACCGATGGCCTTATTGCAGCTAAGGCGACCGCTTGAAATTGCAGCGCCATTAAGCTGTAATCAACATTCGACAACAAGCGTGAATTTAAGATTTTAGGATTAGCAGGATGGACATCTCCAGCGGGCCGCCGAAGCGGGTTACGGAGGCAGACCGGCTTGTCGGGCTTCGGATTGCAGCGCTGCGTAAGGCACGTGGATTGAGTCAGACCGCTCTCGGACTTGCAGTAGGCGTGACCTTCCAGCAGGTTCAAAAGTACGAAAAGGGCCAGAACCGCGTTGGCGCGGGACGCCTGCGCGAGATCGCCCGGTTGCTCGAAGTGCCGGTCTCCACCTTCTTCGAGGATAGCGATAACCCCACTGCTCGGGAGCAAACCGAGCTGCTCGGCTTCCTGCATGCCAAGGGGGCTGTTGAGCTGCTGCGTGCTTACGCCGAGATCGAAGACGACCAGGTGCGTCGTGAGGTTCTGGCGATCGTCCGCAGCACAGCTCAACTCGTCCAGAGCTCCAACGGCGAATAGCCGCCAAGGACGTCATTCATGTCATGCCTCCTTCAGCCTGATAGGCAAGGTCTTCAGGCCATGCTCGATGCTCATAATGCGGAGCGTAAATGGCGGAGGTGGCCCGGTCGCGCGCCAAAGCCCTGTAACGATAATCCTTTCAGGCCCTGGGCGCGTGCCCGGCTGATTTCGGCTGTCGCCCTTGGCGGACTTGCTGCTCTGGCCGCAGCCGTACGTGCCTTCAGTCTATGATCGCTGAACGCTGCCGCGCTCGGTCAAATCGCCAGTTTTTTGCTGCCAAGTTCAAACTGGATAAAAAATTCCACATGGGTGAAGGCCGTTTAAGAAAAATCTTGCTTGCTGCGCTCGGCGGAGATGGATAGATGATCACTTACAAGACACAAAAAAGGCCGCCCCGGTGAGGGGACGGCCCGAAGTCTTGGGAGGAAACGCTCAAGAAGAGCAGCATGACCGCGACGCCATCGCGGTTGCGCATAATCCAAAATTAGATGGTGCGTCGCACAAGGCAACCCCCTTCGAAGGGTTTGCGACGTTGCGTGTACGGCATAGCTTGTACTTCAAGTGCGTGGGCACACCACAGCCCAGGTAGCTAGCCGGCTTGTGTCTGATCCCGATCGCACTCAAGTTGCCGCAGCAGCTCGGCCAGACGTGGATCTAGAACGTCATTCAGCACCGGCTCGTAGATGGCCTGCAGCTGCAGCCCGAGCCGCAGGCGTGTGCGGGCGTCCAGGATTGGCCCATGGTCAGGCGCAGAGTCCGCTGACAGCGGCGTATTCGAGTTGGCGCTCATCAGAAGCATGGGGTGAGATGTAGGCAGGACTGAAGCGGCATGGAAAGCCCTTCAATCAGCCCAAAGCCCCAGACGCGTTCTGGTTTGGCAGAGGCATACGCAGGCATTCGGTCTGCAGATCGAGCAGATACTCGGTCAGCCGGTTGCGGACGCCTGTATCGAGGCAAGAGACAGCCAGAGGCACCGGGAGAGCTTCGCGCGGTATGGCGTAGACAACCGCCTCGGCGTAGCTAGCGGCACTGCGTTCTGAGTTGGCTGCGAGAAGCCGGGTGCCGGTGCGCAGTCCGATCGTGATCGTAATAACGGCCACAACGCTCTCCGTGGCTTTAGCTGCTTGGGTCAACCGCCACGATCGGCTGTGGTTGCCGACCTCGTTCTGAATGTCACCGAGAAGCAGATCGCCACTGTTCCGAATGGTTGAACCACACGGCAGCGGGCGTTCCGTTGGTCAGCCTGCAGCCTGAGCCTCTGGCGGATTGTGGATCAGCGTCAGCTTGGGTCGCCTACGGCCGGTCAGAAACGTCACTCCTGCCCAGGCTTCGTCGCTCCGGACGACATGCACCCGGTAGCCCATCTGCGCGGCGAGGGCTCGAGCCTGCTCAAGTGTGCCGCTGGAGAGCTGCAGCGTGAACTCGCCACGTCCGCTGGCCAAGTTGACGGCCAGGATACCGATCTCGACACCCTCGTTGAACGCTGCATCGCGTCCGGGAAAGCGGAGACGTAGGCCGTCCTCAACATGGATGAAGCGCATTGCGACACAACCTCGAAAGGCTGCATCGCAACGCGCTCATGGTTAAGGATTTCCTAGCATCCCACAAGCGAGCTGCAGGATGCTTAAGAGCTGTGGTATATCAGCCGCGACAAGCGCTTAGCGCTTGTCGGTTGTCGTCCCGCCGGTGCCGGTACGTGTGACGTTCCCACGCTCGTCTTCCACCTCGACCTCGGTGCGCCGCACCTTGTCGGTGATGGTTTCGGTGTGCTGGGTCGCATCCTTGCGCAGGCCCACCTCCTCGACGACGCGGGCGTCCTTGGAGACCACCGCCTCCTCGACACGCTCAGTCGCTTCGATGGTCTTCTCGGCAAACAGTGCCTCGTCGGCGGCCGTTACCGGACGATCAACCCTTTGCCGGTCGACGTGGACCGTCTCCTCACGGAGGCTCACCTGCTCGTTTACCGGCGTCTCGACGGCGTAAGAGCGCAGCCGCACCCGGCCCTGCTCGGTGACCCGCTTGCCGACGTTCAGACGCTCCTCAACGACGGGGATAGTCTCCCGGCTGCCGACTTGCGCATCATGTGCCGCGCCAGTGACACCAGATACCCCACTAGCATAGGAACCTGCGGAACTGGCCCCACCCGCGGCATGCAGACCGGTGGTGCCGGCCGACGCTCCGGTTGCCGGAATACCGCCCGCAGCCTCGGCACCCGTTGCACCTGCGGTGTAGCCGCTCCAGCCCTCCTGCCGCCAGGACGACTCGCGCTCGTCCAGGTCGACCGCGTTGGTCTGCTCAAGGATATCGGCGACTGCACGGATCTTGCTGTCGTCGGCAGAGACCGTCAGCATCGTGCCGCCGCGGTTCAGCCCCTCGCTGTAGGAGTAGCGGTCCTCCTCCGGCAGGAAGAGGTCTTTAAGCGAACCCCAGAAGCCGCCTTCGTCCCGGGTGTGGTCGTAAGCTCCGGTGCTCTGAGCAGTGCTGCCCTCGCGGCCCTGAACGAGGCGGACCGAGGACTCGGGAATGCCGGCGGCGACGAGTTTGCTGAGCGCGTTCTGAGCGTCCTGCCGGTTATCGTACAGGGCTGTGATCGTCTGGGTCATGGTCTGTTTCCTCCGTAGGTGTGGTGGGTTCAGCCCCCTCCGGACCTATGCGTTCGATCACCGCGCGCTGCTTGCGCAGGGTGACCGGAACCTCGACGTCCTCGTTCGTGCTCGTCTCGCGGATGTGCACCTCCTCCTTGAGGATCAGGCGCTTCTCGACGACGAGGACCTCTTCGAGGATTGGGATGATGGTGACGCTGCCTTCCGTGCGCGTCTGAGGAACAGGCTCGCCTTCCTTGATGACGCGGTCGATGGGCAGCCGACTGACGCCCACGGTGTTGCCGTGCAGCGACTCGCGGAGCACCTTTTCGATGGTTTCTGTTTGTGTGCTGACGCGGACGCGACCTTTTTCGCGTAGCCGCTTCTCGATGTGAGCAGTTTCCTCGACGACAGGAAGAACAAGCTCCTCCTCTGCTCGCAGCTCGAGCGGGGTTAGATCTTCGTCTGTACCGCCGTTTTGCGACGGCACTTGCGTGGAAGCACCGTCGTCACTTGCCACAGGAGGTGTTTTGATCATTGTGGCCTGACCTGTTCTGCAGCACGAGAACGGTCCATGCCCTGAGGCAGTTCCGCAGAATGTTAAAGCCGATCACATTGGCTAAGCTTTGCTGAGACGGCGCCTTTCATCCGAAGCGAGAAGAGGGAGGTGCGAACTTGAGCCGGACTCCGTGAAGATCCCGGCCTAGCTGCAGTGGTGGTCATCTGGGCACAACCCGGGCCTTGAGCCGCTGAACGGAAGCCGCCATTGACAACCAAAATCAGGGCGCATCCGCTATCGTGGCCACGTGGGCTCGACGAGCGAAAGGCGCAGTATGAGGCGCCCAGACAAGCTGCTGAGACATGTGTACAAGCACGGCGGCTCCGCAACGTGCTACCCGTTCAGCCGACAGTGGACATCCTGATGGTTAGGTCATCCACGAAGTCAGGCTAAGCCCACCTTATGGCGCGATATCATCCGCACAAGCGCAACCTGGTGGCACAAAACGTTGGTGATCAAGTGCCGCTCAGCCTACAGCAGAAAAAATCCAATCCATTGATAATGAATTCAATCGCAGCCTTGGTCATGCTGTTGCTGTCAACAGCTTACCACACGCCAGTCAACGCCAAAGATAGATCCTCGCCGGTCACTCGTGAATATCTTGTAGGCAGCTGGGGTACGGACGGCTGCAAGCCTCCCGCTGTTGTTTATTCGCAGGACGGGACAACGGATGAAGGCTCTGCTCGATGGAGCCTTAAAGGCGGTCAGCTTGTGGTCGTCGCAGAGGGCACGCGGACGGAGAGCGTCGTCGAACGGCTGGGACGGAACCGGATGAGGCTCAACACGGCGGATGGACCCTTCGACCTAACGCGTTGCAGGTAGTGGCCCATTAGACCTCGGTATGACCCCGCCGGCGTAGGGCAGCTAACACTGCGCCGGGAACAGCCCCGAGCGCGACAATGATCAAAAGCAGCGGGACGACAACAGGCTCAGTTGATCCTCCTGACGGGAAAAGCGTGATCGCGAGAAAAGCGCATGCCGCTCCCGCTAGCGGAACCCCGCAAGCGACGCCGAGAGCAGGAAGACGCATCAGCATCGTCAGGAGAAAAGCGCAGACGAAGCTGGCCAGTACCACTGCCGATATGATCATCGCAGCTGCGCGTCCTTCTGCTTGGCAATTCGTTGAGCTTCCGCACGGCAATCGCTTGGCGTCATGCCATATTGTCTACGGAACAGCCGACTGAGGTGGGCAGCATCGCTGAAGCCGAACCGCTCCGCAATCGCACAGATTGGCTCTGCGGAAGTCGCATCCTCAAGAGTTGCTCGTGCGACTTCAAGACGGCGGCGACGGATATAGTATTGAACGCCGCCTTCTTCCTCAAACAGGCGATAGAGTGTAGCGCGCGAAACTGCCAGAGTACGGCAGAGCCTTGCCGTATTGAGAGAGGGAGAGCCGAGTCCTTCATCGATTGCACCCCGTGCCAGCAGTGCGAGGCCGCGTCGGCCAACGACGGCTTGGGATGCCCTTCCTGTTCCTGCAAGTGCCAGAACAAGGAGATCGATGACTCCACGTGCCAGCATCATCCCACTACTCCTCGGGAGCTCCGGCACGGCACTCCGAAGGCTGAGCAGATGCGTGGTCAGGAACGATGCTGTATGCGAGGCAATGGCAACTCCATGGAGTGCGGCAACGTCAAGACCACGACTAGCAGCAAGGGCGCGAGGCACGATCAGGATAATTGTCTGACTTGCGCTTGAAACGTGGGACGAGGCTTTTGCAAGATCAGCCAGGTGAAGACTTCCCGGGCGGGTTTTAACGTGGATGTCGCCCCATGTTCCCTTTGCCTCTCCCTGGATTGTCAAAGCAACAACAAGAGAGTCCGAGCTCCAGGACTTTATCAAGCCGACGTCGCGCGCCCACTCCTGCGACGTGATCTTGGAGTATATGATTAATATATTATCGAGATAGAGGCGATCCGCAGTGACGTCGAATGGCTCTAGCGGAACACAACGGTAGAACGGCGCGAAGCTTGGCCAATCCTGATGCAGCCATGCCTCATGCCGGTCCCGAACCGGTAGGGCAGTGGTAGAAAATCGCTGCAATTCCAGTTTGAGCACCCCCGTTTCTGGTTTATCTTTCAGCATCGCCTTTCCCCATAGGCAACGACATAAATTGTAAAAACAGGCGTTCCAGATAGGCTTTGTAGTCGCGACAGGCTCGGCAGGCTAAATCCATGGAAACGTTGTTTACAATGACGTCTAGTTGCACTGCAGGTCTAACGCGCTCTCCAGCTCTTGATGCGCTTCTGCACGTGCGTTCCACTTTGTTCCGGGCTTGATACACATGTTCAAGCCGGTGGTACATGCGTTCAAGACCGGTCTGAGAGATGCGTGCTACCGCGGCGATCGGCAGAACGAAGAGCTGCTCGAGTGAGACGCTGGCCCGATGAAGCATCAGACGTCTCCTCGTGGATCGAGGGAGCGTGGTATGGGCAGTCTCGGCACTTGTCGGCGGGGCATAGTGGCGCCATTAATCAGATTGTCAGGGGCAGCGGTCTTCGCAGGATGTGGAATTACATCTGCACTGGTTCAGCCCGTTCAAGCACAGACTGTCGCCGATAAGCGCTTTGTGGTCACTAACCACACGCCTGGTGCAATCATCGACTTCCGTGTTCTGGCACCTGGCAGGCGCTGGAGTGAGAACTGGCTAAAGATACCGATCCCAGGGCGAGGGGGCCGGAACCTCGCATTCAATGCCGACCGCCCCTCGAATTGCATGATGACAGCCCGTGTCATCATTGATTTTGGCTCCCGCGGCATGTCAAACGAGAGGGTTATCGAAGAACCGGTCAACTTCTGCGGACTTGCAGTAATCAACGTCCTGAACGATAGACTTAGGCTTGAAAGTGACACGGGTGCGCCTCAATATGTACCGCGTGTGCCAAATCGGCAGGCTGAATTTGAACCTGTAAGCGAGCCATACCGGCCTGGCGACTGGGTTCTCGGCAGATGGCGGAACGGCGAGCATTGGTACCCTGGCATCGTCGAGAGTGCCGCACGCGCTACAGTGACCATCCGTTATGATGACGGCGATCGAGAAACCGCGCACGTCAGCCGCGTCCGCTCTTACACGTGGTCTGTTGGTACGCGGATCGAGTGCAACTGGAAGGGCAGTGGAACTTGGCATTCAGGTCGCATCACATCATTGAACGGTGATATGCTGAACATTGACTACGATGACGGTGACCGTGAGCGCACGCGCACGGGCAAATGCCGCTCGCGTTAAGAGCTGCGCTCTGCGTGGGGGCTGCTGACCACAAAAGCTGCCCCCGATCCCAACGGTGCCACTTTCCTAGAAGCTCGACGAGAGTCATCTCACGAACTGCAGCCCTCCTTACAGCCAGCAGGGCAGCTTCCGGTGTGCGCCCCAAGGTCAGTACCGGAACGGGTAAGGGCCGAGGAACAGGTCACCGAGGGCCTTCCGGTATCTGTAGGTGAACCAGCGCTGACGCAGGTGTTCCGCCCGATCGTGTAGGATGTGGCAGCGCTGGCAGAGCGCCCGTAGGTTCTTGGGATCGTTGTTGCCTGGATCATGGTCCAGGTGAGCGCAGGCCAGATAGACGCGGGTGGTCCGTAGCGCTGTACCTGCCGGCATGGACTCCACGGGTGTCAGCTTAAGCGGGCGCCCCTTTCCGCTGCGCCAAGTCTGCGTCGCAGCATCCCACCAGCGTCCGTCGCCAAGGTGGAAAACCAATTGCCCATGCGGTCGACCACACTCCTCACAGCAGCCTTTGGCGCGCCCGAAGCGGATCACCTCAGATAGCTGTGACCAATCGATAGGATAGAAGAAGCGATTTTCCGGGCGAATGGGCACGGCGGTTAGCCCCCTGCACGCGCTTGGCTGCGCGTGCGCGCCTGCGGGAAGTACCGGTAGAAGGTGAAGCGGCTCACCCCCAGGCGCTTGGCGATCGCAGCCACCGAGATGTTGCCAGCAGCGAGCAGAGCCCGGGCTACTTCTAGATCAGCCTCGCTCAGCATTTTGGGTCGCCCCCCTTTTCGCCCACGGGCCAGAGCGGCCTTCAAGCCCTCCATGGTGCGCTCGCGGTTGAGGTCGAGGAAGTACTCGGCCATGGCGCCATGCATCTGCAGGGCAAAGCGTCCGTGGGCGGTAGCGCTGTCGAACTGCTCGGTCAGGGAGCGGAAGTGGATCTCCTTGAGCCGCAGGCCATCAATGGTGCGCATCATCTCGACGAGGGAACGGCCTAGGCGATCCAGCTTCCACACCACCAGGACGTCGGTCGGGCGCAGGTAGGCGAGGGCGGCTTCGAACTCCGGGCGCTTGGTCCCAGCCTTACCGCTCTTCTTCTCTTCAAAAATTTTTTCGCAACCTGCCTTCAGAAGCGCATCGCGCTGAAGGTTGAGGTTTTGGTCCTGGGTCGAGACACGCGCATAGCCAACAAGCATGTCACGATAGTCCCACAAGAGGGTTTTTCTGGCAATAGATTTGCTACCATATTTTCGTTACACAAACGGGGCTGTTTCAGGGTTTTGGCCAGCCGCTCCGACTGAGTGTTAGAAAAACGAACGTTTTCTGCACACATGTGATCGCACAACTAGAGGACGCTCGTGATCGCAAGCCAACTTTTCATGCGAATGCGACGAGCCGTTCGCTGGCCTGTGTCGTGTAGCGCGTGCGCATCTCAAGCTTCGTCGACTCTGCCCATTCACTGCCGATCCTCAAATTAGGACTGGACCCGCGCGATCGCTGAGCCAATGTCTGTCTCTAAAACGGAAGTTACCTTCGCTTGATCAATGTTACTGCGCCTCCGGCAGAGCCGATCCACTCGGAAGGCACCATACGCAGCGAGTTACGTATGTCTGATCGGTCCCGCGTTGTTGGGATGATGCTGAAGGCTACGCGCCAAATCGTGGCACGTGAGGAGTTTGTCGAGGATGCGATGTGGTGCGCAGAAATGACCGAGGTCACTGAGAACAACGAGGGCGTCGCCGCGCTCCGCGCCAAGGTGGTTGCGTGCCGGATAAAAGCTGCCCTGATGCGAGATGTCATGGGACAGCTAGCAACCGTACTGACGAGACTGCCACTTGAACCGGCCTAGATAATCAACGCTGGAATTTAAGCGATGCCTCGCTGGCTTTTCGAAATGCTCTGCGTTGCGGCTTTCTCAGCACCCGTCGGGGCTGCTTGGATGTACGCATGGCCGTTAGTTACAGGACGCCAGCTACCATCAGCTCTGAACCCTGAGCTGGCTTTGCTCGCCGCGCTCATTCTTCTCTCTAGCTCGGGTCTTACGATGCTGATGTCCGCACGCATCCAGTCTGACCGCAGATGATCCGCGTTGAGCCCGTAATGCGCTAAGTAGGATGGGCGTGCAGCCACGCATTCGGCAGTGCGGACACCGTCGATCCGTCACAAGCCACGCCTATGAGCTGCAACTATCGACAACAGGATGTTGGGTGAGCCCAGTGCAGACAGTGGCGGAGTGGTGCGCGCAAGGTTATCGCGGTCTGCGTGTCATGTGCTGCCCCGAATGCGGGCAGGAGACGCGCAGCAGTTGGGAGGAGTTAGGCGCCACGTTGGATGATGATGTGGTTGTGGTGGCGCAGCGGGTGTGCTGCGAAGTGTGCTTGAAACCTCTTACTGGGATTGCTGTTGTCACCTACAGGGAGGCGGCATGAGGAGTTGCCAGGCCGTGTACGCTTGAGCATCATCGCATCACGCGGGAAGCATGCCGATGCCGGGTGGGCGACGAAGACGTTTCGACCGACACGCAGCCTTGGTGCTTGCTGGTATCGGCGCGCTTGTGGCGGCCGTGTTCTGGTTCATCACGTCCCAATTCGCTTAGCCGCCTACTAGCGGCCAGCAGCTCTCCGTTACGTTCAGGAGCGACCGGTTTGGGATGGCTTCCTGCCTTAGTGAGCCAGCAGAGCGCGATGCAGCGGGCGCGGTTGGGCCGGGGAACGACTTCGCCTGAGCACACTTCTCATCCGGCCTGTCATAGGCGTCGTAAGCCGGGAGAGTCGAATGGCTAAGGACGTGACCACCTACACCCTCAAGCAAGCCCTCGCCGCAAAGGTTGAGGACCACATCGAGATCGCCGTGGAGGCAGAGGACGGGACGAAGTTCAAGATCCGGGCGACCGCGGATCAGCTCGACGCGCTCACGGGTGATCTGGAGACGATCCTGGACGCTGACGACGCGGACGCTGAGTAATCCGGCAAGGCGGCGCCGACCTCTCCCCCGGCAATCCCAGGACCGAGGGCCGGCGCCGCCACCTACCCGATCCGTCAAACTTAACGAAGGGCCAACCACATCCGAACAGGACGCGGAAACCGTTACGCTAAGACGCGTTAGCCGGACGATCACCCCCACGCAGATGCGGAGCCCATACGATGACCATCACCGTCTTCGACCCCATCCGCGGCCAGATGGTTACGATCCAAGTCCCAGCTCCACGGCCGCGCTGACGCCGGCGCGGCCGTGGAGCTGTGGCGGAGCATCGCGCTTACTCTAAGGATATCTACGCGGCTTGATGGCAGAAGGCCTGCGTACTCGGAACCGTGTTTCTCAGCCTATGTGCCAATACAGTGGTTGGAAAACGGTTGTTTTTCATACATACATGGTTGCACAAATATAGGACCTCATGGGGTGAGTAGCGGCAGTTTAGCGGTTATGAGATGAACGTCTGGACTACAGGTCGAAACGGACGATCCGACAGCGGCAATTTAGCCTATCTCGAACACTTCAAGATCTTGGGACATGGCCTGATCGCGCCGTTGGGCTCCACGCTCGGCACGCAACTCGCGCTCAGCCAAGAGCCAGAACTCGATTTCAAAACCATCCGGACGATGGTTGCGCTCCCATAGCTCATAGGCGCGCTGCCGGATTTCAGCTGGTGTGATCGGACGTTCGTCCTGTGACATTGGTACGAGCTCTATAACATCGACCGGAAACATTTATCCCATGTCTGCGGCGAGGCATACGGCAGCGGTCTGGATCGAATTATTGATCTCGAACAAAAGCCTCATAGTTCAGGTTTTTTCGGCCACTCCATGTCGAGCCTCAGCCGTGTGCGGAACAGGACATGGCCAGCCTCGTCGCGGACCAGCGCTGCGATATACCGCTCCTGCGCCTGCATCATCGCAGCTCGGCGACGAGGACCATGCAGCGCTTCACGCGCGATCTCGGGCAATAGCGACACAGCAGCCGCACAGGCCTCATTCAGATCGAAGAACTCAAGACCATCATCGTCGCGTGTGATAATATCACCATCTGCGACATCAATGTGGAAGAGCATAGGCAGCCTCATACAACCAGATAGCCACGCTGCCATTTACTTCGAATGTTGTCGTTAACCTATCTGATTCGATTGTGCACTGTTCCACTACGGCTAAGGAACTGCTCGAATTGCCTTCCATCGCGAACCGAGGAGGAAAGGCTTACCCTAACAGATTCCGTCGCTTGTAATTTAAAGGTTGATAAGCGGCGTAGCGGCTTGAAGGTCACAACCTACGCCTATGTTAGTGCTGCTCAATTGGTACGCGTGGTCGCGGTCCCTAAAGGGCAGGGAGGACGCGAAATGCAGTTGCTGCGACAGGGAGCGCACGGGCCGCTCGTACGCAAGCTTGAGGCTTTTGCGCCTTTACAGGTAACTGATAGGGTTGCGCTCACCGCGATCGAGACCGCAGGACAGTTCTTCCCGGCAGGTAAAGATCTCATCTGCGAGGGCGACCGGCCACAAGGCATGCTTGTGATTGGACAAGGCTTTGCCTGTCAATACAAGTTGCGGGAGAATGGAACGCGTCAGATCCTCGCCTACCTTTTACCGGGCGATGTCTGTGACCTCGCCACGTCGCGGCTCGACAGAATGGATTATGCTATTGGCACTCTTTCCACATGCCGGGCCGTGTGGGTTGCTCCTTGGATAGTCGCAGATCTCCAGCGGCGGCCCGCCGTGATGCAGGCGCTACAAACAGCAGCGCGCGTCAATGAGGCGACTTTACGTGCGTGGCTTGTAAACATCGGCTGCCGCTCAGCCGTAGAGCGCCTCGCCCATCTTTTCTGCGAGCTGTACGTGCGATTGCGCGCGGTCGGGCTGACCAAGGACCAGACGTTCCTGCTGCCAATTACGCAGGTTGATCTGGCGGACACTGCCGGCATAACACCGGTACACGTCAATCGCTCCTTAGGTACACTCAGGCGTGCGGGCCTTATTGAGCGTAAAGGTAGACATTTTACAATCCTTGACTTGCCACGCCTTGCGGAAATCGCTGAGTTCAAGGCAAATTACCTGCAACTGGACGAGATGGCCTCTGAACGGGATCGTAGCACTTCGCAACAGCTGCGTGCCATTGGTCCCCACCCTCACGTTTCAGAAGCCCAACCTCGTACCTTCTGAAACGCGAGAGCTGGAAGTTCGGTACGCTCTACACGACAAGCTCGTAGCCTATGATCAAGTCGAATTCGCTACTCAGCTGCCTGCCTCTCCGCTCGTCCGCCGGTACGACCTAGACCCAGTTCTTTCGCCAGCGCAGATCGCATGGTTGAATAACCAGGAGCAGTCATCGGGTAGTCCGAGGGAAGGCCATAGCGCTCACGGTAGGAGAAAGGATCGAGGCCATGCACTCCAAGGTGCCGCTTCAGCGTCTTGTAGGGCTTGCCATCGATGAACGAGATCAAGGCATCTGGCGTGATCGACTTGCGGATTTGCGCCGCGGTCGCCTGCTTAACATCGGCTTCGGCTGCAGATGCCGAGCCTGTGATGCTTAGAGATGCAAGTTTGGCATAGACTGCTGGGATGAGTCCGGGCAACTCGGCTGCGGGAACTCGATTGTTGGCGACATATGAGGTGACGATTTCGGCGGCGCGCTCGAGCAGATCCTCACGAGAGAGGGCGCCGATCGTATTGCTCTCCAAGATGATTACCCCTGGTATCTCGATGTCTGACTCCGCCCTACTTACCCAAGTCAGAACGGAATGTCTCGTGGCGAAATCTCGCGCGCGGCACCCGAGCCTGGCATTTGCGGAAGGGCACGCTGGTTAGAATTGTACTTGCCTCCTCGTGCATGAAAGCGACAGGCTGCAGGCGATCCTTGCGCAGCCTAATGTGTGCAAGGCTGATCACAAGGCGGTTTTCCGGCCCGAACCGACTGACGGCGTAGACTCAGCGGCTTCTTGACCGCTCGCTCTCAACCGAGGCGCACACGTCTTGCTGGAGGCAGGCACGCTAGCTCGGCGGTTGCGTGCATAAACCGAGCCTTCTTGAACGCAGAAACGCAGATTACCGTTGGGCTTGGAAACATCCAGGAAGGCTATGGGTCGCCCTTCAGCCTTCACCGTCTCATCAGGAACACGACTGTGACCACCGTTCCTCCTGGCACAAAAGCCGAACCGTGCGCTCGCATCGAGCGCGGTCAGGGGTGTGGCGTTGAGCGCTGTGGGCTCTGCGAAGCTCGTGCAGTCAGCATCTGCAACGCAATCGAGGAGGATCAGCTCAGCGAACTGGCCCGGGCAACCACGGTGGTCGAGCTCGCGCCAGGTGAGGTCTTCCGGAACGAGGGTGCTTCACCGGAGTACCTGTTCAACATCATCTCGGGGTCGGTGAAACTGTTCAAGCTCCTGGCTGATGGTCGTCGCGCGGTCATTGGGTTCCTGACGGTGGGCGATTTCATCGGTTTTGGCCGCCCTGATGCCGTGCCCTGCAGTGCCGAAGCCCTTACGAACGTTCGGCTGTGCCGGTTTGAGCGCGGCAAGTTCCGCGTCCTCCTGGAGACCTATCCAAAGCTCGAGCGTCGTCTCCTCGCTGTAGCATCTGACGAGGTTGCAGCTGGTCAGGAGCACATGACTCTGCTTGGCCGTCTGACGGCGGACGAGCGGGTTGCCCGCTTCCTCCTGGCGCGAGCGGAAGCATCTCAACGGCTGGGGGGCTCTAGCAAGGATCTCGAGCTGCCGATGACGCGCTCTGACATCGCCGACTATCTTGGTCTGACCATCGAGACCGTGAGCCGTGTCTTCACAAGGCTGCGCCGGAAGGGGCTCATCGACTACAAGACGGCAAGATCGGTCACTCTCCAGGATCGACCGGGTCTTCTGGCGATCAGCGAAGGCGGGTAGCCAAAAAACAATCTTTGTGAAGAAGCGCTACGCCGCACTGGCAAGGCAGCATGAGGTGGGTGAGCAGGCCTGCCGCGCTGCCGGCTTGCGGTTGGCTGCCCCGAAACTGCTGCTCTAACAGCAGGTTTTCCGCCCCGTTTGACTCAGATCAATGCGCGCATTGGCTCGCAGGATCATGGTGCCAGATTAAGGGGGATCACCATGCTTGCTGCATCAGAACACTACCGTTGATACGGCGGCCATCTGTTCACGCTCGGCAAGATAGCGCACCAAGCAGGCCGAACATCAGCAAGAGCAGATCAGGCCGAAGGATAGACATCCGCTCCATCACGTCTGCGAACGCCACTGTGCGCTCCTATGCGCGCAATCAGTTTCTGGACGAAATTCCCTAAGAAACCCTTATCCCAGGCTACACTTCGGATGGCGATCGATCACGTTGAAGGGCCTTATCCATCCTCCAATCCGCTGGAGCGCGACGCCCGTTTAGCGAACACTGATCACAAGGTCGCACCTAGTGAGATTGCGATCGGCGTGATTATCGGCCGGACGGCAGAGTATTTCGATTTCTTTGTGTTCGCGATTGCATCTGTGGTGGTGTTTCCAAAGGTGTTCCTGCCTTTTTTGGAGCCCCTGACCGCAACGCTTTATTCCTTCGCGATTTTCGCGCTCGCCTTCATCGCGAGGCCCCTTGGAACAGCCGTCTTCACAGCCATCGATCGTCGGCATGGCCGGGGCGTAAAGCTAACCACGGCGCTGTTTCTGCTCGGCTTTTCTACGATGGCGATCTCCTTCCTGCCCGGCTACGCGCAGATCGGGGTTTGGTCGCTTTACCTCTTGGCTGGACTGCGGATTGGGCAGGGCCTGGCGCTGGGTGGCGCCTGGGACGGCCTTGCCTCGCTGCTAGCGCTGAATGCGCCCATCGAACGACGCGGCTTCTATGCAGCTATCCCTCAGCTCGGTGCGCCGTTCGGCTTCATCGTGGCCGCCGTCATGTTCTCATACCTCCTGCTCAACCTGACAGATGGCGAGTTTTTGGATTGGGGCTGGCGTTACCCCTTCTTCTGCGCCTTTGCCGTCAATGTTGTGGCTTTGTTCTCACGCCTGCGGCTCGTTGCGACGGACGAGTTTTCCCGCCTCCTTGAGCAGCGGCGGCTTGAGCCTTCGCCCATCATCCCGCTGATCCGCAACCACTCACGAGAGCTTCTCATCGGCGCGCTGATACCGCTGGCGAGCTTTGCCCTGTTTCATCTCGTGACCGTGTTCCCGATCAGCTGGATCAACCTCTTCACAGAGCGCTCGCCGGGCGAGTTTCTCATGATCCAGTGCTCGGGCGCCTTTATCTGCGCGGGTGCGGTCATGGCCTCTGGGCTCATCGCCGATCAGATCGGTCGCCGCATGCTGCTGATGATCACGGCAGGCCTGATCGCGGTCTTCGCTCTCGGCAGCATCATCGCGCCGCTGCTCGTCGAAGAGAACGCGATTGGGCAGACGATCTATGTCAACGCGGGTTTTGCCCTGCTTGGGCTGTCCTACGGCCAGTCCTCCGGAGCGGTCACGTCCCGGCTTGAACAGCGCTTCCGCTACACCGGAGCGGCTCTCACAAGCGACCTGGCTTGGCTGCTGGGAGCGGGGTTCGCTCCCCTGATCGTGCTGTTTCTGTCAGCCCGCTACGGCCTCGCCTGCGTGGGTCTGTACCTGCTGTCCGGTGCAATCACGACCTTGCTGGCGCTTGGCAGCTCGCGCTCAGAAATCCGGCAGGTCTGAACCGTGCTCCCTGGTCACCCTCGCGCCATCCGGCCGCGTCCAGCCCGCGCGCCGGCGAGAGATGATGAAGCAAGCCCCATGGTCTCACCGTCTCGCCCTTCCTTTGCTCTCCGCCGCTCGCAAGGCCCGCGGGTGAGCAGCATGCTGCGAAGCCTAGCCGTGCTAGCCGCCTCTAGTCTGCTGGCCGGGTGCAACATGGTTGTCATGAACCCGTCCGGGGACATCGCAACACAGCAGCGCAACCTCATTATCGTGTCCACCGCGCTCATGCTGCTGGTGATTGTGCCGGTGATTGCGCTCACCTTCATCTTCGCGCGCCGGTATCGTGCCTCGAACCCAGACGCGACCTACGATCCGGATTGGCACCACTCGACCCAGCTCGAGGTTGTGATCTGGACGGTGCCGCTGTTGATCATCATGGCACTCGGCGCGATCACCTGGATCTCCACACA
Source organism: Methylorubrum thiocyanatum (assembly GCA_014138645.1). Lineage (GTDB taxonomy): Bacteria > Pseudomonadota > Alphaproteobacteria > Rhizobiales > Beijerinckiaceae > Methylobacterium > Methylobacterium thiocyanatum. Next base: position 10,825 of record JACJIB010000013.1, on the reverse strand, counting down.
CACACTCGACCCATTCAAGCCGTTGTCGCGCCTCGGCCCTAACCGCCCGATCCCGGCCGACACCAAGCCACTCGAGGTGCAGGTCGTCGCCCTCGATTGGAAATGGCTGTTCATCTACCCCGAGTACGGGGTTGCAAGCGTCAACGAGATGGCGGCGCCGGTCGACCGGCCGATCACGTTCAGGATCACGTCGTCCTCTGTCTGGAACACGTTCTACGTCCCAGCGCTCGCCGGTATGATCTACGCCATGCCCGGCATGGAGACGAAGCTCCACGCTGTCATGAACAAGGAAGGAACGTTTCGGGGGCTATCGGCTCACTACAGCGGACCCGGGTTCTCCCGGATGAACTTCGGCTTCCGCAGCCTGCCGGCCGCAGGCTTCGACGAGTGGGTTGCGAAGGCCAAAGCGTCCGGCACAAACCTCAACCGCGAGGCTTACCTGGCGCTTGAGAAGCCGAGCGAGGCTGATCCGGTTCGGTTCTTCAGCAGCGTGCAGGCCGGCATCTATGACGTCATCCTTGGCATGTGCCCCGAACCCGGCCTGATGTGCGTCACCGAGATGCACCAGATCGACCGAGCTGGAGGTGGGGGGCGAGCCAGCGAAGAGAACCGCAAGCGGCTCGACTACGACAACCGTCGCCTGGAGTCCGGCACCGAGCCTTCGGGCGCCACCTTCCCGGCCTCGGGTCGTCCGCCGCAAGGCTCAGTCCAGCCGGAAGGCATGGATCCCCGCGACCAGACCCTGAGCCGGGACGGGGTCAACAAGCCAAAAACCGAGCCTGATCAGGGCCAGGGCAACGCCCTGCCGGGCGCCGACCGGACACCTGCGCCGGCCCAGCTCAACACTGCGCCCCCCCAGGGCCGCTAGCATCGACCGATACGGGCATTCCCATGTTCTCGAACATCGATCTCCAGCAGCTTGTCTTCGGGCGCCTGACGCTCGAAGCTATCCCCTATCATGAGCCGATCCTGCTCGTGACCTTTGCAGCTGTTGCGCTGGGCGGCTTGGCTCTCGTTGGCGCCGTCACTTGGTACGGCCAATGGGGCTATCTCTGGCGTGAGTGGTTCACGAGCGTCGATCACAAAAAGATCGGCATCATGTACATCATCCTCGCCATCGTAATGCTGCTGCGCGGCTTTGCCGACGCAATCATGATGGTCACACAAAAGGCTCTCTCGGTCGGAGAGGCACAGGGTTACCTGCCACCGCATCACTACGATCAGATCTTCACCGCCCACGGCACGATCATGATCTTCTTCATGGCGATGCCATTCGTGACCGGGGTGATGAATTACATCATGCCGCTCCAGATCGGAGCGCGCGATGTGGCCTTTCCATTTCTCAACAACTTCAGCTTCTGGATGACGGCAGGCGGCGCCATCCTGACGATGCTGTCGCTGTTTGTGGGCGAGTTTGCCCGTACGGGTTGGCTTGCCTACCCGCCGCTCTCCGGAGCAGCCTACAGCCCGGGCGTCGGTGTCGATTACTACATCTGGAGCCTACAGATCGCCGGCGTCGGCACGACGCTGTCTGCGATCAATTTGATCGCGACCATCGTGAAGATGCGCGCGCCCGGCATGACTATGATGAAGCTGCCGGTGTTCTGCTGGACCACGCTCGCTAGCAATGCAATCATCGTCACGATTTTTCCGGTTCTGACCGCCACGTTGGCTCTTCTGGCCTGTGATCGTTACGTGGGGACACACTTCTTCACGAACGATTACGGCGGCAACTCGATGCTGTACATGAACCTCATCTGGATCTGGGGGCATCCGGAGGTTTACGTACTCGTCCTACCTGCCTTCGGCATCTACTCGGAGATCGTCTCGACGTTCTGCGGAAAGCGGCTGTTTGGCTATACGTCGATGGTCTACGCCACCGCTGTCATCGCGCTCGTGTCATGGCTGACCTGGCTCCACCACTTCTTCACGATGGGTGCCGGCGCCAACGTCAACGCCTTCTTCGGCATCACGACCATGATCATCTCGATCCCGACCGGGGCCAAGGTGTTCAACTGGCTGTTCACCATGTACCGGGGCAAGATCCGCTTCGAGGGCCCCTTCATTTGGGTCATGGGTTTCATCCCGACCTTCGTGCTGGGTGGCCTGACCGGCGTGCTGCTTGCCGTGCCGCCGGCCGACTTTGTCCTCCACAACAGCCTGTTCCTGGTTGCGCATTTCCACAACGTCATCATCGGCGGCGTCGTGTTCGGGCTGCTCGCCGGCGTGCAGTACTGGTTCCCGAAAGCCTTCGGCTTCCGTCTCGACCCCTTCTGGGGAAAGGTCAGCTTCTGGTGCTGGCTGGTTGGCTTCTGGGTCGTGTTCACGCCGATCTATGCCCTCGGTCTAATGGGCGAGACGCGTCGGACCCAGCATTTCGACGATCCGTCGGTGCAGCCCTACCTGATGGTTGCGGCGTTCGGCGCCTTCATCATCATGGCTGGCATCCTGGCCTTTGTCGTGCAGCTTCTCGTGAGCATCCTGCGACGCGAGCAGCTGCGTGACCTTACCGGTGATCCCTGGGGTGGACGGACGCTTGAGTGGTCCACCTCCTCACCCCCACCCCCCTACAACTTCGCGTTCACACCCGTGGTGCACGATCTCGACGCCTGGTGGGACATGAAGAAGCGCGGCCATGAGCGGCCAGCAGGAGGCTTCAGACCCATTCACATGCCCTGCAACACGGCGATGGGCATGACACTGGCCGCTCTGAGCACTGTGCTTGGGTTTGCCTTGGTCTGGTACGTGTGGTGGCTCGCCGCCCTGTCGCTCATTGCCCTGATTGCGGTCTCGATCAGGCACACGTTCAACTACCACACGAGCTTCTATATCCCGGCCGCGGAAGTGAACCGGCTCGAAGCCCAGAGAGCGGCGCAACTGGTGGGACGGGTCTGAGCCATGCATGAAGTGACCGCCCCACCCGGCGCTACGGCTCCGGTCTTCTACGAGCAGGAGGAGCATGCCCACGGTGACGGGGGCACGCTCCTGGGCTTCTGGCTCTACCTGATGAGCGACTGCCTCATTTTTGCGGTGCTCTTCGCCTGCTACGGCGTGCTCGGCCGGAACTACGCGGCAGGCCCATCCGGCGCCGAGCTGTTCGACCTCAAGCTCGTTGCTCTCAACACCAGCCTCCTGCTCCTGTCCTCCATCACCTATGGCTTTGCCATGCTGAAGATGGAGGAGGAGCAGGTGGACGCGGTCCTGCGCTGGCTCGCCGCGACAGGCGTGCTCGGAGCTGGGTTCCTCGCCATCGAGTTCTATGAGTTCGCGCACCTGATCCATGAGGGCGCCACGCCCCAGCGGAGCGCCTTTCTCTCTTCGTTCTTCCTCCTGGTCGGGACGCACGGGCTCCACGTGACATTCGGGATCATCTGGCTCGTGACGCTGATGTTCCAGGTGCGGCAGCACGGGCTGATCGCTGACAACCAGCGTCGCCTCCTATGCCTCTCGATGTTCTGGCATTTCCTCGACGTGGTGTGGATCGGCGTCTTCACCTTTGTGTACCTGATGGGAGCGACGCGATGAGTGCTCCGGCTCACCCTGTACACGGCACTGGTCCACATATGCATGGGACCGGCCACGGCCCTGCTCATGGCACCCGGTCGGGCTACATGACGGGGTTCATCCTCTCAGTCATCCTCACGGCAATACCGTTCTGGCTCGTGATGGGCGATGTTCTCGACAGCAAGCTTAAGACCGATATCGTCATCATGGGCTTTGCCGTCGTGCAGATTTTCGTCCACATGATCTATTTCTTGCACTTAAACATGAAATCCGAGGGCGGATGGACCTTTCTCGCCCTCGTTTTCACGCTGACGCTTGTGCTGATTACCTTGGTTGGATCGATATGGGTGATGTATCACATGGATCAGAACATGATGCCCATGTCGCCCAACGAGGCTCTGCACAAGCCATGATCGCGTGCTTCCGAAGCAAGCAAGACGCAAGACGCCCTATGTGATGCAGCGCATGGGTGTGAATTTGACATGAGTGCTATCGCCTATCCAAGCTTTGCAGTGTCGGTTTGATTGGGGGCCAGCCCCCTCATCATGACCACACCAGGCACGGTGGAAAGCGCAACAGTAGGAAACCAACAAATGGTGTGGGGGTTGATGGGAGACGTCTAGAGCGGCGGCTTGGATGGAGGAGGACTTGCGCGAGGATCACGGAGCGGCGCAGGTTCGTCCCGATCTGGATGTGCTTCTTGCTGCCGTCGAAGCGGCCGGGGAAGCCATCCTCATCACCTCGGCCGATCTCGATGAGCCCGGACCACGCATCGAGTACACCAATTCGGCCTTCACCCGCATGACCGGCTACGAAGCGCACGAGGTCCTCGGGCGATCACCGCGGCTGCTGCAGGGGCCGGAGACCGACGGTGGGGTCCTGCACCGGATGCGCATGGCTCTTGGGGCTGGTAACCCCTTCCAAGGCGAGACCATCAACTACCGCAAGGACGGATCAACCTACGTGGTAGAGTGGCTCATCACGCCAGTGCGTGAGAAGAACGGCTCCATCACGCACTGGGTCTCGGCGCAGCGTGACGTAACAGAGCGTCATGCTTACGAGGAGCGCCAGAAGCTCATGGTGCGCGAGTTGCACCATCGCGTCAAAAATACGCTCGCGACCGTGCAGGCGGTGATGAACGCCACCGTTCGCTCTTCCCTCTCGATCTCAGAGTTCACTCGTGCATTGACCGCTCGGATCAGCTCGCTGGCGCGGACTCACGCGCTGATCACGGAGGATCTCTCACAAGCGGCTTCGTTTGAGGGATTGCTGCGGTCGGAACTCGATCCGTACAACGATCATGGGCGGATTACCTTGGAAGGTCCCAGGGTCATGCTGCCGTCCAACCTTGCCGTGCCGGTAAGCATGGCTCTGCACGAGTTGACGACCAACGCCCTGCAACACGGCGCTCTCGCCGATCCTAAAGGTCGGGTCGAGGTCACTTGGTGGATTGAGGACGGCTCCAGCGGACAGTGCCTGCGATGGAACTGGGACGAGCATGACGGCCCTCCGGTCGGGCATCCTACCCGGGAGGGGTTCGGACACCGCCTCCTGAACAAGGTCCTGGCCGCACAGACAAAGGCTGAGGTCGAGGTTGCCTTCGAACCGGACGGGATCCGCGTTCGCGCTCGCGTACCGCTTCAGTGAGCGAAGTTGCGGGCACTCCGCCTGTCAAGGTCCCCGCCAAGACCCGCTAACGCCAAAGCGATCAGCGTCTCAAGCATCCGCGCGCCGGGCTGCTCCGCTAGCGGGTGACGCGGGATGATAGCTCGCGTGGGCGACAGATAAGGGGTGCTCAGCCCGGGGGTGCCTTCAACCGCTCACGCTCTAACTTCGCTTCCGGACAAGCGCATGGTCCGACGCGGCTCAGAAAGAGGATGACGTGGGTCTGGGAGCCAAGCTGATCATGGCAGCCATTGGTGTGTGCATCGTACTTATGTTGATCGAGGTGCTATCCCCTGCGAAGCACTGTGACGAAGGGCAGGTTCCTGTAGACACGATCGCGGGCATAGCGTGCATGCCGCGCATCAAGAATTAAACCCAAGATTGAACTTCGGGACGGTAACGTAGTCCTGACTGCACCGCCGACACATCCTGGTACTCGGTGCACGCCGGCGCCAGCCATGGGCATTGCCCAATGAGAGTACGGTGCCCGCGCATGAGTTCGGATGCCTGCGACAAAATCGATGCCGCCACAACCGCATGGCTTACACCATTAACCATTAGTTAGGCCTCGATCACGTTTTTGCGAGCAGGAGATTTTGTACGGAAGCCGACAATGCGTCTGACCCTCAAAACAGTTCTAATTGGCTCCATTGGCCTTCTGGCCCTGGCCGCCGTCGGCCAAGGTGCAGCCAGCATCAGCAAAATCACATCTGTAGAGCAAAGCTCATCAGCCGTAACAAAAAATTGGCTCCCTTCAGTAAGCATAATCAACGAGATAAATACCTCAACGCGCGATGTAAGAGTTAAGCTCTACCGCTTCGTTGTCGCGTCCAACACGGTGGAAGGATTTTCCAAGAATGAAGCCGCTTTAATTGAGGCTAATCACAACCTCGAGGCGTTGAAGCGCCGCTATGAGCCGCTGATCAGCTCGGCCGAGGAGAAGGCGCTCTATGATGCTTTTTCTTCGACCTGGCTTCGCTATATCGAGCAGGAGGAACATGTTCGCACGCTCATGAAGCAGGGGAACAAGGCGGAAGCGCTTGCCCTGCTTACCAGCGAGGAAATGGGAAGCCTCAACCGAGCTGCCATGCAAGCCCTCACAAAAGGCGTTGAGCTCAATAAGCGTGGGGCAAATGCAAGCGGAACTGCCGCTGCTGAGAGTGCGGCAGAGGCCATCCTCACAGCCTACGTGATGACAGCGATCTCATTGGTGATCGGTCTTTGTGCCATCCTGTTCAGCCTGTTTGGAGTCGCACGTCCAATCGAGCGTATGACGGCTGCCATGGGCAGACTTGCTGCCGGTGACGCGGCAACGACCGTGCCGAGCACCGACAGGCAGGATGAAATCGGTGCGATGGCTGCGGCCGTTCAGGTGTTCAAGGACAACCTGATCCGCACCCGTGAGCTGGAGCAGGAAACAGCCCAGGCCCGGCTCGCAGCCGAGGAGCAGCGCAAGCTTGGGATGCGCCAGATGGCTGATGATTTCGAGCGTGCCGTAGGCGGCATCATCGGGACAGTCACTGCGGCCGCGACCGAGTTGCAGGCGACTGCTCAGAGCATGGCTGGCACCGCAACCGAGACCGCCAACCAGTCCATCACTGTCGCGACCGCGGCCGAGGAAGCAGCAAGCAATGTCAGCACAGTGGCAGCGGCCGCCGAGGAGCTTAGCTCATCGGTGCATGAAATCGGCCGGCAAGTTGACGGGTCGGCCAGCCTTGCGCAGGTCGCGGTAAGCGAGGCTGATCACAGCGCAGCTCTCGTACAAGAACTGAGCGGTGCCGTGGCCCAGATCGGCGACGTGGTGACAATGATCTCGACAATCGCCGGTCAGACTAACCTGCTCGCCCTGAACGCTACGATCGAGGCAGCCCGTGCTGGCGAAGCTGGCCGTGGCTTCGCAGTCGTTGCAACCGAGGTAAAGGAGCTTGCCAGCCAGACCGCTAAAGCCACCGACGAAATTTCCGGTCACATTGCGCGGATCCAAGGGTCGACCGGTCAGGCCGTAGCAGCCATTGCTGGCATCGCCGAACGCATCAAGGAAATCAGCGGGGTTGCGACCAGCATCGCAGCGGCGGTGGAGGAGCAGGGCGCAGCCACGCAGGAGATCGTGCGCAACGTGGCCCAGGCGGCAACCGGCACGGGCGAGGTCACAGCTAACATCGCTGGCGTAGCTCAGGCTTCCGAGGAGACAGGTGCAGCGGCGAGCCAAGTGCTTGGCGCAGCCTCCGAATTGTCGCGACAGTCTGAGCACCTCTCAACCGAAGTGAACCGGTTTCTGACGACGGTCCGCGCGGCCTGATCTGAGAACCAGCCTGCCCGGGCGCCCTGGCGCGCTCGGGAGGTCGTTCGATTAAGCTTCTGTTTACCTTACCAATAGGTTATCGAACCAAACCCCCGATCGGTTCACTATCTCTACGCCAATCGGGAGACGGGACATGCCACAGCATATGGAGCCGTTAGGTTCGGACACACTCGCTCACATTTCGCACGCGGATTTTACCTTGGCTTGGTGCGCCATCGTAGGTGAGCCCCCAGCTCTTATGCTGGAGAGTCGATCCGAGATGATCCGCCTGCTCGTGGAAAGTATCCCTGTTGCACCATGGAGCTTTGATGAAAAGGCTTTGTGGCCTTCTCCGGAAACACCTGTTTGAAGCTTCCCATCTAACAACGGTAGAAAAAGGAAGCAATCGCCGCAGCATTATCACTCTAAGTTGAACCGCGACCGGCTGAGCCTGTTAATTCGCAGTTCTCCATACGCGATAGAAAGTCCACGACCCTCTCTACAGCTCGATGCTGTAAGGCAACATTTTAGGCGCACAAGGTATGACCGCGCGATAGCGGGCATACGACTCATGATACATCGCCTCACCGGTTACATTGAGACCAAGTTGGTCTTCCTGGCAGCGCTAATCGCATGCCTCTGCATTGCAGCCACGCTAGGGTTCTATCAGCACGTGAACACCGTTCGCGCTGGAACCGATAACCTCATCGCCAGCAATCTCCGCGCGCGACACCTCGTGCAGCTACTCACGCTTGTGCAAAATGCTGAAACTGGACAACGCGGTTACCTTCTGACGGGTCGAGATGAATATCTGCAACCTTATGTTCAGGCGATCTCACAGATTGATCAGAGCCTTCTCACACTGCAGAAAGATTACACCCACAACGATCTCGCGAAGCAGGTCATAATCAGCATCGATCAGCAGGTTCGCGCCAAGTTTTCCGAGATGAAATCTACGATCGAGGCGCGACAACGAGATGGATTAGAAGCCGCCCTCTCAATTGTGCAGCAAGATACGGGTAAGCGCCTCATGGATGCTGTCCACACTGATGTGGGTCACCTCCTTGAGGCCGAGAGAACTGCGATTAATCGCAGCGCTCTGTGGCAGCGCGACGCCGCGAAACGCGACGCCACGTTTTGGGTTTGGATGGCCCCGATGATTTTGCTACCGGTTGCCTCCTGCTTGCTGCTTGCTTTTCGTGACGCGCGGCGAGGTCGGCGTGAGGGCGCGCGTCTAGCCCACGCATCAAGCCACGACCCACTGACAGGCTTGCTCAACCGCTCGGCACTGATCGATCAGCTAGACGCTGCACTGCTCCGCCGGCCTTCCGAAGTTGGGCTGCTCTACCTAGATTTGAACGACTTCAAAGCTGTCAACGACAGCTTAGGCCACGCTGTCGGTGATCGCCTTTTGGTTGCAGCCGCACAGTGCCTCCGGGAGACGTTGCGTCCGGTCGATGCGATCGCACGCATCGGCGGTGACGAGTTCGTAGTGGTGGTAGAACAGTGCTCCTCACCATCGTTCCTGCTTACCCTGGCAAGGCGTGTGGAGGTTGCTCTTGAAGAGATCCAGCTACCTGAACTGAGCAGTCGTCGAATTGGCGGAAGCGTTGGGATAGCCCACAGCGCGGAGGATGCTTCCTCGACTGCACGCCTCCTCGAGGTGGCTGATACGGCCATGTACAAGCGGAAAGGGCAGCTGCGCCAAATACGTGCCAACCCTTCGAGACCACGCCTCAGCATTGTATAAAGCAGGTGACTGTCAACTTCTTATGAGCCCTGCCGGTTGACTTGGAACCGCTGGCTGCCGGATGCTCATATGGAGTTGCCGGAAAACGCCCAAAGACCCATCTGATACTGATGCGCGCCGAGCTCCTTGACCTCACCGACGGCATGCTGCTCGGCGCGGACAGCAGAAAGGGCGCTCCATGGCGCCCTTTCCGCATCCTCAGATTCTTCAGGGCTCAGGTAGCCTTGCGCCCGCCCTTGCCTTTGGTGGTGCCTTCCTCAGCGTCCGTCTCTGAACCTTCGACGTTGATCCGCTCGGCGATCTCGGAAAGCAGCTGATCGGTCTTCTTTTCTTCCTGCAGGGTCTCATCCAGCAGCTTGGCGGCGTCCGCGTAGCCGAGCTGGCTCGCCCAGGTCTTCAGCGTGCCGTAGCGGGCGATCTCGTAGTGCTCGACCGCCTGCGCACAGGCCGCCAGCACAGCGTCCGCCGCCGGGCTATCCTCGAAGTCCTCAAGATCTTCTTCCATTTCCGAGGTCAGGCCCTGCATCGCCTCGCAGGTCTTGGCACGCGCCGGCTTACCGATGATCTCGAACACCTGCTGCAGGCGCTCGACCTGATTGGCGCTTTCCTCGGCATGGGTCTCGAAGGCTTGGCGCAGCTCATCGTGCTCGGCCGCCTTGGCCGACTTCTTCAAAGCCCGGACAGACTGCTTTTCCGCGTAATAGACGTCCTTGAGGGTTTCGTAGAACGCATCCTGCAAGGTTTTCTGCTTGGTGGCCATGTAGTCCTGTCTCCCGTGTGCTATTTAATCGGCTCGCCGGCAGCGTGGCAGCTCCCTGCGTTTTCGTAAGAACGTGCCGCGTGGGAGGCGGGTCCATAAATTGATCTGTTAAAAATTCCTGTGCATGGTGGGGAAGACGTCTTCGTTCAAGGAACCTTATGCGGCCCGCAGCTCGCGCAGGATCTGCTCGACCAGCCCTGAGGAGTAGGGTTTGTCGATGAAGCGGGCTTTGGCAGGTAGGTCCCCGGGTCCTGGCTTGGTCGCACCCGAGCAGACAACAATCAGGATCTCTGGTGACCTTGCCCCCTGGATTGCCCTTGTTCTGAAGCTAGGGTCCGTCGAAGAGGAGACGGACGATGAAGAAGAGCCGGTTCAGCGAAGAGCAGATCATCGGCATCCTGAAGGAGCAGCAGGCCGGGCTACCGGTCGTTGAGATCTGCCGTCGCCACGGCATCAGCGACGCGACGTTCTACACGTGGCGCTCGCGTTTCGGCGGCATGGAGGTCTCTGACGCGCGTCGCCTAAAGGCGCTCGACGAGGAGAACCGCAAGCTCAAGAAGCTCCTGGCCGAGGCGATGCTCGACGTGGCGACGCTGCGTGAGGCGCTGGGAAAAAACTTCTGACGCCCGGCGCACGGAGAACGGCCGTGAACTGGGCCATCGCGGAGAAGGGCTATTCGCAGCGTCGCGCCTGCGGGCTGATCGGCCTGGAGCCGAAGACATACCGCTACGCCTCGACCCGCGGTGACGATGCAGCCGTGCGGGCACGCCTGCGCAGCCTGGCCGGCGAGCGCCGCCGGTTCGGCTACCGGCGCCTGCTCATCCTGATGCAGCGTGAGGGCCTCATACTCAACCACAAGAAGCTC
>JACJIB010000012.1 GCA_014138645.1 Methylorubrum thiocyanatum | reverse complement strand
GCCGTCGATGGCAGCGCCGTGAACGGCCTCGGCACCGCGTGGCTGCTGGGACGCCCCCGCTCGCTGGAGGTCGCCTACACGATCGCGTGGTGAGGGCGACGTCGTCCGTCCACGGCCCTGCCAGCCGAGGGGCGCGGGTCATCCTTCGGGTGGAGCGGCTCCGACAGGATCGGGCGAAGGGCGGCCGACGGCTCTCACCCAACGCAAGCCTCTGATGAAACACTTAATTTTGCCGTCGACACGGCGTCCGATGCAACGTCGTCGGGCTGCTCGCGTTGGGCCCTGCCGGACAAGGCCGGCCGTCGGCACGGTCGCCGAAGAAATGGGGGGACGGGATGATGCACCGAGCGGCAGCGATAGGCGTCCTGGCGGTGCTGGTTCTCGTCGGCCCGTCGCTGGCGGCAACCCGCCTGAAGATGGACGACAAGGCCTCTCTCTGGCCGCGTGCGGGGGCGAGCGAGAAGATCGACTTCACCAATCGCGTGGGCAAATCGATGAGCACCCTCTCACCGAACCTCGACAGTCGCTACTTCATGCGCTGCCTGGAAGAGGTCGCCAATATCGGCGACACCAAGGATCTCACGATGAGCGACATGGTCCGCACCTGCGTCTCGCTGCAAGGCAGCCGGTCCGGCGACTCGGAGTGACGCGATGGTTGTGCGCAAGACGAGGATGCGACCTCACGCTTCGCTTGCGTAAGTCCGAGACAGCCTTGCCGGGATCGCTTGTGGGAGTGGTGCCGCAAGAGGGATTCGAACCCCCGACCCCCTCATTACGAATGAGGTGCTCTACCAGCTGAGCTATTGCGGCGCCGGATCGGGCTCGACGGATCGAAGCCTGACGGAATGCGTCGCGTCTTAGACGGCCCTTCCGCCCTTGGCAAGCCTCGGATCGGCCGCGACCCCGACCACCGCGTTGCAGTGCCGAGGGGCTTATGCGTAAGACCTCGCCGATGAACGAGCCTCTCACCTCCGACGCCTTGAAGCCCCAGATCACCGGTGTGCCGGGCCGGCCGCCCCTGGTGCTGGCCTCGGCCTCTCCACGCCGGCTTGCGCTGCTGCAGCAGGTCGGCATCGAGCCGGATGCGCTGCTGCCGGCCGATATCGACGAGACCCCGCGCAAATCCGAATCGCCCCGCGATCTCGCCCGCCGCCTTGCCCGCGAGAAGCTCGAAGCGGCTCGCGCCGCGGCACGGCGCCGGGACGAGCTGCGCGAGGCCTATCTCGTCTCCGCCGACACCGTCGTCGCCGTGGGGCGCCGGGTGCTGCCCAAGGCCGAACTGCTCGACGAGGCGGCCGATTGCCTGCGGCTGCTCTCGGGGCGGGCACACCGCGTCTATACCGCGGTCTGCATCCTCTCGCCGAAGGACCGGCGCCGCGAGCGGATGGTCGAGACCCGTGTGCGCTTCAAGCGTCTCTCGAACCGCGAGATCGAGGGCTACCTCTCGTCGGGCGAGTGGCGCGGCAAGGCCGGCGGCTACGCCATCCAGGGCTTGGCGGCGGCCTTCGCCGTGAAGCTTGTCGGCTCGCATAGTGCGGTGGTGGGACTGCCGCTCTACGAGACGATGAGCCTTCTCGAGGGCGAAGGCTTTCCCGTGCGCGCCGCCTGGGGAGCCGCCGTATGAGGTCTGCGGCGACCAAGGCATCGCCCCCCTGTCCCATCTGCGGCAAGCCGGCCCAGCCCGAAACCAAGCCGTTCTGCTCGCCGCGCTGCGCCGATATCGACCTCGGGCGCTGGCTCGGCGAGCGCTACGTGATCCCGGGCCCGGAGGACGAGGAGATGCCGCGCCCACCCCGTTCGGACGACGGAGACCGCACGCGCTGAGCCCGGAACCCGTGCCCGGCAAAAAAGCTTCGCTTCCCGCCAAACAGAGGCTGGACAGGCCCGAAACGCTTCACTATACCCCCGCCAGCCGACGACGCAGCGCGACGCGGCCGACGCCCAGGTAGCTCAGTTGGTAGAGCATGCGACTGAAAATCGCAGTGTCGGTGGTTCGATTCCGCCCCTGGGCACCATTGTGTCCTAACCCCTTCTATCGTTGATTTTATTGGTCTTTCGACGCTGAACCGGTACACAAAACCGGGACACACGGCGACGATGATCCTCACGATGAAGCGGCACGCGGCACGGACCGATTCTTCCGTCCCTCAGTTCAAACGACGTGTCCCGCTCGACGTGGTTTCGCGCGTCAAGGGACGCCTCGTCACGTTCGCTCTGCCGGCTGTCGGCCGGGAGCCGGAAACGGTCGTCACGCTCAAGCTCGGCGAGTTCGCGAAGGTTAGTCTGAGGACGAAGAACCTCGACGCGGCCAAGGTTCGTGCCATCGCCCTAGCCTCGCACTTGGAGACTCTATGGGAAGCCGTGCGGCAGGGGCCGGCTCCGGTCTCTCAGCGGAATCTGGATGAGATGGCGCGCGAAGTTTACCTCGCCCTCATGTCGGAACACGGCGACAATCCTGGCACACCCGAGAGATGGGAGGCGTTCAAGGCCCTAACTCGGGCAGCGCTTGAAGGTCGGATCGCGGGGGCTCCACCAATCCGAGCGAATGGGCAAAGCGATGATGCCGTGGCGGCCGAGATGCTGTTCGGCGGATTCACCGGGTCGGATCTGACGGAGTGGATCAACGCGATGGACGCCAACCAGGGCGATGAAGCCTTGGTCCAACGTGTCGGCCGCCTCACATTCTGGACCCTGGATAGGCGCGGCATCACCGTCGACTCGGCAGTTCAGGTCGATCTCATGCGGCGAGTGGCACGGGCTGCGCTCGATGCGGCCTGGGCGCTCAAGAGGCGTGCCGGGGGAGATTGGCGCCCCGATCCGGCGGCAGAGCGTTTCCCCGTCCCTGAGACCAAGGCGAAGGCACCGGGTCTCACTCTCACTCAGGTCTTCGAACGCTGGCGGGCAGAGGCCAAGCCGTCACCCTCGACCGTCTCGACGTGGCAAGGCGTCGTCAAGGATCTCAAGAGCTACCTGAAGCACGAAGACGTTGCCCGGATCACCGAGAGCGATGTCGTCGGCTGGAAGGACGCGCTCATAGCCCGAGGCATCAAGCCCGGCACGGTCAACAACGGCTTCCTCGCCGGCCTGAAAGCCCTGCTCAACTACGCCAAGCGCAACAATCTGATTCGTTCCAACCCGGCCGAAGGCATCCGTGTCGCTGTGAAGGTGAAGGCCGGTGAGAGGATGCTGGCATACTCCGATGAAGACGTGGCGCGGTTGCTCGCCTGTGCTTCGAGAGAGATCGCCCCGGCCAAGCGATGGCTTCCCATGCTGGCGGCCCTGACCGGTGCCCGTATCGGCGAACTGGCGGCTTTGTGGGGAACCTCTGTCATCGAGCGGGAAGGCGTTGTCGGCATCAACATCGCCCCATCACCGGACGGCGCGACGCTCAAGAACGCAGGCTCCGAACGCTTCGTGCCGCTCCACCCGGAGATCGTCCGCGCCGGCTTCGTGGAGTACGCCCGAACAAAGGGGCACAACCCTCTGTTTTACGGCAAGCCCGCCCGCCGTGGGTCAGAAGCGAAGCATCCTTCAAAGGGGACTACGAACCACCTATCGACATGGATACGCGGGCAGGGCTTCGATAACGAAAGGATCGCCCCTGCTCACGGGTTGCGACACTTCTGGAAGTCGGCGGCGTCACGGGCAGGGATCGCTGACTCCATTGCCGACGCCATCCAAGGGCACAGCGACGACAGAGCGGCGGCGCGATATCGGCACATCAGCATCGCACAGATGAATGAGGCGATGGAGCGATTCCCGGTGCCTGCCCTCCCCTCTCAGGTTCCGGCTATGGACGCCATGCCTGCTACGCCCGCACCGGCTGGTTGAACGGCACGAAGGCGTCATCGGGCAACGGCATGTCGTCAGCCTCTAGAGACGACTCGATGTAGTCGCGCGCCACATCGATCACCCGGCGCAGAGTTTCGGAGCGGCTGTCGTGTTCCTCATCGCAATCCGTGAGGCCGTTCAGCCAATCGACCTGATCCTCACGAAGGACCACGCTGATATCCTTGAGGGTGTCAGTTGGCCTGAACAACATGTGATTGCGCCCGCTCATGTCAGCCTCGCCGTCGAGTTGATCGACATAAGGCCAACCAGGAGAACGTCGGCGACGGCCTCAGACAGGCTTTCGGACTTCCATCTGTCGGCAATGACGCGGACCTGGGCCGCCACGGCGGGGTCGAGCACAACGGGAAGAATCAGGTCGCCGCTCGGGTGATGATACACCTCGGGATCGGTAGCGTAGTTCGTTGAAATTTGTGTCACTTGCATGTGTCCTGTTAGGGTGGCGGGCTCGGACGGCCCATAGGATGGCGCAGGAAGCCCGTAGGCGGGCGTTCGTGCATTTGGGCGCACGAGGTCGCCTCGGTGCCGTTATCGGGCATCCCGAGTGATCCTCGGCAACATTTTCATTTGGAGTGGTGGAACCAAGCTAAGGCTCGGCCGTTGAGGGCTTGAAGTACCGGCCGTGACCGGCGCTTTGCCTCGTCCTCACATCGTATATTCGCGGGATGCCCGTGATGCACCGGCCAGGGTCATCGCCGGATCGATGAGACGCGTCTTGATCTAGGGATTTCCGGGGGGATGCCCCGAACTTCAGAGGCGAGCGGGAAGGCTAGCGATACGTCGAAGCTCGGCTGCGATGCCGTCGAGCACATCGGCCGGGACGTCGAGGATGGAGATCGACTCGTCCGCGACGGGGATCTCAACCGCCTGGATCGGGGTGGCCTTGGCCTGCGCCTTTAGCCGGTAGGAGATCGCGGCGCGGATGTATTCTTCGGCTCGTTCCTGGGCGATGGGATCGGGCGTGAGGCCAACGTCCTCGTCCGTCAACACCGTCATGTTCCTTACGGGCATCGTGATCGTCTTCGAGTGAGACGGACGTGCGAGCAACAGGGCGCGCGGTACTGACTGACGGCGAGTGAGAGGCTTCACGGCCCAGCTAAAGCGTTTGTTCGACATATCGGCTTTCGATTGAATGGAAGGGGGCGAACCAAGGGGGTTCAGGCGGCCCGGCAGGGTTTGCTTTGATTCAAAGCAATCATGCCCTGGCACCGCTCGGCCTCTGAGGAGCGCTCTCGTCCCCATCGGCGAACAGATCGGTCTGAGCGGCCCGTGCCGGCGCAAGACGTGTTTCGACCACGCTCATCACCTGGGCGGCATCCATCCCGGCCGTGTGCTTCAAGGCGGTCTTGATGCTGCAACCAAAGGCGTCGGCATAGGCGCGACGGGCAGCGGTCACCCCGAACGCCCGCCTTCTCGTCTTCTTCGGTTCGGCACTGATGCGGATCGAAGCGTGCCAATCACTCTCGCCGGCTTCCTTCTTTCCGGACAAGCGCTCGGGCGGGAGCAGATCGGCTTCACGCTCGGCCATCCGGGCGTTGAACTCCTCGATCGTGAGGACCGCGAGGAACGTGTCGATCTCCACGTCAGAGAAGCCCAGCGTCCATTTCCAGTGGCGTCGCTGCGGATAGCCGTATCGTTTCTCCGGCAGGGGCGGCAAACCCTTTCGGAGGTAGGGAAGGAAGTCGATCACCTGGGCGGAAGTCTTTGCGGTCATGTGGATCTCTTTCTGTAAGATGTATATCACAGGAGAGGGTCCGCACAAAGCGATGTCTTGGACTTCACGTCTCCTTTTGCTTGATCTTTGGATGTTGATCGGAGGGGTTTCGAACCAGGAACAGGGTGTGGCGGCTCCCGGCGTCGCGTCTCTACTTCTACCGATGGAGACGGCTCGGGCGGTGACTGGTAGGCCACCGCCCTAAACTTCAGCCAATCCCCTGGATCGGATCACGCCGCTTCAGCAACAGCCGGCGCCGGAGTGATCTCGAACATGGTCTCAGCACCTTCCTCGCAGGCCTTGGCGTAGGCTCGCATCCAGGCTGGCATCAGCTTCGAACTGCGCTTGCTCGCTCGACGCTTCCGGTCCTGTGTACGGTAGGCATCCAACCAGAACGCTGCGCAGTCCTTCTCAGGATTGTTCCCGTCCTCGTCGTCCGGGATGTCCTGTGCGACGATCCACTCACACGCCTCGAAGAACTTCTTCTCGAAGGTGCCACGCTCATGCCACTTGCGGGCGGCTTCTTCCGTCAGTTCACGGCCACGCTTGGCTTCATGCCAACGGTGGATGATCAAGCCTTCCTCTCCCCCGTAGGCGTAGACGTACCCGTAGCGCTCACGCTTGTGGCGAGTGACCTTCCGGGCAGTAGACGACCCCTCGGAACAGGCTTCGGTCTCGACCCCCTGGGAGACGTTCCCGGATACATCCGTTAGCGGGAAATGGCCGATTTTCTGGCTCTTATCGGTGCAAACCCGGACATCCTTATCGGTGCAAATCGGCCCCTTAAGGGACAAACGCTCATCGACCAAGGCGACGACCTGGGCGGCATCGAGCCCGTTCGTCCGCGTGATTGACGTCCGCTCCGAACAGCCGAACGCCTTTGCATATTCCCGCCTCGCAGCCGTCACGCAGAAGGCCCGCTTCCTCGTCTTCGGGCCTTCCTTCGCGATGCGCTTGGACGCGTGCCAGTCGGATTCACCAGCGAGCTTCCTCCCTTCAAGCCGGCTCGGAGGAAGAAGGGCGGCCTCGCGCTTGGCGATGCGCGCATGGAACTCCTCAGCGCTCAGCTTGCGGGCGTTGCCGGAGATCGTGTCGGGCGCAAACCCTAGGCGCCGGCACCAGTCCTTCAGTTGCGCCAGCGTGTAGGGCACCCTCGCCCAGTCGCCTCGAAAGGACGGACCGGTAGCCGGATTGACGGTCGGGAGGCCGGTCTTCACGCCCTTGGCAAAGATCTCCTGCTTCTTGGAGACGCTGAGGTTGAGCGCCACGGCGATGTCCATCAGTTCGACCAGAGGGACGTGCCAGATCTTGGCGGTTCCCGTGGTTTCGAGCCGATGATGGGCGATGACGTTCTGACGGGATGCGTTCGCCTCGGCCGTGGCCTTCTTCTCATCCCACAGCGCGCGGGCGACCGGATCGGAGCTTTCGAGCGTGTCGGCGAGACGTTCAATCCACGTATCGTCGGTGACGCCAAGCTCGCCGCGAATCTGGGAAAGCTCGACCATGGCGTTGGCGTAGAGCGGCCAAACCGCATCAGGGATCACAAGCCCCCAACGACGATGATGTCGGACGATCTTCTCGACGGCCGGGATCGCCCACGACAGCCGAGCGGCGCGAAACCGGAGATGTTCGGCAACGACCGGACGCGTCGGCGACGATAGATAGAGCCTATCGTCGGGAACAAAATCGATAGGTTGCGCGTTGAGGTGGGACGTGGTATCGATCATCTCGTCAACTGTTTCGCGCCCCTTCCGCTTCGCCTTCCGAGCATTCGGCGGGAGGGGTGCCCCTTTCTTTCTCTTACGGTCTTGATCTCCTTCGCCGGGAGGCCTAAGACCGAATCACAATGTTTGTCCGCTTCAGTGCGGGTGTTTTCGTGTTACCACAACTCTGCCCGTTAAGCAACGGGTGGGGATTTTGTGCTTGACTTGGCAATCCAGGCGTTGCAGCCGAGTGCATCGCGACGTAGGTGGCCTGGTCGTCGTTGAGGTAGTAGGCGGTTCCGGTCGCTCCCCCCTTAGGTCCAGAGGTTATCGCGCTGAACGCGATAACTCCAAACCGTTCTAACTCCTCACGATACGAGGCAATAGTCCGGCGGATGTCCTCCGGCTTGGACATGCCAAGAGCCTTCGCCAGATCGGTATCGAGGATGCGCGGCTCCCCTTCGACCCGGTGAATCGGAAAGGCTAGATCTGTCGAGGAAGGACGGAAATCTCACGATGTCGAGCGTGGAGATCGCCGAGCTGACGGGGAAGGAACACAAGAACGTCGTAAGGGATATTCGTGTTCTTTTTCAACAGCTTGGAGTCGACGGGCTCAAGTTTGAGCGCGTCTACAAGGGAGCCAATGGGGAGGATCGTCCCTGCTACCTCCTCCCCTACGACGAGACGATGGCCCTGATCACGGGGTACTCGGCGCCGCTTCGGATGGCAGTGATCAAGCGCTGGCGCTTCCTTGAAGAGGAGCGTGAAAAAGTCGATCTGCAATAAGACGTATCGCTTAAACCGATATGAGGGGGTGGTGAAACACCACCCCATGCTAAGCGCCTCTCTCTGTTGCGAAATCCGAAATGCAAAGGGTGCGAGTTCAACTCGTACCCTTCTAATCGGACCCGAGTCGACCGGCGGTCACCCCTGGGTCGGAATCGGCGATCCGACGAGACGCGGCATGGAAGTGTTCACGCCGGGAAGGACATTGGCAGCGGGCGGCAGCACCATTCCAAACACCTCCCCAGGGCCGACCGTCAAGAACGTTGTAGACGGCGTGTTGCCGGCGATCTGGCCTGTCGTGGAGGAAGCGAACTCGGCAGCTAGGCCGTTCACGCCACCCTGTCCACTGAAGGTTGTGCGGAGCCCGCTTCCCTTCTCATACGAGTGCCTGACGGCGTCGAGGGTATACGATCCGTCGATCCCCGGCCGGATGCCGGCGACGACGATACGCTGCAAGTCACGGACCCACGGGTCACCTTCCGCAAGGGTCGCGCCGATCCGATCTCCCGATCTGTCTAGCTGAGCCATGGTCGATTTTGCCGCCGCCGTAGCCTCGTCTTTGGAAGCGAAGACGTGAGGCAGTTTGAAGATCGCCTCGCTATCGAGTCCGGTCACGGCCGACATAGCGGCTTCTGCGGGAGTGCGGTTGCCGTTCTCGTCGCGGTAGTCTGCGACCGCCTTGGCGAAGTCCCCTCGGCTTTCCTTCGTCACCTCAAGGTCTGCAAAGCTGTAGTCCCTGAGCACATACGTAGGTTGTGCGAAGTCAGACACGCTCGACCCGCCCGCGCGAGGAACGAGACTAACGCGGCCATCAGTGATCTTCGCGACAGCGTCGTACTGACGCTCTAACCTGTTAATGAGGCCGCCGAAACTTGTGATGTTACTCAACGACGGAATCTTCTCATCTGCAATCGAGGGATGTATGTCGATCTTGAACCCGAGAGGATTTCCAACTTCCGCAAGTATCTGCTCAACAGTCTTGTCGGAGAAGTTGTTAATGCGTTGCGTTTTCAGATCGTTGAGTGAAGATGCTGTCGTGCCGCATACGGTGATTGAACGAGGTGGAAGGCTATATGTCACCTTGTTGATCTCAAACGATCCCATAAAGGCAAGGCCGACGCCTTCATACCCAAGATGAACCTCGAGTCTGTCCTTAACCTGCGGACTTGCGATCTTGAAATCCCGATCATCGAGGGTGATGGTCACCGAGTCTTGAGCACCGCCACCGGCCGTCAATTCGACCACGATAGAGGTGGTTCGATCACGGAACCGCGCGGTGAGGTCTTCGCCACCCTTGTAGATCGCAAAAGTGGGTTTGTAGCCTGAGGGCATTTTCTTGTTCTCTGAAGATAGATGGAGGATGAACAGCCGGCACCCTCCCCTTGCGAGGATAGATGCCGACTGTTTTGCTTGTTGTGCTAGCCGATACCGGAGATCGAGCCGGGGTCTAGATCATGCGTGCGTCGGTTCATGTTTTGCGACAACTTGCGCTCGACGGCCGCCGCGATCTGTTCGGGGCTCTGATTCGCTCCGTTAATCGTGATCGGCGCCGAGACCGAAGTCGTGCTCGACCCGCCACCTGCCGTTCCGGCCTTGACTGGCGAAACAGGAGCGCTGGTTCCCAGAGGCGCCTTGCTTCCCATGTTCTGACCGAGACCAGATTCACCGGCTCCCGCGCCGTTCCACTTAGGGTTGATCAGAGTTTCGGCATTAGACTTTGCCTTCATGTAGGCGGAAGGATCGTTGATGCGCTCCCTGAGGGAGTTCATCTGATCGCGGTTTCCATTGCTCCACATCAGTTTCTGCATCCGCTCGCGGGCTTTTAGCTGCTTGTAGTCTAGAAAGCGCGGAAGATCCTTGAGCCCGTATCCATCGCCGGCTCCCTGCATCGATGTAAGAGCATCGATGTTCACGGCCTGCCGTCCGGTTCCGACATTGGACTTGCCGAGTTCTTTGATAGCCTGGGCGTTATCCTTCGTCTCGGCTGCAACCTGTTCGGCCGCCTGCATCGCGGGGTTCGTGGAGCGGCGCACGACGAGCTTGGAAGCGTCGGTCCAATCACGCTTGACCTGATTCGAGGAATTCCCTTCGATCAACTCAAGCTGCAACTGACCGTTGCGTCCGATTCGGGTCTTGCCGGTTGCTATCCCGACGTGTCCGCCGCGACCATCAACACCGCGTCCGCGATGCTCTACCGCTATGTCTCCGGCCTTCACGGCTTCGGCTTCTACAGCATTACCCCAACGGAGGAAGCTATTCGCGATGCCAGATCCCGTTCCAGAGTCTCCCACCGCCTTGAGCGAGGCGTTGACGAAGCGAGCGCACCAAGCATTCGCCTCACCGACGATTGATCCACCGCCCATAAACGTTTCGAGAGTGTCGCGGCCTCGACCTTCCCCGAGCCCGATATATTTCTCAGCGACGTTGACGAGCTTGTTTGCAGAATCGACCGTCCCGCCCATCACGGCTCCATTCGCGCCGCCAACCGGCTGAGACGTGCCGGCAACTGTGCGACCGACCTTCCAGCCTTCATGTTTCTGCGTCGCATCGAGAAGCGTCGAGCGCTGCGAGGGCGTGAAGTCTTGCATTCGCGTGTTGGGATCGGCGCCCATCGCCTTAATGTATGCAGGCACATTGTTTTCGGAGGCAGGCGCCCACCGGCGAATGGCCTGCGCAAGGGTCAAGTTCTTGTAGTTTTGTCCCTCGAAAAGCAACTTCTCCTGAGCGTTTCGTCCCGACTTGTAGTCTGGAAAGACTGCGAAACGCCCATCCGTACCAGTTGCGCCCATTGATCGGGCAAATGGACCGTACTCGATATTCCCCGGATTATTATTTCGCCACGAACGGGAGCCGCCCATGCGCTTGTCACCAGGGACGGAAGGACCAGACGAAGCCGCATCCGAACCCGACGATCCGGCACCGGCGTTGAAGCCGGGAGAGGTCTGACCGCCGCCGATGATCCCCCGACCACCGATCCCGACATTGCCGAGAGACGAACCAGGAGTGGAACCTGAGAGAGGACCGCCGCTACCGGTGCCGACAGAGCCGACAGAACCGGTGCTGCCCGAGAGAACCGCCGCCCGAAGATCAGCGCCTTGACCCTGGATAGTCGCCTTCGCGATGCGCCCAGTATCCGAGCTTGTGAAGTTCGCCTTGCGGATCAGTCCCGCGAAGTTATCGTTGGCCTCATAACTCTGCTTGTGGATGAGGGTGTTGTCTTCGATGGCCTTCTTCAGGTCGTCGGCAGGCTTCCGAAGGTTGTCGTTCACGGACGGAGGATCGACCCATGCAGGGGCAGCGCCTTCCCGTGCCTTGTTTCGCTCCTGAGCGTACCGCCCGAAGCGGAGCATCAGATTGTCGGCTTCCTCCTTTGAATAGGCCGGGACGGTGTTGATCGCGGCACCGCCGAAGATCCGCATCAGGCTCGACAGGAGACCCGCACCGGTCGCAGCACCAGCGGCGGCACCGGCACCGGCCGATGATCCCGCAGCACCAGCGCCGGCAGCGGCCGAAGCACCACCGACCAGACCGGCAGCCTTGAGGATCTTCCAAGCCCCGAGAGCCGCCACCGCAAGAGCCGTGATGCCAGAGGCCAGACCGCCGAGCACCGCAATGGCCGGCGCTGCAACGAGGCATGCAGCGGCAAAGGTGACGAGGCGGCCCGTCCATCGGGCGATGGTCTCGGGTGTGGCGTTCGATCCCGTGAAGACCGAGAACAGAGACTTCAGAGCGTTGATCGTGTCACGGATGCCTTCGGCGAACGCTTTGGCCGTGTTCCGCCACGTCTCCACGGCTCCCGCATCGCCCTGCCCCGGCTCTCCGAAGATTCCCTTCAACAGGTCGGGCAGATCCTTGAAGCCGAGCCCGTTGATGAAACCCTCAATCGCTGCCTGAACACGGAGACGGAGCCCACCACCCTGAAGCTTTCGCGACCAATCGAGGAAGTAGTCGCCGACCTGACGCGCTAGGGGAGAGAGAACTTTGCCGATCTCGCCCATGATGTTGAGGAAGCCTGCCGTGATCTGCTTGAACACGAAGGCGAGCTTGAGCTTGTGGAGGTTCCACACGTCGCCGATGGCGTCGAGGCCCTTGGCTTCCTTGGCAAGCTTGGCGGCTTCCCGGTAGGTATCGATGCCCTTGACCATACGGCCGAACTCGCCAAGCCATTCCTGACCGGCGAAGAACTGAATCAACTGTTCTTGCTTCTTCGCGTCCTTGATCTTGGCAAAACGCTGCATGAAGTCGGGCAAGAACTCATCGGGACTTGCACGGCGCTGCCGATCCAACTCGCCAACCGACCCGTAGCCAAGCTCACGAACCAAGAGCTTCGCCCGATCTCCTTCGAGCCCCTTCTTCCGAACCAGATCCGGCATCTTCACGAGCCTGCCGGCGATGTAGTCGAAGAGTCTTCCCGACTCACTGGCCTGATTGCCGAGCGAGGTTGAGGCCGAACCGAAGGCCAGACCCGCCTCTTGGCTCATCCCGAGCACCTGGGCGCCACCGGCACCGCGTTGCAGGAACGAAATCAGCTTCTCAGGGGTCGTGCTCTGCTTGGCCGCGAGGTATTGCAGGCTGTTCGCAACGCTCTTGAGCTTGTCGAAGGAGAATGCCTCGCCCGTCGAAGTGAGCAACGAGTTGATGGTGCCGAGCGTGTCAACGACGCCTTCGAACGGCACGCCCCAAGCTTCCGAGGTCTGTGTCGCGAGACCGGCGAACTGACGCGCGCCTTCGGCCGGGATACCGACCTTCAACGCATCGGTATAGCTCGACAGGAGCTTAGCCGTCCCGACTCCGAGCTGTTCGGCGAGTGGTGCCGCCCATTGGTCACGAAGTTGCCGAGCGGCATCCTGAGAGAGTCCACCGTAGATCCGGCTGTTGATCTCGGCCGAGTCGATATCGCTCTCGGCTGTCAGAGCGCGGCGGGCGAGTGAGGCAGTCGCAGCGGTTCCGACGATGGCGGCAGCGGCGCCGGTTCGCGTGAGGGTGTTGTAGCTGTCCCGGCCGTGAGAGGCGGCTGAATGGGCATTTCCAAGGCCGGAGCGGTAGTCGCGGGAACGATCCCGATCCTCTCGGGCGGCCTGTCGGGAAAGGCGACGTTCCTCGCGATCACGAAGGCCGAGTCGGTATCGATCTAGGCGGATAGACTCGCGGGTGGCACGATCCTGAGTGCGGGCAATCTCGGCTTCCTCACGCTGGCGCTGAGCGGCCATACGGGTGGCAAAGCTCATCCGCTCCTTGAGGGATCGGGCTTCCTCTCGCGCAGCGCGCTTCTGATCGCGCTCCACGGCGGCGGCCTGGGCGGCACGGGCTCGCTCTGTTGCGGCTTGTTCGCGGACCCGTTGGGCGCTGGTTCTGATGGCGAACTGGATCTTATCGCGGATCGCTCGCGTCTCGGCTGAGGCGGCACGGGCGGCGGCGGCCTGGGCGGTCCTGGCCTCACGGGCGGCACGGGCTTCACCGGCCAGACGATCACGGATTGCTCTCGCTTGGTCGCGTTCGGTTTGCCTGTAGCTGCTCTGCCGGAGCCGATGCAGAAACGCCTCATTCCGGGCCGCTTCACGCTGCCGTTGGGCTTCGAGGCGGCTCTTGAAGGTGTAGAGATCGGACGCGGCGCGCTTGTCGGCCGACGATCCCTTTCCTTGGTTCGCTGTTGTCGCCTGGGATTGCTTCGATCCAGGGAATGACGCGGCCTTCGCTGTGGCCTGCATCTGTCGGCTTATCGCCTTGAGTGAGGCTTCGAGAGCCTTCACCCTGCGGTTGAGCCGGTCAACCAGTTCCTCGCCGTGAGTGTTGACGCTGAGGCCAATCGCGACGTTCATCTTGTCATCGGACATCCATAGGGTTCTTCTTGGTCTGAGGGAGGGTAAATCCGAACGAAAAATAGGTTACGCACTAGAGCGACCTGAAACGTTCGGAAGATCTGTCAGAAAAAGACAGGCGTCTAGATTGAAATTCGAACGAAAAATGGTGTGCTATATGGAGGGGTTCGCCGACCAGGGGGCGTGTCGCTCACAAAAAAAGACCGTGGGGGGTCTGTTCACGTCGCCCTGAGCATCACAGCCGCTCGCGTCACCGGCACGGCATCGAGCCGGGGCACGACAACCCGGCAGTCGGAGAACACGACAACCAGTCAGCACCGACAGACGACAGCGTGACCGTGCTGCACTGCTCATCTCTGCGCGCTTGTGAGGCTGTGTCTGACAGTCGGTCCGGCACCCGACCGTTCCATTAGGGCATGCCCCTGCGGAACGTTCCACAACCCTGGCGAGTCCGTTCCACAAGAATTGCCTTGCGTTTTGGAACAGCTCAGGCTTCTATGTCAAGGAACCTAGTGGAACGACTCGACAGGACCGCAGCCATGCTCATCGGATACGCCCGCACTTCGACCCTGGAGCAGGAAGCGGGGTTCGAAGCTCAGGTTCGTGAACTGACTGCTCTTGGGTGTGAGCGGCTGTTCCGGGAACAGGTGTCATCTGTGGCACCGCGCGCCCAGCTTGAGGCCGCTCTTGAGTTCGCCCGGCATGGTGACGTGCTTGTCGTGACCAAGCTCGACCGACTTGCCCGCAGTGTGGTCCACATGGGTAAGATCATCGAGACCCTGGACGCGAAAGGCGTATCGCTTCGCATTCTCGACATGGGAGTCGACAGCACTACTCCGACCGGACGGCTCATGTTGAACGTGCTCGGCGGTGTGGCTCAGTTTGAACGGGAGATGATGCTGGAACGCCAGCGGGAGGGCATCGCCAAAGCCAAGGCCGATGGAGCCTACAAGGGACGGAAGCCGACCGTTCGGGCGCGCTCGGAGGAGATCAAGGCGCTGGCCGGGCAGGGCATGAGCATGGGCGCCATCGCGGCGAAGCTTGGCATCGGGAAGGGATCGGTGCATCGGGCTCTGAGTGCTCCGAAGGCTTGAAACCCTCACTGATAGACACGACATCACGTTTCTGTCGGTTCGCCGACCCGTCCCGACCATATCCCCTTTGATGCCCGGAAAACTCCTGTCGGGACACCCCTAGCCGTCAAAGGCTAGCCACACCCTGCCCTCTCACGGGGGTGGGGTGCTTTGGCACGTCTGGATCAAACCAGATGGATCAGGCTGAGGGATGGAGACATAAAGATTTCTTTATATCTCTTTTTGCCTTCGGAAGGGATCGACTCGACAGAGTTATCGTCATCAACCCGAATCAGCGTATGGTGTCAGCGACATAACTGAGACCGGCTCAAACTTGAGCCGGTCTATTGAGCATCGCTCATCTGTGCCACGCTGTCTCTCTGAACGCTCCTGAGACCGACTGTCATTCCCCCCCTTGGTTGGCTCTTTCTCCTAGTAGGGATCGATCCAGTGGTGATGGATGGTGATCGGCGGTCCTGTCCCATCCCACTTCTAACGTGATGCCGGCCGGCGATGCCCGGTCTTACCGAGACAGTCACCGACCAGCACCACCCGCAGCGGGCTCGACCGGATGGCGAACCGGGTGCCCCACGCCGCGATCTCTGAAGGCTCAGTCGTCCAACTCAATGAGAGCACCGTCTTCGGTGAAACGACTGATATCGTTGGGCTTTTTCATTCTCGCAGGCGTCTTTGTCGCAGTCTCGACATGAGCGACAGGAGCCGGGTGGGACAGGCCGTGCGAGACCTTCGGGCCGTGCTGGTGAACCTGTTCTCCCCGCGCGATCTGGCCGAGTGTCGCCAGAACCGTCGCATCTGGCCGGCTCTCTGAGGGTAGGCGTTCAAGTGCTCTGAAGACCAGTTCCACCATCTCGACCGTCACTTTGCCCTCGCCACGACAGCACGGGCAGGCCAGCTTTTCGGCACGGTTAGCGGCTTCAAGGGCTGCCACTTCGGCGGCGGAACGTTCGGCATGCTCGACGGCCAGCCTTGCGCGTTCGGCCCGGATATCGGCCTTCGACGCACGTTCGGCGTTCTTTGCGTCGGTGCGCTTCGTGCGTTCGCGCCACCCGCCAGGGCTTGAATAATTCACTAGAAAATCCTCGAAAAATCAGCGGTTTCGGCTGAGTTTGATGCCGGCTTCGGCGGCAAGGTGTTCCGCTCGCTCGGGATCGGATCGCCAGAGCAGCATTTGGGCCGTGACGTTCTTCGACGGACCATCTGCGAAGGGGTTGCCCGCATCGCCCTCAGGCTTTGCCGTGTCACCGAAAAGCGAAGGGTTAGTCTTCCTGATGTCCTCAACGGCGTTCGCGAGGGCATCGCCCGGCATGACGGAGCCGCCCCGGTTCAGAGCGACGAGATCGCCCGACTCCGTGATCCGAAGGCGAGCGGTAACAAGCATCTCGATTGTTTCGGGGTCTTTTGCGCCCTTGGAAGCGAGTTCTGCAACGATAAGGCGGCGAGCGAGAGACGCCATCGCGGGATTGTCTTGGTTATTCATTGCATGTCGCCTTTGAGGCCGCGACCTTGTTGAGATGAGTAACAGCGAGGCTTCTGAGGTAGGCGGCGGGCGTAAGGGCGTGTCGCTTGGCGACTGCACGAAGGACATCGATGAGATCTTCAGGCAGGGCGACATCGACTGTGCGCGTAGGGGCGCCGTCAAACAACTTCGGTCGAGACATTGGTTTCCTTGTTTGTCTTGTGAATGTTTACAGGGCTCTTGATACTGTGCGCTAGCTGTGAGCGAACGTAGGCAGCAACCGGCAAGCCGCGTTCGGCGGCCTGTCGGGCGAGTTCTCGAAACAGGCTGACAGGCATCCGCAGGGAGATCTGATGCATTTCGTCTCCAGACGACAAAAGCCGCCCAAGGGTTTCCTGAGCGGCTTCAGATGTTGATTTGGCAGTGTGACAGAGTTTTACCACGGATCTATCGTTTTGTCAACTTGGAAACTCGCGATACACTGCATACCCTGATTCCGATGTCGGTTTGGGATGCACAAAGGAAGACGAGTCCTCCCGATCAAATCCGCGAATGCGGTCGATCGCACGATTCAAAGCCGCGACGGCCTCAGGTGAACCATCCGTGAGGACGAAAGCAATGAAGTCGAGGAAGTCTTCGTTTGTCACCTGAGCCATCCGTTCCCGCTTCGGAACTAGATGGTGTCACCGGACAAAGGTGTCAACGACAAAACATGGATGTTAGATAAGTACACATCCGCGACAGACGTTTGCATTCACGCAAAGATCCAGACGATTGCTTCGGAAGCGACGCGGAACCATATAGCCGCGGAGGAGAAAGCGATGACGAACGCGCAGAAGCGGAAACGGGTCGAGTCGGTGCTGGACGGACCGGGAGGCGACAGGCTTTCGAACAGGCAAGCGGCGGCACTGGCAGGCGTGTCCCACCACCTTGTTCACCTCGTGCGCCAGGAACGGGCGATGCAGAAGTGAGGACAAGCGACGGCGAATTGGGCGAGTTAGCGACGGACGGCATCCCTTAGCCGGAGCAGGCTGAACCCAGCTTCCGGCTCCGGCGTTAGGCCTGGATAGGAGGCGCCGATGGCCGCGCGATACCTACCTTCTTGGGCTTTGCTGTTTTGCGCTCTTATGACGGGGGGGGCGACGGCACAGGGAATGGCCTACACGATGCCTCAGGAACCGGGGCCATTGCACGCTGCGGAACCTTTAATTCAACGACCGTGGGCGCTCACCAGCCATGGCGCGATCAGAGACGCTGGTGGCCGACTGCCCAACCAAGCGACAGGACCGAAGCGTGAGCGTGTCGTGCGCGATATCTGCATCGGCTGCTAGGCGTTTCAAGGCGCAGTCTAAGAGCCGTTTTTCTTTCGGCATAGTGATCCCCGTGCACACGACCGCCTCCGCGGCAGAGCTTGGGTCCGCAGAGGGTGGGGAGCGGCCCCCAGACGATCGGCGCAAAGCAGACCTTGAGGCACGCGTGCGATCTCCGCGCTATATCCAGGGCCGCGAATGCCTATGAGGAGCGTGCAACATGATCCTGCGCACCGATGTCGTCGATGGGGTCTCGATCATCACCGGCAGCAGCCGTGGGATCGGTCTGGCAATCGCGCAGCACTTTCTTGCCCATGGCGCGCGGGTGGTCATCAACGGCTTCGATCCCGCAGAGACGGACGCCGCCACGCGTGCCCTCACCGACCAAGCTGGTGTTGAGCGCGTCGTCTCATATGCGGGCGATGTCAGCCTGCCTGATACCTCCAGGGCTCTGGTTGCCTTGGCATACGAACGGTTCGGACGCCTCGACGCGGTGATCTGCAACGCGGGTATCGACGTCATCAAACCCGCGATCGACTACGGCGTTGAGGAGTGGGATCGCATCCTCGGGGTAAACCTACGGGGAGCCTTCCTCCCCGCTCAACAGGCGGCGCAGGCTTGGATCGAACGCGGCCAGCGAGGTGGCTCGATCACCCTGACCTCATCTATCGCGGCACGGGCGGGTGTGGGCGGCCTCGCGCCCTACGGAGCGAGTAAGGGCGGCGTCGATCAGCTCGTGCGGAACCTCGCGGTGGAGTGGGCTCCGCACGGCATCCGGGTGAACGCTGTCGCGCCCGGCTACGTGGCCAATGTCATGGCCGGGGTCACGGTCCATGCCGATCCGGCGACCGAGGAGCGCATCCGGACATTCACGCCGCTTGGTCGGAGAGCCACAGTCGAAGAGATCGCCGCGCCGTTCGTATTCCTGGCCTCCCCTGCCGCAACCTACATCACGGGTGCGGTGCTGGCCGTGGATGGGGGCTATACCGCGCAGTAGCTCTCAAACGGCTCAGACTTGCCGCACAGCGGACACTCGGAAGGGCTACAACAGGTCGTTTGCAGACCATCGAGAGGCGAAGCCAACTGCATCGCACTCGACGGCACCTATTCAGGTGGCTCTGAGCGTATCGACGGTGCCACGGCAAGACGGTGCAACATCGGCGACAACCCGCTCCAGAGGCGTCAGGCCGAGCCAGACCCCAGCCGCAGTCGTGGCGGCCCACCAGTAGTCGTCGCCGACCCGCTGAACCAAGGTCGGCAGGGCAGAGGACACACAAGCTTGCGCCTGGGAAATGACCTCTGGTGCAACCTTGGCTTGGCGGAGACGGTCAGCCACTTCGGCTTGCACGGGCTGTAGGATCAGGGTGCTGGCGAGGAAGTAGGCAACGCTCGACAGCATGGGGGGAACTCCTTCTGACGCCCATTGACACGACCCGGCATCGTGCAGGCCATCGTCAGCACCCACGCCAACTGTCACTGGATCGGGCTTGTCCGATACAACGACGGAGACGAAGAGGTTGATCCAGGCCCTGATCGATGTCCCTCACAGCTCGGGAACCCGAATCCAAGCCAGCTTCGCTGTTTGAGGCTCAAGCCATCAGCCGGCGAGATGCACGGACAGTGCGGGCGGCAGTGCGACCGAGGACATCTGCCTCGGCATGTGAGCGGCACTCGTCAGGAGGCTCAATCCGAGCGCGGTAACGATCAGCGCGGCGGTGACGGAGGCGATATGAAGCGACATGGTTGCACCCTTGGATAAGGCGCGGTCTCTGACCATCAGGGGCCGTGACGAGGAACAAACCAGGATATGGGTCGGCGGTTCAGAGCCTGAGGTGCGTATCAGCACCCTCCTCTATCGAGCCTTTTGATGATCATGATCGAACAGCCGGTGCGTTCCGTCCCAACGGTAGTGGCCGAGGCGACGAAGACACGTTGGCCCTGATCCCTGCGACCGCCTAAGGCGTAGCTCGCACGTAGCGAGAGCAGTGAGATCGACCCCAGCGCTGTTCGAAGGCCGTGGTAGTGACAACCGATCTTATCCCTCTGGCGGCTTCACAGAGGGCATTGATCGACCGACTCGACGTGAGCGCTCGATGCGGCTCATGGCGGCGCTGGATGCCAGCAATGTGCGTTGGGGACGTGGCTCTGTAGTACCAGCCAGAGCCGGATTGGAACGACAGCGGACCACTTGGACGACGAAGGTTGATATGATGACGCCATCCTACACCACCCGATGGACGCACTCCCGACTGCTCACTCGCGACGCTGGCTAAGATCGGGAACTACCCACCCTCTGAATCCTCTATCTCACAAGCACCGCACACTTCGGCTGCCTCTGAGTGCATAGATCCTCAAAACGCTTGAGGAACGCTGCCTTGGCTTCGCTGGGGGTAAGGCACTTTATCTCAACTTCTGCCGGCTTCACGCCAGAGCCGGCCATCCAGTTGCTCGTACCCGGAGGCATGATCTGATCCTGCTCAGCCGCAAGCACGGAAAGGTCCGCCGCTTTCACTGCCTTAGGTAGAGGATACGGGATTCCAAACTTGGCGAATATCGCCGTTTCGATCGTTTTCTCGATCCTTTTATATTCTGGCAATAATGCTTTGAGGGGGCCTGACACATCCCCGATGAAGGCCTCTGCCGCATCGTGCAGCAAAGCGGCCAAGGCATGGTCCTCGCAGGTCTCGCTCACGTGAACGGAGTGCTCGGCGATGGAGTAAAACTCACGGCACTGCCCAACGTACCGGCAGAGGAGCGATAGGCCGTGCGCTATATCTTCTATATTGAAATTGCTGCTGTGAGGGTCGAGAATATCAAACTCAGACCCGCTCTGAAGCATAATCTTCGCCTCCATCGGGGCAGTTTTCGCCAATGGGGACATATCTCAAGCCTCAGTAAAACAGGCAGCGACTGTACCATCTTCTGTGACGCGCAGGAACAATCATTTGACGTGTGCGACAACGCACCGACATACCGCAACGTACTCATCTGTTGGCACGAATCGGCTCGCGTCATGCAACGGCCACCTCAGCCACCAAAATCTTATCCCCAAGACCCTCGTAATCCGGACGAGTAGCAGCGCCCCGCCCCTTGGCAACTTAGCGTTACCCCTCATAATAAGTGGCATGAAAGTGCTTATCGTGCTGTCCGGCCCGATCGCGTCGGGCAAAAGTAGCCTTTGTGATGAAGCCAGGAGGCGATTAGATGCGAAGGTCGTCCGTACTCGTAAGCTGCTAGAGGCATATCTAGGCCCCACTGTCCCCCGATCCGAGTTGCAGGCAAAGGGGGATGAGTTGGATGAAAAAGGCGGGACATGGGTTTATGAGGCTCTGAAAGATGAGCTTGAAAAGGGCGATCGCGACGTAGTAATACTCGACTCGGTTCGCAAGAAGATACAGCTAGATGCATTGAGGAATGCGCTCCCGCCTGACGTCGTTGTTAGGCATGTGCACCTCAAAGCTCCCGCTTTTGTGCGGAGGCAACGGTACATCGAGCGGCAGCAGCGCACGTTTGATGAAACGTCGTTCGAGGACGCATCTAAGAACGCCACCGAAGAGGGCACAGTTACCCTTGCGAATGACGCGGACGTTGTGATTCGCACAGAAATAGCTGATGCTTCCAGTGTATTCGCCCAAACTTTCGCCGGTCTTGAAGTCGTTCCTGGTAAGCCCATCCCACTCGTTGATGTGGTCATCGGCGCTCAGTATGGCAGCGAGGGCAAGGGGAATATCTGCGGTCAGCTTGCCGAAGAATACGATGTGCTAATTCGCGTTGGTGGCCCTAACGCGGGCCATCTGGTCGCCAAGCCACGGTATAAGTATGTGCAGCTTCCATCGGGTACACAGGGGAACGATAAGGCTCAAATCATCATCGGCGCAGGAGCAACATTATGGTTGCCACAGTTGTTGAAAGAAATTTCAGATTGCAAATTGGACGACGATAAAGGTAGGAAGCGGCTGTCTATCGATCCGCAGGCTATGATCATTGAGCAGCGCGATCGGGAGATGGAAGAGCAGAGTCTTGAGGTTATCGGCTCTACCAAGCAAGGCGTCGGTGTTGCAACAGCTCGAAAGATACTGGGACGAGGGAGCGGCACAGACTATGGTGCTCCTGTCCGCTTGGCGCGTGATGTATCTGAGTTGAAAGAGTACGTTCGATGCACCAAGAGAGAACTTGAAAAGGCATATGCATCTAACAAGCGCATTATGCTCGAGGGCACCCAGGGAACTGATCTCAGTCTTCATCACGGCCCTTATCCGTTCGTGACATCGAGAGACGCCACTGTCTCGGGTTGCCTCGCAGATGCGGGAATTGCACCGAACAGGGTACGAAGAGTAATCATGGTAACCCGGACTTATCCGATTCGCGTCGGTGGAACTTCGGGCCCGATGATGAAAGAGATCGACGCGCAAACGATCGCTGCACGATCGGGGATTCCAGTCGAAGCTATCCAGAAGACTGAAGTAGGGACGGTATCTGGCAAATCTCGACGGATCGGCGAGTTCGATTGGGAGCAGTTGCGTCGTGCTGCGATCCTCAACGGGGCAACGGACATCGCTCTGACGTTCGTCGATTATCTGGACTCGCGAAATGCTGACGCGAAATCCTACAATGATCTAACACCCGACACGAAGAACTTCATAAAGACGGTTGCTCGCGTCGCAAACGCTGCCGTCACTTATGTATCGGTTGGCTTCGGGGAGGATCAGTCCCTTATCAGAGATGTGCCGAATCCATGACGCCAGATAAACTTGTCGCCAAGTATCCACGCCTTTGGCATATGGCGCACGATGGAAGCTGGCCCTCTATAGTGGAGCATGGACTCCGCTGTACCTCATCCCTTCTCGATCTTTATAGGGTTGAGGGGGAAGCTCGTGTGGCTTTGGAGCGTCGGCATCGGCCGGTCTCAGTGCCGATACGTCGTCCTGGCCTTCCCGGCGCGGTCGTTCGTGATCAGATCCCGATGTCAGACAATGCGCTCGTGAAGTGTCTTGACGATGGACTCACACCGGCCGACTGGTATGCGATCTTAAACGGCCGTGTATTCTTCTGGCCTACACGCGCACGACTCAGTACGCTACTCAACGCGGATACGTACAGAAACGATCCTCAGACCGTCCTCACGATCGACACTAGAAGT
Organism: Methylorubrum thiocyanatum; assembly: GCA_014138645.1. Lineage (GTDB taxonomy): Bacteria > Pseudomonadota > Alphaproteobacteria > Rhizobiales > Beijerinckiaceae > Methylobacterium > Methylobacterium thiocyanatum. The sequence goes on along the minus strand of JACJIB010000012.1, from coordinate 92,572 downwards.
TTGGTGGATGCTTACGCTGACAAGATCCAGCTCAGTCCGATCAACAGCGGCTCAACGATCATGAACCCGGCTCGGCGTGGCAAGCTGACATTTGCTCATATCGCTGATTTTCCGCTTGAGGACAAACGTAAGAGGCCGCGCAGCGACCCGCCGGTTGCTGAGGTCGTGGTGCCGGATCGCGTCACCTCAATGACTGATCATGTCCTTACGGTTCATCGTATGCGGGGTGACACGATTCTTCAGGAGATCTGGCGGAACCCTCGGGCGAGCGCCGATGATGGTCCATGAATGGCTCAGGCCAATCCGTGAGGAACAATCCGAGTCGGCACACCAGCCTTACGGAGGAAATCGGCGATGTGGCTCGTGGAGTTCACTTCGCCGACGAACCGAAGCCCGGTGCGTTTAGGTAATCCAGCAACAATTTTTCTGAGTTCAGCCAGAGGCACGCGTGCATCCAGTTCGAACCAGTCGTCGGCGTCGCCGGGCACGATCGCGTCCGGCAGGGAGACGGTTGCTCCAAGATGCATCTGAACGATCCAGACGACTGAGCCGTCAAAGACCCATTCGAAGCGAACAGGTCCAAGCGCACGTGCGGCTGCCGCGTATGTGTCGATGACAGCCTCACAGACATGATTCGGCAACTTCTCAGACTGCCGCTCGCCGAGCATGAAGAGATCCCCCTCTCCGGCCAGTCCCTCCAAGACCAGAGTGCCATCCGCAGCCACGATCGCCGCGCCTGAGAAAAGTGCTGGGACGGCGTCCTGCCTGAGAACCGAAGCGATTCGATCCCCGGCTGGATCTTCATCTCCCATCAGCTTGAACGGATCGCGCCAGCCCTTGAAGGTGGAGTAGCGGCCGGGATCGGGTTCATATGGGCAGGTACGAATCCAGACTTCGGTTTCGCCCGTCCGCTTCCCGAACGAGAACGGTGCAACACGTCTTCCGATCACGGTGGTCCATGGCACCGGCAAGCCGATTCCATCGGCCATCAAGAGACCGAATGCCTTATCGCCGATCATCCGGCTGAAGCGATTCGGCCACACCAACTTCGGCTTCAAGCCGGAGGTGTCTGTCGCTTCGAACTCCCAAGTCAGCGTGTGGCTCTTCCGCCAACCACATCGAGCCGGATGGACGCTGAATTCGAGTCGGCCGCCGCGAGCGTCTACGGCTGGTTCGAACCCGTACACCGTCGCAAGGATTGACCGTCCAAGATCGAGCGGCAACGAGGCCACGCCGGGTTTTTCGACGCATCGAGGTGTGTCGTCCGGAGCGAACTCGATCAGGTCACCCATGATCACGCCGGAAACGCCGCCGTCGCTGATATCAACGGTTTCATTCGCGATGACGTGAAGGCCTTCATCGATCAAACCCGCAGCGGCTTCCATGGCCGCGTCCAGACTCTTGAGGCCATAGACGAATGTCCGGCTTCGCGGGCTGTCGGGCGCGTAGCTGCGAAGGTTGATGCTGCGAGCGGGGCTGCGGGACAAGAGGCACGCGAGGGCCGAACGAAGATCGGCGAAGGGATAGTCTGGTTCTAGCCCTTCGATCCGTGAGAATGTCGGCCGCAAGACGCCGTTATCGGGCGTGAAGCTAACGAACTGAGCGACATTGCCGTGTTCTGCCAGCGCAACCAGAGCAAGATCCTTGCGGATGAGCGTCGGCTCATCAGCGCTTGGTTCGCTAGCCTTTGCCACGGGGTGATCGGGGTGATGAACGTGGGACGATGCGATCATCTCGCAATCCGATCCGTGCGGTTCGGCCCGCTCGTAGAACATCGCTGACGGTGATTCGTTCATGATGTCTTTACGCGCGCATTGCCCATCAAACCACGGAGAGGCTAATCCGAGAAAGCTTAACGGTATGCCCTATGAAGCTGCGCAGTGCGCCGGTCTGAGATCGACCGGCCTAGGGGATTGCTCGTCCCCCTCAAGGTATCGACTCCGTAGCCCAACACCGGTACACAAATGGCGGTTCAGCGGCGATGCGGATCCAATGAAATCAATGGCTTAGGAGGCATACGGGCGATTCCGCCCCTGGGCACCATCCTTCTGAAGCGCTCCCGAGCCTCGGAAGTCGACCTTTTCAAGCTAGACCATCGCAACGTCAGACGATCCAGAGCGTCCGCTTGGCTGTCGTCAAACGGTCTTACGTCTGGCTGTTCGCCAGCGCTTGCGCTTCGGCTTGCCCGGAACGGCCTTCATCGACGTCGTCATCTCGTTGAGGGCGACGCGCTGCTGTCGGCGAACCGCATGTGTGGCGTGGCCCATCCGCCAGTTGAACGAGGAAAGCCACAGGCTGAGCGCAGGGTTCTTCACGGTGCGACCTCCGCCGGGTCAACGACGTTCGTGGACATCCGTTCGCTTTCGCCCGACCCTCAGGGTCGTATGCACTCGGCGGATCAGCGGAAGCGCTCTGTGAGCTTGGTCGAGGCCTGGGGATCGACGCGGTTCAGCCGCTTCAGCGACCGCTCGGCATCGCGCTCGACCGCCTCCTTGTAGGCCTCCTTCACCCGGTTCACGTCGCGGATCAGGTCGTCGAGCTTTTCCAGCGGGGTCGGATCCCGGGAGGCCTCGTCCAGCTCCGCCCGGTCCTGAGGGCTGCGTTCGGGTGGCATCGCACCGACCTTCTCAGCCAACTCCTTCACGGCTTCGGAGATGATCCCGAGTTGTAGGCCGAAGCTGCCGACCTCCTTGATGATCGCGATCTCGATCTCCGGCACGCCCTGATAGAGGCCGGTGGAAATGTCCTGGTTCACGCCTCCGCTCAGGGGCGCGAAAAAGGGGAAGGTGAACCACGAGTACCAAGTCGGACCACCGGACATGATCTGCCTCGCACGCCATCAGGCCGTGCGATCATCCGATGTCGTGGGCTGACACTCAAGTGGATCGAGGATCATACTGCCTGACGACCCATCGTCCGGCGGGACGAAGCTTCCCGTAGAAGGAACAATTCGGTGGCAGTCGGAACAGGCACGAGCGATCAAACGCGTGGGCGATGGGTCTCCGGCCTGCCTCCCGCATCCTCGCGGAATGGCCGCTTCACCATTCGAAGAAGGAATCGAGCCGCGGCATCAGGCAGATCAGCGTGCCCGCCGCGCCGACCACTCCCGCCATCATCACCATCGCAGCCACTGAACGGCCTCCGCGTCATCTCTTCGCAGCCATAACGCGAGCCGAGCTAAGCAAGTTTCAATCCGGGGCGCGCGAAACGCGCGAACGCCTTCTCCGCCTGATCACCATTTGAGGAACCGGTCGGCACTCGGCCGTGCGGCGATGGTGATGGCGATCGCGCCGAGGGCGCCGATCAGCATGATGGCGGCAGCGAGAATCATGACGGTTGCTCCACGGCACGGGTCCAGGGACGTCCTGAAGACCAACGAGCCGAAACCGTGGCGCGTGCCGTGCGGCAGATTGGCCGGCCGTCGCGCGCTCTCGCGACGCCTCAGCTGTCCAGGCCGATCCCGAGCCCGCGCAGCAGATCACCGATCGGATCAATCCGCGCATCCTTCTGCGGCGGCGTCGCGGTAGCCTGCCCAGCGGAAGCCGGCGCCTCGCTGGCGGGCGTTTCCGCGGTCGGAGCGGAACGGGCGCGGGTCGCGACCTTCGCGGCGCGGTGGCGCCGCACGGCCTGCACCCTCTGCGCCGCCTCCGGCTTCCCGAAATCGGCCGCGGCCAGAAGGGCCGTCGTCTCCTGGGGAAGCAGGGTGAAGGAGGCAGGCCTCGGGATCGCCGCGACGTCGGGACCGGCCGGGCCCGCCTGCGCTGCGGAGATCGAAGCGGTTCTCGCCGTATGCCGGGGCGGATCCGCCCAAGTCTGATCGCTGTCACTCACGGCAGCGCTGGAGAAAGCGCCCGACACCTTCGTTGCCGGAGCCGAATTCTCGGCCCTCAGGATCGGAGAGGCTGCAACGAGGCCGACAACCATGATGGCGGTAGTCGCGAAGACGGATCTATAGTGTTCCATACTTGCAGAACGTAACGCCAAGCTTCCGGTTCCAGCGGTCCGAATCTGCCATCGCGAATTCTTGCAGCCTGCGATGTCCGCGGACAGCCCCCGCCCGGCGTGGCTCCCCCGGCAGACGCCTCCGTCGCAAGTCCGGCCTCTTCAACCCGGCCGACCCGGATTCGGTTCGCTCTCTCGGCGGCCTCGCGCCACGGCTACGCTTGACGCCCCCTCGCCCCCCCGTGTTAGAGACCGGACCCAGATACAGGCGGGCCCAAGGGTCCGTTTCCTATCAACCACTTAAGCAGCGCTCCGGTGCCGTCAGGTCCGCGGCGCGATGCGTGTTCCAGCGACGCGGCGGGTTTCCCGTCGTTTCCCTCGGACCTGAGCCCCTCTCTCGCCCGGTGACCGTGTGAGGACCCTCCTCGATCTCCTGCGGGTGATGCGACGGCGCGACCGGCGGAGGCTGACGCTGCTCGGTCTCGGGCTCGGGGTCGCGGCCCTGCTCGAAGTGGTCGGCGTTGCCTCGGTGCTGCCCTTCCTGACGCTCGTCGGCGATCCCGGCGCGGCGGCCCGGATCCCGTTCCTCGGCAGCCTGCGCGACGGCCTGGGCCTCGCCGACGACCGGGCCTTTCTGCTGGCCACAGGCTTTGCCGCGCTCGCCGCGATCCTGCTCACCAGCACGGTCAACGCCGTCTTCGCCTATGCGCAGCTCCTGTTCGCCCATCTCGTGGGCTACGGCTTCGCCCGGCGCCTGCTCGCCCGCTACGTCGATCGCGAGCGTCTGTTCTTCGCCCATGCCAACAGCGCGGAACTCGCCAAGAACGTTCTGAGCGAGACCGACCGCCTCGTGGTCGGCGTGCTCACACCGGCCATGGTGATCGCCTCGCGCGGCGCCTCGGCCCTGGCCGTCGTGATCTTCCTGATCGCCTACCAGCCGCGGCTCGCACTGATCCTCGGCGGCGGCTTCGGTGGGCTCTATGTCGGGATCTATCTGGTGATGCGCGCCCGGCTCGCCCGGCTGGGCACGCGGGCCGTCGCGGGCAACGAGGGCCGCTACCGGGTGGTCCAGGAGACCTTCGGCGCGCTGACCGAACTCAAGCTCTACGGCCGGGCGGAGACCTTCACCGCCGGCTTCGATGCGCCGGCCCGCTCCTATGCCCAGGCGCTCGCCTCCAGCCTCGTCACCGGGCAATTGCCGCGCTTCGTCATCGAATCGCTCGCCTTCGGCGGCGTGATCGCCGTGGTGCTGTTCGCGCTGACGCAAGGGATCGACACCGCCGGCATGCTGCCGCTGCTCGGCCTGTTCGCCTTTGCCGGCTACCGCATGCTGCCGGCCTTCCAGAACATCTTCACCTCCGTCTCGCAGTTGCGCTTCCACCTGCCGGGCGTACGCCTGATCGTCGATGCGCTGGCGGGGGAGCGCCAGAAGCAGTCCCGCACAGCCGAGCGCCTGCCCTTTGCGCAAGACATTCGCCTGGAGGCGGTCGCCTTCGACTACGAGCCCGGCCGCCCGACCCTGCGCGGGATCGATCTGACGATCCCCGCCCACACCACGGTCGGCCTCGTCGGCCGCACTGGCTCGGGCAAATCGACCCTGGTCGGGCTGATCCTCGGCATCCTGACACCGACGCGAGGCCGCATCCTGATCGATGGCCGTCCGCTCGATCCCGACAGCCTGCCCGCGTGGCAGAACCGGATCGGCTACGTGCCGCAAGACGTGTTCCTGATCGACGGCAGCATTGCTCAGAACATCGCCCTGGGCATCACCCCGGAGCGGCTCGACCGGGCGGCGGTGGAGCGTGCCGCGCGGCTCGCCGGAGCGCACGACTTCATTGCGGCCCTGTCCCAAGGCTACGAGACCGGCGTGGGCGAGCGCGGGGCGCGGCTCAGCGGCGGCCAGCGCCAGCGGATCGGTATCGCCCGCGCGCTCTACCACAACCCTGACGTGATCGTGTTCGACGAGGCGACCAGCGCCCTCGACGGCGAGACCGAGGCGGCGGTGATGGCCGCGCTCGGCGCGCTCGGCGGCACGCGCACGATCATCATGATCGCCCACCGCCTCACCTCGCTGCGCCACGCCGACATGGTCCACGTCGTCGAGGAGGGCCGGATCGTCGCCTCGGGTCCGCCCGCGCAGGTGATCGCGGATCCGGCGAATTCTCTTTTGCCCGACGCCTCCCTCGCGGCACCGGCCCGGTAGCGGTCTCGCCCCAGCCCGGCTATCGCTTCCAAGCGGAGCAGTGGGCGCACGGGGGTGGCGATGGACGAGACGGTCGAGATCCGGGCGGGCGACGGCAGCACGGCGCGGATCGCATTGCGCGGGGCCGAGCCGGTTTCCTGGCAGGTGGACGGCCGCGACTATCTCTGGAACGGCGATCCGGAGCACTGGAATCGCAGCGCGCCCTGGCTCTTTCCCGTCGTCGGCGCCTCCTCCGGCGGCCATGTGCAGGTGGAGGGCCGGCGCTATCCGATGGCGCAGCACGGCTTTGCCCGCGACCTGCCGTTCACACTTGTCTCGCGGCGCGAGGACGCGGTGTCCCTGCGCCTGAGCGACAGCGAGGCGACGCGGGCGCATTTCCCCTTCGCGTTCCGGCTGACGATCGAGGCCCGCATCACACCGAACGGGCTCGCTTTCGCGATCGAGGTCGAGAATCCGGGCGAGGTTCCTCTGCCCTACGCCCTCGGTTTCCACCCGGCCTTTCCCTGGCCCTTCGCCGGGGGCGAGCGGCGCGCCGGAGGCGGCTACGCGGTTCTGTTCGAGGCAGCGGAGCGGCCCTTCGTGCCCGAGGTCGGCGCTGGCGGGTTGCTGGTGCGCAGCGAGCGGCCCCTGCCCCTCGACGGCGCGCGCCTCGACCTCGATCCGGACCTGTTCACCGAGGCCCTGGTCTTCCTTAACGCGAAGAGCCGCATGATGCGGTTCGTCGCGCCGAGCGGCCGGACCATCGCCATGCGGATGGAGGATTTTCCCCATCTCGCGGTCTGGACGAAGCCGACGGCACCGTTCCTGTCGCTGGAAGCCTGGAGCGGGCACGCCGACTGGGCCGGCTTCGAGGGCGAGTTGGCGGAGCGGGACTCGCAGCGCCGGCTCGCGCCGGGCGCGACCGCCCGGCACGGAATCGAATTGGCGATCGAGGGCTGAGCCCCGCTCGCGACCGCAATCAGTCGACGGCGATGATGACGTCGGAGCTCTTGATCACGGCATAAGCCTCGCCGCCGATCTTCAGCCCGAGGGCATCGACCGACTCGTTGGTGATCGCCGAGGTGACGACCTGACCGGTGGCGATCTCGATCTTCACATGCGCCGCGGTCGCGCCCTTCTCGACCGAGACGACCTTGCCCTTGAGGACGTTGCGCGCGCTGAGCTTCATGGGTGACTTCCTCTGCCGTTAGGATGGGGCTCCGTGCCCCAGCGACGGCGAACCGGCAAGCGGAGGCCGCACACTTCCCCCTCACGCTTCCGGGAGATCGTCCTCGCCGGCCTCGATCTCGGCCTCTTCGGAGACGCGTCGGCGGCAGCCCCATTCGGCCAGCATGGCGTTCATGTCGTCGAGTACGAAGTGGCGGGCACTGTCGCGGTCGTAGCCTTCGTCGAGCAGGTTGTCGTACTCGGTGAAGGCGTGCCGGGCGAAGGCGGTCAGCGCGAGCCATGCGGCGGTTTCCGGCACCGCACCGCGCAGGCCGGGGCTGCGCAGGGCCCGGTCCAGCACCGCCTCCGCCTCGAAATCCGGCAGGCGCGGGGCGAGCCGGGCCAGCGCTTCGGCGATGACGGCGCGGCGGTCCAGCGGCAGGCCGTCGCGCGGCCGGTCCGGGCTCCCTCCCCTCTTCATGCGGCAGCCTCGCGATATCCGGACAACGAGAAAGGGCGGAGCCTCGCGGCCCCGCCCCTTGATAAGCGGTGATGCGTGAAACGCCTTAGCGCTTCGAGAACTGGAAGCTGCGGCGAGCCTTCTTGCGGCCGTACTTCTTGCGCTCCACGACGCGCGGGTCGCGGGTCAGGAAGCCTTCGCGCTTGAGCGGCGAGCGCAGCTCCGGCTCGTAGTAGGTCAGGGCCTTGGACAGGCCGTGGCGCACGGCGCCGGCCTGACCGGAGAGACCGCCGCCCTTCACCGTGACGGTGATGTCGTACTGGTCGACGCGGCCGACGATCTCCAGCGGCTGGCGCAGGATCATGCGCAGCACCGGACGGGCGAAGTAGGTCTCGACCGCGCGGCCGTTGACGACCACGGTGCCGTTGCCGGGCTTGATCCAGACACGGGCGACCGCGTCCTTGCGCTTGCCGGTGGCGTAGGCACGGCCCTGGGCGTCCAGCTTCTGGACGTGGACGGGCGCCTCGTTCTCGGGGTTGCTCGTCTGGGTGTTCGCCCGATTGAGATCGGCGAGGGACTGAAGGGTCGCCATGATCAAGCGCTCACGTTCTTACGGTTGAGGGAGCCGACGTCGAGCGCCTGCGGCTGCTGGGCCTCGTGGGGGTGCTCGGAGCCCTTGTAGACGCGCAGGTGGCCGAGGATCTGGCGGAAGAGCGGGCCGCGGGGCAGCATGCGCTCGACAGCCTTCTCGACCACACGCTCGGGGAACCGACCCTCGAGGATGAACTTGGCCGAGCGCTCCTTGATGCCGCCCGGATAGCCCGTGTGGTGGTAGTAGACCTTCTGGTCGTACTTGCGGCCGGTGAACTTCACCTTGTCCGCGTTGATGACGATGACGTGGTCGCCGCAATCGACGTGGGGCGTGTAGGCGGCCTTGTGCTTGCCGCGCAGGCGCATCGCCACGATCGAAGCGAGACGGCCCACGACGAGGCCCTCGGCGTCGATCACGACCCACTTCTTGTCGACGTCGGCGGGCTTCAGCGAAGTGGTCTTCATGGCCGATTCCCGTGCCGGTGACGTTGGAAACAAGGCGCCGCCGCGTCGGTGAGGACGCAGCGGCGTGCGGGAGGGTCACTACGGGGGATTCGCGGCAGCGTCAAGGCGCGCTGGACACCCAGTATCGAGAAAACTGCAATCTTCTGAAGGCGTTTGCCGATGCGGTATTTTGATACCGCATACATCGACACATATGGCGCGACGTCGTTCCCACTCTCACGGCGCGATCGAACGAAAAAAGCCCGCCGCGGCGGAAGCCGGGCGGGCGAAGTTTTGGAGATTCGTCCAGGCTCACCTGGAACATAGGATTGACGAGCGATAATGCCGTTTAATCCGCCCGCCATGAAAAAAATTTCATTAAGCGCCGAAGCAGTGACCCTTGGGCCGGATGCCAGGAGGCGAATGCCGGTTCGGGTTGCGCTCACACGGCGCCCGCATGGGGCGCCGGCTCCTCGGTCGAGATCGCATCGACGGTGCGCTCGGCCGGCTCCGGACCACCGTCGGCGCGGTCGATGCGGATCTCCATGCCGGTCGACTGCATCTCGCCATAGGGAGTGGCGAAAGCGATCTCCGCCGCATCGCGGCCGATGCCGATGCGCACGAGTCCGTCGAGATGGGCTTGGCGCGTCGCGTCGAACAGCCACCAGCGCCCGTCGAGATAGGCCTCGAACACGGCATGGAAGTCGCTCGGCACCAAGCCGTAGGCATAGCAGCTCACGAAGCGGGCCGGGATGCCGAGCGCCCGGCAGAAGGCCGCGCCGAGATGGGCGAAGTCGCGGCACACGCCCGCCCGCTTCAGCAGGCTCTCATCCGCCGTCGTCTCGCCGTCGCTGGCGCCGCGCTGGTAGGCGATGTTGTCGTGGATCCAGTTGCAGATCGCATTCACCCGCCGATGTCCCTTCGGCAGATGTCCGAATTCGGCCTCGGCGAAAGCAGCGAGCCGGTCGGAGGAGACGAAGCGGCTCGGCAGCAGGAAGGGCAGGATATCGAGCGGCAGTTCCGAAACGGGCGTTTCCGAGATCGTCTCGGGATCGGCCCGCACGACGGTCAGTTCCACCTCGGCCTTGTACTCGAGCGAGAACGGGCCCGGCTGCACGTTGACCCCGAGATAGCGGTTCTTGAGGTCGGGCGTGACGTAGACGCGGCGCGCGAGGTCCGGGGCCAGCGTCAGGGACTCGCTGGCGATGTCGAGACTCCGCAGCTGCGCGACCTCGACGTTGAAGATGAAGGTGGTGGGCTCCTTGACCTCATAGGCAAGGCTGCAACCGAGCTTGAAGCGCACGGGGGAAACTCCGGATTTTGCGGGGATATCGCCCCGGTCGAGCGGGGCATTTCGCCGCAAACGCGCCAATCGCCGTCCGGCTCCGCTTTCAGGCTGCTCGTTTTTTGCGCGGCAGCATGAGCACGGTCAGCGATCGCACGCCCTGTGCGCCGTGGATCAGCACACCTTCGATGTCGGCCGTGGCGGACGGGCCGGTATGGAGCACCGCATAGGACGCCTGACCGAACTCCGGCCGTTGATAGGCGGCCTGGATGTTCACGACGATGTCGGCGGGGTCGAGCAGGACGATTAGGTGCTGTGCGAGATAGGCCACCGCGTTCACGATCAGGTCGTCCTGCGTGAACAGAACCGAGCCGGTCTCGGCTACGCCGAAGCGCGCACGGACGATCGCCACATCGACGTCGTTGACCTCGGTCGGTCCGGTGATCGCGGCCAGGTCGCGGTTGCCTGCGAATTCCGGCACGGCGGACGCGATCACCGCTGCGCCGCTGAGGCGCGACCGCACCGGCGCGAAGGGATCCGCCGGGCTGCCGGCGCGCTCGACGCGCCCGCCCATCTTGCCCAGGCGCTCTGCGAACTCGGTGACCCAGTCCTCGCCGACGAGCGGCGCGAAGGTCGGCACGTCGGGCAGCGGGAACTCGCCGGCCGGGCGGTTGGCCTTGAGCCGGGCGAGGATGGCGTCGCGGGCGCTCACGCCTCCGTCCCCTTCTTCATCCGGTTCTGGCGATACCACGCGTGGAAGCTCTGGCGCGGCGCCTGGGGCATCTCACGCTTCTTCCCCCAGGTGTTGGCCGGGTTGTAGACGGCAAAGCGCGGCAGCACGCGCAGGGCCGAATCGGCGGTCTGGATCGCCGCGCGGTAGGCGGCGGGCCGGCTCAGCACGGCGCCGGCCGCCTTCATCATGCCCTGCTTCAGCAGTGGGATCTGGTGCTCCTCGGCCAGCACCTTGCGCCATGCGAAGATCTGCTCGTGAATGTTGATCTTCACCGGGCAGACATTGGTGCAGGAGCCGTTCATGGTCGAGGAGAACGGCAGGGTCGAGTATTTCCGCTTGTTGAAGGTCGGGTCGATGATGAGCCCGATCGGACCGGAATAGGTGGCGCCGTAGGAGAGGCCGCCCGAGCGCCGGTAGACCGGGCAGGTGTTCATGCAGGCGCCGCAGCGGATGCATTTGAGCGAGGTCCAGAACTCCTCCATCGCCAGCCGCTCGGAGCGGCCGTTATCGACCAGCACCATGTGCATCTCGGTGCCGGGCCGCGGCCCGCGGAAATGCGAGGTGTACTGGGTGATCGGCGAACCGAGAGCCGAGCGCGACAGCAGGCGGATGAACACGCCGAGATGCTCGACCTTGGGGATGATCTTCTCGATGCCGATGGAGTGGATCTGCAGCGGCGGCACGTTGCCGGAGAGGTCGGCATTGCCCTCGTTGGTGCAGGTGACGACCGTGCCGGTCTCGGCGATGGCGAAGTTGCAGCCGGTCAGCCCCGCATCGGCCTTGAGGATCAGCGGACGGGTCGTCTCGCGCTGGCTCTCGGCGAGGTAGTGGGCGTCGTCGTTGTCGGGATCGGTGCCGAGCGTCCGCGCGAACACGTCGGCGACGTCGAGGCGGGTCTTGTGGACCGCCGGCATCACCACGTGGCTCGGCTCCTCCTCGTCGAGCTGCTGGATGCGCTCGCCGAGATCGGTCTCGATCACGTCGATGTCGTGGGCGGCCATGAAGTGGCGGAAGCCGCATTCCTCGGTGAGCATCGACTTCGACTTCACCAGCGACTTGGCGCCGTGCTTCCGCAGGATGTCGAGGACGATGCGGTTGTGGTCCGCCCCATCCTCGGCCCAGTGGACATGGACGCCGTTGGCCCGCGCCGCCGCCTCGAACTGTTCGAGGTAGTGGTCGAGATGGGTCAGCGTGTGCGTCTTGATCTGCGAGGCGAGTTCGCGAAGCTCCTCCCATTCGGGGATGCCGTGGGCGGCGACATCGCGCTTGCGGCGCACGTCCCAAAGGCGCTCGTCATGAGCCTTCTGATGCAGCGGCGCCGCGAGGAAGCGCTCGGCGGCCTCCGCCTGATCGATCGGCCGATTTCCGCGCACCTTGGCGCCGCGGGGCTGCGGCTCGCGGGGGGCGTCGGCGCGGATCGGCTTCGAGGCGGCCTCCGCGTGCTGGAGCCGGTCGCCGCCGGGGCCGCGCTCGCTTTCGTCGGAGGGGGCGCGCACCTCCGGATGGAGCACATCCTCGGTCTGGCGCGGGGTCAGGTCGTCGGCGCTCATGCGGCAGCTCCGTTCAGCACCTGGGCGATGTGGATGTATTTCAGCGGGACGCCGAGGCGCTCGGCGCAGCCCTTCTGATGCATCAGGCAGGAGGAATCGGCCGAGACGACGTATTCGGCACCGGCGCGGGCCTGATCCGTCACCTTGTCGTAGCCCATCTTGGCCGAGACCGCGGGCTCGAACACCGAGAAGGTGCCGCCGAAGCCGCAGCACTCGTCGGGCCGAGTGAGATCGACGACCTCCAGCCCCTTCACCTTCTTCAGCAGGTTGAGGGGCTTCGAGAAGAACGGCCGGTTCAGCTCCGTCGGCCGGGCGTGGCCGATGCCGCGCAGGGCGTTGCAGTTCGAGTGGTAGGCGACCTTGTGGGGGAACGCCGCCCAGGGCAGATCCTCGATCTTGAGGACGTCGTGCAGGAACTCGACCAGCTCGAAGGTCTTGGCCCGCACCGCCTTGACCTCATCGGTCTGCGGGATGGCGGTGAGATGCTCGCGTACCTGATGCACGCAGGAGCCGGACGGGGCGACGACGTAGTCGAACCCGGAAAAATTCTTGACGAACAGCGCCTCGGTCGCGGCAGCCTCCTGATGGCAGCCGGTATTGGTCATCGGCTGGCCGCAGCAGGTCTGGTCGTAGGGATACTCGACCGTCAGGCCGAAGCGCTCCAGCAGCTCCAGCGTCGCGATGCCGACCTCCGGTTCGAAGGCATCGACGTAGCAGGGGACGAACAGCCCGATCCGCATGGCACTCTTTGATCGTGGTCTCAGCCGAAGGGCCGGCTGGTCCACCTTGGAACGCTTTCAAGCCGGCAAGGCTGCATACGCCCCCGATCCCGGGTTTCCAAGCGCGGGCCGACGCGTCGGTCAGTTCGTCACGGGAGTGGTCCGGCCGGCGGCGCGGATGCGGCCCAGCACGCTGGCATAGTTCTCCGGCGTCAGGATGCCGACGAGCTTGTCGCGGATCACGCCGTCCGGGCCGATGATGAAGGTCTCGGGCACCCCGTAGACGCCGAGATCGATGCCGGCCCGGCCGCTCGGGTCGGCGCCGACCGCCGCGAAGGGCAGACCGTGCCGCTCGAGCCAGCGCCGCCCGGCATCGCCCGGATCCTTATAGTCGATGCCGACGAGGCGGATGCCGGGCTCCTGCGCCAGCCGCATCAGCATCGGGTGCTCGACCTGACAGGGAGCGCACCACGAGGCGAAGACGTTCAGGACGGTGACCTGCCCCTTGAGGTCGGCGCTCGACAGGCCGGGCACCGGCTTGCCGTCGGCCTCCAGGCCCGGCACCGGACCCAGCGCGAAGGCAGGCGCCGGCTTTCCGATCAGCGCCGAGGGCAGCGCCTGCGGATCGGCGCCCGAGCGCAGCCTGACGAAGAAGGTCACTGCCAGCACGGCGAAGACGACGACCGGCAGCAGCACGAGGAGCGAGCGCCGGGGCCGATCGCCGGTGCCGGGCGGAAGCGAACCGGGGGCTTGCGCGCTCACGGGCGCCCTCCCCGCTCATCCTGAAGCTCGGCGAGGGCGCGGCGCTGCGCCCGCCCGTCCCACCAGCCATTGACGATCAGGCCGCCGAGCACCAGGGCCGCGAAGCCGTAGGAGCCGGCAATGAAGGCGGTGTAGGGTCCGAAATCCATGGTTCTGCTCAGATCGCTTGACCCACGGGAAGGGAGGCGGCCACGCGGGCGACCGGCACGGCGCCCTCCGCGCCGGCATCGAGTCGCTCGGCCTGCCGGATCAGCAGGGTCCGCACCCGCCGGCGGTAGATCTCCGTGCGCATCGCCTGGAGGTGCAGGGTGATGCCCAGCAGCGTCATCGCCACGACCATCTCGAGCAGCGGGTAGAGCATTGAGGAATCGATGGAGGAGCCGCCCATGCGCAGGATCGAGGCCGGCTGGTGGAGGGTGGACCACCAGTTCACCGAGAACTTGATGATCGGCAGGTTCACCGCGCCGACCAGGGTCAGGATCGAGACCGCCCGCGCCGCTCGGCTCGGATCCTCGATGGTGCGCCACAGGGCGATGATGCCGCAATAGATCAGGAACAGCACCAGCATCGAGGTCAGGCGCGCGTCCCAGACCCAGTAGGTGCCCCACATCGGCTTGCCCCAGAGCGAACCGGTGACGAGGCAGATCAGGGTGAAGGCGGCGCCGATCGGCGCAGCGGCGCGCTGCGAGACGTCGGCGAGGGGATGGCGCCAGACCAGGGTGCCGATCGCGGACAGCGTCATCGCGCCGTAGAAGCCCATGCCGAGGATCGCGGCGGGGACATGCACGTACATGATCCGCACCGTATCGCCCTGCTGGTAGTCGGGCGGCACGACGAAGAAGGTCAGGTACAGCCCGACGGCCACCAGCAGCGCCGACACCGCGGCGAGCCAGGGAAGGGTCGCGCCCGACCAGCGCAGGAAGTGGCCCGGATGGGCAAGGCGGTTCCAGAGAGCGGTCCACATGGAGGCCTCCATACCGCTGAGTGCGGCGCAGCGGCAATGCGCGCCAGCGTCCCGGCCGTCGGTTGGCGCGCAGGCCGGCACCCTGCGAAACATTTGTGCAGCTTGAGGTTGGAACGACTCGTACTCTCGCCAATTGAAGGCTCATCCCGGTGGCGCCTCTACTTTCCGGGATTGAAGAGCATAGTCACGAGCCGCTCCATGCTGATCAAGACCGGATACGATATCACGTTCGAGACTGATGCCGCGACGCCGATGGCGCTGCTCCTCAGCGTCCATCCCTCGCGCCAGGGCGACCTGCGCAGCCCTGAGACCATCACCTTCGATCCGCCGATCCCCCAGCGGCAAACCATCGACGCCTTCGGCAACGTCTGCACCCGGATCGTCGCCCCGCCCGGCCGTCTCACGATCTCGGCGGATCTCCTGGTCGCCGATTCGGGACGGCCGGACGAAGTCGCGCCGGAGGCCCGCCAGATCCCGGTCGAGGCCTTGCCCGATGACGTGATGGTCTACCTGATGGCGAGCCGCTACTGCGACACGGACAAGCTGACGGCGATTGCGTGGGAGCTGTTCGGCCAGACCCCTGAAGGCTGGGCGCGGGTCCAGGCCATCGTCGATTACGTGCACCGGCGCATCCGCTTCGATTACCAGCTCGCGGATTCGACGCGCTCGGCCTTCGACGGCTACCATCAGCAGGTCGGCGTCTGCCGCGACTTCGCGCATCTCGCCATCGCCTTCTGCCGCTGCATGAACATCCCGGCACGCTACTGCACCGGCTATCTCGGGGATATCGGCGTGCCGCCCGTGCCGGATCCGATGGATTTCTCCGCGTGGTTCGAGGTCTATCTCGGTGGGCGCTGGTACACCTTCGATGCGCGCCACAACACGCCGCGTATCGGTCGGATCGTGATGGCGAGAGGCCGCGACGCGACCGACTGCGCGATCTCGACGAGTTTCGGTGCGGCGCGGCTGATCCGGTTCGACGTCCACACCGACGAAGTCGCGGATGATGCGCCGGCCGGCCTGATGCGGGCGGCCTAAATCTCGGCCATCAGCCGGTCGGCCACGTCCTCCGCCAGAGAGAGTGCGGAGGTCAGCCCCGGACTCTCGATCCCGAAGAGATGGACCAGTCCGGGCAGCCCGTGCTCGGCCGGACCATCGATGCGGAAATCCGCCGCCGGCTCGCCGGGGCCACTGAGTTTCGGACGGATGCCGGCATAATCCGGCACAAGGCGACCGTCCGGAAGGCCGGGCCAATAGCGCCGGATCGCCGCCGCGAAGAGGCCGGCGCGCTCCGGGTCGACCCCATAGTCGGGTCTGTCCACCCACTCGACATCGGGCCCGAATCGCATCCGCCCGGCGAGATCCAGCGTCAGGTGGATGCCGAGCCCGCCCTCGACCGGCGCCGGGTAGATCAGGCGCGTGAAGGCTGGCCGGCCGCTGCAGCCGAAATAGCTGCCCTTGGCCAGAACCTGCCGGGGCACGCCATCCGGGGCCGTCCCATCGATCCGGCGGGCGAGGCTCTGCGCGCCGAGGCCAGCGGCGTTGACGAGACAATCGACCCGTAGGACGTCCGGCGCCTCCCCGCCGAAGCGGACCTGCCAGCCTCCGTCCCGGCGCTCGGCCGCGTCGATCGGGGTACGCAAGGCCAGCACGCCGCCCGCATCCTCGATGTCGCCGAGAAGGGAGAGCATCAGGGCGTGGCTGTCGACGATGCCGGTTGCCGGCGAGTGGAGCGCGGCGACGCAGGACAGGGCCGGCTCCAGGGCGATGGCGTCGGCGCCTTCGAGCAGGACCAACTCCTCGACCCCGTTCGCCACCCCGCGGGACAGGATCGTCTCGAGCGCGGGGCGCTCTTCCTCGCGGGTCGCCACGATCAGCTTGCCGCAAAGCCGGTAGGGCACGCCGTGGCTTTCGCAGAAGCGGACCAGGCGGCGGCGGCCCTCGACGCAGTGGCGGGCGCGCAGCGAGCCCGGCGGGTAGTACATCCCGCCATGGATCACCTCCGAGCTGCGCGCGGAGACGCCGGTGCCGATCGCCTCGGCGGCCTCCGCCACGACGACGGAGGCGCCGCGCAGGGCAAGAGCCCGCGCGACCGCGAGCCCAACCACTCCCGCTCCGACGACGAGCGCCTCCATGCCTACGGCCTGCCTCACATTCCGCGGGCCGTTAATCGCTCCCGCGCCGGCCGCCCTGTCACGGAAGAATCCCGACTCTCAGTTCTTGCTCTCGAGCGGACGCCCGAGGAGACGAGCGAATTCAGCTTCGATCTCCTCCACGGAGAACGGGTTCTGCCCTTGAGCGGCGGGCTCGGCCGGCTCAGCCTTCGCCGGCTCGCTCTTCCGCCCCGGCTCGGATCCGGACGGTTCGGATCTCGGTGATTCGGATTGGGAAACCTCGGCCTTGACGGGCTCGGCCTTCGGTTCAGGTCTAGGCGGCGCGACGAATGTCGGAGGCGTGATGGGTTTGGCCGGAGGTTTGACCGGGGGTGTGACCGGGGGCGTCGGTTCGGGGCGGGGCGGGCTCGCTGCCGCGGCAGGGGGCGTCTCCTGCGGGAGCGGTGCCGTCGCCTGCGGTGTCGGCGCGACCGGGACCGGAGGCACCGGGGGGGCCGCGGCCATCGCCGCGGCGACGGGATCGGGCGGCGGGGCCTCTGCCTCGGCCGGCTTCGGGACCGGCGTGTCCGGGACGCCCCCCGGCGGCAGCGTGACCGCGGACGAGGGCCGCTTCAGGGCCACCTGAAGCTGCCGGGCCATGTCGGAGAGCACCGCCGGATCGACCGAGCGCGGTCCGCGGCTCGCCATGACGGGTGGCGGCTCGGAAACGGGCTCCGGCGCCGGTTCGGGGGCGGCGGCGGGTTCGAGGCGGGGGCTGCGCTCGGACGCGACATCCGAGCGTGGATGGACCACGGGCGGCGCCGTGCGTCGGATCAGGCGGCTGACCGGCGAGGCCGGCCTGGGCGGCGCATCGGCCGGCGTCACCTCGGGCTCGAACAGGCCCGGATCGAGGGGCGGTGCCCGGTCCGGCACAGGGTGGGCTCCGGGCACCGCGGCCGGCACCACCTCCGGCATGGCGAAGGTCGGGGGCATCGGCGAATCGAGGAACGGGTCGGTGCGCGGCGGCTCGAGCGCGCCGGTCTCGGCCGCGCCGATCTCGCCGCCCGGCCGGCTTCCCTCCGGCGCGTAGCGGCTGCCAGCGCCGCGCTGGATGTGGCGCTCGATCACGACATCGTTGGGACCGCCGACGAGGAGCAGGTGCTCCACATTGTCCCGGCGCAGCAGGATGAGTTGGCGCTGCCGGTCGAGTTCGTAGATGTCGACGATGCCGAGACGCGGCTGGCGCCCGCGTTGGCCCGCGCCGGTCGACAGGGTGAGGCCGCGCCCCGACAGCCGCATGAACAGCATCGCCGCGAGCAGGAACAGCACCAGGATGACGAGGAAAATCACCAGGAACTGCAGGGCGTAGGAGCCCTCGGAACTGAAGAACGCTTGCAAGACCCGCGTCTTTCTCAAGGGGCCGCCGCCGCCGCGCGACAGCCGGCGGCGACCGGAGCCGGCGGGAGACGCGATCTCGGCCTCACGCAATACAGAGCGCGATTATCGCTGGCGCCTTGATCGCGGGCAACGCGGCTTGAGACTTCGTTAACAACTCGGTGCGGCCGGGCGTGACTGTCTTCTTCCATCGCGCGGCGCGGCATCGCCGCCGACACTCGGCAGGATTTGCCCGGTTAACGGCTCCTTAACCATAAGGACGGCAGATTCTGCCGGGTCCGGATCCGCGGCCCGTTCAGAAGCCCGTCGCCCGCCGCGCCGGCCCCGAGGCATCATGTCGCTCACCGACCTGCCCCTGCTCGGCATGCTGCGCACCCGGATGCACTGGCACCAGGCGCGTCAGGCCCTCCTCGCCGAGAACGTCGCCAACGCCGACATGGCGGGCTTCCGCCCGCGCGACCTCGCCGAGCCCTCCGCCGCCTCGGTGGGACTTGCCGCGCCGGTCGGTGCCGCCGTCGGCGGCGACGGCATCGCCCGCACGGATGCCGCGCATATCGGGCTGACGGCGAGCGCCGGGCCGAATGCCGACCCGCGCCGCTTCAAGGGTTTCGAGGTCCGCCCTTCCGGCAACGGCGTGAATCTGGAGGAGGAGATGATGAAGGCGGGCGACAACCAGTCCGACTACCAGCTCGTCGCCTCGCTCTACCAGAAGAGCCTCGACGCCCTGAAAATCGCCGTCGGCAAGCGCTAGAGCGGCTGAGCGGAGAGTCTCATGGATTTCCTGAAGAGCCTCGGCATCGCCGCCTCCGGCCTCAAGGCGCAGTCCGGCCGGATGCGCATCATCGCCGAGAACATCGCCAATGCCGATTCCGCCGCGCAGACGCCCGGCGGCGATCCCTACCGGCGCAAGATCCCGACCTTCACCAACCGGTTCGACCGCGAGCTGAACGCCAGCGTCGTCGAGGCGGGCCGGGTCCGGCGCGACCCCACGCCGTTCCGCACCAAGTACGACCCCGGCAACCCGGCGGCCGATGCCCGCGGCGAGGTGCGCCTGCCCAACGTCAACGGGCTGATCGAGAACATGGACATGCGCGAGGCCCAGCGCTCCTACGAGGCCAACCTCAACATGGTGACCGCCACCCGGCGGATGATCTCCCGCACCCTCGAGATCCTGAAGGCGTAGCCCCGATGACGACCTCCGCCTTCGCCGCCGGTGCCTACGGCGCCGCCCAGAGCCTCGCCCGTCCCGGCGCCGCGAAGCCCGTGCAGGGCGCGCAGGGTCTGACCGCGCCGGGGGGATTCACCGGCTTCCTGCAGCAGAGCCTCGACAGCGTGGCCCAGTCCGGCGCCCAGGCCGACCGCGCCGCCCTGTCGGCGGCGACCGGCAAGGCCAACGTCGTGGACGTGGTCACCGCCGTCGCCGAGAGCGAGACCGCCCTCCAGACCCTGGTCGCCGTGCGCGACCGCGTGATCTCCGCCTACGAAGAGATCATGCGCATGCCGATCTGAAACTGGCTTGCTCCTCTCCCCGCACACGGAGAGGGCGATGCTGCCGACGCCCCGAAGAGAACGCTCAGAGCCCCATGACCGGCCTCGCCATCCTCGACATCGCCCGCGACGGCATCTTCGTCTTCCTGAAGGTGGCCGGCCCGCTCATGATCGTCGCCCTCGTCGTCGGCCTGATCGTGTCGCTGTTCCAGGCGCTGACGCAGATCCAGGAGCAGACGCTGATCTATGTGCCGAAGATCGTGGCGGTGTTCGGCGTCATGCTTCTGATGCTGCCCTTCATCGGCGATGCCATGGCCGCCTACATGGCCCGGATCGCCGCCCGGATCGCCGCGGGGGGATGATGGGGCGGCAGCGCGGGCTCGGCGGAGCGTGTAGGGTGAGCCGGCATGAACACGCCGCTCGACCTGCTGCTGCCCGGCCTCGCGGCGGCCTTCCTCCTCACCTTCGCCCGAGTCGGCACGCTGATGATGCTGATGCCAGGTCTGGGCGAGCAGCTCATCGCCGCCCGCCTGCGGCTCGCGCTGGCCCTGCTCGTGACCCTGGTCCTGCTGCCGACCGTGCGCCCGATGCTGCCGACGGGCAGCGGCGCGCTCGCGGCGCCGTCGGTCATCGGGCTGCTGTTCGGAGAGATCCTGATCGGGCTGATGCTCGGCCTATGCGTGCGCATGATCCTCGCCGCGCTTCAGACCGCGGGCACGGTGATCTCGCAGCAGCTCGGCCTCTCCTACGCCATGACCGTGGACCCGACGATGGGCGGGCAGCAGGCGGCGATCGGCAATTTCCTGGCGCTGCTCGGCGTCACCCTCATCCTGGCGACCGACCTCCATCACGTCGCCCTCGAAGCGATCGGGCGCAGCTACGTCCTGCTGCCGCCGAGCGGCGTGCCGGCGATGGCGGATGCCGCCAAGCTCGCGCTGGACGCGTTCAGCCGCGGCTTCGCCCTGGCGGTGCGGATCTCCGGGCCGTTCATCGTCTTCGGCATCCTGTTCAATCTCGGTCTCGGCGTGCTGTCGCGGCTGATGCCGCAATTGCAGGTTTTCTTCCTCGCGGTGCCCGCCTCGGTGCTGATCGGCATGATGCTCTTCGTCGGGGCGCTCGGCCTCATCATGGGGCTGTTCCTCGACGATCTCGGCCGCTATCTCGGCGCGTTCCTCGGACGCTGATTCTCCTCGCGCTGATCCGGAACGGGGGAGCCTGAACCGGTGGCCGACGAGAGCGACGACGAGGACAAGACCGAAGACCCGACGGCACGGCGCATCGAGCAGGCGATCGAACGCGGCGACGTCCCGAACTCGCCCGAGATCAACACCTTCTTCATCCTGGCGGCCTTCACGCTGGCCCTGATGCTCTCGGCCAAGCCCATGGCCGAGGGGCTGACCCGCGACATGCGCGGCTTTCTCGAACATGCCGGTTCGATCCCCTCGGATGCGGGCACCTATCTCGGCGTGGCGCTGCGCGCGGGGTGGGTCTGCGCCAAGGCGCTCGCCGTGCCGCTCGGCATCGCGATGCTGGCCGCCATCGCCGCCGGCCTGATCCAGCACCGGCCGATCTTCACCGCCGAGAGCCTGATGCCGAAATTCGCGCGCATCTCGCCGATGGCCGGCGCCAAGCGCCTGCTCGGCACGGATGCCTGGGTGAATTTCGGCAAGGGCCTCGCCAAGATCATCGTGGTCGGCACGATCGCGGGCGCGATCCTGTGGAACGAGCACGACCGGGCCGAATCCTTCGCCCAGCTCGATCCCGGCGCCGCGCTCCAGGGCACCCTCACGCTCGCCCTCAAGATGATGGGCGGCATGCTCGCAGCCTACGCGGCCATCGCGCTCGGCGACGCGCTCTACCAGCGGCACCGCTGGCACACGCGCCTGCGCATGACCAAGGAGGAGATGAAGCAGGAGCACAAGGAGAGCGAGGGCAGCCCCGAGGTGAAGGCCCGGATCCGGCAATTGCGCCAAGCGCGGGTGAAGAAGCGGATGATGGCGGCCGTGCCCACCGCGACCGTGGTGGTGACGAACCCGACCCACTACGCCGTGGCTCTGCGCTACGAGACCGGCATGGCGGCCCCCGTCTGCGTCGCCAAGGGTGTCGACTCGCTGGCGCTGCGCATCCGCGCGGTGGCCGCCGACCATGACGTGCCGGTGCTGGAGAATCCGCCCCTCGCCCGCGCCCTGCACGCCACCGTCGAGGTCGATGCCGAGATTCCCGCCGAGCACTATCGCGCAGTTGCGGAGGTCATCGGTTTCGTGCTTCGCCTGCGCCGCCGGGCCGCCTGAGGCTCGATCCGCTTCCGCATGGGACGGCGAAGTCGTTCAGGCGCCACGGTTTATGCACCATTGTCCGGCAATGCTCCGGAAAAAGGCGCGGCATTCGACGACCCACAGGGCCCGATGCGGCCGTGTGCCGTCCATGTGCGAGGGATGGGTAGGGCCTGATGGCTGAGGTCAGCGGACCAGCGGTGCCGGCGTCCGGTTCGATCGATCGTTCGGAACGGCCCGGCCGTGTCGGGCTGCTGCTGATGCTGGCGGGGCTCCTCGTCGGCGCGGCGGTGGGGCTGTCCTTCGTCGCCAACGAGCAGGCGCAGCCGCTGATCCTGGCGCTGCTGGCGCTGCTCGCCATGGCCGGCGTGTTCTTCCTGTTCGCGCTCGCCATCGGCGCGCTCCAGCTCGCCGGCCCGGCCTCCCGCGACGACATCACCCGCGCCATCGTCGACGCCGCCCCGGAGGGCAAGCTCGTCGTCGAGGACAACGGCCGGATGATCTACGCCAACGAGGCCTATATGCGGCTGGCCGGCGGCGACAGCTTCTCGAACCTGCGCTCGATCGAGCGCATCTTCGTCGGCGCGCCCGAGGTGTCCGAGGCCGTCTACCGCCTCGCCCAGGCGGCCCGCGACGACCGCGCCTATACCGAGGAGATCCGGATGTCGCCGCCGCCGGGCGGCGCGGCGGATCGCGACTTCGCATGGTACCGCATCGCGGTGCGGCCGATCCCGCGCCACCGCGGCTCCGCCGCGCTCTGGACGGTGAGCGACATCACCCACGAGCGCGAGCGCCAGGAGAACGTCTTCCAGGAACTCCAGCACGCGATCGACTATCTCGACCACGCGCCCGCGGGCTTCCTGTCGATCGATGCCGCCGGCTCGATCGTCTACATGAACGCGACGCTGGCCTCCTGGCTCGGCTACGACCTCGCCACCGTGGGCTCCGGCGGCCTGAAGCTTCTGGAGATCGCCCCCGGCGCCGACGTGCTCACCGCTTCGCCGGGTCTGGCCGGCGAGGTACGCACCGACCGCTTCGACATCGACCTGCGCCGCCGCAACGGCCAGCCCCTGCCGACCCGGCTCTATCACCGCGTCGCCTACGGGCAGGACGGGGCGCCGGGTCCCTCGCGCACCTTCGTGCTCAACCGCTCCGCCGGCTCGGATGCCGACGAGCCGCAGCGCGCGGCGGAGGTGCGGCTCGCCCGCTTCCTCAACAACAGTCCGATCGCCATCGCCACCCTCGACCGCGACGGCCGGGTGATCCGCGCCAACGCCTCCTTCGTGCGCCTGTTCGCCGGAATGCCGCGCCAGCCCGCCGCGGAGGCCGGACGCGACGCCCCCGATCCGCTGATGCGCGACGCGGTGCTGGAGCGCGACCGCGGCGCCATCGAGGGCGCGCTGGCGCGGGCCGCGAACGGCTTCGGCGGGCTCGACCCGATCGAGGTCGGCCTGTCCGGCCCCGGTGACCGCTCGGCCCGCGTCTGGATGAGCCCGGCGGATGCCGACGGGACGCAAGGTCCGGAGGTGGAGCGCGACGGCGGCGGCGACCGCGAGCGGGTGATCCTCTACGCCCTCGACACGACGGCCCAGCGCCAGCTCGAACAGCAGGTCGCACAGACCCAGAAGATGGACACGGTGGGCCAGCTTGCCGGCGGCATCGCCCACGACTTCAACAACGTGCTCCAGGCGATCATCGGCTACTCGGACCTGCTGCTCGCCAGCCACCGGCCGACCGACCACGCCTTCCAAGACATCATGCAGATCAAGCAGAACGCGAACCGGGCCGCGAGCCTGGTGCGCCAGCTGTTGGCCTTCTCCCGCCGCCAGACCCTGCGGCCGGAGGTGATGGATGTCGGGGAGGCGCTCTCCGACCTGACGCTCCTCCTCAAGCGCCTGCTCGGCGAGCGCGTGCAGCTCGATTTCCGCCATGGCCGCGAGATCTGGCCGATCAAGGCCGACGTGAACCAGTTCGAGCAGGTGATCGTGAACCTCGCGGTCAACGCCCGCGACGCCATGCCGGGCGGCGGCAGCCTGACGATCCGCACCGCCAACTGCCCGGTCGCCGGCGAGCGTCCGGTCGGAATTCCGGCCGGCGATCACGTGATGATCGAGGTCACCGACACCGGCGAGGGCATCCCGCCGGAGGTGCGCCAGAAGATCTTCGAGCCGTTCTTCACGACGAAGGAGATCGGCAAGGGCACCGGTCTCGGGCTCTCGACGGTGTTCGGCATCGTCAACCAGTCGGGCGGCGCCATCGATGTGCAGTCGACGGTGGGGGAAGGCACCACCTTCCGCATCTACCTGCCGCGACACGAGCCCGGTACCGAGCCGTTGCCCGAGCCGCTGCCCCCGCCGCGGGCCGCCTCCGGGGTGGAGGCTCCCGCCTCGGCGAAGTCTGCGGATACAGAGAGCCCGGAGCCGACGCTCAGCCCCGGCGAGGCACCCGAACGGAAGCCTTCCGAGGCCGGCACGGATCCCGCGCCGCGGGCGCCGGAACCGCCGCCGAAGCCCGCGACCGACCATACCGGTCAGGGCACCGTCCTGCTCGTCGAGGACGAGGATCCGGTTCGTGCGGTCAATTCCCGCGCGCTGTCGGCCCGCGGCTACACGGTGCTGGAGGCGGCCTCCGGCATCGAGGCCCTGCGCCTGATCGAGGAGCATGCCGACGGCATCGACGTGGTGGTCTCCGACGTGGTGATGCCGGAGATGGACGGGCCGACCCTGCTGCGGGAACTGCGCAAGCATCTCCCCGACCTCAAGGTGATTTTCGTCTCGGGCTATGCCGAGGACGCGTTCCGCAAGAACCTGCCCGAGGGCGAGACCTTCAACTTCCTGCCCAAACCGTTCAGCCTGAAGCAGCTCGTCGAGACGGTGAAGCGCACCATGGCGAGCTGAGCGTGACCCGCAGAGGCGCGCAAACTGCGACGGGTCGCGCCTCTGTCGGGCCCCGCGCTCGTCGTCCCCGAGCTGACGGGCCACGATGACGTGGATGATGACTGGGACACGGCCGAGACTTAATGTAGATTAGGTTTGAAGACGCACCCGAGCGCGGCGGAGCGGATCGTCCGTCGGCGTTGATGCGAGGTGCCAGGGCCTTGCCATGGACGATGACCGCACCATCGTGACGGATGTGGAACTTGCCCTCGCCGACGCGGAATGGCGCCAAGCGCTCAAGCAGGCGTCAGGCCGGCCCTCCGATGAGGAGGCCTTGATGCCGATTACGCTCAAGGGTGAGGCCGGTACGGCTTTGCGACGGGCTTTCGAAGAGCGGCAGCGGGCGCTTCGCACGTGGCGTGCTGCCCGCGGCATACCCTGATTTTCGCCAAGACCGGCCGGACGTCAGTCGTCGGCGCCGTCGCGCTCGGATTCGACCGCAGACTGGATCGGCCCATTTTCGTTTCTCGATTGCAGACTGCGGTCCACCTCGAACAGGATCATCTGCAGGAGCGTTCGTTGCCGAAACGTCGCGGCCGGACGCAGTTTCGCTTCCGCTTCGCGCAGAAGGCGCTCGGCCTCCCGGAGTTCATCCACATCGTTCGGCATAGGGACCGCCCTACCCTTCACCGAGCGGAGGCGTAGGCACGGTCGGATTGTCCGCCTCCTGCCCTCCCTGATCGGGTGCGCGATGCCGGGCCGGCCGATCGGGCCCCCGTGTTCCTCTCCGAGCACCGTCACGCGATCCGCGAAGGCGAGCTTCGATTTGGATGCACAGAAATCGGGAACCGGTTTCTTTTTTTACGTTGCCCGACATGACTGCCCTGTTGAATTGCGAAGGCCTTCCACTTGAACCATGTCATATTTGATGGAATACGATTGACCTATACAGCACTAGGACATTCGATATGAATTGGACTATAGTCGATGATGCGATGGATGGGGACGGCACATACCGTTCCGAAACCCTCAGATCCGGTCGCGGCAACTCTCACTTTTCTCTTTTATATTTTAAATTATCGAGTCGCTGAAGTGTGCGTCTCGTCGATCTCGGCCAGGAGGCGCGGCACTACGACGCGGCTTGCGTGGAAAATCGGCAGCGCAGCTCTTGCGGGATGAGAACAAAACAGGTACGAAATGCATCAGCTCCGGCGGATTGAGCGCCGTGCCCCTCCCATGCATAAGGAAGCCTCGCGATGGCCCAGCCTGCGCTGAAGATGGTGGATTCCTCGACAATGGCAGCAGCCGACAAGGACAAGTCCAAGGCGATCGAGGCTGCGCTGACGCAGATCGAGCGCGCCTTCGGCAAGGGCTCGATCATGCGCCTCGGCAAGACCGACAAGGTGCAGGAGGTCGAGACCGTTTCGACGGGCTCGCTCGGCCTCGACATCGCGCTCGGCGTCGGCGGCCTGCCGCGCGGCCGGGTGATCGAGATCTACGGTCCCGAATCGTCGGGCAAGACGACGCTGGCGCTCCACACGATCGCCGAGGCCCAGAAGAAGGGCGGCGTCTGCGCCTTCGTCGACGCGGAGCACGCCCTCGACCCGGTCTATGCGCGCAAGCTCGGCGTCAACCTCGACGACCTGCTGATCTCGCAGCCCGACACCGGTGAACAGGCACTCGAAATCACCGACACGCTGGTGCGCTCCGGCGCCATCGACGTGCTCGTGGTCGATTCGGTCGCCGCTCTGACGCCGCGCGCCGAGATCGAGGGCGAGATGGGCGAAAGCCAGCCGGGCCTCCAGGCGCGCCTGATGAGCCAGGCCCTGCGCAAGCTCACCGGTTCGATCTCGCGCTCGAACTGCATGGTGATCTTCATCAACCAGATCCGCATGAAGATCGGCGTGATGTACGGCAGCCCGGAGACCACCACCGGCGGCAACGCGCTGAAGTTCTACGCTTCGGTGCGCCTCGACATCCGCCGCGTCTCGACGCTCAAGGACCGCGACGAGGCCATCGGCAACTCGGTGCGCGTCAAGGTGGTGAAGAACAAGGTCGCGCCGCCCTTCAAGCAGGTCGAGTTCGACATCATGTTCGGCGAGGGCGTGTCGAAGGTCGGCGAGTTGATCGACCTCGGCGTGAAGGCCGGCATCGTCGAGAAGTCGGGCGCGTGGTTCTCCTACGACAGCCAGCGCCTTGGCCAGGGCCGCGAGAATTCCAAGGGCTTCCTGCGCGACAACCCCGACATCGCCAACAAGATCGAGGCGTCGATCCGTCAGAATTCAGGGCTGGTCGCCGACCGGATCCTCGAGAACGCGAAGCCGACGGCCGAGGATCTGGATGAGGGCGAGGCGTAAGCGCTCCGCCTGATCCGTCGGAACGGAAAAGGCCCGCCGCGAGCGATCGCGGCGGGCCTTTTCTTTGGTTCTTCGGATTGAACGCCGGAGGTTAGATCGCCGCGTGCCGCGCATCGAAATCGGCTGCGAAGCGGGCGCCGGGCCGGTCCATGCAGCGATCCACCCAGGCATCGATCTCGGGCAGACCGGGCTTTCCGAACCACGCATAGGGCGAGTGCAGCAGGAGATCGGCGGCGGTGAACCGGTCGCCGAGCAAGAACGGGCGGTCGCTCACGGCGTTGGCGAGCCGCGCCACGACCTCCGCTTCAGTGCGGAAGGTACGGCCGAGAGCCGGGTGTTCGAGCCCGAGGGCCTTGAGCGTCAGCACCGGCTCGACGACGCCGGCATACCATGCCAGCCAGCTCAGGTAGGGACCGCGCTGCGGGTCTCCGACCGGGATGCCCAAGCCGGACGCCGGGAACAGCTCGGCGAGGTGCTGAATGATCGCACTCGATTCCCACACCAGGACGCCGTCATGATCGAGCAGCGGCACCTTGCCGTCGGGATGGGGGTTGCGCGGATCGCGGCCGCCCGATCCGTCCATGCGCGGAATGGTAACGACCTCGATGCGCACCGCGTCCAGGGCATCGAGCTCCTTGAGGAGCGCGACGATCCGGGTCGAACGGCTGCGGGGCGAGTGGAACAGGGTGATCATCGGTGGCCTCCTGCTGGCGGGTTGACGGGAGACGGTGTAGCCAAGGCCAACTGCCAACTTCCGTCAGTTGAACGATGGCCCGGACCGATCGGCTTTTCCGGTTGCTGCACGCGATGCGCATCCTGCCCTCCCCTGTCACCGCCGCGCGGCTCGCGGAGGAGACCGGGGTGTCGCTGCGCTCGCTCTACCGCGACATCGACAGCCTGCGCGCGGCGGGCGCCCGCATCGAGGGCGAGCGGGGCTACGGCTACCGGCTGATCGAAGACGTCGCCCTGCCGCCGCAAACCTTCGACCGGATCGAGATCGAGGCGCTGGTGCTCGGCCTCGCCGAGGTTCGTCACATGGGCGATCCGGCCCTGGAGCAGGCCGCCGCCTCGGTGGTGGCCAAGGTCGCGGCCACCCTTCCCGACCGGGCCGAGCAGCATCTGCTCCACGCGGTTTCGCAGGTCCGCCGCGCCGAGCCGCGCTTTCCCGCGATCCCCGACATGGAGACGATCCGGACCGCCTGCTGGCGCGAGGAGGCGCTGCGGCTGCGCTACGCCGACAAGGACGGTGCCGTCACCGAGCGGACGATCCTGCCGCTCTCCGTGGTCTATCTCGACAGCAAGATGACGCTGCTGGCGTGGTGCTGCCTGCGCGAGGCGTTCCGCATGTTCCGGCTGGATCGCATCCGCGAGGCGGGCCCGGTGGGGACCAGTTTCCGCCCGCGGCGGGCGGCGCTGCTGCGCGGTTACCTCGCCGAATTGCGTGCCGGCGGGGGTTTCGCGGCCCGAGCCGGACCTGCGCACAACGAGCCGACGTGACTCGCACAGCGCAGGCCCGTATGAGGGCGCAACAATGCTGCCGCGCTGCCCATCAGCCGGCTCCCGACGCGACATGATTTTCGAGCCTATCCGATGAGCGGCGTCAACGAGATCCGATCGACCTTCCTGGACTACTTCCGGGATGCCGGGCACGCGGTGGTGCCCTCGTCCTCGCTGGTGCCGAAGAACGACCCGACGCTGATGTTCACGAACGCCGGCATGGTGCAGTTCAAGAACGTCTTCACTGGTGTCGAGAAGCGTCCCTACGTCAAGGCGACCTCGTCACAGAAGTGCGTTCGCGCCGGCGGCAAGCACAACGATCTCGATAATGTCGGCTATACCGCCCGGCATCACACCTTCTTCGAGATGCTCGGCAACTTCTCCTTCGGTGACTACTTCAAGGCCGATGCGATCGAGCTGGCCTGGACGCTGATCACCAAGGAGTTCGGGCTCACGCCGGAGCGGCTGCTCGTCACCGTTTATGCCGACGACGACGAGGCGGCGGGCCTTTGGAAGAAGATCGCCGGATTCGGTGACGACAAGATCATCCGCATCGGCACCTCCGACAACTTTTGGCAGATGGGCGATACCGGCCCCTGCGGCCCGTGCTCGGAGATCTTCATCGACCAGGGCCCGGCGCTCGCCGGCGGCCCGCCCGGCTCCCCGGACGAGGACGGCGACCGCTTCCTCGAATTCTGGAACCTCGTCTTCATGCAGTACGAGCAGGTCGAGCCGGGGGTGCGCAATCCCCTGCCCCGCCCCTCGATCGATACCGGCATGGGCCTGGAGCGGATGGCCGCGATCCTCCAGGGCGTCCACTCGAACTACGACACCGACCTGTTCCGTGCCCTGATCGACGCGGTGGCCCACGCCGTGTCCCGGGCGCCCGAGCCCGCGACCCGCGCCTCCTACCGGGTCATCGCCGACCACCTGCGCTCGACCTCGTTCCTGATCGCCGACGGCGTGCTGCCCTCGAACGAGGGCCGCGGCTACGTGCTGCGCCGGATCATGCGCCGCGCCATGCGCCACCTCGAACTGCTCGGCGCCCGCGATCCGGTGATGTACCGCCTCGTCCCCACCCTCGTGCGCGAGATGGGGCAGGCCTTCCCCGAACTCGTCCGCAGCGAGGCGCTGATCTCCGAGACCCTGCGGCTCGAGGAAGGCCGCTTCCGCAAGACCCTGGAGCGGGGGCTTGCCATCCTCGACGCCGAGAGCCGCGATCTGAGCGCCGGCCAGAACCTGTCGGGCGAGACCGCCTTCACCCTCTACGACACCTACGGCTTCCCCCTCGACCTGACCCAGGACGCCCTGAAGGCCCGCGGCATCGGCGTCGACACACAGGCGTTCGACGCCGCGATGCAGCGCCAGAAGCAGGCCGCCCGCGCCGCTTGGCAGGGCTCGGGCGAGGCCGCGACCGAGACGGTCTGGTTCGGCATCAAGGAGCGCACCGGCGCCACCGAGTTCCTGGGCTACGAAACCGAGACCGCGGAAGCCGTGGTCGGCGCGCTCCTGCGCGAGGGCGGCGAGGTCGAGACGCTGAAGACCGGCGAGAGCGGCATCGTCGTCGTCAACCAGACTCCGTTCTACGGTGAATCCGGCGGTCAGGTCGGTGATACCGGCACGATTTCTGGCCCCGGTCTCAAGGCGCGCGTGACCAACACCGAGAAGAAGCTCGGCGACCTGTTCGTGCATCACGTCACGGTCGAGGAGGGTACGTTGTCCCTCGGCGCCGCGGTGGAGCTGAAGGTCGATCACGCCCGCCGCTCCGCGATCCGCGCCAACCACTCGGCGACCCACCTGCTGCACGAGGCGCTGCGTCAGGTGCTCGGCGACCACGTGGCGCAGAAGGGCTCGCTCGTCGCCCCCGAGCGCCTGCGCTTCGACATCAGCCATCCCAAGCCCATCGACGAGGCGGAGCTGACCCGCGTCGAGGAAATCGCCAACGCGGTGCTGCTGCAGAACGCGCCGGTGGTCACGAAGCTGATGGCGGTGGACGAGGCGATCGAGTCGGGCGCCCGCGCCCTGTTCGGCGAGAAGTATGGCGACGAAGTGCGCGTCGTCTCCATGGGCCGCCCCGTGGACGACGAAGGCCAAGAGGTTGAGGGTCGCCTGCCGAACTTCTCGATCGAGCTGTGCGGCGGCACCCACGTGTCGCAACTCGGCGAGATCGGCCAGATCACCGTGATCGGCGAGAGCGCGGTGGGTGCCGGCGTGCGCCGGATCGAGGCGATGACCGGAACGGCGGCGCGCCGCCACCGCGCCACGGAAAGCCGGACGCTCAGCCAGCTCGCCGGCCTGCTCAAGGCGCCAGTCGCGGACGTGCCGGAGCGGCTCTCCACCCTGATCGAGGAGCGGCGCCGGCTGGAAAAGGAACTGGCCGACGCGCGGAAGAAAATCGCCATGGGCGGAGCGTCCGGCGGCGGCGACGAGGCCCGTGAGGTCAACGGCGTGCGGCTGATGGCGCGCGTGGTCGAGGGCGTCGAGATGCGCGACCTGAAGGGTCTCGCCGACGAGGGCAAGAGCCGGCTCGGCTCCGGCATCGTCGCCATCGTCGGCGTCTCCGCCGACGGAAAGGCCGGACTCGTCGTCGGCGTCACCGAGGATCTGACCGGGCGCTACGACGCGGTCGGACTGGTGCGCGCCGGTGCCGGCCATCTCGGCGGCAAGGGCGGCGGCGGACGCCGCGACATGGCCCAGGCCGGCGGCCCGGACAGCCATGGCGCCGAGGCGGCCCTTGCGGCGATCGCCGAGGCGCTGGCGGCTGCCTGATCAGCCTGCGGAAACCGACGAAGAAAAATCTCTCCTCTCACGGAACGGTGAGCGGGTTCGCGGCTTGGTTGGCCGCGATCCCCGCCGCCTCCGGGCCCCGAGCCCGGCGCGTCCCGCGCCCTGATCCGGCCCCACCGCCGGACCCCGCACGGGGCGTCAACGTCCCGTGAGCCGATGAAACTCTTCCGCTGCCAATCCTGCGACAACGTCCTCTATTTCGAGAATCGCTCCTGCGGGCGCTGCGGCCATCGGCTCGCCTACCTGCCGCAGCTCGGCCGCATCTCGGCTCTCGAGCCTACCGGCGAGAACAACGCCTGGATGCCGCTGGCCGCGCCGGAGCGACCGAGCTTCCTCTGCACCAACGCGGCGCACGACACCTGCAACTGGATGGTGCCACCGGGCACCACCGACGCCTTCTGCCTCGCCTGCCGCCACAACGGCATCGTGCCGGACGTCAGCGACGAGGTGAATCTGGAGCGCTGGCGGGAGATGGAACACGCCAAGCACCGGCTGTTCTACACCCTGCTGCGCTGGAACCTGCCGCTGAAGACCCGTGCCGAGGATGCCGAGCACGGCCTGATCTTCAACTTCCTGGCCGATCCGCCGGATGCGAGCGGTCCCAAGGTGATGACCGGCCACGAGAACGGCGTCATCACGATCGCCCTCGTCGAGGCCGACCCGGCCGAGCGTGAGAAGCGCCGCACCGCCATGGGCGAGCCCTACCGGACGCTGCTCGGCCATTTCCGTCACGAGGTCGGTCACCATTACTGGGACATCCTCGTGCGCGACGCCGGCAAGCTCGAGCCGTGCCGGGCCGTGTTCGGCGACGATTCGCAGGATTACGGCGCCGCGCTCCAGCGCCACTACGACCAGGGTCCGCCGCCGAACTGGCAGGAGACCTTCGTCTCAGCCTACGCCACCACCCACCCCTGGGAGGATTTTGCCGAGACCTGGGCGCATTATCTCCACATCGTCGATACCCTGGAGATGGCGAGCGCCTTCGGCCTGCAGGTGAAGCCCAAGGCCGATGTCGAGGGCGATCTGGCCACGCATGTCGACTTCGACCCCTACCAGGCTGACAGCATCGAGCAGATCATCGATGCGTGGCTGCCCTTCGTCTTCGCCATGAACAGTGTCAGCCGGGCTATGGGCGAGGGCGACCTCTATCCCTTCGTGCTCGCTCCGCCGGTGGTGGCGAAGCTCGGCTTCATCCACGATCTCGTGCATGGACGGGTGTGAGGCCGTTCTCGCATGAAACAGGCAACGGGCCTGCGCGTCAGGCCCGTCCCGCGTCCGCCGAGAGCATGGCGGGATCGATGCCGATCGCCCGGAGCACCTGATCGTACTTGGTGCCGAGTCCCGGATCGAAGATCAGGTCGGGATCGGCCGGGCAGTTGAGCCAGCCGTTGGCCAGGATCTCGTTCTCGAGCTGGCCTGCCTGCCAGCCGGCATAGCCGAGCGCCAGCACCGCATTCGAGGGTCCGCGCCCATCGGCGATGGCGCGCAGGATCTCCACCGTCGCCGTGAGGCACACGCCCTCGTCGATCTGCAGCGTCGATTGGTCGATGTGGAAGTCGGCGGTGTGCAGTACGAAGCCGCGCTTGGCATCGACCGGCCCGCCCATCAGCACCGGCATGTGGCCGACCTGCTCGCGCAGGCGGATCGCGTCGGATTCGCTGGCGATGTCGAGCTGGATCAGCAGATCCGGCATGCTGAGATCCGCAACCGGCTTGTTGACGATGATGCCCATCGCCCCATCCGCCGAGTGGGCGCAGAGATAGATCACCGCGCGCGCGAATCGCTCGTCGCCGATCCCCGGCATGGCCACGAGGAATTGGCCGTCGAGATAGGCCGGGTCTTTGCGCGCGGGGTCGGGGCTCAGCATCGGACTATCGTAATGCGGTGGCTGCCATTGATCCATAAGGCAAACGCGCCGGCGGGCCGGCCGTGCCTCGACAGGTGCGCCAAGCGCGTCTAACGGTTCGTGGCTTTTGCCGAGGAGTGTGCGGATGACGATTCAGGTTGGCGATCACCTGCCCCAGGCCACCTTCCGGGTGAATGGGCCGGACGGTCCGCAGGCCAAGACCACCGACGACGTGTTCAAGGGACGGCGCGTCGTTCTCGTCGGTGTGCCCGGCGCCTTCACGCCGGCCTGCCACCGCAACCACCTGCCGGGCTTCGTCGCCAAGCGCGAGGAGATCCTGGCCCGCGGCATCGACGCCATCGCCGTGACCTCGGTCAACGACATCTTCGTGCTCAACGCGTGGCAGCAGCAGAGCGGCGCCGAGGGCATCGAGTTCCTGGCCGACGGCAATGCCGAGTTCGCCAAGGCAATCGGGCTCGAGATGGACGGTTCGGGCTTCGGCCTCGGCCCGCGCTCGCAGCGCTACGCGATGGTGGTCGAGGACGGCGTGGTACGCATCCTCAACGTCGAGGACACCCCGTCCAAGGCCGAGGTCTCGGGTGCCGAAGCCCTGCTGAAGGTGCTCTGATCCATCCGACCCGAGCCCTCCCCCCGCCGGGGGAGGGTTCGATTCCTATCCTTCCCAGCCGTAATCCCGCGCATCCGCGGCGGTGCGGTGGAAGGCGAGCCGGCGGTCGTATTCCAGCGGGTCCTTCGGCTGCACCAGGGCGCCCGGCGGCACGTTGAGCCAGTCGACGAGGCGGGTCAGCATGAAGCGCATGGCCGCGCCGCGCGCCAGCACGGGGATCGCCGCGATCTCGGCAGGTTCCAGCGTCCGAACCGCATCGTAGCCCGCGAGCATCGCGCCGGCCTTGTCGCGGTGGAAGGTGCCGTCCGCATCGAAGCACCACGCATTGAGGCTGATCGCCAGATCGTAGGCGAAGGCGTCGGTGCAGGCGAAGTAGAAGTCGATCAGGCCCGACACCGCGTCGCCGATGAAGAACACGTTGTCGGTGAAGAGGTCGGCGTGGATGACGCCGCCCGGCAGGTCCTTCGGCCAGGCCCCCTCCAGGATATCGAGATCGGCGCGGGTGCGGGCGGCGAGCCCGGGGGCCACCGTGTCGGCCTGCGCCTCGGCCTGCGCGAAGAGCGGGCGCCACGCCCCCACCGACAGGTTGTTCTCGCGCACCATGGGGAAGTCGCGGCCCGCCGCGTGAAGCCCGGCGAGCGCAGCGCCGAGCGCCCGGCAATGTTCCGCATTCGGGCGGCTCAGGGACACGCCTTCGAGGAAGGTGACGATGGCCGCCGGACGGCCGCAGAGACGCCCCAGGGCCGTGCCGGCACGGTTGCGCACCGGCTGCGGGCAGGCGAGGCCGGCCCGCGCCAGATGGCCCATCAGTTTGATGAAGAACGGCAGGTCCGCCTCGCTCACCCGCTTCTCATAGAGGGTGAGGATGTAGTGGCCCGTGCTGGTGTGCAGGTAGAAGTTCGAGTTCTCGACGCCCTCCGCGATGCCCTTGTAGGAGAGCAATTCGCCGAGTTCGTATTCCTGCAGGAAGGCGCGCAGCGCCTCGTCGGATACGTCGGTGTAGACCGCCACGGGTGCCGCTGCCGGGTTCGCGCAAGAGAAAGGGGCGCCGTGGGCGCCCCTGGGGTCGTTCGGCCAGCCTCGCGTCGGAGGCCGGCGGGGCCGCCGACCTACTCGGCGGCTTCGCTGCGCAGTTCGCGCGGCAGCGGGAAGGACATGTCCTCGACGGTCACCGAGACCTGATCCACCGTCACGTCGAAGCGCGCGGCGAAGGCGTCGATAATCTCCTCCACCAGAACCTCCGGCGCCGAGGCGCCGGCGGTGAGGCCGAGGCGGCGCACGTCCTTGAACGCGTCCCAATCGATCTCTTCCGCCCGCAGGACGAGGCGGGTGATCGGGCAACCGGCGCGCTCGGCGACCTCGCGCAGGCGCTGCGAGTTCGACGAGTTCGAGGAGCCGACCACGATCAGCGCGTCGACGCGCGGCGCGACTTCCTTGACCGCTTCCTGGCGGTTGGTGGTCGCGTAGCAGATGTCGTCCTTGTGGGGGCCGTGGATCGCCGGGAACTTGGCCTTGAGGGCTTCGACGATGTGCTTGGTGTCGTCGATCGACAGGGTCGTCTGCGTCACCCAGGCGAGCGCCTGATCGGCCGGCGGGTTGAGCGCATCGATCTGCTCGATGTCCTCGA
Source organism: Methylorubrum thiocyanatum (assembly GCA_014138645.1). Classification (GTDB taxonomy): domain Bacteria; phylum Pseudomonadota; class Alphaproteobacteria; order Rhizobiales; family Beijerinckiaceae; genus Methylobacterium; species Methylobacterium thiocyanatum. The sequence continues at coordinate 56,906 of JACJIB010000012.1, read as the reverse complement.
CCAGGGTGATCGAGCCCTTGGGCAGCTGGCCCATGGTGCCGACGACCTCGGGATGGCCGGAATGGCCGACGAGCAGCACATGGCGCCCGCGCTTGTGGTGGATCTCGGCCTCGCGGTGGACCTTCGTCACCAGCGGGCAGGTGGCGTCGATGGTGGTCAGCCCGCGGGCATCCGCGTTCTGCGGCACCGTCTTGGCGACGCCGTGGGCGGAGAAGATGACGGGCGCACCGCTATCGGGCACCTCGTCGAGTTCGCGTACGAACACGGCGCCCTTCCGCTTCAGCGTCTCGACCACGTACTTGTTGTGGACGATCTCGTGGCGGACGTAGACCGGCGCCCCGTAGATCGCCAGCGCCCGCTCCACCACGTCGATGGCGCGCACCACGCCCGCGCAGAAGCCACGGGGGGCGCAGAGCAGGATCTCGAGGGGCGGTTTGTCGCCCGTCACGGCCGGCTGCGGGACCCGGTTCGGGTCAGCGGTGAGGTTGATGGTGTCAGCGCTCATGATCCGGCGGATGTGGAGAGGGGTGGCCGGGTCTGTCAACAGCGGCCAGCCCGAAAGCCGCGACAGGCCAGGGCCTGTCCGTCACCTTTTACATAGCACGCCCACCGCGATCCGTGACCCCCGCCATCCGCCCGGGGGGCCTGCATCCCCTCCCCTGTGGCAGTCCTGCCCCTGCGGCGGGGCAGGTTATGTGACGAACGACACGCGAATCACCCTCGCGATGCGGGAGCCGGCGGGCTAAGGGGAAGCCCTTCTCCCCTCAAGAACCAGCGAGGCAACGGGCTTTCATGGCGAGCGCCACGGACCATGCCAGCTTCCTGCCGCCGGTGCTGACCTTCCTGTCGGCGGCGGTGATCGGGGTGCCGCTCGTGCGCCTGCTCGGCCAGAGCGCGGTGCTCGGCTACCTCGTCGCGGGCGTGGTGATCGGTCCGGCCGGCTTCTCGCTGATCGCCGAGCCCGAGACGGCGTCGAGCGTCGCCGAGATCGGCGTGGTGCTGCTGCTCTTCATCGTCGGGCTCGAATTGGAGATCTCGCGGCTCGTCTCGATGCGGCGCGACATCTTCGGGCTCGGCACCGCTCAGTTGGCCCTGTGCTCGCTCGTCATCGCCGGCGCGGCCTTCGCCTACGGCCTCACGCCGGCCGCCGCGGGCGTCGTCGGCATCGCCATCGCCCTCTCGGCCACGGCGGTCGCGCTCCAATTGCTCGAGGAGCGCGGCGATCTCGGCTCGCCCTATGGCGGGCGCTCCTTCGCGATCCTGCTGTTCCAGGACATCTCGGTGGTGGCGATCCTGGCGTTGCTGCCGCTGCTGGCCTCGGCCGGCGCGACGCCCAAGGACGGTTGGCTCGACGAGGGCCTGCGCTCCACCGGCCGCGCCGCCGTGGCGGTGGCAGGCGTGGTCCTCGTCGGGCGCTACGGCCTGAACCCGTTCTTCCGCCTGCTGGCGGCGGCGGGCGGGCGCGAGGTGATGACCGCGGCCGCCCTCCTCGTCGTGCTCGGCACGGCCCTGGTGATGGAGGAGGCCGGCCTCTCCATGGCCATGGGCGCCTTCCTCGCCGGCGTCATGCTGGCCGAATCAAACTTCCGCCACCAGCTCGAGGCCGATATCGAGCCGTTCCGCGGCATGCTGCTCGGCCTGTTCTTCATGAGCGTCGGCATGTCGATCGACGGCGGCCTGCTCACGAATCACTGGCTGGCGCTGCTCGCCGCGACCATGGCGGCGATCGCGGTGAAGATCGCCCTGGTGGCGGGTCTGTTCCGCCTGTTCGGCTCGCCCTGGCTCGACGCCCTGCGGGGCGCGGCGGTGCTGGCGCCGGCCGGCGAATTCGCCTTCGTCATCCTGCCGGCGGCGGGCGACCTGCGCATCCTCGCCTCCGACGTGACTCGCTTCTGCGTCGCGCTGGCCGCCCTGACGATGCTGGTCGGCCCCATCGCCGCCAAGGGCCTCGACGCGCTGATCGCCCGGCGCCCGAAGGAGGCCGAGCCGCCCTCCGATGTCGGCGAGGCGCAGGAAGCCGGCGATACCCGCGTGCTGGTGGTGGGCTTCGGTCGCTTCGGGCAGATCCTGGCGCAGGTGCTGCTGGCGGAAGGAATCAACATCACCGTCATCGACAAGGACGTCGAGCAGATCCGCAATGCCACGAGCTTCGGCTTCCGGATCTATTACGGCGACGGCACCCGGCTCGACGTGCTGCGCGCCTCCGGCCTCGCCAAGGCGGAGCTGATCTGCGTCTGCATCGACGACGCGCCGGCGGCGCTGAAGATCGTCGACATCGTCCACGAGGAATTCCCGAACGTGCGCACCTTCGTGCGCGCCTATGACCGGACCCACGCCATCGAGCTGATGAACCGCGACGTCGATTTCCAGCTCCGCGAGACCGTCGAATCCGCCCTCGGCTTCGGCCGCGCCACGCTCGAGAGCCTGGGACTGCCTGCCGAGGCCGCTGCGCGCCGGGTCGAGGACGTGCGCAAGCGGGACGTCGCCCGCCTCGTGCTCCAGCAGGCGGGTGCGATGCCGGATGGTTCCGGCTGGCTGCGCGGCACGCCGGAACTGCGGCCCGAGCCACTGACGGCACCGAAGAGTCCGTCGCGGGCGCTCAGTGCTGAGACCCGCGGCCTGATCGAAGCGCAGCCGCACGAATCGGCCGCCCGCGCCCTCGAACCCGAGGATGCCGAGCCGAATGCCTAAGGCAGGCGCCGCGTCGGAGCCGGGGCGGGACGACGGCGCCGCGCGCTTCGTCTCGGGCTCGATCCTGCGCCACGTCGTGGTGATGAGCACGACCGGTTCCGTAGGGCTGATGGCGATCTTCGCCGTCGATCTCCTGTCGCTGTTCTACGTCTCGAAGCTCGGAGACCCGGCACTCACCGCCGCCGTCGGTTTCGCCTCGATCGTCCAGTTCTTCGCCATCGCCATCAATATCGGCTTGATGATCGCCGCCGGCGCCCTGGTCTCGCGGGCGATCGGCGCAGGCGACCCGGCCGGGGCGCGGCGGATCGCGACCTCGGTCACCGTCCACTGCGCCATCGCCTCCGCGCTTCTGGCCGCCCTCCTGCTCGCCGTGCTCGACCCGCTGCTCTCCGCGATCGGCGCGGAGGGACACACCTTGGACGTCGCCAAGCGCTACCTCTGGATCAGCCTGCCCTCGAACCTGCTGCTCGGACCCGGCATGCTGTTCACCGGCCTGCTGCGCGCGGTCGGCGCGGCGCGGGAGGCGATGTACGTGACTCTCGGCGGCGGCATCGTCACCATCTTCGTCGATCCGCTCCTGATCTTCGGCTTCGGTCTCGGGGTGGACGGTGCGGCACTCGCGGTCTGCGTCGCCCGCGTGACCTTCGTCGCCATCGGCTGGGTCGGGGTCCGGCGCTACCGCATGCTCGAACCGCCCCGGCTCGCGGCGGTCCTCGGCGACCTGCCGCTCGTCGCCCGCATCGCCCTACCGGCGGTGCTGACGAACCTCGCGCCGTCGGTGGCCAGCGCCTTCGTGGCGCATGCCCTGTCCGGCTTCGGACCCGCGGCCATCGCCGGAAACGTGGTGATCGACCGCCTCGCGCCGGTCGCGTTCTGCGGATTGTTCGCGATGTCGGGCTCGATCGGCCCGATCCTCGGCCAGAACTGGGGCGCGGGCCGCTTCGACCGGATGCGCGGCGTGCTCCGGGTCGGAGCCGGGGTGACGGCGCTCTACGTCCTCCTCGTCTGGCTGCTGCTGGCGCTCGCCAGGGGACCGCTGGCCGGCGCCTTCGAACTCAAGGGCGTAGCCGCCGACCTGTTCGGCTTCTTCTGTCTGGTGAGCGGGCCGGTCTGGTTCTTCAACGGGCTCCTGTTCCTCGGCAACGCCTCGTTCAACAATCTCGGCTTTCCGTTCCTCTCGACCCTGTTGAACTGGGGCCGCGCGACCGTCGGCACGGTGCCGCCCGCCCTGCTGGGCGCCGCGTGGTACGGGCCCGAGGGCGTGATCGCCGGCACCGGTATCGGCTCCGTCGCCTTCGGTGTGGCGGGCCTCGCCCTCGCCTTCCGCACCGTGGGCCGGCTGGAACGCGGCGTTCCGGCCGAGACGGCTGCCGTCGACCCGCCCGCCGCCGAGGCGGTGCAGGCGGCGCCCTCCAGCGGGATGTCGCTCTGACATTTCCGCGGGCACGAGCCGCGGTCCTGCAATCCCTAGGGAAATCGGCGTGAAATCGGGCTTACGGCTGGTCAGCCCTGCCCGGTTGCGACACACTCGCGGGCGAGGCCGTTCCGGCGAGCCTCCGGCGGGCGTGGCGGCGATCATCGGCGGCGCAGCCGGGACGGGATGGGTCGACGCCATGCGCCCTTGTCATGGCACGGCCTGATGCGTTCGGGATCCGGACCGTTGCTGCTTCGAGGCGCCCGGCCATGTACACGATGTTCGACATCCTCCAGAGCCAGGGCGACGCGAGCGTACAGGCCTTCGGTCAGCAATTCGGCCTCACGCCGGATCAAACCCGTCGCGCGATGGAGGCTCTGCTGCCGGCGCTGTCCATGGGCCTCATGCGTAACGCCGGAACCGACCCGATGGGCTTCGGCCGCCTGTTCGGCCTCGCCCAGCCCGGCAAGGCGTCGCCGCAGGGCAGCGCGGACATGCTGACGGGGCTGTTCGGCTCGCCCCTGCTCGCGCAGACGGTGATTCAGCAGGCATCGTCGGCGAGCGGGATCGGAGCGCAGGCACTCCGGCAGATGCTGCCGATCATGGCCGGCATGATCGTGGCCGGCATCGTTCACTTGGTCCTCAATCCGCCCGCCGCGGCACCGGCCGCCGAGACGCCCCCCCCTTCCTATCCGATGGGGACGTTCTGGACGGACTGGTTCAACGGCCTCAGCGCCGCGGCGACGCAGATGGTGCCCTCCCCCGCGCCCGCGACCCGGCCGCCCGAGCCGCGCCGGAAAGCCGAGGCTCCGCCGATGCCGGACGCGACCAAGGCGTCGATGGAGGTGATTCAGCAGATGCTCCAGACCGGAGCCGAGGTTCAGGAGCAGAACGTCAAGGCGATGAAGGACGCGTTCGACGCGTTCTGGAGCCAGCCGAAGCCTGGGACGGTGCCGCCAGCGACGGACGTTAACCCTCCTCAAAAGCCGTCATTTCGCAGGTCAAATGAGGCTGCCGCGCACAAGCGCAAGCCGGGCAGCAAGGACTGACAATGACCTGAAACGAAGACGACGCCGAATTTAAATATAAATATCTGCCGTCCTCAAGCTGTCCGCCGTACCAATGGAGTGCTACTCCAGGATCGGAAAACTCACCACCTTCGGAAATACCTCGGTCAATGTACTTCCAAACGACTGCAGCCCTACCAAAATCGCCAACGCTACGAAGGTGCAAACCAACCCATACTCGATGGCGGTCGCTCCTCCGTCGTGCTGTGACATACGCCCAGCGGCGTCGCGTAATAGAGTGATCAAGCGACGGACCTGCCGGATAGAAGCAGTTTGAGACACGGCAGATCGTCCACGCGAGTTGGCTGTGGCAGCAATCTAAACTCCGAAGCTTGCAACGACCTTAAGGGCCAACCGGAAAAACTCCTGCAAGTCCGATCATCTCACTAACTGTAACGCCGCAGGAAGCGTCCTGTAGGAATGACTGGTAGGTGGAATTTTTTGCTGATTTTTGATCAGCATTCCGACAAGAATGACGGAGAAATAATCCAGGCTTTCCAATGACCGGCGCCGGTTGGCCCCGCCGCCGGCCGAACGTGTCGGAACCAATACCCGGCCCCTGATGGGTTAGGCCTTGCCCGTCTCCTTGCGCAAGGCATCGATGCGCTTGGAGGCCTCCGCCTTATCGAGATCGGCCGCGTAAGCGTCCGGCTCCTTGGCCTGCTCGGAGAGGGTCTTGAGATAGGACGCCTGCGCCCCCGTCATCGGCTCCGAGCCGGTGGTCCATTCGTCGGGATCCTTGATCCGGTTCGACTCGTCGGTCGGATCGGATTTCGGATTCTCGGCCGCAGCCTGGTCCTTGGTCGTCTTGCCGGTCATCGACGCACTCACATCGTTCATGGATTGTTCTCATGAACGTCGGGCCGGCCGCGAAGTTCCGGGCGACGATGCGCCCGGAACGGAATCGTTGCCGGATCTCAGGCGGCGGCCGCCCGCGGCTGCACCTCGGCGAGGTAGTCGTCCATCAGCGTCTTGGTCAGAGCCGCCGGAGTGAAGCGGTAGGGCCCGATCTCAGAGACCGGGGTCACCTCGGCGGCCGAGCCGGTGATGAAGCACTCGGAGAAGCCCGTCATCTCCTCGGGACGGATGCGGCGCTCGATCACCTCGATCCCGCGGCGCTTGGCCAGCTCGATCACGGTCTGACGGGTGATGCCGTTGAGGAAGCGGTCGGCCTGGGGCGTATGGATCACGCCGTCGGCGATGAAGAAGACGTTCGCGCCGGTGCATTCGGCGACATTGTCCTCCCAGTCGAGCATCAGCGCGTCGGCGTAGCCCTTGTTCTCGGCCCGGTGCTTCGAGATCGTGCAGATCATGTAGAGACCCGCCGCCTTCGAGGTGGAGGGCGCCGTGCGCGGATCGGGTCGGCGGTAATCGGCGATGTCGAGGCGGATGCCCTTCATTTTGGTCGCCGGATCGAAGTAGCTCGGCCATTCCCAGGCGGCGATGGCGAGATGAATCGTGTTCTTCTGCGCCGCGACGCCCATCATCTCCGAGCCGCGCCACGCCACGGGGCGCAGATAGGCGTCCTGCAGCCCGCTGGTCGACAGCACCTGGGCCTTGGCCGCCTCGATCTGATCGACGGAGTACGGGATCTCGAAATCGAGGAGCTGGGCCGAGCGGCGCAGACGCTCGGAATGCTCGCGGCTCTTGAAGATCCGGCCGCCATAGGCCCGCTCGCCCTCGAACACCGACGATCCGTAGTGGAGGCCGTGGCTGAGCACGTGGATCTTCGCTTCGCGCCACGGCACCATTGCGCCGTCGAACCAGATCGTGCCTTCGCGCTCATCGAAGGGAATCACGGACATTTTTCGAAGTTCCTCTGCGCGGCCTCGGCGAAGCGCGGGGTCGCAGGGTGGGGCAGGAGCCGGCGCGCGGGCGCAGGGTCGCCGAACGGGGACGATGCGGCGGGCGGATGGACCGGCAGGGTTGACGGGTAGCAACGGGGCTGAGATATGTCAACAACACTGACTTATCTTCCCGGGCCCTCCGAAGCCCCGCGATCTGCCGCCGACCGAGGTCCTCACGACGTGAACCCTGCGATGACGCCAGACGCCGAGATGGGCCATCAGGCCGCCGGTGAGACCGCACTCACCAACGGTCCCGCGACGGGCGGCGACAGCGACGACCTGATCGAACTCCTGTTCTTCGCCTACCGCGACTTCGTCGGCGATCCCGACCGGATCCTGGCGCAGTACGGCTTCGGCCGGGCGCATCACCGGGTGCTGCACTTCGTCGACCGCTATCCTGGCCTCACCATCGCCGAACTCCTCGATATCCTGCGCATCACCAAGCAGAGCCTCAACCGGGTGCTGAAGGATTTGATCGATCAGGGCTATGTCGAGCAGCAGACCGGCACCAGCGACCGGCGTCAGCGGCTCCTGTTCTGCACCCCGTCCGGCCGGGCACTCACGGCCGACCTGACGCGCGTCCAGGTCCGCCGCATCGTGCGGGCCCTCGATGCGCCGGCGGAGGACGAAGAGACCGAGGGCGGACGCGGAACCCGCGCCGCCTCCGCCCAGGATTTCCTGCTCGCGATGATCGAGCCGGCCGAGCGGGCCGCGATCCGTCGCCTGATGGCGCGCCGCGCGACGGTGCGCGCCTGATGTCGGCCGAGACCGCCCTCCGGGTCCGCCCCGAGCTTCCGGACCATGCGCCCCACATCCTGCTCGTCGATGACGACCGCCGGGTGCGCGAGCTCCTGTCCCGGTTCCTCTCCGAGCAGGGATTTCGCGTGACGGCCGCCGCGAACGCCGCCGAGGCGCGTCTGCGCGGGCAATGCTTCGTGTTCGACGCCCTCGTGCTCGACGTGATGATGCCCGGCGAGAGCGGCTTCGACTATGCCCGCTCGGTGCGCGAGACCTCGCGGGTGCCGATCCTGATGCTGACCGCCCGTTCCAACCCCAACGACCGGGTGACGGGTCTGGAGATCGGCGCCGACGACTACCTGCCCAAGCCCTTCGAGCCGCGCGAGCTGATCCTGCGGCTCAACAACATCATCCGCCGCCACGCCGCCGTGCCGGAGACCCGCTTTTCCGGCGAGGATGCGGTCAGCTTCGGTCCGTTCAGCTTCCGCGCCGACCGGGGCGAGTTGCGCCGGGAGAGCGAGCCGGTGAAGATCACCGAACGCGAGCGCGAGATCCTGACCATGCTGGCTCAGGCGCGGGGCGGCAACGTCGAGCGCGAGACGCTCGCCGGCAACGGCGGTCTGGCGGCCGAACGCACCATCGACGTGCAGATCAACCGCCTGCGCCGTAAGATCGAGCCGGATCCGGCCAATCCGAGCTTCCTGCACACCGTTCGCGGCGTCGGCTATCGCCTCGCCATCGATTGAGGATCCCATGGCGGTCCCCGCCGGCCTCTCATCGGGCGAATCTCGGACCGGGTCCCGCCGGACCGGCGCGCTCGGCGGCGTCTTCGGCCGGATCCGGAAGCTGTGGCGGCGCATCAGCCGAGCCATCGGCGACGCCCTGCCGAAGGGGCTCTACGCCCGCTCGCTGATCATCATCATCGCGCCGATGGTGCTGCTCCAGTCGGTGATCGCCTACACCTTCATGGAGCGCCACTGGCAGCTCGTGACCCGCCGGCTCTCGGCGGCCGTGACGGCCGACGTCGCCGCCTTGATGGACATCTACGAGTCCTACCCGCAGGACAGGAACGCGGAGACCCTCACGCGCATCGCCGGCGAGCGGCTGAACCTCGACATCGACATCCTGAAGGGTGCCAAGCTGCCGAGCCCGGGGCCGCGCCCGTTCTTCTCGATCCTCGACGAGGTGCTGTCCGAAGAGATCCGACGCCAGATCCGGCGCCCGTTCTGGATCGATACGGTGGGCCGCTCGAACCTCATCGAGATCCGCGTGGCGATCCCCGAGGGCGTGATGCGGGTCACCGCGCGGCGCAATCAGGCCTACGCCTCGAATTCCCACATCTTCCTGCTCTGGATGACCGGCTCGTCGCTGGTGCTGCTCGGCGTGGCGATCCTGTTCCTGCGCAATCAGATCAAGCCGATCCTGCGCCTCTCGGCGGTGGCGGAGGGGTTCGGCAAGGGCCGCGAGATCGAGTTCAAGCCCCGCGGCGCCCGCGAAGTCCGGCAGGCGGGCCACGCCTTCATCGAGATGAAGCGGCGCATCGAGCGCGCCATGGAACAGCGCACGGCGATGCTCAACGGCGTCAGCCACGATCTGCGCACCATCATCACCCGGTTCAAGCTCTCCCTCGCCCTGGTCGAGCAGACGCCCGAGGTCGAGGATCTCCAGCGCGACGTCGACGAGATGAGCCGGATGCTGGAGGGCTATCTCGCCTTCGCCCGCGGCGATTCCGCCGAGACCGCCGCCGAGACCGACATGCGGACCCTGCTGGAGGATCTGCGCAGCGACGTCGAGCGGCTCGGCGCCCATGTCGAGGCGGTCGAGATCGAGGGCAGCCCTCTCGTCACCGTGCGGCCCGACGCGATGCGGCGCTGCCTGTTCAACCTCGCCGCCAACGCTGCGCGCTACGCCGACACCGTGGCGATCTCGGGCAAGCGCGAGCATCGCGCCTTCCTCGTTTCGATCGACGACGACGGCCCCGGCATCCCGCCGGAGAGCCGCGAGGACGTGTTCAAACCCTTCGTGCGCCTCGACGACGCGCGCCAGGATGCCGGGGGCTCGGGGCTCGGCCTCGCCATCGCCCGCGACATCGCCCGCGCCCATGGTGGCGATGTCGGTCTGCAGGACAGTCCTCTCGGCGGCCTGCGTGCGACGGTTCGCATCCCCGCCTGAACGAGATTCCGACGGTTCGGGCCGCAGGAATCTGAAGCGCGGGAGTTTCCTCCGAGGGAACGGCGATGCTAAGACCGCCGCGCATTATTCTTCGGGCCGTCCCGCGGCCCCTCATGAACGCGAGTGACGTCGAATGAACCCGCTGGTGCCGCTTTTCGTCGTGCTGCTCCTCCCGATCGCGGCCGTCTGCGCCGTGCTCTTCACGGATACCGGGATCGAGCCGGCCCTGTTCTACGCCGCGGTCAAGACCTTCGCGATCCTGTTCGTCGTCGGCGGCGCGATCTCGTTTGCCGCCAGCCGCCTCGCCGCGCGCTCGCACGGTTGAGCCCGGCGCCGGCCGGCGCCTGAGGGAAGGTCGAGGCCATGCTGCAGATCGCACCTTCCTTCGGCCGGATCGGCGAGGAGAACGCCTTCGCCGTCCTCGCCCGCGCCGGCGCGCTCGCGGCGCAGGGCCGCGACATCGTGAATCTCGGGATCGGGCAGCCGGACTTTCCGACGCCGCCGCACATCGTCGAGGCCGGCATCAAGGCCCTGCGCGACGGCCATCACGGCTACACGCCGGCCATCGGCCTTCCGCCGCTGCGTGAGGCGGTGGCGCGGGACATCCAGCGCCGCCACGGCGTCGAAGTCTCGCCCGACGCGGTGATGATCGTGCCGGGCGGCAAGGTCACCATGTTCATGGCGATCCTGATGTTCGGCGAGCCCGGCGCCGAGATCCTCTATCCCGATCCCGGCTTCCCGATCTATCGCTCGATGATCGAGTTCACCGGGGCGACCCCGGTGCCGGTTCCGATCCGCGAGGCCAACGGCTTCGCCTTCTCGGCGCAGGAAACACTCGCGCTGATCACCGAGCGCACCCGCCTCCTCATCGTCAACTCGCCGGCCAACCCGACCGGGGGCGTCACGCCGAAGGCCGAGATCGATGCCCTCGTGACCGGCCTCGCCGGCCATCCCGGCGTCGCGGTGCTGTCCGACGAGATCTACGGCACCATGACCTATGACGGGCAGGCGCATGTCTCCCTGCTCGCCTACCCTGAGATCCGCGACCGGCTGATCTATCTCGACGGCGCCTCGAAGACCTACGCGATGACCGGCTGGCGGCTCGGCTGGTCGGTCTGGCCGAAGCCGCTCTACGACGCCGCCCGCAAACTCGCGGTGAACTCGTTCTCCTGCGTGAATGCCGCTACCCAATGGGCCGGGGTCGCCGCCCTCGACGGGCCGCAGGACTGCGTCGCCGCGATGGTGGCCGAGTTCGACCGCCGCCGCGGGCTCGTCGTGGACGGCCTGAACGCACTGCCCAACGTGTCCTGCGTGACGCCCAGGGGCGCCTTCTACGCCTTTCCGAACGTCGTCCGGACCGGCTGGAAGGCCAAGGCGCTCGCCGCCGCACTCCTCGACGAAGCCGGTGTGGCGGTGATCGGCGGCCCCGATTTCGGGGTGCACGGCGAGGGGTATCTGCGCCTGTCCTACGCCAACTCGGCCGAGAACATCACGCGGGCCCTGGAGCGGATCGGTCGGTTCCTGGCCGTACGTCGTCCCGACTGAGCCCAAACGTTTTCATCCCTTCCAGCGACAGGATCGGGAAGGTCGCGATCCCGATTCGGGCCGTGATCGACAATCTCGGCCTTTCTCGATTTTCCATGCATCCGAATTCCAGACTCGGGCGTTACCGGCCCATGCTTCGCTGCGCTCGGTTCGCAGCGGACCTCACAACGACGGAGACGCTGGAATGAAGATCAAGACCCTTCTCGCCGCCTCGGCCATCGCCCTCGCCCTCCCCATGGCTGCCCAGGCTCAGGGCACCCTGCGCGGCGCTGAACGCGGCGCTCAGGAAGGCGCGGATGCGGCCGGCCCGATCGGTGGCATCGTCGGCGGCGCGGTCGGCGCGGCCACGGGCACGATCGGCGGCATCCTCGGTGTCGAGGATCGTCCCCGCTTCCGCTCCTATGTCCGTGAGCGCAATGTCCGCTCCTACGACTATGACGGCCGCGTCGTCGTCGGCTCGACCCTGCCGTCGTCCGGCGTGACCTATTACGACGTGCCGAACGAGTACAACGTCACCCGCGGCACCCGCTACACCGTGGTCAACGACCGTCCGGTGCTGGTCGATGGCCGTCACCGCATCATCGAAGTGCTCGACTAACACGACCACACCGTGGGCCGCCCACAACGGGCGGCGCCATCCGGCCCCGGCAGCCTCTGCCGGGGCCGTTTTCGTGGACGGGTTGCGCCCACGGAGCCCCGGCAGACAGGCGCCTCGTCATCGCTCGCGACGAAGCCTCGTCCGACACTCGGGCAGCGGATGATCAATGTCCGGCGTCGTTCCGCCGCGATGCGGACGGCAGACAGCGATTCCGGACGCAACGCTCCATGTCTTCGTTCGTTTATTCGTCCGAGACGATGTTTGAGCGAGACCAGGACTGACGATGAGCGGCCCCGACGCGACACCCGAAAAGCTGTCCGAGAACCCGCCTCTGCCGGAATCCGTCCGCGACCACCTCGGCCACGAGCTGCGCGGCGTCTACACCGAAGCCGCTCCCGAGCCGCGCTTCCTCGGGGACGAGCCGACCGTGCCCGAGAAATTCGAGCCGCAGATCCGCCGTCTGGAAACCCGGCTGAAGACGCACGAGGAAGGCACGGAGGCCGTCGAACAGGCGCTCGACCGGATCCTCGATGCCTTCGGCGTCACCCCCGAGGCGAGCGAGACGAAGAAGTAGTGCGGCTCACGCCTCCCGGCGGGCCGCCAGCAGATCCCTGATCTCGGCCAGCAGCTTCACGTCGGCCGGCACCTCGGCCTCGGGCTTCGGCTTCGCCTCCTCCTTCGACTTCAGGCCGTTCATGGCCCGGATCACCATGAACAACACGAAGGCGATGATGGTGAAGTTCACGGCGAGCGTCAGGAACTGGCCGTAGCCGATCACCGCGCCCACCTTCTTCGCCTCGGCATAGGGCATGCCTGCCTGCACCTTGGACGAGAGGGGAATGTAGTAGTTCGAAAAATCGAGGCCGCCGGTGATCGCACCGATGATCGGCATGATGACGTCCTGAACCAGCGAGTTGACGATCGCACCGAACGCCGCGCCGATGATCACGCCGACGGCGAGATCGACCACGTTGCCGCGCAGGGCGAACTTCTTGAACTCTTCCAACATGCCGGGTCTCCGTCTCCGCCGGCTTCGAAGCGGGCGCCGCCTGCAAAGCTAAGCCGAAGGTTGTGCCCGCCAAGGGGCGCCCGGCCCCGCCCGCGCCAATCAGCGCCCTTTTTGCCGATGGATCCGCGCGGATGGGCGGAGCCAATCCGTTGCGCCTTGAACTGCCAAGATGAGAAAGGGCGAGGCAGGCCCTAATCTTCGGCGGCCTGATTCCCCCTGGACGGCAATCCTTCGGAAACAATCGGGCAACAAAATTCATCGCTCGGTCGCGCGATGTGCTGAGATCAGCGCCGCGACGAGGGCCTTGTTTGGAATCGTTTAGGATCAGTTCATTTTTAGATTGCTACCGAAGAATGCGTAACCCCAACGCTCATGCCTTTGCCGAGGTACCGCTTCGGATGCCCGACGAACCGATTCGCCCGACCTTGCCAGAAGATCCCGACGCTAGCCATGGCAAAGCGGCAAGATCCGTACCTCAGTTCCTGACCTTGGCGCTGCGCGACTACTTCGATCTCGCCGGTCAGGCTCCCCTGCCCGGCCGGCTCGCCGAACTCCTGCAGCAGTTCGAGGCCGCTCTCGCGGTTCATGGCGGGCAGGTCGAGGCGATCTTCCGCGACGATCTGGTGAAGGCGCTGCCGATGCTGCGCACCTTCGCGATCTCGCTGACCGCGAACCCGACCCGCGCCGACGACCTTGTTCAGGAAACGATGGTCAAGGCCTGGGCGAATCGCGAGCGGTTCACGCCGGGCACGAACTTCACGGCCTGGCTCTTCACCATCCTGCGCAACCAGTTCTATACGGAGGTGCGCAAGGGTCGACGCGAGGTGGAAGACGCCGACGGCGTCCATGCGGGCACGCTGACGGCCCACCCCGATCAGGAACACGCGGCGGGCTTGCGGATGGTGATGAACCTGATCGGCACGCTGCCGCTGCCACAGCGGCAGGCGCTTCTCCTGGTCGGCGCCGAGGGCTTCACCTACGAGGAAGCGGCGGAGCGCCTCGGCTGCCAAGTCGGCACGGTGAAAAGCCGCGTCAGCCGCGCCCGCGCCTTCCTGATCGATTCCTTCGAGGGCTTGCCGGACGGTCTGGCGGCTCGGGCCTGACCCTGCCGTCAGCCGCAGGATCGGCCCGCAGCAAGTTCGGCATGAGCCCGAAAGCCGGCGACCGGCTCTCGGGGTCGAGCGTTAGACGTCGAGATTCGCCACGCTCAGCGCGTTCTCCTGGATGAACTCGCGGCGCGGCTCGACGACGTCGCCCATCAGCTTGACGAACAGGTCGTCGGCATCGGTCGTGTCCTTGACCTTCACCTGCAGCAGCGAACGCACGTCGCGGTCGAGGGTCGTCTCCCAGAGCTGCTGCGCGGTCATCTCGCCCAGCCCCTTGTAGCGCTGGAGCTGAAGCCCCTTGCGGCCGAACGCCATCACCGCCTCGAACAGGCCGACGGGACCGTAGAATTCAGTCTCATCGCCCTTGCGGGAGAGCGTCACCGGCTCCTCGTAGATCTCACGCAGCGTCTCCGCCCGCTCGGCAAGACGGCGCGCCTCCTGCGAGGCGAGCAGCGTCGCATCGAGGCTGGCGACCTGTTTCACGCTGCGCAGCGTCCGGCTGAAGACGTAGCCACCCTCCGAGGCCGCTCCGGTCCAACCCTTCTCGATCTCGTCGGCGATCCGGTCGAGACGCTTGGCGGTGCGGTCGGCCAGCACCTCGGCTTCGCCCAGGTTCTCGGCGACGTCCTTGGCGAAGGCGCCGGCCAGAACCGCCTGCTCGACCACGGCCCGGTCGTAGCGGGTGTGGAGCCCGTGCAGGATGCCGCGGAAGGCGCGGGCCTCCTCGACCAGCGTCTTGAGCTGGGCGCCGCCGAATTCGGTGCCGGAGGCGAGCCGCAGCACCGCACCCTCGACGCCCTGGTCGATCAGGTAATCTTCCAGCGCCCGCTCGTCCTTGAGGTAGAGGGCGCGACGGCCGCGCTCGGCTTTGTAGAGCGGCGGCTGGGCGATGTAGAGGTGTCCGCGTTCGATGATCTCCGGCATCTGCCGGAAGAAGAACGTCAGCAGCAGCGTGCGGATATGCGAACCGTCGACGTCCGCGTCCGTCATGATGATGATGCGGTGATAGCGCAGCTTGTCCGGGTTGAAGCCCTCGCGGTCGGTCGATGAGCGGCCGATGCCGGCGCCGAGCGCCGTGATCAGCGTGCCGATTTCGGCCGAGGACAGCATCCGGTCGGCGCGCACCCGCTCGACGTTCAGGATCTTGCCGCGCAGCGGCAGCACGGCCTGGAAGGTGCGGTCGCGGCCCTGCTTGGCCGAGCCGCCGGCCGAATCGCCCTCCACCAGCAGCAATTCGCACTTCGACGGATCGCGCTCCTGGCAATCGGCGAGCTTGCCGGGCAGCGAGGCGATGTCGAGGGCGCCCTTGCGGGTGATGGTCTCGCGGGCCTTGCGTGCCGCCTCGCGGGCAGCGGCCGCGAGCACGACCTTGCCCATCACGGATTTCGCCTGGGCCGGGTTCTCCTCCAGCCAAGTCGAGAGCCCCTCATTGAGGATGTTCTCGACCGCCGGTCGGACCTCGGACGAGACGAGCTTGTCCTTGGTCTGCGAGGAGAATTTCGGGTCCGGCACCTGCACGGAGATGACGGCAGTGAGGCCCTCGCGGCAATCGTCGCCGGTGAGCGAGACCTTCTCCTTCTTGGCGATGCCCGACGACTCGGCGTAGCCGGTCAGCTGCCGCGTCAGGGCGGCGCGGAAGCCCGCCATATGCGTGCCGCCGTCACGCTGGGGGATGTTGTTGGTGAAGGGCAGGACCGTCTCGTTGAACGAGTCGTTCCACCAGAACGCCACCTCGACGCGGATGCCGTCGCGCTCGCCGAGCACGGTCACGGGCTTGGCCATGCCGTCGACGGGTTTGCGGGAGCGGTCGAGATAGCGCACGAAGGCCTCGACGCCGCCCTCGTAGCAGAGCTCTTCCCGCTTGTGCTCGGCATGGCGCGCGTCGGTGAGCACGATGCGCACGCCCGAATTCAGGAAGGCGAGTTCGCGCAGGCGCTTCTCCAGCGTCGCGTAGTCGAACTCCGTCATCGTGAAGGTTTCGGTCGAGGGCAGGAACGTCACCTCGGTGCCGCGCCGGTCGCCTGCGGGACCCACCACCTCCAGCGGCGCCACCGCGTCGCCGTGGCGGAACTCCATCCGGTGCTCCTTGCCGCCGCGCCAAATCCGCAGCATGAGGCTGGTGGAGAGCGCGTTGACGACCGAGACGCCGACGCCGTGCAGGCCGCCCGAGACCTTGTAGGAGTTCTGATCGAACTTACCGCCGGCATGGAGCTGGGTCATGATGACCTCGGCCGCCGAGACCCCTTCCTCCCGGTGGATGTCGGTGGGGATGCCGCGGCCGTTGTCGGAGACCGTGCAGGAGCCGTCGGCGTTCAACGTCACGGTGACGAGGTCCGCATGGCCCGCGAGCGCCTCGTCGATGGCGTTGTCCACCACCTCGTAGATCATGTGGTGCAGGCCGGAGCCGTCGTCGGTGTCGCCGATATACATGCCGGGCCGCTTGCGCACGGCATCCAGACCTTTGAGCACGCGGATCGATTCCGCGCCGTAGCTCTCGGCGTGTTCGGTGTTCGGGGAGTCAGCCATGAAATTCCTCGGGCAGGCGGCTCGTGAGCCTGTTTTCGAGCCCGGTCGAACCGGGCGTGCCTGCTAGTTCCGTCCTAATCTCATATAGGCGTTCCCCCCTGATTTTGCATCGTTTTTCACGTCGGGAAAGCGCCGATCAGCCTCTTTGTGGACCCTCGGCGTTAACGTCGCGTAAGGGCTGTTCGTCTGCCCCGCCGGAGAGTTGCGGATCTCAGGCATCCCGCGTCCCGCGTGCATCGATGAGGCTGATTTGTGCGCCCGTCTGCCGTGATAGCGCGTCGAAGCGATCGCCGAGCCGCGCCACGTCGAAGATCCGCTCCGCGAAGATGTCGGCGGAGGGCCGAAACGAGATGTCTGTCCCGCGATGGTCTCCCTCCGCATCCCGGACCCCGAGTGGCGAGAGCGGAACACCGTGTCGAAACTCCAGATCGTAGACCTTGCCAAGGCTCCGGGTCTCGATCCGCAGCCAGTGCGAGAGAGCATTGACGACGCAGAGCGCGGCCTGCTCCGCGTTGCTCGCGATCTCCCTCTCGACGAACTGCGTCATCACGGCCTCGATCTCACGGAGGCCGCCCCTGCCGTCCGGCTCGCCGGACAGGCCCGGACCATCATCGGAGACCGTGCAGGAGCCGTCGGCGCTCAGGGTTACGGCGATGCGCTCGGCACGGCGGCCCGCTCGCTCGCGCAGCGCGGCATTGACGACGGCGAGAACCATGTTGTGCAAGCCCGTCCCGTCCTGCGTATCCCCGATATACATCCGCGGGCGCACTCGGACGCCGCCGAGACCGAGAAAGATCCGGATCGGGCCGGCGCCGAAACTCTGGGGATCGATCGTCGTCACCACATTGCTCCTACAGGCCGAATGTCCTGCGGCCGACCATCAGCCGCCTCGTCGGCGCGATCGCTGCGCTCCAGACATGTCTGGCCGCGGCTCGGAAGGGGTGAAAACTCAACCCTGCAGGCTCACCCCTGCAGGAACGGGTTCGTCAACCGCTCCTGCCCCAGCGTCCCGGTGGGCCCGTGGCCGGGGATGAAGGCGACGTCGTCGCCGAGGGGCAGCACCTTCTCCTTGATCATCCGGATCAGTTGCTCGTGGCTGCCGCCGGGTAGGTCGGTGCGGCCGATCGAGCCCTGGAACACCACGTCGCCGACGAGTGCGAAGCGGGCGTCGCGGCTCATGAACACGACGCTGCCGGGGGAATGGCCGGGGGCGTGCCAGATGTCGAAGGTCAGGCCGCCGACGGTGACGGTGTCGCCCTCGTTGAGCCAGCGATCCGGCGTGACGGCGCGGGCGCCCTCGAGACCGTAATTCGCCCCGGTCTCGGGCAGGGAATCGAGCAGGAAACGGTCCGCCTCGTGCGGCCCCTCGACGGGAACGGCGAGCCGCTCCTTCAGCTCCGCGGCGCCGCCGGCATGGTCGATATGGCCATGCGTGAGCAGGATCTTCTCGACCTTGACGCCCTGGGAGCGGATCGCCGCCTCGATCCGGTCGAGGTCGCCGCCGGGATCGACCACGGCGCCGGTCTTGGTCTCGTCGTCCCAGATCAGGGTGCAGTTCTGCTGGAACGGGGTGACCGGGATGATCGCGGCGCGGGGCGTGGCGGGCATGCGAACTCGGCAGGTTGCGACAGACGTGCCGCGTTTCTATCCCGTCGCGCCCGGAAGCGCCAATCCGCGGGCGGCGTCAGCCCTCGCTCGGGATCGGGCGCGGCCGGCCCGCCTCGTCGATCGCGACGAAGGTGAAGGTCGCCTCGGTCACCTTTTCGCGGAACTGCGTCTGAAAGCGCCGGGCCCAGGCTTCGAGGTGGATCTTCATCGAGGTGCGCCCGACCCGGCCGATCCGGGTATAGACGCACAGCACGTCGCCGACCCGTACCGGCCGGATGAAGGTCATCGCATCGACGGCCACCGTCACGACCCGCCCCTGCGCCCGCTCGACCCCGGCAATGCCGCCGGCCTGATCCATCTGCGAGAGCACCCAGCCGCCGAAGATGTCGCCGTTGGCGTTGGTATCGGCCGGCATGGCGATGGTGCGCACCGTGAGGTCGCCGATGGGATGCTCGTCGCCCACATCAATCGCCTGCGTCATGGATCCCCCCGTCCGCCGATTCGACGGCGCGCTGATCGACAGCCAAGCACGGCCGGCAATGGCGCGCCAGAGACGAGACCGCTCCGATCAGGGCATCAGGCCGAGAAGCTCCAGCCCGGCTGCAAGGAAGATCGCCGCGGCGCAGACGAACAATTCGAGCGGGATGTCCTGCCAGGACGGGGTGCGTGGGGGCGCTATCGCGCGCCGCTGCCGCGTCACGAGATCGATCATGGGGCGTCCTCCGGAGCGGCCCGTCTGGCGCGGGCCGGCTCACTCGACCGCCATCCTACATCCGCCCGGCGCATTTCGGGAAGCGCCGACAAGATCCGGCCGGCCGGCACGGACAAGCAAAAAGGCCCGAAGCGGGGACGCTTCGGGCCTTCCGTAACATGCTCGCTCCCGGAGGCCGCTGGGCGCTCCCGGGCGACCGGACGATCTTAGTAGTAGAACCGGCGCGGGCCGTAGAAGCGACGCGGGCCGTAGAACGGACGGCGGTAGTACGGGCGGCGATAGAACGGACGCGGGCCGTAGAAGCGGCGGCCGTAGTAGCGGCGCGGACCCCAGCCACGACGATAGTAGTACTGCGCCTTCTCGACGGTCGCGGGGGCGGTCTCGGTGACCAGCGCCACCGACGGACCGACCGGAGCGGCCGAGGCGCCCTGCGGGGCGACCGCCGCGAGGCCCAAGACCATCAGCGCGGCGATGAGGAGTTTCTTCAGCAAGTCGGCATTCCCTCTGCGGCAATCGCAAACGGACACGCCGAAGCCGGCGCGCCGCGCGAGCGAGAACGCGCGAAGGATCGAAACGGTTTCGCGAAAAAGCGAGGCCGAAATCGGCGGCGCCGCGTCAGGCGATCTTCGTCGTCATATCGACGACGGAGGCCTCGGCGCTGCCCTTCACCAGTTCGATGCCGCGCTCGCAATCCTCGCGGCGGACGTAGCTCTCGCCCGAATCGGCGATGACGTTGCCGTTCTGGACGCGCAGGCGCCAGCGCCACTGCCCGCCCGCGTCGCGATAGAGTTCGTAGCGCATCCCGCCTGTCTCCTGCCGGGCCGTGCCTCGAACGAACACGGCGCGGGATGTAACGCATCCCGCGCCGAAAGGATCGCTTCAGATCGCTCGGATCGCTGGCGCGATCAGGAACGCGGCGCCCGGTCGAGCCAGCCGATGGCCCGGCCGCCCTCGCCGCCGCCGGAGCGGGCGGGGCGCCCGCCCTGGGGACGCGCACCCTGCGGGCGGGCCCCCTGCGGACGAGCCTCGCCGGCCCGCTCGGGGCGGCGCTGGTCCTGCCGCTGGCCGTCGGGACGCGGACCGCCGGAGCGCTGGTCCTGGCGATGGCCCGGCTGGCCGCCGGGACGCCCGCCGCGGCCCTCGTGCGCGCGCGGCTCGCCGCGGCCCTCGCCACCCTGGCCACGACCACCGCCGGGACGGCCCTGGCGCTGGCCGGGGCGACCCTGCGGCTGACGCGGGGGACGGCGCGCCTCCTCGGCGGCGGTCTCCTGCGCCTCCTGCCGGCTCGGCGGCACGAAGCCCTCGGGGAAGCCGGCGACCGGCACCTTCTGGCGGGTGGTGCGCTCGATGTCGCGCAGGTAGGCGCGCTCCTCGTCGTTGCAGAACGAGATCGCCATACCTTCCGCACCCGCGCGGGCCGTGCGGCCGATGCGGTGAACGTAGGATTCCGGCACGTTCGGCAGGTCGTAGTTCACGACGTGCGTCACGCCCTCGACGTCGATGCCGCGGGCGGCGATGTCGGTGGCCACCAGCACGCGGCAGGAGCCGTCGCGGAAGGCGGCGAGCGCCCGCTCGCGCTGCGGCTGGCTCTTGTTGCCGTGGATCGCCGCGCCGACGATGCCCGCCTTGTCGAGGCCGCGCACGACCCGGTCCGCGCCGTGCTTGGTGCGGGTAAAGACGAGCACGCGCTCGATCTTCGGATCGCGCAGGACGTGGTTGAGCAGGGCCTGCTTGGCGCCGGTATGGCAGAAGATGACCTGCTGATCGACGCGCTCGGCGGTGGTCGCCACCGGGGTGACCGCCACCTGCACCGGGTTGGTGAGGTACTGGTCGGCAAGGCCCGCGATGTTCTTCGGCATGGTCGCCGAGAAGAACAGGCTCTGGCGGCGCGCCGGCAGCATCTTCACGATGCGCTTGAGCGCGTGGATGAAGCCAAGGTCGAGCATCTGGTCGGCCTCGTCGAGGACGAGGATCTCGACACCTTCCAGCGTCAGGGCGCGGCGATCGACGAGGTCGATGAGCCGGCCCGGCGTGGCGACGAGGATGTCGACGCCCGGCGCGATCGCCCGCTCCTGGCGGTTGATGTTCACGCCGCCGAACACGACGGTGTTGGTGTAGGGCAGGTGCCGGCCGTAATCCGAGAAGCTCTCGGCGATCTGGCTCGCCAGTTCGCGGGTCGGCGAGAGCACGAGCACGCGGCAGCCGCGACGCGGTGCGCGACGGTTGTCCAGCGACAGCCGGTGCAGGATCGGCAGGGCGAAGGCGGCGGTCTTGCCGGTGCCGGTCTGGGCGATGCCGCACAGGTCACGGCCTTCCATGGCCGGCGGCACGGCCTGAGCCTGAATCGGCGTCGGCGTGACGTAGCCGGCCTCTTCCAGCGCGCGAAGAACGGGCTGGGCCAGGCCGAAATCGGTGAATTGGGTCAAGTCGGTACTTTCAAGGCAGCGGAACCCGCGATCCGGCGCATGAGAACGCGGGATAAAAGGCGGGTCCGTTGGTCCGGGAGGCTGCCCGCGTGATGGGGCGGCCTGGGGTGCATGCACGTTGAAGAGAGGGGCCGGGGCGCGACCCCAGACGAGGCGCGAACCGTCACGCAGCCCCCTCAAGCGACCCCGTGTGGCCGCTGACGCTGCAACTGCGATATGCGACGTTGCACCCGCGAAGTCAATGTACGCGCGGCAGACCCGCTGCGTCAGACGATCGAGGCGGCTGGCATCGCCGGTTGTCTCGTCGCGACACGGCTTGCCTCCCGATCGACAGGCGGCCTCGCCTCGCGCACCGGAGGACGCAGCGAACAGCCAAGTAAAAACAGAAAATATACATGCGATACGGAGCAAGATAACATTTTTGCAGTTTTCGGAAATTGCTGCGAGCCCGGGAACATCATCATTGCCGCATCGGATGCCCGTTCGGCTGATTTGCGAGCCGCTCTGGCAGGAGATGGACAATGGCGACGATCTCGGGAACGAACGTGGGCAATGTTCTGACTGGCACATTGGACGACGACATCATTCTCGGCCTGTCCGGAAACGACGTCATAACCGATCCGGGCGGCTTCAATCGGATCGACGGCCAGGACGGTGACGACACGATCACCGGCGGCGTCGACCTCGACTATATCGCCGGTGGCCCCGGGAACGACACGATCTACGGCGCGGGCGGCTTCGACCAGATCATCGGCGAGGCCGGCAACGATACGATTTACGGCCAGGACGGAAACGACTACGCGGCGGGCAATCCCGGCGAAGACGTCCTCTACGGCGGACAGGGCGACGATTTCCTCGTTGGCGAACAGGGGTTCGATCTCGTCTTCGGTGAGGACGGGAACGACTTCGTCGCGGGCGGCGAGGACGACGACATCGTCCACGGCGACAACGGTGACGACCTCGTCGATGGCGACCTCGGCAACGACAGCCTCTACGGCGATGCCGGCAACGACACTGTCTTCGGCGACTTCGGCAACGATCGGATGTGGGGCGGCACCGGCACCAACACGCTCGATGGCGCCGTCGGCGTCGATACGGCGGTCTTCGAGTTCAGCTTCGCCGAGGCGGGCGTGGTGTCCTCCGGCACGCTGTCGACGATCACGGGCTCGAACTCGGTCGATACCGTCAAGAACACGGAGGTGTTCGAATTCTCGGACCGCTCGATCCTGCAGGCCGACGGCAATGCCGCGGTCGACGACCTGTTCTATCTCAGCCAGTACCGTGACGTTTATCAGAACGGCAACGACGCCGAGCAGCATTTCCGGGACTACGGCTGGAAGGAGGGCCGCGACCCCAACGCCTTCTTCGATACGAAGGGCTATCTGGCCGCCTACGCAGATGTTGCGGCAGAGGGGATCGATCCCCTCCAGCACTATCTCACTTATGGCTGGAAGGAGGGACGGGATCCCTCGGCCCAGTTCGACACCAAGGCCTATCTCGCGGCTTATGGCGACGTCGCGGCGGAGGGCATCAATCCCCTCCTGCACTACCTCCAATACGGCGCCGTCGAGGGACGCACGACCTTCAACGACGGCGCTTTCGCCTGACCGCGTAAGCCGTCGAACCGGGCTCGTCGTGACGCCGCCCTGCGGGGACGCACCCCGCGGAGCCTCGCACGGGCGGCCGCCCCGCGCCGCCCGCGCCTAGGCCTCGTCGAACCGGCTCATCCGGAAGATTTCGGTGCCCGCCCCGTCGATCACCCGCACCGCCTCGGGCGGCGTGCCGGAGCGCTGCGGCACCCGCGCACGGGCGAACAGTCGCCTTGCCCGCTCCTCCGCGCCCTCCGGGCTCGAGGTCCGAACGGAGACGCGCTGCTGCACGCCGCCGGGCGCGTCCGGCTCCTCGGGGCCGAGCACTTCGATATGATAGGTCTCTCGCACGTCGGTCCGCTTCCCTGCTGGCGTCTCGCGCTTACCCGAAGATCGGGCCGATGACAGGGACAATCGGGGGGCCACGCCGTCGCGCCCTTTTACGCGCCCCTTTTGCGCGCCCGGTTTTGCGCCTCCGGCCTTGCCGAAACTCCGCCAATGCCGGATGTGGTGTCTTCTCCGCGGGTACGCGCATCGGCGAGGACATCCATGACCGTATCGCCCTTCGTCACGGTGGATTGGCTGCATCAACGCCTGAGCGCGCCGGACATCGTGGTGCTCGACGCTTCGTGGTACCTGCCGGCGCAGGGCCGCGACGCCGAGGCCGAGTACCGGGCCGCCCATATTCCAGGCGCGATCCGCTTCGATCTCGACGCGATGAGCGACACCGACTCGCCCCTCCCCCACATGCTGCCGCGGCCCGAGGTGTTCTCCTCGAAGATGCGCGCGCTCGGAGTCGGCGACGGAGCGCAGGTCGTCGTCTACGACGGGATGGGCCTGTTCTCGGCGCCGCGGGTGCGCTGGATGCTCCAGACATTCGGCATGCGCGACGTCACGATCCTGGAGGGCGGCATGCCCGCCTGGATCGCCGCAGGCTATCCGACCGAGGACGGCGAGGGCCGTCCGCGCGACCGGCGCCACTTCACCGCCCGGCTCGACAACGGCGCCGTGGCGGATGCGGGCGACATCGCCCGGGCGCTGGCCAATGGCTCGGCCCAGGTGGTCGATGCCCGCTCCGGTCCGCGCTTCCGCGGCGAGGAGGCCGAGCCGCGCCCCGGCGTTCGCCCCGGCCATATGCCCGGCGCCCGGAACCTCCACTACGCCGCGCTCCAGGCGAATGGTCGGCTGCGCGACGAGGCCTCCCTGCGCGCGGCGATCGCCGAGGCCGGGGTCGATCTCGACCGTCCCGTCGTCACCACCTGCGGTTCGGGCGTGACCGCAGCCATCATCGCGCTGGCGCTGGAGACGCTGGGAAGGAAGCCGCGTGCGCTCTACGACGGCTCGTGGTCGGAATGGGGCTCCGACCCCGCCCGTCCCGTGGAGACCGGCCCCGCCTGACCGGCGACCATGCCCGCCCGCCCCGTGCATTACGGGGATGCGTCTGTGTGCGAGGACGACACAGCCTTAAAGGGCGGTTAAGAGGACCCGCGTAAGCTTGGCCTGAACCGGCTGCCGGGCGACCCATCGCGCGGGTCCGGGCGGCGAGCCGCACGGTCCGTCTCGATCGCTCGGAGGATACCGCTTGGGCAGGGGCCCCGAACGCTGGCAGCTCTACCGCCTGCTCGGTCACGAGATCGTCCGCGCGGTTCGCGAGCGGACGGCGCGGCTCACGGCGCGGCCCGAGATCCTCACCCGTGCGCGGGTGACCGGCCTCGTCATCGCGCCGCACGACCTGCGCACCAGCGACGCCTCGCTGGCCGACGACATCTATTCCGGCCTGTTCGTCTTCGCCGGCCGCTCCCTGGTGGTGAGCGGGCGCTCGCCCTTCGACTACGACCCGCCCTCCCCCGAATGGGCCGACGCGCTCTACGGCTTCGGCTGGCTGCGCCATCTGCGCGCCGCCGACACGGCGCTCGCCCGTGCCAACGCGCGGGCCTTCGTCTCGGATTTCATGAGCGGGCGAGGCGAGGCGGCGCGGGCGAGCCCGGTGCCGGTGGCCTCCCGGCGGCTGATCTCGTTCCTGTGCCAGTCGCCGCTGGTGCTGGAGGGGGCCGACCACGCCTTCTACCAGGGCTTCCTGAAGGCCGTTGGCAAGGGCGCACGGGAGCTGGAGCGGTCCCTGCGCCGCTCCGCGCCGCCGCAATCGCGCCTCCTCGCGGCGGTGGCGCTGACCTATGCCGGCCTGTGCTGCGAGGGCATCGAGCCGATCCTGCGCCGGGCCACCCGCATCCTCGTGCGCGAACTCGAAGCGCAGATCCTCCCCGATGGCGGCCACCGTTCGCGGGATCCGCGCTTCGCCATGGAGCTGCTGCTCGACCTCCTGCCCCTGCGCCAGAGCTTCCTCAGCCGCAGCGTCGATCCGCCGGAGGCGCTGCTGCGCGCCGTCGACCGGATGCTGCCGGCGCTGCGCCTCCTGCGCCACGGCGACGCCTCGCTCAGCCACTTCAACGGCATGGGGGTGACGGCGGCCGACCATCTCGCGACGCTGCTGGTCTATGACGGGGCCGGCACCGAGCCGCTGATGTACGCCTCCCATTCCGGCTACGCCCGGCTGGAACTCGGCCGGGTGGTCATGGTCTGCGATGTCGGCGCACCGCCGCCGATGGACCAGTCCCGCGAGGCTGCCGCGGGCTGCCTCTCCTTCGAGCTGACGAGCGGGGCGCAGCGCATCGTCGTCAATTGCGGCACGCCCGCCAGCGGCGGCGAACTGCGCCGGGCCGCGCGCAGCACCGCCGCCCATTCGACGGCGACGGTGGCCGACACCTCCTCCTGCCGCTTCCTCGACGAGCCGGAGGATTGGTGGATCCCCCGGCTGGCCGCGCGCTGGCTGCTGTCGCGGCGCGGCCCCGTGGTGCTGCGCGGCCCCGGCCCCGTCGCGGTCGAGCGGCGGACCGAGAACGGCGCGGCGGTCCTCGCGGCGCGCCACGACGGCTACGTCGCCGAATTCGGCATCCTGCACGAGCGCCGCTGGCGCCTCTGCGACGGCCCGGTGCGGCTGGAGGGCGAGGACGCCTTCCGGCGCGAGGGCAAGCGCCCGCGCTCCAAGCCCCAGCCCGTCGCCGTGCGCTTCCATCTCCACACCGCCGTCGCCACGCAGCCGCAGGAGGACGGCAGCGTGATCCTCGGCCTGCCGACGGGAGAACGGTGGCGCTTCTCCGCGGAGGGCGCGACGCCGTCCATCGAGGAGAGCGTCTATTTCGCCGGCGTCGTCGGCGCGCGGCGGACGGCGCAGATCGTCCTGCACCTGAGCGTGGACGAGGAGGTACGGGTGGGCTGGCGGATCGAGCAGATCTGACCGAGTGGGCCGTGCGGCGGTTGATAGAACCGTTTCCGCACCGCGCTTTCGCCCGGCCAACTGGCCGCCCCAGCCGGATCCGTGCTACCGCGCGCGCGATTTCCTCGTTTGACGACACAGGCCATCCCATGCCGCGCGACCAGATCCGGGTCACCCGCGCCCTCCTCTCCGTCTCGGACAAGACCGGGCTCACGGACTTCGCCGCGGCACTGAGCCGGCGCGGGGTCGAGCTGATCTCGACCGGCGGCACTCACCGGGCGCTGACCGAAGCGGGGCTCGCCGTCCGGGAAGTGTCGGAGCTGACCCGCTTCCCCGAGATGATGGACGGCCGGGTGAAGACGCTGCATCCGGCGGTCCATGGCGGCCTGCTCGCGGTGCGCGACAATCCCGAGCATCAGGCGGCACTCGCCGCCCACGGCATCGGCGCCATCGACCTTCTCGTGGTCAACCTCTACCCGTTCGAGGAGACGCTGAAGGCGGGCAAGAGCTACGACGACTGCGTCGAGAACATCGATGTCGGCGGCCCGGCCATGATCCGGGCGGCGGCCAAGAATCATGCCGACGTGGCGGTCGTGGTCGATGTCACGGACTATGCGGCGATCCTCGCCGAACTTACCGACAGCGACGGCAACCTCACCGCGGCGACGCGACGCCGGCTGGCGCAGAAGGCCTTCTCCCGCACCGCCTCCTACGATGCGGCCATCGCCAACTGGCTCGCCGAAGTCGAGGGCAGCGGCGAGGCCGCGACCTTCAAGGCGCTCGGCGGCACGCTCGCCCAGAGCCTGCGCTATGGCGAGAACCCGCACCAGTCGGCCGCCTTCTACCGCCTGCCCGGCACCTTACGCCCCGGCATCGCCACCGCCCGGCAGGTCCAGGGCAAGGAATTGTCCTACAACAACCTCAACGACACCGACGCGGCCTTTGAATGCGTCGCCGAGTTCGATCCCGGCCGCACGGCAGCGGTGGCGATCATCAAGCACGCCAACCCTTGCGGCGTCGCCGAGGGGGCGAGCCTGCTGGACGCCTACGAGCGCGCGCTCGCCTGCGATCCGACCTCGGCCTTCGGCGGAATCGTCGCCTTGAACCGCCCGCTGGACGCCGAGGCCGCGAAGAAGATCGTCGAGATCTTCACCGAGGTCATCATCGCCCCCGACGCCTCCGAGGAGGCGCGTGCCATCGTCGGTGCCAAGAAGAACCTGCGGCTGCTGCTCGCGGGCGGCCTCGCCGATCCGCGGGCGAAGGGCGAGACCATCCGCACGGTGGCGGGCGGCTTCCTCGTTCAGGGCCGGGACGCGATGAGCGTCGACGACATGGACCTGAAGGTCGTGACCCGGCGCGCGCCGAGCGAGACGGAACTCGCCGACATGCGATTCGCCTATCGCGTGGCCAAGCACGTCAAGTCGAACGCCATCGTCTATGCCAAGGGCGGCGCTACCGTGGGCATCGGCGCCGGGCAGATGTCGCGGGTCGATTCCTCGATCACCGCGGCGCGGAAAGCGGCGGAGGCGGCGCAGCGCCTCGGTCTGACGGAGAGCCTCGCCAAGGGCTCGGCCGTGGCCTCCGACGCCTTCTTCCCCTTCGCCGACGGCCTGCTCGCCGCGGCCGAGGCCGGCGCCACCGCGGTGATCCAGCCCGGCGGCTCGATGCGCGACGACGAGGTGATCCGGGCCGCCGACGAGGCCGGCCTCTCCATGGTGTTCACGGGCGTGCGCCACTTCCGGCATTGATATCGGCCGATCCGGCTTCACGGGTCCCGGCAGAATGCGAAAAGCCCCGCCTCGCGGCGGGGCTTTCCTTTTGGCGCCGAGGGATCCCGGCCGATCAGGCCAGGATGTCCCGATCCTTCGTTTCGGGGATGAAGATCAGGCCCACCACGAAGGTGAAGAGCGCGATCGCGATCGGGTACCAGAGGCCGAAATAGATGTCGCCGGTCTGGGCCACCATCGCGAAGGCGGTGGCGGGCAGAAGCCCCCCGAACCAACCGTTGCCGATGTGATAGGGCAGCGACATCGAGGTGTAGCGGATCCGGGTCGGGAACAGCTCCACCAGGGCGGCGGCGATCGGGCCGTAGACCATCGTCACGTACAGGACGAGGATCGTCAGGATGCCGATCACCGCGAGCTTCTGGCCGGTGAAGACGTCGAGGGGGTTCGACGCTTTGATCACCGTCGGGTTTGACGCCGCCGCGGGATAGCCGGCTTCCGTCAGCGCCGCCGTCACCGCCTTGGAGAAGTTCGGGTCGGCCACCGGGAAGTCCTTGCCGCTGACGCTGACCACCGTCGGCGTGCCGGCCGGCTGGTTCTCGGTGTCGTAGGCGACCGCGGAGCGGGCGAGCAGGGCCTTGGCCACGTCGCACTCCTTGGTGAATTTGGCGGTGCCGACCGGGTTGAACTGGAACGAGCAGTCGTCCGTATTCGTCTTCACCACCACCGGCACGCTCGCCTGGGCCGCGTGCAGCGCCGGGTTGGCGTTGGCGGTCAGCAGGTTGAACAGCGGGAAATAGGTGAGCGCCGCGATCAGACAGCCGCCGAGGATGATCGGCTTGCGGCCGATCCGATCGGAGAGGCTGCCGAAGAACAGGAAGCCGCCGGTGGCGAGGATGAGCGACCACGCGATCATCACGTTGGCCGTGAACTGATCGACCTTCAGGATGCTCTGCAGGAAGAACAGCGCGTAGAATTGGCCGGTGTACCAGACCACCGCCTGACCGGCGGTGAGGCCGAGCAGCGCCAGCAGCGCCCATTTGGCGTTCTTCCACTGGCCGAAGGCTTCCGAGAGCGGCGCCTTGGAGTGGGTGCCCTCCGCCTTCATCTTCTGGAAGGCCGGGCTCTCCTGCATCTGCAGACGGATCCAGACCGAAATCGCCAGCAGCACCACCGAGACGAGGAACGGGATGCGCCAGCCCCAGACCTGGAAGGCGGTCAGCGTCGTCGTGCTGCCGTCGGCGTTGGTGACGGTCGTGGCCGGATAGGCGCTGTTCACGTAGCCCTGCGTCGACAGGATGATGATCAGCGAGAGCAGGAGGCCCAGGGTCGCGGTCGTCTGGATGAAGGCGGTGTAGAAGCCGCGCCGCCCCTGGGGCGCGTGCTCGGCCACGTAGACCGCCGCGCCGCCATACTCGCCCCCGAGCGCGAGACCCTGGAGCATGCGCAGGGCCAGCAGCGTCACCGGCGCGATCCAGCCGACATTGTAGGCGGCCAGCGTGGTGTAGGAGGGCAGCAGGCCGACCGCGAAGGTCGAGATGCCCATGATCAGGATGGTGACGAGGAAGGTGTACTTGCGCCCGACCATGTCGCCGAGCCGGCCGAATACCAGGGCGCCGAACGGGCGCACGAGGAAGCCGGCCGCGAAGGCCAGCAACGCGAAGATGTTGCGCGTCGCCTCCGGATAGGCCGAGAAGAACTGCGCACCGATGATCGCGGCGAGCGAGCCGTAGAGATAGAAATCGTACCACTCGAAGACAGTGCCGAGAGAGGAGGCCAAGATGACCTTCTTCTCTCCGGCGGTCATCGGCCTGACCGCCTCCCCTGCCCGCGGTACTGCGGTTGCCACAGCCATTCTGACGATCCTCCAAGAACGTGCACGGGCACCCGGTTTTCCGGTTTGAGACCCGATTCTATGCGGATCACGCATAGGCACGATCTTTTTACCGCATGGCTGGGAATGTCCCAAGCGACGAAAGCGTGGAAGGGACCTCTCTTCGACAGAATTCGCATCTGCGCGGTAAGGGGAATGCTCGGATCACGCTCGGAAGCGGCCGGCTTCACCGTTTTCGGTTCGGCGAACGCCTCCTCGAAGACTGCCTGGGTCTTGGGAGGGGCAAACGAAAGGGGCACGGCCTCCTCGGCCGCGCCCCTTGAGACGTCCGTACTTGCGTCCGATCAGTGGGCGTGCGCCCCCGAGGCTCCGATGCCCGTCTCCGAGCGCACGAACTGCGCATCGAAGGCGGCGCGCTCGCGGTTGGCGCGGCGGGTCCGGTCCATCGACGAGACCGCCCAGATTGTCACGAAGGCCAGCGGCATCGAGAACAGAGCCGGGTTGGCGTAGGGGAACAGCGCCACCGGATGGCCGAAGGTCTTCACCCAGACCGCGTCGGAGAGCACCACCATGACGACGGCCGCGACGAGTCCGACGAGGCCGCCGGCCAGCGCACCCCAAGTCGTGGTGCCGCGCCAGAGAATCGACATGGTCAGGACCGGGAAGTTGCAGCTCGCCGCCACCGAGAAGGCGAGGCCGACCATGAAGGCGACGTTCTGGTTCTCGAACACGTAGCCGAGATAGATCGCCACGATGCCGATGCCGACGGCGGAGAGCTTGGAGAGGTTGACCTCCGCCTTCTCCGTGGTGCGGCCGCGGGCGAAGACCTGGGCGTAGAGATCGTGGCTGATCGCCGAGGCGCCGGCCAGCGTCAGGCCCGCCACCACCGCGAGGATGGTCGCAAAGGCCACCGCCGAGATGAAGCCGAGGAAGTACGGCCCACCCACCGCGTTGGCGAGGTTCACGGCGACCATGTTGGTGCCGCCGACCATGTCCTTGATCTTGTCGTAGGTCGTGCCGTCGGCACCGAGCTTGAAGTAGCTCGGATCGGACATCAGCAGGGCGATGCCGCCGAAGCCGATGATAAAGGTGAGGATGTAGAAGTAGCCGATCAGGCCGGTGGCGTAGAACACCGACTTGCGGGCCGCCTGGGCATCCGACACCGTGAAGAAGCGCATCAGGATGTGGGGCAGGCCGGCGGTGCCGAACATCAGGCCGACGCCGAGCGAGATCGAGTCGATCGGGTTCGAGACGAGGCCGCCGGGCGCCATGATGGCGTCGCCCTTCGGATGCGTCTGCACCGCGGTCGCGAACAGCTTCTCCGGGCTGAAGTCGTAGAGGTAGAGCACGGCGCCGGCCATGAAGGTCGCGCCCCCCAGCAGCAGGCAGGCCTTGATGACCTGCACCCAGGTCGTCGCCTTCATGCCGCCGAAGGCGACATAGATGATCATCAGCGCGCCGACGATCACCACCGCGTAGAGGTAGTCGAGGCCGAACAGGAGCTGGATCAGCTTACCCGCGCCGACCATCTGCGCGATCAGGTAGAACGCCACCACGACGAGAGTGCCGGTGGCCGAGATGATGCGGATCGAAGTCTGGTCGAGGCGGAAGCTCGCGACGTCGGCGAAGGTGAACTTGCCGAGGTTGCGCAGCCGCTCGGCGATCAGGAACAGCACGATCGGCCATCCGACGAGGAAGCCCGTCGAGTAGATCAGGCCGTCGAAGCCGGAGGAATAGACGAGCCCCGAGATGCCGAGGAAGGAGGCCGCCGACATGTAGTCGCCGGCGATCGCCAGCGAGTTGGTGCGCGCCGAGATGCCGCCGCCGGCCGCGTAGAAGTCGGAGGCCGACTTCGAGCCCTTCGCCGCCCGGTAGGTGATCCCCAGGGTGAACAGCACGAAGAACAGGAACATGAAGATGGCGGGCCAGTTCGTGGCCTGCTTCTGCACGGCGCCCATATCGGGACCGGCGGCGATCGCCGTGGTGGCGCCGAGGAGGACGACGCCGAGGAGTGGGACGAGGCGGATCACTTGGCGAGGCTCCGGATGAGGTCGGCCGAGAGCCGGTCGTAGCGGGTGTTGGCGCGGGCGACGTAGATGCCCGTCAGCACGAAGGCGAAGACGATGACGAACATGCCCATGTAGAAGCCGAGCGAGGCGGTCCCGCCGACCTTGGTGGCGAGCAGCGCCTTGTCGAAGGCGATCAGGCCGATGAAGCCGAAATAGACCAGCAGCATCAGGCCGGTGAGGATCCAGCCGAAGCGCGTCCGCTCGTGAACCAGCGTCTTGAACGTCGGGTGCTCGGCGATGCGGTCGAGCCGGTGATCGGGCTCGGGCATGTCGAGGGCTCCCGCCCCGTGGAGCGTCCGGACGTCCGACGTCGCGGACGGCCCCGCCGTCTGTATCGTTTTCATGCATCTCCTCCCGCGCGATCCTGTTCCGGCGCAGCGCAGGCGCCGGGGATCGGTCTCTTATTCTGTCATGATGACGACCGGAGCGTTGGCGCCCGCCCCGGTGCAGATCGGCACCGGCGCACCCTGGCGGATGACCGGTACCGTGGGGTCCAGCACCTGGATCGTGCCGGAAACGGTTCCGGCCGCACGCGGCGGCCGGACTTGTGCGAACACGCTCAGGCCGAGCGGTTCTGGCGGTTCTCGATCAGGTCGTCGACCACCGCCGGCTCGGCCAGGGTCGAGGTGTCGCCGAGCGAGCCGAAATCGTCCTCGGCGATCTTGCGCAGGATGCGGCGCATGATCTTGCCCGAGCGGGTCTTGGGCAGGCCCGGCGCGAACTGGATCAGATCCGGCGAGGCGATCGGGCCGATATCCTTGCGCACCCAGGTGACGAGTTCCTTGCGCAGCTCGTCGGAGCCGTCCTCGCCCTCGTTGAGGGTGACGTAGGCGTAGATGCCCTGGCCCTTCACGTTGTGGGGATAGCCCACCACCGCGGCCTCGGAGACCTTCGGATGGGCGACGAGCGAGGATTCGACCTCCGCCGTGCCCATGCGGTGGCCGGAGACGTTGATGACGTCGTCCACGCGACCCGTGATCCAGTAGTAGCCGTCGGCGTCGCGCCGCGCCCCGTCGCCGGTGAAGTAGAGGTTCTTATAGGTCGAGAAGTAGGTCTGCTCGAAGCGCTCGTGGTCGCCGTAGACGGTGCGCATCTGGCCCGGCCAGCTGTCCTTGATGCAGAGGTTGCCCTCGCAGGCGCCGTCGAGCTCCTTGCCCTCGGCATCGACCATCACCGGCTGCACGCCGAAGAAGGGTCGGGTCGCGGAGCCGGGCTTGAGCTTGGTCGCGCCGGGCAGCGGGGTGATGAGGATGCCGCCGGTCTCGGTCTGCCACCACGTATCGACGATGGAGCAGCGGGAATCGCCGACCACGCGGTAGTACCAGTCCCAGGCCTCCGGGTTGATCGGCTCGCCGACCGAGCCCAGCACCCGCAGGGAGGCGCGCGAGGTCTTCTTCACCGGGCCCTCGCCGCCGCCCATGAGCGAGCGGATCGCGGTCGGCGCGGTGTAGAAGATGTTGACCTTGTGCTTGTCGATGACTTCCCAGAAGCGGGAGTTCGACGGGTAGGTCGGGATCCCCTCGAACATCAGCGTGGTCGCGCCGTTCGCGAGCGGGCCGTAGACGATGTAGCTGTGGCCGGTGACCCAGCCCACATCCGCCGTGCACCAGTAGACGTCGCCGTCGTGGTAGTCGAACACGTATTGGTGGGTCATCGAGGCGTAGACGAGATAGCCGCCGGTGGTGTGCACCACGCCCTTCGGCTGGCCGGTCGAGCCCGAGGTGTAGAGAATGAAGAGCGGATGCTCGGCCTCGACCGCCTCGGCCGGGCACTCGTCGGTCACCTGCTCGGCGGCCTCGTGGTAATAGACGTCGCGGCCCGGCTCCATCGCCACGTTGCCACCGGTGCGCTTCACCACGATGACGTGGTCGACGAGGTCCGCATCGAGGCGCTTGATCGCCTCGTCGACATTGGCCTTGAGAGGCACCTTGCGCCCGCCGCGCAGGCCCTCGTCGGCGGTGATGACGAGCTTGGAGCCGCAGCCCTTGATCCGGCTCGCGAGGGAATCGGGCGAGAAGCCGCCGAAGACGATGGCGTGGATGGCCCCGAGCCGGGCGCAGGCCAGCATCGCGTAGGCGGCCTCGGGGATCATCGGCAGGTAGAGCGTGACGCGGTCCCCCTTGCCGACGCCGCGGTTGCGCAGGACGTTGGCCATCCGGCACACTTCCGCGTGCAACTGCTTGTAGGTGATGTGCTGCGACTCGTTGGGATCGTCGCCTTCCCAGATGATCGCGGTCTGGTCGCCGCGGGTCTCGAGGTGCCGGTCGATGCAGTTGAGCGCGACGTTGGTCTTGCCGTCCTCGAACCATTTGATCGAGACGTTGCCGGGCGCGAAGCTCGTATTCTTGACCTTGCTGAAGGGCGTGGACCAGTCGATCCGCCGACCGTGCTCGGCCCAGAACGTCTCAGGATCGGAAACGGACGCGGCGTACATCTCCTTGTACTTGGCGTCGTCGATCAAAGCCCGTTCCCGCCAGGCATCCTGAACGTCGATGACCTTCTCGCTCATTTGGTTTCTTCCCTGAGGGTGCCCGATCGTATCGCGAAGGTCCGCGCAGCCGGGGCTTCCGAAAAAACTCTTAAGCGCAGTTGAATACACCCGGCAAGCACCAAAAAGTCGTGCCCTGGAATTTTGCGCAATCGAGTTGCACCATAATTCATTGGAGGCTCCATAGAGCCTCGGCTTTCCCATTGGTAATCCGGGAAAGGCTTGTCGGATCGCAAGAATTAGCGGTGCGCCGTGTTGGCGGGCCGGCCGGAGCGCGTGCCGGCCGAGCGGTCATGCGGCCGGAAACAGCATCTCGACGAGGGTGCCTTCGTCCTTGCGGCTGGTGATGCGGAAGCGGCCGCGATTGGCCTCGACGAGCGCCTTGGTCAGCGTCAGTCCGAACCCTCTCTCCTCGCCTTCCGCGGCGGGGGCGATATCTGCCCGGAACGGTTCGAGGGCGCCCATCAATTCGTCCTCGGTCATGCCGGTGCCGGTGTCGCGCACCCGCAGGGCGATCCCGCCCCGTTCGGCGCGGGTGGTCGAGACGATCACCTGTCCGCCCGCCTCGGTCACGCGGATGGCATTTCCAAGCACGGTCAGCGTCGCCTGCCGGATCGAGCGCATGTCCGCCCGCATGGCCGGCAGATCCGGTGCGAGGCTCGTGCGCAGGACGATGCGATCCCGCGCCGCCTGCGCCTGCTGTGCGGCGATGCAGGAGGAGACGAGCTCGTTGAGGGCAAGCTCGGCAAAGGTGAGCTTGCCGCGGCCGGCCTGAATCTCGGCGAGGTCGCGCAGGTCGTCGATGAGGCCGGCGATCCGGCCGCCGGAGAGCCGCACCTCCCGCAGGTAGGCCTCCAGACGCTCGGCATCCGCCCGATCGAAGCGGTCGGAGAGCATCATCTCGGTGAGGCTGAGGATCGCGTTGAGCGAGGGGCGGATCTCGCGGCTGACGCGGGCGAGCGCATTGGCCTTCCACACGGCCTCCGCCTCGGACGCCTCCCGCCGCGCCGGCTCGCCCGCGGCCGGAAGCGCCGGCTCGTCGTCGCGGATCTCGCGCAGGCTGGCGCAGTAGCCCGGCGCGTCCTCGCCCAGCAGACGGGCGATGCGCAGGCGCAGAGCCGCCGCGCCCGTGCGTGGCGTGACGCCGTGGATCTCGCTCGCGCCGGAGCGGCGGGAATCGGTGACCGCCGTCTCCAGCGCCGGCAGGCTCTCGGGCGCGAACAGATCGGCAAAACGCCCGCCCACGACCTCTTTGGGATGGGCGTGGACGAGTTCGGCGGCGCTCGGGTTCAGGCCGACGACGCGGCCTTCCGCGTCGAGGGTGACGACGCCCTCCTCCAGGCTCTCCAGCACCTTTTCCGCCCGCGACCGCGCCGCATTGGGCGGAACGGCGGGGAGTTGGAGCGCGGCGGCGGCAGGTGCCGCCCGCGCGAGGCAGAGTTCGGCCGGAGCCCCCTCCCAGACGAGGCCGGCCCGATCGACGAGGAGGGCCACCGTGCCGCCCTCGGACCGGGCGAAGGGAACCGGCCCGGCGATCTCCCGCTCCCCAGGCGGCAGGCCGCGGAAGAGGTGCGCCAGTCCGGCCTCGCGCAGAGCCGACAGGTCGGCGTAGCCGGTGAGATCGAGGAAGGCGCGGCTGGCGAACAGCATCTCGCTGCCACGATAGACGAGCACGCCCAGGGGCAGGCTCTCGAGCAGTTCGGTGAGCGCGGCGCGGGCGCGCGCCTCGGATTCGCCAATCCGGCCGGGCGGCGTGGGGAACGGCGTCACCGAACTCACCGTCGCCGAATCCGCGGACCCGGCCTCGACGGCCTCGGCGGACAGGTCGGGCGCGAACCGCAATCCGAGAATGCGCGCCACCTCGCGGAAGGCCGCGTGCTCGTTCACCGATAGGCCGTCCTCCACGTCGGGGCCAGCAACGGGCTCGGCGTCCCGCTGGGCGTCCGATCCGCCGGACTCGGTCTCAGCCGCGGCATCCTCCTCGATCGCGCGCGGGGACCGCTCGCCGAGGATCGCGAAACCACCGAAGCCGGAAAAGTCCTCCGTCGCGCGGCCCGCCGGAGCACCGGAGATTTCGAGCGCGTGCTCGTAGGCACGCCCGCGCACCAGCAGAGGCACGGACCGGAAGGTCCGGCGCGCCGAAAGCGCCTCCGTCAGCGCCGCGCCCTCGATCACGCCGTCGATGGCGAGCATGGCCCAGGACTGGCCGAGAAGCGCTTCGGCGAGGTCGGGATGCGTGCGCGAGACCTGTGTCAGCACGCCCTCGGCATCGCTGCGCCAGATCAGCCGCGCCGGCAGATCCGCCGTCGCCTCTGGCTGATCGGGACCGGCCTCCGTCGCCATCGCAGGCGACGGGGCCGGAGCGGGCGTGGACGCTTCGGGCTGCGCGTCGGGTTGGCTCGCCCTCTGCGATGGCGGCTCGGCCTTCGCCGGCCCGGCCTCGAACGGACGCAGGGAGGGAATCGGTCCGATCGGAGCAAGGAGGAGGACGGAGCGGCCGGGCTCCATCTCGGCACGCGCCGCCAGGACGACCACCGGAGGCGCCACGCCGCGGGGATCGAAGCGCAGGCGGACCATACGGGGGCGCGCGTCCAAGGTGCCGGCGCGACGGATCTGCTCGGGCAGGCGCAAAGCGGGAAGCACCCCCCCGTCCGCACCGGCAACGCCGGCCCGCAGCGCGAGTGCCGCGCCGGCGGCGTGGAGGATCCGCTCCGCCGCTCCGTCGAGAACGAGCAGCGCCCCGCCTTCGCGCACGAGATGCGCCGTCGAGGCGTCGCCGCGCCAGCGCGTCAGCGCGGCGAGAACAGCCGAATCGTCCCCCGGCAACGAATCCTGCACAGCGTGGTCCGACATCCGAACCCTGATCATGAGCCCCTTCATCGCCTGCGGTTGGACACCTGGGGCATGAACACAAGCTTCCTGTGTAACTTAACTGCCGACGGACGTGGACACTGAAACCCGCCGCCACACGTTTATCAACTGGTAACCTTAATTGGCCCCTCGGGGCTGGAAAAATGGCCACCACCGCGCTATTTTGCATTGCACATTGTGCGCCGCACAACGAGCGCTCGATGCCAAACAGAGGAGAGAGACGTGAGCAGCACCCCCAATTACGAGATCCCGACCGAAATGCGCGACTTCGCCGAAAAGAGCGTCGAGCAGGCCCGTAAGGCGTTCGACTCGTTCATCGGTGCCGCCCGCCGCACCGCGGACACGGTTCAGGGCTCGACGGACCTCGCCCGCACCAACGCCACCAACATCTCGTCGCGCGGCTTCGAGTACGCCGAGCAGAACGTCAACGCTGCGTTCGACCTCGCGCAGAAACTCGTCCGCGCCCGTGACGTCCAAGAGGCGATGCAGCACCAGGCCGAGTTCGTGCGCGCCCAATTCGCCGCAATCCAGGCGCAGGCCAAGGAATTCGGCGGCCTGGCGCAGAGCGCGTTCCAGCAGAGCGCCGAGAACGCCAAGAGCGCCATGCAGCAGGGTGCCGCGGAAGCCCGCCAGGCCTACGAGCAGGGTGTCGAGACGGCCCGCGAGAACGCCAACGACGCCCAGAAGGCGACCTCCTGACGCCTCGTTCGAGGGGTTCCGCCAACTCCTCCTCGAAGATGACGGCCCGCTCTCGACGGAGCGGGCTGTTTTCGCTCCGCACGTCTCCCGCGAACGGGAACGGCGCGCTTCGCCTCTTTTCCGCCTCCCGGACGCCGCAAGGCTCGCGGCCGTGCCGCCCGTCTTCCGGCGGCCCAGC
This sequence comes from Methylorubrum thiocyanatum, assembly GCA_014138645.1. Classification (GTDB taxonomy): domain Bacteria; phylum Pseudomonadota; class Alphaproteobacteria; order Rhizobiales; family Beijerinckiaceae; genus Methylobacterium; species Methylobacterium thiocyanatum. The sequence continues at coordinate 18,721 of JACJIB010000012.1, read as the reverse complement.
GGAGGTTTTGGACACGATGCGTCCCGTTCCTACTCTCGGCCTCGCAGCCCTGCTCGCCGTCGCGGCCGGAAGCCTCGCACCGGCCCAGGCGCAGTATTACGATGACGGCTACGACGCGCCGCCGCCCCGCGCCCGCGCCTACCGTGACTGGGGCGGCCCGCCGCCGCGCCGTGCCATGGGTCTCAATTGCGATGCCGTGCAGTCCGGCATCAGCGGCCTTCAGCCGTTTTCCTGTCCGCTGCCGGGCCCGCGTCCGCTCGGTGCGCGCTGCTTCTGCGATATGCCGGTCTCGTTCCTGAACGGCCCGCGCACGGCGGTTGGCCGCGTCGCGCCGTAGCGCCGAGGGGCGGACGGCCTCTGAAGAAGGGCAGGATCCGACACGCGAGAAAGCGCGCCGGGTTTCGCCGGCGCGCCTCTCTTCTCATCCCTGCTTCAGACGCTCGATGAGCGCCGTCAGTTGACGATGACCGTCGCCCCGACCTTCACGCGGGAATAGAGGTCGGTCACGTCCTCGTTGGTCATGCGGATGCAGCCCGACGACACGGCCTGGCCGATCGTATCCGGCTCGTTGGAGCCGTGGATCCGGTATTCCGACTTGCCGATATACATTGCGCGGGCCCCGAGCGGGTTCTCGATCCCGCCGGCCATGTAGCGCGGCAGGTCGGGGCGGCGGGCCAGCATCGCCGCCGGCGGGGTCCAGCCCGGCCATTCACGCTTGGCGGTGATCTTGTTCACGCCGCTCCAGGTGAAGCCCGGCCGGCCGACGCCGACGCCGTAGCGGATCGCCTGTCCGTCCGGCAGCACGTAGTAGAGGCGCCGCTCGGCGGTGGAGACCACAATCGTGCCCGGCGCGTAGCGGCCGTTGAACGAAACGATCTCGCGAGGGATCCGCGCGACCTGTGCCTGGGCGGCTTCGGCCTCGCCGTAGCCTTGATTGTAACTCTGGCCGTAGCCCTGAGCGCCGGAGCGGCGCTGGGTCGCGTAGGGGTCGTAGACCGGCCAGCCGCCTTGCGACTGTTCCTGATAGTCGTCGTCCGAGCCGAACGGATCGTAGGGCGCGGCGCTCACGGAGCTGGTCGCAAGAACACAGACGCCGACAACGCCGGCGAGAACAGATGCCAGGGTCTTCATCGCAGGTGCCTACCTGTGCAGTAATCTTTGCTTTAACAAGCGTGACTGTGCTTGCTCGGTTCCCTGCCGTTTACGGATTTTCCACGACTCCGCCGTGCGGCGGCTCACATGAGCTTGGCCGCACCGCCGTGGTTACTCCCAAATCGGCCGCGTCGGATCGAGCGGGCCGGCCGCCGGCCTCGTGCGAGATCGCCGCTCTCAGGCATCCCGCTCCCGTTTCGACCGCGAATCAGCCCTGACGTCGAGAAGCCGCGAGCGCATTCGATCGCGTCGGGCAAGCGCACCGGCACGCGCCGACTGCGCCGCACGATCGAGCGGAGGCTCATATCTGCCATAGCCGCCATAAAGCCCTGATTTCGCGCGAAAAATCCGCAATGGAACCAGATCACGGCTCGATGAGTTTGCGTTTTCCTTCGCCTCATCCTAGCCTGATCACCTCGAAACTTTGAAGAGGTCGAAGGTATGGTGGGCTGGATCCTCGGAAAGCTGAAGTGGCTCACGGTTCTCTGCGCAGTCGGCGGACCGATCGTGGCGCTCGCCTGCTGGCAGGATGGCAACCGCCGGCGCGACGTGATGGCGATGGGCATTCAGACCGAGGCGACCGTCGACAGCGCAACGCGGGTGAAACGCCGCCGCGGTGGAACGAGCTACAAGCTCGATCTGAGCTGGACGGATGGCGGCGGCGTGCGGCGGAAGGTCGAGGAGGTCTCGATCTCGCACGCGCTGGCCGCGCAGGTCATCGTCGACAACCAACTCGCCGTCGATCGCCTGCCGATCAAGTACATCGCGGGCGAGGCCGGATCGCCAAAATCCGATGAGAACGTCGTCGTCCTCGCCGATACCGCGCATCAGGAACAGACCGACCAGGAACTCATCTATGTCGGCTCGGCTGCGGGCGTTCTGGGCCTGATCGGCGCGGCCCTGTTCTTTCTCCCCCGGCGCCGTCGCCGCGAGGCGGTGGCAGCCTGAGCCGACCTTTTCGACGCGGACCGCCATAGGTCCCGGCTCGGCGCCTCCAGGGGGTCAGCTGACCGGAGGCGAGGGGTCGCGGGCGGCGCGCTCGGCCTCGACCAGGACATCGAAGGCGCGCCAGGGCTTCGGGATGAAGACGGCCCCCTCCGGCAGCGCCACACCGGGCTCCGGCTCGACACCGGAGGTCACGACCAGCCGGGTGCGCGGCCACAGGGTGGCGATGGCACGGGCCAGTTGAAGCCCGTCCATCGCGCCCGCGAGGCGGATATCGGCGAAGACCAGGGCCACGTCGCCGCCGCGCTCCTGCAGGACGCTCAGCGCACGCTCGGCGCTGTCGCAGCCGATGACGCGCATCTCGGTCTCTTCGAGCACGCTCTCGGCGAGTTCGCGGGTGTCGCGTTCGTCCTCCACCACGAGGACGATGCGTGCCTCCGGGCCATCGGCCTTCGCGGGCGTGGTACGTTCGGCATGATCGACGCGTCGGACCAGAGCGGCGAGGTGATCCGGGATGCCCTCCGCCACGAGGTTGTCGTAGCAGGAGGCGAGCGCCTGCCCGATCTGGTCGAGCTTCATGCCGGGCAACAGGGGATCGTCGGCGAAATCCCGTCGCGATCGGTCTCGAAACGAGTCGGTCAAGGAAACAATCCTCTCTCGCGCATCCAGAGCGGCGGAAAACCTCTTGAGAACGGCAAGGGTCGCGACGCCGCACAGGACAACAAAGCGGGCGGGCGCCGCTCAGTTGCGTCGAATGAAGATTTTCACCGTGCGGGTCAGCCGCGCGGCGGGCGGACGCAGCGCCCGCCCTCCAGTCCGCCCTACTGGACGCTGTCGGCGTCGGCGAGGGTGATGAGGCCGGCCACGCTGCGCACGTCGCGATAACGGTCGCCGCGCGTGCTCATCATCGCCTCGAACTTCTGATGGACCTGGGCAACGGAGAGGCTCGCGGGCTTGCGGTGCCGTCCGCGGCCGGTGGTGCCACCGAAGAAGATCGAGCGGTTGGCCCGGGCCGGACCCGGCAGAAGGGTCGCGGCGGCGGCGGTCGGCTTGTCGACCACCTGGGACAGGAAGTTCTCCGCGTCGTCCGGCCCGAGGAAGTGGGCGAGATAGACCTCGCCGAGGCTCAGTTCGCGGCCGATCTTGAGGGCGATGCGGGCAGCGTCGCGCTTGAGCATCTCGCCGGCCATCACAGCCGAGAGGTAGGGGTCGCGGCGCAGGTCGAGGATGCGGGTGCGCTCGGCCTGATCCTGGATCGACGGCCTGTCGTTGGCATCCGGCACGACCAGGGCGGCCTCCTTCTCGTACCCGTATTTCGGGCCGAAATCGCGGACCACGCCGAGCCAGGTGCGCTCGATGAACTGGAACAGGCCGGTGGCCGAGGAGGTCTTGGCCTGGACCGCGGTGATGAAGCTCGATTCCTTGTCGGCCACCGCCATGAGCAGGACCGGATCGGTCTGGACCGCCTGGGCCGCCTTGACGATGGTCTGCACGAGGTGGCGGCGGATCTTCATCGGCCCGAATTCGAGGATGTCGTTCGGATCGCCGGTCGAGGTCTGCGAGAGCAGGAAGTCGTAGGAGACGCGGTCCACCGTATTGGTGCCGAGTTCCGTGTCGAGATCGCCCACGGGGTGGAAGCTCGCGGAGGCCGCCAGCACGGTCGGCACCGGCGCCTCGGGGGCCAGCGCCTGAAGGCGCGGCTTCGGCATGGCGAGGTCGGACACCTTGGTCGAGGCCTCGGCCCGGCCGAGATCGGTGCCGGCATTGAGCAGAACCGCGCTCAACCCCCCGGCGAGAAGCGTCATGGAGAGGATGGAGCGCACCAGCGCCGTGCGGCTGCCGTGATCGCGGCCCGTCCGGGAATTGAGGGTGATGACGTCGGAGGACGGGGTGGGACGCCCGCTCTTGCGCGGCATCGAGGTGGTACGCGGCGATCCGATCGTACGGCCCTGCATCGTTGTCGTCGCTCACTCTTCGTGATGGCGCCAGCGGCGTGTGGGCAACAGTTACGCCGCCGGATGTGGCGCAAACACGGCCGAGGTTGTGGCATCCCCAGGGCAAGCCGCGGCAATTTGCAGGCAAGCTGAGCCGTTTGGGGCGTTGTCCCCGATGTTTTTCACGGCCAGCCGCAGAGCATCGTAATGGCTTGCGTTAGCAGAACAAATCGAACAGTCCCCAATCGAGACACGACAACGGGCAGCCGGGGCAGGAAATTGCGCCCCTACACTGCGATTGCATCATCGTATGCCCGATTAATTACAATAATAGATCATAATTCATATTGCCATGTTGTGTTGATTTGTTGGAATTACTTCAGAAATAGACCCACACATATATATGTGTATATTATCCAGGGCACTGTCGTCCCCCGCATCGTAATTTTTGAATATTCAGGCACAATGTGGCATTTTTATCATTGCATCTGCAAATACCCACGGCAGTATCGAAATATCGCCGCATCCGAGAATCAAAAAGAGAATGCCTCGTGCCGGCGCAAATTGGGCAGGCTATGAAAATCAAATCAACATCGGCAGCATTCTTGTTTGTCATGTTGCTGCCCGGCTGTGGGACGGTTGTCCCGGATCTAACAGAGTTCCCGCATGATACGAGTCAGGCGGGCGCTCAGAACATGATACAAGCCGTTGTCAGAAGTGTTCGCTGCCAGCTCCAAGATGCAATCACCCGGGTGGTGAGCCGTGATCTCAGGCGCGCATCGGAGATCCCGGGTGGACGCGTCTACTCTGCCTTCCTCGACAACTGGGGCGCTGAGGTCGCGTTCACCTTCACGATCGTCGAGAAGACGACCATTAGCCCCTCCGCACTGCTGAAGCCTCCGCCCGCAACGGACTTCGTCTTCAACGCCGCGCTTGGCCTCTCCGGTTCGGCGGAAGCGACCCGGATCGAGAAGATGAATATCTTTTATACTGTGAGAGATCTGTTTCGCCCGAACGGGCCGCGGTGCGATGCGAGCGGCGAACAGCGCAACGGCTCACTGCTGGTTCAAAACGATCTCAAGCTCTCAGATTTGCTGTACGGCCGAATACTGGCAACCGTGCTGGGGAATGCCGACGATCCGGAACCCGGCCGCAAAAACGTACTCTCCCACCAAGTTTCATTTCAAACCATCGCCAGCGCCAGCGCGACCCCGACGTGGACCCTGGTCAGAGCCACTGTGAATCCGAATGGGCCATTCTTTAGCACAAGTCGTGACAAGACACATGATCTCCTGATTACATTCGGTCCAGTTGATCGAGCGGCGGGCGGAAAGTCCCTCATTCCCATAGCAGAGCAATTTCACTTCACGTCACAAATCACGAGCGGAATTTCGAACGGCTTCCGATCCGCTGTTTCACAGTGATGCCCCCATTCTGCCGGGACGATTATCATCCATAGGAGGCAAGAATGTCGAAAGAATCGAAGAAGACGAAAAAGTCGCGGAAACTCAAGTCGAAGGCAAAGCCCCCCGCAGCTAAGCCGAAGAGTTACAAAACGAGATCCGGCGCACAATCACCCGAAAGCATGCCGGCCAGCGATTCGGTTGTGGTCGCTTCCGTCCGCACGATCTCCGCGACACAAGGAGTCCTAGCAACTGCGACGTCTAATCCACCGCCAAGGCGTGTGGCATCTGTGCTAACGGCAGCAGAAGCGCAGAAGACGGCTTTGTCCGGGCTCTTCTCCCTGCTCGTCGCCAGAAGCCACGAACTCGAAAAATCCCCCATCTGCTTCAATGAATTCGATGATGGCTCTGCCCAAATCTGCTTCCTTCAGGAGGATGGAAGCTATGGGGAGTGCCGAACTTATACGCCGAGACCGGTTCCTCGTCCTCTTTGCGGGTAGGACACTTCTCCTCCGAAAAATTCGTCGAACAGGGGTCGTTCGCAGCGGCGGCCCTGAACTGCCTCGCACGGTGAAGGCGCATCACCAGATCTTTATCAATGGGCAAATCGAACCGTGATCTGTGATGACTCGAACCGCGGCTCAGACACATCCGTCGAGGTGACGCGTCATACCGAAGATCAACGATCCCACCCCGCTCCATACGCCGACAGCGGCTTCCGTGTACCAGCAGCACGGCCTATAACCGCCGCAACGCCACGCTCTCGATGCGGTGGCTCGGGCCCTTGGCCAGGATCAGGCTCGCCCGCTGGCGGGTGGGCAGGATGTTGTCGCGCAGGTTCGGCAGGTTGATCGTCGTCCAGAGCCGGTCGGCGATGTCCAGCGCCTCGGCCTCGGTGACCTCGGCGTATTTGCGGAAGTAGGAGAGCGGGTCGCGGAAGGCGGTCTGGCGCAGGCGCAGGAAGCGGTTGACGTACCAGCGGTGCAGGTCGTCCTCGTGCCCGTCGAGATAGATCGAGAAGTCGAAGAAGTCGGAGACGAAGGGAATCGCTGTGCCGTCCCGCGGCAGGCGGGCCGGCTGGAGGACGTTCAAACCCTCGACGATCAGGATGTCGGGCGATTCGATCACCTGCTCCTCGCCGGGCACGACATCGTAGACGAGGTGGGAATAGACCGGGGCCGCGACACGCTTGTGGCCGGCCTTGATGTCGGCGAGGAAGCGCAGCAGGGCGGCGCTGTCGTAGCTCTCGGGAAACCCCTTGCGCTCCATCGCGCCCATGCGCTGCAATTCGGCGTTGGGATGGAGAAACCCGTCGGTCGTGATGAGATCGACCTTCGGGGTGTTGGGCCAGCGGGCGAGCAGGGCCTTCAGCACCCGCGCCGTGGTCGATTTGCCGACCGCCACCGAACCGGCGAGCCCGATGATGTAGGGCACCTTGGCGTCGTGCTCGGCGAGCAGGAAGCGCTGCGTCGCCTTGAACAGCCCCTGCGTGGCGGCAACGTACAGCGAGAGCAGGCGCGAGAGCGGCAGGTAGATCGCCACAACCTCCTCGATGGAGATCGGGTCGTTGAGGGATTGCAGCCGGCCGATATCCTCGGCGGTCAGCGTCAGCGGGGTGTCGGCGCGAAGCTGGGCCCACTCGTCCCGCGAGAAGATCCGGTAGGGCGAGAGGCGGCTCGGCCCCTGGCCGGTCACCGGATTCTGGCGCTCTTCCGGTTCGATCCCGGCCGACGGGATCGGCGCCCCGATCATGTATGCCTCCGCGCCGCCTTCTCGGCGAGCCCGCTCTGCGCGGTGCGCCGGCCGAGCTCCGCCATGACGTCGTCGAGGGGTACGCCCACCGCCTTCAGCGTCACGACGAGGTGGTAGAGCACGTCCGCCGCCTCCGAAACGAGGGCCTTGCGGTCCCCCTGGACCGCGGCGATGGCCGCCTCGACCGCTTCCTCACCGAGCTTCTTGGCCGCCTTGGCCGGGCCCTCGGAAAGGAGCTTTGCCGTGTAGGAGGTCTCGGGCGGCGTGCCGGCGCGGCTGTCCACGAGGGCAGCGAGATCGTCGAGGCTGAACTTCGTCATCAGGCGTGCAAACGGAACCGATATCATGCGGCATCGCATGATCGGACACCGTTGTCCCGGACCCTGCGCAGGCTCAGGCCCCCGGTCAAGGGCCGCGGGCAGCCGCGCACCGGATACCCGTTACGGATCGAGCCGCATCGCAAGGCCCGCGGCGGCCATATGGCTCTTCGCCTCGCCGACCGTGTGCTGGCCGAAGTGGAAGATCGAGGCGGCGAGCACCGCGCTTGCCCCGCCGTCGCGCACGCCCGCCACGAGGTCGTCGAGCCCGCCGACGCCGCCCGAGGCGATCACCGGCACCTTCACCGCGTCGGCGATGGCGCGGGTGAGCGCGAGGTCGTAGCCGGAGCGGGTGCCGTCCTTGTCCATGGAGGTGACGAGGAGTTCACCGGCCCCCCGTTCGGAGACCTTTCGGGCGAATTCGACCGCGTCGAGGCCGGTCGGGTTGCGGCCGCCATGGGTGAAGATCTCCCAGCGTGCCAGTTCGTCCGGCCCGGAGACGCGCTTGGCATCGATCGCCACGACGATGCACTGGTCGCCGAACTTCTCCGCCGCCTCGGCGACGAAATCGGGGTTCTTCACGGCCGCCGTGTTGATGCCGACCTTGTCGGCGCCCGCCAGCAGGAGCGTGCGCACGTCGGACACGGTGCGCACCCCGCCACCGACGGTGAGCGGCATGAAGCAGGCTTCCGCGGTGCGACTCACCACGTCGAGCAGCGTGCCCCGGTCCTCGTGGCTCGCGGTGATGTCGAGGAAGCAGAGTTCGTCGGCCCCGGCCGCGTCGTAGGCCTTGGCCGATTCCACCGGATCGCCGGCATCGCGCAGTTCAAGGAACTGCACGCCCTTCACGACGCGCCCGTCCTTCACATCGAGGCAGGGGATGATGCGGGTCTTGAGCACAGGGAGGCTTTCAGGCAATCGGATCGTCAGGATCGACGGGGAAGGGCCGCGACCGGATGTCTTCCAGAGAGTAGGGACAGGTCTCGGGAAAGCGCTTCAAGCGAAGGCGCGTCTCCTTCGATGCACCGAGTCGGGCGCCGTGATAGGCGCGTTCCAACGCCTCATCCAAGCGACGCTTCAGGCCCGGGTTGTCCTTGAGGATGAACTCTGCCTCTTTCCGTTGTGCCGCGATCGAAATGGCCCAGCTTCGGGTCTTCTTGTCCGGCTGATGATCGAACTTGAGCATGTGCAGCAGGATCACGCGCCACGCGCCGACGAGGCTGTTGAACTCGCTGCGTCCCAAGCTCTCGATCTCCTCCGCCAAGTTCGCGAGGTCGAGGGCCGAGAGGTCACCGGCCCGCAGGCGCGCGCCCTGCTCCTGGGTCCAAGTGTAGAAGTCGTCCTCATAGGCGGTGCCGGACCGGGTCTGAACGGCGGCAGCCTTCATAGCACTCATGCGAGCCTCCTGCCCGCACCCTATCACGAAGCGGCACCGCTCCGGGAGCGGGCGATGGCGGCAAGCGCCTCCTTCGGGTCGATCCGGCCGTCGTAGAGGGCGCGTCCGGTGATGGCGCCGGCCAGCACGGCGCAGTCCGGCTCGAGCAGGCGCTCGACGTCGGCGATCGAGGCGAGGCCACCCGAGGCGATGACCGGGATGTTCACGGCGGCGGCGAGCGCCAGCGTCATCTCGATATTGAGGCCCTTGAGGATGCCGTCGCGGGCGATGTCGGTGTAGATGATCGCGGCGACACCCGCATCCTCGAAGCGGCGCCCGAGTTCCTCCGCCGTCATGCTGGAGGTCTGGGCCCAGCCCTCGACTGCCACGCGCCCGTCCTTGGCGTCGATGCCGACGGCGATCTTTCCCGGATGGCGCCGGGCGGCCTCGCGGACGAAGGCCGGATCGCGCACCGCCGCGGTGCCGATGATGACGCGGCTCACGCCCTTTTCCAGCCAACCTTCGAGGGTGCGCATCTCGCGCACGCCGCCGCCGAGCTGCACCGGCATGCTCACCCGCGCCAGGATCGCATCCACCGCCGCGGCGTTGCGCGGTGCCCCGGCAAAGGCGCCGTCGAGATCGACCACGTGCAGCCAGGAGAAGCCCTGGGATTCGAAGGCCGCGGCCTGCGCCGCGGGGTCGTCGTTGAAGACCTTGGCCTGGGCCATGTCGCCCTGAACGAGGCGGACGCAGCGCCCTTCCTTGAGGTCGATGGCCGGATACAGGATCACGCGTGGACTCGCCCGAATCGGTGTGTCGGAAGCAGGCGCCCTCAGGGGCGCCAGCGCAGGAAGTTGCCGAGGAGCGCGAGGCCGAGGCGCTGGCTCTTCTCAGGGTGGAACTGGGTGCCGGCCATGTTGTCGCGCGCGATCATCGCGGTGATCCGGCCGCCATACTCGGCATGGGCGACCACGTCCGCGGGCTCCGCCGCCTTCAGCGCGAAGCTATGGACGAAATAGGCGTGGAGGCCCCCCTCCCCGATCGCGATGTCGCGCAGCAGCGCGTGCTCGCGGTCGAGATGCAGGGTGTTCCAGCCCATATGCGGGATCTTGAGGGCGGGGTCGGCGGGCTCGATCGGAGCGACATCGCCGGGAATCCAGTTCAGGCCGGCGGTCTCCTCGTATTCGAGGCCGCGGCTCGCCATGAGTTGCATGCCGACGCAGATGCCGAGGAAGGGCTTGCCCTTCCCCTTCACCGCCTCGGTCATCGCCTCGACCATGCCGGGCACCGCGTCGAGGCCGCGGCGGCAATCGGCGTAGGCGCCGACGCCGGGCAGGACGACGCGGTCGGCGCCCGTCACGGCTTCCGGCACGTCGGTGACGACGATGCGGGTGCCGTCGAGCCCGGCCTCGCGGGCCGCGCGCTCGAAGGCCTTGGCCGCCGAGTGGAGGTTGCCCGATCCGTAATCGATGATCGCGACGGTCTGCTCGCTCACCGTCCACCCTCGCTTGCGGGGAAAAGGCCGATCACCGCGTCGTCACCGCGGCGGGGCGCCGGGCGGCTCGCGACCGGGGTGGCCACGCCGGGGGCCGCCTCCGCATCGAGCCAGCGGGCAGCGGCCTTCAGTTCGGCCTCCTCCTGCGAGCCGGCGATCACCGCGTCCCGGGCGGGCTTGCCCCGGCGGCCGTAGGTCCAGCGGCGCAGGCTCGACGCCTCCATGCCGATTAGGAGGCTCGCCAGCCCAACCGCGACCAGCGCCGCGAAGGGCGAGAGGCCGAGCGCCCGGCCGGCGAATCCGAGCGCAGCGAGTCCGACCAGCACGAGAAGCGCGGCAAGCCAGAGGCGGTGGCGCACGAACCACAGCACCGTGAAGGCGAAGGCGCCCCAGGAGAAGCCGTCGCGCACGATGTGCGCCTTCTCCAAGGCACGGGCGTCACCCCGCGGAGCGCCCTCGGGAACGTGCAGCGTATAGGTCCGCATTCTCGCTCCTCCTCGTCCAGTCTCAGAGCGATCCCTTGGTGGAGGGAACGCGGCCGTCCTCGCGCGGATCGATGGCGACCGCCTTGCGCAAGGCCCGGGCCAGCCCCTTGAAGACGCTCTCGGCAATGTGGTGCGCGTTGTCACCGTAGAGCGTCTCGACGTGCAGCGTGATTCCGGCGTTCATCGCAAAAGCCTGAAAGAATTCACGCACCAGCTCAGTGTCGAATTGGCCGATCTTCTCGACGCGGAACGTCGTGCGGAACACGAGGAACGGCCGGCCCGAGATGTCGATCGCGATCCGGCTCAGCGTCTCGTCCATCGGCAGGTGAATGTCGGCGTAGCGGGCGATGCCGCGCTTGTCGCCGAGCGCCTTCGCCACCGCCTGGCCGAGCGCGATGCCGGTATCCTCGGTGGTGTGGTGCTGATCGACGTGCAGGTCGCCCTCGACCTTGATCGTGACGTCGAACAGGCCGTGCCGGGCGAACAGCTCCAGCATGTGATCGAGGAAGCCGACGCCGGTCGCGATCGTGGCCTTGCCGGTGCCGTCGAGATCGATCGAGACGGAAACGTCGGTCTCCGCCGTGCGGCGGCTGATGCTGGCTGTACGCATCGCGTGCTGAATATCTGATCCTGAAACAGGCCGCGGCCGCGAGCGGCCGGCCGGGCCTGCCTTGTAGTGTGGTTTTACCCGGAGGGGGAAGGCTTTTCGGGAGAGGATTCAACGAGGAACGCCCCCGCGTCATCCGCAGGTCATGCGGGCGGGCGAGCCTGCCGCATCCCCACATGTCGAGGCGCCGCCATGTTGTCCCGCCGTTCCGTCCTCGCCGCGAGCGCCGCGCTCCTTGCCGGTCCGGCGGGCGCCACGACGGAGCGGCTGCGCTTCGGCGTGATCGCCGACCCGCAATATGCCGAGGCGCCGCCCAACCTGACCCTCAACCGCTACTACGCCAACAGCCTCGACAAGATGCGTGCGGCCGTCGCTGTCCTGAACGCCGAGGATCTGCGCTTCGTGGTGACGCTCGGCGACATCATCGACCGCGACATCGCGAGCTACGACAAGATCCTGCCGATCTACCGGATGCTGCGCCACGAGACCCGCTTCCTGCTCGGCAACCACGACTTCGACGTAGCGCCCGAGTTTCTCGGGCGGACGGCAGGGCTGCTCGGGATGGAGGCCCCCTCTTACGACTTCGCCGTCGGCGGCATCCGCTTCGTCGTCCTCGACGGCAATGATGTCTCGCTGTTCGCCCCGCCCCCCGACGACCCGCGCCGCCGGCTTGCCGCCGAGCGGCTGGAGCGGGCCAAGGCCGAGAACCGGCCGAATGCCAAGCCGTGGAACGGCTCCCTCAGCGACGCGCAATTCGCGTGGCTGGAACAGAGGCTGGCGGCGGCGCGGGCGGAAAACCAGCGCGTCGTCGTGCTCAACCATTACCCGGTCGCGCCGGAAAACCCGCACAATCTCTGGGATGCGAACCGGCTCACGGCGCTTTTCGCCAACCGGCCGCACGTGATCGCCTACTTCAACGGCCACAACCATGCGGGCAACTACGCGGAGCGCGACGGAATCCACTACGTGAACTTCCGCGGCATGGTAGACACGCCGGACAGCTCGGCTTTCGCCATCGTCGAGATCGTGGGCGACCGTCTGGAGATCCAGGGGTTCGGCCGCGAGCCGAGCCGTTCGCTCAACCTCAAGACCGCCTGAGGACGTCCGTGCTCCGGTGGAACGGAGCCCGTTTCATGCGTCGACTGACCGCTGCGCTTGTCGTGACGATCACGGCCTGGCCCGCTCTGGCGGCTTTCCCCTGCGACGAGCTGTGGGGCGAGCGCAATGCGATCTATAAGGATGCGGGCTATTGCTTCCGCACCGAGCGCGCGATCCGCGCCTTCGGCAATGCCGGCTGCAGGTACGACGAACTGGCCGACGTGCCGCTCTCCGCCCGCCAGCGCGCCGACATCGCCGACATCCAGCGCCAGGAACGCGCCGCCGGCTGCGCCCGCTGAGGCTCTACGCCGATATCCGCCCTTACCGTGAATGCCCCTCTCCCACAGGCGGAGAGGGGGGACCGTGCCTTCGACCGAAGCGGCGCTCAGCCGAGGGTGCGCCTCAGCCGTTCAGCACGCGGCCGGCGACGGCGTCGAGCTTGGCGACCAGCTCCGGGTCACGGTGGGCGGCGGCGGTCATGATCGCACCATCCAGCGCCCGGTGCGAGCCGGCCGGGCAATCCTCGCGCTCGGCCGGGAAGTCGAGGGCGACGCGGGCGACCAGTTGCGCCGCCCTGCCGGCATTGGCGCGGGCCACCGCGACCACCGAGGCGACGTCCACGCTATCGTGGCTCGGATGCCAGCAGTCGAAATCCGTCACCATCGCGATGGTGGCGTAGGTGATCTCCGCCTCACGGGCGAGCTTGGCCTCGGGCATGTTGGTCATGCCGATCACGTCGAAATTCGCCGCCTTGTAGTGCTTCGACTCGGCGAGGGTCGAGAATTGCGGCCCCTCCATGCAAACATAGGTGCCGCCCTTGTGCACCGAGATGCCCTCGGCCTCCGCCGCCGCGGCGATGCGCTTCTGGAGCGCCGGCCCGACCGGGTGGGCGAAGGACACGTGGGCGACGCAGCCATTGCCGAAGAACGAGGTCGCGCGACCGAAGGTGCGGTCCACGAACTGATCGACCAGCACGAACAGACCGGGATGTAGCTCGTTGCGGAACGAGCCGCAGGCGGAGAGCGAGACGATGTCGGTCACGCCCGCCCGCTTCAGCACGTCGATATTGGCGCGGTAGTTGATGCCGGTGGGTGAGAAGCGGTGGCCGCGCCCGTGGCGGGCCAGGAACACCACCTTGGTCTGACCGATGCGGCCGATGCGCAGCGCGTCGGAGGGTTCACCCCAGGGCGAGGCGATGGTCTCCTCGCGGATATCCTCCAGGCCGGGCAGGTCGTAGACGCCCGAGCCGCCGATCACGCCGAGAACCGCTGCCGTCATGCAAGAATCCCTTGTTGTATGGCCGAAACTCACGCGACCCGCGCCGCGCGATTTCCTCGCGGGACCGGGCATAAGCATCGGCGATGACGTTTTGAATGCGCCCGGATCGGCTCGTCCGGCGATGGGAAACCCTTAACGCAGGCCTCCCCCGACACGCAAACGGGCCCGCGAGGGGCCCGTTCGTCCGTCCGATCCGCTGATCCGGTCAGTAGGTCTTGTGCAGCTCCGGCTGCAGGCCATGAACCTCGCCGCCGACCTTCTTCCAGACCTGCTTCTTCACGTAGAAGAGCAGCCCGGCGAGCACGATCAGGAACAGGATCACGCGCAGACCCAGGGCCTTGCGGGCCATCATGTGCGGCTCGGCCGCCCAGGCCATGAAGGCCGCCACGTCGTGCGAGTACTGCTCGACCGTCTCCGGCACGACCGGCTCGCCCTTGTCGTTCTTCGGATAGGTGATCTGCCCGTCGCTGAGCGGGTTGGGCATCGCGATCACGTGGCCCGGGTAATACTTGTTGTAGTAGCCGCTCTCCGGCATCGTGAAGCCCTTCGGGGCGTCCTCGTAGCCGGTCAGCAGCGCGTGGATGTAGTCGACGCCCTGCTCGGAATAGCCGGTGACCGGCAGCGCATCGAAGACGAAGAGCGGGAAGCCGCGCTCGTAGGTGCGGGCCTTGGCGAGCACCGAGAAATCCGGCGGCGCCTTGCCGCCATTGGCCGCAGCGGCCGCCTTGTCGTTCGGGAAGGGCGACGGGAAGCGGTCGGCCGGGCGGGCCGGGCGTTCCTTCTCGGCGCCCGAATCGTCGAGCTCCTTCACGCTGTAGGTCTCGGCCAGCGCCTTGACCTGCCCTTCGGTGAAGCCGGGGCCACCCGGCTCCGCGAGGTTGCGGAAGGCGACGAGGCGCATGGAGTGGCAGTTGGCGCAGACTTCCTTGTAGACCTGGAAGCCGCGCTGGAGCTGCGCCTGATCGAACCGGCCGAACATGCCGGCAAAGCTCCACTTCTCCCGCGGCGGATTGGTGCCGTGTCCGTCCTCGGCGAGCGCCGAGCCGGCACCGAGGGAGGCCGCGAGCAGAGCCGCGGCGGCGAGGCGTGCGATGCGCATCGTTGTTCTCTCCCTCAAGCCTTAGGCGCGCTTGGCCGGTTCGGCCGCAGCACCCGCCGGCATGCCCGAGCCGCTCACCTGCTTGCCCGGACCGGTCACGGTCTCGAGGATCGAACCCGGCAGACGGTCGGGCGTCTCGAACAGGCCGACCAGCGGCATGACGATGAGGAAGTGGGCGAAGTAGTAGACGGTGCAGATCCGCGAGGCGAGGACGTAGCCGCCCTCCGGGGGCTTGGCGCCGAGCCAGCCGAGCAGGATGGCGTTGACGAGGAACACCCAGAAGAACACCCGGTAGACCGGACGGTAGTTGCAGGAGCGGACCCGCGAGGTGTCGAGCCAGGGCGCGAAGGCCAGGATCAGCACCGCGCCGAACATCAGGATGACGCCGCCGAGCTTATCGGGAACAGCGCGCAGGATCGCGTAGAAGGGCAGGAAGTACCATTCCGGCACGATGTGCGCAGGCGTCACCGACGGGTTGGCGGGTACGTAGTTGTCGGCGTGGCCGAGATAGTTCGGCTGGTAGAAGATGAACCACGCGAACAGGATCATGAACACCACCACCGCGAACACGTCCTTGATGGTCGCGTAGGGGGTGAAGGGCACGGCGTCCTTGCTCGACTTGATCGGGATGCCGGCCGGGTTGTTCTGGCCGGTGACGTGCAGGGCCCAGACGTGCAGGACGACGACGCCGGCGATCATCCACGGCAGCAGGAAGTGCAGCGAGAAGAAGCGGTTGATGGTCGGGTTGCCGACGGAGTAGCCGCCCCAGAGCAGGCTCTGGATCGTGTCGCCGACCACGGGGATCGCCGCCAGGATGTTGGTGATGACGGTGGCGCCCCAGAAGCTCATCTGGCCCCACGGCAGGGTGTAGCCGAGGAAGGCGGTGGCCATCATCAGGAGGTAGATGATGACGCCGAGCAGGTAGAGCACCTCGCGCGGGGCCTTGTAGGACCCGTAATAGAGGTTGCGGAAGATGTGGACGTAGACCGCCACGAAGAACATCGACGCACCGTTGGCGTGCGCGTAGCGCAGCAGCCAGCCGTAGTTCACGTCGCGCATGATGTGCTCGACGCTCTCGAACGCGTTGGCCGAGCTCGGATCGTAGTGCATCGCCAGCCAGACGCCGGTGATGATCTGAATGCCGAGGAAGGCGATCAGGATCGCGCCGAAGGTCCAGAAGTAGTTGAGGTTACGCGGAACCGGGAAGGCGACGAAGGACGAGTGCACCAGCCCGACCAGCGGGAGCCGTGACTCGAACCACTTCGCGACGCGGCTCTTGGGTACGTAGGTCGAGGTCGCGTGTGCGCTGCTCATCGGTTTGCCCGCTCCGGCTTCTCGTGTCCTGTTGTCAGGCGACCGCCTTGCCGCCCTCTTCACCGATCTTGATCTTCGTATCGGTCTCGAAGGCGTAGGGCGGAATCGGCAGATTGGTCGGCGCCGGGCCCCGGCGCACGCGGCCGACGGCGTCGAACTGCGAGCCGTGGCAGGGGCAGGACCAGCCCTCGTAATTGCCGGAATGGCCGATCGGCACGCAGCCGAGATGGGTGCAGTTGCCGTAGCTCACGAGCCACTGATCGTGGCCCTTCTTCACCCGGGAATCGAAGGTGGCCGGATCGATCATCTCGGAGAGGGGCACGGCCTTCATGTCCGTGATTTCCTTCTCCGTGAGCTTGCGCACGAAGATCAGCTTGCCGCGCCAGAACACGTTGACGATCTGGCCGTCCTGGATCGGGCTGAGATCGACCTCGAGCGGCGCACCGGCCGCGACGGTCGCGGCGTCCGGTGCCATGGACGCCACGAAGGGCCATGCCACCGCGCCGGCCCCGACGGCCAGTCCCGCGCCGGTGGCGAGGAACAGGAAATCTCGCTTGGTGCCCTGAGGCCCTTCGTCCGCCAAGGTGCAACCCTCCCGTCAGCCGTCGCGCCGAGCCTCTCATCGCACCCGACCGGTCTGGCCGCCCGCGCCCTGGAGGCTTTCAAATTCGAAGTCCGACGCAACGGGAGACACCATCGCGCCGCGGCAATCAATGCGACCGTGGGTCACCGGATTACCGTTTTATTTCCTGTGCGGCTCTCTGACATGCCAGATGCGAACATGTCCAGACTGCCGCGCTTGCTGCGCCGTGCCGCACTGCAACGATCCCCGCTGATCGTTACCGCGGAGCAGCAATCGAAACCCCGGAAGACGCCGTCGAGGGTTCGGCAGCCGAACGGCCGATGCCTGAGACGCGCCGCGGCCTCACGGGGCTCCATGCGGCCGCAACGCTTGCACCGCCGAAAGGCACGGGCGTAAACGACGCGTCTTGAGGAGTTTTCCGATGACCGACCGCCAGCCCGGCTTCAACACCCTCGCGATCCACGCCGGCGCGACCCCCGACCCGGCCACGGGCGCGCGGGCGACCCCGATCTACCAGACGACGAGCTTCGTCTTCGACGACGTGGACCACGCCGCCTCGCTGTTCGGGCTCCAGGCCTTCGGCAACATCTACACCCGCATCACCAACCCGACGAATGCGGTGCTGGAAGAGCGCATCGCTGCCTTGGAGGGCGGCACGGCCGCGCTCGCCGTGGCTTCGGGCCACGCCGCCGAGTTCCTGACGCTGCACGCGCTGATGCAGCCGGGTGACGAGTTCATCGCGGCCAACAAGCTCTACGGCGGCTCGATCAACCAGTTCAACCATTCCTACAAGAACTTCGGCTGGCAGGTGGTCTGGGCCGATACCGACGATCCCGCCTCCTTCGAGCGCGCCATCACCCCGCGCACCAAGGCGATCTTTTGTGAGTCCATCGCCAATCCCGGCGGCGTGATCACCGATATCGCCGCGCTCTCGGTGATCGCCAAGCGCCACAACATCCCGCTCATCGTCGATAACACGATGGCGACGCCGTACCTGATCAAGCCGTTCGAGCACGGCGCCGACATCGTCGTGCATTCGGCCACCAAGTTCCTGGGCGGTCACGGCAACTCCATCGGCGGCCTGATCGTCGACGGCGGCACCTTCCAGTGGCAGGGCGACGAACGCTACCCGATGCTGTCGCAGCCGCGGCCGGAATATGCCGGCATGGTGCTGGCCGAGACCTTCGGCAATTTCGGGTTCGCCATCGCCGTGCGGGTGCTCTCCTTGCGCGATCTCGGGCCGGCGCTGTCGCCCTTCAACGCCTTCCTGATCCTCAACGGCATCGAGACGCTGCCGTTGCGGATGCAGCGCCACTCCGACAACGCCCTGAAGGTGGCCACCTTCCTCAGCAGCCACGACCTCGTGGACTGGGTGAGCTATCCGGGCCTGGAGAGCGACCGCTACCACGCGCTGGCGCAGCGCTACACGCCCAAGGGCGCGGGGGCCGTGTTCACCTTCGGCCTCAAGGGCGGCTACGAGGCCGGCGTGAAGCTGGTCTCGAACCTCCAGCTCTTCAGCCACCTCGCCAATATCGGCGACACCCGCTCGCTGGTGATCCACCCGGCCTCGACCACGCACCGCCAGCTCACCGACGAGCAGAAGCGGGCAGCGGGCGCCGGCCCCGAGACTGTGCGCCTCTCGATCGGCATCGAGGATCCGCAGGATCTCATCGACGATCTCGACGCCGCCCTGCGGGCGTGAGGGTCTAGGGTCAAAACCCTATCAAGGTATTGATCTGTCGACGTAATGTGGCTTCCATGGTGCACCTTGAGACAGGGAGGCGCGCCGTGGCGGACTTGTTCTGGCTGTCGGACGAGCAGTGGGTGGTCATCGAACCGTTCATGCCCAAGAACCAGCCCGGGCCCGAACGCAACGACGACCGG
>JACJIB010000011.1 GCA_014138645.1 Methylorubrum thiocyanatum | reverse complement strand
GCCACACGCTACGACAAACTCGCCCGAAACTTCGCCTCAGCACTCGCCCTTGCCGCCGTCATTGCCTTCTGGTGCTGATTGAGTCTCGACCCTAGAGCATCATCCCGAAAGGTGGTTTGCGGCTTTCGGAAAAAGATGATGCAAAAACAAAAGCCTAGCGCATCGTGCTGGATCCGATATCCAGCACGATGCGCTAGGCCCTGCGGGACAGCGTCAGCGCGTCCCGCAGATCCTGCGCGTCGGTGAGGAGCCGACCATCCCGGCGCATCCGCGCCAGCAGCGCCCGGTCGGGAAAACCGCGATAGGGCAGCACCGGAGCGGTTCGGCCCGGCGGAATCGCGCCTTCGGCGGCGATATCGCCGAGCACGCGATCGAGCAGGGTCCGGCCGTGCTCGTGCAGGCGCACGGCCGCGCGGGTGGCCGTCGTATCGGCGGGCAGCGCGACCGCCTCCTGCGCCAGGATCGCGCCGGCATCGATCGCGGGCGCGAGGCGGTGGACCGTCACACCGAACTCCCCCTGCCCATCCGCCAGGGCGTGAAGCGTCGGCACCGGGCCGCGATGGAGCGGCAGCAGGCTCGGATGGAGGTTGATTCCGCCGAGCCGCGCCCGCCCGAGCGTCGCTTCGGAAAAAATCTGGTCGAAGTGAAAGGCGACGATCAGGTCGGGCGCGTGCGTCGCGAAGGCGTGGGCCACCTCCGCATCGTTGACGTCATCGACGCGCAGGGTCGGAATGCCGAGGCGGCGGCACAGCGCGGCGAGCGGCGTCGCCTCGGGCATCCCGGCGCTGCCGGCAAGGCGCTGGGTCAGCGGCGCGAGCGGGCGCAGCAGGTCGGGCAGCCCGAAATTGACGCCGAGATAGGGCAGGAAGCCGGGGCCGGACCGGACGAGATGGCGCCGGACCTGACCGATCATCCCGCCGCTCGCCGGCCGCTCGGCGTTGGAGAGCCCGACGAAGGCGATCTTGTCCGCATGATCCGCCAGGAAGCGGCGCACGGCGCGGGCGTTCGGCAGCGCTTCCAGCGCGAACAGGGCGATCCGGGGCGACCACACCATCAGCGCCGCCGCCGGTTGCGGAAGCGGAAGCCGTGCAGGCCGGCGCTGCGTACCCATTCCGGCACCAGCAAGGCGCCGCGGGCGAGCGCGGCGAGAATCGCCGGAAAGGCGATCACGTCCCGGTCCTGCTCCAGCCCGCGGGCGATGCGGGTGGCGGCCTCGTCGGCGCTCATTTCGAGCGGACGCCAGCCCTTGATGACCCCGCCCATCGGTGTCTTGACGTAGCCCGGCGTCACCACGCTGAGGCGCACACCCAGGGGCTTGAGCTTCTGGCGCAAGGCGAGGCCGTGAGCGAGGAGCGCGGCCTTGGCGCCGCTATAGGCCGGTGCATCGGGCAGGGGTGCGTAGGCCGCGAGCGAGGAGATCAGCGCGATCTGCCCCCGGCCGCGTGTGCTCATCAGGCTCACGCAGGGCAACATCACGTTGAGCGCCCCGGTGAAGTTGATGTCGGCCGTCTCGAACGCCGTCGCCTCGGTCTCCAGCCCGCCGGAGGGGTGCCCGCCATTCACCGCGGCGTTGACGATGACGAGGTCGAGGGGCGTCGCCGCGTCGGTCTCGCGGATCCAGGCGCCGACCGCCTCCCGCTCGCGCACGTCGATCAGCCGGGTGCGGACCTCGGCCCCCTGCCCTCGGCAGCCCTGCGCCACCGCCTCCAGCCGCTCCCGGTCGCGGCCCGTGAGCACGAGGCTCGCGCCCGTCGCCGCGTAGAAGCGCGCGAGGGCCGCGCCGATGCCGCTGGAGGCGCCGGTGATGAGGATGACGGGCAAGGATCGGTGTCTTTCCGCAGGGAGCCGGAGCGCGGCCGAAGCCGACTGGGTCCGCTTCGAAGGCCGGCGGTCAATAGGCCGGCGAGAGGCTCGCGTCGCGACCCGCCTGTTCCAGGGCGTCGCGGGCGGCGGCGAGGGAGGCGGGCGGCAGCGCCGCTTCGAGGCGCGGCACGGCCCCGGCCACCGCCCGCTCGATGGCCGGACGGGAGAAGTAACCGCCGTTGATCTGGGTCCGGTGCATGACGACGCGGAAGAAATCCTCCACCAAAGCCCTGTCGGGCGCCTGCGGCGCGCGCCAGAAGGTGTCGATGTCGCCCTGATGCGTCAGCCCCGGCATGTTGTAGACAGCGGAACCGAAGGCCAATGTCGGCCGCCCGCGTTCGAGGGCGAGCATCCCGACGGTGGAATTTACCAGCACGACGCCGCGGCTGCCGTCGATGAGCTTGGGCAGGTCACCGCCGTCGATGAAGTCGAGCCGGTCGTTGCAGCCGTGGCGCTTGGCCGATTGCCGGGCGCGCTTGCGCCAGTTCATGATGCCGCTGTCGAGCGGGTGCAGCTTCACGAGGAGCCGCGTCGGCGCCTCCGAGTGCTTGGCGAACGAGGCGATCACCCGGTCCATGAAGCCCTCGACGCCGAGGAACGGCGAGTGGACGCGGATCTGGTAGTCGCTGTCGAGCTGGAGCGGCAGCAGGAAGTAGTCGGCGTTGATCGCGTGGTAGATCTCGTTGACCCGCGCCGCCTCGCGGCGGGTGCGGCGGCGGCGCACGAACTTCCGAATCCAGCCGGCATATTCGGCCGCGATGTGATTCGGCCGGTGGGTGCGAAAGCCGGGATAGAGGTAGGGAAAGCCGATATTGGCGATGTTGAAGCCGATATCCCAAAGACTGCGCCGGGCCATGTCCCCGGTCAGCGGCATGGCGCGGCCCGGTTGCGGCAGCTTGCGGGCAATCTCGCGGATCTCGTCGGCGCGCTTGGGCAGGGTCGAGTTCCCGTTCACCCCGCCGGCCTCGCAGGTGATCCAGTAGGGCCGGACATAGCCCTCCTCGAACACGTGGATGCGCACGCCCATCGGCTTGGCGACCAGGACCGCCGCCTGATGGTAGGGCCGGCAATCGCCGAACAGGACGATGTCGGTGACGGCATGCTCGCGGAGATAGGCCTCGAGATAGGCCTCCCAGCCGTCGCGCTTGCCGCGATAGTGATCCGCCGCGTGGGGCCAGAACAGCCAATCGCCCGCCGAGAAGTTGATGCGCCGCACGCCGTGGCCGCGCTCGCGCAGGGCGCTGCCGAGCACCGAGAAGAACGGGGAGGCGATCCCCTGCAGGAACAGGAAAGTGGCGGCGCGGGGGCCTATGGCATTGGCACGAGGCTGCGACATTCCCAGGCGCTCAATCCCTAGTCGTGAAGCGATGCGCGTTCCGTCGTCCGTCTGGACGCCTCTCACGGTCCACCGGCCGACGGCAACCACTGCGCGAGACGGCCGGGCGAATTCGTGACCTCCGTTGCCGATCCATCACGCAGCCCCTGCGACGATCGGCCGAAGCACCTCTCGCGCCAGATTACGGCTCCGGTGTGTCGGGCGGAAACTCATCCCCGGGAAAAAGCATTCCGCCGCGGTCCGAGGCAGCGGCCTCATCGGGGCCGGGACGCGGCCCATGCTCGAACCGGCCTGGGCCGCCGTCGAGGCATGGTCTATGGAGCGGGCCTCGCCATGATCGACACGGCATGATCGACCTGCGCCACATCGAGCCGCACGGAGAAACCGGGCTGCCCCGCACCTACCTGCCGCTCGGCAGGCCGGTCCGGCATCTGCGCGCGCAGATCGAGGCGGCCACCGGGGCCTCGCTGAGCTTCCGCACACCGGCTCCCCCGGCGCTCTGGTCGCCGACGGGCGAGGCCGACGGCAAGCCGGTTCTGCGCGTTGCACCCGGTCCCCTTCTCAGCCCCTACGATTCGCCCGAGAGGGGCCTTTCCAGCCTGCGGCTGCGCTATGCCGGTTGCCCGGTCGGGGGTGAACCCCCCTCCCCGGATCTCGGCGATGTCTTGCGGGCACGCGGGCTCACCGGCTCCAACCGCTTCGCCCGTTCCCTGCCGGAGACGGCCGCTGACCTCTTCGCCGGGCCGACGCAACCGGCCCTCGCCCTGATCGATCCGGACACCGCGGCATCACGCGCGTCCGTCCGAGCGTTCCTGACGCGGCTTCTGACCGAGAATCCGGGGACGCGCTTCGTCGCCGCCGGCTCCGAGGGCTGCCCGCCGGACGGGGCGCCCGCCGATCCGCGGCTCACCGTGATTGCAGGCCCGGTCGATCCCCGGCTCCTGTTCCCGCGTGCGGCCTGCATCCACGTGGCGCATTGGGCGGCGGGCGGCGACGCGGTGCTGGCGGGTTTCGAGCCCCATTGCTCCGATCCCACGGCGGGTCCACGCCCGGCGGATGCGGCGGCCTTTCTCGCCCTGCGCTACGGCGCGGGGGTTCACGGCTTCGATCCCTGGACGGGTCGGCCGATCCCGCTTGCGGAGGCGGTGGAGCGGGTAGCGTGGCTGCGCGACCGCTTCCTCGGCAACGACCGCCGCGTCGTCCTCGTCGGCGTTTCCGGCTGGAAGCGCGCGGCCCTCGACGTCTTCGCCACCGGCCCCGCGGGCGCGCCGCTCCACACCATGACGGCGGAGGAGGCGGTGACGCTCGCGCGCCGTCACGGCGGACGGGTCCAGGCCTGGGCGACACGCTGCCCGGAGCCGTTGCCGCGCCTCTGCGCGGAGGCCGGCATCCCCTTCGCACGGATCGAGGACGGCTTTCTGCGCTCGGTCGGGCTCGGCGCGAGCCTTCGGCCGGGCGCCTCCATCGTCGTGGACGACCTCGGCATCTACTACGACCCGCGGGTCGAGAGCCGGCTCGCCCGCACGCTGAAGGAGGCCGAGTTCCCGGCCGGACTGGCTGCTCGCGCCGGTGCCCTGCGGGAATCGATCGTGGCGCGGCGCCTGAGCAAGTACAATGTCGGCCTCGAAGGCGTCGGCGAGGAATGGCCCTCGGACCGGCGGATCGTCCTTGTCCCGGGCCAGGTCGAGGACGACGCCTCGGTGCTCACCGGCTCGCCGCAGGTGCGCGGCAACCTCGCCCTGCTGCGCGCGGCCCGCGCCCGCAACCCGGACGCGTTCCTGCTCTACAAGCCGCACCCCGATGTCGAGGCGGGGTTCCGGCCCGGCGCGATTCCCGAAAACGAGGCTCGGCGCCTCGCCGACCGCGTCGTCGGCGGTCTCTCGATCGTCGATCTGCTCGACCGCTGCCACCACGTCGAGACCATGACCTCGCTGGCAGGGTTCGAGGCGCTGATCCGCGGCCTCACCGTCGCCGTCCATGGCCGCCCGTTCTATGCCGGCTGGGGGCTGACCGAGGATCTGGCCCCCGGCGCCGACCGCGGCCGCACGCTATCCCTCGACGAACTGGTGGCGGGCGCGCTGATCCTCTACCCGCTCTATCTCGACCCGGTGGCGATGAAGCCCTGTACGCCCGAGCACCTGCTCGACCGGCTCAGCGAGGCCCGGGCCGCCGCGCCGCCCTCGCGTCTCGCCCTGGGCGCGGCCCGCCACGCGACGATGCGGCTGCGCTATGCGCTGATCAATCCGATCCTGCGCCGTCTGCGCGCCCGCCGCGGCGTGCGCAGCGAATCCGGCCGCTGACCACGCATGAGTCTCGCGACCCTTCTCGTGCCGCTGGCGGTCGCGCTCGTCGGCGCCTTCGCCATCGAGGCGGCGGCCTCGCCGCAGCGACCGAGCCTGCGAGCGGGCGATCTGGCGATCCGGGCGGCGGGCTACGCACTCATCGCCCTGTTCTGGTTCCAATTCTCGTGGCGGCCCTGGCTCGCCGCCGCGTCCTGCCTGTTGACCCTCGCCATCCTCTCGGTGGTGGACCGGCTGAAGCGCCGCGTGATCGGCGAGCCGGTGGTGTTCAGCGACCTCGCCCTGCTGGCCCAGGTGCCGCGCCACCCGCAGCTCTACTACACCCTGCCGCTCAGCGATCCGCGGATGGCCGGGCCGCTCCTCCTCGGTCTCGCCGCCATCGTCGCGTGGTACGTCCTCGAACCGACGGCGCTCCCCGAGACGGCGGGCGCGTCCATCCTCGCGATCCTCGCCCTGCCGGCGGCGCTCACAGCCCTGGCCTTCTCGGCCCTGACGCCATGGGGCCAGGGGGGTCTGCGCCGCCTCTTCCCCTATCCCGACCTGACCCGCGATGTCGCCCGCTTCGGGCTTGTCGCGACGATGATGGGCTACGCCCTGCGCCGCCTCGGCGAGGACGCTGCGGAGCCACGGCCGGGTGCAACGACAAGCCCCGAAGGTGTGGCCGACGACGAGGTCGTCGTCGTCGTCCAACTCGAATCCTTCCTCGATCCCGCCCGTCTCGGAGGGCCGGACCTCCCGGCGATGGCACGGATCCGGGCGGAGGCGGCGCAGTACGGTCGCCTCGCGGTGCCCGCCCACGGCGCCTACACCATGCGCTCCGAGCACGCCGTTCTCACCGGTCTCGATCCCGACGCCCTCGGTTTCGGCCGGTACGATCCCTACCTCGCCCGCAAGGGTGAGGAGCCGACGAGTCTGGCCCGGCTCGCCCGCGCGGCCGGGTTCGCGACGGTGTTCGTGCACCCCTTTCACCGCGATTTCTTCGACCGGGCGCGGGTGTTCGGCAGGCTCGGCTTCGACCGCCTCGTCATGGAGGAGGATTTTTCCGATGCGCCCCGGGTCGGCCCGTATGTCGGCGACGTCGCCGTCGCCGAGCGCATCCTGGCGGAGGTCGCATCGGGTGCGGGGCGGACCTTCCTGTTCTCCGTCACCATGGAGAATCACGGCCCCTGGAAGCCTGGCCGGCTCGCCGGGATCGACGCGCCTCTGGCGCAGTACCTCCACCACGTCGCCAACACGGGCGCGGCGATCGAGCGGCTGATCGACGGGCTCGCCGGGCGGCGGGCGACACTCTGCGTGTTCGGCGATCACGCCCCCTCGCTGCCGGACCTCCCCCCGCAGGCCTCCGGCCCGGCCGCGACCGACTACGCGCTGTTCCGCTTCGGCCGGGATGGCGGCGCGGCACCGGGGCGGGTCGATCTCACCGCAGCCCAGCTCGGCTGTGTCTTGCGGGCCGCCGTGTCCCCGAATCGAACGGGATTGGGTGGATAAGCGTGGCCGTGCCACGGTGGTGACGCATTGCTGCGTGAGCCCTCGCCGGCCATCGGCGCATCGTGTGCGTCAATCAAGAATCAGGCCGGGGCCAGTGTTCAATGGATCGCAGTGATTGCGCGGCTATCCGGAAGGGAGCGGACGGGACGGCACCGTCCGGCCCGGCTCGAGTGGAGTTTTCCGTGAAGCGCAATGCGGTTCTGGCGATCCTGGCGGCCTCCCTGGCCGTATCGGGGTGCTCGCTCCTGCCGGCCGCGGGCCCGACCACCTCGGCGATCGAGAACGGCGCCGACGTCGCCACCGCCGAGGGCCTGTTCGCCCGCTACGAGATCATCGACGTCACCCCCGCCATCGTCGAGGCCCTGCGCACCCGCCCCCTCGACAGCCTCCTCGTCACCTTCGGCGATCATCGCCCCTCCGTCGAGCCGGTGATCGGCGTCGGCGACTCGGTGGCGGTGCAGGTGTGGGAGGCCGGCTCCGGCGGCCTGTTCTCCGGCCCGCTCGTCGCCGACCGGTTCTCCGCCGGCTCCAAGTCCGCCCTGATTCCCGAACAGGTGGTCGGGCCCGACGGCGGCATCACCGTGCCCTATGCCGGCCGCATCAAGGTCGTCGGCCGCCGTACCCAGGACGTCCAGGCGCTGATCGAGACCGAACTCGCCGGCAAGGCGATCCAGCCGCAGGTGCTCGTCTCCGTCACCAAGCCGGTCTCGCAATCGGTCACGGTCACCGGCGAGGCGGCGACCGGCAAGCGCGTGCCGCTGTCGGGGCGCGGCGACCGGCTGCTCGACGTCATCGCCCAGGCCGGCGGCGTGCGCACGCCGGTGGCCGAGACCTTCGTGCGGCTCTCGCGCGGCAACCGCACCGTCACCGTGCCGATGAGCACCGTGGTCGCCAATCCGCGCGAAAACATCTTCGTGCGCCCCGACGACACGCTGACGCTGGTGCGCGATCCGCAGACCTTCCTGTCGGTGGGCGCGCTCGGCAGCACCACCGAGGTGCCGTTCTCGGCCGAGGGCCTGACGCTGTCGCAGGCGCTCGCCCGCGCCGCCGGCCTGCGCGACTTCCAGGCCGATCCGGCCGGCGTGTTCGTGTTCCGCTACGAGCCGTCGGCGGTGGTGCGGCGGCTGCGGCCGAACTCGCCGCTGCTCGCCTCGCCGCAGGTGCCGGTGGTGTACCGGGTGAACCTGCGTGACGCGCAGGGGCTGTTCCTCACCCAGAGCTTCCGGATGCGCAACCGCGACCTCGTCTACGTGTCGAGTTCGCCGTTTGCGGAACTGGGCAAGGTGCTCGGCGTGTTTTCGACTGTGACCGCCCCGGTCACCGCGGGCGCCTCACTCTACACCGTCACGCGATAGGACGATCGTCCGGGCGGTGCGCGGGTGCGGGCGCACCGCGCCCGCCCCCTCCCCCCGCGAAAGTCCGCCCTGTTTCATCGAGATCTCGACTTGCCAAAGGCCCAGCCCGCGTCATTCCATGCAGCGAATGCGATGTCGGATGCGCGGTCGTGCCGGTCCCGAAGGGGGAGCCGACGCAGGACGGTGGTCCTGACGCACGACAACGGTCCGGACCGGCAGACCTTGGCAACAGGGCAGCGGGCTGGGAAAGAGGCGCCATGACGGTCCGACGCCCCCTCGCCCTCGCTTCGGCCTCTCTCGCGCTGCTGGCCGGGCTCCTCTCGGCCGCCCCGGCCGCAGCGGAGGTCAAGGTCGGCGTCGCAGTGCCGCGCACGGGGCCCTACGTGACCGTCGGCGAGCAGGTTCTGCGCGGCGTCGAGGCGGCGGCCAAGGACGCCAACGCCCGGGGCGGCATCAACGGCGAGCCCATCGTGCTCGACGTGCAGGACGATTCCTGCGATTCGAATCAGGCAGTCGCCGTCGCCAACCACTACGTGAATTCGGGCGTGCGGCTCGTTGTGGGCCACGTCTGCTCGAACGCCTCGCTCGCCGCCTCCGACGTCTACGCCGCCAACGGGATCGTGATGATCACCGCGGCCTCCGTCGCCGCCAAGCTGACCGATCGCGGCCTGCCGACGATCTTCCGGGTCTGCGGCCGGGACGACGACCAAGCCAAGCTCTCCGCCGCGATCCTCGCCGAGCGCTTCCGCGACCGGAGGATCGCCATCCTCAGCGACCTGTCGCCGGCTTCGCGCACGCTTGCGGCGGCGACCAAGGACAACCTCAACCGCATCGGCGTGAACGAGGCGATGTCCACCGCCTTCCAACCGACCGATGCGGACGATGCGGCGCTCGCCGACCGGCTGAAGGCGGCGGGGATCGACGTCGTCTATTACGGCGGCGACGCGCAGGAGATGGGCCGCTTGGTCCGCATCGCGGCCGAGCGGGGCTTTCGCCCGCAATGGTTCGGCACCTCGGCCATCGCCACGCCGGATTTCGCCAAGATCGCCGGACCGGCGAGCAACGGCGTGCTGATGACCTTCTATCTCGATCCGAGCCGCAAGCCCGAGGCGCAGGGGGTGGTGGCCGCCTTCAAGGCGCAGGGGATCGAGGCGGACGGGTCGATGATCTACGGCTACGCCGCGCTCCAGGCGCTGGTGGAGGCCGGCAACTTCGCCCGCAGCACGGAGCCCGGGCCGATCGCCAAGGCCCTGCACGGCGAGCGCTTCGATC
The DNA here is from genome assembly GCA_014138645.1 of Methylorubrum thiocyanatum. GTDB lineage: Bacteria > Pseudomonadota > Alphaproteobacteria > Rhizobiales > Beijerinckiaceae > Methylobacterium > Methylobacterium thiocyanatum. Next base: position 155,657 of record JACJIB010000011.1, on the reverse strand, counting down.
TGGTGCTCGGCCCCGTCGGCTTCGATGCCAAGGGCGACATCACCGCCCAGGGCTACGTGCTCTACGTCTGGCGCGACGGCAATTTCACCCCGGCCAAATCGAACTGAACCGAGGTTCAGTCGCGCAGGGCCGCCTCCACCTCGGCGCCGCGGCCGAGGTCGCGCATCACCTGATCGAGATGCGGGCGCTTGCGCAGTTGCAGGCCGTGCAGGCGGCGTACCGCCTCGTTGAGGCTGCCCCCCCGCCCCAGCATCTCGTCGGCAAACGCGATCATCCGCGCGTTCGGCCATGCCTTTTCGCGCTGGGCGTGGAGGCGGGCGATGAGATCCTCGGCCGGCGTCTCCGGCTCGGCCTCGGCGAACAGCGTCGCCAGCGCCGCGGTCGAGCGCGAGATGCCGACATGGCAGTGGACGAGGATGTGGATCTCGCCGCCATCGGCGATGGCGTCCCGGCCGAAGGCCAGGATCTTCTCGATATCCTCGCGCTCCGGCAGGACGACGCCCGGCGCCGGCTCGATGGCGTCGTGGAAGCGAAGGATGGTACGACGGTGCGTGCCGTAGGCGCCGAACGCCTCCGGATCCGCCCGGTCCGGATCGAGGATCGACAGGACGTGGCTGACGCCGCGAGCCTGATGCTCGACGAGCTCGTCGAGGCCGCAGACGGTGTGGAGGCTGAGCTTCTCGGTGTTCACGCCGAGCCTGCTAGCACGGCGGCGCGCGGGAGGCGACGGGGCCTGCCCCAGTTTCCCGATGACCGCCTTCACGTGTATGGCAACGGTCGGCCAGCGTATCGGGACGACCCGGGAGATCCATGTCAAACACCCTGCCACGCCGCGCCGTGCTGACCGCCGGCCTCGGCGCCGGACTCGGCGCCGCCGGGGGGCTCGCGAGCCCCGCCCGGGCTCAGCAGGCCGCGCCCGAGCTGCGCTGGCGCCTGACCTCGGGCTATGCGCGCAGCCTCGATATCCTGTTCGGCGCCTCGGAGAGCCTCGCGAAGGCGGTGGCCGAGGCGACCGACGGGCGCTTCCAGATCCAGGTTTCGGCCGCGGGCGAGTCGATCCCCGCCGACGGACTGCTCGACGCGGTGGGGGGCGGCAAGTCCGAGATGGGCCACGCCCCGGCCAGCTTCGGCATGGCCAAGAACCCGGCCTTCGCCCTGGCGACCGCCCTGCCGTTCGGGCTCAACGCCCGAGGCCAGAACGCATGGTGGCTTCAGGGCGGTGCGGCCGAGCTGTTCGCCGAGATCTTCGCGAAGAACGGGTTGGTGGCGCTGCCCGGCGGCAATACCGGGGCGCAGATGGGCGGCTGGTTCCGCAAGGAGATCAAGACGGTCGCCGACCTCCAGGGGCTCAAGCTGCGCGTCGGTGGGCTCGGTGCCACGGTGCTGGCCAAGCTCGGCGCCTCGGTGCAGGCGACGCCGGGGCCGGAGATCTACGCCGCGCTGGAAAGCAAGGCGCTCGACGCGGCCGAGTGGATCGGCCCGCACGACGACGAGAAGCTCGGCCTCCAGAAGGTGGCGCCGATCTACCACTATCCCGGCTTCTGGGAGGGTGGCGCGCTCCTGCATTTCTGGATCAATGCCGAGGCCTGGAAGGCTTTGCCGAAGACTTACCGCGCCATCCTCCAGGGCGCGGCGGCCCAGGTGAACGCCGAGGTCCAGGCTCGCTACGATGCGCGCAATCCCCAGGCCCTGCGCCGGCTCGTTTCGGGCGGGGCGCAACTCCGTCCCTTCCCGCAGGACCTGATGGAAGCTGCCTTGAAGGCCTCGAACGAGGTCTATGCCGACCTCTCGGCCAAGAACCCGGATTTCAAGCGGATCTACGACGCGATGAAGACCTTCCGGAACGAGGAGTACCTCTGGTTCCAGGTCGCGGAATACACCTACGACAACTTCATGATCCGCGCCCGCGCCCGCGGATGACCTGCGCGAGCTTCGGGACAAAAAAAAGCCGCCCGTGAAGAGCGGCCCGAAGTCTAGGGAGGAAACGCCCAAGGAGGGCAGCGGGAGGCGGACGCCGTCCGCGTTCCCGCAATGCACAAAATGATCCTTGCCCGGAATTTTGCAAGCCGCTTGGCCGGCTATGAGGCCTCTCGCGCGTGTGCAGGCACACGTCGCTCGATGTCTGTCACTGAAATGCCGCAGGCGCCGTGGCGGCTCGATTGCAGTGATCGCGGCGATTGTCGCAATAGACGGACGCGCGCAATCTGGTCTTCGTACGTGTCACATCCTTGAAACCACTTGCAATTTCTGATCCGGCGGACGGCACAGCGGGGGGCTGCCGGGCCATGGCGATGCAACAGCATGCAACGTTTGCCGCCCTGGCGCATTCCCTGCCCCGATGGGCTGTCCGCCCCGCCCCGCCAACGGGCCAGCCCCGAATCAGCCTGCCGGGATCGACGCGCCGGGCAGCCCCGGTGGCGCCGGCCGGGATGGGCCGAAACGGGGGCGTATTCGACCGATGGCGATTCAACCGGCCCGCATCCGGGTTCTGAACGACGAGCCGCCGCGCGAGGATGCCGACATCGTGCTGTACCTGATGCAGCAGGCGATGCGTGTTCCGTTCAACCCGGCCCTGGAACTGGCGATCGAGGAAGCCAACCGCCTCAAGCTTCCGCTCCTCGTCTGCTTCGGCCTGCTCGACGGCGCCAACGGCTTTCCCGAGGCCAATGCCCGGCACTACGCCTTCTTGCTGCAGGGGCTCGCCGACGCGGCGGCCGCCCTCGAAAGGCGCGGCATCGCCTTCCTCGTGCGCCGGGGGACGCCGGCGCAGGTCGCCATCGACCTCTCGGAGAAGGCCGCCCTGCTGGTGCTCGATCGCGGCTATCTCGCGATCCAGAAGGACTGGTACGGCGCGATCGAGCGCGAGGCGAAATGCCGGGTCGTCCAAGTGGAAGGCGACGTGGTGGTGCCGGTCGAAACCGCCTCGGCCAAGCACGAATACGCCGCGCGCACCCTGCGCCCGAAGCTCCAGAAGCTGTGGGACGATTATCTCGAACCGCTGGAGCCGCGAGCGGTCGATCATCCCGCCAAGGAGCTGATCGAGAGGCTGAAGCTGAAGGACGGGCTCGACGTCTCGGACCCGGACAAGCTCCTCGCGAAACTGAAGCTCGACACCACGGTCGGCCCGGTGAAGCGCTTCCGCGGCGGCCATACCGAGGCGGCCGAACGCCTCAACAGCTTCCTGAAGGACGCGTTCGCCGGCTACGGCGCCGGCCGTAACAAGCCCGAGGCCGGAGCGGCCTCGCATATGAGCCCCTACCTGCATTTCGGTCACATCTCGCCGGTCGAGATCGCGCTGGCGATCCGCGCCGCCGAGGGTGCCGACCGCGACGACCGCTCGGCCTATCTCGAAGAGCTGATCGTCCGCCGCGAGCTGGCGATGAACCACGTCTTCCACACCGAGGGCTACGACGACTACGCCCGCGCCGTGCCCGAATGGGCGCGCAAGACGCTGGCCGAACACGCCGACGACGCGCGTCCCAAGCTCTATTCGGAAGAGGCGTTGGCGGAGGGCAAGACCCACGACCATTACTGGAACGTCGCCATGCGCGAGATGCGCGAGACCGGCTACATGCACAACCAGCTGCGCATGTATTGGGGCAAGAAGATCCTCGAATGGTCGCCCTCGCCGGAGGAGGCCTTCGCCCGGACGCTGCGGCTCAACAACCGCTACTTCCTCGACGGGCGCGACGCGAACTCCTTCACCAACGTCGCCTGGATCTTCGGTCTGCACGACCGCCCCTGGCAGACCCGCCCGATCTTTGGAAGCGTGCGCTATCAGAGCGAAAATTCGCTCCGGAAGTTCGATGCGAAAGCTTACGAGCAGGCGGTGACGCGGCTCTGCGCGGCGGAGACGGGCTGAGGCTCAGCGCTTCAAACACCCCATCAACCCGTCCACCTGCCCCATCCGGCTCTGGATGCGGCCGGCGATCGCCCTCACGCCGCGGGTCGGCTTGCCGGCGCTGCGCAGGATCGGGTTCGGCAGGACCGCGGCGAGGAGCGCGGCCTCGCCCCGGGACAGGTCGCGGGCGCTCTTGCGGAACCAATGGCGGGCGGCGGCCTCGACACCGAAGATCCCCTCCCCCCATTCGGCGACGTTGAGATAGATCTCCATCGTCCGGCGCTTGCCCCAGACCGCATCGGCCAGCACCGCCAGCGGGATTTCCAGACCTTTCCGGATGTAGGAGCGGCCGGGCCAGAGGAAGACGTTCTTGACCGTCTGCATGGTGATGGTGGAGGCGCCGCGGCTCGGGCCCTCCTCGTCGTCCACCACCTCGCGCAACGCGCCCCAATCGACGCCGTTATGCAGGCAGAAGCGCTGGTCCTCGGACGCCATCACCGCCTGGACGAGGGCCGGGGCGATCGCCTCCAGGGGCACGCTGTTCCGCTGCGCCCCCTGAAGCGTCAACCATCGACCGAGCATCAGGGTTGAGGGCGGGGTCACCACGCTATAGACGAGCGCGAGCGTGAGCGTGAAGGCAAGAATGGCAATGGGAGCGAGGGTGATCAGGGTCGCGGCGCGCCGCAGCCCGGTTCGACGCCTCGGAGCGGGCGTCCGCGCCGCGGAGGCCCTCGCGAGAGGCCTCGGCGCCGGAATCCGTCGCGGGTCGCGCCCGTGCCGTTCCGCCTCGCTCTCCTCCGGCACCGCCACCTCGCGTCCGCCCCTCCCCGATCCAGGCCCCTTCCGATGACCTCAACGCAGGCTTCCCACCCCTCGGTCAAGGCGGACGCCTATACGGGTGACTTTACCCACAGGCTGGCGGGGGTCGCCGACACCGTCGAGACCTTCCTCGTCGATCTGCTCGGCCCGACCCTGCAGACGGGCGAGATCGCCCGGCCGCCCCGGCTGATGGAGGCGATGCGCCACGCCGTGCTCGGCGGCGGCAAGCGCCTGCGGCCCTTCCTCGCCATCGAGACCGCACGGATGCTCGGCGGGGCCGAGGATGCGGCGCTCGCGGCCGGTGCCGGCGTCGAACTCGTCCACTGCTACAGCCTCGTCCACGACGACCTGCCGGCCATGGACGACGACGACCTGCGCCGCGGCAAGCCCACCGTCCACAAGGCCTACGACGAGGCAACCGCGATCCTCGTCGGCGACGCCCTCCAGACGCTGGCCTTCGAGGTCACCGCCGATCCGCGCTGGCAGCCCGATCCCATGATCCGGGCGGAGCTGGTGCTCGGGCTCGCCCGCGCCTCCGGCCTCGGCGGCATGGTCGGCGGCCAGCTCCTCGATCTCTCGGCAGAAGGGCGCTTCGGCCCGGCCGACATGGACATCGACGACACCCTGCGGATGCAGGCGATGAAGACCGGCGCGATCCTCGCCTTCTCCGTCGAGGCCGGGGCGCTGGTCGGCGGCGCGGGCGCGGAGGAGCGGGCCGCGCTGCTGCGCTACGGCAAGGCGCTCGGCCAGGCCTTCCAGGTCGCCGACGACATCCTCGACCGCGAGGCCTCGCCGGAAGCCATGGGCAAGGCCACCGGCAAGGACAAGGATGCCGGCAAGGCGACCCTGGTCGACCGCCTCGGCCTCGACGGCGCGCGGGCCGAATGCGACCGGCTGGTGGCGCTGTGCGAGGAGGCCGTCGCCCCCTGGGGCGCGCGGGCACAGGTGCTCAAGGACGCGGCCCGCTTCACGGTCGCCCGCAAGGCGTGATCGCTCCTATGGCGGGAGCGGCGTGTCCGCCGGCTTGACGCCATGGAAACGGTGCCGCTGCTCCGGCGGCACCCGGGCGCAATCCGCGCGCCGCCCGAACAGGCGGCTGCGGTTGCGCGCGACAAGGCCGTAGAGGCGGTCGCGCAGCGGCTTCGGCACGATCCCGAACAGCCTGACCCAGCGCCACGGCGCCTTGAGATGCCGCGCCACGGCGAGCGCGGCATCCGAGCGGGTCAGCGCCCGGCCGCCCTCGACCAGCAGGGCGGTGCCGTTCAGATCCGCGGCGGTGAAGCCGTGACGCGCAGCCAGCGCAAGCCCCTCGGCGGACCACGCGCCCATGAAGTGCAGGCTCGCCTCGCGCTCATGCGCCAGCACGAACCGCACCGTTCCGGCACAGAGCACGCAATCCGTGTCGAAGACGAGAGTCGGCGGCGAATCCGTCACGCCGCGCTGACCACCACTTCCACGAGGTTCGGCCGCCCCGAACGGATCCCCGCCTCGACCGCCCCGGCGATGTCGCCGGCCCGCTCGATCCGCCGCGACGGCACGCCCATCGATGCGGCGAGCGCCAGGAAATCGATGCGCGGCTCGGTCAGGTCCATGGCGATGAAGCGGTTCGCCCGCACCGAGGCGTAGTGCGTCTGCGATTTCATGAACTGCTTCAGGATGTTGTACTCGGCGTTGTTAATCACCACGAAGGTCACCGGCAGCCCCTCATGCGCGGCGGTCCACAGCGCCTGGGGCGAGTACATCGCCGCGCCGTCGCCGACGATGCAGACCACCGGCGCCCGGTCGAGCCCGAGGGAGTAGCCGACCGAGGCCGGCATGCCCCAGCCCAGCACGCCGCCGCGGATCGATGAATATTGCCGCGTCCAGGTGCTGTGCAGAAACGTGCGCAGATGCCCGAGGGTCGCGGGCGCCTCATCGACGATGGCGACGTCGGAGCCGACGGCGCGGGCGATCTCCGAAGCGGCGACGAGGGGATGGATCACCGGATCGGCAAAGGCCGCTTCCACCTTGGCCGCCAGAGCCGCGCGCCGGGCGTCGTAGGCCACCACCGCCGCCTCGCGCCGACGCGCATAGGCCTCCGCCCGCGGCGCCACCCGCGCCTCCAGCAGCGGCAGCAGTACGTCGAGGGAGGCCCCGACATTGCCGACGGTCGAGAGATGCGTCGCATAGGTGCGCCCGAGGTCGCGCGCATCGGCCGAGAGCTGGAACACCTCGGTGCCGGGCGGCACCGCCGACCCCTCCGTATAGAGCACGGTGATCAGGGACTTGCCGCCGAGCGCGAACACGGCGTCGTACTGGCCGAGGATCTCGGCGATGCCGCTCGCCTTGGTCGGCAGATTGCCCATCCAGAGCGGATGGGCGGTGGGGAACGGGATGTGCGCCGGCCAGGAGGCGCCGTAGACCGGTGCCGCCAGGATGTCGGCGAGCCGCACCGCCTGCTCCGACGCGTCGCTCGCATCGACCTCGTCGCCGGCGATCAGGGCCAGCCGCCCGGGGGCGAAGGCGGCCAACCGGTCCGCGAGCCGGTCGAGGGATCCGGCCACGGCGCGGTGGTCGATGGTCGAGATCTCGCCGAGCGGCGCGTCGGTCATCGCCTCCATCACGTCCATGGGCAGGGACAGGAAGACCGGACCGGACGGGGCGGCCATGCAGTCGTTGAAGGCGCGGCGCAGGAGGATCGAGAGCTGGTTGGCGTGGGTGACCTCCCGCGCCCATTTCACCGTCGGGCCCGCGATCGTCGTCAGGTCGCCGAACAGCAGCGGATCGGTGAGGACGTGCCGCGAATCCTGCTGGCCCGCCGTCACCACCAGCGGCGTGCCGGAGATCTGGGCGTTGAGCAGGTTGCCCATGCCGTGGCCGAGACCGCCGGCGGTGTGCAGGTTGAGAAATCCGGGCCGTCGCGCCGCCTGGGCATAGCCGTCGGCCATGGCGACCGCGCTCGCCTCCTGCAGCGCCAGGACGTAGGCGATGTCGGGTGCGTCCGTCAGGGCGTCGATCAGGGGCAGCTCGGTCGTGCCCGGATTGCCGAAGACGTAGCGCACCCCCTGGCTGCGCAGCACCTCCACCAGCACGTCGGCGCCGCGCCGCCCGGCCAGGGAGTCGAGTGTCGTGACCGTCATGGTCTCCTCCTAACGCGCGTCCGAACCCCTGGAACCAACGCGTACCGCCCGCGCCGGAGCGATCCCCGGCCCGCCGCTGAGCGCGAGGCTCGTAGGATCGACGGCGGGACCGGGGACATCCATCCCTCTGTCGAACGACCGCCAGGAAGCGACCGGCAGGAATCGAACGCCAGGAATCGTCAGGGGTCGGGGGCCAAGGCCACGGTCAGAGGCTCAGGGAGCGGCAGCGCGCGGCCGCACCGTCCACGTCGCCCAGTAGACCGGCCGCCCGTAGAGGGAGGAGGCGTCGCTGCCGTCGATCCGCGGCGCCCGGCGATCGAGCCAGGTCAGGAAGCCGCCCTTGTCGGGGTAGATCGCGGGCGTGTCGAGATTGCCGTAGCGGTCGGTCATCCAGCCGAAGCCGTCACGGGTGAAGCGCCCGAGCGCATCGCCCCCGGAACGCAGGCCGAGATAGGCGGTGGAATGGCCGGCGGCGACGGGGTCGGAATAGAGCGTCAGGGCGGTGATGCTGCCCGGCGAGAGGTCGGCGGTGTAGTGCAGGCAGATGTCGGCCACCGGCCCGCCCGAGACCGTGACCGGCCGCGAGCAGGAATAGGCGACGGCCCAGCGGTCCATGCCCCGCGCCTTGGCGACGCGCATTTCGGTCTCGGCGGGCAGGCTCTCGATCAGCGTCACCGGCGGCGACCACGTGCGCTCCGCCAGCGGGTCGCGGCTGGTGCGCATGTAGAGCGCCATACGCCGCTTGGCTCGCGGCGCGTCGCAATCGCTCGGCACCACGTCGGTGTAGAAGTAGTGGTAGACCCGATCGACCACGCTGATCGAGCCGGTCAGGCCGCGGGCCTCGAAGCCCGGCGCGGCGCAGTTGCCGACGATCGGCTTGCCGGTCTCGTCGAGCACCGGGGCCGGTCGCATCGCCGCCGGCCGGCCGCGGCCGCGCCGCCGGCCCCTCTCCTCAGCCGGGGGCGCCCCGAACGGCCGCCACTCGGTGCCGGGATCGGCCTCCACGCGCAGGTCGAGCCCCTGGAAATCGTAGGTGCGCGCCTGGACCAGCACCCGGCGGCGGCCCTCTCCCGACGGCTCGGTCGCGGTGGCGAGGATGGCGTAGTACGGGTCCCCCGCCCAATCGCGCCCGGCCACCATCATGGCATTGCCCGACGGATCGTCCTCCGGCGCGGGCGCCTGGGCGCGGAAGGTCATCTTCTCCTGCGACGTGTCCCCTTGCCCGGCCTCGCGCGCCGCCCGGCGGGCCTCCCGCCGCGCCTGCCGGCTTGCCCGGCTGCGGCGCCGCGGCGGCTCGGCCCGCGCCGGACCGGCACCCTCGAGCCCCTCGCTCCAGAAGCGCGGATCGGTCGGCGGCAGGATCGTTGCCAGCGTCTCGATCTGCCGGCCGATGCGCACCGCGCCGCCGACCGCCGGATCGGCGGCGCGCAGGTCGGCCGGACAGGCCTCCTCGCCGCGGCGCGCGCCCGGACGGCTCGCCTGACGCGGCGGCTCGGCCCGGTAGATCACCTGAAGCGGGCCCGGCGGGCCGGTATCCTTCAGGCGCAGGATCTGCACGTCGTGGACGAAGCGGCAGGGCGGCGGGACGGCATAGACGCCCTCGGCCTCGTCCGCCGAGCGGCAGATCTCCAGGGCATTGCCGCCCGTGACGTAGCAGGCGCTGTTGCCGCCGCGGGTCGCGCCGGCCTGCGCCGGCAGCGCGGCGGCGAGGATCAGCGCCGCCATCGGCGGCAGCGCCATTCCGGAAACGGATCTGCAGGGGCGGCGGGCCGCTCGGCGGGATGGGTCGAAGGGGAGGAAGTGTCGTCTAATCACGGCCGTACCTTAGAACATCGGCGTCCCGAGGGGAGACCGGCGCATGCGCCGATGCACAGCCCAGTCGGGGCGCCGGCTTGGACGGAACCAAACGATCCAGTGAAACGATTGGCTCACCAAAACCGGATTATCCTGTGCCTCCGATCGTTCGAGAGGGCCTCCATCGATGAGCAGCGGTCTTTCCGCACCACCCGCCGGCCTGTCGGAGGTCTCGCGCCTCGCGACGCTCCTGGCCGACCAAGCGCTCGATGCGCAGATCATGAGCCGTCCGATCCCCGACGATCAGATCCAGGCCCTGCTCGACGCCGCGGTGCTGCTGGACGAGTACGGCCAGGAACTGCCGCCGCTGCTCGGGCAGATCGTGCACGAGATCGGCACCTCCGCCCCGGATCGGGCGAGCCGTCGGCGCGAGGAGGACGAGGTCGGGCGCATGGCCTGGATGCTGCGCCCGTTCCGCTCGGCCAAGCGGGCGGGCTGACGGGCGGGCTGACGGCGCCGGGGTCTCGAGGGAGCCGCGCGGCGGGCTTGCCGTGGACTTGCGGCCGCCAAGCCGCGCCGATAGAGCCCCCGGGCACGATGCGCCCCTGCGCGGGGCGCCGCGCGAACAGCCCGGAGCCCGCCCCATGACCACTTACAAGCTTCTGCTCCTGCCCGGCGACGGCATCGGCCCCGAGGTGATGGCCGAGGTCGAGAAGGTCGTCGGCTGGCTCAAGCGCGCCGGCCTCGCCGATTTCGAGACCGAGCGCGACCTCGTCGGCGGCGCGGCGATCGACGTCCACGGCAAGCCCCTCGCCGACGAGACGCTCGCCCGTGCCGACGCGGCGGATGCGATCCTGCTCGGCGCGGTCGGCGGGCCGAAGTGGAACGGTGTCGCCTACGACATCCGCCCCGAGGCCGGGCTGCTGCGCCTGCGCAAGGATCTGGGCCTGTTCGCCAACCTGCGCCCGGCGATCTGCTACCCGGCGCTCGCCGACGCCTCGGCGCTGAAGCGCGAGCTGGTCGAGGGTCTCGACATCATGATCGTGCGCGAACTCACGGGCGGCGTCTATTTCGGCGAGCCGAAGGAGATCACCACCCTTGAGGACGGCTCGAAGCGGGCGGTCGATACGCAGGTCTACACCACCGCCGAGATCGAGCGGATCGCGCATGTGGCCTTCGACCTCGCCCGCAAGCGCTCGGGCCGGGTCGCCTCGGCCGAGAAGAACAACGTGATGAAGACCGGCGTCCTGTGGAAGGACGTCGTGACGAAGGTCCATGCCGAGCACTACGCCGAGGTGGAGCTGGAGCACGTGCTCGCCGACAACTGCGCCATGCAGCTCGTGCGGCGCCCCAAGCAGTTCGACGTTCTCGTGACCGACAACCTGTTCGGCGACGTGCTCTCGGACGTCGCGGCGATGCTCACCGGCTCGCTCGGCATGCTGCCCTCGGCCTCGCTCGGCGCGACCGACGCCCGCGGAACCCGCAAGGCGCTCTACGAGCCGGTGCACGGCTCGGCGCCCGACATCGCCGGAAAGGGTTTTGCGAACCCGATCGCGATGATCGGCTCGCTCGCCATGTGCCTGCGCTACTCCTTCGGTCTGGGGGAGGCCGCCGACCTCGTCGAGGGCGCGATCACCCGCGCGCTCGCCGCGGGCGCCCGCACCCGCGACATCGTCGGCGAGGGCCAGACCCCGATCAGCACCGCCGAGATGGGCGACGCGATCCTGCGCGAGCTGGAGACGCAGGCCGGCTGAGGGCCGTTCCCGTACGATCCGCGCTCCCTCTCCCCGCGCGGGGAGAGGGAACGTCGCTCGTTCAGACGTCTTCCGTTTTGGCATCCCCCAGCGGCAGCCATGACCGCCCGTCCCGGGCGAGCAGATCGTCCGCCTCCTTCGGCCCGGGCGCCCCCGCCGGATAGAAGCAGACCGGCGCGTCCTTCCAGGCCTGGATCAGCGGGTCGACGGCGGCCCAGCTCGCCTCGATGGTGTCGGCGCGCTGGAACAGGGTCGGATCGCCCATCATGCAGTCGTAGATCAGCGTCTCGTAGCCGACGGTCGGTGCCGGATCGAAGAAGTCGCCGTAGCAGAAGCCCGTCTCGATGACGGCGAGGTGCATCTGCGGCCCGGGCCGCTTCACGTTGAGATGCGTGGCCGAGCCAGGCTTCGGGTCGATGCGCAACCGCATGACGTTGGGGGCGAGGTCGCTGCCATCCGTCCCACGGAACAGCGTGAACGGCGCCGGCTTGAAATGCACCGCGATCTCGGTGCGCCGGTCCGCCAACCGCTTGCCGGTCCGCAGGAAGAACGGCACGCCGGACCAGCGCTCGTTCTCGATTTCGAGCTTGAGAGCCACGTAGGTCTCGGTCCGCGAATCCTCGGCCACGTCCGGCTCATTGCGGTAGGCCGGGACATCCTTGCCCGCCTCGCGTCCCGCCGCGTACTGGCCGCGCACCGCGTTCTCCGGCGCAACCGGGCGGATCGCGGTGACCAGCCTCGTCTTCTCGTCGCGCACGGCCTCGGCGTCGAACGAGCCCGGAGGCTCCATCGCCACCATGGTGAGGAGCTGGAACAGGTGGTTGGGCACCATGTCCCGCAGCGCGCCCGTGGGCTCGTAGAAGCGGCCGCGCTCCTCGACGCCGATCGTCTCGGCGGCGGTGATCTCGACGTGATCGACATAGTCGCGCCGCCAGATCGGCTCCAGCATCGCGTTGGCGAAGCGGATCGCCAGAAGGCTCTGCACCGTCTCCTTCCCGAGGAAATGGTCGATCCGATAGAACTGGCCCTCCTCGCCCTGCGCCAGGATCGTCTGGTTAAGCGCCTTCGCCGAGGCGAGATCCGAGCCGAACGGCTTCTCGATGATGACGCGGCGGAAGGCATCGTCGGTCTGCTTGAGCAGGCCCGCCTTGCCGAGGCCCTCGACCACCGGTCCGAAGAAGCGGGCGGAGACCGCGAGGTAGAACACGACGTTGCCGGTGAGGCGCCCGGCGAGATCCTTGAAGGTCGCCTCGTCGGAAAAATCGCCCTGCATCACGTGCAGGCGGTCGCGGACGAAGCCCCAGGGCCGCGGATCGATCCGCTCGGCATGGAACTCGGCGGAGGGATCCTTGGTGAAGGAGTCCATCGTCTTCGTGAGATCGTCGCGCCAACCGTCGTCGGTGAGCGGGTTGTGATCGACGCCGAGGACGGAGAATCTCTCGTCGAGCAGCCCGCCGCCCGCGAGATTGTAGAGGGCGGGCATCAGCAGGCGTTTGGTGAGGTCGCCGCCGGCCCCGAAGATCACGAGGGTGCAGGGCGGAGCCTGCGGCGTGTCGGGCGTGTCGTGAACGCAGGCGTCGGGCATGGACCATCCGGGGCTGCCGGCCGGCGGCGGGCCGGCCGCGAAAATCCCCGTTTCAACAGAGCCGGGCTGTCCATGTTCCGGCTGAGCTGCCCTGCTCGGACCGCCGGCCCCCTCGCCGGTCCTACTCGTCGGTGCGGACGGCCGAGCCGCCGTCGATCGGCAGGCGCACGCCCTTCAGCTCCTCGCCGGTCGGCAGCGAGCGGGCATCCCAGCCGCCGCCCAGCGCCCGGATCAGCGCCACGGCGGTGGTGAAGCGGTTCAGGCGAATCTGGAGCGCGGTGACCTCGTTGTTGATGAGGAGCGCCTGCGCGGTGACCACGGTGGTGTAGTTCTGCGTGCCGGCCCGGTACTCGTTGAGCGTGATCTCGACCGCGCGCCGGGCCGAGGCGACCGCCTCGTCCTGCTTGGCCTGCTGCCGGCCGAGGATCCGCACACCGGCCAGCCCGTTCTCGACCTCGCCGAAGGCGGTCAGCACCGTCTGGCGGTAATTGGCCACCGCCGCCTCGTAGGCGGCGCGCGCCGTCTGCAGCACCGCCGCGCGCGCGCCGCCGTCGAAGAACACTTGGCTGCCGTTGGCGGCGATCGACCAGACCCTGTTGGCCGCCGAGAACACGCCGTTGCTGGTCGCGCCCGAGATGCCGCCCGAGGCGGAGAGCGTCACCGTGGGGAAGAAGGCGGAGACCGCCACGCCGATCTGCTCGCTCTGCGCCTGCACCAGCCGCTCGGCCCCGGCGATGTCGGGCCGGCGCTCGAGGAGATCCGAGGGGATGCCGACCGGCACCGCGGGCGGACGGACCGGCAGGGGCGCGAACGGCAGCTTGACCTCGGAGGGCGGTCGCCCGGTGAGGATCGCCACCGCGTGCTCGAAGGTCGCGCGCTGAAGATCGACGGCGATCAGCGAGGCCTGCGTCGTCTGGAGCTGCGTCTGCGCAGTGATGACGTCGGAACGGGCGGCGACGCCGGCGTTGTACTGGTTCTCGGCGATACTGAGGCTGCGCTTGAACCCTTCGACATTCTCCTCCAGCACGCGCTTGAGCGAATCCTGGTAGCGCAGTTGAAGGTAGTTGGTCGCCAGTTCCGCCTGGAGGCTGAGGCGCACCAGGGCGAGGTCGGCGGCCGAGGCCTGGGCGGAGGCCACGTCGCTCTCGATCTGGCGGCGGATGCCGCCGAACAGATCGAGCTCCCAGCTCGCCTGCCCCTGGAGCGAGACGGTGGTCCGCTCGGCCCCGAGCGCCCGCGAACGGGTGATGCCCGGCGCGCCGATCACCGTGGGGAACAGCGCGGCGCGGGCCTGCGCGACCAGGGCACGGGCCTGATCGTAGACCGCGACCTGGGCGCGGAGGTTCTGGTTGTCGACGTCGATGGAGCGGATCAGCCGGTCGAGCGTCGGATCGTTGAAGACGCGCCACCAGTCGCCGCGCGCGGCCGCGTCGTTCGGCACCGCCGGTCGCCAGCCCTTCTGCGCCTGGACGTAGGCGAGGCTGTCCTCGCGCATGCCGCCCTGCTTGAAGCCGAGCGGTGTCTCGACGGAGGGGCGCGAATAGTCGGGGCCGACGAGACAGCCGGAGGTGGTCGCCGCCAGCGCGGCGGCGCCCGCGAGACGCAGCAGGGCCGCACACCCTCCCGCTCCCGCGCGCGGCGGGCGGCTTTCGCGCAAGTCACGGATCACGAAACAACCATCCTCACTCGGCCGGCACCGTCGCGGGTCCGCCCCGGCGACGCTTCACCCAGAGCCGGAGACGGTCGAGATACAGGTAGACGACCGGGGTCGTGTAGAGGGTCAGGATCTGGCTGACGATGAGTCCACCGACGATCGCGATCCCGAGGGGCCGGCGCAGCTCCGCGCCCTCGCCGCCGGCGATGATGAGCGGGGCCGCGCCGAGCAGGGCGGCGAGCGTCGTCATCATGATCGGGCGGAAGCGCAGGAGGCAGGCCTCGTGGATCGCCTCGGCCGGCGTCAGGCCGCGGCGGCGTTCCGCATCGATGGCGAAGTCGATCATCAGGATGGCGTTCTTCTTCACGATGCCAATCAGCAGGAACACCGCGATCAGGGCGATGATGGTGAACTCGGTGCCGGTGGAGAGCAGGGCGACGATGGCGCCGATGCCGGCCGAGGGCAGCGTCGAGAGAATCGTCAGCGGGTGCACGTAGCTCTCGTAGAGGATTCCGAGCACGGCGTAGACGGCCAGCAGCGCCGCCAGGATCAGCAGCGGCTGGCGCGAGGACGATTCCTGATAGCTCTTGGCCGCGCCCGCGAACTCGCCGTGGATCGTCTGCGGCAATTGCAGGTCGAGCATGGTCTGGTTGATCACGGCGGTGGCCTCGCCCAGGCTCTTGCCGGGCACGAGGTTGAACGAGATCGTCGTCGCGACGAACAGGCCCTGATGCGCCACCTGGACCGGGGCGTTGCCGGTCTCGAAATGCGCGAAGGCCGAGAGCGGCACCATCGTCTCCTTGGCGCTCGACACCGGCGCGCTCGACGAGGCGCTGCCGCGGCTCGCGGCGATGGCGTTGGAGGCGGCGTTGCGCGCGGAATCGGCGGCGATGGTCGCGGCGGTGTCGGTGGTGGAGGTGCCGGAGGTCGAGGCCTGTGAGGCGGTGGTCGTGCCGCCCCCCTCCACCGTGCCGGCAACCGCATTGGTGGTGGCCGAGCCCCGCGCCCGTCCGCCGGTGGTCGAGACGTAGATCGTCTTCAGCACTTCCGGGTTCTGCAGGTAACGCGGCGCGATCTCCATCACCACGTGGTACTGGTTGAGCGGGTTGTAGATCGTCGAGACCTGCCGCTGGCCGAAGGCGTCGTAGAGGGTGTTGTCGATCTGGTCCGGCGTGATGCCGTAGCGGAAGGCGGTCGGCCGGTCGATCACGAGGCGGCTTTCCAGGCCGCCTTCCTGCTGGTCGGAGGTCACGTCGGCGAAGATGTCGGTGCGCTTCTGCAGCGCCTGCAGGAGCTTGGGCGACGCGGCGTAGAGCTCGGCCGCGGTGTCGCCCTGGAGCGTGTACTGGTACTGGGCGAAGCTCTGGCGCCCACCCATCCTCAGGTCCTGACGCGGGAACAGGAACAGCCGCGCGCCCGCGACCTGGGCGAGCTTGGGCCGCAGCCGGTTCATCACCTTTTCGATGGGATCGCGCTGGCCCAGGGGCTTGAGCCCGACGAAGACGTTGGCGGAGTTGGTGCCGCGCCCGCCGGTGAAGCCGACGATGCTCTCCACCGCCGGGTCCGCCTGCACGATGGCACTCGCCCGCTCCAGCTTGTCCTTCATCGACTGGAACGAGATGCGCTGGTCGGCCTGGATGCCGCCCATGAGCTGGCCGGTATCCTGATCGGGGAAGAAGCCCTTCGGCACGATGATGTAGCCGTAGACCGTCAGCCCGATCGCGATGAACACGCTGAGCGCCGTCAGGCGGCGGTGGCGCAGCGCGAAGCCAAGGCTGCGCTCGTAGCCCCGCAGCAGCGCGTCGAAGCCGCCCTCCAGCATCCGCAAGAGGAGGTTGGGGCGCTTGCCCGCATGCATCTCCGCTTCCGGCTTGAGGAGCAGCGCGCACATCATCGGCGTCGTCGTGAGCGACAGCACGAGCGAGACGAGGATCGCCATCGACAGGGTGACCGCGAATTCCCGGAACAGGCGGCCGACGATGCCGCCCATCAGCAGGATCGGCAGGAACACGGCGATGAGCGACAGGCTCATCGAGACGACGGTGAAGCCGACCTCGCGGGCGCCGAGCAGGGCGGCCTCGACCCGCGGCTTGCCCGCCTCAATGTGGCGCTGGATGTTCTCCAAGACGACGATGGCGTCGTCCACGACGAAGCCGGTCGCGATGATGAGCGCCATCAGCGACAGGATGTCGAGGGAGTAATCGAGCAGCCACATCGCGGCGAAGGTGCCGATGATCGAAATCGGCACCGCCACCGCCGGGATCAGCGTCGCCCGCCACGAGCGCAGGAAGATGTACGTGACGAAGACGACGAGGATCACCGCGATGATCAGCGTCTCCTCGGTGCTCGCCAGCGAGGCGCGAATCGTGGCGGAACGGTCGCCGGAGATGGCGAGGTCGATGTCGCCCGGCAACGCCGCCTGCACCTGCGGGATCGCCGCGCGCACCCGCTCCACCGTCTCGACGACGTTGGAGCCCGGCTGCTTGTAGATGAACAGGATCACGCCCGGCTTGCCGTCGACGAGACCGAGGTTGCGCTTGTCCTCGACCGAGTCGACCACCTCGCCGACATCGGCCAGCCGCACGGCGGCGCCGTTGCGGTAGGCCACGACGATGTCGCGATAGTCCGAGGCCTGCCGGCCCTGGTCGTTGGCGTAGAGCTGGTAACGGCGGTCGCCCGCGACGATGTCGCCCTTGGGCGAGTTGGCATTGGCCGAGGCGAGCCCCGCGCGAATGCCCTCCAGGCCGATGCCGTAGTGGAACAGGGCGGTGGGATCGAGTTCCACCCGCACCGCCGGCAGCGACGAGCCGCCGATATCGACGTTGCCGACACCCTCGACCTGACTCATCCGCTGCTGCACGATGGTCGCGGCGGAATCGTAGAGCTGGCCCGGCGTCAGGGTGTCCGAGGTCAGGCCGAGGATGAGGATCGGCGAGTCGGCCGGGTTGAACTTGCGGTAGGTCGGATTGGTGCGCAGCGCCGTCGGCAGGTCGGCGCGGGCGGCGTTGATCGCCGCCTGGACGTCGCGGGCGGCGCCGTCGATGTCGCGGTTGAGGCCGAACAGCAGGACGATCCGCACCGTGCCGGTGGAACTCGTCGAGGTCATCTCGTTGACGTCGGCGATCGCCCCGAGCCGCCGCTCCAGCGGCGCGGCCACCGTCGTCGCCATGGTCTCCGGCGAGGCCCCGGCCATCTGCGCCTGGACGAGGATGACGGGGAAATCGACCTGCGGCAGCGGCGCCACCGGCAGCCGCACATAGGCGAACAGGCCGGCGAGCATCAGGCCGACGGTCAGGAGCGTCGTCGCGACCGGGCGGCGGATGAAGGGTTCGGAGAGGTTCAAGGCACCGCCCCGTCCGGAGCCAGCCCGTCCCGCTCCCGCCGCCGGGTGATGCGCCGCTCCAGCCGGTCGAAGGCGAGATAGATCACTGGCGTCGTGAACAGCGTCAGCACCTGGCTGACGATGAGGCCGCCGGCGATGACGATGCCGAGCGGCTGGCGCAACTCCGAGCCGACGCCCGAGCCGATGATCATCGGCACCGCCGCGAACAGGGCGGCCAGCGTCGTCATCAGGATCGGGCGGAAGCGCAGCAGGCAGGCCTCGTAGATCGCGTCGCGCGGCGCCTTGCCCTCCTCGCGCTCGGCCTGGAGCGCGAAGTCAATCATCATGATCGCGTTCTTCTTCACGATGCCGATCAGCAGGACGATGCCGATGATCGCGATGATGTCGAGCGAGAGCCCGAACCACATCAGCCCGAGCAGCGCGCCGATGCCGGCCGAGGGCAGGGTGGAGAGGATGGTGATCGGGTGGATGAAGCTCTCGTAGAGCACGCCCAGCACGATGTAGACGGTGACGATCGCGGCACAGACGAGGAACAGTTCGTTCGAGAGCGCCGACTCGAAGGCGAAGACCGAGCCCTGCGGCACCACGTTGAAGCTCGCCGGCAGGTTGATCTCCTTCCGCGCGGTCTCCAACGCGTCCACCGCCTGCCCGAGGGCGACGCCCGGGGCGAGGTTGAACGAGACCGTGGTGGCCGGGAACTGGCCGAGATGACCGATCAGGAGCGGCGCGCGGCGCTCCTCCACCTTCGCCACCGCCGAGAGCGGCACCTGCCCCGACGGCGCGGTGGAGGACGGCAGGTAGAGGTTGTCGAGGGAGGCGAGCGTGGTGTGCAGCTTCGGGTTCGCCTCCAAAATCACCCGGTACTGGTTCGACTGGGTGAAGATGGTCGAGACGATGCGCTGGCCGAAGGCGTCGTAGAGCACGTTGTCGATCGTGGCCGGCGTGATGCCGTAGCGGCCCGCCGTGGCGCGATCGATGGTGACGTAGGCAGCGAGCCCGTTGCCCTGGTAGTCGCTGGTGACGTCGGCCAGCAGCGGCGAACGGCGCAACGCCTCGACGTAGCGCGGCACCCAGGTCTCGAAGTCACCGAGGTTCGGGTTTTCGAGGATGACTTGGTACTGCGTCGCCGAGACCGCGGTGTCGATCGTCAGATCCTGCACCGGCTGCATGTAGAGCCGCACGCCGGGCACCGTGCTCGTCGCCGCGTTGAGGCGGCGGATGATCGCGCTGGCATCCGACTGGCGCGCCTCGCGGGGCTTCAGGTTGATGAGGAAGCGGCCGGAATTGAGGGTGACGTTCTGGCCATCGACGCCGATGAACGAGGACAGGCTCGCCACGTCCGGGTCCTTCAGCACCCTGTCGGCCAGCGCCTGCTGGCGCTCCGCCATGGCCTCGTAGGACACGCTCTGGTCGGCCTGTGAGATGCCCTGGATCACGCCCGTGTCCTGCACGGGAAAGAAGCCCTTCGGGATCACCACGAACAGGTAGGCGGTGAGCGCCACCGTGCCGAGCGTGACGATCAGCGTCAGCCCCTGATTGGCCAGAACGACGCGAAGCGCCCGGCCGTAGAGGGCGATGACGCCGTCGTTGAGCCGCCGGCCGAAGCGCGCGATCGGCCCCTCGCGGCGGGCGGCCGGCGTGTCGGCGCCGTGCGCGACGGGCTTGAGCAGGCGCGCGCAGAGCATCGGCACGAGGGTCAGCGAGACCACCGCCGAGATGACGATGGTTGCCGCCAGCGTGATCGCGAATTCGCGGAACAGGCGGCCGACCACGTCGCCCATGAACAGGAGCGGGATCAGCACCGCGATCAGCGAGACGGTGAGCGAGATGATGGTGAAGCCGATCTCGCGGCTGCCCTTCAGCGCCGCCTCGAACGGGCTATCGCCCTCCTCGACGTGGCGGGCGATGTTCTCGATGACGACGATGGCGTCGTCCACGACGAAGCCGGTGGCGATGGTCAGCGCCATCAGCGAGAGGTTGTCGAGGGAGAAGCCCCAGGCGTCCATCGCCGCGAGCGCACCGATCAGCGAGAGCGGCACCGACAGGCTCGGGATCAGCGTGGCGGAGAAACTGCGCAGGAACAGGAAGATCACCATCACGACCAGCGCGATGGCGAGCATCAGTTCGAACTGCACGTCGTGGACGGACGCGCGGATCGTCGTCGTGCGGTCGGTGAGCGTCGCCACCGAGACCGAGGCCGGCATGGTCGCTTCGAGCTGCGGCAGCAGCCGCTTGATGCGGTCCACCGTGTCGATGACGTTGGCGCCGGGCTGGCGCTGGATGTTGAGGATCACCGCGGGCGTGCGGTCGGCCCAGGCGCCGAGACGGGTGTTCTCGGCCCCGTCCACCACTTCGGCCACGTCGGTCAGGCGGACCGGGGCGCCGTTGCGATAGGCGATGATCGCACTGGCGTAGACCGCCGGGTCGCGGACCTGATCGTTGGCGTTGATGGCGTAGGACTGGGTCGGGCCGTCGATATTGCCCTTGGGCGTGTTGACGTTGAGATTGGCGATCGTCGTGCGCAGGTCGTCGATGTTGAGGCCGTAGGCCGCCATCGCCAGGGAATTGAAGCGCACCCGCACCGCCGGGCGCTGGCCGCCGCCCATGCTGACGAGGCCGACGCCGGCGATCTGGCTGATCTTCTGGGCGAGGCGGGTCTCGGCGAGGTCACGAACCTGCGTCAGCGGCATCGTCGCGGAGGTCAGCGCCAGCGTCAGCACCGGCGCGTCGGCCGGATTGACCTTGGCGTAGACCGGCGGCGCCGGCAGGTCGGTCGGCAGCAGGTTGCCGGCCGCGTTGATCGCCGCCTGGACCGATTGCTCGGCGATATCGAGGGGGATGTCGAGGTTGAACTGAAGGGTGATGACCGAGGCCCCCGCCGAACTCTGCGAGGACATCTGGTTGAGGTTGGCCATCTGGCCGAACTGCCGCTCCAGCGGCGCGGTCACGGCCGACGTCATCACCTCCGGGCTGGCGCCGGGATAGAAGGTCTGCACCTGGATTGTCGGGTAATCGACGGCGGGCAGGGCCGAGACCGGCAGGTTCAGGTAGGACACGGCGCCGACGATCAGGATCGCCAGCATCGACAGCGTCGTGGCGACCGGTCGCAGGATGAAGAGGCGGGACGGGTTCATGGCCGCATCCCGTCACTGTGCCGGGCGCCGGCGTCCCCGGCGCTCCTGACCGCCCTGGGTCGAGCCGGTATCGGCCGGCGCGCCGGCCGCGGGCGTCGCGGGAAGCGTCGCACCGGGCGCGCCCGCCGCCGGCCCGGTGGCTTGGGGACCAGTGGCCTGACCGACGACCCGCACGGGCGCACCCTCGCGCAGGCGGTCGGTGCCGTCGGTGACGACGCGGTCGCCGGGCTGAAGGCCCGAAAGCACCACCGTGTTCACGCCGTCGGTCTCGCCGGTCTTGATCGGGCGGACCGTGACCTTCTCGTCGCCGTCCATCAGGTAGACGTAGGTGCCCGGCGTGCCGCGCAGGATCGCGGCGTTGGGCACCAACGGGGCATTCCGGATCGTCTCGACGGTCAGCCGCGCGTTGACGAACTGGTTCGGGAACAGGGTCTCGTCCTCGTTCTCGAACATCGCCCGCAGCTTCACCGTGCCGGTCGTGGTGTCGATCTGGTTGTCCACGGTATCGAGGCGGCCGGTGGCGATCTCGTGCTGGTCGCTGCGGTCGAAGGCGCGCACGGTGAGCTTAGCGCCCTCGCGCACGCGGCGCATCACCCGCGCGACGTCGTCCTCCGGCAGCACGAACACCACCGAGATCGGACGCAGCTGCGTGACGACGACGATGTTGGTCGAGCCGGCGGTGATGTAGTTGCCGAGATCGACCTGCCGCAGGCCGACCCGGCCCTCCACCGGCGAGACGATGCGGGCATAGGTGAGATTCAGCTTCTGCTGATCGACCAGCGCCTGGTCGGCGGCGACCGTGCCCTCGTTCTGCTTCACCAGGGCGGCCTGGGTGTCGACGTTCTGCTTCGCGATCGAATCCTGCCGGTTCAGCGTCTGGTAGCGCTGGAGGTCGAGCTTGGAATTCTGCAGCAGGGCCTGATCGCGGGCGAGTTGGCCCTGGTACTGGGCGAGCAGTGCCTCGTAGGGCCGCGGGTCGATCTGGGCGAGGAAATCGCCCTCCTTCACCATCTGACCCTCGCGGAACCCGATCTTGGTGAGGTAGCCGCTGATCTGCGACCGGATCGAGACCGTGGCGAGCGGCGTCACCGTGCCGAGGCCCTGGAGCACCACCGGCATGTCGCCGGCCACCACCGGCGCGATGCCGACCGCCTGCTTCATCTCGGCCGGCCGCCCGCCGCGGCCATGGCCGCCGGGGCCCGGCGCCTGCGCCGTCTCCTCGGCCGGCTTCTGCCGGGCGTCATAGGTCCGATGGGCGACCGCACCGGCCCCGCCGAGGATCAGCAGCGCGAGCATCCAGCGGCCGAACTTCCTCCGCCGGCGGACCGGGGCGGTCGGCACCGGATCCGCGGTCCGGACTTCCCGGGCGGTCTCCCTGCGTATCGGCGAACTCTCGTTCATCCCTCACACACTCGTCGACGTAAACCACGGCCATGGGACGCGGGCCGGTCCGCGGAACGTTTCGGTCGGCCGGAGATCCGGCCCGTTGCGGCCGGGCCGGCGAGCCTCGCCGGGCAATGCGGTGTTCCTACGGCGACGACGTTTCCGCCATGTTGCTGCCCTCCGCGCCGCCCTGCGACTGATAGAGGCGCATCACCTCGCGAAACGACGCATCGACCGGCGTCACCGGCACAGCGAGGCGCAGCCCCAGGCCCAGACCCGCTGAAACGACGGCCAGCAGCAGACAGGTTCCCAGACGCATGAGCCGCCGATGAGGAGAGGGTCGCCACGCGCGGATGCGCGCCCCCGATCGGACATGAAAAAGGCCGCCGTGTCGAGCGGCGGCCTTTTTCATGAGGACGACCGGACCGGCCTGCCACACTCAAGAAACGAGGGGGCGAAGTCCCTTCAGCGCGGCGGCCGGTCCGACCGTGGGGTGAACATGCGCTTACGACTGATGATCGTCAACATTCGTCACCCCTGCGACGCGTCGTAAAAGCCGGCTCGGGCGGGTAATTCGCAAGCTCATGTGCGTGAACGCACGTCCCGCCGGATGAAGCGCGACGTTCTCGCCAAGATCCTGCGCGATGCCTCTTGTCTTCGCGATCGACGAGACCACGAGCAGCCAAGTTCTTTCTCCGGTTGCGTCTTTCGCGAAGGTGCTTGGAGCGGCGCGGCCGCTCTGCGAAGACATCGCCCATGAGTCTCGCCGCGAATCGCACCCCTCCCCTCGCCGGACATCCCGTCTTCACCGACCTGCCGGAAACCGTGTTCGAATCGATGTCGCGGCTGGCGCGGCAGCACGGGGCGATCAATCTCGGCCAGGGCTTTCCCGACGGGCAGGGACCGGACGACGTGCGCGCCGCTGCGGCGCGGGCGCTGGAGAGCGTCAGCAACCAGTACCCGCCGATGATGGGGCTGCCCTCGCTGCGCACGGCCATCGCCGCGCATTACCGGCGCCATCAGGGTCTCGACCTCGATCCCGAGCGCGAGGTGATGGTGACCTCGGGCGCCACCGAGGCACTGGCCGGCGCGTTGATGGCGCTGGTGCGGCCGGGCGACGAGGTGGTGCTGTTCGAGCCGATGTACGACGCCTACCTGCCGCTGGTGCGGCGCGCGGGCGGCGTGCCGCGCTTCGTCACGCTCAAGCCTCCGCATTTCCGGATCGAGGAAGCGGCGCTCGCCGCGGTGTTCTCCGAGCGGACCCGCCTCGTCCTCCTCAACAACCCGCTCAACCCGAGTGCCACCGTGTTCGGCGCGGACGACCTCGGGCTTCTCGCCGCGTTCTGCCGGCGCTTCGAGGCGATCGCGATCTGCGACGAGGTGTGGGAGCATGTGATCTTCGATGGCCGGCGCCACCTGCCGCTGATGGCTCTGCCCGGCATGCGCGAGCGCACGGTGAAGATCGGCTCGGCGGGCAAGATCTTCAGTCTCACCGGCTGGAAGGTCGGGTTCGTCATGGCGGCCGAACCGCTGATGCGGGTCCTGTCGCGGGCGCACCAGTTCCTCACCTTCACCACCCCGCCGAACCTTCAGGAGGCCGTGGCCTACGGGCTCGGCAAGGACGACGCGTATTTCGAGGGGATGCGCGCGGACCTCGCCCGCTCCCGCGACCGGCTGGCGGCCGGCCTGTCTCGGATCGGCTTCACCGTGCTGCCGAGCGCGGGCACCTACTTTCTCACGGTCGATCTCGCGGGGCTCGCCGACGACGACGTCGCCTTCTGCCAGCGGATCGTGGCCGAGCACGGCGTGGCCGCCATTCCCGTCAGCGCCTTCTACGCGCAGGGAAGCGTCAAAAGCCTCGCCCGCTTCTGCTTCGCCAAAGCGGACGACACCCTCGACGCGGCGGTCGAGCGGTTGGCGGGATTATTTCGCGCGGCTTGAGCGGACACAGCGGTCCGCTTCCTTGTGCAGCGGTCGGGGCGGGGCCACATCCTCCGCCATGACCCTCTCCGCCCACACTCCCAGCATGGCCTATCGCGAGTCCGCCGGAGCGGCGCAGCTGCGCCGCCTCACCGATACCGGCACGGAGGCGAGCCTCCAGCGGCTGGAGCAGCTCGCCCATCTGATGGACTCGGCCTTCCTCCTGCCGGGCATCAACCGCCGCGTCGGCCTCGACGCGGTGATCGGTCTCGTCCCCGTCCTCGGCGACATCGCGGGCATGGCGATCGCCTCGTACATCGTCTACGAGGCGAAACGGCTCGGCGCGCCGCGCTGGCTGGTTTGGCGCATGATGGCCAACGTCGCCCTCGACGGCGCGGTGGGCTCGGTGCCGCTGGCCGGCGACCTGCTCGACGCGGCCTTCAAGGCGAACCGCCGCAACGTGCGCCTGCTGCGTCGCCATCTGGAGCGCAAGGGCACCTTGCGGCCGAGCGAGATCGAGGGCACCGCGGTTCGGCTCGACTGAGCCGGCCTCGGCCGCCCGAGTTGAGGGCGAGTTGAGGGTTCGAGCCGATGAACGAGCACCTGCGACCCGAACTCGATGCGGTGCCCGTCACCGCGCCGGGCAACGCGCCGCAGATGCGAGCCCTGCCGACCGCCACCCGCCGCGGCCTGTCGCCGCTCAACCGGCGGCGGCTGGCAAATTTCCGGGCCAATCGCCGGGGCTATTGGTCGGCGGTGATCTTCACCGTCCTGTTCGTGCTGAGCCTGTTCGCCGAACTCATCGCCAACGATCGCCCGATCGTGATGCAGTACAAGGGCGAGTGGCTGTTCCCCGTCCTGATTGACTATCCGGATGAGAAGTTCGGCGGCTTCCTCGCTCAGACCGATTACCGTGCGCCCGAGACGCGCAAGGAGATCGAGGAGAACGGCTGGGCGCTGTGGCCGCCGATTCCGTATGCCGACAACACCTTCATGCGGGATCTGCCGACCCCGGCCCCCTCGCCGCCGACGTGGATGCTGAGCGATGCCGAATGCCGCCCGGTGGCCGAGCGGGCCGGCGTCAAGGCCGAGGGGCGCGAACTCGGCTGCCGCGACATCGAGTGGCACTGGCTCGGCACCGACAACGCGACGCGGGACGTGCTGGCGCGGGTGATCTACGGCTTCCGCATCTCGATCCTGTTCGGCCTCGTGCTCGCCGGCATCTCCTCGGTCATCGGCGTGATCGCGGGGGCGGTGCAGGGCTATTTCGGCGGCTGGACCGATCTCACCTTCCAGCGGGTCATCGAAATCTGGGGCGCGATCCCCACCCTCTATCTCATCATCATCATGTCGGCCTTCCTCGTGCCGAGCTTCTTCACCCTGCTCGGCATCCTGACCCTGTTCTCGTGGACCGCGCTCGTCGGCGTGGTGCGCGCCGAATTCCTGCGCGCCCGCAATTTCGAATACGTGCGCGCGGCGCGTGCGCTGGGTCTGTCGAACGTGCGCATCATGACGCGCCACCTCCTGCCCAACGCCATGGTCGCGACCCTGACCTTCCTGCCGTTCATCCTGAACGGCTCGGTGACCACGCTCACCTCCCTCGACTATCTCGGCTTCGGACTGCCGCCGGGCTCCCCCTCGCTCGGTGAGTTGCTGGCGCAGGGCAAGGATAACATCAACGCGCCCTGGCTCGGCCTCACCGGCTTCTTCGTGGTGGCGACGATGCTGAGCCTGCTCGTCTTCGCCGGCGAAGCGGTGCGCGACGCGTTCGATCCGAGAAAGACCTTCGGCTGAGACAGGTCAGCGCCGCGCCTCGTCGCTGCCCGGAGGTCCGCGCCACCCGGTCTCGACCGTGAAGCCGGCGCTGCGGGTGGCGAGCGAGTCGCCGCCGACATGGGCGAGATAGGCGCCGGCCTCCACCACGAGCGTGCCGTCGGGCTCATGATAGCCGAGGTCGCGCGCGGGCACGCGGAAGGTCGCGGTGCCGGTCTCGCCCGAGGCGAGATCGAGGAGCGCGACGCCCTTGAGCAGGCGCTTGGGCCGGCTTCGGCCGGCCACCGGCTGACCGACATAGAGCTGCGCCACCGCTCGGCCGGCCCGCGTGCCGTAGTTGGTGACGGGCGTGCGTACCTCCAGCACGGCGTCGTAGCGGTCTCCGACGCCGACATTCGGGGTCACGATTTCCGGCTCGCCGTAGGCGAAGCGGGTGTAGGAGAGGCCGTAGCCGAACGGGAACAGCGGCAGCGGCGATTCGTCGGCATAGCCCATGGTCCAGCGCGAGCCGGGGATGTGCGGGCGCCCGCCCGGCAGGGCGTCGTAGGTCAGCGGCAATTGCCCGACCGTGCGTGGCCAGGAGACCGGCAACTTGCCCGAGGGGTTGGCGTCGCCGAACAGCGTCTCGGCCACCGCCGGCCCGCCCTCGGTGCCGGCGATCCACGCCATCAGCACCGCCTGCGCCTGCCCGAGCGCCTCACCGAGGATGGTCGGACGCCCGCCGACCACGACGAGCGCGACCGGCTTGCCCGCCTCGGCGACCGCCGCGAGCAGATCGTGCTGCAGGCCCGGCCAGGACAGAGACGCGCTCGACGAGCCCTCCCCAGAGCGGTCCCGCGGCTCGCCCATCACCGCCACGACGAGGTCGGCACCGGCCGCCGCTGCGACGGCTTCGGAAAAACCCGCGCGGCTGTCGCAGACCCGCGGACAGCCTGGCGCGAAGTCGACGGCGATGCCGGAGGCGGCGGCACGCTCGCGCAGGCCCGCCAGGATCGTCACCGCATCCCATTCCTGGCCCGCGCCTTCGTGCGGTCCAACCTGATCCCAGGCGGAATCGGCGAAGGGGCCGATCACGGCGATGCGGCGCACCCTGGCCGGATCGATCGGCAGCAGATCGCCGTGGTTCTGGAGCAGGACGAGGCTCGCGCGCGCCGTCTCACGGGCCAGGCGCCGGGTCTCGGGCCGCAGGAGTTTCTCCTCCGCGCCCTCCGGGTCGATCACCGGGCGCTCGAACAGGCCGAGCCCGAACTTCAGCCGCAGCACCCGGCGCACGGCCGCATCGACCGCGCCTTCCGGGACGCGACCGGCGCGCACCTCGGCGGGCAGATGGCGCAGGAACAGCCCGCTCGTCATATCCATGTCGACGCCCGCCAGCAGCGCCTTGCGCGCCGCCTCGGCTCCGTCGCGGGCGACGCCGTGCTTCACGAGGCTCGCGACCGCCTGCCAGTCGGCCACGACGAGGCCGGAGAATCCCATCTGCCGCCGCAGCAGGCCGGTCATGAGGGCGGAATCGGCGGTGGTCGGCAGGCCGTTGAGCGCGGTCAGCGCCGTCATCACCGCATCGGCGCCGGCCCGGATCCCGTCGCGGAACGGCGGCAGATGGAGATCGTGGAGTTCGGTCGGAGCGAGGAAGGTCGCGTCGTAGTCACGCCCGCCCAGCACCGCGCTGTAGCCCGCGAAGTGCTTGAGCGTGCTTGCGAGACCGCCGTCGCGGAACCCCTCGACCTGCGCGGCGGTGAGCCGCCCGGTGAGCCAGGGATCCTCGCCCAGACCCTCCACCACCCGGCCCCATCGCAGGTCGCGGGCGACATCGGCCATCGGCGAGAAGGTCCAGTTCAAGCCGATGACCGCCGACTCGCGCCCCTGGGCGGCGGCCGCGCGGCGGACGAGGCCGGCATCGAAGCTCGCGGCCAGGGCGAGCGGCAGCGGGAAGATGGTGCGGTAGCCGTGAACGATGTCGAGCCCGACGAGCAGCGGGATGCCGAGGCGTGACGAGCGGGCGAGCCGATCGGCCTGGGCCACGAGACCGGCATTGTTGAAGTTGATGACGGCCCCGACCTCGCCGCGGCGCAGGCTGTCGAGGTCGAGGATCGGCTCGTGCGAGATCAGATTGAGCTGGCCGGCCTTTTCCTCCAGCGTCATGCGCGACAGGAGCGCCTCGATCCGCCCCTCGAGCGGTTCGGACGCGCGGGCCGCGCCGAGGGTGAGAACCGCCCAGGCGAGGCCCCGCACGATCCCCAGAGCCAGCCGCCGCATCGTCGCCCTCTCGCCGGAGCGGTCGCCGCCGCCCTCTCACGGGTCGCGACGATGCCTCAGGAAGGGGCGCGCCGTCGATGGCCCCCGGGCGGGCTTCAGCGGGTGGCGGACCGAACGGTGTGGACGGTGCTCACGGCGACCGCGTCCGGCTCCGCCTCGGCGCGGAGAAGCGGGTCGTCCCCGGCAGTGACGACCCGGTCGCGCCCGGCATGCTTGGCCCGATAGAGAGCGTCGTCGGCCCGGCGGAGAAGATAATCCAGGCTGCCGCCGATCTGGCTCTCGGCCGCCACGCCGACGCTCACCCGCATCGCGAGATCCGGGTAGTCCGGATGATCGAAGCCGGCGACGGCAGCCCGAACCCGCTCGCCCACGCGCGCCGCTGCCCGCTCGTCGAGACGGGGCAGGAGGCAGGCGAACTCCTCGCCGCCCATCCGCCCGAACACGGCTTCGGGCGGCAGCAGCGGCGCCGCGATGGTGCAGAAGGCGGCCAGCACCGCGTCGCCGACGCTGTGGCCGTAGCGGTCGTTGATCGCCTTGAAGCGATCGAGGTCGAACAGGAGAAGCGCGGCCGGCGCGACGGCGAGGTGGCGCTCGGCGCCCGCGACCAGGGCGCGGCGATTGGCGATGCCCGTGAGCGCGTCGGTCTCGGCGGCGAGCCGCTGCTCGCGCTCGGCCCGCTCCTTCGTCAGCGCCATGAAGACGAAGGCGATGGCGACCGAGTAGAGCGTGCCGGTGAAGCAGAGAATGGCGAACCACGGCGAGGCGATCGCGACGGAGGCCGGCAGCGGCAAGGCGAAGGCCAGCGGCACGCGGATCCAGTAGAGGACGGCATAGCTCGCCAGCAGAACGAGGGCGGGGTAGCGCGAGACCAGCGGCTCTCCGCGACCGCGCCAGATCATGAGCCCGCCGGAGGCGCAGTAGAATCCGGCCAGCGTCGAGGCGAGAACGACGCGGGCGACGAGCGAACCGTAGAAGGCGGGGATGAGACAGGCCGCGAGCCAGACTGTTCCGCCGGCCAGCGCCCAGCCGAGACGCAGCCGGCGTCCCTCGAAGGCACGCACCCCGCTCCAGATCAGCCCGTAGGCGCCGATCATCAGCGCGTTGGCGAGGCCGATGGACAGGCTGTCCGGGATCTGGTCGCGCAAGGCCAGCATCAGCGAGGCGAGGCTGCCGACGAGGTGGGCGATGCCCCAGACCGCCAGGGAGCGCTCGCGGCGGGTCTGGCTCCACGACAGCAGGAACAGCACGCCCGCCGTGAAGGTGACGGCGACCGTCATCAGGAAAAGCGTCGTGAGGTCGAGGCGCATCGTATCCGTGGCACGGGCCCGTTCAGGCTGTCGCGCCGCCTCCCCTCATCGTGGTCGTTCCTGAAATGGTCAGGTCACGATCAAGATGTCAATAAGATTGCTTGGCATAGCGACCGTCGATCGGCAAATTTTCTCCGCACAGCCTATTTAAAAGCCGCTTTATTGTGCGGTCGAATACGGTTCTTCAGAGGAAACATTGCCCGCGCCGATGTGATCGCTCTGATCATTCAGCGGATGCAGATCTCGCACCATACCCTTCAACCGCTCATCGAGCACATGGGTGTAGATCTGCGTCGTCGAGATGTCGGCGTGCCCCAGCAATTCCTGGACGATGCGCAGATCCGCGCCGTTCTGGAGCAGGTGGCTCGCGAAGGCGTGGCGCAGGACGTGCGGGCTCACCCGGTCGGTCCGCAGGCCAGCCGCAGCCGCGGCGACCTTGAGGTCGCGGGCGAAGGCCTGCCGGGTGAGATGGCCGCTCTCGCTGTCGGCGGGAAACAGCCAGGCCCCGTCGGCGGTCAGATGCGCGACGTGGGCGCGCATCGCCTCGCGGGCGAGTTCGGTGAGGGGCACGAGGCGCTCGCGTCCGCCCTTGCCCTTGACCACGAGGTAGCGCTCACGGGCGCTGGCGGCCGAGCGCGGCAGGGCGACGAGTTCCGAGACGCGCAGGCCGGTGGCGTAGAGGAGTTCGAGCAGACAGAGCATCCGCGCCGCGGAACGGGCCTCCGTGCGGTCGTCGCCGGCCGCCTCGACGCGGTCGCGCGCCGTAGCGAGCAGGCGGTCGACCTCTGCCACGGACAGGATCTTCGGCAGGCCCTTGGCCCGGCGCGGAGCGGCGACCGGCGCGGTCGGATCGGTCTCGCAATAGCCTTCGGCGTAGAGGAAGCGATGGAAGCCGCGGATGCAGGAGAGGCGCCGGGCGGCCGAGGAGGCCTTCAGCCCGCGCGGCTCCAGGGAGGCGATATAGGCCCGCACCTGATCGGCCTGCGCCTCTTCGGGGTCGATCCCCTGCTGCGCCAGATAGCCGAGGTAATCGTCGAGATCGCGCCGGTAGGCAGCCAGGGTGTTGGCCGCCGCGCCGCGCTCGGCGGCGAGCATGTCGAGGAAGAGCTGGCCCGGATCCTCCGCCCCACCCGGGAGCACGGACCCGTCCGCGCTCATCGATTGCCCGGCTGGAGCTTCGCGGGCGGAATGGTGACGCTGATCTCCCGCGGGGTCGGCTGAACGAAGGTCGCCAGCGCGAACATGCCCGCGAAGACGAGGCCCGCGAGGATCGCGATCGTGGCGAGGAAACGGAACAGGGTGGGCAAGGGAACCGGCCTTTCGCCGAGGATACGCGGACGAGCGGGTCGTGTTGCGATGCGCAAACCGTGGGCTTCGATCACACGGGATCGGGCCGAAGGCAAGATCTCGCCGGACACATGCGGCACGGTAATGGAAGGCCGGCCCGCCCGTCCCCCCTCTTAGAAGCGGTTCTTCCAGGCCCGCAGCGCCGTGAACACCGCCTCCGGGTCCGAGCCGGGCTCCAGCCCGGCCGAGCGGGCGAGTGCCGGCTCGGACACGCGCAGGAACGGGTTCGTCGCCTTCTCCTCGCCGATGGTCGACGGGATCAGGAAGCGGCCCTCCTGCGCGAGGCGCTCGGCCTGCGCCACCCGCTCCTTCAAGTCGGCATTGTCCGGATCGGCGGCCAGCGCGAACCGGCCGTTGGAGAGCACGTAATCGTGTCCGCTATAGACCGCGGTCGCATCGGGCAGAGCGAGGAAGCGTTTGAGCGAGCGCCAGAGGGTGGCGGGCTCGGCCTCCATCACCCGGCCGCAGCCGAGGGTGAACAGCGTGTCGCCCGCGAACGCCACGCCGGCATCGGCGAAATGGTAGGTCACGTGGTCGGCGCAGTGGCCCGGCGTCTCCCAGACCTGGGCCGAAAGACCGCCGACGGTGACCGTGTCGCCTTCCTTGACGTAGCGGGCGGCCCCCGGCACCGCCGCGCGCGCCTTCTCCGGCGCGGTCACGCGCGCGCCCGTGCGCTCGACCACCTCCGGAATGCCCTCGATGTGGTCGCCGTGGCGATGGGTGACGAGGATGTCGGTGAGCGTCCAGCCCTCCGCGTCGAGGGCGGCGAGCACGGGACCTGCCTCCGGCACGTCGATGGCGGCACAGGCGCCGCTGGCGGGATCGCGGATCAGCACGCCGATATTGTCGCTCCGGCACAGGAAGGTGCGGAGTTCGGGAGCCGCTCTCGTCATCGAAGACCCTTTCGCCAAGAAGGACGCTCACGCCCGGATGCCGGCGGGAGCCTGTCGGCCGGCCGGTGCCGGGCGAGGAACCTGTGCGCGCTGGCGGCGGTTCCGGAATCGGAGGCGCAGCCGCGCTTACGCCGCGGCGGGTCGAGCCCTCCACCAGCACCTTCGCCCAACCCGCTTGCCGGACGCGCCCGCGATCCCCATTGATGCGGCATCCGCCTTGCGGAAACCGTCTCGTGGAGGATCACCGGCCGTGCCGGCACCCCATCCGATGCGCCTCGACGTCACGGACCTGCGCGCCTTCTACGCCAGTCCGCTCGGCGTCGTCACGCACCGTGTCGTCGGCCGGACGATCCACGGGTTCCTCGGCTCGGTCTCGGGGTTGCGCGTGCTGGGGCTCGGCTACGTCACGCCCTATCTCGGCCCGGTCCACGTCATCGCCGAGCGTACGCTGGCCTTCATGCCCGCGACCCAGGGCGTGGTGAACTGGCCCTCCAGCGGACGCTCGGTGACGGCGCTCGCCGACCTGACGATGCTGCCCCTGCCCGAGGCCGCGGTCGATCGCGTCATCCTCGTCCACGGCCTCGAAGCCGTGGAGAGCCCGAGCGAATTGCTGGCCGAGGTCTGGCGGGTGCTGACGCCGGGCGGGCGCCTGATCCTCGTCGTGCCCAACCGCACCGGCGTCTGGGCACGGCGGGACGCGACGCCCTTCGGCCACGGCCAGCCCTACAGCCGCTCGCAGCTCTCGCGGCTGATGCGCGACACGCTGTTCTCGCCGGAGGGCTGGGCCGAGACGCTCTATATGCCGCCGATCCGCAGCCGGTTCTGGCTGCGCACGGCCGCGGCCTGGGAGCGGTTCGGCACCGGCCTCGCCATGCCGTTCGCGGGCCTGCACGTGGTGGATGCCACGAAACAGCTCTACCGCCCGGTTGCGGTGCGGCAGGTGCGCCGCCTGGAGAGCCGGGTGCCGGCACGGGTGCTGGTGCCGGCGGGGCAGCCGGGCTAAAGCCGGCCCGTTTTCTCCCCACCGTCGAGCCGGGCAAGCATGCTGGCATCCATCGGATTCGAGACCGTGCTGCCGAGCTTCCTGCTCGCGCTGTCCAGCCTGTTCTCGATCGTGAACCCGGTCGGCTCGGCGCTGATGTTCGCGCAGATCACCGCCGACCGCTCGCAGGCGGAGCGGGCGGAGCTGTCGCGGCGGATCGGCTTCTACGCAGCCCTGGTGATGCTGTCCGCCCTCTGGGCCGGCGCCCCGATCCTCAATTTCTTCGGCGTGTCGCTGGCGGCCCTGCGCATCGCCGGCGGCCTGTTCGTGGCGGCCTTCGCCTGGACCCTGCTCAACGCGCCCGAGGCGCGGGAGGCCCGCAAACATGCCGAGGCCGAGCCGGAGGCCGGCGAGAATCTCGCCGAGGTCGCCTTCTTTCCGCTCACCCTGCCCTTCACCACCGGGCCCGGCACCATCGCCGTCGCCATCGCGCTCGGGGCCAATCGTCCGTCCGAACCGGGTGACCTCGCCGGTTTCTTCCTCGGCGCTTCCCTGGCGGCTGTGGCCATCGCCGGCGTGATCCGTCTCGCCTACGGCTCGGCGGACCGGGTGGTGACCCTGATCGGTCCGGTGCGGGCCCGCGTGCTCGGGCGCCTCTCGGCCTTCCTGCTGCTGTGCGTCGGCACGCAGATCACCGTCAGCGGCGTGTCGGATGTGCTCGGCCCGCTGATCGCCTCGCAGCGTGTATAGAGCTTCAAAGGCCCATCGGCGCGACACCCGACGGGTGAGCCGGCCATCCATCGAAGCGGGAAGTCGATCATCATGAAGCTCGTCGTTGTCGGCGCCGAGGGGCGCATGGGGCGGATGCTGATCCGGGCGGTCGCGGAGGCCGAGGGCTGCACGCTGCACGGGGCCATCGAGCGCCCCGGCTCTCCCGCCCTGGGACAGGATGCCGGGCGCCTCGCGGGGATCGGCGATCTCGGCGTACCGGTGAGCGACGACCCGTTGTCACGCTTCGTCGCCGCCGACGGCGTGCTCGACTTCACGGCGCCGGCCGCGACGGTCGCCTTCGCCGAACTCGCCGCGCAGGCCCGTATCGTCCACGTCGTCGGCACCACGGGACTGTCCGCGGACGACCTGAAGCGGCTGGAGGCGGCGAGCTACCACGCCCGCATCGTGCGCT
Organism: Methylorubrum thiocyanatum; assembly: GCA_014138645.1. Lineage (GTDB taxonomy): Bacteria > Pseudomonadota > Alphaproteobacteria > Rhizobiales > Beijerinckiaceae > Methylobacterium > Methylobacterium thiocyanatum. The sequence continues at coordinate 121,570 of JACJIB010000011.1, read as the reverse complement.
CGGGCAACATGTCGCTCGGCGTCAACCTCCTCGCCGGTCTCGTGCGCAAGGTCGCCGCGACGCTCGGCGAGGAGTTCGACATCGAGGTGCTGGAGATGCACCACCGCATGAAGGTCGATGCCCCCTCGGGCACCGCCTTGCTGCTCGGCGAGGCGGCGGCGGAGGGCCGCCGCGTGGCGCTGGCCGAGACCCGCGTCTCGACCCGGGACGGGCATACCGGGGCGCGCCGGCCCGGCGATATCGGCTTCGCCACCCTGCGCGGGGGTTCGGTGGTCGGCGATCACAGCGTGATCTTCGCCGGGCCCTCCGAGCGCATCACCCTCTCCCACCACGCCGAGGACCGGGCGATCTTCGCCCGCGGCGCCGTGCGGGCGGCGCAATGGGCCTTCGACAAGCCGCCGGGGCTCTACGGCATGGACGACGTGCTCGGACTGCGGGATTAGACTTATCTCCGAATAACGAATTCGGCGGAACGTCAGGCTTGGGCTTGGGGGGCGGCGTGGCCTCTGGTAGAGGCCCGCCCATACTTCCGGGGTGCCGTGCCGCGGCGGCCCCGCCTGCCCTTCTCCGGAGAGACCCATCCCATGGAGCGCCTGCTCGTCCTCGCTCGGCACGGCCAGAGCGAGTGGAACCTGAAGAAGCTGTTCACCGGCTGGCGCGATCCGGAGCTCACGGAGCTCGGGATCGACGAGGCCCGCCGGGCCGGGCGCTGGCTCAAGAGCCAAGGCACGCAGTTCGACGTCGCCTTCACCTCGAACCTGCGGCGCGCCCAGAACACCTGCGCGCTGATCCTCGAGGAGATGGGCCAGGCCGGCCTGGAGACGATCCGCAACGAGGCGCTCAACGAGCGCGATTACGGCGACCTCTCCGGCCTCAACAAGGACGACGCCCGCGAGCGCTGGGGCGATGCCCAGGTCCACGAGTGGCGCCGCTCCTACGACGTGCCGCCGCCCGGCGGCGAGAGCCTCAAGGACACCGCCGCGCGGGTGCTGCCCTATTACATCCAGACGATCCTGCCGCGCGTGATGTCGGGCGAGCGGGTGCTGGTGGCCGCCCACGGCAACTCGCTGCGGGCGCTGGTGATGGTGCTCGACGGCATGACCACCAAGACCATCGCGAGCCTCGAGATCGCCACCGGCATCCCGCTGGTCTACCGGCTCAAGGCCGACACCACGGTCGAATCGAAGACGGTCCTCGACAAGGACATCGACCAGGACAATTGAGGCTCGGGACGAGGCTTCAGGCCGGTTCCAGCACCTCTGCCACGGCTCGCGCCACGCGCGCCGTGGAGCCCGACTCGTCGAGGGGGTTGCGGCGCAGGCGGTGGCGCAGCGCGCTCGGCGCCACCTGCCGCAGATGCGCCACTGAGACGACGTCGGCCCCTTCGAGGGCAGCGAGCGCCCGGGCGGTGCGCATCAGCGTGAGTTCGCCGCGCAGGCCGTCGGTGCCGAGCGCGAGGCAGAGCCGGGCTGCGCTCTCGAGCACCGCGTCGGGAACGCCGACGCCGCCGAGCCGCTCGCGGGCGGACAGGATCGTCTTCTGCAGCGCCTTCTCCGCCTTGGCTTGGGCGGCACAGAACGCCTCCCCGTCGCGCTCGTAGGCATCGCGGCGGCGCACCACCTCGATTCGCGTGGCGATGTCGGTCGGCGTCGCGACCTCGCAGGCGAGGCCGAAGCGGTCGAGAAGCTGCGGGCGCAGTTCCCCCTCCTCCGGATTGCCGCTGCCGACGAGGACGAAGCGCGCCGGGTGGCGCAGGGACAGGCCCTCGCGCTCCACCGTGTTGACCCCGGAGGCCGCCACGTCGAGCAGGAGGTCCACGAGATGGTCCTCCAGGAGGTTCACCTCGTCGATATAGAGGAAGCCGCGGTTGGCCCGCGCCAGCAGGCCCGGCTCGAACGCCTTCTCGCCCTTCGTCAGCGCCCGCTCGAGATCGAGGGCGCCGACCACCCGATCCTCGGTCGCGCCGAGGGGCAGGTCGACCACCGGCACCGGGATCTGATGGCTCTTGCCTCTCCCCTGGGAACAATGCGGGCAGGCTTGGGCCGGGCTTTCGGGCGAACAGGAATAGGGACAGCCCGCTACCGCCCGGATCCTCGGCAGCAGCGCCGCCAGCGCCCGCACGGCGGTGGACTTGCCGGTGCCCCGGTCACCGAAGACGAGGACGCCGCCGACGGAGGGATCGACGGCCGCGATCAGCAGCGCTCGCTTCATCTCCTCCTGGGCAACGATGGCGGTGAAGGGAAAGGGAGGCACGCTCACTCCGCATCCGTAGCCGGAAGGCCCGGACGAGGCTCGCGGGCGGTTGCAGCGATCATGCACGAAACGCGTGGCGCGAACAGCCGCGCTCGCCCTCACATCCCGCGGCAGCGGCTGCGCAGAAGCCCTGAAAATTCCTTCTCCGAGGCCTGGACCTGGGACAGGCGCTCGGTGCGCTCGGGGCCGGACAGGCAGCGGCCGTAGACGCCGGCGATCCGGCGCATGGTCTCGACATGGCGGCGCCAGACGCGGCACAGGCTCGCCTCGTCGTCGCCCCCGCCTTCGAGCTGATCGATCGCCTGCCGCTGCATCGAACCCGCCACGAGCACATCACGGGCGCAGGCGGCCTCGCCCTGTGCTTGGAGGCTGCCGGGCGCGAGGAGCACCGCCAGAACGAGGGCGGTGCGCGGGTGGAACAGGATCATGCTCAGGCGGCCTGCGTCGTCGGGCCGTTGGCCAGGAGCGCGTAGAGGGCGGTCGCGTCGCGGGCGCTGCGGATGCGCTCCAGCATGCCGGGTTCGCGCAAGAGCCGGGCGACCTGAGCGAGGGCCTTGAGGTGGTCGGCTCCGGCGGTCTCCGGCGCCAGCAGCAGGAAGGCGACATCGACGGGCTGGCCGTCGAGAGCGTCGAAATCCACAGGCTTTTCGAGGCGGGCGACGAGACCGAACAGCCGGTCGAGCTGCGCCAGCTTGCCGTGGGGGATCGCGACGCCGTCGCCGATGCCGGTGGAGCCCAGGCGCTCGCGCTGGAGCAGAGTCTCGAAGATGTCGCGGTCGGACAGGCCGGGCAGGCGGCGGGCGGCGTGGGCGGCCAGCTCCTGCAGCACGTGCTTCTTGTCGCGCACGCGCAGGGTGGAGACGACCGAGTCCGGGTTCAGGAATTCGAGCATCGGCATGAAAACTAAACGCCTCGTGGGCGGGATCCATCCGGCATGTGGGCGGTCCCGCGTTCTCATGCACGGCTTCCGGGGCCGGATAGCCCCGGCATGGAGCGCCTCACGCGGCCTTCCAGGAACCGGAAGTCCATCGCCCGTCCGCAACGGCGCGGCCGGAGCTTCGTAAGGGACGCCCGAGCCCCTGCCCGAGATGGCCCGAAACGGGCCCTTGCCTCAACCTCGGTCGCCGGGCGGATCGACCCACCCGATGGCGCCGTCACTGCGCCGATATACGACGTTGATGCGCCCGGTGCCAGCGTGAACGAAAACGACGACGGGGGCGCCGGTCATGTCGAGGGCGGTCACGGCCTCGCTCACCGACTGGCGCTTGAGGGTGCGGGTGCTCTCGGCCACGACCGGCGGGTGGTCGCCCTCCTCCGCCTCGGCCGGCTCGTCGTCGACATCCTCATCGGGGGCGGCGAAGACGGCGTAGGCCGCCTCGATATCCGCCCCGTTATGGCTCGGCGCGCCGTGGGTCTTGAGCTTGTGCTTGTAGCGGCGCAGGCGCTTCTCGAGCTTGTCGGCGGTCTGCTCGAAGCTCGCATGCACGTCGTGCGCCGCACCCGAGGCTTCCAGCGTCAGGCCGGTGACGAGATGCAGCACGCAGTCGGTGCGGTAGGCGGTCCCGTCGCGCCGCAGCGTCACGTGCCCTGTGCAGGAACCGCTCATATGCGGATCGAGGTACTTCGAAAGCGTCGCCGCCATGCGGTCTTCGACCCGGCCTCGAAGGGCCGTACCGAGATCGAGGCCATGCCCCGTGACCCGCAAACCTGCCATCGACGTCTCCGCTTTTCCTCCCGAGGGCTTCGAGAGTTAGAAAGGGGGGCGGGGCAAGTCAACGCGAAGAGTCAACGCGAAGGCGAGCCGGCGCAAGGCTTTCGCGTGACGGCACCGCCCTCATCGGTCAGCGGGTGGCACCGGCCATCTTCGCCCGGCGGCGATCGATCGAGGAGGGGATGCGCAGCGACTCCCGGTACTTGGCGACGGTGCGCCGCGCGATGTCGACGCCCTCGTCGCGCAGCCGCTGCACCAGCGCGTCGTCGGACAGAACGTCGGCGGCTTCCGCGTCCACGAGCTGCTTGATGCGGTGGCGCACGGCCTCCGAGGAATGGGCCGCCGCACCGGCCGCGCCGGGGATCGCGGCGGTGAAGAAGTACTTCATCTCCAGGGTGCCGCGGCTGGTGCCGATCGACTTGTTGGAGGTCACCCGAGAGACGGTCGATTCGTGCATGCCGATCGCCTCGGCGACGGTCTTGAGGTTCAGCGGGCGCAGATGGGCGACGCCGTGCAGGAAGAAGGCATCCTGCTGGCGCACGATCTCGGTGGCGACCTTCAGGATCGTGCGTGCCCGCTGCTCCAGGCTGCGGGTGAGCCAGTTGGCGGTCTGCAGGCATTCGGACAGGAAGGCCTTGTCGCCGTCCGCCACCGCCCCCTTGGAGACGCGGGCATAGTAACTCTGGTTGACCAGCACCCGCGGCAGCGTCTCGGAATTCAGCTCGATCAGCCAGGAGCCGTCCGGTGCCGGGCGAACGAACACGTCGGGGACCAGCACCTCGACGGCGTGCGCCCCGAAGGCGCGGCCGGGCTTCGGATCGAGCCGGCGGATCTCGGCCAGCATCTCGACGAGATCCTCGTCGTCCACGCCGCACAGGCGGCGCAGGGCGGGAAAGTCGCGCTTCGCCACGAGGTCGAGGCGCGAAACCAGGGCCTGCATCGCCGGATCGAACCGATCCTGCTCGCGGAGCTGGATCGCGAGGCATTCGGCGAGGTCGCGGGCAGCCACGCCCGGCGGGTCGAAGGTCTGGACGAGCTTCAGGATGCGGGCGACGTCGTCGAGCGAGGCGCCGAGCCGTTCGGCCACGCCATCGATGTCCTCGCGCAGGTAGCCGGCATCGTCCACCGCGTCGATGAGGAAGCTGCCGATCAATCGGTCGGACGGGTTCTGGGTCGCGAGGTCGAGCTGGGCGGCAAGGTGCTCGCGCAGGCTCGTCTCGGCGGTCAGCGACGCTTCGAAATCGGGAAGCTCCCCGTCGAAGCTGCCGCCGGTATTGCCGTAGGGTGCGGGCGTCAGAGAAAGCATGTCGCCGGCCGCGGTCTCGCGCGGGGCGGGGTTCTCGTCGGCAAAGACGTTGTCGAGGCGCGTGTCGAGGTCGCCCTCGATCTCGCTGCGGCTCGGCGTCATGTCGGAGGCGAGCCATCCCTCGGGCTCCGGCCCGTCGCCGCCCTCGTAGTCGCCGTCGCCCGACGCCTCCGGCGCCTCGCGCTCGGGGGCCGGCTCGCCCTCGGTGCGCTCCAGCAGCGGATTGCGCTCCAGCTCGGCATCGACATAGGCTGCGAGATCGAGCTGCGAGAGTTGGAGAAGCTTGATCGCCTGCAGCAGCTGCGGAGTCATCACCAGGGACTGACCCTGGCGCATTTCGAGCCGTTGCAGCAGACTCATCGCGACGCCCAACCCTCAGAAATCATTGCGAAAACGCAGCCCGAGCGAGAGCCGCCCCCAATCCGGCACGTTCTTTGCTTCTCCTTTGTTTAGGTCTAACCACATCGAACGCGGACGTCAAAGTCTGATTGGCGCCGCGCCAGCGAAATCCAGATAAACCTGCAGACCTGCAACAGGCGCAGCGGGACAGGCCGGCCACGGCCGCTCCCGTGCAGCGGAAGGCGCGACGCTCGCGGGTCGCATGGTGGGAACCAAGAAAGCCTTGCCCGCACGGGGGCGATCGGCAACCGTGGTTCAGGAGCCGTGACCGGATCGGGTGACCGTCTCGGGAAGGTCGGCGGTCCGCCTACAGGCGGAAATCCTCGCCGAGATAGAGCCGACGGGCATCCTCGTTCGCCACGATCTGCTCGGGCGTGCCCTCGGTGAGGATGCGGCCGGAATGGGCGATGTAGGCGCGGTCGATCAGGCCCAGCGTCTCGCGGACATTGTGGTCGGTGATGAGCACGCCGATGCCGCGCTGCTTCAGGTGCTTCACCAGATCCTGGATGTCGCCCACTGCGATCGGGTCGATGCCGGCGAAGGGCTCGTCAAGGAGCATGAAGGTCGGCGAGGAGGCGAGCGCCCGGGCGATCTCGCAGCGTCGACGCTCGCCGCCCGATAGGGCGATCGAGGGCGACTTGCGCAAGCGAGCGATGTCGAACTCCTCGAGCAGCGAGTCGAGCTTGCGCTCCCGGGTCTTGCGGTCGGGCTCGGCCACTTCCAGCACGGCGCGGATGTTGTCCTCGACCGACAGCCCGCGGAAGATCGAGGCTTCCTGCGGCAGATAGCCGATGCCGAGGCGGGCGCGCTGGTACATCGGCAGGTGGGTGATCTCCATCCCGTCGAGGCTGATGAAGCCGCGGTCGGCCGGTACGAGGCCGGTGATCATGTAGAAGATCGTCGTCTTGCCGGCGCCGTTCGGCCCGAGCAGCCCCACCGCCTCGCCGTTATGCACGGTGAGCCCGGCCTCGTGGACGACGGTGCGCGCGCCGTAGCTCTTGCGCAGGCCCCGCACGTGAAGGACGCCCGGACCGCCGCCCTCGGCCAGGGCGGCATCGGACGCCGCCTGCGGTGCCGGCCCGTCGCGCCCGAACAGGCGGCCGAACCACGAGGCCTTACGGCCGTGGCTCATCGGCCTCGGCTGGGCGACCGCGTGACGCGGCACGCCCGCAGGCATCCCGGCTCCCGCCATGGTCAGTTCGCCTGCGCCCGCGTCTTCGCGGCTGGCTTCTCGGCAGCCTTGCCGCCGGGTTTGGCCGCGACGGCCGGCTGGGTGCAGCCCTTCGGCTGCCCCCCCTTGGCCTCGGCGCCCTCGCCCGGCACGAACATCGCCGAGACGCGCCCGCCCGCCACCGGGTCCATGTTCGCGCGGCCGGTCGCCATGTCGTAGACGAGCCGCGAGCCGCGGGTGACGTTCTGGCACTGGCTGAGCACGACGTTGCCCGTCAGCACGATGCGCTTGGCCTCCTGATCGAACACCGCATTGTCGCCGGTGGCGATCTGATCCTTCTGCGCCACGGTGACGGGGCCGGCGCACTCGACCTTGCGGATGCCGCTGCCGCCCATCGCCGCCTTGGCCTTCGCGTCCTCGGCCGCCTGAGCCTCGGTCTTCGGATCACCCTTCGCGGCGTCCTTGCCCGGATCCTTGTCCTTGTCGCGCTTGTAATGGACCGTCATGGCCGAGCAGCGGATCGTGCTCTCGCCCTGAACCGCCACGACGTTGCCGGCGAAGATCGCCTTGTTCTCCTTGTCGAACACGTCGAGACGGTCGGCGTCGATCTTGATCGGCCCCTTGCCGCCGCCGACGGTGCCGAGCGGCGCGGACTTCTCCTTCGTGTCCTTGGCAGACTCCTTGGGAGGAGCGGCAGCGGCCGGCAGGGCCAGGAGCAGGGCAATTCCGGCGGCCAGGGCCGGGCCGAGACGCCGCGTCATCGCGTGGGTTCCGCCGCGGAGGTGTGGATGCGCTCCGAATCCGACCGCAGGGCGACCTTGGCGGCAGCGCCCCCGGAATCGGCCTCGTCGCCGTGGAACACGGCATGGACCCGGCCGACGAAGGAGATGACCCGGCCGTTCTCGACCACATCGAGGCTGTCGGCGACGATGGAACCCGAAGGCACCGTCACGGTCACGGCCTTCGACGAGCGCAGGCTGCCGGTCTTGAAATCGACGGCGGCGACCGAGAGGCGGACCTCCTCGCCCTTGTCGGTCCAGAGGCGGATGTCATTCTCGAGGTTGAGCGATTCACGGGTCGAGTCGAAGACGCCACCCCGCGCCTGGAGATAGGCGCGGCCGCCCTTGTCGTCGGTGGCGACGTGGCCCTTCATGGCCTGCAACTCGATGATGCTGGGCTTGCGCACATCCTGCTGCGCGGCCTCGGCGACCACTTCGTAACCGCGCTCGCCCTTGCGGAAGCCGGACAGGCGCGGGCTCTCCATGGTGACCTTGGTGCCCGAGACGCTGATCGGACCGATCGAGACGTTGGGGATGCTGCCCGAGAACGGGCTCCACAGCACGATGCCCGCCAGCCCCAGCACGGCGAAGCCGGCGGCGAAGGGGATCACCCGGCGCAGCGTGCGCACCTGCGCGCTGTGGCGGCGCGCCCGCCCGTGCGCCCGCCTGCGACGCGCGTTCTCGTTCGCGGCGAGCGCGAGGAGATCCGTCTCCGTCTGGATGGTGTCGGCCGCCTGCATCGCGTTCCTGAAGGGTCGGCGCGTGCGGTCGCGCCCTGCCGGCCGGATGCCCCGGTGCGGTGGCGAAGTTATGGCCTCGTCAGCCAGAGATGATCAACGGCGCCCGCGTGCGCCCCCGCACCGGAAGCAGTGCGAAACGCGGCGCCTCGGCACTCTTCCGCGGGAAGCGTTGCCGGCCGGCATCGCCTCGGGCGTGGTCTCCGGCTCATGTGTGGGCGAAGATATCCATCTCCGGCCAGCCGGCGAGATCGAGCTTGGCCCGCGTCGGCAGGAAATCGAAACAGGCCTGCGCCATCTCGGTGCGCCCCTCGCGGGCGAGCATCGCGTCGAGGCGTTCGCGGGCTGCATGCAGGTGCAGCACGTCGGAGGCGGCGTAGTCGATCTGCGCCTGGCTCAAGGCCTCGGCGCCCCAGTCGGAGGATTGCTGCTGCTTGGAGAGATCGACGCCCACGAGTTCGCGCACCACGTCCTTCAGGCCGTGCCGGTCGGTGTAGGTCCGGGCGAGCTTTGAAGCGACCTTGGTGCAGTAGACCGGCATCGGCATCACGCCGAACGCCTTGAACAGCACCGCGAGGTCGAACCGGGCGAAGTGGAAGATCTTGACGACCTGCGCGTCGGCCAGGACCGCCTTGAGCCGCTCCGGCGCCGGGTCGCCGGGCCGGATCTGCACCACGTCGGCGCTGCCGTCGCCGCGGGAGATCTGCACGACGCAGAGCCGGTCGCGGTGCGGATTGAGCCCCAGCGTCTCGGTGTCGATGGCGATCGCCGCGCCGGGCGCGAAATCGGGCGGCAGGTCGCCGCGATGGAGGCGGATCCGGGAGCTGGCGGCGGACATGGGCGGTTCGGGCGTCTGCGAAGTGCGGGTCCGGCGGCGCGTAGCACCGCGCGCGCCGTCCCGATAGGGCCGCCGACGAACCGGCGGATGAAAGTCTATTTCTGCTTGGCGATGATCTGGTCCTTGATGCCGGCATAGACCGATTCCGGCAGGATCTTCTTGCGAACCAGCTCATCCTTGCCCCGGTAGGGGCGGCCCTTGACGATGGCGGCCGAGCGCGCCTCGCCGATCCCCTTGAGCCGGCTCAGTTCCTCGGCCGTGGCCGAGTTGATGTCGATCAGCTCCGCCTTCGTCTCTGTCTTGGGATTCGTCTTGGCGTCCATCTTGGCGTCCATCTTGGACGGCGCGGCCGATGGAGCGGCACTGGGCGCGGACGGCGCGCTCGCCGGCGGCTTCGTTGCGGCGGGGGGTGTGGCGGGGCTCGGCGCCTGCGCCAGCGCCGGGGCGGCGGCGAGCCCGATCAGAACGGTGAAGGTGCGCAGAAGAGAAGAACGCATGTCGATCTCCCGACATTTCGGGCGGCGGGGCGCCGCGCCGGCCTCCGTCAAGTAGGGCGCGCCGATTGAACCGTCGTTGAACGCGAATGCAGACCGGTACGGGCACCGCAGGCCACTCCGCCCGTTGGACCTGGGCGAAGTCTTGAACCGGCTTTAAGTCTCGAGCCTGCGCGAAGTCTCAAACCTACGCGAAGTCCTGGCGCGATTGTGACTGTGGATCCGCCTCACGGCACCGGAACCAGATTGTCCACAATCCGTTCGTGCTCCGCTGCCCGGCCAAGCTGACGGCCGGAATCGAACGAAGTCCCGCCCTCGAAGGCGGCGGACCAAAACATCGAGAGCGAGGATCGCGACCATGGTCGATACGAACAGGATCACGGGTGCCGCCCGGGAGTTGGGCGGCAAGGTACAGGGCGCCTTCGGCGATTTGACCGACTCGCGCCGCGATTCCGCCGAGGGCCGCCTGCGCGAGGCCTCGGGCCGGGCCGAGAGCGTGTACGGTCAGGCCAAGGACGCCGTGCGTCACGCCGCGGACGAAGCCTACGACACCGCCGAGGACCTCTACGATCGCGGCCGCCGGACCCTGCATGAGGGTCACGAGCGCTCGGTCGAGTGGCCGCACGCCTCCCTGATCGTCGCCGGCCTGATCGGCTTCGGCCTCGGACTGCTCGTGCGCGGACGCAACTGACCGCTGCCCCTTCTTCCGAGCGCCCGAACTAACGCCCCCGGGCCTCGCTGCCAGACTTGGAGTACCAGAGTGACCTATCCTTCCGGCTTTCAACCGACCCCCGTCGACGGGACGCGGACCCTTGCCCGCGAGACCGTGGCCCTCAACCAAGTCTCCTGGGGCGCCGTCTTCGCCGGTGCCGCGACGGCATTGGTGACGCAGGTCGTCATCAACCTCGTGGGCGTGGCTGCCGGCCTCGCCTCGGTCAGCGTCGAGACCGCGGCTGAGAACCCGAGCGCATCGAACTTCTCGCTCGGTGCGGGCGCGTGGTTCGTCGCCTCGGGCATCATCGCATCCCTCATCGGCGGCCTGATCGCCGGGCGCCTTGCCGGCAAGCCCGCGCGCGGCGTCGCCGGGCTGCACGGCTTCGTCTCCTGGGTCGCCACCACCCTCGTCGTCCTCTACCTGCTGACCTCCGCCGCGAGCGGCCTCGTCGGCAGCGCCGTCAGCACCGTGGGCTCGGCGCTCGGCGGAGCCGGCAACCTCGTCGGCGGAACGGTTCAGACCGCAGCGCAGGCTGCCGCCCCCTCGCTGACCAAGATTCCGAACCCCCTCGAGCGGATCGAGCAGCGGGTGAAGGATCAGGCCGCCGGCCAGGATCCGCAGGCCGCCCGCGACGCCGCCGTCTCGGCCATGCGGGCCCTGCTCTCGGGCGACGCCGCGGACAAGCAGCAGGCGGAGACCCGCGCCGCCGACGCGCTCGCCAAGGCGCAGAACATCCCGGTCGACCAAGCCCGCCAGCAGGTGCAGGATTACCAGAAGCAGTACGAGCAGGCGGTCGCCAGCGCCAAGAAGCAGGCGGAAGAAGCAGCCAAGACCGCGAAGTCGCTCGCGACCCAGGGCGCCCTCTACGCCTCGATCGCCCTGATCCTCGGCGCCATCGCCGCCTTCCTCGGCGGGCTGCTCGCCGCGCCGAAGCCGATCTACCCGACCGCTCGCGACTGAGTTCGCGACCGGGACGGGATTCACGCCCCGCATCCGGCGACATCACGACGCCGGATGCGGGCTCCCGCTTCGCACGTTGTCCTTGAGACGCCGGCCGGTCGAACCGGTCGGCGTCCCGTTTCGAGCCGAGGCTCGATCTGCATCATGGAGTTGCCAGACTGATGAAATCGTCCTTCGCCTTCGCTGCCGTTGCGGCTCTCCTCGTCGGCGCCCCCGTCTCGGCTTCGGCCGCGCCCGCGGCACAGAGCCCGGTGGAAGCCCTGATCCGAGGCGATCTGCCGACCGGCTACGTCCAGTTCCGCCGCTACGGACACCGCCATTACGGGCATCGCCGCTACGGCTATGGCCGCGGCTATCGCCGTGGCCCGGGCGTTGGCGCCGCGGTCGGCGCGGGCGTGGCGGGCCTCGCGGCCGGGGCCATCCTCGGCGGCGCCATCGCCAATTCGCAGGCCCAGGCCGCCCCCGTCGTGGTGCAGGGCGGCGCCGATCCGGAGGCCGTGGCGGCCTGCGCCCGCCGGTTCCGTTCCTACGACGCCCGGAGCGGAACCTATCTCGGCAACGACGGCGCCCGCCATCCCTGCCCGTAAGGCCATCGCGCGAGCGGGCTCGCCGGAGCGGCCCCGGCCTCAGCGCGCGACGCGCCGCTGCGGTGCAGCAGTGAGGCGCGTCGGCGGCCGGTCGGGCGCCTCTTCCGCGGCGCCGGGGGCGCAGCAGGTGCGGTTGCGCCCGCTCTCCTTGGCCTCGTAGAGGGCGGCATCGGCGCGCCGGTAGAGATCCTCCGTCGCCCGGTCGCCCGCGGTCACGGCGAGGCCGATGCTCACGGTGATCGACCCGGGGCCGATCCCGGCGGCGGGGACGGCGAGGCCGGCAACGGCCGCGTGGATCGCTTCGGCGATGCGCGCGGCGCCGGCCCGATCCGTATCGGGGAGCAGGACGGCGAACTCCTCCCCACCGACCCGGGCGGCGAGGTCGTTCGGCCGGCCAAGGCTCTCCGTCAAACTCCTCGCGAGGCTTTTAAGCACCGCGTCGCCGACGGCGTGCCCGTGACGGTCGTTGTAGCGCTTGAAGTGGTCGGCATCGATCACGAGGAGCGCGAGCGGCCGGTCCGCGCGCCGCGACGCTTTCGCAGCCTGTTCGAAGGCTTCCTCGAAGCGGCGCCGGTTCGGCAGCCCGGTCAGGAGGTCGGTCCCCGCGAGCCGGGCCAGTTCGGCCTGCATGGCGGCGCTGCGGCGCAGTTCCCGCCCGAACAGCAGCGAGAGCAGAATTGTCAATCCGCACAGGACGAGGATGGCGAGGCCGATGCCCACGGCCTTGCTCTGCCACTCGGCCTCGATCTCCCGCGTCCCGAGCGCGACATTGAGGACGAGCGGCAGGTCGCCGACTTGGGTGAAGGCGTAGTAACGCTCGATCCCGTCGCGAACCGAGGTGCCCGTGAAGCTGCCGCTGCGCTCCGCGAGGAAGCGTTGGAAGGTCGGGGCTCCGGCGATGTTCGCCCCGATATCGGCCTCCACGGCGGGGTAGCGCATCAGGCGGGTGCCGTCGCGCAGGTAGAGGTTGATTGCGCCGTCCTGACCGAGGCCGATCCGGTCGAACAGGGCGCTGAAATAGGCGAGCTTGAGGCTGGCCTGCACCACGCCGCCGAAGGACCCGTCAGGCTTGTCGATGCGGCGGCTCAGCACGGTCACCGGCTCGCCCAGGAGGCGCGAGATCAGGGGCGGGCTGATCTGCAGCCCGTGATCGGGCCGTGCCTTGTGGAGCTGGAAGTATTCGCGATCCGCATTGTTGACCCGACGGGCCGGGACCGTCTTCGCGTCGAAGATCGTGTCTCCGTTCTCGTCGACGACGAGCATGACCCCCATGTCGCGTGCCGTCGTAGCGCGATCGAACAGTGCGAGCTGGCGCAGGCGCGGATCCATGTCGGCCAAACCCGGCATCTTCAGAGTGTCGACGATGCCTTGAAGCGATAGGTCGATGATCTCGACGTTACGGGCGATGTCGCGCTCGATCACCTGGAGCAGATTCTTCGAGGTCTGCTCGGCCTTCTCCCAGGCATCTCGCCTGAGATCGAACAGCATCACCGCCGAGAGAGCCAGCATGCCGAGCGGCGCGAGGACACCGAGGGCGATCCAGCTCCGGGCCGAGCGAAGGTGCCGGGCCGGTCCGCGCCGGAGCGCGACCGACGGGGCCCCGTCCGCCTGGTTCTTCTCGCCATCGGAGCTGCGCATCGGACTCGTTCGAAACGTGGCGGGCGCCCTCTATCGGCGCTCGGCTCTAAGCAAACCTTTCCTCGGAAACGCGAGACCGGGCGCCGGTCGCCGCCATGACTAAGACGGCGTTACCGCCTGCCGTGGACGGCCGCCGCCAATTCCGGACGCCCCGGCAACACGAAGACTTGATGGTCGCCGATGGATTAAATCATTCGACCGTCGGAACGAAGCCTGCGCCCGAGCCTTAGCGCCGGGATCGAACCGATCCCCGACGCATTTCTGGGACGCTTCGTACCCTTCGACGGTCGAAACACTCGATCATGCATCGCCTTATCCGGAGGCTGGCCGTCGCCTTCCGGGGCGTTGCACGCGCCTGGAACACGCCGATGCCTATCGACGCCCAGCCCTCCCCCACTCCGGTATCGCGGACGCCGTCCCGGCGCGCCCTGCACGGGCTCGACCTGCTCAACCTCACCCTCGCCGATGTCCGCGACGGCCTCGGCCCCTATCTCGCCATCTACCTGCTGGCCGTGCGTGGCCCCGACCAGGGCTGGAACGAGGCGACCATCGGCCTCGTGATGACGATCGCCGGCATCGCCGGCCTGCTCGCCCAGACACCGGCCGGCGCCCTGATCGACCGCACCAACGCCAAGCGCAGCGTCGTCATCGCCGCGGCGGTCGTCGTCACGGTGAGCTGCCTCGTCCTGCCGTGGATCTCGAATTTCTACCTCGTCGCCGGCACGCAGGCGCTGGCGAGCATGGCCGGCTCGGTCTTCGCGCCGGCGCTGACCGGCATCACCCTCGGCATCGTCGGCCCGAGGCTGTTCTCGAAGCGCATCGGCCGCAACGAGGGCTTCAACCATGCCGGCAATGCGGTCTCGGCGATGCTCGCAGGCGGGCTCGCCTATCTCTTCGGCCCCATCGTCGTGTTCTGGCTGATGGGCATCCTCGCCGCCTGCTCCATCGCCGCGATGCTGATGGTGCCGGCCGACGCCATCGACGACGACCTCGCCCGCGGCCTCGACTGCGCCGCCGACCAGACCTGCGAGCAGCCCTCTGGCCTGAGCCTGCTCCTGCGCAACCGCCACCTTCTGCTGTTCGCGCTGCTCTGCGCCGCCTTCCACCTCGCCAACGCGGCGATGCTGCCCTCCGTCGGGCAATTGCTCACCAAGGTCGTGGGCAAGGACAACGCGACGTCGCTGATCGCCGTCTGCATCGTCGCCGCCCAATGCGTGATGGTGCCGATGGCGATCCTGGTCGGCGCCAAGGCCGACAGCTTCGGCCGCAAGCCGATCTTCCTCGTGGCCTTCGGGGTGTTGGCCCTGCGCGGCGTGCTCTACACCTTCTCCGACAACCCGTTCTACCTCGTGGCGGTGCAATGCCTGGACGGCGTCGGCGCCGGCATCTACGGCGCGCTGTTCCCGATCGTCGTGGCCGACCTCACCCGCGGCACCGGCCGGTTCAACGTCGCGCAGGGCGCGGTGGCGACGGCGCAGGGTCTCGGCGCGGCCCTGAGCGCGACGCTTGCGGGCGTGGTCATCGTCGGAGCGGGCTACTCGGCGGCCTTCCTCGTGCTCGCGGCGATCGCGGCGGCGGGCTTCGCGCTCTACCTGCTGTTCATGCCCGAGACCTTCGCCTACGAGCCGCGCTCGACGGATGTGCCGCCCAGAACGCCCTCGACGCTGGTCGCGCCGGCCGAGTAGGCCGCGCCGCGCAAGCGCGCGGCCTCACCGCTCCGGCGGGATCGAGTAGGTGCCGGTGGCGTGGGCGACGAGCGCCTCGGCGCCGGCGGACCGGATCGCGACCTCGCCCACCGCGAGACGCCGCCCGAGCTTCATGAGGCGGCACTCGGCAACGAGGGCAGCGGGGCCGGGCCGGCGCAGGAAGTTGACGTTCAGGCTCGTCGTCACGGCAAGCGCCACCGGGCCGATATTCGCGAGGATCGCCGCGTAGAGCGCGTAATCGGCCAGCGCCATCATCGACGGGCCGGAGACCGTGCCGCCGGGACGCAGGTGGCGCTCGTGATAGTCGAGGCGCATCCGCGCGGAGAGCGGCCCCACCGCCTCCAGATGGAAGTGGCGCCCGCCCGCGTTCATCTGCGGAAAATCCCGCTCGAGGAAGGCGGCGGTCTCCTCCAGGCTCATCACGGTCTCGCTCATGCCCAAGCCTTGCAGCATGCCCGCGCATGGCGGACAAGGGCGGCATGATCCCGACGATCGACAACGCACCGGACGGCATCGCCACCCGGCACGACCGCTATCCCGATGCGCAGATCCGCGCCGTCCTCAAGGCGACGCACTCCATCGCCCTGGTCGGCGCCTCGGCCAACCCGGCGCGGCCGAGCTACATCGTCTTCAAGTATCTCTCCGAGCGCGGCTATACGGTGACGCCGGTCAATCCGGGGCTGGCGGGCCAGAGCCTGCTCGGCCGTCCGGTCATCGCCCGGCTCTCCGAGCTGACCGGGCCGGTCGACATGGTCGAGATCTTCCGCAACTCCGCCGCGGCGGGGCCGCTGGTCGATGAGGCGCTGGCGCTGCCGGTACCGCCGAAGGTGATCTGGATGCAGCTCGGCGTGCGCGACGACGCGGCAGCCGCGCGGGCGGAAGAAGCGGGCGTGACGGTGATCATGAACCGCTGCCCGAAGATCGAGTACGGCCGGCTCTCCGGCGAGATCGGCTGGACGGGCGTGAATTCCCGCATCCTCAGCGCGAAGAAGCCGGTGATGGCCAAGGGCGGGGTGCAGAAGCGGACGATCGAGGGACCGTAACCTCCCCATCTCTCCCTCGTCCTGAGATGCGCAGCGAAGCGGCGCCTCAGGATGAGGGGTTCATAGGATCGAAAGGGGCAGCTCAGGCCAGCGTCAGCCCGACATCGACATTGCCGCGCGTCGCATTCGAATACGGGCAGATCTGGTGGGCCGCCTCGACGAGGCGCTCGGCGTCGGCCCGTTCGAGACCCGGCAGGCTGACCTTGAGGTCGGCGGTGATGCCGAAGCCGCCCTCTGAGCGCGGGCCGATGCCGACGGTCGCGGTGACGGTGGCGTCGGCCGGAACCTTCAGCTTGAGCTGACCGCCGGCGACCTTCAGGGCGCCGATGAAGCAGGCCGAGTAGCCCGCGGCGAAGAGCTGCTCGGGATTGGCGCCGGAACCGCCCGCGCCGCCGAGTTCCTTCGGAGTCGAGAGCTGGACCTGGAAGCTGCCGTCCTCGGTGCGGGCGGAGCCGTCGCGACCGCCCGTGGCGGAGGCGGTGGTGCGGTACTTCACATCGACGGTCATGGGATACGTCCTCGTGCTCGGTTTCGGTCGAGCCGATCCGTTCGGCTTGGAACGGGCATAACCGACATTTCGATTGCGCACAATATAAATCGCGCGCAATCGTTTCGCGCGCCGCCGACGGCGGGCCTCAGGCGTCCCGTCCGGTCTCCGGCATGGCGAGGATGGCCGCGAGGCTGATCCCCGCCGCGGCGGCGAGGTAGAGCCCGACGAAGCCGATGCCGCCCCGATCCGCGAGCCACTGCGCGGCGAAGGGCGCGCCGGAGGCGCCGACGATGCCGGCGAGATTGTAGGTGACGGAGGCGCCCGTGTAGCGCACCCGGGTCGGGAATAGCTCCGGCAGCAGCGCCCCCATCGGCCCGAAGATCCAGCCCATGGCGAACAGCGCGAGACAGAGGAAGCCGAGAACAAGGGCGGGCTCGCCGCTGCCGAGCATCGGCCCGAGCACGGCCCCGAGCGTGGCGGTGACGAGAAGGCCCGAGACCATCACCGGCTTGCGCCCGAACCGGTCGGCGGCCCAGCCCGAGAGCGGGATCGCCAGCGCCATGAACAGGATCGCCACGCACTCGAACAGCAGGAAGGTCTTTCGCGGGTAGCCGAGCGTTCCGGTGCCGTAGCTCAGCGCGAAGACGGTCGAGAGATAGAAGACGGCGTAGGCCGCCACCATCGCCAGCGTGCCGAGCAGGGTGGCGCGCCGATGCGCGGAGAAGATCGTGGCGAGCGGCACCCGCTCGGGCGCCGCCTGTTCCAGCGCCGCGCGGAAGGCCGGCGTCTCGGTGAGCTTGAGGCGGACATAGAGCCCGACGCCGACCAGGGCCGCAGAGGCGAGGAAGGGCAGCCGCCAGCCCCAGGACTCGAAATCCGCCGGCGTCAGGGAGACGCTGAGCCCGAGGAACAGGAGGTTGGCGGCGATGAAGCCGATCGGCGCGCCGAGCTGCGGGAAGATGCCGTAGAGGGCGCGGCGACCCGGCGGCGCATTCTCGACCGCGAGCAGCGCCGCCCCGCCCCATTCCCCGCCGAAGCCGACGCCCTGGCCGAACCGCAGCAGGCAGAGCAGGGCCGGTGCCCACCAGCCGATGCTGGCATAACCCGGCAGGCAGCCGATCAGGACGGTGGAGGCGCCCATGATCATCAGCGAGGCGACCAGCGTCGCCTTGCGCCCGATCCGGTCGCCGAAATGCCCGAAGGCCGCCGCCCCGACCGGCCGCGCCAGGAAGGCGATGGCGAAGGTCGCGAACGCCTGAAGCGTCTGCACCCCGGGCTCGCCCTGGGGAAAGAAGATCGGGCCGATCACCAGGGCGGCGGCGGTGGCGTAGATATAGAAGTCGTAGAACTCGATCGCGGTGCCGACGAAGCTCGCGACCAGGATCCGGCGGGCGGAGGGAGGGCTCATGCCGCCGATGGCTCCCACTGCCAGAACACCGTGCCGGTGAATTCGAAGACCGGCTCGCCGCGCTGGTTCTGCGCGGTGTTGTGGTGCGTGGCGATGCCCCAGCCGGGGCGCGAGGCGGAGGCGCGCCGGTCGATCAGCGTGCTGGCGTAGCGGATCGTATCGCCGGCATAGACCGGCCGCAGCCATTTCAGATCCTTGAAGCCCGGCGAGGGGCCGAGTTGCGGCACCGGGCCGGAGCGCGCGGTGAAGGCGATGTCGCGGGCGAAGGTCGCATTGAGCCGCTTCATCCACACGGAAGCAGTCTGCCAGCCCGAGGCGCAGAGCGCGCCGAAATGCGTCGCCCGCGCCGCCTCGGCATCGAGGTGGAAGACCTGCGGGTCGTAGGCGCGGGCGAAGGCGACGATGTCGTCCGCCTCGAAGCGGTAGGCGCCGAGATCGCGGATGGCGCCAAGCTCGGCTTGCGCGAGGTAGGGCAGCGGGATCGCGTCGTCGGGCTCCGGCACGGGGCCGGTTTCAGCCGCCAGCTCGACCGGGCGCGGGGCCGGCACGGCGCCGGCGCGGGCGAACAGGACGGCGAAGGCCTGGGTCATCACCGCCTCACCCCGTCCGTTCGTCAGCGTCATCGCCAGCCGCGCCATGCCGCGGTCAGGCTTCGAGGAGGAGGGGCGGACCTCCTCGACGCGGATGACGGCGCTCAGAGTGTCCCCCGGCCGCACGGGCCGCAGCCAGCGCAGGGCGGTGATGCCGGGAGACCCCATCGAGGTCGAGTGCGTGATCAGCGCCTGCGCGAACAGGCGCATTCCGAGAGCCGCCGTCTGCCAGCCCGACCCGATTAGCGTGCCGACGAAGGTCCGCTTCGCGGCCTCCTCGTCGAGGTGGAAGGGCTGGGGATCGTACCGGCGGGCGAAGGCGACGAGTTCGTCCCGGGTCACCGTGAGCGGACCGGCCGTGTATTCCTGGCCGGGAGCGAGGTCATCGAGGGAAAGCAGAGCCATAGGTGCCCCGTCGCGGTGGAGATCCGCGCGTGGCTACAGCATCGAACGGCGGAGCGCATCCGGGGATGCGCCCGGCCCGTGCGTGCGACGCCGACCCGCGACGCCGACGAAGACTCACTGCATCAGCGCGTAGGCCTGGATGCCGGCGGGCGTCAGGAGCACCACGAACAGCACCGGCAGGAAGAACAGGATCATCGGCACGGTCAGCTTCGGCGGGAGGGCGGCCGCCTTCTTCTCGGCCTCGGTCATGCGGAAGTCCCGGCTCTCCTGCGCCAGCACGCGCAGAGCCTGCCCCACCGGCGTGCCGTAGCGCTCGGCCTGCATCAGCGCCGTCGTGAGCGATTTGACGCTCTCGAGGCCCGTGCGCAGGGCAAGATTCTCATAGGCCACGCGCCGCTCGGGCAGGAAGGACAGCTCGGCCGTCAGGAGCGCCAGTTCCTCGGCGAGCACGGTCGACTGGCTCGCGATTTCCAGGCTGACCCGCCGGAAGGCGTTCTCGACCGACATACCGGACTCGACGCAGATCAGGCACAGGTCGAGGGCGTCGGGCCAAGCGCGGCGGATCTCCGCCTGCCGCTTGGTGGTCATGTTCGACAGGTACACCTCCGGCAGTTTGAAGCCGAAGAAGCCGGCGGCCAGGACGAGGCCGGCCCGGACCATGAGGGGCTGGTCGAGCACTTCCAGCAGGAACAGGTAGAACAAGGCTACCGCTGTGACGGCGATCGGCATCACGAGGCGGAAGAACAGAAAAGCGGTCTCCGCGCCACCGCCGCGATACCCCGCGCGGACCAGCTTCGCTTTGGCGGTCTCGGTGCCGAGCCAGCGGCTGAGATTGAACTGCTCGACGACCCGCTTCATGTAGGCTTTGGGCTCGACGCGCAGGCTCGCGCGGCTGTTGAGCCGCTCTCGCTCGCGCTGACGGATCTGCTCGCGCTCATCGCTGACGAGCTTCATCCGCTTGGCGAGCTGGTCACCCTCAAGCAGAGGCTGCACCAGGGTGAAGACCGTGGCGGCCGCAGCGATGCCGGTCAGCACCGCGGCGACGGTGCGCGGAGCCAAAGCGATGGCGACGAACTCATCCAGCATCTCAGTCCAGTCCAGCCCGTCTCTCGCGGCACGACTCGCGCCGCTCCGCCCCCATCGACATGTCCCCTCGGCCCAGGACGCCCGATTCCCGTCCGCGCCGTCCGCTCGCACAAGCCGGCGACCGTTGGACAAGGCGACGTCTCAGCCGATCTCCGATCGCTCTCTGCCGGTCGCGAGGGACGACCGACCGGCCGCCGGATCAAACGTCGAAACTGATCATTTTCTTCATCACCAGGACGCCCGCCAGCATCCACAGCCCCGATATCACCAGCGCAATCTTGCCGACCGAGGTCGTCCACAGAAGCGACGTGTAATCCGGGCTCGACAGGTAGGTTCCGCCGCCGATGAGGAACGGCAAGGCACCGATGATGCCCGCCGAAGCCTTCGCTTCCATGCTCATCGCCTGGATCTTGCCGGCCATCTTCTTGCGCTCGCGCAGCACCCGCGACAGGTTGCTGAGCGCCTCGGACAGGTTGCCGCCGGCCTTCTGCTGGATGCCGATCACGATCGAGAAGAAGTTCACCTCGGTCACGGGCACCCGCTCGTACATGCGCAGGATCGCATCCGACATCGGCAGGCCCATGGCCTGCGCCTCCATCGCAACGCGGAACTCGCTGCGCAGGGGCTCCTTCGCCTCGCGGGAGATCATGCGGAGGCAATCGCCCAGCGGGATGCCGGAGCGCAGGCCACGCACCACCACATCCATCGCGTTGGGCAGCTCTTCGACGAAGGCCGCGACGCGCCGCTTCTGCCGCCACTTGAGCATCCAGGCGGGCAGGCCGAACCCGCCCGCGAACAGGCCGAGCAGGGCCACGATCACGTTATGAGAGACGAGGAAGGCCGCGAGCGCGACGCCGACGGCGGTAACCGCGGAGACGACCTGATATTTCCTGCGGCTCCAGTCGAGTCCGGCGCGGGCGATGCGCAGTTCAAGGGTGACCTTGGTCTTGTCCTTCTTGGCCTCCAGCTCCTTGAGGCTCTTGGCGACCTGCTCGCGGCGGTTGGCGGCCGCACCGCGCTCGGCAAGCACGGCGCGCGACTGGCCCAGCGCCTTTCGGCGCTGCTCGGCCCGCCGCTCGCCCGACAGGAGCGGCATCAGGAACACGTAGGCGAGCGCTCCAGAGGCGACCGCCACGAGTCCGGCCGCGAGGGGCGCGTTGAGCGCGCTCACAGGGCCTCCTCCATCTTGTCGGCGGCGGCGTCGATGGCGGCGGCCAGCGCCCGCTCCTCGCCGTAATAGCGGGCCCGCTCCCAGAAGCGCGGGCGGCCGATCCCGGTGGAGCGGTGACGGCCGATCAGGCGCCCGTTGGCGTCCTCGCCGAGCACATCGTAGACGAACAGGTCCTGGGTGATGATGACGTCGCCCTCCATCCCCATCACCTCGGTGATGTGGGTGATGCGCCGCGAACCGTCGCGCATGCGCATCGCCTGGATGATCACGTCGACCGAGCCGGTGATCATCTCGCGCAGGGTCCGCGAGGGCAGCGAGAAGCCGCCCATGGTGATCATCGACTCGATACGCGCGAGGCATTCGCGCGGGGAGTTGGCGTGCAGCGTCCCCATCGAACCGTCGTGGCCGGTGTTCATCGCCTGCAGCAGGTCGAAGGCTTCCGGTCCGCGCACCTCGCCGACGATGATGCGCTCGGGCCGCATGCGCAGGCAGTTCTTGACGAGGTCGCGCATGGTGACCTGCCCCTGCCCCTCCAAGTTCGGGGGCCGGGTCTCGAGGCGCACCACGTGCGGCTGCTGGAGCTGGAGCTCGGCGGCGTCCTCACAGGTGATGACGCGCTCATCGTGCTCGATGAAGGCGGTGAGGCAGTTGAGCAGGGTCGTCTTGCCCGAGCCGGTGCCGCCCGAGATCACCACGTTGCAGCGGACCTTGCCGATGATCTGCAGGATCTTCGCGCCCTCCGGCGAGATCGCTCCGAAGCGCACGAGCTGGTCGAGGGTAAGCTTGTCCTTCTTGAACTTGCGGATGGTCAGCGCCGGCCCGTCGATGGCGAGCGGCGGGGCGATGACGTTGACGCGGGAGCCGTCGGGCAGGCGTGCGTCGCAGATCGGCGAGGCCTCGTCCACGCGGCGCCCCACTTGGCTGACGATCCGCTGGCAGATGTTCATCAGCTGTTGGTTGTCGCGGAAGCGCACCGAGGTGAGCTGGATCTTGCCGGCGACCTCGATGAAGGTCCGGTCGGCGCCGTTCACCATCACGTCGGCGATGTCGTCGCGGGCGAGCAGCGGCTCCAACGGACCGTAGCCGAGCACGTCGTTGCAGATGTCGTCGAGCAGTTCCTCCTGCTCGGCGATCGACAGCACGATGTTCTTGAGGCCGATGATCTCCGAGACGATGTCGCGGATCTCCTCCCGCGCCGCCTCGCCTTCGAGCCGAGCGAGCTGAGCGAGATCGATGGCCTCGATCAGCGCGCCGAAGATCATGCTCTTCGTGCGGAAGTAGTCCTCGGATTTCGGCAGAGGCGCCTGCGGTGCCTGCGGCGCCGGAACCGGCGACGGTTCGGGGCGCGCACGCACGGCCTCCTGCTGGAGGACCGGCGGGACGACCTTGGCCGCCCCGGCTGCGGAGGCAGCGGGCGCAGGAGCCGATGCGGCGTTGGAGCGTCGACCGAACATGGCGCCGCGCCTTCAGCTTTCTTGAGGGGAGAGAGCGCAGGACACCGTCAGGACGCCTTCTTGCGGGTCAGGCGGGCCAGCAACGGTTCCAGCAGGTTGGCCCGGGCACGGCGGATCTCGGCCCGTCCGGTCACCGCCGCGGCGAGATCGGAGAAGATCTCGGCGGGCTTGGAGCCGGCCTGTATCTCGGCGATCATCTGGCCGTTATTGGCCGCGGTGCCGAACAGGGCCGGCTCGAAGGGAAGGATCGCCTGGAGCGGCAGGTCGAGCGCCTTGGCGAACTCGGCCGCGGCGATCTCCGGCCGCTTCGGCACGCCGACACCGTTGAGAACGATCCGCGCCCGCGCGTCGTTGGGACGCTGCTGGTGCAGGAGCGCGACCAGATTCTTGACGTTGCGCAACCCCGCGAGATCGGGGGGAGCGACGATGAGGATCTCGTCGGCGCTGACCAGGACCCGGCGGGTCCAGGCCGACCATTGATGCGGCACGTCGAGGACGATGCAGGGCACGGCCGCCCGCAGGAGATCGGTGAGGGTGTCGAAGGCGGGTTCGGTGAGGTCGACGGTGCGGTCGAGGGTGGCGGGCGCCGAGAGCAGGCTCAGATTGTCGGCGCATTTCGACAGCAGGCGGTCGAGCAGGTTGGCGTCGAGGCGCTCGGGCGCGAATACCGCCTCGGCGATGCCCTGGGGCGGGTCCTGGTTGAAGTTGAGACCGGCCGTGCCGAAGGCGACATCGAGGTCGACGATCACCGTGGCGGTGCCGTGCTCGCGGGCGACGGTCCAGGCCAGGTTATGGGCGATCGTCGAGCTGCCGACGCCGCCGCGCGCGCCGTAGACGGCGACGGTGCGCCCCACCGGCTTCGCGCCCGGCGCGGTGAACAGCTCGGAGATCGCAGCAATCATGTCCACCGGCTCGACCGGCGCCATCAGGTACTCGCTCACCCCCCGTTGGATGAACTGCCGGTAGAGCAGCACGTCGTTGACGTGTCCGACGACGAGCACCTTGGTGCCCTCGTCGCAGACCTCGGCCAGTTGGTCGAGGCATTCGAGCGGCCGCGATTTGAGGCCCAGAAACTCGAGGAGGATGACGTTGGGCGTCGGCGCGTGCCGGTAGGCTTCGAGGGCGGCGGCGCCCCCGCCCATCTGCACCTTGACATGCGCCTTCTGCATCCGGCGATCGGAGGCGATGTCCTCGATCATCGCGGCGGTCTCCGGCGTCTCGCAGAAGGCCTGGATCGTGATGCGCGGCACCGGGGCGATGGTCCGCTCTGAGGCCTCGTGGGTATCCGGCATGATGCGAGGTTTCCGGTTCTTAAGCCGAGAGGGCAGCGGCCGGTGGAAGACGGGGGCTCGGGGACGGCGCCTGCGAAGCGGGCGCGGCTATTGGCTTTTCACGTCGTTGCCGACGTTGGTCTGCCCATCCTGGCGCCATTGCGTTGACGGATCCTTGCCCTCGCGGAGCTGGCCGAGATCCTTGGTGCGCAGGACCGTGTCGATCCGGCCCTCCGGCCGGCCGCGCACGAGGTCGATCGGGTCGGCGACCTGGGCGGCGAGGTTGGCCTGCGTCGCGCAGCCGAGGTTCCATGTCGGCTCGTTGGACCAGTTGGCCCGCAGGTCGCTCACGCCGAGATCCCGGGGCCAGAGCCCGCACTTATCGGCGACCTTGGCCTGCATCCGCTGGAAGCTGAGGCGCAGGGGCGAGGCCAGCGTCGGGTTGGCGACCGGGTAGTTGGCGACCCGTATGCCCGCGGCCGGAACGCCCATCTCGGCCGCGAGCCGCCGGATCCCCGCGCCGGTCCGCTCCACCGACCCGGCCAACCCCGGCGACACCCCGCGGGGCAGCTCGACGACGAGGATGCCGCGGCCGTAGCGGCGGTATTCGACGAGGAAGGCCTCGATGTCGGCGCGCTGGCGCGGATCGATATGGCCGATCCCGGTGGGGAACACGTCGAGGCTGCGGTCGGCATCGGCGAGCACGATCGGATGGCGGGTGCGCACGTCGATCGGGTAGGTCGAGCCGGTGGTCTCGACCCGATCCGCGCGACAGGCGCCGAGCCCGGCGGCGAGAAGAAGGGCAGCGACCGGGCGGGCGCGGCGGAGAAGGGTGCGGGCGGGAGAGGACATCGCGGTTCGATCCTGCTGGACGGGGTCAGTCGGCAATGAAGCCGACCCGGCCGCGATAGGCCGGCCCGAGGGTGCCGCCGCCGACCGTGCCGTAGATCTTGTTCAGACGTCCGAGCAGCACCGCCTGCCCGTCCGGCGCATCGACGTAGCCATCGTCCGGCTTCTGCACCTGCCGCGCTTCCATCGGCTGCGCGATGTAGGGGGTGACCATGATCATCAGCTCGGTCTCGTCGCGCTGGTAATCGCGCGAGCGGAACAGGGCCCCGAGGATCGGCAGGTTCATCAAGCCCGGAAGGCCCGAGATCGCCCCGCGGTTCTTCTGCTGGATCAGGCCGGCGGTCATCATCGTCGCGCCGGAGGCGAGTTCGACGGTGGTCTCGGAGCTGCGCCGGGTCGTGCCGGGCACCGGAGTCGGACGGTCGTTGAGGTAGTAGGTGAAGCTGTTCTGCGGATCGAGATCGACGACGTCGGTGGCGATCCGGACCGAAATCCGGTTCTCCGCCATGACGACCGGGGTGAACGACAGGCTCACGCCGTAGGGCTTGTAGGTCAGGGCGACGACGCAGCCCTGGCTCACCGACGTACCGATCGAGACGGTCGAGGCAGCGGCGCAGCTCAGCGGCACCGGGATCTCGCCGCCCGCGGTGAACTTCGCCGATTCACCGGAGATCGCGGTCAGCGTCGGCTCGGCCAGGATGCGCGAGACACCGGCCTGCTCGAACGCGCGCAAGGTCGCCCGGAAGGAAAATCCGCCGGTCTGGACAGACGCCGTGATGGCGTTGGCGTCGGGCGAGCGGGAGCCGGTCAGCGGGAAGCCGGTGTTGTTCGTGAAGACGTTGCCGCCCAGCGGGTTCAGGGCGGCCCAATTGCCACTCGTGCTGATGCCGAACTGCTTCAGAACGGTGCGCGCCACCTCGACCACGGTGACGCGGATCATCACCTGATCCTTGTTGCGGATCGTGAGATTGTTGATGACGGTGCCGCGGGTTGCGACGCCGCCGCCGGCCGCGATGCCGACGAAGGCGTTGGCGATGTCGAGCGCCTGCTGCGCTTCCGAGGCCGAGTTCACACTGCCGGAGAGGACGAGTGAATCGCCGACCGCCTTCACGTCGAACCGGCCGCTGGGCAGGCTCTGCTGCAGCGATTGCCGCAGCACGTTGATGTCGCGGGCGATCGTGACATCGAGCGCCGCGATCTGCCGCCCCTCGGCATCCATCACGAAGATCGAGGTGGCGCCGTTGTCGATGCCGATCAGGAACAGCTTGCGGCTGGAACGCACGACCGCGTTGGCGACGGCCGGATTGGCGACGAACACCTCCTTGGCATCGCGGGGCAAATCGATGATCAGCGAACGGCCCTTGCTCAGTTCGACCTTCCGGGAGACCGCCGTCTCGTTCGGTCCGATCGTCAGGACCGGGGAGGCTCCGGGCAGGCCGGGTTGCGCTGAGGCAGGGCCGGACAGGGTGGACACGGCCAGACAGGCGCCTGAGAGCAGGAGAAGGGCAGGTCCGCGGAAGCGGCGAGCGGTCGTCATCGTTCCTGTCCTCACCGGCGCTGCTGCTTGGCGACGCCGAATCGCACGACGGTCATGGCCCCCTCGGGCGGCAGGTCCGCCTCCTCGGAGAGGGCGGCGGTCCGAGCGGAATCCTGGATGCTGCGCAGGACGAGAGAGAGCTGCCCGACCTTCTGCGCCAGCGTGACGGTCTCGGCCTGCGCCGGCGTGAGGGCCACGGTGGCGGTCTCCGCCGTCACGACATTGGCGCCGTTCTTGTCCTGCACGATCTGGCCGACGGCGAGCACACGCACGTCGGTGAGCAGCGTCTCGGCGAACTGATCGCTGCCCTCGTTGCTGGTCTTGATGATGTCGACGTGATCGTTCGGCAGGATGAAGCCACCGGCCGAGCTCGAGCCGCGGGTATCGGTGGTGATCGCCACCGCCCGCATGCCGGGGGGCAGGATCGCCGACATGAAGCCGCTGCCGGCCTTGATGAGGCGCTCGGGGCGGATCGGCTCGTTGGCCGAGAAGCCGGTGCGGATGATCGCGCCGACCGCGTCCTCCAGGCCCTTCGGCGCGGCGCGGCGGTCGATCAGACCGGGCGCGATCGCCTGCTCCGGCCAGGGGATCCAGCGTAGGTCCTCGGGCTTGAGGGTCTGCCCCATGGGCAGTTCGGCGGCCGCGACGAGGACTTCGCTCATCGGAATGGGCGGCGGGGGCTCGGCCTTCACGACGGGAGCCGGCTCGGGCGCCTTCTCTCCCCCCATCAGCAGGGCGGCGCCGCAGCCCGCAACGAGTGCGATCCCCAAAACGGCGAGACGGGCTGGTTTCATGGCAGGTGCGGAACCGTGGCGACGGCTCGTTCGCCGTCCGGTTCCGAGACTTGCCCGGGATTCGTCAAGTTAGGGTTAACCGAGCGTGACCGCGCGGCTTTCAGTGCTGTCCCGGCAGAGGTCCATCTGAAGTTGGGCGAAACAAAAAAGGCCGCGCGAGTGGCGGCCTCTTCGCGTCGTCGCCTTACTTCGTTGCGTTATCCTCGATCAAGGTAACGCGAGTTGATCCAGTCCGACGGCATTCGGCAATACCAACAGCGCGGCGGCGGCTAGTGCGATCCCGTAGGGAATCCCAGTCCTCGCGTCGTGCAGGTGGACAGCGAAGGGGAGTTTCAGCACCGGCTTCGGAAGCGGGTATGTGCGCGCGGACAGGATCGTCAGCGTCAGAGGCCCACCGAGCAGTGAGGCCATGAGGAGATAATCCAGTAGATGGCCTAGGCCGATCCATAGGGCGGTACTTGCGGCCAGCTTGGCATCGCCCCCGCCGATCCACCCGCGCGCGAAGAAGAAGAAGGTGATCAAGAGTGTCAGCGCTCCGGCAGCGAGGTGCCGGGACAGGTCGGCCCAGGCCATGCCGGATGCGACGGCGTAGAGCACGAACCCGAGAGAGACGAGACTGGTTACGCGGTTGGAAATCCGCATTGTCAGCAGATCGCTGGCAGCGGCGTAGGCCATGAGAAAGGGAAAGACGACGCACAGGAGGACATAGGTCGCCATGCTCGACACGGAGGTCTTCCTTCTCTGCCTAGTCTTGGTTTGAACCAATTACGCGAGCCAAACAGGCTGATGCACCGGAGATCGCGCAGCGTTTGGTGTGGCCAGAATGGCGGCCCCCTCAGCAACCTGCACTTGAGCAGAAAGCGGCGACGGGCCGGGATCCTCTCATCGCTTTCAGGGCGTGACGGAGGGTATCCGTCACACCCTGACAGCAGAGTGTCGCCTGGCCGAAGAATCAGTTCGCGGTGCCGAGCTTCGTGGTCTGCGTGTTCAGACCCGTGCCGAGGGTCGTAAAGGCATCCTTAAGCTTGCTTCCAAACTGGGTGAAGATGCCGACGATGGCAACGCCCACCATGGCAGCAACCATGCCGTATTCGATAGCAGTCGCGCCGGACTCATCAGCGATGAAGCGCTTGGCGATGTTCTTCACGATGATCTCCACTTGCTTTGAATTGAATGGACGACCGTCGGAAGTCTGTATAGGCCCCGATCGGCGACAGGCCAAGATGTAGTCCCGACGCGTTGCATTTGCGTTAAATCGATCGCGTAACCAAGGCTCGAACCGGTGCTTCGACAACCTCAGTTAATGACGCGTTTCGACGATCGCTCAAACGGTTAGTAGAAGACCGAGAAAGAACGGCCTGGGCGCCGTGATCGCCAGACTGGCCAACACGGTTAGCGCTTCCTTCATCAGTTTCCTGTTCCGTTTCGCGGACGAGAGACAGCGCCGCTCCGGATTCGTGCCCACGTCACGGCACGGCTTCAGCGAGCGGGCGCTGCCCGACACGACGCGCGATCGGACCGACCTTCCATGCCCCGCCTGCGCCCTCACCCCGTTCTGCTTCGTGCCGCCCCGGCCGCTCTGGCATGGGTGGCGCTCGCCGCGCCTGTCCTTGCGAATGAGCCCGCGCCTCAGGGGGCCGTCTCGGTGCAGGTCGACAACGCCAAGGTGATCCGCCTGCCGGAGAAAACTCAGACCGTGGTGGTGGGCAATCCGATGATCGCCGACATCACCCTACAGAAGAACGGCGTCGTGGTGCTGACGGGCAAGAGCTTCGGCACGACCAACCTGATCGCGCTCGACGGCAGGGGCGCGATGCTCGCCGAATCGACCATCAGCGTACAGGCCGCGCAGGCCTCGATCATCACGGTGCAGCGCGGCCTCGACCGCGAATCCTATTCCTGCACGCCGAACTGCCAGCCCGCGGTGCAGCTCGGCGACGCCAACAAGTACTTCGACGAGACCAGCAAGCAGGCCGAGCAGCGCCGCACCATGGCGACCCAGGGTCGGTAGCCCGTTCGCCGCGCCCGTTGCAAGGACGCGCCGTTGCGTGTAAGCGCAGCGCGCGCCCTTGAGACACCCTTGGAGGCACGGGCGCGCTGGGGAACGGTCGGGCCGTCCGCTTCGGGCGGCCTTTATCGTTGGCCCGGCTCCATATTTCTACATAAGGATCACGCCATGAGCGCCACCAAGACGCTTGAGGCCGTGGCACGCGACCGGGTCGGCAAGGGGGCCGCCCGGGCCGTTCGTCGCCAGGGCCAGATTCCCGCTGTCATCTACGGCGGCAACCAGGCCCCGGAAGCCATCGCCGTCGACCTCATCCGCACCCGCACGCTGATCTATGCCGGCGGCTTCAAGACCACGCTGTTCGACATCACCGTCGGCGGCAAGAAGACCCGCGCGATCCCGCGCGACTACCAGCTCGACCCGGTCTCCGGCGTTCCGCTGCACGTCGACTTCCTGCGCGTCGTCTCCGGCCAGACCGTCACGGTCGATGTTCCCGTTCACTTCGTGAACGACGAGAAGGCCCCCGGCATCAAGCAGAAGGGCGGCACCCTCAACGTCGCGCTGCACACGGTGTCCCTCGACGTGGCGCCCGACCAGATCCCCGACGCGATCGAGGTCGACCTCACCGGCCGCGAGATCGGCGACGTGATCCACGCCTCCGACCTGCGCCTGCCGGCCGGCACCTATACCGGCGAGCCGACCGACACGGTCGCCAACATCCTGCCGCCGACGGTGCTCGGCGCCGAGGTCGAGGCCGAGGAAGCCGCGATCGCCGAGGCGCAGTCCGCCGAGGCCGCCGAGGAGAAGGCGGAAGCCGAGGCCGAGGCCACCAACGAGAAGAACGACACCGAGGAGTAAGCCGCAGCGGGTGCCGCGCGCACCCGCTTCGTGCAACGCTCGATGCCCTGGCCGTCCGGCCGGGGCATTTTTTCGTTTGTCGGGGATCGGATCGGGAGCACGCATGCGGCTCATCGTCGGATTGGGAAATCCTGGACAGCGCTACGCGCGCAACCGCCACAACATCGGCTTCATGGCCGTGGACGAGATCGCCCGCGT
Organism: Methylorubrum thiocyanatum; assembly: GCA_014138645.1. Taxonomy (GTDB): domain Bacteria; phylum Pseudomonadota; class Alphaproteobacteria; order Rhizobiales; family Beijerinckiaceae; genus Methylobacterium; species Methylobacterium thiocyanatum. The sequence goes on along the minus strand of JACJIB010000011.1, from coordinate 91,117 downwards.
CCACCGGGCGGCGCCGTTCCGCCGCCGCTTCCAGGGCGAGGCGGCCGAGGTGATGCTCGGCTCCGAGCGCGCGATCTTGCTCAAGCCCCAGACCTTCATGAATGAATCCGGCCGCTCGGTCGGCGAGGCGCAGCGCTTCTTCAAGATCCCGCTCTGCGACGTGATCGTGCTGCACGACGAACTCGATCTGGCGCCCGCCAAGCTCAGGGTGAAGCTCGGCGGCGGCAATGCCGGCCATAACGGCCTGCGCTCGATCACGGCGCTGTGCGGCAACGACTACCGCCGGGTCCGCCTCGGCATCGGGCATCCCGGCGACAAGGCGCTGGTGCATGCCTACGTCCTCAACGACTTCGCCAAGTCGGAGGAGCCCTGGGTCGAGGATCTCTGCCGCGCGACCGCCGACCACGCGCCGCTGCTCGCCGCGGGCGAGGATGCGAGCTTCCAGAATAAGGTGCATCTCGCCATGGCCGGCCGCGGCTGGGACGCGGTGAAGACGCCGGCCGAGGCCGGCAAGGCGAAAGCGCGCGACGCGAATTGACACGAGGCCGCCGGACCCCGATGGAGCGGGCTTCCGGGCGCGGCTCCCGACCGATCACAACGGACCTCTAGGACCAGCCATGGGCTTCAAATGCGGCATCGTCGGCCTGCCGAACGTCGGCAAGTCGACCCTCTTCAATGCGCTGACGCAGACCGCCGCGGCCCAGGCCGCGAACTACCCGTTCTGCACCATCGAGCCGAATGTCGGCGAGGTGGCGGTGCCCGATCCGCGCCTCGATGAGCTGGCCAAGATCGCCTCCTCGAAGGAGATCATCCCGACGCGGCTGACCTTCGTCGACATCGCCGGCCTCGTGCGCGGCGCATCGAAAGGCGAGGGCCTCGGCAACCAGTTCCTCGCCAACATCCGCGAGGTCGATGCCATCGCCCACGTCGTGCGCTGCTTCGAGGATGGGGACGTCACCCATGTCGAGGGCAAGGTCGATCCGATCGCCGATATCGAGACGATCGAGACGGAGCTGATGCTGGCCGATCTCGACAGCCTGGAGAAGCGCGTCGTCGCCCTGGAGAAGCGCGCCAAGGGCTCCGACAAGGAGGCCAAGGAGTTCCTGGACCTCGTCAACCGCGCCCTGCCGCTCCTGCGCGACGGCAAGCCGGCCCGGCTCGTGGAGCGCAAGCCCGAGGAGGAGCGGCTGTTCCAGCAGCTCGGGCTGATGACGGCCAAGCCCGTGCTCTACGTCTGCAACGTCGATGAGGGCGACGCCGACAAGGGCAATGCCAAGTCGCAGGCGGTGTTCGACCGGGCCAAGGCGGAGGGCGCGGTCGCCGTCGTCGTCTCGGCCAAGATCGAGAGCGAGATCGCGGTGATGCCGCCGGCCGACCAGACCGAGTTCCTGGAAGCCGTCGGCCTGACCGAGCCGGGCCTCAACCGGGTGATCCGCGCCGGCTACGACCTGCTCGGCCTCGTCACCTACTTCACCGTCGGCCCGAAGGAGGCCCGCGCCTGGACCATCACCAAGGGGACGCGCGCCCCGGCGGCGGCGGGCGTGATCCACACCGACTTCGAGAAGGGCTTCATCCGGGCCGAGACCATCGCCTTCAAGGATTACACCGCGCTGAACGGCGAGGCGGGCGCCCGCGACGCCGGAAAGCTGCGGTTGGAGGGCAAGGACTACGTGGTGCAGGACGGCGACGTGCTGCATTTCCGCTTCGCCAACTGACGAGGGCCGGGCATGGAGCTTCACCCGCGCCATGCCTGGGACCTGACGCCGGCCGAGGCGGTGACGCTTCAGCGCCAGTTGCGCAATGAGGTCGTGGCCGATCGACCGATCGACCTCGCCGCCGTGCGGCTGGTGGCCGGCGTCGATGTCAGCGTGAAGAACGCGCGCTCCCGGGCCGCGGTCGTGGTGGTGACGTTTCCGGGCTTTCTGCTGGTGGAGACGGCGGTTGCCGAACGGCCGACGCCGTTCCCCTACATTCCCGGCCTCCTGAGCTTTCGCGAGGGGCCGGTTCTCGAGGAGGCGTTCGGCCGCCTGCGGGCGGAGCCGGACGTCTTCCTGTTCGACGGCATGGGCACGGCCCATCCCCGCCGCATCGGCATCGCCAGCCATATGGGCCTGTGGCTGCAGCGCCCGACCATCGGCGTCGGCAAGACCCGGCTCGTCGGGGTGAATGCGCCGCTCCCTGAAGAAAAGGGGGCGCATGTCCCGCTGATCGACCGCGGCGAGACCATCGGCGCCGTGGTCCGCACACGCGCGGCCACGCACCCGCTGTTCATCTCGCCGGGGCACCTCGCCGACATCCCGAGCGCGGTCGAACTGGTGCTCGCTTGCTCGCCGAAATACCGCCTGCCGGAGCCGATCCGCCTCGCGCACAAGACGGCCGGAGATTTCTGATCGAACGATCTCGGCGGTCGGAACGGTCCACATGCCGAGGTGCCGAGCGTCAGCTCGGCCTCGAAGCACGCACAACCGGTCGATCTCACCTTCTGCCGGGACGGCGCATCCGGGAAGGTCTCGGCATTCATACGGTGTCCGGCCGAGCGCTCGGTTCAGCCCCACGGCCGTCATTCCGGGTCGCTGACATGCGAACCCGGACCCGAAGGGGCGCGCCGGAGGCGTGCAATCCATGACCAGCCTCGACGTGGCCGTTTGCCTCGCATCACGGGTGGATCCCGGGCTCCGCTGCGCGGCCCCGGGATGGCGGACGGCGGCTCCGGAATGATCGATCGGAAGAGCTCAGTGCGCCTCTTCCCAGTTCCCCGCCGCCCGCGCCTCGACCACCAGCGGAACGCTGAGCGTGAGGGCCGGAGCCGGCGCCTCCTCCATCACGTGGGCGATCACCGGAATCGTCGCCTCGACCTCGTCGTCAGGCACCTCGAACACGAGTTCATCGTGCACCTGAAGCAGCATCCGCGCGGTGAGCTTTTGGGCCTCCAGCGCATCCTCCATCCGCGTCATGGCACGGCGGATGATGTCGGCGGCGGTGCCTTGGATCGGAGCGTTGATGGCTTGGCGCTCGACGCTCGCCCGTTCGGACGGGTTGTTGGAGCGGATCTGCGGATAGTGGCAGACGCGCCCGAACAGGGTCGTGACATAGCCCTTCTCGCGGCACGAGCGCTTGGTGGTGTCGATGTAGTCGCGGATACCGGGGAACCGCTCGAAATACTGCTTGATGAAGGCGGAGGCCTCCTCGCGGCCGATGCCGAGGCGGTCGGCGAGTCCGAAGGCCGAGATGCCGTAGATGATGCCGAAATTGATGGTCTTGGCCCGTCGCCGCAGGTCGCCGGTCATCTGGTCGAGCGGGACGCCGAACATGGCGGACGCCGTGGCCGCGTGAATGTCGAGCCCTTGCTCGAACGCCTCGCGCAGCTGCGGGATGTCGGCGATGTGGGCGAGCAGGCGCAGCTCGATCTGGCTGTAATCGGCCGAGATCAGCTTCTTGCCCTCGGGCGCGACGAAGGCGCGGCGGATGCGTCTCCCCTCCTCCGTGCGGATCGGGATGTTCTGCAGGTTCGGGTCCGAGGAGGAGAGCCGGCCGGTCGTCGTGGCGGCGAGCGCGAACGAGGTGTGGACCCGGTTCGTGCCGCGGTCGGCATGTTCCTGCAGCGAGTCGGTGTAGGTCGATTTCAGCTTGGAGAGCTGGCGCCAGTTCAGGATCTTCTTCGGCAGGTCGTGCCCGGCCTGGGCCAGCTCTTCGAGCAAAGTCGCGGGCGTGGCCCACTGGCCCGACGGCGTCTTCTTGGCGCCGGGCAGGCCCATCTTGCCGAACAGAACGTCGCCGATCTGCTTCGGAGACGAGACCTGGAATTTTTCGCCCGCGTCCTCTTGGATCTCCTCTTCGAGGCGGGCCAGGATCTGCGAGAAATCGCCTGACAGGCGGCTCAGCATGTTGCGGTCGATGGCGATGCCGGCCCGCTCCATCCGCGCCAGCACCGGCACCAGCGGCCGCTCCAGGGTCTCGTAGACGGTCACCCGGTGCTCGGCGACGAGACGCGGCTTCATCATCCGCCACAGGCGCAGGGTCACGTCCGCGTCCTCCGCCGCGTAGGCGGTGGCCTTGTCGATCGCCACGCGGTCGAAGGTGACCTTGTTGCGACCGGTGCCGGCAACATCGGCGAAGGTGATCGGCTGGTGGCCGAGATGGCGGCGGGCCAGTTCGTCCATGCCGTGCCCGCCCTTGCCGGCATCGAGCACGTAGGAAATCAGCATCGTGTCGTCGAAGGGCGCCACGTCGATGCCGTAGCGGTGGAGCACCGAGAGGTCGTATTTCAGGTTCTGCCCGACCTTGAGGGTGCCGGCATCCTCCAAGAGCGGCTTCAACAGCTTGAGGGCCGTGTCGAAATCGATCTGGCCGGGCTGCTTGTCGGAAGCGTCCGCACCGGCACCGCCGTCGCCGAACAGGTCGCCGCCCTTCACCTCGGGCTTCACGTGGGCAAGCGGGATGTAGGCGGCCCGCCCCGGCGCCGTGGCGAGCGAGACGCCGACGAGGCCGGCCTTGGCCGCGTCGAGGGCGTCGGTCTCGGTATCGACCGCGATGACGCCGGCCTCATAGCTCTCGGCGATCCAGGCTTCCAACTGCTCCACCGTCGAGACCGTCTCGTAGGCGGCGGTGTCGAACGGTTTGACCGCTTCGGCCGCGCGGGCGGCGACGAGGTTGGCCGGCGTCGGCTCGGAGGCACCGCGCTTCTTCTTCGGCGCCTGATCCGGCAGGTCGAGATCGGCGAAGGGATCGGCCTCCCCCGCCTCGGGCGGGGCCGCGCCGTCGGTCCGCTCCGGGGCGGCGGCGGTCTCGGGATCGACCGGCACGGCGTCGCCGAAGAACGGCACCGCATCGCTGCCGCCGGCCGCGTTGGTGTAGGCATGGGGCTGGGCGCCCGGCAGCAAAGCCGGATCGGGCTTCACCGCCTCGGGATCGACGTGGAGCATCTGCGCGATGCGCCGCGTCAAGGTATTGAACTCCATCGCCTTCAGGAAGCCGACGAGCTTCTGCGGGTCGGGCTGCGGCACGCCGAGTTCGTCGAGCGGCACCGGCACCGGCACGCTCTCTTCCAGCGCCACGAGGCGGCGCGAGAGCTTGGCCTGATCGATGTTGGCCAGCAGCGTCTCCCGGCGCTTGGGCTGCTTGATCTCGGCGGCCCGTTCGAGGAGCTGGGCGAGGCTGCCGTATTCCTTGATCAGCGCAGCGGCCGTCTTCAGGCCGATGCCGGGTACGCCCGGCACGTTGTCCGAGGTGTCGCCGATCAGTGCCAGCGCATCGCCGATCTGCTCGGGGGTCAGCCCCTCCCACTTGGCGATGATCGCGTCGCGGTCGAGGTTGCGCTCCGGCCGGTAGCCGGGCTTGCCCTTGGCGCCGGATTCGAAATCGTAGAACCGGATCCGATCTGAGACGAGCTGCATCAGGTCCTTGTCGGAGGACACGATGATGACCTCGGCGCCCCGCGCCTCGGCTTGGCGCGCATAGGTCGCGATCAGGTCGTCGGCCTCGTAGCGCTCCAACTCCACCGCGTGCAGGCCGAAGGCGCGCACCGCATCGCGCATCAGCGGCATCTGGCGCTTGAGGTCGTCGGGCGCGTCGGGGCGGTGGCCCTTGTAGTCGGGAAACAGCTCTTTGCGGAACGAGCCCTCGGACTTGTCGAAGACGATACCGAGATGGGTCGGCTTCACGCCGGCCGCGCCGTCCTGAAGGAACTGCGCGATCTTGGTGCAGAACAGGCGCACGGCCCCCGTGGGCAGGCCGTCGGAGGGCCGCGTGTTGTACTTCTGGTCCTGATTGATCGACTGAAAGTAGGCGCGGAAGATGAAGGACGAGCCGTCGACGAGGATCACCCGGTCGTCGGCACCGACGGGCTTGTCCGGTTGCGGTTGCGTCTCAGCGGTCATCGGTCGAGCAGCCATCGGCAAACAGGCCCCAAGGCGAGGCGAGCCGATCCATAGAGCATTTTCGCCCTCTCCGAACATCGTTCCGGCGCCGGGAAATGCCGCAGGTCCCCGGTTCTCTCGCGATCGGCGAGGCCCGTACGATCGGCGCGATCGCCACGGCCGCGTCGGCCCCTCAATGGATCGAGCGGCAGAAAGCGCCACACGTCGCTCGCGACGGGCCTGCATGTGCGCTCGTGCACGAGCCAGATCTGCCATGCTGCAAGTGCGGAAACCCGTTGACGACATTGCGACTTTCGGCCTGCGCGCGGTGTCGCGGCAAGAAATTTCTCATGAAACACAGCTACCCTGAACTATATCGATGCTGCACTGCGACAAAACGGGTATTGTCTGCGAGATCAACAACCCCAGATCCTGTTAATCGAAGACGGTCCGCACCCAGACCCGACCGGAATACAGGTCAGGTCTTGTGAAGAGCGGCCCGCACAGTCAGACAAAGGATCGATCATGACGAACCGCACCAAGATCACCGCCGCTCTCACCATCGCTCTCGGTCTCGCCGCGACTCCGACCCTCGCTCAGGGCGTTCCGTCCGACAGCGCGAGCTACAATCGTGACGGCACCCTCAATGTCTGGGGCGCGCATATCGAGCCGGCTCGCGAGCGCGGCGGCCTCCTCGGCGGCGTCAGCAACGTGGTCGGCGGCGTGACCAACACGGCGGGTACCATCGTCGGCGGCCCGCTCGGCGCGGCCGGCACCATCGTCGGCGGCACGGTGAATGCGGCGGGCAACGTGGTCGGCGGCACCGTGGATGCCGCGGGCGACATCGTCACCGGCTCGGTCCGCCGCCCGGCGGGCTACACCGCCTATCAGGCCAACGGCCGCACGGCCTACTGAGCGCCGTCGATCATCATTCTGCGTTGAGTTGGGACGGCGGGGCGCGAGCCTCGCCGTTCTCGTTTGCGTGCTTCCGCCTACCCCGGGCAGCGACCGCCCGAGACGTTACGTTACGTTCGTCGCCGCGGATGCCGCGGCCGGCACGTCGGAGACCACCGGCCGCCTGATCCGCGATGCGCGTGGTGGGAGGACGACGATGACCCGCGGAGCGCGCCTGAGCGCCGCCGCGCTCGGCCTGAGGCCGGCCGGCGCCGCGACCTCCCCCCTCCCCTCCGGATAGGCCGCGGACGAGACGCTGACGATCCTGTCGGGGTCCGGCTTCCACCCGCACGGCACGAAGATCGACCGATCGACGGGCGCGGAACTGAAGGCGGGCGGCTTTGTCTTCCTCCCCAAAAAAAGATGCCGTACGCGCTCTGGACGACGCGCGCGCTAGCCGTCCTTCAGGTCAACGGCAACGGTCCATTCAGCGCGGATGATACCGATCCCGCCGAAACTTTGAGCAAGGCGAAGACCTGATGGAGTGGGCCGCCCTCAAGCGGCGGCCCCCACCGTGTCCGCCATGCGGGCATCCCGCGCGCCGAGCGGTTTCGGCGCGCCCACCGTCGTGTCCTTGGCGGTCTGGTGCTCGAGTTCGGCATTGAGCTGCGCCCCGAGCAGCACGATCGTGGTCGAGAGCCAGATCCAGGTCATGAAGCCAATGGCGGCGCCGAGCGAACCGTAGGTCTTGTCGTAACTGCCGAAATTCGAGACGTACCACGAGAACAGCAGCGAGCCGGCCAGCCACAGGAAGGCGGCGAACATGCCGCCCGGCGTCACCCAGCGCCAGCGCGGCGCGTCCCGGCTCGGGCCGTAGCGGTAGAGCACGGCGAGCATCAGGATGACGACGACAAAGAGGGCCGGCCAGCGCAGCAGCGCCAGCCACCACGCGTCGCTCGACAGCCCGAGGAACTGGATCGCCACCGGCACCGCGACGATACCGGCGAGTGCGATGACGATGAAGAGCAGCGCCCCCGCGGTGAAGGCCAGGGAGACGAGGTTGAGCTTGAAGAAGCCGCGCTGCTCGCGCTCGTTATAGACGAGGTTGAGCGCATCGAAGACGTGCTTCACACCGCCATTGGCGCTCCAGACCGAGAGCGCGATGCCGAACAGGGCCGTCAGACCCAGCGTCGTGTCACCCTTCTCCGTCAATCGCTTGACCTGCTCGGCGAGGATGTCGACGCCGCCGGAGGGAAGGATGCCGCGTAGGGACTCGATCTGCTGGTTGATGGTCGCGACGTCGGCCACGAGCCCGTAGACGGAGACCAAAGCCGCCACCGCAGGGAAGATCGCCAGGAGGACGAAGAAGGTCACGCCCGCCGAGACGAGGGTGAGGCGGTTCTCGCCGATATCCCGGTAAGTCCGCTTGAGGATGTCCTTCCATCCCTCCACCGGCACCTCGGTCGGCTTGTCGGCGGACCGGCCGCGATCATGCTCGGTCCGGGCGACGCGGTGAGCGTCGGCGCCTTCGTGGGAGGGCGATTCCTGGCGCGCCGCATCCGGCGCCGCAGTACCGCCCCGGCGCCCTTGATCGGCGGCGTGCTCCGCGGACGAAGCCGGCCGGCGCGGGAGAGCGACGATGCCGAGAAGGGCCGCCCCCAGAGCCATGGTCCACAGGGCCGGATAGCGGGCATCGCCGGTCGCGTCGGCGGCGGTGACGGGAGCGGCACGGTCGGGTGTAGGCATCGAAGGTTCGGCTCCGTCCGCCGCAAGATCGGCGGCGCTTCTCGGCAACTCTGCGTGCCGATCGCCGGTTCACACCGGCGTGAGCTTTCGCGCGTGGGCTTCTGCGCAGCAGCGTATTCGAACGGAGCGCTCTCCAAAAATCCACATTCTTGCCAAGTTTTCGCCGGAACCGTTAAGTTCGGGCAAGGTTTAAAGCGCATCGGTCGAACGCGACCGCCTCGCTTCAGGAGCCGTCGATGCGCTCGACCCTGCCCCGCTCCGGACGGCGCCTCGCGCTCGTCCTGGCCTCGTCCGCGCTTGTTCTCTCCACCGTCGTCGGCGTTCACGCCCAGGAGGGCGGCCTCGGCGGCCTGTTTCAGCAGCTCTTCTCGCCCCAGCAAGCCGCGCCCGCTCCCGTTGCTCCCGTAACGGTCTATGGCGGCGGCGAGGTGAACCAGCGCTACCGCTGGCGCCGCCACCGCAGCACGGCGGAACGGAGCCGGCCGAAGGTACGCTACGCCGCCCTGCCCAAGGCGGTCGCAGACCCAAAGACCGAAGGCGTGAGCGGCAAGCAGCCCGTGGACGCGAAGGCGATCGCAGCCAACCCGACGGCGGCGCTCCTGCGCGACGAGACCTTGCGCCCCGGCGACATCGTGGTGATGCCGAGCGGTCCGAAAGTGTTCACGGGGCGTGACGACCGCGGTCGCGGCGCCAAGGCGGCGCGGCACCGGATGAGCGACTTCGAGGATGTGAAGCACGCGCGCACGATCAGCGCGAAGACCCGCCGCCAGATCATGGCGATGATGCTGCCGCACGGCGCGATGCCCGCCGACGAGGCGCGGAAGGTTCTGGCCAAGGCCCGTCGCCTCGCGCCGCCGGAGGTGGTCGAGCCGCTGAACCGTCAAGCCCGCGCGGAAACCGGCCCGGCACCGGCCCGCATCATCAACCCGTGGCAGACGGCCCGGTGAAAGCGGGCGGACGCGAACAGCCCTCATCGGGCCGCGAAGGGACGATGAGCCGGCGGGAAGCCTGAGGACGAACGGCGAATCCGACCGTGCGGCTAGTGCCAGACGAGGGTCGCCGTTTCATGCATGCGAGGCAGGTTTTACGATCGAGCGATACGCTCGGCTCGAACGACATCGCACAAGGCACGGTCCAATACCGTGCCGGCGAAGATCGCTCTCGATTTTCTGAAGATATGATGGTGGAGCCTAACGGGATCGAACCGATGACCTCTTCCATGCCATGGAAGCGCTCTCCCAGCTGAGCTAAGGCCCCATCATTGTTGCCGTGACCGTCTCCGGTCTCTGGCGTCGCCGGCGGCGCTGAGTGCGTCGGCGATGAGCGGTTCTATAAGCGGAGGATTTGCGGGACTCAACCCCTTTTTGGAGGCTTGTCCGATTTTTTGAGCGGCCTCTCGATCCTCTCCGATCATCCGCCGGCCCGGCGCCCCACCCCGCTCGCTGAGTCGCCTGGGGTGCCCGCATTCAGCCTCGCCCGGATCCTGTCACTGCTGAGCCCGGACCACGTAGCGCTCCATGAGGAGCCCGACGGTGAGGCTGCCGAAGATCCAACCGAAGAGATAGAGGTAATCGACCTGTACGGGGATCGTCGGGTCGTAGCCGAGGCGAACCCACTCGATGAGCTGCGTGATCGGATTCCATTTCATATAATAGTAAATCTCATCCGGCATGTAGAATGCCATGAAATATACGCCACTTGTCAAATATACCGTCAGGGTCACGAGAATGTATCCGAGTGCCCACCCCGGGAACACCGAGCAAATCCCGACATTGATTGTGCCGATACCGATGCCGAGCCCGATTGCGGCGAGATAGCCGCTGATCGCCATCATCAGGTCGGCAGGAACGGGGTCGGAGCCGAAGCAAAGGAGGACGCCGCAAACCAGCATGACCCCCATGAAGCTGCTGACGATCTCGACGAGAACGCGTGCGACGACGGTGTCGAAGCGCTTCACCTGCGGAAAATACGTCAGGGGCTTGTGAACCAGATAACCCTTCATCACCTCGCGGGAAATGTACTGGAACGCGAGGGCGGGAAGCGCTCCCGAGGCGACGAACACCATCGTGTCGTCGCCCATCGGCGATCGGAGGCCGCGGAACTTCATGGCGCCGACGATGATGGCCAAGTGGGCGCAGGGCCAGAGAACCTGCACCAAGTAGCCCCAGTAGGTTCCGCCGAACCGGCTGCGCATGTCGCGCAGCATCAGGGCACTGAGGACGCGCAGGTAGACGTCGAGATAGCTCTGACGGCGAGGCAGGGATGAGGCGTGGGCGTTCATGGAATCCGTCGCAACGGGCGGTCGCGCCGTTAGGATCGCTGGAAATCGCGACGAAATCAGGGACGGGTCAGGCGCGGTCGCGGCGGCCGGCCTCGTCGGTGCGCGACGCGATGCGATAGAAGGCGGCCAGCACCAGCAGGAAGACGAGGAGGCCGAGCCACGGCCCTGCCCCGCCGAGCGCATCGGCCGCGAAGGCGAGGGAGGCGCTGCGGCCGCTCAGCGTGTCGGCGGCGGCGAGCAGCACGCCGACACCGCTCTCGCCGACGAGGAACCCCGACGCGAGCAACACACCACGGCGGCGTCCGCCGGCCTGGGCCGCATCGCCCTGCGCCCGCAGGCGGCTTTCGGCGAGCCGGCCCACGAGGCCGCCGAAGGCGATCGTCACCACGACCTCCAGCGGCAGGTACATGCCGATCCCGACGGTGAGCGCCGGAAATGAGCGGCCGCTCCGGCGCAGACGAGCCTCGAGCGCGACGAGGAGCGCCCCGAGGCCGGCGCCCACCGCCACCATCGACCAGGGCAACTCGCCGCGGACGATGCCGCCGGCGATCTGCGTCATGAGCGCGGCCTGCGGCGCCGGCAGGGCGGCAGCCTCGTCCATGCCCTCCCGCGGCAAGGCGCCGACGAAGCCGTAGGCGTTGTAGAGAAGATCGAGGAGCGGAGCGATCACCAGGGCGCCGACACCGACGCCGGCCGCCAGCGCCACCTGCTGGCGCCAGGGCGTGGCGTCGACGAGCTGACCGGTCTTGAGATCCTGCAGGTTGTCGTTGGCGATCGAGGCCGTGGTCACGACGATGGACGACAGGAGCAGGACGGCGGCGACGACGAAGCGCTCGCCCTCCGGCCCGGCGGACCGGCCGAGCAGCAGGGGCAGCAGCAGGGCCGCGAGCAGCGTCGTCAGGATGCCGATGCCGGAGATCGGGCTGGAGGACGAGCCGAGCAGGCCGGCGAGATAGCCGCAGGCCGCCGCCATCAGGAAGCCGAAGCCCACCGTGAACAGGGTGGCGGCGGCCACGAGCGCGAAGCGCAGGCCGCCGAGTTCCGCCTCCGCGCTGAAGTGGAAGAACAGCCATGCCAGCGGCAGCGCGAGCAGCAGCGAGGCGCCTGCGACCCATGTGATCGGCAGGTCGCGCTCCTGCCGAGGCAGTTGGCGCAGGGCATGCCCGCCCCCCTGCGCCGCACCGAAGGCGGAGCGGATGCTGCCGAGGATCGAGCGACCGAGGGAGGCCACGGTCCAGATCGCGCCGACGGCGATGATGCCCGCACCGATGAGGCGCACCTTCTCCGACCAGACCGCCCGCGCGGCCGCCTCCGCTCCCTCGGCGCCGGCCCCGCTGCCGAAAGCCGTGAGCAGCGGCACCGCGACGCCCCAGGCCAGGGCGACGCCCGTGAGCAGGGCGAGGCAGGCGCCAAGGCCGACGAGGTAGCCGACCCCGACGAGGGCCGGAGAAAACCCGGTGGCGAACCGGAACAGGGCCGGCCCCGCGGCCAGCGTGGTGTGGAGACCGTCGGCGAGGAGGCGGAAGCCGGTGGTGGCGAGCCCGATCGCTCCGCCCGCCCCCGCCGCGCCGAGCAGGATGCGCAGGCCGCCGCGGTCGCCCGCCGCGCCGGCGTGCAGCACCTCGGCCGCGGCGGTGCCCTCGGGATAGGGCAGCCCGGCGCCCATCACCAGGGCGCGCCGAAGCGGGATCGAGTAGACGAGGCCGATCAGGCCACCGATGAGGCAGACGGCGGTGGTCTGCCAGAAGGGAAACCCGTGCCAGTGGCCGATCAGCACGAGGCCCGGCAGCACGAGGATGACGTTGCACAGGGTGCCCGCCGCCGAGCCCTGCGTCTGGACGATGTTGTTCTCGAGAATGCCCGAGCCGCCGAACAGGCGCAGCAGCCCCATCGAGAGCATGGCCGCCGGGATCGAGGTCGAGAAGGTCACGCCGGTCTTCAGCCCCATATAGAGGTTGGCGGTCATGAAGACGACGGTGATCACCGCCCCGAGCAGGAGCCCGCGCAGGGTGATCTCGGCGGCATGCCGGGTCCCACCCCGATCCGCATCGGCGGGCATGGGGGAGCGTTCGTCGGTTCGTGCGTCCACGGGCAGGCGTCTCCGGTGCCGCCCCGCGGCTCGGGACGTCGCTATCGTTCGGGAACCTCACGGGCCCCTCGTCTGATCCCCCCTCGCGCCTTAGCTGCCGCCAAGCTCGGCCCGTCGATGGTTCATCGACGATCCAAAGACGGTCCGGCGCGACCCCGCGGGCCCTGCCCGCCCTGAGGAGAGAAAGACAGATGAGCCGACCGGTGCGTCACGAGATCCCGCCGCGCTCGGGGGCCGCCTTCACCCTCGACCGCGGACAGCGCCTCACGGTGATCGACCCCCAGGGCGAGCAGGTGGCCGACCTCGTCGCCTTCCGCCGGGACGACCTCGACGAGGTCATCTCCTCGGGCCGCACCATCGATTACGCGTCGCGCATCTTCCTGACGACGGGCGACCCGATCTACTCCAACCGCTCGAACGTGCTCCTGCGCATCGTCGAGGACACAGTGGGCCGCCACGACTTCCTGCTGACGCCCTGCTCGGCCGACACGTTCCGCATCATCTACGGCGACGAACATCCGCACCGGGGCTGCTTCGGCAACCTCGCCGCGGCACTTGCGCCCTACGGCATCCTGCCCGACCGCATCCCGGTCGCCTTCAACGTGTTCATGCACGTCACCGTCGATGGGCAGAGCGGCGAGATCGCGGTGCGCCCGCCGCTCAGCCGGGCCGGCGACCGGGTGAGCTTCGTGGCGGAGACCGACCTCGTCATCGGGCTGACGGCCTGCTCGGCGCTGCAGTCGAACAACTTCTCGTTCAAGCCGATCCATTACGAGATCGAATCTTGAGGTGATCCGGCAAGATCTTTTCGCAAGCGATTAAAACTCTGCGCCACGATGCCGCGGATCATCAAGACAATCCGCAGATGAGGTGTGCGGACTAGCCCTGGGGTTATCCCCAAGCCCCGCGGAACAATGGTCCGGAACCGAGGTTCCCCGCGCAGTTCACCTTCACTGAGGGCGGACGGACGGTGCGGTGTCCGGTCTCCCTCCCACGCTCTTCGCCGAACCGGGCCGGAAGGCCCGGTCGCGACGTTCGCTTGCCCGCTTCACACGAGGTGTCATGCTGCTGCCTACCGACGACACCGGTCATCCGCTCGCCGAGCGCTTCCGGCACTTCATCCGCCAGCAACCCTTCCCCTGCGTCGGCGCCAAATCCGCTCTCTCCCGTGGCCAGCTCAAGGTCCTCGTCGCCCGCGACATCGCCTCCGACGTCGACGACGCGCGGATCTACCCGGCGCTCCTGGCCTTCATCTGCCGCTACCGCGCCCGGCGCGACCAGTTCCAGAGCTTCGCCGTGGTGTTCGAAGACGCCCGTCCGCTCTCCGAGGAGGCTTTCGAGGCCGCCCTCTGGAAGCGGATGCAGTCGCTGTCCGACCGCGACAGCGGGCTCGGCCACCCCCAGGATTCGCGGGTCTCGGCCGATCCGGACGACCCGCATTTCTCGATGAGCCTCGGGGGCGAGGGCTTCTTCATCGTCGGGCTGCATCCCGGCGCGAGCCGCAAGGCGCGGCGCTTCGAGCACCCGGTGCTGGTGTTCAATCTGCACGACCAGTTCGAGCGCCTGCGGGCGGAGGGACGCTACGACCGGCTGCGCGACTCGATCGTCGAGCGGGACGTGGCCTGGGCCGGATCGGTCAACCCGATGCTCGCCCAGCACGGCGAGCGGTCCGCCGCCCGTCAGTTCAGCGGGCGGGCGGTGCCGGACGATTGGGTCTGCCCCTATCGCCGCCGGGAGGGAGCGACCGAGTGGGACGCGCAGCAGGTCGCGGCGGATCTGCGCTCGGGCGCGTTCCTCGCCGGACAGATGGAGGGCTGAGCATGACCATCGCCGACGTCCTGTCCCGCCCTGCTGCATCGTCCGAGACCGGCGCCCGCGACGGACGCGGCGAGGATGCGCTCCTCGCCTTGGCCCGGGCGGTGCGCGAGAGCGGCTACCGCTTCACCACGGTCACGCCCGCGACCCATGCCCGCGTCAATGCCCGACCCGAGAATGCCGTCGCGCGCTCGCTACGGGACGTGCTGGGCTGGAGCCGGCCGTTCCGCGAGGGCCTGATTCCGGCGGAGCTGACCGCGCTGATGGAGCGGGCGGGCGTGCTCGACCGCGCAGACGGGCCGGACGGTCCCCTGCTCAAGGCCCGGGTCCGTCTATCGAGCCTCGACGACGAACTGTTCCTGCACGCGGCCTACCCGCCGCTCGCGGCCGATTCCGTGTTCTTCGGCCCCGATACCATGCGCTACGCCGAGGCCGTTCTCGCTCATCTCGAAGAGCGGGCACGCAAGGGCCAGGCGGCCCCGCGGCGGGTCGTCGATATCGGCTGCGGCTCGGGCGCGACGGGCATCCTCGTTGCCAAGCGGCTGCCCGAGGCCGAGGTCGTCCTCGTCGACATCAACCCCGCGGCCCTGCGCGCAGCGCGCATCAATGCCCGGCTCGCGGGCGTACCGAACGTGCATCCGGTCCACAGCGACATGCTGCAGGGCGTGGAGGGCGCGTTCGACCTCATCGTCTCGAACCCGCCCTTCATGGTGGATGCCGGCGGGCGGGCCTACCGCAACGGCGGCGGGCCGCTCGGCGCCGGATTGTCTCTGAAGGTGGTCGAGGCGGCGGCCGAACGTCTGGCGCTTGGCGGGAGCCTCGTCCTGTTCACCGGCTCGGCCATCGTCGACGGCCATGACGGCTTCAAGGCCGAGGCGGAAGCGATCTGCGCAGGGGCCGGGCTCGACGTCGCCTATCGCGAGTTCGACCCGGACGAGTACGGCGAGGAACTCGACGATCCGGGCTATGCGGCGGCGGAGCGCATCGCGCTCGTCATCCTCACCGCGACGCGTCCGGCGGACGCGCGGTGAGCGGGCCGGAGGCGCCGGACGGGCGCGCCGAATTCCTGCGGGACGCGCTCGTCGGTCTCTCGGGCATGCCGAAGACCGTACCCGGCAAGTATCTTTGGGACGAGACCGGCTCCGACCTGTTCGACCGCATCTGCGCCCATCCCGACTACTATCCGACGAAACGCGAGATGGCGCTTCTGCCGCGGGTCGCATCCGAGGTCGCCGCCCTCGTCGGCCCCGGTGCCAGCGTCGTGGAGTTCGGCAGCGGCGCGAGCCGGAAGATCCGCACTCTGCTCGATGCGTTGGAGGCGCCCGCCGCCTATCTCGCCCTCGACATCTCCGGGGCCTATCTCGAGGCGGCGATCGCGCGGCTCGCTCCCGATTATCCGAATGTGGCGATGACGCCGGTCTGCGCCGACTACTCGAAGCCGGTCCGGCTGCCGCCGGGCGCCGCGCGACCGCCGATCCTCGGCTTCTTTCCGGGAACCAGCATCGGCAACTTTACCCCGGAACAGGCCGGCGGCTTCCTCGGACGGGCGCGAAAGACGCTGGGGCCGAGCCATTTCCTGGTCGGCGCCGACCCGACCCGGGACCCCGCGCGCCTGCGGCGCGCCTACGGCGAATCCGGGGGCCTGATGGCGGCTTTGCACCTCAACCTCATCGCGCGGATGAACCGGGAACTGGGCAGCGATTTCGATCCCGACAACTTCCACCACGAGGCGCGGCTCGCCGACGATCCGTTCCGGGTCGAGGCGCATCTCGTCGCGAACCGGGCCGCTTCCTATCGGCTCGGCGAGCGGACGATCCGCTTCGTCGACGGCGAGAGCATCCGCACCGACACCTCCCACAAATACGCGCCCGACCTGTTCCGCGCGCTGGCGGCCGCGCAGGGCTGGGAGCCGGTCCGCCTCTGGGTCGATGACGACAGCGGCTTCAGCCTGCACCTGTTCCGGGCGCCATAGACTCGTGCGCCTCAAGCCCGGGCCGGCGCGTCGGCGAGATAGGTGAGGAGCGCGAGCCAAGTCGGCAGGCAGTGCCGCCGGCGGTCGTAGCGGTCGATCACCGTGCGCCGGGCCGCCTCCCGCAGGGGCCGCGACCGCTCCGGCGCGCGGCAGGCGGTGATGAGCGCTTCCGCCAGCGCGTCGGCGTCGAAGAAGTCGCGGATGATCCCGTTCACGCCGTCGCGCACCACCTCCCGGACCGGGGCGGTGTCCGAGGCGATCACGAGGCATTCGCAGGCCATCGCCTTCAGGAACACCCGCGAGAGCGAGAACGGATAGGTGTAGGCGACGTGGGCCGTGGCCACCGAGAGGGCGGCCAGCATCTCCGCATGCGTGAGGCGGTTCAGGAAATGAAGGCGCCCGAGATCGAGCCGCCCGTCCAGCTCGGACAGCAGGCGCTGCTTCCACGTCTGAGGCTGTGATCCCTTCGGGGCGGCATCGCGACGCCCGTCGGCTCCGACGATCAGGATCTCGGCCTGGGGCACCTCCTCCAGCAGGCGCGGGAGGGCGCGCATGAAGGTCGGGAAACCGCGCAAGGGCTCCAGTTGCCGGGCGATGAAGGTGATGACCGGCCGCGCCTTGGTCAGCACGCGCCCGCTCGGCAAGCGCAGGGCCGCCTCGGGGTCGTAGCGGACCTCGTCCGTATCGATGCCCTCGTGAATCACGCTGGCCTGCGCCCGCAAGCCGGACGGCAGGAGGCCACGCTGGAACTCGGTCGGGCATACGAGCCGCTCGGCCTCGGCATAGACCATCGCGAGAGCCGCGTTCCCGGCGCGGTCGCGCAGACGGTCCTCCAGGTTGGGCGGTCGGGTCCATTCGGGATCGAACCCCAGTGCATCCCCCTCCGCCCGGTAATACGGGGCGTAGGCGAGCCGCCGCGCCCTCGGAAAAACCTGGTTGAGCAGCAGCGTCTCGCCGCGCCCCGGATGGCCGACGATGACGGCCGGATCGAAGCCGTGCTTGCGCAGGTCGAGCGCGCAGCGCAGGGCGGCGGTGGCGTTGATGAAGGCCGTCTCCGTGGGGCGGGCGAGCGGATACAGACCGGGCGTCACCTTGCGCCCTGGACGCCAATGCAGGATCGGCAGGCCGGGCAATCCCGGGGCCCCCTCCGCTGCGATGGCCGCACACCGATGCCCCCGACCCATCAGCGCTTCGGCGAGAAAGCCGAAAGGCCCTGGAAAGTGGCTGTGAACGAAGAGAAAATCCGCCATTCCGGCGCGCCGGCCCCCGAGTGCCCTTGTCGTTGCCGCTCGGCGGGCGCGTACGCGCCTGACAGGGCATTAGGGGTTGAGCGGCTCAGCATGGGCGGTTCATCCGCAGAGATCCTTCGGCGGCGCAAAAAGTCGCGCCCACAGGTCGCCTCCGATGATCGAACGATCGGCTTCACGACGTTGCCGAACCGGATGCGGCGTTGCGGCAGAGCCTCGGTTGCAGGGCAAAACTCGATTGCGCGAAATTTGGGACGTACGGTCAATTCGGCAGGGCGATCTGCCGTTAGCTTGCTCGGCCCATCAGCCGGATTCCGCTGCGGAACATGACCATGCATGGACGAGAGACCCTCCAGTACGGGCGCCCCCTGCGCAGCCGGCAGGATGCGTGGATCTATCGCCGCTCGACGCGGCTCGTCCCCCTGCTGCTTCGTGCGCGGACGAAGACCGGACGGGCGAGTGCCCCTTTGGCTCCGCTCAGCGACAACGACAATGCGGCCGGGCAGGACACGCCGGACCGGACCGAGCGGCGCGGCTGGGAACCAGCCCTCGCTTCGCGATAAGACCTCAGCATCATGAGGCCCTTGCTTGGCCCCTCAGCGCCTTCCCCGGCGCGTCTTCGCCCAGGATGCGAACAGGTAGCCGACGCCGCTCAGACCGAGGATCCCGGCGATGATGCCGAGCCAGATCAGTCCACCTTCCATGTCGTCCTCCCCACAGGCCTGAACGGAGAACGCGACCGGGCGCTTCCGTTTCAGTTCTCCGCGAAGGCGATGGAAGAAGGAGGGGCACAGTTCGGCATCGAAGCCGATGCCGAGTGCCGGATGGCAAACCCACCGGCCACCGGAGGCTGACCTATCCCGGCGCGTTGCACCGCGCGCACGGTCTCGAGGGCGCGTTCCACCTGCCGTCACAAGTCAGCACAAGACAAGCAAGGCTCCGGCACCGAGCCCGGCTTCAGGGTGCAGCGCGACGGAAGCGACGCGCGCAGGGCTTGATCCGATTGGTGGGCGGTGAGGGACTCGAACCCCCGACCCTCTCCGTGTAAAGGAGACGCTCTACCAACTGAGCTAACCGCCCGATCCAGCGCCGCGCAGCGTTACGGAAGCCAGCGCGGCTGCGCAAGGTCGCGCCCCGCTCTCCCCTCCCCTCGGACACGAAAAAAGCCCCCGGAGCGAGGCTCCGGGGGCTTCGTCATGCGGTGAACCGCAGGTTTAGTGGGCGATGACCGCAGCGCCGTCCTCGTCGCGCTTCGGCGTCTTGGCGGGCAGCGGCTCGTCCCACTCGATGGGCTCGGGCTGACGCACGAGGGCGTGCTGAAGCACCTGATCCATCCGGGAGACGGGCACGATCTCGAGACCGTTCTTCACGCTGTCGGGCACCTCGGCGATGTCCTTGGCGTTCTCCTCCGGGATCAGCACCGTCTTGATGCCGCCGCGGAGTGCGGCGAGCAGCTTCTCCTTCAGGCCGCCGATCGGCAGGACGCGACCGCGCAGGGTCACCTCGCCGGTCATGGCCACATCGCGGCGCACCGGGATGCCGGTCAGCGTCGAGATGATGGCGGTGGCCATGGCGATGCCGGCCGACGGACCATCCTTCGGGGTCGCCCCCTCCGGAACGTGGACGTGGATGTCCCGACGCTCGAACAGCGGCGGCTCGATGCCGAAGTCGATGGCCCGCGAGCGGACGTAGCTGGCCGCCGCCGAGATCGACTCCTTCATCACGTCGCGCAGGTTGCCCGTGACCGTCATCTTGCCCTTACCGGGCATCATGACGCCCTCGATCGTCAGCAACTCGCCGCCGACCTCGGTCCAGGCCAGACCCGTGACGACGCCGACCTGATCGTCCGCGTCGATCTCGCCGTAGCGGAACTTCGGCGGTCCGAGGAATTCCGGCAGCGTCTCGGGGTTGGCCTCGACCTGCTTCACCTTGGTGATCAGGATCTCCTTCACCGCCTTGCGGATCAGGTTGGAGATCTCGCGCTCCAGGTTACGGACGCCCGCCTCCCGCGTGTAGCGGCGGATGAGCATCATCAGGCCGTCGTCGGTGATAGACCACTCGTCGGCGCTGAGCCCGTGCTTCTTGACCGCTTCGGGGATCAGGTGGCGACGCGCGATCTCCAGCTTCTCCTCTTCGGTGTAACCGGCGATACGGATCACCTCCATGCGGTCCATGAGCGGGCCGGGGATATTGAGCGTATTCGCGGTCGTCACGAACATCACGTTCGACAGGTCGTAATCGACCTCGAGGTAATGGTCGTTGAAGGTCGCGTTCTGCTCCGGATCCAGAACCTCGAGGAGGGCCGCCGACGGATCACCGCGGAAGTCCATGCCCATTTTGTCGATCTCGTCGAGCAGGATGAGCGGGTTCGAGGTCTTGGCCTTGCGCATCGACTGGACGATCTTGCCGGGCATCGAGCCGATATAGGTCCGGCGGTGACCGCGGATCTCGGCCTCGTCACGCACGCCGCCGAGCGACATCCGGACGAATTCGCGGCCCGTGGCCTTGGCGATCGACTTGCCGAGCGAGGTCTTGCCGACGCCGGGAGGACCGACGAGGCAGAGGATCGGGCCGGTGAGCTTGTTCGCCCGCTGCTGCACGGCGAGGTACTCGACGATCCGGTCCTTGACCTTGTCGAGGCCGAAGTGATCCGAGTCGAGGATCTGCTGGGCACCGAGCAGGTCCTTCTTGATTTTGGAGCGCTTGCCCCACGGGATGCCGAGCATCCAGTCGAGGTAGTTGCGCACGACCGTGGCCTCGGCCGACATCGGCGACATCTGACGCAGCTTCTTCAGCTCGGCGGTGGCCTTCTCGCGGGCCTCCTTCGTCAGCTTGGTCTTCTCGATCTTCTCTTCCAGCTCGGCCAGCTCGTCGCGGCCGTCCTCGGAGTCGCCCAGCTCCTTCTGGATCGCCTTCATCTGCTCGTTGAGGTAGTACTCGCGCTGGGTCTTCTCCATCTGCCGCTTGACGCGGGTCCGGATGCGCTTCTCCACCTGCAGCACGGAGATCTCGCTCTCCATCAGCGACAGCACGCGCTCCAGGCGCTGCGCCACCGTGGGGATCTCGAGGATCGCCTGCTTGTCGGCGATCTTGACCGCGAGGTGCGAGCCGACGGTGTCGGCGAGCTTGGAGGGCTCGTCGATCTGCGTGACGGCGGAGACGACCTCGGGCGAGATCTTCTTGTTGAGCTTCACGTAGTTCTCGAACTCGGAGATCACCGAGCGGGCGAGCGCCTCGGCCTCGACGCGGTCGCCGAGATCGTCGTCGAGCGTGAGGGCACGCGCCTCGTAATACTCGTCCGAGCGGACGAAAGACTCGATCTGCGCGCGGCCGGCACCCTCGACCAGCACCTTCACGGTGCCGTCGGGCAGCTTCAGGAGCTGGAGCACGGAAGCGAGCGTACCGATCGTGTAGATCGCATCGGTGGCCGGATCGTCGTCGCTGGCATTGATCTGGGTCGCGAGCAGGATGTGCCGGTCCGAACGCACCGCCTCCTCAAGCGCGCGGATCGACTTCTCGCGACCCACGAACAGGGGCACGATCATATGCGGAAACACGACGATGTCGCGCAGCGGCAGGACGGCGTAGGAGCCCGTCGAACCGGGAACGACCGGCTGGCGCGATTTCGACTGGGTCATGGGTTCTTCCCTTATGTGTTGACGCCGGGCATTCGCTCCTCAACGAGAGCAAGCATCCTGCCAGGTGCCGACCGGGCCGCGAAGGGTCGGAAGCGGATAATCAGTTTGCGGCTGGTGGCGCAGGCCCGACCTTTCGGGGGAGTGAAGCGTAGGGCCTAGCGTTGAGCCTGAAGTGGTCGTTGCGGGGGGCGCTTTCAAGCGCGTTCCTCCCCCGGAACGAGAAAGGGCCGCCGGCTCATTACCGGGCGGCCCTCAAGGTCTGCCGATCAGGCGCTGACGCTGGCCGGTGCGTCCTTGTTGCGGTCGCCGTGGATGAAGAGCGGCTTCGACTTGCCGTCCACCACCTCGGGTCCGATGACCACCTGCTCGACCGAGTCGAGGCCCGGCAGGTCGTACATCGTGTCGAGGAGGATGGTCTCCAGGATCGACCGCAGGCCGCGGGCGCCGGTCTTGCGCTCGATGGCCTTGCGGGCGACGAGGCCGAGCGCCTCGTCCTGGAACGTCAGCTCGACGTTCTCCATCTCGAACAGCCGCTGGTACTGCTTGACCAGGGCGTTCTTCGGCTCCTGCAGGATCTTCTTGAGGGCTTCCTCGTCGAGATCCTCCAGCGTGGCGAGAACCGGAAGACGGCCGACGAATTCGGGGATGAGGCCGAACTTCAGCAGATCCTCGGGCTCCACCGAGCGGAAGACTTCACCGGTGCGGCGGTCGTCCGGCGCCTGCACGCTGGCGCCGAAGCCGATCGAGGTGCCCTTGCCGCGCTGGGAGATGATGCGCTCCAGCCCGGCGAAGGCGCCGCCGCAGATGAACAGGATGTTCGTGGTGTCGACCTGCAGGAACTCCTGCTGCGGGTGCTTGCGGCCGCCCTGCGGAGGCACGGAGGCGACGGTGCCCTCCATGATCTTCAGGAGCGCCTGCTGCACGCCCTCGCCCGAGACGTCGCGGGTGATCGAGGGGTTGTCCGACTTGCGGGAGATCTTGTCGATCTCGTCGATGTAGACGATGCCGCGCTGCGCCCGCTCGACGTTGTAGTCGGAGGCCTGGAGCAGCTTGAGGATGATGTTCTCGACGTCCTCGCCGACATAGCCGGCCTCGGTCAGCGTCGTCGCGTCCGCCATGGTGAAGGGCACGTCGAGGATGCGGGCGAGCGTCTGCGCGAGCAGCGTCTTGCCCGAGCCCGTCGGCCCGATCAGCATGATGTTGGACTTGGCGAGCTCGACGTCGTTGTGCTTCGTCGCGTGGGCGAGCCGCTTGTAATGGTTGTGCACGGCCACCGAGAGAACCTTCTTGGCGAAGTCCTGCCCGATGACGTAGTCGTCGAGGACCCGCCGGATCTCCTTCGGGGTCGGCACCCCGTCGCGGGACTTCACCAGCGAGGACTTCGATTCCTCGCGGATGATGTCCATGCACAGCTCGACGCACTCGTCGCAGATGAACACCGTCGGGCCCGCAATCAGCTTGCGAACCTCGTGCTGGCTCTTGCCGCAGAACGAGCAGTACAGCGTGCTCTTCGAGTCGTTGCCGCCTGTCTTGCTCATGTCGGTCTCCGGTTCGCGGGCGCGGCCCCAGCCAGGAGGGCACGCGCTTCGATCATACGATGTAAGCGCATCCGCCTAAAGAAACAGTCACACCGGGCGGATGCGTCGGGATTGAGGCGCTCGAAGCCCGATGCAATCATGCAGCCGGCTCGGGATCAACCGGGCAGCGCATCGGGACGGGCGCCCAAAAGACGCATGACCCGACATGGTCGGGATAGCGTGCCTCGGGCGCCTCAGGTTCCCCGTCAGGCGGCGGCCGGCTCGGGGCGCTTGTGCAGGATGTCGTCGATCAGGCCGAACTCCTTGGCCGCGTCGGCGGTCATGAAGTTGTCGCGCTCGAGCGCCTGATGGATCGTCTCGTAGTCGCGGCCCGTGTGCTTCACGTAGA
The DNA here is from genome assembly GCA_014138645.1 of Methylorubrum thiocyanatum. Classification (GTDB taxonomy): domain Bacteria; phylum Pseudomonadota; class Alphaproteobacteria; order Rhizobiales; family Beijerinckiaceae; genus Methylobacterium; species Methylobacterium thiocyanatum. Next base: position 67,654 of record JACJIB010000011.1, on the reverse strand, counting down.
TCTCGTTCAGGCGCTTCTTCAGCGCCTCGATCTCGCGGGCATGGATCAGGATGTCGGTCGCCTGGCCCTGGAAGCCGCCGGAGGGTTGGTGGACCATGATCCGGGCGTTCGGCAGGGCGAAGCGGTGCCCGGCCTCGCCGGCGGCCAGCAGGAGCGAGCCCATCGAGGCGGCCTGGCCGACGCAGAGCGTCGTCACGGGGCAGCGGATGAACTGCATCGTGTCGTAGATCGACAGGCCCGAGGTCACCACGCCGCCGGGCGAGTTGATGTAGAAGGAGATTTCCTTCTTCGGGTTCTCCGCCTCGAGGAACAGGAGCTGGGCGACGATCAGCGACGCGCCCTGGTCCTCGACGGGGCCGGTGAGAAAGATGATCCGCTCGCGCAGGAGCCGGGAGTAGATGTCGAAGGCGCGCTCGCCGCGGCTCGACTGCTCGACCACCATGGGCACGAGCGAGTTGTGGAAGTAGTCGACCGGATCTCTCATATCAGCCCTCGGCTCCGGAGACCGGCCCCGGAGCGAATCGCCCGGGGCCGGTTGGTTACAGCGAACATGGCGCGCGTTAACGCCGCCTGATCTCTCTCGAGACCGCCGCCCGCCGCGGAGCCGGAGGGTCGACGATCAGCCGGCAGCCTTGTCGGCCGCCGCCTCGTTGCTGGACTCGCTCGGCTTCCCGTCCGTCGAAGCCGCGTCGGCTTCGTCGTCTTCGGCGAAGAGCGCCTCCTTGGAGACGGGTTCCTCGACGACCTGGACCTGACCGAGGACATGGTCGACGACCTTCTCCTCGAACAGCGGCGCGCGAAGCTCGGCGAGCGCCTGCGGATTGTTGCGGTAGAAGTCGTAGACCTGCTTCTCCTGACCCGGGAACTGCCGGATCCGAGCGAACAGGGCCTGGTTGACCTCGTCATCCGAGACCTTGATATCGGCCGTCTCGCCGACTTGCGCAAGCACCAGGCCGAGGCGGACGCGCCGCTCGGCGATCTTGCGGTACTCCGCCTGCGAGGCCTCCTCGGTGGTGCCCTCGTCCTCGAAGGTCTTGCCGCGGTTCTTCAGGTCCTGCTCGACCTGCGCCCACACGGCGGCGAACTCCTGGTGGACGAGGCTCGGGGGCAGGTCGAAGGCGTACTTGCCGTCGAGCGCGTCGAGCAGCTCCTTCTTGAGCTTGCGCCGGGACTGCGCCTCGTAATCGGCGCCGACGGCCTTGGAGACGGCCTCCTTGAGCTTCTCCAGGTCGTCCATGCCGAAGCGCTTGGCGAGCTCGTCGTCGATCTTGGTCTCGCCGGGGGCGGCCACCGCCTTCACGGTGACGTCGAACTCGGCGTCCTTACCGGCGAGCTGCTCGGCCTGGTAATCGGCCGGGAACGCCACCTTCACAAGGCGCGCGTCGCCGACCTTCACGCCGACGAGCTGGTCCTCGAAGCCGGGGATGAAGGTGTTGGAGCCGAGCTCCAGATCCACATCCTCGCCCTTGCCGCCGTCGAATTCGGTGCCGTCGATGCGGCCGACGAAGTCGATGGTGACGCGGTCGCCGGACTGCGCCTCGGCGCCCTCCTCGCGGGGCTCGAAGGAGCGGCTGTCCTTGGCCATGCGCTCGAGGGTCTCGTTGACCTCCTCGTCGGAGGGCTTGAGCACGAGTTTCTTGATCGAGACGTCGGAGAGGTCGGCGAGCTCGAAGCTCGGCAGCACCTCGAGCTTCACCTTGAAGGCGAGGTCGCCCTTGGCGTCGAGGGCGCGCTCGATGATCGTCTGTTCCTCGTCCTTCGGGAACTCGATCTGCGGCTCCAGCGCGAGGCGCAGGCCCTTGTCGGAGACGATCTGCTGGTTGGCCTCGTTGACGGCGTTCTGCAGCACGTCGGCCATCACCGACTTGCCATAGACCTTGCGCAGATGCGCCACCGGCACCTTGCCGGGGCGGAAGCCCTTGATCTGGACCTTGCCCTTGATGTTCGAGAGCTCGGTGTTGAGGCGATCCTCAAGCTCGTTGGCGGGGAGGAGCACCTGAAACTCGCGCTTCAGCCCCTCGGAGGTCGTCTCGGTCACCTGCATCGTCGTTCGTCCGCTTTTCTAAAACCGCATCTCGTCTTCGCGTGCCGATGCGCCATGGGAGAGGCCCTGGCGGGAACCGATTCGGTCCCGGCGCCGACCCCGATACGGACTTGGTGCGGGCGGAGGGGCTCGAACCCCCACGTCTTGCGACACTGGAACCTAAATCCAGCGCGTCTACCAGTTCCGCCACGCCCGCGAGCGCCATCGACACGGGCTCGGGATTCCGAGCCGTCGAAGCGCGCGTCTATAGCACGCGCGCCCAAAGCCGCAGCAAAAAACTTACGGAGGGTTCTGCGCGGTGGCGGGGCGGGCGCGGCCTGTCTACAACGCGGGCCCCATCAGTAGGACGACGCAAGCCGCCATGCGAAAGCCCGACCCGACGGCCCAGCCCGAGCCGGGATCCTTCTCGCGGCGCGACCTGCTCGCCGCCAGCGCCGCGCTCGCCCTGTTGCCGCGCGCCGCCGCGGCGCAGGCCCCCGCCGCGAAGGCCGCGGCGCCGGAGCCGACACCGCTCAAAGCCGCGCCGGCCAAGCTCCGGCTGAAGCCCGAGCCCGCCCCCGAGACGGCGGTCTGGCGGCTCGGCGAGGAGGCGGCGCCGATCCTGCGGATCAAGCTCGGCGAGCCTGTGCGCCTGCGGGTCGAGAACGGGACCGACAAGCCGCTCTCGCTGCACTGGCACGGGGTGCGCAACCGCAACGCCATGGACGGCGTCGGTGGGGTCACCCAGGCGCCGATCGGGCCGGGCGAAGGCTTCACCTACGAGTTCACGCCGCCCGATGCCGGCAGCTTCCTGATCCGTCCCCTCGTGGTCGGCGGGTCGAGCGAGCCGTCGGGCCGCGGCCTCGCCGGCATGCTGATCGTCGAGGAGACCGCGCCGCCCGCCGTCGATCGAGACATCGCGCTGCTGCTGCAGGACTGGCGCCTCGACGAGGCGGGTGCGCTCCAGCCCTTCGGGCAGGTCGCCTTCGCCGCGGCGGCCGGCCGGCTCGGGAGCGTGGTGACGCTCAACGGACAGCCGATCCCCCTCGACCTGCAGGCGCGGCCCGGCAGCCGCCTGCGCCTGCGGCTCGCCAATGCCTGCAACGCGCGCAGCCTGCGCATCCGCTTCGACGGGCTGAAGGCCTATGTCGCGGCGGTGGACGGGCAGCCGACCGACACCTTCGAGCCGCTGAAGGCGACGCTCCCCTTCGCGCCGGGCACGCGCTACGACCTGCTCCTCGACCTTCCCCCGCAGGCCGGACCGGCCGGCGCGATCACCGCGCTGATCGGTCAGGGCCTTCCGCTGGCGACCCTGAACGCATCCGGCGAGCCTCTGGCGCAGACGGGCCGCGCGGCGATCGGATCGATCCCCGAGAACAAGCGCCTGCCCGCCGAGATCCGCCTGCAGAGCGCGCTGCGCCGCGAGCTCGTGCTGACCGGCGGCGTGCGCCCCGACAAGACTAAGCCCGGCGCCGAGACGCCCTACCAGGGCGATCCGACACGCGTCTGGCAGATCAACGGTGCGAGCGGGACGGCGGGCACGGCGCCCCTGTTCTCGGTGAAGCGGGGGCAGGTCGTGGTGCTGGCGATCCGCAACGACACCGGCTTCATCCAGAGCCTGCACCTGCACGGCCACGTCTTCCGCCTGCTGCACCAGCTCGACGACGGCTGGGAGCCCTACTGGCTCGACACCGTGCAGATTCCGGAGGGGCGCAGCGCCCAGATCGCCTTCGTCGCCGACAATCCCGGCCGCTGGCTCCTGAGCGCGACCGTGCTGGAGCGGTTCGATACCGGGCTGTGGACGAGTTTCGAGGTGACGTGACGGCCGGCCGCGGCGGCCCCTCCCCTCTTCCACGTCCACGCATGGAACGCCGAAGCCGCCGCCCCGATCACCGGGGCGGCGGCTGCGTTTGAGCCGGGCCGTCGAACCGTCGGCGGTGCGAAGACCGCCGGCCGGCATCACTTCGAAGGCAACGTCGGATCGCCGAAGCGCTTGGCGAGGAAGAGGATGTCGTCCTCGTCCTTGGCCTGCTCCACGAGGCTGCCCTTGGCCTCGTCGAAGAACCACGTCGCGTATTTCGTCGGGGCGGGGGCCGGCCGGTCCCGACCGCGCAGGACGATGTCGCCGCCTTCGATGGAGCGGATCACCTCGTTGGGCAGCAGCGGCTTGTGGACGATCGCCTCGATGGCGGCCGGGCGACCGGCGACCGCGGTCGGCGTCAGGGTGTTGGCGGCCGTCGCCGAGAAGGACGGCAGGGTCAGGCCGGCATCGAACGACCAGATCGCCCGCTTCTTGTAGAAGCCGAGGACCTTGAGGCCGCTGTCGCCTTCGCTGATCTGATCCGCGCCGGTCTGGCTCCCTTGCGGAATCCCGTACTGTGCCGCCGCGGAGGCGCCGTAGGTCTGCCCGTAGGCCGCCAGCGACGAGGCTCCCCATTTCCCGGCGACGGCAACGCCGTAGTGGAAGTTGAGGAACTGCGTCCCGACGCCGGCCGTGTTGATCACACCGATGCTGTTGGGGAACATCATCGGGGTGAAGCTGCCCTGCACCATGCCGAGGTTGGTCGGCAGGAGCACCGTGAAGGAACTCGGTCCGATCATCCGGCCGTCGGCCCCGACCGTCGGCACGAGGATCGCCTTCGCCCCGAAGATCCGGTTCTCGCCCGCACCGCCCGCGATGATGTCCTCACCGGCCTTGATCGGGCCGGCATAGACACCGGAGGCCGGCTGCGCGAGGTCCGGCACGCCCATGATGAAGCGGATGTCGAACAGCACGCTCTGCAGGTCGAACCGGGCGTCCCGGGGAGCCCCGATCCAGCCGCGATAGCCGGCCGTCAGGCTCTGCTGGCTGGCGAAGCCGAACGGGCTCCTCCAGGTGAAGCCGCCGTAGAGCGGGTTGCGCCAGCTGATGACGCTGCCGGCAAGCGCGTCCCAGGCCGAGCGGTTCCAGGCGTCGAGATCCGCGTCGAGGCCGGCGGCACCGGCGCCGAGGACACGGGCTTCGACCTGGGCACGATCCTCGGCGAGGGTCGCGGCGGTGGCGCCCCGGCCCTGCGCCGCATTGGCGGCCGGCAGCTGGATGAAGCCGGTATCGCCGATCAGCAGATCGTTGCCGTCGCCGCCCTCGATCCGGTCGTTCCCGCCCTGGAAGCTGTCGCCGCGGGCGGCGATCGAGACGATCCAGTGGAGGGCGACCGACTTCAGATCGACCGGGTAGTCCACCGCGAGATGCTGCTGCATCGCGGAGAACCGCTCGGCGGAGCGGGCGAACACGGCCGCCTCGACCTTGGCCGCCTCGGACGCCGTGGCGGGATCCTGGACCGCGAGACCGCGCGCCACGCCGGGCTGGAACAGGACGAGGGTATCGCCGACCACGAGGTCGTCGCCCGCGCCGCCTTCGAGGATGTCGTTGCCGATCGACACCACGTGGTTCGTCCCCATTCCCTGCGGCAGGCCGTAGGCGAGGATCTCGTTCAGCGGCCGCTGCGCCATCGCCTCCAGCTTCGCCGTCACCGCGGCCTGCGCGACCCGGCCCGTCATGGCGAGGTCGGTGATGACCGAGCGCATGTCGGAGAGGGTGTCGCTGAGCGCGAGCGCCGCCTCGACGGACAGGCTGCGCAGCGGCCCCGAGCCCTGCACGATGGTGCGGGCGGCATCGCCGACGATGACGTCGTCGCCGTCACCGCCGAGGATGTGGTCGTTGCCGTAGGCGATCGTCCGGCTCGGTCCGCCCTGCAGGAGGTCGACGCCGCGGCTGAGCGTGGCGAACACCCCGAGCAGATCGGAGGCCGAGGCGGCGACCTTGTCGATCTGGCCGTTGAGCGCGGCGTAGGCCGTCACGTCGAGCGTGTAGGTCTCGCTGCTGTCCCCGTAGATCGTGTCGTTGCCCGCGCCGCCGTCGATGACGTCGTTGCCCGCCAGCACATTGTTGGTGCCGTAGAGGCTCGGAACCAGCGAGGCGTAGACGGTGAGGCTCGCGCCATCGCTGCGCCGGATCGGGTCGGACCCGGCGATGTCGGAGACCACGCCCGCCATCGAGGGATAGACCTCGATCCGCGGAGCGCCGGCACCGAACGCGCCGGGCACAAGGTTGAGGGCCGGCACCACCACCTCGCCGCCGAACGGCAGCACGAGGCCGGTCTCCGCCGCGGCACCGATCAGCCGGATGGCGTTCACGATGGTCGGCCGGTCGGAGGCGGTCTCCGACAGGTTCGAGGCGCGGTCGCCGTAGATCAGGTCGTCGCCACCATCGCCGATCAGCCGGTCGTTGCCGCGCTGGCCGAAGAGCACGTCGTTGCCCTCGCCGCCCGCGATCACGTCGTCGTCGGCCCGGGCCAGCGAGAGGGTGAGCGCGGAGGTCGCCCAGGTGCTCCCGGCCCCCGTGGTCAGGCGCGCTCCCGCGCCGTCGCGGGCGCCGACCGCCAGGATCAGATCCGCCTGCGCCAGCTTCTCGGCCAGCTCCGCGGTCCGCATCGCAGCCGATTGCGCATCGGTGGCGATAGCGGCGGTGACGGTGCCGATCTCCTCCAGCACCACGTCGCGGTGCCACGTGCCGTCGCTGTTGAGGATCGCGCTGCCGTCCCGGCCATAGGCGCGAACGATCCGGCCCTCGTCGCCGAGGAGGTAATCGACCCCCGCGCCGCCGTCGATGATGTCGCGGCCGAGGCCGCCGACGATCTCGTCTGAGCCTTCCTCACCGTAGATGAGGTCGTCGCCCATCTGTCCGTAGATCCGGTCGTCGCCCGCGCCGCCGGCAATGGCGTCGTTGCCGCCGATGAAGTCGATGAGGTCGAAGCGCAGCACGTCCCGCATCACGGTGTCGGCCAAGGGACCGGGATTGCGCTGCCACGCCACCGCCTTCACGTCGTCCACGAGCACGTTGCGGGTGATGACGCCGTTGTCGCCGAGGATCACGTCCGCGCCGTCCCCGCCGAAGAGGCCGTCGTTGCCGTCGGCCCCGCCGAGCACGTTGTGGCCGCCGGTGAGGTCGTCGTCGCCCTCGCCGCCATAGAGCCTGTCGTCGCCCTGCTGGCCGTAGAGGAAATCGTCGCCCGCGCCGCCCTCGATCGTATCGTTGCCGCCGCCATCGGTCGCCGCCGTGAAGATCGACACCGCGCGCTGGTTCACCGGCAGGGCCCGGTCGTAGAGCATGTGGTCGCCGAACAGCACGTCGTGACCGCCGCCGCCGAGGATGACATCGGCACCGGTGCCGCCGGCCGCGTAATCGTTGCCGTCGCCGGCCTCGATGCGGTCGTCGCCGCCCGCGAGCGGATCGGTGGATGCCACACGCCGGATCACCGCCCGGCCGCCGGCCATGGCGAGGTCCGCCCGGCCGTTGTCGCCGAGGATCATGTCGGCGCCCGCTCCGGTGACGATGCGGTCCGCGCCGACGCCGCCGAAGACGAGGTTGTCGCCGTCGCCCGCGACGATCTGGTCGTCGCCGCCGGCATTCGGATCGATCGTCTCGAGCACGACGAGGACGCCGCCGGAGAAGCCGGCACGGCCCTGGTCGCCGAGAATGGCGTCGTTGCCCGCGCCGGTGGTGATGGCGTCGCCGCCGAGGCCGCCGAAGACGAGGTTGTCGCCCTCGCCCGCGCGGATCGTATCGCCCGCGCCGTTGACCGCATCGAGCGTCGTCACCAAGGCGACGACGCCGCGTTCGAACAGGGCCTCGCCGCTGTCGCCCAGCACGATGTCCGCGCCGGCCCCGGTGTCGATCGTATCGCGGCCGAAGCCGCCGAGGACGAGGTTGTCGCCCGCGCCCGCACGGATCGTGTCGTCGCCGCCGAGCGCGGTGTCGGTCGAGACCGCCTGCGCCAGGCCACCGGCATCGCGGCGCACGAGGCCGCTGTCACCCAGGATCACGTTACGGCCGGCGCCGGTCTCGATCACGTCGGCATCCATGCCGCCGATGACGATGTTGGCGCCCTCCCCGGCCTTGATCGTGTCGCGGCCGCCGATCCCGGCATCCAGGCTGCGCGCCTGGGCTAGACGACCACCCGCGAACAGCACTTCGCCGCTGTCGCCGAGGATCACGTCCGCGCCGATGCCGGTGGTGATCGTATCGCCGCCGAAGCCGCCGACGACGAGGTTGTCGCCCGCGCCCGCCTCGATGGTGTCGTCACCGCCCAGACCGGTCTCGGTCGACAGGATCTGCTTGAGCAGACCGACCGCATCGTAGGTCACCGCGCCGAAGTCGCCGAGGATCACGTCGGCGCCGTTGCCGGTGGTGATCGCGTCGGCCTCCGTGCCGCCGATGGCGAGGTTGTCGCCGTCGCCGAGGAGGAGCGTGTCCTTGCCGCCGTCGGTGGGAGCCGTAGTGGTCACGCTGACCCGCACACCGCCGGCAAACACCGCGGCGCCGTTGTCGCCGAGCACGATGTCGGCGCCGCCGAGCGTCGTCACCGTGTCGGCGCCCACGCCCGCAACGACGAGGTTGTCGCCTGCGCCCGCCGCGATGGTGTCGTCGCCGCCGATCCCGGTGTCCAGGCTCTCGGCCCGCTCGACCAATCCCTTCGCGTCGAAGCGGATCTGCCCGGCGTCGCCGAACACCGTATCGCGGCCCGAGCCCGTCACGATGGTGTCGCCATCGAAGCCGCCGAGCACGACGTTGTCGCCCTCACCCGCGCGGATCTCGTCGGCCTCGCCCACAGCCGCACTCGTCGTGCGCACGAAGACCGGCACGAAGGCCGAAAGCGTCACCGCACCGTTGTCGCCGAGCACGATGTCCGCGCCCGCGCCCGTGACGATGCTGTCGGCGCCGAAGCCGCCGAGTACCACCGAGCCGCCGTCACCCGTCACGATCACGTCGCGACCGCCGACCTCCGGCGCGGTCGAGGCGATCTCGACCGGCCGCGCCTGCGCGTCGAGATCGACGCGGCCGTTGTCGCCGAGGACCACCGAGCGACCCGCGCCCAGCGTCAGCTTGTCGGCACCGGAGCCGCCAAGCACGATGCCGTTGCCGGCGCCCAGCGTGACCGTGTCGTCGCCGGAGGCATCGACATCCGTACTCTCGACCCGAACCGGGCTGCCGTTGGCGAGCCGGACGAGGCCGGCATCGCCGAGGACGATGGCGTCGCCCGCCTGGCCCTCGACCATATCGCCGCCGGCACCGCCGAGGACGAGCTTGCGGCCGTTGCCGAGGCGGATCGTGTCCGCGGCGCCGATGGCCGGCGTCAGGGTCTGCACCTGAGCCAGCACACCGGCGGCGTAGTCGAGCTGGCCGCTGTCGCCGAGCACGGTCTTGGCGCCGTCACCGGCGGTGATGGCATCCGAGCCGAAGCCGCCGAGGATGGTGTCGCTGCCGTCGCCGGAGGCGATGGTGTCGTTGGCGCCGAGACCCGTGTCGGTCGACAGGATCTGCTTGAGCAAGCCGTCGGCATCGTAGCTGACGCTGCCGTGGTCGCCGAGGATCACGTCCGCGCCGCTGCCGGTGGTGATCGCGTCGGCCTCCGTGCCGCCGATGACGAGGTTGTCGCCGTCGCCAAGCACCAGCGTGTCCTTGCCGCCGTCGGCCGGAGTCGTGCTGGCCACACTCACCCGCAGGCCGCCGGCAAACACCGCCGCGCCGTTGTCGCCGAGCACGATGTCGGCGCCGCCGAGCGTCGTCACCGTGTCGGCGCCCACGCCCGCAACGACGAGGTTGTCGCCCGCGCCCGCCTCGATCGCGTCGTCGCCGCCGATAGCTGTGTCCAGGCTCTCGGCCCGCTCCACCAGACCCTTCGCGTCGAAGCGGATCTGGCCGGCATCGCCGAACACCGTATCGCGGCCCGAGCCGGTGACAATGGTGTCGCCGCCCACGCCGCCGAGCACGACGTTGTCGCCCTCACCCGCGCGGATCTCGTCGGCCTCGCCCACGGCCGCACTCGTCGTGCGCACGACGACCGGCACGAAGGCCGAGAGCGTCACCGCGCCGTTGTCGCCGAGCACGATGTCCGCGCCCGCGCCCGTGACGATGCTGTCGGCGCCGAAGCCGCCGAGTACCACCGAGCCGCCGTCACCCGTCACGATCACGTCGCGACCGCCGACCTCCGGCGCGGTCGAGGCGATCTCGACCGGCCGCGCCTGCGCGTCGAGATCGACGCGGCCGTTGTCGCCGAGGACCACCGAGCGGCCCGCGCCCAGCGTCAGCTTGTCGGCACCGGAGCCGCCAAGCACGATGCCGTTGCCGGCGCCCAGCGTGACCGTGTCGTCGCCGGAGACCTCGACATCCGTGCTCTCGACCCGAACCGGGCTGCCGTCGGCGAGCCTAACGAGGCCGGCATCGCCGAGGACGATGGCGTCGCCCGCCTGGCCCTCGACCGTATCGCCGCCGGCACCGCCGAGGACGAGCTTGCGGCCGTTGCCGAGGCGGATCGTGTCCGCCGCGCCGATCATCGGTGTCAGGGTCTGCACCTGAGCCAGCACACCGGCGGCGTAGTCGAGCTGGCCGCTGTCGCCGAGCACGATCTTGGCGCCGTCACCGGCGGTGATGGCATCCGAGCCGAAGCCGCCGAGGATGGTGTCGCTGCCGTCACCGGAAGTAATGGTGTCGTTGGCGCCGAGACCGGTCTCGGTCGACAGGATCTGCTTGAGCAGGCCGTCGGCGTCGTAGCTGACGCTGCCGTGATCGCCGAGGATCACGTCGGCGCCATTACCGGTGGTGATCGCGTCGGCCTCCGTGCCGCCGATGACGAGGTTGTCGCCGTCGCCCGCGCGGATCGTGTCCGGCGCACCGATCTCGACATCCGTGGTGCGGACGAGGATCCGCTTGCCGTCGGCACGGAAGGTCGCGAGGCCGTTATCGCCCAGCACCACGTCCGCACCGCTGCCGGCGGTGATGGTGTCGCTGCCGAAGCCGCCGAGCACGACGTTGTCGCCGTCGCCCGCCGCGATCGTGTCGTCGTCGCCGCGGTTCGGGTTGAGCGAGGCCACGCGCACGAGGCGCCCGGCGGTGAAGCTCGCCTCGCCGAAATCGCCGAGGATCAGGTCCGCACCCTTGCCGGTCGTGATCTCGTCGCGGCCCGTACCGCCGAACACGATGTTGTCGCCATCGCCCGCACGGACGACATCGCCCGCGCCGCGGCGCTCGTCGGTGGTGTAGACCTCCTGAACGCGGCCGTTCTCGAAGGTGACGACCCCCATGTCGCCGAGGATGATGTCGGCGCCCGCGCCCGTGGTGATGTCGTCGGCGCCGCCCGCGGCGATGACGATATTGTCGCCGTCGCCGCCGCTGATGACGTCGCGTGCGCCGTCATCCGGGTCGGTCGAGGCGAAGGCCGCGCGCACGCCGCCCTCGAACACCGCATAGCCGTTGTCACCGAGGATCACGTCGTTGCCGGCAAGCGCGGTGATCGTGTCGGAACCGGTGCCGCCGATGACGACGTTGTCGCCGCCGCCGACCTCGATGCTGTCGTCGCCGCCGAAGGTCGGGTCCAGGCTCTCGGCCCGCTTCAGGCGGCCCAGCGCGTCGAAGGTCAGACGGCCGTTGTCGCCCAGCACGATATCGGCATCCGCGTCGGTCTTTCCGGCATCGATCGTGTCGGCGCCGAGACCGCCGAGGACCACGTCCGCACCGGCGCCCGACGTGATGCTGTCGCGCGCGCCGCCGTCGCGGCTGCTCTGAACGAGGGCCCGCAGGCCGAGTTCGAAGCGGACGAGGCCGTTGTCGCCGAGCACGATGTCGGCGCCCTTGCCCGTAACGAGGGTGTCGCCGCCCGAGCCGCCGAGGACGAGGTTGTCGCCGTCACCCGCCTCGATCCGGTCGTTGCCGGCATCGGTCGTATCGGTCGAAGCGAATTCGACCCACACGCCGGCCTCGAACAGGGCGTAGCCGTTGTCGCCGAGGAGGACGTCGTTGCCGCCAAGCGCCGTAACTACGTCGCTGCCTGCGCCGCCGAGGACGAAGTTGTCGCCGCCGCCGACCTCGATGGTGTCGTCGTCACCGAAGCCGACATCGAGGCTCTCGGCGCGCTTGACCCGGCCCTGCGCGTCGAAGGTGATCTGGCCGTTGTCGCCGAACACGATATCGGCATCCGCGTCGGTCTTTCCGGCATCGATGGTGTCGGCGCCGAGGCCGCCGAGCACCACGTCGGCCCCGGCGCCGGTGGCGATGCTGTCGCGCGCGCCGCCGTTGCGGTCGCTGACGATCCGGGCACGGATGCCGAGCTCGTAGGCGACGAGGCCGTTGTCGCCGAGCACGATGTTGGCGCCCTTGCCGGTGGTGATCGTGTCGGAACCCGAGCCGCCGAGGACGAGGTTGTCGCCGTCGCCCGCCTCGATCCGGTCGTTGCCGCCATCGGAGACATCGGTCGCTGCGAACTCGACCCGCACGCCGGCCTCGAAGACCGCATAGCCGTTGTCGCCGATGATCACGTCGCTGCCGGACAGCGCCGTGACGGTGTCTGCACCGGTGCCGCCGATGATGAGGTTGTCGCCGCCGCCGACCCGGATGTCGTCATTGCCGCCGAGGCCGGGATCGAAGCTCTCGGCGCGGATCACCCGGCCGATCGCGTCGAAGGTGACGTGACCGTTGTCGCCGATGACAATGTCGGCGTCCGCGTCGTCGCGGCCGGCGTCGATGACGTCGCCGCCGAGGCCGCCGAGGACGAGGTCCGCGCCCGCACCCGTGGTGATGGTGTCGGCCCCGCCGCCGATGCGGTCGGTGATGACCTCCAGACGGATTCCGCCTGCGAACGCGATCCGGCCGTTGTCGCCGAGCACGATGTCGGCACCAGCGCCGGTGATGATCGTGTCGTTGCCCGAACCGCCGAGCACGACGTTGTCGCCGTCGCCCGTCGCGAGTCGATCGGCGCCGGCTCCGGCCGCGTCGGTCGAGACGACGAGGGCGCGCAGACCGGCCTCGAACTCGGCGTAGCCGCCATCGCCGAGGATGACGTCGTTGCCGCCCAGCGCCGTCACCCCGTCGCTGCCCGCGCCCGCGATGACGACGTTGTCGCCCGCGCCAACGTCGATCGTGTCGTTGCCGCCGAAGCCGAGATCGAAGCTCTCGGCCCGCTTCACACGGCCATCAGCCTCGAAGGTGGCGCGTCCTTCGTCGCCGATCACCACGTCGTTGCCGGAAAGCGCGGTGATCGTGTCGGAGCCGGCGCCGCCGATGACGACGTTGTCGCCGCCGCCGACCTCGATGGTGTCGTCGTCGCCGAGACCCGGATCGAGGCTCTCGGCCCGCTTCACCCGGCCCAGGGCAACGAACTGGACGGTGCCGTTATCGCCGAAGACGATGTCGGCATCCGCGTCGGTCTTGCCCGCGTCGATGGTGTCGCCACCGCGACCGCCGAGCACCACGTCGGCGCCCGCGCCGGTCGTGATGGTGTCGGCCGCACCGCCCTCGCGGCTGCTCGTCACCTCGAGGCGGATTCCGCCGGCGAAGGTCACGCTGCCGTTGTCGCCCAGCACGATGTCCGCGCCGGCCCCCATGATGATGGTGTCGGAGCCCGCGCCGCCGAGGATCAGGTTGGCGCCCGCGCCGGCCTGGATCTCGTCGTCGCCGCCCAGCGTCGGGTCGAGCGTCTCGGCAAGCCGGACGCGGCCGAGGGCGTCGAAGGTGACGTGGCCGTTGTCGCCGAAGACGATGTCGTCGTCCGCATCGGTCTTGCCCGCATCGATGAGGTCGCCGCCGAGGCCGCCGATGACGAGGTCGGCGCCCGCGCCCGTGGCGATCACGTCGCCGCCGCCGCCGGCCCGCTCGCTGAGGGCCTCCAGCCGGACGCCGTTCAGGAAGTCGATAGCGCCGTTGTCGCCGAAGACGATGTCGGCACCGATGCCGGTGGTGATGGTGTCGTTGCCCGAGCCGCCGAGCACGACGTTGTCGCCGTCGCCCGCGCGGATCGTGTCGTCGCCCGCCACGCTCTCGTTCTTAGTGGCGGCGCGCACGAGGACGCCCTGCGCGAAGGTCGCGAGGCCGTCGTCGCCGAGGATCACGTCGCGCCCGGCACCCGCGGTGATGTCGTCGGCGCCGACGCCGCCGAACACCACGTTGTCGCCCTCGCCCGCCACGATCCGGTCGCCGCCGCCGAAGGTCGAGTCCGTGGTCTCGATCGAGACCAGGACGCCGTCCGCGAACACGGCGCTGCCGTTGTCGCCGAGGATCACGTCCGCGCCGGAGCCGGTGCGGATCTCGTCCGCGCCGACGCCGCCGATGACCACGCTGCCGCCGTCGCCGAGGGTGATGAGGTCGCGCAGGCCCGCCGTGGCGGCGGTGGTCGCGGCCTGGAGGACGCGACCCTGCGCGTCGAAGGTCGCCTGTCCGTTGTCGCCGAGCACCGTGCTGCGGCCGTTGCCGGCGGTGATGGTGTCGCCGCCCGAACCGCCGAGGATCACGGCGACGCCGTCGCCGACGCTGATCGTGTCGTCGCCGCCGACATTGTCGTAGGTCGTCTCGACCAGGGTCGGCAGGCCGGTCGCGGTGAAGCGGGCGTGGCCCGCATCGCCGATAACCACGTTGGTGCCGATGCCGACCTTCGCGCCGTTGCGGATCCCGGCCGTGATGGCGTCGCCGCCGGCACCGCCGAGGATCGCGTTGCGGCCGCTGCCGACAGCGATGGTGTCGCGGTCGCCGACCTCGGGGCTGATGCTCGCGATCTCGACGAGGATGCCGGCCTCGAAATCGGCCTGGCCGCTGTCGCCGAGCACGACATTGTTGCCGTCGCCGACGGTGATCGCGTCGCGGCCCGTACCGCCGAGGACGACGTTGTCGCCGTTGCCGACGGTGACCGTGTCGTCGCCGCCGATGGCCGGGTCGATCGAGAGCGCACGCTGGATCCGGCCGGCGGCGTCGAAGGTGACGATGCCGTTGTCGCCCAGGATCACCGCGCCCCTGTCGGCGCCGGTGATGGTGTCGCCGCCCGCGCCACCGAGCACGACGTTGCTGCCGGCGCCGAAGCGGATCGTGTCGGCCCCGCCGATGGCGGTCGCGGTGGTGGCGATGCGCGCGAGCACGCTCGTCGTCACGGCACCCGTCGCCGTCACGGTGAAGTCGGCCTCGCCGCTGTCGCCGAGGATGACGTGGTTGCCCGCGCCGGTGGCGATCCGGTCGGCCCCTGCACCGCCGATGATCCGGGACTCGCCGTCCTCGGCCTCGATGATGTCGTCGCCGCCGACCTCCGGCGTGATCGACTCGATGCGCTGGGCCCGGCCGTTGCGGAACACCGCCCGGCCGCTGTCGCCGAGGATCACATGGTTGCCCGCGCCGACCTTGATCGTGTCGGACCCCGCGCCGCCGAGGATCGTGGTATCGCCGCCGGTCGCCGTGACCGCGTCGTCGCCGCCGATCTCGGTCGCGACCGAGAGGATCGTGGCGATGGCGCCATCGACGAAGGTCGCCGAGCCGCTGTCGCCGAGCACGACCTGCATGCCCTTGCCGAGCGTGATCCGGTCGGCGCCCGCGCCGCCGATCACCGTGGCGTTGCCGTCCTTGGCCTCGATGGCGTCATCGCCGCCGATGCCCGGATCGATGCTCTCGACCGAGACGAGTTGGCCGACCCTGAAGACGGCCTTGCCGCTGTCGCCGAGGATGACGTGGTTGCCCGCGCCGACCGCGATACCGTCGGCGCCGGCCCCGCCGAGGATGGTGGTGTCGCCGTCGCTCGCCGTGATCGTGTCGCCGCCGCCGATCTCGGTCGCGACCGAGGTCACGGTGGCGATCCGGCCGTTTTCGAAGGTCGCCGAGCCGCTGTCGCCGAGCACCACCTGCATGCCCTTGCCGAGCGTGATCCGGTCGGCGCCCGCACCGCCGATGACGGTCGCATTGCCGTCCTTGGCCCCGATGACGTCATCGCCGCCGATGCCCGGATCGATGCTCTCGATCGAGGCGAGACGACCGGCGTCGAACAGCGCCCGGCCGCTGTCGCCGAGGATGACGTGGTTGCCCGCGCCGACCTCGATCGTGTCCGCGCCCGCGCCGCCGAGGATGGTGGTGTCGCCCTCGACCGAGGTGATCGTGTCGTTGCCGCCGATCGCCGTGGCGAGGGCGGTGATCGTCGCGATCTTGCCGTCCACAAAGGTGGCCGAGCCGCTGTCGCCGAGCACGACCTGCCGGCCCTTGCCGAGAATGATCCGGTCGGCGCCGGCACCGCCGATGACGGTGACATCGCCGTTCCCGGTCTCGATGCTGTCGTCGCCGCCGATCGCCGCCTCGTCGTCGGCGGTCTTGATGGAGATCAGGACCGGAACCGGGACGCTCACGCCGCCGATCGTGCGGGTGCCGGGGGTGAAGCGCGCCTCGCCGGTATCGCCGAGGATCACGTGCGTGCCGGCGCCGACGGCGATGCCGTCCTTGCCCGCGCCGCCGATGATGGTGGTGTCGCCGTCGCGCGCGATGATCGTATCGTCGCCGCCGGTCGCGCCGGCGGTGCTGCGCAGGCTCGCCAGCACGCCGCCCGCGAACACGGCCTCGCCGTTGTCGCCGAGGATGACGTGGTTGCCGGCGCCCGCGGTGATCGTGTCGGCGCCGAAGCCGCCGATGATCACGTTGTTGCCGTCGGCCGCGATGATCGTGTCGGCGCCGCCGACGCCCGTATGCGTCGAGACCACGCGGGTGACGACATGGTTGCCGGTGAGCGCGATCCCCGCGGTCTCCGAGCCGTCCTGATAGATCTGGCCGTGATCGCCGAGGATGACGTTGTCGCCGCCCTTGGCGTCGATCGTGTCGGCCCCCTTGGCGCGGTCCTGCTCGATGAACGGATCGGCAATCGTCACGACGCGCTTCACGTCGTCGAGGTTGAAGCTCGAATCGCCGAGGATGACGTCGGCGCTCGCCCCGCCCTCGATCCGGTCGTTGCCGGTGCCGCCGGCGATGAGATTGCGGCCCTGGCCGCCCTTGATCCGATCGTTGCCGGCGCCGCCATCGATGATGACGAGACCGGTCGCCCCCGACGCGTCGATGACGTCGTCGAGGCTGACGCGGGAGCCGTCGACATCGACCGCGCCCTCGTCGCGGAAGCCGATGGCGCCGCCGGTGCGGACGCTGTCCGTGGCGCTGTAGCGGCTGCGGTCGGCGCTGGTGTCGCCGAACAGGGCCAGCGTGCCCTGCGACGCCTCGACGGTGATCGTATCGGCACCGCCGCCGCCGTGGATCGCGGTCAGGGTGTCGAGCGCGGTGCCCTTTACCGTCACCCGGTCGGCGCCCGAGCCGAGCAGGAGCTCGACCGAGGCCATGTCGCGATAGGCGACGCCGCCCTTGAAGGTCACGTTGGTGGCGCTGCCGCTCGCGGCGGTGGAGATGTCCCGCTGCGACATCCCGAAGCCGGAGATGTGGTCGGCGCTCACCACGCCGTCCACGCCCACGGTGGTTGAGTCGTTGAACAGCGTGACCTTGTCGAAATCCTTCTTGGTGGGATCGATGTCGATGTCGCGCGTGACCGGGCGATTGGTCTCGCCGGGCAGGACGATCGCCGGGGTCAGCGAGCGGCTGTCGGGGCCGGCGCCGCCGATCAGGACCAGCGGGCCCTCGATGCGGCTGAGGTCGTGCGTCTGGCGCGAGAAGGTCTTGAGGTCCGAGGTCACCTTGGTGGCGTTCGGGTTGCTCAGCACCTTCACCCGCACGGCCTGATCGAAGTTCGACGCGTCGAAGGTAATCGTGGCCGGTGTCGTGGCGGTCGCCCGCGCGAAGCGCGAATCGTCGCTGTCGGTGAGGGTCTGACCGTCATCGGCCAGCGTGATGGTCACCGATCCCCGCGGCGCGGTCGTCAGGACCACGTCGTAGTGGGACGGCTGGCCCGGCGTCACCACGACGCCGCCCTCGGCCGGGGTCACGACGACGCCCGCCGTGTTGCCGTCCGTCACCTGGACGCGCACCACCGGCTCGCCGACGAGTGCCGCCGTGAAGAAACCCTCCGCGCCGGTGCCGGCGACAGTGCTCTTCACGATGTGGGTGATCTCCGCCAGGTAACGGTTCTCGGGCGTCGCGTCGGCCGGCGACGAGACGAGCACCGTCTGCGGCTTGTTCCAGTTGCTCGCATCGAAGGTGAGGACGGCGAAGCCGTTCGCGTCGGTGGGCAGGGCGTTGCCGGCGGCGTCGGTGAAGACGAGCTGCGACAGCCGGTCTCTCGGCACGTTCAGGGTCACGGTGACCGTCTCGCCCGCGAGCGGCGGGTTGTTGAGGACGACGGTGTAGCCGTCCCTGTTCTGCGCCTGGGGCGCCCGGCCCGCACTCATCTCGACGATCGAGGTGCCGCCGCCGCTCTCGACGATGATCAGGCCCGGCTTGTCGTTGTCGATGACCTTGACCAGCGTCGTGCGGACGTAGGTGGCGCTGACCTCCGCGTTGGAGCTGATCACCGAGTGGCCAATGGCCACGCTCTGCTCGCCCTCGGCGGCCGTGTCCGACTTGGCGCGGACGAGGACCGTCTGCGTCCGCTCGGGCTTCCAGACGTAGACGCCGTTCTTGAGTTCCGTGGTGAAGCGGAGCGTCAGGGCGTCCGACCACGTGATGCCGTCGATCGAGACCTCGACCGTACCCGCGTTTCCGGCCAGCGCCCTCATCTGGCTGGAGGATTGCGCGGCGGACACGGTGAGGACCGCCCAGTCGCTCGCGCCGAGCTGGGTCCGGGTCGGGGCCGGCGGCGCGATCGTGTAGGAGCCGACGCTGCTGCCCTCGACGCCGAGCGCCGTGATCCCCGAATCCTCGCGCAGGGTCAGGCCGCCCGCGTCGCTGACGCTGCCACCGGCGGCGGTTGCGACGGAGGCGTTGATGCCCGGCACGAACAGGCCGTCGTAGCGCGGATCGGAGCTCGCCGCGGTGTGGTTGATGACCGCCGCGTTGCCCTTGGCGTCGCGCGCCACGACCTCGCCGCTGACATCGCCGGCGACGTTGAAGGTGTCGCTGCCCAGGCCGCCGATCAGGGTGGTGACGACGCCCGGAGGCGTGGAGAGGACGTAGAAGGTGTCGTCGCCCTCCAGGCCGTCGACCTCCACCGCCTGGATGTTGCTGAAGCGGATCGACAGGCCGGCACCGTAGATGCCGTCGCTCGTCACGACGAAGGTGTCGGCGAACTCGGTGCCGAGCGCGACGATCTTGTTGAAGCCCGAACCGCCGTCGATCTCGAGCGGCGCATTGATGTTGTACTCGATCCGGTCGTTGCCGGCGCCGGCATTGAGCTTGATCTTGTTGTCCTGCGGGTTGGATCCGGCCAGCGCGAAGGCGCGCACGATGAAGGTGTCGTCGCCGTCCTCGCCTTCGAGGCGCAGGTCCGCCTTGTTCGAGTAGACCTGGAAGGTGTCGTCGCCGGTGCCGCCGTAGATCACCGCCGGCAGCGAGATGCCGCGGGACAGGTACCCGCCGAAGGACAGCTTCGTGGACTCGAACGCGTCCTCGCCGAGCAGGCCATTGGCCGTGTCGCGCAGGCTCGCGAAGACTTGGCCGACTTGGAAGAAGTCGTTGCCCTCGCCGCCGTCGATGGTCATCAGCGCCGCGGTGTCGTCGAGCGCGAAACGGTCGTCGCCCTTGCCGCCTTCGACGACGACGCGCCCGTTGACGCTCATGTCGTAGTTGATCCGCTCGACCACCGCGCCCGCCGGGTAGGTGCCGTCGGCGTTCGGGTGGACGAGCGCCACGAAGTTGTGGCGCAGCAGGAACTGGTCCGCGGCATCGGTGCCGAAAATCGTCAGGGTATCGACGCCACGATCCGGGCTGCCGGAATCCTTGACGTTGATGCGGTAGGACGACGCGCCGTTCAGCTGGACCCGGATCGTGTCGGTGTCCTGACCGCCGTCGATGTCGAGCGTGTCGGTGCGCGCGGCGGTCGTGCTGGTGAGCGAGGGCATGCGATCGACGTTGATCGTGTCCGCTCCCTCCTCGCCGAAGACGCTGGTCTGGCCCGAGATCTCCCGGACGGCGAGGTCGAGGGTGTCGTCGCCCGCGCCCAGACGGATCGTCGTCGCGGCCGCACGGACCCGGCCGCGCAGGGCGAACTGGTCGCGCCCGCCGAGGCTGGTCAGGGCCAGGGTCGAGGTGGCGATCGTGGTGCCGAGCAGCGTCAGCGCGTTGTTGCCGGCGCCGAGATGGACGGCGATGTCGGCCGCACGGATCGTCGCGCCCTGGACGGGAGCGCCGCCGACGAGCGCGGCATCGACGACGGTGTCGTCGCCCGCCCCCGTGGTCAGGGTGTAGGTTCCCTTCGCCTCGTGGCTGCCGGCGAGTTCGACGCGGTTCTGGCCGTCCCCGAGGGCGATCGTCACCGTGGCCGCCACGAGCTGGACGGCGTTCGTGACGACGCCGCCCGCGAGCCGGTGGTCGGTGAGGTGGTCGGCTCCGGCGCCGCCGGTCAGGATGAAGGCCTCGTCGATCGCGTAGGTGCCGGCGAGGGTCGCCGTGTTGCTGCCATCGCCCAGACGGATCGCGAGCGATCGCGCCTGGATGTCGGCCGTCTCCACGCCGCCGCTGGCGGCGCGCAGATCGGTCAGCGTGTCGCTGCCGCCCTCGGTCGTGATCGTGAAGGCCTCGGTGATCCGGTAGCGGCCGGTCAGGGTCAGATCGTTGGTGCCGGCACCGGCCTCGACGCTCAGGGCGCGCGCGGTGTAGCTGCCCTGGAGGTCGATGGTGTCGTTGCCCGCCCCGGTGCGGATCGTGATCGCGCCGGTCGGCGTGGCGTAAGTGCCCGAGAGCCGCACGGTGTTGGTGCCGCCGCCCAGGTCGATCGAGAGCGAGCCGGCGGTGATGTTGGTCGGGCTCGCGGCGCCCCCGCCCGTGCGGAAATCCAGCAGCGTGTCGTTGCCCGACCCGCCGCGGATCGTGAACGCGTTGGCGATGCGGTAGGTGCCGGTCAGGGTGATGTCGTTCTGGCCGTCGCCGACATCGATCTCCATCGAGCGAGCGGCGTACTCGCCCTGAAGGTCGAGGGTGTCGCGGCCCGACCCGCCGCGGATCGCCAGTGCGCCGCCCACCGTGTAGAGGCCGGCCGCCGTAAGGCTGTTGCTGCCTCCGCCGAGATCGATCGTCAGAGCATCGAGCGTGTAGGTGCCGTCGAGCGTCACGGTGTCGTCACCCGCGCCGCCGATGAGGTTCATTGCACCGGTGGAATAGGTGTTCTTCCCGAGCGTGATCGTGTTGGGGCCGTCCCCGGTGCGCAGGGTGATGGAGTTGCCGCGGACGAGGGCCGTCTCGGTGATCTGAGCGAGCGTGATCCGCTGGTCCGGATCGTTCGTGTTGTTGCCGGCGACGATGATGTCGCGCTCGCCGGTCATGAAGACGCCGTTGAGCCGGTAGGTGCCGCCCAGGCTGCTGCCCTCGATCGTGATCGTGCGGCCGACGAAGGTGCCCTGCAGATCGATCGTGGCGGGGGCCTCGTTGGAGGCCTCGACGGTGTCGTTGCCGTCGCGATCCTTCACCACGCGGGTATCGGCCTTGAGGACGATGTCGCCCTTCGCCTTGATCACCGCGCCGGCCTCGACGGTGAGGTCGTCACCGGCGGCCAGCGTGACCGAGCCCTCGGTCGAGAAGATGGTGACGCCGCCCTTCACGAGCAGGAGGTCGTTGCCGCTGGTGATGTCCTCGCCCGAGAAGACGTTGATCGACTTCTTCGAGATCATGTCCGTGCTGATCGTCACCGGGCTCGACGTGCGCACGTTGATCGCGCCACCGGCCTGGATGCCGGTCTTGAGCAGGGGCGTGACGCCGCCGACGCGCAGACCGCCGACGTTCCAGAGCCAGACGTCGCCGCCGGCCGACACCTCGATGCCGCCGGACGGATTCCGGGCGTCGGCGGTCGCCAGCTTGGCGATGATGCGGCGCGTCGCCGTGCCGACGCTGCCCGAGGCGATCAGCTTGGCTTGGCCGGAGGAGAGGTTCGAGGTGCCGCCGTTGCTCTCGTTGTAGTCGCTCGATCCGTTCAGGATGTCGCCGGCGAGCGCGGTGAGGAAGGCGGTGTTGCCGGCCCCGGCCCCGATCGTGGCGAGCCAGACGTCGCCGCTGGTCTCCACGGCATAGATGTCGCGGCGGCCCGCCGTCAGCGTCACGCGTCCGGTGCTCGTGCCGCCGACATTGCTGTCGAACTCGAACTCGTCGCCGCTCACGCCGATACCGTCGAGGGCTTCGAGGGTGATCGAGCGCCCGGTGACGTTGGCGCGACCGCTGCCGGACAGATCGCGCGCCGAGTCGATGTCGCGCGGGTTCACGAGGTCGCCGCCGTCGAGAATCGAGGCCTGCGCCCGCAGCACCACGTCGCCCGCGGTGGTGACCGCCACGACGTTCATGTTGCCCGCCGTCTCGGTCAGCAGGATCGCACCGGTGGCGCTGGCGCGGATCGAGCCGCCGAGCTTCACCTCGATGGCGTTGCGGGTTCCATCCGCGCTCTCGCCGATCGTGCCCGCGGCCTTCAGGTAGAGGTTGGCGGCCGAGATCTTGGTCGTGTCGGTCCTCACCCCGTCGAGGATGCTGCCCTTGTCGGCGATGAGGAACACGTCCTTGGTCGAGAAGGCGGATTCCAGGTTCAGATCGCCGTCGCGGGCGGTGACGTGGATGTCCTCCGCGCTCCGGGCCGCGAGGGTGCCGGAGAGGTTGACGCCGATCGCCTTCTGCGCGCTGCCGATCCCGCCCTTGCCGCCTTCGAGGATGGTGTTGCCGCCGACGACGTTCGTGTCCGTGGCGCCGCGCCCGTTCACGATGCCGTCGTCGCCCTTGAGACGGATGTCCTGGCCCGTCGTCGAGGTGACGAGGCCCAACGTCACCGTGGACGGGGTGTTGATGAAGATCTGGCCGCCCGCGCTCACGTTGAGCGCGCCCGCCGTCTCCAGCACCACCGCCTTGCGCTTCTGGATCAGAAGATGGCTGACGACGCTGAACGGATTCCCGGCATCCTTGGCCGACTGGAACACGACGAGGTTGCGCCCGACTTCCGCGGCCTGCGGCGCGCGCTTGTTCGCGTCGAGGCTGCCGGTGTCGAGGACGAGGAAGGCTTTGTCCGCGCTGGCGACCACGTAATAGGTCTCGGCGCCGGTGGCGTTCCCGGTCGTCACGCCGAACGCGGCGGCGAGGCCGATCCGCATGCCCTGCGTGAAGCCGTCCGTCACGAAGCTGTCGGCCTGGTCCGACAGGGCGCGGTTGATCACGAAGACGCCGCCGGTGCTCGCGGTCGCCTGGACGCCGATGGCGAGGCGTGCCGAGAGCACACCGTTGAGGCCACCGGTCGTGTCGAAGAGCTGGCCGGTCACGAGACGGATCACGCCGCCGTTGATCGAGGCGATCTCGAACAGATTGGTGGCGATCGCCGTGGTGTTCGTCGTCGCGCCCGCGATGAAGAGCCTGTCACCGACCTTGTAGAGGCCGGTATCCCATGCGCCGGTCTTGAGCGTCAGCACGCCCTGGTTGGTCGCGGCGTCGTTGCTGAAGGTTACGTCGAGGTTGGTCGGGCCGGCCTTGAGGCGATCGACCGACAGCGTCGCCGTCGTGCGCGGAGCCTCGCTGTTGACCGCGACGCTTGCGCCGAAGGTGACGTTGCGGGCGATGCCCTCCTGGAAGCTCTTGTTGTCGGAGAAGGCGACGGTGATCACCGTGTCCGTCACCGCGACGATCTTGAAGTAGCCCCTTGTCTCGGCGGTGGCGTTCTGCGTCAGGCCGCCGATGAACAGCGTGGCATCGATGAGCTTGCCGTCCTTCACGAAGGCGGTGAGGTCCCACTTTCCGCCGTCGACGCGGGTCACGGTGCCGGTGGCGCCCTGGTTGGCGAAGGTGACGGTGGCGGTGGCAATGTTCGGATCCTTCGTCAGGAAGACGAGGTCGCTGCGCTCGGCCGCCGCGAGGTCGATCTGCTGGTCGGCGGTCATGGCCGGCGCGCCGGATCCGATCTGGATCAGCGTGGTGCCGGTGCTGGAGCCGACATCGGCCGACGTGACGAGCTTGATCGTGCGGCCCTTGATGATCGGGCTCTGGATATCGACGACGGTGCTGGGCACCTCCTTGAGCAGGCCCTGGCCGACGGCGCTCAGCAGCTCGTCCTGGGTCCAGCGCTTGATGCTGTTGTCGATCGCCTTCGCCGTGTCCTTGTCGACGAAGAAGATCGGTGCGGCCTGCTTCTGCGCCGTCAGGTCGCTCGTGCCGTGGGATCCCGGCAGGCGGTTGAAGAAGGTATCGAGCGCCCGGTACTGCGCCGTGAGCGCCGCCGCGCGCTGGTCCTGCGCCGCTTGGCGGGCGGCGTCGATGGCCGGCGAAGTCGCAGCCTCCGTCTCCGCCGCCGCACGGGCCTTGCTCACGGCGTCGAGGAGCGCCTGACCGGTCAGACGCGGCGCGAAGGCGGCGTTGTAGACGCTCGGATCGATCTGCTGGTTGCGGTAGCTCCAGTAGGTCTCGTAATCGGCCTTCTGCGCATCCGTCCGACCCTCGACCAGCGACGCGTCGTAGGTGTCGCCGAGGCTGCCGAAGCGGAGATGAAGCGCCGCGTAGGCCGCCTTGAGCGCGGCTTCCGCCGCCGCGACCTTGCCGGATGTAGCCAGACGCAGGGCAGCCTCGCCGAGGGTCTGCGAACCGGCATCCTCGGTGAACTGCTTGGTCAGGGCGGTCAGCTCGGCGCTGCCGATCCGGGTCGATCCGTTGGCGAGATACGTGCTGTAGAGGTCGTAGGCGGTGCCGAGCTTTGCCACGTAGCGGGCGCCGAAGCCCGAGAAGGCGGCATCGAGATCCTTGTAGGCCTGCGACTGCAGCGTCGTCGCGTCACCCGCTTCGCGCATTTGCCAGTACTGGTCGTACTGAGTGCTGAAGTTCGAGATCTTCGAGGCGTCGAAACCACCGAAGATCAGCGTCAAATTGTTGAAATCGACATTCCTCGAGTCGCTAATCTGCTTGATCTGCGCGGAGACGTAATCCGTCAAGACCGTGCCCGAGAGCTTGGTCCCGCGCGCCTCTGCCTCCAAGGCCGTGGTGTAGAGTTGCGCGATCTGAGCTTCGGTCAGTCGGGTGCCGCGATCGCTCTCCATCTGCGCGATCTGCGCGGTGACGCGTGCGATCAGCGCATCGCCGGAGATCGGCGCGGTGCGCGTCGCCACCTGGATCCTGGCCAGGATCTCGGCCGTCGCGCCGACCGTGTAGCCGGCATCGAAGCTGGCGCGGTTGGCCTGCGTCCCGCGGATCGCCCAGTAGGTCGCGTAATCGCTGGCGAGGTCGGCGTGATGCACGTCGCCGTACTGTCCGTACTGCGTGTGCAATGCATGGTACTGCGCGGTCCGGCTCGTTTCGAGCGCGGTGATCGCCTTGGCGACGTACTGGTCGATCTTGGCGGCGTCGGTGACGCCCTCGCTCCTGGCCTGCGTCCTGTAGAGATCCTGGAAGTAGGCGAGTTCGCCGTTGGTCGCGCTGAGCGTCACCTGGAACTGGCTGTCGTAGACCGCCGGGTTCGCCTGCTGGTTCCGGTAGGCCCAATAGGCGTTGTAATCGCGCTGCCGGACGCTGTCGTAGGCGCTCAGCGTCTCCTGGAACTTGCGGTTTGCGTCCTCGGTCGTGAGCGCGAGGTCCTTCCACACGCCGCCGATCAGGTCCGCCGCCTTGCGCTCGTCGCGCACGACGACATTGTTCACGTTGAGCAGGCTGCCCGCGCTGACCTGCACGACGACGTCGCCGCCGGCGGTGAGGCTGTTGAGGCGCAGGTTGCCCGTGGTCTGGCGGACCGACACGTTGCCGCCGGCCAGGATATCGACCCGGTCGCGCTGCGTCTGGCCGCCCTTGATGGTCAGGATCGAGGCGCCGGTGACGTCGCCTGAGCCGATATCGCCGGACTTGGCCACCAGCGTGATCACGCCGCCGCTGATCGAGCCGGCCTTGCCGTTCGCCACGACGATGCCCGGGGCCGAAACCAGCGTGACGTCGCCGCCGGTCGCGGTGACGGTATCGATCTGCAGCGCCGGCAGGCCGACGTTCTGGATGTAGACCGAACCCGCGGCCGAAGCCGTGAGGACGACCGGCGCCGTGTAGGTCCGCTTGCCGTCCTTGTCGGTGCTGAACACGCCGTCGACGAGCAGCGCCTGCGCGCCCTCCCCCGGGACGGCGCCCGGACCGGTGGTGTCGCTGCCCAGCACGGCCGTGCCGGTGCCGATGCTGCCCGCCCGCGAGATCAGGGTCACCGAGGCGGCGGAGATCGAGGCCGTCGCCGTCGTCTGCTCGATCGAGCCGACGGCGTCGATCCGAACCGCGCCGGAGGTGTTGACGATCCCGTTCTTGATCAGGACCCGGCCAGCCCCCGTCGAGGTGATGCTGATGTCGCCGGTGTCCGAACCGTAGAACGAAACCTGGATCGGCCGGTCGGCGAGGATGTTCGCCGTGGCCGTCCGCTCCTGCGGCTGCTCACGGACCCACTCCTGATAGTACGTCTTCTTGCCGTACCAGGTGCTGTCCACCCAGCTATTGCCCTTCTCGGGTGCCGAGAAGCCGTCGAGATTGGTCGTCTTGGGGTTGTTGATGGTGGGGAACGTATAGGCCGCGTCGTTGCTGACGTCGATGTAGTAGTAGGTCCCCTCGCCCATCATTTTGACTTCGCCGGTGGCGACGTCCCGGAAGCCGGTGATGGTGGCGGGGTCCTTGGCCAGCGCATCGATGCCGGCCCAGGACGAGGTGCCCGTCGTGGTGGTCTGGTATCGCGTCTGGGTCTGGCCGACGGCGTAGGCGTAGCGCCAGCCGTCCTTGGGCGTGTAGGTCGCCGTGCGGCCCGTATCGGTCCTGTCGCCGAGACCGGTGACCGCCGTCGGCGCCGTGTCGCCATTCTTGTAGATCGTGCGCACGACGGTCGAGACCGCATCCTGACCGGAGGCGTTCTTCGTCGACTGATAGATCGTCGTCCGGTAGCGGACGGTGTCGTCCGCGTAGGCGAGGTCGTTCAGCACGACGCTGCCGGCGCCGCGGCTGCTGTTGTCGAGCTTCTCGATGACGACGTCGTACTTCGACTGATTGACGATGGTGATGTTGGAGTAGCCGGCCAGCGCCTCGATCCGGCCGGTGCCGACGCCGGTGTTGAGGATGTTGCCGGTGATCGACACGGAGCCGCCGAAGGTGACGAGTTCGTGCACGAGGAGCCGCTCGTTGACCGTGTCGAGCTCGACCGTGAACAGCCCCTCCTTCGAGAGGCGGTCGATCGTCATGTACGGTCCGGTCTTGTTGGCGAGCGCCCGCTCGATCTCCTGGATGGCCGCCGCGTCGATGGTGAGCGTGTAATCCGAGACGCCGCTGCGGATGAGGCCGTTGACGTTGACGTATTGCGCGTTGATCGAAACCTGTGCCGCCTGGAGGTTCGGCGTGCTCGACTTCACCGACAGCTTCGCGATGATGTCGTTGACGTTCGAGGCGCTGAAGCCGTTGTTCTGGAACGCGCTCTTCACCTCCGAGTAGGGCGAGGCACCGACTTCGTAGACGGACTTGTCGTTGACGAGGCCGGGGCCGCCGATCGTGGCGACGCCCTTGGCAATCGAATTGTCCTTCTTGACCAGGATGCGCGCACCCGCGTCGACGAAGTAATCGCCCTTGCTGTCCGCCTTGTAGATGGCGTTCGGCGCCGTGATGGCGCCCGCGATGATGAGCGAGCCCGCCGGGATACGGTAATCCGGCGTGACGGTCTCGGCGCCCTTGTTGTTGACGATGTTGATCGTGCTGTCTTTGGCGTTGGTGAAGCTTCCGCCCGCAGCCAGCGCGGAGAAGGCGACGGCGCCCGGCGTGTAGCCGTCCGCCCTGGCGCTGAGCGCGTTCAGCTCCGCGATCTTCGCGTAGGGGCTCTGAGCCGTCGAGATGGTGATGCCGTTGTAGACGAGACCGCCCGAGGATTCCGGCATCGTGATGCCGCCGATCCGCAGCGAGGCGGTCGAATTGTTCTCGATCGAGACGCTGCCCGATTCCTTGGCCTCGAACGAGCCGCGGCCGCTGAGGTCGTCCGCGAAGACGGCGATCCGGCCGGCACCCGCCGTGAAGGCCCCGACGGTGATGACCTGAACCTGCTGGCGCACAGCGCCCACGCCAGCGACGGTTCCATCAGCATTGTAGAAGATATCGGCGAGGTTCTGGGCCTTGAGGATGCCCGCGATGCGCAGGACCTCGTTGTTGTAGAACGCTTGCAGGCCCGGATCGCGCTTGTACTCCTGCTTCTTGGCCATGGCGTCGTTCATGGCCTCGATCAGGCCCGAGCGCTGCAACTCGGTGCCCATCGCGATGGTGATCGGCAGCCGGGGCGCCGTCAGGAGGGCGGCCGCGCCGCCGGTATCCTGGCTCAGGGTGAAGGTCGTGGGGGCCGTGCCGTCCTCGACGATCGCGCCGTTCGCGTCGATCGCCTTGCCGCCGAGATAGATCGTGCCCGTGAGGATGGTTTTGCCGGGCGTGCTGGCCGTGACGTAGGTGTGTCCGTTGGCGGTGTAGCTGCTGGTCGGCGTGCCCGCCTGGCTCTTGAGCGCGTCGAGGACGATGCGGATATCGCTGATGATGCCGGTGCGGACCGTGCCGTCCATGATGACGCGGCCGATCGAGGAGCGCGCGGCATTGCCCGACTGCACCGCCTGAGCGTTGCCGCCGAGCAGGCTGTCGATGCCGCCGGCCACCGCCGTGGTCCAGCTCGTGCCCTTCGCCTTGGCGTCGGTGGCGGCCATGCCGAACCAGTTGGTGTTGAACATGGCCTCGCCGCCGGTCTCCAGCAGGGCGCCGGAGCGGACGGTGATGGTGTTGGCCTGCTTGAGCTCGATGTTGGCGCCGATCGACTGGATCGGGATCACGCTGCCCGCATTGGTGTCGGAGCGCGCGGAGAGGTCGTAGTGGTCGTCGCGCAGGTCGGCCTGCTTGCCGGCCATCAGCGTCAGGTTGCCGTAGGCCTTGGCTTTGACGTTCTCGCCCAGCGTCACCGTGTTGTTGGGCCGCAGCGTGATGTCGGCGCTGCCGGTGGCGACGGTCGCCGCGCCATCGGTCTTGCTGTTGGCGATGATCGAAGCCGTCACGCGGGTGCTGGCGGTGGCGGTGAGGTTGCCGAGCGTCAGAATCTCGGCCGCGTTGCCGACGTTGACGGCAGCGTTGAGCCCGGCGCCGTCTTTGCCGGAAAGGGATGCGAAGGAGCCCGCGCCGGCCAGCGCGCCGGCGGTGATCAGAACGACCTTGTCGGTCACGTTGACGTCGTTGAGCGCCGCCAGCGTGATGTTGCCGTAGGCGCCCGTGAACCCGGTGGTTTCGAGCTTGGCAGCGGTGCCGACATTCACGGCCGTGGACAGATCGAGTTCCGTCCGGCTGGTGGCACCGGCCGCGCTGGCGAAACCGCCCGTGTTGCCGTCGATGTTCGGATCAGCCAGGGCCGGCTTCAGCACGGCATTCCGCGCGTTGAGGGTGATGTCGTAGGCCAGGATCCGGGCCGCCGCGCCGACCGTCGCCGTCACGTCGTGGTCGATCGTGTTGGTGGAGGCAGCGCCGCTGCCCGCGAGGGCGCCATAGCTGTTGGTGATGATCTGACCGTTGGTGATGGCGGTGTGGTCGGCGTTCAGGAACATCAGGCCGCTGCTCGAGCGGCCGGTGATCAGGTCGACCTTGGCATTGTCCCCGAGGGTCGCGCTGGTGCTGCCCCCCGTCGTGATGGTGGTGACGGCAGCGGCGCCCGAGACGAGGCCGCCGGAGCCGGCGGTGGCGACCGCCATGTTGTCGTCGGACCCGGTCGCCGTGAGCGAGAACGAGCCGGCGCGGATGGTGTCCGTGGTGGCGACGTTCGCCTGGGTCTGCGTGGCGGAACTCGCTCGCGCGATCGTCGCGCCGGCGGCCACGAGGCCGAGGCTCGCGCTGTTGGCGTTCGAACGCTGCTGGGTCGCGGCCGACGCGGCGAGCGAGACCGCCCGCGCGACGTTGAGCACGGTCCCGGCGTCGAAGGTCGCGGTGACACGGCTGGCGTTGGTCGCGTCGGTCACCGTGGAGTTGATGCCGATCAGGCCGCCGACCGCGCCCGTCGCCTCGGCCTGAACCGTCGGATTCGCGCCGCGGGCGAGGTTGGCCAGCACGGTGACCGTATTGGCGGTGATGCCGGTCCGCGCGGTGGAGGCCGAGACCGTCGCACCGACCTTGGCGAGCGCCGTCGAGGCGCCGACCGCCGCCGTGCCCGCGTTGATGCCGGTGGCCCGGGCATAGGCGGTCGGCGTGGCGGTCGCCGTGACGACGAGGTCGTCGGCGACGATCGTGCTGTCGGCGAGCGTGGCCGTCACCTTCGGACTGACATCGACGGTCGCGACGGAGCCGCTGGCGGCGAGGGCGAACACGCCGCCCGCCACGGAGATGCCGAGCACCTGCGAATCGACGGTCGTGGTGTCGCTGGCGCCAACCGACACGTCGCCGGCCGCCGTCACCTTGCTGCCGGTGATCCCGGCGCTCGTCTGGCTGGTGACGGTATCGCCGGTGCCGGCGCCGCCGCCCGCGACGGCGATGCCGAAGGTGGAGGCGTCGACGGCCAGGGCCGCGGCCCGTGAACGGCTCGTCAGGCTCGCGCGCTCGGCCGCGGTGACGTTGACCGCCCCCCGCGCGGTGAGTCCGCCCGGCGAGCCGAGATCGCTGATCGCGGCGGTGACGGTGTTGGCGATCGCATTGCTCGCGGCGGAGACCGCGAGCGAGAACGACGCGCTGCCGAAGACGCCGAAGGTGGCCGCGACCGAGGCCGCACCGGTCTCGACGGAGAGCGTCGAGGCGTCGCTCGCCGCAACCGTGACGTCGCCGGCGGTGATCTTGCCGCCCGCGCCCTCGATCGTCGCGCTGACCTGCGCGCCGATCCGGTTGTGCGCGCCGGCCCCCGCGCCGGCGGCGCTGAGGGCGACGGCGCCCCCGGAGATCGCGACGGACCCCGCCGCGACCGTGGCGCGGATCGTCTGGCCGGAGACGGAGGTGACGGAAAGATTGCCCTTGGCGTCGATCGTCGTGTCCTGCGACAGCGCCTCGATGACGAGGTCCGCCGAGCTGGTCGTCTTCGTCTTCCCGTCGACGGTCTGGTCGATCGTGCCGCCGATGAGGTTGACGGCGACGCCGGTGCCGATGCTGGCGCCGACCGCGACGCCGCCGATGCTGGCACCGGCCGCGAGCGCGGCGACCTCGGCCTCGATCCGGCTGTTGTTCTCGGCACCGATCGCGACGTCGCCGACGGCGGTCAGCCGGGCATTGGTGACGCTGGCGCGGGTGGTGCCGCCGATCATGTTGGTCGCGACGGCGCCCCCGCCCGCCACCGAAACGGCGACGCCGCCGCCAGAGAGCGCGACGGCGGCCGCGGCGACGCGGGCGCGGATGCTCGCGCCGTCGAAGCCGGCGGTGCTCGGGTCGTCCGCAGGAACCTGCGCCGCCACCCGGATCGTGCCGGTACCCGTCGACGCCGTACGCGTCTTCACCGCGGCGCCGTCGATCCGCGCCGTCACCGCGTTGTTGATCACGTTCAGGGCCGTGGCCACACCGATCGACGGTGCCACGCCGACGACGCCGCCGGCCGCCGCCACGGCCGCCGCGCCGACATCGACGGTGATCGCCGAGCGATTGGCGGCCAGCACCGACACGTCGGCACCGGTCACGCTCGTCGAAGCGCCGGTGATCGCCGCATGGGTGGCGAAGCTGATCGCGTTGCCGGAATAGCTTCCCGAGCCGGCCACGCCGACGCCGACCAGGGCGCCGGTCGCGACGAAGGAGGCGGCCGCGACGGTGGCGTCGATCGAGCCGGCCGACGTCGCCGTCACCGCAACGGTGCCGGCCGCATCCGCCACCGTGTCGGCGATCACCGCCTCGACCTTGGCGCTGCCGTCGGGTTTGAGCGTCGGCTGATCGAGCCGGTCCCCCTTATCATCGGTGGTCGTCCACTTGCCGATGATGTTCTGCGCACCCGACAGGCCGATCGCCACCGGAACGCTTGCGATGCCGGCCCCGCCGCCGGCGGCGGAGAGCGCGGCCACCGCGGCGTCGATGTCCTGGCTGCTCTTGGCGCCGACCCGCAGGCCCGCGCCGCTCGTGACCCGGTTGAGCGCCGACTGGCCCAAGGCCTTCTCGATGGCCGCACGCGTGCTCGTGGTGATGATGTTGAGCGCTGCGGCACCGCCGCCGGCCACCTGGACGTTGGCGACGCCCGCGCCGCCGACGCTGACGGAGGCCGCCGACGCGATCGCCTGGATCGTGCCGCCGCTCTCGGCCTCGACCGAGATGTCCCCGGAGGTCGAGGTGACGCCGTTCACCGCGTTGCGGATCGCCGCTTCGACGGTATTGCCGATGGTGTTGGTGGCCTGCGAGACCGACACCGTCACGCCGACGCTGGCCGCGCCGCCGCCGCTGCCGGCGATGCCGGCCGAGCCGACGACCGCCGCGATGTTTGAGGTGTCCTTAGCGGCGAGCGCGATCTGCGTCGCCGAGATGCCGGAGGCGCCGGCGCCGTCGATGGTCGCGCTCGTCGTGGTGGCGATGGTGTTGTAGGCGCCGACGCCGTTTCCGACGACGGCGACACCGGCCGCACCACCCCCCTGGAGCGAGGCGGACACTGCCGCCACCGCCGCCCGGATCGTCTGGTTCGAGGTCGCGGTCACGTCGAGCGCGCCGTTCGAATCGACGCTCGTGTTCCGGAGCGTGGCGCGGGTCTCGTTGCCCGCGCCGATCGCGTTGCGCGCCACGCCGACGCCGACCGCGACGCCGACACCGGCCGCGCCACCGCCGCCGGCCGCCGCGGCGGCGGCCGTGATCAGCGCCTCGATCGTTCCACTGGCGCTCGCCGTCACCGCGGACTTGCCGCCGCGGACGGTGAGCGCGCCGTTGGCCACGGCGGCGCTGGTCTTCAGCGTGATGACGTTGGAGGCGGCCGCACCGCCGCCGCTCACCGAGACGCCGGCCGCCCCGCCGCCACCGATCGAGACGGCCGCTGCCGCCGAGGCGGCCCGGATCCGCGCATCGTTGCGCGCCGCGACGGTGACACCGCCGCTGCGCGTCGTCACCGTGCTCGTGCCGGCCCGCTCGTGGCCGATCGAGGCCTGGACCCCGCCCGCGATGCTGTTGATGGCGAGCGCGAAGCCCACCGCCACGCCCACGCCCGCCGCACCGCCGCCGGCGCCCGAGAGCGAGGCGGCGCCGACGACCGCCGAGATCTGCGCCGTGTTCGCGGCGGAGACGGTGACGCTGCCCGCCGTCACGTTCGAGCGTGAACCGCTCTGCTCGCCGTCGATGGTCGCCGCGGTGATGACGCCGATGGCGTTGGCGGCCACCGCGCCGGCGGCGCTCACCGAAACGCCCGCCGCGCCGCCGCCCTGGATGGCGGCCGCAGCGGCAACGAGGGTCGCGGAGATCTTCTGGGTCGCCGTCGCCTCGACCTTCAGCGCTCCGGCGATGTCGAGGGTCGAGGCCTTGATCGACGCCCGAACGGACGCGGCCCCGCTCTCGGCGAACGTATCGGTGCGCGCCTCGTCGGTGCCGCTCGTCGTCCACGTGCCGATCCGGTTCTCGGCGCCGCTGGCGCCGAGGGCGACGCCGACGCCCGCGGACCCGCCGCCGCCGGCGGAGGCGGCCGCTGCGGAGATGATCGCCGTGATGTCGGAGGAGGCGCCCGCACTCACCGTGAGGCCGCCGCCGGCCGCCGTCGTGATCTTGCTCGCATCCACCGTCGCGTTGACGGAACCGAGGATGCGGTTCGCGGCGAAGGCGCCGCCCCCCGAGACGCCGACGCCGGCCGAGCCGCCGCCCGCGATGCTGATCGCCGCCGCCGCCGCCGCCGCGTAGATGCGGCCGGCACGCGAGGCGCTCACCAGAACGCCGTTCACCGTGTCGCCGTTCAGCGGATCGTCGTTGACCTTGACCGAAGCCGCACCCGTCGTTCGCAGCAGGGTGTCCGCATTGGCGATGCCGGCCTCGACGCCGCCAGCGATGGTGTTGAGTGCCAGGGTGAAGCCAACCGCGACCGAGACGCCGGCCGAGCCGCCGCCGGAGCCCGCGAGCGAGGCGGAGCCGGCAAAGGCGTCGATGGTGGAGGCGTCGGCAGCGCTCACCCGGATGCTGCCGGCCTCGATGCCGGTTGCCCCGTCGCCGTCGATAATGGCGCGGGTCGCCACCGCGATGGCGTTGACGACGGTGACGCCGGCCGCCGCCACGCCGACGCCGGCCGAACCGCCGCCGCCGATGGCCGCCGACGCCGCCGCGACCTTGGCCGTGATCGCCTGGGACGAGTTGGCGGCGACGATGAGCGCCCCCGCCGCCTTGACGGAGCTGCCGCTCAGGATCGCCTCGACCGCGGTGCCGCCGTTGCCGGCCAGCGTGAAGCTGGTGTCCTTGCCGCTGCCCGACTGCGACCAGTTGCCGATGCGGTTCTCGGCGACCGCGGCACCGATGCCGACGCCGACGCCGTTGCTGCCGCTGACGCCCGCGGCCAAAGCCGCGGCCAGGATCGCCGCATCGATCTGGGTCGATGCCTCGGCCGTGACGGTGATGTCCCCGCCCGTGCCGGTGGTGGTGAAGCTGCTGTCGGTCCCCCGGGCATGGGTGCCCGTGGTGATGACGTTGCGGGCGTAGGTGACCGCGGCGCTCACCGCGACGGCGTTCGAGCCGGAGCCGGACAGGCTGATCGCCGCCGAGGCCGCGTTCGCCGTGAGCGCGCCCTTCGATCGCGCCTCGATCAGGATCGCGCTGGCCGTCTTCAGGCCGCGATCGACGTTCTTCACATTCGCCGAAACGTCGTTGGCGATGGTGTTGAGTGCGACGCTGCCGCCGATCGCGACGGAAACTGCGGTGCTGCCCGCGGCCGCCAGCGCGAGGCTCGCCGAGAGAGCCCGAGTCGTGATCGTCGAGGCGTCCTGCGCCGAGACGACCGCGCTCGCCGCATCGAGGCCCGGCCCGGAACCCGTCCGGTCGCCGTCGATGGTGGCCTCGGTCGCGAGGCCGATGCTGCTCATCGCGAAGGTGCCGCCGAGGGTCACCGCCCCGGCCTTGTCCCCGGACGCGGTGACGCCGACGGCGATCGCGGCGATGTTGGTGGTGACGGTGTTGCCGCTCGCGGCCCGCACCGACAATTCGCCGGCCGCCTTGACCGTGCTGTTCGTGAGGGTGGCCGAGACCTTGGCGCGGCCGCCCAGGGCCGGGCTCTCGCTCAGACGGTTGTTGGCTTCGTCGTAGGCGGTCCAGCGTCCGATCTCGTTGTAGGCGATGGACACGCCGAGGGCGCCGGCGCCCGCGCTGGCGGAACCGCCGCCGACGGAGAGGGCCGCGCTGACGATGTCGGCCGTGATCGTCGCGATGCTCGAGGCCGAGACGGCCACCGCGCCCTGGGCGTCGAGCGTGGCGTTTCCGGCCGAGGCCGTGGTGCTGCTGTCGATCTGGTTGACCGCCGCGACGCCGGCGCCGGAGACGCCGACGCCCTTGTCGCCGCCGGCCCCCACGGCGACGCTCGCCGCCGCCGCGACGGTGCTGATCGTTCCCGTGCGCGTGGCGGCGATGCTGACGCCGCCCGAGAGCGTCGTCACCGTGGCGTCCGTGACGCTGGCGCTGACGTTGCCGGCGATCCGGTTGAGGGCGATGCTCGCCGCGAGCGCGACCGAAACGGCGTCGGTGGAACCGAAGGTGGCGGCGATCGAGGCCGCGCCGACGAGCGAGGCGATGGTCGAGCTGTTGTCGGCCTGAACCGAGAGGCTTCCGGCCTGGATGGCGACGGCACCGAGAATCTCGGCCGTCGTGGCGATGTCGATGAGATTCCGGGCGGCCGAGCCGCCAAGGCTCACCGCCACGGTCTTGTCGGTTCCGCTGGCCGAGACGCCGACAGCCGTGGCGACGGTGATCGCGTTGACGGTCTGGTTCGAGCGGGCGGACACGGTGACCGCACCGGTTGCCCGCACGGGCGTGCCGGAGAGGGTCGCGCGGACCGCGGCGCCGGACCCGATTACGTTGTTGGCGACCGAGGCGCCGACCGCGACGCCGCTGGCCTTGCCTTCGACGGAGCCGCTGACGGTGAGCGCTAGGGCTCCGGTCAGCGCCGCGATCGTGGCGGTGTCAGTCGCCGTGACGTCGAGGCTTCCGGCCTTGGGGTCCGTCCCCGTTCCCTTGCCGACCACCGAACCGGACAGTTCGGCGATCGTCGAGCCGCCGATCGTGTTGAGAGCGGTCGCGCCGCCCCCGGTCACGCCGAAGCCGCTGCCCTGCCCGGAGACCTGCGCGCCGACCGCGGCGGCGAAGGTGCGCGCGAAGATGTCTGCGCTGCGTGTCGCGGAGAGTTGCACGGGGCCCGAACCCGCCAGATCGGCGACGTTCAGGATCCGGGCGGTGACGTCGCTCTGGATCTCGTTGTTGGCGACCGCCGCGCCGATGGCCACGTTCGGCTGCGTGGTGGAGCCGCTCGACTTGCCGCTGAAATTCGCCGACACGGCGAGCGCGACCGAGGTCGCCTTGATGATCGAACGGTCGGCGGCGGCGACGGTGATGCCGTTCGTGTCGCCGCTTACGCCGTCGTCGGTGCTGCTGGTGCCGTCGATGACGGCTTTCGTCGCCGTGACGATCTTGTTGCCGACATAGAGCCCGCCGCCGGACCCGGCGATGGTGGCGTCCTGGGTTCCGCTGCTCCCCCCCGTCGACGCGCCGACCGCGACCGCGGCGGCGAGCGTCGTCGCCGTGATGGTGCTCGCCGAGGTCGCCTCGACCGTGACCTTGCGTCGGGCGCTCAGGCGCGTGCCGGAGACGCCCGCGGTGACGTTGAGGGAGCGGTCGGTGCCGTTCTTGAAGTCCGTGCCGGTCGGCAGGCCGCTGCCGTAGAAGCCGATCATGTTGAAGGCGAGGGTGACGCCGACGGCGACCGCCTGCGAGGCGCCCTTTCCGACGATCACCGCCGCCGCCGCGGCCTCGATCTTGGCCGTGATGCTGGACGTGTTCGTGGCCGAGACGGTGATGTTGCCCTGGCCACCCTCGCCCTTCGCGTCCGGCGCGGCGTTGCCGCGGGCCTCGATCAGGGCGGTCCGGGTATTGGTGATATGCGCGTCGACGCCGCCGAGGATCGTGTTGAAGCCGAGCGCGCCGCCGACGGCGACGCCGACGTTCTTGTTCTCCTCGGTGCTGAACAGCAGGGCGACCGCGGTCGCCGTCGCCGTCGCGTTGATGGTGGCGCCGCTGCCGGCGATCACCCGCACGTCGCCCGCGGTCGCGGTCACCGTCCCGACCTCGTCGATCCCTGCGACGAGCGCGGTGTCGACGATCGTGTTGCGGGCGATGCTCATGCCGACGGAGATCGTGTGGCCGGCCTTGGGCCCTTCACCCGACGGCGGCGCGTTCGGATCCGTCGAGGGTGTCCGATAAGCGACGGAGGTCACCGGCGCGGTGACGACGGCATCGATCTTCGACTGGCTCAGTGCGCTCACCGCGACGCCGGACGCCGTGACGCTGTTCATGCCGGACAAGGTGGCCGACGTGGCCAGGCGCGCGAAATTGAGGCCGACCACGGCCCCGACGCCGGTGACCTCGGCGCCGACCGTGGTGACGGCGTTCTTGATGTCGGCGGCGATCGTCGCCTTCGACAGGGCGGAGACCTTGACCCGACCGGTCGCATTGATCGGCTGGCCCGAAATGGAGGCCGTCGCCGCGAAGGCGTTGGCCCCCTGGATGACGGTGCCGAGATCGGTGCCGAGAATCGCGTCGGTGAGGTCGAACAGGACGTTCTGGCTCGACGTGCCGATCTTGTTGAAGGCGGCCGTGACGCCGACGGCGGTCTTCGACGACTCGACAATGCTGCTGATGGTCGCGGTGATCGTGCCGGTGTTCGCCGCCTCGACCGTGACGTTGCCCACGGTCTTGCCGTTGCCGGCGCCGAGCTTCGAACCGGTGACGGTCGCCGTGCTCGACCCCGTCACGACGTTGGCCGCGATCACGGCGCCGACGGCGATAGCTTCCTTCGTTCCGGGCTTGGTGCCGGGCTTCAGCTTCGACTGGACCTTGCTCGTGACCGAAGCCTCGATCTTGCCCGTCTGGGTCGCCCCGACCGTGACGTCGCCGGCCCGCGTGACGTCGGCGTTCGTGAGGCTCGCCTCGGCCGTGGAGCGCACGTCGTTCGAGACGAGGATGCCGCTGACCGCAACCGCGTAGGGCTTCGCGGTCGTCGTCGTGGAGGCGGACGGTGAGCCCGTCGCTGGCTGGCTGCCGGACGAAGCCGGATCCATGCTCTCGCCGAGGTTCAGCACGCCCGGTGGCAGGAATTTGAGGAACTCGCGGGCGTTGTTGAGACGCCACTTCGTCGTATCGCTGAAGTCAGCGTCCTTGAGAACGACCGGCGCGTCCGCGCCGATATAGACATAGACCTTATCGACGCCGTAGACCCGATCGACCGAAGTGTCCCAGTCGTAGACGAGATCGCCGAAGGTGAGGTTCTTCTCGCCGGAAGATCGGGTATAGTCGTAGTTCGACAGGATCTTATCGGCGAAGTCCTCCAGCAGCGACGCCTTCGTGAGGCTGGCCAGCGCCGAGAGCGCGTTCTTCGCACTGATCGTGCCCGCACTGTCGGCTCGGATGCTCAGCGCGCCGCCGGCATCGATCGTGTTCGCCGTACCGGTGTTGTCGATCGTGGCGAGCGCGCGGGTGTTCACCATGTTGCCGGTGAGCACGAAGCCGAGCGCGTAGGCGCTGGCATCCTTGAGGACGTTCTCGGACGAGCTCGACTTGTTGAGGATGGCCGACTTGATGCCCGCATTCGCTTCCGCGGCCACGGTGACCGCGCCGTCCGTCCCCGTCGTCACCGCGCTGCGCAGGATCTGTGCGCTGGCGCCGGCCGGATCGGTGTCGTTCTGGAAGGCGCCCGCGATCAGCGGCTGACCGGTGATCGTGTCCGCTGCACGGAACAGGACGTTCTGGTCCTTCCAGCCGACGGTGTTGAAGGCGAGCGTGAGCGCCAGCGCGGCGCCGTCGCTCGTGGCGCTGGTCTTGGTGCTGGCATCGATCGTCGCGGTGTTGGAGGCGGTCACCGCCACGCCGCCCACGCTCGTCCCTGCCGCGAGGTTCTTGCCGGTGAGCACCGTGCTGTCGACGATCGATGCCGCCGCCGAGCCCAGGACGCTGTTGGTGGCGATGATGCCGCCGAGCGCGAGGCTCTTCGTCTGGGTCTGCGTGCCTACGCCGGGCGTGCCGGGTGCGGCGGTCGGAGCGGTGCCGGTCCCCGTGCCCGTGCTGGCCGGCGCCGTCTTCGCGTAGGAATCCGCGGACTTCACCGTCGCCGCACTGTCGGCGGTCGCGGTGATCGTCGCCTTCTCGCTCGCCGTCACCATGACGGCGCCCGTGCCGGTGGCGATGTCGGCCTTGGTGATCGTCGCGGTGGCGCCGCCATGGACGCTGTTGACCACCACGAGGCCGCCGATGGCGAGCGCGGGCGCGTTCTGCGGCATGACGGTGGGCTGCGGATTGTTCGCCGACGGATCGCCTGCCGGCAACGGCGTCGTCGGGTCGGTCGTCGCCGGGGCCGGCTGACCCGAGGCAGGGGTCGAGCCCGGGATCACGAACTTGTCGGGGATGAAGTTCGAATCGAGCGCGCGCTTCCACAGCGTCTTGTCGCTGTAATCCTGCGCGGCTAGATCGATGTTCGCCGCCTCGCCCATGTAGATGTAGATCTCGTTCGCCGCAAAGGAATCCGGCTTGAACGCGATCTTGACCCAATCGGCCTTTCCGTTCGTCGTGCTGTTGAAGTTGATCTTGCTCGGCTGCTGCTTCAGCAGCGTCGTCTCGCCGACATACTTGTAGACCGAATCGACCCCGACCACGTTGAGGCCGTCGTCCCAGACCGTATCCCCGGTCTTGATCGAGACCTCCTTGCCGTCGCTGGTCTTGTAGGGAGCGGCGTTGGCGCTGTTCGCAAAATCCGCGGAGATGCGCACGCGCGCGCCGAAGGTCACGTCCTGCGGGTTTGCCGTCTTCTTCACCTGACCGAACGCGGTCAGGTCGAGGATGCCGATCACGTCGGTGCTGAGACCGAGCGGGGCGAGATAATCGTTGAGCTTGGTCCGCAGCGCCTCGATCTGGATCACCGCCTCGAGGTTGGCGCGCATGATGCTGACCTCGCGGCCGATCATCTCGCCCACGGTCCGGCTGGCCTCGATCGGGCTCGCGCGCAGGGCGGCATCGTCGATCAGGCCGAGACGCGCGGCCTCCGCCGCAAATTTGTAGGCCGTGTCGCGCGCAGCGTCGGCGGCGGCGTTGTCGAGGACGTTGCCCAGCGTCTCCTTGCGCAGCTCCCGCACCGCGTCCGTAAGATTCTTCTTGAGATCGGTCCGGTTGTTGGCGGGCACGTTGGCAATGGCCGCGTCCATCGCGTCGGCGAGCGTCGTGTAGACGCTCTTGAGATAGTTGCTCGCGTCCGGTCGGCTCTTGAGCATCAGCTTGGCGCTGTCGAACTGCTGCGCGATCCGGCTCGGCCGGGCCTGCAGTTCGAGCACCTCCTGCTTGATCCGCGCGACCTGGGACCACATCTCGGCTTCGAGCTTGTTAATCTCGGCCGGAAGCAGATCCGCGCGGTTCTTGATCAGGTTCGACTGGATCGTCGCCGACTGCACCTCGTTGGGGTTGGTCGAGAAGTCGGACGGCAGGAACTTATTGAGCTTGGCCTGATTCGTCAGCGTGCCGCCATCCGTCTTCACGACGGTGGAACTCGTCACGATCTGCGCATTGGAAGTGATCGAGGCGGCATCCGTCGCCGAGACGGTCACGGCGTGATCCGCGCTGACGGTCTTGCCGGTGTCGCCGGTGTTGTCGATGCGCGCGGTCGCGCGTCCGCTCACCTTGTTCGAGACGAGCACGACGCCGAAGCCCGTGCCGCCCGAACCCTTCATCGAGTCGGTCGAGGACTGGGCGGCGTTGCTGACGGTCGCGTTGATCTTGGTTTCCGACACGGCCGCGACGGTGATGTCGCCCCCCGCCGTGGCCTGCGACCGGAGGATCGTCGCGGTGGCGCCCGAGCCGGTCTCCGCGCCGAAGGCGTCGGACAGCGTCGGCGAGCCGATCAGCGCGTCGATGGTGTTGAACAGCAGGTTCTGCGTCTCGTAGCCCACCGAGTTGAAGGCGAGCGTCACCGCCGCCGAAACGCCGCCCTGGCCGCCGCCCGAAGTCGTGGACGAGGCGCGCAGCCGCGCGTCGATGCCGGCCGTGTTCTCGGCGCGGACGGCGAGATCGCCCCGCGTCGCCTCGACCGTGGCGCGCAGCACCGAGGCCGCGGCGCCGCCGCGCACGACGTTGGTCGCGGCCAGACCATTGGCGGCGATCACCGTTCCGTCGCCGGGCGCGGTGCCGGCGGTGGTGCCCGCCGGAGGCTTCGAAGTGAACGAGGCGCCGCCGGAGGCGGTCACCGTGCTGATGAGCGTGGCGGCGATGTTGGCCGCATCCTTGGCCGAGACCGTGAGATCGGTATCGGCCTTCACGGTGGCATCGGTGATGCGGGCGGTGGCGCCGCCATTCACCTCGTTGAAGACGATGAGGCCGCCGATCGACTTGGAGGAGGAGGCCGGGGTCCGGGTCGTCGAAGGCGGGGTG
Source organism: Methylorubrum thiocyanatum (assembly GCA_014138645.1). Classification (GTDB taxonomy): domain Bacteria; phylum Pseudomonadota; class Alphaproteobacteria; order Rhizobiales; family Beijerinckiaceae; genus Methylobacterium; species Methylobacterium thiocyanatum. Next base: position 26,234 of record JACJIB010000011.1, on the reverse strand, counting down.
ACGGTGGTGCCCGTCTTCGTGGCCGGCGCCGTGACGTCGGAGACCTTGTCGATCGCCGGCATCACCGACTTGGCCGCGGCCGGAATCCAGTTGTCGCTGGTGTAGTCCGCGGTCTGGAGGTTGACCTCGGTGTTGTCGGGGCCGCGATAGATATAGATCGTCCCGACGGTGCCCTTCGCGCCCTTGTTGTTCGTCTTGAACAGCACCGTCTCGCCGGTGCGCAGGATCGGATTGAAATCGTTGGTGGTGTAGCGCGCCTTCAGCCGGGTGACGGTGGTGGCGGTCTTCCCATCAGCCGAGGTGACCGTTACCGACTCCTGGGTCGCCGCAGGCGTCGATCCCGTCGGAGACGTGTTACCGGTCGGTGGCGTATTGCCCGTCGTCGCGGTGGCCGGCTTCGTCGAGACCGTCGCCCCCTCCGAGACCGCGAACCACTTCTTCGCGTCGGCGAAGTTCGTGGTGGCGGCACCGAGATCCACCTTCCCGGACGCACCGATGTAGATGTAAACCTGCCCCTTGATCGCAGGATCCTCGCCCTGCGGACCGGCGCCGCCGCTGTAATCCTGGCCCAACCGGACACGGTCGCCGGTCTTGAGCGCCCGCTCGCCCGACTTCGTCGTGTAGTCGTAGATGTTCTGCGCGGTCGCGACGGCCTTCTTCGCTAGCTCCGCGACGCTGCCCGACACGGCCGACGAGGAGATCACCGTGCTCGACGCGTCGATGCCGTTCAGGTTCGTCGCCGTGACGAAGATGCTGCCGCCGGTCGAGGTCACGCTGGCCGGGGAGCCGGAAGGCTGCGCGGCTTCCGTCTCGGCGCCGATATAGGCCTCCGCCCGGGCGCTGACCTTGTTGGAGGCGAGCACGGCACCGGCCGAGATCCCCTGCGCCCCGGTCTCCGCCTTGTGGACGGTGGAGGCGCTGTCGGCCTGCGACACCTCGCTGCCGGCCACCGCCTTGATCTGCGCACGGCTGTCGGCCGCGACGGTGACGTCGCGCCCGGCCTTGATCGCCCGGGCGCCGGTGATGAAGGCGGTCGCGCCAGCGGGCTGCTCGGATTTCGTCGCGGTGGCGATCAGCGGATCGCCGACGATCGTGTCGACGATGTTGAAGAGCGGGTTCTGCTGGGCGAAGCCGACCGTGTTGAACGCCAGGGTGAAGCCGAGCGCGACATTGCCTTCACCGGCCGTCTTACCCGTGGCGCTGGCGTCGATCTCGGAGGTGTTGGTGGCGGTGACCGTGACGGAGCCGCCGCTGCTGGTGCGCGCGCCCGACCCATCGACGTTGCCGCCGTCGAGCAGCGTGTCCTTGATGAAGGCGGTGGCGCCGTTGAGCACGTTGTTGGAGACGAGCACGCCGTTGACCGCCGTCCCGCCGCGAACCACGCTCGCGTCGAGCGCCTTGATGGCGCCGGTCGATGTCGCGGTGACCGAGACGTCGCCGCGGGGCGTCAGCCCGGTATCCACGATCGACGCCTCGGCCTTGCCGGAGACGTCGTTGCGCGCAAAGATTCCGCCGAGGCCGGTCGAGGAGATTTTGCCGACACGCGGCTGCGCCCCGCTGGTACCGGGCGCCACGTTGGTGGCGTCGAGCTTCTTCCAGTAGGCGAAATTGCCGTAATCGAGCCGCGGATCGACGGGCTCGAACTTGCCGTCCTTATCCGGCTGTCCCTTGATTCCGCCGAGATCGACGGCGGTCGTGAAATCGGGGCCCATGTACTGGTACACGGCGCCCTTCTCGCCCTTGCCGCTCCAGGTGTCGCTGAGGCGGATCTTCTCGCCGAACTTGATCGCCCGCTTTCCGGACTTGGTCGTGTAATTGTACTCACCGAGCAGCGCCTCGGCGCTCTTGTCGACGCCGCTCACGGAACCGGTGCTCACGGCGGAGGCCGACGCGCCGACCGTGGTGGTGCTGCTGATCCTGACCGTATCGTTGGCCGCGACCGTCACATCGGTGCCCGACACCGTCTTGCCCGACGCATCGATCGTCGCGCGCGCGGCACCGCTCACCCGGTTCATCGCGACGATGCCGGAGACGGCGAGCGCATCGACGCTGGCCGCACGGGCGGACGCCGTCACCTTATTGCCGAGCGTCGCGTCGATCACACCGCTGGATTGCGCGGTCACGCCGATCGCCCCCGCGGCCCTCACCGTGGAATTCGTGATCTCGGCCACGGCCTGCTGCGCCGCCGCCTGACCGAGATTGGTGCCGACGAGGGCATCGAGCGTCGCGAAGCCGAGATTGCCCAGGTCGAAGCCGATGGCGTTGAAGGCGAGCTGCAGCCCGGCCGCCCGCGCCGTGGTCGTCGCAGGCGCCGCCGTGCCGGTCGTCGCGGGCGCGTCGCCCGAGCCGGCCGGGCCGCTCGCCGCCGCCGTCACCTGCGCGTCGACCGTGGAGGTGATGGCGCCGCCGGTCGTCGCGCTCACCGAGACGGCGCCGTCTCCGGCCGTCGTCGTCGTGACGGTCGAGCCGTCGATGCGGGCGGTTGCCGTCGAGAGGATGGCGTTGGTGGCGATGACGGCGTTGACTGCGAGGGCGTTGGAGGCCGAGTTCTGCGTCCCGTCGGCCTTGCCGCGGTCGAACAGCGAGGTCTGGCCCGGGACCGGGCTCGGCGTGCCGGTGCCCGGCTTGTCGTCGGCCGTCCGGCCCTGCTGCTCGCGGATGGTGGCGATGGCCTCGACGGTCGCGTCGGCCCGGGCCGTGATCACCGCGTTGCGCTCAGCGGTGACCGTGACGCTGCCGGCATTGATCGCGGCGTTTCCGGAAATGACCGCCGTCGCACCGCCGCGGATGTCGTTGCGCGAGACGATGCCGCCCATGGCCGTCGCGCCGGAACCGGTCGTCTTGCCGGGCTGCGTTTCTCCGTCACCGACGCGACGCCAGTTGTCGCGGTCACTGTAAACCGCTCTCTTGAGTTCGAGCGTGACTCCGTCCGCCCCCATCCACTCGTAGACGATGCCGCGCTCGCCGATCTTCTCCCACGTCGTCGTGTCGGTGAAATCGACCTTGCTGAGGTCGAGCGGTGCGGAGGCCGTGAGTGGCTTGTAGCGGTAGTAGGTGTTCACCTCTCCCTTGCCGGAGGGGTGGCCGGGACTGACGAGCACCACCCCGTCCTTCGCGACGACCTGCGTGTTGGGCTTGGCGGACGGCAGCCGGCTGTTCAGCGCGTCACCGAGGCCAAGGGGAACGGCGCTCAGCGTCCGTGTCACGATCGGGGTGGAGTTCAGCGCCTCGGGGAAGTCGAGGAGGATGCGCTTGCCGAGCTTCAATTCGGCCGTCTTGTTGGCCGCATCCGGCTTGGTCACGCCCTGGCCCCACTGGGACGGGGTGACCAGCTGCTTGCTCCGCTGCTTGAGCGACGTGAACGTATTGCCCGCCCCCTGCTTAGCGGAATCGCCCAGGCCATTGCCGGCCCGGTCGCTGGACGGGGTCCGCATCAGGTTCGGATCGAGGCCACCGTCGCTCGCGGCCTGGCTGGACGCGACGAGCTTCACGTTGGCGTTGATGGTCGCCCGGTCCGTGGCGAAGACGTCGAGCGCGCCGCCACCGGTCACCGTGGACGCGGTGGACCCGCTCCCCGTCCCCCGCGCGATGATCTCGGCCGAGGCTGCCCGCGCGATCCGGTTCGTGGAGATGATGCCGCCGAAACTGGCGGTCTTGGCCGTGGCGAGGCTGTTCTGCGTGGCCCCGGAGCCCGGCTTCCTGAGCGTGGCCTTCACTTGGTTGATGGCGGTGCGCTTGGCCTCGGCCGTCGCATTCTGGAGGAGCGTCTGCTCGGGCGTGGTGTTGGCGACGGTGTTGCTGACGGTGGAGTTGACGAGGCCCGCGCTCGTCGCGGTGACCTGCACGCGCCCGCCCGCCTCGACGGTCGCCCCCTCGATCCGTGCCCGGATCGCCTGCGTGGCCGCAGCCGTCAGCAGGCCGGTGCCGAGGACGGTATCGACCGAGGCGCTGAGGATCTTCGGGATGATGTTCGAGGAGCCCATCCCGTCGAGCGCGTAGCCGACGATGTTGAAGGCCGCCGCGGCACCGATGGCCGGGACCGTGACGCCGAGCTGGCCGTCGCGGGAGGCGGTATCGACCGTGGTCCGGGCGCGGGCGTCGATGGTGGAGGTGTCGGCGGCATTGACCACGACGTCGCCGGCCGCGGCCTTCACGTTCCCGCCGACGATGGCGGCGTTGGTGCTGCCGAGCACGATGTTGACGGCGATGGTGCCCGCCGCGCCGAGGATGCTGGCGACCCCCGTCGCCTGCGCCTCGGCCACGAGTTCCAGGCTGTTCTGGGCCACGAGCGCGACGTCGGTCGCGGCGTTCGCCTCGCTGCCGGTGAGCGCGGCCGTCACGTCACGCTCGGCGAGGTTGATGGCCGAACCGCGGGCGATGCCGAGGAACTCGCGCGCCGCCTTCTCCGCGTCCTCCTGCGCCTTCTGCTGCTCGGGCGTCTTCGACGGGTCAGTGGTGTCCTGTTGGGTCTCGGTATCGACCGGTTCGGCGATCGCCATGGCGCTGGCGGCGTCGATCGCGGTGAGCGACAGGGCGCCCGTGCGCGCCAGCAGCCGCGAGACCTCGGCGGTCGCGGCGGTGCTGCCCTTCAGGGTGTTCTGCGCCTGGATCGCCCGCGCCTCGACCGTCGTCACGTTGGCGGCGGCGGCCCGCAGCGCGGCGGCGGAGACGGAGACACCGCGCAGGACCACGCGCACGGTGTCATCGACGGTGTTGTCCGCATAGCCGGTCTTGATCGGCGCGGGCAGCGAGTTGTCGGACGGCTCACCGTCCCAATCCTCGCCGCCGTCGCCGGCAGACGTCTTGGTCGGATTGTCGAGATCGTCCACGGAGACCGTCGCGGCGCGCACGCGGGAGATCACCGTTCCGGAATTGCCGGCCTGGAGCGCCACTGCCCCGGCCGCGTCGATGATCTTGGCATCCGCAGCGCTCGGGATGCTGCCCGGCAGCACCTGGTCGGAGGCGACCCCGACATCGACGGCGGTGACGCGCTTGACCTGCTGCTCGGCGCTGAGCGCGAACGGATTCAGCATCCCCGGCAGATCGAGCGTGCCGCCGATCACCGGCGCCTTCACGCCGTCGGTGGCCACCAGAAGGGTGCGCGCCACGGTGTCGTCGGTGGCCGCGATGAGGAGGGCCGCGTCGCTGCCGGTTACCGTTCCGGTGCCCGTCTGCTTGACCTGACCGCCGTCGGCGACCGTGACGCGCGTCTCGTTCTGGATCGAGGTCTTCGCCTTCTTGATGAAGCCCTTGGCCGCGAGTTCGGCGATCGAATCGACTTGGCCGTTGTCCGTCGACTTGAGGACGGCGCCGAGATCGGCCTCGCCCTTCAGGATCGCCGACAGCGAATCACCGGTCAGCTTGGCCGCGTTGGTGATCGTCTCGAGGCCCGGGAGGACGAGGCCGATCGCCTTGATGGTGACGTTCGCCTTCGTGTCGGCGGCGAGCTTCACGGTTCCGCCGTTCACCGCGCCCTGGGCGCCGACGGCGATCGTGGAGAGGTTCGTCTGTCTGACCGAGACGTCCCGCAACTGCGAGGCGAGGGTCGAGGTGAGGGTCACGGAATTGGTGATGTTCGTCGTGAGCGCGGCCTCGCCCGCGGTCTCGATCCGGCCGGCGAGGCTGATCGTGGCCGCGGTGTCCGACTCGACGGAGAGCTTCGCCGTGTTGGTATCGGTGTCGCCGTTGGCGATGCTGGTCGAACTTGCGACCTTGATCGCAACCGACGTGCCGCTGATCACCGCGCCCTGATTGACGACGACGCCCATCCGGGCGGCGCTGACGACGGTTCGATCGCTGCCGCTCGCCGGAAGCGTCGGCGCCACGGTGGCCTCCGCCGTCAGGACGACGCTGTCGCTGGCCTTGATCTGGGCCCCCGCGCCGATGTTGAGGCCGTTGCTTCCGGCGCCACCCAGGAACGTGACCGCGAGCCTGCCGGCGACCGCCTCGAGATCCTTGTTCAGGTCGATTCTGTCGTCGCCCTCCCCGCCGTCGAAGGTGAGGGCAACATCGCCCGTGGCCACCGCCAGCGCGGTATCGAAGACGATGGCGTCGGCGCCCGCACCGCCCGAGACGGTGAAGGACGGCCCCGGCGGCAGCGTTTCGAGGCGCAGGGTGTCGTCGCCGGTGCCGAGCAGGACGCCCAGATTGGTCGAGGGCGCAGTGAAGGCGATCGGCGCGAAGGTCGCCGCAGCGCTGTCTGCTTGGCTCGACCGCTGTAGGAGGTACGTGTCCGGGTCCACCGCCCGCTTCAGCGTCGCATCAATGGCGGACGTGAGGCTGGAGAAATCGATCTGAAGGCTGCGCTTGCCGCCGCCGAAGGCGCCGCTGAGGATGCCGGTCGATGATCCGGCGATCAACGTATCGTCGGCGCCTGCGGCACCGACCAGATTGCCGATGCCGCTGAAATTGCCTTCGAACTTCCCGGCCGTGATCGTGCCGGTGTCCCGGCCTCCGAGCGTAAAGGTGGCGCCGGTACTGTCGGCGCTCTTGGCCCGGTTGAGAAGCTCGATCGTGTCGCCGCTGTCGGTGGTGACGTCACTGAAGGTCAGGATCGGCTTCGTGCTGCCGGTCAGCCGCTCGAACGAGGCGACATCGACGACGATGCGATCCTTGTCGCTCGTCCCAGTGATCGTGAACGCCTTGTTGGTCGCGTCGAGATCACCGAAGGTGTGGAGGCGACTACCTTTCTGTCCGCCGGTATAGTCGAAGACTTGGACCTGCTGAACCCTGTCCGCGTCCCGCGTCGCGGCCTGATTCATCTCGATCAGTTCGACGAGAACCTTGTGCTCCGCCGTCTGCGCGTCGAGCGGAACGTTGATCTGGTAGGCCGCGGTTCCGTCGAGCAGGACGCGGGGCTCGAGCGGATCGAAGATCAGCCGATCGCGGTTGAACAGGCGGTCGGCCTTCGCCTTGAGGCGAAGCACGAGCTGGCGCTTCGACGGCCGCGGGGAGCGCGGCGTCTCAACATGTGCCACCGTCGTCCGCGCGCGGTCGCGACGGCGGAACAGGGGGCCCCAGAAGCCTTCCGACTTGAACGGAAAAGCCATTGCCGCGCACTCCAGAACGGGACGCGCGCGCCTTCAGGCGCGCAGCAGACAGCATCGCCCGACCCACGGGAAGGTGGCCGGGAGAGTCGCAATCAGTCTTCGAAAGGTGAGCCGGCCCCTGAACGGGCGCCGGTTCCTGTGCATCATGCCGGCCCCGCTCGAGGCCGGCATGATCGTCGGATCAGGCGTTGCCCGAGGTCTCGAAGTCGGCGGGCGAGGCGGGGGCCGTGTCCGTCGCCGGTGCGGCATCGACCGGTCCGCCGATCCGCTCGGCGATTGGCGTCAGGTTCCGCAGGGAGGCGAGGTGCAGATAGACGAGCTCCATCTCGTCCGCCTGCATCAGCTCGGAGAGCTGCTCGGGCGACAGCGCCTTCAGGCGATCCCGGTTGACCACGCTGAAGCCCGACAGCGTCGAGCGCTGACCGCTGCGCAGGGTGAACTGCGCCTGCATCGGCTCGAGCAGGCCGAATTCCTGGAGGCGCTTCACGAACAGCTTCGTGCGCTGGAACTGCACCTGATAGGCTTGGAGGAAGCCGAGGACGTTCTGCAGGTACTGGGTGCGCTCGCCGTCGGCATCGAACAGGCGCTCGCCGCGCCCCTCGTCGTTGCAGCCGGAGAACTCCTCGTCGACGCAGAGCGTGAAGGTGGCGTCGGCTTCGTTCGCGTTGTCGCTGGAGAACACGAACGGGTAGCGGCGCAGGAAGGCGGGCACGTAGTTGCCGGCCCAGGCACCGGAATCGGAGACGTAGAGGTTCTCACTGTCGCGGATGCCGAGCAGAGCCACCGGAATGATCTCGTCTTCGGCGCCGCCGAAGACGATGGTGTATTCCGCCGCCGAGTTCGCAAATTCGGCCACCATCAGCGGCACCGAATTGACGCTGCGCGCGAAATCGAACGATGCGCCGGCCTTGACCGACCATGACCCATGACGCTGCCGGGTCACCGGCACGGCGCGCTCATAGATGAGAAGCTGCTTACTCATTCCGACCCCACATTGCGACGCTCGTGCGGTTCCCGCATCTTCGCGTATCGCTGCATACCAGTCGCGTCGTTCGTTGCGGAGTGGCGGCACGGCTTTTCGATTGATCCAGCGTCTCAGACGCACGCCGCTCGATTACGTAGATTATAATCGAGACCTCTGAGGCCGGCGATCGCACGGTCGAGCTCAGCACATTCACTCTCGTCGGCGAGTTCGTCGCAAAAAAAGACAGATCACGGCCGCGATTTTGTCATCGAGCCCGCGGGCGAACCGCGCCGCTATAACCAAGTGCAACCTCGAACCACTCCCAGTGAACGGAAATGCCGACCCGTTCGAAGATCGAGCCGGGGCACTATTCGCTCATCAGGATGAAATCACGGTTTCGCGTCGTGCCGTCTCAGGACAGGAGCCGCGCGAAGACATTGCACACGCGCCCTGCCGCGTCGGCGGCCAGCACTGCCCCGAACCTTCGCAGATCCGTCAGCCATTCCAGTCACTCGGGATTTTCCGGTCGTTCCTGCAAGACGAGGATCGGTGCACGGGAGATCATGCGAAGCCGTTCGAGCCGTCCGAACGGAGGGCTCACCCTCTTGAAACATATTGCCGCGTTTTTAATTTCGCCGGAGAAGCACGCCATATAAGAGAAATACAAGTGTTGATCATTACGGACAGAGCGGAGACGCTGAGTCGAAATTCTTTCGGCGGCCCCTGGTGTCGTTATATGCTATCGCCCTCCTGATTTTTTCGCCCTGAATTCAGTTATCCGACTGCGCAACGCAGCGTTCTGCGTGTCATTCGTCACCGACTTCATGGTTTCCAAGGCCAAGAAAAGTCGCACCATACCTCCTCGGAAATCGATCCTCCTGTGTCTTCCCTCCTGCGACTTGATTATCTCACGACCGGCCTGCCGCACGCGGCCGCGGCGGAGATCTGGAAAGGCGTCGTCGGACCGCTGTTCGAGCCGCGGGCGTTCCATCCGGGCCAGCAGAGCCCGACCGGCTCCGCAAGCGGGGCCGTGATCGGCGACATCATGGTGGCACGGGTCGTCTTCGGGGCGCAGAGCTACCGCCGCGACCGGGATCTGATCGCCCGCACCCCGGATCATATCCTCTTCCATCTCTACAATGTCGGCGGCTTCAACGGCCTCATCAGCGGCCATCAGACCACGATCTGGTCCGCACAGGTCGCGATCATCGATCTTGCCCAGGAGGTCGATACGCTCGCGGCATCCTCGGATACGGTGGCGCTGATCGTCCCGCGGGCACTGCTGCCCGAGGTGACCGGCGCGCCGCTCCCGCCACGGCTCGATCCGGTCCGCAACCGTCTGCTCGCCGCGCATCTGACCGCGCTGCGCGAGCGCAGCACGCTCCTCGAAGTGGCGGATGTCGAGGAGGTCGTCACGCAGACGCTCGACTTCCTCCGTGCGCTCCTCGACCCGTCCCGCGCCGAGGCGATCGTCGAGACGCCGGTGCTCGCCACCAGCCATCTGGCGCTGGCCGAGCAGACGATCCGCACCCATCTCGCCTCGCCGGACCTGTCGCCGGAGATGATCGCCAACGAGATCGGCGTGTCGCGGGCGACGCTCTACCGGATGTTCGCCCCCTATGGCGGCATCATGCGCTCGGTCCAGGAACGGCGGCTGCTCGCGGTCCGGGCCGCCCTCAGCGACCCGCTGGAGACGCGGCGCCTCTCCCGGCTCGCGGCCGATTTCGGGTTCCGCGGTAAGGTCCATTTCAGCCGCAGCTTCCGCGCCCAATTCGGCATCACCGCGAGTGAGTTCCGGGCCGAGCAGGTGGCCCTGGCCCAGAAGGACCAGCGGAGCGATCTCGACCTTCTGCGCGACTGGTGGCCCCGGCTCGGCACCCGCAGCTGACGGGCCCGACGGCACTCAGGCGGACGCACGGCTCCACGCGCGCCGCACCGGGCTTTGCAGCGGACGCAGCGCCTCGGCTTCGAGCCCGAACTTCTCGATATAGGCCGTGTTCAGCCCGAGGCATTCGCGAGAGGCGCACGCGTCCCGGTGTACGCACTGATAGAAGCCGTTGCGCTCGAATTCGCGCCAGAAATCCGGGTCGATGTGCAGTTCCGGCTGGCCGTTGACGAGGGCGTCGCCGATCTCGCCGAGCAGGCATTCCGGGAAGTTCTTCACCTCGACGGCGCGCCCCAGCGCCCGGGCGCGCAGGACCGCCTCGCGCAGATAGGGCAGCACCTCGGCGTGACGCGCCACGAGGCCCTTCTCGTCGCGCTCGGACATCGGGAAATAGACCCAGAACTCCATCTGGGTCAGGCGCTTGAGGTGGGCGAGCCGCGCGACGAGCGCGGGCAGGAGGCGGTAGCTGCGCTCGGTGACGACGGTGTTGGTGAGCGTTTCGACGCCCTCGATCGCATCGAGCGTCTCGAGGCCGCGCAGAGCCCGGTCGAACGAGCCGGGCACCAGGGTCAGGGCATCGTGGCTGGCGGCATCGCTGCCGGCGATGGAGACGAAGAACTCGTCCACGCCCGCCTCGACCAGCCGGCGACAGAAGCTCGGCTGGCCGAGATGCATGCCGTGGGTCTGGATGCGGACATGCGCGAAGCCGCTCGCCCTGGCCCGCCGGGCGAGGTCGGGCAGGTCGCGCCGCAGGGTGATCTCGGAACCCGTCAGGATCAGCCCGGTCCAGCGCCGCTCGCGCGCGTTGCGGGCGAGGATCTCCTCGAAATGCGCGTTGGATTCCGGCGCGAGCCGATCCATCGTGCCCTCGATCATGCAGTGGACGCATTTGAGGTTGCAGCGGAACTCCATCGTCAGGGAGACGTAAGCCGCGTGGTCGTAGCGTCCCATGTCGTTGCACCGCCCCTTCAGAGGAGACCGTAATACGCGCTCTTCGTCACGGTCAGCCGGCCGTCGACGAAGGCGTAGTCGATCCCGACATCGAACAGCAGGTGCGACAGGCGCCGCCGCTCGCTCCGCACGAAGTCGCGGATCGCGGGCGGATAGGCGAGCCGGTCGAGGAAGGCGATCAACCCGTCGATGCCGATGCGCGAGAAGTAGACGCTGTCGCACAGGCGCTTGTTGGCCACGACCACGACTCCGCAGGTCATCAGGTCGGGCCACAGGATCGCGTCGAGATCGAGGCCGGGCATGTCGAGATGGGCCGAGCAGGCGGTCTTGGCCCGGATCGCGTCGCGCTCGCGGGCCGCGTCGAAGAAACTGTAGAGGTTGTCGAAGACGAGCCCGTCACGGGTCAAACCGTAGCTCAAGCCCGACGAGACGCTGCTGCCCGGATTGCCGACATAGATGTTGAGCCGCTCCAGGCCACGCTCCCCGCGGGCGAGCGCGTCGTCGAGGTCGAGGGAGAACATGAAGTACGGCCGCGCTCCCGCATAGCGCAGACCGCAGGGAACGAACGGCGCCAGGATCCCCAGCACGCGCTCGATCGAGACGGTCCGGTCCAGCCGGGCATAGTCGTAGAAGTAGAATTCCCAGGTGGTGACGCCGTCCCGCCGCTTGGCACCCCAGACGCTGCGGCCGGGCCCGAGGCCGTTACGCAGGGCGTCGCAGATTGCGAAGAGCCGGGGATCGGCGCCCGCGCAGGCCAGGGAGTGCCAGAGCAGGCTCACCTGCCGCAGGCGCCCCGCCGTCGGCCCGACCGGCTCGTAGTCCCACAGGCAGTAATCGGCGTAGCGGTCGCCCACCGCCGCCATCTCCATACGGGCGGGATCCAGCGGGCTCATGCCTCCGCCATGCCGGAATAGACGGTGAGAAAGGGGATGCCGTCGCGCCCGACGCCGCCGGCCACGTGTCCGAGGGCCTCGCCGCGCCGCTCGGCCAGCACCGCCGCGGCGTCCGGCGGCGGAACGCCGAGATCGACGATGGCCTGACCGATCACCATCTCCGCCTCGCCCATCGTCAGACCGCAGGCGTAGAGGTTGAGGTCGTAGGAGAGGCGCGGCCCCGGTTCCTCCCGGGCTTCGAGATAGTGGACCGCGCCGTGCCCGTGCTCCCGCGCCAGCCGGAGGATGTCCCGGGCCGTACCGAGCAGGGATGCGCCCGCGCCGTCCCAGGATTCGCCGAGGCGTGCGAGCCGCGCCTCGATCTCGCCGGGCGTGCGCACCCGCGGCCAGTGGTAGAGCGTCACCACCGGCGGCGCCGATCCCTCCACCCGCCACTTGTAGGCGCGATGAACGAGGATTGGCTCCGCGCCCGCGGCGCCTGCCGCGTCGGTTTCGTGCCACGCCGCGTCGGCCCGCGCCGACCATTCGACGTAGAGCTTGTAGAGCGCGCTCGAGGGCCCCGCCTCGTAGCCGAGATGGAGCAGGTCGGCGCCCACGATCAGGCCGGCGGCCTCCGCCCGCTCCGGTGCGGGCAGCCCGAGCGCTTCGGCCAGGGCATCGAGGGTCTTGGCGGGGTCGAGGCCGAGACTGGTGCGGTGGAGGCTGACGAGGAAGCGTTCGGTCTGCAGCCCGGCCGGCGTGGCCTTCACCGAGCGCTCGTAGCCGAAAGGCTGGCCGAGGCCGGCGACGAGGTCGGCGAGGCGGGCCCCCTCCGGGCTCCGCCGCAGGCTCTGCGGGCCGTGCCGGGCGGCGCTGTCCTTGGCAGCCGCCGCCGCCACCTGAACCGTGGGGCCGGCGGGGGCCCGGCCGTGCAGCCCTTCGAGAAGGTCGGCATGGGGCGCCATGGTCTGCGCGACCTGGGCCGAGCGGGCCCTGACCCCCGCGAGAAGCCGCTCGATCTCGCGTCCGTCGCCGACATCGACCGGAGCGAAGGGCCGGCGCGGCAGGAAGTCGGCGCCCGCGAACAGGAGGTAGTGGTCGCCCTCGCCGAAGACGGCGTCGGCCTCCGGCTCGACATGGCCGGCCAGTTCGTAGAGGTCGAGGCGATCGGCGAGGCGCTCGGGAACGGCGGCGGCGCGGGCGGCGGCCCAGAACGGCTCGGGACGGCGGCCGAGGACGTAATGCGCGGCGACCGCCTGCTCGGCGTCGTCGTGGAGACGGTTCATCCGCGCGGCGTAGGCGCGGCGCAGAACCTCGGCCGCCCGCCCTCCCCGCGGCAGGTAGGCGACGAACGCTTCGAGAGCGGCGAGGACGAGGTCGAGGCCGAAGCCCATCAGCGGCTCGACCGCACCGGCCGCGGCGCCCACGGCGACGACGTTGCGCTGCCACGGGGCGCGGCGCCGGCCGCGGCGGAGCTCCGCATCGCAGACGCCGCCGTCCTCGCAGCCGGAGGCGGCCCGCAAGAGGGCCTGCGCCGTCTCCGGCGGCGTGGTGCGGCCGTCGTAGACGAGGGCGTGGTCGGAGCGTCCGGCGAGCGGCAGCGCGGCGACCCAGCCCTCCGGACGGCCGCGATAGAGGGTGAAGGGGGCGGGCTCCGGTTCGCGCGCCGTCGACAGATAGGCGATGCGGTCCCCGGCGCCGCCCTCGGCGATCCACGGTTCACCCAGGGCCGTGCCGACGAGTTGCGCCGCCGCCCCGGTGCAGTCGAGGAAGACGTCGCCCTCGATCCGCTCCCCCCCGTCGAGGAGGAGGGCGGCGACGTCGCCGTAGGGGTCGCGCTCGATCCCCCGGACGCGGCCCGGGACGGCGCGGATGCCCTCGGACAGCGCGATCTCGCGGAAGACGCGGACGAGCCCGGCGCGGTCGAGGTGGTAGCCGTAATCGCCCGACTGGACCAGCGAGGAGGTGCCCGCCTGCGGGCGGGGTCCGCGCCCCTCCGCCGCCATCAGGGTCTGGGGTGCGTAGTCGGCGTAGTCGCCCGCCTCCCGGCGGGCGCCGCTCTCGCGCAGCTTCAGCCAGTAATGGAACAGGTCGCGTCCGGCGATCCGCGGCCCGCAGGCCCCGAACGGGTGCCAATGCCCCCGCCCCCCCGCGAACCAATCCTCGAAGCGGCTGGCGAGCCGGTAGGTGCCGGCGCAGCGGCGCAGGAAGATCGCCTCGTCGATGTCGAAGCCCTGCCGGAAGCGGGTGAAGGCCGGGCGGGTCGCCAGCGCCACGGACGGGCCCGCCGCCGGTTCGGGGGCGACCAGCGTCACGCTCCAGCCCGCCCGGCGCAGGATCCGGCGCAGATAGGCGGCGGCGATCGAGCCGGCGGGTCCGCCGCCGGCGATGACGAGGCGCGGCGGCACGGAGCGTTCGGACCTGAGCATCGGACTAGGGCTCCGCGCCCCCATACGCCGTCGGCGTCGGGGCGGCCATGAGGATGGGTTGGATTGCGGACCGGATGGCGGCGACGTGCTCGGCGGGCGTGCCGGCGCCGAGGACCTGGTCGGCCGCCGGCCGGATCCGGTCGCGCTGGAGTGCGTAGGTCGGATGCAGCAGCGTGTCGTAGCGGCCGAGATAGGCGTCGAGCGCGCCGAGCAGCCGCGAGGCGGCGGAGGGCTCGCGCCGCGCCCCCTCGGTGAAGCTGCGCAGCTTGCGCGCCAGCGCGATGTCGAGCGGCAGGTCGAGCCAGACGAGATGGTCGATCTGCCTCCCGGTGCCGGGATGGGCCCGGCCGAGCAGGGTGTCGAGGACAATCACGGGCCGCCCGGCGCCGCGCCGCGCCGGGCGCAGGGTACCGCCGCGCTCGCGATCCGGCACCGGCTCGCCGCGACGCAGCCGCGCGAGATCCTCGGCGAGCCCCGGCACGGGCAGCGCGTCGAAGGGCGCGCCGCGGGCCAGCCACGCCGCCACCTGTTCCGGCGGCCAGGTGGTGACCGCCTCGTAGGCGTCGTAGGCGAGGACGGGCGCGCCGCCGAAGGTCTCCGACAGGGCGTACGACAGGGTCGATTTCCCGCTGCCCGGCGGCCCGGCCACGGCGAGGACGAAGGGCCCGCTCACGGGGCACCGCCGGGTTTGTGCGCCTCGATCAGGTGAAACGGCGTCTCGAGATCGAGGCTCCGCACGCTGCTCTCGACGAGGCCGGCGGCGGCCAGCGTCTCGGTATAGAGGTCGGCATCGCGGAAGAAGGGCTGGAACACGAGGTCGGCGGACTGGATATAGCCGGGCGCGCGCTCGTGCAGGCGCATCGGCGCCCGCTCGTAGATCACGAGGCGGCCGCCCGGCGCCAGGACCTGCGCCGCGCGGGCGATCAGGGCGCGGGCCTCGTCCTCCGGCCAGTCGTGCAGGACCGACTTGAAGGTCACGAGGTCGTGTCCCTCGGGCAGGGGATCGCGCCGCATGTCGCAGGGCCGGAACGCGACGCGCGCGCCTTCCGGCCGGCCGGCGAGGTTTTCCGCACCCAGCGCGCAGACGACGGGCAGGTCGATCACCGTCGCGGTCAGGGCCGGGGCGCGTCGACAGGCCTGGGCAGCGAACTCGCCGCTGTTGCCGCCGAGATCGAGCAGGCGCCGATGGCCCCCCAGTTCGATCCGGTCGAGGCAGGGCCCGGCCTCGTAGCGGGTGAGGCAGGTGGTGTAGGCGACCCAGCGCCGGGTCGCGGCGAGGTTCTCGGGGGTGACCGCGAAGCAGCGGTCGTAGCGGAACAGCTCGAAGGTACGCGAGGCCGCCATGAAGGCCGGCAGGTCCGCGACGAAGGCGGGAAAATGCCGGCGCAGATCCTCCGCGGCGGCGGCGGCGAAGGCGAGCTTCGCCTCGATCAGGTCGCGGCAGGGCAGCACGGCGCGGAACGCCGGGCTCAGCCCGATCCGGCCGGGCGCGGGCTCGGATGCAATGCCGGCTCCGATGAGGAGGCCGGTCAGGCAGGCGGCTTGCGGCGGGTCGAGGCGAAGCGCGGCGGCGAGCTCCGCCGCCTCGATCTCCGCGCGGCGCGCGAGCCGGTCGATCAATCCCGAGGCGAGGGCGAAGGTCAGGGCATGGGCGGCGGCTTCGCTCTCGAGGAAGCGGTCCACCCTCGGGAAATCCGATCCGGGTCGTTCGGACCGCGCCTCGTCCGACATCAGCGCAAGGCCGGGCAGACGCGACGGACGAACGCCCGATGAAACCTGAAACGGGAAGGAAGCTTTGAATTGAGACGCTGGGTCAACGCAATTTTCTTCGTGGCCATTGTCGCCGCCACATTCCATTCGTGATCGAATCGCACAAACCGTGCAATAGCTCCTATCGCCCTGTGTGCCATAAATGCAAGGCGACTTGGTTTCGCTGAGATCGCAAGGCAAGCCGTCGTTCAAAGGCGGCTTTATTCGTGTCATGTCTTGATGAGGACTTGGGCTCCGCGCTCCGCTCCGGCTTCGGCCACGGGGTGATCGCGAGAGGATCAGGCCAACGCCGCGCGAGACAGCGCGCAGATGGGGGAGCAGTCGTGAGCGAGAGCAGCAAGGCCGGTGGCGCCGATCAGGTGCGCGCGATCGAGTGGCGCGAGGACAGCATGTCGACGCAGTTCGCCAACGTGGTGAACGTGCAGGGCACCCGCGAGCAGGTCGATCTGTTCTTCGGCACCAACCGGACCTGGAACCTCGCCGAGACCGAGAGCGTGGTGGTGGATCTCTCCAACCGCGTCATCCTCACCCCGCTCGCGGCCAAGCGCCTCCACTCGGTCCTCGGCGGCGTGCTGACCGAGTACGAGAACCGGCACGGGCGGCTCGACCTCGACGCCTGACCCGCGATGCCCCGCCGCCGACGCGTCACGGCACGGCGGCCGGGCCCTTACCGCAGCAAGACCCCGAGCAGGGTCAGTCAAGGAATCCGGGGGCCATGAGCGAGCGTTTGGCGGTGGAGGGCGCGTCCGCACCGGGCCCGGCCGCACGCCTGTCCCTGCTGGAGCCGGCCCTATGGCAGGTTCTCCGGACCTCACCGACACTCCAGGCGGCGGCGGAGGCGTGGCTCACGCTCCAGGCGCCGATGCTCGGTGCGAAGCGGGCCTGCGTCCTGCTGCCGGGCACCTCGGTGGGCCTCGCACCGCTCGCGGTGTTTCCGGCCCAGACCGAGTGCGAGGGCGGCCTGCGCGAGACGGCGGAAGCCGCCCTGCGGGAGAACCGGCCGGTCGTGCAGGCGATGGCGGAGAACGGGCCGCTTCCGGGCACGCCGCAGGGCTCCGGCGCCTGGATCGCGCTGCCGCTGGCGCTCGACGACGCCTGCTTTGCCGTCACCGCCTTCGCCCTCGACAGCCTCGACAAGGACGAGCTGCGCGGTGCGATCCGTCAGGTGCAGTGGGGCAGCGCCTGGCTCGTCGCCAAACAGGCCGAGCTGATCGGGCGGGACGAGCGCCGGACGCTGTCGCGCTCGCGCTCCGTCCTCGACCTGCTCGCGGGGGTCTTGGAGCAGTCGCGCTTCTCCGCCGCCTGCACCGCCGCGGTGACGGACCTCGCCATCGCCTTCTCCTGCCAGCGGGCGGCGATCGGCTTCGTGCGGCGTGGCAGCGCGCGGATCACGGCGATCTCGCATTCGGCCCAGTTCGGCCGCGAGATGAACCTCGTGCGCCGGCTCGGCGCCTGCATGAACGAGGCGATCGACCAGCGCAGCCTGATCCTGTTCCCGGCGCCCGAGACCGAGGCCACCGTCACGACGGCGCATGCCGATCTCGCGCGCCTGCAATATGGCGGCCGGGTGCTGACCGTGCCGATGCTGGTCGATGACCGCTTCGTCGGCGCGATCACCCTGGAGCGGCCCGCCGACCAGCCGTTCAGCCTGGAGACGGTCGAGCAGGTGAGCGCCTGCGCCGCCGCCATCGGCCCGGTGCTGGAGGACAAGCGGCAGAACGACCGCTGGCTCGTCCTCAAGGCCGCCGACGCGGTGATGAACGGCGCGCGGCTGGTGTTCGGCCCGAACCGCACCGGGCTCAAGCTCGGGCTGGCCGCCGCGCTCGCCCTCGTCCTGGCGCTCTCGGTGATCCAGACCGATTACCGCGTCACCGCCGACGCCCGCGTCGAGGGGCTCGTGCGCCGCTCCGTCGTCGCCTCCTACGACGGCTACCTGAAGACCGCCGGGCACCGGGCCGGCGACACGGTGCGCAAGGGCGACCTCCTCGCCGCCCTGGAGGACCGGGATCTCGCCCTGGAACGCCTGCGCTGGGTCACGGAACGCCAGCAGCGCACCTACGAGTACGACAAGGCCCTCGCCACGCGCCAACCCGCCACGATCAACGTGGTGAAGAGCCAGATCGATCAGGCCGAGGCGCAGATCCGCCTCCTCGACGAGCAGATCGCGCGCTCGAAGTTCACCGCCCCCTTCGACGGTCTGATCGTCTCCGGCGACCTCTCGCAATCCATCGGCGGCGCCGTCAGCCGCGGTCAGGTGCTGTTCGAGATCGCGCCGCTGGACAGCTATCGCGTCGTCCTGAGCGTCGACGAGCGCGTCATCGCCGACCTGCACGAGGGCCAGACCGGGCACATGCTCGCGACCTCCCTGCCCGACCAGCCCCAGGCGCTGATGATCCAGACCATCACCCCCGTGGCCGAGGCCAAGAACGGCCGCAACCTGTTCCGCGTCGAGGGCCGGATCGCCGACGGCGCCACGCGGCTTCGGCCGGGCATGGAGGGCATCGCCAAGGTTGATGTCGACCGGCGCCTGCTCGCCTGGATCTGGGCACGCCCCATCGTCGACTGGGCGCGCCTCGCCCTCTGGCACTGGTGGCCGTGAGGGATTGAGGCATGTCCCAGTCCCTGTTCAGCCAATCGTGGTACCGCGTCGCGCCCCTGCGCCCGCGGCTGCGCCGCCACGCCGAGATCCACCGGCAGAGTTTTCGCGGTGAGGTCTGGTACGTCCTGCAGGATCACCAGACCGGGCGTTTCCACCGCCTCTCGCCCGCCGCCAATTTGATCCTCTGCCTGATGGACGGGCGCCGCACCCTGCAGGAGGTGTGGGAGGCCGCCGCCCGGCGCAACGAGGACGACCCGCCGACCCAGGACGACACGATCCGCCTGATTTCGCAGCTCCACGGCTCGGACCTGCTCCAGGGCGACCTGCCGCCGGATCTCGCCGAACTCGCCGAGCGCTCGGAATCCACCGCGCGCCGCACCCTGATCGCCCGGGTCAAGAACCCGCTGGCCCTGCGCTTCCCGCTGTTCGATCCCGATCCGGTCCTCGACCGGCTCGCACCGCTCTTCCGGCCGCTCTTCTCGATCTGGGGCTTCGCGGTCTGGCTCGCCGTCGTGGTCACCGGCCTCGTCGTGGCCGCCCTGCATGCGGGCGAGCTGACCGGCGACGTCGCCGGCCAGATGCTCTCGGCGCAGAACGTCGCGCTGATGATGGCCCTCTACCCCGTCATCAAGGCCCTGCACGAGGCGGGGCACGCCTGCGCCGCCAAGGCCTGGGGCGGCGAGGTGCACGAGGTCGGCGTCATGCTGCTCGTGCTGTTCCCCGCCCCCTACGTCGACGCCTCGACCTCGGCCGCCTTCCCCAGCAAGTGGCAGCGGATGATGGTGGCGGCGGCCGGCATCTTCGTCGAGCTGTTCCTGGCGGGCTTGGCCGCCATCGTCTGGGCCACGGCCGAGCCCGGTCTCGTGCGGGCGGCGGCCTTCAACGTGATGGTGATCGGCAGCGTCTCCACGCTGCTGTTCAACGGCAATCCGCTCCTGCGCTTCGACGGCTACTACATCTTCGCCGACCTGATCGAGATCCCCAATCTCGGCTCGCGCGCCAACCGCTACGTCTTCTACCTGATCGAGCGCTATGTGCTGACAATCGAGGGCGCCACGAGTCCGGTCACGGCGGCCGGCGAGCGGCCCTGGCTGTTCGTCTACGCGGTGGCCGCCTTCGTCTACCGCACCACGGTCTCGATCGCGATCGCGAGCTTCATCGCCACGCAGTACTTCGTCTTCGGCGTGCTGCTGGCTCTCCTCGCGCTGTTCGGCACCGTGGTCTCGCCGCTGGTGAAGGGCCTCAAGTTCATCCTGACCGATCCGAAGCTGCACCGGCGCCGCGGCCGGGCGGTCCTGCTCACGAGCGCGGCGGCGGGGGCGGCCTTCGCGCTGCTGTTCGTGGTCCCCCTGCCCTACACGACCATGGCGCAGGGCGTCGTCTGGGCTCCCGACGACACGCAGATCCGCACCGGCACCGACGGCATTCTCACCACGCTGCTGGTGGAGCCCGGCCGCGACGCGCAGGCCGGCGAGGCGCTTGCGAAGCTGGAGGATCCGAGCCTCGACAGTCGCGTCGCCGTGCTGGAGGCGCAGCTCGTCGAACTGCGCCTGCGCTACGACGCCGCCCGTCTCGGCGACCGGGTTCAGGCGCAGATCCTCCAGGAGCAGATCGGCAGCACGCAGGAGATCCTGCGGGTCTACCGCGAGCGGCAGGCGGCCCTCACCGTGCGGGCGGCGCAAGGCGGCCGGCTGATCGTGCCGGGCGCCGTCGATCTGCCGGGGCGCTACCTGCGCCGGGGCGAGCGCATCGGCTACGTGCTCACCGCCGACGATCCCGTGGTGCGGGTGGTGGTGCCGCAGACCGATGTGGACCTGATCCGCAGCCGCACGCAGGGCGTCGCCGCGCGGCTCGCCGAGCGGCCCGAGGCGGTGCGCGCCGGATCGATCCTGCGGGAAGTGCCGGGCGCGCAGCAGGAGATCCCGAGCCTCGCCCTCGCGACGCAGGGCGGCGGCACCATCGCGGTCGATGCCAGCAACCCGCAGAAGCCGGTGGCGCTCCAGAGCATCTTCGTCTTCGACGTGCAGCTTGCCGGCGGCCTGCCCTTCAACGTGCTCGGCGAGCGGGTCTATGTCCGGTTCGATCACGGGGCGGAGCCGATCGCGTGGCGGGCGCTGCGCAGCCTGCGCCAAGTGTTCCTGAGTCAGTTCCGTGTCTGATCCCCTCGCCCTTGCCTCCGGTCTGGCACCCGCAGGGGATCTCGCCCCCACCGGGGCCGCCTTCCGCCTGCCGCCGGTCCGCGCCTATTCCGAGCGCAAGCCGCTCAAGGCGAGCCGCCTCGATCAGGCCGCAGCGAAGGTCGTCGGCCGCGTCCGGGTCGGACTCGCCGGCTGGGCCGCGCGCCGCTACGCGCGGATCGCCCGCAACGCCCTGGCACGGTCCGAGGAGATCGCGGCACTCTCCGAGGCGGCGCTGCATCTCCGCATCCAGGCGATCACCGCGGCCCTGCGGGCGCGAAAAACCTTTCGCGATGCCGACATCGCCGAGGCCTTCGCCCTGATCCGCGAGATGTCGGGCCGGGTGAAGGGCCAGCGCCATTACGGCGTGCAGATGATGGGCGCCGCCGCCCTCCTCGACGGCCGCATCGCCCAGATGGCCACAGGCGAGGGTAAGACGCTGACGGCGACGCTGGCCGCGGGCGCGGCGGCTCTGGCCGGCCTGTCCGTTCACGTCGTCACCGTCAACGACTACCTCGCCGAGCGCGACGCCGAGGAGATGCGCCCCCTCTACGCCGCCCTCGGGCTCACCGTCGGCGTGATCAAGGAGAAGCAGGAGCAGCCGGAGCGGGCGCAGGCCTATGCCTGCCACATCACCTACTGCACCAACAAGGATCTCGCCTTCGACTATCTGCGCGACCGCATCGCTCTGGGCCAGCGCGCCAGCGACGTGCGGCTGAAGCTCGAGAACATGCACGCGCGCGCGAGCCGCCTCGCGCAGCTCCGCCTGCGCGGCCTGCACTTCGCCATCGTCGACGAGGCCGACAGCGTGCTGATCGACGAGGCGCGCACGCCGCTCATCATCTCGGCCCCGGCCGGCTCGCAATTCGGCACCGAGGTGCTCGCCCGCGCCATGGAGATCGCAGGCGCGCTGTCGAGCCCCGAAGACTATCGGATCGAGGCGGCCGAGCACCGGATCGTCCTCACCGATCCCGGCCGCGAGCGGATCGCCGACTTGGCCGAGAGCGAGGCCCCCGGCCAGGATTCCGCCTGGCGCGGGCGCGTCACCCGCGAGGGACTGGTGCGTCAGGCGCTCTCGGCGCTGCACCTGTTCCACCGCGACGAGCACTACATCCTGCGCGACGGCAAGGTGGTGATCGTCGATGCCAATACGGGCCGGGTGATGCCGGACCGGAGCTGGAGCGACGGCCTGCACCAGATGGTCGAGCACAAGGAGGGCTGCGACCTGTCGGGCGCCCGCTCGACGCTGGCGCGGATGACCTATCAGCGCTTCTTCCGCCGCTATCCCCGGCTCTCGGGCATGACCGGCACGACTCGCGGCGTCGCCGCCGAGTTCTGGACCGTCTACCGCCTGCCGGTTGTGCGCATCCCGACGCATCGGCCGGTGCAGCGGCGCCACCTCCCCGACGAGGTGCTGCCGGACGAGGCGGCGAAGTGGCGGCGGGTGACGGCGCGCATCGCCGAACTGCACGCGCGCGGCTGCCCCGTCCTCGTCGGCACCCGATCGGTCGGCGCCTCCGCGCGGGCGAGCGCCTATCTCACCGAAGCCGGCCTGCCGCACACGGTGCTGAGCGCGGCCCAGGACGGCCAGGAGGCCGCCATCGTCGGGCAAGCCGGGCAGCACGGCCGCATCACGGTGGCGACGAACATGGCCGGGCGCGGCACCGACATCAAGCTCGGCCCCGGCATTGCCGAACGCGGCGGCCTGCACGTCATCATGGTCGAGCGGCAGGATGCGCGGCGCATCGACGACCAGCTCGCCGGCCGCAGCGGCCGCCAGGGTGAGCCGGGCTGCTTCCAGGCGATCCTCTCCCTCGATGATCCGCTGATGGAGAGCGGGCTCATCGGCCGCGGGCTCGCCCGGCGCATCATGGTGCTGCTCGGCCCGAAGCACGGCCAAGCCTTCGGCCGCCGCCTGCTGCGCCACGCGCAACGGCGCACCGAACACCTGCACGGGCGCATGCGCGCCGACCTCCTGCATTCCGACCAGATGCAGGACCGCATTTTGGCTTTTGCCGGCCACGCTGAGTAAGGATTGTTCGCAATGACGCTTCAGGCCGGAACGCGACGAGCCGGGATCCGTGCGGCCCTTGCGGCCCTCTGCCTCACCGCCACCGCGGCGCAGGCCCAGGAGGCCCGCCTCGAGGCCCGCGTCGATTGCGTCGTCGAGCCGGCGCAGAAGCTGAAGATCGGCTCCGCCACCCTCGGCATCCTCAAGAGCGTTCCGGTCAATCGCGGCGCCACGGTGAATGCCGGCGACATCATCGCCCGGCTCGATTCGAGCGTGGAGGAGGCCAACGTCGCCCTGTCGCGGGCGCAGTCGGAATCGCGGGCCGGCATCGAGGCGCAGCAGACCCGCGTCGAACTCTACAAGCGGCGCCTCGACCGCCAGAACCAGCTCTCGAAGGGCATCGTCACCCAGGAGAAGCTCGATCAGGTCGAGGCCGATTACGAGATCGGCCGGCGCGACCTCCAGACCGAGATCCTGAAGCACAAGCTCAACGGCATCGAGCTTCAGCGCGCTGAGGCGCAGCTCGAACTGCGGATGATCCGCAGCCCGATCCGCGGCATCGTCACCGAGCGGTTGATGTCGGCGGGCGAGTTCGTGCGCCAGGACAGCGCGATCTTCACCCTGGTTCAGCTCGATCCGCTCTACGTCGAGGCCTATCTGCCGGTCGCGCGCTGGAAGGAAATCGCGCTCGGCATGACCGCGACCGTCGAACTCGACCAGCCGATCGGCGGCGCCTACGCGGCGAAGGTCAGCGTGGTCGATCAGGTGTTCGACGCGGCGAGCGGCACCTTCGGCGTGCGCCTCGAATTGCCGAACCCGGATTTCAAGCTGCCGGGCGGGCAGCGCTGCAAGGTCGCCTTCCCGCTTGCCCCCGCCGGCCCGCTCGCGACCGCCGTGCCGCCCGACGCCAAGTAGGGGACCATTCCCGGTCCGCGATGGACCTTTCCGGGCCGGCGACGTATTGCGCTGCACGATGGAGCCGACAGCCACACGGATGCTGACGATGGGGCTCGCGGCGCTCGGCGCGGCGGTGCCGCCGGCCGATTCCGGCACCGCGCGGGCGCAAGCCGCTGATGCGGCCGCCGATACGAGCCGGGAGGCGCAGGATGGGTCCGAGGCGCGCGCCTTGATCGAAACGCTGAGCGCCCGGCTGCTGGCCGCGCCGAGCGCCACCGCCGTCCTCGAAGCGTGGTGCGCCGAACGCGGGCTCAGCCCCGATCCGCGGATCGTCGCCGTGCGCGTCCCCGGCCCGGACAAGCCCCCCGGCGCGGCGCGGCGCGAGCGGCTGGCCGTGGGGCCGGACGAGCCCGTGCGATATCGCCGGGTGCGGCTGACCTGCGGCACCCACGTCCTGTCGGAAGCCGACAACTGGTACGTCCCGAGCCGCCTGACGCCCGCGATGAACGCGGCGCTCGACGGCACGCAGGCGCCCTTCGGCCGTGTCGTGCGCCCGCTCGATCCGAGCCGGCGCAACCGGTCGCTGACGATGCTGTGGCGGCCCGAGCGGGCCGGAATGCCGGGACCGGCCGAGCCGCTGTTCTCGGTCGAGGCGGTGCTCACAGCCGGCGGCGTGCCGTTCTGCGAGGTCGCCGAGACCTATACCGGCGCCGTCCTGCTTCAGGGCGAGCGCTGACCGGCGCGGGCCAGGGTTCGTCCGTTAGAAGTCCTGATCGGGCCGGCGGCCTTCGCGGGCGAGCCGCAGCAGGTTCTGGCCGTAATGGGTCTTGGCGAATAGCTCGCCGCGCGCCTGCAACTGCGCGCGGCCGATGAAGCCCTGAAGGTAGGCGATCTCCTCCAGGCAGGCGACCTGGAGCCCCTGCCGGTGCTGCAGCACCCGCACGAACTCGGCGGCTTCCAAGAGGCTGTCATGCGTGCCGGTATCGAGCCACGCGTAGCCGCGGCTCATCCGCTCGACATGAAGCTCGCCGCGCTCGAGATAGGCTTGGTTGACGCTCGTGATCTCGAGTTCGCCCCGGTCGGAGGGCGTCACGGCGGCGGCGATGTCGAGCACCTGATTGTCGTAGAAGTACAGCCCCGTCACCGCCCAGGGGCTCTCCGGCGTCTTCGGCTTCTCCACCAGCCGCAGCGGGCGGCCGGCCTCGTCGAGGGTGACGACGCCGTAGGCCTCGGGATGATCGACGTGGTAGGCGAACACCGTCGCCCCGCTCGTGCGGGCGCGTGCCCTGGCGAGCAGTTCGCTCATGCCGTTGCCGAAGAACAGGTTGTCGCCCAGCACCAGCGCCACGTCGTCGGCGCCGACGAAGTCGCGGCCGATGAGGAAGGCCTGGGCCAGACCCTCGGGGCGCGGCTGCACCGCGTAGGAGAAGGTCAGGCCGAACTGCTCGCCGGTGCCGAGCAGGCGCTGGTAGTTGCCGAGATGCTCCGGGCTCGAGATGATCAGGATCTCGCGGATGCCCGCCAGCATCAGCACCGAGATCGGATAGTAGATCATCGGCTTGTCGTAGACCGGCAGCAGCTGCTTGTTGATCGCGAGCGTGGCCGGGTGCAGCCTTGTGCCGGAGCCGCCGGCGAGCACGATGCCCTTCATGGCAAACACGTCCTGATCAGTGGGAGCGGACCGGCCCGACCAGCCGGTCGAGGATGTCGTCGAGCGCCGCCTCCCAGCCGCGCGGCGCGAGGCCGTAGGCGTCGGTCAGGCTCTGGGTCGAGAGGCGGGAATTGGCCGGGCGCCGGGCCGGCGTCGGGTAGGCCGACGTTGGGATGCCCTCGACCGGAACGCTGCGCCCGCCGCGCCGGGCCGCGCCCGCGACGATGGCGCGGGCGAAGTCGCACCACGTGGTCGCGCCGTCGTTGACGCAGTGGACGGTGCCGGTCGGCGCCGCCTCGTCACCCGCCATCCGCAGGGCGATGGCGGCAAGCGCGCCCGCGAGGTCGGCGGCCGAGGTCGGGCAGCCGTGCTGGTCGTCCACCACGGTGAGCCGCTCCCGCTCGTTTGCCAACCGCAGCATCGTCTTGACGAAATTGCCCCGGTGCGGGCTCACCACCCAGGCGGTGCGGACGATGACGTGGCGCGGGTTGGCGCTGCGCACCGCCATCTCGCCCGCCGCCTTGCTGGCGCCGTAGACGCTTTGCGGGTTCACCGGCGCATCGGGGGCGTAGAAGCACTCGCCCGAGCCGTCGAACACGTAGTCGGTCGAGACGTGGACGAGGGGGATGGTCCGCTTGCGCGTCTCGGCGGCGAGGATCGCCGGGGCCAGCGCGTTGAGCCGCCACGCCGCCGCGACCTCACTCTCGGCCCGGTCCACCGCAGTGTAGGCGGCCGAGTTGATCACCGCCGCGTAGCGACGGGCGTCAAGTGCGGCGGCGACGGCCGCCTCGTCGGTGATGTCGAGGCTCTGGCGGTCGGGCGCGTGCACCCGCACGCCTTCGGGCCAGGGGAAGGCCTGAAGCTCCGTGCCGACCTGCCCGGCGCCGCCGAGGATCAGGATATCCATCAGGCTCACGCGCTCTTTTGCGCGAGGCCGAGGCGCTCGCCGGAATAGCGGCCCTCGCGGATCGGGCGCCAC
>JACJIB010000010.1 GCA_014138645.1 Methylorubrum thiocyanatum | reverse complement strand
ACGATCAGCGCCTCGGCGCGGGGTGGAGCAGCCCGGTAGCTCGTCAGGCTCATAACCTGAAGGTCGCTGGTTCAAATCCAGCCCCCGCAACCAACTCATAAACACACACCCACATGCAGCCCGCCGACCCAAAAGGTCCGCGGGCTTTTTGCTGTCCCGCGTCCCGGCCCCGCGCAACGAGCCGGACGCACCCCGAGAGGGGAGGGGGCCTTGAGACGCTCCTTCCAGGCGGCCCAAACCCGTCACCGCGCGCCGATCGCGTGCCGGCTCCGACGCTCGGCCTTGCGGGCCGCCGTCTGCCGCAGGTGATGCTCGATCGCGTCATTGGCACGGCCGCGCATGTGCCGGATCGCCTCGACATCGTCGAACGTCTCGGGGAAACGCCGCGACAGCCACAGATAGGCGCTGGCCAGCTTCACCGTCCGTTCCTGATAGTCGAGTTCTCCCGCGAGGCTGGCGCGCAGAGCCGGGACCGCGCCGCCGGCCGCCCGCACCTGGCTCCAGCGTTCCAGCATGCCCATCGCGATCTCGTCGCGCCGGTCGATCGGGCAGACCGAGAAGACGAACTTTTCCTCGATCGGGAGACGGGCGCGGTCGATGGTGCGCGCGATCTCTAAAACCTCTTCCAGGGCCGAAGGCTGGAACGGCGAGCCGGCGTAGAAGGTGGCCCGCGCGAAATGCGTCATCACCTCGTGCAGGCTCGGCGTCCGCATCTCTTCGGCCACGGAGCGGATCGCGGTGAGATCCGGGCGCACGTAGAAGCGCGTGTCGGCGGCCGGTGCCGTGGGCGCGCCGGCCAGGGCGGCCCTGATCGGCTCGATGGCCGTCGGCTCGGTGGCAGCCACGTAGCCGACTTCGTGATGTCCGTAGCGTCCGGCCCGCCCGGCGATCTGCCGGATCTCGGAATTGGTCAGTGCCCGCTCACCGACACCGTCCCACTTGCGCACGGCCGAGAAGACGATCCGCTTCAAGGGGCCGAGATTGAGCCCCATGCCGATGGCATCCGTCGTGACGAGAATGTCGGCCTCGCCGGAGCGGAACCGGGCGGCCTCGGCGCGGCGAACCTCCGGTGACAGCGCGCCGTAGATGGTCGCCACCCGATGCCCGCGGGCGACGAGGATCTCGCGATTCTCGTGGACCGCCCGGCGGGAGAAGGCCACGACGGCGTCGCCCGGCTCGACCTTCTCCAGGGGGACGGGCTCGTCCAGAAGGATCAGGGGCGACTTCCGCTCGAAGGGAATCACCTCCAGCGACTCGTTGGCCGCCTCGGCGGCGCGGCGGACATAGGACAAGGCGTCGTCGGAGCCGCAGACGATGACGGTTCGTGCCGGGACACCGAACAAAGCGTTGGTCCAGGCCCAGCCCCGGTCGGGATCCGACAGCATCTGGATTTCGTCGATCACGGCGACGTCGATCGGGCGGGTCAGGTCGGCGGTCTCGATCGTTCGGGCCGTGTGGGTCGGATCGGGCTCGCCCAGCACCTCCTCGCCCGTCACCATGCCGGCGCGCAGGCCGCGCTCGCGCAGAGCTTCGTAGTTCTCCAGGGCGAGGAGGCGCAGCGGTGCGAGATAGGCGCCGGTGGGTGCCGCGGTCAGGGCCTGCAGGGCGGCGTAGGTCTTGCCGGAATTCGTCGGCCCCATGTGGAACAGGATGCGGCGGTTCAGTCGACGCGCCGCGCCGAACTTCTCGATATAAGCGCCGAACCCGACCTGATCCCGCAGGCGCCGCAGTCGGGAGCCCTCCCGCGCCACGGCCTTGGCGCGCTGACGCACCGGCGTCAGCACGTCGGTGAGGGCGCGGGCGAGTTTCGGGCCGAAGCCGAACGGGCGGGAGCGCAGGGAGCGGTCCATATGCGCGAGATAGGCCGCCGCGTCGGCGCCCACCTCGCGGAGGTCGGCGAGGATCTGAGCCCGGAGGCGATCGATGGGCTTGCGTAAAGCCCGGATGGTCTCGGCCGTCAGCTCCGCCACCGCGGCGCGCAGATCCTCAAGGCGGCGCGACGGATCGTTCCGCGCGGCCATGCCCGCGAGGATCTCGGCGACCCCCGGATCCGGGGCAACATCGACGCGCAGATCCAGGCGGCCGGCCTCGAGCAGGGGGATCTCGACCCGAACGGTCCAGCCGATGCCCTGATCCTTGCCGACCACGGCCCTGAGGGACGGAACGGCGCGTTTGAGCGCAGGAAGGCCTTCCTCGACGAAGGCACGCGCCGCCCGCATCTCGCGCAGGGCGCGCGTCACGCGCTCGTCCTCCACCGCCGCGCCGAATTCCGGCAATTCGAGATGGATGCGCAGGGCCTCGAAATCGATCTCCTTCGCCGGGAGGCCGAGCCGTCCGACGGCTTCGGTCAGGCTCTCGATCGTGGGGCGCACACGCTTGCGGGCCATGAACTCACTTTCGACAACGTCGTCGGTCCCCGGCGGGGCGCTCCAAGTCTCGATCCAGCGAGAGTGCCTCACAAGCCGTCTCGTCACCAGCCGCTGCACTTCGGGCGCGGGGCGGGCGGCTCGGTTGAGCACCAGCCCGGACGGTGGTGCGGGCAAGTGGACGCAATTGAAGGCCGGGCGCTGGATCGGCATTCCTGCAACCCGTCCGATGTTCAGCCGGTTCGCGACCGGATCCGCATTCCCCTGCGCATGACGTCGATCCTTGCGGGAGGCGGTCCCCGGAACACGGCCCATTGCCCGCCGTGGAGCCTCCGTGTGGAGCGCAATCACTTCGACCCGTTCGGTCCATTAAGCGCGACGTCGCCGGTCCCAGCGGGTCGCTTCGTTGGAAGACCGACCTTGGCCGTTACAGGGCATCAGTCGATCCAGTGCTCGGAACATGAGCATGCAGCGCGCGTTCACTGCGCACTTTTCCGAATAAACGCTCGCCAATAGGGCAATCCGATGCGCGACCTTAAGAAGTCGAACGGCTCTGCGACGCCTGCGAAATGGAAACGGAGCGGGAAAACATCGTCCGCGATGGGCATCGTTGGACTGGCAAAGGCATCATCCGTCACCACGACGAGCCAAGCGCCTCATGGACCGTCATGCGCTCCGACCAAACGCGTTTCTCCATCCAGCGATTTCGAGGGGTTCGGTTCATTTTCGAGCTGAACGCCGCAGTTCGAGGGGCCGGAGCACGGGCCCCTCGGATTCGGGCCGGCACATCGCCGCGGATTGGGCCTGCGCGTCACGCTGGAGACGGGCGCCGGTGAGCATCGGAATCGATCGGGCGTCCCCATCGGCGATTCAATTGCGAAGCCTGCGGGCAGCTTACCCCAATCAGAAACGGCGGCTCATCATCGCCCGGGAAACCGGCCCCTCCGGCGATCGCGTTGCGGCATCCGAGCGAAAAATCCCGCCGCGGCTGAGCCCAGGGGCTGCCTCTGGCGACGGTAACGACTGTCCCCCGCCGTTTCCACTCCCGCCGCCTGCGCTGCTCTGAGGAACGGCCGGCTCGGTTTGATTGGCGTCGTCACCGGCGGTCCGAGTTGCTGGCGATGGTATCGGCGCCTGCCACGCTGCGGAAGGGTGCGGCAGGAGAACGGCCCGTAGGTCTGAGGCCCAGCCTGCGCGAAGCCCGCGTGAACCTACTCCGTGTCGCCAAGACCCTCACGACTGCCGATCGGTGGCGAGCCCGCTCATCGCCGCCCTTCGGGATGTGCGACGCCCCGACATGATCGCCGCGACATGGCCGGGACGCGCGTGACGCCGTATCCGCATGACGAAACGGACGAAGGCAAGAAATCACATCAAGCGAGTAGGAGTACGGGACCAGGCAGAGCCGGAGTGCCCCGAAAACTGACTTTCTTCAGCGACTTATCGCAAAATCTGGCGGAGGGAGCGGGACCATACGCCCAGGCCCACCTAAGTGCCTGACATGCTGTGATCGTTGAGCTTTTTCCGCTTGATTTGGGGGACACATCGGGGGACATCGTGGGGGACACCTCCTCAAGGCCCCGTTCGATGCCCTCGAAGAAGCTCGGCAAGCACCTTGAACAGCACGGCAACCGCATCCGTGTGGTGATCCGTGTTCCGCCCTCGATGGTCGCCCGAGTTGGGCGGACGAAGCTCAAGCAGACCCTACAGACCACCGACCCTCTGGAAGCCGAACGGGAGAAGGTGGACGTGATCAAGCGCCTTCGAGCGATGCTCACGGGAGAGCGGGTGGCGGTCGTGCAGTCCTCCATCGTCGCTGAAGCCCTGGAGGTGAAGCGACTCCGTGATGCCGGCGAGTTGGTGATGGTCGGCGGCGGCAGTGAGGAAGACGAATACGACGCGGAGGAGGACGCCTTCCAGGCTCACGTTGACGACGTTGAAGCTCGGCATGGCGAGGCGACAGCGCAGACCTTCGCCGCCATCGCACTCGGCATCCAGACCCCGCTTCCCGCTCTCCTTGAGCGCATGTTCGCGGAGAAGGCCGATCTCTCCATCGGGTACCGAGACGACATCAAACGGGCTCTAGGGCGCCTGGAGGCGTGGTGCGACCGCACGCGAACGCCGAAGACCGTAGAGGCCATCACCCAGCGGGTGGCCGGTCGGTTCATCCACGACCAGTTCATCGAGCCGCGTGTCTCAATCAAGACCGCCAACAAGGACCTATCCGCGCTCCGCTCCTACTGGCGCTGGCTCGCGAAGCGGCACGGGACGAAGGAGAACCCGTGGCTCCAACAGTCGCTCGAAGCTCCGAAGCAGCGCCGGGAGGAGGGGAGCGCCAAGAAGCGGCCCTTCACGGACGCTGAGGTCCGCATCCTCCTCAATGGCATCCGCACCGAGCGGGAGCGTGAGTTCTCGAAGGTGAGCGCCTTGAGCGGCCTCCGGTTGGAGGAGGTGGCGGGACTACGGGTGCGTGACTGTGCCAACGGGTGCCTGCGGGTTACAGACGCGAAGACGCCGAGCGGCCTCCGCACCATTCCTGCTCACCCTGGTCTGGCCTCGATCATCGCCAAACGGAGCAAGGACAAGGCGCCTGACGCCTACCTCTTCCACGACCTTGAGGAGCAACGGCCGGGCTCCAAGCGCGACCGTTCGGCTCCCGTCAGTCAGGCGTTCACGCGCGAGCGGAGGCGCCTGGGTGTCGATGAGCGCGCCTCGGAGGCGCAGCGTCAGTCCAACGTGGACTTCCACTCCTGGCGCCGCTGGTTCGTCCGCAAGGCCGTGGAGGGACTTGAGCGCGGAGTGAAGGGGTACACGCCTTGGACCATCGCCAACGTAGTTGGGCACAAGGCCGAGGATGGGACGCTCGACGGCGTCAAACTGCCGCTCGGGATGACCATGGGCGTCTACGCGGGGGAAGCTTCGGTGGAGGCAATGCGGGCGTGCGTTGAAGCCGTGTCCCTACCTCCCGTAGATTGAAGGGAGCAGGATCGGGAGGTCGGGTTGGACTGGCTCAAGAACATCACGTTGAACCTGCACGCAGCCGGACCCGCAGCAGTGTTGTGCGTGTACCTGCTTGTAGTCGGCGCGGTCGGCATCTTCGCCAACGGCCCCGCAACTTTCTCAGTTGTGGGGATACTCGCCATGCTCGGCCCCATTCTTATCGGCGCTCTGGCACAACGAATGTAGCTAACGACACATTGGAGGGCGACGGCTCCCTCAGCCTACAACACGGGAGCTTTCACGGTCTCCCTCATCACCTTCAGCCCTGGCATCAGGGGCCTACAGCGCAGCTTCAGGCTCCGTTCCGGCACCTTCTAAGGCTGCCTGTGCCTCCTGACCAAGGATGCCGCCAGACCACTCGGATGGAGCGCCGGCAGCGTCTGTCAGCGGTGTCGCCAGAGCCATCAAGGCACCGTTTGGGGGTACGTGACCGTGCCTGACAAGCCCGGCAGACCCGCGATGATGACGCTGGTCTCGGTAGACGACCCGAGCCATCTCCTATCCACCGCTTGCACGGGTCAGGGAAGATTGTTCCGCCGCTGGTTCGACAGCCGCACGCTTCCCCGAGCGGTGTTGCAATTGAGCATCAAAACTGGCTGTCGTATGAAATTCAGCACGTCCATCATGACATTAGGGCGTCAGCAATAATTGCACCCCAGAGAACAGTTCCACCCCAGATATTCTCTTCAATATTGACCTGCGTAGAATCTGGCTGCTTCATAATACCCCTCCGCAAGTAGCGGGAACGGGAATAAAATCAATGAACATCCAGTGGGGAAAGTGGGGCATCGAGGCCCGGTCACGCAACCTGTTCGCCATCGTCAGTCGAGGCGATCTAGGCGTGAGAGTCGGGCCTTATGGCATGTCCATCATGTGGGGACACATGCCGATTACGGGCGTCTTCGTGGAAGGGTCGAAGCTCAATCGCCACTGGCACTGGGATGAGGTGCGAGCGTGGTTCACCCGGAAGCCGATCGCCCCCTTGGATGCCGTTTGAGGCTGTCCGGCAACGACTTCGGGCGGTGTTGTAATCGAGCACCGCCACACACGAACCGCCACGTGCAAGAAACTTCGCTGAAACCGATAAATATCCGAGTGATTTAGCATGCAAAGCTCGGACGCCGAAAAGTCTGCCGCAATCTTATATCCTCACATTGACGTGCTGCATCTTGGATATAATGTTGCAGGCCAGCATGATCGCTGGATTAGCCCTGCCGTTGACCGTACAGATGGCCGGCAATCGAGAGTAACGATGCACGGCCGCTACCTGCCCCCTTTGCACCTCCGTGAATTCGACGCCGTGGTACTCGCGGAGGTGCTGAGGGATCACCTTGGGCGTTCGAAGAAGGAGATGAACGCGGCTCGTGATCGTGCTGATCGGCGTGGATGGGCACTGGCTCAAGAACGCTGGCTCGCGATCCACTCCATCTGGACCAAGGTTGACGGAGAACTTCGCCTCCTTGGTCCCATGCTGCCCATCGGCCTGGAAAGCCTTGAAGGGGCCATCAGGGTCAGGGCGACAAGAATGCCCCGGTCGGCCGCCAATGCGGACACCCTGCGAGCTGAAGCGGTGGCGCGTCGAGAAGCCGAAGAGGCACGAAAGAGCCGTCTTCAAGAGGAGCGCGAGCGGTGCACACGCACCGACGAGCCTGGAGAGTGAAGCCTATCCGGGCTGTGCGGTAGCGATCGCCAGCGGCCGTGATCCCTTTGTGGCTCCCTGACTGCCCGAACGGTGCTGGCGGGCTTCCTTGATTGGCACCGCACACGCCGAAACGGCAATTACCCGCACACTAGCGAACTCGCATCCATCCCGAGCCTGACCGGCTCACGTCCGAGTCAAATCCATGACCACGACAAACGCACCCGTGACCATCGCAGGAATCGCCCTCGGCGCACCGAACTCCTACGTCGCTCAGATCGACACAGCCAACGAGGCTGAACTCGTCGCCTGCCTCCGCAAGCTCCCGGCAGAGGATTTCATTGCCGGGATGCAAGCGCTGACGAACTACCTGCACACGCTCGACCAGGGCATGGTGGTTGATCGGTACGTCACCGTGCTGGTTGAGATGGCCGGGGGACAGGCCGGTGAGGACGCGGTGAGCATCTGAGCCGACCGGATCGACCAAGTCCTTGTTCCTCTAGACGAAATCACCTCTGGCGGCCAATTACCCGCACCACTAGGGAAGAGTGAAAAAGGTTCATACTTAAGGAGACACCTAACAATGCTCCTTAACGTCTCCCTGAGGTTGTTACCTCTATCATCATAACCCTTAGAGCACCTTGTTCACGTACCTCGTAGAGTAGGTCTATGGTCCTCCTCACCGTCATCGGTGCCCTAGGATCGACCTCCGTGAACTCCATCTCCCTCCGTCACATCCTCATCGGTCTAGGCATCTTGGTCCTGATCGCCGTGGTCAACGGCTTGAATAACACCAGTCCGCATCTGTGGCGGTGAAGGGGGTCGAAATGTTTGTCGAGAATTTCTGAGAGCCCCTCGATCAATTCGAGACGGCCACTTTCCCCCTCGGCCCCTCCTCGCGTGCTACTCTGTGCGCAGCCGCGACGACGCGCGAGCGCCCACCGAGCGGCAACCACGGGCGTGTCTAGGCGCGCGTCACCACGCCGACCGAACGACAGCGGCAGACCTGGCCGCGTCAACCTCTTGCAGAAACGCCTAACGTCGGTTAGGTGATTGTGCATACGAGGTGCTGAACCATGTCCACCCGCATCGCAGTCGCCTACTTCCGTGTCTCCACGAAGCGCCAGGGCCGTAGTGGTCTAGGCCTTGAGGCACAGCGCGAGGCTGTCGAGCGGTTCGCCAGGGATCAGGGATACACGCTCCTCAGCACCTTCACCGAGGTGGAGACAGGCAAGGGCTCCGATGCCCTTGAGGCCCGTCCTCAGCTCGCGGCTGCCATACGTGACGCCAAGCTCCGCAACTGCCCGGTGTTGGTGGCGAAGCTGGATCGTCTCTCCCGAGATGTTCACTTCATCTCAGGCCTGATGCGGACCCGCGTCCCCTTCGTGGTCACCGAGCTTGGACCCGACGCAGACCCGTTTATGCTCCACATCTACGCCGCCCTTGCTGAGAAGGAGGCGAAGGTAATCAGCGAGCGGACGAAGCACGCTCTTGCTGCCGCCAGGGCGAGGGGAACGAAGCTCGGCAACCCGAACGGAGCAGCCCACCTCAAGGGACTGGGGAACGGGAGTGCTGTCGAGGCCCTCAAGGCTGGCGCTATGGAGCGCGCTGAGGGGCTGTCAGGCATCATCGCAGGCATCAAGGCTGAGGGCATCACCTCTGCCAACGGCATCGCAGGCGCGTTGAACGCTCGACACATCGCGACCCCTCGCGGCGGTAAGTGGACCGCTCGCAGCGTCCTCAACGTGATGGGACGCATTGCGGCGTAGGTCGGCCTCTGAGCCAATTACCCGCACCACTAGGAAATCCCAGGCACTCGCTTCAGGTGGGGTGTCTCTAGTTATTTACCGAATGGCCCTTCAAGCGCCTCCAAGAGGCCCCTTGAGGCCACTTCATCTGTTTTCGGATGGCCCTGGTGAACCTGCCGAGAGGCGCTTTTACCGGCTACTTCCCACCACCACACTGACCCTGTTTGCGTGACGCGTATGAGCGTCAGGACAGGCGTGTGCTCATCCAGGCTACCGACCTACCGGGGCCTGCTCCTTGCCGCCCCTTGCGGCGCACCGTCACCAACAATCGAGATCATGAACATCACCGTCAGCCCGGCTGGACGGGGGCGCTTCCACGCGCACCTCGACGGCCGCCTTCTCTGCACATCACTCACACCGTTCTTCTCAGCCGCCCGCGTCCTCAAGGCTGAAGGCGTGCTGCCCCAAGAACCGCTCACCATGACCCACGACGGGTCCACCATGGTGTGCCTGACCTCCACCGTAGGCGAGGCCGCCAACTTCACTGTCGATGAAGGCCGAAACGGCGGACCTACTCTGCGCCCTTACCGACCATCTCCGTTCGCCCGGCCCGAATAGGCCTTTGGCTCTCGCCGGTATCGACCGCCAGCGGCCGTGAAGTCTCCTTTGGTGCTGACCTACCAGATCGCGCCTGACGGACGCCTGTGAGCATACCGAGACACAACCGCACCAATCCAGTCCTGCCAGCCCGTTCCCTCTCCGCGGAACGCTGCTTCTGCATGGGCGCAACCCACCGACCAACATCATGAAATATAATGAATTGACATTCACGTCAGACCCCGATGGGCGACGCGTCGTCGGAGTTCTACTCTCAAACCGTGCCGAGACTGCTTGGCTCTACGTCGAGGATTACGCCAACGTACTCAAGGCGTATCCGCACGCCGTTTGGGGCGTCGTCAACAACGGCACTGGACGCTCCTACGTGCGAGTGAAGGTGCCAGGAAGGGCGCGACGCAATCTCACTGTCGCGCGTCTCATCGCTGGTGACTTCTCCCGTACGGCCGTCCAATTCAAGGACGGCAATTCATTCAATCTCCGCAACACGAACCTGATGCACGTCCCAGGCGGTGGAAAGTGCCGCAAGCGCCTGAAGGGTCGTGCCGCCCTCCGCATCTCGTCGGAGATGGCTCGTGTCTGAGGGAGCAACCATCACGGCTCCCGAGTGCCCCGTTGAGGAGCGCCTACCGCGCGCCGTCACCCGCCTTATCGACCGCGATCAGCACCGCGAGGGGCATCACGTCGCCAACTTCATCGGGGACGCGGAGGTGATGTTGTCCCACGGCGAGTTCTTCGGGCTCACCGAACGGGATTTCCGGCTCCTCCGTCACGTCCTGGCGACCGGCATCAAGCCCGCGAGCAACGATGAGGGCGCCGAAGTCCTCATGAACAACCGGCAGTGGGGGAACTTCGTCGGGATGCGACGCACGTACCTCCGCGCCTACCGCGACCCCTCCAACCTCATGGCGATGCTGAAGACCCGCTTCCGCGTCGCTTCCTCCTCCCAGACCCATTCTAGCGACACCAACTGATGGCCACCGTCCACACCTTCCAAGCCATGTCCGCTCCCGAGGGCAGCACCTCCAACGCCGTCCCCGAGGGCGTCATCCCGCCGTCCATCCGGCATCAGCCGGGCGTGGTGTCCGTCAACGGTGAAGGCCCTGCCGTCACCACTCGCCCCAACGGGCTCAACACGTCCGAATGGCAGTCCGGTAGCGCCGGTATCCTGTCGAGCGCCCGCACGACTGTCGGCGCACCGTCCACGGGCGGCGTGAAAGCCTCTGACATCATCACCCTGCCGAACGGCATGGAGGTGTCTGTCGCCATGGCCGAACAACTCGGCATGGTGCAGATGGACGGCAATGGCCGTTACGTCGAGGTGCAGGGCGGCGTTGATGCCGCGTCCCGTCAGCCAGAGCAGGAAGCCCCGGTTGATGACGCTGAAGGCTTCGCCGACCCGAAGGCCGAAGCGGACCTGATGGAGTTGGCGCAGAACGTCTCACCGTCCCTTCAAGTGGGCGCGGT
This sequence comes from Methylorubrum thiocyanatum, assembly GCA_014138645.1. Classification (GTDB taxonomy): domain Bacteria; phylum Pseudomonadota; class Alphaproteobacteria; order Rhizobiales; family Beijerinckiaceae; genus Methylobacterium; species Methylobacterium thiocyanatum. Next base: position 155,270 of record JACJIB010000010.1, on the reverse strand, counting down.
AGCGGACGTGGTGCGCACCGGAGCCGTGGACCCGCTCACCCTCAACAGAGCGGCAGCGGAGGCAGGTATCGAGCCGGCTCAGATGCAGGCGAAGGTAGACGCCACGATGGCTCAATTCCGCGCCCAAGCGGTCGCAGCCGTTCAGGGTTTCGGCTCTGCCGACCCGGAGGACTTCTTCGAGTGGGCGCAAACCCACACGCCGGACCTCCTCAAGGAAGCGATGCAGCAACACGGCTTGCAACGGTCCACCAAGGGCTACGAACCGATCTACCGCACCTTCATCGGCTCTATGGAGCTTCATGATCCCCAATCGATCCTAGAGGCCGAGTTCGGGGGCGGCATCACGGCACGGCAGGAGCGAGGGACTGTCATCCTCAACATCCCCGGCAAGGGTGAAATTCCCTACGGCGTGGCCGTGAAGTCCGGCCTGATCAAGGTCACCGACATGGGCCGCAGGCGGTAACAGCCCACACTGATCAGGGTCGATCCGTTCGACACTGACCAACTCCTTCAGCGGCTCCCTCACGGCGGCCGTTTTCGTTTCAGCTAGAGAGCTTCACCCATGCAGACCGACCCCCTTGTCTATCCGACCCCAGTCGATGCCGCGATTGACGCCTTGATCCTCGCGGAGATGCCAGACGGCTCCCCGTTATCCGTGTCGGTCAAGGTTGATACCATTCTCGACCACGCAGGGTGCGCACACGCGCCCGACACTCTGCGCCGCCTACTCGCGACGGCCCTTTCCTACCGGCTTCGGCGCTCTCAGCGAAAGCGGAAGCTCAGGGAGTGCGAAGCTGCCTGAGACTGCCGCCACGTGGAGCGCTGAAACACCGGCAACACAGCAACCACAACCAATCACTCCCCCACAAAATAAAGCTCGCCTCGGCGGGCTTTTTCTCTGAACGAAGAAGAAAGATGTCGCACGCCTCCATCAAATACGCCGCTTCAGGGCGGACCTATGCCGTACCCTTCCCGTACATCAGCAAGTCTCATGTCGTGGTAACGGTGGACGAAACGCCCGTCCTCTTCTCATGGGCTTCTGAGCACACAGTTACTCTCGTTGTGCAGCCCCGGTCTGGGGCTGTGGTCGAGGTCGGGCGGATCACCCCGATTCCTTCTCGATTGGTGGACTTCGCTGACAGCTCCGTGCCGACTGAGGACAAACTCGGTCAGTCCGTCACGCAGCTCCTCTACCTCGTTCAGGAGAACGCAGACGGGGCACCTTCACCGGCCTGCGTGAGCGATCCCTCGTGCCTGTTGCCCGAGAGCGCCTAGCGGCCCCGCAAACGACCCGGCCCCCTCACCGGCTCTCGGAGATCACACTCCGGGGGCCTTTTCTTTTGCCCCATCAAGATTACGCACGGTCCCCCGTCGAGCGCCTTGAATCGCTCCGGGCCGATGCGTTCGGAACCCCAAGTGGACATCAACGCTAAATTCAACACCATCACTGCGGCGCGGGCACGCGATCTTTTGGGCGTCACTGCGCTCTTGGAGAAGAAACTCGACAAGGATCAGCTCTACCCCGTCCAAGCACTCGGCTACATCGGGGACGGCGCCAGCCACCCGCTCCGCTCCATCAAATTCTGTCAGTACCTCAACACCGATGGCTTCACGCTCGCTCAGTGGAAGACGCTCTTTCCGCGAGCCACGTCGTTAGACGATGAAATCGACCGCCACGCCATCCAGCGGTTCTTCGACCTTCGGCCCAAGGGCGGCAAGCTCAAGCTCCCGGCGGGGACCGCCCGCATCGACAAGGGGATTGTCACGGGTGGAGATCAGCACGTCGCCATCGAAGGTGAAGGCGGATACCTCACCGAAATCCACTTCTACGAGGCCAACGGCACGCTCTGGCAGCATGGCAATGCGACCACCAAGGCCAATGGCGTCTGGTTCGTGAACGACCTGATGGTGCGCCCGAAGGCAGTCTGTGCCGCCGCGTTCAATGTGTGGTTCAGCGGCAATCAGCCGGTCTACTGCCACACCATGCGCAATGTCCAGTTCTGCCCCAACGACGGGACCAACTACTTCATCAACGTCGCCATCACGCGGAAGATCGCCCGTGGCCTCGATTGGCAGAACGTCGTTGCCTTCGGGCGGCACTTCTTCCTGCTCAGTACGGACGCCTTCATCTTTCCTGGGACGGACGATGGGTCCGTGGCAGGGAACACGTACAACTTCAACAACTGCATGACCGTTGGGTACAGCTACGGTTGGACCTACGAGTATGTCGGCTTCACCTCGGACAACTCCCACTGCCACGAAGAGGGTCAGTTCTACAACGCGCAGAGCTATTCCGGCGTTGGCCTCTTCAAGGCCGTGAACGGGAACTACAACTACGCCCCCAGCGACAACTGGACCTTCACGTGCTGCGGCTGGCAGGGCACCGGCCCGGCGTTGCAGTGCCAGTACCTCGAACACGTTCGGATGCGTGACACGCTGTTGGTCAACGACAAGACCACCGATGCCGGCCGCGTGTCCTTCTTCAACTTCCTCGACTGCGCGTCCGTCATCCTCGACGCCAACGAGATTTTCTCCGTGGAGGGCACTGGGATTACGGCGATCTACGTGGGCGGGCCGAAGACGCGCAACATCAAGCTCCTCAACAACGACGTGGCCAACTACGCGTCCTGGGACCAGTACCTCTTCGTTCACGCCAACGTTCCCGTTCGGCAGGTGGAGGAGCGGAAGACAGCATTCGCCGGTACTGGCACCTACGCCCAGGGCAAGGCCAACGTCGCCACCGAGCAGATCAGCGAAACCCGCGTCGCTCAGTTGGTCTCCGGTGACACGTACGAGACATGGGACGTCAACGCCAAGGGCGACGTTACGTGGTCGAAGCGTTGCTTCGTCAGCGTGGACGTGAACGGCAACGCCACGATCTTCTTCCCGGCTGGCCTGTTCCGCTTCGTCCGCATGATCGAGGCGACGAACATGAACAACACGAATGGAGTTCATTCGTGGGTCGAGGTTGCTCAGTACAATACAGGCGGTGTGACCGTGCGCTTCGCGAATGGAGCCTACACCGCTGGCCAGGGCGCAGAAGTCGCTCTACGCGTAACAGGATGGTGAAATGAAACCGAAGGTAAGCAGGCACACATGCACGCCGTCTACCGGCCTCTCACGGAAGATGTGGGAGGCCGTTCTTTATGGGAGCGCCACGACCGCGTCGGCTAAACGCCTCGCGAGGGCCTTCGCGAAAGAAGCCGGCATCAATCCCTCCTTGAATCGGGTGTCTGACAAGTCGGGACAGAAGGGGATCGTAGAGGGTGGGTCCGAGTAGCGCGCGGCTTCACCCTCCTCATTATCGATGATTACCCGGAGGAGCCTCGAAAGGGGCTCCTCTTTTTTTTCTTTCTAGGAGAACATCTTATGTCGGGAACACGGAGTACGGCGGCGCTCACACAGGCCCGGCTAAGGGCAAAGCCGGGGCCTAAGCCCGGCTCGTCACGATCCTTACCGCCTCACGACACGATAACTGAAGGGGCCACGATAGGCGTCCTCCTCTCCAATCGACCGGATCGAGTGTGGCTCGATAGGGCTGACTATGCGCGCCTCATCACAGCCTACGGCACGAGGGCTTGGGTCTGGGTGAACACCGCCCGTTATGTCCGCGTCCGTCCTTCAGCTTCCGAGGATGTGCCCGTTGCGCGCGCCGTGCTGGAGAGCGACGGAGGTGGCTTCGTTCATTATGCGGATGGCGACAGGCTCAACCTTCGCCGTGAGAACCTCTCTATCCAGCCACAGAGGGAGCGGGGTCGTATACTGAAGCGGCCTGTGAAGGGGACGTTCGGGAAACAGATAGCGGTGCTGGGTAAGCCTCACAGCGCCAAAGGCGACGCTTGGCAGTTTCATACCTCGGCAGTCGTTGTCCAACCCGTGTTGGCGGCACCAGCCGTGAGAATTGTTGTGCCGCCCGTAAAGCGTAGGGCTGTTGCACGTTGAGCGTGATGGTTGCTGTGTCTTCTGTGTCATCGCACAGCGACCGCAAGAAACCTAATGTCACAAGGTGAACCTGGGCGAAGCAGCAACGATGACCAGTACGAAGCGCAAGCGTGAACAGAAACTCAGCCAAGAAGAGATGGGCCTCATCAAAGCACTTCTAGCAACAGGATTAAAGAACGATGAGGTCCATTTCTTCTTCAACCGAGCTGACCGCTTGATCAGTTCTGGACGAATTGCGCAGATCAGAAAGGGCTCGCTGGGAGCATCGGTTCCTCCAGCGACAAAGGCGGAGTTAGATACGTTCATTGAAGGGTGGCGAGCTAAGAATAGCTTGGGAAAGGTCTCGACAACGACCTCTCCCACAGATGCTGCGGTTATCGCCGCGTTGTTTGAGAGCGTCGAAGGCGCGTGGAAGCTCCGAATTGGCGAGACGAATCGGACAGAGTGCAAGAAAAACTTCCGCTTAAAGCCCGAAGAGCGGTTCTCTGATGCTATTCGCACGATCGCTGGATTCGCGAACAATAAGGGCGGCTATCTATTCTTCGGTGTCGATAATAAGACGATGATCGCAGATGGTTTGTCCGAGGCTTGGTTTGCTGATACTGACCCGGCAGAAATTAATAGAACCCTAATTTCAGCCTTGGACCCAGTACCCCACATCACGAAGGCTGTTGTCGACTTGGGAGGGCGAAGCGTAGGCGTTCTGCATGTTGAGCCCCACGAGCATCCGCCTGTAATGGCCGTCAAGAACGTCGGCCAGGAGATCAAGGAGGGTACAATCTACTTCCGGTACGAAGGCGAAAGCCGGCCAATCAAGCCCGGTGAACTCAGGCAGATCATCGCTCGAAGAGAGCAGCAAGCCGTTGCTGAGTTTACTCGTCGCATGAATCAAGTAGCCGTAGGCTCTGCTGCTACTATCGACCTCGAAACCGGAAAGGTGACAGGTAAAAACGGCGCGTTCGTCATTGACCGGGAATTGCTACCAAGTATCCAATTCATTAGGGAGGGTGAGTTCACTGAACTGAAAGGAGCCCCGGCCCTGAGACTTATTGGTGATGTAGAGCCCGTGTCTGAGGCTGAACGTGAGTTCGTCAAGGTGATTCGAGAGAACGTGACGCCTGATGCGGTCTTACGTAATTTCCTCTCAAGCACGCCTGTAGAAGACCCCTTGCAGTACATCCATGCACAGGCTCACTTTCAGCGGAAGTGGTTGCCGATTTGGTACTATGTCAGTGCTAGCAAAGCCCCATTGTCGGAATTGATTGCGGAGCTCAAGGCGCGGGTCGCTTCGCGTCCGTCCAGTCTTGATGCTGTGGTCAGGCGACTGAGGCAGACGGAAACGGCTCATCGGATGCACTCAGGCCAACCAAACGCAATTCGCGACGCTCTCGTTGCTGGGCAAATTCCCGACACGGTCACAGCTTCAACCGTCATGCACATCGCGAACGGCGTCATGAGCCTCAGTGAGAAAGTGGCTGACATGGACAAGCTCAAAGAGCTGATGCTGGCATGTCTTGCCCTCTCTAATGGCGAAGATGGGCCCTCGCGAGCACGCCGTAGCACCATCTATCGTGCGGCCTGTCGTCTAGACGAACTTCTCCACGCCCCCGTCAAAATGCCAGCGTTCCTACTGAACGCCTCCAGGCCCGCTAGGGCTCTCCCTTCGGAGTCCAGCTTACAGATGTCGGCACCTCCTGCGGTTAAACCTGCCAAGGATTGACTGAACCATCTTCGCTGCTACGTGTTCCCTCTTCGTTCTAATCGGGAGACACGAAGGGTATGCGCCAAGACGCTCTGCCGAACGCGCCGTCGCCTGCCCCTCGTAGCGGCCCCGTCGAGGACATCGCACGGGCCTACCTCGTGACCGCTCACGGTGACGCTGAGGCCGCTCTCCACGCTGCAATCGCGGATGCCCTTGCCGACCTCTGCGAAGCCGAACGCCGCACGTTACGCCAGGACAGGCTCATCTCCCGTGGCTACGTGCGGGCGGCCCTTCACGGGACCGTGCGGTAGCAGCGCCATGCGCCCGCCCATCCGGCCTGACATCCCCTGCCTCGCGGCCTATCCCTACGTCGTCGTCCGCGTGGCCTGCCCTCATTGTCCGAACCGCACAGGGAGCTACCGGCTCGCGAGGCTGGCCGCACGGCTGGGCCCTGAGACGCCGTTGGAGGACGTGCTTCGGCGCATCGCCTTCGACTGCCCGTGGCTCGATGAGCGACACCCCAGGGCAAAGAGCCAGTACGTGCCGAAGTGCAAGGCCCACTTCCCCGACCTCGAAGCCGCCAGCCCACAGCCCCCGGACATGCCGCCTGGGCTGATGAAGCTCCGCGTTGTCCAGGGAGGGAAGGCGTAGCCGTGTCGAAAGAACCGCCGCCCTCAGACCGCCTTCCGTTTAGTCGTCGTCCGACGCCGCCGTCTCCGCTTCGGCTTGCTCAGGCCGCCTGTAGCAGGCTTCAGCATCTCCGTAAGCGCCGCACGTTGCTGGCGACGCATCGCGTTGGCCGCGTGGCCTCACCACCGCCCGAGCGTCCCGTTGACGGACGTAAGCCATAGGCTGAGCGCGGGGTTCTTCATGGCGCGACCTCCGAGGGGGCACGGCCTTGCGGAGATCGGCCCGCAGGACTGGCATGAGACCAAAACTGGGCACCCATGCCTCGCAGGCGGGTTATTCCGGCACCATGCGAACCGCTCTCACCTGCGGCGAGCTGAGTTCAGGATGGGGTGCGGTTAATGGCGAGGTTCTTGGTTGGCGAGGAGTTGAGCGACGAAATCCGTAAGGTGCTGTTGGAGCCGGACGTTCGATGCGCAGTCGCATTCTGGGGAAAGGGGTCAAAGGCACTCGTTACCGGCACAGGAGCGAGAATCATCTGCAACCTCCGAATGGGCGGTACTAATCCACACGCACTCCAAGAAGTGAAGGCGACGATCCGCAAGCGCGACGACCTCCACGCAAAGGTTTACATCGGTGCTAAAGCGGCCATTGTGGCTTCTGCGAACGTTTCATCGAATGGGCTGGGACTGCAAGGGGTCGAGCAGGCCGGCTGGATCGAGGCCGGGGTGATCGTTGAGGACATAGCCGCCCTCTCCGATTGGTTCGACAAACTGTGGTTGGACAGCGATCAGATCGGCCCCGCTGATTGGAAGGCTGCGGAGGAGGCTTGGCGGGCGCGTACGAAGCCTACCGTTGTTTCATTCGCCTACTTCGACGCGGAAGCCTCGGACCTTCCGCTCCTTAACTGGTTGCGCTGGGTGAATTGGAACACCAATCGCGATGCCATTGCAGAGAAGTTCGGCGCCGTAACCGAAGGCCTTGTCCGTCAGGTTGATGGAGGCTTGGAACTTGAACATCCAGCAGACGAAGCGGTGCTGGTTGGACGGTGGGTGCTCTGCTGGGATCGAGGCAAGAAAGCCTCAGCGCTCATGAAGGGGCGGCCCTGGTGGGTGCGCCTTGGGTCAACGGTACTGAGGGGTGCCTTCAGTCTCGATGGAGAAGATCATAAACGTGATGTCGTGATGGCCGTGGAGAAAATGCCCCCGGTGCCCTTCGATCCAACCGAGGAGCGGTTCCTGGCAGCTTTTCGTGCAGTCCTAGTGCGCCCGCAGTACGCTGCTCTGCTGGAAGAGGACTACGAAGCTCCCTGGTTCAAGCCCCGGCAGGAAATCATCGCCTCGGCTTGGAGGGACATCAAGGCAGAGTATCTGCGCAGCTAAATGGCTGATGGCGCTGTCTGGATCAGGCCGGCTTTCCTGCCTGAGTTTGCATCAGCCGAATGTCTCCAATGGGCTGGGGGCAGTGATACCAGTCGCTAGGCTCTTGCCCGTTAGGCTGCCTCCATGTGCAACCTCTACAGCCTCCACCGTCCCCAGGATGAGATACGGCGCTGGTTCGACGTAAGTCGCGATAGCGCCGGCAACCTGCCTCCCATGCCCGGCATCTTCCCTGATCAGATGGCCCCCGTGGTCCTGGCCAGTAAGGAGGGCCGTGAGCTGACGATAATGCGGTGGGGCATCCCAGGGCCGAAGGCTTACGGGGAGCAACCCGTCACCAACGTCCGCAACGTGAAGAGCCCGCATTGGCGCCCGTGGCTCAAGCCTGAGTTCCGCTGCCTCGTGCCCGCGTCATCGTTCAGCGAGTATGCCGACACAAAGCCCCGCAAGACGCCCGTCTGGTTCGCCCTGGACGATGACCGCCCGCTGTTCGCCTTCGCGGGCATCTGGCGCCCCTGGACGGGCGTGAGGGGAACCAAGAAGGAGAACCCTGACAGGGTCGAGGAGGAGCACCGGCTGTTCTCATTCCTCACGACAGAGGCCAACGGCGTGGTCGGACCCGTGCATCCGAAGGCGATGCCCGTGCTGCTCACCACGAAGGAGGAGTGCGGCGCGTGGCTTGAGGCGCCCACGGAGGAGGCGCTGAGGCTGCAACGTCCGCTGCCTGATGGGCTCATGAAGGAGGTGGCGCGTGGCGAGCGTCACGATGGGAGAGCCCAGAATTGAACCATGAAGAGGGGCGGCGCTGGCCATGCTCGATCGATGCAAGCACATCCCTGCGGCGTTTGAACGCAGACGATGGGGGACGCTTTGGGGACAGTTATGGGGGACATCTTCGCCCTGGCGTCACCCAAGTGTCTGTGATTGCTGATAAATTCAGAACGTACTGAAAGTGGCGGAGGGAGCGGGATTCGAACCCGCGATACCGTTTCCGGTATACACACTTTCCAGGCGTGCGCCTTCAACCACTCGGCCACCCCTCCGGAACCGGCCGGGGACCATGCGGGCGCGGGGCGCGGGCGGTGGTCACTTGCGGCAGGTGGCGGGTCTGTAGCCGGGGTGTCGGCGTCTGGCAAGGCAGAGAATGCCACAGAACGTGGGTTATGCGCCGCCCGGCCGACAGACCGGGCGGCGCAGGGCCTCAGGCGATGCGGCGGGCGCGGTCCGCGGCCGTCGTCTGCGTGGCTGCCGGGGAGCCGGCGGGCGCGTTGACCGGGGCGGGCGACGGCGGGGCCGACGGCGTCCCGGCGCCCGTCTGGAGGAAGCCCGGCGTGGAGGGGGCCGGGCTGTCGGTGGTGATGGGGGCCGGGCCCGGCGAGGCCGGGATGGCGGCCGGAGCCGTGGGTTCGGGCGAGGCCGGAACGGAGGTGTCGTCGTCCTCGGGGCCGGCGAGGATCTCCGGCGGCGTCTTCCACACGAAAGCGTCGAGACGGCCGGTGACCGGTGAGACCGGCGCCCAGCGCTCGGAGACCACGCCGTCGGCGACCCAGGCCGGATCGCGCGGGGCGCGGGCCGCGCGGGCGAGCCACTCGCGGGAGCGCCCACTGTCGGCCCCGTGCTCCGCGGCCTCGAGCCGCGCCATCATCCGGCAGACGCGGGCCGTCGGCCGGTCGTCGACCAGCGGCGCCAGGACCTCGCGGGCACGGGCGAAATCCTTCGCCTCGCTCGCGGCCTGGGCGATCACGAGGCGCGATTCCGGATCCCAGGACGACAGCTTGGCCAGGGTCTCTGCGCGCGCCAGCCGGTCGCGGGCGGAATCGCCCGTGCGCAGGTTGAGGTAGACCTTTCCGAGTTCCGGATGCGGCGTCGCCTTCCAGGCCGCCTCGATGATCTTGGCGGCCTTGCGCAAGTCGTTGCGGCGAGCGAGCAGCCGGCCCGCGATCACCGCCGCGGGCACGAGATCGGGGGCGAGCTTGACCGCCTTCAGCGCCTGCTCCGTGGCGGTCTCGGGCTCGCCGGCTTCGTGGCGCTGCGCCGCGGCGGTGAGCAGCACCGCGCGCTGGCGGCGGGCGGCATGCTTGTCCATCAGGCCGAGCGCGGCGCGGCGCTCCACCGTCTCGGTGGCGGCCGACCATTCGCCATCGGCGCACTGCGCCTCCAGCACCGCCTCGTTCGCCCAGGTGACACTCGGCGCGAGCCGGGCGGCCTCGGCGGCGTAGGCGCGCGCGGCCCCCTCGTCCTCGCGGCGGCGGGCCTCCACGAACAGCCCGCGCAGACCCAGCACCCGGGTCTCGGGATCGTCCGCCATGCGCTTGAACGCCTGCTCGGCCGCGTCCCGGTCACCGGAGATCTGGGCCGCCTGGGCCTTGAGGAGAAGCGTCAGCGGCTGGCTGCCGAGCAGGCGCTCGGCATCGCCCGCATGGCGGCGGGCGGCGAGCGGATCGCCGGAGCCGACCGCGATCATGCCGCGCGAGAGCGAGGCGAGGCCCTTGTTGCGGCGCCGCTCGCGGGTCGAACGGCTGATGCTGGCCGGCAGGCCGATCACGCCCGTCACGATCGCCCAGATGAGGCCGAGGATGATCGCCGCCACCAGCACGCCGGTCAGCGCGATGGCGAGGCTCGTGCCGATCTCGTAGCCGTTCCAGACGACGGTCACGGTGCCCGGATGGTCGGCGATCCATACCGCGCCGTAGGCGGCGACGGCCAGGAGGGCCAGGAAGACGAGGGCGCGCCACATGGGTCAGGGCCTCCTTGGGAGCACGGGGAGCGGGCGCACGCGGCCCGGGCAGAGTGGAAGGGGGGAACGCCGCGCGGGGCGCGGCCGGTTCATCGTCATCGGTCGCCGCATCCGGCCGGTCAGCGCGCGGGCGGCAGGCCGGTGAAGGCGTCGGCGAGCAGCGCTTGCGCCGCCCGGCCCGCCTCGGCGCGCGCCGCGAGCCGGGCGCCGAAATCGCCGCCCTGCGCCCGCGCCTCCTCGGGGAGGGCGGCGTAGGCCTTGGCCGCCTCGGCGAGATCGCCGCGGTCGAGCGCCGCCTGAACCTGCGCGGTCGAGCCGTCGCCGCCCGCGGCCGGTGCCGTGCCGCCCGAGGCGGGGGCATCCGTCCGCTTCACCTGCACCAGGGAGCTGGCCATGTTCATCAGACGGTCGCTCACGCTGCCGGTCTCGGCCACGGACTTGGCCTGGGCCGCACGCCGGGCCTCGGCGATCTTCTCCGAGATCCGGCGGAACTCCGCCGCGAGGCTGGCCGGCTTCGGCGCGCCCTTCTCGGCGAAGGGGGCGAGGGCCTCGAGCCGCTTCGAATCCGCCGGTTCGAGGGTGCGCAGGCTGGCCAGGGCATCCGGGTAGGGCTGGCCCGCCTCCAGTGCCGAGGCGATCCGGTCGGCCGCGACGATGCGCAGGGCCGACTGCACCGTGCTCTGCTTGGCGCTCTGATCGACCGCCTTGTCCAGACTTGCGATCCGATCCGACTGTTCCTGAAGCTTGTCCTGGAGCCTGCGCTCTAAGCCCCGCACGGCCTCGTCGGCGCGGGTCTGGGCGGCGTCGGCGGCCTGCCGGCCCGCCTGCGTCGCCTCCTGCGCGGCCTGGGACGCCGCGGTGATCCGGCCCTCCAGAGCCTTCTGCAACTCGTCCACGCGCTTGCCGAGGGCCGCCTCGGCCGCCTCGTCGGCCTTGGTGCGGGACGCGACCTCGCCCTGCAGCGCCGCGATCTTGTCCGCGAGATCGGACGACGTGTCCTTGACGCCGTTGGCTTCGAGCGCCTTGATCCTCTGGTCGAGGGCGCCGAGCGCGGCCGGGTCGAGCGTCGGCGCGGTCTTCACCTCCGCCGTGCCGTCCCGGCCCGGCTCCTCCTGCAGCGCCGAGACGCGCTGATCGAGGGCGTCGAGACGCGCCGCGAGATCGGCGGGGACGGACGGCGCGGGCGCCGAGCCATCGGCGGCGGGCGTGGCCCCCGCTTTCTGGAGCGCTTCGCCGGCGCGGTCGTTGGCCGCCTTCGCCGCGGCCTCGGCCCGGGCAATCGCGTCGGGCAGGGGCTTGAGCGCCTGCTCGTTGGCGGCGAGGCGCTTGTCGAGGGAGGCCACGGCGTCCTTCGTGGCTAGGCCGGCGATCGATGTGTCGAGGGCGGCCAGCCGCGGGTCGGCGCCGCGCTGGTAGGTGGTGACCCCGTAGAGCAGGCCCGCGCCGATCAGGCCGCCGAGCAAGCCGGAGGCGGCCACGGTGCCGAAGCCCGCACCGCCGCGGGCCGGTGCCGGCCTCACGGTTTCCTTGGACGGGTCCTTCGAAGCGTCCTTCGGGGCATCCTTCGAGGCGTCCTTGGCCGAAGCGGAGGCGCCCGGCGCGTTCTTGCCAGTGTCCTTGCCGGCGTCCTTGCCCGCCTCGGCCGGGTCGGAAAGGCGCTTGGCCTTCAGATCGAGGATCGGGCCGTCGGTCAGCGAAGCGGCTTCCGTCACCCGCGTGGCACCCGACGCCGCTCCCGGCTTGGCGCCCGCGGCCGGATCCGGCTTGGCGCCCGCGGCCGTGTCCGGCTTGGCGCTTCCGGAGGCCGGCGCTTCCGGCCTCACCGCGCTGCTTCCGGTGGCGCCGGGTTTGGCGGGCGCTTCCGGCTTGGCATCGGCGGGTTTGGCATCGGCGGATTGGGCGCCGCCGGTGCTCGGCGGGACGGCGCTGCTGCCGGTGGCGCCCGGCTTCAACGGGGCTGTCCCTCCCGGCGTGCCGGCGGCGGCAGCCGGTGAGCCGGATCCCGTGGACGGCCTTCCGGTCTCTGCGGGTTTACCCGACGGCGATCCTGCGGTGGCGGATGCGGCGCTCGAAGGCGGCACGGCGCTGCTGCCCGTGGCGCCCGGCTTGGTCGAAGCGTCAGGTTTGGCCGAGACGTCGGATTTGGTGTCCTGCGGACGCGACGCGGTTCCCGGCGCGCTGCTGCCGGACAGCGCGCTGCTGCCGGTCGGCCCCGGCTTGGCCGGCTCGGTGCGGGATGGTTCGGAGGCGGCCGGCCCGGACTTGACAGGATCGACCTTCGTGGCGGAGGCGGCCGCAGACGGCTCGGGGGGCTTGCCCGCCGCTTTGGCGTCGGCGGGCCGGGACTGATCCTTCGTCAGGTCCCTGGCCGGCTCCTTGCCCTGCTCCGGCGACTTGCCTTGCTCGGGAGACTTGGCACCGTCCCTGGGGCCGTCCTTGGGTGAAGTCACGGGCGTTCGCTCCATTCAGCCGCCGCACGGCGCGGTCTGCTCCCATAGAAGAGCGAACCGGCGCCGTCATCCATCGGAACCGCTTCCAGGCTCCTTCTCCGACGCTTCGGCCTGCTCCTGCCTCCGATCGGCCCGTGAGGGGCGACGGGGGCGTTCAGTCCGAAGCCGCGAGACCGGCGAGGAGAGCCTCCTCGCTCGGCCGCGCCGCCACAAAATGGGCCGCAACGCCGAGCTCGACCAGTCCCGCGGCGACGTCCGCGGACAGGCAGTAATGCGCCAGCGCCCGAAACGCTCCGCTCAGTCCCGCCTCACGGCACAAATGCGCGGCGATTTCGGCGCTGCGCCGGGAGAAGTGCAAGGCTGCCGTGAGGGGTGGGGCGCCATCCCGATCGCGGAGCGCCCGCGCCGCCGCCTCGGGCAGGGCCGTCTCGGCCAGGGCGGCGTAGGCGGTCCAGGTCGTGACGCGGTAACCCTCGGCCGTGAGACGCGCCGCGGGCTCCGCCTTGCGGTCCTCGCCCGCGGCGTGGAGGAGGGCCCCCCCCGGCCGCACATGCGCCGCGACGAGCCGGGCCAGGTCGGCGGCATCCCCGTCGGCGCAGAGGACCGGGTGAAGGCCGGCCCGCGCCGCCCGCTCCGCCGTGCGGGCACCGACGGCGAAGACCGGTGCGGCGGGAAGGCCCGCGCCGGCGAGCGGCGCGGCGGCGTTAGCACTTGTGAGGATCAGCCCGTCGAACCGGCCGGCGGGCGGCGGCCCGTCGCTCGGCGCGATCCGCAGCACGGGTGCCACGAGCGCCGTGTGGCCGCGTTCGGCCAGCCGCCGCGCCGTGCGTCCCGCGCCCGGCTCGGGCCGCGACACCCAGATCCGCATGCCCTCGTTCCCCATCCCGCTGTCCACAGGCGCCGCCGGCCGGAGGCGTCACCTGTATCCCTCGGCGGTTTCGTCGTAGACCTGTCCCCGCGAGCGGCCCACCTGAGCTTTCGCGTGACATGGAGTAGGCGGGCCGGCCCCCGGCGCGCAACGGTGCTTGGACATCAGCGTGATCCCCATGAAGATCCTCGGCATCGAGACCACCTGCGACGAGACCGCCGCCGCCGTCGTGACCCTCGGCGATGAGGAGCGCGGCCGGATTCTGTCCAACGAGGTGCTGAGCCAGATCGCTGAACACGCGGCCTATGGCGGCGTCGTGCCCGAGATCGCCGCCCGCGCCCATGTCGAGGTGCTCGACCGGCTGATCGCCCGGGCGCTCCAGCGGGCGGGAACGACGCTGCCGGAGATCGACGGCATCGCGGTTGCCGCCGGGCCGGGCCTGATCGGCGGCGTGCTGATCGGCCTCGTCACGGCCAAGACCCTGGCCCTCGTCGCCCGCAAGCCGCTCCTCGCGGTCAACCATCTGGAGGCGCACGCGCTGACGCCGCGGCTCACCGACGGGCTCGCCTTCCCCTACCTGCTGCTGCTCGCCTCCGGCGGGCATACGCAGCTCGTCGCCGTGAAGGGCGTGGGCGATTACGTCCGCCTCGGCACCACCATCGACGACGCCATCGGCGAGGCGTTCGACAAGGTCGCCAAGCTCCTGGGGCTCGGCTATCCCGGCGGGCCCGAGGTGGAGCGGCAGGCGCAGAACGGCAATCCGGAGCGGTTCGCGCTGCCCCGGCCGATGCTCGGGCGGCGGCAGGCGGATTTCTCGCTGTCGGGCCTCAAGACGGCCCTGCGCATCGAGGCCGAGCGGCTCGAACCCCTGGCCTCGCAGGACGTGGCCGACCTGTGCGCGAGCTTTCAGGCGGCGGTGGTGGACGTGGTGGTGGACCGCGTGCGCGTGGCCCTGCGGGCCTTCGCGGGCGTCGCCGGGCATCCGACGGCCCTGGTCGCGGCGGGCGGCGTGGCCGCTAACGGGGCGATCCGCCGGGCTCTGGCCGCGCAGGCGGGGGAGGTGGGCCTGAGCTTCGTCGCGCCGCCGCTGCCGCTCTGCGGCGACAACGGCGCGATGATCGCCTGGGCGGGGCTGGAGCGCCTGCGCCTCGGCCTCGTCGACGACCTTACCGTGCCGGCGCGCGCCCGGTGGCCCTTCGCCGAGGCCGCCCCGGCCGCCTGAGCGCCCGACGTCAGGCCATCGCCCGCGCGGCGGCGGTCACCTTCTGCACGGAGAGATCGACCTCGTTCGCCGCGTGGGCGATGCCGTCGGCGTTGCGGCGGACGGCGTCCACGCTGCGCGCGGCGGTCTGCATGTTGGAGGCGATCTCCTGCGTGACCGCGGCCTGCTCGGTGACGGCGGAGGAGACGCTCATCGAGATCTCGCTCAGATCCGTGATGGTCGAGACGATGGCACGGATCGCCTCGACGGCCCGCGCCGAGGAATCCTGCACCGCGGCAATCTGCTGGCCGATATCTTCGGTGGCGCGCGAGGATTGGCTCGCCAGCGCCTTCACTTCGGTGGCGACCACGGCGAAGCCGCGCCCGGCCGCGCCGGCGCGGGCCGCCTCGATGGTGGCGTTCAGCGCCAGCAGATTGGTCTGATCGGCGATCGAACGGATCACGGAGACGACCTCGCCGATGCGCTCGGCGGTGGCGGTCAGGCCGCTCACGATCCCGCCCGCCTCCTCGGCGCGGGTCACCGCGGCGTCGGCGGCGGTCTTGGCCTGCGAGGCGTGGCGGCTCAGCTCCGAGATCGAGGCCGCGAATTCCTCGGCCCCGGCGGCGACCGACTGGACGTTGTCGGAGGTGGCGGCGACCGCGGTCGCCGTCTCGCTGGCCTGACGGCTGACATCCGACATCGCTCCGGTGATGGAGCCGAGATCGGCCTGGATGACGCGCTGTCCGTCGGCGCGGCGGAGGCGGTCGGCCACGGCCTGCGTGACGTCGCTGGCGAACTTCACCACCGCACAGGGCCGCCCCTCGGAGTCGAGGACCGGATTGTAGGTGCCGTAGATCCAGATCGACCGTCCGCCCTTGGCGAGCCGCCGGAACTCGCCGGCCTGATAGGTGCCCTTGGCCAGCGCCTTCCAGAAATCGGCATAGGCGGCGCTCCCGGCCTCCTCCGGATCGACGAACAGGCTGTGATGCCGGCCGCGGATCTCGTCGAGTTCGTACCCCACCGTGTCGAGGAAATTGCGGTTGGCGTCGGTGATCGTGCCGTCGAGGTCGAAATGGATGACCGCCTGCGAACGGTTGATCGCCGTGATCTGGCCCTCATAGCCCGCGTTGCGGCGGGTCTGGGCCGAGATGTCGGTGGCGAACTTCACGACCTTGTAGGGGCGCCCGCGCCGGTCGAGGATCGGATTGTAGGACGCCTGGATCCAGACCGACCGGCCCGCCTTGTCGATGCGTCGGAACTCCCGGGCCTGGAATTCGCCGCGGCGCAGGGCCTCCCAAAAGGCCTTGTATTCCGGACTCTCACGCTGCTCCGGCGGCATGAACAGGGCGTGCGGGCGGCCGCGCACCTCCTCGAGGGTATAACCCAGCAGGTTCAGGAAGTTGGCGTTCGCGTGCAGGACAGTGCCGTCCATCGCGAACTCGATGCGCCCTTGTGCGCGATCGACGGCGGCAAGAATGGAATCCTGCTCGGAATGGAAGATCGCCAAGGTTCGAATGTCCGGAAATCATGCGTTTCGGTGGAAGCACTTTTCCCTTATGTTCCTAAGCAACCGTTAATCTGGGGATGCAGCATCAGTATTTTGGCTTCAAAAACCTGTGTTCCGATGAAATGTAGGATTGGTAAGTGGTGAATTTGCAGGGAATAAATCTCGATTGACTAAAAATTGCGCAGACGAAAACATAATTCTGTGCAGTCGAAGCTCACGATCATATGATATTTTGCCGCGAACATTGTATTCACGCATTGAGCGAGCGAAATTGCCTATTTTGCCCAAGGTTGTGGGGATAAAGCCTTTTGGTGTCAAATAGTGCCGGAAACTGCGGCGGCAGGTCGATGCCGTGAGGCGCTGGACCGAGAAGCCGCCATTGCCGAATTCGTCAAGCGCCCGCGGTGCGGCGTTATGGCGGCCTGCCGCCGGATGGGTCGCGACCGCCCCTCGCTCTTCGGCCGGGAGACCGCTATCGCAGCCTCGGCGATCCGGTGCCGGACCGGCATCGTGGCTTGAACCGACCGGGGCGCACCGGATTCCCGATGGAGGCGGACATGGAGTCAGGCACCGAGCGGCGGGACGAAGCGGTCGCCGTCGTCGGCGGCGGGTCCTGGGGCACCGCGCTGGCCAACGCCGCCGCTGCGGCAGGCCACCCGGTGACGCTCTGGATGCGCGACCCCGCCGCCGCCGCGCGGATGGAGCAGGCTCGCGCCAACGAGCGCTACCTGCCCGGCGTCGCCCTGCATCCGGGCGTGCGGGCGACGGCGGAGGCCGCCGCCCTCGGCTCTGCGGCCACGGTGCTGCTCGTGGTGCCGGCCCAGACTCTCCGCGGCGTCCTCTCGGCGCTCGCCCCATCCCTGGCGCCCGGCGCCGCGATGGTGCTCTGCGCCAAAGGGATCGAGCGGGGCAGCGACGCCTTCATGAGCGCGGTCGCCGCCGATGTCCTGCCCGTCGGCACGCCGGTCGCGGTTCTGTCGGGGCCGAGCTTCGCCTCCGACGTCGCCCGCGGCCTGCCCACAGCGGTGACGCTCGCCGCGGAGGACGGGGCGCTGGCGGCGCGGCTCGCCGGCCTGCTTTCCGGGCCGGCCTTCCGGCTCTACCACACCGACGACGTGCGCGGCGTCGAGGTCGGGGGCGCGGGCAAGAACGTGCTCGCCATCGCCGCCGGCATCGTCGCCGGCCGTGGGCTCGGCGAGAGCGCCCGCGCCGCGCTGATCGCCCGCGCCTTCGCCGAGCTGATGCGGTTCGCCCGCGCCTATGGCGGCCGGGCGGAGACGCTGATGGGATTGTCGGGCCTCGGCGACCTCGTGCTCACGGCCTCCTCGCCGCAATCGCGCAACTTCGCCTTCGGCGAGCGCCTGGGGAAGGGGGCGACGCCGGAGGAAGCCTCGGGCGGCAAGCTGGTGGAGGGCGCCTTCACCGCGCAGGCGCTGGTGGATCTCGCCCGGACGCAGGCGGTCGAGATGCCCGTGGCCGAGGCCGTCGCCGCGGTGGTGGCCGGGGCGCTCACGGTCGATGCGGCCATGGCTCGCCTGCTGTCGCGCCCGCTCAAGGCCGAGACGGCGTAAGCGCATCCCGAGCTCCGGCGGGGCCCGTGCGAGGCGCCCTTCAAGCGCGGCCGTATTTTCGCTAAGCGGAGGCGCTGTCCCCGACGGAGCCGTCCCGCGCCATGGCCTACTGGCTGTTCAAGTCCGAACCCTCGACCTGGTCCTGGGACCAGCAGGTCGAGGCGGGAGAGGGCGGCACCTTCTGGAACGGCGTGCGCAACCACCTCGCCAAGAAGCAGATGCAGGCAATGCAGGTCGGCGAGCGCGGCTTCTTCTACCATTCCAACGAGGGCAAGGCCGTCGTCGGCATCGTCGAGGTCATCAAGCCCTACTATCCCGACCACACCGATGAGAGCGGGCGCTTCGGCATGGTCGACTTACGCGCGGTGGCGCCGATGCCGCGACCGGTCGGCCTCGACGCGATCAAGGCGGAGGCCGTGCTCAAGGACATGGCGCTGGTCACCAATTCCCGCCTCTCGGTTCAGCCGGTGACGGAGGCGGAATGGGCCAGGATCTGTGCCATGGGCGGCTACCAGGGCTGAGCCGGCTTCTTCCGTCTTCCGGCAGGCCGATCCTTGGGACGACGGGATGAGAAGACCGGGTCACGCGCTTGTCCCGGTCCGATGACCGTTGTGAGCGGAGAAAGGCGAACCGAACTCTCGCGGAAATGTGAGGCTCGGCCGTGCGCCCGGCGCCGCGCGAACGACGTTGCGCCCCGGATCGAGGCCCGCCTCACGGAGCGGGCCTGACAGGAACGGGAGAGATCGATGGCGTCGCGCGAACCTCTGCTCATCTCCGTGCCGATCGCGGAGCTGCGGCCGACGCAGATCACGGTGGGCTATCGCGAGGTCGCGGAGAAGCGCCGCCGCTGGCGGGCGCACGATCCCGAGAAGAAGGCGGCCTTCCTCGGCTCGCACATGATCCCGGTGCTGCTCGGCCCGAAGAAGAAGCACTACGTGATTGACCACCACCACCTCGCCCGCGCGCTGCAGGAGGAGGGGGAGGAGAACGTGCTGGTGACCGTCGTCGCCGACCTGCACAAGCTCGACAAGGACGCCTTCTGGACGGTGGCCGACCACAAGGCCTGGGTCCATCCCTACGACGCGGATGGCAAGCGGGTCGGCTTCGACGACATCCCGAAGGCGATCGCGGACCTGCCCGACGACCCGTTCCGCAGCCTCGCGGGCGAGTTGCGCCGGGCCGGGGGCTTTGCCAAGGACACGACGCCCTTCAGCGAGTTCCTCTGGGCCGACTACCTGCGGCGCAACCTCAAGCGGAAGGGGGTCGAGAAGGACTTCACGCAGGCGCTCGAGCAGGCGCTGCGCCTCGCCAAGGCGCCGGAGGCCGGCTACCTGCCCGGCTGGTGCGGCCCCCTCGACGGTTGAGCGACGAGCGCGGCGGCCGCCGCCAGGAGGCCGAGCCCGGCCGCGATCACGGCGTTCCAGCCGGCGAGCGAGAGGCCGAGGAAGCGCCACGCCGCGGCCGTGCAATCGACCGGCCGCACGGTTTCGAGCTTCTTCAGGAAGTCGGCCACGTCCGCCGGCCCGGCGCCGGATCCGCCGCCGCAATCGTTGGGCCCCGGCCAGAATCCCCACTCGGCGCCCGCATGGTAGACGCCGAGACCGGCCCCGTAGATCAGCACCAGCGCGACGAGCCCGAGGAGGAAGCGCGCGGGACGCGGCGGGAGCAGCGCGGCGATCAGCGCCAGCGGTGCGGCGGCGTAGTAGGGCACCCGCTCGGTCAGGCAGAGCTTGCACGGGACGTAGCCGAGGCCGTGCTCGAACACGAGGGCGCCGCCGACGGTGAGTGCGGCGCCGAGGGCCACGGCGAGCGCCGCGCCGCGCAGGGTGAGGAGACGGGTCACAGCATCACCTTGAAGGCGACGAAGCCGAGGATCACCACCGCCGCGAACAGCCCCGCCACCACGTTGAGGTGCCGGTCGAGCACCGCACGGATGCCGATGCCGTAGCGCCCGAGCAGCCAGGCCAGCAGGAAGAAGCGCGCCCCGCGGGTGACGACCGAGAGCAGAACGAACCAGAACAGCGAGTAATGGGCGAAGCCCGAGGTGATGGTGACGAGCTTGTAGGGGATCGGGGTGAGCCCCTTGAGCAGGATCACCCAGTGCCCGTAGGTCGCGTAGGAGGCCTGGAAGGTCTCGGCCTTGTCGGCGAGCCCGTAGAGGTTGAACAGCCAGAGCCCGACCGAATCGAACAGCAGCGCGCCGATGGCGTAGCCGAGCAGTCCGCCGAGCACCGAGGCGACGGTGGCGATGGTGGCGTAGAGCCAGACCCGGTCCGGCCGGCTCACCGCCATCGGCACCAGCATCGCGTCCGGCGGCACGGGGAAGAACGAACTTTCGGCAAACGCCACCGCCCCGAGCGCCCAGGGCGCGGAGGGCTTGGCGGCGAGCGCGAGTATCCACTCGTAGAGCCGGCGGATCATGGGGCCTCGTTGGGGTCCGGGAAGCGGAGCCCTTTCAGCACAGATGCAGGTTTGAGGCGAGGGTGGGGCGACGTGGGCCCGTGCGGAAAGGGACAGCCGCAGCCGGTCAGATCGAGCGTTTCACGAATCCGATATCGGCGGCCACGGCTTCGAGCCGCGCGGGCGCCCGCTCCTTCCGCTCGCTGTAGCGATCCACGAGGTAGTCGGCCCGCTCGCGGGTCAGCAGCGTGAACTTCATCAACTCCTCGCACACGTCGACCACGCGCTCGTAGAGCGGCCCCGGCTTCATCCGGCCGGCCTCGTCGAATTCCTTGTAGGCCATCGGCACGGAAGACTGGTTGGGGATCGTGATCATCCGCATCCAGCGGCCGAGGACGCGCAGGGCATTCACGGCGTTGAAGCTCTGCGAGCCGCCCGAGACCTGCATCACCGCGAGGGTGCGCCCTTGCGTCGGGCGCACCGAACCTTCGCTCAGGGGCAGCCAGTCGATCTGACTCTTCATCACCCCCGTCAGGTTGCCGTGCCGCTCCGGCGAGACCCAGACCTGCCCCTCGGACCAGAGCGAGAGCCGGCGCAGCTCCTGCACCTTCGGGTGATCGGCCGTGGTGTCGTCGGGCAGGGGCAGGCCGTGGGCGTCGTAGATCCGCACCTCGCCGCCCATGGCCTCCAAGAGCCGGGCGGCCTCGTAGGCGAGGAAGCGGCTGAAGGAGCGCTCCCGCAGCGACCCGTAGAGGATCAGGAACCGGGGCGAGTGAGTGAAGGGTGTCGAAGGGTGCAGCCGTTCGACGGTCGGCACCTCGAAATGTGCGGCGCTCAGATGCGGCAGGCCATCGGTGAAGGGGAGAGGCGGCTTGTCCACGGCGCGGGCTTCATCTACATTTCAACGATGATTGAGATATTGCAGTAATGGTCGAGGAACGGCAAGCCATCGCCGCCTTCGCCGCGCTCGGTCAGGAGCACCGCCTGCGCATCGTGCGGGCTCTGGTCACGGCCGGTCCGGAGGGGCTGGCGGCCGGTGCGCTGGCTGGCGAGGTCGGGGTGTCGGGCACCAATTTGTCCTTCCACGTGAAGGAATTGAGCCATGCCGGGCTCGTCCAGTCCCGGCGAGAGGGCCGCTCGGTCATCTACAGCGCTGCCTATCCGGCCCTGTCCGGCCTGATCGAGTTCCTGATGCGCGATTGCTGCCAGGGCCGCCCGGAGGTCTGCGATCCGGCGGTGACGGCTCTGGCCTCCTGCTGCCCACCGACCGGAGACGCTGCCCGTGCCTGAGCCGTTCGATGTCGTGATCTACCACAACCCGGCCTGCGGCACGTCCCGCAACACCCTGGCGATGATCCGCAATGCCGGCATCGAGCCGCATGTCATCGAGTACCTCAAGACTCCGCCGACACGGGATCTGGTCCGTCAGCTCGCCCGCCGGGCCGGCCTTGCCGTGCGGGATCTCCTTCGCGAAAAGGGCACGCCCTACGCGGAACTGAACCTGGGCGACGCGTCGCTCAGCGACGATCAGCTTCTGGACGCCGTCGCCGCACACCCGGTCCTGCTGAACCGGCCGTTGGTGGTCACGCCGCGGGGCGTGCGCCTCTGCCGTCCGTCGGAGGCCGTGCTGGACCTCCTGCCGCCGCAGCAGGGCGCGTTCGTCAAGGAAGACGGCGAGCGGGTCGTGGACGCGCACGGCCGCCGCGTCACCACTGCCTGAGACTCGTCCTTCCCCACGAATAAGAAACGACCCCGATGCTCGCGTTCGCCATCTTTCTCGCGACCCTCGTCCTCGTCATCTGGCAGCCCAAGGGCCTCGGGATCGGGTGGAGCGCGCTGGGCGGCGCGGGCGTGGCCCTGGCCACGGGCGTGATCCAGCCCGGAGACATCCCGGTGGTCTGGCAGATCGTCTGGGATGCCACCTTCGCCTTCGTGGCGCTGATCGTCATCTCGCTCCTGCTCGACGAGGCCGGCTTCTTCCATTGGGCGGCGCTGCACGTCGCCCGCTGGGGCGGCGGCCGGGGCCGGCGGCTGTTCCCGCTCGTGGTCCTGCTCGGTGCGGCCATCGCGGCCCTGTTCGCCAATGACGGCGCGGCGCTGCTGCTGACGCCGATCGTGCTGGCAATCCTGCTCCGCCTGAACGTGAGGCCGGCGGCGGCGCTCGCCTTCATCGTCGCCTGCGGCTTCGTGGCGGACTCGACGTCCCTGCCGCTGGTGATCTCCAACCTCGTCAACATCGTCTCGGCCAACTTCTTCGGGCTGACCTTCGGCCGCTACACCGCGGTGATGGTGCCGGTGAACCTCGTGTCGCTGGCGGCAACGCTCGTGGTGCTGTGGGTGTATTTCCGCCGCGATGTGCCGGCCACCTATCCAGTCGCGATTCTGGAGCGTCCAGCCACCGCGATCCGCGACCCGCTGGTGTTCCGGGCGGCATTTCCGCTCCTCGCCGTGTTGCTCTGCGCCTACTTCGTCACGGCGCCGTTCGGCGTCCCGGTCTCGCTCGTCACCGGCGTCGGTGCCGCGGTGCTGCTGCTGCTCGCCAACCGGAGCCGTGTCATCCCGATCCGCACGGTGATGGCCGGCGCGCCCTGGCAGATCGTGCTGTTCAGCCTCGGGATGTACCTCGTCGTCTACGGCCTGCGGAATGCCGGCCTGACCGAGGAACTGGCCAAGGGGCTGGTCTGGCTCGCCGGATACGGCCCCCTCGTCGCGACCCTCGGCACCGGCTTTTCCGCCGCGATCCTGTCCTCGGTCATGAACAACATGCCGAGCGTGCTGATCGGAGCGCTCTCGATCGAGCAGGCGCCGGATCTGCCGCAGCAGACCCGCGAATTGATGATCTACGCCAACGTGATCGGCTGCGACCTGGGCCCGAAATTCACCCCCATCGGCAGCCTGGCCACCCTGCTCTGGCTGCACGTGCTCGCCCGCAAAGGCCAGACCATCACCTGGGGCCAGTACATGAGGGTCGGTCTCGTGATCACGCCCCCGGTGCTGCTGGCGACGCTGCTGGCACTCGCCACTTGGCTTCCCCTGCTCGGCCGTTGAGGACAGCCCGGTTCGGCCGCGTCCTCAAGCGCTGGGCGCGGCCTTCGCCGGGCGAGAAATTGGCTCTGGCCCGCCGCCCCGGCTTGTGCCAAGAGGCGGGGGCGTCGCGGGTATGGCGGAATTGGTAGACGCGGGCGACTCAAAATCGCCAGCCGAAAGGCGTGGGGGTTCGATTCCCTCTACCCGCACCAATCCTCTCTCATCGAAGCTGGTCACGGCAGCGCCGGCTCGGGCGCGAGGCGGGCGCGGATCGCGGCGCCGTCCCGCCCCGGTGGGGCGCCGAACAAGCGGCGGTAGTCGCGGCTGAACTGCGACGGACTCTCGTAGCCGATGGCGTAGCCCACGCCGGCCACATCCCCGGCCCCGAGCAGCAGGCGCCGCGCCTCGTGGAGCCGGACCTGCTTCTGGAACTGCACCGGCGTCATCGTCGTCACCGCCTTGAAATGGCGATGGAAGCTCGCCGCGCTCATGCGCGCGAGCGCCGCCAGATCGGCCACGCGCAGCGGCTCCGCATAATGCGCGCGGATCCAGGCCGTCGTCCGTCCGATCCGCGCGGCGTGGCTCTCGGGCAGGCCGGCTTGGCGCAGCGCCGGACCGAGAGGGCCGCCGAGCAGGCGCCAGATAATCTCCCGGCCGATCAACGGGGCCAGCACCGGCAGGTCGCGGGGGTGATCGAGCAGGGTGAGAAGGCGCGCGAGAGGATCGCACAGGTCCGGGTCGAGGGCGGCGGTGCGCAGGGGGGCGAAAGCGGGAGCGGAATCCATCCCATCGGCGAGGGTGTCCGCCTGGGCACTGAGCAACTCGGCCAGGGCATCCAGGTCGATGGCGAGGCTGAGCGCCAGATAGGGCCGCGTCGGGCTCGCCTCGGTGATCCGGGCCGTGACCGCGAGATCGAGGGAGGCAAGCAGCGCCTGACCCGCGGCGTAGCGGTAGGCGGTGTCACCGAGCAGCGTCGCCTTCGCGCCCTGCACCACGAGGCAGAAGGAGGGGCGGTAGACCGCGCGGATCAGGCCGCTCGGCGCCTCGGCGCGGTTCAGGAGCAGCCCGTCGGCCGGCGTTTCCCGGCCATAGCGATGCCATTGCCGTTCGATCAGCGCCGCGAGGCCGGAAAGGTCCGTCGTCATGCCGGCGACCCTAGCGCGCCTGGGCCGCCCACGCATCCGCGCGCGGCGGCGACACGGCGGCTTTGAGAGGATCGGGCAAGAGCTTGAGAGGATCGGCCGCCGCGCGGCGGCGTCGCCCGCCGTACCAGGGACCGTCCCAACCCGACGGAGATCCCTCCATGCGTATGCGCTCCCTCGGCCGCAGCGGCCTGTTCGTGTCCGAACTCTGCCTCGGCACCATGACCTTCGGCGGCAGCGAAGGATTTTGGGGCCAGATCGGCCGGCTCGGCCAGGACGAGGCCGACGCCCTGGTGAAGACCGCGTTCGACGCCGGCATCAACTTCATCGA
This sequence comes from Methylorubrum thiocyanatum, assembly GCA_014138645.1. Taxonomy (GTDB): domain Bacteria; phylum Pseudomonadota; class Alphaproteobacteria; order Rhizobiales; family Beijerinckiaceae; genus Methylobacterium; species Methylobacterium thiocyanatum. Next base: position 130,386 of record JACJIB010000010.1, on the reverse strand, counting down.
CACCGCCAACGTCTATGCGGGCGGGATGAGCGAGCGGATCCTCGGCCAGTCGCTCAAGAATCTCGGCATACCCCGCGACGACGTGGTGATCGCCACCAAGGTGCTGGGTCCGATGGGCGAGGGGCCGAACGCCCGCGGCGCGTCGCGCGGGCACATCCTGAGCCAGTGCAAGGCGAGCCTCGCCCGGCTCGGCCTCGACCATATCGACCTCTACCAGATCCACGGCTTCGACCCGGCCACCCCGATCACCGAGACGCTGGAGGCGCTCGATACCCTCGTGCGCCACGGCCATGTCCGCTATCTCGGCCTGTCGAACTGGGCGGCGTGGCAGGTGATGAAGGCGGTGGGCATCGCCGAGGCGCGCCGGCTCGCGCCCATCGTCTCGCTCCAGGCCTACTACACCCTGGTCGGGCGCGACCTCGAACGCGAGATCGCCCCGATGCTGACGTCCGAAGACATCGGGCTGATGGTCTGGAGCCCGCTGGCCGGCGGCTATCTCTCGGGCAAGTACGACGCCGAGGGCACGCAAGCGGACGGGCGGCGCACCACCTTCGACTTCCCGCCGGTCGACCGCACCCGCGGCGCCGGGACGCTTGAAGCGATGCGCGCGGTGGCCGGGGCGAAGGGCTGCAGCGTGGCGCAGGTGGCGCTCGCGTGGCTGCTGCATCGGGAGACCGTCACCAGCGTCATCATCGGAGCCAAACGCGTCAAACAGCTTCAGGACAATCTCGGCGCGACGGCGGTCCGGCTCGAGGCCGACGACCTCGCGCGGCTCGACGCCGCCACGCGCCTGCCGCCGGAATATCCCGGCTGGATGCTGGAGCGGCAGGGCGCCTACCGGGCCTGAGCTACGCCCGCAGGAAGCGCCGGATCCAGCCGCCGACCCGGGCGCTGTCGTGCGGCGCCTCCAGCGAGGCCAAGGCCGCCGGCACCAGGGCTGGGTCGTCCACGCCGGCCCGGTGGCCGTCGGTGAGCGCGCGGGCGTAATCGGGGGCGAATTCCGGGTGGCACTGGAAGGAGAGGGCCGGGCGGTCGCTCCAGGCCAGCACGCCGTAGGGCGTGAAGGCGCTGCCCGCGAGCACCCGCGCGCCGGGCGGCAGGGCCACGACCTGATCCTGATGGCTCACGGGGATGGCGATGGTCTCCGCCTCGTCCATGAAGGGTGCGCGCTCCGCCACTTTGTAGGCGTGAAGCCCGAGGCCCCAGCCGCGCTGCGAGCGCTCCACCCGCCCGCCGAAGGCCTGCGCCAGCGCCTGATGCCCGAAGCAGAGGCCGACGAGCTTCTTCGACGGGTCGAGGTCGCGCAGAAAGGCGAGCAGGTCCTCGACCCAAGGGGTCGGATCGTAGACCGAGGCGGGCGAGCCGGTGATGACGAAGGCGTCGAACGCCTCCGGCGCCTTGGGCCAGTGCCCCGCCGTCACGTCGAAGCCCGTGAAGGCGTGGCCGTCGCCGATCAGCGCCTCCACCATCGCGCCGTAAGAGGGAAAGCGTCCGCCGAGGCGTTCGGGCGGATGGCCGGTCTCGAGGATGGCGATGTTCATGGGCCTGGATCCCGTCTCTTGGGCCCGGATCTAGATCGCCGGATCGAGGGCGGACACCGTCGCCGGCGTCGCGGGTTTGCCCACACGCCGCACCAGCACCACCGCCACGGCCATCACCCCGGCGAAGATCGCGAAGATCAGCGGGTTGTAGACGATGAGCGCCACGAGACAGACCACGGCCATCACCAGCGCGAAGGCCGGCGCGTAGGGATAGAGCGGCGCCCGGTAGGGCCGGGTGAGATCCGGCTCGGTCCGGCGCAGGCGGAACAGCGCGGCCATGCTCATCACGTACATGGTCAGCGCGCCGAACACCGCCATCGTCACGATGCTGGCGGTGAGCGACTGGCCGGCGACGCTGATCAGGTTGTCGCTGTAGATGGCGGCGATGCCGACGACCCCGCCCGCGACTGTCGCCACATGCGGTGTCTGGAAGCGCGGATGCACCCGCGCGAACACCGCCGGCAGGAAGCCGGCGCGGGCGAGCGCGAAGATCTGGCGGGCATAGCCCATGATGATGCCGTGGAAGGAGGCGACGAGCCCGAACAGGCCGAGCCAGACCAGCATGTGCAGCCAGCCGCTCGACTCGCCGACCACCCGCTTCATCGCCTGGGGCAGGGGATCGTTGAGGTCGGACAGGCTCTTCCAATCCCCGGCGGCACCGGCGAACAGCATCACCCCGAAGGCGAGCGCGGTGAGCGTCAGCACGCCGGTGATGTAGGCGATCGGGATCGTCCGCTTGGGGTCCTTGGCCTCTTCCGCCGCCATGGCGACGCCCTCGATGGCGAGGAAGAACCAGATCGCGAAGGGGATCGCCGCGAAGATGCCGCCGATGGCGGCCGGTCCGAAGCGGTCCTCACCGGCCCAGCCGCCCGCGGTGAAGCTGGCAAGGCTGAAGGCGGGAGCGACGACACCCATGAAGACGAGGAGTTCGCCGACCGCCAGCACGGTGACGAACAGTTCGAAGGTCGCGGCGATGTGCACGCCGACGATGTTGAGGCCCATGAACAGCAGGTAGGCGCCGAGCGCCGCGTGCTTCGGGTCGAGGCCAGGAAACTGGACGTTGAGGTAGGCGCCGATGGCGAGCGAGATCGCGGGCGGCGCGAACACGAACTCGATCAGCGTCGCGTAGCCCGCCACCGCCGCACCCGTGGGCCCGAAGGCGCGATGCGCGTAGGCGAAGGGGCCGCCCGCCTGCGGGATCGCGGTGGTGAGTTCGGTGAAGCTGAAGATGAAGGCCACGTACATCGCGGCCACGCACAGGGTGGTGACGAGGAAGCCGAGGGTCCCGGCCTGCGCCCAGCCGTAGCTCCACCCGAAATACTCGCCCGAGATCACGAGCCCGACGGCGATGCCCCAGAGATGGAAGGCGTTGAGGCTCTTGTCGAGCGAGGGGGTCGGCATCGTGCATCTCCGCATTCCCGGCCCGGAGGCCGCCCCGAACGAGGCCGCTGGGCGGGGCCGTGGGACGACGGGCCAAGCAAGAGCGTTGCCGTCCGCGCCTGGAGCCGTATGCAGGCGATGCCGCTCAGCCGCCGGACCCCGGCCCGCGCGACGATCCGAGGGTCGGCCCCCTGCGCACGAGGATCACTCGGGCGAGATCCAGGCGGCGGCCGGATGAGCGAACGGCCGGCCGACCGGGCCCTTCGACGGCGTTTCCGTGAGTTCGAGGGCGAACGTCTTGTAGAGGAAGGCCAGCAGCGCCTCGGCCGCGCTGGCGCGCTGTTCGGAGGCCGCGGCCGCAGCACCGGCGTCCTGGCAGCGCCGCGCCAGCGCCTCCCTGTCCGAGAGAGCCGTCCGCAGCGCCGTTCTCGTCGCGGTGATGGTGAGCCGGCATTCGCTGATCTCGGCCATCAGGGCCGAGCGCTCCACCTGCCAGCGGGCGCGCTCCTGCTGGACGCTCTGGATCAGGCTCAGGGCCTGCGGCTCGATCGTCTCCTTCCACCGCTGCAGGTCATGGATCGTGTCCGCAGCCTGCTTCACGAGGTCCAGCGCGTCGTACACCTTCACCTCGACGTCGAACCTGTCCCACTCGGACGGACGAAGCATCAGGCTGTTCTCGTTGCTCGCCGGACATGTGCCGTCGATGTCCATCGGAGCGCGTTCTCGCCTCAGGGCGTGTCCTGTTCGCCGCCGCTCGGCTCCGCGGGGACGGTCTTGGCCTTCGAGCCGAAGGCCGTGAACACGGCATCGTGGATGCGGACCAGCCAGCTCTCCGCTTCCTGGGCGCGCGCCTCGGCGCGGCGGGCGCGGTCTTCGGCCTGGCTCACCATCTGCTGGCTCGCGGCGAGCGTCTTCTGGAGCTGCCGCACCTCCTCCTCGGCCTGGCCGATGACGCTCCTGAGCTGGTTTTCCAGCTCGACGGCGCGCTCTTCACTGATCCGGATCGCCTCGGCCGCCTCCTGCACGAGATCGATCGCGGAGGTCCAGTCGCGCTGCGGCAGGGGCGGGGCGCCCCCGTCGGCGGAGGCGTTGTCGGACAGGGCCGGCGAGAAGCTGATGACCTTGTCCCCCGGCCGCGCCACGTTGGCCTGCCAAGCCCGCATCAGGATGGAATTGCCGGCGGAAGGGGCGGCGTCTTTCACGGCCTGTTCTGACATTCAAACATCCTTCCAAATCGTCGTCGGCGAGGGGCGCCGGATCAGGTCGCCTTGCCCGTGGAGGTGAACGGGCGAACGTTGCTCACCGCCTCGGCCGAGGCGGGCGCGGCCTCTTCGCCGGCCTCGTCGTTCATCTGCTCCCGCCACGGACGGCCCGAGCGCTTCAGGGCATCGTGCTGCTTCTGAAGCGTCGTCCGGCTCTCGCGCGCGATATCGAGGGCACCCTGCAGCAGAGCGCGCTCCGAGCGCTCGTTCTGCAACTCCTCCGTCAGCCTGCGGTTCGACGCTTCGAGATCGGCGCGGGCGGCTTCGTGCCGGTGCGTCAGGTGCTCGATCCGGTCGTTCAAGACCGCGTTGCGGTTCGTCGTCTGCTCGATCGCCGCATCCTTGGCGGCGAGTGCCTTGTTGAGCATGTCGCAGCGGCTATCCAGTTCGCCGCGGATGCGCTGGATCTCCAGGAACCGCTCCGTCTGGCGGGAGAGATCGGCCTGCAGGGCCTCGAGGCGGCGCTCCAGGGTGCTGCGCGCGATGGTTGCTTCCTTGAAGTTGCGGTCGACGGAGCGGAACTCCTCGTCTTTATCCCGCAGCTGGTTGCGCGCCTGCACCAGCAACTGCTCCGTCGAGGTCGCCCGGTTGAGGGCGGCTTCGAGCTTCATGGCGAGGCTGGCGCGGTCGTTGCGCAGCGCGGAGAGTTCCGCCTCGTGCTGCGCCTCGTTGCGCTCGCGAACCGACATCTCCGTCGCGAGCTGCGTCTCGACGAGACGCAGGCGCTGCCGGTCCGCCTCGGCGCTGGCGGTCAGGTCGCGATGGCGGGCATCGAGGTCGGCGAGCTGCGTCGCCTGCTCCTCGCTGAGAAGCTGGAGCCGGCGCCCCTCGACCTCCAGCAGGCTGTTCTTCTCGCGGATATTGTTCAGTTCGTGCTCGGAGCGCGCCAGGGCGGAATCGGCGGCCTGCGCCTCCTGCCGCAGCGCCCGGCTCTCGCTCGCCAGGGCCTTGTTCTGCTCGACCTCGGAAAAGAGCTGGCGCTCCAGGTTCTCGATCGCCGAGACCTTGTCGCGCAGGTCGATCTGATGTGCCTCCACGGCCGCATCGCGCTCGCGCAAGCTCTCGAGCGTCCGTTTCGCGTGGAGCTGTGAATCCGCAAGCTCGCTGTTCATGCGCGACAGCTTCGCCGAGAGGTCCACGACCTCGTCGCGCAGGCCGCCATTGGCGCTGACCGCCTGCGACAGCGTGTTCTCGAGTTCGGCGATCCGCACGCTGGCCTTGGACAGCTCGCTGCTGATGCTCGAAAGCGGCTGCAGGATCAGCGTGAAGTCGTCCTGGAGGCTCCGCAGATCGTCCAGGCGGCCGACCATCGCGTCGATGCGCTGGCGGACGACTTCGTCCCGCTGGCCGATGGCATCGAGATTGGTCGGGGCAGGCTCGGGCGCCGGTCGCGGACGGCGCGCGCCCTCCATCAGGTCGGGGATGGCAGCCTTCGGCAAGCGCGGCGGAGCGGCCGGCGGCTCCGGATTCTGTTGTTCACCGTCCCTGTCGCGCGGCGCGGACGACGTCGGCAGCACATTACGGAACGGCATCCAGGCCATCGCGGTGTTGTCCCCCCTCACGACACAGCGAATGTGCGGTGCTTACTGCATTGTTAACAGATCCCCCGTCCGAGGCGAGTCGTCGGCTTCGTTGGCAACAGGCTTCTTTGCAGCTGTGATGCGAATGATGGTTGCTTTGTGTGGCCGATATTTCTCTTTATAGATCTGCGTTGTTGCTTGGGGACGAGCTTACTTTATGAGACGAACCGGCGCGTTCGGTAACAGACTTGTGTCCTATCGTGCCGTTTTTTATCGTGTCTCTGTTCTGATCGGCTGGTGGTTCGCGCTCGCGGCAGTGCTTGGCCGTGAGCATCCACAAGGCTGACCGCATCCGCCCGGGCCGGTTCAGCCGCGTTCCGTCGGTCGCGCTGCCGCGACGGACCCGGATCCACCAGGGCTGACGTTCTGCTCGGACGCGGCGTCGGCGGTCGAGCCCGTGCGAGGGCCGCTTCGGTCAGGCGGCGGTCGGCCCCGTCTCGAGCGGAGTCGCGTCGCGGGTGCGGATGTCCATGGCGTTGCCGCGCCAGACGATGGCCGTGCGGGCCCAGGCGCTCGCCCAGACCGCCGGCAGCATTGCGTCGCGCACGAGGAAGGCGGCCAGCATCCGCGGCGAGCGGTGCCAACCGGCGCGGTAGGCCAGCGCCATCTCGGCCCCGTACCAGAGCGCGCCCGCGCCCACGAGCCAGAGAGCGGCCTCGACGGTGCCCAGCGCGAGGCCCGTCAGCACCAGCGGCAGCAGGGCGCCGATACCGATCTCGGGGGCGAAGAACAGCGGGAAGGTGACGCGCCGCAGCCGTGCCCAGCGCACCTGCCGCGACCAGACCTCGGACAGGTCGCGATGTCCGAGCGGCTGCCGGAAGGGCGAGGCGACGAGATGGACGCGCTTGCCCGCCGCGCGCACGAGCTTGGTCGCCGCGGCATCCTCGGCGATCTCGGCGTTGAGCGCGCGGATGCCGCCCTGCGCTTCGAGGAACGGCTTGTTCCAGAGCATGCTCTTGCCCTGGGCGAAGCCGAGGCCGAGCGCCTCGCCGGCATATTGCCAGCGGGCCTGGAGGGTGTTGAGGAAGGCGCATTCCACTTCGGCGAAGAAGCTGTCCGGCCGCGCGCCGATCGGCGTCGAGCAGACGAGGCCGCTGTCCGAGCGCCACGCCGCCTGCATCTGCTGGATGTAGTCGGGCGGCATCAGGACGTTGGAATCGGCCAGGATCACCCAGTCGTGCCGGGCGGCGTCCCAGCCGCGCACGCAGTTGTTGAGCTTCGGGTTGCCGCCGATGCGCTCGTCGCCGAGGATCAGCCGCGACGGGATGTGCGGATGCGCCGTCCGCATCCGCTCCAGCATCGGCAGGACCGGATCGGCCGCATCCGCCACGCAGAAGATCAACTCGTAGGCCGGATAGTCGAGCCGGAAGCTCGCCAGAAGGGTTTCCTCGCTGAACGCTTCGAGGCCGCGCAGGGGCCGCACCACCGAGACGGGTGCGTCCATGGGGAAGACGGAGGGCTTGCCCCGATCCGCGCCCCTGCGCCCGATGCGCAGAGCCGCCACCGCGACGCTCGCGAGGTTGATGGCAACGAGGGCCGCGCAGAACGCGAGGGCGGCGAGCGCGCCGCTCTCCGGCATTGCGATCATGCGCGGCGTCTCCCGTCGAGGGTGGATCCGGGCGCGACGGCGCGCCCCATCACGCCCCTAGCAGCGCCGCCTTATCAGGCGTGTGACACTCCGACCCGCGCCGGGCTGATCCCTTGATCCCGATCGTGTTCCATCCCGCCTACGAGGCGGAACTGCCGGACGGCCATCGCTTTCCGATGCGCAAGTACGGCCGGCTCGCCGAGACCCTGCGCGCCCGCGGCCTCGTGCCGGATGGTTTCGTTATGCCCGAACCCGCCGACGCGGCGCTGCTGTCGGGGGCGCACGACCCGGCCTATGTCGCGGCGGTGCTTGCCGCGCAGGTGCCGCGGGCGATCGAGCGGGCGATCGGCCTGCCCGTCACCGAGAGCGTGGCCGCCCGCTCCCGCGCCTCGGCCGGGGGGACGCTGCGGGCCGCGCGTCTCGCGCTCGGTCACGGCCTCGCAGGCAGCACCGCGGGCGGCAGCCACCACGCCCGGAGGGACGGCGGGGCGGGCTTCTGTGTGTTCAACGACGTGGCGGTGGCCGCCCTTGCCCTGAGGCGCGAGGGCGCGATCGGCCGGGCGCTGATCATCGACCTCGACGTGCATCAGGGCGACGGCACCGCCGACTGCCTCGCCCGCGAGCCGGAGCTGTTCACGCTCTCGATCCACTGCGAGCGCAACTACCCCCACGACAAGGTGCCGGGCGACCTCGATATCGGCCTTCCCGACGGTCTCGGCGACGCGGAATACCGCGCGGTGCTGGAGGCGCACCTGCCCGGCCTCGTCCAGAACTTCGCGCCGGATCTGATCTTCTACAATGCCGGCGTCGATCCCCATCGCGACGATCGGCTCGGCCGCCTCGACCTCACCGACGACGGCCTGCGCGCCCGCGACCGCTACGTCGTCGGCCTCGCCCGATCACAGGGAGTCCCGCTCTGCGCGGTGATCGGCGGCGGTTACGGCAGCGACATCGACGCGCTCGCCGCGCGTCACGCCTTCGTCTTCGAGGCGATGGCGGCGCTGGCCTGAAGGAACGCGGCCCCCCGCGGCCGGTTGGCCCTGCCTCACCCGCGCACGCGCCGGAAGGAGGGCATGATGGAGGACCGCTTCGACCTCAACCGCTTCGTTGAGGCGCAGGACGGCGTTTACGAGCAGGCGCTCGCGGAACTGCGGAACGGGCGCAAGCAGAGCCACTGGATGTGGTTCGTCTTCCCGCAGATCGCCGGGCTCGGCTCCAGCACCATGGCGCAACGCTACGCGATCCGTTCGCTGGCCGAGGCGCGGGCCTATCTCGCCCATCCGCTGCTCGGCGAGCGGCTGCGCACCTGCACCCGGGCCGCGAATGCCTGGGAGGGCCGCTCGGCCCATGCCCTGTTCGGCGCGCCCGACGACATGAAGTTCCGCTCCTCGGTGACGCTGTTCGCGCAGGCCGCTCCGGATGAGCCGGACTTCGCCCGCGCGCTGGCCGCGTTCTTCGACGGGAAACCCGATCCGATGACCCTGGAACGTCTGAGACAAGGCTGATCCGAGCCCGCCTTCGAACCGGATTCCGGTCGTCGCGGTAGCTGCGAAGGGGCAATTGCGGACTAATCCGCCGTCCCCGTTCCAATCATCAGTATAGCGTTGCTGCAAAAAATTGTATGTGCCTGAGATTAGATGTTGACGATATATTTCGCGAAAAACAAACTTGGCTCAAGGCCGAAATTATTGGATCTCAGATATCAGTCCGTTCCCCGGTCCTCCGGAGATAAGTCGGGCATGAGGCTTTACAATGAAGCGCGCACTTGTCTTGGCCAATGGTCTGCGCATTCAGTACCGGGTGTTGCGATGTGCGAGCGACTGTTTCGATGAAGTTTATGTTCTGGGCGTCGAGGACGCTGGCCTCCTGAGGCACTCACGGTTCTGTGCAAGATTTCTTCCGTATTCGGGAGATTTCTCCAACGTCCAGCCGTCCGACCTGGCCGAAATTCGCCGGCTCTGTGCCGTGCACGACATCGACATGGTGCTTCCGAGTTGCAGCCGGACCACGCGCCTTCTGGCTGCCTATGGGGACCAGATCGGCGCGCCGTTCTATCCGGTGCCGGATCCGGAGACCGTCGATGTGCTCGACGACAAGTGGCGCTTCGCCGGACTGTGCGTCGATCTCGGCCTTCCCGTCCCCGCGACGCGGCGGTTCGAGACGATGGCGGATCTGCGCCGTGATCGCGAGCGCGAGCCCCTCGCCTTTCCTCTGATCCTGAAACCGGCCGCGATGTCCGGCGGCTACGGCGTGCGGCGGATCGATACGGCCGACGCGTTGCCCGAGCACCTCAACTACGCGCCGATCATCTGCCAGTCCTACGTGCCGGGCGAGGAACTGAGCGCGTTCTATCTCTGCGAATCAGGTCGGATCCGAGCATCCTTCTCCTACCGTCGGACCTTCACCAAACTGGAGGAGATCCGCGTTCCGGTGATCGACGGGCATGCCCGCAGGCTGATCGAGCATTTCCGTTACGACGGGGTCATCGGCTTCGATATCCGGCGGCAGCCGGATGGCCGGATCGGCTTCATCGAGTGCAATCCGCGCTTCTGGTACCACATGGACGTGGCGATGCTGGCGGGCCTGAACTTCGTCACCCTCGGTTGCCGCCTGCGGGAGGGGGAGGGCGAACTGGCGGAGACGGATACGCTCAAGATCCGCTCGCCGCGCCGCCTGTGCGGCAACCTGCTCACGCCCTGGCGCCTGAACCGGGCGGAGCGGGCGTATCTCCGCTACATCATCCGCGATCCCGCGATTTCCGCCTGGGCGGCGTTCCAGAGCGCGATGGGCCGTTACCGTCTGGCCGGCGGACAGCTCCTCTGACGACGGAATCCGGTCCGGCAGAGGTCGCGCCCGGTCGCCCGGGGGGGCGAGCGGGGCCGCTCATCCGGATGTACCTCTCAAGACCGCGTGCGTCGCACGCGGCTTTGCCGTTCTTCTCGCTCGCTGAGGGATGCGCGGACAGTGCGGCGCCCGGGCCGCCGCCCTGCCGGCGGAGCGGCGATGCCGAGGGAGAGGGGTCGTCCATGGATTCGAGCGGCGATTTCAGGGGCCTGCACCTGGCCGATCCCGCCCCGGACACGGGCGCGGACGCGACGGCCGCCTCCCGGCCGGCCGTCTCGGCCGAGATCGCCACGGCGCCGCGCTTCCGCTCGCTCGCCCTGCTCTGGCGCCGGTTGGTCCAGCGCTGCGCCGAGCCGAACGTGTTCATGGAGCCGGCTGTCGCCGGCGCGATGTACACGGCGACCGAGACGCCGCTGCACGTCCTCCTCGCCTGGTCGCATCGCACCGGGGAGGAATCCGAACTGATCGGCGTCTGGCTCCTGGTGATCGCGCGGCCCTCGTCGCGTCTGCCGATCCGGACCCTCGAAGCGCCGTGCAATTCGCTGACCTTTCTCGGCTCGCCGGTGCTCGATCGCGACCGGGCGCTCGAGGCGCTCTCGGCGATGCTCGCCGTCGTCGCCGACGATCCCGCCCTGCCGAAGCTGATCTGCGCCAACCAGATTGCGACCGACGGCCCGGTCTTCCCCGCCCTCCTCGGCGCCGTGGCGCGGCGGAACGGCAGGATCGTCGAGATCGAGCGGCGGCAGCGCGCCCGGCTCGATGCGCCGGCTGCGGGGCAGGGCGCACCGTCCTCTGTCGTCTCGGCGAAGCGCCGTGCCGAGTTGCGGCGCCATCGCAAGCGTCTCGCAGAGCGCGGGGCCTTGCGCCACGTCAGCCACCGCAAGCCCGAGGAGGTCAGCGCCGCGTTCCGGGCGTTCCTCGATCTGGAGGCCGCCGGTTGGAAGGGGCGCAAGAGCCGGCGCGGCCGGGCGATCCGCCAAGCGCCCTCGCTCTGCGCCTTCGCCCAAACGATGATCGCGGGACTGGCGCGGGACGGCTGCGCCGGCATCGAGGCGCTGCATCTGGACGGCCGGCCGATCGCGATGAATGTCTGGCTGCGGTCCGGCCGCACCGCCTTCGGCTGGAAGATGGCCTATGACGAGACTTTCGCGAAATGGGGGCCCGGCTCGCTGCTGATGGAGATGACGACCGAGACGGTGTTTGCCGATGGCACCCTCGACGTCATCGATTCCTGCAACCGGGACGCCTCGGCGACCCTGGCCCAGCTCTGGCCGGAGCGGCGCGAGATCGCCGACCTCTTGATCGACGTCACCCCCGGCGGTTCCGCGCGGGGGCGGCTGACCGCCCTGGCCGAAAGGCTGTTCCGGCAGGGGCGCGGCGTGGCCCGCCGGACCTACAAGGCCCACGTCAAGCCGGTCTACCTGCGCCTGCTCGCCCGGCTTGGCGCGCAGCGGCCATCCGCAGCCCCGAGGCAGGGGACGACGGAGCGGTAGCGCCCGATCAGGCCTCCGCCTTTGCCGTGCCTGCGCGGTCGACCCGTGCCTCGGGCCGGCTGTCGGTGGAAGCGTAGTAGGGCTTGATGTCGAGGAGCGGCGTGCCGTCGATGCAGTCGAGCCCGCGCACGCGGACGGTGCCGTCGGCGATGGCAAGCCGCTCGACCACGGAAAGGGCGATGGGATTCGGCCGCGCGGGCGAGCGCAGCGAGAAGGTGCCGCGGCTGCCCTCGGCGTGGCGCGGCTGCTGGCGTACGAGGTCGCGGGCGGCTCGGTCCATCCAGTAGAGCACGATCAGGTGGGTGGCGCCCTCCAGGTTCTGCAGCGCGGCTTGGTAGCGGGCATCGACTTCGAGGGTGCAGATCGCATCCGTCTGCGTGCCGTTCTTCGGGCACTCGGCGCGGGCCTTCCAGGGCGTGCGCACCCGGCCGATGAAGTAGAGGCCGGCATCGTAAGCGGCGGGCAGCGGGATCGCCTCCTCGCCGGGGCGCCGCTCGACATCCTCGTTCATCCGCCCTCGCTTCCCTTCCTGCGTGACCCTGCCTTGTCGCCGCGCCGCGAGGCCGCCGCAAGGCAGGCAGGCCCCTTGCAAGCCGATCGCTCGTCTCGCTGCCTCGGGCAGTGTAGACACCGCAGGGTGAGCGGGGAGGGTGCATGGTCATCGACGAGTTGCGGCCGATGGAGGCCGTTGCCGACGCGGAGACGGCCGTGGATCGGCTCGAAGCGTTGCACGCGGGCGCGACCCAGGCGCTCCAAGCGGCCCTGGCGCGCTACCTCGAACACCGCATCCCGCCGGACGCGACCGAGCGGCTCCAGTTCCGCTATCCCGAACTGCGCCTGACCTACCAGCCCAAGGGGCCGCTGCCGCGGCTCAACCGGGCCACCGCCAAGTTCCAGGCGCCGGGGCTCTACGCCACGACGGTGACGCAGCCGGGCTACTTCCGGCCCTACCTGCTGGAGCAGTTGCGGCCGCTCGTGCGCGATTACGGCGCCGGCATCGAGGTGGGCCTCTCGGCGCAGGAGATTCCCTATCCCTACATCGTCGAGCCCGGCACCGATCTCGGCGGCAGCGGGGTCAGCGCCAGCGATCTCGCCAGCCTGTTTCCGGTGCCGCTGCTCTCCGTCGTCGGCGACGAGGTGGCCGACGGACTGTGGCTGGAGAATCCCGGCGATCCGCGCCCGCTCGCCCTGTTCGACGGCGTGCGCACCGACTACTCCCTACGCCGGCTCGTCCACTACACCGGTTCCGACTGGCGCGAGATCCAGCCCTGGATCCTGCTCACCAATTACCACCGCTACGTCGATGGCTTCGTCCGCTACGGGCTGGAGCGTCTGGCGGCGGGAGAGGGCGAGCGGTTGGTCCTGCCCGGCGGGGTCGTGGTCGAGCGCTCCGAGGCGGCCTCGGCCGACCCGGCGGCGCTGATCGCCGCCTCGCCCTGGCACAAGTCCCAGATGCCGGCCTACCACCTCGTCGGCCGCGGCCCCGACGGGGCGCCGCAGGGGACGACGCTGGTCAATATCGGCGTCGGCCCCTCCAACGCGAAGACGATCACCGACCATCTCGCGGTCCTGCGCCCGCATTGCTGGCTGATGGTCGGCCATTGCGGCGGCCTGCGCCAGTCGCAGACCATCGGCGACTACGTGCTCGCCCACGGGTATCTGCGCCGCGACCGCATCCTCGACGACCTCGTGCCGCCGGAGATTCCGGTGCCCGCGCTCGCCGAGGTGCAGATCGCGCTGCAATCGGCGGCGGCCGCCGTCACCGGCGAGCGGGCGGAGGCGCTCAAGCGCCGCCTGCGCACCGGAACGGTCGTGACCTACGACGACCGCAACTGGGAACTCCGCTTCAGCCAGGAACGGCGGCGCATCAACCTCTCGCGGGCGATCGCCGTCGACATGGAGAGCGGCACCATCGCGGCGCAGGGGTTTCGCCTTCGCGTTCCCTACGGCACCCTGCTCTGCGTCTCCGACAAGCCGCTGCACGGTGAGATCAAGCTGCCGGGCGCGGCCAATGCCTTCTACGAGCGGGCGGTGGCCGAGCACCTGCAGATCGGGCTTGCCACCCTCGACGCGCTGCGCGCCGACCGGGCGGGCCTGCATTCGAGGAAGCTCAGGAGCTTCGACGAGCCGCCGTTCCGATAGGCCGTGCCGAGACCGCGCCTGATCGGGCGGCCGCGCTTGCCTCACCGCTCGGGCGCGGAGGCGAGGCCGCGCGCCGTTCCCGGCAATCCGTCCTTGCGCGATGGCGCGGGCGCAGCCGCGGTCGTGGCGTCCGCTCCCGTCGGCGTCGTCGCGAGGACGATCAAGCCGACCAGGATCAGGATCGGCAGCGCGACGCAGCCGAAGGCCAGATAAGCGATCCCGAACGCTCCGCAGAGGGCGCCCGCGGCGAAGGCGGCGATGGCCGGCAGGACGCGCAGAAACCGCGCGCGGGTCTGAGCCGGATCTCCGGAGGTCCGCAGGGCGAGGTCCGTCGCGTCGATGACGGCTTGGCTCACGCTCACGGTCATCACCGTGGTCGGAGCGAGATGGCCCAGCGAGAGACGGCCGATCGCGTTCTGCACCCCCATGGCCGCGACGGCGAGCATGCCGACGGTCAGGGCCGGGACGCCGTCGGGCGCGACCAGCGGCGACCACAGGATCCCGCAGAGGCCGAAACCCGCGAGCAGGCCCGCCTCGACGGCGAGCAGCCAGGGCAGCGGATCGCCGTCGCGCCGCTCCAGGAGCAACGCGAGGATGCGTGCGCCCGCCACCGCACCCACGAAGACCGGCAGCGCCAGGAGTTTCGCCATCACGCCGCTCGAACGCGCGACCAACTCGGCACCGATGAGAACGAAGTTGCCGGTGATGTGCGCCGTGAACAGGCCCGTCAACGCGATGAAGGCGGCGGCATCGACGAAGCCGGCGACGAAGGCGAGGCCGGTTGCGGCGGATGTGCCGCCACGCGTGATCTGCGGCTTCACCAGACTGTCCCTGGTTGGCAAACGATGAGGGCGGCGCGATCGGCTAATCGTCGAGAGGTGGATCCGTGACGACGACCGGGGCTCGCGGGTTGGCATAGTATTCCGGCCAACGATTGCAGAGGAACAGGATGATGGTGACGACGACGACGGTCGCCAGGAGGAACGCGAGGGCCTCGGTGATTTGAAGAGCCCATCGGCCGAGGGCCGGGATTGCGACGAAGCCGCCGATGAAGATCATGGTGATGGCAACGGGTGCAGTCATCGGCGAGGCTTCGCGCTGGGCGGAAGGTCTGGGTCGGCCGCGATCCTATGCCCGCCGGGCTCCTGGCCGGTAGGGATATCGGCTATCACGAATCATGATGAGCAACCTGAACCTCGATCAGATCCGCTCCTTCCTGGCCGTCCTCGACAGCGGCAGCTTCACGGCCGCCGCGGGGGTGCTGGGCGTGCGGCAATCCACGGTCAGCGGGCACATCGCGCGGCTCGAACAGGCGCTGGACCGCCCCCTCCTCATGCGGGACACGCACCGGGTCGCCGCGACGCCGGACGGCCAAGCCATGATCGGCTTCGCCCGCGACCTGTTGGAGGCGCACGACCGGCTTCGCGCCTTCTTCTCGCCGAGCGGCCTGCGCGGTCGCATCCGCCTCGGCGTCTCCGAAGACTACACCCTGTCGGCCCTGGCCCAGGTGCTCGCGCGTTTCGCGGATCGCCATCCCTCCGTGGACCTACAGTTGACGGTCGGGCTCAGCCGGACCCTCTACCAGGGCTACGATGCGGGCGAACTCGACGTGATCTTCTGCAAGCGCCGACGCGGCGATCCGCGCGGCGAGTTGGCCTGGGCGGAGGAACTGATCTGGGCCGGCCGCCCCGGCTCGCTCCCCGATCCGGCGCTGCCGGTGCCCCTGATCCTCTATCCGCCGCCCTCGATGACGCGCGCGCTGGCGCTCGATGCGCTCGAAGCGGCCGGGCGCTCCTGGCGGATCGCCTGCACCAGCGGCAGCCTGATGGGGCTGCGCGCCGCCGTCGAAGCGGGTCTGGGCTTCGCGCCGCACTCGGCCAGGGTCATGCCGCCGGGACTGGCACCGATCCCGAAATCGGCCGGGCTGCCTGCAATCGGCGAGGTCGAGTTCGTCGTGCTCGGCTCAGGCCATCAGCATCCGATCGCGACGGCGTTGAAGGAGACGATCCTGGCCAGCACGGCGGAGCTTCAGGCCGTGCCCGAGCCGTGAGCGCGCGGGGGCCGATCACCGCAACGCACGCCCCGTCTCACCGCTCCCGTTGCCACAAGCCCGCGCGCTCGGCCCGGGCCTGATCCTCGGCCTCGATCAGGTCGGACGGTGCGTCCTCGCTCGCCCGCGCGCCGCCGGCCGTGACGATCAGGGCGGCGAGGTCGTCGCCATCCAGCCGGCAGCGGAGTCCCGCGGGCTCGCCCGAGCAGACGACCTCGCGGCGGCGCAGGTAGCGCGCGAGCTGGCGGGCGAGTGCGCCGCCCTCGCCGACGACGCCGAGCAGGTGCACCGTGCGTCCGCGGATCGTCAGCGTGCCGGTATCGACGACCTCGGGCACGCCGCGCACCTCGCCCGTGGCCGGGCTCGGCGCGGGCGCCACGGCGCTTGCCGGGACCGGCTCCGCCCGCGCGGCGGACGGCGCGGGGCGCTTGCGGCCCTTCAGCACCTTCTGCGCCCGCTCGACGAAGTCGTGGAAGACGCGAGCCGGAATGTCGCCGCCGGTCACCTTGTTCATCGGCGCGTTGTCGTCGTTGCCGACCCACACGCCGACGATCATGTCCGGCGTCAGCCCGATGAACCACGCATCGCGGAAATCCTGGCTGGTGCCGGTCTTGCCGCCGACCGCAAGGCCGCCGACCCGCGCCGCCTTGCCGGTGCCGGATTCGACCACCGCCTGGAGCGAGTCGAGCATCATCGACTGGACCTGCGAATCCATCGGTGACCCGGCCTTCGGCGCGGGGCGCTGGTAGAGGGGTTGCGGGCCGCTCCCGCGGATCGTGCGGACGAGGTAGGGCTCCACCGGCACGCCGGGGCCGAGCACGCCGGCAAAGGCGCGGGTCATCTCGAGGAGCGAGACGTCGGCCGAGCCGAGCGCGAGGCTCGGCACCTCCGGTAGGTCCGATTGCACCCCGAGGCGGCGCGCTTCGGCGATGACGGACGCGATCCCGACCTCTTCGCCGAGCTGGGCGGCGATGGTGTTGACCGAGAGCGCGAAGGCCGAGCGCAGGGGCAGTGCCCCGCGAAAGCGGTTGTTGGCGTTCTGCGGCTCCCACTCGCCGATCTGGGTCGGGCGATCGACGAGCACGCTGTCGGGGGTGAATCCCTTGCCGTAGGCAGCGAGGTACACGAACAGCTTGAACAGCGAGCCGGCCTGCCGCTTGGCCTGGATCGCCCGGTTGAACTGGCTGTCCTCGTAGTCGCGCCCGCCCACCATGGCGAGGATCGCTCCGTCCGGAGCGAGCGCCACCAGCGCGCCCTGGCCGACCTTCTTCTTTCCGCCCTCCGCGTCGAGGCGGCGGGCGAGCACGCCCTCGGCGAGGCTCTGGAGCTCGAGGTTGAGCGTCGAGCGCACGGTGACGTCGCCGGCCGCCTCGGTCAGCCGCTTCACCTCGCCCTGGAGCGCGTCGAGGAAGTAGTTGGTGCCCGGCGGCGTCTCGGACGGAGTGTGGAGCGTCAGCTTCGCCGCCCGCGCCTTATCGGCCTCGGCTTGGCTGATCGCGCCGGTCTCGACCATGGCCTGAAGCACGAGGTCGGCCCGCTCCTTGGCGCCGCCGAAATTGCGGGTCGGGGCGAGTTGCGAAGGGGCGCGCACGAGGCCGGCGAGCATCGCCGCCTCCGGCAGGGTCAGCCCCTCGGCCCCGTGACCGAAATAGCGCCGGGCCGCCGCATCCGCCCCATAGGCGCCGGCGCCGAAATAGGCGGTGTTGAGATAGCCGACGAGGATTTCGGGCTTCGACAGGGTGCTCTCCAGGCGCAGGGCCAGGAACGCCTCCTGGATCTTGCGCTTGAGCGTCTTCTCCTGGGTGAGCGAGGTGAGCCGGGCATATTGCTGGGTGATGGTCGATCCGCCCTCGCGCACGCCGCCGCCGGTGGCATTGCGCCAGACGGCCCGCGCCATGCCGCGCAGGTCGATTCCCCAGTGGCTGTAGAAGCGCCGGTCCTCGATCGCGACGATCGCCTGGGCGAGGCGGGGCGGCAGGGTCTTCTCGGTGAGCCGCTCGCCCTGGAAGGCGCCGCGGGTGGCAAAGGATCGGCCGCTCTCGGCCTCCACCACGAGCGCGCGCTGGCCCGCCTCCGGCGCGGCTCCGCCCAGCGGCGGCAGGGTGGCGAAGGCGGCGAAGACATAGCCGGCCAGGATCACCAGCGGCAGGCCGACGAGGACGGCGAGCCCGAGGAGCCAGGGCCGGCGGGACAGGCGGGTCGAGCGGCGCGGCGCCTGCGGGACCGTCTCGGCGACCGGGGCTGCGGCGGCATCCCGGTGTCCCGTCGCGCGCAGGCGGGTGCGCGTTCGGGCGAGGACCGGCGCGGCCTCCCGCGCGGCGCCTCTTGCGGCGGCGGTTCCGCTGCGCCAGACGCTGCGGCCCGCGCTCCCGGCGAGGCGGCCGAGCTGGCGCGCGAGCAGGGCGGCCGCCCGCGCGGCCTCGCGCGCCGCGGCCCGGGTCTCGGTCCCGTCCTCGCCCGGCCTGTCCGGTCCCTGCGCCGTCATCGCGAACCGTTCGCCACCCGCCCGACATCACCCGTCACGGCGCCGACCTTAGCGGAGCGGGGGGCGGCAAGGCTACGCGCGCGAAGGGGGAGGGATGACGATGGACGCTGGCGGTGACCCCGGAGACACGCCGGGGATGTCGCGGCCGCTCGGGCTTCGAACCGGCCTCCCGCTCTGCCTCCGAGGGGTGCCCGCCTCACCGCGCGATGGCACGGATGAAGTATACGAGCGCCGTGAAGGCGACGAGGCTCAGGCCGTAGAGGGCGACGAACCAGAGGATGCGCCGGAGGCTCAATGATAGCTCGCCGCGTTCGGGTTCTCCTCGATCTTCCCCCGGAAGACCCAGTAGGCGTAGGCCGTGTAGGCCAGCGTCAGCGGCATCACGACCGAGTAGCCGACGAGGGCGAATTGCAGCGCCGAGGTCGCGTTGGCGGCCTGCCAGATCGTGAGCTTGGGCGGCACGATATAGGGGAACAGGCTGATCGCCAGGCCGAGAAAGCCGAGCAGGAACAGGGCGATCGAGAGCAGGAAGGGGGCGACCTCGCGCCCGTCCTCGATCGCCTTCCAGATCCGCCAGCAGACGAAGGCGGTCAGCAACGGCACGGGGGCCACGAACAGCACGTTCGGCCAGGAGAACCAGCGCCACTGGATGTGCAGGCCGAGGAACGGCACCCAGGCGCTGACGATCGCCATCGAGATGACGGTGCCGATCAGGAACTGCTTGGCCTTGATCCGCGACCAGATCTCCAACTCGCCGGAGGTCTTCATCACGCACCACGTGGCGCCGAGCAGCCCGTAGCCGCAGACGAGGCCGATCCCGGTCATCACGCTGAAGGGCGTGAGCCAGTCGAACGTGCCGCCGGCAAAGCCCCGGCCCTCGGTCTGGAAGCCCTGGACGAAGGCGCCGAGCACCATGCCCTGCGCGAAGGTGGCGGTGAGCGAGCCGTAGTGGAACGCATTGTCCCACACCACCTGCGAACGTTCGGCCTTGAAGCGGAACTCGAAGGCGACGCCCCGGAAGATCAGCGCGATCAGCATCAGGATGATCGGCAGGTAGAGCGCCGGCAGCAGGATCGCGTAGGCGACCGAGAACACCGCGAACAATCCGCCGCCGCCGAGGACGAGCCACGTCTCGTTGCCGTCCCAGATCGGCGCCACCGAGAGCATCATCCGGTCGCGCCAGTTGCCGGGCCGCGCGGCGGTGAACAGGATGCCGACGCCGAGATCGAACCCGTCGATGACGACGTACATCGCCACCGCGAGCGCCAGCAGCCCGGCCCAGACCAGCGGCAGCCAGAAGGCCAGGCCCTCGTACTCGTTCCCGAAGCCGAACATCGTCGCGCCCTCCGACAGCGCCTGCCCCTTGCGGGGGATCGCCTCTTCAGGCCTGAACCGCGCTCAGTGCGATATGGCTCCCCGCCAGGGCGGCTGTCGATCGCTCGCCGAGAGCGTGTCGACCGAGGGACGCGGCGGCGCGATCTGTCCCGCGACATGGCGCGCGACGGCATCGGCCCCGGCCCGTGCCATCTCCGCGCGGGTCTCGGGTGGCAGCGCGTTCACCAGCGCGCCGATGCCGCCGGTGGTCAGGCGATCCATCGCATCGCCCATCGTCCGGCCCGCCCCGATCCCCGTCTCGATCCCCGTGCCGATACCCGCTGCGGCGGTCTGCGGCCGCGCCGGGTCGAGCCCGCCCTGGCGCTGGAGCGCGAGGTAGGAGAGGGCGCCGATCACGAGAGCGGCGCGCAGGAGAAACGACATCGGTCCGGTTCCAGGAAGGCGCAGCTTGGCCGGCACGGCCGGCGGGGTTCGGTCGCCTGATCCTGACACCGTTGCGCCGCCGCCGGATGAAGCGGGGACGGGCAAAACGTCGACGTGGTGAACGAAGCCTTGTCCGGCGGAAGACCGCGCTCCGGGCGCCCGGTTTACCCTCTGCGCGGCCCCGTTCCGGCAGCCGCCCGGTGCTGTGAAGAACGGGGATCGGCGCCCCGGCCGGGGCCGCGCGGCACGCCGGTCGGCGGCAAGTGAGCGACCCTTTTCATCCTCGCTTAAACCGCCTCTGCGACGGTTTCCCTCGAAGATCGTAACGAGCAGTCGAGGGGCGCGGGACACCCGTTTTCGAGGGGACTCGCGCTGTGCGTGGTGGTGTTGCGTAAAGACGGTGCCCTTGCCTCCCTCTTCGATTCCCGGCTCGCCGGGCTGGTCCATGCCTCCGCGCTGGCCGAGCCGGGCGTGCGCTTCCGCCACGAGCGCTTTCTCATTTCGCGGCTCGCCACCGGCGCGGTGATGATGGCGGGCCTGCCGCCCTACCTCGTCTGGCGCGGCGTTCCGAGCGGCATCGAAGCGCTCGCCATCGCGAGCCTGTTCCTGCCGCTCGTGGCCGCCGTCATCCTGTCGCGCACCGGCTCGCTCTGGATCGCGCACGCCCTGTCCTCGCTCGGCCTGACCGGCATCGTCGTCTGCCTCGCCGCGCTCACCGGCGGCGCGAGTTCGGCCGCCGCCATCTGGCTCGTGGCGGTGCCGCTGGAGGCGATGATCTCCGGCTCGCGCCGGGCGACGATCGCGGCCTCCGTCATCGCCGTCCTCGGCGCCTTCGCGGTGGCGCTGAGCGGCTACCTGCCGGTGGGAAGCCTCGCGCTGGCTTGGCCCAACGCCGTCGTCATGCCGGTCTTCGCCGTGACCGCCATCGGCCACATCGCGGCGCAGGCGATGGAGCACATGCGCCGCGAGGGCGAGTGGCGTGCGCGCATGCAGGACAACGAGGCCCGCGACCGCCTGCTGCTCTCCGCCATCGACGACCTCGTGACGTGGCACGACGCCAACGGCCGCGTGCTGGAGGCGAGCGGCTCGGCCGCCCGCTTCGTCGGCGCCGAGGCGAGCCGGCTGCGCGGCCACGGCCTGCTCGACCGGGTGCATATCGGCGACCGTCCGGCCCTGCTTCAGGCGATCAGCGACGTCGCCGCCCACGGCATGCCGGCAACGGTGCCCTTCCGCCTGCATCTCGACGCGCCGCGCGCCGACGGCAGCCGCACCATCTACGCCGAGATGCGGGCGCACCGGATCGAATCGGGGCTCGCCGGGGCCAACGGCTCGACCGTCGTCGCCGTGACCCGCGACGTGTCCGAACATCGCCGCCACGCCCAGGAACTCGACCGCGCCCGCGCCGAGGCCGAGCGCGCCGACGAGGTGAAGACCCACTTCCTCGCCACCGTCAGCCACGAGCTGCGCACGCCGCTCAACGCAATTATCGGCTTCTCGGACGTGCTGTCGGGGGAGGGCGCGGTGAGCCTCTCGCCGGAGCGTTCCCGCGAATATGCCGGCATCATCGCCCAGTCCGGGCGCCACCTGCTGGACGTGGTCAACACGCTGCTCGACATCTCGCGCATCCGCGGCGGCCATTTCGACTTCCAGCCGGAGCCGGTCGATGTCGAGGCGCTGATCCGCAGCTGCTGCGACCTGATGCGGCTCAAGGCCGATGCCTCGGGGATCGCTCTGGTGAGCGCCCCGGTGCCGGCCGGCTGTGCCCTCGTGGCCGATGCCCGCGCCTGCCGCCAGATGCTGATCAACCTGATCTCGAACGCCGTGAAGTTCACCCCCCGCGGCGGGCGGGTGGAGGTGATGGTGCGCCGGGGCGGCGCCTATCTCGACGTGGTGGTGAGCGACAACGGCATCGGCATCACCGAGGCCGACCTGCCGCGGCTCGGCGACCCCTTCTTCCAGGCCGGCGGCGGCTACGGCCGCAGCCACGAGGGCACCGGACTCGGCCTCTCGGTGGTGCGCGGCCTCGCCGGGCTGCACGGCGGCGCTGTCTCGGTCGAGAGCGCGCCGGGGAAGGGCACCGCGGTGACCGTGACCCTGCCGCTCGACTGCAGCCGCGCCAAGGCCGCCGCGAAGGCCGGTCGAAACGGTGTCAACGGGGCGGCCGCGGAACCGGCCCAGCCGGCGCCGATCCGGACGTCGGTGCGGGGCGCGGTGGTGCCGGAGCCGGCGCCCGAGCCGATCCGCCTGCCGGTCGGCCTGTTCGATCCCGCCCCGGTCTCCACGATCCCCCCGATGCGCCGCGCCTCATGAGGCGACCGAACGCGACGCGACAGACAGGTGAAGGAGCGAATCGATGCGCGAGCCGCCCGTGAGACGGGACCAGCGCGAGATCGTCGTCCCCGGTGACATGCGCGCCGGGCGGAGCCCGGCCCGATCCCCGCGCCGCAAGCCGGCCGCGCGCGGACCCGCCGCCTCGGGCTGGCGGGCGACAGCCCTCTCCGCGGCGGCGGGGGCCGGTCAGTTCTGCCTGCGCTATCCCGGCGGCGTGTCCGGAACGCTGCTCGGCCTCGGCGCGGCGGTCTATGTCTGCGTGAACGCCATGGGCTTCCAGGCCGGGCCGCATCCGGCGCCGATCCTGCCGACCGTCGAGTCGAAGCCGGTGGCCGCACGATCGCCTGCGCCACCCGCGCCGCAACCGGTCCGCGAGATCCGCACGGCGGCAGCGGCGCCCAAGCCCGCGCCGGTGCGGGAGGCGCCGCCCGCGCCCCGCGACGCCATCGCCGACATGATCCGCTCCGGCGAGACCACCGCTTCGGTCACCCCGAAGCCCCCCAAGGACGCGAAGGCCGAAGCGAAGACGGAGGCGGTCAAGCCGGAGGGGCCGAAGCCGGACCCGACGGTGACCCGCGTCCAGCGCGCTCTGACCAAGCTCGGCTACGGCCCGCTCAAGGATGACGGCCTGATGGGACCGGGCACGAAGGCGGCGATCGAGAAGTTCGAGCGCGACCGCAAGCTGCCGGTCAAGGGCGAGGCCGCCGGGCCGACGCTCCGCGCGCTCACCCGCGAGATGACCGCCAAGGCGAGCGGGTAAGGCGGCATCCGTTCGATCGCGTCGCTACCCTCACCGAAAGATCGTCATTCCGGGGCTCTGACAAGCGAACCCGGACCCGAAGGGGCGCGCCGGAGGCGTGCAATCCACGACCGGCCGCGACGCCGGGCTCTCGCCGCGCATCACGGGT
Organism: Methylorubrum thiocyanatum; assembly: GCA_014138645.1. Lineage (GTDB taxonomy): Bacteria > Pseudomonadota > Alphaproteobacteria > Rhizobiales > Beijerinckiaceae > Methylobacterium > Methylobacterium thiocyanatum. The sequence goes on along the minus strand of JACJIB010000010.1, from coordinate 107,024 downwards.
TGCTTCCGGGTTCCGCTGCGCGGCCCCGGAATGACAGCCGTGGGAGCTGGGAGAGCGACCGCAACAGCACCGCGCCATCGACGCGGCGGCGGCGGGCGCCTATGAACCGCGCATGCCACGTCTTCGCTCGGATTTCTGGGTCTCCGCCCAGCTGCGCCGCCTCAACGGCGAGGGCATCCCGGCGGTGCAACGCCGTCGGGGTTCACCGGAGGCGGGGGCGATCTTCGTCAAGATCGATCGGCTCGACGGTACCGCCGACCTCTACGGTCCGGCACCCCAAGCGCTGATCGAGGCGGAGGATTCCGGCGAGCGCCTGTTCTCGGCGATCCTCACCGCCGCCCCATCGCCGGATGTCGAGGAGCGGCTCGCGCGGGAGATCCGCTTCGATTCCGATCTCTGGATCGTCGAGATCGACGACCGCGAGGGGCGGCACGGCCTGCCGCTGGCGGCGTAGTTTTTTGCCGTGAAACGTCAGCTCGTGCGGCGCAGGCGGCTGGGCAGCACCGTGCGGAAGCCGCCGCGCTCGGCGGCGGCCGGCGTGCTGCGCTTGGCTTCGGGCCCGTGCAGCGGCTGGTGCTCGCCGCCGGCACGCTCCATCACCGGTACGCCGAGGATCGCGCAGAGCAGGTCGCGGGCGGCGGCCCGGCTCGTTTCGCGGAACAGCGTGACGAGGGAAAAGACCCGCTCGACCGAGCGCGCCACGCTGTCGTTGAGGGTGAGGAAGACGAAGACCGCCTCGCCCTCGCGCAGATCGGCCGCGCGCAGAGCCAGCGTCAGCAGGTCGTAGCGGGCGGCCGGATCGCTCGCGGCGCCGAGATAGTTCGGCGGCAGGCCGAGCCCGTCGCCGAGCGCGGTGATGAAGGCCTGGACGTCGCGGGAATGGGAATGCTCGACGAGGCGCGTCGCGAGCGAGCGCGGCGCCGGCGGGCAGGGGCGCAGGGCGGCGGTGGCCTCCACGGCCTCGGTGATCGCGCGGCGCTGCTCCGGTTCGGCGGCGAGCCAGAGCGGCGCGAGGTCGGCGGGCGGGATCTCGGGCCGGGCGAGCAGGGTGCGGGCGAGGTCCGCATCGGTGCGGGCGCGGGCGAGCAGGCGTTCCAGCACGCGGGTGCCGATCAGCGCCCCGGGATTCTCGGCAAGCGCCCGGTCGGCCTCCGCTTCCGATTCCGGCTCGCGGGGCAGCGCGATGGGAAAGCCGCGGGTCTCCAGCGCGGCGCGGACGCCGGCCGGCACGTCGGGACATCCGTCGAGCTTTTCGGCGACGATGCGCAGGGTCTCCTCGTCCACAGTCGGGATCAGGCCCGCGGCCAGGGACTCGAAGGCCTGGAGGATCGCCCGGTCGTGGACCGGAGCGGACAGGAAAAGGTCGGTCTGCACCCGCAGGATCACGGGCTTCAGGTCCAGCGCGGGGTCGCGCGAGAGCTCGATGAGGCCGGACAGGTCCGGCGCGCCGGCGACCGATAAGGACATGGCACTCGATTACGCAGAACTTACTCTGACGATGAGTCAAACAGTTCGGCGTGAATCGACCTTTAAGAGTGCGCAACCGCGACTGTCCCGCAGCGGCCGGGTCAGGCGGAAACGAGCCGGTTCAGGACCTCCGCGACCCGGTCCTGGACGGGCTCGGCGAGCGCCGGCCGTCCGCTCCAACATGGCCGCCACGGCTAGGCAGAGCATTCGGTCGCGGCGGAGCTACGAGCGCACTTCGCGCTTGGCGACGAAGTTCAGTTCGTCCACCAGCACATCCTTGACCACGTCGGAGCCGAGACGCTCGTTCACCCGGGCGCGGATCTGGGCGAGCCGGCCGTTGATGTCGTAGCGGGCGAGCTTGCGGAAATCGATCGTGGTGTCGCCGTAGATCTGGCGGAAGGCCTCATCGACCACGAAGGCGTTCGGGGCGACGGGCAGCGTGTGCATCAGCTTGGCATCGGCCGTGAAGACCAGCACCGCGATGACGTAGCCCTGCACCTTGCCGTCCGCGACCATCGGAATGTTGATGGGCGCGAGCTTCTGGTACTGCAGCCCTTCGAGATAGGGCTCGGTCGATTTCGAGAAGAACCCGCCGCCGAAGGTCACCGCCGCGTAGCAGGAGGCGATGGTGACGGCGCAGATCCACAGGCCCGAGAGGAGGACGCGCATCGCTCACGCGCGCCCGGACTGCGCGGGCGGGCGCGCGGAATAGGTGCCGTCGGACTCCGCGGCCTGCAGGCTCGCCTGAAGCGTCTCGCCGACCTCCTCCACCGCCCGCAGATGCAGGGCGACCGCCTCCTGATTGCGGATCAGCTTGTCGCGCAGGCGGGCCAGCACGATGCCGGTCTCGGCGTCGATGTTCGCGGCATCGATGCCGCGGGCCAGCCGCGTGAGTTCGAGCAGGCTCCGGCTCTTGGCCCGGTTGACCGCGTCGAGATCGAGAGGCGCGTTGGCGGCGAGCGCCTCGGTCTCGGCCTCGACGGTGGCTTCCAATCGCTTGAGGGAATCGAGCAGCATCGGCGATCAGACCTTGCCCGCCACGCCGGTCGCGGCGGGGGCCGCCGTCGCCTCGGTGGGATGGGCGGCGTTCAGCATGCGGGCGATGCCGATGCCGCCGGTCTTGGCGATCTGCTGCCCGATCTGCTCGGAGAGCATCGACTTCCAGATCCCGCCGGCATTGCCCTTGCCGAACACGGTCTCGGCCTTGGGCAGCATCGCCTCGACGAATTGCTGGATCACCTGCCCCTCGAACTTGCGGTAGGGGTCGGCGGCGGCGTTGCGGGCGGTGTCGTTCTTCAGGCCGGTCAGCGCCCCGTGGACGTCGAGCGGCAGATGCGTGGTCAGGCCCGCCTCGCGCGCGGCCTCGTCGGCGGCGCTGGCGAAGGCCGCCGGATCACCGGGCTGCGACAGCTTGGAGGCGGCCTCCTGATAGCGGGCCGGATCGGCGGCGCGGGCCACGTCCATGACGATGTCGGAGGGGGGGGTGATGCTCATCGCGCCATCGAACCTGACGCGGCGCGAACCGGCGGCGCCGCTGACAATCGCTGGAACCCTAGACCCGCTGGCTTACGGGAGGCTTGCGTCGCGCGCTCGCGTGAGTCCGTCGAGTTGCTCCATCGCCTCGACGCGCTCGCGCTCGCGGCCGAGCAGCGTCTCGATCCGTTCCGCGTTCAGTTCGGCGCGCTTCTGCGCGAGCCCCTGCTCGCGCACTTCGTCGGCTTGCGAGGCGGCGATCCGTTCGAGTTCCGTCGCCCGGGCGGCGAGCCCGCGCAGGCGGCGGTTGGCGGCTTCCAGAAACAGGTGGCCGTGCACAGAGGCACCGACGGCCGCGAGCAGGGCGGCGCGGTCCGCCTCGACGGCGTCGGCGTCGCGCCGGGTCTGGGCGAGCTGCCACTCGGCGGCCCGGCGCATCTGTTCCTGTACGGCGGTAAGCCGCTCGGCGCGCTTCAGGCGCTTGGCGATGTCGGCGGCGGACAATCGGGTCAGCCCTTGCGCAGCCACGCGACGTAGCCCGACAGGAACTGCGTCATGAACTCGCTCGACAGGGTGTAGAGCAGGATCAGCGCCCCGAACATCACGAAGGGCGTGGCGATGAAGTAGACGGGAATCGTCGGCGTCAGCTTGTTCACGAAGCCCGCCGCGAGGTTCACCGCCACAGCGTAGATGATGAAGGGCGCGGCGATCCGTAAGGCGAGGGTGAAGGCCTCGCCGATCTGGTCGGCGATGCGCACCAGCGCCGTCTGGGTGCCGAACCCCTCGCCCGGCGGGATGCGGGCATAGGAATCGACGAGGCCGCGAAACAGCTCCCAATGCAGGTCGGCGGCGAACATCAGTGCGACGGCCGTGAAGACGATGAGCGACTCGACGGCGGGGATCGCGTCGGTGCCCTCCACCGGGGTGCCCGGCATCGAGCCGAACCCGACCATGGTCGAGACCGCATTCATCACCGTCTCCAGCACGAAGACGAAGATGCGCCCGAGAAAGCCGATGAGGAGCCCGGTGATCGACTCGCTGGCGATCCAGACGAGCGTCTCGGTCGGCGCCTGCCCCGGAAGCCGGCCCTGGAACAGCGGCAGCAGCAGCGGCGTGACGGCCAGCGAGACGCCAGCCGCGATCAGCAGGCGCACCTGCGCCGGCACGCGCGGGCTCGAGAAGCCCGGCACGATCAGCAGGCAGCCGCCGATGCGGCAGAAGATCAGGAAGACGCTGAGGAAGGCGTCGCCGCCGAGCAGGCTGCCAAAGCCCGGGATCACGAGATGGTGCCCAGCGACTTGATCTCGACGCCGCGGGCGATCTCCAGATGCGAGAGGACGGGGAGTGTCGGGAAGATGCGCTCGATGATCATCCGCACATAGGGCCGGGCATCGGGGGCGGTGACGAGGGCGAAGCCGTGCACCTGCCGCATCCGCTCGCGGATCGCCTCGCCGGCTTCCGCGCCGAACTGCTCCACGAGGCGCGGATCGATGTCGAACTCGATGACCTCGCCTTTGGCGTCGCGCTTCAGGCTCTGGTGGAAGGTGAGGTCCCAGTTGGCCCCGAGCCGCAGCACGTGCAGCACCCCGTCCTCGGCGAGATCGCCGCAGATCTGCTGGGCGACGCGCATGCGAACGTGCTCGGCGATCTGTTCGGCCCGGCGGGCATGCGGAGTGATCTCGGCCACCGCCTCCAGGATCAGGTGGAGGTTGCGGATCGAGACCCGCTCGGAGAGCAAGAGCTTCAGCACCGCCTGGAGGCCGGAATGCGAGATCTGCGAGGGGCAGATCTCATCGATCAGCCGCTTGTATTCGGGGTCGAGCCGGTCGAGCAGCGCCCGCATGTCCTTGTAGGAGAGGAACTGGGGCAGGTTGTTGCGGATCACCTCGGACAGGTGGGTGAGCAGCACCGAGGCGCCGTCGATCGCCTCGAAGCCGGAACGGCGGATCTCGCCGGCATAGGCATCGACGATCCACAGCGCCTTCATGCCGAAGGCCGGCTCGCGCACCTCCTCGGCCGGGACGTCGGGGCGGGGCCCGTCGCCGACGACGACGAGCAGCTCGCCGGGCCGCATCTCCTGGGTCGCGGCGACCGTGCCGTGGATGCGGATCTGGTAGGTCTTGGGCGGCAGGTTGAGACTGTCGGTCAGCTTGATGTCGGGCACGACGAAGCCGTACTGGCGCGCGAACTTGCGGCGCATCTTGGCGACCCGGTGGTGCAGCTCGGCGTGGCTGCCCTGGATCTGCGCGGCGACCTGCCGGCCGAGGCACAGCTCGATCTCCGGGGTGCGGAGCTGCTCCTTGACCGAGTCCTTGACCTCGGCCTGCTTGGTCTCCTCCTCGCGCTTCACCTGGGCTGCCGCGGCGGCGGCCTGGGCCGCGCGGCGCTTCGGGATGGTGATCGCGACGAAGCCCATCAGGCCCGAGAGCGCGACGAAGGGCAGGAACGGCAGGCCCGGTACGATGGCGAACATCAGCATCAGGGCCGCGGCGACCAGCAGCGCGCGGGGATAGGCGCTGAGCTGGCCGAGCACGGCCTCTTCCGCTGCGCCGCGGGTGCCGCCCTTGGAGACGAGGAGGCCCGCGGCGAGCGAGACGATCAGCGCCGGGATCTGCGAGACGAGGCCGTCGCCCACCGACAGCTTGACGAAGACGTCCGCGGCCTGACCCAGCGGCATGCCGTGGCGGGTGGTGCCGATGATGACGCCGCCGAACACGTTGACGGCGATGACGATGAGCGAGGCCACCGCCTCGCCGCGCACGAATTTCGAGGCGCCGTCCATCGAGCCGAAGAACGCGCTCTCCTCCTCCAGCTCGCGGCGGCGGCGCTGCGCCTCCTTGTCGTCGATCAGCCCGGCATTGAGGTCGGCGTCGATCGCCATCTGCTTGCCGGGGATGGCGTCGAGGGTGAAGCGGGCACCGACTTCGGCGATGCGGGTCGCGCCCTTGGTGATGACGAGGAAGTTGACCGTGATCAGGATCATGAAGACGACGATTCCGATCACGAAATCGCCGCTCATTACGAACTGCGAGAAGCCCTGGATGACGTGGCCGGCGGCATCCACGCCCTTCTGGCCATTGGCCAGGATCAGGCGCGTCGTGGCGATGCCGAGCGCGAGCCGCAGCAGCGTCGCGATCAGGAGCACGGTGGGGAAGGCGGAGAATTCGAGGGGCTTCTGGATCCAGAGCGCCACCATCAGGATCAGCACCGACAGCGCGATCGAGAAGGCGAGCCCGACATCGATCAGCACCGCCGGCACCGGCAGGAACAGGACCGCCAGGATCGCGACGATTCCGGCCGCGAAGCCGAAGTCGCGCCGCGACCGCTTTTCCAGGACGAGCGCTTCGCTCACCGCCATGACGTGAACCGATTCCCTGAAGGTCGGGCGGTTTTGGCGCGGCAAGCTTGCGCGGGGATGGCCGGACGCCGCCGGCGCCGGATAACCGCTCTTAACCGTGACTCTCGAAGCCTGCCGTCACCGTTCGCATGGCAGGGCCTCGTATCGGATGCTGCCGTCGCCCGCGCGGAGTGCTAAACTCCTCATCGCCGAAGCTTTTGTCCTTCCCAAGGTCGAGGCTCTCGCGAGGGACCGGGCGGTCAAGTCTCGACAGCTTCCTCCGCCCGGTCCCGCCCGCTTCGGCGCATCCCCGTCAGAACCCCGTCGCGATCCGCCCGTAGGTCATCTCGGCGAAGGCGTAGATCTGCGAGCCGACGAAGGTGCCGGTCACCAGCATCACCAGCAGGATCGCGACGATCTTCGGGACGAAGGTGAGCGTCACTTCCTGGACCTGCGTCAGCGCCTGGAGCAGCGCCACCGCGATGCCGACCAGCATCGCCGCGCCCACCGAGGGGCCGGCGGCGACCAGCACCGTCCAGATCGCCGAGCGGACGAGTTCGAGGGCGTCGACCTCGTTCATGACGGGGTCTTCGAAGGGCGCATCATCTGTGTCCGAGAGCCGGCCGCCATCTTTCGGGACGATGCGCTAAAGTCTTGTTTCTGCATCGCCTTTTTCCGAAAGCCGGAAACCACCTTTCGGGATGATGCTCTAGCTGATCGAGATGCCGGAGGCGAGCAGCATCTCGCGGCCGTCGGTGAGCTTGGCCATCACCCCGTCGCCGGTCACCCGCACCGACTGCACCGTGCCGGTCGTCAGGCCGTCGGCCGAGGTGATGCTCCGCCCGATGATCGCGTCGGCCTGGTTCAGGAAGCTGGAGGCCAGGAGCGAATCGAGCTTCTGGTTGGTCTTGGTCGCCTGCTCGACCTGCGAGAACGAGGCGAGCTGGCCGACATATTCCGTCGAATCCATCGGCTTCGTCGGATCCTGGTTCTGAAGCTGAGCCATCAGCAATTGCAGGAAGGTGTCGGCGTTCATCTTGGAGGCGACCGAGGTCGCCGCCTTCGCCGCCGCGGCGGTGGTGCCGGTGTTCGTTCCGCTCGTCGCGCCGGTGCTGGTGACGTCCATCGGTGTCAGGCCTTGTCGGAGGAGGGGGCCGGCCGGGCGCGCAACGGCGGCCGGCGGCGGGGGCCGGACCGGCCGGGCGCCACGAGAGCGGCGGGGGGCATGTCGGGGAGGGGCGTCGAGGGGCCGAGCACGGCGGCCTCGGCCGGGTAGAGGCTGCGGATGAGCTTCAGCGCCTCGAAGGCCCGTCCGGCCTCGACCAGGGCGTGCGCCGCCGCCAGCCCGTCGCGGATCGCCGGCTCGGTCGTGGCGGCGAGGATGCCCTCCTCGATCCGGGCGTAGAGCGCCCGGGCCGGGCCGGCCTGGGCCGGGGCGATCAGGATGGTCTGGGCCGCGAAGTAGAGCTGGCGCAGGGGCGTCGTCGCCTCCTCCGCCTGGAGGACGTGACCCTCCAGTAGGAAGGTCGCGTCGTTCATCAGTTCGAGCGCGACCTTGCGATCGACGCGCACCACCGCGCCGTTGATGTAGACGCGCTCGCCCGCCTTCAGGCTCAGATGCATCGTGCGGGCGGGGGGGCGGCCGGTCTCGCGCGTCATGGCCGGCGCCTCACCGCAGACCGTCGCGGATCGAGGTGTTGACCTCGATCAGCGCCGAGAGGCTGCGTTCGGGCGTGCTCAGCACCTCGCCGGCCTCGCGCATGTTCCACAGGCCGATGGCGACGAGGTCGGCGCGAAGGCCTTCGGGCAGACCGTTTTCGGGATCGAGCAGGTCGGAGATCAGCACGTTCCAGAGTTCCTGGATCGAACCGACGGCGCTGTTGCGCTCCGCACCCGCCCCGGCGCCCTGCGCCTCGGCGGTTCGCAGCAGGCCGAGCGCCCGGTCGAAGGCCTCGCGCTCGCGCTCGCGGCCGAGATCGGGCGCGTCTTCCATGATCTCGGAATAGGACAGGCGGTACATCGGGGCCGACGCTCCGTACTCGGTTCTGAAAAAGCGCGCGTTCAGGAGATGAAGTTGATCAGGCTGAGGCTGCGCAGCTGCGCCGTCAGCCCGTAGGACATCTGCATCTGGGTGGTGATGGCATCGACGCGGGCCTTGGCCTCCGCCGGATCGACGCTCTCCAGATCGCGGATCTGTCCGGTCAGCAGCGTGGTCTGCTTGGCCATGCGCGCATTCGCGTCCGTGATCTGACTCTGGGTCCGGCCGAGATCGGCCCGCAGCGTCGTCAGGCCTCCGCTGACTTGGCCCAGCAGGTCCATGACCTTGACGGTGGCCACCTCCTGCGCCTCCGGCGAGAGGCCGGACAGGCCGAGCCCCGAGGCGATGACGTAGGCCATTCCGAGCTTGCGGAACGGCTCGGCATTGGCGCTCGTCGAGGTCGTGGCGGTTTCGGTGAGCGAGATCTGGCTGTCGATGGTGCGGCTCGACGCGCTCGACCATGTCCGGCTCCAGTTCACCTCGGTGAACAGGCCCGCGAGCGGCCCGTCGAGGAAGCCCTTGAGCTCGGTCGGAGTGATCGCGGCGGCCGCCGCGCTGCCCGGCGCGAAGCCGAAGAAGTCGGTGAAGGCGTCATCGACGGCCGCCTTGGCCGCGGAGGGCGGGCTGCCCTCGTAGGGTGTCAGCGGTGCCGTGCCGCTGTCGGTGCCGCCGAACACGAATTGACCGCCCGCGCTGGTGTTGAGCGCACCCGCCAGGGCCACGAGGCGGCCGCGCGCGGTTTCCGCCACCGTCTTCGCGCGCTGGTCGGCGGGGAGCGCGGTGAGTTCGTTGAGCGTCGCCTCGGCGGCCGACTGGATCTCCTTGAGCGCGCTCTGCGTCGCTTCGAGCCGGAAGGAGGCCGCCGTGTTGCTCTGGGTCAGCGCCGCGAGCACGGCGCTCTGCCGCCGCAGGCCGAAGGATTCCACCACGCCGCCGCCCAGGCTCGCGCCGACATCGGCGAAGCGGCCGGTGGCGATCTCCTTGGTCGCGGTGGCGAGGTCGGTCTGGAGGCGCGCAGCGCCGGTGCGCGGCGCGTTCCAGAGGCTGAGGCTCGAGATGAAGCCGGTGGTCATCATGGCCGTATCACCGCACCGCGTCGAGGAGGGTCTTGAGGAGGTCGTTGACGACCGAGATGAGCTTGGCCGAGGCGCTGTAGGAGCGCTCCAGCTGCAGGGCCAGCGCCGTCTCGTCGTCGCCGTTGACGCCGGCCACGTTCGACAGCGCCTCGTTGGCGCGGGTCAGCAGGGTCTTCTGGTAGGCGGCGCCGGTCGCGGCGTCCTTGCGCTGGGCTTCGAGCCAGCCGGCCGAGGCCGCGGCCAGTTCGGGCAGGCTCGACGCGGTGCCGAGCCCAAGGGCCGGATCGACGGGCTTCGAGCTGGAGAGCGCCGTGACGAGGCCGCGCAGGCGGCCCGCATAGGCCGCGTCGCCGCCGGCTGCGGGGTCGTCGTAGTCGCTGCCGTTCATGCCGCCGCTGCGCAGCAGGGTGAGGTTGCCGCCTCGGCTCGGATCGACCGCCGCGTTGATCGCGAGCGAGGCCGCGAGGCCGGTTCGTCCGGCAGCGGTCGCCGTCGGCAGGAGGGCGCTGCCGCCCGCGGTGAACAGGCCGGCCCGTGGACCGTCGTCGATCAGCGACGTGTCGTTCTCGGCGAAGGCACCGATCAGGCCGCCGGCCACCGCGTCGAGCTGCGCCTCGTAGGCCACCGCGGTGCCGTCGCGGAGGGCGGCGAGCCCGGCGATCCGGCCGGAGGTCAGCGGCATCGGCGAGGCGGCGCCGGTCACCGGCACGCCATCGATCGTCACGCTGCCGCCGACGGTGCCGGCGGTGAAGGTGGCAGTGGGGGAAAACGCGACCGTGCGGGGGCCGCGCTCGAACAGGGTGACGCCGCCATCGGTGTAGAGGGCCATGTCCCCGCCCTCGCGGGACACCGCGGTCACACCGATTTCCTGAGACAGGGCGGTCAGGATACGGTCGCGGTCGTCCAGCGCATCGGTGGCGTCGCCGCCGAGCGCCGTGGCTTTGACGACGGCGCGGTTCGCGGCGTCGAACCGGCCGAGAAGATCGTTGATGCGGCCGACCGCGTCACCGATGCCGGCATCAGCCTCCGCCCGCACGGCGTGGACCGTGTCCGCGGCTTGGTTGAGGCTTCCCGCCAGGGCCTTGGCCGCCTCGACCGCGTCGCGGGCGAGCTGCGTGTTGTCGGGCTGGTTGGCGGCAGCCTGGAGGGCGGCCTGGAAGATCGAGAGCCGCGCGGCGGGCGCGCTCGTGTCGTCGGTGTCGCCGATGGTCTGAGCGAGCTTCGTCAGCCCGGTCAGCAGGGCGTCGCCGCGGGCGGCGTCGGACGAGGCGGTGAGGGTGCGGGCGTAGAGCGCCGGGTCGCCCGCGCGGGTGATCGTCACCGTGGCGCCGCCCGCGCTGCCGGCCACCAGCGTCGCGATCTTGCGCGAGTAGCCGGGATCGTTCGCGCCCGCGACGTTGCGCGCGGACACGGCGATCTGGTTCGAATTCGCGAGCAGCGAGGCGCGCGCGGTGTTGAGCGCGAGGGTGAGACCCATCGGTCGGTTCCTGGGACGCGATACGGGACGCGGGATGGGAAAGGTCACGGGGCGGGGGCGCCGGCGTCGGGCCGGCGCCCCCGGATGCGGCGACGGTCCCCGTCAGCGCTTCAGGTTCATCAGGGTCTCGAGCAGCTCGTTGCCGGTCATGAACACCTTGGAATTGGCGGTGTAGACCGTCTGCGACTCGATCATCGTGGTCAGCTCGGTGCTGACATCGACGTTGGACTGTTCGAGCGCGCCGGCTTTGAGGATGCCGCGCCCGCCCGCGCCGGCGAAGCCGATCTGGATGTCGCCGGACTCGGCGCTCGTCGTGAAGACGTTGCCCGCCCGCGGCGACAGGTTGTCGGGGCTCGCCACGTCCGCGAGCGGCACCTTGAAGGCGGCCTTGCGGGTGCCGTCCGAGTAGACGGCGTAGACGGTGCCGTCCTCTCCGAAGGCGGTTCCGCTCACGGAGGTGGGCGACGAGCCGTCGGCGGTGCCGGACAGGGCGTGGTCGCCGGAGAGCTGCGTAAGGCCGCCGAGATCGACCTTGATTTCGCGCCCGTTCGGCACCTGCACGAGGGTCGACCCGCCGCTCGTGACCTTGCCGTTGCCGTCGAAGGCCACGGTGGCCGTCCCGACGGGGGTCGTGGCATCCGCCGGGTTGAAGAATTTGACCGACCACGTGTTGGCGGCGGTCTTGGTCATCTGCACGTCCAGCGTCACCGGCTGGCCGACATTGTCGTAGACCTTGAGCGAGTTCTTCTTCGAGTAGCCGATGGTGCTCGTCGCCGGATCGTAGACGGGCGTCTCGAAGGAGAGGTTGCCGCTGATCGTGGCGCTGGTGGAGGGACGCGCCTCCTGTCCCATCACGCTGACATTGACCGGCTTGAGGTCGGCCACGCCGTTGAGGACCGGGTTCGGGGTGCCGTTGGCGAGGCTGTAGCCCATCAGGGTGAAGCCGCCGGCATTGACGAGGTTGCCGGTCTTGCCGTCGACGACGAAGTTGCCCGCCCGCGTCATGAAGGGCGCGCCGGCCGCGTCGCTCACCACGAAGAAACCGTTGCCCTGGATCGCGAGATCCTTGTCGGAATTCGTCGAGGCGATCGGGCCGCCCTCGCTGACCGAGCGGCGCAGGGTGGTCTCGACCGCGCCGGAGTTGTAGTTGCCGACATCGCCCGAATCGAGCAGCAGCGACGAGAACTCGGCCGAAGTGCGCTTGTAGCCGGTGGTGCTGGCGTTCTGGATGTTCTCGGCCACCGTCGAGATGCGGTTGGACTGAGCGTTCATCCCGGACACGCCGGTGCGGAGCACGCCGATGAGACTCATGCTGAGACCTCGTTGACTTTCGAATTCTTGCGCAATGGACACGGTGTCGCTTGCGCGGGGCTGAAGGAATGGATGGATGCCTTCATCCCCGGAGGGACTGGGCGAGTTCGAGGAAGGCGTCGCGGCTCGGCGGCTGGCCCGGCTCCTGGCGCAGGGCCTCGTAGATCCGCGGCACGAGGCTGACCGCCTGATCGAGGTCGGGGTCGCTGCCGGCGCGGTAGCCGCCCATCAGGCGCAGATCCCGCGTCTCCTCGAAGCGGGCCATCATGCTCTTGAGCTTGCGCACCAATTCGCGCTGGTCGCCGGTCCAGACCTCGCCCGCGAGCCGCGAGATCGAGCCGAGCAGGTTGATCGCTGGATAGCGGCCCTGTTCGGCAATGGCGCGGTCGAGCACCACGTGGCCGTCGAGGGTGCCGCGGATCGAGTCGGCGACCGGGTCGTTGTGGTCGTCGCCATCGACCAGCACCGAGAAGATGCCGGTGATGGTGCCACTCCCCTCGGCGCCGGGGCCGGCGCGTTCCAGGAGGCGCGGCAGGTCCGAAAAGACGCTCGGCGGATAGCCGCGGGCCACCGCCGGTTCGCCGGCTGCGAGCGCCACGTCGCGGGCGGCGTGGGCGTAGCGGGTCACGGAATCGACGATGAGCAGCACCGACTCGCCGCGGTCGCGGAAGCACTCGGCCACCGCAAGCGCCACCTTCGGCGCCTGCCGGCGCATCATCGGGCTCTCGTCGCCGGTCGAGACCACGATCACCGCGCGCTCGCGACTGGCGGCGATCGGGCCTTCGAGGAACTCGCGCACCTCGCGTCCGCGCTCGCCCACCAGCGCCACTACGACGCTGTCGAAGCCTTCGGCGCCCGCCAGCATCGCCAGCAAGGTGGACTTGCCGACGCCGGAGCCGGCGAAGATGCCGATGCGCTGGCCGGCGCAGAGCGGCGTGAACAGGTCGACCGCCCTGACCCCCGTGGGCAGCGGCGTCCGCACCCGGGCACGCGTCATGGCGGCGGGCGGATCGGCGTCGAGGGGGACGCTGTCCGGCCCCTCGGCCAGCGGGCCGAGGCCATCGACGGGGCGGCCGAGCGCGTCGATCACCCGGCCCTTCCAGCGCGGGTCCGGGCGCAGCTGCGCCGGGCCGATGCGGTGGGCGAGGCTGCCGATGCCGGCCTCGATCCGGCTCTCGAACGGCTTGACCGTGGCACCGGCAGAATCGATGCGGACGACCTCGCCGACCTGCACGCGGCCGTCGGCCGAGAAGCCCATGCGGTCGCCGAGCCGGACGAAGGCGGAGACGCCCGCGACCCGCGCGGCGCTCGCGGTGACCTCGCGCACGGGGCCGCCGACGCGCACCAGGGGCCGGTCGCGGCGTCCGGCTTCCATCGCCTTGCGGAGGCGCTCGATGGCGTTGTCCGTCATCGCGCTAGCCCTGCGGACCGAGGGTCTTGACGGCGCCGGTGAGCGTGTTGTCGGCCTCCGAGGTCATAGTGGCCGCGCTCTCGAAGGCGCGCTGGATCGCGATGAGCCGCGTCATCTCCAGAATCGGGTTGACGTTGGCGCCCTCGACATAACCCTGCACGACGCCGATCCGGGTGAAATCCTGTACCGGCCGACCGGGCAGGCTGGCCGCGACCGCATTCTCGCCGGAGCGGCTGAGGGTCGCCTTCGGGTCGAGGCTGAAGACGCCGAGCGCACCGACTTGGTTGACGCCCTGGTGGATGCTGCCGTCGCGGCCGATGGTCGGCGGACCGGCCTGAGGGTCGAGCAGCAGGGGGCCGCCGCCGGGATCGACCACCGGCATCCCGCCGACCGTGCGCAACTGCCCGTTGGCGTCCATCGTCAGGCGGCCGTCGCGGGTATAGAGCGTATCGCCCTTCGGACCCTTCACGCCGAGCCAGGCATCGCCCTGCACGGCGACGTCGAGGGCGGAATCGGTCTTCGTGGTCGGGCCGGCGGCCCGCGAGAGGGTGTTCTTGCCGGGGCCGACGAAGGCGACCTCGCCGCGGTTGGAGCGGGCGAGCAGCTCCGAGAAGCTGACCTCCTCGGCCCGGAAGCCGGCGGTCGCCATGTTGGCGACGTTGTTGGCGGTGGTCGTCAGCCGCTTCTCGAGGGCGATCTGGCTCGACAGGGCGACGTAGAGGCTGCTTTGCATCCGCTCAGGCTCCGATCCGCGCCGTCTGCCGGTTGAGGAGCAGCTCGGCGTCGATGCCGCCCGCGCCGGTGAACAGCGCGAGCACGGGCGCGCTGGCGGTGTTGTTCTGCGCGTCCCAGATCGCCGCGAAGCGCCGCAGGAAAGCGTCGAGCTTGGCCGGATCCCGAAGGCCCGCGATGTCGATCTTGTCGGCGATCAGCTGCGCTCGCTTGGCCAGGGCCTCGCTCGTCGCCGCCCCGTTAGTGGCCGGCAGGCCGATCACGGTGTTGGCCACCTGGCTCAGCGCCGCGTCGCCGAGGATATCGTAGGCGCTGCTCAGCGACGGGCCCTTGCGGGCGAAATACAGGGCAAGGCGCACGCCCGTATCCGTGTCCCCCGCGTCGCTCTCGAGTGACTGGCGCAGATAGGCCTGGGTCACGGTCAGCGCCATCGTGTCCGGCCCCAGATCCGTGCCGAACCCGACATCGACGGCGATCCGGTCGGCGGAGAGCGGCACGTTGCGGATCGCCAGGGTGCGGATCGCGCCGCCCGCACTCACCAGCGTGTCGGCGTTTAGGCCTGAACCGCCGTAAGCGCCGTCGGCGCCGAGATCGGTCAGGGCCGTGGTCTCGAAGAACAGGCTTCCGTCCGCCGCAAGACCCGCCTGGACCTTGCCCTTGAGGTCGGAGCCCTCGATCTGCGCCGCCACCGCGGTGGCGATCTCCGAGGGCGTCACCTTCGACAGGTCCTGCACGCGTCCGGCGAGGGTCTGCGCGTTGAGCCGGATCGTCACCGATTGCGTGGTCGTGGCGTCGAGCCGCGATTCCACGAGGAAGCTCGCCTCGGCGCGGCCGCTGAAATCGTAGGCGTCGGCGAGGAGCTTCGGCGCGCTGAGCGTGGCGGCGCGGGCGCGCTCGCCGAAACTGGCAGCGTCCGCGCCCGTGGCGGACACGCCCTGGCCGAAGCTGAAGGCCTTGGCGAAGGCTGTGTAGCGGTCGTCCGCCAGCCGGTTGGCGAAGCTCGCCGCGCTCGCGGCCCCTTCCTCCAGCACCTTGCGCATGAACGCCTTGGCGTAGGTCATCTCCTCCAGGCCGTAGGCCTTCATGGCGTAGGCGTAGAGGCGCTGGTCGCCGAGCAGGTCGTCGACCGTCTTCACTTGGCCGATATGGGCCTCGTAATAGGCGGTCTCCCGGGCGACCGTCGGCTCCGCCGCCTTCCGCGCGAGCGAGGCGGGCAGATCCTTGGCGATCAGCCGGTAGCTGGTGAGCGTATCGGTCACGGGCGGGCGCCTGGGCGGGAGCGCGGGAGGGACACGGCCATTGGCTCGGCGGCGAGGGCAGGGTCCGAGTCTGCCTCTAGGCGGGCACGCTTGCTCCAGGCTTGTCCGCCGCTGCGGGAGCGCCCGGCCGGGCGAGGGGGCCGCGTCACGACGAGGGCCCGATGATCGTCTCGGTCGTGATCACGACCCAGCCCGCGCCGGTCCGGCGGATCGACAGCACGCGCCCCGCGCCGGGCAGTACGCTGCCGAGGGAGGCCGTGACCCGTCCCTCGCGGCTCTCCAGAGTCGCCACGCCGTCGGCGACGCCGCGCAGGGCGTAGCCGCCCGCGGGCGGCGGCGCGGAGCGCTCCGGCACAGCCAGGGGGCCGGACGTCGCGGCCAGGGGACGATCGGGCAGCGAGCCGGTGGTGACGGGGTCGAAGTCGGGATCGGCGAGGCGCCCCTGCGCCACGGTCTTCTTCCAGGCGAAGGGTGCGGCACCGGCCGGCAGCACCGCCTGCACGTCGTAGCCGTGCGTACCGGTCGCGATGGTGTAGCCGGCGAAGCCGCTCGCGGTCAGAGCGAGCAGCACGAAACCGGCCAGCACGGTGCGCTCGCCGGCAGCCTCGCGGGCGCGGCGGGCCGCGACGCTTCCCGCCAGCGGCCGCGCGGGCGGGCTCGGGGCACGTGCAACGGTGCCGTGGGCGGATCGCCGTGCGGGATCGGGCGTCATGGGTGTCTCGACGGGCGTCTCGATGAGACGCTCCCGGGATCCGCCCCGCGAAGCGGTTTCGCGGGGAGCGCCTCGGGAGCGGCAGCGTCATCGTTCACGATCCGTGTACAATTATGCTTGACGTCCGGTTAACGATGCCGCGCGAAGGGCCTTTCCGTCTCATCGACAGCGCGGCGGATGCTCATTAAGCCGGTATCGGCGAGGCGCCGGGGAGCGAGCATGGCCGATCCGCGGGAGAGTGTGGTGCCGGACCCCGCGGCGCCCGTCGCCCGGGCGGGCAAGCGTCACCGCGTGGTCCAGCAGGGCCGCATCGTCCTCGGTCCCGAGCGGCTGATCGCCTGCACCGTGCGCGACCTCTCGCGCCGGGGCGCCCAGATCCGCGTTGCCTCCGGGCATGTTCTGCCGGAGACCTTCTCCCTCGTCATCGCGGCGCACGATCTGCGCACGATGAAGGCCCGGCTGTGCTGGCGCCGGGGCGACCTCGCCGGCGTCGTCTTCGAGGATGCCACCGATCCGGCCCCGTGACCGGACCCCGCCCCGTGGATGCCGGGCAGCACGTCAACTCCTTGATGTCGCGACGTCTTTTCGGGCGAGCCGTCGGCCCGTGCGCGTGGCCGCCCAAGTCCCTTCTCCACAGACACGGGACCGCCCTGTGGAGGAGGCGCGGCGGGACGGTGTCGGGCCGGGTCGCTTAATCGCTTCGTAACGGGGAGCGGCCATTGTCGGGCCATCGCGAGGCGGCGCCGTCACCAAACGGAGGCCGCCTTCGCCAACAGGCCAGCGGGTGAATCCTTCGACGGGTTCACAGACATGATGTCGGTCCGCTGATCCGGTGCGAGTCCGGAGGTGTGATGCGCGGTGAACGGGCCCTTGCGGGCTCGCCGCGGCTCTCTCGAAGGGCCGCGCGGCCGCACCGGTGCGAGTCCGGTCCTGAGAACCATCCCCCTCTCCCTTTTTCCGGAAGTCTGATCCGTGACCAGCCTGCTGACCAACTCCGCCGCGATGACGGCGCTGACGACCCTCAAGTCGATCAACTCCAACCTCGACGCCACCTCGAACCGCGTCTCCACCGGCCAGCGCGTCTCGAACGCCGCCGACAACGCCGCCTACTGGTCGATCGCCACGACCGTTCGCACCGACAACGCCTCGCTCTCGGCGGTCAAGGACTCGCTCGGCCTCGGCTCGTCGGCGGTCGACACCGCCTATAACGGCCTGAACTCGATCCTGTCCGACCTGCAGAACATGCGCGCCAAGCTGCAGACGGCGCTGCAGCCGGGCGTGGACCGCTCGAAGGTGCAGACCGAGATCGCCGCGCTCCAGAGCAAGATGAAGGCGACCGCCGATTCCTCGAACTCGTCGGGTCAGAACTGGCTGTCGGTCAACTCGTCCTCGACCAACACCGCCTACAAGGCGACGCAGAACGTGGTCGCCGGCTTCGCCCGCAGCAGCACCGGCGCGATCTCGTTCTCGCAGATCACCATCGATGTGCAGAGCATCCGCCTCTACGACACCAACTCCACCAGCGTGACGACCGCCGCCACCAACGCCCAGGTCGTCGGCGCCGCCGCCCTGACGGGCACGGCTGCGTTCCGCCCCAACGACGCCGTCATCGCCAACCGCGGCACGGCCAACTTCAGCGGCAACAGCGAGGTCGGCTTCACCCTGACCACCGGCGGCACCTCGGTGACCGTGCGGATGAACGCCGACACGCTGAAGTCCGCCGCCAAGGATCTCACCAAGGTCACCACCGACGAGTTCCTCAGCGCCTTCAACAACCAGATCGCCGCCTCCGGCCTCGCGGGTGAGGTGACCGCGTCCCTCGACAGCTCCGGTCGTCTGACCTTCTCCACCTCCGATACCGGGGCGACCACCGGCCTGAACGTGTCGGTGGCGGCCGCCTCCCTCACCACCGGCGGCACCGCACGGACGCTGATCGACGCCGGCTTCGGCACCGCTCCCGACGTCGCCTCGGTGACCGGCGGCGCCTACAGCAACCTCAACCTGTCGTCGGGTTCGAAGGTCATCTCCATCAACGACGGCACGACGGCCAAGACCATCACCCTGAACGCGGCGTCCTACACCGCACTCGGTGGCGCGGCGACCTCCACGGGCAACAACGCCGTGAACGGCGCCGACATCGTGGCGATGATCAACGCGGAGCTGGACAAGACCACGACGGGCACGCCCCCCGGAGCGAGCACGGTCGAGGCAAGCTTTGCGGGCGGCAAGATCACCCTGACGAACGCGGTCACGGGCAAGGCCATCACGCTCGGCGGCGCCGACGTGGCGGATTTCGGCTTCACCGCCGGCGCGACGGCGGCCCCGGCCGGCCGGAACGCCTCCGGCACGAACGCCGGCACGACGCAGGCCCAGGGCATCCTCGACACCAACGTCGGCACCTACACCACCCCGGCCGCCGGCACCGACTACTCGATCGCGACCCTCGACATCTCCAAGCTGGTCGGCACCAGCGGCGACACCGATCTCTCGGCGATCATCACGGCGGTGGACCGGGCGATCGCCAAGGTCACCGATGCGGGCACGAAGCTCGGCGCCGGCAAGACCCAGATCGACGGCCAGAAGTCCTTCGTCGACACCCTGATGAAGGCCAACGACCGCACGATCGGCATCCTGGTCGACGCCGATGTCGAGGAGGAATCGACCAAGCTGAAGGCGCTCCAGACCCAGCAGCAGCTCGCGGTCCAGACGCTCTCGATCGCCAACAGCTCGACCCAGAGCATCCTCTCGCTCTTCCGCTAAGCCGAAGGTCCAATCGAACGGCGGGCCCGTCCCTCGCGGGCGGGCCCAAACGGACACGCGAAAAGGCCGCACTCACACCGAGCGCGGCCTTTTTCTCGTCTGCGGATTTCGAACGGGCGCTTCAGCCGACGAAGGTGTAGCCGGCCATCCGCTTGGCCTCGATCGGGTCGTAGCCGAGGCGCATGCGCAGCTTCTTGCGCAGCTTGCTGATATGGCCCTCCACCACGCTCTCTTCCACGCTGGAATCGAGGTCGCCGTAGACGGCCGTGAAGATCTGGCCCTTGGTCACCTGCCGGCCGCGGTTCTTGGCGAGATATTCGAGGATGTGCCGCTCGCGCCGGGGCAGGATCAGGCAGGTGCCGTCGATCTCCGGATCGCGTCCGTCGGTGTAGACCTTGAGGCGGCCGGCCCGGTCGGGGGCGGGGGCCGGCTCGACGCCCCGGCCGGTCCGGCGCCGGATCGCGGTGGCACGGGCGATGATCTCGCGGACATGGACGGGCTTGCGCACCACGTCGTCGATGCCGGCGGTGAACAGCGCCAGGGTCTGCTCCAGGGAGCGCGTCTCGTTGAGGGCGATGATCGGCGCCCGGCTGAGCGAGCGGATCGCCACGGTGCAGGAGGCGCGGTCGGCGCAGTCGCCGATCAGGAAGCCGTCGATCGCCTCGACGTCGATCCGCGGCGTGGCGTCGAGCCAGTCCTTCATGGATCCGACGGCCAAACCCTGCGCCGGCACGCCCTCGGCGCCGAAGCCGGCGACGTATTGCTCGGTGACGCTCTGCCGCTCGTCGACAACGATGTACATCGTCAGTGCTCGAAGATGTGCGAGGTCATTGCGCTCGGCACGGATATCCTCCGCGCCGCGCCATGGCCGATCTGGTTTTTCGAAGGGCTGCCGAATGTCGTCGGATCGCGGTTCAGGAGCGTCGTCGCTGTCGCGGGTCGCTCCGGTGTGCCGCTTCCTCCATCATTTGACGGATTAATCTTTTTGGCTGGAATGGTTAACGACGCGTTAAGGCCAAGCTCGCGCTTCACACTGCGTTAGGAGTTTGATCACGTCGCACCGGCCCACGTGACCGATCGGCCACAGTGTTGCCGGGCTGACCCTCCATTGCCCACGCCTCTCCCCCTTCCCGGGGTTGACCCTGGCGCCACCGCAGGATCGAAGGCGGGTTCGGCACCGCCACGAGGAATCCCATGCCTGCGTTGTCCACCCTGTCTTCCGAGGCGCTCGCGGAGCTGCGCTCCGGCCTGCGCGGCGAGTACGAGGCCCTGAAAGCGCAGGGGCTCAAGCTCGACATGACCCGCGGCAAGCCGGCTTCCGACCAGCTCGACCTCGCCGCCGAGATGCTGGCCCTGCCGGGCAACCGCGACACCACCGCCGAGGACGGCACCGACGCGCGCAATTACGGCAACCTCCAGGGCCTGCCCGAGACCCGCGCGCTGTTCTCGCCCGTGCTCGGGGCGCCCGCGGATCAGATCGTGGTGGCCAACAATTCGAGCCTCGCGCTGATGCACGACGTGCTCGTCTACGCGCTCCTGAAGGGTGTGCCCGGCGGCGAGCGGCCCTGGTCGAAGCAGGAGCCGATCACGATCCTCTGCCCCGTGCCCGGCTACGACCGCCACTTCTTCCTCTGCGAGGGCTTCGGCATCCGCATGATCCCGATCCCGATGACGGGGGAGGGGCCGGATATGGAGGCGGTGGAGCGCGAGGTCGCCGACCCGTCGGTGAAGGGCATCTGGTGCGTGCCGCAATACTCGAACCCGAGCGGCGAGACCTATTCCGACGAGACCGTGCGGCGTCTGGCCTCGCTCAAGGCCGCGGCCCCCGATTTCCGCATCCTGTGGGACAACGCCTACGTGGTGCATCACCTCACCGAGGCGCGGCCCGCGCTCGCCAACATCCTGGAGGCCTGTGCCGAGGCCGGACATCCCGACCGGCCGATCGTGTTCGCCTCGACCTCGAAGGTGACGCTGGCCGGCGCCGGCCTTGCCATGCTCGCCGCCTCGCCGACCAACGTGAAGTGGTATCTCGCCCAGGCCGGGCGCCGCAGCATCGGGCCGGACAAGCTGAACCAGCTCCGCCACGTCCGCTTCCTGCGCGACGCGGCCGGGATCGCCGCGCATATGGAGCGCCACCGCGCCCTGATCGCCCCGAAATTCGCTGCGGTGGAGGAGGCGTTCGCCGCCCGCCTCGACGGGTGGGAGGTGGCCCGCTGGAGCCGTCCGCTCGGTGGCTACTTCATCACGCTCGATGTCGCCGACGGCACCGCCTCGCAGGTGGTCCGGCTCGCGGGCGAGGCGGGCATCGCCCTGACCCCGGCCGGCGCGACGCATCCCTACGGCAAGGACCCGCACGACCGCACGCTGCGGATCGCCCCGACGTTTCCGAAGCTCGAGGCGGTGCGCCAGGCGGCCGAGGCGGTGGCGCTGTGCACGCTGCTGGCGGCGGTGGAGGCGCGTGCGGCAGGGTGAGGCGCCGGGCATTCACCGCCGATCATGCGGGGAATGTCGCTTCCAATCTCCGCATAGGGTGCTTCGCGTTTCCAGCCGATCCGCCGCAGATCCGATCTGGCGCCACTCCTCTCCCCGCGAGCGGGGAGAGGGAATGCACGCCGCCTAAGTGTCTCTCACAAAACTCCCGCCGCGCTGTCCTCGCCAGAGCGAGAACGGTTGGTGACCGGGAGTTTTGTGAGGCACTCTAAGCGCTTTGGGAGAAGGTCCCATACGGCTTCCGGCTGACGCGTTCAGTCCCGTTTCTATCGCCGTCATTACGGGGCGCTGATGAGCGAACCCGGAATCCGCGACCGGCCGCAATGTCCGGTTTCAGCGCCTCATCACGGGTGGATCCCGGGTTCCGCTGCGCGGCCCCGGGATGACGAAGAGGTGACCGCACCGAACGCAGTCATCGGAAACGGTATCACACCACCACGGTGATCGCCTGCGCCGCCCGGGTCAGCCCGGTATAGAGCCAGCGCGCCCGGTGCTCGCGAAACGCGTAGGATTCGTCGAACAGGACCACCTTGTCCCATTGCGAGCCTTGAGCCTTGTGGACGGTCAGTGCGTAGCCGTAGGTGAACTCGTCGGTCTCGCGGCGCAGGAACAGCGGGATCTCCTCCTCCGAACCCTCGATCACCTGCCGCAGCACCTTGATGTCGACCGCCCGGCGGCGCACGGCCGGGTCGTCCTCCGGCACCACGTCGAGGCGGATCGTGTCGGGCCGGGGCGGCGCGCGCAGGGCCTGGACCGTCCAGGTCGAGCCGTTGAGCAGGCCCTTGGTGCGGTCGTTCCTGAGACAGACCAGCTTCTCGCCCACCGACGGCATCGGGTCGGTATGGCCGGCCAGTTCCCGCAGGCGGTTGTTGTAGAGGCGGCGCGTCCGGTTGAGGCCGACCAGGACCTGATCGCAGTCGAGCACCTGGGCCGGGTCGATGTCGCGGCGGCGGATCACCCGGCTCTCGCCGTACTCGCCGACCTCCAGCCGCCCGCCCTCGCGGATCGTCATCGCCATGCGCACGATCGGGTCGTCGGCCGCCTGCCGGTGGACGTCGGTGAGCATCACGTCGGGCTCGGCCTCGGTGAAGAAGCCGCCGCCGCGCACCGGCGGCAACTGGGCCGGATCGCCCAGCACCAGCACCGGCTTGTCGAAGGACAGGAGGTCGTGGCCGAGATCGGAATCGACCATCGAGCACTCGTCGATGACGATGAGGTCGGCCTTGGCCGCGGGGCCCGAGCGGTTGAGGGTGAAGGTCGGGCCGCCCTCGTCGCCCTCCTTGCTGCGGTAGATCAGCGAGTGGATCGTCGCCGCGTCGTGGCAGCCCTTCTGGCGCATGACCGAAGCCGCCTTGCCGGTGAAGGCGCCGTAGACGACCGGGCCGTCGATGTCGTCGGCGATGCGGCGGGCGAGCGTGGTCTTCCCGGTGCCGGCATAGCCGAACAGGCGGAAGACCTGGTCGCCGCCCTCCTTGCGCCAGCGGGCGATGGCCTTCAGCGCCGCATCCTGCTGCGGCGCGAACTGGGTGGGAACGGATTCAGGCATGGCCGGACGCCCCTCAGGGCCAGCGCACCGTGGGGGGCAGCGAGGACAGGATCGAGGCGACGTTGCCGCCGGTCTTCAGGCCGAAGATGGTGCCGCGGTCGTAGAGCAGGTTGAACTCGACGTAGCGCCCGCGCCGCACCTGCTGCTCCTCGCGGTCGGCCTCGGTCCAGGCCTGTGCGAAGTTGCGCCGGACGATCTCGGGATAGGCCTTGAGGAAGGCTCCGCCGACATCGCGGGTATAGGCGAGATCGGCCTGCGGCTCGCCGGTCCAGTGATAGTCGTAGAAGATCCCGCCGATGCCGCGGGGCTCGTTGCGGTGCTTGAGGTGGAAATACTCGTCGCACCACGCCTTGTACCGCTCGTAGTTCGCGGCCGGCGCGTGCGCCTCGCAGGCCTCGCGCAGGCAGGCGTGGAAGAACTGCGTGTCGGGGTCGTCCTGGGTCCGGCGCCGGTCGAGTACGGGGGTGAGGTCGGCGCCGCCGCCGAACCACGCCTTCGTCGTCACGACGAAGCGGGTGTTCATGTGCACCGTCGGAACGTTCGGGTTCCAGGGGTGGGCGATCAGCGAGATGCCGGTGGCGAAGAAGCGCGGATCCTCGGCCGCGCCGGGCATCTGGGCGCGAAACTCCGGCGCGAACTCGCCGTGCACCGTCGAGACGTGGACGCCGGCCTTCTCGAACACCCGGCCCTTGAGCATCGCCATGACGCCGCCGCCGCCCGGCGTGCCGCTATGGTCGGTGCGCTGCCAGGGCGTCTTCTCGAACCGGCCCGCCTGCTTCGGCGCATCCGGATGGAACGGGCCGGTCGCCTCGTCCTCCAGCGTCTCCAGCGCGGCGACGATCCGGTCGCGCAGGGTGGAAAACCACGCCCCCGCCTCGCTCTTCAGCGCGGCGAGGTCGTCGGGTGAGGGAAGGGGAGAAGCCGTCGCGTCGCTCATGCGAGAGGCTTTCCCACCCAAGCGGCGATCCGTCAATTCGGGCTCAGAGCATCGTCCTGGATACCGGATCCAGGACGATGCTCTAAACTTCTGGTTCTGCATCGTCTTTTTCCGAAAGCCGGAGGCCACCTTTCGGGACGATGCTCTAGAACTTGTAGGTCAGGCTGCCGAGGATCGTGCGCCGGGTGCCGACGAAGCAGTCGCCGCGGGCGAGGCAGGTCGAGAGATACCGCGTGTCGGCGATGTTGGAGACGTTGAGCTGAGCACGCCAATGCGCGTCCTCCCATCCGATCAGCGCGTCGGCGAGTGTCGCGGCGGGCGTGTTGAAGCTGTTGAGCGAGCCGTCGAAGGATTCGCCGATGTAGCGCACGCCGCCGCCGACGAGGAAGGCGCCGGGCACCTCCGAGAGGGTGAAGCGGTGCGTCACCCAGAGCGAGGCGAGGTGCAGCGGCTGCGTCTCGACCCGCGCCCCGGCATTGGCGCCGGCGGCGTAGCGGGCGTCGGTGTAGGCGTAGCTCGCGATGATGTTGGTGTCGGTGTTGATGGTGGCGATCGCCTCGATGTCGCCGCCCTGGATCTTGACCTTGCCGGTCTGGATCGAGATCGGCAGGCCGCTCGGATCGGGGGCGAGGCGGTTGCGCTCCGTCGTGTCGTAGATCGCCGCGTTGACCGCGAACCACGGCGTCGGGTTGTACTTGAAGCCGCCCTCGATCTGCTCGCCCTCGATCGGCCGGCAGGCCCCGCCCGCGCAGACATTGGCGCCGAAGATCGGGGTGAACGAGGTCGCGTAGGAGACGTAAGGGGTCAGCCCGTTCTCGAAGGCGTACATCAGGCCGACGCGGCCGGTTGTGGCCTCGCCCGACGTGCTCTCGGCGCCGCGGGTCGCGCTGTTCACCCAATCGTGCCGCAGGGTGGCGAGCACGATCCACTGGCCGAACTTGATCTGATCCTGAAGGTAGAGACCGGTCTGGCTCTGCGAGAGCGCGGTCGGCACGCCGAGATCCGGCGGCGTCACGCCGACATAGACCGGCGCGTAGAGGTCGAACGGGCGCGGATCGGTGCCGAAGCCGGTGCGCGTGCTGTCCCATTGCTGGCGGAAATCGACGCCGCCGAGCACCACGTGCGAGATCGGCCCGGTGTCGAAGCGCCCCTGGAGGTTGGTGTCGGTGGTGATCCGGTCCTTGACCGAGCTGACCCGGTAGGTGAACCGGTCGACCGTCCGGCGGGCGGGATCGAGGAACGGCGCGTTCGGCAGGTCGGCGCTCGGCGTCAGCGTGTACACGTTGCCGTAGGCGGACTGATAGGTGCCGTCGATGTGGCTGTAGCGCAGGTTCTGCCGCAGGATCAGGCTATCGTCGAAGCGGTGCTCGAACAGGCTGGTGATCGAACTCGTCTCGGTCTCGTAGCGGTTGAAGTTCGGATCGCCCGTGAAGCGGTTCAGGGGAATGAAGCCGTTGGGGCCGGCATAGAGCGAGCCCTCGCGCGGCAGGAAGGCGTCGGAGGCGCCGAACGCATCCTTCTGGTGCAGGCCGATCAGGGTCCAGGTCGTGTCGGCGGAGGGGCGCCACGTCACCGAAGGGTTGAGGACGTAGCGGTCGTTGGCGACGAAATCGGTCTGCGCGTCGGCGAGCCGGCCGATGCCGACGAAGCGGTAGAGGAACTGCCCGTCTTCGCTCAGGCGCCCGGTCGAGTCGGTGAAGGCTTCCTTCCAGCCGTAATTGCCGAAGCGGATTCCGGCCTCGGTGTAGGGCACGTCGAGGGGCCGCTTCGAGACGAGATTGATCAGGCCGCCGACCGGGCTCGACCCGTACAGGGTCGAGGCGGGGCCGCGCAGCACCTCGAAGCGCGACAGGGTGTAGGGATCCGGCCGCGGCTCGTTGAAGACGTCGGGGTCCTTCAGGCGCAGGCCGTCGAGGAAGATCGCCGCGTCCGAGCCGCGGATGCGAGGATAGTCGCCGCGGGTGCTCGGGCCGTAGGCTTCGGCCGCGACGCCGGCCGTGTAGCGCAGGGCTTCCTGCACGCTGGTGGCCGCCTGCTCGCGGACCTGCTGCTCGCCGACGACCGAGATCGATTGCGGCGTCTCGGCCAGCGCCGTGTCGGTCTTGGTGCCAGTGGCGCTGCGCTTGGCGACGTAGCCGGGCACGGGGCCGAAGGCGCTCTCGGCACCGGCTCCCCCCAGTCCCGCGCCGCCGCGGCCCGAACCCTCGACGCTGAGCGTCTCCAGCGTCACCGCCTCCTGAGCCCACGCCGTGCCGGATTGGCCCAAGCCCGCGGTGCTCACCAGCAGGGCAGCCACGCCGTGACACAGGCGATTACGCAACACAGACGACATCAAGAACCCTAGCTCACCGTTCTTTCGCTGAAGGTGCAGCTAGAGCAGTGGGGTCAGGCTGCGCAACACAGGTTATTTTTCTAGAAGTGGAACGATTCAAATCTCGAATGTGTTCTTTGTTTATATTCAAGCGCGAGGCGAATTTCTTGCAGGAACGCACCACGAAGCATCGTCGATCTTTCGTGCCGTAGTGTTTCCTTTCGGTCACGCTGTGGCGCCGGCTTGCCCGTCACCCCACCTGCCGGATCGCCTCGCCCAGGATCATCGCGGCGCAGACCGCGACGTTGAGCGAGCGCAGCCCCGGCCGGATCGGCACCACCACGCGGGCATCGGCCGCCGCATGGACGACCTCCGGCACGCCGGCGGATTCGCGGCCCATCAGCAGGCAATCGCCGTCACGGAAGGCATGCTGCGTGTAGGGCAGCGCACCGGCGGTGGTGGCGAGGACGAGCCGGAGGCGGGCCTCCTGCCGCCACGCCTGGAACGCATCCCACGAGCGGTGCCGGGTGATCGCGACATGGTCGAGATAGTCCAGCCCCGAGCGGCGCAGGTGCCGGTCGGACACGTCGAAGCCCGCCGGCTCGATGATCTCCACCGCAACCCCGAGGCAGGCGGCCATGCGCAGCATCGTCCCCGTGTTCTGCGGGATGTCGGGCTGGTAGAGGGCGAGGTGCAGCATCGGCGGGACAGGTTCGCGCGACCGGATAAGGGCGGGGCAGGGTCTTGCCTGCGGCATGGGCGCGGGGTTGGCTCGGCGTCAAGGAGGCTTACCTGAGCCTCTCCTTCCTCGCACGGTCCCCGAAAATCATGTTCCTCGACTGGCTCGAGCGCCGCATCGATCCGTTCGCGCCCTTCGATGACCGGCGCATGCCGCCCAAGACCGTGCTCGGTTTTGCCGGGTTCTACCTGCGGCCGATCCGCCGGGCGCTGCTGCTGCTGTTCGTCATCGCCGTGATCGCGGGCGGGATCGAGGCCTCGCTCTACCTGCTGATGCGCTGGTTCATCGACCTGATGAGCGAGGCCAACCGCGCCACCGTGCTCTCGGACAACGCCGTGCCGCTGATGCTCGCCGCGCTGCTGCTGCTCGTGGTGCGCCCATTGGCGGCCTTCCTGCACGAACTCGCCTCGAACCAGCTCATCGTGCCGCAATCGACCAACCAGATCCGCTGGCGCACCCATCTCTACACGCTCGGCCACTCGCTCTCGTACTTCCAGGCGGATTTCGCTGGGCGGCTCGCCAACCGCACGGTGCAGGTCGGGCCGGCGGTGCGCGAACTCGCCGTGGTGTTCATCGACACGCTGCTCTACGTGGCGATCTACGCGGTGACCGCGATCGGGCTGTTCTCCTCGATCTCCGCGTGGTTGGCGCTCCCGGTGGTTGTCTGGGTCGCGGCCTATGCCGGGCTGACGGCGTGGTTCGTCCCACGCGCCCGCACGCGCTCGCACCTGACCGCCGAGACCCGCTCGACCCTGATCGGCCGGGTGGTCGACAGCTACACCAACATCCTCACCGTCAAGCTCTTCGCCCGCGACCGCGAGGAGCGGGCCGCGGTGCGCGACGCGGTTGAGACCCACACCAAGGCCTATCTCCACCAGTTCCGGCTCACCACCCTGACGACGAGCCTCCTGGCGGGGCTCAACAGCCTGCTGCTCTTCACCACGGCCGCCGTCTGCTTCGCCCTCTGGCAGCGCGGCGCGATGACCACCGGCGAGGCCTCGGCCGGGCTCGCGCTGATCCTGCGGCTGATGGCGATGTCGGGCTGGGTGATGCAGACCGTGCGCGGCGTGTTCGAGAATGTCGGTGTGATCCAGGAGAGCATGCAGACCATCGCCCGGCCGCACGGCCTCACCGACGCGCCCGACGCGAAGGTGCTGCAGGTGAGCGGCGGCGACATCCGCTTCGAGAACGTGGATTTCCACTACGGCCGGGGCGATGCCAGCATCATCGAGAACCTGTCCTTCCACATCCGTCCGGGCGAGAAGGTCGGCCTCGTCGGCGTCAGCGGCGCGGGCAAGAGCACGATCACGTCGCTGCTGCTGCGCCTGCACGACGTGGAGGGCGGGCGCATCCTCGTGGACGGGCAGGACATCGCCGGGGTGACGCAGGATTCCCTGCGCGAGGCCATCGCCATGGTCAGCCAGGACACCTCGCTGCTGCACCGCTCGATCCGCGACAACATCGGCTACGGCCGGCCGGACGCCTCGGATGCCGAGATCGAGCGGGCGGCGCGGCTGGCGCACGCCCACGACTTCATCCTCGACCTCGTGGACCACAAGGGCCGCCGCGGCTACGACGCCCATGTCGGCGAGCGCGGCGTGAAGCTCTCGGGCGGACAGCGCCAGCGCATCGCCATTGCCCGCGTCATCCTCAAGGATGCGCCGATCCTGATCCTCGACGAGGCGACGAGCGCGCTGGACAGCCAGGTCGAGGCGGCGATCCAGGAGGCGCTCGACACGCTGATGGGCGGCAAGACCGTGCTCGCCATCGCCCACCGCCTCTCGACCATCGCCGCCCTCGACCGGCTGATCGTGATCGACCGCGGCCGGATCGTGGAGGAGGGCACGCATGCCGAACTGATCCGCCGGGGCGGCCTCTACGCCGACCTGTGGCGGCGTCAGTCCGGCGGCTTCCTGGGGGATCGGGCGCCGGCTCCGGCCTCGTGAGCGAACCAACGGAGCGGCATACGTGACCTCCTCACCAAGCCTCGCGGCCGGCGGCCTGCGGCGGCCGCCGGCCTCGCCCTGGCTCGACGAACTGCGCGCGACGCTGAAGCTGTCGGCGCCCCTCGTCCTCATCAATCTCGCCCAGCACGGGCTGGTCGCGTCGAACGCGGTGCTGCTCGGCCGACTCGGCGCCGAGCCGATCGCCGCGGGCGCGCTCGCCACCAGCCTCTACCTCCTGCTGTTCATCGGCGGCATCGGCCTCACCTCGTCGGTGGCGCCCCTCGTTGCGGAAGCCGTCGGACAGGGTGCGGAGGCGGCCGGCGGGGTGCGGCGCACCGTGCGGGCGGGCCTGTGGGTCGGCTTCCTCGTGACGCTCGCGCTGATGCCGGTGCTGTGGTTCACCGAGGCGCTGCTCGGCCTGCTGCATCAGGAGCCGGCGGTCGCCCGCGATGCCGGCGCCTACATGCGGGTGCTGCAATGGTGGATGGTCCCGGCGCTCGCCTTCATGGTGCTGAAGGGCGCCCTCGCTGCACTCCAGCGGCCGGGACCGCCGCTCGCCGTGAGCCTCGTCGCCTTGCCGCTCAATCTCGCCCTCGGCGCCTTCTTCGCCTTCGGGCCGCCCGATCTCGGCATCGTCGGCGTGGCCCTCGGCACCGTCATCACCGAATTTCTGGCGATCGGCGCGCTGATCGCGGTGATCCGGCTCGAACCCAACCTGCACCGTCACCGGATGTTCGCCCAGCTCTGGCGGCTCGACAGCGAGCGCCTCGCCCGCGTGGTGCGGGTCGGCCTGCCGATGGGCGTGGCCGGCATCGCCGAGGCTGGGCTGTTCGAGGCGGCGACGGTCGCGATGGGCACCTTCGGCACGCTGCCGCTCGCCGCCCATGCGGTGACGCTCCAGATCGCCGCGACCTGCTTCATGGTGCCCAACGGCATCGGACAGGCGGCGACGGTGCGGGTCGGGCGCGCCTACGGCGCCGCCGACCGGGCCGCCCTGCGCCGCGCCGGCGCCATCGCGCTCTGGCTCGGTTTCGGCTTCATGGTGGCCTGCGCCGGGCTGCAACTCCTCGCCCCGCGCACGCTCATCGGCCTGTTCCTCGATGCGGACGCGCCCGGCGCCGCCGACGTGTTTCCGGTGGCCGCCGGTTTCCTGATCTTCTCGGCCCTGTTCGCGATCTCCGACGGGGTGCAGTCGGTGGCGCTCGGCTGCCTGCGCGGTCTTCAGGACACCAAGGTGCCGATGCTGATCGCGCTGTTCGGCTACTGGGGCATCGGTGTGCCGCTCGGGGCGGCGTTGGCCTGGGGCGCCGGGATGGGCGGGCGCGGCATCTGGGCGGGTTTCTGCGCCGGGTTGCTTGTCGTCTCCGTGGCTCTCGTGGTCCGCTGGCGGCGGCTCAGCACCGTGCGCCCGCGCGGCTCAAGCGCGCATCCGTCCGCCGGGCGGAACCGCGCCTGAAAGACCCCCGTTCCCGTCCCCGACGACAGCGAGAGGGGACGCGCGATGGCCGGGACCGACGACCACGAGACGATCTGGAAGGAGTTCAAGGGCGCGGTCAACATGACCGCCTCCGCCCTCGAGAAATTCCTTGAGACCGACGAGAGCCAGTCGGTCGGGCAGAAGAAGGATGGCGGCGAGGCCACCGGCCACAAGGAGGGCCGGCGCATCGTCGAGATCCTGCACAAGAAGAAGGCCGATCTCAGCGACGACGACTACGCCCACATGAAGAAGGTGGTGGGCTACGTGAACCGCCACCTCAAGCAGGGCGGACCCGAGGACAAGTCCAAGACGAAGGACTCGCCCTGGCGGCTTTCGCTGATGAACTGGGGCCACGACCCTTTGAAGGATTGAGGCCCGCAGCCGTTCAGGCGGCCTTGCGCCGCTCCGGGTAGAGTCCGGCCAGGCCCTCCTCGGTCGCCGCGCAGACGCCGCGCTCGGTGATGAGGCCGGTGACGAGGCGGGCCGGCGTCACGTCGAAGGCGGGGTTCGCCACCGGGCTGCCCGGCGACACCACGGCGACGGTGGCGAAGGCACCGTCGTCGGTGCGGCCGGTGAGGTGGGTCACCTCGCGGGCGTCGCGCTCCTCGATCGGAATGTCGCGCACCCCGTCCGACAGGGTCCAGTCGATCGTCGAGAACGGCAGGGCGGCGTAGAACGGGATCCGGTTGTCGGAGGCGGCCAGCGCCTTCAGGTAGGTGCCGATCTTGTTGCAGACATCGCCCGCGGCGGTGGTGCGGTCGGAGCCGACGATGCAGACATCGACCTGTCCGTGCTGCATCAGGTGGCCGCCGGCATTGTCGGCGATCACGGTGTGCGGCACGCCGTGGGCGTTGAGTTCGAAGGCGGTGAGCGCCGCGCCCTGGTTGCGCGGCCGGGTCTCGTCCACGAAGACATGGACCGGCACGCCGGCATCGTGCGCCACGTAGATCGGTGCCAGCGCGGTGCCCCAATCGACGGTGGCGAGCCAGCCGGCGTTGCAATGGGTCAGCACGTTGACGGGACCGCCCTTCTTCACGGCGATCTCGGCCAGGATCCGGGCGCCGTGCTCGCCGATGGCGCGGCAACTCGCGACGTCCTCCTCCGCGATGGAAGCGGCCTCCGTGAAGGCGAGGGCCGCGCGCTCGGCTTCCGGCGCCCGGCGCAGCACGGCGGCCATCCGGTCGAGCGCCCAGCGCAGGTTGATCGCGGTCGGTCGCGTCGCGGCGAGCGTCGCGGCGGCGCGCTCGATCCCGGCCTCGCTCGCATCCTCCCGCATGGCCAGCGCCAGCCCGTAGGCGGCGGTGACGCCGATCAGCGGCGCACCGCGCACCACCATGGTGCGGATCGCCACTGCCGCATCGTCGAGGCTCGCCAGCCGCTTGAGCTCGAAGGCGAAGGGCAGGCGGGTCTGATCGATGACCGTGACCGCGTTGCCGTCGGCCTCGGGGAAGATGGTGCGATAGGGACGTCCGTCGATCTTCATGAGCTGCTCGCGCGAAACTTCAGGCGGGGCCGTTCCGAGGCATACGGCTGGAAGATCGGTGACGGATCAGAAAGCCTTGGGCAAGCCGGCCTGCTTCAGGATGCCGTTGGCGGTGTGACGCGATTTGATCGCACTGTCCACGACGACCGTCCTGCCTGTCTCGTCGTTGCGCCAAACCTCATGATCTCCGCGACCGCTCCGCAGGAATGCATAGCCTTGCTGACGCAGCAGCTTTTTCAATGCCGGAGTGTAGTCGGTCACCTGTCACGGCCCTCACGAACCTTGGATTGTCCGTTAATGGCACAGGTGGGGCACCGGCGTGTTGACGCTAACTCAAGCTGTTCGATCAGGCGGCTTGCACCCGGACGCGATCGTGGGCGTAGGCGATCAGGTCGACCTCGATATCCATCGCGGTCTCCACCTCAAGCAGATCTTGGATCATCCCCGGCAGCTTGCGGCGGAGGGCTTCCAAAGTGTCAGCCTCGGTGACGAGACCCGGCACATCGGATTCCTGCACGAACCAGACGTCCGCTTCGTCGTCCCAGGCGCAGCGTACGACAACGTGCCGGTTCATCGCGGATCCCTCATGATGGATCGGAGGATGACCGCGCGATGTGCATCGCGCAATCCCTCCGATCGGACATCCTCTTATCGCTTCACCCGTTCGACGTAGATGTCGAGATAGGCGCTGTCGTCGAGGTCCAGCAACTCGCGGATCATGCCGGGCAGCTTGCACAGCAGGGCCGGCATGGTCGGCGCCTCGGTGGCGAGGCCCGGCACAGGCGAATCGTGGACGAAGAAGACGCCGGCAGCCTCGTCCCAGGCGCAGCGGACGGTGAGTTGGCGGGCCATCGCGCGATCCTCATGTTCAAGGGGGGAGGGGGCCGGCGCGGCAGGCGCCGTGCCGTCGCTGTCGAGGGGGCGGTCGGGATCGTCCGCCCGGGCCTTGCCGGCCTTAGAATCGGACGAGGCGAACACGTTTCACCTGCGGGATCGTCTCGATCGCCTTCAGAACCTCGGGGGAGACCTCGGCATCCACCGCCACGAAGGCGATGGCGTTGCCGCCCTCGGCTTCGCGACCGAGCGCGAAGGTCGCGAGGTTGACGCCCGCATCGCCGAGCACCGAGCCGAAGCTGCCGACGAAACCCGGCTTGTCGTGGTTGCGCACGTAGAGCATGAGCGGCGCGAACGGGGCATCGATGCCGATCCCGCGGATCTCGATCACCCGCGGCTTGCCGTCGTTGAACACGGTGCCGGCGGCGTCGCGCGGCATGTCCTTTGCGTCCACGGTGATGCGCACCACCGATTCGTAGTCGCTCGCCCCGCCCTCGCGCTTGATCTCGTCGATGACGATGCCGCGGTCCCGGGCGATCACCGGGGCCGAGACCATGTTCACCTCCTGCAGGATCGGGCGCAGCACGCCGGTCACCGCCGCGGAGGTGAGCGCCCGGGTGTTCATCCCGGCGACCGCGCCCTCGTAGGTGATGCGGATGCCCTTGATCGGCGCTTCCGTGAGCTGGCCCAGGAACGAGCCGAGCTTCTCGCACAGAGCGACGAAGGGCTTGAGCCGGGGCGCCTCCTCGGCCGAGATCGAGGGGAAGTTGATCGCGTTGGTGATGGCGCCGCTGAGCAGGTAGTCGGCCATCTGCTCGGCGACCTGAAGCGCCACGTTCTCCTGCGCCTCGGCGGTCGAGGCGCCGAGATGCGGCGTGCAGATCACGTTCGGATGGCCGAAGAGCGGGTTCTCCGTCGCCGGCTCGGTGACGAACACGTCGAGGGCCGCGCCCGCCACGTGCCCGGAATCGAGGGCCGCGCGGAGCGCCGCCTCGTCGACGAGGCCGCCGCGGGCGCAGTTGACGATGCGCACGCCGCGCTTGGTCTTGGCGAGGTTCTCTTCCGAGAGGATGTTGCGGGTCTTGTCGGTGAGCGGCACGTGGAGCGTGATGATGTCGGCCCGCGCCAGAAGCTCGTCGAGTTCGACCTTCTCGACGCCGATCTCGACGGCGCGCTCCGGTGTCAGGAAGGGATCGTAGGCGACGACCTTCAGCTTCAGCCCGATCGCCCGGTCGGCGACCACGGCGCCGATATTGCCGCAGCCGATGACGCCGAGCGTCTTGGCCGTCAGCTCGACGCCCATGAAGCGGTTCTTCTCCCACTTGCCGGCCTGCGTGGAGGCATCCGCCGCGGGGATCTGACGGGCGAGCGCGAACATCAGGGCGATGGCGTGCTCGGCGGTGGTGATCGAGTTGCCGAACGGCGTGTTCATGACGATCACGCCCTTGGCGGTGGCTGCCGGGACGTCGACGTTGTCGACGCCGATGCCGGCGCGGCCGACCACCTTGAGCCGGGTGGCCTGGGCGAGCAGCTTGCCCGTCACCTTGGTGGCGGAGCGGATGGCGAGACCGTCATAGTTGCCGATGATGGCGGCCAGCGCCTCCTTGTCCTTGCCGAGGCCGGGCTGGAAATCGACCTCGATGCCGCGATCGCGGAAGATCTGGACGGCGGCGTCGGACAGGGCGTCGGAGATGAGAACCTTCGGTTTGGACTGGGTGAGCTTGGGCATGGTGGGCACCTCGCGTCAGGCAGGCGCGCAGGATCGCTCGCTTCTCGGCGAAGCGTTGGCCGGTTCACGCAGAACTCGGAACGGGAGACCGGCGGATCGCTGGAACGCGTCGATAAGCAAATGGCCGGTCTCGCGACCGGCCATCAGGACGTCTCAGAGCCTCAGGCCGCCGCGGCGGCGAGCGCCGCCTTCTCCTGGGCGAAGGCCCAGTCGAGCCAGGGCGTGAGCGCCGCGAGGTCGGAGGCCTCCACGGTGGCCCCGCACCAGATCCGCAGCCCGGCCGGGGCGTCGCGGTAGGCGCCGAAGTCGAAGGCGACGCCTTCCTTCTCGAGCCGCGTGACGATGCCGGCGGCGACCTTCTTGACCACGTCGTTGCCCTTGGCGAGCACGTCCGGATCGGTGATCACGAGGCAGACGCCCGTGTTCGAATAGGTCGCCGGATCCACCGCGAGGTGGCCGATCCAGGGGGTGCGCGCCACCCATTCGTGGACCACCCGGGCATTGGCGTCCGCCCGCGCGTGGAGCGCGTCGAGACCGCCGATGCTCTCGGCCCATTTCAGGGTGTCGAGGTAATCCTCGACCGCGAGCATCGAGGGCGTGTTGATGGTGTCGCCCTTGAAGATGCCCTCGATCAGCTTGCCGTCCTTGGTCAGGCGGAACACCTTCGGGATCGGCCAGGCCGGCGTGTGGCTCTCCAGGCGCGCCACGGCGCGCGGCGAGAGGATCAGCATGCCGTGCGCGGCCTCGCCGCCCATCACCTTCTGCCAGGAATAGGTGACGACATCGAGCTTGTCCCACGGCAGCGGCATCGCGAAGGCGGCCGAGGTCGCGTCGCAGATCGTGACGCCCTCACGGTCGTCGGCGATCCAGTCGCTGCGGGGCACCTTCACGCCGGCGGTGGTGCCGTTCCAGGTGAAGACGACGTCGTTGTTCTTCGTGTCGATCGCGTCGAGCTCGGGCAGGATGCCGTGCTCGCCGACATGCACGATCGGATCGATCTTGAGTTCCTTGAGCGCGTCGGTGACCCACTCGGCGCCGAAGGAATCCCAGGCCATGACCTCGACGGTCTTGGATCCGAGCATCGACCACATCGCCATCTCGACGGCGCCGGTGTCGGAGCCGGGGACGATGCCGATGCGGTATTCGGCGGGAACGCGCAGGACCTTGCGGGTGAGTTCGATGGCCTCGGCGAGCTTGGCCTTGCCGGCGGCCGAGCGGTGCGAGCGGCCCAGCGCCGCGCCGGAGAGGGCATCGAGGCTCCAGCCGGGACGCTTGGTCGTGGGGCCGGACGAGAAATAGGGCACGCGCGGGCGCGCGGCGGGCATTTGAGCCGTCATGTCAGCCATCCTTCCAGATGAGCGCCTCCCGTTGGGGGGAGGTGTCCCGCCGCCGGCAATGACGGATCGCGCGCCGCAATGCAAGCGGCGTTTTCAAGGATTCAGGTCCGCGTGTGCTGCAGGCAACAGAAGGATATGTCAGTTCTCGGAAGAACAGCGGCACAGAAAATCGATCTAGGATTCGTCCCTCTGCAGCAGGTCGGGCCGGCGCGCCCGTGTCAGCGCGCGGCTTCGGTCGGCCCGCCAGCGGGCGATGGCCGCGTGGTTGCCGCCAATCAGCACGTCGGGAATCGTGCGCCCCTCCCATTCCCGCGGGCGGGTGTAGTGCGGATATTCGAGCAGGCCGCCCTCGAAGCTCTCCTCCACGCCGGAGGCGTGCTTGCCCATCACCCCGGGCAGCAGGCGCACGCAGGCATCGATCAGCACGAGCGCGGCGATCTCGCCGCCCGAGAGCACGTAGTCGCCGATGGACACCTCTTCGAGGTTGCGGGCCTCGATCACCCGCTCGTCCACGCCCTCGAACCGGCCGCAGACGATGATCGCGCCGGGTCCCTCGGCCAGCGCCCGCACCCGCGCCTGCGACAGAGGCTTTCCACGCGGCGACATGAGCAGGCGAGGCCGGGCGTCGTCCGCAGGCGTCGCGGCGTCGATGGCCGCGCCGAGCACGTCGCAGCGCAGGACCATCCCGGCCCCGCCGCCGGCCGGCGTGTCGTCGACGTTGCGGTGGCGACCGAGCCCGTGCTCGCGGATCTGCCGCGGCTCCAGGCTCCACGTTCCGCGGGCGAGCGCGTCGCCCGACAGCGAATGGCCGAGTGGGCCGGGGAACATCTCCGGATAGAGGGTGAGGACGGTCGCCCGCCAGGGCGCGGCGTCCGGGACGATGGGCTCGCTCATGCCGCTTGATGGCGGCGCGCGCGAGGCCGGTCAACGGAGGCGGCGCGGCGGGCGATCGCGTCAGCGCCGGGCCACCGGCGCCCGCCGCTTCGGCCCGGCGGACCGCTGGCTCTTGAGCCGCCGGTGCGGCCGCGGATCGACGCGGCGCTCGGCCGGGTCGATGCCGGGCTCGACGCCGGGGCCGGCGAACGGCTCGGCGGTCCCCGAAGGCCGGTTCACCGTCGAGAGCCCGAACGGATCGGGCGAGCCCATGGGAAGACCGACCGTCGCGCCGGGCATGCCCTGCGCCTGGGCGAGGCGTGCCGGCAGGAGCGTCAGCGCCAAGGCGGCGGAGGCCGCGAGGACGGGCCTGTGAAAGAGGGGATTGTGCATCGGACTCTCGCGCGCCTCGGTTCGGGCCTGCCTCGACGCAACGACCCTCGCCCGCGAAGGTTCGCTCGCGCCGGGGCGATCCGCCGCCTCGCGCGTTGACGCCCGGCATGACCCGTTTCGCCGCCGCCGCTCTCCTCCTTCTGTCCCTGCCGGCCCTTGCGGCCGAACCGCTCGCGCCGCCCGGTGCGCCGGCCGGGCGCTTTCCGATGCCCGACCGGCCAGTCGCCGAGATCGTCGCGCCGCAATGGGCGCACGAGCGCCAGCGGGACAAGGCCGACGAGGTCGGCCAGGTCGCCCGGCTGATGCGGATCGCTCCCGGCGAGACGGTGGCCGATATCGGCGCAGGCAGCGGCTACTATGTGTTCCGCCTGAGCCCCCGCGTCGGACCGGCGGGACGCATTCTCGCGCAGGACATCACGCCGGATTACCTGGCCGATCTCGAGCGCCGGGTCTCGGAAGCGGGGCTTGCCAACGTCACCGTGGTGCGGGGCGAGGCGCACGACCCGCGCCTGCCGCCCGGCTCGGTCGATGCGGCGGTCCTCGTCCACATGTACCACGAGATCGCCCAGCCCTTCGGTCTGCTCTGGAACCTCGCTGCCGCGATGAAGCCCGGCGGCCGAGTCGGCATCGTCGATGCCGACGCGATCCCCTCGCGCCACGGCACGCCGCCCAAGCTCCTGCGCTGCGAACTCGCCGCGGTCGGTTTTCGCGAGGTGTCGATGACGCGGCTGAAGGGCGGGGTCGGCTATCTCGCGGTGTTCGAAGCCCCGGCACCGGAGCGGCGGCCGGAGCCGGAGGCGATCCGTCCCTGCCGGGACGCGGCGACGCGGGAGACGCGCTGACTGCTTTTACCGAATCGGAGGGTTTGGCGGTCACGCTGGCGGGCCCCGTCCCTTCGATCGATCCCGCGATGATTCTCGGCCTCTGGCTCGACCAACCGGTCTGGCTGATGTTCACCCTCGTGGCGGGTGTCTTCCTCACGGTCTGCCTCGTCCTGAGCCTGCTCACCAACCTGCCGTGGACGCGGGGCGGGATACGCCTCCTCGCGACCGGAATCGTGCCGCCCTATATCGGCGTCGTCGCGGTTCTGCTCGCCCTGCTGACCGGCTTCGTCGCCAACGATGCCTGGGAGCGCCAGCGTCAGGCCAGCCGCGTGCTCCAGGCCGAGCGCTCGCACGCGCTGGCGGTCTACGATCTCAGCATCGCCTCGGCGCCGGACATGAGCGGCCTGCGCACGTCGCTGTTCGCCTATCTCGATGCCGTGGTGAAGGAGGAATGGCCCTCCATGGCCGCGACCGGCGCCTCGGCGCCCGCGGCGGGTCAGGCGCTCGGTCGCCTGCTCCAGAGCGCAGCCGACCCGCGCACCGCGGCGGAGGCGGGGGAGGCGACGCACGCGGCCCTGCTCGAAGCGGTGATGCAGCTCCGCTCGGCCCGCAGCGAGCGCCTCGCGCTCAGTGCCGCCCGCAGCGACGAGAGCAAGTGGCTGACGCTGCTCGTCCTCGCCGTGCTGACGCTGACGGCGATCGCCCTGGTGCATGCCGAGCGCCCGTTCGCGCAGGCCACGACGCTGTTCCTGTTCTCCGCCGCGATGGTGACCACGCTGGGCGTCGTCGCCCTGCACGAGCGCCCCTTCGACGGCCCCCTGGCGCTGTCGTCCGAGCCGATCCGCCTCGCCCGTGCCGCCATGGAGGCGGGCGGACGGTAGGGGACAGACGCATCGTCCGGGATTCGGTATCCGGCGCGGTGCCCTAGCCCGGATCGTCGGCGGGCTTCGGCCCCGGCGGGGCGAACAGGTCCTCGGGCGGATTGGCCACGACCTTCCCGCCCGCGAGATCGAGGGTCGGCACGAAGGCCTTGGTGAAGGGCAGGAGCGCGGTCGGTCCGCCGGCCGCCGGGCGGATCTCGAGCAGGTCGCCGCCGCCGTAATTCGGCACGGCGACGATGGTGCCGATCACCGTGCCGGCCTCGTCCTCGACGGCGAGGCCGATCAGGTCGGTGAGGAAGAACTCGTCCTCATCCTCCGCCTGCCCCAGGCGCTCGCGGGCGATCGCCAGGGTGATGCGATTGAGCGCTTCCGCGCCGCTGCGGTTGTCGACCCCCTTCACCCGCACGATCAGCAGGTCGGGCGAGCCGCCGGGAGCGGGGCGGGCGTCTTCGAGTTCGAGGGTGCGGCCGTCCGAGGCGTGCAGGGGGCCGTAGCCCGCGATCGCCAGCGGTTCGCCGGTAAAGGATTTCAGCCGGACCTCGCCGTGCAGCCCGTGCGGCCGGCCGAATTCGCCGAGCAGGACGAGGCTCGGATCGGGGGAGGCGGGCTTCGGAGATTTGTCCGGTGTCTGCGGCCTGCGCGCCGAGGTCACCGCCTGCGGTGCGAGGCGGTCGGGCCGCGCGGGTCCGCGCGATGACGATCCGGGGCGGCGGGCCATGCAGCGTGCCTGTCTCGAGCGGCGAGAGGCCCTCCCCCATGAATGGGGGAGGGCTGAGCGGCTTACGCCGCGGCGTCTTCGGCCGGAGCGGCGGCCTTCTCGGCGCGCTTGGCGGCGCGCTCCTTGGACTTCTCGCCGGGCTCCGCCTTCTGCGGGTTGTTGCGGGCCGGGCGCTTGGCGAGGCCGGCGGCATCGAGGAAGCGCAGGACGCGGTCGGTCGGCTGCGCGCCCTTGGCGAGCCAGGACTGGATCTTCTCGTTGTCGAGCACGATGCGGGCCGGATCGTCCTTGGCCTTCATCGGGTCGTAGGCGCCGACCTTGTCGATGAAGCGGCCGTCGCGCGGGGCGCGGGCGTCGGCGACGACGATGCGGTAGTAGGGGCGCTTCTTGGCGCCGCCGCGGGTGAGACGGATCTTGAGGGACATCAGTCGTTCCTTTCGGTGTCGTGTTTCGAGGCGGTGTTGTGATCGACGCTTTCGGCGATCGTCCGGTGGTGCCGAATGACTTCCTTGACCACGAAGGCCAGGAACTTCTCGGCGAAATCGGGGTCGAGCTTGGCTTCGACCGCGAGATTCCTCAGGCGCTTGACCTGACGCGCCTCCCGGTCCGGATCGGAGGGAGGCAGGCCCTTGCGGGCCTTCAGCTCGCCGACCCGCTGGGTGCAGCGGAAGCGTTCGGCGAGCAGATGGATGAGCGCGGCATCGAAGTTGTCGATGCTCTCGCGCAGGCTTGCCAGCTCGGGATCGATTCCTTGCGCGGACAAGATCGTCATTTCTTCTTACCCGGCAGGAAGCCGCCCAGCCCCGGCAGCTTCGGACCGCCCAGGCCCGGAAGCCCCGGCATCTTTCCGCCGCCCAGGCCCGCCGGCATCGGCGGCAGCTTGCCGCCGAACTGCTTCTCGATCTCGGCGATCTGCTCCGGCGTCGGCTCGGGCATGCCCGGGGGCAGCTTCATGCCGCCGGGAAGGCCGCCCGGCGTGCCGCCGCCCAGCCCGAACATGTTGCCCAGCGCCTGGCCGATGCCGCCGCGCTTGCCCGATCCCATCGCCTTCATCATGTCGGCCATGGTCCGGTGCATCTTGAGGAGCTTGTTGATCTCCTCGACCTTCACGCCGGCGCCCGCCGCGATGCGCTTCTTGCGGCTGTTCTTGAGGAGGTCGGGGTTCTTGCGCTCCTGGGCCGTCATCGAGGAGATGATGGCGCGTTGGCGCTTGAACATCTTCTCGTCGAGATTGGCGCCCTCGACCTGCTTCTTGATCTGCCCCATGCCGGGCAGCATCCCCATCAGGCCGCCGATGCCGCCCATCTTCTCCATCTGGGCGAGCTGCATCGACAGGTCTTCGAGGTCGAACTTGCCCTTCCGCATCTTCTCGGCGGTGCGCAGGGCCTGCTCGTGGTCGATGGTCTCGGCCGCCTTCTCGACGAGCGAGACGATGTCGCCCATGCCGAGGATGCGGTTGGCCACCCGCTGCGGGTGGAACTCTTCGAGCGCGTCGACCTTCTCGCCGACGCCGACGAGCTTGATCGGCTTGCCGGTGACGGCGCGCATGGAGAGCGCCGCGCCGCCGCGGGAATCGCCGTCCATGCGGGTCAGGACGATGCCGGTGACGCCGAGCCGCTGGTCGAAGGCCCGCGCCGTGTTCACCGCGTCTTGGCCGGTGAGCGCGTCGGCCACCAGCAGCACTTCGTGCGGGTTCGTCGCCGCCTTCACCTCGGCGGCCTCGGCCATCAGGCCCTCGTCGACGGTGGTGCGGCCGGCGGTGTCGAGCATCACCACGTCGAAGCCGCCGAGCCGGGCGGCCTCCATGGCGCGCCGGGCGATCTGCACCGCCGACTGGCCGGCGACGATCGGCAGGCTCTCGACCTCGACCTGCTTGGCCAGCACCGCGAGCTGCTCCATCGCCGCGGGGCGACGGGTGTCGAGGGAGGCGAGCAGCACCCGGCGCTTCTCGCGCTGGTTCAGGCGGCGCGCGATCTTGGCCGTGGTGGTCGTCTTGCCCGAGCCCTGGAGGCCGACCATCAGGATGGCGACGGGGGCGGGGGCGTTCAGGTCGACGACGCTGGCATCGGTGCCGAGCATCGCGATGAGCTCGTCGTTGACGATCTTCACGACCATCTGGCCGGGCGTCACCGACTTGAGCACGACGGCGCCCACCGCCTTCTCGCGCACCTTGTCGGTGAACGAGCGCACCACTTCGAGCGCGACGTCCGCCTCCAGCAGGGCGCGGCGCACCTCGCGCATGGCGGCGGTGACGTCGGCTTCCGTCAGCGCGCCGCGGCGCGTCAGCCCGGAGAGAATGCCGGAAAGGCGGTCGGAAAGGCCTTCGAACATGCGGGTTCAGAGGTCCTTACTGGTGGAGGCCGGCATTGGCCACGCGGCGCGCGCGCAGCGCATCCTCGAAGGCCGCCACCGCGCGGGCGAACTTGTCACGGCAGGCCGCGTCGCAGAAGCCGACCACCGCGCCGTTGTAGAGGGTCAGCGCCTCGGGCACGATCGGCTTGCCCGACCAGGGGCAGAGGTCGTTGACCGCATCTTCGATGCGAAGGGTGGTGTCGTTCGCGGGCGCCATGG
Source organism: Methylorubrum thiocyanatum (assembly GCA_014138645.1). Classification (GTDB taxonomy): domain Bacteria; phylum Pseudomonadota; class Alphaproteobacteria; order Rhizobiales; family Beijerinckiaceae; genus Methylobacterium; species Methylobacterium thiocyanatum. The sequence goes on along the minus strand of JACJIB010000010.1, from coordinate 64,882 downwards.
CAGGGCTCGTTTGACGCTTCGGCGAATGTACGGCAACGACAAGGGCGCCCGAGGGCGCAGACGCGCTGTCGGACGTTGACCTCCGGCCTCTCGGGCCGGTCGGCGGCTCATCGTGACGTTCGAACGTCGAAATGGAAGCCGGGCGGATAGGCCCTGAGCCCGTTCAAGTCAATCCCGGGGCCCTTCCCGCATCGTTCCGAGCGTGGCCACCGAGGGCCGGCCGGCGGGCGCCATGTGCCCGCAAAGGACGTAACCGGAAGGTTAAGCTTTACCCTTCGTTAAGCATGTTCGGCTCTGATGCCGTCGATGCACCGCTGGAGGTGCCCGAGGACTACCCGATGTCGGAACCCGCGCGACAGGCCCCATCCCCCGAGACCGGTCTGCGGTCCTCGCCCAGCAGCGCGCCGCTACGGGATTGGCTCGCCGCCATGCGCGCGACGGCGTCCGAGACCCGGTCCGTGGAAGGGCGCGGCGCGGAACCCGCCATCGCCGAGACGGACGTCGAATCGCGCATCAGCGGCTGGTCGCCCCGCCTCGTCTCCGCCGCCGCGAAATCGGCCGAGGCCGCCGACGAGGACGTCGCCGAGATCATGGCCGAGAACATGATGCTGAAGGCCCGGCTCCGGCTGGAGGCCGAACGCCGCGACGAGCTTCAGGTCATCCTGGCCCAGGAGATCCGCGAGCTGCGCGCCCACATCGCCGAGGAAGTCGGCAAGATGGAGGATCTGCGGGCCGAGCGCGATCTGTGGCGCGCCCGCTGCGAGGCCCTGGCCGCCCCGCTGTTCCAAGTCCAGCAGCGCTGAACCAAGTCCAGCAGCGCTGAGCGCCTTCCGACACCCCGAACATGCGAAGGGCCGCCCCGATGGGGGCGGCCCTTCCATTGTCGAACCGGTCAGTCCGACGAAACCTGTCGTAATCCCGCGAATGCGTTAGGCGCACACGCCGGAGGTAACGGTCCAGGCCTTGGTCGTCGGCGACGGCTGATGACAATGAGACACTGGATCACCTCCTTTCGTTCGTTGCGGATGAGCCCAAGGTAGGGAGGAATTCCGCCGCGCGAAAGGCCCCTCGCGGCCGATCCGGTGCGTTGTCTCGCCGCGGTGCACAATGTGGCGCTCACGCCCCTGCTGGCCGACCGGCGGCGGGAGGCCTAAAGAGGGCGCCCGTCAGCATCGGGCTTCTCGACATCATGTCCTCCGCCGCCGCCCCGCGCGTTTCCACCGACGACGCTCTCGATCCGCGTGCCATGCGCGAGCCGCTGCCGAACGCGTGGTACTGCGCCGGCCAAGCCTCCGCGGTCGCGGGCGGGAAGATGCGGGCGGTGGCGCTCAACGGCGAGCAGGTGGTGCTCGGCCGGGGCAAGGACGGCGCCCTGTTCGCGCTGCGCGACCGCTGCCCTCATCGCGGCATGGCGCTGTCCAAGGGCAAGTTCGACGGCGACACGCTGATGTGCCCGTTCCACGGCTGGCGCTTCGGCACCGATGGGCGCTGCCGCGACGTGCCGACCCTTTCCGAGCACGATGCCTCCGACTTCTCGCGCATCGCCGTGCAGCGCTTTCCCATCGTCGAGAGCGCCGGCTTCCTCTGGGTCAACCCGCATCTCGGCCCCTCCAACCCGGAGGCGGTGCCGGCGGTGCCCTCGCTCGATTTCGAGCCGGCGGGCTGCCTCGTGCTCGAACTCGAGGTCGAGGCCTCTTTCGACCTGACGACGCTCAGCCTTGTCGATCCCGGCCACGTCGCCTTCGTCCACGACACGTGGTGGTTCCGGCCCTCCAAGGAGCTGCGGGAGAAGGTGAAGACCTTCCAGCCCGTGCCGCACGGCTTCGTCATGACGAGCCACGCCACCACGACGAGTTCGCCGGTCTACCGCCTGCTCGGCGGCGCGCCGGAGGTCGAGATCGAGTTCCGCCTGCCCGGTGTCCGGCTGGAGCGGATCAAGGCGGGTACGAAGCGGGTGGCGAACTACACCTTCGCCACGCCGATGGGCCCGAACCGGACCATGCTGACCAACGCGCTCTACTGGAGCATGCCCGCGCTCAACCTGCTGAAGCCGATCGCCCGGCCGCTGATGCGCCAGTTCCTGACCCAGGATCAGCAGGTGCTCCAGCACGCGCAGGCCGGCCTCGACCGCAAGCCGACCATGGTGCTGCTCGGCCAGGGCGATCTGCCCTCGCAATGGTACTTCCGCCTCAAGCGCGAGGCCCTGGAAGCCGCCCGCGAGGGTCGGCCGTTCGCCAACCCGCTGACGCGCCAGGAGCTGCGCTGGCGCTCCTGAGGCCCCTCGCCGCGCTTGAACCGCAAGGCGGGCGGGCCATCTTGGCCGTATGAAGAAGCGTGGCCTGCTCACGGTCGCCAGCGCGGCCACGGTGATGACCCTTGGCGGCGTCGGCTATGCCGCCCATCGCCGGGGCCGGAACCCCTATTACCGCGGGCCCAAGAGCGATCATTTCGACGGCCTGCGCTTCCACACCGCCGACCAGCCCCCCGACAAATCCCTCGGCGACCTCGCCCGCTGGCGCCGGACCGGCAAGCCCGAGGCTTGGCCGGCGCGCTTTCCGAGCCCGTTTCCGGCGGACAAGCCGCCGGAGCGGGTCGAGGACTTTCGCGTCGTGCTGATCGGGCATGCGAGCTACCTGTTCCAGGTCGCCGGCCGCAACATCCTGGTCGATCCGGTCTTTGCGCGGCGCGCGAGTCCGGTCCGCTTCGCCGGCCCGAAAAGGGTGAACCCGCCCGGTATCGCCTATGCGGATCTCCCGCCAATCGACGCGGTGCTGATCACCCACAACCACTACGACCATCTCGACGGCCCCACCGTCGCCCGGCTCTGGCAGGACCATCAGCCGCTGATCGTGGCCCCCCTCGGCAACGACGCGATCCTGCGCGGCTACGACGAGACGATGCATGTCGAGACCCGCGACTGGGGCGAGTCGGTCGATCTCGGCTCGGGGATCAGCGCGCACCTGACCCCCGCCAACCACTGGTCGGCCCGCGGCCTCAACGACCGGCGCATGGCGCTGTGGTGCGCCTTCGTGCTGACCACGCCGCGCGGGGTGCACTACCATGTCGGCGATACGGGACTGGGCGACGGCACGATCTTCCGCGAGATCCGCGCCCGGTTCGGCCCGCCCCGGCTCGCGACCCTGCCGATCGGCGCCTACGAGCCGCGCTGGTTCATGCAGCCCCAGCACATGAACCCGGCCGACGCGGTGGAGGCCCTGCAATTGCTCGGCGCCGATCAGGCGCTCGGGCACCACTGGGGCACCTTCAAGCTCACCGACGAGGGCATCGAGCGTCCCGTCGAGGCGCTGGCCGAGGCGCTGACGGCGGCCGCGTTGCGGCCGGAGCGGTTCCTGGCCTTGCGGCCAGGACAGGTCTGGGAGGGGTAGAGGGCTTCAAGCGGCCGCATCCTCCTCAGACTTGCTCTTGTCAGGCTTGCGGCCCGCCAGCGTGATCCCGGCGGAGGCGGCCACGATGCAGCCGATGGCGCTTCCCTGCACCGGGGTCAGGCGCTCGCCGAGGAGCGCCAGGGCGGCCAATGCCGCGACCGCCGGCTCCAGGCTCATCAGCACGCCGAAGGCAGGGCGGGGCAGGCGGGTGAGGGCGAACATCTCGAGCGAGTAGGGCAGGGCGCTCGACAGCACGGCGATGACGAGGCCCGTCGCCAGGGTCGCGGGCGTAAACAGCTCCGTGCCGGCCTGACCGATTCCCACGGGCGCGACCACGACGGCGGCGACCAGCATGCCGAGGGATACCGCCCGCCCGCCGCCGGCGCGGCCGGCACGCTGGCCGAAGACGATGTAGGCGGCCCAGCACAGGCCTGCGCCGAGGGCGAGGGCCGCGCCCGTCGGGTCGAGGGTGGGGGCGTCGCCGAGCGGCAGGAGCAGGCCGAGGCCCAACACTGCGAGGCCGATCCAGGCGAAATCGATTCCGCGGCGCGCGCCTGCGAGCGCCACGGTGAGCGGGCCGGTGAACTCGATGGCGACGGCGATCCCGAGCGGGATCGTGCGGAGCGCCAGATAGAACAGCAGGTTCATCAGCCCGAGCGCCGCGCCGTAGAGCGCGATGGCGCCGAGATCGCCGCGTTCCGGACCGCGCCGCCAGGGTCGCCAGACCGCGAGCAGGATCAGCGCCGAGAAGCCGACACGGAGCGCCGTGACGCCCGCTGCGCCGACGACCGGAAACAATCCCTTGGCGAGTGCTGCACCGCTCTGGATCGAGACCATCCCCGCGACCAGAGCGAGGATGGGCAGGGCGACGTCGGACGCGTCCGGCCGTGCCGGCACGGTCAGAGGATGAAGCGGCTGAGATCCGTGTTGGCGGCCAGATCCGCCACCCGCTCGCGGACATAGCCCGCATCGATCGGCACGGTCTCGCCCGAGCGGTCGGTGGCGGTGAACGAGATCTCGTCGATCACCCGTTCCAGCACGGTCTGGAGGCGGCGGGCGCCGATATTCTCCACCGAGCCGTTCACCTCCACCGCCACGCGGGCGAGCGCGTCGATGGCGTCCTCGGTGAAGTCGAGGGTGACGCCCTCGGTCTCCATCAGCGCCACCGTCTGCTTGATCAGGCTCGCCTCCGTCGCCGTGAGGATCTGCTTGAAATCCTCCACGGTCAGCGGCTGCAGCTCGACGCGGATCGGCAGGCGGCCCTGCAATTCGGGGAGCAGGTCGGACGGCTTCGAGACGTGGAAGGCGCCGGATGCGATGAACAGGATGTGGTCGGTCTTCACCGGCCCGTGCTTGGTCGCCACCGTGGTGCCCTCGATCAAGGGCAGCAGGTCGCGCTGCACGCCCTCGCGGGACACATCGGCACCCGAGCGGCCCTCGCGGGCGCAGATCTTGTCGATCTCGTCGAGGAAGACGATGCCGTTGTCCTCCACCTCGCGGATCGCCTCGCGGGTGAGCGCGTCGTCGTCCACGAGCTTGTCGCTCTCCTCGGCGATCAGCGGCGCGTAGGCGTCGGCGACGGTGATGCGGCGCGGCTTGCCGCGCTGGCCGCCCAGCGCCTTGCCGAGCATGTCGGAGATGTTGATCGCACCCATGGAGGCGCCCGGCATGCCGGGGATCTCGAACATCGGCATGCCCTGCGGACCCGACGGGGCGAGTTCAATCTCGACCTCCTTGTCGTCGAGTTCGCTGTTGCGCAGCTTCTTGCGGAAGCTCTCGCGGGTCGCCTGGCTCGCGGTCGGGCCGACGAGCGCGTCGAGGATGCGCGACTCGGCCGCGGCCTCCGCCTTGGCTTTCACCGCCTTGCGCTTCTCCTCCCGCGTCAGGCCGATGCCGACCTCGACGAGGTCGCGCACGATCTGCTCGACGTCGCGACCGACATAGCCGACCTCGGTGAACTTGGTCGCCTCGACCTTGAGGAAGGGCGCGCCGGCCAGTCGCGCGAGGCGGCGGGCGATCTCGGTCTTGCCGCAGCCGGTCGGGCCGATCATCAGAATGTTCTTGGGCGCCACCTCGTCCCGCAGCGGACCTTTCAGCTGCTGGCGGCGCCAGCGGTTGCGCAGCGCGATGGCGACCGCGCGCTTGGCGTCCTTCTGGCCGACGATGAAGCGGTCGAGCTCGGAGACGATCTCGCGGGGAGAGAAGGTGGTCATCGGGCTCCTGCGGCCGATTCTTTCAGGACTTGGCGGGGCGGCACGAGGCCACCCCCTGACCGTCGATCTAAGCGGGGCTGGGCTGGCTTTCCAGAGAGCGCGGCCTTCAGCCCGCGTCGAGGGCTTCGATCACGAGGTTGCCGTTGGTGTAGACGCAGATCTCGGCAGCGATCTTCATCGACCGGCGCACGATCGCCTCGGCGTCGTGCTCCCCGTCCTCCAGCGCGCGTGCGGCGGCGAGCGCGAAGTTGCCGCCCGATCCGATCGCCATCACGCCGGTCTCGGGCTCCAGCACGTCGCCGGATCCGGAGAGCAGCAGGCTGACGTCCTTGTCGGCCACCAGCATCATCGCCTCCAGGCGGCGCAGGTAGCGGTCGGTGCGCCAATCCTTGGTGAGTTCGACGCAGGCGCGGGTGAGCTGGCCGGGATACTGCTCCAGCTTGGCCTCCAGCCGCTCGAACAGGGTGAAGGCGTCGGCGGTCGCGCCCGCGAAGCCGCCGATGACGCTGCCCTTGGCCAGCCGCCGGACCTTGCGGGCATTGCCCTTCACGATGGTCTGGCCGAGGCTGACCTGTCCGTCGCCGCCGATCACGACGCGGCCGCCCTTGCGGACCATCAGGATCGTGGTGGCGTGCATCTGCGGCAGGCGATCGTCGGTCTGGGCCAAGGAGGCGCTCCGGTTCGTTTGAAACTGGTTCGAGAACAGCCGAGGATGAGGGGCGCTCATCCTCGGCCGCCCTCGCGACGGCGAGGCGGCGGTCGTCCGCCGGATGCGATACCCCCGGATATCGGCCGGGCGTATCGCCGCTCATGATGAGCCTTCAGTTATGCGCTCGTGTGCCCGGCTCCAAGCGGGGGCGCCGCATCGCTCCAAAAAGCTCCGCGCAAGCCACCGCCCGTATTCGCTCGGGGAGAAGGGCCGCCGCGCGTCGGTACCCGTCCCCGCAGCGGTGTCCCCCCGGAGCCTCCCCATGGGAATCCTCGTCGGCCTCGTCATCGCGATTGGCTGCATGCTCGGCGGCTTCGTCGCCATGGGCGGGCACCTGATCGTGATCTGGCAGCCCTGGGAATTCGTCATCATCGGCGGCATGGCGGCGGGCACCTTCGTCATCGCCAACCCGCTGAAGGTCGTGATGGATTCCGGCAAGGCGACGATGGAGGCCTTCACCAACAAGGGTCCGAAGCGCCAGGACTTCCTCTCGCTGCTCGGGCTGCTGCACGCCCTGATGCGCGAATTGAAGACCAAGCCGCGCAACGAGGTCGAGACGCATTTCGACGATCCGGCCAATTCCGAGATCTTCAAGAACTATCCCGATGTGACCAAGGATCAGGATCTGCTCCTGTTCATCTGCGACTATTGCCGCCTGATCCTGATCGGCAACGCCCGCTCGCACGAGATCGAGGCGCTGATGGAGGAGGAGATCGGCACCCACAAGAAGTATCGGCTCAAGCCCTACGCCGCGATCAACACCGTGGCCGAGGCGCTGCCGGCCCTCGGCATCGTCGCGGCGGTGCTCGGCATCGTGAAGGCGATGGGCGCGCTCGACCAGTCGCCGCAGATCCTCGGCGGCCTGATCGGCGCGGCGCTGGTCGGCACCTTCTTCGGCGTGTTCGCCTCCTACGGCGTGCTGGCCCCGCTCGCCATCAAGGTGAAGGGCGTGCGCGAGAAGCAGTGTGCCCCCTACACCATCGTGAAGCAGAGCCTGATCGCCTACATGAACGGCGCGCTGCCCCAGGTCGCGATCGAGCACGGTCGCAAGGGTATCGCCGGGGCCGACCGCCCGACCATCGACGAGGTCGAGAGCGCCACCGTGCCGGGCGCCCGCGCCGAACCGGCTGCGGCCTAAGGGTTTTTCCAGATGGACGAGACGCAAGCCTCCGACGCGGCGGCCGAGGCGGCCGAGGCGACCCCGGATTCCCGGCCCGAGCTGCCCCCCTTCGTCACGGCCACGAAGCCCGCGAGCGATCTCCGCGCCCGCATCCAGGAGGCCGGCGGCCTGTCGCTCGACCGGCTGCCGATGCTGAGCGTGGTGTTCGACCGCCTCGCCACCGCCTGCAGCGATGCGGCCAAGCACTTCGCCGCCTCCTCGACCTTCTACTCGCTCAGCGGTGTCGAGAGCGGGCGCTTCGGCGAGTTCCTCGACGCCTACGACGCCAACGCGGTGGTCGGCATCTTCCACGCGGCGGAATGGGACGGGCACGTGCTCGTCGGGCTCGACCGCGACTTCCTCTACACCATGGTCGAGGTGCTGTTCGGCTCCGACGGCTCCGAGCCGCCGGTGGAGGACGAGCGCACCTTCTCGGCGATCGAGCTGCGCATCGCGCAGATGGTGTTCGAGCAGGTCGGGAAGGCGCTGGAATCCTCCTTCGGCCTCGTCTCGCAGACCGCCTTCCGCCTGGAGCGGACCGAGACCCGGATGGAGTTCGCCGTCATCGGCCGGCGCTCCAACAAGGCGGTACAGGCCAAGTTCCTGTTGCAGGCGCTCAACCGCGGCGGCGAGATGTTCCTCATCATCCCGCAGACGGTGCTGAACCCCCTGCGCCCGGCGCTCGCCAAGGTGCTCACCGGCGAATCCGCCGCCCGCGACCCGCGCTGGGCCCAGCAGATCGCCGCGGAGGTCCAGAAGACCACCGTGCGCCTGCGGGCGGTGCTGGAGGAGCGCCACCTGACGCTCGGCGAGATCGCCGGGCTGAAGGTCGGGCAGGTGCTCACCCTCGACGCGACGCCCGCGACGCGGATCAAGCTCGAAGGCAACGACCGGCCGCTGTTCTGGTGCCGGGCCGGCCAGTCGCAGGGCGCCTACGTCCTGCGGGTGGAGGACGCGATCAATCCCGAGAAGGAGGGCGGCCATGGGCTCCTTGGTTGACGGCGTACTGCTTGTCGCGCTCGTGGCGACGAGCGCCTGCGTGGTGCCGATGTACCTGAAGCTCAAGCGCCTCGACCGGACCCAGGCCGAGTACGGCGCGGCGGTCGCCGCCTCCGGCGTGGCGCTGACCCAGGCCGGGGAGGCGGTGCGCTCCTTCAAGGAGGAGGGCCGCGAGGTGCTGGACGCGCTCAGCCTCAAGATCGAGGAGGCGCGGGCGGTGCTGGACGCGCTGGAGGCCTCGCGCGCCGCCCTCGTCGCGGCGCGCTCCGAGACCGCGTGAGGCGTGTCCCGCCTCAGTCGTCGCTCTGCCGCTTGGCCTTCTCGACGACGGCGCCGGTCCGCGGATCGACCTGAACCTTGATGGTCCGGCCGTCCCTCTCGGCCTTGGCCTTCCACACCCCGTCATCGGCCTCGATGCTGCGCACCGGGCCGTAGCCGGCTTCCGACAGCTTGGTCAGCACTTGGTCGATCGGCATCCAGTCCTTTCCCGGCGCATCGGCGAGGGCCGGGGCGGCGAGGCCGGCGATGAGCGTAGCGGCTGCGAGGCGAGCGACGACGGTCTTGTGGGCATTCACGGTCTTGCGGGCATTCATGGCGTTCGGCTCCGGTTGGAATCGCGTGACGCCTCCTGATGTCACCGCGTGGCCCCGCGACGCTGACGCCCGCCGTCAGCGAAATGTCAGGCAGTCCGGCGCGCCGTGGACCCGTCCGGACATCCGGCGACAGCCTCGCGTCAGCCAGGCGCGCTAGACCGGCCCGACGGCCAAGCCGACCCACCGAGCCCGAGCGATGAGCAGCAGCCCCTTCCCCGAAACCGATCTCGCCGGCAACGAGCCCCGCGTCGGCGACGGGCGCAACCTCGACTCGATCCTGCGCATCCCGGTGCTGATGCAGGTCGTGCTCGGCTCGGCGACCATGCCGGTGGCCGACCTGATGAAGCTCGGACGCGGCGCCGTCGTGCCGCTCGATCACCGGGTCGGCGAGCCGGTGGACGTGATGGTCAACGGCCGCGTCATCGCCCGCGGCGAGATCGTCATCGTCGAGGAGGACAATTCCCGCTTCGGCGTGTCGCTGACCGAGGTGGTCGGCCCGTCGGCCGCCGACCAGACCACCTGAGCCTGGGCGAGAGCGGGCCGCCATGTCGTCGAGTCCCCTGGCCGCGAGCCCCGTCCCGTCGGACGCCCTGCCCGTGAGCGCCGTCGCCCCCCGTGCGGCGGCGCGGCGGCTCGATCCCGTCGATCAGGTCGCGGCGCTCCTGCTCGCCATGGGCAAGCCCGCGGCCGGGCGGCTCATCAAGTATTTCGAGCCGGACGAGCTCAAGCGCATCACCCGCTCGGCCTCGAATCTCGGGGCGGTCAGCCCCGAGCAGCTCGACACCGTGGTGGAGCACTTCTCCGCCGAATTCTCCGCCGGCAACAGCCTGATCGGCACCGCGGGCGAGATCGAGAAGCTGCTCACCGGCCTGCTGCCGGCCGACCAGATCGCCGACATCCTCGCCGACGTGCGCGGCAGCGCCACCCGCTCGGTCTGGGAGCGCCTTGGCACGGTGCAGGAGAGCGTGCTGGCGAGCTACCTCGTCAAGGAACACCCTCAGACCGCGGCGCTGATCCTGTCGAAGGTGAAGCCCGCCACCGCCGCCAAGGTGATGGGCCACCTGCCCGCGCCCTTACGCAACACGGTGATGCGGCGGATGCTGAGCTTCAAGCCCATCGTCGACGACGTGCTGCACGCGATCGAGAAGACGCTGCACGAGGACTTCATGATCAACGGCGCGCGCAATTCCGGCGCCGACACGCACGCCAAGATGGCCGACATCATCAACAAGATGGAGCGCCAGCAGATGGACGACGTGCTGACCAGCCTGGGCGAGTCGCGTCCGAAATCGGTCGAGATCCTGAAAGGCCTGCTCTTCACCTTCGACGACATCGTCAAGCTAGCGCCGCGTGCCCGCACCACCCTGTTCGACGCCGTGCCCAACGACCGCCTGGTGCTGGCGCTGAAGGGGACGGACGTCGAGTTCCGCACCACCGTGCTCAGCGCGCTTTCGGCGCGGGTGCGCCGCATGGTCGAGCACGAGCTGAACGGCGGCGAGCCGGCGGCGCAGCGCGACGTGCTGGAGGCGCGCCGCTCCATCACCGATCTGGCCATGGACATGGCCGGACGCGGCGAGATCGAGATCAATCCGGGAGGCGAGGATGAAGCGCTCATTCGCTGACCGGCGTCCCGTCCGCGCACGCCCCCGGGGCTGATGCGTGGCGGAGGAGACCGACCACGAGAGCAAGACAGAAGCCGCCACGGAGCGGCGGGTGCGGGAGGCGATCGAGAAGGGCGACATCCCGTTCTCGCGCGAGGCACCGGTCTTCGCCTCGACGCTCGGGCTGCTGATCGCGCTGGCCCTGTTCGCGCGGGGGCAGGCGTCGCAGCTCGCGCGGGACTTCGCGCCGCTTCTCGACGATCCGCGCGGCTTCGCCCTGGAGACCGGCGGCGACGCGATGCTGCTGCTCAGCCGGGTGGCGCTGGCGGCGGGGCGCTTCCTCCTGCCGATCCTGCTCATTCTGGCGGTGTGCAGCCTCACGGCCTCGCTCCTCCAGAACCTGCCGCGCTTCGTCCTCGACCGGATCCAGCCGAAATGGTCGCGGGTCTCGCCGATGGCGGGCCTCTCGCGGATCTTCGGGACGTCGGGTCAGGTCGAGTTCCTGAAATCCCTCGTTAAATTCCTGTCGGTCAGTGTCGTCGCCCTTCTGCTCCTTCGCTCGGAGCGGACCAGAGCCGTGAACGCCATGTTCGTCGATCCGAGCCAACTGCCCGAACTGATCCTGACGGTCTCGATCCGCCTCGTCTCGGCGGTGGCCATCGCCACCATCGTGATCGTCGCGGGCGACCTCGTCTGGGCGCGGCTGCGCTGGCAGCGCTCGCTGCGGATGTCGCGCCAGGACATCAAGGACGAGCACAAGCAGACCGAGGGCGACCCCTCCGTCAAGGCGCGGCTGCGCTCGCTCGCCCAGGACCGCGCCCGCAACCGGATGCTCGCCAACGTCGATCGCGCCACCGTGGTGATCGCCAACCCGACCCATTTCGCGGTGGCCCTGCGCTACGAGCCCTCCGAGAATCCGGCCCCGCTCGTGCTCGCCAAGGGGCAGGACCTCATCGCGCTGCGTATCCGTGCGATCGCCGAGGAAAAAGGCATCGCGGTGATCGAAGACAAGCCTCTGGCAAGGTCGCTGTACGATGCTGTGCAGGTCGATCAAACGATACCGGCAGAATTTTATCGTGCCGTGGCGCAGATCCTTTTCTTCCTTTTCGCGAGAGCCCGATGACCCCTCAGGTCCAACGTTTCGCGCCAGGACCGTCCGCCGTCCCGCACACCTATGCGGCGGCTGAACAGATCTTTGCCGAAGCTTTGCGCGACTTCATCGCCGAGCTGTGCCTCGTCGATGGCGGCGTGCTGATCGGCTGGATCCGCGGCGAGCGGCACGGCAACATCGCCGACGTCGTCGCCTCCTCCGCCGAGCTGTACTTCAAGGAATCGGTGCTGACCTACGCCGACGCGGCCGATGTGTGCCTGGACTGGGGCCGCTCGATGCAGGTGGTCCTCGACCTCGAATTTTCCGCCGAGCCGATGACGGTGTTCTTCAAGCTGGTGCTCGACGAGGTGTTCGCCGGCGTCGCGATCCAGCGCATCGTCGCGGAGGAGACGGGCGCGCTCTCCCTCGAAGGCTTCGCCCACGCCCTCAGCCGAGCGCGCGTCGGGCATGCCTGACGCGGCGCGAAAGCCACGCGTCCACGGCAAAGTTCGTCACTGTCTGGAATTGTACACTTCGCCCGATTGATCCCCCCGCTCTTGCCCTACATCACGCGGATGAGGCGCTGCCGGGGGCGGCGGACGATGGTTTGCCCGGCGACGCCCAAAAGCTGCCCGGATCGCGGCGCAAGGCCGGGACGATCCGGCAGGGCCAGGGGATGGTCGTCGATGTATTTTCTGGTCGATCCGCGCGATACCGTGAACGCGGGTTACAAGGCCAGCTTCGAGCGCGAGGGGATCTCCTCCTTCGCGCTCATGCCTGACGAGTTCCTGAGCTGGCTCCGGACGGCCTCCCGCACCGACCTCGAAGCGATCCAGGGCTTTCTCCTCGGCGATTTCGAGGAGCGGGCCAAATGCGCGGGCGTGATCCGCAAGCAGTCCCGTGCGCCGATCATCGCGCTCGCCGACCTGCGCTCCCTCGAACAGACCGTCGAACTCCTGGAGGCCGGCATCGACGACGTGCTGCCCAAGCCCGTCCATGTCCGCGAGATCCTGGCCCGCTCCGAGGCGATCTGGCGCCGGGTCAACGGTGCCGTGGCGGGCGCCGAGGCGGCGGAGGAGACCGGCGGCGAGACGAGGGCGGACCGGCTGAAGGTCTTCCACGACGGGCGCGATCCCGAGATCGACGGCGTGCCGCTCTCCCTGCCGCGGCGGGAGCGGCACATCCTCGAATATCTCGTGCGCAACCGCGGGCGCCGGCTCACCAAGACCCAGGTCTTCAACGTGGTCTACGGCGTCTACAGCAACGGCGTCGAGGAGAGCGTGATCGAGGGCCATGTGAGCAAGCTGCGCAAGAAGCTCGCCGAGCGTCTCGGCCACGATCCGATCGAGGCCAAGCGCTACATGGGCTACACCTATATCGGCTGAACGGGCGCCCGCCCGCCAACGCTGACCCTGCCCGGGGGACGGCGCCCTACTGGCAGAACGCCTTCGCCCCCGGTGTCCAGTTGCCGAAGCCGCTGGCCACCATGTTGGTGATGACCCGGCAGACATAGATCTTCTGCGCCGGATTGTTGTTGGGGCCGGCATGGTAGCGCGCGACCGCCAGCGTCCAGCTCCCCTCGCGCTCCTTCAGCTCCTTCAGGAAGCGGGTGGCGTATTCGACGTTCTGGGCCGGGTCGATCATCGCCTCCAGCGAGGCGAATTTTTCCCGGTGATAGTGGTGGTTGATCTGCATGCAGCCGAGATCGACCAGCCGCACGCCCTCCCGCTGCGCCTGGGCGAGGCGCTGCATCACGTCGGCGGCGCTGGTGCCGAAATACGCTTTTCCCTGGATGTTCATGGCGTAGGGCTGGAGCGAGCCGCGATTGCCGCTCTCCGTCAGCCCGACGGCGTAGAGCATGCCGAGGGGCACGCCGTGCTTGGCGGCGGCCTGCGCCATCTGGCGCTCGCAGACGCGCGACGTGTCGCCGGGCGTCGCCGCCCCGGCCGTGCCGACGATCCCGCCGAGGATCAGCGCGCTAGAGATACAGGCTGTCGCGATCGCGCCCGCGCGTATCCGATTCATGATCCTGCTCCTCGGTGGATAGGGCGGCCGCGTCCGCGCGCGGGGACGGGCGCCGGCCCGATTGATCGGGCGTCGCCGCGCCCGGCTGTCTGTCAGGCTGCCCGCCCTGGGAGCCGAAGGCGGCGAACCCCTGACCGCGCGCGCCGGACTCGCCCGGCCCGGCGCTGCCTGCCTGGATCGTCACCGCCTCGGGCTCGTAGCCGGCCTCGCGCAGCAGGCCGGAGAGCAGGTCGCCCTCCTTGCGCAGGCGCTCGGCGGTCTCCTCGCGGCTGGTGCGCAGGCTCATCTCCAACCGGCCGTCCTGCAGCCGCATCCGCACCAGCACCGAGCCGAGTTCGGCCGGATGGAGCTGGAGCGTGAGGATCTTCAGCGGCCCGGCCTCGGCGGAGGTCGGGAGCGGCCGGGCCTGCGAAACGGGCGCGGCCGGCAACTGGGCGGCGACCGCGTCGACGATCTGGCGCAGCGGCGAGGCGGGCGGCGGAGCGGGCAGAGGCGCGGTCGCACTCGCCGCCGCGTTCGCCGCGGCCTGCGGGGTCGGATCGGCGTGCGGACGCTCCGGACGCGGCGCTTCGGTCGAATCGGTCCCGGCGCTCGCGCCGCGCGCGGCGTCGGCCTCGACCCGCGGCATCGTCGCGGCAGCCCGCTCCGAGGCCGGTTCGGACCGGGCGAGCCCGGCGGGACGCTCCGCCGGCTCCGGGCCGCGCCGGACCGGGCCCCCGTTGCCCGGTTGGACGACGGCGGCCGGTTCGGTGAGGTCCGCCGACGTGGCCGCCTCGGACGGGGGCAGGGCCGTCGGCGCCGCACCGGCCGGTTCGGCGGGATCGTCGCGCAGAGCGGTGCGCGTCCGGCCCGTGGCGCTGCGATGGGCATCGGCGGCTTGCATCGCGGCGGCAACGGCCGTCGGCTGAGCGGCCGGTTCGGCGGCATGGTTCGGTCCGAGAACGGGCGTCGCCGGCGGCACGGGGGACGCCGCGACCGGATCGCCGGGCGTCGGCGCGCGCGCTGTGTCGGCCGGTGCCGGTGATCCGCTCATGGAGGCCTGGGCGGTTGGGGCGAGCCCGCCGCGGATCGCGACCGGCCGGTCCGATCCGGAGGCCGGTTCGCGGAGGTCGCGTCCCGGCGCCGGGGCCGGCATCGCCCCGGCGCTTGGCGGAAGGAGCCCGTCCGGCTCACCCGCCCGCTCCTGCGTGGCCGTCTCAGCCCGAAGGGCCGTCGCCACCCGCAGGGGCGAGGACGTACCTGCGACGCTCCGGGCCGCCTCAGCGACCGCCTTGCCGCCGGCGTCCTCGGGTGCCGGAAAGGTTGGTCGCGCGGTCGATGCATCCGGTTCGCGCCCGGTGCCCGCCTCGGCCGAGGCAGCGGCCCCACGCGGCCGAACGGGCGCGAAATGGGTCTCCAGCCCGACCATCGACATCGGCACGGCCGCCTCCGGCGGGGCGGTGTCCGGACGCGATCCCGCCCGTGTGACCGCCCGCTGCACCATGGCTTCGAGCCCGGCATCCGGGCCGAGGGCCGCGCCGGGAGACGAGGTGGGTGCCACGGGACCCGCGAGCGCCATCAGCGCCTGCAGCGCCGAGCCGGAGGTGTCGCTGCCGGACGCGATGAGGGTGACGGCCGGCTCCGCAGGCGACGTCTCCGTGCCAGTCTCGGTCGTCTCAGGCGCCGCCGCGCCGCCCGGAGCCGTCCCGCTCTCGAACGCGTCGAGCATCGCGTCGAAGCCGGGGGTGGCGCCGGAGCGATTGTCCTCGCCCGCAGGCGCACGGCCGGACTCGGGCTTCGGCCGCGGCGAGGAGAGGATGTCGAGGGACCGCATCACGGGTCGATCGTCCGGTGGTTGGAGAGCGGGCAGGGTTCAGGGCGTGCCGGTGGTGGCGTCCATGGCGCGTTCGGCCCGGGCCAGGGCCTCCTGCGCCCGCAGGAGCGAGCCGGATTCGGGGATCGGCCGGCTCGGCGAGGGCGGCGGGGCCGGGGCGGTCGCGGCGACCGGAGAGGGCGTGCGGATCTGCCGGGCGGTCGAGAGCGCGGCGTCGAGCAGCTCCGCGTCCGGCGCGGCGAGATCGGCACGGTCGAGGCTGCGCAGGGTCTCGGTGCCCTCCTCGAACCGTCCGTCCGCCACGATCAGCGCCGCGCCGCGATAGAGCCGCGCCTGCGCCGCCGGCCGTGAGTCCGGCGCGGCGAGCCCCATCGCCCGCTCGGCGGCGAACAGGGCGGTTTCCCGGCGGCCCTGTTCGAGCCCGGCCCGCGCCACGAGCAGGTAGAGATCGCGCCGGCTCTCCGGCTCGATCTCGTCGAGCATCCGCTCCAGGCTGGCGATGCGGATGCGGTCGCTGTCGAAATCGAGTCGGGTGAGCGCCCCGGCGAACCGCTGGCGGAAATTGCCGGCATAGACCGAGCGGCGGAACCGGCGCAGGTACTGGATCGCCAGCGCCTCGAAGCGCCGCGCATCCCCGCCCTGGGCGACGACGAAGATCTGGCGGCGCAGCGCCCCCTCTTCCACAAGGGTGCCGGGCGCCAGGAGCCGGGCGAGATCCAGAAGTTCAAGCGATTTGGCCGGCGCCTCGCGCACCATCAGCGCCGATTGCGTCAGCGCGAGCTGCCCGGCCAAGCCGGCGGGCATGGTGCGAGGATCGATGCCGGCGAGCTTGGCCCGCGCCTCCCGTTCGCGCCCTTCCAGATAGGCAAGTGCCCCGAGCGCCAGCGGCTGTTCCGCCTCCGGCGCCTTGCCGGACTTGAGCAACACCCGCAGAGCCGCGGGTCCGCCGCCTGCCAGCGCGAAGGTGACGGCGGCGCGCACGTTCTCCGCCTCGGCCCAGGCCTCGGGGTCGAGCTCGATCAGCCTCTGCTCGATATGGCCGAGGAGCTGGCGCTGCGCGAGATGCGCCTGCGTCGAGCCGCGGGCGATGCGGTCCTGCAGGAGCTGGAGCGTGCGCGTCAGCTCGACCGGCAGGCCAAGCGCCTTCACCGGCAGCGGCTCGATCGGTTTGGCCGGGGCGCCATGGCCGCCATGGTCGTCGGCGGCATGGTTGTCCGCGGGCGGGGCGTGGCCGTCACCGTGATCGGCAGCGGTTGCCGGAGCGGTGAGGAGGGGAAGCGCGAGGAGAGCGGCTGCGAGGGCGCGAGGCCGAAAGTCCCAAGCGGTCATTCCGGCAGGCCCCGCAGCAGGATCTCGATGCGGCGGTTCTCGGCGGCCTTCGGGTCGGCGGCGATGCGCGGCTGGCGGTCGGCGTAGCCCTCGATCCGCTCGATGCGCGCCTCGTCGAGGCCGCCGCGCACGAGCATGTAGGAGGCCATCTGCGCCCGGGCCGAGGACAGGCGCCAGTTGTCGTAGGTCTCCGAGCGGAACGGGCGGCCGTCGGTATGGCCGCGCACGACGATGCGGCCGGGGCGGCTGTTGAGGATCTTGGCGATGCGCTCCAGCGCCTTGACCACTTTCGGCGTCGGCTCGGCGGAGCCGATCCCGAACATGCTGAAATTGATCTCGTCTGTGATGCTGATGAGGACGCCCTCGCCGGTGCGGCGCACCTCGAGATGGGGCGCGGGCGCGCTGTTGGGCAGCGACGGCACGGCCCGGGCGATCTCGGCCTTCAGGGCGGACAGCGCCGCGGTCTCGGCCGCCTTCGCAGGCTGATCGGCGCCGGCCGCCGGCTCCTTCACCGCAGGGACTTCCGCCTTGGCGAGGCGCTGCGGCTCCGGCTGGGTCGGCTTCCCCTCCGTCGGCAGCGCCTTGATCTCCGGTGCCCCCGTTTCCGGAACCGCATCTGCCGCGGGCTTGGTGGGCTCGACGGGGCTGGCAGGCTCGACGGATTTGGGCGCCTCCAGCGGCATCGGCTCGGCGGATGCGAGCTTCACGCCGGCCTGCCGCATGGCCTCGTGCAGGCTCTGCCGGGCGGTGGCCTTCGGGCTCTCCTTGGGCGGCTCCTTCGCCTTAGGGGGCGTGCCGGTCTGGGCACGCGCGTCGAGGCGCGCCTCGGCCGGGGCGGCTGCGACGGTGTCGAGGGCGCCGGGATTGTCGGTGCGCTGGCGCGGCAGGGCGGCGACCTGCCAGTAGAGCGGATCGAACGGATCGCGCCCGGTCTCGCCGCCGGCAACCCCCGGCTGGCCGGCTTCAAGCGCGGCGGCATCCGCGCTCGCGGCCTCCGGACCGGCCTCGGCTTCCGCGGCGAGCTTGGCGAGGACGGCGTAGGGATCCTGGAACAGCGCGGATTCGCGGGCGCGGCTGCCCGGCGCTCCGGCCGCATCCGCCTTGCCCTCGGCGCTACCGCCGTCGCCCTTGCCCTTGCCGCTCGGTGCGGGGTCGTTGGGGGTGTCCTGCGGGTCGTTCACGCCCTTGCGGTCGTGGGTGACCTCGGCGAGCTTCACCGGGTTGAAGTACTCGGCGATGGTCTGCTTCTGCTCCTTGCTGGTGGAGTTGATCAGCCACATCACCAGGAACAGCGCCATCATCGCCGTCATGAAGTCGGCGAGCGCGATCTTCCAGGCGCCGCCGTGATGGCCGTCCTCGTGGTCGCCGTGGCGCTTGATGATGATGATCTCGTGGGCGTGTTCGGACATCTCACGCCTCCGCGACCGCCGCGGCGATCAGGCGGCTCCAGGCCGCGAGTTCGGTCTCGATCACGGTCTCGCCCGCGCTCACGCTCACCTCCGGCCCCGCATCCGCCCCGAAGGCGATGCCGGCCGAGTGCGCGCCGAGCCCTGCTTCGACGGCCGCGATCAGGTCTGCCGGTCCGCGCACCCGCACCGCCGGCCGCTGTGGCTCGGCGAGGATGCGCCGGAGGGCGGCGCCGAGTTCGTCGAGCGCCTGGCGCTGAAGCGCTTGGCCCAGCACCGGCGCGATCAGCCGGGCGACCCGGTCCGACAGGGTGGCGTCGAGCGCCTGCATCGCCGCGGTGAAGCCGGCGGCCAGGTTCTCGCCCTGCGCTTGGGTCCAGTCGCGGCGGGCCTGGGCGAGACCCTCCTCGAACACGGCCTGCTGCGCCTCCCGTTCCTGAGCGGCCTGCGCCTGCGCCTCGGCCCATGCCTCGGCCCGGCCCTGCTCGCGGCCGCGCGCCTCGGCGGCGGCGATCAGCGCCTCGCGGTCCTCCGCCGGCCGCGCGACCGCGGCGGCCGCACGGGGCAGGAACGGCGCGATCTCGGGCTCGGCAGCCGTCGGGGCCGGCGCCGGAGCGGCCACCGGAGCGACGACGGGCGCCCGGAACCACGACCCCGAGAAGTCCGGCTCGTCGGTCGCCGCCGCGGGCGGCGGCGGGGGCGCGGAAAAATCCGGCAGGTAGCGGGCGATCACCGTGTCCATCACGCCGGCTCCTCACGCATGAGCCAGCGCTTGAGCACGGCCGCGACCTGTTCCTCGTCGATGTCGATGAGCTGCTCCAGCCGCTTCTGCGGCGAGCGGGCCATCTTATCCTCCAGCTCCTCCAGCAGGCCGGCGACGCCCGGCGGGGGGAGCTTGGCCGCCTCGCCCGCGCCGATGGCGCCGGGAAGCGCGGTGCCCGGTGCGGCCAGCGCCATGCTGCCGTCGGCGGCCAGACCGGAGGCCATGCCGGCGGCGAGCGCGGGCGCGCCCTCGGGGCCGGCGAGCGCCGCGACCTCGCTCTGGGCGGCCTCCGGCGTCGCGAGGATGGCGCGCAGGGCCGGGCGAAGGCCGAACCAGATCAGCAGGCCCGCCACGACGAGGATCGTCGCCGCGTTGATGAGCGTGCCGGACTGCTTCATCATCACGTCGGTGAGCGAGAGCGGTGGCACCGGCTCCAGCGGCTGGCCGTCGTTGACGAAGCCCACCGCCGCGACCTTGATCGTGTCGCCGCGCTCCTTGCTGAAGCCTGCGGCCGAGCCCACCAGCTCCTCGATCTCGGCGATCTGCTTGTCGAGCGCGGCCTTGTCGTCGGGCCCGGCAAGCGCGGTCAGGCGCGAGCGGTTGACGAGCACCGCGACCGAGAGCCGGCGGATGGCGTAGCCGTCGCTCACCGTCTGAACGGTCTTCTGGGAGATCTCGTAATTGGTGAGATCCTCCTTCTTCGAACTCTCGTTGCTCGACTGGTCGTTGCCGTCCGAGCGGGTGCGCTGGTCGGGCAGGTTCTCCTGGGCGCTGGTCGGGCGCTGGCTGTTGCGGTTCTGCGCGTTCTCGCTCTCGCGCACGGAGCGCACCGAGCGCTCGACCCGCTGATCGGGATTGTAGATCGTCTCGTTGGTCGAGGTCTTGTCGGTGTTGAGCTGGGTCGCGACGCTGACCTCGAAATTGCCGACGCCGAGATAGGGGCTGAGCGTGCGGCGGATGTTGTCCTGCATCTCGCGGCTCACCGACTTCTCCAGCGTCGCCATCTTGCCGGTCGGCGCCGTGCCGGCATCGTCGCCCGCGAGCAGCACCGTGCCCTCCGAGCCGATCACGGTGACGCGGTCGGGCTTCATGCCGGGGATCGCCGAGGCGACGAGCTGGCGGATCGCCTGCGCGCCCGACACGTCGTCGGCGGGCTCGGTGCGCACCACCACGGAGGCCGAGGCCGGCTGCTGGTCGCGGCGGAACGAACCGCGGTCGGGAAGCACGAGGTGGACGCGGGCGGCGCGTACGCCTTTCATGCCCTGGATGGTGCGGGCGATCTCGCCTTCCAGCGCTCGCACGCGGGTCACCTCCTGCATGAAGGAGGTCATGCCGAGCGAGCCGAGATCGTTGAACAGCTCGTAGCCGGATTTCGAACTCTGCGGCAGGCCCTTCTCGGCGAGCAGCATCCGCGCCTGCGCGGTGTGGCCGAAGGAGACGAGCACCGCGGTGCCGTCGGAGGACACGTCGAAGGGGATGCCGTTGTCCTTGAGCACGCCGCCGATGCGCGAGACATCCTCACGCGACAGGCCGGTGTAGAGCGTCTCCTGCGCCGGGCGGCTGAGATAGTAGGCGCCGATCCCGACCCCGAGGAACACCAAGAGGCCGACCAGCCCGAGGGCGATCAGCCGCCTCGCGCCGAGATCGACGATGTTGCTCCACAATCTCTCGGCTTGCTCGCGACCGAACATCCCCGAACCGATCCCGTTGGCGACCTGACATGTGTCGCCGGCCTGTCTGAGGGCTCAGCCTTGCGCGGGGGTTGCGACGCGAAGGGGGGGGCGGCATCCGGGGACGTCGCTCCGTCGCCGTCTCCGTCTGGCAGTGACGACCGACCTGCTGGGTCGCACGGCGACCCCGGCCGATCTTCACGAGATGGAGTCGGGTTTCCGCTTGAAAGTTGCGCTCCATTCTGCACGCTCTGGATCGGTTCGGTTCGCCGATCACGCGAGGCAGATCCATGACGAAGCTGCTCGAACAGGCCATGGAGCGTGCGCAGGCTCTTCCGGCCTCCGTGCAGGATGAAATCGCCCGTCTCGTCCTCGCCTACACGGGCGAGGACGATGAGGTTCTCACATTGACGCCGGCCGAGGAGGCCGACCTTCTCGAAGCCCGAGCCGAGATGGAGCGGGGCGATTTCGCCACGGATTCGGAGGTCAGCGCGGTCTTTCTTAAGTACCGGGCATCGTGAGCGAGCCGCTGCCCCTGCCGCTCCGATTCCAGAGGCGGGCGCTTTCGCTAATCGACGCAGCGCTCGGCTACGTTCGGGATCGATCGCCCCAAGGTGCCGCGCGGATCGAGGCGCGCCTGACGCATCTGCTCCGGCTGCTTCAGGAGCAGCCCCATCTCGGTGTCAGAACCTCGGTGCGCGGCGTGCGCCGGGTCTTTCTCACCCCGTACCCTTACTCGATCGACTACTATCTCGGCGATGAGATCATCGTTCAGCGGTTCCGCCACACGGCACGGCGACCGCTCGACCAAGGATCGTCTTCAGAAGAATGACCGCACCAGCCCGCTCACCAGCAGATTCCAGCCGTCGATCAGGATGAAGAACAGCACCTTGAACGGCAGCGAGATCACGGTCGGCGGCAGCATCATCATGCCCATCGACATCACGATGGTGGAGACGATGATGTCGATGACGAGGAAGGGCAGCACGATCAGGAAGCCGATCTCGAAGCCCCGGCGCAGCTCCGAGATCATGAAGGCCGGGATCAGGATGCGCAGGTCGATCTTCTCCCCGGCTTCCGCCTTCGGGAAGTTGCGGCTCGCCAAGTCCGTAAACGTCTGAAGATCCTTCGGGCGCACGTGCTGGGTCATGAATTCCCGGAACGGCTCGACGATCTTCCCGAACGCCTCCTCCTCGCCGATGCGGTTTTCCTGCAGCGGCTTCACGCCCTCGTTCCAGGCCCGGTCGAAGGTCGGCGCCATGACGTAGAAGGTCATGAACAGGGCGAGCGAGACGAGGAACAGGTTGGCCGGCGTGCTCTGCAGGCCGAGCCCCGAGCGCAGGAACGAGAAGGCGACGGCAAAGCGCGTGAAGCTCGTCATCATCACGAGCAGGCCCGGCGCCAGCGACAGCACCGTCAGCAGCGCGACTAGCTGGATGATGCGCCCGGAGGCCGCTCCGTTGCCGGGCGGCAGCAGCGCGTCGAGGCCAGGCACGCCGGTGACGCCGCCCGCGCCCTGCGCCACGGCGGCGGTGGCGGTGAGGCCCAGGACGATCGCGGCCAGGGACAGGCGCCGAATCATCCGTCCGCTCATTGCACCACCAGCGATTCGACGATGAGTTCGCGCACCGCGCCCTTGGTGCGGATCGCGACGCGCTCGTTGAGATCCTCGCGCAGGTGCTGAAGGCCGCTCGCGCCCTCGATCTGCGCCATCGACAGCGTGCGCAGATAGGCGAGCGCGTCGGCGCGGATCTCGGCGAGCGTCACGTCGGGGTTGGGCAGCGTCCCGGTCTTGAACACGACCGAGGACTCGATCCGCACCCAGGAATCGGTCGGCTCGGCGAGGTTGGCCACCACGGAGCCGACGCTGCGCAGGGACAGCTCGCCGGTGTAGTTGAGCACCTTCACCGCCTTGTCGGCCTCCTCGCGCTTCTTGAGGTCCACCGACTTCTCGACGCTGCCGAGCAGGTAGACGCCGAGCCCGCCCCCGGTGCCGACGGCGACCAGCGTCACCAGGGCGAGCGCCCCGATCCAGCCCTTGCCGCCCTTCTTACTGTCCTTGGCGTCCGCCATGATCGCCCCCGTCAGAACGGCGCCACGGTCTCGAAGACCCGCTGGCCGAGCGTCGGCCCCTGCACGTCGGTGATGCGTCCGCGCCCGCCGTAGGAGATGCGGGCCTCGGCGATCTTGTCGTAGTCGATGGTGTTCTTGCGCGAGATGTCCCGCGGGCGGACGATGCCGGCGACTTCGAGCACGCGCACCTCGTTGTTGACCCGCACCTCCTGCGAGCCCGAGATCACCACGTTGCCGTTGGGCAGCACCTCGGTGACCACCGCCGCGACGGAGAGGCTGAGCGACTCCTTGCGGTCGATCGAACCCTGGCCCTTGGTCTCGGTGCCGGAGCGGATGCCGGTATCCGCCGTGGCCGTGTCCTTCAGTGCCGAGACGCCGTAGCCGAAATCGAAGCCGAGGCTGCTCTTCTGGCTGCGGGCGCGCTCGCTCGCGTTGTCGAACTGCGCCTTGTCGTTGATGGCGATGCTCACCGTGATGACGTCGCCGACATCGCGAGCCCGCGGATCCTGGTAGAGCGCCGCGCTCGCCGGGCTCCAGGTCGAATGGTAGCTGTGGCGGGCGCCGAGCGCACCGAAGGTCGTCGGCAGAGGCTCGCGCGGCGCGTTGAGCCCGGTGCCGATCGGCGTCAGCACGGGCGGGCGGCTGATCTGGGCGATGTCGCTCTGGCATGCGCCGAGGCAGAGGGCGAGCAGGGCCGCCGCGACGGAGGGAGCAGGGCGCATCACGACCTCTGGTTCTTCTTCGGGGCCGGAGCGGCGGCGTCCTTGCGGCCGGATTCCGACATTGCGCGGGCGAGGTTCGCCGCCCGCGCCGCCTCCATCTCCGAGAGGATGGCGCTGGCCGTGCGGGCGTTGAGCTTGGTCAGCAGGGCGGCGGCCGCCTCGTCGGGCATGTTGGCGAGCTGGAGCGCGGCCGCGTCGGGCCGCATCTTGGCGTAGACCGCGACCACGCTCTCGTCGGCCTTGGCCAGGAACTCGTTGCGGCGCTTGAGCCACGCTTCGTACTCGGCCCGCTTCTCTTCGAGCAGCTTGATGCGCTCCTCGACCTGCCGCTCCATCGCGGCGAGCTGTTCCTTCTGCCACGCGAAGCGGGCATCCGCCGCGGCATCGGCGATGTTGGCGCAGTAGCCGGTCTTGGCCGGCTCCTTGGCGACGAAGTCCTGGGCGGAGACCTCCTTCGGGGCGTCGCGGGCGGCGAGCGCGCGCATGGCGGCCTCTTTCGCCGGGTCGGCATGCTCGCCGCCGGCCGCCAGCGCGGCGCCGGAGAGGGCGAGCCAGAGGCCGAGGATGCGCGGAAGGGCGCTCATTGCACCACAAGCTCTGCCTGGAGGGCGCCGGCGGTCTTCACCGCCTGCAGGATCGCGATGATGTCGGTGGGCTTCAGCCCGACCTGATTGAGGCCGCGCACCAGCGTCTGGAGATCCGACCCGCCGAGGATGGCGAGCTTGCCGCGCTCCTCCCGCGCCGCCACCTCGGTGCGGGGCACCACGACGGTCTGGCCGTTCGAGAACGGCTCGGGTTGGGACACCTCCGGCGCCTCGGTGACGCGGACCGTGAGGTTGCCGTGGGTCACGGCGACGGTGGAGATCGTCACGTTGCGCCCGATCACGACGGTGCCGGTGCGCTGGTCCACGACGACCCGGGCCGGGGTGTCGGGCTGGATCGTCAGGTCGCCGATCTGCGCGACGAGCCGGGTCTGCGCCATCTGGCGCGAGCGCATCACCACCACGGCACGCTGGTCGCGGGCGCTGGCGATGCGCCGGCCGAAGGTGCCAAGCGACCACGCGTTGATCGCGTCCGAGATCTGGGTCGCGGTCTTGAAGTCGGGGTTCTTCAGCTCGAACACGAGTTCGGGCAGGTCGCGGAAGGTGCCGGGCACCTCGCGCTCGATCAGGGCGCCGTTGGGGATGCGGCCGGCGGTCGGCACCCCTTGCGTCAACTGCTCGGCTTGGCCCTGGACCGTGAATCCGGAGACCGCGAGCGGTCCCTGCGCCGCGGCGTAGACGAGGCCGTCGCCGCCGGTGAGCGGCGTCATCAGCAGCGTGCCGCCGCGCAGCGAGGTGGCGTCGCCCATCGAGGTGACGGTGACGTCGATGCGCGAGCCGGTTCCCGTGTAGGGCGGCAGGTCGGCGGTCACCATCACGGCGGCGATGTTACGGGTGCGCAGGCGTGCGTCGCGCACGTTGATGCCGAGCCGGTCGAGCAGCGATTGCAGCGACTGCTCGGTGAATTGCGCGTTGCGCAGGGTGTCGCCGGTGCCCTGGAGGCCGGTGACGAGACCGTAGCCGAAGATCTGGTTGTCGCGCACGCCCTTCAGCGTCGCGATGTCCTTGATGCGGGTGCCCGCCGCGAAGACCGGGCCGGTCATCACGGCAAAGCCGAGGCCGGTGAGCAGGCCGAGCAGGACGGCCAGGAACAGACGGCGAAAGGGGGTCATTGCGCGCCGATCCGGATGCGGCCGTCGGCGGTCACCGTGCCGAGCACGATGCGGTTGGTGTCGGTGTTGCGAACCCGGATCGTCTCGCCGAGGCCGCCGTTCTGGAGCGGCGCGCCCACCGCCGTGATGACGAGGCCGTTCTCCTCGAAGATCATCTGCGTCGGCGCACCCCGGCTGACGAGGCGGGGATCGTCGACCGCGTTGACCGGCACCGGCTCGCCCGGCAGCAGCATCCGCCGCGCGGTGCGCCCGGCGATCGCGGCGGAGGCGTCGATGACGGCCGTGCGCGCCCGGTAGGTCGCGGGATAGGCCTGCATCCGCAGCATCGAGTCCTTGATCGTGTCGCCGGGATAGATCGTGACGGTCGGCACCGGCAGCATGAGTTCGGCATTCGCCATGCCGTCCACGGCGTGGGCCGGACCCGCCGCGAGGCCGGCAGCGAGGGCGGCGGCGCGGAGGCCGCGGACGAAGGTCTTGCGGAGCATGGGGGATCGCGCCGAAGCAGGAGGGAAGGCGACCGCTGTCAGCGGATGCCCTTGGAGACCGTGCCGGCCATCTCGTCGGCAGCCTGGATCACCTTCGAGTTCATCTCGAAGGCGCGCTGGGCGGTGATCAGGCTGGTGATCTCCTTGACCGGATCGACGTTCGAGCCCTCGAGGTAGCCCTGCTGCAGCTTGCCGTAGCTGACGTCACCGGGATTGCCGACGACCGGCGCGCCGGAGGCCGGGGTCTCGCGGTAGAGGCCGTTGCCCAGCGGTTCCAGGCCCGACTCGTTGGCGAAGTTGGCGAGCGTCAGCTGGCCGATATTCTGCAGCGCCACCTGCCCGTCGGTCTTGGCGAAGACCTGACCTGACTCGTTGATCGTCACCTGAGTCGTGTTGGCCGGGATCAGGATCGCCGGATCGACCGCGTAGCCTTCCATGGTGACGAGCTGGCCGGCGTTGTTCTTGTTGAACGAGCCGGCGCGGGTGTAGTTGATCTCGCCCGCCGGGCTGGTGATCTGGAAGTAGCCGCGCCCGTTCACCGCCAGATCGAGCTGGTTGCCGGTATTGGCGAGCGAGCCCTGCCGGTGGAGGTTGCGGATCGCGGCGGCGCGCACGCCCAGCCCCAGCATCGCGCCTTCCGGCACCGCCTCCTGGCCCGCCTGGTTCGGGGCGCCCTGCTGCCGCTCGGCCTGATAGAGCAGGTCGGTGAACTCGGCCCGCGCGCCCTTGAACCCGGTGGTGTTCAGGTTGGCGATGTTGTTGGCGATGACTTCGAGGTTGAGCTGCTGGGCGGACATGCCCGTGGCGGCGATGGCGAGCGCGCGCATGGCGTCTGGCTTCCTTGACTGGCCGATCAGATCGGCATGCGGCTGAGTTCGAGGTAGGCGGCGACGACCTTGTCGCGGATCGCCACCACGGTCTGGAGGCTCTGCTCGGCGGACATCACCGCTTCGACCACTTGCTGCGCCGTGGCCTTGCCCTGGATGCCGGAGATCGCCGTGGCCTCGCCGCCGCGGATCGCATCGCGGGCGCTGGCTGCGACCTGGGCCATCACGTCGCCGAAATCGGTGGGCGCCGAAGGCGCGGTCCCACTGATGCCGGAGACGGCGGCGGGCGAGAACGCGGCCTTCTGGGCCGGCGCGGTCTCGGCGAACGAAGTGCCGGCGATCTTGTCGAAGGCCGAGAGCGAGGAGAGAGCTTCGATCATCGCGGATACTCTCAGGACTTCAGGAGATCGATGACGCTGGCGACCATGGCCCGGGCCTGTTTGATGACCTGGAGGTTCGCCTCGTAGGAGCGGTTGGCCTCGCGCATGTCGGCCATCTCGACGAGCATGTTCACGTTGGGCAGCTTGACGTTGCCGTTCTCGTCCGCCGCCGGGTTGGCGGGGTCGTGCTCGGTGCGGAACGGCGCGTCGTCGGTGCCGATCTCGCGCAGGCGCACCGAGGCGATGCCCGCCGCGCGGTCGAGTTCGGCCCGGAACGTCACCGTCTTGCGGGCATAGGGGTCGGCGCCGGGGCTCGCGCCGGTCGATTGCGCGTTGGCGAGATTCTCCGAGACGACCCGCATGCGCAGCGACTGCGCTTCGAGGCCGGCGCTGGCGAGCCGGGAGGCGGAGAGCAGCGGGTCGATCATGATCCGCTCTTCACCGCGGCCATCAGCATGCGGTGGAACGACTTCACCACCGCCGTATCGAGGTTGTGCTGGCGCGAGACGTCGCCGGCCTTGAGCATCTCCTGCTCCAGGCTGACCGCGCTCGACGATTGCAGCACCTCCCAGGTCTCGGCGGCCTTCGTCTCCCGCACCGGGATGCGGTTGCCTTCCGTCGCCAGATGGGTGTTGGCCGTCGAGGACATGTCGAGCCCGGTCCGGGCCAGGACCTGGGCGAAGGGCACCACGTCCCGCGCCTTGTAGCCGGGGGTGTTCGCGTTCGCGACGTTGCCGGCGATGGTGGCCTGCCGCGTCGCGAGGTAGCGCGCGTGCTGCGAGGCGAGGTCGAAGAGGTAGACGCCCGTCGTCATGGCAACGCCCCCATCCCAAGGGCCTCTCGGAAACACGCGGGATGCGGGCGCACCCGGACGGTGAAGCCCGCGTCGGATGGGAGGTTTAGGTAGGCAATCTTGCACGAGGCTGGCTCTCACCTTGACAGGGCCGGCCGCCTCGGTAGCGCCTGCGGGCGATGGACCAGATCGATGAGCGGGCCGGCACCGAGGCCTCCGACCAAGACGGCGGCGCGGCCGGTCTCCGGCCGGCCGCGTTCCGCTATGCCGGGGGCGCCGGGCCGGGCGGCGGCGAGGGGCTGCACCGGATCGCACCGAACAACCGTTTCGCGCGGGTGGGATTGAGCTTTGCGCGGCTCCGCCCCGGCGCCTGGGCCTGCCTGCAGTTCGGCCTCGCCTTCGACGAGGACGAGGCCGCGGCGCTCGCCCTCGATTGTGCCGCCGCCGGTTTCGACTTCCTGGCCGCGGACGGGTCCAGCCTCGACCTCGACCATGTGCCGGGGCTGGCCCGCAGCCTGCTCGACCCGCAGGTCGCCTGGATTCCCGGCCCGGCCCTCCTCGGCGCAGCGTCGTTCCGCATCGCCTTTCGCGTGCCCGATCAGGCGAGCGGTCTCGTCGTCACCCTGCGCTCCTGGCGCAATTCCCGCGACTTCACCGTCGCCGATCCCGTCCTCCGGCAGGGGGAGCCGGATCGCGGGCCGGCGCCCCTCCGGCGCCGCCTGGGCGGAAAGGGGCTGAGATTCGTCTACGCCCTCGCCGAGGACATCGCCCTGGTGCTGCGCGGCCAGATCTACGCCGCGCGGGCGGACGAGCACGCCGCACGGGTCCGGCTGGTCTACCGGAACGGGGAGGGGGGAGACATCGCGCCGCCCTATGCCGGTGCCGTCTCCGTGCCGGGGCTCGGCGCGGTCATCAACCTCTCCGCCCAGCCGCAGGCCCGCCGCTTCACCCTGACCCTGCGCCCGCCGCCGGGTGCCGCCTCCATCGAACTCGATTTCGGCGTCTGGGAGGATGCGGAGGCCCCACCGGAGGTCGAGCTGATCGGCCTGCCCGAACTCGCCCTTGAAGACGCGTTCCGGCTGGAGAGCCTGTGCGACGACGACGTCCTCGATGCGCCGGCTTTCCTCGCCCGCCTCGCCGACCGGCTCGGCCTGCCCGAGGGCGTGCCGGCGTCCTGGCTGGCAAGCCCCGGCGCCAGCACTGCGCCGATCCTCGCCCCGGCCCGCGAGCTGCGGTCCGGGCCGGACCGGAGCGCCCGCATCGAGGGCGACCGCGTGATCCTGAGCCTTGCCGGCCTGCCCGATTGGACGTTGCCCGATGGGCCGGACTGGCGCGAGGATCCGTTCCGCTCCGTGGCGTGGCGCCTTGTCTACCAGTCGCTGTCGTGGCTGCTCCCGCTCGCGGCGTCTCCCGGCGATGCAGACCATGTCCGAAGCATCGCCACGGCGTGGTCGCGGGCCAATCCCTGGGGGCAGCCGGCGGACGGCTTGAGCCTGCACCCGGCGGCTCTGGCGCCCCGCGGCGAGGTGCTGGCGCGCCTGAGTACGGAGGGCGCCGTTACTGAGGCCGCCGTGGCCGCCCGCAGCGCGCTCGCGGCCGAGGCCGCGCGGCACGGCTTTGCGCTCGCTGAAATCGTCGGGCAGAACACGCTCGCCCGCGCCCTGCACGGTCTCCAGGCGGCGGCCGCCCTTCTCGCCGTCGCGCGGGCGCTGCCCGGATTCGCCTTCGCCCCGCACTGGGACACACTCGCCCGCGACAGCCTCACCCACGGCTTCGATGCGCTGCTGCCCGAGGACGGGGCCTTCACAGAGGCCTCCCCCGTGCGCCGCCTCGACCTCCTGAGCCACGGGCAGGCGATCGCTGCCGCCCTCGGCGAGACCGAGCCCGGCCCGACGATCGGCCGCCGCACCGAGGCGGCACTGCCGGGGCTTGCCGGGCTGCTCGACCCCAGCGGCCGGCTCCCGCCCTTCGGCGATGCGCCCGCGGATCTCGACCCTGCCGCCTGGATCGCCCGGCTCGCTGCGCCGGACCGGGATCTCGTCGCGGAGCGCGACACGGCACCGAGCCCCGAGGCCCGCACCGCCGGCATGCTCGCGATGCGCCACGACGGGATGGAGCGTGGCTGGGGCCACTTCGCGCTCACCTATGCCGCGCAATCACCGCAGGGGCATCGCGATTGCACCTCGTTCACCTTCGCCACGGGCTCGCGGCGCTGGATCGTGGAGGGCGGTGGCGCCGAGGGCGTCGAGGTCGGTGCGGCGCGCCATCACCTGCTCTCGGCTCGCGCACACAACGTGGCGATCCCCGATGGGCGCGAGCCGGTGGTCGGTACGGGGGATGTGACGGCGCGCCTCGCGCTCGAGGGAGCCACAGCCCTCAGGCTCTCCACCACCGTGCACGGACCCGACTACGCCCATGCCCGCCTCTTTCTCGTCCTCGACGACCTGAGCGGGATGGCGGTGATCGACCGGTTCGCGTGGGCGGGACGCACGATCGCCTTCGAGGGGCTGCTTCATCTCCCCCCCGACGCCCTGGTCGCCCTCACGGGCGCGCGCCGGGCCCTGGCCCAGCAGGACGGACGGCGCCTGGACTTTGTCGCGGTGCCGCTGAAGGGGCAGGCGGCCGGGCTGGACCTCACCATCGGCCGCAATGACCGGCCGCACGCCATGCAGGGCTTCTGTGCGACGGGAGCGGGCGGTCTGAGGCCAGCGCCGGTGCTGCGCTACGCCTTCACCGGCCGCGACGCCGTCTGCGGCGGTGTGGTCCTCGCCGCCGATGCGGCGGCCGAGCAGCGGCTGGTGCGGCTGCTCGGCGAGGGTGAGGTGGGGCGGCTGTTGGAGACATGAGAGGCGGCGTGATCCCGCCGACCCCAGCGACAAGCTGTCGGCTTCAGAACCCGGCGCTGATGACAGCGACTGCCCGATCGATCGACAGATAGAACACGCCGAAGGCCACCATCGCCGCAGCGGCGAATTCGAGCGTCTGGTTCGGCAGGGTCTGGAAGCGGCGCATGGTCTCGCGGCCGAAATAGGCGGAGGCCCAGGCGAGCGTCAGCACGGCCGGCATCACGAACAGGTAGGAGAGCGTGCTCTCGATCCGCATCGGATCGGTGGGGTCGATTAGGGCGCGGATGTTGCGCACCCACGGCGCGGAGGCCGCTGCGTAGAGCGTCGTCAGCCAAGCGAGGCCGACCGCCACGCCGAGGTGGAAGGTGAACAGGCGATGCAGGCGCGAGAAGTCGTCGCGCGCGTCGTCGAGCGTCATCCGGCAAGCCCCCAATGTGTCCGGCCGCTGATTCTTGTCCGATCCGGCCATGAACCACGGGATGGGGGGCAAGGTGGGGTTTTTTGTGACGCGGGGACGGCGGCGCCTGGGCCGCCCGTCCCCGCGGAACGCGCTTGAACGTCAGGCCACCGTTTCGGGCCGGTTCTCGCGCATCAGCTTCACGAAGCGCTCGAACAGATAGTGGCTGTCGCGCGGACCCGGCGAGGCTTCCGGATGGTGCTGCACCGAGAAGGCCGGGCGATCCGTCAGCGACAGGCCGCAATTCGAGCCGTCGAACAGCGAGACGTGGGTCTCGACCGCGGTCTCCGGCAGGCTCTTGGGATCGACCGCGAAGCCGTGGTTCATCGAGACGATCTCGACCTTGCCGGTGGTGTGGTCCTTCACCGGATGGTTCGCGCCGTGATGGCCCTGGCCCATCTTCACCGTGCGTCCGCCGAGCGCGAGGCCCATGAGCTGGTGGCCGAGGCAGATGCCGAAGGTCGGCACCCGTTCGTCGAGCAGCTTGCGGATGACCGGCACGGCGTATTCGCCGGTCGCGGCCGGATCGCCGGGGCCGTTGGAGAGGAACACGCCGTCCGGCTTCAGGGCCAGGATGTCCTCGGCCTTGGTGGTGGCGGGCACCACGGTGACGTCGCAGCCGGCCTCGGCCAGCAGGCGCAGGATGTTGCGCTTCACGCCGTAATCGATCGCCACGACCTTGAGCCCCTGGCCGGGTGCCCGCGAGCCGTAGCCGCCCTTCACCGCCCAGACGGTCTCGGTCCAGGCGGTGGTCTCGCGGGAGGTCACCGGCGGCACGAGGTCGAGCCCTTCCATCGGCGCCAGCGCGGCGGCGCGGGCCTTCAGGGCCTCGCGGTCGAACCGGCCCTCGGGGTCGTTGGCGATGACGGCGTTCGGCATGCCGCGGTCGCGGATCAGCGCGGTCAGCGCCCGCGTGTCGATCCCGGTGATGCCGAGGATGCCGCGGGCCTTCAGCCAGCCGTCGAGATGCGACGAGGAGCGCCAGTTCGACGGCTTGGTGACGGCGGACGCGATCACCGCGCCGCGCACGCCGGAAGCCGGGGCCTGATCCAGGCTCTCGAGATCCTCGTCGTTGGTGCCGACATTGCCGATATGCGGAAAGGTGAAGGTGACGATCTGCCCGGCATAGGACGGATCGGTCAGGATCTCCTGGTAGCCGGTCATCGCCGTGTTGAAGCAGACCTCGCCATCGGCGACCCCGGTCTGGCCGATGCCGAAGCCTTCGAGCACGGTGCCGTCGGCGAGCACGAGCAGAGCCGTCACCAGCGGCTCATTCCAAGGTTCGGGCGTCTTGGGTTCCGGGTTCGTGCGCGCGGGATCGGCGCGCAGGGTCGCGGGTTCGTCTTGCAGCATGGGTCCGATCCGGCTTATGTCCGCCGCCTCGCGCGGCCGCATAGTCGGGCCGCGGGGCAAGGCGATATCTCGCGGGGCTCATAGCGAGCCGGCCGCGCCCGGGTCAATCTGGGCGCGGATGCAGCCCTGCGCAATGCCCTGGACAAACAGGGCGGCCACGCCGAAACATTTTGACTGGAGTTCGATCATCATGCTGCGCGAGCGCATCACCGCCGAGATGAAGGCGGCCATGAAGGCCGGCGAGAAGCAGAAGCTCTCGACCGTGCGCATGATTCAGGCCGCGCTCAAGGATCGCGACATCGCCGCGCGCGGCGAGGGCAAGGGCGAGACGAGCGAGGAGGAGATCCTCGCGCTCCTGCAGAAGATGATCAAGCAGCGTGAGGAAGCCGCGGGCGTCTACGAGCAGGGCGGCCGTCCCGAACTCGCCGAGAGCGAGCGCGCCGAGGCCGAGATCATCCAGGGCTTCCTGCCGCAGCAGCTCGACGAGGCCGAGACCCGCACCGCCATCGCCGACGCCATCGCCGAGACGGGCGCGGCAGGGCCGAAGGACATGGGCAAGGTGATCGGTGCCCTGAAGGGCAAATATACCGGCCGCATGGATTTCGGCCGCGCCAGCGCGCTGGTGAAGGACGCGCTCGCCGGGAAGTGATTTTTTCCCGGTCACGAGCTTGGGGCTGATGTGCGCGGCTCTCCCCGTCGCGCTCTTAGCGCCTCACGCCGGCCCGGCATCGATCCGCATCCGGAAGATCGCGTAGGGCGGCTCCTGCCGGTCGATCCCGCCGTTATGCTCGGGACGGCGGTTGGCCTGGGCCGAGGAGAGATAGAGCCAGCCCTCGTCGGTGATCCAGAACGTGTCCGGCCAGATCAGCCGCGGGTCGGTGGCTAGAACCTCGAGGGTCCCGTCCGGGTCGCGCCGGCCGATCGCGTTGAATTCCTGAAGGCTGAGGTAGATCCGGTCGCGCGCGTCGGCGCTCAATCCGCCCGTCAGCCCCTTCTCGCCGAGATCCTCAACGGTCCGCGCCACCGCCGCG
Source organism: Methylorubrum thiocyanatum (assembly GCA_014138645.1). Classification (GTDB taxonomy): domain Bacteria; phylum Pseudomonadota; class Alphaproteobacteria; order Rhizobiales; family Beijerinckiaceae; genus Methylobacterium; species Methylobacterium thiocyanatum. The sequence goes on along the minus strand of JACJIB010000010.1, from coordinate 31,445 downwards.
TCGTCCTGCGCCGCGTCGAGCAGGGCGTTCGTCGCCACCGCGTAGAGCCTCCGGCTCATCAGCGGGGTGTAGTAGAGCCGTGCCCCGTCGGGACTCAGCGCGATGCCGTTGGCACCGCCCTTGATCGGGCTCGTCGTGCCGTCCTCGGCCCGTTTCCGCAGCACCCGGCCCTCCACGATCTTGAGGACACCCTCCTCGGATCGCGTGCTGGCGTGGTCGGCCAGCCGCCGCACCGCCCGGCCGCTGGCGAGATCGACGGCGATCAGCGCGCCCTCGCCGGTCTGGCCCTGATCGGTGATGTAGGCGACCTCACGCCCCGGCCGGACATCGACCCGCAGGTCGTTGAGCGAGGAGGTCTCGGTCACGACCGATTGCAGGGGGATCGTGCGAGTGATCCGGTTCGTTCCCGGATCGACGCAGACGAGCTTGGCTGCGCCCGGCACCGGCGCACCCGAGGAGGCCATCAGCCCGGCATCGAGCAGCCACAGCCGGTTTGTCCGGTCGAACACCCCGTTGGGGACGTGGAACAGCGTCGCCTCCGGGCGCGCCGGGTCGGGCCGGTTCGCGGCCTCGCTCGGGTAGGGCACGACCCGCCCGTCGGGAAACAGCTCGCCCGCCGTGAACACGGTCTTCTCGTCGAACCGGGGCATGAACAGGAACATCCGGCCGTCGCCCGAGAGCGTCAGACCCGTCGGCGTCGTCGGCGCCCGCGCGGCCACCACGAGGTCCAGGGCGCCGTGCGGCCCGGTCGATGGCTGGGCCAGCGCCCGCCCGGCCGCGATGGCTGGCGCGGCGGCGAGGGACGCGGTGCCGGCTAGCAGCGTGCGTCGGGCCAATCGAAACGTCATCGTCGGTTCCCTCACCCGCGCACGGCCGCGCCGCGCACCTTCGTCTCGACCGCGAGCACTCGCCGGCCTGCGCAGAGGAACAGCCGCCGCCCGTCGGCTCCGCCGAAGGCGATGTTGGCGCAGGGTCCTTCCGTCGGAATGTGCCCGACGGGTCGCCCGTCGGCGGCCCAGATCCGCACGCCGTCGCCGGTTCCGGCGTAGACCCGCCCGTCGGTATCGACCTTCACCCCGTCCGGAACGCCGGTGGGCACGGCGGTGAAGACGCGCTCGTTCGAGAGCCTCCCGTCGGCGACGTCGAAGGCGCGGATCTCGCGCGGCGCGCCCTGGTGGACACCCGATTCCGATATGTAGAGGATCCGCTCGTCGGGCGAGAAGGCGAGGCCGTTGGGCTGCACGAACCGATCCGTCACCGCCGTGAGAGTGCCATCGGGAGCGAGGCGGAAGACGTGGCGGCCCTTCTGCTCGGAGGGACGCGGCCGGCCCTCCTCCGCCTGCTCGATGCCGTAGGTCGGATCGGTGAACCAGATTGCGCCGTCGCCGGTCACCACCACGTCGTTGGGCGCGTTGAGGCGGCCGCCGTCGTAGCGTTCGGCGAGCACGGTGATGGCGCCGTCCGCCTCCCGCCGCACGACGCGGGAGGTGCGGTGCTCGCAGGTGATCAGCCGGCCCTGCGCATCGACGGCGTTGCCGTTGGCATTGTTGGAGGGCGCGCGAAAAACCTCGGCGCGGCCGTCCTCGCGGATCAGCATCATCCGGTTGCGCCGCACGTCGCTGAACACGAGGCCGCCGAGCGCGGGTGCCCAGACCGGCCCCTCGCACCATTCGCCCGCATCGTAGAGCGTCTCGACCTTCGCCGATGGATCGAGCACGGCCGAGAGGTCGTCGGCTGCCCGCGCCTTCAGCGCAAGCGGGGCGAGCAGGACGAGGCCGAGGAGCGGGCGGCGGCCGATGCCGCGGCGGGGAGAGACGAGGGATCCGGTCATCGCGCCGCCAACGCGTGGCTGCCATGAAGGCTCCGGCGGGCCAGCCCTTAAGACTCCGGCAGGCCCCCTGGACTACACTGGGCGGCCGAGGCCGGTCCTCGTCGTCCAAGTGATCTGTCACCTGGTGATCTGTCACCTGAACTGTCACCCGATCCGCTTCCGGCAGAGCCCCCGTGCGCTACCCGCCCCACATCCTCGAAGAGATCCGTGCTCGGGTGCCCGCCTCCGAGGTGGTCGGCCGGCGGGTGCGGCTGAAAAAGGCCGGGCGCGAGTGGCGCGGCCTGTCGCCGTTCAACTCGGAGAAGACACCGTCCTTCTACGTGAACGACCAGAAGCAGTTCTATCACTGCTTCTCCTCGGGCAAGCACGGCGATATCTTCAAGTTCTTGATGGAAACGGAGGGGCTTAGCTTCCCCGAGGCCGTCGAGCGGCTGGCGAGCGAGGCGGGCGTGACCCTGCCGAAGATGACGGTGGAGAGCGAGCAGGCCGAGGAGCGGCGCAAGGGCGCCATCGAGGTCATGGAACTGGCCGCCGCCTATTTCGAGGAGCAGTTGCGCGGGCAGGCCGCGGGCGAGGCGCGGGCCTATCTCGACCGCCGGGCCCTGAGCGAGGCCACGCGCCAGAAGTTCCGGCTCGGCTATTCGCTGCCCGGGCGCTATGCCCTGCGCGACTTCCTCGCGGGCAAGGGCGTCGATCGCGACCTGATGCTCGAACTCGGACTGCTCACGGCGCCCGAGGGGGTGAGCGTCCCCTACGACAAGTTCCGCGACCGGATCATGTTTCCGATCCTCGACATCCGCGGCCGGGTCGTCGCCTTCGGCGGTCGGGCGATGCAGGCGGACGCCAAGGCGAAGTACATGAATTCGCCGGAGACGCCGCTCTTCCACAAGGGGCGGATGCTCTACAACCTCCACGCCGCCCGCAAGAGCGCGCACGACCGCAGCCGGATCATCGCAGTGGAGGGCTATGTCGACGTCATCGCCATGACGCTCGCCGGCTATCCGGAGACGGTGGCGCCGCTCGGCACGGCCCTGACGGAAGATCAGCTCGCTCTGCTCTGGCGGCATGCCGACGAGCCGATCCTGTGTTTCGACGGCGACGGGGCGGGCCAGCGCGCCGCCTTCCGGGCGCTCGATGTCGCCCTGCCGATGCTGGAGCCGGGCAAGTCCCTGCGCATCGCCATGCTGCCACAGGGGCAGGACCCGGACGACTTGATGCGCGCCAGCGGCCCCGCGGCGATCGAGGCGGTGCTGTCGGGCGCACGCCCCCTCGTCGAGATGCTGTGGGCGCGCGAGGCCGAGGCGGCCACCCTCGACACGCCGGAGCGCCGGGCCGGCCTCGCCCGGACCCTGCGCGAGGCGGTGGCCGGCATCCGCGACGAGACCGTGCGGCGGTTCTACCGCGACGACATCGAGGATCGCCTGCGGAGCTTGTCCGGAGGATCGGGGGGCGGGTTCGCCGGCGGGCGGTCGGAGCGTGCGGCGGGGGGGCGGCCTCCGTCCCCGCGCGGCGCGCCGTTCCAGCGCCGCCCCCGGCCCGGCGATCCGCCGCCGTCGCCGCGCATCACCACCGGTTTCAATCCGCTCCTGAAGGCGGCAGCGCCGGTGCCCACGGCCGGCGGACGCGCGGCCAAGCGCGAGGCGATGATCGTCATGAGCCTGCTCGCGCATCCGGAACTGCTCGGTATCGAGGAAGAGGCGCTCGCTGCCCTCGAACTCGTCAACCCGGATGCCAGCGCGCTGCGCACCCTGCTGCTCGACCGGGCGGCGGAGGCCGGCACGCCGGAACCCGAACTGATGGAGGCGCGGCTGCGCCGGGCCGGTCTGGAGGAGGCGCATGCCCGGCTGCTCACGCTCGTGAACCCGGGCGACCGCTGGATGCTCGATCCGAACGCCGATCCGCAGCGCCTGGAACACACCCTGCATCAGGCCGTGATCTTGCACCGGCAAACGGGAGCGCTACATAGCGAACTTCACCAAGCCGAACGCGCTCTTGCCGAGGATGGCTCCGAAGCCAACTTCGCTTGGCTGTGCGACGTGCAGCAGCAATTGGCGGTGATCGCGGCGGCCGAAGCGGAAGCGGAGGCCTCCATCGACGACTGAATTCGTGCCGGTGTGACCGAAGGGTGACGGCGGCGAAAAAACCGGTTTGGTTAACGGTCGGTCAACGCACGGCAGTTAAGAGCGGAAGCAACGAGAATCGGCGTGGGCACTCGACAAGCGCGCCATTCCACTACATTGCGACGGGTCTTTCGCGGGATGCGCGCGGGCTCAGCCTGCGCCGCCGCCACGAGAACAATAGGCTGAGCATGGCAACGAAGGCAACCGAGCGGGACGATGCGGACGCCGCCCAGGATCAACCGACGGACGGCCCCCTCCTTGACCTGACGGATGCTGCCGTCAAGCGGATGGTCAAGCTCGCCAAGAAGCGCGGCTACGTCACCTACGAAGAGATCAACGAGGTCCTGCCCGACGGTCAGGTCGACGGCGACCAGATCGAGGACGTCCTCGCCCAGCTCGACGACATGGGCATCCGCGTCGTCGAGGCCGAGGAATCCGAGGAGACCGCGACCGAGGCCAAGGCCAACGGCGAAGCGGCCGAGGAGGAGGAGAGTGCGGAGGGCGGCGAGGTCGCCGAGACCGCCGGCTCCCGCGCCGTCGCGGTGGCGACGCCCACCACCCGCGAGCCCACCGACCGCACGGACGATCCCGTGCGCATGTACCTGCGCGAGATGGGCTCGGTGGAGCTGCTCTCGCGCGAGGGCGAGATCGCGATCGCCAAGCGCATCGAGGCCGGCCGCGAGGCGATGATCGCGGGTCTGTGCGAGAGCCCGCTGACCTTCCAGGCGATCATCATCTGGCGCGACGAACTCGTCGACGGCAAGGTTCTCCTGCGCGACATCATCGATCTCGAGGCCACCTATGCCGGCCCCGACGCCCGCGGCGCGCCGCAGGGCGGCGAGGCCGAGGAGGGCGAGGAGTCCGAGGATGGCGACGGCGCCGTCCCGCCGGAAGGCGGCGACGACGAGGACGACATGGAGAACAACGTGTCGCTCGCGGCCATGGAGGCCGAGATCAAGCCGCGCGTTCTCGAGACCTTCGACAACATCGCCTCGAACTACCGCAAGCTGCGCAAGCTCCAGAACGAGGAGACGGATCTCAAGGCCGGCGGCGGCACGGTCACGTCCGCCCAGACCAAGAAGCAGGCCGAGCTGAAGGACATCGTCGTCACCGACGTGAAGTCGCTCTCGCTCAACGCCAACCGCATCGAGGCGCTGGTCGAGCAGCTCTACGACATCAACAAGCGCCTCATCTCGCATGAGGGCCGCCTGATGCGCGCCGCCGAGCACCACGGTGTCGCCCGCGACGAGTTCCTGCGCCACTACCAGGGCTACGAGCTCGACCCGAACTGGATGGACCGCGTCGCCACGCTCGGCGGCAAGGGCTGGAAGAACTTCGTCGAGCGCGGCGGCCGGCAGGTCGCGGATCTGCGCGAGCAGATCCTCACGCTCGCCTCCGAGACCGGCCTGCAGATCGGCGAGTATCGCAAGATCGTCGCCATGGTGCAGAAGGGCGAGCGCGAGGCCCGCCAGGCGAAGAAGGAGATGATCGAGGCCAACCTCCGCCTCGTGATCTCGATCGCCAAGAAATACACCAACCGCGGCCTGCAATTCCTGGACCTGATCCAGGAGGGCAATATCGGCCTGATGAAGGCGGTCGATAAGTTCGAGTACCGCCGCGGCTACAAGTTCTCGACCTACGCCACGTGGTGGATCCGGCAGGCGATCACCCGCTCGATCGCCGACCAGGCCCGCACGATCCGCATCCCGGTGCACATGATCGAGACGATCAACAAGATCGTCCGGACCTCGCGCCAGATGCTGCACGAGATCGGCCGCGAGCCGACACCCGAGGAACTGGCCGAGAAGTTGGCCATGCCCTTGGAAAAAGTGCGAAAAGTTTTGAAGATCGCCAAGGAGCCGATCTCCCTCGAAACGCCGATCGGCGACGAGGAGGACAGCCATCTGGGCGACTTCATCGAGGACAAGAACGTGGTCCTGCCGATCGATGCGGCGATCCAGTCGAACCTGCGCGAGACCACGACCCGGGTGCTCGCCTCGCTGACGCCGCGCGAGGAGCGCGTGCTGCGCATGCGCTTCGGCATCGGCATGAACACCGACCACACCCTCGAAGAGGTCGGCCAGCAGTTCTCGGTGACCCGCGAGCGCATCCGCCAGATCGAGGCGAAGGCGCTGCGCAAGCTGAAGCACCCGAGCCGGTCGCGGAAGCTCAGGAGCTTCCTCGACAACTGATCCGGACGACGGACCGGCCGCCCCTCGGGGCGGCCGTTCTCGTTTCAGAGGGATATCCGGCGGGCCGGGCGCCAGGCGCGGCGCGCCAACAGGGCGGCCAGGGCGCCGGCTGCGCCGACGGGCGCAAACACGGCCAGCAGAGCAAGCCCGAGCCCCGCCTCCCCGAACAGGTGGTCGCTGAGAAGACCGACCAGGGGCGGTCCGAGGCCGAAGCCCGCTAGGGAGACAGCCGCGAGGAAGACGGCCGTGACGCGGCCGCGCAGGCCCCGCGGCGTCAGGATCTGGATGCCGGCAAGCCCCGGCGGAGAGGTGAAGCCGAGGAGCGCGACGAGCCCGGCGAAGCCGAGAAGCGACAGGGACAGGTCGGGGCTCAGGCTCGCCAGGGCGGTGAGCGGCACCGCCAGGATCAGCCCGAGAGCCAGGAGGAGCGGCGCGGCACCTGCGTGCCCGGCGCCGCGCAGACGGTCCAGGGCGAAGCCCCCCGCCGCGTGACCGAGGGGGGCGGCGATCAGGACGAGGAGCCCGAGGCGCAGGCCGCTCTCCGCCGGGCTGAAGCCGAAGGCGCGGACGTAGAAGGTCGGCGCCCAGGCGGTCAGAGTCTGCGTCATCAGCACCGCGGCCGTGGCGGCGGCGGCATGCGGCAGGTACGCCCTCCGACGCCGCCCGATCCAGGCCAGAGCCTCGGCAAGCGACGATCCGCGATGCCTGCGCGATGCCTCGGGCTGCGGGGCCGCGCCGGAGCGCGGGCTGGGCCGGATGCGCAGGACGAGGAGGGCCAGCGCGAGATTCGGCAGAGCGGCGAGGACGAGCAGGGCCTGCCAGGGTGCCAGCGGCGTGCTCCCGGGCCAATCGAGCCCGCCCCGGGCCGTCAGCCAAGCCAGCACGGCGCCGCCCGCGAGCAGGGCGAAGCTGCGGCCGAGCGTGGCGCTGGCGGTCAGCGAGGCGATGCCCCGGCCGAGGCGGTTCCGGCGCAGGTGCCGGGTCATCAGTGACAGGGCCGCCGGTCCGAACCCCGCCTGACCGAGCCCCAGGGCGAGGCGTGCGGCGAGCAGCCCGGCAAATCCCCCCGCGAGCCCGCTGGCGAAGGTCGCCGCACTCCACAGCAGGAGGCCCGCGAGGATCAGGCCGCGCTGGTATCCGCGGTCGGCGACGCTGCCGAGCAGCGGCAGGGCGAGCGCGTAGGGCAGAGCGAAGGCCGAGCCCTGGATCAGGCCGAGCTGGGTATCGCTCAGCGCCAGCGCCTGCTTGAGCGGCGTCGCGACGAGGGTGAGCAGGAAGCGGTCGCTGAAGGCCGCGAACTGGATCGTCGCCAGCAACGCCACGAGCGGCCAGCCCGCGAGACCGGACGGCGCCGCCGCCGTTCCCGCAGACGGCTCCGGTGGATCGTGCGGCATCGTGCTCAGGTCAGGCCGCGCGACCAAGCCGACATCAGGCTCGCGGCACTCTCGCCGGGCAGCGGCTCGCCCCGGCTGCCCGCGCGCGGATGGCGCATCTCGGCGCGGTAGCGGCCCGGCGGCAGGCCGAAGGTGCCGCGGAACGCGCGGCTGCAATGGCTCTCGCTGGCGAAGCCGTGGTCGAAGGTGAGGGTGGTGATCGAGCGCCCTTCCGCAGGGTTGCGCAGCGCCGCGCTCAGCCGTTCGAGGCGGCGGGCGAGGATGTGCTGCGCCACGCCGCCGGTCGGCTCGAACAGGCGATAGAGCGCGCTGCGCGACAGGGCGGCCCCGCGCGCCACCGTCATGACGTCCAGACCGGGATCGTGCAGCCGCGCCTCGATGAACGCCTCCGCCCGGCGCCGCCGCAGGTCGGCGATGAGGGCGCCGGCGGCCTCGTCGTCGGGTTTGATCTGGCCGAGGGCACCGGCCAGCAATTCGGTGAGGGCACGGGCGGTGCTCGCGGCGGTCTCCGGCGTCGCCGCGGCGGCGCGCCGGGCAAGCGAGCCCATCAGGTCGCCGAGCAGCCCCGACACCGCCTCCGGCAGGATCTGCCCGTGATAGCGGCCGGCATCCGGGGCCGCCGCCTCGACCAGTTCCCGGGCGAGACTCACCGTGACGGTGCGCGCCCCATCGAGGCGCGTGCGTTGCGGGCGGGTGAGGTCGAACAGGATGATGTCGCCGGGGGTCAGTCGGCGCTCCGCATCGAGGGCGCCGCCGTAGAACGTGCCGCTGCGCAGATACTGGAGCGTGAAGTGGTCGAAGCCGTCGCGGCGGACGCGGGTCCGGTCACGCCGATGCTCGATGCCGCTCAGGGCACGCTCGAAGACGTTCATCCGGCCGAAGCGGTGCGCCTCCACATGGGCGTTGAAGGGCGCATCCGTCAGCGCGACGTCGGCTCCGCTCGCGTAGAGCGCCCGGTAGCCGTCGAAACCGTCGGCCTCGGTCGCCGCGGTGAAGGTGAAGGACTGGATCGCCACGCGGATGAGGGCCGATGCATTCGTGCTCCCGCCTCGGGACGGCAAGCCTCGCCTTTATCGGGTTCATTGCGCGCAACCGCAAGCGGCCGGCTCTGCCCGAGCCTCGCGATCGATGGTCTTCGCGCAAAAACCGGTTCGGCTGCGATGATGCGGGACGGTTCCTTCCAAGGCCCGTCCCGCGCGGCATGGCGCCGGAGGCTAATCCACGACGAAGCGCGTCTCGCCAGCCTTGCGGTTCCAGAACAGGGTGACCCGGCTGATGCTGCACAGGTTGACGCTGCGGAATTCCGATTCGTCGCCATCGTTGTAGACGACCCGGATGTCCCACTTGCAGGCGTTCGAGCCGCCGTTGAAGGTGATGGTGGCGCTCTCGCCGTCGCCGATGGCGTCCTTGCCCATCACGTCCTCGCCCCAGTGGGACTGGTTGACGGGTCCGACATAAACCTCGTCGATCTGATAGCCGGTGCGGTTGACGAGCTCGAAGTCCTGCTTGCCCTGCGCGACGGCAGGGGTGAGGGGCGAGGTGAAGGCAGCCAGGAGGCCGAGGCGGAAGGCAATTCTCAACATGGGGGTCGTCCTGGGCCGATCGATCGGCAGATCCGGCAGGCACGGTGCTGCCGCCCCCAAGGCTCTAGGGCAGGGATCCGGTCCCGGCTTTGACCCCGCGTCCCGCTCGCTTGATCCGACGTCTCAATCCGATGCATGCTCGGCGGCCCGCACCCCATCCCGCGGCCTTCCGTCACGATGCGGCCAAGCTGATCCCTTACGCGGCCCGGCAAGGGGAGAATCGTCCCCCGGCACCGGCCGCGGAGCGGGGCTTGCGCGTCCGGCGCGAAGCCTTGCTTTGGCGACCCGAGAACCCACCTTCCCCCGATGCACGACGCGGACGCCCCGAGACCAGTGCCGACGGCTCTCGCCGACGGATCGGAAGCCGAGGACGTCCCGTTCGGGGCTCTGCAATCCTGCGTTGGCATCCGCGACTGGCTGCTCGGTGAAGGTGCCCGGCTGCCCAAGGCCGACGATCTGCTCGCCGGACTCGCCGAGCGCCTCAACGCCATCGGCGTGCCGATCGACCGCGCTTCCACCGCCATCGACACGCTGCACTCGGAATATTCGGGCGTCGGCCGCGTCTGGACCCGCGGCGGCGGCTCGACCGTGCGCCTGTTTCCCCATGGCGAGGGCACGGCGAAGGCGTATCAGGCGAGCCCGTTCTACGCCGTGCACGAGACCGGCGAGTGGCTGAGCCTCGACCTGTCGGAGACCGACGAGGACGCCTACGCGATCATCCCCGAACTGAAGGCCGACGGCTACACGCATTACGTCATCGCGCCGCTGATCTTCACCAACGGCACCAAGAACGGCATCACCTTCGCCACACGGGCCGAGGGCGGGTTTCGCGACGAGGATATTGCGATCCTGCGTTTCGTCATGCCTGCGCTCGCCGCGGTGATGGAGATGCGGCTGCTCAACAAGCAGCTCGATACGGTCCTGCGCATCTATGTCGGCGACGAGCCGCACCGGGCGATTCTTTCAGGCGACATCCGGCGCGGGCAGGTGCGCCGCATCCGCTCGGCGATCCTGTTCGCGGATATGCGCGACTACACGCGCCTGTCCGCCGACCGGACCCCGGAGGGCGCGGTCGATCTCCTGAACGCCTTCTTCGACTGCCTCGTCCCGCCGATCGAGCGGGAGGGCGGCGAGGTGCTGAAATATCTCGGTGACGGCCTGCTCGCGATCTTCCGCGAGCCCGGTGACGACCTCGGCGGTGCCGCCAAGAGCGCGCTGATGGCGGCGGAATCGGCGCTTGCCGCGCTCGCCGAGGCGAATGCGGTCGGGCGCTTCGGCGAGGGCAAGCCCGCGGTCGATGCCGGCATCGCCCTGCATCACGGCGAGGCGGCCTACGGCAATGTCGGCTCCGGCACCCGGCTCGACTTCACCGTGATCGGCCGCGACGTGAACCTCGCGAGCCGCCTCGCGCGGCTCAACCGCACGCTTCAGGAACCGCTCCTGATGTCGAAGCCCTTCGTGGACTTCCTCTGGGGCGACCCCGAGCCCTTGGGCGTGCATGCCCTCGACGGGTTCGAGGAGCCGATGGCAGTCTTCAGGCCGATGCGCCACCCGGTGACCGTGAAGCGGGCGGCTTCGGCCTGACGACCGCCCGCGTCGCGCCTCAGGCCGCTCGGACGGTCGCCAGGAAGCGGCTGACTTCGCTGGAGAGGTGCTCCGACTGGCGTGACAGCTCGGAGGCCGCGCCGAGCACCTGGGAGGCGGCCGCGCCTGTCTCCTCCGCCGCGCTCGCCACGCCCGTGATGTTGCCCGTCACCTCGCCGGTGCCGGCGGCCGCCTCGGCGACATTGCGCACGATCTCCTGGGTCGCCATGCCCTGCTCCTCGACCGCGGCGGCAATCGCCGTCGCCGTGCGGCTGATCTCCTGAATACGGTCGCCGATGCTGCTGATCGAAGCGACCGCCTGATTGGTTGAGCCCTGGATGCGGCCGATCTGGGCCGAAATCTGCTCGGTGGCCCGGGCCGTCTGGCCCGCGAGCTCCTTCACCTCCGTCGCGACCACAGCGAAGCCGCGGCCGGCCTCGCCGGCCCGGGCGGCCTCGATGGTGGCATTGAGGGCGAGCAGGTTGGTCTGGCCGGCGATGGTCGAGATCATCGTCACGACGTCGCCGATCTGCGCCACGGAGCTGCTCAGTTCCTCCACCAGGGCGGCCGAGCGCGAGGCCTCGTTCACGGCAAGCTGAGCGAGGCTCGCCGAGCCGTCCACCTGCCGGCCGATCTCTTGGACCGAGCTTCCCAGTTCCTCGGCAGCCGTCGCGACCGTGCCGACATTCGTCGCGGCCTGCTGGGCGGCCGCAGCCACCGTCGTCGATTGTCCCGCCGTCTTGGTGGCGAGGCCAGCCATGCTCTGGGCCGTCGCCTGGAGTTCGGTGGCGGAGGACGAGACCAAGCCGATGATGCCTCCGACCGCTGCCTCGAAGCCGTCCGCCAGCTCCCGCATCGCTCGCTTGCGCTGCGCCTCGGTACCGGCCCGTGCCGAGGCGGCTTCCTCCTCCATCGACCGCATGCGGATGAGGCCGTCCTTGAACACCTGCACCGCGTCGGCGATCGTGCCGATCTCGGTCCTGGCGCCGCGATGCGGGATTTCGGCCGTCAGATCGCCCGAAGCGAGCCGCTTCATCGGCTCGACCACGGAGTGGATGCCCCGCGTGACGCCGACGACGATGAGGGTGGCCAGGGCGATGGCCAGAAGAATCGCGCCGCAGCCGATGGCGAGCATCAGATTCTTGGCCGAGCGCGCACTCGCGTCCGAGCGGGCGACGACGATCTCGCCGGCCTTGTTGTTCAGGACGATGATGTCGTCGAGCGCCTGGGCTGCGACCTTGATCCGCGGGCGGACGTTCCGCGCGCTCTCGTCCTGCGCGAGATCCTTGCGGCCGTTGCGCGAATGCGCGAGCACGCCCTGGACGGCTTCGAGATAGGCTGCCCATTCCGTCTTGAACCGATCGAACAGTTCCTGCTCGCCGGACAGGCTGATGAGCGGCTCGTACCCCCGCATCGCTTTCGCGACAGCCGCCGTCTTCGCTTCCAGGGACTTCTCCTCGGCCTGCATGCGCTCCAATTCCTGATAGAGGAGGTGGTTGATAACACTCACGCGAACATCGATCACGTTGCCGCGCAATTCGCCAGCATAACGGATGCTGGGAATGCTATTTTGCCCGAGATGCTCGTTCTCGTTGCTGAGGTTGTTGATGCTGGTCATCGCAATGGCCGACACGACGATGAGGCAAAGAACCATGGCCGTGAAGGCTGAAATGAGCTTTGACTTAATAGATAGGCTGTGTAGACTCATGATTATTTGAGACCTCGTGAATTGCTGTTGAATCCTCTAATATAGACAAGATATTAATTTCACGCCAAAGCCATAGCTGGCGAAAAACTCTCGACATATGTTCATCCATCACAATTTCGTGATCGCGTAGGATTGTGAGGCTCGCCGTGGGAGCGATGGCGCGAGGCTCGCTTTTGCGGCCGCCGCGGCCTCTTCGGCGGCCGACGGGGATTGACCGGGCGGGTTCGCGGGCCCACATCCGGTCTGTTCCAGGGAGATCCCCGGCAAGGGGCTGAGAAACCGCTATTGCCGTCACCGGCAGCGCGGAAATCCTTCGAACCTGATCCGGCTCATACCGGCGTAGGGATTGGACCTGAGGGTCGCTCATTGGGGCGGACCCGCTTCTTTCGAAGCACATGGTGCCGGTTCCTGCGGGCAGACCCGTGGAAGGCCCATTTCCGATGTCAGACCTGCTGACCTCCCCGATCGGCCAGAGACGCGCCCTCGCGATGCGTCCGCGCGCCGCCGACCTGCCGCAGCGTGCCGACATCGCCGTAGTCGGAGCGGGGCTGATCGGCCTGTCGATCGCGTGGCGCCTGGCACAGGCCGGCCGTTCCGTCGTCGTTGTGGAGCGTGGGCGCGTCGGCAGCGGGGCGAGCCTTGCCGCCACCGGCATGCTCGCGCCGGCCGCCGAGCACGAACCCGGCTCCGACCTGCTGCTGCCGCTGGCGCTCGAATCCCTGCGCCGCTGGCCGGCCTTCCGCGACGCGCTCCAGGCGGCCTCCGGCACGACCATCGATTACCGCGAGGACGGCACCCTCGTGATCGCCATCGGCCGCGACGAGGTCGAACGCCTGCGCTTCCGCCACGACCTGCAACGGCGCTCGAATGTTGCCGCCGAATGGCTCTCCGGCCCGGAGGTACGCGCCCGCGAGCCGCTGCTGCGCCCCAACGTCACCGCCGGCATCCTCTGTCCCCTCGACGCGCAGGTCGATCCCCGCCTCGTGATGGAGGCGCTGCTCGGCGCCTGCGAGGCGGTGGGGGTTACCATCGTCGAGGACGTCGCCGTCGAGGGGCTGGAGCACGAAGGCGGGCGCGTCGCCGGCCTGCGCGCTGCCGGCCGCGTGCTGGCGGCCGAGACGGTGATCCTCGCCGCCGGTGCCTGGAGCGGGGCGGCGGGGCTGCTGCCCGACGACCTCGCCCTGCCGGTGCGGCCGCTCAAGGGGCAGTCGCTGGCGCTGCGCACCACCAAGCGCACGGGCACGCTCTCCCGCATGGTCTGGACCGACGCGGTGCACATGGCGCCCAAGGGCGACGGGCATCTCATCGTCGGCGCGACGGTGGAGGATTGCGGCTTCAACAGCGGCGTCACCGCGGGCGGGTTGTTCGCCCTGCTGGAGGGCGCGCGGCGCGTCCTGCCCGGCATCGAGGAAATGGAGATCGACGCGGTCTGGAGCGGTTTCCGCCCGACCTCGGACGACGACGCGCCGATCATCGAGGAGGCGGCACCCGGCCTCGTCGTCGCCACCGGCCATCACCGCAACGGCTATCTGCTCGCCCCCGCCACCGCCGATGCGGTCGCCGCGCTCGTCGGCGAGGGCATGCTGCCGGATTTCGCCCGCGGCTTCGGCCGGGCGCGCTTCACATCGCCGAACGAGAGCCGGGGGAGGGCCGTGGCATGAGGCTGACCGTCAACGGAGAGACGTCCGAGCGCGAGGCCTCCGACCTCGCCGCCCTGTTCGCGGCGGAGGCCGAGGAGCGGGGCATCGAGAGTTCTGAGGGCATCGCCATCGCCGTCAACGGTCGTGTGGTGCGGAAGTCCGCCTGGGGCGAGACGGCCCTCAACGAGGGCGACCGCATCGAGATCGTCCGCGCCATGCAGGGAGGCTGAGCGCATGAACCATCACGACACCACCCTCACGCAGACATCCGCGGCCGGGGACGACCCGCTGGAGATCGCCGGCATCCGGCTCTCCTCGCGGCTGTTCATCGGCACGGCGGGCTATCCGAGCCAGGAGATCATGGCCCAGTCGGTCCGTGCGTCCGGCGCCGAGGTCGTCACTGCCTCGATCCGCCGGGTCTCGCTCCAGGGCCACGGCTCGGACACCTTCCAGAAGCTCAAGGGCGCCCGTTTCCTGCCCAACACCGCCGGCTGCGAGACGGCCCGCGACGCGATCATGACCGCCGAACTCGCCCGCGAGGCGCTCGGCACCGACTGGATCAAGGTCGAGGTGATCGGCGACCGCGAGACGCTCTACCCGGACGTGACCGAACTGCTCGAAGCCTGCCGCCATCTCGTCGATGACGGCTTCACGGTGCTGCCCTATTGCAACGACGATCCCGTCATCTGCGAGCGGCTGGCCGATCTCGGCTGCGCCGCGGTGATGCCGATGGGCTCTCTGATCGGCTCCGGCATGGGCATCGCCAACCCGGCCAATATCGAACTGATCTGCCGCCGGGCCAAGGTGCCGGTGATCGTCGATGCCGGCATCGGCACCGCCTCGGACGCGGTGGTCGCCATGGAACTCGGCGCCGCCGCCTGCCTCATCAACACGGCGGTGGCCAAGGCCGACGACCCGGTGCGGATGGCGGGCGCCATGCGCCATGCCGTCGAGGCGGGCCGCCTCGCGCATCTTGCCGGGCGCATCCCGCGCCGCGGCCGGGCCGAGCCGTCGAGCCCGCAGCTCGGCCTCGTCGGCTCGTGAGGGCAGGGGGTGCTTCCGCCCCTGCTCCTCGTCACCGATCGCCACGGCACGGACCGGCCGCTCGCTGAGACCGTCCGCGCGGCGGTGGCGGGCGGCGCCCGGTTCGTCTGGCTGCGCGACCGCGACCTCGACGCGGAGTTGCGGCGGGCGCTCGCCCGCGACCTGATCGCGATCCTGGCGCCGGTCGGCGGCCGCCTCATCGTCGGCGGCGATCCGGACCTCGCCTCGGAGGTCGGCGCGCAAGGCGTGCATCTGCCGGGCTCCGCCGGGATCGACGGCGTCCGCGCCCTGCGAGAAAAGCTCGGCGCCGCGGCGCTGATCGGGTTCTCGGCCCATTCGGTGGCCGAGATCGCAGCGGCCGAGGCGGCGGGCGCCGATTACGCGACGCTCAGCCCGATCTTTCCGAGCGCGAGCAAGCCCGGCTACGGTCCCGCCCTCGGCCTCGAGGCCCTGCGCGCCGCTGGCTCCGTCTCGCGCCTCCCGGTCTTTGCCCTCGGCGGGATCGATGCGGGGAACGCCCGCGCCTGCCGCGAGGCGGGGGCGGCGGGCGTCGCCGTGATGGGGGGTGTCATGCGCAGCCTCGACCCGCGATCGGAGACCGCCCGGTTCGTCGCGGCGATCGCCTGAAGCGCTGCGGCGGCCCGGACGGATAGCGCCCTTGCGCCGATCACCCCTGGCGCTGCGGCGTCAGGCGTATAGAAGCCCTGACAGATTCCTCTTCCAGCAAGGCGCCCGGCCAGGGCTGCGAGCTCGACCACATGATCAACTCTCCCCTCATGACCGTCATGGTCGATGCCGTGCGCAAGGCCGCCCGCGGGCTCAAGCGCGATTTCGGCGAGATCGAGAACCTCCAGGTCTCGCGCAAAGGCCCCGGCAACTTCGTCTCCGCCGCCGACAAGAAGGCGGAAGAGGTCTTACGCGACGCGCTGATGAAGGCGCGGCCGGGCTACGGCCTCATCATGGAGGAGAGCGGCAACATCGAGGGTACCGACAAGAGCCATACCTGGCACGTCGATCCCCTCGACGGCACCACCAACTTCCTGCACGGCATCCCGCATTTCGCGATCTCGGTCGGGCTCGAGCGCGACGGCCAGATCGTCGCCGGCGTGATCTACGACCCGGCCAAGGACGAGCTGTTCATCGCCGAGCGCGGCAAGGGGGCCTTCCTCAACAACCGGCGCCTGCGCGTCTCCGGTCGCCAGGACTTCGCCGATGCCCTGGTCGCCTACGGCACGCCCTATCTCGGGCGCGGCAGCCACGGCCGGCTGCTCAAGGAGGTCGCCGCGGTGATGGCGGTCTCCGGCGGCACCCGCCGCCTCGGCTCGGCCGCGCTCGACCTCGCCTACGTCGCCTGCGGCCGGACCGACCTGTACTGGGAGCGCGACCTCCAGACCTGGGACATCGCGGCGGGCATCATCCTCGTGCGCGAGGCCGGCGGCTTCGTCACCAGCGCCGATGGCGGCGCCGAGCCGCTCGCCGCCCGCTCCGTCGCCTGCGGCAACGAGGTGCTGCACCGCGAACTGATCGGCCTGCTGCGCAAGGCCGCCGCGTAACGGAGCCGGGGCTCGGCCCAGCGCCGGGCCCTCCGTTCCAACCTCCGCGAACCCTTGAGAAGAATCGAGCGCCCCGCATGGAAGCCCGCCGCCACTCCGCCCTGAAGGACTCGATCCGCTCGATTCCCGACTACCCGAAGCCGGGCATCATCTTTCGCGACATCACCACCCTTCTCAGCGATCCGCGCTCGTTTCGCCGGGCGGTCGATTCGCTGGTGCATCCCTATGCAGGCGGGCGGATCGATCAGGTCGCGGGCATCGAGGCGCGGGGCTTCATCCTCGGCGGCGCGGTGGCGCACCAGCTCTCCTCGGGCTTCGTGCCGATCCGCAAGAAGGGCAAGCTGCCCCACAAGACTGTCTCGACGGCCTATGCGCTCGAATACGGCACCGACGAGATCGAGATCCACGTCGATGCGATCAAGCCGGGGGACCGGGTGATCCTGGTCGACGACCTCATCGCCACCGGCGGCACCGCGACGGCGGCGGTGAACCTGCTGCGCCAGCTCGGCGCGGAGGTGATCGCCGCCTGCTTCGTGATCGACCTGCCGGAGATCGGCGGCGCCCAGCGCCTGCGCGACCTCGGCGTCACTGTGCGCACGCTGATGGAATTCGAGGGGCATTGATGCCCCTCGCGATGCCGTTCGGCTGGCTCGATCCGGCGGCGTGAGGCCGCCGGAAGGGGCGGACGCTCAGGCCGCCAAGCTGTCGAACAGGCCCTTCCCGTCGGTGCCGCCGACGAGGCCGTCCACGAAGTTTTCCGGGTGGGGCATCATGCCGAGCACGTTGCGCTGTTCGGAATAGATCCCGGCAATGGAGTTGAGCGAGCCGTTGCGGTTCGCATCCTCCGTCAAAGCGCCGGCGGCGTCGCAATAGCGGAACGCGACCCGGCCCTCGCCCTCGAGCCGCTGGACCGTCTCGGAATCGGCGAAGTAGTTGCCCTCACCATGGGCCACGCAGACGTCGATGACCTGACCCTCGGCATAGGCCGAGGTGAAGCGCGTGTCGGTGCGCTCGACCCGCAGGAACTGCCGGTGGCAGATGAAGCGGCGGTTGACGTTGCGCATCAGCACGCCGGGCAGGAGTCCCGACTCGCACAGGATCTGGAAGCCGTTGCAGATGCCGAGCACGAGGCCGCCGCGGGCGGCGTGCGCGCGCACCGCGTCCATGGCCGCCGCCCGGCCGGCGATGGCGCCGCAGCGCAGGTAATCGCCGTAGGAGAAGCCGCCCGGCACCACCGCGAGGTCCGTACCCGCTGGCAATTCGGTGTCGGCGTGCCAGACGCTGACGACCTCCGCGCCGGAGCGGCGCAGCGCCCGAGCCACGTCGCCGTCGCGATTCGAGCCCGGAAAGACGACGACGGCGGCGCGCATCAGGCGATCTCGACGGTGTAGTTCTCGACGACGGTGTTCGCGAGCAGCTTCTCGCAGGCGGATTTCAGCACCGCCTCGGCCTGCTCACGATTCTCGGAGGCGACCTCGAGGTCGAACACCTTGCCCTGGCGCACCCCGGAAATCTCTTCGATTCCGAACGACTTCAGGGCGGCCTCGATCGCCTTCCCTTGCGGATCGAGAACGCCGGTCTTCAAGGTGACGACGATGCGGGCTTTCATGTCAGGCACTCGTTTCGGAAATCGGCGGATCGCGCCAACACGGGCGAGGAGGCCGGGGACGAAGGGGGCTGCGCTCGTCCGGGTGCGAATGAGCCGGACTTGTCGAGGCCATCCGAGAGCAGGCGATACACCGACCGCCGGAGGCGCGAGTTGTATCGCGGTTTCTTGAAGACGTCACCGCGGGAAATGCCCCTACCGGGGCTTGGCCGACCCGATCGGCTCCGCTTCGGTGGCCCGGCGCCAGAGCTGAACCATGATCCAGGCGGCGACGAGACTGAACAGACCCATGAGCACGTGACCGACGCGGTCGCCGAGATCAAGCAGTCCGGCGAGCGCCCAACCCGCTGCGATGGCCGCAGCGAACACTTCCGTGCCCACCAGCACCATCAGCCCGATTATCGTGATGAGGTTCCGCATTCCCGCGTAAGCCCGTTCAACCCTTTGAACGGCGAACTAGCCTGAGGCCGGTGTCCGGCGCAACCGTTCCGAACCGGTCGCGCCCCTCCATCCAGGGCCGAAGAGCGCACCGTTGCCCAGAAAAGGGAAAGGGCCGGCGGTGCGAGCCGCCGACCCCTCGATCATTCCCCGGTGATCCGCCGTCCGTCAGCGCGGGGCGCGCTTGGCGAGGATACGCTGGAGCGTGCGCCGGTGCATGTTGAGGCGCCGGGCCGTCTCGGAGACGTTGCGCCCGCACAACTCGTAGACCCGCTGGATATGCTCCCACCGCACCCGGTCCGCCGACATCGGATTCTCCGGCGGGTCGGCCCGCTCGCCCGGCTGCGCCATCAGCGTGCCGTGGATCTCGTCGGCATCGGCCGGCTTCGCGAGATAGTCGAAAGCGCCGAGCTTCACCGCGGTCACCGCCGTGGCGATGTTGCCGTAGCCGGTCAGGATCACGCCGCGGGCCTCGGGCCGGCGCTCCTTCAAGCGGGCGATCACGTCGAGCCCGTTGCCGTCGCCGAGCCGCATGTCGATCACGGCGAAGGCCGGAGCCTTCGCCTCGACGGCGGCGACGCCTTCGCTCACGCTCTCGGCCACATGCACCTCGTAGCCGCGCGACTCCATGGCCCGAGCCAAGCGGGTCGAGAACGGCTTGTCGTCGTCAACGATCAGCAGGCTGCGATCGCTGAAGGCGGAGAGAGGATCGGCATCGGAAAGAAAAGCGGTGTCCGAGCCCTGCACCGTCGTCCCGCTCTGCGTCAGCATGCGGCGCTCCTCGTCGGTTGGTGTGATCTGTAGGCACTATATGGGTGCGGCATCGCGTTCCGTTAGGGGTCGCAGAGAATTGTGCGCAACGCGATGGGGCACAATCGCTTCCCTCTCGAAAATGTGACGAGCCCAGGTCACCCGAACCAGGGCGCCGTGCTGCCCCGCTTCAGTGATGTTCGAAAGAAGAAGCTGCGCGCCGGAGCGTTCGATGAGCGTCTTGGCAATGAACAGCCCAAGTCCGAGACCGCCGCCCGCCTCGTCGGGGTTGCGCGAGCGGTCGCGGCTGCGGGTCGTGACGTAGGGTTCGCCGGCCCGCAGCAGCACCTCGCTGGGGAAGCCCGGCCCGTCGTCGCAGATCGTCAGCGTGACCCGCTCGGCGGTCCAGCGGGCCTCGACCGAAACTCGCGTCTCGGCGAAGTCGACGGCGTTATCGAGGATGTTGGCGAGCCCGAACATCACGCCGGGATTGCGGCGGCAGACCGGCTCCGGCCCCTCGCCCTGCCTCGACACCTCGACGGCGATGCCGAGTGCGCGCTGGGGCGCGACCAACTCCTCGATGAGGTGGCCGAAGGTGACCGTCTGGAGGAAGCTCTCGCCCTCCTCCGTCTCCTCGCCCATGGAGGTGAGCTTCGAGAGGATGCCGCGGCAGCGGTCCACCTGATCGCGCAGCAGGCTCAGATCCTCGGCGATGGCGGGCGAGGCGGTGGGACCGAGCTGCCGGTCGAGTTCCTTGGCCACGAGCATGATGGTGCCGAGCGGCGTGCCGAGTTCGTGGGCCGCCGCCGCGGCGAGCCCGTCGAGCTGCGACAGGTGCTGCTCACGGGCGAGCACCAGCTCGGTCGCCGCGAGCGCCCGGGCGAGCTGGCGCGTCTCCTCCGCCACCCGCCACGCGTAGACGCCGGTGAAGGCGGTGCCGAGCAGGATCGCGGTCCAGACCCCGGAGACGTAGAGGAAGGGCAGCTCGATCCGCCCGTCGGCAAACCAGGGGAGGGGGCGGTGGACGAGGGCGAGCAGGGTGGCGAGCCCCACCGCCAGCAGGCCGAGCGCCAGGGTCCGCTCCGGCGGCAGGGCGGTGGCGGAGATCAGCACCGGGGCCAGGAACAGGAGCGAGAACGGGTTCTGCAACCCGCCGGTGAGGAACAGCAGCCCCGCGAGCTGGACGATGTCGAAGGCGAGCAGGAGCGCCGCCGAGTCGTCGCTCAGGCGGTAGCTCGCAGGGAAGCGGACCCGCAGCGCAAGGTTGAGCCAGCACGAGGCGGCGATGACGAGGAAGCACCAGCCGAAGGGCAGGTTGAGCCCGAGCCCGAACTGGGCGCCGACCACCGCCGCGCTCTGCCCCGTGAGCGCGAGCCAGCGCAGGCGCACGAAGGTGTCGAGCCGCAGATGGCGGCCCGTGGGTGTGAAGGTTTCATGGGCCGCTTCCATCATCGTGCCGGTACGATAGGGCCGCGCGGGGACACGTCCACCGGCTTGTCCACAATCGCATTGGCCGCAAGGCGCGGTTTTGACGGATGTCGCTGCCAGCAACATTCGATAGGATCGGTACGATCGCGGCGAGCCTGCGGGCCGAGTCGGGGAGTGCCGAGATGGATCTGGCCTATGTCTGGTACGAGACGGCGCGCGCGATGCTGACGCCGGCCCGGCTCGCGGCGGATGCCGCACGGCACAGTCTCGGAAATCCGGGCAACCCGCTCGCCTACGGTCCCTATGCCCGCTCGACGGCCGCCGCATTGGAGATGTTCGAGCGCGTGACCCGCCGCTACGGCAAGCCGGCCTTCGGACTGCCGACGACGGTGATCGACGGCCAGTCCGTCCCGGTCTCGGAGCGGGTCGTGTGGGAGCGGCCCTTCGCCCGGGTGATCGCCTTCGACCGGGCGCTGCCCGTCGGCCCGGCGGAACCGCAACCGAAGCTCCTGATCGTGGCACCAATGTCGGGCCATTACGCGACGCTCCTGCGCGGCACCGTGGAGGCGATGCTGCCCAATCACAGGGTCTTCATCACGGACTGGTCCGATGCGCGCATGGTGCCGCTGTTCGACGGCCGCTTCGACCTCGACACGTATATCGACTACCTGCAGGCGATGTTCCGTGACCTGGGGCCGGACCTGCACGTGATGGCCGTGTGTCAGCCCGCCGTGCCGGTCTTCGCCGCGGTGGCGCTGATGGAAGCGGCCGGCTCGGCCGACGTGCCGGTCTCGATGACGCTGATGGGCGGGCCGATCGACACCCGCCGCTCGCCGACCGCGGTGAACTGCCTCGCGCAGGAGCGCGGCATGGGCTGGTTCGAGAAGAACTGCATCACGGTGGTGCCGCCGCTCTATCCGGGGGCGATGCGCCGGGTCTATCCCGGCTTCCTGCAGCTCTCGGGCTTCATGGCGATGAATCTCGACCGGCACGTCACCGCCCATACTGATATGTTCCACCACCTCGTGACCGGGGACGGCGACTCGGCGGAGAAGCACCGCGACTTCTACGACGAGTACCTCGCGGTGATGGACCTGACGGCGGAGTTCTACCTGCAGACGGTCCAGACCGTATTCGTCGACCACGCCCTGCCGCGCGGGCGGATGCGCCATGCCGGCCGGCCGGTCGATCCCTCGGCGATCCGGCGCTGCGCCATCCTCGCCGTCGAGGGCGAGAACGACGACATTTCCGGCGTCGGCCAGACCAAGGCTGCCCTCGACCTGACGCCGAACCTGCCGGATTCCCGCAAGGCCTATCACCTGCAGGACAAGGTGGGCCATTACGGCGTGTTCAACGGCTCGCGCTTCCGCTCCACCATCGCGCCGCGCATCGCCCGGTTCGTGCGCGAGATGGAGGCCGGCGCCTGACCGAGAGCCGCGTGAATTTCCGGTGAGGGACGTGTTGCCGGGATGGCTGAGCCGGCCGGCTGCGGCTAGGTTCGCGGCCATGACGCGCGCCCTGCTGCGACGGCCGGATCCGGATCACATCGAGATCGCCCATGAGGGTCAGACCTTCCGCATCGCCATCCTGCGGCGGCCGACCGCGCGCCGGCTGACCCTGCGGGTCTCCAGCGCGACCGGTGCCGTGGTCCTCACCCTGCCCACGCGCTCATCCCTCGCCACGGCCCAGAAGTTCGCGCAGAGCCATGGCGGCTGGATCGCCACCCGCCTCGCCAAGCTGCCGGAGCGGGTGCCGTTCGCGGTGGATTCGGTCATTCCCCTGCGGGGCGTGCCGCACCGGATCGTGCCGCGGGACGGCCGCGGCACCGCCGAGGCCGATCCCGCCAGCGCGACCCTCGGCGTGCCGGGCGATCCGGCCCACATGTCGCGCCGTGTCCGCGAATTCCTGATGCGGGAGGCGCGGCGCGACCTGTCGCACGCGGTGGCGGTCTACGCGGCGCGGCTCGGCCGGAGGCCGGCGCGAGTGACGCTGCGCGACACCCGCAGCCGCTGGGGCTCCTGCACGGCCCGGGGCGAGCTGAACTTTTCCTGGCGCCTGATCCTCGCGCCGCCGGTGGTGCTCGATTATCTCGTCGCGCACGAGATGGCGCATCTGCGGGAGATGAACCACTCCCCCCGCTTCTGGGCGCTCACCCATGAACTGTGCCCGCATGTCGACGAGGCGGAACGCTGGCTGAAGCGGCACGGCTCGGAACTGCACCGCTACGGCTGATACGGTTCCCGCTTGGTTCAAGCGGGAACCGTATCAGCAAGCCCGCGCGGCACTTGAGCGAAGCCCAAATCCGCCATCCCGAAGGGATCAACCGGATTTGGTGTTGAGAGCGCCCTAGTACTTCGTGACGATCGCCCGGCTGCGGACGGCGGCCCGTTCCGCTGGCCAGGTCGGGCGCGGATCGACATGGCCGGGCCACAGGGTACGGGGGGCGACGTTGTCGCAGACCTCGCGCTGGCGCAGGTAGGTCGGGCGGCCCATCTCGTCGCGGCGCAGGATCGTCCCTCCGTCCCGGCAGAAGCCGGCGATGGCGGCAGCGTCGCCGCGGCGCCGGCCCCGCGGATTCCGCTCGACCGGCGGGTGCTCGATGGTGAGCGGCGCCTGATGGTTGAGGGAACGCTCGACATAGGTCGTCGTCGCCTCGGGCGGCAGGTAATCCGATTCCTCGAACGGCAGGGAGAGGGCGGAAGCACCCCCGCACCCCATCGCGGCGAAGAGCGTCGCGAGGGCAAGGGAGGAGGCGAGGCGGCGCATGGCGGTTTCCTCGGATGATGGGAAGCTTGGCCTTATCTTAGGGCAGCGGAGCGGCGAGGGGTAGCCGTCCGGCCTCATTCCCGCCACATCCGCGCCGGGATTGCTTGACACCGGGGTACCCGCATGGTCCCAACGCCCCGGCCCGCACGGTGTTCGAAACGCCCTTGCCGCGGACCGGCGAGGGCGGTGCGAGGACGCTCCGCACGCGCCGGACGCCGCCTCACGAAGCGATCGATCGGAGTTCGTATGAGTCTGTTTGCGGGCGTGGTTCGGGCGATGCGTTCGGGAGCCGGCCGCCGTCTTGCGCTGAGCGCCGTGGCCGCCACGGTGCTGGCAGGGAATGCAGCCGCTCAGACCCAGACACCCGCCGCACAGGCCCCGTCCCCCGGTCAGGCCGCCGTGCGCAAGACCTTCGACGATTGGCAGCTGCGCTGCGAGACTCCGGCCGGCGCCAAGGCCGAGCAATGCGCCCTGGTGCAGAACGTGGCGGCGGAGGATCGGCCGAACCTCACCCTCGTCGTCATCGTGCTGAAGACGGCCGACAACCGCGGCTACCTGCTGCGGGTGGTCGCCCCGCTCGGCGTCCTCCTGCCGTCCGGTCTCGGCCTCAAGATCGATCAGACCGATATCGGCCGCGCGAGCTTCGTGCGCTGCCTGACGGCGGGCTGCGTCGCCGAGGTGGTGATGGATGACGGCCTGATCAAATCGCTGCGCAACGGCTCGCAAGCGACCTTCATCATCTTCCAGACGCCGGAGGAGGGCGTCGGCATCCCGGTTTCGATGAAGGGGTTCGGCCCCGGTTTCGACGCGCTCAAGTAACGGTGTGCGGCGGCTGAGCCGAGGGAACCGCCAGGAGAGGGCAGGGAGCGGTCAGACGATGCGAAGGGCGTTGATCATCTTCGGCGGACTGATGCTCGCCGTCACCGGCACGGCGCGGGCCGAGCCGGGCAGTTTCTTCAAGAACATGTTCGGCGGCGGTGGCGGCAGCGAGGGCGGCACGCCCTCTATCACTACCCCCCGGGCCCAGGATCCCGACGACGTCTACTGCCCGCCGGTCTTCGTGCCCGACGGGGGCGCCGCGATCCAGGCCTTCGCCGGCGCCGCAGGCGACAACCGGCGCCTGCGCCACCAGATCGTGTTCGGCCGGCTCAGCCGGGAGTGCAAGGCGCGGCCCGACGGCTCGGTCGCCGTGCGGGTCGGCGTCGAACTGCGCGCCTTGCTCGGACCGGCCGGGGCCGCCGGCCGCTTCGAGGCCCCGGTGACCATCGCCGTGAAGTCCAACGAGCAGCCCGTCATGTCGCGGACCCACCGCGTCGCGGTGGCGGTGCCGGCCGGCGCCGCGCAGGGCGAGGCGACGGTGATCGAGAACGATCTCGTCGTCCCCGCCGACAAGGCGATCGGCTACGACATCGAGGTGACTCTTGCCGGCACGCCGGCGCGGGCGAAGCCGGCCGCGCGCCGCCGCAAGCCTGCACCCGCCGCCGCGGCGGAGCCCGGCGAGGCGGCCCCCGGGCAATGATGGGCCTGCCCGCGCAGCACGGCTCGCGACGCGCCGGAGGACGGCATCGCCACTCCTGATGCACGGCGCGGGTCGTGGCGGGACGTATGGGCAGGACGGGCGACACCGTTCTCCCTCGTTCCCACCGACGATCCCCTGTTCGACCGCCGCCTCGTCCTGCCGGTTTCGCCCCGCTCCGGGCAGGGCCGGTGGATCGTCCTGACCTATACGCTGCCGGCGCGCGCCCGGCCGCAGCGTCCGTTGCTGCGCCTGCTTCGCGGCGCCGGCCGACGCGACAGCTTTGTGCTGCCCGGGCTCGCCCTCGGCTCTGCACGCTGGCTCGGCTACCTGCCGGAAGACTGCGAGGGCATCGAGATCGCCGCGGAGCCGGGCTTCGTCCTGACGCGCGTCGGGCTGCGCGGCAGCGGGAGCGTCTTCGCGGAAGCGCTGCTGAAGCGGCCGGGACGTGCCGCGGCGGCCCTGCGCGCCGGGCTCGCCCGCGACGAGCGGCGCTGGCGCGACAGCCTGCGCGGGGCCTGTGCCGTGACGCCGCTCCGCCGTTACCCGGCCTGGAAGGCGGTGCGGCTGTCCCGGTCGGAGCCGGGCGAGCCCGCATCCGGCGCCCATATCCGGCTCGTCCTCCCCGCCGCCTTCGCGCAGGCCGATGCCGTGGCCCGCAGCGTGGCCAGCCTGCGCGCCCAGACCCATCGAAACTGGTCCCTTCTCGTCGCCTGGACGGAGGGCGCGCCGCCAGCAAGACCGGCTGGCGACCCGCGGGTGGCCTCGGCCGAATGGGATCCGACGGTTACGTTGCAGGATCTTTGCGCGGGGGCCGACCTCTTCGGCCTGCTCCGCCCCGGTGACATCCTCGCTCCAGAGGCACTGAGCCTTCTCCTTGAGAGCGCTGCGGCCGAGGCGGCCGAGATGATCTACGCCGATGAGGAGACCGGCGGCCGGCGCATCACGCCCTGCCTCAAGCCGGACTGGAGCCCCGACCTCGCTCTCGTCACCGGCTATGTCGGCGCGCCCGCCCTCCTCGCGGGCGCCTTCCTCGCGGGGTTGCCTGCGGCGCCGGTGGGAGCACCCGAGGAGGCCGCTCTCGCCCTCGATCTCGCAGCCGCGACCGCCACCCGCGTCGTCCATCTTCCGCGGATCCTCTGCCGTCGCGCGCCCCGGACGGCCGCCCCGGCCGATCGCGCCCCGCGCCTCGACGCTTACTTGCGGGCCGCGGGCTCTCCCGCGCGCACGGTTCTTCAAGAGGGCCGCCTCGACCTGCATTGGCCGCGTCCCGAGCCGGCGCCGCTGGTGAGCATCGTCATCCCCTCGCGTGACCGGCTCGACTTGATCGCGCGGGTTACCGAGGGCGTCCTCGGGAAGACCGACTATCCCAGCCTCGAACTGGTGATCGTCGATAACGGCTCGATGGAACCGGCGGTGCTCGCGCTGTACGAGCGGCTGCGGGCCGATCCGAGGGTGCGGATCGCGCCCTATCCTCACCCGTTCAATTTTTCCGCGATGGTCAATGCCGGCGCGCGGGCGGCGCGCGGCGACATTCTCGTCCTGCTCAACAACGACGTGGCGGTGCTGCGGCCGGACTGGCTCGATGTCCTCGTCGCCCAGGCCGTCCGGCCGGAGGTCGGCGCGGTCGGCGCGAAACTGCTCTACGAGGACGGACGCCTCCAGCACGCCGGTGTCGTGGTCGGGCTCGGCGGCGAGGCCGGGCACATCCTGCGCCGCCGCCCCGCCGACACGCCCGGCCATCTCGATCGCTTGAAGGTGGCGCACGAGGTCTCCGGCGTCACCGCCGCCTGTCTCGCCGTGGCGCGGGAGAAGTACCGGGCCGTCGGCGGTTTCGACGAAGAGACCTTTCCGATCGACTTCAACGACATCGACTTCTGCCTGCGCCTCGGCGCGCGGGGCTGGAAGACGTTATGGACGCCGCATGCCGTCCTCTCCCACCTCGAATCGGTGAGCCGCGGCCGGCCGGTCGGCGCGGCGCGAGCCCGCTTCGAGCGCGAGGCCGCCGCTTTCACCGAGCGCTGGCGTGCCGTGATCCGGCACGATCCGTTCTATCACCCGGCCCTCTCGCTCACGACCTTCGGCGAGGAACTGGAATGAGCGCCGGGGGTGCGCCCGATCTGCTGCCCGACGCGCTGCGCTTCGCCGCCGAGCCCGTACCGGGACGCCTCGCGCTCATCCTCCGGGCCTCGCGCCGTCCGCTTCAGGCCCTCTCGCTTCTGCTGACCCGCCTCTCGGGGCGCCGGCTCCGGGCGGCGCAGCGCTTCATCGCTCTGACCGGCGCCCGTCACGGGCTGGACTGGCCCGCCGACCGCGTACCGCCCGGTGAGCCGCCCGCCGCTCTCGCCGCGGCCGGGATCGAGTTTATCGAAGCGGATGCCGGCGGCGCGGTCCGCCTCGCATCGGAGGGGCCTGCGATCGTTCTGCTGTCGGCTCGGGGCCAGCAGATCGCGGCGGGCGCCTCCGCCGCCATCGCCGCCGCCTTCGCCGATCCGGATTTCCACGCCCTCTACGGCGACGCCGTGTTCCGCCCGTCCTCGCGCGGTCCCTGGCTTCCGGTGCTGCGCCCGGCCTTCGACCGCGACTATATGCGCGCGGTCGATTACCTCGGACCCGTCATCGCCCTCCGCCGCGCGAGCGTGCTCGACGCGAACCCCATCGTCGGCGCTGCCGCCCTCGACCTGACGCTGGGCGTCGCGGCTCGTTTCGGTCCCGCCGCCGTGCGCCACCTCCCGCGCATCCTCTCGTTCGGAGAACTCGAAGGGGGAGGGGAGGGGCGGCAGGCGTCCCGGCCTGCCCGGCTGAAGGCCGTCGAGCGCGATCTCGCCCGGGCGGGGGAGGGCGGCACGCGTGTGCTTCTCCAGGACGACGGGGTGATCCGCCTCGCCAGACCGCTGCCGGAGCCGCGCCCCCTCGTCAGCCTGATCGTCCCGACCCGCGACCGCCTCGACCTCCTCCGGCCCTGCATCGAGAGCCTGCGCCGCCGCACCGATTGGCCGGCCAAGGAGATCCTGATCTGCGACAACGGCAGCCGCGACCCCGCGACGCTTGCCTATTTCCGCGCCCTCGAGGCGGACGGCGCGGCGCGGGTCGTCGCCTGTCCCGGGCCGTTCAACTTCGCCGCCATCAACAACCGCGTCGCGGCCGAGGCGCGCGGACGCCTGCTCGCCTTCATCAACAACGACGTCGAGGCCGAGGCGCCGGACTGGCTGGAGCGCATGATCGGCGAGGCTCTGCGCCCCGAGATCGGCGCTGTCGGCGCCCGGCTGATCGATGGCGAGGGTCGCATCCAGCACGGCGGCATCGTGCTCGGCACCGGCGGTCTCGTCACCCACGGCCACCGGCACTTCCCCGGCGCGGCGGCCGGCTATCTCGGCGCCCTGCGCGCCACGCGCAGCGTCTCGGCCGTGACCGCCGCCTGCCTCGTCGTCGAGACCGAGAAATTCTTCCGCGTGGAAGGCTTCGACGCATCGACCTTCGCCATCGATTTCAACGATGTCGATCTCTGCCTCAGGCTGAACGCGATCGGCCTGCGCACGCTCTATGTCGGCTGCGCCGTGCTGTATCACCGGGAATCGGCGAGCCGCCGCCCCTCGCCGGAATCCGCCGCCCGTCACCGCGGCGAGGTCGAGGCGCTGAAAAAGCGATGGGGGCCGCTGCTGGCGCAGGACCCCCATTATCACCCGGGCTTCGACCCGAATCTCTCGACGCATCTGCGCCTGCGCCGCGGCTGGACCGGCTTGGAGCCGGCCGAGCCGCGCTGAGGACGTTTACTGCACCAGGCGCGGACCGCCGGCCTGGACCTTCTCGTTCTCGGACATGATGCCGAGGCGCTTGGCCACTTCCGTGTAGGCCTCGATCAGCCCGCCGAGATCCTTGCGGAAGCGGTCCTTGTCGAGCTTGTCCGACGACTTGATGTCCCACAGCCGGCAGGAATCCGGAGAAATCTCGTCGGCGACGACGATGCGCATCAGGTCGCCTTCCCAGAGGCGGCCGGTTTCCATCTTGAAGTCGACGAGGCGGATGCCGACGCCGAGGAAGAGACCGGACAGGAAGTCGTTGACGCGGATGGCGAGCGCCATGATGTCGTCGATCTCCTGGGGCGTCGCCCAGCCGAACGCGGTGATGTGCTCCTCCGACACCATCGGGTCGTTGAGCTGGTCGTTCTTGTAGTAGAACTCGATGATCGAGCGCGGAAGCTGCGTGCCTTCCTCGAGCCCGAGCCGCTGGGCGAGCGAGCCGGCGGCCACGTTGCGCACCACCACTTCGAGCGGGATGATCTCGACCTCGCGGATCAACTGCTCGCGCATGTTGAGCCGGCGGATAAAGTGCGTCGGCACGCCGATATCGTTGAGGTGCTGAAAGACGAATTCGGAGATCCGGTTGTTCAGCACGCCCTTGCCGTCGATCACCTCATGCTTCTTCGCGTTGAAGGCGGTCGCGTCGTCCTTGAAGTGCTGGATGAGCGTCCCCGGCTCGGGTCCCTCGTAGAGGACCTTCGCCTTGCCCTCGTAGATGCGACGGCGGCGGTTCATAGGCGTGTACCGTGGTTTGAGGAAGTCCATGGGGCCGTGGCTCCTTCGGAACTGGCACGTGAAGCGAAATCCGCGGCGCGGCGACCCGTCTGGCGGGCAGGCGGCACGGTTATGCCCGGAGAGCCATTCCCGGCCGCCATAGCATCAATCTACCGGAACGCCGTTTGCAGCACAACGCGTTGGCCGGACAACGCATTGCCGCCGCCGCTGCAGACCTCGCCTAATCCCCGACGGAGATGGGGGTGAGGGCCAGCGTCTTCGAGGGATAGCGGCAGAGATCGGCAAGGGCGCAGCGCGGGCAGTCGGGCCGGCGCGCCTTGCAGGTGTAGCGCCCGTGCAGGATGAGCCAGTGGTGGGCGTTGAGGCGGAACGGCTCCGGCACCCGCGCCTCCAGCCCGGCCTGAACCTTGTCGGTGGTCGGCGCGACGAACAGCGGGATGCGGTTCGAAACGCGGAAGATGTGAGTGTCGACCGCGATCCGCGGCACGCCGAAGGCCACGTTGAGGACGACGCTCGCCGTCTTGGTGCCGACGCCCGGCAGCACCTCCAGGGCCTCGGCCTCGCGCGGCACCGCGCCGCCGTGCCGATCCACCAGGATCTGCGAGAGCGCGATGACGTTCTTCGCCTTGGTGTTGAACAGGCCGATGGTGCGGATGAAGTGGCGCACCCGCTCCTCGCCGAGGGCCAGCATCTTCTCCGGCGTGTCGGCGATGGCGAAGAGGGGCGCGGTCGCGAGGTTCACGCTCTTGTCGGTGGCCTGGGCCGAGAGCACCACGGCGACGAGCAGCGTATAGGGGTTGATGTATTCGAGTTCCGAGCGGGGCTCCGGATCCGCCGCCTGCAGCCGCGAAAAGATCTCGACCAGCGTCGCGTCGTCGACAGGTTCGGGCGCGGTTTCGACGCCTGCGGCGAGCGTCGGCAGTAGCTTGGCCTTCGGCTTTGCCGGCTTTGTTCTCGTTTCGGCAGACTTCGCCGCCTGACTTTTTACCGCACCTGTGGCGGAAGAGCGGGAAGACGGCTTTTTCACGGACATCGCCGCGTTATATTCGGCCCATGGCGAGCGGCAACATCTCTGCGCATCCCGATGGGCTCGACCCAGCGACGATGGATCGGCCGGTCTATTCGGCCGTGATCCGGCCACACCAATCCCTGAGCCAGGACGGCTTCCGGATCGTGATGGGGCTCTGCTGCCTCGTCTCGCTCGTCACATCGATTGCCTGCTGGCGTGCCGGCTTCTGGCCGATCGCCGGCTTCTTCGGCCTCGACATGCTCGCGCTCTACGTTGCGCTGAAGGTGAGTTTTCGCCGCGGACGTTCCTTCGAGGAGGTCGCGATCTCGCCCATCGAGGTCTTTCTTGCCCGCATCGATCCTCGGGGTGTGCGCCGCGAGTGGCGCTTCAATCCGCTCTGGACCAAGCTGAGTCGGGTCGATGACGAGGAATTCGGCTTGCGGACGCTGACGCTGACCTCGCGCCGCGAGCATGTCGTCGTCGCCCGGGATGCCTCGCCGGACCAGCGTGCCGTCATCGCCGACGGCCTCACGCGCGCCCTGGAACAGGTGAAGAAGGGGTTCTGATCGCTGTTTCGAAAAGCGCGGCATGAACCCTTTGCGTGGCAGGCCCTTGGCGTGCCTTCAGGAGGCCCGTGGCGGGCTTCCGCGCACTTTTTGCGTTTTTTCGATTGACGGGCGGTGCCGGGCTCCCTATACCCACTTTCACCGACGGGGCGCCGCGGTCCACCACTTGGTGGGGCGGGGTT
>JACJIB010000009.1 GCA_014138645.1 Methylorubrum thiocyanatum | reverse complement strand
AGACGCGCCGACAGCCCGGTTGCCCGGCCCACACAGCCCACCCTCAGCGATGAAGTCCGCGGCCGGATCGAAGTCCGCCGCCAGCGGTCCGCGGCATCTAGAGCCGGCGAACCGTCCTGTCAACCGCCCCGCGAAAGCGCCACAGCGCCGGAGACGACCGACACCTCGAGACGAGAAGGACAGCGATCGCCCGATCCAGTCACCCGGATCAGCTCCGCTCCACCAACAATCCCGAAGACCGCCAGAACCCCGCCCCACCAAGTGGTGGACCGCGGCGCCCCGTCGGTGAAAGTGGGTATAGGGAGCCCGGCACCGCCCGTCAATCGAAAAAACGCAAAAACTGCGAGGAAGCCCGCCACGGGCCTTTCAGACGCATCGGTGAGCCATCGCATCTGCGATGGGCTCTCCCCCCTCCCGGCATTTCGTCCGACCGTACCCGTCCCCCCTTCTACAGCCTCAGCGTCGCCAGCGATCTGACACTGTCCCGGTCGCGCAGGTCGAGCCCGTGCTCCCTGATCTCGTCGCGATCCAGTTCGCGGAACACCTCGGCGTGAGCGTCCGGACCGGCCGCCTCGGCCGCCAGGAGTTCGGCATCCAGTTCGTCTCGGGCGATGACGAGAACCGGGACTCCTGCGCGGCCTGGGACGTCAACGCGGACGCCGTAAGCCCTGTTCGCCTCGGCTCGGGTTTTACGCGGAGAGGATCGCGCGCCCTGATCCGCGGCGGTTCTGCCCTTCGAGAGAGCCGTACGACGGAGGATGCCCTCGCCCGCGGCCTCGCGGTCATCGCCCCGCCCGCGATGCCGCGTCCGGTCCGGGTTCTGCGCCATCCCATCGGCGACGTAGCCGGTGACGAAGGCGTAGATCGCCTTGTGCAGGAGATCGATCCGCTGCTCGTCGCGCGGCCAGGTCCAGGGCGGCGCGCCGGCGCCGGTGGCGTTTTCCAGCACCTGATCGTTGAGCAGGCGAAGGTTCAGGAACAGGAACGAGGCGACCGAGCCGCGCATGCCGCGCTCTGCCATCAGCATCCTGAGTGGCCCGAGGGCGATGCCCTGACCCCAATGCATCGCCCAGTTCATCCCGACCCGCTCGCGATCGGGCCGCGGCGGCAGGCCGAGGATGCGGCGCAGGGTGTGCGCGGGGACATAGGAATTCGGCCGGCCGGTGAGGCTCTGCTCGACCTTCTCGGCGAGCGTCATCGCGGCGACCCCGGCGGCCCCCGCGACGAGTCCTCTCGCGAGCGTCGATCCGAGATCCGCCCTCCGGCCGGAGCCGTGCTGACGCCGGTCGGTCCGTAGCCTATCGCCGGTCATGAAGGTCCTCAAAGGTTCGCGGGGTTCGAGGCGCGGCGCGCGTCTCTTCCGGCAAACCCGAGGCCGGGCGGTTTGTTCGCCCTCCGGCCAGGGACGTGGGCGCCCTCCCCGCTTCCCGGTCAGCCCGCAAGCCGGCGGAGTTCGCCCCGCGCGATGCCGAGGAGAGTCCGCGCGGCAAGGGCCGCGATCGTCGCCGTGGCGGCGGCGAGCAATGTCAGGGCCAGGATATCGGCCGGGAGCGCACGGACATGCTCGGCGTAGCGCAGGGACGCCACCGCCATGGCGGCGACGGGAAAGCTCACCGCCCACCACGAGACGCGAAACGGGCAGCAGCGCGGCAGGTCGCGCAGACGACCGGCCAGCACCGCGAAGACGAACAGGCCGATCAGGAACAGCGCCTCCGCGAAGGCGTCGATCCGTCCGAAGGTCGCGGTGTAGCTGGAGAAGCCGACGGCGAAGGGCGCCACGAGGATCATCAGGGTCGGCCGCTGGGCGGCGGGCAGCGGTTCCTCGAAGACGAGGCGGGCGAAGACCAGGGTGAAGAGCGGGACGGCGAAGAACAGGCCGACGCTGAGCCCGAACATCATCAGCGTCTGGGTCTGCGGCAGGCCGAGCAAGGGGCCGGCGAGCGGGATATCGAGCAGGCCGACCACCGGCACGATCCAGGCGGGCGTCGCGTGGGCGAGTTGCTGGCGGCTTCCCATCCAGCGGCTGACGATGAGGAGAGCGAACACCACCATCCCACCCGCGCCGACGACCCAGGCCGCCGCAGCGAGGGTGGGGCTGAGGCCGGCGAGCACGAAGGGCACCAGCATCAGGCTGATCAGGATCGTGCCGAACAGGTTGCCGGCGATCGGATGGCGGAACTCGGCCAGCACCACCGGCCACGCCGTCACCGCCTTCGCGCCGTAGGCCAGCGCGAGGGCGAGAAAGGCGAGGAGCGCAGCCCAGCCGATCGCGTCGGCGGCAAGGGCGGGCAGGCCGTAGCGGGCGCTCGCGAGACGCCACGCAACGCTCAGGCCCGTCAGCCCCATCACGGAACCGAACAGGGCGACCGGCAGGTACTCGAAGCGCGGCGCGAGGCCCGCGCGAACCGGCGGCACCTCGTTCGCGGCGACGGTCGTCATGATCCCGCCTCCTCCCTCAGACACTGGCCATCAGATCCCGGCCGTCAGACACCGGAAAGCGGCGTCTTGGCGAGCGGCAGGCTGCGCACCCGCCGGCCCGTGAGGGCCGCGACGGCGTTGACCACCGCGGGCGGCACGCCGGGCAGGCCGGGCTCGCCGATGCCGCCCATCGGCGCACCGCTCTCGACGATGGTCACGTGGACCCGCGGCATGCGCTCGCGGTCGAGGATCGGGTAGGCGTCGAAGTTCTTCGCCTGCCGCTGCCCGTTCTCGTAGACCACCTGTTCGAGGAGCGTGGAGGAGAGCCCGAGCGCCGCCGCGCTCTCGACCTGCCGCTTGACGATGGCCGGGTTGACCACGCTGCCCGGATCGATGGCGATCCAGAGATCGTGCACCCGCGCCTCGCCGTCCTTCAACGAGACCTCGGCGATGGTCGCGGTCTCGGAGCCGAAGGGCGAGGCCATCGAGACGCCGCGTGCCCGGCTCGTGCCGTCCTCCGCCGCGAACGGCCCGCGCCGCCAGCCGCCGGCGAGATCCGCGACCGCTTTCAGCAGCGTCCGGTGGCGTGGGCTGTCCTTCAGCAGCGCCATGCGTAGAGCGAACGGATCCTTATCCCCCGCCGCGGCGACCTCATCGAGGAAGCTCTCGTAGAAGTAGTCGTTCATCGAGTGGCCGACCGAGCGCCAGAAGGCGATCGTGACGGGGTGAGGCACCTTCACGTAGTCGAGGCGCCGGTTCGGGATGGCGTAGGGTTTCTTGTCGAGCCCCTCGACCACCGAGGAATCGACCGGCGACTTGAACAGCGCGCCGAACCAGCGGCCGATCGGGCCCTCGCCGACCGCAACGGTGTGGAGCGCCACGGGCATTCCGTCGGCCCCGAGCGCCGCCTTGAAGCGGGCGAAACTCAGGGGACGCACCGCG
Source organism: Methylorubrum thiocyanatum (assembly GCA_014138645.1). GTDB lineage: Bacteria > Pseudomonadota > Alphaproteobacteria > Rhizobiales > Beijerinckiaceae > Methylobacterium > Methylobacterium thiocyanatum. The sequence goes on along the minus strand of JACJIB010000009.1, from coordinate 242,201 downwards.
TCCATGCCGAACTCTTCCTCGCGCGACCACAGCACCCGCACGGGCCGGCCGGTCGCCTGGGCGAGCAGGATCGCCTGCGGGAAGGGATTGGCTGGGCCGTAGGCGAAGTGGCGTCCGAAGAAGCCGCCGAGCATCGGCGAGTGGATGCGCACCTGCTCCGGCTCCAGCCCCGCGGTCTTCGCGGCGATCTGCTGGAACAGCTCCGGCATCTGGTTCGGCAGCCAGAGATCGAGGCTCCCGTCCGCCGTGAACCGGGCAACCGCCGAGGGCGGTTCGAGCTGGGCATGGGCGAGATAGGGCGCGTCGTATTCCGCCTCGATCACCTTGGCGGCGCCCGCGAAGGCGGCGGCAGGGTCGCCCTCCTGCTCGGCGGGAATGCCGGGCTCGGTCGAGCCCTTCAGCTCCGCGAGCATCGCCGAAGACGAGAAGCTTTGCGAGACCGTGGCGATCCCCTCCGGCGCGGGCGCAGTCCAGGTGACCTGCAACGCCTCGGCGCCCTTGCGCGCCCGCCACCAGGAATCGGCCACCACGGCCACCGCGCCGGGCAGGCGGTGGACCGAGTGGATGCCTGGCATCGCCCGCACCGCCGCTTCGTTGGCGATTACCTGCGGCTCGGTGCCGAGATGGGGGGCATGCGTGACGGCGGCGTGCAGCATGCCCTCGACGCGGATGTCGATGGCGTAGGTCGCCCGCCCCGTCGCCTTGTCGCGCATGTCGAGCCGGGCCACCGGCCGGCCGATCCAGCGGAAGCTCTTCGCGTCCCTCAGCGGTACGTCGTCCCGCGGCTGGAGCGCGAGGGCGGCCTGTGCCAGTTCGCCGTAGCCGAGGGTGCGGCCCGTAGCGGCGTGAACCACGCGGCCGTCCTCGGTCGTCAGGCTGTCCTGAGCGACGGCGAGCCGGGCGGCGGCGGCGCGCAGAAGCATTTCCCGCGCGGTGGCGCCGAGGCGGCGCATCGCCTCGAAGCTGGACCGGGTCGAGAAGCTGCCGCCGGTCATGCGCAGGCCGTTGACGACGGCATAATCGGGGCCGGGCGGGGCGCATTCGACCGCGAAGCGGGCGGGGTCGAGGTCGAGTTCCTCGCCGATCGTCTGCGCGAGCCCGGTATTGATGCCCTGGCCGCCCTCCACGAAGGGGCTGAGCAGGCGCACGGAGCTGTCCGGACGGATCTCGAGAAAGGCGGCCACGCGGGTGCCGGGCTTCGGTGCCACGGCCGCCGGCCCCTCGGCGCGAGTCTGGGCAGCCGCCCCGCCCGGCAGGTCGATGCCGAGCAGGAGGGCACCCGAGGCGATGCCGAGGAAGCCTCGGCGCGAGAAGTTCTTCACCGGCTCGCGGGTGGGCCGGGCGCCGAGGCCGAGGCGGTGGAGGGGGGTGAGATCGTTCATCGCCGCCTCCTCAGGCCGCGGCCTGCCGCACGGCGGCGGCGATGGCGTTGTAGGTGCCGCAGCGGCACAGATTTGTCATCGCGGCGGCGATGTCGTCCTCCGACGGCTTCGGCGTCTCCTTGAGCAGCCCCGTCGCGGCCATGACCTGGCCCGACTGGCAGTAGCCGCATTGCGGCACCTCGATGCCGACCCAGGCCGCCACCACCTTGGCGCCGACGGGATCCGTCTCGATCGCCTCGATCGTGGTGATGCCTTGCGTGCCGACGCTCTCCAGCGGCACCTGACAGGAACGGGTCGCCTGCCCATCGAGGAGCACGGTGCAGGCGCCGCACTGGCCGATTCCGCAACCGTATTTGGTGCCGGTCAGGCCGATCGTGTCCCGCAGGACGAAGAGAAGCGGCGTATCCGGACCAGCATCGACCGCATGTTGCCGGCCATTGACCGTAAGACTGATCATCGCTCGACTCCCCTGAGCCTTCGCCCCGCAACGGTCATGCTGTTCGAATGCCCCGACGACCGCAACGCCATAAAGGCGGCGATTTCGGACATCTGCCGAATTGGCTCTTCGATGTGACGGCCCGACGACCGATGACGCGCGGCCCCGGCGGATGTCAGCCGAGGTCGCGCCGCCGTCAGGCCCAGCCCTCCAGCACGATCTTGCCCTTGGCGCGCCCGCTCTCGATCAGCGCGTGGGCACGGCGCAGGTTGGCCGCCGAGATCGCCCCGAACCGCTCGGTCACCGTCGTCGTCAGGGTGCCGGCCTCGACGAGACGCGACACCGCGTCGAGCAGATCGCCCTGCGCGCCCATGTCGGCGGTGGCGAACATCGAGCGCGTGAACATGAACTCCCAATGCGTGGAGACGCTCTTCTGCTTGAACGGCAGCACGTCGAGGGCCGCCGGATCGTCGATCAGCGCGAACCGGCCCTGCGGCGCGATCAGCTTGCCGATCTCCGGCAGGTGCCGGTCGGTGTGGGTGGTCGAGAAGACGAAGCCCGGCGCGCCGAGGCCGAGCGCGGCGACCTCCGCCGCGAGCGGCTTGGTGTGGTCGATGACGTGGTGGGCGCCGAGCGTCCGGCTCCACTCCACTGTCTCGGGCCGCGAGGCGGTGGCGATCACGGTGAGGTCGGTCAGTTGCCGGGCGAGTTGGGTGGCGATGGAGCCGACGCCGCCGGCCCCGCCGACGATCAGCAGCGCGGGTGCTGCCCCCGGCACGGACTTGCGGATGTCGAGCCGGTCGAACAGGGCTTCCCAGGCGGTGATCGCCGTGAGCGGCATCGCCGCCGCCTCGGCGAAGGACAGGGTGGCGGGCTTTACGCCGACGATCCGCTCATCGACGAGGTGAAGCTCCGCATTGGTGCCGGGCCGGCCGAGCGCGCCGGCATAGAACACCGCGTCGCCGACCTTGAACCGCGTCACCTCCGGGCCGACCGCCTCGACGAGGCCGGCGGCGTCGTAGCCGAGCACCTGCGGCTGTCCGTCCGGGGGATTTGCCCGAATGCGGACCTTGGTATCGACCGGGTTGACCGAGACCGCCCGCACCCGGACCAGCAGGTCGCGCGGACCCGGCAGCGGATCGGGCAGCGTCAAGTCGAGGAGGGACTGATCGTCCTCAATCGGCAGGGGCTTGTGGAATCCGACGGCACGCATGGGATCGCTCCTTGTCAGTTGAAGACCGTGTCAGTCGCGGCGTTTGCCAAGTCTTGTGTCGGCAACATCTTGTCCCGAGCGTCGGCGACCGCCTTGCGGGCTGTTGCGGGCGGGCACCGCGCTCGCGGCGATGCCGAGGACGATCGCCAGGGCACCGATGATGAGGTCGGGTCCGGGCGTCTCGTGCAGGGTTGCCGTCGCGATCGCCAGACCGGTGACCGGCACCGCGAGCATCAGCGTCGACATCAGGCTCGCCGGCACAAGCCGGCTCGCGGCGTTGACGGCGCAGAAGCCGAAGGCGGTGGCGATGGGCCCGACGAAGATCAGGCAGGCCCAGAACGTCGCCGTCCCGTCGCCGGTGAACGGCCCCTCGACCGCGAGGGCGAGCGGCAGCAGCACGGCGGCGGCCAGCAGCATCTGCCAGGGGGCGAGTTGCGCCGCGGACGCCTCGGAGCGCCCGTAGCGCAGATGCAGGATGCAGGCGGCCCAGGCGGCCGACGCCGCCAGCAGCATCGCGTGGGCGCCGAGCACGGTCCCGTCGCGCCAGTCGATGGCGTGCGGGTTGAACAGGATCGCGACGCCGAGAGCCGCCAGCCCGATCCCGGCCCATTGTCGGCGCGCGATCCGCTCCCCGAAGACCAGGACCGCCACCGGCACGACCCAGATCGGCGTGGTGTAGCTCAGGATCGCCGAGCGCCCGGCCGGCAGATGCGTCATCGCCACCGCGCCGAGCGCGGTGAACAGCATCATCTGCAGCAGGCCGATGGAAGCGATGACGGGCAGGTCCGCGGCACGCGGCCGCCGCACCCTGCCGCGGGCGGCCTGCCACGCGAACAGGCAGGCGGCACCGGTGGCGAAGCGGAGCGCCGAGAACCAGAGCGGCGAGACATGGCCGAGCCCGAGCTTCATCACCGGCCAGTTCGCGCCCCAGAGCAGGATCGCACCGCCGAGCAGAAGCGCCGGCGCCGAGCCTACGGCATCGCCGCGCCGAAGGGCGGGCGAAGCCGCCAGGGCATGGCAGGCGGAGGGGGTCGGGACGGCGGCCGAGGCGGACATGGCGGGCCTCTTCGATGCGGGACGAAGACGGGCTCGAAGGCCCGTCCGGCCGGTCGTCGTGACCGGCGAGAGGCAGGATGCGCCGCGCCGATGAAGTTGGGAAACGCATAGTTCTGATCGGTGCGATCAGATTTTCTGCTTGCCGGCAGGGATCCGGGTCGCGAAGATGCCGGAGAAGCAGACGGTGCGGCGTGTCGTGTCGCCGCCCTTATCGACGACGCGAAGAAGTCATGCGCCATCCCGATCTCGAACTCGATCTGCTCCGCGCCTTCGTGGCGGTGGCCGAGACCGGCAGCTTCACGGCGGCCGCGGATGTCGTGCACCGCTCGCAATCGGCGGTGAGCCAGAAGGTGCTGCGGCTGGAGGAGATCCTAGGGCGGCGCGTCTTCGACCGCACCAGCCGCACCCTCGGCCTGACCCCGGACGGCGAGCGCCTGCTCGTCGCCGCCCGCCAGATGCTGGAGTTCAACGACAAGCTGATGCGGGAATGGCGCGAGCCGCCCGCCAGCGGCACCCTGCGGCTCGGCGTGTCGGAGGACTTCATCCCCGGCCAGTTGCCGAAGCTGCTCGCGCGCTTCAGCCGGCTCTATCCGGGGGTGCACATCGACCTGATGACCGGGCTGAGCTGCACCCTGCTCGAAGCCTACGACGCCGACCGTCTCGATGCCGTGATCGCCAAGCGCAGCGGCAGCCATCCCCGCGGCCGGGTGATCTGGCGCGAGCCGCTCGTGTGGCTCGCCTCCGCCGATTACGAACTCGATTTCACCAAGCCCGCCCGGCTGGTGATGCTCGCCCCGCCCTGCAGCTACCGCGAGATGATGATCGCGGCGCTCGACTCCGTGCGCCGGGAATGGAACGCGGCCTGCACCGCCAGCAGCCTCTCGGGCGTGCAAGCGGCGGTGGCCGGCGGCCTCGGCGTGACGCTGCTCGGTCGCTCCTTCCTGCAGGAGGGCATGCAGATCCTGCGTGCCCCCGAGATCTGGCCGGCCCTGCCGATGACCGAGGTCATGGTGCTCGGCGAGGAGCGCGCCGCCGATCTCGTCCACCCGCTCATTGCCTTCCTGGGCGAGAGCCTCGCCGGCCGCGACGGACTGGACGTCGCGGCGTAGTGATCTTGGGTTCCCAAAGGGCAAGCCCTTTGGCGGGGCGCCGGGGCAGAGCCCCGGCACTCCTCCGACCAGGGCTCCGCCCTGGACCTATGACAAGGACTTGTCCTTTCGAAACCGGTCACTGCGCCGTGCGGTAGCGCGGGGCGGGGACGGCGCTCGACAGGTGCGGGAGCATGATTTGGCGCGCCGCCTCCCAGGCGTCCCATTCGGCGGCCTCTTGCAGCGAGGGAATGGTGGCGAACTCGCCCCGGTCGAGGCCGGCGAGCGCCGCGTCGACCAGATCCTCGGCCGACATCACCCAATCCTTGGGCAGGTTGCTGGCGGGGAGCCCTGCCACGTCCCAGAACTCGGTTCCGGTCGCGCCCGGCAGCACCACCTGCACCGTCACCCCGGTGCCGGCGAGTTCCTTGCGCAGGCTGTGGCTGAAGCCGAGCACGAACGACTTCGAGCCGCCATAGACGCCGTTCAGCACCTCCGGCCCGATGGCGACGATCGAGGCGATGTTGATGATCGTGCCCCGGCCCCGTGCGGTGAAGGCCGGCACCGCCGCGTAGGTCAGGCGCATCGGCGCGGTGACGTTGATGGCGATCATCCGCTCCATCTCGTCCACGGACGCCGCAGCGAGCGGCGCGGCGCTGCCGAAGCCGGCATTGTTGACGAGATGCGTGAGGCTCGCATCGCTCTTCAGCATCTCCTCGACCGCGGCGAGCCCCGCGCGGTCCGTCAGGTCGGCCTCGACGGTCCGCACCGCGACGCCGTGGCGACGGGTCAGTGCCTCGGCCACGGCATCGAGCCGCGCCCGGTTGCGGGCGACGAGGATCAGATCGTGACCGCGGGCGGCGAAGCGGTCGGCGTAGACGGCGCCGATGCCGGAGGAGGCGCCGGTGATGAGAACGGTTCCTTGGGTCATGATCGATGGTCCTTCCGAGGTCCGACCGGCGGGGGGGCTTGCCCGGCCGGTGACGATGTCGGGACCCTAGCTCTGGACCGCGATGTCCTAAATGACGTATAAGCGTTAAATCAGGACATGAGCGAGGCAGGACCGATGCGGCAGGTCGGGTTCATTCTCGAGGATGGCTTTCAGGTCATGGGCCTCGCCGCCCTGTCGGCCTTCGAATTCGCCAACGTCCACCTCGAACGCGAGGCCTACCGGCTGATCGTGATGTCGGAGCGGGGCGGCACCGTCCGCTCCTCTCTCGGCATCGGCATCGAGACCGTGCCCCTGGCGGAGGCCCCCGACACGCTGATGGTGGTCGGCGAGTTGCTGCCGCGCCCGCTCACGCCGCGCCTGCGCGACTACATCGCCGGGGCGGGCCGGGTCTCGCGGCGCGTGGCCGGCCTCTGCACCGGCGCCTTCGCCCTGGCGGAGGCCGGGCTCCTCGACGGGCGGGTGGCGACGACGCACTGGGCCCATGCCCGCGACCTGCAGGAGCGCTTCCCCGGGATCCGCGTCGATGACGACCGCATCTACGTTTCCGACGGTCCGATCTGGACCTCGGCCGGGATGAGCGCGGCGATCGACCTGACGCTGGCGCTGATCGAGGACGACCACGGCGCCGAACTGTCGCGCGCCATCGCCCGCAAGCTCGTGGTCTATCATCGCCGCCCCGGCGGCCAGTCGCAGTTCTCGGCCCTGCTCGAACTGGAGCCGCGCTCGGACCGGGTCCGCCGCGCCCTCGTCTACGCCAAGGAGCACCTGCGCAACCCGCTGACCGTGGAGGAACTGGCGGAGGCCGCCCGCGTCAGCCCGCGCCAGTTCAGCCGCCTGTTCCGCGAGGAGACCGGGCAATCCCCGGCCAAGGCGGTCGAGCGGCTGCGCCTGGAAGCAGCGAAGGCGATGCTCGAAGAGGGGCGCCATTCCCTGGACGTGGTCGCCCGCGACACGGGTTTCGCCGACCGCGACCGGATGCGCCGCGCCTTCCTGCGGGCCTTCGGCCACCCGCCGCAGAGCCTGCGCCGCAGCCTGCGCCTGATCGAGGGATCCGAATCCTCCGTGGCTTGAGCCGATCCGCGGCACCCCACTTTTTTTGGGTCGCCCGCGCGAAAACCGGTCTGTCGCTCCCATGCCCCTGGCGAAGGCGGATGCACACCGCCCCATCCGGGAGATGCGACATGAACAAGATGATGATCCTCGCCCTCGTCGGCGCCGGCCTCCTCGGCGCCGCGCCCTCCGCCTTCGCCCAAGAGGACGCGCCGCGGACGGGCAACCAGGAATTCCTCGGCGTCGATCTCGACAATGGCGGCGTCTATTACAACGGGCGCAATTCCGGCCGGTACTGCCTCTACCGCACCGTCGAGGTGTTCAACCGCTACACCGGCTACGTCGAGGCCCGCCGGGTGCGCCGCTGCGGCCGCGGCCTCTACCTGCCGTAGGGAGGGCGACGCGATGCTGACCGCCCTCTGTCCGCTCCACCTCGCCGCCTTCGGCCTCATCCTCGTGCTGTTCACCGGAGGCTGAGCGCCGATGGTCGAAGCCGGCCGCCCCGCCCGTACGGCGCCGCCGTCGCGCGGCATTGTTTCCCAGTCATCGAGCGGCTAACCCTGGGTGGCGCCCGAGGCGGGCGCCCGCTTCCCAAGGAACTGAGACTCGGCCCGCGAGCCGAGAAGAGGACGATCCACATGCCGAGTCAGGGCCTGGTTTCCGCCGCGCGCCGCGCTGTTCGCGAGGCCGCGTTCCTCCTGGCAGCCTGCCTCGTCCTCGCCGCGCCGGCACGGGCCGCACCGGAGGCAGCCCCGTTCGCCGACAACGCCGACTCGGTCGCGGTGGTGATCGGCAACCGCAGCTACAAGCAGACGGTGCCGGTCGATTTCGCCCATAACGACGCCGAGGCGATCCGCGCCTACCTCGTCGAGCGCCTGGGCTACCGCGAGAGCAACGTCTTCCTCCTGAAGGACGCGACCCTCAACGAGTTCAACCAAGTCTTCGGCACCGAGCGCAACCCGCAATCGGGCCGGCTCTGGCGCAGCGTGCGCGAGGGCCGCTCCAACGTCTTCGTCTACTATTCCGGCCACGGCGTGCCGGATCTGGCGAGCAAGCAGCCCTTCCTGCTGCCGGAGGACGGCAACCCGAACCAGGGCGAGAGCGGCTATGCCCTGGAGACCCTCTACCGCAACCTCGACCTCGTGAAGCGCAAGATCGGGCCGGAACGCCAGCTCGTGGTGATGGTCGATGCCTGCTTCACCGGCGAGACCGGCCGCAAGGGCGAGAGCCTTCTCGCCGTCTCCGCCCCCGGCTTCGCGCCGGCCCGGCCGAAGGCGGAGAGCGGGATCGTGCGCCTCGTCGCCACCTCCGGCGCTTCACCCGCGAACTGGGACGAGCCGAACCGGCTCGGGCTTCTGACCAGCCGCTTCCTGATGGGCGTCTCGGGGCTCGCCGGTGCCCAGGGCGCGGAGGGGACCGGCGACGGGCTGATCCGCTGGCCGGAGCTGAAGAGCTACCTGCGCCGCGAGGTCGAGGAGGCGGCGCGGCGCGCCTCGGGCCGCGAGCAGGTGCCGGAGATCGACGACGCACCGATCGTGCTGAAGGCCTCGCTCCCCGTCGCGGCGGTGGCCGGCGGCGTCGCCGCGATCCGCGATGAGGCGGCGTGGCGCCGCGCCGAGACGCTAGGCACCCGCGAGGCGTTCGAGGCCTATGTCGGCACCTGCGGCGAGACCTGCGCCTACCGCTCCCAGGCGATGGACCGCCTGCTCGCCGGCCGCACGCGCGACGCGGCAGCGATCGACCAGGAGAACTGGGCGAAGTTCGGCGCAGCGCGGCAGTATCAAGCCTATCTCGATTCCTGCGGCGACGTCTGCGCCTATCGCGGTCTCGCGGAGGGCTATCTCGGCGGCACCAATCCGAGCACCGACCCACGGGTGAAGCGCTGCGACGAACTCGCCGCCGGCACCGACGATCCCGATCGGCCGAAGGGCGTGCCGGGGGTGAAGCTCGGGCGGATCGAGGCGTCCGCGGCCATCGAGGCCTGCCGCGCGGCATCGGCGGCCTACCCGCAGCTGCGCCGCCTCGCCTACCAGCTCGGCCGCGCCTACGACCGGGCCGATCGCTCCAAGGAGGCGTTCTCGGCCTACGACCGGGCGGCCAAGGCCGGCAGCGTCGCGGCGATGAACAACCTCGCCACGCTCTACGAGAACGGCCAGGGGGTGAAGCGCGGGCAGGCCGAGGCGTTCCGGCTCTACCGGCAGGCCGGCGAGGCCGGCAACGTCGTCGCGCTCGCCAACGCCGCCCGGATGCTCGAATACGGCAACGGCATCCCGCGGGACGAGGCGGGGGCGGTGGCGCTCTACAAGCGCGCGGTCGAGGGCGGCGACGTGCCCTCGATCTCGAAGCTGGTGCCGCATTACGCCACCGGCGCCCACGGCTTTCCGAAGGACCTGCGCCAGGGCTTCGACCTGTTCCGCCGGGCGGCGGACAAGGGCGATCCGGTGGCGATGGCGACGATGGCGACGCTGATCGACAACGGCTTCGGCCGCTACTTCCCCGGAATGCGCTCCGCCGACATGGTGCTGCGGGCGCTCAAGCGGGGCGAACTCGGCGCGGCTTCCGTCTCGGCCACCGACACGGCCGCGCAGAAGCTGAAGCCGGAGACGATCCGCACCGTCCAGCGCGCGGTCAAGGAGGCGGATTACTATTCCGGCGCCCTCGACGGCCGCTTCAACCCGGTCTTCGTCCGCGCCCTCGACCAGTACGCCCGGGCGAACGAGGCGGAATGAGACGCCTCATCCTCGCGGCTCTCCTCCTTCTTCCCGCGGCCGCCCGCGCCGATCCGACCACCGCGACCCTCGCTCCCTTCCTCGACGCGGTGGCGGCCTGCGCCGGACGGCCCGACCTGACGCTCGCCGTGATCGGCGTCGAGCCGGGCCAGACGGCGCTCTCGCGCGAGCAGGCGGAGGAGGTGCGCCTCGCCGTCGAGAGCCGGCTCCAGGCGACCGGCCGCGTGCGGCTCGCGGCGTCCGCCGACGTGGTGCGGATCAAGGCCCTGCGCGAGGGGACCACCGGCCTGTCGGGGGCGGAGGCCGAGGCGCAGATCCGCGCGGCCTTTTCGGGCGATGCCAGCGTGTTCCTGGTCGAGCCGCGCCGGGCCGGCGAGACCGCGGCCCTGCGGCTCCAGGCGATCACCCGCACCGCCGCCTGCAAGGCGACGAGCGAACCCCTGACCGTGCCGATCCGCGTCGGGGCGGCCGTCGCCGACCTCGACGCGGTGATGGAGGGCGCCGTGAAAGCCTTCGCCGCGGCCGCACCGAACGCGAAGGCCGTCGAGGTCTGCCCGTTCGTGGCCGAGGGCGGGCACTCGACCTGCGCCGGCGCGCTCACCGACCGTCTCCTCGTCGCCCTCGACGCCGAGGCGCGCTCGGCCAACCGCATCCTGAAGGGCGCGCGCCTCGACGTGCGCCGCAGCCCGCCGGGTACCGCCTGCACCGGCCCGGTCACGGCGCGGGGCCGTTTCCTCACCGATCAGAACCGGCAATCCTGGATGGAGCTCGAATTCCAGCGCGACGGTGCCGTGCTCGCCCCGACGGGACGGCGGCGCATCGGCGTCGAGGGGCTCGGCTGCGATCCGACCCCGCGGCCCTTCCTCGACCATCTCGCGGCCACCGCCCGCACCGATGCGGGGCGACTGACGGTGGCGGCCACCGCCACCCCGTTCGCGGCCGGGCAGCGGCTGGAAACGCGCATCGAGTCGCGGGCACGGCAGAACCTCTATTGCTGGGTGGTCGCCCCCGACGAGACGGCCTTCGTCGCTCTCCCCGTGCGCGAGAACGCCGCCTCGCTCGAAGCCCTGAAACCCGGCGAGGCGCGGCGCTACCCGCGCGGATACGGCCTCGACGAGATCGTCGCGGGCGAACCCTTCGAGAACCTGTTCGCCTGTTTCGGGGTCGAGGGCGGCCTGCCGCCAGACCTCGCCGAGCGCTGGCTCGCGGCGGCGCCGGGCAAGGATGGGGAGGCGCGGCTGCTGCAGCCGTCCGACATGCTCGATCTCCTGGAAAAGATCCGGGCGACGCCCGGCGTGACCGAGGCGACCGCGCGGATCGTGGTGCGCTGACGCTCCACCGGACGGGGGACGAACGACAACCGGCAAGGAGAGGGTATGGAGCCCTGGCTCGAACCATCCTCGGCGCCGCCCGGCGCCGGCCCGCGGCCGGCGACACGCTCGGTCCCGATCGGGCTTTGCCCGGCCCATGAAGCGGGCGCACCGCGCTCGGGCGCGGCGCGGGAGGGTGACGGATGGCCGGGCACGGGATAACCATACGGCGTATCGAGGAATCGCAAGGGGTTGCGCGGCGCCCCGGCACCGGGAGGCGCATGACCGGCGGATACGACGAGCGTTGCGCGGCCGATCTCGCCAATGTGTGCGAGGGCCGCGATCTCTCCCGCGCCGATGGCGCCTGGCTCGCCCGCGTGGTGACGGGTGCGGTGCGTCCGAACCGCGACAAGCCGCTCTGGGACCTCGCCCACGCCCTCGCTGCCCTGGCCCAGGCGACACAGGCCCGACAGGGGCGCGACCTCGTCACCCTTGCGCTCGATCCCGGTCTCGCGACGGCTGCGGCGGTGGAGGCGCGCTTCGCCGGGAGCGCGGCCACCGACCCCCGCGGCGCCGTGCTCGGCGAGGAATGGCGCACGAGCTGGGCCGGCCTCGCGCGCTGTCTCGCCCTGGCCGAGTTCGTCCTGACGGCGGAGGATCTGGCGCAGTTCGCCGCCGTCACCGGCTGGCTCGACGATCTCGCCGCCGCGCCGGACGCGGAGGGCGCCGCCTTCCTCGCCAAGCGCCTCGCCCGGCATCTGACCGCCTACCGCGCCGCCCACCTGCCGCTGGCGCCGCTGGAGCGGCGTTTCCGGGCGATCCTCGGCTTCCTCGACGGGCGCCGCAGCTTCACCGACGACGACATCCTCGCCTTCTGGCGCACCGAGATGCGCGCGGGCGAACGGCCGGGCTTCCGCACGGTGGCGGAGCATTTCGTGACCTTCGAGGCCGCCGCCGCGCTCCTCAACGGCCTGACGGAACTGGCCGCGCCCGCCTCCCTGGACGCGCATGCGGGCTGGGAGGACCGGCTCGACGCGGCACTCGGCGACCTCGCCGCCTGCGAGCCGGCCGAGGCCCTGGCCGGCTTGCTCGCCGACTGGCCGGACGGACCCAAGATTCTGACCGGCGCCGAGCGCGAGGATCTGGCCGATTTCCTGCGCCTCGAACCGTTCCACCGCACCCGCCCGCTGACGACGCTGCGCGCCGCGAGCTTCGGGCGGGTCCAATCGGGCATCGCCAACCGTCTGCGCCGGGGTGGGGGCGGCGCCGACATCGCCGAGCGGGCGACCTGCGCCGAGGCCGAGAGCTACGTCGCGCTTCAGGCGCATGCCGGTGCGCTCGCGGCCCATCTCGCCCGGATGCTGCGCATCGCCGCCGCGCTGCGCATCACCGAGCGCGACGGACTCGACCCCGAGGCGCGGGCCGCGCTGGAGGCGGCGGAGACGGATCTGCGCCGGGTGCGCCGGGCCGGCTTCGACGACCATGCCGCCCTCGCCGCGGGCTTCGAATCCGCGCAGACCGCGCTCCTGCGCCTCGCGGACGAGGCCGAAAGGCTGGAACGGGCGCTGGCGGCTCTCGCCCGGCAGCGCCCGCTCGACGCCACCTTCACGGCAGACCGCGCGCTCTTCGCCGAAGCCTTCGCGGCGGCCTACGCGGCGGAGGCGGCGGCATGAGCGACGAGCCCCGCCTTCTCGCCGAGATCCACGCGGCCCGCGCCCTGATGCGGGCGCAGGCCCTCGGCGCCGCCTCCGGGCATACCGCCCGGCCAAGCACCCGGCCAAGCAACCGACCAAGTCACGCCGCCCTCTGGGCCCATGCCGACCGGGAGCCGGGCCGCCCGGTCGATCTCGCGGTGGTCCGCGCGATCCGCACGGATCCCGAGACCGCGCGGCGCTATCGCACCCTGCTCGGCGCCCAGGCCCTCGCCCACGCGCCGCTGGCCGCAGCGGCCTCGGACGGCGCGATCACTCGGCGCCGGGTCGGCCCGTTCGATCTGGAAATCCTGGAAGGCGCGCCGCCGCTCCTGATCCTGCGCGGGCCGGACGCGTCGATGCCGCGGCGGATCGAGGCTTGGCTCGGCGACGAGGCGGTGCGGCTCGATCTCGGGCCGCCGGCCGACGGGGCGATCCTGCTCGCCCTCGACCCGTCCGTGCCGGAGGCCGACCAGCTCGGCCGGATGCTGCGCGATCCGGCCTGCGCGGTGTTCCTGCTGTGAGACGCGGACCCGCGCCGCACCGGATCGTCTCGCACCCGGGCTCGGCATGACAGGGCTGTCGGTCCTCGTCGTGATCCCGACCACGCGAGGGCCGCTGCGCCTGCGCGCCCTGAACCCACGCCCCGGCCTGCCGGCTCCGGCCGCCTTCGCCGACGGCGATTACCGTCCCCTTCCCTGGTCGGCCGACTATGCCCGGCTCTGCGCCCCGGGCGGCCCCCTCGCCCGGCTCGACGGCCCACGGACGCCGCACGAGCTGCGCCTTTCGGGCTCCTTCGATGCCGGCCGCTCCTGGGAGGCGCCGGTCTGCCTCGCCCACGGCCTCGCCGCGCGGGGCCATCGCCTCGCCGCGGAGCCGGCGCAGGCCGACCTCATCCTATGGGCGACCGGCGCGGTCGATCTCGATCTCGCGGTGCTGCCCGGCGATTACGCGCTGCTCGACAAGATCGAACGCAGCCGCGCCCTCCTCGCCGAGGCGCCGGACGTGCCGCTCGCGGTGCTGCTGCCGGAGGGGCCGGAACGGGCGTCGGCCGAGGCCGCCTTCCGCGCCTTCGAGCGAGCCGCGGCCCCGCGCGTCCTGCCGTCCGGGAACATCCCGGAGGCTCTGGAGGCGCTGACGCGGCCGACCGAGGCGATCCGGCGAGATCCCCCTCGCGAGCCAATGCGGCGTTTGTGGCGCCTCGCCCTGCCAGCGGGCGCCGTCGCGGCGGCCGGGCTTGTCGCCCTCGTGACACTCGGTGCCCGACAGACCGCCTTGGTCGATCCGGACGTGCCACCGGCCACCGGCACCGCCTCGGCCGAACCTGCCCCCACGGCGTCCCCCTCCCCGCCCGCGGCCGAGGCGTCGCTCGCGCTCCGCGTCGAGGAATTGCGGGCGCCGCCCGGTTCGTCCTGCCGCCGCGTGGCCTTCGGCGCCGATCCGCCCGAGCGCCGTCCCGTCGCGCGGGACGACGGCGACCGCCTTGCGCCGAGCCGCCTCGTCCCCGAACTGTGCGGCCTCGCCTTCGCGACAGCACCGGGCCTGCGCCTCGCGATCGGGCCGGAGCTGCGCGCGGCCGCCCTGCCGCCGGTGCGGCTCGCGGACGGGGCGCAGGGCTACTTCCTGCGCGAGGGCGGCCGGCAGAACCTCGTCTACGCGGTCCAAGCCTTGCCGGAAGCGAAAGCTTCGCCGGAAGCCGGGGCGCAGGCGCCCGGCGGACGGCTCGTTCACGCTCTGATGCGCTGATGGGCTTGGAATCCGCGCCCTGTGATTTTTGACCCAGCCACACGGGCCGGGCATACGACCCTGACGGAGAGGAGGGAGAGGATGACCCCGATTCGCCGGAGACGACGGCCCGCCCCGGCCGGCGCCTGCCTGCTGCTCGCCGCGTTCCATGCCCTTTGCGCCGCCGATCCCGCGCGGGCCCAGAGCGTCGGCTTCGACCCGGCCGATTACGGCCGGGCGCAGCTTCCCTCGCGCCAGACGACCGGCGACGCGGCGGCCTATGTCGATCAGAACAAGGGCGCGTTCGAGCCGATCAGCGAACTCGACCCGAAGGACGGGCTCGCGGCGCTCGCCCGGCCGATCGGCCGCGTCGACATCGTTCTGAGGAACACCCGCACCGGCCAGCAGGTCGGCGCCTCCTGCACCGGAGCGCTGCTGCCCGGCGACTACGTGCTGACCAACCACCATTGCCTGCCGCAAGCGGGCGACATGACCCCGGTCAAGGCGTCGATCCTGATGGATTACCTGACGCTCGACGGGAAAGGCTCGCGCCGCTTCGAGATCGACCCGAAGCCGGTCGAGTACGATGCCCGCCTCGACTACGCGCTCGCCCGCGTCGCCGGGGCTCCGGGCACGACCTACGGCACCGTCCGCCTCTCGGGCGAGGCGGTGGCGGGCAATCGGTCGATGCTGGTGATCCACCATCCCCTCGGGCGGCCCAAGGTGATGAGCCGGTTCCGCTGCTTCGCGATGAAGGATCAGGCCGAGGGGCCGGACCTGCGCCACCGCTGCGACACGCTGGGCGGCTCCTCCGGCTCGCTGATGTTCGATGCCTCCGTGGCCGGCATCGCCCTGCACAAGGAAGGCGGCCTCGACCCGAAGGACCCGTCGAGCTTCAACAAGGCGACCCGCCTCTCGGCGATCCTCGGGCGCAGCCGCATCCTCTCCGAGATCGCCGCCAGCCAGGGCCGCCCGGTCGCCGCGGCGGCCGACACGCCGCCCCCGGCGGGCGCAGGGCCGAGGACCGGCGCGGCGCCCGCTGCGAGGCCGGCAGCCGGCCCGCCCGCGGACGGCCCCCTCGATCCCGCGAGCATGAACGCGATCCTGCGCGGGCGTTGAGCCGGGCGGTTGTGCTTTGATTGCACGTCCCTACGATGATGGCACATCCATCGGCTGAGCGGAGTCCCGCCTGTGGCGTCGATCACCATCCGCAACGTTCCCGAAGAGGTGCACCGTGCCCTGCGCGTCCGGGCGACGCAGCATGGGCGCAGCACCGAGGCCGAGATCCGCGCCATCCTGGAACAGGCGACCAAGCCGGCGGGCCGATTGCAGCTCGGCTCCCTGCTCGCCTCCATCGCCCGCGAGGCCGGCGGCCTGACCGAGACGGAAGCGGACGCCTTCGACCGGCTTCGCGACACGTCGCCCGCCGAACCGCTCCGATTCGAATGATCGTCCTCGACACGAACGTCATCTCAGAGCTGTGGCGGGTCGCCCCCGACGCGCGCGCTGTGGCCTGGGTCGATGCGCAGGCGATCGAAACGCTTTACCTCACAGCGATCACCGTTGCGGAACTCCGCTTCGGCACGGCGACGATGCCGCCGGGCAGGCGACGGGACATCTTTCGGGATCGGCTGGAGAACACGGTGCTGCCGGCCTTCACCGGCCGCGTGCTGCCCTTCGATCTCGATGCCTCACGCCTCTACGCCGACCTCATGGCGCGGGCGCGCGCCGCGGGCAGGGCCATCGGCATGGCAGACGGCTTGATCGCGGCCGCCGCAGCCGTCCGGGGCTTTTCCGTGGCGACCCGTGACACCGGCCCGTTCGAGGCCGCCGGGGTCGGCGTCGTCAATCCGTGGCAGGCCGGCATCTAGACACGAGCTGGATCGGCGAAGGCGCCGCGATTTTTTTCGAGAGCAGGCGGCGAAATCCGCTCTGCCGGGACCAGGGATGAGTGGGACGGGGCCGCAGCAAGGCCCGTGAGGCGGAGACGGATGCCATGGGGGCCATCGAACGGAGCACGCCCGCGCGCGGCGCACGAACGGTCACCGGCGCGGCGACGGGGCGGCTTTCGCGTCTGGCGCCGATGCTGGCGATGGGCGCGGTCCTCGCCCTCGCGCCCGCCCGCGCCAACCCGCTGACCGAGGTGCCGGGCACCCGCCCGCCCGCCGCCGGAGGGGAGGCCGGAACAGAGGCGCCGCCGCCCCGCGACGAGGCCGCCGAGCGGGTCGAGGCCGGCGCGGTGAATCCCTCGGCCAACGCGATCATCCGCTCGCTCGCTCCCTTCGCCGACGGCAATCCCGGCCGCCCCGCCGCGCCGGTCGCGGTCTCGCCCGGCGACGGCGGCCCGAGCCTGCGGGTCGATCCCGCCCGCTCGGTCGATCTCACCGTGTTCTTCGCCTACGACAGCGCCCGCCTGACGCCGGAGGCGCGCATCCAGCTCGAACCGCTGGGGCAGGCGCTGCAATCGCGCGAACTGGCCGGCCACGGCTTTCTCATCGCCGGGCACACCGATGCCGCGGGCGGACTCGGCTACAACCGCCGCCTGTCGCTCGCCCGCGCCCGCGCGGTGAGGGCCCATCTCGCCGAGACCTACCGCATCGACCCGCATCGCCTGCGCATCCACGGCTGGGGGCCGGGACGGCCGAAGGATCCGGCCCAACCCTTCGCGCGGATCAACCGGCGGGTCGAGGTGAGCCTGATCGCGCCCGCACCGCGCGGGGCGCTGCGCTTCATCATGCCCGCCGCCGCGGAGGGCTGCGCGCTCGACGATCCCCGCCGCCACCGCCCGCTCGATCTCGACGATTTCGGCGCGACGCCGACGCCTTCGACACAGTCCTGCACCGAGTGACGCTCTGACCACGACATCACCGCCGGCACCCGGCCCGACAGACAGGATGACCCCGATGCTGCGTGACCCGATCCGAACCCTCGCCGCCCTCGCCCTCCTCGGCAGCGCCCTCCTCGGTCTTTCCGCGCAGGCGCAGGCTCAGACCCGGCCCAACCTCGTCGTGATGGGCGAGGATGCCGACGAGGATTCCGTGCCTCGCGGCAACCGCATCTTCCAGCGGGTCATCGCCGAACTCTCCGAGACGATGAACCTGCGCGGCTACAACGTCTACGACGAGACGGCGGTGGCGATGGGGATCACCCAGGCCAACCGGGTCCGCCGCCGCGACGCGGAGCTGATCGAGGTCGCCCGCGCGGTCCAGAACCCGCCCCTCGACGTGGTGGCGGTGTTCCAGGTCTACGCCTCGGCCTCGAAGTCGGCCTATTCCGACATCGTGCGGCCGGAAGTGCGCATCCCCGGCCGGCTCCTCAACGTGCGCACCGGGCAATCGCTCGGCGCCTTCGAGGTGGCGGGGCTGCAGCTTCCGCCCCTGCCGCAGGGCTGCGACCGGGAATGCCTGCTCGAACGGGT
Organism: Methylorubrum thiocyanatum; assembly: GCA_014138645.1. Classification (GTDB taxonomy): domain Bacteria; phylum Pseudomonadota; class Alphaproteobacteria; order Rhizobiales; family Beijerinckiaceae; genus Methylobacterium; species Methylobacterium thiocyanatum. The sequence goes on along the minus strand of JACJIB010000009.1, from coordinate 224,151 downwards.
CGGCGCCGAGGCCAAAAGCATCGCCGCCGACGTCGCCACCGCGCTCACGGCCAAGCTCGACGGCGTGATCGCGCCCCGCCGCGCCGCCGAGGCGGGCGCGCCCCTGAACACGCTCCCGCCTGCTCTGCCTGGCGCCGAGCCCCCGCCGGCCGCGGCGGCCGCGGGCGAATCCTGCGGTGGCCTGCCCACGGCCTATGTCGTGCGCCTCACTGGGTTCTCGCCGCAGGAGGTGCAGGCGGCGGAGGAGTACATGGCCGCCTTCCGTTGCTACGAGCACCACCGCCCGGTGCGCTCGGGCGGGGCCACCGCCGAGTACTGGTACGAGACCCGCTCCGATTCGGCGCGGCTCGGCCGCAACCTGCGCCTGATGCTGGAGCACATGAGCGCGCCGGGGCAGGTCCAGTTCTCCGGCAACACCTTCGTGATCAGCCGCGTCGCCACCCGCTGATCCCGCTGCCGGCCTCCTCCGGAATAACCTTCCCCAATTGCCTGCACCCCGCCTTCGAGAGCACGACCATGACCGATCGCACCCCGCGGCGCGGCCTTCTCGCCCGTCTCGTTCCGAAAAGCTGGGCTCTGAGCGGCCTGATGGCCGGACTGATAGCCTTTTCGGTCCCGGCCCGCGCGGCCGAGCCGGTCTTCCCGCCCGCCGGATCGCTCGGCCTCGCGCCGCCGCCCGGCATGATTCCGTCTTCGAGCTTCGCGGGCTTCGAGCATCGCACCGGCGCCTCGATCATCCTCGTGGAGATGCCGCCGGAAGCCTGGAACCAGATCAACGGGAAGTTCACCCCCGAGGCCCTGGCGCCGTCCGGCTTCCGGGTGAACGGCGGCCCCGAGCCGCTGACGGTGGCGGGCGGCAAGGGCTTCGTTCTGCGCGGCCGCCAGAGCGCCAACGGGCTCACCTATGCGAAGTGGGTGGCGGTGGTGCGCGGCGACGCCGGCACCGGCCTCGTCACCGTGCAGGTGCCCGAGAAGGCGGCCCGGCAGGTGCCGGCACCCGCCGTCGAGGCGGCCCTGCGCACCATCGCCTTCCGGCCCAAGGCGAGCCTGACCGAGCAGGTCGCGGCCCTGCCCTACACGGTGGGCGACATGGCCGGCTTCCGGCCGATGGGGGTGTTTGCCGGCAACGGCCTGATCCTGACCGAGGGTCCGAAGGACGTCGACCCCGAGCGCGAGCAGCCGTTGGTGGTCGTCACGCCCTCCCTCGGCCAGGTGCCGGTGCCGGAGGGCGCGGAGCTCGCCTATGCCCGCCGGCTCTTCACCACGCAGAAGGACCTGCGGGACGTCGCCATCACCGACGAGGAGCGCAGCAGCCGGGGCGAGGCCGTCGTGGTGCGCCTGCGCGGCACCGGGACCGACACCAGGAACGGCCGCGCCCTCGGCATGACCCAGACGACGGTGTTCGATCGCGGGCGCTACCTGCGGGTGATCGGCGTCGCCGATGCCGGTCGGGCCGATGCGCTGGCCCGCGCCGAGCGCGTCGCCGCCTCGGTGGCAATGCGCTGAGCCTTTCAGTGCCGGCAGGCCCCGTCCCGCCAAGCCCCGCCCGCGTCGAGGCAGGCATCCTGGGCGAGCACGTCGCGCAGCCGCCAACCGGCCGTCGCGAGACCACGGGCCATCGGGCCCAGACCGGCCGGATCCCGGCGGATGCCGTGGCGGCGCGTCCGGGTCGCACGCGTCACCCTGCAATCGGCGGCGGAGGCACACCATGGATGGGCGAAAGCCGTACCGGACAAAGCGGCGGCGATGGAGCCGGCCCATGATGCTCGCCGCGACCGTCGTCGTCTGGATGCCGGCCCTGCTGTTCGCCCTCGGTTTCGCGCTGGCCCATTTCACCGGCTGCCGGGTGGACGAGGCGAGCGCGCATCCCTGCCTCGTCGCCGGCATCGACATCGGCGGGCTGCTCTACACGCTTCTGATGATGGGCTGGCTGGTGGTCCTGCTGCTGCCGTTCATGCTGCTGACGCTCGTGATCTGGCTCGGCATCGGCCTGCGGGCGCTCATCGGCGCGTGGCTGCCGTGATGCGGATGGGGCGACGCCCGCGCTGCGCGAGGGACTTGAGCGTGATGGGTCCGAGATCCTCGATGCCGCGCCTTGCCCGGCTCCTCGCGGTCCTCGCCGTGCTTCCCTTCGGCGGCGCCCGCGCCGAGGGCATCGGCGTCGCCGCCGAGCGCGCCTTCCCCGCGGCGGGCGCCTGCTACGGACGCCGCTACGACGCGGACCATCTCGCCCGCCACCCGGGGCAGGTGGTGAGTTCGATCCATCTCTCCGGCTCGTCCCGCAGCCTGATCGAGCGGCGTCCGCAGGCCGACCGGATCGACCCGGAACTCGACCTGACGCTCCGCATCGCGTTCGCAGACGGCGGAAGGGCCGAGGGCGAGATCGGCTGCGCCGAGACCGGCGGACGCATCCGCCGCTGCGGGCGCGGCGCGAGCTGCGCGGGCAGCTTCGCCGTCGATCTCCTGCCCGACGGCCGGCTGAGGCTCGTCAACGACGACGCGGATTCGCGGCTCGCCCAGCCGGTGGTCTCTGCGCCCGGCTTCAGCCCGGACGCGACGTGCCGGGCAAGCGGCCGCTTCGTGCCGCCGGATGCGCAGAACCGCGTCTTCCTCCTCACCCGCCTTCCTCTCTCCGCCTGCGGACCGGAGCGCCGAGACTGATCATGCGCCCTGCCCCCACCCTGCCCGACCCAGCGCCGCCACGGCTGCCGAAACCCCGATCCGGGACGCGGGTCTGCCTCGTCGGTGTCCTTCTGCTCCTGACGCTGCCCGCCGGCGCGCAGGTTGCCGGGACAGGCGTCCTCGGAGAGGTCCGACAGCGGCAGGCGCAGGCGGACGGGCCTGGGATCGACGCACGGTCGCCGAGCGAGACCGCCGCGCCCGCGCGGGAATCGGAGCGCAGCGAACCGGATCGGCGCCTGCCCTTCGTCACCACCCCCGACCTGCGCCGGGCGACGGTGGAGCGGCACCTGCGAAGCCTGCGGACGACCAACCCGATCGCGGCGGCCGAGGCGGGCCGGGAACTCGCGACATACGATTACGATGCGATCGTCCGCGGTTTCCTCGACGGCACCGGGCTCGATCCGGCGGATGCCGGCGACGTGCTCACCGCCTTCGTCGCCCTGCAATGGATGGTGGCCAACGACGCGACCGCCGAGCCGAGCCCGGCCGCGCTTCGGGCGATCCGCCGCCGCTTCGTGCTGCCGATGGCGGACAAGCCGCCGCTGTCGCAGCCCGCGAGCCGCGCCGCCTTCGCCGAGCAGGTCAAGCTGCGGATGGTGCTCCACCACGCCGGCTGGAAGGCGGCGCGGCAGCTCGGCGTGCTGCCGCGCTTCCTCGCCACCCTCTCGAACGAGTTCATCCCCGCCGCCAAGCTTCAGGCGCTGGCGCTGACCGAGGCGGGGCTGGTTCCAAAGGGGCCGGCGGGCGCTCGCCCGTCGCAGCCCTCCTCGCCGGACGCGCCTCCGCCCGCCGCTGCCCGGCCGGCGCAGCCGCCCGCCCCCGTCCCCGGGCCGGACGCCTCGACTCCACCGCGCCACGCCGCCAATTGGGACGCGGTGGAGGGTGTGTATTTCCGCTCGACCACCGGCGTCGGCGTCGGCGGCATGGTGACGATCGATTTCGAGCCGCTGATCGTCTTCACCGACGGCACCTATTACGAGATTGACGACACGGCACTCGAGGATGTCGATCTCGCCGCCGAGCGGAGCGCGAAGCCCCGCCGCTTCGGCCGCTGGACCCGCAAGGGGCGGGGCTTCGTGCTGACGGGCATGGACGGCAAGGCGGCCGACTACGCCCTGGGCGACGGCAGCTTCTTCCGGGCCTTCCCGGCCGGCGCCGAGGAGCGCGTGGCGCGCTCCTACCGGCGCCTGTCGGGCGGCGGCAACAGCGCCATGGGCGGCGACGTCGCGGTCGCCGTCGAGAGCCGCTACGACTTCAAGGCGGACGGACGCTACGGGCGGGGCGGCTCGGTCGGGGCGCTCAATTCCGGGGCGAGCACCGGCGTCGGCACCGCGATCGGCCGACGCCGCGCGCCGGAGGGCGGGCAGTACCGGCTCGACCGCCACACCCTGACGCTGACCGGCGCGGACGGTCGCAGCCGGCGCCTGTTCTTCGCCTACGGCGCGCAGAAGGATCCGCCCGAGATCGACCACGACATGATCTTCGTCGGCGACAGCGTCTTCAGTTCGGACGACTGAGCTCGCCCTCGATGGGGCGGGCGCCGCTTGCGCCGTCCGGCCGGATCGGAGAAGGACGGCCGCTCCGATCTCTCAGTCCGACCCGCCCTGCCACCACGACCGAGGCCCGATCCCGTGAAGAGCGTGAACCTGCTGATCGCCGAGGAACTCGGCGTGCGCGAGGGACAGGTGGCCGCGGCCGTGGACCTGCTCGACGGCGGCTACACCGTCCCCTTCATCGCCCGCTACCGCAAGGAGGCGACGGGTTCGCTCGACGACGCGCAGCTCCGCAGCCTGGAGGAGCGGTTGGGCTATCTGCGCGAGCTGCGCGACCGGCGCGCCAGCATCACCGAGAGCATCCGCGCCCAGGGCAAGCTGACGCCGGAACTCGCCGCCGCCATCGCGAGCGCCGACACCAAGGCGCGGCTGGAGGACATCTACCTGCCGTTCCGGCCCAAACGCCGCAGCAAGGCGCAGACCGCGCGCGAAGCGGGCCTCGCCCCGCTCGCCGAGACGCTGCTGGCGCGGCCGGAGACGGTGCCGGAGCGGGCGGCCCAGGGCTTCGTCGACCCGGCCAAGGGCATCGAGACCGCGGAGGCGGCCCTGGACGGCGCCCGGGCGATCCTGATCGAGCGGTTTGCCGAGGATGCCGACCTGATCGGCCGCCTGCGCGAGGATGTCTGGCGCGGCGGCGAGGCCGTGTCGAAGCTGCGCAAGGGCAAGGAGGCGGCGGGCCAGAAGTTCTCCGACTATTTCGACTGGCGCGAGCGCCTGGAGCGCATGCCCTCGCACCGGGTGCTGGCCCTGTTCCGCGGCGAGAAGGAGGAGGTGCTCGACCTCGCCTTGACCGTCGAGGGGGAGGATTCCCCGGCCGGCATGCCGGGGCCGTTCGAACTCGCGATCTGCCGCCGGTTCGGCGTCGCCGCCCGGGGCCGGCCGGCGGATGCGTGGCTGCTCGACACCGTCCGCATCGCGTGGCGCACCAAGATCCGCACCGGCATCAAGGCGGATCTGCGCGCGCGCCTGTTCGAGCGGGCCGAGGAGGCGGCGGTGAAGGTGTTCGCCGGCAACCTCAAGGATCTGCTCCTCGCCGCCCCCGCGGGCGGTCGCGCGACCCTCGGGCTCGATCCCGGCTACCGCAACGGCGTGAAGGCGGCGGTGGTGGACCGCACCGGCAAGGTGGTGGCGGTCGAGACCACCTACCCGCACGAGCCGCAACGGCGCTGGAAGGAGGCGGTGGCCTCCCTGTCCCGGCTCTGCCGCCAGCACGGCGTCGAGCTGATCGCCGTCGGCAACGGCACCGCCTCGCGCGAGACCGACCGACTCGCCGCGGAGATCCTCGCCGCCAACCCGGATCTGAAGACGGCCAAGGTCATGGTGTCGGAGGCGGGTGCCTCGGTCTACTCGGCCTCGGCCATCGCCACCCGCGAGTTGCCGGACCTCGACGTGTCGCATCGCGGGGCCGTCTCCATCGCCCGGCGCCTACAGGACCCGCTGGCGGAACTCGTGAAGATCGACCCGAAATCCATCGGCGTCGGCCAATACCAGCACGACGTGACCGAGCAGAAGCTGTCGCGCTCCCTCGAAGCGGTGGTCGAGGACGCGGTGAACGCCGTGGGCGTCGACGTGAACACCGCCTCCGCTCCGCTGCTGGCGCAGGTCTCGGGCCTCGGCGCATCGGTGGCCGACAAGATCGTCGCCCACCGCGACGCCAACGGCCCGTTCCGCACCCGCGCCGGATTGAAGAAGGTGCCGGGCCTCGGGGCGAAGACCTTCGAGCTGGCGGCGGGCTTCCTGCGCATCCCCGACGGCGCGGACCCGCTCGACCGCTCCGGCGTCCATCCGGAGGCCTATCCGGTGGTGCGGCGCATCCTGGAGGCGACGAAGAGCGACATCCGCGTGCTGATCGGCAATACCGCGGCCCTGCGCTCGCTCTCGCCGGCCGCCTTCGCCGACGAGCGCTTCGGCGTGCCGACCGTGCGCGACATCATCGCCGAGCTGGAGAAGCCGGGCCGCGACCCGCGCCCGGCCTTCAAGACGGCGAGCTTCCAGGAGGGCGTCGAGACCCTCGGCGACCTCAAGCCCGGCATGCAGCTGGAGGGCGTCGTCACCAACGTCGCGGCCTTCGGCGCCTTCGTCGATATCGGCGTGCACCAGGACGGGCTCGTCCACATCTCGGCCATGGCCCGCAAGCGGATCGCCTCGCCCTCCGAGGTGGTGAAGACCGGCGACGTGGTGCGCGTGCTGGTGCTGGCCGTCGATGTGCCGAGAAAGCGCATCTCGCTCTCGATGCGGCTCGACGACCCGATCGATGGGACTCCGGCATCGGCGCCGCGCGGAGGTGGCGGCCGCTCCGAGATGCGGCTGCCGCGCCCCGCGCCCGCTCCCCCACCGCAGGACGGCGCCCTCGCCGACGCGCTCCGGCGTGCCGGCGTCGCTTCGCCCAAACGCTCCTGACCGGCAGGCGAAGTTCCCTTCGGCGAGCCGGAAACCCGGTTGTCGGCAGCGGCGTCGTCCCCAGATTCGCCGCTTTTTCCGGCTTTTTGCCCGGCGCAAGATGCCGGTGCTCCGGCTCGCCCCCGCGCCGGGTTCAACGGCGACGCGGCGGGTGTCGGGCAGAGTTCCGATGCCGCGGGGCCGGCCCGCACCGTTCGCCGACGGAGCCCATCGAACCGTGATCCGCTTCGAGAACGTCACCAAGGTCTATTCCACCTATGGGCGGCGGCGCACCATCCTCGACCGGGTGAACTTCACCCTGAAGCCCGGCATCAGCTACGGCATCATGGGGATCAACGGCGCCGGCAAATCGACCACGATGAAGCTCATCGCCGGGGTCGAGGAGCCGACCCGCGGCCGCATCTCCCGGGGCCTTCGGGTCTCCTGGCCCCTGGGCTTCGCCGGCGGCTTCAACGCGAAGATGACGGGCCGGGACAACGTCATCTTCGTCGCCCGGATCTACGGGGAGGATCCGCGGCGCGTGCTCGAATTCGTCGAGGATTTCTCCGAACTCGGCAGCTACCTGAACATGCCGGTCAACACCTATTCCTCGGGCATGGGCTCGCGGCTCGCCTTCGGGATGAGCATGGCCATTCCCTTCGACACCTACCTCATCGACGAGACGCTCTCGGTGGGCGATGCGCGCTTCCAGAAGCGATGCGCCGAGGTGTTCAACAGGCGGCGCGAGACCGCGGACGTGATCCTGATCTCCCACAGCATGGAACAGATCCGCGAGTATTGCAGCCAGGCGCTGATCCTGATCAACGGACAGGCGGTGGTCTACGACGACGTCGACGAGGCGATCACGGCCTACCGGCGCCTGAACAGCTGAGGGGCTGCGCCGCCCCGCCGCGCGGGTGTCGGCCGGCTTTGTCGAGGCTCGGACACGCTTTCGCCGCGAGGGCGGGCCAGAGACGCTGGCGTGCGGTCCGCCCTGGATTCGCCGTGGCCCCCGGGCCCCGGCCCCATGACGCGGCGCAGCGGACGGCCCGAGGCGTGCGAGCACGGAAACCATGAGCACCGAGATCAGCAGCCCGAGCGGCGCGCCGCTGAGCACCGCCGACCGCTCGACCGCCGTGGCGGAATCGCTCAAGCGCTTCGCCCGCATCGCGCGCCAGTCGGACCACAAGAAGGGCATCCGCGCCTACCAGACGCATATCCGGCGCGATCCCTGGATTCCCGTCCTCTTCCTGCTGCTGTTCCTCCTGCCGACCCTGGCGACCGCCGGCTATTTCTACCTGATCGCCTCGGACCGCTTCATCACCGAGGCGCGCTTCGCCCTGCGCCCGGCGCTCGGCAACGTCGACAAGGTGCAGAGCGAGGACACGGGCAACAACAGCTCCCTGGCCAAGCAGATGGTGGCCCAGGACACGCTGATCACGACGGGCTACATCGGCAGCCGCCAGATGATTGAGACCATGGAACGGCAGATGCCGCTCCGGGAGATGTTCTCGCGCGACAGCATCGATTTCTTCTCGCGCATGAGTGCCGACGAGCCGATCGAGCTGTTCATGCGCTACTGGCACAAGCGCGTGTCGACCACGGTCGATGCGAACGGCGGCATCGTCAGCCTCAAGGTCGCGGCCTTCGATCCGGAGGAATCCTACAGGCTCGCCCGCGCGCTCCTGGACGAGAGCGAGCGCATGGTCAACGAACTCAGCCTGAAGGCGCGCAACGCCGCCCTGGCCGAGAGCACCCGCGAGCTCAAGAACGCGGAGAAGCGCCTGGTCACGGTGCAGCATGCCATGCGCGACCTGCGCAACCGCTCCGGCGTGCTGGATGCGCAGATCACCAGCAAGAACAACCTCTCGGTCATCGCGGAATTGCGCAAGAAGCGCATCGACCTCTCGGTTCAGCTCAACCAGAGCCTGCGCGACCTCGCGCCCGAGCGGCGGCAGATCCAGGACCTGAAGGCGCAGATCCAGGATCTCGACGACAACATCGAGAAGATCGAACGGCAGATGACGAGCACCGATCCGGAGCAGCGGCGCCTGCTCTCGGAGGCGGTGACGGAGTTCGAGGGGCTGGAGAACGAGCGCAAGAACGCGCTGCTCTATTACAACAAGGTGCTGGCGGCGAACGAACAGGCGCGCATCGTCGCCAACCGTCAGATCGAGTTCTTCACGCCCGTGGTCGACCCGGTGGTGCCCGTCTCGGCGATCGAGCCGCGCCGCCACCTGATCACCAGCATCGTCGCGCTGGTGGCGATGGCGCTGTTCGGCTTCAGCGTCGTGATCCGGAAGTATCTCTACAGCTGACGCTCCCGGCAGGCGTCGGGGTTCAGGCGATCTCGCTGGGCGGGCGACGGGTCGGGTGCGGAGCGGTGGGATCGGCCGGCGTGCCCGGCGCCGGCGCGAGGGCGGGCTCCGGCTCCGGCGCGGGCGTCGCGGTGGCGGGCACCTCCCCCGTGGTCCCGCCGGTCCAGCCCTGCGCCCGCCAGCCTTCGGCGCGCTCGTCGAGATCGATCGCCCCGCCGCGCTGCATCAGCGCGATGACGCGGTCGGCGACATCCCCGTCCGCCCGCACGGTGACGAGGGTGCCGCCGCGCCGGATGCCCTCGGCATAGGTCTCGGCATCCGCCCCGCTCAGACCCGCACCGGTCAGGGCGCCGATCAGGCCGCCCGCGGCCGCGCCCACCCCGGCGCCGGACAGGGCGGCGACGAGCCAACCCGCGGCGATCACGGGGCCGGCACCGGGAATGGCGAGAAGGCCCAGGCTCGCCAGCAGGCCCGCACCGCCGCCGAGCAGGGTGCCGACCGTCGCGCCCGCGCCGGCCCCTTCGGCCGTCGAACTCTCGTGTGTCGGACTCGAGTGCGCCGGATTCTCCCGGCCGCCCGCCGCTCCGGCCGGCTCATCGATCGTCGGACCGGCGGAGCGCTCCGCGGCGTTCAGGGAGACGATGCCGATATCCGCGTGCGGCACACCCGCCGCCTCGATCCGGTCGATGACGCGGGCAGCGTCCTCCTGGCTGTCGAACAGGGCGGTGACGGCGCGTGCTGCCATGGTCGTTCCTCTCGTCTGTCTTCGTATCGGCCCGATCGATCCTCGCGCCGGCCCGCCTCACTCGGCGGCGACCTCGCCGCGGAAGTCCATGCCGACGGCCAGGGTGTGGCCCGCATGCCCCGCGCGCCCGCGCCAGATCCCCTGCCCGTCGAGATGCAGGTCGGCGATCTCGGAAAATCCCATCGCGGCGAGCCGGGCCCGCACCTGCGCCTCGGTGAAGCTGTTGGCGCCGGGCTGGAGCCGCGCGCCGACCGCCCCGTGCGCCCGCTCCGCCGGGGCAACGGCGGGCGCTGCGGGCTCCGGCGCGGCCCCGGCCGCCGTCGAGGCGAGCAGGGCGAGGAACAGAAGGGGAAGGGCGCGCATCATTCAGAACCCGGCGTGACACTCGTCTGCATCGGTCCCGGCCCGCGACCGGACCGAACGCCTGACCAAGCGCCGGCCATGGGACGAGGTTCCGCAACAGCCTCGGCGTTAACGCCTCGCTAACCCTGTACCCGGCAAATCCTGCCGGGTGCGGATGCGCGGGATGCCCCGTGCGATTCGTCTTCGGGGATTCGGCGCGATGAGCGAAGCGGCCAAGGCCGTTCCAGCGGGAGCAGGCGGGCTCGGCGGCCTGTCGTCCCTGCGCATGCCGGATCGATCGAGCCTCCAGGCGCTGTCGAAGCGCTCGGACCTGTTCTTCGCCACCGCGGTGATGGGCATCCTCGTGGTGCTGATCTTCCCGCTGCCGGCCTTCCTGCTCGACCTGCTGCTGGCCGTGTCGATCATCATGTCGGTCCTGATCATGATGACGGGGCTGTTCATCGACAACCCGCTTGAATTCACCGTCTTCCCGACGCTGCTTCTCATCGCGACCATGCTGCGGCTGGCGCTCAACCTCGCCTCGACCCGGCTGATCCTCGGCCACGGCCACGAGGGGACGGCGGCGGCCGGCCACGTCATCGAGGCCTTCGGGCACTTCGTGATGGGCGGCAACTTCGTGATCGGGATCATCGTCTTCGCGATCCTGATCATCGTGAACTTCGTCGTCATCACGAAGGGCTCGGGCCGCATCGCCGAGGTGGCGGCGCGCTTCACCCTCGATGCCATGCCCGGCAAGCAGATGGCGATCGATGCCGACCTCTCCGCCGGCCTGATCGACGAGAAGGCGGCCAAGGCCCGGCGCTCCGCGCTCGAGGAGGAATCCTCGTTCTTCGGCGCCATGGACGGTGCCTCGAAATTTGTGCGCGGCGACGCGGTGGCGGCGCTGCTCATCACCGGCATCAACGTGGTGGGCGGCATCATCATCGGCGTCGCCCAGCAGGGTCTGGGCTTCGCGGAAGCGGCCAAGACCTACACCCTGCTCACCATCGGCGACGGGCTGGCCTCACAGGTGCCGGCGCTGATCGTCTCGACGGCGGCCGGCATCCTCGTCTCGAAGGCCGGCGTGAAGGGCGCCGCCGACAAGGCGCTCGGCAAGCAGATGGCGAACTATCCCAAGGCCCTGGGCATGTCGGCGGGCGTCATGATCCTGATCGCGCTCCTGCCCGGCATGCCGATGCTGCCCTTCCTCGCGCTCGGCGGCGCCTCCGGCTACGCGGCGTGGCGCATCGCCAAGACCCAGCGCGAAAACCCGCCGGCGGCCGCCGAAGGCACGCCCGGCGCCGACGCCGCCCCCGGCGCGGCGCCGGGCGAGGAGACCGTCACCGATCTTCTCAAGCTCGACGACCTCAAGCTGGAGATGGGCTACGCGCTGCTGGCCCTCGTCAACGGCGAGGGCCAGGACCGGCTCACCGACCAGATCAAGGCCCTGCGCCGCCAGCTCGCCTCGGAACTCGGCATCGTGATGCCGTCGGTGCGCATCCTCGACAACGTCAATCTCGAGGCCAACACCTACGTCGTGCGGGTCAAGGAGATCGAGGCCGGCACCGGGCAGGTGTTTCCCGGCCAGTTCATGGCGATGGATCCGATGGGCGGGCAGGTGCAGCTCCCCGGCCAGCACCTCTTGGAGCCGACCTTCGGCCTCCCCGCGACCTGGGTCGATGCCGGCCTGCGGGATCAGGCCCAGCTCAAGGGCTACACCGTGGTCGATGCGGCCACCGTGATCTCGACGCACCTGACCGAGCTCATCAAGGCCCATGTCTCGGAGCTACTGAACCACGTCGAGGTGCAGAAGCTGCTGCGCGAGCTGCCCAAGGAGCACACCGAACTGCTCAAGGAGGTGGTGCCCTCGCAGATCGCCACCACCGGCATCCAGCGGGTGCTGCAATTGCTGCTCGCCGAGCGGGTCTCGGTGCGCGACCTCGGCTCCATCGTCGAGGGCATCGCCGAGGTCGCCGGCCACGTGAAGAACCCGCGCGACATCGTCGAGCATGTCCGCGCCCGCCTCGGCCGGCAGATCTGTGCGCAGTACCAGGGCCCGGACGGCACGCTGCCGATCATCACCCTGTCGCCCGCCTGGGAGCAGGCCTTCCTCGAATCGATCGTCGGAGAGCGTGAGGAACGCTACCTCGCGATGCAGCCCTCCCGGCTGACGGAGTTCGTCAACACGGTGCGCGACCGCTTCGAACAGGCGGCGCGGATGGGCGAGATGCCGGTGCTCGTCACCTCGGTCCAGGCCCGGCCGTTCGTGCGGTCGATCATCGAGCGCTTCCGCCGCGAAACCCCGGTGATGAGCCAGGCGGAGATCCATCCCCGCGCGCGCCTGCGAACGGTCGGATCGGTGTAAGGCTCTGACGTCGGGGCCGAAATCGTCCCGACGTCACGCTCGCCGGGACATCATCGCGAAGTTCATTAACAAAGGTAGGCTATCAACCCCACGTTGCCCGACGACAAGCACCCGTTTGCGAGGGCGTCACGGGGGTGGTCATGTTCCGCTTCGATATCCCGAGGAAGCTCTACGCTCTCGTGGCGCTGGCCGCTCTGAGCCTCGTGGCCATCTGCGCCGTCGCGCTGACCTACCAGTACGACGCGATGTATGCGCAGCGTCTGAACCGCCTGAGCTTGATGACGGAATCGGCGGTCAACCTGATCGATCATCACCGTCAGCGTGTCGAGAAGGGCGAGTTGACGGAGGCCGAGGGACGGAAGGCGGCCTATGCCGCCGTGGCGTCGATGCGGCACGGCAAAGACGGCTACCTCTTCGTCTACGACCGAAACATCATCGTGGTCGCCCATGTCACCCCGACCTTCATCGGCCAGAGCTTCGCCGACCTCAAGGACACGACCGGTTTCGCCTTCATCGCCGAGGTGCTGCCGCGTGCCATGCGCGACGGCGTCGCCTCGGTGGTCTACACGTGGAAGCGGACACCGGAGGCGGAGGCGACGGCCAAGCTCGGCTTGTTCCGATACTACGCGCCGTGGGGCCTCTACATCGGCACAGGCGTCCATATCGACGACCTGAAAGCGACGCTGTGGGAGCAGATCGAGCGCCTCGGCGCCATCGCCCTCGGCATCCTCATCGTTCTCGGCCTCACCTCCTGGGCGATCATCCGCTCGATCGTGCGCCCGATGAACGCCCTGAGGGCCACGATGGGCCGGCTGGCCGAGGGGCGTACCGACATCGCCCTGCCCGAGGCGAAGCGCAACGACGAGGTCGGCGCGATGGCCCGCGCCGTGGCGGTCTTCCGCGACAACGCCGTCGAGCGCGAACGGCTGCAGGGGGTGCAGGATGCCGACCAAGCGCTCAAGATGCAGCGGGCCGAGCGGCTCAACGATCTGATCCAGAACTTCGAAGGCACGATCACCGGCATCGTCACCACCATCGGCGGCGCCGCCTCGCAACTGCAATCGACGGCGCAGGGGCTCGCCGGGACCGCGAACCAGACCGCCAGCCAATCGACCGCCGTCGCCGCGGCGGCCGAGGAGGCGACCACGAACGTCAACACCGTGGCCGCCGCCGCCGAGGAGCTGGGCACGTCGGTCCAGGAGATCGGCCGGCAGGTGGATGGCTCGGCCGCCCTGTCGCGCAGCGCCGTCGCGGAGGCCGGCCAGACCGGACAACTCGTGCGGGACCTGAGTGAGGCCGCCGCCCGCATCGGCGACGTCGTGGCGATGATCTCGGACATCGCCGGCCAGACCAACCTGCTGGCGCTCAACGCCACGATCGAGGCGGCGCGGGCCGGCGAAGCCGGCCGCGGCTTCGCCGTGGTCGCGGCGGAGGTGAAGGAATTGGCGAGCCAGACGGCGCGGGCGACCACCGACATTTCGGACCAGATCGCCCGCATCCAGCGCTCGACCGGCACCGCGGTGGGCGCGATCGGCGACATCGCCGGGCGGATCGGCGAGATCAGCAGCGTCTCCGCCTCGATCGCGGCGGCGGTCGAGCAACAGAGCGCGGCGACCCAGGAGATCGTGCGCAACGTGGCCCAGGCCGCGACCGGCACCAGCGAGGTCACGCACAACATCGCCGGCGTCGCCCACGCCTCGGAAGAGACCGGAGCGGCCGCCGCTCAGGTGCTCGGCGCGGCCTCGGAGCTGTCCCAGCAATCCGATCACCTGCGCAGCGAGGTCCGCCGCTTCCTGGAGACGGTACGGGCCGCCTGAAGCGCCACCCGGGAGCCATCCTGGCGCCACGAAAAGAGCCGAGCCCGACCTCACGGAGAGGACGGGCTCGGCTCTGTTATTTCTGATCGCGGTCCATGCTCCCGGGGAACCGGCCTCGCCTGAAGGAGCGTGGGGCCGCCCGGGATCGTCAGCCGTTCAGGCGTGGCCCTCGATGGCGCGCAGGACGGCGACCAGCTGGTCGGCCTGTGAGCGCGTGAGCCCGCTGCTGATGATCGTGCCGTCCTTGCAGATCGAACAGGTGCCGTCCTCGGCGACCCGAATCTTGATCGAAGCCATGATATCCATCCGGGAGCCGGAGCGGCTCCCCATTTCGCCGAAGCTTAACCGTTCGTGAAGGGCCGGCAAACCCGCGCGTCCCGTTCATCCACCGAAGCGGCGTGACGTAAGGATTGCAGGGCCGGCCGTCACTGCGACGAAATGTGCCGGGAACCGATTGGAGGGGTCTTCAACGCAGACGGCGGCCGCTCCGGGGAGCGGCCGCCGCCAAGACTCAGACGAGGGCGGCTCAGACCGCCTTCTTCTCCAGACGCTTCTCGATCACGTGGTTGTCGAGGCCGGGCGCGACCAGAGGCGGCTCGGCCGCCGGCTTGGCGTCCTTGCCGAGGGCGTTGGAGAGGCGGGAGCGCTCGAACAGCAGCACCACGACGATGGCCACGGCGAAGGGGATGAGCAGGTAGAACAGGCGGAAGATCAGCACCGCGGCGAGAACCGGCGCCTTCTCGGCATCGGTCTGAAGCTGCATGGCGGTGAAGAACACGAGTTCGAACACCCCGAGCCCGCCCGGCGCGTGCGAGGCGAGCGCGACCGAGAACGAGGCGAGGAAGATGCCGAGCACCGCGATGAAGCCGGGATTCAGGGCATCCGGCAGGGCGAAGTATATGATGCCCGCCGCACCCAGCAGCTCCAGCGGCGCCGCGATGAGCTGGCGCACCATGATGCCGGGGCGCGGATACTCGATCTTGAAGTTGCGGATCGTCAGCGGGCGGAAGCGCAGCACCGAACCGATGACATAGAGCGCGACGAAGGCGAGCAGGCCGAAGCCGACGAGCCGCGAGGTCGCCGGGTTGGTCAGCGCCGCCGGCAGCAGGTTGTCGAGCCGCGCGAGCAGGACCGGATCATAGACCAGCACGAAGCCGCCGAGCAGGATCGTGCCGAGGCCGAAGGTGAAGGAGCACAGGGCCACCAGCACCGCGACCTGCGCCGCCGACAGCCCCTTCGAGGTGTAGGCCCGGTAGCGAACCAGCGCGCCGGAGAAGACCGAGGCGCCGATATTGTGCGAGAGCGCGTAGGTCGTGAACGAGCACAGGGACACGAACAGCCACGAGATGTGGCGCACGCCCAGATGCAGCAGCGCGATCCGATCGTACCAAGCGAGCGCGGCGTAGGCGACGAGGGTGGAGACGGCTGCGAGCAGGAAGTGGTGGAGCGGGATGGCGGCGAAGGCCGCCTCGATGCTCGCCCAGGAGAGGTTCTTCAACTCGCCCCAGAGCAGGTAGCAGGACACCGCCACCGCGGCGAGGCCGATCAGGCCCCAGACGATTTCACTGACTTTTTTCATGGATGCCGGCCGCCTCTCTCGGGAGCGGTCTCTCCTGCGCCACGACCGCGCGCACCGCAAGCGGAACCGAGGCGACCGTCTCCGATCCGCCCGGCTCTTGCCGACCGATCATGACGGTTTCATGCCGAAGACGGACGCCGCGACTGATTTGCGGCGCCCGGCCAAGATCCACGTTGCGAGGACGGGCTTTCAACGGGGCGAGCGAGGATCTAGCGCCGGGGAGTGACCTGCTCGATGTAGGCGCCGTCGGATCGTTTCAGATCCGTGGGATTGATCCGGTCCCGACCGCCACCCGACGGATCTCCTGCGGATCCCGGGATCGGGCCCGCCGCATCGATCAGCCGCTCGTCGGTGACGACGTTGGTGCGCGGCTCGCTGAGGCGGGGCCCCGGGGCCAAGCGCTGACCTTCGTAGAGGTTGATGCAGTCGCGCAAGGCGATCGGATCGCGGATGAAGGTGCAGTCGTTCACGTTCGGGACCGGGGCGGTTCCGTTCGGCGTCACGAGGGTCTGGGCCACCACGGCGCGCGACCCGGCGGCCGGCCCGAGGAGGATCACCTGATCGCCGACGCGGCCCGGCAGGAGCCCGCTTGCCGACGGCCCATCCCCGTTCAACGCGATGACGTTCTGCGCGAATGCTGCAGAGGGGATGAGCCCGAGCGCCAAAGCCGTAAGGACGATCGTAAATCCGCGTCGCGGCATGTCGCACCCATGAGCAAGCCGAGCGCGCAGCCACGCTCCCGCGCCGATCACATGGGTTAAAACACCGTTGCCCGTTCGCGGTTCCGCCCGGAAACCGGCGTGACCCCGCCCGAGCCCGCGGACCCAGCCGCACGATGGACCGGTCCACGGTCCCGTGACGGGCGAGGCTGGTGCATCGGAGCATGCCGGCGGCAAGGGCGCCGCCGGCTCGAAGGCCGCCCGCCCCTCAGGCCCGGGCGCGCAGCCCGATCGCGTCCATCTCGGCCTGCTCGCGAGCGGCCTCGGCGGCGCGCTCGGCGGAGCGCTCGCGATCCTCCAGGATCTCGACCTTCTTCAGCTCCTCGAACGCCTCGCCCAGCTCGGCCTTGGCCTCGGCGAGCTGGCCCTCCAGGGCGGCGGCCGACTGGCGCATGTTGTCCCGGCGGCCGGTCGCGGCGCGGGCATAGGTCGGATAGGCGAAATGGGCCGGGTCGGAGATTCCGGCGCGGGCCTCCTCCTGGGCAACCTCGCGGTCGAGCTCGGCCGCCATCCGGTTGAAGTCGGCCATCATCATCTCGATCTGGGCGACCCGGCGGCGCTTCTCGTCCACCTGGAACCGACGCAGCCGGATCAGCGTGTCACGCGATTTCATGTCGGGCCATCCACTCCACGCTACGCTGGAAAGCGGCCCGATCGGCGCGGCGATCCTCTCGGATCGTCACCCGACGCGCTTTCGAAGCCGCCTCACCCGCCGCCGACGATGGCGGCCAACCGGGCATAACCCTCGCCGATGGAGGTTGCTTCTTCCTTACCCTGCCCCAGAAAAGCCGTCAGATCGGGCATCAGGGCCACCGCCTCGTCCACCTCCGGCGACGAGCCGGCGCGGTAGGCGCCGAGCCGGATCAACTCCTCCATGTCGGCATAGGTCGCCAGCACCTTCCGCGCCCGGCGCACCGTCGGGAGGTGGGCCGGGTCGCAGGCCCGCGGCATGGTGCGCGAGACCGAGCGCAGCACGTTGATCGCCGGGTAGCGCCCCTGCTCGGCGATGCGCCGCTCCATCACGATGTGACCGTCGAGGATGCCGCGCACGGCGTCCGCCACCGGCTCGTTGTGGTCGTCACCCTCCACCAGCACCGTGAACAGGCCGGAGATCGCCCCCTCCCCCACCCCGGGCCCCGCCCGCTCGAGAAGACGCGGCAGTTCGGAGAAGACGGTGGGCGTGTAGCCCTTGGCGGTGGGCGGCTCGCCGCCGGCCAGGCCGATATCGCGCTGGGCCATGGCAAACCGCGTGATCGAGTCGATCATGCACAGCACCTGCGCGCCCTGATCGCGAAAATACTCGGCGATGGCGAGCGTGACGTAGGCAGCGTTGCGGCGCATCAGCACCGGCTCGTCGGAGGTCGCCACCACCACGACCGAGCGGGCGAGACCCGCCGCGCCGAGATCGTCCTGCAGGAATTCCTGCACCTCGCGCCCGCGCTCGCCCACCAGCCCGATCACCGCCACGTCGGCGGCGGTGTAGCGGGCGAGCATGGAGAGCAGCACCGATTTGCCGACGCCGGAGCCGGCGAAGATGCCCATGCGCTGCCCACGGCACATGGTGAGAAAGGTGTTGATGCAGCGAACCCCGAGATCGAGCGGGGGCCCGACGCGCCGGCGTCCATGCGCCGGGGGCGGATCGGCGCGCAGGGGATAGATCGCCGGCCCCTGCGGCAGCGGCCCCAGTCCGTCGATCGGCCGCCCCAGGGCATCGACGGTGCGCCCGAGCCATGCGGCGGAGGGGCGGATCGCGCCGGCCGCCTCGTCGCGCACCAGGGCCGGACAGCCCCGCCGCACGCCCTCCAGGGAGCCGAACGGCATGGCGAGCGCCCGGTCGCCGGCAAAGCCGATCACCTCGCACGGCACCGTCGCGGTCGCGGCGCCATGGCCGCCCTCGACCACCACGTCGATGCGGCCGCCGAGCCGCATGGCCGAGACCGGCCCGGCCACCTCGACCAGAAGGCCGCGGATCGCCGTGACCCGGCCGAAGGTCTCCAGGGTCTCGACGGTCGAGAGCGCGGCGAGTGCGGCCGCCAGCCCCCCGGAGCCGTGCTCCTGCGTCATTCGCCCTCGACCTCGTTAACCGCAGCCGCGCCACCGAACCGGCCGATGTCTTAACACCGTCGGGTCACGCGCCAAGGTTCTTCACCATCCCTCCGCGGCCGATGGAGGACGATCCCGGAATCGCGAAGGCGACGAATGGTCTCCGTCTCCTTTCGGCAACATGATCTGCAAGGCGAGCGATCAGAAGGGGTTAGCGGGCGAAGCTGCGTTTCCACCTCGGGAAAGCCGCCAGCGATGGAGAACAGATCGCCAACCCTGGGGAGAATCGCTGCCGGACTCGAAAGAGACAGCGCTTGCAAGCGGGATTCGGCTTTTGTTAACGGTTAAGGAATAGCGTTTCGAAAGTGGGAATGAGGGAGCGTCCGCCGAGGCCGTCGGCGGGCGACCGGCGGCGGCTTGTCTCAAGCGCCCCGAAACGGCCTGGCCGGTGGGGATCACGATGCGCGTACTTCTGATCGAGGACGACAGCGCCACGGCGCAGAGCATCGAGTTGATGCTCAAATCCGAGAACTTCAACACGTACACGACCGATCTCGGCGAAGAGGGCGTCGATCTCGGAAAGCTCTACGATTACGACATCATCCTTCTCGACCTGAACCTGCCCGACATGTCGGGCTACGAGGTGCTGCGCTCTCTTCGCGTGGCCAAGGTGAAGACGCCGATCCTGATCCTGTCGGGCATGGCCGGCATCGAGGACAAGGTGAAGGGCCTCGGCTTCGGCGCCGACGACTACCTCACCAAGCCGTTCCACAAGGACGAGCTGGTGGCGCGCATCCACGCCATCGTGCGCCGCTCGAAGGGACACGCCCAGTCGGTCATCACCACCGGCGACCTGATCGTGAACCTCGACCAGAAGACCGTCGAGGTCTCCGGCTCGCGGGTCCACCTCACCGGCAAGGAGTACCAGATGCTGGAACTCCTCTCGCTGCGGAAGGGCACGACCCTCACCAAGGAGATGTTCCTCAACCATCTCTACGGCGGCATGGACGAGCCGGAGCTGAAGATCATCGACGTGTTCATCTGCAAGCTGCGCAAGAAGCTCGCGAACGCGTCCGAGGGCAAGAACTACATCGAGACCGTGTGGGGCCGGGGCTACGTGCTGCGCGAGCCGGTCGAGGGCGAGGACCGCATGGCCGTCTGAGGCCACGCGTCCCCCGCCGATCCAAGAACCCCGCTCCGGCGGGGTTCTTTGTTTCTGGGCGAAGGCGTCCCGGCAGACGGCGCGGCGTTCAGCCCTCGGCCTCGCGGAAATACGGCTCGACGGGGCCCTTGAGCTTCACCGTGATCGGGTTGCCGGCGCGGTCGAGGGCCTTGCCGGCGGAGAGCCGCACCCAGCCCTCGCTGACGCAGTATTCCTCGACATTGGTCTTCTCGACCCCCTTGAAGCGGATGCCGACGCCGCGGGCGAGCACCGCCTCGTCGTAATAGGGGCTGTTCGGGTTCACCGAGAGGCGGTCGGGGAGCGTGTCGGACATGAGTCGTGACTTCCTGGCAATCGAGCGGGCCGGTTACGGCAATCGCGGCGGTCCCGCAACGGCACGCTCGGCGCGGACGACCGCGATCAATTCCGCGACCCGGCCGCTCTGCAAGAGCGGAATCCACCGCATCACCGTCGCGTGCGGAAAATCCCACCACGCCGTCTCGACGAGCGCGGCGGTCGTCGCCTCGTCGAAGCGGCGGCGCACGATCCGGGCCGGGTTGCCGGCCACCACGGCATAGGGCGGCACGTCGCGGGTGACGACGGCATGGGCCGCCACGACGGCGCCGTGGCCGACGGTGATCCCCGACAGGATCATGCAGCCCGAGCCGAGCCAGACATCGTGGCCGATGGTCACGTCGCCGCGCGAGGCGTGGTAATCCGCGGGTGCGTCCGCCCCCGGCCAGAGCCCGGTCATCGCGGCGAAGGGATAGGTCGAGACCCAGTCGAGACGGTGGTCGCCGCCGAGCAGGATCTCGACCCGGTCGGCGATGGAACAATACCGGCCGATCGTCAGCCGACGCCCGGATTCGGGGAAGCGCACCTTCGGCCGGCCGTAAGAATATGCGCCGATTGAGAAATTCCAGCGGCGCGCCAGCGTTTCCAGATGGACCCGGGTCTCGTTGTGCGGGTTGCGCCCCCGCTTCAGCCGTTGCAACAGATGCCTCAACGGCGCCCCCTGAGAAATGACGGTGCGGGCGCATAAAAGCGAGCGGAAGAGGACGGCATCGCCATGGCCGACAACATGTCCGAGGATCTGAAATCCGGGGCGCTCGTCTACCACCGACTGCCGAAACCCGGAAAGCTCGAGATCCAGGCGACGAAGCCTCTCGGCAATCAACGCGATCTGGCGCTGGCTTATTCCCCCGGCGTCGCCGCCGCCTGCATGGCGATCCACGACGACCCGCAGGAGGCCGCGACCCTCACCATCCGTCAGAACCTCGTCGCGGTGCTCTCGAACGGCACCGCGGTGCTGGGCCTCGGCGATATCGGCCCGCTGGCCTCGAAGCCGGTGATGGAGGGCAAGGCGGTCCTGTTCAAGAAGTTCGCCGGGATCGACGTGTTCGACATCGAGGTCGACCAGAAGGACGTCGACAAGCTGGTGGACGTGGTCTGCTCCCTGGAGCCGACCTTCGGCGGGATCAACCTTGAGGACATCAAGGCGCCGGAATGCTTCGAGGTCGAGGAGCGCTGCCGGGAGCGGATGAACATCCCGGTCTTCCACGACGACCAGCACGGAACGGCGATCATCGTCGCGGCGGCCGTCCTCAACGCGCTCGAGCTCGCGGGCAAGCAGCTCTCCGACGCCAAGATCGTCACCTCCGGCGCCGGCGCGGCGGCGCTCGCCTGCCTCAACCTCCTGGTTTCCCTCGGCGCGACCCGGGAGAACATCACCGTCACCGACATCAAGGGCGTGGTCTACAAGGGCCGGGCCGAGCTGATGGACCGCTGGAAGGACATCTACGCGCAGGAGACGGAGGCGCGGACGCTCGCCGACGTGATCCCCGGCGCCGACGTGTTCATCGGCCTCTCGGCGGGCGGCGTGCTCAAGCCCGAATATCTCGAGAAGATGGCCGAGAAGCCGCTCATCATGGCGCTCGCCAACCCCTATCCCGAGATCATGCCGGACGTCGCCGAGCAGGCACGGCCGGATGCGATGATCTGCACCGGGCGCTCGGATTTCCCCAATCAGGTCAACAACGTCCTCTGCTTCCCCTACATCTTCCGCGGCGCGCTCGATGTCGGCGCCCACAAGATCAACGAGGAGATGAAGAAGGCCGCGGTGAAGGCGATCGCGGCGCTCGCCCGCGAGACGCCCTCCGACGTGGTGGCCCGCGCCTATGGCGGCGAGGCCCGGCCGTTCGGGCCCCGCTCGCTGATCCCGAGCCCGTTCGATCCGCGCCTGATCCTGCGCATCGCGCCGGCCGTGGCCAAAGCGGCGATGGATTCGGGCGTTGCCGGGCGGCCGGTGGAGAACATCCAGGCCTACGCGGAATCGCTCGACCGCTTCGTGCACCGCTCCGGCTTCATCATGAAGCCGCTGTTCTCCAAGGCGAAGACGGATCCGAAGCGCGTCATCTACGCCGAGGGCGAGGACGAGCGGGTGCTGCGCGCCGCGCAGGCGGTCGTCGAGGACAAGGTCGCGCGGCCGATCCTGGTCGGACGTCCGCGGGTGATCGAGACCCGCATCAAGCGCTTCGGACTCGACCTGAAGCCCGGCGAGCATTTCGACCTGATCGATCCCGAGGACGATCCGCGCTACCGGGACTACGTCGCCACCTATCTCGAGGTCGCCGGGCGGCGCGGCATCACGCCGGATCTCGCCCGGACGCTGGTGCGCACCAACAGCACGGTGATCGCGGCGCTGGCTGTCCGCCGCGGCGAGGCGGATGCTCTGATCTGCGGCCTGGAAGGCCGGTTCGAGACGCGGCTGCGTGTCATCCGCGACATCATCGGGCTCTCGCCCGACTCGCTCGATTTCGCCGGCATGAGCCTGATCGTGACGAAGAAGGGCGCCTTCTTCCTCGCCGACACCCATGTCCGCCAGAACCCGAGCGCGGAGGAGATCGCCGACGTCGCCATCGCCTGCGCCAACCATGTCGGTCGCTTCGGTCTGACCCCGAAGATCGCGCT
The DNA here is from genome assembly GCA_014138645.1 of Methylorubrum thiocyanatum. GTDB lineage: Bacteria > Pseudomonadota > Alphaproteobacteria > Rhizobiales > Beijerinckiaceae > Methylobacterium > Methylobacterium thiocyanatum. The sequence continues at coordinate 201,477 of JACJIB010000009.1, read as the reverse complement.
GCTGAGCCACTCCGATTTCGGGCAGTCGGACTCGGACTCGGCGAAGAAGATGCGCAAGGCCCTGGAGCTGATCCAGACCCGCGCACCGCAGCTTCAGGCCGACGGCGAGATGCAGGCGGATTCGGCGCTGTCCGAACTCGTGCGCGACCGGGTGCTGCCGGGCTCCAACTGGAAGGGCGCGGCCAACATCCTCGTCTTCCCGAACCTGGATGCGGCCAACATCGCCTTCCAGTTCGCCAAGGTGCTGGCCGATGCCCTGCCGGTCGGCCCGCTGCTGATCGGCCCGGCCAAGCCGGCGCACATCCTGACGCCCTCGGTCACGGCCCGCGGCATCGTCAACGTCACCGCCGCGGCGGTGGTGGAGGCACAGGCCGGGGAGCCGCAGGAAGCGGCGGAGGCCGAGCCGGGCGCCGGGCCGATCTCGGAGTAGCCCGTCCCCTCGAGCCCCGCGCGCTTCTGGTGAGCGCGCGGGGCTCGAGCTTGGCTGTTATTTTGCATTCAGCTCCGCGCGTTGAACGCCTGTGGAGTCTGCAATGTGTCTTGGTGACGATCCGACCTGCGCCGCTTTCGCCGAGCATCGGCTGCGCTACCGGCGCGACATGGAGCCGGAGCGGCGCGCCTTCCTGAAGAGCGGCTTCGTCGCCACCGGGGGCGCGGCGGCGCTGGCAGCGGGCGGGTTGTCGCTGGTGAGCCCGGCGCTGGCGCAGAACAGCGCGCGCCGGCTGAAGCAGACCGCCCACTACCATCTGCCGGCCAATGCCGAGACGATCCACTGGGGCTACTTCTCGAAGTCGCTCAAGCCTCAGGTCGAGATCGACTCGGGCGACTTCGTCACCATCGAGACGCTGACCCACCACGCCAACGACGATGCCGAGCGCATGGTGACGGGCGATCCCGGCGCCGAGAGCGTCTTCCTGTGGACCAAGGAGAAGAAGGGCGTCGCGCGCCGCGGTGCCGGGCCGGAGGATTCCAAGCTCGGCCCCGGCGGCGGGCTCGGCGTCCACATCTGCACCGGCCCGGTGGCGATCCGCGGGGCCGAGCCCGGCGACGTGCTGGAAGTGCGCATCCTCGACGTGGCGCCGCGCCCCTCCGCCAACCCGAAGTTCAAGGGCCTGACCTTCGGCAGCAACGCGGCGGCGTGGTGGGGCTACCACTACAACGACATGCTGGAGGGGCGTAAGCGCGAGGTGGTCACGATCTACGAGGTCGATGCCTCGGGCGACCGCGACTGGGCGAAGGCCGTCTACAGCTTCCCCTGGCCCGGCGTGACCGACCCGGACGGACGCGACCACCCGACCATCGACTATCCAGGCGTACCGGTCGATCACACCAAGACCAAACGCACCTACGACGTGCTGAAGGGCATCCGCGTGCCGATCCGCCCGCATTTCGGCACGATGGGCCTCGCGCCGGCGGAAGCCGACATGGTGAACTCGATCCCGCCGAGCTACACCGGCGGCAACATCGACAACTGGCGCATCGGCAAGGGTGCGACGATGTACTATCCCGTCGCCGTGCCGGGCGCGCTGTTCTCGGTGGGCGACCCCCACGCGAGCCAGGGCGACTCGGAGCTGTGCGGCACGGCGATCGAGTGCTCGCTCACCGGCACCTTCCAGTTCATCCTGCACAAGAAGGCGGATCTCGCCGGCACCTCGCTGGAGGCTCTCGACTTCCCGATGATCGAGACGAGCGAGGATTGGGTGCTCTCGGGCTTCAGCTACCCGAACTACCTCAAGGATCTCGGGCCGGACGCGCAGAACGCGATCTTCCAGAAATCCTCCATCGACCTCGCCATGCGCGACGCCTTCCGCAAGATGCGCCAGTTCCTGATGCACGCGAAGGGGCTGACCGAAGACGAGGCGATCTCGCTGATGTCGGTCGCGGTCGATTTCGGCATTACCCAGGTGGTCGATGGCAATTGGGGCGTCCACGCCATCGTCAAGAAGGCGATCTTTTCCGAGCGGACGGCCTAGGCGCGCCGAGCGAACGTTCCTCCCATCCGCCGTCCTCATCCTCAGGTCCCGCGCAAGCGGACTCGAAGGATCCTCCAGATCCCGCGCGGAGCCTGGAACATCCTTCGCGGCCGCTTTCGCGTCGCACCTCAGGATGAGGCGGTGGATGGGAAAGGCGTCGCGTGAGGCCGGATCACAGCGCCCGGATCTTCTCCTCGATCCGCCTCGCCTCGTCCTCATCCACCTGCACGGGCTGCCCGCTGTCGTCGGGGATGCCCTCGCCGGTCTGGCCGATGGTGGTGTCGCGGGGCCGGGCATTGGGTCCGGTCGAGTCGGGGCGCTCCTCGCGCGGCGCGCGGTCGTCGGTGCTCATGGCGGCGATCCTGCTCGTGTCCGTCCCCTGAGCAACCCGCCTCGTCGCCTCCGTTTCCCCGAACGCGCGTCAGCGATCGAGCCAACCCTCCCCTTTCGCCAGCCATCGCGCGGAAAAATGGCCGCCGGGGAACACGGCCGCGACGCCGGGGCGCTTGAGGCGCAGATCCCAGGCGCGCAGTTCGGCGTAGCGCAGGTGCAGTGCCCGGCCGTCATCCGAGCGCGAGACGAAGCAACGCTCGAAGGCGAGGAGTTGGGTCGGCATCGGCGGGTGCGGGCCTGCGCCGGTATCGATCTCCAGCGCCACGGCCTCCTGCGCCCCGGCCTCGAAGGCGCGCAACGCGTCGAGCAGGGCGTCGTACTCGACGCCGTCGACGCAGAGCTGAAGGCAGAAGCGCGGGGCGAATGCCGCCGCACGGTCGAGCGGGCTTTGCCGCAGCAGCGTCAGGGCGAAGCGCCCGCCCTCCGCCTCGGGCAGGGTGAGGAGATGCTCCTCCGCCACGCCGTCCAGCGCCCGCAGACGGTCGGGCTCGATCGGCGAGGGCGCCGCCTCGCGCCCTTCCGCCCGCCCGTCGGTGCGGAAGTGCAGGAGCGGGTTGATCCCGGCCGCGACGACGTCGGGGTAGCGGGCGAGATAGAGGCTGGTGCTGAAGGCGGGGCTCGGGTCGAGACCCTGCGCGGCGCCGACCTTCAGGTAGTGGCGGAGGGGATCGAGCCGGGTGCGGCCGCTCTGGCGGCGATAGAAGGCGGTGTCGAAATCCGCGCTCGGATTGCGGTCCCGGCGCGCGCCGAACCATGCGTAGTGCAGGAACGGGTCGAGGCCGCTGCGCGCCACGCCCGGATTGCGCTCGCGGTAATAGGCGGCATCGAACAGCTTCGGGACGCGACCGATGGCGGCGCGGCGCAGGAGACCGGTGGCGAGGCCGACGAGGCGGGCGACGGGGGAGGCGCTCATGCGACGACCTGCGCCTCGCACAAAGCCCGGATCGCCGCCGCGAAGGCATCGGCGTCGCAATCCTCGGAGATTTTTTCGATCCCCGCCTCTCGGACCGACCGCCACAGGCCGGCATCCTCATGGAGCACCGCCAGCGCATCGGCGAACGGCTTCGGATCGCGCCAGTCGCGCACGAGGATGCCGGTGCCGTCCGCCCAGCCGACCTGATCGGCGAGGATCGGAGTGACGACGCAGGGCAGCCCCCGCGCCACCGCCTCGTGAACCTTGTGCGGGATGCCGGCGGCGAAGCGCGTCGGCGCCAGAAACACCCGCGCGGCGTCGAGAAACGGCTCGGTCCGCGGCACCCGGCCGGTCACTCGCACACCCGGCTCACGGGCGTAGCGCTCGCGGATCTCCGGCGCGATCCCGCCGACGATCGTCAGCGCCGCCTCCGGCAGCCGCGCCCGCACGAGGGGCCAGACGTGCCCGAAAAACCAGTCGAGGGAATCGACGTTGGGCTGGCCCTCGCGGGCCAGCGCGCCGACGAAAACGAAGCCGGAGCGTGCGGCGAAATCCGGCGTCGGCGCCTCGGGCAGAGCCAGGGCGTGGCCGAGCACGGTGGCGTTGCAGGCGCTGTAGCGGGCGAGCACCCGCGCCTCGGCCGGCGAGACGCAGACCACTGCATCGGCAAGCCCGAACAGGCGCGTCTCGCGCTCGGCCTGCCACGCCAGATCGGCGGCGGTGGCGCTGCCGGAGGTCGCCGCCTCCGTCACGAAGTCGCGCAGCGCGAACAATGCCTCGGAATCGAAGATCACTTTCGAGCGCACGAAGCGGCGCGGATCGAGCCCGGCGGCATGGAGCGCCTGGGTCACGAACAGGATGTTGTGCGGCCGGCTGACCCAGAGCACGTCGTAATGGTCGCGCCGCTCTTGGATCAGGCGGGCGAAGCCGTCGTCGCCGCTGGCATAGGCGATCTCGATGCGCTCATCGAGGTCGCGGTAGCGCCGCGCTTCGTCCGCATCCGCCTCGTAGTTCGGGAAGAAGGTCACCGCGTAGCCGAGGCCCGCCATGGCATTGAGGATGGCGTTGGCCCGCGGCAGGCCGGCGCCGAGATCGAGATGCGGCACCCGGTCGTCGACGTAGAGCACGCGCAGGCGCCAGGGATCGTGATCGAGGAAGCCGCCGCCCCGCGGCTGCGGCCCCTGCTCGAACAGGCTCGCCCGATGCCGGTCGAGGAAGCGGGCGCGGTTGCGGTCGAGCAATGCCTCCACTTCCTCGCGGCGGGCGCTGGTGGCGTTCTCGTAGTGGATCGCCGTGGCCCGCGGCTGCACGATGACGCGACGCCCGGCCTGATGGCAGCGCAGGCACAGGTCGGTGTCCTCGAAATAGGCCGGGGCGAAGAGCGGATCGAAGCCGCCGAGACTCTCGAACAGGCTCCGCTCGATCATCAGCACGGCGCCCGAGACGTAGCCGACGTCGCGGGTCGCGGCGTGTTCGGGGGCGAAGGGGTCGGCGTTGCCGCGGCCGAACGGGTGAGTGAGTTGCGCGTCGTCGCGAAAGCCCGCGCCGGATTCTTGGAGCACGCCGCCGGGGAAGACGAGCCGGGCACCGACGATGCCGGCTCCCTCGTGATCGCGGAAGGTGGCGACCATCGCCGCCAGCGCGCCGGGCAGGAGATCGACATCGGGGTTGAGGAACAGGAGGAAGCGCCCCTGCGCCCGCGCCGCGCCGGCATTGCAGGCCGGGCCGAAGCCGGTGTTGGTGGCGTTCTCGATCAGCGTCACCCCGTCGAGCCGCTCGTAGAGGGCGCGGGTCTCCGGCCCGGAGGCGTTGTCGACCAGCACGACCTCGAAGCTCACCCCGGCGAGCGCCTGACTTGTGCAGAGCCGATAAAGGGTCAGCGCCAGGAGGTGGCGCGCGTCGCGGGCGACGATGACGACGGAGACGTCCGGCTCTGGCTGCAACGCGAAGGCGAGGCGCACGCCGTTGCGGAACAGCGCCTCCCAGAGCAGCGCAGCCTCGGCGAGCGCGGCGCGGCGGCCGGTACCGGCATCCACGGTGTCGAGCAGGGGGACGGCAGGCGTGTCGCTCATGGGGCGGACACTTCCGGCAGGGCGATGCGGCCGATGCCGTCATCGGTGAGGAACAGCAGGGCGCCACCGCTCGAGGGCACCGCCCCGCGCAGGGAGAGTGTCACCGGCAGCGGCGCGGGCAATCGCCCGGTCCGGTCGGTGTAGGCAAAGGCCCCGCGGCGATGGAGCGGCGTGACCCGTTCCAGGAGCAGTTCGCAGGCGCCCTCCCCCGCGATCAGGAAGGCGGCCGCCGGATGGGTGCCGTTGACGAGAACGCCCGGCAGCAGGGTCTCGATTTCGATGCGATCCTTCGCTTGGCCGACGATGCGGCCTTCCGTCTCCCAATCCACCTGCATCCGGGCGAAGGCGCGGGCGAGCGCGGCGCGGGTAGCGGACGGCAGCGTCCGGTCGCGCACCCATTCGGGCGCGAGGGTGACATCGAGGGCGCCGAGATCGGGCGGATTGCCGGCAGCGCTTGCCTCCGCGCGGGCGAACCAGCGCTGGCGCTGCGGCGCATAGACCTCCGCCATGCCGCGACCGGGGCGCCGCTCGGTGGCGATCAGCACGCCAAGATCCGGGTCGGCGGCGGGCAGGGAGCGGGTGGAGGTCTCGACGGTCAGGACGAGGCCGCCGCCTCGGAAGACTCTTGCTCCGTCCGCTTCAGGCTTTGCGCCCCCTCTCCCCGCACGCGGGGAGAGGGGGATGCCGACCTCGCCGTCGGCAGAGCGAGCCGGCAGGCGATGGTGAGGGGGCGTAGACGAAGGAGGCTCTCGCTGATCCGCCCCCTCACCTTCGCTCCCGCTCGTCGCGCCGACATCCCAAGTCGGGCTTGCCCGACTTGGGCAACTAAGATCAGAACTCGGGTAGACCCGAGTTCTGTGGTCGTCGCGACCCTCTCCCCGCATGCGGGGAGAGGGGGATGCGCGTCCCTGTTCGTGCGCTCTCAAGAGACCGATCAGTTCCGCTTCCGCGGCCAAGGCCGTCTCGGCATAGCGCGTGAACAGCGCCTCGCTCGCCCGCGTCAGCCGCGCCAGGGCGTCGGCATCCTGGGAGACCGCCAGCACCGCCGCCTTCACCGCCTCCGCATCGCGGCAGCGATGGGCCGCTTCCACCGGCTCGAAGCCCTCCAGGCCGATCTCGGTGCCGATCACCGGACGGCCGAAGGACAGGGCCTCGCCGACCTTCATCTTCAGCCCCGACCCCATCAGCATCGGCGCCACGACGACATCGGCCTGCGCATAGAAATCCTCGAGCCGGTCGAGATAGCCCAGGAGCTGCACGCCCGGCCCCTCGACGCCGGGCAGGCTGCGGCAGATCTCGCCGGCGATGACGAGTTCGGGCCGGTCCGCTGTCCAGCCCTCGCGCCAGGCCCGGATGAAGCGGCCGATGGAGAACAGATTGGGATCGTTGCCGTGGCCGAGGAAGCCGATGCGGGCGACCCGCTCCGGCACGGCGAACGGCTTCCGCGCCGGAAAATGCGGCGGCAGCAGCAGGACGCGGCTGTCGGTCAGGTCCGCGAAAGAGCCGGCCTCCGCCGCCTGGATCGCCAGCACGATGTCGGCCCGCGACAGCCCCGCCGCCTCCCCGGCCGCGTCGGTGTAGAAGAAGTTCGGCTCGGCGCGGAACGGCCGGTACTGGGTCTGGCGGCCGGCAAAGCGGTCGTGGGTGTCGATGAGCCGGAGCACGCCCGGCGGCACCCGCTCGAGGGCGCGCGAGAGGAAGACGTAGTTCACGAGAGCCGCGCCGGTCGCCGGATAGGCCGAGAAATACCACGCGACGAAGTCGCCGACCTCGTCGGGGCACCATTCGTCGATGCCGAAGGCGTTGGAGCGCGTCTTGAGCGGGATCACCGTCCGCGCCTCGATCAGGAAGACATTGCGGAACGTCCGCTCCATCGCCGCAAGATCGGTCGGCGGGTGCTGGCCGAAGCGGCGGTAGATCTGATCCTCGTGGGCGTAATAGGCGAGGTCGATGGCGAAGCCGCCGCGGGTCAGCGCCTCGCAGGTGGCAGCGAGCCGGCGCCGGTTGCCGGCGCTCACCGGCGCCGCCGGCATCGGCGCGAGGACGAGGATCGCCGGCTTTTGCGCGGGGTCGGACGCCATCGCGAGGCCCATCACGTCACGGGACCCGATGTCGTCAGCGCGGTAAAGCCGTGGGCTTGGAGCGCGAAGGCGCGCGCGGGCAGCCCCTCGGGCGCCGCCCCCCAAACGGGGTCCAGCGTGAGGTGCTGGCGCGGGTGCCCCGCGAAGCGCAGGGCCGCCCGCGTGACGCGGGCGCAGCCCCAGCCCGCGGGCCCCCGGAACAGCAGGCCGAGCGGGATCGCGGTGCCGCTGATCGACCAGCCGCCGGCCCCGTCGGCGAGGTCCGGCGCCTCGTCGGCGACCGGCAGCGCGGCGACCGCTGCTTCGACGAGGCCGAACAGCGCCCCGAGCGTTCCGAGGCCGGAGGTGCCGGCGGAGAGCAGCGCCCGCGCGAGCAGGTCCCGCTCGGCCGCGCTCAGGGCGCCGGCCGGGGCGGGTTCGAGCCGCAAGGCGAGGTCGCGAAAATGCGTGGCGACGCTCACGCCGTCGCGCAGGGCCGCTCCGTCCCCGTCGAGCGCCAGGAAGCAGACGGGTCCGTCCGATGCCGCCGCTTCGAGACCGGCGAACGCCCAGGTCACCAGCCCTACGCCTTCGGGCGACGCGATGTGGAGCGGGATCGGCAGCGAAGGCGGCAGGGGGAAGCGCAGCACGCAGGCACCCGGCGCGGCCTCGATGAGGTGGGCCGGGACGAGCATAGCCTCCTCCGTCGGCCGCAAGATCGCAGCGGCGCTCATGCCGTCACGCCGTCTGCCAGCGCGTTCCCCGAGCGTCCCACCCGCAGCCTCGTCCTGAGGCGCCCCGCAGCGACCTCGAAGGACACCCCAGGATAAGGGGAGAGGGTCGGAAGGCTCGATGTCATCGCCGCCGCGCCGCTTACGCCTTTGCCAGCGCCGACAGGATCCGCGCCCAGGAGCGCGTGCCCTTGTGGAAGCTCGTCAGCTCGTACTTCTCGTTGGGCGAGTGGATGCGGTCGTCGTCGAGGCCGAAGCCGATCAGAAGGGTGTCGAGGCCGAGGATGCGCTTGAAGTCGCCGACGATCGGGATCGAACCGCCGGCCCCCACCGCCACCGCCGCGCGGCCCCACTCGGCCGAGAGCGCCGCCTGCGCCGCCGCGAGCTGCGGCATGTCGTAGGGCAGAGCCACCGCCCGCGAGCCCTTGTAGCAGACCACGTCCACCGAGCAGTCGGCGGGCACGCGCTCCCGCACGAAGGCTTCGAAGGTCTTCGAGAGCTGCTCCGGATCCTGGTCGTCCACGAGGCGGAACGAGACTTTTGCCGACGCCTGCGACGCGATGACGGTCTTGGTCCCCTCCCCGGTATAGCCGCCGATGATGCCGTTCACGTCGCAGGCCGGGCGCGACTGGATCAGCTCGATCGGCAGGCGCCCGCGCTCGCCCGCCGGCTGCTTCAGGCCGATCGGCCCCAGGAACTTCTCGGGCGTCAGGCCGAGCCCGCGCCACTGCTCCAGCAGCTCGGGCGGCGGCTCGCGCACGCCGTCGTAGAAGCCCGGCAGGGTCACGCGGCCGTCCGCATCGTGCAGGTCGGCGATGATCCGCGACAGGACATGGATCGGGTTGGCTGCCGCGCCGCCGAAGAAGCCGGAATGCAGGTCGCGGTCGGCGCAGGTCACCTTCACCTCGTAATAGGCAAGGCCGCGCAGCGAGGTGGTGATCTGCGGCGTCTCGCGGTCCCACATCCCGGTGTCGCAGACGAGGACCACGTCCGCCCCCAGCCGGTCGCGGTTGGCCTCGACCCATTCGGGCAACCCCTGCGAGCCGTTCTCCTCGGCGCCCTCGATCAGGATGGTGACGCCGACCGGCAGGTCGCCGGACATGGCGAGATGCGCCCGGCAGGCCTCGACGAAGGTCATCACCTGACCCTTGTCGTCCGAGGCGCCGCGGGCGACGATCCGCTTCGTGCCGTCCGTCTCGTCGATGCGCGGCTCGAAGGGCGGCGTCTTCCAGAGGTTTTCCGGATCGACCGGCTGCACGTCGTAATGGCCGTAGAACAGCACGTGCGGCGCGCCCGGCTTCGGGCGATGCGCCAGCACCACGGGATGCAGCGAAGTCTCCTCGACGCTGGTCGCGAAGCCGAGCGCGGTGAGGTTTCCTTCGAGCCACTGCGCCGCCTCGCGGCAATGGCCGGCATAGGCCGAGTCGGTCGAGATCGAGGGGATGCGCAGCCACGCGAACAGCCGCTCCAGGCTGTTGTCCAGATCGCGGTCGATGTCGTTGAGGACGGGGTCGAGTGCGTCGGCCATGGCGGCTCCTCGAAGTCGGCGTGCGGGGCAAGCGTTAGCCGAGCTTCACGCCCCGCGTAACCCCGCCCGGACCGGAAGCCCCTCTCACGCCTCGCCGGTCCGTGAACGGGCTGCGGCGTCCCCTCCACAGGGCGAGCGGAACAGTGCCACCTTGGAATGGTTATCGAGACGACCCGGCGCGGACCCCTGAGCCCGCGCCCTTCCAAGACGCGCGCCCCACCCGGCCCCTCGCGACACCCAGGTGCCGCGGTTCGTCCGTACAGGGCCCGCGCCTCACCACGGATGTAACCATGCTCATCGACAGCGGTTCGCCCGGCGCCGTCGGGACAATCGGCATCACGCTCACCATCAACGGCGAGCGGCGCACGCTTCAGGTGGCCCCCTGGACCACCCTGCTCGACCTCCTGCGCGAGCGCCTCGACCTCACCGGCACGAAGAAGGGCTGCGACCACGGCCAGTGCGGCGCCTGTACCGTGCTGGTGAACGGCACCCGCATCAATTCCTGCCTCACGCTCGCCGTGATGAAGGACGGCGCCGAGATCACCACCGTCGAGGGTCTGGCCGGCTTGGCCCAGCGCGAAGGCAAGAACAGCCTTCACCCGATCCAGGAAGCCTTCGTCGAGCACGACGCCTTCCAGTGCGGCTACTGCACGCCGGGCCAGCTCTGCTCCTCGGTCGGCCTGATCAACGAGGGCCACGCCAAGACCCGCGACGAGATCCGCGAGGCGATGAGCGGCAACATCTGCCGCTGCGGCGCCTACACCAACATCGTCGATGCGATCGAAGAGGTGATGCAGCAGGGAGACGCCCGATGAACCGCTTCGATTACGTCCGCCCCAGCACGGTGGCGGAGGCGGTGCAGGCGCTCGGCAGCGACCCCGCGGCCCGCTTCATCGCGGGGGGCACCAACCTCATCGACCTGATGAAGTACGACGTCGAGCGGCCGGGCAAACTCATCGACATCACCCGTCTGCCGCTCGACAAGATCGAGGAGCGCGAGGGCGGCCTGCGCATCGGCGCGCTCGTGACCAACGCGACGCTGGCCTACGATGCCCGCATCCGCGAGCGCTACCCGTTGCTCGCCGACGCGATCCTGGCCGGGGCCTCGGCGCAGCTGCGCAACGCGGCCTCGACCGGCGGCAACCTGTTGCAGCGCACCCGCTGCTACTACTTCTACGACACGGCGACCCCCTGCAACAAGCGCGAGCCGGGCTCCGGCTGCTCGGCGATCGGCGGCGTCGACCGTATCCACGCGATCCTGGGCACCAGCGACAAGTGCATCGCCACCCACCCCTCCGACATGTGCGTGGCGCTCGCCGCGCTGGAGGCGGTCGTGCAGGTCAGCGGGCCGCAGGGCGACCGCTCGATCCCGTTCGCCGAGTTCCACCGGCTGCCGGGTGACGAGCCCTCCAAGGACACCAACCTCGCGCCCGGCGAGATCGTCCTCGCCATCGACCTGCCGGCCAAGGGCTTTGGCGGCACGCACCACACCTACCTGAAGCTGCGCGACCGGCTCTCCTACGCCTTCGCGCTGGTCTCGGTCGCCGCCGCGCTCGAACTCGACGGGCAGACCATCCGCACTGCGCGCCTCGCGCTCGGCGGCGTCGCCCACAAGCCCTGGCGCAACACCGACGCCGAGGCGCTGCTGCAGGGCAAGCCGGCCACCCGCGAGACCTTCAAGGCGGCCGCCGACCTGATCCTGCGCGAGGCCAAGCCGCAGGCGACCAACGGCTTCAAGATCGAACTGGCGCGCCGCGCCATCGTCCGCGGCCTGGAGCAGGCCGCCGCCGGCACGCCCCAGTCCCAGTCCGACAAGCGCATCCAGTAAGGAGCCGCCCATGACCGTCCAGTTCAGCCCGGCGGCCGGCCGCGACCGGTTCGTCGGCAGCGCCGTCAGTCGCGTCGACGGCCCGGCCAAGGTCACCGGCCTTGCCAAATATGCCGGCGAGTTCGCCGCCCCCGATCTCGCATACGGCGTGGTGGTGTCGAGCGCCATCGCCAAGGGCAGCATCCGGAGCATCGACGCCTCCGCCGCCGAGGCGGTGTCCGGCGTCATCAAGGTGATCACCCACGAGAACCGTCCGGCCACCTCCGACAACCCGGAGGATTATCAGGATGCGGTGGCGCCTCCCGGCGCGCCGTTCCAGGCGCTGGCGACGGACCGGATCGTGTTCTCCGGCCAGCCGGTGGCCCTCGTCGTCGCCGAGGATTTCGAGACGGCGCGCTACGCCGCCTCCCTGGTGCGGGTCGATTACGGGGTCGTGGCGCCCCGCACCGATCTCGCGGCGCAGGCGCCGGAATCCTACGATCCGCCGATGAAGCGCTCCGGCATCAAGCCGCCGCCGGAGCCGTGGGGCGATGCCGAGACAGCGTTCGATGCGGCCGAGATCCGCGTCAACGGCCAGTACCGGATGGCCGACGAGCACCACAACCCGATGGAGCCACACGCCTCCACCGTCGTCGTGGAGAAAGACGGCACCTACACGGTCTACGACAAGATCCAGGGCGTCTCGAACACCCACGACTACATCGCCAGCGCCTTCGGCCTGAAGCCGGAGCAGGTGCGGGTGCTCAACCCCTATCTCGGCGGCGGCTTCGGATCGGGGCTGCGCCCGCAATACCAGCTCTTCCTGGCGATGCTGGCGGCCAAAGACCTCGGCCGCTCGGTGCGCGTGACGCTCACCCGCGACCAGATGTGGTCGTTCACCTACCGCTCCGAGGCGCTGCAGACCGTCTCGCTCGGCGCCGACCGTTCGGGCAAGCTCACCGCGCTCAGGCACGACGCGGTGCAGGGCACCTCGTCTTACGAGGATTACCAGGAGGTCGTCGTCAACTGGTCGGGCGTGCTCTACGACTGCGACAACGTCAAGCTGACCTACAGCCTCGCCAAGCTCGACACCCCGACGCCGGGCGACATGCGCGCGCCCGGCGCCGTGACCGGCGTCTACGCCATCGAGACGGCGATGGACGAACTGGCCTACGCCACCGGCCAGGACCCGATTCAGCTTCGCCTGAAGAACTACACCGAGAGCGATCCGACCGAGGAGAAGCCGTTCGGCTCCAAGGCGCTGAAGGAATGCTTCCGCGAGGGCGCTGAGCGCTTCGGCTGGAGCCGGCGCAACCCGCAGCCCCGCTCCATGCGAGAGGGCCGCGAACTCGTCGGCTGGGGCATGGCCACCGGCATCTGGGAATCGATGATGATGCAGTCGAGCGCGCATGCCGTGCTCACCGCTGACGGACGGTTGGAGGTCGGCAACCAGACGGGCGACATCGGCACCGGCACCTACACGATCCTGACCCAGATCGCCGCCGACACTTTGGGGCTGCCGCTCGACCACGTCACGACCAAGCTCGGCGACACGCAGCTCGCCAAGGCCCCCGTGGCGGGCGGCTCGTGGACCGCGGCCTCCTCCGGCACCGCGGTGATGAAGGCCTGCCGATCAATCGCCGAGCAGGCGTTCAAGCTCGCGCGCGGCATGGACAACTCGCCGCTGGCCAATGCCGATTTCGAGCGCGTCGTCTTCTCGAACGGCCGCATCGAACTGGCGGGTGATCCGGCGAAAAGCGTGGCGCTCACCGATGTGCTGAAGGCGACGGGCACCGCGAAGCTGGAGGCGACCGGCGAGGCCGCCCCGGACAAGGATTTCGCGAAGGAATACGAGGCCTATACCCATTCGGCGATCTTCGTGGAGGTGAAGATCGACGAGGAACTGGGCCAAGTCCGCTGCACCCGCGTGGTTTCGGCCATCGCGGCCGGCAAGATCCTCAACCTGAAGACCGCCCGTAGCCAGATCCTCGGCGGCATCGTCATGGGCGTCGGCTCGGCGCTGCACGAGGAATCGATGCTCGACCACCGCATCGGCCGGTTCATGAACCACAATCTCGGCGAGTACCACGTGCCAGTGAATGCCGACATCCACGACATCGACGTGATCTTCGTCGATGAGGAGGACAAGGCGAACCCGCTCGGCGTGAAGGGTCTGGGCGAGATCGGCATCGTCGGCGTGGCCGCCGCGATCTCGAACGCGGTCTTCCACGCCACGGGCAAGCGCATCCGCCATCTGCCGATCACGCCGGACAAGATTCTGGCCGACGATTGAGTTTCACGCTCGCCGTGAAGTCGAACGAGCCCGCCGGCTGCACAGCCGGCGGGCTTCTTTTCGTGGCGCTCCCGCAGGCCGATGCACTAGACCTGCACGCGCCTTGCACGTCGGCACCGTGACTGCACTCCCGTTTCGAGCCAAGACCTTGAACACCCTTCTCGTCTTCCTCGGTGCCGGCCTCGGCGGCGTGCTGCGCCACGGGGTCAACCTCGCCGCGGTCCGGCTCGGATCGAGCTTCCCGTGGGGCACGGTCGGCATCAACATCCTCGGCTCGGTGCTGATGGGGGTCGTCACCGGCTGGATGGCGCTACGCGGCGGGCCGCCGCAGGCGCGGCTGTTCGTGGCCACCGGGATCCTGGGCGGCTTCACCACCTTCTCGACCTTTTCCCTCGAAGCCTTCACCCTGATGGAGCGCGGCGATTGGATGGCAGCGCTTGCCTACGTCCTCGTCTCGGTTCTGGCGGGAATCGGGGGGCTCGCTTTGGCGCTGATCGTGATGCGACACGCCCTGTAGGGAGGCATTCGGTGAGCGAATTGCTTCTGTCGTGGCGCTTCTGGGCCCTGCTCTCGGCCGGGTTCGCCGCCGTCACCGCGATCCTCGCCAAGGTCGGCATCGACGGCGTGGCGCCGGATGTCGCGACCTTCGTTCGAACCCTTGTCGTGGTGGCGTTCGCCGGCGCGATCCTCATCGCCGCGGGACAGACGCGGGAAATCGGCCACCTCTCGGGCCGAAACCTTGTCTTCCTGATCCTGTCGGGCCTCGCCACCGGCGCGTCCTGGCTCTGCTACTTCCGGGCACTCGCGCTCGGCGATGCCGGCCGTGTCGCGCCCCTCGACAAGCTGAGCGTCGTGCTGGTGGCCGTGTTCGGCGTCCTCTTCCTCGGCGAGCGTCTCGCGCTCCATCACTGGTTCGGCGTCGGACTGATCGCGGCCGGCGCAGGGTTGCTGGCATGGCGGGCCTGATGCGCGCCGCCCTGACCGGTCTTGCCCTCGCCGCGTCTCAGCCCGCTGCGGCGGAACCGGCCCCCTTCGTCGATGCCGGCCGGCTCGTGCCGGGCCTCGTCCTCGACATGCGCTATGCCGGTTCCGACAACTTCGTCGGCCGGCCCATCGCCGGCTACGAGGCGCCGCGCTGCCTGCTGACGCCGCAGGCCGCCCGCGCACTCGCCCGCGTGCAGGCGGCGCTGGCACCGGAAGGGCTCGGCCTCAAGGTGTTCGACTGCTACCGCCCGCGCCGGGCGGTGGCCGACTTCGCCGCCTGGGCGCGCGACGCGGCCGACACCCGCATGAAGGCCGCCTACTACCCGCGGACCGACAAGGCGGACCTGTTCCGCCTCGGCTACATCGCCGAGCGCTCGTCGCATTCCCGCGGCTCGACCGTGGATCTGACGCTGGTCCGCCACGCCGACGGGTCGGAATGCGATATGGGCACCCCGTTCGACCTGTTCGATCCGGCCTCGGCGACGGATTTTCCGGGCATCACCCCGGAACAGGCCCGCAACCGTCACCGCCTGCGCGATGCGATGATTCGCGGCGGGTTCGTGCCCTACCCGCAGGAATGGTGGCACTTCACCCTGAAGGCCGAGCCCTATCCCGACACCGCGTTCGACCACCCGATCCGATGACCGGCCGCGCCCGGCCGGGCCAAGCCGAGACGCGACCGCGCCTTTTTCCGACTCGCTTGAATTCTTCTAAATTGAAGTTGAAATCATTCAAAACAGTGGTCGATTGAAGTATTTCCAATGTTTTGAAGATTGCTTGCGAAATATCGGGCGATGGAGCCATGATGAAGACATGGCGCACATTCTCATCTCCCCGAACGTGTCTCACGGCAGCCCCTGGTCGGCACGGGCCGATACGCTGTCCCCGCCGCGCGACAGGAGGGGTGGCCTCGCCGCTTGGCTCGCGACCCTCGACGGGCTGCTCGCCTCCGTCCGTTCCGCGTGGTGGGACGGCTCCTCCCTCGCCCTGAGCCGGAGCGGGCTCGAAGCTCTGGTCGGGCTGGAGCCGGGCGACGCGACGCCGCCACGGCTGGCGCCGGTCGAGGCGCGCGTGCGGATGCGGGCGACGGTGCAGGCATGAGCGCCGGTCTCGTCACGGCCCCGCCCGACGCGGCGGAGCGGCACGCGCAAGGAACGCTGGAGCGGGCGCTCACGCTCGCCTTCTGGCAAGCGCTGCAGCGGGAACCGATGCACGTGATGGCGGCCCTGGAAGCCGCGGCGCGCACCGTCGGCGCGCTCTACCGGCAGGTCGCCGCCGCCCACGGACCCAATGGGCACTGCACCTGCGGCTGGGAGCCCGACCCGGAAACCGACCTCATCGTTCTGGAGGCGATGCTGGCCGCCGCCCTCTCCCATCCGGCCCGGCACGACCTCGCCGACATGGTGCCGGCGGGCCGGGCCTGACCCGTCAGGCGGGGACGGGCGTGACTGTGATGCGTCCGCCCTCGCCCGCCCGGGAATGCGGGCGCACCGTGATCTCCACATCCTGATCGAAAGCGGTCAGCATCCGCATCAGGCGCTCGACGGACGTGCCACGCAAGCCGCCGCGCAGCAGCTTCGACAAGTCGGCCTGCCCCATTCCGAGGATCTTCGCCGCCGCGGTCTGAGTCAGCTGACGGCCTTCGATCTGCCGCCGCAGCTCGATCACGAGGCTGGACTTGAGATGCAGTTCCTGGGCGTCCGCCAGTTCCACGTCCGCGAAGATGTTTCCGCTGCTCTGGTAAGCGTCTTCGGTGCCCTTCATCGGCTCAACGTCCTTCCTTGGTCCGGATCCGGTCCATCGCTTCTGCATCGCGCAATCGAGTTCGAATCAGCTCGATCTCGTGTTGCGGCGTGGCGATGCCCTTCTTCGACTTCTTCTGGAAGCAGTGAAGTACGTAGATCGCCTCGGCGAAGCGCACCGTATAAACAGCCCGAAAGGTATCACTATCGTGATTCTCGATGATCTCGAGAACGCCGCGACCACCGAAGCCCTTCAAAGCCTTGGCCGTATACGGCTCCAGGCCGCACTGAGCTTCGTGAAGCGCGTGACCGAACGCGCTTCTGACCTCATCTGGAAATGCCGCCAGATCGTTTCGGCTCGACCCGACGAACCAACATTCTTTCAAAGGTAGGAATGCCGACGACACAGCTGAATATGGGGATATACCCATAGCACCGTCAACGGGAAAGGCACCGGATCAGTGGCGGGCGAGGCGGCAGAGATGCGCTTCTGCGATGCGCAGCGAAGAGTGTCGGCCGTGTCTCAGGACGATTGCCCCACCGCGTCGGATGCGCCCGGTCCCAGCAGGGCCTCCTCCTCGTCGTCGGCCTCGCCGTCGATCTCGGAATCGGCTTCCTCGTGGCCGGACACGCCGGCGGCCTCCGCGAGGTTGCGGGCGACACGGCGCAGGAGCTTGCGCAGGCGGCGGCGTTCCTTGTTGTCGAAGTCTTCGAGCAGCTCGGCCTCGACCTCGTCCCAGATCCGCTCGATCGCGGCGGCCTTGGCGAGGCCGGTCTCGGTCAGGCGCACGCGCACGATGCGGCCGTCGCCGGCCTCGGCCCGGCGCTCGACGAAACCGAGGGCGGCGAGCCGCGAGATCGTCTTCGAGGCGGTCGGCGGACGCACCCGCAGGGTGGCGGCGAGATCGCCCATGGTCATGCTGCCGGCCGCCGCCAGCGCCTGCACCACCTGCTCCTGGCCCGCGAACAAGTCGAGCTCGGCGAGCCGGTCGCCGACCCGGGCGCGGTGCAGCCGGGCGGCCTGGACGAGCGCCCAGCCGACGCTCTTGGCCGCCGGGGCGCGCAGCCGCTTCACGGTCTTACCCGCCTTGTCCTTCTGGTCCTTCTGCGCGCTGCGGCCGCCCGGCTGACCGGTGGCCTCGCCGTGTGCCGCCACGGCGACCGCTTCGTTTGCCGCCGACATGATCCGGTTTCCCTTCGCGGACGCGCGGGCTCGGAGACGCAACCCGAACAGCGTGCGTCCGGGCAGCCCGCAAGGCAAGCATCTGCCGATGCGCGATGAAACTTCGATGACAGAAACCTTTCGCTTTGCCGTCGCAGTGTCGGCCATGCACGCCTTTCGCGAGAAACCGCTTCACGGAACGGCCGATTTCGTGGATTGCGGCGGCGCATGAACTCCCACCGGACCCGAGACGGCGAGCCGTTACGATGACGCGTCGCGAGGCGCTCGGCCTCTACCCCTTGCGTGATCTGCGCCGCGTCGCCGATGACGGCACCTGGAGCGCGACCGGCCCCGATCCGGTCTTCGCCCTCGGCCCCGCCGCGGCGGTGGCGGCCCTGTCGGGCACGCGCATCCGCCTCCGTTGCCGCCCGGAGGCGGTGCAGCCGGTGCTCGCGGTCGAGGCGGCGGGCGAGGCCGAACCGCGCCGCTACCGTCTGACACCGCGGGAGGACGGCACCGACGACCTGATCCGCCTGCCGCCGGGCACGCGCGCGCTTCGTCTGGAGGCGACGGAGACCGGCCCGCGCTTCCGCCTCGACGGGCTGCGGGTCGAGCCCGCCGGCCGGATGGCGGCGGCCGTCCTGTCGGCCCGCACCATCATCGAACGGCTGCCGCCGCAGGAGCGGCGACCGCTGCGGCTCCTGCGGCGCGCCTCGGGCCTGGTGCGGAGCGTACCGCCGCAGGAGATCTGGCGCCGCCTCACCCGCGCCGCGCAGACCCGCCGCCCGCCGGCCAGCTACGCCGCCTGGATCGAGGCGGTGGAGACGAAGGCCCTGCCCCCGGCGGAGACGCTTCGCGCGCAGGTCGCGGCTCTGCCGGAGCGTCCGCTGATCTCTCTCCTCATGGCGGCTGAGGGCGCCGAGCCGGCCCATCTGGCCGAGGCCGTGGCGAGCCTGACGGCGCAGATCTATCCGGATTGGGAGCTGTGCCTCGTGGCCGATCCCTCGGCCGCGCTGCAGGCGCTGCCGTCCGGGGACGGCCGCGTCCGCCTGCTGTCCCCGCCTGCGGGCGGCAACGCCCTCGACGCGGCGCTGGCCCAGGCGCGCGGGGCCTACCTCGCGACGATGGAGCCCGATGCGCGGCTCGCACCCCACGCGCTCCTCGCGCTCGTTCGCCGCCTGACGCGCGAACCCGGCCTCGACGGGCTTTATTCCGACGAGGATCGGATCGGCCCGGACGGCGGGCGCTGCGAGCCGTATTTCAAGCCCGACTGGTCGCCGGAAACGCTGGAAGGCAGCTTCTATCTCGGCGGCCTCGCGGTCTACCGCACCGCTCTGGTGCGGGCGGTCGGCGGCTTTTCCGCGGAGGGAGAGGACGGGCGCGCGCTCGACTACGACCTCGCGCTCCGGGTGACGGAGCGGAGCGACCGCATCGGGCACGTCGCGCAGGTGCTCTGCCATCGCCGCGGCAGGGATCCCGAGCCGGAGGCCGCCGCCCGCGCGCTGGCCGGACGCGCCCGGCGCACCGGCGGTCTCGACGTCGTCCGTGTGCTTGGCCCCGGGCATTTCGCCCTGCGGCGCCCGCTCGCGACCCGCCCGCTCGTCTCGATCGTGATCCCGACCGCCGGGCGCGACAGCATCATCGGCGGGCGCAGCGTCGATCTGCTCGCCGCCTGCCTCGGCAGCATCCGCGCGACCAGCCGCTACGAAGCCATCGAGATCGTGGCGGTCGACAATGGCGACCTGCGCCCGCAGACGCGGGAAGCGGTCGAGCGGTTCGGGGCTCGCACCATCACCTGGGACCGGCCGGTCTTCAACGTCGCCGCCAAGATGAACCTCGGCGCGCGCGCCGCCACCGGTGCGGTGCTGGTCTTCCTCAACGACGATATCAGCGTCATCACACCGGACTGGATCGAGGCGATGCTGGCGCAGCTCGCCATCCCCGGCGTCGGTGCGGTCGGTCCGAAACTCCTGTTCGAGGACGGCAGCCTGCAGCATGCCGGCGTGACCTTCGGCGAAGGCCTGCCGGACCATGTCCGCCGCGGCTTTCCGGGCGACGATGCCGGGTATCACGGCTCCAGCCTCGCCAACCGCAATTACCTCGCCGTGACCGGCGCCTGCGTGATGGTGCGGCGCGCCGACTTCGAGGCCGTCGAGGGCTTCGA
Source organism: Methylorubrum thiocyanatum (assembly GCA_014138645.1). GTDB lineage: Bacteria > Pseudomonadota > Alphaproteobacteria > Rhizobiales > Beijerinckiaceae > Methylobacterium > Methylobacterium thiocyanatum. The sequence goes on along the minus strand of JACJIB010000009.1, from coordinate 181,655 downwards.
CGAGGGCTACGCCATCAATTACAACGACATCGACCTCTGCCTGCGGCTCGGCGAGCGCGGCTTGCGCACCGTCTACTGCGCGGAGGCATGCCTCCACCACTACGAGAGCCGCAACCGGGTGCCGACGGTCGATCCCGCCGAGCAGGCGCGCTTCCGCAGGCGCTGGGGCACGCGGCTCGCCCGCGACCCGTACTATCCCGATTCCTTCGGCATCCGCCCGCCCGCCTTCGCGCTCGATGCCGAGCGGTTTCCGCATGCCGCGCGGCGCATGATAGAGGCGTGGCGATGATGGCGACGACGCACAGACCCGGAGACCACCCGTGAAGGCCGTGATCCTTGCCGGCGGCCTCGGCACGCGGCTCTCGGAGGAGACCGTGGTGCGCCCCAAGCCGATGCTGGAGATCGGCGGACGGCCGATCCTGTGGCACATCATGCAGATCTTCGCCGCCCACGGCGTGACCGAGTTCGTGATCTGCCTCGGCTACAAGGGCTACGTCATCAAGGAGTTCTTTCTCAATTACCGGCTCCACCTGAGCGATGTGACGCTCGACCTCGGCCGGGGCGACGTGCAGTTCCACCGCTCGGCAGCCGAGGACTGGAAGGTCTCGCTGATCGAGACCGGCGATGCCACCATGACCGGCGGGCGGCTCAAGCGGGTGCGCGACTATCTCGGCGAGGACGACTTCTTCATGACTTACGGCGACGGCGTCGCCGATATCGACCTGACCGCCCTGGCCGCCTTCCACCGGGCGCACGGACGGCTGGCCACCCTGACGGCGGTGGTGCCGCCCGGCCGCTTCGGCGCGCTCGACCTCGCGGGCGACGCGGTCCGCAGTTTCCGCGAAAAGCCGGCGGGCGACGGGGCCACCATCAATGGCGGCTTCTTCGTGCTCTCGCCGCGTGTGCTCGACCGGATCGAAGGCGACGCCACCGTGTGGGAGAGCGAGCCCCTGGAGAGCCTCGCCCGCGACGGACAACTCCACGCCTACCATCACACCGGCTTCTGGCAGGCGATGGACACCCTGCGCGACAAGAAGCACCTCGAAGAGCTGTGGGCCAGGGGGCACGCGCCCTGGAAGGTGTGGTGATGGCTGCGCTCAACCCCGATCCCGCCTTCTGGGCGGGCCGGCGCGTGCTGCTGACCGGACATACCGGCTTCAAGGGGGCGTGGCTGAGCCTGTGGCTCGCCCGGCTCGGCGCCCGCGTCACCGGCTTCGCCCTGCCGCCGGAGACGCAGCCGAACCTGTTCAGCGCGATCGGCTTTCCGTCCGAGCGCTCGCGCATCGGCGACATCCGCGACCTCTCCGCGCTCACGGCGACCATGAGCGAGGCCGAGCCCGAGATCGTGATCCACATGGCCGCGCAAGCCCTGGTACGGCCCTCCTACGCCGACCCGGTCGGAACGTTCGCGGTCAACACCATGGGCACCGTCCACCTGCTCGAGGCGGTGCGGGCGGCGCCGGGGGTGCAAGCCGTCGTGGTGGTGACGAGCGACAAGGCCTACGAGAACCGCGAATGGCCCTACGCCTACCGCGAGACCGAGGCGATGGGCGGGCGCGACCCCTACAGCGCCTCGAAGGGCTGCGCCGAACTGGTCACGAGCGCCTACCGGGCCTCGTTCTTCGGCCCGGGCGGCCACCCGGCGCGGATCGCCAGCGCGCGGGCGGGCAACGTCATCGGCGGCGGCGACTGGTCCCTCGACCGGCTGATCCCCGACATCGTGCGGGCGTTCGGCACGGGCGCTTCGGTCGAAATCCGCGCGCCGCACGCGATCCGCCCCTGGCAGCACGTGCTGGAGCCGCTGGCCGGCTACCTCCGGCTCGCCGAATGCCTCGCGGGCGCGGACGGCGACGGCTTCGCGGAGGGCTGGAATTTCGGGCCGGCGGACGAGGATTGCCGGCCGGTCTCGAGTCTCGTCGAGCGGCTGGCCCGCGGCTGGGGCGACGGCGCCGGCTGGCACCTGTCGCAGCAGACCCATCCGCACGAGGCGACCTATCTCAAGGTCGATGCCTCGAAGGCCCGCGCCCGGCTCGGCTGGGACCGCCGGCTCACCCTCGACACGACCCTCGACTGGACCGCCGCGTGGTACCGCGCCGCCGCCGAAGGCGCCGACCCGCGCGCCCTGGCCGAGGCCGAGATCGCGCGCTACGAGGCGCTGGGCCAGCCTGGAGCGAGAGCCGGAGCCCGAACCGGAGTTCAAGCGTGACCGCCCCGACCTGCCGTGCCTGCGGCGCCGCCCTGACCCGGACCTTCTGCGATCTCGGCCTGTCGCCGCTGGCCAATTCCTACGTCACGCCGGAGCGGCGCCACCGGGGCGAGGTGTTCCATCCGCTCCACGCCTATGTCTGCGACGCCTGCTGGCTGGTGCAGCTCGAAGCCTTCGAGAGCCCCGAGGCGATCTTCTCCGATTACGCCTACTTCTCCGGCTTCTCCGCCGGCTGGCTGCGGCACGCCGAGCGCTACGTCGCGGCGATGATCGAGCGCTTCGGCCTCGGGCCGGAGAGCAAGGTCGTGGAGGTCGCGAGCAACGACGGCTACCTGCTGCAATACTTCGTCAGGCGCGGCGTGCCGGTGCTCGGAGTCGAGCCGGCGGCCAACGTCGCCCGCGTGGCGGTGGAGCGCGGCGTGCCGACCGAGGTCGCCTTCTTCGGCCGCGACACCGCCCGGCGGCTCGCCGCAGCGGGCCACAAGGCCGATCTCACGGCGGCCAACAACGTCCTCGCCCACGTGCCCGACATCCTCGACTTCACGGCGGGCTTCGCCGAGATCCTGAAGCCGGAGGGGGTGGCGACCTTCGAGTTCCCGCACCTTCTGCGGATGATCGAGAGCCGGCAGTTCGACACGATCTACCACGAGCACTTCTCCTACCTCTCGCTCGGCGTGGTGATCGGCATCCTGCGCCGCCAGGGCCTTCGGGTGTTCGATGTCGAGGAATGGCCGACCCATGGCGGCTCGCTACGCGTCTTCGCCTGCCACGACGGGGCCGCGCACCGGCCGACCCCGGCGCTGGAGCGCGTGGTGCTCAGTGAATGGGGCGCGAACCTGTTCGATCCCTCCGGCTACGACGGCTTCGGGCAGGCAGTGGCCGACATCAAATGCGCGGTCTTGCGCTTCCTGATCGAGGAGCGGGCGGCGGGCCGCACGGTCTGCGCCTACGGCGCGGCGGCCAAAGGCAACACCTTCCTCAACTATTGCGGCATCGGCCCGGAGTTGATCCGGGCGGTGGCCGACCGCTCGCCGCACAAGCAGGGCACGTGGCTGCCCGGCAGCCGCATCCCCGTGGTCTCGCCCGAAGACCTTCTCGCGATGCGGCCCGACACGGTGCTGATCCTGCCCTGGAACCTCAAGGACGAGATCGCCGGCGAGATGGCGGCGATCCGCGAATGGGGTGGGCGCTTCGCCGTGGCGATTCCCGAGCTGACGGTGTTCTGAGGCGCGATGATCTTCGAGGAACTCGCGCTGCCGGGCCTGTTCCGCGTCGCGCCCGAGCCCCACGCCGACGAACGCGGCTTCTTCGCCCGCACCCATTGCGCGGAGACGTTCACCGCGCGCGGGCTGGTCGGGCGCTTCGCGCAGTCGAGCGTGTCGTTCAACCATCGCCGCGGCACCGTGCGCGGGATGCATTTCTCGAGGGCGCCCCATGCCGAGACGAAGCTCGTGCGTTGCACCGCCGGGGCGATCCACGACGCGGTGATCGACCTGCGGCCCGACTCGCCGACCTATCGCCGCACCGCGGCCGTGACGCTCTCGGCCGCCAACCGCCATGCCCTCTACATCCCGGCAGGCCTCGCCCACGGCTTCCAGACGCTGAGCGACGACGCCGAGATCCTCTACATGATCGACCTTCCCTTCGTGGCCTCCGCCGCCGACGGCGTGCGCTGGGACGACCCCGCCTTCGCTCTCACTTGGCCCGAGCCGGTGAGCGTGATCTCGGACCGCGACCGCGCCTTTCCCGATTGGGCGGGACGGTGAAGCGGGTTCTCGTCACCGGCGGGGCCGGCTTCGTCGGCCGCCACGCGATCCCGGCGCTCGCCGCCCGCGGCTTCGAGATCCACGCCGCCGGCCGCACGGAGCCGGAGGGCGCCCACGCCTTCCACGCCGCCGACCTGCTCGATCCGGGCCAGCGCCGGGCCGCGGTGCAGCGGGCCGGCGCGAGCCACCTCCTCCATCTCGCCTGGGTCACCACGCCCGGCCGCTACTGGCAGGCGCCGGACAATCTCGACTGGACCGCGGCGAGCCTCGACCTCGTGCGGGCATTCCGCGAAGCGGGCGGCCGCCGTGCGGTCGTGGCGGGGACGTGCGCCGAGTACGACTGGACGACGATCGCCCGGCTCGGCGAGGCGACGGCGGCCGGCACGGGTCACCTGCCGGAATCGGCGCCCTGCGACCCCGCAACCCTCTACGGTGCCGCCAAGGACGGCTTGCACCGGATCCTCGCGCCCTACGCCGCCAGCGCCGGCCTGTCGCTGGCCTGGGGGCGGCTGTTCTATCTCTACGGCCCCGGCGAGACGCCGGGCCGGCTCGTCGGCGATGCGGCGCGGGCGTTGCTCGCGGGTCAGCGTCTCGCCACCAGCGAGGGCCGGCAGCGGCGCGACTTCCTGCACATCGCCGATGCAGGCGCGGCTTTTTCCGCCCTCCTCGACGCCCCCGTCGAAGGCGCCGTGAATATCGGCTCGGGCGCGGCGGTGTCGGTCCGAAGCATTCTCGAAGAGATCGGCGCGCGCACCGGCCGCCCGGACCTGATCGATTTCGGCGCCCGGCCGCTCGGTCCGGCGGAACCGGCCTGCATCGAGGCCGATATCCGCCGTCTGGCCGACGAGGTCGGTTTTTGTCCCCGCTACGACCTGAAACGCGGCTTGGCGGAGACGGTGGCGTCGTGGCGCGCCGCGCTCAGCAATGGGGCATCAGGCCCTTGAGCCGCGCCAGGATATCCTCGCCCGCGCAGGGCCGGGCGATGAACTGAGCGCCCTCCGGCATCCGCTCGGGATCCGGCGAGGCACGGCCGGACACGATCAGGATCGGCAGGTTCGGTCGCGCCTGCGCCACGGAACTCGCCAGCTCGAAGCCGTCGACGCGGCCGGAGAGCTGCACATCGGTCACGAGACCGCAGATGTCCGGCCGGGCCTGGAGGATCGAGAGCGCCCGCTCGGCGGAAGCGCATTGCAGGGTATCGTAGCCGCCTTCCTCCAGCACATCGCCGAGATCCATGATGGTCAAGGCCTCGTCCTCGACGAGGAGGATGACGGGACGGTCGGCTTCCGGGTTCGTCGTCTCGGTTTCACTCGCCACCTTTAGCTCTCCCCGATTGCCTCAAGCGACCCAAGTGTTTCGCAGCCAAGTGTTTCGCAGACTTGGCCGTTTCCCGTGCCGGGAAGCGCTGCGTTGCTGCGATGGTCCAACGAGAAACCCCGCTGCGGGTTGCAGGCTCCCTTGAGCCCTGCGCGGGGTCAATCCCTTGCCGTCTCGGTCACGACGGTCGTCACCGCCCGGATGAGGCGATCGAGGTCGCCGGTCTCGATGGGGAGGGCCGGGGTGAGGTAGACGATGTCGCCAAAGGGACGCACCCAGACACCGCGCTCGACGAAGCGGCGCTTGAGGTCGGCGAGATCGGGGGCGCCCGCGAACTGCACCGCGCCGATGGCGCCGAGCACGCGGACCGCCCGTACGCCGGGCAGCCGGTCGAGGGGCGCGAGGCCGTCGGCGAGGCGCGCGGCGATGGCGCGGGCCTGATCCAGGCGCGGCTCGGTCTCGAACAGGTCGAGGCCGGCATTGGCCGCCGCGCAGGCGAGCGGGTTCGCCATGAAGGTCGGGCCGTGCATCAGCGCCGCCGCGGAATCGTCGGACCAGAAGGCGGAAAAGATCTCCGTCGTCGCGACGGTGGCGGCGAGTGCCATCGTGCCGCCGGTCAGCGCCTTTGACAGGCAGAGGATGTCGGGCACGATGCCCGCCTGCTCGCAGGCGAACATCGTGCCCGTGCGGCCGAACCCGGTGAAGATCTCGTCGGCGATGAGCGGGAGGCCGTGGCGGCGGGCGAGGCGGGCGACCGTGGCGAGGACCTCCGGCGGATGGGTCAGCATCCCGCCCGCCCCCTGCACCAGCGGCTCGACGATCACCGCCGCGAGCTCGTGGCGGTGGCTTGCGAGCGCCGCGTCGAGCGCGGCTTCCGCCTCGGCCGTTCGCGGCAGGTCGCAGAACACCTGGCTCGGCAGGTAGGCGCCGAAGCGGCGGTGCATCCCCTCCTCGGGGTCGCAGGCCGACATCGCGCCCATCGTGTCGCCGTGATAGCCGCCGCGGAAGGCGAGCACCCGCGTGCGGCCGGTCTCGCCGCGGTTGAGCCAGAGCTGCACCGCCATCTTCAGGGCGACCTCGACGGCGACCGAGCCGGAATCGGTGAAGAAGACGTGGTTGAGATCGCCCGGCAGCAGCGCGGCGAGGCGTGCGCCCAGCCGCTCGGCCGGGGCATGGGTGAGCCCGCCGAACATGACATGCGGCATGCGCATCAGCTGGTCGGCCATGGTCGCCGCGATGTGCGGGTGATTGTAGCCGTGCACCGCCGTCCACCACGAGGCGATGCCGTCGATCAGCTCCCGCCCGCCCTTGAGCGTGATCCGCGTGCCCCGCGTGGCGATCGCCTCCAGCGGCGGCGCTGCGGTTTTCATCTGGGTGTATGGGCGCCAGAGTTTCTGGGATGTGAGCGCGGTCATGCGCGGGGGATGGGGGGTGGGCGCCAGCGAGTCAAACCGTCCTGCCCTCTCCCCTCCGCGGGAGCGGGTGGCCCCGAAGGGGTCGGGTGAGGGGCCGGCTCCGCACGATCCGGAACCGTCGCTCCCCTCTCCCGCCCGCTCCGCGGGCACCCTCCCCCGCAGAGGGGGGAGGGTGTTTCATACAGCCCCTACTCCGCCGCCTCGCCATAGGCTTCCGGCGGCGGGCAGGAGCAGACGAGATTGCGGTCGCCGTAGGCGTTGTCGACCCGGTTCACCGGCGGCCAGTACTTGTCCATGCGCAAGGAGCCCGACGGGAAGCAGGCCGCCTCCCGCGAATAGGGCCGCTCCCAGGTGCCGATCAGGTCCTGCACCGTGTGCGGCGCGTTCTTGAGCGGGTTGTTCGCCCGATCCATCCGCCCCTCCTCGATCGCCCGGATCTCTTCCCGGATCGCCAGCATGGCGTCGCAGAAGCGGTCGATCTCGGCCTTGGTCTCCGATTCCGTCGGCTCGATCATCAGCGTGCCCGCCACCGGCCAGCTCATGGTCGGCGGGTGGAAGCCGCAATCGATCAGGCGCTTGGCGATGTCCTCGACGGTGACGCCCGCGCTCTTCTGGAACGGGCGGACATCGACGATGCATTCGTGCGCGACGCGGCCCGCACGGCCGGCATAGAGGATCGGATAGGCGCCCGAGAGGCGTGCAGCGATGTAGTTGGCGTTGAGGATCGCCACCCGCGTCGCCTGGGTCAGGCCGCGCCCGCCCATCATCAGGCAGTAGCTCCACGAGATCGGCAGGATCGAGGCCGAGCCGAAGGCGGCGGCCGAGACCGCGCCGGCCTCGCCCGTCCGCGGATCGGAGGGCAGGAACGGGATCAGATGCGCCTTGACGCCGATCGGACCCATGCCCGGCCCGCCGCCGCCATGCGGGATGCAGAAGGTCTTGTGCAGGTTGAGGTGGCTGACATCGGCGCCGATGTCGCCGGGCCGCGCCAGCCCGACCAGGGCGTTGAGGTTCGCCCCGTCGAGATAGACCTGACCGCCATGCCGGTGGACGATGTCGCAGAGTTCGCGCACCCGCGCCTCGAACACACCGTGGGTCGAGGGATAGGTGATCATGCAGGCCGCGAGCTTGTCCGCGTGCTGCTCGGCCTTCTTCGAGAAATCCTCGACGTCGATGTTGCCGTGGGCGTCGGCCCCGACGACGACGACGCTCATGCCGCACATCTGCGCCGAGGCCGGATTGGTGCCGTGCGCCGAAGACGGGATCAGGCAGACCGTGCGGTGCCCCTCGCCCCGGGACAGGTGATAGCCGCGGATGGCGAGAAGCCCCGCATACTCGCCCTGCGCGCCGGAATTCGGCTGCATCGAGATCGCGTCGTAGCCGGTGATCGCGCAGAGTTTCTGCGAGAGGTCGTCGATGAGCTCCTTGTAACCGAGCGCCTGATCCACCGGCACGAAGGGATGCAATTCCGAAAATTCCGGCCAGGAGATCGGCAGCATCTCGGCGGTGGCGTTGAGCTTCATCGTGCAGGAGCCGAGGGGGATCATCGCCCGGTCGAGCGCCAGATCGCGGTCGCTGAGCCGGCGCATGTAGCGCGTCATCTCGCTCTCGGCCCGGTTCATGTGGAAGATCGGGTGGGTCAGGTACTCCGAGGTCCGCTCCAGCGCCTTCGGCAGGCGCGGCTCCGGGTAGGCCTCGTCGTAGGCCAGATCGGTGCCGCCGAAGGCGCGCCACACCGCCTGCACGATGTCGGGCCGGGTGCGCTGATCGACGGTGATGCCGATGCGGTCCGTGCCGATTTTGCGCAGGTTCACCCCGTTCTCGACGGCGCTCTTCAGGATCACGCCCTGGAAGGGGCCGACCCGCACGGTGATCGTGTCGAAGAAATGCGCGGGCTCGACCGTGAAGCCGAGCGTTTCCAGCCCCTCGGCGAGGCGGACGGCGTCGCGATGGACCCGCCGGGCGATCGCCTTGAGGCCGGCGGGTCCGTGATAGACTGCGAACATCGAGGCGATCACCGCGAGCAGCACCTGGCTGGTGCAGATGTTCGAGGTCGCCTTCTCGCGGCGGATATGCTGCTCGCGGGTCTGGAGCGCGAGGCGGTAGGAACGGTTGCCGCGGGCATCGACCGAGACGCCGACGATGCGGCCCGGCAGCGCCCGCTTGTGGGCGTCGCGGGTCGCCATGTAGGCGGCGTGCGGACCGCCATAGCCCATCGGCACGCCGTAGCGCTGCATCGAGCCCACCGCGATGTCGGCGCCCATCTCGCCCGGCGCCTTCAGCAGGATCAGGGCCAGCGGGTCGGCGGCGACGATGCCGAGCGCCCCGGCCGCGTGGAGCGCGGCGATCAGGTCGGAAAAGTCGTGAACCGCGCCGTTCACGCCCGGATACTGGAACAGGGCGCCGAACACGGTGGACGGGTCGAGATCCTGGAAGGGATCGCCGACGACGACCTCCCAGCCGAGCGGCGCGGCGCGGGTCTTCAGCACGGCGATGGTCTGGGGCAGGCAGTCGCGATCGACGAAGAAGGCGTTGCGATCCGACTTCGCCACGCGCTTGGCCATGCCCATCGCCTCCGCCGCGGCCGTCGCCTCGTCGAGGAGCGAGGCGTTGGCGACGTCGAGCGCGGTCAGATCGCAGACCAGGGTCTGGAAGTTGAGCAGCGCCTCCAGCCGGCCCTGGCTGATCTCCGGCTGGTAGGGCGAGTAGGCGGTGTACCAGGCCGGGTTCTCGAAGATGTTGCGCTGGATCGCCGGCGGCATCGTCGTGCCGTGGTAGCCCTGCCCGATCAGCGAGACGAGCAGCCGGTTCTTGTCGGCGGTGGCGCGCAGCTTCTCCAGCGAGCGGCGCTCGGTGAGCGAGACCCCGAAATCGATGTACTCGGCCTGCCGGATGTCGGGGGGCAAGGTCTCGTCGATCAGCGCGTGCAGCGACTTGGCGCCGACCGTCTCCAGCATCTGATCAATCTCGGAGAGTTTCGGCCCGATATGACGGCGGGCGGCGAAATCGAAGGGATCGTGGCGATCGTATTTCATGGGGTGCCTCTCGGGCGAAAGGATTGCCGCCGGGACGCCCTCTCCCGCCGAGGGAAGAGGGCTAACCACCTGCGTTACTTCGCGAAGTCCGCGTAGGCCGCCTCGTCCATGAGCGCGTCCATGGCGGAGACGTCGTCGAGCTTGAGCCGGTAGAGCCAGCCCGCCCCCTGCGGATCGGCGCCGACCGAGGCCGGATCGGACAAGGCCGCCTCGTTGACCTCGGTGACTTCGCCGGAGAGCGGCGCGTAGACGTCGGAGGCCGCCTTGACGGACTCGACGACCGCCGCCGCCTCGCCCTTGGTGAGCTTCACCCCGACCTTGGGAAGCTCGACGAAGACGAGATCGCCGAGCTGTTCGGCGGCATGCGCCGTGATGCCGACCGTGGCGACGTCGCCGTCCAGGCGCAGCCATTCGTGCTCGTCGGTGAAACGCAGCATGGTTCGAACTCCTGACACGAGGGGAAATCAGCCGCGCTTGAAGCCGGCCGGGACGAAGGGGAGCGGGGAAACGAGGAGCGGGAGACGCTGGCCGCGCACATCCGCGAAGACGCGGGTGCCGGGGGCCGCGAGCCCCGTCGGCAGGAGCCCCATGGCGACGGGGGCGCCGAGGCTCGGACCGAAGCCGCCGGAGGTGACACGGCCGACCGGCTCGCCCCCGGCCTCGGCGGCAAAGAGCGGGGCCTCCGCCCGCACCGGCGCCCGGCCCTCGGGCCGCAGGCCGACGCGGCGGCGGGCGGGACCGGCCTGCATCTCGGCCAGGATCCGTTCCGCACCGGGGAACCCGCCCGGACGGGCCCCGCCGCTGCGGCGCGCGGGCGAGATCGCCCAGGCGAGGCTGGCCTCGACCGGGCTCGTGCCGGGGTCGATATCGGCGCCGTGCAGCGGCAGCCCGGCTTCGAGGCGCAGGGAGTCGCGGGCGCCGAGGCCGATGGGCAGGACCTCGGGCGAGGCCAGCAGGGCCTCGGCCACCGCCTCGGCGGCCTCGGCCGGCACGGCGATCTCGAACCCGTCCTCGCCGGTATAGCCGGAACGGCTGACGAGGCAGGCCGTGCCGAGGATCGCCACCCTGCGCACATCCATGAAGCGCATCGCCGCGGTTTCGGGGGCGAGGCGCGCGAGCACCTCCGCGGCCTTCGGTCCCTGGAGCGCGATCAGCGCATCCGGCACGAGCGCCACGTCGATGCTCTCGGGGCAATGCGCCCGGATGCGCGCGAGATCGGCAGCCTTGTTGGCGGCGTTGACGACCACGTGGAACCGGTCGGGCAGGCGCGCCACCATCAGGTCGTCGAGGATGCCGCCGGCCTCGTCCGTGAGGAAGCCGTAGCGCTGGCGCCCGACGCCGAGGCCGCGAATGTCGATGGGGATCAGCGCCTCCAGCGCGCCGGCCGCCTCCGCCGCATCGCCGGAGCGGGGCGTCACCGCGATCTGGCCCATATGCGACACGTCGAAGAAGCCGGCGGCGGCCCGCGTGTGCCCGTGCTCCTTCAGGAGCCCGGCGGTGTACTGCAACGGCATCGCGTAGCCCGCGAACGGCACCATCCTGGCGCCGAGGCGCAGGTGGAGCGCGTGCAGCGGCGTCTGCGCGAGGGAATCGGCGGGAACGGGGGCGGCAGGGCTCACGGCCCCAGCGGCTTGCAGGCTCATCGGGCGCTCCACGACAGTCGGATCTTGCCCGCCGGCCGGCTGGCAAGTTGCCCCCATCTGTCGCGCTTACCTGAGAGCTTCCCTCACTCAGCGGCTGAGCAAGGTTTCTCCTTCGGTGGACGCCGGACGGCGCCTCTCTCCAGATTGTCCAACGATACGGTGATTGTGCCTGAGAGTTTCCGGGGGTGGTTGCTCCGTCGGCGCCATGACCGCCCTGCCGGGTGGTCTGGGCTCTCCCGTATCGTCTGTATCGGACGCCGGAAGGCTCGCACTTTGCCCGACGGCGCGCAAGCCGACCGCGGTGACGATCAGCGCATCATGTTGCGCTGCCGGCAATAGCCGCGGAAGCTCTCGAAGCCCGCCGGGCAGCGGCGGACACAGGCCCCGGCGGCGTATTTCAGCGGGGGGCGGCAGGCATTGCGAAAGCGCTGCTCGCCGAACAGGTAGGATTGCGCCGGGCCGGCGAACGCCGGTACCGGGCTTGCGAGCAGACCGAGACCGGCCAGCAGCAGGAGGGCGATCAGGAGGCGGCGCGGCATGTCAGAGTGTTCCAGCAAGCCTTGAGCAACGCGCCGCCACGCGCCGGGTTCGCCCCTCTCCTGCGGCCGCCGACTTGACATCCCCCTGAGGGCCGACGCCTTCAGGCTCCATGGCTCCGAACCTCTCGCCGAACCCCTCGAACAGCCTCGACGCCTTCGCTGCGGAAAAACTCGCCGGCCTGGAAGCCGCCGCCCTGCGCCGCCGGCTGGCGGTCACGGCCCGCGGCCCCGAGGCGGCGGCGGAGCGGGGCGGCCGCCGGCTCGTGTCGTTCTCCTGCAACGATTATCTCGGTCTCGCCCACGATCCGCGGGTGATCGCGGCAGCCTCGGACGCGCTCCGCCGCTACGGCGCGGGCGCGGGGGCCTCGCGGCTGGTCACCGGCAATTCGCCCCCGCTCGCGGCCCTTGAGGAGCGGCTCGCCCGGCACAAGGGCAAGGAGGCGGCCTTGGTCTTCGGCTCCGGCTACCTCGCCAATCTCGGAATCGCGCCGGCCCTGGTCGGCCAGGGCGACCTGATCCTGATCGACGATCTCGGTCATTCCTGCCTGTTCGCGGGGGCGAGGATGTCAGGCGCCCTGACGCTGCGCTTCGCCCACAACGACGTCGCGCAGCTGCGCGCCCTGCTCGCCGAACAGCGCGGCGCGGCGCGGCGGGCGCTGATCCTCACCGAGCGGGTGTTCAGCATGGACGGCGACCGGGCGCCGCTCCCCGAGATCCTGGCGCTGGCCGGCGCGTACGACGCCTGGACGCTGGTGGACGACGCCCACGGCCTCGGCGTGGTCGAGCCCGGCCAGCGGGCGCCGCTGGAAATGGGAACGCTGTCGAAGACGCTCGGCTCCTACGGCGGCTATCTCTGCGCCTCGCGGGCGGTGATCGATCTGCTCACCAGCCGGGCGCGCAGCCTCGTCTACACCACCGGCCTGCCGCCGGCCTCCGCCGCGGCGGCGCTCAAGGCGCTGGAGATCGTCGAGGCCGAGCCCGAACATGCCGCCCGGCCGCTGATGCTGGCCCGTCGCTTCACCGCGCGGCTCGGCCTGCCCGAGGCGACGAGCCCGATCGTACCGGTGCTCGTCGGCGAGGCGGAGTCCGCACTCGCCCTCTCGGCGGCGCTGGAGGCCCGCGGCTTCCTCGTCGTCGCGATCCGCCCTCCGACGGTGGCGCCGGGCACCGCCCGCCTGCGGGTCGCCTTCTCGGCCGCCCACGATGCGGCGCAGGTCGATGCCTTGGCCGAAGCGCTGGCCGAGTTGGCACCGGACAGCCTGCGCGCCGCCTGACCCCGTCAGGCGGACGGATCGAGCCGCCGGATCGAGGTGACGGCGCCGAAACTCTTGACGGCGATGCGCTCGACCGCCTCGCGCAGTGGCTCGACCGCCACCGCCATGTGGTGGCCGTTGGCGTGGATCAGCCGGTCGGCGTCGAGCATCAGCCCGACATGGCCCCTCCAGAACACGAGGTCGCCGCGCTGCAGGCCGTCGAGCCCCGGCGGGAGCGCGGTGCCCAGCGCCCGCTCCTGCTGGTCGGCGTCCCGCGGGCAGACGCGCCCCGCCATCTCCAGGCAGAGTTGGACGAGGCCCGAGCAGTCGAGGCCGAGGCTGGTGCGCCCCCCCCACAGATAGGGCGTGCCGACGAGGCGCTCGGCGGTCGCCGCGAAATCTGGCTCGGCCGTGCCGAGGGGTACGGCATGGCCGGCGTAGACGTAGCCGCCCCGTGCGAGGCGCCAGTACTCACCCTCGCGTGCCTCGGCGGCGAAGGCCGCGCCGAGGCTCAGATGGGCGAGGTGCGGCCGCTTCAGGTCGGGCGCCGGGTAGACGAAGGTGCGCAGGGCGGCGACGCGATGGGTCGGCGCCGGATCGACGCGCCCGAGCGCCCCTTCCGGCAGGTAGCCGACATAGCCGTCGCGGGCGATCTGCACCCAGGCGAAGCGATCGCGGCTCTCGAACACCGTCACCGCGTCGCCCATCACCGCCTCGGTGTCGAGGCCCGCCTCGGCACGGGGGGCGCGGCGCAGGGGGGTGGAGGGCACGACGACCCTGGCCGGCTCGCCCGCGACGTAGCGCTCCGCCGCGACGACGCCCTTCAGGCGGATGTCGGCGAGATCGGGCCGGGCCGGGGTGAGACGGGGATCGCTCGAATCGGGCATCGTGGCCTGCCTGCCGCAGGATCGGGGCGGGATTCGGGACGGTGACGCCGCCGCCCGCGCTTTTCGCAAGCCCTCGATCGGCCGTGGCGGCGCCCACGCCGTTTGCTGCGCCGCCGCGACACTTTGACCGTCGCGCGTCAGGTCCGCCGCCAAAGCCCCGTCAACGAATGTGCTGGCGGTGATCCGGATCGGCGCGCATCCTGCATGCTCGACGAGCGGGGCGTCCGCCCGGCAGCCATGCGGCCGGCGGTCCGTCACGTCCGATTTGTGTGCAATGCACAAAGCGGACGGGCCGTCCTATGATCGGTGCATGAAGACCGCGAGTCGTGCCGTGAAAAAGACCCCCAAGAGCTTCCAGGATCTGCCCCCGATCCGGGTGCGGCGCGAGCCGCCGACCGTGGCCGAGGCGGTCGCCGCCGCCCAGGATCTGGCCGACGACGTCGAGCAGCAGGTCGAGATCGCCTGCGGGCTGATCGGCCTGAGCGCGGACGAGGTGCGTCCCCACGTGGTCGCCGCCGCCAAGGCTGCGGCGGCGCGGCCCGCGCATCGCCCGCAGGAACAGCGCATCCTCGCGGCGACGAGCCCGAACCGCGCCCCGCCGCGGGCGGTGATCGTCGAGCGCCGCAGCCGCCCGACGGTGGTGATCGAGCGCCGCAGCCGGCCCCTCGACCCGCGCCGCTAAGATCTCACCAGGGCAGGGTCTCGCCCCGGTAATCGAGAAAGGCGAGGTCCGTCTGCCCGGCCCTCGCCTCAATCACAGCCGCCAGCCCGGCCGCGCTCGTCGCCACGTCGAGGTCGGCCCCCGCGCCGCCCATGTCGGTGGCGACCCAGCCCGGATGCAGCAGCAGAATGCCGAAGTCGCGGGCCGCATGGCGGGCGGCGAAGCTCCGGGCATTGGTGTTGAGCGCCGCCTTGCTCGCCCGGTAGTTCTCCCAGCCGCCCTCGGTGTTGAGGCCGACGCTGCCGAGCCCCGAGGACATGAAGGCGAGCGTGCCGCCGGGCGCCAGCCGGTCGGCGAAGGCGTCGGCGAACAGGATCGGGCTCACCGCATTGGTGAGGTAGACCTGCGCATGGACCGCCCGCGGCACGGCGGGGAGCGGCTTGTCCGATTCGATGAGCACCCCGGCCACGACGAAGACGAGATCGAATCGTTCGCGCGCCAACCGCTCCCGCAGGGCGGCAACGGATGCGTCGTCGTCGATGTCCACCGTCTCGACCCGCACGCCCTGGACCTCCAGCCGTTCGAGCCCGGGGGCGGCCCCCCGCCGCGTCGCCGTGACCTTCCAGCCACGCTCCAGGAAGGTTTCGACGAGGCCCAGACCGATGCCGCGGGAGGCGCCGACGATCAGGGCGTGTCTTTGCGGGTGGGTCATGGCGGCTCGTGCGTGCTTGAGCGATGTCCGAAGGACGGCAGCCTCACGTCTCTTTCAGGATGACGTATGTCCCGTTTCAAACCTCGGGCTGAGGATCCAACAGATCGGCGACGCGCGCGGCGACATCCTCGACCGTTTTGATGTCGGCCGTCCCCGCAAACGATGCGCTACCGTTGGCGATACGGGCACGCAGATCGAAGCTGCGCAATTGCGTGCAGATCGCCACCCCCGTCACACCCTCTGCGGAGATCGGAACCGCAAGCCCCGCCGCGCGGGCTCCCGCCGCAACAGTCGCGATCACCACGGTAATCGCAACGCCATGCACGTTGACGGCCTCCGGGCTCAGAACGAGCCAGTAATGCCGATCGCGCATTTCCCTGCCAGCGACGGGGTTCGGGTTGATCGAATAGATGTCCCCTCGCTTCGGAATACGGGGCCGCGGTCCCATCAGCCGATCTCGTTCCCGACCGGATCGCCATCGAGAGCGCCCTCGACACTACGGTAGAGATCCGGAAGGTGCTCCGCTCCGACGAGAAGCTCCGACAGCATGTAACGCCGCCGACGGGGAGCCGGAGCGTCAGCGACCGGCTTGGCGACGATCGCCCCGCCCTTGACGTCGAGAGCCAGAGACGTGCCGGCATCCGCCCCGATCCGCGCCAACAGCGCGGAAGGCAGAGTGACGATGCGCGCGCCGCCCTGGCGTCGCACTTTTACGATGGTGGCCATGGCCTCACCTGCCGAGTGCTACTCATGTAGCACATTTCGGCGGTGTGCGAGCCGCGTCAATCCCCCGTCTGCACCGACCATGTCGCGTGGCGCACCTCGGGCCGCTTCTCCAGATCGGCCACGACAGCGTCGAGATCCTTGGAATGGACCGTCGTCGCGGTGAGCGTGGCGATGACGTCCACGCTGGTCTCGCCGCGCTCCTCCACCTCCGTCGCGCCGACGGGATAGTCGGCTGCCTCCAGCCGCTCGACCAGCAGGTCGCGGGCGAGACCGGCCTTCTCGGCCGGCACGGTCACCTGCACCGCGTAGGTCGCCTCCGTGGCGCTTTCGTCGATCGGAATGCGGTCGATCAGGTTGACGAGCGGGCGCAGCAGCGTGTTGCCGGCAAGCACCGCGATGGTGACGAAACAGGCCTCCAGCGGCAGGTCCGCCCCGGAGAAGGCGCCGACGGCGGCCGAGCACCAGAGGGTCGCGGCGGTGTTGAGGCCGCGCACATTCATGCCCTCCTTCATGATCACGCCCGCGCCGAGGAAGCCGATGCCGGAGACGACGTAGGCGACGACGCGGGTCGCCCCCTCGCCGCCGGTCAGCCGCATGCCGAGATCGACGAAGGCGGCGGCGCCGATGGCCACCAGCACGGCGGTGCGCAGACCCGCGCTGCGCTGCCGGTACTGCCGCTCGACGCCGATCAGCGTGCCGAGAGCGAAGGCCACCGCGAGGCTGATCCCGGAATTGAGGGCTTCGGGCGTGGGAAAGGGAAAGGGGCCGGGCATCATAACCGTTTCGACAGCATCTCGGTCTCGCAGGCGTGCCGTTCGCTGTCGCACGAGCATGACGCTTGCGTGACGAAACTTCACTGATCCGGGCGCGCATCAGCCGAATGCGGTCAATTTGCCCAGGGCAAGCATCCCGGCGCGGGATTGACGCGGCGACCGGGCAGCGGGCAAACCGGCAGGATTGTGGGACCTATAAGAAGAACCCACGACGAGGAGACGCGCATGCGGCAGGATTTTTCTCCTGCGACGACGGCCGAGGCTCGACCGGCGCAGGCGGTGCCGGCAAGCGTGCTGGGACGCGTGCCGGTAGAGGCGCGGCGATGAGCGTCGAGGCCCTCGCCCGGCCCGCGGCGGAGACGACCCCCGTCCGCGACCGCATCCTTCAACTTCGCGACGGCCTCGCCCACGGGCTGATCGGCGCCGACAAGCTGGTCGAGCGCCTGCTGATCGGCCTCCTGACCGGCGGCCACCTGCTGATCGAGGGCGCGCCGGGCCTCGCCAAGACCCGCGCGGTCAAGCGCCTGTCGGACGGGCTCGACGGCTCCTTCGCCCGCGTTCAGTGCACGCCCGACCTGATGCCGGCCGACCTCACCGGCACCACCGTCTGGCGCCAGGATGCCGGCACCTTCGAGTTCCTGCCCGGCCCCCTGTTCCACTCGCTGATCCTCGTGGACGAGGTGAACCGCGCCCCCCCCAAGGTGCAGTCGGCGCTGCTCGAGGCGATGGCCGAGGGGCAGATCACCGTCTCCGGCCATACCCACCGTCTGCCCGATCCGTTCATGGTGGTGGCCACCCAGAACCCTATCGAGCATGCGGGCACCTTCCCGCTGCCGGAGGCGCAGCTCGACCGTTTCCTGCTCCACGTCGTCGTGGAGATGCCCGACGAGGCCTCCGAGCGCCGCATCCTCGATCTCGTCGAGGGCGAGTTGAACCACCACGCCGAGGCGATGCCGGTGAAGCTTTCGGTCGCCGAGGTGATCGCCGCCCGCGAGGCCGCACTCGCCACCTACGTCTCGCCCGCGCTCAAGGATTATCTGGTGCGGCTCGTGGCCGGCACCCGCGGCGACAGCGTGGCGCCGGAGCTGCGCGCGGCGATCGAGCACCCGGCCTCGCCCCGCGGCACGCTCGCCCTGATGGTCGCCGGCAAGGCGCGGGCCTACCTGCACGGCCGCGACCACGTCGTGCCCGAGGACATCGCGGAATTGGCCGCCGACGCTCTCTCCCACCGCATCGGCCTGACCTGGCGCGCGGCGGCGGAGGGGCGCACCACGCGGGGCATCATCGGTGGGCTGGTCGAGCGGACACGGGCGCTGTAGCCGCCATGACCGCCACCGCGGCGCCCGCGAGCGACCCGACCGACGCCCCCGGCATCCATCTCTCCGGTGCCGGGCTGATGAGCCTGCGCCATCTGGCGCGACGCGGCGTCTCGCCTGCAACGCGCACCATCGCCGGCCTGCCCGGCGGCATCGTCACGCGAAAGCGCGGGCGCGGCTCGGAGCCGGACGACGTGCGGCCCTGGTCCGAGGGCGACGACCGCCGCTTCATCGACCGCAACGCCACCGCCCGCACCGGCGAATTGCACGTGCGCACCCACCACGACGAGCGCGACCGCGCCGTGGTGCTGCTCGCCGACTTCCGGCCCTCGATGCTGTTCGGCACCCGCCGGGCGCTGCGCTCGGTCGCGGCGGCGGAGGCGCTGGCGCTGCTGGGCTGGCGCATCGTCGGCGATGGCGGGCGCATCGGCCTGATCGCCGCGGGCGCGGGCGAGCCCGCGGTGGTGCGCCCGGCCGGCGGCGAGCGGGCGATGACGGCGGTGACCGGCGCCCTCGCCCATGCCCATGCCGAGGCCCTCGCGCGCCAAAGCACGAGCGACCCGCCGCTTACCGACACCCTGTCGCTCGCCCGCTCTCTGCTGCCTTCCGGCGGCCATCTCGTCGTGGCGAGCGCACTCGATGCGCCGGGGCCGGATTTCGAAAGTCTGATCACCGCGCTCGCCGAGCGGCTCTCGATCCGCCTGCTGCTGGTCAGCGACGCCTTCGAGCGCACCCGCCCCGCCGGCCTCTACCCCTACGCCCTGCCGGACGGGCACCGCGGCACCGTCCAGGCCCGCCGCGGGGCGCCCCCCGCCGACGACACGGTCGATCCGCGCCTCGCCCGCCTCCACGCCTGCGGCATCGAGGGGCTGCGCATCGACGTCGAGGCCGGGCCGGAGAGTTACGCGCCCCTGATGGAGCGGCTCGATGCGGTGCTGTGAGGCACGCTCTCCCCTCCCCCCTGTGGGGAGGGTCCAGGGGTGGGGGTGGTGCAGACGGCACCGCTTCACCCCATCCTGCGCCCCCCTCACCTCCAACTCCTCCCCGCAAGGGGGAGGAGAGCGGGCGCGGCAGCCATGAACGCCCCCGATCTCTCCACCCTGCGCGGCCTGCACCTCCCGACCGGCGGCACCAGCGCGGTGCAGCCGGAAATGGTGGCGGCGTTGGCCCTCGGCTTCGGCCTCGCGCTGCTCGTCGGCCTGATCCGCCTCGTGCGGGCCCGCCGCGCCGTGTCGGTGCGGCGCGCCGCCCTGCGGGAGCTGGCACTCGCCGCCCGCCTGGAACCGGAAGCCCGCCGCGTCGCCCAGGCCCGTCTGCTGCGGCGGGTGGTGCGCACGCTGAAGGGCGAGGAGGCGGCGCGCAGCCGCGGACCCGCCTGGGCGGCGACCCTCGACGCCACCTTCGCCACCGACTTCTTCCGCTCCGGTCCCGGCCGCGCCTTCGCCGACGACCTCTACCGGCGGCCCGATTCCATCGATCCGGCCGCCATCGATACCGGCCTCGGCCGCCTGCTCTCACAGATCCGGGCCTGACCCCGATGCCCGCCTGGTTCACGGCCCTTCTCTCCGCCTTCGACTTCGCGACGCCGCTCGCGCTCCTGCTCCTGCCCCTGCCGCTCGCCGCCCGGCTGATCCCGCCGGAGCGCGAGGGCGGCAGCGGTGCGCTGCGCGTCCCGCCCTCCCTCGTCGGCGCGGCCGAGCGCGCCGACACCGTCGCCGCCCGCGGCCGGCGGCGCCTGTGGCTGATCGGGACGCTGTGGGTGGCGCTCGTCGTCGCGCTCGCCGGGCCCCGCCTCGTCCTGCCCGCCCTCGCGCTGCCGGCTTCGGCCCGCGAGATCGTGCTCGCCCTCGACCTTTCGGGCAGCATGGAGCGCAAGGACTTCTCGCTCGACGGCGAGACCGTCAGCCGGCTCGCGGCGGTCAAGCGCGTGGGCGCCGAGTTCATCCGCCGCCGGGCGGGCGACCGGATCGGCCTCGTCGAGTTCGCCGATCAGGCCTACGTCGCCGCCGCCCCCACCTTCGATACGGCGGCCGTGGCCCGCACCCTGGAGGAGGCGACCATCGGCCTCGTCGGGCGCTCCACCGGCATCGGCGACGGCCTCGGCCTCGCCCTGAAGCGGCTCGCGCCGGCCCAGATCGCGGATGCCGAGGGCGGCGGCCCGCCCCCCTCCCGCGACAAGGTCGTGGTGCTGCTCTCCGACGGCGCCAACAATGCCGGCCAGACCGCGCCCAAGGACGTCGCGGCCCTGGCCAAGGATCTCGGCGTGCGGGTCTACACCATCGCGCTCGGGCCGATCGACATGGCCGACAACCCCAACAACGAGCAGGACGTGGTCGATGTCGAGACCCTGCGCGCCATGGCCGACACCAGCGGCGGCCGAGCGTTCCGGGTGAAGACCACCGACGACCTCGAAAACGTCGCCGCCGCCATCGACGAATTGGAAGGCGGGCGCGCCAAGGCGCCGCCGCTGCCCCTGCGGCGCGACCTCTGGCCCTGGCCGGCGGCGCTCGCCTTCCTCTGCGCCTGCGGGCTCCTCGCGACGCGGCGCAGAACTTGAGCGGGACCATCGCATGATCGAGTCCCTCACCCTCCTGCGCCCGCTCTGGTTCCTGGCGATTCCCGTGGTGGCCCTGCTGGCGCTGCGCGCGGCGTGGCGCTCGGCGCCCCTCGGCGACTGGGGCAAGGCGGTCGATCCCCACCTGATGGCCCTGTTCGCCCGCCGCGGGGCGGTGCTCGGCGGCCGCCGGCAGGCCAACCTCGCCGCCGCGCTCGCCGCCGGCATCCTGGCGCTCGCGCTCACCGGCCCGGCGGTCGAGCGTCCGGAGGCCGCGACCTTCCGCAACCTCGATGCCACGGTGATCGTGCTCGACCTGTCGCGCTCAGTGACCGAGGGCGGGCGCTTCAAGGAGGCGCGGCAGGCGGCCCAGGCGGTGGCGGAGGCCGCGGGCACGCGCTCGCTGGCGCTGATCGTCTATGCGGGCGATGCCTACACCGCCCTCTCGCCGACCAACGACCGGGAGAGCCTCGCCACGACGTTGTTCGCACTGGACGCCGACACCGTGCCCGACCGGGGCAGCCACCCGGAGCGCGGGCTGGCGCTCGCCCGCCGCACGCTCGCCGAGGCCAACGTCGTCGCCGCCGACGTGGTGCTGATCTCGGACGGCGACGGGATCGGGCAGGCCGCCGAGCGCGAGGCCGCGGCGATCCGCGAGAAGGGCTGGCAGCTCCACGCCCTGTTCGTGCCCGCCGCCAAGGCGCTGCCGCCCGGCGCGCCGCGCCCCGACCGGGCCGGCCTCGACCGGCTTGCCGGTACCGGCGGGGGAAGGGCCGCCGACATCGACGGCGCGCAGGCGGTGCTCGACCGGGTCGGCGCCTCGACCGCCCAGCACCTCGCCGCGGGCGGCTACGGCGTGCTCGCCTTCGCCGATTTCGGCCGCTGGCTGCTGCTGCTGGCGCTCCTGCCGGCCCTCCTCCTGTTCCGCCGGAGCGCGTGATGACGGCGCCCTTCCCCCCGCGCGCCTTCCTGCGCTCGACGCCGCTGCGGCGGACCCTGCCCGTCGCCTTTCCCCGGCATTGGCGCAGGCTCGCGCGCCTCGCCGGGCTCGCGCTGGCGGGCATCGGCATCGTCGGCCTGCTCCTGATCGCGGACCCGCGCACCAGCCTCGGCCGCCTCCTGATGGCGACCGGCTTTCCCGGCGCCGCCGTGAACGTATTCGAGGCTCCCGCCTGGCGCGCCGCCGCCCTCTACGAGGCCGGACGCTACGACGAGGCGATCCCGCTGTTCCGGGCTCAGGGGAAGCGCGGCGCCTACAATCTCGGCAACGCGCTCGCGCGCTCCGGCGACCTCAAGGGCGCGCTCGACGCCTACGACGAGGCGCTGACCTACAACCCGCGCGACGCCGACGCGCAGGCCAACCGCTCGCTGATCGCCAAGGCACTGGAAGAGGAGATCGACCGCGGCAAGGGCGGCGGCATCGCCAACGCCTCGGCCCAGTACGGCGCCCGCTACAACAACACCGCCAACCAGGACCAGAACGACGACATCCGCTCGACCTCCAGCGGCGAGGGTCTGGCCGGCAACAAGGAGGCGAGTTCCTCCGCCTCCCTGCCCGGCACCAGCCCGGTGGCACGGCGCGGCAAGGCGGAGCAGCAGGCGATCGATTCCGGCAAGGGGCAGGCCCGCGGCTCGGCGAGCGACGCCGCCGGCCGCGGGCGCCAGGGCGCCGGTTCGGCCATGGTCGCCGCCGCGCCCGAGCGCGAGGCGCGGCGGGTGACCAAGAGCTTCGAGGCGCACGAGATCCATCCCGACCGGCTCTGGCTCCAGACCCTGCCGGACGAGCCCGGCCGTTACCTGAAGCTGCGCCTCAAGGCCGAGCAGGCCCGGCGCATCGAGGCCGGCACCGCCATCCCGGGAGGGAGCAACCCGTGGTAACCGCTCGCACGATCCTCAGCACGCTCCTGATCCTGCTGGCCTTCGCCGTCCCGGCCCGCGCCGTCGAGCCCGGCGACCTCACCCTCACGGTGACGCCCGATCTCCCCAACGGGACGCAGCCCTATGCCCGCGAGATGGTGCTGCTGCGCCTGCGCGGGGTCTACCGCACGCAGGTCCTCCTGGAGGAGGTGCGCCAGCCCGCGCTCGTCAACTTCTCCTGGACGCAGCTCGGCCGCGACCATTGGGGTCGCACCCGGATGCCGGACGGGCAGATGGCACTGGAATTCGAGCGCACCATCGCGGTGTTCCCCCAGCATACGGGGACCTTCACCATCGACCCGTTCATCCACCGCCTCACCATCAACGACAACGGCGAGCGCAAGCAGATCGACGTGCGCTCGGAGCCGATTCCGTTCCCCGTGGCGGCCTGGACCGGGCCGAGCGGCGGCCCCGATGCGGCGGAGCCGTGGTGGCTGCCGGCGCGGGACGTGGCGATCACCGATTCCTGGGATCCCGATCCCGAGACGCTGAACCTGGGCGACACCGCCCGCCGGATCGTGACCCTCGAAGCGCAGGGCATGCTCGCCGAGGGCCTGCCGCCGCGCCCCGTCATGCGCACCCGCGGCATCATCACCTTCGCCGGCCCGGTGAAGCGCGAGACCATCATCACGCCCTCCGGCCCGGTAGCGCGGGCGACCTACCAGTGGGACATCAAGAAGGGCGTGCCCGAGGTGATCCCGCTCGACGCGATCAAGATCCCCTGGTTCGACACGCTGACCCGCACCCTGCGCGAGGCCGAAATCCCCGCCCGCCAGATCGGCGGCGGCCTCGCCGACCGGGAGGAGGATCTCAAGGCGACGGGCCCCGCCTCCTGGCCCGCGCTGGCCGCGGCAACGCTCGCCGCCTTCGGCCTCGGCCTCGCGCTGATCGGCTTCCGTACCGGTCCCGGCCGCCTGCGGCTCGACCGCGGACAGGCCCGTCGCCTGCGCCTCGCCGCAGCCTCGGGCGACGCGGCGGCCGTCCGCGCGATCCTTGCCCGCGCCGCGCAGGCGCAACCCGAGCTGACCGCCCTCTGGCAGGCGGAGCCGGATCTGGCGCGCGACCTCGCCGCTCTCGACCGGCGGGTTTTCGGCCCCTCCGCGACGGCGGAACGGCAGCTCGATCTGCCGGACCTCGCCCGCCGGCTCAGCCGGCCCCGGAGACCGGGCCCCACGGCGGCCCTCGCCCCCGAACCCCGCCTCGCGCCGCTCGACGGACCGGTCGCGCAAGCGTGACCGGGCACCGCTGAACGGCTTCGACCGGACCCGGTTTGGTGTGAGACCGGCTCCGTCCGAGCCGGCGGACCCACCGCGAGGCCGGACGTGAGCGCAGCGACCCCGATCCCCTACCACCCCTCCGTCGAGCAGCCGCGCACGGACGAGGCCGCAATCCACGCGCAGATGCTGGCGACCTTCGCGAAGATCCAGGAGACCACGCTCGGCGATTACGGCCGGGCGGTGCGGGGCGTCCATGCCAAGGCGCACGGCCTCCTGACCGGACGGCTCGACGTGCTCGACGGGCTGCCGCCCGAACTGGCGCAGGGCTTGTTCGAGCGGCCCGGCTCCTACGAGGCGTTGCTTCGCTTCTCCACCAATCCCGGCGACATCCTCGATGACAGCGTCTCGACCCCGCGCGGCCTCGCGCTGAAGATCGTCGGCGTCGAGGGCGAGCGGCTGGATGGCAGCGAGGGGACGACGCAGGATTTCGTGATGGCCAACGCCCCAGCCTTCACGGCTGCGGACGACGCGGCCTTCCTCAAGAGCCTGAAGCTGCTGGCGGCCACCACCGACACGCCGCAGGTGTTCAAGAAGGCGTTCTCCGCCGTGCTGCGCGGAGTCGAATCGGCGCTCGAAAGCATCGGCACGAAGAGCCCCACCCTGATCTCGCTGGGCGGCCACCCCGAGACGCATCTTCTCGGCGAGACCTTCTACAGCCAAGTGCCGCTGCGCTGGGGCGCCTACGTCGCCAAGGTCGCGGTGGCGCCGGTCTCGCCCGAACTGACCGCGCTGACGGGGGCGAGCCTCAACGTCAATGGACGGCCCGACGGCCTGCGCGAGGCGGTCACCGCCTTTTTCGCCGAGCACGAGGCCGTGTGGGAGCTGCGGGCGCAACTGCGCACGGACGAGGAGACGATGCCGGTCGAGGATGCCTCGAAGCCCTGGCCGGAGGACGAGAGCCCCTATGTCGCCGTGGCCCGGCTCAGGGTGCCGCGGCAGGCGGCGTGGAGCGAGGACGCGGTGCGGGCGATCGACGAGGGCTTGGCCTTCAATCCCTGGCACGCGCTTGCCGCGCACCGGCCGCTCGGCGCGATCATGCGGGCGCGCCGGGCCGCCTATCCCGCTTCCGCCCGCTTTCGCGCGGAGCGTAACGGCTGCCCGATCCACGAGCCCGGCGGACGCGGCCCCTCGGGCGCGTAGCCGGCCGAAGCCCGCTGTCCGCCTCCCCCGCGGGGAGGAGACCCGCGCCGATCCGGGATGCGCGCGCCGCCGGGTTGGTCTACGGCCTCGGTCCGGACGGCAACCGGGAGAGAGACGTGTCCGCCAAACAGGCCGGCGAGGCGGGGCGAGCGACCGCCCGCAATCCGCGGCGACTTGCCGGCATTGCCCTGATGTGCGTGGCACCGGTCTTCTTCGCGAGCCTCGACGCCACGGGCAAGGTGCTGGCGGGGACGGGCGTCGATCCGCTGCTCACCACCTTCATGCGCTATGCGGTCAACGTCGCGCTGGTGAGCGCCTTCCTCAACCCGGTGACGCGGCCGGGCGTCGCCCGCTCCCGGCGCCTACCGCTGCAGATCCTGCGCTCGCTTCTGCTGTTCGGCTCCACCGCCTGCAACTTCCTGGCGCTTCGCTCGCTCCAACTGGCAGAGACGATCTCGATCCAGTTCGCCGCGCCGCTCACCGTGGCGCTGCTGGCCGGGCCGCTGCTCGGCGAGTGGTCGTCGCGGATGCGGCTCGCGGCGGTGGCGGCGGGCTTCGTCGGCGTCCTCGTCATCGTGCGGCCGGACGCGCTGATGGCCAAGCCCGCGATCCTGTTCAGCCTCGGCGCGATGCTCTGTTACGCCGTCTACGTGATCGTCACGCGCAAGCTCGCGGCCTACGATTCGACCGCCACGACGGTGTTCTATACCGGCCTCGGCGGGCTCGCGGTGATGAGCCCGCTCCTGCCCTGGATCTGGACGGCGCCGGCCTCGGGGACGGTCTGGGCGCTGCTGATCGCGGTGGGGCTGTTCGGCACCATCGGGCACTGGCTGCTGGTGCTGGCCCATGCGCGGGCGCCGGCGAGCCTGCTCGCGCCCTTCATCTACACGCAGATCCTGTGGTCGGTGCTGCTGGGCTACCTGCTGTTCGGCGACGTGCCGAGCGCCTGGACGATGCTCGGCGCCGGCATCATCGTCGCCTCGGGCCTCGCGCTGCTGGCCGAGGATGCCCTGATGCGCCGGCCTCCGCGGCGGAACGAGGTATCCCCGCCGCGGACGGCCGCGCCGGCTCAGCGGTGGCGATGGCGGCGCTGATGGTGGGAGCGGTGGTGGTAATGGCGGTTCGAGCGCATCCGGGTGCGGTAGGCGCGCCGGCCGGGATCGATGCCGAGGGCGCCGTTGACGCCGCCCACCGCGCCGCCGACGGCACCACCCACGATCCCGCCGATCGGACCGGCGACGCGATCGCCCTCGGCCGCACCGCGGCGCATGCCGCCGGGAATGCCTTGAGCCTGAGCCTCACCGGCGATGGGCAGGAGGCAGAGCATCAGCCCTGCAGCGGCGATGGCAAGACGTCTCATGGCGGCATTTCCTCATTGGCGATGAAGACTTGACCGGTGCGTCCGAGGCGGACCGCCACCGATGGCCAGCCAACGAAGCTTTGCCCTTTCCGGTTCCGGCGCGCCGGCCGGCGATCCACAACCTGCGAGCGAAGCGCCGCCGGGCTCCCCGTCGCGACGGGACAGCCTTGTTCCCTCGAAATCGGCCGCCGCGGCGCTGACGCGCAAGGAAAACGCCGGCCCCTCGCGGGAGCCGGCGTCGTTGCGTACCGTCGGTCCCTCGTCGCCGAGGGTCAGGTCTGCTGCGTGCGGCGGGGGCGGACCTGCCAGCGCTCGAACGCTTCGGTCACCTCCTCGTCGCGACCCGTCTCCTGCGGGTTGCGGATCGCGGCGCCGAGCGCCTTCGAGAGGCTCTCGATCACGTCGTCGATGCGCGCGTCCGGCGGCAGCCGCTCACCGGACTCGCCATCGGCCTTCGGCGCCTCGGCGGTCTCGGCAGCCTGAGCCTCCTCCGGCTTGGCGGCTTCCACGGGCTGGGGCTGCTCCTCCGGTGCCGACGCCTCGGCCGGGGCGGCGGGTTCGGGCGGCGCAGCCTCGACCGGTTCCTCCGTCCGTGGCTCCTCGGGCTGCGGCGCCTCGGCGGCCGGCTCTTCCGCTGCGGCCGCAGCCGGGAGAGGCTCTTCGGCGGCCTGAGGCTGCTCCTCCGGCTTGGACTCCGGCGGCGTCGACGGCTCCGCCACGGCGGCGGCCAGGAGCGCCTCGGGAACCGGGGCGGGCTTGGGCGCCTCGAACGGACGCGACGACGGGGACGAGTCCCGCTGCGGTGTCGTCGGCTTCGACGGCATGAAGGGCGGGCGATTGGAGCCGAAGCGCGGCTCGATCAGGTCGAGCACCGCGTCGAGGGCGGCGTTGCTCAGCGGGATCTCGCCGGGGCTCGGAATGCCGGTGAGCGCGATCGCCTGGCCGTCATAGGCCTTGTCGGCGGTCACCTCGGCGCCGAACCAGACCGGCGGCGTGAAGCTCTGGGCAGCACCGGCATCGGGGAAGACGAGGCTGACGATGTCGAGGCCCGACGGGCGCACGTAGCGGTCGACGAGGGCCTCGACCGAGCCGCCGATCGAGACCGTCGTGCGCTCGTAGACCGCACGGCCGGCGCAGACGTCGAGCAGCGCGTCGCCGTGGGCGCGCGGCACCTCGGTGCGCTCCTCGGCCATCGCGCCCTCGACGCCGGTCATCAGCACGAGGAAGCAGTTGGTGCCCTGCAGGCGCACGAACGAGGTCCGCCCGGCCTGCGGCGCGAAGTAGCCCTCGGTGACGCGGGATCCGCCCCGCTCCTTCCGCAGCAGGCGGACCAGAGAGGGCGCCACGAGAAACCGGCGAACGACACTCATACACTTCCCTCCGCGGGTCGGGATGCCCCGTTCCGGGAGTTCGCCCCCGGACGCTCGGCCTTCGGACGCGAGGCCGGTCCCGCAGGAGACCGGCGACACCCCGCCTCGAGGACGGGCGGGTCACGAAGACCGGGGCGTTAACCTGTTCTTCACTCGGACCTTCATGACGAAGTGTTGAGCCCGAAACAACCACGCCGCAACCCTGGAGGCCGAAAAGGCGTGGAATTGTCGGGCTCGCAGCGTGATTCAGGTCGCGGGTTCGAAGTCGAGGGCGACGCCGTTCATGCAGTAGCGCAGGCCCGTCGGGGCCGGCCCGTCCTCGAAGACGTGGCCGAGATGCCCCTTGCAGCGGGCGCAATGCACCTCGGTGCGGGTCATCCAGTGGCTGCGGTCCACCTGCGTCTCCACCGCGCCTTCCAGCGGCGCGAAGAAGCTCGGCCAGCCGCTGCCGGACTCATACTTGGTGCCGCTCTCGAAGAGCGGGGCGCCGCAGCCGGCGCAGAAGAAGGTGCCGGCGCGCTTCTCGGCGTTGAGGCAGCTCGTGCCGGCCCGCTCGGTGCCGTGCTCGCGCAGCACGCGGTACTGCTCCGGCGTCAGTGCCCTGCGCCACTCGTCGTCCGTGCGGGTCTCGGTGTCCCCGCCGATGACGTCGGATCCGGCCATGTCGCGTTCCTCCGGTGCTCTTCTCGTTCGGCAAGATGGTGCCGGGCCCCGCTTGTCACGAGTGCGACGTGGCCGCGCAAGAACTGATGATAGGTTGCGGGTGCCTCAGGCCGCCGCGCCCACCGTGTCGGCCATGCGCGCGCCGCGCTGGCCCAGGGGCTTGCGCGGGCTCGTGGTCGAATCGCGGGCGGTCTGGTGCTCGATCTCGGCGTTGATCTCGCCGCCGAGCAGCACGATCGTGGCCGAGATCCAGATCCAGGTCATGAAGCCGATCACGGCGCCGAGCGAGCCGTAGGTCTCGTTGTAATTGCCGAAATTGGCGACGTACCAGGAGAACAGGATCGAGGCGGCGAGCCAGAGCAGGCCCGCCACGACGCTGCCGGCGCCGACCCAGCGCCAGCGCGCCCGCTCCCGGCTGGGGCCGTAGCGGTAGAGCACGGCGAGCCCCCCGAGCAGGACGAGGAGCAGCACCGGCCAGCGGGCCATGGCGATGAGGCGAGCGCCGTCGCCCAGGCCGAGGAAGTTGAACACCACCGGCAGCACGACGATCGACATCAGCGCCAGGATGATGAACAGCAGCGCCCCCCCGGTGAAGGTCAGCGAGCGGACGTTGAGCCAGAAGAAATTGCGCTTCTCCTCCTCCTCGTAGACGACGTTGAGGGCATCGAACATCGCCTTCATGGCGGCGTTGGCGCTCCACAGCGAGAGCGTCAGGCTGGTGAAGAAGGTGACACCCAGGGTGCCGCTGCCCTTGGCGGAAATGCGCTTTACCTGCTCGCCGATGATGTCGATGGCGCTCTCCGGCAGCACCCCGTGCAGCGTCGACAGATGGACGTTGATCGTGTTCACATCGGCCACCAGCCCATAGCAGGTGACGAGGGCGGCGATCGCCGGGAACAGCGAGAGCAGGGTGTAGAAGGTCACGCCCGCCGCCACCGAGAGCACCCGGTCCTTGTTGAATTCGAGGTAGACGCGGGTGGCGATGTCCCACCAGCCGGGGGACGGGATCTCGCCGGGGTGATCCGCGGCGCGCCCGCGGTCGCCCTGCGTCGCCGCCACCCAGCGGGCGGAGCGGCCCTCATGGGAATGGGCGCCGCCGTTGCGCGCCTTCGCGTCGGGCGGCTCGGACGGGTCCGGCTCGTCCTCGGGGCGGCGGCGGGGCGCGGCGGCGAGTGCGATCACCGCCGCTCCCATCATCAGGGTCCAGAGCACGGAGGCCGTGCCCTCCGCGGGAAGGCGGGGCGGGGTCTGGGGGGAGGACGGCATGATCCGGGCGGGGTCGCGCGCACGCGCCTTGTGTGAGACGCGGTTCAACCCCGGATCAGGCTTGGCCGTTCCCTCGAACCCGACGCATCCCCAGGAAAAGTCGAGAGGAAAAGCCGAGACCGGAGAAGGCCCTGGCGACCGTTGCGCCTCAGCCGACCTCGCGCTCCGGCAGCGGCGCCTCGACGGTCAGGACGAGGCCGCGGGGGCGGTAGTCGATCTTGGCCTCGCCGCCGAACTCGGCGGCCAGAACCCGCTCGATCATGCGGGTGCCGAAGCCGACCCGCGACGGCTTCTCGACCGGGGGACCGTCCAGCTCCTCCCAGCGCATGGTCAGGCGCCTGGGCGCTCCGCCCTCGACCTCCCAGTTGAGGATCACCCGGCCGGTCTCGTTCGAGAGGCCGCCATACTTCACCGCGTTGGTGGCGAGTTCGTGTAGCGCCATCACCACGGCGAGCGTCAGGCGGGGCGTCAGGCGCACCTCCGGCCCGCCGACCCGGATGCGGTTGCGTGGGCTGACGCGGAACGGCTGCAGGGCGCTCTCCACTGCCTCGGCGAGCGTGGCGCCCGTGGTCGCCTCCGAGGTGAGGATGTCGTGGGCGGTGGCAAGCGAGTTGAGGCGGGCGTCGAGCGTCCGGCGCGCATCGTCCAGGGAGGCGGCGTTGCGCAGGGTCTGGTGGGCGATGGACTGGACCGTCGCGATCGAGTTCTTCACCCGGTGCTTCATCTCGGCGGCGAGCAGGGCGCGCTGCTCGTCGGCCCGCTTGCGGTCGGTCACGTCGAGCGAGATGCCGGCCATGGAGAGCGGCGCGCCGTCCGCCCGGTAATAGGCCCGGCCGCGCAGCTGCACCCAGCGCACCTCGCCGCAGGGCGCCGAGACGCGGTGCTCGACGTCGTAATCGCTCCGGCGGTCGATCGCAGCCTGCATCGCCGCCTGCATCCGCTCGCGATCCTCCGGCACCACCGCCTCGACGAGGTCGTCATAGGTGAAGGGCTCACCGAGCGGGCGCCCGAAATTCTGCTTGCACAGGTCGGATGCCACGAGCCGGCGTTCGGCGAGGTCGAGGGTCCAGGCGCCGAGCCGGCCGGCGGCGAGCATGAATTCGAGGCGGTGCTCGCTGCGGGTGAGGTCGTCGTTGCGGCGCTCGACCTCCTGCTCCAGGGCGTCACGGTCGCGCTGCAGCCGGACCATCCGGTCGCGCTCCAGCGTCACGTCGAACTGCGAGGCGAAGAAGTAGGTGAGCCGCCCCTCGTCGTCGAAGACCGGCGAGATCAGCAGGCGATTCCAGAACACCTCGCCGTTCTTCTTGTGGTTGAGCAGCTCGATCTCGATCGGCACCCGCCGCTCGATCGCGTCGCGGATCCGGCTCACGTCGCGCGGGTCGGTCTCCGGCCCCTGGAGGAAGCGGCAGTTCCGCCCGAGGATCTCCTCACGGCTGTAGCCGGTGAGCTTGGTGAAGGCGTGGTTGACGAAGATGATCGGGTTGTCGGGACCGTACGGGTCGGTGATGAGCATCGGCATCCGCGTCGCCTTGACGGCGGCGGCGAACGGGTCGGAGCTGTCGGAGACGCGGACCAGCTCGGCATCGATCCGGTCCTGCTCGGTACTGCTGGTCACGTTCGAACGACACTCCGCGGTTTGACTCGAGACACACACCGCAGGCTTGCGGCGGCGCGCGCCGCCGGGACGGTCCACCCCCGGAATCAAAGCCCGCTCTTAGCACCCGTATCGCGAAGCATCGCATCACAGGCTTGAGAGCACCAGGGCGGGGTGGCGCCGCCGCACCGGTTCACGCAGGCTCCGGGGGCGGCGTTTCCGGCCGCTTCCGGCCGTACCTCGCGGATCCCCCCGGCGGCGGGCTCAACTCCGGTAGAGATCGGAATGGGCCTCGCGCAAAAGATTCTTCTGGACCTTGCCCATGGCGTTGCGCGGCAATTCGTTCGCGAACAGCACGCGCTTGGGGCACTTGTACTTGGCGAGCCGCCCTTCGAGCGCGGCGAGGACCGCCGCCTCGTCGGGCGCCCCCTCGCCCGGTACCACCACCGCCGTGACGCCCTCGCCGAAATCGGGATGGGCGAGACCGATCACCGCGGATTCGACGACGCCGGGCAGCGCGTCGATCTCCGACTCGATCTCCTTCGGGTAGACGTTGTAGCCGCCGGTGATGATGAGGTCCTTGCCGCGTCCGACGATGTGGACGTAGCCGTCGCGGTCGATCTTGCCGAGATCGCCGGTGATGAAGAACCCGTCCACCTTCAGCTCGGCGGCCGTTTTTTCGGGCATGCGCCAGTAGCCCTGGAACACGTTGGGACCCTTCACCTCGATCATCCCGACCTCCTCGGGACCGAGCGGCGCTCCGGTCTCGGGCTCGACCACACGCAAGCTCACCCCCGGCAGCGGAAAGCCGACCGTGCCGGCCCGCCGCGCGCCCTCGTAGGGGTTCGAGGTGTTCATGTTGGTCTCGGTCATGCCGTAGCGCTCGAGGATGGCGTGGCCGGTGCGCTGCGACCATTCCCGGTGGGTCTCGGCGAGCAGCGGCGCCGAGCCCGAGACGAACAGGCGCATATGCGCCGTCACCTCGCGGGTGAGGCCCGGCTCCTTGAGCAGCCGCGTGTAGAAGGTCGGCACCCCCATCATCGCCGTCGCCCGCGGCATCAGCTCCAGGATCTTCTTCGCGTCGAGCCGCGGCAGGAACAGCATCGTGCCGCCGGTGGCCAGAACGATGTTGGTGGCCACGAACAGGCCGTGGGTGTGGAACACCGGCAGGGCGTGGATCAGCACGTCGTCGGCCGTGAAGTGCCAGTACTGGGCCAGCGTCAGCGCGTTCGAGGCGAGGTTGTCGTGACTCAGCATGGCGCCCTTGGAGCGCCCGGTCGTGCCCGAGGTGTAGAGGATCGCCGCGAGGTCGTCGGGTCCGCGGGGCACGTCGGTAAAGTCCGCGCTCGCCGCGTCGGCGGCTTCGGCCATGCTGCCGCGCCCCGATGCGTCGAGGGTGCGCACCTGCTTCACTCCGGCCTCCCCGGCGACCGCCGACAGGTCGGCCTCGCGGGCCGGATCGCAGACGAACAGGGCCGGCTCGGCATCGCCGAGGAAGTAGGCGATCTCCGGCCCGGTATAGGCGGTGTTGAGCGGCAGGAAGACCGCGCCCGCCCGCACCGCACCGAGATAGAGGAAGATCACCTCGGCGCTCTTCTCGACCTGCACCGCGACCCGGTCACCGGGCTTCACCCCGAGCGCGACCAGCGCGTTCGCGTAGGCGCCCGAGCGGGCGAGCAGGTCGGCGTAGCTGTAGCGAGCGCCCTCGATCGTCTCGATGAAGACCTTGGCATCCGGCTCGGCCGGAAGATGGGTGCGGACGAGGCCGAACAGGTGGTTGACGGTCGCTTCGGCCATCGCGCGTTTCCTCAGCAAGTGTCCTCGGATCCTTGCAGCGGATCCTTTCCCTCCGCATTGGCGCGGGCGCGCGCTTCGTTCAAGCGGGAAGGATCGGCGAAGGCCCTCAGGACGATCCGGAAGACGGGCCGAGCGATCGCCGGACCGCGCCCGCCGTCGGTCCTATTCCGTGGGGATGCGCCCGACCGAGCAGAGGGTGCGCAACGCCCCCGCGCTGTCGGTGTAGCAGCTCGCCGACCAGCCGTTCTGCTGGATGAAGGACTTGCGGCCCTCGCGGAGCGCGGTCTGGTAGGCCCGCGCCAGGATCGGCTGCACGACTGCGGCCGGTTCGCCGACCACGAGCTCCGAGGCGATCGTCAGCTCGCGGAAGAACTCGGCGGAGGGCGAGGGATCGCCCGAGGAGGCCTGGACGATGGGCTGGGCGCGGCAGGTGAGATCGAGCTTGACCCCGCTCGCCGCCCGGACGTCGATGCTCGGGCCGACCCGGCGGCCGACCTTCTTCGCTCCCGTGGCCTGGGCGATGCGGGCGGCGAGCGCGTCGCACTCGTCGGCCTGGGCGGCGGTGGATAGGAGGAACAGGGCGGCGAGGAGCGGGCGAAGCATGGCAGGGAGCCGGTCTGGAGGGGCGCACCTCCCGACCGCGCCCCTGCGGGCCGGCGCGGGATCAAGCGCTGTGCCGGCCTTCTTAAGGTAACGGCCCGCCGCTGGCTTCCACTTTTCGAGAGGCCGCCCCCACACGAGGCCGACAGACCTCGCGCCGGGCCGACGACGGCTGTGGACGACGTCGCGATCGGGCTTTCGCACCCGTGTCTTGGCCTGTGGACAGCCGCTGTGGACGGATGGGGATGAAAAGGCGGGGTTGACCCTGGCTGAGCGGCAACCGAAACCTTGCCGCCGCCGCGCCGGCAGATGCGCGGGACACGATCGGAGGAGCGCGAATGCCGACGACGCAGAGCCTGGGAGGACGCAAGCCGATCGGATCGGCGCTCCTGTTCGCGCTGAGCCTCGCCCTTGCCGGACCGGCTGCGGCGCAGGACCAGGGCACGGCCCAGGGCACGACCGCCGCGCCGCAGGGTCAGGCCCGCGCCCGGACGAAGGCGGGCCCGTCGGTCCAGCCGATCCAGGTCTGGGACGCGCGCATCGAGGGCGGCGACCTGCGCATCAGCGGCAGCGTGCGCAAGAGCGGGGTCACGGTGATCCTCGACGACGACATCTCGGTCCTGTCCGACCGGCGCGGGCGCTTCGAGTTCCGGCTGCCCTACCGGCCCGCGACCTGCGTCGCGATGATCAAGGCCGGCGAGGATGAGCGTGAGGCGGTGGTCGCCAATTGCGCGCCGGAGGGCCCGGCCGGCAAGGCGGGCGAGACCGGCCCCGCCGGACCGCAGGGCACGGCCGGCCTTCAGGGACCGCCCGGTCCTAAAGGCGATGCGGGGCCCAAGGGCGAGCAGGGACCGAAGGGAGAGGCCGGCACGGCCGGACTCCCCGGAGCCAAGGGCGATCAAGGCCCCAAAGGCGAACCGGGCGCGAGAGGCGAGCGGGGTGCCAAGGGGGATCCCGGTCCCAAGGGGGATCCGGGCGCGAAGGGGGATCCGGGCGCGAAGGGCGAGGCGGCCGGGACGGTCGCGGCCCCGTTCCGGGTGGTGCGGGCCCGCTCCTGTCCGGAGACGGGCTGCACCCTGAGCTGCGATGCGGGCGAAGTACTGGCCTCGGCCACCTGTCAGACGGGCGCTGCGGCGATGCTCGACGGGGAGGCCAAGGCCTCCTGCCCCTCCGGCGGCATGGTGGGCATCTGCGCCCGGCCCTGAGCGGGCCTCACCCGGCCTCGGCGGCTTCGAGCCAGGCGAGCATCCCCTTCGCCGCGGCCCGGCCGCTGGCGAAGGCGGCCTGGAGCAGGTAGCCGCCGGTGGGCGCTTCCCAGTCGAGCATCTCGCCGGCGGCGAAGGTGCCGGGCCGCGCCCGCAGCATGAAGCGCGCGTCGACTTCGCTGAAGGCGACGCCGCCCGCGGTCGAGATCGCGCGCTCGATCGACGTCGGCGCCAGGAGCCGCAGCGGCGCGCCCTTGATCGCGGCCGCCAGCGCCGTCGCCTCGGTCGGCAGGGCGTTGGCGTGCGCCTCGCGCAACAGGCCGATGGCGGCGGGGCTCAAGGCAGCAGCCTTGCGCAGGCGCGTCGACAGGCTCTCTCCGGGCCGGCTCCGGGTCAGCCGCGCGGCGAGCGCAGCCGCATCGAGATCCGGGCGCAGGTCG
This sequence comes from Methylorubrum thiocyanatum, assembly GCA_014138645.1. GTDB lineage: Bacteria > Pseudomonadota > Alphaproteobacteria > Rhizobiales > Beijerinckiaceae > Methylobacterium > Methylobacterium thiocyanatum. The sequence continues at coordinate 146,223 of JACJIB010000009.1, read as the reverse complement.
AGGATGAGTTCGGCGAAGCCGTGGCGCTCCACCGCCTCGCGGATCGGCCGCGACAGCGCGTAGATCACGCCGCCCTCGATCCCGTCCCTCGTCGCGACGGCCTCGCCGCGGGCGCTCGCTCCGCCGATCCGCGCGGCGAGGCGCTTGAGCGGCTCGCCCGCGAAGCGCTGCGCGAAATGCGCCGACCACGCGACATGGAAACCGACATTGGCCGGTTTGAGGGGCGCCACCGCGACCCCTCGCTCGGCCAGCAGCGGCACCCAGGCTCCGTCCGAGCCGAGCCGCGGCCAGCTCGCACCTCCCAGGGCGAGCAGGGTCGCCCGCGGCCGGACGATGTGCGGGCCCTCCGGTGTCTCGAAGGTCAAGGCTCCCTCGGCCCCCGCCCCGAGCGCGGCGAGCCGGTGCCGGGTGCGGATCGCGACGCCCGCTGCGTCGAGGCGGGCGAGCCACGCGCGCAGCAGGGGGGACGCCTTGAAGCTCTCGGGAAAGACGCGGCCGCTCGAGCCGACGAAGGTCGTCTGACCCAGTCCCTCGCACCACGCCCGCAACGCCTCCGGCGGATAGGCCTCGACGGCCGCCGGCAGGCGCGGATCGACCGGCGCGTAGCGCGCCAGGAAATCCGGCAGCGGCTCGGAATGGGTGAGGTTCAGCCCGCCGCGGCCGGCGATGAGCAGCTTGCGGCCGACGGACGGCATGCGCTCGTAGACCGTGACGGCACGGCCCGCCCCGGTCAGCACCTCCGCCGCTGCGAGCCCCGCCGGCCCGCCGCCGACGATGGCGATGTCGATCACGCTGTCCCGATCCGCATCCATGGCCTGCGGCAGGGCCCAGAGAGGCCATCGCTGTCAAGCGGAGCCGGCGGGGAAAAGCGGCGTTCGCTTTCTGGGTGATCATCCGGGATGAAAATCGCCCTGCCCTTGATTCGACGCGATCTCCTCTCTAACTGCGCGGCATCGGCTGCGGGCCCCTCTGGCGGAACGTGCACCGTGCTCCTCGCGACGCCCCCGGTTTTCCGGTGAGGCCCATCGTCCGCCGGCTCGGCGGCCCGTTCGGGAGGGATGCGGCAGACACCTCCGCGATGTCGGAGCCGATGCTCTCCCAAAAGCGAAGCATCCGGTCCCGCGCGATGATGATGGATTTTCTCACCCACGAGTGGCTCGGCAAGCCCGTCTGGATGTGGCTCGGCTTCCACGCCCTCGTGGCCGCCCTGCTCGCCTTCGATCTCGGCCTGCTCCACCGCGACAAGAACCACGAGATCGGCGTGAAGGAGAGCCTGCTCCTCACCGCCTTCTACTTCACCCTCGGCCTCGCCTTCGGCGGCTGGATCTGGTGGATGCTCGGGTTCGACCCGGCCCAGGAATACGTGACCGGCCTCGTGATCGAGAAGTCGCTGTCGATGGACAACGTCTTCGTGATCGCGGTGATCCTCACCTCGCTCGGCGTGCCGCGGGCGGCCCAGCACCGGGTTCTGGTCTGGGGCATCCTCGCCGCGGTGCTGCTGCGCGGCCTGATGATCGGGCTCGGCTCGGCCCTGGTGCAGCAGGCGCACTGGGTTCTCTCGGTCTTCGCCGCCTTCCTGATCTATGTCGGCATCAAGATGCTCGTCTCGAAGGAGGAGGACGAGCAGGATGTGAAGAACAGCGCCTCCATGCGCCTGCTCAAGAAGTGGGTCCGCATCACCGAGAAACCGGAAGGGCAGCACTTCATCGTGCGCAAGCCCGACCCGAAGACGGGCAAGCCCGTGCGCTGGCTGACGCCGCTCGCCGTGGCGCTGGTGCTCGTCAACATCGCGGACGTGATCTTCGCCGTCGACAGCGTGCCGGCGATCTTCGCCATCACCACCGACCCGTTCATCGTCTACACGTCGAACATCTTCGCGATCCTCGGGCTTCGCGCGCTCTACTTCGCCCTCGCGGCGATGGTGGACCGCTTCGCCTACCTGAAGACGGCGCTGGCCCTCATCCTGCTGTTCATCGGAACGAAGATCGTCGTCGCCGACACGCTCGAACTCGTCCACCTGCCGCCGTGGGTGTCGCTCGTCGTCACCCTGGTCCTGCTCACCCTCGGCGTCGTCTACAGCCTGTGGCGCACCCGCAAGGCGGCGGAGCCGGAGCACCAGAAGGCGAGCGGGGAAGTCGCCCACCGCATCTGAGGCGGGCCCCGCGCAGCGCGCTTTCCCGATCCGGCACGGCGCGCCCACGGGGGGCCGGAGGGTTCGTTCACGATCTTGCGCGATGCTGGGGACAGGCCGGGGAACCGGCTGCGTTCCCAGCGTATTCGGGCCCGACCATGCGGCGTTTCCTGACCGGCGGCATCAAGGCGATCCTGGCCATCGCCGCCCTTTCCACCGCCGCCCATTGGGCGATGCGGGTCCAGCGGGAGCCCTCGGCTCCGGCCCTGCCCGTGGCGGCACTCGCCGACCCCGTCACCACCGGCTCCATCACCGCCCGCAAGCCGGACCGTGCAGCGGAAGCGGCGATCATGCCGGCGAGCCTCGGCGGCGGCCTCGACCAGGATCATCTCGCCAAGCTGATGGCCGGCGCCGCCTCGGACCGGCCGAAGCTGCAGAAGGCGGTTGCCAAGCGTTGAGGACGCGCTGAGCGCCCTCCATCCCCGTCATCGCATGGAAAAAGCCGCCGGCCCTGGGGACCGGCGGCTTTGCCGTGCGGGTGCGCCCAGTCGGATCAGGCGGCGAGCTGGCGCGGCTCGTGACGGCCTTCCTTCACCTCCTCGACGATCTTGGCGCAGAAGGCGTCGAGGTCGCCGGGATTGCGGCTGGTGACGATGCCGCCATCGGTGACGACCTCCTTGTCCTGCCAGTTGCCGCCGGCATTGATGACGTCGGTCTTGATCGAGGCGAACGAGGTCAGGGTGCGGCCCTTGGCGGCGCCGGCCTCGATCAGGAGCCAGGGCCCGTGGCAGATCGCGGCCACGACCTTGCCGGAGGTGACGAAGCTGCGCACCACGTCGAGCGCCTTCGGCTCGAGCCGCAGCTTGTCCGGGTTGATCTGCCCGCCGGGCAGGACCAGCGCGTCGTAATCGGCGGGATTCACGCTCTCGAGATCGAGATCGACCGGGACGTCCTTGCCCCAGTCGGTCTTGTCCCAGCCGCGAATCGTGCCCTTGGACTGGCGCGATTGCGGGCTGGCGACGCTCACCTGGGCGCCGGCCTCCTTCAGCTTGGCCTGCGGCACCGTCAGTTCGCTCTCCTCGAACCCGTCGGTGGCGACGATGAGGATCTTGGCCTCGCGGATATCGGGCATGCGTCTGCTCCGTTGCGATGGGGATTTCCCCGGCCAACGGGTCGCGGTGGATCCAGTTCCGGACGCCGTCACAGCGCCGCACCAGGACGACCGGCGAGACGAACGAAGAACGGAACCGGACGATAGGGGATGTGTTGGACCGCCATTCCCCGCAACAGAACTGGAGGCGGCCCATGGCCAATCCCGGCATCCCGACCCCCGAGCCCATCCCCGGCGGACAGATCCCCGGCGACCTTCCCCCGCCGCCGCAGCCCGACGATCAGCCCGATATCGGGCCGACCGGTCCGCGCACGCCCTATCCGGTGGACGACCCGGGCGTCGACGAACCGCGCGGCCCCGGCTCCGAGCCGGACTATCTCCCCGGCGGGCCGACCGATCCGGGCATCCGGCTCTGATCCGAAGCGGCGCCCCGCCTCAGCGGGGCGCCGTCATCCTATGTTACTTTTACGCCACGAGTCCCCGACAGTTCAGGCGTCTAGCGACTTTCGAAACTCCGCACGCTTGCGTTGAGACGAAGCCAGCTGAACAACCAGTTCTGCCGCCCGGAGAGGCGGCTGGGGGACATCACACCATGGTCAAGCAGGGTCTGGCCGCCGCGCTCGTCGCGGTGAGCGTCGCCGCATGCGGAAGCGTCACGCGCGGCACGAGCGAGTTGATCGCCTTCACCTCCGAACCGCCCGGGGCGGCGGTCGCCACCACCACGAACCGGTTCTGCCCGGCCACGCCCTGCTCGCTCGACGTGCCCCGCTCGGAGGAATTCGACGCGACCTTCACCAAGCCGGGCTTCCGGCCGGAGACGGTCCCGGTGCGGACCAAGGTGGTCGGCACCGGCGCCGCGGGGTTTGCCGGCAATGTCCTGGCGGGCGGCGTCATCGGCATGGGCGTCGATGCCTATACCGGTGCGGCCATGGACCACACGCCCAATCCCGTCGCCGTCACTCTGGTGCCGGATGCCCTGCCGCGCGCGGAACGCACGCGCCGCCGCCGCGGCAAGCCCGAGGTCTGATCGAGCAAAGACGATCAAGGATCGTCACGCCGCCCTCAATGGCCGCCGTGGGAGGTGCGCACGTCCCGCGGCGCCGCCAGGATCTCGCTGAGGCTGGTGGCCACGTGGCGGGCCTCCTCGTCTGTCAGGCGGAGCTGGAACGGCGGGAGGGCGCCAGCCTGGAGCGCCACCACGGCCTGCCCCTGCTCGTCGGTGCCGACCTCGATCGCCGAGGACGTCACGTCGAGCATGGCGACTTCCTCGTCGCCGTTCTCGTCGGGCAGATCGACCTCGCCGTCGTCGTCGATGGCGGTGAGAAGCTGCCCCACGGCCCGCACGAGGGCGCGGGCGGCGCGGGCATCCATCACCACCGCCGTCGACTGGTCGTCCTTCTGGAACGAAAGCTGGATGTTCGCGCCTTCGAGGGAAACCGAGATACCCGCCATGTACCGCCTGACTGCACTGCCTGAGGCGGTCGCGTAACCGCCTGGATTGACGACCATATATGCACCGGCCCCGGGCTTTGTCACAGGGTGGCGGAGGCAGTACTCCGACGCTCGCGCCGAGCCCACCGGGCAGAGCCACGCGGCCGCAGCCTTCCGTTCTGCCTTGTTAAGGCCGCATCGGCGGCCTACATGTAGTCGTGACGGGCGCGGCGAAGCGAATGGCTTCGATCATCCGCAGATCCGCCCGTCATCCCGCAAAATCGGCGGACGCTACCACGTGCTCGCTTCGAGCAGATGCTCGTGCTTGCTGTGTGAAGAACGAAGGAACTATTCGTGGATACTGGGACTGTTAAGTGGTTCAACGAGACCAAGGGCTACGGCTTCATCCAGCCGGATAACGGCGGCAAGGACGTGTTCGTCCACATCTCCGCCGTCGAGCGGGCCGGTCTGCGCAATCTCGTCGAGGGCCAGAAGATTTCCTACGAGGTTCTGACCGACAAGCGCAGCGGCAAGGACGCGGCCGGCAACCTGCAGGCCGTCTGAGCTGCCCCGGGACCGGCCTCGCGCCGGTCCGACGACGCCATCTGACAACGAAGCGGCACCCACCGACCACGGGCTCCCGGAACGCGTTTCCGGGGAGGCCTCCCGGCGGGCGCCGCCGAGACCAAAACAACCAGAAACGACGCCGGCCACGCCGACAAGGTGGCGCGGGATCCGGCGAGAAAGCAAAAACGACAATGATGTTCGAGTTCCGGCGCCACGTGGGCGCCATATCGCCGGTGACCAACGCGGCGACCTTCCGGGTGGACAGCGTGGTCGACACGCAGGCGCGCAACGCGCAGGCCGACCTCAGCCACCTCATCGACCCTTCCTACGAGTACCATTCGCCGCGCGAGCTGCGCTGGCACCTCGCCGACCGCCTGGGGATCACCCCGGCCGCCGTGCGGCTGAAGGAAGCGGCCTGACCGAACGGCCCCGCCCCTCCGGAGCGGGGCTCCCCCGGCCGCCGTCCCGAGACGGATGTGCGGCCCTCAGATCAATCCCAGCGCCACCAGTTCCCGCCGCAGGCTCTCCGGCATCTCGGCGACCTCGCCGGCACTGGCCCGGTCGAGATCGACCGGCGCGTCGCGGGCCTCCAGATAGCGCCAGCCCTGGAACGGGCGGCAGGGACGGGGCGCCACAGGCGTCACCGCCGGATCGAGCACGAGGCGGCAGCGATCGATGCCGTCGCTCCCCGTGACCGGCTCGATGGCGCGTATCGGCTGACGGCAGGTCAGCGCCCCCTTCATCACCCAATAGATCGAGCCCTGGCCGGCGATGGCCGCGGCGCGCTTGGGGAACATGCGGGTGACGTGGGCCGTCACCGGCGCCTGACCGAGGCGCGAAGCCTCGGCACGGTGATGGGCGATCCGCGCCTCCAACTCCTCGATCGAGGAGGGGCCGACGCATAGCTTCAGAAGATGCAGGGCCATGACGCGGGCCCGTATACGGCATCGGCCGCAAAAAGGGGCCGTCGGTTTTCACGGCCGCCGATGCGGCACGAGGAACCGCCCCGCTCCCGCGGTGCGGGGCCCGGTCACGCGAAGAGCGCGATCTTCTCCTCGATGCTCAGGGTGTCGAGATCGGGGAAGGCCAGGGCGAGATCATCCTCGTCGATCAGCGCGACCGGCGCCACGACCAGGGGCTCGGCCACCGGCATGGTCGCTTCGGGCTCCGCCAGGAGGGTGACGTCGGCGGCGGCGTCGGACGGCTCATCCTGCGCCGGTTCTTCGCGCCCGGCGCCGTCTTCGATCTCTTCAGCCCCGTCGATTTCCGGGGCCGTTTCCAGAGCCTCTTCGACCGGGATCTCTTCGACCGGGACCTCTTCGACCTGGGCCTCTTCCCAAGCCTGTTCCAAAGCCTCTTCGGCCTCGGCGGTCACTTCGCCGCCGGAGGCGGCTTCGAACACGGTCCCGGCCTCCTCCGATCCCATCGCCTCGATCGGTTCGGCCACGGCCTCGACCGCGTCCGATCCCGACACCTGCGACGCCCTCTCCAGGGCCGCGAGATCCGCCGCGATCGCCGCGGCGAGGAGCATGGCGGGCGAGGACACCGCGACCGCCTCCTCGGCGCGGACCGGCTCGTCCCGCTCGGGGGCGTCCGGCAGGAAGGCGAGGTCGTCGTCCAGCGTCACGGACGGCAGCGGCGGCAGGGGGGGCCTGGCCGGCGCCGGGACCGGACCTTCCATGTCGAGGAAGCGATCGACGTCGCTCTGGTCGAGGGCGGCGGCGGCCTCCGCGCGGGCGCTTTCGTCGAGCGAGGGCACCGCGTCGTCGGGATTGCCCCAGATGCCGATCATCGAGGCGATGCGGTTCTCGAGGTAGCGCAGGGTGTGCACGACGCGGCTGGTGCGCTGCGCCGTGAGATCCTGGAACGAGCAGGCGGTGTAGATCTGCGTGGCGTGCCGGTCGAGGGCATCGCACATCTCGGAATCGGCGCCGGTCTCGCGCAGGGTCCAGGCGGCCTCCTGCACCTCTTCCGCCGCACTCAGAATGTCGGAGGTCGCCCGCTCGGTGGCGCGCACGATGGCGTCGAGGGCCTCGGAGGCGACGGTGAGCCGGCTTTCGCCCTGATCCGGCGCGGAGAGGGCAGCCACCTCGGCGCGGGTGCGGGCGATGGCGTCGGCCATTTCCATCAGGTCGCCGCGGAAGCGCCCGACATCGTCCGGCCGGTCCGTCGTGCTGACGACGTTCTCGATGCGCCGGATCGCGTCCAGCAGCACCTCCGTGTCGGCGTTGCGGTTGCGCCGGGCGTATTCCGCCAGGAACCACCGGCCCCGCTCGGTCTCGCGGACGGCGTCCTCGATGGCATCGTATTGCGACGCGTCCAGAGGCGTCAGGGAACGGGAACTCGACATCACACCCCGCACAGACTCGGCCCCACCGCGAGGCGTGCCGCGACCCTTGACGGTCAGGACAAGATTGACAGGCGCGCTTTAACGTCGGCTTACGCTTCCTCGCGCTTCGCCCCGCCGCGCGAAGTTTTCTGCCGATCAATGGGCGGCCCGCCGCGCCGCGATCCCGTGACAGCCACTCCCCCGACCGGCGAGCCCGATCCGATCCGGCTCGGCCTCCTCTACGCCGTGGTCTTCGTCGAGATCGGCATCGCCATGCCGTTCATGCCCGTCTGGCTCGGCGCGCTCGGGCTCGATGCCGGGCTGATCGGCCTGCTGCTGGCCCTGCCGATCGCCACCAAGGTCGTCGCGACCCGGCCGCTGATGGGGCTGATCGACCGCGGTGTGCGCCCGCGCACCCTGCTCGTCGTCGGCAGCCTCACCCTCGCGGTGAGCTACGCCCTGATGCCGGCGGCGGCCGCGCTCGCAGCGGTGCTGCTCGCCCTGTTGATCGTCGTCAATGCCGTGGCCCAAGCCCCGCTGGTGCCGAGCATCGACTACCTGACGCTCGCCGCCGCCCGCCGCTCGAAGCGGATCGACTATGCCCGGATCCGGCTGTGCGGCTCGGTCGCCTTCCTCGCCGCCAACCTCGCGGGTGGGGCGCTCCTCGGGGTGCTGGGCAACCAAGTGGCCGTGCCGCTGCTGCTCACCGGGCTCGCGCTCGCGGCGACCCTCGTCGCCGCCACGGGCCGGGAGATCGCCCCGACCGCCGCACCGCCCGCGCAGGCGGGCACCGCCCCGCCCCTGCCCCGGGTGTTGTGGCTCTCCATCGCCGCGGCGGCGCTGATCCAGGCAAGCCATGCGGCGATCTACGCCTTCGGCAGCCTCGACTGGGCCCGGCACGGCGTCTCGCCCCCCTGGATCGGCACGCTGTGGGCCGTCGGCGTCGCGGCGGAGATCGCCCTGTTCGCCCTGGTCGGCCGCTGGCCCGCGCGCTGGCGCAGCCCGTTCCGCCTGCTCGGCCTCGGCGCGGGCGCGGCCCTTCTGCGCGCCCTCGGCCTGAGCTTCGCGGACGGCGATCTCGCCGTGCTGCTGCCGTTGCAGATGCTGCACGGGCTCACCTTCGGCGCGACCCATCTCGGCGTGATGGCGGCGGTGTCCGGCTTCGCGCCGGAGGGCGCCCGCGGCCGGGCGCAGGGCACCGTCGGCGCCTCGACCGCCCTGGTCTCGGCCCTGGCGACATTGGCCTGCGGCGTGGTCTATCGCTCGCTCGGTGGCCCCGCGACCTTCCTGATGATGGCGCCGCTGGCGCTCGCCGGCCTCGGCCTCGTCGCGCTGGCGCAACGCATCCATGATCCCGGCCGATTTGGCAGCAGCTCGACCCATAAGGTATAGGCGACGCTTCCCACGCGACCCCGGGACGGAATCCCAAAGGGATCGTCCCTTTGGCGGGGCGCAAAGTGGGACAGCCGGGCAGCGCCCCGAAAGGCGGCCTATCGCCGGCCGCGACGTCGAACCCGATAGGTCGGATTCGACGCATCTTGGTAAGAATTTCGTTTCAAGATTTTCGGAGCGGAAGCGGGAGCGGCGCGTGCGGATCGCAGACGGCTCAAGCACCTTGGAGACCGCGGGCGCCGACCTCGATGCAGGCGACGGCCGCGTGATCCTGCACGGCCGCTGGACCGCGGATCAGGGCCCGGCGGTCGAGAGCGCCTCGGCGCGCATCGCCGCGCAGGGCCGGCGCCAGCCCGTGCTGGTCGACCTCAGCGGACTGGCGCGCCTCGACACCCTCGGCGCCTGGGTGCTGGAACGGACCCGCGCCGAGATCGAGGCGGGGGGCGGGCGGCTCGCCTATGCAGGGGCCCGGCCCGAGCACCGCATCCTTCTCGGCGAGATGGGCCTGCGCGAGCCCGAACCCGCCCCGCGGGACGGCCGCAACCCCGTGGTGCGCCTCCTCGACGGCACCGGACGGCGCGTCGCGCGCGGCGGCAACGAGATCCTCTCCGGCATCGCCTTCCTCGGCGAGGTGGTCGCCGCCGGCGGCCGGGTCGCGCGCCGGCCGCAGACCTTCCGCATGGCGGCGCTGGTCAACCAGCTCGAACAGGTGGCGCTGCGCGGCGTGCCGATCATCGTGCTGATCTCGTTCCTCGTCGGCGGCATCGTCGCGCAGCAGGGCATCTTCCAGCTCCAGCGCTTCGGCGCGCAGAGCTTCGTCGTGAACCTGATCGGCCTGCTGATCCTGCGCGAACTCGGCGTCCTGCTCACCTCGATCATGGTGGCGGGCCGCTCCGGCTCGGCCTTCACCGCCGAGATCGGCTCGATGCGGATGCGCGAGGAGGTCGATGCCCTGCGCGTCATGGGCCTCGACCCGATCGAGATCCTGATCCTGCCGCGCATCCTCGCCCTCGTGATCGGCCTGCCGATCCTGGCCTTCCTCGGCTCGCTGGCGGCGCTCGCGGGCGGCGGTCTCACAGCGGCGATCTACGGCGGCATGACCGTCGATGCCTTCCTGGCGCGGCTCCAGGCGGCGGTGTCGTTCCACCATTTCGCGGTCGGGCTGATCAAGGCGCCGTTCATGGCGCTGACCATCGGCATCATCGCGACGATCGAGGGGTTCGCGGTGGAGGGATCGGCCGAGTCGCTCGGTCGCCACGTCACCGCCTCAGTCGTCAAGTCAATCTTTATGGTGATCGTGCTCGATGGCCTGTTCGCGGTCTTCTTCGCCGCGATCGATTTCTAGCCTCATACGGACAAACGACGGTCGGACAGCCCCCTTGGCCACCCCTCACCTTTCCTCGAACGGGCAGGACCCCGGCGCAAGCGACGCGATTATTCGCGTGCGCGACCTCGTGGTCGGCTTCGGCCACCGCACGGTGATGAAGGGGCTCGACCTCGACATCCGCCGCGGCGAGATCCTGGGATTCGTCGGCCCGTCCGGACAGGGCAAGTCGGTGCTGACCCGCACGATCCTCGGGCTGGTGCCCAAGCGCTCCGGCACCATCGAGATCTTCGGCGAGGACGTGGACGGGTTGACGGTCGCCCGGCGGCGCCAGCTCGAGCAGCGCTGGGGCGTGCTGTTCCAGCAGGGTGCGCTGTTCTCGGGCCTCACCGTCAAGCAGAACATCCAGATGCCGATGCGCGAGCATCTCAAGCTCTCCGAGCGCCTGCTCGACGAGTTCGCCCGCCTCAAGATCGAGATGGTCGGCCTCAAGCCGGATGCGGCCGACAAGTACCCCTCGGAGCTCTCGGGCGGCATGATCAAGCGCGCGGCCCTGGCCCGCTCGCTGGCGCTCGACCCCGAGATCCTGTTCCTCGACGAGCCGACCTCGGGCCTCGACCCGATCGGCGCGGGCGAGTTCGACGACCTCGTCTCGACCCTGAAGCGGACGCTCGGACTCACCGTCTTCATGGTGACGCACGATCTCGACAGCCTCTACACCGCCTGCGACCGGATCGCGGCGCTCGGCGACGGCCGGATCATCGCGGAAGGCACCATCGAAGAGATGCTGGCGAGCGACCATCCCTGGCTGCGCTCGTACTTCCACGGCAAGCGCGCCCGTGCGCTGTCCAAGCCGTCCCAGGCCGCGCAGCCGGACTTCGCGCATGCGTGAGACGTCGATGATCGCCCCCGGTGCGGTTGCGCACCGCTTCACCCCCTCGGATCGGGATTAGAGCTGAGCCGATGGAGACTCGCGCAAACTACGTGCTGATCGGCGCCTTCACCATCGGCGTCGTCCTGGCGGCCTTCGGCTTCGTGTTCTGGCTCCAGGGCGGCTCCCGCGGTCAGGCGACCCAGGCGCTCCGCATCGTGTTCTCCGGCTCGGTCGGCGGCCTCGCCAAGGGCTCGACCGTGTCGTTCAACGGCATCAAGGTCGGCGAGGCCCTCGACGTGCGCCTGCTGCCGCAGGATCCCCGCCGCGTCGTCGCGGTGGTGCAGGTCGATCCCTCGACCCCCTTGCGCGCCGACACCCGGGCGCGGCTCGATTCCGCGATGCTGACCGGCGTGTCGCAGATCGCGCTCTCCGGCGGCAGCGCCGACGCGCCGGCCCTCACGCCGGGCTCGGGCGACAAGATGCCGACGATCTTCGCCGATTCGAGCGACATCCAGGACATGATGGCCGCCGCCAAGCAGATCGCGCAGCGGGCCGACGACGTGCTTCAGCGCCTCGACAAGGTGGTGGCCGGCAACGAGGGCGCGATCAACCGCACGCTCGCCAATGTCGAGGCCTTCTCGAAGACCCTGGCCGAGGCCGGCCCCTCGATCGCCGGGCTCGTCAAGTCGGTCGACGGCCAGCGCCTCAACCGGGTGATCGAGAACGCCGACACCTTCTCCACCGCGCTGGCCAATTCGAGCCCCGACATCGAGGCCGGGCTCCACGATGCCCGCGAACTCGCGGCCAAGCTCAGCGCCTCCGCCGACCGGATCGACGGCGTGCTGAAGGGCGCCGAGGGCTTCCTCGGCTCGGCCTCGGGCCAGCAGGGCGCGGGCACCTTCGCCGAGATCCGCGAGGCGGCGATTTCCGTGCGCGACGCCGGCAAGGCGTTCCGCACCCTCTCGGAGAACCTCGACAAGCGCACCGCCAACATCTCGACGAGCTTCAACCGGCTGTCGGGCACGAGCCGCCGCGAGGTCGAGGCCCTGTCGAGCGACGGCCAGCGGACCCTGAATACGCTCAGCCGGGCCGCCCGCAGCCTGGAACGCGACCCGTCGCAGGTGATCTTCGGCGGCAAGCCGTCGTTGCCGGAATACAACGGTGGCCGCTGAGCCGCCCTGTTTCAGGACGATGTGTCGGCACGCACGGCACAGCTTGGGCGTTGGCGTATGCTCCCGCATGCTAGAGGGGATGCCTGTCTCCCCGATAGCGAATGGACGGTGCCCGAGCGTATGATGCGTCTTCCTCTCTCGCCTGCCCTTGCCGGCCGTCTCCTGCCCGGCCGCTTCCTGCGGGCGGGCGCCCTGCTCGCGCCGCTCGCGTTCCTCGGCGGCTGCGGCGGCGGCGCCACGCCGCTGACCTTCGACCTCGCCGCCCTGCCGGGGCAGGCCCGGGCCGGCGGCGCGGCGCGCTCGATCGTCGTGTCCGAGCCCGTCGGCCTGCAGCCGATGGAGGCCGACCGCATCATCGTGCGCGAGCCCGGCGGCTCCCTGTCGTTCCTCGGCGGCGGCCAGTGGGCCGACCGTCTGCCACGCCTGATCCAGACGCGGGTGATCCAGAGCCTGGAGAATACCGGCCGCCTGCGCTCGGTTTCGCGGCCGACCGACAAGGTTCCCTCGGACTACCAGCTCGTCAGCGAGATCCGTGAGTTCGACATCAATTCCGGCACCGGTGAAGCGGTGGTGGATCTCTCGGCCAAGCTCATCGCCGAGGGCAGCGGCCGGGTCGTCAACGCCCGCGTCTTCACCGCCCGCGTGCCCGTGCAGAAGGTCGATCCGCAGAGTGCCGCCGCCGGCCTCGACGCGGCGCTCGGCCAAGTGCTCGCCGACCTCGTGCGCTGGGTGAATGCGGCGCGGTAGAGCCCGCGCCGCGCATCCGGCGTCGCGATCACGCGTCCAAGGCCGCAAGCGCCGGCCCGCGCAGCGAGAGCGGCACGGCGATCAACTCGCCGTGGCGCGGTTCCGGACGGTTGTAGACCGCCGGCCGGCCCTGCAGGTCGCAGACGGCGCCGCCCGCCTCGCGGACGATCAGATCCGCGCCGGCGAGGTCCCAATCCCGCGCATCCCGCGAGACGAGGCCGAGGTCGATCCGGCCCTCGGCCACCCGCGCGAGCCGCAGGGCCAGCGAGGGCACCCGCTCGATCACCGTGACCGCCGGCCGTGTCCCGAGCCGGGCCGCACCGTCGAGCAGGCGGTCCTGCATCGGCTTCGGGCCGGTGATGCGCGCGCCCTCCAGCGCGGCCTGCGGCGCGACGCGGATCGGCACTCCGTTGAGGGTCGCACCCTCGCCCGCGACGGCCTCGTAGAACTGATCCGTCGCGGGAGCGAAGACGCCGCCGATCACCGGCTCGCCCCGCGACAGCAGCGCCACCGCGATCGACCAGTCCGGATGCCCGGACAGGAAGGCGCGGGTGCCGTCGATCGGATCGACGATCCAGACGAGGTCGTGGCCGAGCCGGACCGGATCGTCGCTGGTCTCCTCCGAGAGCCAGGCGGCCCGCGGTTCGATCTGCGACAGGCGCACCTTGAGGAAGGCGTCCACGGCGACGTCCGCCTCGGTCACCGGCGAGCCGCCGGCTTTCGACCAGACCCGCGCACTCGTGTGCGCGCCCGTCCGGAAGGAGGGCAGCGCCAACGCGGCGGCCTCCCGCATCGCGTCGTGCAGCACGGGCCGCAGCGCCGCGAAAGAGGATGTCGTCTGGGTCATGGATGGGTCATCGATCCGGTCGAAGCCGCTCGTGCGAGGCCGGCCTCATGTCGTTTGACATGTCGTTTGAACGGCGCCGACGCCCCTTCGTTCTAGGGCATCAACCGGAAAAGTGGCCATCGGTTTTCGCAAAACGCAGCCATGCGCCGCGGGCGGCGAGCCCGGGGACAGGCTCCAGCGCTGCGTCCATGCGCGAACGGTTACCGACATTTGCACCAATCCCGGCAAGGGTCCGTTGAGCATTCGGCAGAGTTCGGCTCGATCCACGAACGCTTAACGCTCACTCTTAAGGCGCCTTGGGGGAGACGACCGGCACTGTGCTTGTCAGATCAGCGCGTCCGACAGAGACCGCGACACGGGATAGGGCGTCGAACCGATGATGACTTTCGAGATCACGAATCAGAACTGTCGGCCCGGCAGCAACGACGCGGCGCGTGCGACCCGCCTCACGTATGCGGCCACCCCGCTGCCGGCCTTCGGTGCGCGCCTCGGCGGTGGCGCGGCCGTCGGCGTGGCCTTGTCCTTCGCCGACGATGCGGCCGATGCCTGCGGCGAGGACCGTTTCTCCCTGCTCCTCGTCGACGGCGAGGGCGAGGTGACGATGCAGCTCGGGCCGTTCCCCGAGGAGGAGGTCGTGGCGCTGTGGCGCGACATCGCGACCACCGGCGGTCTCGCCCGCATGCTGCTGCGCGAGGACGGCGCCATCGTTCCGGTCTCGCAGCAGCTCGGCCCGGTCGTGCTCGGCAAGGGCCGGCAGCGCCGCCGCCACGCCGCGCTCAGCGGACGCCGCCCGCGCTTCCTCGTGCGGCGCAAGACCGCCCGCCTCCCGGCCCGGCCCTGCATCCACCGGGGCGAGAGCGAGATCATTTCGCGGAACTGAGAGGATGGACCGACCTCTCAGCCCTCGGTCTCACCCCTTGTCCAGCGGCCCATCCGGCGCGCGGTCGGCCGGTATGCCGTCATAGCCCTCGAGCCATTCGGTGCGCTCGGGCGAATTCAGCGGATAGGGGCAGGCGTCCCGGGGACGTCCCTGGTTCCGGGCGCGGGCGCCTTCCGCGATGGGGTCGGCGGGGGGTCGGTGGGGATCCGTCTCACGCATGCACCGGACATGGCGCGGGGATCGACCCGCGCCATCGGAGGGCTCGCCGATCAGTGCAGCCCCTGCCACAGCGCGTCGGCGGCGAGACCCGCGAACAGGACGAGACCCGCATTGCGGTTCGAGCGGAACAGGGCGAGCGCGCGCGCGCCGTCGCGCTCGGAGAGCCGCATCACTTGGCCGGCGAGGTGGCCGGCGAACAGCGCGAGCCCGAGCCAGCCGAGGGGGCCGGCCCCGGCGCCGAGCAGCGCCGGCACGAACAGGGCGGCGGTGCCCGCATAGCACAGCCCCACCGCGAGGCGCAGCCGCGCCCCGAACAGCCGGGCCGAGGAATGGATGCCGACGATCTCGTCGTCCTCGATGTCCTGTACCGCGTAGATCGTGTCGTAGCCGACGACCCAGCAGATCGTGCCCGCGTAGAGCCACAGGGCCGGCGGATCGAGGCGGCCGAACACGGCGACCCAGCCCATCAGCGCGCCCCAGGAGAAGGCGAGGCCGAGCACCGCCTGCGGCATCGGCATCACCCGCTTCATGAACGGGTAGATCGCCACCGGCGCCAGCGAGAGCATACCGACGAGAATCGCGGCCGCGTTGAACTGCAGCAGCACGGCGAGCCCGACCAGCGCCTGCGCCACGAGGAAGGCGGCGGCCTGTTTCGTCGTCACCTGCCCGGAGGGCAGCGGGCGCGAGCGGGTGCGCTCGACCTGCGCGTCGAGCCGGCGGTCGGCGATGTCGTTGTAGGTCGAGCCGGCCCCCCGCATCGCCACCGCGCCGATCAGGAACAGCACGAGATGGCCGGGATGGGGACCGGGAGTCCCGGCGGCGACGGCGGCGAGCGCCGCCGACCACCAGCAGGGCAGAAGCAGCAGCCACCAGCCGATCGGCCGCTCGATCCGGGCGAGCCGGAGATAGGGCCGCGCGGCGGCCGGCGCGAGCCGGTCGGCCCAATGGCCGGCGACCGCGTCGGCGACGCGGCCGGAGCCGGGCTCGGACGGAGAGGGCAACGCTGACGCGGCGGCGATCGGTTCGAGGCGCGGTCTCTAGAGCGCGCCCTGCGGCATGCGGAAGGCGCCCGACAGGCCGGGGCCGCCGAGCAGGCCGCCACCGCCACCGCCGTTCTGCGCCTGGGCCTTGGCCTGGGCCTCCATCTTCGAGGCCTGGGCGGCGATGCCGCAGACCTTGGTGCGGATCGCCGCGACCTTGTTGTGGTCGGCCTTGAAGCCTTCCGAGAACGAATCGGGGATCGAGCACCACTCCTTGTTGGCGGTGATCCACTTGATGCCGGTGGCGCCGTTGGCCTGAAGCTGGCCGAACAGCGAGCACGCCTCCTGCGGCGTCATCTTCTTCTTGGAGTTCGAGGCCGAGTTGGCCTTGGCCACGAGGTTCTTGCGCTCGATCAGCGTCTTCTGGATCGAGCTGCAATCGGTGCCGGCCTGCTGCGGCACGGACTGGGCGGGCGCGGCCGGCGCCATGGGCGGGGGCACGGTCATCGGCGCGGCGGCCGAGGGAGCGGGCTCCGCCGTCGCATCCATCGAGGGCAGCGGCGCGCCGCTGAGGCCCTGGGCCAGCGCCGGCCCGGACAGCAGGGCGAGGCCGACCAGAGCGGCGGCGGCGGTCTTCGTCGGTGCAGTCATCCTGGCAGACATTCGGCCCGGTCCTTCTCCCCGCATGCCGCGACGGGTGTGCCCCCGATCCCGCAGCGCCCGCCCGGCGCGAGACCCCGGCACTGGCGCGGCGGTTTCGGCTGGGAGGCTTGAACATGTTTCGATGCGGCACTCTTCTGCGCACGGGAATGTGGCGCCAATGGTGCGTTCCGCCGCCCTGAAGCCGCGGAGGTGGGAAACGTTTCGAAACCGGCGGCGCGTTGCATTTCCGCACCAGTCGGGACGGGCGCCGGATTGACAGGCCGGGACGGCCACGCGACGAGACCGGCTTCACTGCGAGAGATCATGGCCGCTTACGACTTCACCGCCCCGCGCCTCTTCGTCGAAGCGGATCTGGCGGAGGGGCGCGTCCTGCCGCTGGAGCGGGCGCAGGCGAACTACCTGCTCACCGTCCTGCGCCGCGCCGAGGGCGAGCCGGTGCTGCTGTTCAACGGGCGCGACGGCGAGTGGCGTGCCGAGATCGTGCCGCAGGGCCGCAAGAGCGCGGATCTGCGGGTCGTGGCGCAGACCCGGCCGCAGCCGGCGCCGTCCGACCTGCACTACCTGTTCGCGCCCCTGAAGACCGGCCGGCTGGATTACATGGCGCAGAAGGCGGTGGAGATGGGCGCCGGGCGCCTTCAGCCGGTCTTCACCCGCTTCACGCAGGGCGAGCGGATCAAGCTCGACCGGCTCCAGGCCAACGCGATCGAGGCGGCCGAGCAATGCGGCATCCTCGCCGTGCCCGAGATCGGCGAGCCGGACCGGCTGCCCGCCTGCCTCGCCGCGCTGGACCCCGGGCGGCTGCTGGTGTTCTGCGACGAGGACGCCCCCGTCACCGATCCGGTCGCGGCCCTGCGCGGCGCGGCCGATCCGGCCGACCCGCCGCCGCTCGCGGTGCTGGTCGGCCCCGAGGGCGGATTCCACCCGGAGGAGCGCGCCCTGATCGCCGCCCGCCCCAACACGGTGGCCCTGTCGCTCGGCCCCCGCATCCTGCGGGCAGACACGGCGGCGGTGGCGGTGCTGGCCCTGGTGCAGGCCGTGCTCGGCGACGCGCGGTGAGTCGGACCGATTCGAGAAGGTCTCAAAGAATGACGTTGCCCCGCATCCTCCTCCTGTCGCTGGGCGGCACGATCACCATGACCCGCTCCAGCGAGGGCGGGATCGTGCCGACGCTGACGGCCGCCGACCTCGCGGCCTCGGTGCCGGGGCTCGACACGGTGGCGGCGATCGAGACGCTCTCGCCCCTGCGCCGCCCGAGCGCCGGGCTGACCCTCGACGACCTGATCGGGGTGGCGCGCACCCTCAACGAACGTCTCGCCGGCGATCTCGACGGGGCGGTGGTGATCCAGGGCACCGACACGATCGAGGAGACGGCCTTCGTCCTCGACTGCCTCGTGGCCGGCGACAAGCCCGTGATCGTCACCGGGGCGATGCGCGGGCCGGAAAGCGCCGGCGCGGACGGGCCGGCCAACCTGCTCGCCGCCACGATCGTCGCGGGCAGCCCGGCGGCGCGGGGCCTCGGCGTGCTCGCCGTCCTCAACGACGAGATCCACGCCGCGCGCCTCGTGCAGAAGGCCCACACCGCCCTCCCCTCGGCCTTCCGCTCCCCGCTCGCCGGCCCGGTCGGCCTCGTGATCGAGGGCGAGGCCCGGATCTTTCTGCGATCCCGCCGCTCGCCGGCCCTGACCGGCCCATTGGCCGACGAATCGGCACCGGTGGCGCTCCTCAAGATGGGAATCGGCGATGACGGGCGGCTGCTGGCCGCCCTGCCGGATCTCGGCTTCCGCGGCGTCGTGATCGAGGGGATGGGCGCCGGTCACGTCCCGGAAACGCTCGCCGCGATCGTTTCCGGGCTGGTGGAGCGCGTTCCGGTGCTGCTCGCCTCCCGCACGGTGACGGGTCCTGTGTTCTGCCGCACATACGGGTATCCCGGCGGCGAGATCGATCTGCTGGCCCGCGGCGCGCTCTCGGCCGGTGCCCTCTCGGGCCTGAAGGCGCGGCTGCTGCTTCAGCTTCTCCTTCGCGCAGGCATCGAGCGGGCGGCTTATGCCTCCTACTTCGCGGATCCGTGATCGCGGAACCGGACGGCGTAAACAGAAGCTTGAGGCATGTCTGCCATGCGGTCGGCGGGCGCGTTGTTCAGTCTTGCGGCGTCCTCTAAGGACACGACATCCGGTGAGGCCGCCGCCGGCCCCGTCCGGTGGCGGACCTTCGGCGCGCCGCTGATCCCCTTCGACTGACGTTACCTTCGAGGCAGCGCATGGCGCGCGACACGTCCGACACGACTCCGCTCACGACGCGGGACGAACTGATCGCGTGGTTTTCCGCGGGTGAGAAGCCGCGCGAGCGCTTCGCCATCGGCACCGAGCACGAGAAGATCCCGTTCTACACCGCCGACCGCACCCCCGTGCCCTATGAGGGCGAGCGCGGCATCCGGGCGCTCCTGGAAAACCTCGGCCGCGAGACCGGCTGGGAGCCGATCCTGGACGGCGGCAACATCATCGGGCTGGCCGGCCACGAGGGCGGCGGCGCGATCTCGATCGAGCCGGGCGGACAGTTCGAACTGTCCGGGGCGCCGCTCGCCGACATCCACGCGACCGCGGCCGAACTCGACGAGCACCTCGCGGCGACCAAACGCGCGGCGGATCCGCTGGGCATCGGCTTCCTCGACCTCGGCATGAGTCCGAAATGGACCCGCGAGGCGACGCCGCAGATGCCCAAGAGCCGCTACCGCATCATGCGCAACTACATGCCGAAGGTGGGCAAGCTCGGCCTCGACATGATGCTGCGCACCGCCACCGTGCAGGTGAACGTCGATTTCGCCTCCGAGGCCGACATGGTGCGCAAGATGCGCGTCAGCCTCGCGCTCCAGCCCGTCGCCACGGCTCTGTTCGCCAATTCCCCCTTCACCGACGGGCGCCCCAACGGCTTCCTGTCGCGCCGCTCCGAGATCTGGCGCGACACCGACGCCGACCGCACCGGCATGCTCCCCTTCGCCTTCGAGGACGGCTTCGGCTACGAGGCCTATGTCGATTGGCTGCTCGACGTGCCGATGTATTTCGTCAAGCGCGGCGAGACCTATCACGACGTCGCCGGCGCCTCGTTCCGCGATCTGATGGCGGGGCGCCTCGCGCAGCTGCCGGGCGAGCGGGCCACCGTCTCGGACTGGGCCAACCACGCCTCCACGGTCTTTCCGGAAGTGCGGCTCAAGCGCTTCCTCGAAATGCGCGGCGCCGATGTCGGCGGGCCGGCGATGATCGCCGCGCAATCGGCCTTCTGGGTCGGGCTGCTCTACGACGAGACCGCCCTCTCCGCCGCCTGGGATCTCGTGCGCGGCTGGTCCGCCGGCGAGCGGGAGGCGATCCGCGCGGCCGTGCCCCGGCTCGGGCTCCATACCAGCATCGGCGGGCGCTGCCTCGGCGCGGTCGCGGCGGAAGCCCTCGCCATCGCCCGCACCGGACTCCAGGCGCGGGCGCGCCGCGACGGAAGCGGGCGCGACGAGGCGGTCTACCTCCAGCCGCTGGAGGCAATCGTCGCCGCCGGCCGCAGCCACGCCGAGGAGCGGCTGGCCGACTACGAGGGTGCCTGGGAGAAGTCGGTCGATCCGGCCTTCACCGCCTGCACGTTCTGAGACGACCGCCTCTGGACGACGTCCCGCGCGGACGGAGGCCGCCTCATGGAGCCGGCGCAGCACCCGGTGAGGGCGGCGTCAGCCGATAGAGGATGTAGGGGCCGCGCGCGCTCCCGGTCTCGAGCGGATCGGCACGCCAGCCGGCGCGGCGCAGATCGTCGACGAGGAGCCCCCAGAACCGGTCCGGCGCGTCGTCGAGGATGATGGCATGGGTCGCCCCGCTGCGCCGGGCGATCGCATCGACGGCGCGGAACCGTTCGGCACCGCCGCTCGGCGCCGTCCAGCGGCGGTGGTCGGCGATGCTGTCGGGGGATTTGAGCCCGACGAGGTCGGTGAGCGGCAGATCGCTCGCGGTGGCGATGACACCCGCATCGTGAATCAGCAGGCGCGCCTGCGGCAGGTTGGCCTGCGCCCAGCGGGCGACGGTGGCGTATTGTGCCACACGCTCCTGTCCGGCGGTGATCTGGAGCAGGGCCGAGAGGGCAAAAGCCGCCTGCGCGAGGATGACGAGGCGCACGGGACGCAGGCCGTGGACGGCGCCGAGCCGCATCACGGCGAACAGGGCGATCGGCAGCAGCGCCAGGGTGTAGCGGTGCCCGTTATGGCCGAGCACCTCCCAATTGGTCATCGCGAAGCCGAGGGTGAACAGGGCCACGAACCCTCCGAGCGCCCATGCCGGGCCGGCGCGGCCGAGGAAGGGAAGCGCCGCCGCCACGGGCCCGAGACCGGCTGCGACCATCATGGCGGCGTAGACGACGCTCTCGGCCAAGCTGGCAGACGGCACTCCGAAGAAGGCCTGCTTGGCGGCGATCGTCCGCGGCAAGAGGGTGCCGGTCTCGGCGAAGCTCCAGGCGAGCCAGGGGGCGGCGGCGAACAGCACGCACGCCGCATCCGTCGCGAGAGCGCGCAGGGCCGCCGCCCGGTCCGGCCCGGCGGCGAGCCGCAGCCGAGCCTGCCGCGTCATCAGCACCAGCGAGAGCAGGCCGAGTTCGGGCCGCAGGAACGGCAGGAGACCGCAGGCCAGGGCGAGCCGCCGCGACGGGGCCTCGAGGGCCAGCACCAGCGTCCACGTCACTGCGGCCATGACGAGGCCGGTCTCGAGACCATTGAGGAACTGGGCGGCTCCGAAGGCCAGCCCCACGAGGGCAAGGGCCGTCCCCTCCGGCCAGGGCAGGCCGAGCCGGCGCCCCAGCGTCAGCAGCCCGGCAAGGAACAGCACCGGCCCGGTTCCGGCGACGAGATAGGAGGCGGCCTCGCCCGGCAGCACGAGACTGACGGCTGTGACGAGCGCGAGATGGATCAGGCTGCTCGCGCCGACGAGGGCCGGGACACCGTAGTTGCGGTCCTGCCCCTCGATCAGGACGCGGGCGTTGTGGATCGTGATGTAGGCGTCATCCAGGGGGAAGACCCAGCCGCCGCGGCCCCACCAGAGCAGGACCAGCCCGAGGATCAGGACGGCGCAGAGCCCGGCACCGAGCCCGGCGCGCCGATCGACGGTCCGTCGTGCGGACGGCACGGCCGCGGTTGCGGAGAGGGCAGGCATCGGGGTCACGGTGCGATCAGACCATAGCGGCCTTACCCGCCGGTGAAGGGCCGCGGCCGATCCGCCGCCGCGACGCAGGGGCTGACGGGCCGAGCCGGCAGCGGGCCGGGCGCGCGGAATTTCACGAGCCGGGATGCAGGGTCGCGGGAACGGGAATTGCGCGAAATTGTTCCTGTGCGTGTTCCTTAACGCCTAAGGAGTCCGCATCCATGTCCCGTATCGCGAACCTGACGCTCGCCGGCCTTACTGCGGCGAGCCTGACCGTGACGGCCGTTCCGACCGCACAGGCCGCGCCGCTGCCGGCGATGAGCGCCGCGCAGGTCGGCGGCACCACCACCACCGTGGACACCGTCGGCTGGCGCCGCGGCTATTACGGCGGGCATTACGGCCCGCGTTACGGCTACGGCTACGGGTATCGCCGCCGCAACATCGGCGGGGCCCTCGCCGCCGGCGCGGCGCTCGGCCTGATCGGCGGCGCCATCGCCGCCAGCACGGCCCCGCGCTACTACGGCTACGGCTACGGGTACCCGGCCTACGGTGGCTATTACGGCTACGGTCGCCCCGTCGGCTATTACGGCGGCTACGGCTACCCGGCCTATGGCGGCTATTACGGCTACGGCCCCTACGGCTGGTAGCCGCGTCCGCACTCGGTGAAACACATCGCCCTGCCGGCTGATCTCAGCCGGCGGGGCTTTTTCATGCTAAGCCGCGGCCATGTCCGAGACTCTGCAGGCCGGGATGTCGCAGGATGGCGCGGTCGAACTCGACCTCAGCGGCCTCAAATGCCCCCTCCCCGCCCTGCGCACGCGCAAGGCCCTGCGGGCCCTTCCGCCCGGCGCGCGGCTGGCCGTGACCGCGACCGATCCGCTGGCGGGGATCGACATTCCCAACGTCGTCCGCGAGGAAGGGGCCACGCTGGAGGCGCTGGAGCGCCGCGGTTCGGCCGCGCGATTCCTGATCCGCCGCGGCGCCGGCCGGCCGGCCGAGCAAGCCTGATCCCGAACAAGCCCTCCTCAGGAGACGCCATGCCCCCCGAGATCCGCGGCACCCGCACCGTTCACGACGGCTGGGCGAGCTTCGTCGTTGCCGAGGTGACGACGCCCGAAGGCGCCGCGGTGACCCGCGAGATCGAGGATCATGGCGAGGCGGTCTGCGTCCTGCCCTACGACCCGGAGCGCAAGGTCGCCCTGCTGATCCGCCAGTTCCGCGCCCCGCCCTTCTTCACGGCGGGCGTGACCGACCTGCTCGAAGTGCCCGCGGGGCTGCTCGACGAGGCCGATCCGGAGGCCGGAGTGCGCCGCGAGGCCTTCGAGGAGACCGGGCTGCGGCTGTCGCGCCTGGAGCCCGTCTCCACCGTGTGGAGCCTGCCGGGCATCTCGACCGAGCGGATGCACCTTTTCCTTGCTCCCTACGCCGAGGCCGACCGGGAGGGACCGGGCGGCGGCCTGGCGGAGGAGCACGAGGCGATCACCGTGGTCGAGATGCCGCTCGCCACCCTGGCGGCCATGAGCGAGGCCGGGGAGATCGTCGATATGAAGACGCTGGTGCTCCTGCTGTCCTTACGCCTGCGCCACCCCGACCTCTTCGCCTGAGGCGCCGCTTGCCGGCCCGGCGGGAGCGCCTATCATCCCCAGTCACGCGGAGCGGTTTTCTTCGGGAACCGGGAACCGCCGTGCGGGAGATGCGCCCATGTCGTTCTTCATCGGGATCGCCGGTCCCTGGCTCGTGGTCTCCGCCCTGCTCCTGATGTGGCATCGGCGGGAACAGGAGCGCCCCGAGCGGCCCGTGAGCGCCGAGCCGGGCGGATACCCGCCGCGGGCGTAAGGCCCGCATGACACCCCAGCCGCACCGAACCAACGGCTACGCCACGGGTTGACGAGGCTCTGCGCCTCCGTCGCGGCCCGATGCCACCGGCTTGTCCGGACGACCGCGGCGGCACCCCGCGCGTTCCGTTCGACCCCGGCGCGCCGCCTCCCCCGGTGGCCCGCCGAAGCTGGAGTGAAGTATGGACATCGCCCTCGACAAGGTCACCGAGATCATCCTGCGCCTGCGGGCGGTCGAGGTGAAGGAAGGCGCGACCGATCCGGATTCGGGCTCCAACCCGACCGATGACGGCTCGATCGACATCCTGGTCGGCGGCACCGACGATGCCACCGAGCAGGAGATCCGCAGCATGGTCGCCGGGCTCAACGAGGACGAGCGCGCCGATCTCGGGGCGCTCCTCTATATCGGCCGCGGCGATTACGAGGCGGCGGAATGGCGCACGGCGGTCGACTTCGCCAAGGAGCGCGAGGCGGCGGGCGACACGGTGATGCGCGAGCTGCTCGGAACGCCGGACGGCGCCTCGCTCCTCGAGGAAGGCCTCGACGCCCTCGGCATCCCCATGGATACACCCGAGGCGCCCTGATCGGTCGGCCGCCGGCCTCGCCGAGACGACATCGGCCCGGAGGCATACTCCGGGCCGGGATCGATCGTCATGTAGCAAGAGGCTTTGAATCACCTCAGGCGATGCTCAGGGCTGACAGGCCAATGCCTTCGCGCCCATGGCGACGAACTCCGCCGCACTTCGCTGCTCGTCGCTGATCCGCGGCGAGCGGGCCACCAGGCCGGCCTCGCGCGCCAGCCGGTCGTTGCAGGCGCAGGTGGGCAGCCCCTGCCCCACCGGCGGCGAGCAGGCGTCGTGATGCATGCAGGCCCGGTCGAGGGCATCGACCGGGGGAAGGCCCGCGCCGCGGCTGCCGGGGCCGCAATAGTTGCCGTGGAAGACCAGCGCGCCCTGGGGCAATCCGTTGCCGAGATCGGGCGCGGCGGGTGCTTCGATGGCGGGTGCTTCGATGGACGGTGCCACGACGGACTGAGCCGAGGCGGCGAGCGGTGCGAGGCCGAGTAGGACGGCCGTGAGGCCGGCGGCCAGGGGAAGGCGCCGGGCGGCGCGGTGGGCAAGAGTGGCCACGGTTGGAAGTCTCCGTTCGAAACGCTCCCCTCACAGCGCTCCACCCGACGGAATCACGATCCGCGTCGGCGAGGCTGAGCCGTTCCAACCGTCTTCCCGCAGCCGCGGTTCATTGTTTCACGCAAGAAACAAGCCATCGGATGCCGCTTCAGAACCGATAATTCAGGCCACCGCGCACGACACCAAACCCGGATTCCGACCGGCCGGTGCCGTAATAGGCGGGAACGGTCGCGTCGTAGACGGTCGTTCCCGTGCCCTGCTTGCCGAGGTCGACGTAGAGGCCCTCGACCTTGACCGAGACATGGTCGGTCAGCGCGTACTCGATGCCGGCGCCGGCGGCGTAGCCGAGCCGTGTCGTGTCCGGCAGGGTGTAGGGATAGGCCGAGGCGTAGGGCGAGCGGCTGCCGCCGCCATAGGCGAAGCCGCCGGTGCCGTAGACCAGCCAGCGGTCGAAGGCGTAGCCGACCCGGCCGCGCAGGGTGCCGTACCAGTCGAGGCTCGGGGCGACGCCGTAATAGGGCGTCGCCCCGACGGTGCCGTCGCCGCGGCGGCCGAAGCCGGTGGCCTGAAGATCCGCCTCCGCACCGAGCACCCAGCCGGATCCCGGCGTGATCTGATAATTGTAGCCGATCTGGCCGCCGCCGACGAAGCCCCCCTTGCCGCCGCTCTCCGTCACGGTGCCGTAGGTGGCGTCCGAGTAGCGCGAGGACCCGCCGCGGAAGCCGTAGCCAGCATTGGCACCGACATAGAAGCCGGTCCAGGTGAAGGCCGGCGGGAGCGGCGGCGGCGGGGGTGCGGCGCGCCGCGGCAGGTCGGCGGCGCAGGCGCTGCCGGCGAGCAGGCAACCGAGAAAGCCGGAAAACAGTCCGGACTTAGCCGGCGGCATCGGGCGTCGGGTCATGTCGTCTCTCGTATCAGACTTGTTTCGGATCTCTGCGGAGGAGGTCAGAGCGCGAGCATCAGCAGGCCGACCACCGCGACGGACAGGATCAGGCAGAGTGCGAAGTCGATGATGGTCTCGCCGCCGCAGGGTTCGGGCGCAGGCTCGGAACGGCGGGCCCGGCGCGGGGGAGGCGGCCGGATCCGGCTCGTGACGAGCCCCGCCATCGGAAAGGCGGTGGGTGTGGCGGCCCTCATCGGGAGGCCTCCCGGACCAGCGCGACCCACGTCCCACTCGTGTGCGGCGCGGCGCGGCCGGCCGCCTGCAGCGGCGCGGGGCCGAGCCCGTGCGACGGGTCGATGGCGGGTCCGCGCAGGACGGGTGAGCCGACGGCGGCGGCCAGGATCGCTGCCAGGACCGCGCTCCGGAGCAGCGGTGCGACCGGCTTGTCGCGCCGCGTGCGCTTCCGGACGCCGAGCCGGAGCGGCGCTTCGCCGGGCACGAGGGCAGGTCTCAGTTCGATCATGGCGTCACCTCACCGGGGGGTTGCAGCATTTCGTGGGAATAATGACCACAAAAACTTACGTGTGCAAGATTCCCACGTCAAACGGAAAGCGGTGTGCGAGGGTGCCGGACCGCACATCGTGGGATTGTCTCCCACGCCATGACCCTTAAAGGTCGAGTCATGTCTCAGCCGACCGAACCCGCTCCGTCTCCGGACGGCGCCGCCTTGCACGGGCCCGTCGCGCGCCTGCTGCGACCGCTCGTGCGCCTGCTGGTGCAGCGGGGCATCACCTTCCCGGCCCTGACCAACCTGCTGCGCGAACTCTACGTGAACGTCGCCGAGTACGACTTCGCGCTTCCCGGCAAGGAGCAGACCGACAGCCGGGTCAGCCTGCTGACGGGCATCCACCGCAAGGAGGTGCGCCGCCTGCGCGGGGCGGGCGCGCCGGTGAGCCAAGTGCCGGCGACGGTCTCGCGCACCAGCCGGATCATCGCCCGCTGGGTCGCCGCCCCCGAATTCACCGACGGCCAGGGCCGGCCGCTGCCGCTGCCGCGCTCCGCCGATGACGCGGCCCCCTCCTTCGAAAGCCTCGTGGCGGGCGTGACCAAAGACGTGCGCCCCCGCGCCGTGCTCGACGAGTGGCTCGACCGGGGCCTCGTGGTGCTCGACCCGGAGGGCCGGGTGCGGCTGCTGGAGGCGGCCTACCTGCCCAAGGGCGGGGCCGAGCCGCAGCTCTACTATTTCGGGCGCAACCTGCACGACCATATCGCCGCGGCGGCGGAGAACGTGACGGCCCCTTCCCCCCGCTTCTTCGAGCGCGCCGTGCATTACGACGGACTCTCGGATGGGCTGGCCAGGCGGCTGGAGGCGCGCGCCCGTGAGATCGCCATGGGGGCTCTGAAGGAGGCCAATGCCGAGGCGCACGCCGCCTGCGCGGAGGATGCCGGCGGGCGCCACCGCTGGAACTTCGGCATCTACATCTACCGGGAGGAGGTGTCCGCCCGCGATTCCGGTGCCGGCCCGGAATCGGATGCGGCGGAGGGCTCCGCGCCTTGAGCCGCCTTGTCCCGACCCGCCGCGGCCTGCTGGCGCTGCTCGCCGGAACCGCCCTGTGGCGGCCGCGCCCCGCCTGGCCGCAGACGCCGGGCGATCCCGTTCAAGACCCCGCGCAGGATCGGGGCATCGGCGGCACCGGCGTGCGCCCCTCGGAGGAGGAGACGCCGGGCGGCGACCGCGGCATCGGCGGAACGGGGGTGATCGGCACGATCCGCCGGTTCGGCTCGATCGTCGTCAACGATCTGCGCATCGCCTATCCGCCGGACGTGAGGGTAAGCATCGATGGCGCGCCCGCGCGCACCGCCGACCTCAAGGTCGGGCAGGTCGTGCGCGTGGTGGCGCGGGGCTCGGACGGCGCTCTCTCGACCCGCGCCATCGCGGTGACGAGCGAGGTGGTCGGCCCCGTCGAGGCGGTGACCCGCACTCGCCTCACCGTGCTCGGCCAGAGCGTGTCCACGGCGGGCCTGAAAGGCGCGAAGACCTTCGCGGTGGGTGAGCGCGTCGCGGTGAGCGGCCTGCGCCGGGGCGACGGCACCATCGTCGCCAGCCTGATCGAGCCGCGCGCGCAGGGGCGCGACCGCGTCGCCGGGCCGGTGCGGCGCGGCCCGGACGGCAGCCCGCGCATCGGCGGCCTGCGCCTTGCGGGGCTAGAGCCTCGGCTCGTCGGGCGACGCGTCCTGGCGGAAGGCGAAGCCGGACCAGGGGGGCTGACGGTGACGTCCGCCCGCGATGTCAGCCGGCCCTTTCCGGCGGGGCTCACCCGTGCCTCGATCGAGGCCTACGTCGTGCAGGCTGGCGGGGGCCTGAGGCTGGGGTCGGGCCTCTCCGTCTCGGGCCGGGTCGAGCCCTCGGCGCTGCCCGGATCGGGGCGCCCCGCCGTGATCGAGGCCGACCTTGGCCGCGACGGGCGGATGCGGGTGGAGGCGGTCCGCAGCGACGCACCGGGACAGGGCGGCCGGCATCTCGGAGAGCAAGGTCCGCGGGGGCAGGGTCCGGGGGTACAGGATCCGAAGGGACAGGGTTCAGGAGGACGGGGACGCGGCGGCGATCCCGGCGGCCGAGGGCCCGGCGCGCCCGGCCGGTCGGGACCGGGCGGCGAGGCACCGTTCAGCCGTCCCGGCAGCGGCGCCCCCGGCGGCTTCGATCCCGGCCGCGGCGGCGGGCCGGGCGAGCGCCCCATGCCCGGCGGTTATCCGATCGACACCCGTCCGGGACCGGGTTCCGGGGGCGGTTTCGACGGTCCCGGCGGTGGGTTCGGCGGTCCCTCGGGCGGATTCGGCCGGCCCGGCGGCGGTCTCGGCGGATTCGGCGGCGGCGGTGGGCCCGGCGGGTTCGGTGGCGGTCCCGGCGGATTCGGCGGTGGCGGGCGCCGCTGAGGGCCGTCAGCGGCTGCGCAGGATCAGCCGATCGCCGCGCACCTCATAGGAGGGCAGCCGGTCGAGGAAGCTCTGGCCGAGCAGGTTGGTGGTCAGCACGCCGGGCCGGCTCACCATGGCGTTGACATGGCGCTCGGTGATCGGCCCGACCGTGATCGAGTCGAGCCGGATTGGCGCGGTCAGCGCCGTGCCGTTGGCGGTGGAGACGCGTTGCGTGAAGGCGCTCTCCGGCGGGCGGATGCCGAGACGCTCGGCGGTCCCGGCGGTGAGCACGACGCTGCTCGCCCCCGTATCGAAGACGAAGCGCTCCTCGGCCCGGCCATTCACTTCCGCCAGCACGGCGAAGTCGCCGTCCGAGCGCCGGGTGATCGTCACCTCGCCGCCGGGGCCGACCACGGCGGTGCCGGGGCGCAGCGCCCCGACGACGTTGGCCCCGATCCGCTGCGCATCGTCGCGATAGGTGTAGCCGATCACGATCACCACGCCGATGGCGAGCCAGATCAGGATCGCGCCCACGGTCTTGCCCGGCATGGCGAGCGCCTGCCGCCAGCGGCCGGCGGTGAGCAGGATCAGCAGCGCGGTCATCGAGACGAGCCCGGCGACTTGATCCGAATCGAGCCCCATCACCGGGCCGCCGTCGTGGTTGGCGACCAGCACGACGAGGCCGATCCCGAGGATGGCGAGGCCGAGCCACATCATCGCGCGGCCTCCTCCCGCGCGGGATAGGCCCGGCGCAGCCGCTCGGGCAGCACCGCCATGAGCGCCAGACGCTGCGGCTCGGAGAGCGAGCCCCACAGGCCGATCTCCTCGCGCGTGCGCCCGCAGCCCTCGCACAGGCCCGTCGCGGCATCGAGCACGCAGACCTTGGTGCAGGGTGAGGAGGGTTTTGTCGGGGGAATGGCCGTCATCGCCCGTGCAGATGGGACGGAGCGGGGCCGTGAATCAAGGGCTTTTCCGGACGCCGCGCCGTCACCAGGGGTCGTCGGACGGGCTTCGTTTCAACCACACGATCGGGTGGACGAGGATGCGCTTGCCCACATCGCCCTCCCACTGCGTGCGCAATCCCTGTGCCTCGACCGCCGCCACGATCTCGGCGGTGATGGCGGCCAGGGTCGCGTCGCGGTCGTCGAACGCGCCGAAGGCGAGGTAGAGCCCACGGTCGGCAACCACCGCCTCGACATCCTGCCCATGGTAGAACACGAACCCGCGCGAGGAGCGTCCGCGCTCCCTGCGCTGGTGGCAGACCTCCGCCGCATCCGAGATACCGTCCGAGCGGGTGTAGCCGGCGCGGTGCAGCGCGATGATCCCGCCGGCATCGAGCGCGTCGAAGGCGACGGCGAGGCGGTCGAAATCCGTCTCCAGCGGCCACGTCGCCTCGTCGGCCCGCTTGCGCGCGTAGGCTCGGGCGACCTCCGCCTCGATCCAGCGGCGATCGTCGGCATCGACCTCGTCCGGGTTAAGGTACTCGTCCAGGATCGTCTCGAGCGTCGAGGCCTCCGTCTCGAAGCCGCCCCGCGCCAGGATCTCGATCCGCTCGGCGGTGTCGGCACGGTCGATCTTTTCCGGCTGCCTTTCGGGCGCCGCTTCGCCGGCGGTCCGTGCCGGCCGCTTGGTGAGAAGGCGGCGAAGGAGCCTCAGCATGGGGGTCTCACCGATCCGAAAGCCCGCGCGCCTCGGTTGACCGGGCATCGGTCAGAAGCTCATCCCAGTCATCGGGGGGATCGCCGTCGTCGAGCCTCCGCACGAACACCGCGTAGGGATCGCTGCGGGCGCCGGCCTTGCGCAACGTGGTCTCGTCGTTGACCCAGGCATAGACGATGATGCGGCTCGCGCTGTCGAAGCGGAAGAACAGGCGGAAGCGCTGGAGGAACTTGGCACGCCGCCAGTGCCGATGGGTCGGCCCGAGCGTGTTGCCCAGGGCATAGACCGGGGCATTCGGATCGCGCGGGATCTCCTCGACGATGAGGCTGCGGATGCGCGCGAGGAGCTTCGTCTTCGGATGGGCGCGGTAGCCGTCAGGGTCGGCGGCAGCCAGCCGCGCGACGTCTTCTGTCAGGGGATCGACACTCTGCCGGAAGGCGCGGGCGCGATAGAGCTTCCAGCCGTTGCGCTCCGCGAAGGGCGAGGCATCCGTCACAGGGTGACGTCGTCCGGGATGACCTCGTCGTCGGAGACAGGCACGCCTTCGGTCAATGATGCGAGCCGCGCGAGGTCGATCTCGGTGAACGGGTGCAGCCGTTCGGGGTGAGCGGCCATGTCCCGCTCGAGGAAGGCGAGATAGGCGGCGACCACGGGATCGCTCTCGGAAGCCTCCTGGGATGCGGCCTCGTCGGGGTCGAGCGTGACGAGCATCGTTCCCGGCCCGAGGATGTGGGCGCGGATCTTCGCCTTCTGCCGGAACTCCGGATGGGCCTTGAACAGGGCCTTGTCGAGCCGGAGCGCCTCGGACCGCCCCGTCGTCGTGATCGACCCCTTGAAGCCGGGCTGGGACATGATCTGATTCTCGCGAGCGATACGTATCAAGATACGTATCATGCCTCGCAAGGCAAGGTGTCCATCGATCCCGCGAGGGGCTAAGCCGTCGCCGCTACCAGCGCCAGCAACACCGCGATCTCGCCGACCTGCTGGCAGGCGCCGACCACGTCGCCGGTCTGGCCGCCGATCTTGCGCTCGGCGAGCGCGCTCAGGCCGAAGGCGGCCAGGGGTGCGAGGATCAGCGCGAGGACGAGACCGAGCGGCGGCAGGCCGAGGGCGGCGGCGAGGCCTGCGAGGATCAGGCAGATCAGCCCGGCGATCCCGAGCGTCGCGCGGCTCGGCCGGCCGACGGCGGCGCCCGCGCCGCCGGGGCGGGCGGGCGCGAGGATCGCGAGCGGGATCAGCGCCGCGCTCCGCGACAGGGCGGCGGCGAAGAGGAGCGAGACGGCGGCGAGCGAACCGGAGCGGTCGAGCAGGGTCGCCAGCATCGCCGCCCGCAGCGCCAGACCGAGGAACAGCGCGGTGCCGCCATAGGCGCCGATGCGGCTGTCGCGCATGATCTCCAGGCTGCGCTCGCGGCTCTGCCCGCCGCCGAACCCGTCGGCGACGTCGGCCAAGCCGTCCTCGTGCATGGCGCCGGTGATGAGCGCCAGCGCGACGAGGGCGAGCGCGGCGGCCACGAACGGCCCGAGCCGGATCTCCCAGGCCAGCACCAGTACGAGGGCGGCGGGCAGCGCGATCAGCAACCCCGCCACCGGCAGCATCCGCGGCACGGTGCGGAAGTCCGGCGCGCCGTAGGGTGCCGGCTCGTCGGGCAGCGGCGGGATCGGCAGGCGGGTGAAGAAGCGGAGGCAGGCGGCGAGGTCGTAGACCCATTCCGCTCCGGGAAAGGGCGGTCCGAGATCGCGGCCGCTGCGCTCGCTCATTCCGCCTCTCCCGTCCGGCCGCCTGTACCGCGGGCCCGTCCGCTTCTATAGCGCCGGGAGCCTCCTGCCCGCTACGCGGCGCCGCCGGCTATCCGGTGGCAATCCCCGCGCCGATTGGGCGACCTCCTTTCGCGTTCCCGCACCCGCCGCGCACGAGCCCCTCCCATGACCGCCAGCCCGACCGCCGACGCCTCCCCCTTCGCCGACATCCGCCGGCTCCTCACCGAGATGCCGGGCCCCGACGGGGACGCCCTCGCCGCGATCCGGGCGCGGGACGCGCAGCTCACCAAGCCGCCGGGATCGCTCGGGCGGCTCGAAGGGCTCGTGGAATGGCTCGGCGCGTGGCAGGGCAAGGCCAAGCCGACCCTCGACCGGCCGATGGTCTGCGTCTTCGCCGGCAGCCACGGCGTGGTGGAGCGCGGCGTCTCGGCCTTCCCGGCGGCGGTGAACCGGCAGATGCTGGACAACTTCGCCGCCGGGGGCGCGGCGATCAACCAGCTCTGCGCCGCCTACGGCCTCGGCTTCCGGGTGTTCGACCTCGCCGTCGACCTGCCGACCGGCGACATCTGCTCCGGCCCGGCGCTGGACGAGAAGGGGTGCGTGGCCACCATGGCCTTTGGCATGGAGGCGGTGGCCGCCGGCACCGATTGCCTCGCGGTCGGCGAGATGGGCATCGGCAACACCACGATCGCGGCGGCGATCTACGCCGCACTCTACGGCGGCGAGGCCGAGCACTGGGTCGGGCGCGGCACCGGGCTCGACGCGGCCGGGCTCGCCCGCAAGGCCGAGGCCGTGCGCCTGGCGCTCCAGACCCACAAGGATCATCTGGGCGACCCGCTGGCGGTGCTCGCCCGCCTCGGCGGCCGGGAGATCGCGGCGATGGCCGGCGCCATCCTCGCCGCGCGGCTCCAGCGGGTGCCGGTGGTGCTCGACGGCTACGTGGCGACTGCGGCGGCGGCGGTGCTGCACGCCGCCGATCCGCACGCCCTCGACCACTGCATCGCCGGCCATCGCTCGGCGGAGGGCGCGCATGGCGAGGTGCTGGAGCGGCTCGGCCTCAGGCCGGTCCTGTCGCTCGACATGCGGCTCGGCGAAGCCTCCGGTGCGGCGCTGGCGCTGGGCCTCCTGAAAGGCGCACTCGCCTGCCACCGCGACATGGCGACGTTCGAGCAGGCGGGGGTTTCGGGCAAGAGCGCGGATTGAGGCCCCTCAGGCCGCCCGTGCGCGCCGGGCGGGGGCCGTCTCCGCCGGGGCCTTCTCGGCGCCGAGATTCATCGCGGGCAGGGTGTCCATGCCGCGGCTCGCGGGGAAGGTGACGATCACCTCGGTGCCCTCGCGGGGCTTCGACTTGAGCTGGAAGCCGCCGCCATGGAGGTCGATCAGACCCTTCACGATCGGCAGGCCGAGGCCGGAGCCCTGTTCGGCGGTCTTGATCGCCAGCGAGCCGCGCCCGAACGACGACATCACCGTGCCGAGTTCGTCCTCGGGGATGCCGGGGCCGGAATCCTTCACGCTGACATATTGCCCGCCCGACGAGGTCCAGCCGACCTTGATCGTGATCTCGCCGCCCGGCGGCGTGAACTTCACCGCGTTCGACAGGAGGTTGAGCACGATCTGGCGCAGTGCCCGCTCGTCCGCCCACAGGCGCGGCAGGGAATCGTCGATCAGGCTCGCGAAGGTCTGACCCTTGCTGCGGGCACGCAGGGTCATCATGTGGCGGCATTCCTCGACCGTGTGGGCGAGCTGCACCGCCTCCTCGCTCAGGTCGTAGCGGCCGGCCTCGATGCGCGAGAGGTCGAGGATCTCGTTGATGAGATTGAGCAGGTGCATCCCGCTGTCGTGGATGTCGGTGGCGTATTCCCGGTAGGCCGGGGCGGCGTGGGCGCCGAACACCTCGTTCTTCATCACCTCCGAGAAGCCGAGGATGGCGTTGAGCGGCGTGCGCAGCTCGTGGCTCATGGTGGCGAGGAAGCGGGATTTGGCGAGGTTCGCCTCCTCCGCCCGACGCCGGGCCTCGTCGGAATTGGCCTTGGCCTGTTCGAGTTCGGCGAAGATGGCGTCCTTCTCCGCCCGCGACTGGAGCGTGCCGACAGCGGAGGCGTAGAGGCGCCGCGCCAGCCCCGCGAAGAAGAGCTGGCTCGCCACCGTCATCGCGACGAGGAGCATCGTGTCCATGTCGCGGGAGAAGACCAGCAGCGAGAGTGCCGCCAGCGTCAGCGGGGCGAGGCCGGACAGGGCGGCGACCGGCACGGTCGCGGCGAGCATCGTCGTCACCGCCGCGACGATGACGAGACCGAACAGGGCGAAGGTCTGCGCCTCGGGCACGCCCACAAGCAGCAGCATCGCCCAGGCGAGGCTCTGGCCGAACTCGGCGGCGACGAACAGGCGCCCCCACCGCTTCAGGGGCAGGCTCTCGGGCGCCTGCCGCAGGAAGCGGCGGCTCAGCACCAGCATCAGCGCCGTGGCGAGGAGCGCCCCGGCCGCCCAGACCGCCACGGTCACGGGCGCGACCCAGATCGAGGAGGCGCCCGCCACCCCGAGCGCCAGCAGCAGAAGCGGGATGCCCGCCCCGACCCGGTACTGGGCGTAGAGGCGCAGCAATTCGTAGTCGAAGGCCCGCTCCAGGCCGCTGGTCGAGGTCAGCCGCTCCCGCGCCGAGCGCATCTCGCGTGCAATGCCGCGACGCTTCGCCACCTCCTGCGAGGAGGGCCCGCGCCCGCGTTGAACCATCTCCGCTGTAAGGTCGGCCATAACAGTCGAGATCGCCAATCGGGATCGGAACGCGGGGGCCCGCGTGGTCTTGCGGCGCGCGGGGTGAAGTGGAGAGCCCGCAAGGTGCCGCGCGAACCGTTAAGAAGCGGCTTCGCGGTTCCGGCGAATTGCCTCGATCCGGGCAAGGAAAGGCCGGTTTTGTATTCAGGTGCGCTGCCGCACATCAGGGACGGGCGTCCCGGATCAGAATCGGAACGATTCCAAGTGACGTTCCCGAAACGCGGCCCGCGCCATTCCGGCCGGTCTCGAGGCCCCCGAGCCCCGGCGTTTCGCGCGGCACCTTCCCTCGGTTTCCTCTCGGAGTGCGCCGATGCTGACCCTCAACCTGAACGGCGTGGCCCGGGAGGTCGATGCCGACCCCGACATGCCCCTGCTCTGGGTGATCCGTGACCGGCTCGACATGACCGGCACCAAGTATGGCTGCGGCATCGCCCAGTGCGGCGCCTGCACCGTGCACATGGACGGCCAGCCGGTGCGCTCCTGTCAGACCCGCATCGGCGATGTGGGAGAGGCCAAGATCACGACGATCGAGGGCGTCGAAGGCAAGGTGGCCGATGCGGTCAAGGCGGCCTGGCGCGGCCTTGATGTGGTCCAGTGCGGCTACTGCCAGTCCGGCCAGATCATGTCGGCCATCGGCCTGCTCACCGAGAACCCGAAGCCCAGCGACGCGGATATCGACGGCGCCATGGACGGCAATGTCTGCCGCTGCGGGACCTACCAGCGCATCCGCGCCGCCATTCACGAAGCCGCCCGCTCGCTCGCCTGAGCCGCCTCGCAGCCTACCGCCACAAGGAGCCCGGCATGCTCAAGCTCGATCTCACCCATGCGCCCGTCCCGTCCCGGCGCGCGTTCCTCACCGGCGCCGCGGCGGGCGCCGTGCTGCTCGCCTTCCGCCTCGACCTGAAGGGCGCCCGCGCGGCGGAGGCCTCCGACGCGCTGTCCAAGGGTCCGGCCCAGCCCAACGCCTTCGTGCGCATCGCCGCCGACGACACCGTCACGGTGATGATCAAGCACCTCGACATGGGCCAGGGCAACACGACCGGACTGACCACCATCCTCGCCGACGAGCTCGACGCGGACTGGTCGCAGATGCGCGTCGCCTTCGCGCCCGCCGACGCCAAGCTCTATGCC
Source organism: Methylorubrum thiocyanatum (assembly GCA_014138645.1). GTDB lineage: Bacteria > Pseudomonadota > Alphaproteobacteria > Rhizobiales > Beijerinckiaceae > Methylobacterium > Methylobacterium thiocyanatum. The sequence continues at coordinate 110,311 of JACJIB010000009.1, read as the reverse complement.
AACCTGCTGATGGGCCCGGTCCAGGGCACCGGCGGCTCGACGGCGATCGCCAATTCCTGGTTCCAGCTCCGCAAGGCGGGTGCGGCCGCCCGCGCCATGCTGGTCGTCGCCGCCGCCGAGACGTGGGGCGTGCCGGCGGGCGAGATCACCGTCGCCAAGGGCGTCATCAGCCACAAATCCGGCAAGCAGGCCCGCTTCGGTGAGTTCGCGGAAGCCGCCGCCGCCAAGCCGGTGCCGCAGGAGCCGCGCCTCAAGACTCCGGCCGAATGGACGCTGATCGGCGGGCGCGTGCCGCGGATCGACTCGGTGGCGAAGACCGACGGCACCGCGATCTACTCCCTCGACATCCGCCGCCCCGGCCAAGTGACGGCTCTCGTCGCCCACCCGCCGCGCTTCGGCGCCACGGTGAAGTCGGTGGATGCGGAGGCTGCGCAGGGCCTGCCGGGGGTTGTGGGCATCGTCACGATCCCGACCGGCGTCGCGGTGATCGCCCGCGACACCTGGAGCGCGATGAAGGCGCGCGAGGCCCTCAAGATCACCTGGGACGAATCGGCCGCCGAGACCCGCTCGTCGGACGCGATCCTCGCCGAGTACCGCGAAACCGCCAAGACCTCCGGCCTCGTCGCCTCGCAGGCGGGCGACGCCGATGCCGGCATCAAGGGTGCGGCCAAGGTGCTGGAGGCGGAGTTCTCCTTCCCCTATCTCGCGCACGCGGCGATGGAACCCCTCAACGCCACGATCGAGCGGGCGGCGGACGGAAGCTACGACGTCTATGCCGGCTGCCAGATCCAGACCATCGAGCAGGCGGTGGTGGCGGCGACGCTCGGCGTGACGACGGACAAGGTCCGGCTGCACACGCAATGGGCCGGCGGCTCGTTCGGCCGCCGCGCGACCCCGGGCGCCGACTACTTCGCCGAGGCCGCGGCGATCGTGAAGGCCTGGGACGGCAAGGCTCCGGTCCATCTCGTCTGGACCCGCGAGGACGACATGACCGCGGGCTTCTACCGGCCGCAGGTCTACCACACGGTCAAGGCGGGCCTGAACGAGAAGGGCCAGATCACCGGCTGGCGCCACGCCATGGTCGGCAAGTCGATCATGATCGGCTCGCCCTTCGAGGCGATGCTGGTGAAGAACGGCATCGACTCGACCACCGTCGAGGGCGCCTCCGACACGCCCTACGCCCTGCCCGCCTACCGCTTCGAGGTGCACAACGCCCGCGAAGGCGTGCCGGTGCTGTGGTGGCGCTCGGTCGGCCACACCCACACCGCCCACGTCATGGAGGTGTTCATCGACGAGCTGGCGCATGCGGCGGGCGCCGATCCGGTGGCCTACCGGCTCTCGCTGCTGACCCGCGCCCCGCGCCTGTCCGGCGTGCTGCGGCTCGCCGCCGAGCGGGCCGGCTGGGGCGGCAAGTCCTCCGAGAAGGGCCGCGGCCTCGGCGTCGCCGTGCACGAATCCTTCGGCTCCTACGTGGCGATGGTGGCCGACGTGACGGCTGCGGATTCGAATGTGCGGGTCAACCGCATCGTCGCCGCGGTCGATGTCGGCGTCGCCGTGAACCCGGACGTGGTCCGCGCCCAGGTCGAGGGCGCGGTGGGCTTCGCCCTCTCGGCGGTGCTGCGCAACCGCATCACTCTCAAGGACGGCGTGGTGCAGGAGCGCAACTTCGACAGCTATCAGCCGACGCGGATCTCCGAGATGCCGCGGGTCGAGGTCCACATCGTCCCCTCCGAGGTCGCGCCCACCGGCATCGGCGAGCCCGGCGTGCCGGTGCTGGCGCCGGCCATCGCCAACGCGGTCTTCGCCGCGACGGGCCAGCGCGTCCGCTCGCTGCCGCTCGATCTGTCGGGTCTGCGCGGAGCATAATCGCATAGTCCGGTCTCCCGCCGGTCCCGAATCGGGATCGGCGGGCGGAAGGCGGCGGATCCGGACACGTCTCGGGGAGGCCGCGCCGCAACAACCTGGGCGTGCTTTACAAGCGCGCCGAACCGACACTTAGGTTGAACCCATCGAGCCGCAACGGGGCGCAGGATGGGCGAGAGAACGAAACCGCCCGCTCGGTCGCCGGATTGGGGCGAGACGGGACGGTTTCGGGAGTTCGAGTGGGCCGAAGCCGCGCTTCGGGCCAGCGAGGAGAAGTATCGCACCCTGTTCCAGACCATGGGCCAGGGGTTCTGCGAACTCGAATTCGTGCGCGATGCGCAGGGCCGTGCCGTCGATTTCCGCTACATCGAGCTGAACCCCGCCTTCGAGCGGCTGGTCGGCGTGCCGGCGGCGCAGGCGCGCGGCCGGGCGGGGCGGGAGGTCGTTCCGAAGCTCGATCCCTGGTGGGTCCAGACCTACGAGCGGATCGCCGCCGCGGGCGTGCCGGCGCGGCTCGAGCATACGGACACGCCGCTGGGGCGCTGGTTCGAGGTCTTCGTCTATCCACAGGCGAATGACCGGCTGCTCGTGCTCTACGATGACGTCAGCGAGCGCAAGCGCGCCGAGATGGCCCTGCGCGAGCGCGAGGAGCGGCAGGCCTTTCTCCTGAGCCTGAGCGATGCGGTGCGCACCCTCACCGATCCGGCCGCGATCCAGGGCGAGGCCTGCCGGCTGATCGGCGAGCGGCTGGACGTCGGCCGGGCCTACTACGTCGCCATCGACGAAGCGTCCGATCTCGCGCGGGTGGCATGGGACTATGTGCGCGAGGATGTCCCCTCGCTCACCGGCGAACACCGGATCGCCGACTTCGCATGGTCCGTCGATATCCTCCGCCGGGGCCTGTGCCACGTCGTGGACGACACGCAGACCTCGGACACGGTTCCGCCAGCCGACCGCCCCGCCCTGGCCGCCCTGCGCATCGCCGCCTGCATGGGCGCGCCGCTCATCAAGAACGGCAGCCTCGTGGGCGCCCTCTGCGTCACCCATTCCGGTCCGCGGTCCTGGACGGAGGGTGACGTCGGATTGCTGCGCGACGTCGCGGAGCGGATCTGGTCCGCGGTCGAGCGCGGCCGGGCGGAAGCGGATATCCGGCGCAAGAATGCCGTGCTCGAGGGGATCAACCGCATCTTCCGCAAGGCGCTGACCGCGCGCACGGAGGAGGAACTTGGCCGCGTCTGCCTCGCGGTGGCCGAGGACGTGACGCAGAGCGCCTTCAGCTTCATGGGCGAGGTCAACCACGAGAGCCGTTGCTTCAACGAACTCTCCATCAGCGACCGCGGCTGGGACCATTTCGCGATGGACGACCCCGCCTTTTCGAAGGGTCTGCCTCCGACGGGACTCAAGCTCCACGGCCTCTACGGCCGGGTGCTGCAGGACGGGAAGAGCCTCATCGCCAACGAGCCGGGCACCCATCCCGATCGGATCGGCACGCCGCCCGGCCACCCGCCGCTGAAGGCGTTCCTCGGGGTGCCGCTGAAGCGGGACGGGCAGACCGTCGGGATGATCGGGCTCGGCAACCGCGAGGGCGGGTACCGGACGGAAGATCGCGAGGCGGCCGAGGCGCTCGCCCCGGCGATCCTTCAGGCGCTGCTGAGCCGGCGCACCGCCGACACCCTGCGCGAGAGCGAGGAGCGGTTCCGCACCCTCGCCGAACTCGTGCCGAGCCTGCTGTGGAACTGCGATCCCGCGGGCAAGGTCGTCGTCGTGAACCAGCAATGGGGTGACTATACCGGCCAGGGACCGGACGAGATTCAGGACGGTGGCTGGCTGGCGACGATCCACCCCGACGAGATGGCGGAGACGGAGCGCGTCTTCACCGAGGCCTTCGCCACCGGTCGGTCGGTGGAGCGGCAGCAGCGCATCCGCCGCCGCGACGGCGCCTACCGCTGGTTCCTGGTGCGCCACGCCCCGGCGCGGGACGCGGACGGCCGGATCACCCGCTGGTTCGGCGCCGCCACGGACATCCACGACCAGCATCTCGCCTCGCAGAACCTGCGAGCGGAAGAAGCGCGGCAGGCCTTCCTGCTCGACCTCGCCGACCGGCTGCAGGGCCAGATGGATCCGCAAGCCGCCCTTCACACCGTGGTCGAGGCCTTGGGGCGCCATCTGGGCGCCGGCCGGGTCGGCTACGCGCGCCTTTCCGCGGACGGCGAGCGGGTCGAGCGGCAGGTCGGCTATCACGCCGAGACCGAGGCCCGGCTCGGCCCCCTGCCGATCACCGCCTTCGGGCGGGCGATCCTCGACCGGCTCCGTGACGGCGAGACGATCATCGTGGACGATGCCGCGGCCGTCACGACCCCCGGCGTCTGGCGACAGGGCGCCGTCGGGAGCTTCGTGGCGGTGCCGCTGGTCCGGGACGGCCGAGTGCGCACCGTCCTCTACCTGACCCATCGCGAGCCCCGGACGTGGACGCGCTCCGAGACGACCCTGATCGAGGAGGTCGCCGCGCGGACCTGGGAGGCGGCGGAGCGGGCGCAGGCCGAGACCGAGCTGCGGGCGAGCGAGGCGCGCCAGCGCGCCCTGGTCGAAGGCATCCCGCAGCTCATCTGGCGCGCCGGCATCGACGGCGCGTGGAGCTGGGCGAGCCCGCAATGGTGCCGCTACACCGGTCAGACCGAGGCCGAGAGCCGCGGCTTCGGCTGGCTCGACGCGGTCCATCCCGAGGATCGCGACCGCGCCCAGGAGGTCTGGGGTGGTGCCGCCGCGGCCGAGACGCTGACCTTCGACTACCGCATCCGCCATGCCCCGGAGGGCCGCTACCGCTGGTTCCAGTCGCGGGCGCTGCCGCTGCGCGAGGGGAGCGAGATCATCGAGTGGCTCGGCACGTCGACCGACATCGACGATCTGCGCCGGCTGCAGGAGCAGCAGGACGTGATGGTCGCCGAGTTGCAGCACCGCACCCGCAACCTCATCACGGTGGTGCGCTCGCTCGCCGAGCAGACCATGGCCCGGAGCGCCTCGATGGAGGTGTTCCGCAGGCAGTTCTACGACCGGCTCTCCGTGCTCTCGCGGGTGCAGGGCCTGCTGTCCCGCTCCGGCATCGAGCCGATCACGCTGCACGCGCTGATCTCGACGGAACTCGATGCCCTCGGCGCCGGGGAGGCGGCCGACCGCATCTATCTCGAAGGCCCCTCCGTGCGGCTGCGCAAGGCGATGGTGCAGACGCTGGCGCTGGCCCTGCACGAACTCGCCACCAACGCCCGCAAATACGGGGCGCTGGCGGGTAATGCGGGGCGGCTGACCGTGACGTGGCGGACCTATGCCGAGAACGGCCGGATGCGGCTGGCCCTGCGCTGGAACGAGACGGGAATCGCGGGCCGGAGCGATGCGCAGGCCTCGGAACGGCGCGGCTACGGACGCGAGCTGATCGAGAAGGCGCTGCCCTACGCCCTCGACGCGCGCACGCTCTACGAATTGGGCGAGACCGCCCTGCACTGCTCCATCGACCTGCCGCTCACGGAGCAGCGCAAGACGCTGCGCTAGGGCGGCATGTCCGGGACAGCGGGTGCTCTCTGCCCGGACCGATGCCTATTCCCGGGCCAGCGCCCCCTCGATCCCCCGCGCGACGGCGAGCGCCCGGCCGTCGTCGCCGAAGCGGGCAATCACCTGCACGCCGAGCGGCAGGCCGTCGCCCGGCACCGGAACGTTGACGCAGGGCACGCCCATCAGGGTCCAGAGCCGGTTGAAGCGCGCATCCCCGGTCGAGCCGAGCCCGCGCGGTGCCCGGCCGACACTGGAGACGGTCAGGATCGCGTCGACATCCGCGAACAGCTCCTTGAGCTGCCGCCGCGCCCGGTGCGCCTCCCGGCGGGCGGCGTCGTAATCGGCGGCCGTGAGATCCTGCGCCCGGTCGAGCTGGCCGCGCAGCACCGGCGGCAGGGCGTCGCGGTGCTCGGCATATTCCCAGGCGAGCGCTTGGCGGGCCTCGAAATCCTGCACGGTCGGGTGCACGGCCCAGGCCCGCGCGAAGGGTGCGGGCAGGACGAGATCGTGCACCACCGCCCCGGCCCGCTCGGCGGCGCGGACCGCGCGCTCCAGGGCCGCGAGGGCGTCCGCGTCGGCGCTTCCGGCAAAGTCCTGGAGGCAGAGGGCGAGGCGCGGACGCTCCGGCGCCGGGGCCTCGATCGCCGGCCGCTCGGCGATCAGGGCCAGCGCGTGGGCGATGTCGGCCACCGAGGCGCCGAACAGGCCCACCGTGTCGAGCGCCCACGAGAACGTCTTCACCCCCACCGTCGGCAGCAGCCGGAAGGAAGGCTTGATCGCTGCGACTCCGCAGAACGCCGCGGGCCGGATCACCGATCCGCCGGTCTGGGTGCCGAGCGCCAGCGGCAGCATCCCGGCGGCGACCGCGGCGGCCGAGCCCGAGGAGGAGCCGCCGGGGGTATGGCCGGGATCGCGCGGGTTGACCGTCGCCGCCGGGTCGAGGCCGGCAAAGGCCGTCGTCGCGGTCTTGGCGAGCGGCACCGCGCCGAGCGCCCGCAGCCGCGAGACGATCGCCGCATCCGCTCTCGGCCGCCAGCCGGCATAGATGTCCGAGCCGTACTCGGTCGCCATGTCGGCGGTCGCGATGATGTCCTTCACGCCCACCGCGATCCCGGCAAGCGGCCCGACCTCGGGCACCACCGCCGTCTCGGGCGCGAGGCGCAGGATCGCGCCGATGGCGGGGTCCTGCGCGGCGATCCGTTCGCGCGCCCCGCGGATCGCGTCCGCAGCCGGGAGGGTGCCGTCCGCGATGCGGGCGCGGATGTCGAGAAGCGAGATCATGGCACCCGAGTCACGGCCCGTATCGGATCTGTCAACAGCCCTCCACATGGCGCCGGCGCGACGCGGCATCGTTAGCGGCTCGTTTACGGGACGGTGCGCATCGTTCGGCCCATGTGGCGTAAAGCGTTAGCGTTCTCGGCCCTGGTGCTGTTCGGCGCGGGGCTCACGGGCTGTGCGATCAACCGGTTCGAACGCCGGGAGGCATGGCGCGACCAGGCCGAACAGATGTGCATCGCCCGCAAGCTGGTGCAGCCGACGGCCTATGTCTCGCTGGCCAAGGAGATCGACGGTCCCGGCCCCTGCGGCATGCAGCAGCCCTTCCGGGTGACCCGGCTCGGCGGCGGCAGCGTGGCGCTCAAGCAGCGCATGACCCTGGCCTGCCCGGCGCTCGCCGAGGCCGAGGCATGGCTCGCCGACACCATCCAGCCCGCCGCCAACCTGTATTTCGGCGTGCCGGTGGCCGAGATCAACGCCGGCTCCTATTCCTGCCGCGGCCGCAACAACCAGGCCGGGGCCAAGCTCTCCGAGCATTCGTTCGGCAATGCGCTCGACATCATGTCCTTCACGCTGGCCGACGGCCACGTCATCACCGTCAAGGGCGGCTGGCGCGGCACCGAAGCCGAGCAGGCCTTTCTGCGGGAGGTCTTCGTCGGGGCCTGCGCCCGGTTCTCGACGGTGCTGGCGCCGGGCTCCAACGTGTTCCACTACGACCACATCCACGTCGATCTGGCGATGCACGACCCGCGCGGGCTGAAGCGTATCTGCAAGCCGCTGCTCAAGTTCGAGTCGCAGCTCGCCACCGCCGACGGCTCGCCCCGTCCCCTGGCCTCGCCCCGCCCGCCCGCGCGTCAGACCGTGCCGACCCAGGCCCCCATCGACGTCGAGGAGGACGATCCCTACGGCGTCGCGCCGACCTCCTCGCGCACGACCGGCACGCGCGTCGCCCGCGCCCCTTCCGCCCCCGCACCGACGGCCTACGCCGCCGCGCCGGCGCCGAGCCGGCCGCGCTCCCCGGTTCCGGCTCACGATGCGGCCTACGAGCCCCTGTCGCTGGCGGCCCCCCACGACTCGGACGAGCCGATTTATTGATCTCGGACCATCGCCCCGAAAGGTGGTTTCCGGCCTTCGGACGAAGGCGATGATCAGCGTCGAGGTGTGCCCGGCACACCCCAGGCCCGGCCAAAAGCGGCGCCCGCGCCCGGTCCAAGCTTGACTTGGGCCGGGGCCGGCGCATCGTCTCCGGCCATCCGGTGCCTGTCGCGACACGCCCTTCGAGGTCGAGCGTCGCCCCACGGCACCCTCAACAGGCGGATTTTTGAGCGGCATGCGCCCGAACCTTCCCCTCGCCGTCCTGGCGCTCGGCCTCGTCACGGCCTCCTCCGTGCTGCCGGCGCTCGCCCGTTCCGGCCGCGAAGAGATCTCGCCGGCCGAGGAGCAGACCTTCCCCTACGACGCCGACATTCCCGGCTGCCAGGACGCCGACGTGCTGGAGAAGGTCTCGACCCAGTTCGCCGAGAAGGAAGCGAAGTTCTGGAACTCGTCGCTGACGATCGTGTCCTACGAGCGGATCGAACGCACGGCGTGGCGCCCCTACGGCGTCGACTTCATCCCGCGCCGCTACTGCTCGGCGCTGGCCACCACCTCGGACGGGGTGCGGCGCAAGGTCGATTACTCGGTGCGCGAGAGCCTCGGCATCATCGGCGCGACCTGGGGCGTCGAATTCTGCGTCCACGGCCTCGACCGCAACAACGCCTACGCCTACGCCACCGCCTGCCGGATGGCCCGGCCCTGATCGGGGCGGGAACGCCGGGGGCGCGGCGGGCACACGCTTGACTTGTACCCCGCGCCCGGCATCGTCCTGAGACGTCCCGATCCCGAGTCCCGTCCATGCCTCGCCTTCGCATCGCCGCCCTGGCCCTCGGCCTCACCCTGGCCTCCGGCGCGCAGGGGCAGGATTTCGGCGGATTTCGCCGCGGCGGCGAACCCGGCAGCTTCGATTTCTACGTGCTGGCGCTGTCGTGGTCGCCGACCTACTGCGACGGCGAGGGTGCGCGCCGCGACCGCAACGGACAATGCGCGCCGGGCCGCGGCCTCGGCTTCGTCGTGCACGGGTTGTGGCCGCAATACGAGCGCGGCTTTCCCTCGAACTGCTCGGCGGTGGAGCGCCCGCTGACCCGCAATGCGGTCGAGGCCGCGGGCGAAATCATGCCGAGCGAGGGACTGGCCCGGCACGAGTGGCGCACCCACGGCACCTGTTCCGGCCTCGATCCGCTCGCCTATTTCAAGGCGGTGAAGACGGCCCGCGAGGCGGTGACGATTCCGGACGCCTTCACCAAGCCGGAGACGAGCCTGCGCGCCGCCCCGATCGAGATCGCCCGGCAATTCGTGACCGCCAACAAGGGCCTGCGTCCGGATATGATGTCGGTGACCTGCCGCCGCGGGCAGTTGCAGGAGGTGCGGATCTGCTTCTCGAAGGACCTGCGCGGCTTCACCCCCTGCCCCGAGGTGGCGCGCCAGAATTGCCGCGCAGGCGAGGTGACGGTTGAAGCAGCGCGGTGAACCGTCGGCCTACCGCCGGATTATGTGAAGCCTCAATTCCCCGGATTGTGGAATTCCGTGAAACGACATTATGTTGTGGGTGGAGGCCGGCAGGTGGCAGCCCGCCGGCCCCCGTGTCAGACGATCCTGATCAGATCAGCGCGAGGTGGATGGCTAGGCGCCAACCATCTCGCGTTCTCGTCACGGTGATGCTGACCGCAATCGAAAAACCGATCACATCCTCTCACCTCCTTCCCGGTCTGCCTGCTCGCGATGGGCGGTGGCCGGCTGGCTCCACCGCAAGCCCCGCTGGCCACGGGACCGTCGCAACCGGGAAGGTTCGCGTCCGACAAGGACGACTATGAGAGGTTGCGTTTCAGCCCGTCAACGACGGCGGCGCCGCGCCATCGATCCGCACGCCCTCGACGCCGCCCCTCCTGATCTTGGATATCCACCCTGAACTACCGTCACGCCTTCCATGCCGGCAATTTCGCGGACGTGCTCAAGCACCTCGTGCTCACCCGCGTGCTCGTGCACCTCTGCGCCAAGGACAAGCCGTTCCGCGCCATCGACACCCATGCGGGCCTCGGCGTCTACGATCTCGAAGCGGACGAGGCCGGGCGCACGGGCGAGTGGCACGACGGCTTCGGCCGGCTCGAGGCGCCGTTCCCGCCCGAGGTCGAGGTCCTGCTGGCGCCCTATCGCGCAGCGGTCGCGGCGGTGCGGGCGCGCTTCGGCGCCACCACCTATCCCGGCTCGCCCGCGATCATCCGCGAGGCTCTCCGGGCCGGCGACAAGGGCGTGTTCGTCGAGCTGCATCCGGCCGATGCGCAGACGCTCGCGCAGCGGTACGCCAGCGACTCCCGCACCAAGGTGATGCATCTCGACGGCTGGACCGCCCTCAACGCCCTGATTCCGCCCCCTGAGCGCCGCGGCCTCGTGCTGATCGATCCGCCCTACGAGGAGCGCGGCGAGATCGACCGGCTGGGCGCGCAGCTGCTGAAGGCCGCGCGGAAATGGCCGACCGGGACCTATCTCGGCTGGTATCCGATCAAGGACGTCGCCGGAATCGACCGGATGACCGCGGCCCTCGATGCAGGCTTGGAGCGGCCGGCCCTGCGGCTGGATCTCATGATCGAGCGGCCCGACGATCCGACCCGGCTGACCGGCACCGGCCTCGTCGTCATCAACCCGCCCTGGACGCTGGCGGCGGAGGCGGAGCTGTTCCTGCCGGCCCTGGCCCAGCGGCTCGCCCGCGGCGGCTACGGCGCGTTCCGCTGCGATCGGCTCGGGCCGGAGGCGTAGGACAGGCGCAGGGCGCCGGCCTCGCCGTCAATGCAGCGTCCCCTCCCCCGGCCCCGGCGGCGTGTCGGCCCCGGTGATCGCTTCGGCGAACGGAAATTCCAGAACCACCTCGCCCGCCTCGTCGATGACGACGAGGATCGCCGCGACGAGACGGGGGTCGGCGCCCTCGTCTTCCAGGCTCGCCTGGATCGTCGCCCGCGCCACCCGCCACGCCTGATCGGGATCGCGCAGCTCCACCCCCTCCTCGTCGGGGAGGATGTCGGCACCGATGCGGGTGTGGAAGAAGTAGCGGGGCACCGGGGAGAACGGCCTTACTTGGATGGGTCCTGCTGCGGGTTCTGGCCGCCGGACTTGTCCTTCTTGTTGGCCTCGTGGTGGCCGACGGCGCAGCCTGCGGCGGCCCCGGCCTTGCCGTGACCGGCCATGCTGCCCGCGACGCCACCGACGACGGCGCCCTTGAGGCATCCCTTGGCGTCGGCCGGACCGGCGAGGACCGCGACGCCGAGACCGAGGACGGCGGCGGTCAGGATCGATTGCTTCATCGCGAAGGCCTCTCTTCGAAGCATCCAGCCGGAAGGGGATCCGGCTCGACGCGTTAGGGTGAGACGCCAACCGGCGGCGGATCGCATCCGTTCCGCCGCCGCCGAATGCTCAGGCCGCCACCCGTCCTTCGAGCGGGAACACCTTGGCCGGATTCATCAGCCAGGCGGGATCGAACACGTTGCGCACCCGCATCTGCTGTTCGAGGTCTTCCTGCGCGTACTGGAAGCGCATCAGCTCGCGCTTCTCGATACCGACGCCGTGCTCGCCGGTGAGGCAGCCGCCGACCTCGACGCAGAGCTTGAGGATCGCGTCGCCCGCGGCCTCCGCCTTCTGCAGTTCGCCCGGCTTGTTGATGTCGAACAGGATCAGCGGGTGCAGGTTGCCGTCGCCGGCATGGAACACGTTGGCGACGCGCAAGCCCTGCTCGGCGCAGATCGCGCCGATCCGCTCCAGCACGTGGCCGAGCTGACCCGTGGGGATCGTGCCGTCCATGCAGATGTAGTCGGAGATGCGGCCCGTGGCGCCGAAGGCGGATTTGCGCCCCTTCCAGATCGCGGCGGATTCGGCTTCCGACTTCGAGACGCGGATGCTGGTCGGGTTGAAGCGGGCGGCGATGGCCTCGATGCGGGCCAGCATGTCCTCGCATTCCTCGTCGGACCCCTCGACCTCGATGATCAGCATCGCCGCGGCGTCGCGCGGGTAGCCGGCCTTGGCGAAGTCGTCGGTGATGAGGATCGCCTCGCGGTCCATGTACTCGATCGCGACGGGGATGATGCCCGCCGCGATGATCGCCGCGGTGCAGGCGCCGGCATCCTCCACCGAGGAGAAGCCGACCAGGGCCGGCCGCGCCCCCTCCGCTGCACGCAGGATGCGCACGGTCGCCTCGGTGACGATGCCGAGCTGGCCCTCAGAGCCGCAGATCAGCCCGAGCAGGTCGTAGCCGCCGGAATCGAGGTGCTCGCCGCCGATCTCGACCACGGTGCCGTCATTGGTCACCAGCGTCACGCCCATGAGGTTGTTGGTGGTCACGCCGTATTTCAGGCAATGCGCCCCGCCGGAGTTCATGGCGATGTTGCCGGCGATGGTGCAGGCGAGCTGACTCGACGGGTCGGGAGCGTAGAAGAAGCCCTCGTGCGCCACCGCCCCCGAAATCGCGAGGTTGGTGATGCCGGCCTCGACCCGCGCGACGCGGTTGGCGAAGTCGAGATCGAGGATGCGGGTCATCTTGCCCACCCCGAGGATGATCGCGTCCTCCTGGGCGATGGCGCCGCCGGCGAGCGAAGTGCCGGCGCCGCGGGGCACCACCCGCACGCCGTTGGCGTGGCAGAACGCCATCACCGCCGAGACCTCCCGGGTCGTGGAGGGCAGCACCACGGCCAGCGGCATCTTGCGGTAGGCGGTGAGGCCGTCGGTCTCGAATGCGCGGCGCTCGTCCTCCGTCGTCACCAGGGCTTCCGGCGCCACCAGCGCGGACAGGCCCTCGATGATCGCCTCACGGCGGGCAACCACATCCGCGTCCGGCGCGGGGAAGGCGATCGACATGGCCGGCATCTCCTCCAGAAATTTGCAGAACCCCGTCTGCGTCCTGCCGTTGCGGCGCGACGAGGATGCGAGCGGTGAGCGTCCGCCGTCCGGCGATCCACAGCCGCCGGGCCGAGTCTTCAGCCCCGCTTCAGCCGCCCTGTTCCAAGTTCGCTTGGACGACCTCGGACGCGCACTCTAACCGAAACGATCCCGGGACGCACGGCGGTTCCCGCCGACCCATGCAGCCACCGAAAGGAGCGTGAGCGTCATCGTGAAACGACCTCGGCTGGACGCGTGCCCGGCTTAGTCTATATCTGTTCTAAGGCTACAAGCTCTGCCATAAGCAGGCCGGCTTCGGCCCTTCCAAGGAGGAAAACAACGATGCGTCATCTCATCCTCGGCGCCGCATTCGCGCTGCTTCTGCCTGTCGCCGCCCAAGCCGAGGGCGATGCCGCCGCCGGCGAGAAGGCGTTCGCCCCCTGCAAGGCCTGCCACAACTTCGAGAAGAACGGCGTCGGCCCGACCCTGAAGGGCGTCGTCGGTGCGAAGGCCGGTGAGGGTGCCGACGGCTACGCCTTCTCCGATGCGCTGAAGAAGTCCGGCATCACCTGGGACGAGGCCAACCTCAAGGAGTGGCTCACCGACCCGAAGAAGAAGGTGCCCGGCACCAAGATGGTCTTCCCCGGCATCAAGGACCCGAAGAAGGTCGACGACATCATCGCCTACCTCAAGACCAAGTCCTGAGGCCTGCGCGGCCCGTCCGGGCCGCCTAGCGAAAAAGGAAAGCCGCCCCTCGGGGCGGCTTTTCTCGTTTGCAGCGCTCGGTGAACGGGGCAACGGGTCAGGGCGTCGCGCCTTCCGCGGGCATGTCGACGCTTCCCGCACGGGCGTGCAGCTCGTCGCGCATCAGGGCGAGATTCTCGAGAAGCGCCCGCCGCTCGTCGAGGGTCATCCCGGTCATGCCGCCCACCGTCAGCGGCAGGCAGTCCATCTTGCCCTTGAGCCCGCGGCCCTTCTCCGTGAGGAAGATGCTGACTTGGCGCTCATCCGGCCGGTCGCGGGCGCGGCGGACATGGCCCGAGGCTTCCAGGCGCTTGAGCAGCGGCGTGAGCGTGCCGGAATCGAGGAACAGCCGGCTGCCGATCTCCTTGACCGACAGACCCTCCTCCTCCCACAGCACCAGCAGGACGAGGTATTGCGGGTAGGTCAGTTCGTGGTGGGCCAGCAGGCTGCGGTAGGCGCGGCCGAAGGCATGTGCCGCCGCGTAAACGGCAAAGCAGAGCTGGTTATCGAGTAATTGCGGGTCATCGCGGCCCGTTTGACTCATGACACTCTTCCTCGGTGCGCGTACGGCGCACTGTCGTTTCGGACCCGCGGACGCGCCCGGCACCGGCAGATATGGGGGCGGCAAGCCGCCTTCGCGAATCGTTGGGCCGCCCCGCGACCGACCGCCGCCCGGCGCGGCTCTTCGCCGCTCCGCACCATGCGAACCGATGGCGGCTGCGCGGCAAGAATCCCTGCGACCGACCTAAGGCGCGGACTCTAAAGAAAAAACCTCGTGGGTACAATCGAACCACGCGCATGGCTTTCGCGGTCCTCCGCATGGAGGCAGCCCTCGTCCAGCCGGCCAGCGAAAATTAATCCGGGCGTACGGGAAAAATCGTGATCGGGGACGCGCTGTGAACACCGCGGCTCCGCTCCAAGCGGAGCGCACTGACCGCCCTCATCCGAGAGGCCGGCGACGTCCCTCCGGGCGACGCTCTACCCCTTGCCGCGCCCCGGCTCCTCGTCGGTCGGCTCGGCCGGACTGTCGATGGTGCAGGAGACCGCCTGCACCGCCGCATCCGCCACGGCGCGCTCGCTCGGCAGCGCGGCGATGACGCGGACCGTAGCGAAGCCGCGCCGGGACGGAGCGATGATGCGCACGTCGCGGGTCACCTCGCCGGCCACGTCGTTGGCCAGAGCCTCGTCGTACTGGGCGCGGGTCATCACCACGAGGTCGAGGCCGCCACGCACCGCCGCCTGGTCCGTCACGGCGTAGAAGGCGCCGCGGCGGCTATGCATCGAGACCGAGAGCATCAGCGAACCGGCCTGGGCCGAGACCCGCATCGGCCCGTCGTCGAGGTCGTAGGAGCACACGCCGACCGAGACCGAAGGGTCGGGATTGGGCAGCCACTCGCCGCCCGCCGCGGGCGGGCCGCCCGCAAGTCCGTGGATGCGCAAGGGATGGTCGAGGGTTTCGCTCGCCCGGGCGCGGGTGAAGGCGTCGCCCTCCGAGAAGCGCGGGATCGCCAGCACCGTGGCGATGTGGACGATGCCGGCGATGACGAGGCCGCAGGCGGTGGCGAGCCAGAAGGCGCTGCGGCTCATGATCCGCACCCCGTCCGCTCGATCGCCGGCAGGCTGTCACGGTCGAGCGAGCCGACGCTCGCCGCCACCGGGGTGTCGTAGAGGCGCAGCGCAAGCCGCACCGGACCGCTCGGACGCGGCATCGGCAGCCAGTTGCCGGGCTGGACCTCGGGGCTCAGCAGGATCGCGAAGCGGCCGTCGGTCTCACGCAGGATCTCGGTCGAAGTGAAGCCGGTCCGCACCGGCTCCTGCCCCGGCGGCAGCGCGCCGCGGCCCGTCACGGTGATCGTCCAGGCGCGGGCCGGGGGCGTGACGCCCGCGAGGCGGTAGCTGCAGCGGGCATCCAGCGTCCGCCCCTCGTCGTCGCTGGCGGCGGTGAGCAGCATGCCCTCGCCGACCGCGAGGGGAATGTCGCCGCGCCGGGCGTTGACGGCGCGGGCGTAGGGATCGGAATCGAGCGAGCCCGCCCGCGGCCAAGCGGTCCAGCTTCCGATCGACGTGCCGCCGAAGGGATAGCCGCCGCTCGTGGCGTAGTCGGCGCTGGCAAGGCCCAGCAGGCCGCCGAGGGTCAGCGCGTAGACGAACAGCCCGACCCGCGAGCTGCGCGTGGCGGCACCGCGGGCAAGGCGGCGCAGGCGCGAGGACGACTCCTCGCGTGCAGAACGTGCGGCCACCGGGCCGATCCCACTCGACAGGGCCATGCAGCCGGCCTCAAGGCGTTCCGAAACCACCGGAGGCGCGCGCGCCCTCGGCGACGTCGACCGGCGCGAGGCCGGGCGCCCGCATCCGCTCCGGAGCGACGGAGCCGGAGCGCGCCGAATCGGGTTTGCCAGACTCGTTCTTGGCGGCCGAGCGGCTGGTCTCGACGGTGCGGAACAGGCCGTTGAGGCCCGACAAGACCTCGAAGGAGCGGCGCGAGAGCCGACCGCTCGTGCTGGCGGCGGCCGCGGCCCCGTCGGCCTGGGCCTGGGCGACCTGCGGCGCGCCCTTGCGGTCGTTGAGGCCGGGCATCGGCTTCAGCTCGATGCCCTGGTGGGCGGGCGCCATGATCTCGTGCCACGTCATCGCGGGGAGCGAACCGCCGGTCATCTTGTTGGTCGGGCTGTGGTCGTCGTTGCCGTACCAGACGGCGCCGACATAGTTGCCGGTGTAGCCGACGAACCAGGCGTCGCGGTAGCCGTTCGTGGTGCCGGTCTTGCCCGCGACCTTCACGCCCTCGATCTGGGCCTTTCGCGCGGTGCCTTCCTCGACGACCTTGTTGAGCATGTAGTTCATGTCCGCCGTTACCTGGGACGAGAGCACCTGCACCGGCTTCTCGTCGGCGTGGCGGTAGATCACCTCGCCGCTGGAATTGCGCACCTCGGTGGCGACGTAGGGTTTGGCGACCCGTCCGCCATTGGCGAAGACGGCGAAGCCCGCGGCCTGATCCATCACCGTCACCTCGGTGGCGCCGATCGGCAGCGAGGGCGTGTCGGTGAGCGGCGTCGTCACGCCCATCGCCTTGGCGAGTTGGATGATCTTCTCGCGGCCCGCCTTGGCCGCCTTCCAGTCGTGGGTGATGCCGAGCCCCTTGCCGATGGCGGTGGTGACCTTGATCGGGATCGTGTTGACCGATTTCGCCACGGCGAGCCACATCGGCTGGCGGCCGGAATAGGAGCGGCCGTAGTTCTGCGGGCACCAGTTGCCGACGCAGACCGGCGAATCCACCACCGGCGTGTCCGGCTTGAACAGGCCCGAGGCCAAAGCCGCGGCGTAGACGTAGGGCTTGAACGAGGAGCCCGGCTGGCGCAGCGCATCGGTGGCGCGGTTGAACTGGCTCTCGCCGTAATCCGCGCCGCCGACCATGGCCCGCAGGGCGCCGTCGGGATCGAGGATCACCACACCCGCCTCGTCCACGTCGTACTGGTCGCCGAAGCGGCGCAGGGTGTTCTCCACCGCCTGATCGGCGGAACGCTGGATCGAGAGGTCGAGGGGCGTCTTGACGGTCAGCACGCGGTCGTTGCGGAGCTTGCCCGCATCCGCCATCCGCTTCACCTCGTTGAAGGCCCAATCGAGATAGTAGTCGGCGGTGATGTCCTTGGTGCGGGTCACCGGGGTGGCCGGGTTGCGCAGGGCCGTCTGGATCTGGCCCTCGGTGACGAAGCCGGCCTCGACCATGTTGTGCAGCACGTCCACCGCGCGGCTGCGGGCGGCGGGCAGGTTGACGTTGGGCGAGTACTTGGTCGGCGCCTTGAACAGGCCGGCGAGCATCGCGGCCTCCGCCAGCGTGACGTCCTGCAGGCGCTTGCCGAAATAGTAATCCGCCGCCGCCACCGCGCCGAAGGTGCCGCCGCCCATATAGGCGCGGTCGAGATAGAGCTTGAGAATCTGGTTCTTGGTCAGATGCGTTTCGAGCCAGAAGGCGAGGAACGCCTCGTTGATCTTGCGCTCCAGCGAGCGCTCGTTGGTGAGGAACAGGTTCTTGGCGAGCTGCTGCGTCAGCGTGGAGCCGCCCTGCATGTTGCCCCGGCCGGACGAGTTCGAGACCAGGGCGCGGGCGGTGCCGATCGGATCGATGCCCCAGTGCTCGTAGAAGCGCCGGTCCTCGGTCGAGAGCAGCGCCTTGATCATCAGCTCTGGGAAGTCGTCGAATTTGAGCGAGTCGTCGTGCTTGATCCCGCGGCGCCCGACCTCGGTGCCGTAGCGGTCGAGGAAGGTGACGGCGAGATCCTGCGCCTTGAGCCAGTTGTCGCTCGTCAGGTTGAAGGCGGGCTGGGCCAGGAACAGCAGCAGCAGCGCGCCCACCGTGCCGAGGGTGACGCCCTCGCTGGTGAGGTCGAGGGCATAGCGCTTCCAGCCACGAACCGAGAAGACCTGCATCCGCGCCTGGAAGCGCTCATAGGCCTCCGTCGTGGAATGGCCGCCCTCGTACAGGCTCGCATTGACCCAGGCGTCGAAGGCCAGGGCCGCGCGGCTGATCCGCGTCGTCAGCGTCTTGAGGCTGGGCAGGCGCAAGGCGGATTCCGGTTTCTCTCGGCGTGGTCCGGGTCGGCACGGAGCGGTGGTCCGGACAACGATCTCCCGATACGTTCTGTATCAGGACACGCGCCGGCCCGCGAGCTTTCGCTTCCGTTAAGGAACGCGAAACGCGGGCCGCCGACACCGCGGCGCCGGCAAACCCGGCATTAACCTTAAGATCCTGATGACAGCCGAATCCGGCGGGCGGATGGCGAGGTGCCCTGCCGTGCTTGCTCCCGGCGCCGCCATGCGGCAGGAGGGGCACCTGTCCCGAAACGAAACGATCGAAGGCGAGCGAGGCGCCCGATATGGCCGAGCGCAGCGACGGGCCGTTCTGGCGCGTGAAGACCCTTGAGGCGATGAGCCCGACGGAGTGGGAGAGCCTGTGCGACGGCTGCGGACGCTGCTGCCTGCTCAAGCTCGAGGACGACGATACCGGCGAGATCCACCACACTGATGTCGGTTGCACCCTGCTCGACACCCATACCTGCCGCTGCCGCGACTACCGCAACCGCGCCAAGCGCGTGCCGGACTGCGTGCGCCTGACCCCGGAGGCGGTGCGCACGATCCCCTGGCTGCCGCCGACCTGCGCCTACCGACTCGTGCGCGAGGGCCGCGACTTGCCCGCGTGGCATCCGCTGAAGACGGGCCGCCGGGCCAGCGTCCATGAGGCGGGGATCTCCGTGCGCGGGCGGGTTGCCGGCAACGAGGAGGAATTTGCCGAGGACGAGCTGATCGAGCGCATCGTCGCGTGGCCGGATGAGGCCGCCTGAGGGACAGACCGGCGGGAGGCTCAGGAGGAGGCTCAGGCCGCCCGCCGCAGAAACGGCAAGGGAGGCGGCGCCGGCAGAGGCGCCGGCAGCGGCAGGGCCGCCACGGCGAGACTGAAATCGAGGGCGACCTCGAACCCCTCCCGCCAGAGCGAGAGCGGTGTCGCCCGCGCGAGACGGATCGCGCCCTCGCTCTCGCCCTCGGTGAGGCGCACCTCGGCGCCGAGCCCCGCGACCAGCCGCCGCATGGGGGCATTGTGGGGCAGGCAGCGCAGGCGAAGCTCGGCGATGCCGTGGTTGCGGGCCGCCTCGGCCAGACGCCGCAGCAGCCTCGAACCGAGGCCCGAGCGCCGGAATCCCCGCTCGACCGTGAGCGCGACCTCCCCCGTCCGGGCATCCGTCCGCCCGACCCCGTATGGACGCAGTTCGCCGAGCGCCCGCAGGGTGCCGTCCACGAAGACGCCGACGACCAGACCGGGGGCTGTCATCGCCTGCGCCGCGTAGGCGGCGATCGTCCGGTCATTCATCGCGGCCATGAAGCGGCTCGCGCGGGTATCGGGGTCGAGGCGCAGGAAGAAGGCCTCCACCGCCGGTCCGTCGCTCGGCCAGAGCCGGCGCAGACTCGGTCCGCCCCACACGGTGCCGGGGACGCGGCCCGCAGGGGGGTCGATCGGAAACGTTGAGGGGGACATCGGGGACGCGAGAGAACTCTTGTGCTGAGCCGGATCGGCACTCCACCCGCGCGGCCTCCCTCTCCGGCGCGGACCGGACGGATCTGGTGCTTAACCGCCGGTGCCGCAATGCACCAAAGCGCATGGTCCGGGCCCAGGCCTGCATGGCTCGTCTGTCAGAGACCATCCCGGCACCGTGGCAGACGCCTTGCGGGCGTCTCACCACGCGTTCGCAGCATAAACCCAAATTTCTAGCATCATGTTATCTTTTATTTAAATTCTGAACGATACAATCCCCCTATGCGGCGAGAATCGAACTATATTAGAAACGAGGAGGGATCGACAGCTGTCGAGTTCGCCCTCGTCGGGACTGCATTCATTCTTACGCTCTTGTTTGTCATGGCGTCCTCGCTGGTATTCTACATGAATCAGGCGCTCGACAATGCGACCGCGCGGGCATCGCGTAAGATCCTGACCGGCGACCTCCAGTCACAATCGACGGCTGCTACGCTGACGAGTTTCAGAGAGAACGTCTGCAGCAATCTGCCGGCCGCATTTTCCTGCAGCAACCTCGTCATCAACCTCTACGTCGTACCGAAAGAGGTTCAGCCCAGCGGTTACTATTCTTTCGTCAGCGCCAACTTGGACGGCGTCCTCGTCTCCAACCTCGCGGCGGGCGCGGGTCAGTTCAACCTGGGCGGTCGCGGTGATTACCAATACCTGCAGGTCATCTACCCGATCATGTTTCTTCCGCCGCAGATCTCGTCCTGGCTGAGCGGCGGAGCGACCTTCGGCGGCAAGCCGGCCTATCTCGCGGTTTCAGCCGCGGCCTTTCGCAACGAGCAGTACTGATGGCGGCCGCCTCCCCCCGCCCGCCCGTTCCCGCGGTACGGCCCGAGTCCATCGGAGCAGGCGGCCGCAACTGTCACGGCAAGGCCCGGCCCGGAACCCTCCGTGCCGGTCTCCTCATGCGGATGCGGCGCTTCGGCGCGGCGGATGGGGGCCTGGCCGCCATCGAATTCGCACTGATCATGCCGACGCTGCTGTTCATCTTGTTCGCCGGAGCGCAGCTGATCGCCTACGTGGACGCGACGCGCAAAGTCGAACTCGTCGCCCATTCGATCAGCCAGATGATCTCGCAGGCAACGCCGCCCAAGGGCGAGACCGTCGCGCAGGTCAACGCCACCGACCTTCACTTCAGCTACGACGCGACACTCGTTCTGTTCCCCTACGTGATGAAGGATGCCAAGCGCCGCAAGGTCGCTTGGTGGGAGAATATCTCGATCAACTATGCCAGCATCAGATTCACGGCGAAGAATGCGGCATGCAAGTCCAATACTGATACCAGTGCCGACCTGAGCACCTGCTACGACGCCAATGTCGTCTGGACGACGACGGGCACGGCTCAGCCCGGCGGCAACAACTACCGCTCCTGCGATACGCCGCAATTGCCGGTCGCCGACGACGCAACGCCGAGTCGAACCACCCTGCCGCGCTCCTCCTACGGACCAGGATCGCTCGTGGCGATCGACGTGGTGTTTGATTTCCAGCCGACCTTCGGCTCGGGCCTCGTTCCCGCCATCCGGATCGCGCGGTCGGCCTATGTGCAGCCGCGCTACGCTTCGCTGGTGAGCTTCGACACGACCAATAACGACGGGATCGCAACCAAATGTACCGGCTACTGACCCGCGCGAACCGTCTGAAGGACCGAGCGGCGGCTCTGGCCTCCGACCGCGGCGGCAGCATCAACATCATGTTTGCCCTCGCCCTGCTTCCGACTCTGGGCCTCGTCGGCCTCGGCATCGATTACGGCATGGCGATCACGAGCAAGACCCGGCTCGACAACGCGGCGGACGCTGCCGTTCTCGCGGGCGTGGTGACGGCCAAGGAGTACATCGCTTCCAACGCAAAGCAGGGCGACGCGACGGCAGCCGGCCTCACGGCAGGCCGGAACCAAGCCACCAAGGCCTTCGCGATCAATACGGGCAAAGTCCCGTTCGCAACCGTCAGCGTGTCGAGACTCGACGTGACGCGGAGCGGGCAGACGCTGACGGCAACGGTCATCTACACGGCCACGATCCAGAACACCTTCGGCAAGATCTTAGGTTTGTCGTCGACGACGTTCACCAATACGATCACCGCCTCGGCTGATTTGGCGAGCTACCTTGATTTCTACCTGATGGTCGACGTGTCGGGCTCCATGGGTCTGCCGACGGCGGCGGCCGATGCCGAGAAACTCGCCAGTATCACCAAAGAAGATCAGGGAAACTGCCAATTCGCGTGCCACTTCCCCGGTCGAAAAGGCTGGAACAATGCTGCGGGCAAGATTCAGCTGCGGTCGGACGCGGTGAACAATGCGGTCTGCGAGCTGCTCAAGCGGGCCGCGACGCCGGTGGTGCCGAACCAGTACCGGATCGGTTTCTATCCCTTTATCAACCGATTGGCGACGCTCTCCCCCCTCAGCGATACGACGACGTCCATGACGGCCCTGAGAACGGCCGCGCAGTGCGACAAGACTTGGCCGCTGGCCTTCACCAATCTGCTCGATACCGGCAGCACGCAGCTCTTCACCGGCAACAATCCAACCACCGGCACCGGCAGCGGAGGCACCCATTTCGAGAAGGCCCTGCCGCAGATGAAGGCGACCATCCAGCCCTATGGCGACGGCTCGTCCACGACGAACTCGAAGCCCTTCGTGTTCCTGATCACGGACGGCATGCAGAACAGCCAATCCTACTCCACAAACAACGATGCGAGGACGTTCCCCGGCAGTCCTTCCCTTTTCAAAGGCTACGGCAATGCCGGCTGGGACGGATCACAGCCCGCGCAGATCGATCCGAGCAAGTGCAAAGAGCTGAAAGACGCAGGCGCAATCATCTCGATCCTGTACATTCCGTACAACCAAGTCAAAAACTACACCAATGACAGCTACATTGTCTGGGAAAACAACCGAGTGAACGGATTCAGCCCAACGTTGGCCGATCCGCTTCGGAAGTGTGCTTCGCAAGGTTTCTTCTACACGGCCAATAGCGCGGACGATATCACTGCATCGCTCGGCGCGATGTTCGATCAAGCGCTGAGAGTGGCGCGCATCACCCAGTAGGGTCGGCCGTTGGCCGATCGCGGCCGCATCGCGGCTCGCCCCGCGGTCCTGCTTCGGATCGCGGCGGATGTATGCGCGGTTGACCCGGGCCGGCTTGATCGGCGTGCTGCGGCGCGGCAGAGCGGGGGCGAGCCCCATCGCCCCTCTCCTCCGCCGGCGCGCTCGCCGGAAGAGACGCTTCCTCACGCAAACGATCGGCCGGGATGCCCGAGAGTCACACCCCCTCCGACCATGCCCGCGCCGGCGCGGTCTCGCCCGGCCCCGTCCGCGAGCGCTACGATGCCCTGGTCGCCTCGGGCGCGATCGAGCGCGACCCGGCGCAAATCCGCCTCGTCCAGGCCCTCGACCGGCTGCTGCCGAACCTGGAGCGCCGCCGCCGTGCCAAGAAGGGCAGCGCCCTGGGCTGGCTGTTCGGCCGCAAGGACGACGATGCCGGGCCGCCCAAGGGACTCTACATCTGGGGCTCGGTCGGGCGCGGCAAGACCATGTTGATGGACCTGTTCCACGAGGCCGCGCCGGGACCCAAGCGCCGAGTTCACTTCCATGGCTTCCTCGCCGACGCGCATGAGCGCATCCACGCCCACCGTCAGGCCCTGAAGCGGGGCGAGGTGAAGGGCGACGACCCGATCCCGCCGGTGGCCGAGGCACTGGCGGCAGAGGCGACGCTGCTCTGCTTCGACGAATTCACCGTAACCGACATCGCCGACGCGATGATCCTGGGACGCCTGTTCGGCGCCCTGTTCAAGCACGGGGTGACGGTGGTGGCGACGTCGAACGTCGAGCCCGACCGGCTCTACGAGGGCGGCCTCAACCGTGCCCTGTTCCTGCCCTTCGTGGCGGAGTTGAAGGCGCGGGTCGAGGTGCTGCGCCTCGATTCCCGCACCGATTTCCGCCTGGAGAAGCTCGGCGGCACTTCGGTCTACCACGTGCCGGCGGATGCGGCGGCCGATCAGTCCCTCGACGCCGCCTTCAAGGCGCTCACGGGGCGCGCGAAGGGCAAGCCGGGCACGGTGCAGGTGAAGGGCCGCGCCGTGCCGGTGCCGGAGGAGGCCGGCGGCGTCGCCCGCTTCGGCTTCGACGACCTGTGCCGCAAGCCGCTCGGCGCCTCCGACTACATGGCGCTTGCCGACCACTTCCACACCGTGATCGTCTCGGGGATTCCGGTGATGGGCGAGGCGGAGCGCAACGAGGCCAAGCGCTTCATCACCCTCATCGACACGCTCTACGACGCGCATGTGAAGCTCATCGCTTCGGCCGCGGCGGAGCCGACGGGCCTCTACACCGCGGCGGAAGGCCGGGAGGCCTTCGAGTTCGAGCGCACCGCCTCACGCCTGATCGAGATGCGCTCGGAGGAATATCTCGGCACGCCGCATGGGCGGGCGCCGTCCGAGTCGAGCGCGGGCCTGGCCGAAACGTAGAATCGTATCCGACCCGATCGCATCGGGCCGGCGCCTCTCGGTCTTTGTCTCGACGCGCCTTCGTTCGACGAACCGGTGACCCCTTCGTCGCAATGCGCTCTAAGCCCCCTCCCCCGCAGCCCCGGGCTTCGCCCGCGGCAGCGGCCGGCTGAGATAGGGCGAGCCCGGCACGAGGAACCGCCAGGGCGCCTCGATCCCGCGGCTGATGCCGATGCGGGTCGTTGCCGCGACCGTCAGAGGCCCACGCGGCGGCTCGAGGGCGAAGGGGGGCCGGTCGAGGGGCAGGCCGTCATGCGAGAGGTCGATGCCGAGCGCCTGGGCGAGCCGGCCCGGCCCGGCACAGAGGAGGCGCGGCGCGTCGAGGCCGCGGCGGGCCCGCATCGTCTCCAGGCCCGCGCTCGGTTCGAGCGCGCGCAAGAGTACGGCGCTGCCGGTCTCGCAGACGAGGTTCAGGCACCAGTGCAGGCCGTAGGAGCGGTAGACGTAGGCACGGCCCGGCGGCCCGAACATGCTGGCGTTGCGCCGGGTCGGCCCGCCGAAGCTGTGGGAGGCCGGGTCGGTCCGGTCATAAGCCTCGGTCTCGACGATGACGCCGCCGACCCCGTCCACGAACAGCCGGTGGCCGATCAGGGCGGCGGCGACCGTCGCCGCGGGTCGATCGAAGAAGGCCGGGCCCATCGCGCCTGCGCCGGTCCGGCTCAGGAGGCCTTCTGCAACTCGGCCCGCACCCGGGCGACGCCCGGGGGCTTGAGTTCCAGCGCCAGCCGCACCGCGTCCTCGAGATAGGCCTGGGGCGTGATCCCGGCCCGGCCCGCCGCCCGCGACAGGGCGTTGGCCAGATCCGCGCTCAGCGCCACCTGCACGGTCTTAGTGTGCGCAGGCGATGGCACAGGCGGCTCCGGCACGGGATCGGCCGGCGGGAGCGTCGCCTCCCCCGACGTCGTTCCACTCAGAGCCTCCCGCCGGCCCAGCGCCGCGAGACGGTCGGCGCGCTCGTTGCCGGCCTCGCCGGCATGGCCGCGCACCCAGGTCCAGCGCACGTCACGGGCTGCGGCCAGCGCGTCGAGGCGCTGCATCAGGTCGATGTTCTTCACCGGCCCCGTGGCGGTGCGCCACCCCCGCGCCTTCCAGCCGCGCATCCACTCGGTGACCGACTTCACCACGTACTGGCTGTCGCAGCGCATCTCGATGGAGGCGCCTTCCGGGAAATGCTCCAGGGCGCGGATCGCCGCGGTCAATTCCATGCGGTTGTTGGTGGTGGCGCGGTCGCCGCCATGCAGTTCGACGGTGCCGGCGGGATCCTGGATCACCACGCCCCAGCCGCCGGGGCCAGGATTGGGGTCGCAGCCGCCATCCGCGTAGACGATGGTTCGCATCGGTCCTGTTCGCTCCGGGCCCTGTGCCTGCCGACTTCGAAGCGAGGCTAATACTTGGCCACCACGGGCTGCGCCACCACCGGCGCGGCCAGCACCGCCTGCGCCGGAGGCTCGATGAGCCCGCAGCGGGCCGCGGCGTCCGGCGGCAGCAGCGGATCGAGCAGCGCCCGGCGCCCTTCGAGGAAGGTGATCGCCTGCTCGGCCGGAGCCGCCTCGCGGCCGGGCATCTCGATCAGGAAATGTTCGAGCGCGTAGCGGTAGCGGGCGATGCGCAGGGCCGTTTCGAGCCGCGTCCAGGCCACGATGCAGCGGTTCTCCGCGACCCGCATCGCCGCCTGCTTCACGTCCCCGTCGTCGAGGCTCTTGGAGAACGGCAGGGCACGCAGGCGAACCCCGTCCGCGGCGAAGACGCGCTCGGCAATGGCTGCGAAGGGCGGGATCAGCCGGCCGTCGGCGACCGCGTCGTCCGACAACCTGCGGTAGCGCGAGTAGGGAGAACGAAACGCTTCGGAGATCAAATCGTTGTGATAGGCGGGGATGTCGTCGGTTCGCCAGCGTGGCGGCAGGACGCGGGCGCGGGTCAGGTTGGCGAGCGCATCCTCGAAGGCGGAACGGGTGTCGGCGGGCATCAAGAACCGCCACGCACGATCCCGCAGGATGGTCTCGTCGTCGGTGAGCGGAAAGACCGAGGCCGGTGCGCCGCGCTCGCGGGCCGCCAGCGTCCCGGTGGTCTCGATCAGGCTGTTCCAGGCGCTCGGGGCCGGGCGTCCGAAATCCCCCTCCTGTGCGCAGGCGCCCAGCAGCAGCAGAAGCGGGCCGAGTGCGCGGGCGCCGGGGGCCATCACGAGCGGCGGCGGCGCGGAACCGGCAGCGCCTCCGCGTCCGGCATCCTCTCATAGCGCACGCCGGTGAACAGCAGGATCTGACCCCGCGGTGCGTCGTCCGCCTCGCGGCGGAAGCGGCGGGTCGTCGCGGGCGCGAAGGGGACGACGGAGCCCGTCGGGGTGCGGTCCCGGTGGGCCGGCGCCGTCGGAGCCGACGAGAGAAGAAGCGAGGACGTCTTTGAAGGAGGCATGAACCAGTCCCGTCGATGTGTGTGGCGGCCGGCTTCCACCCCGCCACGCCCCGGAAGGGACCGGCAGCGGAATGGGCGCTCCTCGTGAGCGGGACGGGCCCGCCCCGGCCGGGCGATCTCGGGAAAAGCTCAGCACGACGTGGTTAACGGAGTGTTTCAACGCACGCGGCATCCGGGCCGTGGGTGGGCCGATGCGCTGCCTTCCTCACCACCTGTCACGCCACCGGCACAGTCCTTGCAATGCCCGTCCTGCCCATGGCGGGCGTTTCCTCCCTTGACTCCGGCCCCGCGCGAGCCCGCTGCGGGGCCGTTCTTTGAGAGCCCTGTTTCCGGGCTTGCCGAAGCCCAGGCCGGGCGCCGCGATGCCGACGCAACGACGGCGTGCTGCGCTTGCTAACGAGGGGCGATGCCCGATATGCGGGGCCAACTCATCTTCGATCGAGCGAAGGACAAGGCAGGATGCGTCCGGACTTCTCACGATTTGGCAGCCTGGTGCGCGGCAGGTCCCCGGCCCTGAAACTGGTTCCCCTCGCCCTGCTCGCGGTGGCGGCGGCGAGCCCGGCCCAGGCCCAGCGCGACGACCAGGGGCTCCAGCTCGGCTGTGCCAACGACTATTTCCGGCTCTGCGCCGGCGTCGATCCGAACAGCCCGGATGCCGATGCCTGCATGACCCGCAACCGCCCTCGCCTCTCGCCGGAGTGCAAGGCCGCGATCAGCGACTACGACCGGCGCACCGGCGGCAGTTCGCAGTCCCGCGGCCAGCGCTAGGGCGCATTTCGACGAAGGGGTCACCGGTTCGTCGAAATGCGCGTCACAACGCCGACCTAGAGCTGCCGGCCTGACGCGGTCAGGCCGGACACGGCTCGAGGAGCCTGTCCCGACACGGCGCGTGCCGGCTTTTGGGACGGGGCACGAACCACAGGATCGACCGGCGCGGGCTCGCGGCGAGCCCGCTGTTTCGGCAGACCGTGCAGCAATCCGGGGACGAGCATGGCGTTGACCGTCGCGGTCCAGATGGACCCGATCCAGTCGATCCGTATCGCGGGCGACACCACCTTCGGCCTGATGCTGGAGGCACAGGCCCGGGGCCACAGCCTCTACACCTACACGCCGGACCGGCTCTCGATGCAGGGCCGGCTGGTGACCGCCTATGCCCAGCCGGTGACGGTCCAGGATGTCGAGGGCGCCCATGCGAACCTCGGGGGCCCGGAGCGGATCGACCTCGCGCAGGTCGACGTGGTGCTCATGCGCCAGGATCCGCCCTTCGACATGGCCTATGTCACGGCCACGCACATGCTGGAAAAGGTGGCCGGGCGTACCCTCGTGGTCAACGATCCGGCCGAGGTCCGGAACGCGCCGGAGAAGTTGTTCGTCCTCGACTTCCCCGAACTGATGCCGCCGACCCTGATCTCCCGCGACCGCGCCGAGATCGAGGCGTTCCGCAAGGAGCACGGCACGATCGCGATGAAGCCGCTGCACGGGCATGGCGGCGCGGCGGTGTTCCGGGTCTCGGAGGAGGATCCGAATTTCGGCTCGATGTTCGACCTGTTCTCCGCCACCTTCCGCGAGCAATGGGTGGTGCAGCGCTTCCTCGAAAAGATCACCGAGGGCGACAAGCGCATCATCCTTGTGGACGGCGAGCCGATGGGCGCAATCAACCGCGTGCCCGCCAAGGGCGACATCCGCTCCAACATGGTCCGCGGGGGCGCGGCGGGCGCCTCGGAGCTGACCGAGCGGGAGCGCGAGATCTGCGCCACGATCGGGCCGGAGCTGCGGCGGCGCGGCCTGATCCTCGTCGGCATCGACGTGATCGACGGGCACCTCACCGAGATCAACGTCACCTCCCCCACCGGCATCCGTACCATCAAGCGGCTCGGCGGCCCCGATCTCGCGGTGTCGGTCTGGGACGCGATCGAGGCGCGGCTTTCGGCCCGTCGCAGCGCCGGGGCCTGACCGGTCGCCCGACACCGCCTCGTCCGAGCGGGCCGCCGCGGCTCTGAGCTTCTGTTCTGACGCGCACTCCTGCGCCGAACCGGTGACCACTTCGGCGGAGAACGTTCTAGCGGAAGACTGGAAGCCCGAGCCCGATCAGGACGAGGCCGGCGATCAGCAGCCCTCCCGCGAAGGTCTCGGCGAGCGCCGCGCGCGCACCGAAACGCGGCGCCTGGGCCGCCAGCCCGACCCCTGCGACGAGGCAGACGGTGCTCGCGACCATCAGCACGAGCATCCCAGCGAAATGGCAGACGGCCGACGGCGCATGGGGCCCGGCCGGCCGGACCGGGCGGTTACCGGGCACACGAAACGTTGCCGACCAGGGCGCGACGGCGCGGGCATCGATCGGGGTACCGGACTCACAATCGGGCTTGGCATCAAACTTGGCATCGGACGAGACCTGGCCGCCGCGTCCGCGGAGGACGGCGGGACAATGGGGAATAGCGCGGGTGCGCCGCGGACGGCACGCCGAGGCGCGGCCAATGCCGGCACGGTCCTGTCCGGCGCACTCATGACAGTCGCCGTCAGTCCCGGACGCACCGACGGCCCGGCCCTTAACGCATGCGCAGGGGATTTCCGAGTAATCTGCAGTTGAATTTACCGATCATGCACATCCGCCCTGTCCAGAAATCTGATCAGACACAAACGATGACCGCCGGAAATTGGTTTCGGCATCGAAGCCCCGAATACGAATTTTCATGAAATTTGCCGCCCATCCGCAGCTCAGTATCAGAGGCATGATAATTACAAGTTGCATTCGTCTAGAAGCAGCCGAGAGGGTTCTTCATCCCGTCGATCCCACACCGATGATCTGAGATCACGATCGAGATACTTGTATCGCCGCCCCAGCGCGACCGGAAAACCGGAACTGCGGCGTCCCGACCGCCGACGATTTACGCCTCGGCCCGCGGCGTCGCGTTGAGCTCGGCCCAGTCGAGTTCCTGCTCCAGAACGAAGTAGGCGTCGTCGCCGATCCGGCCGTTCCGGCGCAGGGCGAGGAGGCGGTCGCGGGCGGCGTGGATCGCGCGGCGGCGGGGCTCGTCGGTCGGCAGGCCTTCCGGCGCAAGGCCCTCCTCATGCGCCTCGGCTTGAGCCAGGGCGGCGTGGAACTCCCGGCGCAGGGCGTCCGCCGCCTCCGACTCGTCGCCCTTCAGGGCATCGACGGCGGCTCCGTAGGCCTCGGCCCGCGCCCGGCCGACCTCGTGCCCGACCGGATCGCTGTCCTCCAGCCCGAGACGCGCCAGGATCGGGCGCAGGGTCAGCCCCTGCACCACCAATGTACCGATCACGACGCAGAAGGCGGTGAGCACGATCAAGTCGCGATAGGGGAATTCGCGGCCCTCGGGGCCGCCCTCGGGCAGGGCGAGGGCCGTGGCGATGGTGACGAGGCCGCGCATCCCCGACCACGAGACGGCGAAACCCGCACCGAGGCCGAGGTCGCGGGTCGGGCGCAGATCGTCGGGATGGACGGAGCCGCTGCCGAAGCCGACGCGGCGGACGGCGCTGGCCGGCAGGACCCAGGCGATGCGGACGAGGATCACGGTTACGACCACCGCCCCGGCGACGGAGGCGTAGGCGAATTCCTGCTCGGGCGTCATCCGAGAAAGGATCGGGCCGATCTGCTCGCCGATGAGCACGAAGGCGAGGACGTTGAGGACGAAGATCGCCGTCTCCCAGACCGCGTTCGAGATCACCCGCAGGCGCGGCGAGGTCTGGCCGGGGGCGCGGCGGGCCACGGTGATGGCGAAGCTCACCACGGTCAGCACGCCGGACAGCTCCATCGCCTCGGCGGCGATCCACAGGCCGAAGGCGGCAGCGAACTGAAGCACGATGACGCTCACCGGCTCCTCGACCCGGCGCAGGATCCGCAAGTAGACGAGCGCGGCGAGCGGCCCCGCCACGAGGCTGCCGACGACGCCGATCGCGAAGGCCGGCGCTACCTCGGAGACGGAGAAATGGCCGGTCACCGCCGCGGCCACGCCGAGGCGGTAGATCAGCAGCGAGGCGGCGTCGTTCAGGAGGCTCTCGCCCCGCAGGATCGTGGCGAGGCGGTGCGGCAGGGAGACGTGGCCGAGCACCGAGAGCGCCGCCACGGCGTCGGGCGGGGCGACGACGGCGCCGAGCACGATGGCGGCGGCGAGCGGCATGTCCGGCACCAGCC
Source organism: Methylorubrum thiocyanatum (assembly GCA_014138645.1). Taxonomy (GTDB): domain Bacteria; phylum Pseudomonadota; class Alphaproteobacteria; order Rhizobiales; family Beijerinckiaceae; genus Methylobacterium; species Methylobacterium thiocyanatum. Next base: position 79,802 of record JACJIB010000009.1, on the reverse strand, counting down.
ACAGGGCAACCGCGGCGACCGCCGCCGTGGTCGCCGCCACCGCCCCGACGGCGAGACCGGCGATGGGGCGGGCATTGCGCACGAGGTCGCGCAGCGAGGTGCTGTAGCCCGCATCCATCAGCACGGGCGCGAGGAACAGGGCGAGCGCCAGTTCCGGATCGAGGCTGAGGCTCGGCATGCCGGGCAGGAAGGCAAGGCCGACGCCCCCCAGCGCCAGGAAGGCGGGGTACGGCGCGCGCAGGCGCCGCGCCAGCGCGGCGAGAAGAACCGCGCCGACCAGGACGCCGACGATCCAGTGAAACACGAACATGAAGGGAAACGGGGTCCGACGCGCCTCCGCCGATGACGGTGGCGACGAAACGCCGGGCGGCCGAAAATCTTTCCGAACTTTCCCGGCAGCGTTCAGACCGGCTGGGCGGCGATGAGGTCGCGCAGGGTCGTGATCGTCGAGGAATCGGCGACGCCGTCGATGCGCGCCGGCCGGAAATGGCGCTGGAAGGCGGTGACGACCGCGCCCGTCGCCGCGTCGAACTGGCCGGTGACCGGCTGCGCGTAGCCGTAGAGGGCGAGCATGGCCTGCAGGGCCTCGACAGGCTGGCCGGTCTCGCCCATGGCGAGGAAGCGCCCGTCGCGCACCGGCGCCGGCGGCACCCAGTGCCCGACCCCCTCCTGCGCCAAGCGTTCCCAGGGAAAGTTCTCGCCCGGATCCTCCTTGCGGGCGGGGGCCACGTCGGAATGGGCGAGCACGCGGGGGGCCGGGATCGCCCGACGGACGACGATGTCGCGGGCCAGCCGCGTGACCGCCGCGATCTGCACCTCCGGATAGGGCGGAAGCCCGCCGGCATGGCCGGGATGGGCGATCTCGATGCCGATGGATCGCGAGTTGATGTCGCGCGTCCCCGCCCAGGCCGCCGCCCCGGCATGCCAGGCCCGGTCGGCCTCCGGCACCATCTGTACGACGCGCCCGTCCTCGAACACGAAGTAGTGCGCCGAAACCTCGGCGGAGGGATCGCACAGGCGCTCCAGCGCGCCCTGCGCCGTCGGCATGCCGGTGTAGTGCAGGATCAGCATGTCGAGGCTGTCCCCGACGCGCGCCCCGCGGTTGGGCGAGGCGACGACGTCCCGCACCAGAGAGCTGTCCGGGGAAAAGCTCACGTCAGACCCCGCTCGGCGGCGATCCGATCCCAGGCGGCGTTGATGGCGGCGAGCCGGCGCGTGGCGATCGCCACCGCCTCCGGCGGCAGGCCGCGGGCCAGCGCCCGGTCGGGGTGGTTCTCGGCCACCAAGCGGCGGTACTGCGCCTTGAGGGCGGCCGCATCGGTCGAGGCGTCGAGGCCGAGCACGAGGTAGGGATCGTCGGCGAGCCGCACATGCCGGGCGGCGATCCGGCGGAAGCCCGCCTCGTCGAGGCCGAAGATCCCGGCCACCGCGCGCAGGTAGCGCTCCTCGCCCTCGTGAATGGCCCCGTCGGCGGTGGCGATGTGGAACAGGCCGTCGAGCACGTCCTCGAGCAGCGCCGGCTCCTCGCCGAAGGTCGTGGCGAGCTGCCCGGCATAGGCCTCGAAGCCGTCGGTCGTCGCCTTGGCGAGATCGAACAGGCGCTGCACGCCCGCCCGCGCCTCGGGCTCGACCTGCACCACGCGCTCGAAGGCCCGGACCTCGGACTCGGTCACGACGCCGTCGGACTTCGCCATCTTGGCCGCGAGCGCCACCAGCCCCGTCGTGAACACCACGTCCCGCGGCGTCGGCCCGAAGGGCGCGCCCTGGCGATCGACGAGGAAGTGCCCGGCGACCCCGCCGACCAGCGCCCCGATCGGTCCGCCGACCAGCACGCCGATCCCGGCCCCGCCGATCTTACCCCACAGGCCGGTGCTCATCGGGCACCGCCCGCGGCGAGGGGGCGGAGGCGGACGAGATCCAGTGCGGGTAGAGGCGCAGGCAAGGGCGGTTCCGAGGTCATTGGGCGGGAGCGTCGCTCACGGCTTAACGCCGCAAAGCGTATCGCGGCGCAAGCCCGGTGCTTTAACCGACCTCAAAAGGAAAGGGCCGGGGCTCACCGCCCCGGCCCTTTCCGCAGCCATGGTGTCGCGATCAGCGGCAGTAGACGTTGCCGTACTCGTCGCGGAAGGTGCCGTAGGGGCAGCGCGGCGCCGTCGCGGCGCCGGCGATGGCACCGCCCGCGCCGCCGATGGCCGCACCGGCCAGGGCGCCGCCCGCGCGGCCCGTGGCGAGGCCGCCGACCGCCGCACCGAGGCCCGCGCCGAGAGCGGCGCCGCCCAGGGCGCGATCCTGAGGCGTATTGCAGGCACCGAGCGAGAGCGCGAGGCTGCCCGCGAGGGCGGCGGCAATGAGTCTCTTCATGGTGGTCCGAACTCCCTTGTGCATCGGCGATCGGGCCTTCTGCCGGCGCGGGGCACCGTTTGGCCTTGGTTTGTCACCGGCTGCCATCGTCGGCACATGAAACGGCCAAGATTGGGGCGGGTTGCATCCGAGCATGACTTTTCGCCCTGTGCCTGCCATCTGAGGGCGCGCCTGTTGCAAAATCGCCCGGTTTCGGCCCGTAGCCGACGGGCCCATGGACCGAGGACCACCATGCCCAAAGCCAGCCTGATCGTCCGCAAGGCCGCCGTCCGGCCCGATCTCGTCGTCGATACGGTGACCCTCGACCATGTCGCCCGGGGACGGGCGCACGCGCACCTCACCACGGCGGGCGGACTGGCCGTCGATCTCGCCCTGGACCGCGCCGCCGGCCTGGAGGACGGCGATGCGCTGAAGCTCGAGGACGGGCGCCTCGTCGGCGTGCGCGCCGCGGAGGAGGCGCTGTTGGAAGTGCGCGCCGGCAACCCCGCCCGCCTGCTGCGCCTCGCCTGGCAGCTCGGCGGCGAGCACGTGCCCGCCGAAGTCGGGGCGGACGTCCTCTACGTGCCGGCGCGCGCGGCCGAACTGGTGCGCGGCGCCGGCTGCACCGCCACCGCCGTGAACCGCCCGTTCAAGCCGGAGAAGGCGGCCCACGATCACAGCCAGTGCGGCCATGACCACCATCATCACGGCCACGACACCCAGGCCGAAGCCGGTCACGGCCATGAGCACGCGCATGAACACGCGCATGAGCACAAGCACGACCATAGCCATGACCAAGGGCACAGCCATGGGCATAGCCACGCACACGATCACGGACACGATCACGGGCACGACCATGCCCATGGCGGCTGCGGCTGCGGGCACGATCATCGCCACGAGCATTAAGCGGCCCGGACGCCGTCGCAGATCGGAGGAGCGGCGCGGGCACAGGGCCCGTCCGGCCCCGCCCGGAACAGGGAGCGGCGCGGGCTGGTTGATCCCGCAGTCCCCATCCGGGAGAACGCCGTGGCTGCCATCAACGTCGTTCAGAACGACGACGGCCTCTGGGCGGTGACCGCCCAGGGCCTCGTCATCACCGGCCTGAGCAAGGAAGACGCCGAAGCCTTCGCAGAGGCCTTCCTCCGGCTCCACGGCGAGCGCACACCGCCCGCGTCCTAGCCGGCCGCCGCAACGCACCGTCGATCGGCGGAGTTTCGCCGCGCCTTTGTCGAGGCCGGGTACGGCGAGCCCGCCGCGGTCCCACGGTGATGCAGGGGCGCACCGATCCCGCCCGGCGATCGGGCTGGCACCCGAGCCGGATGTCGCCTAGACATCGCCCCTCTTCAGCGACCTCGATCGCCGATCCTGCTTCCATGGCCCGACGAGCCGTGACACGCTGCCGGGATCGCGATCGGAATACCCTCGCATCGGGAGGATGATGTGCAGCAGGCTCAGGCAAGCCGCGAAGACCGGATCAGAGCCGCCGCGGCCGTCATCGCTCAGCAGACGCTCACCGACAGACAGCTGCCGCTCAACGGCCGGCTGCCCCATGACGTCGCCCGCGCCCTCGCCGAACGCGCGGTCGATGCCGTGATCGCCGCCGACGAGCGGGTGCACCGGCGCGCTTCGGGACCGGCCTGACCGATCCTCTCTTCGGAGGCCGGGCGCCGGAAGCCGCCGGCCCCTCCCGTCGGGAGAGTGCCTTTTGAGGCCGGCCGATGCGTGGTATCGGAGGCCATCGCGTCCATCCTTCCAGAGGAATGGCCCCCGCTCGCGCGCGGCCGACCGGCCACCTCCCGCGCATCGGTCTCCACCGCCGGTCGCGGGTCGGCATCGAATTGTAGACAGGGCGCACGTGTCGACGCCGGCTGAAAAACTGAACGCTCTGAGCGGATGGCGCTTCTCCGTGGCGCCGATGATGGATTGGACCGACCGGCAGTGTCGCACGTTCCACCGCGCCCTCTCGCGCCGTGCCCGGCTCTATACGGAGATGGTCACGACCGGTGCGGTGCTGCACGGGGACCGGGAGCGGCTGCTCGGCTTCGATGCCGGCGAGCAGCCGGTCGCGGTGCAGCTCGGCGGCTCGAACCCGCACGATCTCGCCGCGGCGGCGCGGATCGCGGCCGATTACGGCTATGCCGAGATCAACCTCAATGTCGGCTGTCCCTCGGACCGGGTGCAGGAGGGGCGCTTCGGGGCCTGCCTGATGCGCGAGCCGGGCTTGGTCGGCGAGTGCGTGGCGGCGATGAAGGCCGCCGTCGCCGTGCCGGTGACCGTCAAGTGCCGCCTGGGCGTCGATGATCAGGATATCGAGGAAGCCCTCGACGCTGTGGCCGGCGCCGTGGTCGCGGCGGGGGTCGACGGGCTCATCGTCCATGCCCGCAAGGCGTGGCTCAAGGGCCTCTCGCCGCGGGAGAACCGGGACGTTCCGCCCCTCGATTACGGCCGCGTCGCCCGGCTGAAGCAAGTCCGCCCCGACCTGCCGATCGCGGTCAATGGCGGGATCGCCGACATCGCCGCGGCGAAGGCCCGGCTCATCGAGGTCGACGGGGTGATGATCGGGCGCGCCGCCTATACCGAGCCGGCGCTGCTGCTCGACGTCGATCCCGAACTGTTCGGCGAGGCCGCGCCCGCCGCCGACGCCTTCGCCGCGGTCGAGGCGTTCGAGCCCGTGGTCGCGGCGGGGCTCGAACGGGGCCTGCGGCTTCACGCCTATACCCGGCACATGCTCGGCCTGTTCAACGGACGTCCGGGGGCACGGGCCTATCGCCGGCATCTGGCCACTGCCGGCATGGCGGCGGAGGCGGATCTCGCGACCCTGCGCGAGGCGGTGGCGAAGGTGTCGCGGGAGCGTGCGCCGGTCCGAGCGCCGGATTCCGAGGCGGCCTGAGACCGCCCCGCGGCGCGTCTCAAGACGTGACGCCGCGTCACGCGGCGCGGCGCGTCCGCCCGTTCCAGGTTTCGAGCAGGGCCGGCAGCGCACAGGCCGGCACGGGCGGGCTGAACAGGTAGCCCTGCACCTCGTCGCAGCCCTCCTCGCGCAGCCAGGCGAGCTGTTCCGGCGTCTCGACGCCTTCCGCCGTCGTCGTCATGCCGAGGCTGGAGGCGAGGCTGACCACCGCCCGCACGATGAAGCCGGAGCCCTGCTCCACCGTCAGGTCACGGGTGAAGGACTGATCGACCTTCATCTTGTCGAAGGGGAAGCTGCGCAGGTAGCTCAGGCTGGAATAGCCGGTGCCGAAATCGTCCATGGCGATGCGCGTGCCCAGGTTGCGCAGCCCGTGCAGGATCGCGACCGTGGCGCTGCCGTTGACGAGCAGCACGCTCTCGGTGATCTCCAGTTCGAGGCGGCGGGCGGGCAGGCCGCTCTCGGCCAGGGCCGCCTTCACCGTCCCGATCAGCGCGCTCGAGGTGAACTGCGCCGCCGAGACGTTGACCGCGACCTTGAGGCCCTCGGGCCAGCCGGCGGCCTCGCGGCAGGCGCGGCGCAGCACCCACTCGCCCAGCGGCACGATGAGGCCGATCTCCTCGGCGAGCGGCACGAACTCGGCGGGCGAGACCCGGCCGCGGGTCGGATGGGTCCAGCGCAGCAACGCCTCGAAGCCGCAGATGCGCTCCGCCGAGAGGTCGTAGATCGGCTGGTAGTGCAGGTCGAACGCCTCCGCCTCGAAGGCGGCGCGCAGGTCGAGTTCGAGGGAGCGCCGGGCCTGGAGCCGGGCATCCATCTCCGCCTCGAAGAACCGGAACACGCCGCGCCCGTCGCCCTTGGCGCGGTACAGGGCGACGTCGGCGCATTGCATCAGGCGCTCGGCCTCCAGCCCGTCGCCGGGCGCGAGCGCGATGCCGATGCTGACGCCGACGATGACGGAATGGTGGGTGAGCGCGTAGGGGGCGCTCACCACGTCGAGGATGCGCTGGGCCAGGGTCGCGGCATCGGCCGGCGTCGTGACCGCGGCCTGGATGATCGCGAACTCGTCGCCGCCGAGCCGGGCGACGGTGTCGACCTCGCGCACACAGGCCCTGAGCCGGTGGGCCACCGCCCTGAGCAACTCGTCGCCGACGGCGTGGCCGAGGGTGTCGTTCACCTGCTTGAAGTTGTCGAGGTCGAGACAGAGCATGGCGAAGCCGGTCTCGCGCCGGGCCTGGGTGATCGCCCCCTCGATCCGTTCGCGCAGCAGCACGCGGTTGGGCAGGTCGGTCACGGCGTCGTGCCGGGCCATGTGGGCGATGCGGGCCTCGGCATTCCAGCGTTCGGTCGCCTCCTCGTAGATCGCCACGAAGCCGCCGCCGTCGATCGGCTGGATCTCGACGGCGACGACGCGGCCGTCGGGGAGATGCTGGATCTGGGCCGGCGCGGCGCCGGACCCCATCAGCGCGCCGATCTCGGCGAGCTGCTCGGCCTCGCTCCGCTCCGCCTCGCTTCCGGCCTGGACGTTCCGGCGCAGCACCTCCCGCGCCGACATGCCGGGCGTCACGGCGCCCGAAGGCAGGCGGTAGATCTCGTGATAGCGGCGGTTGACCACCAGCAGCCGGTGATCGCGGTCGTAGAGCAGAAAGCCCAGGGACAGGGTATCGAGCGCCGCGTTCAGCCGGGCGATGCGCTCGCTCAGCACTGCCTCGCTGCGCTTCAGGACCGCGATGTCGGCCGCGACCGTCAGGGCCGTCGTTTCGGCGCACATCGCGGCGGAGTCTTCGGCGGCCCGCATCGCTCCGTCGAGGCGGCGGGCGAGCCGGAGCAGTGCGAGGGAGACGAGGACAAGGGCCGTGGCGGCGGCGAGGACGGTCGCGGCCCCCAGGCCCGGCATGGACAGGAAGACGGCCCCCAGCGCGACGGCGGCGGATGCAGCGACGATCAGGCACACCGCCAGCCCCGCGCGCCGCACGTCGCGACCCACCGATCCCCGCAGCGTCTCCCGATCACCCTCCCCGCCCCGCGAAGCCGGCCGGCGGTCCGCGGTTCCCTGACGTTCGGCCTTCCCCTGCATCGGTGACCCGACCTTCTTCTCTTTCCCGGGGAGAATGCCCGCTTCCGGTTAAGAGTGCCTGACGGGAAACCAACTACAGGTCGTTTTCTGCAGGGCGAGCCCAGCCCGGGTCAGAACTTCCCGAGCAGCGGAAACTCTTGGCTCAGGGTCGATTCGGCCGGCAGGGGGGCCTCGCGGCGGCGGGGCTTGCGGTTGAGCACCTGCTTCAGCTTGGTCTTCAGGAGGTTGATGTCGAACGGCTTGAGGATGAAGGCGTCGGCGCCCGCGACATGGGCGTGGTTGATGTCCTCGAAGTCGAACGAGGTCTCGGTGAGGATGAAGGGCGTGTTCATCAGGCTGTCGTCGGCCCGGATCTCCCGCAGGAGCTGGAGCCCGTCCATCGGCTCCATGGCGAGATCGGAGATGACGAGGGCGTAGCGGCGCTCCCGCATGCGGCCGAGGGCCTCGGTGGCGTCCGACACGCCCTCGACGTCGGGGAAGCCGAGGCGGGTCATCAGCTCGATGATCAGCCGCAGGAGCTTGGGCTGGTCATCGACGATGAGGATGGGAAGCGTGTCGCTCATGGCGTCCGAGGTGATATCTCAACAGTTCTCGGGAGGGCGGGCTTAAGGGTGCCCGCCCGCTCAAACGAACAGATGGTCGATGCCCTGCTTGGCCATCGATTCGGCTTGGAGGGTGACGGCCAGCCCGTGGATCGCGCTGCCCTTGGGCGTGCCCCGCTGCAGCATCGGCAGCAGTCCCGATTTGGCGAAGTGCGGCTCGTTGGCGGCCGTGCGGCTCACGGTCGTGAACGAGGTGACGAACTCGCGCTTGGCAATCTCGCGCCACTCGACGATCTGGACGTCGCGGTGCCGCGAGTCCGCGGCCACCCGCTGGAAGGTCTCGTTGACGGACTGGCGCTCGCCCTCGATGACCTGGATCGCGAAGTTCTGGTCGATGATCAGGAAGCTCGTGATCACGGCGAACTCGTTCTTCTTCTGCGCCTGGCGCGTGATGTCGCCGATCTGCTTGGCGCGCAGGGCCGGCTCGTTCGACAGGGTCAGGCGCGAGAAGTAGATCAGGTGGACGAGGCTCGTCCTCTTGTTCTTCATGAATCCCGTCCGACGCGAAAACTCGGCATCCACCCTAGCGGGCATCGCGATAACGGGCCGTAAACACGATCCCACCCGGCAGAACCTGCCGCCCGGCGCACGCCCGCCCGTCCGAATTTGCCGGGTCCGGCCGGGCCCACCTCAATGATTTCAGCGACTTGGCTCTGGCACGCGGATTGCGCCCGGCTCTTCGGATCCACCGCCTCGGGCGGACTTCGAACGGACTTGCGGAGCGAGCGAACGCCATGGACGTCTTTTCCGCGCTTCAGACCGCGGTCTCGGGCCTGAAGGCGCAGTCCTTCTCGCTGAGCAACATCTCCGGCAACATCGCGAACTCGCAGACGACCGGCTACAAGCGGATCGACACGAGCTTCGTCGACATGCTGGTCGACGGCGACGCCCGGAGCCAGACCGCGGGCTCGGTCGCGGCCTTCTCGGAACTGACCAACTCGGTCCAGGGCAACAAGGTCTCGACCGGCGTCTCGACCAACATGGCGCTCGACGGCCAGGGCTTCTTCGTCGTGCGCAAGAAGACCACCGATGCGGGCGGCGCCGAGAGCTTCTCCAACGCCAACCTCTTCACCCGCCGCGGCGACTTCGCCCCGGACAAGGACGGCTACCTCGTCAACGGCGCGGGCGCCTACCTCGTCGGCGCGAGCCTCGACCCGGTGACCGGCCAGACCACCGGCACGGGGCCGATCAAGATCTCCAACGCGATTATCCCGGCCAAGCCGACCACGACGATCACCTACTCGGCCAACCTACCCAAATCCCCCGCCACGACCAACGCCGCCTCGACCGACGGTCTGCTCTCCGCCTTCAGCGACGGCACCGACCCGCGGGTGACGCCGGCCAATGGCGCGACGACGGGCACCGTCTCCGAGGCCAACGCGCAGAGCTTCATCGACAACAGCATCGCCGGCCCGGCGCTGACCGTCTACACTGCCTCCGGCGCCCCCGTGAGCGTCCAGAGCCGGTGGGCCAAGGTGGCCGCCGCCGACACGGCGACCGGCACGAGCGACACCTGGAACCTGTTCACCGCCGACAAGACCAGCGTCACCGGCAACCAGACGAGCTGGACCAATATCGGGCAGGCCTTCGCCTTCAGCGCCAGCGGGCAGATGACGGCTCCGACGGGAAAGACGGTCCCGATCAACAACCTGACCGTCGACGGCGTCAATGTCGGGCAGGTCACCCTCGATCTTTCCGGCGGCCTGACGCAGTACGCCGCCGCCTCCGGCACGGTGACGACCAACGACCTCAAGCAGAACGGCTACGCCTCCGGCTCGCTGAACTCGGTCGAGGTCGGCGATAACGGCCTCATCAGCGGCAAGTATTCCAACGGCTCGGTGATCGGACTGGCCCGGGTCGAGGTGGCGCAGTTCGTCAACCCGGACGGGCTGAAGCCGGATTCCCTCGGCAACTACGAGCAGACCGTGGCCTCGGGCGAGGCGATCAACGGGCTCAAGGACTCGACCGTGGTCGGGGCCAACGTCGAGCAGTCGAATACCGACATTGCTGCGGAATTTTCAAAGATGATCGTTACCCAACAGGCCTATTCCGCCAACACCCGGGTGATGTCGACGGCGCAGACGATGATCTCCGACCTGTTGAACGTCATCCGCTGACGTTCCCTGAGGGAGAGAAGACGGGAGGAGAGTCGCCTTGGCCCTCGACGCGTTCAGCACGGCCACCGCCGGCCTGCGGGTCACCCAGGCCCAGATCGGGGTCGTCTCGCAGAACATCGCCAATGTCGGCACGGCGGGCTATGTCCGGCGCACGCTCTCGCCGGTCGCCGCGGGCGTGGGGAATGCGGGCGTCGCCACGGGCACGATCGGGCGGGCGCTCGACGCCGCGGCGCTCAAGCAGCTCCGCTCCGAGACCTCGGGCGCGGCCTATACCGGGCTGATGGCCCAGACCCGTACGCAGCTCGACACGCTCTACGGACGGCCCGGCGACAGCTCGGCGCTCGACGGCGTGTTCAACAGCTTCACGCTCTCGCTTCAGACGCTGGCCGCCAACCCGACCTCGACGGCGGCCCGGGCCACGGTGCTCAGCTCGGCCAGCGACCTCGCCACGCGCATCGGCAGCGCCGCCAACGGGGTCCAGGCCCTGCGCTCCGGGCTCGAATCGCAGCTCGCCGCCGACACCGACCAAGCGAGCAACCTGCTGGCGCAACTGGCCAAGCTCAACACCCGCATCGTCGCGACCTCGGCCGACGACCCGAGCCGCCCCGATCTGGAAGATCAGCGCGACCAGGCGCTCACGAGCCTGTCGGGCCTCATCGACATCAACGCCGTCACCCAGAGCGACGGCAGCGTCAGCGTGCTGACCGGCTCCGGCGTCACCCTGCTCGACCGCTCCAATGCCGCCTCGCTCAGCTTCGATGCCCGCGGCACGCTCTCGGCCAACGCGCTCTATTCAAACGACCCGTCGCAGAGCGGCGTCGGCACGATCGTCGCGACGACGCCCGGCGGCGGCAAGATCGACCTGCTCGCCTCCGGAGCGATCCGTTCCGGCTCGATCGCCGCCGCGGTCGAACTGCGCGACACGGTGCTGCCGCAGGCCCAGCGGCAGCTCGACGACCTCGCCGCCGGCCTGTCGCGGGCGATGTCCGACCGGGTCGCCACCGGCACCGTTCCCACCGACGGCACCAAAGGCGGCTTCGATATCGACCTGACCGGTCTCTCGGCCGGCAACGCGATCACCCTGACGGTGCAGGACGGGAGCGGCACGCAGCGCAACCTCATCCTGGTGCCGTCCTACCAGACGCCGCCTCCCGCGATCCCCGCCGGCGCCACCGACGATGCGAACGCCACGGTGATCCCCTTCACCATCCGGCGGCCGGATGCGGTCCCGCCCCGCACCGCGGACGAGATCCGCGGCGCGATCACCGCCGCCCTGGGCGGCGGCTACACGGTATCCGGGGTACCGGGCGGCGAGGCCGGCGCGGTTCGGATCCTCTCGTCCGGCGGTGCCGCGCTGGTGGCCGCGAGCGCCAGCGTGACGCAGGTCACCTCGGCCGCCGACATCAAGGGCTCGGCCACGCAGATCCCGCTCTTCGTCGACGGCGCCTCGGCCACGCTCTTCACCGGCTCCTTCGACGGCGGCTCTCAGCTGACCGGCTTCGCCCAGCGCATCGCCGTGAACCCGACGGTGGTCGGCAGCGCCGGAAGCCTCGTCGGCATCACCGGGACGGGCACGACCAGCGGCATCGGCGACGGAGCCCGGCCGCAGGCGCTCTTCACCGCCCTGACCGGCACCCAGCGCCTGTTCTCCTCGTCGAGCGGCATCAGCGGCATCAACGCCCCGACCCGGTCGAGCGTCGCCGATTTCGTCCAGGGCGTCATCTCGGTGCAGGGCGCCGCGGCGGCGGCGGCGCAGGATCTCGACGAAGGACAGGGCATCGCCCTCTCGACGGCGCAGGGCCGCTTCGCCTCCGCCTCCGGCGTCAACATCGACCAAGAGATGTCGAACCTGATCGCCCTGCAGCAGGCCTACGCGGCCAATGCCCGCGTGCTGACGGCCGCCCGCGACATGATCGACACCCTCCTCAGGATCTAGGTGCGGAGCCGCCGATGACCATCACCAGCTTCGCCGCCGGCACCTACCGCTTCGACCGCCAGTCGGCGAGCCTCGTCAGCATGAAGAGCCAGCTCGACGGGCTGGCCCGGCAGCTCTCGACGGGGCGCACCGCCGAGACCTATGGCGGCCTGGGCGTGGGGCGCACCACCAGCCTCAGCGCACACGCGGCGATCAGCGCCCAGGACGGCTACCTCGCGGCGATCACCTCGGCCGAGACCCGGGTGAAGCTCACGAGCGCCAGCCTCACCCAGCTCAAGTCGCTCTCCGACAGCACCCGCTCCAACCTCACCGGGATCGTCGCCTCCCGCAACGAGGCGCTGCCGGCGACCACCGTGCAGCTCGCCGCCAACAACCTCTCGGCGGCGGTCGATGCCCTGAACCAGCAGGCGGGCGGGGTCTACGTCTTCTCCGGCCGGGCGACGGACACGGAGCCGGTCGTCTCTCAGGACGCCATCCTGAACGGCGTTCCGGCAGAGGGGCTCGACGGGCTCAGGACCCTGATCGCCGAGCAGAAGGCGGCCGATCTCGGTCCCCTGGGCAATGGACGCCTCACCCAGGGCATCGGCACCCGGAGTATCGGCCTGTGGGAGGATTCCAGCGCCGAGGCCCGGGCCAATTTCGGCTTCACCCTGATGGCCGCGTCGAGTTCGGGCAGCGGCGCGCTCGGTGCGAGCGTCGCCGCCGGGGCAAAGCCGGATGTGTCCCTGAGCTTCGCCGAGCAGCCCGCCGAGGGCAGCCAAGTGCGGGTCGTGGTGCAGCTCGCCGACGGAAGCCAGAAGACCCTCGACCTGACGGCCCGTGCGGGAGAGGCCGGGAACGCGGCGGGCGCCTTTTCCATCGGGGCGACCCGGGAGGAGACCGCAGCGAACCTCGGGCGGGCGCTCGGCGGCGCCGACATCGCCAGTGTGCAGAGCGCCAATCCACCCGGCATCGCGGCGGCCTTCACCGGCGGCCAGCCGGCTTCGGCCAGCTTCACGGTCGGCAACAACCCGGCAGCGGGCGACACGATCACGCTCAAGCTCGGCCTGCACGACGGCACGACCAAGACGATCACCCTGACCGCCGCCGCCTCGGCCGATCCCACCTCCGCGACGACCTTCGCCATCGGCGCGACGCCGGAGGAAACCACCGCAAACCTGTCGCGGACGCTTCAGAGCGCCCTGACGAGCGCGGCCAACACCGAACTCTCGGCGAGTTCGACCGCCCGCGCTTCGCTCAACTTCTTCGAGGGCTCGCCCGCGGCCGGCCTGAGCCCGCGCCGCGTCGCGGCGGACGGCAATGGCTACGCCGAGGCCGCGAGCGCCAAGACCGTGATCTGGTACAAGGGCGACACCGCGTCCGATCCGCGGGCGAGCGCAACCGTGCAGGCCGGTGCCAGCCGGACGGTGGCGATCGGCGCCCAGGCCAACGAGGAGGCGATCCGCCGGACGCTGGCCGGTCTCGCCGCGGTAGCGGCCGAGAGCTTCACCACCGGGAGCGGAACGGTGGATACGGCGCGGTTCGAGGCGGTCTCCGGCCGGGCGGCCAGCCTGCTCACCGCGAGCGAGGGCCAACAGAGCCTGGAGCAGCTCGGGACCGATTTTGGGCTGGCGGCGAGCAGCATGGCCAACGCGAAGTCGGTGGCCAACACCACCAAGGCGACGCTGCAGGATTCCCTCGACGGAGTCGATACGGTCTCGACCGAGGAGGTGGCGGCCAAGCTTCTCAGCCTGCAGACGCAGTTGCAGGCAAGCTACAAGGTCACCTCGATCCTCTCCGAGATGAGCCTCGTCAACTATCTCCGCTAGCGCGTTCTCCGCCGCGGCGGGCGCCGGTTCGACACCAGAACTCACGGCGTGCCGGATCGGGGACGCCCTCCCCGCGAAGGCTCCAAACGAAAGCGGCCCGAGGATCCCTCGGGCCGCTTTCATCATGTTCGGTTCGGCTTACTCGGCCGCGTCGGGCGTATCGGCCTTCTCGGGAGCGGCCTCATCCTCTGCACCCTTGTAGCGGGTCCGGCGGCGCCGGGGCTTGGGCGCGGGGGCATCCTCCGCCGCGGGCAATTCGGCGGCGGCGGGGGCCGCCTCGCGCGGGGCCTCGGCCGGAGCCGGTGCCGGGGTGGGATTGCGGGTCGCCGTCATCAGGAAGGCGGGCAGCGCCGACGGATCGGCGGGCTCGGCCGCAGCGGCGCGGCTGGCCTCGCTCGCACGGCTGCGTCCGCGCCGCGGCGCCGGGCTGTCGGGACGCACCGGTCCCTCCGCGCGCGGGGCCGCCTCGGAGCGGCTGTCCTGGCGCGGCTCCTGCCGCGGATCTTGGCGCGGCTCGATCGGGCGGGCTTCCTGACGCGGCTCCTGCCGCGGTTCTTGGCGGGACTCACGCGGCTCTTGGCGCGGCGTCTCGGGGAGGTCGGCGCGGCCATTCTCGAAACGGCCGGCCTCGCGACGGTTGTCGCGCGGGTTCTCACGGCCTTCCTGAGGCGACTGCCCGAAATCCTGGCGGTAATCCTGGCGCCGGTCCTGACGGTAATCGGGCCGGTTGCCATCCTGGCGGGAATAGTCCTGGCGGTCCTGACGCTCGGGCCGATCCTGACGCTCAGGTCGATCCTGGCGATCCTGCCGGAAGTCCTGCCGCGGCTCACCGCGGTTGTAGTCCTGCCGGTTGCCCTCGAAGCGCTGGCCTCGGTCGTTGCGGTCCCCGCGCTCGTTGCGGTCGTTCCGGTCGCGGCCCTGGAAGCGCTGGCCTCGGTCGTTGCGGTCCCCGCGCTCGTTGCGGTCGCGGCCCTGGTTCCGTCCGTCGAAGTCGTGGCGCTCGAACGGCTGCGGCTGCTGGGCCGGGTCGCCGTACTCGTCGCTGCCGTAGCCGAAGCCCTGGCGACCGCCCTCGCCGCCCTGGCCCTGCACGGCCTCGTCGTCGCCCTCCTCGTCCTCGTCGAAGCCGTTGCGGGCATAGCCCTGGCTGGCCTGCGGACGGCCCGGCTCCTGGGCGCCGGTGATGATGCGGAAATAATGCTCGCCGTGCTGGAAGTAGTTCTCCGCAGCGATCGGATCGCCGCTCGCGAGCGCGTCGCGGGCGAGCTGCGCGTATTTGTCGGCGATGTGCTGGGCGGTGCCGCGGATTTTGACGTCGGGACCGTTCGACTCGTAGGAGCGCGTCAGCGGATTCGGACCCTTGGGCCGATTGCGACCCCGCATCCGTCGATTCTGGTTTGGTCTCATCGGCCTCGATTGACCCTCGTTACCTGTCGCTCAGCGTGACTGACAGCGCCGGAGCCTTGCTCGCGGACGAGACGGTCCGGGCGCGCGGCGCCCGAGCACGCACATCCCGCGATGTTTGCCGCTCGTCCGGTGGCTGCGCTCCGTTCGGCGCGCCGCGAGACATCCCTCGACTGTCAGGTTCGATCCCACCGAGCCTGGCCGCGACTGCCGGAGCGCGTCCGCTCGATGGTGGGAAGACCGTCCGAAGCCGGAGGACACGGTCAAAACCGATCCTGCCGATACCGTCTTAAAGAGTGCCTCACAAAACTCCCGGATCTCGGGAACTCCCTTTGGCCGGACGGCGCAGCAGGAGATTCGTGAGAGACGCTCAACGGGCCGTTGGCGGTCTGCATGTCTAAGCTAGTGACTGACGCCCTCGACAACAAGCATTTTTTCGGGGCTAAGACGGCTTATGCCGGAATTGTGCGGATTCGGCGATCATCGGCACCGTATCCAACTCTGAATCCGCCCCTCGGAGCGTCACCTGCCCGCCAAGGATGGCCGAAGCGTGACGACCCGGTCGTTGCCGGCGAGATCCCGGCCGACACGCACATCCGCGAAACCCATCGCTTGGGCGAGGCCGGTCAGCGCCGGCCCCTGATCGTAGCCGATCTCGAGGACGAGCGCGCCCTGCGCCGAGAGCAGGCCCGGCCGCCGCGCGAGACCCGCGAGAATCGCCCGGTAGGCGTCGAGCCCGTCATCCCCGCCGTTGAGGGCGGCGCGCGGGTCGTGCAGGCGCACCTCCGGCTCGAGCGTCGCGATGACCGGGGCAGCGATGTAGGGCGGGTTCGAGACGATCAGGTCGAACGGGCCGGAGAGCGCATCGAGCCAGGAGCCGCACAGGAAAGAGGCGCGATCCGCGACGCCGTTCGCCGCCGCATTGTTCCGGGCGACCGCGAGGGCGCCCTGGGCCCGGTCGAGGCCGATGCCGTAGGCGCGCGGGCGCTCGTGCAGCAGGGCCACCAGAATGCAGCCGGAGCCGGTGCCGAGATCGATCAGACGCAGCTTCCGCTCGCGCTCGGGAAACAGGCCGAGCGCCGCCTCGACCACACTCTCCGTATCGGGCCGCGGCACCAGCGTGTCGGGCGACAATGCGAAGGGCAGCCCCCAGAACTCCCACGCCCCGAGGATCCGCGCCACCGGCTCGCCCGCAAGCCGGCGCGCAGCCGCCCGTCCGAGCGCCTCCGCCCCGGCCGCGCCGAGGGGTTCGCGCCCGCGCAGGCTCAGGTCGAGGGGGGTGAGCGCCAGGATGTGCAGGGTGAGGAAGCGGGCATCCGAGCGCGCATCCGGGAGCCCGGCCGCCTCGAAGGTTCCCACGAGCCGGCGCAGAGCGGCTTCACGGGACAGCGCCGGGGCCAGATCGACGGTCATGCCGGTCGGGGCGCGCCGAAGAAGGCGGGCCCTGCCCTCACGCCATCCCCTCGGCCGCCAGCAACTCGGCCTGATGCTCGGTCACCAGCGCATCGATGACTTCGTCCAGCGCCGGCCCTGCCATGACCTCTTCCAGCTTGTAGAGGGTCAGGTTGATGCGGTGATCGGTGACGCGCCCCTGCGGGAAGTTGTAGGTGCGGATGCGCTCCGAGCGGTCGCCGGAGCCGACCTGCGCCTTGCGGTCGGCGGCCCGGGCTGAATCCTTGGCGGTGCGCTCGGCATCGAACAGCTTCGAGCGCAGCAGGGCCATGGCGCGGGCGCGGTTCTTGTGCTGCGAGCGCTCCTCCTGGACGAACACCACCACGCCGGTCGGCATGTGGGTGATGCGGATCGCCGATTCCGTCTTGTTGACGTGCTGGCCGCCGGCTCCTTGAGCCCGCATGGTGTCGATCTTCAGATCGGCCTCGTTGATGGCGATGTCGACCTCCTCCGCCTCCGGCAGCACCGCCACCGTGGCGGCGGAGGTGTGGATGCGGCCCTGCGTCTCGGTGTCGGGCACGCGCTGGACGCGGTGGGCGCCGCTCTCGAACTTGAGCCGCGAGAACACGGAGCGGCCCTTCACCTCGGCGACGACCTCGCGATAGCCGCCGACGGTGCCCTCGCTCTCCGAGATCACCTCGACGCGCCAGCCCTTCGACTCGGCATACTTGGCGTACATCCGGAACAGGTCGCCCGCGAACAGGGCGGCCTCGTCGCCGCCGGTGCCGGCGCGGATTTCGAGGATCGCGCTCTTCTCGTCGGCCGCGTCCTTGGGCAGCAGCATCAGTTGCAGGGCGCGGTGGGCCTGCTCCAGCGCCTCCTCGGCCTCCGGCTTCTCCTCGGCAGCGAGCGCCCGCATCTCGGGATCGCCGCCGGGCTCGTCGATCAGCGCACGGATGCCGGCGAGGTTGGCCTCGGCCGCCCGGTAATGACGGATCGCCGCCACCACGCCGTCGAGTTCGGACAGTTCGCGGGAGAGCTGCACGATGCTCTCGGCGTCGGCGGAGCCGTCGGCGAGCTGCGCCGTGACGAACTCGTGCCGAGCCAAGATGGCGTCGAGGCGATCGGAAGGAATGGGGGTCATCGCCCTGACAATACTCGCGACGGTTCTGACACGTTGAAGGGTGGGTTCACCTGTTCCGGCCGATGGCCGGGCGGCGTTCAGATAGGCACGCCGTGCGCCTTGGCATAGGCTGCGAGCGCGGGCCGGATCGAGGTGCCTTCGGAGGCGCGGGCCAGCTCGGTCTCGATCAGTTGCGCCACCTCACCGGCATGGGCGGAGAGCACCATCGCCTTGATCGGGCCGATCGCGGCCGGCGACATCGAGAAGTCGCGAAAACCCAGGCCGATCAGCGCCAGCGCTTCCAGCGGACGCCCGCCGATCTCACCGCAGACCGTGGCCGGGCAGCCCTGCGCCGCCGCACGCTCGGCGATCAGGCGGAAGGCGCGCATCGCCGCCCCGCACAGGGGATCGAAGCGGTTGGCCACGCGCCGGTTCTCGCGATCGACCGCGAACAGGAACTGCATCAGGTCGTTGGAGCCGACCGACAGGAAGTCCGCCTCGCGGGCGATCTCGTCGATCTGGAACAGCAGCGAGGGCACCTCGACCATCGCGCCGAGGCGGCAATCGCTCGGCAGCACGTAGCCGTGGCGGCGCAGATGCGCCTTCTCGCGCTCGACGATGTCGCGGGCGCGGGTGAACTCCTCGACGGTGGCGACCATCGGGAACATGATCTTGATCGGGCGCCCGGCCGCCGCCTTGAGCAGGGCGCGCAGTTGCACCCGCAGCAGCGCCGGACGGTCGAGGCCGATGCGGATCGCCCGCCAGCCGAGCGCCGGGTTCTCCTCTTCGAGGGCCGGCATGTACGGGAGGATCTTGTCGCCGCCGATGTCGAGGGTGCGGATCGTGACCGGCAGGTCGCCGGTGGCCGAATAGACCGCCTCGTAGAGCGTCTGCTGCTCGGCCGCCGAGGGCATCCGCTCGGCGATCATGAATTGCAGCTCGGTGCGGAACAGGCCGACGCCCTCCGCCCCGGTCTCGTGCAGGTGGGTCAGATCCACGAGCAGGCCGGCGTTGAGATGGAGGCCGATCTTCACCCCGTCGCGGGTGACGGCGGGCACATCGCGCAGCGCCCGGTACTGCTCCTGCCGCCGGGCACGCAGGCGCACCATCTCGGCATAGGACGCCTCGACCTCGGGAGTCGGCCGGATCTGCACCTCGCCGGACAGGCCGTCGACGATGATCGCGTCGCCCGAATCGCACAGGCCGGTGGCGTTGGCGATCTCGCCCACCGCCGGAATGCCGAGCGCGCGGGCGACGATGGCGATGTGGCTCGTCGGCCCGCCCTCCTCCAGCACGACCCCGCGCAGCCGCGCCCGGTCGTAATCGAGGAGCGCCGCCGGCCCCATGGAGCGGGCCACCAGGATCGCGTTCTCCGGCAACCCGTCGCCGGCCCGCCCCTCCTGGCCGACGAGGCGGCGCAGCAGGCGGTTGGCGAGGTCGTCGAGGTCGTGCAGGCGGTCGCGCAGATAGGGATCGCTCTGGCGCAGCATCCGCGCCCGGTTGTCCGACTGCACCCGCTCGACCGCGGCCTCCGCAGTCAGGCCCGACTGGACCGCCTCGCGCATCCGGCGCAGCCAGCCCTTGTCGTGGGCGAACATCCGCACCGTCTCGAGGATCTCGCGGGACTCGCCCGAACTGAGGCCGTCGCCGCGCTCGACCAACTCGTCGATCGCCGAGCGCACGTCCTCGATCGCCGCCTCCAGCCGCTCCATCTCGCGCTCGACGTTCTCGGCGATCAGCGTCTTCACGACGATGCGCGGCTCGTGCAGCACGACGTGACCCAGCCCGATCCCGTCGGCGAGGGCGACGCCGCGCTGGCTCACCGGACGGCGGGCCGCGGTGCCGGCGCCGGGCGACAGCGCCTGGAGTTCGCCCGAGGCGATCAGCTCCGCCAGCACCATGGCGGTGGTCTGGAGCGCCTCGATCTCCTCCTCGGAATAGACGCGGTAGGTCTTGTTCTGGACCACCAGCACGCCGAGCGTATTCCCGGCCCGCAGGAGCGGCACGCCGAGGAAAGCGTGGTAGATCTCCTCGCCCGTTTCCGGCCGATACGAGAACGAGGGGTGCGACTGCGCGTCGGAGAGCGCGAGCGGCTCGGCGGTCTTGGCGATCAGGCCGACGAGGCCCTCGTCGGCGCGCATGCGGGTGATGTGGACTGCGTCGCGGTTCAGACCCTCGGTTGCAAACAGTTCGAGGGTGTTGTCATCGCGCACCACATAGACCGAGCACACCTCGGCGATCACGTTCGCCGCGATGAGGACGACGATCCGGTCGAGGCGCTGCTGCGGACTGACCGGCTCCGCCATGGCTTCGCGGAGCCGGCGCAGCAGCAGGCGCGGGCCTCCGGGCGCAGCGGGCATCGTGTCGTCAATCCGGGTCGGCCGGCGCAACCCTGGCCTGTGAGCCGTGGGGCCGACGCCGACGGGAACGGTCAGGCCTGGTCGAGGCCGTATAGCGAGTGGAGCGTGCGCACGGCAAGCTCCGTGTAGGCGGCGTCGATCAGCACCGAGAACTTGATCTCGGATGTGGTGATGGCGCGAATGTTGATACCCTTCTGCGCCAGCGCCCGGAAGGCCTTGGCTGCAACGCCCGCATGCGAACGCATGCCGACGCCGATCGCCGAGACCTTCACGACATCGGTCGCGCCCTCGATCTGACCGAACTGGATCGTCTCGCGCTGGGCATCGAGGATGGCGCGGGAGCGCTCGTAATCGGCCGCCGGCACGGTGAAGGTCATGTCGGTGGTCGATTGATCGCCGGACACGGTCTGGATGATCATGTCGACGTTGATGTTGGCATCCGCCAGCGGGCCGAAGATCGCCGCGGCGATGCCGGGGCTGTCCTTCACGGCGCGCAGGGTGATCTGCGCCTCGTCCTTCGAGAAGGCGATGCCGGTGATGATCTGCTGTTCCACGATTTGGTCCTCGTCGCAGATGAGGGTGCCCGGCCGCGCGGCATCGGGGGGATCGAAGGAGGAGCGCACGGTGGTCGGCACCCGGTGCACCATGGCGAGCTCGACGGAGCGGACCTGGAGCACCTTGGCGCCCAGCGAGGCCATCTCCAGCATCTCCTCGAAGGTCACGCGCTCCATGCGCTGCGCCTTGGGCACCACGCGGGGATCGGTGGTGTAGACCCCGTCCACGTCGGTGTAGATGTCGCAGCGCTCCGCGCCGATGGCGGCGGCGATGGCGACGGCCGAAGTGTCCGAGCCGCCGCGCCCGAGCGTCGCGATCCGGCCGGTCTCGGCATGCACGCCCTGGAAGCCGGCGATGACCGCCACCTCGCCGCGCTTGAAGCCCTCGTCGAGGTTCTTCGGGTCGATGCCCTCGATGCGGGCCGAGCCGTGCGCCTCGGAGGTGTGGATCGGGATCTGCCAGCCCTGCCAGGAGCGGGCCTTGATGCCGTCCTTGTTCAGCGCGATCGCCAGCAACCCGGAGGTGACCTGCTCGCCCGAGGCGACGACGGTATCGTACTCCGCCGCGTCGTAGAGCGGGTTGGCGTCCTTGACCCAGGCGACCAGCTCGTTGGTCTTGCCCGACATCGCCGAGACCACCACGGCGACCTCGTAGCCGGCCGCGACCTCGCGGGCGACGTGGCGCGCCACGTTGCGGATACGATCGACGTTGGCGACGGAGGTGCCGCCGAATTTCATCACCAAACGGGGCATGTCGCGTCCGGTCCGCTCATCTTGTCCCCACGATGCCGGCCGCGAGGCCGGCGCGCCGCGTCGCTCAGGAAAACAACACGGCGCGGCTGTACCGGGGATGCGCCCGGCGGGTACAAGGGCCCCCCGGCCGTGTCAATCGGACGGACCGTAGGTTCAAACGTTACGAAAGTGAGCCGGATGACGGGCGCCTCGATCGATCGGGACGAAGTGGCGCGCTTCGACGCGCTGGCCGCGCGTTGGTGGGACGAGCGCGGACCGATGGCGGTGCTGCACAAGTTCAACCCGGTGCGGGTCGGCTACATCCGCGACGAGGTCTGCCGCATCTTCGACCGCGATCCGGCCGCGCCCTTCCCGCTGGAGGGCCTGAGCGTCATCGATATCGGCTGCGGCGGCGGGGTGCTGTCGGAGCCGCTTGCCCGGCTCGGCGCGACGGTGACCGGCCTCGACCCGGCGACCGGCAACATCGCGGCCGCCCGCGCTCATGCGGAGGCCGAGGGCCTCTCCATCGACTACCGCGACGAGACCATCGAGGCGGTGGCTGCCCGCGGCGAACGCTTCGACGTGGTGCTCGCCATGGAGGTGGTGGAACACGTGCCCGACCGCGCCGGCTTCCTGCGCGCCTGCTGCACCACCGTGAAGCCCGGCGGCCTGATGTTCGCCGCCACCATTAACCGGACGATGCGCTCCTTCGCGCTCGCCATCGTCGGCGCCGAGTACGTCCTGCGCTGGCTGCCGCGGGGCACCCACGACTGGGAGAAGTTCGTCACGCCGCGGGAGCTGACCGCCGACATCGCCGCGGGCGGCCTGACCGTCACCGACACCACCGGCGTGGTCTACAATCCGCTCAACGATTCCTGGCGGGCGAGCCGCGACACCGGCGTGAACTACATGGTGGCCGCGCACCGCCCCGCCTGAACGAAGCGGGTGGGGATTCGTTGAGGGTTCTCTGACACGGAAACGGAGACCCTCACCGATGCTCGAAAAGCTGCCGCACGCCGTCGGCGAGGCCCTGTCCGGCGTCCGAGCCGGCACGCAGAATGCCGCCTTCCACATGGTCGCCGCGGAGGCTCCCGCGACGCTCCGCGTGACGAGCGGGGCCTTCGCCGACACCGCGCCGATTCCCGCCCGCTACACCGCGGACGGCGACGGGCTCTCGCCGCCCCTCGCCATTGCCGGCGTGCCGGACGGCGCCGCGGCGCTGGTCCTGTTCGTGGAGGATCCGGACGCGCCCTCGCCCCACCCCTTCGTCCACCTCATCGCCTGGAACCTGCGGCCGGAGGACCAGAGCTTTCCCGAGGGCGCGTTCGCGAGCCCAGCGGGCGACGGCTTCCGGCACGATCTCGGCCGCAACTCGTTCCAGAAGGAGGGATGGCTGCCGCCGGACCCGCCCACCGGCCACGGCCCGCACCACTACCTGTTCCAGGCTTTCGCCCTCGCCCGCCCGGCGGAACTGCCCGCCGCGCCGGGACGCAGCGCCCTGCTCGACGCACTTCAAGGCAACGTGATCGCCAAGGGCCTGCTGACGGGGATCTACGAGCGGGCGTGAGCGACGGGGCAAGCGCCGGGGAAAGCGACTTGCGCGCACCGCGCGCGAGCGGGCATGACCGTCCTCGAACGCGGCGCCCATCGCATCCCGCCGGTCGGGGGGCTGCGGTGCGGGACGACCGGCGCTATGAGGGAGACAGCGCGGAATGAAGGCCCTGGTTTGCAGCCGGCTCGGCGGCCCGGAGGATCTCGCGGTTCAGGATCTGCCCGATCCCGTGCCGGGGCCCGGCGAGGCGCTGGTGCGGGTGCGGGTCGCCGCGCTGAACTTCTTCGACACGCTCATCATCGCCGGCCGCTATCAGGTGAAGCCGGACCTGCCGTTCTCCCCCGGCGGCGAGGCCTGCGGGGTGATCGAGGCGCTGGGCTCGGACGCGGAGGGCTTTTCCGTCGGAGACCGGGTGATGGTCCATCTGAGCCACGGCACCGCCCGCGAGCGGATCGCGGTGCCGTTCAAGCGGCTCGCGCGGGTGCCGGATGCCGTCTCCGACGAGACCGCCGCCGGGCTGTCGATCACCTACGGCACCACGCTTCACGCGCTCCGCGACCGCGCCGACATCAAACCGGGCGAGACCCTCGTCGTGCTCGGCGCCTCGGGCGGCGTCGGGCTCGCCGCGGTCGAACTCGGCAAGCTGCTGGGCGCGCGCGTGATCGCCTGCGCCTCCTCGCCTGAGAAACTCGAGACCGCCCGCGCCCACGGCGCCGACGAACTGATCGATTACAAGGCCGATAACCTGCGCGAGGAATTGCGGCGGCTGACCGGCGAGCGCGGCGTCGACGTGGTCTACGACGCGGTGGGCGGGGATCTCGCCGAGCCCGCCATGCGCGCGCTCGGCTGGAAGGGCCGCTTCCTCGTGATCGGCTTCGCCGCGGGCGAGATCCCGAAATTTCCCCTCAACGTCATCATGCTCAAGGGCATCGACGTGCAGGGCGTGCATTGGGGCGCCTTCGTCGAGCGGGAGCCGGAGGCGCATGCCGCCAACCAGGACCGGCTGCTCGCCTGGGCGGCGGAGGGCAAGCTCACCGTGAAGGTGCACGGCGTCTACCCGCTCGACGCCTACGAGGCGGCGCTCGGCGTGCTGATCCGCCGCGAGGCTGTGGGCAAGGTTCTGCTCGACCTCGCCCCCTGATCACCGGGCCGGGACGGACAGCAAGTCCCTGGAAGACGTGCCGAAGGGCAACCGCCCCGCCTCGAACGGCAGCGATATGCCAAGATTGTATCGGGCGCAGCCCCGCAATCGGCCCGGATTAAATCATCACCGTACTCGTGATGCGGCCGGGTGCCGGGGACTTCCAATCCAGCACCTCATGGACCTGCAAACAACCCTGAATACCCGCTCAAATTTTTAACAATTGTAATCGATGAAGGTCGGGAGCGGGACGGCCCGCCTCCTCCCGGATCGAATTCGATGCTCTCGAAGTGCCGCTTCATCGTTCTGATGCAGCTTGCGGTCGGCTGCCTTGGGGCAACCACGGCGGGTGCCCAGACCCTCGACGCCGCCAAGGCGGCCTACAAGCGGCCGACGCATATCCCGTTCCCGGACGAGGCGCCCTACGCGCCCCAGACGGCAACACTGGGCAAGATGCTGTTCTTCGATCCCCGCCTCAGCGGCAAGCAGAACCTGAGCTGCGCGAGCTGTCACAACCCGTCCTTCGGCTTCGAGGTGCCCGTCCCCGGCGCGATCGGCGCCACCAACAAGCCCCTCGCCCGCAAGGCGCCCTCGGTGCTGAACGCCGCCTGGATCCCGACGCTGTTCTGGGACGGACGCGCCCCGAACCTCGAAATGCAGGCGATGGGTCCGATCACCGCCGACGCCGAGATGGACGGGAAGTTTCCGGAGATCATCGCCCGCCTCAAGCGCATCCCGGAATACAAGGCCTCGTTCGACGCGCTGTTTCCCGGCCGCGGCGTGAGCCAAGACACGATCCTGACAACGATCGCCACCTATGAGCGGACCGTCGTCTCCGGCTGGGCCCCGTTCGACCGCTGGGTCGAGGGCGACGAGGCGGCGATGTCGGATGGGGCCAAGCGCGGCTTCGCGCTGTTCACCGGCAAGGCCGCCTGCTCGGGCTGCCACACCGGGTGGAACTTCACCGACAACAAGTTCCACGACATCGGCATCGACACCAAGGATATCGGCCGCGCCGCCTTCGATCCCGACGACCGCTACACGAAGCACGCCTTCAAGACGCCGGGCCTGCGCAACCTGAGCTACCGGGCACCGTTCGGGCATGCGGGTCAGTTCGCCGATCTCGACGCGATCATGGCCCATTACGAGTCCGGCGGCCTCCAGCGCCCGTCGAAGTCGCCGCTGATCAAGCCGGTCGCGCTCACGCCCGACGAGCGTGCGGACGTGATCGCCTTCCTGCGCTCGCTCACGGCGGACCAGACCGAGACGGCCCTGCCGAACCTGCCGAACTGACCGGCTTCCGCCGACCTCCACCCGCCGCCCGCGCGTCCATCCAAACGAACGACGAGACGAATCCGCCATGTCGATTCGCCATAAGATCCTGTTGCCGCTCCTCGGCTTCATGCTGCTCGGCGGGCTGCTCTCCGCGATGACGGGCCTGACCGGACTCTCCGCCTTCGGGGAACTCTCGGGTCTCGCCGGGCGCGCCGTCGAGGCGAGCGAGGCCAGCCGGTCCGCCCGCGATCGCTTCCGCCGGGCCGAGGCCCTGGTGGCGCGGGTCACCGCCATGACCGACCTCCTCGACATGGGCCGGATCGGCGGCGAGTTCACGGCGAATGCCGACGCCCTCGATGCCGGCCTCGGCCGGCTGAAGGCCTCGGCGCTCTCGGAGCGGATGCTCGCCCTGTCCAGAACCGCCGAGGCCGAGGCTCGGCAGTGGCGCGCGGGCGCGGAGATCCTGCTGGGCCTGCGCAAGGCGCGCGAGATCCCGACCCTGGCCCTGATGGCGCGCAGCAGCGCCGCGATCGGCCGCGACCTCGACGAGGCCGTGACGCTCGCCGCCCAGGAGGCGCAGGCGCAGATCGGGGCCACCGGCGCGGCGATGACGCGGAAGATCTGGCTGATGCTCGCGCTCTCCGCCGCGACCATCGTCGCCGGCTCGGGCGCGGCATGGTGGCTGGCGGGCACCCTCTCGAAGCCCCTCGTCCGGCTGGCCGGCGACACCAGCCGGCTGGCGGGCGGCGACCTCGACGTGGCCTTGCCGGCCACGGAGCGCCGGGACGAGATCGGCGCGATGATCGCCGCGGTCCAGGTGTTCAAGGACAACCTCATCCGCAGCCGCGCCCTCGAAGCCGAGACGGCCTCGGCGGGTGCGGCCGCCGAGCGCCGGGCGATGGTGCGCAGCCTCGCCGACGGCTTCGAGGCGTCGGTCGGGCGCATCGTCGGCACGGTCGGCACCTCGGCCGCCCAGCTCCGGGAGACCGCGCGGACGATGAGCCTCACCGCGCAGCACACCGCCGAGCGCTCCGCCCGGATGAGCGCCGCGGCCGGCGAGGCGGCCGCCAACGTCGATGCCGTGGCGGCGGCGACCGAGGAACTCGGCGCCTCGGTCTCGGAGATCGGTCGCCAGATGCAGGAATCGGCGGCCCTCGCCAACGGGGCGGTGCAGGACGCCGACCGCACCGCCGGCGTGGTGCGGGAACTCAGTGCCGCCACCGCGCAGATCGGCGAGATGGTCGCCCTGATCTCGAGTATCGCCAGCCAGACCAACCTGCTGGCGCTGAATGCGACCATCGAGGCCGCCCGTGCCGGCTCGGCCGGGCGGGGCTTCGCGGTGGTGGCCTCCGAGGTGAAGGCGCTGGCCACGCAGACGACCCGGGTGACCGACGAGATCACGGGGCAGATCGCGCGCATCCAGGGGGTGACGGGTCAGGCGGTGGCGGCGATCGGCGGCATCACCGCCCGTATCGGCGAGATCGACGCGGTGGCGGCCTCGATCACCGGCGCCGTCGGCGAGCAGGGCTCGGCCACGAACGAGATCGTGCACCGCGTCGGCCGGACCGCGCAGGGCACCCGCGCCGTGACCGGCCATGTCGCCGAGGTCGCCGAGGCCGCGGAGCGGACGGGCGCGGCCGCCGAGCACGTGCTGCAGGCGGCCTCCGACATGACCGGTCAGGCCGAGACGCTGCGGCAGGAGGTCGCGCGCTTCCTCGTCAACGTCAGGGCCGCCTGACCGGGCGGCCCACCCTAGCGGTCGAGCCGGGCCAGCGCCGCGGCGATCCGTGCCGCTCCCGGCCCGCTGCCGGCGGCGACGGCGTGGCGGCGGTCGAGGGCGATGGCGCCGCGGTGGCTCGCATGGGTGATGGCGATCGCGAGCGCGTCCGCCGCGTCGGCGAGCTTGAACTCGGCCTTCGGCAGCAGGAACTTCACCATCGCCTGGATCTGGACCTTCTCGGCGTGGCCGTTGCCCGCCACGGTCTTCTTCACGAGGTTGGCGGCGTATTCCGCCACGGGCAGGCCGGCGAGCGCCGGCACCAGCAGGGCCACGGCGCGGGCATGGCCGAGCTTGAGCGTCGCCTGCGCGTCCTTGTTGACGAAGGTCTCCTCCACCGAGACCTCGTCGGGCGCGTGGGTCGTGAGGACGCGGGTCAGGCCCTCGTGCAGCTCGCGCAGGCGCAGCGCCAGCGGCAGGTCGCCGTCGGAGGTGACCACGCCGCAGGCGAGGTAGGACAGCTTGGTGCCCCGCGCGGTGATCAGCCCCCAGCCGGTGCGGCGCAGGCCGGGATCGATGCCGAGGATGCGGACGTCCGTGGTCATGGCCTCGGCCTCCTTCAAACCCGCGATCCGGTACGGCACGTATCGTGAACGGAGCGTTGCCGTAAACCCGCGGCTTGCGCCGCCGCCGCTCACTGAAGCTTGAATTCGCCCTCCAGCCGCAGGGCCACCTCGTCGCCCAGCAGCGGCAGGAAGGCGTTCACGCCGAATTCGGAGCGCTTGATCACCGTCCAGCCGTCGAAGCCGACGGAGTAGATCTTGTCGACCGGGTTGACGCCCGCCTGGTTGAAGGTGGCGTCGAACGAGACCGGCTTCGACACGCCGCGCAGGGTGAGCGTGCCGTTGACCCGCGCCGTGGTCGGGCTCGTCGGCTCGATCGACTGACTCACGAAGGTGGCCTCGGGAAACTTCTCGACGTCGAGGAAGTCGGGCTGCTTGAGGTGGGCGTTGAGCTTCTCGTTGAGCCCGTTGGCGCTGCCGGTGCCGATCTTGACGGACAGGCTGCTCTTGGCCGGCGCGGCGGGATCGAGGACGAGTTCGCCCGACACCTCCGTGAACTGGCCGTAATAGGTCGAGAAGCCGAGATGGCTGAGCGACCACGTGATCTTGCCGTGCACCGGATCGAGCCGGTAGCGCCCGGCCTTCACCTGCCCCGGATCCTTGGTCAGCGCGGGCGCCGCCTCCTGAGCATGGGAACCGCCGGGCGCGGCGAGGGCGAGACCCGCCAGCAGGAGGGCGGCGAGGGCGAGCGTGCGCTTCATGCGGTCACCTTGTCGGTTGTGCCGCCAAGACGGATATGGCCTTAGGCCGGTGGCGGCAACGGACCCTTCGAGGATCGACAGTATCAGATGATCGGCAAGCTCAAGGGGATCGTCGATTCCTACGGAGAGGACTTCGTCATCCTCGACGTGAACGGCGTCGGCTACGTCGTGCACTGCTCCGCCCGCACCCTGCAGCGCCTGCCCAAGCCCGGCGAGGCGACGGATCTCGCCATCGAGACGCATGTGCGCGAGGACATGATTCGCCTCTATGGCTTCCGCTCGGACGCCGAGCGGGAGTGGTTCCGCCTGCTCCAGACGGTGCAGGGGGTCGGCACCCGCGTGGCCCTCGGCGTCCTCTCCGTGCTGGAGCCGGCCCAGCTCGCCACCGCCATCGCCACCGGCGACAAGGGCGCCGTCGCCCGCGCCCCCGGGGTCGGCCCGCGCCTCGCCGCCCGCCTCGTGGCGGAACTCAAGGACAAGGCGCCCGCTTTCGCTCCCGTCGATCCCGCGCTCGTCGCCCTGACCGGGGCCGTCGAGGACAGGACCGCGCCGCAGCCCGTCGCCGACGCGATCTCGGCGCTCGTCAATCTGGGTTATCCCCAGGTTCAGGCCTCTGCCGCCATCGCCGCCGCCCTGAAGGGTTTGGGCGACGGTGCCGAGACCGTGGAGGCCAAGACGCTGATCCGGCTCGGGCTGCGGGAGCTGGCGCGGTAGAAGGCTCAGCCGCCCTCGTCGAAGGGCGGCGGCTGCAGCCGCTGCCAGGCGGATGCGATCCGCTCGGGCTTCACGTCGAGGGCCTCGGCACAGGCCAGCAGCGACGGTTCGTCGCTCATCACGTGATCGAGAACGGCGCCGAGAAACCCCGGATCGTGCAGGCTCTCGCGCAGCGTTCCGGGCTCCAGGCCGCTTGCGGCGACGAATCGGAACAGCCGTTCCTCGTCGGCGGCAAGCCATCCGAGCACCTCGATCGCGAGACGTTCGCTCGCGCCATCACTATGATCAAGTTTGCGTTTCATCAACGAGTGGCAGTTTAAGAGAGTACGAGGGCCGGGCCACGGGGTGGAACGCCATCGCGACCGCGCCGGAGCAGGTCATGAAGAAAACCGTTCTCATCGTTGAAGACAACGAGCTGAACATGAAGCTCTTCAACGATCTGCTGGAGGCGCACGGCTACGCCACGCTCAAGACCGCCAACGGCATTGAGGCGATTGAACTTGCGCGCGCCCACCACCCAGACTTGATCCTGATGGACATCCAGCTTCCCGAAGTCTCGGGCCTGGAGGTGACAAAGTGGCTCAAGGATGACGACGACCTTCGTAACATTCCCGTGATCGCTATCACGGCTTTTGCAATGAAGGGCGACGAGGAACGCATTCGTGAAGGCGGATGCGAGGCCTATTTGTCCAAACCGATCTCGGTTGCCAAGTTTTTGGCAACGGTCCGTCGCTACATTGGCGATGACGGCGCTCCCTGAGACCACTTCGGACTGAATGCCGTCGCGGTCGTGAAGGCCGCGCATCGGAGGAACGATGTCCGCTCGCGTCCTGATCGTGGATGATCTCTACCCCAACGTCCGATTGCTCGAGACGAAGCTGTCTCTCGAGTATTTCGACGTGGCCGTGGCGATGAACGGGCCCGACGCCCTGGCGATCTGCGAGAAGGGTGCCTGCGACGTCGTGCTCCTCGACGTGATGATGCCGGGCATGGACGGGTTCGAGGTCTGCCGCCGGCTGAAGTCGAACCCCGTGACCGCCCACCTGCCGGTGGTGATCGTCACCGCCCTCGACCAGCCCGCCGACCGGCTGCGTGGCCTCGACGCCGGGGCCGACGACTTCCTGACCAAGCCCATCGACGACACCGCGCTGCTGACGCGGGTGCGCAGCCTCGTGCGGCTGAAGGCGGTCACCGACGAGTTGCGCTCGCGCGCCCTGGCGACGCGGGAGATCGGCGGGCCCGATCCCCTGGCGCTGGCTGCCGCCGATACCGGCGAAGGCGCGCGCATCCTCCTCGTGGAGGATCGGCCGAGCGCCATCGACCGCATCGGCACGGCGCTCTCGCAGCACCATCAGGTCACCGTGGAGACCGATCCGCACCGGGCCCTGGTGCGGGCGCCGGAGGGCGGGTTCGACCTCGCCCTGGTGAGCCTCGACCTCGAAGGATTCGACGGCCTGCGCCTGTGCAGCCAGATCCGCTCGCTGGAGCGGACCCGCAACATGGCGCTGATCATGATCGGCGAAATGCACGAGAAGGCCCGCATCACCCGCGGCCTGGATTTCGGCGTCAACGACTACCTGTTGCGCCCGATCGACCGCAACGAACTGATCGCGCGGGTGCGCACGCAGGTGCGGCGGCGCCGCTTCTCGGAGACCCTGCGCGGGGCGCTCCAGGCCTCGATGGAACTGGCGATCACCGACGACCTGACGGGGCTGCACAACCGGCGCTACCTCGACCGGCATCTCGGCCCCGTCTTCGGCGAGGCGGCGCTGCAGCAGAAGGGCCTCGCCTGCCTGCTCCTCGACATCGACCGCTTCAAGTCGATCAACGACACCTACGGCCACGAGGCCGGCGACGAGGTGCTGCGCGCCTTCGCCGAGCGCATCCGCCAGTACGTGCGGCCGATGGACATCCTGGCCCGCTACGGCGGCGAGGAGATCGTGATGGTGGTGCCCGGCGCCGAACTGCCCGATGCCCGCGCCATCGCCGAGCGCATCCGCGAGCGGATCGAGGCGACGCCCTTCGCGATCGACGGGGGAACCCGCGACATCGGCGTGACCGTCTCGGTCGGCGTCTCCGTGCGCCGCACCACCGATACCGGCCCGGCCGACCTGCTCAAGCGCGCCGACACCGCCCTCTACCGCGCCAAGTCCTCGGGCCGGAACCGGGTCGAGGCGGCGGCGGCGTAGCACGACCTCAAACCGATTTTTCCTCGGGCTCGAGCGCCGCCGCGACGCCCGTCGGCGGCGACAGGCCGAGCAAGCGCGCAATCTCGTCACCCTCCGATCCTCCGAGGAGGTCAGCCAGGGTGTAGCGGTCCAGCACCGCCAGGAACGCCGCCAGCGCCTCGCCCAGGGCCCGCCGCAGGCGACAGGGCGCGGTGATCGCGCAGGATCCCGCAGAGAAGCACTCGACCAGCGCAAGGTCGTCCTCGGTCTCGCGCACCACGGCGCCGACGACGATCTCACCCGGCGGCTTGGCGAGGCGCAGGCCCCCGCCCCGCCCCCGGATCGTCTGGATCAGCCCGAGCCGGCCGAGTTGGTGCACCACCTTGGTGAGGTGGCTTTCAGAGATCCCGTAGGCCCGTGCGATCTCGGCGATCGAGCTCTGCTTCGGCTCGCGCAGGCCGACATAGATCAGGGTCCGCAGGGCGTAGTCGGTGTAGCGGGTCAGGCGCATGGCGGTTCCGGGCTGCCCTTAAGATGCATTCCATTTGCATGTTTTCGAGAGGTGCCTTAAAAGATTCATGTCGAATGAATCTTTGGATCCGCCGATGCCCGCACCGCTCTCGCCCCATACCGTTGCCATCATCAAAGCCACCGTTCCGGCCCTCGAAACGCACGGGCTCGCCATCACCCGGCGCATGTACGAGCGGTTGTTCGAGAACGCCGACATCCGCGACCTCTTCAATCAGTCGCACCACGGCGAGACCGGCTCGCAGCCCAAGGCGCTCGCCCTCGCCGTACTGGCCTATGCCCGCAACATCGACAATCTCGGCGCGCTGACGGGCGCCGTGGAACGCATCGCCCAGAAGCACGTCGCGCTCAACATCCTGCCGGAGCACTACCCCCACGTCGCCGATGCCCTGCTCGCGGCGATCCGCGACGTTCTCGGCGAGGCGGCAACGCCCGAGATCGTCACGGCCTG
Source organism: Methylorubrum thiocyanatum (assembly GCA_014138645.1). Lineage (GTDB taxonomy): Bacteria > Pseudomonadota > Alphaproteobacteria > Rhizobiales > Beijerinckiaceae > Methylobacterium > Methylobacterium thiocyanatum. Next base: position 47,579 of record JACJIB010000009.1, on the reverse strand, counting down.
GGGCGAGGCCTACTGGTTCCTGGCCGAACTCCTGATCGGCCGCGAGGCCACGATCTACCGTGATCTCGCCGCCCGCACCGGCGGTTGGAACGGGTGGCGCGACTTCGTCGTGGAGAGCGTCACCTCGGAAAGCGAGACGATCCGCTCCTTCGTGCTGGTTCCGGCCGACGGCGGTCCGGTGATGCGCCACGAGCCCGGGCAGTATCTCGGCTTTCTCGTCGATCTGCCGGGCCGGGGCGTGCTGAAGCGGAACTATTCGATCTCCTGCGCTCCCAACGCGCGCGCCTACCGCATCACGGTCAAGCGCGAGGATGCGGCGGCCCATCCCGCCGGCCTCGTCTCGAACTGGCTGCACGGGTCGGCCCGGCCTGGAACCGTGCTGAAGGTCGCCGCCCCCGCGGGCGACTTCTTCCTCGACCGGCAGACTACCGAACCGGTGGTCCTCGTCTCCGGCGGCGTCGGCCTCACCCCGATGGTCAGCATGCTGGAGAGCATCGCGGCGGAGACACCGGAGCGGCCGACCTGGTTCGTCCACGGTGCCCTCAACGGGCGGGTCCACGCCATGCGCGGGCACGTCCAGGGCCTCGTGGCAAACCGGGACGCCCTCTCGACCCGTACCTTCTACGCCGAGCCGGAGCCGCAGGATCGGCCCGGCGAGCATTTCGACGAGGCCGGGATGATCACGGCTGAGTGGCTCGTCGCGAACACGCCCTCAGCGCGCGCGACCTACTACCTGTGCGGACCCAAGCCCTTTTTGGCCGCTCTGACGAACGGCCTTGCCCGCGCCGGCATCCCGGCGGAGCGGGTCCGGTTCGAGTTCTTCGGTCCCGCCGACGAGCTTCTCGAAGAGCCGAAACAGGCGGCCTGAACGGCGAAGCGCCGATCCCGGCGGCGGCTCAGCCCGCCCCCGGATCGGTCTCGTCGCCCTGCGCCGGCGCGCCGGGCTTGCCGTCGGTCTTCTCGTTCGGGTCCTTGACCGCATCGGGTGCGCTGTTGGCGGGCTTGGTCCCGTCCCGGCGCTCCCGATCCGTGTCGCGATCGTCCCTGTCCTGCCCGCCCATCGTCGCAGCTCCCTCGGAAATCCGCTCGCTCTTCAGGACCGCTTGGCCCGGTCGGGCTCGCCCGCGACGGGCTCTCCTTCCCGCGGGCCGGCCGAGGCCTTGCGGTCGGAATGGCCCCCGGAGGAGCCACCGAGCGCCGGAGGCGTCCGTCCCGCCGCGCCGCTTCCCTGGCCCTCGCCGCCCCACTCGCCGCGCCGCTCGGCATCCGAGCGCCCGCCCGAACCCTGGCCGGTAATCGCCGCCTGCTCCGGCGTCTGATGCCCGCCGCCCGTCGGGTGCGGGCCGCGGGAGCCGACCGCCTCATCGGGCTTGCGGGTCCCGGTGTTGCTCAGATCCTCGTCGGGCCGGTTCTCATTTCCCATCGGACTCTCCCTGAGACGACCCGTGGCGCGGCGCCTCCTCCTGACCGACGGCGGCGGTGGCGCGCTCGATCGCCTCCTGCGCCGCCGCGTCGGGCTGCGTCCGGGAGGACGGATCGGAGATCCGGCGCAGGTTTTCCGGAGGGGTCTCGGCCTCGGTCTGGTCGACCGCGTCCCGGGCTGCGGCGGAGCGATCCGTGCCGGAGGCGATGCGTGCGGTCTCGGCCGTGCCGTCGGGATGGCTCTTCAGATCGCCTTGCGTCCGCGCGGGCACGCCCACGTCGAGGGGCGAGGCGGTGCCGAAATCCTGGCCGTTGCGATCCGCGTCGGCGTCGAACTCCTTGAGCGACGGCCGGGTGCGGGGGGTATCCGTCATCATCATCCTCCCAATCTGACCGGGACAACAATCCGGGACCGGAGGAGTTGCGGCGCGGGACCGTCGCAGGCCCGCGCCGCATCGGAAGACTAGAGCCGTGTCCGACCTGATGGCATCAGGTCGGCGTCTCTAGGTTTTTGTTTTGACGCGCATTCTTTCGACGAACCGGTTTCCACGTCGTCGGAATGCGCTCTAGCCGATGCCCTCGAACAGCACCGAGGAGATGTAGCGCTCGGCGAACGAGCAGGCGACGGTGACGATGCGCTTGCCCTGGAACTCGGGGCGGCCCGCCAGCTCCAGCGCCGCGGCGACGTTGCCGCCGGTCGAGATGCCGCCGGGGATGCCCTCGAACTTGGCGAGGTCGCGCGCCGTGTCGATCGCCTGCTGGTTCGTCACCTTGAGCACGCCGTCGAGGATGTCGGTGTGCAGGTTGTCGGGGATGAAGCCCGCGCCGATGCCTTGGATCTTGTGCGGGCCGGGCTGGCCGCCGGAGATCACGGGGCTGTCCACCGGCTCCACCGCGAACACCTTGAGGCCGGGCAGACGGGGCTTGAGCACCTCGCCGACGCCGGTCACCGTGCCACCGGTGCCGACACCGGCCACGAAGGCGTCGAGCTGCCCTTGCGTGTCGTTCCAGATCTCTTCCGCCGTGGTCTTGCGGTGGATCTCGGGGTTGGCCGGGTTGGAGAATTGCTGCGGCATCACCGCGCCGTCGATCTCGCGCAGCAATTCCTCGGCACGGCCGATGGCACCCTTCATGCCCTGCGGGCCGGGGGTCAGTTCGAGCTGCGCGCCGAGGAAGGCGAGCATCTTGCGCCGCTCCAGCGACATCGTCTCCGGCATGACGAGGATCAGGCGATAGCCGCGGGCGGCGGCGACGAAGGCGAGCGCGATGCCGGTATTGCCCGAGGTCGGCTCGACCAGCGTCCCACCGGGCTTGAGCCGGCCGGAGGCTTCGAGCGCGTCGATCATGTTGACGCCGATGCGGTCCTTCACGGACGAGATCGGGTTGAAGAATTCGAGCTTGAGCAGGATCTCGGCATCGACGCCCCGCTCCTTGGTGAGCCGGTTGAGGCGCACGAGCGGCGTGTTGCCGATGGTCTCGGTGATCGAGCCGTAGACGCGGCCGTGTCCGGGCTTCCGGACGTCCGGGGTCGAGGTGTCTGTCATCGTCTGTCCGCTCCCTGAGCATCCCCGCGCCGGCCCGGCACGGGAGCGCGCCAATACGAAAGGCTTCGGCATCGGTCCGGAGGATGACCGGCATTCGGCAAAGCCGATGCGAAACCAGAAACTTAGCACTCCCGCCATGGCAGGAGCCGCTGCGGCGACGCGTAGCTGATTTCGCAAGCTCCGTCGAGCTTCCCGCCCGGCGGATACCAGCCTTTACACGGAGACCGCACGGCTGAGCTTAAAGGGAGAATTTTATTTTCCTTTTTCGCGCCCGAACGACAGTATTGTCATCCTCGACGCGCCGCCAGGACAGTGCGGTTACGGACCGGGGCCGTGCGTCAGGCCGTGAGCAGGCGGGTCGCGAGAATCAGGATGGCGATGCCTGAGCTGGTCGCAAGGACGGCCAGGGTCGCGGCGCCGTCGTGGTGGGCGCGGAGGAAGTCGTAGCGCGCCGCGGCGGAAGCCGCCGGCCGCACCTTCGGGACGACGCGCTGGTGAACCCGGCCGATCCGCATTCCGTCTCTCCGCCTGAGCGGCCGCGCGGGGCGCGACCGAGGAGGGCGAGAAAACGGCGCAGGGGCCTGACGGAGGGTGAATCCGGATCCGCCTCCGCGAATCGTCGTCAACGGGGTGTTAAAGCGGGGCCGCGCCGGCGCGTTCGAACGGCCGGCGCGCGGTCCGGAAGGCCAGCTGTTACAGGGCCCGGTCAAAGCGCAGTTCGCCGTTCTGGCTGCGGATCACGAGCTGCGAGCCGTCGAGATCCCATTTGCCCGCCGTGCGCAGGGCGATGAGGAAGGCCTGCTCGGACGCCGCCAGCGCCTTGTCGCAGGTCTTCTTGGTCAGCGCCAAGGGGCCGACGGCGAGGTGCTGCTCGCGCAGGGGGAAGGCGGTGGCGGTGAAGGTGTTGCAGCCGCCGTAACCGCGGGCGCGGTACTGGGCATCGATGATGAAGCTCGGGCGGTCCGCGCCGGTGAACGGCTTGCCGTTCATGCTCACCGCGGTCCACATCGAGCCGAGGGGAAACATCTTCTCCGTCGGCTTGGCGCCGGGGACGTATTGCGGCTTCTTCTCCGGCTGCTTGCCGGCGCCGAAGCCGGACGGATTACCGCCCATGCCCATCTGCGCTGCGGCGGGCACGGTCGCGAGCATGCTCGCGGCAACCGCGCAGGCCAGCGTAGCGGTCAGCATCCTGTTCATCGTTCAGCCCCCTTTCCTGCTCGGCTGCTTCACCCCGGAGCCGTCCTTAGGCCGCATGCGCGCGGACACGGCTCTCGACTCTTCGCCCGGGACGACACGGGCGCCGGTCTGAGCGGGCCACGCATCCGAATCCTGGGCGCTAGGGGGAATCGGCACAGATTCAAGCACAATTATGGTCGAGACCGGATCGAGGCCCGGTTCGGCTGCGATCCTGTCGGTTTCCACGCTTCGTCAACCTTGTGCGTCAGGACTCTCCCGCGGGGGAACCGCGCGCGGCGGGCAAAACGCCGTTTCGCACAAGCTTTGCCGAAACGATCCGGCCCCTCGCGCGGTTGAAAGATCGTCGTTGAATGAACGATCGGGGTCGAACGCCCCCTTGCTGCCCTGCGCTGCCCTGTGCTGCGCGGCATGGGGGTGCCGTCACAAGGATCGAGGAGAGCAGTTTGACGGGATCGGACGAAGGAGCGTCGAGCGGCGCCTCGCCCAACACGATGACGGCCGCCCAGTGCCGGGGCGCCCGCGGCCTGCTCGGCTGGTCGGAGGCGGAGCTCGCCCGCCGCTCAGGGCTGGACGAGGGCTTCATCAAGGGTTTCGAGGCCGGCACGGGCGATCCCGCCTCCGGCCAGGTCGAGGCCCTGCGCAGCGCCCTGATGCAGGGCGGCGTCGTCCTCACCAACGGCGCCACGCCGGGCGTCAGGCTCTCGGAGGAGCAGCGCGGCGGCAACGAGGGCACGCGGGTCGATCAGCTCACCACCGAGAACGATCGCTGACGCCCGCCGTCACGCCGTCGCCAGGGCCTTGAGGTCGAAGCCGGGATCGGAGGCCTGTTCGGGCGTCAGGGTCCTGCCGGCGGCCAACAGGCGCCGGGCAGCCATGTGGTCGGCGGCGCGGTCCACCGACTCGACGGCGCTGAGCCTACCGTCGCGGAAGCGGAACACCGAGAAGCCGGCGCTGGCGCGCCGCAGGACGCTGGCGTCGTCCGGCGCGGCGAGCCCGGCGATCTGAAGCTTGCGCGGGCCCTGGTCGCTCCAGAACCACGGCACCGCGTCGTAGGCGGCGGGCCGCCCGATGAGTCGCGCGGCGAGGCAGCGGCCCTGATCGACCGCGTTCTGCACCGATTCGATCCGCACCCGGTCGCCGCCGGGCAGGCCGGCCGCGAAGCGGGTCGGGAAGCGTACGCAGTCGCCGATGGCCGAGATCGCCGGATCGCTCGTCGCGAGGAAGGCATCGACCTCGATGCCGTCGCGCACCGCGAGCCCTGCGTCCTCCGCGAGTTCCTGGTTCGGCACCACGCCGATGCCGACGACGACGAGGTCGGCGGGCAGGCTCTGGCCATCGGCGGTACGCACGGCAGCGACCCGCCCCCCCTCGCCTTCGATGGCGGTGACACCCGCCCCGAACAGGAAGGCGACGCCGGCCTCCTCGTGGAAGGCGCGGAACGCCTGCGAGGTCTCGGGCGAAACCGCCCGCGCCATGACCCGCTCGGCCGCCTCGATCACGGTGACGGAGAGGCCGCGAGCGGCGCAGACCGCCGCGAATTCGAGCCCGATGAAGCCCGCCCCCACTACGACGATCCGGCGGATGCCCTCGATCGCCGCGCGCAGGGCGTCGGCGTCGTCGAGGGAGCGCAGCTGGCGAACGCCCGCGAGATCGGCTCCCGGCACCGGCAGCGTCCGGTTGCGGGTGCCGGTGGCGAGGATGAGGTGGTCGTAGCCGAGCGACCCACCGTCCGAGAGCCGCACCTGGCGCGCGCCGCGGTCGAGAGCCGTCACCCGCGTTCCGGCCCGGTGATCGATGCGGTGCTCGGCGAAGAAACTCTCCTGCCGCAGCAGCAAGCCGCGGGCGTCGGTCTTGCCGGCGAGATAGGCCTTCGACAGCGGCGGGCGCTGATAGGGCAGCGCCGCCTCGTCACCGACCAGGATCAGGCTCCCGGAAAAACCCGCTTCCCGCAGCGAGGCGGCGGCTTGAAATCCCGCCTGCCCCGCTCCGACGATGACGATGCGGTCCATCGCCTCGCTCATTCGCCCGCCTCGGCCGGGCTGCGGATGGCCTTGAGCGACCGACCCGCCGCCGGCTCGTCGGCGAAGAAGCCGCCGGGAATGCTCGGCAGGAAGCGGCGCCCCTCCTGCGCGAGGTAGTCCCAGAACGCGTCGGAGGCGGGCCCGAGCACCTTGTCGGCGCGGCGCACCACGTACCAGTCGCGCCGGATCGGCAGCCCCTCGACGTCGAGAAGGACGAGGCGCCCGCTCGCCACCTCCGCCGCCACCGAGTGTCCGGACAGGAGCGCGATGCCGAGGCCCGCCATCACCGCCTGTTTCAGCGTCTCGTTCGAGCCCGAATCGATCCCGAGCTTGGCCCGGCGGATCATCACGCCGCTCATGAATTCCTCGAACACCGAGCGGGTACCCGAGCCCTCCTCGCGCACGAGGAAGGACTCCTCCGCCAGATCCGCGCGCGTCAGGCCGCGCCGTCCGGCCATCGGGTGGTCGGGCGCGGCGATCAGAACCAGGGGATGGGGCCCGAACGTCTCCGCCTCGATGGCGAAGTCCCGCGGCGGGCGGCCCATGATCGCGAAATCGATGTCGTAGTTGCGCAGCGCCTCGATCGTGTCCTGGCGGTTGCCGACGGTGAGCGAGATCTCGACCTTCGGGTGGCTCTCCATGAACCCGGCGATCACCTGCGGCGCGAAGTACTTGGCCGTCGAGACCACGCCGAGGCCGACCCGCCCGCCGCCGCCGCCCTTGAGCGTCCGCAGCCGGTCGGTGCAGGTTTCCAGCACGGTGTTGATGCTGTTGATCGCCCACAGCATCTCGCGGCCGGCATCGGTCGGCTTGAGGCCGGTCGGCGTGCGGTCGAACAGGAGGAGGCCGGCCTCCTCCTCGAGCTGGCGGATGCGGGCGTAGAGCGCGGCGGAGGTGACGTTCAGCTCCTGCGCGGCCCGCGTCATGGTGCCGAGCCGCGCCACCGCGGCCACCGCCTGAAGCTGCTTGAGCGAGAGATTGCGCATGCCTCGGTTTTAGTTTTTTTGCGGGGCACCACAAGTTTTTTTAGAAAACCTTCGACAGCACTCCCCTGCCGTCTGGCGCTGCCGCCTCGCCACAGCGTATCATAGCTCGGAACAGGCCTGCACGCCTCCGGGCACGCATGGCCGGCAAGAACGCTGCGCAGGACCTCAGGATGTCCCGCGGCCTCGACGGGAGCGAGCCTTAGACCGATGACGAAGCCCAACGGGTCATCCCTCGACGATCATCTCGACGCCGAGGTTGCGCGGGACGCCTCGCTCGCCGACACCGCCGCCACGATCCGGGCGCTGGCCGCCGCCGCGATCGACGTGAGCGAGACCGTGGGCCGCGGGGCGCTGGCCGGCGACCTCGCCGCCCAGGGCGAGCATAACAGCGACGGCGACGTGCAGAAGGCGCTCGACGTGATCGCCCACAAGCGCTTCATGCAGGCGCTGGAAGAGGCTCCCGTGGCGCAGGTCGCCTCGGAGGAGGCGGAGGACGTGGTCTCGCTCAAGCCCGGCGCGCCGCTCGCCGTGGCGATCGACCCGCTCGACGGCTCCTCCAACATCGGCGTCGGCATGGTGGTCGGCACCATCTTCGGCATCCGTCCGGTGACGCCGGGCACGGATGTGAACGCCTCGTTCCTGACGCCCGGCACCACGCAGACCGCCGCCGGCTTCGTCGTCTACGGTCCGGCCACGACCTTCGTCGTCACGCTGGGCAACGGCACCCGCATCTTCACCCTCGATCGCGCGGAAAAGGTCTTCCGCCTGACCCACGACGCGCTGCAGATCGTGCCCTCCGCCAACGAGTATGCGATCAACGCCTCGAACGTCCGGCACTGGGACGGGCCGGTAAAATCCTTCATCGAGGATTGCCTGCGCGGCACCGAAGGCCCGCGCGACCGCGACTTCAACATGCGCTGGACCGCGGCCCTGGTGGCGGATGCGCAGCGCGTCCTGATCCGCGGCGGCGTGTTCCTGTATCCGGGCGACAACCGGAAGGGCTACGCGCAGGGGCGCCTGCGCCTCCTCTACGAGACCGCTCCCATCGCCTTCCTGATCGAGCAGGCGGGCGGCGCCGCGACCGACGGGCAGGCCCGTATCATGGAGCGGGTCGCCACCAAGATCCACGAGCGCTCGCCGCTGGTGTTCGGCTCCACCGAGGAGGTCGAGTGCGTGGCCAAGTACTATGACGGGCGCCAGCCCAGCGCCGGCCGCTCGCCCCTGTTCGGCCAGCGCGGCCTGATGCGCAGCTAGAGCCTCAGCCCCTCGACATCATCCCATCCATGTCGGCGCGTCATCCCATCATCTCGGTCACCGGCTCCTCGGGGGCCGGGACCACCTCTGTCCGCAACACCTTCGAGCAGATCTTTCGCCGGGAGGACGTGAGCGCCGTCTATATCGAGGGCGACGGCTTCCACGCCTACGACCGCGACACCATGCGGTCGATGATGGCGCGCGAGCCGACGCTGAGCCACTTCGCGCCGCGGGCCAACCTCCTGCCGGAGCTGGAGGAGGTGTTCCGCAGCTACAGCGAATCCGGCACCGGCCGCACCCGGCACTACGCCCACGACGACGCGGACGCCGCCCGCTACGGCGTGCCGGTGGGCGCCTTCACGCCGTGGGAGCCGTTCCAGCCGGGCTCGGACCTGCTGTTCTACGAAGGGCTGCACGGCTGCGTCGTCGACAACAACGTCGATCTCGCCCGCTATCCCGATCTCAAGATCGGGGTGGTGCCGGTGATCAACCTCGAATGGATCCAGAAGCTGCACCGGGACCGCTCGACCCGCGGCTACTCGACGGAAGCCGTCACCGACGTGATCCTGCGCCGGATGCCGGACTACGTGCAGACGATCTGCCCGCAATTCTCGTGGACGGACATCAACTTCCAGCGGGTGCCGACGGTCGACACCTCGAACCCGTTCATCGCCCGCTGGATCCCGACCGCCGACGAGTCGATGGTGGTGATCCGCTTCAAGGATCCGAAGGGGATCGACTTTTCCTATCTGGTGTCGATGATCCACGACAGCTTCATGAGCCGGGCCAATTCCATCGTGATCCCCGGCGGCAAGCTCGATCTGGCGATGCAGCTCATCCTGACGCCGATCATCATGCAGCTGGTGGAGCGGCGGCGGCGGCTGGCGTGAGCCTTTCCGTCATCGCAGGCATCAGCGAAGCGACGACGGGAACAAGCACGACATTCAAGCGCCCTCGGCGTCCGACATCTCGACCGATGCGACCGCCCCGTCGCCGTCGAGAAACGCGGCCACGGCTTCCGAGAATTCCGGCGTGCGCAGGTAGCCGTAGGACTTGTGGTGGTTCACGCCGCCGCGCGGGCGCCGGTAGGCGTTGATCACCGGGCGGTCGGTCACGGCGACGCCGGCCGCGTTCGGGGCGTAGGCCTCGGCGAGGGTGGTGCCGACGGTCGCCACATCCTCGCGGTCGCCGAGATTGCTCCAGCGGGCCACGGCGTAGGGCACGCGCAGAGAGCCATGCTCCTCGGCGAGCCGATGCTTGATCTCGGCGAGCCCCAGGGGGGCGCCCATGGTGACGAGATGGTCGATCGGCGGGCATCGACCGTCGCGCTCCAACTGCCGCAGCACGTCGTAGGCGATCAGCGAGCCCATGGAATGGGCGGCGATCAGCAGCGGCCGGCCGGCATGCTGCATCAGCGCGTCCCGCAGCCGGCCGCGGGCGGCCTCGCGGAACGTGCTGTCCTCATAATAGCCCCACAGGTCGTCGAGCCGGTGTTCGATGATGAGGTCGTCGAGGACGAGGTGTCCCGTCTTCTCCTGCGCCCACTCGACGATGCGGTAGAGCCGGTCGGTCAGGGTCGGGGCGCAGATGCCGTCGGCGGTCGGGAACGGCCCTCGCCCCCGTGCCGGATAATACGGCTCCCGGTTATGGTCCTCGGAGAGCGGCGTGTCGTAGCGCAGGTCGGCCCAGTACACGAACTCGAAGGAGAGATCCCGAGGGTCTTCGCCGAGGTTGCGCCGCAGACCCTCGCGGATCGCCGCGGCCCACCATGCCTGCTTCTCCTCCTTCGGCGGCTTGTTGGCGAGGCCGTGGATGCCGAGGATGAGCGGGCGGGCCTGCATCGGTCGCGGAGGGGAGCCTAGCGGTTCGTCGTTCGCCGGCTCGGGACCGGCATCATCGGTCATATAGTGCGCGCGCCTATTCGGCCCGCGCGACAAATCGGCAGCCGGGTTCTCAGAGCCGGAAATCTCCTCCCCGCTTCTCGGAAGCGGAGAGGGCCGGGGGACGAGGCGGGGCGCCGCCTTGGTGTCTCTCACGAGACGCCCGCCGCGCCGTCGCGCCCGGAAGGCAAACGGTCGGTGTCCGGGCGTATTGCGTGGCGCTCTCAGGCGCCCATCTTCTCCACCAGCGCGTCGGACAGGGCGAAGTTGACGTAGACGTTCTGGACGTCGTCCTGGTCCTCGATCACCTCGACGAGGCGGATCAGCTTCTCGCCGGTCTCGTCGTCGACGTCGATGGTGTTCTGCGCCTTCCAGATCAGGCCGGTGCGGCGCGGCTCGCCGAAGCGGGCCTCCAGCGCCTTCGAGACCTCGCCGTAGGCATCCTGGGCGCAGGTGATCTCGTGGCCGTCGGCATCCGAGCGCACGTCGTCGGCGCCGGCCTCGATGGCGGCCTCCAGCATCGTATCGGCATCGGCGACGTCGGCCGCGAAGGCGATCACGCCGACGCGGTCGAATAGGAAGGCGACGGCGCCGGTCTCGGCGAGGCTGCCGCCGGACTTGGTGAAGGCCGAGCGCACGTCGGAGGCGGTGCGGTTGCGGTTGTCGGTCTGCGCCTCGACGATGAGCGCGGCGCCGCCGGGGCCGTAGCCCTCGTAGCGGATCTCCTCGTAGTTCTCGCCGTCGTTGCCCACCGCCTTCTTGATGGCGCGCTCGATGTTGTCCTTGGGCATGTTCTCGGCGCGGGCCGCGAGGATGGCGGCGCGCAGGCGCGGATTCATCGAGGGGTCGGGCGTGCCGAGCTTGGCCGCCACCGTGATTTCGCGGGCGAGCTTGCTGAACACCTTCGAGCGGACCGCATCGACGCGGCCCTTGCGGTGCATGATGTTCTTGAACTGGGAATGCCCGGCCATGGCGGGATGGTCTTCTCGTTCGTGCGGGCGGAGGGCTCCTTCACGGCTGAAGGATCCTCGACGTCGCGCGGGATGTGTCGGGGGCTCCGCTTATAGGCCGCCGCCGCCCCCCGAGGCAACGCGGGGCATGTCTCGGCGAACCGGACCGGCCCGCCGGCGTTCGGTGAGGATGAGGATGGAGCCGCGCAGGCACGACGACAGGGCGGCCGGGCGCCGGAGCGGGGGCGGCTGGCGGTTCGGCCTCGCCGCGCTGCTGGGCGCGCTCGCCGGGGCGACGCTGTTCCCGCGCCCCGCCAAGGGCCGCGACCGAGACGATCTCAGGGCTGATCCTGCTCCAAGAGCGCCCGGTAGCGCGCCGCCGAGCGGCTGACGACGGCGCTCGCATCCTCCGCGATGTGCAGGCCGAAGGCACCGTAGAGGCGTGCGAAGGCCCGTCCCTCCAGACGCGCCGCGATCCGCGCCACGGTGGCTCCCGAGAGCGGCAGCCAGTTCGGATAGCTCCACAGGAAGGAAACGCTCTTCCGATCCGCGCCGGGCTGCACGATGTCGCCCGCGAGCAGCGCGCCGCGCCCCTCCGCCGCGTCCCGCCAATGCAGGACGGTTCCCCCGGGAAAATGGCCGCCGAGCCGCAGGAGGTCGAGGCCAGGGAGGATCGTCCGCTCGTCCTCCTCCCAGAACACCACGCGGTCGTCGGGGCGCATCACCCAGTCGCGGTCGCGGGCGTGAAGGTAGACCGGCGCGTCGAACGCCGCCGCCCAATCGGGCATGGTCGTATAGTAGTGGGGATGCGAGATGGCGATGCCGGCAAGGCCGCCCAGCGCCCGCACCAGTTCCACCGTCGCCGGATCAAGCAGTGCGACGCAGTCCCACAGCACGTTTCCATGCGGCGTGCGCAGCAGGAAGGCGCGCTGGCCGATGCCGAAGCGGGGATGGGTCTCGATCTCGAACAGCCCCGGCTCGACCTGCCGCCACGCATTGGCATGGCTCGCCGCGAGCGCATCCGGCGTGGTCCAACTCTGGCCCGAGGCCGGCACGTATTGCCGCTCCTCGTCGCAGATCGGGCAGCGCGGCGGCGGGGCCGGCCTGTCGGGAAAGCTGGTTCCGCAAGTGACGCAGATCGGGGTCGCCACGGGCCCTCCTCCCGCTCCGCTCCTCGCTCAGCCGCCGCGATAGCCCTGGCCACCTTCGGAGGCCGGCCCCTCGCGCGAAGGGACCTCCTCGTCTCGCTCGCCACCCATGTTTCCCGGCTCGGTCGGCGCCGGGGAACGGTGCCCCGGCACGGGCGCGGAGACCGGTCGCGGCTCGTAGCTGCGGGCGCTCGGGGTCTCGGCGGGATCGTCGGGTCGGGTCGCGTCGGTCGGGCTCAAGGGGCGTCTCCGAAGGCTTTCCCGGGGAAGAGCCGGATGGCGCGGACGGTTCCCGCGGACGGCCTGCCGATGCAGGAACCGGTGTCACAGGTCGGAACCGGTGACGGAGACCGAGAACCGATCTGGCATCCGCGCGGTTCAACGGGCAGAACCAGGGGCACGCCCTCTGGCCCGGACAGGCCCCAAAACGATGCAGCGCCCGCTCTCCCTCCTCAGCCTCGGTCTTTGCCTCGCCGTCGCGGCAAGCCCGGCCTTCGCACAGCAGCGCCCCTTCACCCCGTCGCTCACCTGCAGCGCGGTGCAGGCCCTGGTCGCGCGGGAGCGCCGCGTCGTGCTCGCCACGAGTCCGAACGCCTACGAGGCGGTGCATCTCGACAGCGGCGATTGCCGCAACGAGGTGACCGCACGACCCGCCTTCGAGCCGACCCTCGACGACCCGAACTGCTTCGCCGGCTATCGCTGCGTTCAGCGCAACAACGGCGAGAACTCGGCGCGCTGACGCCGCAGCCTCACCCCCGCCGCAGCAGGCGCTTCGCTTCGGCCCGGGCGCGATGCTCGAACCGGGCGAGGCGCAGGCGCCGCTCCAGGGAGATCCGCCCGGCCCCCGGCGGCAGTGCGATAATCTCGGCGATCGTCTCGCGCTCGGGGTAAAGGCTCTCCAGCGCCGAGCCCGGCATCGTCGCCGAGTCGAGCCGTTCGGCGAAGCCCTCCGCATGGACCGCGCGGACGATGGCATCCTCCAGGACGAGGCCGGGGGCCTGGGCGCGCAGGGTCTCGTCGTAGGCGGTCTTGAGCAGATAGGCGGTCCCGCCGGAGACGAGGGCGAGGCTCGCCGCGACCGTGCGCCCGTCGAGGCGCAGCAGGTCGGCCCGGACGGTCACGGTGCCGCGCTTCCCGCCTCCTTCCGGCCGGAACAGGGCCCGGGCACAGGCCTCTCTTCGCGGGCGGCTCCGCAGGGCCGTGCCGGCCTCGCCCTTCCAGCCGGCCACTTCAAGGGCGAGGAAGTCTTCAAGCGCCCGCTCCAGTTCCAGACCTTCCGTCGCGCTCTCGACGGTGAGCGTGCCCGCTTCCTCCAGCCGGCGGCGGCGGCGGCGCAGATCCTTGAGGCGGCTCTTGTGCGGGTGGCCGGCGAGGAAGGCGTCGTAATCGCTCCGGCGGTCGAGGACCGGGCGCGCGAACGCCACCACGGCGCCGACCTGCCAGCCGGCCCGCGCCATGGCGGCGAGAAGCCCGGTCCCGAGGCGGGTTTCGGTCGCGAGCCATGGCCAGCGCCAGGCCCGTCCGCCGGAGGCGAGGGCGAGCCCGGCCACCAGGGCGTCGAGCCGGTCGACCAGGCCGGGACCGTCGGCGACGAGGGGGGTGGTCTCCGTCACGTAAGGCGAGAGGAAGGGCTGCGCGAGCGTCGCGCCGAGCCCGGCGATATCGGGGCGCAGGCTGAAGGGCAGCAGGGCGGCGATGGCGTCGCCCTCGCGGACGACCAACGCGGCGAGGCGGGGATGGGCGAACCCGTGATCGCGGTGCGCCGCGACGACCGCCCGCGTGTAGAACGGATGCGGCGCGACGGCCCGGAACGCCAGCGCGTCCCAGGCGGCGGCCTCCGCCGCGAGATCGGCGACAGGCTCGACGGAGGTGCGGAGAAGTCCGGTTCCGGCAAGGGCGCGCATCATCGGGCGGCACTCCGCTGGGCAAATCCGACGACCGGCGTCGAGAGGCCGTGAAGGCGCCGCGCACCGAGCGCCAGAACGAGGCCGCGCAGGGTCGTGGCGAGCGCGACCGCCAGGGCCGCCCCGGCGCCCCCGAGCCAGGGCACCAGGACGAAGCAGAGCGCCGCGGCGAGAACCAGCATCGCCAACGTGATGCCGGCGCAGAGCCGCTCGCCGCCGAGCATGGTCAGCACGTCCTCGGCCGGGCCGAACAGGCTCGCCGCGACGCTTCCGCCGACGAGGATCGCCAGCACCGGCAGGCTGGCGCGGAAGCCCTCGCCGAACAGGCCGAGCAGGAGCGGCGCGACGGCGAGGATGCCGAGGCCGACCGCGGCGGTGGCCAGGAAGGTCCAGCGGGCCTGCATGCGGACGAGATGGCCGAGCCCCGCCTCGTCGCCGCGCGCCCGCGACGCGGCGAGGCGCTGGGCGGTGGTGGCGGAGGCCGCGTAATGCACGAAGGCGACGAATTGCTGGATGCGCGTGGCGGCGAAGTACAGGCCGACCGCCTCCGGGGCTGCGAGGAAGCCGAGGATCACCACATCGACGAAGCCGAAGGCGCTGGCGGCGAGGTCGCCCGCCGCGATCGGCAGGCAGGCGGCCAGCCAGAACCGCCAGCGGTATTGGCGCGGGCCCGCCGGCAGGTGGCGGCGCAGGCGTGCCAACAGGAGCCCCGCCTGCACCGCCGCCGCGAGGCCGGTCGCGGCGAGCGTGCAGGCGATGGCGACCCACGCCTCGGCCGGTGCCCCCGAGAGCACGGCGACGACCATGGCCGCCATGATCAGGGCCTGACGCAGCAGGTAGGGCGGCGCGATGGCGAGCAGCGGCCAGCCCTGGCTGCGGGCCACGCCCTCGAGATAGTCCTGAAACGCGAAGAGCGGCACGACAAGGGCGGCGACCAGGATCGGCGTGCCGTAGGGACCGGCGAGGAGGCCGCCCTGCAGCAGGGCTACGGCGAGGCCGGCGAGCGACAGGGCCAGCCCGCCGCCGAGGCTCGCCAGGGCTCCGCCGAGCAGAAAGCCGCGCACGCTGTCGAGCCGGCCCGTGGCCTGGTCGGCGGGCAGGAAGCGGCAGGCGCCCTGGGACAGGCCGAAGGTCGCGCTATGGCCGAGGATGGCGATCCAGACCCAGACGGTGGCGAAGATCCCGTACTCGCCGCCGCCCATCATGCGCGCCATCAGGACCTGCGCCCCGTAGGCGAAGCCGGCCGCGCCGATGCGGACCGCGAACACGCCGAGCGCCGAGACCGCCGCCGTCGCGCGCAGGGCCCGAATCCGGAGCAGGAGGGTGTCGAAGGGGGATGACGGGAGGCCCCCCGCGATCACCTTGTCCGCTGCCATGGGCGCCATCCAAGAGATGCCGTTCGCCCGAATGGCCGACAGGCTTCCCCTCTGCCTATCGGCTCGGCGTTTCGAAGCGGTAAAGTGGATCCGACAAGGCCGGTGGCTCACCACTTCAGAGTTCACGAACGACGCTGTCAGCGTACTTTCCGCTTGCGTCGGGTACGCTGACAGCGCACGTCCTCGTGCATGGACTTCGAGTTCGATCCCGCGAAGGACGCCAGGGTTCGCGCACAGCGCGGATTCGGTTTCGCCGACGCCGTAGCGATCTTCGCCGGCCCGGTGCTGGAGCGGCGCGACACGCGTCAAGAGTACGGGGAAGTCCGCATCATCGCCACCGGTCAGGCGCGCGGCGTCTTCTACACGGTGGTCTACACGGATCGCGGTGCGGTGCGCCGGATCATCACGGCATGGCCCGCCAACGAGAAGGAGCGCGCGGCATGGCACGCATCACGTTAGAGGAAGCGCTGGCACGTTCCTCCACCGTCGATCGCGAGAAACTGGCGACGACATCCGAGGCCGAGATCCGCAACTACATGCGCGACGACGGCTACGATCCCGATGCCCCGATCGAGCCCGGCCGGGTCGTCTATCCGCCGCGCGCCGTACGAGAGCAGTTCGGCCTGACGCAAGCGGCCTTCGCGGCGTGGATCGGCGTTCCGCTGGCGACGCTGCGCAACTGGGAGCAGGGGCGCACGAGCCCCGATCCTTCGGCGCGTGCGCTGATGCGCATGATGGCGCGCGAGCCCGAGGCAGCGCGGCGCGCGCTCGGAAGCGTCACGCCCGATCTGAGACGGTCGCGCGGCCATCGCCCAGAATCGTAGCCTCCGTGCGGGCGGATCGTGCCCGCCCGGCTCGGGGATCGTGTCACTTCCGATCCGCTGTCGAAGCTCCCTCGGACGGACCCTTGGCAGGCGCAGACAGATCCGTCTTCACGGCATCCGCCTTGCCCGTCTCCCTGCCCGCCTCCGGCTGAAGCAGCGACAGGGTGATCGCCCGCGTCGCGTGCTCGGCCATGCAGCGCAGGCCGAGGTCGTTCAGCCGAAAATGACGCCCGAGCATGTGCGCCTCGGTGGTGCGCTGGGTCGAGAGGAAGCGCATCGCCGCGTAGCGGTGCACCAGCGGCACCGCCTCGCGGCGGGCCACGTCCTGCACGGTGCGCACCATCTGCGTGTAGTAGGCGTCGTCGGCCAGACTCTGGGTGAAGACGGGATCGATCAGCACGATGTCGATGCCGTGGGACTTCACCCATTGCACCGAATCGTCGAGCGCCTCGCCGAAGGCCTCGATATCGACGCGGGCGAGGGCGTCGTTGGTGCCGACCTGCCAGACCACGAGGTCCGGCTCCACCTCGGCGACCATGGAGCGGAGCCGCTCGCCCGCCCCGCTCGCCACCTCGCCGGGCAGGCTGCGGGCCTCGACCTCGACCTGAACGTCGGGCAGCGCCTGCTCCAGGGCGTTTTCCAGCTTCACCGGATAGCTCGCGGAGGCGCCGAGCCCCGCCGAGGACGAACCGATCGACAGGACGTGGATCGGCCGCTTCTCCTTGAGCGCGGCCTTGACCGCCTTGAGCCGGGCCAGGGTGTAAAGCTTCGAGCCCGGCACCCGGCATTCGGGCGACAGGCTCTGGTCGAGCGCCTCCACCGGGGATGAGGGCGAAGGGGACGGCGCGGCCGGCATCGGCGCGGCGCCCGATGTCTCGCCGAGCGCGGGCGCGGCGAGAGCGAGGCTCAGGCCGAGCGAGAGGAGGACGGCGTGTCGGCGGGCGCGGCGGCGTCGGGTGCCTTGCGCGTCGGCCGCGGCCTGCGGGAACGCCATTCGACGAACCATGCGGTGAAACCCAGTGCGATCAGGCCGGAGCCTACGACCGAAATGTCAACGAAGATACCGCCACCGGTCTGGAAGCGCACGAACTGTCCGGCGAGGCTCAGCAGCGAACCCATCGAGAACACGGCGAGCGAGTTGCGCCCCAAACCCGACAGAAAGCGGGCGAGCCGCCCGACATGCGGGGCGATGAGGGCGTAGACGCCCTGGAACGCCAGCACCATGCCGCAGAAATGGATCAGCCGGGCGGGCGAAAGGTAGGTCTTGTCGAAGGTGAAGACGAGGCGCGGCTCGGGCGCCAGCATCGGATCGGGCCGCCATTCGAGCACCGCGAGGACGACGCCGACGATGACGATGACGACGCCCAGCGGCATCAGGCGCCGCCACAGCCGCCGCAGCCGCTCGGATTCCCGGCTCGCCTCGTTGGCGAGGAAGCCCAGCACCAGCAGGAGCTGCCAGCAGAGCGGATCGAAGAACCAGTCGCCCTCGCCGGGCCAGGAGGGGAAGTTCCACTCGAAGACGAGGCTCGCCCCGTAGAGCGCGAGCGAGAGCGCCAGCAGCAGGGTCCGGCTCACCCGGCCGATCAGCACCACCGCCGGGGCGATGGCGATCAGCACCACGTAGAGCGGCAGGATGTTGAAGAAGCCGAGCTGGTGGGTGAGCAGCACGACGCCGACCATGGTCTGGATCGGGTCGGCGAAGAAGCCGCCGGCATTGTGCCATTCGAGGATCAGCGGGTTGTCGAGATACAGCGCGCAGCCGGCGATCATCGCCAGCGCGAGCGCCATGATCGTGATCTGCGCCCGGTACACCTCGATGGTGCGCGACAGGAGCCGCAGCACGGTGGTGAGCCGCGGCTCCGGCGTGCCATCGCGCCCGCGGGTGGCGAGCCCGATCGACCAGCCCGCCAGGAACACGAACAGCTCGGCGGCGTCCGAGATGCCGTATTGCGAGAAGGTGTAGCGCTCGAACAGGTTGCCGGGGATGTGGTTGATGAAAATCGTCACCAGCGCGAAGCCGCGCCAGAAATCGATCGCGTTCGGCTCGCGCATCAGGCTCCACGGTCCGGCGGTGTGACGTCGAAGCGGCAGGGTCCCGGCCTCCCGCACGGCGCGCGAGGCGACCGGTGCGGCGCCGTTCCGGGACCCGCGACCCGGAGCGGAAGGCGGCCGTCCTGATAGACTGCGCCGCGGTGGATTGGAAAGCGGCGGTGCGGTGACGAGGGCGCGATGAGCGCGCTTCAAGCCGCGCCGCGCAGATGCCCCGCATGCCAGGTGCGGAGCGCGTCGAGGGTGACGACGCCGTCGGGCCAGACATGGCCCTGAAGATGCTCGTGCGGCGCGCCCGGCTCGCCGAGATCGGAGACGGCGGAGAAGGCGCCGTCGAGCCGGTGGCTCTTCGTGTAGCGGCTGCGGGTGGCGAGCACCGGCAGCCCGGCGGCGAGCGCCGAGCGGATGCCGGCCGCCGAATCCTCGAAGGCGATCGCCTCGGACGGGTCGATGCCGAGGCGGTGGACGGCCAGCGCGAAGATGTCCGGAGCGGGCTTCTTCTGCGCCGCCTCGTCACCGGCGGCGATCACGGCGAAGGGCTGCGCGCCGTCCGGGAAGTTGAGACGGAGCAGGAGGTCGATGTTCGGCCGGCTCGTGGTGGTGGCCACCGCCAGCCGCACGCCGCCGTCCCGCGCCTGCTCGACGAGGCGCCGCACGCCGGGGCGCAACGACAGGCCGCCGCTCTGCGCCAGCTCGCCGTAGAAGCGCGTCTTGAGATCGTGGATCTCCGGCATCCGCGCCTTGAGCGCCTCCGCCTCCTCCGGATGGAAGCGCTCGATGTAGTGGACGAGCCGCTCCTTGCCGCCCATCACCTTGAGGAGTTCGGCATAGAATTCCGGCGACCAGTGCCAGGGCAGGTCCAGCGCCTGAAAAGCGCGGTTGAAGCCCTGGCGGTGGAGGTCTTCGGTCTCGGCCAGCGTCCCGTCGACGTCGAAGATCAGCGCCTTCAGCATCGCACGCCGTCCCGCCCGCCGGCGGCGTCGGCCGCCGCGCGGATCGCCGCGACGTTTTTCGCGTAGTGGTCCGGCCCGCCCTTGAAGGCCGCCGAACCCGCAACGAGGATGTTGGCGCCGGCCTGCGCGGCGGGGCCGGCGGTCTCCGGGGTGATGCCGCCATCGACGGAGATGTCGATGTCTCGGCCAGCCGTCATCGCTTTGACGCGCGCGATCGTTTCCAGCGCCGAACCGATAAAACTCTGGCCGCCGAAGCCGGGATTGACCGTCATCACCAGCACGAGATCGACCATGTCGAGCACCGGTTCGATCATCGAGGCCGGCGTGCCGGGGTTCAGCGCCACGCCCGCGCGCTTACCGAGGCCCCGGATCGTCTGGAGCGAGCGGTGGATATGCGGGCCGGCCTCGACATGAACCGTGATCGCATCGGCCCCGGCCTCGGCGAAGGCCGCGAGGTAGGGGTCGGCCGGGGCGATCATCAGGTGGACGTCGAAGACCTTGTCGGTCCAGGGCCGCAGCGCCTTCACCACCGCCGGGCCGAAGCTGATATTGGGCACGAAATGCCCGTCCATCACGTCGAGATGGATCCAGTCGGCGCCGGCTTGCGCGATCGCCCGCGTCTCCTCGCCGAGCCTGGAGAAGTCGGCGGCGAGAATCGAGGGTGCAAGAAGGGTCATGGAACGGCTCGAAGCGAACAGGGCGCCGCCCCGCGCGAAAACGCGGGCGGCCCTGAGACGGGAGGGCTTTCTGCAACCGATCTAGTGCATCGGGTGGAAAGTTGCGCGCTGCCTTCACGCAAAAAAGCCGGCACGGATGAGGCCGGCCGGCCCACGCCGCCGATTTTTCCCAGGGCAGCGCGCCCGAAACGTCAGGCCGAGCCGTCAGGATGTCGACGAGAACCGCGAGGCGCGCATCCGCTCCGGCCGGTTCCAGGCGGAGGGCTGGTCCTCCGCCCCCGTCCCCAGGGGGCATTGCACGATGACGCTGTCGCTCCAGCGCCCGTACTTGTAGCCGATCGCCGGCAGGTAGCCGACGCGGGCGAACCCGCAAGCCTCGTGCAGGCGCAACGAGGCCTCGTTGCTCGCGTCGATATAGCCGATCATCTGCCGGTAGCCGCCCGCGGCGCAGGCCTCGATCAGCGCCGGCAGCAGTCGGCGCCCGATGCCCGCGTGCAGGTGATCGGGATGGACGTAGATCGAGTGCTTGAGGGCGTAGCGGTAGGCCGGCCGCTTGCGGAACGGCACGGCGTAGGCATAGCCGGCGATCTGCCCGTCCCGCTCGGCGACGAGGTGGGGCAGGCGCTTGCTGCGCATGGTCTTGCGCCGCCGCCGCAGCTCCTCGGGCAGCAGGCGCTCCTCCTCGAAGTCGCCGGTATCGCCGACGCCCTTTCGGATGTGGCGCTCGTAGATCGCGATCATCGCGGCCACGTCGGCATCCGACGAGGGCCGGATCACCACCTCCGCGTGGGACGAGACGGCCGCCGCGCCCTCCGCCATCAGGCGCCCTCGCGCACGACGTAGGTGTGGAAGCGGATGCGCCCGTCCGGGTCGGTCTCGCGGTAGACGCCCTGGATCTCGGCCTCGAAGCCGGGGAACAGGTTGGCGGCGGCCTCGAACATCTTGAAGTAGTCGAGCATGGGTTTCGCCCGCTCATCCAGACGCTCGCCCGGCAGCACGGTGCCGATGCCCGGCGGGTAGACCAGCATCAGGGTCGTGGCGATGCGCCCCTCAGCCTCGGCGATCGGCACGTAGTCGACCCGGTTGCGGGTCAGCATCTGCGCCGCGGCCTTGGGCGCCATCACCATCTCCGGCAGGTGCTCGGGCATGAACTGCTTGCGCTGCAGCGCCGAGGTGCCCGCTTCGCGGTGGAAGCCGTGATAGTCGGCGCAGAGGTCGCGCAGGCCGACGCCGCGGTAGCGCTTGGGCCGCCGGGCCACGAATTCCGGCATCGCCTCTTCGAGGGGCACGTTGTCGTCATGCAGCCGCTTGAAGGCGACGAGGCCGGAGATCAGCGTGCCGGCCTTGGACGATTCGACGCCCGGCGTCAGCAGGAAGAGCAGCGAGTTGAGGTCGTTCTTCTCCGGCACGATCCGGTTCTCGCGCAGGTACTGCGCGACGATCGGCGCCGGCACGCCGTGCTGGGTATAGGCGCCGGTCTTGCGGTCGAAGCCGGGGGTCAGAACCGTGAGCTTGTTCGGATCGGTGATGGCGAAGCCCGGCGCGGAACTTGGTCCGACATGGGTGAAGCCGTGCCAGGACGCGCCCGGGGTCAGCTCCCAGTAGCGGGCATCGGACGCCAGCGCGTCGGTCGGGATCGACTCCCACGGGGTCTCGGCACCGTCGGGACCGGTCACCACGTCGGGCACGAAGGGGTCGAAGAACCAGCGCCGCTTCGGATCGGCCTCGCGCTCCTCGAACTCCTTGCGGATGGCGCGGGCCTTCTTCCGCCACTCGATGCCGAGCCGGATCGTGTCGTCCCACAGCACCACGCCGGAGCGGCCCTTCATCATCTGCGCGCCGACATCGAGCGAGGCGAAGAGCGGGTAGAACGGCGAGGTCGAGGCGTGGACGAGGAAGCTCTCGTTGAGGCGCTTGTGCTCGACGCGACGGGTCTGGCCGCGGATATGGCCGTCGCGGGTGTGGATCTGCGAGGCCTGGGAGAAGCTGGCCAACTGCTTGTGGGTCGATTGCGTGGCGATGATGCCCGGCGAGGTCTCGTCGAGCCCGGTCAGGCCCATGGCGAAGCGGCGCTGGTAGAGCGGGTGGAACTTCATGAAGCCCGCCCAGGCCTCGTCGAACAGGATGTAGTCGCACAGGTGGCCGATCCGCTCGACGATCGCCTGCGCGTCGTAGATCGTGCCGTCATAGGTGCATTGCTCGATCACCGCGCAGCGGAACGGGCGCTCCCTGCGCCACGCCTCCCGGTCCTTCACCAGCGGATTGTCGCGGATCTTCTCGCGGATGCGCCCCTCGTCGAGCGCCTCGTGGTAGATCGGCCCGATCAGCCCGTAGGCGTTGCGGTCCGTCTCCAGAAAGATCGGGATGCCGCCGGCGAGCAGCAGCGCGCCGTGATGGGCGGCCTTGTGGTTGTTGCGGTCGAACAGGACGAGGTCGTCCTCGGCCACCAGCGAGCCTAGCACGACCTTGTTCGAGGCCGAGGTGCCGTTGAGGACGAAGTAGGTCTTCTCCGCCCCGAAGATCTTGGCGGCTTCCTTCTGCGCCTTCAGGGCCGGGCCCTCGTGGGTCAGGAGGTCGCCGAGATCGAGCACCGAGTTGTCGAGGTCGTCGCGAAAGATCGCCTCGCCGAGATGCTCGACGAAGATGCGGCCGATCGGCGAGCGGTTGTAGAAGATGCCGCCGTTATGGCCGGGGCAGGTCCAGAGCTGGTTGCCCTCCTCGGCGTAATCGACCAGCGCGCCGAAGAACGGCGTCTTCAGCGTGTCGGCATACTGCGTCACGCGGGAGACGAGGCCGCGGGCGATGAATTCCGGGGTCTCTTCCGCCAGGAAGATGTAGCCGTCGATGAAGTCGAGCAGCTCGACGGGGATGTCCTCCAGCCGCTTGCGGCGGACCATGATGACGATCGGCATTTCGAGGCCGCGCCGGCGCATCATGTCGATGAGGGCCGCGGCCTTGCCCTCGAGGCCGCGCTTGCCCCAATCCACCACGAGGCAGCCGACCGCCGAGTCGGTCTGCACCGCGATCGAGGCGTCCTCGACGCGCCGGGCCCGCACCACCTCGAACCCGCGCGATTCGACGGCCGCGACGATCTGCTCGACCCGCGCGCCCTCCAGATCATCCGGATCGAAGGCGGGGGTGCACATCAGCACGGTGAAGCGGCGGTGGAAGTCCATGGAGCGGGGCTCTCCTCACGAACGGAAGTTCTGCCTTTCCGGCCCATCCGCGACGATTCGATGACAGCCGACCGCGTGTCGATGTCACCGCAGCGTGAGGGGGAAGCTCAGCTCCGTGAATCCTTCGAGGGTCAACAACCCGGAGGGCGGCGGCGGGAAGGGGGCGGCCGCCTGCACGGCGCGCGCCGCGCGCGCGCCCAGGGCCGCGGGCCCCTCCTCCAGCACGATCCCGCCGAGCGCGCCGTCGGCCTCGATCCGCACCCGGAGCGTCACCTGCCCGCCCCGCCCCGGCGCCGCCGCGCGGTCCGCCATGCCGATGCGGCTGACGACCCCGGCCACCCACGCCTTCGCCCGGCCATCGACCCGCGGCGCGGCGGAGGCCGGCGCGAGCGCAGCGCCCAGCATCAGCGCGGCGAGGACAAGGGGCCGAAGGGGGAGCGGGCGCACGAAAAGGGGACTCCGTGAACAAGAAAGGCGCCTCGCGGCGCCGTCTTTAGAAGGGGACGGCGTCGGCTCCGAGGCCCGGCCGTCCCGAAGCGTAACGCCACCCGCGACCCGAAGTGCCGCCGAATGACAGTGCCGCCGGGTCTTTTCCATCACGATGATCGCCGATTGCGGCCGCGGAGCCAGCTTGGCCGACGCATCGTGCATGCCCGAACGGACGATACGGCCCCTCATCGCCTCCCGTTGCGCCCGCAATGCCGGCGGCCTGGAAGGCTCACAGCGTCGCGGCGGCGCCCCGGCGCAGGTGCTCGTCGAGACGCGGCATGATCTCGACGAAGTTGCAGGGGCGGTGGCGGTAATCGAGCTGGCTCGCCAGAATGCCGTCCCAGGCATCCTTGCAGGCGCCGGGCGAGCCCGGCAGCACGAAGATGTAGGTCGCTCCGGCCACGCCGGCGGTCGCCCGCGACTGCAGCGTCGAGGTGCCGATCTTGTCGTAGGAGATCCGGTGGAACACCGCCGAGAAGCCGTCCATGCGCTTCTCGAACAGCGGCTCGATCGCCTCCGGCGTCACGTCGCGGCCGGTGAAGCCGGTGCCGCCGGTGGTGATGATCACGTCGATCGCCGGATCGCGGATCCAGCCCTCGACCCGTTCGCGGATGGAGACGATCTCGTCCGGCACGATGTCCCGATCCGCCAGCCGATGCCCGGCCTGGCTGAGCCGCGCGGCCAGGGTGTCGCCCGACCTGTCGTCCGCGAGCACGCGGGTGTCGGACACCGTCAGCACGGCGATGGAGAGGGGGATGAAGGCGCGGGGCGTCGGCTCGCTCGTCATGCCGCCGATGTTGTCCTCCGGGCTCGCGCGGTCAACCGCCGCGCGACGTCGCGGCGGCCATGCATAGCCCGGATGCACAGGCCGGATGCACAGCCCGGCGGTGCGGCGCGTTGAGGGGCCGGGCTTCGCCGTGCTACGCGCGCGGCGAGATTTCGCTCAAACGCTGCGCGCCCGAGGCCCCCATGATCCCCCGCTACTCCCGTCCCGAGATGACTGCGATCTGGTCGCCGGAGAGCCGGTTCCGGATCTGGTTCGAGATCGAGGCTCACGCCACGACCGCTCTCGCCAATATCGGCGTCGTGCCGAAGGAGGCTGCCGACAAGGTGTGGGAGAAGGGCCGCGACGCGACCTTCGACGTCGCCCGCATCGACGCGATCGAGGCGGTGACGAAGCACGACGTCATCGCCTTCCTCACCCATCTGGCCGAGATCGTCGGGCCGGAGGCGCGCTTCGTCCACCAGGGCATGACCTCGTCCGACGTGCTCGACACCTGCCTCAACGTGCAGCTCACCCGGGCCGCCGACATCCTGATCAAGGATCTCGACGCGCTGCTCGCCGCGCTGAAGCGCCGCGCCTTCGAGCACAAGCTCACCCCGACCATCGGCCGCTCGCACGGCATCCACGCCGAGCCCGTCACCTTCGGCCTCAAGCTCGCCCAGGCCTATGCCGAGTTTTCGCGCGCCAAGGAGCGCCTGATCGCGGCGCGGAAAGAGGTCGCGACCTGCGCGATCTCGGGGGCGGTCGGCACCTTCGCCAACATCGATCCGCGGGTGGAGGAATACGTCGCCGAACAGATGGGGCTGGCGCCGGAGCCGGTCTCGACCCAGGTGATCCCGCGCGACCGCCACGCGATGTTCTTCGCCGTGCTCGGCGTGATCGCCAGCTCCATGGAGCGGCTGGCGACGGAAGTGCGCCATCTCCAGCGCACGGAGGTGCTGGAGGCGGAAGAATTCTTCTCGGAGGGGCAGAAGGGCTCCTCCGCCATGCCGCACAAGCGCAACCCGGTGCTCACCGAGAACATCACGGGCCTCGCCCGCATGGTGCGCGGCTACGTCACCCCGGCGCTGGAGAACGTCGCGCTCTGGCACGAGCGGGACATCTCCCACTCCTCCGTCGAGCGGATGATCGGCCCGGACGCCACCGTCACCCTCGACTTCGCGCTCGCCCGCCTCACCGGCGTGATCGACAAGCTGCTGATCTACCCCGAGCAGATGCAGAAGAACCTCGACCGGCTCGGCGGGCTCGTCCACTCGCAGCGGGTGCTGCTGGCGCTGACCCAGGGCGGCGTCTCGCGGGAGGACGCCTACCGGCTGGTCCAGCGCAACGCGATGCCGGTCTGGCGTGGCGAGGGCGATTTCCTGACGCTTCTCAAGGCCGACCCGGAGGTGACCGCGGTGCTCAAGCCCGAGCAGATCGAGGAGTGCTTCGATCTCGGCTATCACCTGAAACACGTCGACACGATTTTTTCGCGCGTGTTCGGAGAGGCCTGATCCCGTCCTGCACGGAACCTGCTTCGTGCTCCTCCCGACGACGGACGACTGAGAGAACCGATGAGCCGCACCGCCTATCTCAACGGTGAGTTCCTGCCCCTGGACGAGGCCCGCGTGCCGGTGATGGACCGCGGCTTCCTGTTCGCCGACGGGATCTACGAGGTCGCCGCCGTGCTGCACGGCCGCCTCGTGGACAATGCCGGGCATCTCGCCCGGCTCGACCGCTCGCTCTCGGAGATCGGGATCCGCAACCCGCACTCGGCCGAGGCGTGGGAGCGGCTCGAAAAGGAGCTGGTGGAGCGGAACGGCGTGCGGGAGGGCCTCGTCTACATCCAGGTGACGCGGGGCGTGGCCGAGCGCGACTTCTCGTATCCCAAGGGCGACGTGGCCCCGACCGTGGTGATGTTCACGCAGG
The DNA here is from genome assembly GCA_014138645.1 of Methylorubrum thiocyanatum. GTDB lineage: Bacteria > Pseudomonadota > Alphaproteobacteria > Rhizobiales > Beijerinckiaceae > Methylobacterium > Methylobacterium thiocyanatum. The sequence goes on along the minus strand of JACJIB010000009.1, from coordinate 21,037 downwards.
AGAAATCCATCGTGAACAACCCGCTGGCCGAGGCCGGCGCCCGGGCGATCACCGTGCCGGACCTGCGCTGGAAGCGGCGGGACATCAAATCGGTGGCGCTCCTCGCCCAGGTCATCGCCAAGCAGCAGGCGGCGGAGGCCGGCGTCGCCGAAGCCTTCATGGTCGAGGACGGGGTGGTGACGGAGGGCTCCTCATCCACCGTTTTCATCGTCACCAAGGGCGGTGCGCTGGTGACGCGTCCGCTCTCCCACGCGGTTCTGCCCGGCATCACCCGCAAGGCGGTGCTGGCGCTGGCCGAAGAGACCGGCCTCGCCTTCGAGGAGCGGCTGATCAACGCGCGGGAACTGCCCGAGGCGGCGGAAGCCTTCTACACCTCGGCCTCCGCCTTCGTAATGCCGGTGGTGGAGATCGACGGAAAGGCCCTCGGCGACGGGCGGCCCGGCCCGGTGGCGCGGCGCCTGCGCGAACTGTACTTCGCCTTCGCCGAGACGTCCGAGTCATAGCCTGACAGGAACGCGAAGGCGCGGGCGTCCGTTGGTTCGCAAAGGACCTTTGAGGACGCGATGACCTTAGCCAGAACGACACTCTGCGCCGCCCTGTTCGCCGCCCTGGCGGGCGGCGTCGCCTTCGCGCAGGATCCTTCCGTGCCTCAGCGCGGCCAGGACAGCGATCCGAAGCTGCCGGCGCCTCAGGAGCAGGTGCCCGAGAAGGTCCGGCCGGAGAGCGACACCACCGGCAGCACGCTCAGCGAAAAGCTCGAGAAGTCGGACGGCGTCATCAAGCCGCCCGCGGGCGTCGATCCCGAGATCAAGACGATCGCGCCCGAGCCGACCCCGAACTCGACCCCCGTGATCAAGCCGCCGGGCAACGCCAAATAGACGGACGGCGCATCAGCCACGCAAGGCGGTCCCCAAGGGTCGGGCCCGCTTCGCTTGACCTGCCTGCCCATATCGCCGAAGACGCGCCCGTATGCTCGGTCCCCGGCCTGATCGCCGGGGTTTTCGCGCGTGGCGCAACCGCTTGGCGCCCGCGCCAGCGATTGCGAGACAGGTCAGACGCGCATGGCGAACGTCGTCGTCGTAGGCGCCCAGTGGGGCGACGAGGGCAAGGGCAAGATCGTCGACTGGCTCTCGGAGCAGGCCGACATCGTCGTCCGCTTCCAGGGCGGGCACAATGCCGGCCACACGCTGGTGGTGGGCGAGGCCGTCTACAAGCTCTCCCTGCTGCCCTCCGGTGTGGTCCGGCCGAACACGCTCGGCGTGATCGGCAACGGCGTGGTGCTCGACCCCTACGCGCTCGCCTCCGAGATCGACCGCCTCGCCGGCCAGGGCGTCACGGTCACCCGCGAGAACCTGCGGGTCGCCGACAACGCCACGCTCATCCTCTCGCTCCACCGCGAACTCGACGCCCTGCGCGAGGACGGGGCGCCGGGCACCAAGATCGGCACGACCAAGCGCGGCATCGGCCCGGCCTACGAGGACAAGGTCGGCCGGCGCGCCATCCGCCTGATGGATCTGGCCGAGCCCGAGACCCTGCCGCCGAAGATCGAGCGCCTGCTCGCCCACCACAACGCCCTGCGCCGCGGCTTCGGCCTCGAGGAAATCTCCGAGACGGCGATCCTCGATGAGCTGACCGCCATCGCCGACCGGGTGCTGCCCTATCAGGACACCGTCTGGCACCTGCTCGACGAGGCGCGCCGCGGCGGCAAGCGCATCCTGTTCGAGGGCGCACAGGGCGCGCTGCTCGACGTCGATCACGGCACCTACCCGTTCGTGACCTCCTCCAACACGGTGGCCGGTCAGGCCGCGACCGGTTCGGGCCTCGGCCCACGCGCCATCGGCTACGTGCTCGGCATCGCCAAGGCCTACACCACCCGCGTCGGCGAGGGCCCGTTCCCGACCGAGCTTCACGACGCCATCGGTCAGCGCATCGGCGAGCGCGGCCACGAATTCGGGACCGTGACGGGGCGCAAGCGCCGCTGCGGCTGGTTCGACGCCTGCCTCGTGCGCCAGACGGTGCAGACCTCCGGCATCGACGGTATCGCGCTGACCAAGCTCGACGTGCTCGACGGCTTCGACGAGATCCGGGTCTGCACCGCCTACGACATCGACGGGCAGCGCTTCGACCATCTCCCCGCGAGCCAGGCGGCGCAGCAGCGCGCCGTGCCGGTCTACGAGACGATCCCGGGCTGGAGCGGCACCACCGCGGGCGCCCGCTCCTGGGCCGACCTGCCGGCCCAGGCGATCAAGTACGTGCGCCGGATCGAGGAGCTGATCGGCGCGCCGGTGGCGCTGCTCTCCACCTCGCCGGAGCGCGACGACACCATCCTCATGCACAACCCCTTCGAGGATTGAGGCCCGGGACGGCGGTTAGAGACAGGCAGATCCGGGCACGATGGCCGACTATTATCCGCTGCTGGCACGCGCGCTCGACGCCCTGCCCGACCGATCCCCGGCCCTGCGCCGAGCGGTGTACGATCGCGCGCGCAGCGCCCTGATCGCGCAGCTTCGCTCGCTCGATCCGCCGGTGCCGGAGGCGGATATCGACCTGGAGCGTCAGGCGCTCGACACGGCCATAGGGCGGCTCGAGGCCGAGTACGAGGCGCCGCCCGCCGCCGCGAGCGCGCCGCAGCCGGCTCCGGAGCCGGCGCCCGCCCCTCCCCCGCCGCCCGAGGCGCCTCGGCCCGAGCCGCTCGCGCCCGCGCCGCTCCCGGCCGAGTTCCTGCCGCCGGCGCTGCCGGAACCGGAGCCGCCGCAGAATTCGGACGGTCCCCTGGTCCTTCCCCCCGCCTCGATGCCGGCCGGGATCGGCGCGGATCTCCCGCCCGCGGAGCCCAAGCCGCCGGGCGAGACCGTGCCCTTCATGCCGACGCCCCGGCGGGCGAAGACCGAAGAGGCGCCGAGGCCCGCGCCGGAGACGGCCGACGGCTTCATCCCGGCACCGTCCTCCGGGGACGCGGCCGCGGACGCGCCGGGTGCGGACCCCACCGCCGAGCCGCCGCCCGAGGCGAACGGTGCCGGCGAGGCCGGCAACGGCCGTCAGCGCCCGCGCATCGACGTGGTGACGCCGCCCGCGGGCCGCTCGCGCCTGCTGCGCAACCTGTTCGTCGGCGGCGTGCTCGCGGCGGTGATCGCACTGATCGCCGTGGCGGCCTTCTTCCTGCGCGACCAGCCCTCCGACCTCCAGCAGAGCACGGCCGAGCAGGAGAGCCCGGCCGAGAAGCCGGACGCGAAATTCTCCGACCGGGTCGGCGCCGAGCACAGCGAGGCCGAAGCGCGGGCCAAGCCGGCGGCTCCGGGCACCGCGCCGGCCCAGCCGGAGGTGACCGTCTCGCAGCGGGCGATCCTCTACGAGGAGAACCAGAGCGACACGCGCGCCCAGCCGATCGCCACCAACGGCAACGCGGTCTGGCGGACGGAGGCGGTGAACGGCGGTCAGGGCGAGCCGTTGCAGACGGTGCTGCGCGTCAACGTGGAGTTCCCGTCTGCGGGGCTGACGCTGGCGATGACCATGCGCAAGAATCTCGATGCGAACCTACCTGCGTCCCACACGATCGAACTCGCCTTCACCAACAGCGGCGAGGCCGGCGCGAAGCGGGCGGTGCAGAATATCGGCCTGCTCCAGCTCAAGGACGAGGAGGCCGCGCGCGGCTCGCCGGTCTCGGGGCTTCCGGTGCGCGTGCGCGAGAACCTGTTCCTGATCGGCCTGTCTTCCCTGAAGGGCGACGTGGACCGCAACACCGAGCTGCTGCTGCACAAGAACTGGCTCGATCTGGCGCTGACCTACGCGGACGGCCAGAGGGCGGTCATCAGCTTCGAGAAGGGCGGCGCCGGCGCCCAGGCGGTGCAGAGCGCCTTCACGCAGTGGCGGGAGTGACACCCGGGCGGGAGTGACCCGGGGTCGCCCCACCGGTCGTCCCAAGCCGCGAAGAAGATGCCTCGAAGAAGCCTCAAAGAAAAAGCCCGGCCATCGTGATGGCCGGGCTTTTCGTTCTCATTCCGGATGCGTGGTCGATCAGGACGCCCGCGCCTCGGCCCGCGGCAGTTCGCGGGTGGCGAGGTTGCGCTTGACCGCCTCCTGCACCTTCTCGAAGGCGCGCACCTCGATCTGGCGGACGCGCTCGCGGGAGACGCCGAACTCGCCCGAGAGATCCTCCAGGGTGATCGGATCGTCGGCCAAGCGCCGCGCCTCGAAGATGCGCCGCTCGCGCGGGTTCAGCACACCCAGCGCATCGCGCAGGGCCGAGAGGCGGTTGCGCCCTTCCTCTTCCCGGGCGAGCACGGTCTCCTGGCTCGGGCTGTTGTCCACCAGCCAGTCCTGCCACTCGCCCTCGCCCTCCTCGCGCAGAGGCGCGTTGAGCGAGGTGTCGCCGGAGAGGCGGCGGTTCATATCGATCACGTCCTGCGTCGGCACGCCGAGCGAGGTCGCGATCTGCTGGACCTGATCCGGGCGCAGGTCGCCCTCGTCGAGGGCCGAGATCCGGCCCTTGGCCTTGCGCAGGTTGAAGAACAGCTTCTTCTGGTTGGCGGTGGTGCCCATCTTCACGAGGGACCACGAGCGCAGGATGTATTCCTGGATCGCCGCCTTGATCCACCACATCGCGTAGGTGGCGAGACGAAAGCCCTTGTCCGGATCGAAGCGTTTGACGGCCTGCATCAGGCCGACATTGCCCTCGGACACAACCTCGCTGATCGGCAGGCCGTAGCCGCGGTAACCCATCGCGATCTTGGCCACGAGGCGCAGATGCGAGGTCACGAGGCGGTGGGCGGCTTCGCGGTCGCCCTCGTCGCGCCAGCTCTTGGCAAGGGTAAACTCTTCCGCCGGCTCCAGCATCGGGAACTTGCGGATCTCATCGAGGTAGCGCGAAAGGCCTCCCTCATTGGCGAGCACGGGCAGAGCGCCGGCCATGTGCACCTCCTTCAACAGCCCCCCTATCGGGCGGGCCCCAAGCGATTGGCCGCTCTCTTGAGCCGGCCACGCCGCTTCCCATCTTTAATAATGGAAATCCGTAATGCCCGGTAGCGACCAAACGCTGTTCACGCGGGGTCTCAACGCGCGAACCGGAGTCCGGGTTTAACCTCGCACGCGTGCACTCGGGTCGCAGTGCCGAAACGCACCTTTCTTAGCCCGCTTCCGACCTTCCGCCGGAACCGTTCTGAGGCACGGGCGCCTCACGCGCCACGCAGGTGGAGGCGGGTCTGGACGTCGGCGCCGGGGCGCGCATCGAGGAAGCGCAGGATGTCCTCGGCGGGCTGCGGGCGGCCGAGATGGTAGCCCTGCATGAAGGGACAGCCCATGCTCTGCAGCGTGGCGAGGTCGTCCGCCGTCTCGACCCCCTCCGCCACCACTTCGAGGCCGAGCGCCCGGCCGAGGCCGAGCACCGCCTGGACGAGGCCGCGCTTGTCCTCGGCCTCGGTGAGCCCGGTGACGAGGCTGCGGTCGATCTTGACCCGCCCGGCCCGCAACTGGCGCAGCGAGGCGAGCGACGAGTAGCCGGTGCCGAAATCGTCGAGCGCCATCCGGATCCCGGCCCGCGACAGCGCCAGCAGCTTGCCCTGCACCGCCTCGATATCGAGTGCCGTCTCCTCGGTGATCTCGATCTCCAGGGCTGTCGCCGGCAGGCCGAGCACCCGGAGCCGGCCGAGGACGATCTCGTCGACGGCGATCTGCGCCATCTCCCGCGGCGACACGTTCATCGCCACCGAGAGGTCGTGCAGGCCCCGATCCCGCAGCGCGCAGAGCATCCCGCAGGTCTGCTCCAGGATGAAGCGCAGGAGCGATTCCGTCAGCCCGGCCATGGCGGCGGCGGCGATCAGGTCGGCGGGCGGCACCCAGCCGTGCACCGGGTGGCGCCAGCGCACCAGCGCCTCCAAGTTGGCCACGCTGCAACCGTCCCGCCCGAAGATCGGCTGGAACCACATCTCCAGCGCCCCCTCGGCCAGGGCCTGCGACAGGTCGCGCTCACAGTCGCGCCGCACCTCCAGGCGCGTGCGCAGGCCCTCGTCGAACAGGCGGAAATGGTTGCGGCCCGAATGCTTGGCCGCGTAGAGCGCCTCGTCGGCGCAACTCAGCAGATGCGTCAGGCTGTCGGCCGGCCGCTGGCAGATGCCGATGCTCATGCCCAGGCGCCGCGTGTCGAAGCTCTCGAACGGCTCGGCCACGGTGCGGATGAGGCGGTCGGCCAGCGCCGACGGGCTCTCGATCACCCGGGTGGTGTCGTAGACGAGGGCGAACTCGTCCCCGCCGAGGCGGGCCGCGTCGCATTCCATCGGCACGGCGGCCCGGATGCGCCGGGCGACCTCGACCAGCACCCGGTCGCCGGTGGTGTGGCCGTAGACGTCGTTGACCGACTTGAACCCGTCGAGGTCGAGCAGCATCAGGCAGACCGGCGCGCCGGACGCCAACCGCTCCTCCGCCCGCTGGACGAAGCCGGCGCGGTTCAGCAGCCCGGTGAGGCCGTCATGCGTCGCCCGCTCGCGCATCTCCTCCGCCAGGGCGCTCGCGCTCGCATGGGCGGCCTTGCGCGCCTCGGCAAGCGCGGTCGCCTCGTTCTTCAGGCGGCTCGTCTCGCGAAATCCCCGCTCCGTCGCGATCGCGCTGCGGATCAACGCGGCGAGGTAGAGCAGGACGGTGGCGGCGAGACAGGTCCGGTCGAACCCGCCGACGGCGAGCAGGCAGCCCGCCACCGACAGCAGCGGCGGCGTGATGAAGCAGATCGGGATGCGCGCGTAGGCGATGCCGTGCGTGACCGCGCCGGCGGTGATGCCGCAGGTGATGGTGAGGTAGAACAGCGTCTGAGGCGCGGTGTAGCCGCCGCACAGGATTGGCAGGAAGGCCCAGACGGAGCCGGACAGCAGCGCGGCGAGGCAGGCCAGCCGCAGGTGCCGGTCGACCGAGCGGGATGCAACCTCGCCAAAGACGGTTCCCCCGTCCGCCGCGATCGCCAGCCCTTCACAGCGCGCGCGGCACAGGCCGAAGCGCAGCCCGTTGACGAGGGTGGAGGCCGAGAACCACAGCGCCCCCGCGGCACCGTGCCCCGAATGCAGCGCTACCAGAAAGCTCGCCAGACCCAGAAGCGCGTTGACAGGCAGCGCCTGCTGCACGCTTCCGCGCACCGCATCGAGTTGATCGCGGCGGATCAGCCTGTCGAGATGCGGCTCGGTGCTCGAACGTGAGCGCATGGCGGGCGAGCCTGGATCGGACGCTTCGGAGTGAAGCGTACTGCCTCTACGCGCAAAGATGTAACAGATGGTTGAAGCGCGCTTCATCGTCGGTTGCGGGTCGAGGCAACGAGATCGAGACGCGAGAACCGAGCTTATCTCGCCCTCCACCTGAAATGACCTTTCGGCAATAGGTGGGGAAACGCGAATCTAAGCGCGGGATCGCGTTTCTGCGTTTGCTCGCCCCGGTGAAGCGCAGCGGAACCGAATCCCCGGGCATCTCGAGGTCTCTGCGCCGAAGCGGGCACCGATACGGCGCGAGAATGAGCGATAAGACTGGGGCTTATCGCTGTCCCGACGGCAGCACGATCAGGCGTGCTTCTAGAGCGGGTGATGCGGCTTCGCAGGTGATTGCAACCCTAAGCCGGTGTTCGACTTAACCCGGCGCGCGGGAGCGCCGGACGCAGCCAATTCCCGAAAGGTCATCATGCACGTCTTACGTTCGATCGGTCGCGCCTGCGGCAACGGTCTGCGCACCGGTGTCGACGGCCTGATCGCGGTTCTCGACGCCCTGACGCTTCGCGTCGGGCGCGCCTCCGACCGCGTCGAAGCCGGTCTTGCGCGGCGCACACCCCAGCTCCGGGCACGCAGGCGGCATGACGGTCCGCAGCCCCTCGATCTGCCCTTCCTCCACCTGTAGCCGCGCGCACCGCCGGGCCGGATCCGGACGGAGCCCCCGTCCCTCTCCGGATGCCTGTCCCGGGGCGAGGCGTCACCCCTTCTTGCGCAACGGCCGCACGAAGCCGCTCGCGCTCGGCACGAAACCTGTGGCGTCGCAGAACTCCGTCAGGCCGTTCCCCTCGGCGGCGGCCAGAAGCTGGATCGCACCGCATCCCGCCATCCGGGCGGCCTGCGAGGCGGCCTTGATCAACTGGCGGCCGATGCCGCGGCGGCGTCCGTCGGGGGCGACGAGCAGCGTCGTGATCTGTGCCATGGGCGCGGCCTGTTCGAGCACCGGGTACCAGTGCAGCACGACGATTCCGCTCGGCGGTCCCCATTCGAGGGCGAGCAGTGCCGTGCCGTGAGCGTGGCGCAGGGCCTCGATCCGCTCGGCCAGCACGGGCGCTGCCACGGGATGGCCCGCGGCACTCAGCAACGCCGCGAGCCCCGGCGCGTCGGCCGGCAGCGCCGAGCGGATCTCCAGTCCGTAGCGGCTTCCCAACAGCGCCTCCGCCCGATGCCGTCGCCCGTTGCCGTCCCCTCGGGCCCGGATGAGGCGGGTGTTTCACGGGAGGCGGCCGGGGTGCAAGGCGGCCCGCCCGTCGCTTTCCGCGCCGTGCCCGCCCTAGCCGAGGGCGGCGAGCAGTCTCGAAAAATCCGCCGGAAGCGGGCTCTCGAAGCGCAGGCGCTCCCCGGAGCGCGGGTGGAGAAAGCCGAGTTCGGCCGCGTGCAGGGCTTGCCGCGCAAGCGCCGTCAGAGCGTCGCGGGCGGGCTCCGCGAGACGGGCCGCTTTGGTCTTGAAGGCGCCGCCATAGACGGCGTCGCCCAGCAGCGGATGGCCGCGATGGCTCAAATGCACCCGGATCTGGTGGGTGCGCCCGGTCTCGAGGCGGCAGCGCAGCAGCGCGGTGACGCCGTCCGCCGCGGGAACGGCCTCGACCCGGTAGTGCGTGATCGCCTCGCGCCCCTCGCCGTCGCGGACTACGGCGATCTTCTCGCGGTTGTGGCGGGATCGTGCGAGGTTCGCCCGGATCGTGCCCGCGCGGGGTTCCGGTACGCCCCAGACCAGGGCGAGATAGGCCCGCTCCAGCGCCCCGCTACGACCGTGATCGGCGAATTGCGCCGAGAGCCCCTGATGCGCGAGATCGTTCTTGGCGACGACGAGCAGGCCGCTCGTATCCTTGTCGAGACGGTGGACGATGCCGGGCCGGCGCACCCCGCCGATCCCTGACAGGCTCGCGCCGCAATGGGCGATCAGCCGGTTCACCAGGGTGCCGTCCTCATGCCCCGCCGCCGGATGCACGACGAGGCCAGCCGGCTTGTCGATGACGATGAGATCCTCGTCCTCGTGGACGACCGCGAGCGGCAGCGCCTCGCCGAGGGGCTCGGCGGGCAGCGGCGCGGGCACCGTGAGATCGATCCGGCTGCCGGCCCCGACCTTGCGGGCGGGATCGCGCACCACCGCCCCGTCGCATTGCACGAGCCCGTCGCGCACCAGCGCCTGGAGCCGGGCACGCGAGAGATCGTCGAAGGCTCGGGCGAGAACGCGGTCGAGCCGCTCGGGGACGCTTCCCTCATCGCGCACGTGGCTGCGCGCCTCGTCCGCGCCGGGGACCGTGGAAAGCACCGTGGAGAGTACCTTGGAGGACACCGTGAGGATTCTCGTCGTTTCGCCCCGGAAAGCGCTTGCGGGGCCGGGGATGCCTCGCTATACGAACCCCCGCCGGCCCGGAAGCTCCCATCGTCTAGCGGTCTAGGACGTCGCCCTCTCACGGCGAAAACAGGGGTTCGAGTCCCCTTGGGAGCGCCAGCACCTCTTGAAGGTGCTGACGCCGAAGAACTCGCGCAAGACATCCAGCTCCTCGCGGCACTTGTACAATGTACGTGTGCGAACGGTGGTCTTGGCCTGCTCAGCGAGGTTTGGTGCCGGAGCCTCAGCGCGGAACGTCAGCCCGGACGCGCAAACTGCGCACCAGCGACGACGCCGAATTCATGGCAGCCGATCGCCCGGCACGGGGCCCTGCCCTCAAGCGCCTCTCAACCGGGTACACATCCGGCGCAGATCATCGTCGATTGTGATACGCGTGAGGCGCGTTCGCTCACACGGAGAGCGAATGTCCGCGCCTCTCGAAGGACTGAGATCCTGGACGCCCTCGTCTGGCTGCGGACTCGGCGTGGACGCTTGACGGTCGACCTCACACGGCTCTGGGCAGCTTGACGGCCCCAGCCGACACCGATCACGCTGTCACAGCCGGAGAAACCTCAGGCGCTACTCGTGCAGGGGCAGATCGACACCCCAAAGCCAACGGCATGCACACATGCGCTGAAGGCCGGACCGTTGCCGACGATCGATTCAGCCTCGATCCGCAACTGAAATGCGGGCATCGAGATCCTAACATTGCTGCCCGAAAGCGACATCACTGACATCGCGTCATCAAACAGGATCAACAAGCAGATGCGTAAACCCGCACGCGTACGGATATTGAATGTTCAGCCCGCCGCACAGGATGCTTCCGGCGCACCGACCTGGAACGTGACGTTCTCCGTCGCCGACGGAAGCAATCATGCGATGACGATAATCGTACCTGTGATCGCAAGTGCTTCCAGCGATCCCGCTGATGTGGTGGCGGTGGGATGGCGCACGATGCAGCATCTCAGCGGAATCATCGCGGCCACGAGCGAATCCTTGCCTCCACCGCAGGCCGATTAGATTTCAAACGTATTCTTTGCAGGGCACAAATCACGACTTGGATCAGCGCCACCCACAGCACAGATAGCAGGTCATATGGTCTGCTGACATGGTCGTGGGACGATCGAGATTGTTTCGAAACCGCGCACCGATCACGATTCGCCAGGACCGTTGGTACCCTGCCGGCACGGCGCCACCGCCAATGGCAGGATAGGGTGTTCGAGCAGGTGCTGCGGCGACCGGCGGTACGGGCGGGGCGAGAGCGACAAGGATCTGCGCTTCGTGAACGCGAAGATGGTGCGCCCTCTCTCGCCGAAACCTCCCGAAGGCCCCAACCTCGTATCACGGAATATCGGCCGGTACCCTGGTCAGGAAGCGAGGCCCGTCGATGGCGATCGAGAGAATATCCAATCTTTTCAATTTCTTCGATCGCAGGCCTGAGGTCATCATCGACACCGATATCGGCGACGACATCGACGATGCATTCGCCATCGTATGGGCGCTCGTATCTCGCCGGCTGACCGTCAGAGCGATCCTTACGGCGCATGGCGACACGGAACTCAGAGCCGCCCTGACGCGCAAACTGCTCCGGAGCTACGGAAAGCAAGAGATTCCGGTCTGGGCCGGCGTTGCGACGCAGACCGACGTGATCTTCACGCAAAAGGACTATGCGGGCGAGGAACGATCGCCTTCATCGGTCGATGGCATTCATGCGACCCTGGACCTGATCAGGAAGCGGCCGAACAGGCTCACCCTGATCGCGCTCGCGCCACTCCACAACATCGGAGCGATGATCGATCGCGATCCCGCAACGTTCAAGACATTGAAGCGGGTCATCGTCATGGGCGGGTCCTTGAGGAGAGGATACAATTCTCCCGCGGGCGAACCGAATCTCTCGCCCCAGGCGGAGCACAACATCCATCTCAATCCGGGCGCGTTCGATCGGCTGCTGCAGAGCGGCGTTCCCATCGTCATGATGCCGCTGGATTCGGTTCAGGCGCGTCCGAGCGGCGCCTTTCTGCACGCCGTCGGGGAGGCGCATCCGGACCTGCACCGGCTCCTCACCCTGTGGCAGCACAACAATCCCTTCCAAGTGACCCGGCCCACGCTGTTCGATGTCGTGGCGATGGCCGCCGCCATCACCCCGCAGCGGTGCCCTCTGATCCCGTTGCGGGTCGGCGTCGATGCGATCGGGATGACGACGGAGAGCGAAGGCGCGGCCAATGTCAGGGCCTGCCTCGCGACGGATCACGAGGAAGCCCTCGGGGCCTTTATGCGCGACCTGTGCCCGTCCTATTCCGGCCCGTCGGCCCTGGCCTTGCGCTGAAGGAACCGCGACGGGTTCGGTGCCGCTTGGCGGCAAGTGCCCCGGATCAGCCGCCCCTCACCCGGCGTCGTCCGGCGCCTTGAGGCGGTAGCCGATGCCGGTCTCGGTCAGCAGGAGGCGCGGGCGCTCGGGGTCGGCTTCCAGCTTCTGCCGGAGCTGGCGCATGTAGACGCGCAGATATTGCGGCTCGGACGAGGCGTTGACCTGGCTCATCAATTGCGCGTGGGTCAGCACCTTGCCGGCATGCTGCACCATGACCCGGAGGAAGTCGTATTCCCGCGGCGTGAGCTTCACCTCGACGTCGTTCACCCGCACGATCCGGCGGATCAAATCGACGCTGAGCCCGTCGACGCGGAAGACCGGCCGCTCGCCCTGGACGGCGAGTTGGTGGCGCAGGGCGGTGCGCAGGCGGGCGAGCAGCTCGGCCATGCCGAAGGGCTTCGTCACGTAGTCGTCGGCGCCGAGATCGAGGGCCTCGACCTTGCCGGCCTCGTCGTCCCGGCTCGACAGGACCACCACCGGCCGGTCGGGATGTCCGGTGCGGATCGCGCGCAGGAGATCGTGCCCGCGCATGTCCGGCAGGCCGAGATCGAGGATGACGAGATCGACCCGCTCGCGCCCGAGCCGGTCGAGGGCGGTGCGCGCGTCCGCGGCCTCCACCACGGCGTAGCCCTGCGTGGCGAGCCCCATCCGCAGCAGCTTGCGGATCGGCGGCTCGTCGTCGATCACGAGGATGGTTGGGCTCATCGGATCGCCGTCCTCATGCGGCCTTCATGCGGCCTGCTGGGCCCGTTCGGCCGGAACGGGCAGGCTCACGGCGAAGGCGGCCCCGCTCCGGTCGCCGCGGTTGGCCGCCGTGACGCGGCCGCCCATCGCCTCGACGAAGCCGCGGGCGATGGCAAGGCCCAGCCCCGTGCCCGCCCGGACCCGGTCGCCCTTGCGGACGCGGTAGAACTTGTCGAACACCCGCTCGACCTCCGCCTCGGGCAGGCCGTCCCCTTCGTCCAGAATGGTGATGCGGACGCATCCCTGCTCGGTCCGGGCACGCACCGTCACGGTTGAGCCCTCGGGAGCGTATTTGGCGGCGTTGTCGAGGAGGTTGACGAGAACCTGCTCGAACAGAACCGGGTCGAGCCGGAGCGGCGGCAGGCCGGGCTCGATCTCGACGCGCAGGCGGTGGCCGGCGAGCACCTTGTCGAGCCGGCGCAGGGCCGTGTCGATGCTCTCGGCGACATCCTGAACGACCATGTTCGGCGCCACCGCCCCCGCTTCCAACCGGGTCATGTCGAGGAGGTTGGCGATGAAGCGGTTGAGCCGCTCCGATTCCGCGATGATCGTCGCCAGCAGCTCGGTCTTGGATTCCGGCGGAAGCGCGGCATCGAGATCGCGCAGGGTGCTGGCGGCGCCGAGCACCGCGGCGAGCGGCGTGCGCAGGTCGTGACTGATCGACGTGAGCAGAGCACGGGCCAGCCGGTCGGTCTCGGCGGCGCGCTCGGCCCGGTCGAGATCGGCGACGAGCCGCACGCGCTCGATGGCGAGCGCCCCCATATCGGCCAGGGCATCGAGCAGGCGCCGCCCCTCCGGCGACAGGATCGGACCGGTGCCGTCCGCGTCGAGGCCGATCACCCCGAGCGTGCCGCGCCCGGTGCGCATGGGCAGGAACAGGCGCCGCGCCCCCGGCAGGGTATCGGCGCCGCGCCCGGCCGGGCGGTCGTTGGCGAAGGCCCACTGGGCCGCGGCGAGGTCGGCCTCGTCCAGCCTGTCCTCGGGCGGGTAGCCCGCCTGAACGGTCACGGCCGGACCCTCGGGCAGGAGCAGCACCACCCGCACCCGCAGCATCGCCGCGATCTGCGCCGAGGTCGCCCAGAGGACGTCGTCGAGGCTGCCGCAGCTCGAGAGTTTTCGCGAGAAGCCGTAGAGGCGCTCGGTCGCCGCCGCCCGCGTCCGGCTGAGCACGGCCGCGCGGCGCGCGCTGGCGGCCAGATTCGAGACGAGGACCGCCACCACGGTGAAGAGCAGGAAGGCCGCGACGTTGGTCGGGTCGGCGATGGTCAGGGTGTAGACCGGCGGCAGGAAGAAGAAGTTGTAGGCGAGCGAGGAGGCCACCACCGCCGCGAGCGAAGGCCCGAGACCGAAGCGCACGGCCACCGCCACCACGGCGGTGAGCAGCATCAGGTCCGCATTCTCGATGCCGGTATAGGGCTGGAGCAGCAGGGCGAGGCCGAGGCCGGCCGCGGCCGCGAGCAGGGCGAGGCCGTAGGGCCGCAGATCCAGCCCCGGTCCGGCGGTGGCCACCGCCCTCCCCCGCGCCGCCGGCTCCGGGCGCAGCGCCTCACCCGGCACCACGTGCACGCCGATGCTGCCGCTGCCGCGCACGAGGTCATGCACCACCGAGCCGTGGATGCGCTCGAAAAGCCAGGAGCGCGTCGCCTTGCCGACGACGATGTGGGTGACGTTGGCCGAACGGGCATAGGCCAGCACGTCCTCGGCCACGCGCCGCCCGCCCGGCAGGGTGACGGCGTCGCCGCCCAGCCGGTCGGCGAGCCGGAGCGCCTCGGCGACGCGGTCGCGCTCGGCCTCGCTCAGCGAGGCGGCGCGGGCGCCCTCGATGAACAGGGCGGTCCAGGGTGCGTGCAGGCGGTCGGCCAGCCGCTTGGCGTAGCGCACGAGCCCGTCCGAACGCGGATCCTCGCTGACGCAGACCAGGAGCCGTTCGCCCGCCGCCCAAGGGCCGGCAATGGCGTTGGCGCGCATATGGCCGAGGAGTTCGTCGTCGACCCGGTCGGCGGTGCGCCGCAGCGCCAGTTCGCGCAGCGCCGTCAGATTGCCGCGGGAAAAGTAGTGCTTCAGCGCCCGCTCGGCGTTCTCGGGCAGGTAGACCTTGCCCTCCTTGAGACGCTGGATCAGGTCGTCGGGGTTGAGATCGACCACCTCGATGTCGTCGGCCCGGTCGAGGACCCCGTCCGGCACGGTCTCGCGCACCCGGATGCGGGTGATCGCGGCGACGACGTCGTTGAGGCTCTCGACATGCTGGATGTTGAGCGTCGTGAGCACGTCGATGCCGGCATCGAGCAGTTCCTCGACGTCGCGGTAGCGCTTGGCATGGCGCGCGCCCGGCGCGTTGGTGTGGGCGAGTTCGTCCACCAGGGCGAGGGCCGGCCGGCGGGCGAGGATCGCGTCGAGATCCATCTCCTCCAGCACCGTGCCGTAATAGGGCACGCGCCGCCGCGGGATCGTCTCGAACCCGTCGAGCAGCGCCTCGGTCTCGGCCCGGCCGTGGGTCTCGACCACGCCGACCACCACGTCGGCCCCGGCCCTGAGCCGGGCGCGGCCGACGGTGAGCATCTCGTAGGTCTTGCCGACCCCCGGCGCGGCGCCGAGGAAGATCTTGAGGCGGCCGCGGGTCCGCTCCTCCCGGCGCGCGGCGTCGAGCAGCGCGTCGGGCGAGGGACGGTTCGGGTCGCGGGCGGGGTCGGGCATCGCGGATCGGGCGGCGGCGCTCAGCGCCGGGCGAGTTCGTCCAGGGCGAGGTTGAGCGCCAGCACGTTGACCCGCCGCTCACCGAGGACCCCGAAGGTACGGCCCTCGACCTGCGCCGTCACCAGGGCGCGCAGGCGATCCTCCGGCATTCCCCGCGCCCTGGCGACGCGGGGCACCTGGAACAGGGCGGCCTCGGGCGCGATGTCGGGATCGAGCCCGGAGCCGCTGGTCGTGACGAGGTCGACCGGCACCGGGACGCCCGGATTCTCGGCGCTCAAGGCGGCAAGGTCGCCCTTCACCCGCTCGGCGAGCACAGCGCTGGTCGGCCCGAGATTCGAGCCCATCGAATTCGCCGCGTTGTAGGGCGCCGGGACCGTCTTGCCGGCATCGGCCGGGTCCGCCGCCGTCGTCGCCGAGGGACGGCCGTGGAAGTAGTGAGCTTGCGAGAAACTCTGGCCGATCAGGGCGGAGCCGACGATGCGGCCGTCGCGCTCGATCAGGCTGCCGGCGGCCCTCGCCGGGAAGATCGCCCCGGCGAGGCCGGTCATCGCCAGCGGGTAGGCGAGCCCCGTGATCGCGGTCAGCGCGGTGAGGAGGACGAGGGCGGGGCGCAGATGCGTGAGCATGATGATGCGATCCGGGATCAGGCGAGGTGAAGGGCGGTGACAGCGAGGTCGATGAGCTTGATGCCGGCGAACGGCACCACGACGCCGCCGAGGCCGTAGACGAGGAGGTTGCGCCGCAGCAGCGCGGCGGCGCCCACCGGCCGGTAACGCACCCCCTTCAGGGCCAGCGGGATCAGGGCGACGATGATCAGCGCGTTGAAGATGATGGCCGAGAGGATCGCGCTCTGCGGCGAGGCGAGCCCCATCACGTTGAGCACCTGCAGCTGCGGGTAGAGCCCCAGGAACATCGCCGGCAGTACGGCAAAGTACTTCGCCACGTCGTTGGCGATGGAGAAGGTGGTCAGCGCACCGCGGGTCATCAGCAACTGCTTGCCGATCCCGACGATCTCGATGAGCTTGGTCGGATCGGAATCGAGATCGACCATGTTGCCGGCCTCGCGCGCCGCGACCGTGCCGGTGTTCATGGCCACGCCGACATCGGCCTGGGCGAGCGCGGGCGCGTCGTTGGTGCCGTCGCCGCACATCGCGACCAGCTTGCCTTGCGCCTGCTCGCGCCGGATCAGCGCCAGCTTGTCCTCGGGCGTGGCCTGGGCGAGGAAGTCATCGACGCCGGCCTCGGCCGCGATGGCGGCCGCGGTGAGCGGGTTGTCGCCGGTGATCATCACCGTGCGGATGCCCATGCGGCGCAGCTCCGCGAACCGCTCGCGGATCCCGCCCTTCACGACGTCCTTGAGGTGGACGATTCCGAGGAGCCGTCCGTCGCGGGCGACCGCCAGGGGCGTGCCGCCGGCCTTGGCGATCTCTTCGGCAATGACGCGCACCTGCGCGACGGTCTCGGTTTCGGCAAGGGTGTAGGAAGGGGCGTAGGCGAGCGCCGCATTCGAGCCGCGCGCGGCGACCGTCTGCGCCGTCACGGCGGCGATGACCGCATCGACCGCACCCTTGCGGATCGAGACGCCGTCGAGATCGACTCCCGACATCCGCGACTGCGCGGTGAACGGCACGAAGCTGGCGGCGAGGCCGGCCATGTCGCGCGCCCGCAGGCCGTAGCGTTCCTTGGCCAGCACGACGATGGAGCGGCCCTCCGGGGTCTCGTCGGCGAGCGAGGCGAGCTGGGCGGCATCCGCCAGATCCGCTTCGGAGACGCCTTGAACCGGGCGGAACGCGGTGGCCTGCCGGTTGCCGAGCGTGATGGTACCGGTCTTGTCCAGCAGCAGGGTATCGACGTCGCCCGCCGCCTCGACCGCGCGGCCCGACAGGGCGAGCACGTTGAAGCGCACCAGCCGGTCCATGCCGGCGATGCCGATGGCCGAGAGCAGCGCGCCGATCGTGGTGGGGATCAGCGTCACGAACAGCGCGACCAGCACGATGACGGGAATCGCGCCGCCGGCATAAGCGGCGAAGCTCGGGATCGAGGCCACGGCGAAGACGAAGACCAGGGTGAGCCCGGCAAGCAGGATGTTGAGCGCGATCTCGTTGGGCGTCTTCTGCCGGGACGCGCCCTCGACCAGGGCGATCATGCGGTCGACGAAGGTCGAGCCGGCGGCGGCCGTGATGCGCACCGTGATCGCGTCGGAGAGAACCTGCGTGCCGCCCGTCACCGCCGAGCGGTCGCCGCCGGATTCGCGGATCACCGGCGCCGATTCCCCGGTGATGGCCGCCTCGTTGACCGAGGCGACCCCGGCGATCACCTCGCCGTCGGAGGGGATCAGATCGCCCGCCTCCACCCGCACCACGTCGCCGCGCTTGAGGCTCGTGCCGGGCACGATCTCGTAGGCGCCGTCCCGCCCGGTCAGGCGCTTGGCCGTCATCTCGGTCCGGGTGCGGCGCAGCGAGTCCGCCTGCGCCTTGCCGCGCCCCTCGGCCAGGGCTTCGGCGAAGTTGGCGAACAGGAGGGTGAACCACAGCCAGAGCAGGATTTGGCCGGAGAAGGACAGGTCCGCGCCGCCCACGGCGAGGTCACCCAGGACCAGCACGGTGGTGAGCACCGCCACGACCTCGACCACGAACAGGACCGGGTTGCGGACCATGGCGCGGGGATCGAGTTTGCGGAACGCGTCGCGGAGCGCGGGCCCGACCAGGGCGGCGCTGAACAGGGAGGGCGTGGAGCGGGACATGAGGATCGTCCGGATGGGATGCATCTGAATCCGGCGAAGGCGCCGGAGCGTCGTTCGGGGCGGGCGCCTTCAGGGCAGCGCCGGCCCGCTCACCGCGGCGGACACGGCGGCGAGCGCCAGGGCGCCCAGGAGGGCGACGCCGAGGAGTGCCAGCACGAGTTCGGAGGTGCGGACCGGCCGCAGGAGGGCACCGTGCCTCCGGTGATGTGGCTGCCGACGCAGGGTCGGATGGGGGCGCGGCACGCGCCGGGAGGAGAGTGCGCGAGGCATCTCAGCCTCCCGCCGCGAAGGTCTGCCCCGCGGCACCGGCAAGGTGCTCGACCACCGGCCCCAGCGCCAAGGCGGGGAAGAAGGTCAGCCCGCCGACGATCAGGATGACGCCGACGAGGAGGCCGACGAACAGGCCGCCATGGGTCGGGAGGGTGCCGGCGGAGGCGGGAAGCGTCTTCTTCGCGGCGAGCGATCCGGCGATCGCCAGGGCCGGTACGATCACCATGAACCGGCCGACAGCCATGCCGAGCGCCAGGGTCGTGTTGTAGAACAGCGTGTTGCCGGTGAGCCCGGCGAAGGCGGAGCCGTTATTGGCCGCCGCCGAGGTGAAGGCGTAGAGGATCTCGGAGAAGCCGTGCGGCCCGGCATTGGCGGGACCGGCGAGGCCGGCCGGCAGCACCGTGGCGAGCGCGGTCAGCCCCAGCATCATCAGCGGCAGGCAGAGGATGGCGAGCATGGCCATCTTCACCTCCTTCGCCTCGATCTTCTTGCCGAGATATTCGGGCGTGCGCCCGACCATCAGCCCGGCCACGAACAGCGCGACGAGGACGAAGACCAGCATGCCGTAGAGCCCGGCACCGACACCGCCGACGATGATCTCGCCGAGCTGCATGTTGAGCATCGGGATCAGGCCGCCGAGTGCCGTGAACGAGTCGTGCATCGCGTTGACCGCGCCGCAGGAGGCGGCGGTGGTTACGACCGCGAACAGGGCCGAGGCCACGATGCCGAAGCGGATCTCCTTGCCCTCCATGTTGCCGGCGGAGAACCCGAGACCGTTCAGCGCCGGGCTACCGGCCGCCTCGCTGGCGTAGGTCACGGCGACACCGGCCAGGAACAGCACGCCCATCGCCGCGAGGATCGCCCAGCCCTGGCGTTCGTCGCCGACCATCCGGCCGAAGACGTTGGTCATCGCGGCGCCGAGCGCGAAGATCGTCACCATCTGCACGAGGTTCGCGAGCGCGGTGGGATTCTCGAACGGATGGGCCGCGTTGGCGTTGAAGAAGCCGCCGCCGTTGGTTCCGAGCATCTTGATCGCGACCTGGCTCGCGACCGGCCCGACGGCGATGGTCTGCCGCGCGCCCTCCAGCGTGGTTGCGTCCACGGACGCGCCGAGCGTCTGCGGCATCCCCTGCCAGACGTAGAACAGGGTCAGGCCGATGCAGAGCGGCAGCAGCACGTAGAGAGTGCAGCGGGTGAGATCGACCCAGAAGGATCCGACCGTCCGCGACGAGGCCCGCGCGAAGCCGCGGGTCAACGCGACGGCGAGCGCGAGGCCGGTGGCCGCCGACAGGAAGTTCTGCGGCGTCAGTCCGAGCATCTGCGAGAGGTACGAGAGCGTGCTCTCGCCCCCGTAATTCTGCCAGTTGGTGTTGGTGACGAAGCTGACGGCGGTGTTGAGGGCGAGGTCCGGCGCCACCGCCGCCTGACCCATCGGGTTCAGGGGCAGCCCGTCCTGCAGCCGCAGGATCGCGTAGAGCGATACGAAGCCGAGCGCGTGGAAGACGAGCATGGCGAGGCCGTAACCGAGCCAAGTCTGCTCGTGCCGGGCATCGATGCCGGCTGCGCGGTAGAGGCCGCGCTCGATCGGAACGAGCACGGGCGAGAGGATTGTGCGCTCGCCGGCGAAGACGCGGGTCATGTAGGCCCCGAGCGGCTTCACGAGCGCCAGCACGACCGCGCAGAACAGCGCGATCTGAAACCAGCCGATGAGTGTCATGGGAGGAGGTCCGGGCCGCTCAGAACCGCTCGGGGCGGACGAGGGCATAAGCGAGGTAGACGAGGAGCCCTGCGGTCACGAGGGCGCCGAGCGCGAGGTCGAACGTCACGGCAAGCCTCCGTCAGAGGCGTGCGCAGAGCGACGCGTAACCGGCCGTCGCCGCGAAGAAGGCGAGGCCGGCGGCGAGGAGAATGACATCGAGCATGGTGCGTCCGTGGCGGTGAAGCGGCCGCGGACGAGTGCGGCCGCCCGGGACTGTGCGCGCGGACCGCGTTAGGGTTCGAGACGGAGACGGACCTCGGCTTATAAGGATCGCATCAGGTTTTTTGCGATTTCGCCGCGCCCAGCCTGAAGATGAGAGACGGCCAAGGCCCCCTCCCCTCTCGGGGTGCGTCGGGGTCGTTGCGCGGGGCCGGGACGCGGGACAGCAAAAAGCCCGCGGACCTTTCGGGTCGGCGGGCTGTGTGTCGGCGTCTGCGCTGGTGATCGCGCGTGGTGTGTTGGTTGCGGGGGCTGGATTTGAACCAGCGACCTTCAGGTTATGAGCCTGACGAGCTACCGGGCTGCTCCACCCCGCGCCGAGGCGCTGATCGTGTGTGTGAGGGAATGTGGGGTGTCTTGTGCTGGGCAGGCCTGGCGGCGACCGACTCTCCCGTGTCTTGAGACACAGTACCATGGGCGCTGGTGCGTTTGACGGCCGAGTTCGAGATGGGATCGGGTCCTGGGCACACCGCTCAGGCCACCAGGCCGGCGCAGCACAAGTTTGGGTTTGTTCGGCAAGCGGTGACCGACAGCCTGTTGGGTGTCGGTGGTCTGTCTCGTGATGGTGTTCTGTTTTGATCCGGACACGGATCATGAGAGCGATCAAGCCTGTCGGGCGATTAGTACCGGTCAGCTCAACGCGTTGCCGCGCTTGCACTCCCGGCCTATC
>JACJIB010000008.1 GCA_014138645.1 Methylorubrum thiocyanatum | reverse complement strand
GATAGGCCGGGAGTGCAAGCGCGGCAACGCGTTGAGCTGACCGGTACTAATCGCCCGACAGGCTTGATCGCTCTCATGATCCGTGTCCGGATCAACAGAAACACCATCACGATCCAAGACCACCGACACCCAACAGGCTGTCGGTCACCGCTTGCCGAACGACACCCAAACTTGTGCTGCGCCGGCCTGGTGGCCTGAGCGGTGTGCCCAGGACCCGATCCCATCTCGAACTCGGCCGTCAAACACACCAGCGCCCATGGTACTGTGTCTCAAGACACGGGAGAGTCGGTCGCCGCCAGGCCTGCCCAGCACAAGACATCCCACATTCCCTCACACACACGATCAGCGCTTCGGCGCGGGGTGGAGCAGCCCGGTAGCTCGTCAGGCTCATAACCTGAAGGTCGCTGGTTCAAATCCAGCCCCCGCAACCAACTCACACCATCCCAACACACCACGCGCGATCGCCAGCGTACACGCCGCCCGCCGACCGAAAGGTCCGCGGGCTTTTTTGCGTTCGCAATGCAAGAGTACGGTTTTCGGGACGGGCGCCGCATCGATGGCGGGAGTGAGCAGGCGCGGCCAGCAGGGGAGGGGGCGCCGGCCGTTTCAAGGCCGGCACATTCGCCTGGGGCCGCCGGAGATTCGAGTCTCCGGCGGGAGCTCCGCTTACGGGAAGACGTGGCCGCCGACGATCCGTAGCCCGACTTCGCGGCCGGCGGCGAGGCGCGCGGTATCGGCGGCTTCGACCACCACCACCTTGGCGCCGGGGCGATCGACTTCGATCCGCTGACGGCCCTGCGTCCGGTATGAGGAGCGAACCGTCCCGCTGAGATGCGCCTCACTCGCCTCGGCGAACTGAAGCTGCCAGGGTCGCGCATAGAGCTTGACGGGTCCGACCAGGCCATCCGGGGCCGTGAGCGGCGTCGGCCGGCCGTTGACGAGAACCTGGCCGTTCTGCGCGATCGCTTCGACTTCGATCGTGTCGCCCAGAAACTTCAACACCGTCGGCGAGACCGGGCGCTCCTGCACCTCGTCCGGCGTGCCGACTTGCTCCAGCCGCCCGCGGTCGAGCACCGCCACGCGGTCGGAGAGTTCGAGCGCTTCGTCCTGATCGTGGGTGACGAAGATCGTGGTCTGGCCGGTGCGGTCGTGGATCTCGCGCAGCCAGCGGCGCAGGTCTTTTCGCACCTGCGCGTCGAGCGCGCCGAAGGGTTCGTCGAGCAGCAGGACGCGGGGCTCCACCGCGAGGGCGCGGGCCAGCGCGATCCGCTGGCGCTGGCCGCCGGAGAGCTGGCTCGGATAGCGGTCGGCGAATCCGGAGAGCTTGATGAGATCGAGCAGGTTGCCGACGCGGCGCTTGATCTCGGCCTTGTCCGGCCGCTCCGAGCGCTTCCGGGCGTTGAGACCGTAGGCGATGTTCTGCGCCACGGTCATGTGCTTGAACAGGGCGTAGTGCTGGAACACGAAGCCGACCGCGCGCCGCTGCACCGGCACCTGCGTGGCGTCGTCGCCGCCGAAGATGATCCGCCCGCGGTCGGGGAAGTCGAGCCCGGCGATGATGCGCAGCAGCGTGGTCTTGCCCGACCCCGAGGGGCCGAGCAACGCCAGCAATTCGCCTGCGCGCACGTCGAGGGTGAAATCGTGCAGCACCGCTGCCGTCTCGAAGGTCTTCGAGACGTCCTCGATGCGGATCGCCGTCGCCGTTCCGACGGAATCAGTGGCGGCGTGCCCCCGCCGCGATGTCGTCGGCGTAGCGCCATTCGAGGACGGATTTGACGGCAAGGGTGACAAGAGCGAGCCCGGCAAGGAGAGAGGCGACGGCGAACGCGGCAACGAAGTTGTACTCATTGTAGAGGATCTCCACGTGCAGCGGCAGCGTATTGGTAAGCCCGCGGATATGGCCGGAGACGACCGAAACCGCGCCGAACTCGCCCATCGCGCGGGCGTTGCAGAGCAGGACGCTGTAGAGCAGGCCCCAGCGGATATTGGGTAACGTCACCGTCCGGAAGGCGTGCCATCCGGAGGCGCCGAGGGTGAGCGCCGCCTCTTCCTCGGCCGTGCCCTGCTCCTGCATCAGCGGGATGAGCTGGCGCGCGACGAAGGGAAAGGTGACGAAGATCGTCGCGAGCACGATGCCGGGCACCGCGAAGATGATCTGGATGTCGTGCTCGACGAGGAACGGGCCGAACAGGCCGCGCGAGCCGAAGACCAGCACGTAGATCAGGCCCGACACCACCGGCGAGACCGAGAACGGCAGGTCGATCAGGGTGACGAGCAGGTTCTTGCCCCGGAATTCGAATTTCGCGATGGCCCAGGAGGCCGCGACGCCGAAGACGAGATTGAACGGCACGGCGATCGCCGCGACGATGAGGGTCAGCCGGATCGCGGCCTGGGCGTCGGGCTCGGCGAAGGCGGCGAAATACGCGCCCCAGCCCTTGGCGAGCGCCTGGGCGAACACCGTGAGCAGCGGCAGGACGAGGAAGAGGCCGAGGAAGGTCAGCGCGACCGCGATCAGCAGCCAGCGCACGACCCGCCGTTCGGTGACGACGCTGGCGGGCGGGCGCAGCGTCTCGTCCCGCGGCCCCGTGATTGGGCCCTGTGCCAGCGCCTCAGACATAGCCGAATCTCCGCCGGCTCCAGGCCTGGATCAGGTTGATCGCGAGCAGGGTCACGAAGGAAATCGCCAGCATGATCACGGCGATGGCGCTCGCGCCCGCATAGTCGAATTCCGAGAGCTTGATGACGATGAGCAGCGGCGCGATCTCGGAGACGTAGGGCAGGTTGCCGGCGATGAAGATGATCGAGCCGTACTCGCCGACGCCGCGGGCGAAGGCGAGGGCGAAGCCCGTCAGCACCGCCGGGATCAGCGGCGGCAGCACCACCCGCGTGAGGGTGGTGATCCGCGAAGCGCCGAGGATGGCGGAGGCTTCCTCCACCTCCTTGTCGATCTCGGCGATCAGCGGCTGCACCGTTCGCACGGCGAACGGCAGGCCGATGAACACCATGGCGATGAAGATGCCGACCGGCGTGTAGGCCGCCTCGATGCCGATCCGGGAAAGCTGCGCCCCGACGAGCCCGTTGGGCGCGTAGAGCGAGGCGAGCGCGATGCCCGCCACCGCCGTCGGCAGAGCGAAGGGGAGATCGACCACGGCGTCGGCGAACTTGCGTCCGGGAAAGTCGTAGCGGGTCAGAACCCAGGCGACGATGCCGCCGAAGATCGAGGCCGTGAGCGCGGCGAGCAGCGACACGCCGAAGCTCACGCGCAGCGCACTGGCCACGCGCGGGTCGGTCGCCACCTCCCAGATTCCCGAGAGGCCGAGACCGGACGCCTTGACCACGAGGGCGGCGAGCGGCAGCAGCACGATCAGGCCGAGGCAGGTCAGCGTGTAGCCGAAGGTGATCCCGAAGCCGGGAAGCACGCTTCGCTGGCGGAACCGCCGCCGGGGTTTCACGGGCTCGGCCATGCGGTCAGCGCCCGGCCCGGCTCAGCTGGTCGAACAGGCCGCCATTGTCGAAGTTGGCCTTCTGGATGTCGTCCCAGGAGCCTTGAAGATCCTCGATCTTGAACAGCTTGATCTCGGGCAGCTGCGCCAGATCCTCGGGCTTGGCCGCCTCGCGCTTGATCGGGCGATAGTGGTGCTTGGCGAAGATCGCCTGCGCCTTGTCGCTGTAGAGGAACTGCAGATAGGCCTCGGCCTGCTTGCGCGTGCCCCTCTTGTCGACGTTGGCGTCGACGAGGGCGACGGGCGGCTCGGCGTAGATCGAGGTCGGCGGCACGACGATGTCGAACTTGTCCTTGCCGAACTCCTCCAGCACGAGGAAGGCCTCGTTCTCCCAGGTCGGCAGCACGTCGCCGAGGCCGCGCTGGGCGAAGGTCACGGTCGAGCCGCGGGCGCCGGTGTCGAGCACCGGCACGTTCTTGTAGAGCGAGCCGACGAAGGCGTTGGCCTTCTCCTTGTCCCGGCCGTCCTTTTCGTAGGCATAGCCCCAGGCGGCGAGGAAGTTCCAGCGCCCGCCGGCCGAGGTCTTCGGGTTCGGGGTGATGACCTTCACGTCGGGCTTGGCCAAGTCGTCCCAGTCCTTGACGCCCTTCGGGTTGCCCTTGCGGACGAGGAACACGACGGTCGAGGTGTAGGGCAGGCCCTCGTTCGGAAGCTTCGTGCGCCAATCTGCCGGGATCTTCTTCGAAAGCCTGGCGATGGCGTCGATGTCGGAAGGGATGCCCAGCGTCACGACATCCGCGGGAATGCCGTCGATGACCGTGCGAGCCTGCGCGCCCGAACCGCCATGGGAGGCGCGCACGGTGACGGTCTCGCCTGTCTTGGCCTTCCACTCTTCGGAGAAGGCCGCGTTGATCTCGCGGTAGAGCTCGCGCGTCGGGTCGTAGGAGACGTTGAGGATTTCGGTCTGCGCCCGGGCGCTGCCGGCGGAGACGAGGCAGGCCGCCATGGCGAGGCCGAGAAGGGCCGCGCGCCGATGCGGTGCCGCGCCAAGCTTGATCGGTTGTCCGTCGAACACGTCGTCTCGCCTCCACGTCGCGAGCTTTCACTCGCCCATGACGAGGAAGTGTTCTTTTTAAAGAACGATGTCAAGCTGAACCGCACGTCCCAGAAGCAATTCGAAGTCCTGCAGCCGGCAATGACGCGGTCGAATTGCAACAATATTCTCTCCATTTGGGCGTAGATGGAACATCGATCCCTTCGCGCGGTGTTCTACAGAAAGAACGTTTTTCGGGTGGACGGGGATCCGCGCGTCAGACCGAGGCCCATTCGACGGCCAGCCACACGGTGCGGGCGACGATGACCCACCATGCCACCGTGACGGCGAGCGCGCCGAGCAGGCCGAGGGGAGCGAAGCAGCCGCGGATCGGGCCGAGGAGGGATTCGAGGGCGCTCTTCATCAAGGGATTTCTTCTCATTTCGCAATCAACTCGGTCTCGATGAGGAGGACCGGAGTGCCGTTCGGGACGCGATGGCGTGCCACCGCGAAACATTCGGCGCCGTGTCGGGCGGATCTGACCGGGTGATGGCAAGTGACGCACCACGGTTGCGATTGGGCTGGGCTTTCTACCGGGCATTCCGCCGCGAGACGGCCGCACCGGGCTTCGGATTTGCAGTGACGGGGGTGAGCGTCCCGATTTCGGACGATCCGATCTGCCTGCGAGAAAGCTTTTGGAAATGCCGTTGCCGAACCGCGCCACCAACGCCGCGAACCGCGATGCGCACCCGATCCTGTTCGGCCTGCTCGCCGATGGGTCCGGTGAGGCACGGTTCACGCAGAGCGGTGGTACGCCGCTCGACCCCGCCCGCGCTTCCCTGGACGCGCCGCACTTCTCGCCGTCCCGCGATTGGTACGGCCGCTGGGACGTGCGGCCCCTACACGGCACTCTGATGCAGGACGCCAAGCGGATGGACGGCAGCGTGTGCCCGGACGACATCGTGGTTCTGCGGCCGCGGCGACCCGCCCGACGCGCCTGAGTCAGGGCGCGCTATGCCCTGCGCCCCACATCGCTTAAGCTCTTCGAATGGACGATCACGAGCTACGCGAGTCGCGGGCGGCCCTCATTCTGATGGCCGTGGCGGTGCTCGCCGTTCTGCTGTTCGGAGCGGTGACGCTGATCGCGCAGGCGGCGGGCTGAGCCGTCGGTCGCGCTCTTTCACCGGCACGCCCGAGCAGAGCCGCGGGCTTGCTCTCAATCCGAGAGTGCGCGGAGCTGTCGGTCGAGGGCCTCCAGGGCGCGGGCCTGATCCGGCTCCGGCTCGGGGCCGCTGACATAGGCGAGCGTGACCCGGGCGATGCGTAGCGCGGTCGCGAGATCGCGACCTTCGCGCTGAGCCTGCTCGATCACGGCGGCGACATCCGCCATGACCTGGGCGTTTCCCTCGTATCCCCGCATCATCTCCGGGTCATCGATGTCCGGGCCGCGATCCGCGCGGCATCGCTTTGTCTAACATTTCCGGCCCGTTGATGAAACGCGGGGCCCGCCGGCCCCTGTGCACCGATCTCGCCCGCGGTCATAATCCCGCAGGCGAAGCGGGAGCACCGGAGCATGGACGGGGAGCGGTCAGCCGGCCACGCGGTGTTCGACGTCGCCGAGGCCGTGCGTCGCTTGCCCGAGACGGCGGCGACCCTGGTGGCCGACCACCGCTTCACCGAGGACGAGACTGCGAGCGCCCGCGTCTTCCGGGTCTACCGGCCGACACCGCCGCACTACCACACGACCTGCGACGAGTATCTCTACGCCCTGTCCGGCCGCTGCCGGATGCAGTTGGGCGACGCGCCGCCGGTCGAGATCGGGCCGGGCACGCTCGTGGTGTTCAAGCGTGGCGTGGTGCATTCGGTGCCCGAGATCCTGGAGGAGCCGGTGGTGTTCCTCTCCGTCGACACCCCCCGGCGCGGGCCGCGCGACATCCAGTTCGTGGAGGCCGGCACCGGTACGCCGGACAGCTTCATGCGGCAGCGTGATTGAGGCTCACAGCACGTCGCTTCCCGCGGGTGCGGGGCGCGGCGCGCCCGCCGCCTCGGCGGCGCCCTGGAACAGGCGCTCGCTCGTCAGCTTCAGGAAGTAGAAGCCGAATTCCGGGTTCTGATAGTAGAGCTGCTTGACCTCGGAATAGGACAGGCAGCGCGCGGTGCCGGCTTCCACGCAGGCGAGCGAGCCGGTGCGCCGGTTGCCGGGCGAGAGCATGCCGAGTTCGCCGACGATCTGGCCCGGCTGAACGTCGAGCCCGTGCTCGGCGATGCGGAAGCGCCCGCTCTCGATCAGGTACATCTCGTGGGCCGGGTCCCCCTTCAGGAACAGCACCTCGCCGGCTCGGAAGCGCCGGGAGGTGCCGAAGGATTTCAGCCAGTCGAGGGAGAGGTCGCCGGAGGCCGCCCGCTGGGTCTCGCGCACGAGGCGGACCATTTCGTAGAGCCGCCACGCGTTGAAGGGGATCTGGATCGCTTCCGTCAGCATCACCGGCACGCTGCCGATGAGGTAGCCGTAGGTGATGACGGCGCAACTCGCGCAGAGGGCCACGATTCGCAGCGGGATCATCGTCCCCATCGCCGACGAGGCGACGGTGAGCGCCGTCCCGAGATAGCCGATCGCCTCCACCCAATTCATCGCCGTATCCCCCGCTCGCGGCCGGTCCTTGCTCCGGCGGGCGTTGTGCGCCCTTGTCGCATCGGCCGTTCGCCCATCCGGGCAGGGGATGCAAGTGCGGGAGCGCTCAGAGGCTCGGGGGCCGTGCCGTCGGGCTGAGCGTGTCGGCGACATGCTCGGCCGCGCGAAGTCCCTCCTCGTAGGCGCCGCCGGCGGTGCCCCACTGCGCGCGGGAATTGGCCTCGCCCGCGAACCAGATCCGCTCGCCGACCGGCTCCTGAAGCGTCGCCCGCGCCGCCGCGTGTCCCGGCGGGACCACCGCCCAAGAGCCCCGCGACCACGGATCGTGCCGCCACGCGGTCACCGCCGGGATCGCGAGATCGGCCAGCGCCCCGCGGCCGAAATGCTCGGCCAGCACCGCGCGGGCGAAGCGCCGCGCGCCGTCGGGGCCGGCTCCGGCGGAATCGAGGGCGCGGGCGACGGCGGCATCGAGTTCGAAGTAGTGGAACGGCGTGTCGTCGATCCGGGTCAGCATCCCCGGCGGCTTGTGGCGTCCGCCGACCACACTCGCGAGCCGGTCGCGGCCCCGGAACGGTGCCGAGGGCCAGTGCAGGACGACGTGCTCGTAGATGCCCGGCAGAAAGCCGTCGATCGCCGCTCGGGTCGGCTCCGGCAGAGGGGGATCGAAGCGGAACGCCGCCTGCAGCACGGGGACCGGCACGGTGACGATGGCCGCCCGCGCCGCCAAGACTCCGCTGTGGAAGACCCCGCTGTCGAAGACCCCGCCGTCGGCGAGTCGAGCGCGCACGCCCGACCCGGACCAGTCGAGGGCCGTCACGGCGCATCCGAGCCGGATCGGCAGTTCCCGCGCCAGCCGCGCCAGATAGGCACCGTAGCCGCCCGCGATGAAGTAGTTGTCGCCGTATTCCAGGCTCGGCCAGTCGTGCAGCGACACCTCGTCGAGCGGCCGGCCCGAGACCAATCCGTGGACGAGGGCGACGCGCTCACCCCAGGGCCCGAGATGGCGGGGCAGGGCGCGGGCAGCCGGTCCGTCCTGCGTCCGGGAGGCGGCGTGCGTGATCGCCCGATCGGCGATGTCGAAGGCGCGGGAGAAGGCGGCGTCCTCGTCCGCCCGCCCCGGCCGGCGCCCGACCCAGAGATGCTGCTCCTGCGCCGCCCGCCGCAGCGGCTCGCCGCGTCTCCGGCCGAGGGCGACGAGGGGATTGATCGGCCCGGCATGGAGCCAGTGCGCGCCGAGGTCGACCGCGTGGCCGCGCAGCCGCGTCGTCACCGCCCGTCCGCCGACCCGGTCGCGCGCCTCCAGCACCGCCACAGACAGGCCGCGCTCGATCAGCCGCCGGGCCGCGGCGATCCCGGCGGCGCCCGCGCCGATCACGATCACGTCGGGCGAGCCGGGGAGGTCGACCGTGCGCGGCGCGACGGTCGGGCGAAAGCGGGCGTGCTCGGGGGACGGGAGCATGGTCTCGGCGCGGATTCGGGAAGGCGGCCCTCATCTCGTCCGCAAGGCCGGCCGCGGCAAGCGTCCGCGCCCGATTCCCGCCGGTCAGCGGGCCGGCGCGGCGCCGTTCGGATCGAGCACCTCGACGGTGCCGGATCGGTCCCCGCCCGGCCGCGGGCTTCCGGTGAGGGTGTAGATGCGGCCCTTATAGGTCACCGCGCCGAAGCCGTGCCGCGCGGTGGGGAGCCGCGCCAGCGCGCGCCAGAGATTGGCCGGCAGGTCGAAGGCCTCGACCTCGTCGTAGGTCCTGCGGTTCGATTCGCCGCCGATCACGAAGACCTCGCGGCCGAGCACGGCGGAAGCGGTGCCGCTGCGCGCGGTCGGCAGGGGCGCGGCCTCGCTCCAGGCGTCCTTCGCCGGATCGTAGACCTGATTGGCCGTGAGGTTCTTGCCGGAATCACCGTCGATCCGGCCACCGCTGGCGACGATGCGGCCCCCCACGGTCTGCACCGCGAGGTGGTCGCGGGGCGTCGGCAGGTCGGCGGCCTTGCCCCAGGAATCGCGCGCCGGATCGTAGACCTCGTGGGAGCGTACGTTGCCGCGTCCCGATCGGCTGCCGCCGACCACGTGGATCCGGCCGTCGAGGAGCGTCGCCCCGCCCGCGGCCCGCGGGGTCGGCATCGGCGCCCTCGGCTCCCAGGTCTCGGTCTTCGGATCGTAGGCCCAGACCTTGTCGCTGGCCTCCCAGCCGTTGACGTAGCCGCCGAAGACGTAGAGGCGCCCGCCCGTCTCCGCGGCCATGGTGTGGTGGACCGGATAGGGAAAGGCCGCGCCCTTGCTCCACGTATCAGCGGCGAGATCGTAGATCAGGAGGTCGGTCGCGCCGTTGTAGTCGCCGATGACGTAGGCCTTGCCGTCGAGGGCCGCCACCGCAACCTCTGAGCGCTCCGCGGGGGCCGAACTGGCGCCGGCCCAGGCTCCGACCTCGTGGGCGGCGCTGGGCACCGCGGCCATCAGGGGACCGGCGAGGATGAGACGGGCGAGGGCTGAGCGGATCATGGGCGGATCTCCGGCGGTATCGTCCGGGCAACGCGTCAACCGCCCGCAGGAGCCGCGCCGCGTTGGGCTTTCCCCGAAAGCGGGACTTGCGCGGCCCGCGCGGAGCGGCGAGAACCCGCCCTGGGCGGGTGCAGATCATCGAGGGAATCGAAGGGCACGATGCTCATCAAGGCCGCTGCCGCTGCCCTGCGGCAGGTATTCTCCCCCGCCCTGCGCGGCATCCTCTTCAAGTCGCTGGCGCTCACGATCGGGCTGCTGGCGGTCGTGTGGTTCGGGCTGACGCGCCTGATCCAGGCCTTCCAGTCGAGCCACCACATCTCGGCCGACTACCCGTTCCTCGATACCCTGGCCTTCTTCCTGGCCGGTGCCGGGCTTTTCGTGGCGCTGGCCTACATCATGCCCGCGGTGTCGATCCTCGTGGCCGGCTTCTTCCTCGACGACGTCGCCGAGGTCGTGGAGCGCAGCGACTATCCCAAGGATGCGCCGGGGCGCGCCCTGCCGTGGGGACAGGCGCTCGGTTCGGCAGTCCGCTTCGCCGGCCTCGCCCTGCTGGTGAACCTCGTCGCGCTGATCCTCGTCTTCGTGCCGGGGGTGAACCTCTTCGCCTTCTTCGGCGCCAACGCCTATCTGCTCGGACGCGAGTATTTCGAACTCGCTGCCGGTCGGTTCCGGCCTCTGCCGGAGGCACGGGCGATGCGCGAGCAGTCCGGGTTCACGGTGATCGCCGCCGGCTGCCTGCTCGCCGGCCTGATGATCGTGCCGATCGTCAACCTCGTGACGCCGCTCTTCGGCGTGGCGATGATGGTCCACCTGCACAAGGGACTCGAGCGCAGGATGCTTCCCCGTCCCGCCGGAACGGACGCGCGTCTGCCGAACTGACCCTGAGGTTCGAGCGCATCATGTCCGCGGCACTGTCGCGGACAGGTCCGAGACGGACAGCGACCGGGCGTTCCGCGCGGCGCGCCGGCACCCCCGAACACCATCCCTGACAACAACCATGTCTCGGGTCGCGGCGGAATCTCGCCGCGCAAGGGTGCGTTCGCGGCGCGCGGCGGGCCGTCTCCCGCGTTGCCGCGCCTGCGCCGCAGCCGTCTCGGGCGAGCCGCGAAACCAAGTCCGGATTTAATCCCTGACGGTGCGTGTGGCTCGGCACGCCGTGCCGGTCTTAGTTCGCCTATATCAATATAACCCCAGGACGAGAGTGCCCATCCGACTGGATGAGCCCGCTAAAAGGAAAGTGAACGTCACATGAAGACCCGAGTTGCCGCCGTCGTTGCCGCCGTCATCATCGGCGCCACCGCTCCGGCCTCATCCGTGATGGCTTTCGGCAACCGCACCACTCCGGCGGTCCGGTCCGATGTGCTGGTGACGGGCTCGCTGGGGGTCCACGACAGCCCCGAGCACACCGCCTGCCCGATGAGCTCGGCGGCCGAGGGCAATGCGAACCAGCAGAACTTCCCGGTCAAGCAGTACGGTCAGACGGCCGGCGGTACCCGCTGCTAAGCGAGGATCAAACGGCATGCGGGGCCGAAGTTGAAATATAGTTCAGGCCCCGCGAATTCTTAGAATTTTATCGGTAATATTGCCCGTCATCGGCTCACATCTCCGCGATCCGAGATGAACTTCGTCGTCTCGGCGCATTTTTAGATCTCTGCTGATGGAATGACGGCGCGTTTCTATCGTTGACGGAATGACTGGGTCGAAATGGCCCGGTTTCTGCCTCTCCCTCCGCCTGTCGGGCCGTGACCTTTTCGCGATTCCGCGGGGACGGCCGGGCAGGATTGGAGCCACTGATCGCAAGGAGTTGACCGAGCATGCAGCTGAAGCCCGTGTCCTACGCCATGATCGCCGTTTTCGCCGGTTGCCTCGTGATGACCGTCATCGGTTCGATGAACGTGCTGCTCGGCGGGATGTAACCGTCGATCAGGCCCCCGCGCGGCTGTGCCGCGGCACCGGCCCCCGGTCGAGGCGCAGCAGCAGCGCCACGGGGATCAGGCCGGTCATCACGATCAGCAGCGCAGCCGCGGCACCGTCCTCATAGGTGCCGCGGGCGGCCTCGCCGTAGAGGTGCGTGCTTAAGGTCTCGACGTTGAGCGGACGCAGCAGCAACGTCACCGGCAGTTCCTTCGCGATATCGACGAAGGCGAGCAGCGCCCCGCTCAGAACGGCGGGCCATGCCAACGGCAGCTGCACCGCGAGCAGGGTCGCGAAACGGCCGCGTCCCAGCATCCGGGCCGCATCGGGAAGGGTCGAGGGGATGCGGGCGAAACCCGCCTCCGTCGCACCGACCGAGATGGTGAGGAAACGCAGCGTGTAGGCGATGACCAGCGCCGCGCCCGTTCCGAGCCCGATGGCCGGCGCCCAGCCGAGTTCCGCGCCGAACAGGTCGGCCAATCCCTTATCGAGCAAAGCGAGGGGCGCGAGCAGTCCCACCGCCAGAACCGTGCCGGGCATTGCATAGCCGAGGCCGGCGACCCGGATCAGCGCCTGACCGCTCCGGCGTCCCAGAAGTTGCGGGGCAGCGGCCACCAGCAGCCCTACAGCGACCGTGACGGCGGTCGCGGCGCCCGCATAGAGGACGGTGTTGAGGGTCTGCGCGGCCAGCGCCTCCGGCCATCCGCCCGCTCGCAGCCGCTGCCACGCGGCCCACGCGAGATAGCCCGCGGGCAGGCCGAAGCCGAGGAGGACCGGGGTGGAGCCGAGGGCGAGCGCGGCCGCCGCCCGCCAGCCGGACAAGGGGCGGCGCGCGGTCGGCCGGTCACGATGGCCCGAACCGGCATAGCCTCGCTTGCCCCGGGCGAGCCGCTCGAGCGCGACCAGACCGACGACGCCGGCCAGCATCACCAGGGCGATCTGCGCCGCGCCGGGCAGGTCCGAGCGGTTCACCCAGGTCGCGTAGACCTGCACCGTCAGCGTGCGCACGCCCAAGAACTCGGCCGCACCGACATCGTTGAGCGTCTCCATCAGCGCGAGCCCGACGCCGAGGGCGATGGCAGGGCGGGCCAGCGGCAGCGCCACCCGGAAGAAGGTCCGCGCCGGCCCGGCGCCGAGCATCCGCGCCGCCTCCAGCAACGTCCCCGCCCGCATCAGGAACAGCGCCCGCGTCGGCAGGTAGACGTAGGGATAGAGCACGAAGCCGAGGAGCAGGATGCAGCCGGGCAGGGAGCGCAGATCGGGAAGGGACAGGTCGCGTGGGCTCGACAGCCCGAGCAGCGCCCGCAGACCGCTCTGAATCGGTCCCAGCGGGTGCATCAGATCGAGATAGGCGTAGGCGACCACATAGGTCGGCACCGCGAGCGGCAGCAGGAGGGCCGCGTCGAGGAACCGACGGCCGGGGAAGGCGAAGGCCGAGACGAGCCATGCCGTCCCGGTTCCGAGCGCGGTCACCAGGAGCCCCACGCCGACGAGCAGCAGCCCGGTCTCGCGGATCGCCTGGGGCAGGACGTAGGCCGCCAGATGCGGCCACAGCTCGCCGGTCCCGTCGGCCGCCGCCACGGCAAGCGAGACGACCGGGGCCAGGAGGATCGCGGCCAGCACCGCCGCCGCCGCGTGAAGGAGGCCCCGTGCGGGCGTCATCGAGGGGTCTGCAATCCGTTTCGGCGTCCGTTGGCCGGCTGCGACGGGCCGGCGATCCTCGAACGCGATCAGTTGTCGAAGCCGACCTTGTCCGCGAGCAGGCTCGCCGCCTTGCGGTTGCGCGCGATCTCGACGAGCGGGGTCGCATCGACCGAGAGCGGGCCGAGCGCCTGGAGCATCGGATCGACCGCGGCGCCGGATTTGACCGGGTACTCGAAATCGGCCCGGGCGTAGAGCGCCTGCGCCTCGTCGGAGACGAGGTATTCGAGAAGCTTGACGGCCTCGTCGCGATGCGGCGCGTGCTTGGCGACGACGGCGCCCGAGACGTTCACGTGGGTGCCGCCGCCCTCGAAGGTCGGCAGGACAACCTTGATCGCCTCGCCCCATTTCTGCTGGTCCGGCCCGCCGCGGCCTGAGCGCATCAGCCCGACATAGTAGGAGTTGGCGAGCCCGATCTCGCAGAGGTCGGCGGCGATGTCGCGCGCCACGTCCCGGTCGCCGCCCGCCGCCTTGCGGGCGAGATTGGCCTTCACGCCGCGAAGCCAGCCCTCCGTCTTCTCCGCGCCGTGCCGCACGAGGTAGGCTGCGATGAGGGCCGTGTTGTAGGGGTGCTGGCCCGACCGGATGCAGATCTTGCCGCGCCATTTCGGGTCGGCGAGCGATTCGTAGGTCGCGGCGTTCAAGTCGGCGAGCGCCTTGTCGGCATAGAGCACGCGGGCGCGCAGGGAGAGCGCGAACCAACGCCCATCCCCGTCGCGCAGGGGCGCCGGCACCGCCGCTTCCAGGACGGGGGAGCGGACCGGCTGGGCGAGGTCGCGGTCGACCAGCTCGATCAGATTGCCGATATCGACCGTCATGACGACGTCGGCGTTGCTGCGGGCCCCCTCGGCGGCGACACGCTCGGCCAAGCCCTTCTCGACGAACACGGTGTTCACCGTCACGCCGGTCTTGGCGGTGTAGGCGTCGAGGAGGGGACGGATCAGGCCTGGCTCGCGGGTGGTATAGAGGTTCACCTCGGCACTCTGGGCCTGTCCGGTGATGGCGAGGGCCAGGCCGAACCCCACGAGACACCCGATACGCCGAACGCGCCGCATTTCTTTGCTCCCCCCAAGCATCGTCGATGCCTGCTGCGTGTTACAGAGCGTCGGCAGGCTCGACAAGTTTGTTGATTTTTAGTTATTCCAAATAAAGCGGTGGGCTCAGGAAGATTTGGCCGCTGGAAAGACGAAGACACCGCCCTCCGCGAGCCCCAGGGCAACACCGTCGCCCGCGATGCCGTCCGGCGCAGCGGTGAGGCGCAGGGGCGCATCGAGCCCGGCGACTTCGACATCGATGCGGGTGCTGGCGCCGACGAAGCGACGGCGCAGGATCCGGCCCGGCACGCCTTCGCCCCGCGGCACGATGCGGATCGCCTCCGGTCGCAGGCAGACCCGCACGGATCCATCGGGCGTGGGGTCGGTGAGGGCGAGTGTCCCGAGCGGCGTCGTCAGGCGGCCTCCGGAGGCGAGGCCCTCCATTTCAACGATGTCGCCGAGCGCCCGCGCCGCGAAGGGGCTCGCGGGCGCCCGGTACAGCCTCTCGGCGGTGTCGCACTGGACCAGGCGGCCCTCGCGCATCAGGGCGATGCGGTCGGCGAACTCGACCGCCTCGGCGGCGTCGTGGGTCACGAGGATGGCGCTGATGCCGCCCTGGCGCAGGACGGCCAGGGTATCGGCCCGGACCCGTTCGCGGGTGCCGGCATCGAGATTCGAGAACGGCTCGTCGAGGAGCAGCACCCGGGGACGCGGCGCCAGCGCCCGCGCCAGGGCCACACGCTGCGCCTCGCCGCCGGACAGGGTCCCCGGATAGCTGTCCGCCCGGTCCGCGAGGCCGACCTCGGCAAGGCGTTCGAGGGCCACCGCCCGCGCCGCGCGGCTCGACAGATGGCGAAGGCCGAACCGGACGTTGGCGAGCACGGTGAGGTGGGGAAACAGGGCGTAGTCCTGGAACATCAGGCCGACGCCGCGGGTCTCCGGCGGCTCATCGCGACCGCGGCCGGCCACGCGCCGGTCATCGATGCGGATCTCGCCGGCATCGGGCGCGTCGAGCCCGGCGATCAGGCGCAGCAGCGTGCTCTTCCCGCAGCCGGAACGGCCGAGAACGGCCAGGATCTCGCCCGGCGGCAGCGAGAGTGAAACATCCTCGAGCGCCGGTGTGCGGCCATAGCGCCGGCTGACACCGCGGATGTCGAGCCGCGCCGGCGACAGGCCGGTCTTCGCGGCGCCGTCCTGTCCGGCGGGCGGGGGCGGTGCTGTCCTGCGACGGAGAAACAACGGCAGCGGATCCGGGAAAAAGGGGCCTGAACCGGGAAGGCGGGCCCGGCGGTCCGTCATCCCTGGCACAGCTTCGGCGCCGGGGCGAGGTCCCCCTTCGTGCTTCTCAAACCGACCGGGGCATGCTATCGCCCCGGTGCAGTGCCGCTCGCCACACCGCCCCGTGCGGAGGGTCTCCGGGAAACCGGATGACCGGCGTGAGATGCGATCGGCGGGTGTAGCTCAATGGTAGAGCAGCAGCCTTCCAAGCTGAATACGAGGGTTCGATTCCCTTCACCCGCTCCACTCGCCCTTCCATCTCCTTCTGATCGGCTCGGCGAGGCGCGCAGACGCCGGCTCGTGTCCCGTCCCGGTTGCGGTGACGACGCCGTTCAGGCGCTTCGCTCGCGGTCCGAGACGAGGCGCAGATGCGGCATCGGTCGCGCCGCGAGAATCGCGGCCACCTTGCGTTCGAGTTCGCCGTCCCGGAACGGCTTCTGCACGATGGCGTCGGCACCGACGGCGCCGGCTTGGGTCAAGGCTTCCATGTCGGCGTAGCCCGTGACGAACAGGACCGGCACCTCCGGCCAGCGCTTGCGGATCTCGGTGGCGGCCTCGGCCCCGTTCATTCCGGGCATCGCGAAGTCGAGGACGACGAGATCGACGCAGGGATCGGCTTCGAGGGCGACGAGCGCCTGCAGGCCGGACGCCGCCTCGCGCAGATCGTAGCCCGCCTCGCCGAGCCGGGTCGCGGTCACTTCGCGAACCCAGGCGTCGTCATCGACCACGAGGAGCGTCGGCTTCGTGCCCGGCGATTGCGGGCTGGCGCAATCGGTCTCCGTGGCCAGGGCGGGCGACGCCACGCCTTCGCTCTCGGCGCGGGGCAGGTACACCTTGAACGAGGTGCCTTCTCCGGGAACCGTATCGACCCTGATGCCGCCGCCGGACTGCTTCACGAATCCGAACACCTGGGCGAGCCCGAGGCCCGAGCCCTTGCCCACCGCCTTGGTCGTGAAGAAGGGCTCGAACACGCGGGCCAGAACCTCCGGCGTCATGCCGGTCCCGGTGTCGCTCACCGCGATCATCACGTACTCGCCGGGGCTGGGCTGCTCCGGCCGGGTCGGCGCCCCAGCGACGGCGACGTTGGCGGTCTCGATGGTCAGCCGGCCCCCGACCGCCATCGCGTCTCGGGCGTTGATGGCGAGGTTGAGGATGACGAGTTCGATCTGGGTCGCATCGACGAGGGCCGGCCACAGATCGGCCTGAAGCGCCGTCTCGATCTGCACCGCCCCGCCGATGGAGCTTTGCAGCAGGTCGCGCATCGAGGCGACCGTCCGGTTCAGGCTCACCGGCTTCGGCTCCAGCCGCTGGCGGCGGGAGAAGGCCAGGAGCTGCGCCGTGAGGCTGGCGCCGCGGGCGGCCGCCCCGCGCATCATGTCGAGGCGCCGCTTCGAGCGCTCGCTCGTCACGTCGCGTTCCAGAAACTCGATATTGCCGCTGATGACGGTCAACAGGTTGTTGAAGTCATGCGCGACCCCGCTGGTCAGCTGCCCGATCGCCTCCAGCCGCTGCACCAGGCGCAGCGCCTCCTCGGCGCGCTCGCGCTCGGCGATCTGCTGCTGGAGCGCGGCATTGGCCTCGGCGAGCTCGCGCGTGCGCTCGGCCACGCGGGCTTCGAGCGATTGGTTGAGCGCCTGCAGCGCGGCCTCGGCCGCGCGCTTCTCAGCCCTGGTCCGGGCCTCGGCCATCGCGCGCACCACGATGCGCGGCAGCCGGTCGATCCGCTGCTTGGTGACGTAGTCCGTGGCGCCGTCCTTCAGCGCCTCGACCGCGATGTCCTCGCCGAGCGTGCCTGAGCAGAACACGAACGGGATGTCGGGGCACTGCGCCTGCGCGATGCGGAACGCGCTGATGCCGTCGAAGGCCGGCAGCACGTAGTCGGCGAGGATGAGGTCATGCCGACCCGGCCGCGCCTCGGCAGCGAAGGCGTCGCGGGTGATGACCCGCACGATGTGGATGGGGTGCCCGAGGCGTTCGAGTTCGGCCTCGATGAGTTCGGCATCGAGGTCGCTGTCCTCCAGGTGAAGGATGCGGAACGGCCCTGCCGTGCGTCCGATCACGCGTTCGATGGCCAGCCTCCCCGGTGCGGCGGCGGCTCGTTCAGGAGCGCCCAGAACACGCCGATCTCGCGGATCGCGGCGAAGAATTCATCGAAGGCCACCGGCTTCACCACGAAGGCGTTGACGCCGAGATTGTAGGATCGGACGACGTCGGTCTCCTCGCGCGACGAGGTCAGCATCACCACGGGGATGCCACGGGTCTGCGGGTCGCCCTTCACCTTGGCCAGCACTTCGAGGCCATCGACCTTGGGCAGCTTCAGGTCGAGCAGGACCACGGCCGGATCCTGCTGCCGACGCTGCTCGTGCACGCCGCGCCGGAAGATGAAGTCGAGCGCCTCGGCCCCGTCGCGGCAGATGACGATCTCGTTGGCGAGCTGACTCGATTCGAGCGCGGCCAGGGTGAGCTCGATATCGTTCGGGTTGTCCTCGACGAGGAGGATCGGCTTCAGTGCCGCCATCTCAGTGCGCCTCCTCGCGGACCGGCAGGGTGAAGTAGAAGGTTGCGCCCTCACCGGTCCGGCTCTCCGCCCAGGTCCGGCCGCCGTGGCGCTCGACGATGCGCCGCACGTTGGCAAGACCGATGCCGGTGCCCTCGAACTCCTCGACCCGGTGGAGACGTTGGAACACACCGAACAACTTGTCGACATAGGCCATGTCGAAGCCCACGCCGTTGTCGCGCACGAAGAACACCGCCTCGCCGTCGCGCGGCGGCAGCCGGCCGACCTCGATCACCGCCTCCTCCGCGTCCCGGCTGTACTTCACCGCGTTCGAGAGAAGGTTCTCGATGACGAGCCGCAGCATGGCCGGATCGGCGTAGGCGCGCCCCAGGGGCGCCACCTTCCACCGCACCGTCCGGTCCGGGGCGATGTCGCGCAGCGCCTTGCGGCGGACCTCCTCGACGAGAGCGTTGAGGTCGCCGGAAACCTTGTTGAGGGCGTGCCGTCCCATCTGCGAGAAGGTCAGCAGGTTGTCGACGAGGGTGCCCGCCGAGAGGGCCGCCTCGATGATCGTCTCGACGTAGTGCCGGCCCTTGTCCGTGAGGTTCGGGCTCTCGCGGTTCTTGAGCAGGTTCGCGTAGCCGACGATGTGCCGGAAGGGCGCGCGCAGGTCATGGCTGACGGAGTAGGAGAAGGCTTCGAGCTCCTTGTTCGAGCGCTGCAGCTCCTCGCTCATGGCGGCCAGTTCCTCGGCCCGGCGCAGGACGATGCCGAGCACCGAGGCGCGCAGGTCCTTGGCCGCCTCGACCTCCGGCAGCGACCAGGGCAGCGAGCGGCCCTTCAGCGTCTCTTTCCAGATCTCGAACGACTTGCGCGGATGCAGGCGGTCGGGGCCGCCCTCCGGGTCGGGCTGGACCGCCTTCACGGGGTTGCCG
This sequence comes from Methylorubrum thiocyanatum, assembly GCA_014138645.1. Lineage (GTDB taxonomy): Bacteria > Pseudomonadota > Alphaproteobacteria > Rhizobiales > Beijerinckiaceae > Methylobacterium > Methylobacterium thiocyanatum. Next base: position 244,050 of record JACJIB010000008.1, on the reverse strand, counting down.
CCCCACTTCACCGTCCGCACCACCTCGGGCCGGAACCAGAGGATATAACTCGGGTAGCGCTTCGAGACCGAGATCGCGAGGAGCCCGCTCGCCCGGTCGGCGATGCCTTGCGCGCGGGGGAAGTCTTCCGCCAGCGCCTCGGTCACGAAGACGTCCTCGGCCTCGCCGCGCGCCGAGAGCCACTCGTACAGGGCGCGCACCTCGCCCTCCGGCGGCGCCGCGCCCAGGATGCGGCAACGATCGGCCGTGACCACGGCGGCCCCCGCGGCATTCACCAGCGCGAGCACGTCGTCCGGGTGGTTGAGCAGGCCGTCGACGAAGCTGTCCTCCTCGGCCATGAAGCCGAGGAGACGGGCCTGGATCGCGCCGAGGGCGAGGCGCTGCTCGGCCTGCTCGCCGCGGACCTTGGCGGAGAGCTGCAGGGCGAAGACCTGGGTGAGGAAGTCGCACGCGTTGCGCGCCTGCAGCGGCACGCGCTTCGGCGTGCCGTTGTGGCAGGAAACGAGGCCCCAGAGGACGCCGTCGACGAGGATGGAGACCGACATGGACGCCATCGTGCCCATGTTGCGCATGTACTCGACATGGACCGGGGAGACCGAGCGCAGCACCGACTGGCTGAGGTCGAGCGGCGTGCCCGCGGGCGTCATGGCCGGCCGGATCGGCACCGGCGCGTAGCCGGCATCCGGGATGATGCGCAGGCGATTGCGCCGGTAGAGTTCGCGCGCCTGGGCGGGGATGTCCGAGGCGGGGAAGCGCAGGTCGAGGTAGGAGGGCAGCACGCCGTTGCCGGACTCGGCGAGCACCGTGCCGTGCCAGTCGCGGTCGAACCGGTAGACCAGCGCCCGGTCGAAGCCGGTGATGTGACGGATGTCCGCCGCGAGAAGCTGGCAGAGATCCTCGACGTTCGGCGCGGTGTGGAGCCGCTGCACGAAGGCGCGCAGGCGCGGGTTCAGGGCATCGAGGCCGGCTTCGCCGGAGGCGTCGTCGGTCTCCTCCAGTTCCAGCACCAAGAGGTCGTCGACCCGGTGCGCGGCGACCTCGTAGGCCTGTCGCGTGGCGCCGGAGCCCAGCGTAACGGTCCGCAGATACTGGGCGCCGTCGGCCTCGCCGCCACCGTCGAGGGAGCGGCGCGCCAGCGCAGCGAGTTCGGGGAAGACCGCTTCCAACGCCGTCCCGATCGACGCGGCGACCGGAGCGTTGGCGCTGGCCTGGGCGACCACGAGGGTCCGAGCGTCCAGGGCGAGGAGGAAGCCGTGCGGCTGGACGCTGCCCACGATGTGGATCGGTTCGCGGTCGCAGGCCGTGAGGTCGATGCGCGGGGCGGCCTCGCTCGCTCGGTTCAAGTTGGACTCCCCTCGAGCGGCAGCCTGCCGAGTTCGACGGGCTTCCTAGCAGCCCGGCCCCGCCGCTGATAGGGCGGCAGAGGGCCGCCGCCGACATCGATCACCCCGATCGATGCCGCCCGACGGCGTCGTTCCCATACACCCCTCAGGCCCGATCGCCGCTCTCCCGGCGGGTCTCGTAGGGCCATTTCCATCCCTGGATCTCGGGCATGTCCTCGCCGTGCTCGCGGATGTAGAGCTTGTGCGTGGTCAGCCGGTCCCGGAAGCCCTGCTTGGCCTGCGCCGCCCGCGTCACCAGCCCCGGCACCCGGTCGATCGCCTCGATGGCGAGGTGGAAGCGGTCGAGTTCGTTCAGCACCACCATGTCGAAGGGCGTCGTCGTGGTGCCCTCCTCGATGAAGCCGCGCACATGCAGGTTGGCGTGGTTGACCCGGGAATAGGTCAGCCGATGAATGAGATAGGGGTAGCCGTGATAGGCGAAGATCACGGGCTTATCCCGGGTGAACAGGCTGTCGAACTCGGCATCGCTCAGCCCATGCGGATGATCCCGGTTCGATTGCAGGGTCATCAGGTCGACCACGTTGACGACGCGGATGCGAAGCCCCGGCACCGCCCGTTTCAGCAGATCGACCGCCGCCAGGGTTTCGAGCGTCGGCACGTCCCCGGCACAGGCCATCACGACGTCGGGTTCGAGCCCGGTCTCGTCCGTCCCGGCCCAGTGCCAGATGCCGATCCCGGCCTCGCAGTGAAGTCCCGCTTCCTCGGCGCTGAGCCATTGCGGCTGCGGCTGCTTGCCGGCCACGATCACGTTGATGCGATCGTAGGTCTTCAGGCAATGGTCGGCGACCCAGAGCAGGGTGTTGGCGTCCGGCGGCAGGTAGACCCGGACGATGTCGGACTTCTTGTTGGCGACGAGGTCGATGAAGCCGGGATCCTGGTGGCTGAAGCCGTTGTGGTCCTGGCGCCAGACATGGGAGGTCAGGAGGTAGTTGAGGGACGAAATCGGCCGGCGCCAGCCGAGTTCGCGGGACACCTTCAGCCACTTGGCATGCTGGTTGAACATCGAATCGACGATGTGAATGAAGGCCTCGTAGCAGGAGAACAGGCCGTGGCGGCCGGTGAGCAAGTAGCCTTCGAGCCAGCCCTGGCAGAGATGTTCGCTCAACACCTCCATCACCCGCCCCTCGTGGGCGAGGCCGACGTCGTAGGGCTCGATGGTCTCGATCCAGACGCGGTCGGTCGCCTCGAAGACCGCGTCGAGGCGGTTCGAGGCGGTCTCGTCCGGCCCCATGATGCGGAAGTTGCGCGCTTCCGCGTTCAGCCTGATCACGTCGCGCAGGTACCGCCCGAGGGTGCGGGTCGCCTCGCCGACCTCGGCGCCGGGCCTGGACACCGGGAGGCCGAAATCCTGCCACCGGGGACACCGCAGCTCCCGGCGTAGCAGACCGCCATTGGCGTGGGGGTTGGCGCTCATCCGTCGACGGCCCTCCGGCGCCAGAGCGGCGAGTTCGGGGCGCAGGCGGCCGGTCTCGTCGAACAGGGTGTCGGGGCGATAGCTCCGCATCCAGTCTTCGAGGACCTTGCGGTGCCCCTCGTCGGTCCGGGCGTTGCCGACCGGCACCTGATGCGCGCGCCAGAAGCCCTCCACCCGCTTTCCGTCGACGGTCTTCGGCCCGGTCCAGCCCTTGGGGCTGCGCAGCACGATCATCGGCCAGCGCGGGCGCCGGAAGCCCATGCCGCCGCCCCGCGCCTCGGCCTGGATATCCTCGATCCGCGCCACCGCGCGGTCGAGCGTCTCGGCCATCGCCCGATGCATCGGCGCGGGCGCCTCGCCCTCGACGAAGAAGGGCTCGTAGCCGAGCCCCGTGAACAGGGCTTCGAGTTCGTCGTCCCGCATCCGGCCGAGCACGGTCGGGTTGGCGATCTTGTAGCCGTTGAGGTGGAGGATTGGCAGCACCGCGCCGTCGGTGACCGGGCTGAGGAACTTGTTCGACTGCCACGAGGCGGCGAGCGGCCCGGTCTCGGCCTCGCCGTCGCCGATCACGCAGGCCGCGATCAAGTCGGGATTGTCGAAGACCGCGCCGTAGGCGTGGACGATGGCGTAGCCGAGTTCGCCGCCCTCGTGGATCGAGCCGGGGGTCTCGGGCGCGACGTGGCTCGGGATGCCGCCGGGGAACGAGAACTGCCGAAACAGCCGGCGCATGCCCTCCGTATCCTGGGCGATGTCCGGATAGACCTCGCTGTAGGTGCCTTCGAGATAGGTGTTGGCGACGATGCCGGGGCCGCCATGGCCCGGTCCGCAGATGTAGATCGCGTCGAGGTCGCGCGCTTTGATCAGCCGGTTCAGGTGGACGTAGATGAAGTTCAGACCCGGTGTCGTGCCCCAATGGCCGAGGAGCCGCGCCTTGATGTGCTGCGGCTGCAGCGGCTCGCGCAGAAGCGGGTTGTCGAGCAGGTAGATCTGGCCGACCGAGAGATAGTTGGCCGCCTGCCAGTAGCGGTCGATCAAAGCGAGTTCCTCGTCGCCGAGGCTCGCCGACGATGGCGCGGTCCGTCCTTGCGGATTGGTTGGCTCGGTCACGGAGTCTCTCCTGGCTGGCGGGGCAGGACCGGGCGGCCTCTCGGGCGGCCGCCGGAACGCGAGGGGCGTGTCGGCGCTCAGTCTCCGAAGATCACGCGGCGGAAGCGGGCGAGGGCGAAGGCGAAGTAGATGCTGCCCAGGGCGATGAGGGCGAGGAGCTGCGGCCAGACGATGGAAAGGGCCGCGCCGCGGTAGAGGACGGCCTGGGCGAGGGCGACGAAGTGCGGCGTCGGGCTCACGGTCTGCACGACGTATTGCAGCCAGACCGGCATGCTCTCCATCGGCGTGCTGCTGCCGGAGAGAAGCTGCATCAGCAGCAGCACCGGGATCACCAGCAGCCCGAACTGTCCCATGGAGGTGGCGATGGTGCCGAGCAGGATCCCAAGCGCCGCGACGGCGAGGGCGTAGAGGCCCGCCCCGAACAGGAACAGGGCGATGGAGCCGGCGATCGGCACGCCGAGCCACCACTCGACCACGATGAGCAGCGAGAACCCCGCCGCCACGAGGATCACCATCCCGTTGGCGATGACCTTGGCGAGCATGATCTCGATCGGCACCAGCGGCATCACCAAGAGGTGCTCCACGGTGCCCTGCTCGCGCTCGCGGATCAGCGCCGCCCCGGTGAGGATCACCGTCAGCAGCGTGATGTTGTTGATCACCTGCATTACCGAGGTGAACCAGCTCGTCTGGAGGTTCGGGTTGAACTTGGCCCGCGTCACCACCCGCACCGGCGCCGTATCGTTGCGTTCGCTGCGGGCGGCGAAGGCGGCGATCTCCTGGGTGATGATGGTCTGGATGTAGACCGAGCCGTTGCCGGCCTGGGTCATGGCCGTGGCATCGACATCGAGTTCGATCGATGTCGGGTGGCCGGACAGGACGTCCCGCTGCAGGCGTGGGGGCAGATCGATCACGAAGACCAGCCGGCCGGTATCCATGGCGGGATCGACCTCGTCGGGGCCGATCGGCACGACCTCCTTGAACAGCGGCGGGTTGAAGGCGCTCACGATCTGCCGCGACAGGTCGGAGTGATCCTCGTCGACCACGCCGATGGTCATGTTGCGCGCCTCGGTCGAGGCGCCGGAGGCGACGGAGACGACGGCGAAGGAGAAGGCGTAGAGGACGAGGAACAGCATCACCGGATCGGCGCGGATGCTGCGCAGTTCCTTGACGATGAGGCGGAGCACGTTGGCCACGTGCGTGCCGAAGCCGAGCGGCGCGGGAGCGGGGCCTTGGGAGCGGGCGGCGCCTCGGGCGGGATGGGCGGGCGCGGCCATGTCAGGCCTCCTGCTTGCGCAGGAGCAGTTGCGACAGCACGAGGAACAGGAAGGCGAAGCCCGCCAGCACCGCGATGTTGGGCGCGAGTTCGATGAAGGGCAGGCCCTTGGTGAAGGCGCCCGCCGTAACCGGCTGGTACCAAGCCGGCGGCAGCGAGAGCCCGATGATCCGCGCGCTGCCCGAGAGCGAGGAGATCGGCACCAGGAGCCCCGAGAAGTTGACCGCCGGGATGATCGACAGGAGCGCGGTGGCGAAGACCGCCGCGACCTGCGTCTTCATGAAAGTCGAGATGAATTGGCCGAACCCGGTGGTGGCCGCGACGTAGAACAGCGTGCCGAGCGCCAGGGCGATGAACGAGCCCTTCACCGGAACGTCGAACACGATCAGCGCGACGAGGACCAGCAGCAGGAAGCTGATCATCGCGATGAGGATGTAGGGGAGCTGCTTGCCGACCAGGAACTCGAACTTGGTGACCGGCGTCGAGCGGAAATTGGCGATCGATCCCGTCTCCTTCTCGCGCACCACCGCGATGGCCGACATGATGGCCGGGATCAGGATGAGCAGCAGCATCATCACGCTCGGGACCATGGCGTTGACGCTGCGGAAGGCCTGGTTGTAGCGGAAGCGCGTCTCCACGCTCACGGTCTTGCCCGACGCCGCAGCGCCCGTGCGCTCGGTCACCAGCTGCTGAGCGTACTGGCTCGCCAGAGAGGTGACGTAGCCCCGGCTGGTCTCGGCCCGGAACGGCATCGCCCCGTCGAGCCAGACGGCGACTTCCGGCACTCGGCCGGCCTGCAGGTCGAGACCGAACCGGGGCGGGATCTCCAGGGCGATCTGCACGCGGCCGCTGCGGAAGCGCTCGTCGAGTTCGGCCGCGGAGCGGATCGGTGCCTGTTCGCTGAAGTAGCGCGAACTGGTGAAGGCCTCGACGAGCTGCCGGCTCTCCGGGCTGTTGTCCTGGTCGAAGGCGGAGAAGCGCAGGTGCTCGACGTCGAACGAGATGCCGTAGCCGAAGGCGACCATCAGCAGCATCGGGCCGAGGAAGGCGAAGGCGATGCGGATGGGGTCGCGCAGCAACTCCATCGTCTCGCGCCTCGCATAGGCCCAGAGCCGGCGCGGATCGAACAGGTGGCGGTGCGGCCCGGGCCGAGGGGCGGCGGCGGGAAGATCCGCCTCCGGCCCGGCCGGCGCCTCCCGGTCGATGCCGGCGGCCTCGGCGAGATAGCCGATGAAGCAATCCTCCAGCGAGGCGCTGCCGCGCTCCTGCACGAGGTCGGCCGGCGCACCGACGGCGAGCACCTTGCCGGCATGCATGAGCGAGATGCGGTCGCAGCGCTCCGCCTCATTCATGAAGTGGGTGGATAGGAAGATGGTGACGCCCTCGTCGCGCGAGAGGTCGATCAGGGTGCGCCAGAAGGCGTCGCGGGCGATGGGATCGACGCCCGAGGTCGGCTCGTCGAGGATCAGCATGGCCGGCCGGTGCAGCACGGCCACCGCGAGCTGCAGCCGCTGCTTGATGCCCAGCGGCAGGCTGTCGGGCCGCGCGTCCTTGACCGGTTCCAGCTCGTAGCGGTCGAGCAGTTCCCGGATCCGCACCGGCCGGTCGTGCGGCGGCAGATGGTAGAGTTGGGCGTGCAGTTCGAGGTTCTGCAGCACCGTCAGCTCGCTGTAGAGCGAGAAGGCCTGGGACATGTAGCCGACGTTGCGCCGGGTCTCCATGTCGTTGCTGCCGACGGGCCAGCCGAACAGCCGCGCGGTGCCCTCCGTGGCCGGCAGGAGGCCCGTGAGCATCTTCATCGTCGTGGACTTGCCGCAGCCGTTCGAGCCGAGGAAGCCGAAGATCTCGCCGCGGCCGATGCGGAAGCTCACATCGTCGACGGCGGTGAAACGGCCGAAGCGCCGCGTCAGGTGCTCGGCCTCGATCGCCGGCTCCGCGTCGAGCCCCGGCGGGCGGGGCCGCAGCACCACCGCCTGGTGCTGCGCCTGCTTCTCGGGCGGCAGCAATGCGATGAAGGCCGCCTCCATGTCGGGCTTGGCCGTCCGCTCCAGCAGCTCCGCGGGGCTGCCGCTCGCGATGACCCGGCCGTCGTCCATCGCCACCAGCCACTCAAAGCGCGAGGCCTCGTCCATGTAGGCGGTGGCGACGACGACGCTCATGCCGGGCCGGCGTGCCCGGATCGAGCCGATCAGGTCCCAGAATTGGCCCCGCGACAGCGGGTCCACGCCGGTGGTCGGCTCGTCGAGGATCAGCAGGTCGGGATCGTGGATGAGGGCGCAGCAGAGGCTGAGCTTCTGCTTCATGCCGCCGGAGAGCTTCCCGGCGGGCCGCGCCTCGAAGGGTTCGAGTCCCGTTGCGGTGAGAAGGTCGGTGATGCGGGCGCGCCGCTCGCGCCGTCCCTGGCCGAAGAGGCGGCCGTGGAAGTCGATATTCTCGAAGACGCTGAGCGTCGGGTAGAGGTTTCGGCCGAGTCCCTGGGGCATGTAGGCGATGCGCGCGCCCTGCGCCGCACGGTGGCGCCGCTGCGCCATGTCGCCGCCGAGCGCCAGAACCTCGCCGGTCTGGATCCGGCGCACCCCCGCGACGAGGGCGAGCAGGGTCGATTTGCCGACGCCGTCCGGCCCGATCACCCCCACCATGCGCCCGGCCGGCAGGCCGAGCGACACGTCGTCGAGCGCGACCGTCCGGCCGTAGCGGTGGGAGACATGGTCGAGCCGGGCGATCTCGGCCGCGTCGTTCATGCCGGCCTCACGGCAGCTTCACGGCAAGGTCGGGCGGCCAGGCGACGTTGGCCTTGATCCGCACGAACCCGATGCCGCGCACGCCGGTCTTCACCCGCTTGCGGTAGGTCTTCAGCACCTGCGGATCGATCTGGAGCTTGATGCGGAAGGTGAGCTTCTCGCGCTCCTCCTCGGTCTCGACGCTTTTGGGCGTGAACTGCGCGTCGGCGGCCACGAAGCTGATGGTTGCCGGCACGACGTATTGCGGAATCGGATCGAGGATGATGCGCGCTTCGTCGTTGAGTGCGAGCGGGCCGGCCTGCGCCGCCGGCAGGTAGATCGTCATGTAGACGTCCGCGAGGTCGAGCAGCGTCAGGATGCGGGTGCCGGCGCCCACGACCTCGCCCTCCCGCGCCAGCCGGTACTGCACCCGCCCGTCGCGGGGCGCCCGCAGCACGAGATCGACCAGCACGGCCTGCAGCCGCTGCACGTCGGCCTCGGCGCTCTGCACGGCGAATTTGGCCTGATCCTCCTGCGCCTTGGCGGCGTCGAGCGCCGCCTTGGCGGCCTCGGCCTTGGCCTTGCGCTGGTCGAAGATCTGCTTGGTCATATAGCCCTTGCCGACCAGCTCCTTGCCGCGGTTGTAGTCGGCGTCGGCGAAGGTGAGGTCGCTGTTGCGTTGGGCGATCAGGGCGACGGCCTCGGCGAGGCTCTTCTTGGCCCGCAGCACCTGGGCCTGTGCGCCGCGGAGCTGCGCCTCGGTCTCGGGCGAGGAGATCGTGGCGACGACCTGCCCGGCGCTCACCTCGTCGCCCTCCTTCACGAGGAGCTGCGCGATCCGGCCGGCATATTTCGCGGCGACATCGACCTGGGTCGCCTCGATCCGGCCGTTCGACTTGGCGATGCCTTCCGGCATCGTCTGGCCGCGCAGCCGGTTGATGAGGTCCCTCAGGCGCGACTGCGCCAGCGCTTCCGACGGAGCGGAGACGACACCGACAGCCAAGCCGGCGGCGAGCAGGATCGCATCGAAGCGTTTCCCTCGGCTCATTCCGTCCCCGAAGCGGATCGACCCAGCAGTCGCATCGTGTGTCTTGCGATCATCAGCTCCTCGTCGGTCGGGACGACCCAGATCGGCGCCCGGCTCTCCGGCGCATCGATTCTCACCGGCCCGTCGAGTGGTGCGACGGCAGAGCCGTTCGCGTCATTGCTCAGGATCAAACCGGTGAGGCCGAGGGCGGCGATGACGCGCCGCCGGATCTCCGGCGCGTTCTCGCCGATGCCGGCGGTGAAGACGAAGGCATCGAGGCCCCCGAGGGTCACGGCGAGGGCAGCGGTCGCCTGCGCCACCCGCCGGCAGAAGAAATCGATGGCCATGGCGGCCTCGGGCCGGTCGCTCGCCAGCAGCGTGCGCACGTCGTTGCTGATCCCGGACAGGCCGAGCAGCCCGCTTTCGAAGTAGAGCATGTGGCCGACCTCGGCCGGGCTCATGCCCTTGTGCTCGATGAGGTGGAGCACGGCGCCGGGATCGAGCGCGCCGGACCGGGTGCCCATCGGCAGGCCGTCGAGGGCGGTGAAGCTCATGGTGGTGTCCTGGCTCCGTCCGTCGGCCAGGGCGCAGAGCGAGGCGCCGGAACCGAGATGGGCAATCACCACGCGCCCGTTCGCCACGTCGGGGTCGATCTCCCGCAAGCGCCCGGCGACGTACTCGTAGGACAGGCCGTGGAAGCCGTAGCGCCGCACGCCCTCGTCGTAGAGGAAGCGGGGCAGGGCGAAGCGGTCGGACAATTCGGGATGGCCGCGATGGAAGGCCGTGTCGAAGCAGGCGACCTGCGGCAGGTCGGGCCGGCGCTCTCGCAGCACCCGGATCGGATCGAGATTGCCGAGCTGATGCAGCGGTGCGAGCGGGATGAAGGTCTCCAGCGTGCGCAGCACCGCATCGTCGACCCGCACCGGCTCCGTGAACGTCGGCCCTCCGTGAACCACCCGGTGCCCGACCGCGACGATCGCCGCGTCGCCGAGATGGTGGAGAAGCCAGTCGGCGAGATGATGCTGGGCAGCGGAGGCGTCGGGCACCTCGCCGGCCTCGAAGCGGCGGTCCGCCAGGACGGAGCCGCGTCCGTCGCGCACCTTTAACGCCGGAGTGCTGCCGATGCCGCTCATTCCGCCGCTCAGGGCGGGGGTGAGATCGCGGTCGGCGATGCGGAACAGCTTGAACTTGATCGACGAGCTGCCCGCATTCACGACCAGAATGCTGTCGCTCATCTCAGCCCCGCGCCGGAGGAGCGACGTGAGGCGGCCCGAGGTCGTTCCTCAGGGGCCGACCGTCATCGGCTGGCCCGAACGGCGAAAGGCACACCCCCATCGAATCTGCTCCCAGCGTCAGCCGCGCGTCCGATCAGATATGACGATGTCGTTCGATGCTGCTTCAAGAATTCGATTGTTTCTAAAAACAATCAAATGATGATCGCGCGGAAGGGTATCTTCGGAACATCACTGTGTTGGGTCGTCAACATCCGCAGACATCGTCTGGTTGCGTTGTGATGACGAGATTAATGCTTGGTGGTTGCCTCGATCGATCTCCGATGGGGAACTGACGCCGCACAGCTTGCATTCTTCCTGATGCATCCTTGCGGCTGCATCGGCGTCACCGGTCATCGCTGCACGTGTGCCCGCAGCGATCCGACGACGGTCCCGAGGTCGTCGTCGGGGCCGGTCCCGGCAAGGCGACGCGGAGCCGGCGTGCTCCGAGGCGGAGGAACGGACGACCGATGCTGCGCCCGCGCCTGATCCCGCCCGTCGACATCTTTCCCCCGAACCCTTGGGCGATCGAGGCCGTCCGCTACGACGGCCGGATGGCGCGCGAGCTGACCGGGCAGGCGGAGACGATGTTCGCCCTGTCGAACGGCTATCTCGGGATGCGCGGGGTCACTGAGGAGGGCAGTCCGGTCCGGGAAGCGGGCACCTACCTCAACGGTTTCTACGAGAACCGCCCGATCTCCTACGGCGAGCGGGCCTACGGCTTCCCCAAGGTGGGCCAGAGCATTCTGAATTGTCCCGACGGGGCGGTGATGAAGCTCTTCGTCGATGACGAGCCCCTCATCCTGCCGGACGCGGAGATCCTCTCGTATCGGCGGATCCTCGATTTCCGCGGCGGGACCCTGAACCGGGACGTGCGCTGGGTGACGCCGTCGGGCAAGCGGCTGCACCTGCGGACGACCCGGCTCGTCTCGCTGGCGCATCGCCATCTCGCCGCGATCGCCTACGAACTGACCGCGGAGAATGCCGCGGCGGAGGTGGTGATCACGTCCGAATTGCGCAACGACCAGCCCCTGGCCACCGACACCTCCGACCCCCGCATGGCGGAGGGGTTCGTCGGACGCGTCCTGCAACCGACCGGAACCCGGTCCGAGGCGCTGCGCGCGATCCTCTCCTATCGCACCGGCAGTTCCGGGCTGGTGCTCGGCTGCGGCATGGACCATGTCGTCGAGGCCGATTGTGCGCTCGCGGCCCAGGCGGGCTGCGACAACGATCTGGCCACGGTCGTCTTCCGCGGCGTTCTCGCGCCGGGCCGGACGAGCCGCATCCACAAATACCTGAGCTACCACTACGCCCGCGGCGCGGATCCCGCCGAGATCCGCTCACAGGTGGCCTGGACCCTGGACCGGGCGGTGGAGAGCGGCTTCCCGGCGATCCTCGCCCGCCAGGGACAGGAGACCGCCCGCTTCTGGGAGCGAGCGGACGTGACGGTGGACTCCGTCAACCCGCGCAGCCAGCAGGTGATCCGCTGGAACCTGTTCCAGTTGATGCAGGCCTCGGAGCGGGCCGAGGGGCACGGCATCGCCGCCCGTGGGCTCACCGGGCGGACCTACGAAGGCCACTACTTCTGGGACACCGAGATCTACGTCCTTCCGTTCCTGATCTACACCAACCCGCCGATGGCGCGCAGCCTGCTCAAGGTCCGCTACGACATGCTCGACAGCGCCCGTGCCCGGGCCCGGGAACTCGGGCAGCGCGGCGCGACCTTCCCCTGGCGGACCATCAACGGGGAAGAGGCGTCGGCCTATTACGCGGCGGGGACGGCCCAGTATCACATCAATGCCGACATCGCTTACGCCCTGCGCAAATACGTCGAGGTCAGCGGCGATGTGGATTTCCTCTGCCGCTACGGCGCCGAGATCCTCGTCGAGACCGCGCGCCTCTGGTGCGATCTCGGCTTCTTCTCCGACCGGATGGACGGACGCTTCTGCATCCACGGCGTGACCGGGCCGGACGAATACACGGCGATCGTCAACAACAACTGCTTCACCAACCTGATGGCGCGGGAGAACATGCGCTACGCCGCCGAGACCGTGCGGATGCTCAAGCGCGACCACCCCGACAGCTTCGACGCCCTCGTCCACCGCACCCACCTCGACGCCGACGAGCCCGAGGCGTGGGATCAGGCGGCCGAGCGGATGTACCTGCCCTACGACGAGCGGCTGAAGGTGCATCCGCAGGACGACGCCTTCCTCGATCTGGAGAAGTGGGACTTCGCCGCGACGCCGGAGGATCACTACCCGCTCCTGCTGCACTACCATCCGCTCAACCTGTACCGTTCGCAGGTGATCAAGCAGGCCGACACGGTTCTAGCGCTGTTTCTCTTGAGCGAGCAGTTCACGCTCGAGGCCAAGCGGCGGAACTTCGCCTATTACGATCCGCTGACTACACACGACTCGTCCCTTTCGGTCTGCATCCAGAGCATCGTCGCCAACGAGATCGGATTGCGGGACAAGGCGATCCATTACTTCAACTTCGCCGTCGCGATGGACATCTCCGACCTCGGCGGCAACATGATGCACGGCGCCCATATCGCCGCCATGGGCGGCACGTGGCTCGCGATGATCTACGGCTTCGCCGGGATGCGCGACGCGCACGGGCGCCTCACTTTCAACCCCTGCCTGCCCGAGGCCTGGACGCGGCTGGGCTTCTGCCTGCAGGTGCGCGGGCAGACGATCCGCATCGAGATCACCCACAGTACCGCCACCTACGGACTGGTGGCCGGCGCGGGGCTGACCCTGTGGCACGGCGAGGATTGCGTCCGCCTGTCGGAGGCGACGCCGTCCGTGACGAAGCCGGTCGGCGGGGCCGCGGGGGGCGCCGATGCCTCGGCGCCCTGAAGCCGGTCGGCGCCGCCTGAGCGCGGTGATTTTCGACGCCGATGGCGTGCTGGTGGATTCGCCCCATGAGTGGGCGTGGCGGGAAGCGCTCGCCGGCTTCGCCGATCCGGCGGATTTCACCACGGCGTTCTACCAAGCCCATGTCGCAGGCAAGCCGCGCCTCGAAGGCGCGCGGGCCGCGTTGGAGGCGCTCGGCGATTCCGAGGCCGGCGCCCACGCGGCGGCCTATGCCGAAAGGAAGCAGGCCGTCATCGACAGGCTCATCGCGCAAGGCCGCTTCGACGCGTTCCCGGATGCGATCCGCCTCGCGGTCGCGCTGCGGGCGGCGGCCCTGCGCACGGTGCTCGCCTCCTCGTCGAAGAACGTCAACGCGATGCTCACCCGCGTGACACTCCCCGATGGCAGCACGCTGCCGTCGCTGTTCGATGCGGATGTGAGCGGGCACGACGTGCCGCGCGGCAAGCCCGATCCGGCCCTGTTCCTGCTGGCTGCCAGGACCGTGGCCGTGCCGCCGGGCGAGTGCCTCGTGGTCGAGGATGCACCGGCGGGGATCGCGGCGGCGCGGGCCGGCGGGATGGCCAGCCTCGGCATCGCTCGCCTCGGCGACGAAGCCCTGTTGCGGGCGGCCGGCGCCGATCTCGTCCTGACCTCGCTCGATCAACTCGATGTCGCCGCCTTGGGCCGCGGGACGCTCCGCGCCCGCGCCGCCGACGGATCTCTCGACCGGTAGGGGGCCGGCCGGCGACCTACGGATTGCGGAGCGCCGGAACCGTCTTCGGCGAGCCGAGATCGTAGGTCTTGTTGCGCAGGGGATCGAGCCGGGTGCCCTCGGAGGCGTCGAACGCCTTCGGGCGCGAACCGGCCTCGGCGGCGCCGTCCACCGCGAAGGCCGCGTTCGAGCCCGGTGCATAGGCCGAGGCGCGGCCGGGAACGGCACCGGGCTGCGCCGCGCCGGGTTCGGCGGCGTTCGGATCGACCTTGTCGACCGCGCCCGGCTCGGGCTGCTGCGACTGCTGGCGCGAGCGCTCCACCTGCCGCCAGCGGGTCACGTTGCGCTGGTGGCCCTCCAGCGAATCGGCGAAGGCGTGGCCGCCGGTGCCGTCGGCGACGAAGTAGAGATCCTTGGTGCGCGACGGGTTGGCGACCGCCTCCAGCGCGGCGCGACCCGGATTGGCGATCGGCCCCGGGGGAAGGCCCTCGATCACGTAGGTGTTGTAGGGGGTCGGCCGCTCGATCTCCGAGCGCATGATGCCGCGCCCGAGGGTGCCGCGCCCGCCGACCAGGCCGTAGACGATGGTCGGATCGGATTGCAGCTTCATCCGCTTCTGCAGGCGGTTGACGAACACGCCCGCGACCCGCGGCCGCTCGTCGGCGCGGCCGGTCTCCTTCTCGACGATGGAGGCCAGCGTCACCATCTCGGCCGGCGTCTTCACCGGTACCTCGGCGCTGCGGCGCTGCCAGATCTGGGCCAGCACCTCGCGCTGCTTGGCGCGCATCAGGTTGACGATCTGCTGCCGGGTTGCGCCGCGCTCGAACTTGTAGGTGTCGGGCAGGAGCGAGCCCTCGGGCGGCGTCTCGGCGATCTCGCCGGAGAGCACCTCGTTGTCGTTGAGCCGGGCGACGATCTGCTCGGAGGTCAGACCCTCGGGAAAGGTGATGGCGTGCTGGACCTGACGCCCATTGGTCAGGGTCTCGATCGTGTCCTTCACGCTGGCATGGGCCTTGAACATGTACTCGCCGTGCTTGAGCGGCCCCTTGCCGCCGAAGCGGGCGGACATCTCGAACAGGCTCGGATGCTCGATCACGCCCTCGCGGGCGAGGATGCTGGCGATCTCGGAGGTGCCGCTGCGGTTGGGGATCACCACGACCTTGTCGGCGGCGAGCGGCCCCGGCTCGGAGGTCTGGCGATTGAGCAGGGTCAGTCCGACGAGGGCGGCCAGGGCGAGGACGACGCCCAGCGTCAGGAACCCGCTGATGGTGGCGAGCAGGCCGCCGCGGCGGCGCTCGGGTTTCTCGGGCGGGGGCGGGGCGACGGTGGGCTTGATCGCCTCGCTCGGGCTGCGCGGCGACGGCCGGTTCGGCAGCGACGGCTCCTCGGAAGCGGGCGGCGGAGACGGCGGCTGTTGTCGTCTGCGAAACATCCGGAATCCTGCTGTGGCCCTGCGCGGAAGCCCGCCCAGGACGTTCCGTCTCAGCGGCGGGGCTGCGAGCCGGGTGCTCGCCGCCGCGGCCGGCGGAAGCGTGGGCGTCTCTCACGATACGTCCGCCCGGTCGTCGACCGAGCGTTTTGTGAGGCACTGTAAGCAGTTTTGTGGCGAAATGGCGTTGTTTTCGGCAGAGCCGCCGCAGCCTTTGCGCCGTCGGAAGCGGGCCGTCAGCCGACCCGGCGCATCAGCAGCGAGGCGTTGGTGCCGCCGAAGCCGAAGGAGTTCGAGAGCACCGTATCGACGCGCTTGCGCTTGGCCTCGTGCGGCACGAGGTCGATGGCGGTCTCGACCGACGGGTTGTCGAGGTTCAGCGTCGGCGGCATCACCCCGTCGCGAATCGCCAGCACGGAGAAGATCGCCTCCACCGCACCGGCCGCGCCGAGCAGGTGGCCGATCGCCGATTTGGTGGAGGACATCGACGTCTTGGAGGCCGACTCGCCGAGCAGCCGCTCGACCGCCTTCAGCTCCAGCTCGTCGCCGAGCGGGGTCGAGGTGCCGTGGGCGTTGATGTAGTCGATCTCGGACGGGTCGATCCCGGCCCGCTTCACCGCGGCCTTCATGCAGCGGTAGCCGCCGTCGCCGTCCGGGGCAGGCGAGGTGATGTGGTAGGCATCGCCCGACAGGCCGTAGCCGATCACCTCGGCATAGATCTTGGCGCCGCGCGCCTTGGCATGCTCGTACTCTTCGAGCACGACGATACCTGCGCCCTCGCCCATGACGAAGCCGTCGCGGTCGCGGTCATAGGGACGGGAGGCCTTGGTCGGCTCGTCGTTGAAGCCGGTGGAGAGCGCGCGGCAGGCGGCGAAGCCGGCGAGCGACAGCCGGTTGACCGGCGCCTCGGTGCCGCCGGCCACCATCACGTCGGCATCGCCGAGCGCGATCAGCCGCGAGGCGTCGCCGATGGCGTGCGCGCCGGTGGAGCAGGCGGTGACGACCGCATGATTCGGGCCCTTCAGCCCGTGCTGGATCGAGACCTGCCCCGAGGCGAGGTTTATGATGCGGCCGGGGATGAAGAACGGCGAGATGCGCCGCGGGCCCTTCTCGTGAAGGGTCACGGAGGCATCGTAGATCGTGCCGATGCCGCCGATGCCCGAGCCGATCAGGACGCCGGTGGCCTCCTGATCCGCATCGGATTTCGGGTGCCAGTCGGCATCGTCGAGCGCCATGCCGGCGGCGGCCATGGCGTAGACGATGAAGGGATCGACCTTGCGCTGCTCCTTCACCTCCATCCACGTGTCGGGGTTGAAGGTGCCGTTGGACCCGTCGCCGAAGGGCAGGGTGCAGGCGATCCGGCAGGCGAGATCGTCGGTCTGGAAGGCGGTGACCGCGGCGGCGCCGCTGTCACCGGCGATGAGGCGGCTCCAGGTGTGCTCGACGTTGCCACCCAGCGGCGACACCATCCCCAGCCCCGTGATCACCACCCGACGCATTGCCTGATCCCAACGATCCGCTGTCCTGATGAGGACTCATCCGCCCCGAAGGGCTCTCGCCCCCAAGGACTCTCGGTTCAAAACAGATGTGGCGCGCGGGGTCTCATCGACCCCGCCCGCGCGAGGACACCGCCTTAGGCGGAGTTCTTCTCCAGGAACTTGATCGCGTCGCCGACCGTCTGGATGGTCTCGGCCGCGTCGTCCGGGATCTCGACGTTGAACTCCTCCTCGAACGCCATCACCAGCTCGACGGTGTCGAGGCTGTCGGCGCCGAGATCGTCGATGAAGTTGGAGGCCTCGGTGACCTTCTCAGGCTCGACGCCCAGGTGCTCGACGACGATCTTCTTCACGCGCTCGGCGATATCGCTCATCGTTGTTGGTCCTCGTCTTCTCGATCGTGATGGTGTGTGCTTCTGACGAAAGCGCCGTGGCCGCCTTCCCGCTTCCGGGGGTTTTTGGGACGGCCGGTGTTCGATCGCGCGTGGTTTGGAAAAGCCGCAACCCGCTGAACCGTCAACTCCCCTGCACGGCTGAGCCGGGTGTTAACACAGGGTTTCCGCTCTGGCGAGGGGCGGTTCAGAAAGCGTTCATTGGCGTGGTTTTCCGGTTGGAACACCCCTTTGTGGACATTCTCAATACATCGCCATGCCGCCATTGACGTGCAACGTCTGCCCCGTCACGTAACCCGCTTCCTCCGACGCCAGATAGACTGCCGCCGCGCCGATCTCGGCACCGGTGCCGAGCCGGCCCGCGGGTACGCGGGTGAGAATCGTCTCGCGCTGCTTCTCGTTGAGCGCGTCGGTCATCGCCGAGGTGATGAAGCCGGGGGCGATGCAGTTCACGGTGATGCCGCGCGTCGCGACCTCCGCCGCCAGCGCCTTGGTCATGCCCACAAGCCCGGCCTTGGCAGCGGCGTAGTTGCCCTGGCCCGGATTGCCCGTGGCGCCGACCACCGAACTGATACCGATGATGCGGCCGTAGCGGCGCTTCATCATTCCCCTTAGCGCGGCGCGCGACAGGCGGAAGGCGGCGGTGAGGTTGACGTCGAGCACCGCCTCCCACTCCTCGTCCTTCATCCGCATGAAGAGGTTGTCGCGGGTGATGCCGGCGTTGTTGACCAGGATGTCGAGCCCGCCGAGCGCCGATTCGGCGGCCGGCAGCAGCGCCTCCACGGCCGCCTTGTCGGCGAGGTTGGCCTCGACCACCGCGACGCGCTCGCCGCCGAGTTCCGCCGCCAGTTCGTCGAGCACCGCGCGACGGGTGCCGGACAGGGCGACATGGGCACCTTGCGCGTGAAGAGCCCGGGCGATCGCGCCGCCGAGTCCGCCGGTCGCGCCGGTGACGAGGGCCTTGCGGCCGGTAAGATCGAACATGGTGACGGCTCTTCCGATCGGACGAATCAGTTGTAGGCGGCGACGTCGTCGGGCGTGCCGACCGCGCCCGCGGTGGCATTCGGCGCGATCCGCTTGACGAGGCCGGTCAGCACCTTGCCGGCGCCGAGTTCGTGGAAACGGTCGACCCCGGCTTCCGCCATGGCCGCCACGCTTTCGGCCCAGCGCACGGTCCCGGTGACCTGGCTGACCAGGGCGTCGCGGATCGCGTCGGGCTCGGTGAGCGGACCGGCGGTGATGTTGGCGTAGACCGGCACCACCGGTGCCCGCATCGTCACCTCGGCGAGCGCCCGGCGCATCGCCTCGGCGGCGGGCGCCATCAGAGCGCAATGGAACGGTGCGGAGACGTTGAGGAGAACGGCGCGGCGCACGCCGCGGCCCTGCGCCAGGGCCATGGCCCGCTCGACCGCCTCCCGGTGGCCCGAGAGCACGACCTGACCGGCGCCGTTGTCGTTGGCGACGTCGCAGACCATGCCTTGCGCCGCCTCCTCGGCGATGTCGCGGGCGGTCGCCAGATCGGGGCCGAGCAGGGCGGCCATGGCGCCGACGCCCGGGGCCACGGCCCGCTGCATCGCCTCGCCGCGGATGCGCAACAGGCGGGCGGCGTCGGAGATCGAGAAGGTCCCGGCCGCTGCGAGCGCCGAATACTCGCCGAGCGAATGGCCGGCGACGAAGGCCGCGTCGCGGGCGAGATCGAGGCCGCGCTCGGCCTCGAGCGTGCGCAGCACCGCGAGGCTGGCCGCCATCAGCGCCGGCTGCGCGTTGGCGGTCAGGGTCAGTTCCTCGGAGGGCCCCTCGAACATCAGCCGCGACAGGTTCTGGCCGAGCGCCGCATCGACCTCCTCGAAGACCTGCCGGGCGGCCGGGGACGCCTCGCTCAGCGCCTTGCCCATGCCGACCGCTTGGCTGCCCTGTCCCGGAAAGATGAAGGCTCGCGTCATGACGTCCCGTCGCCCTGGCGCCGGAACGGATGCACCGGCGGATCGGAGCCTCGCCCGGCGCCACACCGCGCGCCCGCAGCCACGAGACGGACTGCCGGCGCCCGGGATCGCCGAGGGGCCCTGTTTCAAGGTGCGGCGCAGTCGCATCACGTGCGGCGACTGTCAACAATGCGATGCACAAGATCAGAACGGCAAAAAAGCCGAGCTCGCTCCCCGCCGCCGGTATCGGATCACCGCCGAGCTTGCTCGGCATGGCGGGAGAATTGGCGACATCACGACCCGAACCCGGCGCGGTTCCGCGCATTGATTGGTGAGGCCTTATCGGACGCGTCCTGCGAGAGACTCGCCATGTTCCGCACGCTCTATCCCCAGGAGGCGGTCGGGCACGCCCATGCCCTGATCGGCGCCTACGAATCCGCCCATGCCGGACTGGCCCGGATCTCACAGGAGTTCCGCCGTGATCTGTGCGTGACGCTGGACCGGCTCGGGCCTGGGGCGACGCCCTATCTGCGCGCCGTCCGCAGCGACCTCGAAGGCCGCACCGTCGAGGCCCGCGCGACCTGGCCGCTCTGGATCGACCGGCTCACCGATCCGATGATCGACCGCCGTCTCATCGCTTCCCGCGCCCTGCTCGAGACCGTCGAGCGGGAGGCGGATGCCCGCGGCATGGTTCTCTAGGCGTCGGTCCGGAACGGCGGCGCCGGGGCGGGGACTACGCGGCGGCGCGCAGGTTCGGCCGGGCCGACGATCCCGTGGCGGCGGAGCGCGTCTTGCCCGACGCGTCGCCGAAGACTTCGCCGAAGAGTTCGCCAAAGACTTCGCCAAGCACCTCGGCGAGGCAGGCGGCGGCGCGCGCGATCTCGGCGTCGCCGTGGCCGGCGGTGACGTGCAGCCGCAGCCGGCCGGTCTCCGCCAAGGCGGCGAGATCGGCGAGCAGGCCGCGTTCGGCCAAGCGCGCCGCGGCGAGGCGCGCCGGTTCGCCGGTGCCGACCTCCACGGAGACGCTGGTGCAGGGCTCGCCGCAGACCGCCAGCGCCCGATCCCGCAGGGCGGTGCGCAGGTTCAGGACGTTGCGCATCAGCCGGGCGCGGCGCTCGCGCCCCTCCGCATCGTCGATGATGGCGAAGGCCTTGAGGATCACCGCGATCTGGATCGGCGAGAGCGTCTGGGCGGCGGCATCCCCCGCGCGCAGGCAGCGGGTCACCGCGCGGGTGCGGGCGGCGACGAAGCCGCCGTTCGAGGCGAAGCTCTTCGAGAAGCTGCCCGTCACGAGATCGGCCCGGCCTAGCATGTCCTGAAGGCCGAGATGGCCGCGCCCGTCCTCGCCGAGGCAGCCGAGATCCTGGCTCACATCCACGAGGAGGGTTGCGCCGTACTCGTCGCACAGGGCCCGCAGGACGGCGAGGTCCGGCGTGCCGGAATCGAGCGGGGACAGGCTCTCGGTGACGACGAGGATCCCGTTCTCCGCATCGCGAGCCCGGATGGCCCGGAGCAGGGCACGGCAATGCTCGGCGTCGAGGTGGCGGAACGGTGAGAGGTTGTCCGTCGCGATCTCCGAGACCTCGCGGAGACTGCCGCGGATCGCGGCATCGATCACCACGTGGTCGGCCGGGCGCACGAGGCCGCGGATCACGGCCTGGGCGGCGGCGCGACCGGTCGGGCAGAGCAGCGCCTCCTCCATTTGCAGGAAGTCGGCGATCCGGCGTTCCAGCGCGAGCGCGAGGCCGGGCGCGCCGGCCTCGGTCGCGGCGCAGACACTGCGCACGCCGAGGCGGCGCAGGGTGTCGGCGGCGGTGGCCACGATGTCCGGATGGGTGGAGAGGCCGAGGCAATCCTGCGAGGCGAAGTCGAGCCCCCGTACGGGGTGGTCGTCGCCGGGCGCCGCGGAGCGGTGCAGAAGGCTGACGCCGTCCGCGCGGTCCCGGTTCGTCGCGTCGGTCTGCTCACGATGTCTCATGCCATCCCGTCCGATGCCGCGTCGTTACTGGCCCGACTTTCGGCGCCGCCGGCTTGCCATCGCGTTAAACGCCGCCGGTGTTGGAAAAATGCATCGGGGCGTATTTAACGAATTGCTTCTCCCGGAGCCTGAACAAGACGGCGGACGATCTGTGCCGTTGCGAGGATCCGTGCGCGCTTCGGCCGCCAACAGGATCGAAGCGTAAATGAAGTCCTGACGAGATCTTCGGCGCGCGACCCCGCAGGCCGGCGCAGACCGCGATGGCCCGGACGGCTCGGGGGCGCCCTCCCTGCGGAAGGCGCCCCCGTTGCGTCGTGTCCCTCTGCGGCCGGCTGCCGCCGGATCAGATCACCGGAAGCCCCGTCATGCCCGCCCCGATTCCGTAAGTGGAGCCGTAGAGCACCCCGTGAGCGAAATAGTAGACGCCGAGGAACAGCATCAGGGCGCTGGCATAGTAGACCGGGGTGAGGACGACATCGCGGCGGGTGGCGGGAACCCGGGCGTCGTCGGCGGCGATGGCGATCAGAACCGCGATGATGCCCGAATGGCCGATGGCGTCGACCTTGCCGAATTCGAGGATGGCCGAGACGAAGACCGCGGTTAGGATGATCGCCGAGGCGCGGCGCACCAGAGGGGTCCAGATCAGGGCGAAGGCCAGGGTGAACTCGATGACGCCGGCGGCCTGCATGAAGAGTTCCGGTGAGGCGCCCATCGTCATGGCCGGCTTGGCGGCGATCAGCGGATCGGTCCAGTGCGGGTAGGCCCACTTCTCGACGGAGGCCCACATCAGCGTGATCGCGGCGGCGATGCGCACCACGTCGATGGGGCGCTGTCCGAACAGGGTGCGGTCGAAGGCGGTCAGGGCCAGGAAGGCGGCCACGCCCAGGAAGACCGGATAATCGGCGAGGTGGAAGGCGCCGTAATTCCACACGGCGAGACCGAACAGGAACACGATGCCGGCGGCGGTGAGCGGCAGGGTGCGCTTCCACAGCAGGCCGGCGGCCATGGCGAGCTGGAGCCACGGGATCCAGGCGATGTCGGTCTTCAGTTCCGGCGTCAGGATGATCCCGCCGAGGTTCCACAGCGAGACGAGGAAGAACCCCACCACGGCCCGAACGATCAGGGCGCTGTTGTCCCGCACCGCTGCCGTGGCGCGGTCGAGCGCGTTGAGGATCGCGGTGCCGAGCGGCGTCCCCTCGGCCAGGCAGCCGAACATCAGGCAGACGAGCGCAAGCCCCGTCAGTAATTCGAAGTCGGTGCAGAGGACTTGTTCGAGCCCGCGCGGCTGGCCGGCGACGTCGAAGGCACAGAACCATTTGACGTGGGCGTTGGCCGCCCCCGTTCCGAGCAGAACAAAGCTTGCTGCGCCTGCAAGCATGACGGGAAGGCGCACCCAGGAACTGGACACGTAAGGCATGGAGCCGCCGAAACGGGAGGGAAGTTCGTTGTGTAGAAAAAACTTAAACGAACTTGAGCGGCCTTGCTAAGGCTTTGTTTACACACTTGAACGAATGGTTAATGCCGCTTATGTAACAAAAGTTGTGCAATCTGCCGGTCAATTTGCAGTCTTTGTCGGCACTCAGCTCTCAAGTGCGGCGGGCCGGACTGTGGAGAACGGGAAGAGCGGGGAAACCCCGCGCCGCTTTCGCCGCGTTAACGCGTTCGAGCGCCCAGTGATGCCGGCTGGAACGGCGCCGCACTGGCCGCTCGATCTGGAGGATGAATGATTGCGTTGCTCAGCCTCGTGAGCTTGTCCGCCGGCTTGGTTCTGGCGGGCCAAGCGCCGCGCTACCCCGACTGGACGGCGCGGATGGAGACGGCCGGCGGCCTTTCTCTCGTGACCGGCCTCGCCATGGTCGGGGCCGGCCTGAAGGCCCATTGCTGCTGAGACGATCGGCACGGGAGCGCCGGATCACAGGATCACGCCGCCCGGCTCGAAGCGTCTGGTTTCAGTCCTTCCGCCGCAGCAGGCTGGCGAAGAAGCCGTCGAGGCCGCCTGCCCGTCCGGTGCCGCCGGCCAGATGGCTCGGCAGGGTGCGAAGGTCGCCCGACGGGTCGATCAGCTCGGCATGGCCGGCCACTCGATCGGGCGTGATCGCGATCCGCTCGAAATCCGGATGGCGGTTCAGGAAATCCGCGATCTGCCCGCTGCCCTCCTCGGGTTCGAGGGAGCAGGTGCAGTAGACGAGGCGTCCGCCGGGCCGCGTCAGCCGCGCCGCCTTGTCGAGGAGCCGGCGCTGGAGGCCGACGAGGCGGAACACGTCCGTCTCGCTCTTCGTCCAGGCCACGTCCGGATGGCGGCGGAGGGTGCCGGTCGCCGAGCAGGGCGCGTCGAGCAGCACCGCGTCGAAGGGCGTGTCCTCCGGCAGGGCGAGAGCGTCGGTGGTCAGGACCTCGGCGGTGAGGCCGAGGCGTTCGAGGTTGCGACCGAGGCGTTCCAGGCGGGCGGCGGACCGGTCGATTGCCGTCACCGCCGCGCCCGCGGCGGCGATCTGGGCCGTCTTGCCCCCCGGCGCCGCGCAGAGATCGGCGACCCGCTCCCCCGATTCCGGCGCGAGCAGCCGCACCGGCAGGGCGGCAGCGGCGTCCTGCACCCACCACACGCCCTCCGCGTAGCCGGGGAGATCGGCCACCGCCTCCCGCGCCTCGACCAGCCGCACGGAGCCGAGATCGAGGCGGACACCGCCGAGCCGCTCGGCCCAGATCTCCGGGTCGCGCGCCAGCGTGAGATCGACCGCCGCGCCTTCCAGATGGGCGGCCGCGATGGCGCGGGCCGCCGCCTCGCCGTAGGCCGCCCGCCAGCGGCGGGCGAGCCAGTCCGGCGTGTTGTGGGCGAGCGGATCGGTCTCCTCGGCCCGGATCGCGTCGCGCTCCCGGACGATCCGGCGCAGCACGGCGTTGACGAGGGGCGCGAGGTGCTGGAGCTGCGGGTCCGCCTTGGCGAGACGCACCGAGAGATCGACGGCGGCGTGGTCGGCCACTGCGAGATCGAGGATCTGCGCAGCGCCGGTCACCAGCAGCGCGAGAAGGTGGGGCCGGTTCTCCGGCAGGCCGTCCCGCAGCCGGGCGGCGAGCGCCGCCTGGATGAAGCCGAGGCGGCGGAAGCTCGCCGTCGCGATCGCCCGGGCGAGGGCGGCCTCGCCCGGTTCCAGCCGCGCGCCCCGTGCCGCCTGGGCGAGGGCATCCTCCAGCGCCAGGCCGCGGGCGGGGCCGAGCAGCGTCGCCACCGCCTCGCGCGCGACGTGACGCGCCGCGAGGCCCGGCACCGACGGATCGAAGGGAGGCGGCGTGCTGCGGTTGGGTGTGGATGCCACGCGGAAAAGGCCGTTCTGGGCTAAAAGGGATCGGCGGGGTCTCGCCCCGGAGCCGACGCAGTCACATCTGTCGGCAAGGGATGCAAGTTAGGAAGGAGATCGGCATGACGCAGGCCGATGCCAAGGCGCCGGAGATCGAGCGGTCCGATGCGGTCGCGCGCGAACTGTCCCCGGCGGCGCAGCGGGCGCTGGCGGAGGCGGCCGAGCGCCGCGCGGCCATCGACGCCCGCGCGGCGCGGATCGCCGAGCGGCCCGAATCGCTCGGACGCGGTGGATTGGAGCCCGTCCGCTACGAGGACTGGGAGGTGAAGGGCCTCGCCAGCGACTTCTGACGCGGCAGCGTCCGAAACCGGTCGCGCGTCAGCCGAGACGAATCAGCCGAACTGCTCGCGCAGGATGCGCTCTTCGAGGCTGTGGCCGGGATCGTGCAGCAGCACGAGGTTGGTGGCGTGGTCGAGCCACGTCTCCACCGTGCAGACCCGGCGGAACTCGGTGTGGTCGGCGACCGCAGCGACGGGACGGTGCTCGGCGTCGATCACGTCGATGCGGATGCGGGCGTAGTTCGGCAGCAGCGCCCCGCGCCAGCGCCGCGGCCGGAAGGCCGAGATCGGCGTCAGCGCCAGGAGATGGGCGTTGAGCGGCAGGATCGGCCCGCCGACGGA
The DNA here is from genome assembly GCA_014138645.1 of Methylorubrum thiocyanatum. Lineage (GTDB taxonomy): Bacteria > Pseudomonadota > Alphaproteobacteria > Rhizobiales > Beijerinckiaceae > Methylobacterium > Methylobacterium thiocyanatum. The sequence goes on along the minus strand of JACJIB010000008.1, from coordinate 219,075 downwards.
GAGATTGTAGGCGGTGGAGCCGGCGGGCGTTGCGGCGAGGATGCCGTCGGCGATCAATTCGGGCAGGCGCACATGGTCGTCCACCGAGACCCGCAGCTTGGCGGTCTGGTGGGTCTGGCGCAGCATGTAGACCTCGTTGATCGCCCGCGCCGTGTGGCTGCGCCCCTCCGTGTCGGTGGCGATCATCGTCATCGGGTGGATCGTCGAGCGCTTGGTCGCCTCCAGCCGGTCGAGCAGGCCGTCCTCCCGGAACTCGTTCATCAGGAAGCCGACCGTGCCCCGATTCATGCCGTAGATCGGTTTGGGCGCATTCATGAAGCGGTGCAGCACCTGCAGCATCAGGCCGTCGCCGCCGAGCGCCACGACGACATCCGCCTCCTCGGGCGAAACGTGGTCGTAGCGGCGCATCAGCAGGTCCGCCGCCTCCCGCGCATCGGCCGTGGGGCTCGCCACGAAGGCGATCCGTGAAAAGCGACGCGGCATCCGTGCTGTCAGCCCTGTTGACGGGAAGAGGCCGAGCCGGTCTCACTCGGGGTCCGAGCCGGGCACCCGCGAACCGGCGCCGGCCTGCCGAGGGAGAGCCATAGCATGGAGCGCCCGCTCCTCGTCTACACGACCTTTCCCGATGCCCCGACCGCACTCGACATCGGCGAGGCGCTGGTGCGCGCGCGACTCGCCGCCTGCGTGAACGTGATCCCGGGGATGCAATCGGTCTATGCCTGGAAGGGCACGATCGAGCGCGGCGCGGAGGTCGTCGCGATCCTCAAGAGCCGGGAGAGCCTGGCCGACGCCCTGGCGGCCGAGCTGAAGCGCCGCCATCCCTACGAGACGCCGATCATCCTGCACCTGCCGGTCTCAGGAGCCGATCCGGACACCGCCGCGTGGATCCGGGCGGAAACCGGCCCGGTCTGAGGCCGCGACATGCGAAGGGCGCGGACCCCGTGAAGGAGCCGCGCCCCCGAACGATCGGGCCGCCGGTTCAGGCGCCGACGAGGGGAGAGGCCACGCGCTGCCGATAGGCGATACTCGCCTCGTAGCGTTCGGCCTGCAGTCTGGTGAGGCCCGAAACCAGGGCCAGTGACCCGCGATAGACGGTGTAGGTGCCGTCCTGGGTCGGTTTCACGCGGATGAGCTCGGACATGGGACCGCTCCCTGCCAGGGGTCAAACATCGGACGCGTTACGATGGTAGTACGTTAATCTGCTGTTCATGTCTGGCAAGCCGGTTTCGACCTGAACACAGGAACAATTTTCGCTGCACTGCACGAAGAGCCGGCTTCTTTCGCGCCGCAACAGTTCCGTCGACTGATTGTCGCCACTGCATTGCGTCCTCGGTCCTCGTGCGAGCGTCTGCCCCGACGACGCCAAGCGGGACGGAAGAAGATCCGGACATGTCGGCCGCCTCAACCGACGTCGCCGGCGATCTCACAGCGGTCGCACAAAGACGTGATCGTCCGGCGAGCGAAAAGCGCGACGGCGTTGCGGGCGCCTGCCGCAATGCAAAGCTCGCATCAACACTTTTCCAATATCGTCAGAGTTAAGTCGCCTTACCCTATGGCCCCCATGCCGGACCCTCACTCTCAGCTTGCCGATCTCCTGCCCGAATTGGCGGCGGGCGACGCGTCGGCGAATCACGAGGATCTCCTGGTCGCGCGGCGGGAGGAACGGACGTCGACCAACTGGATCGCGTTGATCCGACTGTTCGACGGCACCGAGATCCCGTGCAACGTCAAGGACATTTCGAAGTCCGGCGCCAAGCTCGGTGTGCCCGAGGCCTACACCCTGCCGCCCTGCTTCATGCTCAGGATTCTGGGCCGCGATTTCATCCTGCGGGTCAATCTGGCGTGGCGGAGGGGCAATTACGCTGGCGTCCGAATCGATCGCATCGCAAAGCTGCCGGTCGCCGAGGAGAAAAAGGCCGCGCCCGTCGAGCAGGCGCCGGATTACCACTCGATCGGCCGACGCCGCGATCGCAGCTTCTCCGAGTAAGCCTTTCGCCGTCGTCCCGCCGTCGACCTCCGGCCAGAGCTGCCGCGAAGCGGGTGGAGATCGCGCCTTCCCTTCGTCGCTACGGCCGGGGCTTCCGGAGCGTTGGCTCGGCCGAGCCATCCGGAGACCTTGGCTAAGCCGCTTGGCGATTCACTTGGCAAGCCCTTTGCCAAGCCCTTTGCCGAGCCCCTTGCGAAGCCCCTTGCAAGGCGTCGCCGCAAACCGGTAACCCACGCTGCCGACTGCCACCGGGCGCGTCGGTGGATTGTCTGGCGAGAGGCGCGAAGCTGCGGGAGCATCCTTCTGCCGCGAACCGACGCCTCGGATCTCGCGCGAAACATGGGAGCCGCACTTGGCCACCATCATCCCCGTCTCGCCCTTCGACTACGTCGTGTTCGGCGCCACCGGCGACCTCACCCAGCGCAAGCTCCTGCCGGCCCTCTACCAGCGCTACCGCGACGCTCAGATCCCGGAGACGAGCCGCATCATCGGCGCCTCGCGCAGTCACATGACCGTGGAGGAATTCCGGGAGCACGCCCGTGACGCCCTGAAGAGCTTCGTGCCGCCGGCCGAGATCGACGAGAGCAAGCTCGCCGGCTTCCTCGATCACCTGTTCTACGTGGCGGTCGACGCCCTGGGCGACGAGGGTTGGGACGACCTGAAGCGCCTGCTCGACGAGCGGCCCGACCGGATCCGACCCTATTATCTCGCGACCTCGCCCGATCTCTACGGCTCGATCTGCCGGAACCTCGACCGCTACGGCCTGATCGGCGAGAACAGCCGGGTCGTGCTCGAAAAGCCGATCGGCAAGGATCTGAAATCGGCCCGCGCCATCAACGACGCGGTCGGCGCGGTGTTTCCCGAGAGCCAGATCTTCCGCATCGACCATTATCTCGGCAAGGAGACGGTGCAGAACCTGCTGGCGCTCCGCTTTGCCAACACGATCTTCGAGCGGCTCTGGAACGCCGACGTGATCGACCACGTGCAGATCACGGTCGGCGAGACGGTCGGCGTCGAGGGGCGCGGCGGATACTACGACACGTCCGGCGCCCTGCGCGACATGGTGCAGAACCACATCCTCCAGCTCCTCTGCCTCACGGCGATGGAGAGCCCGATCTCCCTCGACGCCAACTCCGTGCGCGATGAAAAGCTGAAGGTGCTGCGCGCGCTCAAGCCCATCACCGGCGCGGACGTCCAGGCCGTGACGGTGCGCGGGCAATACGCGGCGGGTGCGGTCGGCGGGCGGCCGGTGGAGGGCTACCAGTCCGACCTCGGCAGCGATGCCGCGAGCCGGACCGAGACTTTCGTCGCCCTCAAACTCGAAGTCCGCAGCGGGCGCTGGGCCGGCGTGCCGTTCTACGTCCGCACCGGCAAGCGCCTGCCCAAGAAGCTGTCGGAGATCGTGGTGCAGTTCCGCGCCTCGCCCTTCTCGATCTTCCCCGCCGATGCCTTCGGGCGCGAGCCGAACCGCCTCGTCATCCGCCTCCAGCCGGAGGAGGGGATGAAGCTCGAAGTGATGACGAAGGATCCGGGACCCGGCGGCATGCGCCTGCGCCCGACCAATCTCGACATCTCCTTCGAGGAGACGTTCAAGCAGCGCTATCCCGACGCCTACGAGCGCCTGCTGATGGACGTGGTGCGCGGCAACGCGACCCTGTTCATGCGCCGCGACGAGGTGGAGGTGGCCTGGGCCTGGGCCGACACCCTGCTCAAGGCCTGGGCCGACCGTCCCGAGCCGCCGCGTCCCTACGCCGCCGGAAGCTGGGGACCGACCGCCGCGATCGCCCTGATCGAGCGCGACGGCCGCACTTGGCATGAAGAAATCGGCTGACGCCTCATCGGCACGAAGAGATCGGCAGACGCCTCATCGGCACGAAGAAATTGGCTGACGTCTCATCGCATGGCGATCGGCCGACGCATCAGGCCTCCAGCGGCAGCATCTCGGTCGGCCGGTCGATAATGCGGCGGCCGAACAGGCTCGCCACCAGCTCGACGAGCACCCGCGCGCTGCGCCCGCGCTCGTCGAGGAACGGGTTCAGCTCCACCACGTCGAGGGAGCCGACCAACCCCGAATCGCACAGCATCTCCATGATGAGATGCGCCTCGCGAAACGTCGCCCCGCCCGGCACCGTGGTGCCGACGCCCGGTGCGATGGTGGGGTCGAGGAAGTCGACGTCGAAGCTCGCATGCAGGTGGCCGTTCTCGGCCGCCACCCGGTCGAGGATGCGCCGCAGGGGCGCCACCACCCCGAACTCGTCGATGGTGCGCATATCGACGACGTTCACCTGCCGCTGCGTCACCAGTGCCCGCTCGCCGGTATCGATGGAGCGCAGGCCGAACAGGTGAACCCGGCGCGGGTCGAGCAGCGGGCGTTCGCCGCCCTCGAACAGCGCGTCGAAGCCGGGTTCGCCGCACAGGGCGGCCAGAGGCATACCGTGGACGTTGCCCGAGGGTGAGGTCTGAAGCGTGTTGAAGTCGGCATGCGCGTCGAGCCACAGCACGAAGAGCGGCCGGCCGCTGCGGGTGCAATGGCGCAGCGCCCCATCGACCGAGCCGAGGGACAGGCTGTGGTCGCCGCCCGCCACCAGCGGCAGGCTTCCTCCGTCCAGGGCCGTTTCGACCGCCCGCGAGATCTCGGTCATCCAGGCGCGGATCGCCGGAAGGTCGCGCTGGCCGGCCGCGCAGTCGGGGGCGAGGTCGCCCCGGTCGCGGACCGTGAAGCCCAGATCGTGAAGCACCCGCGTCAGTCCGGCCGTGCGCAGGGCCGCCGGCCCCATCACCGCGCCCGGCTCGCTCGTTCCGATCTCGATCGGCGCACCGATAAGGTCGATCGTCGGCGACGAATCCATGCGGCTCCCCTTCCGGCAGGACGGGTCGTGATCGCGAAGGATCGGGCGATCACGGCTCGGCGCGCCTCTTTCGGCGACGCACAGGCCGGACCAACCCTCACAGGGCGGCGATGGTGCCGCCCTTGGCCCGGGTCACGCCCGCCAGCTCGCTGATCGCCGCCAGCGTGTCCCGCTCGGCGTCGCGGGCGATCTCGGCGAGGCGCGCGGGCGTCGGCATCGGCAGGCGAACCAGAACCAGGGTGCCGACGCCTTCCTCCGAGCGGATGCGCAGCGATCCGCCATGCAGCTCCGCGGTGGAGCGGGCGATGGCGAGGCCGAGTCCGGAGCCCTTGTAGCTGCGGGTCAGGTTGGTCTCGACCTGCTCGAACGGCCGCCCGAGCTTGGAGATCGCCGCCTTGGGGATGCCGATGCCGGTATCGCCGATGAAGAGGTGGGCGAAGCCGTTGCAGGAGCGGCCGCGCAGGGCGACGCGACCGCCCTCGGGGGTGAACTTCACCGCGTTCTGGATGATGTTGAGCAGGATCTGGTGGAGCGCCCGCTCGTCGGCCAGGACGTTCAGGGTGCCGGCCAGTTCGATGTCGATGGCGACGGACTTGCTCGCCGCCTCCTTGGACACCAGCGTCACCGCCGCGGCGATCGCCGCGTCCAGGCCGATCTCGCGGCGTACCAGCTTCACCCGGTTCGCCTCGATGCGCGACATGTGCAGGATGTCGTCGATGACCGAGAGCAGGTAGGTCCCGCTCTGCTGAATGTCGCGGCAATAATCGGCGTAGCGGGGGGAGCCGAGCGAGCCGTAGACCTCGCTCTCCATCAGCTCGGCGAAGCCCATGATGGCGTTAAGCGGCGTGCGCAGCTCGTGGCTCATATTGGCCAGGAACTCGGACTTGGCCTGGTTGGCGATCTCGGCTCTCGCCTTCTGGTCGAGATGGCGCTCGGCAAGGTCGGCGAGCTGCTGCGTCTGGGTCTCCAGGGTGCGCCGCGAGCGCTTGAGGTCCTTGACCGTCTCGATCAGCTCGCGCTCGGAGGCGACGAGCTGCTCCTGGTGGCGCTTCAGGCTGGTGATGTCGGTGCCGACCGAGACGTAGCCGCCATCCTTCGTGCGGCGCTCGCTGACCTGGAGCCAGCGGCCGTCGGTCAGTTCGACCTCGAAGGTGCGCGAGGTGCCGCGCTCGGCGCCCGGAATGCCCCGACGGACCGGGGGGAGGGCGCCGCGGCCCATGATCTCGTCGTAGCGCCGGCCCGGCACCGCGTCCTCGCTGTCGAGCGCGTGCAGGTCGCGGAATTTGGAGTTGCACAGCACCAGCCGGTTGCCGGCATCCCACAGCACGAAGGCTTCGGAGATCGCCTCCACCGCGTCGCGCAGGCGCATGTCGGCGGTGGCGGTGAACTCGGCCAGCCGGCGCTGCTCGGTGACGTCCATGGCGATGCCGACGAGGTGGCGGCTGCCGTCGAGCGCATCCTCGACGATCTCGGCGCGGGTGCGCAGCCAGATCCAGTCGCCCGACGCATCACGGATGCGGAACTCGTGATCGACGGTGGCGTGGCTCGCGGCGAGATGGCGGGCGAGGCTGTAGAGGTCGCCGTCCTCGCTGTGCAGCAGGCCGTTCACGTCGCCGAAGGAGAGGAGATCCTTCTCCGGGGTGTAGCCCAGCAGGGCATACATCGAGTCGGACCAGAAGATGGTGCCGCGGGCGATGTCCCAGTCCCACAGGCCGCAGCGCCCGCGGCCGAGCGCCGTGTCGAGGCGCTGCTTGACGAGATCGCACACCTCGTCGGCCGCCTGCGCCCGCTGCGTCTGCAGGATGTAGGCCGTGGCCATCCCCGCCAGCACGAGGCCGATGGCCGAGAGCGAGATCGCGTGGTGCCCGAACATCCGCCACCAGTTGGCGGTGAGCGGTTCGAATCGCTGGAGCACGGCGACCTCACCCAACCCGTCGGCCAAGCGGCGGATCGCGACGACGGCCTGCCCGCCCGCCTGCAGGTTCACGGTCATGGCCCCGGCGCTCTCGCCGAGGAAGGCGATGGGTTCGCCTTCCGCCAGGTAGCTCGCGAAGGTGTCGGATGGGGCGGGACGCGGATAGGCGGCACGGATCCGGCCGGTGGGGCCGATCAGCAGGACCTCTCGGCCGGCCGGCAGGAGATGGACCGGCAGGACACGCTCAAGCTGCGTCTCGGTGGCGGCCGCCTCGCTCGACAGCGCCAGGGCGGCGAGGCGGGCGAAGGCCTCCACCTCGCGCGTGGCCGCGCGCACCGCCTCGTCGTGGCGCCCGCGCACCTGCAGGACCGCCACGCCGAGCAGCGTGAGCATGAAGACGACGAGCAGCGCCGGAAGCGCGTAGCGCAACCACGTCTCCGCCCGGATGAGGCGGGCCTGGGCGGTGCCGGTCGTGCGTTGGATCCCGAGGATCGTGTCCGCACGCGCGCGCGCGGACAGGGACGCGGAAACCGCCCCCGACATATCGCCACCTCTGCACTGACTGGGAACGGCGCTTCGGCCTGGGCCGCGCCGGCTGTTTCGAATCGTATTCACAATGGACATCGTGGGCAGACGTTTGTCCACGCCGTTTTTGGAGCGGAGAATTGACTCGGCAAGCCGCTCGGAGGGGGTAGGAGCCGCCCGCGAGTCGCCGAAACGCCTTCCTCAACAAGCTCTTAACTAGCCAGCCAAGCTCCTTGTCCCGATATCGGCCACATCGCGAGAAAGTCCTTGCGTGGCAACGATGCGACGCAGGGCCGACTCGGCCTGCGCCCGGCGCCCCGGCTCGAGCCGGCGCCAGGGGCCGAAGGCGGTCATCAGGCGCGCGGCGACCTGCGGATTGGTGCCGTCCAGCGCCAGAACGGTCTCGGCCACCAGGGCGTAGCCGGCGCCGTCCGCGCGGTTGAACTGGGTCGGGTTGGCGAGGCTGAAACTGCCGACGAGGGAGCGCACGCGGTTCGGGTTCGTCATGGCGAAGGCGGGGTGGCCCTGAAGGCGTCGGATGCGCGCTACGGTCCCGTCCTCCGGGATCATCGCCTGGATCGCGAACCACTTGTCGAGCACGAGGGGCTCGTCGGCGTAGCGCTCGGCGAAGGCGGTTAGGGCCGCCTCCCGTGCCTCGCCCGGCAACAGCGCCAGGGCGGCGAGGCCGGCGAGCCGGTCGGTCATGTTCGTGGCCGCCGCGATCTGGGCCTGCGCCAGGGCCGTCCCGGTCTCCGCATCGGCCGCGGCGATCAAATCGAGGGCGGCGTTGCGCAGGGCTCGCCGCCCGGCGGCGGACGCATCCGGCGAGAACGGCGTGCCCGCCGGCTCGGCCAGTTCTTCGCGAAGGGTCAGAAGGCGTGCGCGCAGGCCCGCGCCGAGGCGGCGGCGCAGATCGCGCCGGGCGGACGCGATTGCGTCCGGGTCGATCTCGGTGCCGATCTCGTCGGCGACGTCGCCCTCGCTCGGCAGGGCAAGGATCTGGGCGGCGAAGGCCGGGTCACGCAGGGCTTCTCCGTCGAGGAAAACGCCGAGCGCGGCGACGAAGTCGTCCGCGCCCGCTTCCTCCGGAGCGTCGCCCCGCACCTGGGCCGTCATCAGGCCGAGGGCGACGCGCTGGGCCGCCTCCCAGCGGTTGAAGCTGTCGGGATCGTGGCGCAGCAGGGTCAGGCGGGCGGCGGCATCGAGGGCGCTCTCGACCCGCACCGGTGCGGAGAAGCCGCGAAACAGCGAGGGGACGGGCTCGGCGGCCACGTTTTCGAAGATCAGCGTATCCTCGGCGGAATCCAGCACGAACACGCCGTCCTCGACTCGACCGCTTGCGGCATCAATAAGGGGGCCGTCGGTGCCGACGAGGCCGAGGCGGATCGGAATGACGAGGGGCGGCGCATCCGCGCCGGCGCCGGGCCGCGTCTGGCGGAAGGCGAGGCGGTAGGTCTTAGCGGCCGCGTCATAGCTGCCGGAGACGGCGACGCGGGGCGTGCCCGGCCGCTCGTACCACTCGGCGAAGCGTGCGAGGTCGCGGCCGGTCACCGCCTCGAACGCCTTCAGGAAGTCCTCGACGGTGGCGGCCGTGCCGTCGTTGTCGGCGAAGTAGCGGTCCATTCCCGCCCGGAAGGCCGTCTCGCCGATCAGGGTGCGCAGCATCCGCACGATCTCGGCGCCCTTCTCGTAGACGGTCGCCGTGTAGAAGTTGTTGATCTCGGCATATCGCTTCGGCCGCACCGGATGGGCCAGCGGCCCGGCATCCTCCGGGAACTGGCGGGCGCGCAGATTGCGCACCTCGGCGATCCGGTGGACGGCGCGCGAGCGCATGTCGGATGAGAACTCCTGATCGCGGAAGACGGTGAGGCCCTCCTTGAGGCAGAGCTGAAACCAATCGCGGCAGGTGACGCGGTTGCCCGACCAATTGTGGAAGTACTCGTGGGCGATGATCGCCTCGATCGCCGCGTAATCCGTGTCGGTCGCGGTGTCCGGCGATGCGAGTACGAACTTGTCGTTGAAGATGTTGAGACCCTTGTTCTCCATCGCCCCCATGTTGAAGTCGGAGACGGCGACGACGTTGAACACGTCGAGGTCGTAGGCGCGCCCGAACGCCCGCTCGTCCCAGGCCATGGAGCGTTCGACGGCATCGAGCGCGTAGGCCGCCCGGTCGTCCTTGCCCGGCTCGACATAGACCGCGATCTCGACCGCGCGGCCCTCCATGGTGGTGAAGCCTTTCGCCACCCGGTCGAGGCGTCCGCCGACCAGGGCGAACAGGTAGGCCGGCTTCGGCAGCGGATCGTGCCAGACCGCGTAATGCCGGTCCGTACCCGCCACCGCGCCCGCTTCGACCGGATTGCCGTTGCCGAGGAGGACCGGCGCTGCCGCCCGCTCCGCCTCGATGCGGGTGGTATAGACCGACAGAACGTCCGGTCGGTCGAGGAAATAGGTGATCCGCCGGAAGCCGTCGGCCTCGCATTGCGTGCAATAGACGCCGTTCGAGCGGTAGAGGCCCATCAGCCGCGTGTTGGCGGTCGGGTCGAGCCGGGTCTCGATCCGCAAGGTGAACGGGCGCTGCGGGCCCGCGTGCAGCGTCAGACTCGACGCGTCGGCCCGGAAGGTGTCGGGCGCGAGCGCCTGCCCATCGAGTTCGAGTCCGAGCAGGGTGAGGTCGTCGCCGTCGAGGACGAGGGGCGCGTGCGCGCGGCCCGCCGGGTTCGGGCGGAGCGCCAGCGTCGCACTCACGCGGGTGTCGTGCGGATCGAGGCGCACGTCGAGCTCGACCCGGTCGATCAAATGGTCGCTCGGGCGATAATCTTCGAGGCGGACGGTCGGGGGCGTCTCGGTGCGCATCGGGCAGGGCTCGCCGTCGGGGAGGAGGTCTCGCCTTCTAGAGGCGATCCCCGGCGAGCGGAATCCGTCGCGCGCCGATCACACCGCCGAACCGGCCTCCACCGCCATCCGCCGCAGGGCGAGCCGATACGTGAGATCGCTTTGTGCGAGGCTGCCGGCGATGAAGCGGTCGAAGGCGGAGACCCAGTGCGGGGTCAGGTGGATGAAGGCGTTGCGCGGCCCCGAGCGGACGAGGAACTTCCGCTCCTGCGCGATGGCCAGGATGTTGCGCACGTGGCTGCGCGAGACGGCGAAGCGCGGCGCCAGTTGCACGAGGTCGGCTTCGCGAATCCGGCTTTCCGGATCGCTGCCGCCCATGTCGAACAGCGACAGCAGGATGATCAGGGCGCTCGTGCTGCTGAGAAAGAAGATGATCTCCAGGTTGCTCCACATCATGGCGATGATCGCGTCGAAGGCCGCGATGGCCGAGCGGGCGTGGACGGCCTGAAACGCCGCATCGCGCCGCCGCGCCGGTTCGAAGCCGGGCTCGGGATAGAGGGTTTCGAGCGGCGCGTAATGGGCGGCCATCCACTCGCGATCCCAGGCGAGGAGGCTCTCGGTCGGGAACAGGAGACGCACCCGGTTGTCCTCCGGCTGCTGCTGGAGTTCGAGGTAGCCGGTCTGTACGAGCCGCGCGACGAAGCTGTCGATCAGGCGGGGACTCGCGAAGCCGAACCGCGCCACCGTCTCCTTGAGGTGGCTCAGTGTCGGCCACGTCGCCCGGTCCGAGGGCTCGTAGCCGGCATGCAGGCAGACGATGATGGCCAGGGTGGTCACCCGCCCGGCATCGGCACCGAACTGGGCCGGGAACACTCCGGCCTCGTAGACCCTCGCATGTTCCGAGACGAAGACGCGGCGCGCAGCCGGAAAATCGGGATGCGCCAGGATCTGCTCGGCGGTGAGGTGGTCGATCGCGCCGACGCCGCGGACGAGGGTTCCCGCCGTCACGCGTCCTCCTCCGTCATCGAGCGCCGGACGGAAAAGGAACGCGTTCGGTCCGTTGGTCGGCGAAAGGTCCGGAGAGAGGCGACGGGGCGAAGGCAGTACGGAACGGGGCCGAGGAATGTTTTATGAGTTCTTGGTAACATCTTCGAAGCAATCGGATAAAGGACGCGCGGTGTTTGGTAGGCGAACGGTTGCGAGCGTGCAATTCGAGGATTGAGGCTCATTCGTCAAATATAAGTGACGTGTCGACGCCGATCGCGAGGTGCGGTGCGCTTACAGCGTCGTCGGGCGCCGACGGCCCGTTGACGGGTGCGCTGTCCGGGCCAGATAGCCGGCCATCCCTGTCATCAACCGGTGTGGCTATGGAATATCTGCACACGATGGTCCGCGTGGCGGATCTCGACCGCGCGCTCGCCTTCTACGTCGACGCCTTCGGTCTCAAGGAGGTCCGGCGGGTCGAGAACGAGAAGGGCCGCTTCACCCTCGTCTTCCTCGCCGCCCCGGGGGACGTCGAGCGCGCTCAGACGACGAAGTCGCCCCTGATCGAGCTGACCTACAACTGGGATCCGGAAGAGTATTCAGGCGGGCGCAATTTCGGCCATCTCGCCTATCAGGTCGACGACATCTACGCCTTCTGCCAGCGGCTGAAGGAGGCCGGCGTGACCATCAACCGGCCGCCGCGCGACGGGCATATGGCCTTCGTCCGCTCGCCCGACGGGATCTCCATCGAGATCCTGCAGAAGGGCGGATCGAAGCCGCCGCAGGAGCCGTGGGCTTCGATGGAGAACACCGGAACGTGGTGAAGCGGACGGGCGCCCGGGCGCACCGCGCCGGGCGCCCGTCCGGAGCGGTCAGACCTCGGCCTTGGGCGTGATGCCGAGTTCGGCGAGCTTGGCGCTGACCGCATCGACCGGACGCTTCAGCCGCAGGCTGATGACGGAGACGGGTACGCCCTCGCGGGCCATGCTCCGCAGGCTTTGGACGGCGTCGAGGCTCCAGTTGGTTTCGACCGACATGGCTTCCTCCTGTTCTCTCAGGCCGTGAGCGCTTCGCCGGATCTTTCCGCGAAGCGCCCCGCCCGGATGAGGTGGTTCAGCGGAACAGGCCCGGCAACGTCACGCCAAACATCTGTGCATGCCCGCGATCTGGGCAGCGCGCAGGGTGGGCCGGCCTTGAAGCGCGCCGCGGAAGGGAATGCGCAGGCTGGCCCGCTCGACCTTGAGCAGGATGTTCGAGCCGCCCACCACGGCGCCCGTGGCATCGCGCAGCGGCGTCGGATAGGGCATGAACGCCATCCGGCTCCCGTCGGGCCGTTCGAGCCCGAGCTGAAGGCCGCGGATCGCGCGGCATCCCTTCAGCGCGAGGGCCATCGGCGAGAGTTCGTGCGGCAGCGGCGTGCCGTCCGCCTCGAACAGCCGCCACGACCCGCACCAGCGGGCTTTGCCGAGCACGGGGCGGAACCCCCAAAGCTGCGCCGCGGCCTCGTTGTAGTAGGTCAGCCAGCCTTCGGAGTCGGTGGTATAGAGGGGCGCATCGATCTGCCGGAACAGATCGGCTCGCGACGGCTCGTAGTTCCAGTCGGAGTCCGGCGCGTCGAAATCGTAGGCGAAATCGTCCGTATTCATCAGGCTCCCCACGACGTGCGGGCATCCGAAATGCCCGCTGCCAGCACTTCGTGCCCCCCTCTGTCATGGGTTCCTGGCGGACCCTCCGGCGCTCCGGCCGGCTCAACGGGTCCTTCAGTGCGGTGCCGGAGCACCACCCTCCAGATCGTCCAACCCTGACAAGATTGTGCCTCGAAGCTTCCGGGGGCGGTCGCTCCTCGACGCCATGAACGGCATATTGGGCCGGACTGGGCTCTCTCGCCGGGTCTGATGCGGACGTGGAGTACAATGCACGTCTCGCCAGATGTGGCAAGCACCTGGTTGGCATTCCGTGAGCAGAATTTCGGCTAGAGATCGACGGAACCTGCTGCGATGCAAAATAGGACTGGATCTCGCCCCGGATACTCGGGTTTGCGCCTTGCAACATGATGCGAATACAGCATTTGATAGGTCGAAGATCTGGACCGGACCGATCCAAGCCTTCTGCATCGGGCGCCGTCCGCGTGCTTCGACGTGCCGGCTGTGCCAAGCGGATCTCCCGCGCTGATTCGTTGCGCGGGCGTGACGGATCCTTCAGGGCTCGGACGGCAATGTGGCCTGGCTTCGCGTATCACCCGCCGTCCGCTCTTCCGGAAAGCGCCGTGTCCATTCTCCGCCCCGACATCGGCCCCGGTCGCCGGAGCCCCGTACGATGATCCGGCCTTCAGGCCACGAGCATCGTATGGCCTCCCTCCGCTTCCTTGAGGAAGGCGGCCAGACCGGCCGCGAAATCCTGGCCCATCCCTGGGCCGATACGCCGCTCGGTCCGCCGGAGACGTGGCCTGTTTCCCTTCGCACGATCCTGGCGACGATGCTGAACTGCCCGGCGGCCATGTTCCTCGCCTGGGGTCCGGAGGGCACCACCTTCTTCAACGACGCCTACAGGCCGGTCTTCGGCGACCGGTTGCCGCGGGCCCTCGGCGCGCGCTTCCGCGAGATCTGGTCCGATGTGTGGGACGATATCGGCCCCCTCGTCGATGCCGCCTTGCGGGGCGAGAGTGTGGCGCAGCGCAACTTGCCGCTGATGATGAACCGCTACGGCGTGCCCGAGCGGAGCTGGTGGAGCTTCACCTACTCGCCCGTGCGGGACGACGAGGGCCGCATCAACGGCATGATCTGCGTCACCGCGGAGACGACGGCGGAGGTGCTCGCCGAGCAGGCCCGGCGGCGCAGCGAGGAGCGCCTGGACATGGCCCTCTCGGCCGGCAGCAGCATCGGCGTGTGGGACTGGGACGTGGCGGCCGACCGCGTCACTGCCGATTCGCGCTTCGCCGCGCTCTACGGCGTCGAGCCCGAGCGGGCGCAGGCCGGGGCACCGATCAGGGAGTTCTTCTCCGGCGTGCATCCCGACGACCTGCCGCGGCTGCGCTCGAGCATCGAGGCGGTCCTGGGCACGGGCGGCCGGTTCGAGGCGGAGTACCGCCTCGTCCAGGCTGACGGCAGCATCCGCTGGGTGGCCGCGCAGGGGCGCTGCACCCTCGCCGCCGACGGGACGCCGCAGCGCTTCCCCGGTGTCAGCTTCGACATCACCGCGCGCAAGCACACCGAGCAGGCCCTGCGCGACAGCGAGGACCGTTTCCGCGGCATCATCAATTCGGTCGATCAGATGATCTGGTCGACGCGGCCCGACGGCTATCACGACTTCTACAATGACCGGTGGTACGCCTTCACCGGCGTTCCCTCCGGCTCCACCGACGGTGCGGCCTGGGACGCCATCGTCCATCCCGACGACCGGGAGCGGACCTGGGCGGATTGGCGCCACGCTCTCGACACGGGCGAGACCTATCAGATCAAGTATCGCCTCCGGCACCGCTCGGGTCTCTATCGCTGGGTGTTGGGCCGCGCCCAGCCGGTGCGCGAGGCGGACGGCCGGATCATGCGCTGGTTCGGCACCTGCACCGACATTCACGACCTCAAGCTCGCGGAAGAGCGGCAAGCCTTCCTGCTCAACCTCAACGACCGGCTGCGGGAGACGGACGATCCGCTCTCCGTGACGTTGGCCGCCGCCGCGACGCTCGGCGCCCATGTCGGCGCGGCCCGGGCCGGATACGGCGAGATCGACGGGACCGGCGAGATCGTGCGGGTCGAGCGCGACTGGACCCGCGACCCGTCTGTGCCAAGCCTCGCGGGCGAGTCGCGCATCCTCGACGAGTTCGGTCCGGCGGTGATCGTCGAATTGCGGGCGGGGCGCACCCTCGTCGTGGAGGATTGCTACACCGATCCCCGCGCCGGGCGGCGTTACGCGGCGACCTGGGACTCGATCGGCTGCCGCAGCCTCGTCATCGTCCCACTGATTCGCGAGGGGCGCCTGCGGGCGATCCTGTACCTGCACGAGCCGCAGCCGCGGGTCTGGCAGCCGCAGGAGATCGGCCTCGTCGAGGATGTCGCCCAACGCGCCGGCCACGCCGCCGAGCGCGCCCGTGCCGAG
Source organism: Methylorubrum thiocyanatum (assembly GCA_014138645.1). Taxonomy (GTDB): domain Bacteria; phylum Pseudomonadota; class Alphaproteobacteria; order Rhizobiales; family Beijerinckiaceae; genus Methylobacterium; species Methylobacterium thiocyanatum. The sequence continues at coordinate 203,891 of JACJIB010000008.1, read as the reverse complement.
CAGGCGCAGCGTGCCAATGCCCGCGAATTGCAGCTCATCACCGATACGCTGCCGGTTCTCATCGCCCTGTTCGATGCGGGCGGGCTGTGCCGCTTCGCCAACGCCGCCAGTGCCGACTGGTTCGGGATGCCGCCGGACGCGGCGATCGGGCAAAGCCTCGCCACGCTGGTCGGGGACGAGGCGTTCACCGAGGCGCGGCCACGGTTCGAGGCCGCCTGTGCCGGCCGCGACGTGCGGGCCGAGCGGGTCTGGCTGCGCCGGGACGGCCCGTCCCGGATCGCCGACATCCGCTACCGGCCGCGGCCGATGCCGGACGGATCCACCGAGGGCGCCTACCTGTTCGTCACCGACATCTCGGACGCCAAGCGCATCGAGGCGATGCTGGCGCGCGAGGTCGGCGAGCGCACCCGCGAGCGCGACCGCCTCTGGCAAACCACCAACGACCTGATGGGGACGGCCGGCCTCGATGGCCGCCTCCGCAGCGTCAATCCGGCCTGGGAGCGCCTCCTCGGCTGGAGCGAGCGGGAATTGCTCGAACGCCCGTTCCTCGACTTCATCGATCCCGAGGACCATGCCGGCACCGGCGCGGTGATGGCCCGGCTCGCGGCAAGCGAGCGGATCACCGATTTCGTCGATCGCATTCTGACCCGGGACGGGCGGCGCCGGACGGTGATGTGGACGGCGGTGCCCGAGGGCGATTGCTTCCACGTCGTCGGCCGCGACATCACCGAGCAGCGCCTCGCCGAGGAGCAGTTGCGGCAGGCGCAGAAGATGGAGGCGGTCGGCCAGTTGACCGGGGGCATCGCCCACGACTTCAACAACCTCCTGACGGGGATCGTCGGCTCGCTCGATCTCATGCAGACCCGCATAGCCCAGGGCCGCGTCGATGCGCTCGACCGCTATGCCAGGGCCGCCCTGTCCTCGGCCCACCGCGCCGCGGCGCTGACCCATCGCCTCCTCGCCTTCGCCCGGCGCCAGCCGCTGGAGCAGAAGCCCGTCGACGTGCACGCGCTGGTGACCGGCATGGCGGACATGCTGCGCCGGGCGCTGCCCGAGCAGGTGCGCCTCGACATCGTCACCGCCGGGGATCTCTGGCTCACCCTCTGCGACCCGCATCAGCTCGAGAACGCGGTGCTGAACCTCGCCATCAATGCCCGCGACGCGATGCCGGAGGGCGGCCGGCTGCTGATCGAGACCTGCAACACCCGGCTCGGCCTTCCCGACCTGCGCCTGCATCCGGAGGCGCGCGAAGGCGCCTATGTCGGCGTCCGCGTGACCGATACGGGGGCCGGCATGCCGCCGGAGGTCGCGGCGCGGGCGTTCGAGCCGTTCTTCACCACGAAGCCGCTCGGCATGGGTACGGGCCTCGGCCTGTCGATGATCTACGGCTTCGCCCGCCAGTCGGAGGGGCATGTCCGGATCAGCTCCGAGCCCGGCCGCGGCACTGCGGTGACGATCTACCTGCCCCGGCACCAGGGCGCCCTGGCGGCCGAGCCGGAGCCGGCGTCTCCGGCCGAGCCGGCGCGGGCGGAGCGCAACGAGACGGTGCTCGTGGTTGAGGACGAGCCGGTGGTGCGCGACCTCGTCGTCGAGGTGCTGCACGATCTCGGCTACCGCCCGATCGAGGCGCCCGACGGACCCGCCGGCCTGGAGATCGTTCGCTCGCGCGCCCGGATCGACCTGATGGTCACCGATGTCGGCCTGCCGGGCCTGAACGGGCGCCAGCTCGCCGATCAGGCCCGCGCCCTGCGGCCGAAACTGAAGGTGTTGTTCATGACGGGCTACGCCGAGAACGCCCTGTTCGGCGGCGGCCGGCTCGACCCGGACATGCAGATGATCACCAAGCCTTTTCCGGTTGAACTGCTGGCCGCGCGCATCCGTGAGATGATCGAGCATTCGTGAAGCTTGGCCGTGGAGGAGCGTGCCGCAGGGGGTTGTCCGGGCGAAAGGATTTGTCGACTTGTGGACGGCCCGGAACGGGCCAACACCGCGCACGTTGACCGGCGCGAAGACAGAGTCGTTTCGGGGCTGCAGCAAGCGAACAGACGAGCGGAATGGGTGCTGATACGCCAGAGGGCGGCTTTTCTGGGAGCGGCGGGACGGAGACGCCGTTCGACCTCGGTGACGGCTTTCGCCGATTTGCCGACCATGTGCCGCTGATGATGTGGCGGACGGATGATTCCGGGCGCTCCACCTATCACAACGAGTGTTGGCTCCAGTTCACGGGCCGCCCCCTCGCCGACGAGATCGGCGACGGCTGGCGGAAGGGGCTGCATCCGGACGATTTCCGGCGCCACGCCGAAATCGTCGAGAAGGCCTTCGAGTCGCGCCTGCCTTTTACGGTGGAGTTCCGCCTTCGCCGTCACGACGGCGCCTATCGTTGGCTGCTCGATACCGGCCGGCCGCTCGAGGAGAACGGGGTCTTCCACGGCTATCTCGGCTCGTGCTTCGACATCACCGACCGCAAGAACGCGGAGGAGCATGCCGAGCGCGCCCTGGTCGAGAAGGAGACGCTGCTGGCGGAAATCTATCACCGGGTGCGCAATAACCTTCAGGTGATGGTGAGCCTGATCGGCCTCTACGGCCGCGCCGCCCCGGAGGCCTGCCGCGGCAGTTTCGACGCCCTGGGCCAGCGGGTGCGGGCCATCGCCCTGGTACAGCAGCACCTCCACGAGGCGCCGCACATCGCCTCGATCGACCTGCGCGACTATCTGCACCGGCTCGCCTCGGGGCTCGGGCAACTGCGCCGGGCCGGGCGGATCGGCGTCACCATCGAGGGCGACGGAACGAGCCTGGTCGAGCCCCGCACGGCGAATGCGCTCGGCATGATCGTTGCCGAGATCGTGGCTGAATGCCTTGATGCGACGAGCGACACGGTGACCTGCGGCATCGCCATCCGCATCGATGCGGGGGTGGGGGCACCGGTGCGCCTCGCGATCGTGTCGGGCTCCGGCGAGGCCGCCGCGGCGGGGCGGGAGGGCGTTCCCAAGCTCGGGCCGCGCCTCATCGCGGCCTATGCCGCCCAGGCGGAGATTGCGGTCAGCGGCACGGCGACCGCCGCCGACCCGCTCCTTCTGCAACTGCCCGAAGTCCGCGCCTACGTGCCCCCTTCGCTGCCGCCCGGCCTGCGCTGACGCGTCGGCCCGAGCCTATCTCGGGCCGTCGTCGCTTCAGCGATGACGGCCCGGCGGACGTCCCTTGCGAGACACCCAGCCTCGCAGCTTCGGCCCGCGGTCGCTATATCGTCTTCGACTTTCCGACGCTTTCAGACCGCGTGTGCCATGCTTCCCGACCTCGACACCATCATCGATAACTTCGAACTCATCGATGATCCGCATGAGCAGCTCGTTTATGTGATGGAGCTCGGCCGCGCTCTGCCCGCCATGCCGGAGGCCTGGAAATCCGAGCAGAACCTCGTCCGCGGATGCGAGAGTCAGGTCTGGCTCGTCGTCTCCACCGAGGAAGACGGCGGGGGAATGAGGATCACGGGCGACAGCGATTCGCACCTCGTGAAGGGCTTCGTCGCCCTCATGGTCGCCCTGTATTCCGGCAAGACTCCTGAAGAGGCGGCGAAGCTGAACGGGCTCGATCTGCTCAAGCAGCTCAATTTCGGCGCTCACGTCACCTCGAAGCGATCGAACGGCGTGCGTGCGATGGTCGAGAAGATCCAGCGCGACGCGAGCCGGGTGTCCTGATCGGCCGACGCCGCAGGCGCGCAACGAGGGATCGCGCGCCTTCTCGATGCATCATCCCGGACCACGGCTCCCGGCTCTCGCACGAGGACGAGGCGTCCGGTTCAGCCGTCCGCTAACCCATCGGCGGGGAACGCCAGGAGCGGGTCCGCGCCCCCTCCGGCCCCGTCGCCTCGCGCGCGAGACCGTAATGTTCGGCGAGCCGCCCGAGAGCGATCCGCGCCACCACCTTGGCGGAGCGGGCCGGCCAGCGCCGCTCGGACTCGATCCGCTCTAGACCCTTCAGGAAGCCGCACAGGTCGATCAGCAGCCCCGACAGGTCCGAACCGACCGCGGCGAGCGCGAGGTCGACGCGCTGCCGTGCCGCGATCACCCGGTCGGAGGCCGAGGCCGGATCGCGCGGGCCGCCGCCATCGACCCGCGGCGCGGTCCAGTCGGTCGAGAGCTGCGGCAGCATCTGTGCCGCGGTGAGGTCGTGGCGCAGCCGCTCGCCCGCCGCGAAGGCCGCCGCGTCGATCATCGGCTCCCCGTCGCGCCCACGCCGCCGCGCCATCCAGGCCAGGGGGCTCTCGGCGGTGTCCCGCAGGCCCTGCGCCTCGCCCGTCCCCTCTCGCACCAGGGCGAGATGCTGCATCCGATAGCTGTCCGCGCCCACCGCCTCCGCCCGCCGCAGGCGGGCGCGTCCGGCCGCTCCGATCACCAGGCGGTTGCGCCGGCCATCGTCCCGCGCGGCGAGGTCGGCGGCCATCAGAGCCTCCCCGGCGCGCGCGGGGAAGCGCCCCCCGCCCAAGGAGACGCCGCTGCCCCCGCCGCGCACGATCAGGGTCTCGGGGGCGCCCGGATCCGGGAAGGCGAAAGCCCCCTCGGGTGCCAGCGCGGCGAGCAGACGTTCGGCCTCGCGGCTGAGATCGCCGGCTTTGTTCGTGTTTTGTTCTTTCGTCATCGTACCACCCGAACCGGAACAGCGTCGGGAGGCTAAGGGAAAATCGTCCTAATACAAGTCTTGACAGCGATCGGTGCTGCCAGTGGTTGCACCGTGACGCTGCCCTTTGAGGTCGCTTTATGCCTGGGCCGGCCGCGTCGGCGGCTTCTTGAGGACCTCGGCGATCTCGTCCTCGGATTTGCCGCGGACCGCGTAGCCCATCCGCTCGAAGCGCTCGATGAGCTGTTCGCTATCGCTCGCGGAGCGGGCTGCCCACTCTGCGAGAACTTCATTCGTCTTGGAAAGCTGTTCGGAGATGCTGTCGTCGCTCATGTCGAGAGAATGCAGAGAAGAGGGCCCCGTTCCCGGACTTTGTTGTTGATAAATTGATTCGGTCGCAGGATGAAGTCCGACGCCGCGAAACCCGGCCGGATCGTCCGCTGCGCCGGTCCCGCAGGAGGCGGCGCAGCGGGTCTTGAGCTGGGGCCGGACGGCCGGACGCTTCAGGCGGCGGCGTCGTAGCCCGGCCGGACCTGACCGAGACCGATCGCCTTGGCGAGGTCGGAGCGGGCCTTGGCGTAGTTCGGGGCCACCATCGGATAGTCGGGCGCAAGGCCCCACTTGGCGCGGTACTGCTCGGGGGAGAGATTGTACTTCGCGCGCAGGTGCCGCTTCAGCGACTTGAAGGTCCGCCCATCTTCCAGGCAGACGATGTAGTCGGGCTGGATCGACTTCTTGATCGGCACGGCCGGCTGGAGCGGCTCCTGGGCCGCGGGCTGCGGCGCGACGGCCTGTCCGCTTCCGACCTGAAGCAGGGCGCCATGGATGCTGCCGATCAGACCGGCGAGTTCGGCAGCCGGCACCGGATTGTTGCTCACGTAGGCGGCGACGATGTCGGCCGTAAGAGCGACGTAATCGACCGGCGTCTCGGTTTCGTTCATGATCTCGATTGTCCCTTCGCGGTGTATTGCGCGCAATCGACCCTGGCTCCCGTTCGCCGCCAAGACGGAAACGGACAGGAACGGGCCGGGCTCTGCAATTGTGCCGCTTGTTTTCGGTTTGGAGTGACGCCCCCGCAGTCACGGGTTCTACCTAGATCATTCAATTTAGACCTGCAAGACAGGACGGGTATGCACAACTCAACGCCTCGGCGGCGATCCGGGACGTGCGCAATCTGTCATGAATGCTCCACAGGGCTTCCCGCCGAGCAACTGACGGGCGGCGTTTGCCGCGGAGATCGGACATCGGCCCGCCTTGCGGCCCGCGTCGCGGCGCGGCACACCCGCTGCCATCACACCCGCTTGTTCCAAGCGTTCCAACGCGTTCCAACCGGAGTTCGGCGATGACCTTCGAGCCCCCTCCCTTCGCTCTGCCGCCCGCGGCGCCCAAGGCGGAGGAACGTCCGCACGCCTTCGAACTCTTCGGCCGGCGCGTCGAGGATCCGTTCGCGTGGCTCAAGGCCGAGAACTGGCGGGCCGTGCTGAAGGACCCCTCGGCGCTCGCCCCCGACATCCGCGCCTATCTCGACGCCGAGAACGCCTATGCCGAGGCGGCGCTGAGCGGCGCCGCCGCCCTGCGCAAGACCCTGGTCGCCGAGATGCGCGGACGCATCCGCGAGGACGACGCCTCGGTGCCCGAGCCCGATGGGCCGTTCGCCTACTACTCCCGCCATCGCGAGGGTGGCCAGCATCCGCTGATCTGCCGCCGGCCGCGCACCGTTCACCGCATCGCCGAGGAGCCCGAGGACGGCGAGATCGGCGAGCAGATCCTGCTCGACGGCGATAAGGAGGGCGAGGGCCTCGCCTTCTTCGAGATCGCCGGCGCGGCCCATTCCGACGACCACCGCCTGCTGGCCTGGGGCGTCGACACCAAGGGTTCGGAACTCCACACCATCCGCGTGCGCGACCTCGACACCGGCGAGGACCGCCCGGAGCGGGTCGAATCGACCGCGGGCGACGCGGTGTGGAACGCCGTCGGCACCGCCTTCTTCTACGTTGCCCTCGACGAGAACCACCGTCCGGCCCGCGTCATGCGCCACCGCCTCGGCACGGATCAGGCGGAGGACACGACCGTCTACGAGGAAGCCGATCCGGGCTTCTTCGTGAATATCGGCCGCACCCAGTCCGGCACCTATCTCACCGTCACCGCGAGCGACCACGAGACGGCGGAAGTCCACCTGCTCGACCGGGCCGACGACGAGGGCCCGCTCCGTTGCGTCGCACGCCGCGAGGAGCGGCTAATCTACTCGGTCGAGCACTGGGGCTCGTATCTCGTCATTCTGACGAATGCCGACGGCGCGGTGGACTTCAAGATCGTCACCTGTCCCCTCGACGCGACGGCGCGGGAGAACTGGCGCGACGCGGTGCCCTACCGCCCCGGCGTGATGATCCGGCACCTGCACGTGCTCGGCAACCACCTCGTGCGGCTCGAACTGGAGAACGCCCTTCCGCGCATCGTCGTGCGCGACATGAAGGGCGAGGAGCACACCGTCTCCTTCGCGGAGGAAGCCTACTCGCTCGGCCTGCTGCCCGGCTACGAGTTCGAGACGGCACGCATCCGCTTCACCTACTCGTCGATGACGACGCCGGCCGAGACCTACGATTACGACTGCGTCACCCGCGCCCGCATCCTGCGCAAGCGCCAGACCGTGCCGAGCGGCCACGAGCCCGCCGACTACGTCACCCGTCGCCTGTTCGCGACCGCGCCGGACGGGGAAAGCGTTCCGATCTCGCTCCTGCATCGCCGCGGACTCGCCCTCGACGGCTCGGCGCCGCTGCTGCTCTACGGCTACGGCTCCTACGGCACGCTGATGCCGGCGGGGTTCCGCACCAACCTGCTCAGCCTCGTCGATCGCGGCTTCGTCTACGCCATCGCCCATATCCGCGGCGGCACCGAGAAGGGTTGGAACTGGTATCTCGAGGGCAAGCGCGAGAAGAAGCCCAACACCTTCACCGACTTCGTCGCCTGCGGCCGGGCGCTGATCGAGGCGGGCTATACGCGGCAGGGCCGCATCGTCGCCCATGGCGGCAGCGCCGGCGGCATGCTGATGGGCGCGGCCGCGAACCTCGCGCCGGAACTGTTCGCCGGCATCGTCGCCGACGTACCCTTCGTCGACGTGCTCAACACGATGCTCGACGCGGACCTGCCGCTCACCCCGCCGGAATGGCCCGAATGGGGCAATCCGGCCGAGAGCGAGGCGGCGTTCGAGACGATCCTGTCCTACTCGCCCTACGACAATGTCGCCGCCAAGGCTTATCCGGCGATCCTCGCGCTCGGCGGCCTCACCGACCCCCGCGTGACCTACTGGGAGCCGGCCAAATGGGTCGCCCGGCTGCGCGCCACCATGACCGGCGGCGGTCCGGTTCTTCTCAAGATCAACATGGAAGCCGGACATGGCGGCGCCGCCGGCCGCTTCGACCGCCTGGAGGAGGTCGGCCTGATCTACGCCTTCGCCCTGATGGCGGCGGCGCGCGCCGCGAAGGCGGCCTGACCGCGGCTCCTGCCGGCCGCCAGTTGTCGAGCGAGTCTCGTGCGGCCGGCTCTTCGACAAAATCCCGCGGACAGGGCAGAACAACGCCCGCGCCTTCGCTATGCTGTCTCAGCAAAAATAAGATCGAAATAATGATCAACTTCGATCGGTCAGGGAGAAACACGATGAAGCACCTCGCGATCGCAGCCGCGATTCTGTTCGCGCTGCCGCTCGCCGCCGCGGCCGAGGAGGCGGCGCCGAAACCGGCCCAGCCGGCGGAGGCGGCGGCGCCCGCGCCTGCGGGCGCTCCGAAGGCGCCGCAGACGGCGCAGGAGCGCCAGGAGGCGAATGCCGCCAAGCTCGCCGGGCTCGTCCGCTTCGTCGGTGAGTCCTGCAAGGAGGCGCGGCCGGATTACGAGCGCTTCAAGTCGGTGGTCGCCGCCATGGGCGTCGATCTCGACGCGATCTCGAAGGGCGAGCTGCTGATGCGCAGCATGGGCTACACCGAAGCCTACCGGAAGAACGTCGATGAGAGCTGCCGCAAGGCGCAGGAGATGTTCGGCGAGAAGGGCACGGCGATCCCCGGCCTCGTCCTGCGCAAGGCGTCCTGAGGGGGGCCGCGTAACCGGGACCGGTTTTAAGCGCCCGTTCACCGCGCTGGGCGAGAGTGCCCGCACGAGTGGCGTTCGGCGCCCGGCCTCGGTTTCGAGGTCGGCCGCCGTGGAAGGCGGGCGTTTCGCGCGATGGGGGGACGGGCCGGTCACGGCAAGCGGCTGCGTCCGAGCGGGCTCCTCCTGCGCGCCGGCCTTGCCGTCGGCCTCTGCGTCGCCGCCTCGGCCGCGGAGGCCGCCCGTCTGGTCTCGGCCAAGGGCGCGCAGCCGCCCGAGGGTTTCGGCCGCATCGTCCTGACCTTCGATGAGCCGGTCACCGTCAAGGCGCGGCTCTCGGGCGCGATCCTCGTGCTCAACTTCGGCGGGCCGGTCGGCGCCGGGCCCGAGCGGATCGCCGCCGGCATGCCGGACTACGTCACCGTGGTGCGGCGCGACCCCGACGGCTCGGCTCTGCGCCTCGCCCTGCAACGGCCCTACCGCCTCAACGTGCAGGAGGCCGGTGAGCAGGTCTTCATCGATCTGCTGCCCGAGAATTGGAGCGGCTTCCTTCCGCCGCTGCCCGCCGAGGTCGTCGCCGACCTCGCGCGCCGGGCCGCCGCCGCCGAGGCGAGCCTCAAGGCGCGCAACCCGCCCCCGGTGCCGCGCCCGCTCACCCTCGAACTGGCCCGAACCGAGGCGCGGACCCGGCTCTCCCTGCGCTTGCCCGAAGGTTCCGAGGCCGCTTTCACCCCGAACGGGTCCGGCACGCGCATCACCCTGCCCGGAGCGTGGCGGATCGACGACCATGCCCTGCGCGGGCGCCTCGATCCGGGTATCGGCCGTGTCGCCGTCGAGACGGAGGCCGACGAGGCGCGGATCGTCGCGAGTCCGGCCGACGGGATGAGCCTCGCCACCGAGCGCGACGAGGATGTCGTGTTCATCGACTTCCTCGCCAAGCCGAAGGCCGCCGAGGCGCCGGCTTCGCCGAGTGTCGCCGCCAAGGCGGACGCGAAGGAGGAGAGGGCGAGCGGGAAGGAGGCTGCACGGCCCGCGCCGCCGCTCGCCGAGGCGCCGCGCCGCGCCGCGCCGGCCCCCGCGACGCGCAAGGCGGGCTCGGGCCTCGTCTTCCCTTTCGCCAAGCGGGTGCCGGCGGCCTTGTTCGAGCGCGGCGGCATCGTCACCCTGGTCTTCGCCACCACCGAGCCGGTCACCGTGCCGCCGCCCGGGGCCACCGGCCTCATCGCCCTCGCGCCTCCCCGGCGCAGCGGCAGCTTCACCGTCCTGCGCTTCACGGCACCGGCGGGCCGGCTCGTGGACCTCCTCCCGGTCACCGAACCCACAGGCTGGGAGCTGGTGGCGGGCGAGGGCCTGGCTCCGAGCGAGAGCCTGACCGCCCAGCGCGCCCCGGTGGCGCAGGGCCGGTTCGGCGTCACCCTGCGGCTGCCCGAGGCCGGCCCCGCCGGCTGGCTCGACCTCGACGGCGAACGCATCGCCGTCGTCACCACCGACGGCAGCCGGCCGGCCGGGGTGGTCAAGGCGCAGCGCTTCGTCGAGTTCGAGCTGATCCCGAGCCGGCTCGGCCTCGCCGTGCTGGCCAATGCCGACGACCTCGTCGTCAGGCCGGATCTCGAAGGGGTCAGCATCGGCCGGGAGGGCTGGCGCGAGGGACGCGAGGGCGGTCTCGCGGTGTCGGGCGTCTCACGCCCCGCCGACCCGCCCGTGGGCGGGGTCACCGAACTGGCGGTCGACCGCGATGCCTGGGAGCGGGCGCAGCGCGGCGACGTGCGCGCGACCCTGCGGGAAGGGCTCGCCGCGGCCGTCGAGGCCCAGCGCCGCGACCGCGGTGGCGCCCGCCTCGCCCTCGCACGGGCGATGATGGCCAACGACCTCGATGTGGAGGCGCTCGGCGCGCTGACCTCCGCCGCCGCCGAGGACGTGGTGATCGACGGCGAGCGGCAGACGGTGCTGATGCGCGGGATCCTGCTCGCCCGGATCGGACGCGCCGAGGAGGCGCGCAAGCTGCTCTCGGACGAGCGCCTCGCCACCAATCCGGAAGCCCGGCTCTGGCGCGGCTACGCCGATGCCCAGGCCGGCCGCTGGAGCGAGGCGGCGGTCGCGCTGCGCGCGGGCGAATCGGTTCTGGAGCGCTACCCCGAGCCGCTCGCCTCGCTGTTCCACGCCGCCGCCGCCGAGGCTGCGGTCGAAACCGGCGATTGGGAGGCGGTCACGCGCGAATCGATTGCCGCGACGCGGGCCGCCACCGAATACACCCGGGATCGGCTGACGTTGCTGCGTGCGAAGATGGACGAGGCGACCGGGCGCGGCGCGGCGGCGCTGGCGGCCTACGAAACGCTGCGGGATCAGGCGCCCTGGCCGCTCGCGGCGGAGGCGACCCTGCGCGCCGCCTCCCTCGGGCATACCCTCGGCAAGACGGCTTTGCCCGATGCGATCGACCAGCTCGAGGTTCTGGCTCTCACCTGGCACGGCGGCCCGACCGAGATCGGGACGCTCGGTGCGCTCGGCGGCCTCTACGAAGAGGCCGGACGCTGGCGCAAGACGTTCACCACCGCGCGCCGCGCCAACGCGCTCAGCCCCGAGGCGCCGATCACCCGTGCCCTGCACGAGCGGGCCATGGCCGTGTTCGAGGCGCTCTTTCTGACCCCGCGCGGGGAAAAGCTCGGCGGCGTCGAGGCGCTGGCGCTGTACTTCGACTTCAAGGATTTCGCGCCCCCCGGCCGGCGCGCCGACGAGATCGTGCGGCGTCTGGCCGACCGCCTCGTGGCCCTCGACCTGCTCGATTCCGCCGACGAGCTGCTGCAGTACCAGATCGATCACCGCCTGGAGGGCGCGGCCCGTTCCTCGGTCTCGGCGCGGCTCGCCACGATCCGGCTCATGGAGGGCAGACCGCTCCAGGCGCTCCAGACGCTCGACGCGACCCACCTGCCCGAACTGCCCGAAGATGTCCGCCGCGCCCGCGCGCTGCTGCGCGCCCGCGCCCTGTCGGACCTCTCCCGCACCGACCTCGCCCTGGAGACCGTCGAGGGCGAGACCGGCGCCGATGCCGAGCGGCTGCGGGCCGACATCCTGTGGGCGGCCCGGCGCTGGCGCGAGGCCGGCGAGGCGCACGAGATGATCCTCGGGCCCGCATGGCGCTCCGGCAAACCCCTCGACGAGACGGCGCGGGCCGACGTCATCCGCGCCGGCATCGCCTACGGGCTCGCGGGCGAGTCGCTGGGGCTCGAGCGGCTGAAGGCGAAGTTCGCGGGGCTGATGGCCGAGAGCGCGGATGCCCGCACCTTCGCCATGCTGACCCGGCCGGACGCGTCCCGCTCCGCCGCCTTCCGCGACGCGGCCCTGCGGGCCACCAAGGCGGAAACGCTCGCCGCCTTCCTCTCGGAATACCGCAAGCGCTACCCCGAGAGCGCGGTGCCGGAGCCGGGCAGCGCCGCCACGGGCAACCGCGCCGAGGCGCCGTCCCCGCCGCCGGGCTGAGGCTCAGGAGGAGGCGCCGCGGCCGCGCTGCGCGTCGATGCTCCAGGGGCCGGGGCCGGCGAAGGCGATGTAGAGGAAGATGAAGCAGTACAGGATCGCCGCGTCGCCGCCGTTCAGGGCCGGAAACAGATTCTTCGGCGCGTGGGCGATGAAGTAGGCGAAGGCCATCTGGCCCGAGAGAATGAAGGCGACCGGGCGGCTGAACAGGCCGACCAGGAGCAGCGCGCCGCCGATGAGTTCGAGCAGGCCGGCAATCCCCAGCATCGACAACAGCGGCGGGTTCGACGCACTGGCCGGGAAGCCCAGGATCTTCTGCGTCCCGTGCGCCATGAAGATCAGTGACGAGACGATTCGCAGCACGCTCAGCATGCGCGGCGCCCACGGGGCAGTGACGGTCCTCAGGTCCATGCGTCCTGTTCCTTTCCACGCCGCAACCACGAATCGCATTGCGGCCGTGCTGAGTGTCTCCCACAAAAGGCCCGCTGCGCTGTCATCGCCCGGTGAAAGGGATCGGAGTTTTGTGAGGCACTCTCAGCCTCCGTAGCTCTGAATCAGCGAGCCCGCCACCAGCGTCCAGCCATCGACCAGCACGAAGAAGATTAGCTTGAACGGCAGCGCCACGGTGGCCGGCGGCAGCATCATCATGCCCATCGCCATCAGCACCGAGGCGACGACGAGGTCGATGATCAGGAAGGGGATGAACAGGAGGAAGCCGATTTCGAAGGCGCGCCGCAATTCCGAGATCATGAAGGCGGGGGTGACGATCTCCAGGCCGATCGCCTCGGGGCCTGCGGGAGCGGGCTGGCGCGCCATGTCGAGGAACAGCTTGAGGTCCTTCTCGCGCACGTTGCGCAGCATGAAGGTCTTGAACGGCGCCGAGGCTCGCTCGAACGCCTGCGACTGGCTGATCTGGCCTGCCACCAGCGGCTCGACGCCGGCCCGATAGGCCTCGCGCGCCGTCGGCGCCATCACGAAGGCGGTCAGAAACAGGGCGAGGCTGACCATTACGGTATTGGGCGGCGCGGTCTGCGTGCCGAGCGCCGAGCGCAGGATCGACAGCACCACGACGATCCGGGTGAAGGAGGTCGCCATCACCAGCACGGAGGGCGCGAGCGCCAGGACCGTGATTAGCGCGACGAGCTGAAGCGCCCGCTCGGTGGTGCCGCCCGCGCCGAGATCGAGGGTGACGCTCTGCGCCAGCGCCGCGCCCGAGCCGCCCGCGAGCAGCAGCGCAACGAGGAGCGCGGTGAGGGGGAGGGAGCGCAGCACGGATCGGCGGGGGGAGGGGATCATCGCGGGCCGCACCCTGCGGCGTGCCGCCGTCGCGCACAAGCGACGCGGCGACACGCTCGCTGGATCACACGTCGTCGCCGACGACGCCCGCCTCGTCCTGGGCCTGAAGCACCGCCGGGCGGGGCATCGAGATGATGTTGTAGCCCGAATCGACGAAGTGGATCTCGCCGGTCACGCCGCCCGAGAGGTCGGAGAGCAGATAGAGGGCCGAATTGCCGACATCGTCCAGCGTCACCGTGCGTCGCAGCGGGGCGTGCGCCTTCTGGTGGTTGTACATCAGCCGCGCATCGGCGATGCCGGCGCCCGCCAGCGTCCGCATCGGGCCGGCGGAGAGGGCGTTGACGCGGATGCCGTCCGGGCCGAGGTCGCTGGCCAGATAGCGGACCGAGGCTTCGAGCGCGGCCTTGGCCACGCCCATCACGTTGTAGTTCGGCATCACGCGGGTGGAGCCGGCATAGGTCAGCGTCAGCAGCGAACCGCCCCGCGGCATCCGCGCGGCGGCGCGCTGGGCGATCTCGGTGAAGGAGAAGCAGGAAATCGTCATGGTGCGCGAAAAGTTCGCGCGGGTCGTGACATCGACGTAGCGGCCCTTGAGCTGCGCCTTGTCCGAGAAGCCGATGGCGTGGACGATGAAGTCGATCCCGTCGGGGAAGCGTTGGTCGAGGGTGGCGAAGGCGGCATCGACCGTGGCGAGATCCTCGACGTCGCAGGGCAGCACGATGTCGGACCCGACCGAGGCGGCGAGCGGGGCGACCCGGCGCCCCAGCGCATCACCCTGATAGGTGAAGGCGAGTTCCGCTCCGTGCCGGTGCAGGGTCTTGGCGATGCCCCACGCGATCGAGTGATCGTTGGCGACCCCCATGATGAGGCCGCGCTTGCCCGCCATCAAACCCGTCATTCTTCAACCCGTACGCGTTCGGCCCGGCGCCGCGGCGCCCCAGGCGAGGCTTAGCCCGCCGGGCGACGGCCTGTCCACGGAGGGCACTCGGATTGCACACCGGCAACCCGGAGGCACGTGAGAGACCAGGCATGAAAAAGGCCCCGGCGCGGGGGCGGCGGGGCCGAACGACGGGTCGTGCGCGGGCGGTCGTCAGAAGTAGCCGCGGGTACCCGATTGCGCGTCGTCGATCAGGGTCTGCTTGGCGCGCACCGCGATGCTCGCGGCGACGGCGATGCCGGAGACAGTTAGCAGAGCGAGAAGGACGATCATGATTTAACCTGCATATCGAAGCAGGAACGTGCGTGCAACTGGTCGGTTCCGCCGGTCGACCAGACTAGGGCCCGACTTATGCTTCCGTTTGATTTCGCATGTGCGAAGGCGGCGACGCCGCACGGCGTGGTGCCGTGCAGCGAGACCGGTCACGCGTCCGGGTGCTTGAGCACGAGGGTCGCGTTCGTGCCGCCGAAGCCGAAGGAGTTCGACATGACGTGGCCGAGCTGCACGCCGTCCCGGCGCTGGCGCAGGATCGGCATGTCGGCGAAGGCCGGGTCGAGTTCGTCGATATGCGCGCTCTCGCAGATGAAGCCGTTGTTCATCATCAGGAGTGCGTAGATCGCCTCCTGCACGCCGGTGGCGCCGAGCGAATGTCCGGTTAGGGACTTGGTGGCCGAGATCGGCGGGCAGGCCTCGCCGGCGCCGAACACCTCGCGGATCGCCTCGATCTCCTTGTCGTCGCCGACCGGCGTCGAGGTGGCGTGCGGGTTGATGTAGTCGATCCGGGCGCCCTTCAGGTCTTCCATGGCCTGGCGCATGCAGCGCACCGCGCCCTCGCCGGAGGGGGCGACCATGTCGTGACCGTCGGAGGTGGCGCCGTAGCCGGCGACCTCGCCGTAGATCCGCGCGCCGCGGGCCTTGGCATGCTCGTATTCCTCGAGCACCAGCACGCCGGCGCCGCCGGCGATGACGAAGCCGTCGCGGTTGACGTCGTAGGCGCGGGAAGCGCGGGCAGGGGTCTCGTTGTAGCGCGAGGACATCGCGCCCATGGCGTCGAACAGGACGGAGAGCGTCCAGTCCAGTTCCTCGCAGCCGCCGGCGAAGATCACGTCCTGGCGGCCGCCGCGGATGATCTCGGCGGCGTTGCCGATGCAGTGGTTGGAGGTCGCGCAGGCCGAGGAGATCGAATAGTTCACACCGCGGATCTTGAACCACGTGGCGAGCGTGGCCGAGGCGGTCGAGGACATCGCCTTCGGCACCGCGAACGGGCCGACGCGCTTCGGCCCCTTCTCCCGGGCGATGGCGGCGGACTCGACGATGGTGCGGGTCGAGGGACCGCCCGAGCCCATGATGATGCCGGTGCGGTCGTTGGAGATCTCGCGCTCTTCGAGCCCGGCATCGCGGATCGCCTGATCCATGGCGATGTGGTTCCAGGCGGTGCCGCCGCCGTGGAAGCGCATGGCGCGGCGATCGACGACGCCCTCGGGGTCGATCGTCGGCGCGCCCGCCACCTGGCTGCGGAAGCCGTGGGCGGCCTGCGCCTCGGACCGCGCGATCCCGGAACGGGCCTCGCGCAGGGAGGCCAGGACCTCCTGAGTGTTGTTGCCGATGGACGAGACGATGCCCATCCCGGTGATGACGACACGCCGCATGATGGCTCGTGCTGCTTGGCGCCGCGTCTTGTGCGGCGTTTCCTCGGGGAGGTCAGTTAGGATGTTGCGCGGCCAATCTCAACCGCGCTTCGGCCGCTGCGGGCCGAAACGGCGGCCGGTTCGGCGCGAAACCGACCTTCGACGCGCCGTGCGATCGGCTTCAGGAGCGGAACAGGGCCACGCGCAGGTCGTTCGCCTCGTAGATGCGCCGGCCGTCGGCCTCGAGCCAGCCGTCGGCGATGCCGAGTACGAGCTTGCCCTGGCGCACACGCTTGATGTCGATGCCGTAGACGACCTGCTTGACGGTGGGCAGCACCTGATCGGTGAACTTCACCTCGCCGACGCCGAGCGCCCGGCCGCGGCCCGGCGCGCCGAGCCAGCCGAGATGGAAGCCGACGAGCTGCCACAGCGCGTCGAGCCCGAGGCAGCCGGGCATCACCGGGTCGTCCTTGAAGTGGCACGGGAAGAACCAGAGGTCCGGCCGGATGTCGAACTCGGCCAGCACATGTCCCTTGCCGTGGGCACCGCCCTCGGTGCCGATCGAGGTGATCCGGTCGAACATCAGCATCGGCGGGAGCGGAAGCTGGGCATTGCCCGCTCCGAACAGCTCACCGCGTCCGCAGGCCAGGAGTTCCTCGTAGGAGAAGCTCGAAGCGCGCTGCGGGGAAGCGCCGTCGGGTTGCTGGTCGTGAGAGGCCATGGATGACGTACGGGTCCTCGGTGACGGACGGGTCCGGTTTGGGAGAGCGGACGGGGCGTGGCGGAATCGGCGCCTCGTTAGCACAGGCTTTCCGCGCCCACAAAGCGGCCCCGGCACAGGGCTGGCGGCCGTTTCGTGCCCGTGGGATCATGAGGAGCCATGCGTCTTCCACGTATCAAACCGGACTTGGACCCTGAACGGGTTGCCGCAGGGCTTCATGATCCGTATAATTTGCTTGCTATACTCATTCTAAATAAGTGGGAATCGTTCCCAGCGATGTCCGATCTGACGCCTCTCCAGGCCGTGCTGAACGCCCGGTCCCTCTCGCCGGTCGACGGTGCCGGCCGCCGGGGCTGCCCGCTCTCCGACCTGCGCGACCGCCTGCGCCGGGCCGGCCTGCGCCCGACCCGTCAGCGTCTCTCGCTGGGCTGGCTCCTGTTCGGCCGCGGCGACCGTCACCTCACGGCGGAAATGCTCTACGACGAGGCCATGCGCGCCAAGGTCCCGGTTTCGCTGGCGACCGTCTACAACACGCTGCACCAGTTCACCGAGGCCGGCCTGCTGCGCCAGCTCGCGCTGGATGGGTCGAAGGCCTATTTCGACACCAACCCGAGCGAGCATCATCACTTCTTCCTCGAGGAAGAGGGCGAGGTTCTCGACATGCCGGAATGCGGCATCTCGGTCGATTCGCTGCCCGAGGCGCCCGAGGGCATGGAGATCGCCGGCGTCGAGGTCATCGTGCGCCTGCGCCGCCGCAAGGTGTCCGGCCGCGCCTGATTCGGCGTCGTCCCTCCCGGAAATGAAAAGGGCCCGGATCTCCGGGCCCTTTTTCGTTGCTGGCTGTTCGGCCTATTCTACCCGCTCGTCGGGATAGACACCCCAGAGCCGGCTCTGGCGGATGTAGCCGTCGACGTCGCCGCGCTTGTCGGGAAGCGGCACGACGAGGCGGCACCACGTGCCGGTGCAGCTCTTCACACTGCCGATCACCCCCGGCTGCAGCCGGGCCTGCTCCCCCGACTGCTCGTCGGCGCGGGCATTGAGCGGCACCGTGGCCTTGGCCGCGTCGGCCCGCTCACCCGAGGGCGGGATCACGACGGCGGTGCGGCGGCCCGAGAGCAGCGAGTGCAAGACCCAGCCCTCGGTCCCCTCCGAATCACGGATGCGCCGCCACGTCTCGAACTCGGCGACGATCTCGACCGGCAGACCCTCGCGCTGGAACACCCACAGGGTGCGGTGATCCTTCGACGGGCCCTCGCGCAGGTTGACGCGGTTGGTCTTCAGGCTGGCGTAGCGCGGCAGGGGCAGCTTGGTCACAGGCCCCTTGCCGACCTCCGGCGCGGGCGCCGGCGCCGCCTCGGCGGTCAGCGGCACCAGCAGGGCGAACAGGGCCGCGAGCAGCGCGAGGCGGGCGGGGTTCATTCGGGGCAGCTCAGGCGGGCGCATCGTGCCTCGTCTCCGATCCTTGGCTCCAAAGTCGTTCCGGTGACAGCGTCCCGGCACAGATGCGGCCGATGCCTGACCGATGTGCCGGAAACGGCGCCGGGCCGGCGCTTGGCCGACCCTTCGGCACTGATCCCTCCGGGTCAGGGCCGCATTGTGTTCGCCGACCTCTCTGCTAGAGAGGCCAGACGTCCTGCGGCGGCCCGGGCAAGCCCGGTCCGCCTCCGCTCCATCTGGCCGCGCCATGGTTAAGGGAGCGTAAGCCGGCCCCCGCGGCACAGCGGGGAAGCCACCGGCGCAGGCACGGGACAGCGGGCCGGCGTCGTCGGGAGGGAACATGTCGTCGTTGAAGCGCAAGCCGCTGGTGGTCGTCACCCGGCGTCTGCCGGACGCGGTCGAGACGCGCATGCGCGAATTGTTCGACACGCGCCTCAACCACGACGACGCACCGCTCTCGCAGGAGGCGCTCGCCACCGCCATCCGCGAGGCCGACGTGCTCGTGCCGACCGTCACGGACGAGATCGGCGCCGGCCTCCTCGCCCAGGCGGGGCCGAACCTGCGGCTCATCGCGAATTTCGGCAACGGCGTGGATCACATCGACGTCGCGGCGGCGCTGGAGCGCGGCATCACGGTCACCAACACGCCGGGCGTCCTGACCGAGGACACCGCTGACATGACCATGGCGCTGATCCTGGCGGTGGCCCGCCGGATCGCCGAGGGCGCGCGCATCATCCCCGATGACGACTGGACCACGGGCTGGTCGCCGACCTGGATGCTGGGCCGCCGCATCACCGGCAAGCGCCTCGGCATCGTCGGCATGGGCCGGATCGGTCAGGCGCTCGCCCGCCGGGCGAAGGCGTTCGGCCTGTCGATCCACTATCACAACCGCCGCCGCGTTCCGACGCATATCGAGGAATCCCTCGACGCGACCTACTGGGAATCCCTCGACCAGATGCTGGCGCGGGTGGACATCGTCTCGGTCAACTGCCCGCACACGCCGGCTACCTACCACCTGCTCTCGGCCCGCCGCCTCAAGCTGCTCAAGCCGGAGGCGATTGTGGTCAACACCGCTCGCGGCGAGGTGATCGACGAGAACGCGCTGGCGCGCCTGATCGAGGGCGGCGAGATCTCGGCCGCCGGCCTCGACGTGTTCGAGCAGGAACCGGCGGTGAGCCCGCGCCTCGTGCGGCTCGCCCGCACCGGCAAGGTGGTGCTGCTGCCGCATATGGGCTCGGCCACCCACGAGAGCCGCACCGACATGGGCGAGAAGGTCATCATCAACATCAAGACCTTCATGGACGGCCACCGTCCGCCGGACCGGATCCTTCCGAGCATGCTCTGAGGGGCGGCTCGCGCGGCCGAATCCGATCCCGATCCAATCTCGACAACGAGCTTTGGTTCGATGAGCTTGCCGGCCCGACGGAGTCGGGGCGGCTTGGATGGCCGCCGCCGTTCCCGGTTATCTCAGCCCAGCATCGACGGCACGCGATCCGCCTGGATCGCTGCCCGCGCCCCGGCCGAGTCGACGTCCATCTGCGCGATCAGCGCTTCGGCGCTCGAGAATTTTTCCTCGCCGCGCAGATAGGCCAGCAACTCGACGGCGACCTCCTGCCCGTAGAGGTCGCCTTTGAAGTCGAACAGGTGCACTTCGAGGAGCGGCGCGCCGTCGTCGAAGGTCGGGCGCCGGCCGTAGCTCGCCACACCGTCGTGCAGGTTGCCATCGGCAAGGCGCACCCGCACGGCGTAGATGCCGTGGGCAAGCCCGCAGGACTCGAGGGCGAGGTTGGCGGTGGGGTAGCCCAGCGTGCGACCGCGCTTGTCGCCGTGGCGCACCTGCGCGAGCACGAACCAGCGGTAGCCGAGCAGCGCGTTGGCCCGTGCCACGTCGCCCGAGGCGAGGGCGGCCCGGATCGCACTCGACGAGATCGGCGCATCGCCCGGATCGGCCGAGACCGCGGGTACGATGCGGCAGGTCAGGCCGGCCTCGGCGCAGAGTGCGGCGAGCGTCCCCGGCGAGCCCTCGCGGCCACGCCCGAAATGGAAATCATGGCCGATCACCACCCCGGACAGGCCGAGGCGATCACGCAGCCATCCTTCCACGAAGTCCTGGGCGCTGGTTCCTGCGAGCTCCGCATCGAAGCGGCGCACGATCAGCCCGTCGAGGCCGAGGCGGGCGAAGACGATTTCCTTGGCGCTTGGGCCGGTGAGCCGGAACATCGGCTGGTTGGGCGCGAAGAAGGCGCGCGGATGCGGCTCGAAGGTCAGCACCACGGCGGGGCGCGGCCCGGCCTCGGCGCGGACCGCCTCGATCAGCGTCCGGTGGCCGCGATGCACGCCGTCGAAATTCCCGAGCGCGGCGACGGCGCCGGCGAGCGCCGGGGGCACCGGATCGTCCTCGCGGCAGACCGTGAAGGGTCGCGGAGAGGATCGGAGGCCGACCGCTGCGGGCGGCACGGCGTTCTCGTCGCCTGAGGGCATCGGCTCCTGCGATCGGATGTCTGCGGTCTCGAAGGAAGGGCGACGGGAGCGTCGGCGGGCCGGGGCCATCCGCCGCGTCCCTGCCGCGTCCCTGCGCGGCGGGAGACTTGGCGAAATCAGTCTCTCCGGTCAAGCGACGGGGAAGAGGGGCTGGATTAACCGCTTCGCAATCCGCGCCACCTATTGTCGGACGGACGGAAGGCAGCACCGCTCGCACGCGTCGATGCGACGTTGATCGCTCGCGAGGGCCGCGCGCCGCCAGTATCGATCAGGGACTCACGGAGCACACGTCACATGGCCCTCGACCTCAGCATGCCCATCCTGGTGGTCGATGACTACCAGACCATGGTGCGCATCATCCGCAACCTCCTCAAGCAGCTCGGCTTCGAGGACGTGGATGACGCCTCCGACGGCACCGCCGCCCTGGCGCGCCTCAAGGGCCGCAAGTACGGCCTCGTCATCTCGGACTGGAACATGGAGCCGATGACCGGCTACGAGCTTCTGCGCCATGTCCGCGCCGACGAGGGTCTGCGCACCACGCCGTTCATCATGGTCACCGCCGAGTCGAAGACCGAGAACGTCATCGCCGCCAAGAAGGCCGGCGTGAACAACTACATCGTCAAGCCCTTCAACGCCGCGACCCTCAAGTCGAAGATCGAGGCGGTCTGCGGCGCCTGATCTGGCAAGGCGCCGATACGGCATTCCCGCGCCTGCGGGATGCCGGCCCGGCGCCGGAGAGCGGCCGCAGCGCTGTGGTCAGAGCCGGTCCCGGTCACCAACGTCGCCGGGGCGGCGCGAAGCGCCCGGTCGTCGTGACGGCCGGCGGAAAACGGATTGAACATCGGAACGTCGCGAGAGATCGCTCATGAGACTGACGGCAGCGGCACGCGACGGCCGGTCGCAAGGTTCCAGCCCTTCGGCGATGGTGAAGGAACTGCTCGACATCGCCGAGTACATCTCCAGCCTGCGGGACGCGATCGCCCTCCTCAGAGCCAACGAGCTGACGCGCGACCGTCTGCCGATGGTCCACGAGGAGCTGAGCGAGGTCGTGGCGGCGACCGCGGGCGCGACCAATTCCATCATGACCACGGCCGAGGCCATCCTGGCGCTTCCCGAGGGGCCGGGCTATCGCGACGCGGTCGAGGCCAAGATCTACGATATCTTCGAGGCCTGCACCTTCCAGGACATCACCGGCCAGCGCATCGCCAAGGTCGCGGAGGCGATGAGCCAGCTCGAAGGCCGGCTTGCCCGCTTCAGTGCCGCGGTGAAGGCCCGCGACGCGGCCGGGATCGACGAGTCCGAGGCCGACCGCCGCAAGCGCAACGAGTCGCTGTTGCTCAACGGCCCGCAGATGGGCGGCCCCGCGACCGCGCAGGATGCCATCGACGCGCTGTTCGCCTGATCCGCAGCCCTCACGGGGCAGCGGGCCGGCACGCCGCTACGGCCAAGCTGCCTTGTTCCGACCATCGCCGTTGCGAAAAACTGTCAAGGTCCTCCCCGAAGATGGCTGCGGACTCCGAATACGGAACGCCGCAGGGGCAGGACCATGGCGAACTTCGATCGGCGGCCGGATCGCGCATCCGGTGAGGCTCTCGACCGGGCCCGCGCGCAAGGGCAGATGCATCATTCCATCGCGACGACGCTGCTGGTGATCGCCGCCGCCCGCGCCGAGCGCGCGGCGCCGCCGGTTCACGCGGCGCGTCAGCGTCTGGCGGAAGTCTACGGCGCGACGCGGCTGCGCAAGCGCCTGGAGCGCGACGCCGCCCAGGGCTGAAGGCCAGATTCCGACGGCGTCGCGCTGACGACCTCGCCCGCGTCCCGGCTCACCCGGCTCGGCGCAGAAAGTCCCGGAAGGGGCGGCGCTGCGGCGGCGGGCTCGGCGGCGGATCAGGGGAGGGGGGTGGAGGCGGCGGTGCCGTGTCGGGGGCGGCCGAGAGCACCTCCGCCCGGACGGCACGGGGCGCGGCGAACACGCTGCCCTGCGCCAGCGGCACGTCGAGATCGATGAGGTCGGGCACCTCCGTCTCGGCCTCGACCCCGGTCGCGACGAGGCGGATCCCGACCCGGGCCAGGGACGCCACCAGATCCTCCAGCGCGATATCGGGCATCGCCTCGCGGTCGAGGGGGCGAAGCAGCAGCGCGGCCGCAACCTTGACCTGGGTGATGCCGCGCTCGGCCAAAGCCGTCGGGTCGAAGCGCAGGTCGATCGGGCGGTCCATCACGAAGCCGATCCGCCCGCGCAGGCCCGCCAGCAGGGCGGCCTGCTCGGCATCGAGGCTGCGCCAACTCGTTTGCGGCAGGGCGATCACCACCCGCCCGGCGAGTTCCGGCCCCTCGCTGACGAGGCGGCCGAGGGAGCGCAGGAAGCCCGGCTCGAACAGCGAATTCGGCGTGAGGCTGTAGCTGACCGAGGCCGGGCTGCCGCGCCCCTGGAGATGGCGGGCGATGGTGGCGACGCGTTGGAGCATGCGCCGGTCGAGCGCCGTGGTGCGGCCGTGCCGCTCTAGCACCGGCAGAAAGGTTTCGGGCGCGTAGACCGCCTCCCCGACCTTGAGCCGCGCCAGCGCCTCGTAGGCCACGACCTTGCGCTGCGGCAGGGTCACGACCGGCTGGAGGTAGACTTCGAGCCCCTCGCCGTCGAAGGCGTCGATCAGCGGCGCCGCCTCCGCGCCGTTGGCGAAGGGATCGGTCGGGCGGGTCGCGGGCGGGGTCGTGCGCGGCACGAGCCGCATCGGCGCAGCCACCGGTTCGGGCTCGGGCAGCACCGCCGCAGCCGGTACCGGGCTCGGCTGGATCGTGTCCGCCACCCGCTGCGGACGCGGCACCGGTGCGGGCGCCGCGGCCCGCTGCTTCAATCCGGCGATGTCGCCGTCCTGCGCCGCCACCACCGCGGCGAGTTCCCGCACGATGCCGCTGAGGATGCCGATCTCGGCGGTCACCTCCTCGATGCCGGAGACGAACCGCGCGTCGAGCGCCTTGAGACCCTCGTCGGTCGCCGCCGCCGCTGGCTCGGCAGAGGGCGTGCCCTGCATCCGCGTCTGCACCAGGGCCGCGGCGACGGCCTCCAGCTTCACGAGGCGCTGGGACAGGACGCCGATCTCCTTCGAGACGACCTCCTGCGCCGTGACGAGCCGCGACAGCCGCCGCCAGAGCAGGGCGCCGCCGACGATGGCGAGACCGGACACCGCGGCGACCGCGGCGAGCGGCACGAGGAGCGCCAGCGGAACGAGGACCAGGACGCCGACGAGGCCGAGGATCCAGGGGGTGCCGCGCGGGCGGATCGTACGGGATTGCGGTGTCTTCACCGTCGATCGACGCGCTTCTGTCTGACGGCCGCGGCCGGGCTTCTCTTTCACGGTGCGGAGCGGGCCTCCGCAAGACGTGTGGCTCGAACGCGCCGGCGGGTGGGGCACACAACTCCGGCTCTGCGTAACCCTAATGTCGCCGAGCCAGCCCTCCGCCGCAAGGCAGCGGGCCGGTTTCTCCCGTGCATTCGGCCCGAAGCCACGGGTCCGCTTGCCGCACGCGGTCCGAAGGCCACATGTCCGCAGACATGAGGCGGGCCGACCGGGCGGCCGGAGAGAGTTGAGCGATGGATCAGACGCCGATCGAACTGACGATGCGCGTGGACGGCATGACCTGCGAGGGCTGCGCCGAGGCGGTGCGCCGCACGATCCGCCGCCTCGACCCGCAGGCGGAGGTCTCCGTCGATGTCGGTCTGGGCCGGGTGACCGCGACCACCGTGGCGCAGAGCCTCGACGTGGCGCAGGCGCTCACCAAGGCCGGCTACACCGCCACGGCGATGACCGGCTGAGGCGGCTCCGGATTCTGCTTGTCCTCTGAAGAAACTTAACGGTCGCAATCAAAAAAATCCGAGAGGCTTTTCTGCGCCGTTTCGCCCACACTGCGACAATCGGTTTATCGTGGCTGTTGCGTCCGCTAAGCACCGAGGCACGGGGGTGGACCCTCGGCCGGGCGGCGGCGGCTCAGGCCGCGAGCCCCCGCGACAAGAAACGACGGTGAGAGAAATGCCCTCAGACATCGAGATCGCCCGCGCGGCGACGCTGAAGCCCATCGCCCAGGTCGCCGAGCGGATCGGCATTCCCGACGAGGCGCTGCACAACTACGGCAAGCACATCGCCAAGATCGACCACGGCTTCATCAAGTCGCTGGAGGGCAAGCCCGAGGGCAAGCTCGTCCTCGTCACCGCGATCTCGCCGACGCCCGCGGGCGAGGGCAAGACCACGACGACGGTGGGCCTCGGCGACGCGCTGAACCGCATCGGCCAGCGGGCGGTGATGTGCCTGCGCGAGCCCTCGCTCGGCCCATGCTTCGGCATGAAGGGCGGCGCGGCCGGCGGCGGCAAGGCCCAGGTCGTGCCGATGGAGCAGATCAACCTGCACTTCACCGGCGACTTCCACGCCATCACCTCGGCGCACTCCCTCGCCGCGGCGCTGATCGACAACCACGTCTACTGGGCCAACGAACTGAACATCGACGTGCGCCGCATCCACTGGCGCCGCGTGGTCGACATGAACGACCGGGCGCTTCGCGCCATCAACCAGTCGCTCGGCGGCGTCGCCAACGGCTTCCCGCGCGAGGACGGGTTCGACATCACCGTGGCCTCCGAGGTCATGGCGGTGTTCTGCCTTGCGCGTGACCTCGCCGACCTCGAGGAGCGCCTCGGCCGCATCGTCATCGCCGAGACCCGTGACCGCAAGCCGGTGACGCTGGCCGACGTGAAGGCCACCGGCGCCATGACGGTGCTGCTCAAGGACGCGCTCCAGCCGAACCTAGTGCAGACGCTGGAGGGCAACCCGGCGCTGATCCATGGCGGCCCGTTCGCCAACATCGCCCACGGCTGCAACTCGGTGATCGCCACCCAGACCGGCTTGCGGCTGGCCGATTACGTGGTGACGGAAGCCGGCTTCGGTGCCGACCTCGGCGCGGAGAAGTTCATCGACATCAAGTGCCGTCAGACCGGCCTCAAGCCCTCCGCGGTGGTGATCGTCGCCACCGTCCGTGCGCTGAAGATGCATGGCGGCGTCAACAAGAAGGATCTCCAGGGCGAGAACCTCGACGCTCTGGAGAAGGGCTTCGCCAACCTCGAGCGCCACGTGAAGAACGTGCGCGGCTTCGGCCTGCCGGTCGTCGTCGGTGTGAACCACTTCTTCCAGGACACCGACGCCGAGCACGCCAAGTTGAAGGAGCTGTGCCGCGACCGTCTCCAGGTCGAGGCGATCACCTGCAAGCACTGGGCGGAAGGCGGCGCGGGCGCCGAGGAACTGGCGCAGGCCGTGGTGAAGCTCGCCGAGGGCGAGCAGAAGCCGCTGACCTTCGCCTACGACACCGAGACGAAGCTCACCGACAAGATCAAGGCGATCGCGACCAAGCTATACGGCGCGGCCGACATCCAGATCGAATCGAAGGCGGCCACCAAGCTCGCCGGCTTCGAGAAGGACGGTTACGGCCACCTCCCGATCTGCATGGCCAAGACGCAGTACTCGTTCTCGACCGACCCGACCCTGATGGGCGCGCCTTCCGGCCACCTCGTCTCGGTGCGCGACGTGCGCCTTTCGGCGGGCGCCGGCTTCGTCGTGGCGATCTGCGGTGAGATTATGACCATGCCGGGCCTGCCCAAGGTGCCGGCGGCGGACACCATCCGGTTGGACGCCAACGGGCAGATCGACGGGCTGTTCTAGCGCATCGTGCTGGATATCGGATCCAGCACGATGCGCTAGGCTCTTGTTTTAGCATCGTCTTTTTCCGAAAGCCGGCAGCCACCTTTCGGGACAATGCTCTAGCCAGCCCACGACCCTCCCCCTCTGCGGGGGAGGGCTTTTTTTTGCCCTACGCCGCGAGCCCGCGCTTCTTCAGCAGCGGCTCGATGCTCGGCAACCGCCCGCGGAAGGCGGTGTAGGCCTCGCGCGGGTCGCGCAGGTTGCCCGCGCCGTAGATCGTCCGGCGCAGGCGTTGCGCCGTCTGCGGGTGGAAGATGTCCCCGGCCTCGCGGAACGCGTCGAACGCATCGGCGTCGAGCACCTCCGACCAGAGATAGCTGTAGTAGCCGGCCGCATAGCCGTCGCCGGAGAAGATATGCGCGAAATGCGGCGCCCGGTGGCGCGCCGCGATCTCGGCCGGCATGGCGATGCGGCGCAGGGCATCCGCCTCGAAGGCGACCACATCGAGCCCGTCTTCCCCGGCGGCGGAGAGGTGCAGCGTCATGTCGACGATGGCCGAGGCCGCGTATTCCACCGTGGCGAAGCCCTGGTTGAAGGTCGCCGCCGCGAGCAGGCGTTCGAGCAGGGCGTCCGGCATCGGCTCCCCGGTCGTCACATGGCGGGCATGGGCGCGCAAAACCTCCGGCTGCTGCAGCCAGTGCTCGTAGAGCTGCGAGGGCAGTTCCACGAAGTCGCGCGAGACCGCGGTGCCGGAGAGCAGCGGGTAGGTCACGTCGGACAGGAGCCCATGCAGGGCGTGGCCGAATTCGTGGAACAGCGTGCGGGCGTCGTCGAAGGAGAGCAGCGTCGGCTCGCCCCGCGGGGCGCGGGCGAAGTTCATCACGTTGACGATGATCGGCTTGATGTCGCCGTTCAGCCGCTCCTGCGAGCGGAAGGCACTCATCCAGGCGCCCGAACGCTTCGAGGGCCGGGCGAAGTAGTCGCCGAGGAACAGCCCGACCTCCGAGCCGTCGGCGTCGCGCACGAGCCAGGTGCGAACGTCCGGGTGATAGCGCGGCACGTCGCGCAGTTCCTCGAAGCCGAGCCCGAACAGCCGTGAGGCGGTGTCGAAGGCCGCCTGGATCATGCCCTCAAGCGGCAGGTACGGCTTGATCTCGGATTCGTCGAGGTCGTGCTCGGCCCGCCGCTGCTTCTCGGAATAGTGGCGCCAGTCATGGGCTTCGAGGGCGAAGTCGTGCCCCTCCGCCCGCACCAGGGCCTGGAGCGCCTCGCGTTCCTCCGCCGCGCGCTGCAGCGCCGGCTTCCAGACGTTGCGCAGCAGCTCCATCGCCGCGTCGGGCGAGCCGGCCATGGTGTCGTCGAGCTTGAGATGGGCGAAACTCTCGAAGCCGAGAAGCCGCGCCCGCTCGGCCCGCAGGCGCACGATCTCGGCGATGACCGCCCGGTTGTCGGTCTCGCCGCTGGTCTCGCCGCGCCGGGTCCAGGCGGCGTAGGCCAGGGCTCGCAGGTCGCGGCGGGTGGAGAAGACGAGGAACGGCTCGATCAGCGAACGCGACAGGGTGACGACGTGGCTGTGCGCGCCGCCCCGCTCCTGCGCCGCCTCCGCGGCGGCGTCGCGCAGGAAGGGTGGCAGGCCGGCGAGGTCGTCCGCGCCGTCGAGCGGCAGGACGAAGTCGCGCTCGTCGGCCAGCACGTTCTGGGCGAATTGCGTCCCGAGCTCGGCCAGACGGATCGCGATCTCGGCGATGCGGGCCTTGGCTTCCGGGGCGAGCCCGGC
The DNA here is from genome assembly GCA_014138645.1 of Methylorubrum thiocyanatum. GTDB lineage: Bacteria > Pseudomonadota > Alphaproteobacteria > Rhizobiales > Beijerinckiaceae > Methylobacterium > Methylobacterium thiocyanatum. The sequence continues at coordinate 175,771 of JACJIB010000008.1, read as the reverse complement.
GCCCGCCCGGTGGAAGCGGCTGCGGTAGCGGTCGAGCACGCGCCGTTCCTCGTCGCCCAGAGCCTCCGCATCGGGGTCGATGGCCGAGAGCCGATCCCAGAGCTGCGGGTCGAGGGTGATGGCGCTGGAATGCCGCGCGAGCTGCGGCGCGACCGCCCGCTCGATCGCCTGAAGCTCCGGGCTGGTATTGCTGCCTGTCAGGTTGAAGAACACGTTGGCGACCCGGTCGAGGGCGCCGCCCGCCCGCTCCATCGCCGCCACCGTGTTGGCGAAGGTGGGAGCCTCCGCATTCCCGGTGATCGCCGCGATCTCGGCCTCGTGCCGCTTCAGGGCGTGGGCGAAGGCCGGCACGTAGTGCTCCGGCCGGATCGCCGCGAAATCCGGCAGGCCGAAGGGCGTCGCCCATTCCGCGGCATCGAACGGATTGGCGGCCGCGTTGCCGTGGCCGGGCTCCGTACCCTCGGAAAGGTCGCGTGCGGTGTCGGCGGTCATGGACGGGAGCCCTCGGGGAAGGTCGTGCGGTGAGAAGCGGAACATAGGTTTGTGGGCCGAGCAGCGCAAAGCGACAGCCCGTGGCGCCGGGTTCTGTCACGAATCCGCGGGGCGTGTCCGCAGCGTCCTTGCCGCGGAGGATCGGGCAGCCGATGAGGAGACGGTGACGTGGGCCGGGTGGATGGGCCGGGTGGATGGGACAGACGCGGCATGAAGTCTTTCACCCTCGCCGTCCGCTCGATTGCGTGCTCGGTGACCGCGTGCGTGCTGGCGCTCGCCCTGTCGCCTGGGCTCGCGCGGTCGGAGCCGGCCAAGCCACCGCCCGCGACGGTGCCGCTGCCGCCGCCCCAGCCGCCCGCGCGTCCCGGTGACCTCCTGCCGCCCGCACCTCAGGTGACGCCGCTGCCGCCGGAGCGCCCGCCGGAACTCGCCGCCGCTCCTGACAAGGAGGCCGGTCAGGGAAACCGCCCGAAGCCGGACGCACCGCAGCCCGAGCCGGTGAAGGAGACGGCGAAGGACGCCAAGGAAACGCCCACCACTCTGCCGGATGCCCCGCTTCCGCCGGAGCGGCCGCCCGAGCTGTCCGGCGACTCGGCGCTCGCCCTCAAGGTGTCCGCGCCCGACGACACCGCCTGCCTGCGCCGGCTGGAACGGCTCGGTGCCCGGTTCGAGGCCGCGGCTCCGCTCGGCAACGGCCAGTGCAGCGCGCCGCGTCCGCTGACCGTGACCACCCTTGCCGACGGTGTGGCGCTGGAACCGGCCGCCACGCTCACTTGCCGGGCGGCGGAAGCGCTGGCGCGCTGGGCCACCGAGGTTCAGGTCGCGGCGCAGAAGGAGTTCGGCGACAGCCTGAAGAGCCTCGCGCTCGGCGGAACCTATGTCTGCCGCGGGCAGAACCACGACACGGATGCCAAGCTCAGCGAGCACAGCTTCGCCAACGCCATCGACGTAATGGGCTACGGCTTCGCCAAGCGCGCGAGCCTCAAGGTGACCGCCGCGCCGGACGGCTCGCCGGAGGCCGCGTTCCTGGCATCCGTGCGGACCGGCGCCTGCGGCTTCTTCCGCACGGTGCTGGGGCCGGGCAGTGACGCGGCGCACGGCAACCACCTGCATCTCGACCTGCGCGAGCGCAACGCCGGGCACCGCCTCTGCCAATAGGCGGCATCGCCCCGCCCGACACGCGAAGACGCGCCATTCGCCGCGGGAACGGTGGCGCTTTGCCATCGCTTCTTCTTGGTCGTCACATGTGGAGCGCGGGCGGGCAATGGAACGGGCGTGGATGCGTGGGGCGCTGGTGGCGCTCTGTGTGTGGTCGGCGAGTGCGCAGGCCGCCGGGACCGGCACGCCGGATCTGACCCGCGAAGCCATCGAGAACGCGACGTTCCAGGAGCCGCAGGACGGGTCCAAGACGAACGAGACGTCCAAGACGGAGCCTAAGAAGGGCTCGAAGAAGGACTCCAAGTCGGCGAAGAAGCTGAAGGAGGCGGATGCGAAGCCCGACCCGCTGCTGGTGAAAGTGCAGGTGCTGCTCGACCGGGCCCACTTCTCCCCCGGCGCCATCGACGGGCGCGACGGCGAGAACCTGCGCGGTGCGATCAAGGCCTTCGCCGCGGCGCAGGGGCTGCCCGAGGGCGACCGCCTGACCCGCGAGGTGTTCGACCGTCTCCAGGCGACGAGCAAGGAGCCGGTCGTGACGCAATACACGATCACGGAGGAGGACGTGAAAGGCCCCTTCGTCGAGCGGATGCCGGCCAAGATGGAGGAGCAGGCCGAGGTCGGGCCGATGCGCTACACCAACACGCGCGAGATGCTGGCCGAGCGCTTCCACATGCAGCGCGACCTGCTCTCGGCCCTCAATCCCGACGTGCCCCTCGACAAGGCGGGCGGTACGCTCGTCGTGGCGGCGGTGCCGCCGCTGGGCGAGGGGAAGGTCGAGGGTGCGCCGGTCGCCCCCAAGGTGACCCGCATCGAGGTCGACAAGCGCACGAAGCGGGTGCGCGCCTTCGGCGAGGACGGCAAGCTGACGGCGGATTACCCCGCTTCCATCGGCAGCGACGAGAAGCCGGCCCCCGACGGATCGGCGAAGGTGAAGGCCGTCGCCTTCGATCCCTGGTACACCTACAACCCAAAGTACCGCTTCAAGGGCGTGAAGGCGACGAAGAAGTTCTCGATCCATCCGGGACCCAACAACCCGGTCGGGCTCGTCTGGATCGACCTCTCGATCCCGTCCTACGGCATCCACGGCACGCCGGACCCGGAGAAGGTCGGCAAGACCGAGTCGCACGGCTGCATCCGCCTGACGAACTGGGACGCGCGCGACCTCGCGAGCCATACGCAGAAGGGTGCGAAGGTCGAATTTCTAGAGAAGTAGGCGGAAGCGGCCGGGCGATGCCGGCCGGCTTTCGCCTTCGGGCGCCACAAGGCCGGGAAGCGACGGCCGCGTCCGGTGGCAGGCCGCGCACGAGTTGGTCGTCGTTTCAAACGCCGTGCCGAATCCGCGCCGCAGAAACGTTGTCCGACGGCTGGGCAAACGCTCGTCCGCAAGAAGGACTCGCGACAGCCAGGGCCGACATCCGACGACATAATCGTATAATATGAAACGATCCGTTTCGATCGTTTCTATTTCGGCCCTCAGAGGAGTCCGGCACAGTCCCCCCATCGAAGCCGCGCCGCACCGGCCGCCCTGATGGAGACAAGGATGAGCAAGCCCTACAATCGCCTCGACCTCGACCAAGCCGTCGTTCTGCTCGTCGATCATCAGGCCGGACTGATGTCGCTGGTGCGCGACTTCGACCCCGACCGGTTCAAGAACAACGTCCTCGCCGTCGCCGACCTCGCCGCCTACTTCCGGCTTCCGACGATCCTCACCACCAGCTTCGAGGACGGCCCCAACGGCCCGATCATGCCCGAGCTGAAGGCGAAGTTTCCGGATGCGCCCTTCATTGCCCGGCCCGGCCAGATCAACGCCTGGGACAACCCTGACTTCGTCGCCGCCGTGAAGGCGACGGGCCGCAAGCAGCTCATCATCGCCGGCGTCGTCACCGAGGTCTGCGTCGCCTTCGTGGCCCTCTCGGCCATCGCCGAGGGCTACGAGGTGTTTGCCGTCACCGACGCCTCCGGCACCTTCAATCCCGTCGTGCGTGACGGCGCCTGGAACCGGATGTCGGCGGCCGGCGTGCAACTGGTCAATTGGTTCGCGGTGGCGTGCGAGCTGCACCGCGACTGGCGCCGGGATGTCGAAGGACTGGCGACGCTGCTCGGCGACCACATCCCGGATTACCGCAACCTGATGACGAGCTACGCCGCCGTCCGGGGCAGCGCCTCGCACGCGGCGCCCGGCGCCTGAGGGCGCACTTCGACGAAGTAGTCGCCGGTCCGCCGAAGGATGGTGAGGCCGAACGATGACAGAGAGCCGCCGCCCCGACGCGATCAGGGCGGCGCCGCCCTCTGGATCGAGCGGCGGCGGTCTGCGGACAGGGGCTGCTCAGGCCCTGCGCAGGCGCGCGCCGAGCGCCAGCAGCGCCGCATCCCCGAGGAAGGCGAGCGAGGCGGTCGCCAGGGCGCCCTGAAGCATTGCCACGATGTTCTGGTTCTGCAGCCCGGCGACGATCGGTGTGCCGAGGGTCGAGGCTCCGGCGAGCGCCCCGACCGCAGTCACGGAGACCGCGAGCACCAGGGCGGTGCGCAGCGTGTCCACGAGGCCCGCGGCGGCGAGCGGCAGTTCGATCGAGGCGAGGATCTGCGCCGGTGTCAGGCCGAGGGCCTGGGCCCGTTCCCGCGCCTCGACGGTCACGGCATCGAGCGCGCCGACCGTGCCGCGCAGGGTCGGCATGATCCCGTAGGCAACGAGCGCCAGCAGGGTCGGCGGCCCGCCGAAGCCGAGCACGGGCAGGGCCAGCGCCACAACGACCACCGGCGGCACCGCCTGAGCGAGGGCGGCGAGGGAATCGATCCCGGCGCGGAACGCCGCGAAACGCGGCCGCGTGGCGATCAGGCCGAGCCCGATGCCGAGCACCGCGACGATCGCCAGCCCGGTCGCGGCGAGGACGAGATGGTTCAGCGCCAGCGCCGCCAAGCGGCCGGTGGCAAGGGGGCGTTGCGCGCCCCCGGCGCCGAGACGGGCGGCGATGGCCGGATGGCTCGCGGCGGCCAGCGCCGAGCCGAGGAGGAGGGGCCCCAAGGCCGGCGGGACCGGCCTCATCGCGGCCACCGTCGGCGCAAGGCCGCCTCCAGGCTGCCAAGGGTGCCTTCGGCAGCGAGCGCCAGCACGATGATCGGCAGAGCACCGAGCAGGATTAGGTCCGGTGCGAACTGCGCCATGCCGTCGAACACGAGGGTGCCGAGCCCGCCCGCCCCGACCAGCGCGCCCAGGGTCGCGAGGCCGAGCGCCTGGACCACGGCGACGCGCAACCCGCCGACGAAGAGGGGCGCGCCGAGCGGCAGGCGGATCGTCGTCAGGATCTGGCCCGCGGTGAGCCCGAGGGCCCGCCCCGCGTCGAGGGTGTCGGGATCCGTCGCGCGGCGCGCCGCCTCTTGGCCGCGCCAGAGCGGCAGCAGCAGGTAGGCGGCGATGCCGAGCAGGGCGGGGCCGCTGCCGAGCGCCGAGATGCCGTAGCCGCGCAGCGCCGGTGCCGCCGCGAGCAGCGCCGAGATCGCTGCGACGAGACCGCCGAGCAGGGCGACCGCTGGCACCACCTGCACCCCGCTCACGACGAGTTCGACAGTGCCCCGCCCGCGCCGCCATAGGGCGAGACCGCCGGTGACGCAGGCCGCGAGCCCGAGGGCGCCGAAGGTGAGAGCGAGATGGTCGCGGAAGGCGGTGCCCAGGCTGTCCGACCGGATGCGCAGTTCGACGGCGAGCGAAAGCGCGTCGAGGCTGCCGCTGCACCACAATCCCGCCAGCACCGCCGCGACGGCGGCCGCCGCGGTAAAGCCCGCTCCGGGCAGGCGGGCCCGCCCGGCGGTAAGGGCCGCCACGCCTGCGAGCATGATCAGGCCGATCCAGGCACCGGAGGCGAGCCGAGCCCGGGTCGCAGGCGGCTTGCCGGCGATGAGATCGGCGGCGCCGGCTCCGAGGCCGAGGAGTAGCAGGGCGAGGGCGGCGAGGCAGGCGAGCCCGGCCAGCGCGGCGCTCGCCCGTCCCTGACCCGCGACCAGCAGGGCGGGTCCGAGGGCGGCGAGCGCGACGACGGGCCAGAGCCAAGCGCCGAGGGCATCCGAGGCCATGACGGGGGCGCCCGTGACCAGACGGTTCGGGGCCAGATGCAGCACCGGCAGGAGGGCGAGCAGGGCCGGCAGCAGAGCCGCGGCGGCGAGGCCGGCAAGCAGGCGTGCCGTCACGGGCGGTTCGCCTGGGTGCCGAGCCACTCGGCCGCTACCGCCGCGGCGGTGCGCCCCTCGACGGTGATCGCCGCGTTGAGCCGCCGCAGGGTGTCGGCGTCGAGGCGCGCGAAGACGCGGTCGAGGGCGCCGCGAATCTGCGGATGGCGCTCCAGGGTCCCGGCGCGGATCACCGGCGCCGGCTCGTAGACGATCTGCGCGCCCTTCGGGTCGCTCATCACCGTCAGATCGAGAGCGGCCAGCGCTCCGTCCGTGCCGTAGACCATGCCGGCATTGATCCCGCTGATCCCTTCCGCCGCGGCGCGGGCGGTGACGGCCGTGTCGCCCCCCGGCAGGCTGACGATGCGCGAGAGCGGCAGGCGGAAGCCGTAGGCGGATTCGAAGGAGGGCAAGGCGGCGGGGCTCTCCACGAACTCCGTCGAGGCGGCGAGCCGGATCCGATCGTCGTGCACCGCGCCCGCGAAATCCAACATCGTGGCGAGGCCCCGCTCACGGGCGAGCGCGCCCTGCACTGCGATCAGCCACGTGTTGTTCGCCGGCGCCCGCCCGAGCCAGACGAGGCCCCGCGCGGCGTCGAGCCGCAGGGCGAGCGCGTAGGCGCTTTCCCCCGTCTTCCAGGCAGGATCGGATTCGGTGCCCGAGAAGAAGGCAACGTTGCCGGTATATTCCGGGTACAGGTCGATCTCTCCGGCAAGCAACGCCGTGCGCACAATCAGCGTGGGGCCGAGGCCGAGGCGGCGCTCCACGGACAGGCCGAGGCCTTCCAAAACCAAGGAAATCAGGTTTCCGAGAAGGGCGCCTTCCGTATCGCTCTTCGAGCCGATCACAATCCGGTGGGCCGGCATGGCACGAGCGGGATTCGTGACCAGCGCGGCAGCGGCCGCCATCATGACCTGGCGCCGACCCAAGGTTGCGCGGGGTCCTGATCGTCCGGGGCCTGTCGCCCGGCTGCGACAGCGCGCCATAAATGTTTCAAGGAATAACATCGGGCCGATCCGCAAGGCATGCGCGAGGCTTTCCGGCGCTTGACACGCCCCGCTTTACGGGCGACGGCTCGCGGTGCCGGGCAGCGTTTTCCGGGTGGGGCCTCAGCATCCGAAGCGTAACGGAGGTAATCCCTCCGGAACATTCAGGACGTGACCGGTCCGCCAGAGACAACGTTCCGGATCGGGAACGGATCGATAGGGAAGACGACCCGGCGTGAGTGTGGATTCGAACGAGGATCGTCTGTCCGGCGCGCGGGTGCTGGTCGTCGAGGACGAAGCGGCCATCTCGATGCTCCTCGAGGATATGTTGCTCGATTTCGGCTGCGAAATCGTCGGGCCGGCGGCCCGGCTCGCGACGGCCCTGGAGATGGCGCGCAGCGAGAGCTTCACGGTCGCCATCCTCGACGTGAACGTGGCGGGCGAGCCGATCTATCCGGTGGCCGAGGCCATCGCCGAGCGCAACCTCCCCATCGTGTTCTCGACCGGCTACGGCGGCGCGGGTATCCGCGAGCCGTTCCGCGACCGGCCGGTGGTGCAGAAGCCGTTCAGCCAAGCCGATCTCAAGCGCACCCTCGCCGCGGCCATCGCCGGCGCCGAGGGCTGAGTGGGCCGGCCCGTCTGCGGCCGCCACCTCACACACCTTCGATCTCGAACGCGTTCGGCAGGTGCAGCGGCCAGCGTCGCGGCGCCACGAAAACCGCATCCGCCCGCAGGATCGCGTCCGCCGGCAACCGGTGCCGCGCGAGCCACGCCCGCGCCGCGCGCGACATCCTCGCGCGTTTGCGGCCGTCGATGGCGATCGCTGCGGCCTCCAGCGTCGCCCGGGCCTTGACCTCGACGAAGGCGATCGTCCGCCCGCGCCGCACGATGAGGTCGATCTCCCCGCCCGAGGCCGCGAAGCGCCGGGCGAGCGGGCGGTAGCCCTTCAGCATCAGAGCGAGCAGTGCCAGCGCTTCGGCCGAGAGGCCCCGGCCGTGGGTGGCGCGGCGGCGCGCCTCCGGATCAGGCGGGGGTCTCATCGTCCGCCCGGCGCGCGAGGGCCAGGGCGCGGGCGTAGACGACGCGCTTGGGCTGGCCGGTCTCGTCGGCGACGAGCGCCGCGGCGTCCTTGATCGAGTGGCGGGCGAGCGCCGCCTCGATCCGCGCATCCAGCCCAGTATCGGCTTCACGTGCGACCGCGTCCTCGGGTGCGGCGCCGATCACCACCACGACCTCGCCTTTGGGCGGCCCCTCCTGGGCGAAGGCCTCGGCCAACCCGCCGAGGCTGTCGCGGCGGATCGTCTCAAAGAGCTTGGTCAATTCGCGCGCCACCGCCGCCGGGCGCTCCGGCCCGAGGGTCGCGGCGGCATCCGCCAGCATCTCGGGGAGCCGGTGCGGGGATTCGAACACTACCAGGGTGCCGGGGATCCCGGCCAGCGCCTCCAGCCTGTTGCGGCGGGCCCCCGATTTCTGCGGCAGGAAGCCTTCGAAGAAGAAGCGGTCGGTCGGAAGGCCGGCGGCGACGATGGCGGTCATCACGGCGGACGGGCCGGGGATGGGTGTCACCGGGATGCCGGCGGCAATGGCGGCCTGGACCAGCTTGAAGCCGGGATCCGACACCAGCGGCGTGCCGGCGTCGGAGACCAGCGCCAGGGTCTCGCCGGCCTTCAGCCGCATTACCATCCGCTCGCGCACCGCCTCGTTGGAATGCTCGTGGTACGACACGAGGGGCGTCGTGATCCCGTAATGCATCAGCAGGGTCCGGGTGACGCGGGTGTCCTCCGCAAGCACCGCGTCGGCGGCGGCTAGCGTCGCCAGCGCGCGGAACGAGACGTCGCGCAGGTTGCCGATCGGGGTGGCCACCACGTAGAGCCCCGGCGCCAGCGACTCGGCCTCGGCGGCGAGGCCGAAGGCGGTGAAGGTGGCCGGGCCGCGGGGCGGCCGCTCGGGGTGCTTGTCGAGTCGCTGTGTCATCGCCGCGACAATGCCACGCCCGCGCGCCTTTGAAGACCGGGGAAAGGCCGGGCCTCACATTTACTTTTTGCAGGGCCCTCCGCATCGTCACCCTGGATTGCGCGCGGACAGGGGGCTCGCGATGGCGCGACGCGGCGGACGGTGGACGGCGCTGGCGGGTGCAGCGCTCCTCGCGATGGGACTTTCGGGCTGCATCGGCGGCCCGGACGGTCCGCGGCCCGAGGCCCGTACGGTTCCGGCGGCCGAGCCCGACGCTGCGGCGGGCGCGGGCAACGTCATCGGCGCCGGCTCGGTGAAGCTGGCGCTCATCGTGCCGCTGACCGGGCCCGGTGCATCGGTCGGTGCGGCCCTGCGCAACGCCGCCGAACTCGCCTACGACGATTTCCAGAAGCCGAACCTCCAGATCCTTGTGAAGGACGACCGCGGCACGCCCGAGGGTGCGCGGGAGGCCGCGCAGGCGGCCTTCGCCGAGGGCGCCGAGGTGGTGCTCGGGCCGCTCTTCGCCGCCAACGTTCAGGCGGCCGGTGGCGTCGCCCGCGGGGCAGGCAAGCCGGTCATTGCCTTCTCGACCGATGCGGCGGTGGCCGCCCGCGGCGTCTACCTCATCAGCTTCCTGCCGCAATCGGAGGTCGACCGGATCGTCGACGAGGCGACGGCGAACGGACGCCGCTCATTTGCCGCGCTGATCCCCGAGACGACCTACGGCAATGCCGTGGAGGCGCAGTTCCGCGAGGCCGTGGCCCGGCGCGGTGCCCGCCTCGTCGGCCTCGAACGCTACGCCGCCGGCAATCCCGCCCCGGCCGTCGAGCGGCTGCGTGGCGTCATCGCGGGCAGCGGCGCCCAGGCCGACGCGCTGTTCGTGCCCGATACGCCTGACGGGCTGGTGTCCGTCGGGCCGGCCCTGACGCGGGTCGGGTTCTCGCCCGCGCGGGTGCGTCCCCTGGGCCTCGCCCTGTGGAACGACCCGCGGGTGATGGCGCAGCCGGCTTTCCAGGGCGCCCGTTTCGCCGCGCCCGACACCGCCGGCTTCTCGAGTTTCGCCCAGCGCTATCAGGCCCGCTTCGGCACGCTGCCGCCCCGCACCGCCTCGCTCGGCTACGACGCAGTCTCGCTCACGGCGGCGCTGGTGCGCCAGTACGGCACGCAACGCTTCGCCGACGCGACGCTGACCAACCCGGCGGGCTTTTCCGGCCTCGACGGCACCTTCCGCTTCCTGCCCGAGGGCGTCAGCGAGCGGACGCTTGCGGTCTACGAGATCCGCAACAACGCCGCGAGCGTGGTGAGCCCGGCGCCGAAGGTGCTCGGGCCTTCGGGGATCTGAGAGCGGCGCTCCCCTTGCAAGGGTCAGCCGAGCGGCCGACGGGCCGTGTGGCGGATCGTTACGACACCGACCGCGTCCGCCGCCTCATCGACGCGGTAATAAATCAGGTAGGGCAGGCGTGGCACCGCGAGGCGGCGTAATCCGCTCCCAACCGGACGACCGGCCTTCGGATGATCGAGCAGCCTGCGAAGCGCGTCCGCGAGCTGCTGCTCAACATGGTAGGCGGCTTGTGGATCGCGGGCTGCGAGATACGCGGCGATGCTGCTCAGATCGTCGCTCGCCCGCGCGGAGAGGCGAAGCTTCACGGTACGCGGCGGCGGAACGCGGCGGCGACGAGGTCTTCGGGTTCACCTTCGACGTATTCGCCGCGTTCGATCTGGGCGAGTCCGTCGAGGACGGCTGGGAGATGTTCGGGATCGATGTCGAGCGGAGCCGCGCCGTGAGCGACGGTGAGGATGGCCTGTGCCAAGCTGTCCCGGTCGCTTGCCGGCATCCGCCGCAGGGCTTCCACGGCCCGATCCAACATATCGCCCATGACGACCCTCCGAGAGGTAGCCTAGCACGAACAGGCGCGAGTTGGGGCGTGGATCAACCCGCCAGTTCCGCCACCACGGCATTGAGCACCGGCGCCCCGCGCGCGGTCGCAGCGATGCGACCGTCGGGGCGCCGGGCGACGAGGCGGTCCGTCACCAGCGCATCGAGGCGTGCGGGGTCGAGCGGACGCCCCTTCAGCGCCGCGTAGCGGGCCGGGTCGATGCCCTCCGCGAGGCGCAGCCCCATCATCAGGAACTCGTCGCCCTGATCCTCGGGCGACAGGCCTTCCGTCCCGGTGATGCCGTGGCCCTCACGCTCGACGCGGGCGAGCCAGCCCTCCGGCGCCTTCTCGGTCAGCGTGCCGGTGCGGCCCTGCGGCAGGACGAGGCGGCCATGGGCGCCGGGCCCGATGCCGGCATATTCGCCGTATCGCCAATAGAGCAGGTTGTGGCGCGATTGCGCGCCGGGCCGGGCGTGGTTCGAGATCTCGTAGGCCGGCAACCCCGCCGCCTCGCAGATCTCCTGCGTCACGTCGTAGAGGGCGCGGGAGGCGTCGTCGTCCGGCGGCACAAGGCGGCCGGCTTGGGCGAGGCCGAAGAACGGCGTGCCGGGCTCGATGGTCAGTTGGTAAAGCGAGAGATGCTCGGCCGCGTAGGCGATCGCCCGGCGCAACTCCGCGGCCCAGGCCTGCGCCGTCTGATCCGGCCGGGCGTAGATCAGGTCGAAGGAGAAGCGCTCGAAATGCGCCGCCGCGGTGCGGACGGCGGATAACGCCTCCTCGACGCTGTGCAGCCGCCCGAGCCGCTTGAGGTCGCCGTCATCGAGCGCCTGGACGCCGAGCGAGACGCGGTTCACCCCGGCTGCCCGGTAGCCGCGGAAACGGGTCGCCTCGACGCTGGTGGGGTTGGCCTCGAGCGTGACCTCGGCGTCCGGCGCGACCGCCCAGGCGCCGGCCACGGCGTCGAGCAGGCCCGCCACCGTCTCCGGCGCCATCAGCGAGGGCGTGCCGCCGCCCAGAAAGATGCTGGTGACCGTGCGCCCCGGCGCCAGCGCGGCGGCGTGGGCGATCTCCCGGCGAAAAGCTTCCAGAAAACGCGGCTGGTCCACGCCCGCATGGCGGACATGGCTGTTGAAGTCGCAATAGGGGCACTTCGCGGCGCAGAACGGCCAGTGCAGGTAGACCCCGAATCCGGCATCGCGGGTCGGATGGTCGGGCGGTGTCGCGGGGGGCATCGGCTTGTCTGCGTCTCTCAGGTCCGCGCAACGCTCGGACCTCCTATCCAACGCCGCCATCCTGAGGTGCCCGATCAAGCGGGCACCTCAGGATGAGGGCGGTGGTTCGGATGAAGCCGTACGGCGGGTTCGTCGTACGGATGTAGGCACGCCGAAGTCCGGGTGGAAGCTCAGACCGGCCGGCGCAGGCACGCCCGTGCGAGCTCGACGAAGGCCCGCGCCCGGTGCGACAAGGCGTTGCCGCTCTGCCAGTCGACGCCGTGCTTCTCCTCGGACGAAATCTCGCCGAAGGTGCGGTCCATGCCCTCGGGGCGGAACATCGGATCGTAGCCGAAGCCGAGTTGGCCCCGCGGCGCGACGAGATCGCCGAAGACGCGGCCCTCGAACAACTCGGTATGGCCGTCGGGCCAGGCGAGGACGAGAGCCGAGACGAAATGCGCGCGGCGATTCGTGGCGCCGCGGCGGTCGAGTTCGTCGGCGATCCGGGCCATGGCGCCGGAAAAATCCTTGGCCGGGCCGGCCCAGCGGGCGGAAAAAAGGCCCGGCGCGCCGTCCAGCGCATCGACGCAGAGGCCGGAATCATCGGCGAAGGCCGGCAGGCCCGAGGCCTTGGCCGCGGCATGCGCCTTGATCGCCGCGTTCTCGGAGAACATCGTGCCGGTCTCGTCGGGCTCGGGCAGGCCGAGTTCGCCGGCCGAGACCGCCTCGACACCGAAGGGCGCCAGCAACTCGCGCATCTCCACGAGCTTGCCGGCATTGTGGGTCGCGATGACGACCTTGCCGGAGAGGATGCGGTGCGCGCTCACGCGATGGCCTTCCGCTGCAGCTCGACCAGATTGGCGATGCCGCCCTTGGCCAGCGCGAGCAATTCGATGAACTGCGCCTCCGAGAAGGGCTCCATCTCGGCGGTGCCCTGCACCTCGACGATGCCGCCCTTACCGGTGACGACGAAGTTCGCGTCGGTCTCGGCGGCCGAATCCTCGGCATAGTCGAGGTCGAGCACCGGCTGGCCCTTGTAGATGCCGCAGGAGACCGCCGCGACATGGTCCTTCAGGGGATCGACCGAGATGATCGAGCGGGCGCGCATCCAGGCGAAGCAATCGTGTAGGGCCACCCAGGCGCCGGTGATCGAGGCGGTGCGGGTGCCGCCATCGGCCTGGATCACGTCGCAATCGACGGTGATCTGGCGCTCGCCGAGGGCCGGCAGGTTGGTGACGGCGCGCAAGCTCCGGCCGATCAGCCGCTGGATCTCCTGCGTGCGGCCCGACGGCTTGCCGGAATTGACCTCACGGCGGGTGCGTTCATGGGTGGCGCGGGGCAGCATGGCGTATTCGGCGGTCACCCAGCCCTTGCCGGAGCCGCGCAGCCACGGCGGGCCCCGCTCCTCCAGGGAGGCGGTGCAGAGCACGCGGGTGTTGCCGAAGGTGACGAGGCAGGAGCCTTCCGCGTAGCGGGCGACCGCCCGCTCCAGCGTGACGTCGCGCATCGCGTCCGCCGCGCGCTTCGAGGGGCGCATGCTTGGTAAGCTCCCGTGTCGGAAATCGAAGCCCGGGCTCTTAGGCGCTGCCGCGGCCTGCGGCAACCGCCACCGTCCGAAACGAGAAAGGCCGCCGTCTCGCGACGGCGGCCTCTCAGAGCGCCTTCCGGCCGATCACCAGCGGCGGTGATTCCAGTGGCGGCGGTGATGGTGATGCCGCGGACCGCCGAAGCGATGGTGACGGTGGAAATGGCGGCGGTGGTGGAAGTGCCGATGGTAATGACGGCGATGCGGCCGGTACTGCGCCTGCTCGATCACGTCACCGGCCGGTGCGGCCGCCTCCGTCTGAATCGGGAGTGGAGCGGCCTGCGCGGCGTGAGGCGCCGAAGCGAGGCCCAAGCCGGTGACCGCGATCGCCAGTGCGGCGACCTTGACCATGGTCTTTCGTGCGCCAGTCAGCACTATCGGTGGCTCCATTTTCGCTTGCGTGATGGGTTCGCGGATCGCGGTTCGACCCGCGGCCCTGTTCCTGAAACGACTCGAGGGCACGGAATGATCCCTTCCGCCGTTCTGTCCGCGCCTTTGTTCGCCCTGTGAGGTCGGCGGCTGCATCCGTCACGTCGCGGCGCGACAGGATTGATCGGCGGCGTCCGAGCGCCCACAATCATGCATACGGTCCCCAGTCCCTTGGTCGAAGCGCTTCAGTCCACCGTGCATCCGCAGCCCCAGGCGCTCGCCGCCCTCAACGAGCGCTCCCGAGAAATCTTCCGGCAGATCGTCGAGAGCTACGTCACCACCGGCGAGCCCGTGGGGTCGCGCAATCTCGCGCGCATTCTGCCGATGAGCCTGTCCCCGGCCTCGATCCGCAACGTGATGGCGGATCTGGAGCATTCGGGTTTGATCTTCGCGCCCCACACCTCGTCTGGACGCCTGCCGACGGAACTGGGCCTGCGCTTCTTCGTCGATGCGATGATGGAGATCGGCGATGTCGATCTCGCGGAAAAGGCGCGGATCGAGGCGCAGATGCAGGCGGCGGCCTCGCGCCACACCTTCGATTCGGCCCTGGCCGAGGCGTCCTCGCTGCTGTCGGGCATTTCGCGGGGGGCGGGCGTGGTGCTGACCACCAAGGTCGATGCGGGCTTGAAGCATGTCGAGTTCGTCCGCCTCGATGCCGAGCGGGCGCTCGTGGTGCTGGTCTCGATCGACGGCACGGTGGAGAACCGGCTGGTCGATCTGCCGCCGGGCCTGCCGGCGGGCGCGCTGCAGGAAGCCTCGAACTTCCTCAACGCCCGCCTGCGCGGCCGGACGCTCGACACCCTGCGTGCCGATATCGAGGCCGGGCGCAAGGCGATGAAGCGCGAACTCGACGCGCTGACCGAGCGGCTCGTTGATGCCGGGCTCGCCACCACGGTGGGACCTTCCGAGGCGCGCCAGCTCATCGTGCGGGGTCAAGCCAACCTGCTCGACGACCTGCGCGCGGCCGAGGATCTCGAACGCATCCGCCTGCTGTTCAACGACCTCGAAACGCAGAAGGACGTGATCGAATTGCTGGCACGGGCGGAGCAGGGCGACGGCGTGCGCATCTTCATCGGTTCGGAGAACAAGCTGTTCTCGCTCTCCGGCTCCTCGATGATCGCCGCGCCCTTCCGCGACGGCGCACAGAAGATCGTCGGCGTCGTCGGCGTGATCGGGCCGACGCGGCTCAACTATTCCCGCATCGTGCCGATGGTGGACTACACCGCCCGCGTGGTCTCGGGGCTGCTCGACCGGTCGCGGTAGAGCGACAGAGCCCGTCGCGATCCAGTGGGGGCCGGCTTGGCGTCCCGGATCCGATTAATGATTTGAGAGCAGGAAGCGGGAAGCGCGCTGTCCGGCAGACCCTTACGGCAGGATTCGTCACACCTGCCGGGATCCTGCCATGTCGTCTGCCGTGAACCGTCCGATGTCCGTCGTGGAATGGGCGATGCTGCTCAGCCTGTCCGTGCTGTGGGGCGGCTCGTTCTTCTTCACCGGCGTGGCCCTCTCCGCCTTGCCGCCCCTGACGCTCGTCGTCCTGCGCGTCGGAATTGCCGCGCTGATCCTCAATCTCATCCTCCCCTTCGCCGGTGTTCGCAGACCCCGCGGGCGCGCGGTCTGGCTGGCCTTTCTCGGCATGGGCCTCCTCAACAACGTGGTGCCGTTCTGCCTCATCGTCTGGGGTCAGACCCACATCGCCTCGGGCCTCGCGGCGATCCTCAATTCGACAACGCCGCTCTTCACCGTCGTCGCCGCCCACTGGCTTACATCCGACGAACGGATGACCGGCAACAGGCTCGTGGGCGCGCTCATCGGCCTCGGCGGCGTGGCCGTGATGATCGGAGCCGGCGCGATGGCCGAAGCCGGGGGCGATCTGCTGGCGCAACTCGCGGTGCTCGGCGCGGCCTTGTCCTACGCGCTGGCCGGCATCTTCGGCCGGCGCTTCGGGCGTATGGGCGTTGCCCCGCTCGCGACCGCCACCGGGCAGGTCACCGCATCGACGCTCCTGCTCCTGCCAGCTGCGCTCGTGATCGATCAGCCCTGGACACTGGCGTGGCCCAGTCGGCCGGTCTGGGGCGCGGTGTTCGGGATTGCGACCCTGTCCACGGCGCTCGCCTATTTCCTCTACTTCCGGCTCCTGGCGAGCGCGGGCGCCACCAATCTCCTGCTCGTGACCTTCCTGATTCCGGTCTCCGCCATCCTGCTTGGCGCGCTGGTGCTCGACGAACACCTCGAGCCGCGCCACTATCTCGGAATGACGCTCATCGGATGCGGCCTCGTCGCCATCGACGGACGTCTGCTCGACAGCGTTCGAGCGCGGCGCCGTGAGTCGCCCGAAATCTACCGCGGCAGGGATATCTGAGCGCTCGGCGCGGCGCCGGAGCGCCGAGCGAATGCGATGTCGCCCATGGACAGGACGACTGGCCGACCCGTGCGAGGGAGCGGCGCACAGGCCAGCCGGCGTACCGCTCGTTTCGGGCCGAAGCCGCGCGATGGCAGGGCATCCACTCAAGATGCGCCGCCATCGCGACCTCGGAACCGCCTTCCGCCTCCGGTTAGCCGTGATGCGCCGCCGCGGCGGGCGCGTCCCCAGCCTCGTCGCGCGGGCCGACGAAGCGGCCGAGCAGGCGCCCGAGTACGCTGCCGAGGCTGTCCATCAGCAGGAACACCGCCGGCACGAAGACGAGCGAGAGCAGGGTCGAGACAATCAGGCCGGCGATCACCGCCACCGCCATCGGCGCCCGGAACTCGCCGCCGATCCCGAGTGCCATGGCGGACGGCACCATGCCGGCGGCCATGGCGATGGTGGTCATCACGATGGGCCGGGCCCGCTTGCGCCCGGCATCGACGATCGCCGTGACGCGATCGACGCCCGCGCGCATCTCCTCGACGGCGAAGTCCACGAGCATGATCGCGTTCTTCGTCACCAGTCCCATCAGCATCAGGATGCCGATGACGACGGGCATCGAGATCGGCATGTGGCAGATCAGGAGCCCGAGGATCGCGCCGCCGATCGAGAGCGGCAGCGAGAACAGGATGGTGAGCGGCTGAAGGAACGAGCCGAACAGCAGCACCAGCACCGCGTAGACCATCATGATGCCGGCGCCCATGGCCAGGAGGAAGCCGGAGAAGACCTCCTGCATGATCTCGGCGTCGCCGGTCTGGCGGATCGTCACGCCCGGCGGCAGGTTCTTCGCCGTCGGCGTCGCCATCGCCTGCTCGATCAGCGAGCCCAGCGCATCCGAGCCCTCCATGTTGGCCTCGACCGCCACGCGCACGGCGCGGTCGTAGCGCTCGATGGCGCCGGGGCCCTGGTCGAGTTCGATATCGGCCACGGCCGCCAGCGGCACCGCCGTGCCGTTCTTGGCCGGCACCTTCAGGTTCTCGAGCCGCGAGATCGCGCCGCGGCTGCTCTCGGGAAGCTGCACCCGGATCGGAACCTGCCGGTCCTTCGCGTTGAACTTGGCGAGGTTGATCCCGATGTCGCCGATGGTGCCGACGCGCACGGTCTCGGCGATCACGTCGGTCGAGACGCCGAGATCGGCCGCCGCGCCCTCCTTCGGGCGGATGCGCACCTCCGTGCGGTTGAGCGGGGCCGTGGACATCACCGAGACGAGGTGCGGGATCGCGGCCATGTCGCGCTGGAAGCGGGCGGCCACCTCCGTCACCACATCGACGTCGGGGCCGCTGACGACGAGGGCGAGGTCGCGCTGGCCGCTGTCGCGCAGGGTCCAGGAGCGGATGTCGGGTTCCTGCGCCAGCAGGCCGGCGATCTCGGACTCGATGGTCCATTGCCGCTTCGCCCGCTCGCTCTTAGGCGTGAGGTTCACGATCAGGGTGGCGAGCCGCGTCTCCTTCTTGCCGCCGGCCTGCCGCCCGCCGTCGACGAAGACCGAGGTCACCTCGGGCAGGGTGCGGATGCGCTCGACCACGCGGTCGGCGACCGCGATGGTGTCGGGAAGCCGCGCGCCCGGTGCCAGCTCGATCATGAACAGGGTGCGGGCGTTGTCCTGCTTCGGGATGAAGCCCGAGGGCAGCAGCTTGGTCGAGACGATCGAGCCGGCAAAGAGCGCCAGCCCGGCCATGAGGGTGATCCACTTGTGGCGCACCGACCACCCGACGAGGCGGGCATAGGCGCGCATGATCGGACCCTCCCGCTCTTCGGCGTGGCCGTGGTCGCGCAGGAAGTAGGCGGCGAGCAGCGGCGTGATCAGCCGCGCCACCAGGAGCGACATGAACACCGAGACGGCGATGGTGAGGCCGAACTGGATGAAGTAGCGCCCGGCGATGCCGCCCATGAACGAGACCGGGGCGAAGACCGCGATCAGGGTCGCGGTGATGGCGATGACGGCGAGCCCGATCTCGTCGGCGCCCTCGATCGAGGCGCGGTAGGGCGATTTGCCGAGCCGCATGTGGCGCACGACGTTCTCGATCTCGACGATGGCGTCGTCGACGAGGATGCCGGTCACCAGCGTGATCGCGAGCAGGCTGATGCCGTTGAGGGTGAAGCCCAGCGCGTCCATCGCCCAGAAGGTCGGCAGAACCGAGAGCGGCAGCGCCACGGCGGCGATCAAGGTGGCGCGCCAGTCGCGCAGGAACAGGAACACGACGATGACGGCGAGTGCCGCGCCCTCCATCAGGGTGTGCATGGCCGAGGCGTAGCTGCCCCGCGTCGCCGCGACCGAGGAATCGATCTCCTTGAACGCAATGTCGGGATAGCTCTCGGCGAACTCGCCGATCTTCTTCTCCACGGCGGCCGCGACCTCGGCGTCGCTCGCGCCCGAGCCGCGGGAGACGGAAAAGGCGACGACGGGCTCGCCGTTGAAGCGCGCGAAGGTGCGCGGCTCCTCGATCGAATCCTCGACCGTGGCGAGGTCGTCGAGGCGCACCTTGCGCCCGCCGGGCAGGACGATGGAGGTCGCCTTCAGGTCACGGATGGTGCGCGAGGCGGCCAAGGTGCGGATCGATTGCTCGCGTCCGCCGACCTCGCCGCGCCCGCCGGCCATGTCGGCCGAGGTGACGCGCACCTGCCGGTTCACGTCGGCCGCGGTGATGCCGAGCGCCAGCAGCCGGTCGGGCAGCGGGGTGATGCGGATCTCGCGGGCGACGCCGCCGACGCGCTCGACGCCGCCGACGCCCTTCACACCTTGAAGCGTGCGGGCGACCTTGTCCTCAACGAACCACGACAGGTCGGCCGGCGTCATCGCCGGCGATGTCACGCCGTAGATCAGGATCGGCAGGCCGGTGATCTCGACGCGCTGGATGATCGGCTCGTCGATGGTGCGGGGCAGGTTGATGCGGATCTTCGAGATCGCATCCTTCACGTCGTTGACCGCGCGGTCGGTGTTCACCTCGAGCCGGAACTCCACCGTGGTGACGGAGGAGCCCTCGGTGATGGCCGAGGTGATGTGCTTGACGCCGCGCACGCCCGCGATCGAGTCCTCGACCCATTTCGTGACCTGCGTCTGCAACTCGGACGGCGCGGCGCCGCCCTGCGTGATCGTCACCGAGACGATGGGTACGTCCACGTTGGGCATGCGGGTGACGGCGAGCCCCCGGAAGCTGACGAAGCCGAGCACCATCAGCACGAGGAACAGGACGAGGGGCGCGATCGGATTGCGGATCGCCCAGGCGGAGATGTTCAGGCGCATCGGGGCAACCCGTCAGGATCGGTGTCTGGGGGCCGGGGCGGGGATCGCCTCAGCGCGGGCCGGCGTCGGCGGTGGCTTGCGGCGAGGGCGTGGCGGAGATCGCGGCCGGCGTCTGGCCCTGCCGCGCGAGCGGGACGGGCCGGACGCGGTCGCCGTCGCGCAGGAAGCTGCCGGCGCGCGCCACCACCCGCTCGCCCTCGGTGAGGCCGGAGCGGATCTCGATGTCGTCGTCGTCCGACAGGCCGGTGCGGACCTCGCGGGCCTCGACCCGGTCGTCGGCGACGACCAGCACCGAGCTGCGCTTGCCGCCACCGTAGAGGACGGAAGCCTGCGGTACGGTCACGCCGCGGGTGCGGGCGAGTTCGACCGCGCCGCGGGCGAAGGTGCCGATGCGCAGGCGCGGATCGGGATCGAGGCGGACGCGGACCTTGCCGAGGCGGCTCGCCTTGTCGACCTCCGGATAGACGGCGCGGACGCTGCCCGCGACGCGCTCGCCCTCGCCGATCTCGATGAAGGCCGGCGCCCCCACGTGCAGCAGCGGCAGCTTGGTCTCGATGACCTCCGCCTCCAGCTCGATCTCGCCGCGGGCGATCAGGCGGAACAGCGGCTCGGCCGACGAAGACGTCGCCATGCCGACCCGCGCCGTGCGGCGGCTGACGATGCCGGCCTCCGGCGCGCGGATCTCGGTGCGGGCGAGCCGCAATTCGAGTTCGTCGCGCACGGCTCGGGCTTGAGCGAGTTCCGCCCTGGCCATGGCGAGCCCGTTGCGGGCGAAGGCGAGCTTGCCCTCGGCCTGCCGCAGGGCGGCGGTGCGGCCCTCCATGATGACGGCTGTGGTGTTGCCGGTCTGGATCAGTTGCTTGGCGCGATCATAGGCGAGATGGGCTTCGAGCTCGGCGGCCTCCGCCTGCTCAATGCTGCTCTGGGCCTGCGGCACGGCGGCGCTCGCCTTGTCGATCAGCGCGCTCTGCTGCGCGATCTGCCGCTCGATCAGGTCGCGGTTGAGGCGGGCGAGCACCTGCCCCTTCTCGACGCGCATGCCCTCCTCGGTCAGCAGCTCGACGAGGCGGTAGCCGTCGATCTCGGGCGTCACGAGGATCTCGTCGCGCGGAACCAAGGTGCCCGTGACGACCACGCTCTCGACGATCTCGCGCCGGTCGGCCTCGACCACGCTGACGACGGGCGCGGGGGCGGACTTGGTCGGAGCCGGCGCGGTCTCGGCCCGCACTGGGCCGAGCGAGGCGGCGGCGAGCAGGAGCGCGGGAAGGGCGAGGGTCCGGACGGCTCTCATCGGCCGGTCTCCAGATCGAGGTGGGGGAGGGGAAGCGCACCGGACAAGCCGGCATCGATCATCGCCTGAAGCTGCGCCACCGCTGGCCCGGCATCGTAATCGGGAGCGAGCGCGCGGCTGACGATGATGCCCTTCATCAGGGGCGCCACCGCGTCGAACAGGGCGGCCGGGTCGCATTCGGGCGAGGTCTTGATCGCATCGAACATCGCGATGAGCCAAGTGCGGCCCTCTTCGTCGCCGCGCTCGACCATCGCGCCAATGGCGGGATTGCGGCTTGCCTCCGCCCAGACGTCGAGGCGCAGGATCGCCGCCTCGCGGGTGATCTCGAAGAAGAAGCGGGCGAGCACGCCCATCAGTACGGCGCGCTTGTCGCCGGCCCGCTCCATCGCCTCGACCAGAACGGCGCCCCGCTCGCGGTCGCGCTCGGCCAGACCGAGGACGACCGCCTCCTTGGAATCGAAGTAGCGGTAGATGTTGCCCGGGCTCATCGAAGCCTCGCGGGCGAGATCCTGCATCGTCGTACGATGAAAGCCGTTCCGGACGAAACAGGCTTCGGCCGCATCGAGGATGTGCTCGCGCCGGGCCGCCTGTCCGTTGCGGGTGTCGAGGACAGCGCCGGCCGCTGCACTCACGATGCGGTTCCCACGGAATTCATGGCGGTGCGGCCCGGCTCGTCGCCGAGCCGGACGGCGGCGCAGGCGCGCGGCTGAAGGTCGAGGTCGGCACAGAGCCGGGCCTGCCAGCCGTCCGGGCCCGCACCGGTCCAGCCGATCAGCGCGAACCAGCCCAGCGCCACGACGGCGCAGACAAGCAGGTTCGCCGGGGTGCAGACCGCACGCAGCAGCCGCAGCGGGCTGAAGCCCTCCTGCGACGCGGCGGCACCGAGATCGGCACCGAACCCGAATGCGTGAGGGAAAGACGCCCGATCGCCGACGGACATGCCCATGGCCCAACTCCTACGCTGCCGAGGGCTTGATAGTGAACGTTCATTCTCATGTCAATGAACGTTCATTCTCATGGCGGCCGGAGCCGCCCGTCGCTCCACAGGTGAGGCAGCGGCGCCACGGTTCGGAGCGGTTCCTGCCCAATTAACGATCCGGTTACCACGCAGGAATAGCGCATTGGGCAAGACCGGCGCGGCTCTGCACTCGGTCGGCACTGCCTTCGCCAAGCTCGGACAGGGCCGCGAATCTAAAACCAAGAACAAGCCTCAACAAGACGACCGTCAAAACGAGCAACGGACGCGTCGTTCGAGACCCTCATCATGTCCCCCGCAGACCTCGTCTTCTTCGCATGGCATGCCGCGCGAGATCACCTCGACCTGTTCGGAAGCTTAGGGCTTTGCCTCGGCTTCGCTGGCGGAATGATGCCGCGACGAAGTCTAATCCTCTTCACCTCGGCGGCCTGCTCGGCCTGCTTCGCGCTGCACTTCCTGCAACTCGGGGCGCAGACCGGCACGGCGATGTGCCTCGTGTCCGTGATGCAGAGCGTGGTGGCGGCCCGCTGGATCGGGGCGGCGTCCCGCGCCCCCTGGGTCGCGCCGCTGTTCGTGGCGAGCAGCCTCGTCGCGATGGGCCTGACGCTCGCGACCTGGAACGGCTGGCCCTCGGCCTGCGCCGGGCTCGGCTCGCTGCTGGCGACGACGGCGCGCCTTCAGGCCGATCCGCAGGCGATGCGCCGGTTCTTCCTCGGTTCGTCCTCGTGCTGGGCCCTGCACAACACGCTGGTCGGCTCGGTCTTCGGCCTGACCTGTGACCTGCTCACGCTCACCGCTCTGGTGATTGCGCTGGTGCGTGGCGGAGCGTCCGCGAAAGCCGTCAAGGCAAGGTCCACGCCTGCGCCCGAACCGTCGGTCGCCGTGGCTCCGACCCCCGGCGCGGTGTGAGCCGGAAGGGGCGGCGCCGCTCGGCACCGCCCCCGTCGCATCACGGCTGGAAGAACTTGAGATCGAGCGCCGCGAGGGCGAGCAGAGGCGGGGGCATCACCACGCCCGCCACGCGCATCGAGCGGGCGGCCTCGCGGCATGCGGCGAGGTCGTTGGCGCCGGCGGCGGCCTCGATCTTCGCCACGACCGCCGGATCCGGCTTCGGAGCCGGAGCGGTTGCCGCCGGGGGCGGGGGGAGCTTCGCCTCGGCATTCGCCCTGGCGTTCGGGTTGTCCGCCGGGTTGCCGGCCGGCTTGCTCGGCGCGGGGCCGTTTCCGGTCTCGTTGACGGCGCCGCTGAGGCCCGACGTCTTCTGAGGCTCGCCGCCATCCGACGGCTTGCCGCCCTCGGTCTTGCCGGACGGGTTCGAGACCGCGGTCGCCTGCTGCGGCGGCGTCGCGGCGGCCTTGTTGGCCGGCTCGGGCTGCTTCACGAAGGCCGCCAGCTCCTGGCAGAGATTGGCCGGCTTGCCTGACGCGGGCTGAGCCGTGGGCTGAGCGGCGGGCGCCGCGTCCTGGGCCAGCGCCGCACTCCCGAGGAGCGTGCAGGCCGTGAGGCCGCCGGCCAGATGCCGGCCGATCGACGAAAGCTTCATCGGGCTCACTCCCTCGGTCCTGTTCTCGTGTGCTGCGGCGCGCTTCAGGAGCGCTTCGGCTGAGAGGCCGCGCCCTCGGCCTTGCCGTGGGGCTCGCCGTTGAACTCGTCGGGCCGCGGGTCGCCGTTCCAGCGCGGACCGACGAGGTTGGTGCCCGGCTCCGACACCCGCGCGCCGGAGGTGGCGAAGGCCTGATAGGCGAACTTCTGACTGCTCGTGAGCGCGAACATCGCCAGCACCCCGAGGGCGACGGCGGCGATCACGGCGGCGAGGAAGGCTTTCATGGTCGTGTCTTCCCTGGAGGCCGTCGGGCCTCGATCAACGCGGGTTGCCTTGTCATGCGACGGAAGAAACCGGCCCGCGCCGTCGGTCTTCCGCCCTGCCTCACTCGGCGGGCGCCGGATGGCCCTTGAGTTGCGGGCCGCTGCCGGTGCGTGCCTGCTCCTGCTCGACCCACAGGTCGTGGTGGGCGCGCGCCCAGGCGAGATCGACCTTGCCGCTGCCCATGGCGTCGTAGGCGCCCTCCATGCCGAGCGTGCCGATATAGATGTGGGCGAGGATGCCGGCGATGAAGACGATGCCGATCACCGAATGGATCACCTGCATCACCTGCATCCCGTTGATGTCGGTGAGGGCGAAGGGGAAGAGCATCATCAGGCCGGTGGCGGCCATGGCCGCGCCGAAGCCGGCGACCATCCAGAAGACGCCCTTCTGACCGGCGTTGAAGCGGCCCGCATGGGGATGGCCCTTGCCGATGAAGCCGCCGCCGGCTTTGATCCAGGCCCAGTCGACCTTGCTCGGGATGTTGTCCCGGATCCACAGCACGAACATGAAGGCGACGCCGAGCATGAACGGCCAGGCGAGGTAGACGTGGCTGTACTTCGCCCACTGTGCGAGGGCGCCGAACGCCTCCGGCCCGATCAGCGGCATCAGCAGCCGCTTGCCGAAGATGTAGTTCAGGCCCGACAGCGACAGGATGATGAAGCAGACCGCCGTCATCCAGTGGGTGAAGCGCTCGAAGGCGTTGAAGCGCAGGATCTTCTTTCCCGATTCCTGGCTGTGCTCCATCATGATCCGGCCGCGGAACAGGAAGAACACGCCGAGCGCGGCCAGCATGCCGAGGATGACCAGCGCGCCGATCCAGGGCAGCCAGCGCTCGCGGAAGTTCTGATACTCGCGGCCCTGCGGCTGGATCAGGTTGGCCGACTTGCCGTCGGGGATCGAGACGCGGCCGCGGATCTTGGATTCCTGCTTGAACAGGAACTCCTCGTTGACCGAATCCGCCGTCGGACGGGCGCCCATCGGGTTCTGGCCGTCGGCCTGGATCGGGTTCTGCGCCTGCGCCGGACTGAGGGCGCCGGGCACCGCGAAGAGCATCACCGCCAGGAGGAGGGTGCTGAGGAAGGTCGTTGCCCGCCGCATCGGCGTTCCTTTCGAAGTCTCGTCACAGCTCGCGGGCGCGGGCTTGGAGGCCCGCGCTCGACACCGGATCAGATCGCGACGGTCTCGCGGTAGGCCGTCTTCCAGCCCCAGGCACCGGAGCCGTAGCCGCGCTTGATCACCCGCTGCTTGTAGATCTCGGCGATCATCTCGCCGTCGCCCGCCAGCAGCGCCTTGGTCGAGCACATCTCGGCGCAGAGCGGCAGCTTGCCCTCGGCCAGACGGTTCGAGCCGTACTTCTCGTACTCGGCGGTCGAGAAATCCGGCTCGGGGCCGCCCGAGCAGTAGGTGCACTTGTCCATCTTGCCGCGCGAACCGAAGTTCCCGACCCGCGGATATTGCGGCGCGCCGAACGGGCAGGCGTAGAAGCAGTAGCCGCAGCCGATGCAGATGTCCTTGGAGTGCAGCACCACGGCATCCGCCGTGGTGTAGAAGCAGTTCACTGGGCACACGGCGGCGCAGGGCGCGTCGGTGCAGTGCATGCAGGCCATGGAGACCGAGCGCTCGCCGGGCTTGCCGTCGTTGAGGGTGACGACGCGGCGGCGGTTGATGCCCCAGGGCACCTCGTGCTCGTTCTTGCAGGCCGTGACGCAGGCGTTGCACTCGATGCAGCGGTCCGCGTCGCAGAGGAACTTCATCCGGGCCATGGTTCGGGTCGCTCCTCTCAGGCCGCTGCGATCTGGCACAGGGTGCACTTCGTTTCCTGCATGCCCGTCACAGGATCGAAGCCGTAGGTGGTCACGGTGTTCACGCTCTCGCCGAGCACCACCGGGTCGGTGCCCTTCGGGTAGTAGTCGCGCATGTCCTTGCCCTGGTACCAACCGGAGAAGTGGAAGGGCATGAAGGCGACGCCCTTGCCGACGCGGTCGGTCACGAGGGCCTTCACCTTGGTCTTGGCGGAGTTCTCAGGTCCCGAGACCCAGACCCACTGACCGTCCTTGATGCCGCGCTCGGCCGCATCCCCGGTGTTGATCTCGACGAACATGTCCTGCTGCAGCTCGGCCAGCCACGGGTTCGAGCGCGTCTCCTCGCCACCGCCCTCGTACTCGACGAGGCGGCCGGAGGTGAGGATGATCGGGAACTGCTTGGCGACCCCGCGATCGACCACCGACTTCTGAACCGAGAAGCCGATATTCGGCATGCGCAGCTGCCGCTCGTCGGGCCGGGTCGGGTACTTCGCCACGAGTTCGGGGCGCGGCGAGTAGACCGGCTCGCGATGGACCGGCACCGGGTCGGGCAGGTTCCAGGCGTTCGCCCGCGCCTTGCCGTTGCCGAAGGGCGAGACGCCGTGGTCGAGGCAGACCCGCTGGATGCCGCCCGACAAGTCGGTGGCCCAGCTCACGGTGTCCGGCTTCTCGCCGCCGATCTTGAGGATCGTGGCGAGTTCCTCCGGGGTCAGGTCCTTGTCCCAGCCGAGCTTCTTGAACACCCCGAAGGTGAATTCGGGATAGCCGTCGGTCAGGTCCGAACCCTTCGAGAACGAGTTCTCCGCAAGCAGGGTCTGGCCGTTGCGCTCGGTGCCGAAGCGGGCGCGGAAGCCGCCGCCGCCCTCCTTCACGTGGAGGTTCGTGTTGTAGAGGATCGCCGAGCCGGGATGGCGCAGCTCCGGCTTGCCCCAGCATGGCCAGGGCAGGCCGTAATAGTCGCCGCCGACCTCCGGGTCGTCCTTCGGCGCACGCAGGGTCACGAGGTCGAACTTGTGCTGGTTGCGCATATGCGCCTTCAGCCGCTCCGGGGACTGGCCGCAATAGCCCGTCGACCAGCCGCCGCGGTTGATCTCGCGAAGGATGTCCTCGGCGACCGGGACGCCGTTCTCGACCTTGATGTTCTTGCAGAGCTTGTCGGCGAAGCCGAGCTTCTCCGCGAGACGGTAGAGCACCTCGTAGTCGTTCTTCGACTCGAAGGCCGGCTTCACGATCTGCTCGCCCCACTGGATCGAGCGGTTTGAGGCCGTGCGCGAGCCGTCCATCTCCAGCGAGGTGCAGATCGGCAGGAGGTAGGTGTTGTCCTGCCGGGCATCGAGCGCGGCGAAGGTGGTCGGGTGCGGGTCGGCGACGACCAGCAGCTCCAGCTTGTTCATGCCGTCGATGGCCTCGGGCATGCGGGTCACGGTGTTGCCGCCATGGCCGAACACCATGAACGCCTTCACCGGGCTGCGCTGATCGATCTGCTCGGGGGGCAGGTTCACGGCATCGAACCAGCGGGTCGAGGTGATGCCGGGCGATTCCATGTTCTCCTTGCGGGTGCGGGCCTTGCGGCCGCCCTTCGCCGGAACCTCATCGAAGCGCGATTGCAGCCACTCGTACTCGACCTCCCAGACGCGGGCCCAATGGCGCCAGCCGCCCTCGACGAGGCCGTAGTAGAGCGGCAGCGACGTCACATCGAGGCCCAGATCCGTCGCGCCCTGCACGTTGGTGTGGCCGCGGAAGATGTTGGCGCCGGTGCCCGGCTTGCCGACATTGCCGGTGGCCAGACACAGGATGCACAGCGCGCGCACGTTGGCGGTGCCGACCGTGTGCTGGGTCGCGCCCATGCACCAGATCAGGGTCGCGGGCTTCTCCTTGGCGAACTTCTCTGCGACGCGGCGGAGCTGCTCGCCCGGCACGCCGGAAACGCGCTCGACCTCGTCGGGCGTCCACTTGGCGACTTCCTTGCGCACGTCGTCCATGGCGTAGACGCGCTGGGCGATGAACTCCTTGTCCTCCCAGCCATTCTGGAAGATGTGCCAGAGGATGCCCCACACCACCGGGATGTCGGTGCCGGAGCGGATGCGCACGTACTCGGTCGCGTGCGCGGCGGTGCGGGTGAAGCGCGGATCGATGACGATCATGTTCGCGCGGTTGATCTCCTTGCCCGACAGCACGTGCTGCATGGAGATCGGATGCGCCTCGGCCGGGTTGCCGCCGAGGATGATCATCGTCTTGGCGTTGCGGATGTCGTTGTAGCTGTTGGTCTGGGCGCCGTAGCCCCAGGTGTTGGCCACGCCCGCCACCGTCGTCGAGTGGCAGATGCGGGCCTGATGGTCGATCGAGTTCGTGCCCCAGAGGGCGCCGAACTTGCGCATCAGGTAGGCGGCCTCGTTGGTGAACTTGGCCGAGCCGAGCCAGTAGACCGAATCCGCGCCGTTCTTCTCGCGGATCGCGGTGAGCTTATCGCCGATCTCCTGATAGGCCTGATCCCAGGAGATGCGCTTCCACTCCCCGCCCTCGAGCTTCATCGGGTATTTGAGGCGGCGGTCGGAGGACACGAGTTCGCGGATGGCCGCGCCCTTGGCACAGTGGGTGCCGCGGTTGATCGGGCTGGCGTAGGACGGCTCCTGCCCGACCCAGACGCCGTTGACGACCTCGGCGGTCACCGTGCAGCCCACCGAGCAGTGGGTACAGACGTTCTTCTTGATGACCGTGTCCGGCCCGACGGCGGACGAGCCGGCGGCCTTGGCCTTCCGCACCGAGCCGAGCTGGATCGTGCCGGCGGCGGCCAGCGCGCCGGCCGTCAGACCGGATTTCCGCAGGAAGGCGCGGCGGTCGAGCACGCCCGCGGCGAGACCGGCGGCGACGGCTTGGTGCTTGGTGCGAGCAGCCTCGCCGCTCTTGCGCTTGATCAGCATGGCAGCCTCACTTCGGACCGGTCGACGCCGGATCGGTGTTCTTCTTGAGGGTCTCGTAGCCGTTGGTGCGGTAGAACGCCTTCACGTGGTCGCTCTCGCGGTAGCGGCTGCGGGTCTCGTCGTTGCCGGGGTCGTACGCCTGAGCTTCGGTCGCGCCCATCGGCGAGGCCACGGCCGCCGCGGCGGCCACCGTGCTGCCGCCGAGCGCCCGAAAGAACTGGCGACGACCGAGCGTCTTCGGATCCTGTCGCATCACCCTCGTCTCCTTCGGCGGCTGCCTGCTCTCCGGCAACGCGCCTCGATCCCGTTTGTCACGATGCGCATGCCCTTCAGCCTTCCATGGCGAAGGCTTCCGCCTCGATCTCGATGAAGGCGCGGCCGAGTCCTCCGACCGCGCGGTAGAAACGGCCCGCCTGCGCGGTCTCCAGGTCGGCGAAGAATCGGCCGGCCCAGGGTTCGATGTGGCGGGCGAAGAAGCGGGCCTGCAGGCCGGGCTCCGCGTCGAACCGACCCGCCGCCAGACCCGCCATGACTTCCAGGAGGATCGCGAGATGATCCTCCGGCTCACACATCGACTCGTCCCGCTCGATGCCGAGCGCGGAAAAGTCCTCGCGCACGCGCGCCAGCGGACGCTCGTTGAGGAAACCGGTGAGGTAGTAGGAGGCGTAAGGCAGAAGCTCGCCGCGGCCGACGCCGATGAACAGCGCGAAGTACTCGCGCTCGACCGCCGCGACGTTCGTCTCGGCCGCCGCCCGGCGCAGGGCTGCCGCCTGGCCGCCGAGCACGCCGTCGCCGCCCTCCAGGGCGGCGAGCGCCGTGAGCAGGGCGGCATCCGGCGCCCGCCCGAGCAGGGCGGCCAGCAGATCGTATTGCTGCGCGCGCAGGACATCGATCTCGTCCGGCACACCGACGAGCCCGGACACCTCGTCTCCCGGAAGTGCCATCACCGACGCAACCGAACCCATCGTTTCCCTCGGGCCCGCCTGCAGGACCGCTTGTTTGGACCGATAATAAAAAGCGTTTCGGACGGCCGCAATCGAAATGCGCGTGAATTACGAAGGCTTCGCCCCTCCATGGCGCCGCAGGCGCGGCCGGGGGAGGGGGGGTGCGACCTCCGCGGTCTCCGCTTCGGCAACCACCACCGGCGCGTGCGGACGTTCCGCCGTCACCGGTGCGAGGTTGGGCGCGAGGTCGGGCGCGGGGAGGGACTCTGGCAGGGGCTCGGGCTCCGGACGCATGACGATGTCCGCTTCGGCCGATTCTCCCGGCGTCGGCGCCGACAGATCCGAAGGTTCAGGCGCTGGTGCGTCCTCTTCCCTGGGCGGGACGCCGCCGACCACGCGCTTGAGCATCGCCTTCACGTCATCGGTCGGCAGGAGCGGGCCCATGCCCGGCACGCCGCCCGGCGCGTTCCAATCGTAGGCGTATTCCCGTGCCTCGCTGACGAAGTCGCGGATCGCCGGGTCGAGCGACCACATCCGGCGCAGGGCCGCATTGCGCAAAGCCGTCGGTACGCCGCTCTGCAGGAAGGCCGAAAGGTCGGTATCCGGCGTCAGGCTGTCGAGGGAGGGCAGCTTCGCCAGCAGATCGTCTGGCGGCGCCTCGGCTCGGCCCTCCATCGCAGCGACAGGCTGCGGGCCGAGCGTGACCGCGTCCGAGGATCCCGTGGGCTCGAGGGCGGCGTCCGCCGCGGCCGTCTCCGGAGCGGCGGGCGTCTCGGTCCGCTCGGCGGTTCGGACGGCCTGCTTGCGGCGGGCCCAACGGGAGAGGAAGCCGTCGCTCATTCCGGCTTCCCCTGCATTCCCGGCGCGCGGCGGGCCAGGGCCTCAGGATCGGCGCGGTCGCGCTTGCGCTTCTCGAACTTGCGCTCGATGTGGAACGCCTCGAAGAAGGCGAGCAGCTTGGCCTGCACCTCGGGGGGCATCGGCACCGCCTCAACGATCTCGCCGATCCCCTCGGCCATCGACTCGCCTTCGTAGGGATCGGCGGTCACGCTCGCGACCGCATAGGTCTCGTCCCCCGTGGCGTGCAGCGTCACCCAGAGCGAGGGCCGGCCCGAGACGAGGTTGTCCCGGTAATGCGCCGTCTCGGCGATGTGCAGGCTCACCTCGTGGGCGCCCGCGTAGAAGGTCGCCTCGTCCTCGGTCTCGGAGAGCTGGGTCCACGGCGCGGTCTGGGGAGCCGCCGGCAAGGCCGCGACCGGCAGCCAGGCATGGCTCGCCCAAGGCCCCTTGAGCTTCCGCCGGGCCACGATGATGCCGACCTCGAAACGGTCTTCCGGCGATCCCTGCGGTAGCGTCGGCTGCGTGGTGTCCGGTGTCATGGCGACTCTCACGCGGCGGCCCGGTCGGAGGCCAGCGGCAATCCGACGACGAGGTTTTGGGGTTTGAGCTGCACGGTCTTGTCGGGTGTCATGGCGAGCAGGAGGTAGACCGGCCGATCGCCGACCCGCGCATCGACGCAGGCCGGATCGGCGAAGGTGAGGCTGAACACGGCGATGACCCGTTCGCGGGCAGCGTCATCGAGCGGCTCGCCGCGCCAGAGCGCGTTGCCGATCCGCGTGCCCTCCGCATCGAGCCCGACGAACCAGCGCCAGTCGGGATCCTCGAGGCGGTCGAGGGGAGCCACCGTCACCTCCGCGTTGAGGAGGTGGCGCAGGAAGGCCTCGATCGCCCGCGCCAACCCGTCCCTGCTCCGGCCGCTGGAGCCGAGATTGAGCGCCATGGTGAAGGCGTCCGAGCGGCTCCAGTAGCTCCAGGCGTTCTCCTCGTTCAGCACGTCGAGTTCGCTCGCCGCCTCCTTGCCCAGCATCGAGACCAGGGGTGAGAGCGGGGCGCCGCCCTCGCGCGCCTCGATCACCTCGGCATCGGCGAGCAACACCGCGCCCTCGTGCAGGCTGACCCGCTGTGGGCGGAAGAACAGCTCGGCGGCGCGCAGCACGAAGGGGTCGTCGCAGCCGTCCAGCGCGTTGCGCAGGATCAGGTGGACG
The DNA here is from genome assembly GCA_014138645.1 of Methylorubrum thiocyanatum. Lineage (GTDB taxonomy): Bacteria > Pseudomonadota > Alphaproteobacteria > Rhizobiales > Beijerinckiaceae > Methylobacterium > Methylobacterium thiocyanatum. The sequence continues at coordinate 144,422 of JACJIB010000008.1, read as the reverse complement.
AGCTGGGTCAGGAACAGCCCCGGCACGCCCTGCAACCCGCCGCGCACGAGGGCGAGATAGGCCGCCTCGACCGAGCGCGCCGCGAGCAGCCGATCGCGGAAGGCGAGCATCACCTCCCAGTTCTCCCGCGCATCCGCATCCGCGATTCCGTGGATGTCTCCGCGCGTCACCGGCCGGCGCGGGTCGGCGAGCAGGCTGGCATGCAGCGCGCGCTCGGCCTCGCAGGCGTCCTCCGGCGGCACCAGTTCGGGGCGCGCGAGGTAGGCCAGGATCAGCTCGTCGGTGACCGCGAGGCCCCCGCCCTCGGTGCGCTGCGTCAGATGGTGGCCGCTCGATACCCAGAACTCGGTCATGCTCGTCCGGCCCGGGAAGGGGCATCCCTCAAGAGTCCCACGAGGTCGGCCTGCTCCTCCACCTCGTCCTCGTCGGTCTCGACGAACTGGAAGGCGCGCCCGTGCAGCGGGTCGGCGCCGGGTGGGCGCTGGTGAAGCGTGCGGAACTCCTCGGCGATCGCGCCGTCCCGCTCGCTCCGATGCATCGCCACCACGCTGCCGACGGGCAGGTTGCAGAGCGAGGCGGCGACCTCGATCTCTTCGCGCGCCGCGGCGCGGGCGGCCTCGCGATCCGGCGCGCCGAAGCGTTCGTGGATGTGGCGCGCAAGGGCTTCCACCGCCGCCGCGTGTTCCTCCTCGCTCGCCTCGCTGACGACGACGAGGGTCGAGAATCCGAGCGAATCCACGCCGACGAAGCCGGACCGGAACGCTGCCCGATCCTTACCCGCCAGGGCGGAGAGGTCGGCATCAAAGAACAGGAACGAGCCCGTCACGGCCCACTCGCCGGGCTCGGCCGCCCGAGCGAAGACGAAGGTGTCGGACGGGTCGAGCCGCAGGGTGCGCGGCAGCTTTCCGAAAGTCGGCGTCACAGGCGCACCGTGTCGGTGGCCGGCTCGCGCCAGGACGGGCTGAGCAGCGCCGGGAGCAGCGGCAGGAGCTCGCTGCGGCCGTCGGCATGGACCAGCCGGGCATCGCCCCCGGTCTCGATGCTCGCGCGGGCACCCGGCGGCAGGGCGAGGCGGGCGAGATAGCGGCTCATCGAGCGGGCGGCGCCGTCCTCGCTCCAGATCTCGAAGGCCTTGGTGAGGTGGCGGGCGAAGCTCTCGACCAGCGGCTCGCGCAGGCCATCCGGAAAGCCTTCCTCTTCGAGCGACGTCGAGTCCGGCGTCAGGCCGGGATCGCCCGCTGCCCGCTTCGACGCGATCAGCATCGCCGAGAACACGAGCCAGTCCGGGATCTCGGCCTCATCGCAGCCCTGCGGCCAGTGCAGGGCACCGCCGCCGAGGCGGGCGCCGTTGAAGATCAGCGTATCGGGCCACAGGAAGGTCACCGGAATTTCCGGAGGGCCGAAGGTGCCGACCGCGTCGGCGAGCGCCTGCATACCGACGAAGAAGGCCCGGCGCGCGGTGGCCAGCGGCTCGGTCGGAGCCAGCACGACGGACAGCGCGATGAGGTCGTCCCGCTCCTCCATCAGGAGAGTCCCGGCCTCCGCCTCGCCGCTCTCCGCCAGCCGGCACGCCTGTCCGGCCGCGCCGGGCGAGCCCGCCGCGACGAGCCCGGTGAAGGCGGGTGGCAAGACGAGGGGTGCAGGGCGCAAGCCCGGTGTCGCAGCGTCGAGATGGGTGGTCATGAGCGGTCTCGGGCAGGGCGCCTGCGCCCGCATGTCCGTTCGTCGTTTTAGAATGATACGAGTATAGGGAAGGCAGGCTTCCGCGCGAAGAGCCCTCGCGCTCCCAATCGTCTCAGGTTCAATCGTGTCCGATCGTCTCGTGTTCGCCTGTTCCTGCGAGAAGACGATGCCGCTCGATGTCGCAGCCCTGGAAAAGGGCTGCGGCACCCGCGTGCGCACCGCCGATCAGCTCTGCGGACAGGAACTCGACCGCTACCGTGAGGCTCTGGCCACGGGCCTTCCGGTCACCGTGTCCTGCACGCTTCAGGCGCCGCTCTTCGAGGAGATCGCCGACGAGTTGGGGGCGGAGGAGCGCGTCGCCTTCGCCAAGATCCGCGAGACCGCCGGCTGGTCGTCGGAGGCGGCGCAGGCCGGGCCGAAGATGGCGGCGCTGCTGGCCGCGGCGGCCGAGCCGCTGCCCGTCGCCGGCACGGTGCCCTTGGAGAGCCGGGGCGTTGCCCTGATCTACGGGCGCGACGAGGCGGCGATCGAGGCCGGGCGGCGGCTGGCCGAGCATCTCGACGTCACCGTGCTGCTCAGCCGGCCGGGCGAGGCGGCGCCGCTCCATCGCAACGAGTTCCCGGTGCTTCAGGGCACCGTGCGCGGCGCGACCGGCCATCTCGGCGCGTTCGAGCTGCGCATCGACGATTATGCCCTGCCGGCGCCGTCCTCGCGCACCCGCCTCGTGTTCGGGCCGGGTCGCGACGGTGCCGTCTCGACCTGCGACCTGATCCTCGATCTCACCGGCGGCACACCGCTCTTCCCCGCGCACGAATTGCGCAGCGGTTACCTGCGCGCCGACCCGCGCGACCCGGCGGCGGTCGAGCGGGCTGTGATGGCGGCGTCCCACCTCGTCGGCGAGTTCGACAAGACGCGCTTCATCGATTTCCGCGGCGATCTCTGCGCCCATTCGCGTTCGCGCATCACCGGCTGCACCCGCTGCCTCGACGTCTGCCCGACCGGCGCCATCGCCTCCGCCGGGGATTCGGTGGCGATCGACCCCTATATCTGCGCCGGCTGCGGAAGTTGCGCCGCCGTCTGCCCGACGGGGGCGGCCAACTACGCCCTGCCGCCGGCCGACGCGCTGATGCGGCGCCTGCGCAGCCTGATGCGCGCCTACCGGGCGGCGGGCGGCGCGGATGCGGTGGTGCTGTTCCACGACGGCGACTACGGCGAGCCGCTCATCGACGCCCTCGGCCGCTACGGCGAGGGCCTGCCGGCCCATGTCCTGCCGGTGCGGGTCAACGAGGTGACGCAGCTCGGCCCCGAGGTTCTGGCCGCCCTGTTCGCTTACGGCGCGGCCGGGGTGCGGGTCCTGGTCCGCGCGCGTCCCAAGCACGACCTCGACAGCCTGCACCGCACCGTCGCCCTCGGCCGGACACTCGCCGACGCTCTCGGCTACGGCGCCGGGAGCGACGCGCCGACGGTCGCCCTGATCGAGACCGACGACCCCGACATCCTCGGCGCGAGCCTGCGTGCCGGGAGACCGGGGCAGACGACGGCGACACCCGCCGGCTTCGTCCCGGTCGGCGGCAAGCGCGAGATGCTGCGCCTCGCTTTCCGCGAGATGCACGCGGCCGCGCCCGCTCCGGTCGCCGCGGTACCGCTGGCGGCCGGCGCGCCGTTCGGCGGACTGAACTTCCGCACCGAGGACTGCACCCTCTGCCTCTCCTGTGTCGGCGCCTGTCCGACCAATGCCCTGACCGACAGCGCCGACCGGCCCTTGCTCGCCTTCGAGGAGAGCCTGTGCGTGCAGTGCGGCCTGTGCGCGGCGACCTGCCCGGAGGACGTGATCGACCTGACGCCCCGGATCGACTTCGAGGCCTGGGCGGCCCCGCGCCGGGTCGTGAAGGAGGAGGAGCCGTTCTGCTGCATTACCTGCGCGAAGCCCTTCGGCACCCGCGCGACCATCGAGCGGGTGATCGGCAAGCTGCGGGAGCGGCACTGGATGTTCTCGGGCGAGGCCGGGGAGCAGCGCATCCGCTCGCTGATGATGTGCGACGATTGCCGCGTCGAGGCGGCGCTCAACCAGGGCTTCGATCCGCATGCCGTGCCGCCGGCCAAGCCGCGCACCACCGAGGATTACCTGCGCGAGCGGGAGGCCGCGGAACGGCTTCAGAGCTGACGATCGAGAGGGCCGGCGACAAAAAACGACCCGCCGTCATGTCGAGGGCAGGTCGGGTCAGGGGTCTTTTGTCGCAGGAGAACAATCCGACAAGCCCTGGGGGCGCGGCTCGGTTCCGCGCTCCGCACCGGGAGGCTGGGAAGATCGGCGCGGAATGTAACCGGCTCCCGCAGGGTTCACCGCTTCAACGGCCGTGCTATAGGGCGCGCCCCATTCATCAGCCCTGAGCCCCGATGTCTCCGATCGTCTCGATCGCGAACCTGTCGAAGGTCTACGCTTCGGGGTTGCACGCCCTGCGCGACGTGAACCTCGACATCTCAAAAGGTGAGATCTTCGCCCTGCTGGGGCCGAACGGCGCCGGCAAATCGACCCTCATCAACATCGTCTGCGGGATCGTCACGCCGAGCGCAGGCCAGATCCGCGTCGGCGGCCACGACATCCTCGGCGACTACCGGGCCGCCCGCCGAATGATCGGGCTGGTGCCGCAGGAACTCACCACCGACGCCTTCGAGAAGGTGTGGGACACGGTGAGCTTCAGCCGCGGCCTGTTCGGCCTCCCGAAGAACCCCGCCCATATCGAGCGGGTGCTCAAGGACCTCGCCCTCTACGAAAAGCGCGAGAGCCGCATCATGCAGCTTTCGGGCGGCATGAAGCGGCGCGTGCTGATCGCCAAGGCGCTGGCCCACGAGCCGCAGGTGCTGTTTCTCGACGAGCCGACGGCGGGCGTCGATGTGGAGCTGCGCCAGGACATGTGGCGCCTCGTGCGCCGCCTGCGCGAGCAGGGCGTCACCGTCATCCTCACCACCCACTACATCGAGGAGGCCGAGGAGATGGCCGACCGGGTGGGCGTGATCCGCAAGGGCGAGATCATCCTCGTCGAGGACAAGGTCGAGCTGATGCGCAAGCTCGGCAAGAAGCAGCTCACCCTGCATCTGCGCGAGCCGGTCGCCGCGCTGCCGGAAAACCTCGCGCGCCACGACCTCCAGATCGGCGAGGGCGGGCGAACCCTCGTCTACACCTACGACACTCGGCGGGAGCGCACCGGCATCACCGGGCTGCTCGGCGAGCTGGCGGATGCCGGCATCGCCTTCACCGATCTCGATACCAGCCAGAGTTCGCTCGAAGACATCTTCGTCGATCTCGTCCGCGAGCGCGCATGAAGAGCGGGTCCATGCTGAACGTCCCGGCGATCCTCGCCATCTACCGCTTCGAGATGGCCCGCTTCTGGCGCACGGCCCTGCAGAGCATCGTCGCGCCGGTGATCTCCACCTCGCTCTATTTCGTCGTCTTCGGCGCCGCGATCGGTGCGCGGATGCAGACGGTGGACGGGATACCCTACGGCGCCTTCATCGTGCCCGGGTTGGTGATGCTCTCGCTCCTGACGCAGAGCGTCTCGAACGCCGCCTTCGGTATCTACTTCCCGCGCTTCGCCGGCACGATCTACGAGCTTCTCTCGGCGCCGATTTCCCCCTTCGAGGTGGTGCTCGGCTATGTCGGCGCGGCGGCGACGAAATCGATCGTCATCGGCCTCATCATCCTTGCCACCGCCTCCCTGTTCGTGCCGCTGCATGTCGAGCATCCGTTCTGGATGGTGTTCTTCCTGCTGCTGACCGCGATCACCTTCAGCCTGTTCGGCTTCGTCATCGGGCTCTGGGCGGACGGGTTCGAGAAGCTGCAGCTCGTGCCGCTCCTCATCGTCACGCCGCTGACGTTTCTCGGCGGCAGCTTCTATTCCATCGACATGCTGCCGCCGTTCTGGCGGGCGGTGAGCCTGTTCAACCCGGTCGTCTACCTCGTCAGCGGCTTCCGCTGGGCCTTCTTCGGCCGGGGCGACGTGGCCGTCGGCGTCAGCATCGCCGCGACGCTCGCCTTCCTGGCGCTGTGCCTCGGGCTCGTGACCTACATCTTCCGCACGGGGTACCGGCTGAAGAGCTGAGTTCGACGGGGGCTCAGAGCGGCCGCACGGCGTCGAGTGTCAGGGTGCGTGCCGCCGCGCCGCATCCGAGCACGCGCAGTGACACGCCTCGGCCCACGGCCAGGATCGTTTCGAGCGACTGCTTGACGGCGCCGTTGGTGGCGGCGTCGAGGTTGCGGTAGCCGTCCTCGACGTTGATGAAGGTCCGCTGTCCGGACTTCTCTTCGAGGATGACCGATTCGAGGTAGAGGCCGTCCCGGCCGAAGGCGCGCTTGACGACCTTGCCCGTAAGCTTGGCCGGGAGGCAGCCTTCGTCGGTCGAGAGGTTCATCAGTCCGACGACCTTGCCCCCGGCATAGGTGAGCTTCGGCCGCGCGAGCGCCGCGCCGCCCAACACCAGAAGCAGGATCGCGAGGACGATCAGGGCGTTGGCGAGCGCGTTCGCGACGACCGCGCGCAGGACGCCGTCCCCGGTCGACTGTGTCGTGTGGCTCGACATGGCCCGTTCCCGCAGCAGGCCCGCACCTTAGAGGCGGGCCGGGCTCCGGGTGCAGTCCGTCAAACGGTCTACCACCGATAGACTATCGGGACGGAGCGCCGATGCGCCGCCCTCCGCTACGGCCGCTGGGACAGGAACTCCAGCACGCCCTGCCGGTGGAGCCGGTCGCCGACCGCCGTCGAGTGGTCGCGGTTCGGCAGTTCGAGGGCGCGGGCGTTCGGCATCAGCTTGGCCAGTTCAGGCCCCGAGCCCGCCACCGTGTCGAGGCTGCCGACGGTGACCAGCGTCGGGGTATCGATGGCCGAAAGTTCGGCCCGCGAAAGGGTCTGGCGCGAGCAGCGGATGCAGGCGGCGAGCGCCCGCAGGTCGCTCTTGGTCTGCTCGGCAAAGATGCGGAAGGTGGCGGCCGTGGGGTTCGGCGCCGGCGTGCCGGGGGGCGCCTCCAGCGCCTCGGCGATGCCCTGGGGCAGGCCGTGCCCATCCACGAGGTGGAAGCCCATGCCGCCGAGCAGCAGCGAGCGGACTTCGTTGGGATAATCGAGCGCCATATGCGCGGCGATGCGCGCGCCCATGGAATAGCCCATCACGTCGGCCCGCTCGATGCCGAGATGCTGCAGCAGCCGCACGGCGTCCCCGGCCATCCGGTCGGAGGTGTAGGCGGTGGGCTCGTAGAGCTTCTCGCTCTGCCCGTGGCCGCGGTTGTCGAGGGCGATCGTCCGGTAGCCGGCCTCGGTCAGATACCGGACCCAGAGCGTATTGACCCAGTTCACCGCGTGGTTCGAGGCGAAGCCATGGATCAGGAGGATGGGATCGCCGCCCCCGGCGGCGCCCTCCTTGGCCGGCACGTCGATATAGGCGATCTGCACGCCGTCGGAATCGAAGCTCTGCATGGCTCGTGTCTTCGGGTGCGGCGGCGCCGATGTCAAAGGCCGCGTCGAGGCTTCACGCGACATCCGCCGGAATTTGGCGCCGGGCATCTGCGGATCGGCCCCGACTTGCCGCCGCCCCGCCGGGCTGGCATCACCCCGGCACGATGACCGACACCTCGCCCTACGGCACCTACGCTCCCACCGGCCTCGTCGCGCGGATCGCGGAGCGCACGCAGAAGCTGCCCGAGCAGTCCTGGCGCGCCCGGCGGATGGCGATGTTCCTGCGCCGCCTCGCCATCTCCATGCTGCGCGGACGCCCGCTCGACGTCGAGCGCTACGGCGCGCGGATGCGGCTGCACCCTTACAACAACAACTGCGAGAAGAAGGTGCTCTTCACCCCGCAGTTCTTCGACCCGCAGGAGCGGGCCCTGCTGAAGCAGCGCCTCCCCGAGGACGCGGTGTTCCTCGACATCGGCGCCAATATCGGCGCCTACGCCCTGTTCGTGGCGGCTTTCACCGGCCCGCGCGCCCGCATCCTCGCGGTGGAACCGCAACCCGACGTGTTCGACCGGCTGACCTTCAACATCGGCCAGAACCCGTTCGGCACGGTCAAGGCCATCGCCTGCGCGGTCGCCGACAAGTCGGGCGAGCTGACCCTGTTCATCGACCCGCGCAACCGCGGCGAATCGAGCGTGAAGATCGTCGGCACCCACAAGAACGCAACTCTGCGCGTTCCGGCGGTGACGCTGGTGGAGCTGTGCCGCTCGGAGAGGATCGAGCGGATCGATGCGATCAAGCTCGACGTCGAGGGCGCCGAGGATCTGATCCTGGAGCCTTTCCTGCGCGACGCGCCGGCCTCGCTGCTCCCCTCGTTGCTCGTCATCGAGAACGGCGCCGACCAGTGGCAGATCGACCTGCCGAGCCTGCTCAACAAGTACGGCTATCGCCAGATCGCGCGCACCCGGCTCAACCTGATGTTCGAGCGGGCGGAGCCGACGCGCCCGGCGTAAGAATCGGGACGGGCGCATCGATCGCCACGCCCTCGGGGCCGACCGCGCAGGTGTAAGCATAAGCTTCGACGCCGGCCGCCAGCGCCGCGCGCAGCGCCCGGTCGAAGGCGGGGTCGATGTCGCGGGCGACGTCGAAGGCGTCGGCCCGCATCTGGATCACGACGATCAGCATCGACCGGCCGCCTGCCGTGACGACGCCGGCCAGCTCCTCCATGTGGCGGGCCGAGCGGGCGGCCTTGCAATCGGGAAACTCCGCGAGCCCCGCCTGCCGCATCAGGTGGCAGTTCTTCACCTCGACGTGGCAAGGCGGCAGTCCGCCGCCGCTCGCCAGGAAATCGACGCGGCTCGCCTTTCCGTAGGCGACCTCCGGCCGGAGCGTCTCGTAGCCCGCGAGTGGCGCAAGCTTTCCCTCTCGAAATGCCTCCGCGACCAGCGCATTGGGCCGCGCCGTGTTGATGCCGACCCATTGCGGCCCGCCGGGCAGCTCCGCCTCGACCAATTCCCACGAGAACCCGAGTTTTCGTGCCGGGTTGGTCGAGGGCGAGAGCAGCACGCGAAACCCTTCCGCGTTGAGGCCCAGCATCGCGCCCGGGTTGGCGCAATGCGCCGTCACCAGCGTGCCGTCGGCAAGCGTCACATCGGCGAGGAAGCGCTTGTAGCGCCGCACGAGGCGCCCGTCGATCAGGGGGGAGGGGAAGCGCATCGCGGGCGGGCCGGGGCGTGACGAGGGGGCTTTCGCTTTCGCGCATCCGCGCCCTAGCTTCCACCCCGATCATCGCCCCCGAGGCTCCATGTCCAGCAGTTCCACCCCTCCGAGCGCCGACGTCACCGCCGCCATCCTCGTCATCGGCGACGAGATCCTCTCGGGCCGCACCAAGGATAAGAACATCGGCACCATCGCCGACATGCTGACCGAGATCGGCGTGGACCTGCGCGAGGTGCGCATCGTACCGGACGTGAAGGCGGAGATCGTCGCCGCGGTGAATGCGCTTCGGGCGCGCTACACCTATCTGTTCACCTCCGGCGGCATCGGCCCGACCCACGACGACATCACCGCCGACAGCGTCGCGGAAGCCTTCGGCGTCGGCATCGACGTCGATCCGCGGGCCCGCGCCATGCTGCTGGAGCGGCACCGCCCGGAGGACTTGAACGCGGCGCGCCTGCGCATGGCCCGCATCCCCGACGGGGCCGAGCTGATCGCCAACCCCGTCTCCAAGGCGCCGGGCTTCCACATCGGCAACGTCTACGTCATGGCCGGCGTGCCCCAAATCATGGCGGCGATGCTCGACGAGATCCGCCCGACGCTGACTTCGAACGCGCCCGTCATCTCCGAGACGATCGAAGCCGGCGCGATCCCCGAGGGCAATTTCGCCGGCGAGCTCGGCGAGATCGCCGCGGCCCATGCGACCGTCTCGATCGGCTCCTATCCGTCGATGACGCCGGAGGGGTTTCGCAATCGCATCGTCGTGCGCGGGCGGGATGCGGACGCCGTGGCGGCGGCCCGAACGGCCGTGGAGGCCCTGCTGGCAGGTTTGCGCGGGTGAGCCGGCCCGTTCCGCTCTCATGAAATAAATTTCTGGCTGTCGGGAGCACGCAAGCGCTGCCGTACGTTGGGCTGCGACGAGACGACCGCCGAGGGCCGCATGTCCCAGCCATTCCGCACGCCCGGAGAAGCCAAAACACACGGCGACCACACCCGTGAGAAGGACGACGCGCAGGTCGAGAAGGCGCACCGCCCGGATGCGATGATCCTGCATGAGATCATCCGGCGCGAGGGCGAGGAGGAGATGCGCCGCACGACGCTGGCGCTCGCGCTCTCGGCATTCTCGGCGGGGCTCACCATGGGCTTCTCGCTGATCGTGCCCGGTGTGCTGAAGGGACATCTTCCGCACGAGCCCTGGGCCGAACTCGTCCTGAGCATGGGCTACTCGATCGGCTTCCTCATCGTCGTGCTCGGGCGCCAGCAACTCTTCACCGAGAACACCGTCACCCCGATCCTGCCGCTCCTGACCGAGCGAACCTTCGGCGCCCTGATGCGCGTGGTGCGGCTCTGGACCATCGTGCTCGTCGCCAACATCCTGGCGACCATCGTCATCGCCTCGGTCCTGGCCCATACCGATGCGTTCAAGCCGGAGGTGCGGGAAGCGTTTGCCGAGATCAGCCGCCACACCATCGAGGATCCGTTCTGGACGACGGTGATCAAGGCGGTGTTCGCCGGTTGGCTGATCGCGCTGATGGTGTGGATCCTGCCGGCCACCGGATCGGCGGCGCCCTTCATCATCATCCTGATGACGTGGCTCGTCTCGATGTGCGGGCTCGCCCACATCGTCGCCGGTTCGGTCGATGCCTACTACCTCGTCGCCACCGGCGAGATCGATTTTGCCAAGTATCTCACCGGCTTCTTCGTGCCGACGCTGCTCGGCAACGTGGTCGGCGGCGTGACGCTGGTCTCGGTGCTGAATTTCGGGCAGGTGGCGCCGGATGTGGAGGAGCGCGGCCGCGCCGACGCCTGAGGCTCAGCGCAGCATGAACCGGTCGGCCTTCGGCGGCGCGCGGCCGGTCTCGCCCAGCGCATCGAGGATCGCCGCGTCGGCCGTGTGCAGCAGCGTGTCGAGGGGCAGGTCGTTGGCATCGGTGCCGAATGGCTCCTCCAGCTCGTCGCCGAGGGCGTCGAGGCCGAAGAAGGCGTAGGCCACCAGTGCGGCGATGATCGGCGTGGACCAGCCGAGCGATCCTGCGAGCCCGAACGGCAGGAGCAGGCAGTAGAGCCACGCGGTGCGGTAGAGCAGCAGCGTGTAGGCGAAGGGCAGCGGCGTGCCGTGAATGCGCTCGCAGACCGCCTGGATCGCCGAGAGGCTGGCGATCTTGTGCTCCAGGCTCGCGAACAGGATGTCGCTCAGCGCGCCGGCCTTCGTCGCCGCGGCGAGATCCCGCGTCAGCCCCGCCAGCGCCGCGTCGGCGCCGCTCGGCCGCTGCGCCAGGGCCGCGCGTTCCTCCGGCGGCAGCCAGGGGCCGAGGGCTTCCGCTTCGTCGAGCCCGCGCAGGCGGGCATGGAGCGCGTGGGCGAAGCCGGCCGCCCGCCGCAGGCAGCGGCGACGCAGGGCCTCGTGCTCGGGGTCGGGCAGCAGAGCCGGAAGGAGGCGCGCGAGGCCGCGCATCTCGACGATCAGGCTGCCCCAAGCGCGCCGCGCCTCCCACCAGCGGTCGTAGCAGGCGCCGTTGCGGAAGCTCAGGAAGATCGACAGCGCGAGGCCGACCAGGGTGAATGGTCCGATGCCGGCGGTGACGGGAAACCACTCGGCGTGCCGCTGCTCGATCGCCACCACGAGGCAGGACAGCGCGGCGATCGCGACCACCTGGGGCGCGACCTTCGGCAGGATCGAGCCGCGCATGGCGAACAGGATCGTCAGCAGGCCGGGGCGGGGACGGACGATCATCGCGGACGCGTCAGGGCGTGCAGGCTTCGATCAGCCGGCGCATGAAGGCCTCGCCGCGGGCGAGTTCGTCGAGGGCGATGAACTCGTCGGGCTGATGCGCCTGATCGATCGAGCCGGGTCCGCACACCACGGTCGGGATGCCGGCGCGCTGGAAGCGCCCGGCCTCGGTGGCGTAGGGCACGGTGATCGTGGCGTTCCGGCCGGCGAGCCGCAGGGCGAGCCGCTCCGCCTCCGAGCCCGGATCGGGCGCGAGCCCCGGCACCGACACCTCCTCGACCGTCTCGATGCGCCCGTAATCGCCGTAGCGGTTGAGACGTTCCCGCGTGACCCGCTCGCAGGCGGCCGCGAACAGGGCCGGGATCTCGGCCATGTCGAGGTCTGGCAGGCCGCGGAATTCCCAGAGGAAGGTGCAGAGCTTCGGCAGGATGTTGCGGGCGGTGCCGCCCTCGATCACGCCGACATGGACCGTGGTGTTCGGCGGATCGAACCGCCCGGAGGCGTCGCCGCGGATCACCATGGCATCGGCGATGCGGTTCAGCTCGGCGATCAGGTCGGCCGCTGCCATCACCGCGTTGGCGCCGAGCATCGGCTTGGCCGAATGCGCCGCATGGCCGTGGACGGTGGTGTTGAAGGTCACGACGCTCTTGTGCGCGTCCGCCACCTGCATCCCGGTCGGCTCGCCGACGATCACCGCGCCGGGCCGCGGAAGGTCGGCGCCGAAGCGGGCAATGGTGTCGGCGACGCCCAGGCACGTCGTCTCCTCGTCGTAGGAGAGCAGGATGTGGATCGGCCGCGTCAGCCCGGCCGCCAGCGCGTCGGGCACCATGGCGAGGGCGAGCGCGTCGAACGCCTTCATGTCCACGGCGCCGCGGCCATAGGCGCGGCCGTCCGCGACGCGCAGGGTGAACGGGTCACTGGTCCAGGCTTGACCCGTCACCGGCACCACGTCGGTATGGCCCGAGAGCACGACGCCGCCATCCGTCATCGGCCCGAGGGTCGCGAACAGCGCGGCCTTGTCGCCGCCGGCATTCGGCACGCGGATATGGGGGACGCCCCAGCCGTCGAGATAGTCGGCGACGAAGTCGATCAGCGCGAGGTTCGACTTCGAACTCTCGGTGTCGAACGCGACGAGCCGCTCCAGAAGCTCCAGCGGCGTGAAGCGGGTGCCGCCCGCCGTCGCCGTCAATGGACGACGCGGCGCAGGTGGGGCGAGTCCAGCGAGAAGGCCGGGATCTCCGCCTCGAAGCTCTCGCCGCCGACGGTCGACATCGTGTAGCTGCCGGCCATCAGGCCGTCCGGCGTGGTGAGGGGGCAGCCGCTGGTGTAGCTGAACGACTCGCCCGGCTCGAGCACCGGCTGCTTGCCGACGACGCCCGCGCCGCGCACCTCCTGGCAGGCGCCGCGCCCGTCGATGATCCGCCAGTGGCGCGAGCGGAGCTGCACCTGCTCGCTGCCGTTGTTCACGATCTCGACGGTGTAGGCGAAGAAGTAGCGGCTCTCCCCCGGCGAGGACTCCTCCTCGACGAATCGGGGCTCCACCGTCACCGTGATGCCGCGCGTCTCGGCCTTGTACATCGCGTGAAAGCATCCCCGTGGACGGCGCGCAGGCCGCATCGCGACATCTGCGACGCGCCGTGGTACGTGGCCCCGGAAACCTCGTCAATCACGGTAACCTACGGTCGGCGGAGGCCGCAGACCACGTGCCGAACGCTACGCACCGGGACGGCTTACAGGGCGCCGCGCAGACCGCGCGGGCTGATCGCGCGCCGATCATGGCCGGCACGGCCCTCGGGACCGTGCTGACGCTCGGCCTCGCCCTCGTCTTCGCTTACGTCGATCCGTACCGGAACCGGTGGCCGGCGCTGGCACTGGTTCTTGCGCTCGCCCTCGACGTGGCCGCGCGGATCGTCGCGCGGGCGGTCCGGCAGCGGACCGGCGTGGAGACGGAACTCCGCGGCCTGCGCTCGCCGATGCTGTTGCTCGGCAACGCGATGGGGATCGGCGCCGCCTTGGTGGCCGTCGTGGCGGGGCTTCGGCCCGAGCTGTTTCCGCTGCTTGCGAGTGCCCTGGCCGGCCTCGTCGCGATGGGCGCCTGCGCCCGGCTCGCGCTGGCGCGCATGGTGGTGGTGATCGAGGCGGCGGAGCGCGCGGCCGCGGAAGCCAAGAAGAGAGGCGAGGGGACGGGACGATGAGCGGAGACGTGCCGGCTGCATCCGGTATCCTGCCGGCGCAGGCCATCACGGTGTTGACGGAAGCCGGGGCGATCCGCCCCGCGACCGTCTACGCCGCCGACCAGATCCAGCCCGCGAGCCTCGATCTGCGGCTCGGCACCCGCGCCTACCGGGTGCGCACCAGCTTCCTGCCCGGGAGCGGACGCTCGGTCGCCGCCTGCGTCGAGGCCTTCGCGCTGCACGAGATCGACCTGACCCACGGCGCCGTGCTGGAGACGGGCTGCGTCTACATCGCCGAATTGCAGGAGGCCCTGGCGCTCCCGGCCGATCTCAGCGCCAGCGCCAACCCGAAAAGCTCGACCGGGCGCATCGACGTGTTCACCCGCGTCATCACCGACCGCGCCAGCGCCTTCGACCAGATCGAGGCGGGCTATGCCGGCAAGCTCTACGCCGAAATCTCGCCGCGCACCTTTCCGGTGCGCGTGCGGACCGGCTCGCGCCTGTCGCAGATCCGCTTCCGCCGGGGCGATCCGCGGCTGCGGGAGACGGAACTCGCCGCGCTCCACGCCAGCGACCCGTTGATCGACGCGGCCAAGCCCACGCTCCAGGGCGGCGTGCCGGTCTCGGTCGATCTCGCGGGCTTCGACGGGCTGATCGGCTATCGCGCCAAGCGCCATACCGGCCTGATCGACGTCGACCGGCCGCGCGGTCACCGCACCCGCGATTTCTGGGAGCCGCTGCCGGCCGACGGCAGCCGCACGCTGATCCTCGATCCGGGCCAGTTCTACATCCTCGCCTCGAAGGAGGCGGTGCGGGTGCCCGCCGACCACGCGGCGGAGATGGTGCCGTTCGATCCGCTCGTCGGCGAGTTCCGCGTCCACTATGCCGGCTTCTTCGATCCCGGCTTCGGTCTCAGTGAGGCGGGCGGCGCCGGGGCCCGAGCAGTGCTGGAAGTGCGCTCCCGCGACGTCCCGTTCCTCCTGGAGGACGGGCAGATCGTCGGTCGCCTCGTCTACGAGCGCATGCTGGAGCGGCCCTCCACCCTCTACGGCGCCGGAGCCGGCTCGAACTATCAGGCGCAGGGGCTGAAACTGTCGAAGCATTTCGCGACCGAGCCGGATCCGGCGCTCTAGGTCCGCCTACGGATCGCGGGATCGGAGAAGGTCGCTCCCTCTTGTCTGCGCTGACCTCACAGCCTGCGCATCCAGCCTGTTTGCGCCACATCAAAGCCGGCCCGCGGCGCGCTCCCTAACCCCTGCTTCCGCAAACCAGTGCGGTGGCGTGCCGCCAGAGGCGGATGGGGGAGGGGCTCGCATGCGGCAGGATTTGAAGGCGCATTACGCGGACGAGCGACTGCCGCGTTACACGAGCTATCCGGCGAGCCCGCATTTCACCGGCGCGGTCGGTCCGGCCGCCTATGCCGAGTGGCTGCGCGCGCTTCCGGCCGAAGCGACAGCCTCGCTCTACCTCCATGTGCCGTTCTGCCGTTCCCTCTGCTGGTATTGCGGCTGCCACACCCACATCACCCCGCACGACGCGCCCATCGACGATTACCTCGCGAGCCTGCGCAGGGAGATCGGCCTAGTCGTCGGGCATCTCGAGCGCCGGCCCGCCGTACGTCACGTCCATTTCGGGGGCGGCACCCCCACCATCATGGCGCCCGGCGCATTCCGTGAACTGATGGCGCTGCTGCGGGCGCACTTCCCGTTCGCCCCCAAGGCCGAGATCGCCGTCGAGATCGATCCGCGGACGCTCGCGCCCGCGATGATCCGGGCCCTCGGCGAGGCCGGGGTCACGCGGGCGAGCCTCGGCGTCCAAAGCTTCGATCCGGCGGTGCAGGCGGCAATCCGGCGCCGCCAGGACTACGCCGTCACCGAAGCGGCCATCGCCGGCCTGCGGGCGGCCGGGGTCCGCAGGATCAACCTCGACCTGATCTACGGCCTGCCGCACCAGAGCGTGGAATCCTGCGTCGAGACGGTGCGGCAATGCCTGGCGCTCCGGCCCGACCGTCTCGCGGTGTTCGGCTACGCTCATGTTCCCAGCTTCAAGAAGCACCAGAGGCTCATCGATGCGGCGACATTGCCGGACGCCGCCGCCCGCCGGGCGCAGGCGCAGGCCGTCGCCGATGCGCTCGCCGGGGCCGGCTATCGTCGGATCGGCCTCGACCATTACGCCCTGCCGGATGATCCGATGGCGGTCGCGTGGGCGGAAGGCCAGCTCCACCGCAACTTCCAGGGCTACACCACGGATTCCAACGACGCGCTGATCGGCTTCGGCGCCTCCGCCATCGGGCGGCTGCCGCAGGGCTACGTCCAGAACGAGCCGGCACTGCGCGCCTACGCCGCTCGTGTCGCCGCCAACGACGTCGCGACGGTGCGGGGCTATGCCCTGACGCCGGAGGATCGGCTTCGGGCAGCCTTGATCGAGCGGATCATGTGCGATGGCGCCGTCGAGGTCGGGGCGGTCTGCCGGTCGCATGGCCGGGATCCGGAGGCGCTGCTCGCCTCCCTGCCGCGGTTACGCGCCCTCACCGATCACGGCCTGGTCAAACGTGAAGGGATGCGCCTGACGATCCCCGACGATGCGAGGGCTTTCGTCCGGAACGTCGCGGCGCTGTTCGATGCGCATCTGGGGACATCCGCCGCCATGCATAGCTGCGCGGCGTGAGTGGCGCGGACCGGCGTCCCGCTGCCGATCCTGCTGCGCGTCACGGAGCCTTCGAGGAGGCCCGCGTGTCCTCGGGGCGGGTGGTTCTTTCGCGTCGGGGGGCGTGTCGCGGGTCATCGTCGGACGTCCAGGCGCGCGCGCATTCCAGCTCGGCCATCTTTTCGTCGATGGCGGCCCGGCACGATGGCTGCCCGTCGGACGACGAGAGGGAGCGGGACGACGCGGATGCCGCACCGAGCGTCAGGCCCTCTCGGTCGATCGACATATTCCAGACGCGGTCGGTCCCATCCCGGGCGGCCATCGCAGCCACGCACCGGTCGAGGAAATCGAGGCGCGCCCCATCGATCCCGGAGGCGGCATGGAGCGCCGCGCAGATCAGGTCGGTCTCTTCGCGGGTCAGCCAGACGGTCGACGTCCGGAAGTCCTGGCGTTCGGCTTCCATCATCTCTCGGGACAGGCGGATCGCGAGCGACAGGTGCGGCGCGTTGGGGATGGGAGCGGTCATGGGTGGTCTTCCATGGGTCCGGTCATGCGTCCGGTCTGCCTTCTCTTCGGCCGGCGGACGAGGCATGCCGCCGCTTCCCGACATGGGTGGGGACCTCATCGCGTCGCGCGCCCTGCCGATCCCTGAAAGTCAACGCGAACCGAACCTCCGGGATGCCAGAGTCAGGACGGTTCGACAAATCCCGGTTTGTCCGGCGCCCCTCTCTCTGAAGAAGGGTTGTCGGGGACGCAGCGTCGGAGGCCGGGCCTCCCGCCGGCTCTCGGCCCCGACGCGGAGCGACGTGGCGATGTCGGGCAAAAATTTGTCTTGGAAGTGGGAACCGGTGGAAGCGCCCCGCGTTGCGCGCGTGCGAGGCTCTGATCGGGCTCGCTTGTTGGGCGCCGGACGCGGGTGTCCGGCGGCCCTCGTCATCACGTTGCTCCAAGGAGGATGTGGTCATGAGGACGTACGACTTTGCCCCCCTGTACCGTTCCACCGTCGGCTTCGACCGCTTGTTCTCGATGCTCGACCAAGCCACTCGGGTCGAACCCGCGACGCAGTGGCCGCCCTACGACATCGAGAAGGTCGCGGATGACGCCTACCGCATCACCATGGCGGTCGCCGGCTTCTCCCAGGACGAGATCGAACTGACCCAGCACGACACCACACTGCTGGTGACAGGCCAAAGGAAGGAGAAGGACGAGGAGCGCGCCTACCTGCACCGCGGCATCGCGGCGCGCGCTTTCCGCCAGTCCTTCAGTCTGGCCGACCATGTGCGGGTCACCGGCGCCGCCCTCAAGCACGGCCTGCTGACCGTGGAGCTCAAGCGCGAGGTGCCGGAAGCGTTCAAGCCCCGCCGCATCCCCATCGGCGGCAGTGAGGCCGCCATCGGGCAGGACAATGCACCGGCCCAAGTCGAGGCTCAGGTCGAGGATCAGGCCGGGGATCAGGCAAAGGCCGCCTGAACCGGCCATCGCCACCGCGAACGGACGCCTCCGGAAGCCTCGCGGCCTCCGGGGGGCCGGCCCCTTTTCCTGCAACGCCGCGCACCATCAGGGAGGATCCCGTGTCGATGATGTCGATGATGCAGACGAACCGCAGCCATTGCGGCCCGATGAACCCGCCCACCGCGCAGCCCGCGTCGTTCGAGTCGTGGCAGGCGCTCGTCGCGCCCGGCGACGTCTTCCGGCACCCGCGGGAGGTGCTGGCACATCCGCACCTGTCCGGCGCGGAGAAGCGTGCGATCCTGGCATCCTGGGCGTCGGATGCCTGCGCCGTCGAAAACGCGCCGGATCTGCGCTGTCCGCCAGGCTGCAGGGCCGAGCCGGTATCGGTCGATGTCGTGCTCGCCGCCCTGACCCGGCTCGACCGGGCGGGTGCCGGAGGGACAGGCTCGGCCCAGAGCCCACCCCCTGCACCGCGCCGGCCGCGCCGCCTGTCGCTGCTGAACCGTTCCGTTCGCCGCAAAAGGCCGGACGATGACGATCCACCGCCGTGCCCGGTCGCTTCGATGCCGCGCCCCCGAACGCCCCCGGATGCGACGCTGGCCCTGGCGCTGCCAGCGTGACGGGATCGGCAGGCCAGAGCGCCTTCCGGCACCGGAATCACCGTACTCGGCGGGTCGGCGGGCTTCGAAGCGAGAATGGCCGGGCCGGTTTGCGCTCTCGACCGGGCGGCTATGCCGCCCGGCCCGCGACATCACACGTCGGCCCGCCGCCCTGCCGTCGCGCCAGCGCGCGAGGGTCCGTCACGTTCGGAACTCGACGGTGCTCTCCGGTCCGCCCGACGCCGTGCTGTTCTGAAGCGCCGGATCCAGAGTTCAGCGAGTGGTCGTCAGCGTCCCAGCCGTCGGGTGACGCTCGGCTTGCCGACGGCCTGACCGATTCCCGAGAGAATCCGTCGAGGAAGAGGCGCCCGCTCTCCGGCGGGTCGCCAGTCCGGCGCGGGGCGTTGCTCGGCGAGACAGGCTTTGCCGGGCCGATCCGGTCGGCTCGGCGCCGTCCATGCCGATGCCGACGATATCGGCTTTCCACGGCATGACTTGGTCCAGCCCGGCGAACGCGTCCGGCTCGGTCGCTGCCCGGCAAGACAGTCGAAGACCCAGCGCAGCGACCGATTGAAACGCGTTCGGTCGCTCCTCGGGCAACGGGCAAACCCAAGAACGGTCATGCCCGATGCCTGTTCCGCGTGTGTCCGGGCGCGAGGCACTTGAGGCCGATGGCCGAGAACCAACGAGTCGTCCGCCGACCACGCGAAGGAGTCCACCGCCGTCCAGCGAGGGATTGCGGTGGCCCTCCGCGGAGACCGAGACCGTCAGGGCGGCGATCCCAACCCTCTCCGGTCGAGGGGCATGCGTCTCAGGAGCATCCCGCGCGGAGGTCCTCGCAGGTTGACCGCCCCGGATGGTCACCCATGGCGGAGATGCGTCAGGAGACGTTCGGCCGCGGGTGCGGACGAGGCCGGGTTCTGCCCGGTGATCAGGAGGCCGTCCGCGACCACGTACGGCTCCCAGTCGCCCGCCTTCGAGAACACGCCGCCCTTCCGCTTGAGTTCGTCCTCGACCAGGAAGGGGACCACCTCGGTCAGGCCGACCGCCTCCTCCTCGGTGTTGGTGAACCCGGTGACGGACTTGCCCTCGACCAGCGGCTTACCGTCGGGCGCCTTGGCATGACGCAGCACCCCGGGGGCGTGGCAGACGAGGGTGACGGGCTTGCCCGCCCGGAGCGTCGTCTCGATCAGGCTGACCGAGGCAGAGTCCTCGGCGAGGTCCCAGAGAGGGCCGTGACCGCCGGGATAGAACACTGCGTCGAAGCTCTCTGGGGTGACGCCGTCGAGCCGGACGGTACGCGCCAGGACCGCCTTGGCTTCGGCGTCCGCCTCGAAGCGACGGGTGAGGTCGGTCTGGAAGCCCGGCTCGCTGCTCTTCGGGTCGAGCGGCGGCTGACCGCCCTTGGGCGATGCCAGGACCACGTCCGCACCGGCGTCCTTGAACACGTAGTAGGGCGCGGCGAGCTCCTCCAGCCAGAAGCCGGTCTTGCGGCCGGTCTCGCCGAGCTGGTCGTGGGAGGTCAGCACCATCAGGATCTTCATCGACGTTCTCCAGGGTCGGTGTGGGTCTGTCGTTCGCCCGACTGTGAACCGGTCACTCCCGCGGGGCGGACGGACGGGCACACTCCGACTGAACGCCCGAGCCCGCCCGTTCGCCGACGGCAGGAGCGGAGGCGTCAAGCGGCCGCGGCCGCGAGCACGCCCCGGAGCTGTTCATCCAGGGCCGCCGCGACGGCGTCGACTTCCGGATCCCCGAACTGGCCGAAGGTGGTGGCCGGGCGGTCATACTCGAACGCGACGCCACCCTCGGCATCCTCGCGCAGGAGCACACGGATCGGTGCGTACAGAGCCGCCGAGAGGACATGCCGGGTCATCCGTGCGGCGGTCAGCGGATTGCCGATGTCGTACTGGATGGCCTTGCGGATCAGCCCGGCGGTGAGAAGCAGGCCGCCATGATCCCGGGCCCCGAAGATCGAAAGGGGCGCCTGTCGTTCGAGGAGAGCGCGCGCCTCGTCCACCTTCCCGTCCAGAAGCGGGCTCGCGTAGGCGTGGTCGAGGGGAGGTATCGAAGCTTCCAGGGCGGCGCGCACGGCCTCGAAGGTCTTGGGCGAGCGGAGCGTCACATGCTCGATCGTGACATGGGTCGAGGTCATCTGTTCAGACATGGGTGAAACTCCTCGATTCGACCGGCGCTCTGCCCGAGCGGGTCTCGAACGCGGGCGCGATGGGCACTGACGTGAAGGTCGGTGCCGGGCAGGTCCGATCTCGCCGCAACCGACATGTTGATGGTCCCACCGTCGCGACAATGACGGGAAGCGGTCGCAAGCCAGCCTCGAGCGGTGTCGTGGCGCGAGGAGGCCTGTTCGCTCAGGCTGACACCCGTTCGGCCGCGCGAACGTCCCCCTCCAGTGTCGTCCGTCATGCGCTGCCTCGCAGACAGGTGCGATCCGGCACGGCGGCCTGGACGAGCGGGCGGCGGCGCATTGACGGTCTCCCCAACACAAAATAAATGTCTATCATCATGAATAGTCCGGTCTGGAACGACCGACGAGGAGCGGTGCGATGGACTCTAAGGCCTTCCTCGTTCTGGCCCCGCTGGCCCTGGCGGCGTGCTCGCCGGCCGAGACCGCCGTACCCGTGAAGCCGCCGCTGGTGCAGATTATCGCGGTCGCCCCGGGCACGGCGGGTGTCGCGCGCTACACCGGCGTCATCCGCGCCCGGACGGAGAGCAGCCTGGGCTTCCGCGTCGGCGGCAAGATCTCCGAGCGCCTCGTCGACCCGGGGGATCACGTTCGGCTCGGGCAGCCGCTGATGCGCCTCGACCGGGCCGATTTCACCCTCGCGCTCAATGCGGCCCGCGCCTCCGTCGAGGCGGCGAGGGCACAGATGATCAAGGCCAAGGCCGACGAGGAGCGCAGCCGCCAGCTCGTGGGCGACGGTTGGACCTCGAAGCAGACCTACGACCAGAACAAGGCCGCGGCCGACGCGGCCATCGCCCATTTCGCCAACGCGGAAGCCCAGGCGAGCCAGGTCGCCAACCAAGCCGGGTATTCCGAACTCCTGGCCGATGCCGACGGCGTCGTGATGGAGGTGCCGACCGAGCCGGGGCAGGTGGTCGCCGCCGGCCAGACCGTGGTGAAGCTCGCCCGTGACGGCGCCCGCGAGGCGGAGGTGTTCCTGTCGGAGGGGAGCCGGCAACTCGCCAAGGGGGCCGCATCGGCAACCCTCTATGCCGAAGGCGAGGCAACTTATCCGGCCAGGCTCAGAGAACTCTCCGCCACGGCAGACCCGGCGACGCGCACCTACCGCGCCCGCTACATCCTGTCCGGCGGCGGCGAGGCGGCGCCGCTCGGGGCGACCGTGACGCTTCGGCTCAAGCCGTTGGAGACCGGGCGCGCAGCCGCGGTCGACGTGCCCCTCGGCGCGCTGTTCGACAGCGGCCATGGCTCGGCGGTCTGGAAGTTCGACGCCGACACCGAGACCGTCACCGCACAGCCGGTCTCCGTCGCGCGCCTGTCGGAGGAGAGCGCCGAGGTCGTGTCCGGCCTCAGCCCCGGCGACCGGATTGTCTCGCTCGGTGCCCACTTGCTCAAGGCCGGCCAAGCGGTCCGTCAGGCCCCGTCGAGCCTCACAGGGGTTGCCCGATGACCGGGTTCAACCTGTCCGCCCTGGCGGTCCGCGAACGCGCCGTCACGCTGTTCCTCGTCATCGCGGTGACCGCCGCCGGTTTCTTCGCCTTCCAGAGGCTCGGCCGCGCGGAGGACCCGGCCTTCACCGTCAAGACGATGTCGGTCTCGGCCGCCTGGCCCGGCGCGACGACCTCGGAGATCCAGCGGCAGGTGGCCGATCCCCTGGAGAAGCGCCTGCAGGAACTCGTCTACTACGACCGGGTCGAGACCACGGTCCGGCCCGGACTCATGCTGATGAAGCTCTACTTCAAAGACAGCATGCCGCCGGCGAGGCTGCAGGCGGAATTCTACCAGGCGCGCAAGAAGCTCTCCGATCAGGCCTCCGCCCTGCCGCGCGGCGTCCTCGGGCCGCTCTTCAACGACGAGTTCTCGGACGTCTACTTCGCCCTTTACGCGCTCCAGGCCCAGGGCCTGCCGCACCGTCACCTCGTGCTGCGCGCCGAGGATCTGCGCCAGCGCCTGCTGCGCGTGCCCGGCGTCGAGAAGATCAACATCCTCGGCGAGCAGAACCAGAAGATCTACGTCGAGATCTCCTACCAGCGTCTCGCGACGCTGGGCATCACCGGACAGCAATTGCTCACGGCGTTGGCCAACCAGAACGACGTGACCCCGGCGGGCTTCGTCGAGACCACCGGCCCGCGTGTGTATCTCCGGCTCGACGGCGCCATCGACGGCCTCGACACGATCCGGAACCTGCCGGTCGCGGCGGGTGACCGCAGTCTCAAGCTCGGCGACATCGCCGAGGTGAAGCGCGGTTACGAGGATCCGAAGGTCTTCGAGATCCGCAACGGCGGCGAGCCGGCGCTGATGCTCGGCCTCGTGATGAAGCCGGGCTTCAACGGCTTGGCGCTCGGCGAGGCGCTCAACGCCGAGGAGGTGGCGATCCACCATGAGCTCCCGACCGGCATCGCCTTCACCAAGATCACCGATCAGGCGAAGGTCATCGACGACGCCATCCACGAATTCATGGTCAAATTCTTCACCGCCCTCTCGGTGGTCATCGTCGTCAGCCTCGTCGCCCTCGGCTTCCGGGTCGGCATCGTCGTGGCGCTCGCGGTTCCGATCACGCTCGCGGCCGTGTTCGTGGTGATGATGGTGACCGGGCGCGACTTCGACCGCATCACGCTGGGTGCCCTGATCATCTCGCTCGGCCTGCTCGTGGACGATGCGATCATCGCCATCGAGATGATGGTTGTTCGTATGGAAGAGGGCGTCGACCGCGTCGAGGCCGCGACCCATGCCTGGAGCGCCACCGCGGCGCCGATGCTGACCGGCACCCTCGTCACCATCGCGGGATTCCTCCCCGTGGGCTTCGCGGCCTCGACGGCGGGCGAATATGCCGGCAACATCTTCTGGGTGGTCGGCTTCTCGCTGATCATCTCCTGGATCGTGGCGGTGACCTTCACGCCCTATCTCGGCGTCAAGCTCCTGCCCGACATCAAGACGGTGGCGGGCGGTCACGAGGCGATCTACGCCACGAAGAACTACCAGCGCCTGCGCCGCGTGGTGCGCGCCTGCGTCGATTACAAGTGGCTGGCGGCCGGGATCACGGTCGGGCTGTTCGCCCTCGCCGTCGTCGGGATGGGCCGGGTCGAGAAGCAGTTCTTCCCGAATTCCGAGCGCCCCGAACTCATCGTCGAAGTAACGCTGCCGACCGGTTCGGCCTTCGCGACCACGGAGGCGAGCGTCAGGAAGGTCGAGGCTGCCATCCGTGGGCTTCCCGAGGCGCGGGAGATCACGAGCTATATCGGTCAGGGCATGCCGCGTTTCGTGCTCTCCTTCGACCCCGAACTGCCCGATCCGGCCTTCGCGCAGATCGTCGTCCAGACCTCCGATGCCGCGTCCCGCGACGCGCTCCGGATCAAGCTCCGCAGGCTCGTGAGCGACGGGCTCTTCCCCGAGGCGCGCGTGCGCGTGCTGCAGATCGTCTTCGGCCCGCCGATCCGCTTCCCCGTGGCCTTCCGCGTCACGGGGCCCGACCCCGACGTCATCCGCGGCATCGCCGCTGAGGTCAGGGATGTCATGATGGCCAACCCGAATATGAGGCTCGTGCATCTCGACTGGGGCAACAAGACCCCGAGCCTGCACCTCGTCCTCGACCAGGAGCGCCTTCGCTTGATCGGCCTGACGCCGAAGGAGGCCGGCCAGCAATTGCAGAGCTATCTCAACGGGACGCCCGCGACCCAGATGCGCGAGAACCTGCGCTCCGTGGACGTGCTCCTGCGCAGCCCGGGCCCGGAGCGGCGTTCGCTCGGGGAGATCGGAGACCTGACCCTGACCACGCATGACGGGCGGCAGGTGCCGCTCTCGCAGGTCGCCCGGCTGGAAAGCCGCAACGAGGACGCGGTGCTCAAGCGCTACAACCGCGAGACCTACATCCGCGTGCAGGGCGACGTTCTCGACGGGAAGCAGCCGCCGGACATCCACGCGCAGATCTTCCCCGCGCTCGACCCGATCAAGGCGAAGCTGCCGCCCGGCTACCGGATCGACGTCGCCGGCGCGGTGGAGGAGAGCGCCAAGGCCATGAACGCGCTGGTCGCGGTCTTCCCGCTGATGCTGATCGTGACGCTGACGGTGATCATGCTGCAGGTGCGCTCGTTCACGACGATGTTCATGGTGTTCGCCACCGCGCCACTCGGACTCGTGGGCGCCGCACCGACGCTGCTGCTCTTCCACCAGCCGTTCGGCTTCAACGCGATCCTCGGCCTGATCGCGCTGTCGGGCATCCTGATGCGCAATACGCTGATCCTCGTCGACCAGATCCACCACGACCGTGCGGCCGGTCTGTCGGACTACGAGGCCATCGTCGAGTCCACGGTGCGCCGGGCCCGTCCGGTGATCCTGACGGCTGCGGCCGCGATGCTCGCCTTCATCCCGCTGACGCACTCGGTGTTCTGGGGGGCGCTGGCCTACGTGCTGATCGGCGGCGTCGGCGTCGGGACGCTGCTGACCCTGCTGTTCCTGCCGGCTCTCTACGCGCTCTGGTTCCGGGTTGGTCGAAAGTTCGTCGCGGAGGGCGTCGCACCCGGTTTCGACGCGGTGCCGATCCGGGCCGAGCCATGACTCAAAGACATAGGGTCATGTCCCTGCGACGGGACGTTCCAGAATCGCGCATTCGACGGCCGAACGCGCGAAGCATCGGTCGGCCTCGCAGGCGGGCGTGCGCTTCATGAGGAGATGGCGCACATCCATATACGTTTCGGGAACGCCGGAGGATCGGGCTATGCCCAGGGTCTCGCAGGAACAGGCCAAGCTCAACCGTCAACGCGTCGTCGAGGCCGCTGCATCCCTGTTTCGGGAGCGCGGGCTGCACGGCGTCGGCGTCGCCGACATCATGGCGTCGGCCGGCCTGACCCATGGCGGCTTCTACGGTCAGTTCGCCAACAAGGAGGCCCTCGCCGCAGAGGCGTTCGATATTGCGCTCGACGAGGAGAACCGCGGTGACCTGGACACCTTGGTCGCCAACTACTTGTCCCTCGGCCATGTCCGGTACCCCGGACGGGGATGTCCCCTCGCGGCTCTAGCAAACGACGTCGCGCGGGAGCCGCCGGGCAGTCCCGTCAGGGCGCGGTTCACCCGGGGCGTCGAGCGCTTGGCCGCCCTCCTCTCGAACCTCTCGCCCCGGGCATCCAAGGAGCGCCGGAAGCAACGGTCCCTCGCGGCGCTGTCGACGCTCGTCGGGGCCGTCGTCCTGGCTCGGGCCGTCGACGACGATGCGCTGGCGGAAGACCTGATCAAGGCCGCGCAGGCATCCCTCACCGCATGACCGCCGCGGGGACGGGCCGCCTCCCGCGGCCGCTCCGCCGAAAACCGGATCGACCGGTCGCAGCGGCAGGCCAGCTCGGATCACCACCGGGCGCGTGATCACCGTCCCGGTGCTGTCGGCACCGGTCGGGTCGTTCCAGATGCCTGCCACGGGCCGTTGCGGGGACCCCTCGCGCGAAATCGTAGCCCGTCAGCGGGCCCGGACCCGTCCCCGGCCGAACTCACGTCCGTCCCTGGCCGCGCAGGTGGCAAAGCGCGCGGCTGGTCTCGCCACCACCGCAGGCCGACACGGCGGCGCCGATCGGCGCGAGACAGCATGCCTTGAAGGATGAGGATATGATTCCGCGACCGTTACACCGCCAAAAAGCCGCTCTACGGCGACCCATTGGGGCGATGCCAACTCATTGCAAAATTCATGAAAAATAGGGTGGCGGAGACGGAGGTAATTTCTGAAGGAATAGTCAAACCCCTTCTCCTGCGCACGAGCCGCTGCGGTCGCTGAACGTTCGGGACATACCGCGGAACAAATCGACGTTCCGAGACAGCCGTCATGCCCCGAAAGCCCAATTCGAAGAACGGCTATCTGGAACTGCTCGACGGGTACTACCGCGTTACGATCGGCGTTCCAGTCAAGCTACGTCCACTGCTCGGCTACCGGCTCGAGGGGGCGCTCGGCACGAGGTCGCTGTTATCTGCCAACGTGCTGAAACGGCCCGTCGTGACGGATTTCAAAACGCGGATAAACAAAGCCTGGGAGGCACTCGGAGACCAGCCCCGCTCGGCTCAAGTGGAAGCAACCGAATGGGCGAAGATGGTCTCCGATGGGCGAACTCGTCGCCCGGCGTGTTGAGGGCAAAAAGCTTGGAGACGACCTGTTCCCAGAATGGCCGGGCCCGAGAGTTGTAGGATCCGTAAGGTAGCGCTCGTCGTACTTCCCCAAGCGTTTCACGAAGTACCGGCGGGGTCTCGGCGTCGACGACGTGGTCGAAGGCAAGCGCCGCTCGCTCGTGAATTTCCATTCCTTCCGGTGATGGTTCATCACCAAGGCCGAGCGAGCCGGCGTCGACGGAGATCTGCTGGCCGCGATCGCTGGCCACAAGCGGTCGGGCCTCAACCTTGGGCCGCTACAGCGAAGGTCCCGAAATGCAAGCGGCAAAGGCTGCGATCACGAAGGTCAGACTGCCGCCGTTGGACGGCAGTCCGATCGTCGGAGCGCGGCCCCTGATGCCGAAGCGCCGGCAGGTCGCTTCGCGATGATAGGTGGCGGTTCTGCAGACGATGTCGCGCATTCCCGACCGTCTCCGATGCAAGCCGTCCCATGTCTCGGCTCGTCGGGGACGTAGAGCGTGCCCCCGCGCGGGCCCCTCTGCATCTCGGTGTCGGGAGCTTGATGCGCTGGGCTTCGCCACCGGGGAGTTCGGTCGCCGGTCTCTCTAGAGGCTCTTATGAACCGCCAGCGAGTAGAGCAGCCTTCCTGAGCATGAGGCAGATGAAGGCGACGAGGTGCAGGTCTGCCAATGTGCTTGCATAGCGCTCGTAGTCTTCGACGAGCCGGCGGAAGCGGGTGGCCAAGGCGAAAGAGCGCTCGACGACCCAGCGCCGGGGCAGCAACACGAAGCCGCGCTTCGCCTCGGGCAGCTTCACGACCTCCGGTTCGATGCCGTGCTTGCGCGAGGCCTGTGGCCGCCTTCTCGCCGGTGTAGCCCTGATCGACGAAGGCGATCTCGACGTGATCGTCAGTGGTCGCCTGCAG
Organism: Methylorubrum thiocyanatum; assembly: GCA_014138645.1. Lineage (GTDB taxonomy): Bacteria > Pseudomonadota > Alphaproteobacteria > Rhizobiales > Beijerinckiaceae > Methylobacterium > Methylobacterium thiocyanatum. The sequence continues at coordinate 116,768 of JACJIB010000008.1, read as the reverse complement.
GGCCTTGGCCAGACGCTCGACCTGAGCGCGGTCATCGGCGTTGGCTGGCGTGACGTGCAGGGCCAGAAGATGGCCGAGCGTGTCCACCGCCCTGTGCAGCTTCGAGCCCTGCTTGCGCTTGCCCCCATCGTAGCCGGCCCGCTCGCCGCTCTCGGGCGTCGCGCGCAGCGTCCGGCTGTCGAGGATCGCCGCTGACGGCTCGGCCTTGCGCCCGGCCGCCAAGCGCAGCACGGCGCGAAGGTCCTCCGCCCGTTGCTCGAAGCAGCCCGCCGACAGCCAGCGTTGCGCCTGCTGGTAGACCGGCGCCCACGGCGGCAGGTCGTGGGGCATCCAGCGCCACGGCGCGCCTGTCTTCGCCACGTAGCGCAACCCGTTGAACACGTCCCGCAACGGATGCGCGCGCTGACCCGCATCCTCGCGCACCAGTGTCAGATACGGGGCGACCAACGCCCATTCGTCGTCGCACACATCAGACGGGTAGGCTTTCCGGGACTGGCTCATGACCCATCATCTGAGCCGCCAAGCCGACAGGTCCATAACAGCTTCTAGAGAAGCTCGGATTGCCTACCAGGGCATCGCCGAACTTGCGGATGAGGGGGAAGAGGCCGAGCCGAACCTGCTCACCCCCAAGCGCCCGCCGCGGCCCGTAGCCTGCGCGACCTCACTCTGCGCGGTTCCAGCTACGGCTTTCCAGCGGCAGGCGAGGCTGGGCCCTTCACCCTCGGCCCGATCGACCTGACGATCCGGGCCGGCGAGATCCTGTTCATCGTCCGCGAGAACGGCTCGGGCAAGACGACGCTGATCAAGCTGCTGCTCGGCCTCTACGCGCCGCAAACGGGAGAGATCCTGCTCGACGGCGCTCCTGTGACGGCGAAGACCCGCGACGCCTACCGCCGGCACTTCTCGGCGATCTTCTTCGACTACCATCTGTTCGACGAGCTGATTCCAATGGACGGCGCCGGCCCGGAAGCCGCCCGGCCGCTGCTGGAACGGCTCGATCTCGCCCGAAAGGTCGAGATCGCCGAGGGGCGCTTCTCCACCACCGATCTCTCGACCGGCCAGCGCAAGCGCCTCGCCCTGGTGCAGGCCGCCCTCGAAGGACGCGCGGTCCTCGTGCTCGACGAGTGGGCGGCGGAGCAGGATCCGACCTTCCGGCGGCGGTTCTACGAGGAACTCCTGCCGGAGTTGCGCCGCGGCGACCGAACGCTCGTCGTCATCAGCCACAACGATCGCTACTTTGACGCGGCCGACCGGGTACTGCACCTGGGTAATGGACGGATCGTGACGATCACGGAGAAGGCGTCCGCGACAGCCGTATCAGTCTAACCACACGGCAAAGCCAGTTGGCTCCGGCTTCGCCTCGCAATGGCGGCGCGCGACACAAGTTAATGAAGTCGACCACAGGCTAAGGACGGCAGTGGGTCAGAGTAAAAATCCTGATCTGCGCCTGTCACCTTAGCGGCCGAACAAAACCTCGCTTCCGCATGCCAGCGCCTTGGGCCTGTCGCCTCTGCAAGGCAGCATGAGGGCCAGAGTCGAGTTGCATGACAACACCCTGAAAATTCCATCACTGCGGTGTCGCTCTCGCCAGTTCGTTCGACAAAGAAGCCGGAAGACGGGAATGCTCTCCCTCCAAAAAAGGCCTTCCGGTGATCGTGTTTCATAAGATGAACGTCGCGCGCAGCTGCGGGGTGCACAGCACCGATCCAAATATCAGTTCGCCTTCGATTATAAAGCCATACAGACATTATATAGGGGTCCGCAAACTGTTTATAAATTACATCGCATTTAATTGTTTTCAAAATAAACCTGATATGCGTTGTAGAGTATGATGACAATCACAAACAAGCGTTAGCAAAAAGGCCTATCTTTCTTTCTGCTGTTGGATTTCAATATCCCGTCCGCTGTATGGGCTGAAGTAGTGACAATGAGCTGATGCGCATACGTCCAATCCTTATATCGACTGGGCTGCTCGCAGTAGCGGCTGTGGGGGGGCTGTGGGGGAACCCGCTCTCCCGCCAGGAGGGAGCGGGTTCCTTCGTCACCCTTCCGGCGCGGCGAGGCGACTTGGAGGTGACCGTTCCAGCCAGCGGCGTGATCGAGCCAGTTAAGCTGGTCAGTGTCGGCGCGCAGGTCTCCGGCCGCCTCCTCGCCCTCAATGTCGGCCTCGGGGATCAACTCAAGGCTGGCCAACTCATCGGCGAGATCGACTCGATTCCCCAGGCGAACGCCGTGCGCAAGGCGAAGGCGTCGCTGACCTCCCTGAAGGCCCAGCGCGAAGGGATGCGGGCGACGCTCAAGCAGGCGGAACTCGCTTATCGCCGCCAAGCCGACATCCTGTCGGGGCGGGCCGGCACCCGGCAGGACTACGAAATGGCCGAAGCCGCCTACGAGGGCGCGAGGGCCAGTCTCGCCAACTTGGACGCGATGATCGAGGGGGCGAGCGTCGATGTCGGCATCGCCGAGGCCAATCTCGTCTATACCCGTATCATCGCCCCGATCGACGGCACAGTCGTGGCCATCATTACCAAGCAGGGGCAAACGGTGATCTCGGCGCAGAGTGCCCCGACCATCGTCAAGCTCGCCGACCTCAACATCATGTCGGTCAAGGCGAAGGTGTCGGAAGCCGATGTCGGACGCCTCAAACCCGGCACACCCGTCGTCCTAACCTCCTTCGCGCAGCCCGAGCGGCGCTACGAGGCGAGGCTGCGCACAATTGATCCGGCTCCCGACCAGATCCTCACCGACACGACGGGACCCGGCCAGACGTCTAGCGGAGGACAGGGCAGCGAGGCCGCGATTTACTTCAACGCCCGCTTCGAGATCGACAATTCAGACGGGCTTCTGCGCCCGCTGATGAGTGCCCAGGTCATCTTCGTCCTCGACCGCGTCACCCAGGCAGTGCTGATTCCTCGAGCCGCCCTGCGCCAATCCAGCCGAGACAACGGATATGTCACCGTCCTCGACCGCGAAGGCCGGCCGCAGGAGAAAGCGGTCCGCACCGGCTTGTCCAACAGTACGGATATTCAGATCGTCGAGGGGGTCGAGGCTGGCGAGGCGGTGGTCATCGCCGGCCCGCAGAATGCGGAAACCGCGATGGGTCCGATGAGAGGGGGGCGTCTATGAGATGGCTCTTCGGGCGGCTATCGCGACGGCGATCCGCTTCCTCACCGGTGGAGGAGCGTGCCGCGCAAGCCGGCGAGGAGCCGCCATTGCTGCTGCTCAAGGGTGTCCACCGCCACTACCAGATGGGCGAGCAGACTGTGGCCGCGCTCGCCGGCATCGATCTCGCGATCCGGGCCGGCCAGTTCGTGGCCATCGTCGGCCAGTCCGGCTCCGGCAAATCCACCCTGCTCAACCTGCTCGGCTGCCTCGACCGGCCGAGCGCGGGACAATACCATGTGGCGGGCCACGATACGGGGGCGATGACCCATGACGGTCTCGCCGCGGTGCGCCGCCACACCTTCGGCTTCGTCTTCCAGGGCTACAACCTGCTGGCGCGCCTCTCCGCTCGGGCCAACGTCGCGCTGCCGGCCATCTACGCCGGGATGGCGGCCGGCTCCCGCAACGCCCGCGCGGCCCTCTTGCTCGAACGCCTCGGCCTCGGCGACCGCCTCGATCACCGCCCGACCCAACTGTCGGGCGGCCAGCAACAGCGTGTCGGCATCGCCCGCGCGCTAATCAACGGCGGACGCGTCATCCTGGCCGACGAGCCGACCGGTGCTCTCGACAGCCGGACCAGCCGAGAGATCCTGGCACTGTTCCGCACCCTCTGCGAGGAGGGACACACCGTGGTGATCGTCACCCATGACAGCACGGTCGCGGCCGCGGCCGACCGCGTGATCGAGATTGCCGATGGCCGTATCGTCGCAGCCCACACCCTCCGCGCACCGGCGACGCCCCCGAAGCGTCCCGCGCCGCAACGGGGCGGAGCCCCCAGTCGGATCCGGCAGGGCTACGACGCGGTCGGCAACGCCGCCCACACCATCGTCCTGCACCGGCTCCGCAACCTGCTGACCGTGCTCGGCATCGTGGTCGGGATCGCGTCCGTCGTCCTCGCCGTTGCGATGGGCGAAGGCTCGCAACGGGAGGTCATGTCCAACCTCGCAGGGCTCGGCAGCAACGTCATCGCTTTATACCCCTCCAGGGGACAAGACGGCCTGACCTTGCGCCAGACCGAGACGTTGACACCCGTCGACGTCGAGCGATTGGCCGCGCTTCCCTTCGTCAACGGTGCGACGCCGGCCGAACAGCAACACTTGCTGCTGCGCTTCGGCGGCAGGTCCACACAGGTCACCCTGTACGGCGTCGCACCGTCCTTCTTCCGGATTCTGCCGATGCCGGTCCTGGCCGGTCACACCTTCGGCGACGAGGCGCTGGAGCAGGGCCGAATGGAGGTTCTCATCGACACGCGGACGCGGGAGGCTCTGTTCGCGCGGCACGAGGAGCCGCTTGGCGCTGTGATCCTGGCCGGCGACGTCCCGCTCAAGATCGTTGGGATCGTCCAGCCCGCGATTTCATCGCGCTATGGCTTGCAACCCTTCGCTGCGCTGCCTTACTCCACCTTCCTGAAACGCGTCGCGGGCAAGCGCAGCCTCCAAAGCGTCCTCCTCCAGATCTCCGAGAGCGTCGATCACGCGGTTGGGATCGCAGCGGTGCGCAAACTCCTCGAGACGTGGCATGGACGCCGGGATTTCGAGATCTTCGACAGCGAGGAGATCCGCGCCGCTTTCCTGCGCACGCGGCGCGTCTTCGGCCTGCTGATCTTCGCCGTGGCCGGTACGGCCTTGGCGGTCGCCAGCGTCGGGGTCATGAACATGATGCTCGTCGCCGTCGCTGAACGGACGCGGGAGATCGGGCTGCTGATGGCGCTGGGCGCACGCCGCAGCGACGTTATGATGCAGTTCCTCGTCGAGGCGGTCGTCATCTGCGGTGCGGGCGGCGTGTTCGGGATCGGGGCGGCCTTCGTCGTCGGGTATGCGGTGAGGGCGTTAGGCGCGCCGGTGGCCATGGCCTTCGGCTGGGATACGGTCGCGGCGGCGGTCGTGAGCGCGAGTCTGGCGGGGATCACGGCCGGGGTCCTGCCGGCATGCCGGGCCGCGCGTATCGATCCGGTCGACGCGCTCGCCCGATGAGGCCGGTCGTGATCGTGGCAGCCGCGCTGCCGCTGCTGTGCGGCGGCTGCATGGTCGGGCCGGACTTCGAACGGCCGCTCCCTCCTAATACGCCCCACTACGGCGAACGTCCCGATCCGGTGCGTCTGGGGGCCGCGGGCGAGGACACCACTCAGGTGCTCACCTTCGGGGAGGACCTGCCGCAGGCGTGGTGGACCCTGTTTCGTTCGCGTCGGCTCGACGCCCTGGTCCGGCAGGGGCTGGCGGCCAACCCCGGCATCGCCCAGGCCGAGGCGGCCCTGCGCCAAGCCCGGAGTTTCACCGTCGCTGCCGAAGCCAGCCTGCTGCCTGGCCTCTCCGGCAGCCTGGTACGCAGCGGCGGCGGCCCGGTCCATGAGACCGGGAGCGTTTTCGGCCTCTACAGCGCCAACATTGCGGCCAGCTACGGGATCGATCTGTTCGGTGGCATCCGCCGGAGCATCGAGGCTCAGGCGGCGCTGGAAGTGGCCGCAGGCGAGCGCCTGCGTGCCGCGGCGCTGACGCTGAGCGGCAGCATTGTCACCGCGGCGATCCAGGAAGCAGGCCTGTCCGCACAGATCGCGGTCTCGGAGACGATCCTGCGTCGCTACCGGGAGCAGTTCGACCTCGTCCGCGTCCGCCACGCCGCCGGAGCGGAGCCGATCGCCACCGTCCTGACCCAGGAAAGCTTGATCCACTCGCAGGAGGGTGCACTCGTCACCCTACGGGCGCAGCGGGCCCAGACGCGCCACCGGCTCGCGACCCTGGTCGGGCAGTCGCCGAGCAGCTACGAGACACCGGGCTTCGGCTTGGGCGAGTTGCCGCTGCCGCGCCGCGTGCCGGTGAGCTTGCCCGCCCGGCTCGTCGTGCAACGACCGGACATCCGGCTCGCCGAAGCCGAGTTGCACGCCGCCTCGGCGCAGATCGGGGTCGCGACCGCGGATCTCCTGCCTCAAGTCACCCTGACCGCCAACCTCGGCACGAATGCCGCCACCCTCGCCGGTCTGGCGGCCTCGAGTGCCTGGGGAGCAACAGCCGGGCTGGTTCAGCCCCTGTTCGACGGCGGTGCGCGCGAGGCGCGGCGGCAGGCGGCTCTCGAAGCCTACGAGGCGGCCCGCGCCGGCTATCGCGCTGCGGTTCTCACGGCCCTGAGGGAGGTCGCCGATACGCTCACCGCTCTCGAGGCCGACGCGCGGACACTGACCGCGGCAATGAAGGCCGAGGATCTCGCTCGACAGGCGCTTGATGCATCTGAAGTACAATACGGGGCTGGTGGCCTGCCCTATGCCAGCCTGCTCCTGGCACAGACACAATACGCCTCTGCAAGCCTCACGCGATTGTCCGCCCACATTCGACGTCTTACCGATACAGCTTCTTTACTCCAGGCGCTCGGTGGTGCTTGGAGTTTTCGGTGATATATGTATATGTTTGACCATCAGGATGACTGACTAGGTCTGTAATGTCCTGGGTAGGAGCGGATAACCTTGATGATGAGATTGGTCGCCATAGGGCGGCGAGGTCCGTGGTACGCGAATATGCCTGCCTTCGATAATGATAGAAATCAGCGGTGAACGGTGAACGGGGCGGGAAATCCAGCGGCAGATGCCGGCACGCGCAGCCGGTGTGGAGGCCAACCTGGCAGCCCTTCAAGGCGGCTTGCAGTGGCATGTGGTGGGGCAACGAACACTCACTCACATTGGCTAGGCTGCTCGCGTAGAGCAAGCTATCGCGTGCAAGCTCGGCGTGAGTGGGTGGTGTCCATGCCGGCGATACAGGATAAGTATCAGGCAACAATTCCAACATTGAGGATGATTATCTCAGTGCATAATATGTTGATAGAGAGGGGCGGATGATGAAAAAAGCTAATATTATAGTATCATTTTGTTTCATGTCTATGTATTTTGGAATGCCTGTAAATGATTTTGCTGCAGCAAATGGGCGCGATATTATGCGACCCTGTGCGCTTCTGAAGGAAAAAGATTTAGAAAGTCACCAAAAATCATTAAATCGCAGATATGATAAAGGAATCGATAAATTTTCGCGTGGTTTTGGCGGAATTAATTGCGACTCATTCGATAATAAAATTGCATACCTCAATGAAGTCAGAGGTGCGGCTGAAATATGCCAAGCAGATACCGGACGTGATTTTTCTAAATTGATCGAATGGGTTGACAAGGAAAAATCCTTGACTCAGCAGGATAAATTTCGATTCGAATGTAATTAAAGCGCGATCCGAGCAGCCTGAGAACCTGTTTGATCTAGAGCCGTTCCCGCTTACGTAGCGACGGCCAAGTCGTTGTCCTAGCCGGCGGCGCCGAGGCTGTTGCGGCACTCGTCTGGGGTGAAGCGGGTGAAGGCGTACCGGATGGCGTCCCAGAGGTCCGGCACGGTGCGGGCGGCTGCGCTCCGCAGCAGGGCTTTCAGCTTGGCGAAGATCTGTTCGATCGGGTTGAACTCGGGGCTATAGGGCGGAAGGTCGAGCAGCCGGGCGCCTCGACCCGCTCGCGCATGCCGCTGACCTTGTGAGCTTGCAGGTTGTCGAGGATCGCGATGTTGCCGGGCCGCAGCACCGGGACAAGGCGGTTGGCGACATCGTTGCGAAAGCGCTGGCCATTGGTGGCGCCATCCGCGAGGTCGAGGGTGCACAGGCGGGTGGTGCGCAGAGCGGCGGTGACAGTGGTCGTTTTGTAATGGCTCTGGGGCACGAGGAGCCGGCAGTGCTCGCCGCCCGGGGCGCGGCCGTAGCGACGGGCCATGTTGGTGGCGGCCGCCGTCGCGTCGAGGAAGACGAGCTTGTCGGGGTCGAGGTCAGGCTGAGCCGCGAACCACGCCTCACGCGCCGCCTTCACATCGGCCCGCTCCTGCTCAGTTGCGTACAGCGCCCCATTTTACGGGTGATCCCATGTTTACGGGTGATCCCATGGCGAGCGAAGAAGCGTGACAGCCCGCTCGTGCTGGTCTGCACGCCCTGCTCGGGCCAGGGCGTCGCGCAACTCGCCGAGGCCAGCGTTCGGGCCGGGCCTCGTCGAGGGAGAGGATCAGATCCGCATGCGCCTCGATCCCCGGCGCGGCCTGATCCAGAGCCCACACGTGCGCCCGGTCCTCGACGGCAAGGGCGCCGAAACCGGCTGGCTGCCCGAGCCGCTGCACCCGGCCGACCACGTGGACGCCACTGCGGGCCTGCGTGCCACCGGAGTCTCTTCACTCCCCAACCCGAACGCGGCTCTCGACGCGCTCGCCGAATCCCTCGGCTTATCCCTGACACGTATCTCCCGGCTCTGGATCAAGCTTGGCCCCGCCGGCAGATGAGCGACATGTCCGACCTTTCTCGTCGGCTCTGCTGACCCTTTCGTAAGTTCGGCCGTCAACCTGGGCAGGCAGGGAACGGGGAGCTGACCAGTTATGAACAACCTGTCTATCCAAGCGGGTCGAGTGTGCTCGGCCTGGTGGGCTGTCGTGCCGCTGATACTGTTCGCGGCGACGGCACGCGCCGATCGAACCCACTGCTTCAACATCCCACAGGGCGATCTTGCCACGCTTCTCACGCAGATCGCCCTGACGTCCGGTACACCAATCGTGGCACCGGCTCATCTTTTGGCCAGGCACATGGCCGGCCCAATCACGGGGTGCGGGAGCGCCGAAGCCGCCGTACTGCAGGCGCTTTCGGGCATGAATCTCGTCGTCTGGGCTGACAGGAACGGCGGACTCGTCGTGCACGGCCCGACGGCCGGCCCGAGCGCAGCGGCTGTGATGCGCTTGACCAGCGAACCATTGGCCGAAGGAGATATGCCGAGCGACCGGATCGTCACGCCGGCCGGGATTTGTTCCGATCATCAGTCGTCGGCGCAAGTTGCGACGGATGCTGCGCGGTCTTGCGATACGAATGACAGCGGTACCGGCACTGCCGAGACCGGAGGCGCGGCAACGGCCTCCGGCCTGCCTCCACCTGAGGCGGAGTGATAATCGCTCCCAATTCCCTTCGTGAGGATCCCTTCGCCGACGACGTCGCTCTGCCGCGTCGCGGGTCTCCGCGCCCCGGCCGCGTGGTCGATTCCGGCTGGCTGCGAACCGCACCGGCTCGGATGGAAGCCGAAGCCGCCCGCAGCGCGGATACACACGTGCTCCGCGTGCCGCTGCCTGGGCTGCGAGGTATCGACCTTTACGTGAAGGACGAGTCCGCCCACTCCACCGGCAGTCTCAAGCATCGCCTCGCCCGCTCGCTCTTCCTCTACGGGCTCTGCAACGGCTGGATCGCTCCGCATATCACGATCGTCGAGGCATCAAGCGGCTCGACCGCGGTGTCTAAGGCCTATTTCGCACAGATGCTCGGCCTTCCCTTCGTCGCGGTTGTGCCGGCATCCACCACCGCGGAGAAGATCGCCGAGATCGCCCGCTATGGTGGCCACAGCCACATGGTGGCGCAATCGTCCGAAGTCTACGCCGAGACGGCCCAGACTGCCGCCACGAGCAATGGACAATACATGGACCAATTCACCTATGCCGAGCGTGCTACGGACTGGCGGGGCAACAACAACATCGCCCAGTCGATCTTCGATCAGCTATCGCTTGAGCGCTATCTGGTCCCGACCTGGATCGTCGTGGGAGCGGGCGCGGGCGGCACATCGGCGACGATCGGGCGCTATCTGCGCTACCGCAGTTACTCCGTGCGCCTGTGTCTGGCCGATCCAGAGGCTTCGGTGTTCCACCGACATCTCGCCGATCCGTCGACGACGGCGACGAACGCGGTCTTCCTCGTCGAGCGAATCGGTCGCGGGCGGCTTGAACCGTCGTTTCTTCCCAGTTGATCACCGAGTGGGTCGCAGTGGCGGATGCAGACAGCCTCGGGGCCGCCCGCGCACTGCTGGAGACCCTGGGGCACTCCTGCGGCGCATCGACCTGGACGAATCTCTGGGCCGTCGCGGTTTTGATCGCCAGGATGGCGGCGCGCGGCGAGACCGGATCGGCATCGGCCTGATCATGCTGGTCCGCCACGGCACCAGTCCCGGCGGCTTGGGTATCTTTGCCCTTGTACCTGAGGGACCGCTTCGGCGTCCGCGCAGGCTCTGTGCAGATGGCCTACGACGTCGCGCTCCTGTTCGCGGCCACTTCACTCCTCCCGGCTTGGAACCTCGCCGTTTCGGCGCTCGGCACGATTGCGGTCAACGGAGTGATCGCGGCCCACCATCGTTCGGCTCGGTATGTCGGTGTCACCGGCTACGCCCACCGGCGAACCGTTCGAGTACGAGCAGGAGACGTATTCCGATCAGATCGGGAGGGGCCCTGATCCGTCCAGCTCGCATAGCGGCTCCGAATCCACGGGCGTGAAGATCGATGTTTTCTCGTAGATCAGATCCCGGCGCCGAAAGAAAGTTCGCACCAGGCGCTGTCGTTTGGTGATCCTTATCCGTCAAAGCACGCGAAGCCTTCGATCTCAGAGGGGGAAGGAAAAGCGATGGTGCGATCGATCTTCAGAGCTGGGCCGCAACGGAGCATGGGAAGCATCCGTCACCTCAGGCGAGGGGCGTACATTCTCGCATTGGTTTGCGGCACGATGGTTCTGTCGCCCCCGCTCGTACGGGCCGCGCAGGCGGATTCAGCCTTGTCTCCTGAAACGATCGAAACGCCCGCAGCGGGGTCGGGAACCGAGACACCAGCGCCGGTTGCGGCCAATACGGCCTCTGCGTCGGCCCCTGCGCAGATCCCGGCCGCGAAGCCGGAGAAGGCCGCCCACGATCTCTCGCCGATGGGCATGTTCCTGGCCGCCGATCCGGTGGTGAAGGCGGTGATGATCATCCTGGCCGCCGCCTCCGTCGTGACGTGGACTATCCTGCTGGTGAAGATGTTCAGTCTAGGGTTGGCCAAGCGCAGGATGCGGTCGAGCCTCAACGAGCTCCGTTCGGCAGGCAACTTGGCGGATGCGGGGCAACGGGTGCGCCGCGGCGTCGGCGCCCTCCTGCTGGTCGAGGTCGAGGAGGAACTCGGCCTCTCTCACGGCCTGCCCAGCGAGGGCGTGAAGGAGCGGGCGGCCATCGCGCTGAACCGGGTCGAGGCGCGGGTTGGCAAACGCATGGCCTCGGGCACCGGCATCCTGGCCACCATCGGCTCGATCGGCCCGTTCGTCGGCCTGTTCGGCACGGTCTGGGGCATCATGGGCAGCTTCATCGGCATCGCCAGCTCGAACACCACCAATCTCGCCGTGGTCGCCCCCGGCATCGCCGAGGCGCTGCTCGCCACCGGCATCGGCCTCGTCGCGGCGATTCCCGCCGTCGTCATCTACAACGCCCTGACCCGCTCCATCACCGGCTACCGTGCCCTGACGGGGGATGCCGTTGCCTTGATCATGCGCCACCTCTCGCGCGACCTCGACCGGCGCGAGTTCGGCGCCTATGGCCCCAAAGGGTCCATCCGCCTCGCGGCGGAGTGAGGCCATGGCCATCAATCTCCGATCCGGCGACGACCTCACGGAGACCGCCGACATCAACATCACGCCGTTCATCGACGTGATCCTGGTGCTGCTCATCATTTTCATGGTGGCCGCGCCGCTCTCGACCGTCGATGTGCCGGTCGAACTGCCGGTCTCCTCGGCGCCGCAGCAGCCGCGGCCGGATAAGCCGGTCTTTGTCAGCGTCAAGTCCGATCTCGCGATCGCCCTGGGCGAGGAGATCGTGGCTCGACCGGCCTTGGGCGCCGCCCTCGATGCCGCAACCAAGGGCAACAAGGACGAGCGGATCTTCCTGCGCGCCGATAAGGGCGTGCCCTATGGCGAACTGATGGGGGTGATGAACCTCCTGCGGGGTGCCGGCTACCTCAAGGTCGGTCTGATCGGCCTGGAAGACACGTCGGGCGGAGCCCAGCCATGATCCATCCGCCGCCCGAAGCCTTCGTGCGGGCCGCCGGACGGCACCGCGCGATCGTGGAAAGCCGCGAGGCGTCTTTGGCGGCGCAGATCCTGGGCTGGGCCGTGGCGGGCCTGCTGACGCTGGGTCTGCATGTGGGCCTCTACCTCGCCCTGACCCGCGAGACGGAGCCGCCGCCCGCGCCGGTGGAACTGCCGGCAGCCGTGATGATCGACATGTCGCCTGAGCCCACCGTGGTGAAGTCGGAGGTGGACAACGCCTCCGAGGGACCACCGGCCGCCGATGCGCAACAGGTCGAGCCCGAGCCGGAGGAGGCCCCACCGCCTCCCGATCCGGAACCGGTCGTCGAGGCTCCTCCTCCACCTCCGGAGGTCAAGCCGCAGGCCGTGCTGCCGCCGAAGCTGCCCAAGCAGGAGGTGAAGAAGCCCGAGCCGAAGCCGCCCGAGAAGAAGGTCGAGAAGGAGAAGCCCAAAAAGCCTGTCCGGAAGAAGGACAAGCCGATCATGGCCTCCCGCAGCGGCGGCGGCCCCCGTTCGGACCGGCAGACCGCCAACCGCACCGCAGCCTCCTCGGCCGGCGCGGCGGTCAGCCAGGCGTCGCGGGCGACGTGGCAGAACGAGATGCGGGCGCGGATCGTACGCGCCAAGCGGTTCCCGCCCGGAGCGTTCGGCGCGGTCGGCGTGGCGGCGGTCTCCGTGACCTTCTCGGGCACCGGCAGCGTGAGCAGCGCCCGCCTGATCGCCTCGTCCGGCAACGCAGCGCTCGATGCGGAGGCCGTCGCCGTGATGTACCGCGCCGCGCCCTTCCCACCGCCGCCCGGCGGGCAGGCGGTCACCCAGACCATCCCGCTCAACTTCAACCGTCGGTGAAACGGCGCTCTTCACCAAACAAGGCGTCCCGACTCGCCGAGAGTCGGCTGCTGATCACGTTCAGGCTCGACAACGCGATGCAGGCCGTTGTGACCTCGGGCCGGCGGTGCCCGATCGGCACCCATATGATCCGGAACCGCAACGGTTCCGCCGACAACCCGCCGGGTGAGTCGGCATCGCTCCTTCCCCTGAACACCGGGTGTCCAAGGGGACAGCAAGCTGACTTGCCGGCGCGTCCGGCACTTGGCTCGCCTCCGTCGGCGGCGAGGTGACGGCGCGTGATTGAGCGACTGACCGACAAGGGCAACCCGCCCGTCGCGGCCCAAACGATCCAACGGACCTCTGATCGACGCTGATCGCCTCATTCAGCGTATCGCCCGCGAATCGGCGGCGGGCGGGTCGTTCCGGCCGGTCTCCGATACCCTGATGTCGCGGGCGCTTCCGTTCGGACCGAAGTCCCGCTCGCAGCCGGCCTCGGCAAGGCGCCCCTCGTTTCTATCATTTTTTAAAAAATTCGCTCGGGGTGCTGACGCTTTTGCTCCGTCATCAGTCAAGTTCGGCGAAAGCAGAGCCATATCGGCCAGGGGGTTTGAGATGTATGCGAGCGGCCGTCGTCGGGGTCTGGAAAGAGCACAGGGCGTCAGGGTGGACCGCGCGGCGACGAGTCGACACGCGCACGCGATCCCGTTCACCGCGCTGCTGCTGGCGACTACAGCGGTCCTGCCCTTGCTCGTCGCTGCGCCGGCAATGAGCCAGGTCGCGGCCAGCGCCACCTTCAACATCCCGGCGGGCGACCTCGGCAGCGTACTCGCCCAGATCGGGCGGACGGCGTCGCAACCGATCTCGTTTCCGGCAGACCTGACCCGCGGCCGAACCGCTGGCCCGGTCGTCGGCCGCATGAGCGTGCGGGAAGCGCTCGCGCGCGCACTTGCCGGCAGCGGCCTCGTGGCCGTGCCGGGTGCCGGGGGGGCCTTGATGATCCGCGGCGCGACCGCCCCTACCGCCGGGGCCGCCGCCCTCGGCGATATCGCGGCGATCGACGTCACCGATACGGCTGGCTCCCGGGACGTGGGCTTCACTGCCATCGATACGCAATCCTCCACGCGGATCGATATCCCGTTGAAGGAGAATCCGCGCTCGGTCGTCGGCGTGACGGACGCGGTGATCCGCACCCAGGCACAGACCTCGGTCCTCGATGCGGCGCGCAACGTCAGCAACGTGCGTATCGGTGACGGATCAGGCCAAGCCCAGGGCTCGCCAACCTACTTCATCCGCGGTTTCGATCAGTCCCAGATCCTCATCAACGGCCAGCCGTCGGGCACCGCCCGGCTCCCGATCACCGACATCGAGCGCATCGACGTCATCAAGGGGCCGACCACCGAACTCAGTGGCCCGAGCTTCAATGGCGGCGCCATCAACGCCGTTACGAAAGCCCCGACCGCGACGCCGATTCGGAGAGCCGACGTCTTCTACGGGAGCCGCTTCTTTCGGACGCTCGCCTTCGATCTCGGCGGGCCGGTGTCCGACTTGGAGGGCGTCACCTATCGGCTCAACCTCTCGGGCAACACGGCCAACACCTCGTTCGGCGGCAACACCAGTCCCCACGAGGCGCTGATCTCGCCTGTGGTCTCATGGCAGGGCGTCGATACACGGGTCACCGCCGGCATGCGCTACATCGACAGGGTGTACGGAGTGCCGCCCTTCACCTTCGGAACGCCTGAGGCCGGTTTTCGTCCGCTCAGGCTTCCACGGGAGACACCGTTCGGCAGCGCCGCCAACGGCGGATCGGTGCGAATCCTGAATCCCTATGGGGAGATCGACCATCATCTCGGGACGATAGATGCAGCGAATCTCGGCAGTCTGGATTTCAGGTTTCGCAACCGGACGTCGTATTTTATCACGGATTCATATAGTCAAACGCAAATTCCCGGCAGTATTATTGTAGGATATAGGGGCGGCGAGCCTCTGGCGAATCCAGTGGGTAGCATTGGTTCCTCTTTCGGAGAGCGGTTCGTCACGCAATCCGATATGCTCGTCCGGCACGACACGGAATATTTCCGTCAAACGATGCGTTTCGGCATCGACTATCTCAAGCTGTCGGGTAAACAAAAATCCAATCTGCTCGAAACCCGGGAGCAGATCGGCCTCTTCAATCCGCGTCAGGACCTCCAATTTCCAGGTTTTTTTACGCCCTCTTGGTACGGATCGAATTTCTTCAGATACGGCCAATCGGCGACGGATAACGTAGGCATCTCATTCCAAGATAAGATCGACCTTTTCGACCGTCTCCACATACTGGGCTCCGTCCGACAGGATTGGTACAGCTCCAAGACGGTCGGATCACGCCGCGTCAGGTTGGAACAGGCTGAGATGACCTACACGGCCGGCGCCGTGTACGACATCTTTCCTTGGGTCAGCGTGTACGGCAGCGTTGGAACCGGCTTCCTGCCGCAGGAGGGATTCATCAACCGGACGGAGCCTGCTCCGCCCGTGCTCAGCGACCTGAGCGAAGTTGGTTTCAAGTTCAGCCTCTTAGACAACCAGCTCATGGTTACGGTCGACAGATATTCAAACGCTTACAGCAACACGTTGTTCTTTGACCCGGCGACAAGAACCAACAGGCTCGGGCCGGGCTATCTTGCCGAAGGTTACGAGCTCGACTTCCAGGGGCAGATCACGCCGAACCTACAAGTGATCGGTGGGTATAGCTATAACGATTTTACGAACGGAATTCAGCAGGCCGGTACCCGCTCCTCGGGCCCCCTCGTCATGCCCGGCCAGCCTCAGCATCAAGCCAACCTTTTTGCCGTCTATACATTCACGGAAGGCCCGCTTCAGGGCTTGTCGATCGGCGGCGGCGGGCGCGGCCAGACCTTCAGCTTCACAGATTTTCGGCCCAGAGCGACCGCGCCGAAGATACCGGGATTCATCACTTACGATGCGATGATCGGCTATACGATGGAGAACTTTAGAGTCGATATGAACGTCACAAATCTCTTTGACCGGTATTATTATAACACGACAGTCTCTCCGTACTTCGTCCCGCTCGCCCAGGGGCGCACCTTCATGATCCGAGCGACGCTCGATTTCTGAACCGCTTCATTCAGAGCGCGTGCCCGGTGAGAACCGAGTGCTCACGAGGAAGGATCCGATATGTCTGAATTGATCCATTCGGCATCCGAGGACAATTTCGACCGCGAGGTCATGATGTCCGACGGTCCGGTGCTGGTCGACTTCTGGGCGCCCTGGTGTGGCCCTTGCCGCGCCCTCCAACCCACGTTGGAGGAGGTCGCTGAGATGTACGGCGCGGCACTCAAGGTCGTGAAGGTCGATATCGAGAGCCATCCGCGGCTGGCCGAGCGCTTCGGCGTGCGGTCGATCCCGCTGCTGGCCCTCTTCGCCGAGGGCAGCGAGCGGGGTCGGGCGACCGGGATCCTGACCAAGACACGCCTGTGCCATTTCATCGACTCCCATCTCTGAGATCCGAGCATGGCCCGTTTCATCGCCTTCGCCGGGGATCCGGAGATCCGAGCCGTGCTGCTCGCACGTCTGGCCGGGCATGGGGCCGGCGGAACGCTTGACCCTGCGGGCGACCGCTGGAACGGCACCGGCGGCACGCCTTCCGGCTGCATCGCCGCGAGCGACGACCCCAAGGCGTTCGAGGCGGCCACCGGTTATCCGGCTGGCCTCGGCCTTCTGCTGGATCATCTCTGCGCTCGCATCCAAGATCCTCAGGCAGCGGCGGCGCTCGCGACGGATTGGCTCGGGCGGGTCGCGCCCGGCGCGGACCTGACGAATGTGCCGAGCCACCTTGTCACCTTCATGCTGGAGGAAGGCCTCGGCAACGCCAAGTGGCCTGCCGAGATTCAAGGCGTTTCAGAGACTCTGTGCGGGATCCTCGCGCTGCATCGCCGTAGCGCGAGCGGGGACACGCCCCTGCGGGCGGAATGGAGCGCGGTCCAGTCGGCCGCCATCGCCGCGACCGATGCCGTGACGGACCCACTCGGTCTGACCTACGGCGCCCTCGCGGAGGCGGCCGCCTGGGATCCGGTGGTCTCACGAAGCACCCTGGTGGATGTCGCATCCAAGTGGTACGCCGTGCGCTCGCGCCAAGCCTCCCTCGAGACCGGATGGACGGAGCGGGACGATGCCGCCTTCAAGGCCTGCATCGAGACGTTCGAGCGGGATGTGCTCGCCCACGATTCTTCGCTCACGACGTATGACTTCCCGTCCTTCTTCTGCGTCCACGCGCCCGAACTCCACGCGCGGTTTATCCAGCAGCTCGATCGTTCGAACACGGCCTTTCTAGAATCCCCCGGCATTCTCGCGCGCGTGAGCCTCGACGCCCTCGCGGCCGCCTCCCGGCCGGACGCAGCCTGACGGGACGATCTGGAGCCTCGTCCCGGACGATGGCGTCCGGCCCTCAGAATGGACCATGCCGAACCAGGAAGCTGACGCATTCCGGCGAGGGGAAACCGCCTCGCCGTGAGAGTGTGCATCGAGACGGAGAGCGCGAGGCGCCGGGCCGATTCAGGCAGGCTGCACGCGGCTCTGAGTGAGAAATCGGAACGATTGCCCATGCAACCCACGGCCGATGGTCGCGCCTCTCCTGCCGCCGCCGCGACGAGAGACCTGCGGCAGAGCGCCAGAGAAGAGGCACAGGCGCCGTTCGCAGAGAAACTCCGCCACTTCCTGCGCCTCCTCAGCGGGTTCTGGATGACCCGCCATGCCCGCTGGGCGTGGCCGCTCTTCATGGTCAATATCGGCTTACAATTCGTCCATGTCTACACAAGCGTTCTTGGCACTAGATATACCAAGTCACTGTGGGATATGCTTGGTGATAAGGATATAAGCCGACTTCCTTCGATACTTATTCTACTTGCGACGATCATTTTTCTAGCAATTGTTACAACCAGTATTACGAACTTCACGGGAGAGGTGATCATCCTGCATTGGCGCCAGTGGCTGACGGAGACGTACATCGCACGCTGGCTGCACAACCGCATTTACTACGAGAACCAGCGCCGCGACCTTCTCGACAACCCCGACCAGCGCATCGCCGAAGACACCAAAGACTTCGCCAGAACCACCTTTTATACCACCTCCTCCCTGATCCACGTCGTCACGATGGCGATCACCTTCGGCATCATCCTGTGGAACGCCTCGGGCTCGGGCGAACTCTCGCTTGGCTTCGTCACCCTCTACATTCCCGGATACTTGCTGCTGGCGACGACGCTCTACACGGTGCTGCATACGGCCGGCGCCTTCTATGTCGGGCGTAAGCTTCCGGGCCTCGTCATGCGCGAGCACCGGGTCGGAGCCGATTTTCGCTTCAAACTGATCGAGATCCGACGAGCCTGCGAACAGGTGGCGCTGCTGCGCGGCGAGGCAACCGAGCAGGCGAACCTCGCCGAGCGTTTCGCGGCGATCCGCAGCAACTTCTATGGGCAGATCGTCCAGAGGGTGAAGATTCTGGTCTTCAACACGACCGTAGGCAGGCTCGGCAGCGTCTTCCCACTGCTGCTGCTCCTGCCACGCTACATGAGCGGCGCGCTTTCCCTCGGCGGCATGATGCAGGCGCAGCAATCTGCCGAACATTACAGCGCTGCTGTCGCGTATTTCTGGCAGGCCACGGAGGGGTTTCAGACGCTGCGCGGCATCGTTCGCCGCCTGCGTGGATTCGACAAACTGCTCGACGCGCCGCCGGCCAGTCCGGCGATCGTCAGGGAAGCGAAGGCCGCGACGTCGATCCTCGCCGAGAACGTCACGCTCGCCCAGCCGGATGGGACGCCGCTGCTCAGCCTGCCCCATTGGCACGTCGAGCGCGGTCAGCGCTGGCTGATCCGCGGCCCCTCCGGCGTCGGCAAGAGCACGTTGCTGCGCGCGCTGGCCGGGATCTGGCCCGAGACGGGCGGACGCCTCACCATGCCCCCGCTCGAAGCCACGCTCTTCCTGCCTCAGCAAACATACCTCCCGGTGGGAAGTCTGCGCCATGCCGTGACCTATCCGCTGCGCGGGACGGACCCCGAAATCGATCTGGAGGATCTGTTCGGGAAAATCGGTCTGGGCGCTCGGGTTCAGGATCTCGATGTCGCGGCCGAGTGGGATCAGCACCTCTCGCCAGGCGAGAAGCAGCGCCTCGCTTTCCTGCGCCCGCTGATCCTCCGGCCGAGCCTGATCCTGCTCGACGAGGCGACGAGCGCGCTCGATCCCGCGAACGCACGCAGGATGTACGCGATGTTGCTTGAGGCTTTACCCGGCGTGACCGTCGTCAGCGTGGCGCATACGCATCTGCTCGACGATCTGCACACGCATCAACTGACACTTCTCGGTGACGGGGCGACGTTCGAAACGATCGGCGAAGGCGGCAAGTTGCCCGTCATGCCCGGGGGCATTTTCAGTCGATCTGCCGAAGACGTCTCAGCCTGATGGAGTGTTACATCTGCAATTTGCAATCACAGCAAAACGAGAACGCGAGCATGAAGAGAAAATTCTATTTGTCACATTTCGATGACGGCGAGAAGGAGAGGATCTTCCCGAGTACGAACTACGGCGCGTTCGCCGCAATCACGAAGACAGGGTGGCTCTATACGTCCCGTCATCTCGATCAGATTGGATGGCCCGCCCAGACTGCTGAAAGCACGTGGACGAGCCTGAGTAACAACGCACCGGAGGCCGAATCGATAGCAGACGCCTTCGCCTTCGGGGCCCAGCCCGGCATTGTCAGTCAGGGCGATCGTGCGATGGGCACCGATTTGGCCCGCGCACAGTACGGCTTCGACGGCAGCGGGATCACGGTCGGTGTCATTTCCGACAGCTTCGACAAATACGGTGCTTTTGCGAGCGATCGTGCGTCCGGCGAACTGCCTTGGGACACGCGGATACTGCGTGAAGGAGAATGGGGGAACGATGAGGGGCGCGCCATGGCGCAGATCATCCACGACGTTGCGCCGGGTGCATCGATTCTGTTCGCCGCAGGGGGACGCACGATGGCCGACATGGCCCAAGCCATCCGCGACCTCGCGGCCGCAGGGGCAAAGGTGATCGTCGACGACCTCTTTTATCAGGCAGAGCCGACATATCAGGACAGCATCATCAATAATGCCCGTGCGGCGACGCGGTTGGCCCGGACGATGACCGGCCGGGCCGGCTTCCTCATCATCGAAGCCTGCGCCGGTGACCGTGTCCCGTCCGTTGCGGAGTGCAGCGAGACCCGCGAGCACGAGGCTCAGTCCGACCTAGCCTGGACCACCGTCGGGCGGATGATCTCGGCCGGCGAATCCGGCGCCGCCCTTCGCGAGGCCGACACCCGCTCCAACGACCTATATTTCTCCGGGCCGATTAAGCGCATGCGCAACGAGGCGGTCGTGGCGGCCTCCAAGGGCAGGAAGATGCCGATGGATCACCTGGCGCATGGGCGGCTGGAAACGGCCGTGCCGGTGGTGAAGCGCGGCGACGAGATCGGCGCGATGGCCCGGGCGGTCCAGGTGTTCAAGGAGAACATGCTCCACACGAAGGTCCTCGAGGAAGAGACCGTTCCCGCGCGCGCCTCGGCCGAGGAGCAGTGCAAGGCCGGCATGCCCCAGATGGCCGATGCCTTCGAAGCGGCGGTCGGCGGCATCGTCGGTCCGGTCTCGTCGGCAGTCACCGAGTTGCAAACCACGGCCCGGCCAATGACGGCGACGGCCCAAGAGACGGCGACCCAGTCCGTCGCGGTCGCGACGGCGGCTGAGGAGGCGGCCTCGAATGTCGGCACGGTGGCGTGCGCAGCCAAGGAGCTCGGCGCCTCGGTGCAGGAGATCGGCCGCCAGTGCATGGACCGGCGGCCCTGGCGCAGCGTGCCATGGGCGAGGCGGATGGGACGGCGAACCTCGTCCAAGAACTCAATGACGCGGTCGCACGGATCGGCGACGTGGTCGGGCTGCTCTCGAACATCGCCGGCCAGACCGACCTGCTGGCGTTCAACGCGGCGATCGAGGCGGCGCGGGCTGGGCAGGCGGGCCGCGGCTTCGCGGTGGTGGCGACCGAGGTCAAAGAGCTGGCCAGCCAGACCGCGCGGGCTACGGAGGAGATCGCTGACCAGATCGGCAAGGTGCAAGCGTCGACGGGCCGCGCCGTGGCGGCGATCGGCGGCATTACGGGCCAGATCCGTGAGATCAACAAGGTGGCGGCCGCGAGCGCGGCGGCGGTGGGCAACAGGGGGCGGCCACGCAGGAGATCGTGCGCAACGTGGCGCAGGCCTCGACCGGCACGGGCGAGGCGACGGCCAAAATCGCCGGCGTGGCCCGCGCCTCGGAGGATGCTGGGTGGCCGCGACCCAGATGCTCGGGTCGAGTTCCGCGTTGGCACGTCAGTCTGGACACCTCACCGCCGAGGTAGGCCACTTCCTCGATACCGTCCGGGCAGCCTGACACCATGGCCGACAATCACATCGCGCCGATCGGCCTTGATGCTGCCTCGCTGTCCCGACGCTGCGAAGCTCTCAGACAGCGCTTCGAGGGTGGTCATGACCTCGGCGGACGCACCCACCACATCCGCATGCTGCACACGTCGCTGGAGGATGCCCACCGGAACCTGCGGCAACTGATCGAGGCGTTCCGCGTTCGGCGACCGGTAACGAGTTTGGAGACGGAGCCCTC
Organism: Methylorubrum thiocyanatum; assembly: GCA_014138645.1. Classification (GTDB taxonomy): domain Bacteria; phylum Pseudomonadota; class Alphaproteobacteria; order Rhizobiales; family Beijerinckiaceae; genus Methylobacterium; species Methylobacterium thiocyanatum. The sequence goes on along the minus strand of JACJIB010000008.1, from coordinate 95,271 downwards.
GTTTCGATCCCTCGAAGTCAGGGCCGACACTCTGACAACCTCCTCGAAGACGATCGAAGAGCAAACATCCCGCTCTTGAATAGGCGTAAAGAGGTATCTCATGGCCGAGGCGAGATCGGATCAGCAACGGTCGCGTCCCAGCTTGGCCTCCCTGATGCTAGACAGTCCAGCGCCTCGATCCGCCGGCGTCTCCCCGGACGGCTTAGGGCCGCATTCGCGTTTCTTCAGCCAGCAGGCGCACGGCTTCGCGACCGATCCCAAGGAGCTCTGAATCGTGCACGGCGCCGGCTACATCGATCTCCACTACCGTGTCGACCTAATCCCCTGGGGCAAGTTTCAATCCTTCTTCGAGACTCACCTCGTCTGAGGTCCGAAAAACGAAGGTTCAGCCAATGAGTTTTACGAAGCATTCGGTTGCAGCCCTCCTCGCGCTGACCGTCAGCGCTCCGTCGCTCGGCAACGACCAGAGTCAGGCGCGATCCCACCACCGGAGCCCGCCGGACACGGCAACACTCGCGAGCGCCTGTTCGGCGCTTGCACAGGTCGACCTTCCCGGCACGCGGATCGAACGGGCCGAATGGCAGGGGCCGCAGGTGCTCAAGCCCGATGCCTTCTCGGCAATGACCGGCTCGACGCGGCAGTACAGCCGGATCGGCGCGCAATGCTTCATCCGGGGCATCATCAACCCGCGCACCGGCGCCGACGGCAAACCCTATGGCATCCGGTTCGAGTTGCGCCTTCCGGCGCAGTGGAACGACAAGTTCCTGTTCCAGGGCGGCGGCGGTACCGACGGTTTCCTCGCCGCCGCGCTCGGGAGCGTGCCGTTCCAGGGCTCGACCGCGACACCGGCTCTGATGCGCGGCTACGCCGTGGTCAGCCAGGATGGCGGCCATGACGGTACGGACACGAGCTTCGCGCAGGACCAGCAGGCGCGGCTCGACTATGCCTATGCCTCGACCGGTCAAGTTACGACAGCGGCCAAGCAACTGATCGCACGCTTCTATGGGACGCCGGCGCACAAATCCTATTTCATGGGTTGCTCCAATGGGGGCCGCGAAGCGATGATGGCGGCGCAGCGCTATCCCACCGACTTCGACGGCATCGTCGCGGGCAATCCGGGCTTTCGTCTGTCCTATGCCAGCATCGGCGAGGCCTGGGACAGCCAGCAGTTCATGCGGATCGCGCCGGTCAACTCACAAGGCCAAAAGATCGTCGCCAATGCCTTCAGCCAGGCGGACCTCGATCTTGTCAGTCGCGCCGTGGTGGCGCAGTGCGATGCCAAAGACGGGTTGGAAGACGGCATCCTCAACGCTTGGGAGCAATGCAGCTTCCGCCCAAGCACGCTTCAGTGCAAGCCTGGGCAGACGCAAGACTGCCTTTCGGCCGACAAGATCGACGCCCTGACTGCGGTGTTTGAGGGCGCGAAGAACAGCCGCGGCGAGAATGTCTATGCAAGCTGGCCTTGGGATGCTGGCATCAACACGCCGGGCTGGCGGATGTGGAAGCTCGGCACGTCGCAGACCGCGCAATCCAATGCGATCAACTTGACCATGGGAGCGGCCGCGCTCAGAGACTATTTCATGACCCCCTATGATCGGAGCTTCGACGTACTGAAGTTCGACTTCGACCGTGACGTGGAACGGGTTCGGCAGACTGCGGCGATCAACGATGCCGACGCGACTTTCCTGACCACCTTCAACGCGCGCGGCGGCAAGATGATCGTGGTCCAAGGGGTCTCCGACCCCGTGTTTTCCGCGCATGACATCCGCGACTGGTATCGCCGCCTCGAGCGCGACATGAGCGACTCCGCCCCTGGCTTCGCGCGCCTCTTCATGGTGCCTGGCATGACCCATTGCGGCGGTGGATCCGGGCTGGGCGACATCGACCCGTTAACAGCGCTGGAGCAATGGACGGACGAGGGCGTCGCGCCGACACAGATCCTCGCAAAGGGTACGCTTCCGGGCGACACGGCGCCGCGTTCGCAACCGATCTGCTCTTATCCGCAAATGGCCGTCTATCGTGGCGGTGCCGAGCGATCGGCGGCAAGCTTCGAATGCCGGAAACCCGCTGAGTGAGACCCGGCAGACCCAAGACGTTCATCCCTTGTCGGCGCGGTGATCCAGAAGATGTGCTCAGCGCCGGCGCCTTGCCGATGAATTCGGCTCTGCCAATTTGATCGAGCATTCAGCAGACTGCCTGGCGCGTTCGCCCCGTTCGATTCGGCATTGGCTGAGCGGGCCGGGGCCGACATCGCTGCGCTGTGTGGCGACCCGCGCATCGCCTTCCTGGAACGGTTCGCTGATCTGGCGCCGCGCAAGCAGCAGGCGCTCCTCCACCGGCTGGATCGCATCGGCAAGGATGTAGAGCGGCGTCCGATCGGCATGAATCGACGGGGATTTCGAGGGCGGCGCAGATGTGATTCGATGCGCGGCTTTTCGCTTCTTCAAGCGCCACGGGATCACGCGCAAAAAAAGACACCGGCCACGTCGCCGAGCAGGATCGGGAGGACCTGAAGGCAGTTCGCCTGGCTTGATTCGAGGGCCAACCCGACCTCGATCCGCACAAGCTCGTGTTCCTAGACGAGACCGCGACGGACCTTGCCCCCTGTTTGCCCTGTTCATAACCAGAGTTCGTTCTGGTTCTGGTCCTCTCGGGACCGCGGTACAAACGCGTTTGGAGTGAGCCCGCCAAGGCTCGTGTGAGGACGGCAGGTGTTGTCGTCCACCCGCCACGCTTCGATGAGGGTCCGGGCCGCCGTCAGGCGCCGGAACAGATGCTCGGTCAGGCACTCGTCGCGCAAGCGCCCGTAGAGGCTTCCGACAAGACCGTTCTGCTGCAGCTTGCCGGGGGCGATGTCGGGCCACGCGACCGCATGCTCCGCCTGCCAGCGCAGGATGGCGTGCGAGGTCAACTCGGTGCCGTAGCACATCGGGAAGATGGCTCGACGGTTCTGGGGCGGCGCGCGAAGCCACGCGGAGCGCAGCGCGCCGCCCTGGGCGGTCATGGCCGATCAACAGGTCCCTAGAGTGACGGTGTTCGAAGCCTCATTCCGGAGACGGATCGACCATGACCAGACCGCAGCTTACGCCGCCGGCCGGCGTTCTCGTAGCCATCGACGTTGCTAAGGCCCGCAACGAGGTCCTCATCGAGGTGCCCGGCTCCGGCCGACGACGCCGGTTGAGCGTCCTCAACACACGGGCTGAGCACGACCGTCTGATCACACTCCTGTCCGATCTCGGACAACCATTGACCAGCGGCTTCGAGGCGACCGGCAACTACCACCGCCCGATCGCTTGGCGCCTGCTCCAGGCTGGCTTTGCCGTGCGCCTGATCTCCTCCGTGGCGCTCGCCCGCACCCGCGAGGCCCTGCACAATAGCTGGGACAAGAACGATCCGAAGGATGCCTAGGTCATGCTGCACATGATCCGCATCGGCGCCTCGCAGGTCTACCAGCGTCCACTCGTCGCCGGGATCAACGACGTGCAGGAGTTATCCAAGACGCACGACGCCGTCTCGAAGGCCAAGACCGAAGTGCTGCACCGGATCCTGACCCACTACCTGCCGCTGTACTTTCCGGAGATCGACCGCTTCCGGCACAACAGCCGATTGGACTTGTTCTTCGCCTTCCTCGATCGCTTCCCCACACCGGGAAGCATCACCACCCTGAGCAAAGAGGCTTTCATCGCCGCGGCCTGGGACGTGGTCGGGCGCAAGGTCGCCAAGACGCGGTTGCTCGGCGACATCTACGAGACGGCTCGCAGCTCGATCGGCCTGCCGGTGTCGCCGGATGGTCCGGCGGTGAGCATGTTCCGGCTCGTCATCGGCGAGGCGCGCGGCCTCATCCGGCAACGCGACGCGATCGAGGTCGCGGCCGAGACCCTCCTATCGGACAACGCCGACTACAAGTTGCTGCGCCGCATCCCCGGCATCGGCCCGATCAACGCGCTGACCATCCTAGCTGAGGCCGGCGATCTGCGCCGCTTCAGCCATCACCGGCAGTTCCTGAAGTTCTACGGGCTCGATCTGGCCACACAGCAATCCGGCAGCTTCCGGGGCCAGACCAAGCTGTCGAAGTACGGCAACGCCCGGCTCCGGCGTACGCTCTGGCTGGCCGGTCAGGTCGCCATCCGCCAGCGGGAGAACAGCTTCCGCGACAAGTTCGAGCTCTACATCGCCCGCGACCGGCACAATGCCGACTTGCGGCGCAAGGCGCTGACCGCGATCACCGCCAAGATGGCGCGCGTGGTACACGCCGTTATCAAGACCGGTGACGACTATCGGCCCTTCGTCGAGGGGCCGGCGCCAGTTGGGAGAACCCCTCTCAGCAGAGCCGTGAGGGCGTGAGAGCCACGACCCTGTAGATAATGCTCGGGTCTCCTGCCTGGATTGGCATCTCGTGTTGAGGACGGTGAGGACCACGGTGCCGCGTGCATCGGCTGGATCCTGTGTTCGTTATGGCCGAGAGTTCTTCCGGATCGGCAGGGGCCGCCTGGATCGACGTTGACGAAGTTCACGCCGCGAGCGCATGTTCGCGGACGGAGACCTGTTGCCCGGCCAACCGTCCTTCCTCGCTACGTAGGACGTTGTCCGAGACTATCATCAGCGGCTCGCCTCGGACCGCGATGATCCGGTCGAGTTCGCGCGCGACGCGCTGCCCAGACAGCGACGTGTCGATCACCAGCGCGAGACACTCCCGCGTGCCGTCATCGGCCACGACGAGGAGGCGGAAGCGCCGCCCGTCGTCGAGCGTGTCGGAGACGAAGTCGAGGCTCCAGCGCTGGTTCGGCTGCTGCGGCACGGCGGCTGAAGCCCGCGTGCCCGTTGCTCGCTTGCGACCGCCGCGCTAGCGCACCGACAGCCGCTCCTCCCGATCGAGCCGGAACAGCTTCTTGCGATTGAGCTTGAGGCCCTCCCGCCGCAGCAGGATCAGCAAACGCCGATAGCCGAACCGGTGGCGCTCGCTGGCCGAGTTGCGCAGGCGTATTCGAAGCCCAGACGGCGCGCTTCGATGCGGGCCCGATCGTAGCGAGCCTGCGCTTCGGCCTTCTACCCGCCGAGGCTAGCACGCCAGAACGTCTCCATTTCCTCGTTGATCTTCTGGGCGGTGCGCCGTGCGTGCACCTTCCGCGGGTCGTCAACGACGCGAATCTTCGTGGACTGCCGGATGACGCCACGTGGATCGACCTCGACATACGCGGCCGGCATGCGCCGGGCGTAGTGCCACATGCCTTGCCGGGCGGTCAGAAAATCGTGGGACGGGTCTCGTCGGAAATCGCCCACGGAATCCGCCCGTGTTGGACGATTTAGCACCCTAAAACGGCAGAATCGGTGTGGGAATGACCGCTAAGTGATTGGGATTGTTGGGGTATGGTTAGAGGCGGGTGGCGGAGACGGAGGGATTCGAACCCTCGATACCCTTATTAGGGGTATGCTCATTTAGCAAACGAGTGCCTTCAGCCTCTCGGCCACGTCTCCCCGCCGCTCGGCTGTAGAAGCTCCGGGGCGGCGGGTCAACCCGGTCGGCGCGGGGATGTGACGCGGCGCTCGTAATGCTTGGCCACGCGCAGGTGGCGGGAGATCGCGTAGTTCATCGCGGTGAGGAAACCGTAGGCGCCGCGCACGAAGTGGCGGCGACCGAAATACGCCTTCAGGAAGTTGCCCGGCAACTCAACGTAGAGGCGCCAAGCCGGGATCGTCACGCCCCGGGCATCGAGGTCGTCGGCCTGCTGGTCGGAGTAGCGGTTGAGCTTGTCGAGCTGGTCGCCGAGCGAACGCACCGAGAAGTGGTGGATACGGCCCTTGATCAGCCCCACGGTGACGCCGGGGCCGAGCACGACCCGGTCGTGGACCGGCGAGGTCGAGTAGGTACTCAAGTCCCGCCGGTAGAGCCGCACGGGGGTCAGCACGTAGGCCCAGGGGTGGGGGCGCGTCTCGCCCGGAAAGATCTCGGCGATGGCGATGCGCCACGCGGCATGGGCCGGCTCGCCCTCGGCGAAGACGGCGCGGATCCGCTCCGCGAGGTCGGCCGGCACCACCTCGTCGGCGTCGAGGTTGAGCACCCAGTCGTGGCGGCACTGGCCTTCCGCGAAGCGCTTCTGCCGGCCGTAGCCCGGCCAGTCGTTGTGGATCACCCGGGCGCCGAGCGAGGCGGCGAGCGCCTGGGTCCCGTCGGTCGAGCCGGAATCGACCACCACGATGTCGTCGGCGAGATCCCGCACCGCCGCGAGGGTGGCGCCGAGACGGTCGGCCTCGTTCTTGACGATGATGAAGACGGAGATCGGGAGCGGGGCCATGGGACTTGATGCGTGCCGGGCCTTCGCTCTACCGGCGCGAATCGGGGCGAACAAGCGCAGCTATGCGGCGGTCTCCGCCAGTCGCTTGCGCTGGACCTTGCCGTTGGCGGTGCGCGGCAGCGCGTCGAGGAAGCGGATGGCGCGCGGCGCCTTGTAGGCGGCCAGGCGATTACCGCACCACGCGATCAGCCCGTCCGCATCGGGTTCGGCCCCGGGCCGCAGGACGACGAAGGCCGCGATGACCCGCAGATCCGTGCGCACGGCCAGCTCCGTGACGCCGACCTCGGCGATATCGGGATGGCCGGCCAGGACGCTCTCCACCTCGACGGGGGAGACGCGGTAGCCCATGGCGTTCATCAGGTCGTCGTTGCGGCCCTGGAACCAGAGGTAGCCGTCGGTGTCGAGGCGTGCGAGGTCGCCGCCGGCAAACCATTCGCCGCGCATCACCGCCGCCTCCTCCTCCGGCCGCCGCCAGTAGCCGAGCATCAGGCCGGGATCGGTGCGGTGGATCGCCAGAAGGCCGGTCTCGCCCGCCGGCAGCGGCTCGGGCGGACCTTCGGCGGGCAGGATCGCGATGCGGCGTCCCGGCTGCGGCCGGCCGGGTGAGCCGGGGCGCACGGGGATGGTCGGGCCGCTCGACACATAGGTTGAGATCTCGCTCATGCCGAGCGCCTCGTAGAGCGGCTTGCCCGTGGCCCGGGTCCAGGCCTCGTGGAGGTCGGACGAGAGCGCCTCGCCCGCGGTGACGCCGTGGCGCAGGCGCGAGAGGTCGTGTTCGGCGAGGTCCGCATATTTGAGGATCTGGCGGTAGACGCTCGGCACCGCCGCGAAGATCGTCGCGCCCTGCTCGGCGATCAGGCGCGGCCAGATCCCGCGGTCGCGCGGGCCGTTGTAGAGCACCGTGGTCGCGCCGCAGGCCCATGGGTCGGTGATGCCGACGCCGAGCGTGTAGGTCCAGTTCATGGTGCCGGCATGCAGCATCACGTCGGACTCGGTCAGCCCGAGCCAGTGCGCGTGCATCGGCCGCCGGCCCCAGATGGCGCGGTGAGCGTGGAGCACGCCCTTCGGGCGGCTCGTGGTGCCGGAGGTGTAGACCAGGGTCGCCGGGTCGTCGGCGGCGGTGTCGGCGTAGTCGGCGAGCGGCTCCCCCGCCTTCATCGCCGCGATCGCTTCGGAATCGAGCCGGATACAACCCGCGGGGCCGCCAGCGCCGGCATCGGACAATCCTGTGCCGGTCACCACCGCGGCGACGCCGGCATTCTGCATCAGGAAGGCGGCTTCGTCGGCGGTCAGTTGCGGCGAGGAGGGCAGGGCGACGAGGCCGGCGGCGAGGGCGCCGAAATAGACAAGGACGTAGTCGGTCTCGTTGCCCATGCGGATCATCACCCGGTCGCCGGCCTTCAGCCCGAGGCCGAGCAGCCCCGCCGCGATGCCGCGCACGGCCCGATCGGCTTGCGCGTAGGTGAGGCGGCCGACGGGGTCGTTCTCGCCCACCATGATCAGCGCCGTCTTGTCGCCGCGCAACCGGGCGTTCTCGTCGAGGCAGTAGCGCGCCGCATTGAAGCGGGCGGGAGGCTGGCGGTCGTCGCTGGTCGGCACGGCGGGCGCTTCCGGTGGTCTTCGTGGTTGCCCTGGTGTCCGATCCTCGTCCGCTGCGGTCAAGCTCGACCTTTTCAACTCTCGCGCGATCTTTGTGGCGCGCGCGGCGGCCGGACCGTGCCGGAGAGGCCGGTGCTCGCGCCGTCCGTCAGTTCGAGCCAGAGGAAGCGCGCCGGATCGACCGGTCCGGGCATCGCGAGCCGGCCGGCGGGAACCGGCTGGAAGCCGAAGCGGCGGTAATAGGGGGCATCGCCCACGAGCACGACGAGGCCGTGCCCTGCGGCGCGGGCCGCGTCGAGGCTCGCCTGCATCAGGCTCGTTCCGATGCCGCGGTCGGAGAAGCTCGGATCGACGGTGAGCGGCCCGAGCACGAGGAGCGATCCGCCCTCGGCCTCGGCCGGGCCGATCCGCACCGAGCCGACGAGATAGGTGCCGACCAGCGCCGTCAGGCAGAGATCGGGCAGGGGCGCCGCGCCCTCGCGCAGGCGGTAGGCGGTGCGGGCGAAGCGGCCGGGTCCGAAGGCGCGGGCGTGCAGACGCTCGATGGCCGGGGCGTCGTCCGGGTGCTCGGGGCGGATGACGAGGGGGAGGGCGGTCACGGGCGGCGTCCGGCGGCGAATGCGCGCCGATAGCAGCCGGCCGCGCAGCCGGCAAACAGCAGCGCGCCTCAGGCGCCCCGGGCCGAGAAATCGATGCGCGGATCGATCCAGGTGTAGGTCAGATCGGAGAGCAGGTTCACCGCAAGTCCGAGCAGGGAGAAGATGTAGAGGGTGGCGAACACCACCGGATAATCGCGGCCGACGATGGAGGAGAAGGACAGGAGCCCGAGACCGTCGAGCGAGAAGATCGTCTCGATCAGCAGCGAGCCGGTGAAGAAGGCGGTGATGAAGGCGCCGGGAAAGCCGGCAATGACGATCAGCATCGCGTTGCGGAACACGTGGCCGTAGAGGACGCGGCGCTCGCTCACGCCCTTCATGCGGGCGGTGACGACGTATTGCTTGCGGATCTCGTCGAGAAACGAGTTCTTGGTGAGAAGGGTCGAGGTGGCGAAGGCGCCGAGCACGAGCGCCGAGAGCGGCAAGACGAGGTGCCACGCATAATCCACGGCCTTGCCCCAGAGGCTCAGGGATTCGAAGTTCTCGGAGGTGAGACCGCGCAGGGGGAAGATCTGCAGGAACGAGCCGCCCGCGAACAGGATCACCAGCAGGATGCCGAACAGGAAGCTCGGGATCGCGTAGCCGACGATGACGACCGCCGAGGTCCAGACATCGAAGCGCGAGCCGTCGGCGACCGCCTTGCGGATGCCGAGCGGGATCGAGATCGCGTAGGAGATCAGCGTCATCCACAGGCCGAGCGAGATCGAGACCGGCAGCTTCTCCTTGATCAGATCCAAGACCGAAACGTCACGAAAATAGCTGCGGCCGAAATCGAAGCGGAGATAGTCCCACAGCATCTTGCCGAAGCGCTCGTAGGCGGGTTTGTCGAAGCCGAACTGCGCCTCGAGCTTCTTGATGAAGGCGGGATCGAGCCCCTGCGCACCGCGGTATTTTGAACTGTCACCTCCGCCGCGGGCCGCCCCGCCGCCGAGATCGCCCTGGCCGCCGGTGATGCGCGAGAGCGAGCCTTCCTGCTGGCCCTGGAGCTGAGCCAGAACCCGCTCCACCGGACCGCCGGGGGCGAACTGGATGATGGCGAAGGTGATCAGCATGATCCCGAAGATCGTCGGGATCATCAGCGCGATGCGGCGCAGGATGTAGGCGAGCATGGAAGATCCTCAGCCCCGGCCGATCCGGCGCGCCTTCGCTTCGTCGTACCACCACAGGCCGGGCACGCCGAGCCCATAGGTCGGCAGCTTCGCCGGGCGGCCGAACATGTCCCACAGGGCGAGGCGATACTCGGGCGAGTACCACATCGGCACCCAGTAGCGGCCGGCCCGCAGCACCCGGTCGAGGGCGCGGCAGGCCACCGTGAGGCTCGCGCGTGAATCCGCATTGGCGATACGGTCGAGGAGCGCGTCGATCACCGGGTCGCTGATGCCGGCGAGGTTGTTGGAGCCGGGGATCGCCGCCGACCGCGAGCCGTAGGCCTCGCGCAACTCCGGCCCCGGCGTCGCGTCGCCCGAGGAGGCGCGGGAAATGATGTCGAAGTCGAAGTCGCGCACCCGCGCCTGATACTGTGCGGCATCCACCGCCCGCTGGCGCGCCTTGATGCCGATCAGCCCGAGATTGCGGATGAAGGGCTGGACGATGGGCTCCCACACAGAGTCGGAATCGAGGAATTCGAACTCGACCGGCTTACCGCTCGGCAGGCGCAAGGCGCCGCCCTCGCGGGTGCAGCCCGCCTCCTTGAACAAAGCCACCGCGCGGGCCAGCAGCGCCCGGTCCTGGCCCGAGCCGTCCGAGACCGGTGGGGTCCAGGCCTCGCCGAAGACCTCGGCCGGGACCTGCCCGCTGAAGGGTTCGAGCAGGGCCAGTTCCTCCGCTGAGGGCTTGCCGGTGGCCATCAGGTCGGTCTTCTGGAAGAACGAGACGGTGCGCTCGTAGGCGCCGAACATCGCCGTGCGGTTGGTCCAGGCGAAATCGAAGCACAGGCCGATCGCCTCGCGCATGCGGGGATCCTTGAACACCTCGCGGCGGGTGTTGAAGAACCAGCCCTGGATGGCGGCGGGCGAGGTATCGGGCAGGGTCTCGCGCTTGACGCGGCCCTCGCGCACGGCGGGGAAATCGTAGCCCGTCGCCCAGATCCGCGAGGTGAATTCCTGGCGGTAGGTATAGGCGCCGCCCTTGAACGCCTCGAAGGCGACCTGCCGATCGCGAAAATACTCGTAGCGGAGCTGGTCGAAGTTGTTCTGCCCGACCATGACCGGCAGATCCGCCGCCCAGTAGTCGCTCACGCGCTCCAGCTCGATGAAGCGGCCGATATCGATCCGCCCGACCTGATAGGCGCCGGACCCGAGAAGCGGCGTCAGCGTCTGAGCCTCGAAGTCGCGGCCCTCGAAGAATTTCGCCGAGAAGATCGGCAGTCCGGCGACGATCAGCGGCAGGTCGCGGCTGCGGCCGGGAGCGAAGCGGAGGACGAGGGTCTCGTTGCCCTCCGCGCTCGCCTCGGCAACGTCGCGGATCACCTGCGCGATCGTCGGGTGCCCCTTCTCCTTGAGGATGTTGATGGAGAAGGCCGCGTCCCGCGCGGTGAGCGGCGAGCCGTCGTGGAAGCGCGCTTGCGGACGCAGGGCGAACCGATAGGTCAGGCCGTCGGCGCTGCTCTCCACCGAGCGGGCGACGAGGCCGTAGAGCGCGTCCGGTTCGTCGAGGGCGCGCACCATCAGGCTGTCGAAGGTCAGGTTGATGCCCGCCGCGCCGTTGCCGCGGAAGACATAGGGATTGAGCGTGTCGAAGGTATCGAACGCTTGATTGCCGAAGGTCTGGACCAGACTGGTCGAGAAGCGCCCGCCGCGCGGGGCCATCGGGTTCACGTAGTCGAAGTTCGGGAAGTCGGGCGCGTATTTCAGCTCGCCGAAGCTCGACAGCCCGTGGGCGGTGCGGGTGGCCTCGGTGGCGGTGCCCTCGGCGCGAAGCGGACGGGGCAGGGCGCCCGCGAGCGCCAGAACTCCGGTCCCGAGGACGACGCCCCGGCGGGTCGCGCCCGCCCTCACCGCGGGGCTCCGGTCTTGGCGGCGAGCGCCTCGTCGTACCACCACGTGGTCGGGAAGCCGGAAGCGCCGTATTTCGGCAGCACCGCCGGACGGCCGAAGCGGTTCCAGCGCAGGGTGCGCGTGACCGCGGAGGACCATTGCGGCACCACGAAGTTGTGGGCGAGCAGCGCCCTATCGAGGGCGCGCGTGGCCGCGACCAGGGTCTCGCGATCCTCGGCGAAGATCAGCTTCTCGATCAGCGCGTCGATGCCGGCATCCTTGATCCCGGCAATGTTGCGCGAGCCCGGTTTGTCGGCGGCGGCCGAGCCCCAGAATTCGCGCTGCTCGTTGCCGGGCGAGAGCGATTCCGGCCAGTTCGAGGTGGTGATGTCGAAGTCGAAGCCGCGCAGGCGGTTCTGGTACTGCGCCTGATCGATTACCCGGATCGAGCTCTCGATGCCGATCAGCTTGAGCTGCGCGGCGTAGGGCAGGATCACCCGCTCGAACACGTTCTGGAACTCGAGGAACTCGACGGTCAGCGGTTCGCCGGTTGCCTTCGCGACCATCTTCCCGCCCTTCAGCTCGTAGCCGGCCTCGCGCAGCAGGCCGACCGCCTTGCGCAGGTTGGCGCGCACGGCCTCGGGCGTGTCGTTGACGGGGTTTTTGTAGGTCTCGGTGAAGACGCTGGCCGGCAGCTTGTCCTTGACGCTCTCCAGGATCACCTTCTCCAGTCCCTCGGGCAGGCCGGACGAGGCCAGTTCCGAGCCGTAGAAGTAGGAATCGATCCGGCTGTAGAGGCTGTAGAAGAGCTGCCGGTTCATCTCCTCGAAATTCAGGGCGAGGTTGAAGGCGCGGCGCACCCGCTCGTCCTTGAACTTGTCCCGGCGCAGGTTGAACACGAAGGCCTGCATGATGCCGGTGCCGCGTCCGGGAAACTCCTCCTTGACGAGGCGGCCTTCCTTCACGGCCGGGAAATCGTCGTAGGCGGTGGCCCAGTTGCGGGCGATGTTCTCGGTGCGGAAGTCGTAGAGATCGCCCTTCAGCGCCTCCAGCAGCACCGACCCGTCGCGGAAATACTCGAAGCGGACCGTGCCGAAATTGTTGCGGCCGCGGTTCACCGGCAGATCCTTGCCCCAGTAATCGGCCACGCGCTCGTAGACGGCCGAGCGGCCGGCATCGATCCGGGCGAGGCGGTAGGGGCCCGAGCCGAGCGGGATCTCCAGGGTCGTCTCGGTGGCGCTGCGCGGCTTGCCGTTCTTGTCCGTGCCGGTCCACCAGTGTTTCGGCAGCACCTGCATCTGACCCAGCACCTGCGGCAACTCGCGGTTGCCGGCCTCGCTGAAGCGGAAGACGATCTCGCGCTCCCCGCCCGGCTCGGCCTTGGCCACGGTGTGGTAGTAGGCGGCGTAGAAGGGGCTGTTGGCCTTCAGCGTGTCGAACGACCAGATCACGTCCTCGACGGTGACCGGTTTGCCGTCGTGCCAGCGCGCATTCGCCCGCAGGCGGTAGGTCACGGACAGGCCGTCCTCGGCGATCCGCACGCCCTCGGCGAGCAGTCCGTAGGACGAGAACGGCTCGTCGCCGGAATCCTCCATCAGCGTGTCGTAGATCTGGGTGATCCCGCCTTCGAGATCGCCCTTCAGGCCGTTGACGACGACATTGAGGTTATCGAAGCCGCCCTGCGACCCGAGCCGCACGAGGCCGCCGACGGGCGCCTTCGGGTCGGCATAGTCGAAATGCTGGAAGTCCGGCCCGTATTTCGGCTCGCCGAGCAGGGTCAGCGCGTGGCGCCAGGGACCTGAACCCTTGCCGGCGGCCTCCTGCGCCGAGACCTTCGAGGCCGATTCGGCGGGCTCCTGGGCGGAGGCGGGCCCCCGCAGCCCGAGAAGAACGAGCGCTCCGGCGAGGAAGCTGCGGCGGGCGATTACGGCGTGTTCCGTCACGTTGGCGCGGTCTCCCGGTCCCGTGAGAGGTCAGTCGGGCGCCGTTCTAGGACGAGGCCGGGTCCGGCGCCAACCCGCCGCGAGCGCGCAGGCGCCGCGGCCGCAGGCCGGGACATGAAAAAGGCCGGGCTTTGCAGGGCCCGGCCTTCGCGAAATCGGTTCGTCGCCCCTGCCTTACGGCTTGAGCGCCTCGGGATCGGCCTTGGCCGGCGGTTCGGTGGCCGGCGTGCTCTCGGAGCCGGGCTCCGCCTTGGTCGGGATGTCGCCCGAGGGCTTGGCCTCGGGGGCCTGGGTCGGGGCGACCTCGTTGCGCTGGGGCTGGACCTGGGGCGCCGGGACCGGGCGGGCGGTGTCCTTGCCGTCGCCAGAGCGGGTGTCGCCCTTCGGCGCGTTGGTCTCGGGCGCCTTGTCCTTGTCGCCGGTGGCGCTCTCGACCGGCCTCGGCTCCGCCTTCGCGGGCGCCTTGTCCTCGGCCTTCTTCTCCTCGGCGGGCTTGTTCTCCGCCGGCTTCGCGGCCTCGCCCTTCTTCTCACCCTCGGGCGCCGCCTCGGCCTTCTTCTCGGCGGCCGGCAGGGGCTTGGGGCTGTCTGAGAGCGTGCGCAGATAGGCGATGACGTTGGCACGCTCCGTCGGCGAGCTGATGCCGGCGAACGCCATCTTGGTGCCCTTCACGTAACCCTTCGGGTTCTCGAGGAAATGGTCGAGATCCTCGTAGGTCCAGGTGCCGCCCTTCTCCTTCAGGCCGGCGGAGTAGTCGAAGCCCTCGTGATGGGCCTTCTGACGCTCGACGATGTCCCAAAGGTCGGGACCGACCTTGTTCGGGCCGCCCTTCTCGAAGCTGTGGCAGGCCTGGCAGGCCTTGGTGCCGCCCTTGCCCTTGTCGGCGTCGGCGCTGGCGAGCCGCACGGCGATGGGCTCGGCCTTCGGGGCCTCGGCCGCGGCGCCGCCGCTCTTCGGCTCCGGCTCGGGCAGCGGATAGCCGGCATTCCCGGCGGGCTTGGGATGATAGATCAGCTCCGCCACGAAGCCCGACCCGACCGCGAACAGGAGGGCACCCAGGACAGCGCCCGCAACCTTGTTCAGCTCGAAGGAATCCATGCTCGACTGCTCCGGCGCACGGGATCAGGACCCGGCGGATGAGGGCCCGACGGGCAGACGCCGGACTTTGGACGATTTCAAGGGTGATTAGCCGCTCGGGCCCGATCTTGACAATGGCCCATGGACGCTGCGCGCTGTCGCATACCGTTATTCCTCACAAGCGACATGAGAGCGGCGATTTCCGTTGCAGCCCTGCCGCACCGTGGGGCGGAGTCGGCAGCCAACAGCGGCCGTGAGCCGTCATGAGCTGCCATGACAAGCCCGAGCGCCGCTGCTAGAGCCTTCCCCGCCCCTGAGCCCCTGTCCGACCCATCCCACCGCCCGCGGTCATGTCCGATCCCCTGATCCTGATTCCGGCCCGCCTCGCCGCGACCCGCCTGCCGTCGAAACCCCTGGCCGACATCGCGGGTGAGCCGATGATCGTGCATGTCTGGCGCCGCGCCGTGGAGGCGGGGATCGGCCCGGTGGTGGTCACCACCGACACCGACGCCATCGCCGCGGCGATCGAGGCGCAGGGGGGGCTCGCGGTGATGACGCAGCCGGATCATCCCTCCGGTTCAGACCGGCTCGCCGAGGCGCTGGAGATCGTCGATCCCGACGGCAACCACGATGTCGTCGTCAACGTCCAGGGCGACCTGCCGACCATCGACCCCGCGATCATCGCCGCTTCGGTGACCCCGCTCGCCGACCCGCAGGTCGACATCGCCACCCTCTGCGCGGTGATCCACCGGCCGGAAGAGATGGACGACCCGAACGTGGTCAAGATCATCGGGCATACGGTTGGGCCGAACCGCCTGCGGGCGCTCGCCTTCACCCGCGCCCGCGCGCCGTGGGGCGAGGGGCCGTTGTTCCACCATATCGGCCTCTACGCCTATCGCCGGAAGGCGCTCGCCCGCTTCGTCACCCTGCCGCAGGGTGAACTGGAACGGCGCGAGAAGCTCGAACAGCTGCGCGCGCTGGAGGCCGGCATGCGCATCGACGCGATGATCGTCGAGGATCTGCCGCTCGGCGTCGACACCCCCGCCGATCTGGAGCGCGCCCGCACGCTGCTCGCCATCCGCCGCCTGAACTGAACCGCTGACATGCCGATGACCGACCGCACCATTGCCTATCAGGGCGAGCCCGGCGCCAACTCGCACATCATCTGCTCGCAGGCCTATCCCGGCTGGACCGCTCTGCCCTGCGCCACCTTCGAGGACGCCTTCGCCGCGGTGAACGAGGGCAAGGCGGGCCTCGCGATGATCCCGATCGAGAACTCGATCGCCGGCCGGGTCGCCGACATCCATCACCTGATCCCGACCTCGCGGCTGCACATCATCGCCGAGCACTTCCTGCCGATCCACTTCCAGCTCATGGTCCTGCCCGGCGTGAGCGCGGAGGGTCTGACCAGCGTGCACAGCCACGTCCACGCGCTCGGCCAGTGCCGCCGGATCATCCGGCGCCTCGGCCTCAAGGCAGTGGTGGCGGGCGACACCGCCGGAGCCGCCCGCGAGGTGGCGGAGGCGCAGGACCCGACCCGCGCGGCGCTCGCCCCGGCCATGGCGGCGGAGGTCTACGGCCTCGACATCCTCGAACGTGACGTCGAGGACGAGGCGCACAACACCACCCGCTTCGTGGTGTTCTCGCCCGAGCCCGTCGAGATCGAGCCGGGCAACGGCCCGACCGTGACGAGCTTCATCTTCCGTGTCCGCAACATCCCGGCGGCCCTCTACAAGGCGCTGGGCGGCTTCGCGACCAACGGCGTCAACATGTCGAAGCTCGAGAGCTACATGGTCGAGGGCCAGTTCACCGCGACCCAGTTCTACGCCGAAGTCGACGGCCATCCGGAGGATGACGGACTGCGCCGGGCGCTGGAGGAACTGCGCTACTTCTCGAAGGAGTTGCGCATCATCGGCACCTATCCGGCCCACCCGTTCCGCGAGACGACGCGGCAGGCGGCGGAGTAGCCGGCGACAGGTCCAAGAGCGGCGCCATGCGCTCAGCAACCGGATCGTATCTACAATCTGTTTGCCGCGTTGATCGAACGGAGCTACGTTTCAGATGTTGATCGTCTGGGACGAGCCCAAACGCCTGACCAATCTGCAGAAGCACGGCCTCGACTTTGCGGATTTCGAAGCAGGCTTCGACTTCGAGACCGCTCTCGTCGAGGGAGCGCGATCGAGTGCACTCGGTTCGGCCCGGATGAAGGTCATCGGCGAACTCGACGGACGGATCGTGGTGGCGGCAATCATCACGCCACTGGGACAGGAGGCGATATCCCTCATCAGCCTCCGCCGAGCCAGCCGGAGCGAACGGAGGCGCTACGATGCCCGCTAGAAAGCGCGATCGTTCACCGATCACCGATGCCGAGGAGGCGGAGATTCAGGCCGGCATCGCGGCCGATCCCGACAACCCGGAATGGACCGAGGAAGACTTTCGAGGCGCCGTGCCCTTCGCGGAAGCCTTCCCCACCCTCACCGAAAAATTGCGCCGTACCCGCGGCGCGCAAAAGACTCCGACCAAGCAGCTCGTCAGCTTGAGGCTTGATCAGGACGTCCTGCTACGCTTCAGGGCGACCGGCCCCGGCTGGCAGGCTCGGATGAACGAGGCGCTGCGCCGGGCCGCCGCGGACCTGCCCGACTGAGTCGGGTCGGTCCGCGTCCACCTCACGCCGGATCGGCCGGCTTGTCCTTGCTGGCCTCGGGCTTCGGGCCGCCCTTGGAGACGCCGACCAGGGCCGGGCGCAGGGTGCGCTCGCCGATGACGTAGCCGGTCTGCACCACTTGGACGACGGTGCCGTTGGGCACTTCGGTGTTCGGCACCTCAAACATCGCCTGATGCCGGTTCGGGTCGAAGCGCTGCCCTTGCGGATCGACCACCTTCACGCCGTGGCGCTCGAGCGTCTTGGCGAGATCCCGCTCGGTCAGCTCGATGCCCTCGACCAGAGCCTTGAAGGCGCCCTCGGCGCTCGCGCGCGCATCGGCCGGCACGCTTTCGAGGGCGCGGTGGATGTTGTCGGCGGCGTTGAGCATGTCGCGGGCGAAGTTCGTCACCGCATAGGTGCGGGCATCGGCAACCTCGCGCTCGGTCCGGCGGCGCAGGTTCTCCATCTCGGCCAGCGTGCGAAGCAGCCGGTCCTTGAACTCGTCGCGCTCGGCGATCGCGGCCGCCAGAGCCTCGGCATCCGCACCCGCGGTCGAGGAAGCAGCCTGCGGCGGCACCTCCGCCTCGGCGCCGTTGTGCCGGTCCTGATTCTCCATGTCGTCAGCCATCATCGTGCGATCGATCGGGTCTCGAAGTGTTCCGGGATGCGGCTGATATCATTCGGGCAATCCCCGAAATCAAGCGAGGGCCGCACCATCGCCGCCTACAACTCCCGCGGCGGGGGCGAATCGACCAGGGCGTCGAGGCCCTCGGCACGGAGTGCGGCGACGTCGCTGGCGAACACCTCCATCACCGCGGCGCGGATCATCGCGAGGCGGTCGGGCTGCATCACGCGGGTGCCGGTCAGGTCGGTCACGTAGAACACGTCCACCGCCCGCTCGCCGAAGGTCGCCACATGCGCCGAGGTGATGTTGAGGCTCAGGCGGTTCAGCGCCGTCGTCAGCTCGTAGAGCAGGCCCGGCCGGTCGAGGCCGGTGATCTCCACCACGGTCTCCCGGCTCGACAGCGCGTTGTCGATCGACACGTCGGGGGGCACGAGGAAGGTCTTCGGCGGCTGCTTCGGGTGCTTGTCGGCCACGAGTTCGGCGATCTTGATCTCGCCCTTCAGCGCCCGCTCGATCGCGGTGGCGATGCGACCAGCGCGGCGCAGTTCGTCCTCGTCGCGCTCGAAGGCCCGGGAGATGAAGATCGAATCGAGGGCGAAGCCGTCCGTCGTCGTGAAGATCTGCGCATCGACGATGTTGCCGCCGGTGGTGGCGCAGGCGCCGGTGATGATGGCGAGGAGGCGCGGATGGTCCGGAGAGTAGACCGTCAGCTCGGTCACGCCGCGCACGGGATCGGTCTCGTAGGTGGTGGCGCTGGTGCGGCCCTCCTCCATCACCGTGCGCAGGAAGCGGGCGTTCTTGTAGTGACGCGTCGTGTCCACCTTGAGCCAGTAGGCTTGGTTGTGGCGCGCGGCGTAGGCGTCGAACAGCTCCGAGTTCCAGTCCGAGAGTTGCTCGCGCAGGGCCATCTGGATCAGCCGCACCCGGTCGGTGCGGGCGATCTCCGAATGGCCGCCGGAGAGCACGACCTCGGTCTCGTCGTAGAGGGTGCGCATCAGCGTGCCCTTCCACGCCGTCCACACGCCGGGGCCGACCGCCTTGATGTCGGCCACCGTCAGGATCGCGAGCAGCTTCAGCCGCTCCAGGCTCTGCACCTCGCTGGCAAACTTCTCGATGGTCTTGTGGTCGGAGAGGTCGCGGCTCTGCGCCGTCATCGACATCAGCAGGTGGTGCTCCACCAGCCACGACACCGTCTCGGTCTCGGCCTGGCTCAGCCCGAAGCGCGGCCCGAGCTTGCGGGCGATGGACGCGCCCGCGATCGAGTGATCCTCCGGCCGCCCCTTGGCGATGTCATGCAGCAGGATCGCGACGTAGAGCGCGCGGCGGTTGTGGATCGTGTCGATCAGGCGCGAGGCCAGCGGATGCTCCTCGCGCACCCGTCCGGAATCGATCGCGGCCAGCACGCCGATCGAGCGCAGGAGATGCTCGTCCACCGTGTAGTGGTGGTACATGTTGAACTGCATCATCGCGACGATGCGGCCGAATTCCGGGATGAAGCGGCCGAGCACGCCGGCCTCGTTCATCGACCGCAGGATCGTCTCCGGCGCATTCTTCGACGTCAGGATGTCGAGGAAGAGCCGGTTGGCCTCCGCATCGCTGCGCACGGCGTGGGTGATGAGGCGCAGCGAGCGGCTCGCCAGCCGCGCCGCGTCGGGATGGATCGGAAGGTTGTGCCGGTCGGCGAGCCAGAACAGCCGGATCAGGTTGACCGGGTCGCGCTCGAACGCGTCCTCGCCGCGGATGTTGACCCGGCCGTTGTCGATCCAGAAATCCTCCGCCTCGATCGAGGTGGCCCGGAAGCGGTCGCGGAAGCGGCCGATCCAACGGTCGAGCACCGGCGTGCGTTTGGCGTGCCGCGCCTCCAATTCGGCGCAGACGATGGCGGTGAGGTCGCCGACATCCTTGGCGATGAGGAAATAGGCCTTCATGAAGCGCTCGACGCCCGAGAGGCCGCCGCGGGCGCCGAAGCCGAGGCGCTCTGCGATCTTCGGCTGCAGCCCGAAGGACAGCCGCTCCTCCGCACGCCCGGTCACGAAGTGGATGTGGCAGCGCACCCGCCACAGGAACTCCTCGCAGCGCTCGAATAGCCGGTACTCGTCGGGGGTGAAGAGCCCGGCATGGACCAGCTCGACCTGATCGCGCACGCGGTAGGTGTACTTCGCGATCCAGAACAGGGTGTTGAGGTCGCGCAGGCCGCCCTTGCCGTCCTTGACGTTGGGCTCGACGAGGTAGCGCGAGGCGCCGGCCTTGGCGACGCGGCCGTCGCGCTCGCGCAGCTTGGCGTCCACGAACTCGGAGGCCGAGCCGATCACCAGCTCCGTATCGAAGCGCGTGACCAGCTCCTCGAAGAGATGCCGCGATCCGAACAGGAAGCGGGATTCGAGCAGCGCCGTGCGGATCGTCATGTCCGCGCGGCCCTCGCGCAGGCATTCCTCGACGGACCGCGTGGCGTGGCCGACCTTCAGCTTGAGATCCCAGAGGACGTAAAGCATCGCCTCGACGACGCTCTCGGACCAAGCGGTCTGCTTGTAGGGCAGCAGGAACAAGAGATCGATGTCCGAGCCCGGCGCCATCGTGCCCCGCCCGTAGCCGCCGGTGGCGACCACCGCGAGCTGCTCGCCGGTCGAGGGGTTGTCGTTGGGGTAGAGGCGCCAGACCACCGCGTCGTAGATCGCCCGCACCACCGCGTCGGTCAGGCGGCTCAGTCGCTGCGCGCAGGCGAGACCGTCGCGTTCCTTCAGGAGAAGACGCTCCGCATCCTTGTGCCCCGCCTCGATCACCTTGCGGAGCTCAGGGACCAGTAGCCCTCGCAGCTTGGTCGGCTCGCGGGCGTCGCGGTCGAGGGAGGCGACGATCTTTTCCAGGGCGGGAACGGGGTCGAACATGGCCGTTCCGTTAGCATGTAAACCCGGCGGCGGCATCGGCCGGTTGTGTGCAACTCAGCCGTTCTGTTCTGCGAATTTTTTGTTTGACGAAACGAACGTGACTGTTTTAGCCCTTGGATGGATCCGCGCTGAAGCCGGACCGAAGAGGGAGTCAGCCGCATGATCCGACGCCGCACCGTCCTGTCCGCATTCGCCGGATTGTTGGGCCTCCTCGCGGCAGGATCGGACCTGCGGGCAGCCGATGTCGGCGAGATCCGTCTCGACTGGGCGACTTACAATCCCGTCAGCCTCGTCCTGAAGGAGAAGGGCTTTCTGGAGGAGGCGCTGAAGGCGCGCGGCATCAAGGTGCGCTGGGTCCAGTCGCTCGGCTCCAACAAGGCGCTGGAATTCTTGAACGGCAGCGCCATCGATTTCGGCTCCTCGGCCGGTGCGGCGGCGCTGCTGGCGCGCATCAACGGCAATCCGGTCAAGGTCGTCTACGCCTATTCCCGGCCGGAATGGACGGCGCTGGTCACCCGCAAGGAGACCGGGATCACGAAGCCCGCCGACCTCAAGGGCAAGCGCATCGCCGTCACCCGCGGCACCGATCCGCACATCTTTCTGATCCGCGCGCTTCAGGGCGCCGGGCTCACCGAGAAGGACGCCAAGCTCGTCCTGCTCCAGCATGCCGACGGCCGTACGGCGCTCGACCGTGGCGACGTCGATGCCTGGGCCGGCCTCGACCCGATGATGGCCGCCGCCGAGATCGAGAGCGGAGACGTGCTGTTTCACCGCGACGCGGCCGCCAATACCTGGGGCGTGCTCGACGTGCGCGAGGACTTCGCCAAGGCGCATCCCGACCTCGTGAAGGTCGTCATCGCCGCCTACGAGCAGGCCCGCGCCTACGCGCTCGCCAATCCGGAGGCTCTGAAGAGCGCGCTGATCTCGGCCACCAAGCTGCCCGAGGCGGTGATCGCCAAGCAAATCGAGCGCACGGATCTGAGCCAGCCCGCCATCGGCCCGGCCCAGGCCGAGAGCATCCGCGCCGCCGGCCTTGCGCTGCAGCAGGCGGGCGTCATCCCCGCCTCCACCGACGTAGCGGCGGCGGTGGACGGCCTGATCGATCCGCAGTTCAACCCGGCACCGGCCCGCTGAGCCTGACGATGCCGGACGCCGCGCATCTGGCCGCCTTCGCCCTCGTCTCTCTTGGAATGGTGCTGACGCCCGGCCCGAACATGGCCTACCTCGTCTCGCGCACGCTCGCGCAGGGGCGGGCAGCCGGGCTCGTGTCGCTGACGGGTGTGGCGGCGGGCTTCCTCGTCTACCTGCTCTGCGCGGCTTTCGGCATCACCACCCTCCTCGTGGCGGTGCCCTTCGCCTACGACGCCCTGCGCTGGGCCGGCGCCGCCTATCTCCTCTTCCTGGCGTGGCAGGCCTTTCGGCCGGGCGGGCGCCCGCCCTTCGCGGCGCGCCCGCTGCCGCCGGATGGCCCCGGGCGGCTCTTCGCCATGGGCTTCCTGACGAACCTGCTGAATCCGAAGATCGCGGTGATGTACCTGTCGCTGCTGCCGCAGTTCATCGCGCCGGCGGCCGGCGGCGTGCTGACACAGTCCCTCGCGCTCGGCCTCGTCCAGATCGCCGTGAGTCTGGCGGTGAATGCGGCCATCGTCCTGGCGGCCGGTTCTGTTACCGCCTTCCTGGCCGAACGGCCCATCTGGCGCCGCGCGCAGCGCTGGTTCATGGGGACGGTATTGGCAGGTCTCGCTCTCCGCGCTGCGACCGATGCGCGGCGCTGAACCGCCAATCCGGCAGGGCTTTTCCGAGAATACGATGCAGATCCGGCGCGACACCTCCACATGAGCGTCACCACCGTCCTCTCCCAAGACTCCGAGGCTAAGGCCGCCCCCGCGCGTCGGACCGCCGCTCTCGGCGGCGCCACCCGGCTGTCCCTTGGCCTGCTGCTGCCGCTCGGCCTCGCGCTCGGCTGGGAGATCGCCGTCGCCGCGGGCCTCGCCTCGGGGCGCCTGCTTCCGCCGCCGAGCCGGATCGGCGCCGCGCTCTGGACGCTCGCGGCCTCGGGCGAACTCTGGACCCATGTCGAGGCGACGCTGATCCGCGTCGGCCTCGGCTTCGCCTTCGGGGCGAGCGCCGGCATCCTCGCGGGTGCGCTGACCGCGACGTTGCCGCCCCTGCGCTGGCTGGTCGATCCGAGCCTGCAGGCCCTGCGCGCCGTGCCCTCGCTGGCCTGGGTGCCGCTGTTCATCCTGTGGTTCGGCATCCTCGAAACGCCGAAGGTGGCGTTGATCGCGGTCGGCGTGTTCTTCCCCGTCTATATCGGCGTAGCCGGCGCCATCGCCTCGGTCGATCGCAAGCTGGTGGAGGTCGGCCGCATCTTCCGCCTCTCGAAGCTGGCCCTGGCCCGGCGCATCCTCCTGCCCGCCGTGCTGCCCGCGACCCTCACCGCCCTGCGCACCGGGCTCGGCCTCGGCTTCCTGTTCGTGGTGGCCGCCGAGCTGATGGGGGCCTCCGAGGGGCTCGGCTACCTGCTCCTCGACGGCCAGCAATTCAGCAAACCCGACCAGATCCTGGCGGCGATCATCAGCTTCGCCGTCGTCGGCAAGGCGGGCGATGCCGTGCTCGTCGCGCTCAGCCGGCCGCTGGTGCGCTGGCAGGACACCGCGCGGGAGACGCTGTGAGGAAGCGACGGATGACGAGCGGGACCGCCATCGCTAAGGTGTCGGCATGACCCGGGACGAGGTAATCCGTCGGCTGCGCTGCGTGGAAGACGATCTCCGCGCGCACGGCGTCTCGGCCCTTTTCCTGTTCGGATCGCGTGCCCGGGATGAGGCAAGGCCGGATTCCGATCTCGATCTCTTCGTTGATCCCGCGGACGAGGGCAGTTTCGGGCTCGCCGCCTTCGACGAAACCTACGCTCTGGTCGAGCGAGCCTTTCCCGACATTCCCGTCGGATACTCGACGCGTGACGGATTAGTCCCGATTTTCCGCCCATACATCGAGCGCGAGGCCATCCGGGTTTTCTGATGGAATCCGCCAAGCTGCCCGAAGTCAGGCTTCGGCACATCCTCGAACAGATCGACGGAATCCTCGCGGCGACACAGGGCCGGACTTTCGAGGAGATCCAGGGCAACTTCCTCTACGAACGTGCGGTCGAGCGTGCCGTCCAGATCATCTCTGAGGCGGCCAAGGAACTGCCGTTCGACCTCCGCGAGCGGCACGCGGACGTGCACTGGCAGCCGATCATCCGGATCGGCAACCTCCTGCGGCACGAGTATTACCGCATCCGGGCACGCGACATGTGGGAGATCGCCTCGGTGCATCTGCCGGTGCTTCGTCCGGCGATCCTGCGCATGCTCGCCGAATTCGACGCTTGATCCCTTCGGTGCGAAGCCAGCGGCGACCATGCTGAACATCCAGAGCCTTTCCAAGACCTATGCCGACGGCACCCGCGCGCTGGCCGGCATCGACCTTCAGGTGCCGAATGCCGAGATCGTCGCGCTGATCGGCGGCTCGGGCTGCGGGAAGACAACACTGCTGCGCCTCATTGCCGGTCTCGACCGGCCGAGCGCCGGACGGATCGCCCTCGACGGCGAGCCGATCACCGCGCCCCATCCCGGCGTCGGGCTCGTGTTTCAGGAGCCGCGCCTGCTGCCCTGGCTCAGCGTCGCCGACAATGTCGGCTTCGGCATCGCGCACCGGCCGGGGCGCGAGCGGCGGGAGCGCGTCGCCCACGCCCTGGAGCGCGTCGGCCTTGCCGAGCATGCGGACCGCTGGCCCCGCGAATTGTCGGGCGGGCAGCAACAGCGCGTCTCGATCGCCCGCGCCTTCGTCGCCCAACCGCGGGTGCTGCTCCTCGACGAGCCGTTCTCGGCGCTCGACGCCTTCACCCGCAAGGA
This sequence comes from Methylorubrum thiocyanatum, assembly GCA_014138645.1. Lineage (GTDB taxonomy): Bacteria > Pseudomonadota > Alphaproteobacteria > Rhizobiales > Beijerinckiaceae > Methylobacterium > Methylobacterium thiocyanatum. Next base: position 70,681 of record JACJIB010000008.1, on the reverse strand, counting down.
TCTCCATCGCCATCTCCTCGCCCTGTGGGAGGAGGTGCGGCCGACGGTGCTGATCGTCACCCACGACGTCGCCGAGGCGGTGGCGCTGGCCGACCGCGCCATCGTCATGCGCCCGCGTCCCGGCCGGCTCGACGATACCATCGCCCTCTCGATGCGTCGCCCGCGCGATCCGGCGGCGGCGACGAGCGAGGCGGCGACCCGCACGATCCTCGCCGCCCTCGACCATTCGCTGCGCCCGCGCGACGCCTCCCCGGCGCCGGAACTCGCCGGGGGCAGCTCGTTCTGAGGTGTCGCGGAAGCGCGAAACCCGCTAGAGCGCATTCCGACGAAGTGGAAACCGGTTCGTCGAAAGAAGGCGCGTCAACACAAGGACCTGGAGCCGTATCCGACCTGATGCGATCAGGTCGGATACGGCTCCAGGCCTCGCGCCGCCAGAAGAAACGGAGGAAATTCCCCCATGGACGCCAACGCCCTGCGCGCTCTCCAGGCCCCGCTCAAGAGCCAGTACCGCGAGAGCCCGGACTCCGCCGTCGTCACCCTGAAGGCGAAGGGCTCGCTCGACGACACCAGCATCGCCTGCAAGGTGGAGACCGGCCGTGCCCTGGCGGTGGCCGGCCTGCATCCCGCCACCGGCGGCTCGGGCGCCGAACTCTGCTCCGGCGACATGCTGCTCGAAGCCCTCGTCGCCTGCGCCGGCGTGACGGTGAAGGCCGTGGCGACCGCGCTCGAAATTCCCCTGAAGGCCGGCACGGTCAGCGCCGAAGGCGACCTCGACTTTCGCGGCACCCTCGGCGTCGACAAGGAGGCGCCGGTGGGCTTCCGGGCGATCCGCCTCAAGTTCGATCTCGACACCGACGTGCCCCAGGAGAAGCTCGATCAACTCCTCAAGCTCACCGAGCGCTACTGCGTCGTGTTCCAGACCCTGAACCACAAGCCAGAATTGTCGGTGAACGCCTCGCGCTCCTGAGCCGCGAAGCTTATCTAACGGGCGTCATGCGCCTGCTCATCATCGAGGACGACCGCGAGGCCGCCGCCTATCTGGTCAAAGCGTTCCGGGAAGCCGGGCACGCCGTGGACCATGCGGGCGACGGCCTCGACGGCTACGCGCTCGCCCGCGAGGGCGACTACGACGTGCTGATCGTCGACCGTATGCTGCCGAAGCTCGACGGTCTCTCCCTGGTGCGCTCGCTGCGCGAGCAGGAGATCACCACGCCCGTGCTCATCCTCTCGGCGCTCGGCCAAGTGGACGACCGGGTGAAGGGCCTGCGCGCGGGCGGCGACGATTACCTGCCCAAACCCTACGCCTTCTCCGAACTCCTGGCCCGTACCGAGGTGCTGGCCCGTCGCCGCGCGGCCGCGACCGGCCAGAGCGAGGCCACCGCCTACCGCGTCGGCGATCTCGAACTCGACCGGCTCTCGCACCGGGTGACGCGGGCGGGCCGCGAGATCGTGCTGCAGCCCCGCGAGTTCCGGCTGCTCGAATACCTCATGCGCCATGCCGGGCAGGTCGTGACCCGCACGATGCTGCTGGAGCATGTCTGGGACTACCACTTCGATCCGCAGACCAACGTCATCGACGTGCACGTCTCCCGTCTGCGCTCGAAGATCGACCGCGGCTTCGAGCACCCGATGATCCACACGGTCCGCGGCGCGGGCTACGTCATCCGGCCGGACGAGCCGCAAGCCTCGTGAGCCCGTCCGCCGCATCGCCGCCGCAGGACGGGCTCTTCGCGCGGCTCGGCAAGGTCTTCCGCACGACCGCGTTCAAGCTCTCGCTCGCCTATCTCGTGCTGTTCGCGGTGCTGGCCTCGCTCGGCCTCGGCTACGTCGCCTGGAACGCCCGGCGGGTGCTCGACGACCAGATCGTCTCGACCATCGACGCCGAGATCAACGGGCTGTCCGAGCAGTACACCGCCGGTGGCCTGCGCCGCCTCATCGCCGTGGTGGAGCGCCGGGCCAAGGAGCCGGGCGCCTCGCTCTATCTCGTCACGACGCCCGCGGGCGAGCACATCGTCGGCAATGTCAGCCGCGTCTCGGCCGACATCCTCGCACGGCCCGGTCAGTACGAGGGTTTCTACGGGCGCGGCACGGAGTCGGATCAGAGTGAGCATCGCGCGATCATGCGGGTCTTCACCCTGGCCGGGGGCTTCCGCCTCCTCGTCGGACGCGACACCGAGGAGCGCGACCGGCTGCGCGCGGCCATCGGCAACACCTTCGGCTCGTCGCTGGCGCTGGTGGTGCTGCTCGGCGTGCTCGGCGGCTGGTTCGTGGCGAGCCGCGTCCTCAAGCGCGTGGACGACATGACCGAGACGACCCGCACCATCATGGCGGGCGATCTCGACGGGCGCCTGCGGGTCGCCGGCACCGGCGACGAACTCGACCGCCTCGCCCAGAACCTGAACCTGATGCTGGAGCGCATCGGCGAACTGATGCGCGGTATGAAGGAGGTCTCCGACAACATCGCCCACGACCTCAAAACGCCGCTCACGCGGCTCCGCAACCGGGCCGACGAGGCCCTGCGCACCGCTGAAAGCCCGGACGCGCTGCGGACGGCGATCGAGGGCGTGATCGAGGACAGCGACGGGCTGATCCGCGTGTTCAACGCGTTGCTGACCATCGCCCGGCTCGAGGCCGGCAATGCGCCCGAGAGCGTTCGCCGCTTCGATGCCGGCGCGGTGGCGCGGGAGGTGGCCGAACTCTACGAGCCCCTCGCCGAGGATAGGGGCCTGAGCCTGACCGTCCGTACAGAGCCGGATCTGATCCTCGACGGCAATCGCGAACTGGTGGGGCAGGCGATCGCCAACCTCATCGACAACGCCATCAAGTACGGCGCCCGGTCCGCCGAGGCCGCTCCGCAGGAGATCACGGTCAGCGCCACGCGGGCCGACGACAGGATCCGGCTCACCGTGGCCGATCACGGCCCCGGCATCCCGGAAGCCGAGCGCGGCCGGGTGCTCGACCGCTTCGTGCGCCTCGACGCCGCCCGCTCGCGCCCCGGCTTCGGCCTCGGGCTCAGCCTCGTCAACGCCGTCGCCCGGCTTCACGGCGGCAGCCTCGACCTCGCCGACAACGCACCCGGACTCGCCGTGACGCTGAGCCTGCCGGCCGGCACGGCCTGAGGCCGTTCTCTCAGTTCAGGAAATTGCGGACGCCATCGGGATCGGCGAGCGTCGCCTGCGGGCTGCCGGGCAGGGCCAGCACCACCAGCAGCAGCGCGAGCGTTACGGTCGCGAGTCCCAGAACCGCCCCGAGCCGCTGCGGCTCGATCCGGCGGCTCGCGATCAGCGCGCAGCCCAGGGTGAAGACGGCGGCCTCGATGAAGGAAACCAAGTTGGCGCTGTTCATCGATCCCCTTTCGTCCTCGGTCGTCGCGTAGCCCGCCGGAGGTACTCCGGAAGAAGGCCGCCCCCGCACGCGCGAGATCAACGGGGAACGCGCCTGCCTGCTCCCGAACCCATTCATGTGATGACGGCCGAGTCGGTGGAAAAATCCCTCGGGCTCGGGCGCTCGGGCCGCGGGAAGATCGCGACGCACTGTTTCCGGGCACGCGCTTGCGGCCCGTGATGCGCCCCGTCTCCTGCCGCCTCCTCTCCGCAAGCCCCTTGGCAGATCGCGATTTGCGCGTTTGATGGGCAGATGCCGCCGGCCGACGGCGATGCGGACGCTTCGAAGCGAAGAAGGGACGGCATGGGCAGGCGAAACGGCGGGCAGGCTGCCCGCGACGACGGCACCGCACCCCTGATCGCGCGGCTCGGCGCGGCTCCGCCTCTCGCGAACCCCGAGGCGGCACGGGCGCGCCTTGACGAGATCGCCGACGCGCTTCCCGCCGGCCTGCGCGAGGGGAGGGCCCGCGACCTCCTCGCGGCGCTGGCCGACCACTCGACCTTCCTCTGGTCCCTGGCCTCGCGCGATCCGGCTCGCCTCGCCCGGCTGTTCGAGGAGGCGCCGGAAGCGGCCGACGCCCGCATCGTCGCCGCGCAGCGGGCCGCCGGGCGGGGCGATGAGGGCGCCGCGCCCGATCTCGACGCGGTCGGAAAGACCCTGCGGCGGAATAGGGCCGAGCACGCCCTGCTGGTGGCGCTCGCCGATATCGGCGGGGTCTGGCCGCTGGAGCGGGTGACCGCTGCGCTCTCCGACTTCGCCGACGCCTCGGTCTCGGCGGCCGTCGAGGCGATGCTGCTCCAGGCCGCCGCCTCGGGCCGCTTCCGGCCGAAGGATCGGAACGAGCCGCAGGCCGGATCGGGCCTTGTCGTGCTGGGTCTGGGCAAGCTCGGCGGGCGCGAGCTGAACTATTCGAGCGACATCGACCTGATCGTCTTCTTCGATCCTGAGGCCGCGCCGCTGAAGGAGGGGCTGGAGCCGACGCCCTTCTTCACCAAGCTGGCGCAGGGCGTCGCCAAGCTGCTGCAAGAGCGCACCCGGGACGGCTACGTCCACCGGGTCGATTATCGCCTGCGCCCCGATCCCGGCTCGACGCCGACCGCGATGAGCCTCGCCTCGGCCTATGTCTATTACGAGACGACCGGCCAGAACTGGGAGCGGGCGGCCTTCATCAAGGCGCGGCCCATCGCCGGCGATATCCCGGCAGGCGAGCGGTTCCTTGCCGATCTCACTCCCTTCGTCTGGCGCAAGTATTTCGACTTCGCGGCGATCGCCGACGTGCACGCCATGAAGCGGCAGATCCACGCCGTGCGCGGGCACGAGGCGCTGGCCGTGGCCGGCCACGACATCAAGCTCGGCCGCGGCGGCATCCGCGAGATCGAGTTCTTCGTCCAAACCCAGCAACTCGTCTTCGGCGGCCGGCGCCCGATGCTGCGCGGGCGCTCCACGGTGCCGATGCTGGCGAGCCTGCACGCGGACGGCTGGATCTCAGCGGAAGCGCGGGACGAACTGGCCCAGGCTTACGCCTTCCTGCGCACGGTCGAGCACCGCCTGCAGATGGTGCGCGACGAGCAGACCCAGCGTCTGCCGACCGACCGGGCGGAACTCGAGAACTTCGCGCGGTTTGCAGGGTATCCCGACCTCGCTGGCTTCGAGGCGGCGCTCCTGGCCGAGGCCCGCCGGGTACAGGCGCACTACGCCCTGCTGTTCGAGGCCGCGCCCGATCTCTCCTCGGATCTCGGCGACCTCGTCTTCAGCGGCGCCGCCGACGATCCGGCGACGCTTGCCACGCTCCGCAGCCTCGGCTTCCGCGACCCCGAGCGCGTCACCGACACCGTGCGCGGCTGGCATTTCGGCCGCCGCGCGGCGGTGCGCAGTCCCCGCGCCCGCGAGGTGCTGACCGAGCTGGTGCCGGCCCTGCTCAAGGCGCTGGCCGGCACGCCCGACCCGGACGCGGCCTTGGCCAATCTCGACCGCGCCTTCGGCCGTATGCCCGCGGCGGTGGAGTTGCTGACGATCCTGCGCGAGCACGAGCGCCTGCGGCTGCTCTTTGCCGACCTTCTCGGCAGTGCCCCGCGCCTGGCGGGCACCGTCGCCTTCTCGCCGCACGTGCTCGACGCGGTGATCGATCCCGATTTCGTCGATCCGTCGGTGGATGAGGGGGCCATCGCCGCACATTACCGCGCCCTGCTCGGCCGGCCCGACAGCCACGAGGTCTTTCTCGATCGCAGCCGCGACGCGGCGCGGCAGCTCCGCTTCCTGACCGGTGCGCGGCTCCTCTCCGGGATCCTCACGCCGCAGGCGGCGGGGCGCGCCTTCTCGGCGATTGCCGACGCTGCCGTGGCGACGGCGCTGGAGGCCGTCTCCAAGACCTTTTTTGCCGATCACGGCCCGATCCCGAAGGGCCGCATCGTCGTCCTCGGCTATGGCCGGCTCGGCTCGCGTCAGCTCACGGCGCAATCCGATCTCGACCTCGTCGTGCTCTACGATTTCGACCCGGAGAACCGCACCAGCACCGGCCGGAAACCCCTCGATGCGGCGGTGGCCTATAACCGGCTGACCCAGCGCCTCGTGGCGGCGCTCACCGCACCGACCCGGCGCGGCCTGCTCTACGAGGTGGATCTGCGCCTGCGGCCCGGCGGCGGACAGGGAGCGACCGCCGCACAGTTCCGCAGCTTCCGCGCCTACCAGCGGGAAGAGGCCGAGCTGTGGGAGCATATGGCGCTGACCCGCGCCCGGGTGATCGCGGGCGACGAGAGCCTCGCCGAGGAGGCGAAAGCCACGATCCGGGACGCCCTGATGCAGCCTCGCGATCCTGAGGCGGTGAACCGCGCCGTGCGGACGATGCGCGCGACGGTGGAGGACGAGAAGGGCGATCACGGTCCGCTCGATCTCAAGCTCAGTCCCGGCGGCCTGCTCGACCTCGACTTCCTGGCCCAGGCCCTGGTGCTCGGCCATGCCCAGGCGCATCCCGAGCTGATCGATCAGGATGCGCCCGAGGTGTTCGCGCGGGCGGCAGTGGCGGGCCTCATCGCGGCGGACGAAACCGAGGCGCTGACCGGCGCCTACCGGCTCCTCGACGACGTGCATCACTGGCAGCGCCTGATGGTCGAGGGCGACCCGACGCAGGCCTCCGACGTCGCGCTCGCCCGCCTCGCCCGCGCCGCCAACCTGCCCGACGCCAAGGCCCTCACGGCCCGGCTCGACGAGGAGAGACGGACGGTGCGGATGATCTTCGACCGCCGCCTCGGGCGGCCGGGTTGACGGGTTTCAGCCCGGGACCACCGGTGACTTGGTCTGCGGCAAGGCATCGATCGCGGCCCGGTCGAGCTTGGTATGGGCCTGCACCAGGGCGTGCGGGGTCAGGGCCATCCATTGGCGCAGGGAGATGTCGGCGTAGCGCGGGCTGCGGAACATCTCGAGGAAGGTCAGCGGCGTGTCGCCGGTGTTCTCGATGTAGTGGCCCATGGCGAACGGGACGTAGCCAACGTCGCCCGCCTGATAATCGAAGCTGCGCGCCTTCGATTCCGAGCCGAACACCGTCATCCGCCCCCGGCCGGAGAGGTAGTACTGCCACTCGTCGCCGTTGGGATGCCAATGCAGCTCGCGCATCGCGCCCGGCTCCAACTCGACCAGCGCTGCGGCGATGGTGGTGGAGGCCGGAAAGATCGTGGAATCGGTGATCCGAATGGTGCCGCCCGTCGTGCGGATCGGTTCCTGCGCCAGCATCCTGTGGCTGAAACGCTTCGGCACCGGCCCCGCACCGCCGAGCTGGTCCTCGGCCAGGGCGCCCGGCTTCGGTCCGGGGAAGATGTAGAGTTCCTTCTCGGGGAGGGCGTCGAAGGCGCGCTCCGGCAAACCGAAGTTCTTCGCGAGCACGTCGCGCGGCGTATGCGCGAGCCAGTCGGTGATCAGGAAGGTCGAGTCCTCCGAGAAGCCGCCGTCATCGAACACCAGCAGGAACTCGCAGCCGTCCTCCGGCCCGTCGAGCCCCTGGATCGAGTGCGGGATGCCGGAGGGAAAGTACCAGAGGTCGCCCTCGCCGACATCGTCGGCGAAGGTGCGCCCATCGCCGTCGATCGCGGTGATCCGGGCGCGGCCCTTGATCATGTAGGCCCACTCCGCCTCCTTGTGCCAATGCATCTCGCGGACGACGTTGGCCTTCAGGCGCATGTTCACGCCGGCCATGGTCGTGGAGATCGGCAGTTCCCGCGTCGTCGTCTGGCGCGCCCAGCCGCCTTCCTCGAGCCGCATGTGGCTGTCGGCGAACGACCATTTCAGGTTCGGCATGGTGCCGTGGTCGGTCTTCGGCGGCGCCACGGTGAAGGGGTCCTCCGCCTCGCGCGGCGCGTTGCGGGGCCCGAGGATGTCGGCGCCCTTGTTGCCCCGGAGCGGCGACGGTCCCTCGGCCGATCGCGCGGAGCCAGCGCCCCATGCCACGCCGCCTGCGGCAGCGATCAGGCCCCGGCGTGAGAACACGTTCATGACGACCTCGGTAATCCCCTTGTCGCCCGGTAACGAGTTCAGGCTGTCTTTGTCTCAACGACCGCGATCACGACATCCGGCGCGGGGCGCGGCCCTGCGCGGCTTCCCGTGCCTTGCGGGATCGGCCCGCCACCCCCTAATCTGAGACCCATGAGCGTCGTCGCGATCGATTTCGAGACCGCCAACGAGCGACGCGACAGCGCCTGCGCGGTCGGTCTCGCCTGGATCGAGGGCGGCCGCGTGGTGCGGCGCGAGACGCGGCTGATCCGCCCGCCGCAGATGCGGTTCTCACCCGGCAACATCCGCATCCACGGCATCCTGCCGGCGGATGTGCGCGACGCGCCGACATTTCCCGAGGTCTTCGCCGAGTTCCGGCCGGACCTGACCGGCGCGCTGCTGCTCGCTCACAATGCCGGCTTCGATATGGGCGTGCTGGCCGCGTCGCTCGCCGCCTGGGGCGAGCCGGTGCCGGACATGGCCGGCCACTGCACCCTGCAGATCGCCCGGCGGATCTTCCCCGATCCCGCCGGCCACGGCCTCGCCAAGGTGGCGGGGCGCCTCGGCATCCGCTTCGAGCACCACGATGCCGGCGAGGACGCCTTCGCCTGCGCCGAGATCGCGCTGGCGGCCCTGCGCGAGACCGGTGCGGCCGACATCGCCGATCTCGCCCGCGGCCTCGGGCTGATGCCGATCCGCGCGGTGGCCGGCCCTCGGCGCGACTTCACCCGTTCGACATCGGCCCATGCCCTGCGGGCCTCCGGCATCGTCGATCTGCGGCCCAAAGGTGAGCTGCGCTTCGCCATGCGCGGCAGCACCGGCAACCGCTACGTCCTCGAATTCGAGGAGCGGACGGACGGGCCGTATCTCCGCTGCTCGTGTCCGGCAGGGACGCATCGCCGCCGCTGCCGCCACGTCGATGCGCTGGTCGAGGGCGACATCACCGATCTCACCTCGAACAACGTCGACGATGTCGAGCGCCTGCGCCAGTTGCTGGACGGCAAGTCCGTCGGGCCGCTGCGCACGAAGGGCGTCGCCGCGGCCTGAAGCCCGTCGTCGCGCGGCGTTCGTCCGGACTCGTCGCGATGCCGAAGCATCGAGCACGAAAGCGGTACGCCGCTTGAGTGCCGTTCGACGTATGATGCCGATCATTGCTGGCCCGACATACGCATGGGATCATCTCCCGATGCGTCACGGCTCGTTCTGACGCAGACGACTCCGTCCCGCGGTGCGGCGATCGGACTTCCGAGTCGACGGCTCGGTCCACGCCTCGCGACCCGTAAGCATGAGGTGTCGCCATGGATCACGATACGATGCGTCGGACGACCGCCGAGTTCTTCGGCACCTTCTGGCTCACTTTCGGCGGATGCGGTGCCGCTGTCCTCTCCGCAGCCTTCCCGGAACTTGGCATCGGCTTCCTCGGCGTCGCCTTCGCCTTCGGCTTCACCGTGCTGACGATGGCCTACGCTGTCGGCCACATCTCGGGCGGCCATTTCAATCCGGCCGTCACGCTCGGGCTCTGGTCGGCCCGGCGCTGCGCGAGCCGGCATGTCCTGCCCTACATCATCGCGCAGGTCATCGGCGCGACAGTGGCAGCTTTCACCCTCTACACCATTGCCTCGGGCAAGGCCGGCTGGGTGCCGAACGGCTTTGCCGCGAACGGCTACGGCGAACTGAGCCCAGGCAAGTACGGCCTCGCCGCCTGCCTGATCACGGAAGTCCTGACGACGTTCATCTTCGTCTTCATCATCGTCGGCACGACCTCGAAAGGGGCTGCGGCGGGTTTTGCCGGCATCCCAATCGGTTTCGCGCTCGTGTTGATCCACCTGATCTCGATCCCGGTGACCAACACGTCGGTGAACCCCGCCCGTAGCACGGGGCCGGCCCTGTTCGCGGGCCCGGACTACATCGCGCAGCTCTGGCTGTTCTGGCTCGCCCCGATCGTCGGAGCCATCGCGGCCGGCGCCATGGCGCGCTGGCTCTACGAACCCGCCGACATCGTCGAGACGGCCATTATCGAGAGAGGCGCCGGGATCTGAGGATCCATCGTCACCGATGACGAGGCCTGTCGGGACCTCGTCATCGCGTCTTACCGAGTCGTGGCGCGTACTACAGCCGCTCCTCCTCGAACGCCTTCACCCATTCCGCGCAGATGCCGGAGCGGACGATGTCGTCGAGCGTGAATTCCACGATCGGGATCGCCATCATCCGGCTCTTCACGAGGTGGATGACCGTGCGCAGCCCCGATGTCTCGCGCAGATCGGTCTGCGAGACGTCGCCATTGATGATGACCTGGCAATCGTCGCCGATGCGGGTCAGGAACATCTTGATTTCGGGCGTCGTGGTGTTCTGCGCCTCGTCGAGGATCACGAGGCAGTTCTTGAAGGTGCGCCCGCGCATGACCTCGAAGGGGACGACTTCGATGTCGCCGGCCTTCACTGCGATGTCGAAGGCGGCAGCCCCCATGCGCTCCTTCATCGTTTCGGTGAGGGGAGCGACCCAGGGCGCGATCTTCTCTTCCAGGGTTCCGGGGAAGAAGCCGAGCGAGCGGCCGGAGGGGACGTTGGGGCGGGTGATGACGACCTTCGAGATCCGGCGCTGGCGGAGTAGATCGGCGGCGCGGGTGCCGGCGATGAAGGTCTTGCCCGTGCCGGCGGGTCCGAGAACGATGACTTGTGAAGATGACGCGAGGGCGTCGAGGTACTGACCTTGTTTATCCGTGAGTGGTTGGATGGGTGCGGGATTACGTTCCTCGTCGAAGCGGGTCCGATGCATCCGGATCGGTCGGTCCTCAACCAGTTCAAGCCGTGCGCGTCGTCTCTTCATGGATCAACACTCCACCTTGACTCGTGCGTGACTCTCGCAAACTCGCTTTTTCAACCAGTCTCGACTGTCTGAACTCTCCCTCGATTCGGCGAAGACGTCGCCGATCTTCTTTCATCTGTACGCAAGAGCAAAGCCAAACCCCGCGAGTCGGTTCCAAGCCTCGACACGAAGGCTGTGGAACGCGGCTTTACGGCAACGCTTCGCCCGCCCCGCGAGGGTTGCAAGCGCGGGCGACGGGGGCGTGACGGCTCTGCGAAGAAGCGATGACCCGGCGCCTTTCGGCGCTGCCGGCGGATCGGGAAGATCCTGACCAAGGCCATCGCGGGCGTCGCCCTCCCAGGGCGGCGGCGCAGCCGGCGGACGACCGCCGGCGGGACGCTTCAACCGGGCTGGAGGAAGCTGTCGAGCACCATCTTCCGGCCGGCCTTGTCGAAGTCAACGGTGAGCTTGTTGCCGTCGACGCCGGCCACCGTGCCGGGTCCGAACTTGGTGTGGAAGACCCGTTGGCCGTGCTCGAAGACGGAGGGCGCGCCGGTCAATTTGGCGACCAGCTCGCCCTCGATCTCCCGGGGCCCGCCCGAGCGCCCGGCGCCGCGCCCGTCGCCGCGCCCTTGGCTGCCGCCCCCGCCGAACCCGCCCGAGGTGTTGGCCTGCGCCCGCTGCCAGCCCGGCGTGCCGTAGGACGAGCCGAACGGGGTCGGGTTGCGGTCGAAGCGCGAGGCGCCCGCCGAGAAATGCGCGGGCGCCTCGATCACGTCCACCGCCTGCGGCGGCAGCTCGTCGATGAAGCGCGACGGGATGGTCGAGGACCACAAGCCGTGAATGCGCCGGTTGACGGCGAACGACAGCTTGGCGCGCTTGCGGGCCCGGGTGAGCCCGACATGGGCGAGACGCCGCTCCTCCTCCAGGCCGGCCCGGCCGCTTTCATCGATGGCGCGCTGGTTCGGGAACAGGCCGTCCTCCCAGCCGGGCAGGAACACGGTGTCGAATTCGAGCCCCTTGGCGGCGTGCAGCGTCATCAGCGAGACGCGGTCGGCGCCTTCCGCCTCGGAGGCCTCCATGACGAGGGAGACGTGTTCGAGGAAGGCCGCCATGTCGGGGAACTCCTCCATCGAGCGGACGAATTCCTTGAGGTTTTCGAGCCGCCCGGCGGCGTCGGCCGAGCGGTCCTTCTGCCACATCTCGGTGTAGCCGGATTCCTCCAGGATGGTCTGCGCGACCTCCGGATGGGGCTTGGTCCCCACCAGCCGCACCCACCGCGAAAAGCTCTCGACGAGGCCGCGCAGCATCGAGCGGGCGCGGGGCTTCAGCTCGTCGGTCTCGATCAGCTTCCCGGCCGCGGCCAGGAGGGGGATCCGGTCGGCGCGGGCGAAGGCGTGCAGGGTCTGGAGGGTGGCGTCGCCCAGGCCGCGCTTGGGCGTGTTGAAGATGCGCTCGAAGGCGAGGTCGTCGGCCCCGTTCATGGTGACGCGCAGATAGGCCAGCGCGTCGCGGATCTCCGCCCGCTCGTAGAAGCGCGGGCCGCCGATGACCCGGTAGGGCAGGCCGACTTGCACGAACCGGTCCTCGATCTCGCGCATCTGCGCTGAGATCCGCACCAGCACGGCGATCTCCGAGAGCGGGTGCCCCCGGCGCTGGAGCGACTCGATCGATTCGGCGACCTGGCGCGCCTCTTCCTCCGAATCCCAGGCGCCGGTCACGGTCACCGGCTCGCCGGCCTCGTCTTCCGTGCGAAGGGTCTTGCCGAGGCGGCCCTCGTTCTTGGCGATCAGGCCGGAGGCGGCGGCGAGGATGTGGCCGGTCGAGCGGTAGTTCCGCTCAAGACGCACCACGGTGGCACCGGGGAAGTCGTGCTCGAAGCGCAGGATGTTGTCGACCTCGGCGCCGCGCCAACCGTAGATCGACTGGTCGTCGTCGCCGACGCAGGCGACGTTCTTGCGCGCCTGGGCCAGCAGCCTGAGCCAGAGATACTGGGCGACGTTGGTGTCCTGGTACTCGTCCACGAGGATGTAGCGGAACCGGTCCTGGTAATTGGCCAGGATGTCCGGGTTCTCGCGCCACAGTTTCAGGCAGAGCAGCAGAAGGTCGCCGAAATCGACCGCGTTGAGGGTGGCGAGCCGGGCCTGATAGGCGGCGTAGAGCTGCCCGCCCTTGCCGAAGGCGAAGGCCTGGGCCTCGCCCGGCGGCACCTGCTCGGGAGAGAGACCCCGGTTCTTCCAGCCGTCGATCGTGTGGGCGAGCGAGCGGGCGGGCCAGCGCTTCTCGTCGATGTTCTGGTCGGCGATGACCTGCTTCATCAGGCGGAGCTGGTCGTCGGTGCCGAGGATGGTGAAGTCGGATTTCAATCCGACCAGCTCGGCGTGGCGGCGCAGGATCTTGGTGCCGATGGCGTGGAAGGTGCCGAGCCAGGGCATGCCCTCGCCCGCCGGGCCGATGAGCCCGCCGATGCGGTGCTTCATTTCCCGGGCGGCCTTGTTGGTGAAGGTCACCGAGAGGATGTCGTAGGGCCGCGCCTTGCCGGTGGCGATCAGGTGGGCGATGCGCGTCGTCAGCACCCGCGTCTTGCCGGTGCCGGCACCGGCCAGCACGAGAACGGGCCCCTCCGTCGCCTCCACGGCGCGGCGCTGCTCCGGGTTCAGGCCGGAGAGATAGGAGGCGCCCTCGGGCCGCAGGGCGGCCATGGCACGGGCAGCGATGGAGGTCGGAGCCGACGGCGCTTCGTCGTCGGACGGGCGCGGCCGGAACGCGCCGGGCGCGTCGTGGGGCTCTTGCATCATGCGCGCATCCCTGGACCAAAAGGCGAACGCCGTCGAGACCCGATCCGGAACCCCCGGCCCCCCTCGCGCGTCACCCGGGAAGTCCGAAGACCGACAACGATGAAGGATGAGGCCATGCGTGCCCCGTCGCTCACCCTCCTGACCCTGCTCGCTGTTCTCGCGCCGGCGGTGACGCCGGCCCTGGCGCAGAGCCCGGGGAACCGGGGCGCCACGAGCCGGCAGAACCAGACGTTCGAGTACCGGAACGAGAACCGCAACTTCGAGCAGCGCCAGAGCTTGGAGAACAGCGCCATCCGCAACCAGATCCAGCGCGCGCCGCTCAACGTGCCGCCGCCGGCCGGGCCGTCCTTCGGCATCCGCCGCTGAGATCCGCTCGCGCTTGAGCTTGTGGTGCGGGCCGGCCGCAGCCTGTGCTATGGCCGCGTGGACGGGGTTTTGCGCGCTTCCAGAGGCTTCGCTTCGAAACGCGCGTGAAACGCGAACCAAGACCTGCGGCCCGCAGGCCAGGCGGAAGCGATAACGGTGCGTGATATCCTGACCGCGCTCGCGGGCGCCGTCGTGCTGGTTCTCGTGGCGGCGGTGGCCGTGCCGCCCTTCATCGACTGGTCGGCCCATCGCGCGCTGATCGACCGCGCGCTGACGGACTCCCTCGGCGCCGGTGCCCGCAGCGAGGGCGCCATCGACCTGCGCCTGCTGCCCTCGCCGCATCTGCGCCTCGCCCGGCTGCGACTCGGCGCCGAGGATGGGCCGGCCCTCGATGCGCGGAGCGTCGATGCGGAGATCGCCCTGGCACCCCTGCTCAAGGGGGAGGTGCGCTTCGTCCAGACCGCGATCGAGCGTGCCGATCTCACCCTCCCGGTTTCCGACGAGGCGCTGCTGCTCCCGCGCGAGCCGCAGGCGCTTCGCCGCGACATCGTGATCGACGACCTGCGCATCCGCCGCCTCAGCGTCGCCACCGCGCGCACCGGCGAGGCACCGCAGGCGCAGTTTACGGCCGAGAACCTGCGCCTCCGGGCCCCGGCGCTCGCCGGCCCGTGGCTGGTGGAGGGAACGGCCAAGGGAAGCCCCTTTCACCTTGCCACCAGCACCGCCGGCGGGGATGGCGGCGTCTCGCTGAAGCTCACGGGCGGCGGCGACACCATGCCCCGGCTGGAACTCGATGCCCGCCTCACCTTCAAACCCGAAGACGCTCCGGGGGGAGACCAGGCACATCGCGGCCTCGTGCCCGAGGCGGAGGGCACGGCGAGGCTCACCGTCGGGCCGCCGGTCCAGCCGGCCGGCGCCGTTCTGCCGCTCACCCTCGCGGCGAAATTCGAGGCGCGCGGCCCCGTCGCGCAGGCCAAGTCGGTGGAGATCGAACTCGATCCCGGCGGCAAGGCGGCGCGGCTGTCGGGCAGCGGCCGGCTCGACCTGCGCGAGGCCCGGCTCGGCCTGACGCTGCGCACCCGCCGGCTCGACCTCGACGGGCTGCTGCTCTCCGGCGGTGCGCGGGGAATGCTGGCCGGGGGGTTGTCCTCCGGACTATCCTCGGGCGCCCTGACGCCGCCGCTGCTCCTCGACCTCGATCTCGCCGCCGAGAGCGTCGCCCTCGGCCTCGACGATTGGGCCGGCGTCGCCTTCCGCGGCACCTTCGACCGTGCCGGCGGCCTCGTGCTGCGGCGCTTCGAAGGCACGGCGCCCGGTTCGGCCCGCGTTTCGGCCACCGGCGAGGCCGAGCTGTCGGGCGAGCCCCGCTTCACGGGCCATATCGACCTCGCCGCGCGCGATTCGGAGGGGCTCGGGCGCTATCTCGGACGCATCGGCGCGGAGGAGAGCCTCGCGGCAATCCTCGACGGGCGCGCCTTCGAACTCGGCACGGACCTTTCCGCGGCCGGCGGCGACCTCTCGCTGCGCAACCTGCGCCTCGCCCTCGGCGAAGCCCGCGTCACCGGCAACGCCCGGTACGATCGCGGCGGCGGCGACGGGCGCGGCCGGCTCGACGCGCAGCTCTCCGCCAGCGGCATCGACATCGCCGAACTGCCGCCGCTGGGCGAACTCATGTCGGGCCTCCACCGGCACGACCTCGGCCTGACGCTGAAGGCGCGCGACGTGCGCTACGGACCCTCGGGCGCGCATTCCGGCAACGGCACCATCGCGGTCAGCCTGCAATCGGACGGCGCCAGCCTCGTCGTGGACACCCTCGACATCGCCGATCTCGCGGGTGCGAGCGCGCAGCTCGCCGGGCGGATCGCCCCGGACGGGTCGGGACGGATCGAAGGCCGGGTGACGGCGGGCAAGGCAGCGCCGCTGCTCGCCCTTCTGGAGCGCGGCTTCCTGCCCGAGGCCCGCCTCGTGCCCCAGGGCGTCCGCCAGAGCGGATTGGCCCTCGACCTGACCCTCGAGCGCGAATCGGGCGAGGCGGATGCCCTGCGCGCGACGGCGAAGGGGCGCGTGGGGGAGGGCGATCTCGGTCTCGCGCTTCTGGCCCGCGCCGGACGGATCGACCGCCTCGACGCGACGCTGACGACGCCCAGGACCGGCCGCTGGTTCGGCCGCGACGACATCGCCGCCCTGCGCCGGCCCGGCCGCCTCCGGCTGACCGGGAGCCGTACGGCGACCGCTTCGGGCCAGGAGAGCGCGCCGCTCGCGCTCGGCGTCGAGGGCGATCTTGCCGGCCTCACCCTCTCCACGCCGCGCCCGATCCTGCTCGACAATCTCGACCGGCCGCCGGCCGGCGGCGAATTGCGGCTGGAGACGCCCGACCTCGCGCCCTTCCTGATCCTCGCCGGCAGCGCCGCCCCGGCCGCCGAGGCGCTGCCCGCCGCCCTGACAGTGAACCTGTCGCGCCGGAACGCGGATGCGCATGCCGAGGTGACGGGGCAGGCGGCGGGCGCCGACCTCTCCGCCGCTCTCGATCGGGCCCCGGACGGGGCGCTTTCCGGCACCGCTACGCTGAGCCGCCTGTCGCTGCCGGCGCTCGCTGCGGCGACCGTGTTCCCCGCAGGCGAGGGCAACCGCTTCGGTTCAGTACCGGCTCAGCCGCGGACAAGCCTGGGCCTCAAGGTCGGGCAGCTCGATCTCGGCCGCGGCCTCGTCGCCGAGGGGGCGAACCTGACGCTGGTGCGTGAGGGCGATGCCTTGAGCCTTCGCGACCTTTCGGCCGGTCTCGCCGGCGGCCGGCTCGGAGGCTCCGTCACGCTCGCCCGGCCGGCGGGCAGCGCCGCAATTTCCGGGGAGGGCAGCGTCGACGGCGCCGACCTTGCCGCCTTGATCGGCCCCGGACCGCTCACCGGCCGGCTCTCGGCGAAGCTGCGTTTCGGCGCCACGGGGGTGAGCCTCGCCGCCCTGTCGAACGATCTCTCGGGCAACGGCGAGTTCCGGCTCGCCGACCTGACGCTGCCCGGCGCCGATGCGGCCGCCCTGGACCGGGCCCTCGGCAAGGCGCTGGCCGAGGACGATCCCCTGCGCGAGGGACGGCTCCAGGCGCTGGTATCGGAGGAACTCTCGGCCGGTCCGCTCCATGCCAAGGGACCGGTCTCGGCCGCCTTCACCCTATCGTCGGCCACCCTGCGCACGGCTCCGTTCGGGATCGATCTCGGCCCTGCACGCTGGAACGGCACGCTGCAGGTCGATCTGCGCCACCGCAGCCTCGACGCTCGCGGCGCCCTCATCGCGGCCGCCGCGCCGAAGGGCTGGTCCGGCGCCGCGCCCGCGATCCAGCTCGGCTTCGGCGGACCGCTGACCGCGCCCGAGCGGCGGCTCGACGCGGCGCCGCTCACCACCGGGCTCGCCGCCCTCGTGCTCCAGCGGGAATTGGAGAAGATCGAGCTGTTCGATGCCGACCAGAGCGAGCGCCAGCGCCGCCGCGCCCGGATCGAGATGGACCGCGCCCGCACGGCCGCCGAGGACGCTGCGCGCCAAGCCCGGCTCAAGGCGCAGCAGGCCGCCGAGGAGGCGGCGCGGCTCGCCCGTCAGCGCGAGGCCGAGGACGCCGCCCGCCGCGCGCGCCTGGAGGCCGAGCCGTCCCAGCCCGCGCCGGAGGCGGTGCCGCTCGACATCAGCCCGCCCGGCGCCCGGCCCTGAGGCCCGCCGCGGCGGCGCACAGGGCTTGCGGGACGCGCTCAGATCGATGTGCGGGCCGGAACGGACTTCGGGGGCGGCCTTCGTCTCGAAGGCGCGGTTCCTGCCATCTCCCGTCAAGTCTCCTGGCGCTACGCGCGCGAGGCGTCTCCGAACGAGTCTGCCCGGATGTCGCCCGGCGACCTCGCGAGGGCCTTACGAACGTCGAGGACGGTGCTAGGCTCGCGTGTGACCGCGACGGCTCCCATGTCCTCACCACGCTTCCAGGCTCCCTACGCGCCGGATGACGCCGCCCTGGCCGAGGCGCTGCTGCAGGAGGCGCCGCTACCGGCGGGTGCGGAAGCGGCCGTCGATGGGCTCGCCGCCGACCTCATCGACGCGATCCGCGCGGATGCCGGCCACGGCGCGGTCGAGGCGCTGCTGCGGGAATACGCGCTCACGACCCGTGAGGGGCTCGCCCTGATGAGTCTCGCCGAGGCGCTGCTGCGGGTGCCCGACGCGGCCACCGCCGACCGGCTGATCGCCGACAAGCTGCGCGAGGGCGATTTCGCCCACCACGCGGTGCGCTCGGAGAGCGGGCTGGCCCAGGCCGCGTCCTGGGCGCTCGGCCTCGGCGCCCGCCTCGTCGGCCCGGAGGATACGCCCGAGGCGACGCTGGGTGGCATGGTCCGGCGTCTCGGCCGCCCGGCGGTGCGCGCGGCGGCGCACCGGGCGATGCGGCTGATGGGCGGGCAATTCGTGCTGGCGGAGGAGATCGGCGCCGCGCTCAAGCGCGCCGGATCGGGCGCCGCCCGGCGCTCGCGCTACTCCTTCGACATGCTGGGCGAGGGCGCCCGCACGGCGGAGGACGCGGAGAGCTACCGCCAGGCCTATGCCCGCGCCATCGCCCGGATCGGCCGGGAGGCCGGCAACGCGCCCCTGCCGGCCCGGCCCGGCATCTCGGTCAAGCTCTCGGCGCTCCATCCGCGCTACAGTCCGACGCAGGGCGCACGGGTGATGGCCGAACTGGTGCCGGTGGTGCGCGACCTCGCCCGCACGGCCCGCGCCCACGATCTCAACTTCACCCTCGACGCCGAGGAGGCCGAACGGCTCGAACTCTCCCTCGACGTGTTCGCAGCGGTGCTGGCCGATCCGACGCTCGCCGGCTGGGACGGGTTCGGACTCGCAATCCAGGCCTATTCCAAGCGCTGCCTGCCGGTGATCAACCACGTGGCGCAGTTGGCCGAGCGGCACGACCGGCGGCTGATGGTGCGCCTCGTCAAGGGCGCCTACTGGGACACCGAGGTGAAGCTCGCCCAGATTCAGGGTGCGCCCGACTATCCCGTCTTCACCCGCAAGGCGATGACGGACCTGAACTATCTGGCCGCCGCCCGACGGCTGCTGGACCACCGCCCGCGGCTCTATCCGCAATTCGCCACGCACAACGCGCTGACGGTGGCGAGCGTGCTCGGGCTGGCCGGCCTCCTCGACCGTCCCGCCACCGAGGAGGCCGGGTTCGAATTCCAGCGCCTGCACGGCATGGGCGAGGCGCTCTACGAGCGGCTGGCCGAGCGGGCTCCGGGCATCGGCCAGCGGATCTACGCGCCGGTCGGCGGGCACCGCGAACTGCTCGCCTATCTCGTGCGCCGCCTGCTGGAGAACGGGGCGAACGCCTCCTTCGTCGCCCGCGCCGCCGATCCGGCGGTGCCGGTGGCACAGCTTCTCGCCCGGCCGCAAACCCTCGTCGAGACACCCTCCCAGGCCCGCCACCCCGAGATCCCGCTGCCGCGCGACCTGTTCGGCGCGGAGCGCCGCAACGCGCCGGGGCTGGCCTTCGGTGATGGTGCGGCGCTGCGGCGGCAGATCGGGTCGGTCGCCGCCGCGTCCAGTTCCGCCGATGCGACGCCGCTCATCGACGGGACCGTTCAGGCCGGCCAAGCCCGGCCGGTCCTGAGCCCGATCGACGGGACCGCTCTCGGCAGCGTCACGGAGGCCGACGAAGCCATCGCCGCGCGCGCCATGGACGCCGCCGCCCGCGGCTTTCCCGCCTGGGCCGCGACACCCGCCGACGCGCGCGCCGCCTGTCTGGAGCGGGCGGCGGAGGCCTTCCTGCGCGAGCAACCGCGCCTGCTGCACCTGCTGCAGGCCGAGGCCGGAAAGACCCTGGACGACGCCGTCGCCGAGTGGCGTGAGGCGATCGACTTCCTGCGCTACTACGCGGTGCAGGGCCGGCGTCTGTTCGCGGAGCCGCAGAGCCTGCCCGGCCCGGCGGGCGAGGCCAACAGCCTGCGCCTGAGCGGGCGCGGGGTGTTCGCTGCGGTCTCGCCGTGGAATTTTCCCCTCGCGATCTTCACCGGGCAGGTCGCCGCGGCACTGATGGCCGGCAACGCGGTCGTCGCCAAGCCGGCGCCGCAGACACCGCTGGTGGCGGACCTTGCCGTGCGCCTGCTGCACGGGGCCGGCGTGCCGGGAAGCGCCCTGCACCTCGTTCCCGGCGGCCCGGAGACCGGCGCCGCGCTGATCGGGCATGCGGCGCTCTCCGGCGTCGTCTTCACCGGCTCAACGGCAACGGCGCAGGCGATCAATCGGGCGCTGGCCGCCCGCGACGGCGCGATCCTGCCGCTGATCGCCGAGACCGGCGGCATCAACGCGATGATCGTCGATGCCACCGCGCTGCCCGAGCAGGTGGCCGACGACGTGGTGGTCTCGGCCTTCCGCTCCGCCGGGCAGCGCTGCTCGGCCCTGCGCCTGCTCCTCGTGCAGGAGGATGTCGCCGACCGGATGATCGCGGCGGTGGCCGGCGCGGCGCGGGAACTGACGGTGGGCGATCCCCGCGACCTCGCGACCGATCTCGGTCCGGTGATCGATGCATCGGCCAAGCGGCGCCTCGACGCGCATATCGCGGCGATGGCGCGGTCGGCGCGCACGCACGTCTCCGGCGCCGATCCGGGCGGGCTCTACGTGGCGCCGCACATCTTCGAGATCGGCGGCGTCGCCGACCTGCGGCAAGAGGTGTTCGGTCCGATCCTCCACGTCGTCCGATACCCGGCAAGTGGCCTTGCCGGCGTGATCGAGGCGATCCGGGCCGAGGGCTACGGGCTCACCCTCGGCATCCATTCGCGCATCGAGGAGACGGCCGAGCGGATCGCCGCCGCGCTGCCGCACGGCAACGTCTACGTGAACCGCAACATGATCGGCGCGGTCGTCGGCAGCCAGCCCTTCGGCGGCACCGGCCTTTCGGGCACCGGCCCGAAGGCCGGCGGCCCGCATTATCTCGCCCGCTTCGCGACCGAGCGGACGCTCACCGTCAACACCGCCGCGGCGGGCGGCAGCGTCGGGCTCATAACCCTCGACGGGTGAGGCGGTTCAGTCCTCGGCGACCCGGGCCACCGGACGGTCACTGCCCTGCGCGGTCTCGTCGTGCCACTGGCCGGTCCCATCCTGGTAGCGGATCCCTTCGGTCGAGCCCGGCACCTGCTGCTCGGCGGCGGCGGCCTGCGCGGCCTGCAGCGCCTCCTGGCGGCTCGGGAAGGTCTCGGAGAAGACGTCGCCGACCTTGTAGGCGAAGCCGCCGTCATGCTCGACGATGTGATAGGTCACTTCGGTCATCGGAAAATCCCGTTCGTTTCCGGCGCGCTTTTGTTCCGCGTGCTGGTGCCCGAACCGGTTTCGCTGCGCGAGGTTCCGTTTCGAGCCCTCAATGCCGCGTCGGCGCCCGGCGTGGGATGCGCGCCACCGCCGCTTCGCAGCCGGCGATCAGCGAGCCGCGCACGTCCTCCGGATCGAAGCCGATGCCGTCGGGGAAAGCGAAGACATGGGCCTCGGCGCCGTCCTCGGGCCGGATCCGCGCGATCCAACCGTCCGGGGTCCGCTCGAAGCGGACCTCGTAGACGACGCCATCCTGTTCGAAGCTGTGCGGGTCCATGGCTCGGTCTTCGGCTCGTGCGTTCCGGCCGCAATGATGACGCGGCTGGGTGGGATGTGGGGAGGCGCCCCGTGCCGGCGCGAGCCCCTGCGAACCGGAAATCCACCGCCGATGCGCCCGAGCCCCGCTTTCCTCGTCGCCTGCCTCTGCCTCGCGGCCTCGCCCTCCCTCGCGCAGGGCGTGCCGCCGAACCCCTTCGCCTCGAACTACCCGTCCGCGCCGCCGCGCGCGATTGAGCGGGAGGGACGTTTCCAAGCGCCGCGCGCCCGCCGTCCGCTGCCGCGGTCTGAGCGGGGATTGCTGCCGCCGGCCGACATTCCCGGCCGGTGACCCCGTGACGGAGCCGCGTCTCAGGCCTGCCCCAGCTCCGCGACGATCGCGCTGACGATACGCGGATCGCTCGGATCGATCTGGGTCGCGAAGGCGGCGCGCAGGGTGCCGTCGCGGCCGACGAGATATTTATGGAAGTTCCATTGCGGGCTCTGCCCCGGCTTCTGCTCCGCCGCCCAGCGATAGAACGGATGCGCAGCAGGGCCGCGGACATGGGTCTTGTCCGCCACCGGGAAGGTGACGCCGTGGTTCTTCCGCGCGGCCTCGGCGATGGCGGCGCCGTCGAGGGGCTCCTGATTGCCGAAATCGGGGGAGGGCACGGCGATCACCGTCAGGCCCCGGTCGCCGAAGCGGGTCCACAGCCCCTGGAGGCCGGCGAATTGCGGAGCGTAGCCGCAGGCGGTGGCGGTGTTGACGATGAGGACGGGCTTGCCGGCATAGGCCGAGAGCGGGAGCGTGCCGCCGCCCGGCTTGTCGAACGCGAAGGCCCCCGCCGGGCCGGATTCAGCGGCATAGGCGGGAGCGTTGGCGCGCCCCGCGGCGAGAACGGCGAGCATCGCGAGGCAGTCGCGGCGGCGAATCGTCATGGCGTGGTATCCTCCGGCCCGGAAGCTGCCATGTCCGGCTTGCCATCGGGTACCGGCCCGATCGTCGCGGGCTCCGGCGTTCGAGCCGTCTCAGACGGCGCGGGCGGCCAGCGCCTCGCGCACGGAGGAGGCGACCGCCTCCTCCTGGCTCGGGCAGGGCACCAGCAGCGCATCCGCCGGGACAAGGTCGGCACAGTCGCTGACCGCCGAATCGCAGGCGACGACGATACCGAGATTGGGACGCAGCGCCCGCGCCTCGGCGGCGAGTTCGCTGATGCCGAGAGAGCCGTGCAACTCCGCATCGGTCACCAAGACATCGACGGGCAGGCCGAGTACGAGAACGGTGAGGGCATCGACGGCGGAATCGACGGAGATCGCGCTGTAGCCGGCGCGCCGGATCTGTCCGTTGATCTCGTCGCGCCACTGCTTGCGGCGCCCCGCAACCAGCACCTGAACCCCGTAGCAGCTTCGCGGCGCACCGGCTCCGCCGATTCCTGCCTCCACGCGGCCGGGATCGACGTCGATGGTCGTGTCGTCGCGATCTTGGTTGCGATGCATCATTCTAGGTTAAGCAGGTTGCGCAATGCATTCAAGCGGCTTTACTCAGCACGGGCTGGGATGCAGCTTTCGGGACACGGTCCGGTGCATCCTATTCTTGTGCATCGCACGGTTGTAGTGAAAATCAGCTCTCCCCGGAGAATCGTTCCAGTCCCGAGCGCTCACCTTCGTGTGAGCGGCCCCGGCCGACGCCGGGAGCTTCGGCGAATGGGCTCCGCCGCTCGCCCCGAGCCACCGCGTGTTGACGCGAAGCTCCCTGGGCGCAACAGAGCGGCCCGCGACCTTCGGGATTCATGCCCGTGTCGCCTCCGCGTGCGAGGCCGCCCCTCCCGACGCGGCCGACCGGGCGAGAGCGGGTTAGAGACGGAGCCGACGACCGATGTCATCCACGGAAATCTCCCCCCTGGCGCCCGCCGCCTCACCGTCGCTGCCGGAGATCGCGGGCGTGCGCCTCGCCACCGCCCAGGCCGGCATCCGCTACAAGAACCGTACGGACGTGCTCTACGTCGCGCTTGCCGAGGGGACGGACGTCGCGGGCGTGTTCACCCGTTCGCGCTGCCCCTCCGCGCCGGTGGATTGGTGCCGTGACGCCCTGAAGGCCGGCAAGGGCGCGCGGGCGCTCGTGGTGAATTCGGGCAACGCCAACGCGTTCACCGGGCTCAAGGGTCGCGAGGCCGTGTCGCTGACCGCCGAGATCGCGGGACAGGCGGCGGGCTGTGCCCCGGAGGCGGTGATGATCGCCTCCACCGGCGTGATCGGCGAGCCCCTCGACGCGCGCAAGTTCGAGGGCGTGCTGGCCGATTGCGCCGCCCGCGCCGAGGGCGGTGCCGAGGCCTGGACCCGGGCGGCGACCGCCATCATGACGACCGACACCTTCCCGAAGCTCGCCACCCGCCGGGCCGCGATCGACGGCGTTCCGGTGACGATCAACGGCATCGCCAAGGGCGCGGGCATGATCGCCCCCGACATGGCGACGATGCTCTCCTTCGCCTTCACCGACGCCGCCCTGCCGCAGGACGTGCTGCAGGAGCTGCTGAGCGCGGGCACGAAGACCTCGTTCAACTGCGTCACGGTGGACGGCGACACCTCGACCTCCGACACGCTGCTGCTCTTCGCCACCGGCGCGGCGGGCAACGCGGCGGTCACCCGCGCCGACGATCCGAGACTGTCCGACTTCTGCGCGGCCCTGGACGACCTGCTGATCGAACTCGCGCAGCTCGTCGCCCGGGACGGGGAGGGCGCCAACAAGCTCGTGACCGTCGAGGTCGAGGGCGCCGAGAGCGATGCCTCCGCCCACCGCATCGCCATGTCGATCGCCAATTCGCCGCTGGTGAAGACGGCAGTGGCCGGCGAGGACGCCAATTGGGGCCGCGTGGTGATGGCGGTCGGCAAGGCCGGCGAGCCCGCCGACCGCGACCGCCTCGCGATCTGGTTCGGCGACGTCCGCGTCGCGGTGCAGGGCGCCCGCGACCCCGATTACAGCGAGGAGGCGGCGAGCGCGGTGATGCGCCGGCCCGAGATCACCGTGCGCGTCGAACTCGGACTCGGCCAGGGCCGTGCCCGTGTCTGGACCTGCGACCTCACCAAAGCCTACGTCGCCATCAACGGAGACTACCGCTCGTGAAGTGCTTCGCGCTTGCAGGCTCCCTCCTGCTCCTCGCCGCGGCGAGCCCGGCTGCGGCCGATGACGAGTCCGGCCGCATCCGGGTGATCGGCCGGGCCTCGCAGGAGGTCGCGCCGGACTTCGCCTCGGTCGAGATCGGCGTGGAGAGCCGCGGCGCAACGCCGGCCGCCGCCCTCGATGCCGCGAGCCAGGCCGCGAAGGGCATCGTCGCG
Source organism: Methylorubrum thiocyanatum (assembly GCA_014138645.1). GTDB lineage: Bacteria > Pseudomonadota > Alphaproteobacteria > Rhizobiales > Beijerinckiaceae > Methylobacterium > Methylobacterium thiocyanatum. The sequence goes on along the minus strand of JACJIB010000008.1, from coordinate 45,941 downwards.
ACGGCCAAGGAGATGGGTGTGGCGGAGGCCGATATCGGCACCTCCGCGGTCACCCTGCAGCCGCGGATCAAGAACGTCCGGCTCCCCGACGGCACGATGGGCGAGCGCGAGGACGGCTACACGGCCAGCAACCGCGTGCGGGTGCGGCTGGCCGAGATGGGCAGGCTCGGCGAACTGATGCGGCGCACGCTCGATTCGGGGGCCAACCGCATCCAGGGGATCAGCTTCGGCCTGCGCGACCCGGCCGCAGCGGATGCCGCCGTGCAGGTCGCCGCCGTGAAGGATGCGAAGGCGCAGGCCGAGCGCATCGCGGAGGCGACCGGCGTGAAGCTCGGGAGCGTGATCTCGATCGACTCGCCGCCGCGAACCGAATCGCCCCGGCCGATGCCCTACGGCCTTGCCATGAAGGCGGCGGCCCCCCGCGGCCGGTCCGCCGTCCCGGTGGAGGCCGGTTCGATCGAGACGTCGGCGGAAGTCGACGCCGTGTTCGCGATCGGCCGATGAGCGCGCCGGTCAAGCTCTTGCTCGTCGTCGCGGCGGCTCTGGTCGATAGCGACGGGCGGGTTCTGATGGCCCAGCGACCGGAGGGCAAGGCGCTGGCCGGCCTCTGGGAATTTCCCGGCGGCAAGGTCGAGCCCGGCGAGCGGCCGGAGGAAACCCTGATCCGCGAACTCGCGGAGGAGCTCGGCATCACGGTCAAGGAGCCGTGCCTTGCCCCGCTCACCTTCGCGAGCCATGCCTATCCGGATTTTCACCTGCTGATGCCGCTCTATATCTGCCGGCGGTGGGAAGGGATTCCGCAGTCGCGGGAGGCGCAGGCGCTTCGCTGGGTCCGCCCGGGCGCCCTGCGCGACCTGCCGATGCCGCCGGCCGACCTGCCGCTGATCCCCTTCCTGATCGATCTGCTCGGCCCCTGACCGGACCCGGGCACGGGGGCGAGCATGGCGCGACGGGTGAAGGCGGCAGGAGAGAGCGCGGCAGCGAAGACGACGGGCGCCGCAAAGCCGCGCGCCTCCCGCAGCACCACGCCGACGGCGGACAGCCTCGCGGCGCTGAGCCAGGAGCGGCTCATCGCCCTCATCCTCGAAGAGGTCGGACAGAGCGCCGCCTTCAAGAAGCGGGTGACGGCCGCGCTCGCCGCGCTCCAGGGCCCGGACAAGGTGGCGGCCATGATCGATCGCCGCCTCTCTGCGCTCGAGAAGGCACGCGGCTACATCGACTGGCAGAAGCGTAGGGCCTTTGCCGCCGACCTCGACGCCACGCTCGCCACCATCCTCTCCGATCTGAAGCCGCTCGATGCCGGGATGGCCCTCGACCGGCTGCTGCGCTTCCTCCAGGGCGCCGACGCCACCCTGGAGCGGGTGGACGATTCCAGCGGGCAGGTGCACGCCGTCTACGAGGCGGCCGCGGAGGCCGCCGGCGGGTTGGCAGCGAGCCTCTCGGCCGACGCCGCGCTCGGCTTCGCGGCCCGTGCCGTCGAAGGGCTCGACCGCGACGGCTTCGGCCTCGTCGGCGCCCTGCTGGTCGATCTCCTGCCGAAGCTGCCGAAGGCGGCGCTCGAACCGCTCGATGCGCGTCTGGTCGAGGCGCTCGCCGCGCTTCCCGCTCCCACACGCAAGACGACGGGCGCGGCCGCCTTCGCGGGGGCTGGGCAGGACTGGGAGCGGCGCTATCACCGCCTCAGCCTCAACCGTCTGCGCCAAGTCATCGCCGACGCCCGCGGCGACGCCGACGCCTTCATCGCCATCGAAGAGGAGATGTCGCCCGAGCGGCCCGACCTCGCGGCGGTGGCCGAGCGGCTGCTGGCCGCGGGACGCCCCGAGGAAGCGCTCGACTGGATCCGCCGCAAGCAGAAGCGCGGCACGGCGGTCGTGACCCGCGAGGATCTCGTGGCCGGCGGCATCGATCCGCAGGGGCCGGAACGCGCTCGCGAAGCGGTCGAGATCCGCATCCTCGACGCCCTCGGCCGCAAGGACGAGGCGCAGGCGCTGCGCTGGTCGCGCTTCGAGCAGAGCCTCGATGCCCAGGCGCTGCGCGACTACCTTGCCCGTCTGCCGGATTTCGAGGACGAGGAGGCGCTGGAACGCGCCTTCGACCATGCGGCGAACCGCAAGGACCCGCATGGCGGCCTGTATTTCCTGATCCGCTGGCCGAACCTCGACCGCGCCGCGCGGCTGGTGCTCGCGCGGCGCGACGCATGGTCCGGCCGCATCTGGGAGCTGCTGGCGCCCGCCGCGGAAGCGCTGGAGCCGGACCATCCGCTTGCGGCGAGCGTGCTCTACCGCGCCCTCATCGACGACATCCTCGACCGCGGCCGCTCGCCAGCCTACGGCCACGGCGCCCGCCACCTGACGCGCCTTGCCGACCTCGCGCGGGAGCTGAAGCCGGGCGACCTGACGCCGGACCACGGGGACTACGTGGCGCGTCTGCGCAAGGCGCACGGGCGCAAGTCGGGATTCTGGTCGCAGGTCGAGGGCTGAGACGTGCCTCGCCTCTCGACCTGACGACTCAACCTCACGCCTCGATGGCGTCGACGCGGTCGGGATAGAATGCCACGTGCCTGCGGATGCGGGCCACCGCCGGAAACGGGTTCTCGTAGGACCACGCGACGGAAGCGCGTGCCGTACCGCCGCCGACCGGCTCGAAGTAGGACGCCTCGCCCTTGTAAGGGCAGAAGCTCCGCTGCGGGTTGGGGGCAAGCGCACCCGCAACGAGATCCTCGCGCGGGATGTAGAGGACGGGGCCGTAACCCCCCTCGCGCAGTTCCAGCGCCCGCCCGGTCTCGGCGATGACGCGCCCGCCGAGCCGCACCCGCACCGGTGTCGGATGAGGCGTGATGGTGATCGGGTGGGCGGGGCCCGGCTCCTTCATGACGGCTCTCCGTTGATCGGTAACCGATGCTCGGCGGCGCCGAGCGCGTCCGCGAGCCGCGCCTTCGCGCTGCCGGGCCGCAGCGGCTTCTGCTGGCTCTCATGGGGGGCCCAGCCGGACAGCCACAGGATCTCGAAGGTCGCCCGCAGCCGCCCGTCGGGATCGGAGAAGCGCTCGGCGTAGATCTCGGCCGCGCGCATCAGCGTCGCCCGCCGCAGCGGCGCGCGTCGGCGGTCGTGGAGCGCGTTGGTCAGCCCCATGGCGCGCAGATCGCGCATCAGCGAAAACGGGTCGCCGTAGCGGACGGTGATCGTGTCCGCATCCGCCACCGGCAGGGCGAACCCCGCCCGCTGCAGCAACCCGCCAAGGTCACGCAGTTCGGCGAAGGGCGCGACGCGGGGGCTCGCGCCCCCTTCCGTCTCACTCTCGGCCTGGAGGAAGGCTTGACGCAGTTCGGTCAGGGTCGCCCCGCCGAGCAGGCCGGCGAGGAACAGGCCGTCGGGCTTCAGCGCCCGGCGGACCTGGACAAGAGCGCCGGGCAGATCGTTGACGTGCTGGAGCGACAGCGCCGAGACCACGAGGTCGAACCCGGCCCGCTCGCCGAACGGCAGCATCTCGGGGTCTCCGACGGCCGAGTTCGGTTCGAAGACCGGGCTGAGACGGATCATCCGCCCAACCCGGCCGCTGCTGCGCAGGCGGTCCGACACCGTGGGAAGGGGTGTGCCGAGATCGAGTCCGAGAGGGAACGGCCGCGTCACCGCAGCGAGGCGGTCCTCCAGATCCTCGGCGATCCGCTCAATCAGGAAACCGGCATAGCCCGCCGCCCGCGCGCGAACGATGCGGTGTCGAATGAGGGCGGGATCAAACAGGGGGGCGGAGTCGTTCATCGCATGGGCAGATGGGGCTTTGAAGGCGCTGCGGCCAGGGTCTGAACGGGCTCGGGCCGCGCGACCGCAGGCATCCGATCGGCGCGACCTCGCAGCGTTCCACGGCACGAGTCTTGGATGTCGCGATATCGCCGACTGCACGATCATTCGGCGACGGTTTGTCCTGGAACGGAATCCGGGGCTCTCCGTTCGCTCCTCGACCAGGGAGGTTGAAGATGACACGGATTCTGATCCGCGCCGCTCTGATCCTTGTCGCCGTCGCGTTGGCCAGCACCGCGGAGGCCAAGGGTTGCCTGAAGGGCGCTGCGGTGGGCGGCCTTGCCGGGCACATGGCCGGGCACGGCGTCTTGGGAGCCGCGGCCGGTTGCGCCATCGGCCGGCATCAGGCGAACAAGAAGGACAAGGCGGCGCAACAGGGCGGCCAGGACAGCGGCGCCCATTAACGGGCCGGGCTGAAATCATCGGCGCTCGATGCCGGCGCCCGGTCTCCCGGCTGTGCGGGACGGCGTGCGGCGTCTCGCATCGGCGGCCATCGGCCTCGTCTATCCGCCGACCTGCGTCGCCTGCGGCGGCGCCACCGGACAGCCCCACGCTCTCTGTTCCACCTGCTGGCGCGGCCTGCGCCTGATCGAGCGGCCCTATTGCGAGCGGCTCGGCACGCCTTTCGCCCTCGATCTGGGCATCGGAAGTCTGCTCTCGCCCGGAGCCATCGCCGAACCGCCCGTCTTTGGACGCGCCCGGGCCGTTGCGATCTACGACGGCACGGCCCGCGACCTCGTGCATCGCCTCAAATATGGCGATCGCCTCGACCTCGCCCGAACCATGGGCCGCATGATGGCCTCGGCCGGACGCGAGGTGCTGGACGAGGCCGAATTGATCCTCCCCGTGCCGCTGCACGGCCTGCGGCTCTGGCGGCGGCGCTTCAACCAGTCGGCTTTGCTCGCCCGCGCGATCGGCGGGATCGCCGGGAAGCCGTGCGAACTGCACGCCCTCGTCCGCGTGAAAGCGACGCGCCCCCAGGTTGGTCTGACGCGCGCGCAACGGGCCGCCAACCTTCAGGGCGCCTTCCGCGTCGCCGACAGGGCACGGTCACGAATCGCCGGACGGCGCCTTCTCCTCGTCGACGACGTCAGTACGACGGGTGCCACCGGCAATGCCGCCGCCCGTGTGCTGCTGCGCGCCGGTGCGGCGGGGGTCGATCTGCTGACCTTCGCCACGGTGGCACGGGACGGGCTCTGACGCCCGGACATCCCGGCTGCGCCTGCCGCCTGAAACGAGAGCGGGGACCGCAGAGGCCCCCGTCCGGCGGATCAGTCGATCCGCGCCCTCGTCGATCCTGCCCGAACGCTGCCCGTCGCCTTTCGGGACGGGGCCTCAGGCTGCCTCAAGCCCGCGCAGGCTCCATCCGGCCTGCGCCCTGTGCGTTCGTCTCCGCCGGCTGGTCGAGCACCTTGCCGCGCGGGCCGACCCAGGCGCCGACCCACTTGCGCTGCCACAGGAACAGGCAGGCGAGCACCGCGCCGGTGAACAGGGCGTAGACGACGAAGCCCGAGGCGAAGCCGCCGGTATGCTGCTTCGAGAAGCCCATGACGTTGGGCAGGATGGCGCCGCCGAGCGCGCCGACTTCGCCGATCATCGAGCCGGCCACCGCCGTATTGGTCGGCCAGCGCAGCGGCACGAGCTGGAACAGCGCGCCGTTGCCCGCCCCGAGGGCGGCGAAGCAGAGCATGAACAGCAGCGTCGTCACGGCGAGCGAGGGCGTCGCGGTGAGCGCCAGGAACGAGCCGATCGCGGCCAGCAGCACGAGGGAGAGGACGAGGATGCCGCCCATCCGGTCGGCGAAGTAGCCGCCGAGGATACGGATGCCGGAGCCCATCAGGGCGGCCAGCATGGTGAGGCGCCCGGCCTCGACCTTCGTCACCGCGAACTGCTCGTAGAAGAAGGTCGGCAGGAAGTTCGAGAGGCCGATGAAACCGCCGAAGGTGATGATGTAGATCAGCGAGAAGGCCCAGCCGTCCTTGGTGAACAGGCAGGAAACGTGCTCCCTGAAGGTCTGGTTGTGAGAATCCGGCGGCTCCTTGGCGAGGACGATCATCACGAGGATCGGAACGATCATCACGAGGCCGGCGAAGCCGTAGACCGCCTGCCAGCCATAGGCCTGGGCGAGCGGCGGAGCGAACAGCACGGCGAGCACGGTGCCGGAATTGCCGGCGCCCGCGATGCCCATGGCGAGCCCCTTGTGCTCCGGCGGGAACCAGCCCGAGCCGAGCGACAAAGCCACGCCGAACGAGGCGCCGGCGATGCCGAGCAGCACGCCCATGGCGAGCACGTCGTTGTAAGAGGAGACGAAGAAGAAGCCGTAGGCCATTGCCAGCACGATGACGCTCATCTCCGTCAGCGCCGCGTTCTTGCGGCCGATATACTGGGCCAGCACGCCGAGCGGAAAGCGCATGATCGCGCCCGCCAGGATCGGCAGCGAAATCATGAAGCCGGTCTCGGCCGGGGTCAGCTTGTAGGTCTCGGTGATGAACGGGCCCATGGCACCGTTCAGCACCCAGATCGCGAAGCAGAAATCGAAATAGAGGAAAGCGGCGAACAGGGTCGGGGGGTGGCCCGACTTCATCACGGTCTTGAAGGAAGCCATCGGCGTGCTCGTTGGGCTCGAAGACGCACCGCTCGGCGAGCCGGGCGGGGCCATTCATGCGGAAGAGTGTGTCCGGACACGCGCCGTCCGAGCGCGAGGCGCCGTTGCCCCGCCCGCTGGCCGAGGGCCAGCGCGGATTTCAATGCAGACGGCGTGCCAACTCATTTGATGGGCGGAATACGGCCGGGACGGCCTCTTGCGACTGTTCCTTGCCGCTGCCGAGAGCAGTCTTGCCCAGGAACCATGCAGAGGCTGCCCTGCCTCAATCGACGGCAGCGCCGCGATCCACCACCCGGACCACGCTGCGGCCGCTGCCGCGCTTCTCCACCCGGATCTGGACGGCGATGCGCTCCATCATCCCGGCGACATGGGTGATGACCCCGACCTTGCGGCCGCGGCCCTGAAGCGTCTCCAGGGCATCCACCGCGAGGTCGAGGGTGTCCGCGTCGAGGGAGCCGAAGCCCTCGTCGATGAACAGGGTGTCGACGAAGGATTGCCGTCCCTCCAGGCCGGACAAGGCGAGCGCCAGCGCCAGCGAGACCAGGAAGCGCTCGCCGCCGGAGAGGCTGCGGGTGGCGCGGCGCTCGTCGCCCATGTCGCCGTCGACGACGTGCAGGGCGAGGTCGGCCCCCGCGCTGCGGGCGAGGCGGTAGCGAGGGCTGAGCGCCCGGAGCTGGTCGTTGGCGAGATGAACGAGGTGATCGAGGGTCACGCCCTGAGCGAAGCGGCGGAAGCGGTCCCCGCCCGCCGAACCGACGGCTTCCTCGACCCGGTGCCAGGTCGCGAGTTCGGCCTGCGCCGCCTCGATCTCGGTGGCGAGGTCGGCGGCTCGGGCGCGGGCGGCCTCGTCCCGGCGCAACTCCGCGTCGAGGGCGCCGAGGCGTTGCTGCGCCTGTGCCACCGCATCCGTGAGCCGGGCCGCCTCGGCCTGCGCCGCCGCGACGTCGATCCCGGCCTCGGCATCAAGGGCCGCCACATCGGCACGGCGGGTGGCCAGCGCCGTGCGGGCCTCGGCCTCTTCGCGGGTGAGCCGGTCGAGACCGCTGCGCAGCGCCTCGCGGATCTCGGTCGGCACGGCGAGCAGGGCGGACACCGCGTCGCGCCCGCGCGCGCCACACGCCTCGGCGAAGGCGGCCTCGGCGGCGGCGTGGCGGGCGGCGGCGCGCTCCGCGGCAGCCTTGACGCCGGCCTCATCGGCGACCGCGCCCGTCAGCGCGCGGGCGGCCTCGGCGCAGGCGGCCTGCGCTGCCTGGAGGGCATCGCGGGCGGCGCGGCGCTCATTGTTGTGCCGGGTGCGATGGAGGCCGGTCGCCTCGCCGCCGAGGAGACCGGCGCGCTCCTCGCGTGCCTGGGCAAGCTTGGCCTGACGCGCTTCTAGCTCGGCATGCGCCTTCGCCGCGGCCCGCGCCTCGGACTCGCTCGAAGCGGCCGCCACGGCCCGTTCCGGCACCAGGGCCGCGATCTGCGCCTCCAAATCGGCCTGCTGCGCCCGTAACGCCGCATAGGCCTGTCCGAGCGCGACGATCCGGGCGGCGCAGGCCTCCGCTGCCCGGTCGAGTTCGGCAAGGCTCAGATCCGCCGCGCTCAGGGCCGGTGCGATCTCACCCGACAGGTCCGCAATGCGCTGGATCAGGGCGGCCTGAAGGCTTTCGGCACGCTCGGCTGCGAGGCCGGCCTCGGTGCGGCGGCGGGTGAGGACGTCGAGCGCGCGCGTCTGCGTCTCGGCCAGCGCCTCCGCCTGGTCGCGCTCGCGGATCAGACCATCGATCGCGCCGCGCAGCGTCCTCGCCTCGGCGATCCGCGCCAGGGTGGCGTCGCGTTCGGCCCGTGCGGCGGTCCCGGCGGCGGCCAGTGCCGGGGCCTCGGGCTCCTGCGGCAGGACGGCGGCGAGCCCGGAGGCGTCCAGGGCGGCGCTGAGACCGGGCAGGCCAGCGCGATAGCGCGCCGCGGCGGTGGCCGCCGCTTCGGCTGCGGCGGCGGCGCGTTCCTGCGCGTCCTCGTGACGGCCTTGCGCCGCCGCGTGGTCGCCGCGGGCGCGGTCGCGCGCCTCCTGATGCTCCGCGATCCGCGCATCGAGTTCGGTGCGACGGGCGCGCATCACCTCGGCGAGCCGGCCGAGGGCGTCGTCGGCCTCGTGGGCATGCGGATGCTCGAGGCTGCCGCAGACCGGGCAGGATCCGCCGGGCACGAGCAGGCTGCGCAGCCGCGCCGCCTCGCGCGAGACGCTCTCCTCGGCGAGATCCGCGAGCGGTGCAATCTCGGCACGCCGGACTCCGGCCTCGTTCAGCGCCTCTTCCGCCGCAGCATAGCGCGAGGCCGCCTGCGCCGACGCGGCCGCCGCCTCCGCTCCGGCCTCCGCTGCGGCGGCGCGGTCGGCGACCGCCGTACCATGGCGGCCGGCCAGGGCGTAGGCCTCGCGCAGGGCATCGAGCAGGGTTTCCAGGGCGGCGGCGCGGGCCTGTGCCTGCGGCTCCGCGAGGGCAATGAGCGCCGCCTCGCGCTCCGCACGGGCGGCGGCCAACGCTTCGCGGCGGGCGCGCAGATCGGCAAGGCGTGCGGCGCCGGCCTCCGCTTCGCCGTCACAACCGGCGATCTCGCCCCGCCGCGCCGCTGCCTCCCTCCGGGCCGCCTCCGCCTGCTCGCTCAGCCGCGCCCGCTCGCGGATCCGCCGGGCGACTTCTTCGCCTCGCTCGGCGAGGAAGGCATGGCCGTTATCGGCTTCGAGGCGGCGGGACGCGGCCTCGCGCGCCTCGTGCGCCTGCGCGAGGCGGTGATCGAGGGCGGCGAGCGCGGCCGCCGCCGTCTCCGCGGCCTGCACCGATTGGGCGGAGGCCTGGGCGGCGGCGGCCGCTTCCTGCTCGGCGATGGCGATGGTGGCGTCGAGTTCGGCCGCGCGGTCCCACACCGGCCCGAAGCTCTTGAAGACCGATTCCGCCGCCTCGTCCGCCGCGCTCGCCTGCGCGCGCTGCGCCTCGGCCGCCTCGGCGGCGGCACGGGCGGCCGCGACCTGGGCGCCGGCGGCCTCGACGCGCGCCCGTGCCTCCGAATGCTCACGGGCGGTCTCGCGCAACGCCTCGGCCCGGCCGCGCAGGGGCTCGATTCCGTCGAGTTCGGCGAGGCGGGCTCGGTCCGGCCCGGCCGCCTCCAAGCTCTCCTGCGCCGAGGTGGCGTTCCGCTCGGCCAGAGCCAGCGCCACGCGGGCAGCGTCGATCCGGCGCGCCGCCTCGAGAGTCCGGCCGACCGCCTCCTGCTCGCCGCTCCAGCTCGCGACTTGCGCCAGCAGCGCAGCGCGCTCGGCGCTGCGGCTTGCCAGCCCCTCCGCGTCGAGCAGGCCGATCTCGCCGCGACGGACCTCCAGCGCCGCGACCGCGCGGCGGTGCTCCTCATAGCCGAGATGCACCCGCTTCGAGATCTCGGAATAGATCGCCGTGCCGGTGATCTTCTCCAGAAGCTCGGCCCGCTCCCCTTCCGCCGCGAGCAGGAAGGTGTCGAACTCGCCCTGCGCCAGCAGCACCGTGCGGCGGAACTGGTCGAAGGTGAGGTCGGTCAGACGCTCGACGGCGGCGAGCACCTGCGTCTTGCCCGCGGCGACGGCGCTGCCGTCGTCGAGCCGGTGCAGGCGACGCCGCTCAGCCTGGAGCTTGCCGGTCGCCCGGTTGCGGGCGCGGAAGGCTTCCCAGCCGACGCGGTAGGCGATGCCGTCCTGGCCGATGAAGTCGACCTCGGCGTAGCCCGCACCCGCGCCCCGGCGCAGGATCGCCCGCCCGTCGCTGGCGCTGAGCGCCTCGCCGCCGGGATCGGGCACGTCCTCGCGGCGGCTGACCGCGACGCGGGGATAGCGGCCGTAGAGGGCGAGGCAGAGCGCGTCGAGGATGGTGGACTTGCCCGCGCCGGTCTCGCCGGTGATGGCGAACAGGCCGGTGGCGCCGAGCGGCTCGGCCGCGAGATCGACCGCGAAGGGCGCGGCGAGGCTCGCGAGGTTCTCGCCGCGGATCGCGAGGATGCGCATGGCGTGCGGCTCAGGCTTCCGCTCGCGCGCGGTGAAACACGTCGAGATGGGCGGGTTCCGGATCCTCCTCCCACTTCGCGCGGTAGGCGAGGCGGAACAGCTCCTCCGGGTCGCGCTCGGACAGGCGCAGGGGCGGCGCCTCCGCTTCCACGATCTCGACGGCGGCCCGCGGCGGCACCGTCACCCTCACATCGACGACACGCACCGGAAAGCCTTCGGCGATGCGGTCCACCTCGGCGCGGTAGCCCGGCAGCAGGCCCTCGCGGGCGAGCCGCACCTGGATGAAGGGACGCGCCTCCATCGGCAGGTCGGGATCGAATGCGAGGGCGGCGAGATGGTCGCCGAGATCGGCAAGCGGCATGTCGCCCGAGGCCGGCAGGCGCAGGAAGGGGACGGGGCGGTCGATCTCGATATGCTCGATCTGCGCCGCACCGCTTCCGAGGGTCACCAGCGTCACCCCATGGCGGTAGGGCTGCTCGGCGGCCGAGAGCGGAATCAGCGAGCCGCAATAGCGCACCTGCCCGCGACCCAGCATCTGCGCCCGATGGAGATGGCCGAGCGCCACGTAGCGCGCCTCCTCCGGAAACACGTCGGCCGGCACGGCATGCTCGCCACCCACCAGGATGCGCCGCTCCGCGCCCTCCGATTCGAGTCCGCCGGCCACGTGGAGATGGCCAGTGACGAGGAGCGGCAGGCCGGCGAGCCGCGGCCGGGCCGCCTCGAAGAGCTGGCCGTAGAGGTCGCGCACCGCCCGCACGATCGGCGAGGCCTCACCGATGCGCCCCTCCTTGCCGAGGGAGGAGAGCGGCGGCAGGCAGGCGGCGGTGGGATAGGAGACCGCGAGCACTTGCGCCGCCACCTCGCCACGGGCGGAGCGAACCGGCACGAGATGCCGGTCGAGGTCGATCGCCCCGTCGCGGCGGCGGACATTGCCGACGACGTGGACGCCGATGGCTTCCAGCAGGGGGCGCGGCGCCTCCAGACGGCCCGCGGCGTCGTGATTGCCCGCGGTGATGACGATGGTCATCGCCGGCCGCGCCGCGTGGAGGCGCGCCATCAGCGCGTAGAAGCGCGCCTGCGATTCGCCGGAGGGGTTCTGGCTGTCGAACACGTCGCCGGCCACGACGAGGGCATCGACCTCGCGCTCCACCACGATGCTCTCGAGCCCGCCGAACACGGCGTCGTGCTCGCGCTCGCGGGAGAAGCCGCGCAGGGTCTGGCCGATATGCCAATCGCCCGTATGGAGAACGCGGATCACTGAAAGACGCCACTCGCCGATGCCGGGGCGGCGATCGCCGCCTCAAGCCGGCTTGTAGCCGGTTGTGCCGCCGGCTTCGAGAGCGGCCCGGCCGCAGGCCGGGATCTCCTGTGATTCGCAGGCTCGGCGGCTCAGTGGCAGACGGTGACCGTCTTCACGATCCAGCCCTCATCCGCCTGCCAGAGCTTGCGGCGGACGCGGCCGCAATTGGCCGATTCGGCTGCGGTCCAGGCCGTCTGCGGCGCCGTCAGCGGAGCATTGGTGTCCGCTTTCGTGTCCGCCTTGGCGACCGCCGTCTTCGGCGGTGTCTTGGCGGGACGGAGGGGCGCGGTCCTGCGGGCGGCCATGGCCTCGCCGGGCAGAATCAGGCCGAGGCAGAGCAGTCCGAGCGAGAGGCGGAGGAGCGAGGCGCGCAAGGGGAGGGGTCCGTGGTCAGGGCCGTACGGTCACGCTTGATCTAGGTGCGCGCCCCGCCAATGCAATCGCCGTCCGCCACGATTCGCCCTGCAATCCGCACATTTTTTGCGAAATCGTTAATGCCGCTCGTCCGGCGCATGGCGGACCCGCGTGTAACCTTTCGGACACAATGTTCGCACAGTTCACGGTGCAGGACGCCTGACCGTTGTCTCCGGCCCTGACGCCCGGCCGCATCCTTGCTACGGAGCAAGCGGGGCAGTTCAGCCGGCCCGGATGATCGTGACCGTTCTTCCGTATTCCGGAGACGTTTCCGGCCCGGCCCATTCGATCGAGCGATCCATGCCAGTTCAGAACCGCCGTAAGCTTCTTTTCGGAGCCGCGACGAGCCTCGGGCTCGCATTCCTGCCGATGCACGGTCTCGCTCAGACCTTCGACGGGTTCGACGACGACCGCCTCTACCAGGACAGCAACGGCAACCTCTACCGCCGCCGCAGCGGGCAGTACGTCCCCTATAACGGTCAGGTCAGCAACGGGCGCCCGGTGCCGAACGCCTCCGGGGCGGATCTCGACGCCGAGGCCTATGCCCGCCGCCGGGCCGAGCGCTACGGCGAGCCGCCGCCCGCCGCCGAGGCACCGAACCAGACGCCGCGCCAGCAGCAGGCCGGCTACCCTGTGCCGCCGCAGGAGCCCGATAACGGCCCGATCGACTACACGAAGGCTTATGCTGCGATCGCCAACGAGCCGTTCCCGGTCCAGGCGATCCCCTACAAGAAGTTCAACCCGGTCTTCCTGCGCCAAGAGGTCGATTTCCGCACGAACGAGCCGCCGGGCACGATCGTGGTCGATCCCAAGGCGCACTTCCTCTACCTCGTCCTGCCGAACGGCCGGGCTCGGCGCTACGGCGTCGGCGTCGGCAAGCAGGGCTTCTCGTGGTCGGGCAACGCGACCATCAACTCGAAGCAGGCCTGGCCGGACTGGTATCCGCCCAAGGAGATGATCGCCCGGCGGCCGGATCTCGCCCGCGAGGTGGACAAGCTGCAGAGCGGGCTCGGCGTCCCTGGCGGCAGCCGCAACCCGCTCGGCGCCCGGGCCATGTATCTCTGGCAGAACAACAAGGACACGCTGTTCCGCATCCACGGCACGCTGGAGCCGCACTCCATCGGCAAGAGCGTGTCCTCGGGCTGCATCCGCATGATCAACCAGGACGCCATCGACCTGTTCAACCGCGTCGAAGTCGGCGCCAAGGTGGTGGTACTCGGCTGATCTCGCGATAGTTTCCTCGGGGACAGCGCCTGCCGCCGCGAGCGGTGGGCGCCGGACTTCGAGGAGACAGCATGGTCGATCTGATCCCGCGCGAGCACCTGTTCGGCAACCCCACGCGCTACGGCCATCAGATCAGCCCGGACGGGCGCCGCCTCGGCTGGGTGGCGCCCTATGAGGGCGTGCTCAACATCTGGTCGGCGCCGATCGATGATCTCGACGCGGCTGCCCCCGTCACCACCGACCAGCGGCGCGGCATCGACGCCTACGCCTTCGCCTATGACGGCCGCCACCTGCTCTACGTGCAGGACGCGGACGGCGACGAGAATCACCACCTCTACGCCGTCGATCTCACCACGGGGGAGCGCCGCGACCTGACGCCGATCCCCGGCATCGCCGCGGCGATCGTGGGCCTCAGCCGCATCATGCGCGACCGTGTGCTGGTGGCGATCAACGACCGCGATCCGCGCTTCCACGACATCCACAGCGTCGACCTCGCCACCGGCGCGCGCAGCTTGGTAATTGAGAATCCGGGCTTTGCCGGCTTCCTCATCGACGAGCGTTACGCGGTGCGTTTCGCCTTCCGCAATCTCCCGGACGGATCGAGCCAGTTGATCGCCCGCGACGGCGCGAACTGGAAGCCGTGGCTCACCTTCCCGCCCGAGGATGCCCGCGTCTCGGGGGCGGAGAACCTCGATGCCGCCGCCACCGCCCTGTTCTGCCGCGACAGCCGCGGCCGCAACACCGCCGCTCTGACCCGGATCGATCTCGCTAGCGGAGAGACCCGCGTGCTCGCCGCGCATGAGGAGGCGGATATCGGCGCCGTGCTGCAGGACGTCGAGACGCACGAGCCGGTGGCCTATTCGGTCACCCACGCCCGCAAGTCCTGGCACGTGCTCGACCCGCGCTTCGCCGACGATTTCGCCTTCCTCGAAACCCAGGGGCTCGGCGACTGGTATCCGGCGAGCCGCACGGAGGACGACGCGCTCTGGATCGTCGTCGCCCGCGCCGACACCCGCGTCGGCGAGGCCGCGATCTACGACCGCCGCGCAAAGAGGCTGCGCTCGCTCGGAAGCGCGCGGCCGGAACTGGAAGGGGCGCCGCTGGCGCCGATGAGCCCGTCGATCATTCCCTCCCGCGACGGGCTCGATCTCGTCTCCTACCTTACCCGCCCGCTCGATGCGCAGGGACCGGGGCCGCTGGTGCTGCTCGTCCATGGCGGTCCCTGGGCGCGCGACAGCTTCGGCTTCGACGGCATCCATCAGTGGCTGGCCAACCGGGGCTACGCGGCGCTCAGCGTCAACTTCCGCTCGTCGACCGGATTCGGAAAGGCCTTCCTCAACGCCGGCGACCGCGAGTGGGGCCGGCGGATGGACGACGATCTCAGCGATGCCGTCGCCTGGGCGGTGGCGCAGGGCGTGGCCGATCCGGCCCGCGTCGCGATCATGGGGGGCAGCTACGGCGGCTACGCCACGCTGATGGCGCTGACCCGCAACCCGGAAGCCTATGCCTGCGGCATCGACCTCGTCGGCCCGGCCAATCTCGAAACCCTGGTTCGGACGATCCCGCCCTACTGGGAGGCGATGCGGGCGCAGCTCCACCGCGCCATCGGCGATCCGGACACGGAGGAGGGCATGGCGCTCATCCGCGAGCGCTCGCCGGTCTACTTCGCCGATCGGATCAAGGCGCCGCTGCTGATCGTGCAGGGGGCCAACGATCCACGGGTGAAAAAGGACGAATCCGACCAGATGGTCGCGGCGATGGAGCGCGGCGGGATTCCGGTGACCTACCTGCTGTTTCCGGACGAGGGCCATGGCCTCGTCCGCCCGGCCAATCGGCTGGCCTTCTTCGCCCGCGCCGAGACGTTTCTCGCGCGCCATCTCGGCGGGCGCTGCGAACCGATCCGCGAGGCCGAATCGAGCGGTACGTCGATGCAGGTGGTGCGGGAGGGGTAATCGCGAGGCGGAGCCAGGGCTGGCAGGCGTCGCTCTACCCGGCCCTACTTTGCCATGCCGGCGACCTTCGCCGGCATGGTCGGTCGTAATCCAGAATGCCGCGCGCCGTCATGCGGCTTCCGCTGTGTTGGCTCGGTTCAGCCACTCCCGACGTGATTCCGGGGCGCCGATAAGCGAACCCGGAAGCCACGAATGGCTACGACCTGTCCGTCGAGCGCGCATCACGGGTGGATCCCGGGTTTCGCTGCGCGGCCCCGGGATGACGGTGGAGGCGGAATGACGGAAATCGGTCGGAATTTGGATCAAGCGTCGAGCGGCTGATCCTCGTCCTCGTCGTCGATGTCCACGAGGAAGACGATGTCGGCCTCGTCCTCGTCGTCCGAGCCGTCGCCTTCGGCGGCGTGATGCTCGTCGGGCTCGAAATCGCCCTCGCCGTCATCGGCCGCGAGCGCGTCCTCGAACTCCTCGACCTCGTCCTCCGTGGAGGGGCGCACGGTCAGCGCCGCGGTGCCGTTCCAGATCGGACGGCCGGCGGTCGTCATCGTCCGGATGTCCTCCTTGAAGCCGTCGCAGGTGAACAGGTCGCGGGCGGTCGCCTCGTCGCCGTTGATGACCGCGATCGCCGTGCCGTCGATCTCAAGCGTGAACATCGGGAACGTCCTCGGAAGAGGGAAAGAGTGCCGCGGGCCTAAGGGCGGCACGCGGAAAACCCGGACCGGACTGGCCGGGTTCGGCGGCGCTTGTAGGACGAGCGAACCGGATTCGTCGATGGGGCGCCGGCCGTACGGGCAGGGCAATCGCGCGAAAGCCGATCCCTCTGATCCCGTCTCGGCCTCAGGCGCCGCTGCTGCCGCGGGCGATGGCGCGCTTCACGACGGCCTGAACCTCGCGATTCGACAGGAACAGGTCGTGGTTGAACAGGCCGCCGCCGTAATCCGACGCGTCGGCGACGCGCACGCCGAGGGCCTCCAGCCGTTCCCGGTCGGCGGCACCCGCGCGGACGACGCCGCCGGCGATGGCGCCCGACAATTCGAGCGCCCGGTCGTTGGTCGCCGAGATAACGGTGATGCGCTTGGCGTCCGGCCCCAAGCGCTCGACGCCGTTGGCGAAGAGGTCGATGTCGATATCGGGCGCGGCGAGCACCACCGCGCCGATCCGGGCGACGGCCGCCTCGCCGGCCTCGACCCGCAGCATGCGCAGGGTCTCGAGGGTGAGGAGCGTTCCCATCGAATGGGCGACGATGTGGATGCGACCGCCGCTCGGCGTCATCGCGAGGGTCTTGAGCAGGTCCTCGAAGGCGTCGCGGGACCACAAGGCGCTCTCGCGATCGTAGCCGTAATCGAAGGTCGCGGCGGCCGAGGGCCATGTGAACAGGGCCGAGGCGCCGTTGAAGCGGATGCCGTCGGAGAGTCGGGCGGCGCTGATCGCCGCCGATTCGAAGCTCTCGCGATAGCCGTGGACGTAGATCAGCACGTCGCGGCCGAAGGCGGATTGCGCGAAGGCGGCCGCCGCACCCGGCCCGGACGTCACCTCGCCGACGGAACGGATGCCCCAGTCGCCGCCCACAACCGCCGAGACCTTGCCGATCAGCGAGCGGTCCGGCGCGGCCATCCGCGCTTCCGCGAAGCTCAGGCCGCGCCCGCGCTCCGAGCCGAAATAGGGCGACTTCGGCGGAGAGCCCGTAGCCGGACGGCGGGTGGTGGCGACGAGGAGCACCGGGCTCACGTCGAGCGCCGACTGCGTCTCGCCGACGGTGCCGGTGGCGAGCCCGTCCATCACGCACCCCGAAAGGGCCGGGGACAGGGTGGCCGCGCCGGCAAGCCCCAGGAGGCGCAGGAGAGAGCGGCGGGTCGCGTCGGAGGGCTGCATGGCCGGTCTAGGTCCCCGAAGATGCCGGTTCCGGTCGCAGGCCGGCGCCGGGCGCTCCTCCTTCGCGCACGATCTTGACCGTGGCGGGGCACGATTGGGATTTTGGGCACTCGACGCCCGCTCACGGCCCCGGCATGAAGGGGCCATGAGCGCGACCCTCCCCGATATGGATCAAATCCGCGAGCGGCTTCTGGCCGGCGACAGGGCGGCGTTGGCCCGCGCCATCACGCTTGCCGAGTCGCGCCGGGCCGATCACCGGGCGGCAGTGCGCGACCTTATCGATGCGGTGCTGCCGCAGACGGGCCGGGCCATCCGCGTCGGCATCACCGGCGTGCCGGGCGTCGGAAAGTCGACCACCATCGACGCCCTCGGCTCGCTGCTGACGCAGGCCGGGCACAAGGTGGCGGTGCTGGCGGTCGATCCCTCCTCGACCCGCACCGGCGGGTCGATCCTCGGCGACAAGACGCGGATGGCGCGGCTCGCCATCGACCGCAACGCCTTCATCCGGCCCTCGCCCTCCTCGGGCACCCTCGGCGGCGTCGCGGCCAAGACCCGCGAGACCATGCTGCTGTGCGAGGCGGCGGGCTTCGACGTCATCCTCGTCGAGACCGTCGGCGTCGGCCAGTCGGAGACGGCGGTTGCCGACCTCACCGATTTCTTCCTCGTGCTGATGCTGCCGGGCGCGGGCGACGAGCTTCAGGGCATCAAGAAGGGCATCCTCGAACTCGCCGACATGATCGCGGTCAATAAGGCCGATGATGGCGAGGGCGAGCGGCGGGCCAACGCCGCGGCCTCCGAGTACCGCGCCGCCCTCCATATCCTGACCCCGCCTTCCGCCACCTGGACGCCGCCGGTGGTCACGATCTCCGGCCTGCACGGCAAGGGGCTCGACGCGCTGTGGTCGCGCATCGAGGACCACCGCGGTAAGCTCACCGCCACCGGCGAAATCGCGAGCAAGCGTCGCGAGCAGGACGTGAAATGGATGTGGGCGCTGGTCCACGAGCGGCTGCACCAGCGCCTCGTCGGCAGCGCCGAGGTGCGGAAAGCCACCGCGGAGGCCGAGCGGGCGGTCGCGGGCGGCGAGCACTCGCCCGCCGCCGGAGCCGACGCGATCGCAACCCTGATCGGTTTGTGAGCCGCCTGCTCATCACCGGGTTCGGGCCGTTTCCCACGGTGCCGGACAATCCGAGCGCCCGTTTGGCGCGGCGTCTGGCGGGCTCGGCGCATCTGCGCCTGATCCTCGGGCAGGCGCCGGACTGCCTCGTGCTCGACACCCGCTACGGGGCGCTCGACACGCAGCTCGCCCCGGCCCTGGCGAAGCGGCCCCTGGCCGTGCTGATGATCGGCGTGGCCGCGCGCCGCCCCCGCATCTGCGTCGAGACCCGCGCGGTCAACCGGCTGAGCCGGCTGTTTCCGGATGCCGACGGCCGCGTGAGCCGGACGTTCGCCTTCGATCCGGGCGGCCCCGCCCAGCGCCTCAGCCCCGCCGCGTCGCAGGTGCGGATCGCGCTGAGGCGGGCCGGGCTCGACGCTGCGGCCTCGCGGGACGCTGGGCGCTACCTGTGCAACGCGTCCTATTACCGGGTGCTGGAGCAGGGCTGCCCGGCGGTGTTCCTGCACATCCCGATGCCGCCGCGCACCCCGCGGCCGAAGGCCGGGGGAGGGCGCCGCCGGCCCGCCCTCGACCTCTGGGCCGAGGCCTTTGCCGAAGCTGCGCGGGTGCTCGTTCTTCGCAGCAGAATGTCAGCCGGTCGTCAGGCCCATTCGCGCTGAGCGAGCTTCGCCTCGTAGGCCTCGATCGCAGGCGCCTTCTGGTCGAGGGTCAGGCCGATCTCGTCGAGGCCGTTGAGCAGGTTGTGCTTGCGGCCCTCGTCGATGTCGAAATGCAGGGTGCCGCCGTCGGGTCCCTTGATGGTCTGCGCCGCGAGATCGATCGTCAGCGTCGCGTTGGCGCCGCGCTCCGCATCCTCGAACAGCTTCTCCAGATCCTCGGGCGGTACGACGATGGCCAGGATGCCGTTCTTGGCGCAGTTGTTGAAGAAGATGTCGGCAAAGCTCGTGGAGATCACGCAGCGGATGCCGAAATCGGCCAGCGCCCAGGGCGCATGCTCGCGCGACGAGCCGCAACCGAAATTGTCGCCGACGACGAGGATCTTGGCGTTGCGGTAGGCCGGCTGGTTGAGGACGAAATCCGGGTTCTCCGAGCCGTCGTCGTTGTAGCGCATCTCCGAGAACAGGCCCTGGCCGAGCCCGGTGCGCTTGATCGTCTTGAGATACTGCTTCGGGATGATGCGGTCGGTGTCGATGTTGATGATCCGCATGGGCGCGGCGACGCCCTCCAGGGTCGTGAACTTTTCCATCGCTCTTCTCGAAATCGTCGTCGGATGCGGGGTACGCGTATCCCCGGCTTGGGTCCGTCGGTCTTTAGCAGTCGTCTCGCGGTGCCGGTAGTCGCCTATTCCAGCCGACGCCGGGCTTGCTCTATGATAGAAGCATTCGCGCACGGGGGATGTGACAGCGATGACCAACACGTCGGACACCTTCAAGAAAGCGCCCAAACGCAAGCCGGCCAAGGGCAAGACCGTGACCGTCTCACCCGAGATGCGGCAGGCCTACGCCGACCTGATCAAGGAGCGCGAGGAGAAGGAGCAGGCCTACGGCCGCCACCTGCGCAAGGACGAACCGCGGCGCTGATCGCGCGGCGTCTCACACCGCCTTGAGTGCCGGCCCCCGCCGGACGAAACCGACGATGTCCTTGACCGCGTCCAGCGTCGGCGCGGCGATTGCGCCGGCCCGTTCGGCACCGTCGGCGAGGACGGTATCGATGTAGGCCGGATCGGCCACCAGGCGCTTCATCTCCGCACCGATCGGCGCCAGCATCTCGACGGCGAGATCGACCAGTGCGGGCTTGAAGCTGGAAAACTGCGCGCCGCCGAAATCCTTCAGCACCTCATCGCGGGTGATGCCGCGCAGGGCTGCGAAGATGCCGACGAGGTTGTCGGCCTCCGGCCGCCCGGCAAGGCCCGCCGCCTCAGAGGGAAGAGGCTCCGGATCGGTCTTGGCCTTGCGCACCTTCTGGGCGATGGCGTCGGCATCGTCCGTGAGGTTGATGCGCGAATACTCGGACGGATCCGACTTCGACATCTTCTTAGTGCCGTCACGCAGCGACATCACGCGCGCGGCCGGGCCGCCGATCAGCGGCTCGGTCAGCGGGAAGAACTGCTCGCCGTGGCCGTGCGCCAGGATCGACCCCGCGAAGTCGTTGTTGAACTTCTGCGCGATGTCGCGAGTCAGTTCGAGGTGCTGCTTCTGGTCCTCGCCCACCGGCACATGCGTCGCCCGGTAGGCCAGGATGTCGGCGGCCATCAGCACGGGGTAATCGTAGAGACCGATGGAGGCGTTCTCCCGGTCCTTTCCGGCCTTGTCCTTGAACTGCGTCATGCGGTTGAGCCATCCCAGCCGCGCCACACAGTTGAAGATCCAGGCGAGTTCGGCGTGCTGCGGCACCTGCGACTGGTTGAAGACGATGGAGCGCTTCGGATCGATGCCGGCGGCGAGGAAGGCGGCGGTCACCTCGCGGATCTGCCCCTTCAGCGCCTGCGGATCCTGCCACAGGGTGATCGCGTGGAGATCGACCACGCAGTAAAGGCACTGCGCGTCGCGCTCCTGCATCTCGACGAAGCGCTTGATGGCGCCGAGATAGTTGCCGAGATGCAGGTTTCCGGTCGGCTGGACGCCGGAGAACACGAGTTCGGTGAACGCGGCCATCGGCGCGGATCCCTGGAAAGACAGTCCGGGCCGAGGCGATCTCGTGATCCCGCTTGAAGCGGCGGTTTCTGGCACCGCGGATGGCGGCCGGTCAAGCAGGGCCGGGCCGCACCGGGACAGCCGTCAGACCGGAATCCGGACGTCCGGCGTCGGCCGGCGCACCGCCCTCATCGCGCCTGAGCCGCGTAGGCGTTCATGATCGCCGACAGCAGGCCGGGAAAGCGGGCCTCCACCTCGGCGCAACGCGAATGGTTGCGCATCTCGACGCCGTGGCGCTCTGAACGGATCAGGCCGGCCTCGCGCAGCACCTTGAAGTGGCTGGAGAGGGAGGATTTCGGGATCACCTGATCGCCCACCGCGGAAACGGCCGAGCATGCCTCGACGCAGCCGGCCTTCGTGATCCGGGCAAAGATCGCCGCCCGGCGGGGATCCGAGAGTGCGTACAGGATCGCCTCGGGCTGGACGTCCTCGATGGCGGGGTGAACCAGGGGCCTCATGATTTATCCATATGGGGGCTTGAACCCCGCTTCCATAGTTCCGAAATCCCGAACTATGGGATCACGGCGACCGAACCGGAGCCGGCCCATCTCGAAGGGTTAGCACAGATGTCGAAGCTTGAGGGCAAGGTCGCGGTGGTGACCGGTGCATCGAAGGGGATCGGCGCCGCCATCGCCAAGGCGCTGGCGCGGGACGGCGCGGCGGTCGTCGTCAACTACGCGTCGAGCAAGGCGGGCGCCGACGCCGTCGTCGAGGCGATCACCGCGGCCGGGGGCAGGGCCATCGCGGTCCAGGGGGACGTCACGAAGGCCGCGCAGGCGCATGGCTTGATCGAGGCGGCGGTGACGGCCTTCGGCCGGCTCGACGTGCTGGTCAACAATTCCGGCATCTACGAGTTCGCGGCGATCGAGGAGGTGACCGAAGAGCACTACCGCCGCATCTTCGACGTCAACGTGCTCGGCGTCCTGCTCGCGACTCAGGCGGCCGCGAAACAGCTTGGGGAGGGGGGCAGCATCGTCAACATCTCATCGGCCGTCACCGATGTGGAGACGCCGACGACCGCGGTCTATACCGGGACCAAGGGCGCGCTGAATGCGATCTCGGGCGTGCTCGCCAACGAGCTGGCCCCGCGCCGGATCCGGGTCAACGTGGTGAGCCCCGGCTTCGTCGTGACCGAGGGCACCCATACGGCCGGCATCGCCGGCTCGGAGATGGAAGCCGGTTTCGTCGCGCAGACGCCGCTCGGCCGGTCCGGCCAGCCGGATGACATCGCCGGGGTCGTCGCCTTCCTGGCCTCCGACGATGCCCGGTGGGTGACCGGCGAGGTGATCAACGCGAGCGGCGGCATTCGCTGACCCCTTCGGCCATGTCGCCCGTGCACGCTCGCCGCTGCGGCGTGCACGGGCGAACCGCCTTGCGCGGTCGTCCCATGAACCTGATCACTTGAGATCACAGCGCTAGCTTGACGGCACGCCCCGAGGGCGGACATTCAGTCCCCGGCCGTTGGCGGAGGGGATCGTGATCGGACGTGCGCATCTCCTGCTGGCCGGGCTGTGCCTCGTGGCGTCGGGTGCACGCGCTGCCGCCGATCCCGTGCAGGACGGGCAGCTCTGGATCAACACGACCCTGTTCGGCTCCCTCGGCGACGTCGCCTTCTTTGCCGAGGCTCAGCCGCGCATCGGCAGCGGAATCTCACGGCTCGACCAGCTGATCCTTCGTCCGGCGGTGGGCTGGAAGGTCAACGAGAGTCTCACCCTCTATCAGGGCTACGCCTACGTCGAAGACCACGGCACGCCCGGCCGCGTGAGCATCGAGGATCGCAGCTTCCAGGAAATCAACTGGAAGATCGGCGAGATCGCGGGGGTGAAGGTCTCGTCACGGACACGTTTCGAGCAGCGCTGGCAGTCCGGCGGGCGGGATGTCGGTTTTCGGCTGCGCGAAAACCTGCGCTTCGCTCGCCCGCTGACCGAGGCGAAGGACAGCATCTCGGCGGTGGGCTGGACGGAACTCTTCGTGGCGCTCAACGACGCGGATTGGGGCCCCCGCGCCGGCTTCGATCGCATCCGCACCTTCGTCGGGCTCGAACTGCCGATCGGCGGACAATCGACGGTCGAGATCGGTTACTTGAACCAGACGGCCCGGGCGCCGGCCCGCGGCACCGAGCTGGATCACATCCTGTCGGTGAACCTGTTCGTCCGAAACTGAGATGTCTTGGCCGTCGCCTCCTCCCCGCGGGGGGAGGAGGGTGCTGACCGGGGCCGTTTCGCAGAGGTGACGGCCGCCGTCAGAAGACCTGCGCGGCGTTGCCGTTGGGCCGCGGCGCGCCCGGCACACCGGCTTCCGTGTCCGCCTTGTCGGCGGCGCGCTTGTCGAGGGCTCGCTCCACGACCTTGGCGAGCCCGACCATGATCTTGTCGAGCTCGTAGTCCTTCGGCGTGTAGACCGCGGTGACGCCCATGTTCTTGAGCACCAGTTCGTCCTCGGTCGAGATGATGCCGCCGACGACCACGGGCACGTGGTCGAGGCCGGCCTCGCGCAGCTTCGCCTTCACTTCGCGCACCAACGGCACGTGGCTGCCCGACAGCACCGAGAGGCCGATGACATGGGCGCCGCGCTCCTTCGCCTTGGCGACGATCTCCGTCGGAGTCTGGCGAATGCCGTCGTAGGTCACGTCGAAGCCGACATCACGCGCACGCAGCGCGATCTGCTCGGCGCCGTTGGAATGGCCGTCGAGGCCCGGCTTGCCGACCACGAGCTTCGGCGTCTCGCCGAGCCGCTCCCCGAGATCCGCGATGAGCAGGCGCGCCTCCTCCGCCGCGCCCGAGGTGACCGTCTCCAGGGTCACGCCGGTCGGCGCGCGGTACTCGCCGAACACCTCGCGCAGGCGCTGGCCCCACTCGCCGGTGGTGACGCCGGCCTTCGCCGCAGCGATGGACGGCGGCATGATATTGGCGCCCGAGCGGGCCGCCTGCTCGAGGTCGGCCAGCGCCTGCTTCACCGCGTTGTCGTCGCGCTTCGAGCGCCACTCGCGGATCCGGGCCTCGGCTTCCATCTCGACCGTCTCCGAGACGGTGAAGATCGCTCCGTCCCCCGCGGTCAGCGGGGACGGCTCGCCCTGCTGCCACTTGTTGACGCCGACGACGATCTGCTCGCCCTTCTCGATCGCCGCGATGCGCCGGGCGTTCGATTCCACCAGCGCCCGCTTCAGCTCGCCCGCCTCGACCGCCGTGACCGCGCCGCCGAGTTCGGCGATCCGTTTCAGCTCGGCCCGGGTCTGCTCCTTCAGGGCCTCAACCCGGGACTCGATCACCGTCGAGCCGTCGAAGATGTCGTCGTATTCGAGCAGGTCGGTCTCGAAGGCGAGGATCTGCTGCATCCGCATCGACCATTGCTGGTCCCACGGCCGCGGCAGGCCGAGCGCCTCGTTCCAGGCCGGCAACTGCACTGCGCGGGCGCGGGCGCGTTTGGACAGCGTGACCGCCAGCATCTCGATCAGGATGCGGTGGACGTTGTTCTCGGGCTGCTGTTCGGTGAGCCCGAGCGAGTTCACCTGGACGCCATACCGGAAAATGCGCTTCTTGGCGTCGGTGATGCCGTAGCGTTGCTGGGCGATCTCGTCCCACAGCTCGGCGAACGCCCGCATCTTGCAGATCTCGGTGACGAACCGCATTCCGGCATTCACGAAGAACGAGATCCGGCTGAAGACGTCGGAGAAGCTGGCCTCGTCGAAATCGGGATCTTCGCGCACGGTGTCGAGCACCGCCATGGCGATGGCCAGCGCGTAGGAGAGTTCCTGAACCGGCGTCGCCCCCGCCTCCTGCAGGTGGTAGGAGCAGACGTTCATCGGGTTCCACTTCGGCACGTTCTTGGTCGTGAACAGGATCACGTCCTTGGTCAGCCGAAGCGAGGGCGCGGGCGGGAACACGTAGGTGCCGCGCGAGAGATATTCCTTGATGATGTCGTTCTGCGTCGTGCCCTGGAGCGCGGCGATCGGCGCGCCCTGCTCCTCGGCCACGGCGAGGTAGAGCGACAGGAGCCACGGCGCCGTGGCGTTGATCGTCATCGAGGTGTTCATCTGCGCCAGCGGGATCTGGTCGAACAGCGCCCGCATGTCGCCGAGATGCGCGATCGAGACACCGACCTTGCCGACCTCGCCGCGGGCGAGTTCGTGGTCCGGGTCGTAGCCCGTCTGGGTCGGCAGGTCGAATGCGACGGACAGGCCGGTCTGGCCCTTGGCGAGGTTGCCGCGATAGAGTTTGTTCGACTCCGCCGCCGTCGAGTGACCCGCATAAGTGCGGATGATCCACGGCTTGTCGCGCTTGACCTCGGCGACGCTCGCTTGCGCGCTCATCCCACTCGACTCCCTGATCCGATGCGATCGCGCGCGCCTTGAGGCGCGGCTATTGGCCGGCACCGTAGCGAAGCCGTCGCGTCGCGTCATCTGGGAGAAAGGTCGAGGTTGGGCGCCTCAAGCGCTGGAAAAACTTGATGCCGCGGTGAAGCCGATTTGTCTTGCGCGTGCGATGTCGAGGAAGTCGCAGATCGACCGATCGGATCCGCCCCTCTTCAATTCCGCGCGACCTTGCCGCCATTCGGCGACAGACGCATCGCTCCGTTGCAGATTCGAACGGCTCCAAGCTCGGCCTCGCGCGTTGGGGCGGCAACGATCGCCCGGTGAACCGCCGGTTGCGACGCCGCCCCCAGAGGCACCGACAAGGAGAAACATGCGATGGCAGACCAGAGCCCTCGGCTGACGACGGCCTTCGGAAATCCGGTATCCGACAACCAGAACTCGCTCACCGCCGGCCCACGCGGCCCGGTGCTGATGCAGGACTACCACCTCATCGAGAAGATGGCCCACTTCAACCGGGAGCGCATCCCGGAGCGCGTGGTCCATGCCAAGGGCTACGGTGCCTACGGCACCTTCCGGCTCACCAAGTCGCTGGCCGAGTTCACCCGCGCCAAGGTGCTGACCGAGGTGGGCAAGGAGGTGCCGATGGTGGCACGCTTCTCCACCGTCGGCGGCGAATCCGGCTCGGCGGACACCGCCCGCGACCCGCGCGGCTTCGCCCTCAAGTTCTACACCGAGGAGGGCAATTGGGATCTCGTCGGCAACAACACGCCGATCTTCTTCGTACGCGACGCGATCAAGTTCTCCGACTTCATCCGCACGCAGAAGCGCGATCCGCGCACCCACCTGAAGCCGCACTGGCGCCGCTGGGACTTCTGGAGCCTATCGCCGGAGGCGATCCATCAGGTGATGTTCCTGTACTCGGATCGCGGCACGCCGAAATCGGCCCGCTTCATGAACGGCTACGGCTCGCACACCTTCTCGCTCTGGAACGACCGCGGCGAGCGCCACTGGGTGAAGTTCCACTTCCACACCAAGCAGGGCATCCAGAATTTTTCCGCGGATGAGGCCGACGAGGTCGCGGGCAAGGATCCGGACTACTCCTCCGCCGACCTCTCCAACGCCATCGAGAAGGGCGACTTCCCGAAATGGAGGGTCTCCGTGCAGCTCATGCCGGAGCTGGAGGCTGACACCTACCGCATCAACCCGTTCGACCTCACCAAGGTCTGGCCGCACGCCGACTACCCGCTGATCGAGATCGGCGAGATGGAGCTGAACCGCAATCCCGACAACTACTTCGCCGAGATCGAGCAGTCGGCCTTCGAGCCGTCGAACGTGGTGCCGGGCATCGGCTTCTCGCCGGACAAGATGCTGCAGAACCGCGTGCTGTCCTACGCCGACGCCCACCGCTACCGGCTCGGCGTGAACTACCAGCAGATCCCGGTGAACCAGGCCAAGAACGCACCGGTCCAGACCTATCACCGCGACGGCGCCATGCGCACCGACGGTAATCACGGCGCCCAGGTCGATTACGAGCCGAACTCGTTCGGCGGACCGAAGCAGGATCCATCGTTCAGCGAGCCGCCCCTGCGCATCACGGGCGATGCCGGCCGCTACGGCTGGCCGGGCGACGACGAGGACCTCTACGGTCAGCCGAAGCTGTTCTGGACCAAGGTGCTCGACGAGGGCGGCCGGAAACGGCTCGTCGAGAACATCGTCACGTCCATGGGCGACAGCCCCCGCAACATCCAGGAGCGGATGATCGCTCACTGGTTCAAGGTCCACGAGGATTTCGGGCGCGGCGTCGCACAGGGCCTCGGAATCGAGACGGCGCGAGCGGCCGCCGAGTAGTCGTTTCAACGTTATTTTGAATACAGGGGCATCGGCCTAGGTCGGTGCCTCTTTTTTGTGCGGAGAGAACAAAGCCTTGCCTTTTAGGCCACTTGGAAGGCCGGAAACATCGTGCTTATAGCGTCGGCCAAGGTCGCGCGGTTCGTCACGCGCGAACGAGCAGAACAGGGAGTGCCACGATGGCTGCAAGTGCAGCGCCGGCCTGGACCGGGCAGACGGCAGAAGCCAAGGACCTTTACGAGCTCGGCGAGATTCCCCCGCTCGGCCACGTGCCCGCCAAGATGTACGCCTGGGCGATCCGCCGCGAGCGCCACGGGCCGCCGGAAGAGTCGCACCAGCTCGAAGTCCTGCCGGTCTGGGACATCGGCGACGACGAAGTGCTCGTCTACGTCATGGCCGCGGGCGTGAACTACAACGGCGTCTGGGCCGGTCTCGGCGAGCCGATCTCGCCCTTCGACGTGCACAAGGGCGAGTACCACATCGCCGGATCCGACGCGTCGGGCATCGTCTGGAAGGTCGGCGCCAAGGTGAAGCGCTGGAAGGTCGGCGACGAGGTCATCGTTCACTGCAACCAGGACGACGGCGACGACGAGGAGTGCAACGGCGGCGATCCGATGTTCTCGCCGACCCAGCGCATCTGGGGTTACGAGACCGGCGACGGCTCCTTCGCCCAGTTCTGCCGGGTGCAGTCGCGCCAGCTGATGCAGCGCCCGAAGCACCTCACCTGGGAAGAGGCCGCCTGCTACACGCTGACGCTCGCCACCGCCTACCGCATGCTGTTCGGCCACGCGCCGCACACCGTGCGTCCGGGCCAGAACGTGCTGATCTGGGGCGCCTCGGGCGGTCTCGGCGTGTTCGGCGTGCAGCTCTGCGCCGCCTCGGGCGCCAACGCCATCGCGGTGATCTCCGACGAGTCGAAGCGCGACTACGTCATGAGCCTCGGCGCCAAGGGCGTGATCAACCGCAAGGACTTCGACTGCTGGGGTCAGCTCCCGAAGGTGAATTCGCCTGAATACAACACCTGGCTCAAGGAAGCCCGGAAGTTCGGCAAGGCGATCTGGGACATCACCGGCAAGGGCAACGACGTCGATATCGTGTTCGAGCATCCCGGCGAGGCGACCTTCCCGGTCTCGTCGCTGGTGGTGAAGCGCGGCGGCATGGTGGTGTTCTGCGCCGGCACGACCGGCTTCAACATCACCTTCGACGCCCGCTACGTCTGGATGCGCCAGAAGCGCATCCAGGGCTCGCACTTCGCCCACCTCAAGCAGGCCTCGGCCGCCAACCAGTTCGTCATGGACCGGCGCGTCGATCCCTGCATGAGCGAGGTGTTCCCCTGGGACAAGATCCCGGCCGCCCACACCAAGATGTGGAAGAACCAGCACCCGCCGGGCAACATGGCGGTGCTCGTCAACTCCACCCGCGCCGGTCTGCGCACGGTCGAGGACGTGATCGAGGCCGGCCCGCTCAAGGCGATGTAAGCCGCTCGACATGACGAATAAGGGCCCGTGCATCCCAACGGATGCGCGGGCTCTTTTCGTTCGGGGAGGCGCTCAGCGCACCCGGTCGATCGCCCGCTGCGGCGTGCCGATGGTGGTGTGGAACGGCCGCTCACCGCCGCCCTTCTCGAAGGCGACGATGCTGTCGTAGACGTGGATCGCGCCGATGCCGCGCCCGATCTCCCGCGCGCCGCGGTCGTGATACCAAGCGTGCATGTCGTCGATGAACGCCTTGGTCATCTCCAGGAACGTGCCCTTGCGGCGGTAGCCGCCCTCGTAGTCGCGCCAGTACGAGGTGTGCAGGTCTTCGGCGACGTAGAGCCCGTCCTCCGCCAGGAGCGGGAACAGCGTCTCGAAGCTCACCCGCTGGTGGCTCGCGACATGGCTGCCGTCATCGAGGACGATGTCGACGCCGCCCATCTCCGCGACCACGGAACGAAGGAAGGCCGGATCGGCCTGCGAGCCGATGCGGACCTGGGCCGCGCGCCCGTCGAACACGGCGCAGCGCGGATCGACGTCGATGCCGTAGAGGATGGCGGACTCGCCGAAGAAGCGGCGCCAGAGATCGAGCGAACCGCCCTCGTAGACGCCGATTTCGAGGAAGCGGAGCGGACGCCCGTCCGGCATGCCGTTGCGGTAGGGCGCGAACAGCCGGCTGTAGATCGGCAGGAAGTGGTTCCACTTGTTGATCAGGTGGTCGCCGTCATAGCCGTAGAACAGCGTCGAGAAGGCGTCGTCTCCGCGCGTCTTCACCTCGGCCAGATCGCGATAGAAGTCGTTAGCCGGGCTGTCGCGGAACAGGCCCGCCGACTTGGCAACGGACTTGATCGCCCGCTTGATCTGCGGATGGTTCTGCAGAGTTCGTCTGAGGAACGTCATTTCAGGTTATCTTGCCCGGAGGCGGCCCGTCGCGCTGTTCGCGATCGCGCGCACGAAGCACGACCCGGCGCAGCGCGTAAAGCCGGCCGGGTCGAACGATTGCGAGAGGCCGTCCGTCGGTCTCAGGCCTCGCCGCGGGCGACGAGCGCCTCGTATTCCGAGACTTCGAGGCGGCCTTCCTTGGCGACCCGCGCCTTGTCCTCGTCACTGATGACGTCGCCGGCGAGATCGAGCCGCTTCCAGGCCGCGAGCGGCGTCTCGCGGTTCGGGCGGGGAACGTACTTGTTCTGCTCGAGCTTCTTGTACTTGTGGATGTAGCGCGGGCAGTTGACCCAGATCTTGGTCACGTCGACCTTCACGAGGTACTTCGCTTCCGTATACTCGGCCATCAGCGGGTCGTCGCGCAGCAGCGAAGCGTGGCCCTGCACCCGGATGCGGTGCGGCGTCTCGAAATCGATGAACAGCAGGCCGACCTTGGCCTGCCCGGCGATGTTGCCGACCGAGTAGAACATGCCGTTGCCGTCGAAGCCGGGAAACACCAGCGTCGAGCCGTCGACCACCTTCACGAAGCCGGTCGGGCCGCCCTTGTAGGACACCGTCGGCATCCCATCGGGATCGACGGTGGACAGGAAGAACATGTCGCGCGAGCCGATGAAGGCGGCTTCCTCCGGCTGGACCGTCTCGTGCACCCAGTCCTCGTCGAGGCGCACGGCGAGCTTGGTCGTGCCGAATTCCTCTTGGAGCGCGCGATGCGCCTCCGAGTAGAGCGATGCCATGAGCGTCTCCTCCGGGGCCCGTTGCCTCGGGCCTCCACCAGGCAGCGTTTAAGGCAAAGACGTGAGGTCGCAAACGGGGCCGCAAAAAAGGCCGGTCACGCTCGCGCGAACCGGCCTTCCTCGCGACGGTGGAGGCCGAGCGAAACCCGGCCTGCCGATGCCAAATCAGTTCTTGGTCTTGTCGACCAGGGCCTTCTCGGAGATCCACGGCATCATGCCGCGGAGCTTGGCACCGACTTCCTCGATCGGGTGGGCGGCGAGCTTGGCGCGGGTGGCCTTGAACGAGGTCTGGCCGACCTTGTTCTCCAGCATCCAATTGCGGGTGAAGATACCCGACTGGATGTCGTTGAGGACGCGCTTCATCTCGGCCTTGGTCTCCGGCGTGACGATGCGCGGACCGGTGACGTACTCGCCGTACTCGGCGGTATTCGAGATCGAGTAGTTCATGTTGGCGATGCCGCCCTCGTAGATGAGGTCGACGATCAGCTTCACCTCGTGCAGGCACTCGAAATAGGCCATCTCGGGGGCGTAGCCCGCCTCGACCAGGGTCTCGAAGCCGGCCTTGATGAGCTCGACGAGGCCGCCGCAGAGCACGGCCTGCTCACCGAACAGGTCGGTCTCGCACTCTTCCTTGAAGGTCGTCTCGATGATGCCGGCGCGGCCGCCGCCATTGGCCGAGGCGTAGGACAGGCCGAGGTCATGGGCGTTGCCCGAGGCGTCCTGGGCGATGGCGATCAGGGTCGGCACGCCGCCGCCCTTGAGGTACTCGCCGCGCACGGTGTGGCCGGGGCCCTTCGGGGCGACCATCAGCACGTCGAGATCCTTGCGCGGCTCGATCAGGTTGAAGTGCACGTTGAGGCCGTGGGCGAACAGGAGCGCGGCGCCCTGCTTCATGTTGCCCTCGAGCGACTCCTTGTAGATGTCGCCCTGCAGCTCGTCGGGGGTGAGCATCATCACCACGTCGCCCCACTTGGCGGCATCGGCGACGTTCATCACCTTGAAGCCCTCGTGCTCGGCCTTCTTGGCGGTGGCCGAGCCCTCGCGCAGCGCGATGACGATGTCCTTCACGCCCGAATCGCGCAGGTTCAGCGCGTGGGCGTGGCCCTGGGAGCCGTAGCCGACGATGACGACCTTCTTGCCCTTGATCAGGTTCAGGTCGGCGTCGCGATCGTAATAGACGCGCATGGTGGTGTCCTCTCCGGTTGAATAGTTTCGGTTCAGGGTTTCGCCCGGCCGTAGAGGGCCAGGAACTGCTCGACGGCACGGGCCGCGTCGCTCCGGATCCCGGCGGCGTCGAGATCGAGCGCGTCGCCGAGGAGAAGTCTGATCTGGATATCGCGGCCCACCAGACCGAAGAAGGTCCGGAACGCCGCCTCGCTGTCCTCGAAGGCGAGGAGACCCGCCGCGCGGCCGGCCTCCAGCACCGGCTTCACCCGCTCGCCGATGGCGAAGCGACCATTCGCCAGGACGATGCCGCCGAGATTGCTCCGGCGCGAACCCGCCTCGGCGATGGCGATGCGGTTGAGCGCCACCGAAGTGCGGCTGCCGATCACCGCGAGCCAGCTCTCGGCGAAGTCGAGGAGGTTTTCACGCAGGGTCGTCGCGTCGAGGCCGCTGACCTCGTAACGGCCGGCATGCACCCGCGAGGCTTGCCAGCGCACCGTCGCGGTCAGGAGGCCGTCCCGGTCGCCGAACCACTTGTAGAGCGTTTCCTTCGAGCAGCTCGCCCGGCGCGCCACCGCATCCATGGTGAGCGGGTCGTTGCCCTCGACCATCAGCGCCAGGGCGGCGTCCAGCACCGCCTGCTGACGCGGGGAGGGCGTCTCGCTCGGGGGCTCGTCGATGAGGGCGGGACTTGGTTGCATGATCCGGCGATCGAATCCGTACCGTACCGTACGGTACGCCTCCCGTAGCGAGTTCGGCTTCACGCTGCAAGCCGGGGTCGGGCGTCATCTCTTCAGTCGGGGCAGGGCTCGACATGAATCTGTCGCGGAGGCGCGGAAGCCGCTTGCCGAGCGCACGGCCTCAGCGTATACGGCCCTCCGTCGCCACGGCGACGCCCGTGCCGCGCTTCCGCAAGCGGCACGTCGGGGCTCGGGTGCGTAGCTCAGCGGGAGAGCATTCGCTTCACACGCGAAGGGTCACAGGTTCGATCCCTGTCGCGCCCACCACGCCCTTCTCAACGACATCTGGTCGTATCCGCACGAAGAATTCATTCGATCCGCGCGCTGCCCGCATTTGACCCTCCGTCATCTGCATGGTCGTTTACGCAGCGATTCGCATCATGTGTGGATTCGCGGAGACGCCTGTTGCCGGTCCTCATCATCTTCACCGCCGTCGTCGCCAGTGTTCTGTTCTGGCTCCTGCGCGCCCACTACACGGTCAAGCAGCTCAAGGAGATCGATCAGGACACCAAGGGGCTGCAGCGCCGGGCGAAGTCGGCCTTCGAGAGCATCGTCGGGAGTCCGCTCCAGCGGGTGAACGACGTGCGGCTCGCTGCGGTGATCCTGATGATCCAGATCGTGCGCACCGGTAGTCCGATCACGGCCTCCGAGAAGACGCGCATCCTCGAGTTCATGGAGAATCCGCTGGAGATCCAGACGATCTCCGCGACCTTCGATCGGGCATGGCGCTACACACAGGAGCGCCGCCCCTTCTCTCTCGTCGCCGATCCGCTGCTGCCGCTGTTTCGCGAGAAGCTGACCAACGAGGAGCGGGTGCAGTTCGTGGACATGCTGACCCAGGTCGCCTCCGCCCATTCCGCGCCGAGCGAGTTGCAGCGCGAGGCGCTGGTGCGGCTGAAGCGGCGCCTGATCGCCGGCAAGCCCGAACTGGCGGCGAGCCGGGCCGGGCATTTCGGCTAGGCACAAGACCCCGAAACGAAAAGGCCGCCCCGAAGGGCGGCCGGCGTACCCGCCTCAGAGCGGGATGTTGTCGTGCTTCTTCCAGGGCTGCTCCATCTCCTTGGTGCGCAGCATCCCCAGCGCCCGCGCGATGCGCTTGCGGGTGGAATGGGGCATGATCACCTCGTCGATGTAGCCGCGCTCCGCCGCCACGAAGGGCGACAGGAAGCGGTCCTCGTATTCCTTGGTGCGCTCGGCAATCTTGTCCGCGTCGCCGATTTCGGCGCGGAAAATGATCTCGACCGCGCCCTTTGCACCCATCACCGCGATCTGTGCCGTCGGCCAAGCGTAGTTGAGGTCGGCGCCGACATGCTTCGACGCCATGACGTCGTAGGCGCCGCCGAAGGCTTTCCGGGTGATGATGGTGACGAGCGGCACGGTGGCCTGCGAGTAGGCGAAGAGCAGCTTGGCGCCGTGCTTGATCAGGCCGCCATATTCCTGCGCCGTTCCGGGCAGGAAGCCCGGCACGTCGACGAAGGTGACGATCGGGATCGAGAAGGCGTTGCAGAAGCGCACGAAGCGGGCCGCCTTGCGGGAGGCGTCCGAATCGAGCACGCCGGCCAGCACCAGCGGCTGGTTGGCCACGAACCCGACGGTGCGGCCCTCGATGCGGCCGAAGCCGGTGATGATGTTGCGGGCGTAGGCCGCCTGGATCTCGAAGAAATCGCCCTCGTCCACGACCCGGCGGATCAGCTCGCCCATGTCGTAGGGCTTGTTCGGGTTGTCCGGGATCAGGGTGTCGAGCGACTTGTCGAGGCGGTTAACGTCGTCGAAGCTCTCGATCTCCGGCACGCCCTCGATGTTGTTGGCGGGCAGGAAGTCGAGCAGGCGGCGGATCTGGAGGATCGCCTCGACGTCGTTCTCGAACGAGCCGTCGGCGATCGAGGACTTCGTGGTGTGCACCTTGGCGCCGCCGAGTTCCTCGGCGGTGACGACCTCGTTGGTGACGGTCTTCACCACGTCCGGGCCGGTCACGAACATGTAGCTCGTGTCGCGCACCATGAAGATGAAGTCGGTCATGGCCGGGGAGTAGACGTCGCCGCCGGCGCAGGGACCCATGATGACCGAGATCTGCGGGATCACGCCGGAGGCGGCGACGTTGCGGCGGAACACCTCGCCATAGCCGCCGAGCGCCGCCACGCCCTCCTGGATGCGGGCGCCACCGGCGTCAAAAATGCCGATGATCGGGGCGCGCATCTTGAGCGCCATGTCCTGGACCTTGACGATCTTGGCCGCGTGCGCCTCGGAGAGCGAGCCGCCGAAGACCGTGAAGTCCTTCGAGAACAGGAAGACGGTGCGACCGTTGACGGTGCCCCAGCCGGTGACGACGCCGTCGCCGGGGATCTTCTGCTTCTCCATGCCGAAATCGGTGGAGCGATGCTGCACGAACATGTCGAATTCCTCGAACGACCCGTGGTCGAGCAGGAGTTCGATGCGCTCGCGCGCCGTCAGCTTGCCGCGCTTGTGCTGGGCCTCGAGCCGCTTTTCCCCGCCGCCGAGCCGGGCCTGCGCGCGGCGCTCCTCAAGCTTCTCGAGAATGTCCTTCATGATCCGGCGAGACTCCCTGGCGATCGAAATCGTTTTTTGAATACAGATCAGAGCGCAAGAGCTTGACCTTGTATCGTTCGATCGCCCTTAGCACGCGTTCCGGCCCTCGGAAACGGCTAGGGAGGGGCGTCTTTAAGCCAATCCGCGTTTCAGGCGTGGCCCGCCGGTGCAGCCCCGGCCCGAAGGACGGGGCTGCCCGCTCGCTTGCATGTTCGATGGGTTAGACCCGTCGCGCTCAGCCCTTCTTGACGAGGGGCGCCGGTGCGGGCGGAGGCTTGGTCGCGCAGGCTGCGGCGCTCAGCGTGAGCACCGCCGTGAGGGCAGCCAGGGTGATCTGCCGGGTGGTGATTCGAAGGGTCGGCACGTTCGTCTCCAAAGTCGGACGTCTCCGAGATTGGGGCGTCGGCAGGTCGCGCCGATAGTGCACAGAAGCGACACTTGAGCTGGAAGCGATTGAATTAATTCAATCGCTCCAAGAAGAAGCACGATGCCTCGCAAGTGACCGGGCCGAGCATCGTCCGGAGGCAGCGCGCCGTTCAGCTCCGGCGCTGCGCCACCGTGGCCGCGGCGTCGAATTCCGCCCGGCGGTGGGCGAGGCGAGCCTCGGCCTCCGCGTCGCGGCCCCAGACGCTCGCCTGATACGTCTCGTCCACATGCGCTGCCGCCCAGGCCTCGTCCGCGCCCAGTCGGCGGTGCAGCACCGCCAGGGCGATCACCAGGGAGCCGGTCAGCGTCGTCAGCGCGTGGAGCGCCGCGAGACGGAACGGATCGTCCACCGCGTCGATCGCCGCACGCAAGGCCGCCACGGAGCCCTCCGGCTGCTCGACATGCATGACGCCCTCGGCGAGGAACAGCCGTGCCCCGAAGGTTTCGGCGGCCCAGGCGACGAGGGGATCCCAGGCGGCGGCCTGCTCGGCGACGAGGCGTTCCGGCGTTCCGGCGCGGTAGGCGACGAGATCGGTGCCGGCGAAGGCGCCGAGATCCTCCGCGACCGCGGCGCGGCGCTCGACCACACCGTCGATCGTGGTGTTGACGAGGCGGGTCAGCGGCATCGTGCGCGGATCGATCACCGTCTCCTGCGCAGCCCATTCCGCCGCAAGTGCTTCGCCGAGCCCGATATCGGGCACCACGAGCGGCCGGCGGCCCGGCGTGTTGGCGCCGCGCCCGTCGAGTACGAGGCGGAAGCCGCCCTCGGCTTCCGCGATACCGGCCTGCGCGTAGAAGCGCTTGGGCAGGGTCGGTGCGGTGCTGGCGCGCGCGGCCCGAACGGGATCGTGCTTGCCATCGTCGCCGGGCTCGCCCAGCCAATCACGGGTGACGTCGTCGCCTGAAGTGCTCATGGGCCGCAAATAGGATTTCTCGGGCTCTTGCGCGAGTCGCCGGAGCGGTGGGCCGCGAACAGACGGTCCGGACGGGCCGCCGGCGGCGTTCGGGTGGGCGGTACCTACGGGGTCGCGAGCCGCTCCGTCACCGGGCCCGGCTGCGCCTCATCCAGGGGACCGGAGAACAGGTCGCTCAGGGAGGCGGCCGACTCGACGACCGTCACTGCGCCCGCGCCGAACAGCGCGCCGGGGGCGTGATAGCCCCAGCCGACGCCGATCGCGGCCACGCCGGCGCTCCTGGCCATCATCATGTCGTAGGTGGTGTCGCCGATCATCACCGTCATCGAGGGTTCGGCGCCGGCTTCGGCCATCGCCTGGAGCAGCATCGCCGGGTCGGGCTTGGACGGGGCGTCGTCCGCGGTCTGGATCGTGGCGAACCAGCGTTCCCAGCCGTGCTTGTCCACGAGGTGATCGACGCCCCGGCGCGACTTGCCGGTGGCGATGCCGAGCTGGATGTCGTCGCGGCGATGCAGCCGCGCGACCAGATCGGCCATGCCGGGAAACAGCGGCTCCTCGTAATCGGGATCGATGCGCAGCGCCTGGAAGGCCTTGCGGTAGCTGTGCGAGAGCGATTCGATCGGGCCGGCCTCTCCGACGAGGCGCCGGAACGCGTCGGGCAGCGACAGCCCAACGACGGACAGGGCCTCCTTGCGCGGCGGCACCGGCAGCCCGTGTTCGGAGAAGGCGCGCCGCTGCGCCTCCACGATCAGGTGCTGGCTGTCGACGAGTGTGCCATCGACGTCGAAGACGATCAGCTTGAGCAAGGCCGGGAAGCCCCGTGGCTCATGGTCTGCGGGACGGCGCCGGCTGGGAAGCCGGGCGCCGCTCGTAGCCGAGGCGGCAACGGACGAGGAAGCGGCGGCGCGCGCCGCCGGAAAGCTTGCGGCGGTGCGATTCACGGTTGCAGGCCGCATAGGAGATGCGGCGGCGACGTTCGCCTGGACGTGCCCCCTGACCCTGCGCCCGCGATCCCGGTGCCGCCTGGGAGGCAGGCGGTAGGCCGGCCTGGGGCTGTCCTTGGGGCTGTCCTTGGGGCTGCCCCTGGGGCTGCCCCTGGGGTTGCGCTTGCGATTGTCCTTGAACCTGTCCCTGCGCTCCATTGCCGGGCGGCGTCGCGCCGACGGGCGCAGCGGCACAGAGCAAGCCGGCGAGCGCGACGGGCAACAGCGTGACGAGCCTCATGCGATCCTGAACCTCGTTGCACGGCTTCCGGCGGCGGGGCGACCTTCGAACGTCCCGACGGCAAGCGCGACCCTAACCCATCGCCCCGCAAGGTCGGCAACGGCCGTCGGGTTTGGACGGAGAGACGATAGAAGCATCTCGTCCTCTCCCCGTCCACGCAGCATCCCGATTGTGCAAAAGCTATGGCGCGAGAACCATCTTCCAAGACGCTCCTCGCTTTCGTGAAACGCTCCGGCGCCGGTCAGGCTTCCGGCGCCTCGACGATCGGGTCGTAGCGGGCGGCGTCGAAGCCGAGCAGGTTCCAGCTCTGCGCCATGTGCGGCGGGAGCGGGGCACTGATATCGACCGGCTGACCGGTGCGCGGGTGCGGGATCACGATGCGGCGGGCAAGCAGGTGCAGGCGGTTCTGGATGCCGCCGGGCAACTCCCAGTTCTCGACGTCGAAGTATTTCGGGTCGCCGACGATCGGATGGCCGATATGGGCAGCGTGGGCGCGCAGCTGGTGCGTCCGGCCGGTCACGGGCTTCAGGGAAAGCCAAGCGAGCTTCTGCGCCGCCTGATCGACGGTGGCGTAGTAGGTCAGCGCATGGCTCGCCCCCTCGTCGCCATGCTTGGCTACCCTCATGCGCGCATCGGCATCGGTCGGCTCATCCTTGACGAGATAGGTCGAGACCCGGCCCTGGCGGGTGCGCGGCACGCCCGCCACCAGTGCCCAGTAGATCTTACGCGCCGCGCGGGAGCGGAAGCTCTTGGCCAGCGTCGCGGCCGCGAGCCGGGTCTTGGCGACGATCAGGCAGCCGGCGGTGTCCTTGTCGAGGCGGTGGACGAGGCGCGGGCGCTGCCCGTCCGGCCCGGTCAACGCCTCGAGCAGACCGTCGACGTGGCGCACGGTGCCCGACCCGCCCTGGACCGCGAGGCCGAACGGCTTGTTGAGAATCATCATGTCCGCGTCCTCGTAGAGGATCAGCGAACGCAGGAACTCGGCGTCCCCCTCGACCTTGGCGGCGCTGCGCGGACGGTCGGTCGGCTGTTCGAGCTTCAGCGGCGGCACGCGCACGCTCGAACCCGGCTCCAGCCGGTCGTTCGGCTTGGCGCGCTTGCCATCGACCCGCAACTCGCCCTTGCGGACGATGCTCTGCACGCGGGTGAAGGGAAGCTGAGGGAAGCGTGCGCCTAGGAAGCGGTCGATGCGCATCCCGGCCTCGTCGGGGGCGACGGTCAGCGTCTGCACGCCGCTCGCCAGCGTCGCCGAGGCGGCGGCGCGCTGCTCCCGGCGCGTCGGGCCGGCCGCCGGGGGAGGGGCCTCGGCACGGGGCGCGCGGGCGACAGCGGCCTTGGCACCGGTGCGCGGTGCGTCCGCTTTCGGAGCGGCAGCCCTGGGCGGGCGCTTCGGGCGGGGAGCGGCCTCGATCGCTGCGCTGTCATCCCAGGGCGAGCGTTCGCCGGCATCCTCGCCGCGATTGCGGGCGGCGCGCTGCGCGGCCTCCTTGGCGGATGTGCGCGGTCCGGTGCCGGCCCGCGGGGCGAAGCCGCCGGGCCCGCGTTTCGCGCCGGACCCGCGATGTGGAGGACGTCCCTTCATGTGCCGCTGCTATCATCCTGAGATGACGGCGCAAAGCGCTGCGGCGACTCGCACGGCAGAATCCCCCGCCGCGACCGCGTGCAGCGCATGGCCGGGTCAGAGCCGCAGCCGGTTCGGATGCAGGCGGTGGGCCTCAGCGTCCCGTGCCACTGCCGCCGCGGGACATTCCGGTCCCGGCCGATCCGCCCATGCCGGTTCCGGTCTGCCCAGCGCTGGAAGAACCGCCGCCGCGGGCGCTGGTATCGCCGCCCTGTCCGGTCTCCGAGCCGCTGCCCGGTGCCTGACCGGACCCACCGCCGGAGCCGGCCGCCGCGCCTCCGGCGCCGTTGTCCGAGCCGCTTCCGCTGGTTCGCGCGCCGCCGGGGCTGGCCGGATCGCCGGCCGATTGGGCGAAGGCCGCTCCCGCCGGGAGGGTCAGGAGGGCGGCGAACACGGCGATACCCGCCGTCTGAAAACGGGGACGGTTCGATGTGGGGGACATGCGGGGTCTCATCTCGGCGGATGGGCTTCCGTCGACCCGGAAGCGTCCGGGATAGGCCGCCGCCGCGGGCGAAGGTTCCGCCGGTCGCGAACGATCGCCGCCTCAGGCGGCGAGGCGTGCCGCCTCCAGGGTGAGCCCGAGCCCGACCGAGCCGAACGTGTCGCCATCGACCACCCGCGCGCCCGGCACGCAACCGGTCAAGGCCGCGCGGACATGCGGCAGGCCGGTCGAGCCGCCGGTGAGGAACAGCGCGTCGATCCGCTCGGCCGAGAGGCCCGCCTGATCGAGGCAGCGGCCGATCCGCTGCGCCATGCGGTGCGCGAGGTCGTCCGTGTGGCCCGCGAGCCGCGTGCGATCCACCTCGGCCGACAGGCCCGGCTCGACCCATTCGAGATCGACCGCGCCGATGCCCCGGTCGGAGGCGGCGATCTTGGCCCCCTCCACCGCCATGGCAAGCGAATGCCCGCGCTCCGCCTCGACCACGTTGCGCAGCCGTGAGACGAGTTCCGGCCGGGCGGCATCGCGCACCACTTCGTCGATCTCGCGCAGGGTCTTGGGATTGTAGAGCCGGTTGATGCTCGACCACGTGGCGAGATCGTGGAAATAGGCGCTCGGCACCGCGAGGTCCGCCCGCTTCATCGGGCTGCCGAGCCCGAGGAGCGGCATCACCGCGCCGAGGCTGAGGTTGCGGTCGAAGTCGGTGCCGCCGATGCGGATGCCGTCATTGGCCAGGATGTCCTCGGCGCGCTCGTCGCGCCGGTGCCGCGCGGGCGAGAGGCGCACGATGGAAAAATCCGAAGTGCCGCCGCCGATATCGGCGATCAGCGCGATCTCCTCCGACGTCACCGTGCGCTCGTAATCGAGCGCCGCGGCGATCGGCTCGTACTGGAATCGGACGTGGCGAAAGCCGATGCTTTCGGCGATCTGTCGCAGCGTGTCCTCCGCCCTGCGGTCCGCCGCCGGGTCGTTGTCGACGAAGTGGACCGGGCGGCCATGCACCACGGTGTCGAGAGCGACGCCGGCCTCCGCCTCGGCGCGCGTCTTCACCAGGGTGAGGTAGCGGGCGATCACATCGCGGAAACGGATGCGCTCCCGCCCGACCGGCGTGGTCTCCTCGATCAGGGGCGAGCCGAGCACGGATTTGAGCGCCCGCATCAGCCGGCCGGGCGTGCCCTCGACATAGGCCTCGATCGCCGCCCGCCCGATCTGCGCGTCGCGGCCGGGCGCGAAGAAGATCGCGCTCGGCAGGGTGCGGTGTGCGCCCTCCAGCGGCACCAGGACCGGGCGATTGCCCGCGCCGATCCCGAGGGTGGTGTTGGACGTGCCGAAATCGAGGCCGCAGGCCGCCATGGGGATCGGATCGCTTGGATACGAAAAGGGGAGGGCGGCCCCGTTACGGCCCCCGGCCTCGGAGCGCAATCCCCGATCCGTGACACGGACGGCCCGATGCTCAGCCCTGCGCGCCGAGATAGCGGCGACGCAGATGCGCCAGGAAATCCTGCGCGCCCAACGGCTGACCCGTGGCGGCGATCAGCAATTCGTCCGTCTCCATCAGGCTCGCGCGAGCATGGACATTCTCCTGCAGCCAGCCGCGCAGCTGCGAGAAATCGCCCGCGGCGAGCCCCGGACGGATGCCGGGATGGGCGGCGCAGGCGGCCTTGAAGAGCTGTGCGGCCGCCAGCGCCCCGAGGGTGTAGGTCGGGAAGTAACCGAAGCTGCCGCCGGGCCAGTGGATGTCCTGAAGGCAGCCGTGCCGGTCATCGGGGACGGTAAGGCCCAGCAGCTCCTTCATGCCGTCGTTGAAGGCGCCGGGCAGGTCGGCGACCGTGAGGTCGCCCGCGATCATCGCCGTCTCCAGGCGGTAACGCAGCAGGATGTGGGCCGGATAGGTCACCTCGTCGGCGTCCACCCGGATGAAGCCCGGCTCGACACGGGTGTAGAGGCGGTGCAGGTTCTCCGCGTCCCAGGCCGGACCCTCGCCGCCGAACGCGTGACGCAGGGTCGGCGCGAGGAAGGCGCAGAACTCGGCCGAGCGGCAGGCCTGCATCTCGACCAGCAGCGACTGGCTCTCGTGCAGGCTCATGCCGCGCGCCTGCCCGACGGGCTGGTGGCGCCACGCCGACGGGCGGCCCTGTTCGTAGAGCGCGTGGCCGGTCTCGTGCAGCACGCCCATCAGCGCGCCGGTGGCGCTCGCTTCGTCGTAGCGGGTGGTGATACGGACATCGTCGGTGGCGCCACCGCAGAACGGGTGCAGGCTGACATCGAGCCGCCCCCGCGCGAAATCGAACCCGACCGCCCGCATCAGCCTGAGGCCGATCTCCCGCTGGACCTCGACGGGAAACGGCCCCGGCAGCGGCAGGGGCGACGGCTCGGCCGCCTGCCGCTCGCGCACCGCGGCGACAAGATCCGGCAGCACGGCCCGCAGCTCGGCGAAGATCGGATCGATGCGGGCACGCCGCATGCCGGGATCGTAGCCGTCGAGCAGCGCGTCGTAGGCATCGAGCCCGAGCGCCGCACCCTTGGCCTCGCCGACGAGACGCCGCAGCCGCAGCACCTCCTCGAGATGCGGGCGCAGCCGCGCGAAGTCCGAGTCGCGCCGCGCCTCGCGCCAGATCATCTCGCAGCGGGTCGCCGCTCTCGACGCCGCCGCGACGAGATCGCCCGGCACGGCCGAGGCGTGGGCATAGGCCCGGCGCATCTCGCGCAGATTCGCCCGCTCCCATAGGCCGAGCTGTCCTTCCGCCTCCGCCGCATCGAACCGCTCGGCGTTGCGGGGATCGGTCAGGATCTCGTGGGCGAGCACGCTCAGCACGGCGAGTTGCTCGCCGCGGGTGTCGGAGGCGCCGTCCGGCATCTGGGTCTGCGTGTCCCAACCGAGGATGCCGCTCGCATCCTCCAGCGCGCCGAGGCGGGCAAAGGTGGCGGTGAGCGTCGCGTAAGCCTGCATGATCGGTCGAGGTCCCTTGAATGGCCGTGGATGATCAGTCTTCGCCGCGCCGCTCCTGCCGCAGCCGTTCCCAGTAAGCCAGACGCTCCCGGTAACGGGTCTCCATGCCCCGGTCGGTCGGCTCGTAGAAATGCTGGCGCCCGAGGGCCTCGGGCCAGTAATCCTGACCCGAAAAGGCGTCGGGCTCGTCATGGTCGTAGCGATAGCCCTCGCCGTAGCCGATGCGCTTCATCAACCCCGTGGGAGCGTTGAGGATCGTGCGCGGCGGCGCGAGCGAGCCGGCGGCCTTCGCGACCCGCGTCGCCGCCTTGTAGGCGGTGTAGACCGCGTTCGATTTCGGGGCGCAGGCGAGGTAGACGGTGACCTGCGCCAGCGCCAATTCGCCCTCGGGCGAACCGAGGAAATCGAAGGCGTCCTTGGCCGCGTTGGCCACGACGAGGGCCTGCGGATCGGCAAGCCCGATATCCTCCACGGCCATCCGCACGAGGCGCCGGGCGATGAACAGCCGGTCCTCACCGGCATCGAGCATCCGGCAGAGATAGTACAGCGCCGCATCCGGATCCGAGCCGCGCACGGTCTTATGCAGCGCGGAGATGAGGTTGTAATGCCCCTCCTGCGCCTTGTCGTAGATCGGCGCCCGGCGCTGAACGAGGGTCTGGAGCTTCTCCGCATCCAGGATTTCGCCGGGACGGGCCGAGCGCCAGACCTCTTCCGCCAGGGTTAGCGCGGCCCGCCCGTCGCCATCGGCCATGCGGACCAGCGCGGCGCGGGCCTCCTCGTCGAGGGGGAGCGCCTGGCCCTCCATCTCTTCGGCCCGGGCCAGCAACCGGGCCAGCGCGGTCGCATCCAGCGCGCGGAACAGCAGCACGCGGGCACGCGACAGCAAAGCGGCGTTCAGTTCGAACGACGGATTCTCCGTCGTCGCGCCGACGAGCGTAACGGTCCCATCCTCCATCACCGGCAGGAAGGCATCGAGCTGTGACCGGTTGAAGCGATGGATCTCATCGACGAACAAAAGGGTGCCCTGACCGGTCGCCCGCCGCTTGCGGGCCGCCTCGAACACCTTCCGCAGGTCGGCGATGCCGGAGAAGATCGCGGAGATCTGCTCGAAGTGCAGTTCGGTCTCATGCGCGAGAAGCCGCGCCACGGTGGTCTTGCCGGTGCCGGGCGGTCCCCAGAACACCAGCGAGCCAAGGGAGCGCGAAGCAAGCAGGCGGGTCAGCGCTCCGTCGGGTCCGGTTAGATGCTCTTGTCCCACGACCTCTGACAGCCGGCGCGGGCGCAGACGATCGGCAAGCGGCCGAGGTGCGGCGGCATCGAGGCCGGCGGAGGCGAAGAGGTCGGACATCGGTGGCATGAACACCGCAGCTCCCCCTCTCCGCAAGGGCTCAGCCTGTTAGCGCGCACATCTCATACGAAGCCGACTTGTGGGGCCGCGCTTCGCATGCTAGGGCGCATCCCGTCGATGCGACACCTCTGCGGAGAGGTGGCAGAGCGGTTGAATGCACCGCACTCGAAATGCGGCATGGGTGCAAGCCCATCGGGGGTTCGAATCCCCCCCTCTCCGCCATTCATCCTGAAAAGCGTTTCTTTTCAGCGATCCCCTAGGGAAACAGCGACTCAGCGGCCGTCCGGTGGTACACACGGGTGGTACACACGTGGTTCTGGCGATGTCGCGCCCCTGGCCCCATCCGAAGACCGGCGTCTTCTGGTTCCGAAGGCGGGTCCCAAAGG
Organism: Methylorubrum thiocyanatum; assembly: GCA_014138645.1. Lineage (GTDB taxonomy): Bacteria > Pseudomonadota > Alphaproteobacteria > Rhizobiales > Beijerinckiaceae > Methylobacterium > Methylobacterium thiocyanatum. The sequence goes on along the minus strand of JACJIB010000008.1, from coordinate 1,894 downwards.
ACTTGCTGGCCCTCGTCGGCCGGCGGGAGGAGAAGGCGAGCCTCGCGACGAAGGACGTCGGCGAGGCCAAGCGCCGCCACGCCGCGCATGCCGCCCAGGTCGAAGCCCGCTGGGCCAACTTGCGGGCCGGCGTGCGGCGGCTCAACCTGCTTGAAGTCAACGCCATCGCGGGCGAGGTCTACGACGACCTGATCGCCAAGTTCCAAGTCGGCCGGTTCTCGCCGGTCTACAACCTGGCCACGACCGGGATCATCGAGCGGTTCGTGGAGGATACCGGTTCGACGAACCGCAAGGCGTTCCTGCGACTGTACGGGCCGGAGATTGACGGTCACCTCGCCCGAAAAGGGTTGGTCGTCGATCCGGAGACGCGAGGCTCCCTGGAGTATGCGATCGCCAAGGCGATCCTTCAGGCGAACACGCAGAGCCTGAAGTATCTCGACGGGGATTTCAGCCCGGATCCGATGGCCGGGCGCTTTCCCAAGATGCCGGCCAAGCCGGTCACGGTCGCCCTGCCGCTCGACGAGTGGTTCTCGAAGTACGCCGAGGCATCGAAGCTCGCCGCCTCGACCCGGAAGCGGTGGCGGCCGGCTCTCGCGACGCTGGAGGCGTCCGTCGGACACGACGATCTGGCGCGCGTCACGCCGGACAACATCGCCGACTGGGTCGACGCCCTGGCCACGGACGGGCGCGCCGACAAGACCATCCGCGATGTCTACCTCGCTTCGGCCAAGGCGCTGTTCGGGTGGATGCAGGGCAAGCGGAAGATCGCCGCGAACCCTTGCGCCGGTTTGCGCGTGAAGGTGGTCGAGGGACCCGTCCTGCGCGAACGCTTCTTCACGGAGGCGGAGATCACGACCATCCTCGCGGCATCCCTCGCGTCCCAGCGGGGTCGCCTGAGCGCCGAGCAGGCTGCGGCCCGCCGCTGGGTGCCCTGGCTGTGTGCCTATTCCGGCGCACGGGTCGGCGAGGTGATGCAGCTGCGCCGCGAGGACATTCGCTTCGAGGGCGGGGTGCGGTTCTTTCGCATCACGCCGGAAGCCGGCACGGTGAAGACGAAGCGGTTCCGCGACGTCCCGATCCACCCGCACCTGATCGAGATGGGTTTCCTCGACTATGTCGACACACGATCGAAGGAGCTGTTCTTCGACAAGGCGCGGGGCCGCGGCGGTTCGGACGCCAACCCGCTCTCGAAGAAGGTTGGGGAACGACTGGCGGCCTGGGTCCGGAAGCTCGGGATCACCGACGTCGGCGTGGACCCCAACCACGGCTGGCGGCACAGCTTCAAGACACGCGGGCGGCAGGGCGGGATGAGGGACTCGGTCCTCGACGCCATCCAGGGTCACGCACCGGACACCGAGGGCCGGAAGTACGGAGGATTCACGGTCAGGATGATGGCAAGCGAGATGGAGCTGTTCCCACGGTACACGCTCGCTCACACGGATCGCGAGGCCGAAATTCCCGTTTGAGCCGTTGGGAGCCTTCGAAAAGGCGGACGGAAAATGGCTCCGCAGACCTCCTAGGGTCAAAACCCTATCAAGGTTTTGATCTGTCGACGTAATGTGGCTTCAATGGTGCACCTTGAGACAGGGAGGCGCGCCATGGCGGACTTGTTCTGGCTGTCGGACGAGCAGTGGGTGGTCATCGAACCGTTCATGCCCAAGAACCAGCCCGGGCCCGAACGCAACGACGACCGGCAGGTCATCTCCGGCATCATCCACGTCGTGAAGACGGGCTGTCGCTGGTGCGATTGCCCGTCGGAGTACGGTCCGCCCACCACGATCTACAACCGCTTCAATCGTTGGTCCCGGCGCGGCTTCTGGAAGGCGATGCTGGTCGCCCTGGCCAAGGCCGGATGGACCGGCGAGGCCAACGCCATCGACGCCACCTACGTCAA
>JACJIB010000007.1 GCA_014138645.1 Methylorubrum thiocyanatum | reverse complement strand
GCGGGGCGGGTCGTTAGAACTCACCATACGGTCGGTCATAGGCACACACTTCCACAAGCGTGAGCCCCTGTCCGGTCATTTAGGGGGCTACTTCATCATGGCCCCGCTAGTAGGGCGGATGCAGCGTGTGCTGTGAACCCTGCAATCAAGATCACCAACATCACCGCCTTGTTGCCGCTGACCATGCCGACACGTAGTTGTTGATAGCCGAGCCAGTGTTCTGCATACAGACACCAAAGTTCCGCGCTGCAGCAACCTAAAGTGTCGAAGGGCCGCCATCGAGATGGCGGCCCTTCGACGTTTCTGCCGCTGAAAACCCTTTGAGGCCTTATGCGGGCCGAACGACAAGCTCCGTGCCTAGGTCCGTGACTTCTGGCCGGGAAGCGTTGCTGAGCGTCCGACAACATTGGCGAGGCGAACCCGCCCTGCCGAGCCGGATGGCTAGCCCATGACCTGGGCGGCGATGCCATTGAGGGCCTTGACGATGTCGCCTGGCGGGTACGGCTTGGCGAAGAAGAGGCCGTTCTCGGGGAGGTCCTCCTTCGTGACCTTCCGCCGCCCTGACGTGACCATGATCGCGACCGGTGGCCAGCGCTCCCGCACGGCCTGGGCCAGCCTCAGCCCGTCCATCGAGCCCCCCATCTCGATGTCGGTGAACAGGACGCGGATCTCGGAGTGGCGCTCCAGGAGGCGTATGGCCTGATCGGCGTTTCGCGCCTCGTAGGTCGTGAAGCCCACCTCGATGCAGAGGTCGACGGCCTCGGCGCGTAGCAGGGCGTCGTCCTCGACGACGAGGACGGCGAACCGTGAGGGGGCGAATGACTGTCCCATTACGCGACCCAAACCCTCACGCCTCGACCGCCGCGCCACCGGGCACGCCCGTCAGCCGGAACCTGATGCCCGCCGGGTCGAAGTCCAGGCGGCCTTCGCCATCGAAATACGAGGCGACGATCCGCTCGATCAGCTTGGAGCCGAAGCCACGGCCCGCCGGCGGGGTGACGGGCGGCCCTCCGGTCTCGATCCAGTCGAAGGCGAACGCCCCGTCCTCGACCCGCCACGTCATCGACACCCGCCCGGTTTCGTTCGCCAGCGCCCCGTACTTGGCCGCGTTGGTCGCGAGCTCGTGGGTCGCGAGCGACAGGCCGAGCGCCTGCTGCGAGGTGAGGACCAAGTGTGGCCCAGCCCAGACGATGCGGTCCTCGGCCACGCGATGGGGAGCGATGGCGGCCTCGACGACGTCGTGGATGTCGGCCTCGGTGAAGTTCGAGCGGGTGAGGATGTCCTGCGCCCGTCCGAGGGCGGACAGGCGCTGGCCGACCGCCGCGCGCGCCTCGTCCATCGACCTCGCCTGTCGCAGCGTCTGGGTCACGATGGCCTGCACCATGGCCATCGAGTTCTTCATGCGGTGGGCCAGTTCCTGGGCCAGCACCGCGCGCGCCTCCTCGGCCGCCTTCAAGTCGGTGATGTCGCGCGAGATCGAGAGGATGCGCTCGGGTTTCCCGTCCGTCCCCATGATCGGGGAGACCTGCACGTCCCAATACCGCCGGTTGCCCTTCATCGTGTCGGCGTAGCCCTGGAAACCACGGGCGACCCCGGCCTGGGCGGCGGCGATGGCCTCCTTGGCGGCGACGTTGCCCTCGCCCTCCCAGAAATTCGGCCAGGGACACCCGACGACGGCGTTGAAGTCGGACACCTCCATGACCCGCTGGCCGCCCTCACTCATGAATGCGAGCTTGGCGTCGAGGTCGAGAACCTTGATGCAGTCGTTGGAGGCGGCGAGCACGCCGCGCATGAAAGCCTCGCTCTCCCGAAGTTGCTCGATGGCGCGATGCCTCGCGGTCGCGTCGGCGGCCATGCCGAACCATTCGGTGACGTGGCCAGCCTGGTCCCTGACTGGAACCGCGCGCGAGAATATCCAGCCCGCGTTGCCGTCGGCGAGGCGAACCCGGTGCTCCATCTCGAACGGCTCGCTCTTCGCGACCGCCTGTTCGATCCTGTCGCGGACCTCGGCCTGGTCCTCCGGGAACAGATATTCGTCCATCCAGCGCACGCTCGGCGCGTCGGCGTTGGCGATGAAGCCGCGGCCCTGCAGGGTGCGCATCTCCTGCCAGTCGGGGCTCATCGAATAGAGGCTGTCGGAACTAGCCTCGACGAGGGCGGCGAGGCGTTCCTCGCTGGCCCGCAGCCGCTCGGCCGCCGCGTCGCGCTCCCGTTGGGCGACCACCCGGGCCGTGCAGTCGGAGGTGACGTTGAGCAGGCCGACGACCGCGCCCCGCTCGTCGCGCACGGGCGAATAGGCGAAGTCGTACCAGACCTGTTCCTCGAAGCCGTTGCGCGTCATCGTGAGGGGCTGGTCGCGGAAGGCGAAGCTCTCGCCGTTGAAGGTCCGGTCGATCAGCGGGACCAGGTCGTCCCACAGTTCGGGCCAGACCTCGTCGCCCGCCAGGCCCAGGGCGCTCGGGTGCCGCGCCCCGAGGATCTTTGCGTAGCCGTCGTTGTAGAGGAAGATGCGCCGCGGCCCCCACATGACGCACATGGGGTGCAAAGAGGCGAGCATCAGTTCGACGGTGGTGCGCAGGACCGCCGGCCACGTCTCCCGCCTACCCAGGAGGGTCGCCCCCCAATCGTGCGAGCGGAACAGGTCCACCATTCGCAGCGAGCCGGTCCGCCCGACATCAGCGCCGAGCTTGGCGTGCAGCGTCATACCTCGTTCCGCCAAATGCCTTCTTCGGCGAGCCCCCCGCCTCGCGGCACACTAAACGGTTGCCGGAGCGGCAGGAAGGGAGGCACACTGTGACCTCTTCGTGACCGGCCTGCCCGCACGCCATCGAAGGCTGCGTCGCCCCGGGCCGCATCCCTCCGGACCGTCGCGCGTTGACGCCCGCCCCCATCCGAGGGGCTATGGAGGGACCGGCATGCAATCCGATACGCCTCGCCCAGGCGACGACCCGTTGCCGCCCATCGGCGACCCGCCCCCGGACCCGGCCCCGCCGGAAGGCGATCCGCCGGGCGAGCCCCCGGCGCCCCAGCCGCCCGGACCCATAAACCGGCATTAGGCTTGGATCGGCTCCCGCGGCGCGCGACACGCCGCGGGATGTAGGTGCTGAGTTCGCCGGTCGCGCCGGCACGAACTTCCGCCGCCTTTTTACCGTGAAGTGTTCACTGATGAACGGACACGGGGCGTCCGCCGAGCTAGAGCGGGCCAAAGGCACCAACTTGTCGCGACACATGCCGCCGATCCCGACGACCCAGATGGAGCGCAATCTCCTCCTGTTCTCCCTGCCCCCGGGCGAACGCGGACGGCTCGCGCCGCACGCGGAGGTCGTCGCCCTGACCCGCGGGGACGTGCTGTTCGAGCCGGGCGACGACGTCACCTCCGTGGTCTTCCCGCTCGACGGCACGGTCGTGACGCTGGTCGTGTCTCTGGAGGAAGGCCGCACCATCGAGACGGCCACCGTCGGACGCGAGGGGGCGCTAGGTGGCGTCGTCAGCGAGGGGTTCCTGCCGGCGTTCAACCGCGCCGTCGTCCAGATGGGCGGGACGGCCGTGCGCGTCGGCGCCGCCGAGATGCAGTCGGTCAAGCGCGTATCGCTGCCGGTCCGGAACGCCATGGTGCGCTATGCCGACTGCCTCCTCGCGCAGGTCGTCCAGTCGGTCGCCTGCAACGCCGCGCACCCCATCGAGCGGCGATGCGCCCGCTGGCTCCTAACTCTGCACGACCGGTTGGACAGCGACGTGCTGCCCGTGACCCAGGACCTGCTGGCCGAGATGCTCGGCGTGCGACGGACCTACCTCAGCGGCATCCTGAACCGGCTTCACGAGCGGGGACTCGTCGAGATCGCCCGGGCGCGGATCACGGTCCGCGACAGGCGGGCGCTGGAGGCCGCGTCCTGCGAGTGCCATCGCCGGGTCCAGGAGCACTTCTCACTGGTGCTGGGGGCCACGTACGCCCGTGACGGCACCCTGGTGTCACTCGATCCGGAGGGGGCGCCCGGTCCGTTGCTCACGCGCAGGGCGCTGTTGGCATGAGCGTGATGATCCCTCCCAGCGTCGAGCACCTGATTGCTGCCGACCTCCGGCTCGCCGCGCTCCGGTCCTACGGCATCCTCGACACGCCGCCCGAGGAGGCCTTCGACGGCATCGTGCGACTGGCGACCCGGCTGTGCCTCACGCCGGTCGGCCTCGTCAGCTTCGTCGCCGCCGACCGCCAGTGGTTCAAGGCCAGGATCGGCTTCCCCTCGTGCGAAACCGACCTCGACCGGTCGGTCTGCAAGTTCGCCCTGGCCGAGCCCGACCTGCTGGTCGTGCCGGACCTCGCCGCCGACTTGAGGACGGCGGCGAACCCCCTGGTTACCGGGGAGCCGTTCATCCGGTTCTATGCCGGCGCGCCCCTGCGGATGCCGGACGGGCAGGTCCTCGGCTCGCTGTGCGTCATCGATACCGTGCCCAGGCCGGCCGGGCTTTCCCCGGAGCAGCGGGATGACCTGCGCACGCTGGCGGACCAGGTCGTCACCCAGTTGCTGATGCGCCGCGCCGTGGCGGATCGCGACCAGGTCGTCGCCTTCCAGGCGGCGGAGCTGCGTCGGGCGCATCGCCTCGACGTCGTCGCCGCCGCTTCCTCGGCGCTCCTGACCGCCGAGGATCCATCCGCGGTCCTCGAACCGATCCTGAGGGACGGGGCCGAGGCACTCGGGTTCGACCGGGCCTGCCTCTACGACGTGTCGCCGGATGGTGGCCACCTGCGCCTGACCCATTCGGTCAACGTCGCCCCCGAGGCGCGTGAGTACATCCGGCGCCTGCCGTTCGGGACGCCGCTCTGCGGCATCGTCGCCGAGACCGGCGAGCCCCTGATCCTGGAAGGCCTGCAGTCCGGGAACGATCCCCGTTGGGACGTCGCCCGGGGCCACGGGCTCGACGCGTATGCCGGATTTCCCGTCAAGAGCCGCGGCGAGGTGCGCGCCGTCATCGCCTTCGTCTCGACCCGGATGCCGGCGTTCGACGGGGAGACGCTAGCCTTCTTCGAGACACTCGCCCGCCTGATGGCGGCGGTCCACGAACGCCTCGACGGCGAGGACACGCTGGCGGAGACGGCGGCCTACTGGCGCAGCCTATTCGAGCGCCTGAGCGAGGGATTCATCGTCGGCGAGGTCGTGCGGGAGGCCGGACGGGTCGTTGACTGGCGCTACGTCGAGGTCAACCGGGCCTGGGGCGAGCTCGTCGGCATGGACGTGCGCCAGGTGGTCGGTCGGACGATCCGCGAGATCCTGCCCGGCATCGAGGATGCCTGGGTCGACGAGTTTGCGCAGGTGGTCGAGACCGGCGAGCCTCGCGAGTTCCTGCGTCGCGTGGCCACCCTCGACCGCTGGTACGAGGGCCGCGCCTTCGCAATCGGCGCCGACCGGTTCGCCGTCACCTTCCTGGAAGTCACGGACCGGGTTCAGGCCGATGCAAGGCGCATGGCGCTGCTTGCCCTCGGCGACCGCCTGCGCGACCTTACGGCAATCCCCGAAATGATCCATGCCGCAGCCGAGATCGTCGGGACCACCCTCGGATCGACCCGGGCCGGATTCGGGTACGTGGACGCCGCCATGGAGTTCATCGACGTCCAGGCCGACTGGACGGCGCCGGGCGTCCCCAGCATCGCCGGCCGGCACCGCTTCTCCGATTTCGGCGATCTGCGGGCGGACCTGCGGCGCGGCGAGGCACTCGTCATCGAGGACGTGCGGACCGACGCGCGGACGCGCTCCGCCCCCCGGTCCATGCTGGAACTCGGCGTCGGGTCTCTCGTCAACATGCCGGTGCGCGACCGTGGCCGCGTCGTTGCGGTGTTCATCGTGCAGGACGACAAACCCCACCACTGGTCGGCCGAGACGCTTGCCTTCATCCGCAACGTCGCCGAGCGGGTCGAGGCCGGCGTCGCCAGGGTGAAGGCCGAGCAGGAACAGCACGTCCTTAACGAGGAGATCTCCCACCGCCTTAAGAACATGCTGGCGATGGTGCTGTCCATCGCGACCCAGACCCTGCGCGGCGTGCCAGACCGGGCGCCGGTGGAGGCGTTCGAGAGGCGCATCCACGCGCTGTCGACCGCCCATAACGTGCTCCTGCACAAGACGTGGACGGCGGCTCCGATGCGCGAGGTCGCGACCGCCGTCCTGGGGGCGGCCGGCCATGCCGACCGGGTCGCGGTCTCCGGCCCGGACCTCGACCTCGGGCCGCGCGCGACGCTCTCGGTCTCCCTGCTGCTGCACGAGCTCGCCACTAACGCCGCCAAGTACGGCGGGCTGTCCGTCCCCGAGGGCGGCGTGACGGTGACGTGGCGCCTCGACGACGGCCCGGAGGGTCGCGAGGTCGTCCTCGACTGGGTGGAGCGGGGCGGGCCTCCGCCTGTTGCGCCAGCGCAATCCAGGCGGGCCGGGTTCGGGTCGCGGCTCATCCGAATGGGATTGGCCGGATCGGGTGGCGTCGACCTGCGTTACCCCTCCTCAGGCTTCGAGGCGACGATGCGTGCCCCGCTCGTCCAACTGCAGCACGGTTGAGGAGCGCACGGTGGCCGTGGGTGTTGAGGGACGGAACGCGGTCCTCGTGATCGAGGATCAGCCGGTCATGCTCCTGATGGCGGTCGACCTCGTCGAGGAGGCGGGGTTCGAGGCCTTGGAGGCGACCGGGGCCACGGAGGCGGTTCGCCTGCTAGAGACGCGTCCGGACATCTTCCTCGTGTTCTCGGACATCGACCTCGGCATCGGCATGGACGGCCTGGCGCTGGCTCACGCGATACGCGACCGATGGCCTCCGGTGGAGATCATTATGACGTCGGGCAAGGTCCACCCCAGGGCGGAGGATCTTCCGCCCCGGGGCCGCTTCTTCGACAAGCCCTACCGCCGGGATGAGGTCGCCGCCGCGATGCGCGCGCTGGCGGCCTGAACGGAACGCTTCATCGACGATGGCCTGGACCACGCGTCCCGCGCGGGTACGCCGGTTCCGGGCGAGCGTCCCGGCGGCAGAGTTCAGTCGCGTGACGGTTGCCGAGTAGATTCGGCCAAGGTCTCCGTTGAGGCTTGCACCTCCTTACCGCGCACGCTGGACGGCGCGCCGAAGGATGCGCGAGAGGTCGGCGACCGAGTAAGGCTTGCGCAGCAGGTCGAAGCCGTGGGTGCCCTCGGCCGCGAGCACGTCGCTGTAGCCGCTGGTCAGGACCACCGGGAGGTCCGGCCGCCGCCGTCGGATCTCCCCCGCGAGTTCGACGCCGTTCATGCCCGGCATCATCACGTCCGAGAACACCACCTCGAACCGGGAAGGGGCGCGTTCGATCTCGGCGAGCGCTTTTTCCGCATCGATTGCCCAGACCGTGTCGTAACCGAGTTCGCGCAGCGCCTGCTCGGCGAAGGAGCCGACGTCGAGGTTGTCCTCCACGACGAGGACCCGGGTGCCGTGCCCGTCGGCGAGAGCCTCCGGCTCCTCGACCGGCCCGGCGGCGCGGGACGCCGCGACCCGCGGGAGGTAGAGGGTGAAGGTCGTGCCGTCGCCGAGCGCGCTCTCGACGGTGACCTCGCCGCCGGATTGTTTGGCGAACCCGAACACCTGGCTCAGCCCCAGGCCCGTGCCCTGGCCGACGGTCTTGGTCGTGAAGAACGGCTCGAAGATGCGCTCCAGGTTCTCCTGCGCGATGCCTGTGCCCGTGTCGGAGATCGAGACCGCCACGTAGTCCCCGCGCTGGCGCGGGTGTGCACGCACGGCCGGGATCGCCGTCGCGCGGCGAAGTTGGATGCGCAGGTTGCCCTGGCCGTCCATGGCGTCGCGGGCGTTGACGACGAGGTTCACCAGGGCGGTGTCGAACTGGCTGGGGTCGGCGTTCACGTGCAGGTCGCGGCTGTCCCCCTCTGGCAGGTCGAGCTCGACGTGGACGCGCGATCCGGTCAACGTGCCGACCATGTCGGAGACGGCGACCACGGCACGGTCGACCGCGAAGGTCTCGGGCCGGAGCGCTTGACGCCGGGCGAAGGCGAGGAGTTGGCCGGTGAGCTTGGCGGCCCGGTCGACGGTGTCGGAGATAGCGCCGACGTAGCGGAGCCGACGCTCCTCGGCGAGGTCGGGTCGCTTGAGCAGGTCGGTGGACGACTTGATGACGGTGAGCAGGTTGTTGAAGTCATGGGCCACGCCGCCCGTGAGTTGCCCGACGGCCTCCAGCTTCTGCGACTGGCGCAGTTGCTCCTCCAGCGCCCGCCTCTCGGTGACGTCCCGGCCGGCGGCGTAGAAGCGGTCGCCGGTCGGGATGGCGTTCCACGAGATCCAGCGATGGCCGCCGTCCCGCGTCCGGAGGCGCACGTCGATGTCGGCGAGGGCGCCGCCGCCGCTGACGCGCTCGAAGGCCCGTGCCGCGGTCTCGCGGTCGTCGGGATGGACCAGGGCGTCGAAGCGGGCGCCGACGACGTCGGCGAGGTCCCATCCCAGCACCTCCGTCCACGCGTCGTTCGCCGTGTGGAAGACGCCGTCGAAGCCGCAGACGACCAGCAGGTCGCGGCTGGCCCGCCAGACGAGGTCGCGCTCGGTGGCCTTCTCCTCCGCGGTCGCCCGGAGCGTGGTCTCGGCCCGACGGCGGTCGGTGATGTCGTTGAACAGGATGGCGACCCGGTGCTGCTCGGGCTCGCCGACGCGCAGGGCGTGCACGTCGAACCAGCGTCCGAGCGCGACGGCGCCGCTCTCGAACCGCACTGGCCGGCCGGTCCGGGCGACCTCGCCGTAGGTGTCGAACCAGGATTGCTCGTGGGCGGGCGCGAGCTCCCGCATCCAGCGCCCGACGGCACCGCGTAGCCCCGTCTGGGTCTCGAAGGCGGGGTTCACCTCGACGAAGCGGTAATCGATGGCGCGGCCCTCGGCGTCAAAGCGCATCTCGACGACGCAAAAGCCGCTGTCGACGGCGTTGAACAGGGCGCGGTAGCGGGCTTCGCTCTCGGCCAGCACGCCCTCGGTGGTCCGGAAGCGCGTGACATCGAGCTGGCTCGCGAAGAAGTAGCGAAGGTGCCCGTCGGGGTCGAAGACCGGGCTCACGTAGAGCTCGTTGCGGAAGGGCGTACCGTCGCGGTGGTAGTTCAGGATCTCGACGACGACGTCACGGCGGGCGGCGATGGCGTCACGGACCTTGGCGATGTCGGCCGGGTCGGTGTCGGGTCCCTGGAGGAAGCGGCAGTTGCGCCCGATCAGCTCGGCGGCGTCGTAGCCGCACAGGTTCTGGAACGCCCGGTTGGCGAAGACGATGGGGTTGTCGGGCAGGTTGGGGTCGGTGATGATCTGCGGCATGCGGGTCTTTTCCGCCGCCGTGAAAAGGAGGTCGGTGGAGGCCGCGGAGGTGCGCTGTCCCTGGCCCGGCCGCCGCAGGCCGTCGCCCTGGTTGGTCTCCAACTGCGCTTCCAGCCGCGCCACGCGCTCTTCGAGTTCGCGTTCGCTCCGTCGCAACCTCTCGTTCTCTGCGTCCATGGCCCCCCCGGTCGGCCGCGTGGATAGCGTCGGCGACTGCGGGGGACAACGCGCCCGGGCGCGAACGGACCCGTCGCGATGCCGCAGCGGGATTCCGTGGAGGCCGGCTACACGGGAGCGGTGGTCTTGCGCCGTCAGCCGGCCCGGCGGGCGTAGCGACCTTGGTCGCCGGGTTCGAAATAGCGCCCGAACGAGACCCGGACGTCCATCTTCTTCCTGAGGGTGCCTGCGGTGAGCGGCTCCTTGTGAAGGCTGCGCCGCGGACGGTTCAGGCCCGGAGTTCGGGCAGGATCTCGGCGGGGGTCATAGCGCCGCGTCCGGTCAGGATCTTGGCTACCTCCCGCATGACGCGGTCCCAGAGCTCCTCGGCCCGGAACCGTTCGAGTTGGCCTTCGACCTTGTCGAGATGGGCCTGGAAGCGTGCGACCTCATCCTCGACAGCATTGTCCTGGGCGGTGAGCGCGGCGTTCCCAGCCCAAAGATCTTGTAGCCTTTCGACCCAACCATTCCGGAAAAGGCCGCTTGCGCGCGAAGAGCGGCCATTCCAGCGGTTGTGGCAGAATGTCCGGAAGTGGCGCGAAGCCGAACAGTCGGCATGCGAACACCTGCCCCCTTGCGGACCTTCGACATCGTGCCCTGGAAGGTCTGCTTAAGGTGTCGAAGCAGTTGTGCGACATCCCAGGCCGGCGTGTGGATCGACGCTTGCCGGACATGCGGTCGCGCCTGTCGACGGGACGTCGGTCGGCCTTCGAGGCCATCGAGCGCGTCGACGTTCGCGCGACCTGGAGGCCTGTTAGTCCTGGTACTGCCCGTACTCGACCCGTTCGAGCCAATTGACGACCTTGCCGTCGACGGCCTCCTGGATGGCGCTATGGGTCATGCCGTTGATCGTTGTCGCGCCGAGCCAGTGCTCAACGCCCGGCGGGATCCAAACCACGTCGCCGGAACGGATCTCGCGCTTCTGGCCGCCACTGGGTCGCCATGCCGGCTCTGAGCGGCCGATGGCGTATGGCCAGCGCGGCGATGCACGCGCCACTCGCATTCGGCCGAGCAGCCGACTAACGCGAGACGGGAAATTCCGAACCCGTCCCCGTGCTTCTCAGACGTGCTTGCGCCGGGCGACCAGCGTCTGGAACTTCTCGTACTCAGCTGGATCGACGCGATACGAGTGGTCGTCGTCGGGAAAGGTTACCGCCTTCACCTCCTCGACGTACTTGCGGATGCCGGTCACCGCGACCTCGGTCAGGTTGGCGTAGCGCTTCGTGAACTTCGGCTTGAAGTCCGTGAAGACCCCCAGCAGGTCGTAGGCGAGCAGGATCTGGCCGTCGCACCCGGCGCCGGCACCGATGCCGATGGTCGGGATCGTGAGCTGCTCGGAAATCAGTTTGGCAATCGGCGCCGGAACGGCCTCGAATTCCAACATGAAGCAGCCAGCATCCTCGATGGCCAACGCGTCCTCCAGGATCTTCATCGCGGCCTCGGCGGTGCGTCCCTGGATCTTGAAGCCGCCGAAGTTGGCGATGGTGTGCGGCGTCAGCCCGATATGCGAGGCGGTCGGGATACCCGCGTCAACGAGGGCCTTCAGGATGTGCGCTTGGCTCCTGCCACCCTGCGGCTTCACCGCGTCGCAGAGCGCCTCCTGCATGAAGCGCGTGGCGTTCGCGAGGGCTCGGTCGACGGTGTTATAGCTCTGGTAGGGCATGCAGCCGAGCACGAAGGTATCCGGCGCGCCGCGCCGTACCGCCCCCGCATGCAGGATCATCATGTCCATCGTCGCAGGTATGGTGCTGGCGTGGCCGTGCGCGACCATGGCGAGGCTATCACCGACGACGGCGACGTCGATGCCTGCCATCTCGGCCCAGCGGGCGGAGGTGTAATCCGGCACGGACATGTAGACGAACTTCTCGCCGGTCTGCTTGGCGGCGCGGATGTCGAGGATCGTCCGCTTGCCTGCCTTCCTGGCCGGCTCGTTCGAGGAAGTCGCCGCGGTGGCACCCATGTCCGCCCCTCCGGAAAACGTGCGTCGGTCGAGGCGACCGAGCCCGGCCGCCGGGGTCGATTCGAGTTCGGCGCGCGCCTAGCGCAGGCGCTGCAGGACGCGGTCGATGTCGGCCGTCGTCATCTCCCACTCGTTCTGGAAGTTGGCCACGACGCTGCGCATGAACTGCGGCTGGAGGCGTTCCGCCTGGGCCGTGTCCCCGAGGTGGTCGACCAGCATCGCGTAGGCGAGCTGCGAGGGCTCAGGCCCCTCGTAGCTCCACTCGAAGCCGTTGCGCGAGTAGCGCTTGGCGTCCGTCATGTCTGGAAGCGGTTTGCCGTCGACCGTGACGACGATCCCGTCGATGGTCCGGTCCCCCACGTAGACCTTGTTCACGGCCGGGCCTCCCTCACCTGGTGACGCGGGGTACGGCCGTCGGAGCGGGAGCGCATCACCTCGGGGAAGATCCAGAGGCTGACAACCATGAAGGGGCCGAGGAAGGCCACGGCCCAGCGCGGGCCGATTTGGCCGAGGTAGCCCATGTAGAACCAACCCGCGAGCGCGGCTAAGGCGACGGCGACGGACAAGCCGAACTTGATGGGAAACGGCATCGGATTCCTCCCAGATCGGTGGTCTTACTTACAGCGTGAACACGGAGCCGACCTGCTGTAGCAGGCCGAGCGCGCCGCCGAGCCCACCCAGCATGATGGCAAGCCCGGCCATTCCGTCACGCCAGGGCTGGGGCCAGACGTTGAACAGCCCCGGGGCGAACAGGACGGCCAGGCCGCCCACGATGACGAGGCTCGTCCAGCGCAGGTTGGCGGCACCGTAGGCAAGGCCGCCGCCGACCAGCACCAGCAGAAGCACGACGTTGGCCGCCAGCAGCAGCAGGCCGAGCGGTCGGCCCTTCAGGTCGGGGCGGGTTTCGAGCGGGAACATGCCCGTGAGGACGTAGAAGCCGACGCTGGCGACGCCGGCGAAGAGGGCGAACCACGCGAGGGCGGCCACGTTCGGTTCGATCATGCTCATGAAGGATCTCCCAGATGTCGGGGCGGCGCCCCATCGGCGCCGCACGTCGCATGTGGCGGGGGCTTACTCGGCCGGCTGCATCGCGCCGGGCTCGGCGGCGCCCGGCGTGCGCGAGGTCTTGCGCATGTCGGTCTTCACGTGGCGCGTGTCGTACCCGTTGAAGAGCGTCCCGAGCAGACCGCGGTTGAGGTCCGAGGTGCCGAACAGCCAGTCCATGATCGGGAACGTCAGGTTCATGTTCCGCTCCATCATGATCGATTGGTCGTGATGCGCGGTGTGGTGGCGCCGGTTCGTGTTGATGAACGGCATGTTGCGGACGAACCAGTTATCCTCGACGTGGCAGCAGAAGTGCATGAACTCGTAGATCATGTAGATGCTGGTCGTCGTGGTGATGAACAGCCAGCCGACGTTCGGCGTGAACACGTTGCCGAGCACGATGGCGCCCGGAATCGACATGAGCGTGAAGGTCGCCAGCGCGTAGGGCGGGAAGAACGTGACCCGATAATCGCGATGGTCGGCGAAGCGCATCTCGTGGTCGGTGAAGAACTGATGGTGCTGGAGGGTGTGCCGGTTGTAGACGGCGCGACCGATCGGGTTGCTCTGCGGGCGATGCATCACGTAGCGATGCAGCCACCACTCGAAGAAGTTGCAGAACAGGAACACGACCGGCACCGTAGCGAGCTCCGCCCAGGTCGGCGACTTGATGTTCGAGATGTAGATGTACAGCGCCGTCAGACCGATTGTGTAGATGATGGCGATGTGCAGGAAGCCGTTGTACCAGCCCGCGACGCGTTGCCGATAGTTGGCCCGGTAGTTTCTCTGCCGCTCGCTCATCTTGGTGACTGCGAGTTCCATTGCGCCTCTCCTCTGTTCGCTGGCTCTCGGGGCGGTTGCAACGACCGCTTCCGTGACGATGTTCAGCAGGGCGCCATCGCCACGACGGGGTTCGTTTCAAGGGTAGGTCCGGCCACAGCCGGGGATCGGATCCGCTCCCTGGCCGTGGGACGCCCGGGAGGCACGAGCTTGTCGGCAGGACATCCGCCGCATCCCCGATATACGGAGCGACGCTGGCCGTCTTCCGCGTTGCGAGCCGTCTGGCACATGACGCCCTCCCTGGTTCGTTTCGCAGAAAATATCACTGATATATCAGTTGTCAACATTGTCATGCCGGATCGGCGGATCAGCGGGAACGCATGCGCACGGCGTTCCCGCCTGGCCGGTCAGTGCGAGATCGCTTCGAGCGACTTGCCCTTGGTCTCGATACCGAGAATGCCGACGCTCGCGGCCGCGATCACGAAGGAGCCGGCACCCAGCGCGAACACCCCGCCATGGCCGAGCGTCGGCAGGATGATGCCGATGGCGTAGGGCCCGATGAGCGAGCCGACCCGGCCGACCGCCGAGGCGCACCCGGCGCCGGTGGCGCGCGCCCGTGTCGGATAGAGCTCGGGGGTGTACGCGTAGAGCACCGACCACATGCCGAACAGGAAGAACTGCATCACCAGCCCGAAGGCGATCAGCCAACCGAACGAGGGCGAGTGGCCGTAGAGATAGGCCGCGACCGCGCTGCCGAGGAGCATCAGGACGGCGGTGGGCTTGCGGCCCCAGCGCTCGACCAGGATCGCCGAGGTGATGAAGCCCGGGACGCCCGCCAGTGAGATCAGGATGGTGTAGACCACAGACTTGGTAACGCTATGCCCAGCTTCCTGGAGGAGCGCGCCGAGCCAGGTGGTCAGCCCGTAGAAGCCCAGCAGCGCGAAGAACCAAGTCAGCCAGATCATGACCGTGCGGCTGGCGTAGCCCGGGCTCCAAAGTTCGAGGAACGAGAAGCGACGTTCCCCCTGGGCCTGTGCGGGGAGGATCTTCGGCTCGGACAGCGACCGCCCGTCGAGGCGCGCGGCCACCTTCGCCTCGATCTCACGCATAACGCGGTCCGCCTCCTCGTAGCGACCGCGATCAGCAAGCCAGCGGGGTGATTCGGGAACGAAGAACCGGATCGCGAACAGGAACAACGCCGGCACTGCCTGCGCGAGGAACACGGCCCGCCAGTCGAAGTAGCTCAGCAGCACGTAGCTGAGGCAGCCCGCGGCGATGAAGCCGAGCGGCCAGAAGCCCTCCATGATTGCGAGATAGCGGCCGCGGTTGGCCGTCGGTAGGAACTCCGAGACGATGGCGAGAGCCACCGGGAACTCCATGCCCATGCCGAAGCCGAGGAGCAGGCGCGCGTAGCCGAGCGCGGTCGCATCGGGCGCGTAGGCGCACCAGACGCTGCCCAGACCCCAGAAGATCATGCTGACCTGGAAGACGACCTTCCGGCCAAAGCGGTCGGCGAGCATCCCTGAGATGCCCGCCCCCAGAAACATGCCGATGAAGCTCATACTGGAGAGCAGGCCCGCCTGAGCGGTCGAGAGGCCGAACTCCGTCTTGATCGAGCCGAGCAGGAAGGTGAGCGAGCCGAGGTCGATCGAGTCGAAGAACCATGCGGTCGCGATGATGAGGAAGATGTTGCGCTGGAACTGCGTCATCGGCAGGCGCTCCAGCCGTGCCGCGATCACCGCGCTTGATCCTGCCGCGACGAGAGCGGGGATCTCAGTCGTAGCCCGTTCCGGCAGTGCGTCGCCGGTGGGTATCGCAATTTGCCCTACCATCTGATGCCTCCCTACGTTCTTAGTATGCGACCGGCACTTTTGCAGGATATTTCTAATCTATGCAAGATATATCAGAGGTATGACCCTTGCGCAGAGAAGCGCTCGGCACCATGCAGCCATCAGGCGGCGTGGTGAGCGGACCGGGCTAGGCAGGGGGAGTCCATGAACTACGTGACCGGGAAGACGACGTCGGTCCGTGCTACGAAGGACGGCGAGAAGCGGGCCAGGAAGGCTGTGAAGGGTGCGCCCGATGAGGTCGGCGGCGAAGACCTGCCCGACCTGACGCTCACCGACAGGGCCTACCAGCAGTTGGAGGAGATGATCACGACGCTCGCGCTCCCGCCCGGCATGGTGCTCGGCGAGCAGAACCTGGTCCAGCGCCTCGGGATCGGGCGCACCCCCATCCGGGAAGCCCTGCAGCGTCTCGCCCGTGACGGCCTCGTCGTGGTCATGCCGCGTCGCGGCATCCTCGTCTCCGACATCAACGTGCGCACGCAGCTGCGCCTGCTGGAGACCAGACGTGTCCTGGAACGATTGATCGCCCGCCTCGCTGCGGAGCGGTCCACGAAGGAGGAGCGGGACGTTTTTGCCGGAATCGCGCAGGACATGCGGGAGGCGGCCTCGGCGTCGGATGATCTGGCGTTCATGCGCCTGGATCGTCAGTTCAACGATCTCATCGCGACGGCCTCGCGCAATGAGTTCGCGGTGCGCTCCCTGGAGAGCATGGCGGGCCTGTCACGGCGTTTCTGGTACCAGCACTACAAGCAGGCAGCCGACCTGCCGCTGACCGCCAACCTCCACGCTGACGTCTGCGAAGCGGTCGCCCGACGCGACGTCGACGCCGCCGGCGCCGCGTCGGACAAGCTCGTGGATTACATCGAGAGCTTCGCTCGCAAGACCCTCGACGTTTAGCTCGTGCCGCGCCCGAGTAGGACCGAGCAGGCTGGCATTCCCGCCCATGCACATGCCCGGCTCGCTTGGCGTCTCGCCGTGGGGCCGCTGACGAACCCACTCGGACTTTCAGTGCCTCCCGGCTGTGCCGGAGCTTCTGACCCATAGCTGTCCCTCCCATCCGCGGCCTTCGTAGTCCGCTTCGACGTGGGAAGCGGACGTCCCGAAAGTCCTCCCGGCACTGCGAGTAGGTCAGCCAGGGCTACCTGCCGGCCTTCGGGCAGGCGGTCGTGCAGGTCGCTGGCCCGGTTAAGGCTGTTTGAACGGAGGCAAGGTTCACCAACGGTGACAGGACGCGGTGCCGACCGGCGCCGGGGCTCTCATCTAGCTGAGCTTCGGCTGGCCGTTGGAGGCCGAGAGGCCGCCGTCCACCGGCAGGTTGACCCCGGTGACGAAGCGCGCGTCCTCGCTCGCCAGGAAGGCGATGACCCCGCTGATGTCGTTCGGCTGGGCGCCCCGTCCCATCGGGATGCGCTCGTTGAACTTGGCCACGAGGTCCGGCTGGTCCTGCATGCCGGCGGTGAACGGCGTGTAGACCAGCGTCGGGTTGACCGCGTTCACCCGAACCCCGTTGGCCGCCTCGTCCATCGCCACCGCGCGGGTGAAGTTCGTCACCGCACCCTTGGCGGCGCAGTAGAAGCTGTGGTTCCAGTCGCCGCCGAGCCCGGACACCGACGAGACGTTGACGATGCAGCCGCGGCTCTCGCGCAGGTGCGGCAGGGCGAAGCGCGTCATGTAGAAGACGCCGTACAGGTCGGTCTCGATGATTGTCGAGAAATCCCCGATGTCGCCGTCGTCGACACGTCCCAGGTGATCCTTCCCGGCATTGTTCACGAGGACGTCGAGGCGGCCGAAGCGCTCGATTGCCGCCGTGACGACCCCCCGGCAGCGGTCGGCGTTCGAGAGGTCGGCGACCTGCGTAAGCGTTCTGTCGGCCCCGATTTCGGCGGCGACCCGCTCCAAGCCCTCGCCGTTCATGTCGGCGAGGACGAGGCTCGCCCCCTCCTCGCCGAAGCGGCGCGCGGCGGCCTCGCCGATGCCGGACGCGGCACCCGTGACCAGGACGACCTTGTTCGAGAAACGTGACATCGCGATTCCTGGGGCTGTGCGCCGGGCAACCCGCCCGACGCCTTGACGAAGGGTGGTCTCAGGCGCTGCGGGCCTGGTCCGGATGACGCCCTTCAGCGAACTCCTCGACGATCTTGGCGCAGAAGGCCGGCAGGTCCTTCGGGTTGCGGCTGGTGACGAGGCCCTTGTCGACCACCACCTCCGCATCGACCCATTCCCCGCCGGCGTTGCGGATGTCGGTCTTCACCGTCGGGAACGACGTCAGCTTGCGCCCCTTCACGACGTCGGCCTCCACCAGCGTCCAGGGGCCGTGGCAGATGACGCCGACCGGCTTGGCCTGCTCGAAGAAGTCCCGCACGAACCTGACCACGGCTTCGCTGCCGCGGAGCTTGTCGGCACCGACGCTGCCGCCGGGGATGACGAGCCCGTCGAAGTCGGAGGCGGACACGCCGTCGATGGCCTTGTCGACCGGGTACTTCCCGGCGGGGTCGAGGTCGTTGTTGACGGTCTCGGCCTCGCCCGCCTCAAGTCCGACCACCGTGACGGTCGCGCCGGCGGCGAGCAGCGCCTCGCGGGGTTTGGTGAATTCCGGCTCCTCCGTCCCCCGGGGGGCGATCAGGACGGCGATGGTCTTTCCCTGAAGGGTCATGGGTCATTCCTCTCTGCGTGATGTGGGTGGGGGGCGCCTCAGGCCGGGATGCTCTCGGGCGAGGCGGTGTTCTCGGCGGTCACGTCGTTCTCGCGGTGACGGAAGTCGCTCAGCGCCCGGTAGACCTGCAGGCGCGCCCGCATGATCGAGCCAAGCGGCCGGTGCGCCGCGAGGCTGTGAGCCGGCCGGAAGGTCATCACCTCGTCGAAGTAGCGCACCCGCCCGGGCGAGTAGGCGTCCTGCCGGGGCAGGCGGATCGTCGCCACCGTGCGGTACGGGCTGATCGATACCGGCCAATCGACTGAGGAATCCTCGATGGGCTGGCGTTCGGTATCGGCCCAGAGCTGCGCCTTGAGCTCGAACACCACGTCGTCGTCTCGGAAGAACGCGACCGTGGCGTGCCGGAAGCCGTTCTCGTCCTCGTGCGGATCGAGGCGCCATTCGGCAAGGTCCCGTTGCGCCTGCGTCGCGGGCACCGCGCCGAGCTTGGCCACGTAGTCACCGAACCGCATCGGCGCCTGGCTGAAGTAGCTGTCCGCCAGCGGGTGGCTGTAGGGATGGCCGAAGAAGTCGGCCATGGCACTCTCCGTGCCAAAGGCGTGCAACACCTTGTTGAGGTTGCGCGCGGTCGAGGAAACAGCGCTCTTCACTCCTTCCGGCAGGCCCGTCGACTTGCCGATGACCGTCCCGTCCCGCAGGAAGCCCGCCGCAGTGCCGGACGGGAAGGTCGTGCCGGTGGCGAGCACGAAGTCCTGGGTCTCGACATCGTGCCCGGGTAGCTTCTCGCCGGGCACGCCGAACACCTTGATCGACATGCCCCGGTGGGTGGACACTCGGTCACCGAGGGTCTCGCCGGGGCCCTGCGCGAAACGTACGGCCACCTTGTGCGTACCCGGCGTCGCGAACAGGCCCTGGGCCAGCTCCGGCGGCAGGCCGGCGGCAACCGTCAACTCGCCCGTGACGCAGGCCGAGCTCTTGGCGTGGCTGGCGCGCACAGCATGGTGCTCGCGCTTCTCCACCGTCTGCGACTGCTGGGTCATACCCTGGATGATGCCGTCGATGGTCTCCTGCTCGTCTGGGGCGGGCTGCTCGATGTCGGGCGCGTAACGCAGGTAGGTCATGCTCGTCCTTCACTTTCCGCCTCGTCCCCGGGCCAGGGGTAGAGAGGCTGCCGAGCTCCATCGAATGCGCGCCTCTCAGAAGCGGCACCGTTAAAGGCATGAGGCCACACGGTCGGGAATGCGGGTCCAGGCGGACCGTCGCCCTGACAAACGCCAGCCGGCTCGGACGTTCCCAACGGGTCGTTCACGGGCAATTGAGCGGCGCGCAATCCGGAACGCCGATCCGTCGGGCATGTTCTGTCCCAAGACGAACGACGAAGGACGACGAACCTTGCAAGCACCTGTCCGCTACAGCGCCGACGTCGAGGTTGTGAAGCCCGACGAGGATCGGACCATCGAGCAGCTCAACGCAACCTTCGACACCATTCTGGAGACCGTCGCGAACGATTCCGGGCATGCCGTGCGCTCGGTACACGCCAAGTCACACGGCATCCTGGAAGGCGTACTGCGCATCGACGCGGGGCTTCCTCCCGAACTCGCGCAAGGGCTGTTCGCGACGGCGGGCGAACACAAGGTCTACCTGCGGATGTCGACCAATGCCGGCGACATCCTGCCCGATGCCGTCTCCCTGCCGCGCGGCCTCGCCATGAAGGTCCTGGACGTGTCCGGCGAGCGCTTGGCCGGCGCGGAGGGAACGACGCAGGATTTCGTCTTGGTCAACGGCCCAGTTTTCCAGGCGCCGAACACCGAGAAGTTCCTAGGCAGCCTCAAGCTGCTGGCCAAGACCACCGACCGCATCGAGGATGTGAAGGTCGCCGCCTCTACCGTGCTGCGCGGGGTCAACAAGGCGCTCACCGCGGTCGGCATCGAGAGCCCGACGCTGGGTTCGCTCGGCGGCGCGCCGAACGTCGATCCACTCGGCGAGACCTACTACAGCGTCACCCCGTTCCGCTACGGCGACCACATCGCCAAGTTCTCGGTGGCGCCCGTGGCTCCCGCGCTCAAGGCGCTGACCGGCACCGAGATCGACGCCTCCGGCCGCCCCGACGCGATCCGCGAGACCGTCCAGTCGGAAATGGCCGGCATCGAGGGCGTCTGGGAGTTCCGAGTGCAACTGTGCCGCGACCTTGAACGCCAGCCGGTCGAGGACCCGACGGTGCAGTGGGACGAGGAGGAGGCACCGTTCCAGCGGGTCGCCACCATCACCGTGCGACCGCAGGACAGTTGGGACGCCGAGCGCGTAGAGGCGGTGAACGAGCGCATGCGGTTCGCGGTTTGGACCGGCCTCGCCGCCCACCGTCCGCTCGGCAACATCAACCGGGCGCGCAATGCCCCCTACAGGCATTCAGCGGAGTTCCGGCAGAAGTTCAACGGCTGCCCGATCCACGAGCCAACTACGGGGTGTTGAGCATGACCGCATACTCCTGACCCCTTGCGGACATTGAGCCCGAGTCTTTTCGATGTCCGCTTCGCCAGAGGAAGCGGACATGCCAGATGCAAACGGCATTCTGAACAGCGAGCTCGGTAGATTGACCAGACCGCCAATAACGGTCGTCCAAACCATGTGATGCTGAGGCGCGACTGACCTTTTTTCGGTAGGGCACGAGAAACGGGACGGGAAACCTCCTGCTTCGCAGGTGGGACGCGCTACGCATCGTATGCAGCGGCCGCGGATCGCAGGGCAATCTTCTTCTCGACCGGGACCTTCCCGACCCCTGCGCCAACACCCCTTGTTGGCCAGCTGGAACACCGGCCGCCGCCGGCGCCTTTCATCGTGGGGACACCTCCGCGGGCAAGGACGGGCACGATGAAGGATTACACGACATCCTTCGGGATCGGCTTCGTGGCGGGAATGCGCACCATGACGGCCTGCGCGGCCTTGACGTGGGCAGCCTCGACCGGCCGGACGCGGGGCGGCTTCATTCCGTCGAGCCCCGAGGCACGCACGCTCGCCACTGCGGCGGCCCTGGCCGAGATGGCGGGGGACAAGATGCCTTCCGCTCCTGACCGCCGTATCCCGCCCTCGTTCGCGGCGCGGCTCGTGATCGGCGCGGTCGGTGGCTTGGCGCTCGCCGGTCAGCCCGCGTCACCCGAGCACGGTGCCTTGGCCGGTGTGGCGGGTGCGCTTGCCGGCACGCTCCTGGGCCGGGCGGTTCGGGGACCGGACTCGCGCACGGCCTCCGGTCGCGCCTGGGGGCTCGCCGAGGATGTCGCTGCTGTCTGCCTCGCTGCGGCGCTGGTCAATGCCGCGGAACCACAGCGGCAGAGCTAGCTCCCGTCAATGCATGGTCCGCTTAGTCTCTCGACATGGCTGGACGCACACCCCGACACCGGAGAAGTCGGAGGTAGATGATCAAGGCCGCGAGGGCAGCGCCTCAACGCCCTCGGCCTCAACCGCCTGCGTCTGGAGGTATGCGATGACATCCGCCCGGTCGAGCGGGTCCGGAAGTCCGCGGAAACTCATGCTTGTGCCCGGCACGAACTTCGCAGGGGCAGCAAGCCAGACGTCCAGCCTCTCCGGCGTCCAGACGCCGCCCAATGACCGGAGCGACCCGGTGTAGCCGAAGCGACGGCTATTGGTGGCGACGGGCTTGCCAACTACGTCGTAAAGGCCGGGGCCGCTTCGGTCGCCGGCCCCCATCCTGACCGTGTGACAGGCGGCGCACTGGCCGAACAATCGGCCGCCTCGCCCAGCGTCGGCCACCCGCATGAAGTCGCCGAAGCTCGGGGTGTCGCCCAGCGAACGGCGGCGCTCTTGGCTATCATCCGAGCAGGCCGTGACGAGGAAGGCCAGTGCGAGCAGCATGGCGTGCTGGCTGTGTGAGGGAAGGCGGAAGGGGCGCGTCACCCGTTCGATCATGTGAACCAACGTCAATCGTAGACATCCGTCCGCCTTCAGAGAGGTCGGACCGGCAAGAGCTTGCCGCGCAGCAGCAGGCTCAGCGTCCTGAGCGCGATCCAGCCGATGATGAGGTTGGCGGCGGCGAACAGCGGGACGGCGAGAGACGCGCTCGGGCCTTCCAGCCCTCGCTCCGTCAGGCGCAACGCCGCGAGCGGAAGGGCCGAGACGCCGAACGTGTAGGCCCAAGCCGCGGGCGAGAACGGCTGCTGCCGCAGCCAGGGCACCAGCCGCACCATGACCAAGGCGTGCAGCAGCGCGTAGCCGAACAGGATCTGGGCCAGCCGGTCGGGCGGTCCGTCGGTGACCGCCAGGTAGGCGACGCAGGCCACCGCGGGCGGCGCCAGGTGCAGCCCGAGCGAGGCCCGCAACGATACGGGCAGGGTCTGCAGAATCAGCCTATGAACGACGACCGATTCGAGCGTCAGCCATGAGAGGAGGCCGGCGCCGAAGAAGAGCAGGCCGAGTTCCTTCATGCCGAACGCGGCGCAGGTGATGGCTGCTACGAAGCCCCCGCCAACCGTAGGCATGTAGAGGATCGGCGTCGTCGCCTCGAAGGCCCGGTCGCCCATCCAGAGGCCTCCCACGCCCCAGACGGCGAAGAGGGTCGTCCCGATGAGCCCTGCCAAAGCCATTGCCCACGCGGCGCCCGGCCAGTGCGGCGCGAGACCCACGCTCGCGATCATGGTGGCGACGGGAGCCAGCGAGGCGAAGAACGACGACGTCGGGTCGCGCACCTCGAACAGGGCCGTATCCCGGTCGTTCAGCCACCGAGCGGCGTAGAAGACCAGCCACGCCGCCCAGACCGCCACGCCGAGGAGCGAGAGCGCCTCGCCCACCCAGGCAGGCGCCAACCCGAGGCGCGCGGCGGCGCGCCAGCCGTTGCCCAGGCCGCAGATCCCCAGGACCATCCCGAAGAAGGTGGCCGGCACCCTGGTCCACCGAAGCCAGGTGAACTCCCGCCGGAGTTTGGCCGAGCTTTCCTCCTCACCGGATGCGCTCACCACGTCCGCCATGTCAGACGACCGTCGAGATCGCGCCGGGCGGATGCGTCAGCAACGTCGCCAGAAGGCTGAGGCCATAGCGCAGCGTCTCGGCGTCCGGTGCCGCGCCAAGGGAGACTCGGATGGCTTCGGGAGCAGGTCCGACAGCGAAGGCATCGCTCAGGATGACCGACAGCCCGAGCTGACGCGCATGCGCCCCGAACTCGCCGCGACGCCAGGGCTCGGGAAGCCGGAGCCAGAGGTGGTGCCCGCAGGAATGGGCCTGGAGGTCGAGGCCCTGCAGGGCCTCGCGGGCGACCGCCTGACGGCGGCCGTTCTCATGCCGAATGGCCGCGACGACCGCGTCGAGCTCGCCCTCGGCGATCCACTGCGAGGCGAGCGCGGCCGTAAGCGGTGAGGCCATCATGTTGATGGCCCGCAGCTCGGCGGCGAGCCGCACCGCCTCGTTCGTCCCAGGCACGGCGACGTAGGCGACGCGGAGGCCCGGGCTGACGCACTTGGACAGCGTCGCGATGTGCCAAGTGATGTCTGCCGCCAGGGAGGCAATGGGAGGTGGGGCGTCGGGCGGCAGCGCGCCGTAGGCGTCGTCCTCGATGACTGCGACGCCGTGCGAACGCGCGACCTCGGCGATTCGTTCGCGGCGCGTCGGCGGCAGCGTCGCGGTCGTCGGGTTGTCGAGCGTCGGCACAAGGTACAAGGCCCGCGGCCGCTCGGCCTTGCAGCTCTCCAAGAATGCGTCCGGGTCGAGCCCGTCGGCGTCGCAAGGCACCGGAACGAGGCGAATGCCGCGGCGCTCGGCGGCCATGCGCAGACCCGGGTAGGTCAGGGCTGGCACGCAGAGCGCATCGCCCGGCCTGAGGGTGGCGGCGAGCACGGCGGCGAGCACGACCTGGGCGCCGCCTGCCACGAGGACGCGGTGCACCGGAAGCGGCCCGAGCCGGCCACCGAGCCAATGCGCCGCCGCAGTACGGTCGGCCATGTTCCCGGCGCTGTCCTGGTACTGCATGCGGTCGAGGAAGCCCGGCGAGCGGGCAAGTCGCGACAAGCCTGCCTCCATACGCTCGGCCAGACGCGCCGTGACCGGCTGAGGCGGCATGTTCATGCTGAAGTCGACGCTTCCGGAGGGGTCCGGCCTGCGCATCTCCTTAGGCGGCGTGGGTCCGCGAACGAAGCTGCCCCTACCGGCTGTGGCATCGATCAAGCCTGTCCGGCGCGCCTCGTTGAAGGCGCGCGTGACCGTGGTGAGGTCAACGTTGAGGTGCTTGGCAAGGGCGCGCTGCGGCGGCAGGCGCACGCCCGGCGGGAGCCGGCCGGCGCGAATGTCCTCGGCCAGCGCCTTCACGATAGCCAGGTACTTCGGGCCTGCGTCGCCAGCGATTGTCGGGTTCCAAGATTCCATCATTGACCCCTGTTCTCGCATCGGTGTATGCATACATACATCATACAGGCAAGGCGAGACGTGGCTTTGTCTAGGAAAGCGCCTCAGAAGCCGCCAGCTTCCACCACGAATGTATGGAAATGTAAGCCATACATTCGGGCCGCGCAAGGCGAACCTTCATGCCGCTGTACGGCAAGCGGTTCAGGAACGTGGACGATGCAAAGGACGACGGATCAATCAATGCTTTCCGTTGGGCTGCGCTGCCGCTGCCCTCGCTGTGGCGAGGGGCGCCTGTTTGACGGCTTCATCACCCTGAAGCCACGCTGCGAGGCGTGCGGCCTTGATTATGGCTTCGCCGACCCGGCCGATGGACCCGCCTTCTTCATCATGATGACGATGGCCTTCCCAGTCACAGCCTTCGGCATTTGGCTGGAGCTCGCCTACGAACCGCCGCTGTGGATCCATGCGCTCATAACGCTTCCGCTTCTCTTGCTGGCCTGCGTTCCGGTCATCCGGCCGCTGAAGGGGCTCTTCATCGCCAGCCAGTACATCAACAAAGCGGGAGAAGGCCGCCTAGCGACTTCGCCAGCGCCAAACACGGGTCCTACGTCCGGGGACTGACCCTGACGCTCCGCCGCGCGGTCCCGGGCGGACACGCGCCGGCGGCACCGCCCGCTGCTGGGCTTGATGTGACTTCATCCTACCTCACGAGGACCGGGACGATGCTCCCCTATGCCGACGTGTTCGAGACCTCCCTCCGGAAGCTGCGCGAGGACGGCCGTTACCGGACGTTCATCGAGCTTGAGCGTAATGTCGGCACATTCCCGGCCGCCGTCTGGAGGCATCCGGACGGCAGCCCCCGGCCGGTCACGGTCTGGTGCAGCAACGATTACCTCGGAATGGGACACAGCCCCGAGGTCATCAACGCCATGCATGCGGCCCTGGACCGCTATGGCGCCGGTGCGGGCGGCACCCGCAACATCTCCGGCACGGCCCATGAGCACGTACTGCTGGAGCGCGACCTGGCCGACCTGCACGGGAAGGAGGCCGCCCTCCTGTTCACCTCGGGCTACGTTTCGAACCTCGCGGCTCTGAGCGTGCTCGGCCAGGTGCTGCCGGACAGCGTGATCCTCTCGGACGCGGGCAACCACAACTCGATGATCGAGGGCATCCGGCGCTCGGGAGTCTCGAAGGCGATCTTCCCGCACAACGACGTCGCCGCGCTCGACAGGCTGCTCGCGCAGTTCGATCCGGAACGGCCCAAGATCGTCGCGTTCGAGAGCGTCTACAGCATGGACGGCGACGTGGCGCCCATCGCCGAAATATGCGACGTCGCGGAGCGCCACGGGGCGCTCACCTACCTCGACGAGGTGCACGCGGTCGGCATGTACGGCCCGCACGGCGCCGGCATTGCGGAGCGCGAGGGCGTTGGCCATCGCATCACGCTGATTGAGGCGACGCTCGGCAAGGCCTTCGGCGTCATGGGCGGCTACGTCGCCGGGCCATCCACGGTCGTCGACGTCATCCGCAGCCATGCGGCGGGCTTCATCTTCACGACCTCGCTGTGCCCGCACCTGGCCGCCGGCGCACGGGCGGCGGTGCGGCACCTCAGGGATAGCCAAGCGGAACGGGCTGCGCAGCAACGAGCCGCGGCGATCTTGATGGCCATGCTGCGCAAGGCTGGCCTGCCGGTCCTGCCGAGCCAGAGCCATATCCTGCCGGTGATGGTCGGCGACGCCCACCTCTGCCGGCGGATCAGCGAGGAACTGCTGGAGCGCCATGGTATCTACGTCCAGCCCATCAACTATCCAACCGTACCGCGCGGCGGCGAGCGGCTGAGGATCACCCCGACTCCCCTTCACACGGATAAGCACATGCGGGCGCTCGTGGGGGCGCTCGTCGAGGTTCGCTCACGTCTGGGGTGGGGCGAGGTCTCGCTGGCCGCCTGACCGCGGGTCCCCTCAGCCTCATCGACATACGCAAGAGATGACCGACATGCTGGCAAACGTTGACGCCCTGCTGCTTGCAAGGTGGCAGTTCGGGTTCACGGTGGCCTTCCACATCGTGTTCCCGGCTTTCTCCATCGGCCTCGCTAGCTACCTGGCAGTGCTGGAGGGTCTCTGGTTAGCTACCGGACGGCAAGTGTTCATCGATCTGTTCCGGTACTGGATCAAGATCTTCGCCATCGCCTTCGCGATGGGCGTCGTATCTGGCCTAGTCATGTCCTACCAGTTCGGCACGAACTGGTCCGTCTATGCCGACAAAACGGGGCCTGTTCTCGGTCCGCTGATGGCCTACGAGGTGCTCTCGGCCTTCTTCCTGGAAGCCGGCTTCCTCGGCGTCATGCTTTTCGGCATGAGCAAGGTTGGCCCGCGCCTGCACTTCCTCGCCACCCTGATGGTGGCCATTGGGACCTTCTTTTCGGCGTTCTGGATCCTGTCCGTGAACTCCTGGATGCAGACGCCGCAGGGTCACACGGTCAACGCGGCCGGCCAGTTCGTGCCGGCCGATTGGTGGGCCATCGTTTTCAATCCGTCCTTCCCCTATCGTCTCGTCCACATGGTCCTTGCCGCCTACCTGACCACCGCCCTCGTCGTTGGCGCGGTCGGCGCCTGGCACCTGCTACGCGACCGCGCGAACGAAGGCGCGCGGACGATGTTCTCGATGGCGATGTGGATGCTCGCTGTCGTGGCTCCCATTCAGATCCTGGCTGGCGACGCCCACGGCCTGAACACACTGGAGCACCAGCCGATTAAGGTCATGGCCATGGAAGGCCACTTCCAGAGCCATCCGGACGGCGCCCCGCTAATCCTGTTCGGCCTGCCCGACCAAGCGGCCGGCACGGTCCGCTACGCGGTCGAGGTGCCGAAGCTGTCCTCGCTGATCCTGAAGCACGGCCTGAACGAGCCGCTGAAGGGTCTCGACAGCGTGCCGCGGGAGAACTGGCCGCCGGTCCCCGTGGTGTTCTGGTCCTTCCGGGTGATGGTCAGCCTCGGCATGCTGATGCTGCTGCTCGGCGTGGCTAGCCTGCTCGCCCGCTACAAGGGCAAGCTCTACGACTGGGCGACATTGCACCGCTTCGCCCTCGCTATGGGACCGGCCGGCTTCGTCGCCGTCGTCGCCGGCTGGATCACCACCGAGGTGGGGCGCCAGCCCTTCACCGTCTACGGCCTCCTGCGCACGGCGGAGTCGGCCTCGCCGCTTCACGCACCCGCCGTCGCCGCATCGCTCATCGCCTTTGTGCTGGTCTACTTCGCCGTGTTCGGGATGGGCATCCTCTACATCCTGCACCTGATGGCGAAGTCGCCGCACCGTGGCGAACACGGGATTGAGCCCGGCGCGCCGATCCGCACCGCTGGCATAACACCCGCGCCGTCGGTCGACCTCGACCGCACCCTCAGCCCGGCCGAGTAAGGAGCCCGTCATGCTCGCCAACATCGACCTGACGGTCGTTTGGGCGCTCATCATCGCCTTCGCCGTTTTCGCCTACATCGTGATGGACGGCTTCGACCTCGGCATCGGCATCCTGTTCCCGGCCTTCCGACCGGGGCACGAGCGCGACACGGCGATGAACTCCATCGCGCCAGTCTGGGACGGCAACGAGACCTGGCTGGTCCTCGGCGGCGGCGGCCTGTTTGCGGTCTTCCCGCTGGCCTACGCGGTCATCATGCCGGCCCTCTACGCGCCAATCATCGCGATGCTGCTCGGGCTGATCTTCCGCGGCGTCGCCTTCGAGTTCCGCTGGCGCGATCCCGGCCACCGGGCGCTCTGGGACGTCGCCTTCACCGGGGGCTCCGTCGTCGCCGCGCTTGCCCAGGGCATCACCCTCGGCGCCCTCCTGCAGGGCATCAAGGTGGAGGGCCGCGCCTATGCGGGCGGCTGGTGGGACTGGCTCACGCCATTCAGCCTGCTCGTCGGTCTCGGCATCGTCTGCGGCTACGCTCTGCTCGGCGCCACCTGGCTGGTGATGCGGACAGAGGGGAGCCTGCAGGAGCGGTCGCGCGCCTTCTCGCTCTGGCTTGGCGCGGCCACGGTCGCCGTCATCGCCGCCGTCAGCGCGGCGACGCCCCTCCTGGAAGGCAAATATTGGGAGCGCTGGTTTTCGATGCCAAGCGTGCTGCTCACTGCCCAGGTTCCGCTCCTCGTAGCGGTGGCGTCGTTCCTGTTCTTCCGCTCGCTACGCGGTGGGGCGGAGAGAACGCCGTTCCTGCTGGCGCTCGGTCTGTTCCTTCTGTCCTTCGTCGGTCTGGGGATCAGCATCTTCCCCGACGTCGTGCCGGGCCGGATCACGATCTGGGAGGCGGCGGCACCGCATTCGAGCCAGGTCTTCCTGCTCGTGGGCGCGTCCGTCCTGATCCCGGTCATCCTGGCCTACACGGCCTACTCGTACTGGGTCTTCCGCGGGAAGGTCGACGCAACGGGGTATCACTGATGGGCATTACCTCCGCTCCCCGACACCCCACACCCCTACCCCTGTGGCGCCGCCTCGTCTGGTTCGCCTCGCTGTGGGCCGGCAGCGTCCTCTCACTCGGAATTGTCGCCGGCATCCTGAGAACTTGGCTGAAGGCGAGCTGACGCACCGCTCTTCGATCCCGGCCTCTCCTCATTCAGAGTTGAACTTCTCATGTCGTCGAAGCCCGTTGTCATGGCCGCCGTGGTGCAGGCCGGGTCGATTCTGTTCGACACCGCGCGGACGTTGGAAAAGCTCGGGGACCTCGCCAGCGACGCCTCCGCGCGCGGGGCCGACCTAGCAGTATTCCCCGAGGCGTTCGTCGGCGGCTACCCGAAGGGGCTCGACTTTGGCGCCACGGTCGGCTCCCGCACGCCGGCGGGCCGGGACGACTTCCTTCGCTATCACGCAAACGCCATCGACGTGCCGGGTCCGGCCACCGAGGCCATCGCCGCCGTCGCCCGCGCCGGGCACCTGTACATCGTCGTTGGCGTGATCGAACGGGCCGGCGGCACCCTCTACTGCAGCGCCCTGACGTTCGGGCCCGACGGCGCCCTTCTGGCACGCCGCCGCAAGCTGATGCCCACCGCCTCGGAGCGGCTCGTATGGGGCTTTGGTGACGGCTCGACGCTGGATGTCGCCAGCACTCCCCTCGGCCGAATCGGGACCGCGATCTGCTGGGAGAATTACATGCCGCTCCTGCGCACGACGCTGTACGCCAAGGGCGTCGAGATCTACTGCGCGCCTACGGTCGACGACCGCGTCACGTGGCTACCGACGATGCAGACCATCGCCCTTGAGGGCCGGTGCTTCGTCGTGTCGGCCAGTCAATACCTCGTCCGGAAGGATTGTCCGGCCGATTACGGTGCGGTCCAGGGCGACAATCCGGCAACGGTCTTGATCCGGGGCGGCTCGTGCATCGTGGGTCCCCTGGGGAACGTCCTGATAGAGCCCGACTTCGAGGGCGAGAGCGTGCGCTTGGCCGAACTGGACCGGGCGGACATCGTCCGCGGCAAGTTCGATTTCGACGTGGTCGGCCACTACGCACGCCCGGACATCTTCAGCCTCAGCGTAAACGAGCGACCGCTCGAACCCGTGACTGTGACGGACTCCGGCGCCCACGCGGCTCGTCCCTAGAAGCCAAGGCCCCCGATTGAAGTCCGCGCAACCGAGAACGGCAACGATGACGACACGGCTTCTCCCCCGCCACGCCCCTTTCGAGAACGATGCCCTTGCCGCGCTCGACCAAGTGCTGGCGGTCGCTTCCCGGGTACAGCGCACGTGGCTCTCGGATTACCTGGCGGCCGGCATCAACCTCCCGGCCCAAAGCACGAGGGATGCGGACGTGTCCGTTGGGGAAGTCGTCGAGTACGTCAATCTCAACTCGTCCCGCTCGGATCATTCGACGATGCACGTGGCGGTCGCCTTCTCAGACGGCGCACCTCCCTACAGGCCGGGATCCGTCCTCGACCTCATCGGCATCGACGGCGAGAGCGTACCCGCGCGCGTCCTGCCGGTCGCGTCCTCGCGCAGGGAGGTCGTCGACGAGGTACACGCGTTGATGCCGGTCGGTGCCGGTGACGCCGCCATTGTGGAGCGCCTTCGCCTCGGCTCGCAGGTGACAGTCAGGATCCGGGAGGACGCCGGGTTCCGCTTGCCGGCCGAGCTGGAAACCGACGTCATCATGATCGGCGTCGAGGCGGGTGTTGCCCCATACCGGGCACTCATCCAGGAGCGGCGCGCGCTCGGGGCAGGCGGGCGCTCATGGCTGTTCTTTGGTGGCCGGCGCTTCACCCATGACTTCCTCTACCAACTCGAATGGCAGGCCGCCCTCGCGGATGGGTCCCTGACCCGGATGGACGTTGCCTTCTCTTATGACCAGCCGGAGCGGATTGGCGTCGAGGACCATCTCCTCGACCGACGGGAAGAACTCGTCGAGTGGATCGAAAACGGCGCGAGCCTCTCAATCTGCGCCGCCCCGAAGAGCGCGAACCGGGCCCACTTCGGGCTCCTGAAGGCTATCGCCGACACTAAGGCCTGCTCGTTGGAGTTGGCCGTCGATCACGTGGCGGATCTGGCGAGCCAGGGCCGCTTCAGCCAGCGGCACCCCTAGCCGCCAAATCTCCCGCAGATTTCTGCATCGTCGCCCCCGATGCTTCTCTAAACCGGTAAAGCCCATGAAAGACGACCGTCAGGTTCTGCCGCCGCCATCCGCGACGGATGGCGGGGGAGACCTTATTCAAGCCGAGCGTGACCAGCTCTCGCGCAACGAGCACATTAAGGAAGCCAGTGGCTACCTGCGCGGCAAGCTCGCTGAGGCCCTCCTGATGCCCGCGAGCGGCGCCGTTTCCGAAGACGACGGCCAGCTCGTCAAATTCCACGGCATGTACCTCCAGGACGACCGGGACCTTAGGCCCGAGCGGATGCGCAAGAAGCTCGACCGTGCCTACGCCTTCATGATCCGGTTGCGGATTCCCGGCGGCGTGCTGACCTCCAAGCAGTGGCTTGTCCTCGACGAGATCGCCCGCTCCTACGCCAACGGCTCCCTGCGGGCGACGACGCGGCAGACCTTCCAGTACCACGGCATCATCAAGTCAAACCTTAAGCGGACGATGAAGGCCATCGACGGGGCGTTGCTCGACACCATCGCGGCCTGTGGGGACGTCAACCGCAACGTGCTCTCCGCTTCCAACCCCTACCAGTCCAAGGCGCATGCGGCCGCCTACGACCTTGCCAAGGCCATCTCGGATCACCTGCTGCCCAGGACGGGCGCTTGGCGCGAAATTTGGCTCGACGGCGAGAAGGTGGTCGGGGGCGAGGATGAGACGGTCGAGCCGATCTATGGCAAGACCTACCTGCCTCGGAAGTTCAAGGTGGTCGTCGCCGTACCGCCTTCGAACGACGTCGACATCTTCGCGCACGACCTCGGCTTCATCGCCATCCTCGACGAGGCAGGCGCTCTGGCGGGCTGGAACGTCACGGTGGGCGGCGGCATGGGCATGACCCATGGCGAAGTTGATACCTTCCCCCGGACGGCCGACGTGATGTGCTTCTGCGAGCCAGGGGACGCGTTGAAGGTCGCCGAGGCGGTGATGACGGTCCAGCGCGACTGGGGCAACCGCAAGAGCCGCAAGAACGCCCGCCTGAAGTATACCATCGAGCGGTTCGGCCTCGACGCCTTCCGCGCGGAGGTCGAGCGGCGCGTCGGCAAGGCTTTCGCCGAGCCCAAGCCCTTCAGGTTCGAGAACAACGGCGACCGCTACGGCTGGACCGAAGGGGAGGACGGTCGCCACCACCTCACCTTGTTCATCCAGAACGGGCGCGTGCGGGACTTCGAGGGAGGCCCGCAGTTGCTGACCGGACTGCGTCGCATCGCCGAGGTCCACCAGGGCGAGTTCCGCCTGACGGCTAACCAGAACGTGCTCGTCGCAAACGTCCCGGTCGAGAAGCGCGCCGAGATCGAGGCGCTCGTGGCCGAGCACGGTCTTACCGCCCATGCCGGGACGCTTCGGCGCAACAGCATGGCCTGCGTGGCGCTTCCGACCTGCGGCCTCGCCCTGGCCGAGAGCGAGCGTTACCTGCCAACGCTCATCGATGAGCTGGAAGCCTGCTTGGTCGGGCACGGCCTCGCGGGGGATGATATCACGATCCGCATGACGGGCTGTCCGAATGGCTGCGCGCGCCCCTACATCGCCGAGATTGGCCTCGTGGGTAAGGGACCGGAGCGCTACAATCTCTATCTCGGCGCGGCCTTCGACGGATCGCGACTGGGCAAGCTCTACGCCGAGGATGTCCACGCCTCAGCCATCGTCGCAACGCTTGACCCGCTCCTGGGCGCTTACAAGGCGGAGCGGGCTGACGGCGAACGCTTTGGAGACTTCCTGCTGCGCGCTAGGCACGTAGCCAGCACGACGAATGGGCCGGATTTCCATGAGCGAACAGGGTCCATGCTCGGTGCCGCTGCCCAGGCGGGATAGCCCTTGGCCTGGGCCCGTCCTTCCACGGATTGGGCGGGCCAGGACCCGCGCTGCGGCCCGAAGAACACAGTTGCGGCTCCGGCGACGTTCGAGGCCGGTACAAGCCGAACCATGTTGCCCTGCTTCACGCGGCAGCCTGCCGGAAGGCGGCCGGCGTGAGTGCTGGGTGTGTCAGATGTAGGTAGAGGCGAGTGCTGGCGACCCTTCGAGGGCATGGGCAAGCACTTCCAGGCCGTGCGTGATCTGCTGCCGGGTCGAGGGGCCGCCGAGGCAGAGACGTACTGCTTCCGGCGGTGTCCCGGCCACGCAGAAGGGGTCGCTGCCGACAACGCCGAGCCCGGCCGACCGTCCCTGGCTGGCGAAGGCCGAGCGCGTCCAGCCCTCAGGCAGCGTGATCCAGACGTGGAAGCCGTGCGGATCGGCGGTGTAGGTCCCAGCCGGAAGCAACGAGGCCACGATGCGCTGGCGGGCGGCCGATTCCTCGCGGACGAACTGGACGATGGCATCCGCCGTGCCGTCCATGATCCAGCGCGTCGTCAGGGCCGTCGAGATCGGCGAGGCCATAACGGTCGCGGCCCGCAGTGCACCCGCGAGCGGCAGGGCGGAACGGGCGCTCGGGGCGACTAGGAAGGCAAGGCGAAGGCCGGCGCCCAGGCACTTGGCCACCCCTGCCACGTAGTAGGTGATCTCGGGCGCGAGTTCGGCAAAACTCGGCGGCGGCGTCGGGCAGATGCGTGCGTAGGCATCGTCCTCGATGATGGTGACGGCATAGCGCCGCGCTACCGCGATGATGGCCTCCCGCCGCGTGCGGGACAGGGTCGCGGTGGTCGGGTTCTGCAGCAGCGGGTTTAGGTAGATGGCCTTCGGCGCGACCTTGGTGCAGGCCGCTGCGAAGGCGTCGGGATCGACCCCGTGGCGGTCCATGGGAAGGTCGACGAGGCGCAGCCCCAGATGCGCGGCGAGCGCGCGGATGCCCGGGTAGGTGATGCGCTCCGCGCAGACGGTGTCACCTGGCCGGGCCACCTGGCCCAGCACGCTGAACAGGGCGCTGTGGGCCCCGGGGCAAATCAGCAGGCGCTCCCGCGTCGTCTCGACCCCGCGGCCCTTCAGCCACCGCAGCGCCGCTTCCTTGTCGTCGTCGGTCCCGCCGAAGCCCTGGTAGCGCAGCATGTTGGCGAGGTCGCCGGAGAGTTCGGCGAACGAGGCCTGCATGCGCGCCCGCAGCGCCGGTGCGTCGGGCTCCGGAGGAAGGTTCATGGTGAAGTCGACCGGTCCGACCCGTGGCGCACCGGCGGCACCCCCTGAGCGGGCAGAGAGGGCCGGATCGATCACGAAGGTGCCCTGGCCGACGCGCCCCTCAATCAGGCCGCGCTTATGAGCCTCGACATAGCCGCGCGACACTGTCGTGAAGTTCAGGTCGAGCGCCTCGGCCAGTGCCCGCTGGGTCGGCAGACGCGTGCCCGGCGTCAGGCGCCCCGTCCGGATGTCATCCGCCAAGGCCTCGGCGATGGCCAGGTAGTGCGGCTTGCCCCAGCGCTTCAGGTCCGGCGTCCAACCCCCGGTCATACCATCCTGGGAGCTCGTCGGCCCTCCCCACTTCATCGCCTTCATCCGCTCTGCGCCTGCACCATCAACATGCGATCAATGTTCGATTGTATGGCTAGCAAGCGTCATACCGCAACAATACCAGAGGATGATGTTCATGGTATCCATACAATGTCAGCAATGGTTGCGCCTCGAACGTGCATATCGTGGCGATGAAATGCGCAGATGCTGCTTCCAGAATGGGCTCCATTCGGTCGATGCGCAACAGCGAAATCGGAATTATTGCTAGCATTATTGTATGCATATTACTTCGGTGCATTGACTGGTGCATTGATCGGCGGGGTTTTGGCACACCGCTTGCCATGAAGGTCCTGTGACCGCTCGCAGCTCTGCCTGTCGCGGCCCATCCTTCAAGGAGCGAGATCAATGCCTGCCGTGAACCGCGAACCCCACAAGAAGGGCGATTTCCTGGTCGACTACGAGGAGAAAGTCTTCGAGGACGTGAAGGCCGAGCCGGGACAGAAGGCGCTGGTCACCTTCCACACCGTCGCGTTCGAGGGATCGATCGGTCTCGTGAACCTGCTCCAGGCCACCCGCCTGCAGCGCAAGGGCTTCGACACTTCTATCCTGCTCTACGGCCCTGGCATCACGCTGGGCGTCCAGCGCGGCTTCCCGCGCCTCGGCGACGAGGCCTTCCCGGGCCACCTCAACTTCAACAACCAGCTTGAGAAGTTCATGGCCGAGGGCGGCAAGGTCTATGCGTGCCGGTTCTCGACCCAGGCCCTGTACGGGCACGGCGAGGCAGCCTTCATCGAGGGCATCCGCATGATCAACCCCCTCGACGTCCTCGACTGCATCCTCCTGCACAAGCGCGACAACGCGGTGATCATCGACACCTGGACCGTCTGAGCGGGCCTTCGAGTCCGTCGACCGGGACGTCGCATCCGGCGGCCGCGCGCGACGCGGCCGCCGTCACAGCCGGAGGATCATCCATGTCAGAGAACCGGATCGTGCGGGCCGCCGCCGTCCAGATCGCGCCGGACCTCGACCGGCCGGACGGCACCCTGGAGCGCGTGCTCAACGCCATCGACGAGGCCGCCGCCAAGGGCGCTCGCTTCATGGTCTTTCCCGAGACCTTCGTGCCCTACTACCCGTACTTCTCCTTCGTGCTGCCGCCGGCGATGCAGGGCGCGGAGCACCTCAAGCTCTACGAGCGGGCGCCCACTGTCCCGGGCCCGTTGACCCAGGCGGTTGCGGCCGCAGCCCGCCGCCACGGCGCCGTGGTGGTGCTCGGCGTGAACGAGCGCGACCACGGCTCGCTCTACAACACGCAGCTGATCTTCGACGCGGACGGGAGCCTGAAGCTCAAGCGCCGCAAGATCACGCCCACCTACCACGAGCGCATGATCTGGGGTCAGGGCGACGGCGCCGGCCTCGACGTGGTCGAGACCGCGGTCGGCCGCGTCGGGGCGCTCGCCTGCTGGGAGCACTACAACCCGCTGGCCCGCTACGCCCTGATGGCGCGCCACGAGGAGATCCACGCGGCCCAGTTCCCGGGCTCGCTGGTCGGCCAGATCTTCGCCGACCAGATGGAGGTGACGATCCGCCACCATGCCCTGGAGGCGGCCTGCTTCGTGGTCAACGCCACCGGCTGGCTCACGGACGAGCAGGTGGCGCAGGTCTGCCCGGACGAGCGCCTGCGCGGCGCCTGCCGCGGCGGCAACTGCACCGCCATCGTCTCGCCCGAGGGCAAGCACCTCGCCGACCCGCTCGGCCCCGGCGAGGGCATCCTGATCGCCGACATGGACCTCGCGCTGGTGACGAAACGCAAGCGGATGATGGACGCGGTCGGCCACTACGCGCGCCCTGAGCTCCTCAGCCTCCTCCACGACGACCGTCCGGCCTCGTTCGTGCACCAGCCGATCCGTTCCCAGTCCGTTTCCCGGAGCCTCGACCATGAGCAGCAGCCCGCTTCCGACGAGCCTTCCCTCGCTCCCGCCGGTCGTGGCGGGCCTGGTCGGGATGCCGACGGAGCGGCTGATCAACGCGTTGCAGTCCTACGGCGTTAGGCTTGCCGACAGCCGCGCCGGGGCGCCGAGCCGCCGCGGCGGGGCGGGCCCCTCCGACCACAAGGCGATGACCATCGCGGGCCGCACCGTGATGGTGCCG
Organism: Methylorubrum thiocyanatum; assembly: GCA_014138645.1. Classification (GTDB taxonomy): domain Bacteria; phylum Pseudomonadota; class Alphaproteobacteria; order Rhizobiales; family Beijerinckiaceae; genus Methylobacterium; species Methylobacterium thiocyanatum. Next base: position 368,655 of record JACJIB010000007.1, on the reverse strand, counting down.
GTCCATACCGAGACCGCCTTCGAGTCGCCCTTCCTGGTGCGCCGCCCGGACGCCAACGGGGTCTCGGTGATCGAGCACGACGGCGTGGTGATCGGGCAGGCGACCTTCCCGGGCAAGCCGCGCTTCTACGCGCTCTCTACTTTCGACGGCGTGCCCTACTCGAAGATCGCGGTGCTGCACGGGCGGGACGTGCTGGCGACGACCGTGCTGCAGACCTGCATCCGGTACGCGAGCCGCGCCAAGACCTGCCAGTTTTGCTCCATCGGCCAGTCGCTCGCCGCCGGTCGCACCGTCGCGCGCAAAACGCCCGAGCAACTGGCCGAGGTCGCCCGCGCGGCGGTGCTGCTCGACGGCGTCAAGCACATGGTCATGACCACCGGGACGCCGAACGCCACCGACCGGGGCGCCGCCGTGCTCTGCGAGAGCGCCTTCGCGGTAAAGGCGGCGGTCGACCTGCCGATCCAGGCCCAGTGCGAGCCGCCCGACGACGACCGCTGGTTCGAGCGGATGAAAGCGTCCGGGATCGACGCCCTCGGCATGCACCTGGAGGCCGTCACTCCGGAGGTCCGCGCCCGGATCATGCCCGGCAAGGCAAGCGTGCCGCTGGAGCGGTACTACGAGGCCTTCGCGGCCGCCGTGCCGGTCTTCGGTCGCGGCCAGGTCTCGACCTACATCCTCGCCGGCCTCGGCGACGCCCCCGAGGCCATCTTGGAGATGGCCGAGCGGCTCGTCGGGATGGGCGTCTACCCCTTCGTGGTGCCCTTCGTGCCGATCTCGGGCACGCCGCTGGAGAGCCACCCGGCACCGGGCCCGGACTTCATGCACGCCATTCTCAAGCCGCTGGCGGACATGCTCGCCGGCGCGAACCTGCGCTCGACCGACATCAAGGCCGGCTGCGGTCGCTGCGGCGCCTGCTCGGCGCTCTCTACCTACGAGCGCGCGGGGGCGGCGGCATGATCCTCGAACCCGTCCCGCCGTACCGGCCGAGCCACTTCCGCGTGAAGTTCGCGGTCGCGCCGTGGGAGCGGCGCGCCTGCGCGGCGCTGCGCCGACAGGTCTTCTGCGCCGAGCAGGGCATCTTCGAAGGTGACGACCGCGACGCCATCGACGCGCACGCCATCCCGATCTGCGCCCTCTCGACGCTGGGCGGCGACGCCGACGCCGTCGTCGGCACGGTGCGCATTCACGAGGTCGCGGACCGTCCCGGCGAGTGGTGGGGCTCGCGCCTTGCCGTCGCCAGGGCATTCCGCGGGACCGCCGCCCTGGGGGCCGGGCTCATCCAGGTCGCGGTCTCCTCCGCCCATGCGCGGGGCTGCACGCGCTTCCTCGCCCACGTGCAGGAGCGCAACGTACCGCTGTTCGAGTCCCTGCACTGGAAGAGCCGCGACACGGTAGAGCTTCACGGCCGCCCGCACAGCCTGATGCAGGCGGACCTCGCGGCCTACCCGCCGATGCACGATCCCGAGCACGGGCTCGTCACCTTCCGGCGGGCCGCGTGATGAGCGCGGGCTTCGACCTCCAGGCGCTGGCCCGCCAGATTCGGGACGCGCGCGGCGTCGCCCACAAGCGCGACATCGACGCCGTGGTGGCGCGGCTCGGGCTGGGCAGCCGCCGTTCCGCGGTCCCGGTCGGCGACGATTGCGCCGCCATCCCGGACGGCGACGGCCACTTGCTCTTCGCCATCGAGGGCTTCCTCGACGGCTTCGTCGCCGCCGACCCGTACTTCGCGGGCTATTGCGGGATCATGGTCAACCTGAGCGACGTCGCCGCCATGGGCGGTCGCCCGCTCGCCGTCGTCGACGCCCTCTGGAGCCGGGATGCCGCGTCGGCGGACCCGATCCTGGCCGGGCTGTCCGACGCCGCCGCGCTCTACGGCGTGCCGGTGGTCGGCGGCCACACAAACACCCGCGCGTCTGCCGGCAACCTCGCGGTCGCCGTGCTCGGCCGGGCGGGCCCACGCCTCCTGACGAGCTTCGACGCGGCTCCGGGCGACGACCTCGTGGCGGCCATCGACCTGCGCGGGCGCTTCCGCGAGCCGCACCCGTACTGGGACGCCTCGACCGGCAGCCCGGGCGAGCGCCTGCGTGGCGATCTCGCGCTGCTGCCCGGGCTCGCCGAGGAAGGGCTCGCCTGCGCCGCCAAGGACATCAGCATGGCCGGCGTCGTCGGCACGGCGCTGATGCTGCTCGAATGCTCGGGGGTGGGCGGGCTCATCGACCTCGACGCGATCCCGCGCCCCGACGACGTCCCGCTCGCGCGCTGGCTGACCGCCTTCCCGAGCTTCGGCTACCTCGTGAGCGTCCGCCCCGGCCGCACGCCGGCCGTTCTCGCGCGCTTCGCGGAGCGCGGCATCGCCGCGGCCTCCATCGGCAGGCTGGACGCGAGCCGTGTCGCCAGGGTTCGGCAGGGCGTGGGCGAAGAGGCCGTGGTCTGGGACTTCGTGGCCAGCCCGCTGATCGGCTGCGGCCGGGACGGAGCGGAGGCCACGTCGTGAGCGGCCTGCGCATCGCCATCCTGACCCACTCCACCAACCCCCGCGGCGGCGTGGCCCACTGCCTCGCCCTGGCGGAGGCCCTGTGCGCCCTCGGCCAAGAGGCGGTGGTCCACGCGCCCGACCCCGCAGGCCGCGGCTTCTTCCGGGATGCGGCCTGCCCGACCGTGACGGTGGCCGCCAAGGCCGTCGCCGGCGGGACCGTCGCCCTCGTGCGGGCTCGCATCAACGATTACCTGCGCCACTTCTCGACACCGGCCGCCTGCGACTTCGACGTCTTCCACGCCCATGACGGCATCGGCGGCAACGCGCTCGCGACCCTGAGGCACCGGCGCCTGATCCCGAACTTCGTCCGCACCGTGCACCACGTCGAAAACTTTTCCGACCCGCCGCTCGCGGAGTGGCAAGACCGCTCGATCCGCGAGGCCGCCCGCCTGCTCTGCGTTAGCCGCACCTGGGCCGACTGGGTCGGGCACGAGTTCGGCGCCGGGGCCGACGTGGTCGGGAACGGGGTGGACCTGTCGGCCTATCGCACCGAGCCGACCAAGGCGGACGCGGCCGTGCGAGAGCGCTGGGGTCTCGGCCCCGGGCCGGTAATCCTCTCCGTTGGCGGATTCGAAGAGCGCAAGAACACGCTGGGCATCATCGAGGCCTTCGCCCGCCTCCGTGCGCACCATCCTGAGGCGCAGCTCGTCGTCGCCGGTGGGGCCTCGCTGCTCGACCATGCCAGCTACCGTGCCCGGTGCCGCGCGGCCCTGGCGTCCGCGGGCCTGGTCGTCGACAGGGGCTCGGCCGTCATCGAGACGGGCCCCCTCCCGCAGGCCGACATGCCGGCACTCTACCGGGTCGCTGACGTCCTGGCCTTCCCCTCCTGGAAGGAGGGCTTCGGCCTGTGCGTGCTGGAGGCGATGGCCTGCGGCACGCCCGCCATCGTGTCTCGCCAGCCGCCCTTCACCGAGTACCTGGCGCCGGCCGACGCCCTCTTCGTTGATCCCGCAGACTCGGACGACATCGCCGGCGCGATGGCTGCGGCCCTGTCGCCGGACACCCGAACCCGCCTGCGCGCCTCCGGCCTCGCGCGGGCCGCCGCCCATTCCTGGCGCACCTGCGCGGTGCGCCACCTCGACGCCTACGCGGCCTGCGCCCGTACCCGACAGGATTTGATCCATGCCTGAGATGCGCTTCCATGTCCGCTGGCCCGACGGGCGGCGCGAGGCCTGCTACTCGCCCTCCCTAGTGGTGAAGGACTTCCTCACCCCGGGCGAGAGCTACGCCGTCGACGACTTCGTCGAGAAGACCCGCACGGCCCTCAACATCGCGAGCGAGCGGGTGCGCGAGAAGTATGGCTTCGCCTGCTCGTCCGCCATGGACCAGCTCGTCCGCATCGAGGCCGCCGCGCAGCGGCAGGAGCCCGGCGGCCGCGTCACGGTCGAGTCCTTCGAACCCTGAGCCGAAGCCTTTCCCTTCCCCTCAAGGAGCCAGAGCCATGACCTCCACGACCCCCCACGTCCCCGTCGTCATCGTCGGCGGTGGCCAGGCCGGCCTCTCGGTCAGCTACCACCTCAAGCAGCGCGGCATCGAGCACCTCGTCTTCGAGAAGAAGACCGCCGCGCATACCTGGGCGACGCAGCGCTGGGACACCTTCTGCCTCGTCACGCCGAACTGGCAGTGCGACCTGCCGGGCCACCGCTACGACGGTCCGGACCCGGACGGGTTCATGAGGAAGGACGAGATCGTCGCCTACCTCAAGGCTTTCGTCGCCAAGGTGGACCCGCCGATCCATGAGGGCGTGGCGGTTACGCGGGTCGAGCGGCGCGCGGACGGCCTCTTCTCGGTCCAGACTTCCGAGGGCGGCTACACCACGAACGAGGTCGTGGTGGCCTCCGGCGGCTATCACACCCCGATCATCCCGCGCATGGCCGAGAAGCTGCCGGGCTCGATCACGCAGATCCACTCGAACCAGTATCGCAACCCGGACCAGCTGCCCGAGGGCGAGGTGCTGGTGGTGGGCTCGGGGCAGTCCGGCGCGCAGATCGCCGAGGATCTGCACCTCGCCGGCCGCAAGGTGCACCTCGCGGTCGGTGACGCGCCCCGCTGCGCCCGCTTCTACCGCGGTCGCGACGTCGTCACGTGGCTCGCCGACATGGGCTACTACGAGATGACCGTCGACAACCATCCGCTGCGCGACGGCGTCCGCGACAACACCAACCACTACGTGACGGGCCGCGACGGCGGTCGCGACATCGACCTACGCCGCTTCGCCATCGAAGGCATGAAGCTATACGGCCTGATGGAGGACTACCAGGACGGCGCCCTGCGCTTCCGGGACGACCTCAAGCGCTCGCTCGATGGGGCCGACCGGACCTACAACGGCATCAACGCGGCCATCGACAGGTACATCGCCGAGAAGGGCATTGATGCCCCGGCGCAGGAGCACTACACCCCGGTCTGGGAGCCGGGCGAGCCGGTCACGAGCCTGCCCCTCGAAGGCTCCGGCATTACCAGCATCGTCTGGTGCATCGGCTTCACGCCCGATTTCCGCTGGCTCGACGCCTCGGTGTTCAACGGCGCGGGCAACCCGAAGCACAAGCGCGGCGTCACGAATGAGGACGGCGTCTACTTCATCGGCCTGCCCTGGCTGAACACCTGGGGCTCGGGGCGCTTCGGGGCGGTCGGTCGCGACGCCGAGCATATCGTGCAGGTGATCCAGAAGCGCCTCGGCGCCGACCGGTTCACCCTGAAGTTCGCGGTCTGACCCGACCGACGCTCAAGCCTTGGTTACCCCGCGGCCGGCATCTGTACTCCGGCCCGCAAGCCCGATCCGCGGCGGCACCGTCTCGATAGGCCCGGGCCATCCGAAGCCTGTGCCGTTCCTGCAACAAGCTAGCCATCCAAGCATCATCCAAGGATTCTGCAGTAGACTCTTCTTTATTGCAGTGCAGAATATAAGCATTGATGGAAATACATACAGATTGTACGCATTTCCATGCAATCAAGATCATTCGACTGAACTTTCCATTTAGATGCCGCCGGCGCCGATGCATTTCGGTGAACGCTGGCGGCTGGCCAAAACGAAGACCAAGAAGGGGACCGATGATGCTGATGAAATTCGCGGCCGTGGCGGGAGCGTTCGCCGCGGTCACCCTGAGCGCGACCGCCTCGTTCGCCCAGGCCACCACCATCCCGGGCGAGCAGGTCGGCCTCGCCGTCGGCGCCCCGCTGCCCGAGGGCATCTACGCCATCGACACCTTCATCTACCGGCGAAACGATACCCGCTTCTCGACCGACACGGCGATCAACGTGCCGGTCCTGGTCTGGTCGACCGGCTTCAAGTTCCTGGGCGCCAACATCCAGCCCCTGCTCGCTCAGCCGACCGTGTTCGGGTTCCCCAACAACCCTGCGGGCGTGCCGAACCGCGACTTCTCGGTCAACGTCGGTACCCTGGTCGGGTCGATCTTCGCCTGGGATCTCGGTAACGGCTTCGGCGTCAGCTACCTCGCGGCAGTCCACCTCAACGACCTCGACGCCGGCCGCGGGCTGCCGCAGTTCTCCTCCAACACCTACCGCCAGGGCTTCGCCGCCAGCTACACCGCCGACGGGTGGAACCTCACGGCCAATCTGACCCATAACTTCTACGACTCCCCCGGCCGGTTCGAGGGTGCCGTCGGTCGGGCGATTGGCCCGCTCTACCTCGCGGACGCCCTCCTGCTCGACCTCACCGCGACGAAGAAGTTCGGCAAGTTCGAGATCGGCGCCGTGGCCTACGGGGTGACGGACCTGCCGCTCGGCGGCCGCGACTTCGCGCGCGCCTCCGCGCAAGGCTATACCCGGGCCGGACGCTTCGCGGTCGGCGGCCTGATCGGCTACGACTTCGGGCCGTTCACCGCGCAGCTGATGGTTGCCCGCGACGTCGCGGTCCGGACCCGTGGCACGGAGTCGACCGACGGCTTCATCCGCCTCATCGCGCCGCTCTACTCCGCGCCGAAGGCCGCCGAGCCCGTGCCCGTCAGCCTCGTGCGCAAGTATTGAGGAACGTTCCCGCGGCCCGGCGTCCCGTTTGGAGGTGACGCCGGAGGCGCGGCCGAGATCGAAGTGCACTCCTTCCCAAGGATCACGCTTCGACAGGGACCGGGTGGCCAAGTCTCAACAGCTACCACCACCCGGTCCCGCCCTTTCCCGAAGGAGAAGGCCGTTGGGTCTGCACATGAGGCTCGAAGGGGCCGACACGCCCCTGACGGATGCCTGCCGCCATGTCCTGGGCATGCCGCATCTCTGCCCGAGCGGGCTTTCCGAGAACTGGCTCTGGAAGGAGCTGGGACACAGGCACTGGGGTTTGATCGCCAAGGCGCTCGGCAGGGCCGAGGCCGGGTTCGGGCCGGTGGGCGAGCCGCCCGTCTACGCGGCGTTCCGGAGGATCTCCCTGCAGAGGGGCGACCTTGGCAGCGTTCGGGAGAACGACGCGTTGGAGGTGCGCTCGACGGTCACGTACCTTTCGGAGACCCGGGTCGTAAGCCGGCACGTCGCGGCGTGCCGAGACCGGCTGGTCGCGGACGTGGAGATGACCTCCGTCTTCGTGAGGCGCCAGGCCGAGGGCGTGAACCGTTCCATCGCCCGGGTGAGGATCGAGGGCCGGGGGCACGCCAAGCCCGTTCTCGCGGCCATGCCCATTCAGCCGTCCATCACCGAGCACGAGTTTCTGGAAGCTGTCGCGGCGCCGGAAGAGCGCGAGCTCGGAACGATGGTCGTCGAGCCATGTCCTCACCTAGACTTCAACGGGGCCGGCCTCCTGTACTTCAGCAGCTTCGTGGCCGCCGTTGATCGGGCCGAGTGGCGCTTCCTCGGGAGCCGCTCAGGCAACTACGCCACCCGTGTTCGTCGAGCTTTGTTCCACGCGAACGTCGAAATGGGTGACAGTCTTTTGGTGCGGATGCTGGCTTCGGGCCACGAGGCGAGTTGCTGCCATCGTGCGCTTCTGTCAACGGAGGATGGTAAGCTACTGGCGGAGATAGTAACGCGCCGCATCACCCTTTAAATGATACAAGAGTCTGTTGGTGTCACGCTGATTTGAACCGGACTATATGGCGGGCGTACAGGGTGAATCAAGATTGGCGAGTAGATAGTTGGCTCCTGGGCATTGCCAACCTCCGGCGCGTTGTTGTCAAGTTCTGCTACTACGTCGATAGCGGACCTTCGCGTACGAAGAGTCGGATGTCTGCTAATGGCGCGTAGCTGACCAGTCGGCATGCTAACTCCTGACCCCTTTCGGACCTTCCTCCCTGCCTCTTCGGACGTCCGCTCTGAAGAGAAAAGCGGATCTGAAAGCGGCGGCCATGACATCAGCATGTCATGGCCCATTTTCCTCCCGTGCCATCGCCCTCGTCCAGATCCCGTCAGGTCTTTGTCTCCTTTGCAGCGGTCGCCGGCGCCGGCAAACGTACCTCGTCGCGGTACGACCGCACTCGGAGACGGTATGGATGCGTGCCGGCGCCTCCGTGAGCTTGCCGGCCAGGGCCGGGTTCGTTGCCTCCGCCCCTTACCCCTTCGTGTCGCGCTTCGGGTCGACGTTGCCGGGTGCGGCGCCTTCCGCCGGCGGAAGGTTATTCTTTACCAGGTACTTCACCCCGTGCTGGAAGGAGAGGTCGTTGTTGCCTCGGATGTCGACGCTGTAGGCCTTCTCGGGAGCGTCGCTCCGGAGGTCCTTCACGTAGACATTGATGTTGAGGATGAGGTTCGAGACCTTCTGGATCTCGCCGGTGATGGCGACGTCCGCGCCGAGCCTGCGGGCGTAGTCCTCGGCGCAGCCCCCGCACTTGCGCAGGTCGGCCCCCTTGGCGACCTCCTCCTTCACCGGGTCCGTCGAGACAAGCCTGTAGCGGCCGGAATCCTTGAGTTGGGCCCGCAACAGGTCGCTGATCGGGCCCAGCCTGGCCACGTCCTCGTCGGTGGGTCCCTGGGCGCCGAGGTTGGCCAACTGGAAGTCGAAGACCGCCGCCCTCGGCGGCTCGGCCTGCGCGGCGGTGGCACCGAGCAGCGCCGACAGCGGGACGGCGAGGCGTGCGAGAGCCCTCATGGGCGTTCCTTCCGTAGGGTTGCCTTGATCGCGCGAGACGCGATCTCGTGTTCGTGGACCAAGGCTATCGCCCCTCAGGGAAACTCGACACAGCGGATTGCCCGCCGATCCTTGGGCAAATCGCACGAGATGCCCCGCCCGCCTATGCGGGCCGCCCATCCCGCCCTTATGCTTCCGCTGACGGGAGGATGGGAATGGCCGAGGTCGGTGGGGGGACGGCGTCGCCCGCGAGGGGGCGACGCGAACTGAACCTCAAATGGGCCCTCGTCCGCCGGATCCTCACCGTCGGGCTGCTCTGCGTGGTTGGTGCGACCGCGGTCGTCATGAACAACGTCGCCGCCGGGGCCCGGCTGCGGAACGAGGAGGTCGCGGCGACGGTCGAGAAGCAGCTCCGGCTGCAGCTCTTCCGCATCGACACGGCGCTGGACCGCGCCGAACGCTTCCCCGACTGGCAGGCGGTCACCAGCCATCCACTGAGCTCGGGCCAGTGCGTTTCCCTGATCCAGGCCGACCCGCCGCGCACCAACTCGAACTGCGTCGGCGTCGACGAGCGCGGCACGGCGCCTTCTTGGTTCGTCCATGCCTACCGGCTGCTCTTCCTGAGCCAATCGAACATCGAACGGCCGCTCCTGCATCGCGGCGTCGATAGGGGGCGCATCGTGGTGACAACCGACCCCGACGCCGTCACCCGGCAGGCGTGGGGCGAGCTCTCCCGTCTGCTCGGGCTGCTGGCGGCCCTCGTCGCGGTGCTCTGCCTGCTCGTCTTCGTCGTCGTGGGGCATGCCCTGCGCCCGACGGGGCAGATCCTCGCCGGCATCAATCGCCTCGCCGACGGCGACCTGTCGAGCCGGTTGCCGCCCTTCGACCTGAGCGAACTCCAACGCATCTCGGAGGTGTTCAACGGGATGGCCGAGCGCCTGCAGACCACGACACGGGAGCGGGCCGAGCTTGCCCGGAGGCTCGTCGACGCGCAGGAGCGGGAGCGCGGCCACATCGCGCGCGAGTTGCACGACGACGTCGCCCAGCGCCTGACCGCGCTCACCTTCCTGGCCCGCTCGATCAAGGACGGCGTCGGCGCGACGAACCCGGGCGTCGCGGCCGAAAGCGCCGAACTGGCCGCGATGGCGGCCGGCACGATGAGGTCGCTGCGCGACGCCTTGGTCCATCTCCGCCCCCCGGAGATCGACGACCTCGGCCTCGCGGTAAGCCTGCAGGAACTGGTCGCCGAGCATAACCGCCGGCACGCGGGACGGATGGTCTTCGCCCTGCGCACGGACGGGGACCTCGACGCGCTGCCGGCCGAGACGGCGGCGCATGTCTACCGGATCGTTCAGGAAGGTCTCACCAACGCGGTTCGCCACGCCGAGGCCCGCAACGTCGAGGTCGCCCTTGCTACGGCCCCGACCGGCGAGGTCCACCTGACGGTCACCGACGACGGGCGCGGCGCGGCGCCGGAGGACCTGCGCCGGCTTGGGACGGGTTTCGGTCTGATCGGTATGCGCGAGCGCGTCTACGCCCTGAGTGGCCGGATGACGACTGAGGCCGGCCCCGCGAGCGGACTGCGATTGCGCATCAGCTTCCCGACTGAGCTTAAGACGAGGGCCGTGCCATGACGGGGAAGCGCATCCGGGTGCTGGTCGTCGACGACCACGCCGTCGTCCGGGAGGGCTACCGGCGCCTCCTTGAGAAACAGCCCGACATCGAGGTCGTCGCCGAGGCCGAGGACGCGGGCGCAGCCTACCTCCGGTTCCGGGAGACCGCGCCGGACGTCGTGATCATGGACATCAGCATGCCGGGCCGGGGCGGCATCGATGCCATACGCCAGATCCGGCAGTTGGATTCCGAGGCCCGCATCCTCGTCTTCAGCATGCACGCCACGGTCAGCTATGCCGTCCAGGCAATCCGTGCCGGCGCGCGCGGCTACATCACGAAGAGCAGCGCCTCGGACCTGATGGTCGAGGCGGTGCGGAACGTGTTCCGGAACAAGCTGACCCTCTGCGCAGAGATCTCGGAAGCCCTGGCGACCAGCCGCCTGGAGGACCAAGCGTCCGCCCTCGATCAGCTGTCGCCCCGGGAGTTCGAGGTGCTGCGCATGATCGTCGACGCGAGGTCGACCGAGGAGATCGCGGTCGCCTTCCACCTCACGCCCAAGACCGTCGCCAACTACCACTACGCCATCAAGTCCAAGCTCGGCGTCTCGTCAGACATCGACTTGGTGTACTTCTGCATGCGGCACGGCATGGTCACGCCCCTGGGAGCCCGATGAGATGATGCGCGGCGCTGGCCCCCGCGCCTCGGTGCGACGGCCTGCACCAAGTGCCCGTTATCCGGCGGCGTCGACCAGTTCGGTCGGAGTTGCCTCGGGCGGTTTGGGCAGGCTCGGGACCTCGCAGCCCGTGGCGCAGCAGCGCCCGGGTTGTTTGGAGACGCGCTGGCCCTGGTCGAGGACGCCGCGGTCGAGCAGGCTCTCGACGAGTGCGACCTTCTCCATGACCGGGTAGTTGCGCCAGATCTCCCGCTTCATCGCCTCGGGCGAGCCGCCCCCGTGCAGCGAGATCACCGAGTACCAGCCGGCCTGGTTCGACACGGTCAGGTCCTCGATGAAGCGCGCAACCTCCAGGCGCCGGTCGGCCGGGATGTCGGCGCGCCCGCCCAGCACCTCGGCCAGCGAGGCGGCCGTCTCCGGGTTGTGGTCCTCGTCGGGCCCCGGCAGCGCCACGATCAGGCCGCCCGAGACGGCGTGGGCGAGCTTGTGCATGTCGTAGATCTTGGTGGCGAGCAGGAGCTTGCCGATGTTCGAGAACACGGCGTCGGGCATGACGGAGCCCGCCGGATCCTTCGCGCAGTAGACCGAGGCGGCGACGCCGCAGGCGTAGAAGCCCTCCGTGATGGTGATGAGCTCGACCATCGCGTCGCGGATGTGCCCGTGGCGGTCGGGGTCGAGGCCGTTCGCCTCAATCATCAGGGCGCCGGCCCCGATCAGCAGGTCGCCGAAGCCCGCGCGCGCGCCGATGCAGGAATGGCGGTGGTGGGTGGCGTAGGCGGTGGTGAGAAGGCCGCCCTCCTCGGTCTCCCCGGCCAGGAAGACGCGGTCGTGGGGTACGAACACATCATCGAAGATCACCACCCCGGTCGACTGCCCGTACTTGGCCGAGAACTTGGCTGCCGCCTCGCCGGGGCGTCCGGCCGGTCGGGCCACGATGGTGACGCCGGGCGCGTCAACCGGCACGGCGCAGCAGACCGCGAAATCCGCATCCTCCGGCATGTGGGTGCGGCAGGGCATGACGAGGAACTCGTGCATGTAGGGGGCACCGGTCACGATGGCCTTGGTGCCGCGGATGACGATGCCGTCCGGTCGCCGCTCCGTGATGTGGACGTAGGCGTCCCGGTTGGCCTGCTGACCCGGACGCTTCGCGCGGTCGCCCTTGGCGTCCGTCATGGCGATGCCGAGGGTCAGGTCCCGGTCCTGCACGTCGTGCAGGTAGGCCAGGAAGCGCGGGCCGTAATCGGTGCCGCGAGCCGCGTCGGTCCTCCGGGTCGCCTGATAGAGGCCATTGAGGGCGTCATGGGCGAGGTAGCGCTGGGCGCAGCCCGAAACCTTGCAGACGAGGCGGACCGCTTCGAGCTTGGCGAGCAGGTCGGTCGACGTCTCGTCGATGTGCAGCATCCGGTTGACGGTCTTGCCCGAGGTGCCCTGGCGTGCGGTCATCAGCGCAGCGTGCTCGGACCGATGGGCGAAGTCGTAGGTCACGCCGACGCCGTTGATGCCGGGCGCGAGCAAGGGCTCGTCGGCCACGCTCTCGACCCGTCGGCCATTGACGAAGACCCGAGGTTTGTAGGCGCGCAGGGACTCTCGGTATGCGGCGGCGTCCATCAGCATGGCTTCCTCCTTCGCCTTATGTTTTAATTGTCGAACGGTGTTAGATTTTCTGTCAAGGCTCATTTGCAAGTGGAAGGTCCGACATGGCGGTGCGACGGGCGGAGCGACGGCAGGCGGTCAGCGAGCACAAGCGTGCGCTGATCCTGGAGGCGGCCCGCGAGGTGTTCGCGGCCGAGGGGCTCGAAGGTGCGAGCCTGCGCGCCATCGCGACGCGGGCCGGCTACACGCCTGCGGCGCTGTACTTCCACTTCGACTCGAAGGAGACGATCTACGCGGAGGTGCTGCGGGGCTCGCTCGCCGCGCTCGGTCGGCACGTCGACGAGGCGGTGCAGAAGGCGCGGGGCGCCGATAGTAGGCTGCGCGCCGCCGCGATGGCCTTCTTCCGTTTCTACGCGGAGCGACCGCGCGATCTCGACCTGGGCTTCTATCTCCTCCGCGGCGGCATGAGGCCGAAGGGGCTCGGCCGGGAGCGCGACGAGGCCCTCAACGCCAACCTTGAAGCGGCGCTGCGGCCCATCGCCGACGCGGCTCAGGCGCTCGGCGCCCCGCGATCGGAGGCGGAGCTTCTGATGGTCGACACATTCGCGCACGCTACGGGGGTGCTGCTCCTGCTTCACACCGGACGCATCCGGATGTTCGGCGCGTCAGCGTCCGAGCGCATGGAAACCTATGTCGACGACAGCATCGGCCGGCTGACCCGGGGAGGCCGGTGATGCTCACCCTTGACCGCGAGAGCTCAGCCCTCCTCGTCATCGACTTCCAGGGCCGGCTGATGCCGCATATCGCGGATGGCCCCGCCGCCGTCGCCAACGCTCGCCGCCTCCTCGACGCCGCGGCGCTGCTGAAGGTCCCCGTGCTGTTCACGGAGCAGAACCCGGCCGGGCTTGGGCCCACGGTGCCGGAACTCGGGCCGACGGGTCCGACCGCGCATAAGATGACCTTCGACGCCGTTCGCGAGCACGGCTTCCTGGATGCCCTGCCGGCCGAGAAGACTCTCGTGGTGGCCGGCTGCGAGGCGCATGTCTGCGTGCTGCAGACCGTGCTCGGGCTCCTGGCGCAGGGTCGGCGGGTCTTCGTCGTCCGCGACGCTCTCGGGGCGCGCCGGGCGGAGAGCAAGGAGACGGCGCTCCGCCGGATGGAGCGGCACGGGGCCGAGACCGTCACCACCGAGATGGTGGTGTTCGAGTGGCTCGCCACCTGCGAGCATCCCCGGTTCCGCGAGGCCGTCGCGCTGATCAAGTGACGGCCGCATTGGGGCTGAGGGCCGTTGGACTTCCGAGGTCCGGCCTTGAGGCCCAACCAGAAGCCTCGCTATCGTCGCAAGCGGTCGGATCGCACCCCGATCAAACGGGACTGTCGCACAGCTTCTTCCAGGGTTCAGGTCCTACATCTGGGACCAGCGGCCGGCCGCAAGCTTGGGCGTTCTGAGGTCATGCTATCACCGTCAGGTCCGACCACGGATCAACAGCAGACCAGCCGCTGCGCAAGAGTGAAAGTCTGCATGTGGCGCATAGCCGAACCGGCGGCATGCGAACACCTGACCCGTTCTGGACCTTCCATCCTTCGATCTGGATGGCAGGACGTCGACCTCGGCGGCTGGCTGCTGCGCCCCGGGCTTGGCCTTGCGCATCCTGATGCCGCGCAGCGTGTAGGGCGCCAAGTCGTTGATGCTGTCCACGGGCGCGACCTGCAGGTCGACGGGCGTGAGCTCGTCCCGGCCGACCGACTCTGTCACGACGGTGATCCTGAAAGCCATGCCCGGCAGGGTGCCTCAGACCCCTGCAACCGGCGAGCCGCGTCCGAGGGCGACTTTTTCGGGTGCCCTGGCTCTCCCCCCGTTACTCCTACGCGCGGCAACGTAGATCCACAGGCAGGCAACGCTTTTCCAATGACGTGACGCGTCGCGGTTTTGGCCCGGTTTTCCACAGCGCCCAGGACTTCGTTGACGCTACGCACAGCCTGCCGTTGCGGAGGCGGGGTGGAACTGAATCTATGGGGGCGAGACAGAGGGGAGACGGGTCATGGGCCATGCACGCGCAGCCACGGGCGAGATCGGCTTCGGCCTTGGCGCGGCCCTGCTGGCGGTCGACGGCGCCTTCCGGCAGGCCCGCGAGGCGCAGGCATGGGCCCGTGCCGACGCCGCGGCAGAGCAGGCCGTCCACGCCCTCGGCCAGCGCCTGCTCCGCTCCCAGGCGAGCGAGCGCGCCCTGATCGCCCGCATCGCCGAGCTTGAGGCCGAGGTCCAGGCCCAGCGCGCCCGTGCCTGCCGGGCCGAGGGGCAGCTTCTCGGGCTCCGGCGCCGGGCCGCGGCCTGACGGAGGACGCACGTCGGCCCCGCTGCGTCCTCGCGCGGCCGCACAGGGCAAGGGACGAGACAAAAGAGAGGGCCCGCCGGGAGGTTCCGGCGGGCCCGTTTACGTCCGGGGGATGTGAGGGGGGATCAGGCGACCCGGCGGCGATGCTGCCTCTCCACGTGCGCGAGGAGATCCCGCATCGCCGCGTCCCCGCGCTGGTCGCGGTAGGGCCAGACGTACGCCGGCTCCGCCTCCTCGGACGCGTCCTCCTCTAGCCGCGTCACAGATTCCTGCCCCGCCGCGTCCGCGCGGAGGGGCGGCAGGCCGGGCAGGTCGGCGCCGCCGCTGGCGAAGGCCTGGGCCTCGTACGGCATCGTCTTCGCCAGCACGGCGAGCTCGTCGCGCCCGAGGCTCGCGAGCCAGACCTGGACCTCGTCGCTCAGGCCGGACACGTCGATGGCCGGGCCGGCGCCAGTGAGGTGGCGGGCGTGCATGACGAGCGCGACGCCCGTGGGATGCAGCGCCCGGCTGCCTCCGACATGCGGCACGGCCTGGGCCGCGGCGGGGGCGGCCGCTGCGCTGGCGTCGAGGTAATCGGCGGCGGTGGCGGTCGCCGGTAGCACGGGATCCGGCCGGGCGACGGAGCGGAGGATCCACCGACCCGCCTCGAACACGAGGACGGGCACGAGGACGACCGCGCGGAGGGCGGAGGCGAGGACGGCGAGGAGGCGCATGACGGGATCCTTGTGGCTGTTGCCGTCCCGATGATCACGCCGCCGGCGAAAGGGACAACGCGGCCTGCCCCGGGGGGCGCGGCGAGAAGATCTGCAGGAGCAGCCGGTTCGGGAGCTGGCGCTGGTGCACGCGCAGCAAGCGGAGCGCGTGCGAGGTCTGCTCCACGGTGAGGCGGTCGAGCCCGGCCAGCACGTGCCCGTCGCATGTGGTCGACTTGGACCACCCGACCCCGTTCTGGAGCAAGGCCCAGTCGGCGTCGAACCCTGTGATGTGGCGGACCCCTGCCAACGCGGCCGCCTGGATCTCGGGATCCTCCGCCCGGCCCATCTCGGGCTTGTGGAGGGCGGCGGTCCGCTGCTCCGACCGGGCGACGTTCCGGGCCGCCTGATCGACGAGATCGAGGAGCCGGACCGCGTCGGCACGGTCGAGATCGGGCCGGGCGAGGAGCCCTTCCGCCTCGTCGATCAATACGGCCTTGCCCCAGCTCCACCGCCGGTCGCGAAGCGAGACCCTGGCGGCGACCCGCGCGGCTTCGATGTAGAGCCTGTCCCGCTCCGTACGCTCGGCCTCCTCGCGCGCCTGGCGCTCGCGGCGCTCCTCCTCCAGGCGCGCGGCCTCGACCTGCGCCTGGGCGGCGCGCTCGGGCAGCGAATCGATCAGGCTCTGCAGCGCGTCCCGGTCGAGGTCCCGCCGCTCCCAGAACAGGACGCTCCCCCTCTCCCACGCGTAGCCCGCCTCGGAGAGTTCATCCGTCGCGAGGCTCCAGGCCCTCTCGAATGCACGCGTCGGGGCGGCCGCTCTGGAGAGCTGGCGCTCGCCTCGGCGCGTGACGACGATCCGCGGCGGCCCCCACCGCAGGCCGAAATGCTCGGGCGGCCCCTCGAAGGCCGGCTCCACCGCGACCTCGTCCTCGATCCCATCAGGCATAACGATCTCCACAACTCGGCTGAACTGCTGCCAGTATAATCCCGCACGCGGCGCCGACA
Organism: Methylorubrum thiocyanatum; assembly: GCA_014138645.1. Taxonomy (GTDB): domain Bacteria; phylum Pseudomonadota; class Alphaproteobacteria; order Rhizobiales; family Beijerinckiaceae; genus Methylobacterium; species Methylobacterium thiocyanatum. The sequence continues at coordinate 352,199 of JACJIB010000007.1, read as the reverse complement.
ACACCCGTATTTACCTCACGATTTCCTCAACATGGTGCGGTAATAAGCGTTGTTGAAATGGCGCCTACCTGTTTGATGCAGCAATATGCACCCAGAAGGACTGATTGCCATGAACAGTGTTCAGAAAAACATTTAACCTTAGGGGGCCTGACCCCCTGGAAATCTTCGAGCCTCCGATCCATCATCTCATCAGCCGAGTTGCGGAGAAGAAGAGCAGTGGTCGTGGAGCTCACACAGGCGGAGGTGATCGAGCGCCTCAAGAGCAGGGTCGCGGAGCGCGTCTCGCAGCAGGCCGTCGCCGTGGAGGCCGGCGTCTCGCCACAGCACCTGAATGACGTCCTGCACGGCAAGCGGGACATCGGGCCGGCGATGCTGGCTCTGCTGGGGGTCCAGAGGGACGTGCGGTTCGTCGCTGCGGAGGCGCTGTCGTGAACCGGGATCCGGGCGGCCGTCCGCCCTGCCGCATCCCGAGAGCACGCTGCGAGCGCTACATCGCGGAGGGGCTGACGCTTGCCCAGATGGCCGCGCGCGAAGGCTGGTCGGTCTCGACCGTGCAGAAGCACTTGCTCGCCCTCGGGCTGCGCATGCCGTCTCGCGCCCGAGTGCGGGTCGAGGACCTCCTCTCGATCATGGCCGGTGACGAGACTGTCCGTGACGTCTGCGAGCGCCTCGGCGTCACCCGCGCCGCCGTCCATCAGCGGGCCCACCGCCACGGCCTGGACCTCGGCGTTCGCCGCGGTCGCCCCTGCACCCGCCAGCTTACCTTCTTCTTCCGCGAGGCCGCATGAGCGCGACGCATCCCCTCCTCGAAGGCCTCGACGCCCTCACCGGCGCTCCGCTCCGGGACCGCCTCGTCAAGGCGCGCGAGCTCGCGCTGGCGGCGGCCGCCGGCGACACGGCGCACCCGGTCTACGTCACCCTGATCGAGCAGCAGGCCCTCGTCGTCGCGGCGATGCGCGCAGCCGTCGGAGCGGTGGTCGCCGCGCTGCCGGAGACGGCCGCTCCCGCCCCGGTGCAGCCCGCCGCGGCTCCCGCGCCCCACCCGGCGCCGATGCCCCCGGTGCCCACCCCGCGGCCGGCGGCCGCCGCGCCCGCGCCGAGCCGGCTGAGTGCCCTGAAGCGAAAGCCCGTCGAGGACGGCCCGCCCGAGCAGCCCGAGCCGGCGAAGGCCGCCTGGCAGTCACCCCCGCCGCCCAAGCCCCAGCTAGGCTGGTCCACGATCCAGATACCGGATGACGGGGCGCCGCGCCGGCGGATCGAGCCCGGGACCAAGCTGCCGCACAAGTTGGACACGCCCCCGCCGCTGCTCGATCCGGGGGACGCGGACATCCCGTGGTGACCCCGCCGCGCAGGGCGCGGCCTCCCCGGACACAACCGCTCGCGGCCAGGCCACGGCCGTAACCCCATCTCAGGATCTGCCGTGAAGACCGAAGCCCCCCAGATCGACCCCCGAGCCCTCGCCGTCCGCGACTGTGTGGAGGCGAGCCGCCTTTCGTACCGCGCCGCCCGTGTCCTCGGGCACGAGGCGGTCTCCGAGCTCCTCTCGTCCCTCGATCCGCCCGCCTACGATGAGGAGGACGAACGCGCCCAGACGGACGAGGAAGCGGCCGCCGCTCACCTCGCCGGCCTGGAGGAGCTCGCCCGCGAGGCGGCGCCGGACGCGGACGGGCCCGACGACATCGAGGAGATGGAGGACGGCACGATCCGGGTCACGTCCACCGGCTTCGCCGAGATCGCCGGAATGACCTACGGCACCGCTTGCTGGTGGTTCCGCACGACCGGCCTCAAGGGGCAGGTGGACCTCGAAATGATCGAGCAGGTGCTGGCTGGCCAGGAGGCGAGGTGGCGGCGCCACGCCGGCACCGAGGCGACAGAGCTCGCGCGCATCCTGAAGGGCGTCCGCCGTTACCTAGCCGAGTATGCTGGCAAGCGCGCTGCGGAGGCCGCGGCCCGCTATGGCCTGATGAAGGCCCTGGCGAAGGCCAGGGTGACGCTCGCCGCGGACGAGATCTCCGCCCTCGTGTCGCAGGTCGTCGATACCCGGGGGAACGCCTGATGCGCGCCTTCCTGCAGACGACCGCCGGGACCGTGGGCGCGAGCATGGTCACCGCCGCCGCCCTCACCCTGATCGCCGCCGTCGTCGCCGAATACGGCGGCGTCCTCCTCTGGGCGGGCGCCGTCATGGCCGCGGTCGGGCTGGCCTGGTGGGCCGTGTTCTTCCTCGTGCTCGTCGTCGGCCACGCCGCCGGCGTCCTCGAAGCCGACCGCCCGGAGGCCGCCTGCGGAGACCCCTGAGAAGCCGGACCTCACGCCGACGGAGGCGGCCGCCGTCCGCAAGGGGGCATGCCAGGCCGTCCAGGAAATCGGAGCTCGCGGACGTCGGGACGCTCGCGCCCGTGGGGGCCGAGCTCCGCGAGTTGGCGAGGAAAATCGACACCATGCACCAGGAGGATCCCGCCCATGGCTAGGCCGACATCCCTCACGGCGCGCGCCCGCGAGGCGATCCTCGACGCGTGGGCCGCCGGCCGGACCGCGGTGCAGATCGCGGTCACCCTGGGCCTGCCGGCGTGGCAGGTCCGGAACGCCGTCTCGCTCGCCCGGCGCCGGGGCGCCCCCCGCGCCGCGCTCCGGAACGCGGGCGCGGCGTGGGGGTCGGAGCCCGTCGTCTACTCCTCGTCGCGCGCGTACCTCGACGCCTCCCTGGCGAGGATCCGCCGGCGGACGCAGGAATGGCAGCAGTCCGAGATGGGGCGGCGCATGGCGGCCGTCGCGGTGCCGCCGGCGGAGGCTCCCGATGCGTGACGCTTCCCCGGCGGTCTCGCCCGACCTCCTTCCCAACCTCACTGGCCTCAATGGTACCGACGCAGCCGCCGAGCTCCCGGCGCTGCGGGCGGGCGAGCCGTGGCTCGACACGTCCATCGCCGGCCTGCAGTTCTACGACTACGGCCTGACGGACGAGCTCACGGGCGAGCCCCTGATCCCGGTCGCCGGCGACCACCTCCACCTCGTGCGCGAGCCGGCGAACCCGTACGATCTGAACGCCGTGGAGGTGTGGCGGCGGAACGGGATCCGCCTCGGGCACCTGCCGCGATTCGTGGCGGCCGAGGTGGCGGGTCCGCTCGACGCCGGCGTCGCGCTGCGGACCTACGTCGCGAACGGGGGCGACGGCGAGGCCTGGTCCGCCAGGGAGCTGCTCGTCGGGCCCGCGGCGGCCGCCCTGCACGGCAAGCACATCGACCGCGTGCGGCGGGAGGCGTTCGCCGCCTGGGAGGACGAGGAGCGCGCTCGCCGTGTCCGCCAGGACCGGCCGTCCCGGGAGCGCGGCCGGGCGTTCGCCAGCGAGCAGGCCGGGCGGCGGCAGGCGCGGCTGCTGCAGGCTGTCAACGCGTTCGCCCGGCTGCCCCTGGAGATCGAGCCGCCTGAGGTCGGCGCGGTCCGCGAGGTCTACGCCATCCAGGAGGCCCTCGGGTGCTCGCGGTCGACCGCGTTCCGGCTCGCCCGGGCCGCCGGCGTCGAACCGAAGCTCCACTATCGGGGTTGGTACTGCGACGGCGCCACGGTCACGGTGACGTCCGAGCTCGTGGAGGCCATGAAGGCATGGGCGGCCGCGCCGCGGACCCGGCTCACCCGTTACACCCTTCGGTCCGCACGGTGAACGCGGTAAACGGGACGTGAAAGGCGCGACCGGCATTTGACGCGATTCGCGCCGGGTCGATTCATGCGGCCCTGATACGCCTGTCCTCCTGGAAGAGGAGGACAGGATGGCGCGGATTTCATTTGCACCGGCGCGGGCGACGTCTGTCGAGATCGCCGGCCAGAGGGTCAAGATCCCGGTCTGGGGGGATCCGCGGTGCCATGAGAACTGGATCAATCACCCTCTGTACAAGCCCATTCTCAGGCATATGGACAGTGAACGGGATCACACGCACGGCTGGGAGGTCATCCTGATAGGCTCCGGCACCGACAAGCCGTGGCTGATCTCCAAGTGGCCGTTGGGGCCTAGAGTGCGGGGGATCGGCCCCCACATCCTCGGCCCGCACCGGCCGTGGATGCTCGTCGCGCCCCCGGGGCACGATACCCGGCTCTACGTCTACCCATCGCTGCAGGAGGCCGTGAACGTCATCCTCAACCCGCCCGAGGAGCGGGCCCGCGGGCGCCTCGGGCGGTTCGCCGAGTATGGCGATGACGCGCCTGCGATGGAGGGGATCTAGCCACGGTCCTCGATGCCCTGGAGTTCCTCGGGCCACGTGTTCGCGAGCGCCATGGCGTCGAGGATCTCGGTCAGCGTCACCGGCCGGAAGTCCCAGACGTCTACGCCGACGTCGCAGGACCGCCGGGTGCCGGGGAGGCTGCCGTGCGTGTGCCCGAACAGATGGATCGCCCCATGGTAGATCCTGTTCCAGGCCCGCATTGGGTAGTGGCAGAGGGTGACGTCGTACCGATGGCCGCCGGCGTCGACGGCAATACGGCGCAGGTCCGCCGGCTTCGAGGACCACGGCAGGCGGATGGTCCGCTTGGCATCGTGGTTGCCGATGATCAGGTGCTTGCGACCGCGCAGGCGCCGGAACGCGCGCTCCAGGGCGGCGGCATCGAGGCCGAGGGCGAAATCGCCAAGGACGTAGACGTCGTCGCTGGCGCGCCGGACGGTCGCGTTCCAGCGGGAGATGATCGCCTCGTCATGCTCCTCGATGGAGGCGAACGGGCGGGGCCTGGCGACGGCGCTCGTCAGCAGTGTCGCGTGGCCCAGGTGCAAGTCGGCGCAGAAGAAGGTGGTCACGGGCAGCCTCTAATCGGGAGGCTGCGCGCGCGGCGTCACGCCTCCGTAGGGACGGGGATGAGCGGGAGCGGCGCGGGTTTTCGCATCGGGACCTCGGACAGGAATCGCCACCGTGGCACGGCCGGGTTACTGAACCCCTGGCCGGGGGCCTAGCGTTATCGGATCCGGGGCAAATTCTTCACGAGCTATGCAGGGCGGCCGCCTCCGCCTCGTAGGCGGCGAGGATCGCTGCGACCCAGGCGGACATCCCCTCCGCCTTGAGGTCGAGGCGCTGCGAGTGGATGTAGTGGCGCAAGGTGATGGCCTGCGCGAGCTCGCGCTCCTGCCCGGGATCCCCCTTCACCGACGGCGGCCGGTGCGCGAGGATGGCCGACGCCGCCCCGCCGAGCCGCTCCATGTCGAGATAGGCGGCGAGCGTCCGGCGCACGTCATGGGGCGTCCACGGGCGGATGTCGTGCTGGGCGAACAAGTCGCCGGCCGGGCGCCCCGTCCGTCCCCCGCCCTTGGTCGCCTTCTCCTTCCCCTGCATCCGATCGAACCACTGCGTCATGCCGACGGGCGTCACGCTCTTGCCCGGCAGGCGGCTCGGGAACAGGTGGGGGCTCGTCGGGTCGGTCCGGTGACGCCGAATGGCGGCCAGCGCCTCGGGCGGGACCGGCACCGCGTGGGGGCGGCCGCCCTTCATCTCGGCCGCGGTCCACGACCAGATCTCCCAGCCCGGCCGCTCCGGCCACGGCCTCACGGTCTTCCGGAGCGTGCCCGTCAGGGCGCCGGCCCGCTGCCCGGTCAGGACGACGGCCCACAGCGCCGCGAGCATGCCGGGCGCCGTCTCCTTGCCGGTGGCGCCAAGCGCCTTGTGCCGCTCCGCCAGGGCGAGCGTGCGGCCGAGCTCCTCCAGGGTCGGCGTCCGGTCCCGGGGCGTGGAGGCCCACTCGACTTCAAGCTCGTCCTGCCACCAGGGATGGCCCCGCAGGCCGGTGAGGTGGCCGTGGAACCGCTTGCCCCAGGAGAGGCACGCCTTCACCGCTTCGACCGTGTCGGCCGCGGCGCTCAGGGTCCGCGCCTTCGCCACGCGGTCGCGCACGGCCAGCATGTCCCGCTGTGCCAGCGAGGCGACGAGCCGGTGCCGCAGCGGGCCCTCCGCCGCCCGGAGCAAGTGGCGCTCGAACTGCGCCGACCAGCGGGGCTTGAGGGTCGGGAGCTTCGCCGCGAGGAACTGGTCGATGAGGTCGCCCCACTGCCAGGGCCCGTCCCGGAGCCGGTCCTCGTCGGACTGGACCTCGACCTCGACTGGATAGGCCGCGTCGAGGGCGTCCTCCATGGACATGCCCCGGGCCTGCGCCGCCTCGAACACCCGCGCGTCCACGCTCGGGTCCCGGCCCTCCTTCAGGGCGAGGCGGGCCCGGTCGGCGGCCACGCGCGCGGCGTCGACGGCCAGCGCCTCGATGTCCCCGAGGCGGACCGTGCCGGCGCGGTGCTTGAGGAGCCAGGTCCCGGACCGGCGCGTCACCCGCAGCACGAGGCCCTGGCATTCGGTGTCGGCGAGGTCGAGGCCGCGGCCCTGCAGAGCGTCACCGGCGATCAGGCGCCGGGCCTTCGCCACGTGCTGCTGGGTGAGGCGGGTCCGCTCGCGCGCCGCGTAGGAGCCCCTGGAATTCGCCGTCGCCATTCGATCGTCAGCCCGGATACCACGGGGATACCACGCCCGGCTTTGGGGGGCGGCGCAACGGTGCGGGCTACCGAGAGGCGGGAAAAGGCTATATCGATCAAGGCCAGGGTTAACGATAGACAGATCAGCCGGCGCGGCGCGAAGTAGACTTATCAGCTTCCCAAGCTGAATGTCGTCGGTTCGATCCCGATCGCCCGCTCCAATCCCCTCAAGCACTTAGCCGGGGACCGTGGTACGCCAGAAACCGAGCGTACCACCAGCGTACCACCATCAGACCAGATGCACGGGCCTTGCGGCGCGCCGATTCGAGGGCGATCTTCCCCGGCATGCGGGATGGCAAACCCCTCGTCACGCACCCGCGAAGAGGGACCGGAGGCCGCTCCGGGTAGTGGGTCAGTTTGAAATCCGCCTCGCTTGACCCGGCCTTGGTCCCGGCGGGTGCCCGTGGCATGGTCGGGGAATGATACTGGAAGCCGAAGCAAAACAGGGCGAAGCCTGGACGCCAGTCAGCCCGGCTGAAGCCACGTCGCTGAGCGGAGTACCCCTCCGCTGCCCAGCCTGCCACGGGGCTGTTGCGCCCTGGACTGGCGTCGGCGGCAAACCGCACTTTGGGCATCTCGTTGCGCATACGGGCTGCAAGCTCGCCTACAATTTCGCCGGCACCCAAACCCGTCACCCGGACGCGCTGCTATGACCACTCCCAGGCGTCCCCGCGATCCCAACCAGCTCGCCAAGTTCATCGTGGATGCAGTGACGGGCGATGAACAATCGACTCGACAACCTGAGAATGCTGTTCCAGTCTCTCCCGCAACCGAGTTCGCACGAAGCGGCGGCTTGAAGGGAGGAAGAGCGCGGGCTGAGAGTCTATCGCCCGAAGAACGCTCGCGTATCGCTCGTCAGGCCGCCGCCGCAAGGTGGCGCAAAGATGACAGCTGAAATTGCGGTTTTAAATAAGTCTGCTGTCGCGTTGGCTGCGGATAGCGCCGTAACAATTGGCAGAGGTGCGTCGGCAAAAATCTACAATAGCGTCAGCAAGATATTTGAACTACATGAGTCTGCTCCAGTAGGAATAATGATTTACGGCAGGCTTGATTTTATGGGCCTACCCCTCGAGACAATCATTAAAGAATACCGACGACAGTTGAGTACAGACACTTTTCCCAAGATAGTCGATTATAAAGATGACTTTATAAAATACCTGTCCGGGAAAGTGCCGGTAGACAAGCCTGATAAAGATCAAATCGTGCTCATGATTACTGCTGATATCATTGAGGAGCTCACCCAAAAAATCGATGAAAAAATTTATCAGGAGATAGACCGCCAAGGTAAGTACCTGAAGAGCAAAAATAATATTATAGCTCAGGGGGTGATAAAAGAAAAAACAGATGAACTTGGTGTCTTGAAAAGATTGCCCTACGCCTCCAAGGCGTATATCGGAATGATTGAGGCTGATTACGGCCCTTCGATAAATCGAGCTGTGTCGCTATTTTTTAATCGAATAGTTCCAAGTCAGAAAACAAGGGAAGCTCTTCATAAGTTAGTGGTTATGGCTTTATCGTGTGAGCACCTTTCATCTTACAGCAGTGGCGTCGTTATTGCGGGGTTTGGCGACGACGAAAGGTGCCCGTCCTTAGAACGATTTGAAATGGAAGGAATAATCGGCAACAATTTGAAGTACGTAGAAGGGGCATCGGTTGATGTAGGTCGCCGCGGTCCCCACGCTGAGGCTCTTGGATTTGCTCAAAGTGATATGATCGACCGCTTCATGCACGGCATTGATCCGGAGCTCTACGAGTTTAGCCAGGAAATCATAAAACAATCAATTGAGCAGATTTCTGAGGAACTTATTGCAGCATTCACAGGTAGCACTTCAACGGGCACTGGCCTCCCGGCGGCCGTTGTGTCAATTATAGAAAAAATCAAGGCCGACCAGCTGAAGGAGCTCGAAGCGTACAAGCAAAAAGAGTACACCAAGCCTATCTTCGATATGATTAGGCACATGCCAAAACAAGAGCTTGCCAATATGGCCCGTGCACTCATTGAGCTTACCTCGCTTAAGCGCAAGGTTTCTAGGGAGCAAGAGTCAGTTGGTGGTGATGTTGATGTTGCCGTTATATCAAAGTCAGAGGGGTTTGTTTGGGTAAAGAGGAAGCACTATTTCCCGCCGGAGCTAAACTCTCGGTTCTTTGCGCGGAGATATAAACAAGCGGAGAATTAGTAATGACGGCAAAGCTTCTCAAAACGGGCACTAAGGATGAGAATGCTGTGGAAATTCCGCGTGATCTGCAGACATTTCTTGACAAGCCGTCCGTCTCTGCGTCGCTTGACGCTGAGCTTGCAACAAAAAGCGTCATGGATCGTCATCGCAACGAGCTGCGAAGCGCGGTAAGGAAATTGACCCATTCTGCTTGACAGACAAGCATAAGGGTCATATTGAAGGAGGGCCATGAACAAGCTCTCCTCGGCCGACCGTGCGCGCGTCCTGCACCTCCTCTGTGAGGGCATGTCGATCCGCGCGGTGGTGCGGACGACGGACATCAGCAAGAACACGATTGCGAAGCTGCTCGTGGACGCTGGCAAAGCGTGCGCCGCCTACCACGACGAGCACGTTCGGGGCGTTCAAGCGAAGCGGGTGCAGGTCGATGAGATTTGGGCCTTCACCCACTGCAAGCAGAAGAACGTAGCGACCGCCAAGGCGTCGCCGGACGATGCTGGCGACGTGTGGACGTGGACGGCCATTGATGCCGACACCAAGCTCGTGCTGGCCTACCTCGTCGGCGGCCGGGACGCCGAGTACGCTAACGCGTTCATGCTCGACGTGGCGGATCGGCTGAAAGGCCGGGTGCAGCTCACGTCCGATGGGCACAAGCCGTACCTCGAAGCCGTTGAGGGCGCGTTCGGCGCGGACATCGATTTCGCCGTCCTACAGAAGACCTATGGCACGGCTCCTGAGGCCAAACAGGGCCGCTACAGCCCGCCGATCTGCACGGGCGCCATCAAGCGTCAGATCGAAGGCCAGCCCGATCCTGAGCACGTCTCCACGTCCTACGTGGAGCGCCAGAACCTCACGATGCGGATGCACATGCGCCGCTTCACCCGGCTCACGAACGCATTTTCTAAGAAGGTGGAGAACCACGCCTACGCCGTGGCGCTGCACTTCATGTATTACAACTTTGTCCGAGTCCACGCGAAGCTGCGGGTAAGCCCTGCGATGGCGGCGGGCATCACCGACCGGCTTTGGGAAATCAGCGATATTGTGGCGCTGGTCGAGGCAAGAGATGCGGGGCCAGCGAAGCGTGGCTCCTATAAGAAATCTGTTAGACATCCGGTTTAGTCGTTGGGAAAAGATTGCGCATTTCGTCGAAGCTTTTCACATTAAATGCCGTAATCCGAGTTTTGTGAAACAAGCGCTGAATAGGGAGCATTCTTCTTAGAGTATTATAGTCCGCTCCATTTTGCTCAAGATAGTTTCTTGTCTTTATATGACCGCTTAGAGCGTCAAGGAACAAACTTACCGCCTTTGGCGGCAGCTTTTCATTCAGTGGAAAATACATCTGCTTCCACATATTGACGAACACAAGCCCGCCCTTTTGCACTGTGCCTTCCAGCAGTGGGCTGACTGTGACGATGGCATGCTCTGACTCATCGGTATCTACCCAAAAATTACGAATACTTTGCACCTGATTGTCATCAATCATCAGGCCATTTGGGCCTGTCATAACATCCAGTAACGGCTTTACTACGTTATCTATGTCAGCGGATCTGTCGGTTTCGTAGCGATTTTGTTCATGGAGAAACAATTCGATAGTAATCTCAACATCGTCCGAAAATAAAAATGGTATTTTATTGAGTTCTTCAGAGGTTGATTTAAGTAAGCCCTCCCGCCGCTGCTTCTTGCCTTGTTTTGAAAGTGGGGCATCGTTCAATCGGAAGCTGATGCTCCGTTTGTTGGCGTGGATTATGCCCATAGGTAGCTCCGCATCAATCGCGCCATGCTACCGCATGCCTCGTGGGAGACAAAAATTCAAACTGACCAACTACCCCGCTCCGGCACACCTCGACAACGCCATGCGTGCTATCCCGGGCGCCATGGAGATCACCCGCATCCCCGCCGAGGACCTCGCCGCTCGCCAAGCGGACCTGCTCGCGCCCGACGCGAGCGTCTGGGCCGGCACCGGGTGGCGCCCCATCATCGACGAGGCGCTGGCGGCGCTGGCCGGGCATCCCGTCGTCGTCACCGCCGTGCGGGACCACGGGGCCGGCCTGCGGCTCGGCGTGCGCCCCCGGGAGGCGTGGACGGACGAGGCCTACGCCGTCGCCGGGCGCGTCGTCGACAGCGCCCGCGACCGCAGCCGGGAGACGTGCGAGGCCTGCGGCGCGCCCGGCCGGCCGCGCATCCCCGGGCCCGGCGTCCGGTGCGACGCGCACGCGACGGAGCGCTAGCGCCAGACCCTGGCCGTGCTATCCCGGGCGCCATGGAGATCACACTACAGTACGTGGACCCGGAGCTCTGGCCCCGCCCCGAGGGATGGACCGCCGTCGGGCTCGTCGGCCACCTCGCACTCGCCTACGACCCCGAGCGTCAGCCGTTCCTCGTCGGCGAGGGCGAGCCGATCCCGCTCGAACGCGACGTCGTCAACCACGCCCTGGTCGCCGCGGTGGATCGCGCCGGGATGAAAGTCTGGCCGGGCGGCTGGACGCATGCGCTGCCGGCCGCCTTCGGGCTCAACAAGCGCACGACGCAACGCGACCGCATCGAGCGCCAAGGGCTCCACCCGGCGGTCCTACTGGCCCTCGGCCAAGCCGCCACCCACTCCGACGCGGACGGCATCGGCGGGCTCCTCGTCGCCATCGCGTCCTACGCCGACCGGTACGGCGACGGCTATGGCGATCTAGGAGTAGCCCTAGACCGCGCGGAGGACGCCGCGGGCAAAGCCGCCGACATCCTGCGCAGCGTCCGCAGGCCCAGGAGCTTGCGCAACCGCGATGGATTCGGATGACGATCCTTCAGGCGGTAATGTCCCGTTAACAGGTAGGCGTTATCAGGGGTGCTCGTCCCGGCTCGGTATTTTGCCGTCACTGGGGCCATCGGAGTGTCCCGGAATGAAGAAGCCCCCCAGGGCGGCTTTCGCGCCGACGCGCGAGCTCTACGCCTGCACCGCATCCCTCATCAACGACAGTATCGCCCAAGACGGCGCCGCATGGGTCCGCCACGCGCGCGCCATCGGACCGAAGCTCGACTTTGCCGGCGACACGCCGACGGACCGCGTCGTCGACGAGTTCCTCGCCGGCGTCGCGCGGACGTTCGCCGACTGCTTGGCCGCCGGTGAAACGCCGGAGGCCAAGGCGTTCCTTGGCCGGCGCCTCGTCGACCATCTCCACCTCGGCGAGCAGGTCCTCGCCGACGAGGACGGATTCGACCGCCCCGGCCTGCCGGAAATCCTCGGGCGCCTCGCCTTCTACGCTCTCGCGCTCGGCATGCGGCAGGCGCGCCAGTACGCGCACGACCGCGCCATCGAGCTCGCGCGGATGTCGCCGCCGGGCGACGCGATGCACTACGTGGCGCACGGCTTGAGCCTGCTGACGCCGCTGCACCCCTGCTTCCTGGCCTCCGAACTCTCGCCGCGCGGGCTATGCCTCGCCATGAGCCACGCCCTCGCGCTCGGGCTGGAGCACCTGCCCGGGATCATGCCGGCCGCGGCGGCCGCGCCCCTCGACGTCGAGGAGGAGAACGAGGACTGCCAGGGCATCGTCCGCTGGCGTCAGGGCCCCCCGCCGCGGCCGCGTCCCAAGGCCGAGCCGTTCGCCAAGGCCGCGGAGCCTGTCGAACCCGGCGCGGTCATCTTCCCAGCGGAGATGATCGAGCGGCACAAGCCCGACCACAGGCGGGACATCAAGGCTGCCCTCGGGCCGGCCCTGGGGGCGCACCTGCGCCACGTCCCGGTCCCGCGGGATTGGGCGGCCTGGGCGCGGGAGCGGCAGGAGGGGTTCCCTTGGGCAGGGGAGGCCATCGAGGCCTTCCGCGAACTCCAGGGCAACCGGGAGCACTTCGGCGGCGCCGTCCTCGGGCTGGTCGGCACGACCGGCTGCGGGAAGTCGACCCTTGCGGCGGAGCTCGTCACGAGCAGCGGCCTGCACCTCGTCCGCTACAACGCAGACGCTGCGAGTGAGAACTCCTTCCTGGGCACCCCCGCAAGGTGGGTCTCGGGCCACCTGGGCATCCCCGAGGATGCCCTGGCGAAGGCCATGGCGACGTCGGCCGGCGTTATGGTTGACGAATTGGAAAAGGCCTCGGGTTCGCGCAACTCCAACGGGGGGCGTCTCCACGATGGGTTGCATGGCGTTTGGGAGGATTCGACCGCACGTGCCTGGCACTCGCAGTTCCTCCTTCACCCCATCGACGTCAGCCGGCTCGTCTACGTCTGCACGCTGAACGACGACACGCTGCCCGCGACCCTTCGCGACCGCATGCGTCTGGTTCGGGTCCCGGAGCCCGGTCCGGAGCACCTCGGCGTCCTGGCGCCCCGGCTGGCCCGGGCGGTCTGCCGGGATACCGGGCAGGACGAGCGTTTCGGCGACCTCGACGGCGACGAGCTCTCGGCCCTGGCCGACGCCTGGCGGGGGGGCTCGATCCGCCGCCTGCGCCGCCTCGTCGAGATCTGTCTCCGGAGCCGCGAGAGCGGCCCCGCGGCGATGCCCCGCCACTGAGGCGGTTCGCCGTGACGCTCCTCCAGCCACCCAGCCACGCGGGCCAGCTCCGCGTCAGCAGCGTGCTGCTCGCCTCGGCGCTCTCCCGCGCCGGCGACGACGCCCTTCTCGCCGACGGCGTCCGCGTCGTCGCCGACATGGCGGCCCGCGTGGCCGCCGGCGAGCTCGACGCCGAGGCGGCCGCCGCCGACGCGGGCCGCCTCGCCCGCTCCCTCACCCGTTCGGGATCGCGCCGCGACCCCGCCTGACGACCTTCCCACCCAAGGAGAAAACCATGGCCGAACCCAACAAGAAGCGGCGGCGGGCGCCCCTTGTCACGTCCGCAGACTGCGAAGCACTGCAGGCGGTCTACGCCCTCTCCGCCAACGCCGTTCATCGCATCGACGCCGCCGCGCGGGCGGGCATGATCTGCGAGCTCCTGGCGGGCGCGCACATTAAGCGCGTCGTCCGCGCGATCCGGCTGGCCGTCCGCGGGCAGATGCCGCCGGCCCAGGCCGCGCTCGAAATCGCGCAGTCCGAGTACGAGGCATCCCGCAAGGCCCCGCTGCATGCCCATGACGAGGCCACCAGGCCTGCCGTTCGCGAAGCGGTGCGCCAGAAGCCCGTTCAGCAGCCGCCGTGCCCGCCCCAGCCCTTGCGTCGGCTGCATCTGCCGACGCCCAACCCGGCGTGGCACATGAAGGAGCAGGGCGACGAATACGACCAGGCCATGGAGGAGTACCTGGCCATGGTCCCCGATGGCCCTTTCGAGGACGACGAGCCGGACGACCGCAATGCCGCGTAGCGCCGCTTCCGCCGCGGCCGCCCGAATAGGACGGCCGATCCCGGGCGCGCGTTCGTGCGCGCCCCGACCCGGCCAGCCCGGCTCCTCCATCCCCGGCGCGTCCCCCCGCGCCGCCGTCCCGCCCCTCCCGGAACGCCCGCCATGACCACCGAGAACCCGTCACCCGTGCACGTATTCTGGAACCGGGCGCGCCGCGTCTGGTCCATCCGCAGCGGCCGTTTGGTCGTCGACCGTCGCCCCTCCCTGGCGCTCGCCGGGTGCGTCATGCGCGCGAGCGAGGCCGGCCGCCTCCGTTGCCAGGCGGCGGCGCGTCGCGAGGTCGTCGCGACCATCGTCGGCACCCTGTCCGACGGCGCCCGGCCGGCCGACGCCATCCGCATCGGCTACCGGCCGACCGAGCCTGGCTTCCGGCGCCGCGACACGGACGAGATCGTCACCTCCGCCGACGCCGTCTGGTTCGAGCCGGACGGCACCGCCTGGGCCCTCGCCCCCACCCCTTCCCCGGAGACCCACCAGTGATCACGACCCTCCTCGACCACGTCGCCATCCGCACGGTCGTCATCCCCGTCATCGCCACGGCCTACGCCGCGACCATCCCGCCGAAGGAGAAGCCCTTCCCCTCGACCGGCGACCGCTTCCTCATGTCCGTGCGCGGGCCCGTCGCTGGTGGCCGCGCGGGATTCGCTCGGGTCTACGCCTCCCCCGCGGGCCGGGACCGCTGGACGACGACCGTGACGTGCGGGACCGTCGACGCGCGAGGCCGCGAGCGCATCGAGCTCCAGGCCCCCGGGGAGGCGTGGCGCGACCGGGACGGGCTCGGCGGGACATGGACGCCCCTGGGCGGCGGCGGCCGCTACGGAGAGCGCCAGCTACGCGTCTGGTCCGTCACGCGCCAGGACGGCCTCGACGTGACGGTGGCGATGGCCGGGCCGTGCCCCTCCGGCGCGGGCGACGTCTCTTCGGGCGACTGAGGCCCTCGTGCCCTGGCGCTAGGCACGGGATCCCCGATCATCCCCGGCGGAGGACCTTGGCATGGACAGGACGTTCGCGACGACGCTGGCGCTGTGCGCCCTGGGGCTGGCGGTGACGGGATGGGCCGCCGTGCGACCGAGGCGACGGCGCCGGCGACCGCGGCGAGCCCGATCAGGGCGGCAAGGGGCTTCCGGCGCATCAGTCCGCGTCCCGCTCGGCATGGAGCCGGAACTCGCGCAGACGGTGCCTCAGGGTGCGGTGCAGGCGGGCGTTGGCGCGCTGGTAGTCCTCGGGCTCCCAGCCGGCGTAGAACTCGGTCTCGGTCGCGACCGGGACGAAGAACAGGAGCCGGTCGCCGGAGACCCGCGCCACGGACGCGGTCGCCGTCAGCTCGTGCCCGTCCGGGACGGCCCGGCAGGTTTCGTCGCCGATCTTCACCAGGCTGAAGTAGAGGCGGCTCGCGGGGACCATCAGGCGTCCCCCCGCGGAGGCTGGCAGGCATGGTAGCCCTTGCCGCGGACGACGGCGCGAAGGTCGCCCTCGGCGCGGGCGGTGGCGACGACGCAGTAGACGGCCTTCCGCGAGAGGCCGAGAACGGCGTCGATGGTGGTGGCGGACGCGTCGGGCCGGGACGACCAGGCGTCGAGCACGGCGTCGCGGTGGGGAGCCCGGGGCGCGCCCATTAGTGCACCGCCCCGGCCTTGGGGAGGACGAGGCCCTGCATGGCGAGGATCGGGTCCTACCCGAGGCAATCGCAGAACCAGAACAGGCGCTCGAAGCCCAGCCGGCGCAGGCGGTCCGGGCAGCGGCTCTTGATGTCGCTGAGGTCCCGGCGGAGCTGGCCGATGTTGCCCACGCTGTCGCCGAGGGCCACGCGGACCTGCTCGGTCGTCATCCGGGAGACGATGGGGGCGATGACGTTCGCCATCGCGACCCGCGCGCTCAGGCTCGACGGCGAGCGGCGCTTGCGCGGGTCGTCCAGCCGGTTCGGGGGCGCGCTAACGCCAAGGGCGGCGGTTTGATCTATGCAGGAACGCTGCGCGCGCGACCCGGATTCGCAAAGGGGAGCGCAACAGGATCGTGCGCGACCGCGTCGCTTTGCGCGGTCGAAACCATGCAGACGTCGGAAGGACGGGCTCGCCTAACCTTGGCAGCCCGTCCCCGGGGCGCGTCAGCCTCAGACGCGCGCCGCGGCCTCCCAGGACCACGGGGCGGGCGCCGGCAGGGCCATCAGCCGCACGCGCGCCCCGTCGAGGTCCCTGCTGGGTGGCCCGAGCGCGAGGATCACGAGGCTGTCCGCACGCTCCCGGGCATCGTCGTCGGGCTCGCCGGCGAGCAGTTGCCCGGCCGAGACGAGGGCGCGACGCGAGGCGCCGCCCCGTTCGTCGTCCCAGGCCCCCAGGGCGGCGTACTCGCCTTCGCCGCGCCATCCTTTCAAGATCATGCGCAGGGCAGCATGGCCGGCGGCCGCGGCGGCCGCGGCGGGCGGGGCCGGGAGCGGCGCGTGGTTCTCAGTGAGGTAGGTGACGCGCCCGTAGCGGTACTGCCGGCGACCGTGGGGGTTGGCCGGCTTGGCGCCCCCGTACCAGGCGTCGAGGGCGCGCTTGCGGGCAGCCTGGAGGGCGCGGTGCCGCAGGAGGTCGTCGCTGACGTGGTCGATGACGAGGGGGCGGTTCATGCCTCGCCTCCCGGGAGCAGGTGCCGCAGGAAGTCCGGGACGTCGGCGTAAGCCTCGTCGGAAACGATGACGCCCGCCGGGCCGGTAAGGGCCGAGCGGGCGTCGGTGTCGTCACAATGGGGTGCAATGCTCCGAACAAGGACATCATAGCCCTCGACCGGGCTAGCCACAACAGCACCGGCCCCGACGTCACCGCGAGCGCACGCGTCAATGGACCCGGTCGAACCGTAAGGGTTTTCAGGGCGGGTCTTGGCGGGGCGCGGGGCGGCCTTGTCGAACCCCGTCCGCCTCGACGGCTTGCGGGGACGGCCGGGCTTGGCCTTGGCCGCGGGCTTGCCGATGGCGGCGACCTGCCGGGCTTCGCGCTGCGCCTTCTCGACCTGCGCGACCGACACGCCCTCCTCGGCGGCGACGGCGGCAACGGTCATGCCTGCTGCACGCTTGGCCAAGGCCCGCTGCCCGAGGGCGAGGCGCGCGGCCTGCGTCGCGTCGCGTGGCTTGGCCCCGGCGGCCTTGCGGCGGCCTTGCGACCGCGCCGCCTCCCGCTCCCGCTTGACGCCGTCGGAGAGGAGAACCCGCAGGTCGAGGTCCTTGTCCTTCATCTCGGCCACGGTCACGCCGAGGTCGCCCACGAGGTGCCGCGGGTTCAGCTTGTACCGGGGGTCGCTGACCTTGCCCCCGCCGCGCGGGTCCATGCGTCCTGAGGCGGCGCGCTGGGCCTTGCGGACGGCGGCCTTCGCATATCCCCGGGCCTCCCGCTTGGATAGGCCGCAGAGGGGCGCCAGACGGTCGACCTCCGCTTCGAGCTCGCGGACGGTCATCGTCCATGCGGCCGCCTTGACGAGCGAGAACAGCCACAGGTCGCGCTCGCCGCGGTGCACGGGACGGCCCCGGAAACGGCGCTCAAACAGTCTGGTGAGGTCCCGGTGGACGGCCCGCGCGAACGTCTCGTAGGTCAGCTTCGGGGGAGGCACCACGATCCCAGCGGCCTTCCTGGCGGCCCGCTTCTCCGCCTTGGCGGCGCGCTCGCGGGCCTGGGTCTTCCGGTGCGCGGCGACCTGCTGGGGCGTGTACGGCAGGACCGCCGCCCGCAAGACGTCGAAGGCGTAGCGCTCAAGGTCCCCGAACGTCGTCGGCCAGACGATGCGGGCCGGCACCGAGTTTTTCTCGTTCTGCACCCCCGGGAGCTTGAACGCCATCGTCGGGTTCGAGGCGCCGCGGTCGGGCCCGAAGTCGTCGAACTCGGTCAGGATACGCTTCTGCATGGCTAGCCAGACCGGCAGGGCCGAGGGCGACTGCCGGGTGTGGAGCCAGGACACGAGCAGCCCCTGGCCGCTGGCGAGGACGTAGGACGGCATCGGCCACCCGAGGTCCTCGCACCGCTCCACCACCGCGGCGGCGACCTCCTCCGGCGGGCGCCCGCGCCAGGCCACGCGGTTGTAGTAGTCGAGGTCGACCCAGCAGGCGTTCAGCCCGGCCAGGTTCCAGGTCGCCTTGCACGGGGAGAGCCGGTGCGCGTCCGGGTCCTTCGGGTCGCGCCGGAACGAGTTCATCGTGATGGAGAACGGCTCCAGGACGTCTACGACCCTGCGGAGCTCGTCCCCCGTCGCGCCGCCGTTGGCGGTCTTGTACCCCCGCGTACCGTCCCGCTTCGTGTACGTGTCGCGGTAGGCCATGACGACGACGCCGCGCGTGTCGTGGGGGTGGAGCATGGCCGCGTAGGACGGCCCGCGCATGTTCTCGGTTCTGAGGTCGGCGAGGCCCGGCTCGAACACGGCCGTCGGCTGGCGGCGGTAGCCGAGCGGGCTATCGAACGCGCTGAAACGCCCAGGGCGGGCCGCCTGTGCCCCTTCCGGGGCGAGGATGGTGTCGGACAAGTTCGAAGCATCTCCCGTCTGGAGAGGCTCGCGAGGCACCCCTGCCCACGAACCCCCGGCGCCGCGCAAATCGACCGGCATGGGGATGGTGCAGCTCACGACTGCACAGGTCAAACGGGTGGGACGGCTCGTCCCGTTCTAAGAGGAGGACCCAGAGACTCCCCCTTCGGGGGAGCATAGTTATTGACCCGGTCGAACCGTAAGGGCTCGCGGACGCGGGACGGGATCGTAGGAATTCCGGACGGGCGCAAGGGTTTGACGTGGGACGAGCACGAACCGTGCCCCGGGAAAGGCCATTCGATCCTCGCGACGCACCTGGTGGGATGCATGGTCGAGAAGCAGGATGGTCCCCATGACCGACACCGCCCCTTCCCGCGAGACGTCCGCCGCCGCCCGCCGCCGCATCGCCGCCGCCGACCGTGCCCGCGAGTGGCGCGAGCGGCAGCGCGAGACCGAGGCCGCTCGCGTCGCCGAACTCGACGCCCTAAAGGCCGAGGTCACGTCCCTACGAGCTGAGCGCAACCGGCTGCAGGCCGCCCTCGGGAAGCCGGGCGCCACCGGCATCGACGAAGACCTGGCGCGTGCCTTCGTCCGGATGGGTGGTATCCGCCGGTCCGCGGCCGGCCCGCTCGCTATCGCCAACCCGAAGGTCGACGTAGCCGACGTCATTGCGGTTGCCGGCTACATCCGCTCCGGCGGCCGCCCTGCGGGACAGACGGCCTTCGACGCCGCCCGAAAGCGCGTCCTGGAGCGGCTTGCGCAGTTCCTCCCAAGCCCCGGCGAGGCGTAGGGACATCACCGATGAGAAGTGGCGGATGAAGTTGGGCTTCCTCAAGGAGCCGCCGCCGTTCGCCGAGGTCTTCGTCCTGCCCGGTCCGTCAAGCTCACGGGAGGCGCGATCTCGGAGGAGATGTGCGACCGGCATGAGGAGGCACTGCACGGGAACTCGCAGGCCGCGGTGCGGGGCCTGACCAAGGCCGTTAACGCGTGGGCGCGTGCGATTGACGCCTTCATGGCCGAGCGGATTGACGCCGAGCGCTGGCGGCGCGACCGCTTCCGCAGGCTGATGCGTAGCTAAGGGACCGGACGGCCCCCCCCCGGGGGTGGCGCGTCACCCCAGGGTTGGTGCGCTGCCGTGACGTCCTGAGGTCGCGTGGATCGACGCCGCGCGGTGACGGCGCGACCGTAGCCCGAAAGCCGTCAGGCGAGCTTCGCAGTGGCACCTTCGGAGCGAACCTGTGCGTTGGTGGGGCTACCCGATGAAAGTGCCTTCAGGTTGACCAGGAGGTTCACACGGCATTCCTCGATTGGAACTTGAAGTGCCTCAGCCAGCCTGGTGACCGCGCGCTCGACGTCGGAGGGCCGACGGGGTTGGCCGCCCTCGGCCGTGAAAGGGCCGTCGGTCTCCGTCAACAGCCTGTCGGCCGGAAGGCCCCTAACCAGCTTCCGCCCCCGTTCGGTCGCTAGCATCTCGCTGTTGACCGAGAAGAAGCAGCCGAGGCCGGCGGCCCGTGCGGCCTCGGCCACGGAGCCCGTGAACCAGTGGAGGATGACCGTCCCTTTTGAGGGCGGCAGGTGCTCCTCGACCATTTCGAGCACTTGGCGCGCGGCTCGCACGGAATGGACCGAGAGGATCTTCCCGCCCTCCGAGGCGCATGCCTTCAGGATGCGCCCGAACACGTCCTTCTGCCGGTCGAGGCTGCGGTAGTGGCGGGGGCTTGCGTCGAGCCCGACCTCGCCGACATAGCGGGCCTCGGGCAGGTGGCGTTCCCAGACGTCGATTTCCCGCCACCGCTCCTCTACGAGTTGCGGGTGGAGACCGAGCCCGGCTCGGACGTATCTGGTGGTCGCGGCGAGGTCGCGGTTCCGCCGCCAGGCGGCAGGCGTCGTGGTCACCGCGAGGGTGTAGACGCCCTCGCGGTCGCACTCCGCGACCAACCTCTCGAAGTCCGGGTAGAGGTCCAAGTGGCAGTGGAAGTCGATCAGGCGCCCCGTCACGTTCGTTCCGGCATCGTCGCTAGGAGGTTGTGACGCCCTGCAGCAGGCGACCGACCTCCCTCATACCACGCTCGTAGACGCCGATCAGTCCGTCGAGGTTCGCGACATCCTCGCGCAGCGGCCCCGGCTTATGGACGAGGATGCGGGAAAGCCCCGGGTCGCGGGAAAGCCGGTCGAGTGCGTACTGGTACCCGCGGATCTGCTTTCCATCCTTCTTCTTCGCCGAGAGCGGTTGGGCGGTGAGGTCCTCACAGCGGTATCCAGTCGGGTCGTTCCCGGTGCCAAGGGCCGCCTCGATGGCGGCCCGCCGGATGATGCATGGGACGCAGGTGCCGCAATGGTTCTTGCCATCTCGGTTAAACCGCTTGACCGAGGGATGCGCACACGAGACCGAGAGCGGTATCAGGTCCCGCAGGATGCCAAGCATGGCGCATCCCGCCACCATCTCGCCTTTCGTACAATCCCAATACGGGTTCGTGACGGTGCCCGGGATACCCACGGCACGCAGGAGGTCGTTCCAGCGGCGAAGGTAATACGGGTGCGTCGTCCGCGTGCTGTTGGAGCCTATCCGCGTGGGGTCGAGCGGCACGTTCAGTGCGATCAGTCCGTTCTCCGGGATGCGGATGTCGAATGGCCCCGTGAGCCCGGAGCCCGCGAATGCACCTAGCGCAAGGAACAGGAACGACCGCCCCCTCGTCGAGTCCTCGCTGCCGGCGATCAGCCCACGCTTGAAGGCCAGCGAGTACCGCAGCCCTGTCAGCGGCCCCTTCCGGTTCGTGGGCCGTGCCCCTGCGACGGCGTCCACCATCGCCTGGAACAGCGCTCCCTGTGGGCCACTGACAGCGCCGTCTCCCCGGTGGCTCACGAAGAGCGGGTGGGCATGTCCGGCCAGGGTGTCCAAGGCCCCGATCAGGCTATCGAGGCCGCCCGAGTAAAG
This sequence comes from Methylorubrum thiocyanatum, assembly GCA_014138645.1. Classification (GTDB taxonomy): domain Bacteria; phylum Pseudomonadota; class Alphaproteobacteria; order Rhizobiales; family Beijerinckiaceae; genus Methylobacterium; species Methylobacterium thiocyanatum. The sequence continues at coordinate 330,799 of JACJIB010000007.1, read as the reverse complement.
GGAGACGCCATCGAAGTCGGGGGCATCGACGTTCGGAAGGGCGGCGGGTGAGACGCTGGCGAACGCTTGCGGCCGGGGACGGAAGCGCGCCTCCCAATGGTCGCCCGTCAGGAAGCGCAGCATCCCCTCCAGCACAGGTGCAGCAGCTTGCCATCGGGCGGGATCGGACACTGGAACCTCCAGCCGCAACTCGCGGGTCCACGCGTCCTGCGCGTTGGCCGCCCGGCTGACGCGGGTGTCGAGGGCGTGAACCAGCACGGCCACCACCATGAGGTCGACCCCGACCTCGGTCGGCCTCACGCGCAATTCCCGCAGGTCGTCGAGGGCTTGGCCAATGCTGTGCTGGAGCTGTCGGTTGCCATTCACCAGATCGAGCCGGGCATGGGCCACGCCGTCCTCGACCGGGGGATCATACTGGTCGGAGGGGCCGAAATGCCCCACGAGCGCGTGTCGCGTCATTCGTCCGCCCCCTCGGCTGCCTCATCGCCCCGGTCGCCGAGAACCTCCGCGGCACGCTCGAAGATGGCGTCGATCTCCGGCCTCAGGTCCGCCTCGCGGAAGTCCCCGCCGAACTCCTCCATCGCCTCGGCGACGCAGCCGCGGACGAAGTCCTTGAGCCCCTTCTCGACGGCGCGGATCTCGTCGGGGTTCGCCGGCAGAGTGATCATGCCCGTGCCGATGGCCGTGACGATGCGCTGGTTGACGGCATTGGCGATGAACTTGCCGACGATGTCCTTGACCGTCTCGGCCGACGGTTTCTCCAAGTCGGGCGGCTGGTCCTGCATGACCTCGTTCACCGCTTCAAGGTAAGCCTCACGGGCGTGGGCGTCGTCCAGGTCACCGTCCGGTGGACAGATGTGGTCGACGAGCGCGGCGTAGATGTCCTGGATCGGGCGGTCGGCCAGATCGCCGAAGTTGAGCGTGCGGACGACCTCGCGGATGCCTCCCGGCGCCGCGGAGGCCCGAGACAGCACGTCGGCCAGGCTGGATACCGCCGAACGCTCCGCCGCCATCCGCCGCGACGTCGAGGTCGCTCCGCCGCCCGTCCGCTTCACGTAGGAGGACACGGCCCTGCCGAGCGCCCGCCGGTCGCTCCCGCCGGATTTCGTGAACCAGGTGAAACTCGACCGCGGGCCGGTGTAGCGAAGGGGTGGGTCCTTACCCTGTTGCGGCTGGCCCGGTCCTGGCTCGCCTGCGCCGGGGGGAGGGCCGCCCGCTCCCGACGGGGCGGGCCCGGCTCCTCCCGCGTCGCTACCGCCGGCGCCTCCCTCGACCCAACTCGGGATCAGGGGATTCCCGTTCTTGCCGCCCCCGAAGGGCGTGGAGGTGCCCACCTCAAGCCCCCCTTCTCGCAGCCCTCGGAGGTGCCAGGGCGGTGGCCGCCGCCCGCTTCAGCCGAAGGTTGCTGGAAGCCGCCCAGCGCGTGAGCAGCGCCCGAAGCCTCTCCTTGACCCGCTCTTCCTTCACCATGGTGTGGCCCGTCGCGGCCCAAAAGCCGAGCTTGTCCACCGGCAGGTCGTTGAGCATCTCGACGTATTGGGCCTGTAGGCCGGCGTGCTCGGTCGTGAGCACGGCGACCCCGTGGAAGGCATCCGGTTTCTGCTCTAGGGAGCTCGATGAGATCACCCGCGCCCTCAGTTCCCTGAAGACCTCGCTGACCTCCGGCGGCGCCAAGGTCCTGACCTCGGCGGCGGCGGACTGCGCGGCCATCTCCCCCGACGAGAGCTTGGCCACGAGCTTGCGCAGCTTCTCCGGAAGAGGGGCCGAGCCGGAGACGAAGTTCTTCCTGTCCTTGATGACGAACAGGTACGGCTTCAGGGAGGTGGCGCCCAGGGCGGGCTTCACCTTCGCCCAACGGATGACCTCGGGGCGCATCTTCCAGTCGGCCACGATCGAGCCGGTCCTGTCGTCGCCCCCGTCTCCACTTGCGCCGGCCGGGGGCCTGGCATCGCCTTCACCGTCCGCGAACGCCTCGATCTCGGCGAGCTCGGGGCAGATGCCGTCGCGGGCATTCGCCGCGGTCGTCGCGATGTGAGAGAACACGGCCTCAGGCAGGTAGAGTTCCGCCAGCATCAGCTTGGCGAGGTGCGACTGGCTGATCGCGTCGCCGAAGTTCCGCGCCCTCGCCACCTCCAGCCGGAGCGTCAACGCGTTCAGGAAGCGCTTGACCTGCCTGGGATTGCCCTTGGTCCCCGCGGATAAGACCGGGCTGATTTGGTCGGCGGTGAGTACGACCTCGGAAACTCGGTCGTAAGTGGCTCCCAGCGCGGTCCTGACGGCCTCCGGCGTGAAGACCTCGGTGTCCCAGGGCTTGGAGAGTGCATCCCGGCCCAGCGCCATCAGGGCGCCGAACTCGCGCGCATTCTCGCCCAGGGTCCCGCCGACTAGGAGAAGCGTCACGTAAATGTGGGTCTCGGTGTCGCCGAGGGCCGGGATCCTGAACGGCACCTGAAGCAGCTTCTCCAGGTAGGCGCGCGAATAGCCGTTGGCGGGTTGGTTGTCGGGCAGGTCGGGGAAGTGCTTGCGGACGGCGTACTCGATCATGCCCTCGTCGGCGCCCACGATGAACGCGGTCTTGTCGAGGAACACGAAGAGCCTGATCGCCTCTAGGGTCTCGATGGCGGTCGCGGGGAGGCACCGGTCGAGGTCGTCCACCAGCACGACCAGCCGCTCGATCCCGGCCTTCGCGATCAGCTTCTTGAAGGACTTCCGGAAGTCGCCGATCTCCTTCGGGACGCTGTAGCCCTTCTCGAACCTCCCTTCGGGTTTCTCCTCGTCGCCACCCTCCTTCCTGAGGTCCTGGATCTCCTTAAGGGCCTGATCGCGCTCCTCGCTGTTCGTTGCCTTCTCCTTCACCCACTCGACCGCCGAGCCCAGCAGCTCGTCGAAGCCGAATGCCGGGATGCCGGTGACAGCGGTGAAGGCCAGGGTGCCCGCCTTCTTCGCGAGCTTGAGCTTGTCGACGCTCTTGAGGGCTTCCTTGACCTCGTCCGTCGCCTTCGACCAGAGGGACCGGTTCTCGATGAGGCCCAGGAGCACCCCTTCGATCAGGGCGATCTTGGCGTCTTCGAAGCCTTGGAACTGCCAGCCGTTGAACTTGAGGCAGAGGACCTTCCCATCCTTCGATAGCCCATCTGCGACCATCTCCAGGACGCTGGACTTGCCGGCACCCCAATCGCCGTGAACGCCCACGGAGATCGCGTGCTCCGACTTCTCGCTGATTAAGCGGACGATGGTCTTGGCGATGGCCTCGTTATTGAGTAGGTCGACCTTGGTTTCGACGTCGCTCAGGTAGCCGAGAGATGGCGTCGATGCTGCCGTCATTGCATCCCCCTCGCTCAGCCTGGGCCTTTTCGGGCGGCCAACAATGGGTGAGCGTGTCGAAGGGTTTAACGACTTATGAAACGTTAAGGTTGCATGTCAAAATCACCTTTTGTTCCGCCTTGGCCGATAGTGGCTCTTGGGTACGGCGAGCGGGGTCTGCTCGGGCGTGCGGACGTGGTGTTCGATGGATGGCCACGTAGTTCATGCAGGTCGCCTCGCCGCTAGGGGAAGCGACACCTTTTACAGGCTTTGCACCCTCGGTCGTGTCAGATGAAGTAGCGGTAGTCGCCCTGGACGTCGAAACCTTGGGGGACGTGCTTGAGGATGCGCCCGACCCGCCGGGCAGCCTGCAGGGTTATGGGAGAAGCACCGTCGAACTGGGTCGAGTTCCAGTTCATCTTGGTCAGGGCCAGAGTCTCGGCGGCAAGATCGTGGCTGCTGGTGTCGTTCAGGTGCGGCCGGAGCATCAGCGGCCTGGGGACACGCATGCCTGGATAGGTCTTATCTTGAGCAGGCGCACATCGAGCAGGCCAATTAGCGCTTCTCCAAGGCTGACCTTGCTGCCAACGAGCAAGAGGCGAACGAGCATCTCCGCGACGACACCCTTGCTCATGCCAACCTGATAGAGGCCAAGGCCGCTGCGCACCAGGCCGAGGTCGACCACCTCAGGGCCGGCGCGCAGGCGGCCGCCCCGGAACCGGTCTCTGCGCCCGCGCCGCGCGATCCGCCAACCACGGAGGCCGCCTTCATGTAGAAGTCACACCTTAGTTCGTTCGGCTTCGCGCCATGAGCGGACATCAACTCGATACCCGGAACCGGACATTCAGCTTCGCGCCCACCCCGGTCTTAAAACCGCATCCTCACAATGCCTGAAAGCAGACATACGAGCTTGCAATCGATTGTTCAGCAACAGCAACGCTCCGAGTAGCGCTGCAGAGGTGTAAGGCCTCCCGACATCCACAACCATCGACGACCGTTGCGACTCTGTGTGGACATGCATCGATGTGCTATGGAGTGCGGGGAGGATGACACATCAGGATGCGGTCCATCGGTGAGCACCTCGTCGAAGCGTGGCCGCGCCTGTTCCGCTACGCGCTGACGCTGACGCGGGAGCCCGACGCCGCGCGCGACCTGATGCAGCAGAGCGCCCTCAAGGCGCTCTCGACGGGGACGACGCCGAGCGAACCGCGGGCGGCCCGCGCCTACCTGTTCCGGATCGTGCGCCACGCCTGGATCGATCGGCTCCGCCGGAACCGGACCCGCCGCGAGGACGATCTCGTGGATTGGCCCGACGAAGGGTTCGACGACCGCCTGATTGAGGCCATCGCCGTGCGCCAGGCTTTCGCCACCCTCGATGCACCCTGCCGAAAGGTCGTGACCTGCGTGGACGTCGAAGGCCTGAGCTACCGGGAGACCGCCAAACGGCTCGGCATTCCCGTCGGCACGGTCATGAGCCGTCTGCACAGGGCGAGGCGGATCATGCTGCACCGGATCGCCGAGCCGTCCGATGGGAGCGAGGGGCCGTGATGCGCTGGGAGACCCTCAATGCCTACGTCGATGGGGAACTTGATGCGAAGGACCGGCGCGCGGTCGCGGAGACGCTGGCCCGCGATCCGGTCCTGGCCGCGCGGGTCGCGACCCTGACCCGGCTGAAGCAGGGGGTGAAACGGGAGGTGAAGGCTGCGGTCGTGCCGCCCCCGCGCGCGCCGATGGCCCGCGCCTCCCTCGGATGGGCGTGCGCCGCGGCCCTGGTCGTCCTCGTCGGCACCGGCTGGCTGGCCCCGTCGTCTCGCCCGCCGGCCGACGCCGCGCGCGCGGCCTTCATGGCCTGGAGTGCGGCGGGCGCACCCGCGAACGCCATGCAGCCCGCGGGCGGCCTGAACGGCTTCCCCCTCGATCTCGGGGCGGCGGGCTTCCGCTTGGTCTACCTGTCCGAGGGTGACGGTTCGGCTGGCCGGCTTGCCGGTTACGAGGGGCGTCACGGCTGCCGGCTCGCCGTCTGGAGCAGGCCGTCGCGCGGGCAGGCCGGACTCGAGATCGCGCAAGGGGACCGCGACCTGCGTGTGGCGCGCTGGGACAGCAAGGGGCGCCGCTACGTCCTCCTGTCCGAGACGGTGCCGGCCGAGCGCTTCGCCTTGCTGGCCGAGGCGGCCGTGCTCCTCACCGAACCGACCAAGACGGACCGCCTGCGGCTCGCCCTGGACCGGGCCACCGGCCTCTCTGAACGCCCCTGCACCGGCTGACCGGCGCGGGCCGCGGAATTTATTTCGACCCGCCGCGAATAGACCGGGGGCGACGTGCGTCTCCTCCTCCGCACGTCGCGGGCCCGGTCGCCGGAGTCACGCGCGAAACCGGGGAGGAATCGGATGCTCGACAGACGCGATCTCATCAGGCGGGCGGGTCTCACCGCCCTGGCGGGCCTCGGCGGCGGCAGCTTCGCGTCGTTGCGGGCACTCGCGGGCGACACCACCACGCTGCCCTTCGGCAACGGCGAGCGGCCCCTGGTGGCCTATCCGGGCAAGCGCCCGCTGCTCCAGATGACCGCGCGCCCGCCGCAACTGGAGACCCCGTTCTCGGTGTTCGACGAGGGCGCCATCACGCCCAACGACGCGTTCTTCGTGCGCTACCACCTCGCCGACATCCCGACCGAGATCGACCCCGAGACCTACCGGGTCGCGATCAAGGGCCATGTCGAGAAGGAGGTCTCGCTCTCGCTCGCCGACCTGAAGGCGATGCCGACGACCGAGATCGTCGCGGTCAATCAGTGCTCGGGCAACTCTCGCGGCTTCTTCGAACCGCGCATGGCCGGCGGGCAGCTCGCCAACGGGGCGATGGGCTGCGCCCGATGGACCGGCGTGCCGCTGAAGGCGGTGCTCGACAAGGCCGGGGTGAAGGCGGGCGCCGTCGAGGTCGCCTTCACCGGCCTTGACGGCCCGGTGATCCCGGAGACGCCGGACTTCGCCAAGTCGCTCAAGCTCGACCACGCCCGCGACGGGCAGGTGATGCTCGCCTGGGGCATGAACGGGCAGGATCTGCCCTGGCTCAACGGCTATCCCCTGCGCCTCGTCGTGCCAGGATTCTACGGCACCTACTGGGTCAAGCACCTGGAGAGCATCAGCGTGCTCGACAAACCCTTCGACGGCTTCTGGATGCAGAAGGCCTATCGCATCCCCGACAACGACTGCGCCTGCACGCAACCCGGCAAGGCGGCGGACAAGACCGTGCCGATCAACCGCTTCACCGTGCGCTCCTTTCTCACCAACCTGACCGACGGGGCGGACGTGAAGGCCGGGCGCACGCCCTTGCGCGGCATCGCCTTCGATGGTGGCTCGGGAATCAAGTCGGTGGCGGTCTCGACCGACGACGGCAAGACCTGGGCGGAAGCGCGGCTCGGGCAGGATCTCGGCCCCTACGCCTTCCGGCCCTGGACCCTCGACGCGGAGCTGTCGCAGGGGGCGCACGCGATCCGGGTGCGGGCAACCGCCAACGACGGGGCGAGCCAGCCGATGGAGCCGCGCTGGAACCCGGCCGGGTACCTGCGCAACGTGGTCGAGACCACCCGCGTGCGCGCGGCCTGAGGGAGTGACGACGATGACCCGCACCACCCTCGCCCTGACGGCGGCGCTTGCCCTCGCCACCGGCGCGGCCCTCGCCGCCCCGAAATCCTACGCGGTGCCGGAGCCGACCGCGGAGCTGCGGGCGCCGAAGGCCGGCACGCACGCGGAGGGCTTCGAGGCGGCCCAGGCGAACTGCCTCGTCTGCCATTCGGTGGACTACATCGCGATGCAGCCGCCCGGCAAAGGCGCGGCCTTCTGGGAGTCCGAGGTGACCAAGATGGTCAAGGTCTACCACGCGCCGATCGACGCGGCGCAGGCCAAGGCCATCGCCGCCTACCTCGCCGACACCTACTGAGGCGCGGCTGGAAACATGGGGCGGTCCGGCGACCGCCCCCCTCGTCCCGTCAGCGCGGTGCCTGCGTCTGGACCGTCGCGCCGGTCTCGCCGGGCTTGCCCTCGACGATGACGAGGCTTCGCCGCGCGGCCTCGTTCGCGTTCTGCGTCACCTGCCGGATCGGGCCCACGGCGTTGACGATGGCCGCGCCCACCGGGTTCGTCATGAAGGCGGCCAGCGGCTCCAGCGGCCCGGCGCCCTTCGGATCGGCCGAGAGGGCCAGCACGTAGGGCTTCTTCGGCGTGAGGCCCGTCACCGCCGCCTGCAGGGTCTGCAACACGCCCTGGTCGAACAGCGTGACCTGCGTGGCCGCCTTGCCATCCGGCCCGGCCAGCGTCAGCGTGCTCGACTGGCCCGCCGCGCCCAGCGGCTGGAGGTTCGGCGCACCCGCTCCCTCCGACACCGCGTCCGGGACGTAGGCCACCCCCTGCGGCCCCTGGCCGATCGGGATGGTGGCGATCACCGCGTTGCTGCCGGTGTCGATCACCGCGACCGCGTCGGCATTCTCCAGGCCGACATAGATCCGCGAACCATCGCCCGAGGGCCAGAGGCCGTGCGGGAGCGCGCCGGTGGGAATCGTCGCGACCTGCGAGAAGTCGTCGGTGCGGAACACCTTCACTTGGTTCAGGCCGCCGATCGTCACGTAGGCGAACTGCCCGGCCTTCGTGCGCGCGATGTTGACGTGGTTGGTGATCGGTCCGGTCTCGATGGTCTTGAGCGCCTTGAACGGCGGCGTGGCCTCGAACACCTGGACGCGGCCGACGTCCTTGAGGGTGAACCACACCTGCTTGCCGTCGGGCGTCGCCGCGATGTCGGGGCAGAACGGGCTCTCCTGCTTGATCCGCCCGACGATCTCGCGGCTCTTCACGTCGATGGCGACCGTCTCGGGGCTGAAGCTGGAGCAGACGTAGCCGTAACGCCCGTCGGGCGAGAAGATCGTCATGCCGGGCCCGTTTGGCACCGTGATCCGGCCCGTCTCCTTGCCGGTCCCCGCGTCGAGGATCGCGACGTAGTCCTCGCCGCGCACGCTGACCCAGACCTCGCGCCCATCCGGCGTGAAGAACGCCTCGTGCGGCGAGCGGCCGACATAGGTTGTGCGGCGCACAGTGTTGGTGGCGGTGTCGATGAAGCTGACCGAGTTCGAGCCGATCGAGACGGCGAGCAGGGTCTTGCGGTCGGGCGAGAAGCCCATGCCGTGGACCAGGAGCTGGCCGCGATAGAGCGGGCTCAGGTTCGCGGGCGTCGTGTCGCCGAGACGGATCACGCCTAGGAGCGTATTGGCGGCTGGGTCGATCACCGAGACCGTGTTGGAGAACTGGTCCGAGGTGTAGAACCGGTCGCGGGGGCCGACCGGCACGTCCGGCGCCGAGGCGGGCCCCGGCGCCTGGCCCGCAAGCGCGGTCCCGCCGAGGAGGGCGAGCAGCAGGGTCGCCGGAATGAGGTGTCGCATCATGAAGGTCTCTTCGCGCTGATGGTCGGGACGGGGGACGGCGATCCGCTCAGTGGTGGTGGCGGGCCGGCGGCTGCGTCGGTGGGGTCTGCGCGACCGGTCGCTCGGCGAGGGCGCGGCGCATGACCTCGATCTCCTGCGCCTGCTCGACGACGATGCCCTGCGCGAGCCGACGCAGGACCGGGTCGCGGCCGTATGCGAGTTCGGCCTTCGCCATCTCGATCGCGCCCTGATGGTGCGGGATCATCATGGCGGCGAAATCCCGGTCGGGGTCGCCGGACGGCGACACCGCCATGTCCGCGTGCATCCGCGCCATCGATTGGGCCATCATCGCATCGAAGCCGCCGGGGGCGGTCTCCGCATGCCCGGCGCGCATCATCATGCCGCCGCCCAGGACACCCCCGGCCATGAACAAGGTGATGAGGATCGCCGTCGGTGCTCCGCGCATGGTCTCTCCCGCAGTGTCGAGGTCACGCGGGGAGAGATGCCGGCCGGGCCGGGATATTTCACGCCGCTCCCGGCCAATCGGTCACGGATGCGTGATCAACTCACCGGGGCGAGGTTTGGAATAGTTCGGGCAATTCCGGCATCTCTGTTCCGAACGGCGGCACGGGCATCGCCGTAGCCGCGATCCGGAGACCACCCTTGGACGACCTCGCCGTCCTGATCGAACCGCAGATTCCGGCCCTGCGGCGCTACGCGACCGCGCTGCTGCGGCAGCGCGAAGCAGCCGACGACCTCGTCCAGGACACGCTGGAACGGGCGATCCGCGCCTGGCCGCAGCGCCGCGAGGGCGATCTGCGGGCGTGGCTGTTCGCGATCCTGCGCAACCGCTACCTCGAAGGCGTGCGCCGCCGCCGGGGCATCGAGGTCGGCCCGGAGGCGCTGATGGAGATCGCGGAGGCCGGGGTCGATCCCGAGGCGGCCGTGGGCGCGCGGGACGTGCTCGACGGGATCGCCGCGCTTCCCGAGGAGCAGCGGTCCGTCCTGCTCCTCGTCGCGGTCGAGGACATGTCCTATGCCGAGGTCGCCGCCGTGCTCGCGATCCCCGTCGGCACGGTGATGTCGCGCCTCAGCCGGGCGCGCGGCCGGTTGCGCGCCTTCCTCGACCGGGCTCCCACGATCGTCACCGGGCATCTGCGGAGGGTGAAATGACCGCGTCCGACCCGCGTCCCGTCGGCGAGGACGACCTGCACGCCTTTGTGGACGGACGGCTCGATCCGGGCCGCCGCGCCCGCGTCGAGGCGTGGCTCGCCGCGCATCCGGAGGCAGCCGCCCGGGTCGCCGCCGACCGGGAGGTGCGGGAACGCCTGCGGGCGCGCCTCGCGCCCGTGGCGGACGAGCCGATCCCCGCCCGCCTGCGCATCGCGAACCTCGCAGGCTCGCGCCGGATGCGCCTCCCGCGTCGGTGGCCGAGCGCGGCGGCGGCGGCGCTCCTGCTCGCCCTCGGCGGCGCGGCCGGGTGGGCCGGGCGCGGCGCCGTGCCGGGCCCGGGCGCCCACGCCGAACCGATGACGCAGGCGGCCGTCTCCGCCTTCCGCACCTACGTGGTCGAGGCCGCCCATCCGGTCGAGGTCCGCGCCGACGGCTCGACCGACCTCGTGCGATGGCTCAGCGCGCGCCTGGGCCGGCCCGTCACCGTGCCGGACCTGCGGGCGCAGGGATTCCGGCTCATGGGCGGGCGCCTGCTCCCCGCCGGAGACGAGCCGGCGGCGATGCTGATGTACGACGACGACCGGGGCACCCGCCTGACCCTGTACAGCCGGGCCGGGCCGACCGGCGGGCGCGGCGTGTTCCGCTACGCCCGCGCCGACGACGTGGCCGCCTTCTCGTGGATCGATGCCGGGATGTCCTACGTGGTGACGGCCCGCACGGACGAGGCGCGGCTGCTCCGGGTCGCCGAGGCGGTCGATGCGCAGGTCTCGGGCAAGCGCGAAGTCGCGCGGTGATGCTCGTATCCGAACCCTGCCGGACCACGCCGGCCAAGGCCCCCGCCGAGCACGAGACGCCATGACCCTCGACCAGTTGCGCATCTTCGTGGCGGTTGCCGAGCGCCAGCACGTCACGCGGGCGGCCGAGGCGCTGAACCTCGTCCAGTCGGCGGTCAGCGCCGCCATCAGCGCACTGGAGACTCGGCACGCCGTCAAGTTGTTCCACCGGGTCGGCCGGGGCATCGAACTGACCGAAGCGGGCGGCGTCTTTCTCAGCGAGGCTCGCGCGGTGCTCGCCCGCGCCCAGGCGGCCGAACAGGTGCTCGCGGACCTCAGCGGCTTGCGGCGCGGCACGCTGTCCATCCAGGCGAGCCAGACCATCGCCAGCCACTGGCTCCCCCGGCACCTCGTCGCCTTTCGGGCGGCCTATCCCGACATCGTCCTGCGGCTCGGCATCGGCAACACCGCCGAAGCCGCCGAGGCGGTCCGAGCCGGGACGGCGGAACTCGCCTTCGTGGAGGGCCCGATCGAGGACGGCAGCCTCGCGAGCACTCCGGTCGCCGAGGACCGGCTGATCCTCGTCATCGCGCCTGATCACCCGTTGGCCGCACGCGCGCGGTCGGGACGATCCGACCTCGCTTCAGTCTCCTGGGTGCTGCGCGAACCCGGATCGGGCACGCGCTCCGCCTTCGAGGCGGCGATCGTCGCGCTGGGCATCGCACCGGACGCACTCACGGTTGCCCTCGAACTGCCGTCGAACGAGGCTGTCCTCGCCGCCGTCGTGGCGGGGGCCGGGGCGAGCGTTCTATCCGAAGCGGTGGTCGGACCCTCTCTGCGAACCGGAGCGCTCGTCGCCGTGCCCTTCGCTCTGCCGACGCGAACCTTCCGGGTCCTGCGCCACAAGGAGCGCTACCGCAGTCGCGCCGCCGACGCCTTGCTCGACCTGATCCGTGCCGCCCCCTGACGGGGGGCGGCCCTTCAGGCGACCTCGACCCACACACGGTGCCAGGAGGCGCTGAGGTAGCCCTTGAAGTTCCACGTCTCGTCCGGCCGCGCCGGCTGGGTCTGCCCGGCGCTGTCCCAGGCGCGCACCACGAGGTCGCGCTCGCCGGACGGAAGGTCCAGCACGATCTCCCAGAACGTCCAGGCGAAGGGAGCGCCGGCCTCGTGTTCCAGCGTAGCTTGATGCCAGGACCGACCGCCATCGCCCGAGACATCGACGCGCACGATCGCCCGATCTCCCGCGATGGCGTACCCGCGAATGGTGGTCTCGCCCGCCTTGAGCCGGGCTCCGCGCGCGGGCTCGCAGATCGCGGCGTTGAGCGGCATCGTTTCGATGGTGTGGCCTTTCGCGGGATTGGCGGTCTCGGCCGTCACGTCCGGCGGGAACAGCTTGTAGTCGTCGGCTTGCATCGGGTTGGTCGAGGGATGGTCCTGCACCGTGATGCGCTTCAGCCATTTCGGGCTGCGCACGCCCGCGAAGCCCGGCACGACGGCCCGCACGGGGAAGCCGTGCTCGGGCAACAGCGATGCCCCGTTCATCGCGAAGGCCAGCAGTGTCTCGCCGGCGACCGCCTTGGCGAGCGGGATCGAGACGCCGTAGGGCCGTCCCTCCACCACATCTTGGCTCTCGAAGGCCACATGGAGGTCCGAGTGGAGGTTCGCTCCTGGCGCTACGCCCGCCGCACGCAGGACGTCGCCGAGGCGGACGCCGGTCCAGTCCGCCGTCCCGATGGCGCCGCCGTCCCAAGGATCGCCCGAGACTGGGGCGACCGCCCGCATATCGGCGCGGCGGTTGCCGGCGCACTGCATCGTGGCCGTGACGGTCGCCTCGGGAAAACGCGCGCGCAGATCCGCCAGCGACAGATCGAGGGGACCGACATGCGCGCCATCGACGGACAGGCGCCATGCGGCGGCGTCGATCTCCGGCAGGTCGCCGTGGGAGCGGACGTAGAAGTCTTCCGCAGGGGTCCGGTAACGGGCCCGCAGGCGGGTCAGCGGTGGCTCGGCATTGTAGGGGCGCTCCCCATGAACGATCAGGCGCGCCATACGCTCGGTCAAGCTCGACATGGGTGTCTCTATCGCAGAAGGTCGGACTCCAACGCGCTCATACGCGCCGGGTGGCAGGCCTATTTCAGGCGATGCCGAGCAGGCGGATCAGCCCGAGGCTCACGGCCGTCAGGGCGGCGAGCGAAGCGACTACCGCCAGGGTGACGCGTGGTCCCGCCTTGGCGACGCTGCGCACGTCGACGCCGAGGCCGAGGGCCGCCATCGACACGATGGTCAGCGCGTTCGCCGCCGCGGCCATGGGGTGCAAAGCCGCTTCGGGAACGAGCTCCGCGGAGCGAAGACCCGTCAAGGCCAGGAAGGCGAGGATGAACCACGGCACCAGCCGGTGCAGCGGCATCCGGCCCGAGGCGGGGCGCTCGCCGGCCGTGCGGTGCGGTACGGTCACGCCCGTCCCCGCGCGCAGCCAGCTAATCCCGAGCGAGAGAGCCAGGACCACTGGCCCAAGCATCAGCACGCGGACCAGCTTGACCAGGGTGCCGACTTGGACGCTGAGGGCGGCCACCGGGGCGGTTGCGGCGAGAACCTGCGGCACGGCGTAGACCGTGAGCCCCGCGAGCACACCGTACTGCATCGGTGAGAGTCCGAGCAGCGGCACGAGCAGCGGCAACCCGAGAACGACGAGAACGCCGAGCACGGCGGTGAAGGCGATGGAAGAGGCGACGTCCTCGCCGTCCGCGTCGATCACCGGGGCCGCCGCCGCGATCGCCGAGTTTCCACAGATCGAGTTGCCGCAGGCGACGAGGATGGCCAGGCGCGGGGTCAACCCGAGAACTCGGCCGATGCCGTAGCTCGCCGCAATGGCGAGGGCCACCACCACCGCGATGCCGACGAGGAGCCCCGGCCCGGCCGCGAGCAGCGTCCCGAGGCTGAGCGAGGCGCCGAGCAGGACGACGGCGATTTCCAGGACGGTCTTGGCGCCGAACGCGATACCGCGAGCGAAGCGCCGACCAGGGTTCCAGGCCGTGCGGACGGCCGTGCCCAGCACGATGGAGAGGACCAGAGCCTCCAGCCACGCACGGCCGAAGATATGCTTCTCGACCATCTCCAGCCCGAGGGCGGCGCCCGTCACCGCGAGGCAAAGGCTCAGGCCGGGCAGGATGGAAGACAGGGCAAGAGCGCGTGATCGGAGAAAGGCTGCTGCGGGCATGGTGCGTGCACCTCGCGGACTGGATCTGCCACGACCATGACCGCGTCCATTCGTTCGATCCAACGGAACGTATCGATCATTTTGATCACGCGATGCGATGATTTGGCTGGGGACGACGAACGTCGTGCTTTGGCTTGAAGCCAGTCTTGTCGATTGGGCAACCCGAGTTTGCGGCTTCGCTGATATCAGGGAACGTTGTAGATTACCGCTGACTAGGTTTCTTGAGACAGAAACCGTTGAGGTCAGAGGCGGGCCGTCAGGTTGGTGAACGGGCGGATCAATCGGATGCCTGAGTGACGGCACGGTCGATGTTCACCCTCTCCGCCCAGTCCTTGGCCTCGGACTGACCTTGGAGGTCGATGAGACGAGCGCCGCTGACATCGACGTTCTTGAAGTCCGCGCCCGTGACCGTAGCACCGGTCAAATTGGCCCCGGACAAGTCTGAGCCCATCAGCACCACGCCAGTGAGATCGGCATCCTTAAGATTCGCATACTCCAGGCGTGACCGGCCGAGGTTGGCTCCCTTGAGGTTCGCGCCCGACAGGTTCACCGAGGTGAACACCGCCCGCATCAGACCCATGGACTGATTCTTGATGTTGGCTCCGCCCTTGAGATCGACCAGCGTGGCGCTGCTCATGTTGGCGCCCTTGAAATCGCCGATGGGCATGGACCGGCTGAGGTCGGCCCCGCTGAGGTTGGCCTCCCGCGCAGTGATGCCGAACATTTTCGCGTCCGCGAGCTTGGCCCCGGAAAGGTCTGCCTTCAGGAGCCATGCCTGTTCGAGGTTTGCGCCGCTGAGGTCGGCGCCGCGTAGATTGGCCTTGTTCAGGCGCGCAGTTCGTAAGTTGACGCCCCGGAGATTCAACCCGGAGAGATCGAGGCCCGACAGCGCCTTGTCGTGCAGGTCGATGGGCTTACCGTCCGCGGCCTGGATCATCGCCTCTACGTCGGCGCGGCTCATCTCGGCCTTCGTCATGGCAGGCGAGGACATGTCGGCTCCGAGCAGCAGATCTTGTTCGGCCGCGGCGGGGCCGGCAGCGAAGACGGCGAGCATGAAGCTGAGGGCTAAGCGGCGCATCGGTTTACTCCCGGCGGGCGCCACGCATGGCGGGCACCCTTATCGTGTTCGTTGTGTCGCGATGCTATGCCGGGCCGCTGCACCCGGTCGGTGACCCAGGTCACACAAATCCGGCGCGGCGGGAGGAAAACGCAACGCGCGCCGGACGATCAACCCGTCGTCATGGCCGGGGGACCACGCCAGCCATGACGGATGCCCAAAAGGTCGAGCGGTGGATCGACCGGTTTCCGCTTCTTCAAGCTCTCAGCCCGGCGCATCTTCAGATCGCTCGGGGAACCGTGCATTTCCCGGTGCTGGATGCAGGCGCCATCGCCTACGAACTAAATGGCGAGTGTGCCAACTACCTGATGTGCCTGGAGGGACGCACGCGGATCTTCCGGATGTCGGAGGGCGGACGCGAGGTGCTGATCTACAAGGTTGGCCCGGGCGGCACCTGCCCCCTCACCACTCAGTGTCTCCTGTCCGGCGGCACCTTTCCGGCGCAGAGCGTGGCCGAGGAGCGGACCGAACTCGCGGCCCTGCCGGTCGGCACGTTCCAGCACCTGATCGGCGACAGCGCGGCGTTCCGCAGATTCGTCATGGATGACTACACGCGATTGATGTCCGGCCTGTTCACGCTGATCGACGAGGTCGCGTTCGCACCGCTGAAGCAGCGCCTCGCGCAACGCCTCCTCGCTGAAGCCGATCCGCGGGGCGTCGCCGCGGTGACCCATCAAAAGCTCGCGGACGATGTCGGAAGCGTGCGCGAGGTGGTGAGCCGCATTCTGGCACAATGGGCCGAGGCGGGCCTGATCGAACTTCGTCGAGGCGCGGTCGAGATTGTTGACCGGACCCGCTTGGAGGCCGCCGGGCGGCGGTGACTGGCGGCGTGCTGGTGTCCATTTTTGAGGCCGACGCCAATCGAGCTTTACGACTGGGTTGGTTCGGTAGGGCCTTGTCTGCTCTTTTTGGCAAGCCCTCCCCAGAGCAGACAGGCCACTACTGGCCAGAAGTTGCCGAACCGGGTCCATTGAACTGCCTGGAAGCGGACATTCCGACCGTCTGCAATGGGTCAGGAGTTCGCACGCCGTTTGTTCGGCTGTGCGCCACTTCCGGACCTTCTGTCACAGCCGCTGGAATAGCCGCTCTTCGCTCGCAAGCGGTCGCTGCGCGGAGTGGTCGAGCTGGGAGGCTACATGATCTTGAGATCGAAGCCACACGCGTCCAGGCTCGCCGCTGGAAGGTCGAGAAGCAGCTCGACCTTCCGGGCTGCGAAGTTTTTGGGACCGTGTCATGCAGGAGATAGCCGAGCTCATCGCCGAGCGCGGCCCCTTCATGCCCGACGAGATCCTGCCAGAGCTCAGAGCCGTGACGCTGCGCGGCGTCACTTTGCACAAGGAGCCGCTTACCCCCGGGACCCTCAAGAAGAGATGGACGTGCGGGTGTCGTTCGGGCGCTACTTCGAGCCTTGCGAAGAGCGACGCTACGCCCGCTGGGCCGGATGACGCGCGCGGGTGCTCGGCCAGGGTGCCAAGCGCCTCGTGTCGGTCGTCGCCCTGGCCGATGGGTACCAAGCCGTACTGGCAGTAAGTGGCGAGCCATGTAGTATCCCGGAGCCGTCCCGCAGGAAGGCAGTAACACCCCCGCGGTTCGCCTATGTCGTGTCGCCACCAGTCCGATAGCCCGCCCACGCCGAGTTTCCGGGAAGCGCCCTGCTCGACCCGCAAGTGGCGGCGTCGAACCTGCACGCCGCCGGCGGCTTGCAACGACAACGAGGGTGGTGCCTGGGTCCGGGCTCGCGCGATCTTCGCAGCCGTGCTCGGTGGCCTTCTTTTCATCGGCGCGGCGCTCGGTGTCCTCGACCTCTAACGATCATCCGCGGCATCCCGCTGCCCCGGTCGGGAATCGGACGTACCCGCCGCATTGCGCTGCAGCGAACACTTGGGTTATGGTTCCCCCACAAGACCGGACCCGGTGAAAGCCCGGGTGGCTCTTCCGGCCGCCAATCCGCCGGATAACGCAAATCGTGGTGCCTGAGTCGCGGACCTCCGAGGAGGCCGACCGGCCCTGTTGCGCGCCCCATGCGACGTACCGAACGCGCCTGGGACAAGGAAAGCCTTTCACAACAATGGATCTCGTCCACCTACGGAGCGAGTGGGCTCCGAACGTCACGCGCGAGTTGCTGGCTGGCGCCGTCGTGGCCCTCGCCCTCATCCCCGAGGCCATCGCCTTCTCCATCATCGCCGGCGTCGACCCGAAGGTCGGCCTCTATGCCTCGTTCTGCATCGCCGTCGTCACCGCCTTCGCGGGCGGGCGGCCCGCCATGATCTCCGCCGCAACAGGCGCCATGGCGCTCCTGATGGTGGGCCTCGTGAAGGACCATGGCGTCGGCTATCTGTTCGCCGCCACCATCCTCACCGGCCTCCTCCAGATCGCCGCCGGCGCGCTCAGGCTCGGCAACCTGATGCGCTTCGTCTCGCGCTCGGTCGTGACCGGGTTCGTGAACGCCCTGGCCATCCTGATCTTCCTGGCGCAGATGCCGGAACTCATCGGCCAAAGCACCACCGTCTACCTGATAACGGCGGTCGGCCTCGGCATCATCTACGGCCTGCCGTACCTCACCAAGGCGGTACCCTCGCCGCTGGTCACCATCGTCCTACTGACCGGCGTCTCGATATACCTCGGCCTCGGCATCCACAAAGTCGGCGACATGGGCGCGCTCCCGAGCGAATTGCCCTGGGTGGCCCTGCCGCAGGTGTCGTTCACCTGGGAGACTCTGCGCATCATCCTGCCGGTGTCGCTGACACTCACCATGGTTGGCCTGCTGGAAAGCCTGATGACTGCGGCCATCGTCGACGAGATGACCGACACGACCTCGAACAAGAACCGCGAGTGCGCCGGCCAGGGCGTCGCCAACATCGCCTCCGGGTTCCTCGGCGGCATGGCCGGCTGCGCCATGATCGGCCAGTCGGTAATCAATGTCTCCTCCGGCGGCCGGGGGCGGCTCTCGACCCTGTTCTCCGGCGTGTTCCTGCTGTTCCTGATCGTCGTACTCGGCCCCTACGTGGCGCAGATTCCGATGGCGGCGCTGGTCGCGGTCATGATCATGGTCTCGATCAACACCTTCCAGTGGAAGTCCTTCCACACGCTGGTGACCCATCCGAAGTCGTCGAGCTTCGTCATGCTCGGCACCGTCGTGGTCGTCGTGGCCACCCACGACCTCGCCAAGGGCGTGCTGTTCGGGGTGATCCTCAGCGGCCTGTTCTTCGCTCACAAGGTCACCAAGTTCTTCGGCGTCGCGTCCTTGCGCGACGAGGCCCGTGCGGTTCGCACCTACAAGGTGACCGGCCAGATCTTCTTCGCCACCGCCGAGGCGTTCCACTCCGCCTTCGACTTCCGCGAGGAGGATCTCCGGGGCGTCGTGCTCGACCTCACGGCCGCGCACTTCTGGGACGTCACCAGCGTCAACGCCCTCGACCGGGTCGTACTCAAGTTCCGGCACCACGGCATCCCGGTCGAGGTCATCGGCATGAACGAGGCCACGGCCACGATGGTCGAACGGCTCGGCACCCATGACAAGCCGGGGGCTGCATTGGTCGCACCCGGCCACTGACCGGGGAAGAGGCATGGGCGCAGGCGGGGACACGTGCCCGTGCCGCCCGACCCAAGGCCTTTAGGCTTGGCCTGCCGCCGGTTACACGACACGCCGGCGAATTTTGGCGCCTCCCCTGGGGATCCGGTGCGGGACGGGTTGTCCCTGTCCGGCTTGGATGCGATAGCCCGCGCAGGGTGCGCGGTCCGTCGGTCGGACCGGCAGGACGAGCGCTGGTCGGGCCGCCAGCGCCGGAGTCCCGTGCCCTTGCTCACCGCCTCGCGGCCTCGCCGCCGTCCCCTGTCGGCCCTGCGCAACGTCCTGACTAGCGACGCCGGCGGCGGCCTCGTCCTGATGGCGAGCGCCGCGCTCGCCCTGGTGATCGCCAACTCGCCGCTGGCGGACACCTACTTCGCCGCGCTGAAGGCCTACGTCGGTCCCCTATCGGTCCTGCACTGGATCAACGACGCCCTGATGGCGGTGTTCTTCCTGCTCGTCGGTCTGGAGATCAAGCGCGAGGTGCTCGACGGGCGCCTGCGCACCTGGCCCGACCGCGTCCTGCCGGGGCTGGCCGCGCTCGGCGGCATGGCGGTCCCGGCCATCGTCTACGCCGCCGTGAACTGGAACTCGCCCGAAACCCTGCGCGGCTGGGCGATTCCCGCCGCCACCGACATCGCCTTCGCGCTCGGCGTGCTGGCGCTGCTCGGCCCCCGGGTGCCGGTCTCGCTCAAGGTGTTCCTGACGGCGCTCGCCATCATCGACGACCTGGGCGCAGTCCTCATCATCGCGGCCTTCTATACCGCCGACCTGTCGCTGCCGATGCTCGGCGGGGCGGCGGTCACGCTCGCGGTCCTCTACGGGATGAACAAGGCCGGCGTCGCCCGCCTGTGGCCCTACCTGCTGCTCGGCGCGGTGCTGTGGGTGTTCGTGCTCAAGTCGGGCGTCCACGCCACCATCGCCGGCGTGCTGCTGGCGCTGACGGTTCCGCTCCGTCTCAGCGTCGGCAAGCCGGACGATCCGACCTCGCCGCTCCACATCCTCGAGCACGCGGTCCATCCCTGGTCGGCCTACCTCATCCTGCCCGTCTTCGGCTTCGCCAACGCGGGCGTGTCGCTCGCCGGGATCACGCCGCGCATGCTGCTCGACCCGGTCACGCTCGGCGTGGCGCTCGGGCTGTTTGTGGGCAAGCAGGTTGGTGTGTTTGGTCTCGTCATCGCCGCGGTGAGG
Organism: Methylorubrum thiocyanatum; assembly: GCA_014138645.1. Taxonomy (GTDB): domain Bacteria; phylum Pseudomonadota; class Alphaproteobacteria; order Rhizobiales; family Beijerinckiaceae; genus Methylobacterium; species Methylobacterium thiocyanatum. Next base: position 311,050 of record JACJIB010000007.1, on the reverse strand, counting down.
CTCGGACTGGCGCAGCGCCCGGCCCATGCGACCTGGGCCCAGATCTACGGCGTCTCCCTCCTCTGCGGCGTCGGCTTCACCATGAGCCTGTTCATCGGCCTGCTCGCCTTCGCGAACGCCCCGGAGCTTGAGGCCGAGACCAAGGTCGGCGTGCTGATCGGCTCTCTCGCCTGCATGGCCGCGGGGGCGCTGGTCCTGCGCCTCGCCCCGGCCCGCCCGACCCACCACTGAGCCGGCACCTGTCGCGCTCCGCCGGAGCGCGACGTCATCGTCCACTCCCCGGAAGCGGGTGAAGCATCATGCCCCGTCAGTTGCCGCCGCGTCGTCCCGGCGCCATCGAAGGCCGCCTGTCGGACCTCATCCTCGCCCTCGTGGGGGTCCTGCTCCTCGGGGTGGGGGTGCTCATGCTCCTGTCCTGGCTATCCGGCGATGCCGTAGGAGCCGTGGCCGGATACGCGATTACACGGGATTCCTGAGATCCAGACCCTTCCTGTCACACGACCGATGACGATGATCACCGCGACGCTGCGCGAGCTGTACGAGGGCGACTCGCGGGGCGCTCACCGCTTTCGCTACGCCCTGCTGGTGTTCGACGTGGCGACCATCGCCTTCGTCGTCATCAGCTCGTTCCTGCCGCTGTCGCCGTGGATCGTCGCCTGCGACCTCGCGGTGGGCGCCTGCGTCCTGGCCGACTTCGCCGCTCGACTGCTCATCAGCCGCGCGTCGCTGCGCGAGTTCCGGCACCTGAGCACGTGGACGGACCTCGTGGCGGTGGCTTCGTTCCTCGCGCCCGTCGTGGTCGAGGGCGTCGGCTTCCTGCGCATCCTGCGGACGCTGCGCCTACTGCGCACCTACCACCTGCTGGAGCGGCTGCGGCAGGACAGCGACCTGTTCCGCCGCAACGAGGACGCGATCCTCGCGGCCACGAACCTGGTGGTGTTCGTGTTCGTCATGACGGGCATCGTCTACGCCACCCAACACGGCGGCAATCCGGCGATCCAGACACCGGTCGACGCCCTCTATTTCACGGTGACGTCGCTTACGACGACCGGCTACGGCGACATCACTCTGCCCGGGCCGACGGGCCGGCTGATGTCCGTCTTCGTGATGATCTGCGGCGTGACGCTGTTCTTCCGCCTCGCGCAGGTGGTGTTCCGCCCCTACAAGGTGCGCTTCCCCTGCGAGGCGTGCGGGCTGCAGCGCCACGAGCCGGACGCCGTGCACTGCAAGGCCTGCGGACACCTGCTGAACATCCCGGACGAGGGGACCTAGCGCCGGTCGGGGCGTCAGGCGACGGCGACGGGTGCGGTCCTGCGGAACCGACGGTGGCGGTCTTCCAGGTCGGCGAGATCGGACGGGTCCGCCACGTCGCGCCGTGCGGCGGCGATGACGAGGTCCGCATGGCGGGAGAGTTCGGTGGCTCGGTCCTCGAACCGCTCGACCTCGGCCACGCGGGTGAGCACGTCGAGCATCCGTCCGAGCACGTAGACTGAGCCGGCCGCGTTCTGGCGGATCATGTGGAACATGGCATCGCACAGCCCGTCGTAGTCCGTCACCGGGTGGACCAGGACGGCACGGCCCTCGCGCAGCACCACACCGGTAGGCAGGTGTCGGGGAGCGATGCGGCATAGGGCGTCCCCGAGATGGTCGACGACGCTGCCGGCGGTGAAGGGGTCGTTGATGCCGGGCGACAGCGCCCGGACCGCGATCTCCACCAACTGGCGGATCGAGAATTCCAAGTCCTGGAGCGCCGCGGGACGGCGACCCAGCGTCACGGCGTCGAGGATGGCCCCCTCGGCTCCCTCGGCCCGCGCGGACAGGAAGGCCATCGGATAGCCGGAGGGTACGTAGTCGCCGGGCCGCACCCGCAGGGTGACCATGACCCGATTCTCGTCGGCCCAATCTGCCAGGGCGTCGGTGTCCATCGCCTGCACGTAACCGCCACCGGTCGCGGCGGTGGCACACCCGCTCGGCGCCTCGGTGGGGCGAGTCGGCCCCGCCTCGTCGCAGGTGTGGTTGGCGATGGCCTTGCACAGGTCGCGCTGGACCGCATCGACCACGGTCTCGATGTTGATGCTGGTGGCGATATGATGGACGAACCAGACCAGCGTGCCGATGGCGACCAGCGCCAGGACCAGGGCTCCGGTGATGGCGAGGTGGGGGACGAACGGGCTCTCTTCCACGGTGCGCACCGTGCGTAGGACCATCAGCGAGTAGGCGAAGGCTCCGAGGAAAATGCCCAGGACCGTCTGGTTGCGGGCATCGCGAATGAAGTTGCGCAGGAGCCGCGGGCCCATCTGGCCCGAGGCCAAGGTCAGGGCGGCGATGGTGATGGAGAAGGTCGTGCCGGCGACCCCGATGTTCGAGGAGGCGATGGCGCTGAGCAGCGCCCGTGCCCCCTCGGCGCCGCCCGAGTATCCCCAGTTCGTGTCCGGGGACGAGGCATCGAAGCCGGCGATATGGGCCGTCTCCAGCCAGACCCCGAACTGGGCCAGCAGGATGCAGCCGAGCACGACCAGAGCTGGGCGAAGCCAGAACAGGTCGCCGAGGATTTCCAGCCAGGCCTTGATGCGTGCGTTCATCGTCGAGGCCTGACAGCTCCCGCTGCCGGCGACAACCGGCACGAAGGACCGTCCCGGTCGTTGGACATGGACGTGACGGTCCGTCCGACCCGGAACCGCTCGTTCAGGGACGCCGAGCGCGGGAAAGACACACCTTGATCTCGATCTTCGATCTCGCCGCGCTGCTGCTCATCCTGTCGGCCCTCTTCGGCTGGCTGAACCGACGCTTCCTGCGGATGCCGCATAGCATTGGGCTGCTCGTCATGGGGCTCCTCGCCTCGCTCGCTCTGGTGCTCGCCGACGTCGCCTTCCCGCAGCAGCACCTCTACGAGGATCTCACCCGTGTCCTCGACCAGGTCGACTTCACCGGCGTGGTCATGAACGGCATGCTCGCCTTCCTGCTGTTCGCCGGGGCCCTGAACCTCGACCTCGGCGCCCTGCGCGAGCGCGCCTTCGCGGTGGCCACCCTCGCGCTCCTCGGGACGCTCGTGTCGACCGCCGTGGTCGGCGCGGCCTTCTGGGCCGCGGCGCAGGCGCTCGGCACTCCGATGCCGCTGACTTGGGCCCTCGTGTTCGGCGCATTGATCAGCCCGACGGACCCCGTCGCGGTGCTGGCCACCCTGAAGAACGTCAAGGTACCGGAAGCCCTTGAAGTGGAGATGCAGGGCGAGGCCCTGTTCAACGACGGCATCGGCATCGTGCTGTTCACGGTGCTGGTCGCCTTCGCGGTGGGATCGGGGGGCGAGACGACGAGCGTCGGCGGGGTGGCGACGCTCCTCGTGCACGAGGCCGTGGGCGGCGTGCTTCTCGGCATCGTCACCGGCTACGTCGCCTACCGCGCAATGAAGGCCATCGACGATTTCCCGGTCGAGGTGCTGATCACCCTGGCGCTGGTCACCAGCACCTACGCGATTGCCCAGAAGCTGGGGGCGAGCGGGCCTCTCGCCGTGGTCGCGGCGGGGCTGCTCGTCGGCGAGCGTGCGCCCCGCTATGCCATGAGCGACACCACCCAGAAGTACGTCTCGGCTCTGTGGACGCTCATCGACGAGGTGCTGAACTCGGTACTGTTCCTCCTGATCGGCCTGGAGGTGTTGGTCCTCCGCTTCCAGGTCTCCAGCTTGGCGTTGGCCGCCTGCGCCGTTCCCGTCGTTCTCGTCGCCCGCCTCGTCGCGGTCTCGACACCCGTCCTGCTGTTCCGTTGGGGCGGCAACCTCTCGCTCGGCAACGTGCCGTTCCTGACCTGGGCGGGCGTGCGGGGTGGCATCTCGGTGGCGCTGGCGCTCTCGCTCCCGGATAGCGGTGCCAAACATGCCATCCTCGCGGCGACCTACGCCGTCGTGCTCTTCACCATCATCGTGCAGGGCTCAACACTCGGCCTCGTAGCCAGGCGGACGCTTCGCGCGACCTAGGCTGCCTCAAAGCCTCGCAGTACGGTTGCGGCCAGCCAGAGGGGATTGGAGCGAGCCCGGAGACCGTGTGTTCACAGGCGGGATCAACGTAGAGTCAGGGCGTCCAGCCAGCCATGTGCAGCGCCGTAGCGGATGATCTCGGCGCGGGTCCGCAACCCGAGCTTCTCCGCCGCCCGCGCCTTGTAGGTCTCGACCGACTTCACGCTGACGTCGATGCGCCGGGCGATCTCCTTGTTGCTGAAGCCTTGCGCGATCAACCGCAGGGTCTCGGCCTCGCGCGGGCTCAGTGGCTCGCGGCCTTCCGCCGTGCCCGGGCGCCCATCCGAGCCGGAAGTTGCCGCCAGGGCATGGCCGGCAATGGAGGGGTCGAGATAGACGCCGCCGGAGGCCACGGCCCGGACCGCCCGGAGCAGGTCGTCCGCGGCCGAGCGCTTGAGGAGGTAGCCGCGCGCGCCGGCTCTCATCAGCGGCTGCACGTAGGCCGCATCCTCGTGGACGGTCAGCACCAGCACCCGGGTGCCGGGGCATTCACCCTTCACCCGCTCCGTCAATTCAAGGCCGTTCAGTCCGGGCATCGAGACGTCGACCACGGCGACGTCGGGCGCGACGGCGCGGATCATCGGCAGCGCCTCGCCGCCGTCGGTGGCCTCGCCGACGAGCTCGACCTCCGGGTCGGCGTTCAGCAGCGCCCGGATGCCCGCGAGGACGACCGGATGGTCGTCGGCCAGGATGACGCGGATACGGTCCATGCTGTTCCCTCTCGTGGGTCAGGCGGCTGGCGTCACCGGGATGCGGACGAACAGCGTGGTGCCGACGCCCAGGGATGCCTCCAGCGCGAGCGTGCCGTTCAGAAGGGTCAAACGCTCGCGGATGCCCGAGAGACCCAGCCGCGGCTCCGTCGGCGTGCTGCGCCCCACGGAAACGGCAGGGCCCGGTTCGAAGCCGACGCCGTCGTCCTCGATGATGACCTGGACCTCGTCCGGGCGACGGTCGACGCAGACGCTGACGGTGGCCGCGCGGGCGTGCTTGAGGACGTTGGTGAGCGCCTCCTGCACGATCCGGTAGACCGCGCTCTCGACGGCCGCCGGGAGGCGCGACGCATCCCCGACGAACTCCAGATCGGATCGGACGCCGTGGCGCTGCCCCCACTCGCGCAGAAGCGTCGCCAGCGCCTCGCGCAGCCCGAGGTCGTCCAGGGCGGTCGGGCGCAGGTCGATGGCGGCGCGGTGGATGTCGCGCCCGATCTCGCCGGCGAGGCGCTGCAGCCACTGGATCTGCCGTCCGGCTTCGGTCGAGGTTTCCTGCGCGTCGAGCAGACGTTCCAACCCCTTGAGGCCGAGCGACAGGCCGGTCACAGTCTGGCCGACCTGGTCGTGCAGCTCGCGGGCGATCCGGCGCTGTTCGTTCTCCTGCGCCTCGCCGAGGCGGCGCAGCAGGTCGAGCCGCTCCGCCTCAGCCCGCTTGCGCGGCTCGATGTCCGAGACTACGCCGTAGACGAGGCCCGCGGGGTTCCCCTGCCGAAGCCGAGGCGCTCGCCCGGTCAGGCGCACCCAGCGCGACGCCGAACCAGCCTGGAAGACCCGGAACTCCACATCGAGGGGCTTGCCCTCGGCGAGGCTTCGCCGCACCTCCGCCGCCATACGCTCCCGGTCGCCGGCGTCGACCGCCCGGAAGGCGATGTCGGCATCCGCGGTCATTTCGCGCCCCTCCGGCACCTCCGCTTCCCAACCCAAGAGCTCGGCGGCGCGTCGGGAGGCCGTCACGGTCTCCTCGGCCGTATCCCACCGTAGGGTGCCGAGCTCCGCAGCCTCGGCGGCGACGGCGCCCTGCTCCTCGCTCGACCGCAGGGCGAGGGCGAAGCGCGCCTGCTCGCCCGCCCTCCGCTGTGCCATGTCGCGCCCGACCAGCCCGACCAATGCGAGGCCGAGGCCGATGCTCAGCACGCTGCCGCCGGCCAGCAGGAGGTAGGAACGCGAAACCGGCGCGTTCAGCGTGGCGACCGGCATACCGAAATGCACCGACCAGCCGCCGGTGTCCTTAAGGGTGCGGTAGACGACCTCGACGTCCGGCCCCTCCAGCGTAGACCCGGTGTAGAACCCCTGCGGCGCCCGCTGGATCGCCGCCAGCAGGGCGGCGCCGGCCGGGTGGCCGAGTTCCTCCGCCTCGGCCCGTGTGCGGGCGATAGTGTTGCCCGCCGCATCGACGATGGTCCCGACCCAGCCCTCCGGCGCGCCCGCGTCGCGAAGGATCGAGCTGACCGCGCTTGTGGCGAGGCCGACCGAGAGGACGTGGCGGAGCGTTCCGTCGCGGACGACCGGCACCCGCAGCGCGACGAGGCGCTTGCCCGAGATCAGCCCGAGCGGCCCGATCCCGCCGACCACCGGCCGCCCCGTCCGTACCACCGCGTCGAAGCTCGCGCGGTCGGCGGTGGGGCCGAGCTCGTCGTCGAGGGAGCGGAGCAGGTTGACGACCTGCACGCCGTCAGGGCCGGCGAGCTCGACGGTTTCCCAGAGCGGGTGCTCCCGCCTCAGCCGCTCGGCCTCGGCATAGAAGGCGGCGAGGTCCGGCCGGTCGAGGCTCGCCGAGGCGGCCTCGGCTCGGAGGACCGCGACCTGCGTCGCGATGTCGGAGGCGACGCGCTCGGCCACCCGGGCCGCGCTCGCCACGGCGGCGCTCCGGGTCAGTCCGCGTTGCTGCTGCGCCATGAGCGTCGCCACCCAGCCGCTGAGCAGCAGCACGGGGATGGCGGCGGCCATCGCGAGAGCGAGGAAGGTCCGTCCGTTGCCGCGATGGATCTCAGGCCGACCGGCGTCGCCGTTCTCACGTCCGGCGGTCATGCGGGGGTAACCAATCAGGGAGGGGCGTGGTGGACGGACCTGCTGGGGAGAGCGGCCGAGCCATGCTCCCTACCACATGGTCGGCCGAGACCACGCCGTCTACGAACGGCACGCCGACCATGCCGTCATCGGTCAGCACGCGCGGATCGGTCACCGCCTGCTCATCGCCAAGGAGGCGACCTCCCGACGCGATCACCTGCAGGACTTGGCGGTCGCCCCCGGCGGCGGCGTTCCGCTCCAGGTCCCGCAGCCGCCCGATCAGGTTCGGCGGCGCGGTCGCACTGTCCTGCAGGCCGGCCTCGACCAGGGCCGTGACCACTCGCTCCAGGCTCCCGAAGGTCCGGCCTTCGAACGAGTGGGGTCGTTTCCGTCCCATCGTCCCTCCGTCGCCTTTCCGAACGGTCCCGAAGCTTTGCCTTGAGGCCGGGGAAGCCCACGGTCGAGGGAGGGTCGCGACCTAGACCAAGGTCGGGTCGACCGCCCCGTTCCGTGTTGCGGGGCCGCGGGCCGTCACGGCCGGATGTGGGACCCCCTCGGCGAAGTCCCAGGTCGAACCGTCGTAACCCTCATACCAGGCCCGGCGCTCGCGGGAATCGGCCGGATGGGGACAGGCATCCCGCGGCCGCCCGAGGGCCCGGGCGCGGGAACCCTGCTTGATGACGTCCATGATCATCGACACTCCCTCCACCACATCGACGTTTGCGAAGTGGCTTCGAGTAGCGCCCGTATACTGGCCGGCGACAAGCGGTTTGGCCGGGTGTCGCCGTTCTCACCGACGCCCGTCAGGTTCATCCCGACACCGCCCGGGCGCTGGAATGCTTGGGCGTGGCCCCGCGGACACGGGACCACGCGCCGCGGGTCAGGAGTTCTTGTTGTACTTGAACTCGGGCGCGTTCTTCAGTGCGTCCTTGTCGGTGTCGACCATCGCCTTGAGCTTGCCGTCCGCCTTGTGCAGGAAGATCGAGGATGGGTCGACCAGGACGTAGCGCTCGCCCATGCCGAGGAAGCCGCCGACGCTGACGACGACGCCGGTGACCGTCTTGCCGTTGTCGATGACGAGATCCTCGACTTCGCCGATGGTCTCGTTCTTGTTGTTGTAGAGGTTCTTGCCGACGAGCTTCGACGAGGTCACCTCGGCCGGCTTGGCGGTGACGAACTTGATCTTGGCGGTCGCGGTGTCGGCCATGGTCATCCCGCCCATGCCGCCGGCCGTCGTCGGCAGCGCGGTGCCGGCCGGTGGCGTCTTCATCTGGTTGGTCTGGGCGTCGGCGGGCGGCTGCGCCGCCTTGTCCTGGGCGAGCACGGGGCCGGCGAGCACGGAACTCGCGAGGAAAACGCCGAGTGCAAGGTTCTTCATCGGTTTTACCTGTCTATGCCGACGTGGGCTCGACCCGTCCCGTGGTTGGACCGGCGCACGTCGAGGGAGTCGGGAACGGGTGGCGGCCCGGCGGGAATGCCGGGTCGCCTCGACGGGGGTCAGTAGCCGCAGGTGCAGTAGGAGCCGCGGGCGCCGTATCCGTATCCGACCGGGGCATAGCCGTAGCCGCCGTATCCCCCGTAGTAGGCCGGCCGGACCGCCGATGCCGCGAGGCCGAGCCCGAGGCCGGCCGCCAGGCCGAGACCGGGATAGCCGCGGCGGTAGCCGTAGCGTCGACCGTAGCCGTAGCGCGGACCTCCGAAGCCGACGCGACGGTACCCGCCGAAGCCGCGGCGGTAGCCACGGAAGCCGACCGAACGGTATCCCCGGAAGCCGTGGCGGATGCCCCGGAAGCCGCCGTGGTGACCTGCGAAGCCGCCATGGTGGAAGCCATGGCCCCTGCCGAAGGGTCGCGCCTCGCTCGACGGCGAGAACAGCATCAGGCTCGATACGGCCGCGAGGGCCAGTGCGAGACGTCTCATCGGGTTTCAACTCCGTGATGGTGGTGGCTGACCCTTGCGGGCCACGACCGTGACGGGTTCGACGGGGTGGCCGATTGCCTGGCCGCGGGCCGGACGTTCCTGCGCCGGACCGCCGGGGACGCTCGGGCTCGGCGCCCCTCTCTTCCCGCTCACCGAGTGATCTGTGGCGCGGGGGATGGGTGCGCAGTCGGAGAAGACCGCATTCCTGTCGGGACAAGCCTGACACTCCTGAGGGCGCCGCCTCGGGGTCGGCTTGCGTGGCCGGTTTGGTTCACGAAAGCTTAAACCGGGGCCGCCGACCCTGCCGCCATCGTGCGGGCGGCAGTGCCCGGCCCACCCCGCTCACAGGGACGAGGGAGAGACATGAGGGCAGCCATCGTTCGGAAGGCTCGGCTCGCTTGGGGAAGACGGCCGGAGACCGGAAGCGCGGCCGGCACGGGCGACGCCCAGGTGCCGACGGTCCCGGCGGACGTGTCCATCGAGGACTGGGCACGCCTCGGCGGTGGCCTGGCATCGGCCGACGCCGACCTTCAATGCGTCCTTGGCGGCACTGCCACTGGCGGCCGCGGCATCCGATATCCCGGTTATGTCGTGTCGCCATCGCCATGACACCGGATCGGGTCCGTCGGTCCTGCAAGCCCCGTCGACCTGCCGACGGTGGCGGCGCTGGCCAAGCGAGCTGCCGGGTCCGGCCAACGACAACGGCGCCACCTCGTGGCCGCTTTGGGCCGCGCGCGGGATGGCGGTGGGTCTGCTCCTGCTCGTCGGCCTAGCCGGTATCCTCGCGTCCTGATGCCGGTCGTTCGCGAGCGCCGACGGTCTAGGTCGCGAACTCATAACGATTGGTCCGGTTGCCCGCCCGGATCGTTGGTTCTCTGGCAATGGAGGGTCTTGCATGGCGCGGTTTGATCTGACGGACGCGGAGTGGGCGGCGATCGAGCCGGTTCTTCCGACGGACGTGCGCGGCAAGGATCGGGCAGATGACCGGCGGGTGCTGAACGGCATCTTCTGGCGGCTGCGCACGGGCGCGCCCTGGGCCGACATCCCGGCCCGCTACGGCCCGCACACGACGTGAGGCAACCGTTTCCGGCGCTGGCGCAAGCGCGGGGTCTGGGATCGTCTTTTGAAAGCCGTGTCAGAGACTTACGAGGGCGACCTGCAGATGATCGACTCCACCAGTGTGCGGGTCCATCAGCACGCTGGCTGCGCTAAAAAAAAGACGACCGATCCCGTGGCATGGGTCGCTCACGGGGCGGTCTGACCAGCAAGATCCACGCGCTGGTGGATGCCGAGGGCCGGCCGATCGCGCTCAAGATCACCGAAGGCCAAGCGCACGATGGCCGGGCGGCCGACGACATGCTCGGCAATCTGGGGCCGGGGCAGACCCTTCTGGGGGATCGGACCTACGACAGCGATGCGCGGCGCGAGCGCCTGGCCGAGCAAGGGGCCTGGGCCAACGTGAAGCCGATGCCCAACCGCAAGAACGTGCCCGCCTTCAGCGCCTTCCTGTTCAAGCACCGCAATCTGGTCGAGCGGTTCTTCAGCAAGATCAAGCACTTCCGTGCGGTCGCGACCCGATACGACAAGGACCCGGAAAACTTCCTCGCCGGCGTCAAGCTCGCAGCCGTTCGCGTCTGGCTCCGAACTTTATGAGTCTGCGACCTAATGCAGGCGGTTGGAGGCCAGGGCCGCGCGGTCGGCGAGCTCGACCTGACCGCGACGCAGGATCACGAGACCGGCCTCGGCCCATTGCGCCAGAATGCGGCTGACGACCTCGCGGACGCTGCCCACATCGGCGGCGAGCTGTTGGTGGGTCTTGTGGACAACGCCGTCGGGTCCGGCCTCCGTGAGGAGCCGGCGCGCGAGCCTTTGCTCCAGCGGCGCGAAAGCCACCTCCTCGATCAGCGTAAACATGCTCGCCATGAGCCTGGAATAGTCGTCGAGGACGAAGCTTCGAAACTCCGGGCTCTCCGCCATCAACTGCTGGAACGTTGAGGCAGGGATCGCCGCCAGTTCGGTGCGTTCCTCCGCGATGCTCGCGGCAGGGAAGCCCCCGCCGGCCAACAGGCACTGGGTAGTGAGCACGCATGTCCCGCCCGCGCCGACCTTATAGATCAGCACCTCGCGCCCGCCCTCCGACATCCGGAACACGCGGGTCCGACCATCGATGCACATGAGGTAGTTCGCGCAAGCGCCATCGAGCTCGTATGCGACGGCACCGGCTTCGAGGATGGGGAAGTGCACCGTGCCGCGCGCGATCTGCAGGTGGGCGGCGGAGAAGCCCTTGATGAGGGGAAAGCGCTCGATCCAGCGCTCGACCTGATAGTTGACCGGCATATGTGTCGTCCGCCTGCCGCCGGCGCGATTCATGACCGCCCGGTCGTTCTTGGAAGTTTCTCCCGCCGTTCCAGGCCGGTGTTACCTAAGGTCACCGGCTCGTTCGGGCTCACCGGCATAACATTTTCCACGAGGTCCCATAAGCCGATCACCGGGACGCAACACCAAGCCGTCCCAGGGCACCTCGACGCACCAAGACCAAGCCGCCAGCGGCTGAACTCTGTCCGCCCTGCCAAACGACTTCCCTCCCTTGAACCCGCCGCCGCCGCCGTTCCTGAGAGAATCGTGAGCGGCTTCCGACTTGCGTGACCCAGGTCACCGACGCCTGGCCGGATAAGGGCTATCGTCTCCTCAATCGGACCTGCGAACGGCAGGCATGACGACAACGGAGGAGCAAACGCCATGGCATCATCGCGCCGGACGACCGCCCTGCTGGCGGGCCTGACCCTGCCCATCCTGCTGGCCGCCGGATCGGCCCATGCCGCGGCGGGCGACTCCGATAACCAACGCGCCGAGCGCTGGGGCGAGATCAAGCAGCAGATCTTCGGCGACGCCAAGATCCAGTCCGGGGGCAAGGCGGTGAAGATCGACGCCCCTAAGCGGGCGGATGACGCCTCCCTGGTGCCGATCACCCTGACCGTGCCCGACAAGGACAACGTCGCGGAGTTGTCGCTCATCATCGACGACAACCCGACGCCGTACGCCGCCCACTTCGTCTTCGGCCCGGCGGCCGACCCCAGTGAGCTTAAGCTCCGAGTGCGCGTCAACAACTACACCGACGTCCACGCCGTCGCGAAGATGAAGGACGGCACGTTGCAGGAGGCCACGGAGTACGTGAAGGCGTCCGGCGGCTGCTCGGCACCGATGGGCATGAGCGACGAGGAGGCGATGCAGGGCATGGGCGACATGCGCATGAAGTTCGGCGAGACGGTGCCAGGCAAGCCCGTCCAGGCGACCCTGATGATCCGCCACCCAAACTTCTCGGGCATGCAGATGAACCAAGTGACACGCGACTACACCCCGGCCCGCTACATCCAGAAGATTACCGTCAGCTACGGCGACAAGAGCGTCTTCACGATGGACGGAGACATCTCAATCTCTGCGAACCCCGTCATTAATTTTGGGTACCTGCCTGACGGCGCCGGCCCGATAAAGGTCACCGCCACGGACAACCAGGGTGGCCACTGGGAGAAGAGCTTCCCAGTCCGCTCGGCAAGCAACTGATGCGACCCGTGCTCCGCCTTTCCATCGTGGCCGCGGCGGCCGTGTTCCTGATCGCCGCAGCGCCCGCCGACTCACCCGTCGGCGTGCGGGAGCCCGACGGCTACTGGCAGGGGGCGCTGCACGGCTACACGCCGCAGACCCTCGCAGGGGCCACCGTCGTCGATGCCGGCGAAGTCGCCAAGCTGATCGAGGTGCATAAGCCGGTACTTCTTGACGTTTCAGAGATCGACCGGAAGCCCGCGGGCCTGCCTCCGGGCGGCCTGTGGTTCCCCATCCACCGCAACATCCCCGGAAGCACGTGGCTGCCGGGCTCGGGTGAAGGGGACCTCGACGCGGCCGCCCAGGACGCCCTCAAGGCACGGGTCGCCGATCTCACCGGGGGCGACCTCGAAAGGCCCATCGTCACCTACTGCCACCCCGACTGCTGGGGCAGTTGGAACCTCGGCAAGCGCCTCGTCGCCCTGGGCTACCGGAAAGTCCACTGGTTCCCGCAGGGCATAGAGGGCTGGCAGGACGGCCATGACACAGCCGTGTCACGCCCCGACGCGCGATGGGCCGCACGCCCGAAGTCGACCGTCGGCCAATGACGACCATCATCCTCCATCCCGAAGGCTCGCCTCAATGATCCGCCGTACCCTCCTCGCCCTCCTCGCGGCGGCGCCGTTCGGGCTCGCCCCGGCCCAGGCCGCCGACTTCCTCCCGTACACGCCGGAAGCCCTGGCCGCCGCGCAGAAGGCCGGCAAACCCATCCTGGTCGAGATCAGCGCGCCCTGGTGCCCGATCTGCAAGACGCAAAGGCCCATCCTGGCGAAGCTTGGGGCCGACCCGCGGTTCAAGGATCTGCAGGTGTTCGACGTCGACTTCGACAGCCAGAAGCCGGCTCTCAAGGCACTCAACGCCCGCATGCAAAGCACGTTGATCGCGTTCAAGGGCGAGAAGGAGGTCGGGCGCTCCATCGGCGAGACCCAGCCCGAGTGGATCGAGGGCCTCGTGGAAAAGGCGCTCTGAGGCGAAACCCATGGTCGCCACCCTCGGCCTCGCCTTCCTCGCCGGCATCCTCTCCGTCCTGTCGCCGTGCGTGCTGCCGCTTCTGCCCTTGGTGCTCGGCGCGGCCGCTTCCGAGCACCGCCTGGGCCCCGCGGCGCTGGCCGCAGGTCTCGCGCTGTCCTTCGTCGTGATCGGCCTGTTCGTCGCCACGGTAGGCTTCGCCATCGGGCTCGACACCGACGTCTTCCGCACCGTCGCCGCGATCCTGCTGGTTCTGGTCGGCCTCGTCCTGATGGTCCCGGCGGTCCAGACGCGGCTGGCGGTGGCCGCCGGACCGGTGAGCGACTGGACCGAGACTCGGTTCGGCGGCTTCTCGACCGCCGGCCTCCTCGGCCAGTTCGGCGTCGGCCTCCTGCTTGGTGCCGTCTGGAGCCCCTGCGTCGGCCCGACGCTGGGCGCCGCCTCGCTCCTGGCCTCCCAGGGTCGGGATCTCGGCACCGTCGCCTTGACCATGTTCCTTTTCGGCATCGGCGCGGCGCTTCCGCTCCTGCTTCTCGGCACCCTGTCGCGCGAGGTCCTCATGCGCTGGCGCAACCGCATGATGAGCGCCGGCAAGGGTCTGAAGGCCGCGCTGGGCCTGATCCTGGTGGTGAGCGGGGCCGTGATCCTCGCGGGCTACGACAAGGCCATCGAGACCGCGCTGGTGAACGCTTCGCCGTCCTGGCTCACCGACCTCACCACTCGCCTCTGAGGGCCCGATCACCGATGCGTCTCGTCCGTTCCTGTCTCGCCGCCTGCCTCGTCTTGACGCCTTTCGGTGCCGAGGCCTGGGACATGATGGGTACCAAACGGATCGAGTTGCGCACCCGTGACGGCGACATCATCCCCGTGGGTTCCGTGACCTTCGAACCGGACGGCGCGGGGTCGAGGTTCAAGCTCGCGCTCGACCTGGCCGACTTCCGCGACCATTTCCTGTCCATGCGCGAGTTCAAGTGCGTGGAGGGGCCCGAGCTGCAGTGCTACGTGCCTTACCCGTACAAGAATCCCGCCACCGTCACGCGGGCCGATCTCTCCTGGCTGGAGCACAGCCTGATCTTCTTCTTCAAGGCCCCGACTGACTATGGAGCCAAACTGGCGAATGGACTGTACTATACGATGCAGATCACCGATGCCGGCATCGTGGGCATACCGCAATCGGTCGATCTCAACGAGATCGCCGCTCCGCCGGGCAATCCCGAATTACCACCCTTGGGACCCGAGAGCAGGTCTGACATTGAGCCGCGCGCGCGGTGGATAGAGGCCCTGATCATCCGATGACGAGGTTCTGACCGTCACTGTAGACAGCCAAAATAGTCGTCCTCGATCCGCTCGCCTCTCGAAACCACCAATAACCCTCCTCTTCGCTATAGCCTTGAACCTGATAGGAAACGATCTGAGCCTCCGCGAAGGCTGCGACCGCTTCCCGGCTCGGGAATCCTTCCTTGTAGACCCCGATCCACGATACGAGTTGTCCGGGCCCCAAAGGACGCTCGAAGCGGTGGATACAGGCCATTTGATCCCGCTGCCTCCTTTTGATGTATTCCTATATACCTACCTCTGGAGGGGCCAATAATACTTCATTCATGGCTGATGCAGCCATGATGGATCGCCTATAGTATTTGCCATGAGCTTCGATCAGATACGCAAGTAGCTCCAGCCCGCCTCTTGTAGTGTCACCAGCCGGACGGCACCGGCACGCACCACGCCGACGTTCGGCAACAGTTCCAATTTATGCCCTTCCGCGTGTTCCATGGCAGCAATTGTGTTGCCGCAGGCTGAAAGTGCGATACCTGGAACACTGTCCGTTACTGATTGAATACGAGCCCTGACCGTTGAGGTATCGGACCGAACCATGTGAAGACCGGGGCCGTAGGCGACGATCTCGACCTCGACCTCTTCGGCAGCCTCGCCGAATTCACGCGCGAGGTTGACGGCATTGTTGAGGGCGAGATCGAACACGCCGGCATCGTTCGTGCTCACCTGCATCGCAATCCGATGCGTTTTCACGCCGGTCTCGGCGGCCCTGGCCCGCGTGGCTACCAGCGTGGCCATCAGCGTCGCGATGCCCGACACGCCCCTGCGTGACATCATCATGTTCGATCCTCCCGCCCTTGCGATGTCGTTGGCCCCCGACGCCGCGTGAGGGCTTTTGCTTGAGCGGACCTGACGGCGTCAGTCCGCGGAGGCTCGGCTCAGGCAGGCACGAATCGGAAGGCGTCGCCGGATCGCTCGACGCGGCCGACACCCGAGCCCGGCAAGTGGAATCCGACGAGCGTCATCCGCTCGTTGGCCAAGCGGTCGAGCAGAGCAAGGCGGGTGCGAATCGCCAGATCGCGGTCCAGGTCGCTTCCGAACGCCCAGCCGGGCCGGCGGAAGGAGATGAGCGCATGGCTGAGGGCGTCGCCACCGATCAGGATCTGCTCACGCCCCGCCTCGACGAGGACCGAGGCGTGCCCCGGCGTGTGCCCGGGCGTCGCCACGTAGGTGAGGCCCGGCGCGACTGTCTCGCCGGGCTTGCGCCGCTCCATCTTGGCTTCCAGGCGCTTGAGCGTGCGCCGGGAGCCGACCGCCAATCCTTTCAGCCAGTCCGGCACCGTCGTCTCGACGTCGTCGCGGGTCCAGAAGTCCCATTCCGCGGCCGGCACGACGTAGCGGGCATTGGGAAACCGCTCGCTGTCGTCGAAATCGTCGACGGCGCCCCAAAGGTGGTCGGGATGGGCGTGCGTGAACACGACCCGGGTGACCGCTTCGCGCGCGACACCGGCCGCCTCCAGCGTGTCCGAAAGCTTGCCCGCCGTCGGCTGGAAGGAGTTGCCCGAACCCGCATCGATCAGGATGACCTCGCCGCCGACGCGCACGACGGACACGTTCGTCGGGATCGGGCCGGCTTCGAGGGGTTCCTGCGCGGTCTTGAAGAGCGCCTCGACCTCTGCGCGCGGCGCTTCGGGCAGCATGAAGCCGAGGGACGAGGCCAGCGTGCCGTCGCTGGCCGTCTTCACTATACCCTTGTCCAGGTCCTTGCCGGCCTCGACGGCTTCCGCCGGAGCGGCGGCTGTCCGCCCTGTCGGCCAAGCGGTTGCCAGCAGCGCCGTCATGCCGGCGACGACCGCCCGCCTGTCGCACGTCGAAGCATGCGATCCGGGCCTCACCGCGTTCTGAACCTCGGGCATCGTCGGACCTCCCGGATTGCCGCAGCCTACTGGACCGGCGCCGACGGCTTGGCCGCCTCGGATGCCTTCTCGGGGGTCACGTCGAGAGCGCGGGCGCGACTGGTGATGGCCGCCTCCTTCGGCAGGCAGTCCTTCATGCAGGGCTTGGCGTTCCAGAACTCCTTCTCCGCGGTCTCGCGGTCGTCCATGAAGAAGTTCTTCTCGTTCGGCAGGCGGATGGTGGCGAGGTTCTTCTCGTTCACCTCAAAGTCCTGATCCTTCAGGATGTCGTTGAGATAGAGAAGGTAGGCGGTGACCGAATAGGTCTCGTCGGGCGTCAGCGTCTGCGCCGCACCGAACGGCATCGCCCGATGGATGAAGTCGAACACGGTCGAGACGTAGGGCCAGTACGAGCCGACGGTCTTGACCGGGCTGTCCGACTTGATCGTGCCGGCGCCGCCCGCGAGTTCGGGCCAGCGGCCGGCGCCCTCGCCGAACTCGCCGTGGCAACTGGCGCAACGCTCCTGAAAGATCGTCTCGCCGAGCGCTGCCGTGCCCTTGCCTACCGGCAGACCCTGGCCGTCGGGGCGCACGTCGATGTCCCAGCCCTTGATCTCTTCCGGCGTCGCGGCGCGCCCGATGTTCAGCCGCTCCGCCGAAGCCGGCGCGACCGCCAGGAAGAGGCCTGCGAAGGCGATGAGGATGCGGTTAGGCGACCTCGACATTCTCGATCTCCCCGTTGGGCAGCACGTGCCAGGTCTGGATGCCGTTGTTGTGGTAGATCGAGTTGAGACCGCGGTGCTGGCGCAACGCCGCCTTGGTGGGCTGGACATAGCCGGTCTCGTCGACGGCGCGCGATTGCAGCAACAGCGGATCGCCGTTCCAGTCGAACTCGTAATAGAAGCGCGTCAGCGCCTTATCGAGCACGGGCCCGTCGAGGCGCGCGGCGCGCCAATTGCGCCCGCCGTCCAGCGAAACATCGACGCTCCGGATCGCGCCACGGCCGGACCAGGCGAGGCCCGAGAGCACCGTGAAGCCTTTGCGGTGCAACGGCGCCTGCGGGCTCGGATCGGTGATGATGGACTTCGCGTCCATGGCCCAGGTGAAGCGCCGGGCCTGCCCGTCCGGCAGGAGAGCGGTGTATTTCGAGGTTTCTTCGCGGGTGTGCCAGGGCTCGTCGCCGACCTTGATCCGGCGCAACCACTTCACCCACATGTTGCCCTGCCAGCCGGGCAGGACGAGGCGCAAGGGATAGCCGTGCTCGGGATAGAGCGCCTCGCCGTTCATGGCGTAGGCGACGATGGCGTCGTCCAGCGCCTTCTCGATCGGCACTGACCGGGTCATCGCCGAGGCGTCGGCGCCTTCCGGCAGCAGCCACTTGGCGTTGGTCTTGAGTCCCGCCTCTTCCAGCAGGCGCTTGAGCGGCACACCGGTGTACATCACGCAGTGGATCATGCCGTGGGTGAACTGGCAGCCGTTGAGTTGCGCGCCCTTCCACTCCATGCCGGAATTGGCCGCGCATTCGAGGAAGGCGATGCGGTTGACGCGAGGGAAGCGCTTCACGTCCTCCAAGGTCAGCATAAGCGGCTTCTCGACGAGGCCGTGGATCATCAGCCGATGCTCGGCCGGGTCGATCTCGGCGATGCCGCCGTGATGACGCTCGAAGCCGAGGCCGTTCGGGGTGATGATGCCCTCCAGCCGGTGCAGCGGCGTGAAGCTGACCGAACTCTGACGAGAGGCGGTCAACCACTCGACATCGCGGCGCACCACGTCCGCCTCGAACTTCGAGGGGCGGCCGTAGGGCCGGCTGACGACGCCGTCGCCGAGGGATTGCGACCATTCGGGCACGTTCGGCGGCAGGTTCTTGGCATCCGGCATCTCGGCGGCGGCCCGGCCTGCGAAGGCACCGGCTCCGACCGCGCCGCCCAGCGCGAGCCCACTGCGCAGGAATGATCTCCGGGAGGTCGGCCTCGACGAATTGGCGCGCTGCTTCGGTTCAGACATGGGCCTCTCCGAACTGTTTCATGTATTATGATATGTGAATGTTTAAGTCGCGGTTATGCGCCGCGGACAGTGACTTGCGCTGGCGTCGGGCTCACCGTTCCCTTCCGCTGGACATGCGCAGCCACGACGTCCCAAATCGGCGGCCCCTCGGTGCCCTCGTTGACGCTGGCCCAGCCGGCCACGGTGTAGGACGCCCCCGCCTCGATCGGCTTGCCGGTGCGCAGGAGCGTCAGGTCGGAGATGCGTTGCCCGGCCGGGCGGGCGATGTCGATGGCGTAGGAGACGCCGCCGACCCGCACCATGTCGCCACCCTGCTGGTAATACGGGTCCTCGTTGAAGAGGTTGTCGGCCACGTCCTCCAGCACTTCCTTGAGTCGGGCGCCGGTCATGGTCATGCGGTAGGCCGCCGGGTAGGTGATGGCGGTGGCGTTGTAGATGTCCTCGCGGGTGATCGGCTGCCCCGGAAGCAGCGTCGTGCCCCAGCGGAAGCCCGGCGAGAGCGCGATCTCGGCATCCCGCTCCGAGAGCAGCGCGTCGCAGATCATGTCGTCGAGGGTGCCGTTGAAGTTGCCGCGCCGGTAGAGCAGGCTCTCGGTCCGGCCGAGCTCCTCCCCCAGCATGACTTCGTGGGGCGCCCGGATCGCCTGGATCCTGGCCGCCATCGCCGCCTGCGGGGCGATCACGTCGGAGAAGATCGGGATCAACTTCGAGCGAAAGCCTTTCACCGCGCCGTCCCGTACGTCGAGATCGACCCGGGTCAGGAACTTGCCGTGGCTGCCCGAGGCGATGAGCAGGGTCCGGCCGACCTTCACCGCCTGCGGCAGCGCATCGTGGGTGTGGCCGGTGAGGACCACGTCGATGCCCTTCACCCGCGAAGCGAGCTTGCGATCGACGTCGAAGCCGTTGTGCGAGAGCAGGACGATAAGGTCGGCGCCCTCCTTGCGGGCCTTGTCGATGCTGGCCTGCACGTCCTCCTCGCGGATGCCGAACGACCAGTTCGGTATCATCCAGCGCGGGTTGGCGATGGGCGTGTAGGGGAAGGCCTGCCCGATCACCGCGACCTTCGCGCCGCCGCGCTCGAACATCTTCGTGGATTCGAAGGCCGGCTCGTTCCACTCGGCGTCGCGCACGTTCTGGCCGAGGAACGGGCAGCCGAGCCCGTCGACGATCTCCTTCACGCGGTCGGTGCCGAGGGTGAATTCCCAGTGGCCCGTCATGGCGTCGGGTTTGAGCAGCGCCATGCAATCGACCATGTCCTGGCCCTTGCTCAGCATCGACGTGTAGCTGTTCTGCCAAGTGTCGCCGCCGTCGAGGAACAGCACCTTGTCGCCCCGTTCGGCGCGGATCGCCTCGAGCACCGTGGCGATGCGGTCGAGGCCGCCCATGCGGCCGTAGCTGCGGGCGAGCGCGACGTAGTCCTCCGGCGTCAGGGCGTGGGCGAGCGGCGAGCCGCCGGGAATGCCGTAGAGGTCGAGCGTGGCGCGCCCCGTGATGTGGGGTACCTGCCCCCGCGCCTCGCCGACGCCGAGATTGGTCGAGGGCTCGCGGAACAGCACCGGCCGGAGCTGCGCGTGGATATCGGTCAGATGGACCAGGGTGACGTTGCCCATCGGCTCGAAGGCCAGGAGGTCGTCCTGGGTGAGGCGCTGCTGGGCGAAGGCGCGGGTCCAGCCCGACGGCACGAGGGCGGCGGTGGCGGCGGCGATCTGCAGGAAGTCGCGGCGTGAGGTCATGGTTCGCGTCCCCGCGCTCAGTTGCGGACGGCAGGCGTCTCGACCGGAAGGCCGAGGCCGCGCCAAGCGACGTAGGTTTCGAGGGCGACGAACTCGTCGGAGAGCGGCTTGAAGGGCGTGGCCCGCACGTCCTGCATGCAGCCCTCCATGCGCTCGTGCAGCGGCACGAGGCGCTGGTCGCGCAGACGGTAGACGGGAAAACCGTTGCTCTGGCCCTGGCTGAGGAAATCCGCGCGCAGATACTTGCCGTGGTTCGACTGGTGGCAACTCGCGCAGGCGAGGTCGAGCTGGCCGTTGCGCTGGTAGTAGAGGGCCTTGCCGCGTTCGAACCAGGGCGTCATCGGCCCGTCGACCTTCACGGCGACCGGCATGCCGCGGGACTGGTTGCGAAGGTAGGTCGTCATGGCGGTGAGTTCGGGCGAGCCGAAGGCCCAGGGCTCGGCCTTCATCGCCCCCTTGCGGCAGAGGTCGATCCGCTGTTCGAGGTTGACCGGCTTCCCAAGCTTCTCGTTCCACTTCGGATAGGCGGCCGCGACGCCCTTCATGGAGGTGGCCGCCTCGTTGTGGCAGCTCGCGCAGGACTTGCCCGCCGCCCCGTCGATCTTCGACCAGAGTTCCTCGCCCTGCTCCACGGCGAGGAAGCCCGGATTGTTGAAGTCGTCGGCCTGCATGGCCTGCGTCTCCTTCGAGCGGAAATACAGGCCCGAGACGACCTGATCGAACGGGGAATCTGGGCTTTGCGGCGTGATGCCGTGTCCCTGCCAAGCCGGCCGCTCCGCGCCGTCCTGCGCCTGCGGCGCGACGGCGGAAGTCAGGATCACGGCGGCGGCCAAGGCCAGGCGAAGGGGAACGGACGGCATGGGGGGCTCCGACTCGGGCGTTGGCGGGCGCTGCGGGGCGGGACGCCCCGGGTAGGCGTCACGAGACCTTGATCTGCTCCGTGGCCTGGATTTTGGAGCCGTCGTCGTCGGTCCAAGTGAAGGTCAAGGTTCCCGACTCGGCGGGCTTGATCTTGAATTGAAAGTAGGGGTTGGCCGATACGGCGCCCTCCATATTGGCGCTGAAGATCGTCTTTCCGTTCAGGTCGCAGCTGAAGGCGTTCAGGATCTTGCGCGGGATGGTCTTGCCATCCTTGTCCTTGCGCTGACCCGATTCCATCGTGTGCGACACAAGCGTCTTCACCTCGATGACGCCGCCCTTGGCGATGTCCTTCTTGTCCAGTTTGATCCGCGGTTTCACGTCTGCCATGTCGTCCTCCGGGTCTCGTGCTGTCTCTTGTTCGTCCAGACGTCAGCCGCCGCAGCCGCCGATGGTGACCTTCACTTGGCGGACGTCGCTGAAGACCGAGCCGTCGTTCATGCGGGCGATCGCGACAACGTTCTGGGTCTCGGCGAGGCGGATGCGCGTGTTGGCTTCGGCGACGCTCGACGGCGAGAAATGGAAGCTGATGACGCCGGGGTTCGGATTGCCTTCGGCGACGATCATCACCTCCTCGACGAAGCTCTCCTCCGTCATCGGCACATCGACGCTCACCGTCATCGGCACGGTGTTGCCGTTCTCGGCGATCTCGGGGAGTTCGAGTCTGACCTTCCCCCTGACCGGCTCCTTGCCGCGGGTGAACGCCTTGATGGCTTCCTCGCTGTTGTTCTTGGCCGCACGCGCGGGCCCGGCGCGCAGGGACAGCGTCGCGGCCAGGACGGCGCCGGTGCCCAGGGCCAGGGCTTGGCGGCGGTTCATTGCGTTTCTCATCGGAAGCGGCTCCCGGGTCACGTCAGGGTTGGATCACTTGAGGGTGGTGAGGTAGGCGACCACGTCCTCGACCTGCTGGGCGGTGAGGATCGGCTTGCCCTGGAACTCGGCGCGGACACGGCTCAATCCGTCGATCCGGTAGAAGGCCGGCATCACGGTCGCTTCGCCGAAGACGTGCTTCGGATTGACCACGATCATGCGCAGATGCGCCGCGCTCCAGCGGCCGGCGACGCCGTCGAGGGAAGGTCCGACCTCGCCGTGGAACGATTCCGTCTTGAGCGACGAGACCTGATGGCAGCCGAGACAATTGCCCTGACGGCGGTTCACCACGACCTTGACGCCGGCGGCGGCGTCCCCGGCCTTGTCGGTGAGGGGATCGGGAACGGCGTCCGTCCCGTCGGCGGCGACGATCCGGAACGGCGCGAGGCCGCCCGAACCCGTCTCCGATGCGGCGGTCGTCGCCAGAGCGCAAGCTCCCGCGACCGCCAAGGCATGGATCTGCCTGCGCATCTGGCGTTTCCTCGGTGTGCCGTCTGGTGCGGCTTGCGCGGTCGGTCCCGACCGCTCGCTGCGTCGCCGGGCCTCAACCCATCGACATATGCGAATTATTGCAAGTTTGACCGGGGCGCCGTCCGAGTCAAGAAAAAAACTTCTACGTCGCGAGCCGCCGGCGATAAAACTATTCGCCGCCGCGGGGTGCCGGACGGTCGAGATAGGTTTCGAGATCGGTGCCGGCATAGGCGCGCTCGGCCACGAAGGCGAAGGTGCGCCGGAACTCCTCGGGCGGTACATAGCCCTTCATGCGCAGGACCTCCCGCTCCGCCGGAGCCTTGCCGGCGAGGGCCTCGACCGTCTCTCCGAAGAACTGCACCGTCGGCGTCGAGTAGACGCCGTACTTTGCGGCGAAGCCCTTCTCGGACAGGCGCTCGCCGTCGAAATCCGTGACCTCCCGGGCGCCGATGATGTTGAGCTGCAGGATGTCAAAGTGTTCCCGGACATACCGGCTGACGGCGGCGTCGGCGAAATTCACTTGGTGCAGCCGCTTGCAGAACGGGCAGCCTCGCAGTTCCCACAGGATTGCGAGGCGCCGGCCGTGCGCGCCGGCCGCGCGCAGGTCGTCGGCGAGGTCGAGGAAGCTCTCGAGGAACCAGGGCTGATGATAGAGGCCGTCGTCACCGAGGACGGCCTGAGCCCGGGCCCGGCCGGCAAGGGAGCTGCACGCCAGCCCCGCGACACCGCCACTCAGCAACCGGCGTCGCGTCAGCATGATCGCCATCGTGGCAGCCCTCCCGGCCGATATTCGATTTTATGCATGTGTAGGGGAAGCCGACGAGGCGGGCAACGGCGACAGGAGGGCCACTCGAAACACATTCGCCTTTTGCTATATAGTGGATGGCCGACAGCGCTTGAGCGAGGACGCGTGATGCGAGCGACGCGCCGATCGGTGATGGCCCTGGCGGGCGGCCTCCTTCTCATCGCCTCGAACGCGATGGCGGCCGAACTCGTGCTCTTCGAACTGGCGGGTTGCCCGTGGTGCACGATCTGGAACCGCACGATCGGGCCGATCTATCCGAAGTCGGAGGTCGGGCGGCGCGCGCCGTTGCGGCGCGTCGCGCTCGGCGACGGCATTCCCGCCGGACTCACGCTGAAGGGCCCGATCCGCTACACACCGACCTTCGTCCTCGTCGAGGAGGGCCGCGAAGTCGACCGGATCGAGGGCTATTCCGGAGAGGATTTCTTCTGGGCCCGGATCGAGGCTCTGGTCGGCCGGCGGCCGCCTTCGCCTTGACCGGGCATGGGAGTTGCCCGAGGCCCATGTTTGAGAGGATGCGACGATGCCGCTTCAGGCGGAAACGGTGACGACCGGCCCGGAGCAGGGCGCGCTCGACCTCGATCTGCTGCTCGCCAATGCCCGCGACGCGAGCGAGCTCCTTAAGGCGCTCGCCCACGAGGCCCGGCTCGTGATCCTCTGCCTGCTGGTCGAGGGCGAGCGGTCCGTCTCGGAACTGGAGCAGTTGCTGAACCTGCGCCAGCCGGCGGTGTCGCAACAGCTCGCCCGCCTGCGCGCCGACGATCTCGTGGAGGCGCGTCGGGACGGGAAGAACATCTACTACGCCCTCGCCCGGCCCGAGGTCCGCGAGATCATCGCGGCCCTGCACCGCGCCTTCTGCGACGCGCGGAGTCGGTGAGCGGCGCGTCCGCTCAGGCGTGCCGGTCGACGAGATAGTACAGGCCTGCGCGCGCGCCGACGAGTATCGAGGCGAGGGCGAGCATCGAGCCGACCGACAGCGTCGAGAGCCCGCTCAGGCCCTGGCCGATGGTGCAGCCCAGGGCCGTCACGCCTCCGGTCCCCATGAGGAACGCTCCGAGGACGTGGCGCCCGACCTCGCGGGCATCGTCGGGGGCTTCCCAGCGGAACTCGCCCGAGCCGCGCGCCGCGGCGAAGGCCCCCAGGATCACCCCGAGGACGGACCCGACACCGAAATCGACCTTCGTTCCGCTGGCGAGCATCGCGTAGAGGAGCGTGTCCCCGACGGGACGGGCGAAGCTGAAGGACACGAGCGTGCGCGGCTCGAACGCATCGTCGCCGAGGATGCCGTTGACCCACCAGCCGCCGACGATGACGCTCCCGACGACGAGGGCGCCGAAGGGGAGCCGGCGGGTCGCCCGGAAGTCGCGTCCGGCGAGGGCCGCGCCGATGAGTGTCACGGACGCCACCACCGCAAGACCCAGCAGGCCATGCCGCGCCCGGTCGAGCCCGAGAAGGGCGCCGAGTCGCTGCGCCTCGGCTCCGTCGAGGTCGAGGCTCAACGGCTCGGTCGCGGGTGCGCGCAGGAGACCGGTCAGGCCTCCGATGGCCATGGAGGCGGACAGGCCCAGCACCAGCAGCACGAGGAAGGCGCGCAGATCCCCGCCGCCGAGGCGCAGCAGCGCCCCGAAGCCGCAGGTTCCGACGAGCGCCATCCCGAACCCGAACATGACGCCGCCGACGATCAGCCCTCCCCATTCGAGACGGGAGCCGGCATAGAGCGAGCGGGCGAGATCGAGCCCGGCGAACGCCTCCAACAGATGCACGCCGAGGATCGCCACGCCCGCGGCGAGCATCCAGGCGCGAGCCCGGCGCAGATCGCGGGCGTAGACGGCATCCTCCACGGCGCCGAGGGTGCAGAACCGCCCGCGCCGGGCGACGAGACCCAACAAGGCGCCCAGAGCGAGGCCGAAAGCGGCGCGGAGGAGATGCGCCGGCAGAAACTCCAACATCACGCCCGGTTCGTCCCCCATCCGCGATCCAGGGTCAAACGGCGGCCTCGGCGCCACCGTTGAGTTTCACCGGGATCGTCAGGTAGCGTACGCCGTTCGCCTCCGCCGGGGGAAACCTGCCGGCGCGGATATTCACCTGGATCGAGGGCAGGAGCAGGCGCGGGGCGGCGAGCGTGGCGTCGCGGGCCGTGCGCATCGCCGCGAACGCCTCCTCGCTCACCCCTTCCTTTACATGGACGTTGCTCCGGCGCTGCTCGGCGACCGTCGTCTCCCAGGCATAGGTATCCCGCCCCGGCGCCTTGTAATCGTGGCACAGGTGCAGCCGCGTCTCGGGCGGCAGGGCGAGAAGACGCCGGATCGAGCGGTAGAGCGCGTGCACGTCCCCGCCGGGGAAATCGGCCCGGGCCGTGCCGAAATCGGGCATGAACAGCGTGTCGCCGACGAAGACGTGGTTGCCGATGCGGTAGCAGATGTCGGCCGGCGTATGGCCGGGGGTGTAGAGAACGGAGATGGTCAGGTCGCCGATCCCGAACGTCTCGCCGTCCGTGAACAGATGGTCGAAGTCGCTGCCATCGGTCCTCAGGTCGGTGGCATTGAAGACCGGCCGGAAGATCTTCTGGACCTCGCGGATATGCTCGCCGATGCCGATTCGCGCGCCCGTCTTCGCCTTGACGTAGGGTGAGCCGGAGAGGTGGTCGGCATGGGCGTGGGTCTCCAGCGTCCAGACCACGCGATAGCCTTCCTCGGTCGCGACCTTCAGCATCGCCTCGACCGAGCGTGTGTCGACGCTGCCGCCGTTGTGGTCGTAGTCGAGGACCGGATCGATGAAGGCCGCCGCCTTCGTCACGGGATCGGCCACGATGTAGCTCACGGTGTTGGTGGGCTCGTCGAAGAAGGCGCGGATGATCGGTTCGGACATGGATTGTCTCCTGTCGGTGAAAGGCTTGCCGTGGTTCAGGCGCCGGAAATCCTGCGGCGGCAGGTGTTGAGGCCGAGGATCGTGTATGCGGGGCAGGAACCGACCAACGCGGTCAGCGCGAGCACCACGCCGATACCGACGGCGACGTAAGCCCAGATATCGGTGAGCATCGTCAGGCCCAGCCCGGCGACGATGAAGCCGCCGACTAGGCGCAGCATGCGGTCTGCCCTCCCCACGTTGGTGGTCATGATCGCACTTCGAAACGGTGCCGGAGATGATTGACGAAGCGGGCGAGGCACCGAGCGCCCGCCTCGGTGAAGGTCAGGACGTCGCGGCGAACGCACCGGCGTTGCGGTAGAGCATGTAGCCAGCGACCACGAAGATCACGGCGGCGAACACCGTGTTGAGCACGCCCTTGTAGCCGGCGAGGCGGTTTGCGAGCCGCATGCCGAGGAAGCCGCCGAGAATGCCGCCGGCGATAAACTCCCCCGCCACCACCCAATCGACCATGCCGGAAAGGGCATAGTTCAACGCAGTAGCGAGACCGAAGGCGCC
Organism: Methylorubrum thiocyanatum; assembly: GCA_014138645.1. Classification (GTDB taxonomy): domain Bacteria; phylum Pseudomonadota; class Alphaproteobacteria; order Rhizobiales; family Beijerinckiaceae; genus Methylobacterium; species Methylobacterium thiocyanatum. The sequence continues at coordinate 284,387 of JACJIB010000007.1, read as the reverse complement.
GACCGCAAGCAAAGAGGTGCCAACGGCCGTGATTAGCGGCATGCCGGTCGCGAAGACGAGACCGGGCACGATCAGGAAGCCGCCGCCAATCCCGAAAAAGCCGGACAGCACTCCGACCGAAAAGGCCACGGCAACGACCCTTCCGCTCGGCACCGGGCCGCAACCGACCGGTTCAGCCGGGCCGGGGTGGTTCCGTCGCCCGCGCAGCATGTGGACCCCAACGACGATCATCAGAAGGGCGAACAAGAACAGCAGGCGCTGTCCGTCCACCGCCTTGCCTAGACTGGAGCCGGCCAAGGCACCGATGATACCCACGAGGGCGAAGACGGCGGCGCAGCGCCAGCGCACGTTGCCGGCCCGCGCGTGACCGGCCAGCGTCATGAAGGCGTTGGCGGCCACGGCGAGCGCTCCCGTCCCGATGGCGAGATGCGGCTGGGCGAGGCCGACTGCGTAGAGCAGCAGCGGGGTCGCCAGGATCGAGCCGCCGCCCCCGATCAGGCCAAGGGTAAAGCCGACACCGGTGCCCGACAGAACGGCCGGAAGTGCGCTCATCGGCAATGGTTCTCCAAGCGCCGCGGTGGAAGCGTTTCCGAGCCTCGGCCGTCACGATGCGGACAGCAATCCTTTGATTCATAATTTAATGAATCGAGAGCGCCGCCGATGGCCGTACAGTGCGGTGGCTTGCGTGGGGTGTCAATCTGTGTTTTCATATTTTCGTAACTCAAATCATATAAACGTGAAATGAGGATCCTTCCTATGGACGCCAGACGCCTCGCCTCTCACCTGTCGGTTTCCGGCCAGATCGTTCCAGATGCACTCGCGGCAGCGGCCCGGGCGGGCTTTCGCTCCGTGATTTGCAATAGGCCCGACGGAGAGGGTGGCGATCAGCCGAGCTTTGCCGAGATCGATGCCGCCGCCCAAGCACAGGGACTCGAGGCGCGGTATCTGCCCGTCGTCTCGGGAGCGATATCGGACGCGGAGGTCGATGCATTCGCCGAGGCTCTGGCGACCCTGCCTAGACCGGTGCTCGCTTATTGCCGCACGGGCACCCGCTCCGCGACGCTGTGGGCGCTCAGCGAGGGAAAAGCCGGCGGCGCGAAGACCGAAATCGCCGCTGCCGCCACTGCTGCAGGCTACGACGTGAGCGGCGCGCTCCGGCGCATTGACGCGAATGGATCACCGCCGAGGGAAACGGAGGATCTCTTCCACAGCGTCGTCATCGTCGGAGGCGGGGCGGGCGGCATCGCCGTCGCTGCGAGCCTGAAGGCACGCAAACCCGATCTCGACATTGCCGTGATCGACCCGGCCGACATCCATTACTACCAGCCCGGGTGGACCATGGTCGGCGGCGGCGTATTCGCCCCCGCAGGCACGGCTCGGACCATGGCTTCGCTGATCCCCAAGGGCGTGCACTGGATCAAGGCGGCGGTTGCGGCCTTTGAGCCGGAGCGCAAGACGGTGATTCTGGAGGGATGCCGGACGGTTCGCTACGACCGTCTGGTGGTCGCGCCTGGGTTGAAGCTCGACTGGGCCGGCATCGAAGGGCTGGCCGAGACGCTCGGGCGGAACGGCGTGACCTCGAATTACCGCTACGATCTCGCGCCCTATACCTGGGACCTCGTCCGCAACCTTCGCTCCGGCCGGGCCGTGTTCACGCAGCCGCCAATGCCGATCAAATGCGCAGGCGCGCCGCAGAAGGCGATGTACCTCTCCGCCGACCATTGGCTGCGCCAGGGACGGCTCAAGGACATCGCGGTCGAACTCTACAATGCCGGCCCGGTCCTGTTCGGCGTGAAGGAGTACGTCCCGGCGCTGATGGAATACGTCAGACGCTACGAGGCAGGGCTCCACTTCCAGCACACCCTGGTGCGGATCGACGGTCCGGCCAAGCGCGCGTGGTTCTCGCGCAAGAGCGAGGACGGCGGCAGCGAGACGGTCGAGCGAGCTTTCGACATGATCCACGTGGTGCCGCCGCAGCGGGCGCCCGACTTCATCCACGCCTCGCCGCTCGCCGATGGCGCCGGCTGGGTCGAGGTCGATTCGGCGAGCCTGCGCCATGTGCGGCTGCCCGGAATCTACGCGCTCGGCGACGCCTGCAACACTCCCAACGCGAAGACTGCCGCCGCCGCGCGCAAGCAGGCACCGGTGGTGGCTCACAACCTGCTCGTCGACATGGGCCATCTGCGCGGGCCAGAGGTCTCCTACGACGGCTACGGCTCGTGCCCGCTGACCGTGGAGCGGGGCAAAATCCTGCTCGCCGAATTCGGCTACGGCGGCAAGCTGATGCCGAGCTTCCCTGCATGGTTGATCGACGGCACCAAGCCGAGCCACATGGCGTGGCTCCTGAAGGAACGGATGCTGCCACCGATCTACTGGAAGGCCATGCTCAAGGGCCGGGAATGGCTGGCCAAGCCGCAGGCGGTCGATAAGGCCGCCTGAGCCTCATGGCTCGTCTCCAATCTGTCCGAACTGCGCAGCCTGACCGAATGCCCCCGTCCGGGCGTCGGTAAGGCGTGCCGGGCCGGGCCGGTGGGTGCGACCGACCACGAGAATATCCTCTACCGCCTCCAACAACGCGCGCATCCGCGGGTCGCTCAGGCTGTAAAACACAACCTTGTGCTCTCTCCGCGTTGCAACGACCGCCGCGTTGCGTAGCTCACCCAGTTGCTGCGAAAGTGTCGGCTGTCGGATACTTAGGCTTTGCTCGATCTCCGAGACGGAGCACTCGCCTTGCTTCAAAAGTGAGAGGATACGCAGACGGTTGGGGTTGGCGATCAGCTTTAGCAGATCGGCAACCCGGTCCGCGGTCGCCTCGTCAGTTGCGGACGCCATCACAGACTGCCCAAGCAATAGTACCAGTCGGTCCCACAGACTCCGACCTCCTCGCTGGTGGTCGGCGGATTTGCCAATACCGGCTCGTCCGGCTGCCAGCCCTCCGGTGTCGAGACGTCGGCCGCATCGCTCACTTGGAGGGCCTGGAGCAGCCGCAGGATCTCGGCGACGCTGCGCCCCACGGTCAGGGGATAGGCGATCAAGGCGCGCACGATGCCGGTGGGGTCTATCACGAAGGTGGTCCGAACCGTGGCGCTCGATAGAGCCCCGGCGGGCAGCATGCCGTAGGCGCGCGCGATTCCCATGGCCGGATCCTCGATGATCGGGAACGGGACTTGGACGCCGAAGCGCTGCGCGATGCTCTGGGTCCAAGCCAGGTGCGAGGACAGGCTGTCGACGGATAGGGCGAGCAAGTCGCAATTCAGTGCCTGGAACTGTGAATGGTACTGCGCGAAGGCGACGAATTCGCTGGTGCAGACGGGAGTGAAGTCGGCCGGATGCGAAAACAGCAGCAGCCAGCGCCCGCGATAGGATGCGAGTGTGCGTGGTCCCATCGTGGTTCGAGCGCGGAAATTTGGCGCAGCGTCGCCGATGATCGGCGGGGCGGCGGGTTGAGGCCGGGCGACTTCGGAATCGACTTCAATGCTCATCAATGGGTGCTCGTTGCGTGATGCGGGAGAAGCTACGCAAAGGGTCCGAACGTTTCAATATATGTTTTTGACATATGAAGCATGTTTTTTATAAAATGAATTGACAGCGCGGGGGCGCAGGACGAGAACGTGTCCGCTCGGTCTGGGCCAACTGGCTACAGACGTCATGCCAGGCAGGAGGCAGAAGCGATGTCGGCCGATCTTCTCCCGAGCGCATTAGATCTCGCCCGCGCGCAGTTCGCCTTCACGGTCGTGTGGCATTTCCTGTTCCCGGCCTTCACCATCGGACTGGCGAGCTACCTCGCCGTGCTGGAGGCCTTCTGGCTCGCGACCGACCGGGACGTCTATCTCGACACCTACCGATACTGGCTGAAGATCTTCGCCGTCGCCTTCGCCATGGGCGTCGTTTCCGGGCTGGTGATGAGCTACCAGTTCGGCACCAACTGGTCGGTCTTCTCCGACCGGACCGCGCCTGTGCTCGGGCCGCTGCTCGGCTACGAGGTGCTAACTGCCTTCTTCCTCGAAGCGGGCTTCCTCGGCGTGATGCTGTTCGGCCTGGAGCGGGTCGGGCGCCGGCTGCACTTCCTGGCGACCGGCTTGGTGGCGGGCGGCACGCTGCTCTCGGCCTTCTGGATTCTCTCGGCCAATTCGTGGATGCAGACGCCGGCCGGGCATGTACTCGATGCGGATGGCCGCTTCGTGCCCGAGGATTGGTGGGCGGTCATCTTCAACCCGTCCTTCCCCTACCGCTTCGCCCACACCGTCACCGCCGCCTACCTCACCACCGCGATGATCGTCGGCGCGGTGGGCGCGTGGCACCTCCTGCGGGACCGCGCCAATCCCCGCGCCCGGCTGATGTTCTCCATGGCGATGTGGATGGCGGCGCTCGTCGCCCCGGTGCAACTCGTGCTCGGCGACCTGCACGGCGGCAACACCTACCATCACCAGCCGGCCAAAGTGGCCGCGATGGAAGGCCATTTCGAGAGCGTGGCCCGCGCCCCCTCGATCCTGTTCGGTTGGCCGGACGCCCAGGCGCGGGAGACCAAGTACGAGATCGGCATCCCCGGCCTCGCCAGCCTCTACCTCGTCCACGACCTCGACGCGAAGGTGACCGGCCTGAACGATCTGCCGCGCGACACGTGGCCGACGAACCTGCCGCTGGTGTTCTGGGCCTTCCGAGTGATGGTCGGCCTCGGCCTCCTGATGATCGCGCTGGGCGGGCTGTCGCTCTACCTGCGCCGGAAGGGCCAGCTCTACGACGAGCCGTGGCTGCACCGCTTCGCCGTGGCGATGGGGCCGTCCGGCCTGATCGCCGTGACCGCCGGCTGGGTCGTGACGGAGGCCGGGCGACAGCCCTTCACGGTCTACGGCCTGCTGCGCACCGCCGACAGCGTCTCACCCATCGCCGCGCCGGCCGTCGCGGCCTCGCTCGCGGCCTTCGCGGTGGTCTACTTCGCCGTGTTGGGGGCGGGAATCTGGTACCTGTTCCACCTGTTCAACCAGGCACCGCGCCCGCACGAGCCCGGCCCATCGGCCGACCAACCGGTTCGCACCGCCGGCATCACCGCCGCGCCGGCTGTCGGGGCCGAACCCCGCCTGCATCCAGCCGAGTGAGGAGAGGCTTGCGATGGAACTCGATCTCACCCTGATCTGGGCGGTCCTAATCGCCACGGCGGTGTTCCTCTACGTCGCCATGGATGGGTTCGATCTCGGCCTCGGCATCCTGTTCCCGGCCATCCGGAGCAAGTCCGACCGTGACGTGATGGTCAACTCCGTGGCCCCCGTCTGGGACGGCAACGAGACCTGGCTCGTGCTCGGCGGCGGTGGATTGTTCGCAGCCTTTCCGCTGGCCTACGCCACCATCCTGCCGGCGCTCTACATGCCGCTCATCCTGATGCTGCTCGCTCTGGTGTTCCGCGGCGTCGCCTTCGAGATGCGCTTTCGCGCCGCCACGCCCCGCGGCCAGCTCTGGTGGGACCGCGCGTTTTCCTGGGGCAGCTTTGTGGCGGCCTTCTGCCAGGGCATCGCGCTCGGCGCTTTCGTCCAGGGCATCCGGGTAGAGGGGCGGGCCTATACCGGCGGCTGGTGGGACTGGCTGACGCCGTTCTCCCTGCTCACCGGCATCGCCCTCGTCGTCGGCTACGGGCTGCTCGGTGCTTGCTGGCTGATCTGGAAGACCGGGGGCGAGTTGCAGATCCGCGCATACCGCCTCGCCAAGCCCCTGGGCTTGGCCACCCTCGTCGGCATCGCGGTCGTGTCGGCGACGATGCTCGCCATCAGCGGGCCATTCCGGGACCGCTGGCTCAACCTGCCCGGCATGCTGATCGGGGCGCCAGTTCCGATCCTCGTCGGTCTGCTCGCCTGGCGCTTCGCCCATGCACTCGCGCGCCGGGAGGAACTCTCGCCGTTCCTATGTGCTCTCGGCTTCTTCCTGCTCTCCTATCTCGGTCTCGGCATCAGCATGTGGCCCCACATCGTCCCACCGAGCATTACGATCTGGCAAGCCGCGACCCATCCGAAGTCCCAAGCCTTCCTACTTTACGGCGCTGCGATCCTTATCCCGCTGGTGCTGACGTACACGGCCTACGTCTACTGGCTGTTCCGCGGCAAGGTCACGGCGGGAGCGGGGTATCACTGATGCGTCGGTTCGGATGGTTTGTCCTGTTCTGGATGATGAGCGTCGCGACTTTGACGGCCGTGGCTCTGCCGCTGCGATGGATGCTCAAATCGATAGGGCGCTAGACCATCGCCCCGGATACGATAGCCACGACGATGGTCTTTCCTGACTCGTACGATCCTGGCGGTCGAGCTCGGTGGCCTGCTCGCCCTCGGCACGGCCCTCCGCCTCCTCGACCGGTGACGGACGCCAAATCCGCGGCTTGGCCGCCCCGCCTGATCGGCGAGCGGATGTTCACTCAGGATCGACCGTTGCGCCGGCCTTGGCCAGGGCGGAGAAACCGCCGGCGACATGGGCGACAGGTCCGAGGCCCATGTCGTTGAGCGCCTTCGCGGCCAGGGCCGACCGGTTGCCGGAGGCACAGTAGAGAACCAAGCGCCTGCCGCCGCCGAGCTCGGCCTTGTGGGTCGGGCTCTCCGGGTCGGTCTGAAACTCCAGGAACCCGCGGGGCACATGGACGGCGCCGGCGATCCTTCCGGTCTTGGCCACCTCCTCGCCCTCCCGGACGTCCACGAGCATCGTGTCGGGCTGGCCGAGGCGGGCGAGCGCCTCCTCGGCCGACAGGGTCTCCACCTCGCGGTTGGCTTGCGCCACCAGGTCCTTCGCGCTTCTCATGGTCATGGCTTCCTCCTCACTCGCCCCAGGCCGCGCCATCGAGGGCGTCCAGCGGGATCTTCAGGTAGCGGCGGCCGTTCGGCTCGGGCTCGGGCAGGCGGCCGCCTCGGATGTTCACCTGCAGAGAATGCAGAATGAGCTTGGGCATCGGCAACTCACGGTCGCGCGCCTCCCGCATCCGGACGAACGCCTCCTCGCTCGGGGTCTCGACCAGATGCGGGTTCTCCGCCCGCTGCCTGGCCACCGTGCTTTCCCAGGCCGCCGCGCGCCTGTCCGGGCGGTAATCGTGCCCGGTGAACAGCCGCGTCTCGTCCGGCAACACCATGATGCGCTGGATGCTGCGCCAGAGCGCGTGCGCGCTGCCGCCCGGGAAGTCGGCCCGCGCCGAGCCGCTGTCGGGCATGAACAAGGTGTCGTGGATGAAGGCGGCGTCGCCGATCCGATAGGCGATGGAGGCCAGGGTATGGCCTGGCGTGAACATCACCTCGACGTCGAGGTCGCCGATCCGGAAGCGCTCGCCGTCGGCGAAGAGCCGGTCCCACTGCGAGCCGTCCGTCCGGAACTTGTCCGGCAGGTTGTAGAGCCCCTTCCAGAGCTGCTGCACGTCGACGACCTTCTCGCCGATGGCGGTCGGGACGCCGGTCTTGTCGTGCAGGTAGCCGGCCGCCGAGAAGTGGTCGGCGTGCGGGTGGGTTTCGAGGATCCACTCCAGCTCGTAGCCCTCGCGCTCGATGTGGGCGAGCAAGGCATCGGCGGAGCGGGTCGCGGTCGCGCCGGACTTCGGGTCGAAGTCGAGCACCGGGTCGATGATGGCGCAGCGCTTCGTCCCGGGATCGGCGACGACGTACTGGATGCTGCCGGTCGGCTCGTCATGGAAGCCGGTCACGATGGGATGCCCGCGCAGGGCTTCGATGGTCTGGTTAGACATGAAACGCCTCCTTTTCCGGGTTCAGGTGTTGAATACGAGGAGCGGCAGGGCCCCGCGGGCGACGACGTAGAGGCCGACCAGGATGACGAGGCCGGCGAAGGTGACGGTCAGGGCGCGCTTGCGCCCGGAGAGCCGCTGGCTGAGGCGCGTGCCAGCGAGGCCGCCGAGCACCCCTCCCAGGATGAACAGCCCGGCCAACGGCCAGTCGATCAGGCCGGCGGCGGCGTAGCTCGCCGCGGTCGCCGCCCCGAAGGCGCTGACCGCGACCAGCGAGGTGCCGATGGCCATGGGCAGCGGCATCGACGTCGCCAGCATCAGGCCCGGCACGATGAGGAATCCCCCGCCGATGCCGAAGAAGCCGGAGAACAGGCCGACCGCGAAACCGATGCCGAGCAGCCAGGGCAGGAGCACCGGGGCACTGGCCTTGGTCAGGCGCACCTCGGGGTCGCCATCGCCGCGTCGCTTGCTCAGCATCAGGCCCCCGACCACCAGCATCACGACCCCGAACAGGGCCAGGAGGCTCCGCCCGTCGACCGCCTTCGCGGCGACCGAGCCGGCCAGCGCGCCGAGGACGCCGGCGACCGAGAACGCCGCCGCGCATCGCCATTTCACGTTCCCGACCCGCCATTGCGGGACGAGGTTGCCGGCCGCGCTGACCGACACCGCCAGGGCGCTGGTGCCGATCGCCACGTGTGGCAAGGACACGCCGACGACGTCGGCCAGGAGCGGGACGGCCAGGATTGAGCCCCCCCGCCGACGAAGCTGAGGATCACGCCGACGACCCCGCCCGAGCCGGCCGCAAGGCCGGATGTCAGCAGGCCGGGTGTCATGCGTCGGCTCCCTGGACCGCCGGCTTCGCGGCCGCCGAGGGCACGAGACGGAACAGCAGCATCCCGGCGACCATGGCGACGACGAAGGTCGCCGCTTGCGCCGGTGCGACCGTCAGCAGGGTGAGCGCCGGCCCGGGGCAAAGGCCGGCGAGGCCCCAGCCGATACCGAATACCGCGGCGCCGGCGATCAGGCGCGGGTCGAGGTCGTGCCGGTTCGGGATCTCAAGCCGGGCGGCGAGCAACGGCCGCCCACGGCGCCGCGCCACGAGATAGCCCGTCGTCGAGACCACGATGGCACCCGCCATCACGAAGGCGAGGCTCGGGTCCCAGCGCCCGGTCACGTCGAGGAAGGCGAGGACCTTGGCCGGGTCGGCCATGCCGGAGACGAGGAGGCCGAGGCCGAACAGGAGGCCGACGGCGAAGGCGGAGACGATCTTTGCCATGGCTCAGGCTCCGACGAGATGGCGCACGACGAGGACGGTCAGGATGGCGACGGCCATGAAGGTGCCGGTGGCGACCACAGAGCGGGGCGAGCCGCGGCCGATGCCGCAGACGCCGTGGCCGCTCGTGCAGCCGGCTCCGAGGCGCGATCCGAACCCGACCAGCAGGCCGGCGACGGCAAGCAGCGGGAACGGGGCATCCACCGTCACCGGAGGGAGGCCACCGCCCATGCCGGCGTAGGCGAGCGGCGCCAGGACCAAGCCGGCCAGGAAGGCGATCCGCCAGCCCGTCTCGCGTGAGGGCGGAGCGAGCAGCCCGCCAAGGATGCCGCTGATGCCGGCGATGCGTCCGTTGAGGAGCAGGAACAGGGCCGCGGAGGTGCCGATCAAGGCACCGCCGGCGAGGGCGCTGACAGGCGTGAAGCCGTCCATGGTGGTCGCTCCCAGGCGGTGGTCCGGGCAATGCCCGGCGGGCCGCAAGGGACGTCCTCCCCTGCCGAGCCATTACATTAGATGTCTCTTATTTAGAATCTGCTAATGTAATGGCAAGCGTCAAACCGACGGCCTAATTTGAGAAGCGCTGAGGGGGTGCGGTGGCGCACGGGCGCCTTCGCCTTTTGGCGGACGCCATCGATGGCGTGGCGTCGATGCCGACGGGAGGATTGTCTTCTCCCGTTCGACCAGCTCAGGGATGGATGTAGGCGAACCCCATGCCCTGCAGGCGAGCCAGTTCGGCGACACCGCTCGGCACGATGTCGTCCTTACCGACGCCGTAGAGCGTGTCGCGGTCGATCTTGCGTTCGCGCAGGGTGTTGCCGCAGACCAGGAACCGGACGCCCATTCCCTTGACTGCATCGATGCGAGCGGCGACTTCCTTGTCGTTCGCGGCAGACTGGAAGAGCGCGACCCCGTCGCCGTGGCTCACGACGCGGATCTCGACGTGGGCCTTGCCCACGGCCTCGACGTGATTGCGCAGATTGCCGAGCAGGCGCTTGAAGTAGGCGGCTCCGTCGGGGCCGCCGTCGTTATGGTAGACCACCTTCTGGTCGGCGTAGTACCCGGCCGGCGCCTCCGAGCCGGCATGGGCCGCCCCTAAGCCCAGGGTCGCAAGAACGACCGCGATCATCAGGCTCCTAAAGACCGTCATCGTCCGCCTCCCTCTCGTAGGCCGGAGGCTCGGGTGCTTCCGACGCGCCGCGCGATAGGTTGTCTAACCCCGCATGATCGCGGCCGTCGTCCGGGTTCGGTCCGGAGGATGCGCCGTTCCCGAGGCTGCCCGTCGTCTCCGGCGCTTTTGGCCGTGCGGCGTGGACGGTGCCTCGGGCCCCGAGCACCACCACCTTCGTGCCGGTGGGGACGCGCCGGTGCAGGTCGATCACGTCCTGGTTCAGCATGCGGATGCAACCCGAGGACACCGCCTCGCCGATGCTCGATGGTTCCGTCGTGCCGTGGATACGGTACAGCGTGTCCTTGCCGTCCTTGAACAGGTAGAGCGCCCTGGCGCCGAGCGGGTTCCTGTCGCCGCCCGGCATGCCGCCGGCCCAGCGCCCGTTCCGCTCCGGATCACGCCTGAGCATGTCAGGCGTCGGCGTCCATCGAGGCCAGGACGCCTTGCGGGCGACGGTCGCCTCGCCGGTGAACTCGAAGCCGGCCTTGCCCACCCCGACCGCGTAGCGCATCGCCTTGCCGCCCTCCATGACGAGGTAGAGGAAGCGCTTGTATGGATCGACGACGAGGGTGCCGGGCGGCTCCTTCGATGAGTAGTCGACCAACTGGCGGACGTTGCGAGCCTTGAGGTCGCGCGGGTCGACCGCCTCGACCGGGAAGGGTTCGTCCGTGACGGCAGCGTACCGGCGCAAGACCTCCGGGGCGATCTGCGGCCGGGCTTCCGCGACGGGGGCCGGAGCCCCCTGCGAGGTCGAGCAGGCGCCAAGCGCCGAGGCGAGCGCGATCAACGTCGTAAGGCGGAGGGGCCGCGGCATCACGAGCGGCCCTTGGCGCGCGCCTGCACCACCGCCTGTTTGAAGCCATCGTAATCGAGCGCCGCCGCGACCTTGAGCTGGCCGATCAGGAAGACCGGCGTGCCCTGGAGGCCCAGGGCGTCGGCCTGATCGAGGTTGCGCTGGAGCAGGGCCCCGATCTCGGCCTGGTGCGCCTTCCGATCCTCTTCCAGGCGGGCGACGTCGACGCCCGAGGCGGCCACCGCCTCCAGCATCCGCTCCTTGGGAAGCTTGCGACCTGGGATCGCCATGAGCGCGTGATGCACTTCGTCGTAGCGGCCCTGGTACTTCGCCGCGAGGGCGAGCTGGGCCCCGTAGACGGAGGCGTCGCCGAGGATCGGCCAGTCCTTGTGGACGAGGCGGATGCGCCCGTCCGCCTTCACCAGCCGGAGAAGGTCCGGCTCGGCCTTCTTGCAGAAGGGGCAGTTGTAATCGAGGAAGGCGACGATGGTCAGGTCGCCCTTCGGGTTGCCCGAGACCGGCACCTCCGGGTCGTTGAGGATGGCGTTGGGGTCGACGCCCTGGGCGAAGGCCTCCTCCATGGGGGGCGCCAGCGACAACAGGGCAGGCACGAGCGCGACGGCGGGCAGAAGGGCGAGCAGGGTCCTGCGGTCCATGGTGTTCTCCGTGAAAGTCGGTTTTCCGAAAGGGAGCGGCTCAGGCGCCGACGAGGGCGAGGCGGCGCTTCAGGTCATCGACCGTGAGCTCGCCTTCGGTGCGGGCCTCGCGGACCTCGCGGACCTCGCCGCCGTCGGGGCGCATCAGGATGAGGGTCGGCGGTCCGACGACCTCGAAGCGCTGCATCAGGGCACGGGTGGCATCGTCGTCGCGGGTGACGTCGGCGCGGATGACCGAGACGGCCTTCAGTCTCGCCCGGATGCCGGCATCGGCCAGGACCGTCCTCTCGTTCGTCTTGCAGACGGTGCACCAATCGGCTGCGAACTCGACGAGCACCGGCTTGCCCTCGGTACGGGCCGCCGCGAGGGCTGCCTCGAACGCCGGGACGGAGGAGACCGTTCGGCTCTCCTCGACGTGGACCGCCTGCACCCGGTTGAGGTCGGCGAGCGGCCGGAGCGGATCGGTCCCGCCGCTCGCGGCGCCGACGACGAGGGCGCAGCCGTAGGTCACGGCAACAACGCCGGCACACTTGCCAAGCCGGCCCGCGGCCCCCTTCGCGACGACGTCGAACGCCCCGAGGAATGCGCCGATGCCGATCGCCAGCGCGCCCCAGAGCACGAGGGTGACCTCAGGCGGCAAGAGCCGTGAGACCATGGTGATGGCCAACGCGAGGAAGACCACGCCGAAGGCCTGCTTGGCCGCGACCAGCCAAGGGCCTGACTTCGGCAAAATACCCGCCCCGAACACCCCGAATGCGATCAGCGGCAGGCCCATGCCGAGGCCGAGCGCGAACAGGGCGGCGGCGCCTCGCGCCACGTCGCCGGTCTGGGCGACGTAGAGCAGGGCGGCGGCGAGCGGCGGCGTCACGCAGGGCCCGACGATCAGGGCGGAGGTGAAGCCCATGACGGCGGCGGCGCCGAGCGCGCCGAACCTGCGCCCGCTCAGGCGAGACAGCCGGCCGGAGACGCCGGACGGCAGCGCCAGGTCGAAGACCCCGAACATTGACAGCGCCAGGGCGACGAAGGCCGCGGCGAGGAGCCCGAGCGAGACGGGAGTCTGAAGCGCGACCTGGAGGTTGCGTCCCGACCATGCCGCGGCGACACCGAGCGTCCCGTAGGCCAGCGCCATCGCGAGCACGTAGGTGCCGGAGAGGACGAAACCTCGTCCGGCCGAGAGCCGCTCCCCGGACCGGGCCAGCATGCCGGCCAGCACCGGGACCATCGGGAGCACGCAAGGGGTGAAGGCCAGGAGCAGGCCGAGCCCGAGGAAGGTCGCCAGGACGCCCGCGAGATGGCCCGAGAGCAGGCCCCTCTCGGACTCGGGCTGCGCGTCCGTTGCCGGCGTCGCGGCGGTCGCCTGCGGACCCGGCGCGGGCACCTCGATGACCTTGTTGATCGGCGGGTAGCAGATGCCCTTCTCGGCACAGCCCTGATAGGTGACGCGCACCTCGCGCACCCCCGCGAGAGCCGCGCCCGGCACGATGGCCTCCGTCGCGCCGTGATAGACTTCCGTCGGCCCGAAGTTGGGGTCGTCCTTGGTCTCGCCGGGCTGGGTGCTGACGGGAAGCTCCCGGCCGCTTCCGTCTGCGGCGGCGATCTTGTCGCGGTAGAGGTAGGTCTCAGGGGCGATGGTCCATCGCAGGCGCAGCGAGAGGTCAGGGTCACGGGCCGCATCGACGGTGAACGGCGTCGGCCGTGCACCAGGCTCCCGGCACTGTCCCGGCGACCACAGCGAGGAGCCGGTCCAGACCAGGGCGGCGAGGATGAGGTGGGTGAAAACGTTCGGCATGGGCGGGGTCCGGGCTCGGATCGGCCCGCCGCGGGTCGGAAACGCAGCTTAAGCCAGGCTTAAGCGGGGCCCGGAGGATGGGGGCCGTGAAGGGAGACACGCATGCGCATCCTCGTCGTCGAGGACGACACCATCCTGTCGGACGGGCTCCGGGCTGGCTTGGGCCTGGGCGGGGCGACGGTCGATTGCGTCGCGACCTGCGCCGACGCCGAGGCGGCGCTGGCGACGAGCGCGTTCTCGGCCATCGTGCTCGACCTGATGCTGCCCGACGGCTCCGGCCTCGACGTGCTGCGGGGGCTTCGCCGTCGGAACGACCGGACGCCGGTCGTCCTGCTGACGGCCCGGGACGCCGTGGCCGACCGGATCGCCGGGCTCGACGGTGGCGCCGACGACTACCTCGGCAAGCCCTTCGACCTCGACGAGCTCTCCGCCCGCATCCGCGCCGTTGTCCGGAGGGCCTCGGGTCGGGCAGCGGCGATCCTGGAGCACGGCTGCATCCGGCTCGATCCCGGTAGCCTCGCCGTCACCGTCGACGGTGTGCCGGTCGCCATCTCCCGGCGCGAGGTGATGGTTCTGGCGGCCCTCATGGAACGACCTGACGTGCTTCGGTCCAAAGCCGAGCTGGAGGAGCGGCTCTACGGCTGGCAGGAGGAGGTCGAGAGCAACGCGGTCGAGGTCCATGTGCACAACCTGCGCGCCAAGATCGGCAAGCACGCCATTGAGACGGTCCGAGGCCTCGGATACCGGATGAGGGCACCCGCATGAGGTCGCTCCGCGTCAGGCTTTTCGCCATCCTCGTGCTGGCCACCGGCCTGATCTGGCTCAGCGCGGTCGCCTGGATCTACCTCGGCTCGAAGCGCGAGGTGGAACAGGTCCTCGACAACCGCCTGCAGGAAGCTGCCCGCATGGTCAGCTCCCTGGTGGGCGCGGTCGGCGGCACGGACCCTAACGGGGGGGGCCGAACCTTCCCGGCCCCGACGGCCTACGAGCGGCAGCTTTCCTGCCAGATCTGGTCGCTCGACGGACGCATGGTCGCACGGTCGACCGGGGCCCCGGAGCGGCGTCTGACCGACGCACCGGCGGGCTTCTCGCAACGCGAGGTCGACGGCGAGACCTGGCGGGTGTTCACCGTGGAGGATGCCGAGAGGGGCGTGCGGGTCATGGTCGGTGACCGTCTCGGCCTACGCGAGCGCCTCGTCACCGACCTCATCATGGGCCTGGTCACGCCCGCCATCCTGATGGTGCCGTTGCTCGGCATGCTGATCTGGGCGAGCCTCGGGCGGGGCTTGCGTCCCTTGCGGCTGATGGCGCGGGACCTCGCAGGTCGCGACGCGGACGACATGAGCGCCATCGACGCGAGCCGCGCACCCGCTGAGGTGCGGCCCCTGGCCGACGCTCTCAACGGGCTATTCCTCAAGGTCGAATCCGCACGCCGGCACGAACGGGAGGTGACCGCCTTCGCCGCGCACGAGCTGCGAACACCGCTCGCTGGCCTCAAGGTCCAGGCCCAGGTCGCCATGGTTGCCACCGACCCGGACGTGGCGAAGGCGGCTTTGCGCCAGATCCTGGCAGCCGTCGACCGGACAACGCGCCTCGTCCGCCAGTTGCTCGACGCCGCCCGGCTCGACGCCGCGGGGGAAAGACCCTCCCTAGCGGAGGTCGACGTCGGCGCACTGGTAACGGAGACCGTGGAAGGTATGGGGACGCCCCCCGGGGTTCGAACCCAGATCGACCCGGGCTTGCGCGGCTATATCCTGCGGGCTGACCCGGAGGGCTTGCGCCTCGCCGTCCGGAATTTGCACGAGAACGCCGTGCAGCACATGGAGACCGGCACGGTGGCTTGGGGCGCGCGGCCGGATGGTGGGGGCATCGTCGTTCGCGACGAGGGACCGGGCATTCCGGAGGACGAGTTGCCCCACGTCACGACACGGTTCTTCCGGGGGCGCCACAAGAGCGCGACGGGTAGCGGCCTCGGCCTCGCCATCGCCGAGATGGCGTCCCGCCGAAGTGGCCTCAGCCTTCGCCTGCGCAACCGAACTGATCGCCCGGGGCTTGAGGCTGAGATCGCCGCGGGCTGAGACCGGTCAGCCAAGATCGGGGCAGAAGATGTCCTTGAGGGTCGCCAGCACCCGCGCGGCCCTGGGGTCCTCCAGCCGGTAGTGGATGGTCTGGCTCTCGCGCCGGAAGGCGACCAACCCGTCCTCGCGCAGCTTGGCGAGGTGCTGCGACAGGGCCGATTGGCTGAGCTCGACCTCCCCGGCGAGGCTAGTCACGTCCATCTCGCCGCGGGCGACCAGCAGGCACAGGATCAGCAACCGCTTCTCGCTGGCGAGGAGACGCAGCAGGCGGGCCGCGTCGGCCGCCTTGTCCTGCAGGCGCATCAGGTCGGTCGGCGTGACGGCGTCCATCGGTCGATGTTCCAGTATGTCAGAATTACCTTATTTAGGTAATTCTAATATGAAGTCACCAGCTGCGCGCACTTCCTTGTCACCCTTCTTCGGCTTCGCCCGGAAGGCCATCGCGGCTCACCGGTGCCGCCTTGCTACCGTTGTTCCCGAAGAGGCCAGACAGAGCCACCACGGGGGTGATTTGAGCCGGTAGTAACAAATAAGGACCGCCTTAGCGATGGCGGCCCTTATTTACTCTAAGTTGCCGCAGTGCGGAACTTTGGTGTTCGAAGTCAGATCACTGGCTCGACTATCAACAGCTACGCGTCAGCACGGGCAGCAGCGACAAGGCGCTGATGTTGGTGATCTTGTTCGCAGGGTTCACGGCACGCGCTGCATCCGCCCGACCAGTGAGGCCATGAGTACCTTTACGATGTCCGCTTCCCGCGTCGTAGCGGACGACGAAGGCCGCGGTGTGGAGGGGCCGCTATGGGTCAGAAGCTCGTACATCGATTGCAGAGGGGACCCAACTGGCTACCTCGGCCTGAACCAGTCCGGCGGTCTCTCGGCGCGCCTGGGATCGGCCGGCAAGGCGAGCACCGAGGTCGCCGCGCAGACCGTCCTGACGCTGGCCGTCGACGGTCGGCACGGTCGTCTACGGCGCCGGCAAGCCGGTGACCACGTTCACGACGACCGGCGGGCAGCCCTTCCTCGTCAATCAGGGCGACGTCGTCACCCTCGTGGCCCCCTCGACGTAGGACGCCGCCCTGGCCGATCAGATCGGCTACATCGCCCTCCAGTGAAGGCGGTCGCGCCGTCCTGGATCGACTTCCGGGACGGCCAAAATCGGTTTGAACTTTCGTTACAGTGTGCCACTGCGGCGTTATCCGGTGCGGAGGTAACGGGGCGGCAAGGCATGCATACGAACACTTCGCCCTGAGAGCGCTGTATTCGAGGGCGTACAAACGGGACCGGCAAAAGCGGCTATCACAGGGGCCAGGGACTTCGGTAACCACATCCCCACGAGGAGGCTGGACAGGGGACTCGGGATCCCGATCTCCTGAGCGTGCCGCTGCCCGAGGAGGTCACCCCGATGCCGTCTTACCATACCAATGCCAGCCAGGTGGCCGAGAGCTTCGACAGCGTCCTGACGACCGGCGCCCTGGGCCTGGGCAGCGTCCTTATCGCGCAGCGGCTGGAGCTCAACGCCGCCTACAACGAGGCCGCCTACATCCGTCGGCAGGCTGCGGTCGTCCGGGCCCGGCGCGTCGCGGCCGCCGTCGCCGCCGAGGTCCGTGCCGGTGACGACCGGCTCCGGGACGCGATCTTGCGGAAGGCAATCGCCGCCAAGCGCACGCGGGGCTAACTCGGGCGCAGCACGGGTCAGGATGTGTGCGGCGGGAAAGAGTCAACTGAAAACAAGCAAGTCAGACAGTTATCTACAGAATTTCTTGGGGCGCGAAAAAGCCCGCCCTGGTCGCCCGGGGCAGGCTTCGTGTTGCCGGCGATGGCGCGATCAGGCGGCCTTGGGCAGGTCCTCGACAATCAGGTCGTCGAGGACCTGCTTGAAATGGCGGTTCTTGAAATCGTCCGCGTCCATCTCCTGCTGCGCCTCGGCGGCCGCGGCTGCG
Organism: Methylorubrum thiocyanatum; assembly: GCA_014138645.1. Taxonomy (GTDB): domain Bacteria; phylum Pseudomonadota; class Alphaproteobacteria; order Rhizobiales; family Beijerinckiaceae; genus Methylobacterium; species Methylobacterium thiocyanatum. The sequence goes on along the minus strand of JACJIB010000007.1, from coordinate 266,991 downwards.
GCGCGGGCCGCCTCGATGGCGCGGAACTCCGCAGGCGTCGGGGGCCGCGGCAGGGAGGGCAGCAGCCGCTCGCCGAGGAGATGCCGGCCGATGGTGGCGGGGTCGTTCTGCGACAACGCCACTTGTTGATCGACGGTCAGGGTGTCGAGGTATGCCCGCGCAGCGTCGTCGAGGACCCCGGCCGAGGCCTGGGGCTCGCCCGCCATATGGAGCATCGCGGCGCGGCCCCACTGCTCCGCCGGGGACGGCTCCTGCTCGACGGGCGCCGTCAGCTCGTGCGCGAGCTCGGCCTCGGCCTCGCCGACGGGATCGGGCGGCGTCAGAGCCGTGCGGACGAGGCGCGAGACGAACTTGCCGCCCTCCCAGACCGTGACCCAGGTGAAGCGCCCGGCGGCGGCGAGCGCCCGGACGATGGCTGCTAGAAGCTGCATTGAATTCTCCCTCCGTGGACTGACGCCTCGATAGTGCCGCGTGGCGACGCATACGACACGCGCCGCCCTCGGTACGTCACGCTAGCCCGAGGGCGACGGCCTCCTCGTACGTGACGGCACGCAGCCATACGCATCGGGCGGTCGCCCGCACGCAGGCAGCCACGTACTCCTCCCCGGCCCAGTCGTTGACCGACTCCGCCTCGTAGCCGTGGCCGGCAGGGACGGGGAACCGGTAGAGCGTCTCCGTCAGCCCGACGCGGGCGCAGCGCCGTCGCCACGCACGCCGGGCCGCCCCCGCGGGATCGATTCGGTCCTCGGCCGCCGCGGCGCTGATCTCCTCGACGGTGCTGTCCTCGCCGACGGCGTAGGCCCGCTGGGGGCTGCTGGACCGCGCCCCTGCGACCGCGACGACGGTCCCGGGGGCGAGCTCGTAGCGAGCCCGGTCGTCGCCGTCGGCCTTCTCCACAGGACAAAAGCGCGCACCCAGCGACAGGCTATCCTTAAACATGACGGCCTCGAAGGCCTGCTCCCAGGCGGGGAGAGCAAGGACTGCGGCCCCGATCCTTGAAGGATCGCGCATTCCGTCCTTCGATCGCCGACAAGCATTAATCGTGTAATCCTTCGAAGCTCGAAGCATCTGCCTTGGGAACGATTTGCACGCAGAAGGGCATCGTGCGTGCAAATTGTCCCCAATGCCGAATTGGACTTGACGATTCCAATTGAAGCTGGAACGCTATAAAGCGTCAATAGCTTCAGGGGGGGGCGTCGGTGACGGCGGAGGAAGTGCGGGCGCTGCTACGGCAGCGCGTGGATATGGAGGGGAGCGCGCTGGCGTGGTCGCGCCGCCATGGCGTCAGCACGGCCTACGTCCTGGATGCCCTGGCGGGGCGCCGCGGGCCGGGTCCGGCGATCCTGGAGGCGCTCGGCGTCGAGAAGGCCGACGCGACGTACCGGTTCAAGGAGGCGGCCCATGGCTAAGCCCTCCCACCCGGCCGCGTCCTACCGCGCCGCTCGCAAGGCCGCCGCGAAGGCGCTGGCCAAGGTCAACAAGGTCTCCGGCGCGCCGAGCCGCCAGGTCGCCCGCGACGTCGAGCGATTCGAGGCAATGCGCCGCGTCAGCCGCGCCGTCGCCCGCGGGGAGGCGTCCCATGGATAAGTGGACGAACGGGCTCCGGGACCTCGATCCCGTGCAGACGCGCAAGCGCCTCGCCGACCTGATTTTCGAATGCCACTACGTCGCGGACGGCCTGGAGATCGCGCAGGGCGAGGGCCTGCGGGACCACGTCACGATAACGAAGCTCCGATTGGAGAAGGTGGCCAAGGAGGAGATCACCCGGCTCAGCGGCATGCTCGCCGAGTACCGCAGCGGTCCGCCGGTCGCGGAGCCGCCCAAGGCCGCCGATCCCGCCCCGGCGCCCCCGCCGCGGGTCACGTCGCCCTACGACGCCTTCGCCGCCGCCCGCGCCCGGGCCGAGGCCAAGGCCGCGGCGGAGGCCGAACCGGCGCCCGCCTCCGCCGCCTCGACCCGGCCGCAGATGCCGATCCGCGGCGCGCGGCTTCCGCGCCTCACCCCGGGGAGGCCGGCATGACGCTGACGGAACGCCAAGCACGACAGCGGCTCGCCAAGGCCGTCGAGGCAGCCGGCTCGCAGCAGGCCATCGCCCGGCAGCTCCCCCTCACGCGTGGAGCGGCCCAGACGGCCGTCAGCAATGGCCTCCTCGGACGGCAGGCGATCCATCCCGCCGTGTTGGCCTACCTCGGCCTGCGCCGCGATCCCAAGACTGGCGCCATCCACGACGATGCCGCGCCGCGCTCGACCTTCAAGTTCCTCGCCGTCCAGGCCTCCGGCGAGGCCGGCGTGGCTGCGGCGGTCGCCCTCGTCGCCGCCACTCTCGGGAGGGATGCGTGAGCGACATCAACGCCATCCGCGAGGCCTACCGCCTCGGATACGAGCGCGGGACTTACGACAGCGGCGGAAGCCCCGTTGACGGCCCCCACTTCGCCTACGTCGAGGCCGCTGACCTGCAGCGCTGGCTCGGCGAGGAGCGGTGGCATGCCGAGCTCGCGCGGTTCCTCGGTCGCCCGCCGGCCGAGACGCCCGAGCCTGACGTCAGGGCCCGGTTCACCTCCGACGACCCCGACGAGATCCCGTTCTGAGAGCCTCCGTCGACGCGCCAGGCGACGGTGGCGCAGCCCTTCCATTCTCGCCCCCTCAATCGCAGGTGACCGCCATGCAGATCGCCCTGTCCTCCATCCGTCCCGGCCATCATCCCGACGCCCCGGCCGGCGTCGTCAACGTGCGCAAGACCGGGCGCGACGCCGGCCTCGACGCGCTCGCGGCGTCCATCGACGCCCTGGGTCTGATCCAGCCCCTCGTCGTCGTCCCGGGCGGCGACGGGTACCACTACGTCGTAGACGGCAACCGGCGACACGCCGCCCTCGAAGGCCTCGTCGCGGCCGGGCATCTCGCGTCGAACAGCGAGGTGCCGGTCACCGCGCGCGACGTCGACACCGCCCGGGAGGCCGGGCTCGCCGCCAACGTCAACCAGTCGCCGATGCACGAGGCCGACCAGGTCGAGGCCTACGCCGAGCTCCGGCGCGCCGGCATGAAGGAGAAGGACGTCGCGGCCCGGTTCGGGCAGCCGGTCGCGCAGGTGCGGAAGCTGCTGGCCCTGGGTGGCGTCAGTCCCGCGGTGCTCGACGCTTGGCGTTCGGGCAAGGTCCGGATCGAGGATGTTCGCACGTTCACGCTGGCCCCGTCCCATGCCGACCAGGATCGCGTGCTGGCAGCTGTCCTCAAGGACGGCCGCACTTGGTCGATCCGGGAGAAGCTCGGCGTCGACGGTTCCGTCGGGCACCTGCTCTCCTACGTCGGCGCCAAAGCCTACAAGGCCGCGGGCGGGACGGTCGTCGAGGACCTGTTCGGCGGCAGCGACGTCGTCAGCGACCGCGCGCTGCTAAAGCGCCTCGTCGACGAGCGTCTGGACGCCGAGTGCGAGCGCCGCGCCAAGGAGGGCTGGGGCTGGGTCGCGAAGGAAGCGGACATCGCGTACGAATGGAGCTGGAGCTGGCCGCGCCTGAAGGACGGCCAACGCGCGTTCTCGGCTGAGGAGCAGGCCCGGTACGACGAGCTCCAGGCCTATCTCGGTGCCGACGACGACAACGCGACCGACGAGGCCATCGCGGCCGCGCACGCCGAGATCGACGCCATCGAGGCCGCTGCCCGCATCCCCCTCGGTGCGGAGGATCGCGCCCGGTCCGGCCTGGTCGTCATGCTGGGCCGCGACGGCAAGATCGCCGTCCAGCAGTACGTCGTCCGCCCCAAGGACGCCCCGGCGAAGCCCGAGCCGGCTGCCGCGGCCGAGCCCGAGGGCAGCGGCCTTCCCAACGCCCTGGTCGAGAGGCTGTGCGATACCGCGACCGCGGCCGTCCAGGCCACGCTGGGCTCGTCACCGACCGCCGGCCTCGTCGCGCTTCTGGCCGGGGCCCTGACGGCGGACGCCTACGCGGCGCCCATGAAGCTCCGCCTCGAAGGTGTCGGCGGTGCGCAGGCCGCGCTGCGGGACAAGGAGGCCTTCGCGTCCCTGGTCGCCCGCCTGTCAGCCATGTCGGTCGACGAGCTCCTGGTCGTCGCGGCCGGCGTCGCCGCCCGGGGCGTCCAGACGCTCTACCGCGAGCACGGCTCCAAGCCACGGCCGCCGTCGGAGCGTCCGTCCGTCCAGGCGCTGATGGGACTGCCTGACCCGTCCGTCCTGCAGGCCGAGCTTCGCGAGCGGTTCGACGGCGAGGCGTTCTTCAAGAGCGCGCCCAAGGCGGTGGCGGTCGCCATCGTGGGCGAGGTCCTCGGCGAGGCCGAGGGGCGCCGCGCCGCCGGCATGAAGAAGGGCGACCTGGTGGCCTACGCGGTCGCCTCGGTCCTGCCGATGGGCTGGCTCCCGGTCGAGCTCCGGCACCCCGGCTACGACGGCCCGGGATCGGCGCGGCCCGCGGAGCAGTCTCTCGCCGCCGCGGCCTGACGGCTTCGTCGCGCGCCAGGCGGCAGTGGCGCACCCGATTCCTCCCCCTCCACCCCGGTTTCCCCAGGAGCGCCAACGTGCGCCAGCACCCCCAGATAATCCCGGCCGTCACGATTGCCCTCGACCGGGATGCTGAACTGCATTCGGACAAGGCACCCGTTGAGCGCGCTGTCGAGGTCATCGAATGCCTCGCAGGACGTGGCTTCGAGATCGTGCCGAAGCCTCTGCCGGGCTCGACCGCCCATGATCGCGTGGAGTTCGCGCGCCGCACCGGCTGCTGGGACGGCGTCAGCGACAAGGACTACATGGCCTGGGCGCGGTCGCTCGTGCCGGGCGCATTCGTCATCCGGACCGTCGAGGAGCTGACGACCGAGAACAAGGAGGCCTGGTCCGCTTCCGTCGAGGGGCTTTACCGCGGTCATCCGGTTCGCCTCGAACCCGGCCGGCTGGAGCCCACCGAGACGGAGAAGGCCGCCCGTTGGGCCGGGCGGTTAATCGGCGAGATCCTCGACGACGGCTGGGACCGCGAGGAGCAGGCGGGCATCGACGCGGCCGCGAAGGATGCCCTGGCGCGGCTCAAGCGCGACCGCGGCCGGATGGCGTTCGAGGACATCGACCGGAACCCGCCTGCCGCCGCAAGCCATGCCGACTACCTCATATCGACGTGGGTCCGCGGGCTGGGCGAGGCGGTCGAGTGGTGCGAGGCGCGGCTCCTGCCGCGCAGGCTCGTGCTGACCACCCGGCTGCGGCGTGTGCCGTCAGCCGACCAGATCACGGACCTCGGCTGCAGGCTCGACCTCGTCCGCGAGCTCCGGGGTGTCGTCGGCGTCGACCGCACCGGCTTCGACCGCCAGGACCTGTCGGTGGAGATCCGCTTCGACTTCTACATCAGCACCATCGGCGTCGAGTATACGCCGCTCGACCTGCCGGTCCGCCCGGCGAAGGCGGCCGCCTGATGCGCGCGCTCCTCGCCACCATAGCCGGAGGCCCCGGGCGGGTCTCCACCTCGGCGGCCGCGCTCGTCGCCGTCGGGGCCATCCTCGGCGGGCACTGGATGGCGCTGCTCGCCGCCCTCTGGACGGTCCTCCTCGCCGGGTCCGCGTTCGCCGTCGCGTTCATGGGCCTGGCCATCGGCGCCGCTATGGCCGGCGTCCTTGAATCCCCGCCGTCGCGCACGGCCGATCTCCGGGAGGCCAACCGTGGCTAAGGACACCAACATCGCCGACACCCTTTTCGACGGCGCGGCGACCTGGGCGACCCTTTCGCCCGAGCAGCAGGCACGCATCGGGGCGGTGGCCCTGGAACTCGCCGTCGCGGGTGCCATCGCCGAGTATCTCCCGGGACCGGCCGAGCGGGCTGGCGCCGAGGCCCAGCGTTTAGCGCTTAAGGCCCTGGAGTTCGTTGCCCTCAGCGTCGACGGCATAGGCCGGCAGTGGGTCGACGACGTGGGCGGAAAGCCGCGTATCCGCATCCCTTCCGTAATCGGCCGCGTCTGCGTGCCCTGCGGCTGCAGCCAGGAGGACCCCTGCCAGGAGGGCTGCGGCTGGCACGACGACGTGACGTGCACAGCCTGCGCCGGTTCCGGGGAGGTCGCCTATGGCTGACGCGACCGACCAGCCGACGATCTCGGACGAGCTCGGCGCCGTCTGGATAGCCGCCCGCTATGACGGCGGCGCCATGCCCGAGATCGCCTTCCGCGTCATCGACGCGACCCGGCCGGCGAAACGGCGCGCCCCGCCCCGGACGCCGACCGCCTTCGAGGACGCCTTATCCCGGGCTCGATCCCGGGGAACTCACCGCTGATAATCCGTTACATAGTATTTATCTCGCTTTACACCTAGAGAAAGCGAGATTTTTACTAACGAATGCTTGAATCAATCCATGGCCGCACGTATATGTCGGTCATGGGCAGGTACAGTCTCCCATGAGCAGCAGGAGCATCCTAATGAGCGCTTACACCGAGATCAGCCCCGCCGCCGTCTTCGCCGCCTTCGGGTGCGCCCGTGGCTCCTACCAGCGCGACCTTCTCAACGGCACCGAGGCTTGGTCCGGCTCGACGCTGACCGGCCGCGCCGCCCGCTACGGTGGCAAATACAGGACGAGCCGCGAGGAGCTCATCGCCCGCCTCGAAGCCCATCCCGAGCTCGCCGTCGAGGAGCGCCTCGCCCGCCGCCGAACCGTGGCCATCGTGACCCGCGAGGAGGCCGCGGCCGCCGGTGGCGCCTACGCCTTCATTGAGGCCGAGGCGGAGCGCCAGCGCGTCGAGCAGGAGCGCATCCAGGACGAGGCCCAGCGGATCGCCTTCCTGCAGCGCGTCGAGGAGTACCGCCTCGACATGGCCGCGCTGGCCGAGATCTGACGCCGCCGCCGGGGCACCGGCCTCTCGCGGGTCGCCTCACCGGGGCGCCCCGCCGGGGGCCGGACAGTCCACCCCCAGGGCCGGCAGAGCCGCCCGCTAGCCACAGGAGCATCCTCATGAACGCCCTCGTCACCACCACCGCCGCCGCCCCCGTCGACACGTCCAAGGCCCTGAACATCGCCTTCGACCGGCGCGACGCGGCCATCGTCCGCGCGCAGGACCTCACCTCTCAGGTCAAGGCGCGCCGCGCCGAGCTCGACGCCCTGGTGGCCGAGGCCCATGCCGCCGCCGACGCCGCCTGCGAGACGACGAAGGCGTGGGCCGAGGCGATGCGCGTTCACGCCCTCTCCGTCTAGAACGCCGCTTGGAAGCTGTGGTCGATGTACGACCCGCAGATGGACGATGCGGGCTGCGACGCGATCCTCGCCTTCGACCCGAACGCCGTCTGACCGAACCTCCGCCGGGGCACCCGCCCCGGCCTCTCGCGGGCCGCCTCATGGGGGCGTCCCGCCAGGGGCCGGATTCCTTCCCCCCTCGGGCCGGCAGAGCCGCCCGCCACCAACAGAAGCATCCTCGATGATTACTAAGATCCACGTCCTGAAGCGGGCCTTGGCCCGCCGCGAGCGCGAGGAGGTCTACGCCGCCTTCGCCCTGTCCCTGGCCGGCCAGAAGGCCATCCTGTTCCACGCCGAGCCCGTCGAGGTCATCGACCGCGCCTGGAAGCCGATCGCGGGAACGGGCCTGGAACTCGTCATCCGCGCCGCGACGTCGGACGATGCATACGACGCCTGGACGCGCCACGCCGAGGACGTCGGTGCCGTCGGCACGCATCGCGTCAAGCTGACGTACATGCAGCCCGCCACGGAGGAGCGGCTCGCCAGGGAGATGGAGAGCCTCAAGGACATCGACCTCGACAGGCTGGCCCTCATGGACGAGCTCGGCGACCTGTACGACGAGGATGTCGCTCTCGGTCTTGCTGTCCCCGGCGCTTTCTAAGGAGCCCCCACCATGATCGTCGCCAACATCCCGCAGCGCTACCGCATCCCCGCCGTCGAGGCCGTCCAGCACGCCCTTCGCGACGCCGTCACCGTCGAGGACGCCCGTGCCCGCGTCGCGTTCTTCGACCTGTCCACGGGCCGCCGCCGGCCCGCGTGGTACCGCGAGGAGTGCCCCGACGACGCCCACGGCGCCACGCTCGTCTCTGGCGCCGTCCTGGCCTGGGGCCGATTCGCGCCGTTCGAGCCGTGGGAGCTTTTCATCTGGCTCGACGCCGAGCGCGGCACGGTCCTTTGGAGGGAGAAGCTCTAATGTCGATGACGCCGCGCGACATGGTGGTCCTCGCGGGCCGGGCCCTGACGGGGACGGAGGACTGGGCCAAGCCGCTCGCCAGGGCGCTTGGGGCCCATCACCCGAACGGGCCCCGGGAGAGCATCGACCCGAGGTCGGTGTCCCGGTGGCGGACCGGTGTGATGGAAGTCCTGCCCTGGGCCCTGGAGGCGCTGCCGCTGATCCTCCGGGAACGCGCGGGCGTCCTCGACGAGGAGATTGCCCGCCTGGAGGAACGGGCCGACGAGATGTCGGAGGCGGCGATTGAGATCGAGCGCGAGCTTGAAGAACTGCAGGAACCGCCCGAACCGCCCGAACCGCGCCCATAGCCCCCGACGAGAACGGCCCCCGGTTCGCCGCCGGGGGCCCTTCTCGTTTCAGGCCTGTTCAGGCCTGCTTGGCCTTGCGCTGGCCGTCCTGGGCCTGCCCGAGGGCGACTTCCTCGGGCAGCGCCTCCGTCGCCTCCAGCCTCGCCAGGACCTCGGCGAACAGGGCCGGCCGGTACTGCCACCGGTCCACGCCGACGTCGCAGGACTGCCGGGTGTCCGGCAGGAGGCCATGCGTGTGGCCGTAGAAGTGGAGCGTGCCACGGAAGGCACCCGGCCAGGCCCGGAACGCGTAGTGGCAGAGGAACACGCGATGGTCGCCGATCTTCGTGTCGACGAAGCCCTCGTGCTGCGACGCCCAGGGCAGCGCGCGGCCGCGCGCTTCGTGGTTGCCGTGCACCAGCCGCTTGACGCCGTTGAGGCGGGAGAACACCCGTGCGGCATGCTCGGCGGTGCACTTGTAGGCGAAGTCGCCCAGGTGCCAGATCTCGTCCTTCGGGCCGACGGAGGCGTTCCACGCCTCAATCAGGTACTCGTCATGCTCGGCGACGGAGGCGAACGGGCGACCGCTCATACCCAGCACCTTCTGGTGCCCGAAGTGGTGGTCCGCGGTTAGGAACACGCGGGCGGGGGCGTTCGAAATCGTGGTCTTGGTCATGAAGGCAGCCTCCTCGAAAGGGGGGGCTGCGCGCGCGGCGTCACGCCCCCGGGGGTCTCGTCGGTTTGTCGGTGGGGGCTATTCGGCGTTTCACGGCGGACCTCGTCGCGGTTCGTGGGACCAGGGATCGCAGCTCCGGATTCCTCCGGTCAAGCGGGGTCGTGCGGCACGGTTAACGGAAAGCCTGGGCGGGGGTTTTTGTCACCTTCGTCCCCGGATGGCGGGGTGGAGACGAAGGTGCCACTTTCGGCCGCGGGAGGGCGGCGCCGGTAAAAATGTCATCCACCTGCTGGGGGGGGGGATGACATTTTTACGGAGCGGGCACGTCGCAGTCCGGAGGGCGTCGGCTCCCGAGGTCGGCGAACCTGGCACGGCACCAGGGGACGTATTGGTTCGGTCCCCGGCGACCCCACGCCTTCGGCCACCGGCACGCCACCAGCGCCAGCAGGACATCCTCCAGGCTCGTCCGGGGACCGAGGCGCGCGATCAGCCGCTCGGTGTCGTAGGAGCCCCGGCGCCGGGGGCGCCAGGGGCAGACGATGACGACCCGCCGGTACGGGAACGCCCCCAGGGTCCGCGGCGCCTCCATCCGTCCCTCCGTTGAACCGCCTCGCTCGTTCCCTATTTGTTCTCCATGGGGAGACGGTCAATGCCAAGCCTGGACGACATCGTGGCCGCGGCCGCCGGCGAGGAGCGGGACGCCCTCCGGCGAGCGATGGCGGAGGACATCGAGGCCCTCCGGTCCGGTGGGGGAGGGCCGGGATTCGTGCGGGCCGAGCGCCCGGCCGACCTGGCGAGGGCGCTCGGCCGGGATCGGCGGGCTCAGGCCCCGAGGCGTGCCCGTTCCTGATCGACCGCCTCCAGGATGGCCTTGACCCAGACCTGCATCCCCTCCGCCTTGAGTTCGAGGCGCTGCGAGTGGATGTAGTGCTTCAGGGTGATGGCGGAGGCGAGCTCGCGTTCCTCCTCGGCGCCGCCCTGCGCCTTCCGCCGCGCGTGGGCCAGGATGGCTGATCCCGCGCCGCCCAGCCGCTCCATGTCGAGGAAGGTCGGCAGCGTCCGCCGGACGTCGTGCGGGGTCCAGTGCCGGATGCCGTGGGCGGTCAGCAGGTCGTCCTCGGGCCGGAGCGTCACGCTGCCCTTCCGGGCCGCCTTGGTCTTTCCCTTCATGCGGTCTAGGAACTGCGTCATCCCGACGGCGGTCGTGCGCTTGCCCGGGACACGGCTCGGGAACAGGTAGACGCCCTCCCGGGGCGCGCCGATGCGGTCGAGCGCCGCCAGGGCCTCGGGCGGCACCGGCAGGGCGTGCGGCCGCGCGCGCTTCTTCTGGCCGTTGGCGTGCCCGGCCCCCTTCATCTCGGCGGCCGTCCAGGTCCAGATCCTCCAGCCGGGCCGCTCGGGCCAGTCCCGCGTCGTCGCCCGCAGCGTCCCGGTCAGGGCGGTGGCGCGCTGCCCGGTAAGGACGACGGCCCATAGCGCCGCGAGCATTCCGGGCCCGGTTTCCTTGGCGGTTCCCCCGAGCGCCTTGAACCTCTCGGCCAGGACGAGCGTCCGGGCGAGCTCCTCGATGGTGGGCGTATGATCGCGGGTTCCGGAAGCGTACTCGACGGTGAGCCGCTCCCGCCACCACGGGAACTCGACGTCTGCCAGGCCAGCCCGCGGGGCGTGGTGGCGCCAGGCCCAGTCGAGCGCGGCCTTGACCGCCTCGACGCTGTCGGCGGCCGCCGACAGCGTGTGGGCCTTCGTGACCCGGTCCCGCATCGCGACGAGGTCCTTGAGCTCGACCGCCGCGACGCGCCTCATGGCGAACCCGTCGTCCAGCGTCCGGCGCAGGTGGCGCTCGAACTGGACCCGCCACCTGTCCTTCAGGGTGGGGAGCTTCGTCTCCAGGAACAGGTCGACGAGGTCGCGCCACTCCCAAGGCCCGTACCGGCGCCGATCCTCGACGGACTGCTCGGGCGGGTCGTCGGGGTGGGGCTCGGTGAAGGCGACGTCCAGCGCGGTCTCCAGGTTGTGCCCCTTCGCGAACACCCCGGAGAAGCACATGAGCTCGACGTCGATCAGGCGCTTCGGCGTGCCCTTGAGATGCTCGGCCCGGACCTTGGCGGCGGCAACGCGCGCGGCGGCGACCGGCAGCGTGTCCATGTCGCCGAGCGTGGTCGATCCCGTCCGGCTCTTGAGGATGAACTTGCCGGAGCGGCGCCGGACCCGGAGGACGAGCCCCTGGCAGACGGTGTCGGCGAACTCCACGCCGGTCCCCTGCAGGGCGTCCTTGGCGACGAGCGCCTGCGCATGCTTGACGTGGCTCTGGGTGAGCCTCACCCGTTCCCGCGTGAACGTTTCCTTGCCTGCCATCGACGCGTCCGCCTCCGTACCACGGGCGTACCACGCTCGATATGGCGGGCCAGGGCAAGGCGTCAGTGTGCGTAGAGGCGGGAAAAAGCTATATGAATCAAGGCAAGGATTAATGGTCGACGTCGTCAGCCGCGGGTCACGAAAAGGGCCTTATCAGCTTCCCAAGCTGAATGTCGTCGGTTCGATCCCGATCGCCCGCTCCACCTAAACCGCTGAAGCGTCAGCCTCTTCAACGCTCTACCGCTGACCTCGCGTTCCCTATGGTCTGTTCAGGCGCCGTTCTTCACGCCTCGATGGGCGATGCGAAGCGTCGCCACCTTGCGTGATTTGCCGACTGCGCCGCGCGAGTAGCGCGCCGTAGTCGAAGCTTGTGTGTGAGCTGCTGCGGCTCGGGCATCGTCGAGATCGGCGCCCGCATCCTCGGCTTCCGTGATGGCACCGGCCCCCGCATCCATGTTCCAGACCGCATCCGGAATGCCGGCCGCACGTGCCACGACCCGCCACTCGCGACCGAAGGTGTCCCCGGCGGCGAGGCAGTAGGGATCAAGCGCAGGTCGTCACAGCCGAAAGGGCCAGCAAGTGCATAATAGTAGGCGGCACGGGCGAGATCGTCACGGCGCGGCGCGTTACGCTCGCGGCGCTTGGTATCGCTCCTGACCTGCGTCTCCGCGTGCAGGCGGTTTTCGGACCTCCTGAGCGACGGCAAGTTGTTGAGCATTGACTTGGACCTCCGTCGCCACGCCCCAAGCTCGTCACCCAGCGATGAAAGTCGAAATAGCCAAATCTGCCAGCTGGAGAAGTAAATTCCTGGCTTGAACCGGTCCTCAGCCTTGTGCCTTTCCCTGTGCGCCTAATTCGGACCGCAGTCGGCATGCTTTGGCCCGACGTCATGCCGCGGGTCCGAATTTAGCGCGAGGCACTCGTACCGTGGCAGGCTCCCACAGGCTGCCGGCCCTCGCAGGCCGTCTTCGGCTCGGCGTGGCCAAGGCGAGTGGTGGCCGCCGCGCTCGAAAGCACCAAGCCGACCGCAATAAGCAGGCGATAGAGAGGAAGACCGATCATCGTCGCGGCCAGGGCGGGGCGAAGTGGCGGGGTCAGCGCGGCTGTGGGGCGGGCACATGTATCGTGACCATCTGGCCGCGGATCGGATCAAAGACGGTGACGGTCATCGCGGGATTCCTGCGCCTGCCTGGGTTGGAGTGCCCAGCTAACGCTCGCATCCACGATGGTTTCCGCGCCCTGTTCGGACGCGGTTAGCCATCCGTTAAGGCTGATTCGCCAGGTCGTGCCGCTGCCTCACCAGGGCAGGAAGCGATCGAAAGTGGGCCGTCCCGCCAGCATGAAGGTGATGGCGCCGACGATCCCTGCGAGTGCTATAAAAACCTCTGCCCCGAACATGCTTTCCCCTCGGCCCGGCACGGGCGGGATGCGTCTAGAGCGGAGTTGAGGCGGGACCGCGACCCCGGGCGCGTCCTCATGGTCGCAGGGCGAGCGGCAGCGGCAAGAACCTCTCGCGCAGCTTAAGCCCTGCCCGTAGGCTGCGGGATGCTTCCTCCCCGCTGCGTCCACTACATCGGCTTCAAGGACGACCGCTACTGGAACGCCTTCCGGATCTGGGGCGGACCGGTGATGATCCATCGGCGCTGGGATCGCATCGCCAAGCACGACATTGGACCCGACGATGTGGCCATCTTCGCGGAAGGCGATGAGCACCAGCCGCTCGCGGACTACAACGCGACCGACATTGACGAGCGATGGCTATGACGAACATCATCCGCCCAAACTTCGGCGGTCGCGGTCGCGAAGCCGAGGCGCCCGCCTCGGCTGAGGCGCCGACTGAGCACCACCCGGTCCACGTTTATGGGACCGCCGCCGGCTACGTTGTGGCGTTGCTGGAGGATGCGGACGGGCCGGAGGGGCGAGCCTTCAAGGTGGTGGTCGGACTGGCTGCCGGGAACACGATCGAGGCCGTGGCGGTAATGCCGGCCACGGATGCAGGCCGTCTCGATGCGGACGCGGCAGCTATGGCTGTGCTGCGCGCGCTCGAGATCGTCGAGCAAAGCAGCCCGCTTGCCTCCGCATGAAAAGGCCCGTTAGGGCTGCACCTCAGCTCTCGTAGCGCCGCTCACCTCACACCAGCCACGGACCGTCAGTGCCTGATCCGGCAAAGCGTGATTTCCAATCCGTAGAGTGGCAAGGAGCCTGCAGTGCGGCCGAGGACAAACCCGTGAGCGAACAGGCGGCCCGAGATGGTCGGCGGGACGGAGATCCTCGTACGACGGCCGTCTTGATGCTCGGGGCGATCCGCGAGGCCAGCACTCATCTCGGCATGCTGCTCCGTCTGGCTCGAACGGAAATCCGCGGCAACCTGCGTGCGTTGGCAGCGCTTGTGGCGCTGTTCGGCGGGGCGCTCCTGCTGGTCCTTACCTCGCTGGTCCTTCTCCTGTTGGCCTTGAGGGACGCGCTGGCTGTGCTGATCGGCAGTGAGGCGTTGGCAGCTCTGATCGTTGCTCTGCCATTCGTCGTCATCGCAGCGATCCTGGTGCTCATGAGCCTCCAGAAGTTGAGCCTGCGGTCGCCAGAAGCTTGAGAGGTCCGCAGAGGTTGTTTAGCGGACCTTGACGCTGCGACTACGAGCAGACGTTCCGTTTTCGGACCTACCCAACCCATAAGCATCGCCCCAAAAACCGTCTCGGGAACGGACGGGTTTTTGAGTTATATTCGTAACGGTGTGACATCGCTCGTCACAGCGGTAACACGCTCAACCAACCTGCCGATCGTCCGTACCGACTTGGAAGGTTTGCGCCGTTCCCTTCCGTGTGCGCTTGGCGGCGTAAAGCGCAGCATCGGCCTGACGAAGGAGAACGTCGCGGTCCTGCGCGGCTGCGCTCGACCACGCGATGCCGATCGTTCCCGTTACGCGGGCGATGAGCCCCTGTCCGTCCACAACGATCTCAAGGTCGTGCAAGAGGCGCCGCACCTTCCGATCGAGTCCCACGCAATCAAGATCGGCAGACATCACAATTGCAAACTCGTCGCCCCCCAGCCGCGCCGGAACACACCCGTCGTTGCAGGAGGCGCGCAAGCGATCGGCGACACGGCGCAACACCGCGTCACCCGCGGCATGGCCGAGGACGTCGTTGACGCCCTTGAAGCCATCGAGGTCGATCAAAAGGACCGCCACGTCGCCGTCCGCGAGGCGCGCCTCCCGCAACCGTGCATCGAGCACACGGTGAAACTCGGCTCGGTTGGCCAATTGGGTCAGGTCGTCAGTGCAGGCTTGGTGGCGCAGTCGCTGCTCCAAGTCGTGTCGTTCCGTGATGTCCTGGATCAGACCGATGAGGGCAACGGGCTTGCCCTTAACCAACTCGATCTCGCAGGAGCATCGTACGCGCCGCGGGTTGCCTTTGGCGGTCACGAAGTCGGCGTCCATCTCAAAGGGCTCGCCTGTGTTCAGCGTGCGCATCACCGCGGCGACGAACCTGGTACGGTCGGGCTCAGGGAAGTAGTTCAAGACCTCGCTGTTCGGCACGCCGCTGCTGACAGGCCGTTCGTGGATGGCGAAGACGCCATCCGACCAAGCGGTCGACTGCTTCTCGATGTCGTACCGGTACGATCCCATGTCGGCCATGCGCTCGGCCTGCTTGAACTGGCGGCGTTCGCGCTCCAGCCGCTCGACGGCCAGACGACGCTCCTCAGCCGCTCCGGCAGCGCGAAGAGCGACGGCCCGAGCTTCGATCAAAGCCTCGGCGACGCAGGCCAACTCCTCCAAGACCTCCAAGTCGGTCGGCCTTGGCTCGCGCGGCTGCTCGTCGAGGACACAGAGCGTGCCGATCGTCACCCAGTCCCCATCGGCCTGCTGGATGCGAACCGGCACGCCCGCATAGTAGCGGATGTTCGGTGCGCCCGTGACAAACGGGCTTTCGGCGAAGCGAGGGTCGAGGCGAGCGTCCGCCACGGTGAGTGGAGCCTCGGTCTCGACCACGACAGGGCAAAACGCCTGAGCCCGCGGGGTCTGAGGTGCCAGAGGCCCGCAACGTGCCTTGAACCACTGTCGCTCCGGGGCGACCAGGGTGATTGAGGACATGCCGGTGCCAAGCATCCGTTGTGCGAGCTTTGCCAACACATCGAACTCGCGCTCGGGCGGCGTGTCGAGGAGGGCGATTTCAGCCAAGGCTTTTTGGCGGAGCGCCTCGCGCTTGTTGTTCGACACGTACCGCTCCGCCCTCACATGACCTCGCCGAGGCCAGAATGCGGTGCGCGCTTTACGACGCCTGGCTTAACCGCCCGTAGCGTGGCCGAGCATTCCATCGTCTCTGTGGAGCAGATCGGCGACCTCCGACCCTCCCGAGACGCTCGCCTCGCGTTCTTCGAACACCGGAGGGCGAACGACATCCGGGCCCGCATAGGGTCGAGAGCGGCGGCTCGCCTTCCTTGAACCCGATGTCGGCTCCTCACACGCGCTGGGCTCTCATGCGACCGAAGACTTCCTCATCCCAAGTCGTCGGCGTCGGTGCGTGAGCTTGTGGACGGCGGCCTCCGCGGCAATCCCTATGAGGGCACCCATCAGCACGTCGGCGGGGAAGTGCGCACCGCGCACAACCTGCGCGGTTGTGACCCCGGCAGCGGCGGCGTACGCGGGCCCCTTGATCTCCGGGTAGGCACGAGCCGTGGCACAGGCGACGGCAGCACTCAGGGCGGAATGACCCGAGGGGAAGGACTGCCACGGCCCAACGTTCGTCCCTGGCCGACCGCGCGCGTAGATCCCCTCATCCATGAGAACATTCGGGCGGGTCCGATGCACCGTCCGCTTCAGACTTGTCTTGACGAGGCTGGCCAGGAGGCCAGCCCGCAGCATGTGCCGACCTGCCTCGGCAAGCCGGCGATCATGCGTGATCGTACCCCAGGCCAAGGTGCCGACGGATAGGGCGAGCAGAGACTGCCAGCTTCCCACCTCGCTTGCCCGTGCCAACGCACGAACTGCGGCATGATCCTTGGCGCGAGCAAGCTTAAGCCCGGCTGCGACGTCGGCAGCCTCGATGCGGTTGGGTGGGCTGCCGGTCATGGCGTGAGGCGGTCGCGCAAGCATGGCTGTTAACGTAAAACGTCGGCAATCGTTCGCGGTGATAGCCACACGAATGGCCTGCAAACTCCTGCCCCCTTTTCGGACATTTGAGCCGCCGTCGCTCGAGGATCGTTTGGGGTCGAAAGCCGGCCCGTCACGCCTTGGCGACCGGTCGTTCCCCAGCCTGCGTCGTGTTGCGCGGCGTCCGCATCTCGAACTTCGTCATCCAGGCGCGTCGCGGCTGCGCGAGCCCGGCCCGCGCCGGGACGACGCTGCCACTGCCGAGGCGGGCGTTGCAGGCATCCATCGCCTTCATGAGCCGGCTGGTACGCTCGCGGTCGAGCCGACCGATCAGGGCGCGCGGTGAGGTGGCCAGGGGGCCGAATTCGTTGCGGCGTGGTTCATCGCGGAGGATTCGGACTGGACGTGACCGGCGCCGAGGAGCTGACGAGCGGCTCGCCGAGCTGCGGGAGCATCCCTGGTCACCGCAACCAAAATCCTCTCGCAGCAGTTGCTGGGAGCTTCCGGTCGGGTGCGTGCCCTGCCATTCTCCCATAGGGGGCCTGAAGCCATGGACACCTTAGGCGCAAAGCCGAAGCGGGCGACTGAGCAGGATCGCCTCGTCGGCGAGCGGATCGTGGCGCTCCGCAAAGCCAGGGGCCTGAGCCAGGCCGCGCTCGGAGCCGCCGTCGGCGTCACCTTCCAGCAGGTCCAGAAATACGAGAGGGGCACGAACCGGGTCGGCGCCGGACGCCTGCAGGAGATCGCCCGTCTGCTTAAGGTGCCGGTTTCCGCCTTCTTCGACGAGGGCAACGGGGCCGCTGGCGACATGCAGGCGGATGTGTTCGGTTTCCTGCGCATCCACGGTGCCATCGATCTGCTGCGCGCCTTCGCCACGATCGAGGACGACCAACTGCGCCGCGAGGTACTGGCGATCGTGCGCAGCGCCAGTCGCCTCGGCCGGGAGGAGAGATCCTGATCTGGCACCATCTACCCGCTTGGACAGGATGAGATCGCCCGGCAGGCAGCTGCAGCGTCCAGGGACGGCGATGACGCCCGCATGGCCGAGGTACGGAAGCGGATGCTGACGGCGGCGCGGAGCTTGAACCGAAAGACCCCGCCTCCGGCTGGCCCGTGCGGGGCTGAAACAACGCAGTGGGCTACTCGGCGGACACCCGCGGCGGCCCCTCATCGGATAGCCAGTCGGCCTCGATCGCCATCTCGGTTCGGTAGACGGACTTTCCGCGCTCATCCCGGACGATGCCCGTGAGCCGGCGCTCATTCCTGATGACGACCTCGAAGCGGCCGACGTCTGACAGGGTTTTCATCGCAGCAACCGCAGCGGCGCGGGGCCCATCGCGTTCCGTAGCAGCATGGGCGGATGAGGTGGAGAGCCTCGTCGAGCGTTATTCGAAAAGTCGAGAGGGGAATGGCCTCGCCGCGCTCCGGCTGGCGGTCTCGGATGCGCTCGTGGACGCCGTCGAGTGCCGGCAGAGGCTGGAGGCAGCCGAACGAGCCGCCTCCTCCCCAGACTTCATGCGACAAGCGCCGTCAGCGGCTTCCGAGAGGCCAAGTCGGGCTGCTTGTCGCCTTCGGGTGCTAGCCTGCCGCTTGGCCGAGGTTGCGGTCGTTGATCGCGGTGCCCATCACGATCTGACCGGACCGGCCGCCCTGGGTTCTGCCAACGGAGGCCTGTCCGCGGGCCGTACCGAACGACAGCGCTTCGACTCTCAGGCCGCGACGCATGTTTTCCGGAAGATCGGAATGGTCGTAGTAGCCGGCATCATGGGCCATCGCGTCCATGGCCTGGATCTCGTTGGCAGCCGCGCCAGTCCAGAGGATCGCACCCGTCCCGCCCTGGCGAATTTGGAAAACCGACATCGTCGCTTCCTCATTGCGTGTTCCAGGATGAGACGCACGACGAGATGTGTCGTTCCTTCAGCTTCTGGCATGCGACCAAAAGATGAGGCCGGCCATCGCAACGTCGGTCAGGTCGGCGCCGGCCCGCTGCCCCGGACCTCTCTCGTCCGCCACCAATCGCCGATCCACGGATGGCGATCGATGACCGGGCCGGAGACTGCTGAACTTTTATAGGCGCATGCAGGAGAACGCGGTCCGCTCGGTCGGTTTGCGGGGTGACGGCTTGAAGCCGTAAGCGGATCGACCGCGGCTCAGCGCGAACATACCTGGCGACGGAACGCACGATGGATCACGACGTCACCGTAACGGGCTCGAACGAGCAGGCCGCGCTCATTGAGGCTGCTGAAGAGGTCGTACTGGAGCCGCTGGCCGACTTCCCGCACATCGACCTGCGCACCGGAGTCGAGCCGTGGGATAAGCGCCGAGCCGCGGGCAAGACGCTTCGGCGCGACCTTCCCCACATCGACCATGCCACGCTGTGCGCCGATGCGGATCGACCCGACCCGGTATCGCTCATCGAGGGGGCGCACGCTGGCCGGCAGGAACACCTCATCCCGCTGCGGGTCGCCCGCATGGCTTCCTCACCGTTCGCCTTCCTGCGCGGGGCGGCGCAGGTCATGGCCTGGGATCTGGCGCGGGGACCTCGCGGACCAATCGATGTGGTGATGAACGGTGACGCCCACATATCGAACTTCGGCCTGTTCGGCTCACCGCAGGGCGACGTGGTCTTGGATCTCAACGATTTCGATGAGGTCACGGTCGGACCGTGGGAATGGGACCTGAAGCGGCTCTGCGCGAGCATCGAAGTTGCAGCGCGAGACGCTGCCGTGCCTGCGAGCGAACGGCGTCAGGCGGTCCAAAGCGCCGCCGCGGGCTATCAGCACACCATGGACGATCTCGCCCCGCGCGGATCTCTGGACGTTTGGCAGCAGGCCGCACGCGCCGATGACCTCGACTTCATCGGCATCGAGATTGATGCCGAGTCGCAGGCCGTGGTCCACCGGGCCGTCGGAAAGGCCAGACGCAAGAACAACAAGAGTCTCCTCGATCGAGTCGGCGAGCGGCGCACGGATGGTGGCTGGCGGTTCCGCGAGGAGCCCCCGATCCTCACCCGTGTCGATGAAGCGACCCGCCAGAGCGTCACGGCCGGACTGGAACGCTACGCCGAGACGCTGCCGCGCGAGCGCCGGTTCATGCTGAGCCGCTACCATGTTGTCGATGTCGCGCACCGGGTGGTCGGCGTCGGGAGCGTCGGCACGCGGGCCTACGTCGCCCTGTTGTGCGGAAATTCGGACCAGGATGCGCTCTTCCTCCAGGTCAAGGAAGCCGTGCGACCGGCAAGCGCACCGTATCTGCGCGGCATGCCCGAGCCCTACGCGAGCCACGAGGGCGAGCGCGTGATCTACGGGCAGCGCCTGCTCCAGGCGGTCGGGGACCCGCTGCTCGGCTGGACCAGCATCGATGGCCGCCCATTCTACGTGCGCCAGATGAAGAACATGAAGGGCGATATACCACTGAGCCGCATGGCAGGCCGCTCGCTGATGTACTTCTCGCACGCGTACGGTGCGCTGCTGGCGAAGGCACATGCCCGCACCGGAGATGCGGCGGCGATCGCGGGCTATTTTGGTCACGACGGGCGTGCTGACCTGCGTGAAGCCCTGGCCGATTGGGCGCAGGCCTATGGCGATCGGAATGCAGCGGACTATGAGTTGTTTCGCGCTGCGATAGCGGAAGGGCGCCTCACGGCAGCGGATGATCCGCACTTGTAACGGAGGAAGAGAGCAGCCGACAGTTCCCTCTCCCAGCGCGCTGAATACTGGGCCGATGCGCGTGCTTCGCCAGACGAGCAGGTAGGCTCGGGTGTCCTTGCGCGACGAATGCCTGAACGCGAACTGGTTTTTGTCGCTGGCTGACGCGAAAAGCAAGATCGAGACGTGGCGGCGGCAGTACAACGAGAGCCGTCCTCACACAGCCCTCGGGTGGCTGACGCCCCAGGAATTCGCCTTGGCGGCAGCCCAGCAGGCTGCCGAATGAGACCCGGAAGCTCACCTTTCGGCCGGACCAAAATCGGGGATCCTCAGGAGAGCGCCAGCTTCCGCAAGAACTGGGAAGGCTCCGACAGCATCATTGATGCGATCACCTTCCTGAAGCGCGCCTCGCTCCTTCTTGCCTACACCGGCATCGGGTACGACTACCAGCCATCGAGAAGCTCTACCCCCGGTTGGTCCGCCCGGCGAAGAGCTGGCACACCCAAGTCACAGCGAAGGTGGTCTGGCCGTGTGACGCCTTGATCGGCTCCGGCCTCAAGCGCATCCGCGAGGGGAAGATACCGGGCCAGTACCTCAGACGCCGTTCTTCACGCCTCGGTGGCTTCCTCCTCCGGCGTCAGGACGGTCGAGCGGGGCTCCTTCGACCCCGTGGCGGCATCGGCCGTCGTCTTCCGATCACGCCCCGTCTGGACGGTGGGCGGACTGATGCCGTAACGCTTGGCCGCCGCTCTCACGCTCTCTTGACGGAGCTGTCTCGTGCGACGGGCCGCCTCCCGCGTGTGCGCGCGGCCGGATCTCTGAGGCGGGGCCAGCTTCGGCCGCACCAGACACGGACGCCGTCCTGCGGGAAGGCGCCGGGCGAGGGGCGGCCGCTTGATCGCGCGTCATTCCAGCCACGGTGCCGTGCATGCGCGCCGCCGGCGGTCCTGCCTGAGGCCGTGGGATGCGAGAAGCACCGCGTCGACGAATCCGTTCGCGTCCCCAAAGGCCACAAATTGAGCGATTTGATCGCCTCAAATGCCAGACGATACGTTTACAGCAATTTAAACGCACGGGCTCATTCTGCGGTGCTGAACCGAGGCGAGCGTAGTTTCAAATAATAGCGGATTCATATCGGCCATCGATATGGATTTCTATGAAATGTGTGTGACGCGAGATGTTTATATCATTCCCGGTCGGCACCCATCGTGAGAGCGAAGCCCTCGACAACAACTTGAGGGCTCGCGTCCGTGTGGAGCAATTCGACGTCGCCCTCCGACTTGTTCCTTTTACGGTACTTGTCAGCCTCAGCGTCGTTCAAGTCATCGTCTACCTCTTCTGGGATCCCGCCAATCGCATCTATCTGGGCCTGCTGGAAGCGGCCATCCTGCCGCTGGCCATTGCCGTCCTCCAACAATGCTGGCAGTGGCGTTCGCGCCCCAAGCCGCGCGAACTGACCGGCACGTTCATCCGTCGCGCCGTTTTGGCCGCCTATGCCTATGGCTGCCTCCTCGCCTCGATTCCGATCATGCTGTTCGTCGGGGCCGACCCGGACGGACGCCTGCTCATCGCCGCCAGCTGCGCCGGCCTGATCGCGACAGGGATGAGCGCCGCCGTGCTGCCGCCTGTCGCCATCGGCTTCTCCGGCCTCATCATCGCCGGATCCTTCTTCGGGTTGGCCGCGACGGGAGAGCGCTTCTACATCTACGTCGCGACCCTGCTCGTGTTCTATGCAGCCTTCATCTGCTTCACCATTCTGCATCTCAGCCGTCTTCTGAAAATGCGTGTCGTCTCCCAGATCGACCTGGAGCGTCAGCAGGAATTCACGAATCTGCTTCTCAACGAGTTCGAGGAGAATGCGAGCGACTGGCTCTGGGAAACAAACGCCGAGCTTCGCCTTCAGCATGTTTCGCCACGGCTGGTGGAGGTCGCCCGCTCATCGGAGCGCCAGCTTCTCGGCTTGCCTCTCGAACAACTGCTGCTGCCCGCCGTCGCCGCGCCCGATGGGCATCCGAGCACCGTGCTCTGGAACTGCATCGCGGAGCGCCGCACCTTCCGCAACCTCATCCTCCCGCTCAACATCGCCGGCGAGCAACGCACCTGGGAATTGAGCGGAAAGCCGATCTTCACCAACGGCACCCGGTTCTCGGGCTATCGTGGCGTCGGGTCCGACGTGACGGAGAAACGGCAATCGGAGGAGCGCCTGTCCTATCTGGCGCTGCACGACACGCTGACGGACCTCCCGAACCGGGTTCAGTTTCAGCAGCTTCTGGAAGCCGCGCGCGAGCAGGCGGGAGCAAGCGGACGGTTTGCGGTGCTCGCGCTGGATCTCGACGAGTTCAAGAACGTGAATGACACGTTCGGGCATGCGGCGGGCGACGGATTGTTGCGGGCCTTCGCCGAACGTCTGCAGCGCTTCGCCTCCTCCGATGTGCATATCGCCCGTCTCGCAGGGGACGAGTTCGCTCTTCTCGCCAAAGGATCGGCGGCACGCGATCGCCACACGGTGGCGCTCCTGGCGAGCGATATCGTCGCGGCGGTCGCATCACCCTTCACCGTCAACGGCATTCGGGTGAGCATCGGCGTCAGTATCGGCATCGCCATGGCCCCGCAGGATGGCTGCCTCGAGATCATGCGCAGGGCCGACCTCGCACTGTACCGGACGAAGGGCGAAGGCCGGAACGGATACCGCTTCTACGAAGCCGAGATGGACGAGCGGATCGAGGCGCGACGGGCCCTGTCGACCGATCTGCGGGGGGCTCTCGACCGGAACGAGTTCCTCCTTCACTTCCAGCCCATCGTGTCGAGGGAGGGCCGCGTCCGAGGCTTCGAGGCTCTCGTGCGTTGGAAGCATCCGAAACGCGGCTTCGTCTCACCCGCCGAATTCATCCCGCTGGCCGAAGAGACGGGCGTCATCATCCCACTGGGAGAGTGGATCCTGCAGCAGGCCTGCGCGACCGCAGCGGGATGGCCCGGCGACATCAGCATCGCCGTCAACCTGTCACCGATCCAATTCCGTCACTCGGATCTGCCGCTTCTGGTCATCTCCGCGCTGCAGGAGAGCGGCTTGGATGCCTCGCGGCTGGAGATCGAAATCACGGAGTCGGTCTTCCTCGAGGCAACCCCTGCCATCAAGACGGCACTCGCCAAGCTTCGCGAACTGGGTGTGCGGCTTTCCCTCGACGATTTCGGGACCGGCTATTCCAGCCTGAGCTACCTCCGGCGACTGGCCTTCGATAAAATCAAGATCGACCAGAGTTTCGTCAGAGACCTGCCGCACGAGCAAAGCGGCGCAGCCATCGTCCGGGCGATCATCGATCTGGCCACAAGCCTCAAGATGACGGTGATCGCCGAAGGGGTCGAGACCGAGGCCCAGCGCCGGTGCCTCCTGAGCCTCGGCTGCCATGCGCTCCAAGGCTACCTCTTCAGCCGACCCGTACCGGCCGACGAGGCCAATGCCCTCGTGACCGGGCAAGGGCTTCGGCGGCAGACGATCCACGCCGCTTGAGGAAGCTTAGGCGCTGAGGCTGTTGGCCCCCAATGGGCCCGGCACGGCTGAGGCCGCGTGCGGAGAACTCTTGGGCCAATAGGGAAGAAAGCCCTCAATGATGGATCGCGGGATGTCCAGGGGACGATACTGGACTGAGTCGACGAACATCAGCGACTGCTCGCCTCGGCCGAGCAAGCCGTTGATTTCACTATGGATCTCATGCGCCAGCGTCACGAATTTCCGATTGTGGCTGGCGATGCGGACGCGAACCGATACAGGCTCGAACTCGACGGCCTCCCGCCGGAAATCATGCTGGAACGTTTTCGTCAGCACATAGAAGTCGGTCGACTTCAAATCGAAATCCGGCATACACGTGTTGAAGAACAATTCTCGCGCCTTGCCCACCCAGCGGACATAGTTCGCGAAGTAGACGTTTCCGACCGAGTTGGTGTCGTCGTAGGTCGGGATCAGGCTCAACACGAACCACTGCCCGTCGAAGCCGTGCGAGGCGATCGCCTCATCACGGGCGACGGTGATGACCACCGGCTTCGCAGCGGCCTCGTCTGTCGCTTGAGGCACGGAGGCTGCCGGCGCACCGCCCCAGCCGAGCAACTCCGTCACCATCGGGAGCGCACCGACGAGCCCGATCAGCGGCGCGATGGCCAGATAAGCCCAGTTCGGCTGGATGTAGCCGGTCAGGAAAACAAGGCAGGCCGCCAGTCCGATCATGTAGCTGAGGACGGGGTCGTAGCGCCGGGACGCTCCGAGCGTCTCGCAGACCAAGCAGGCCGCTCCTCCGACAAGGATCGTCGCGAAGGGCACCATCAGGTACATCAGCGACAGGTTGAGTTGAGTCGCAGCCACCGCAGCCGTGAAGGCTGCAAGCAGGATCCAGATCGGCGACGACACCAGCGACGACGGCACGAAGGCGAGAAGCGGTGAGTTGCTGCGCGTCGTGATGGCCGTCATGAGCCAGCGCGTCGCGCCGTAGAAGCTGTCGATCGTGGTCGCCGCCGCCACGACGGTCCAGATCAGAAAGGCAACCGTCACGCCTGCAACATGACTCCGCGCCGTCGCCTGCGCGACGGCGGCGTAGGCTCCGGGCAAGCCGTCGAACGACACGACCGGTTCACCGAGGCCCGCCGCGGAAGCGAGCAGAGCGTTGATCGTCAGCAGGCCGCCGAAGAGGATTGCACCGGTCGCATAGGCCACCCGGACGGAAGCGCCCTCGCGCCGGATCTCGACCGCGCGTTGCCACTGCTGCACGTCCATCCACGGACCGAGCAGAAAGCCGACCAGCGAGGGAAGCGCGAGGCCATAGAAGCGTTCGTCGAGCGACGACAGCGGAACGTCAGAACCATGGGATTCCGTCGCCAGTCCGGCGAGCAACACGAAGCCGGCACATACGCCCAAGATCAGCGCAACGCCATGCACGATCTTGATGCGACGAAGGGGGATCGCATGTCCGATCGAACAGGCCACGAGGACGAGCATGACCAAGCCAAGTACGGTGTCCCGCCCGAACAAGGGCATCCAAGCATATGCGGCAAAGCCGAAGATCGTGATTGCAACCGCTAGGAACTGACAAACGAGGAACAGGACGGCGTAAGGCCCCTGAATCGTCGTCGCGATCTTTTCCGGGCTTCGCCCCGGCGCGCCGAGGATCCAACCAAACAGGGCAAGGCCGATCGCATTCGGCAAAGCAAAGGCAAGAAATCCGATCCACCCATATGTCAGGGTGACATGGATCGCGTAGAAAAAGCCGAGACCCCAGAACCACGACAGGGCGATCGTTGGCGCCCAAGTTGCCGAGCGAAGGAACTGATACAGCATTTTGTTTTACGCGTCCGTGATTCGTGCCCAAGCCTAGCGAACCGGGACCGCTGCGGGAATATGAAAATGTCGGAAGAAGCGTCCCAGGAGGGCGCCCCTATCGCGGCGCTCGGCCGACCCGCGCCCCATCTTCTGGTGGTAAAGACACGCCTCAGCCCAGGTTAATCGAATAGAATTCGGCCCATTTCGGGCTGCACGATCTGATTTCTGTCGTCATGACGCCCCTACCGAGCGCTACGACAGTCTAAAGTGCAGCCCGATGAAGTGCTCACCGATTCTTCGAAAGAATGCGCGTCAAAGCAAAGATCGAGACGCACTGGCCTGATGCGGCAAGGCCTCACGGGCCGGTTGGCTGAGACCGCTGGGCTCGATCCAGCACTCTTCGGCGCGTAGGCGTTGAGGGCTGGTTTCGTCAGGTCAGCGGTCCGGCGCGGTGCGGACCCCACCCGCATCATGGACGCGTCGGGACACGGCGATTTGCGAACCGTCGTCGGCGACATCCACCGCTTGAATGCTTTCAAGGATCACCGCGCGAGACGGCGGCGCGTCGGCGGGAAAGGGCCGGGGGTGATCCTGTCGACAGCAATTTTGAACCCCACGGCTCGCCAGAAGTTAGCCGGCTCCTAGGTTGGGCCGCATGAGCGGCCAAACGGTGCAGGGTCGGGAATGCTGGGCTGGTTCCGTGCGCTGATGCCGAGAGAAGACCGCTTCTTCGACATGTTCGAGCGGCACTCTCGCACCCTGATCGTCGCCGCAGAGGCGTTGCAATCTGTCCTGCAAGGCGGCCCCGACGTTCCTCGCTATTGCCAAGTGGTTGTCGAGCAGGAACGCGAGGCTGATGAGATCACGGCCGAAGTCCTTCTCGCTGTCCGCCGCAGCTTCATCACCCCGTTCGATCGCGGCGACATCAAGGATTTGATTCAGTCGATGGACGACGCCATCGATCAGATGAACAAGACCGTCAAAGCCGTCCAGCTCTATGAGCTGCGCCGGTTCGAGCCTCTCATGCAGGAGATGGGCGGCACTGTGGTCGAGGCTGCCAAACTGACGGCAGAGTTGGTACCTCTCCTCAACGCCGTCGGCCCCCACGCAAGCCGCATCAATCAGATCACGGAGGCGATCACGCGGGTCGAGGGACGCTCGGATGAGATGCAGGAGCGGGGTCTGAAGGCGCTCTATCGAGCCCACCGCCGCGATGGAGGGGATGGTGATGCCATGTCCTACATCATCGGCGCCGAGATCTATGGTCATCTGGAGGATGTCGTCGACCGCTTTGAGGACGTCGCCAACGAGATCAGCGGCATCATGATCGAGAACGTGTGACGGGCATGGAAACGGCCACACTCGCTCTCCCTTACCTTGTTGCGCTGATTGCGATCGCGCTGCTCTTCGACTTCCTCAACGGCCTTCACGATGCAGCGAACTCCATCGCCACCATCGTATCGACCAGGGTTCTGCGACCGCAATATGCCGTCCTGTGGGCCGCCTTTTTCAATTTCATCGCGTTTCTTTTCTTCGGCCTCCATGTCGCTCAGACCCTCGGCACCGGCATCGTCGATGCCGGGATCGTCGACCCTCAGGTGATCTTCAGCGCGTTGATCGGCGCGATCGTCTGGAACATCGCCACTTGGATTTTCGGCATTCCGTCGAGCAGCTCGCACGCCCTCATCGGCGGCCTCGTCGGGGCCGGCGTGACGAAGGCCGGCCCCGGTGTCGTCGTGTGGACCGGCCTCAGCAAGACCGTCGCAGCCATTGTGCTGTCACCGCTGCTCGGGTTCCTGCTGGCGCTGCTGCTGGTGCTGGCGGTTTCCTGGGCCTGTGTTCGCGCCACGCCGTTCGGGGTCGACCGGACCTTTCGCCGGCTGCAATTCGTATCGGCCTCACTTTATTCGCTCGGGCACGGCGGCAACGATGCTCAGAAGACCATGGGCATCATCGCGGTCTTGCTCTACGCGCAGGGGCACCTGGGAAGCGACTTCCACGTTCCGCTCTGGGTCGTGTTGTCCTGTCAGTCCGCGATGGCGCTCGGCACTTTGTCGGGTGGCTGGCGCATCGTGCACACGATGGGCTCGCGCATCACCCGGTTGAACCCGATGCAGGGGTTCTGCGCCGAGTCCGGAGGCGCCATCACCCTGTTCCTGGCGACGTGGCTCGGGGTGCCCGTCTCGACAACCCACACCATCACGGGCGCGATCATCGGGGTCGGTGCGGCACGAAGGGCTTCCGCGGTGCGCTGGGGTATTGCCGGCAACATCGTCATCGCCTGGGTGGTCACCCTACCGGCAGCGGCAGGCATCGCCGCGGGTTGCTACGCGCTCACAGCCCTCCTGGTCTGATGAGTTGCGATGCCGAAAGCAAAGAAATCGCAGGCAAAACCGAAGACCAAGAAAGCTCCGCAGAAGCTTCGACAACAGGTTGCAGCACTGCCCGTGCGGCTTAGCGAAGGTGGACAAATCGAGGTGCTGCTGGTGACCTCGCGCGATAGCCGACGTTGGATCATCCCCAAAGGCTGGCCGATGAAAGGCAAGAAGCGCCATGAGGCCGCGGCGATCGAGGCGGAGGAAGAAGCGGGCGTCCTCGGCACGATCCAAGACAAGGCCCTGGGTCACTACAGATACAGCAAGCAGCAGGCCGACGGCCGAGAGATCGGCTGCCGAGTGGCTGTCTACGCGCTCAATGTCACGGAGGAACTGGCCGATTGGGCTGAGAAGGGCCAGCGCCAAATGCAATGGGTCCGGAGTGAGATCGCCGCAGACCTGGTTCAAGAACCGGAATTGTCTCTGCTACTCCGCAAAATCGGCCCTCCATGAGAACCGGCCTCGTGCCGGCTCGGACTGCGATCGGGTCGGAGCCGCGGGGCGTCGGAACCCACGCCTCTCCTAGGCGGGCAGGACCACCACCTTCGTCTTGACCGGGGTTCGCGCGTAGAGGTGGATCATATCCTGGCTGAGCAGGCCGACGCAGCCGCTCGTGATGCCGCTGCCGATCGATTCGGGCTCGCTGCTGGCGTAGATCGTGTAGAGCGTGTAGGCGCCGTTCTGGTAGAGATGCAGGGTCCGGGCGCCGAGCGGATTGTCGAGGCCGCCCGGCATCCCGCGGGCGTATTTGGCCGCTTCGGGCTGGCGCCGGATCATCTCCTTGGGCGGTGTCCAAGTGGCCCATTCGGACTTGCGGCCGACATAGGCATCGCCGCTCCACAGAAACCCGTCGCGTCCGACATTGGCGCCGTAGCGGGTGGCGGAACCGTCCCCCTCGATGCGGTAGACGTAGTAGTTGCGCGGATCGACGACGATCGTTCCGGGCGCTTCCTTGGTCTCGTAGCGCACCGTCCGGCGGTAGTATTTCGGATCGACCTTGCTGATGTCGACCGCCGGGATCGGAAACTTCTCGTCCGGCATCGGCCCGTAGACTTTCGTCGCCTCGGCCAGCATCGTGCCGTCGGCGGTCACGCAGCCGCCGAGTCCGAGCGCGCCCAAGCCGGCGGCCGAGCCGGCCAGAAACGTGCGGCGGCTGAGAACCCGCGCGCGAGCACTGGAAAGAACGGTCTCGTCGAAACCGCCGGCTCCGGCCTGCCTACCATCCATCGTCATGATCCCGGACTTCCCATACCCTGCCGTCCGACGAGCCCATGGCCGGCCGACAGACGACGCGTACGGCCAAGCTGAGAGTGCGGCGACTCGGTGCGCGTGGCAAGCCCACCTGGCAAGTCCACCTGGCAAGTCCACCCGGCAAGTGCCGCTGGCAAAGGCGGCATGTGCGGCGGCGGATATGTATGGGCCGAGGCCGGCGCATCGGGCATACCAGAGCCGGCCGCGCCTCGACCCTGCATCCTGCAGCGCCGCGTGCGGGCCGGTGAAACCCTCGGGGGCGACGCGATGGCGGGGCAGCAATCCGGAGGACCGGATCGGCGCAACGATGCCCTCTGGCTCCGGCTGACGATCGGCGGCATGCTCCTGTGCCTGCTGATCTACGGCTGTTGGCAGGCAGCCGCTTGGTTCGCGGCCTCGTTCCCGAGGGATTTTCGATAAGCGCGACCGGCCCGGCTGCGTTCGCGGTCCGGGTCCGCAGCGCCCGACCTTGGGCCCCTCAAGCCCCCGGGTATGCCCCGCGCGACAGCCGGACTCGGTCGAGCGGATCGAGGGAGGCCGGCGTCCCATCGCCGTCGTTACAGGCGAGGGAGGGTCCCGCGGGCCTGCGGATCGACACCGAAGCGGTGACGGTAGTCCTGCGGAGTGCTGGCGAGCAGGCGCAGGAAGCTTCGGCGCATGGTCTCCTCGGATCCGAACCCGCAGCGTTGCGCGATCCGCTTCACCGGCTGACGGGTTTCCGCCAGCATCTGGCGAGCCGCCTCGACCCGCAGGCGCTCGACGGCGCGGGCCGGCGTGACCCCGGTCTGCTCGGCGTAGCGCCGGCTGAAGCTGCGCTCGCTCATGCCCGCCTCCGCCGCGAGGGCCGGGAGCGACAGGTCGGCATCGAGATGCGCGCGCATCCAGTGATGCAGCGCCTCGAAACGGTCTCCGGCCGCCTGCAGCGACAGCGCCGCGCTGAACTGCGCCTGCCCGCCGGGGCGCTTGAGGAAGACGACGAGGTAGCGCGCGACCGCCAGCGCCGTCGCCCGGCCGAGATCCGCCTCGACGAGGGCCAGCGCGAGGTCGATGCCGGCGGTCACCCCCGCGGAGGTCCAGACCGGGCCGTCGCGCAGAAAAATCGGATCGGCCTCGACCCGCACCGACGGGAAGCGCCGGGCGAAGGCGTCGCAGAAGGACCAGTGAGTCACGGCCCGCCGGCCGTCGAGCCGGCCGGATGCGGCCAGGAGGAAGGCGCCGGTGCACACGGAAGCGACCCGCCGCGCCCGCTCCGCGCGCTGCCGCAGCCATCCGACCAGTTCGGGATCGCCGGCCGCCGCATCGACGCCGGGACCGCCGGCCACGACCAGGGTGTCGACCGCCTCGCTCGCGGACGTCGGCGGCGCCAGCGGCTCCGCCGCGAGGGCGAGACCGGCGGAGCTGGCGACGGCGCCGCCGCCCTTGGCGACGACGCGCAGCCGGTAGGGTGGCGCGCCGCCGAGCCGCGCGACGTGCTCATTGGCGGAGGCGAAGACCTGGAGCGGCCCGGTCACGTCGAGCACCTGCACGCCGGGGAAGGCGAGCACCTCCACGATCCGTGCCTGATCTGGCGGGATACGAGGGTCATTTGGCATTCGTGCCAGAACCTGCCGCGCTAGCCTCCGCTTGTCCACCGGAGGCTTCCATGATCCCGCCCGACACGCATCTGCAGATCGGCTCGCTCCTGTTCGAGGGCGTCGATCAGATCGATCTGACCGGCCCGTTCGAGGTGCTGTCGCGCATCCCCAACGCGACCTACCGCCTCTATGGCAAGACGACTGAGCCCGTCCGCGACGTGCGCGGCCTGCGGCTGAGCCCGGATGCAAGCCTCGCGGAGGCGCCGCAGCTCGACGTGCTGCACGTCCCCGGCGGCTTCGGCCAGGAGGCGCTGATGGAGGACGAGGCCGTGCTCGGCTGGCTCTGCGATCAGGCGGCCGGCGCGCGCAGCGTGTTCTCGGTCTGCACGGGGGCGCTTCTGTGCGGCGCCGCGGGCCTCCTCAGGGGCCGCCGCGCCACGACCCACTGGGCCTCATTCGATCTGCTGCCGTTCTTCGGCGCGATCCCCGTCGATCAGCGGGTCGTCGTCGACGGCAGCTGGGTGTTCGCCGCGGGTGTCACCGCGGGGATCGACGGCGCCCTGCGGCTGGCGGCGGAGCTGCGCGGCGTGGACGCGGCCCAGGCGATCCAGCTCTACATGGCCTACGCCCCCGAACCGCCCTTCGACAGCGGCACGCCGGAGCGGGCGCCCCCCGCCATCCTCGAACAGGCCCGCGCCGCGGTGGCAGCGATCACGGAGCGCCGGGCCGATACCGCCCGACGGGTCGCCGCCCGGCTCGGAATCGCACCGTGAGCGGTCCGCCGGAGGCCCGCCTTGAACGAAGCGGGACGGGGCGCCCTCCGACGCCCCGTCCCCCGGCACGATCCCCACGGCCCGGATCAGCGGCCTGCATAGGCCTCCCGCCGCGCACCGAACATGATGCGCCGACGCATCTCCCGGAACGTGCCCTCGGCGCCCGCCTCCACGGTCACGAGCGAGACGGCGATGGCGACGAGGAAGGAGAGCGGCATGCTGATGAGGGCCGGGTTCTTCATCGGGACGAACCACCATGCCTGCGAGACCTCGGCGAGGTTGCGCCCCAGCACGTCCACCTGGATCGTCGGCGAGAGGCTGATCAGCAGGAGCGAGGCGAAGGTCCCGACCAGGATGCTGGCGACGGCGCCCGCGGTCGTGAACCGCTTCCACGTGATCGCCAGCAGCAGGGCCGGGAAGTTGGCGGCGGCGGCGACGGCGAAGGCCAGCCCCGCCATGAAGGCGACGTTCTGCCCCTCGAAGACGATCCCGAGCACCACCGCCAGGACCGCGATGGCGACCGTGGCGATCCGGGCCACGGTGAGCTGCTCGCGCTCCGGCGCCGCGCCGTGGCGCACCACGTTGACCCAGAGGTCGTGGCAGACCGTGGCGACGCCCGAGAGGGTGAGCCCGGCGACGACCGCCAGCATGGTGGCGAAGGCGACGGCGCAGATGAAGCCGAAGAAGCCGTTGCCGCCGACGGTGAGGGCGAGCAGCGGGGCCGCCATGTTGCCGCCGCCCCCGGCCTTCGTCACGACCTCCGGCCCGACGAGGACCATCGCGCCGAAGCCGATGACGAAGACGAGGAGATGGAACGAGCCGATGATGCCGGTGGCGTAGAGGATCGACATCCGCGCCTCCTTCACGTCCGGCACGGTGAAGGCGCGCATCAGGATGTGCGGCAGGGCCGCCGTGCCGAACATCAGCCCGACGCCCAGCGAGATCGCGTCCCACCCGCTGCCCGCGACCTTGGAGCCCGGCTGGAGCACGCGCTCGCCGTACTTGTCGGCCGCCGCCG
This sequence comes from Methylorubrum thiocyanatum, assembly GCA_014138645.1. GTDB lineage: Bacteria > Pseudomonadota > Alphaproteobacteria > Rhizobiales > Beijerinckiaceae > Methylobacterium > Methylobacterium thiocyanatum. The sequence goes on along the minus strand of JACJIB010000007.1, from coordinate 234,491 downwards.
AGAATAGGGTGAGCGGGTTCATGTCGAAATGGGCGAGCACGAGGAGCGCCAGGACGAGCCCGCCGAGCGAGAGGAGCACCGCCTTGATCACCTGGACCCAGGTGGTGGCGAGCATGCCGCCGAACATCACGTAGGTGAGCATCGCGGTGCCGACCACGATGACGGAGGCGGTGTAGGGCAGGCCGAACAGCAGTTTGATCAGCGAGCCCGTCGCGACCATCTGGGCGATCAGGTAGAGCAGGATCACGGTCAGCGTGCCGATGGCGGCGGCCATCCGCACCGGGCGCTGCCGCAGGCGGTAGGCGACGACGTCGGCGAAGGTGAACTTGCCGAGATTGCGCAGCGGCTCGACGATCAGGAACGAGATGATCGGCCAGCCGACGAGGAAGCCGATGGAGTAGATCAGCCCGTCGAAGCCGTTCGACGTGATGATGCCGGCGATGCCGAGGAGCGCGGCAGCACTCAGGAAGTCGCCGGCGAGCGCCCAGCCGTTCTGCCAAGCGGTGATCTGGCCTCCGGCGGCGAAGAATTGCTCGGTGGTGCGCGTGCGCCGCGCGGCCCAGTAGGTGATGCCGAGCGTCAACGCCATGAAGACGAAGAAGAAGGTGACGGCGAGGGGATTGTTGGCGGCCTGCATGACGCGCTCCTCAGTTCATGAGCCGGCGCACGGCCGGGTCGTAGAAGCGGTTGGCCCAGACGACGTAGACGAGGCAGAGGACGAACGAGCCGACGATCACGCCCGCCCCGAGCAGGATGCAGAGCGACAGGCCCGGCGCCAGGATGGTGCCCATCGTCGGCTTGGCGAAGGCGAACATCGTCATGAAGCCGAAATACATCGCGATCATCACGAGGCTCAGCGCGACCGCGACGCGCGCGCGCGTTCGCGACAGCCGTGCGATCGCCTCGCCCTCCTCGTGAAGGGTGATTCTGTCGGGTGAAAGCATGCTGCACCTCCGTCCGTGGCGTGGGGTCTGGCGAACACCTCCCGGAGGCCGAAGCCTCCGAAACCGGCGGGGCATCGGCCCGGACGCCGGTGACCGGCCTCCGGATCGACGCGAAGAACATCAGGCGCCCGAGGGCACCGCCTCAGTGGCTTGCGCGGTGCGGCGGCTCGCTGCGATGCGCGGCGGCGTCGAGGCCGAACCCCTCGGCGCCCTCGCCCTCGGCGGCGGGACCCGCGGGCCGGACGGCCGCCTCGAAGCTGATCGGCTCCCGCGGCGCGCGGTCGACGGTGAGCCGGAAGATGTCGAACCGGTTGTAGTAGCCGACGACGTCGTGGAACTGCTTGGGCTCGACGCAGGCCGCCACGTCGATCTCGGCGTAGACGATGGTCTCGTCGCCCTGGTGCGGCGCCACGAGATGCGCGCCGGTGGGGTCGAGGACCATGGAGACGCCCGCGGGCGTCCGCTCGACGATGTCGGCGATGGCGGCGTCCCCGTCGCAGAGGATCGCCCGCGCGGCCCCGTCGAGCACGGCGGAGCAGACGATGTTGAACACCTTGGCTTCGAAAGCGTGCGCGCCGGCGCGGATCTCGATCGCCCGCGCGAGGTCGTAGGCGGCGCTCTCCCCCGGCGGCCGGGTCGGCCAGGCCGGCGGATAGGTCGAGATGTGGACCTGCTCGCCCTGCGCCATCAGCGCGTAGCGGGCCAGGGGGTTGGTGTTCTCGCCGCAGATCAGCATGCCGACCCGGCCGATCTCGGTGGGCGTCACCCGCAGGCCGCGGGCGTCGCCGTTGGCCCAGATCAGCTTCTCGTAGAAGGTCGGCACCAGCTTGCGGTGATGGTTGAGGATCGTCCCGTCGCGGCCGATCAGCACGTTGGCGTTCCACAGGCAGCCCACGCTCGCCTCGGTGCTCTCGCTGAAGCCGAGGGAGACGAGGACGCCGTGGCGCCGGGCGGCGTCGCGCACGAGGCCGATCTCCGGCCCGTCGAGGCGCACGGATTGCGCGGCCAGGCGCTTGAACAGGTCGTGGTTGTGGATCGGCGCGCGCAGGGCCGCCCAGAGGGGGAAGCCCGGCATGTAGCCCTCGGGGAAGACCACGAGGCCGGCGCCGGCACGGGCCGCCTCGCCGATCAGGGCGATCGCCTTCTCGGCGGAGGCGGCGCTGTCGAGGAAGACCGGGGCGACGTGGCAGGCGGCCGCCTTGAACTTCGGATACGGGACGGACATCGGCGCGGCTCCAGACTCGGGATGTCCGCATTTGCAACAGAGGGCGCCGACGGCGCGAAGGCGGAAAATCCGCAAGGCCCGTTGCAATCCTGCCGGGGCGTGCTCAGAATTGGTTCAAATACGCTGCCTCACGCGTGAACAGCTCGGTGAGGAAGCGGGTCACCGCACGGACCCGGCCGGCATGCTCGATGTCTTCGTGAACAGCGAGATAGAGTTCGCGCCGCACCACGATCTCCTCCGGCAGGACCGGGACGAGCGCCGGGTTGGTCTTGGCTGAAAAAAGCGGCAGCAGGGCCAGTCCGGCCCCCGCGGCGACGGCGGTCTGCTGCGCGGCCATGCTGGTGGACCGGAAGACTACGTTGCTCGGTCTCAGGACCTCGAGCAGCCAATGCACCGGCTCGATCGCCACCAAGTCGTCGACATAGTCCACGAAGTCATGGTCCTGGAGGTCGGCCCGCGTCTCCGGGCGGCCGCGCAGGGCGAGGTAGCGTTCCGAGGCGAACAGGGCGAGGCGGAACGCGCCGACCCGGCGCACCTTGAGGCGCGGACCCTGGGGCGGCACGAAGGAGACCGAGATGTCGGCCTCGCGCTTGGTCAGGTTGATCAGGTGCCGCTCGGTGACGAGTTCGACCACGATCCCCGGCATGGCGGCGGCGAATTCGGCGAACCGGGCCGACAGGTAGAACGCGGCGATGCCCTCCATGCTGGCGACCCGCACCCGCCCCGCCGGCTCCGCCCCGTCCGAGAGACCGAGGGCTTCCGGCACGGACAGCATCTTCTGCTCGATGATCTCCGCGATCACGAAGAGCTTGTGCCCGGCCTCGGTGAGCAGGAAGCCGTCGGAGCAGCGCTGGAACAGCTTCGTGTCGAGCCCCCGCTCCAGTTCGGCGATGCGGCGGCTGACCGTGGTGTTGTCGACCTTGAGCCGGCGCGCGGCCGGCATCAGCCGTCCATGACGGGCGAGTTCAAGGAAGAAGGTGAGATCGTTCCAATCGAACATGCGGTGTTCTGAGATGAAGCACGACAAGGGTCGCGTGCACGGGACAGGCGCGAAGGCATGACACCTCACTCCGTGAACGCTTTGCAAGCACGCGAGCATCCAGATCGCGCATCGCTTGCCCCCACTCTTCTTGGTGCGGCCTTGCCGATCAGCCGCGGGCAAGGTTCTCGCAAGGTTCTCGACTACCGCCGTGGCGCGCGCGGCACGGCCGGAGCTTGCGGCGGGCGCGGCAATCCGGAGCGGCATCCGAGGGCCGTACGGGCGCGCCGGGACATCCCCACCCGCCGAACGAGTCTCCGGCGCGCAACACTTCGTCTTTTCTTGCAAAACAGGGCGCCGGCCACTCCAAAACCGTCAAGGTTTGGCTATCAGCCTGATCCGGTCACCTCGTGATTGATCCGCCGCCATGCTGTCCGTCTCCCGCGCCGTCGTTTCGAAGCACCGTGAGATTTCCGCGCTGCTCGCGACCTATGCCATGTTCCTCAGCGGGGTCCTGATCCTCGCCTGGGCGGCATAGCCGCCCGCGACCGGCACACCCGCTCTGACGACCGAGAGCGTTGAACCGCCGCCAGGACGGCGCCCCGTCCTGATGCTCCGTGAGCGGGCCCGTTCCAGATTCTTCCGGCGCCTCGCCCCCGGCGTGACACCGAACCATGCGCGGACGCTGCCCTTGAGAGGGAGCGCGTCCGCGGACGGAGGCAACTCGGAGGGGGTGCGATCTCAGCGGCCGCACAGGGCGGCGAAGGCAGTCGGCTGGGGCACCCCGCCGCCCTCCGCGAAGCGGGTCGGCGTGCACAGGCCCGGATTGGCGCCGCAATAGCCGGCAAAGCTGAAGCGCGTCCCGGAGCCGCGCGGAGCGGAGCTCACGCCGCCCGCAGTGACGACGACGGCGCCGGGCTGATCGAGGGTCAGGCAGGCCTGGGGGCTGGCCTTGCGGGTGCAGACCCGGATCTCGCCCTCTTCGAGGGTGATGACGGACCGACCAGCCGTGGTCCAGACGTCGAACACCGTTCCGCGCACGCCGATCGTCGCCACCGGCGTCTTAATCTCGTAGGCCTTCTTGTCGAGGTCGCCGGTGACGAAGCGGTAGGTGCCCTTCAACAGGTTGAGCGCCACTTTCCCGGCCGGCCGCTCCTCCGAATAGACGTACTGGTTGAGCGCGATGCGCGCGTTCGGCCCGATCGAGAGATTGGTCTGATCGAGGAAGACGATCTTGGCGAGGCTGTCGGCGCCGGTCTGCACCGCCTCGTCCCGGAACACCGTGTCGCCCTGGGCCAGCAGGTTCCGCTGCGTCCCCTTCAGGCGGGAGACGTCGTTCTTCACCACCGTCGTCGCGCCGATCTGCTGGGCCGACGCCCCGGCCGGCAGGCCGAGCGCGAGGCCGCCGACGAAGCCGGCAAAACAGATCCGTCTGACGAGACTCATCGCGGCGGGGTCCATTGCAAAGTCGCGCCATGGTAGACGCGAAACCTGCGGCGGCAACGGTGTGGACAGCTTTTCCCGGTACTGTTGCAAATCGACGGCGGGCCTGCGCGCGGGAGCGGCAAGTGCTCGGCAAAAGCCGGCTCTATGGGAGCTCTCCGGTCTCCCGGTCTGAAGGACCGGGCCGGTAGAGGGCGCGCAGATCGGCGCCGAGCCGGTCCCTGAGGGCGGCGATCGCCTCCGGCGGCAGGGCTTCGATCCAGGCCCGGTAGCGGGCGTGATCGGGCCTTTCCCGCGCGTCCGCGGGCGGTGTCTCGCCCAGGGCCTGATACGCGGCCGCGTAGGCGGCGACGCCGTTGACCGTCGCGGAGAGGGTCCGGCCCATGGCCAGGCCGCTCGCCCGCGCGGCGAGCAGGAAGACGCGGTCGCCGATCTCGGCGAGCGGCCGGGGCGTCAGCGCCCAGTGGGCGAACAGGCGGAAGCCCGCCGGCAGGAAGAGGTAGCCGCTGGCATCGACGAAGCGATCCGGGTCCTCGTCGGCAAGCGGCATCACCGTCAGGTCGGGGCGCCGGAGCCGGCGGGTGGCCGTGACGATCCCGCAGCGCTCGAACCCGACGCGCAGGGCCGCCGTGAGGCAGTGCTCGATGTGGTCAGGGTCGTACCAGCCTGCGGCATCGAGGAAGCAGACCGCCGTATAGCCCTGCGCAGCCGCGAGCAGGCCGCCGGCCGCCCAGGCGGCGCGGTCCCCCGCCTCGCCCGTCCCGGCGCCGAGACGGATGTGCTGGGCGACGCGGGCGTCCAGCCCCTCTTGCAGCTCCTCCCGCGGCGGGCCTTCGGCGATCAGGATGTGGTCCGCCGCCACGGTCTGGGCCGCGACCGAGGCGATGCAGCGCCGCAGCGTCCCGGAATCCTCCGCGCGGTAGGCCGTCACCACGGCGATGCGCGGAGTCCGGTCCTTCAAGGTCTCGGTCCAGAGCGCGCCGCGCGCCCGCAGGCGGTCGTAGGCGTAATCGCGGTTGGCGCGCACCCGCTCGCGCGTCTCCGGATCGAGCTGCGGCCGCGACAGGATGATCGCGCAGGCAACGAGGGAGTCCATGTCGTGGCCGGCCCAATAGGCGTTGACCGCGAACTCATCGAGCAGCCCGAACTCGTAGATCCAGGGCTGGAGGAACAGGCCCGCCGCCGGCCGCGGGCGGCCGAACCCCTGCCGCGCGGCGGCGTAGCCTTGTGCCCACTCGCCGCGCTGCCGGCAGATCAGGGCCGCGGCGTGGTGGGCCTCGACCCGCTCCGGCACGGTCGCGGCCGCGCGGTCGAGCACCGTCAGGACCGCCTCCGTCGGCGCGCCCCGGCGCGCCATCAGCTTGCCGGCATTGAGCAGGCTCTCGAACACCTCCTGCGCCCAGAAGCCGAGCTCGGCCCGCCGGAGATAGGCGTCGATCGCCCGCTCATTCTGCCCGGCATCGCGCAGGCTTTGGGCGAGGTAGAAGGTGTAGCGGGCGCGCAGGAACGGATCGGCCTCGCCCGCCAGCGCCGCCTCGAGCAGGGCGGCGTCCCGGGCGAATTTCCCGGGCTCGCGCGAGCGCGCCCCGTCGCCGCCGTAGACGATGTGCAGTCCCGGCGCCACGCCGTGCGAGCGCGCCTCGGGCGGGACATCGAGGAACTCGTGCAGGACCGACCGGTACCGGAAGGCGAGGCGGTTCGAGAACAGTTGCGGCCGGCGGTACACGGTCGGCCCGTGATGGATGTCGAGGTCGTAGAGGTCGGCCGCCAACGCGGCCTTGAAGGCCGCCGGGTCGAAATCCGGCGCGAAGACGAGCCGGTCGTCCGCGTCGATCACCAGGGCGTAGTCGATTCCCGGATCCTGCCGCAGCAGGGCGAGCGCCGCGCTGCGGTTGTGGGCGAAGTCCCGCCACGGCTGCTCCACCACCGAGCCGCGGATCCCGTGGCGGGCGAGACAGGCCCGCACGACCTCCGGCGTTCCGTCCTCGGAGCCGGTATCGACGATCACGGCGGCGTCGATGAGGGGGCGGACGCTGTCGAGGCAGCGCGCCACGACATGCGCCTCGTCCCGGACAATCATGCATAGGCCGATCGTCGGCATCCGCCCCCTCCCGCCTCTCGTTCGATCGGGCGCACGCCGCCGTCCGCGGCGCGCCGGACATGCGCCCGGAGCCTGCCCGCATCGGCGCTGTCCGGGCCGGCGGACCACGGCCGGGCAAAGCCGGCAAGTCTTTTCCCGCCGCCCGCTCCCCCTTCCAGCCGTAAACAGCCGCACCCGCCCGCCACTCTGTTGCGACAATCCCACACATCGCAGCCTTTTGGCGAAACGCACCTGCGGAAGGCGGGCGCGGCCGGCAATGTTCGGCTTCATGGCGGCTCTGCGAAGCGGTATCCTTTTCACGCAGACCATGCGGCAGAACAACAAATTACAATCGCGCCGCCGGATCATCTGCCTCTGCAAAGGGTCTGTTCCGACCGGGAAGATGTCCTTGCAGCTGCGCGCAGATCCTATGCCGGAGATGCGCAATCGAGGGGCCCGCAGCGTCGGTGGAAGCACCGGCTATGCATGAGACGATTTGGAAAATAAGGCTCGAACCGGTCCTGCGATTGGACAACCGCCGGGGCAGGGCCGGATGATTCGGCGTGCGGGAAGGCTCGAAGCGCTCGAGGCGCGGCCTTGAAACAGGGTCGGGACGGGGTTGGGGGCATGGCTCAGCATAAGCGCGATGCGCTGCTTACGACCGTCTTCGTCGGGAGCGCCGTCCTCGCCGCGTTGCTGCAGGGCGCGCCGGCATGGTCCGCCGCTGGCGGCGCGGGCGGCCGCGCGTCGGACGGCACGCTCGGCAACGGCCGGCCCGGTGCCGACGCGCCCGCCGGCAGCGCCGACCCCGACGGCAATCTCGGGACGTCCGGTGCGGGCGGAGGCGGCGGCGGCGGCGGGCCGGGCTTTGCCGGCGGGGCCGGCGGCAGCGGCTACGCCTTCCCCGACGGAGACGGCCCGCTGGTCGCGAGCCCCGGCGGCGCGGGCGGCACCGCGGGCACGGACGGCGCGCCGACCGGCGGCGACGGCGGCGATGCGACGGCCTTTTCCACGAGCGGCGGGGGCGGCGGCGGCGGCGGCGCGAGCGGCAACGGCGTCGCGGGCCAAGCGCAGATCGACAATGCGGGGACGCTGACCGGCGGCGATGGCGGCCGGGGCGGGAACGCGGCGAACTCCGACACCGCGCAGCCCGGGAGCTTCCAGGGCGGCGGTGGCGGCGGGGCCGGCGGCGAGGGGGCGATCGTCACGGGCGGGGCGGGGACGAGCACCAACCGGGCCGGCGCCACCCTCCAGGGCGGTGCCGGCGGTGCGGGCGGCGAGGCGCATGCGGCCGGCGGGGGCGGCGAGGGTGGCATCGGCCTGCGCACCACCGGAACGGCGGCCTTCACCAATGCCGGCGCGATCCTGGGCGGCGGCGGCGGCGCGGGCGGCGCGACGACGCGCGCCGAATCCGGCACCGCCGGAGCCGGCGGCGCGGGCGGCCTCGGCGTCCTCCTGACCGTCCCGAGCCTGTTCACCAACGCGGCGGACGGCACGGTCGCGGGCGGGGCCGGCGGCACCGGCGGCGTCTCCAACTTCGTCGGCCCGTCCGCGCCGGCGATGCTCGGCGCGGCCGGCGAAGGCGGCGCGGGGCTCTCCGGAGCGGCCGGCGCGAGCCTGTCCAATGCCGGCAGCATCACCGGCGGCACCGGCGGGGTCGGCGCCCAGGGGGCGCGCGGCTTCGTGGAGATCACCGGGCCCTCGGGCGCGCCGGTCGCCACCGGCGGCACCGGAGGGACGGGGGGCACCGGCGGGCGCGGCGGACTCGGTGTGGGGCTCACCGGCGCGGCCGGCTTCAGCAACACCGGCATCCTGGCCGGCGGCGCAGGCGGCACCGGCGGCTTCGGCGGTTTGCCCAGCAGCCTCTTCGAAGGGCCGCCCGGCGTGGTCGATACCTCCGGTGGCGGTGCCGGCGGTGCCGGCGGCACGGGCGGAACCGGCCTGCTCCTGCGCGGCGGAAGCGCCCTCGGCAATGCCGGGACGGTGCTGGGTGGCGAGGGAGGGCAGGGCGGCGAAGGCGGCCTGCGCGGCTTCGGCGACGAGAGCCGGGGCGGGGCCGGCGGCCGGGGCGGGCAGGGCGGCATCGGGGCGCAGATCGGCACGGACGGCTTCACCAATTCCGGGCTGATCGCCGGCGGCCGGGGCGGCGCGGGCGGGGCCGGCGGCACGCTCGGAGAAGGCGGATCCGGCGCGAGCGACTTCGACGGCATCGCCGGGGCGGGCGGCACCGGCGGCACCGGCCTCCTGCTCGAAGGCGCGACCCGCTTCACCAACGACGCGGCCGGCCGCATCGCGGGTGGAACCGGCGGCACCGGCACCGGCGCCGGCGGGATCGGCCTCCTCGCCCCCGGCGGCGGCACCCTGATCAATGCGGGGACCATCACCGGCGGGGCGGGTGCCACCGGGGCCAGCGGCGCCACGGGCAGCGGGGGCGTCCTGGAGGCAGGCTTGGGCGGGACGGCGATCGTCGGCGCCGGCCTCGACATCCTCAATTCGGGCACGATCACCGTCGGCACCGGTGCCACCGGCCCCGCCGCGACGGAGACCGGCCGCGCCATCCGTTTCACCGGCGGGCTCAACAGCCTCACCCTGACCGCGACCTCGCAGATCGAGGGGACGGTTGCCGCCTTCAGCGCCGCCGACCGGCTCATCCTCGGCGGCGGGGCCGACGGGAGCTTCTCCGCCGCGGCGATCGGCGCGCAGTACCAGACTTTCGGCGTGTTCCAGAAGGTCGATGCCGGCACCTGGACGCTCACCGGATCGACGCCGGCCGTAACTCCGTGGCAGGTGCTGGGCGGCACGCTCGCGGTCAGCGCGGATGCCAATCTCGGCGCGCCGTCGGGCGGCGTCCTGCTGAACGGCGGCACGCTGCGGGCCACCGCCGCCCTCGCGACGGGCCGCACCATCACCCTGGGCGAGGCCGGCGGCACGATCCAGACGGATCCGGGCGTGGCGATGGCCGCCAATGGGCCGCTCGTCGGCGCGGGCGGCCTGACGAAGACGGGGCTCGGCACCCTGACCCTGACCGGCGCCAACAGCTATACTGGCGCGACGGTGATCGCGGCGGGCACCCTGGCGCTGGCGGGCACCGGCTCCATCGGCACATCGAGCCGCATCGCCCTGGCGAGCGGCGCCACCTTCGACCTCGCGGGACGCGCCGACAACGTCACCTTCATCCGAAGCCTCGGCGACACCGCCGTGGGCCAGGCCGGCACGGTGGCGCTCGGCGCCAACCGCCTGATCCTCACGGACGCGTCCGGCACGTTTTCCGGCCGCATCACGGGCGAGGGCGGCCTGACGCTCTCCGGCGGCAGCCAGACGCTGACCGGGGTGAGCAGCTTTGGCGGAACGACGACCGTGGCCGGCGGCACGCTGACGCTCGGGGCGGGCGGCGCGCTCGCCTCCGCGGTGACGACGCAGGCCGGGGCGACCTTCGCCAATGCCGGGACGGTCGGCGGCGGCCTGGGCAATGCCGGTTCCACGATCAACGACGGCACGCTCACCGGGCCGGTCTCCAACACCGGAAGCTTCATCAACCGCGGCACGGCGGGGGAGCTGACCAGCACCGCGGGCACGGTGACGAATACCGGCACGCTGAACGGTGCGGTGATCGTCACCGGCGGCAGCCTCGCGCTCGGTCCGGGCAGCTTCGTCAACGGACCGCTCACGAACCGCGCCACGGTCACGGCCCAGGGCCGCATCGCGGGGCCGGTCACCAACGAGGCCGGAGCGAGCTTCACCCTGACCGGGGCGCTCGCCGACCTCGCCAGCCTAAGCAATGCCGGCACCGTGAGCCTCTCGGGCAATGATCTCGGCGTCGGCAACCTCGCGGCCCTGCCGGTACAGGGCGGCGTGATCCAGAACGCCGCCGCCACCGCGGCGACCCTGACGTTGGGCTCCGGCAGCACCGCCGGGATCGTGCTGCAGGACGGGGCGGGCGGCGGCGCGCTTTCCCTGGCGAAGGTCGGAGCCGGCACACTGACGCTCTCGGGCACCAACACCTATACCGGCGGCACCGCACTGAACGGCGGCGTCCTCGCGGTTTCCAACGATGCCGATCTGGGGGCGGCAACGGGAAGCCTGAGCTTCGGCGGCGGCGCGCTTGCGACCAATGCGAATTTCACCACGAGCCGTGCGGTCACCCTCGGCGCATCAGGCGGCACGCTGACGCCGAATTCGAACGCGAGCCTCACCCTGACGGGCGCGGTAAGCGGCCCCGGCGGCCTCACCGTGGGCGGCACCGGCCGCGTGGTCCTGACCGGCGCCAACAGCTACGGCGGCGGCACCACGGTGAATGCCGGCGCCACCCTGCAGGTCGGCGACGGCGGCACGGCGGGCTCGATCCCCGGCGGCGTGGTGGCCAACGGCACGCTCACGCTCAACCGCTCGGACCGGCTCGACATCGCCGGAATCATCTCGGGCTCGGGCACCCTGAACCAGTCCGGCGCAGGGATCACGACGCTCACCGGAAGCAACGGCCCGGCGGCCGCCTTCACCGGCACCGCCGCCATCAATGCCGGCACGCTGTCGATCAACGGCACCTTCGGCGACACGGCGGGCAACAGCGCGACCGTCACCGTCAATGCCGGCGGCACCCTGCACGGGTCCGGCACAGTGGCCGGCTCGGTGATCGTCAACGGCGGCACCGTCTCGGCGGGCAATTCGCCGGGCACACTGACGGTGGCGGGCAACTACACGCTCGCTCCCGGTTCGACCTCGCTGTTCGAGTTCGGGAGTCCTGGCATCGTCGGCGGAAGCGGCAACGACCTCATCAATGTCGGCGGCAATCTCGGGCTCGGCGGCACGCTCCGCCTCGTCTCGGCAACGGATGCCACCGCCGCCCCGGTCTCGGGCGCCTACCGGCTGTTCAATTACGGTGGCACGGTCTCGGGTGCCTTCGACGGGATCACCACGCCGAGCGCCGGCACGAGCGCGCTCGTCTACACCGACATCCCGGCCCAGGTGAACGTGCTGCTCACCAATGGTGGGCAGTCGGTGCAGTTCTGGGACGGCGCCGACACCACCGGCGCCACCGCCGGCGGCCAGGGCGGCACCGGCACGTGGAGCGCGGGCGGCACCAACTGGACCCGCCTGCCCGGCGGGCAGATCAACGACCTCTGGCGCTCCGGCGTCGCCCTGTTCGGCGGCAGTACCGGCACGGTGACGGTGGCCGGCGCGCAGGCCGTGCAGGGCCTTCAATTCACCGTCGACGGCTATCGGCTCGGCGGCACCGGGACGCTCACCCTGACCGGCGATCCCTTCTCCACGCCGAGCCAGAGCTTCGTCACCGTCGATTCGGGCGTCTCCGCCACCATCGCCACCGCCCTGACCGGGCAGACCGGGGGAATCGGCCTGCGCAAGCTCGGAGCCGGCACGCTGACGCTCGCGGGCGCGAACACCTTTACCGGCACGACGACGATCGAGGCCGGCACCCTGGCGCTCGCAAGCACCGGCGCGCTGGCCTCCCCCGTGACGACGGGGGCCGGCGGCAGCTTCGCCAATGCCGGGACGGTGAGCGGCGGCCTGACCAATGCCGGCTCCGCCAGCAACGACGGCACCCTCGCCGGGCCGGTCACCAACAGCGGCCGCTTCGTCAATCGCGGCACGGCCGGCGCACTGACCAGCACGGCGGGTACGGTGACGAATACCGGCACGCTGAACGGCGCGGTGATCATCACCGGCGGCAGCCTCGCGCTCGGTCCGGGCAGCCTCGTCGACGGCGCGCTGGCGAACGGTGCCACGGTCACGGCGCAAGGCCGGATCACGGGACCGGTGACGAACGCGGCCGGCGCGCGCTTCACGCTCGCCGGGGCGCTGGCCGACCTCTCCGCCTTGACCAATGCCGGCACCGTGAGCTTGGCCGGGAACAGTCTCGGGGTCGGTACCCTGACAGGCGAGGGCGGGGCGATCCAGAACGGTGCCGCCACAGCGGCGACGCTGACGCTGGGCGGCGGCGGCAGCGCCGGGACCGTGCTGCAGGACGGCGCGGGCGGCGGCGCCCTCGCGCTGGCAAAGATCGGGGCCGGCACGCTGACGCTCACCGGCGCCAGCTCCTATAGCGGCGGGACACGGGTGGCCGGCGGCACCCTGGCGCTCGGCGGGGCGGGCGCGGCCGGCAGCGGCGCCATCGCGCTCGAGTCCGGCACCCGCCTCGCCTTCCTCGGCAGCGGCTACAGCGTGGAGAACGCGATCCGCCTCGCCGGCCCGGCCGCCGCGACGATCGATTCCGGCCCCGGCACGGTCGCCCTGTCGGGGCCGATCACCGGCCCCGGCGCCCTGGAGAAGGCCGGCCTCGGCACGCTGGTGGTGTCCGGGACGGGAACCTATACCGGCGCCACCGCGGTCACCGCCGGCATCCTTCAGGTCGATGGGGCTCTGACCGGCTCGTCGATCCTGACGGTCGGTCCCGGCGCGGGCCTGACCGGAACCGGACGGGTCGGCGCGCTCACGGTCCTGTCCGGCGGATTCGTGGCGCCGGGCAACGCGGCCAACCCCACCGGCACGCTGACCGCGCAAGGGCCGGTGGTGCTCGGCGCCGGCTCCACCCTGGCGACCACGCTCTCGCTGAGCGCGGCGAGCCGGCTCGTCACCCCCGCCACCGCGACGATCGCGGCGGGCGGCATCCTGCAGATCACCCCGTCCACGCTGGCCTACACCACGCCGGTGCGGCTGCCGATCCTGGTGGCGAGCGCGGGGCTCACCGGCCAGTTCACCACCATCCGCTTCACCGCCCCGGTGCGGGGCCTGCAGCCGAGCGTCGGCTACGACGCCGACAGCGCCTACATCCAGTTCGGCGAGACCGAGCCCGGCGGCCCGACCGAACCGGGGCGGGACCTGACGAGCGCGATCGCCTCGGCGCAGGGGCTGGCGCGCGACCGGTTCGGCGCCTTCGTGACGCAGCGCGTCCTCGGCAGCGTGCTCACCGGCTTCAACCAGCAGATCAGCTGCGGCGACTGCGTCAGCGGCTTCGGCATGGCCGGCTCCTACAGCGTCGGCGCGCAGGGCCGCAAAGCCCTCACCGAGGAGCTGATCGCCATCGGCGGCTTCGCCTATACCGGCTACGACAGCGGCCGGGTCCGCGTCTCCGGCGCGCCGATCTTCGCCGGTCTGCTGCGCTACGATCCGGCGGGCCTCGGCCCCGCCCGGCCGTTCGTCGATGTCGGCGGCCTGTTCGCGCCGAGCCAGAACACGACCTACAGCCGCGGCTACACCTTCGGGACCATGACCGGCCAGGGCATCGGGCGGGTGTCGAGCGTGGGCGGTTCGGTCTTCGGCCGGGTCGGCTATGTCGCCCGGCTCTCGGCGCAGGACGAGGTCGCGGCGGCCGTCGAGTACAGCCGCGGCTGGCAATATGCCGGCGCCTACACCGAGGGTCTGCTCGCGCCGAACCCCTACGCCCTGGTCAGCCGCGGCGGCACCGACATCATCAACATCGCCAAGCTCGGTGGGCAGTACACGCACCTGTTCGGCACCGCGATCGAGACCCAGCTCAATCTCGGCATCGCCCACGGCTTCGGCCTGAAGAGCGGCCTGAACGCGACCGTGGCGGACGTCCCGTTCACGACCCCGATCAAGGATCTCACCTGGGCGGAATACGGGGCGCGGATCAGCTACCGCGTGCAGCAGGATCTGGCGCTCGACGCCTTCATCCTCGGCACGCTCGGGCCGCAGCCGGTCGGCGACACCATCCACGGCGGCGCCTCGGTGCGCTACGCGTTCTGACGATTCTTCGGCGCAAGGATCCGCGGGGGCGGCCACGCATGCGGATATCCGCCGTGTCTGGGCGCCGAGGAATTCTCGGTCTGATCGGCCGCCTCGGCCGCCGCGTCGGACCGGGCCGCCTGCTGGCCGGCGGCCTGCTCGTGCTGCTGCTGCTCGTGCGGATCGCCGATCCGCCGCCGGTCGAGGCCCTGCGAGTGCGCACCTTCGACGCGCTCCAAGTGCTCGCGCCCCGGGTGCCGCCGGCCGAGCGCCCGGTGGCGATCGTCGATATCGACGAGGCGAGCCTGAAGGAATTCGGCCAGTGGCCCTGGGCCCGCACCCGGCTCGCCGCGATCTGCGGGAAGCTGCAGGAGGCCGGGGCGGCGATCGTCGCCTTCGACATCGTCTTCTCCGAGCCCGACCGCCTGTCGCCGCCGCTCCTGGCCGAGACCCTGCCCGACCTGAGCGAGGCGGCCCGCGCCGACCTGCGGGCGCAGCCCGACAGCGACCGGGTCTTCGCCGAGGCGATCGGGCGGATGCCGGTGGTGCTGGGCCAGACCGCCGCGAGCACCCCCGTCGCCTGGACCGGGGAGGGGCCGCCGCCGCAGACCGGCACCGCCGTGGTGGGCACGGAGTTCGACCCGGACCGGGCGCTGATCGGCTTCCCCGGCCTGATCCGCAATCTGCCGGTGCTGGAGCGGGCCGCCGCGGGGCGGGGCGTCTTCACCATCAGCCCCGAGCGCGACGGCGTGGTGCGGCGGGTGCCGATGGTGCTGCGGGCGGGCGGCACCGTGGTGCCGACGCTCGCGCTCGACATCCTGCGGGTGGCGACCGGGGCGGACACCCTCCTGATCCGGACCGACGACACCGGCGTCGTCTCGATCCGCCTGCCCGAGCTGACCGTGCCGACCGATCCGCGCGGGCAGATCTGGGTGCGCTTCAGCCCGCACGATCCGGGCCTCTACGTCTCGGCCAAGGATCTCCTCAACGGCACGGTCCCACCCGACCGGCTGCGCGAAAAGATCGTGCTCGTCGGCACCTCGTCCGTGGGCCTGCTCGACAACCGCACCACGCCGCTGGACCGCTCGATGCCCGGCGTCGAGATCCACGCCCAGCTCCTCGAGAACCTGCTGACCGGCGCGACCCTCACCGTGCCGAACGAGGCGACCCTGATCGAGGCCGGGGCGACGGCGGCGGTGTCGCTCGCCATCATCCTGTTCGCCCCGATCCTCGGTGCGCTCGGCCTGCTGCTGTTCGGCGGCCTCGTGGCGGGGCAGCTCGTGTTCCTGTCGTGGTACCGGTTTTCCACGAACGGCATCCTGTTCGACGCCACCTTCCCGCTGCTGACGACCTTCCTCGTCTACCTCACCCTCGTCTTCACCAACTATTTCCGCGAGCAGACCGGGCGGAAGCGGATCCGCGCCGCCTTCGGGCGCTACCTGTCGCCGGCCCTGGTGGAGCAGCTCGCGCTCTCGCCCGAGCCGTTGCGGCTCGGCGGCGAGGAGCGGCGCCTGACGATCATGTTCTCGGACGTGCGCGGCTTCACCGCGATCGCGGAGTTCTACAAGGACGACCCCGCCGGTCTGACGGCGCTGATGAACCGCTTCCTCACGCCGCTCACCCACGCGATCCTCGACCGGCAGGGCACGATCGACAAGTATATGGGCGACGCGATCATGGCGTTCTGGAATGCGCCGCTGCGCGACGAGGCCCACGAGCACCACGCTGCTGCCGCCGCCCTCGACATGCTGGCGCGGATGGACGCCCTGAACGCCGCCCGCCGCAGCGAGGCGGAAGCGGGCGGGCACCCGGTCCTGCCGCTGGATGTCGGGATCGGCATCAACACCGGGTCGTGCGTCGTCGGCAATATGGGCTCCGACCTGCGCTTCGATTATTCGGTGCTCGGCGACCCCGTGAACGTCGCCTCCCGCCTCGAAGGGCAATCCAAGCTCTACGGGGTGAAGATCGTGCTGGGCGCGGCGACGGCCGACGCCATCCGCGACCGCTATCCGGTGCTCGAACTCGATCGCGTGCGGGTGAAAGGCAAGCAGGAGCCCGAGACCGTCTTCACTCTGGTGGGGGACGAGGATTTCCGGAGTTCCGCGCCGTTCGCCCGCCTCGCCGAGCGGCATGCGGCGATGATCGCGGCCTACCGCGCCCGGCAATGGGACGAGACCCGCGCAGCGACCGACGCCTGCCGCGCCCTCGCCCAGGATCTTGCTCAGGGGCTGAGGATCGACGGCCTCTACGCGCTCTATGCGGCACGCGCCGAAGCCTTCCTGCGCGAGCCGCCCCCTGCGGATTGGGACGGCGTCACCGTCGCCACCGCGAAGTAGCCGTCGCCCACGGCGCAAGGCGGGCGGGATTCCGCGCCCGCGGTGCCACCCTCGGCGTGCCGGAGATTCTCCCAAAGATCGGGCCCGCCCGACACGGATCGCCTCCGCGGGCGATGAGACCGGAAACGTTCTTTCCCCGTAGGCCGTCGGCCCGCCACGGGGACCGGCCCGGCCGCCCGATCAAGGCTTGCCAAACCGCGCATGATCTCCAATTATCAATATAGGACAACGACTTAGCGAATAA
Organism: Methylorubrum thiocyanatum; assembly: GCA_014138645.1. Taxonomy (GTDB): domain Bacteria; phylum Pseudomonadota; class Alphaproteobacteria; order Rhizobiales; family Beijerinckiaceae; genus Methylobacterium; species Methylobacterium thiocyanatum. Next base: position 217,539 of record JACJIB010000007.1, on the reverse strand, counting down.
CATGCTTTCGTCTGACCCTCTCACGACTGAAATCTTCTCCGCCGACCGGGGACATTCGGAAGACCTTTTCCGCACCCGAAACCCACACCTCCACCCGCAACCGCACAACCGGAATCAGGCCGCCTCAGACGGCCGCTCAAGGGAGTTCGATGCCATGACTGCTGCGACGGTGACGCCCGGCGATCAGGTCGTGTTCGAGCGTCTCGACCTCGCCGAAGCGCTCGGAATCTGGCGCCATGCCCGCGGCCGGGTCGTCGGTATCCACGGACAGGGCCGGGGGCTGGCCACCATCGACGTGAAGTTCGACGGCCACGAGACCCTGCAGCGCTACCTGCCCGACCTGTTCCGCCGCGTTCACTGATCGGCCGAGGGGGCCCGACCATGACCGCACACATCACGGCGCAGCAGGCCACGCAGGGGGCGACACACGCGGCGATCCCGCCGCCCCTGCGCACCACGAGCCGCAGCACGGGCGAGGCCGACGTCTGGACGGAACTCCGGGCCGAGGCCGAGGCGGCGCTGATCGAGGAGCCGCTCTATGCCGGGATCGTCCAGGCGACGGTGCTCGACCAGCGCAGTCTCGCCCAGGCTCTGGCCTACCGCCTCGCCCACCGCCTCGGCGACGGCGACCTCTCGCGGCTCGCCATGCGCGACCTCTGCCTCTCGGCCTTCGAGGCAGATCCCCATGCCGGCGCGCACGCGGTGCGCGACCTGATCGCCATCCGCGAGCGCGACCCGACCTGCCGGCGCTATCTCGACCCGTTCCTGTTCTACAAGGGCTTTGCCGCCCTTGAAGCCTACCGGGTCGCGCACTGGCTCTGGCATCAGGGCCGGGCGACGCTGGCCCTCCACGTGCAGAGCCGCATCTCGGAAGTCTTCGGCTGCGACATCCACCCCGCCGCCCGGATCGGCTCCGGCGTGTTCATCGACCACGCCACCGGCGTGGTGATCGGCGAGACCACGGTGATCGCCGACGAGGTCTCGATCCTGCAATCCGTGACGCTGGGCGGCAACGGCAAGGAGAGCGGCGACCGTCACCCGAAGATCGCGCGCGGCGTGCTGCTCAGCGTCGGGGCGAAGGTGCTCGGCAACATCCGCGTGGGCGAGGGGGCGAAGGTCGCCGCCGCCGCGGTGGTGCTGCACGAGGTGCCGCCGCACACCACCGTGGCCGGCGTGCCGGCCCGGGTGGTCTCGCGCGTCGTCCCGGACGAGGCGCCCGCGCTGAGCATGGATCAGTCCTTCGGCTTCGGCGACGGCATCTGAGTGTCTCCCGCGACACGCCCGCCGCGTCGCCGTGGCCGAGGAGGAGGGCGCCGGCGAACGAACCTTCCGTGAGGCCCTTCGCGCCGCCCGCCAGGGAAAAATCCTGTCCGGCAAGATCGACCTCCCTCGGATAGTAGGATCGCGCCCTCTATAGAATTACATTCTAGTTTTTCTCATTTTTTTGGCATCATTATCCTGACAATACGACATATGAGAAATTCCAACCTGCATACCGGCGAAAATTTAGAACATTGTTCCGTTGACGCTGATTTCCTCTCTCGCTTATCCCTGAGCCGCGGCACGACAAGACTGAATGAGTCGTGACAACGCGAACGACAATTGCTTTCGGCGCGTCGAACAGCACGCCGATACAAATCCGCTCGACCTGATTGTCAGGTTTCGTGCGGACCTCTTCATCGCGGCTGCACCGATCTGTGCCGCGGCCTCTCCGGGGGCCGGACGCCGCGCGAGCCAACATCCCAAGGTGACGGAGAAATCAGACGATGAGCGGACCGGGTTTGAGCGTCAGCGCCTCAGCCGCACGCAATCTTGCGACGGCCACCGTCACCTCGGTCCAGAACGCGGCCAACACGCCGCGCTGGCTCCTGCGGCTCCTGCCCTTCGTCGACGTTCCCGGCGGCGTCTACCGCGTGAACCGCAGGGCCGTGGTGCTGGCCAAGCCCGGCCGCCTGGATCTTGCCACCGAGGACAAGGGCCGCGTCGTGCGCCCGGGCTCGCTGCGCGCCGTGCCGCTGTTCAGCCGCCTCGGCGATGCCGAACTCGCCGCGCTGGCGGGCAAGTTCACCGAGAGCAAGCACAAGGCCGGTGAGGTGATCCACGAGGAGGGCTCGACCGGCCGCAGCCTCGTGGTCGTCGCCGACGGCACGGTCGAGCTGACGCTGTCGGGTCCCTACAAGGGCCGGCTGCGCCAGGGACTGGCCACCCGCGGCGACTATTTCGGCGACGGCGACCTCGTCGGCGAGGCCGCCCCGGCCCCGGCGGTGAAGGCCCTCTCGGCCGTGACCCTGCTGACCCTCGACCGCGCCGCGATCGAGAGCGACGAGATCCGCGCCCGCATTACCCAGCATCAGGAGGAGCGCGACCGCCTGAAGGGCCACACCAACTCCTACGGCGAGCAGGGCATCGAACTCCTGGCGGTCCATGCCGGCGAGCCGCGCCTGCCGACCACCTTCGTCGATTACGAGGTCGATCCGCGCGAGTACCACCTCTCGACCATCCAGACGATCCTCAACACCCATACCCGCGTCACTGATCTCTACTCCAACGAGATCGACCAGCTCCGCGAGCAGATCCGCCTCACCGTCGATGCGGTGAAGGAACGCGAGGAATGGGAGCTCCTGAACAACTCGCAGTTCGGCCTGCTCAACGAGGTGTCCGGCCGCCAGCGCATCCCGACCCGCGGCGGTCCGCCCACCCCGGACGACCTCGACGAGCTGCTGACGCTCGTGTGGAAGAAGCCGGCTTTCTTCGTGGCGCACCCCCGCGCCATCGCGGCCTTCGGCAGGGAAGCCACCCGCCGCGGCGTGCCGCCGGTCGTGGTGCACCTGTTCGGCGCCCCCTTCATCACCTGGCGCGGCGTGCCGCTGGTGCCGAGCGACAAGCTGCCGATCGACATCGATCCGGCGACCGGCGCCCAGACCACCTCGATCCTGCTGGTGCGCGTCGGCGAGGGCGAGCAGGGCGTGGTCGGCCTGCACAAGTCGGGCGTCACCGGCGAGATCGAGCCCGGCCTGTCGGTGCGCTACATGGGCACCAACGACCACTCCATCGCCTCGCATCTCGTGACCCGCTACTTCTCGGCCGCCGTGCTGGTCGAGGATGCGATCGCCCGTCTCGATAACGTGCTGCTCGGCAACTACCATGACTACGCCTGAGGCGACGTCTTTGGGATTGTCCGGCATCGGCATCCCCACGGGCTCGAGTCCCGGGAACCCGGGCGAGCTCGCTCACGCGGATCTCGTCGGGCGCCTCGCCCGCGAGATCTACGGGCAGGGACAGGCCGCGAGCCAGCCCTTCGCCCCGGCGATCCCCGCCGGCCCGCAGGTGCCGCAGGCTCTCGAGAGCCTGCCCCAGGGCCCCGGCGGGGCGCCGCTCCCGAGCGGTGCGGTCGGCGTCCCCTCGGCTCCGGCCGGGGGGCAGCCCTCCGGCCTGCAGCCGGACGCCTCGGCACTGGCGGCGCGCTCCTTCGGGGCGCCGCCGGTCGGGCTGCCGGGCCTCTCCGGCCCGAGCCTGCCGAACCTCGCGCCCGCGAGCCCGGCCTTCTTCGACAAAGCCGCGATCCCGCCGGTCCATCCGGCGAGCCCGCGCTCCAGCCTGCCGGACTTCGCCTTCCCGACGGCGCCGGCCCTGGCGGCGGGCCTGCCCGGCGGACCGGACCTGCACCGGCAGATCGCGGCGGACCACCCCCGCGCCAACGCCTTCGCGCACGCGCTGGCCCCCCACCTCGTGCCGGCCGACCCGTCGCGGGCGGGCGTGGACGAGGCGCAGGAAAGTTTTCGCAAGACCGGGCGCCTGTCGCGGGCGCCGGAGGCGGCATCCGGGGCTGCATCCGGGGCCCCTGCCTCGGACTACTACTTCCTGAACCTCGGCCCCGGCCTCGCCCGCAAGGCGCCGGCCGCCCCGCGGGTCGAGCCGAGCCGCCATCCGGGCCCCGCCCCACGGGCCATCGCGCACGGGTCGAGCCCGGTCGCGGCACCCTTCGACGTCGAGAGCGTGCGGCGCGACTTCCCGGCGCTGCACCAGAGCGTGAACGGGCATCCGCTGGTCTGGCTCGACAACGCCGCGACCACGCACAAGCCGCAAGCCGTGATCGACGCGACCTCGGCGTTCTACGGCCGGCACAACTCGAACATCCACCGGGCCGCGCACACGCTCGCGGCGCGCTCCACCGACCTGTTCGAGGGCGGGCGCGAGGCAGTGCGCCGCTTCCTCAACGCGCCGAGCAAGGACGACATCGTCTTCCTGCGCGGCACCACGGAGGCGATCAACCTCGTCGCCAACTCCTACGGGCGGGCCAATATCGGGCCGGGCGACGAGATCATCCTCTCGACGATCGAGCACCACGCCAACATCGTGCCCTGGCAACTGCTCGCGCAGGCGACGGGCGCGACGATCCGGGTCATCCCGGTCAACGACCGCGGCGAGATCATCTTCGAGCAGTACGCCGCCCTGCTGTCGGGCCGCACGAAGATCGTCTCGGTGACGCATGTCGCCAACGCACTCGGCACGGTGAACCCGATCCGGGAGATCATCGCGCTCGCCCACGCCTACGGCGTGCCGGTGCTGGTCGATGCGGCGCAATCCTCGCCGCACATGCCCCTCGACGTGCAGGCGCTGGACGCCGACTTCCTGGTCTTCTCCGGGCACAAGGTGTTCGGCCCGACCGGCATCGGCGCCCTCTACGGCAAGACCGCGTTCCTCGAAGCGATGCCGCCCTGGCAGGGCGGCGGCCACATGATCGAGGACGTCACCTTCGCGCGGACCGTCTACAAGGGCGCGCCGGAGAAGTTCGAGGCCGGAACGCCCGACATCGCCGGGGCGGTCGGCCTGGGCGCGGCGCTCGACTACCTCGAGAGCATCGGGCTCCCGGCGATCGCGGCCTACGAGCACGATCTCCTGGACTACGCGCAGGCCGGTTTGGCCGAGGTGAAGGGCCTGCGCCTGATCGGCACGGCGCGGGAGAAGGCCAGTGTGATGTCCTTCACCATCGAGGGGCAGGAGAACGAGGCGGTGGCCCACCATCTCGACGGGCACGGCATCGCCGTGCGCTCGGGCCACCACTGCGCGCTGCCGGCCCTGCGCCGCTTCGGCGTGGATCAGTCGGTGCGCGCCTCGCTCGCCTTCTACAACACCCGCGCCGAGGTCGATGTCTTCCTGAGGGCGTTGCACACCCTGCCGCGGTCCTAGAGCGCGTTCCGACCTCAAGCGCCCGCCGACGAACCGCCCCGCGCATTGCCCCGGAGACCATCCGGAGCGATGCGCGGGGCCTTTGCTTGCGCCCTGTCTTCCTCTCGAAGGGCCGTCTTCTGCCGGGATGAGGGCGATCCGCCCACGGCCTTGCGCGATGCGTCCTCGCCCAACCGCCACGCTGCGCCATATGCTCGGCGTGCAGAGAACGGGATGAGGCGAGTTGTGAGCGTCGGACTGCTAGCCCTCTTGGATGACGTGGTCGCCCTGACGAAGGTCGCGGCCGCCTCGCTGGACGACGTGGCGGCCCAGGCCGGCAAGGCCGGGTCCAAGGCGGCCGGCGTCGTGATCGACGACGCCGCGGTGACGCCCCGCTACGTCGTCGGCTTCTCGCCCGACCGCGAATTGCCGATCGTCTGGCGCATCGCCCGCGGCTCGCTGATCAACAAGCTGGTGTTCCTGCTGCCGGCCGCGCTGCTGCTCAGCGCCTTCGCGCCCTGGGCGATCACGCCGCTCCTGCTGCTCGGCGGCCTCTACCTCGCCTACGAGGGGGCCGAGAAGGTCTACGAGATGATCGTGCCGCACGAGGCGCCCGCTCACGAGACGGGCGCGCAGGCGGCCCCGGATGCGCAGGTTCTGGAGGAACGGCGGGTCTCCAGCGCGATCAAGACCGACTTCATCCTCTCGGCCGAGATCATGGCCATCACCCTGTCGAGCCTGGATGCCGGCACGGTCTGGTCGCGGGCCGTGGTGATGGCGCTCGTGGCCATCGGCATCACGGTGGCGGTCTACGGTGCGGTCGCCCTGATCGTGAAGGCCGACGACGTCGGCGTGGCGCTGGCCCGGCGGGGCAGCGGCGTGCTGGCCGCGATCGGCCGCGGGCTGGTGCGCGGCATGCCCGTCTTCCTCAAGGCGCTCGCCCTTCTCGGCACCGCCGCGATGGTGTGGGTCGGCGGCGGCATCATCGTCCACAGCCTCGCGGCCTACGGCCTCGCCGGCCCGGAGCATGGGATCCACGCCGCGGCGGTGGCGGCCGCCGGGGCCGTGCCGGCGCTCGGCGGCGCGGTCGAGTGGCTGGTGACGGCGGCCGGCGCGGGCGTGATCGGGCTCGTCGTCGGCTTCGCGCTGATCCCGCTGGCCAGCAAGGTTCTGGCCCCCGCCTGGACGGCGATGACGCGGCTTCTGCCGATGCGGAGAAAGGAGGCCTGATACGGCATCCGCTCGACCAGAGCGGAGGCGGTATCAGCGAGCCTGCGCGGCGTTCGAGCCAAGCCGACATCCGCCAGCCCGACAGGATCGGCCGGAGGTTGTCTGACGCGCATCGGCCGGGGGAGACCAGCCACCGGACTACTTCGATGGAAACGCTCCCGCTTTCGGCATAGGGCCACCGAAAACGGAGTTGAGGCAAACATACGATAACTTTTTCTTAGGTTCCGAGGGATTATCATTTGTTGGATTGAACGTCAGAAGCCCATGGCTTGCAACCAGCGCACAGGCGGCCCGGAACACCATGCGCACAGCCATCCGCGTACAGCGCCTTCTATGAGAGGCGAGCCCGCTGTCCTGCCGCACCGCCCGCCTCTCGCCGAAGCGGAGCAGGGCGCCGCCCCGATCAAGCCCGCTGCCTTGATCCGCTTGTCCGCGCCGACCCTCGGCTCGGGGCCCCCCGCTGCCGCGGTGCCCGCCGGCGCACAGCCCCTCCAGCCCCGATTCGCGGATCTGGGACTCGCCGATCTCCAGGCGGCCCTGGACGGAGACGAGTTCTCGCTCGCCTACCAGCCCATCGTGTCGGCGGCGACGAGGGCGATCACCGGCTGTGAAGCGTTGCTGCGCTGGGACCATCCGATCCTGGGACCGGTGTCGCCCGCCGATTTCGTGCCGCTCGCCGAGGAGACGGGCGCGATCGGCCCGATCGGGCGCTGGGTTCTCGAAACCGCCTGCCGTCAGGCGGCGGCGTGGCCGGAGCACTGCCGGGTCTCGGTCAACGTCTCGCCGGTCCAATTGCAGGCGCCGGGCTTCGCGGCCCAGGTCGCCGCAGCCCTGCAGGCCAGCGGGTTGGCGGCCCGCCGGCTCGAACTGGAGCTGACCGAAGGGGTTCCGATGCGCGACGCCGCCGTCGCGCTCAACGGCATCATGGCGGTCCGGGCGCTGGGCGTCAGCGTGGCCCTCGATGATTTCGGAACCGGCTTCGCGTCGCTCGGCTACCTGCAGCGCTTCGTCTTCGACCGGATCAAGATCGACCGCTCGTTCATCCGGGACCTGGGTGAGGCGCGGGAGAGCTGGTTCCTGGTCCGGACGATGCACGACATCGCACATCACTTCGGCATGGCGGTGACCGCCGAAGGGATCGAGACCGAGGACGAGGCCCAGCTGCTGCGCGAGTTCGGTTCCAGGGAGTTGCAGGGCTTCCTGTTCAGCCGTCCCGTCACGAGCGCGGCGCTGACCGAACTCCTCGCCGGGACGGCGCAGGCGCCGAGAGGGAGAGAGGCGGAGCGACAACCGAAGTCCCTGAGCCATGCAGCCCCCTGACACCGGGCGGATCACCGCCGCGCGGCCGGCGGGAGCGGCACTGAACCACGGTCTCGACGCGCCTTGCCACCGAACCGGCACTTGCTCCGGCGCAGGAGCACTTCAGCTTGCGGGCCTTCCGTAAAGGACCTGAACGGCCATGCTCGACTTCCATACGCTTCAGGTCGCCAGCATCAGCTCGCGTCTCGCCTTCCTCCTGGTCTTCTTCGTCACCCTGCTGCGGCATCCGCGCGAGATCTATTTCGGGCTGTGGGCCGGCGCGCTGTGCTGCTCGCTGATCGCCTCGTTCATCATGCTGGGTGAGCCGTCGAGCGTCCCCCTGGAGGCCGTCAAGGGAAGCGTCGTCTACACCCTCTACGGGGCGAGCCTCGCCGTGTCCTGGGCGGGGCTGCGGAACTTCTACGAGCGCTCCACCCTGGGGGCGCCGACGCTCGGGCTCTCCCTCCTGGCCGGTCTGTCCTACGGCTTCCTGTTGGCGGCCGGGGGGACGATGCCCTGGGCCATGACCGTCGTGTTCGGCAGCATCGCGCTGAGCACCGGGTTCTGCCTCCTGGAAATCCTGAGAACCCCCCCGTCGCAGCGGCTCTGGACGCAATACGTCGTCCTCACCGGCTTCGGCGCGTACTTCTTCGTCTTCCTCCTGTCGATCGGCGTGGTCCATTTCGCGAGCGAGCGGATGGCCTCGCCCGATAGCGGCATCTACTCGCTCGTGTTCGACCTGTGGTGCGGCGTCTTCATTCAGGTCGGGTATCTCGCCATGGTCGGCGAGCGCGCGAACCTGAAGCTCAGCCGCCTGGCCGAGACCGATCCGCTCACCGGGCTGGCGAACCGGCGCGGGCTGTTCACGGCGATCAGCCGGCGGTCCGGCCCCGGCGGCGCCCTGCGCTGCGCGATCCTGCTCGCCGATATCGACCACTTCAAGTCGATCAACGACACCTACGGACACGATGGCGGCGACGCGGCCCTGATCGGTTTCGCGGAGCGCCTGCGCAGCGTGATGCGCAAGGACGACATCATCGCCCGCTGGGGCGGCGAAGAGTTCCTGGTCGTGCTCGACCAAGCCGATGCCGCCGCTGCCACCGCCGTCGCCGAGCGCCTGCGCAGGACCGCCGCCGGGCAGCCCTTCAGCGTGAACGGCGCCGCCCTGACCGTGACCGCCAGCATCGGCGTCTCGATCGTGGCGGCCGGCGAGGAGCGGATCGACGCCGCCCTGTCCCGGGCGGACGCGGCCCTCTACGCCGCCAAGAAGGGCGGCCGCAATCGCGTGTGCCTGGAACTGACGCCGCCTCAGACGGACATCCAGCCCCCCCGGAAAGAGCCGGCCTCCGGGCTGCGCGGGGCCATGGAAGCCATCCAGGTCGCCGCGCAGCCGCGCTCCGAGATGGCCTGAAACGTTTCTCCCACGGACCTTTGAGACGACCATGTTTGATCATTTTGCCCTGTCCCGCCGTGCCTCCGGGCGGAAGTGTCATCACGTCCTCGCCTCATCCGGGCGCATGTCGCCGCGGCGCGGAGCTTCGGCTCTCAGGGCTTCGATTCTCGGATCTTCGATTCTCGGGGCTTCGGCTCTCACGGCCGCGCTCGGCCTGGCCGCGATGTCCGCCCCGGCCCGGGCCGCCGACCCGGCCGCGGCTTCGGCCTCCGAAGGCGGGCTGACCGCGGGGAGCCTGCTCGTGCGCGGCCGGGTCATCGGCTCCATCCCCGTCGGGCAGTTCTCGCGGGTCGAGCCGATCGGCGGGCGCGTCGTCACCCCGGCCCGCGCCCTGCCGGACCTCGACGTGACCTACTTCCTGTCCGATCACTTCGCGGTCGCCGGCCAGGTCGGCGTCGTCTCGACCAAGACCTCGATCCGCGGGTCGTTCATCGGCGACCTGCCGATCGGCTCGACCTGGAGCCTCAATCTGACCGGCGCGGTGCAGTTCCACTTCCTGCCCGACAACGCCTTCAACCCGTATGTCGGCGCGGGGGCCGGCTACACGCATCCGATCGCCTACGAGCCGGCCAAGCCCCTGATCACCGAGATGAAGGCCGACCCGCAGCTGGGGCCGATGCTCCAGGCCGGCTTCGACTATCATCTCGGCGGCGCGTGGTTCGCCAACATGGAGATCAAGAAGATCTTCCTGCCGCCGCTGGTCTCGCGGATCGGCGCCGGCAGCGCGACGGTGCGGCTCGACATGCTGATCATCGGCGCGGGCCTCGGCTACCGCTTCTGAACGGCAGCCGGCTTCGACCCGGCCGGGCGTTGCCCCGGCCGGGGCAGCGGGAGCCGCATCCCCCCGATTGCATCAGGTCGGGTACGGCTCTAGCGCCATCCCTGCAGCCAGGAGGTGACGGGATCGACGACGTAGGCCGCGACGGAGGCGGCCCAGGCCCAGGTTCCGCCCCCCGCCCGGACGGTCGGGGCCCGGCCGGCGCGCCGCGCGGCCTCGTCCTCGCGAGCCTGTTCGCGCATCGTGGCCGCCACCAGCCGGTCCTCGTGCTCCCGGCACTCGTCGAGGACGTTTCGCTGCGCGCCGGCCCGGCTCTGCCCCGCCGGCTGCCGGGCATAGGCCTCCCGCACGCAGCCGTGCCACGCCTCTTCGAGGATCCGCGCCTCTTCGAAAAATCCGAATTGGCGCGTCCCGGCCGCCGCAGCGCCAAGGCTGCCGCCGATCACGGACAAGGCCAGGAGCTGAGCCAAGAGTTGAGCCAAGAGCTGAGCCAGAGGCTGAGCGAAGAGCTGAGCCACGAATCGAGCAATGAGAGGCCTCGGCGCGTTCATGGCGGCGAGATGCCTCCGAAGCCATCAAGGCCGGCTTAACGGGCCGGTACCCCGAGGGCAGGGCGAGCGGCAGGCCGGTCGACGGGCCAATCGACAGGCGCGTCGAAGGAACGACTTCGCCTCACGGCGCTTCCCACCTCCCAACGACCAACGCCCCTATGGGAGACCGCATGGCCAAGGACGTGACGACCTACACCCTCAAGCAGGCGCTCGCCGCAAGGGTCGAGGACCACATCGAGATCGCGGTGGAAGCCGCGGACGGAACGAAGTTCAAGATCCGGGCGACACCGGATCAGCTCGACGCGCTCACGGGCGATCTGGAATCGATCCTCGACGGAGACGACGCGGAAGACGCCGCCTAACCGGCCGGCCCGGCGGGCGGGGCGCCACGCGCCCACCCGCCGTCTCATCCCCGCACGCCCCCGGTGCCGACGCCGGACCCCGCTCATCCCGGGGACCGGTCGTCGGCATCGTGCTGTCCGGACCCTGGCCATCGAAGCGGGGCGTATCGTGAGGCGGGCGGCGCCACCTTCCGGCGCCGCCCGCTTCGGTTGCAGGTGCGTTGGAGCACGCAGCGCGCGCGATCCGTCCCAGCGCGCCGGATGGATCGTTCGACCCCGCGCGTGACGGCGCACGATCGAACAAAATCCCAGTCATTTCAGCGGGTTTTAAAACTGATTCGCAAAATTTCCCGGGACGAGGAGCCGGCATGTGAACGTTTTATGACAGATCACGACACACGATTTCCGTGTGTGGAGGAGACGCAAGAAGATGCGACGCATCCCCACCCTCGCAGCCGGCCTCGCGCTCGGCGCCCTCGGCGTCACGGCGGCCTCCGCCGCGCCCGCGCTGCCGCAGCCGGGCCTCATCGCCGGACGCCCGGCCGAGACCGTGGACTGGCATCCCAGCACGCGCCATTGGGATCATCACTTCCACGCGCATCAGGAATCGCTGCGCTATCATCAGCCGGCGGAGGCGGAGCGGCGGGTCCACCGCTCGATGCGCCACGCCGATCCGCGCCTGCACGACCCGGCCTCGGCCCATCCCCGCTATCGGCTCGGTTACCGGTAGAACGCAGTCCGAAAGGAAGCTGCCTTCTCTCGAGGAAGACGACGCAAGAACAGGAGCCTCGTCCCGGATCCGGGATCCGGGACGAGGCTCGGGGACGCAGAGCGCCGTCCGGATCGGTCGGCGCGAACTTTCCGGGGGAAGCCGGGTTGAGGGATACCCCCTCCCCGGTCAGGACACCCCATGCGGTTCACGACGCGGTTCACGACGATCGCCCTGGTTCTGGCCCTGAGCCTCCCGACCGCGGCCTTGGCGCAGGCGGGCGGGGCCGCGCCGCCCTCGCCGCCGAGCCCGAAGGCCTCGGCCACGGGGTCGCGGCCGGTGCCCGGTCCGAGCACGGCCGCTCCCCCGGCCGGCACGCCGAACGAGCCGGCCGTCGTCGGTGGCACGCCGGGCGCCGTGATCGGCGGCACGCCGACCAGCGGACCGCCCGGCACCGGCGGCACCGCAGGCGGCCCCGCGCTGAGCGGGCGGTAGCGCGGCGCGCCGTGCGGCTCGGCGGGCCGGTGAGCATGGCCGCGCCGCGCATTTGCGGTAAGCTCGCGACATGAGCTCGCCTTCGACCGTTCGCTCCGCCCGCGCGCGTCTCGCCTACGCGCGTGTCTCCTGCACGCGTCTTCTGGCCGCCGCGCTGGCCGCTTCTCTCGCGGTGGGCCTTCCGGCCGGCCTCTCGGGACCGGCCCGCGCGCAGGCGGTGCCGCCCGCACCCGAACTGCCGCCGATCCAGTCGGACGAGGCCCGTCTCCTGCCGGTGCTGGCCCGCCGCGGCATGGTCTCGTCGCAGGACGCGCTCGCCACCCGCGTCGGCGTCGAGATTCTGCGGAAAGGCGGCAACGCCGTCGATGCGGCGGTGGCGGTCGGCTTCGCGCTGGCCGTCACTCTGCCGCGGGCGGGCAATCTCGGCGGCGGCGGCTTCATGATGGTGCACCGCGCCGCGGCCGGAGAGAGGGCTGCCGACACCATCGCCATCGACTACCGCGAGACCGCCCCGGCCGCCGCCACCGCCGACATGTTCCTCAACCCGCAAGGGGAGCCGGACCGCGCCGCCTCCACTCGGACCGGCAAGGCGGTGGGCGTGCCCGGCACGGTGCGGGGGCTCGCCGAGGCGCACCGGCGCTACGGCTCCGGCAAGCTCTCGCTGGCCGAGTTGATCGCCCCAGCCGAAAAGCTCGCCCGCGACGGCATTCCGGTCGAATCGGGACTGGCCGATTCCCTGCCGCGGGCCTCGGGGCTGCTCGGGCAATGGCCCTCGAGCCGGGCGGTGTTCTTCGAGGGCGACCACGTGCTGCCCCGCGGTGCGACGCTCATCCAGCGCGACCTCGCCGACACCCTGAGAACGATCGCCGAGCGGGGGTCGGACGCCTTCTACGAGGGGCCGATCGCCGAGAGGATCGCGGCGGCCGTGCAGGGGGCCGGCGGGATCATGACCACCGCCGACCTCACCGCCTACCGGCCGGAGATCCGCACGCCCGTGCGCGGCACCTATCGCGGCTACGAGATCGTCTCGATGCCGCCGCCGAGTTCCGGCGGCGTGCATCTCATCGAGATCCTCAACATCCTGGAGGGCTACGACCTCGCCGGCATGGGCACGGGCAGTGCGCAGGCGCTGCACACGCTGGCGGAGGCGATGAAGCCGGCCTACGCCGATCGGGCGACCTGGCTCGGCGACCCCGCGCGCACGCGGGTGCCCGTCGCAGGGCTCACCGCCAAACCCTACGCGGCGGCCTTGCGCGAAAAGATCGATCCGGAGCGGGCGAAGACCGCCGCCGAGGTGAGCGCCGGCAATCCGCTGCCCTACGAATCCGATCAGACCACGCATTTCTCGGTGGTGGACGCCGAGGGCAACGCCGTCTCCAACACCTACACCCTGAACTTCTCCTACGGGATCGGCCTTGTGGCCGAGGGCACGGGGGTGCTGCTCAACAACGAGATGGACGACTTCTCCGCCAAGACCGGGGCGCGCAACGCCTACGGTCTCGTCGGCGGCGAGGCCAACGCCGTGGCGCCGGGCGCGCGCCCGCTCTCCTCGATGACCCCCACCTTCGTGTTCCGGGACGGCAAGCTGCTCCTCGTGACCGGAAGCCCGGGGGGCAGCCGCATCATCACGACCACGCTTCAGGTCATCGTGAACGTGCTCGATTTCCGCATGAACCTCGCCCAGGCGGTGGCGGCGCCGCGCATCCACCACCAGTGGCAGCCCGACGTGCTGATGGCCGAGGAAGGCATCTCGCCCGATACGCTCGCTCTGCTGCGAGCCAAAGGTCACAATGTGAAGGTCGGCGCGACCTCGGGTTCGGCCAATTCGGTCATGGCCGAGGACGGGCTCTTGGCCGGGGCCTCCGACCCGCGCCAGCGGGGAACGCTGGCCGAGGGACCCTGAGCATCGTCCCGAAAGTGCCGTCGGCTTTCGGAGAAGGACGATGTCCTAGCGACAGCACGCCGGTTGCCCGCGACTGGGTTTGCGCCCTGGACCCGAAAAAAGGCTCGCGTTCTCGGAATCCGGTCTTTGGCGCGCCAGCGCGGCGATTTCTGCCAGCAATTCGGCGTCGGTGTCGGAGGGGCGGCCGAACAGGCGCGAGACCGCCACCGGCAGGCGCCACGCGGCGATGGCCTCCTCGGGCAGACCGCTCGCCGCGCGGTAGCTCGCCACGTACCATGCCGCGATCAGCCGACGGGCCATCCGCACGGGGAAGAGCCGGCTGAACCAGGCAGGGCCGAGCCGGCCGTAGCGCAGCATCAGTTCGGAGCGGGCCACATCCGCGGCCGGATCGCCCGCACTCGCCTTCTGCCAGTCGATCAGGCGCAGCCCGGCGCCGGTCGCGATCACGTTGCCGGGATGCACATCGCCGTGACAGAGGCGGTCGCCCGCCGGCAGGCGGTCGAGGGCGGCGAGCGCCGCCCGCCGCAGAGGCTCGGGCACCCGCGCCCCCTCGATCTGGTGCCGGAGGCGCGCGTGCTGCGAGGGCAGGCCGGGAGCCGGACAGGCGTGGATCGCGTGCTGGATCCGCGCCACGCGGCGCAGGGCGAGCAGCAGCCCGAGCGGGTTGTAGGCGTAGCGCACCGTCATTGGCGCACCGTCGAGACGCACGAACAGGATACCGGCGCGCCCGGCCCGGCCGACGATGCCGAACGCCTCCGGCACCGGAAGGCCGAAACCGTGGGCGAGTCGGCTCGCGGCCAGCTCGTTCGCCACCGCCTCCGGCTCGAAGGGTTGCCGGTAGAGCTTCACCACCCGGTCCGGCCCCTCGGCGAACACCTCCGAAGAGCGGCCGGCGCCGATACGGTGCGGTCCCGCGGCGGGCGGGGACGCGGCGCAGAAGGACAAGGCGCGGACCATGGCTGCGGCTCCGAGCGCGCTCCAAGACGGGCCGCTCGCACGCGAACCACCCTATTCGTCCCCTCCCTCTCAGTTATCCACAAGATACGATTCAGCAAATCTCATTTGTTGCTTGGCGATCGTAAGTCGATCCGAGGTCTGTTCACGGAACCGCACGCAGATTTTAGCCTGTTATTGAATTTAGTCCTATCAAGCACCATGACGACCCGATCGCGCATCGCGGACATCTACGACGCGCTCGCATGATACCGGCCTCACACGCCGGGGGGCTGGTGACCGTCCCTGACGGCCGCCCTCGCGCTGGTGGCGCTCCGCGCGGGGCCGAGGCGGTTCCGACGGGTTTCCGCGGCCCGGCGGTGGGCAAGCGCGGACGCACGCGGTAAAGGAGCGCCAGCCTCACGCAGACCAAAGATGCTCCTCTTCCGCTCGCTCGCCTTCAACCTCTCGTTCTACGTCGCGACGACCCTGATCGCGATCTTCGGCCTGCCGGCGCTCGCCGCGCGCAAGGGCGTGATCCGGGTGGCCCAGTTCTGGGGCCGCACGGTGATGCTCCTGTTGCGAGTCATCGGCGGCACGCGGGTGGAGTTCCGCGGCCTGGAGAACATCCCGGAGGGCCCTCTTCTGGTCGCCGCCAAGCACCAGTCGGCCCTGGAGACCCTGGCGCTCACGGTGGCGTTCGAGGATTTCGCCTACGTGCTCAAGCGCGAACTGATGTGGATTCCCGTGATCGGCTGGTATCTCGGCCGGGGCGGAATGGTGCCGATCGACCGCTCCAAGGGCGCCAAGACCATGGCGGCGCTGAACGCGGCGGCGGCCGGGGCGATCCGCGACGGGCGCCAGCTCATCATCTTCCCCGAGGGCACCCGCCGCCCGGCCGGGGCGCCGCCCGCCTACAAGCAGGGCGCCTCCCACCTCTACGCGGCGCTGAACGTGCCCTGCCTGCCCGTGGCCCTGAACACCGGCCTGTACTGGCGCCGCCGGGGCTTCCGCCGGATGCCGGGCACCACGGTGATCGAGTTCCTGCCGGTGATCCCGCCGGGCCTGTCCCGCGCCGCCTTCCTCGCCGAGGTGCAGGGCCGGATCGAGACGGCCTCCGACGCGTTGCTCGCCGAGGGCCGCGCCGACCTCGCCCGCCACGGCCACCCCGTCGCCGTGGCGATGGGCGGCTCCGTCCCCGCGACGGACCCGTCGGGGACGCTCTGACGGTCAGTCGGCCGCGAAAGCGCACGCGGCAACAGAAAGCGACCTTCTCGGAGCTACGATTTGTAGCTACACGAGAGGTATGGGCTTTCAGTGGGACCTCGAGAAGGATGCGGCCAACCAAGCCAAGCACCTGATCGGTTTCCGGCAGGCGGCCGAGATTTTTCGGGGCGTCCGGCTGACCCGCGAAGACACCCGGCGCGACGACGGCGAACGCCGTTTCATCGCCCTTGGAGAGTACGACAACGCGGTGCTGCGGGTGGTCTACACCCTACGCGACGGGGACATTCGCATCATCTCAGTATGGAAGGCGAGCAGACATGACCGAAAAGTCTACGCGACCGCGCGGAAAGCTCGTCCGGTTTGACAGCCTCGACGACATGCCGCCCGCCCCGCCGCTGAGCAGCGCCTTCAAGGCGCTGACCGACGAGGCGATTGAACACCGCGCCGCCGACGACCCAGATGCAGGCGCGATCCCGGCGGAGTTCTGGGACACGGCGACCCCCGTCGAAGCCGAGACCAAGGAGCAGATCACCCTGCGGCTCGACCCCGACGTGCTCAGGCATTTCCGGAGCACCGGGAAGGGTTATCAGTCCCGGATCAACGCGGTGCTCAAGAGCTACGTGCGAGCGAAGGAGAAGGCGGGCTGAGCGTGCCTCTCGGACACGAGAGACAAGAAACTCACCCCCGCTCCCCGCCGCGCCTCAGCAGGAACACGCCCTGCGCGCCGATCAGGTTCCAGAACCACCACGGCATCGAGAAGCGCATGGGGCGCCCCCGCGCGTCGAGGGCGGTGGCCTTCTCGATGCGGGCGCCGACGTCGCGGCACAGGCCGACGAAGTCGCGGATCGTGCAGTGATGGATGTTGGGGGTCTCGTACCACGTCTCCGGCATGATCTCGGTGACGGGCATCCGGCCGCGGAAGGCGAGTTCGGCCCGCACCCGCCAATGGCCGAAATTCGGGAACGAGATGATGACCTGCCGGCCGATCCGCAGCAGGTGCTCCAGCACGATGCGCGGGTTGCGGGTCGCCTGGATCGTCTGGGAGAGGACCACCACGTCGAAGGCGTCGTCGGGATAGTTGGCGAGGTCGGTGTCCGCGTCGCCCTGGATCACCGGCAGGCCGCGGGCGAGGCAGGCATTGACGCCCTCGCGCGACAACTCGATGCCGCGGCCATCGACCCCGCGCCGGTCGCGCAGGAGCGCCAGGAGCGAGCCGTCGCCGCAGCCGATATCGAGGACGCGCGCGCCCGGCGGCACGAGGCCGAGCACGACGATGTGGTCGATGCGGGCCGCACCGTCGCCCCGCGGCAGGGCTTCGGCGGCGTCCCACGGCACGCCCGAGGCGGCGTCGGTCAGGCTCTCGCTCATGGTGATCTACAGTCCTCGCGCCCGAGCGGCGGCGTCGATGAAGCCCTTCGCGGCGGAGAACATCGCCGGCTCGTCGAGCAGGAAGGCGTCGTGGCCCTTGTCGCTCTCGACCTCGACGAAGGCGACGGGGGCCGCCACCGCGTTCAGCGCGTGGACGATGGCGCGGGAATCGGCGGTCGGAAACAGCCAGTCCGAGGTGAAGGACATCACGCAGAAGCGGGTCTTCGACCCGCGGAAGGCGTTGCCGAGCACGCCGCCATGGTCCTCGGCGAGGTCGAAATAGTCCATCGCCCGGGTGAGATAGAGGTAGGCGTTGGCGTCGAAGCGCTCGACGAAGCTGAGGCCCTGGTGGCGCAGGTAGCTCTCGATCTGGAAATCGGCGTTGAAGGAGAAGGTCGGCGCGGCCCGGTTCTGCAGGCGGCGGCCGAACTTGCGGTGCAGGGCCGGCTCGGACAGGTAGGTGATGTGCGCGCCCATCCGCGCGACGCCGAGCCCCTTGGCCGGCCGCGTGCCCTCTTCGAGATAGCGTCCGTCGGCCCAGGCCGGATCGGCCATAATCGCCTGCCGGCCGACCTCGTGGAAGGCGATGTTCTGCGCCGAGTGCCGCGCGCCGGTGGCGATGGGCATGGCGGCAAACACCCGCTCAGGGAAGAGCGAGGCCCATTGCAGCACCTGCATGCCGCCCATCGAGCCGCCGATGCAGAGGAAGAGATCCGGGATGCCGAGGCGGTCGAGCAGCATCGCCTGGGCGCGGACCATGTCGCGGATCGTCACCAGGGGGAAGTCGAGGCCGTAGGGCCGGCCCGTCTCCGGGTTGAGCGAGGCGGGCCCGGTCGAGCCCATGCAGGAGCCGATGACGTTGGAGCAGACGACGAAGTAGCGGTCGGTGTCGACGGGCTTGCCCGGCCCCACCAGGGTCTCCCACCAGCCGGGCTTGCCCGTCACGGGGTGGCGGTGGGCGAAGTGCTGGTCGCCGGTGAGCGCGTGGCAGATCAGCACCGCGTTCGAGCGCTGCGCGTTGAGGGTCCCGGCGGTCTGGTAGGCGACTTGGAAAGGGGCCAGCCGCGCGCCGGAATCCATGGCGAGCGGCTCGTCGGCGGAGAACAGCATCACGGGGCTGCGCGGGTCGGAGGCCGGGGAGGCCTCGTAGACCGCCCGGCGCGCCTCCTCCCGCAGGAGGCTCTCGGCGCCGTGCTCGGCGTTCGGGGTAAGGGTGGAATCCATGGCATGTCCCGGGTGCCGGCCCTGGAACCGGTCCCGAGCGGCCCGGCACCGACTGTCCCGCCGATCGCGGGGCGGATGGAGCGATGCACCCGCGAGCGTGCTCTGGGAGCGTGTCCTAGCCGGCTGACCACAGGAGGTAATGTGCACGTCCCGCAGCGTCAACGCGGCACGGGGGCGGCACCGGGGGCGGCCGAGGCGCCGCACGAGGCGCGAGGCGGCGCCGGTGCCGGGGCGCACATCGCGGCATCCGGCGACGGCCTTGCCGAACAGCCTTGCCGAGCGGCCGGCCGAGTTCGCCCGGATCGATGGCCGGGATCCCCGCGCGGCCGGTCCCGCGCGGCGCACCCCTAACGGATGTCAGTGCGGGCCGCACGACCCTGGCTTAACGGCAGGATCGCCTCGGATGTCCCTCCGAGGCTGTCATCACCAACCCCTCCTCGCCCCGCCCCCTCACCGGCCGCGGGGCTTTTTCTATGCGCAGGTGGTTCGACCGGCGAGAGCGGGGATCGCCCGCGGCTCCGGGACAGACGCGGGACAGGGCGGGACCGACGCGCAACGGGGGCGAGACGGAGTGCGGCGGTTCGTCTTCGCGGCGGACCGGCCGGTTCCGTGCTATCGGTTGCGCGCGATTGAACAGCCTCGGCCCGTCCCCGCGCCGGGGGAGCCCGCCGCCCGTCAAGGCCGGCGGGCCGCTTGCCTCGTCGGAGTCCTCGCGCATGAACCGCCGCCAGACCTTGCGTGCCGGAGCCTCGCTGCTGGGCCTGCTCGCCGCCTCCCGTCTCACGGCCGTCATGGCCGGTCCGGCGGCGAGCGGGCCTTTCGAGGTCGAGAAGTCCGAAGCCGAGTGGCGCGCCCTGCTCGCGCCCGCCGCCTACAAGGTGTTGCGCGAGCACGGCACCGAGCGGGCCTATACGAGTCCGCTCAACGGCGAGAAGCGCCCAGGCCGCTTCTCCTGCGCCGGCTGCGACCTGCCGCTGTTCTCATCAAAAACCAAGTTCGACAGCGGCACCGGCTGGCCGAGCTTCTTCGAACCCCTGCCCGACGCGGTCGCGACGCAGGTCGACACCGCCTACGGCATGCGGCGCACGGAGGTGCATTGCCGCCGCTGCGGCGGCCATCTCGGCCACGTCTTCGAGGACGGGCCGAAGCCGACCGGCCTGCGCTACTGCATGAACGGCGTGTCCCTGCGCTTCGAGCCCTCCGCCGACGGCCCGGCCTGAAACGCGGATCCGAGACGAGGAGCGAGATGATGACGACCGAACGCCTGCGCGCGCCGCTTCTGATCGGCGGCCTTACCGGCCTCGCCCTGCTCGTCGGCGCGGCCCTGCCCCTGGCGCCCGCTTCCGCGGAGGAGGGCGGTCAGCGTCTGCCCGAGGCGGCGATGACCGCCCGGGAGAAACCGGGCTTGCGCACGGCCACCTTCGCGGGCGGCTGCTTCTGGGGCGTGCAGGGCGTGTTCCAGCACGTGAAGGGCGTGAAGAACGCGGTCTCAGGCTATGCCGGCGGCACCCGGGCAAGCGCGCGCTACGAGGAGGTCGGCACAGGCCGCACCGGGCACGCGGAGGCGGTGCAGGTCACCTACGATCCGGCGGTGGTGCGCTACGACGAACTCTTGCAGATCTTCTTCTCGGTGGCGCTCGACCCGACCGAGGTGGACCGGCAGGGCCCCGATACCGGCCCGCAATACCGCTCGGCGCTCTTCCCTGCGGATGCGGAGCAGGCCGCGGTGGCCAAGGCCTACATCGCCCAGCTCGACGGGGCGAAGATCTTTTCAAAGCCCATCGCCACCCGGATCGAGTCCGGCGCCTTCTACCCGGCGGAGGGCTACCACCAGGACTACATGACGCTTCACCCGACCAACAGCTACATCGCCGTCAACGACGCGCCGAAGCTGCGGGATCTCAAGGCTCTGTTCCCGGAGCGGGCGAACGCGCAGCCGGTGCTGGTGGGCCGCCCGCCGGCGTAAGGACCAGTATCGAAACGGCACGCGATCCCCTCTCCCCGCATGCGGGGAGAGGGACTTGGAAGGAATTACTCCTTCTCGGGCGCGATCTGCTCCAGGCCGCCGACATGGCGCTGGGCGTAGAGCGGCAGGCCGATCTGGCCGATCAGGTCGAGCTGGGTCTCGAGGAAGTCGATATGACCCTCCTCGTCCTCGGCCAGATCCTCGAACAGCCGCTTGGAGACGCGGTCATTGATCGAATCGCAGTACTTGGCGGCTTCGAGATAGAGCGCGCGCGCCTCGTTCTCGGCGGCGAGGTCGCACTCGATGATCTCCTGCACGTTCTGGCCGATCCGCAGCGGGTCGAGTTCCTGCAGGTTCGGGAAGCCGTCGAGGAACAGGATCCGGTCGATGAACCGGTCGGCGTGGTTCATCTCCTCGATCGATTCCTTGCGCCAGAACTTGGCGAGATCGACGTAGCCCCAGTCGTTCAGCAGACGGAAGTGCAGCCAGTACTGGTTGACGGCCGTCAGCTCGCTGCGCAGGCCCCGGTTGAGATAATCGATGACCTTGGCATCGCCCTTCATCCGTCACTCTCCTCGTGAGGCGTCGGGACGAACGAGCGCTCGTCTCAGGCTGCGACGCCCTCGGGCTCCCTTGTAGTTTGGAATGATCCCAAACTGCAAGACGCTTCGCAGGCGGTCGAGCAGGCATGTGCGGGCGCGGCCTCGTCCATGGCCTTGCGCAGGATCGAGCGGATAGTCCGGGCGCAGCGTCCGCATTTCGGACTGCAGCCGAGGCAGCCATAGACCTGAGCGGGGGTGCGGGGACAGCCCGGACCCGGCTGCAGGCACGCGCGCACCTGTCCGTCGGAGAGGACGTTGCAAGAGCAGACAATCATGCGGGTGATCGCAACCTGTCGTGCCTGTCGGACATGCCGACCCGTGAGAACCGGCGGACTCGAAGCCTTCCGATCATTCACGCCGCTCAAGGCCACCGGAAACCGGCCGATTTGAGGCGGACGCAGATTAGAATGATTGAAAACTTCAACCTTTTCAGGACTTTAGCGATCGAAGCCGCGACTGGCAACTCCGGACGGGCACGATTGAATGCGGCACGAGTCTTCACCGCGCCCAGACCCATCTCGGTGAACCGGCACAGGGATCGGGACGCATTTGGACGAACGTCCTCGGCGACAAGGCGAAATCGCGCTGCGAAGCGTCGGCGGAGCGGGCGCCGCCCCTCAATGCGCCATCAGCACGGGCACGGTCGCGTGCGACAGGATGTGGCTGGTCGGGCCGCCGAAAATCATCTGGCGCAGGCGGCTCTGGGTATAGGCGCCCTTGATCAGGAGGTCGCAGCCGAAGGATTCGGCGTGGTCGAGGTAGAGTTCGCCGGGGGTGCGGCGGCCGGCGGGCAGCGCCTTGTGGGCGGCCTCGATCCCCTCGCAGGCGAGCGAGCGGGCGACGTCCTCGGCGCTGGGTCCCGGCACCATGCCGCCCTCCGCGCTGAGCACCAGCACGCGCCGGGCACGGCGCAGGAACGGCATGGCGAAGGCCACCGCCCGCGCCGTCTCGGTCGAGCCGTTCCAGGCGATCAGGATCGCCTCGCCGAGGCAGGACGGGGCGGCGGGCGGTGCCAGCAGGATCGGCCGCCCGCTCTCGAACAGGGCCGTCTCGAAGGTGGTCATGCGCGGCGAGCCGTCGTCGGCGCCGGGGCGGCCGACGACGGTCGCCGAGAACAACCGGGCGTACTGGCCGAGGAACGCGTCGCCCGGCGGCACGTCGGGCTGCCAGCGGTAGCGCGGGCCGGCATTGGCCGCCGCGTCCGGGGCGCAGGATGCGCCGGGCTCGCGCCGGGGCAGGCCGGCCGCCTCCATCGCCGCGACGAAGCGCTGGCCCGCATCCTGTGCCTCGGCCTGATCGGCCTCCTCGTCGCGCAGCCACGTCATGCCGCCGACCATGTCCACGGGCACGTATTCGGCGAGCGCCGGGCGCAACGCGACGCCCTCGATCAGGCTGCCGAAGCGGCGCGCCACCAGCACCGCCGTGGCGAAGACGGAGGGCAGGGCGTCGTGGAGGGTGACCGGAACGAGCAGGGTCTTCATGGCCGGCCTCCGAGGGGTGCGAGGATCGCGGGACGTTGCCGGGCGGAGGCTAGATCGAAACGGGGCTTCGGAAAACTGTCCCGAGGGGCGTCATCCCGCCCTCATCGGCCCGGCGTCGCGGCACGGTCTGCCGCCTCGGCGGGGCGCGCAGGCTCGAGCCGGCGGCGGACGAGGCGGGTCAGGGGCCGCTCCACAAGCCGATGGGCGAGGAGCGCGACGGGCAGGGTCAGCACGACCATGAGGACGAGGCTCGGCCACGGCCCGAGGAGGGGGGCGAGGCCGCTGCGTACGAGTCCCTCGCGGACGGCGCGCAGCACCAAGGGATGCAGCAGGTAGAGGGCGTAGGAGGCGTCCCCCAGCCGCTCCGCCGCCCCGAGGAAGCGGGCGGCCCAGCCGCCGCGCGCGGCCTCGGGCCGGTCCCGGCCGAGCACCGCCGCCGCGACGAGAAGCGCGGCGGGCAGTCCCCAGGCGAGGAGGCGCAGGGCCGGCTCGGCCGGCGCCGTGGCGAGCCCGAACAGACCCGCTGCGGCGAGGCCGACCTGGACCGCGCCGTGCAGGCGCAAGCCCTCCGCCCGCAGCAGCGCGAGCCCGGCGCCGAGGGCGAATTCGAGCACGATCGGGTCGGACCAGAAGGCGAGGGGCACCGGCGGCGCGGGAATCAGGCGCCCGGCGAGGACGACGAGGCCCAGGGCGCCGACGAGCCAGGCCACCGCCCCGCGCCGGGTGAGGCCGAGGCCGAGGGTGAAGAGGGCGTAGAAGGCCATTTCGTAGTTCAGGGTCCAGCCCAGCCCATAGAGCGGCAGCACCGCCCCGTCGGCTCGGGCCATCGGCCAGAACAGGAACGAGGCGAGGGTGCGCGCGAGGTCCGGCGGTCCGCCCTCGCCGCTGAGCAGGGCGGGCATGGCCAGGCCGAGGGCGAGATAGAGCCCGGTCACCAGCCAGTAGAGCGGGACGAGGCGGGCGATGCGGTGGGCGAGGAAGCGCCCCCGCGCACCGGGGCGCCCGAAGAGCGGGCCCGCCGCATGGACGATGATGAAGCCGGAGATGACGAAGAAGATGTCGACGCCGGCCGGCCAGGGCAGCCCGTGGCGCGGGACGAAATCAGTTCCCGCGCGGACGGCCAGGATCGCAGCCTCGTTCTGCGCATGGTGAACGACCACCATCAGCGCGGCGAGCGCCCGCAGCGCCTGCACCAGGACCAATTTTCCCCGGATGGGATCGGGATGAAAAAGCCTATTCAAATTTCGGGAACCAGCACGGAAGGTCGCCGTTGTCGCGTCGAAGTGATCTTCACGGCCTCGACCGGTTCATCCGGTTGCTGAGGCCAGTTCGTATGTCGGCAATCCGATATTAGAGGTTTCATATGCTCAAGAAATACGCTGCTGCGTCCGCCCTCGTCGTCGCCATGGCGACCCCCGCTTTCGCGCAGGTCGGCGGCGATTTCCGCCTGGACGCCATGCAGGCAAATGCCTTCGAGATCCAGTCCGCCCAGATCGCGCTGCAGAAGAGCCGCAACCCGTCGGTGCGGGCCTATGCCCGCGAGGCGCTGCGTGACCATCAGGCCGCCAACGTCGCCCTGGCCGGCGGCGAGCGCAACTACATGGCCGCCCGTCAGGCCGGCCCCGGCGGTCTCGTCGGCGGTCTGGTCGAGGCGCCGCTCGCCATTGCCGGCGGTGCGGTCGGTGCGGCCACGGGTGTGGCGACCGGCGTGGTCGGCGGCACCCTGCAGGGCGGCCCGGTCGGCGCGCTCGAAGGTGCGGGCACCGGCCTGAGCCGCGGCGCGGCTGCCGGCGCGCGGGCCTTCGACGTCGACACCACCGCGGGCACCACCGTGGTGCAGCCGAACCCGCAGCAGCAGCAGATGCTGGCCGAGCTGAACGCCACCCCGCCCGGCGCCCGCTTCGACCGGCTCTACGGCCAGCAGCAGGTGATGGCGCACCAGATGTCGATCAGCATGACGCAGTCATACGCCCAGTCGGGTCCGAACCCGGCGCTGCGCAACTACGCTCAGCAGGCCCTGCCGGTGCTCCAGCAGCACTACGCCCAGGCCCAGCGTCTCCCGGGCGCCCGCTAAGGCACCCCGTTCATCCTGAACGGATGAGAAGCGAGCGGCGGACCGAAAGGTCCGCCGCTTTTCGCGTTGTGGTCCGGGCCCATCGCGCACCGGAGGCACATAAAGGCGCGGCTTCCCGCCGATGGACGAAGGTGCTCGGGGTCCGTCGCGCTCCGATATGTCACGTCGCCGAAGACGAAAACGGCGCCCCCGAATGTCTTCGGGGGCGCCGCGGGTTCGTTTGAACGGACTCGTAGAGGCCGGGCGTCTTAGGCCTCGGCGCAGCCGATCAGGGCCGAGGGGGAGAGCGTCTTGCCGTCACGCTCGACCACCGACTGGAACTCGCCGGTCTCCGGGTTGCGGATGCGCAGCTCGCCCGTGACGATACCGAAGTGGGCACCGTGCAGCTGCAGGCGGCCCGCTTCCACCGCCTCGCGGATGAAGTCGAAGGTCATCAGGTTCTCAAGGCTCTGCCCGATCATCGTGTATTCGAGACGGGTGAGGAAGCCTTCCTTGTCCGGGGTGTCGCCGGAGGCGACGAGCTTCTCCTTGGCCGGCTTCACCAGCGAAACCCAGCGGCCGATGAAGTTGCCCGAGGAGAGCGGGTCGGCGCCGAGACCGGCGGCCTTGATGCCGCCGCAGGTGGCGTGGCCGAGCACGACGATGTGCTTCACCTTCAGGGCCTGGACCGCGAACTCGATCGCAGAGGAGGTGCCGTGATAGCCGCCGTCGCGCTCGGCGGGCGGCACGATGTTGGCCACGTTGCGGATCGTGAAGATCTGGCCGGGGCCGGTGTCGAAGATCACCTCCGGGGCGACGCGGCTGTCGCAGCAGCCGATCAGCAGCACTTCAGGCTCCTGGCCTTCCGTGCCGAGCGTCTCGTACTTGCGCCGCTCGTTGGGGAGGCGATCGCCGAGGAAGCTGCGATAGCCATCGGTCAGAACCTGAGGGAACATTGGCGGTTATCCTTTCATCCGTGCTGTGTTTGGGACGCGCTTACCAAACGATCTGATCGACCGAACCCATCCCCTCTGCCTCTCCGGCGGATGCGCTTGCGCACATGGCGTGCGGGGGCGCGGCACCGGAGCCGATGGCTGTCGCCGGGCTGACATCTTCGCCGGCCCCCGCGCTTCGGCGACCGCGGCTTGCGGCCGGTGCGCCGTGGGGAAGGCTCAAGCGTTCCGCCAGTCGAGGCGGAGGGGCTGGTGCGGAACGTCGCCGGCGACGATTCGTTGCGCCAGCTCGGCCAAGCCGGCGGGCTCGATCCGCTCGGCGGAGGCCGCGAGTTCGTCCAGCGGCCACCAGCGGGTGCCGCGTACGGGATTGTCCTCGGTCTCGGCGAGCCGGCTGGTATCGACGGCGTCGCTCGCGAGTCGGACCACGAAGTAGCGCTCCCGGGCGAAGCGCGGCTTGCGGAACAGGTGGAACGGCCCGTCGCAGACGGCGACGCAGGGGCCGAGTTCCACCTCCGCCACGCCAATCTCCTCCGCGAGTTCGCGTCGGCAGGCGACCTCGTGGCTCTCCCCCGGTTCCAGGCCGCCGCCGGGCATGAACCAGAAGCCGCGGGCATCGGGCTTGGCCGGATCGATCGGGCGCACGGCCTCGTACTCGATCAGGAGCAGGCGGTTTTCGGGGTCGAAGACCAGGGCGCGGGCGATGTCGCGAGTCGGCAGGTCCGCGTCGGGCAGGTTCCCGTCGGAATGGTCGGTCATGGGCTCAACTCCTCACGGCAGGCGGGATGGGTGGAGGCGCCGGCAAGGGGGGCGGGCGCCCAGATCACGATCGGCAGGCCATAGCTGTCGCGCTCGATCGCCTTGGGAAGCGGCTCGGCGCGGCCCTCGGCGATGTCGCGGGCGACGACGAGGGCCGCCATGGCGTCGAGATGGTCATCGGTGCCGACACCCGGCGGCGGCGCGGAACCGACCAGAGCCTCGGGCAGACCGGCGGCGATCAGCAAGGCCCGGCGCGCGGAAAGGCCCTCGGCGCGAGCCGGACCCTTCTTGCCCGCCGTCAGACGCCGCTCGCCGTTGAGGCGGAAGAAGGCGACCTCCGGATGCACCTCGTGCAGGCGCGCCGCGAGATCGGGCCGTGCGCGCAGCACGTCGTCGGCCTCGCGGACGTAGCGCAGGATGTTCCAGCACTGGATCGACGGCGCGAAGGGCGGCTCGGATCCCGCCCGCGACAGCGCCTTGGCCTCGTCGTAGCTTGCGGCATAGACCGCCGCGCGGGGCGGCACCGGGAAGACGCTGGCGCGTCCCGCCCCGAGGAACGCCCGCGCCGCCTGGTCGGCGGCGCGGCCGCCGCCGCTCACCCGGTCGGGCAGGCCGATCGGCACGTCGATGCCGGCGCAGACCGGCGCCTCCGGCCCGTCGAGCACATCGACGATGCGGGGAAACAGGCCGCAGCGCCAGCGCGCCGGATCGTCGAGGTCGATCAGGGCGCCCGCCCAGGCGCCGCGGCACCCGTCGAGCCCTGCCACCCAGCGCGTCATCTCCCGCCCCCGATTGCCCCGCGCCGCCGCTTCGGGGAAAGGTCTTTCCTCCGTCTCCCGCGCCAGCCGAGAGTACTCCGTTGAAGGTCGGCCTCCACATCCTCGATCCGCGGCTCACCGGATGGGGCTTTCCCCGCTGGGGCAGCGCCGCCGCCGCGGGGCTCGATCTGCATGCCTGCCTCGACGCAGCCCTCCCGCTCGAACCGCAAGCGCCGCCCGCGCTGATCCCGGCCGGCGTCTCGGTACGGATCGGCGATCCCGATTGGTGCGGGCTGGTCTTCCCGCGCTCCGGCCTCGGACACCGGGAGGGGCTGGTGCTCGGCAACGGCACCGGCGTGATCGATGCCGATTACGAAGGCCCGCTCCTGATCTCCGCCTGGAACCGCAACCCGCCGGGCGGCCCGGCGATCCGCATCGAGCCGGGCGAGCGCATCGCCCAGCTCGTCTTCACCCGGGTGATGCGGCCGAACTTCGAGATCCGTGAGGGCATGCCGGCGCCGGAGGGATCAGCGGCGGGCGAGGGAGCAGGCAGGGGCGCGGGCGGCTTCGGCTCGACGGGCCGGCGCTGAGCGCCGGCGCAATCACCGGCCGCTCCCGCGCCGACGGCCATCGGCGATATCCAGTACAAGCTTGACCATTGGAAGCTCTGCCTCGGTTCGGTCAAGCTTGTCGGCAAGAAACGTCGATAGGAAACGCCGACATGAAACGTTGCCGGTTCGGTTGAACTCTTTCGCCCGCCTCTCGTTGGTTCCTCGCATTCCCCACGAGACGAACCATGGCCGCCCACGACATCCTCGGATTCTTCGAGCACCGCACCGACGGCGCTTGGATCTGCGTCAAGCCGTTCACGCTCAACACCCGGTCGAGCCGGATCGACATCCGCCGCGGCATGCGCTTCGAGTACGGCCGTCGCGTCGGCGGCCTCGATCTTGCCGAGTATCTCGAACAGCTCGGCTCGCAGTTCGGCTCCTGACGCGTCTCCCGGCGCGTCCGTCACGGCCGCCCTCCGCGGGCCGCCGCCAGAGCCGGTAGGCGGGAGCAGGCGCCCGGCCGCGATCTCCCCGTCATCACCGTCGCCACACGCTCGGCCAGACCCTGCGCGGTGGCGATCATCGGCGCGTAATCGATCTCGGCGCGTGTCATGGCGCGTGTCGGGGCCAGGGCGGCTTCGGCAGACATCCTCTGACGCCATCTGCCGATCGCCGCGGGCTGATGTCAGGCGCCGCCCCACTGCATCGACAAACCTC
This sequence comes from Methylorubrum thiocyanatum, assembly GCA_014138645.1. Taxonomy (GTDB): domain Bacteria; phylum Pseudomonadota; class Alphaproteobacteria; order Rhizobiales; family Beijerinckiaceae; genus Methylobacterium; species Methylobacterium thiocyanatum. The sequence goes on along the minus strand of JACJIB010000007.1, from coordinate 189,019 downwards.
CGTCGATCACGAGGGTGTGACCCGTCACGTAATCGGAATCCGCCGAGGCGAGATACAGGGCGCCGCGGGCGATCTCGTCCGGCTGGCCGGCGCGGTGCCACGGGATGCGCTCCAGCGACTGTTCGAGTTTTTCGCTGTGCTCGAAGCGGTCGGCGGTCATCGGCGTCTCGATCAGGCCGGGGGCGATGGTGTTGACGTTGATCCGGTCCTCGGCCAGCTCCCGCGACAGGCTGCGGCAGAGCGAGCCGACGCCCGCCTTCGACATGCCGTAGGGCGCGCTGCCCGGGGTCGGCAGGTGCTGGGCGACCGAGGAGACGATCACGACCTTACCGCCGGCCGGCTGGCCGTCCGCGGCGGCCGCGCGCCGCATGCGGATGAAGGCGCGGGCACAGAAGAGCGGCGCCATCAGGTTGACGCGCAGGATGCGCTCCAGCACCGCATCGTCCATCTCGGCGACCTCCATGCCGCCCATCGCCTGCCCGGCATTGTTGATCAGGATGTCGAGGGTGCCGAGATCGCGTGCGGCGGCCGCGAAGGTGGCGGCGACCGAGGCCGGATCGCCGACATCGTTCTGGATGACGCAGACCCGGCGGCCGGCCGCCTCGACGCGGGCCGCGGTCTCAGCGATCCCCGCCTCGTCGGTGTTGTAGGTGATCGCGACATCCGCGCCCTCCTGCGCGAACAGGATGGCGGTCGCCCGGCCGATTCCGGAATCGGCGCCGGTGATCAGCGCGCGCTTGCCTTCGAGCTTCATGAGACGTCCCATCCCGCGAAAGAAGCCGCCCTCCGATGGTGGCGCGCGATGGATCGGGCGCCGCGCCGGTCACGGCGTTCCGGAGGGGGTGATCCCGGGGCAATCAGGGCACGAGCGGCGCGGTTCCGATCAGGGTCAGGGATGTGAGCGGAGGTGTTGGAACAGCCGGCCCCACTTCGGCTTTGTGACCTCACCCGTTCGCATCAATCCGTTTTGACGCGGCCGGTGCCGAAGCTTAGGTATTGACGACGATGTCCGCCGCCACGGCCCAGATCCTGCTCCCTTCCGACGACGCCGCGCCGACGACGCGCGACCGGATCGTGGAGACGGCGGCCCGCTCGTTCCAGGAGATCGGCTACCAGAAGACCACGGTCGCCGACATCGCCCGCACCCTCAAGATGAGCCCGGCCAACGTCTACCGCTTCTTCGAGTCGAAGAAGGCGATCAACGAGGCCGTGGTCGAGCAGCTGACCGGCGAGATCGAGGCGATGATCGCGGCGATCGCCGACGCGCCGAAGCTCGGCGCGGCCGAGCGGCTCAGCCGGATCGTCACCGCGCTCCACGACGATTGCCGCCGCCGCTTCGAGGCGCATCCGCGCGTCCACGAGATGGTCGAGGCGGCGATGAGCGAGAGCTGGGGGGTCTGCCAAGCGCATGTCGACCGCATCGGCGCGGTGTTCACGCGGGTGGTGGCCGACGGGGTGCGCGAGGGCGCCTTCACCGTCGCCGACCCGAAGAGCGCCGCGGCCTGCCTCCACGCCGGGATCACCCGCTACTGCCACCCCATGCTGGTCGGCCGCCAGCCCAACGCGATCGAGCCGCCGCTGCCGGTGATGATCGCCTTCCTGCTCGGCGCCCTGCGGCCGGCGGGCGACTGAGGCCGCCCGCCCAGACGCCTTATTCCGACGCGGCACCCGGCGTCGGCGACGGCTCGGAGACGACGGGCTGCGGGCCGTCATAGCCCTCGATCACCAGGATGTCGGCCTCGGCGCCGCCCTTCTGCAGGGCGCGGGCGGATTGGTAGAGGTCGGAATTCCAGCAGGCCAGCGCGTCCTCGTAGCTCGGGAACTCGACGATGACGTTGCGGGCCCGCGCCTGCCCCGCCACCGCCTCGAAGGCGCCGCCGCGCACGAGGAAGCGCCCGCCGAAGCGGGCGAAGGCGGCGCCGTTGGCCGCCGCATAGGCCTTGTAGGCCTCCGCGTCGCTCACATCGACCCGCACGATCCAGTAGCCCTTGGCCATCACACGTTCTCCATCTCGGCAACGATAGTCCGGGCGACCGCGCGGGGATCCTCGGCCCCGGTGATCGGGCGCCCGACCACCACGTGGTCGATGCCCGCCGCCCGCGCCTGCCCCGGCGTCATCACCCGCTTCTGGTCCCCGGCCTCCGCGCCCGCGGGCCGGATGCCGGGCGTCACGATCAGCCCCGACGGCCCGATTCTTCCGCGCACCGCGCCCGCCTCGGCCGCCGCGCAGACGATCCCATCGATGCCGATCGCGGCCGCCTGTTCGGCCCGGCGCGCGACGAGATCGGCCACCGGCAGGGCGTAGCCGGCTTCCGCCGCATCCGCATCGTCGTAGGAGGTCAGCACGGTGACCGCGAGGATCTTCAGACCCTGCTCCCGCCCGCGCACGGCCGCGCGCATGGTCTGCGGATAGGCATGCACCGTCAGGAAGGTCGCGCCCAGGGCGGAGGCCGAGCGCACGCCCTCCTCGACGGTGTTGCCGATGTCGTGGAGCTTGAGATCGAGGAAGGTCTTCTTGCCCTCGCGGGCCAGCCGGGCGGCGAAGTCGAGCCCGCCCGCATAGGCGAGCCGATAGCCGATCTTGTAGAAGGTCGCCGCGTCGCCGATGCGCGCGACGAGCCGCTCCGCCGCCGCGACGTCGGGCAGGTCGAGGGCGACGATCAGGCGGTCGCGGGGGTCGGCACTCTCCGGCATCGGGCTCTCGTTCGTGGCGGGCGGCGCGGGCAGCGATCCTCCCAAGGAGGGCCGCCTGTCAACGCCGGATCGTTTTCGCGGTGGCCCTACTATGCCGGGGCTGTTCGCTTCGAACCTTTCCGCCTCGCGACGGCCGGGTGCGGGAAGGACCGGTGGAGACGCAAGGCCGGGCTATGTCACCCATTCCGGCGCGTGTGGCGGATTAAGAACCCTGCTCGTCCGTGGTGGATCGGCAAGAAATTCTTCCCGCCGCCTAAGCTTGAGCATATCAGAACCTCCTGCCGGGCGGCTGAAAATTGGCATAACATTCTGTTTTACGATCATTTGTTTACATCCATAATTCGAAGCAATCCGAAGAATATTTGATCAGCCAAGGGGTTCCTGTGCTCAGTATTTTCGAGGTCGGCCTGGGGCGAGCCAACAGATCCGATGTTTCCGGAATACCGTGCGGCGCCAACGCGCCGGAACAGGCGTCGGGCCGCCGGAGCGCGCCGTTGCGGCGTCCGGCTCGCATCGCGGCGCTTCTCGGCGCCCTCGTACCGGCGGCGTCCTCCGCCCAGGTCGCGCCCGGCCAAGCCCTGCAGCAGAAGCCGTACTTCGCCCTCTACGAGGCGCTGGGCAAGCCGGAGAACTGGAAGATTCACGGCACCTTCCGGCCGCGGGTGGAAGGGCTCGGCGGTCAGTTCCGCCCCGCGCCCGCGCCGGCCACCAACGATCTGTTCTCGATGCAGGCCACCTTGTTTGCCGAGTACGACACCGGCCCGGTGCGGATCGGCGGCGAGATCTTCGACAGCCGGGCCTATTTCCAGCGCCGGAACTCCAATTCCATCGCCACCACCGAGGTGAACGCGTTCGAACTCGGCCAAGCCTATCTCGGCTTCGACATGGCGGATGTGGCGGGCCTCGGCACCGTGAGCACGCTCACCGTCGGGCGCTTCACGCAGAATGTCGGCTCGCGCCGCCTGATCGCCCGCAACCAGTTCCGCAACACCATCAACGCCTTCACCGGCATCGCCTACGACTGGGAAAACGCGGCCAAGGACCGGCTGCGCCTGTTCTACACCCTGCCGCATTACCGCCTGCCGGACGATCGCGCCGGCATCCTGAGCAACAGCATCGAGTGGGATCAGGAGAGTCTCGACACGCAGTTCTTCGGCGGCATCTTCACCAAGGCGGGCGTGCTCGGCGGCATCCTCGAAGCCTACGGCTACGGCCTGCTCGAACGGGATTCCGGCTCGCAGCTCGAAGGCATCCAGACCCGCGACCGGCGCCTGTTCACCCCCGGCTTCCGGCTCTACCGCGTGCCCAAGCCCGGTCAGTTCGATCACGAGCTCGAAGTGATCGGGCAGGTCGGCGTCGCCCGCAACACGGCGGCCGTCACCGACGTGACGGACGTGCCCGTGACCGCCTATTTCGTGCATGCCGAGGCCGGCTACACCTTCGAGGCGGCGTGGACGCCAAGACTCTCGCTCCACTACGACCACGCCAGCGGCGACAGCGCCAACCCGAACAGCTACACCCGCTTCGACACGCTCTACGGCGCGCGGCGTTTCGATTACGGCCCGACCAGCCTCTACGGCGCCGTGCAGCGGGCGAACCTGATCTCGCCGGGCATCCGGTTCGAGATCGCGCCGGACCCCGACTGGGACGCCTTCGTCGATTATCGCACCCTCTGGCTCGAGAACCCGACCGACAGCTTCGCCGCGACCGGCGTACGCGACCGGACCGGCCGCTCCGGCACCTTCGCCGGGCACCAGATCGAGGGCCGTCTGCGCTATTGGCTGGTGCCGCGCTCGGTCGTGCTCGACAGCGGCGTCGCCTATCTCCTCAAGGGAGACGTCCTGCGCAACGCGCCCAACGCGCCGAACACCGGCGACACGATCTACGGCTACATGACGACGACGTTCTTCTTCTGAGCGCAGTCCGACGAAGTGGTCACCGGTTCGTCGAGAGAATGCGCGTCAAAAGGAATGACCAAGAGCCGCGGCCGACCTGATGCCGTCAGGACGGTTGCGGCTTCGAGCGGCCGTCACTCCGCCGCTCCCGCCATCGCCGCCGCAACCTCGGCCCGCAGCACCGGCAGCAGCTCCGCCTCGAACCACGGATTCGTCCGGAGCCAGCCGTTGTTGCGCCAGGAGGGGTGGGGCAGGGGCAGCACCCGCGGTCGGGCGGAGGCCGCCAGGATCGCGCGCCAGCGGGCGACCGTCTCGGTCAGGCCGCCGGGCCGCGGCCCGAGATGCCAGGCTTGCGCGTACTGGCCGATCACCAGGATCAGGTCGAGCCGCGGCAGCCCGGCGAGGAGGTCGGCCCGCCACGTCGGCGCGCATTCCCGCCGCGGCGGCCGGTCGCCGCCCTTGGCGTCGAGGCCGGGAAAGCAGGCGCCCATCGGCAGGATCGCCACCCGCCCGGAATCGTAGAACGCCGCCTCGTCGAGCCCGAGCCACGCCCGCAGGCGCCGGCCGGACGGGTCGCTGAACGGGATGCCGCTGCGATGCGCCCGGTTGCCCGGTGCCTGGCTCGCGATCAGCAGCCGCGCGGTGGCCGAGCCCTGCACCACCGGCCGCGGTTCGTGCGGCAGCGGCGCACCGAAGAGGGGCGCGTCGCGGCAGAGCCGGCAGGCGCGCAGGCGGGCGGCGGTGGCCTCGAACGGTTCGGCATGGGCGGGCATCATCTCGAAGGTGGGATGGATCATCCGGCGGCGCGATGCGGCACCGCGTCCGAACCCTGGTGCCCGCACAAGCTTGGCACGAATCGCGCTGACCCTACCTCACCCTGTGCGCGCACATCCGGCGCGCCGATGGAGGCCCGCTTGGCAGGATCGCGCGCGTCACGGCTGGGGGCGGGCGTCGGCCCGAAATATCCGCAGGTCGTCGTCCTCGTCGGCGCCACCGGCGACCTCGCCCAGCGGAAGCTCCTGCCCGGCCTGTTCCACCTGTTCAGTGCCGGCTTCATCCCCGATCTGCGCATCGTCGGGGTGTCCCTCGACGATCTCGGCGTCGAGGCGTTCCGCGAACGCGCGCACAGGGCGATCGACCAGTTCTTTACCCGACAAGCCGGGGACGGCGAATGGGCCGCCTTCGCCGAGCGGCTCGACTACGTGCCGCTCTCGGCCGGCGCCGAGGCGCTCGCCGCGGCGGTGGCCCGCGCCGAGTCGGGTCTCGCTGAGGCACATCCCGGTCAGGAGAGCCGGCGCCTGCACTATCTCAGCGTGCCGCCCGCCGCCGCGCTCACCGTGGTGCGGCTGCTCGCCGAGGCGGATCTCGCCGCCGGCTCGCGCATCGTCATGGAGAAGCCGTTCGGCACCGATCTGGAGAGCGCGGTGGCGCTCAACGACCGGCTGCACGAGGTGTTTTCCGAGGACCAGATCTTCCGCATCGACCACTTCCTGGGAAAGGAGCCGGCGCAGAACATCCTGGCCTTCCGCTTCGCCAACGGTCTGTTCGAGCCGATCTGGAACCGCACCTTCATCGACCACGTGCAGATCGACGTGCCGGAGACGCTGGGCCTCAGCACCCGCGCCGCCTTCTACGAGGCGACCGGCGCCTACCGCGACATGGTGGTGACCCACCTGTTCCAGATCCTCGGCTTCATGGCGATGGAGCCGCCGACCTCCCTCGAACCCGGCCCAATCTCGGAAGAGAAGAACAAGGTCTTCCGCTCGATGCTCCCGCTCGACCCGCGGGAGGTGGTGCGCGGTCAGTATGCCGGCTACCGATCCGAGCCCGGCGTCGATCCGCAATCGGACACCGAGACCTTCATCGCCCTCAAGTGCCGCATCGACAACTGGCGCTGGGCCGGGGTGCCGTTCTTCCTGCGCACCGGCAAGCGGATGGCGGAGGGCCAGCGCATCATCTCGATCGCCTTCCGCGAACCGCCCAAAAGCATGTTCCCGGTCAATTCCGGCGTCGGCGCGCAGGGGCCCGACCACCTCACCTTCGATCTCGCCGATGCCTCGAAGATGTCGCTGTCGTTCTACGGCAAGCGGCCGGGGCCGGGGATGCGGCTCGACAAGCTCTCGCTCCAGTTCAACATGAAGGATACCGGCCTGATGGGCGAGGTGCTGGAGGCCTATGAGCGGCTGATCCTCGACGCCATGCGCGGCGACCACACCCTGTTCACCACGGCAGAGGGCATCGAGCGGCTCTGGGAGGTCTCGACGCCGCTGCTCGAGGCGCCGCCGCCGGTGCGGCTCTACGCGCCGGGCTCCTGGGGCCCGAAATCGATCCACCAGCTCGTGGCGCCGCAGGCATGGCGCCTGCCCTTCGAACGGGAATGGCGCAACACGGAGGAGCAGAGCTGAGCGCTCCGCAGGCTATGACGCGCGTCTGGCGCGGTGAACTGGAATAATTCTCAGCTTAGTCCCAGATCAGCCGCTGTCAAGACGATTGCCGGCTCAGCGAAAATCGGGGTCGCAGGAAAACTTGCTCATCGAGCCGATCCGTCTAATCTGGTTGTCCAACGATTCGACTGACGGACATCCAGCCACGCGAGCCGCATGAGCCTGACGACTGCCCAGATCCTCGATCTCGCCCCCGATGCGTCGAGCCGCAAGGCCGGGCAGGATCAGGCGAAACCCCAGAAATGGGCCGGCCTCGGCCGGGCGGGCACGGTGATCTGGGGCGAGATCAAGGGCAGCGGGGCGAGCCCCTACCGCACGGTGGCGGATCTCGCCGGCCCCGCCTCCAAATGCACCTGTCCGAGCCGCAAGTTCCCCTGCAAGCACGGCCTCGGCCTGATGCTGGTCGATGCGGCCTCGCCCCTCGCCGAGGGCGAGCCGCCGGACTGGGCCGCCGCGTGGATGAAGGGGCGCGAGAGCCGCGCCGCCGCGGCCGAGACCCGGGCGAAGGAACCCGCCAAGCCGGTCGACGAGCGGGCGCAGGCCAAGCGCCGGCAGGCCCGCGAGGACCGGGTCGCGGCGGCACTCGACGAACTCGATCTCTGGCTGCGCGACCTGATGCGGCGCGGGCTCGCCGCCGCGCGGAGCGAGCCCTACGCCTTCTGGGACCGCATGGCCGGCCGCCTCGTGGACGGGCAGGCCCCCGGCCTCGCCCGGCGCGTGCGCGCTCTGCCGGGATTGATCGCCGCCGCGCCCCAGCCCGGCGCGCCCCGGCCGGAAGCCGCGCTCGGCCTCGGCCTCGGCCGCCTCGCCCTGTTGCTGCGGGCCGCGCGCCGCCTCGATGCGCTGTCGCCCGAACAGGCGGCGGGCGTGCGGGCGGCGCTCGGCTACCCCGTCACCGCCGAGGAGATGGCCGCCCGCCCGGACCATGCCGACACCTGGGCGGTGCTGGCCCATGCGGTCGAGGAGGAGGACCGGCTGACCGCGCGCTCGATCTGGCTCGTCGGCCGTGCCAACGGTGCCCTGGCCCAGGTGATCGATTACGGGACCGCGGGCTCGCCCCTGCCGCCGGCACCCGCCGCCGGCCAGGACTTTTCCGGCTCACTCGCCTTCCAGCCCGGTGACCCGCCGCTGCGCGCCGTCTTCCGCGAGGGCCGCGCCGGCCCGGCGGCGGGCGCAGCGTTGCCCGGCGCAGGCAGCGTCGCGGCGGCGCGGGACGCCTTCGCCGACGCGCTGTCGCGCGCGCCCTGGCTCGAGCGCTGGCCGGTGCGGCTGGGGAGCGTGCGGCTCGGGCGCCTCGCCGCCGCCAGCACGGCGGCCTTCGCGGCGGGCGATGCGAGCGGCAGCCTCGCGCTGCGGGCCGAACCGCGCCTGCCGAGCCTGCTCGCGGTGGCGGCGGGCCGCCCGGTCGATCTGTTCGGCCTCTACGACGGCTACGGCCTCCAGCCGCTCGCCCTCGTGACGGAGGGGCGCCTCTACGCGATGCCGGCGCAGGGCACGCAGCCCGTCCTGCTGCAGGTGGCCTGATGGACGCGACCGAACGTGCCTCGGACGGCTGGGAGCCGATGCTCGCCGCCGCGCTCCTCGGGGCCGAGCGCGCCCCGCCCGCAGCCCCCTCGGCGCTGACCGCCCTCGTGGCCGAGGCCGATCCCGGCGCCGCCCTCCTGGCACGGCTCGCCGCCGAGGGCGCCCACCACCTCGCCGGCCAGGAACTCGGGCCGGAAGCGCTGGCGCCGCTGGAGGAGCGCGGCCGCTTCGGGCCGGACTGCCCGCCCGCCGCCGCGACACGGCTCTACGCGCTCCTCACCGAGGGCCATGGCGCGCGCAACCGCGTCGAGGAGTGGTTCGAACGCGCCGCCGCAACGGGCACGCGCCCGCCCGCTTGGCTGCTCCAGGCCTTGATGCTCCAGCGCGGCACCCTGCCCGCCGCGGCGCAGGCGGTCGTCGGCGCCGAACTCGACTGGCTCGCCCGCGCCTGCGGCGAGAGCCCGGCCGAGACGGGGGCGGCGGACGCTTCGGACTGGACCGAGGGCACGGTGGCGGAGCGCCGCGCCGCCTTCACCGCCTTCCGCGCTCGCGATCCCGAGGCGGCGCGGGCCGCCCTGGAACCGGTCTTCCGCAAGGAAAAGGCCGACCTGCGCGAGGCACTGGTCCACGCGCTGGCGACCGGCCTGTCGGCGGCCGACGAACCCTTCCTCGAAGCCTGTCTCGACGACCGCGCCAACGGGGTGCGGCTCGCCGCGCAGCGCCTGCTGCCGGAGCTTCCCGGCTCGCGCTATGCGGAACGCATGGCGGCCCGCGCCCGCGCTGCGCTCGCCGTTGAGAGCAAGCGCCGGCTGCTCGGCGGCACCACGCACACCCTCGTCGTCACCCTGCCGGAGGAGAGCCCGGACCTCGTTCGCGACGGGGTCGAGCCGAACCACTGGGAGCGCCGCGGCGGCGGCACCCGGGCCGGGCTGCTCCGGGCGATCCTGGCGCGCGCGCCGCTCCACGCCTTCGCCGACCATCCGCCGCGGCTCTGGATCGAGCTGGCGCTGCGCAGCGAATGGGCCGATCCGGTCTTCCACGGGCTGTTCTCGGCGGCCAAGCGCACGCTCGACCCGGACTGGTCCCGGGCGATGGCCGACATCACGGCGGAGGCCTACGAGGGCAAGGTCACCGGGGTCCGCCGCACCAACGAGGTTCTGGGCATGTGGGCGGAGGCGCTCGACCTCCTACCCGACGCCGAATGGGAGGCACGGGTCGCGGCTCTGATCCGCGCCCGCAAGATCGAGGTGGTGCTGGCCGTGCTGGGTCAGGGCCCGGAGCATTTTTCGGAAGGCTTCAGCGCGGCGCTGCTCGACTGGCTCGCCCTCGTCACCCGCGGCTCCGACAGCCTGCGGCGCGATCTGGCCAAGCCCTGGGTGATCGCCCGCCTCGGCGACCGGCTCTGGCCGGGCGACGACAGCGCCGCCTCCGCCGCCGCCATCCTGGCACGCCTGCCGGAGGGGGAGGGCGACCGCCTGCGCACACAGCTCACGGGATTGACGAGCGTGCTGGAACTGCGCGCCGCGATCCGGCGCGACTTCCGACCGGAGACCACCACAGGGGGAACGGCTCAAGGATGACATCGAACCACGCCGTCAAGACCGCGCAGCTGCGCCAAGCCGCCGAGGATGCCTTCGCCGAGGAGATCGCGGCGCTGCGCGAATCCGACGACCGGCCGCGCCCGCCGAACTGGCAGATGTCGCCGCAGGCCGTCGTCACCTATCTGCTCGGCGGCCGGCTTCCCTCCGGCTTCGAGGTCACCCCGAAATACATCGGCGACCGGCGCCTGATGGAGGTCGCGGTGGCGACCCTTGCCACCGACCGGGCACTGCTGCTGCTCGGCGTGCCGGGCACCGCCAAGAGCTGGGTCAGCGAGCATCTCGCGGCGGCGATCTGCGGCACCTCGCGCCTGATCGTGCAGGGCACCGCTGGCACCAGCGAGGAGGCGATCCGCTACGGCTGGAACTACGCGCTGCTGCTGGCCAAGGGCCCGAGCCGCGAGGCGGTGGTGGCCTCGCCGATCATGCGGGCGATGAACGAGGGCCGCATCGCCCGCGTCGAGGAGCTGACCCGCATCCCCTCCGAGACGCAGGACAGCTTCATCACCGTCCTCTCGGAAAAGACCCTGCCGATCCCCGAGCTAAACGAGGAGGTGGCGGCGCAGAAGGGCTTCAACCTCATCGCCACGGCCAACAACCGGGATCGCGGCGTCAACGAATTGTCGAGCGCGCTCAAGCGCCGCTTCAACACCGTGGTGCTGCCGCCGCCCGCCACGATCGAGGCCGAGATCGCCATCGTCGAGACCCGCGTCGCCTCGCTCGGCCGCGCCTTCGAGATCCCGGCCGAGCCGCCGGGCGCCGAGCAGATCCGCCGCGTCGTCACGATCTTTCGCGAGCTGCGCGAGGGCGTCACGGCGGATGGCAAGAGCAAGGTGAAGCAGCCCTCGGGCACGCTCTCGACGGCGGAGGCCATCAGCGTCGTCGGCAGCGGGCTGGCGCTCGCCGCGCATTTCGGCGACGGCCGCCTCTCGGCGCACGACCTCGTTTCCGGCATCGCGGGGGCCGTGGTGAAGGACCCGGTTCAGGACGCCATCGTCTGGCGCGAATACCTCGAGACCGTGGTGAAGGAGCGCGACGGCTGGAAGGATTTCTACAAGGCCGCCCGCGCGAGCGCGTGATCTCGCGATGTCCGACATCCGTCTCTTCGGCATCCGCCATCACGGCCCCGGCTCGGCCCGCTCGCTCAAGGCGGCGCTCGATGCCTTCGCACCCGATTGCCTGCTGATCGAGGGCCCGCCGGACGCCGACGCGCTGATCCCACTGGCCGCCCACGAGGCGATGGCGCCGCCTGTGGCGCTCCTCGTCTACCGGCCGGACCGACCGCGGACGTGCGCCTTCTTCCCCTTCGCAGCCTTCTCGCCGGAATGGGTGGCGATGCGTCACGGGATCGCCGCCGGTGCGACCCTGCGCTTCATCGATCTGCCGCACGCGATCCAGCTCGCCGACGGTTTTGGCGTATCGGACGCCGCGCCGGACACCGCGCCGATCGATGCCGAGCCGGTCGCCGAGGCGACCGAGACACCCTCCGAGCCTGCCCCGGCATCGGCCGCGATCCGGCGCGACCCGCTCGGCGAACTCGCGGCCGTTGCCGGCTATCCGGACGGCGAGCGCTGGTGGGACGCCCTGGTCGAGAGCCGCGCGGGCGCCGACGGCGACGTCTTCGCCGCGATCGGTGAGGCGATGGCCGCGCTCCGCGAGGGTGCCGAGCCCGACCCCGACGAGGCTTTCCGCGAGGAGGCGCGCGAGGCGCATATGCGCGCGGCGATCCGCCGGGCGGCCAAGGAGGGTTTCGCGCGCATCGCCGTGATCTGCGGCGCGTGGCACGTGCCGGCGCTCATGCGCCACGACGCCAAGGGCCAAGCCACGGCGGATACCGCAACCCTGAAAAACCTGCCCAAGGCCAAGGCCGCCGCCGCCTGGGCGCCCTGGTCCTACGAGCGGCTGGCCTTCGCCTCCGGCTACCGCGCCGGGGTGCTCTCGCCGGAATGGTACGACACCCTGTGGCACCACGAGGGGCGGGTCGCCGCCCGCTGGCTCGCCCGCGCCGCCGCGCTGCTGCGGGAGAACGATCTCGATGCCTCGCCGGCCTCGGTGATCGAGGCGGCCCGGCTCGCCGAGGCGCTGGCGGGTTTCCGCGGGCGGTCCCGGCCCTCCCTCGACGATCTCGACGAGGCGGCCCAGGCCACGCTGTGCTTTGCCGATCCGGCGCCGATGGGGCTGATCCGGCGCAAGCTCGTCATCGGCGAGCGCCTCGGCGCCACCCCGCCGGACAGCCCCGGCACGCCGGTCGAGGCGGATTTCGAGGCGCAGTGCAAGCGCCTGCGCCTGAAGCCCGGCGCGGCGGCGGGCGAGATCACCCTCGACCTGCGCAGGGAAACGGACCTCGCCCGCAGCCATTTCCTCAACCGGCTGAAGCTGATCGGCATCCCCTGGGGCGAGCGGCGGGAGGCGCGCGGGCGCGGCACCTTCAAGGAGAGCTGGTACCTCACCTGGCAGCCGGAATGGGTGGTGGAGCTGGTGGCGGCCTCCGCCGAGGGCGGCACGATCGCCGAGGCCGCCGCCGGCCGGGTGCGGAGCCGCGCGCGGGAGGCGACCCGCGTCGCCGAGCTCTCCGGCCTGATCGGCACCCTGCTCGACGCCGACCTCGCCGGGGCCACGGCGGCGGTGATCCGCGCGCTCAACGACCGCGCCGCGGTCTCGGCCGACGTGTTCGACCTCATGGACGCGCTGCCGCCGCTGGCCGAACTCGCCCGCTACGGCTCGGTGCGCTCCTCCGACACCGAGCCGGTGCTGGCCGTGGTGCGGGGCCTCGTGCCGCGGGCCGCCGCCGGGCTGGTCGCCGCCTGCCAGAGCCTCGACGACGACGCGGCCGGTGCCGCCAAGGCGCGCATCGTCGCCGTCTCGGGCGCGGTCGCCTTGATCGAGGAGCCGGAACTGAAGGCGGTCTGGGGGGAGGCCCTGCGGGCGCTGGCCGATCAGGAGCATGTCCACGGCCGCGTCGTCGGACGCGCCGTCCGGCTCCTGTTCGACGACCGCGCCATCGACGCGGCGGAGGCCGGCGAGCGCCTGCGGCTGGCCCTGTCGCGGGCCTCCGGCGCCGTCCCGGCCGCCGCCTGGATCGAGGGTTTCCTCGAAGACAGCGGCACCGTGCTGATCCACGGGCGCGAACTGCTCGCCGTGGTCGACGAATGGCTCTGCGGTCTCGACGAGGCGCTGTTCATCGAGCTGCTGCCGCTGGTGCGCCGCACCTTCGCGACCCTGGCGCCCGCCGAGCGCCGGGCCATCGGCGAGACGCTGGCCCGGCCGGGCGGCGCCTCGCTCGATGCGGCGGCCGGATCGCAAGGCTTCGACCCGGCACGCGCGGCAAAAGTGCTGCCGATCCTGCGCCTGCTGCTCGGCCCCGAGCCCGCGACCACCACCGGAGACGCCGCATGAGCGAGGCGACCGAGACCGAGCGTCTGCGCCGCTGGCGCCTCGTGCTGGGCGGCGGGGCGGCCGAGGGCACCGGCTGCACCCTGAGCGAGCGCGACGGGCGCCTCGACCGGGCGATGGGCGCCCTCTACGATTCCGACCGCAAGGGGGGCTTGGGCGCCTCCGCCCCCTCCGTCCCGCGCTGGCTCGGCGACATCCGCGACTATTTCCCGGCCTCCGTGGTGCAGGTGATGCAGCGCGACGCCTTCGAGCGGCTCGACCTCAAGCGGATGCTGACCGAGCCGGAGATGCTGGAGGCGGTCCAGCCCGACGTTTCCCTCGTCTCGACCCTGATCTCGATGCGCGGCCTGCTCGGCGGGCGCACGAAGGAGACGGCCCGCCTCGTGGTGCGCAAGGTGGTGGACGCGCTGATGAAGCGGCTCGAGGAACCGCTGCGGCAGGCCGTGACCGGAGCGATCGATCGCGCCAGCCTCAACCGCCGCCCGCGCCACGCCGAGATCGACTGGAACCGCACGATCCGGGCGAACCTGCGCCACTATCAGGCGGAGTACCGCACCATCATCCCGGAAACCCGTCTCGGTCACGGGCGGAAGAGCCGCGGATCGCTGAAGGACGTGATCCTGTGCATCGACCAGTCCGGCTCGATGGCCAATTCCGTGGTCTATTCGAGCATCTTCGGGGCGGTGATGGCCTCGCTGCCCGCGGTCTCGACCCGGCTCGTGGTGTTCGACACCGAGGTGGTCGATCTGTCCGACGAAATGGACGATCCGGTCGAGGTGCTGTTCTCGGTCCAACTCGGCGGCGGCACCGACATCAACCGGGCGGTCGGCTACTGCGCCTCGCGCATCACCCGGCCCGAGGACACGGTCCTGGTGCTGATCTCCGATCTCTACGAGGGCGGGGTCGAGGCCGGGCTGCTCGCTCAGGCGCAGCGCCTCGTCGCGGCCGGCGTGCAGGTGGTGGCGCTCCTCGCCCTCTCCGACGAGGGCGCGCCGGCCTACGACCGGGGGCTCGCCGCGCGCCTCGCCGCCCTGGGCGTGCCCGCCTTCGCCTGCACGCCGGATCTGTTCCCCGACCTGATGGCGGCGGCGATCCGCAAGCAGGATCTCAACGCCTGGGCCGCGGGCGCCGGCATCGCCGCAGTCCCCGCCGCCCGCGAGGGCTGAGCGGTCGGGGCATCCTCGGAAGCGTCCGCCGAATCGCGCGCTCGGCCGCGCGCTGAGGTTCTGTCCCCGAAGCGGTCGGCAGCCTGTGGCCGGCTCCGTTTCCGGCACGGCCGAACGCCCCTCGGGCGGCCTGACAATCCCCTGCGGATGTTCAAGGTTTCAGGGCATGGCAGCCATGTAATCGCCGGGTTGTCGCTCGCCCGCGCCCGTTGTAGCGGACCGGCGGGACCAAATAAATTTTTGAGCGGCGCGAAAATTAAAATGAAAACTGACGATAAACTGCATATGAAATCGTCGACTATGCATCATAGTCCGATGCCGGTGAATCGGCGGCAAGTCATCGGCGGCGCGCTGGCAGGTCTGGCGGCCACCGCCCTGCCGGGTTCGCCGCTGCTCGCCGCGGGCGAGGCGCGCAAGGTCGATGTCCTGCTGATCGGCGGCGGCATCATGAGCGCGACGCTCGGCGTCTGGCTGCGTGAACTCGAGCCTGACTGGTCGCTGGAGATGGTCGAGCGGCTCGACGGCGTGGCGCTGGAGAGCTCCAACGGCTGGAACAACGCCGGCACCGGCCACTCGGCCCTGGCCGAGCTGAACTACACGCCCGAGGATTCCAAGGGGAACGTCCAGATCAACAAGGCCGTCGAGATCAACGAGGCCTTCCAGGTCACCCGCCAGTTCCTGGCGTGGCAGGTGCAAAAGGGTGTCCTGAAGAACCCCCACTCCTTCATCAATTCCACGCCCCACATGAGCTTCGTCTGGGGCGACGACAACATCACCTATCTGCGCAAGCGCTACGAGGCGCTGAAAGCCAGCCCGCTCTTTGCCGGGATGGAATTCTCGACCGACCCCGAGCAGGTCAAGAAGTGGGTCCCCCTGATGATGGAGGGGCGCGACCCGAAGCAGAAGGTCGCCGCCACGTGGTCGCCGCTCGGCACCGATTGCGAGTGGGGTGAGGTCACCCGCCAGTACATCGCCTCGCTGAAGAGCGGGCCGAAGTTCGACCTGCGCCTCTCGACCGAAGTGGAGAGCTTCGAGCGCAACAAGGATGGGACTTGGCGCGTCACGTCCAAGAACCTGAAGGATGGCAGCCGGTCCACGGTCGATGCCCGGTTCGTGTTCATCGGCGCGGGCGGCGGCGCCCTGCACCTGCTGCAGGCCTCCGGCATTCCCGAGGCCGACGATTATGCCGGCTTCCCCGTCGGCGGCTCGTTCCTCGTCACCGAGAATCAGGACGTGGCCCTGCGCCACCTCGCCAAGGCCTACGGCAAGGCCTCCGTCGGCTCGCCGCCGATGTCGGTGCCGCACCTCGACACGCGGATGCTCGACGGCAAGCGGGTGATCCTGTTCGGACCGTTCGCGACCTTCTCGACCAAGTTCCTGAAGGAGGGCTCCTACTTCGACCTGCTGACCTCGACCACCACCAGCAACGTCTGGCCGATGGTCCGCGTCGGCGTCGATCAGTACCCGCTGGTCGAGTACCTCGCCGGCCAGCTGATGCTCTCCGACGAGGACCGCTACCAGGCCCTGCGCGAATACTTCCCCGATGCCAAGAAGGACGAATGGCGCCTCGTCCAGGCCGGGCAGCGGGTGCAGATCATCAAGCGCGATCCGGAGAAGGGCGGCGTCTTGAAGCTCGGCACCGAGGTGGTGGCGGCCAAGGACGGCAGCATCGCCGCCCTGCTCGGCGCCTCGCCGGGCGCTTCCACCGCCGCGCCGATCATGCTGAACGTGCTGGAGAAGGTCTTTGCCAAGCGGGTCGCGAGCCCGGAATGGCAGGCGAAGATCCGCCAGATCGTGCCGAGCTACGGCACGAAGCTGAACGAGGATCCGCAGCGGGTCTACCAGGAACTCGCCTATACCAGCGAGCACCTGCAGCTCACCCCGCCGCCGCAGATCGGCACCCCGGCCCCGGCGCCCGCCCCGGCCGAGATGGGGACCGTCAAGCCGGTCCCCGACATGGCGCCGTAAAGGGATCGGGGCCGA
The DNA here is from genome assembly GCA_014138645.1 of Methylorubrum thiocyanatum. Lineage (GTDB taxonomy): Bacteria > Pseudomonadota > Alphaproteobacteria > Rhizobiales > Beijerinckiaceae > Methylobacterium > Methylobacterium thiocyanatum. The sequence goes on along the minus strand of JACJIB010000007.1, from coordinate 172,322 downwards.
GGCGGATCGTCAGGCCTCCGCTTCGGCCCCATCCTCGATGTAGAGCTCTTCCAGCAGCACCTTGATCACCGCCACCAGCGGCAGGGCGAGCGCCACCCCCCACAGGCCGAACAGCACGCCGAGCAGGAGCTGGCCGGCGAAGATCGTCGCCGCCGGCAGATCGAGGGCGCGGCGCTGGATGAAGGGCGTGAGCCCGTAGCTCTCCGCCGTCTGCACCGCGAGGTAGACGCCGAGCGCCCCGAGCAATCCGTTCAGCCCCGAGGCGAGGCTGCTCAGCACGATCACCACACCCGCGATCAGCGGCCCGATCGTCGGCACGAAGGCGAGCAGGCCGGCCTGGAGCCCGAGGATCAGCGCGCCGCCGATGCCGAGGAGGCTGAGCCCGGCCCAGGTCAGCACGAAGATCGCCGCCATGGTGACGAGCTGCCCGAACAGCCAGTGCCGCAGGGTCTCGCCCGCGCCGTCGAGGACGCGCGCACCCTTCTCGCGGTGGCGCCGGGGCACCAGCCGCAGGGCGCCGTCGCGGTAGCTGCCCGGATCGGCGGCGATGGCGATCCCGAGGAAGACGATCACGAGGATGTTGCCGAGCGCGTTGAACAGCGCGATCACCACGGTCGCCGCCGGGCCGAGCACGCTGCCCGCATCCGACAGCAGCGAGCCCGGGCTCTTCAGGGCACCCGAGGCGAGGCCGGCGAGGCCGCCCTGCTTCTGGTCCTTCCCCTCCTCGCCCTCGCCGCCAGCCCCCTGACCGGCTCCCTGGCCTCCCGCCTGACTTGCCTCCTGAGTTGCCGCCTGACCCGCCGGGGCGCCCTGGGACAGGTCGATCTCGATCCCGCGCTCCTTCAGCCAGTCGCGCACGGTCTCCGATTGCTGGCGCACCGTGGTGCCGAGGTCGCGCGCCTGGCTCGCCACGGTGGCGCCGCCGAAGGCGACGAGCCCGAAGGCCAGGGCGGCGAGCACGAGGCAGGCCAGCGCGAGGCGCCAGCCGCGCCCAATCGGCAGCACATGGCCCAGACCCCGGGTCAGCCCGTCGAGGAAAACGGCGAACAGGATGCCGGAGAAGATCAGCAACAGCGTCGCCGCCGCGGTCCAGGCGAGCCAGAGCGCGGCCGCGAAGGCCACGACCGCGATGCCCGCGGCCGCGAGACGCCGCGCGCCGGGCGGGCTGGCCGGCGGGCTGAAAGGGGGAGCCGTCATGGTTCGGGGATCCGTTCGCGGTTCGTGTAAAGCCAGCGGCCTCAGGTCGATCGTTCAGGCCCAGGCTTGGGCTGCGGCGGCGTCGGCCTCCGTCGCCTCGACCCAGCCGCCGGTGGTGCCGTCGGCGAGGTGCTCGCGCTTCCAGAACGGCGCGCGGGTCTTGAGGTAGTCCATCAGGAAGTCGGCCGCGGCGAAGGCGGCCTTGCGGTGGGGCGAGGCGGTGACGACGAGGACGATGCCCTCGCCGGGCCGCACCAGCCCGTGGCGGTGGATCACCCGCAGCGCCTGGACCGGCCAGCGGGCGCGCGCCTCCTCCACCACACGGGCGATCTCGGCCTCGGCCATGCCGGGATAGTGCTCCAGTTCCAGCGCGGCGAGCCGCCCCGCCTCGTCGCGGCACAGGCCGGAGAAGGTCACCACGGCCCCGGCCCGGCCAGCCAGCCCGGCTTCGATCCGGGCGATCTCGGCGGCGGTGTCGAAGGGCTCGGACTGGATACTGACCGTCATGACCCACTCTTCGGGAACACACGCGAACGCAGACGCGGCGGTTACGGATCGGCTCCCCGCGTTTGCGTAAAGCCCGGTTACTCCGTTTGCCTCCGAGCCTATATGGCTCAAGGATAGGACCGCGCCACTGGCGCCGTTTCGAAGAACAGTGAGCCGCGCCGTGACGCCCGACCTGATCCTGCCCTACGACGGCATTCTGCCCGTCTTCGCCAGCCGTCCCGTCTGGTGCGGGCGCGCCAGCACCGTGATCGGCGCCGCCACCCTCGGATCCCAGGCCTGGCTCGGCGACGACAGCGTGATCCGCAGCGACGGCCAGCCGATCACCGCGGGCGACCGCTTCTGGCTCGGCGCCCGCTCCACCGTCCACATCGCCACCGAGTCGCTGCCGACGCATATCGGCGACCGGGTCACCGTCGGCCGCAACGCGGTGGTCCATGCCTGCACCGTGGGTTCGGACGTGGTGATCGAGGACGACGCGATCATCCTCGACGGGGCGACCGTCGGCGACAACGTGCTGATCGAGGCGGGCGCGACGATCTTCCCCCGCTCGACCCTCGAGAGCGGTTTCGCCTATGGCGGCAACCCGGCCAAGCGCCTGCGCCCGGTCACGCCGGAGGAACTCGCCGAGCGGGCCGAGCGCCTGCGCGAGGCCTCCGGCGAAGCGGCGAGCCCGGCCGCGCCGCCCGAGCCGCCGGAGACCGAAGAAAGTGTCTTCGTGGCCCACACCGCCCGGCTCTCCGGCCGCATCGCGCTGGGCGCCGGATCGACGGTGCTGTTCTCCTGCGAGCTCGCCGCGGAAGTGGGCCCGATCGTGGTCGGCGCCGACACCAACATCCAGGACAACACCGTGATCCGCAGCCGCGGCGAGGGCGTGGTGATCGGACGCGACACCACCATCGGCCACAACGTGCGCATGGCCGATTGCCGGATCGGCGCCCGCAGCCTGATCGGGATCGGCTCGGTGCTGGCGCCGGGCACGGTGGTGGCCGACGACGTGATGCTGGCCGGCGGCTCGACCACCGATCCGGGCCAGTTGCTCGAAGGCGGCCATCTCTGGGGCGGGCGGCCCGCGCGCATCCTCGGCACGCTCGACTCGAAGAAGCGCGCGATGATGAGCCACATCGTCGAGGGCTATTGCCGGCACGGGCGCGAGTACCGGCTCCTGCAGGAGCAGGAGGGGTGAGGCCGCCCGCCGCCCTCACCCGGTCCGCCGCACGCCATCCCCGGAGATCGACGCAGCGATGATGAGCCGTCTCGCGATGCTGACGCTGGGCGGCCGGAAACGGTTCGAGGATCTCAGCGAGCAGGAGATCCTGGCTCTGGCGATCGGGTCCGAGGAAGAGGACGGCCAGATCTACCGCGCCTATGCGAGACGCCTGCGGGCCGACTATCCCCATTCGGCCGCCCTGTTCGACGCGATGGCGCAGGCCGAGGACGAGCACCGCCGCCGCCTGATCGCGCGCTACAAGGAGCGCTTCGGCGACTTCGTCATCCCGATCCGGCGCGAGCACATCGCCGGCTATTACAGCCGCAAGCCGGTCTGGCTGATGCGCAATCTCGGGCTCGACCGCGTCCGGGAAGAGGCCGCCGCGATGGAGCGGCAGGCGCGCGACTTCTACCTCGCCGCCGCCCGGCGCTCGACCGATGCCGACACGCGGGCCCTGCTCGGCGACCTTGCGGCGGCGGAGAGCGCGCATGAGCGGACGGCCGAGGCGCTGAGCGAGCAGCATCTCGACGGAGCCGGCCGCGACGAGGAGGATGCGGCGGCCCACCGCCAGTTCGTCCTGACCTGGGTCCAGCCGGGGCTCGCCGGACTGATGGACGGCTCGGTCTCGACCCTCGCGCCGATCTTCGCCACCGCCTTTGCCACACAAGATCCGTGGACGACCTTCCTCGTCGGCCTCTCGGCCTCGATCGGCGCCGGCATCTCGATGGGCTTCACCGAGGCCGCCCACGACGACGGCAAGATCTCCGGGCGCGGCTCGCCGCTCAAGCGCGGCCTCGCCTCCGGGGTGATGACCGCCATCGGCGGCCTCGGCCACGCGCTGCCCTACCTGATCCCGAATTTCTGGCTGGCGACGAGCATCGCCTTCGCCGTCGTCTTCGTCGAACTCTGGGCCATCGTCTGGATCCAGAACCGCTACATGGAGACGCCGTTCCTGCGGGCGGCCTTCCAGATCGTGCTCGGCGGCGCCCTCGTGCTGGCGACGGGCATCCTCATCGGCGGCGCCTGATCCCCATCGACGATGATCCTGACTCATCGTCGATGCCCCCCGCGACTGCGGGGCGGCGGTCGTCCGCCGGACGCACGGAACAGGACCATCGGTCGTGTTCCGTGCAGCTTGGATACAAGAGCCTACCCGCAGGCAATCTGATCGCAGCGCCGCATCGCCGCGATCATCTTCGCCAGCGACTTCACGCCGGGATGGCCGAGCACGCCGGTATTGCCGAGCACGTAGGAGGGCGTCGCGGTGAGCCCGAGATTGGCCGCAACGTTCATGTGGGCGCGCAGGGCCTCGCGCACCGCGTCGCTGTCGGCGATCTGTTCGAGTTCGACCCGCGGCACGCCGGTCTTCGCGCCGATGTCGAGCGCCTTGAGCCCGTCGATCTGGCCCTTGGTGGACAGCAACTGGTCGTAGAAGGCGAAGGCCGCCGCCGATCCGAGCTTGCGCTGTACCGCGAGCGAGACCTTCGCCGCCTGGGCCGACATCGGCGAGAGGATCGGGTTGTGCACGAGGCCGATCCGTAAGCCCGGGTCGCTGCCGGCGAGTGCGGTGACGTCGGCCGCCGCCTTGCGGCACCAGGGACAGTTGTAGTCGAAGAACTCGTAGAGCGTCACCTCGGCCTCGCGCGGCCCGAGATAGGTGACGCCGCGCAGTTCCTGGATCTGCCCGGTGATCTCGCCCGGCAGCCGCATGTTGGCCACCGGCCGGCCCTCGTCGTTCTCGACCTTGAAGGTCTGGCCGTAGCTCTGCGCCGCGGCGGGGCCGGCGATCGCGAGACCGAGCGAGGAGACGAGGAAGCGGCGGCGAGAGAGGGGCATCGGCAACGGACCCGCGGGTGGTGGGACGGGCCGAGGATAGGGTCAAGAATGGTTTAAGTTCGACTTCCGCCGAGCCCGCTGGACCGAGAGGTATCGGACAGCGATCCGGATGGGCTCGTAGATGAAGTCTTGTTTTGAACCATTCTGTGGTCCAAATTCCAAGAGATCACAGGGTGCGGTAGGGCCAGGGCGATGCGCGTCTCCGTATCGGAAGCGAAAGCGCAATTAACCGATCTCGTGCGACGTGCCGAAGCAGGAGAGGAAATCATCCTGACGCGGCACGGACATGCCGCCGTCCGGCTTGAGCCGATCAAGACCGTACCGGATCGGCAGGCACGGCGCGCCCTTCTGAACGCCGTGAGACAGGCGGCGGCAAAGTCGTCGGCTGGGCCCAGCGCGGATCGCAGCCAGGACTTCCTGTACGATGAGGACGGCCTGCCGAAATGATCGTGGTCGATACGTCGGCGTTGATGGCCATCCTTCTCGATGAGACGGAGGCCGATCGATGCACCGACGTTCTGGAAGCCGAGGAAAAAGTCCTCATATCGGCCGGGACGATGGCAGAAGCCTTGATCGTTGCGCTACGGCGGAATTGCAAGACCGAAATGGAACAATTGATCGAGAGCCTCGGCTTCGAGATCATCAGTGTGACCGCTGCCACTGCGCAGAATGTCGTTCAAGCCTATGCAACCTGGGGCAAAGGCATTCATCCCGCGGCGCTGAATTTTGGCGATTGCTTTGCCTATGTGCTCGCGAAGGAGAAGGGCTGCCGGCTGCTCTACGTCGGCGAGGACTTTTCACGGACCGACTTGGAACGCGCGTGACAGGTGTTCGGATCGGCGCATAGACGGCAGCTTCCGAACGGGATCTGTAACAAAGTGCGCCTGTTCGATACAGGAGCTCTTTATTGTTCTGTGACGTACGCGCCCGCTCAGGCGAGGACGTCCAGGCCGTGCTTTTGGACGATTGTCAGCAGCTTCAGAGCCATGCCGCTGGGACGTTTGGCTCCGGTCTCCCACTTCTCGACCGTGCTCTCGCTGGTGTTGAGATAGCGGGCGAAGACTGGCTGACTGACGTTGTTCGACTCGCGGATCTGCTTGATCTGGGCGGGCTCGATCACGTCCGGCACGACGAGGTGGCGCGCATCGAAGTCGCGCATGGTGGCCTTGTCCAGCGCTCCGACCTTGTGCAGCATCGCCGCCGAGCTGTGGATCGCCTCGGACACGTCGCTCCTGTACTTACGCTTTGCCGTCATTGCAGATCTCCAGAAGATCCTTGTCAGCCACGAGCCCGTCGATCTGCTCCTCGCTCAACGAAGCGTAGCCCTTCGCGAGCAACTTGAAATCGCTCAGCTCCCCATCGTCGATATTCGCGCGATCCTTCTTGGCGAAGAGGTATTCATACACCCAGTATCGCCCACCTTTCGCCAGGATGATGCTGCGATGCCTGTTTTTGTTCAGACGCTTCTTGAAGACCCCACCGCCGAGGTCATCCGCTTGGCCCAGCATCACCTCTCGAAGCGCCTCACATAGCTCCGCGTCATGGATGCGTGCCTTGCGCGCTGACCGGGCAAAGACAGCGGTCTTGAAGGCACGCGGCCATGTTTCATCGGCATCGGCGCGATCATCGGCCATGATCTAAGATATCACCGAGTGCTACCTATACAAGAAGCACCCGGTCCTTGGATCGCTCGGAGGCGATCGAGCCTGCATCGACGCGTCGCCGCAGGACGAGGTGGGATGGGATCGCCCCATCCCGCTCCTCACGCCGCCTCCGCCGTCGACGCCCGCTCGCGCGCGAGCTTGGTCACGCTCACCTGATCGACCTTGCCGGTGCCCAGCATCGGCAGCTTCTCGACGACGACCACCTCGGCGGGAACGGCGACGTCGGCCGCGCCCCGGCCCTTGGCGTGGGTCTGGTAGGCGGCCCGCGTCGCGCCCTTGGCTTCCGTGAACAGGATCAGGCGCTCGCCCTTGCGTGCGTCGGGCACGGCGGCGACCGCACTCGGGGCGTCGGGCCAGAGTTCGGCGGCGAGCGCCTCGACGCTGGCCAGCGACACCATCTCGCCCGCGATCTTGGCGAAGCGCTTGGCCCGGCCCTTGATCGTCACGAAGCCGTCGGCGTCAAAGGCGACGATGTCGCCGGTGTCGTACCAGCCGTCCGCGGGCGGCTCCAAGACGCCGGGATTCTCCGCCCGCAGGTAGCCGAGCATGATGTTGGGCCCGCGGACCACGAGGCGCCCGCCCTCCTCGATGCCGGGCACCGGTTCGAGACGCGACTGGATTCCCGGCAGGAGCCGGCCGACCGTGCCGAAGCGGTTGAACATCGGCGTGTTGAGGGCGAGCACCGGCCCGCATTCGGTGACGCCGTAGCCCTCCAGGATGCGCAGGCCGAACTTTTCCGCCCAGGTCTTGCGGGTCGCCTGCTTCACCGGCTCGGCACCGGCCACGACGTAGCGCAAGGAGCGCAGGTCGTAGGAATGGGCCATCTTGGCGTAGCCGGCGAGGAAGGTGTCGGTGCCGAACAGGACCGTGGCATTGGTGCCGTAGATGAGTTCGGGCACGATCCGGTAGTGCAGCGGCGAGGGGTAGAGGTAGACCGGCACACCCGAGATCAGCGGCAGCACCAGCCCCGCCGTCAGCCCGAAGGCGTGGAAGACGGGCAGCACATTGAACACCTTGTCGCGCGGCCCGAAATCGATGCGCGCGGCGACCTGCGCGGTGTTGGCGAGCATCGCGCGGTTGGCGAGCACCACGCCCTTCGGCGTGCCCTCCGAGCCCGACGTGAACAGGATCGCCGCCGGGTCGCTGCCCTGGCGCGCCACCAGCGGCCGGCGGGGGGCCAGGAACCCGCGGATCTTGTCGCCCGTGGTGACGCCCGCCCGCACGTCCTCGAGGTAGATCAGGCGGATCGTCCCCTGGATGCCCTCGATCAAGGTGCCGAGGCGGCCCTTCTCGATGAAGGCACGGGAGGTGAGGATGGTCTCGACCTGCGCCGCCCGGCAGGCCGAGAGCACCGCGGCAGGACCGGCGGAGAAGTTGATCATCGCCGGCACCCGGCCCGCGCTGGCGAGCGCGAAGAACGTCACCGCCGCGCCGTTGGCGTTGGGCAGCATCAGCCCGACCGGTTTCTTCGGGTCCGGCAGGAGCGTCTGGAGCTTCCGGCCGAGGATGTTGGCGCCCATCACGAGGCGCGAATAGCTCATCGTGCCGGTCACCGGATCTTCCAGCGCCGTGCGCCGCCAGCCGTGAAGCCGGCCCGCCTCGATCAGCGCGGAGAAGACGCCTCGCTCGATGTCGGCGGTCTCGAAGACGAGGTCCGACATGATGTCGTAGAGCGCCGCGCCCGCGGCGCGCCGGCGGGTCTTGCCCTTCAACTCCGGATCGACGTGGAGCCGCACCGGCGGCATGATCGTCACGGTCACCTTGGGCCACCACGCCCGGCGCACCTGATCGCGCTTCAGGCGCGAAAAAATCGTGCGCTCCGGCCCGTCGATCTTCACCGGCACCACCATGGCGCCGGACTTGTCGGCGATCAGCCCCGCCCCGTCATAGACCTTCATCAGGCTGCCCGTGACGGTGAGCCGGCCCTCGGGGAAGATGATCAGCGTCTCGCCGCCCTTCACCGCGTTGATCAGCGTGCGGGTGGCGAGCGGCCGCGTCGGGTCGAGCGGCATCGCCTTGGCGACGCTGAGGAACGGCTTCACCCACCAGCGCTGGGCGATGCCGTGATCGATGGCGAAGACCGGGTCCTTGTCCAGCAGCGACAGCGCCAGCGGCGCGTCGAGGAAGGAGACGTGGTTGAGGGCGACGATGGCGTTCGGGCCGGCCTTCTCGACGTTCTCCAGGCCCTTCACCTCCAGGCGGTAGAAGGCGCGGAACAGGATCGAGAGGGCGTCGCGCAGGGGGTTCGTCGGTAGGGTGTTCAGGATCACCACGCCGACGATCAGGTTGAGCACGGCCACGAGCGCGAGCAGCTGGGCCATGGACAGGCCGAGGCCCTGGAGCACGGCGAGCGCCAGGGTGCCGCCGACCATGAAGGCGGCGGTGAGCACGTTGACGGCGCCGATGACGCGGGCGCGCTTGGCCTTCTCGGTCCAGGCCTGCACCGCGGCAAACGAGGGCACGACATAGAGGCCGCCCGCGACGGCGAGCCCGAAGAAGTCGGCAGCGATGCGCAGGCCGTGGCCGCTGGTGATGAAGTCCCAGGCGCCGACCGGCTCGCCCGTGGGCGGAGGCAGGTGCGACACCGTCCAGGCGAGGTCGAGGCCGAACAGGCCCATCAGCACCGCGCCGACCGGGGTCGGCAGCAGGACGATGCGCCCGCTCGCCAGCCACGAGGCGAGGCCGGAGCCGACGGCGATGCCGACCGAGAAGATCGCGAGCAGCGTCGTGGCGACGATCTCGGTGCCGTTGAGGGTCTGGCGCACCAGCACCGGGAGCAGGGAAAGAACCACGACGCCGACGAGCCAGAACCAGCTCACGATCACCGAACCGCGCCAGAGCCGGGTGTCGGCCCAGAGGTCGCGCAGGAGTTCGATCGTGGAGCGGGCGACGTTCGGATCGACCTTCAGGTCGGGCGCGCCCTCGCCGGTGGCCGGGATCATCCGGGCGGAGAGCCAGCACAGGACCGCCATGCCCATCAGCCCGGCACCGAGGCCGAGCGCGTGGCCGCCCATCGCCATGGCAAGGCCCGCGGTGATGGTGCCCAGCAGGATCGCGAGGAAGGTCGCGGCCTCGACCAGCGCGTTGCCGGCGGTGAGTTCCTCGCGCTTCAGGTGATCGGGCAGGATGCCGTACTTGATCGGGCCGAACAGCGCCGCGATGATCCCGAACAGGCCCAGCGCCGCGAACAGCAGCGGCACCGAGTGCAGCCAGAAGCCGAGCACCGAGAGCAGGGCCGCGAAAATCTCACCGAATTTCAGCCGCTTGGCCAGCACCGCCTTGTCGTAGCGGTCGGCGAGCTGACCGCCGAGGCCCGAGAGGATGAAGAACGGGCCGATGAACACGGCGCTGGCCAGCGTCACCAGCACGCCGCCCGAACTCTCGCCCCGCGCGCTGACCTGGAACAGGATCAGCAGGGCGAGCGCGTTCTTGAGGAAATTGTCGTTGAAGGCGGAGAAGAACTGGCACCAGAACAGCGGCGCGAAGCGTCGCGTCGTCATCAGTGTGCGGAACATCGTGGTCTCTCCCGGCTCCGGGCATGACTGCCTGCCGACGGCGAAGGCGTCAAATCCGCGTTTTGCACGGTGTTCAAATTAAACCCGACCGGAGGCTGCGCAAGCTTGATTTTGAACGATGTGCAATCTAACCCGGTGCTGGGTGCGGGCACGCACGCCAATGGGTGACGTTGGCCCGCGAGGAGCGGATTTGGCGGGCAGAGAATCGGCGGGCAAGGATTCGCCCGGGAAGACCCGCGGCAGCGGCCCGCGGGGCGAGCACGACCGGGAGGGCTTCATCGGTCTCGTCGCGGGCACGGCGGAGAGCCTCGTGCGCAACGAGGGTTTTCGCGCGCTCGGCATGCGGCGGCTGGCGGCGGCGATCGGCTACGCGCCGAACTCGATCTACAACGCGGTGGGCGACCTCGATCAGGTGGTGCTGCGGGTCAATGCCCGCACGCTCGCCCGGCTGCACGCGGCGCTGGCGGCGGAGATCGACCCGAACCGGGCGGCGCGGGACAACGCCCTGGCGCTGGCCGACGCCTATCTCGTCTTCGTCGCTGCCGACCCGCGGGTCTGGAGCCTGCTGTTCGAGCATCTCGCCGCGCCGGACCAGCCGTTTCCGGACTGGTACGCTGCGGCCCTGGCCGAGCCGGTCGGGCTCGTGGATACGGTGCTGGCGCCGCTCATCGCCGAACCGGACGAGCGCCGCCGGGCGGTCGCCGCCCTGTGGGCCGCCCTGCACGGGCTCGCCTCGCTCTCGACCTCGCGCAAGCTCGCCGTGCTCACCCCCGACCCGCCGCGGGAGCTGGCGCGGCTGCTGGTGGGGCGGTTCCTGGGGTGATTTTTTCGTATTCCCGTCCCCTCAGCGACTGCCAACACGCATCGAAGGGACGACCTCTCCGACCGCGATACCCTGCCACCGTCATCCCGGGGCGCCGCAGGCGAACCCGGGATCCACGACCAGCCTCGACGGCATGCTTCGGCGCCGCCTCATGGGTGGATTCCGGGTTCCGCTGCGCGGCCCCGGAATGACGCCGTCGAGGCATGAGGCAGGATCTTCCGGAGCTTCAAACCGGCCTCGCCGTGTCGCCCCTGCGGAGGGGGATGGGTGTCACAAAGGTCGGCCTCAGCCTTCAGCGCTCCGCAAACCCCGCTATAGAGCCCGCAGCCTCACCGCCCGACCGGATCCTTCGATGACTCACCCTTCCGTCCCGACCCTGCGCCACTTCGCGGAGGTGGCCGAGCGTTACGACCTGATCCTGTGCGACGTCTGGGGCGTGCTGCATGACGGGACCCGCGGCCACGCCGCGGCGGGTGAGGCGCTGATCCGCTTCCGGGCGCTGCCGGGTCCGCGCCCGCGCCGGGTGATCCTCGTCTCGAACGCGCCCCGACCCTGGCAGGGGGTGCAAAAGATCCTCGACGGCTACGGCGTGAAGCGGGAGGCCTATGACGCGATCCTCACCTCGGGTGACCTGACCCGGCGGCTGATCGCCGAGCATCCGGGCGAGCGGGTGTATCACCTGGGGCCGGAGCGCGACGCGCCGGTCTTCGATGGGCTCGACCTCACCCTGGTGCCGGCGGCGGAGGCCCAGCGCATCGTCTGCACCGGCCTGTTCGACGATCACACCGAGACGGCGGAGGATTACCGCGAGGCCCTGGCCGACTTCCGCGCCCGCGCCGTGCCGATGATCTGCGCCAACCCCGACCTCGTGGTCGAACGCGACAAGAAGTTGATCCCCTGCGCCGGCCTGATCGCCCAGGCCTACGAGGCCATCGGCGGCGCGGTCGTCTATGCGGGCAAGCCCTACCGGCCGGTCTACGAGACGGCGCTCGCCATGGCCGGCGAGCTCGATCGCATGCCGCCCCCGGATGTGAGCCGCACCGTCGCGGTGGGGGACGCGATCCGCACCGATATCGCCGGGGCCTCGGGCTACGGCATCCCGTCGGTGCTGGTGGCCCGCGGCATCCACGCGGAGGAACTCGGCGTCACGGCCGAGCACCACAGCCTCGGCGACATCGCGGACTGGCTCTCGCGCCAGGAGGTCCGGCCCGATGCGGTGATCGAGCGGCTGGTCTGGTAAGGGCGGCCGCGAAGACCCTGCCCCGAACGGTCTGCGCACTCGAAATCCGGTTCTCGCGGTCGCCAACGGGGAAGACGATTGCTATGGGGGCCGAAATCAAGCTGGATCCGACACGATGACGAGACCGGAGGCAGGCGGCCCGAGCGGGGCGGAGGCGTTGCGCCATGTGCGGCTGTCGGCGCATTTTTCCGCCTGCGGATACGTGCCCGCCTCGCCCCCGGTGCTGCAGCCGGTCGAGCCGTTCCTCGAACTCTCGGGCGAGGACATCCGGCGGCGCATCTTCGTGACGCAGGACGCGACCGGGGCCGAGCTGTGCCTTCGGCCGGAATTCACCATCCCCGTCTGCCGCCTGCACCAGGCGATGCGGCCGGGCGAGAGCGCCGATTACAGCTATCTCGGCCCGGTCTTCCGCGTCGCGGCGGGGGAGCCCGACGAGTTCGTCCAGGGCGGCATCGAGTCGATCGGGCGCACCGACACCCCGGCGGCGGATGCCGAGGTGCTGGGACTGGCCTTCGAGGGCCTCGACCTGCTCGGGCGCTCCGACGTCGCCGTGCGGCTCGGCGATATGGGCCTGACCCACGCCTTCCTCGACGCGCTCGCGGTGCCGCCGGTGGCCAAGCGCCGGACGCTGCGGGCCATCGCCGCCGGGCGCTCCCTCGACGAGGTCGCGAACACGGCCCAGACCGAGGATCGCCATGCCGGCCTGCTCGCCGCGATCCAGGGCCAGGATGCCGGCGCCGTGCGCGCCTTCGTCGAGGACGTGCTGTCGATCGCCGGGATCTCGCAGGTCGGCGGGCGCAGCGCCGGCGCCATCGCCGAGCGCTTCCTCGCCAAGGCCTCGGCGCAGGCGCAAGGGGGCGCCGGCCTCAACGCGGGCAACCGGGCGCTGATCGAGCGCTACTGCGCCATCGGGGGCGATCCCGACGCGGCGGCGGGTGCGGTGCGGGCGCTCGCCCGCGAGGCCGGTCTCACCCATGCCGGGCTCGACGCCGCGCTCGCGCTGTTCGAGGAGCGCACCGGCTTCATGGCGGCCCGCGGCCTGCCCGTGGAGCGGTTCCGCTTCAGCGGCGGGTTCGCGCGCAACCTCGACTACTATACCGGCTTCATCTTCGAGGTGACGGGCGCGGCCGGCGGGCCGACCCTCGTCGGCGGCGGGCGCTACGACGGTCTGCTGCAGCAGCTCGGCAGCCCGGTGCCGCTGCCGGCGGTGGGCTGCGCGTTCTGGCTGTCGCGCTGCGCCGAAGGCGATGTGGGCGGAAGCGAAGGAGGTGTCGCGTGACCGGTCAGCCCCTGGTTCTCGCCGTTCCCTCCAAGGGCCGGCTTCAGGAGAATGCCAGCGCCTTCTTCTCCCGCGCGGGGCTCAAGCTCGTGCAGAAGGCGGGCGGGCGCGAATATCGCGGCACGCTCGCCGGCCTGCCCGGCGTCGAGGTGCGCTACCTCTCGGCCTCGGAGATCGCCGGCCAGCTCGCCAGCGGCGCCGCCCATCTCGGCGTCACCGGCGAGGATCTGATCCGCGAGATGCTGCCCGACCCCGGCTCGAGCGTGGAGCTGCTGACGCCGCTCGGCTTCGGCCATGCCAGCGTGGTGGTGGCGGTGCCCCAGGCCTGGATCGACGTGCGCGCCATGAGCGACCTCGACGAGGTCGCCAGCGAGATGCGCCTGCGCCAGGGCCGGCGGATGCGCATCGCCACCAAATACGTGAACCTGACCCGCCGCTTCTTCGCGGAAGCCGGCATCGCCGATTACCGCATCGTCGAGAGCCTGGGCGCCACCGAGGGGGCGCCGGCCGCGGGCTCGGCGGAGATCATCGTCGACATCACCACCACCGGCACGACGCTCGCGGCCAACGCGCTCAAGATCCTCGACGACGGGGTGATGCTGCGCTCGGAGGCCAATCTCGTCGCCTCGCTGAAGGCCGACTGGAGCGAGACGGCGCGGGCGGCCTTGCGCACCGTGCTCGGCCGGATCGCGGCGGAGGAGCGCGCCCGCACCACCCGCGAGGTGCGCGCCGCGCTTCCCGAATCCGGCTCCATCGATCTGGCCACCCTCGCCGGCCTGCACGAGGCGGAACTGCCCTACGGCGCTCCGCGCGGCGCCGACGGCGAGATCGTGATGCGCTGTCCGGTGGATGCGGTGTTCGACCTCTCCGACGCCCTGGTGCAGGCCGGGGCGCGGGCGGTCACCGTGCGGCGGATCGACTACGCCTTCGCCGCGGAGAACCCGCTGGCGGAGCGGCTGCTGGCGCGGTTGTAGAAGGTCAATCCTCCCATCCACGACCTCATCCTGAGGTGCGCAGCGAAGCGGAGCCTCGAAGGATCCTCCAGACCCCGCACGATCCCTGGAGGATCCTTCGAGGCCGCTTCGCGGCACCTCAGGATGAGTGGGCTGGTGGGAAAGCGCGCTACTGCCCGCCCTGCTTGGCGAACTCCGACAATACCGCGCGCAGCACCTTGAGCCGGCCCTCGTAGGCCGCCGTGAGGCAGGCGACCTCGGCGCCGCAGGCGCGGCGGTCCTTGAGCCAGGCCTCCTGATCCTCCTGCATCTTGGTGCGGTTGCCCATCGGCAGGAGGTCTTTCAGGATGTCGAAGCGCACCGCCATCTCGACGTCGAGGTCGTTGAGGCTGCGGGTGTCGCAGACCGCCTTCTCGTCCGGCGTCTCGGCCTTGGCGCAGGAAAAGCTCGCCGCCGCCGCAGGCGAGGCCGCGGCAAGGCTCAGAGCAAGGGCGAGGAACAGGGTACGCATCGGCAGGGCTCCTTCGCGGCGAACGGCCACGCTTTGCCCTTCCAACGGCCTGCCCCCGTCCCGGTGCCGCGACCCGCGAAAAAGAATCAGCTCCAGGGCTTCACGATCGCGAGGATGACGATGCCGATCATCAAGAGCGTCGGCACCTCGTTGATGACGCGGTAGAAGCGCTGGCTGCGGGTGTTGCGGTCGGCGGCGAAGTCCTTGACCGTGCGGGCGAGGAAGCCGTGCACGCCGCTCATCGCCAGCACCAGGGCGAATTTCGCGTGCAGCCAGGGCGCGGCGTAGTAGCCGCTCTGCCACGCGAGCCAGAGCCCGAGGATCCAGGTGACGATCATGGCCGGCGTCATGATCGCCTTGAGCAGGCGCCGCTCCATGACCTTGAAGGTCTCGGACTGCACCCGCGACCCGGCGGGCAGCGCGGCGTGATAGACGAACAGGCGCGGCAGGTAGAGCATCGCCGCCATCCAGGCGATCACCGCGATGACGTGGAAGGCCTTGATCCAGGGGTACGAAGCGTCAAGCACCGGGTGAGGGACTCCGTGAGGGGGACGCCGCGCGCAGGCGCGGCAGAAGTTCTTGGGTGAGAAGCGGCGCGAGCGGCATCGCCGGCTCGCCCGCCGTGTCGTTCAGGGCGAGCCAAGCGGTTTCCTCGATCTCCGCGCCGCAGACCGGGTTCAGGCCGGCCCCGGCCGCCTGCCGGTAGACCGTCGCCTCGACGACGTGGCCCGGCTCGTTGGCGGCCTCCGCCTCGAACCGTCCGAGACGGACCGCCGCCTCCGGATCGAAGGTCAGGCCCAGTTCCTCGCGCAGCTCGCGGGCGAGGCAGGCCGCATCACTCTCACGATCCTCGAACTTGCCGCCGGGCAGCATGAAGCGGCTACTGCCGCGCTTGCGCACCACCAGCAACGCCTCGCCCCCCGCATCCGGCCGCACCAGAGCCAGGGCGGCGACGCGGATGCGGCTCACCGGCCGCCCCGGAGCCGGGCCAGCATCTGCTCGACATGGGCGATCGGCGTCTGCGGGGTGATGCCGTGGCCGAGGTTGAAGATGTGCGGCTGGCCCTCGGTCGCCGCCAGGATGGCGTCCACGGCTGCATCCAGCGCCCGCCCGCCCTCGATCAGCGTCTCGGGGTGGAGATTGCCCTGGGTCACCGTCGTGGCCGGCACACGGCCGCGCAGGGCCGCGAGATCGACCCCCCAATCGACGCCCACGACATCGGCGCCGGTCTCGGGGATGACGCGGGCATGGCCGTCCAGTCCCGAACCGCGGGCGAAGACGATGATCTTGGCGCCCGGCACCTGCGCCCGGATGCCCTCGACCATCCGCGCGATCGGGCCGAGGGAGAAGCGCTTGAGCGCGTCGCCGTCGGCGGAGTCCGGCAGCACGCCGGCATGGGACTCGAAGATCTGCACCGCGTCGGCGCCGGCGCGGAGCTGGCGCACGAGGTATTCGATCTGGACCGTGACCAGCCGGTCGAGCAACGCATCGAGGAGCGCCGGGTCGGAGGCCGCCAGCGCCCGCGCCGGGGCGAGATCCGGCGTGCCGCGCCCGCCGATCATGTAGCTCGCCACCGTCCAGGGCGCGCCGCAGAAGCCGAGCAGCGTGGTCTCATGGGGCAGCGCCCCGCGGATCCGCTCCACCGCCTCGAAGACCGGGGCCAGATGCGAGAAAATCGCCGGGTCGCCCGCTTCGCGCAGGCGTTCGAACTGGGCGCGGCCCTCCAGCGCATCGAGGCGCGGCCCCTCGCCCTCGACGAAGCGCACGTCCTGCCCGAGGGCATGGGGCACCACGAGGATGTCGGAGAACAGGATCGACGCCTCGAAGCCGAAGCGGCGGATCGGCTGCAGCGTCACCTCGGTGGCGAAGGCCGGGTTGTAGCAGAGATCGAGGAAGGAGCCGGCCTCCGCCCGGGTCGCCCGGTATTCCGGCAGGTAGCGGCCGGCCTGGCGCATCATCCAGGCCGGGGGCGGGGAGATCGCCTCTCCCGACATCACCCGCAGCACCGGTCTGTCGGCCGTCTTCGCCATGCCTGAAGCCTGCATCCTGCCTGATTGCCGTTCGAGGGAGACCGGAGAGGTCGCGACCGCGCCATCCCCACCCCGGCCCTTCTCAAAGAAAGAGAGATTCTAGAATCTCTGTTTTTTCTCTTGGACGTTGGATCGTGATGCCGCAAGCGCGTCCACAGGCCCTCCCCACAGCCGCGGCGTTAATCGCCTCTTAACGGATTGGATCTAATGTCCACGATAGGCCAAGCTCACCAGCGGCTTGCGTGGGCCCGTGTGCCCTGATGGCCGTCTCGGTCCCGGATTCTCCCACGGGACCGACTCCACCGTGTGCGCAGGATCACGGTGTTGAGGGAGGAGTCGACGGTTTTCGGGGCAACCCGCCGCCGGGCTCTCGCCGGGCCGGCTTTTCCCCACTTGTCGACTCCTTGGACGCCGATTGGGGATATCGTGCCGGCAAAGTCCCGGTTTTGCGCCTCAAGTCATTGAACGATCTCGCGATGTGATCGGGGAGGGCGCCTCCTTTCCGCGGCGGCGCAGTCCGGATCGCTTCGGCTTCGCCCTACGAGGAGGCCGTGGGCCGTCCTCCCGACGCGCCCGCATCGGAACAAGCGATCCAGACACCGCGACGGCCACGACGACGGGGCTCGAAACGGTCGGCCGGCTTGCGTCGCTTCGCCATCAGTCCGAGGGCCGGCGGCGGACGAACGGCAATTCGGCATCGCCTTCGCGTAAAAAAATGCTCTAAGCATCGCGGTGGGGCGGCCACGCTGCCCTCAGGATCGATGCGTCACGCCAGAGACGGGCCGACGATGAGCCGCAGCTACTTCCATCTCCACCTCGTCTCGGACTCCACCGGCGAGACCCTGATCAATGTCGGGCGCGCGGCGGCGGTGCAGTACGAGGGCATCTCGGCGATCGAGCACGTCTACCCGCTGGTGCGCTCGGGCGCGCAGCTCGAACGGGTGATCTCCGAGATCAAGGCGGCGCCGGGCCTCGTGCTCTACACCCTGGTCGGCCACGAACTGATCGAGCGCCTGGAGGAGGCCTGCCGCGAGACCGGCTCGCCGACGCTCAACGTGCTCCAGCCGGTGCACGCGCTGCTGCGCTCCTATCTCGGCGCGACCTCGACCGAGCGGCCCGGCGCCCAGCACATGCTCAACGCCGAGTACTTCAAGCGCATCGACGCGATGAACTTCACGCTGGCCCACGACGACGGCAACCTGCCGGCCGACCTCGACGAGGCCGACGTGGTGCTGGTCGGCGTCAGCCGCACCTCGAAGACGCCGACCTCGATCTATCTGGCCAACCGCGGCCTCAAGACCGCCAACCTGCCGCTCGTCCCCTCGATGCCGCTGCCGCCGAGCTTCGACCGGGTGAAGAAGGCGCTGATCGTCGGGCTGATCGCCAGCCCCGAGCGCATCGTGCAGATCCGCCAGAACCGCCTGCTCAGCCTCAAGGCCGACGACAACTCGGCCTATGTCGATCGGCAATCGGTCTCCGACGAGATCGCCGCCTCGCGCCGGCTCTGCGCCAAGTACCGCTGGCCGACCATCGACGTGACCCGCCGCTCGATCGAGGAGACGGCCGCCGCGATCCTCGACCTCTACCGTGAGCACCGCCTCAAGTTCATCGCCACTTGAGGACGGGGAATATGGACCGCGCGGTTCTCGCCGCGGCCGATCTGCGCGAGACCGTCCAGGCCGGACGCGGGCGCTGCACCGATCTCAGTCTGTCCTACCGCGACTGGGCGCCCCCGCCCGACCTCATGGTCGGGCAGGTCACGCCGACGCTCCTGCGGGTCTATCACGAGCAGACCATCGTGCTCGGCACGAGCCTGTTCGAGCTGCCGGAGGCGGAGGTGACGGAGGAGGGCGTCATCCTCCTCGACGGCGTGTTCCAGTATGCCAACCAGCTCAACATCTTCCCCGTCAATTTCGAGGGGCATTTCCGCGCGATCGCGGCGCGGCTGTCCGACCTGCGGCGGGTGGATGTCGAGGAGCCGGTCGTGCTGCTGACCGGCATGGGCCACCAGATGTACGGTCACTGGCTGGTCGATTTCCTGCCCAAGCTCTTCCTGCTCGACCGGGCCGGCCACGACATCACCCGCCTGCGCTACCTCCTGCCCGCCGACACGCCGGATTTCGCCCGCATCTGGCTCGGCCTTCTCGGCATCGGCGCGGATCGGCTCGTCGTCTACGACCGCACGCGGGATCGGGTCGCGTGCCGCCGCCTCCTCGTGCCGACGGCCTTGCGCTTCGTCAGCCGCGCCTCGCCGCTGATGCGGCAGGCCCGCCGCTTCCTCCTCGATCGCGCGGCGCCCGGCTCACGCTGGCGGTTCGGCCGCCGACGCGAGCGGCAGGGAACGGAGAAAATCCTGATCTCCCGCTCGGACAATGCCGACACCCGGAACCGCCGGACGCTCGCCGAGCGTGCCCGCTTCGAGGAGACGGCTTTGGCCCGCGGCTTCACGCCGGTCCGGCCCGAGCGGTTGAGCGTGCCCGAGCAGATCGCGCTGTTCCGCTCCGCCGGCACCATCGTCGGCGAGTACGGTTCCGGGCTGCACGGTTCGCTGTTCGCGCCCCCAGGCACCACCGTGGTGGCGTTGCGCGACAACGGGCTCGAACTCGGCTTCCTGCAAAGCTCGATCGACCACACGCTGGGCCATGCCGGCGGCTACGTGATCGGCTCGGGCCGCTCGGAGGAGGGGTTCTTCTCCGTGGCGCCGGAGGATATCGACTTCCTGTTCGACTGGCTCGACTGGCGCGGCCTGCGCTGACGGGATTTTCTTCGACGTGAACGCCCCTGCTCTCTGGCGCGCACCCGCGCCGCTCCTCCTCGCCTCGGCGAGCGCCACCCGGCGCGACCTCCTCGCGAGCGCGGGCCTGCCGGTCGAGACGGCTCCTGCGCGGATCGACGAGCGCGCGCTCGAAGCCGAGGGCGGCGCCCTGGCCCCGCTGGAGCTGGCGCGCCGGCTCGCCCGGGCCAAGGCGGAAGAGGTGGCGGCCCGCCATCCCGGCCGCGTCGTGATCGGCGCCGACCAAGTGCTCGAATGCGAGGGACGCGTGTTCCACAAGCCCGCCGACCTCGCGGCCGCGCACGCCCATCTCGCCCGGCTACAGGGCCGGACCCACCAACTGCATTCGGCGGTGGCGATCACGAGGGACGGTGCGGCCGAGGATTTCGTCGAAACCGCGCGGCTGACTATGCGACCCCTCGATGCGGCGGCGATCGACGCCTATCTGCGGCTCGCGGGTGCGGCGGTCACCACCTCGGTCGGCGCCTACCAACTCGAAGGGCTCGGCATCCACCTGTTCGAACGGGTCGAGGGCGACCACTCGACGATCCTCGGCCTGCCGCTGACGCCGCTCCTCGCCCGGCTGCGGGGCATGGGCCTGCTGGCGTTCTGACGACGGGGGCACGATGCAGGACGACCACGGTCACACCCATCACGCGCAGGGCCACGATCATGCCAGGCATGATCACGCCCATTCCCACTCTCATGGGTTCGGGCATGCCCATGGAGCCGGGCACGTCCACACCCCGAAAAATTTCGGGCCGGCCTTCGCCATCGGCATCGCGCTGAATCTCGGCTTCGTCGGCGTCGAGGCGCTCTACGGCTGGCTGTCGAACTCCATGGCGCTGGTGGCCGATGCCGGCCACAATCTCTCCGACGTGCTGGGGCTCGTCGCCGCCTGGATCGCCGCGGTGCTGGTCAGGCGCGCGCCCACGGCGCGCTTCACCTACGGCCTGCGCGGCTCCTCGATCCTGGCCGCCTTGTTCAACGCGGTGCTGCTGCTGGTCGCCACCGGCGGCATCATCGTCGAGGCGGTGCAGCGCCTCCTCGAACCCGCGCCGGTCGCCGGCACCACGGTGATGATCGTGGCCGGTATCGGCATCCTCATCAACGGCTTCACCGCGTGGCTGTTCGCCTCCGGCGCTCAGGGTGACATCAACATCCGCGGCGCCTACCTGCACATGATGGCGGATGCAGTGGTCTCGGTCGGCGTGGTGCTCGCCGGCCTCGTCATCCTCGCCACCGGCTTCGACTGGATCGACCCGCTGGTGAGTCTGGCCATCGCCGTGCTCATCATCGTCGCCACCTGGGGGCTCCTGCGCGACAGCGTGGCGATGTCGCTCGCGGCGGTGCCGCCGGGCATCGACCCGGAGGCGGTGCGCGCCCATCTCGCCGCCCGCCCCGGCGTGCGCGGGCTGCACGACCTGCACATCTGGTCGATGAGCACCACCGAAGTCGCTCTCACCGCGCACCTCGTGGTGGCCGGCGGGGCTCCCGACCGCCACTTCCTCAAGGACACGGCGGACACGCTGCGCGCGCGATTCGGCATCCATCACGCCACGCTCCAGATCGAGATCGAGGGCGAGACCGCCTGCACGCTGGCGAAGGACTGCGTCGCGTGATTTCTTTCGACTTTCCCGGCAGGACCTCATGACAGCCAGGGCCTTCGTCGTCGGCCACCCGATCCGGCATTCCCGCTCGCCGCTGATCCACGGCCACTGGCTCGCCGAGCACGGGCTCGCCGGCACCTACGAGCGCCTCGACGTGGCGCCGGACGACTTCGCGGCGTTCTTTCGCGCACTGCCCGCCTCGGGATTCGCCGGCGGCAACGTCACGATCCCGCACAAGGAGGCGGCCTTCCGCCTCGCCGATTCCCTGACGGAGCGCGCGAAAAAGATCGGGGCGGTGAACACGCTGATCGTCGAGGGCGGCCGGGTGCGCGGCGACAACACCGATGCGCCGGGCTTCATCGCCCATCTCGACCAGAGTCTCGGGGAAGGCTGGCCCGAGCGGACCGGCGGGACCGCCCTCGTGCTCGGCGCGGGCGGCGCGGCGCGAGCCATCGTCGTCGGGCTGGTGGAGCGGGGGATGCGGGTCCGGGTCGCCAACCGCAGCCCCGAGCGGGCGCGGGCACTCGCCGAACTCGATCCCGGCCATGTCGAGGCGCTCGCCTGGGAGGCGGTGCCGGCGGCGCTCTCCGAGACCGGGCTCCTCGTCAACACGACTTCGCTGGGCATGGCCGGTCACCCGCCGCTCGCGCTCGACCTCGCGCCGCTTCCCGAACGCGCGGCGGTGGCCGACATCGTCTACGTGCCGCTGGAGACACCGCTGCTCGCCGCGGCGCGGGCGCGCGGGCTCGCGGCGGTGGACGGGCTCGGCATGCTGCTGCACCAGGCGGTGCCGGGTTTCTTCGCGTGGTTCGGCCTGCGCCCCGAGGTGACGCCGGAACTGCGTGAGAAAATCGTCGCGGATCTCGTCGCGCGATGAGTGCGACCGATCAACCCCGCCGTCCCTTGGTGCTCGGCCTCACCGGCTCGATCGGCATGGGCAAGTCGGCCACCGCCGCGATGTTCGCCGCCCGAGGCGTGCCGGTCCACGACTCGGACGCGGCGGTCCATGCCCTCTACGGGCCGGGCGGCGCGGCGGCGCGTGCGATCGGCGCGGCCTTTCCGGGCAGCCTGACGTCGGAGGGCGGCGTCGACCGCCCGGCGCTGCGCGCGGCGGTGCTCGGGGATTCCGAAAAGCTCGCCCGGCTGGAGGCGATCGTGCACCCGCTGGTCCAGGCCGAGAGCCGGGCCTTCCTCGCCCGCAACGCCGGGGCGCCCCTCGTCGTCCTCGACATCCCGCTCCTGTTCGAGACCGGCGCCGACGCCCGCTGCGACGCGGTGCTCGTCGTCACCGCCCCGCCCGAGATCCAGCGCGCCCGGGTGCTCGCCCGCCCCGGCATGACCGAGGACGCCTTCGAGGCGATCCGCGCCAAGCAGATGCCGGACGCCGAGAAGCGGCCACGGGCAGACTATGTGATCGACACGAGCCGCGGGTTCGAACACGCGGAAGCGGAGGTGGGGCGGATCGTCGAGGAATTGACAACCCAAGCCATTTCTTCCGCATGAGAGGCCTCAGCACGCGCCAAGCGTAGCAGCGATTTAACAGTCTCTTAACTAGATTGGTGCAAACTGCCGATTAAAGGGTTTCTTAAGGCTGATTTGCAAAAATCATCTCCAATTTTTTGGGAGATGATTCGCCATGTCGAAGCGCCTTGAGGCGATGCGGGCCAATCCGAAGGCCGGGTGGACCATCTCGGACGTCAAAGCGATTTGCTCGGAGTTTGGCATCGAGTGCCGTCCTGCTCGTGGCGGCGGCTCACATTTCGGGATTGCTCACCCGACGCAGCGCGAGAAGTTGACCATTCCGGCGAAGAGACCCATCAAACCCATCTACATCCGCGACCTCGTTCGGTTCATCGACAGAGTTAGAGACGCTCCATGGACGAACTCACCTATCCGGTCGTGATCACGCCTCTCACAGCTGACGACGGTGGCGGATTTGCTGCCACGGTGCCCGATCTCCCCGGATGCATGTCCGATGGCGAGACCCCGGAGGAAGCGCTTCGGAACGTGCGCGAGGCGATCGATGCCTGGATCGAGATGGCGCGCGAACTTGGCCACGGAATCCCGGAGCCCACGCACACGCCCTTACGCGCTGTCGGTTGATCGAGTCGGACCTGTGTGATCGAGCGCGCGACGACGGATCAACTCCCGCGACGTGCGCGGCATCCGTCGCATGTCTTCCGGAGTCAAAGGTTGCGCATCGGGATCGGCCAGTGCCGCCGTGTGCCGCGCCTTATCTGACATGGCGTCGAACCGGCTCCAGTCGTGCTCGGACTTATCAGGCTTTTTCATCATGGTCGTTCCGCCACGGGTACGGCTGAGTAGGGTCGCGCTTTGAGAAGCGGTGCGCCGACTTGCCCGCCTCGGTAACGCTTTCCAGCCAGAATGGCCCACCACACTCCGCCCGCCAGCCACGGAACCCCAAAAACATGCTGCGCGAGATCGTCCTCGACACCGAGACCACCGGCACGGATGCCAAGAACGGCGACCGGCTGATCGAGATCGGCTGCGTCGAGCTGATCAACCACGTCCAGACCGGAAAATTCTACCACCAGCTCATCAACCCGCAGCGGGCGGTGTCCGAGGGGGCGTTCGCGGTCCACGGCATCTCGGACGCGATGCTCGCCGACAAGCCGGTCTTCGCCGACGTGGTCGATGCCTTCGTCGCCTTCTGCGGCGATGCGCGGCTGGTGATCCACAACGCGCCCTTCGACGTCGGCTTCCTCAATATGGAGTTCGCCCGGCTCGGGCCCGCCGCCCCGAAGGCGATTCCGTTGGAGGATGTCGTCGACACCCTGCTGCTCGCCCGCCGCAAGCATCCGGGCGCGGCCAACAACCTCGATGCCCTGTGCAACCGCTACGGCGTCGACACCACCCGCCGGGTCAAGCATGGCGCGCTCCTCGACGCGCAGATCCTGGCCGAGGTCTATGTCGAGCTGCTGGGCGGCAAGCAGACCAGCCTGGGGCTCAGCATCGCCGAACCGGCCGAGGCCATCGCGATCGAGAGCGCGGCCGATTCGGGTCCGGTCGGCCCGCGGCCGATGCGCAGCCGGCTCACGGAGAGCGAGCGCCTGCGGCATGACAGCTTTGTCGAAAGCCTCGGAACAAACGCCGTCTGGCGGGAATACTTGGAGCCATGAGCTGACGATCGTTTCGGGAGACGGCGTTAAGTCCTTCTCCGGACGCCGTCTTCGGCAACACGCCACGCTGCGCCCGGTGAAGGGCGCGCCGCGGGACGGCCCGCCCCTCACCTGCGTCCCGACACCGCCATTGCTGCAATGCAAAAACTTTCATCTTGCGGCGCAGCATGAGCCTTCCCATACCTTCCTCATGGCCATCCCCCTGGATGGCGTCGGGATGGATGGTGTCGCGATGGACGGCGCAGGGATAGGCGCGATGATGGACGTGATGCCGGAGACCCGGCCGCAGACTCCGATCACGATGCGGTTCGGGCCCAGACCCGCCGATCACGAGAAGATCACGGTCAATCTCGGCTTCGTCGATCTCGGCCATGTCGATCTGCTCGTCTCGGAGGGCGTCTACGCCAACCGCAGCGACTTCATCCGCACGGCGGTCCGCAACCAGATCGAGCGGCACGCCGACATCACCCGCCAGTCGGTCGCCCGCAAACCCATCGAGGTCGGCCTGCGCCGCTACGGCCGGACCGAGCTGGAGGCGGCGCGGGCGGCGGGGGCGCGGCTCGACATCCGCGTCCTCGGGCTCGCCGTCATCGCCGACGACGTTCCCCCCGACCTCGCCAGCACCGCGATCGCCTCGATCGAAGTGCTCGGCAGCCTCCAGGCGAGCCCCGCCGTGAAGCGGGCGCTGGCCGACCGCCTGCTCTGAACCCCCGGAAACCTCCGACGCCGGAGGGATCCTCCCCCTCGTGACCCGCTGCGCTCGCGCGCGCCCGTCGCCGACCCGGAAAGCGAGACCCGCATGACCGACCGTCACAATGCCTTCCTCTCCGACATGGCGGAAGCCACCCGCCTGACCCAGTCCGGGCGGCTGGGAGAGGCGACCGCCCTGATCCAGCGCAGGCTCGGTGTCCCGGGCCGCTCCCCCGAAGGCGCGCCGCCGGCCGACGCCTCGGCGGGGCCGCACGCGGTCCCGCGGCTCGAAGGCCCGGCGGCCCGGCTCGGAACGGAGGCGGCTGCGGCGACGGGCCATGAGGCGCTGATCCCCGAGCGGCTGCGCGAGAACATCGACCAGATGATGCAGGGCCTGCGCACGCTCGCCCCCTCCCTGCGCGGACTGGTGGGCGGTGGTCTCCACGCGCCCAAGCCCAGCGGCCTCGAACCCGGCGGCCTCGAACCCGAGGGCGTCGAGACCGAAGGCGGCCAGTTCGTCGAGCGCAGCTTCTCCAACGCGGCGGGCGCGCGGGACTACAAGCTGTTCATCCCGAGCCCGCGCAGCGGGCCGCGCCCCCTCCTCGTGATGCTGCACGGCTGCACGCAGTCGCCGGACGATTTCGCGGCGGGCACGCGCATGAACGCGCTCGCCGAGGAGGAGGGGATCTACGTCGTCTATCCCCGCCAATCGAGCCGGGCCAACGCGCAGAGGTGCTGGAACTGGTTCGAGCCCGGCGACCAGGGCCGGGAGATGGGTGAGGCCGGCATCGTCGCCGGGCTCGTCCGCGCGATCTGCACCGAGCATCCGATCGACCGCTCTCGCATCTACATCGCCGGGCTCTCGGCGGGCGGGGCGGCAGCGGCCAACATCGCCCGGGCCTATCCCGACCTGTTCGCCGGCCTCGGCGTCCATTCGGGGCTGGCCGCGGGCTGCGCCCGCGATTTGCCTTCGGCGCTCTCGGCGATGCGGGTCGGCGCACCGGGGGCGGCGGAGCCCGGCGGGGCCGCCGGCTTCGGCGCCGGCGCGGTGACGCAGAACCTGCGGGTGCCGACCATCGTCTTCCACGGCGAGGGCGACGGCACCGTCCACCCTCGCAACGCCGATGCCGTGCTGGCGCAGGCCGGCATCGACGCCCTGACGCCGCGGCGGGAGCGCGGGAGCAGCGGCCGCCACAGCTATACCCGCACCCGCTACGCCGACGAGACGGGCCGGGTGCAGGTCGAGGCGTGGTCGGTCCAGGGGGCGGGCCATGCGTGGTTGGGCGGCAGCCCGGAGGGCAGCTACACCGACCCGAGCGGACCGGACGCCTCCCGGGCGATGCTCGACTTCTTCCTCGGCCACAGCCTGCCCGGCGGGCGGGGCTGAGCCCTCAGCGCGCAGCCAGCGCCGCCGCGAGCCCGTCGGGGAAGAGGGCGGCGCCGTCCGGCAGGGCGTCCGGACGGAGCCAGCGCGCGGTGCAGGCCGTGCCGTCGTCCTCGCAGAATCGGATCACGTTGCGGTCGTAGAGGGCCGCGTCGTGGAGGCGGATATCGGCGGCGAACACGATCTCGTGGCCCAGCGCGCCTTCGTGCCGATAGATGTTCTCGAACACCGTCCAGGGCGCGACGATCGTCACGCCGCAGCCCAGCTCCTCCTGGAATTCCCGTTCCAGGGCCTGCTCGCGGGTCTCGCCGAAGGCGACGCTGCCG
The DNA here is from genome assembly GCA_014138645.1 of Methylorubrum thiocyanatum. Taxonomy (GTDB): domain Bacteria; phylum Pseudomonadota; class Alphaproteobacteria; order Rhizobiales; family Beijerinckiaceae; genus Methylobacterium; species Methylobacterium thiocyanatum. Next base: position 145,637 of record JACJIB010000007.1, on the reverse strand, counting down.
CCCGGCGGACGCAGGCCCTTGATCCGACCCTGATCGTCGAGGACGTCGACGGCCAGCAGCGCGTCCCCGCGCCAAGCCAGTCCGATCACCTTGACGCGGATCGCTTGCGGCGGGCGCCACGTCGTCATTGCTTCGTCGTCATTGCTTGTCGTCCCTCTGGTTCGCCTGTTGGCGAGGGCGGGCGCGGCATCCTATTCGCCCGGCTCCCGCGCCGCGGCATCGGCCAGAGCCTGTCGGAAGGACTCCCATTCCGCCGGCTCGACCGCAAGCGTCACCGCCGGCGGGCGCGGCAGCACGAGGGCAGCGGCGAGGTCGCCGGCGGCGAGGCTCAGGCCCTGGTACTGCGCGAAATTCGCGAAGGTGACGCCGAACCCCGGTGGCCTCGCCTCGACGCTGCCGACGGCGAGAAGTTCGAGCGGCACGGTGAGGCCGCAGCGCAGGGCCTTGGAGAGGGCTTCCTTCAGGCACCACAACCGGGTCAGCCGCTCAGCCTCCGGCGCGTCGAGGCGGGTGGCGAGGTTTCGCCGCTCGGCCGCCGTGGTCTGGCGCGTCAGCAGCGCGACGTTGGCCGGCCGGATCCGCTCCAGATCGATTCCCATCGGACAGGCTTCGGGGAAGGCGACCGCCACCGCGACCGGACCGGCATGGGACAGGCTGATGCCGAGATTGTCGATGCTCCCACCGGACAGAACCGGCTGTTCCAGCACGCCGGGCCGGATCGCCAGGGAACGCGGGTCGAGGTCGGGCCGGAGCGCGGCGAGTGCGCATTTGGCCGCGTAGCGCCCGATCAGCACGCCGTGGCGGCGGCGGGCGTGGAGGCGGTCGGTGAGGAGCACCTCCTCGTCCGCGTGGAGGAAGCCGCCGCGATGCGCGTCGAGCCAGTCGAGCGGCGCGCTCGCCAGCGCGAGCACGGCCTGCCGCGGGCCGGTCCGCGGCGCGTCGAGACCGAGGTGCAGGCTCCGCACCAGCGGGATAGCCCCCGGTCCTGCCGCGCTTTCGGCGCTTTCCTCACCCGTCATGGCCGCCCGCCCGCATCACCGGCATGAGCCAAGAAGGAAACGCGCCCTGTCCGCAAGGCGAAAGCTCACTCTCGTCGCCCTCGTCGTGAGCGGCCTGTCGAGCGGCCCGCCCGCCGCCGCCGAGGCTCCTTCCGCCCGGATCGCCGAGGCCGTGGAGCGGGCCTACCGCCCGCTCCTGAAGGAATACGACGTGCCCGGCCTCGCCGTCGCGGTAACGCGGGACGGGCAATCCGCCGTCTTCACCTTCGGGCTCGCCGACCGGGAGGGGCAGCGTCCGGTGACGCAGGACACGCTGTTCGAGATCGGCTCGGTCAGCAAGACGTTCACGGCGACGCTCGCCGCCTATGCCCGGGCGCTCGGCCGGCTCTCGCTGGAGGATGCGCCGGGCCGGTTCCTGCCGTCGCTGCGGGGCAGCGCCCTCGACCGCGTCAGCCTGCTCGAACTCGGCACCTACACCGCCGGCGGCCTGCCGCTGCAATTTCCCGACGACGTCGCCGAGGAGGCGGCGATGATCGCCTGGTTCCGGGACTGGCAGCCCTCCGCCCCGCCGGGCACGCAGCGGCGCTACTCCAATCCGAGCCTCGGCCTGTTCGGAGCCGCGGCGGCGGCGGCGCTCGGCGGCAATTTCACGGACCTAATGGAAACGCGGCTGTTTCCGAAGCTCGGCCTGAGGAACACCTTCATCCGTATCCCTGAGGCTGAGATGGACCGCTATGCCTGGGGCTACGGCAAGGGCGACCGGCCGATCCGGGTCAATCCGGGCGTCCTCGATGCCGAGGCCTACGGCGTCAAATCCAGCGCCGCCGACATGATCCGCTTCGTCGAGGCCAATCTCGATCCCGGCCGCCTCGAGCCGCCGCTGCGGCAGGCGGTCGAGGGCACCCATGTCGGGTATTTTCGGGTTGGCGCGATGGTGCAGGGCCTTGGCTGGGAGCAATACCCCTACCCGGTCTCGCTGGAGCGTCTTCAGGCCGGCCATGCCCCGGCCATGACGCTAGAGGCGCAACCCGCCGCGCGGCTCGATCCGCCGCAGGCGCCGGGCGGGCCGACACTCTTCAACAAGACCGGCTCCACCAACGGCTTCGGCGCCTACGTCGCCTTCGTGCCGGACAAGCGCATCGGCCTCGTCATGCTGGCCAACCGCGCGGTGCCGATCCCGGCGCGTATCGCGGCAGCCCACGCGGTGCTGGAGGTGCTGGCGGAAGCCCCCTGATGCCTCAGCGCTCCCGGTCGGTGCGGAAGGCGTGCGGCACCCGCGCCATGCCGATCGCCTCGTAATAACCCTCGACGCCCGGTGCGGCGGTGAGCAGCAGGGAAGTCTCGGGACCAGCCGCCGCCCGTGTCTCGGCGATGAGCCGGCGGCCGATGCCGCGGCCCTGGCAGTCGCGGGCGACCGCGAGGTCGGAGAGATAGGCGCAGAAGGCGAAGTCGGTCAGCGTGCGCGCGACACCGACGAGGCGCCCGCCGAGGCGGGCGGTGACGATCAGGTCGGAGGCCCGCAGGATCCGGTCGAGCCGCTCCAGATATTCGGCCGGCCGCCGCGGCGCGAGGCCGGATTCGACGAGGATGCCCTGAAAGGCCTCCGCGTCGAGATCCGGCTCCAGCCCGTAGACGACCGGGTCGCTCACGCCGGACGCCTCACGCCTCGGTGGCGAAACGGCCGTGGCAGTGCTTGTACTTCTTGCCCGAGCCGCAGGGGCAGGGCTCGTTGCGGCCGACCCGGCCCCAGGTGGAGGGGTCGTCCGGCTTGCGCTCCAGCACGGCCGTGTCCGCCGAGAGGTCGCGCGCGGCAAAGCCGTAGGCACCGCCCGCGCCCCCCTCGCTGCCCGAGCCGGCAAGGGCGAACTCGTTCTCGCCGGTGGCCGGGTCGCGGTGCTCGGGGAACATCGGCGGCAGTTGCGGCTCGCCGAAACCAGCCGCCTCGAAACCGCCCTCGCCGAAACCCTCCGGCTGCTGGTGCATGATCTCGACATGGGCGAGCTGGGCGGTGACCTGCTCGCGGAGCGCCGTGACGAGGCCGTTGAACAGCTCGAACGCCTCCGACTTGTACTCGTTCAGCGGGTCGCGCTGGGCGAAGCCGCGCCAGCCGACCACCTGCCGCAGATGGTCGAGGGAGACGAGGTGCTCGCGCCAGAGGTGGTCGAACACCTGCAGCACCACCTGCTTCTCGACATAGGCCATCACCTCCGCGCCGTTGCGCTCGACGCGGGCGGCATAGGATTCGTCGGAGGCCTTGCGCAGGCGCTCGCGGATCTCCTCGTCGGCGATGCCCTCTTCCTTGACCCATTCCTCGACCGGAAGATCGAGGTTGAGCACGTCGAGGGCGCGGGCTTTGAGCCCTTCCGCGTCCCACTGCTCGGCATAGGCATTCTCGGGGATGTGCACGGCCACGAGGTCGTCGATCACGCCGTGGCGCATCTCGTCGACGGTCTCGCGCACGCTGTCCTGGCCCATCAGGTCGCGGCGCTGCTCGAACACGACCTTGCGCTGGTCGTTCATGACGTTGTCGTATTTGAGCACGTTCTTGCGCATGTCGAAGTTGCGCGCTTCGACCTTCTGCTGCGCCTTCTCGATCGCCTTGTTGATCCAGGGGTGGATGATCGCCTCGCCCTGCTCCAGGCCGAGGCGCTGCAGCATCCCGTCCATGCGGTCGGACCCGAAGATGCGCATCAGGTCGTCCTTGAGGGACAGGTAGAACTTCGAGCGTCCCGGATCGCCCTGGCGGCCGGAGCGGCCGCGGAGCTGGTTGTCGATGCGCCGCGACTCGTGGCGCTCGGTGCCGATGATGTAGAGGCCGCCCGGCAGGTCCTTCTTGCGGCCCGCCTCCGGATCGGCCTTCTCGCCCGAGGCCAGCACCTTGGCGCGGTTTTCGGCGATCTCGGCCTTCAGCGCCGCGATGGCGGCGTCGCGCTCTGGCCCCTCGCCGAGATGCCCGAGTTCCTTCTCGATGCGCATTTCGAGGTTGCCGCCGAGTTTGATGTCGGTGCCGCGGCCGGCCATGTTGGTGGCGATGGTGATCGCGCCCGGCACCCCGGCCTCCGCCACGATGTAGGCCTCCTGCTCGTGGAAGCGGGCGTTGAGCACGGCAAACCGCTTCGTCACCCGGTTCTCGCGGGCGGCGGCGTAGACGTCGGTGAGCGCGTTCGGGTCGGAATAATCGAGCAGGGTGTAGCCGGCCTTCTTGAGCAGCTCGCCGATCAGCTCCGACTTCTCGATCGAGCCGGTGCCGACCAGGACCGGCTGCAGGCGGCTATGCGCCTTGTCGATCTCCTTGATGATCGCCTCGTACTTCTCCTCGACGGTGCGGTAGACCTCGTCGTCCTCGTCGACGCGCTCGATCTCCTTGTTGGTCGGGATGTCGACCACGTCGAGCTTGTAGATCTCGGCGAACTCGTCGGCCTCGGTCGAGGCGGTGCCCGTCATGCCGGCGAGCTTCTTGTAGAGGCGGAAGTAGTTCTGGAAGGTGATCGAGGCCAGCGTCTGGTTCTCGGGCTGGATCGTCACCCGCTCCTTGGCCTCCAGTGCTTGGTGCAGGCCTTCCGAGTAGCGCCGGCCCTGCATCATGCGGCCGGTGAACTCGTCGATGATGACGACCTCGTCGTTCTTGACGATGTAGTCCTTGTCGAGCGTGAACAGAGTGTGGGCGCGCAGCGCCTGGTTCACGTGGTGGACGAGGGTGACGTTGTGGGCGTCGTAGAGGTCGCCCTCCTTGAGGATGCCGGCCTCGCGCAGGGCCTCCTCGATGAACTCGTTGCCGGCCTCCGTCAGCGAGACCTGGCGCTGCTTCTCGTCGAGATCGTAATGCTCGGGCAGCAATTGCGGCATGATCCCGTCGACCGCAACGTAGAGCTCCGAGCGGTCATCGACGGGGCCGGAGATGATGAGCGGCGTGCGCGCCTCGTCGATGAGGATCGAATCGACCTCGTCGACGATGGCGAAGTGGTGCCCCCGCTGCGTCATCTGCGAGAGCTCGTACTTCATGTTGTCGCGAAGATAGTCGAAGCCGAACTCGTTGTTGGTGCCGTAGGTGATGTCGCAGGCATACGCCTCCTTGCGCTGCCCGTCGTCGAGCCCGTGCACGATGGTGCCGACGGTGAGACCCAGGAAGCGGTAGACCCGGCCCATCCACTCCGCGTCGCGCGAGGCGAGGTAGTCGTTGACGGTGACGACGTGGACGCCCTTGCCCTCCAGCGCGTTGAGGTAGACCGGCAGCGTCGCCACCAGGGTCTTGCCCTCGCCGGTCTTCATCTCCGAGATGCCGCTCTCGTGCAGCACCATGCCGCCGATCATCTGCACGTCGAAATGGCGCTGGCCGAGCACGCGCTTGGCCGCCTCGCGCACCGTGGCGAAGGCGGGGACGAGAAGGTCGTCGAGGCGGGTGCCGGCGGCGAGCTGATCGCGGAAGGCTTGCGTGCGGGCACGCAGCTGCTCGTCGGACAGCGCGCTGATTTCCGGTTCGAGCGCATTGATGGCCGCGACGCGAGGGCGAAAACCCTTGACGCGGCGGTCGTTGGACGAGCCGAAAATCTTCTTGGCGAGGGCACCGAGCATCGTGAACCTGCGGTCGTGAGGTCGTCGCGGGCGGCATTGTCAGGTGCCGCCGGCCTGCATGGGGCGGGCTTATAGAGGTAAATATCCGCAGGCGCATCCGGTAGTGCAGGAGCCGTTCGACACGGTCGGGCCAACGGCCGTTTGATATCGGCCACGCTTGCCTTTGCCGGAACGGCGGGCCACCTGTGACGCGCTTTCGTCGCGGCACCCGCCGCATCCAACGAGCCCCGCGGTCAGCAGCCCGGACATCAGAAGACCGGGTCGCCGGGGACGACGCCAAGGAACGACGCTTCCGATGCCGATTCCGTTCTCCCTCCGGCGCGCGAGCGCCCTCGCGCTGATCCTCGCCTTGCCGGGCGCCGCCCTCGCACAGGCGCCCGCCGGCCAGAAGACGCCGAGCGCCCCGGCCCCCGTCGCGGCGGCGGTTCCGCCGGAGACGGTGGTGGCCCGGGTCAACGGCCAGGCGATCACCGCCGCCGACCTCGCGCTCGCGGGCGAGGATCCGGCGCTGTCGCTGCCCGGCGTCGACGAGGGCGCCAAGCAGAACCTGCTCGTGGACTACATGATCGACCTCAAGGTCGGCGCGCAGGCGGCCGAGGCCGCCAAGGTCGGCGACTCGCCCGAGTTCAAGCGTAAGCTCGCCTATTTCCGCGACAAGCTCCTGCTCGACGACTACCTCGAGCGCGAGGCCAAGAAGGCGGTGACGCCCGAGGCGGCCAAGGCGCTCTACGAGCAGACCGTGAAGTCGATGAAGCCCGAGGAGGAGGTGCATGCCCGCCACATCCTCGTGGAGAGCGAGGACGAGGCCAAGAAGATCGCCGCGCGCATCAAGGGCGGCGAGGACTTCGCCAAGATCGCCGCCGAGGTCTCGAAGGACCCGGGCTCCAAGACCGAAGGGGGCGATCTCGGCTGGTTCACCCAGGAGCGGATGGTGAAGCCCTTCGCCGACGCCGCCTTCAAGATGACGCCGGGTCAGGTCTCCGACCCGGTCAAGACGCAGTTCGGCTGGCACGTGCTGCGCGTCGAGGAGAAGCGGACGAAGCCGGTGCCGACCTTCGACGAGATGAAGGAGCAGATCGACCAGTACCTCACCCGCAAGGCGCAGCAGGACACCATCGTCAAGCTGCGCGAGGCCGCCAAGGTCGAGCGCTCCGGCAGCAGCACGGCACCTGCGGGTGCCGATACGAAGAAGCCGTAGGGGCTGACGGCGAGCCGACGCGTCACCATGCGTCGGCCGCATATCGGAGCTTCGGTATCTGGTATACCAGATTCCAAGGTGCAGTGCGATATAGACTTTATCGCAACGCACCAACGGACCTGCCCGCCATGATCGCCCTCGCTCTCGTCATCCTCGCCGCCGCCATCGCCAACGTGACTCTCGTCGTGTTTCTGGCCGAGCGCTTCGGCCCCGAGAGCGGCGTGCATGCCTCCGCCGGCGAACTGACCAGCGTCCAGACCCTCGGCCGCGCTCCGGCCGCGACCGTCACGCTGGCCAACGAGAACAGCGTGGCCGCCGCGACCAAGATCGCCGCCTGATCTCGTCCTCACCCCATCCGATCAGAACCGCTCCCGCGCCCACCGGCCGGGGGCGGTTTCGTTTTTGACGACGGGTCTTCAGACGATCGATCGGCTCTCCTCGCGGCGACCTCCGATCGACGCCGCCGGGTGAAGGAGCCTGCGGGCGCGCAGGGGAGGGGCGATGCTGGTGCGAGGAACGCCCTCCGCAGGAACCATCGTCGGCAGGCTGCGACGCCGCCGCACCCGCGCCGTCACGATGCTGCGGAGGCCGAAACTGGGCCATGGCAACAAAAGTTAGGTGGCCATGAGCCCGCATCCGCCCGCTTTTTCTCCCGTCGTGCTCATCGTCGAAGACGAAGCACTCCTGCGCATGCTCGCGGTCGATTTCCTGGAGGACGAGGGATTCGTGGTGCTGGAAGCCGCCACGGCCGAGGAGGCCGTGTCCATCCTCGAGAGCCGCGCCGATATCGGCGTCCTCTTCACCGACGTGAACATGCCCGGGACGATGGACGGTCTGGGTTTGGCCACGCACGTTGCGGAACGCTGGCCGCATATCCGCTTGGTGGTGACCTCGGGTCGGCAGGGTCTCACGAGCGACCAGCTCCCCGACGACGGGCAGTTCGTTCAGAAACCGTACGGCCAGCGCCAGCTTGTCAGCGCCATCGCGCACGCGGCCTGAGTGGCTCCTGCCCGCTTGTGGGGCTCCGCCCCAGGGGCAAGAGCAGCTTCGCTGCATCCGCCTGTCGGAACAGCCGTCGGGCGGTCCGTACGCGCTCGTCTTGCGAGCCGGCAACATAATTTGCGTGGCCCGGCTCAATGACAGGATTAAGACAGGGTGCTCATTCGTGTTGTGATCTTGTTGCTACATCTGCCGAAGATCATCTGATGGTATTAGCGCTTCAGTTCCTATCCTGAGACCTGGGAACCGACTCGAGGCGTCCTCGCATCGGCGAGGGCGCCTTGCTTTTATCGTCCGTCTGCATGCATTATTACTCATAAATACGCTCGGTTGAACGACTGGAGCCGGCAGCATGGGCGAATTAATGCTAATGGTCGGACTGGCGTTGGGTGCGATGTTCCTGTCTCCCCAGGACCGGCATTCCGGCCTCGTATGGCTCGGATTGGCGTTCACCGGCATCGCGATTTTCGCGATGGGATCCGAGTAGCGCACGCCTTGGTTTCCAGGCTGGAAGCGGCCTCATCAAACCGGTCTCCCTTCAGCCTCCAGGCTCACGCCCCCCGAAACAGGCCGTTCTGCCGCTGTCGGACCGGGTCGGGATGGGGCCGAAGCGGTCCGATCGCCTCGTCCGTGTTCTTCCGTTTCAATCCTCGCGGAGCCGCCAGTCGATCGGCGCGCGGCCATGCGCCTCGAGCCACGCATTCGCCCGGTCGAACGGGCGTGAACCCGGAAAGTCCCGGGCGCGGTTGAGCGGCGAGGGATGGCCCGTGGCGACGATGCCGTGGCGGCGCGTGTCGATCAGCGCCTCGCGGGCGCGGGCCTGGGCGCCCCAAAGCAGGAACACCGCCGGTGCGTCGCGGGCGGAGACGGCGGCCACCGCCTCGTCGGTGAGTTGCGCCCAGCCGAGCCGCAGATGCGCGCCGGCCTTGCCCGCCTCCACGGTGAGCGCCGTATTGAGGAGCAGTACCCCGCGCTCGGCCCAGGGCGTCAGGTCGCCGGTGGAGAGATCGGGTCGACCGCCTTCGGGAGCGCGTTCGGCCAGGATCACCTTGAGCGAGGCCGGCAGGCGGCGCGGGCCGACATAGGAGAAGGCGAGCCCGTTGGCGTCGCCCGGTGTCGGGTAGGGGTCCTGGCCGAGGATCACCGCCTTCACCGCGGGCAGAGGCGTCAGCGTCAGCGCCCGGAAGATCGCCGGGGGCTCCGGCAGCACCGTCGCCCCGGCCGCGACGCGGTCGTCGACCTTTTTCGCGACCCTGTCCGCCGCGCCCTCCCGAAAGAAGGGCAGGTCGAGCCAGGGGGAGCCGGTGGCGCGGAACGCCTTGAGGGCGGCCTCGACGGGTCCGGTCACGCGAAGTCCCCTCTCATTGCGGCCCCGATGGCGGCCCCGATGGCGGCCCTGATGGCAGCACCCGGATCCGGCCGCCGGCTTCGGCCGGAAGCGGCGTGCGGGCGCGGATATAGGCCATCACCTCGTTGGCGAGCAGTCGGCCGTCGGTGCCGCCGATCAGGACGCGGCCCCGAGCCAGCATCCCGTAATCGTTGCCGCCGCGCAGCATGAAGTCGTTGGCCGCCACCCGGTAGGCGCGGGCATCGTCGAGCGCCGCGCCGCCGACCGTCGCCGACACGACGCGCCGGCCCGGTGCGGCGTTCGGGTCGAGGGTCACGTCGATGCCGGAGACCTGCAGGAACCGGCCGGACGTTCGGCCGAGATCGCGATAGCCGTTCTCCAGCGCCTCGCGCAGGGTCGCCCCGTCGATCGCCACGAGCACGGTGGTGTTGCCGAAGGGCAGTTCGCTCAGGATGTCGCGCCGGGTCAGGTGGGCGCCGGCCGGATAGAGCCGGTCGCCGCGGATGCCGCCGCCGTTCATCAGGCCGATCTCGGCGCCCGTGCCCGCCCGCACCGCGTCGGCGACGAGGTCGCCGAAGCTCGATTCCCGCGCCCGCACCGTAGCGATCCGGCTGTCGAGAGGCGCCTGCGTCGTGCCGATCACGACGTCGAGTTCGCGAGACAGCTCGCCTTCCAGCCGGCGCACCACGGCCGCTGTTTCGGGGTCGGGGGTCACCTCCGCGGTATCGTGGATGCGGAAGGCGGCGCGCCAGCGCACCGAACCGTCGGCTTTCGCCGTGACGAAGACATCGACCGCCGTGACGTAGTGGGCGTCGTGGCTCGATTCGACCAGAACCGCCTGCCCGTCGTCGCGTATGCAGAGATCGTGGTCGTGGCCCGAGAGCAGGATGTCGACCACGCGCTGACGCACGATCGCGTCGTCGGTCGGCCGCGCCGTATGGGCCACGCCGACGATCATCTGCGCGCCGGCCTTGCGAAGGCTTTCCGCCTCGCGGGCCAGGGTCTCGATCTCGGGGCCGAAGCGCAAGTCACCGGACTGCGACTTCTCCGGGGTCGACTGCAGGGCGATGCCGACGAGGCCGACGCGGATGCCGCCGAGCTCGATCAGCCGCGCATCCTCGATGCCGGGAAGTTTTTGGCCGTCGGCCCCTCGCAGATTGGCGGCGAGGAAGGGGAAGCGGGCCTCGCTCCGGCGCTCGGCGAACACCGCCGGGCCGAAGTCGAACTCGTGGTTGCCCGGCACGAACACGTCGGGCGGCGCCAGATTCAGGAGTTCGACGATATGCGCGCCCCGGTCGAAGCCCGACATCAGCGAGGGCGAGAAGCAGTCGCCGGCATGGGCGTAGAGCAGCGGCACGCCGCGGGCGCGCTCGGCCTTCACCACCGCGTTGAGCCGGGGAAAGCCGCCGCGCCCCTCCGCCTCGTCCATCGCGTAGATGTCGTTGACGAGGAGGAGCGTGAAGGTCGGCGTGCCGGCGAGCGCCGTGCCGGTCCCGGCCGCGAGAAGACCCGCGCCAAGAAGCCCGGTGCCGATCCCGGCGACGGTCTGCCGGCGGGTGGGCCGCATCACCGGCTCAGCGTTTGGCGTTCCCGTCCTTGGCCATTCCGTCCTTGGCCATCCCGTCCCGCACCGCCTTGGCATTGCGCCGCAGGGCCGGCCAGATCCAGGCGCCGGAGGCGAAGTAGAGCCCCGCCGACATCGGCTTCAGATCGACCGCGAGCCGGTCGGCGAGGCCGGGATTCTTCAGCGGCACGGCGGGCGCGTCGGTCTTGCGGTAGACCACCGTGGTGTCCTCGCGCCAATACTCGGTGTGCGGCACGAGGCCGGCGCGGCGCGCGAGCAGGTCGAAGGTCTCGCGCACGTAGCCGTGGACATGGGCGAAGTGGAAGCGCTCGTGCGGCGGCTTGCCGGTGGCGGCCATGTTCGGCACCGCGGCGTAGAGGATGCCGTCGGGCTTCAGCCAGCGGGCGAGCCGCTCCATCGTCTCGGCCGGGTTGCGCAGGTGCTCCAGCACGTGGTGCGTGGAGATCACGTCGAAATGCCCAGCGGGGAAGCGGTTCGGATCCTCGGCCTCGTCGAGCACCTCGACGCCGTGGTGGTCACGGGCATAGGTGGCGTAGTCGCGTCCCGGCTCGACGCCGATCACGTCGCAGCCGCGCCGCTTGGCCTCCGCGAGGAACTCGCCCGACCCCGAGCCGAAATCGAGCAACTGCGCCCCGGCCTTGAGCTTGGGCGCCAGCAGGTCGGCCCGGAACTTCGCCTCGCGGGCGGAGCGGTTGAGGTGGTGGCGCGGCGGGCCGCCGGCGAAGGCGAGCTGGTAATCGGCCCGGTAGGCGGTCGCGTAGTACTCGGCCAATTCGTCCGGCGTCGGCATCGGATCGGTGCGGATCAGGCCGCACTGGGTGCAGGCGATCGAGCGCAGGGTCTTGAGCCGCCGGTCGGTCTCGGCCACGGTGACGGCGTCGCGGCATCCGCACAGGTTGCACGCCGCCGGCGCCCCCTCGTAGGGGTAGCCGGTGAACGGCACGAAGTGCTTCAGGAAGTAGCGGGGGGACGGCATGTCGCGCTGGCCTCCGGAGCGATTTCGGGCAAAGGGTTTGCGCAAGATACAGGCCGGACCCTCCCGCGAAAGTCTTCGCGTCCGGGAGGGTCTTGGCCTTGGAAAGCCGCCTGCTCTAGATCGAACGGCCGGCCCGCACAACCGGATCGCTTGCCGCTTAGAGGCCGCGTTGAGGAAGGCGGGACGCCCGTGACCGGAAACCCGATGAACGAACGCGTCGAACCCGACACCCTCCTGCGCAATCCCGTTCGGGTCGCGCCCACCACCCTGCCGCCCGACCATCCGGCGGTGAGGACCGGCCGCGTCGGCGTGCTCCTGATGAATCTCGGCACGCCCGAGGGCACGAGCTACTGGCCGATGCGCCGCTATCTCAAGGAGTTCCTCTCCGACCGCCGGGTGATCGAGGTGCCACGGCTGATCTGGTGGCCGCTCCTGAACCTCATCATCCTGACCAAGCGCCCGGGGCCGAAGGGCCGCGACTACGCCAGCATCTGGAACAACGAGCGCGACGAGGGACCGCTCAAGACCATCACCCGCGGCCAGTGCGAGAAGCTGCAGGCGGCCATGGGTGATTCCGTCGTGGTCGATTGGGCGATGCGCTACGGCAAGCCCGAGGTGAGCCTGCGCATCCAGGCGCTGCTCGACCAGGGCTGCGACCGCATCTTGCTGGTGCCGCTCTATCCCCAATACGCGGCGGCGACCTCGGCCACCGCCTGCGACCAGGCCTTCAAGGCCCTGATGCAGATGCGCTGGCAGCCGACGGTGCGGGTCTCGCCGCCCTACCACGACGATCCCGTCTACATCGAGGCCATGGCGGATTCGATCCGCGAGGGGCTGGCCAAGCTCGACTTCGAGCCGGAGGTGATCCTCACCTCGTTCCACGGCGTGCCCAAGAGCTACCTTCTCAAGGGCGACCCCTATCATTGCCAATGCCTCAAGACCGGCCGGCTGATCCGCGAGGCGATGGGCTACACCCCCGAGCAGATGCGGGTGACCTTCCAGTCGCGCTTCGGCAACGAGGAATGGCTCAAGCCCTATACCGACGAGACGGTGCAGGCGCTCGCCAAGTCCGGCGTGAAGCGCATGGCGATCGTGGCGCCGGGCTTCACCGCCGACTGCCTGGAGACGCTGGAGGAACTCGACGGCGAGAACCGCCACTATTTCGAGGAGAACGGCGGCGAGAAATATGCCTTCATTCCCTGCCTCAACGACTCGGATCTCGGCATGCGGGTGATCGAGCACGTGGTGCGGCGGGAATTGCAGGGCTGGATCTGACAGGGCGCGGAGCACGCCTTTGCGAAACCAGGGGCCGCATGCATATCTTGATGCGCGCAGAGCACGAGATTTGAGGTGAGAACGGCCTCCTCACGCGCCCACGCTCAATGCGGGGGCAAAGTAGCACCGGCTGCACGGCATGCCATGCGGTCGGTGTGAAGAGATCCGGATTTGGGCATCCCGGCAACGTTTCGTGATCTGTACGACCTCGCAGGGGCTCCGGGAAACCGGAGCCTCTGTCGTTTCAACGCCTTGAAACCGCGACGCGTAGGTAGCCGCGCGCCCGCCGCGGCTGAATCTTCTTCTCGCTGATCGGATAGAAGCTGCACACGTTGTAGCGGCCGGCAGGGTCCCGCTCGATCGTGACGGCGACGAGGAGAAACGACCCGAGCGCCGGAACCCGGCCGATCATCTCGATCTTCCCGCCATTCTTGAAATCGTCGCCGAGGTTGAGCGGATCCGCGACCACCGCGGCGACGTGGGGCAGGCACGGCGGATACTCGACCGGATGGGATGAGAGGGCGTGCTTCTGCGCGTTCCGGCTCAGAATGACCGGGCCCGGATCGAGATCAAGGCCGAGCGTGAGGTTGATCACCTCGGCCGGGATCGGACCGAGCGACAGATCGACGAGGCGGATCCCGCGGCGTTTGCTCATTCGGGCCCAAATCCGTCTCCGGCCAGCAGAGCATCGCTGCACCGTCCAGCGAAGAAGATCAACTTATGCGGGAAAGTATGAGGCGCACACGCCGCAAGCGGTTTTGGTCCTGCGGTCCGCCATGCCCTCGAAGCGCTCAACCATCGCCCTAACGTTGCCTTGCGCCCCCTCGGAACGCATGCTAGGCGACAGCCGCGCCGCGGGGAGACCGATCAAGGCCTTCCGTGCCCGGTGCAATTCCAATCCCCACGGGTCTCACGCCGTCGCCGTTACCAGGCGAGTTCGAGCTTGAGGGGCCGGCGGGCAAGGATAAGAGAGAGCGACGGGTGGCGCAGAACGGTTCCGAGGGTCCCCTGTTGGCCGGTGTGGCGGGCCGCTACGCGTTGGCCCTGTACGAGCTGGCCCGCGACGAGGGTCAGGTCGACGACGTTGCGAAGAACCTCGATGCGTTCGACGCGCTGTATCGCGAGAGCGCCGACCTGCGCCGCCTCGTGAAGAGCCCGGCCTTCTCGGCCGAGGAGCAGACGGCCGCCGTCGGCGCCCTGCTCGACCGCGCCGGCATCTCGGGGCTGGCTGCCAACTTCATCAAGCTCTCGGCCGCCAACCGCCGCCTCTTCGCCCTGCCGGACATGATCCGCGCCTATCGCGAGAAGGTGCGCGAGGCCAAGGGCATCGTCCGCGCCGAGGTCCGCGTCGCGGAAAAGCCCTCCGACGCGGTCATCGAGGACATCAAGGCCTCGCTGCGCGACGTCGCCAAGAGCGAGGTCGATATCGACCTCCACATCGACCCGAGCCTGATCGGCGGCATCGTCGTCAAGATGGGCTCGCGCATGGTCGATGCCTCGCTCCGGACCAAGCTCAACAGCATCCGTCTCGCCATGCGGGAAGCCCGCTGAGGGGCCTTAACCCCTCGCGACCGACCCGACCCCCGAACAGACACGCACCCGACCTTTAAAGAGGCCCGACGATGGACATCCGCGCCGCCGAGATCTCCGCGATCCTGAAAGAGCAGATCAAGAATTTCGGCCAGGAGGCCGAGGTGACGGAAGTCGGGCAGGTGCTCGCGGTGGGCGACGGCATCGCCCGCGTCTACGGCCTCGACAACGTCCAGGCCGGTGAGATGGTCGAGTTCGAGTCGGGCGTGCGCGGCATGGCCCTCAACCTCGAGCAGGACAATGTCGGCGTCGTGATCTTCGGTTCCGACCGTGAGATCAAGGAAGGCCAGACCGTCAAGCGCACCGGCGCCATCGTGGACGTGCCGGTCGGCAAGGGCCTGCTCGGCCGCGTGGTCGACGGTCTCGGCAACCCGATCGACGGCAAGGGCCCGATCCAGTCGACCGAGCGCCGCCGCGTCGACGTGAAGGCCCCGGGCATCATCCCGCGCAAGTCCGTGCACGAGCCGATGGCCACCGGCCTCAAGGCGATCGACGCCCTGATCCCCGTCGGCCGCGGCCAGCGCGAGCTGATCATCGGCGACCGCCAGACCGGCAAGACCGCGATCGCGCTCGACACGATCCTCAACCAGAAGCCGGCCCATTCGGGCACTGACGAGAACGCCAAGCTCTACTGCGTCTATGTCGCGATCGGCCAGAAGCGCTCCACCGTCGCCCAGTTCGTGAAGGTGCTGGAGGACCAGGGCGCGCTCGAGTACTCTATCGTCATCGCCGCCACCGCCTCCGACGCGGCGCCGATGCAGTTCATCGCGCCCTTCGCCGGCTGCGCCATGGGCGAATACTTCCGCGACAACGGCATGCATGCCGTGATCGTCTATGACGACCTGTCGAAGCAGGCCGTCGCCTACCGCCAGATGTCGCTGCTGCTGCGCCGCCCGCCGGGCCGCGAAGCCTATCCGGGCGACGTGTTCTACCTCCACTCGCGCCTGCTCGAGCGCGCCGCCAAGATGGGCGACGCCGCCGGCAAGGGCTCGCTCACCGCGCTGCCGGTCATCGAGACCCAGGCCAACGACGTGTCGGCCTACATCCCGACCAACGTGATCTCGATCACCGACGGCCAGATCTTCCTCGAGACCGACCTGTTCTACCAGGGCGTGCGCCCGGCGGTGAACGTCGGCCTCTCGGTGTCCCGCGTGGGCTCCTCGGCCCAGACCAAGGCGATGAAAAAGGTCGCCGGCAAGATCAAGGGCGAGCTGGCGCAGTACCGCGAGATGGCGGCCTTCGCCCAGTTCGGCTCGGATCTCGACGCCTCGACCCAGCGCCTGCTGAATCGCGGTGCCCGCCTGACCGAGCTCCTGAAGCAGCCGCAATTCTCGCCGCTGAAGATGGAAGAGCAGGTCGCGGTGATCTACGCCGGCGTCAACGGCTACCTCGACAAGCTCCCGGTCAACAAGGTCCGCGAGTTCGAGGACCAGCTGCTCGGCACGCTGCGCTCCAAGCACCAGGACTGGCTCGACTCGGTGCGCGACTCCAAGGATTTGTCGGACGCCAACGCCAACACGCTCAAGGGCGTGGTGGAGAGCATCGCCAAGTCGTTCGCGTAAGGCGGTCGATTAGAAGTGTAACGCCAGACGGCCGCTTCCATCGGGAAGCGGCCGTTGCCGAGACGTCCGCGAGCGATCTGGAAATCCGCCGATGCCGAGTTTGAAGGATCTGCGCAACCGCATCACCTCGGTGAAGGCGACGCAGAAGATCACCAAGGCGATGCAGATGGTCGCCGCCGCCAAGCTGCGGCGCGCCCAGAATGCCGCCGAGAACGGGCGTCCCTACGCCGAGAAGATGGCCCAGGTGCTCGGCAATCTCGCGGGCAACCTGATCGGCGGCGTCGGCGCCCCGCGCCTGCTCTCGGGCACCGGCGCGGACCGGGTGCACCTGCTCGTGGTCTGCACCGGCGACCGCGGCCTGGCTGGCGCCTTCAACTCCTCGATCGCCCGTCTCGCTCGTGACCACGCCAACCGGCTGATGGCCGAGGGCAAGACCGTCAAGATCATGACGGTCGGCAAGAAGGGCCTCGATGTCCTGCGCCGCCAGTTCCGCGACCAAATCATCGCCTCGCGCGACATCCGCGGCAACAAGCCGGTCGACTATCCCTTCGCCGCCGAGATCGCCGACGACATCCTCGCCCGCTTCGAGGCCGGCGAGTTCGACGTGGCGACCCTGTTCTACTCCGAGTTCCGTTCGGTGATCTCGCAGATCCCGACCGCGCAGAAGATCATCCCGGCCGAGCTGCCGCAGACCGACGGTGCGGCCAAGGGAGCCGGGTCCGACGCGGCGATGGAGTTCGAGCCGAGCGAGGAGACGATCCTCGAGACGCTGCTGCCGAAGAACCTGACCGTTCAGGTGTTCCGGGCGCTTCTCGAGAACGCCGCCTCGGAGCAGGGCGCGCGCATGAGCGCCATGGATTCCGCGACCCGCAACGCGGGCGAGATGATCAAGAAGCAGACGCTGATCTACAACCGCACGCGTCAGGCCATGATCACCAAGGAACTCATCGAGATCATTTCGGGCGCGGAAGCGCTCTGACCGCCGCATAAGAGGAATCATCGCAATGGCGAACACCGCTTCCCCCACCACGGCGTCCAACGCCAAGGGCCGCATCACCCAGGTCATCGGCCCGGTCGTGGACGTGCAGTTCGACGGCTACCTGCCGGAGATCCTGAACGCGCTGGAGACCAAGAACCAGGGCAACCGCCTCGTGCTCGAGGTGGCCCAGCAGCTCGGCGAGAACACCGTCCGCTGCATCGCCATGGACACCTCGGAAGGTCTCGTGCGCGGCCAGGAGGTCTCGGACACCGGCGCGCCGATCCGGGTGCCGGTCGGCCACAACACCCTCGGCCGCATCATGAACGTCATCGGCGAGCCGATCGACGAGGCCGGCCCGATCGAGGCCGACACCTACCGCGCCATCCACCAGCCGGCCCCGTCCTACGACGAGCAGTCGACCGAGGCGCAGATCCTCGTCACCGGCATCAAGGTCGTCGACCTCCTCGCCCCCTACGCCAAGGGCGGCAAGATCGGCCTGTTCGGCGGCGCCGGCGTCGGCAAGACCGTGCTGATCATGGAGCTGATCAACAACATCGCCAAGGCGCACTCGGGCTACTCGGTGTTCGCCGGGGTCGGCGAGCGGACGCGTGAGGGCAACGATCTCTACCACGAGATGATCGAGTCCAACGTCAACAAGAACCCCAAGGAGAACAACGGCTCGGCCGAGGGCTCCAAGTGCGCGCTGGTCTACGGCCAGATGAACGAGTCGCCCGGCGCCCGCTCCCGCGTGGCGCTGACCGGCCTGACCATCGCCGAGCAGTTCCGCGACGAGGGCCAGGACGTGCTCTTCTTCGTCGACAACATCTTCCGCTTCACGCAGGCGGGCTCCGAGGTGTCGGCGCTTCTGGGCCGCATCCCCTCCGCGGTGGGCTACCAGCCGACGCTGGCCACCGACATGGGCGCGCTGCAGGAGCGCATCACCACCACGACCAAGGGCTCGATCACCTCGGTGCAGGCGATCTACGTGCCGGCCGACGACCTGACCGACCCGGCGCCCGCCGCCTCGTTCGCCCACCTCGACGCCACGACCGTGCTTTCGCGCTCGATCGCCGAGAAGGGCATCTACCCGGCGGTCGACCCGCTCGACTCCACCTCGCGCATGCTCTCCCCGGCGATCCTCGGTGAGGAGCACTACGACGTGGCCCGCCGCGTCCAGCAGACCCTGCAGCGCTACAAGTCGCTCCAGGACATCATCGCGATCCTGGGCATGGACGAGCTGTCGGAAGAGGACAAGCTGACGGTGGCCCGCGCCCGCAAGATCGAGCGCTTCCTCAGCCAGCCGTTCCACGTCGCCGAGGTGTTCACCGGCTCGCCGGGCAAGCTCGTCGCGCTGGAAGACACGATCAAGGGCTTCAAGGGCCTGGTCGAGGGCAAGTACGACGATCTGCCGGAGGCCGCCTTCTACATGGTCGGCTCCATCGAGGAGGCCCAGGAGAAGGCCAAGAAGCTCGCCGCCTAAGGCACGCTTCGGGGACTGCCCGTGAACGCCAAGGTCGTTCTCCTCCTCGTCGGCCTCGTGGTCGGGGGCCTTGTCGGCTACCTGACCCGGCCTCAGGCCGCCGAGATCAAGCTCGGTCCGCTCAGCGTCGAGATCCAGGACAAGGACTCGACGGCGGGCGCGCGGGGCGGGGCGCTGACCTCGGGGCAGCTCCAGCATGTCGGGCTCTTCGCCCTGATCGGCGCCGTCGTCGGCTTCGGGGCGGGCTTCGTCGCCGACCGCGGCCGTCGCTGACACCACAATCGGGACTTATCTGACGATGGCCACCTTCCACTTCGATTTCGTCGGCCCCGAGCGGACGCTGTATTCCGGCGAGGTCGAGGCGGTGCAGCTTCCCGGCGCCGAGGGCGAGATGACCGTGCTGCCGGGCCACGCGCCGGTGCTGACCACCCTCAAGGTCGGCGTCATCACCGTCACCGAGACCGCCGGCAACGGCAAGCGCATCTACGTCCAGGGCGGCTTCGCCGATATCGGTCCGACCTCCGTGACGGTGCTCGCCGAGCGCGCCGCGCCGATCGAGGAACTGACCCCCGCCATGATCGACAAGGAGATCGAGGCGGCGGAACTGGCTCGCGACGCGACGCAGGACCTTGCCAGGCGCGAGGCGCTGAACGCCCAGATCGTTCAGATGCAGGAAGCCAAGCACACGCTGAGCCTCTGAGTTTCGCGAACATATCGATCTTCGAAGGGCGCCGGGAAACCGGCGCCCTTTTTTCATGGCTCGGCGCATGTGCCGGCCGTCTTTCGATCCGACGTCCATGTCCTACTTCGAACACACGATCGATGGCTTGAGCCTCGACCTCGCTCACCTCGAACCGCGTGAGTTGGTGTTCTTCGTCAAGAAGCTGAATCGTGAGCTCGCGATCGAGGTGAAGTTCACGAACCACTGCTTCACGGTCGATTTCAAGGACGGGCTGCACGATCCCAAGCACCTCATCTGGGACCACAAGCGCCGACGCGCCTACGATCCCGAGAGGCACGCGCTTTCACGGAAGCTGCCGGACCTGATCGATGCATTGCCGACGGCGGCCGTGTACCTCACGCCGACGGACCGAAACTATGTGTACTTGGCGAACGTGGTGCTACCGGACGGCCGTCACTACCCGATCTATTTTCATCTGCGCCGGGCACAAGCCGGCGGACGGCAGCGCTTGCTGCTGGTCGTAGAGAGCGCATATCCGCGATCGGACCGGCAGGCGATTCTGGTGGGCACGACCAAGATCAGCTTCCCGATCCTCTGCGCCAAGGTCTACCGGGGCGAGCCGATCCGGCCCCAGGCCCGCCGCTAGACCATCGTGCTGGATATCGGATCCAGCACGATGGTCTAAGCTTTCGTCTTTGCATCATCTTTTTCCGAAAGCCGGAAACCACCTTTCGGGATGATGCTCTCGATATGAAAAACCCCTCGCTCCGGGGGAGGAGGGGTTATCACTCGCCGAAGCCCTTGAGTATCTCGCGTTGCGCGTGGACCGAAGCGGTTGCCCGTATCGGCGGCCCGGGGCTGTCTCAGGCGATCCGTCCCCGTTGATCGGGATAATAAGGGTTGGCGCTCGGAGTTCAACCGCTTTGCCTCCTCGGCCATCCCCGAACGGCACGTGGCCCGAACGCGCAGCGGCGCTCGAAGCCAATCACTTCGATTCCTTGGCAGCCTCCAGCGCCCGCGCGATCAACCGTTCCCGCGCCTCCGCATCGTCCGGGCAGCCCTCGGCGAGCCAGAGTTCACGGGCCGCCTTGAGGCCCAGGCCGACCCCCCGGCCCGGCGGCAGACCACGCGCCACGAGGTCGGCGCCGGTCAGGGGGAAGACCGGTCGGGTGCCTGCACGAGCCATCCGGTCGAGGTTCGCACGCGCCTCCGCCGTCACGCGCGGGCGCGGCTCGCCGTCCAGCGCGATCAGCGCTTCCCGCAGCGGTTCGGCGCCGTGGATCGCCACCAGGGCCGGCACCGCCTCCGCCGCGATGTCGGGCCGGTCGTGGAGGGCTGCCAGCGCCGCGGCATAGCCGGTCAGGCGCGCATGCTCGGCCCGCGACAGACGCAGACGCGCCTGAAGCCGGTCCGCATCCTCGCTGGTGCGCACGGCCAGCGCCGCGAAGCGGGCCGTCGCATCCAGAGCCGGCTCCGCCCCGGCGACGCGCGCGAGCCGGCCGAGTTCGCCGATGCCCCCGAGGATGCGCAGCAGCAGGCCGGTCTCGCTCAAGGTGGCCACCGCCGCGACGGCGCGGGGCGCGAGCAGCAGTTTCAGGAATTCGGCCCGCACCCGTTCCCGCGAGAGCCGGTCGAGGCTGTCCCGGGCGGCGATGGCGGCGGCGAGACCCTCGGCATCCGGCGCGCCGCGCCCGTAGCGGGCGTGGAAGCGGAAGAAGCGCAGGAGCCGCAGGGCGTCCTCGCGCAGGCGGGTCGCGGCGTCGCCGATGAAACGCACCCGGCCGGCGGCGAGGTCGGCGACGCCTCCCGTCGTGTCGTGCAGGCGCCCCCGCGCATCGAGGGAGAGCGCGTTGATGGTGAAGTCGCGCCGCTCGGCATCGCGGGAAAAGTCGCGGCCGAAGCGCACCACCGCGTGGCGCCCGTCGGTCTCCACATCCTCGCGCAGGGTCGTCACCTCGTGCGGCTCGCCCCTCACGACGAGGGTGATCGTGCCATGCTCGATGCCTGTGGGCACCGCCTTGATCCCGGCGGCGCCGGCCCGCTCCATCACCACCTCCGGCAGGAGCGTGGTGGCGAGGTCGATGTCGCTCACGATCGACCCGAGCAGCGCGTCGCGCACGCAGCCGCCGACGAGGCGCGTCGCCTCGCCCGGTGCGTCGAGCGCCGCGAGGCAGGCCTGCACGCCCGCCCGCGCCAGAAGGCGGGCGGGGCCGTCCACATCGAGGGGCGGGGGAAGCGCGTCGGCGATCACCGGAAATGCCCCGGCACCAGCCGGCCGTTCTCGTAGCGCGGCGGCTCGTAGCCGTCCTTCGTGCGCTGCCCGGTCAGCCCGGTCATGACGAGGGAGGCGATGACGACGAACAGCCCGGCCAGGACCAGCCGCGTCCATTGCGGCTTCCACGCCGCATGGTCGAGCGGCGAGCGCCGGGCGAACAGCAGCCACGCGGCGAAGGCCAGGAAGGGCAGGGAGAACAGGAGGATCTCTTGGAGGACGAGGCGGAGCATCGAGGCTTGCGATCTGCGGCGGGGTCGGCGGTCGCTGGGGCGTTTGGAGAGGACGCCCTTAAGCGTAGAGGCGCTCGTAGAGGTTATGCACGATCCCCGCCGTGACGCCCCAGATTAGGTGCTCCGCGAAGGGGATGGCGTAGAAATAGCGCGTCCGGCCCTTCCATTCCGCCGAACGGACGAGATGCCGCGCCGGGTCCATCAGGAAGGGGAGCGGCACCTCGAAACAGGCCGCCACCTCCGCCGGGTTCGGGCGCAGCACGGCCGCGCGCGACACGAGGCCGACCACCGGCACCACGAGGAAGCCGGTCCCCGAGAGATAGGGATCGAGATAGCCGAGCGGGCGCACCGCCTCGCTCTCCAGCCCGATCTCCTCCCGCGCCTCGCGCAAGGCCGTGTCGATCGGCGAGGTGTCCTCGGGATCGACCTTGCCGCCGGGAAAGGCGACCTGCCCCGAATGGTCGCGCAGATGCGCCGCCCGCTTCGTGAACAGCAGCGTCACCCCCTCGGGACGGTCGATCACCGGCACCAGCACCGCCGCCGGGCGATGCGGCGTGGCCGGCGCGACGGAAAAACCCTCCGGCTGGAGGTCGTGGTCGCCGCGCGGGTTCGACAGGGGCACGCCCGGCCCCGGCGGCACATGGCTCAGGCGGGTTTCCGCCCGCGCGAGGAAGACATCGAGGACGGCACCGAGACCGGGATCGTCCGCGGGCGTGCCGACGGCGCCTTCGGGCAGCCTCACGCGGCCTCCGCCGGAGCGATGCGGTGGAAATGCCCTCCGGCCCAGAGGCCGAACCATCGCTGCCCGTCGATCGTGCGCTCCTCGCCCATCTCCACGAGATCGTAGGTCAGGGGACGGCTGACCAGGGCCCAGAGATCGCGGCGCACGTGGAGATAGGGCTTCAGGCCCTCCGCCCCATCCTCGAAGCGCAAGGGGTGCTCGGCATCGGCCGGCACGAGGTCGTCCACGTTGGTGCGGAAGGCGAGGCGGCGCGCCTCGCCCTCGCCCTCCACCGCCATCTCGACCGCGGTGAACGGCGCATCGTCCACTTGGATGCGCACCTTCTCGGCCGGCGTGACGAGCACGGTCGAGCCGTCGGGCTCCTTGCGCAGGATCGAGGCGAACAGCGTGACGAGCTTCGGCCGCCGGATCGCCGAGCCGTTGTGGAACCATGTGCCGTCGGCAGCGATGCGGATGTCGATCGCGCCGCAATGCTCCGGGTTCCAACGCTCCACCGGCGGCGGCCCGCGCTTGGCCCTATCCTTGCCGATCTCGCCGAGGGCGGCGCTGAGGCGGGCGAGGGCCGGATCGTCGGAGGCGGATTGGGTCATGACTTGTCGCCCGTCTAGAGCATCGTCCCGAAAGGTGGTTGCCGGCTTTCGGAAAAAGACGATGAAAAAACAAGAGCCTAGAGCATCGTCCCGGATCCGATATCCGGGACGATGCTCTAGTCCCTCAGAACCTTCCAGATCCCCGTCACCGCCGCCAGCGGCCGGCCGCCGCTGGTCAGCGTACCGCGCACGAAGACGAGGGACGCGGTCTTCCGCACGATCTCCGGCACGGTCTCGACGAGATCGCCGATCTGCGCCGCGCCGACGAACTGGCTCGACATCTCGATGGTCACGGCCCGCGCCCCGTCGCAGGCCTCGCGCACGACGATGCTGAGCGCCCGGTCGGCGAAGGTGAGCAGCATGCCGCCATGGACGATGCCGACGAGGTTGCCGTGCCGCTCGTCGGTGCGGAAGGCGAACTCCTTCGTGCCCGCGACGGTGCGGTGATAGACCGGCCCGACATGGGCGATGAAGCCCGGATCGGTGAAAGCCTCCCATCCGTCGGGAAAGGCTGCGCGCTCCTCGTCGGTCATCCGCTCTCTCGCCTCCCGCGCCGCAGGGCGAAAACCTCGCCCGCGATGCACGATGTCGCGGGCATCCTGCTCTGCCCGTCCGGCCCGCCATATAGTGCCGATCTGTCGCGCGGCAGCGCCGCGCTTGCGTTCGGCCCGCGTTCGGCGCCAGACTCAGGCACTTTCGGGCCTTTCGCGCCCGGTCATCGTAGGGTTCCACTTCATGGCACAGGGCGCCGGACCGGCCAGCACGACGAGCCTCGACGACGGGATCGTCGCCACCGCCGAGACCTGCCTCGCGGCGATCGGGCAGGCACGGGAGGCGATCCACGGCGTCATCTTCGGCCAGGAGAAGATCGTCGATCTCGCCCTGATCACCATCCTGGCCGGCGGCCACGGCCTGCTCGTCGGTCTCCCCGGTCTGGCCAAGACCAAGCTGGTCGAGACGCTCGGCACCGTGCTCGGCCTCGACGCCCGCCGGGTGCAGTTCACGCCCGACCTGATGCCCTCCGACATCCTCGGCACCGAAATCCTCGACGAGGATGCCGAGCGCCGCCGCTCCTTCCGCTTCGTGAAGGGGCCGGTCTTCACCCAGCTCCTCATGGCCGACGAGATCAACCGCGCCAGCCCGCGCACGCAATCGGCCCTGCTCCAGGCGATGCAGGAGCACTTCGTCTCGGTGGCGGGCGAGCGCCACGACCTGCCGCGCCCCTTCCACGTGCTGGCGACGCAGAACCCGATCGAGCAGGAGGGCACCTATCCGCTGCCCGAGGCGCAACTCGACCGCTTCCTGCTGGAGATCGATGTCGGCTACCCGGACCGCGCCGCCGAGCGCCGCATCCTGATCGAGACCACCGGCGTCGAGGACACCCACGCCCGAGCGGTGATGAACACCGAGCAACTTCTCACCGCGCAGCGCCTCGTGCGGCGCCTGCCCGTGGGCGATGCCGTGGTCGATGCCATCCTCGATCTCGTCCGCTCCGCCCGTCCCGAGGGCGGCGATCCGAGTGTCGCGAAGAAACTGCTGTGGGGGCCCGGCCCCCGCGCCAGTCAGGCGCTGACGCTGGCCGTGCGCGCCCGCGCGCTGATCGAGGGCCGGGTCGCCCCTTCCGTCGCCGACGTGAAGGCGCTCGCCGAGCCGGTGCTCAAGCACCGCATGGCGGTGATCTTCGCCGCACGCGCCGACGGCGAGACGGTGACCGGCCTGATCGGCCAGCTCGCCGCCAAGCTCTGAGTTCGGCGCGGATGGCCTCCACCCGGCTCTTCGAGGCCGAGAGCCGCCGCCCCGGCGGGGCGCAGACCGGCCGTGCCCTGGCGCTGGCCGAGGTGATGCCGCGGCTCGTGCTCGAATCGCGCCGGGTCTCCGGCACCCTGGCGCACGGCCTGCACGGCCGCCGCCGCGCGGGGCCGGGCGAGAGCTTCTGGCAGTTCCGCCCCTTCGTCACCGGCGAGGCGGCGGCCCGCATCGACTGGCGCCGCTCGGCCCGCGACGACCGGCTCTACGTGCGCGAGCGCGAGTGGGAGGCCGCCCACAACATCTGGATCTGGATCGACCGCTCCGCCTCCATGGGCTTCGCCTCGGATCTCGCCCAGACCTCCAAGGTCGAGCGGGCCCTGGTGCTCGGCTTGGCGCTGGCCGATACCTTCGTGGAAGGCGGCGAGCGCGTCGGCCTGCTCGGTCTCACCCGCGCCAGCGCCTCGCGCGGCATCGTCGAGACCCTGGCCCAGGCGCTCGTCAACGACCGGGCCGGCCTCACCCAGGATCGGCCGCCCCCCGCCCGCCCCGGCCGCTTCGACGAGGTGGTGCTGGTGAGCGACTTCCTCACCCCGCTCGACCGGGTGCGGGAAGCGGTGCAGGCCAATTCCGTCCACGGCAACCGCGGCCATCTCGTGCTGGTGGCCGATCCGGTGGAGGAGACCTTCCCCTTCACCGGTCAGGCGGTGCTGCACGATCCGGAAGGGGGCCTGAGCCTCGATATCGGCGAGGCCGGCGCCTGGGGCGAGGCCTATCGAAGCCGGATCGCGGCCCATCGCGACGGCCTGTCCGAGATCGCCCGACAGCGGGGCTGGACGCTGACGATCCACCGCACCGACCGGCCGGCGAGCGAGGCGGCCCTGCGCGTCCTCACCCTCGTCGCCGCCGCGCGCGGGCTCGGCTGAAAGGCGAACCGCATTGCTCGGAGTTCCGCTCACCTTCGCCGCTCCCCTCGCGCTCGCCGCGCTGGTCGCGCTGCCGGCCCTGTGGGTGCTGCTGCGGGTCACGCCGCCGCGCCCGCGCCGCATCGCCTTCCCGCCGCTGGCGCTCGTCGCCGACCTGCTGCCGAAGCGCGAGACCCCGGCCCGCACCCCGCCCTGGCTGCTGGCCTTACGCATCCTCGCCGCTGCCTGCCTGATCCTCGCGGTGGCCGGGCCGGTGTGGAATCCCGGCGGCATCGGCGCCGCCGCGGGGCGCGAACCCCTGCTCCTCATCCTCGACAACGGCTTCGTCTCGGCCTTCGATTGGCGCGACCGCCTGCGCGCGGCCACCGACGAGATCGAGGCCGCCGCCCGCGACGGGCGCCCGGTGGCCCTGGTCGCGAGCGCGGACGCGCCGGCCCCCTTCGAGGCGAAGGCCCCGGCCGCCGCACTCGAGCGCCTGCGGGCGATCAAGCCGCGCCCGCATCTCGGCGACCGCGGCGCGCATCTGGCCTCGATCGGCACCTTCCTGGAACGGATGCCGGGCGCCTCCCTCGTCTGGATCAGCGACGGCGTGCGCGGCGTTGGCGCGGCGGATTTCGCGACATCCCTCGGTGAGCTGGCGAGCCGCCACGGCAGCGCGGTGACCGTGCTGAAGGCCGAGCGCTCCCCGGCGCTGGCCCTCGAAGGCTCGCCGATGCAGCCGGGCGAGAAGCTCTCGGCGCAGGTGCTGCGGGCGCAAGGCAACGGCCGCGATGCCGGGCTGGTGCGCGCCCTCGACCAGAAGGGTCTGCCCCTCGCCGAGAGCCGCTTCACGTTTGCGCCGGAGGCGCGGGAGACGAGTGTGAGCTTCGATCTGCCGGTGGAACTGCGCAACGCCATCGCCCGGCTCGAGATCGAGGGCGAGCACTCGGCCGGTGCCGTGGTGCTGATGGACGAGCGCGGCAAGCGCCGCCGGGTCGGCCTCGTCTTCGGCGGCACGCTCGATCAGGCCCAGCCCCTGCTGGCGCCGACCTACTACCTCGCCAAGGCGCTGACCCCCTTCGCCGACGTGCAGCAGCCCCGCGGCGGACAGGGCACCGCCGAATCCATCGGCCAGATGCTCGACAATCAGGTCTCGGTGCTGGCGCTCGCCGATGTCGGCGCCCTCGACGACCGCACCCTCGCGCGGGTGGAAAAGTTCGTGGACGAGGGCGGCCTGCTGCTGCGCTTCGCCGGGCCCCGGCTCGCTGCCGGCAACGACCCGCTCGTGCCGGTGCGCCTGCGCCGCGGCGGGCGCTCGCTCGGCGGCACCCTCTCCTGGGACCGGCCGAAGACGCTCGCGGCCTTCGCGCCCGAGAGCCCGTTTGCCGGGCTGAACCCGCCGACCGACATCGGCGTGCGCCGCCAGATCCTGGCCGAGCCCGATGGCGACCTGCCGGGCAGGACCTGGGCCTCGTTGCAGGACGGCACGCCGATCGTCACGGCGGAAAAGCGCGGGCAGGGACTCGTGGTGCTGTTCCACGTCACCGCCGACACCACGTGGTCGAACCTGCCCCTGTCGGGTCTGTTCGTGGACATGCTGCGCCGGGTCGTCGGGCTCGCCGGCCCCTCGGCCAAGCTCGGCGAGGGCGACGGGCGGCAGTCCAAGGCCGCGCTGCTTGCCCCGCGCCTGACGCTCGACGGCTTCGGCGCGCTGGGTTCCCCGCCTGCCAGCGCCACCGCCGTGCCGGCCGACTTCGCCGACCGGGCCGGACCCGAGCATCCGCCGGGCTTCTACGGCACGGCCGAAGGCGGCATCGCCGTGAACGCCCTGGTGCCCGGCGACCGGCTCGAACCCCTCGACTTCACCGGACTGAAGGGCGCCCGCACGGGGTCGCTTGCCGGGGCCGAGACGCTGGATCTGCGCGCGCTGCTGTTCAGCCTCGCGCTGACCCTGCTCGCCCTCGACACCCTGGCCGGACTCTGGCTCGGCGGGTTTTTCCGGAGCTTCGGCCGCGCCGGCGGCCGGGCGGCTCCCGCCGCTTGGCTCCTGCCGGTGCTGCTCGGTCTCGCCCTCGTCCTCGCGCCCCCCCCGGCCCGGGCGCAGGAGCCGCCGGCCAACCGGCCGAACGGCATCGAATCGGCGCTGGCCACCCGGCTCGCCTTCGTCGTCACGGGCGACGCCGCGACCGATGCGGCGAGCCGGGCCGGCCTGTCGGGCCTGAGCCAGATGCTCGCAGCCCGCACCGCCTTGGAGCCCGGCGAGCCCGCGGGCCTGAACCTGGAGAAGGACGAACTCGCCTTCTACCCGCTGATCTACTGGCCGATCGTGGCCGGGCGCCCGCAGCCGAGCGAGGCCGCGATCCGCAAGATCGACGCCTTCATGCGCAACGGCGGCACGGTGATCTTCGACACCCGCGACGCCCAGACCGCCCGCGCAGGCGGTCCGCCGACCCCGGAGACGGCTTATCTGCGCAAGATGCTGGCGACGCTGGAAGTGCCGGAGCTGGAGCCGGTGCCGCCGGACCACGTGCTCACCAAGGCGTTCTACCTCGTCGATTCCTTCCCCGGCCGCCTCAGCACCGGCCAGACCTGGGTCGAGACGATCCCGCCCGCGGGCGAGGGCGGCGAGCGCCGCCCGGCCCGAGCCGGTGACGGCGTCACCCCGATCATCATCACCGGCAACGACCTTGCCGCCGCCTGGGCTCTCGGCCGCAACGGCGAGCCGCTCTATCCCGTGAGCGGCGACCAGCGGCAGCGCGAAATGGCGTTTCGCGGCGGCATCAACATCGTGATCTACACGCTGACCGGAAACTACAAGGCCGATCAGGTCCACGTGCCGGCCCTGCTGGAGCGGTTGGGACAGTGATGGCCGCTGGGTTTTCCGCGTGGTTCCCCCTCTCCCCGCACGCGGGGAGAGGGACTTTTGTGGTTCCTTCTGAAGGCCCCGCCCCATGCTGAGCCTCAGCTTCACGCCCCTCGTCCCCTGGCCGGTTCTCGCCGCCTTCGGCGTGCTCGCCGCGATCCTCGCCGTGCTGGCCGTCCTCGCCCGCGGGCGCACGGCGCTGCTGCGGGCGGTGGCGCTCGGCCTCGTCCTCCTTGCGCTGGCCAACCCCTCGCTGGTGCGCGAGGACCGCGACCCGGTGAAGGACGTGGCCGCCATCGTCGTCGATCGCTCCGGCTCGCAGACGCTGGGCGACCGCCCGGCGATGACCGACGCGGTCAAGGCCGAGCTGGAACGCCGCTTCGGCGCGCTCGCCAACATCGAGCCCCGCTTCATCGAGGTCGGCGACGCGCAAGGCTCGGAGGGCGACGACGGCACCAAGCTGTTCACCGCGCTGACCCAGGCGCTCGCCGACGTACCGCCCGAGCGGATCGCCGGTGTGGTGATGCTCACCGACGGCGTGGTCCACGACATCCCCGCCTCGCTGGCCACCCTCGGGCTGAAGGCGCCGCTGCACGTCCTCGTCACCGGCCGCCCGGACGAGCGCGACCGCCAGATCAAGATGCTGGAAGCCCCCCGCTTCGGCATCGTCGGCAAGGACGTGACCCTGCGTGCCGAGGTGATGGAGCGCGGCGGCACCGGTACGGCGGTCGTCACCGTGCGCCGCGACGGCGAGGAGATCGACCGGCAGAGTATCGCGACCGGCGTGCCGTTCTCGCTCACCACGCATATCGAGCATGGCGGCCCGAACGTGGTCGAGATCGAGGTCGAGGCGCTGCCGGGCGAACTCACCACGGTCAACAACCGCGCGGTGCTCCCGATCGAGGGCATCCGCGAAAAGCTCCGGGTGCTGCTCGTCTCCGGCGAGCCGCACCAGGGCGAGCGCACGTGGCGCAACCTCCTGAAGTCGGACGCCTCCGTCGATCTCGTCCACTTCACGATTCTCCGGCCGCCGGAGAAGCAGGACGGGACCCCGATCTCCGAACTGTCGCTGATCGCCTTCCCGACCCGCGAGCTGTTCGTCCAGAAGATCAAGGACTTCGATCTCATCATCTTCGACCGCTACGCCAACCAGAGCGTGCTGCCGTCGGCCTATTTCGACAACATCGTCCGCTACGTGCGCGAGGGCGGGGCGCTGCTCATCGCCGCCGGGCCGGAATTCGCCGGTCCCGCCAGCCTCGCCCGTACCCGGCTCGCCTCGATCCTGCCGGGCGATCCCTCGACCAAGGTGGTCGAGCAGCCGTTCAAGGCGACGCTCACGGAGACGGGACACCGCCACCCCGTCACTCGGGCGCTGCCGGGTTCGGAGGCGACCCCGCCGGCCTGGGGCGACTGGCTGCGCATCATCTCGGCCCAGACCCGGGCAGGGGTGCAGCCGATCCTGTCCGGCGCCAACGGCCTGCCGCTGCTGGCCCTCTCCCGCGAGGACAAGGGCCGCGTCGCCCTGATGCTGTCGGATCAGGCCTGGCTCTGGGCCCGCGGCTACCAGCAGGGCGGCCCCTATCTCGACCTGCTGCGGCGCCTCGCCCACTGGCTGATGAAGGAGCCGGCGCTCGAAGAGGAGGCTCTGCGCGCTCAGACCACCGGGCGCGGCCGCGAAGTCCGCGTCGAGCGCCAGACCATGGCCGAGGAGGCGGGTCCCGTCACGATCACCGGCCCGACCGGCAAGGAGCGGAGCCTCGACCTGTCGAAGGCGGAGACCGGTCTGTTCACCGCGACCTTCGAGGCGGAGAGCCTCGGGCTGCACACGATCCGCTCGGGCAACCTCGTCGCCTTCGTCAGCGTCGGCCCGGCCAATCCGCGCGAACTCGCCGACGTGTTCAGCGACACCGAGCGCCTCAAAGGCGTGGCCGAGGGCTCCGGCGGCACCGTGCGCCGGGTGGCGGGCTCCGGTGGCGGCATCGAGGTGCCGCGCCTCCAGATCACCCGCGGCGGACGGCTCGGCGGCGCCGACTGGATCGGCTTCCGCCCGAGCGACAGCGCCACGATCCGCGGCGTCGAGGTCTATCCGCTCGGCATCGGCCTATGGGCGCTGGCCGCGCTCGCCGCCGCCGTGCTGGCGATGTGGCTGGTCGAGGGGCGGCGCGGGCGCGCCACTTAGGGCGTCTCGGCCTGATGGCATCAGGCCGGCGTCCCGCCGTCTCTGGTTGACCCGCCTTCTTTGCGAGCGCGGCTCACGGGTGCTGTCGGGGCTGTCCGGCGGCTTCGAGGATGAGGTCCGCGATCGCCTGCGGCTGCGAGATCAGCGCCAGATGGCTCGCGGCCAGCGCGATCGTCCGCGCCTTCATCCGCTCGGCCATGAAG
Source organism: Methylorubrum thiocyanatum (assembly GCA_014138645.1). Classification (GTDB taxonomy): domain Bacteria; phylum Pseudomonadota; class Alphaproteobacteria; order Rhizobiales; family Beijerinckiaceae; genus Methylobacterium; species Methylobacterium thiocyanatum. The sequence continues at coordinate 114,660 of JACJIB010000007.1, read as the reverse complement.
CGTTGAAGGTCGGGGTTGATCGTCCGATCCTCCGTCGACACGGCGTAGAAGCTCGGCTTCGAGCGCCACGCGGCCTGTGTCGTCCGTGCCGTGAGCAGTCCTTTGCGGAACGGCTGCTGGACGGCGAACAGCACCTTCGCCCGCTCCGGGGGCAGGTCGCCGGCGAAGTCCTTCAGGAAGGCGGCTTCGGTGAGGCGTCCCTCGTCGCCGTCGAAGACGATCCCGGCCGAGGCCGGCGGCGTCGGATAGGTCTTGGCCAAAGCCGCGTAATCCTCACCGGCATCGGGAGCCCGCGCCGCGACGTAGACCACAGCCGTCACCTTCGGATCGGCGCCGGCCTCGGTGACGATCATCCCGGAGAAGGAATGCCCGACCAGGACGGTCGGCCCGTCCTGCCGGGCCAGCACGCGCTGTGTGGAGGCGAGCGCCTCGTCGAAGGTGGTCAGCGGATTCTGCACCGAGGTGACGGTGAGGCCCGCCGCCTGCAGCCGGGGGATCACCTCCGACCAGCACGAGCCGTCGGCGAAGAGGCCGTGCACGAGCACGACATTGCGCGCGCGCGGCGCGTCCTCGGCTCGGCTCGGTCCGGGCAGCAAAGCCGCCGCGATGATGGCCGCGAGGGATCGGTTCAGGGTTCGGCGGGTCAACATGCCAGCAGCTCCTCTCGGGATCGATATCGTTGCGACTCGCGCCCGACGGGCCTCCGGCGCCGTGGACGTCCCGGCCGTTTCCGCCCGCCGGTGCCTGCCGGCGGGAAGGGGGCCCGACGGCCTGTCCGCGGCGCCCCGACGCTTGCGGTCTCACCGGCCCGCATCCCCCGTCGTTGCGCACACTCGTCAGGCGAGGCGTTCGGCCGATGCCTTTCGGATCATCGCCAGCCGCAGCCACACGGCCGAGACGAGGAAGTAGAAGGCACCGAACGCGGCGTAGGGCGCAATATCCGTGATGCCGGGGGACGCGGCGCCCGCGGCCAGCGTGACGAAGAACCCGCCCGCGAGCGTCGACTGGGCCCCGCTCAGCACCATCGCCCACTGGGCACCCGCCTTCCAGCGGCGGAGGCCGGTGACGAGCTGCAGCAGGCCGGAGAGGATCGCCCAGACGCCGAAGACCGCCAGCACCGCGTGGAGGCTCCAGCCGAGCGCGAGGGCGACCGCAACGGCGACGGCGCCGCTGACCGCCGCGTTGAGGGACTGGCTGGGATTGGCGGCCAGCCCGCCGCTGCGCCGCGCGTCGATGAGATTGGCGGCGGCGTCCCAGGCGGGATAGGCGACCAGAAGCGCTGCCGCGGCGGGCGGCGCGGCCCGTCCGACGGTGAGGGCCGCCGCCACCCAGCCGACGGAGACGCCGGCACGGAGAAAGTAATAGGAACTCAGCCAGCGCGCGGTATCACGCTGGGAAAGCTGGACGATCGGCATCGGCGTATCCTTCATATGCGTACCGTGACAGGCTCGGGGCAGCGGGCGACGACAGGGCAAACCGGCCGACAGGAATGGCGGCTTGCGAGAAAGAGGCGTCTCTTCAGGGCGTTGCGCGCTGTGTCAGGGGACATGTGTACAGCCGGGGGCCGACGACACCCATGACCGGATCTCTGGAAAACTTGACCGATCTTCCGGATGTCGGACCGCGCAGCGGCGTCTCCGGCGATCTCCTCTCGCATGTGCTGGCGCAGATCCGGCTGACCGGGGACCACGTTCGCCCGCACGACATCGCGGCGTCGGAAAGCTTGGATCTGGAGGCCGGGGCGGCGCATGTCCTGGTGCTCGCCGAAGGCGCGCTTCACATCGAGGACGCGGGCGAGCCGCCGGTCGTGATCGAGAGGGGCGATCTCCTGCTGCTTCCCCATGGGCTCGGCGGGGCGCGGCTGGTCGCGCCCCGGGCGCAGGCGTCGGTGATCGTGTGCCGGTTCTGGTTCGATCCGCACAGCCTGCGCGGCATGGTCGCGGCCCTGCCCGAGCGCATCCATATCCGGCACGCGGAGGGGGCGGGCTGGCTCGACGGCATCGTGCCCTTCCTCATGGTCGAGGTGACCGACGACGAGCCCGGCGCGGCCCTGATGATCTCGCGGATCATCGACGTGATCGTCATCCGCACCCTCCGGACATGGGTGCAACGCGGGCACACCACCGGATGGCTGGGAGGGCTGTCCGACGCCCGCATCGCCAGGGCGCTGAAGGTCGTGCACGAGCGGCCGCTGCAGCGATGGAGCCTCGACGCCCTGTCCGACGCGGCCGGCATGTCGCGGTCGAGCTTCTGTGAACGCTTCGCCGCGCTCGTCGGCCGCTCGCCCCTGCGCTACCAGAACGAGTGGCGGCTCAACCTCGCGCGGGCCATGCTCGCCACGGGCGAGGCGCGGGTCGGCGAGATCGCGTTGCGGGTCGGCTACGAGTCCGAATCCGCCTTCAGCCGTGCCTACAAGGCCCTGTTCGGCTACCCACCGCGGAACGAAACGCCCGCGCCGGGCGAGGAGCGGCCTCACGCCTAGAATCACGACCGGCCGAACGGCATCGGGTCGGCCTCGCCCGGCCGGATCGGCGCGCATCCGAACCGGAACACCCCTAAGCTCTGGTGGCCGGGCACGACCTGTGCGATGCCCGGCGCGATGACCGAATCCCTCCCGTTTCTGGCCGGCGGCGGCGAGGCCGCCCGCATGATCGCCGAGCGCGATTGGTCGGATCACCCGCTCGGGCTCCCGCAGACCTGGCCCGAGTCGCTGCGCACGGCGCTGAGCCTCATCCTGAACTCGCCCGAGAGCATGATCCTGGCCTGGGGACCGGACCTGCACTTCTTCTTCAACGACACCTACTTCCCGCTGCTCGGGCCGCGCCTGTCCTGGGCCATGGGCGAGCGCTTCGACCGGGTCTGGGCCGACGGCTGGGACCAGGCCAAGCCGATCATCGACGACGCCTTCGCCGGGAAGAGCCGCCGCTTCGAGGATCTGCCGTGGAAGCTCGCCACCGACCGGGGCGAGGCCGAGACCTGGTGGAGCTTCTCCTACTCGCGGGTGCTCGACGGCGAGGGCCGCATCGCCGGCCTGTTCATCTTCACCAACGAGACGACCAAGCGCGTCCGCACCGAGACCCTGCAGCGGGAGAGCGAGGCGGCCCTGCGCCGCAGCGAATCCCTGCTCTCGGCGACGCTGGAGCGGCTTCCGGTCGGCGTGATCATCGCCGACGCGGACGGGCGGATCGTGCGCGACAACGCCGCCAACCGCGAGATCTGGGGCATCCCGCCGGAAACCGCGAGCTGGGAGGGTTACGGCGACTGGGTCGGCTACTGGCCGGAAACCGGCGAGCGCCTGCGCGCCGAGGAATGGGGCATGGCCCGCGCCCTGCTGCACGGCGAGACCGTGCGCGGCGAACTCGTGGAGATCGAGCGCTTCGACGGCGGCGGGCGGCGGCTGTTCCTCAACAACGCCGCGCCGATCCGCGACCGCGCGGGCACCATCGTCGGCGGCGTCGTGGCCGAACTCGATGTGACCGAGCGGATCGAGGTCGAGCGGCGGCTGCGGGAGAGCGAGGCGCTGGCCCGGGTCAATGCCGAGCGGGTCCAGCTCGCGCTCTCGGCGGGCGCGATCGTCGGCACGTGGTTCTGGGACCTGCCCACCGACCGCTTCACCGTGGACGAGGCCTTTGCCCGCACCTTCGGCCTCGATCCGGCGCTCGGCCGCGAGGGCCTGAGCCTCGCTCAGGTGGTCGAGACGGTCCATCCCGACGACAAGGCCGGGCTGGCGCAGGCGATCAACGCCGCCATCGCCCGCGGCGGCGCCTACGCCCACCAGTACCGGGTGCGGCAGGCGGACGGGCGCTATTACTGGATCGAGGCCAACGGCCGGGTCGATCACGCGCCCGACGGCACGCCGCTGAGCTTCCCCGGCGTCCTGATCGACGTGGAGGAGCGCCGCGCCGTCGCGGAAGAGCGCGACCGGGCCATCGTGCTCCTGCGCCGGCTCAACGAGACCCTGGAGGAGCAGGTCGCCGCGCGCACCGCCGAGCGCGACCAGATCTGGCAGGCCTCCAGCGACCTCCTGGCCGTGGCCGATCTCGATGGCCGCTTCGTCAGCCTCAACCCGGCCTGGAGCGCCACGCTGGGCTGGAGCGAGGCCGAGCTGAAGGCCGCCCCCTTCCTCGATTTCGTCCATCCCGAGGATCGGGAGCGGACGCTCGCCGCCGCCGCCGACCTCGCCCGCGGCGAGATGCGGCTCGGCTTCGAGAACCGCTACCGCACCCGCGACGGCGGCTACCGCTGGTTCTCGTGGAACACCGTGCCGCGCGACGGCCTCATCTACGCCTCGGTGCGCGACGTCACCGCGATCCGGGAGCAGGCGCGGGCGCTGGCCGAGGCCGAGGAGGCCCTGCGTCAGAGCCAGAAGATGGAGGCGGTGGGCCAGCTCACCGGCGGGCTCGCCCACGACTTCAACAACCTGCTCGCCGGCATCTCGGGCAGCCTGGAGCTGATGCAGACCCGGATTGCCCAAGGCCGGCTCAAGGACGTCGACCGCTACATGGGCGCCGCGCAAGGGGCGGCCAAGCGCGCCGCGTCGCTGACCCACCGCCTGCTCGCCTTCTCACGACGCCAGACCCTCGACCCGCGACCCACCGACGTGAACCGGCTGGTGATGGGGATGGAGGATCTGATCCGGCGCACGGTCGGCCCCACGGTCACCATCGAGGTGGTGGGCGCGGCCGGTCTCTGGCCCTCCCTGGTCGATCCGCCCCAGCTCGAGAACGCGCTGCTGAACCTCTGCATCAACGCCCGCGATGCGATGCCAGAGGGCGGGCGCATCACCATCGAGACCGCCAACACGTGGCTCGACGCGCACGCCGCGCGCCAGCACGAGGTTCCGCCCGGCCAGTACCTGTCTCTATGCGTGACCGACACCGGCACCGGCATGAGCCCGGACGTGCGGGCCAAGGCGTTCGACCCGTTCTTCACCACGAAGCCCACCGGCCAGGGGACGGGGCTCGGCCTGTCGATGATCTACGGCTTTGCCAAGCAGACGGGCGGGCAGGTGCGGATCTATTCCGAACTCGGTCAGGGCACGACGGTCTGCATCTACCTGCCCCGCTATCACGGCGAGGCGCATGAGCCCGATTCGCTCGGGACGCTGGTGGACGCGCCCCGCGCCGAACGGGGCGAGACGGTGCTCGTGGTCGATGACGAGCCGACCGTGCGGATGCTGGTGACCGAGGTGCTGGAAGACCTCGGCTACACCGCGATCGAGGCCGCCGACAGCGCGTCGGGCCTGAAGGTGCTGCAATCGGATGTGCGCATCGACCTGCTGATTTCCGATGTCGGGCTCCCCGGCGGCATGAACGGCCGCCAGATGGCCGATGCGGCCCGGGTGTCGCGGCCCGACCTCAAGGTGCTGTTCATCACCGGCTACGCCGAGAACGCGGCGGTGGGCAACGGCCATCTGGAGCCCGGCATGGCGGTGCTGACCAAGCCCTTCGTGGTCGAGACTCTGGGCCTGCGCATCCGGGAGATCATTTCGCGGGGATAATCATAACATATTTTATAATTAAGCATGGCCACGGCTTCTGTCATTCCATCGCAAAATTAACATTTGGCTATGTTTTCGATCCTGTGAAGCTTGCGCCTCGGTTTCCACACGAAAATCAACTTTCTCGTTCTTCGAGGCTCGCAGAATCGATATTTGCTACTGTAAATAGATTGGTCTCTGGGGTTAGAGCCAAAACGTGAAAATCATAGCGAAATTTGAAGGCGGTGTAGCTGAACGCCACATACTTCCTGCTTTTGAGGGATCTCAATCTATTGATGGATTATCTCGCGCATTGACTTTGACAAGTCATTACCTCGTTACGGGAACGGTGAGAAAAAAGTATCCGTTCAATAATATGGCAAGAATATATATCCATCCCCCTCGGGAGGGTAGCTTTGAAGCAATTTATTCTTTATTTACTGATAAAGACACTGTCGCAACGACAACTCTTTATGGTACTGTTGCTGTCGGTGTGTTCGGTGCGTTTCTAAAAGATGCTATCGAATTGATATTCAAGAGAATCATTGGGAGCGATCACAAGCCAAAGACTGATCAACTTAAAAATCTTCTGGCAAACAGGGCAGGTGAGCTGGAAGCGCTCGGTGAGGCCGTGCAGCCCTCTCTTATTCGGGCGCATTCTGTTATAAATCACGGCGCCGGCAGTATCAATATTATTAGTGGCAGTAACAACATCATAACATTTAACGACAGGTCTAAGAGGTATTTAACAACCAAAGTAGAGGATCCTACTCTTAGGCAGAAAATTGTGAGCTGTGGCATGCTGAATGTTAATACTAGAAATGGGCGCATATTTGATATTGAACTTGAGCGGACTGTTCCAATACGTGTTCCGCGCGAAGCATCTCCCAACACTTTGTCTGCTCTTGCGGGAAGTTTGCAAAGATACAGTTCAAAAAAATTCGGCATATCCGGTAGTGAGGTTTCGATAAGTTATACAATAGAAGCTGACCAGGACGGGGTTGTAAAAAGATATATTGTTTTTGATGCGCAAGAGGTAAGGCCTTAGATTTGTTTACCATTTTTGACGCTATGTGAAAAACCTCGTAATATGTCGAGCCGCCTGATCCGGCCGCTCCCGGTGCGGAAAGTGCCCGGTCTCCTCGAACGGGGCGAGGTCGAGATCCGAGAAGGTCTCGCCGAGGCGGTCGGTCCATTCGTAGGGGAAGAGCGGGTCCCGCGTGCCCCAGCGGATGCAGGTCGGCACGCGGATCGGCGGCAGCGCGGGCGCCTCGCCCCGCACCATCGCGAGCCGTTCCGCCTGCTGGCTCAGATACCAGTTGAAGCCGCCTTGCAGGTTGCCGGGCACGAGGAAGTTGTCGGTGAAGGCGTCGAGCACGTCGTCGAAGGCGGAGGGATTCCCGCCGGCCCAGTGGCTCAGGAAATGGCCGATATAGGCGCGGCAGCTCTCGCGGCTGGCGCCGACCACCCCGGCCGCGAACGGCTTGAGGTGGAAGGATTGGTACCAGATCTCGGCCAGCATCTCCGGTCGGGCCAGCCGCGGGCCGATGCCGGGATAGGGGCAGTCGAAGAAGAACAGGCCGGTGAGCCGGTCCGGGTTCGCTCGGCCGAGGGCCTGCCCGACGGAGGCGCCGACATCGTGCGCGACGACGCCGACGCGCTCCAGGCCCAGGGCATCGAGCAGGCCGACCAGATCGGCGGCGTGGACCTCCGGGCCGGCCCTGTCCGAGGGGCCGGGATCGGGCTTCTCGCTGGCGCCGAAGCCGCGCAGATCCGGCGCGATCAGGCTGAAACGGTCGGCAAGCCGCGCCATCACCGGCTCCCAGGTCAGCCAGAATTCCGGCCAGCCGTGCAGCAGGACCAGGGGACGGCCGGCGCCCGCCCGGGCGACGTGCAGCTGCACGCCGTTCGCCGTCACCGTCTCGTGCCGGATCTCCACCATGCCCGCCCGCGCTCCCCGTGATGCACTGTGCCGTACTGTGCCGTACTGTGTGCCGCCGGGGCAACGCGGCAGCCCCCAGGCTCCGTTCCGGCCGCCGCCGCAGCCCTGCGCGCGGGGCCGGCGGCGACAAGTTCGGACGCGCCGGCTTGACCGGGCAAGCTGGACTGTTTCAATGCGCCCGTTCCTGCCGTTCGCGGAGGATGGCGCGGGAGATGGCACGCGGATGAGGCGCCCGATGGCGACGACGGTTCGGCGGTTCGCGCTCCCGCTCGTATTGGGCGGCAGCCTCGCCCTCTCGGGCTGTACCGGCTTCGGCTACATCTCGCAGACCTATGTCAGCCAAGTGCCGCAGGTCGTGACGATCGGCTGCAACGAGCCCTACGAGATCTACGACAACCGCCAGCGCCGCCGGGTGCTGGTGGTCTCGAACGCCCTGCGCGAGGTGACGGGCTGCGATGTCGGCCAGCTCGGCGCCGGCCGTCCGCCGGCCGAGACCCGGGCCGCGCGCTTCCGCACCGCGGCGCGCACCTATCTCGATGAGACCGTGCGTGAGGATTGCAAGATCACCGGCGAGACCGTGTTCAGCGACCTCCAGACCGAGTTCGCCTATGCCTGCGACGCGCCGGTGGAGAAGCGCGGCACGGTGGTGCCCCGCCTGCCGGGACGGCGCATCCAGCGCTGACCGGCTGCGCCGTCAGGTCTCGTGAGGTCCGACGAAGGTCCGCTCGGTCGCATCGCCCGCTGCGGCGAGCAGCGCCCGGGCGAAGGCCCGCGCCTCCGTCCGGTCGAGGCTGAGGATCGCGGTGACGGGGCGTCCGCCGAGATCGGGCAGGCCCAGTTCTAGGCGCACGCCCTCGCCCTCGGCCCGGGCGGACAGGCTCCAGCCCCGCTCGCCGCCGGTTCCAACGCCCGTTTGAACGCCCGTTTGACTCCCCTCGCCGGGCTCGCTCATCGCATCGATCCTTCCGGTCCGTGTTGGCAAGTGGGGTCGGCGATTGAGATGGAGGGTTTTTCCGCCGCCGACCAGGGGCGTGGCCCGCACTACGCGTCCGGCGAAGGTGATTGACGCGCGCGGCCGGGGATGATGTCTGCGCGCCGACCGCCCGCCGGGCGCGACGTCACACGACACGCAAGGGATGACCGACATGTCCGAGATCTGGTTCCGCACCGGCGAGGCGACCGTGCTCGCCGCCGAAGGACAGTTCACCGACGCGATGCCGGAGGTGCTGATCGGCTCCACCCGCGGCCCCGTGGGCCACGCCTTCGCCGGCATGCTCGGGCAGGTTCAGGGCCACACCCGCATGTTCGTGGTGCGCGACCTCAACCAGCTCGTGCGCCCCTCCACGATCATGACCACCAAGGTCACGATCCACACCGCCGAATACGCCGAGCTTCTCGGCGGCGTGGTCCAGGCGGCCACCGGCGACGCCATCGTCGATTGCGTGATCGAGGGCATCCTGCCGAAGGACGGCCTCGACGAGCTGTGCATGATCATCACGATCTGGCTCGATGAGCGCTGCGGCAAGGACGAGAACCTCGACCGCAAGGATCTCTACCGCACCAACTACGAGGCGACGAAGCTCGCCATCGCCCGCGCCATGAAGGGCGAGCCGACGATCGACGAGCTGATCGCCAACCGCAAGACGGTGAAGCACTACGCGCTCGAAGACATCATCGAGTACTGATTCTTTGGCTGTGGTGGGGCGCGGCTCGGGCCGTGTCCCGCTTGAAGCGGTCGGGCTCGGCCAGGGTGGATTCCTCGAGTCCGCACCCAATCAGCCTGACCATACAAGGGAGCCGTTTTCGACCCGTTGCAGACCGTTTGAGTCCTGGGACGAGGATCAGACCCAGTTCGCCGGTTTGTGGATCTGCGTCCCGTCAGCGAGCGTCAGAGGGTTTGGGAATTGCGCGGCCGTCAGATGCCCGATGCTCAGACGGCGCACGAAGCTCGACGCTGCCGCAAGGTCAGGATTGGGAACCGCTACGGGCGACAATAGCCCCACCACCTTGCCCAACTCCTGTGTGGCGATGCGGATCGGCTCGATCAGGTCGCTGTCCGCCGACAGTACCGCGGCGACGTCGAAATTGTCCCGGAAAGCGTCGAGCAGCAGATGGCTCGCGAGGTTGACGTCGCTGCCTTTCTCCTCGGTCTTATGGACCTTCACCACGGCCGGCCACGGTTGCGGCAGCTGGGCCGCCAGTTGCGGCCGGAATTGCGGGGGATGCACCAGACCCGCGAATTTCTTGGTGGCCAGGAATGTGCCCTGGTGGATCAGCACCTCCGGCACCGTGTCCAAAGCGTTGAAATACACCTGCTGTCGGCTCGGCGCGGTCGGATCGACCCGCGCGGAGACACGGGCTGTATAATAACGAACCTGAATGACCTGATTTTCGGGGCGAAGAGCCTGTTCAGACAGAAGCTTGGGATTGACCCATTTCAGATCAGGACGCTTTTGCAGCATCCGGAAATACAGGTTGAAGCCATCGATGTAGACAATCGTTCGCATCAAAACCGTATATCTGAAAAAGCGAAAGCCGCCTTGAGTTTCCTCTCGGCGGCTTTCGAGCCGACAGCACGCTGCCGGCGGGTAAGGCTTTATGATAGGGCCGATGGCCCTCCGTTACAAGATGCAACGGGCGGTGCATGCCACTGCAACGAGTCGTTGGTGGAACCTGCCGACAGCCGCTCCCCACCCTTGGCAGCCCTTCAACGTCGATCTGACTGAGTTCGATCTCCGGACAAGGCCACGCGCACCCTCAGAACTCGATCCCCTCCTGCGCCTTCACCCCCGCCGAAAAATGGTGCTTCACGCTGCCCATCTCGGTGACGAGGTCGGCGGCCTCGATGAGCGCCGGCTTGGCGTTGCGGCCGGTCACCACGACGTGGAGGTCGGGCCGGCGCGCCTGCAATTCGGCAACGACCGCGTCGAGGTCGAGGTAGTCGTAGCGCAGCGCGATGTTCAGTTCGTCGAGGACGAGCAGGCGGATGCTCTCGTCCGCCATCAGCGCGCGGGCGGTCTCCCAGGCGTTGCGGCAGGCGGCGATGTCGCGGGCCTTGTCCTGGGTCTCCCAGGTGAAGCCCTCGCCGAGCGCATGCCACGCGATCCGGTCGCCGAAGGTCTTCAGCGCGCGGGCTTCGCCGGTGTCCCAGGCGCCCTTGATGAACTGCACCACGCCGACCCGGTGTCCGCGCCCGAGCATGCGCAGCACGAGGCCGAGCGCGGCGGTCGTCTTGCCCTTGCCGGGGCCGGTATGGACGACGAGCAGGCCCTTCTCGATGTTTTTGGACGCGACCTCGGCGTCCTGTACCGCCTTGCGCTTGGCCATCTTTTCACGGTGGCGGGCGTCGTCGTTCATGCGGGATTCTCTCGTGAGGGTTTGACCGTCAGCGGCAGCCCCGCGACGGTGAGCACGACCCGGTCGGCGTCGCGCGCGAGCCGCTGGTGCAGCCGCCCGGCCGCATCGCGGAAACGGCGGGCCAGCGCGTTGTCCGGCACGATGCCGAGGCCGACCTCGTTGGCCACCAGCACCAGCGGACCCGGCGCGGCGGCGCAGGCCCGCGCCAGGGCCTCGGTGGCCGCGTCGAGATCGGCCTCGGCCAGCAGCAGGTTGGTGAGCCAGAGCGTGAGGCAATCGACCAGCACCGGCCCGGTCGCGGCGGCCACCGCCTCCGGCAACGCCGTCGGCACGTCGAGGGTGCGCCACGAGTCCGAGCGGCGCGCGCGATGCTCGCCGATGCGGACGCGCATCTCGTCGTCCCAGGCCTGCGCCGTGGCGATGTAGAGCCAGGGGGCGGGGCAGGCCTCGATCAGCCGCTCGGCATAGGCGCTCTTGCCCGAGCGCGCGCCGCCGAGCACCAGCGTCATCCGGTCGGGTGCAGCCTCCGTCATGCCCGTCCGTTTGCACCGGGCCCAGGCCCTCACGCAATGGCGCTTTGCATAGGCACCGACTCCGCGTTACAAGCGCCCGATGACGGTGCCCCGGCAACGGGGTGAAAAGGGAATGCGGTGAGAGGCTTTTTCGAAAGTCCCGATTCCGCGGCTGCCCCCGCAACTGTGAGCGGCGAGTTCCTGCCACGAGCCACCGGGTGTTCCGGGAAGGCGGCAGGCACGATACCAGCCGCGAGCCAGGAGACCTGCCGTCCGAAACGTTCTGTCCTCGAACGCCGCCGGTGGGGCGGCCGGAGCCCGTGACCCGATGACGACTGCGACCCTTCAGACCCAGGCCACCACCCGCTCGGCCGAGGGCGCCCGCGCGCTCATCGTCGCCGCCTTCCTCGGCCTCGGTCTCGTCTTCGTGGCGGGCTTCGCCCCGGCCACCGTGCTGCACAACGCGGCGCACGACTTCCGCCACGCGCAGAACTTCCCCTGCCACTGATCCGCGCATCCAGCGGCTCAAAGCGGTTCCATGATCACCCGGTTGCTGTCGGCGGCGCTCGTCGCCGGCTTCCTCGCGTCCGTCGTCGCGACGGGCCTTCAGCTCGCGCTGACCTCCCCGCTGATCCTTCAGGCGGAGACCTATGAGGGCGAGGGCGCGCATGCGGCCCACGCCCCATCCTTTGATGCGGCCCCCGCCGTCCAGTTCGCCGCGCTGATCGTCCCGGCCCACGCGCATGCACATGGCGAGGGCGGACACGACCACGGCAAGGCGGACGAGTGGCAGCCCGCGCCGGGCCTGCAGCGCATGGCCTTCACCGGACTTGCCACGCTGGTCGGCGGTGTCGGCTACGCGCTGCTGCTCGCGGCGGTGATGCTGGCCCTGCGCCGCGAGCCGACCCCGCAGGGCGGACTCGTTGTCGGCATCGCCGGCTTCCTCGCGGTGGCGCTCGCCCCCGCCATCGGCCTGCCGCCGGAACTGCCCGGCATGGGCGCCGCGCCGCTCGTGCTGCGCCAGGCGTGGTGGCTGATGACGGTGGTGGCCACCGGCCTCGGCCTCTACCTGATCGCCGTGCGGCGGGTGCCGCTGACGATCCTCGGCGGACTCGTCCTCATCGTCGCCCCGCATCTGGCGGGCGCGCCGCAATCGATCGACACGGTCTCGTCGCAGGTGCCGCCGGCCACGGCCGCGCAGTTCGCCGCGCGTTCGCTCGCCATCGGCTTCGTGTTCTGGGCGGTGATCGGGCTGGCCTATGGCTGGGCCTGGGGGCTGTTTGGCCGCGAGGCGGGCGTTCGCGCGAATGCCTGATCCCGATACGGCCGTCCTGTCGGTCTGCACCACCTGCCGCGCGGCGGGCGACACGTCCGAGCCGCGCGCCGGGGCCAAGCTCCTCGCCGCGCTCCTGGCGGAGGCCGAGCGCGAACCGGTGCCGGGCCTGACGATCGAGGGCGCCGAATGCCTCTCGGTCTGCAAGCGGCCCTGCACCGTCGCGGTCGTCTCACCCGGCCGCTGGACCTACGTCTACGGCGATTTCGACGCCCTCGACGATGCCGAAGCGTCGGCCCGCACTCTCCTCGCGGGCCTGCGCCGCTACATCGAGACCCCCGACGGCGTCGTGCCCTGGCGCGAGCGCCCGGAGGCGTTTCGCAAGGGTGTCGTCGCCCGCATCCCGCCGCACCGGAAGCCCTAGAACCATGAGCCTCGTGCAAAAAATCCCCTGCACCATCGTCACCGGCTTCCTCGGGGCCGGCAAGACGACGCTCGTGCGCCACACCGTCGAGAATGCCGGCGGGCGCCGGCTCGCCATCATCGTCAACGAGTTCGGCGATCTCGGCTTCGACGGCTCCTTCCTCGCCGCCTGCGGCATCGAGGGCTGCGACGAGGATTCGGTGGTGGAACTGCCCAACGGCTGCATCTGCTGCACGGTGGCCGACGACTTCGTCCCGGCGCTGACCAAGCTGCTGGACCGGCCCGAGCCGCCGGAGCACATCCTGATCGAGACCTCCGGCCTCGCCCTGCCCAAGCCCCTGGTCCAGGCGTTCCAGTGGCCGGCGATCCGCTCGCGGGTGACCGTGGACGGCGTGATCGCGGTCGTCGACGGCCCGGCGGTCGCCTCGGGCCTCTTCGCCGAGGATCCGGACGCGCTCGCCGACCAGCGCGCGGCGGACAGTTCCGTCGATCACGACAACCCGCTGGAGGAGGTGTTCGAGGACCAGATCCTCTGCGCCGACCTCGTGGTGCTCAACAAATCCGACCTGCTCGACGAGGCGGGGCGTCAGAAGGTCCGGGCCGAGATCGAGGCGCATCTGCCGCGCGCCGTCGAGATCGTCGCGACCGAGCACGGCCGCCTCGACCCGCGGGTGCTGCTCGGGATCGCCGCGGCGGCCGAGGACGACCTCGACGCCCGCCCCTCGCATCACGGCGAGGGCGAGGACCACGACCACGACGACTTCGAATCCGTCGCGATCCCCGTGGGCATCGCCGGCAGCCCGGACGATCTGTCCGCCCGCGTCGAGCGGGCGGCCGAGGTCGAGGGCGTGCTGCGGATCAAGGGGTTTGCCGAGGTTCGGGCCAAGCCGATGCGCCTCGTGGTGCAGGGCGTCGGCCGGCGCGTCGCCGCCCATTACGACCGTCCCTGGAAGGGCACGGAGCCGCGCGACGGGCGCCTCGTCGTCATCGGCCTCAAGGGGTTCGATCAGGACGCGGTCGCGGCCGCTCTGCGCGGATGAGCCGGGGCCGGGCCGGAGGTCGGCGAGCGCGCGGGCGATGGCACGCGCTTCTGCCGGCCGTCGTCCTTCTCGCCGGCTGCTCCGACAACCGGCGCGAGGCGGCCGGTGACCTGCGCACGGCCGCAGCGCCGGCCCCCGCGCCCTTCGTCTCCGCCGCGCGCGAAACGAGCACGGCCAAGCTCGCCTATCGCCACGACCTTACCGTCGGCCTCGCGCCGGACCGGGTGGCGCCGCACTTCGCCGCCGCCCGCGACCGCTGCCTCAACGAGACCGCGGGCTGCACCCTGCTGACTGCGTCGATCCGCGATGGCAGCGGCACGCGCCAGCCGCAGGCGCAGGTTCAGGTGCGGCTGCCGCACGCCGCGGTCGCGCCTTACGTCGCCTTCGTCACCGCGCCCCTGCCGGGCGAGGCGGCGGGCGACGTCACGCTGATCGAGCAGGCCACCCGCGCCGAGGATCTCACCGCCGCCATCAGCGATACCGGCCGGCGGCTGACCCAGCTCAACGACTACCGCAGCCGCCTGACCGCGCTCGCCGAGAAGCCCGACAACCGCGCCGAGGATCTGATCAAGATCGCGGGCGAGCTGGCGCAGGTCCAGAGCCAGATCGAGGAGGCGGAAGCGACGCGCCGCGGCCTCGACGAGCGCGTGGACACCGAGATCGTCACGTTGAACGTCCGCACCAGCCGGGCGCGGGCGGGGGCCTTCGCCCCGGTTCAGGAGGTCTGGTCCCGCAGCGGGCCGATCCTCGGCGAGAGTGCGGCTTCCGCCCTCCGGTTCACTGTCGCGAGCCTGCCGTGGCTGCCGATCGTCCTTTTTGCCGCCTTGCTCCTGCGGCTGGTCTGGCGCATCCGGCGCAAGCGGGCCCATCCGGCCCGCGTCCGCCTGGAGCCGTGAGGGCGCCCGCGCCATGCACCTGATCCGCCTCGATACGGTCTCCCTCGACGAGGGCGAGGCGGCGGTCGATCTCGGCCAGAGCCCGGGCGAGATCGTCTTTCTGTCGTTTACCGATACGGACTTGGCAGCCGTCGCCCGCGCGCACGCGGCCGAGCCCGGCCTGCCGTCGCTGCGGCTCGCCAAGATGGCGCAGCTGCGCCACCCGATGTCGGTCGATCTCTACGTCGACGGGGTGATCGCCCGCGCCAAGGTCTGCGTCATCCGCTGCCTCGGCGGGCTCGATTACTGGCGCTACGGCATCGAGCGCGCCGCCGCGGCGGCCCGGGCGCACGGTGTGCGGCTCGCGGTCCTGCCCGGCGACGACCGGCCGGACCCGCGCCTCGACGCCTTCTCCACGCTGCCGCCGGAGACCTGCGCCCGCCTCGACGCCTATTTCCGCGCGGGCGGGCCGGAGAACCTGAAGAACCTGCTGCGCTGCCTCGCGTCGGAGGCGGGCGCCGCCTTCGAGCCGGCGCCGCCGCGGGCGCTGCCTCGGGGCTTCGCGTGGTGTCCCGGCTGCGGGCCGCTCCCCGTCGAGGCGGCGATGCAGGCCGCCGGGCCGGGACCGCTGGCGTTGCTGCTGGTCTACCGCTCGGCGGTGCTCTCCGGCGAGACCGCGCCCGCCGCCCGGCTTGCCGCGTCCCTCACCGAACGCGGCATCGGCTGCGTCACGCTCGCGGTGTCGAGCCTGAAGGACCCGGAAGCGGTCGCCGTCCTGCGCACGGCGTTGGCCGCGCGCCGGCCCGACATCGTGCTCGCGGCCACCGCCTTCTCCGCCCGCGACGATGCCGGCTTCGTGCTCGATGCCGCCGCCTGCCCCGTGATCCAGGCCTACACGATCGGCGCGCCCCGCGACGCCTGGGCCGCCTCGGGCCGGGGCATGAACGCGGCCGACCTCGCCATGCAGGTGGCCTTGCCGGAATTCGACGGGCGGCTCTCGGGCTTCCCGATCTCGTTCAAGGAGGAGGCCGAAGCGGTCGAGGGGTTTTCCGAACGCCGCGCCGTGCCCGACCCCGCCGGCATCGCCGCGCTCGCCGACCGTGCCGCCGCCTGGATCCGTCTGCGGCGGACGCCGCGCGGGAAGCGCCGGCTCGCGATGGTGCTCTCCGACTATCCCGCCCGCGGCGGCCGGGCCGGCTACGCGGTCGGCCTCGACACGCCGGACAGCGCCCGTGCCATCGCCGCCGACCTCGCCGCGGCCGGGTTTGCCGCGGGCGCGTTGCCGGAGGCGGGCGCACTGATGGCGGCGCTCACCGCGGGCGAGCCCGGCTTTGCGGTCCCGCTCGCCGATTATGCGGCATGGTTCGAGGCACTGCCGGACGAGCGGCGGGCGGAACTGACCGAGCGCTGGGGCGCACCGGAGGCTGACCCGCTCTGCCGGGATGGGGCGTTCCGGTTCCGGATGGTGCGAGCCGATGTCGCGCACATCGAGAGGCTCGAGCTGAAACGCCCCCTCACCGTCGCTCCCGCTTGTCGCGCCGACGACGAGGTCGTCGCGACCCGCTCCCCGCGTGCGGGGAGAGGGGATGCGCACGACGACGCGCGTGAAGCCGACCGCGCAGGTCTTGCCCTCTTCCTCCAGCCCGACCGCGGCCGCGCCGCCGACCGCAAGGCCGGCTACCACGACCCCGACGAGCCGCCGACCCACGCCTATCTCGCCTTCTATCTCGGCCTGCGCGAAGGCTTCGACGCGCTGATCCATCTCGGCACCCACGGCACCACCGAGTGGCTGCCGGGCAAGGCGGTGGCGCTGTCGCCGGATTGCTGGCCGGCGCGGGCGGTCGGGGCGCTGCCGGTAATCTATCCCTTCATCGTCGACGATCCCGGCGAGGCCGCGCCGGCCAAGCGCCGGCTCGGCGGGATCGCACTGGGACACCTCACCCCCACGATCGAGGCCGCCGGCCTCACCCCCGAGGCCGCGGCGCTCCGCGAACTCGTCGAAGAATACTCCGCGGCGAGCGTGCTCGACCCGCGCCGGGCCGGGTTGATCGCCGAGGCGATCCTGGATGAAGCCGCCTCCGCCGGCCTGCTCGCGGGTGCAGGGATCGACGGCGACACGCCGATGGCCGACGCGCTGACCGCCCTCGACGCGCATCTGTGCGATCTGGGCGAGACGCCGTTCCGCGACGGCCTGCACGTGTTCGGCCGCGCCCCCGCGGACGCCACAGAGCCGGTCCGCGCCAGTGCGGAGGCCGAGCGCGCGGCCCTCGTCGCCGCTCTCGATGGCCGCTTCGTCGCGCCGGGTCCGGCCGGCTCGCCCTCGCGCGGGCGACAGGACGTGATGCCGACCGGCCGCAACCTGACGACGCTCGACCCGCGCAGCCTGCCCACCCGTGCCGCGACGATGCTCGGCGCCAAGGCGGCCGACGCCGTGGTGCGCCGCTACCTGCAGGACGAGGGCGAGTATCCGGCGCGCATCGTCATGGATCTGTGGGCCTCGCCGACTTTGCGCACCGGCGGCGAGGACGTGGCCCATGCCCTGGCGCTGATGGGCGTGCGCCCGGTCTGGGACCATGCCTCGACCCGCGTCACCGGCTTCGAGGTGCTGCCGCTGGCCCTCCTCGACCGGCCGCGCATCGACGTGACCTGCCGCGTCTCCGGCGCCTTCCGCGACACCTTCCCCGAGACCCTGGCGCTGCTCGACCGCGCCGCCCGCGCCGTCGCCGCCCGCGAGGAGGAGGACGAGGAGAACCCCCTCGCCGCCGCCCGGCGCCGGGGCGAATCCGCCGCGCGCATCTACGGCGCCGCTCCCGGCCGCTACGGCGCGGGGACGGCCGAGACGGCGCTCGACGGCGCCTGGGAGGCGCGCGCCGATCTGGGTCGGGCCTATCTTGCCGCCACCACCCATGCTTACGGCGATGCGGACGGCGCGGACGCGGATTTCGCCGCCCGCGTCGCGGCGGCGGACGCCTATGTCCACGCCTTCGACGTCGCCGAGCGCGACCTGCTGGACGGCGACGCGGCGGCCGACGCCATGGGCGGGTTCTTCGCCGCCGCCGCGTCCGAGGGGAGGGCGCCCGCCCTCTACAGCCTCGACGTCTCGAACCCGGAGGCGCCGCGCACCCGCACCGCCCGCGAGGACGTCGCCCGGCTGATCCGCGGCCGGCTCGGCCATCCGCGCTGGATCGCGGCGCAGCTCCGCCACGGTTACCGCGGCGCGCAGGAACTGGCGCAGGGGCTCGACGCGGTGTTCGTGCTCGCCGCCGCGACCGATGCGGTGTCGAGCGAGGATCTCGACCGGCTCTACGGCGCCTGGATCGCCGATCCGGAGACCTTCGAGGCCTTGAAGGCGGCCAACCCGGAGGCGACCCGCGCCATCCTCGAGCGCTTCGAGGAGATGCGGGTCCGCGGCCTGTGGCAGAGCCGGCGCAACGCGGCGCCCACGGATGCGATGATGGCTGCCGAATGAGCCCCCGCCGCTCCCTCCCCGAAGGCGCCCGCCGCGGCTGGTGCCCCTCCCTCGCCCGACCGATGCCGACCGGCGACGGGCTGCTGGCCCGCATTCACCCACCGCTGGGACACCTGACGCCGACACAGATGCGGGCGGTGGCCGAGGGCGCGCGGAAGCATGGCAACGGCCATATCGACGTGACCGCCCGCGGCAATCTCCAGATCCGCGGCGTCAGCGACGCCAGCGCACCCCATCTCGCCTGCGCCCTCGCGGAAGCGGGGCTGAGCGACAGCCGCGACGATGGCGGCCCGCAGCGCCTGACGCTGACCGATCCGCTCGCCGGCCTCGATCCGGCGGAGAGGATCGACGTGCCGGCGCTCGCCCGCGCCGTGGAGGCGGCAGGCCGCGCCGTGCCGGGCCTGCCGCCCAAGACGCTGGTGGCGATCGATGGCGGCGGCGCCCACGGCCTCGGTACGGTCGAGGCCGACTTCTTTCTGTTCGCCGAGGAACCCGGTCGGATCGCCTTCGGACTCGCGGGCGAAAGCGGACCCTTGCGATGCGGCGTGCTGCCGGAGCGCCAGGCCGTCGGCGCCCTGGGCCTCGCGCTGGCAGCCTTCGCCGAGATCGGCGGACGCCGGATACGCGATCTCGAGCCGCGCCAGCGGGCCGTGGTCGCCGCCGTGGCCGGCTTCTTCCCGTTCGAGCCGACGCCGCTCGCACCGTCCCCCGCCCCGGCCGCACCGGGGCTCGTCACCCTGTCCGGGGAGAGAGCGGCCCTCCTCATCCAGGCGCCGTTCGGCCGCTGCACCGCCGACCGGCTGGAGCGGGTCGCGGCTCTGGCCGGCCCGGACGGCGTGCGGCTGAGCGCCGAGCGCGGGTTCGCCCTCGTCGCTCCCGCGAGCCGCACCGCCGCCCTTCAGGCGGAACTGGCGGCCGCCGGCTTCATCGTGACACCGGACGATCCGCGCCGCCGGGTCGCCGCCTGCCCCGGCGCGCCGGCCTGCCGCTCCGGCACGACGCCGGTGCCCGACCACGCCGCCCGGCTGGCGCAGGCGCTGGCCCCGCTCGCCGGTGTCGGATTCTCCGCACATGTCTCGGGCTGCGCCAAGGGCTGCGCCCATCCCGGCCCCGCCGACCTCACCCTGGTGGGCCGCGACGGCGCCTACGATGTGGTGCTCGCCGGGCCTCCCTCTGCCGAGCCGGCAACGCGTCTCGCTTTCGAGGCGGCGCTGGACCGGATAAGGAAGGCCGCAGCCGCCGGGCGTCCGGCGCTGGATTCCGTGTTTCAGGACGACGTCAGATGAGTGCCCGCCACGACTACATCCGCGACGGCGGCGCGATCTACGCGCGCTCCTTCGCGATGATCCGCGCCGAATCCGATCTCGCTCGCTGGTCCGGCGCGGCCGAGCGGGTCGTGGTGCGGATGATCCATGCCTGCGGCATGACCGATCTGCCCAGGGACGTGGAGATGTCCCAAGACTTCGCCGCCGCCGGCGAGGCGGCCTTGAAGGCCGGCGCGCCGATCCTGTGCGACGTGCGCATGGTCGCCGACGGTGTCACCCGCGCCCGGCTGCCAGCCAGGAACGAAGTCATCTGCACGCTCGGCGATCCGCGCGTGCCGGCTTTGGCGGCGGAGATGGGCACGACCCGCTCGGCTGCGGCGATGGAGTTGTGGCGGGAAAAGCTGCCCGGCAGCGTCGTCGCCGTCGGCAACGCGCCGACCGCCCTGTTCCGCCTGCTCGAACTCCTCGACGAGGGCGTTGCGCCCCCGGCGGCGGTGATCGGCATCCCCGTCGGCTTCGTCGGCGCGGCGGAATCGAAGGAGGCTTTGGCGCGGGACGGGCGCGTGCCCTTCGTCGTCGTCCATGGCCGCCGCGGCGGCAGCGCCATGACGGCGGCCGCCGTCAACGCGCTCGCGAACGAGATCGAGTGATGGAGGGGAGCGTGCGCATCGACGCCCCGGTCGAAACCACGGATAGCGGGGGCGAGACTCCCGCCGTCGCGAAGACCGGAACGCTCTACGGCGTCGGCATGGGGCCGGGCGATCCGGATTTCCTCACCGTGAAGGCCATGCGGGTGCTGGAGCACGCCCCCGTGCTCGTCCACTTCTGCAAGCGGGGCAAGCGCGGCAACGCCCGCACGATCGCCGACGCGGTGGTCTGCGACCCGACCCGCGAGTTTCCGCTAGCCTATCCCTACACCACCGAGCTTCACCCCGATCACCCGGAATACGTGGCCGCGCTCGCCGGCTTCTACGACGAGGCGGCGGGCCGGCTCGCCGACCATCTCGGGGCAGGGCGCGACGTGGCGATCCTGTCGGAGGGCGACCCCTTCTTCTATGGCTCGTTCATGCATCTGTGGCGGCGCCTGAAGGACCGCTTCCCCGTGGAGGTGATCCCCGGCGTGACCGGCATGTCCGGCTGTTGGACCCGGGCCGGCACGCCCATCACCTGGGGCGACGACGTACTCACCATCCTGCCCGCGACCCTGCCGCGGGCGGCGCTGGTGGAGCGGATGAAGGGCACCGATGCCGCCGTCATCATGAAGCTCGGCCGGCATCTGCCGAAGGTGCGCGGCGTGCTGGCCGAGACCGGGTTTCTGGCCCGCGCCGTCTATGTCGAGCGCGGCACCATGGCCGGCGAGCGGGTGGTGCCGCTCGCCGAGAAGGAGGACGACGTCGCGCCCTACTTCTCCATGGTGCTGGTGCCCGGCGAGGGCCGCCGCCCGTGAGTGAGGAAGAGACGGAGGCAAAGGGAAGCGTCACGATCATCGGCCTCGGGCCGGGCGATCCGCGCCTGCTCACCGAATCGGCCCGCATCGCCCTCGACCGGGCGCAGGATCTGATCGGCTACATTCCCTATGTCGCCCGCGTGCCGGAGCGCGAAGGACTGGTCCGCCACGCCAGCGACAACCGCGTCGAGGTCGACCGCGCCCGCCACGCGCTCGAACTCGCGATGTCCGGCCGCCGCGTCGCGGTGGTGTCCGGCGGCGATCCCGGCGTGTTCGCCATGGCGGCGGCCGTGTTCGAGGCGGTGGAGCAAGGACCCGCGGACTGGCGCAACCTGACGATCGAGGTTGAGCCCGGCATCACCGCGATGCTCGCCGCCGCCGCCCGGCTCGGCGCGCCGCTCGGCGGCGATTTCTGCGCGATCTCGCTCTCCGACAATCTCAAGCCGTGGGACGTGGTGACCGCCCGGCTGGAAGCGGTGCTGCGGGCAGGCCTCAGCGTCGCCCTCTACAACCCGATTTCCTCCGCACGGCCCTGGCAGCTCGGCCGGGCGCTGGCGCTCGCCGCCGAAATCCTTGCCCCCTCGACGCCGGTGATCTTCGCCCGCGCCGTGACCCGGCCCGACGAAGCGCTGCGGGTGCTGACCCTGGAAGAGGCCCGCACTGCGCCGGCCGATATGGCGACGATGGTGATCATCGGAGCGCCGACGACCCGGCTGATCGAGCGGGACGGGCGCTTGCCCTTCGTCTACACGCCGCGGAGCGTCACGGCCTGAGGCGAGCGCAGCGGATGGCCGAAGACGAGACGAGCGCCGTTCGAGGTTTCAAGGCTCGGTTCCGGCGCCCGGAAGGTTTTAGAACACCCCGAAGAACCAAAGCAGAAGAATGATCGGCAGGGGGATGCCGATCAGCCACAGAAGTCCACCTTTGAGCATCGTGCTGGCTCCCATCCGATGGCGCGCCGATACGCACGCCTTACTTTAAAGACCAGCGAAGCTCGGTTCGCGTTCCTCTTTTGTGCAAAAAATCATAGCCGGTCGCGACCGGAGTCGATGTCGAAGCCGTGCGATCGCGTCCATTTCCTGACTTAATTCCTTCGACGCTGCAAAAATAGGAATTAAGAGATTGACAGCGCGACGCTCCTCGGGTAGGTAGAGGGCACGCTCAAGAAGTGTGAATGGAGACGCCGCGATGCCGGACCCCTCCGAGCCACGCGGTGAGCCGACGCCGAGCGTCTCTTCCAAACCAAATTCCAAGACGATCCGGAAGCGGGCGCCCGATGCCAGGAGGCTGCGGGCGCAGCTACGCATTCACATCGAGCGGCAGATCGCGCGGTTCGATGCGGCGCTCGACGCCGAGCCGCCGCCGGCCGGGTTCGATTCAGGCAAGGTCCTGCGCGATCTCGGCGGCCTGAAGAACCTGCTCGACGACATGAAGGGGCCCAACCGGGCCGCGGGGAAGGGGGAGACGGATGGCACAACCGGCCAACCTTCCCTGTCCGTGGCCGACCTCGTGGCCCTGCGCGCGGATATCGCGCGCCGCTATGCTGCATTCGCGGCGGCGGAGCCGGACGACGGCGTTCTTGACCCGCCTCTCGACGGCGCATCTGCGCCTGCTTGAGGCCGATTGGCTCCATCGCGCGCGGCACGACCAGCTTCCCCCGCCGGGCGACTGGACGACCTGGGCGGTGATCGGCGGGCGCGGCTCGGGCAAGACCCGGACCGGCGCCGAATGGGTGCGCGGCCTCGCTCACGGCGATCCGGTTTTCACGGCGGAAGCTGTCGGTCGCATCGCGCTGGTCGGCGAAACCTTCGCCGATGTCCGCGACGTCATGATCGAGGGGCCGTCCGGCCTTCTCGCTCTGCCGCGGCTCGGCGGCCCGCCGCCGGTCTGGCAGCCGTCACGGCGGCGGGTGATGTTCGGCAACGGTGCGGTGGCGCTCGCCTTCTCCGCCGAGGAGCCGGATTCCCTGCGCGGTCCCCAGTTCGGCGCCGCGTGGTCCGACGAGGTCGCCAAGTGGCGCGAGGCGGAGGCCGCCTACGACATGATCCAGTTCGGGTTGCGGCTCGGGGCGCATCCGCGCGGCCTCGTCACCACGACGCCGCGTCCGGTGCCGCTGATCCGGCGATTGCTCGCCGATCCGCGAACCGTGGTGACACGCTCGCGCACCGCCGACAACGCGCAGAACCTCGCGCCGCGGTTCCTGGAAGAGGTCGTCGGCCGCTATGCCGGCACCCGGATCGGGCGGCAGGAACTCGACGGCGAACTGATCGAGGATCGGCCGGACGCCCTCTGGACCCGCGACGGCATCGAGCGGGCACGCATCCACGCGCCACCGCCGTTGCAGCGCATCGCCGTGGCGGTCGATCCACCGGCTTCCTCTCGGGCCGGCGCCGATGCCTGCGGGATCGTTGCAGCGGGGATCGCGGCGGACGGCACCGCCTACGTGCTGGCGGACGCGACACTGGAACGGGCAGCGCCGGCCGCCTGGGCACAGGGCGCGCTCGCGCTCTATCACCGGCTGAAGGCCGACGCGCTGGTGGCGGAGGTCAATCAGGGCGGCGAGATGGTCGTCGCGGTGCTGACCGAGGCCGATCCGAGCGTCCCGGTCGTCACCGTGCGGGCGACGCGGGGCAAGTTGCTGCGGGCCGAGCCGGTTTCGCTGCTCTACGCCCAGGGGCGGGTCCGCCACGTCGGGCCGCTGCCGGCGCTGGAAGACGAGATGTGTGCCTTCGGTCCCGGCGGCCTGCCGGGCGGCGGCTCACCCGATCGGCTCGATGCGCTGGTCTGGGCGCTCACGCATCTGATGCTCGTGCCGAACGCGGAGCCGCGCATCCGCCGGCTCTGAGCGTCGGCGCGGTTAATTTCACGTGAAACATCGCGAGCGGGGAACGTGCCATGGCTGGATTCATCGCGCGGCTCGCGCGGGCCGCGGGCTACGTGCCTGCGACGAAGGCCGCAGCAGCGGTGGCGCTCTATGGCGAGGCGCGCGCGGTGTGGACTGCCCGCGACTACGGGGCCCTCGCCCGCGAGGGTTTTCAGCGCAATGCCATCGTCCACCGCGCCGTCCGGCTGGTCGCCGAAGCCGCGGCCTCGCTGCCGCTGACGCTGGCCGGCGCCGACGAGGCGCATCCGCTGCTCGACCTGCTCGCCCGCCCGAACCCGCGCGAGGGCGGAATGCGCTTCCTCGACGGCGTCTACGGCCACCTCCTGGTCTCCGGCAACGCCTATATCGAGGCGGTCGAAATCGATGGGAGCCCCCGCGAGCTGTTCTCGCTGCGCCCCGACCGGATGCGGGTGATCGCCGGAACCGATGGCTGGCCGGTGGCCTACGACTACACGGTCGGCGGCCGCCGCATCCGCTACGAGCAGGCGGGTGCGGTGCCGCCGATCCTGCACCTGACGCTGTTCAACCCGCTCGACGACCATTACGGCCTCTCGCCGATGGAGGCGGCGGCCGTGCCGCTCGACATCCACAACGCCGCCGGCGCCTGGAACAAGGCACTGCTCGACAACGCCGCACGCCCGTCCGGCGCCCTGGTCTTCGCACCCAGCACGGGCGCGGCCTTGAGCGACACGCAGTTCACCCGCCTCAAGGCGGAGCTGGAGGCGAGCTATCAGGGCAGTACCAATGCCGGCCGCCCGCTTCTCCTCGACGGCGGCCTCGACTGGCGCCCGCTCTCGCTGTCGCCGAAGGAGATGGACTTCGTCGAGGCCAAGGCCGCCGCCGCCCGCGAGATCGCCCTGGCCTTCGGCGTGCCGCCGCTGCTGCTCGGGCTTCCGGGCGACAACACCCACGCGAACTACGCCGAGGCCAACCGCGCCTTCTACCGCCAGACGGTGATCCCGCTGGTGCGCCGCACCGCCGATTCCCTCGCCCGCTGGCTGGAGCCGGCCTTCGGCCCGGCGCGGCTGGAGCCGGATCTCGACGCCGTCGAAGCGCTGGCGACCGAGCGCGAGTCGCTGTGGCGCCGGGTGCAGGGGGCGGATTTCCTGTCTGCGGACGAGAAGCGCGTGGCTGTGGGGTATCCCGCGCAAGTCCCGGGGTCCGGGGCCTGAGGCCGGAGCCTGAGACCCCTGCGGGATCCGGGCAGAGCCCGCTCTTCACTCCCCTCTCCGAGGTTCGTTCGATGGATGGCCATTTCACCGGCTACGCCAGCCTGTTCGGCGTGCCCGATCTCGGCCGCGACACCGTCGCGCCGGGTGCCTTCGCGGCGAGCCTCGCCCGGCGGGGCGCGGGGGGCGTGCGGATGCTGTGGCAGCACGATCCGGCCGAGCCGATCGGCTCCTGGCTCTCCCTCAAGGAGGATGGCCGCGGCCTGCGGGTCGCGGGCCGGCTCAATCTCGCGGTCCAGCGCGCCCGCGAGATCGACGCGCTGATGCGCGAGGGCGCCCTCGGTGGGCTCTCAATCGGCTTTCGCGTCGTGCGCGCCGCGCCCGAGCGCGGCGGGCGCCGGCTCCTCGCCGTCGATCTGTGGGAGGTCTCGCTGGTGACCTTCCCGCTCCAGCCCGATGCGCGGGTGATCCGTGCCGCGGCACCGCGCCCCTTCGTTCCGCCGCGCCTGCGCCTCGCCGCTGCGCTCGCGGCGCGGGCCTGACCCCTTTCCACCCCGAAAACCGATGAGGATGCCATGACCGAAATGCGTTTCGAGACCAAGGCCCCCGCAGGCCTTCCCGAGAACAAGGCGGCGCTGTTCGGCACCGAGTCAGTGCTCGACGAGTTCGCCCGCGCCTTCGAAGCGTTCAAGGAGGCCAACGACACCCGGCTCGCCGAGATCGAGACCCGCCTGACGGCCGACGTGGTGACCGAGGAGAAGCTCGCCCGCATCGATGCGGCCCTGGATCAGGCGAAGTCCCGTCTCGACCGGATCAGCCTCGACCGCGCCCGGCCGCCGCTCGGCGGGGCGGAGCCGCCGCGCGATGCCTCGGCCACCGAGCACAAGGCGGCGTTCGACCTCTATGTCCGCGCCGGCGAGAGCGCCGGCCTCAAGCGGCTGGAGGAGAAGGCGCTGTCGGCCGGCTCCGGCCCGGATGGCGGCTATCTCGTTCCGCCGACGATCGAGCGCGAGGTGTTGCGGCGCTTGGCCGAGATCTCGCCGATCCGCGCCATCGCCACGGTCCGGACCGTCTCCGGCGGACAGTACAAACGGGCGGTCACCGTCAACGGCCCCGCCGCCGGCTGGGTCGCCGAGACCGCGCCGCGACCGCAGACCGACGCGCCGAGCCTGTCCGAACTCAGCTTCCCGGCGATGGAACTCTACGCCATGCCAGCGGCGACGCAGACGCTGCTCGACGACGCCGTGCTCGACATCGATGCGTGGCTCGCCGAGGAGGTGGAGACGGCGTTCGCCGAGCAGGAGAGCGTCGCCTTCGTCACCGGCAACGGCATCGGCCGGCCGAAGGGCTTCCTCAGCTACGACACGGTCGCCAATGCGAGCTGGGCGGCGGGCAGGCTCGGCTTCATCACGACGGGGGCGTCGGGGGCCTTTGCCGCGAGCAATCCGAGCGACGTGCTGTTCGACCTGATCTACGCGCTACGCGCCGGCTACCGCCAGGGCGCGAGCTTCGTGATGAACCGGCGGGTGCAGAGCGCGATCCGCAAGTTCAAGGATGCGGACGGCAACTACCTCTGGCAGCCGCCGCTCGCCGCCGACCGGGCCGCGACCCTGATGGGCTTCCCCCTCGTCGAGGCCGAAGCGATGCCCGACATCGGTGCCGGCAGCCACTCGATCGCCTTCGGCGACTTCAAGCGCGGCTATCTCGTGGTGGACCGCGTCGGCCTGCGCACCCTGCGCGACCCGTACTCCGCCAAGCCCTACGTCCTGTTCTACACCACCAAGCGCGTCGGCGGCGGCGTGCAGGACTTCGCCGCGATCAAGCTGCTGCGGTTCGCCTGAGCGGCTTCACGGCGTGGGCACCCGCTTGGGTAGCCCACGCTCTCGTCCTACCCCAGGTTGGAAATTATGCACCACCTCGTAAAATTCAGGAGAAAAATCAATCTAGAGATATTTTTCGAGGAACCGCAGACTCCCGCAGCGCTTGAATGTGTCTTAAGATGCGACCGTAGTAACGTCGGGAAGCTGTGGTATGAATTTCGACGGGGTGAAAAACGCTAAGGCCGAGGTTTTCGCCGACGCATTCAGGTTCCAAGAGATTTTGTCCGCACGGGGCGTCGACAACACGGGTCCGACATTCGGTCCAATGTCGGGCACCGAAGTCTACGAAGATATTGCCGCTGCGCGCCGACAGAGGAAGGTCGATCCGAGAGAGATGATCGCCGTCGGAATCCTGCGCTCGGATGGACACAATGCAAATCCAGACGAGTTGCAGCTTGGCATCTTCATTCAGCACAACAAGTTGCGCCAGCATCCAGTCGTCGAGCGCGCTGCACGGATCGCCCGTGGTGAAGTCCGGGTCATCTTCACGGGACCTGCCCGGCGCCGTGCTGTCCTCAATGGGGGACGATACCGTCCCCTGACGATCGGGGCTTCGGTCGGTCATCGCCGCATCACGGCTGGAACATTGGGCTGCTTCTGCCGTAGCCGTCAGGGTGGGGGCATCGGATTGCTGTCGAACAATCATGTCCTGGCGAACAACAACAGGGCCAGACCGGGTGACATCATCCTCCAGCCGGGAAGAGCCGATGGCGGACAACACGGCAATGCGGCGGATGGCGTCGCAGCGCTCTATCAGTTCGTCGAGTTGGATTTCTCCCCTGGTGCCGTGAACCGCGTCGATTGCGCCTTCGCCTATCTCTTGGCGGATGTCGGATGCGATCCCGATCGCTTCAGCGACCCGCACGATGCGAAGAATGTCTGGCCTGTTGGTGCAATCGACGACCTGCTCCTCGAACAGGATTTCGTCCACAAGGTTGGGCGAACCACGGGATACACCAAGGGAAGCGTGACGGCCGTCGAGGTCGACAACCTCGTCGTCCAGATGGATTTCGGTTCCGGCGCGAAACTTGCTCGCTTCGATGGGCAGATCGCGATCGAAGGAAGGGACGGTCAATTTTCCAAGGGTGGCGACAGCGGCTCCATCATCTTCACGAAGGATGGGCGCCCCGCAGCCCTGCTCTTTGCCGGAACCGAAACCCGCAGCAGGGGTACATACGGTATCACCTATGCGAACCCGATCGGTTTGGTTCTCGAGCAACTCGATCTAGATATCTATACAGGCCATTGAGGGAGTCGATCATGTCGAACCAGCGCGATAAGCTGCGGTCGTCCAAGCCGGCTGCCCAGGCTGCGAAGGATGCCTTCGCCTCGAAATACGTGGCCGGTCGAGACGATTTGGCGGTCGGGCTCGGTCTGAACCAGAGTGGCAGCAACTGGGCCATGAAGGTCTTCGCGCAATCACTCTCGGCAGCCGGCGAGTTGCCCGATCACTTCGGCGATTTCGATGTCGAAGTTAAAGTCTCCGGCCGTGCCAAGGCCTTCTGATCGCGAAAGAGCCGGTCTCCGGCCGGCTCTTCTTTCCTGATGACAAGCTCGGTGACGGAGTGCCGGCTCAGTTTCGGCGACGGCCGGGCCGGGCCATCCACTCGGTGCGTCCGGCCTGCGCTGCCGCCATGTCAGCGGGCATCGCTTCCATCTCGGCAGTGCGCGAGGCGATCCAGCTCGCGTGCTCGCCGGTGGGCGTCACGGCGGTGAAGCCGCCGCAGGCGGTGCGGGCGCGCCGGTCCTGGCGCATGGCGCCGCTCGACCAGCTCACCACGCCGACCATCTGGCCGCTGCGCAGGATCGGGCCGCCGGAATCGCCCAGGCACGCGCCCGCGCCCGCGGTCTCGGCCATGCGGCGCGCATCCGTGACGACGGTGACGCGGTTGGCGACCTGCAGCGAGCCGATCGAGACGAGATGCGCCGTGCGCAGCGTCCGCGCGGTGTTGCGGCGGTTCTCGGCGAGCACCCCGAAGCCGGCAATGTCCACATTGTCGCCGGTGGTGATCGCACCACCACGGGGATCGAGCGGGCGGAAGCCCGCGCCGACCGGCTGTTCCAGCTTGATCAGGGCAAGGTCGATGCCCGGCTGCTCCTCCGGCGTCGTGCCGGGCACGAATTCGGGATGCATCGAGACCGCCACGGCGCGCAGGCGGCGCTGACGGAAGTTCGGATCGACCACGACCACGTTGTAGCCGGCCTTGTGCATCACGCAGTGGGCGGCGGTGAGCACGATGTCCTGGGCGATCAGGGTGCCCGAGCAGATTTCGCCCTGCGTGCTCTCGATCCGCACCACCGACGCGCGAAGCCCGCCGGGATCGCGGGAGGTGCGGCCCTCCACCACGGCTTGCGCCGAGAGCGGGACGAGCCCCAGCAGGGCACCGAACAGGCACGCGCGAAGGGGGCTCGCAACCATCTTTTCTGTTCTCCCAGGGCCTGGGCCCGCTCCGCAGGGGGCTGCGGCCGAATCCCGGACCGGTTGAAGCGTATCCGAAGGCAATTCGGCGGCCAAGCTCCGGTTCCGCGTGGGCCGCGGCGCCGCAGTCACGATCCGTTAAGGACGTCACCAGCGGGCCGTGACGCCCCAGCCGGAGAGCGTGCGGTCGATCCAGTCGCGCTGCGGTCCGAGCAGGATGCCCTGGGTGAGGCCGCCGCAGGCATCCTTCACCCAGGCGGCGAGCGCCACCACGGCCTCGCCATCGAGGATCGGCCCGCCGGAATCGCCCTGGCAGCCGCCGGCTCCCGGCGCCTTCAGCCACACTAGGATGCGGCTCGGACCATAGGGCTCGACGACGGAGAGCGCCGCGCCGCGATAGCGGCCGATCGAGCGCCGGTCGTTGCCCCGCGCCGCGCCGTAGCCGGCGAGCGTCAGGCTCTGGCCCGCCCGCGGCATCGCGGCGCTGAGAGGGGCGGGCGCGAACCGGGCGGGCAGGGGATCGTGGGTGCGGAGCAAGGCGAGGTCGATCGAGCGGGTGCGCCCGCGGATGGCGTCGCCGTCATAGGCCGGATGCAGGAGGCGGGCAGCGACCTCGGCCAGGACCGGGCGGCCCGCCGCGTCGCGGTAATGCACGCGGTTCTCGCCCACCCCGGCCACGCAATGGCCGGCGGTGAGCACTGCGTCGGGAGCGACGACGACTCCTGAACAGACCCCGCCGCCGGAGGTCAGCACCATCACCACCGAGGCCGCGCCCGGTATCCCGGCGCCCTCCCGGCCGCCGACGATGGCCTGCGCCGGAGCGGCGCCGAGCAGGATCGCGAGCGCCGCGGCCCGGAGAGCGTGGCGGGCGGCGGACGGGTTCGGCGCGCGCATCGGTTGCGAGAGACGCTTTCAGGAGAGGCTGGCATGACCCCGATACGCGTCGAGGAGACCGGCGTCGAGCCGGTGAGCGTGGCGGAGATGCGTGCCTATCTCCGGCTCGCCTCCGACGAGACCGCCGAGGATGCGCTGATCGCCCGCCTGATCCCGGCGGCGCGCGCCGCGGTCGAGGCGCAAGCGCGCCGGCTGCTGCGGCCGGCTCGCTTCCGGGTGGTGCTGGCGGCCTGGCCCCGGCTCGGCCTGCTGCCGCTGCCGCTGAGCCCCCTCGTCGCCGTGCTCCGCGCCGGCCTCGTCGATGCCCGCGGGACGCTCACCGAAATCGATCCGGGGCCGGTGCGGATCGGCCCCGATCCGTGGGAGGCGCCTTGCCTGAGCTTCGGGCCGGACCTGCCTCCGCTGGGCGCGGCCTCCGCGCTGATCGAGGTGAGCGCCGGCTGCGGCGGCGACGGACCGCCTGTGCCCGAGCCGCTGGTCCAGGCCCTGCGCCTGACGGTCGCCGACTGGTTCGAGAACCGGGGCGATGTGGGCGGCGCGGGTCCGCCCCGGGCGCTGCCGCCCGAGGCGGCGGGTCTCGCCGCCGCCTGCCGCCGGATGCGGCTCTGACCTCATCGCATGGAGACCGACCATGACTCGCAGGCCGCTCGGCGCGCGGCGACGGCGCCTCGTGCTCGAACTCCCGGTGGACGAGCCCGACGGCTTCGGCGGCCGGCTCCGCCGCTACGTCGCCGGACCGGTGCTGTGGGGCTCGCTGGAAGCGCTCGGCGCCGCCGCGCCTCGCGGCGGGCGCAGCGACCGGCCCGGTCTCTACCGGGTGGGTCTGCGCTACCGGCCCGGCATCACCCCGGCGATGCGGCTCGCCGACGGAACCCGCCGCTTCGCGATCCGCGCCGCGGACGACCCCGACGGGCGCCGCCGCGACCTCGTCTGCGAGGTCGAGGAGGTGATCGAGGAGGCCGCCCCGTGACAGCATCGAGCCCGCTCCTGGCGCTGCGCGCCGCCCTCCTCACACACCTTGCGGGTGATACCGCCCTCGTCGCGCTGATGGGCGGCCGCCTGCGGCTCTACGACGAGCCGCCGCGGGGCGTGGCGCCGGTCTACGCCCTGTTCGGCCCGAGCGAGGTAAGCGACGATTCCGTCGACGGCGCCCGGCGCCATCGCCACGCCTTCGCTCTCACCGTCTTCGCCAAGCCGGGCTCGGCCCGCTCGGCTCTTGAGGCGGCCGAGCGCATCGCCGGAAGCCTCGACGCCGCGGACCTTTCTCCGAGCGGTCACACCCTCGTCCTCCTGCGCCTCAAGAGCCTCACCAGCCTGCGTGACGAGCGCACCGGCGAGGCGCGCGCGACCCTCTCCTTCGAGGCGGTGACCGAAGTCGCCGCCTGACCGCATTCCCAGCAAACCGGAGCCGCGAGCATGAGCGCACAGAAGGGCAGGGACCTCCTGGTCCGGGTCAGCAACGGGGCTGGCGGCTTCGTCGCGGTGGCGGGCCTGCGCGCCCGGCAACTCGCCTTCAACGCCGAGACGGTGGACGTCACCAACGCCGATTCTGCCGGGCGCTGGCGCGAGCTGCTGGCGGGTGCGGGCGTGCGCCGCGCCGCGGTCGCCGGCTCGGGCGTGTTCCGCGACGAGGCTTCCGACGCGCGCCTGCGCCAGATGTTCTTCGACGGCGTGATCGGCCTGTTCCAGATCGTGGTGCCGGATTTCGGCACGATCGAGGGCCTCTTCCAGATCACGAGCCTCGAATATCGTGGCGAGCATGCGGGCGAGGTGACCTTCGACATCGCCCTCGACTCCGCCGGTCCCTTGAGCTTCGCGGGGGCGTGAGCATGGCCAACCGTCGACGCGGCGAGGTGCCGCTGACCTT
This sequence comes from Methylorubrum thiocyanatum, assembly GCA_014138645.1. GTDB lineage: Bacteria > Pseudomonadota > Alphaproteobacteria > Rhizobiales > Beijerinckiaceae > Methylobacterium > Methylobacterium thiocyanatum. The sequence goes on along the minus strand of JACJIB010000007.1, from coordinate 82,465 downwards.
AGGATCGGAGCGCTACACGCTCTGCCTCACCCTCGGGGCGCTCGCGGAACTGGAGGATGCGCTCCGGGCGGGCGACCTCGCCGGCCTCGCCGAGCGCTTCGCCGGGGGACGGCTCGCCGCCCGCGACGTGATCGCGCTGCTCGGCGCGGCCTTGCGCGGCGGCGGCCACGCCCTCGACGACGAGGCGGTCGCCCGGCTGCCCCTCGATGGCGGCCTCGCTGCGGTGACGGCGGCACTCGGCGAGGCGCTGGTGGCAGCCTTCGGCGTGGCACCGCCCGCGGACCCTTGATCCTCACGGGAAGCCCCGCGCCGGAGACGCCCGTCTCCGCCTTCCCGTGGGATTCGGTGCTGGGGCTCGGTCTCGCGACCCTGCGCTGGCGCCCGCGCGACCTCTGGGCCGCCACGCCCCGCGAACTCGCCGCCGCGGCGGGGCTGAACCGGCCGGTGCCCGACGCACCGAGCCGGGCCGATCTCGACCGGCTGCTCGCCGCCCATCCCGATCCGGAGGCCCGCGATGACCGAGAGTGACCGCAGCACCGCCGAGCGCGCGCGGCAGCTCGAAACCCTGGACAAGCTGGCGCAGCGCTTCGGCCAGAGCCTGTCCTCGGCCTTCGACCGCAACCTGAATGCCGGGCGCCAGCTCGACGGCTTGCTCGGCTCCCTGGCGAGCAAGCTCTCCAATGTCGCGGTCAAGGCGGCGCTGGCGCCGGTGAAGGCGGGGGTGAAGAGCCTCGTCGACAGTCTGCTCAGCGCGGCCTCCGAGGCGGGCGGCACCACGGCGCTGGCCAAGGGCGGCCTCGTCTCGGACCGGCGGATCGTGCCGTTCCGCCTCGGCGGGGTCTTGGGTGGCGGGCAGGTGCGGCCCTTCGCGGCCGGCGGGGTCGTCGCGGCGCCGACCTACTTCCCGCTCGCGGGCTCCGACGGTGGCACCGGCCTGATGGGCGAGGCCGGGCCGGAGGCGATCCTGCCGCTGCGGCGCGGCAGCGACGGCCGCCTCGGCGTCGCCGCGGGCGGGGCCGAGCGCCCGGTCGCGGTCACCGTCAACATCGCGACCCCCGACATCGAGGGCTTCCGCCGCTCCGAAGCCCAGGTCGCTGCCCGCCTCGCCCGCGCGGTGGCGCGCGGACGCCGGGCGTTGTGAGGAGCACCGCGATGCCGACCGACTTCCACGAGGTGCGCTTCCCCCTCGACGTCGCCTTACGCGGCAGCGGCGGTCCGGTGCGGCGCACCGAGATCGTGACGCTGGCCTCGGGCCGCGAGCACCGCAACAGCCGCTGGGCCGATTCCCGCCGCCGCTACGATGCCGGACTCGGCATCCGCACCCTCGACGCGCTGCACGCGGTGTTGAGCTTCTTCGAGGAACGGCGCGGCCGGCTCTACGGCTTCCGCTACCGCGACCGGGTCGATCACCGCTCCGGGCCACCCTCGCGGCCACCCGCGCCGACCGACCAGCGGATCGGCACCGGCGACGGCGCGACCCGCCATTTCGCCCTCGCCAAGACCTACGGCAGCGGGCCGGACGCCTATCGCCGGGCCATCGTCAAGCCGGTGGCCGGCAGCGTGCGCGTGGCCGTGAACGGCACCGAGGTCCCGACCCAGAAGTTCACCATCGATCCCGCGACCGGTCAGCTCACCTTCGCCGCCGACGCGGTGCCGCCGCCGGGCGCTGCCGTCGCCGCCGGCTTCGAGTTCGACGTGCCGGTGCGCTTCGACACCGACGAACTCACCGTCGATCTCGCCGCCTTTACAGCCGGCGAGGTGCCGCGGATCCCGCTGATCGAGATCGTGCCCTGAGGGGAAGCCGATGCGCGCCATCCCGCCCGCCCTCGCCGCGCGCCTGAAGGAGAGCGCGACGACGCTCTGCCGCTGCTGGGCCCTGCGCCGCCGCGACGGGTTCGTCCTCGGCTTCACCGACCACGACCGCGACCTGTCCCTCGGTGGCGTGACCTACGCCGCCCGAAGCGGGCTCGAGGCCGCGGAGGCGAGCGCGGAGCTGGGCTTCGCCGTCGGCGGCGGCGAGGTGGCCGGGGCGCTCACCTCCGCCGGCATCACCGAGGCGGACGTGGCGGCGGGCCTCTACGACGGGGCCGGGGTCGAGACCTGGCTGGTCGATTGGGCCGAGCCCGAGGCGCGCCTGCTCCTCGACGTGGCGACGCTCGGCGAGATCCGGCGGGCGGGTTCGGCCTTCGTCGCCGAACTGCGCGGACTGATGCACCGCCTCGACGTCACTGTCGGGCGCAGCTTCCGCGCCGCCTGCGACGCCGATCTCGGCGATGGCCGCTGCCGCGTCAGCCTCGCCGATCCGCGCTTCCGCACCACCGGCACGGTGCGGGCTTTGCCCGAGCCCGGCCGGCTCACCGTCGCGCTGGCCGGCCCATTCGCGGCGGGCTGGTTCTCCGGCGGACGCCTCACCTGGGACGGGGGCGCCAATGCCGGCGGCAGCGCGGATCTGCGCGGCCATCGCCGCGAGGCCGAGATGGTCATCCTCGATCTCTGGGACCCGCCGCCGCGCCCGGCGGCCTCCGGCGACGCCTTCACCCTCACGGCGGGCTGCGACAAGAGCCTTACCGCCTGCCGCGACCGCTTCGCCAATACCGTGAACTTCCAGGGCTTCCCGCACATGCCCGGCAACGACTTCGTGCTGCGCGCCGGCCCCGATGCGGGGGCGCGCCTCGACGGTTCCAGCCTGTTCCGATGAGGTGGCCATGGACGACGCGTCACCGCTTGCCGGGCGGATCGTGGCGGAGGCCCGAGCCTGGGCCGGCACGCCCTACCGGCACCAAGCCTCGCTGAAGGGCGTCGGCTGCGACTGCCTCGGCCTGCTGCGCGGTGTCTGGCGGGCGGTGCTCGGCCCCGAGCCGGAGGCGCCGCCGCCCTATGCCGCCTCCTGGGCTGAATCGGCATCGGGCGACGACCCGCTGCTTTCCGCTGCCCAACGTCACCTCGTGCCGATCACCGAGCCGTTGGCTGCTTACCGACCCCGGGCGGGCGACGTCCTGCTCTTCGCCTTCCGCTCACATTTGCCGGCAAAGCATTGTGCCATCGCCACCGGTCCAGCGGCGATGATCCATGCCCATGACGGAGCGGCGGTGACCGAGGTCGCGCTGACGCCGTGGTGGCGCCGCCACCTCGCCCACGCCTTCCGCTTCCCCGAACCGTCCTGAACCGTCCGCCACAGGAGGCTCCGCCAATGACGACGCTCGTCCTGCAGACGGCCGGCGAGGCGGTCGGCAATGCCCTCGGCGGTCCCATCGGCGGGATGATCGGGCGCGTCGCCGGCGCGGCCGGGGGAGCGGCCCTCGACGACGCCCTGTTCGGCACCGGTACCAGCCCGCGCTTCGTGGATGGCCCGCGGCTCTCCGAACTCGGCGGCCTCGCCTCCACCGAGGGCGCACCGATGCCCCGCGTCTACGGTCGCGCCCGTATCGGCGGCACCCTGATCTGGGCGACGCGCCCGCTCGAGGTCGCCAACACCACCGTCGAGCGCAGCCGCTCCGGAGCGAAAGGAGGGGCCGGCGGGCAGAGGACGGTCCGCACCGCCTACAGTTACTTCGCCAATCTCGCGGTCGGTCTCTGCGCCGGCGAGATCGCCCTGGTGCGCCGGATCTGGGCCGACGGCACCGAACTCGACCTGACGACGCTCGCCTTCCGCATCCATACCGGTTCTGCGGCACAGGAGCCGGACCCGCTCATCGTCGCCAAGGAGGGCGCGGAGAACGCGCCCGCCTATCGCGGCCTCGCCTATATCGTGTTCGAGCGCCTGCCGCTCGCCGCCTTCGGCAACCGCATCCCGCAATTCGCCTTCGAGGTGATCCGCCCCGTGGCCGGGCTGGCCGACAGGATCCGAGCGGTGTGCCTGATCCCCGGCTCCACCGAGTTCGGCCTCGACCCGCTCGCCGTCAGCGAGGATGCGGGATTGGGTTCTACAAAGCCGGCTAATCGTTTTCAGTTGCAGGGCGCCAGCGACGTCGTCGCCTCCCTCGACGCGCTTCAGGCGCTCTGCCCGCACCTCGCGCGGGTGTCGGTCGTGACGAGCTGGTTCGGCGACGACCTGCGCGCCGGCCACTGCACGGTGATGCCGCGGGTCGATGCGACCGTGAAGGCAACGACGGGAGAGCCCTGGTCCGTCGCCGGGCTGACCCGCGCGACGGCACACGCCGTCTCCCGCGCCGGTGACACAGCCGCTTATGGCGGCACGCCGTCCGATGCCGGCCTCGGGCGGCTGGTGGCAGAGCTGGTGCGCCGCGGCCTCGCGGTCGTGCTCTATCCCTTCGTGATGATGGATGTGCCGGCCGGCAACGCCCTGCCGGACCCGTACCGGGCCGGCGCGGTGCAGGCCGCCTATCCCTGGCGCGGGCGCATCACCTGCGATCCCGCGCCCGATCACCCCGGCAGTCCGGACGGTGCGGCCGCGGCCGCCGATCAGGTCGCCGCCTTCTTCACCGGCCCACGGGGCTATGGGGCGATGATCCGGCACTATGCCGGCCTCGCCGCCGGCTGGGCGGCGGCGGGGGCAGGGCTCGCCGGCTTCGTCCTCGGCAGCGAGTTCGTCGGCCTGACACGGGTGCGCGGACCGGCGGGCGCCTACCCGGCCGTCGATCACCTGCGCCGCCTCGCGACCGAGGTCCGTGCCCGACTCGGGGCAGGCGTCCGCCTCGTCTACGCCGCCGATTGGACCGAATACGGCGCCCACGTCCGCGCGGGCGGCGCCTCCCTGCGCTTCCCCCTCGATCCGCTCTTTGTCGATCCGGCTATCGATGCGGTCGGCATCGACTACTACCCGCCCCTGTCGGACTGGCGCGACGGGTCCGATCACCGCGACGCGGCGGAGGCCGCGAGCCCCTACGACCGCGCCTATCTCAAGAGCCGCCTCGGCGCGGGCGAGGCGTTCGACTGGTATTATGCCAGCCCCGAGGACCGCGCCGCGCAGCGTCGCACGCCGATCACCGATGGCGCCTACGGCAAGCCGTGGATCTACCGCGCCAAGGATCTGGTGGCGTGGTGGTCGAACCCGCATGTCGAGCGCGAGGGCGGCGTCGAGACCGGGCCGACCGCCTGGGTGCCGCGGGGAAAGCCGATCTGGCTCACCGAGATCGGCATTCCGGCGGTCGATCGCGGCACCAACGGGCCGAACGTCTTCCCCGATCCGAAATCCTCGGAGAACGCCCGCCCGCCCTTCTCCCGCGGCACCCGCGACGACCTGATCCAAGCGCGTGGCCTCGATGCCGTCCTGTCCCGGTTCGACCCTCAGACTGACGGTTTTGAGCCGGCTCACAATCCGGTCTCGCCACTCTATGGCGGCCGGATGATCGCGGCCGAGGACATCTTCGTCTGGGCCTGGGACGCGCGGCCCTTCCCGGCCTTTCCCGATTTCACCAGCGTGTGGTCGGACGCCGCCAACTGGGACCTCGGCCACTGGATCACCGGCCGGATCGAGGGGCTGGAACTCGACCGGCTGGTCGCGGCGATCCTGGCCGATCTCGGCATCGATGCGCCACTCGACATCGACGCCGCCGGCTTCCTCGACGGCGCCGTCCTCGACCGGCCGCTCTCGGCCCGCGAGGCGTTGGAGCCGCTCGTCCGGCTGTTCGGCCTCGACGTCTCGGTCACCGCCGGCCGCTTGCGGATTCGCGACGGGCGGAGCCGCGCGCCCGCCGTAATCGACGCGGGCGACCTCGTCCTCGGCGAGGAGGATGCTCCTTTACGCCGGGTGCGGGCGCAGGAGAGCGAGTTGCCGCACGCCCTCGCGATCGGCTTCTCCGATAGCGAGAGTTCGGATTACCGCCGTGCCACCGCCGCCGCCGCGCGCCCGGCCGGCGGTCGGCGGCAGGAGGTGCGTGTCGAGGCGGCGGTCGTCACCCGGCGCGAGGCCGCGCAGGCGCTCGCCGAGGCCGTCCTCGACACCGCGCTCGCGGGCCGCGACACGGCGGCCTTCGGGGTGAGCCCGTGCCGGATCGATCTGGAGCCCGGCGACCTCGTCGCCCTCCCGGGCGACACCCGCGGGACGCTCCATCGCATCACCCGCATCGACGACGGGCCCACGGGCCGCCGGATCGAGACCCGTGGCGTGCCGCTCCCCCGGCCCGATCCCGTATCGGCCACAAGCCTGCCTCGACCCGGCCGGATGCCGCCGGCCCTGCCGGGGCCGGTCTTCGCCCTGCCGCTGGTGCTGCCGGTGGAGCGCGGCGATCCGGTGCCGCTCTCCTACCTCGCGGTGTCGGCCGATCCCTGGCCCGGCGCCGTCGCGGTCTGGCGCGCGGCCGGGGAGGGGGCGCCGTTCGGGCTCCACCGCAGCCTCGACCATCCGGCTTGCCTCGGCCGCACGCTGACCCCGCTGCCGCCGGGCCCGCTCTGGCGCTTCGACCGCAACGCCCGCCTCGACGTCGCCTTGCGCCACGCGGACGGCTTGAGTTCGATCGGCGAGGCCGCCGCGCTCGCGGGCGGCAACCTGTTCGCGCTCCTCGGCGCGGACGGGGCGGCCGAGATCCTGTCGGCGGCCAAGGCCGAGCTGATCGGCGCCGGCACATGGCGGTTCTCCGGCCTGCTGCGGGGGCTCGCCGGCAGCGAGGCCGCCGCGGGCCGGCGGGCCGAGGCGGGCAGCCTGATCGTCCGTCTCGACGACGGCGCCGTCGGGCCCCTCGTCGATCGGATCGACGAGGCCGGCCGCCGCTTCCTCTACCGGGTCGGCGCGGCGGAGCGCGATCCGGCCGATCCCAGCGTCGTCGGCTTCGCGGCGACGGCGGACCTGACCGCCTTCCTCCCCTTGAGTCCGGTGCATCTGCGCGCCCGCCGCGAGGCCGAGGGCATCCGCCTGAGCTGGACCCGCCGGGCGCGGCGCGACGCCGACGCCTGGGAGCCGGCCGACATCCCGCTGGACACGGACAGCCAGGGCTACCGCGTCGACATCCTCGGCCAGGAGGGGCGGACCCTGCGCAGCCTGACCGCCGAGGCGACGAGCGCGCTCTACGCCGGAGCCGACGAGATCGCCGATTTCGGCACGGCGCTGACCGAGATCGCCTTCTCGGTAGCCCAGCTCGGCAGGCTGGCCGGCCCCGGTCCGGCCCGCCGGGCGCGGGTGAGCCTGCGCACCTGACATCCGATCCCGCGACGGAGTAGCCCATGGCCGACGCAACCCCGAGCCTCGCCCTGCCGCTGATCGCCGGCGGGCAAGCGCAGAAGCACGTCACCCACAACGAGGCGCTGGCGCTGCTCGACACGCTGGTGCAGCTCACCGTTCTCGACAAGGACCGCGCCGCGCCGCCCGCGAACCCGGCTGACGGCGACCGCTACCTGATCGCCGCGGGCAATCCGGACGGCGCCTGGACCGGCTGGTCCGGCCGCATCGCCCGGTTTCAGGACGGGGCATGGCTGTCGCTCAAGCCGCAGGCGGGCTGGACCGCCTACGTCGCCGACGAGGCCGAGCCCTACCTCTTCACCGGCTCGGCCTGGACGCCGCTGCGGGCCACGCTCACCGCCCTGCAGAACCTGTCCCGCCTCGGAATCGGCACCGGGGCGGACGCGGAGAACCCCTTCGCGGCCAAGCTCAACAAGGCGCTCTGGACCGCGCTGACGACCGCGGAGGGCGGCAGCGGCGATCTGCGCTACACCCTCAACAAGCAGGCGTCCGGCAACGTCCTCTCCCTGTTGCTGCAGAGCGGATTTTCCGCCCGCGCCGAGATCGGCCTGACCGGCGACGACGAGCTGCGCGTCAAAGTCTCGCCGAATGGCGGCGACTGGTTCGAGGCCTTGCGGATCGACCGGACGACGGGGCGGGTGGCGTTCTCCGGGCGCATCACGAGCGCGGACGTGCCGGTGCTGACCGGGCAGGTGATCGCCGGCAATAGCGGGCCGGGCGCCGTCGCCGCCGGGGCGACGCGGTACTTCACCCACGCCCTCGTCGGCGGCCATCAGAGCGAGGTCTACGCCGCCGCCGGCCGGCGGGGACGGTTCCGGCACTTGCGGGTGGTGACCCAGGGCGCTCCGGGGGCCGGCGAGAGCTGGACCTTCACGCTCCAGAACCTGGTCACCGACACCGCCCTGACCTGCACGATTTCCGGGGCCGGCTCCAACCAAGCGGCCGACCTCGTCAACAGCGCGGTCTTCGACGCCGACCAGCGCTGGTGCCTCAAGATGGTGTCGAGCAGCGGGGCGCGCCCCACCACCAACATCCTGTTCTCGCTGCTGTTCGAGGGCCTCGATTAGGCCGCTCGCCGCACCGCTCGATCCCCTCTCACATCGGAGACTTGCGATGGACCTCAGTGCCGTCGGCCGCGCCGTGCTGATCGCCCGGGAGGGGCGACGGCTGGAAGCCTACCGCGACAGCGTGGGCGTCTGGACCATCGGCATCGGCCACACCGCCGCCGCCGGGCCGCCGATCCCGCGGGCCGGCCTGCGCATCGATGCGGCGGAGGCCGACGCGATCTTCGCCCGCGACGTGGCGGCCTTCGTCCGCACCGTCGCCGAGGCGCTCCCCGAGCCGCTGCCGCAACACGCTTTCGACGCGCTCGTCTCCCTCTGCTTCAACATCGGCCCGGCGGCCTTCCGGCGCTCCTCCGTGCTGCGACGCCTGCGGGCCGGCGATCGCCTGGGTGCGGGCGAGGCGATCCTGATGTGGAACCGCCCCGCCGCGATCATCCCCCGCCGCCAGGGCGAGTTCGACCAGTTCCGCACGCCCTACGAGGCCGCCCTGCCGCGGGCCCGGCGCGGCGACGCGCAGCCCGTCTCGACCCCTGTCTCCGCTCCAGTCCCGGCCGCCCGTCCCACCGTGCCGCCCGCGGCCCGCCCCAGCTGGCGCGCGCGCCTGCGGGACTGGCTGGCGCGCGCCGCACTGACCGCTTCCCTCCGCCCCGATCAGGATCGCTCTCATGACGTCCACTGAGTTTTTCGCAGGAATCGCGGTCCGCCGCTTCGCCCGCAGCGTCATCGTCAGGCCCGTCCTGCCGCTCGGCCTTCTCGTCCTCTCGGGCTGCGTGCCGGCGCACGCGGTCCCGCTCCCCGCCACCGACGCCGCCGCGTTCGTGCTGCCCTGGGGCGATGCCGTTCTGGCGTTGGCTCAAGGCTTGGCAACCCTGTCGATGCCGGTCGTCGCCGCCGGGGTCGCGGCGGCGCTCGCCCGCTTCGGCGGCCCCTTGCGCCTTCTCGTCACCGACGCCCTGGTCGAACGCCTCGTGCGCAACGCCACCGACTACGCCCTGAACGCCGTCGCCGGGGCGGTCCGCGGGCGCCGGCTGACCGTCTCCGTCGGCTCGGCGGTGATCGCCCAGGCGGTGCAGCGGGCGCTCGATCAGGCGCCGGCCTGGCTGATCCGGGCGGCGGGCGGCGGAGAGGGCGTCGCGGCGAAGGTGTTCCGGTCCCTGCCGCTGGAGGCGGCGGCGACCGCCGGCAACACCCTCGAACCTGCGCTCGACCGCGTCTTAAGGCGCGGACCCGCGCCGACGCCTCGCGAGACCGCCTGATCCTTCGGGCGTGCGGGAGGCCGGAGCCGGCGTTCCCGGGAGACCACGCCAGGGAAGGGCCGGGATCGGGGCCGGAGATGGAGCCGGGAATCGGGCCATGGACAAGATCGCTGCGGAGGCCGCGCGCCTCCTCTTCGCCGACGGAGGCGCCGGCTGGATCGTCGCGGTGCTGTTGGGGCTGGCCTGCCTTCATCTCTACCGCGACGGCCTGCGCGTGCTGGAGGCGCGCATCGCCGAGACCGGCGCCACCGCCGCGGCCTTGGAGCGCGCCTCGCAGACCAACGCGGCGGTGGCCGCCGCCCTGGAGAGCCGCACCCGGGTGCTGGAGGATCTGGTCCGGCTCACCGGCGAGACCGCCCGGGCCGTCGCGCACGGCGACGAGCGTGCGCGGGAGCGGTTCGAAGACCTGCTGCGGCGCATCGGCGAGTTGCAGCACCGGGCGAATCACTGACGAGCGGAGAGGAAGCGTATGTCCGCACAAATGTTCGCGGGGCACCCCGACGGCACCGGGCGGTTCGCCTCGCGCCGGAGCCGCTCCCGCGCCGCCGCCGGCCGCCTGGAAGCGGCGCGACACGGCTTCGAGCGCTCGCTGATCGCCCTGCGCAAGGCCGCGCTGGATGCCGTCGACAGCGGTGATCTGGCACAACGGGCCCTGCACCGATGGCGCGACCTCCACCCCTGCGCGATCGGCGAAGGGGTGGCGTGAGGCGCCCAGCCCCTGCGCAATCGCGTCACGGGAACCGCTGCGGCGATCCCGCCTTGTCACCGGCAACATCGCTGACCCGGGACATGGCCTCCGACCGCAAGACTGCTTTCGCCGCCCCGAAAGGGACGGCTCCGGCAAACATTCAGGGCGCATTCAGTGCGCTGGCGCGACAGTCACCCTCGATGCGCCAAGCTTTCGCCCTGCTGATCGCCGTCTCGACCGCCGCGGTTCTCGCGGCGGGGGCGGTCGGCCCGCTCGCCGAGGAGACCGGTGCCCTGGCGCCCGTGCCGGCGCAGCAGCGCGAGCCGCTGAACCGCGGCGACGATTGCCTGTCGCCCGCCGACCTGCGCGAGGCGGTGGCCGAGAAGCGCGTCGTCCCGCCCATCGCCGCGATCCGCGCGGCGCGCCAGATCATCCCGCGGGCCGAGATCCAGCGCGCCAGCCTGTGCCGGCACGAGGCGGGGCTCGTCTACCTGCTGACGGCCTTGCGCCGGGACGGGCAATTCATGCACGTCATGGTCGATGCCCAGTCGGGACAGGTGAGCGGGCAGTGGTGAGCGGGGCGGCGTATCGCCCGGGATGAGGAGGGACCGACCGTGCGTCTGCTCGTGGTCGAGGATGACCGGGACATCAACCGACAGGTCGTGGCGGCCTTGGAAGAGGCCGGCTACGTCGCCGACAAGGCTTTCGACGGGGAGGAGGGCGGCTATCTCGGCGAGAACGAGCCCTACGACGCCATCATCCTCGATATGGGCCTGCCCAAGGCCGACGGCGTCACCGTGCTCCAGAACTGGCGCCGGGCCGGGGTGAAGACCCCCGTCATCATCCTCACCGCCCGCGACCGCTGGTCGGACAAGGTCGACGGCTTCGATGCGGGCGCCGACGACTACGTCACCAAGCCCTTCCACATGGAGGAGCTGATGGCCCGGGTGCGCGCGATCCTTCGCCGCGCGGCCGGGCACGCGTCCAGCCAGATCTCATGCGGGCCCGTCACCCTCGACACCCGCTCGGGCCGCGTCTTCGTCGACGGCGCCCCGATCAAGCTGACGAGCCACGAATACCGGCTGCTGTCCTACCTGATGCACCACACCGGCCGCGTCGTCTCCCGCGCCGAGCTGACCGAGCATCTCTACGACCAGGATTTCGACCGGGACTCCAACACCATCGAGGTGTTCGTCGGGCGCCTCAGGAAGAAGCTCGCCGTGGACCTGATCCAGACGGTGCGGGGGCTCGGCTATCTGATCGATCCGAACCAGCCGCCCGGGCGGGGGTGAGGCGGGTTACGCGCCGCCGAGATCGGTGAGCGCGAAATCCTCTCCCTTGTAGAGGAGCGGCACGCCATGACCTTGCGCAACGGCGTAGGCGAAGCAGTCCCCCATATTGAGGCGGGCCGGATGCCCTGTTCCCTTGCCGTAGCGCTCGAAGGCCGCCAAGGCGCGGTCCCCGTCCTCCGGAGTGATCGGGACGAGGCCAATCCGGGCGAGATCCAGCAGCATCGCGATATCCGCTCTGGCCGCCTTGAGCCCACCTTGTTTCTTGCGGGCAATGCCGAGGGCCGCCTCGTAGACGGCAACCGGCGAAGTGATCGGCACCACCGCCGCCTCGAGACGTTCGGCGAGGGTTTGTCCCTCCGGCTCTTCCGTGATGATTGCGATCAGGGCGGAGGCATCGACGAACATCACTCGTCGTTCAGCCCGTCGAAGAAGGCCTTGTCGGCTTCGAGGCCCGTGGAGGGTCGTGCCGCCACGCGCTCGTGCAGCGGCTTCAAGCGTTCCCATAGGCCGGGACGTCGCTCCTCCCGCTCCAGCTCGTTGAGGACGGCGACCTTGACGGCTTCCGTGAGCGGAACACCCTTCCGCTCGGCGAGGAGGCGGACGAGGCGGTCCGTCTCCGCGTCGCGAATGTGCAGGGCCATAAGCACCTCGCTGGCGGCCAGTGTAGAAAGTCGGCACGCATGATGTACATGCCCCCGCTTCTGCGGGCGAGCCGAGATTCGAGCCAGGATTCATGACCGACCGCCTCGCCTGGCTCCCCTTGCGCCGCCGCTCCATCGCGGTGCGGCTCGCGGTCTCCTCGTTCCTGTCGAGCACCGCGATCCTCGTCATCGCGGCCTTCATCCTCACCACGCTCTACCGCGAGAACACCGAGCGCGCCTTCGACAGCCGCCTGCTCGTCTTCGCCAACAATCTCGCCACCGATCTCGTCAGCCCGAGCGATCCCGAGACCCGCTCCTTCTCGCTCGGCGACCCGCGCTTCGACCTGCCCCTGTCGGGCTGGTACTGGCAGGTCGGCCGGCCCGACGCGAAGCCGCGGGACCTGCGCACCTCGCGCTCGCTCGTCGGCGTGCCGCTGAAAGGGCCCGATCAGGCCGGCACCGCCACCATCGGCCAGATCCGCCAGGGCTACGGCAAGGGGCAGGACGACCGGACGCTGCGCATCGTCGAGCGCGACGTCGATGTCGGGGCGGACGGGCGCTATACCGTGCGGGTGGCGGGGCCAGCCGACGAAATCGTCAACGATGTCGAGCGCTTCCGCTTCTCGCTGTTCATGACCTTCGGTCTGCTCGGCTTCTCGCTCGCGGCCACGGCCTTGCTGCAGATCCGCTTCGGCCTCGCGCCCTTGCGCAAGCTGCGCACCGCCCTCGGCACGATCCGCCGCGGCGAGGCCGACCGGATCGACGGCGAGTACCCCCGCGACATCGCTCCGCTGGCCGGCGAGATCAACCTCTTGATCGAGACCAACCGGGAGATCCTGGAGCGCGCCCGCACCCAGGTCGGCAACCTCGCCCATGCGCTGAAGACGCCGCTGTCGATCATCGTCAACGAGGCCGGGAGCAGCGACGCGCCGCCGGAGCTGTCGGAGAAGATTCGCGAGCAGGCGGCGGTGATGCGCGATCAGGTGAACTACCACCTCGACCGCGCCCGCGCCGCGGCGCTGGCCGGCACCCTCGGCACCTCGACGGACGTCGAGCCGGCGCTCGCCGGCCTCGTGCGGACGTTCGGAAAGATCTACCGCGACAAGGACATCGCCTACGAGGTCCACGTGCCGCCCGGCCTGCGCTTCCGCGGCGAGAAGCAGGATTTCGAGGAGATGATCGGCAACCTCGTCGACAACGCCTCGAAATGGGCGACGGGCCGGGTCTCGATCTCCGCCGCGCCGACGAACGATCACGACTATCCCCATCTCCTCGTGGCGGTGGAGGACGACGGGCCGGGCCTGCCGGAGGAGGACCGGGCGGCGGTGCTCAAGCGCGGCCGGCGCCTCGACGAGACCAAGCCTGGCTCCGGCCTCGGCCTGTCGATCGTGGCCGATCTCGCCGCGCTCTACCGCGGCCGCTTCCGCCTGGAGGCGGCGGCGCTGGGGGGCCTGCGCGCGGTCATCGAGGTGCCGGGCGACGCGCCCGCGGGCGTCGGACAACGCTGAGTGGCATCGTTGCGGTGAAGGTTACGGGCGGGTCCGCCTGTGCTATGGCCCTGCTTCGCCCCGCGCGTGACGACGTGTCACCCGGAAGCGATGTCGTGCGGGCCCCGCTCGGGCTCTACACGGGGCCGAGCTTAAAATTTTGGGTCTGATGACGGCGATCTGGTTCATCCTGGCGGCCATGACCGGCGCAGCCGTGTTCGCGCTGCTCTGGCCGATGTCGCGCCGCCGCCGGCAAGGGGCCGGACCGCAGGCGCAGGACGGCAACGGCCTGGCCACCGAGACCGGCTTCTACGAGGATCAGCTCGCGGAGATCGAGCGCGATCTCGGCCGCGGCCTCATCGCCCCGGCCGAGGCTGAGGCGGCGCGGGCCGAGGCCGCGCGCCGGCTGCTGCGGGCGAGCCGCGAGGAACAGGCGGGCGGTGCGGGGCCAGCGCCGATCGCCGAGCCGCATCTGCGCCAGCGCCGGGCGGCCTCCGCCTTCGCCCTGTCCACGATCCCGCTCGTCGCGCTCGTCGTCTACGGCCTCTACGGCTCGCCGAACCTCCCCTCCCAGACCGATGCCGACCGCAAGGCGACGCGGGCCGGCGCGCAGGATCTGATGACCGCCATCGGCCAGATCGAGGCGCGGCTTGCCAACCATCCGGACGATGTCCGCGGCTGGAGCGTGCTCGGGCCGGTCTATATGCGGCTCGGGCGCTTCGACGACGCGGCCCGCGCCTATGCGGCGCTCGTGCGCCTCAAGGGCGAGGACGCCCAGGCCCTGTCCGATTGGGGCGAGGCCCTGGTCGCGGCGGCCGACGGCACGGTCTCGCCGGAAGCGCGCAAGGTGCTGGGCCGGGCGCTCGCCGCCGACCCGAAGGCGGCCAAGCCCCAGTTCTATCTCGCCCGCGGCGACGAGCAGTCCGGCGACGTGGCCGGCGCCGTGCGGCGGCTCGAGGCGATGGCGGCCTCGGCCCCCGCGGACGCGCCCTGGCTGTCGGCGGTGCGGGACAACCTCGCCCGGCTGAAGGGCGAGACCGCCGCCGCGCCGAAGGCCGACGGGGACGCCAAGGACGGCGTGAAGCCCGAGGCCCCGGTGGCCGGGCCCGGCAGCAACATCCAGGCCCTGCCGCCCTCCGAGCGGATCGACGCGATCCGCGGCATGGTCGAGGGGCTGGAGCGGCGCCTGGCCAAGCAGGGCGGCTCCGCCGACGAGTGGCTGCGCCTCGTGCGCTCCCATGCCGTGCTCGGTGAGCGCGACAAGGCGCTGGACGCCCTGGAGCGGGCGCGCAAGGCGTTGCGCGACGACCGGGCGGCGCAGGAGCGTCTCGACGCGCAGGCCCATGAACTCGGTCTCGCCCAGACCGGCGCGGCGGCGCCTCCGAGGGCCGAGACCAAGCCCGACACCGGCGACAAGGCCGGCGAGCGGAGCGCCGTCGAGCCCGATGCCGCAGCTGCCGCGATCAAGGCGATGCCGCCGGCCGAGCGCGAGTCGGCGATCCGCGGCATGGTCGCCAGCCTCGACCGCCGCCTTGCCGCCAAGGGCGGGTCCGCCGACGAGTGGATGCGGCTCGTACGCTCCTACGGCGTCCTCGGCGACCGCGCGGCGGCGGCCCAGGCCCTCGACCGGGCCAAGATGGCGCTCGCCGCCAACCCGACCGCCGTCGAGCGCCTCGACGCGATGGGCCGGGAGCTCGGCCTGAACCCGCCCCAGCCGTAGCAGGCCGCATCCCCTGACAATCGGTCCCGCCCGTCCAACCTTGACCCCGCGGGCGGTCGGGCCGAAACCGGTTGCCTGATCGACAGCACAGGTCGGACCGCCTTCAGGCCTTCGTCAGCCTGATGGAACGAGAAGAAGCCGACGAACCGGGACGGAACCGTTGTGACCCGCAAGAGCCGCCGCCTGATCCTCATCGCCGCCTGCGGCGCCGTGCTGGCGCTGGCGCTCGGATTGATCCTGTCGGCGATGAGCGGCTCGATCGTGTTCTTCCGCTCCCCCGCGGAGGTGGCGTCCCAGGGCGTCCCGCCGGGCACCCGCTTCCGCCTCGGCGGCCTCGTGAAGGACGGTTCGGTGAAGCGCGGGCCGGACCAGAACGTCGAGTTTTCCGTGACCGACACCAACGCCACGGTTCCGGTGCAGTATCGCGGCCTGCTGCCCGACCTGTTCCGCGAGGGCCAGGGCATCGTCGCCGAGGGCACGCTCGATGCCGGCGGCGTGTTCCGGGCCGACACGGTGCTGGCCAAGCACGACGAGAACTACATGCCCCGCGAGGTCGCCGACGCCCTCAAGGCGCAGGGGCGCTGGCAGGAAGGCGGGGGCAAAGAGGCTCCGAAGGACGCGGCGAAGCCGGCCTCGGCCGACGCCACCCTGGGCCAGCGCAGCGAGCGGTGAGAGATCCCATGACCATCCGCACCGAAACCGCGCGAGGAGACCGCCGGTGATCGTCGAGATCGGCCATTACGCGCTGGCGCTGGCGCTGGCGCTCTCCCTGGTGCAGGCGGTGATGCCCGCCTGGGCGGCCCGCTCGGGCGATGCGGCCTTGCGCGAGGTGGCGGGCCCCGCCGCGCTCGGCACCTTCGCCTGCATCCTGTTCGCCTTCTGCGCGCTGACCTACGCGCATGTGACCTCGGACTTCTCGGTCCAGAACGTCATCGAGAACTCGCACACCGCCAAGCCCTTGATCTACAAGATTTCCGGCGTCTGGGGGAACCACGAGGGCTCGATGCTCCTCTGGGTGCTGATCCTCGCCCTCTTCGGGGCCTGGGTCGCCACCGCCAAGAATTCGGTGCCGCCGGTGCTGCGCACCAACGCGCTGATGGTGCAGGCGAGCGTCACCTTCGTCTTCGTGCTGTTCATCATCACGACCTCGAACCCGTTCGCCCGCGTCGCGCCGGCACCGCTCGAGGGCAACGACCTCAATCCGCTGCTGCAGGATTTCGGCCTCGCGATCCATCCGCCGCTGCTCTACCTCGGCTATGTCGGCTTCTCGGTCACCTTCGCCTTCGCCGTCGCCGCCCTGATCGAGGGGCGCATCGACGCCGTCTGGGCGCGGGCGGTGCGGCCCTGGGCCCTGATCGCCTGGAGCTTCCTGACGCTCGGCATCGCCATGGGCTCGTACTGGGCCTATTACGAACTCGGCTGGGGCGGCTGGTGGTTCTGGGACCCGGTCGAGAACGCCTCGCTGATGCCGTGGATCGCCGGCACCGCACTGCTGCACTCCATCGTCGTCATGGAGAAGCGCGACGCGCTCAAGGTCTGGACGGTCTTGCTCGCCATCCTCACCTTCTCGCTCTCGCTGGTCGGCACCTTCATCGTCCGCTCAGGCCTGCTCACCTCGGTGCACAGCTTCGCCTCCGATCCGAGCCGCGGCGTGTTCATCCTCGCCATCCTCGCGCTGTTCATCGGCGGCTCGCTGAGCCTGTTCGCGTGGCGCGCGCCGACGCTACGCCAGGGCGGCCTGTTCGCGCCGATCTCCCGCGAGGGGGCGCTGGTGATGAACAACCTGTTCCTCGTCGCGGCCTGCGCCACGGTGTTCGTCGGCACGCTCTACCCGCTGCTGCTGGAGATGCTGACCGGCGAGAAGATCTCGGTCGGCCCGCCCTTCTTCAACTGGACCTTCATCCCGCTGGCGCTGCCGCTCCTCGTGATCGTGCCGTTCGGGCAGGCGCTGGCCTGGAAGCGGGGCGATGCCGCGGCCGCCGCCCAGCGCCTGTTCGCGGCCTTCGCGGTGGCGCTCGTCGTCGGGCTCGGCGCGGCGGCGTTCGCCTGGGGCGGCCCGGTCATGGCGCCCGTGGGCCTCGGCTTCGGCGCCTACCTGATCATCGGCTCGGCGCTGGAGATCTGGGCGCGCGCCCGCGGCTACGGCCAGAGCCGGACCCACGACCTCGCCACCACCTGGCGCCGGGCGATCGGCCTGCCGCGCTCCGCCTGGGGGACGGCACTGGCGCATGCCGGCGTCGGCGTCGTCGTGCTCGGCATCGCCGGCCAGGGCTGGGCGACGGAGGGTCTCGCGACGATCCGGCCGGGCGGTCAGGTCGCCTCCGGCCCCTACGTCGCCACCCTCGACCGGGTCGGCCCGACCAAGGGCGAGAACTACGAGGAGACCACCGCCTTCCTGACCCTGCGCAACCGCGCGGGCGACTATGTCGGCACGGCCGAGACCGGCAAGCGCTTCTACCCCTCCCGCCGGATGACGGTGACCGAATCCGGCCTGAAGACGGTCGGCGTCAGCCAGATCTACGCCAGCCTCGGCGAGGTGATGCCCGACGGCTCGATCGGCATGCGGCTCTACTACAAGCCGCTGGTGCTGCTGATCTGGATCGGTTCGCTGATCATGGCGGCGGGTGGCGGCCTCTCCCTCACCGACCGGCGCATGCGCGTCGGCGCCCCGGTCAAGGCGCGCGCCAAGCTGCCCCCCTCCGCGGTGCCCGCCGAATGACCCGCCTTCGCTCCATCCTCGCCGCGCTGACCTTGAGCCTCGCCGCCCTGCCGGCGCTCGCCGTGCAGCCCGACGAGGTGCTCAAGGACCCCGCCATGGAGGCGCGGGCGCGGGTGATCTCGGAGGGGCTGCGCTGCCTCGTCTGCCAGAACCAGTCGATCGACGATTCCGACGCGCCGCTCGCCAAGGATCTGCGCGTGCTGGTGCGCGAGCGGCTGAAAGAGGGCGACAGCAACGGCCAAGTGGTCGATTACGTGGTGGCCCGCTACGGCGAGTTCGTGCTGCTGCGCCCCGTCTTCGGCTGGCACACGCTGCTGCTCTGGCTGAGCCCGCTGCTCGCGGTGGGCCTCGGCGCCTTCGGCATCTGGCGCCTGTCGCGCCGCCGCGCGCCGGTGCGGGCGGAGGGGCTGTCGGCGGCCGAGCAGGCCGAGGTCGAGGCGCTGCTCAAGCGGCCTTAGGGCGGGCGCGCCCTGCTTTCGCCCGATCGGACAGGCAGGGTCCGGAGCACCGTCCGACCCGCTTCGACCCGAGCGTCATGCCGTGATCGCCTCTCTCCGACGTCTCGCCCTCGCCGCCGCGCTCGGCCTCGCCGCAGTCGCCCCGGCCTGCGCCCACCCCCACGTCTGGATCACGGCCAAGGCCGAACTCGCCTACGAGGCGGGCCGCGTCACCGGCATCCGTCATGCCTGGACCTTCGACCCCGAATACACCGCCTTCCTGACTCAGGGGTTGGATGCGAACGGCGACGGCACGGTCTCGCCCGAGGAGCTTCAAGGCTCGGCCAAGGAGCATGCCGCCAACCTCGCCGAATTCGCCTACTTCACGAAGCTCAAGGTCGCGGGCAAGGAGCAGGCCTTCGCCGAGCCGCAGGAGGCGCGCATGGCGATGGAGGGCGGCAAGCTGACCCTGAGCTTCCTGCTGCCGCTCAAGACCCCCACCGCCCAGGGCAAGGGCGTTGCGGCCATCGAAGTCTACGATCCGACCTACTTCATCGCCTTCAGCCTCGCCGAGGGCGCCGACGCGGTGCGCCTCGCCGGCGCCGCCCCCGGTTGCAGCATGACGGTGACGCGGGCGAAGAACGCCGAACCCGCGGTGGCCTCCGCCGGCCAGTCGATGACCGAGGCGATGTTCGAGGCGCTCACCGCCGCCGCGAATTACGGTGAGCAATACGCCAACCGGGCCATCGTCGCATGTCCGTGACCGCTGCCCTGCGTCCCGCGGGCCTGACGGGCGGGCGGTGGACGCTCCGGCTGATCCTCGCCGCCGGGGCGGTGTTGGCGGCGGCCGGCCTCCTCGCCGGGATCGCCTGGCTGCTCGGCCCCGCCGCCGCACCGCCGCCGCGCTCGCCCTTCGGCATCGGTTTTCGCGAGGCCGCCCCGGCGACGACCGGGCTCGGCGGCTGGCTGCTGGCGGTCCAATCGAACTTTTCGAGCCAGCTTCGGGCGGCCGTGTCGGCGCTGAAGGCGGGGGGCTCCTGGATCCCGCTCGTCGTGATGGGCTTCGCCTACGGCGTGTTCCACGCCGCCGGGCCCGGCCACGGCAAGGCGGTGATCGCCGGCTACATCGTGGCGGGCGAGCGCACGCTCCGGCGCGGCTTCGCCCTGAGCGCCGCCGCCGCCCTGCTGCAGGCCTGCGTCGCCATCGCCATCGTGCTGATCGGCGTGTTCGTCCTGCGGGCGACCGCCGCCGGCATGGCGCGGGCCGGCACCCTGATCGAGACGGTGAGCTTCGCCCTCGTGGCAGGGCTCGGCGCCGCGGTGACGTGGCGCAAGGCCGGGCGGCTTTCCGCCCTCGCCAGCGATGCCCCGGCCGAAGCCTGCGGCCCCGGCTGCGGCCACGCGCACCTGACGGACGCCGCCGCCCTCGACCGCCTCGGCACCTGGCGCGAGCGGGCCGGTGTGGTGCTCGCCGCCGGTTCCCGCCCCTGCGCCGGGGCGGTGCTGATCCTCGTGTTCTGCGCCGCGCAGGGGATGCTCGCCGCCGGCATCGCCGCGACCTTCGCCATGGCGCTCGGCACCGCGCTCACCACCGGCGCGCTCGCAAGCCTCGCGGTCTTCGCCAAGGCGCTGGCCCTGCGGCTCGCCGGCGGGCGCGGGCCGGCCGGCGCTCTCGCGGTGGGCGGTCTCGAACTTCTGGCAGGGGCCTTCGTGCTGGTGCTGGGGCTCGCCATGCTGTCGGGGCTGGCCACCGGCATGGGTGGCTAAACGCCCCCTCGCCAAGCCGCTCGAAGCGGTGCAAGCTTTCCGCCCGGATCGGGAGGAGCCCTGCTTGAGCGAACGCCATGTCCTCGACGCCTTCGCGCCCATCCTCAACTGGCGCCTGCTGAAGGGCTCGCACGCCTTTCCCGGACCGGATGGGGGCACCTGCATCAACGAGGCGGCGATGGTCGCGGCCGGGCTGCCCTACCGGGCGATCACCGCGACCGAGGATTGCCCGCCCTGCTTCTCGCGCCCGCTCGCGGCCTATGCGCTCGGCCTCAACGACGCCATGCCGGAGGCCGAGCGGCAGGGGCTGATGGCCTTCGTGCTGCGGCTCTCCGGCTCGGCGGATGCGCCGGCCATCGAGGCGGTCCGCACCGGCTTCCTGGCGCTCGAGAGCGTGCGCCGCATCCTGCCGCCGCTCCTCGACGCGGCGGGCCTGCCGGCGCTCGCCGCACGCTGTGAAACGGCCTCCGATTCCCGCAGCGCCGTCGAGGCCCTGCGCACCGCCGAGGTTCAGGGCGGCGCGCTCTCTCACGCTGCTGCCGGCCGCCATGCCTGGATCGCGGGCGCCCGCGCCTCGGCGGTCGCGCGCACCGCCACCGCCGCCATCCGCGCCTTCGCCGATCCGCGCAGCGCCGCCGAGGTGGCGGAGGGCGCTGCCCCCTTCGCCGAGGGCATCTGGCGCACCGCCCTCACGATCCTCGATGAGGCGCTAAGAATCGGCCGGCAGGCGCCCGCGATCGATCTCGTCTCCGCCCGCGACCGTCTGGAGGCGGCCCGGGCTCAGCCGTAGGCGCGCGGGCGCGGCTCGTCGGCGAGATCGACGTCGAGCGCCTCGCAGTTGGCAAGCCAGCGCCCGGTCAGGTGGTAGAAGAAGGTGCAGTGGCCGACGACCGCGATGGTACGCTCCGGCCGCGCCCGCAGCCAGTCGCGAAACCCGGAGACCCGCTGGTCGAACAGCGTCCGCGGCTCGACGTGCCAGCCCTCCGGCCCGGCCGCGCCTTCGGCGTACCACCACGTCTCGGGCAGGTGATCGACCCGGAAGGCCGGAAACTCCTGCGCCAGCACCGAGGCGGCGCGGCCGATGTCGCAACTGCTCTCCTGGCATTCGCGGTGGAGCACCTCGACCAGCACGTCGGGCCGGGCCGGATGGTCGGAGAAGATCCCGGCGGTGGTCTGGAGCGCGCGGGTCAGCGGCGAGGTGACGACGAGTTCGAAGGGGACCGCACGCAACGCCTCGCGTGCCGCGGCGACCTGGGCATGGCCGCGCTCGGACAGGCGGGCATCGATATGGCCGGGGTCGCGCCCCGTCGCCTCATGATGCGCGTTGAAGGTCGATTCGCCGTGGCGGATGCAGACGATCCGGGTGGCGGAGGCGGGAGACGAGCGGGACATGAGCCCGATGTAGGCGGTTCGCGCGCCCCGGACAGCCGTCCGCGATGCCGCGCCCGATCCCCGTACCGATCCGGACGAGACGTCACGGGAGGCCGCACACGGCGCCGCTTTCCGGACAGGCGCGGACCTTCCGGTGCGGAGCCGGGCCGAAGC
The DNA here is from genome assembly GCA_014138645.1 of Methylorubrum thiocyanatum. Classification (GTDB taxonomy): domain Bacteria; phylum Pseudomonadota; class Alphaproteobacteria; order Rhizobiales; family Beijerinckiaceae; genus Methylobacterium; species Methylobacterium thiocyanatum. The sequence goes on along the minus strand of JACJIB010000007.1, from coordinate 60,714 downwards.
TGGGCGAAGCGTCCCGTGGCGGCGGGGCGCCCGCTGGAGGAGCCTTGGCAGGAGCCGGCCCTCCGCGCCGGCCTCTTCCGATGGAGGCTCCCATGCTCCCCCTGTCCCCGCATCACCCGGCGCCGCTGGCCCGTCCGGCCCCGGGCCTGCCGCGCAACCTCCTGCTCGGGCCGCTGATCGCCCTCCTGCTCGCGCTGATCGCCGGCATCGGCCCGGTGCGGGCGCAGGACGGCAGCGGCACGCTGCTGCTCCGCTTCGAAGGCGGCGCCCCCGTCGAGGCGCCCCGCCTCAGGGCGGACGCCGCCATCACCGTGAGCGGCCCGACCGCGCGGGCGACGATCACGCAGGTCTTCCGCAACACCACCTCGGCGTGGGTCGAGGGCACCTACCTGTTCCCGCTGCCGGAGGATGCGGCGGTCGATACGATGAAGCTCGTCGTCGGCGACCGGGTCATCCTCGCCGAGATCCGGGAGCGCGAGGCAGGGCGGCGCGTCTACGAGGCGGCGCGGCAAGAGGGCAAGGCCGCCGCGCTCACCGAGCAGCAGCGGCCCAACCTGTTCACCAACGCGATCGCCAATATCGGCCCCGGCGAGACGGTGCTGGTGCAACTCGAATACCAGCAGCCGGTGAGACAATCCGGCGGCACCGCATCCTTGCGCCTGCCGACCGTCGCCGCCCCGCGCTACAGCCCGGCTCCGCCGGCGGTGACGTCCGCCGCGGCGGGGGCCGGCGCCGCCGACCCCGTCCCCGATCGGGAAATGATCGAGGCGCCGGTGCTCGACCCGGCCCGGCAGGCGCCGATCAACCCGCTTTCGCTCTCGATCGACCTGAGGGCCGGCTTCGCGCTGGGCGCCGTGCGCAGCGCCACCCACGCCATCCGCATCGAGGAGGTGTCCGAGAGCGAGCGCCGGATCACGCTGGCCGACGGCGCCACCGCGGCCGACCGCGACTTCGAGCTGACCTGGAGTGCGGCCCCCGGCACCGATCCGTCCGCCGGCCCGGCCGTCGGCCTGTTCCGCGAGCGCGTGGCGGGGGCCGAGACCGTGCTCGCCCTGGTGACGCCGCCGGAGGGGGCGGCGCCGGCCGTGGCCCTGCCCCGCGACGTGGTGTTCGTGATCGACAATTCCGGCTCGATGGGCGGCGCCTCGATCCGGCAGGCCAAGGCGAGCCTGCTCATCGGCCTCGACCGCCTGCGACCCGGCGACCGCTTCAACGTGATCCGCTTCGATCACAGCTTCGACACCCTGTTCCCGGACGTGGTGTCGGCCGACGAGAGCCATCTCGCCCGGGCCAAGCGCTTCGTGGCGGGGCTGGAGGCGAGCGGCGGCACCGAGATGCTGGCCCCGCTGCGCGCCGCCCTGGCGGACGCGACGCCGGAGGATACGGCCCGCCTGCGCCAGATCGTGTTCCTCACCGACGGCGCCATCGGCAACGAGGCGCAGATCTTCTCCGCGATCGCGGCGGAGCGCGGACGCTCGCGGCTGTTCATGGTCGGCATCGGCTCGGCCCCGAACGGCTACCTGATGAGCCATGCCGCCGAACTCGGGCGCGGCAGCTTCACCCAGATCGACACGCCGGATCAGGTCTCCGAGCGGATGCGGGCGCTGCTCACGAAGTTGGAAAGCCCCGCCGTCACCGAGCTGACCGCGGTCTTCTCGGAGGATGGCGTCGATGTCACGCCGACCCGTCTGCCCGACCTCTACCGCGGCGAGCCGCTCACCCTCTCCGCCCGGATGCGTACGGCCCGCGGTACGCTCACCCTCACCGGCCGGATCGGCGCAAATCCCTGGAAGGCGGTGCTGTCCCTCGACACGGCGCAGCCCGGCACCGGTATCGGCAAGCTCTGGGCGCGGGCGAAGATCGCCGAGGCCGAGACCGCGCGCCTGACCGGCCGGCTCCCGGCGGAGGCGGCCGATGCCGCGATCCTGCGGCTCGCCCTCGATCACGGGCTCACGACCCGACTGACCTCGCTGGTGGCCGTCGACGCCACGCCGCGCCGGCCGGAGGGTGCGCGCCTCGCCCGCACCGACCTGCCGCTCAACCTGCCGGCGGGCTGGGATTTCGCGCGCGTGTTCGGCGAGGGTGACACGCCGCTTCCCCCGCCGCCGCGCCAGCGCCGGGCCGAGGCGCCGGCGCTCCAGATCGCCGCCGCCCGCGCGGTGCCGCTGCCGCAGACCGCGACGGATTTCGAGATCCGCGCGTGGCTCGGGGGCCTGCTGCTGGCGCTCGGTCTTCTCCTCGCCCGCCGCCGCCGGGTCGCGGCGTGAGCGGGAGCGCGAAACCGGGCGCCGCGTCGCGGCGGCCCGGCCGGCGGGGCATCGCGGCCCTGCCGGCCACCTGCCTCGTCGCCGCCGGGCTCGTCCTGCTGGCGCAGGCCGCCTGGATCCCGGCCAAGGCCGCCCTGGCGCAGGTGCTGCTGGAACGCGCCTTCGCCCGAACTCTCGCCGAGGGCGTCAGCGTGCGCCCCTGGCCCTGGGCCGACACGGTGCCGGTCGCCCGCATCGTCTTCCCGTCCTTGAGCGAGCGCTACGTCGCGCTCGCCGGAGCCAGCGGGCAGGCGCTGGCCTTCGGCCCCGGCCATGTCGAGGGAACCCCGGAGGCGGGCGAGCCCGGCACCGCGGTCTACGCCGCCCACCGCGACACGCAATTCCGCAGCCTCGGCCGGCTCGCCGCCGGGGATCCGGTCGAGGTCATCCGCCGCGACGGCCGAAGCGTCCGCTTCCGCGTCACCGGGCGCCGGGTCGCGCGCTGGAACGCCTCCGGCCTCGATCCGGATGCACCGGGCCGCCGCCTCGTCCTCGTCACCTGCTGGCCCCTCGATGCGGTGACGCCGGGGCCGGAGCGGCTGCTGGTGGAGGCGGTGACCGAACCTTGACGGTTCACACCCCGGTGCGGTTCTGTGCGGATCCGTCCGGAACCCGCACCATGCCGCCGATCGAGGCCGAACTTCCCGAGACCGAGCTGCCCGACGGGCAGAGCCGTCTCATCGCCGCGGCGGTGCGCGAGGCCCTGGCCCGGCGCCGGATGTCGCGGCAGGCGCTGGCGGACGCGGCCCGCATCAGCATCTCGACCCTGGAGAAGGCGCTGTCCGGCCGCCGGCCCTTCACGCTGGCCACCACGATCCGCCTGGAAGAGGCGCTCGGCCTCCCCCTGAGGACACAGGCCCCTGCGCCGGTCGCGGTCGCGGAGCGGGCGCGCCACGCCCCGGAGGAGTTCGGCTCCTACACCCGCGAGGCGGTGGCCTTCCTCGAAGGGCGCTACCTGACCCTGCGCCCCTCCTTCGGGCAGGCGGGGGCGATCTTCGCCTACCGCACCGAGATCGCCTGGGACGCCGACAGCGCCCGGCTCGTCTTCCGCGAGGCCGAGCGGCTCGACGCGCCGTTCGCGCAATCCGGCACCGTCTCGGTGCCGAACCAGTCGGGCCAGATCTACCTCGTCACGAACTTCCAGGGGCAGTACCGCCTCGCCGTGCTCGGCCGCCCGACGATCCAGGGTGAGATGTTCGGCATCCTCACGACCCTGTTCTCCGGCCGCGGCACGCAGCTCACGCCGGCCGCGACCCCGATCGCCCTGGTGCCCGAGCGTGGGGCGCTGGCCGAGAGCGCGCAGTACGGGCGCATCGCGGCGGGAATGGCCTGCGAGCCGACCTACCGGCGCCTCCTCGACCGGGTGCGCGAGGACGTGTTCGCGGTGTTTCCCGGCTGCGGGGAGGGCACGGCCTGAGACGTCAGGCGGTGCTCGACAGCTTCATCAGCACGAGGCCGCTGACGATCAGCACCGCCGCCAGGATGCGCATGACGTTCATCGCCTCGCCGAGGAAGGCGATGCCGACGATGAAGGCGCCCACCGCGCCGATACCGGTCCAGATCGTGTAGGCGGTGCCGAGCGGCAGGCTGCGCATCGCCCAGGCGAGGCAGGCGAAGCTCAAGCCCATGGTGACGAGAGTAATGACGCTCGGCCAGAGGCGGGAGAGCCCCTCCGATTGCTTCATCGCGAAGGCCCAGACGACCTCCAGCAGACCGGCGACAACGAGAACGATCCAGGCCACGGCAGCCTCATGCGGTTCATGAGCCGGGCCGTCCCGGACTTGGACCCTGATGGGGGAGGACGTTGCCTCGCGAAAGGTGAGCTAAAGTCCGGGGCGCGGGAGTCACGTGTGCCATCGCACGGCGGCGGGCGCGGCGCGCTATTCCAGCCGCACCACCACGCTGTCGCTGGCGCCCGCGGCATCCATCACCGAGATGCGCGCAAAGCCCGCGCCCTCGGGGCTCCATTCCGATTGCCGGCGCATCGCCTCGGCCACCGGCAGGCCGTCGACCATCCAGGTCAGCGGCGGCTGGCCGCCGAGCGCCTTGAGGGCGAGGCGGGCCTGCGCGCCCTCCCTGATTCCAAGATCGACCCGGGCGCCGTCCGGCGGGTAGGCGATCTTGAGCGGCACGCCGAGCGTCGCCGCGAAGGTCTTGGGGGCATCGCGCCGGATGTGGCGCAGGGGTGGGGGCAGGGCCATGGTCGCGGCGACGAGGGCGTCGCGCGGGCGGGGCAGCGCTTCCGGCTCGCCGCCGAACCGGGCGAAGGCGTCGAACAGGATCGGGGCGGCGTGGGCACGCCCGACGAGGCCCGGCACCGAGGCGCCGTCGGGGCGGCCGATCCAGACGGCGATGGTGACGCGGGCATCGAACCCCACCGCCCAGGCATCGCGGTAGCCGTAGGAGGTGCCGGTCTTGAAGCTGATCCGGCCGGGCAGGGCGTTCTCCGGCGGCGGAGCCCCGCGCAGGATGTCGGCGACGTACCAGGCGGCGACCGGGTCGGCGATGCGCCGTTCCGGCTCGGGCGCAGTAACGGGACCGTCGAGCCGCCGGATCAGCGCCGGGACGCTGCCCCCACGGGCGAGACCCGCATAGAGGCGGGCGAGGTCGGTGAGCGTGATGCCGAGGCCGCCGAGGGCCACGGGCAGGCCCGGCGCGGTGTCGCGCGGCAGCAGGATCGTCGCGCCCGCGCCCCGCAGCCGCGCGACGAAGCGGGCGGCACCGACCGCGTCGAGGAGATCGACCGCGGGCAGGTTCAGCGATTGCTGGAGCGCCAGCCGCGCCGTCACCGTGCCGCGGAACCCCATGTCGAAGTTCTCCGGGGCGTAGCTCGCGGCAAAGCGGGCCGGGCGGTCGTCGAGGAGCGTTTCCGGATGGGCGAGCCCGTCCTCGAAGGCCAGCGCGTAGATGAAGGGCTTGAGCGCCGAGCCCGGCGAGCGCACGGCCGCCGTCGCATCGACCGCGCCGGCGCGGGCCGCATCGAGATAGCCGGCGCTGCCGACATGGGCGAGCACCGCGCCGGTGCGGTTGTCGAGGGCGAGGATCGCGGCGGAGAGCGCCGGGCCGGCGGCGGCCGCGCGCTCGGCCGCCAGCGCCTCGAGGCTCGCCTGGAGGCGGGCATCCAGCGTCAGGTGCTGCACTCGCGTCTCCGGGTCGGCGGCGTGGGCCTGCTCGGCGGCATGGGCTGCGAACATCGGGAAGTGTTTTCGCGCAACCGGCACCGGCTCGGCCTTGGCGGCCTGCGCCTCGTCGGCGGTGAGCACGCCGCGCGCGGCGGCGATGTCGAGCACCCGGTCGCGGGCGCGTCGCGCATTGGCGGCGAAGCGGTCGGGCCGGCGCGCCTCGGGTGATTGCGGCAGGGCGACGAGGAGCGCGCTCTCGGCAAACGACAGGCGCGCCGGCTCGCGGCCGAAATAGGCGAGGCTCGCCGCCCGCACGCCCTCGACCGGGCCGCCATAGGGGGCCAGCGCGAGGTAGAGGTCGAGCACGCCCGACTTGCCGAGCGTGCGCTCCAGTTCGACCGCGCGGACCATCTGCCGGAGCTTGGCGGGCAGCGAGCGTTCGCTGCGCGGCTCGACGAGGCGGGCCACCTGCATCGACAGGGTCGAGCCGCCCGACACGATCCTTCCGTGGGTGAGCCATTGCCACGCGGCGCGGAGCGTCGCCGCCGGATCGAGGCCGGGATGGCTGTCGAAGCGGCGGTCCTCGTAGGCCTTCAGCATGGCCAGGTACCGTGGATCGACCGCATCCGCCGTGACGGGCAGGCGCCAGCGCCCATCGGCGGTGGCGAAGGGGCGCAGCAACTGGCCCGTCCGATCGAGGATGACGGCGGAGCGGAGCGAGGCCTGGGTCAGGTCGAGAGGCGGGAGGCTGGCGGCGTAGCGCCAGAGGGCGCCCGCCGGCAGACAGGCGACGATGAGGAAGAGGGCGAAAGCAATGACGACGCGTCCCCCTCTCCCCGCGCGGGGGAAGAGGGGATCTCGTTCGACGGCCATGGCCCTACTTCGCCGCACTCACCTCGACCGATCCGAACGCGGTGCGTCCGAACCGCTCGGGGCGGTACATGTCCTCCACGCTCGCGCCCGGATGGACGTAGCTGCCCGGCGAGACCACGCGCACGGTGTAGGCCGCCGAGAAGAAGGCGGATTGCTCCGGGGTGCGGTCGTAGGCGGCCACGAAGCGGTCGTCGCGGAACTCGGTATGGACCGGAGTCAGCTCGCTCTTGGCGAAGCTCAGCGCGGAGAGCGCGTCGGCGTCGAGCAGCTTCGGGTTGTCGATCTCAAGCCCCGCGGGCAGGCGGTCGACCAGCAGCAGGCGCCCGGCGCTGGCCTTGGCCTCGGTCACCTTCAGCACCACCACGAGGCGGTCGTTCTGGCGCAGCGGCTTGGCCAGATCCACCGGGCTGCCGTCGAGCCGGTAGAAGGCGCGCTCGACCGTGAAGCCCTGGGAGGCCGCGGGCTCCGGTGCGATCGGGTTGCCCTGGACGCCGACCGCGACCGGCACCGCCTCGCGGCCCTCATTGACGATCCGCACCGGCCGGGCCTCCAGGGCAGGCGCCCGGTAGAGCCGCGAGAGCGGGCCGGTCTCGGTCTTGCCGTCGATGGTCAGCGAGAGGCTGTCCGACTCCTTGGCGAGGCTTTGCGCGGCCAGCACCATCCAGGCGTTCTCCTGAGTGCTGGTGGAGCGGCCATCGGCCCGCTCCTGTCCGAGCACGGCGGCAACCGGCTGAAGCGTCGCTTGCGAGAACCCGGCCTCGGTCGAGAGCGCCAGAAGGGCGGCGCCATCGCGCAGGCGCGAGCCGTAATCGGCCCGGTAGGCGCCCTTGTCGCGCTCGGCCTGGAGCGTCTGCACGGCCGCTTCAAACCCCTTCTGCGCCCGGCCGCGATCTCCCAGCAGGGCAAGGGCGGCGGCGAGCTGCCCGCGGCCGAGCGGCGTGGCGAAATCGGCGAGCCGCGTATCGGCGAGGTAGCGCAGGTCGCCCATCACCGGGCGGCCGTTCCGAGCGAGCACATAGGCCGCGTAAGCGAGGTCCATGCCGCCGTTCTCGACATTCGTCGTGTTGGCCACCGTGTTGCGCAGGCGGTCGAGCGCGCTGTTGAAGGCCGTCTGCGGCACGGCGAATCCGCGCTCGCGGGCGCGGGTGAGGAAGTCGGTGACGTAGGCGGTCAGCCACGTGTCGCCGGCATTCTCCGTGGACCACGCGCCGAAGGCGCCGCTCGAATCCTGGCGCGCCAGCACCCGCTCGATCGCCCCGCGCACCCGCTCGTCGAGCCCGCCGTCGAGGCCGAGCTTCTCGCCCGCCGCCAGCGCGTTGACGTAGAGCAGCGGCATCGCCCGGCTGACGATCTGCTCGGAGCAGCCGTAAGGGTAGCGGTCGAGGGATTGCAGCAGGGCGGCGACGTCGATGCCCCCTAAGCGGTTGGCCGAGACGGAGACCGCCCCGGTGCCGGGCAGGATGTCGGCGAGCAGGTCGGGCGTCAGGTCGAGCCCGGCGCCGGGCTCCAGCGGGCGCACATTGCGTCGCACGAGGGCGCCGGTGCCGGGATTGATCCCGAGCGCGAAGGACTGGCCGGCGCTGCCCTGGATGCCGGGGCCGGTGAGGCTCACGTCGAGCCGGGCCGTGCCGGGGCCGGCGGCGGTGATCGGGATCACGAGCTGACCCTTGGCCCCGGCCTCCAGCCGCATGGTGGAGCGCACCGCCTCGCCCGCCACCACGACGGGGCCGGTGAGGTCGAGATCGACGGTGTAATCGCCGGCCGCCCCCTCGACGTTGTCGAGGGCAACGAAGAAGCGCGAGCGGTCGCCGACATTGAGGAAGCGCGGCAGGGTGCCGGTGAGCACCACGGGGTCGCGTACGATCACGTCGGCCTGGGCTTGGCCCACCCTGGTCTTGGTCCAGGCGGTCGCCATCAGCCGGGCGGTGCCGTTGAAGGCGGGCAGCGCCAGCGGGATCCGGGCCGTGCCGTCGGCGCCGACCGTGACCACGCCGGAATAGAGCGCGAGCGGTGCCTGGGTCGGGGGGGCGTCGGCGAGTTCCGTCGCGCCGCCGTCGCCGCCGGAGCGGATCGCGCCGAGCGTGCCCTGCATACCGTCGATCAGGTAGCCGTAGAGGTCGCGGATCTCGGGGCCGAGCGCCTTCTGGCCGAAGAAGTAGGCGAAGGGGTTGGGCGCCTCGTAGCGGGTCAGGTTGAGGATGCCGACATCGACGGCCGCCAGGGTCACCCGCGCCTCCTCGCCGGGGCCGAGGCCGGCGAGCTTCACCGGCACGGTGAGGGTGCCGCGGGGGCGCACCTTCTCCGGCGCCTCGATCGACACGGAGAGGCCGCGCTTCTCCTTGTCCACGGCGAACCACGCGACCCCGAGCGCCCGGCCGGGCATCCGCTTGGCCGATTGGTCGAGCGGCCGGTAGGCGGTGGCGACGAGGTAGGCGCCCGCGCCCCATTCCGCCTTGACCGGGATGTCGACGCTGGTGCCGCCCTCCGCCACCGCCACGTCGCGGATCTCGTGGACGCGGTCGCTGACGATGGCGAGCGTCGCGGTGCCGGCGAATTTGGGTGCAAGCCGGGCGCGCAGCCGCTCGCCCGCGGCGTAGGCCGGCTTGTCGAGGGTGAGGTCGAGGAGGTCGGGCACGTCGGCGGTCTCGGAGCCGCCCCAGCCGACGGTGAAGGAGACGCTTGCGGCCGCCTGCGGCTGGCCCGGCACGCTCGCCTCCAGGCGGTACTGGCCGAAGCCGACGGGCACCGCGATGCGCGCGGGCGCTTCCGCGGTCGTCGCCACGCGCCCGTCGGCGACGCGGCGGCTCGACTTCACCGGCTCGAAGCTCCAGCGCCCGTCGGCGCGGTACCATTGGTAGGTCCGCTCGACCTTCGACAGCGTCCAGGCCACGCCGTCCTGCGGCAGGCGCCGCCCATCGGGCGCGGCCATCACCACGTCGAAGGTCGCGGTCGCGTTCTCGGCGAGATCGGCGGAAAAATTCTTGCGAATGGCTAGCACGGCTTGAGCCGGCAGGATCGGCAGGGTGACGCTGCGGCTGAGCGCCCGGCCGCCCGGCTCGCCGACGGCGAGGGTGATCTTGGCCTCCAGCGCGCGCGGAGCGGCCACCTCCTGCACCGGCACGGTGATGCTGGTTTTTCCCTGCGCGTCGGTGGTGGCCTTCCCGTCGATTTCGGCGGTCGTCGCTTCCACCGCCTCGTCATCGAGGCCGATGGAGAAGCCGTCGAGCCCCCTGATGCCGGGATTGGCCGCCGCCTGCACCGCGACCGAGCCCGAGACGTCGAGCCCCGAGCCCGGCGCGCCGTAGAGGTAGCGCGCGGCGACATCGATGACCGCCGGCTCGCCGCGGGTGAGGGTCGGCGTCTTCGGGGTGAGGCTCACCTCCAGCCGCTCGGGGACGTAATCCTCCACGAGCCAGCTCGCCTCGCCGACCGGCGGTGCCTTCGGATCGGTATAGGCGGAGACGCGCCATGTGCCGTGCATCGCGCCCGCCATCAGCGGCAGGGCGAGCGAGCGCCCGCCGAGTCCTTCGTCGGCGACGGCTGCGCGGCGGTACTCGACGCCGTCGGGCCGCTTCACCACCAGCGTCAACGGCAGGCCGGCCAAAGCCGCCCCCTGCGGGTCGCGAAGGAGGGCTGTGAGCTGTACCGTCTCGCCGGAGCGGTAGACCCCGCGCTCGGGGAAGACGTAGGCCTCCGCCCCGCCCGGCGCCGGGCGGCCCTTCACCCCGCGGTCGGAGAGATCGAAGGCGCCGAGCGCCAGATCGAGGAAGCCGTAATCGTCGCCGAGTTGCGCCACCACGAGGCCCGGCGCCAGCCCGCCCTCGCCGCGGGCGAGGCCGGCGGGGAAGGCGGCATGGCCCTGGCCGTCGGTCTTGGCGGTCGCCAACACGTCGTTGTTGCGGGCGATCAGCCGGATCTCGGCACCGGAGACGGTCTTGGCGCTGGCAAGCGAGCGGGCGAAGACGTGGACGCCGTCGCGGCCTTTGAAGGCGGTGAGCCCGAGATCAGAGACGACGAACCACTGCGTCGCCTGGGCCTCGTAGCCGCCGTACTCGTCCTCCGACGAATCGGTGGTGCCGGTGGGCTTGGCCAGCATCAGGTAGAGGCCGGGCTCCAGCTTGCCGACCGCCTGGAGCACGGGGAAGGCGGTCACCGCCTCGCGGTTGGTCTCGGCCTTGGCGGTGTCGAGGGTGCCCTTCCAGACGCGCTGGCCCTTCTGGTCGGCGATGGTCTTGGCCGTCGAGCCGCTGAGCTGGCTCAGGAACTCCTCCGAGCGCAGCGCCGGCAGCAGGCCGCGGTCGCCGATGCGCAGCACCTCCACGTCGAGCTTGTCCGCATTGACCGAGACCAGCGGCACGCCCGCCTGTCCGGTGCGCGGCAGGACGTAGTTGCGCCCGGTGAACCGCACCTGGGGCGAGCGGTCGCGAACGTAGATCTCGTAATCGGCCGATTTCAGCAGGTTTTCGCCGACCGACGAGGGCAGGCCCTGGCGCACGACGAAGGCGTAGCGCTCGGAATGCTTGAGCCCGTCGACGCAGACCTGGGAACCTTCCGCCGTCACCGCGGCGTTGGCCGCCCCGGAGACGGCGATGTAGGGCGCGTAGTCGGTCTTCGGGACGAGGCTTTCGGAGAAGGTGAAGCAGACCCGCGGTGCGGCGGCATCCGAATCGACCTTGTAGTCGAGGATGCGGAAGCCATGCTCCTCCCGCAGTTTCTCGTAGGCCGCGCGCGTCTGCGCCTCGTCACGGATGGCGAGGCTCGCCCGGTAGGCCTCCAGAGCCGGCCGCCACTCGGATTGGGCCGCCTGGATCTCGCCGAGGCGGGCCAGTGCCCGCGCCTCGTCCGCCGGGCTTTTGGCGCGCAGGTAGCCCTGATAGGCGGCGGCCGTCGCGCGGCCCTTCAGCTTGAACCGGGCGGAATAGTCGGATCGCTCCTCGTCGTTGCCCGCCGCATTCGCCGCGCTGGCATAGTCGAGCCAGTTCCGGACATCGTTCGGGTCGGCGGCGACCGCGGCGGCGTAGGCGTCGAGTTCGGCGTCGGGCTCCCCGCCCTCGCTGTTCGCGGCGGTTTCCGCTTGCCGGCGCCACTGCGCGGCGGTCTTGGCGCCGGGGGGCGCCTCGCTCTTGAGGGCGGCCTCGAGCCGGACGCCCGCGCTCGCCAGCGCCTCGCGCATGAAGGTTTTCGTCACGGGCGCGGTCGCCGATCGCGGCGGTGCGGCCGGGCGCGGGGCCTGGGCCAGCGCGGGGACGCCGAGCAGCGTCGCGCCGATCAAGGCCGCGCCGAAGCGGCCGAGACGGTTGCCCTGGGACATGCTCTCGTCTCCTCCGACCGGCGCCCGAAGCAGGGGCGTCCGCGGCCGGCACGCTATCACTTGCCGCGCCGGCCGCAACGCTTGCCCGCGGCGATGGGCGAGGAGGGACATCGGAAGCCGCAGATCAGGGCGACGGCGGCGTCGGCACCGATGCGCCGGATCAGGACGATGGTTCCGACGACGTGGCGTGTGCCGAGCCGCCCGTCGCCGCTTGTCGGGGGCGCGTCCCCCCTGCCATCATCGAGCGCGCATCGAATCGAGCGGCGGCGATGAGGGGACGGATGAAGGCTTTTCGCGGCGCTCTGCCGGCTGTGCTCGCCGCCGGACTTGCGACCGGTGCGCTTGCTCAGGCGCCCGCCCCGCAGGTCCGACGGACACCCGCCGCCCCGGCCACGCCCGTGCCCGATCCCGCCTTCGAGGCGGCGCGGGCCGCCTTCGAGGCCCTGCCCGAGGCGGAGCGGCGGGGGCTGCAGGACGCCCTCGTCTGGACCGGCGACTATAACGGCGTGACCACCGGCGCCTTCGGCAAGCGCAGCTTCGAGGGCATCCAGGCCTACCAGACCCGCACCGGCACCGCCCCGACCGGCCTGCTCACGCCGCCCGAGCGTATCGCGCTCAAGCGCGAGGCGGAGGAGGCGCGCCGGGCGGCGCGGTTCAGGATCCAGCCCGATCCGGCGAGCGGCGCCGTGGTCGGCGTGCCGGAAGCGCTCCTGCCGAAGAAAAGCGCGATCCCCGGCGGCACCCGCTGGCAGAGCGCCGACGGGCGGGTGACCCTCGACACCAAGTCGTTCCCGCAGGGCGAGACCAGCCTCGATGCCCTGTTCGAGCGGGCCACCGCCGCGATGCCCGGCCGCAAGGTCACCTACAAGCTGAAGAAGCCGGATTTCATCGTCGTCACCGCCGAGACCGCGGGGGGGCGCGCCTATATCCGCTATGCCGAAGGCCCCCAGGGCATCCGCGGTTTCACCCTCGGCTATGACCGGGCGCTGGCGGACACGGTCGATCGTCTCGTCATCGCGGTGGCCAACACGTTCACGCCCTTCCCCGAGGCGACACCGGCCGCCGCTCCGCCGGCCGCTCCGGCGACGGCTGCTTCGGCGGCTTCCGGCCCGGCCCCGCGCCCGCCTGCCTCCGGCATGGCGGCCGCGCCGGCCCTGCCGCCGCTGCCCGGCGCGACCGCCGAGGTGCGCCCCGCCGCGACCGGCCTGCGCCTCAGCGGCGGGCGGGTGCTGACGGCGGCCTCCGCCCTCGAATCCTGTGCCGCGCCGCGCATCGACGGCGCGGTGGCGCGGATCGAGCGGCGCGACGCGTCGGGCAGCCTCGCGCTGCTCTCCGCCGAAGGACTTCCGGGTGGTTCGGCGCCGCCGCTGCGCATCGAGCCGGTGGGCGAGGGCGAGGCCCTGCTCGTGCTCGGCGCGCAGGCGAAGGGCGCCCCGAGCGTTGCCCCCGCCAGCGCCGGAGCCGAGGGTGTCTATGCCCCGCTCCAGCCGGGCGCCGCTGGCGCGCCGGTGCTCGACCGGTCGGGCCGGCTCGTCGGGCTCGTCGCCCGGTTTCCCACCGCGCCCCGGCTGATTGCCGGGGTGATGCCGCCGACGCGCTACGCCCTGGTGCCGGGACAGGCCGTTGCGGTCTTCCTGGCGGAGGCCGGCCTGCCCGCCGGGGCGGACAGGGGGAAAGCCGCGACCACCCTGGGCGGGGCGGCGGCGCCCGCTCTCGGCGCGGTCGTGGCGATCACCTGCGCCCGGTAAGGCCCGGCGAGGCCGTAGGTCAGATTCGGCCCGTCGCCAGCAGGACGATCAGGATGATCAGCAGAATGCCGCCCAGGCCGAAGCCGGGACCGCGGAAGCGGCCGCCGCCGTAGAAGTTGCCGCCGCCGAACAGAAGCAGGATCAGCAGGATGAGCAGAATGGTGGTGAGCATCGACGCTACGTCTCCGGGACGCTCAAACACCGTTGCCTGAGCGCCCACAGCAACGCTTGGTCCGGCGATTCCGTTGCCGGCTCAGTCGGATCCTGCGCGATCTCCGGATTCAGGCCCGCCAATCGGGCAGGGCATCGGCGGACGGGCCGAGCCAGTCCGGGGCCGGCAGGCCGCGCTCGCTCAGGAAAGCGGGGTTGAACAGCTTCGAGGCGTAGCGCGCCGCCCCGTCGCAGAGGATCGTCACGATGGTGTGGCCGGGCCCGAGTTCCCGGGCGAGTCGGATCGCGCCCGCGACGTTGATGCCCGACGAGCCGCCGAGCGACAGGCCCTCCTCCCGCATCAGGCCGAAGATGATGCCGAGCGCCTCCCCGTCCGGGATCCGGAAGGAGAGGTCCGGCGTGAAGCCTTCGAGGTTCTTGGTCACCCGGCCCTGGCCGATGCCCTCGGTGATCGAGGAGCCCTCGGCCTTGAGCGTGCCCGTGGTGTAATAGGCGTGGAGCGCCGATCCCTCCGGATCCGAGAGGGCGATCTTCACGCCGGGCTTGGCCGCCCGCAGCGCCTCGGCCACGCCCGCGAGCGTGCCGCCGGTGCCTGCGGCGCAGACGAAGCCGTCGACCGCGCCGCCGGTCTGCGCGAAGATCTCGGGGCCGGTCGCCTCGATATGGGCGCGGCGGTTGGCGGTGTTGTCGAACTGGTCGGCGAAGAAGGCGCCGGCGGCTTCCGTCTCAGCCAAGCGCTCGGCGAGGCGGCGGGCGGCGTGGACGTAGTTGTTCGGGTTGGCGAAGGGGACGGCGGGCACCTCGACGAGCCGGGCGCCGGCCAGCCGCAGCGTCTCCTTCTTCTCCGCCGACTGCGTCTCGGGGATGACGATGACGGTGCGGTAGCCGCGCACCGAGGCCACCAGCGCCAGACCAATCCCGGTATTGCCCGCCGTGCCCTCGACGATGGTGCCGCCGGGCCGGATCAGGCCGCGCGCCTCGGCGTCCCGCACGATGGAGAGCGCCGCCCGGTCCTTCACCGACAGGCCGGGATTCAGGAACTCCGCCTTGCCGAGGATGGTGCAGCCGGTCTCCTCGGAGGCGCGGCGCAGCCGAATCAGAGGCGTGCCGCCGACGGCGGCGAGCACATCGGGGGAGACGGCGGAGGAGCGGGACATGCGGCCTTCCTGTGCGCCCGCGCAGGGCGCGGCGGATCAGGCAGGCTTACTCAACGGATTTTCAGGAATCCAGGTAGCCCGCCGCCCGCAGGGCGTCGGCAACCGCAGTAAAGAAGGGATCATCTGCCGCCTCCGCCTCCGGCGACAGGCTTCTTCCCTCGGAGAGCGGCGTCGCGTCGTCGGGGGAGAGGTCGAAGGCCGACGCCTCGACCGCGCTTCCGACCGAGGCCGCGGAGGCGCCGAGCCCGAACAGGCCGGCAGCGGTGAGGAGGGTCTCGCTCAAGGATGTCATGGCCGGGCCCTGTCTCGAAACGGGACATCGCGAGCCTAGTTCGTTAACCAAATCTTGGCAATATTGCGGGGGTGAGCCAAATCAGCCGACCGGATTTGCGTCGAATCCGCGGTTGTTGCGGCCGTGCACGCGCCGCGGTTCAGGATCGGTTCAAGCGCGGCAGCGCAAAGCGGCGCCTGTGGTCTTCCTGCATCGGTTTTGGCGAACCGGGCCTAGCCTGCGCCGCAATCGAGCGGGATGAGCACTCCGTCAAGCTTCTCCGGCTAGACCCTTCCTTCACGGCGGTCTCCCACCGCCCTCCATGCCTGCCCGATTTCCTCTCAGCCGCGAAGCGTATCCATGACGGTCGTCGTCCTCATCGCCTGCAACCTGCTGCTGGCCGGCCTGTTCTCCCTCGTCGCCGTCGCCCTCGACTGAGCGCCCGGCGCCCTCACGCCAACCCCGCCGCAGAATCGAACCGCCCTGGCCGCTCCGGATCGGCCGGGGCTTCCGGCGTCGGTCGTCAGGAACGGGTTGCCCGGTCCTGCGGCTCGTCCAGGCGGCCGATGAGGGCCTCGAGGCGCTCGCCGACCGGTTCGGTGAGGCTGTCGGCGTAGTGGTTGCGCAGGCTCTTGCCGAGGTGGCGGCGCACGGTCGGGCTCAGTGGCGGCGCGGTGCTCCCGCCCGCTGCAGGCTTCGTCTCGGCGACTGGCTTCGTCACGGATCGTCTCCCGTCCGGCGCCGGAAGCGGCTGTGAGGCGACGATCTTGGGCGCTGGAGGGTTAAGACGAGTTTTACTGCGGGCCCCAAGAGACGATTAACCAAACGAAGAACCCTCCGCGCCCGGGGCGCGGAGGGTTCGTCGTTCCGCGAGAGCGTCGTTTCGGTTGCACGATCCGAAACGCCGCTCCCGATCGTTGTGTCCGGGGCGTTTCAACAACCCCGCCGATGACGTCTCGGGACGGCGATCCCGCGGTTCACCGCGTCGTCGGCAGCAGCAGGTCCGGCAGCCACAGGGCGATGCCCGGCACGAGACAGAGCAGGACGATCGCGACACCCATCAGGATCACGAAGGGCAGGGTGCCCCAGATGATGTCCTTGAGCGGGATGTCGGGGGCGATGTTCTTGATGACGAAGATGTTGAGGCCCACCGGCGGGTGGATCAGGCCCATCTCCATGGTGATCGTCATCACCACGCCGAACCAGACGAGGTCGAACCCGGCGGCCTTGAGCGGCGGCAGGATGATCGGCGCCGTCATCAGGATGATCGAGACCGGCGGCAGGAAGAAGCCGAGCGCGATCACCAGGGCCAGGATCGTGGCGAGCAGGACCCAGGGCGAGAGCTGCATCGCGACGATGGCCTGGGCCGCCGCCTGCGAGATGTGGAGGTAGCTCATCACGTAGGCGTAGAGGAGCGACATGCCGATGATCAGCATCAGCATGGTCGATTCCCGCAGCGTTGCCGTGAGGATCGGGTCGAGATCGCGGAAGCGCCAGACGCCGTAGATCACCGCGATCAGAGCGAGCGCCAGCAGGCCGCCGAGGCCGGCCGTCTCGGACGGCGTGGCGTAGCCGCCGTAGAGCGCGACCATGACGCCGGTGAGCAGCACCACGAAGGGCAGCACCCGCGGCAGCGTCGAGAAGCGCTCGCGCATGCTGTAGCTGTCCTCCCGCAGGATCGGGTGCTCCGTACCCGTCCGCTCGTAGGCGAGCTTCGCCGCCGCGAACTCGGAGCGGAAGCGGAACACCGACCAGCCGGCGAACAGGGCGACCAGCAGGAAGCCCGGCCCGATCCCGGCGAGGAACAGGCGCCCCAGCGATTGCTCGGCGGCGACCGCGTAGAGGATCATGGTGATCGAGGGCGGCAGCAGGATGCCGAGCGTGCCGCCCGCGGCGATGATCCCGGCGGCGAAGCCCGGCGAGTAGCCGCGCTTGCGCATCTCCGGGATGCCGGCCGAGCCGATCGCCGAGCAGGTGGCGGGGGAGGAGCCGGCCATCGCCGCGAACAGGGCGCAGGCGAACACGTTGGCGATGCCGAGCCCCCCGGGGATGCGGTGCATCCAGGCATGCATCGCCGAGTAGAGATCCTGACCGGCCCGGCTCCGGCCGATCGCCGCACCCTTCAGGATGAAGAGCGGGATCGAGAGCAGGGTGATCGAGGCCATCTCCTCGTAGACGTTCTGCGCCACCGTATCGAGCGAGGCCGCGGGCATGAACGCGTACATGAAGGCGAGCGCCACGAAGCCGAGCGCGAAGGCGATGGGAATCCCTGAGAGCATCGCCCCCAGCGTGGCCCCGGCATAGAGGAAGCCGATCGCGGCGGTGCTCATGCCTTGCCTCCCGTCCTCGTCGCCGGCCGAATCGGGGCCGCCTTCGGTGTGATCGTGCTCTCCAGGATGTCCGGCCCCTCGGGCGTCAGATCGGGGCGGCCGCGCAGGTCGCGGTTGACGTCCGCCCCGATGCCGATCTTGGGCTTGGCCCAGCCGGCGGTGCGGGGGCCGTAGAGCACCGCCTCCGCGATCTGCAGCACGAACTGGACGGCCAGCAGGCTCATACCGGCCGACATCAGCAGGTAGGGGATCCAGAGCGGCGGCCCCCAGGTCGATTGCGAGATCTGGCCGTCCTCCCAGGCCTCGTGGAACAGGCTCCAGCTCTTCCAGGCGAAGAAGGTCACGAAGGCGAGGCTGACGATGTCGACGAGGACGAGACGCGCCCGGTTGGCCGCCGGCGGCAGCAGGCCCGTGAGCGCCTCGATGGCGACGTGGCCGCGCTTGGCCTGGACGCCCGCCGCCGACAGGAAGGTGGCGCCGACGATGAGGAACACGGCGGTCTCGTCCTGCCACTCGGTCGGCTCGTGCAGGACGTAGCGGATCAGCACCGAGTAGCTGAGCACGAGGCAGGCGGCCACCAGCGCGAGGCCGCCCAGCACCAGGATGAGGTGGTTGAGCCGGCGCGTGGCCCGGTCGAGGATGCCGAGGAGGCCCGGAACCCGCGCCTCCTCGACCTTGTGCGTCTCGGAAGCGGCCGAGGCCGCGTCGAAGGCGTGGCTCATGCGACCTTCTCCGCCAGCTTGAGCAGCTCGGCGCAGCTCGCGTTCTTGTTGGCGAAATCCTTCCAGGCGGTGTCGCGGGCGATGTCGCGCCACTTGCCGAGATTGACCTCGTCGAGCTGCACGACCTTGGCGCCGGCCTTGCCGAACACCTCCTCGACGCGGGTATCGTCGGCCTTGGCGCCCTCCTGGCCGAAGCTCTCGAGTTCGGCGCCGACCGCCATGATCAGATCCTGCTGGTCCTTGGGCAGGCCGGAGAACACGATCTTCGACATCATGATCGGCTCCAGCATGAACCAGTAGGAGCGCTCGCGGCCCGAGGTCAGGGCCTTGGAGATCTCTTCGAGGCGGAACGAGATCAGGCTGGTCGAGGAGGTCAGCACCGCGTCGCAGGCGCCGGTCTGCATCGCGGCGTAGGATTCGTTCGAGGGCAGCGAGAGCGTGGCGGCGCCCGCCTGCTTCATCATCAGGTCCATCTCGCGCGAGCCGCCGCGGACCTTCATGCCCTTGGCGTCCTCGGGCGTCAGCAACGGGCGCTCGCGGCTGGCGATGCCGCCGGCCTGCCAGACCCAGGACACCAGCACGATGCCCTTGGCATCCAGGATCTCGGTGAGCTTGCGGCCGACCGGCGCGTCCTTCCAGGCCACGGCCTGCGCGTAGGAGGAGACCAGCGCCGGCATCAGGCCGATATTCATCTCTGGCACCTCGCCGCCGGCATAGGGCGAGGGATAGAGCGAGAGGTCGAGCGCGCCTTTGCGCATGGCGCTGAACTGCGCGTTGGTCTTCATCAAGGAGGAGCCGGGATAGACCTGCACCTCCATCGCGCCCTTCGAGCGCTCCTTGAGGGCGGCCGCGAATTTCCGGCACATCCGATCGCGGAAATCGCCCTCGTCGATCGAGCCGCCGGGGAACTGGTGCGACAGCTTCAGGGTCGTGGCGGCTTGGGCCGGGCCGGTCCCGAGCTTGAGCAGCGCGGGCGCGGCCAGTCCGGCCGCGAGGAGGTGGCGGCGGTTCAGGGTCATGGCGTTTCCTCTCGAATGCCGCTTTCGCGGATTCTGATCGCGTCCGTTGTTCGGACTTTTGTGCGGCGCACAATATACGTTTCACCGCAGCATTTAATGCAGGATCGCGTCATCTTGCATATTTTGTCAACGCCCTTGAATATGCTTCGGCAGGAAATCGCCGATGACTCGACCGATGAACCAGACCCAGCGCCTCAGGCAGACGATCGAGGACGAGATCGTCGAGGGGCGCCTCGCCCTCGGGGCGCGGCTCGACGAGACGCTCCTCGCCGAGCGCTTCGGCGTCTCCCGCACCCCGATCCGCGAGGCGCTGCTGCAACTGGCCGCGACCGGCCTCGTGGAGACCAAGCCGCGCCGCGGCATGGTGGTGAGCGCCCCCGAGCCGGGGCATCTCCTGGAGATGTTCGAGACGATGGCGGAGCTGGAAGCCGCCTGCGGCCGGCTCGCCGCGCGCCGCCTCACGCCGGAGCTGGAGGCGGAGCTGACGGCAGCGGTCGCGGCCTGCGCGCGGGCGGCCAAGGCGGGCGATCCGGAGGCCTATTATGGCGAGAACTACGTCTTCCACACGGTGATCTACCGGGCCTGCCGCAACGATTTCCTGTGCGGGCAGGCGCTGGCACTGCACCGCCGCCTCTCGCCCTACCGGCGGCTGCAACTGCGCGCCCGCCACCGGGTGGCGCAGTCGCTTGCCGAGCACGAGGCGGTGGTCGCGGCGATCCAGGCGGGCGACGGTGCCGCGGCGGCCGATCAGCTCCGGCGCCACGTGCTGATCCAGGGCGATGGGTTTTCGGAGCTGGTGGCCAACCTGCGGGCGCTCGATCACAGCGCGGCGTGAGCGGCGCGGCAAAGCCGCACCGTCCCGAATTCCGGCGCAAGGCATGGCGCGGACAATCGCCTTCTGCCTCTGATCCTCTGGCCGGGCTGAAAGCGAGACCGTACACTCGAGCGTCACGGCTCGCCCCAGGGGTTCCTTCTTGTCCCGCCGCGCGGTTCCCTGTGTTCTCTCGGGCGTGCTCGCCCTGATGGCTCTCGCCTGCCCGCCGGCGCTTGCGGAGGAAACCGGGCGGCCGGTCTACGAGGGCGCGGGCGGCGATCCGCGGATCTCGGTGTCCCAGCCGGAATCGACGAGCCAAGCCTCCGGCGGCTACGTGCGCTCGATCGAGCCCTCGCTCGGGCCCCTCGGCGACCCGTTCGGCCTGCGGCCCGTGTTGAAGGCGCGGGGCATCGAGTACAGCCTCACCTACATCGCCGAGACGCTGGGCAACCCCGTCGGCGGCCTCCGCCAGGGGGCGATCGTCGAGGACCGGCTGAACTTGCGGCTCAACCTCGACCTGAAGCGGCTCGCGGGGTGGGACGGCGCCACGGTCCACGCCAACGCCTACTTCATCCACGGCACCGGCCTGTCGCGCTACTATGTCGGCAACCTGCTCGCCACGAGCGTGATCGAGGCGCTGCCGGCGTCCCGCCTCTACGTGCTGTGGCTCGACCAGCAGCTCTTCGACGGGAAGCTGGGCCTGCGGATCGGCCAGCAGGCGGCGGACACCGAGTTCTTCGTCAGCCAGACCGCGACCCTGTTCGTGAATTCGACCTTCGGCTGGCCGGCGATCACCGGGCTCGACCTGCCGAGCGGCGGCCCGGCCTACCCCCTGGCGTCCCCCGCGATCCGGGCCAAATACGTGCCGGGCAACGGCTTCTCGCTCCAGGCCGGGCTCTACGACGGCGATCCGGCCGGCGCCAACCGCCCCGGCGACGACCCGGAGGCGCAGCGCCTCGACCGGACCGGCACCAATTTCCGCACCCGCGACCCCGCCCTCGTCGTGGCCGAGGCGACCTACGCCTTCAACACGCAAGAGGGTTCGAAGGAACTGCCCGGCGACGTCACGCTCGGCGGCTGGCAGCATTTCGGCCGCTTCGAGAGTTTGCGCATCGACAACACCGGCCTGCCGCTCGCCGACCCCAATTCCACCGGCATCGGCCGCCCCTTGCGCGGCAATGCCGGGATCTACGCGATCTACGACCAGACGCTCTACCGGGAGACGGGCAAGGACGACGAGGGCCTCGGCTTCTTCGTCCGGGCGGCATGGTCGCCGACCCGCTCCAGCCTCGTCTCGGCCTATCTCGATACGGGGCTCGCCTACAAAGGTCTGTTCGAGGGCCGTGACGACGACACGGTCGGGATCAGCCTGGCGCATGCCCGCCTCTCCGACGACGCGCGCCGCTCCGACATCGACACCATCGTCTACACCGGCACGGCGATGCCGCGGCGGCGGGCCGAGACGGTGATCGAGGCGGCCTATCAGGCGGTGGTGGTGCCGGGCTTCACGGTGCAGCCGGATGTGCAGCTCATCCTGCATCCGGGCGGCGGCATCGCCAACCCGCGCGATCCGGAAGGCCGCCGGGTGCGCAACGCCGCGGTGCTGGGCCTGCGCGCGACGGTTCAGTATTGAGGGGCGGGCCTGCTCGGCTTGCAGGATTCCGTCGAGCCCGGCCTCCTACGATGCGATGTCCAAGTCGGTGTGGATGAAGCCCCGGCCTTTGAAGAGTATCGGAACGCGATCCGTGGCGGCGCAGGCATAGGACAGGCAGTCGGCGAAGTTGAGTTGCGCCGGGTGACCCCGGCCCTTGCCGTAGGTGTCGAAGGCCTGCGCCGCCCGGCGTGCGACGGCATCGTCGATCAAGACGACGGTGATCCCGGCCGTTGCCAGGAAAGCGTCGTACATCTCCTGGGCCACCGAGACCGGAAGGCCGAGGATGCGCGCGAGGTTGATCGTCGCCTCAAGGCGGACATGCGGCCCGGTTTCCCGGCGTCCGGCCGCCTCGATGCAGGCGATGAAGGCAGGCGCTTCGGGCTCACCGGCCAGAATGGCCACGACCGCCGACGTGTCGATGAACATTCAGCGTGTCCACAAGGCGTCGCGCTCGTCCTCGCTCAAGGGTGGCGCGGGCGGCCGGTCGGCTTTCGCCAGGGCCGCGGCGCGGATCGCAGCCACGCGCTCGACCAGGGGGAGCGCCTCCTCGGCGCGCTTGATCTCGCGCTGCAGGGCAAGCTTGATCGCGGCCGTGAGGTTGGGGGCGCCGGACTTCCTCATGACGGTTTCGGCGAGGGTTCTGACTTCCTCGTCCCTGATGCTGAGCATGACCGCCCTCCGTATCGACCATCGTTGTCTATACGGATCGGCGGTGAGTGTTCATACGGGGTGGATGCCGCTGCGGGCCGATGACGGCCGTTCTTCGCATCGAAGCGAATCCGTCACCCGCACTTGATATCGGCGCCCACCGGGAGCCGACACCCATGTTCCAGGCGGTCACCCTCAGAACGAGGCCCGCACGCCCCCGAACACGCTGCGGCCGTTGCCCGGAAAGAACGCCACCGGGCCGCCGGCCACGGTCGCCGCGTTGGTCACGACCGCGATGTCGGAGACATAGCGCTCGTCCGTCAGGTTGCGGGCATCCACGAACAGCGAGACGCCGTTGGCGAAGTCGATGCCGGTCTGGAGGCCGAGCAGGGCGTAGCCCGGCACCTTGAGGGTGTTGGCGTGGTCGGCGAAGGCGCCCTCGGGCACCCAGTCGAGGGCGGGGGCGAAGTAGAAGCCGCTCGGATGCCGGTAGCTGAGCACCGTGCGCAGCACGTTCACCGGCACGCCGGCGATGCGGTTGTTGCCGAAGACCGGGTCGCCCACGAAGCGGAAATCGTTGTGCGTCCAGATCTGCGTCAGGGAAAGCCGGTCGCCGATGCCGGTCAGATCCTCGGTGAGGTCGAGGGTCACGGCCGCCTCCACGCCCTGGTGGCGGGTGCGCGGGGCGTTGAAGGTCGCCGCCGGGATGTTCAGGCCCGGATTGGGCGTGAAGTTGATGAGCGCGTCGCGCAGCTCCGCCCGGTAGAGCGTCACGTCCCAGGCGAGCCGGTCGATCCGGCCGCGGGAGCCCGCCTCGTAGGTCCAGGCGCGCTGGGCCGCGAGCGGCACGAAGGTGGTGCCGAGCGTATTCGTCTGCACGAGGTCGGAGAAGTCGGGCACGTCGCGCGAGCGGGTGACGTCGGCGAACACCTGAATGTCGGGCAGCGGCTGCCACAGCAGGCCGAGCTTCGGGTTGATGCCTTCGTAGGTGACATTGGCGAAGCGGGCGGTGGGGCTTGCCGGCAGGCCGCCCCGGTTGCTGTAGGTGCGGTTCGAGGAGAACAGCTTGGCGCCGGTCATCAGGGCCACGTCCGGCAGGAACCAGAACCGGTTCTCGGCATAGGCCTCGTAGTTCGAGGCGCTCTGGCGCGCATCGAGCGTCTGGGCGCCGCGTAGACCCGCCACGTTCACGAATTGCCGCGCCTCGTTGATGCCGGCAAACGCCCGCAGGCCGAGGATCAGGTCGTTGCGGAAGCCGCCGAGATCGAACGTGCCGGCCCAGCGCGGCGCGACGCCGTAGGTCCAGCCGTCCTGGTCGATCACTTGGAAGATCGGGTGCTCAAGGTTCTTGTGAATCGCCCAGGAATCGATGTCGAGGCGTCCGACTTCCAGTTCGAACGAGGTGCGGTTGGCGATCCGCTCCGTCGTGACCTTTCGCGATTGATTGCCGGTGATCGCCGCCGGGTTGGCGAGGCGCGGAGTGTTCAGCGCGTTGAACAGCGTGAGCGAGCCGGGCAGCTTCTGGTCGGTGTCGTAGAAGCCGAGATAGAACCGCGTCTCGATGCCGGGCGCCAACTGGTACCCGAAATTGGCGTTGAAATTGCGCGTGCGCTGGGTCTCGTGATCGCGGAATCCGTCGGAATTGGTGAGCGTGCCCGAGATCAGGACATCGGCCGGGCCGGAGATCCGCGAGACCTGGAAGTGCTCGCGGATGGTGTTGAAGCTGCCGCCGTCGATCCGCAGGACGTTCGGCGCCAGGGCCGTGTAGGCGGTCGGCGTCACGAAGTTCACCGCGCCGCCGAGCGTCGTCGCACCGAAGGTCAGCGCGTTGCCGCCCTTGTAGACCTCGACCGAGCGCAGGGAGAGCGGATCGATCTGATAGAAGTCGCCGCTGCCGTCGGCGAGGTTGAGCGGGATGCCGTCCTGCAGCAGTTCGATGCCGCGGACATGGAAGCCGCGGGCGATGCCGGAGCCGCGGATCGAGAGGCGCATCTCCTGGCCGTAGCGCTCCTGCACGAACACGCCAGGCACGTCTTTGAGCACGTCGCGCACGGTGTTGGCGTAGCGGTTCTGGAAGGTCGTGGCGTCGACGAAGGCGACCGAGCCGACGGTGGCGTTCACCGCCGCCCGCTGTGCGGCCACGCTCGGCACGGTGAGCGAGCCGGCGGTCTCGGCCGGGCCGGCGGGGCGGCCGGTGCCGGAGACGCTGATTTCGGAAAGGGTGGCCGCGCTCTCCGGCGCGGTCTGGGCCGTCACCGGAGTAGCGAGGGCGAGGCTGGAGACGAGCAGGGTTGAGGACAGGGCGGCGCGCGGCACGGCCCGTTGACGGGAAGGCATGACGAAAGGTCCGTTGTCTGAAGGATCGGGAGGGCGATCGATCAGGCGACGGGTGGGGCGCGGGCGCTCGGGCGTGTGCCGGGCGGGGCGCGGGGTGCGGCGACGATCTCGGGCCGCCACGCGACCGGGGCGGTCCGCTCCGGCGGCCATGCGATGACGGCGTGGGCGGGCTCCGGAACGTCGAGGCTCGGCAGGGCGTGCGCGGCCTGGCAGCAGGGCAGGTGACCGTGGGCCGGGTGCGGCGTCGCCGGCGCGTCGGAATCGGCCGCACCGGGCGCGCAGAGGATGTGGAGGCGGCTGCTGTCGGGACCGACGGTTCCCGCGAGTGCGGCGGCGCCGAGCACGACCTGCAGGGCGAGCGCGTAGAGCACGGCCACGGCGATGACCGCGCGGCCCACGGACCATCCCGGCAAGCGCCCACGCATGCCGGTCAGCTATGGCCAAGCTTGCGCGGGCGTCAACGGCTTTGAAGGGAGGGCGGCGCTCGTTTTGGCCGCAACGCGCCGCCGGACCGGTATGGTCAGGTGCTGCGACCGTCGGCGACCAGTTTCCGCAATTGCTTGAGGGCGAGCGCGTGCCCGGCATTCAGGTCGAGCGGACCGGCGAAGCCGCCGTTGCGGTCCATCATGTAGACCATCAGCGTGTGCTCCAGGGTGTAGTCGCCGCCGGGCAGCGGCACCCGCTTCAGGGAGGCGCGGTAATCGCGCGCCACCCGCTCGATCTGCTGCGGCGTGCCGGTCAGACCGGTGATCCGGTCGGTGAACGAGGCCATGTATTCCTGCATCACGGCCTGCGTGTCCCGCTCGGGATCGAGGGTGATGTAGTAGGCCTGGACGTCGCCGCCCTCCGCTCCGAATGTGTCGAGCAGGGTGCCCAGATCGGCGAGCGTCGTCGGGCAGATGTTCGGACACTGGGTGAAGCCGAAGAAGACGAGGAAGGGCTTGCCCTTCAGCGCCTGCGAATCGACGACGCCGCCCTTCGAGGAATCGAGCCGGAACGGGCCGCCGATCACCGACAGGGCGGAGGGCCTGTCCCCCCGCGGCAGGAAGGCGACCGTTGCCGCGACGATGCCGACGAGGGCGAGCGCGAAGGCGGCGAGGATCAGGGTGCTCCCCCGCCGCGCGGCGGGGGAGGGGGGCCGGGGGTCAGTGGCCATGGTCATGTCCCGAATGATCGTGCGCCGCCGGCTTCTCCTCCGGCGCCTTGGCGGCGAGGCTCTCGACGGCGAACTCCACCGGAACGGTGCCGGCCCGCTCGAAGCGCAAGGCGCCCTTCACCCGCTCGCCCTTCTTCAGCGGCGTCTTCAGGTCGAGGAACATCAGGTGGTTGCCGCTGGGAGCGAGCGTCACCGTCTGGCCGGGCGCGATCTCCAGGCCGTCGGGAAGCGGCGCCATCTTCATCACGCCGCCCTCCATCGACATCGTGTGCAGTTCGCCGCGTCCGGCCGCCTCGATCGTGCCGCCGGTGAGCCGCTCGGGCTCCGTGCCGGTATTCGTCACCGTGAGGTAGCCGCCCGCGACCTTGGCCCCGCCGGGCGTGGCGCGCGACCAGGGATGGCCGATCTTGAGCGGGCCGACGCTGTAATCGTGGGCGTGAGCCGGGCTCGCGGCGGCCAGGCCGAGGGCGAGGAGCAGGGCGGATGAGAGGGGGTGGGCGCGCATGGATCGTGTCTCCGCTCGGAGGGGAAAGGGGAAGGGCTCAGCGGCCGGGGCATCGGGATGCGCTGCGCCGCGCGCATGGCGGCGGACGCGGTCAGTGGTGGTGCTGATGGCCGCCGGCTTCCGGCGCTGCGGCGGCGGGGGCTGCGGTGCCGGGCGCCTGCGCGCCGATCGGCGCCACCGTGAAGGTCACCGGCACCGTTCCGGCCCGCTCGAAGGTGAGCGTGCCCGAGACGGTCTCGCCTGCCTTCAGCCCGTCCTTCAGGTCGAGGAACATCAGGTGATAGCCGCCGGGCTTGAGCGCGACGCTTGCCCCCGGCGCCAGGGCGAGGCCGCCCTCGACCGGGGCCATCTTCATCACGCCGCCCTCCGTCGTCATCGAATGGATCTCGGCCCGGCCCGCCTGGGGGATCGCGGCGCCGGTGAGCCGGTCGGGCTCGGTGCCGGTGTTGCGCAGCGTGACGTAGCCGCCGGCGACCTTCGCGCCGCCCGGCGTCGCCCGCAGCCAAGGCGTCTCGATCGCGATCGGCCCCGCCTTCGCCGCGGGGGCGGCCGGTGCCTGCGCAGCCGTTCCCGGGCTCGCTGTTCCCGGGCTTGCCGTTCCCGGGTTCGCTGTTCCTCGGGCGGCGACGATCCGCACCGCCGGGGCCGGCGCCTTCAGCGCCTGCGCGGTTCCGTCCTCGGACGGAACATCGCTCCAGCGGTAGCTGCCCTCGGTGCAGTCCTGCTCGACCGGAAAGTAGATCGTCGCTCCGGGCGCGAAGGCGTCCGAGATCCGGGCGAAGAAGGTGAACTCGTCGATCTGCTCGTCCGGCAGGCTGCCGCCGCTCCAGGTGATCCGGGTGACGCCCTCCGAGACCGTCCCGTGGAAGGAGGGATAGGGGCGGGCATAGGCCGACTTGACCGTGCTGATCGTCCAGCCGGGCTTCGGCATCGGCTTGGCGCCGGTCACGCCCTCGGGAATGGTGACGCTGACGCGGGTGGTCGGCCGGCCGTCGCAGCCATGCATGATCTGGACGACGCCGCGGTAGGCGGCGTTGGGCACGGCCTCCTTGCGCTCCAGCACGGCGTGGGCCGAAGCGGTGGAGACGAGGGCGGAGACGAGAAGCGGGACGAGCGGAGGGCCGATCAGGGCGAGCGGCCGGGCGGCGCGAAGCGGAGCGCAGGGGCAGGAGCGGGGCATGGGACGGTTCCGGTTGTCTGACGTCGAGGGATCGCTTTGCGAGGAATCGCTTGGCCAAGAAGCGCTTGGCGAAGATTCGATTGGATCGAGCGCGTCAGGCGGCCAGCGGAGCCCGGGCATGGGCGAGGGTGAAGGGCGGCGGACGGGCCGTCCGGTGTGGGGCGCGAAACCAGTCGGCGCGGCCGGCATCCCGTTCGGGCCAGACGGCTGCGGTCGAGACGAGAGGCGGGAGCGCGGCGGCGAACGGATGGTGCGCGGCCGTGCAGCAGCCGGTGTGGTGCGAATCCGGGGCCGGGAGCCCGTCCTTTGCCGCGGCCTGAGCGGAGGCGGCGCCGTCCGCCGCCTGCAGGCAGAGGATGGCGGGGGCACCCGCGACGGGAAGGGCCGCGATGCCGCCGAGCAGGGCCTGGAGCACCAGCGCGTAGAGCGCGGCCACGGCCGTCAGCCCGCGCAGGATGCGCGGCGCTCCTCCGGTCCGGTCGCGGCGTGGGGTCGGCATGCACGAGCCTTACGCCGCTTCGCGCCCGGCCGGTAGGGGCCTCAGCCGGCGCCCCATTGCCGCCCTGTCGCCGCGCCCGACGGCTCCACGGAAGGGCTGGTGCGTGCGCCGCCACACCCGGACGCCACAATATGGCCCGGAACGGCATGGCTTCTTAACCACGAGACCGCAACAACCGCGACACGAGGACTTGGCCGAGACTTGGTTCTTTTACGCCTTGGCGTTTGAGCCGTCAGTCCCGGCCGGATCCACCGACCGCACCCTCATCCAGAGCCCGGATCGATGCTGCAGACCGCGCGCCACTCCCGTTTCCGCCCCCTCGCCGCCGCTTTCCTGGGGGCGACGCTGCTCGCCGGCCCGGCATTCGCGCGCGAGGCCGGCTTCGCCCAGGCCGAGTGGGCGCAGGATTATTCCTCGCCCACCACCATGCAGGTGCACCGCTCCTCGACGCCGATCCTCTCGCCCGACACCATCGCGGCGACCGAGGCGATGGTCGAGAAGTACCGCGCCATCGTCTCGCGCGGCGGCTGGCAGGCCGTGACCGGCGCGGCCGGCCTGCGGGTCGGCTCCCGCGGCCCGGCGGTGGCGGCGGTGCGCCAGCGCCTGATCGTCACCGGCGACCTCGACGCCACCGCCGGCGGCGCGGGCGTCTACGATTCCTACGTCGCGGCCGGCGTGAAGCGCTTCCAGGCCCGCCACGGCCTGTCGCAGACCGGCCAGATGAGCCCGGCGACCCAGGCGGCGATGAACGTGCCCGCCGACGTGCGCCTGCGCCAGCTCGAGACCAACGTGATCCGCCTGCGCTCGTATTCGGGCGATCTCGGCCGGCGCTTCGTCATCACCAACATCCCCGCCGCCCTGGTGCAGACGGTGGAGAACGGCCAGGTCGTGACCCTGCACGCCGCGGGCGTCGGCAAGATCGACCGCCAGTCGCCGATCATGAATGCCAAGGCGGTCGAGATCAATTTCAACCCGACCTGGACGGTCCCGGCCTCGATCGTGAGGAAGGACCTGATCCCGAAGATGCAGAAGGATCCGAACTACCTCACGGACAACAAGATCCGCATCCTCTCGGGCGGCCAGGAGATCTCGCCGCGCTCCGTGAACTGGAACTCGGACGAGGGCACCCGCTACACCTACCGCCAGGACTCGGGCGCCGACTTCAACTCCATGGGCGTCGTGCGCATCAACATCCCGAACCCGCACGGCGTGTTCATGCACGACACCAATTCCCGCGGCGTGTTCGGCGACGACTTCCGCTTCATCTCCTCGGGCTGCGTGCGCGTGCAGAACGTGCGCGAGTACATCACGTGGCTCCTCAAGGACACGCCCGGCTGGGACCGTGCCCATGTCGAGCAGGCGGTGGAGAGCGGCCAGCGCATCGATGCCCGCCTGACGCAGCCGGTGCCGGTCTACTGGACCTACATCACCGCCTGGGCGACCCCGGACGGCACGGTGCAGTTCCGCGACGACATCTACAAGCGCGACGGCGTGAACGTGCCGTCCACCATCGAGGCGCCGACCCCGGTCGCCAGCGCCGCCTCGACCCAGCCCGAAGTGTTCGAGCCGGGCGACGAGGAGAACTGAGGGCGCGGGGAAGGGCGTAACGCGCCCACGACGTTGGGATGAACACAGCCCCGGGCCGGATTCGACATCCGGCCCGGGGCTGTGTCTTTATGAGGACTTGGATCGAGAGGAGGACTTGGATCGAGTCCGCGCAGAACGCCGGACCGGCCTTCAGCCCCTGTTTCGGCCCCCTCCGAAAATTTTTCGGAATTTTTTTCAGCGGGGCGGAATAAAGCCGCCGGGCAGACGTCAACGGTTTATGGTGCTCGATAGAACGCGCTCGAAACGCTCCGATATCGTCGACCTGCTGGTGCCGTTGCGGCGCTACGCCCGGTCGCTGACGCGGGATTCGCTCAAGGCGGATGACCTCGTCCACGACACCATGGTTCGCGCCCTGGAATCGCGCGCGAACCTGCGGCCCGATACGAACCTGCGCACCTGGATGATGACGGTGCTGCACAACGTCTTCATCGACGAGCAGCGCCGCAAGCGGGTCGAGGCACGCCATGCCGACGTGCTGGTGCAGCTCTCCGAGGAGGTGGCCCCGCCGGCCCAGGAGGGGCAGGTGCGGCTCATGCAGATCCGCAAGGCGTTCGAGGACCTGCCCGAGGAGCAGCGCGCCGCGCTCCACCTCGTGACCCTCGAGGGCATGGCCTATGCCGACGCGGCGGCCGTGCTCGGGATCCCGATCGGCACCCTGATGTCCCGGCTCGGCCGCGGCCGGGCGGCCCTGCGCGCCTTCGAGGAAGGCGGGCGCAAGGGCAAGGCCGCCGCCGGCTCTACCGACGATGGTCCTGAGCGTGGCCGGTCACATCTTCGCGTTGTGGGTGGGAATTGAAGACCCTGTTTGGCCGTTAACAACAACAACGCCGAAAAACGAAGAGGTTGGACGGTGGGCAAGCAGGGCAGTCGGAGTGGGCTGATGGTCGACCCGGTCACGGAAACCGATCTTATCGCGTATGTCGATGGCGAGCTCGACCGGATGCGCCGCGTCGAGGTCGAGGCGCATCTCGCGCGCAATCCCGAGGACGCGCTGAGGGTCATGGCCGACCTGCGCGACCGCGACGCCTTGCGGGAGGCCTTCCTGCCGGTGCCGAGCCTGCCGCCGGAGCGGCTGCGCTCGGACGCGCGCCGGATCGACCGCGCCTTCGCGTGGCAGCGGGTGCGCTCTCGCCTGCGCCGGGCGGCGGCCGTCGTGGTTCTGGTGGGGGCGGGCTGGCTCGCCCATACCGAGAGCGGCAGCTTCGGCGTGCCCGAATCCTTCGCCTCGCCGATCGACCCGTCCTTGGCCGAGGAAGCGAAGCAGGCCCGCGAGGCCGTCCAGATCCGCGCCCGCACGTCGAGCCAGCCCATGGCCTCGGCCTACGATCCCGCCGACCTCGAGGCCGCGACCGGTGTCGACCTGCCGCCGCTGCCGACGGGCTGGTCCGTCCGGGACGTGCAGATTTTCCCGAGCCGGAACGGCACCGGAATCGAGATTTCGATCCAGTCGCCCGAGATCGGCGAACTCGCCCTGTTCGCCAAGAACAGCAGCGGAGCCCCGTTGCCGGACGGCGCGGAGCCGGTGGCCCGTTCGAGCGACGGCACCACCGCCTATTGGCGCAACGGCACCACCGCCTACGCGCTCAGCGGCTCGCGCGACGACCCGGCCCTCCATGCCGCGGCCGCCCGCCTCGCCGCGATCCGCGAGTAAGGCGCCCCGAAGGAGCGCCAAGCCTCGGAGAAGGCACCATCGAGCAAGCCCGGATAGGCCGGCGCGGATTCCGTCCGCCCGGCCTATCCGGGCTTTGTTGTTCCGGCGGCTGCGGTGAGCAGGGGACCGCCTGGATGGGGCTCAGGCGGTGGCGAGCAGCCGCGCCGTCCGTTGCTGCCGCGTCAGGATCTCACGCAAGTGGGTGACGGCGACCTCCTGCAGGCCGCGCAGCGCCTGCGGATCCGTCTCGGCGTCGCGCCGCATCGAGACGTAGAACTCGAACCCCTCCGGCTCCGTCCCGGCGATCCGGTTCAGCACGAACGGGAACAGGCCGAGCCGCGCCGCCGCCTCGACGACGTCGAGGAAGGAGAGGGGCGTGAACACCCAGCAATGGCAGAGCTGATAACGGCGCGAGGCGAGGCTCTCGGCGGCCTGCTTGTGCGCGAGTGCCAGGGCGAACTCGCCGCATAACCGCGGCGCGCGCCTCGGATCCTCGCCTGCCCAGACCGCGCCGGGCTCGACGGCGAGGGCCTGATAGGTATGGGCGAAGATCTGGCGCGGGCTGGGCCGGTCGTAATCCAGCAGGTCCGCCTCGACCAGCTCTGCGATGGTGCTGTCGCTCCGGCCGGCATCGAACATGAAGCGCCGGTCGGGCAGCGAGAGGTTGAGCACCCCGCCCGGCCGCAGGACGGCATGGATGCCGCGAAACCAGCCGAGCAGGTTCGGCACGTACTGCGCGACCTGCGCGGCGATGGCGAAGTCGAGGCCGTTCTGTCCCAGCGCCTCGTGTCCGAGCGCCGCTGCCAGCGAGCCCGAGCCGGCCCAGGCATGATCGACCGGCACGGCATTCGGCAGGTCGGCCGGGGCGTCCAGGGCGTGATCGACATAGGCGACGCGGAAGCCCTCCGGCAAAGCTGTCGGATTGTTCGCCGGCCCGAATTCGAGACCCCGTGCCTTGGGCAGGGGAACGTCGTGCGTGAGGCGGGCGAGGCGTCTGTCCGCGGACCGGCGGCTCAGGAAGGCGTCCAGCGACAGGCCACCGGGATGCATGCTGCGGACGTCTCACCGTTCAGGGAAGGGAACGCCGAGTAACGTTCTTTTCCGCTGGCGTGCAATCGTTCGAAGCGGGCCTCGGCCGAGCCAAGGCATCGAGCGCCGCGGAAGCCGAGGCTACCATCGTTTGAGGCCGGACGCGTTCGAGCGGCGGCTCCGAGATGTTGGGCGGAAGCTCCGACAGCCCTGCTCCGCGAGCGGCAGCCCTGGTGCTCTCAATCACAGGTTCTTTGGAGGTGGTCGGTCCCGAATGGGACAGCGCACCGCTTTCGCTCGCGTCGGAGTGATCGGAAGCGGCGTGCGGGCTCTGGCAATTCGGCGCACATGTCATACAGAGAGGAGCGTATTTCGTCGGTGGAGAGCCTATCCATGCGCCAATCGGTGTGGGTGAGAGGTAATTTCAGGGCGTGATGAGATCCGTGTTCCTGGGCGTCCGGTTTGATGACGCATTCGTAAGGCCTGTCACCGGATTGAAATAGGGAGGCCGTCGGATCCTTCCTGAAGATCGTGGATCAATCCACGCATGAGGTTGCCGGCGTTGTTCAAGCGTAGCTTGCAGTTGCTCTCGAAGCAGGTCGGCCTGGGCAAGATTTCGCGCAGCGCGAGGATCCGCGTCCCGAGGGCGCTGATCGGCCAAGGCGGCTTCGATCCGGTCTTCTATCGGCGCTACTATCCCGACCTCGCCATCCTGGGCGACGACCGCAAGCTCCTCAGGCAGCACTACGCCAAGCATGGGCGGAGAGAGGGGCGGGCGCCGAACGCCGCCTCCCTGATCGCCGCATTGGAGGGCGAGAGCGGCCCGCTCCCGGCGGACTTCATCCCGTCGCATTACCGGGCGCTCCACGACGATCTGACGGCTCTGACCGAGCCGTGGGAACTCGGCGAGCATTATCTGCGCTTCGGCCGGTTCGAGGGGCGTACTTACGCGGCCGACCTGTCGGCCCTCGAGCAGGAATACGAAGCCATGCTCGCGTCCCGCGCTGCGCCGGGCGGGCTCCGCCTCGCGGCACGCCCTGCCGAAAGCTTCGTCCAATTGCTGGTCGGCGCGCGCGTTTCGCCGGGAGCCTGGCTCGACCTGTTCATGCTCCACGAATTCGGGTTGCTGAACGAGGCGTGGCTGCCGCGCCCGCCCGCCTCACGCATCGAGGGGCTGGTCGTCTTCCTCACCGAGGGGGTGGGACGCCTCGCGCCGATCTCCCTGCGCCTGCGCTTCGATCCCGATTTCTACCGCTCGAACAACCCGGACGCGCCCGTCGGCGTGCGCGATGTCGACCTGTACCGGCACTGGCTGAGCGAGGGCGTGCCGAAGCGTGAGCCCGGGACCGAGGCCGCGGCGCTGCTCCAGCTCATCGGGGAGGAGACCTTTCCGGAGAGCTTCGACGAGGCGGTCTATCGCTCGCTGCTGCCCGAAGGGGTGCCCCCGCCGCCGCCCGGGCGTTTGAACGCCCTCCGGCATTTCATGAAGCTCGGCTTCCAGCTCTGGGAACTCGAGCCCGTGCGGCAGGCCTGCTCGGCCCAGCTCCTGGAGCAGATCGGCGAGCATCACCTCGAGAACGGCAACGCCATCGCCGCCAAGGAGGCGTTCGATCGGGCGCTCAAGGCCGGCCACGTCTCGGGCCGCCTGCATCATCGGCGCGGCGACGCCCTGCGCATGCTCAGCCGCACCAACGATGCGGCGCGCGCCTTCGCGCATGCCTCGGACGCGCCGGGCGCCGCGGTGTGGAGCCACATCCACGCGATCGACGGCCTGCTCGCGCAGTCGAGCGGTGTGACGGAGGCTCTCGACCGTGTCCGTCGCTCGGCCCGGGACTGGCACGCCAGCGCCGAATGGCGCGCTGCCGCGCACCGGACCCTCCAGGCGTTCTTCGCCCGCACCAGCGAGGAGGCGCGGATCGACTACATGGCCGGCCGGCGGCAGGAGGCGGATGATCGCCTCACCGCCTGCCTCGACCAGATCGGCAGCCTGATCGAGGCGGTCGATCCGCTGCCGGCGCGGCTCGCGGCCCCGGCGAACGGGCACGTCGTCATCGTCGCCAACCGCGACCTTCCCCAATGCGACCATTACCGTGTCGTGCAGAAGATCCAGCAGCTCGAGCATGGCGGCTGGACGGTCGAGGTATTCCGGCAGGACGAGGCGGCCGATTGCCGGCCGGCCCTCGACCGGGCGGCGGCGGTGATCTTCTACCGGGTGGCGGCCTTTCCCGGCGTCCTGCACGCCATCCTCTACGCGCGGGCGCTCGGGTTGCCGACGATCTACGAGATCGACGACATCGTCTTCGATGCGGCTCTCTTCCCGGACCCGCTCGAGAGCTTCGAGGGGCAGATCACGCACAAGCACTATGTCGAGCTGCAATTCGGCGTGCCCCTGTTCCGCTACGCGATGCAGGCCTGCGATATCGGCCTCACCTCCACGCCGGCGCTGGCCGAGCGGATGCGTCCGCTCGTCCGTTCGGGCGTCTGTCACGTGCTGCGCAACGGTCTCGACGCGCGCAATCTGCCCTTCCTGAAGCGACCCCGCGCGCCCTTCTCGGATACGACGCTGACGATCTTCTACGGATCCGGCACGCGCGCGCACAACAAGGACTTCAACGACCTCGCCGCGCCCGCGCTTCTCGCGATGATGGAGCGGCATCCGCAGATCCGCCTCGTGACCGCGGGCTACCTGCGGCTCGGCGACGGCTTCCGGCGCTTCGCGCACCGCGTGCGCCAGCTCGGCTTCACCGACGACGTCTCGGCCTATTGGGAGGCGCTCTCGGGGGCGGACATTAACCTCGCCGTCCTCGCGCCCGGCCTCTTCGCGGACGCCAAGAGCGAGATCAAGTGGTTGGAGGCCGCCATGTGCGGCATTCCCTCGATCGTCAGCGCGACCCGCACCTACCGCGAGATTCTCGTCGATCGGGAAGACGCTCTGCTGGCGCATTCGGTTCAGGACTGGACGAGGGCGCTCGCCGCGCTGATCGAAGATCCCGCGCTGCGACGGAGGATCGGGGATCGAGCGCGGACCAAGGCGTTGGCCTCCTACGGTCTGGACGCCGCCGTCGATGTCCTCGAACGACTCCTCGCCGGCTCGCCCCGGCGCTCCCGGGAGCCGGCCGCCCCGTCCCTGCCGTCCGGCACCGCACCGGCGGCCCGCGCGCCCTCGGACGAGGCTTGGGCCGATCTCGCCCGCGAGGATGCGTCGCCGCCGCAAGACGGGCCGAAGCCCGCCGCGCGAAAGCGCCGGGAGGGCAAGCCGCGCCTCCTCGTGATCAACGTCTACTTCCCGCCCCAGACGGTCGGGGGTGCCACGCGGGTCGTGCGCGACAACATCGACCATCTCCTCGATCACGCCGCGGACCGGTTCGAACTCGCGGTGGTGGCCTCGGACATGGAGGTCGAGCCTCCCTACCGGACGCGCATCGACGCCTATCGCGGGATCCCCGTCTTCCGCATCGCCACGCCGCGCGAGCCGAACATGGACTGGCGCCCGTTCAACCCGAACGTCCGCGCGGAGTTCGAGGCCCTGCTCGACCGCTTCGAGCCCGACCTCGCCCACGTTCATTGCGTTCAGCAACTGACCGCCAGCGTGGTCGAGGCGGTGCGGGACAGGGCGATTCCCTACATGATCACCGTCCACGACGCGTGGTGGATCTCCGACTTCCAGTTCCTCATCGACGAGGACGGCTTGGTGCAGATGCCGTCGCCCGACCTCCTCGCGGACGCGACGAGCCGCTCCGTCACACCGGCGGGATCGGTCGCGCGCCGCCGGAGGCTGGCACGGGTGCTCGGCCCCGCCGCAATCATCGCCGCGGTGTCGGAATCCTTCGCCGACATCTATCGCAGGGCCGGCTTTCCCCGGACGATCGCGATTCCGAACGGCGTCCCGCGTCTGGCGCCGGTCGTCCGGCGGCAGGGGCCGGCGGGCCGGGTCCGCCTCGGCCATATCGGCGGCCGTACGGCTCACAAGGGCGCCACGCTGATCGAGGCGATCCTGCGGGCGGGACGGTTCGAGAACCTGAGCCTCACCCTCGTCGATCACGCCCGCTCGACCGATTACGCGAGCGAGGAGACCTGGGGCGCCACCCCCGTCCGGATCCTCGGCAAGGCGCCGCAGGAGCGGATCGGCGAGCTCTACGCCGACATGGACGTGCTGCTCGCTCCCTCCCTGTGGCCGGAGAGTTTCGGACTGGTGACGCGGGAGGCGCGCGCGGCGGGGCTGTGGGTCGTGGCGAGCGAACTCGGCGCGATCGGCGAGGACATCGAGGAAGGCGTCAACGGCTTCCGGGTCGATGTCGGATCGCCGGACGGGCTGCGCGCCGCGTTGAAGCGCATCGATGCTGATCCCGAACGATTCCGCGCGAGCCCACCGCCACCCTCGCAGCCGCTCCGAACCGCCGCGGATCAGGGCGAGGATCTGATCGCTCTCTACGACAGGCTGCTCGCGCAGTAAGAGCGCGGCGGTGCGCCGAAGCGGCCGGTCGGTGTCGGCTGGGTCGCCGGACGACGAGCGATGGAGGATGGGGCTGGCGACCCCGGTAGGGCTCGAACCTACGACCTGCCGCTTAGAAGGCGGAGCCTCTCAATATTACCCAAAGGCTCATTCCCGCTCTGGGCCCAGGCGGCATCACTCCATCTGACTGGTCGTAAGCCACTGACGAAAAAGGCCTATGCGTAGCAAAGGGCACTTCACTTCCTAGACGATTTCGGCCGTTTCGACAGAAAAGCATTGCACATCAAATCCATGCTTGGTTTTCTGAGGCTGTCCTAGGGCTGTCCTAGCCTGCGGGTGCTCTTACGGCCGGAGGGAGCATGGGGAGCCAGCGCGTCGAGATCCGATCCACTACCCTCGACGCCGCCCGGAAAGATGCGGCGGCGGGGGGCAGGCGCGAGATCGTCGATATAGGCGGGCATGGCCTCGTCCTGCGCGTGCAGCCGTCGGGTTGCGTCTGGCAGGTCCGGGTCCAGCACAAGGGCAAGCCGTACCGGGTGACCCTGGGCCCGCTCGACCTTTGGCCACTCGGCTATGCCCGGGAAGCCGCCCAATCGGTTCGGTGGCACATCACCACCGACCATGGGGTGCCCGATGCCTACTGGATGAAGTCCATGCTGGATCGCCTGGCTTGGCAGGACCGTAACAAGGGCAAGGCCGCTAAGGACCCCAGCGCCGACCCCGAGCCGCACCACCAGGTCGTGCGGGCTCGGGAAGAGCGTGTGACGACATGGAACTACCTGCAGGCGCGGACCGCCTGGGGGCGGCATCTGGAGGGCGAGGCCAAGGTAGGTAACCTGACACCTGAAACGGTGCGGAATTATACCAGCGTGGTCGGCTGCCCGGCCATGCGCGAACTCGACCTGACCCCAGTCGCCAGGATCACCGACGTGATGTTCGACAAGGTCGTGAAGAAGCTCGTCCTGGAAGGTAAACGCTCCCAAGCCAACGACGTCGTCCGGGTCGGGAAGCGGATGTGGAACTGGCTCTACGAACCTGCGAACCGAGAGGCGTCCGGCGTCGCCCGCGGAGTCCTCGCCGACGTGAAGGCGCCGAGCCTTGGGGACGTCAAGAAGCGGCAGAGGTTTCCGGCTCTGGAGCGCCTCGGCCTTGTGGTTGCTGCCGCGCGCAGCGGTGCCTTGGACCCGGTGATCTCCGCCGCCCTTCATCTGCTGGCCTGGACGGCACAGCGGCGCCTGACCATCGCCCGCGCCCACGTCGAGGAGTTCGCGCCCTGGGACGAACGCGAGGGGTGGGGCCTCTGGCGTGTCGGGCACCGCAAGGCCCATGATGATCAGGAAATCGTCCACACCATCCCGTTGCCCCCCTCCGCCTGGACCGGGGTCTTCACGCATCTCGCCTGGTTGAAGGAGCACGAACCGACGTCCTCGTGGCTGTTCCCCAGCCGCCGTGAGGCCAAGGCAGGTGTTCCGGCGCGACAGGGGCACCTGGATGTCGGCACAATCACGAAGAGCCTCCCGACAATCCCGGGTGCGGGCATGACGCCGCATGACGTCCGGAGGTGCTTCCCCTCGACGCTCTCGAAGCACGGTCATCACCTGACCTTCATCGGCTACATCCTCGACCACCTGTCCCTGGGCTCGACCACGACCCGCGACGAGAACAGGATGACGAGGCGCTACACCGACGACGAGATGCTGCACTTCAAGGTGCCGGTGATGGAGACCTGGCAGGCGCTCCTTGAGCCCGCTGCGCAGGCCGCGACCCTCCTGCCCATGGCCGAACTCAAAGCCGAGATCATACGCCTGCGTGATGAGCGGCGCGGGCTCGACAAGGGTAAGGAAAAGGCTCGGTTGCAATACGTCAACGCCAAGCGTTACGCGGCCGGGCTGACGCTGAAGCAGCGGAAGAGGGTGGCCACAGTGTGACCTGATTCCCCAAGCAGTGCCGGTTGGCCTTACCGTTCTGGCGTGCCTGCCGCATAGCTTGCCTCTAGGACTAATTCTTCAGCGCACGGCCAGCGCGAGCGAGACGCCGACATGCCTCCAATCATTCCATTCGAATTCGAGCCTGACTCTTCGCATTTCGAGACAGACCATTTGACGTATGAGGCGGTTGAGAACGGTGAGTACGTTTCATGGCCGCCAGGGCATGTAAGAGTATTTGTACCACCTCATGAATATTATCCAAGACCGGACGAGCTTGAAAAAGCAAATCCGACCTATTTCCAAATGTTTGGCGCGAAAGGATTCATGGCTGGGTCGTATGCCGAGATTCTGGTAGGTCAAGTTTCCGCTTTTATGTCTCTCAAGATGGGAAACATGGAGGTCAGCTTCGGACAGGCGTCGCCATTCGCTGCATATGTATTCGATTACATTCATAGGCCTAAATATTTCGGCTCCTGGGATGTGATACATACAGCTCGCATGACGGGTGTTGCTGTGGATAATGTAGAGGCTGCTTTTTTGAACGCCTGCATACAATACCATGAGCGGACAGGAGATTTGCCCTCTCCTTTCGCCATGGACGACGGTTTCCTCTGGGACGAAGAGCAGGATGCGCCAGAGCCGGTGTCTTTGTCCTTGGGACCGATTATAAAAGACTTGGATCCGTTGCGTTTCTACCATTTCGGAATTGCACAAGCTGATAATGCGGCGGCATGTATCTACTTTTATAGAACGCTAGAATATTTCTCTTTCCTGACAAATCAAACCAAACTGACGAAGCTTCGCCACGATGGTACGGTGTCGGAAGCCGAGTTCGCGAAGCGCGTCATGGACGTGGTATTCAAAGATGAGAAGGGGCCCCTTCTTCATCTCGTAAATCTGATTTCAGATACAGTCATTTTGAATAAAGCTGTTGAGGATAATATTATACAAGCAAGTAGCAGTGGTGCCCTTGGAGAGGCAATCTACGCGTTCAGGAATTCCATCGTCCACGGCAAGTTCAGCTATGGCTATACTTTGCAGTCTGGCTCCGTCCTAGACGACGATGCGCACCTGCCCAAATGGCGTCATCTTCTTCAGACGTTAGCGCGGAAAGCCATAACTAGGTTCGGATCGACGCTAATTTAATCGGAACACGGAAGGATTTGCTGAGACCGCCGGCGTCCTTCCGATAAGCCAACGGCGCTGTTACCTCGCGACCGACCGGTTACATTATGTCGTCACCGCCGCGTTCAGAGCCCTGGGCACGCCCCTGCTGACGTATCGCGAGCCGATGGACGAGAAGCACGGTGGTCTTGGCGAGGACGAGCTCGCCGTCAGGGCGAGCGTGCTCGACGAGCGGTTCTCTTCCCACTTGTCGAGCTTGGCCGATGTTGGTCAGGTCATTGCGCTGAAGAACACGGGCCTGCCGGCCGGGATCTCGATTACTGGAACGGTGACGATCTTCACGAAACGGATCCGCCCCGACATGCGATATAGGTTCTTCCCTATCGACTGAGGGTTGAGGGCCTCAGTCTCGTGTTGTCACGGCCAGCCTCCACAATCCTGGGCACAGCGGTCGGCGGGACGAAATTTCGTCCCGTAGGTTTCCCGAAGGTTTTGGTTTGCCCGAGTGGATGAACCCGCTTGCGGCCGAACCAGACCGAACCGGGCTCGATGGAAATCAATGGGTTACAGCCAGTCGGTTTCTTGCCCACCAACCACGAGTCCCTCGGGGCCCAGGGCCGCTCCCGACGGTTTCCCGACGAATCGCGAAGGACAGGGCCGCCGGATCCGCCGCACGCGTCCGCTCAGGGACAGGGCACGGGCTCCAGCGCGGCGACCTGGATCGCCAGGATCTTGCCCTCCAGAACCTGCCGTGAGGTCGCCGTGTTCGCCTCGGTCACCACGTCTGCCTCGGTGACGACCCATCGCTTCATGGCCTGGGTCGCCGCTTCGGCATTGACCGAGCCGAACACGGCGCCGGACAGGCCCTTCAGTTCGAACACGAACCGCACGACGTCATTGCCACCCGCGCCGTGGAAGGGGAGCGGGATCACCTCCACGCGCACCGTTCCGTCCGTAAGGCAACGCCGGTAGGCAGCCACGGGCCGATCCTCGGTGCCGCCTAACTCGGCTTGGGCAGCGACGCAGGCGTCGTAGGTCTCCCGCACCTCGCCGCCGTAGGCCTGCGTCAGGATCTCGATGAGCTTGTCCTTGACCGCTTGGTTCACGCTCGCCACTCCATGCGGCCGATCCGCCGGTCGGCCCATCGGCCATATGGGGTCTGACCCGAGGTCGCGCATCCTCGGCCCGCGTGCCAGGCACCGTTGGCGAGGGGCGGCCCGTTCGCGATCCGGACGACTGACTGGAACGGGCCAGCTTGGCCTGAAGGCGGCAGCGGTGGTGACATCCCTGCCGGCCTCATCCGTCACATGGCGAACGCTATGGTTCGGGGAGCCGGTGAAGCTCACGTGGCGCGTCATACCCGGGCACCGGCAGAACAGTCGTGTTCGGGGGCGTTGCGGCCGCGGCGTCCGTACCCGGCTCTCGCACTGACGTTCCCGACGGTGCGGATGCCGCGACCGATACCACGCCCGCCGCCGACGGTCCGGCAGCAGCCGGGAGCCCCACGGCGAGGAGGTAGGCTACCGCCACGACGTAGAGGAGCGCTACGAACGGAAGGATGGCGTGGTAGACGCGCCGGCCACGCCGGATCGGCTCCTCGACCAGCCTGTCCCACTCCGTATCCGGCAGGAAGGCGTAGAGGCGGCTGCGCCATTGGGAGCGTCCCTCGTCCGCGAGCCGGTTGAACCGGTAGTTCGACAGGAGGGTGACCACGAGGCTCAGCAAGAGGACCGCAGCCGTCGCGAGGGTCACCCATCGCAGGGTCGGCGCCGACGCGATCTGCGCCGCGGCCGGGGACCGGAGGGCGAGGACGATGCCGGCGACGCCAAGGTCCCGCCACAACGTGGAAAGTAGGTCCCGCGTGGCGGACTGTGCCCGGCCGACCTCGTCCTGCAGAGACTTGCGCAGGTCGCCGAGGGTCTTCAGGGCATCCTTGCTCTGGTCCTGCAGGTGGAAGGCATAGGCCTCCCGGGCGCTCGCCAGGCTGCCCGGCAGCGTGCGCGCCAAGCCCCCGGGCCATGTCTCCGCCTCTCTCCAGCCAACCGAGAGGTGGTTGTTGAGGAACTGGAAGCGCGCCTCGGTCTCCCGTGGCAGGCCGTAAACCCAGTCCGCCGCCTCGACGAGCACCGGGAACGCTTCGGCCGCCCATCCCGACGGGACCGGGCCGACAGGAACCGGTGAGGAGCGCGGTCCCTTGAGCACCACGGCCAAGCCATCCTCGAAAGGCCTGATCTCGCTCGGTAGGCAGGCGGCCAAGCGGTCGGCGGCCTTGCCGCGCCATGCGGCGAAAACGGTCGAGTCCGCAGGGATCGGCCCGGCGGGCAGCCAAGGGGCGACCTCCGACGGCGTGCGCCCGTGCGTCAGGTCGCGGACGTACTTGCGCGGGCGCTCGATCCGCTCGCCCGGAGACGGCGGCTCCTTCGGACCGCCCCAGGGCGCAACGGACAGGGTCGCGGTCGCGAAGGGGTCAAAATTCCTGGCGACCCAGATCGCGCACGGCGTTGCGGCGAAGGCGTCGTCGAGGGTGCCGTCGAAACCGGCCACCGTCACGAAATAGCACCAGTTCGGCTCCCGATGCTTGGTCAGCACCAGCGCCAGCGCCTCCCCGGCAACGTCGTCCAACGTGCAGTCGGTCGTGTCGAGCTCGCCGGCGACGCTCGCGTAAACGCGCAGCGTCCCGCAGCCCTCCGCCGCCGCAAGACGCGCGGCTTCCGCGATCCGGGCGAGCGTGGCGGCGTCATCGCAGGCGGCGCCGTCCAGGCGGCAGTGCGTGGCCGTTTCCGTAAGGGCCGCCCCCGGGGACCGCGCGAGCTCGTCGGCGAGCTCGGCGAAGAGGGGGCCGAACCGAGCGCTCATCGCTCGGTCACGTGACCTGTCCGGATGCGGACTACCGTGGACCCGTCCTCCTGCTCCTCGAACGCCACCGTGTCGCTCGCCTGCTCGGGGACCACGATGCTCACGCCCTCTCGGGTGCGGAAACGGCGCTGGCCGACGGCGGGAAGTGCCGTCGGTTCGAAAGTGAAGCTCTCGCCGTCGAGGCCAAGCCGCGCGAGGTTGGCGTCGAACCCGGCGCGGACCGCCTCCGACCCATGGGCCCCGAAGAAGTCGGCGAAGAAGACATCGGGCTCGAAGTCGGGGCGTTCCTGCGCGATCTCGACCAGTCGCGGCCGGACGCGGGCCGTGATCCCCACCGGGAGCGCATCGGCATGCTCCTGCACGGTGCGCACAAGGGCCTTGGCCAAGGTCGCGGTCATCTCTCCTTCCCCGTGGAGGCGCTCGACCTGAAGGAAGTCGCGGAAGAAGTCGGTGATGCCGGTCGGCTTGCTGCGGTCGACCACGACGAGTTGACCCCCACCCTCGGCCAGCTCGATCAAGGCTGACTTCTGCAGGGCCTTGCGGGATTCGGTCAGGCCATTCACCACGTCGCGCAGGGCGGCGCCGGCATCGACGAC
Organism: Methylorubrum thiocyanatum; assembly: GCA_014138645.1. Lineage (GTDB taxonomy): Bacteria > Pseudomonadota > Alphaproteobacteria > Rhizobiales > Beijerinckiaceae > Methylobacterium > Methylobacterium thiocyanatum. The sequence continues at coordinate 17,645 of JACJIB010000007.1, read as the reverse complement.
GTCGAAGGCCACCATCCGCTCATGGTCGTACTTGATCAGGGAATGGAACCGGCGCTCGCCGGTGCGCAACGCGGTGACGATGAGGATGCCGCGTTGGAAGCGTCCGTCGTTCCTGTGGAACCGGCGGGCGAGCGCCTTCGATGTCTCGACGAATTGGGTCGGGTCGTCCTGAGCCGCCCTGAGGGCTGCGTGCGTCTCGGATCCGTCGGTGAACACGAAGCGGTTGCCCGAGAGGGTGTCGATGATCCGCCCGACGAAGAAGCGTTCGAAGTCACCGATCGGCGTGCTCTCGAAGAGGAGTGGCTCCGCGCCTCCGTGGTGTACGACGTGGAAGATGAAATGCTCGACCGTGAGCGCGTCACGCTCCTGTTGCGTCAAGACCGGCATGCCCCCCCGCTGCGACCGCCTACTCAGTTCGCCATTTGTTCCAAACTAGCACGGCCACGGCTGCATACCAGCCCACCATGACGGGAAATCCAGCTTTCGCGTGGGGCGGGGAATGACGGTGCCGGACGGCCCCCTGCCAACCCGCGGGCGCCCATCCGGAAGGATCCGGTCTAATAGCCAGCGTGCGGTCATTGCCGAGGGTTGGGCAGCCTCCTAGGCGGGCTTGCCGCCCCGAATGCCTGCCGGCTCGTAACCGACCCGAGCCCGCAGGCTCGCACCGTTGGCGCGGACATGGTCGCGCTTGCGCCGCTGTGCGACGACGGGGTGCGCGCGCGGCGGATCTCCGACCGGAGGCGCAAGCACGTCCGGCGCGGGAGCCGGCCTCGGGACCCCGAAGAAGGTCGCGGCCTTGACCCCGGCGCCGTTCGCGAGCGCGTCGGCCGCGTCGTCCTGGCCCTCCAGGGTCCACTGCCCGTAGATGCGCACCATCGTCTGGATGCTCATGCCGAGCAGGTCGGCGGCGGCGCGCACGTCGACGCGCGCGATCCGTAGCCAGGTCGCCGCCGTATGCCTCAGGGTGTGCCTCACCACGTCGCTGCCGATGCCGGCGTCGGCCATCACGGAGTTCCACAACCACATCGGGGTGGACAGGTACCTCTCGCCGTTCGGTTGGTGGATGATGTAGTCGATGCCTGCGGCTTGGTCGGCCTGCCGCCAACGTGCCACCGTCGACGCGAGCTTGCGGGAGATGCGGGAACTCGCTCGCGGCTTTCCCTTGCTCGGATCGAGGCCGAACCCGCGCCGGTGGATGTAGCGCCCGTCGACGTCGATGCAGCCTCCGTCCGCCGAGCACTCCCAACGGAGGTCCCGCATGGCTCCGCCTCGGGTCCCGGTGTAGAGGCCGAGGGTGACGAGGCGGCGGAGAACTTTTCGGTTCGCAATCATCTCGGGATCGCGCATCACATGGCGGGTGACGACCTTGCCCGTATCGTCAACGACGGTCTCCCGCTTCCAGTCCTGGGTCGCCACGTCCCAGACCCTGCCGCGGATCGCCCACAGGATGCGGGCGACCTCGGTGCGCCGGAGCCAACGCGTCCGACCCGGGCCGGACTTCGGCACGTAGACTTCCGGATGCCAGGCGAGGGCGTTCTCGTCGGCGTAGAGGTTGATCGCCTTCTTGAGTTCGAAGAGATCCTCGCGGGCGCTGGCCTCCGTGGCCAGCGGCGCATCGGGGCTGCCGGGCCGGTAGCGGGCGTCCGGCTGTTCGGTGCGCCACTCGATGAATTTCTTGCACCGCGCCGTCGTGACGTCCTTGAAGACGGCGTTGTCGAAGTAGCGCGACAAGGTCGCCAGCCGGGTTGCCATGGCGGCGTACTTGGCATGCTCGGTGTCCGGCGCCCCGCGCGGGGGCCGGGCTGCGTCGAGGAGATGAGCCAAGGCCGCGGCGACAGGCACCATCCGGGGGCCGATGATGCCCCGCTCCCGTGCTCCCTTCTGCAGCCGATACAGGTCGAGCAGGGTCTCGGCTTCGGCGCGGCGCTCCGGCGGAAGACGGGTCGAGGTCTCGTCTCGCCCGTCCCGGATGTACAGGGTGACCTTGTCCGGGTCGGTGCGGGAGCGCCGCTCGACGAGGTGCGGGCCTTTCGGCGCCGGGCCGCGCCTGCGGTCCATTTCAGGGATGGCCGCCGCGGTTGTCATCAGCGCGGCGCGAATTTCCTCGGCGGCGCGCGCGAGGGCGCCCGCTTGCATCGTCTCTCGCACGATTCTAGGGTCCTGCTTCCTTAGTCCGCACGCGTGCGGGCGTTGTGGGAAGGAGGACGCGGGGCGGATCTTCCGCCAAGTTGAACGCGCCCCGTGTCCGCCGCCTACTGCCCCGCCCTGCCCTTGGGGGCCGGCGCGGCAGGTCTCTCCGCGGCACGCTTGGGGCGTGCGCGTTCGCGCCCGAGGCGCTTCGCTTCGGCGAGCTTCACCTGGAACAGCGCCTGCGCCGAGACGTCCGGCACCGCCTCCGGTGTCCGCGCCACTGGGACCGGGTGCTCCGCCCCCATCCGGCGCACCGCCATCGGGGTGGTGAAGAACTTGCCTGCGACCCTCGTGATGGCCAGCGTGCCTTGGTGGCCGGCCGTCCGCAGGGTGTTCGTGGTGATCGGACCGTCCGGCCAGAAAAGCGCCGCGGCCTCGGGCAGGGTCAGAAGCTCGTCATCGGTCCACTCCTCGCTGCGCGGCCTCGCCGAGACCCGCGGGGGAATGCGGCGCCTCGGCGAGGTCGCCTCTCCCGCACGATGGAGACTCCGCTCGGCCGGCAGGTCAACCGCGGCCTCGGGCACCGGGGCGATCCCAACCAAACCCTGGGCGCCGCCCTCGTCGGAAGTCACCGCGCTGGCGCAAGGATCGAGTGTACCGTCCTTGCGAGCGTCATACCCTGGTCGCTCGGAAGTCCCAGACGTGCCAGGAAAAACCACCTTTTGCACGTCGTCGGGGGGCGATCCCTCCGAGACCGGTTCGCGCGCATTTAATCCTTCATTTTGGTGCCGTGGAACCATTGATGGCACCGGCTCAGGGCAAGGATTACCGTTGTCCGGATCGGGCCAGGCCTGCGACGTTTTGGCATCGGCGGCGTGCTCAATCGGCCGATTCGGTCGAGCCGCTTCAGGCCCTGATTGCCTCGTTGGCAGGGCTTCTGCGGCGACAGCCAAGGTTTCGCGGTCCTGCTCAGACGCGGCTGTCGTCTGCCGCGACGACGGCGCGGGAATCAGGTCGTTTGTGCGCGACAGGATCGTTACCGGGTCCATGGGCGGGAGCCCTGGGGATGCCGCCGCAGGCGGCGTCCTTTGGACGGCATGCGTCAGCATGCCGGCCATGGCTGGCTCAACGTGACTTTCATGCGCAGACCGGTCCCGGACTGGAGCGGAACCCCGGTTGGCTACCGCGAGCGGCGGCGTGACTGCCCGGTCCAAACGGGGCTTGCGGGGTCCCGATGAAATGCTTGGCGGCAGGAAGCCAATCCATCGGAAGAGCGTCGTCAGGGTCGGGTGCATCGTTGAGCCTCGTTCTGGTCGAGGCTGGATTGTTCCAGTGCAGATCCGTTCTGCCAAATGGCGCGCCCTAGTATCGAAGCGCAAGCCATAGTTGGCATCCCACTTCATGGATGAATAGAACGTTTGTTCCTATGCAAATGCGCCGATTCGGCCTGTGCACGTCGCCTGAGAGGCAGCTAAGAATGGCATGCCAATTCGCCTTTGTCGGATCGGTATGGCGCATTTTATCGAAAAATCCGAGATAACTCTCAGACAACATTGTCGAAGGAAAAGATGGCATCCCACTAGGAATATAGAGCGAGGGTGCTTTCATCGCGTGCGCGGCGTCCGCCCCCGGGCGCCGGGACCGGTCACCATGTTCTCGCGCTTCCGACGTCGCCGCACCGCGGCTCCCGCCGCTTCACCCTCCGTTGCGATCCTGCCTTTGTGCGTCGCCCCCTCGGCCGAGACGCCCGGCCGGACGCGCGTGCCGTCCCTGGCGACTGCGACCCGCGACTACGCGCGCGCCCTCGACGCCGGTCTCATCGACAGCCTCAGCGCCCATGAGATGACACGTCTCTACCTCGGCATGGGCGGCGAGATCTGGGCTTGGCAGCGCGCTCGGCGCCTGGTCGGGCTTCCGGCATGGCGGGCGAAGCCGGTTCTCGTGGAGAGCGGCGAGCGGGAGGCCGCAGCCACATGGATGCTTCAGGACATCCCGATGTGGGAACGCGCGCTTACCGCCCTGGAAGCGGAAGCGGCCCGCGCCCGTCGCTACCACATGCCCCCACCGGCGCCGCTGGTCGTGCCCCCCGCGGTCATGGCCGCGATCAAGGCCCATCGCGATGCCGCCCTGGAGCGAGCGCTCCGCCGACGCGGTCGCGGGGACGAGGGTGGCGGGGGCCCGGATCTCGTCCCCACCGCTCCGACGGCCGGGCCGCCGCCCGGACGGTGAGCCCGCTCCCCCCCGAACGGAAACCTCAAGACACCATCGCCATGCACGACGCACCGTATCGCCCGATCCTGCCCCTCCCACCTGTCCCGCCCCGAACCGGTCCCGCTCCCGCACCGCTGGCCGGCGTGAAGAAGCGGAGGAGTGGGTTGCACGTAAGGTTCGTGACCCGGATGAGCGGTGAACTCAGCGCAGCCATCGGCCGGGCCGCGCGCCGGGACGGCCTCACGGGAGGCGCTTGGGTCCGACGGCTCCTGCTGGAACGGCTCGACCTGCAGTCCGCCGACGATGCGCGGAGTGGCCGGCCGGTACGGATCCCGGAGGCGCATCAAGCCGCCGTCGCCGCAGCCCTGCGCGAACTCGCAGAAGCCGGCAGCGCCGTCCGTGCCAGGGACGAGGCCGAAGCAGCCCATCGCCTGCAAGCGGCGCGCACGCATCTGATTCCCCTCGCCCTGGGGCAGGCGGAACCGTGATCTCAGGTGCGACCCGCGGTACCGGGCGTGGGGGCGCCCTGGCGCGGCACCTCCTGAAGGCCGAGAACGAGGTCGTCGTGATCCCGACGCGCGGCCTCGGGAGCACGACCCTGACGGAGCAGCTCCGCGAGTTGGTGGCGCAGTCCGCGGGCGGTCGCACCGACCGACCTGTCTATCACGTCTACTGCAGCCCCGATCCGGCCATCGCCGACAACGCCGCGGCCCGGGCACGCTTCTGGACCCTGTTCGAGACCGAGTTCGGCATGACCGGTCAGCCCTATTGCGGCGTCGAGCACGCCAAGGGCGGTCGCCTGCACGAGCATCGCGCCTATGGCTTGGTCCGTCCGTCGGGCGCGGTGGTCGATCTGTCCTGGGACTATGCCCGCCGCGAGAAGTGCGGCCGGATCGTCGAATGCGAGTTCGGGCTGGCGCCGGTGCCCTCAAAGCATGCGCGGACGGTAGCCCATAGCCTTCGGCGCGAAGGCCACTCCGGCGTGGCCGACTGGCTCGTCGCCTCCGGGTCCACCGAAGCGAAGCGGCCGGTGGCGCGCCTCACCCCACGGGAGCGCCTGATCGAGGAGCGCACCGGGGTCGCGCTCGACGACTTGCGCCGGCTGACACTGGCGGCCTGGCGCGAGACGGCGGATGGGCCGGGCTTCCTCACCGCCCTTCGGGCTCGCGGCCTCGAATTGCGGTTGGGACGGGCCGGTCCCGTCGTCGTCGACGCCAGCGGAACCGTTCACCCCGTGACCCGCCTCGTCGGCGCTGCGACACGCCGCGTCGAGGGGGCACGCATTCCCGCGGCGGAGGTGAGGCAACGATTGGCCGGGCTCAGCCTCGAAGGAGTGGGACGTGGAAGACCAGCAGATCACGCAGCGCCTTACCGCGATGGAGGCCCTGCTGAAGGGTATCCTGGAGGCCCTGGCGCCCCCGGAATCGGAGGGGTCGGGCTTCGACGACATGGTGGAGGCGCTGTCCGACCTGACGGTGGCGGTGGCGGACATGGCCGAGACGGTCCGGGCGCTGCGCTCGAACGGCTCCGTGCCGCCTCGGGAGCCCGCCGCGCGGTGATGCGCAGGCATCTTTCTGGTTTCGACGTGTCGCAGGAGCGATACCGAGGTGCCGCCGAGCGTGCGCGCAAGGCGTCCGAACGCCTCGACGACATCGCCGCGGACCGTCAGCGGCGCGGCTTGGCGCTCTGGGGGCTCACCGACATTTGGGGACTTCCGCTCCGGTGATGTTCGTTCTCGTCGCCAGGGCGAAGGTGCACCTGTCATGGCTACGGGATTCCTGAAGTGCCGGAGCCCACGCCGGCCTACATCGGCCCGCCGGACATGGGATCAGAGACGGATATCGGCGGTGACGTCCTCGGGTCGGAGCGACAGCACGAACCGGATGGCGACCCCGGCATCCGTGCGCCTGACGACATGAGCGCGACGCCGCCCCACGGTCAGGGGAGCGCCCATCGGGGGTGGCACCGCCATCTCCAGCGCCGCTCCGGTCGCGGACAAGTCGGCGATCCGGGCCGATACATTCGTTCCGTCCGCCAGGGCCACCTCGACGACCGGGTCGAGGGGCGTGACCCGGTCGGCGCCTCTCCTGTCCGCTTGGCCGTTTAGCCTGGCCCGATGCCAAGCAAGCCGCATCGCGAGGCGAGCTTTGCGGTTCGGCGACCCTTGCAGGGACAGTCGAAGGCCGTCACTCGAAACGCGGTTGACCGTCGCGTCGACGACGCCAAGCCCATCGACGTGGCAAACGACCCGGGAGCCGACAGCGACGTCCCTCTCGATGACGGCGCGCAGATCGTCGTCGCCCGACGACAGGAAGCGGCAGGTGCATTCCTCGCCTTGCGGGAGCAGGATGCGTCCGGGCAACATGACCGCTGAGGCCCGGCTCGTCGTGCCGGCTCCCTCCATCATCGGCTCCCAGACCGGAGCGGCGGAATGACCCTCGGCAGCGTGACCGATCTCCGGGCCGCGCATCTCAGAGGTCCTTCATCCAGGACATCAATGTCGCGCCGTTCTCCCGATAGGCATCGACCCGATGGCCCGTTCCGACATCCCGCGGGTTCACGCCGTAGTGGGCGTGGAAAGCTTTGCTGAAGCTTTTCAGGTTCTCGTAGCCGCAGGCGTAGGCTACGCCGGAGACGCGGGGCGGTCCCTCCTCGACCCCGGAGAGCATCCGCATGGCCTGCGCAAGGCGCCGATTGCGGATGTAGGTCATCACGCCTCCATCGGCTTCGAACAGGGCGTAGACCGGTGTGCGCGATAGCCCGAAACGGGCGCAGAGCATCTCTACGCCGAGGTCGGACCGTCCAAGATTGGCCTCGATGAATTGTCGGATCTCGATAGCGACGACGGCCGGACGGTTGTAGGCGCTGTCCGAAGCGGGTGTGAGCATCGCGTTGCATATCGAGACCGTCGCTGTTGCGAGCATGGTTCTCTGTGCCTCGTCCGACGTATCCAGGCAGTCCTGCATGTTCCGCATGTGGTCCGAGAGCAGCTTGTTCAGCGGGTTCCCGGTCCGGGCGAACCTGCTCCTGTGCAGCCGCCCCACTTCCCCCACCCGGCTATCGAATAGGCGGCGAGGAATGCAGAGGCTGGTCCCGTCAACGCTCGTCGTCGAGCGACCGAAGACGGGCTGCGCCATGTCGACCAAGACGATGGTCCCGGCTGGTATCGCCTGCTCGTCGGACGCCACCTCGACGCTCGAATGTCCGGTCAGGTGCTGCTGCAGATAGACGTGATCGACGGCGAGGGTCGCGACCTGCGACCGCGTCCGCTCCACGGTCTGGGGTGAGGAGTACGTTTTGTAGAGATGAATGCCGCCCACCTTCCAGCCGCGGAAGCTGGCCTGCCAGGGGCTCGCCGCCGTACGGTCCGGAGCAGCCGTCCAGATCGGCGCGACCGTCTCGATCCAGACCTCCCGCCGAAGGCGTTCGTCTTGGAGGCCGGAAATACCCGGGTCGATAACGTCCGGCTCCATAGGCCCCTCAGAGTTCCCTGATCCAAGACAGAAGGGTCGCGCCGCTCTCCCGGTGGGCATCGATCCGGTGGCCTACGTCGATCTCGCGCGGGTTCACGCCGTAGCGTGAATGGAAGGCCTTGCTGAAGCTCTTCAGGTTTTCGTAGCCGCAGGCATAGGCCACGCCGGAGATGCGGGACGGCCCTTCTTCGACCCCGGACAGCATGCGCATGGCCCGGGCGAGACGCCGGTTGCGGATGTAGGTCATCACGCCCCCATCGGCCTCGAACAGGGCGTAGACTGGCGTGCGCGACAGCCCGAAACGGGCGCAAAGTATCTCCACGCCGAGGTCGGACCGTCCAAGGTTGGCCTCGATGAACTGTCGGATCTCGATGGCGGCGACTGCCGGGCGGTTGTGGGCGCTATCGGAGGTCGGCGTCAACGCGGCATTGCAAAGGGCGACCGTCGCCGAGGACACAAGCGTTCGCTGCCATGCGTCCAGGCCGTCGATGCTCTTCCAGACGTTGTGCATATGGTCGCCGAGTAGGCGGATGAGCGGAGCACCCTCCTGGTCGAAGATGCGAAGATGCTGCGCGGAGAGTTCACCGACGCGGACGTCGAACAGTCTGCGTGGGAGGGCTAGATTCAGCCCTTCCATCTCGTGGGTGACGGAGCGGGCACGCTGCGCGAGATCGAACAGAACCACTCCCCCACGGGGGATCTCGGCTTCGCCGTCGGCGGTGTCGATGCCGGTGCGCCCGGACGTGTAGAGGCGCAAGACGACATGATCCACACCCTGCGTCGCGATCTGTGAGCGCGTCCGCTCGACCGCCTGGGCAGAAGCTCGCATGTGGTTGAAGAGCACGTGCCCGAGCTTCCACGAACGAAAGCTTACCGTCCGCGGGACCGGAGCCATCTTGTCGATCTGCGTTTCGTAGACCGGCGCAATCGCCCGAACCCAGGCCTCCCTACGGAGGCGCTCGTCGTCGATCAGCGAAAAGTCCGTCTCAACCGCCTCTGTCTGCATCCCGAGGCCCCCCACTTGGCCCCCTCCATTCAGCACCGGTGAGGTGAGGTCAAGCACCGCCTCGAAAAACACCGCGAATAGCGCACTGAAATTTGGAACGGGACGTCAGTAGACATAGTCGGGACGATAGTAGACACAATACATCTAAGCATGGAAGAAATATTACCCACCAATAAACCTTGAGAAGAGAGCATTTGGGGCATCCGACATCGTGCGTCGGACACGCAAGGATCCTCGCTCCATGTCCTCATCGATCACCTTGTCCGCCGCGACGCGTCAGAACCTGCTCTCGCTGCAGGACACCGCCGCCCTGGCTGCCACGAACCAGAACCGGCTCTCGACGGGTAAGAAGGTCAACTCGGCTCTCGACAACCCGGTGAACTTCTTCACCGCCCAAAGCCTCTCCGACCGCTCCTCCGCCCTGTCGGGCCTGCTCGACGGCATCTCCAACGGCATCCAGACCATCCAGGCCGCCAACACCGGTGCCTCGAAGATCGCCGACCTCGTGAAGTCGCTGCAATCGACCATCGCGCAGGCCCAGTCCGACGCCGCCGCCAATCGGCCGACCGTGACCGGGACGGCCCTCGCCACCGCCGCCCAGGCGAAGGCCGCCGGCACCAGCCTGCGTACGACGGTGATGAACATGGCGCTCGGAGGGACCGCCGCTCCCCCAAGCGACACGGCGGCCGGGGCGCTCGGCATCTCCGGAGCCGCTCTCTCCGTCACGCTGACGGACGGCGAGAACACCTTCACCCGCGCCCTGACCCCGACCTCGACGGTCGGCGACCTCGTCGACGCGATCAACGCCTCGGGCCTTGCCACGGCCGCGGTCGACGACGCCGGCAAGCTCACGGTGACGGGCAACTCCGACAAGCTCAAGGTCGGCATCGGCGGCGGCGCGACCGCGGCTGCCGCCTTGACGGATGCCCAGAGCGGCAACGGCAACGACGAACTCGGCCTGACGGCGGGCGCCTACACGACCGGCCTGACCAACGACAAGACGTCGGCGGCCCGCACGGCGCTGGCCTCGCAGTTCAACGACCTGCGCACCCAGATCGACCAGATCGCCAAGGATTCCGGCTTCAACGGCACCAACCTGCTCGGTGGCGACGCGCTGAGCGTGATCTTCAACGAGAAGACCGGGTCCGACCAGTCGAAGCTGACCATCGCCGGGCGCAAGCTCACCGCCGACAGCCTCGGCGTGTCGAAGGCGGTGAACGGCACTGCGGCGACCGGCGAGTTTAACATCCAGACCGACAAGGGCCTGTCGGCGATGCAGGACACGCTGAAGACCGCGCTCGCCAGCCTGAAGAGCCTGCAATCGGGCTTCGGCTCGAACCTGTCGAACGTGCAGGTGCGCCAGGACTTCAGCCGGCAGGTCGGCAACATCCTCGACACCGGCGCGGCCAATCTCGTCAACGCCGACATGAACGAGGAGGCGGCCAACAGCCAGGCGCTGTCGACCCGGCAGTCCCTCGGCGTCTCGGCGCTCTCGCTCGCCAACACCGCCCAGCAGGGCATCCTCCAGCTCCTGCGCTGAGCCTCGGCCCCATGCGACCCGGCGGCTGGCTGGGTCGCTCATCCCGCACGGGCCGGGGCTTCCGTCAGCCCCGTTCACACCTTCGCATCACCCGACCTCCCCGCAGGACAAGCCGCCCGTGACCTCGGCAAGAACGCTGTCGCTGATCCTTCTGGCAACCGTCATCGGTCCTTCGGCGGCGCGTGCCGGCCCGATCAAGGACCAGTGGGCCGCCGAAACCTCGCAAACCCGCCATGGGCGCACGGTCCGCACCGTCGTGACATTCTCCTACGACGGGCAGGTGCGGAACGGCCGCGCCCTTTGGCTAGTCGACGTCCGCTGCGAGACGCGCGCTCCGGGGACGGGCGAGGTCTCCGCGGTCACCGGTTCGGGCACCGCCATGCTCGCCCAGGGTAGCTGGAGTGGCAACGCACCGCCCATCGGTGACGTGTCCGTCATCGAGCCGGAGAACGACCTCCAGGGTGGCAAGGGCAGGCTTGAGGTCGGCAACCCAGCCTGCGCATCCGGCCTCCCAACCATCAAGCGGAGCTCTGAAGGGGCGGCGGCGCCGACGCTGCCGAAGGTCGAGCCGACCGGTCGGCCGTGGATGCACAACGGCAGCATGGTCATGATCGACCCCGAAGCCGGGATCATCGCCTATCGCGATCCCAGAGCGTCCCTACGCCCTGCGGTGAGCGTCGGTAGCGTGCTGTTCCGAGGCTCCCTCAAGCCCGGCGGCGGTGCGCACGGCACCGCCTACGCCTTCAAGCAGGGCTGCCCGCCCGCACCCTACCCGGTGCGCGGCCGGTACTCCGACCACGACTACACGCTGACCCTGCGCGGCGCCGGTCCCGTCCGGCGTGGCTGCGAGGTCATCGGCTACTCCGCCCAGAGCCCGCACACCTCCCTCCTGTTCACATACCTCCTCGACGATTGAAGGCCGCACCATGCACGAAGTCATCAAATGCACCTTCCTCGGCATCGGCTCGGTCGCTCTGGGTGACCTGCAAACCAATCCGTCGGGTCGGGAGGTCTGGACGGGGGTGCGCATCAGGACCGATGCCGGCAAGACCCGGTTCCTGAAGGGCATGCTGGTCGAGGCGGAGGCCGCCCTGATCATCAACGAGGCGATGGACCGGGGGACGGAGCTTGAGATTTGGTTCTCGGGCAAGGAGGAGCGGGCCTATCCTTACGGGATCAAGTCCGCCACGGAGGAGTGGTACCACGATGGGTACAGCGACTACCTCCGTCGCCAGGGGATAAAATTCCTGGTGATCGGCGTCCTGATGCTGCCCCTGCTCGGAATTGGCGTCTTCGGCATCATCCAGGCGTTCGTCTTCTTCGGCGCCTCGACGACGTTCGCCGCGTACTACTCCCGGCAGACATTCGAGCGGGGGTACGAGGAAGGCGTGCTGAAGCCGAGGGCTGAGAGGGCGGCCTACAGGCAGATGAGGGCTGCCTAAGCGAATACTGTCATGTCTCAGGCCGCCTCGTCTGCCGGCAAGGTAGAGGTCACCTCCGCGACCGTGCGGAATGATTCGAGTAGGTCCGGGTATCGAGAGGCCAGAAACCGATGCACCTCCTGATTGGCGAGCATCCGGGAAAGGTAGCCTTTGGCCACCGTCAGATGGAGGTTGTCGCGGCTGAACGTCTCCTGGATCGCGCCGACGGACATCTGCAGGTTTTCAAGTTCGCGCTCCATGCGGGCCATCGCGGCCGGCGTCACGCCCTTCGGCTTGGCCTTCGCACCCGCCAGGAGTTCCGATTGGGGTGTTCCGGCCAGGATCGCCGAGGCGTACGCCACGCTGTAGTTGTTGTGCTGGATCATGAGGTCGGCCGCGGCCATCTGCCGGAGGGGCTTCATCTTCCGCAGGATGTCAAAGACCGACAGCGGGCAGTGACGGTCCGCGAGTTGGCCCACAACCTCCTCGCAGATCCCGTCGAGGATCTTCACGCGGCGCTTGATGCTGACGACGTCCATCGACATGGCGGCCGCGATCTTCTCCTGTGGCACGCCTCGTTCCATCGCACGCACGATCATCGCGCGCTCCATCACGGGGGAGACCCGGCTGACGCTCCGGTTGTAGGTGAAGGCCTCGTCGTCCTTGGAGACGAGGCACTCGACCTCCGTCTGCCCTGCGTCCTTGAGGATCTCCACCCGGAGGTGACCGTCCAGCAGGAGGTAGCGCCCTGGGGCGGCAGCGTCGCGCGCAATGACCGGTGGTTCCACGACGCCGATTTCCCGGATGGATTGCGCGATCTGGGTGTACTTGTGGCTGGCTTTGACGGTCGGCCTCAGGGTCTTCACCGGCATCAGGGCATTGATCGGCACGACCACGATCTCGGGCTCGAACCCGAGCACGAACGCCTTCTTTCCCTTCTCGCTCATGTCGCCCTCCCGGAAACGCGGTCGTCGAGATCGGCCGGCATGGCATCGAGCCGCTCCGCTCGCAGCAACGCCACGAAGGCGGCATCACCCCTGAGCTTGCGCATGGCCTCGACCACGAACATTAGGCGCGACTGCGTGAGTTCGGCCTTCTTGACCAGCACCCTCTCGCGCCCGGCCTCCTGCTGGAAAACCTTGAGCAGCGCGGCCGTGGATGTCGGCCGCCGCGGTGTCTCCTTCCGCCCGAAAGGGTTCGCGTCGGCCTCCCGACCACGCTTCCGGCGCGCTTCAAGCAGGCGGCGGACCTTGATCAGTTTCCCGCCGGACAGCTTCTTTTCAGCGTAGGCCTGCGCCAGAAGGGCCTGAACCCCCGTCTCGTCCGCCTTGGCGATCTCGACGGCGACGCTTACGGGAAGGATCCCCGTCTCGACAGCCGACAGCAGCCGCTCCTCGCCGCGCTCGATCAAGCCCCCGACCATGGAGACCCATTGCGGCGTACACCCGATCTTCGCCGCGATTTGAGTGTCCGTGTAGCCGCGCCCCCGCAGGGCACCTACATCGTGTAGAAGGTCCGCGGGCCGATGCTTGCGGCGGGCGCAGTTCTCCACGAGGCTCATGACCAAGCAGTCCTGCTCGCTCGCCTCGATCACGATGGCGGCGACCGTCGTTTCGCCGAGGTCGATGCAGGCTTTCAGCCGTCCTTCGCCGCAAACGACGCCGTAAGCCTCTTGCCCGTCTGTAGACGGGATCCGCGTGACCGTGATCGGGCGCTTCAGGCCCACCTTGCCGATGTTTTCCACGATTTCGCGGAAACGCTGCTTCTCGCGCGAACGCGGGTTGAGCACCGTGATCCGGTCGACTGGGATCGTGGCGATTCGTCTGCTGACCCGTTCCGTCATGCCGCCTCCGTGAAGCTGGCTCGTGCCGCGAGCGAGAAGAAGAAGCCAAGGTCGTCGAAGCGGTAGCCGTCGAGGGAGAGCCCGTTGCTCTCGGCGAGGCGCAGGTGCGACTCGGTCATGTCGATGCGGGGTAGGACGTAATAGTCCAGCGGCGCTGCGTTGCCTGCGTCCATGCGGACCGCGACCGTCACGTCCGGCGCTAGCCCGCTATCGAGGCGGATGCGCCAGCGCGCCGAGCCTGCGGCCGTACTGCGATAGCGGGCGATGACCACGGAGGCGGTGAACTCGCCGTTGACGTCGAGCAGGTCGGTGACCGGGTCGCAGGCGACGGTGCCGCCAGCCCGCTCCAGGCCGGTCCTCACAGCGGTGAGGACCTCGGGATGCAGGGCGCGCAGGTGCCGGTTCGCCTCGATGTAACGATAATCCCGGTCGGGCGCGTAGCCCACCAAGCGATAGGCGCGCAGAAGGCTTCCGAAGCGACGTCGATAGACGCTGCTCGACGGCATGTCTTCGCGCTCGTCGATGACGAGGCTCGACAGCGCGCCGGTCGCGCGCAGGAGCCGAGCGAGCAGGTCGAGCAGTTCCGCGTCGTCGTAGCGGCGGCTTCGATCCTCGACAATGGTGCGAGCGCGCTCGAAAGCCTCGGCGTCCACCACCGGCCTGAATGCCCCCTTGGCGACGACCCAGAGCGCCGGGGCGTTCGTGACCCGCCGCTGCTTTAGCTTGTTAGAGACGCGGTTGTAGACGTTGTCGCCGACATACTTCGGGTTCGTCAGAATCTGGTGCACCGTTCCCCGCGTCCACGGACGCCCGAGGTCGGTCGAGATTCCCTCCCGGTTGAGCCTTTCGGCGATGGCGCGTTCCGGCTCCCCTGAGACGAACAGGGCGTAGATCCGCCGAACCGTCGCCACTTCGGCGTCGGGCCCCGGCACGAGGATGACCCGGTCGGTCTGCAGGCTCTTACGCTCGCCATGGCGCAGTTCGGCCTTGGTCGCGCCGTGCTCGTCGATGAGCAGGCGGCGCAGGCCGTACCCCGCCATACCTCCTTGGCGGTAACCCTTTTCGACCAAGCGGCACTGCCCGGCGAAGACCTTCACCGACAGTTCCCGGCTGTACTCACCGGCCATCACGCGCTTGACCGCTTTAAGCAGCGTCGACCCGATGCTGCCGTCGTTGTCGAACTGCTCGGCGCAGTAGTGGACCGTGATGCCTGCCTTGCGACAGGTGTGCTCGTGATGCGCCCCCTCGTCGGCGTCCTGAAATCGTCCCCAACGGCTGACGTCGTAAACGAGGATCGCCTCATAATCGGCCCGTCCGCACTCGACGTCGGCCAACAACCGGCGCATGGCGTCCCGCCCCTCCAGCGTCAGCCCGCTGCGGCCGGCATCCTCGTAGACTCGGACGATCTCGAAACCCCGCTCCTCGGCGTAGCGCCGAATGAGCGCAAGCTGGTTCTCCGGCGAGAAGGTCTGCGGCTCGGTCGACATACGCACGTAGGCGGCCGCCCGCTTCGGCCCGTGCGGGTAGTGGTCCTGGGCGATGCCTCTACGGATCGACCTCAACCGACGGCCTCCGCTCATGTGCAGCTTACGGCAGGGGGCACCCACGCGGCCGGAAGCAATTCCCTTCCGAACCTAGACGTAGGAGGTCGGGAATGTCGTTTCCGAAAGAGGGCAATGAGTTTCCCCGGGCCGGTCGACGGCGATCCGGGCGGACGGTGGCCACGGAGATCGCTGGGGCACTGCGGCGGGAACTCGGAAACACACACGCAGCCGTGAAGACGGCTGCGCAGTGGACGGGGGCCAGCGAGCGGGCCGCCAAGAACTGGTTAGCCGGACGGTATGCCCCGAGCGGTGAACATCTCGTGGCGCTGACCGAGCGATCGGAAGAGGTACTGTTTGCGCTCCTAGTCCTGGCGCGTCGGAAGGAGGTCGCGTCCGTGGTCGCCGCGGCGGATGTGCGCGAACGCCTACGACGGGCCCTGGCCGCCCTTGATGAGATGCCCTGATGCAGCGAGGAGGATCTCGGTCATCCACCGGGTACGGGAAGATGCGAAATACCCGAAGATAAGCGCGGGATTCCCTGAGGATGGCCCCTAGGCCCCCCCGCGTGGGAGGCGAGGTTAGCAGCGTTCACGGAGCTACCACCCCACTATGCTGGGCGATTTCTGCCCGTGGCACGCCTTCCAGCTAGCGCTTTGCCTCCGACCGAAGGATCGACACTGTCCTAAGGCTGTCCTAAGCCGATACCCAAAGGCCGAGGTGCTTCGCTAAGTGACTGTAAATGCTGGCGACCCCGGTAGGGCTCGAACCTACGACCTGCCGCTTAGAAGGCGGCTGCTCTATCCAGCTGAGCTACGGAGTCTGCGTGCCACGAGGGCCAAAAGGCACGGGACCGAGCCGGGGTCAAGCCTCGCCGCCACCGCGCGCTTTTCCCTCGGAATAGAGCCCGGGCGCCTCTTCCCGGGCTGCGTCCGACAGGGGCGGATCAGCGCCCAAGCTCACCCTGGCGCGGCGGGGTCACAGGCCATCCACCGGCTGACAGGCGGTGAAGCAGCATGCCGGCCAGCATCGCCGCGACGAACACGGCGACGGGCGGCAGGCCGAGCACGAGGCCGGCGAGAGCCGGGCCGGGGCAGAAGCCCGCAAGCCCCCAGCCGATGCCGAACAGCGCAGCACCGCCGATGAGGCGGGCATCGAGCTTCGATGTCGTCGGGATCTCGAAGCGCGGGGCGAGCAACGGCCGCGCCATCCGCGCCCGGATCAGGTAGCCGAGTCCCGAGACGCCGACCGCGCCGCCGAGGACGAAGACGAGGCTCGGGTCCCACGCCCCCGCGATATCGAGAAAGCCGAGCACCTTCTCGGGATCCATCATGCCCGACAGGGCGAGGCCGAAGCCGAAGAGCAGGCCGCTGACCAGCGCGGTCGCCGAGCGGAGGAGGTTCATCGTGCCACTCCGTGCCGGACCAGGAACACGGTGATCATGGCGGTGGCCATGAAGGTGGCGACCGCTGCGAAGGAGCGCGGCGAGAGCCGCGCAAGGCCGCACACGCCGTGGCCGCTCGTGCAGCCGGAGCCGAGCCGCGTGCCGTATCCGACGAGCAGGCCCGCGATCACGAGCACCGGCCAGAAGGCGCTCAGGGGAGCTCCAAGGCGTACGTCCGGTCCGTGTCCGGCCGCCAGCCGGAACAGGACCGGACCGAGCAGAAGGCCGACGAGGAAGGCGATCCGCCAGCCGGCCTCGCGGCCGCTTAACCCGAGCAGTCCGCCGACGATGCCGCTGATCCCGGCGATGCGTCCGTTGGCGAGAAGCAGGAGTGCCGCGGCCGTGCCGATCAGTGCACCGCCCGCGAGAGGGGCAAGGAAGGTCGTCATTCCCGATCTCCGATCTGTTCGAACGAGGCGGTCGCCCCCCAGGCTCGGCTGGGAATCACGAGCCGTCCGGCGATACGCCCCACTCGGTAGCACCGCTTGCGCGCTCGGTCCCCATGCCTTCTCCAGTGGTCGAACCTGCCGAGAGGAGGACCGAAGCGGCAAGCGTCCTCGCCCAGCGAAGGCAGCGTGGTGGAGTGCCGATGGCACGAGCCTCTTCCACCGGGATGGCCGAAGTCCACGAACATCCTGCCACGAACATCCTGGAGGATGAGTGCTCACAGCTCGAGGCAGAAGGATGCGTCGTCAGAAGGCCTCTGCGCGGCGCTTAGAAAGGCCGTGGCGGCGTCTTTCGCGCTTTCTGCGATTTTCCGATTGACGAGGCGTGCCGGGCTCCGTATACCCCCTTTCACCGACGGGGCGCCGCGGTCCACCACTGGGTGGCCGAGAGCTTCGACGGTCTTCGGGATTGTTGGTGGAGCGGAGCTGATCCGGGTGACTGGATCGGGCGATCGCTGTCCTTCTCGTCTCGGGGTGTTGGTCGTCTCCGGCGCAGTGGCGCTTTCGCGGGGCGGTTGACAGGACGGTTCGCCGGCTCTAGACGCCGCGGACCGCTGGCGGCGGACTTCGATCCGGCCGCGGACTTCATC
>JACJIB010000006.1 GCA_014138645.1 Methylorubrum thiocyanatum | reverse complement strand
TTCACCCTCATCGCGCGCTGGGCTACCGCTCGCCGCGCGAGTTCATTGCCCGATTAACCCAGGAGACCTTGTCCGGTCTTTAGGGGGCAACAACATGCTTGCCGTTCTCTTCGCCGGCGCTGGGATCTTTCATGGGTGGGCTTACGGCGAATCGATCTTCGGTGCGGAGCAAACGCCGCTCGTCGCCTATCTTGCCGGCTTCACGGCGGTCCAGTTGGTCGTGGGCGTGCTCGCCGGTCTCGGCACGCGCTGGGTGATCCACAGTGATGCTGCTCGTCCAATGAAGTTGCGCCTCGTGGGCGCCACCGTGGCTGGCATGGGGCTGGTGCTGTTCGTCGGACATGTTGAAGGCATCTTCTTTCCGGGCCTTCAGTGATCACGATAAAGGAAGGGCGAACTCGAGCTCGCTGATTAACACCCTCATCGTTCCGGCAATGGTACTACGATCCATTGCCGGAACGGGTGTGTTAATACTGCGCTGATTTCACAAACGAAGATAAATTACTTCGCGGCCCGCTCGGCCTGCTCGGGTGGGAGATAACCGAGCGCCGAATGAATGCGTTGCCGATTGGAGTAGCGCTCGATGTAAGCGAACAGTTCGCCTCGTGCCTCGTCCTGGGTCGCCCACCGTCGCTGATGGACGAGCTCAAACTTGAGGGTGAGGAGGAAGCTCTCCATCGGAGCATTGTCGTAGCAGCAGCCCTTTGGCTCATGGGCGGCTTCAATACAGACCAGCGACGAATTTTATAATTGTAAAGCCAGCAGGGCTCGCACGATGCTCTACAACTGCCTCGGGGCTCCTTCGCCGGGCAGATGCTTGGCGCTTCAGCTGTGCCGAGGCACGCTCCTCGCCGCCAGCCTATCGACCGGCGCAGCGCAAGCCGAGGAGACAAGGGTCGCACTCGAAATGATCTCGGTCGAGTCCACCGCGGGTGGCCCCGTCCAGCCGGACGTCCTCGGCCGCTCAGTGGACGCGATCAGCCTGATCGGGCCAACGCCGGGTTTCCGCTCGGATCGGGCCGTGAGCGCCACCAAGACCGACACCCGCCAGCTCGATGTCCCCCAGGTCGTGACGGTCGTACCGCGCGAACTCATCACCGACATCAACGCCACCCGCGTCGACCGGGCCTTCGACTACGTGCCTGGGCTGACCCAGACCAACAACTTCGGGGGGCTCGGTACCTTCGCCTACGCCATCCGCGGCGTGACCACGGCCGAGATCTTCCGGAACGGGCTCGCGGCCAACCGCGGCGGTCCGCCCCCGCTCATCGACACCCAGAACATCGAGCGCATTGAAGTGCTCAAGGGGGCCGGCGGCGCCCTGTTTGGACGCAGCGACCCGGGCGGCCTCGTCAACATCGTCACCAAGCAGCCCACCACAATCCGCTTCGTCGAGATGGGCGGCCTATGGGGCTCGTTCGAGCAGTTCCGCGGCACTATCGATTCCGGTGGGGCGCTCAACGACGAGAAGACGCTGCTCTACCGCTTCAATTTCGCCGGGGGTAGCCAGAACAGTTACCGCGACTTCGTCGGCGACGACCGGCTTTTCATCGCGCCGGTCCTGAGCTGGCAGATCACGCCCGATACCAAGCTGACGGTCGAGGCCGCCATCACCCGCAACAACATCGTCGTCGACCGTGGTGTTGTCGCTGTGAACAAGCAACTCGGGTTCGTGCCGATCAGCCGTTTCCTGGGTGAGCCCGGGCAGGTGAGCCGCCAGAGCGACGCGGTGCTCCAGGTGCGCCTCGACCACCGCTTCGACGCCGATTGGCAGATGCGGCTCGCCACGCAGTTCAACACCGGCACCCTGAACGGCGAGAGCGCCGAGGGTCGCGGCCTCCTGTCCGACAACCGTACGGTCATCCGCGACCGCAACTTCCGCGACTACAGTTACGACTCGGTCATCGGTCAGGCCGAGCTCGTCGGTCGCTTCCGAACCGGCGAGGTCGGCCACATCCTGCTCCTCGGCTTCGACCGCGAGGACTTCGACAACCGGCAGCTCTACCTGCGCTCGAACTTCAACACGTTCCCGTACGCGATCGACATCTACAACCCGCGCTACGGCCAGCCCCTGCCGCCGCTGACGCGCGCCTCCAACACCCTGGAGAGCGTGACCGACACCGGCTTTTACGCCCAGGACCTGATCGACCTCGCGCCGCAGTGGAAAGCGCTGGCCGGCGTTCGCTTCGACCTGTTCGAGCGCTCCTTCAAGCAGCGCATCGGAGGCAACAGCGCCGAGCAGACGCGAGCGGCCGCCTCGCCGCGGGCCGGGCTCGTCTACCAGCCCATCCCGGAGCTCGCGCTCTACGCCAACGTCAGCACCAGCTTCCGGCCGAATATCGGCACGGACGCGGGGCTCGGCGCAGGGTCGCGCGCCTTCGAGCCGGAGACCGGCCTCGGCTACGAGGTGGGAGCGAAGGTCGAGCTCTACGGTGGCGCACTCCTGCTGACCGGTGCGGCCTTCCGCATCGACCGAGAGAACGTGCTCACCGCCGACCCCAGCAACAGCGGCTTCCAGATCACGGCCGGCGGCGTGCGCAGCCAAGGCTTCGAGTTCACTGCCGCCGGCCAGCTTACCCCAGAGCTACGCATTATCGGCGGCTACACCTTCACCGATGCCTTCATCACCAAGGACAACGTGCTCCCGGTCGGTGCCCCGCTGCTCAACATCCCGGAGCACAGTGGCACGATGCTGGCCGTCTACGAAGTGCAGAGCGGCCCCCTGCGGGGCCTCGGCATCGGCGGCGGGGTGCGTGCGGCGGGCGAGCGCGCGGGGGATTCGTCCAATTCAGGGTTCAAGCTCCCAACCTACGTCGTGGCCGACGCGCTGGGCTACTACAAGTACGAGAGTTTCCGCTTCGGCCTGAACGTGGAGAACGTCTTCGACACCACCTACTATGTCGGCTCCGTTAGCCAGTTTCGCGTCGACACCGGCTCGCCCCGCCGCATCACCGGCTCCCTGCTGGTTCGGTTCTGAGCGAGGGAGTGACGGTGGCGAAGCCTGAGGCGCACGCTCGCATAAGTCGAAGTACATCGACGTCCTGGCGCCGGACCAGCACCACTTTTCTTGTCGGGAGCCTTTTGTTGGCGTCCTGCGGCGCAGTCCGAGCGGAGCCGACGCGCTACCCGCTCGCCATGGAGAATTGCGGGGCGACCATAACGGTGAAGGCGGCGCCCCGACGTGTTGTATCCGTCGGCCAGACGCAGACGGAGATCCTGTATGCCCTCGGCCTCGCGGACCGCGTCGTCGGGACTGCCGTCTGGTTCGGCCCCGTGGCCGAGCCCTACGAGGCGGCAAACGCCGGGGTGAAGCGGCTGGCTGATAACTCGCCGAGCTTCGAGGCCGTGCTCGGCGAGGCTCCGGACCTCGTGACCGCGACCTTCGCCTGGCATATCGGCCCGCATGGGGCGGTCGCCCGCCGCGAGCAGTTCGGCGACCTGGGCGTACCGGTCTACGTCTCACCGGCCGATTGTGTTGGCAAGGACAACTCGGCGCCAGGGGACGGCGTGCGCGCGGAGCCATTCAGGATGGACCTCGTCTACCGCAATATCCGCGAACTCGGGCAGCTCTTCGACGTGTCGTCCCGGGCGGAGACGCTCGTGGTCGATCTGAAGGCTCGGGAGGATGCCGCGGTCGCATCCATGGCCGGGCGCTTGGCGCGCGACCTGCCCGTTGTGGTCTGGTTCTCCAGCCGGGACGTGAAGGGCGACGCCTTCGTCGCGGGCGCCAAGGGCGTGCCGGCCTACCTCCTCGATAAGCTCGGGGCCCGCAACGTGATTACCACGGACGAGGAGTGGCCCCAGGTCGGCTGGGAGAGCATTGCGGCCGCCGACCCCGCCGTGATCGTGCTGGTGCGCATGGACCGGCGCCTGTTCCCGGCCGACGACGTCGCGGTGAAGCTCGACTTCCTGCGGACCGACCCTGTCGCCCGTCGCCTCGCCGCCGTGCGTGCGAACCGCATCGTCGTCATGGATGTCGCGGCGACGCGGCCGGGGCTCGGGACCATCGACGGCATCAGGGAACTGGCCGACAACCTCAAGGCGCTCGGGCTCGCTCGATGAGGGGCGCCGCGCTTTCGAGTTCCGGGTGGCTGCCCTGCGTGGCCGCGGCCCTCGCGTCTTTGGCACTCCTCTGTCTTGCCGTTGCGCTCGCCATGACGGTCGGCGAGATGCATATCCCTCTGCAGGTCGCCCTGCAGGCGCTCGGCAACGCGCTGTTCGACCTCGGCTACGCGGTGAACCCGATCCAGCAGGGCGTGCTGGTCGACTACCGCCTGAGTCGCGCGCTGTTTGCCGCGTGCTGCGGTGGCGCGCTGGCAGTCTGCGGCGTCATCCTGCAGGCGCTCCTCCGCAACCCGCTTGCCGAACCTTACCTGCTGGGCATCTCGGCGGGCGCCTCCACCGGCGCCGTCGCGGTCATGGTGCTCGGCCTCGGCGGTGCGGCGGTTGGGGTCTCTGGCGGCGCCCTGCTCGGCGCCGTCATGGCCCTGGTGACGGTCGCCTTTCTCGCTATAGGCGACGGCGGCACCAGCGAGCGCGTCATCCTTTCGGGCGTGGCCGCGGCACAGATCTTCAATGCCGCGACGGCCACCATCGTGACCACCTTCGCCAGCGCCGAGCAGGCGCGCGGTGTGATGTTCTGGCTCCTCGGAAGCCTGGGCGGGGTGCGCTGGCCGGATGTGTGGCTGGCGACACCGGTGACGCTTGCCGGGTTCGCAGTCTGCCTCACGCATGCCCGCACCCTCGACGCGTTCACCTTCGGCGAGGACGCCGCCGCCGCGCTCGGCGTGTCCGTCTCTCGGGTCCGCCTCGTGCTGTTCGGAACGACAGCCGCGATGACCGCCGTCATGGTTAGCATCGCGGGGGCGGTCGGCTTCGTCGGCCTCCTGATCCCGCACACCGTCCGGTTGGTCGTCGGCCCGCGCCACAGCCGCCTGTTGCCGGCAGCGCTCGTGACCGGAGCGGTGTTCCTGGTTCTGGCCGATATCCTGTCCCGCGTCCTGATCGCGCGGCAGGTCGTGCCCATCGGAGTTGTCACGGCCCTGTTCGGGGCGCCGGCCTTTGCCTTGATCCTCACCCGCGCGCGGCGGCCGGCATGACGCTCGCGGCGCGGGACCTGCGATGGGAGGCGGGCGGTCGGATCATCGTGGACGGCGTGACCCTGGAGGCGGCGCCAGGACGGATGCTTGGGCTTGTTGGGCCGAACGGTTCCGGCAAGTCGAGCCTGCTACGCCTGCTCTGCGGCCTGAGGAAGGTCAGGAGCGGCGTCGTGAGCCTTGGCGGCACGAACATCGGCGCCTTGTCCCGGCAGGCCGTCGCGCGTCGCCTCGCCGTGGTCGAGCAACATGCGGGCACGCAGTCGCAGGTGACGGTCGAGGATGTCGTGCGCCTCGGGCGGTCTCCGCACCGGAGTGCCCTGGCCCCGTGGAGCGAGGTCGACGAGGCGGCGGTCGCGGGCGCACTGGAGCGGGTCGGGCTCGACGCGCGTCGCGACCAGCCCTGGGAGACCTTGTCGGGTGGAGAGCGCCAGCGGGCGCAGATTGCCCGCGCGCTCGCGCAGGAGCCGAGCGAGCTCGTATTGGACGAGCCGACCAACCATCTCGATGTGCGCCACCAGCTCGATGCCTTAACCCTCGTGCGAGGGCTCGGCGTGACCAGCATCGTCGCCCTGCACGACCTGAACCTAGCCGCCCTGTTCTGCGACGAGATCGCCGTTCTGGCCGAGGGGCGTTTGGTCCGCTCGGGAACGCCGGAGGCGGTGCTGAACCCCGAGATGATCGCGGAGGTGTTTGGGGTTTGTGCCGAGGTCCGCGTCTCCGCCCTCAGCGGTCGGCCCCACATCGAGTACCGTCCGAACTGACCGTCAAGGAGTGACACGGCATGAGCGCATCCGAGGTCACCGCGGGCGTAACCGCCTATTGGGAAGCCCGGGCCCCATACTTCAACGGCACAGCCTCGCATGTCTGCACCCCGGACTGTACTTCTCGTGGATTGCCGCCACCGCCTGCCGGCGTCGTTCGGGGGCTACAAGTTCCTCGAGGCGACGTCTGCCAGCGCATGCTTCACTAAGGACAGGTCGGCCACAAGCCGCCGCAGCCGAGCGTTCTCGCGCTCTAGATCCTTCATCTTACCCGCCTTATCGAATTGGAGGCCGCCGTACTCCTTGTGACCTGACCGGCTGGCTTTGGACCGGGCTGATTGAGAGGATCAGCCGGAACTGAAGGAGTCGGACATGCGGCGAGGTCAGAAGACGAGCGCGGAGCAGGTGGTGCTGAATCTGCGCCAGATCGAGGTGCAGACCGCCCAGGGCAAGAGCTTGGCGCTGGCGTGCAAGGAGGCAGAGATCTCCGAGCAGAGCTCTTACCGCTGGCGCAAGGAGTACGGCGGCCTGCAGGTCGATCAAGCCAGGAAGATGAAGGACCTTGAGCGCGAGAATGCTCGGTTGCGCCGGCTCGTGGCTGACCTATCCCTGGTGGGTCAGGTGCTGGCGGACGTCGCCTCGGGAAACGTGGTTCGCCCCCGAGCGGCGCCGGCAGGCGGTCGACGGCATTCGGGAGAAGTACGGCCTCTCGGAACGTCACGCCTGCCGGATCGTCGGTCAGCACCGCGGCACACAATGCTACGTGCCGACCGTGCTGGCCGACGAGGATGAGCTGACCCGCGCCATCGTTGCCCTGGCGTCTGAGTACGGGCGCTACGGCTATCGCCGTGTCACCGCGCTGCTGCAAGCAGACGGCTGGCAGGTCGGCAAGGATCGGGTTCAGCGCGATCCAAGCGTCGCGAGGGGCTGAGGGTCTCTAGCCGACAGAGACCCCGCAGCCGCCTGTGGCTGAACGACGGTTCGTGCGTGCGGCTACGACCGCTCCACCGCAATCACGTCTGGAGCTTCGACTTCGTGCGGGCTTAGACGCACGACGGGCGAAGCCTGCGCATTCTGACGCTGATCGACGAGCATAGCCGGACGTGCCTCGCGCTGAAGGTAGCGCGGCGCATCAACAGCCTTGGTGTGATTGAGGCGCTGGCCGACGCGATGTGCCTACACGGCATCCCGGAGCATATCCGGTGCGACAATGGTCCTGAGATGATCTCGAAGGCACTCCGCAAATGGGTCACCAAGACGGGCCCTCAGATCCAGTACATCGCCCCGGGCTCGCCGTGGGAGAACGGGTATTGCGAGAGCTTCAGCGGCAAGCTGCGCGATGAGTGCCTACGCCAGGAGATCTTCTACTCGCTGAGAGAAGCACAGGCCGTGATCGATCTCTGGCAGAACACCTACAATCGCGTCCGGCCGCACTCATCCTTGGGCTACCGGCCGCCCGCGCCTGTCAGCTTCTCGGATCTGACCTTCCGGCTACCCATGGCCACCACCATGCAGTAGCCTCGCAACTGGCCCGGTCCAAAATACCGGTCAGGTCACTGCGCGCACGCGACGATGTTGCGGCGCTTTATCTCGGCGGGCGCCCGGTTGCGCGGCCGTGACGCGCGAATCTGTCTTGCGCCTCTTGACCGGCAGCCCGAGGTCCAGACGGGCCTTCCGCACGGTCGCCTTGTCCGGCGGGCACGGCCGTGCAGAGCCTGGGCCATCCCGCATCCCTCCCCGCGGGTCAAGGTCTGCGATCATTGATCTATCGGGCGCGTCTGCGGATGTTTCGAATAGACTGACGAGCCTGGTTGTGGAGTGCCGCGACATTGTAGGACGTGAGATGACCGTCGCGCTTCACGAAACGGCCAGCGACCATGACGGCCGTGATATCCTCCGGCCGGGCCGAGTAGACCAGCAGTGCCGACGGGTCGCCTCCGTCGAATCCCGCCAAATTCCATGCGTCGAGCCGGATGATCTGCAGGTCGGCGGCGCGGCCCGGCGCGAGGGAGCCGGTCGTCGCGTCGAGGCCCAACGCCCGCGCGCCGCCGACCGTCGCCAATTCCAGAAGCCGACGCGGAGAGACAGCCTGCTCGTTACGCGCGGAGCCGGCCTGGGTGAGCGCGGCGAGGCGCATGAGGGCGAACATGTCGGTGAAGCCGGCGAGTGCGCTGCCGTCGATGCCGAAGCCGAGGCGCCGGATTCCGGCGAAGCGATCGATCCGGGTCAGGCCGTAGCCGACCCGATGCTCGGTCAAGGGGGTGACCACGAGTCCGGAACCGGCCTCCTCCAACGCGGCGATCTGGTCGTCGCGGGCGTCTGTCGCGTGGATGACCTGTAGGCCCGGACGCAGCATCCGCCGGGCGATCAGGGCGTCGAACATCGCCTCCGCCCGCCCGGGCACCGTGCCGCTGACATGGACCTGGATCGGCAGCCCGAGCCGGTGCGCGGTCTCCCATTCCCGGTCCTTGACCGCCCAGGCTTGTGCGTCGTCGAGGGCTTGCGGCAGGCGCCAGGCGAGGCCGAGGGAGAGGCGGCCGCCGGCCGAGCGCTCTTCCCAGCCCCACTGCCATTCCTCGACCTGGGCGAGATCGATCGGGTCCGCGGTGGTCTTGCTCTTCATTCCGTAGAGCAGCCTCGCCCGGATCGGGGCATCCCGCAGCGCCGTGAGGCCGGCCTCGGCATGCGCGCGGTCGCGCACGTTGTCGAAGAAATCCGCCGTGGTGGTGATGCCGGAGGCCGCGCTCTCGACGGCGCTCAGCAGCATGCCGAGATAGGTGTCCTCCGGCGTGTAATGCGCCGACAGCCGGCTGGTCACCGAGAAGAACGCGGTCTCGGGCGTGTTGCCGTAGAGGCCCCGCATCTGGCTGATCGAGCCGTGGGTGTGGGCATCGACGAAGCCCGGCAGGACCACCGTGCCCGCCGCCTCGACGATGTCGGCTCCGGCCGGGGCAGGCAGGCCGTGCCCGATCTCCGCGATGCGCCCGTCGCGCACGAGGATGTCGGCCTCGGGAAGATCGCCCCGCGCGGCCTCCATCGTCATGACGTAGCCGCCGCGGATCAGGGTCGTGTCGCCCGGCGGCGCGTCCGCCGCCGCATGGGTCGAGGCGCTCGCCAGCACGGCACCGCACATCGCTTTGCCCAGATCCCGCCGACGCATCGCCATCGTCTCGTCCGGCCTCCCGCCCGATCGCCGCTCGCCTCAGTATGGGACATCGGCGATCGGATCATTGTGGCCGGATTTGACAAGGTTCCTTTCCGTTCCGGGCCGGCCGGCCGGACCGTGCCGCGCGTTGATGCGCGACGCCGCAGGACGGCGACCGGCGCCGGCGCTGCCGGCAAGGCCGTCCGAACGAGGAGACATGTGTGAATTCGAACGGACACGCCATCACCCGGAGCCACCCCACGGGCACGAGCGACAGCTTCGTGCGCTGGCTCGGCTGGATCGCGACCGCCACGAGCGTGCTGATGTTCGTCTCCTACCTCGACCAGATTCCGCTCAACCTGTCCGGTCAGAAGGGCTCGATCATCCAACCGCTTGCCACGGTGGTGAATTGCGGGCTGTGGACGACCTATGGCGCATTGCGCCGCGATTGGCCGGTCTCCTTCGCCAATGCCCCCGGGGTCGTTCTCGGGGCGCTCGCGCTGATCAGCGCGCTTTGACGGGTCCGCCCGGCGCGCCTGCGTCAGCCCGGTTCCGCGGCGGGGTGGGTGGGCAGGGGACGGCGCCGGGCAGTCCCGAGGCGCGGCTGCAGCTTGGCCAGCGCCGAAGCCTCGAACAGGCCGAGATCCGCGGACTCGGCCAGCGCTTGCATCATCTCCTCCTCCATGAAAGCGACGAAGGCGCGGACCCGGCGGGGCTGATGCAGGCGCGCCGGGTAGACGATGCGGACCCATCGGTCGGTCCCGCCCCACCATTCCGGCAGGATGCGCACGAGGCAGCCCGCACGCACGTCGTCGACCACATCCCAGGCCGCCTTCATCGCGATGCCTAGATCCGCCAGCGCGCCGACATGGCAGATCTCGCCATCATTGCCGCCGGCCACGGAGCGTATCGAGACCTCAACCGACTCCTCACCGCGCCAAAGCCGCCACTGGGCCGGCGGCGGATCGCCCACCGTCAGGCAGGCATGCTTGGTCAGATCGATGGGATCTCGCGGTGTACCGGCCTCTGCGAGATAGGCCGGAGAGGCGCACAGAATGCGTGCGTCGGGCACGAGAGGACGGGCGATGAGGCGGCTGTCGGCCAAAGGGGCCTGCCTCATGGCCAGGTCGATGCGGCGCTCCACGAGATCGAGAACGTCGTCGCTGGTCAGAATCTGGACTGAGATGTCGGGATAAAGGGCGAGGAAGCGGTGCAGGCGTGGTGCGATCTGCCGCTGCGCGAAGGCGGCCGTGGCCGTCACGCGGACGATCCCGCTGTGGCCGTCACCGCAGACCTCCTCCGCCGCCTGGATGGCATCCAGGGCCAGCCGGCAGCGTCCGAGGAATTCCTGGCCTTCCTCGGTCAGGCCGAGCTGACGTGTGGTCCGCTGGAGCAGGCGGACGCCGAGCTGCGCCTCCAGCCGTTTGAGACGCTTGGAAACCAGGGTGAGCGAGACGTCGAGTTCCTGTGCGGCCCTCGACAGGCTGCCCGCGCGCACGATGGCGTCGAAGACGCGAAGATCGTCAATGCTGTCGAGCCGCCCCATCCGCTGCATTAGAACGCCGATTTTCGGGGTATCAAGGGATCGATAGGACCATTACCCTACGATTCACATTTGATTGTCATGCGCATGGCTCTGCCGCGGCCGTTCCGGCGGTGTCCAGTCGCCACCCGTCATTCTTGCTTGCGGGCGCGATCGGCGTTGCCGGATCGAGGGCATCCTGAAGGCGCGGCAGACCGGCGGCCCGGTGCGGCGCGAGCCGTTCACCCGCACCCAGCGCATCAACCTCTCGGAACAGCTTCAGCAAATGCCGGCGCAGGTACCGACTGGCACCGCCCGATCGTGTCGATGCGTCGAGCCCGGCCCGGGCAAGGACAAGCCTCCGCGGAAGGGAAGGCGCGGTCGGCCGAGACCGTACCGGACGAATCCCGATCGACCTCGTTTCGTTACCCCCGCTTGGCTCAGATCGGCGCGCCCGTTCGCCGACCGGCTTGCAACGCACCGAGGGGTGCGGGGCACGAGAATGGCTGTGCCCTGCGCCGGGCCTCGCCCACGACGTTTCGCGGACGAGGCCCGATGAGTTTAGGCGATCACGTCGTCACTGCATCGTCGGCATGACGAAGTCCGCGCCGGCGCGGATGCCGGTGGGCCAGCGCGTCGTGATCGTCTTGAGCCGCGTATAGAAGCGCACGCCCTCCGGCCCGTGCATGTGGTGGTCGCCGAACAAGGAGGCCTTCCAGCCGCCGAAGGAATGGAACGCCATCGGCACCGGGATCGGCACGTTGATGCCGACCATGCCGACCTCGATCGCGTGGGCGAATTCCCGCGCCGCGTCGCCGTCGCGGGTGAAGATCGCGGTGCCGTTGCCGAACTCGTGCGCGTTGATGAGTTGCGCCGCCGTCGCGTAGTCCGGGGCCCGCGTCACCGCGAGCACCGGCCCGAAGATCTCCTCCCGGTAGATCGTCATGTCGGGCGTCACCCGGTCGAACAGCGAGCCGCCGACGAAGTAGCCGTCCTCGTAGCCCTGGAGCTTCAGGTCGCGCCCGTCGACCAGGAGTTCGGCGCCCTCGGCCACGCCGCGGTCGATGTAGCCACGCACCTTGTCGTAGTGCTGGCGCGTGACCAGCGGACCCATCTCCGATTCGGGGTCGGTGCCCGGACCGACCTTGAGGGCGCGCACCTTCGGGATCAGCCGCTCGATCAGCGCGTCGGCGGTCTTCTCGCCCACCGGCACCGCCACCGAGATCGCCATGCAGCGCTCGCCCGCGGAGCCGTAGGCCGCGCCCATCAGCGCGTCGACCGCCTGATCGAGGTCGGCGTCGGGCATGACGATCATGTGGTTCTTGGCGCCGCCCAGCGCCTGGGCGCGTTTCCCCTGGCTCGTGGCGGTGGCGTAGATGTAGCGGGCGATCGGCGTCGAGCCGACGAAGCTCACCGCGCTGATGCCGGGGCTGTACAGCAGCGCGTCGACCGCCTCCTTGTCGCCCTGCACCACCTGGAACACGCCGTCGGGCAGGCCGGCCTCCTTGAGCCATTCCGCCATCAGCAGCGCGGCGGAGGGATCGCGCTCGGAGGGCTTCAGCACGAAGCAGTTGCCGCAGGCGAGCGCGACGGGGAACATCCACATCGGTACCATGGCGGGGAAGTTGAACGGGGTGATTCCGGCGACCACGCCGAGCGGCTGGCGCAGGGAGTGGGAATCGACACGGGTGCCGACATTCTCCGTCACCTCGCCCTTGAGAAGCTGCGGAATGCCGGTGGCGAACTCGACCACCTCGGCGCCGCGCTGGATCTCGCCCTTGGCGTCGGAGAGCACCTTGCCGTGCTCGGCGGTGATGAGCGCGGCGAGTTCGTCGATGCGGTCCTCGAGGATGCGCAGGAAGCGGTTGAGGATGCGGGCGCGGCGCAGCGGCGGCGTGGCGGCCCAGGCCGGGAAGGCGGCGCGGGCCGAACTGACCGCGGCCTCGACCTCGTCGCGGCTCGCCAGAGCCACCGCGCCGGTCTCCTCGCCGGTGGCCGGGTTGTAGACGGGCGCGGAGCGGCCGGAGCGGCCGGGGGCGCGGGCGCCGTCGATGAAGTGGGGAATCGGTGTGGCCATGGCGCTTCCTCTCGTCACGCGTCGGGCGGCATACGCCGCTGCAGATTGACGGGCCGCTCATCGCCCTACAAAAAATAAAGCTCAACGGTATATTTCATAGAACCGTTGTGCGGATTTTATAGCCCTTCGGCGAGGGACACGTGAACTGGGACCACCTGCAAGTCTTCCTCGCGGTCGCCCGGCACAGTCAGATGCTCGAAGCCGGCCGTCGGCTCGGCCTCAACCACGCCACGGTGGCGCGCCGGCTCGACGCGCTGGAAGCGGCGCTCGGCACCCCGCTGTTCCATCGCCGGCCGAACGGCTCCGCGCTGACGGAGGCGGGCGAGCAACTCGTCCCGGTGGCGGAGCGGATCGAGGCCGAGGTGCTGGCGGTCGCCGCGCGGATGCGGGCGCAGGAGGCGGAGCCGAGCGGGACGGTGCGGATCGGTGCTCCGGACGGCCTCGGCACCCTGTTCCTGGCGCGGGAACTCGGCCTGTTCGCGAGCCGATACGCCAACCTCGTGATCGAACTCGTGCCGCTTCCGCGCTCGTTCTCGCTCTCGCGCCGGGAGGCGGACCTCGCGATCGGGCTCGACCGGCCGGCGCATGGCCGGCTGATCCTCTCGAAGCTGTCGGATTACAGCCTCGGCCTCTACGCGGCGAAGGCCTATCTCGACCGAGCCGGGATGCCGGAGAGCGTGGCGGATCTCGGAAGCCATGCCGCGGTGATCGGCGTCGACGACTACGCCTACGCCTCGGCGCTGGACTATACCGCCTTCCTGCAGGATCGCGTGGCCAGGGTGTTCCGCTGCGTCGGCGCCGTCGCGCAGCTGGAAGCGGTGCGGGCGGGAGCCGGCCTCGGCATCCTGCACGACTTCGCCGCCGCGGCGCTGCCCGACCTCGTGCGCATCCTGCCGGAGACGGCGTTCCGGCGGAGCTACTGGTTGATGTCGCATCCCGACGATCACGGCAGCCGCCGCATCGCCGCCTGCCGCGACTTCCTCGCCCGGCGCTTCCGTGAGGAGCGCGACCGCTTCCTGCCCCCGCCTGCCGCGCTCCGAGGCGGCGCGGGCTGAACGCACCATGTGCGCGGAGTCGGCCTCTTCGAGGCCCGGCTTGACGGAACGGCTGGGTCCTAGGCGAGCCCGGACAGGGCCGGCTCCGCGAGAGGAAGCGGCGTCGCTACCGGCGATTGCGAAGGCGTGTCGAGGGGCGCGGGCGCTTCGATCGCGGCGCGGGCGAGTGCCCCGCCCAGCCCCGTTCCCGCCGCCAAGCCCGCACCGACCGCCTCTCGACGCACGGTCTCCAGTCCGATCCGACCGTAGATGCGCGGATCGGCGATCCGGGGATCCTGCTCCGCCTCGACGATCAGCCAGCCGCGATACCTGATGTCGGCGAGTGCGCGGAAGACCGGGCCGAAGGTGAGGCTGCCGTCCCCCGGCACCGTGAACATGCCCGCCAGCACGCCATCGAGGAAGCTGCCCCTCGCCTCGACCGCGGCGAAGGCCGGCAGACGCACGTCCTTGCAATGGACATGGACGATGCGCTCCGGGTGCTCGCGGATCACGGCGACCGGGTCGATTCCGCCCAGGACAGCATGGCCCGTGTCGAGCACGAGGCCGACATGGCTCGGAGTGTAGGCGAGAAGGGCAGTCAGGTCGGCCAAGCCGTGGACGGCCGTGCCGAGATGGTGGTGGTAGGCGAGGCGGAAACCCTCCCGCGCGAGGTACTCGGACAGATGCGTCAGATCCCGGCCGAAGCGGCGCCAAGCTGCCCCGTCGAGGACCGGTCGGTCGGACAGGGGCACGGCGCGGCAGCCATGGACGGAGGTCGAGCACTCGGCGGCGATGAAGACGTCGCAGCCCATCGCCCGCAGCAGCCGGAGATGCGGCTGAAGCGCTTCGATCTCTTCCTCGGCATCGCCGGTCAGGAGGCTGCTCGCGTACCATCCCGCCGCCAGGACGAGTCCGGACGGCGCCAGGAGGGCGGACAGGGCTTCGGGGTCGCGGGGGAAGGTGCCGCCGAGCTCGATCCCCTCGTAGCCGATCGCGGCGGCCTCGCGGAGCATGCGCTCCAGCGGCGTTCCGGCCCCGAGTTCCGGCAGGTCGTCGTTGATCCAGGCGATCGGACTAACCCCGAGTCGGATGGATTCAGGCACGGGTGCCTCCCGTCGCCAGTTCGGCTTCGATCGATTCGAGGCTTCGGCCCCGCGTCTCCGGCAGCCAGCGTGCGGTGAAGATCACCCCGAACAGGCAGCAGCCGCCGAACAACAGGAACGTCGCGAAGTCGAGGGCCTGCACAACGGGAGGAAAAACAAGCGAAATCAGCGCGTTGGTCAGCCAGAGAACGGCGACGCTCGCGCCGATCATCAGTCTGCGGACACGCAGCGGAAAGATCTCCGACATCACGATCCAGCCGACGAGTGTGATCGTGCCCTGCACGAAGCCCAGGAAGCCGAGCATTCCGATGGTCAGAAGATAGGGTCGGATCGGGTTGTCGATGGGCAGCACGATGCCGGTCACGCCGATAAAGACGTGGAGCGCCGTCACGCAGCCGAAGCCGAGGATCAGCATCGTGCGGCGGTTGACGCGGTTGACCACCGCCACGCCGATCAGCATCGCGACGATGCTGATGACGCCGTTCAGGACGTTGAAGATCAGGGCGGTGTTCCGGGTGAAGCCCGCCTGCTCCAACACCTGCGTCCCGTAATACATCACCGAGTTGATGCCGGTGAGCTGCGCCAGCGCCGCGAGGCCCATTCCGACGAAGAGCAGGCGGACCAACCACGGTTCCGCCAGGAGGTCGCGCCAACCCGTCGAGCGCGCGACCGCGTCAATCTTCGTGAGGGCGCGCACCTCCTCCATCTCTGCCTGCGCGCGCTCCTCGGAGCGGACCGTTCGCAGCACCTGGAGCGCCTCGGCGGAGCGGCCCTGCGCCATCAGCCACCGCGGGCTCTCGGGCATCCGACGCATCCCGACGAACAGGACGATGGCGGGCAAGAGTGCGACGGCGAGCATGAGGCGCCAGACGGAATCACTGTCACCCAGCAGGTTGCCGATGATGGCGTTGAACAGGAAGGCCAGGAATTGGCCCGACACGATCATGATGTCGTTGCGGCCGATCATGCTGCCGCGCTGCTCCGTGGGCGCGACCTCGGAGAGGTAGACCGGCACCGTGACCGACGCACCGCCCACCGCGAGGCCGAGCACCACGCGGAACGCGATGAGAATGTGGTAGGTCGGCGCCACGACGCAGCCGAGCGCGCCGACGAAGAACAGCGCTCCAAGGCCGGTGATGGTGGCGCGACGGCCGATCCGGTCCGCGATCCGGCCGCTGACCAAGGCGCCGAGGGTTGCGCCCATCAGCAGGCTGAAGGTGACCAGCCCCTCCTGAAGCGGCGACAGGCGGAAATAGTCGGCGATGTAGGGCAACGCCCCGTTCAGCACGCCGGTGTCGTAGCCGAACAGCAGCCCGCCGAAGGTGGCGATCACGCCGATCAGGCTGAGCCGGGCGGTGTGACGGCCCTTGCCGAGTTCCGGCAAATCGAGGGCGACCGTGTCCGGCGCCATGACTCCATGGGACATGTGCTCGTTCCTCCCTGGGTTGATCTGTGTCGGCTTGTCGTCGCGGGCCGAGGTCGGCGTTCTCAGGCGATGTGGCGCCCGCCATCGACCGGTAGCGCGGCCCCGGTGATGAAGGCGGAATCCGGGCTCGCCAGGAACAGCACCGCCAGGGCGCAGTCGCGGGCGGAGGCGAGCCGGTTCATCGGCTGGCGTGCCCGGAGCATCGTGTAGTGGGCGGCCGGATCGGGCTGCGCCTCGGCGTGCTCCCAGGTCATCGGCGTATCGATCACACCGGGGCAGACCGCGTTGACGCGGACGTTGAACGGGGCCAGCTCGACGGCCAGCGCCCGGGTGACCCCCGTCATGCCCGCCTTGGAGGCCGTGTAGGCGACAGCACCTCCCAAGCCTTTCAGCGAGGTGATCGACGCCATGTTGACGATCGATCCCTGCCGCGCCTCGCACATAGCCGGTGCCAGGAGGCGGGTGAGCTGCACCGCCCCGTTCAAATTGAGCTCCACCGTCGACATGAAGTTGTCGGGGGTGGTCTCGGCCAGGGAGCCGCGGATCGTGGCGCCGGCATTGTTCACGAGGACGCCGACGCGGCCCCCGCCGATGGCCTGCGCCCGCTCCGCGAGGCGCTCCAGATAGGCGAGGTCGGTGACGTCGCCGGGCAGGACCGTCACGCGGGTGCCGAGTTCGGCGGCGACCGCTTCAAGCCGCTCGGGGGTGAGCCCGTTCAGGACGACGTGGGCGCCCTCGGCGTGGAGGATGCGGGCCGTCTCGGCCCCGACGCCGCTGCCGGCACCGGTGATCACGACCGTCTCGCCCGCGAGCCGGTCCGACGGGCGGTGCCGCGGCGTGTGGCTCAGGCCCTCGCGCAGGCCGGGCGTCGAAGTCGGGTTCGCCATGGTCAGGCTCCCTTCCGGCTCGTGCGCATCGACCATTCGGCGCGCTTGCGGACTTCGTCGGGGATCGTGACGCCATGGCCGGGCCGGTCGGCCGCGCTGAGCCAGCCGTTCTCGATCACCGGCAGGCCCTCGCTCACTTCGCGGTACCAGCCGTGGTAGAAGGCGCGGACGAATTCCTGGAAGATCGCCGTCTCTGCGTGCAGGGCGACATGCGCGCCGGCAGCGAGCCCGATCGGGCCGGTGCAGTCATGGGGCGTGAAGGCGCGCTGGTAGGTGGCCGCAAGGTCCGCAATGCGCCGCAGCTCGGTCACGCCGCCGGTCCAGCACGGGTCGGACATGATGATGCCGACACCCGTGCGTTCGAGGATCTCGCGATAGGGGTAGCGCGAGCCCTGGGTTTCGCCGACGAGGACGGGAATGGTCGTCGCGCGGCAGACCTCGTCGATGGCCCGCAGGTTGTCGAGCTTGACCGGATCCTCGATCCACATCGGCTGGTACGGCTCGGCGGCCCGGGCGATCTTGCTTGCTACCGGCACGGTCCAGCGCGCGTGCATCTCGAGGGCGACCTCCATCTCGCCCTCGAAGGCCTTGTGGATGCGGGCGAGCGGGGCGAGCGCCGTGCGCAGCTCCGCCGCCGAGATGTGCAGCCCCTGGTTCACGACGGAGATGTCGTCGAGGGGCCAGATCTTCATATGGCGCACGCCCTCGGCGAGCAGGCTCTCGGCGAGCCGCTCGGGCTCGTTCATGAAGCCCCAGAGGTCGTCGTAGCGGTCGCGAACGAAGTCACCGGTATATTGCCGCCCCGCCACCGCCGCGGCCCGCACGTAGTTCGGGCCGCCGCAGGTGTTGTAGACGCGGATCCGCTCCCGCGAGCGGCCGCCGAGGAGCTGCCACAGCGGCAGGCCCGTGCGGTGGCCGAGCAGGTCCCACAGGGCGATGTCGATGGCGGCCGCACCCCGGGTCTCCGCGCCGATGCCGGAGCGGCCGCGCTGGCGGAACAGCGTCGTCCAGTGCCCGGCGATGTCGCCCCCATCCTTACCGAGCAGGTAATCGGCCGCGCCTTCGTGGATGTAGGATTCCACCGTCTCGGCCAGCGAGAAGGTCTCGCCGAGGCCGACGGCCCCGTCGGCATCCTCGATCTCCACCCACAGCAGGTTCGGCTGCAGGGCGCTGCGCAGCGTCGAGACGCGCGTGATCGTCGTACCCTTCATGATCCCCTCCCTCAGACGAACCAGCGGTGCTTCGCGGCGGCCGCCTCGAAGGCGGCGCGGGTCTCGCGCAGGCTCTCGGGGGCATCCGCCTGCGGAATGCCGAATTCCCACCAGGCGCCGCTCTCGATCGGCAGCGGCGCGTCCTCGACATGCGCGGCGATCAGGAAGGGCCGGTCGGAACGGCGCGCCCGCTCCAGGGCGGCCCGGAGCTCGGCGCGGCTGTGCACGTCGACGCCGTCGGCGCCCAGCGAGCGGGCATTGGCGACGTAGTCGATGGCGAGCGTCTCGCCGGTGAGATTGCGGGCGTTCCCCTCGCGGCGGCGGAACTGCGTGCCGAACTCCTCGCCGTAGGAGCCGAGCTGGTGGCCGCGGATGCACTGCCAGCCGCGGTTGACGACGACCACGATCGTGAAGGCGAGGCCCTCCTGGATCGCCGTGACGATCTCGGTGGTGTTGCCCATCAGGAAGGTGCCGTCGCCGATGAGCGCGAGGATGCGGCCCTTCACCGTGCCGGCCATCGCCGCGCCGAGGGCGGCCGGGATCTCGTAGCCCATGCAGCTGAAGCCGTATTCCATGTCGACCGGGGCATCGCTGCGGCTGTCCCAGATGGTGTGGGCCTGCCCGATCGCCGTCGAGGACGAGAAGACGACGCGGTCCTCGCGGCGGGCGGCGTCCTTGATCTCGGCGACCGCCTCGTAGCCGGTCATGCGGCGATTCTCGGTCCCGACGATCTCGCCGACCCGGGCGACGTGGCGCACGATCGCCCGGTCGGCGCGGTCCCGCCATTCGGCCGGGGCGGTGTGGCCCTCCAGGGCCGCCGCGAGCCCGTCGAGCCCGGCCCGGGCATCGGCCCGCAGCGCCAGCGCGCCCATCTTGCACAGGTCGCGCTCGGCGAGGTTCAGCGCCACGAAGCTGACATCGGGGTTCTGGAACAGCGTGTGCGATCCGGTCAGCGTGTCCGACAGGCGGGTGCCGACGGCGAGCACGAGGTCGGCCTCGGTCGCGAGTTCGTTGGCGGCCGGCGATCCGATGAAGCCGATGCCGCCCGCGTTGAGGCTCGCCGCCCGGCCGGCGCCGCGGCCCGCGAAACTCTCGACCACCGGGATGCCGCAGGCGTTGGACAGGGCGGCGAGGCTCGCCTCCGCCTCGGCGTAGCGGACGCCGCCGCCCGCGATGATGATGGGCTTGCGCGCGGTCCGTACCCGTTCGGCGGCGGCCGCCAGGACGGATTCGGAGGGCGCGAGCCGCTCGAGGTCGTGGACGCGCGTCTCGAACAGCGCCAGGGGAAAGTCGAACGCCTCGCCCTCGACATCCTGGCAGACGGCCACGGTGACGGCGCCGGCCTGGCCGTGGTCGAGCAGCGCGGCGGTGGCGTGCGGCAGGGAATGGATGATCTGCTCGGGCCGCGTGATGCGGTCGAAGAAGCGGCTGACCGGACGCAGGGTGTCGTTGACGGTCATGTCGTAGCTGCCCGCCATCTCCAGCCCCTGCAGGATCGGGCCCTGACGGCGGCTGGCGAAGACGTCGCCCGGCAGAAGCAGCACGGGCACGCGGTTGAGCGTGGCGGTACCGGCACCGGTGACGAGGTTGGTGGAGGCCGGTCCGATCGAGGCCGTCACCGCCAGGGTCGAGGCGAGGTTGTGGGCGCGGGCATAGCCGATCGCCGCATGGACCATCGCCTGCTCGCTCTTGCCCTGGTGGTAGGTGAGCCCGCCGGCTCCGGTCGCGAGGGCGTGGCCGAAGCCGCTGGCATTGCCGTGGCCGAAGATGCCGAACACGCCGCCGATGAGCGGCAATTCGCGTCCGTCGCGTCGGGTGTGCTGGGCCGCGAAATAGCGCAGGATCGCCTGGGCAGTCGTCAGCCGGATGGTCTTCTGTCGGGGCATAGGCAGAGTGCCTTTCGTCAGGGTGGGGATCGGTTCGGGGGTGGGATCAGGCCGGGAGGCGGATCGGGACGTCGCGCGGCTGCGCGGCCAGCGGGACGGCGGCGTCGGCGCCGATGACGAAGCTCTTCTCGATCTGCACGGAGGTGCCGTCGGCGAAGTGCCCGCCGGCCTCGAGGTTCACCACCATGCCGGGAGCGAGGACGGCATCGACCGGGTAGGTGCCGAGGCCGTCGCTCAGCACGGCGTCGCTCGGCGGACCGAGCAGCGGCCATTCACGGATGCCGAGACCGAGGCCGTGCCCCTGCGCGACGAGGCCCGGAATCCGGCGCGCCTCGTCCTGCATCGCCAACCAGGCCGAGGAGGCGCGCTGGCCCGGCCGCAGGGCGCGCTCGGCCACCGCCAGCGCGGCGAGGGCCGCGGCGTGGCGCTCGCGGTCGGCGGCCGTCAAGCCGGTGCGCGTCAGCGTCGTGCCGGTATCCGAGTAGTAGCGCCCGCAGCGGGCGCCGGCGTCGAAGAAGAGGGCCGTGACCGGTTCCGGCGGCCTCACGGCGTCGCACACGCCGCCGCCGGGCGCTCCGTAGACCAGATGGTCGAAGTCGCAATCCCGCTCCGCCAGAGCAACGCGGAACACCGTCCGCAGCGCCCGCGGATCCGCGTCGGCGGTCCAGGCGGCGAACACCGCCGCCATGGCCGCCTCGGTCGCCGTCGCGGCCGCCCGCATCGTGTCGAGCGCCGCCTCGGTCTTCACCGCGCGCAGGTTGCGCAGCCAGAGGGAGGCGTCCCGGGTCGCGACCGACTCCAGGCATCGGGCGAGGCCGCGGCCGGCCCCGTCCCATTCCACCCCGATGGTGCGGTCGGTAAGGCCCATCTCGGCGAGCAACCGGGACAGCGCATCGTCGGCGCCGGCCGACGGACAAGCGCGGCCGTACAGCACGAGACTGTCCGGCGCCGCGGCCTCGGCCGCCGTCCGGGTGACCGCGCCTGCCGCGAGGCCGACCCGACCGTCCCGGGTCAGGACGGCATATCCCGGCAGGAAGGCGGCGTCGCCCTCAGTGCCACTCATCCAGCCCCGCATCCGCTCGCCCAGCCACGTGAGATGGCCGGAGAGCAGAAAGACGCTCTCGGGCGTCGTCGCGACGACGGCCTCGACATCCCGATCGCACAGATGCTCCGGCGTCATGCCTCCTCCTGCGCTCCCTTCGAGGGAGCTGCTAGCGGTTCATATTTGAACAGTCATTTCTTGCGATGATTGCTAAAACAAGATGATCGACAGTTCAACCCAGAATTTCACCTTTAGTTCATATTGCAATCCGGATGTCAGGATGCTTCATTGTCTGAGCATTGAGTTCAAATATGAAATAGCGGGGCGCAGCAGATGGTGGGCACCAAACCGATGCCGTTCGGGGAACTCGTCCGGTCGGGCACGACCTACGGCACCTTCGTCGGCCTAGGTTCGACGGTCGCGGCGGAGGTCTGCGCGATCGCGGGCTTCGACTGGCTGCTCTTCGACCTCGAACACGGGGCGGGCAACGAGCGCGACCTGATCGGTCAGATCGCCGTCGCCAAGCGCCACGGCGTCGGCACGGCGGTCCGCGTCGAGACACCGACACGTATCCGGTGCGGCCGCGTGCTCGATCTCGGCGTCGAGGCGGTGATGGCGCCCCGGCTCGACAGCGCCGAAGAGGCGGCGGAATTCGTCAGCCACCTGCGCTACCCGCCGCAGGGCGACCGCGGCGTCGCGACCTACCACTCCGCCGCCGCCTTCGGCCTCGATCCCGACTATCTCAGCCGCGCCAACGACGCCGTGGTGGCGATCGTGCAGATCGAGACGCAGCCGGCCCTGTCGGATGTGGAGCGCATCGCCCGCACGCCCGGCGTCGATGTCCTCTTCGTCGGGCCGCGGGACCTCGCCGCGGCCCTCGGCACGACACCCTCCCCCGACGCGCCCGATTTCGCCGCCGCCCTGCGCTCTGTGGTCACCGCCTGCCGCGGTGCCGGCATCGGGGCCGGCGTGCTCGCGGGCGATGCGGCCACCGCCGCGCGCTACGTCCAGATGGGCTTCGCCTTCGTCGGAATCGGCTCCGATTCCGCCTTCATCGCCCAGGGCGGGCAGCAGGCGATCCGGGCGGTCAAGGCGTTGACGTGAGGCGCCGTCTCGGCGAGGTCGATCCTCGACGACGGGGAGTTGCCGATGCAATCCGACGAGAAGCTCAAGTATAGTGCCCCGGCCGCCGCCTGCGCGGCCGACCTCCTGCTCGCCCTCGCGCGGGCGGACGGCCCGATGACGCTGGCGGCACTGATCGAGCGGACGACCTATTCGCGCTCGCTGCTCTATCGCACCCTCAAGACCCTCGGCACCCGCGGCTTCGTCGTCGAGGAGGCCGCGCCCGGGATCTCGGGAAGCCTGCACTACCGTCTCGGCTCGGCCGCGGCGGAGATCGGCGGCGCCTACCAGAGCAACGTTCCGTTCGAGGAGAGCGTCCGCTCCACCCTGCGCGCCCTGGCGCAGCGGACCGGCGAGACGGCGAGCGTGGCGACGATCGAGGGCGAGGACGTGCTCTACGTGATGCGCGAGGAGGGGCGCTACTCGGTGCTCGCGGTCTCGCGGGTCGGCAAGCGGCTGCCCGCCCACGCCACCGCCATGGGCAAGGCCTTGCTCGCCCGGTTCGACGACGGGGAGATCCGCGCCCTCTACGGGCGGGGCGAACTCCGGCGCTTCACCGGAAACACGATCACCGATCCCGAGGCGCTCCTGCGCAACCTCGCCGAAGCCCGCCTGCGCGGCTACGCGGTCGAGCATTCCGAACTGGTCCAGGGCCGCTGCTGCATCGCCTTCACGCTCCAGGCCGGCCCCGGTCCGGGCGACCTTCTGGGGGTCAGCCTCTCCACCACGGAGGCGCGGTTCGAGGTCGAGCATGACGCGCTGATCCTGGCGGTTCTCACCACGCGCGACGCGCTGCTGGCCGACCTGAGCCGGCGCCGGGTTCCGGGAGACCGGACGGTCGCGCGCGACCTCACCGCCTCCCTCGGTGCGATCTCGCGCCGGTCGGTGCCGATGGCGGTCGGCACCTGATCCCGGATCAGCCGCGGGCCGGAAACCGGCGCTCCTGGGTCGCGCCGGCATCGTAGCGGAGCGGCGAGCGGAAGGTCATGAACTCGACCCAGGTGCCCCACGGCATCCGGCCGAACCACAGCTGGTTGCCCGCCCCGGTCTCGTTGAGGCCGAGGTCGTTGGGGCCGTCGAGCAGCGTCCCGCCCGCGGCCGCGAACCGCTCCGTTGCCAGCGCGATGTCGTCCACGAACAGGCTGAAGTGGTTGAGCCCAATATCGTTGATCTCCGCCGCCTCGGTGCGGGCGATTCCCGTGAGCTGGAACAGCTCGATATTGGCCCCGTCGCCGAGGCGCATCTGGCAGGCGCCGCGCAGGGTCGCGGTCTCCGGCAGGCCGTTGATCCGGCCGACATCGGCGGCCGTGAGCGGCTCGTCCGTCAGCTTGAGGTGGCGGTAGAGAACCGTCGCGCCGAACGCCTCCTGAAGGAAGCGGATCGCCGCCTCCATGTCGGGCACCGTCATCGCGACATGCTCGATGCCGTGGATGTTGGACAGACCGCGCGGCGGCGAGCGGCCGGTCACCGCCTCACCGAGCCGGAGGCCGGCCAGTTCCCGCGGCAGCGGCAGGGCGAGAACCTGCCAGGGCGCCCGCGTCCGGTCGTCTCCGCCGGCTCCGGAGGCGAGATCCTCGAGCTGGGACGCGGGAACCAGCAGACGCCGCTGCCCGTCGATGCAGATCGCGTCGGGCGAGACCAAGCGGTCGTCCTGCACCAGCGTCAGCATCCGCCCCTGCGGCGTCAGCACGGCGATCCGGCGGTTCTCGGCGTCGGAGAGATAGAGGTTGCCCAGCGTGTCCATCGCCGTGCCGCCGATGGTCGGGATCTCGGCGATGGTCTGGATCGCCGCCGCGAGGTCGGCGTCCGTCAGGCTCTCGTCCGTGAGCAGAGCCGTCGCGATCCGGCGGACCGGCCCGGTCGGCGTCGCCCAGTAGAGCCAGGCCCCGTCGGCATCGAGTTCGATCATGTCGCTGGCGACGGCCGGGTGGCGGTCGGCGGCATCGGCCAGGATGCGGCCGCCCTTCCCCTTCTGCGCCGCACCCTCGGGCTTGCGCAGAAGCGGGTGGCCCGAGAGGCGGCGCAGGGTCCGGTTCGCCGCGAGATCGTGGACGATGAGGCCGCCGAGCCCGGAATCCGTGACGTAGAGCATGTGGTCGTGCAGGCGCAGGTCGTTCATCGCCGCGCCGGCCGGGAGGATGTCGTCGCCGAAGCGGAGCACCGCGAGCACGGTTCCGGTGCGGGGATCGATACGGACGATCTTCGGCCCGCCCGGCACGGCCTGACCGCCCACCGCGCCCTGATCGACGACCCACAGCGTGCCGTCGTTGAACACGTGGACGGCGTTCACGGTGACGAAGGTCTCGCGCCCGTCGCCGTCCCGGCTCCAGGCGTTCCACGTCCCACCGGGGAACGGCGACAGCGCCCCGTCCGGCTCGACCCTGACGAGCGAGGGCGTCGCGGTGTGGTCGGGGAAGCGCGGCAGGCCGAGGAACAGGGTGCCGTCCGGGGCGGCGGCGACGCCGTTGCACAGCCAGCGGGATTGCGCCGCGACCGTGAGGGCCGGCGTCGGCGCGGAGGCGGCACGCGCCTCCGCTGCGACGGTCATCGACATGGGGGGCAGAACTCCGCTGGCGGCAAGCACGGCGAGCGCGGATCGACGGGTGAAAGGCGGCGGCAGCATAGGGAGGCAAACGGGAGGTACAATCGATCGTGGCTGGCCGCCGGGGCAAGGGTCTCTTGCGTCCTCGGCGAGAGTTCCGAGGTCGGTCGCGGAAGCGCGTGGCGGGCTCGAGCCCAATCCGACGAAGAAGGCGCGTCACGACAAGGGCTGAGGAATGCCGGTCCGATCATCGGGGCGGAGCACGGCTCTCGCAACGCATCCTGCGCCTCGGGCGGGATCCCGGCGAAGGTGCCCTTGTCGGCTGCGACGAACTCGATCGTGTGGCCCTCCGGGTCGGCCACGAAGAGCGTGCCGATGCCGAGATCGAGCGGGTCGCCGCCGTCGGCCACGGCGCGGATCTCGTCGTCGAGGCCCGCCATGCCCGGCTACTCGGCCGTGGCGCTGCCGCGGTCTCACGCAAGCTCATGGCCTGCGGGGCGACACGCTTCTCGATCCGCCCCGAGGCGGGCGCGCCGGGCAGGAAGGGACGGCGATGCGCCAACCCCGAATTTCTGCCGGCCCGGGGAGACACCGTGTCCGTTTCGGAAAGAGACCGCCGCGCAGGCTTGATCTATACAAATGCTAATGCAACGAGAGGTGGTCAATTCGAGCGCAGCGTGGGGCGTCCGTCGTGATCGAGCGTGCTGCCGTTTGTGCAGACACTCATGCTTCGCGACAGTTGTGTGATGCCCTGTCTTATTTGCCCACATCCGGATTCAACATGAATCCGGTCGGCAAGTGTTGACGCTCGGCACAATCTCGAAGGCCAAGCGCATGCCGATCAAAGTATCGGCGCCGGGGGGAACATGAACAGAAGGCAAATCCTCGCCTCGATGGCGGCCCTTGCTGGCAACGCCTCCACCGCGCAGGCTGCGGAACTCAGCGGCGAGATGCCCTGGGAGCCCGGTCAGGCCAAGGTTCCGCCGTTGCCCGATCCGGGACCGGACCGCCTCGTGTTCTTCACGCTCGCGGAAGCCGAGGCCGTAGGTGCCATGGCCGACCGGATCATCCCGGCGGACGACCTGAGCGTCGGCGGCAAGGAGGCGGGCTGCGTCCGCTTCATCGACCGTGAGCTGGCCGGACCTTACGGCCGGGCGGCGACGCAGTACCGCCTCGGCCGCTTCGTCAAGGGGACCCCCGAGCAGGGCATCCAATCCCCCCTCGCCCCGGCCGACCGCTACCGGCTCGGCCTCGCCGCCCTCGATCGCCACTGCCGCGCCGCCCACGGCAAGGGCTACGCGGCCCTGCCGCCGGCCGAGCAGGACAAGGTCCTCTCGGCGATGGAGGCCGGAACGCTCGATCTCGGCGTGGTCGATGCGAAGGAGATGTTCGAGCAGATCCTGCAGAACGTCCGCGAAGGCTTCCTCGCCGACCCGCTCTACGGCGGCAACAAGGATCTCGTCAGCTGGCGGATGCTCGGGTTTCCCGGAGCGCAGTACGATTTCCGCGACGTCATCGACTTGAAGGGAAAGAAGCTCGACTTCGTTCCGGTCAGCATGATCGACAAGACTCTTTGAGCCTCTTCCGTCTTTTCTTTTGAGAGTTGTCGTCCGATATGGCCAACGTTCATCCCAAAGTTGATGCCGTGATCGTTGGGCTCGGCTGGTGCGGCTCGCTCATGGCCGAGGAACTCACCCGGGCCGGCCTCACCGTCGTCGCCATCGAGCGGGGTCCCTGGGTCGAGACGGCGGTCGACTTTCCGCCCTCCGTCGACATGGACGAGCTGCGCTGGGACACGCGGCGGGCGATGCTGCTGCCGCCGGCCATCGAGACCATCACCTTCCGCAACGACCCGACCCAGAAGGCGCTGCCCGCGCGGGACTGGCACTTCAACGAGTGGGGCTACAATGTCGGCGGGTCGGGCACCCATTGGGCCGGCATGGCGT
Organism: Methylorubrum thiocyanatum; assembly: GCA_014138645.1. Classification (GTDB taxonomy): domain Bacteria; phylum Pseudomonadota; class Alphaproteobacteria; order Rhizobiales; family Beijerinckiaceae; genus Methylobacterium; species Methylobacterium thiocyanatum. The sequence continues at coordinate 426,454 of JACJIB010000006.1, read as the reverse complement.
GGCGCTTCCTGCCGTTCGACTTCCAGCCCTACAGCATGACCGTCGAGCGCTACGGCGCCGCGCAGTTCGTCGACGGCCTGATCGTGCAGGATTGGGGCGTGACCTACGACGACCTCGAACCGTTCTACGACCGGTTCGAGAAGATCGCCGGCGTCTCCGGCAAGGCCGGCAACCTCAAGGGCGAAAAGATCCCCGGCGGCAACATCTTCGAGGGCGCGCGCTCGGACGAGTATCCGTTGCCGCCGCTCAAGACGACCCGCCTGACCGACCTCTTCTGCGAGGCCTCGGCCAGCCTCGGCTACCACCCCTTCATGGTCCCGGCGGGCCAGACCTCGGCGGCCTACACGAACCCGCTCGGCGTCCGGATGGGGCCCTGCACCTATTGCGGCTACTGCATGTATTACGGCTGCGGCAACTGGTCGAAATCGACGCCCAACAACTGCGTCGTCCCGGTGCTGATGCAGCGCAAGAACTTCAGCGTCCTGACCGAGTCCACGGTCCTGCGCGCCAACCTCGCCCCGGACGGGAAGACCGCAACCGGCGTGACCTACGTCGACAAGGATAACAAGACCTGGGAGCAGCCGGCCGACATCGTCGTCTTCTCCGCGTTCCAGATGCAGAACGTGCGGCTGATGCTGCTCTCGAAGATCGGCAAGCCCTACGACCACGCGACCGGGGAAGGCGTCGTCGGCCGGGCCTACAGCTTCCAGACCGTCTCCGGCGCGAACATCTTCTTCGAGAACGAGTACCTCAACCAGTTCATCGGCGCCGGCGCTCTCTCGGCCCAGATCGACGACTTCAACGGCGACAACTTCGACCATACCGGCATGGACTTCATCGGCGGCGCGGGCATCCTCGTGGTCTCCCGCGGCGCCCGCCCGATCGGCAATGCCGACTTCCTTCCCCCGGGAACGCCCCGCTGGGGCAGCGAATGGAAGAAGGCCTACACCCACAGCTTCCAGAACGGGACCTTCATCTTCGGCCAGGGTACGAGCTTCGCGCACAAGGACGCCTATCTCGACCTCGATCCCGAGTACAAGGACATCCACGGCCTCCCGCTGCTGCGGCTCACCTACGACTACAACGAGAACGACCGCCGCTCGGCGAAGCTGATCGAGGACAAGAGCGTCGAGATCGGCAAGAAGATGGGGGCGAAGCTCGTCGTCGCCACGAACGCGACCAACCAGCACGCCTCGCCCTACCAGCTCGCCAGCGACCACACCAACGGCGGCGCGGTGATGGGGCTCGACCCGAAGACCAGCGCGTTGAACCGCTTCCAGCAGAGCTGGGACGTTCACAACGTCTTCGTCCTCGGCGCCTCGTCCTTTCCCAACAACGCCGGCTACAACCCGACCGGAACGGTCGGCGCCCTGACGCTCTGGACTGCGAAAGCGATCATCGAGACGTATCTCGACAAGCGCGGTCCGCTGGTGGCGAATTGAGGTGACGACCGTGACCTTGCGTTCCCGCGCCCTCCTCGCCACCGCGGCACTCTCGCTGTGCCTGCCCCTCGGTCTCGTCGCCTCGGCCGAAACCGAGCCGGCCCCCGTCCAGACGAAGGACGTCGACACCCCCCAGGTGGTGGAGGCCCCGAAGACGGCGCCCGATCCCGCCATCGAGCGCGGGCGCTACATCGCGGTGGCCGCCGATTGCGTGGCCTGCCACAGCAATCCGAAGAGCGGGAAGCCGTTCTCCGGCGGCTATGCCCTGGAAACCCCCTTCGGCACCTTGCTGTCGAGCAACATCACCTCCGACCCGGAAACCGGCATCGGCCGCTGGACCGAGGCGGAGTTCACGCGCGCCCTGCGCGAGGGGCTCGGCAAGGACGGGCAGCACCTCTATCCGGCGATGCCGTACACGAGCTACACCAAGATGTCCGATCAGGACGTCCACGACCTGTGGCTCTACATGAAGACGGTGCCGCCGGTCCGCAACGCCGTCGTCACCAACCAGCTTCCGTTTCCCTTCAACATCCGCGCCCTGCTGATGGGATGGAACCTGCTGTTCTTCGAGCAGAAGCGGTTCCAGCCGAGAGCCGACAAGTCCGCCGCCTGGAACCGCGGCGCCTACCTGTCCGACGCCCTCGCCCATTGCGGTGCCTGCCACACGCCCAAGAATATTCTCGGCGGCGACAAGAGCAGCGAGGCCTATCAGGGCGAGGTGCTGCAATCCTGGTACGCCCCCGACATCACGCCCAGCAAGACCGGCGGTATCGGCGACTGGTCCAAGGACGACATCGTCCAGTATCTCAAGATCGGCAGTAACCGGATGGCGGTCGCCTCGGGGCCGATGGCCGAGGCCGTGACGAACTCGACCCAGCACCTGACCGACGCCGACCTCGCCGCGATTGCCGACTATCTCCAGACGCTGCCGCCGGGCCCCGCCACCGAGGCGCCGCGCACCGCCGTCACCGGAGCGGTCATGGCCCAGGGCAAGCGTGTCTTCGACGCGCAGTGCAAGGCCTGCCACGCCTCCGACGGCACCGGGATCCGGCACATCACGCCGAGCTTCCCCGGCAACACGGCCATCCAGTCGAACGAGGTCGCCGGCATCGTCCGGACCGTGCTGGCGGGCGGGCGCGGCGCCATCACGGCCGAGAACCCGACGGGGGCGGCGATGCCGTCCTTCGCCTGGAACCTGTCTGACCAGCAGATCGCCGCGGCTCTCACCTACATCCGCAACAGCTGGAGCAACCGCGCGCCCCCCGTCACCGCAGAGGCCGTTGCCAGCACGCGCAAGACCCTCAATCTCAACGCCGTCGGGCGCGCGCCCCATCCGGCACCGTGAGCCGTTGCCCGGGCGACGCCTGGGCTGGCCTTTCTCTCCGAAGTTGATCCGACCGTATTTCAATCTGAGATGGGCCGTATTGCTTCGGCTCACTGCCAATCGGGATCTTGTATTGCCATCTGGCCGGGCAGAGACAGTCTAAGAGTGCGTATCGCATCTAAGGTTGTTCGATTTTACGCTTAGGATGGGATGCGAATTCGCTGCCACCCGGCGCTCGGAAATCATTTGTTAATTTAATTTATGTTAGTCCGATTTTACTTACTTAGCGAATGAAGAAAACGATCGATTTCTGGTGGGTCCTAATAATAAAATCTGCATCTTTCTCAATTCGCGCATCTAATTAAATAAATCCCGGTTTTGTGACAGTATTTGCAGCAAGTCAATACCAGTCAATATGCGGCAGGTTTCCTGCTCCGATCGCCTCCTCCCCGGACCTCTGAAATCCATGTCGCCGCCAGGAAGACCACTCATTCTGTCGCTCTCGCTTGCGATGGTGCACATCGTCGCGTCGGGGACGATCCCTGCCCTCGCGCAAACCGGCCCCGACCGTGGGATGGCTTCGGCGCCCGGAGCCGAGCCCCCTACCCTCTCGACCATTCCGCGCCTCCGCCGCCTCTCCAGGCCGGGGCGATCGGCCCTCGGTCGCGCCAATACGCCCCTGGCGCGCCCCTCGACGGCGGCCGGGGTCAACACGGCCCCGGCCGGCAGCCTCGACACCCAGAGCGCCGCCCCGCAATGGGGCGTGCTCGGCAATTTCGGCGGTGTGCGCGACGACCTCTTCCGCGCCGGCATCCGCATGGACGGCAGCTTCGACTATCAGACCTCGACCAATATCCAGGGCGGCCCCTACCAGTCGCTGCGCGGCGCAGGACAGCTCGCCGTCCGTTCCACCGTCGACATGGATCGCCTCGCCGGCCTTACCGGCGGCACCTTCAACGTCACTCTCACCTACCGCTTCGGCCGCGGCCTCACCGCGGACCAGCACTTCGGGGTGCTTCAGCAGACCGAGGAGATCTTCGGCCGCGGCCGGTTCCCACGCCTGACCCAGCTCTCTTACACCCAGCGCTTCGGCGAGTTCGTCGACCTCAAGTTCGGCCGCCTGCCGGTCAGCTCCGACTTTGCCGGCTTCGCCTGCGAATTCCAGAACCTCACCTTCTGCGGCAACCAACCCGGCAACCTCGTCGGCAATTACTGGTACAACTGGCCAATCTCGCAATATGCCGCCCGCCTGCGGCTCGGCAACACCGACACCGGTTACCTGATGGCCGGCGTCTATCAAGTCAATCCGCGCGATCTTGAGGACGGCTTCAACTTCGACCCGTCCGGTGCCGCGGGCGCACTGGCCATCGTCGAGGCCGCGGCCTTCCCGACGCTTCCACCCTTCGCGTATCGCGGCAGCTATACGGTCGGCGCGTGGTATCAGACCAGAGGCGGGCCCGACCTCTTCCTCAACCGCGAAGGCCTGCCCCTGGCGGTGGCCGGAGGCGTGCCGCTCGCGGACCGCGAGCGCAGCGGCCTCTACGGCGTGGCCGTACAGGAGCTCTACCGCCCCGACCCCGCCAATCCGTTGGCCAGCCTCTCCGCCTTCGTCCGCGTCACGATGGCCAATTCCTCGACCTCGTTCATCGACAGGCAGGAGACCATCGGCTTCGTCTACAAAGGCTTCTGGGCCGCGCGTCCGCTCGACTGGATCGGCTTCGGCATCGGCCAGTCGCATGCCAGCCACGGCCTGGCGCAGAGCATCCAACGCGCCAACCTGCTCGACGGCGGCGTCCGCCCGATCCCCGGATACGAGCGAGTGCTGGAGGTCTTCTACAGCCTTGCCCTCTCTCCCGACGTGGTGGTCCGGCCCAACATCCAGTTCATCAACCGTCCCGGTGGCTTCGGCGGACGGACCGACATTCTCGTCTTCGGCGTCAAGAGCGGCGTCACGTTCTGACCCGGACAGGCAGGGGGCCAGCGCAGCAACGCGACCTGCGTCGACGCAAGCGCCCCACCCTTCCACGATCAAACTCCATTCGGACACGTCCTCCTCAAGGGTTCGCCGCCATGCCGATCGGCAAGAGAATGCGCTCGATCAACCTACGATCCATCAAGTCGAAAATCATCGGTACCTTCGCGATCCTGGTTGTGTTGTCCGGCCTGACCGGCGGCTTCGCGATCATCAAGGTCGATCAGGTCTCGGCGATCGGCGCGGCGCTGGCCCGTCAGGTCGCGGCCGTGACCTTGCTGGGCGACCTCGCCCGCCTCAGCCAGCAGCTCCGTGCGCTGACGGCGCTGCAGCACTACAGCCCGAGCGAGACGCAGCGCAGCGCCTACGCGCGGGAGGCCGAGGAGGGCCGCGTCGCCTTCTCGAAGGCCTGGGGCGATTACGCGACCCTGATCGAGGGCGCGCGCGAGACCCAGCTCGCCGAGACCCTGCGCAACGCGTGGCAGCACTTCCTGGCAATCGGAGAAGAGATCCGCATCCTCGACCGGGCCGGCCTGAGCGAGACCGGAACGGCTGTGCTGCAGGGTGACATGCTCTCGGAGGCCGCCCACTTCTACACCGCGGTGCGGGCCGTGCAGGCCTATCGTCAACAGGAGGTCGAGATCGCCACGGCCGCGGCCCAGGCGATCCGCGCCTCGGCCCGCTTCTGGATCGTCTCGGCCTTGGCCTGTCTGCTGACGCTCTGCACGCTGGCCGGCTGGCTTCTGACGATGACGATTTCCCACCCGATCGGGCGCATGACCGCCGCGATGGGCCGGCTTGCGGATGAGGACACCGGCGTCGAGGTCCCCGCTCAGCGCCGCTCCGACGAGATCGGCCTGATGGCGGCTGCGGTTCAAGTCTTCAAGGACAACATGATCCGCAACAAGGCTCTCGAGGCCGAAGTGGCCGCCCAGCGCGCCGGGGCGGAGGCGCAGCGCCGCATCGCCATGCGCGAGTTGGCGGACGCGTTCGATCAGTCGGTCGGCGGGATCGTCACGACCGTTTCCTCGGCGGCCGTTCAGATGCAGACGACCGCCCGCCAGCTCTCGGTGTCGGCCGAAGCCACATCGGTGCGCGCTGTGGCGGTCTCTGCGGCGGCCGAGGAAGCCTCCGTCAACATCCAGTCGATCGCGGGCGCTGCCGAAGAACTCGATGCCTCGGTGACGGAGATCGGCGTCCAAGTCGAGCGTTCTTCGGCGATGTCGCGGGCCGCCGTTCGGGAGACGGAAGGCATGACCGTGCTGGTGCGCGAGCTGACGGGCGTGGCCGCCAGCATCGGCGACGTCGTCGACACCATCGCCACCCTTGCGGGCCAGACCAACCTGCTGGCGCTCAACGCCACGATCGAAGCGGCGCGGGCCGGCGAAGCGGGCCGCGGCTTCGCGGTCGTGGCCACGGAGGTCAAGGAACTCGCCAACCAGACCTCCCGTTCGGCCAGCGAGATCACGGCCAAGATCGAGGCGATCCAGTCCTCCACCGGACGGACCGCCACGGCCATCGACGGCATCTCCGCCTCGGTCCGCGCGATCAACGAGACGGCGACCGCCATCGCGTCGGCCATCGAGGAGCAGGGGGCGGCGACGCGCGAGATCGTTCAGGCCATCGCCCAGGCCTCGAGCGGCACCGGCGAGGTGACCGCCAACATCTCCGGCGTGGCGAGCAATGTCGAGGAAACCGGGACCGGCGCCGCGCAGGTTCTGTGCGCCTCGAGCGAACTCGCCGGGCAATCCGATCTACTGCGCCGACAGGTGCAGTCGTTCCTCGACACCGTCCGTGCCGCCTGACGCTCGCGCTCCCATCGAGGCTTGCCATGAAGCAACGCACCAATCCCCTGCCGGCCGCCCTGCTGCTGATCGCTCTCGCCGCGCCGGCCGCCGCCGAAACGAAACTCACCTTCTTGATGCCGGAGGCGGGCGACCGTTTCCTGGATAGTCTGCAGTCCGCTGTCGTCAGCACGGCCGCCTCCAAGTTCTCCGCTTCGGTCGAGGTGGCGCAGGCGGCCGGCAAAGGCGAGACCCAGGTGGTCCAGGCCCGCGCAGCCCTTGACGCGAAGCCGGCAGCCCTGATCGTCACCCCCGTCGACGACGCCAGTGCCAGGACGATCACGGAGATGTCCGCGGCAGCCGGGATCCCGCTGGTGTTCGTGAACAGGCGTCCGAGCGGCCCGGTGACCAACAGAATGGCGATCGTCAGCGCCAACCACCTCGTCGCGGGCCGGGTGCAGATGCGAATGCTCGCGCAGCGTCTCGGGGATCGCGGCAACGTCGCCATCCTGCGCGGCAAGGACAGCGACAACGCCGCCCAGGAGCGCACCGCCGGCGTCAAGGAGATCCTCGGGCAACGGCCAGGGCTGAAGCTCTTGGCGGAGGCGAGCGCCGATTGGAGCCGGCGGCAGGCGCAGGATCAGGTCACGGCGTGGCTGCGCAGTGGCCTGAAGTTCGACGCCATCGCGGCCAACAACGACGAGATGGCCCTCGGTGCGGTGGCCGCCCTCAAGGCGGCCGGCTTCTCGGGCAAGATCCTGGTCGGCGGCGTCGACGGAACGTCGGACGGGATCGCGGCCGTGAAGAGCGGCGACGTGTCGGTCAGCGTCCTTCAAGATGCGCCGCTGCAGGGGGCTCAGGCGGTGAACGATGCCGTGAAGCTTGCCCGCGGAGAGTACGTGCAGCCCTACGACTGGGTCCCCCACCAATTGATCCTGCCGGCGCGCGGCGACTTGGCGAGCGGACGATGACGGGTGCCGTTCATCGCATCGGAATCAAGCCAAGGCGTTGCGCGATCTCCAGGGTCTGCGACCCTCGACCCTGACCCGCCGGGTTGGCCGCGCCGAGCGCAGGTTTTTCGGGCATCCTGATCCCTGACAGAGGGTGGATGCCATGCCGCGCACGGTGCCGGAGGGCTGGATTTCCCATCGGGTGGACCGTGGAGGGCGGAGGGCGTCGCCCGTGTTCTTCGCCTCACCCGACCGCCGGGGCGAGCGCCCGCTCGCACATCTGGCGGGCTGCTCCGGCGCGCTGGTGGCCGATGGCGATGCCGGCTTCAACGCGCCCTACGAGAAGGCCCGACCGGGCGGCCTGCTGCCCGTCCGATCCGGCGCTCACTCGGACCGGTCGGGTCGACCCGCTGCGAGCCTCCGCTCGTCCGAGACAAGGGGCATTGCCCGTCGCGTAGAGGCTTGGCGGGACGCTCCCGTCGCGGGGCTCCCCAGACGCGGTTGTGCCCCGCTCCCTCAGGGGCGAACCGAGACCGTCGCGCAGCGGCGAGGACTCTAGGTCTCCGCCGGGGCCGGGCGGACCTTCGGCTTGGCAGCCACGGCTTCACGCAAGACCTTGCGGACTTCCTCGGCCGAGTAGGGCTTGCGCACGAACTCGAAGCCGTGCGCGTCGTTGGCCGCCAGCACGTGGCTGTAGCCGGAGGTCAGGACCACCGGCATCTCCGGATGCAGCGCGCGCAGCCGCTTGGCCAGCTCGATCCCACCCATGCCCGGCATCACCACGTCCGAGAAGACCGCGTCGAAGCGGAACGGCACCGCCTCGATCTCGGCGAGCGCCGCCTCCGCCGTCTGGGTCAGCACCGTGCTGTAGCCGAGGTCGTGCAAGATCTGCGTGCAGAACCGGCCGATCTCCACGTTGTCCTCGACCACCAGGATGCACTGGTCGCCGTCCTCCAGCGCCTGTCCCTCCGGTTCGGGGGCGGGTTTCTCCCCGCCGATTCCGGCCTCGGCCTGGGGCAGGTAGAGCGTGAAGGTGCTTCCTCGCCCCACCACGCTGGCAACGTCGACGTCGCCGCCCGATTGCTTGGCAAAGCCGATCACTTGGCTCAATCCCAGACCGGTGCCCTTACCCACCTCCTTGGTCGTGAAGAACGGCTCGAAGATGCGGGTGAGCTGCTCCTTCACGATCCCCGATCCGGTATCCGAGACCGAGACCGCCACGAAGGCGCTCGGCGAGCCCGCGTGGCCGCGGATCGAGGGCTTGGGTCGCCCGCAGGTCAGCTCGATGGTGAGCGTCCCCTCGCCGTTCATGGCGTCGCGCGCGTTCACCGCGAGGTTCACCAGCGCGGTTTCGAACTGCACCGAGTCGGCGCGCACCGCGCATGGGCCCTCGGCCAGGGTCGTCACGATCCGGATGCGGGCGCCCGTGAGTGAGTCGAGCATCTGGGCGATGCCGCGGATGCGCTCGCCGGCGTCGAACACCGCGGGCTTGAGCGCCTGGCGCCGTGCGAAGGCGAGCAGTTGCGCGGTCAGCTTCGCGGCCCGCTCCACCGTGTCCGAGACCGCGTCGAGGTAACGGCGCCGGCGCTCCTCCGGCAGGTCCGGCCGGCGCAGGAAGTCGGTCGAGGACCGGATGATGGTCAGCAGGTTGTTGAAGTCGTGCGCCACGCCCCCGGTCAATTGGCCGATGGCCTCCATCTTCTGCGCCTGCACGAGAGCGTCCTGCGCCTCGGCGAGTTCCTGCGTGCGCGCCGCCACGCGCCGCTCCAGGGCCTCGTTCATGCCGTGCAGCGTCTCCCGGAGCCGCCGCTCCGCGACCGCGCGCCGGTCGATGTTGCGTGCGACACGAACGACCAACGCAGCCAGCCAGAGGGTGAGGACGGCCATGAGCAGGGCCGTGCCGGTCTCGGCCTCGATCAGGTCGGAGCGGACGGCCTGGAGTTGCAGCCAGCCCAGGACCAGCGGCGCCACCACGACGGCGGGAAGCAGGTGGCGCGTCGGGGACCCTGCCTCGCCGGCGCAGAGCAGCGGCGCGATCCAGGGCCGGGTCGGGCGGCTGAACAGCGCGCCGACGGCAAGGACGCCCAGGGTGACCGCGGTCACGAGCGCCATGCGCGAGAACGGGCCGGCCTGATGCAGGGCGCCGAGCCCGTACGCGTAGCCGAGAACGCCCGCGGCCGCGATGACGAAACCCCAAAGGGTTGCGAGCGTGCCGAGGTCGCGCAGCCAGCGCCTCGGCGCGTCCTGGAAGAGGAGACCAACCGCGACGGCCGCGATGCTCGCGGCCGTCGCCAGGGCCATGCCGCTCCCGGGCTTCAGAGGTCCGAAGGCGAGGCGCTGGACCCAGTCGTCGAGGCGGACCGGCAGCGGCAGGAGGTATTGCAGGATCCCCCCGATGCCGACGGCCGCGGCGGCTGCGGCGATCCATCGGCCTGCCCGGCGGACCGGACGGGATGCGCCGGAGCCCGTGCCGAGCAGGAGCGCCGTCGCAAGCATCAAGATGCCGATGGCGGTCAGGACGACCATCGGCGGCTGGCCGGGGACGATGCGCCTCAGGATCGGCACGTCGAAGGCCCAGCCGGACAGGACGGTCAGGGCGGCCGCGAGGCCGACGCCGCCGCTCGCCCGCGCGATCAAGCGCGCCCTGGGAGCGGATCGGGCTGGTTCCCTCGACGACGGCGGGGCGGGGTCGAGGCGCTCGCGCTCAGCCATTCCGCGTCGGCCAAGCAAAGTTGGGTCGCGCTTCTCGCCCCGGTCGCTCGCATCGTTCGTCGTGGTCCCGCATCGTCACCAAGCTTGGTCATCGTCGCGGGAGCCTGGCCGCCCTATGGCCGACGGGTCTCTCGCCTCCTGGACTGGAACGTACCAGCCTCGCCACCGTTCGCGACGCCTTCTACACCGGGGACGCGGTTGCCGCGAGGATGAAGCGGGTCACGGTGCGGTCGCCCCGCCTTGACAGGGCGGGGCCGGAGGCGATGAATGGAGGCTTCGGGGAGCGATCCCCCGACGAGGCTCCGGCCGAAGAATCGCGTCCCGCCTGCAATTGCTGCAAGGACGCGTCATGCCCGTGCCCAACACCATCTCCGTCGAGAAGCTTGCGCGCCTGATCGGCACCCCGGGGGGGCCGGTCGTCGTCGACGTGCGCACGCACGACGCGTTCGAAACCGACCCGCGCTACGTCCCCGGCTCCCTCGTCCGATCCCCTTCGCGTCCGGCCGAGTGGGCATCGGCCCTGCGCGGTCGGTCCGCCGTCATCGTCTGCACGGACGGCCACCGGCACGCCCACGGCGTCGCCGCGTGGCTGCGAAGCGCCGGCGTCGGGGCGGAGACCCTGGAGGGCGGCCTGCTCGGCTGGGCGGCGGCCGGGTTGCCGATGGTCCCGGCCGACACGCTGCCCGACCGCGACGCGCAGGGCCGCACCGTCTGGGTGACGCGGGCGCGGCCGAAGGTTGACCGCATCGCCTGCCCCTGGCTCATCCGCCGCTTCGTCGACCCCGACGCGGTCTTCCTGTTCGTGCCGGCCCCGGAGGTCCTCGGCGTGGCCGAGCGCTTCCGGGCAGCCCCCTTCGATCTCGACGACCCGGACGTCGTCTGGAGCCACAGGGGCGAGCTCTGCACCTTCGACGTCATGGTCGAGGCGTTCGGCCTCGCCACGCCGCCGCTCCTGCATCTCGCCACGCTGGTGCGCGGGGCCGACACCGGCCGACCCAACCTCGCGCCGGAGGCGGCCGGCCTGCTCGCGGCCTCGCTCGGCCTGTCGCGCATCTACACCGACGACCTGCAGCAACTCGACGCCGGCATGCTCCTCTACGACGCCTTCTACCGCTGGTGCCGCGACGCCACCGCCGAGACGCACAACTGGCCCACCAACAAGCCCTGGGAGAGAGCCTGACCATGGCCGCGACCATACGCATCCAGACCGCGCCGGAGCCCGGCGCGGCCGCCCAGGAAGCGCCGTTGCCCGTGACCCTGGCCGAAGCCGTTCCGGTCTGGGCGCGCATCGCCGCGCTCTCCTTCGGCGGCCCGGCCGGGCAGATTGCCGTGATGCACCGCATCCTCGTCGAGGAGAAGCGGTGGATCTCCGAGAACCGGTTCCTGCACGCCCTGAACTTCTGCACCCTGCTGCCCGGCCCCGAGGCGCAGCAGCTCGCCACCTATGTCGGCTGGCTGATGCACGGGACCCGTGGCGGCCTCGTCGCGGGCGGGCTGTTCGTCCTGCCGGGGGTCGTCGCCATCATGGCGTTGAGCTGGGTCTACGCGCTCTACGGCAATGTGGGCCTCGTCGCCGGCCTGTTCTTCGGCCTGAAGGCCGCCGTGCTCGCCATCGTGCTGCAGGCCGTGATCCGCATCGGCCAGCGGGCGCTCAAGGGGCCCGTGATGGTCGGGCTCGCGGCGGCGGCGTTCGTGGCCATCTTCTTCTTCGACGTGCCCTTTCCGCTGATCGTTCTGGCGGCGGGCGTCATCGGTTATCTCGGCGGTCGAGCCCGGCTGCCGCAGTTCAAGGCCGGAGGGCATGGCGGGGGTGGCAAGGTCCTCGAAGGCCCCTTCCTGCTCGACGACCACGAGCTTCCGCAGGAGCGGGCTGCGGCCGGGCCTACTCTGCGGCGGCTGCTGACCTGGGGCGCGATCTGGCTGGTGCCGGTCGCCGCCCTCATCCTCGCCCTCGGGCCGGACGATGTTTTCAGCCACGTCGCGGTGTTCTTCTCCAAGATGGCGATGGTGACGTTCGGGGGCGCCTACGCGGTGCTCTCCTACGTCGCCCAGCAGGCGGTGGAGCATTACGGCTGGCTCAGGCCCGGGGAGATGCTGGACGGCCTTGGCATGGCCGAGACCACGCCAGGGCCCCTGATCATGGTCACCCAGTTCGTGGGTTTCATGGCAACCTTCCGCAATCCGGGCGCCCTGCCTCCGCTTGTCGCCGGGACGCTGGGCGGTCTGCTCACCACCTGGGTCACGTTCGCGCCCTGCTTCCTCTGGATCTTCGTCGGCGCCCCTTACGTCGAGCGCCTGCGCGGCAACCGGGCGCTCGCGGCGGCGCTCTCGGCCATCACCGCCGCGGTGGTGGGGGTGATCCTCAACCTTGCCGTCTGGTTCGCCCTGCACACCATCTTCGCCCAGACGCGACCGATGACGGTCGGGCCGCTCCGGTTCGACGTGCCGATCCCATCGAGCCTCAACCCTTGGGCGCTCACCCTGGCTGCCGCGGCGGTGATGGCGGTCTTCAGGTTCAAGCTTGGCATGATCCAGACGCTCGCGGCCTGTGCTGCGGCGGGCATGGCTCTGCGCCTGGCAGGGCTCGTGTGATGGCGACTGAGCCTCGCTGACGCTGCGGCGATCGGCCGAGCCCCACGCCGGTCGGCCGGTGCGGCGAGCCTGGGCCAGCCGACCGGCCGCTCGCCGGATCGGCGGTCAGCCTGTCGGTTGCCATGTCCCGCGGCACGTCCGGTTGGGCCTGCCACCGGGTTGCTCGACCTGGCCGCAGCGCTGGAGGCGCAATGCCACGATCCAGCACAGCACAGCCCAAGCCGAGCCGACGCATCCGCCGGCCAGGACGTCCGTCGCGGAGTGGACGCCGACCTAGACCCGGCTCGCCGGCATGAAGGTGTCGGAGGCGTGAGTGCGTCACTTCCTCAGCGGCACGCCCTTCGTGGTGAACCGCTGGCCGCCGCCGTGACGCACAGGCCGCGGCTGGCCCCGCCCCTTCCCCGCGCCCAGGCCCGTTCCCGGCGGCTGCGAGAACGGCACGAGCTGGTCCGGCCGCGGCCCAATGAGATCGGCGCGGCCCATCTCCCTGAGTGCCTCGCGCAGAAGCGGCCAGTTCTCGGGATCGTGGTAGCGCAGGAACGCCTTGTGCAGTCGGCGCTGCCGCATCCCCTTGATCGCCTCGACCGGCTCGCTGCCGCCGCGCCGCACACCTTTCAGCGTGTTGACCTCGGTGTGGTACATGGCCGTCGCGGTCGCCATCGGCGAGGGCAGGAACGTCTGCACTTGGTCGGCGCGGTAATCGTTCTTCTTGAGCCACAGCGCGAGCTGCAGCATGTCCTCGTCGGTCGTGCCGGGATGGGCCGCGATGAAGTACGGGATCAGGTAGTACTTCTTGCCCGCCTGCTTGGCGGCTTCGTCGAACATCTCCTTGAAGCGGTCGTAGGTGCCGATCCCCGGCTTCATCATCTTGTCGAGGGGGCCGCGCTCGGTGTGCTCGGGCGCGATCTTCAGGCGGCCGCCGACGTGGTGGGTCACGAGCTCCTTGACGTATTCGGGGCTGCGGACCGCGAGGTCGTAGCGCACGCCCGACGCCACCATCACCTTCTTGACGCCCTTCACCTCGCGGACCTTGCGGTAGAGCCGGATCAGGTCGTCGTGCGAGGTGTTCAGGTTCGGGCAGATGTCCGGAAAGACGCAGGAGGGCAGCCGGCACGCCGCCTCGATCTTCGGGTCCTTGCAGGCCATCCGGTACATGTTGGCGGTCGGCCCGCCGACATCCGAGATGACGCCGGTGAAGCCCGGGGTCTTGTCGCGGATCCGCTCGATCTCGCGCAGGATCGAGCCCTCCGAGCGGTTCTGGATGACCCGGCCCTCGTGCTCGGTGATCGAGCAGAAGGTGCAGCCGCCGAAGCAGCCGCGCATGATCGTGACCGAGAACTTGATCATGTCCCAGGCGGGGATCTTCGCGTCGCCGTAGGACGGATGGGGCGCGCGGGCGTAGGGCAGGTCGTAGACCGCATCCATCTCGTCGCTGGAGAGCGGGATCGGCGGCGGGTTCAGCCACAGGTCGCGGTCGCCGTGGCGCTGGACCAGCGGGCGCGCGTTTCCGGGATTGGCCTCCCGATGCAGCACGCGCGAGGCGCGGGCATAGGCCTCCTTGTCGTCCTTGACCTCGTCGTAGGCGGGCAGCCGGATCACGGTGTCGCCGGGCCGGCGGGCGGCGGCCTCGTCGGTCGAATCGAGGTCGTCGGCGGGCAGCTCGGTGTAATGCTCGGGCACGCGGCGGAACAGCGCGACGCCGCGGACCGCGTCGAGCTGGTGCGGCGCCTCGCCGGCCGCGAGGCGGTTGGCCACCTCGACCACGGCGCGCTCGGCGTTGCCGTAGAGGAGAAGGTCGGCCTTGGCGTCCGCCAGGATCGAGCGGCGCACCTTGTCGGACCAGTAATCGTAGTGGGCGATGCGGCGCAGCGACGCCTCGATGCCGCCGAGCACCACCGGCACGTCCTTGTAGGCCTCGCGGCAGCGCTGCGTGTAGACGATGGTGCAGCGGTCCGGGCGCTTTCCGCCCTCTCCGCCGGCCGTATAGGCGTCGTCGTGGCGCATGCGGCGATCCGCGGTGTAGCGGTTGACCATCGAATCGAGGTTGCCGCCGGTGACGCCGAAGAACAGGGTCGGCTTGCCGAGCGCCTTGAACGGCTCCGCCGAATGCCAGTCGGGCTGCGCGATGATGCCGACCCGGAAGCCCTGCGCTTCGAGCAGCCGGCCGATGATGGCCATGCCGAAGCTGGGATGATCCACGTAGGCGTCACCCGTCACCAGCACGATGTCGCAGGCGTCCCACCCGAGCGCCGTCATCTCGGCGCGGCTCATCGGCAGGAACGGCGCAGCCTTTCCGGGGGACGGTCTGCAGGCGAAGGGAGCCAAGGATCGTTCGGCTGAAGCTCGGAGTTCCATGGCGTTGATCCATAGGCCCACAGGACCGCGAGCTCAACGAAGGGCAAGGCCGGTGGCGTGATCTTGAACCCGCACGCCGGTGCCGGGAACGCCAGGGTTCGCCGCGAGGCGCTCCGGCGACCCGCTGGAGTGACGCCGCCGCAGCCAGGGCGGCCGCCGCGAACGGCAGGCAATTAGTTTCTTCAATCGTCCTCGCCGTGGCGGTCTAACCGCGGAGGTCGGGCCCGCCTGTTCGGTGCCTGGGCCAGCGTCGAGGAGGACGAAGATGGCGGCGACCCCGCGCGAGATCAGGCTGACGGAAGAGCGCCGACGCCTCGACGTGATCTGGGAGGACGGCACGGCCTCCCGCCTGATGGCCGCGACGCTTCGGGCCCACAGCCGCAGCGCCGAGACGGTGCGTGCCGGGATCGACGGGCTTCCCCCTGCCCTGCCGCACGACATCGCGATCACCGGGGTCGTGCCGGTCGGTGCCTACGCCGTGAACCTCGTCTTCTCCGACGGACACGACCGCGGGATCTTTCCCTGGCCCTACCTGCGGGCTCTTGCCGACGGCGCGGCGGCGTGAGGGAGGCGGCGATGGGTCAGGACGCGATTCAGGATGCGACCTCGGAGGTCGCCTGCGACGTGCTGGTGATCGGCGGCGGCACCGCCGGGCCGATGGCGGCGCTGAAGGCCAAGCTGCGCAACCCGGCGGCCCGGGTGATCCTGTTGGAGAAGGCCAATGTGAAGCGCTCGGGCGCAATCAGCATGGGCATGGACGGGCTGAACAACGCCGTCATCCCCGGCTACGCCACGCCGGAGCAGTATACGAAGGAAATCACCATCGCCAACGACGGCATCTGCGATCAGGCGCCGGTCTACAAATACGCCGAGCGCTGCTTCGAGATCATCCAGGAACTCGACCGCTTCGGCATCCGCTTCCAGCGCGACGGCAACGGCGATTACGACGTCAAGAAGGTGCACCATCTCGGCACCTATGTGCTGCCGATGCCCAATGGCGACACGGTCAAGAAGGCGCTCTACCGGCAATTGCGCAAGGCGCAGGTGCTGATCTCGAACCGCTTCATGGCGACCCGCCTTCTCAACGCCCCGGACGGCGCGGCGGCCGGCGCGGTGGCGGTCAACACCCGCACCGCCGAGTTTCTCGTGATCCGCGCCAAGGCGGTGATCCTGTGCCTGGGCGCGGCCGGGCGGCTCGGCCTGCCGCATTCGGGGTATCTGTGGGGCACCTACGAGAACGCCGCCAATTCCGGCGACGGCTATGCGATGGCGTATCACGCAGGCGCCGGACTCGCGAACCTCGAATGCTTTCAGATCAACCCGCTGATCAAGGACTATAACGGTCCGGCCTGCGCCTACGTCGCCGGTCCGTTCGGCGCCTACACCGCCAACAGCGCCGGCAACCGCTTCATCGAGTGCGACTACTGGTCGGGCCAGATGATGCAGGAATTCTACAACGAGCTTCAGAGCGGCAACGGCCCGGTCTTCCTCAAGCTCGACCATCTCCACGCCGACACGGTCTCGGAGATCGAGACGATCCTGCACAAGGTCGAGCGGCCCTCGCGCGGACGCTTCCACGAGAACCGCGGCACCGATTATCGCCAGCGGATGGTCGAGATGCACATCTCGGAGGTGGGCTTCTGCTCCGGCCACAGCGCGTCGGGCGTGTTCGTCGATGAATTCGCCCGCACCACCGTGCCCGGCCTGTATTCGGCCGGCGACATGGCCAACGTCCCCCACAACTACATGCTGGGGGCCTTCACCAACGGCGCGGTGGCGGGCGAGCACGCCATCGACCGCGCGGGGGAGATCGATCTGCCGGAGATCGACGCCGAGGCGGTGGCCCGCGAGCGCGCGCGGGTGCTGGCGCCGACCCGGCGCGAGGACGGCATCCCTCCCAACCAGATCGAGTACAAGACCCGCCGCTTCGTCAACGACTACCTGCAGCCGCCGAAAGTGACGGCGAAGATGGAGATCGGGCAGCGGCGCTTCGCCGAGATCCGCGAGGATCTGGAGACGCGCATGGTCGCCCGCGACAGCCACGAACTGATGCGCGCGCTGGAGGCGTCTTCGATCCTCGACTGCGCCGAGATGGCCGCCCACGCCTCGCTCTACCGCACCGAGAGCCGCTGGGGCCTCTACCACAACCGCACCGACTTCCCCGAGAAGAACGACGCGGAATGGTTCTGCCACACGATCCTGCGGAAGGTGGACGGGCGCATGGTCAGCGAGAAGCGGCCGGTCACCCCCTACATCGTGCCGATCGAAGCGGAAGAGCGCGGCGCCTACGACCGCCAGCGCGTCCGCCGGCAGGCTTGAGCCAAGGAGATCCCGATGCCTCTCGCCCACCAGCCCAGCACGGTCCCGGTCACCGTCGACGCCGAGAAATGCATCGCCGACAAGGGCTGCACGGTCTGCGTCGATGTCTGCCCGCTCGACGTGCTGCGGATCAGCGACCTCACCGGCAAGGCACACATGAAGTACGACGAGTGCTGGTACTGCATGCCCTGCGAGACCGACTGCCCGACCGGCGCCGTCACCGTCCAGATCCCCTACCTGCTGCGGTGAGCCCGATGCCCTTCACCGATCCGTTCGAGGATTTCGGCGACGTCGCCGAGATCGCCCGCGGCCTCGACGATGCCGATCCGGCGGTGCGCCGGGTCGCGGTGCTCGCGCTCGCCGAGACCGCCGACCCGGAGGCCGTGCCCCCCCTTGCCCGGGCGGCCGCCGATTCCGACCCGGATGTGCGGCGGCAGGCGGCTCTGTCTCTCGCCGGCTTCGACGGCCCCGACACGGCGGCGGCGCTGGCGGCTGCGCTCACCGATCCCGACCGGACGGTGGCGGCGGCCGCCGCCGAGAGCCTGACCGAGCTGAAGGATGTTCGCGCCGGCGCGCCGCTGCTGCCGCTCGCCGGGCATGCCGACGCCTTCGTCCGGGCGGCCGCCCTACGGGCCCTGCGGGGCCTCAGGCTGCCCGAGGCGCTCGGACCTGCCGTCGCGGCGCTCGGCGACCCCGAGCCGGCGGTGCGGGCGCAGGGCGTCGGCGTCATCGCCTACCTGAAGCGGGAGGAGGCGCTGCCCTCGCTCATCGCCGCGACCCGCGACGCGGATGCCGAGGTGCGCCGCGCCGCGGTCGGCGGCCTCGCCTTCTCCCGCCACAACAGCGCCGTCGAGGCGATCGCGGGCGCGCTGCGCGACCCCGAATGGAGCGTGCGCGAGACCGCTGCCGAGGCGCTCGGACGGGTCGGGGCATCGGAGAGCGCCGAGGTCCTGATCGCGGCGCTCGATGACGCCACCTGGCAGGTTCGCCAGAAGGCGCTGCGCAGCCTCGGCCGTCTCAAGGCCCGCCGCGCCGTGCCGACGGTGGTCGCGGCCCTGTCGGAGGACATGGCCTCCCTGCGCAAGGAAGCCGCCGCCGCGCTCGGGGAGATCGCCGATCCGGCGGCGCGGGCGGGGCTGGAGGGTGTCGCGAACGATCCCGACCCGGACGTGCGCAAGACCGCGCGCTGGGCGCTTGCGCGGCTGGCGGCGTAGAGGGCGCCGGGGAAGCCGCGCCGGCCGGCGGCGGTCCCGTTACCAGAGGGTCCGCTGCGCCCGCTCGGCCCAGGCGCTGTCGTAGGCCGCTCCGCCGACGCGGCCGTCGCTCATCTCGGCCAGGATCTGACCGGGCGTCGGCAGCGACCCGGGATCGACGTGGCTCTCCGTTCGCCAGAGGCCGGAGCGGATCAGGGCGCGGGCGCACTGGAAGTAGACCTCCCGGACCGTGATCACCATCACCGTCCGCGGCGCCTTGCCCGCCACCGCGAAGGACGCGCACAGGGCAGGATCGTCTTCGATCGACGCGAGGCCGTTCACCCGCATGGCGTTCCCGACCCCGGGGACCAGGAACATCAGTCCCACCCGCGGGTCCTCGACGACGTTGCGCAGGCTGTCGATCCGGTTGTTGCCGCGCCGGTCGGGCAGCAGCAGCGTCCGGGGATCGGCGATGCGCACGAAGCCCGGAACGTCGCCGCGCGGCGAGCAGTCCAGGCCGCCGGGACCGGACGTCGCCAGGGCGAGGAAGGGCGCTGCCTCGATGAAGCGCCGGTAATGCGGCGTGATGTGGTCGGCGACCTTCGCGGTCGATGCCTCGCCGACGGCACCGAAATCGCCGTAGATGCGCTCCAGCTCCGCGATCGTCCGGACAGCCGCCATCGCTCGCAATCCCCCCTCACGCCGCCGGACGGCTTAGCCTGGGCGGTTGCAGCCGCAAAGACCGGCGCGGGGTTGGCGTTGCCGGTCGTATCGGTCGAGACCTCGGCACCGGCGGCGCCATGACGGCCCGAACCGAGCGCTCCGAGGCATCGGCCCTGGACCTGTCCGGCTAGCCTTCCGTCAGGACGATCTCCTGCAGCCGTCCCGGCCGCAGCAGGCGGATATGCGCGGCGTCGATCGACACGATGCCCTCGCGCTGGAAGCGCTTGAGCATCATCGTCACCCATTGCCGCGTCGAGCCGACGAGGGCGGCGAGTTCGTCGTGGGTGATGCGGCGGCGGATGATCACCGTGCCGTTCTCCGAACTGCCGTAGAGGTCGCCGAGGTTGAGCAGCAACTGCGCCAGCCGCTCGATCACCGAGCGCGTGCCGAGCATCTGCGCCATGGCGGTGTAGCAGCGGCCCTTGGCCTCCAGAGCGGCGATGAGGCAGAGCGCGAAGCCCGGCATCTGGCGGATCAGCCCGCGCAGGGTCGCGCTCGACAGAACCGTGACCCGCACCGGCTCGATCGCCGTGCCCGACCATTGGTGGCAACCGCCGCCGTAGATGCTCGGGCCGCCGATGAAGTGGCCCGGCGTCCAATAGGCCAGCGTCACCTGCCGGCCCGACGGACCGGAATAGAATACCCGGACCCGGCCCTCCTCGATCAGGAAGATCCCCTCGTGCGGCTGGCCCTGCGTGAACACGCTCTCGCCCGGCGCGAGGCTGACGGGGCGGCCGGCGGCGCGCACCCGGGCGATCTCGGCGGGGGTGAGCCCGTCGAGGAAGCCGGCGCCGTCGTCGAGGCCCTCGACCGTCTCGCTGAGGAACAGGGCGCTGGCGATCAGGGGCGCCGGACGGCGGGGTTCGGACAGGGCGAGCGATGCCGACGACATGAGGGACCTCGGAAAAACGTTCGCGCACGGAGCCGCGGGCCCGCCCCGTCGTCCGCCTCGATTATCGGCGCGGCCTGCCTGAGAGCAATTCCAAATCAGGATGTCGTCAGAACAGATTCTTCTCCCCTCGAACATTCCGCGAGAAGAGATTTTTCGATGACCAAGAACAGTCGTGCCTCTGCCCACATCTCGTGGCTCCGACGAAATTAATTGCTCGTCGCGCGCGGCGTTCGAACGGCACATCCGGGGGATCGCCGCCCGCGTGAGCGGTGGAAACACCTGCCCCACGGAGCCTCCCGGTGACCCAGCACGCCCCGCTCAGCCGCCGCCTCGCCGCTCTCCTCCTGACCGCCACGGCGTTCGGCGCGATGACGCCCGGCTTGGCCCGGGCCGAGACGATCCGGGTCGCCGTCGGCACGCAGGACACCACGATCAATTGCGCCACCGGCGGCCTGCTGATCCGCGAACTGAAGCTCCTCGAGAAATTCCTGCCGCGGGACGGCCGCTACAAGGACGCGACCTACGACATCCAGTGGCGCAACTTCACCAGCGGCGCGCCGCTGACCAACGAGATGGTGGCGGGCAAGCTCGATCTCGGGGCGATGGCCGACTTCCCCGGCTCGCTCAACGGTTACGCCTTCGCCAAGGCCGGGCGCCGCTCGCTGTTCATCTCGGTGCTGTCGGGCAGCGTGCGCGGCAGCGGCAACGGCATCGTCGTGCCGAAGGAATCCCCGGTGCAGTCGCTGTCCGAGCTCAAGGGCAAGACGGTCTCGGTGCCGTTCGCCTCGACCGCGCACGGGCTGCTGTTGCGGGCGGTGAAGGCGCAAGGATGGGAGCCGGGCCGCGACGTCACCATCATCACCCAGGCGCCGGAGGTGGCGGGCGCGGCTTTGCTGGCCAACAAGATCGACGCGCATGCCGACTTCGTGCCCTTCGCCGAGCTGTTCCCCTGGCGCGGCTTCGCCCGCAAGATCTACGACGGCGCGCAGGCCGACGCCCCGACCTTCCACGGCGCCCTGGCCGACGGCGACTATGCGGACAAATACCCGGAGATCGTCACCGCCTATCTTCGCGCGTCCCTCGAGGCGGACCGGCTGATCGCCGCCGAGCCGGAAAAATATTCGGAACTGATCGAGCGGGTGACCGGCATCGAGGCGGAGGTCGCCTACCTGTTCCACGGACCGCTCGGCCTCCAGACCCGCGACCTGACCTGGAAGCCGGAATACCGGCAGGCGGTGAAGACCTCGTTCGAGACGCTCAAGCTCCTGAAGAAGGCCGATTCCGACATCGACCTCGACCGTTTCGTCGATGACCGCTTCATCCGCGCGGCGACGGCCGAGGCCGGCCTCGACTACGAGGCGCGGCTGAAAGCATACGCCCCGCTGCCGCTTACGGCCAACGACAGCGCCACCGGCCAGCCGATCACCGATCCGTCCCGCGTCGCGCAGCTCTGGATCCGCGGCGAGGACAAGGTCCGCCACTACGCCTCGCCGGAGGCGGCGTTCGCCGCGCTCGCCGAGCAGGAGAGCCAGGGACGCGAGGCCCGCGCGATCTACGCGCAGGACCGGGGCAGCGGCATCAAGCTGTTCGCCAATCAGGCTTGGTACGTGCGCGATGCGCAAGGCCGGTTGAGCGCCTTCCTGCTCAAGGGCGATGCGCAGGCCCATGCGGCGGCGAAAGGCGGCGACGTGATCGACTTCGCTGCCGCGCGCGGCGGCCACGCGCGGCTGTCGGCGCGATGAGCCTGCCGATGAGCGCTTCGGTGATCGAGACGGGTGCTCCGATCCGCGCGCCGCGCGGCCGGGCGGTGCGGCTCCCGCGAACGCTGCCACTCGGGCGGCTCGCTTTGCGCGGGCTCGCCCTGGGCCTCAGCCTTCTCGCGTGGCACGTGGCGGCGCGCTATCGGCTCGATCTCGGCCTCGTCACCTTCCGCAACGTGCCGACCCCGGCGGCCGCGGCGCAGGCGGCCTGGGCGCTGCTCCACGCCCCCGCGCTGCCAACCCATCTGGGGGCCAGCCTCGCGCGGGTGCTGTCGGGCTTTCTCGCCGCGCTCGTGGTCGGGGTCGCGCTCGGCCTCGCCATCGGCCGCTCACGGTCCGCCCGCGACCTGCTGTGGCCGCCGCTCGAGGTGCTGCGGCCGATCCCGGCGGTGGCCTGGATCCCGCTCGCGATCCTGATGTTCCCGTCCTCCGAGGTGTCGATGGCCTTCATCACCTTTACGGGCGCGCTGTTCCCGATCCTGCTCAACACCGTGCATGGCGTGGAATCGGTGCATCCCCGGCTGGTGGCCGCCGCCCGCAGCCTCGGCGCGGGCGATGCCGCGATCCTGCGCGAGGTGATCCTGCCCGGCGCCACGCCGAGCATCGTGACGGGCGCGGCGATCGGCATGGGCACGGCGTGGTTCTGCCTCGTGACCGCCGAGATGATCTCCGGCCAGTACGGGATCGGCTACTTCACCTGGGAATCCTACACCCTGCAGAACTACGACGACATCGTCGTCGGCATGCTGCTGATCGGCGTGCTCGGGATGGGGTCGAGCCTCATCGTGCGCTGGCTCGGCGCGCGGGCGACGCCCTGGATCGGCGCGGGAGGCCAGCGATGAGCGCGGGCGCGGCACGGATCCAAGCGGGCACCGATCGGAGCGAGGCCGGGCACGTCGCCATCCGCGACGGGGCGATCCGCCTCGGTCAGGGCACGGCCGCCTTCGACGTGGTCGAGGCCATCAGCCTCGACATCCCGGGCCGTCAGTTCGTCTGCATCCTCGGGCCCTCGGGCTGCGGGAAGTCGACCCTGCTCGGCGCGGTCGCCGGGCACCTCGCCCTGTCGCGCGGCAGCGTCAGCCTCGACGGCCGGGCGATCGCCGGGCCGCATCCCGACCGCGGCATCGTCTTCCAGCAGCACACCCTGTTTCCCTGGCTCAGCGTCACCGACAACGTTGCCTTCGGCCTGAAGATGAAGGGCGTCGGCCGCCGGGAGCGCCGGGAGCGCGCCCGCGCGCTGCTCGCGCAGGTCGGCCTGTCCGACTTCGCCGGGCGCTATCCGGCCGAATTGTCGGGCGGCATGCAGCAGCGGGTGGAGATCGCCCGCGCGCTCATCAACCGGCCCCGGATCCTGCTGATGGACGAGCCGTTCGGGGCGCTCGACGCGCAGACGCGGCTGACGATGCAGGAATTGCTGCTCGACATCTGGACCCGGCACCGCACCACGATCCTGTTCGTGACGCACGACATCGACGAGGCCCTGTTCCTGGCCGACCGCCTCCTCGTCATGACGCCGCGGCCGGGGCGCATCCTCGACGACATCCCTCTCGATTTCGGGCGCCCGCGCGACCGCGGCCTGATCACCGATCCGCGCTTCACGGCGATCAAGCAACGCTGCCTCGCGCTCCTGCACAGCGATCCCGGCCATGTGCCGCTCGCCCGCTTGAGCCCGATCGGGGTGCCGGCCTGACCTCGGCGCCTTCCGCTCCGAGGACCGGAGCCGATCATGACCATCGGACCGGTGATGCGGCGATGCACGGGCCAACGGCTCTCGATCATCAGGCAAGGTCCTGTGGGAGTGAGGTTTTTACAAAGCTGCGGCCGCGATGATGCGGCCGAACGCAGATCCGGTCGGCTGCCGGCAAGGGCTGAGGATCAGCGCAGAAGACGATCGAATGGCCTGGGCGGCACGGTGTCGACCGTGGACCGTGGCGGTCCGACATCGGCGATTTCGACGACGTGCTCGCTTCCCGTGGCGTTGTCGCGAAACGGGATGCGGTCCCCTCTTCTGAGGCCGAGCATCGCAACGCCGAGCGGACTCGCCGCAGAGATCTCCTCTTCCGAGGCGATCACGTGGCCTGGATAGACAAGTCGATGCGCCCGCACCGTCGGCTCATCGTCGAGCCGATAGCGCACGCGACAAGTGACGGCAACGACATCTCGGGGCGGCGGGGAAGCGGCAAAGGATGCCGCACGTTCGAGTTTTGAAAGCAGAAGGTCGGCATAAGGATCGCCGCGCTGATACGCAGCAAGCCCAGAAGCGACGAGACGATCAAAGTCGTAGGTTGGAAGCGTAATCGGGGGACGTTTCCGAACAGCGCCCATTCTGACACCTCACAGCAGGACCGCTCTGCACGGCCAAGCCGCGCAGGGTGGCTGACGGCGCTGCCCGTTCGGGACCTGCGCGTCGAAAAAACGAAGTGCTGGAGATCGATCCCTGGAGCGGGCCGCGCCTTGTCAGGCCGGCCAAGCGCCAGGGCTTAAGAGCCTGCTTGCAAGCTGCCCGCACGCCCGAGAAGGCGAATGCTTTGAAGACGGTTCGGCATAATCTAGTCGAGCATAGGCTAGGCCGTGCGGCTGTCAAGCAGGCCAAGGACGATGGTTTTGCGATGCTGGGTCGCCTCGATTGCCTTGTCGCAGCGAATTGACACGATCATCAACTTCGCTGATGCTCAGGCAATCATGTGCAGCATGACCGTCCTCAACCGTGCCCAGCTTCGGGCAGGGCGCCTGATCGCGGGCGAGTAGCCCCGGGCCGGCGACGCGCAGCGTCCGCAGAGTTCGGGGATGCGCGAGGGTTTTGCCGAGGCGCTGTCGCCTGTCGCGGCAAGAGCGCATGGCAACCGCCACACCAAATCCTTCATCCGACCTATGAAGCGAACGCGTCCTTCGCGTCGACGACCATGCGCGGTCTCGCTGCCGGACAGGCCGTTCTCATGCCGTATCGGAGCGGGATCTATGGATGCCCCTGAGCGCGGTCCGCCACCTCACCCTCCGGGCGGCGAAGGTGAGGCGGTGACGAAACAAGAAAAACCTATCTCCGTCCATGACGCGGCACCGCGTTCAGGCACCGTGCTTCCGTTCTCGCGCCGAAACGACGCGTATTCGTCCGGTCCAGCAAAAATCGAAGAAGATCTCCTGCTTGGTTCGGAGAAGAGGGACGATCCGGGGCCGCGTGCAACGTCGTAAAAACACCCTGAAAAGGATCCAAGGAATTGACGAAGGTTTCCCCTGCTCGGTCGAAGCCGCGCATCAAGATGACGGCCGATGACCACGAACGGTTGTCGCGACTGGCGGCGAGCGCCATGGATCGCGCGCCGGAGGTCGCCTCCTTTCTTTCGGACGAACTCGACCGGGTGCAGATCGTCCGTGGCGGGACCGCTGAGGGCGATTTCGCACGCATGGGCAGCCGGGTGGACTTCCGCGACAATTCGACGGGTCGGATGCAATCCGTGACGCTGGTCTACCCCGGGGATGCCGACATCGAGCAGGGCAAGGTTTCCATCCTGACGCCGATCGGCGCAGCCCTGATCGGCTTGAGCAAGGGTCAGTCCATCGATTGGGCCACTCGCACGGGCGAGATCCGACGCCTGACCGTGCTCGAGGTCCGCGAGGCCGCGCTCGCCTGAAACGGCCTGCGGATCGATTCGAGCGACGAACGATTCCGCGTGTCCTGTTCCGGCCCTACGAGATGGCCCTTTGTGGCGAGCGCGTCGGCAGCGGCCGGCCGGAGAACGCGGGAGCCCCGCGTGATGGGCTCGGCGGTGCTCACCGCTTTCTCACGGCTTCACGATCCGCATCTCGTCGCGTTCCGGGAAGGCGCTGAGCGAGACGCGCGCGACCTCCCGCAAGGCGCCCCGATCCGCTCCGGACGACGCCAGGACACCCATGCCCGAGGCGACCGTTGAGAGAAACCGCGCCAGTGCTGCGGGATCGGCGGTCTCGGCAAGGTCGCCGTCCTGCTGCGCCTGGACGAAGCGCTCGCGCAGTTCCGTCTCCGACAGCGCGCGCCGAGACGCCAGCTCGAACGGAATGTTCTCCGAGCCTTGGCCGCAGGCGAGCCCGCCCTGGACGAGGAGGCAGCCGGGCGGGTTGGCCGGGTCGGTGTGACTCTCCGCGATGCTGAACAGGAAGCGCTCGGCCACGTCGCGGGCGGTGGGGCCCGCAAGCACGTAGCGCATGTGCTCGGACCGACGCTGGGCGTAACGGTCGAGGGCAGCCTTCAGCAGACCCTCCTTGCTGCCGAAGGCCGCGTAGAGGCTCGGCGGCTTGATACCCATCGCCTTGGTCAGCATCGCGAGGCTCGCGCCGTCATAGCCGTGGCGCCAGAACACCTCCATCGCATCATCAAGGGCCTTGTCCGTGTCGAACGACCGGGGCCGCCCCATCGCCATTGTCCGCAAGCTCCAAGTTTTGTATCGAGTGGTAGATAAGTCTCTTGACGGGCCGCGTCCATGTCGACATGTGTATCGGACGATACAGATGTCGGAGCCGGCCGTGCACCCCCATCGCGAAACGTCCCTAGGCCATTTTCTCGTCCGGCGCAGCGCCGGGGTCGGCCTCGCTCTCGCCCTGCTGGCGGGAGCTTCCTATCAATTCGTTTCGGCTCCGCTGTTTGAGGGGAATGCGGCGATTGCCGCGACGCCGCCAGCCGAGCAGGCCGCGCCGGCCTCGGTCGCCACCGTCGAGCCGCGTGACGTCCTCCTCTGGGATGAGTTCTCCGGCCGGCTCGAAGCCGTCGACCGGATCGACGTGCGCGCCCGTGTCGGCGGCGCGATCCAGTCCACGCACTTCGTGGAAGGCGAGCTTGTCGAGGCCGGCGATCTTCTCGTGACCATCGATCCGGCGCCCTACGCGGCGGAGGTCCAGCGTCTGGAAGCCCAGGTGGCCGGCGCCGAGGCGCGCGTCGGCCTGACCTCGAGCGATCTGGAGCGCGGGCGCCGCCTCTCCGACCAGCAGATCGTCACGGCACGCGACCTCGACGTGCGCGCCAACGCCTTCAAGGAGGCGAAGGCGAGCCTCGATGCGGCGAAGGCAGCGCTGGAGGCGGCGCGCCTGAACCTGAGCTACACCCAGGTGCGGGCAGCGGTGGGGGGACGCGTCGGGCGCCGGGAGATCACGCCGGGCAACCTCGTGGCGACGGGAGCGGGGGCGGCGGTGCTCACCACCCTCGTCTCGGTCGATCCGGTCTACGCGAGCTTCGATGCGGACGAGACCGTCGTTCTGAAGGCACTGGCCTCGATCGCCGGCCCGGCGGGCGGGCGCGGTAGGCTCGACCGCATCCCCGTCGAGATGGTGACGGTGGACGGGGCTCGCGCCCGCGGGCACCTGCAGTTCATCGACAACAAGGTCGATGCCCGCAGCGGCACGGTGCGGGTGCGCGCCACGTTCGCCAATGGCGACGGCCGCCTCATCCCCGGTCAGTTCGCGCGGATGCGCCTCGGTCAGGCCAAGCCCGAGCGGTTGCTCCTCGTCGATGAACGGGCCGTCGGGACCGATCAGGACAAGAAGTTCGTGCTCGTGGTCGGAGCGGACAACCGCGCCGAGTTCCGCGCCGTCACCCTCGGCCGGGCGGTCGAGGGCCTGCGCGTCGTGACCGCGGGCCTCTCCGGCGGCGAGCGCATCGTCGTCAACGGATTGCAGCGCATCCGCCCCGGCACGCTCCTGCGCCCTGAGCCGGTGGCGATGGGCGAGCGCACGCCCGGTGCCGGAGCGCGCACGCTCGCCAGCGCCGAGGCCCCGTAGCGTCCAGCGCCTCCGACCGTTCCCGACCCGACCCGACGCGCGCGACCGCCCTCACGGCGGCCGCCCGACGCCTTGTGCCTGATGCCCGTCCCCGGAGGGCGACATGAACCTGTCCAAGTTCTTCATCGATCGCCCGATCTTCGCGGGCGTGCTCTCGGTGCTCATCTTCATCGGCGGCCTCATCTCGCTCTTTGCGATGCCGATCTCCGAGTATCCGGACGTGGTGCCGCCCTCGGTGGTGGTGCGGGCCACCTTCCCGGGCGCCAACCCCAAGGTCATCGTCGAGACGGTGGCGACGCCGATCGAGGAGCAGATCAACGGTGTCGAGGGCATGCTCTACATGTCGAGCCAAGCCACGACGGACGGGATCATGACCCTGACCGTCACCTTCCGTCTGGGCACCGATCCGGACAAGGCGCAGCAGCTCGTTCAGAACCGTGTCTCGCAGGCCGAGCCGCGCCTGCCGGCCATCGTGCGTCAGCTCGGCATCGTCACGGTGAAGTCCTCGCCCGACCTGACCATGGTCGTGCACCTCGTCTCGCCCAATGGGCGCTACGACATGACCTATCTGCGCAACTATGCCGTGCTGAACATCAAGGATCGCCTCGCCCGTCTCGACGGCGTGGGACAGGTGCAGCTGTTCGGCTCGGGCGACTACGCGATGCGGATCTGGCTCGATCCGCAGAAGGTGGCCGAGCACGGCCTCTCGGCGGGCGACGTGGTGCGCGAGATCCAGGCGCAGAACGTGGAGGCGGCGGCGGGCGTCATCGGCGCTTCGCCGGCCGTTCCCGGCCTCGACCTGCAACTCTCGCTCAACGCGGAAGGGCGCCTCACCAGTGAGGAGCAATTCGGCGACATCGTCGTGAAGACCGGAGAGAACGGCGAGATCACGCGGCTTCGCGACATCGCCCGGATCGAGCTCGGCGCCTCGGATTATGCGCTCCGCTCACTCCTCGACAACAAGTCGGCGGTGGCGATCCCGATCTCTCAGTCGCCGGGATCGAATGCGATCCAGATCTCGGACGAGGTCCGCCGGACCATGGCCGAGATCAAGAAGAATATGCCGGAGGGCGTCGACTATCAGATCGTCTACGATCCGACGCAGTTCGTGCGCGCCTCGATCGAGGCCGTCATCCACACGCTGCTGGAGGCGATCGCCCTCGTCGTCCTCGTGGTGATCCTGTTCCTGCAGACGTGGCGGGCCTCGATCATCCCGCTGCTCGCCGTGCCGGTCTCCATCGTCGGCACCTTCGCGGTGATGCATGCCTTCGGCTTCTCGATCAACGCGCTGAGCCTGTTCGGCCTCGTCCTCGCCATCGGCATCGTCGTCGACGACGCCATCGTGGTGGTGGAGAATGTCGAGCGCAACATCGAGGCCGGGCTGTCGCCGCGGGACGCCAGCTACCAGGCGATGCGCGAGGTCTCGGGGCCGATCATCGCCATCGCGCTGGTGCTCGTCGCGGTGTTCGTGCCGCTCGCCTTCATCAGTGGCCTGACCGGCCAGTTCTACAAGCAATTCGCCCTGACCATCGCGATCTCGACCGTCATCTCGGCGATCAACTCGCTGACCCTGTCCCCGGCCCTCTCGGCGCTGCTCCTGAAAGACCATCACGCGCCCAAGGACCGGCTGACCCGGGTGCTCGACACCCTGCTCGGCTGGTTCTTCCGCCGCTTCAACCGCGCCTTCGGGCGCGCCTCGGACGGGTATGGGCGCGGTGTCGGCGGCGTCGTCTCGCGAAAGGGCGCGATGATGGTCCTCTACCTCGTGCTCGTCGGCTTGACCGTTGCGCTGTTCCGCCAGATCCCGGGCGGCTTCGTACCGGGGCAGGACAAGCAGTACCTCGTCGGCTTCGCGCAGCTGCCCGACGGCGCGACCCTCGACCGGACCGAGGAGGTGATCCGGGCGATGAGCGAGATCGCCCTGAAGGAGCCCGGCGTCGAGAGTGCCGTCGCCTTCCCGGGGCTTTCGATCAACGGCTTCACCAACAGCTCGAACTCGGGGATCGTGTTCTCGACGCTCAAGCCCTTCGCGGAGCGCAAGGATCCCGCGCTGAGCGGGGCTGCCATCGCGCAATCCCTGAACAGGAAGTTCGCCGCGATCCCGGAAGCGTTCATCGCGATGTTCCCGCCCCCGCCGGTCAATGGCCTGGGCACGATCGGCGGCTTCAAGCTGCAGATCGAGGATCGCGCCGGCCTCGGCTACGAGGCGCTGAACGAGGCGACCAAGGCATTCATGGCCAAGGCCGCGCAGGCGCCGGAGCTCGCCGGCCTGTTCTCCAGCTTCCAGATGAACGTACCGCAGCTCTTCGCCGACATCGATCGGACCAAGGCGCGCCAGCTGCGCATCCCGGTCACCGACGTGTTCGACACGCTGCAGATCTATCTGGGGTCTCTCTACGTCAACGACTTCAACCGGTTCGGCCGCACCTACTCGGTTCGCGTCCAGGCCGACGCGCCGTTCCGCGCGCGCCAGGACGATGTCGGGCTGCTCAAGGTCCGCGCCGGATCGGGCGAGATGGTGCCGCTCTCCACCCTGCTGCGCGTCCGCCAGACCGCAGGGCCGGAGCGGGCCATGCGCTACAACGGCTTCCTTTCGGCCGACATCAACGCGGGCGCCGCCCCCGGCTTCTCGTCGGGCCAAGCGCAAGCGGCGGCAGCGCGCATCGCCGCCGAGACGCTGCCGCGCGGTTTCGCCTTCGAATGGACCGATCTGACGTATCAGGAATTCATCGCCGGCAATTCCGGGATCTGGGTCTTCCCGCTGGCGCTGCTGCTCGTCTTCCTCGTGCTCGCCGCGCAGTACGAGAGCCTCGCCCTGCCGCTCGCCATCCTGCTGATCGTGCCGATGGGCTTGCTGGCGGCGATGTTCGGGGTCTGGCTCTCGGCGGGCGACAACAACGTCTTCACGCAGATCGGCCTGATCGTCCTGGTCGGTCTCTCGGCCAAGAACGCGATCCTGATCGTGGAGTTCGCCCGCGAGCTGGAGTTCGCCGGCCGCTCACCGGTTCAGGCCGCGATCGAGGCGAGCCGCCTGCGCCTGCGTCCGATCCTGATGACCTCGATGGCCTTCATCATGGGCGTCCTGCCGCTCGTGACGGCGACCGGGGCCGGAGCGGAGATGCGCAGCGCCATGGGCGTCGCCGTGTTCTCCGGCATGATCGGCGTGACCGCCTTCGGCCTGTTCCTGACACCGGTCTTCTACGTCCTGCTGCGCAGCCTCTCCGGCAACAGGCGGCTCAAGCAGCACGGTGCAAGCCTGCCGATGACCGGCCAAGACGGCATCGGGCAAGCGGCGTAGCGGCTTCGTACGCTGTGTTCGAGCGATCGACCTCGACAGGCATCAGGCCGCTGAGTGCCGGTCGCGCCCTTCGGAATCGCCAGGAGCACCGCACGCTGCTGGCGGTGCACGGCGTTGGCCGCATGGCTACCTCAGCCGGATACCTCTGGGGTGCAGGCGGGTTGCCCTTGATGCAAGCCGATGGCGTGGCGTCCGAACATGCCGCTCACCATCGGCCTCAAGAGCAGGAGGGAGCTACGGCAATGGCAGACATTCGCTCACATGACCCGCTTGGCAGGTCTGATGGCGGGCCCGCATCCGGCCGGAGTGGCTCATCGAGTGGCGGCGGGGCCGCGGATCAGGCCCGACAGGCATTGCGCGATGCGACGGATAGAGCCTCCGATGCCTGGGACAGTGCCTCGGAGTACGGCTCGCGGTACTATCGCCAGGGAAGCCGAGCGGTCGGCAATGTGGATACCGCGACGATGACGGGCTTCCTCGTCGCGGGGGCGATCGGCTTCGGGCTCGGCTGGCTGGTGTTCGGCCAGCACTCGTACTCAGGGGATTACGTTGCCAGACGCATGAGCCGCAGCAGCGAGCGCGATGACTGAATCGGAGCTGCCGGCGACTGGCCAAGCCGAGCAAGGCGCAGTCTGTCGTCGGCCCCCTTGGCTGTCCGACGCGTTGCCGGCCGCCCTGCGCCGTCGTCTCCGTTTCGGTGCTCGAGCGCATTCCGACGAAGGGGAAGCCGGTTCGCCGAAAGAATGCGCGTCACATCGAAGGTCTGGAGACGCCGACCTGATGCAATCAGGTCGGGTCCGGCTCTAGGCGGGCCTCATGTGCAATCTCTACAGCCTCAACCGCCCCCAGGATGAGATACGGCGGTGGTTCGACGTGAGCCACGACAGCGCCGGCAACCTCCCGCCTCTCCCCGGCATCTTCCCCGACCAGATGGCCCCCGTGGTCTTGGCCGGGACGCAGGGCCGTGAGCTGACGAGGATGCGGTGGGGCATCCCCGGGCCGAAGGCTTACGGAGAGCACCCCGTCACCAACGTCCGCAACGTGAGGAGCCCGCACTGGCGCCCCTGGCTCAAGCCTGAGTTCCGCTGCCTCGTGCCCGTGTCATCGTTCAGCGAGTATGCCGACACGAAGCCGCGCAAGACCCCCGTCTGGTTCGCCCTGGACGATGACCGTCCGCTGTTCGCCTTCGCGGGCATCTGGCGTCCCTGGACGGGCGTGAGGGGAACCAAGAAGGAGAACCCCGACAGGGTGGAGGAGGAGCACCGGCTGTTCTCCTTCCTCACGACCGAGGCCAACGGCGTGGTCGGGCCGGTTCACCAGAAGGCCATGCCCGTGCTGCTCACAACGAAGGAAGAGTGCGGGACGTGGCTTGAAGCGCCCACGGAGGAGGCGCTGAGGCTACAACGTCCGCTGCCTGACGGGCTCATGAAGGAGGTGGCGAGAGGCGAGCGTCACGACGGGACGGCCCAGGGCTGAGGCCGGAAGCCAAGGCCGGCTCAAGCCACACCGAGGCGCCGCAAATCGCGGTCAGCAAAGCCGGTACTTTGTGGGGGATGCTAAGCCGTGCTGACGATCACCAAGTCTCTGTCAATCAACGCTTATACGTCGCGACAAGAAACCTGGTGGAGCTGAGGGGATTCCAGCCTCCTCCCGGCCAAGCGTCTGTCCCAGCACAATTCCTTTACGCGCCAGGCGCTTCATGGGGCTCGTCCCGGGACGAACCCGGGACTTACCGCGACCGTGGGAGTGTTACTACCCTTGCCGAGGCCGTCCGATCCCAAGAAGGCTTACCTGGAATTCCACGGCGGGAGCTGGCGGGTGTCCATGGCCGTGCCGAAGGCCGCCCAGCGCGCCGTCGGCGCGTCGCGGCTCAAGCACAATCTCGGTACGGACAGCCTCAAGGTCGCCAACGTCCTCAAGAAGCCGCACCTGGAGCGCTTCCGGCGGCGCATCGAGGACGCGCTGGCATCGGTCGGGCAACTGAGGAAGGACGACACCGCGCTCGCCCTCGAACTGGCGAAGGTCCGCAAGGACCTCGACCGGGGCGGCAACGAGGCGGAGCTTGAGGCTTTCCGGGAGGCGGTCCGCGAGAGGCACTACGAGATCAGGCTCAAGGGCTCGCGCGACGTCTTCGCCGGGGAGGACGAGGAAGGCACGCCCGTGTTCGTCGAGCGGGAGCATCCCGAGCAGGTCGCCAGGGCCGATGCGTTCTCCGACATCGCGCTCGGCCGGGCCACGCCCGTCGACATCCGTTTCGAGGATTACCACGCGCAACTCTTCGTCAAGGCCCGCACCAAGGCGGACGACCTTCGGGCGATGCGGTACCTGAAGGAGTGGTGCCTGCGGGAGAACATCCCGCCGATGCTCGAACAGATCGACCTCCAGCGGGCCTACGCCTTCGCGGACGACCTCAAGCTCACCACCGGCACGACCCATGTCACCTGCAACAAGTACCTGGGCCGGCTCGCGGCCTACTGGCAGTACCTCGGTGGACGCGTGCCGGCCGCGCGCCACAACGTCTTTGCCGGGATCAAGCTCAAGGGCCAGAAGACGAAGCGGGAACAGAAGGAGCGTCCGTTCACCGACCGGGAACTCGCCACCCTGCTGACGGGACCGGCGAAGCCCCACATGCTCGACCTCATCTACATCGGAGCGCTCACGGGAGCACGGCTCGACGTGATCGTCGGGCTGAAGGTCTGCGACACGGAGAACGGGTGCCTCAGGTTCCAGCCGCAGAAGCAGGAAGACACCTTGCGCTTCGTGCCGATCCACCCGGACCTCGCCCCGGCCATCGCCAGGCGCATCGCCGGGAAGGGACCGGAGGACGACCTCTTTCCGGAGTGGCCGCCGGTACGGAAGAAGGGGTCGGTGCGGGAGCGCTCGTTCAAGACGTCGAACCACTTCACCGACTATCGCAGGCTGTGCGGCGTCACCCACGACCTCCCTGACAAGCGCCGGTCCCTGGTCAACTTCCACAGTTTCCGCCGCTGGTTCATCTCGCGGTTGGAGCAGGCCGAAGTTCCGGCCAACCTGATCGCGGGCATCGTAGGACACAAGAACGGCACCATCACCCTCGACGTCTACAGCGAAGGCCCCTCGATGCGGTCCGCCAGGCGGGCGGTGGCGAAGGTGAGGCTGCCGCCGCTGGACGGCAGCCCAGTGCGCGAGCCCGAGATCCTCTCGCAGCGCGGCTGATCCCCTCCGTCACGCTTGCCCGGGGCGAGCGTGACGTCCGCGCCCGTCGCACCGCCGGGTCGCGAGGCCACGCGTGTCGGAACCGCATCGACTCACAACGACAAGGAGAAAGCCGGATGCGACACCACCGGGGAACCACTGCTGCGTGGAACCAAGCCGGGAACGTCCCGGGAGGAGAAGGGTCGACGGTTCCGGCCGTCGCACGCCTCATGCGCGCGCTCGCCGCCTGGGAAGCCATGCGCGCGTCGCGCGACGCGGCCGAAGGGACCGCGTCGACGTCCGGGCGGGTGGAAGACTTCCGCGACGGCCGTTGGCACGCGGTCGAACCAGAGATCTCCTAGACCTTACGCGTCGATCTAACCGTCGAATCGAACCAGAGAGATCATTATCTGGTAATATACGGGGCAATCGACGCATTATTCCTCTGTCAACAGCGCGGGCGGCCTATATAAAGCATTTATAACCAGGTTTTTGCTTGAAATTACTGCCTTTGAGGGCGGTCTTGTGCTGTCATCGCGGCGTTGGAAGAGTCATAACCTAGCACATCAGGGCGCGGGGAAGTTCCTCGACCACAAGCTCTCGACGCAAGGATGCTCAACATGTCCACTTCAAGCTACGACAACGGCAGCACACGTTCCGGACAGCCGTTCGTCGGGTCGGCGATCCTCGGGCGCGTCCCTTGGGCGGCCCCCCGGGTCGATGGCCCGCCGCCGGGCACGCCGGTGGGTGCCAGGCCCATCGACCTCCTGCCGGAGGCATGGGTCTCGAAGCGTTCCCCGGTCCCGAGTCCTGCGCACGCGGCGCCTCGCGGCATCAGGGCGGCGATCTACACCCGATACTCGACGACGGGCCAGAGCCAGAGCAGCACCGAACGCCAGATTGAGGTCTGCATGGACTATGCACGGCGGATCGGCGTCGTCGTCGACCACACCGACATCTTCTCCGACGAGGGGTTCTCGGGCTCCTCGATGAAGCATCGTACCCGCCTCAACGCGCTGCTCGACAGGGTCGCGGTCCGCGAGGTGGACATGGTCATCATCGAGGACGCGGACCGGATGGCCCGCGACCTCGCGGATCTCGCGTGGATGTTCAAATACCTGAAGAAGCACGGATCCAGCCTGCACCAGGCGAAGAGCGGGCCGATGAACGCGACGGAGGTCGCGTTCCGCGGGGTCATGTCCCAGGAACAGAAGGACTTCATCGTGTGGCGGACCGAACAGGGCCGTCGCGCGATGGTCCTGAGGGGCCTGCATCCCGCGGGCCGTTGCTTCGGCTACCGCCGGGTCCTCGGCAGTCCGGGGCTGCTGGAGAAGGACAAGGAGAAGGTGGACACCGTCATCCGCATCTTCGAGATGCGCGCGGACGGCGTGAGCTTCAGCGCCATCTGCGTCTCGCTCAACGCGGCCGGCATCAAGTCTCCCCGCGGCCTGGACTGGTCCCCGGTGATGCTGCGCACGGTCCTCACGAACCCCCTTTATCGTGGTGTCCTGGTGTGGGCGCGCCTCAAGCACGAGAAGGACTTCGACGAGAACGTCATCAAGGTGACGCGCCGTCCGAAGGAGGAATGGCTCGTGCACCCCGTCCCCCACCTGCAGATCGTCCCGGAGGAGCTTTGGAACGCGGCGCAGTCGGTGGATGCGACCAAGCAGACCAGGGTTCAGATGGGCGGTCCGATCCTGCGAAGGTACCTGCTGTCCGGACGCGCCCTTTGTCCCTCGTGCGGCGGCAAGATGCACATCCTGGAGAAGAGGCACATCGCATGTTCGAACGCCATCCAGAAAGGCACCTGCCATCACCGGGCGCGCTATCACTTGGATTGGGCCGAGGGGCTGGTGCTCTCGGCGCTTGCCGACCAGCTTGAATCCCCCGACTTGCACCGGCCCTTCGTCGATGCGCTTAACGAGGAGGCGCGCCGCGTCGAGAAGGAAACCGCGTCGGACCGGAAGCGGCTCCAGCGGCAGGTCGACCTCTGGACCCGGCGGGTCGATGCGACGTTCGACAAAGACCGCACCGAGGGGGCGCAGCCGGAAAGCGTCGTTCGCAACCGGCAACGATTCGAGAGGTGCCTGGCGGAAGCGCGGGATGCCCTTGCGGCCCTGCCCAGGCTCCGCGGGATTTTGGCGTTCGATACAGAGCGCCTCGGTGGCATGGCCGCGTCGCTGCGGAACTTCGCGAAGCGCGAGGTGAAGTACGTCCACGACGAGGCGACCGCGCGGGTCATCGATGCGGCAAGGGGCTGCTTCGACACGGTCACCCTCGGACCGGTCGAGGGCGGGGTGCGCATCGGCATCGCGTTCCGGGTCGACGTCCTTCTCGGGACCAGCGCGGTCGGGCAAGCTCCGGATACGTTCCGACGACTGGAGCTCGTCGTGCCGCTCGCGCATTGCAAGGGCCTCGGGGCGTCGGTCTTGCAAAGGCGTGCGAGGGGCACGGCGTCGTTCGCGGAAGGTCCGTGGCGGCTGTCGGACGACGAGTGGGCAGATATCCGCGACCTCGTCCCCGCGAGCCTCGTGTCCCATAGGATCGGCTTATGCTCCGATCCGCGGTCGCTCGTCGAACTCATGCTGGCGAAGATGGTCCATGGTCGCCGGCTGGCCGACTGCCCGGAGGGGTTCGGCGAACTCAAGGCGGTGACGACCGCGTTCCGGCGGACCATCGGGGGCGGGCACTGGGACAGGATCGTCGACCGCCTGACGGAACGCGCGCCCCACCACCTTAGGGGCTACGACCCCAACCGGTTCCGGTGCTACTGGAACACCTACAAGAAGCGTCGCGGC
This sequence comes from Methylorubrum thiocyanatum, assembly GCA_014138645.1. Taxonomy (GTDB): domain Bacteria; phylum Pseudomonadota; class Alphaproteobacteria; order Rhizobiales; family Beijerinckiaceae; genus Methylobacterium; species Methylobacterium thiocyanatum. The sequence goes on along the minus strand of JACJIB010000006.1, from coordinate 389,421 downwards.
GCTCGACGGGTTCGCGACACGGTCGAACCGGGCCGTCAGGCGGGAAACGTCCCGCCGGACGGCCCGTCCCCTGGCATCGTCGGCTTCGCGTAAGGAAGGGAAGCCTTAAGTTGAAACGTCTACCCTGCTGGGCAAGTCATTTCCGCAATTTGGATGGCAAGCAGGCAATGGACGTCGAATACTTTGTGAAGGCCAGCGCTAAGTTGTCACGTCAAGTTAGAAATGATTTGAAATTGCATATCTATCTCTACGAAAGTTTCAATCAAATAGAGATATTGGACGATAACGACAGACCTTTGCGCTACGGCGCAATCATACATACAATTCGTTTAGGCTTGCAATGCAGCCTTATATTACAGCTTTCCAATCATTTAAGTAAAGCCGATGCGAAAAGCGTGAAAATTGAGAAATTGCTTAATTTTGCCGCCTCCAATCTCGTTAGAATTCCCTGGAAAACGCCACCACAAAAGGGTTGGCTCAATGAGCAGAATGCAAAGATCGAACGAATCGCCCCGACAATATCCAAGCTGAAAACTATACGCAATGAATATTTCGCACACGTCGATGCTCAGCATTTACTGGATCCAGACAAAAGTTTGGAGCATGTTATTCCAACGATGAAGGAGCTATTTGATATTTACACGACAATAGAGTCGATCTTAGGCTCTATAGACAAGCATTTGAGTGGCCTGTCGCAGGTCCGTTACGACTCTTGGTTCGACTCAGAGTGCAAGGAATTTACGGGCAAGCTTCTGGCTAACGTCGTTGGCGGAACCGGAGTGAAAAAAGCCAGGATCATGGGCAGCCGCTGACCAGGGCCGCCGCGGGCTGGCCCTGTGGGCGCACCGCGCCTCGGGCGAGGCCGCGGAGGGCAGCAAGCCACATCTCCTTCCGGACTTCGACGAAGGCCACGTCCTGGGCAGAGTCGAAGGCCTGCCGCCGGGGTCGTTGCCCCCGGTCCGACGGAAGGAAGGGACCGGGGCCGCGACACGCCCTTCCCACGCCGGGCGCATCGCCCGGTTCGTGGCAAGGGCGAAGGACGTCGCGGGCTGGAAGGAGATGCACCGGAAGATGGTGAAATCGGGCGTTCGGGCCCGTCGGCGGCATCCGGTGGGGGCGTCGAGCCTCTATGCCGTCGCCCGCGCCGATCCCTCGAAGAGAGGCCGGGCCTTCGTGCCGAGAGGCGCGGGGGGCGGGACGGCGAGGACCGCCTGAGAGCGACTGCTCCTCAGCCTACGGGCGAGGGGCGGTCCGGGCCGCAAGGTCCATCAAGCGATCTTTTCGCATATCCGAAATCTCCGTATCCGCCACTCGTTACCAGATACCTCGCGGTTGAGTAGTTCATCGCCGTTCGCCGGAGTACCGCCGAGGCCGCAGCGCGGCCCCTTGCGGCCAGGGCCTGGTCATAGCGGAACAAAACGGGGCCATAAGACTTGAGTCCCGAACTTGGCCGCCACGTTCGAGGGGGCTGCCGTGACCGTCAAATCAGGGACCGGGACCAGCGAGGCCAAGCCGCCCGCGCGCAGGGCGACGCCAGGGACGCGTGCCTCCGGTCCCCCGAAAGCCGCGCCGCCGAAGCCCAGGAAGGCGAAGGTGCGGATCTTCGTCTCGTACTGCCACGCGAACGCGATCCAGCAGGCGAAGCTTCAGATCCACCTCGCTCAGTTGAGGCGGGACGAGGTCGAGACCTGGTTCGACGGCGAGATGGAGGCCGGTGACAAGCTGAACACTGAGATCTCTCGTAAGCTGCGCGCGGCGGACATCTTCGTCGCGTTGATGAGCCCCGAATACATCGCCAGCCGCTGGTGCCAGATGGAGTACAAGCGGGCGATGGGCCGGCGGGCCAGGGGTTCCATGCGGGTCGTGGTCGTCGTCGTTCGGCCATGCGCCTGGAAGGATACGGGAGCATCCGATCTCAAGGTTCTTCCGCACGACGGGAGGACGGTGAGCGACTGGCGGTCGATGGACCACGCCTTCGCGAACGTGGCCGAAGGCATCAAGGGCGCCGTCAAGGCCGTGCGCTCCGCGCTTTCCGAGGCGGTACCGGCCCGACCCGCGAAGGCGCCGCGATCCGCCGCGGCGCCCGTGCCCAAGAAGCGGCCTGCTCCGGTCAAGGGCGGTCGGAAAGCCTCGACGAAGGCGAGTCCCGGCACAAGGGCGACCAAGGGTAAGCGGCCGGCGCGGAGCCGTGCGGCCGGATAGGAACGGATCGGGGGTCGGCCGCGACGGCCGGGTGGGACATGCCGAAGAACATCGTCGTCTTCTCGGACGGCACGGGGCAGGAAGGCGGGCTTCGCGAGGAGCAGCGGCTGAGCAACGTGTACAAGCTCTACCGCGTCTGCCGGGTCGGCCCGGACAGCGGCATCGACCCGCGCGATCAGGTCGCTTTCTACGATGCGGGTCTCGGGACGGACGCGGGCGCGAGGGGTTTCACCGGCGCTTACCGCCGGCTGCAGAAGCTGCTGTCCTCAGTCACTGGCCTGGGTATCACCAGGAATATCGCCGATTGCTATGAGTTCATCATCAATCACTACGAGCCGGGCGACCGCATCTTCCTCGTAGGGTTCAGCCGGGGCGCCTATACGGCCCGCTGCGTCGCCAACGTCCTGTTCCTATGCGGGGTGCCGACGACCACGCCGAAGGGTTTCCTGCCGCGCTTCCGCAAGGTGACCCGGGACATCGCCGACGAGGCGGTAATGAAGGTCTACGAGTACGGGGCAGGCTCGCCACGGGGCGGCGACTACGAGAAGGACCGGTTCGAACTCGCGAGGCGGTTCCGGCGGAACTATGGATCGGGCGACGACCTCTCGTCGAACGTGGCGCCCCACTTCATCGGCGTGTTCGACACCGTAGCCTCGCTCGGTGCGACCGGACCCAAATGGTGGGGCATCGCCGCCGGTCTGACGATCCTGGCCGCGCTGGTCGCCGCGGTGCCCGCCGTCCTCTCCGACCTGGCGTTCGGGACCGGCTATTGGCGTCCCTTCGGCGTCAGCCTGTCGCTGATCGGGATCGTCGTCCTGTGGCGCTGGCTTCCGACCGCGGTCAAGTCCATCACCAACTCCCCAGTGAACGGGAAAACACGCCGGCACATCGCCCAGTGGCGCTCCGGGAACTACGACCAGCTCCTCAGTGGCCACGTCGGATATGCCCGGCACGCCCTCGCCATCGACGAGACCCGCGCGGATTTCCCGAGGGTCAAGTGGGGCAGCCGGGACGGTGTACGCAAGAAGGTCGTGGGCGAGCCCGATCCGCTCATCCAGATGTGGTTCGCGGGCAACCACTCGGACATCGGGGGGAGCTACCCCGAGGCCGAAAGCCGGCTCTCGGACATTGCCCTGGACTGGATGGTCGATCAGGCGACCAAGATCCCCGACCCGTTGATCCTCGACGGGATGGAGCCCGGGAAGCCCGGAACGGGGCGACTGCACCTGCACCCGGCCTTCGACGGCATGCAACACTGCGAGGTCGCCGGGATGCGCGACACCATCGACGGACTGTTCCCGGCGTGGCTGTCCCGTCGTCTAGGATGGCTTGGCTGGCCGGTGAAGGTCCGCGAGATCCAGGAGGACGCCCTTGTCCATCCGAGCGTCCGTGAGCGGTTCGGGCTTGCCGAGGTGACCCAGTGCGCCGGCAGGGGGCCATACAGGCCGCAGGCGCTCGCAGGCCATCGCGAGTTCGGGGGCGGCTATCCGGCGGCACAGGCAACGGGCGAAGCGCCGGCCACGAGGCTCGCATGACCACGGGACGGCCACCGGCACGCCCCGAAGGGTGTAAGCTTGGCTGGCCGATTCGGCCCCCCCTCGCTCGAACAGCCTGAACGGCCCCCGTGGAATGGCGAAGGTCGACTATCATCGGAATGCCCTGCGCATTCTCTTCATCCTGGTGCGGGGCAGCCGGCCCTACACCGGCGAGCCCGTCGAGGGTTACGACCGGGTCTTCCGGGGCGAGACCAAGGTGCAGGCGCTCGATTTCTGGATGCGCTATCCCGACTACCTGGCAGACGAACTGCTGACCCTTTACGAGGCGACGCGGGATCGGGCGCACCTGGACGAGGCGGGGCGGATCTTCGCCGACGAGGAGCCCGACCTGCGCCGCGTGCCGATGCTGCGCCGTTACTTCGGCGCCTACGAGCCGCTCGACACGGTGCTCGGCATCCTCAAGCTTCGCGGCCTCGTCCTACCCCGCTCCCGCCAGATGGAGACGGGCAACGACGAGCACGACTTCCTCGTCGGCGAACGGGCGCCCGCGTTGCTGGAAGAGGCGGTGGCCGCCCTTCCGGAACTCGGGTGGTACGACCGCCGCGTCGACCTCGTGCTGAGCGTCGCCGGGGGCCGTGGGGGCTACGCCCTCAAGGCGTGCCAGCACCGGCAGAAGGAATACCACGACGCGGCGGCCGGCGACCTGATCCCGACCACGGCCGAGCGGGTCAGGAATCGGCTTGAGCGACTGAGAGGAGGTGCTTGATGGCCGACGACGTCAAGCCGACCGACGCGACCACCTTGCTGACGAAGATCGCCAAGAAGGCGGGTCGGGGCGTCGAGGACGTCCGTTCCATCCTCGCGAGGCACGGGGTCGCCTACAAGCCGTCCATCGCCGTGCCCAAGCACCTCTGCATCACGTCCCTGGCCTTCACCGGCAAGAAGAAGGGCGAGACCGCTCCCGGACCCGTGAACTTCACGTGGGGCGATCTTTCCCCAGGGCTGAGGGCGATCATCAGCGACCGGAATTTCCGGGGAAAGACCACCTTGCTGGGTCTTATGCGGTGGGGTCTGACGGGCCGCCGCGGGAAGCGCATCCCCACCGAGTTCGCGGAGACGTTCCATACGCTGACGATGGCCTTCACCCTCGACGGCCAAGTCTACGAAGTCGAGGTCATCGATGCCATCGACCCGGTCGGCACGCTATGGCGCGTCGATGGCGGCAGCCGCCTCGCGCTTGACACCTTCTCGTCCGCCGAGGGCTTCGAGGCCGTGATGTCGGGCTTCTTCATGGGCCAGCTGGGGCTCCAGATGCTCGTCACGCACGCCGACCTCGGGGACAAGGGCGTCGACCAACCGCACGATTGGGTCTGGCTGTCCGGCGCGCTAGAGATCGAACCGGACCCTGACAACCTCTTCGGGAGTTACCAGGCGCTCGGCTCGCGCATGATGCAGATGTACCTCGGCGTGCCCTGGACGAACGCCGTCAACGACGTCCAGGCTGCGAAGACCCGGATCGATATCGAGGCGCGCCAAGCCGTCTCGGAGCTTGAGCGGACGCGGGAGCGACGTAAGAGCAGGATCGAGGAGATCGACGCCGAGATCGCCGGCCTGCGCCGCAAGCTGAGGGGACTGCCGAGCGCCGAGGGTCAGCGGGGCGACCTTGCGGAGGCGAACCGCCGGTTCGCGGAGGCGCAGGGCCGATTGCGTTCGGCGGTGCGCTCCATGGCCGTGGCGTCCGAGGACCGGGAGGCCGCCAAGCTCGCCTACGACGCCGCCCGGAGGGACCTGCGCGAGTTCAAGGAAGGCCGGGCGGCCAAGACGGTCTTCCGCTCGTTGGACCCTGTCTGCTGCCCTCGCTGCGACGAGGTGTTCGACGAGGAACGCAAGCAGGCCAACAATCAGGACCATACCTGCGTGGTCTGCGGCACGCTTGAGCAGCCCGAGGGCAACCCGGCCCGGCAGGAAGCGGGCCTGAAGGACGCCGTGGCGGACGCGGAGGCAAGGCTGACGTCGCAGGAGCGCCGGAAGGCGGCGCTCGCGAAGGCCATGGACGGGGCCCGGGCCGAGATGCGCGAGACGGAGGCGACGGCACGGGACCTCGAAGCCGCCCTCGCCGAGCCGTCCTCGGCCTACCCGTTGGAACTGGAACTGGCGAGGCTGGAAGCACGTAAGGAGGAGCTCGGCGTCGATGATGCCAAGCCTTCGGAAAGTGGTGACGACCATCAGGTCCTCAGGATCGCCGAGAGGGTCACCCAGGCAGCCTTCAAGCCGTTGCAGGATGAGTTGCTCGGGGAGGTGTCCGGTTTGATCGAGGAGTACGCGGTCCGGTTTGGCGTGGTGAGCCTCGAAGAGGCGAAGCTCCTCGGCAACACGAACCTCAATATGCGCAAGAACGGTGGGATTGCTTGGTTCGGCACGCAGACCCCCGGGGAAAAGGCGCGCCTGAAAATCGCCGCCACTATCGCCATCATCAAAGTGGCGGAGCGGCGAGGCCTCGGACGCCACCCCGGGGTGCTGCTGATCGATTCCCCTGGCTCGAACGAGATGGTCGACCGCGACTATTCCAACCTGATCGCAGGTCTGGCGGAGGTCGCCCGGGAGATCCCGCACCTGCAGGTGTTCGTGACCGCCGCCGCCAGCGAGACCATCCTGGGGCATGTGGCTCGCGAGCGCCTGCTGTACGCTGAGGGGGACCGGTACCTTTGGTGAGACCGTGCAGGCACTCGACGCCACGATGGAAGCGGCGCTCCGCGGCGGCCGGACGCCCTCGGCCGCGGAGTTCGGCGGCATAGCCGCGGTCCTTGCCTCGGCGGACGGCGTCGCGCGTTCGCACTTCGCCCCCGAGTACATGGCGCTGGTCCTCGACGAGGCCGACCTCGGCGACCCCGGCGTCCAGGCATTCTCGCGCGACGTCGTCGAGCGTCTCGACAGCGACATCGGCATCAACTCGCTCGTCGACGTGGTGGCCGAGCGGCCGCCCCTGCCCGAGGCGGTCGAGGCGACCTGGTTCGGGCGCTGGCTCGAACTGGCCCGGGATCGCCGAGCCGCCACGAGCGCGCGGACGGCCGCCTTGCGGGGCGCCCTCCTCACCAAGCGGCAGAGCGCCCGGCGTTCCCTCCGGCTGGCGGCGTTCATCGCCGAGTGCGTCGTCGACGACGAACCCGCGTTCCTGGCGCACGCCGCGCGGATCGCGGGGCTGCTGCATGCCGAGAGCCCGAACGAGGCGCTCGTGGAGTTCCTCACGGACCTGCTCGATGTCGCCGATGCCGCCGACGAGGCGTCGTTCGAACTCGGCATGGAACGGGTCGGACGCGCCCTCCAGGCGGCTTCCGGACACGATGTCCTGGCACGGCTGCGCGAGGCGCGGGCACGGTTCGACGCCTCCGCCGCCGGCCGGGAGGCGCGGGCCGACGCCCGCGTGCTGTCGCTGGCGACCGGGTTGCTCGACGACTTCTTCGAGGAACGCGTCGGCGGGTGGACGGAGCGTCTGGAGGAGCTCCGGAGGGAGGCGTTCGCGTACTCGGCCTATTCGGTCCAGGCAGAGGACTTCCTGAACGGGGCCAAGGAGGCCGAGGTATCGGCCTGGGCTTCGCTGGCGGTAAGGCTCGGTTCGCTCGCCCCCAGCCTCGACGAGCCGGCATGGTGGAACGCGACGCACATCATCGAGAACGAGTTGCTCGTCGTCTACTCGGCGAACCGAACCCTCTTCCGACGGTCGGATGACGGTGGCCTCGAATGGCTGGTCCGTCCTCGGATCGAGGACTACTACGCCCGGCATCGAGGCCAGCTGTACGCCCTGAGGGGCTGGCTGAAAGCCCGCGGCGCCTCGGAACTCGGCGCGGCCGCGGCGGAGCTGATCGCCAGGACCGATGCGGCCCTGGGCAGGGGTGACGACCCGCACCCTCGTGGGGCGACGGCCGTGAGCCCAACGGTCGCCGCCGTCCTTGAGCAGGGCAAGGAGTCGTACGAGCTCCAGGAGAGGTTCCTCCGGGATGTCATCGCCGACGTGAACTACGTCGAGTTCAAGCAAATGACACCGCCCGTCATGGAGGCGGTTCAGGCCGTCCTGCACGCCTTCGAGGGGCTCCCGTACTTCGACGACCCGAACGTCAGGGTTTTCGTGCGGGCGGTCGTTGTCAAGACGCTGTTGTTCCTCAAGAGCCGCATGGACCCAAGTCCTGGCGTCGACCCGACCGTTAGCTACCTCTTCATTCGAGAGGGGGAGCCAAACCCACTGGAGAAGTTCCTCCAGCGGGACTTCATGTCGTTCCTGCAGACCTCGATGCTCGGCTCGGTGGATGAGGTTCGAGGCATCGCAGCGGGACGGGCCGACGTCATGCACTATTTCGAGGGCATCCGCTTCGTCACCGAGATCAAGCGGGAGGAGAAGGATGCCTCGTTCGAGAACCTGATCGCCTCCTACGGGGCCCAGACCACCCTGTACCAAAACACCAACATTCCTATCGGGATACTCATGGTCCTGGACCTGACCACCCGGGACGGCCTGTCGGGACACTTCAGGACGCTCTACCGGACGGAGGTCGGCGACCTTCTGCGGAACGGCACAACCCGGGGAGTTCTGGTCGTGAAGGTGCCGGCACGGAGGGTCGATCCAAGCACGGCCACGGCGGAGGCCGTCCGCAGGATCTCCAAGGCGAGGACGGCGGCCAGACGAGCCGGCAAGCCGGCCGCGAAAGCCAAGGTCCCGAGAAGCGGGAAGGCCATGATGGCCGTGGCGACGCGCCCGACGCCAACCCGCGGACGGCGTAAGGTCGATCCGACGTCGAACGAGGACACCTGACCCTTGCCAGGCACCGGCAGAACGCGCCCCATCGTCGGGCGTCATCATGGGTGGCATCGCCATCGTGTGAACATCGGCGAGCATGGGTCGGCCCCGCTGAGGTTTCGGTTGGTATGCAATTTTCCGGTGTCAGCGTCGAAGCGTATCTCGCGAAGGTCATTGGCGCGGCCGGGACCCCGGTCAGGCTCAACGGATCTCGATGGCGGCCATACCGGTGTGCGTCGGCCATTACCCAGTTCGGTCGAGCTATGCCGTGATAGCCGGAAACGGACAGCATCGAGCGCCGGGGGATGACAGGAAGACAGCAAGACAGCAAGCTGTCCGAACAAGGGCTTGCGCATCGTTACCTTCTCCTAACTGCAAGCTGTCATGCTGTCTTGCTGTCCGTGATGAGCAACGACCGTGGCCAAGAATAAACGCGATACCGATACGGGTGTTGGTGGCGTGCCGGACACCGGCCATCCATCAAGCAAAGCCAAGGTGATGATTTACGTACCGCATGCACTTCACCGTGCAGTGAAGCGTAGGGCGGTCGATGAGGGGCGCTCCGCCAGCGATTTGTTTGCGGAAGCTGCGCACAGGTACTTATATGCAGCGGAAGCCCCTGTCGTGACTTCGCCGATTCCGACTACAATTCAAAGTGTCTTGTCTGATACTTCTTTTCCGAGGCTCGTTGAGGCGGTCGAACAACAAGGAAGATTGCTTCATCATTTATCGGGTCGGATTGAAATGCAGCAAGCTGTACCAAGTAATGATACCCCATCACGTACCGTTGGAGTCAAATCTGCCACCGCTATGCGAACTATGCTAGGCATGCTGCGGCGGTCTGGAGCCGATGGTGTCGACAGCAACGAGTTGAGCAAGGCCATGCTGTCAGATGGCTTCAAGTCCGGGACTACCGAGAACGCCAAAGCCGTGCTTCGGGATGCCGGTCTCGCTCGATACGAGGGAAGGCGCTGGTACCTTGCGGACGTGTGACAGGTCATGAAACTCCCACAGGCAAGCCCCTGATGGGGTGCGGAGGGAAACCGGGGCAACGCTATGCCATTCTAAGCAACCATGGAGAGCGAAGCCGCGGTTGAGCGTCGGCGCCTCAGACTTAACCCTGACCTGGTTCGGAATGGCGGTCTGATTCGGGCCGAAACTAAGAATTTCACGTCAAAGTGATATCGAGTTTTGGGAGAAAAACGTCCTGCAATCGGGATGGCACATGCTCCCTACGGAGAGTCAGTTCTAAGCAATATATTCTATGATTTTAGATAAAAAAGGAGGGAGGGTTGTGTAATTTTTTGGTCCGAGAATTTGACTTCACTCCCTGTAAATGGAGGTTCGAAGTCACACTTCGAAATTGGGTGGCGGACACTACGTATGTAGCGTCGAGCGCCGCTTACGCTGAAGACGCGACGCGTTCGCAGCCTAGACGCGATTGTGCTCGTGCAGACGATGGTCGTAGTCCGTCAGCGTCTCAATCACACGGCATTCCGCCACCTTGCCCTGACCATGGCACTCTACCAAACGTTGCAGTTCCTCTTGCAGGGCGGTGAGTTGCACGATGCGGCGTTTCACCTCGTCTAAGTGTCGACGGGCAACCGTGCCTACTTCGATGCACTGGTGATCAGTTTTGGTCGAGAGGGACATCAGTTCGCGTATATCATCAATCTCAAAACCTAGACCACGACAGGATCTGATAAATATCAGTCGGGCTACCTCGGCCTCCGAATAGCGACGCTGCTGCCCCCCTGTACGAGCCGGGGCTAGCATCAGGCCCGCTCCTTCATAGTAGCGGATTGTTGGAACCTTCACGCCCGTGCGGCGCGATAGCTCGCCGATCGAAATGTTCATTTTCGGCCCAAACCTCCAGCCTCTAGAGGTTGTACTCTCCTTCCTCCTCAATGGAAAGGGGCACGAGAGTGGGTGGCTCCACGAACTGTCCGAATCTCATTCGTCACTCGACAGTTTCAATCCGCCGCAGCCTTTCCATCAAACCTCGAAGCGTTGCGTGACACTCTCCCGTTAATGACGTCGCACACGGATGGGGCATCACGTGGTGGGAGCCTGACGGGCCTCAGTCGCCCGATCCTCCCTCTCCAAGGAGCCGCAACGCGTTCGCCGTCACCAGCACCGTTGCCCCGGTATCCGCTAGGATGGCAGGCCATAGGCCGGTGACCCCAAGAACCGTCGTGACCAGGAACACCGCCTTCAAGCCGAGCGCCAGGGCGATGTTCGTCCTGATGTTGAACAGCGTCCGGCGCGACAGTTCGATCATTCGGGCGATGTCTGCGACGCGTCCGTGCAGGGCCGCCGCGTCGGCCGTCTCAAGCGCCACGTCGGTGCCTCCGCCCATCGCGATACCGACGTCCGCGGCCGCGAGCGCCGGCGCGTCGTTGATGCCGTCGCCGACCTTCGCCACCACGGCACCAGTGGCTTGGCGCTCGCGCACGATACGCTGCTTGTCCTCCGGCAGGAGTTCGGCCTGCACCTCGATGCCGAGCGCGTCCGCCACGGCCCAGCCCGTCCGCGCGGTGTCGCCGGTCAGCATGATCGCGCCGATGCCGAGCGACGCAAGGCGGTCGACCCCCTCCCTCGCGTCGGACCTGGGCTCGTCGCGCATCGCGAGCAGCCCGGCTACCGCCCCGTTCGCGAGGAGCACCGACACGGTCTTGCCCTCGCCCTGGAGCCGGGAGACCCGCTCCTCCTGATCGCGCGTGAACGGCACGCGCGCGCCGGCTTCCCTTGGCGAGCCCAGGAACAAATCGAGTCCCCCGACCTTGCCGGCGACGCCCTTGCCGCCGATTGCCTGGGCCCCGAATGCCGGGGGCACCGGCGCTCCGGCCTCGGCGGCCTTGGCCAACACGGCCCGGGCGAGCGGGTGCGAGGAGCCGCCCTCAAGGGCGCCCGACAGCGATAGCACGTCCCGCTCGGACCTCTCGAATGCCACCACGTCCGTCACGACAGGCTTGCCCTCCGTCAGGGTTCCCGTCTTGTCGAAGGCGACCGTCGTCACCGAGGCCAGCCGCTCAAGGACGGCGCCGCCCTTGATGAGGAGCCCGCGCCGGGCCCCGGCCGAAATGCCGGCCGCGATGGCCGCCGGAGTTGAGATGACGAGCGCGCAGGGGCAGCCGATCAGCAGGATCGCCAACCCCTTGTAGACCCAATCCCCCCACGCGCCGCCCGTGAGGAGCGGCGGGACCACCGCCACCAAGGCGGCCACCGCGACGACGGCGGGGGTGTAGACCCTGGAGAACCGGTCGATCAGGCGCTCGGTCGGCGCCTTCGCCTCCTGCGCCTCCTCCACCAGTTGCACAACCCGGGCGATGGTGTTGTGCTTGGCAGCCGCAGTCACTCGGACGCGGAGCGCCCCGTCGCCGTTGACCGTCCCGGCGAAGACTGCGTCGCCAAGCTCCTTGCGCCTCGGCACGCTCTCGCCGGTGACCGACGCCTCGTCGACGTCGCTCCCGCCGTCGAGGATGGTCCCGTCCGCCGGGACGCGGTCACCCGGCCGCACCAGCACGGTGGCGCCGACCTTGAGGCTCGCGGCGGGCACAGACTCGGTCGTGCCGTCGCGTTCCAGCAGCGCCGTCTCCGGGACGAGACCGGTCAACCCACGGATGCTTGCCCGGGCCCGGCTGGCAGCGACGCCCTCCAGCACTTCGCCGATCAGGAACAGGAAGACGACGGTCGCCGCCTCCTCGGTCGCCCCGATGACGGTCGCGCCGACGGCGGCGACCGTCATAAGCATCTCGATGGAGAAAGGCGTCCCATGCCGGGCGGCCAAGATAGCTCGTCGGGCAACCGGCACCAGCCCGACCGCCATGGCCGCGAGGAAAGCCCAGCGCTCGGTAATTGGCGCGACGTGCCCGAGCACGTAGGCTGTCACCAGGGCCGCGCCGCAGGCAGCCGCCAGCAGGGCTTTCGGCGCTCTCCACCAAGGCGCCTCAGCGGTATTCCCCGACGCCACGGCGTCCGGGTCCTCGGCCCCGTAGCCGAGGCCGCGGACGGTGTCAGCGATCATTCTCGCATCGGTGCCGGGTCCGTGACGCACCGCGAGCGTCTCGGCGGCGACCGAGACCTGCACCTGCGCGATGTCGGGCAGGCGGCGCACGGCGGCCTCGACCTTCGCCGCGCAGGACGCGCAGTCCATGCCGGTCACCCGCAAGCGGGTCGTCGGGACGTTGGTCCTGTCCAGGGTCGCTGCTTCGGTCACGGCGGATGCCTTCCATGTGGTTGAGGCGACCCTACTTCCTCTAGCGACTAGAGGAGCAAGTGCCTTGAAGCCCATCGCAATCGGGGAATTGTCGCGGCAGGCAGCCGTGAAGGTGCCGACCATCCGATTCTACGAGGAGCGCGGGCTCCTGCCGCGCGCGTCCCGAACGGAAGGCAACCGGCGAACCTACGGCGCGGCCGACGTGCGCAGGCTCCGGTTCATCCGGCACGCGCGTGAACTCGGCTTCGAGATCGAGGACATCCGTGCCCTGCTCGACCTCGCCGAGCAGCCGGAACGCCCGTGCGGGGAGGTGGACGCCATCGCCCGCCGGCACCTCGCCGACATCGACGACCGGATCGCGCGGCTCGCCGGGCTGAGGGCGGAGGTCCAGGCGATGCTCGATGAATGCTCGCGGGGCCGCGTACGGGAATGCCGCATCGTCGAGGTGCTGGCTGATCACGGCGAATGCCTGCACGAGGAGCACTGAGGACTTCGGGCGCTCGGGATCGGATTTTTCGCGCATTTCGCGTTCGGAAAGCCCTTGCTCCTCCAGTCGCTAGAGGAATTAGGCGTGCCGCAGATGTCGGATGCCCCGTCGAGGGCGTGAAGGCGAGCGGATATCCCGATGACCGAACACGCAGATCGCTCCGTCAGTGCCCTCAGTGACGGCGGTGGACACGAACACGACCATTCCGGCCACGCCCATGCGCCCGTCGATTTCGGCAAGGCCTTCGCGGTCGGCATCGGCCTGAACGTCGCCTTCGTGATCGTCGAGGCGGTCTACGGCGTCTGGAGCAACTCCCTCGCCCTCGTCGCCGACGCGGGGCACAACCTCTCGGACGTGCTCGGGCTCGCCGTCGCCTGGGCCGCGGCCGTTCTCGGGAAACGGGCGCCGACGCCGCGCTACACCTACGGCATGATGGGCTCCTCGATCCTGGCCGCCCTGTTCAACGCGGTCATCCTCCTCGTCGCCATGGGCGCCATCGCCTGGGAGGCGGTCCGGCGCTTCGGCGAGCCCGCACCGGTGGCCGGGACCACCGTGATGGTGGTCGCCGGCATCGGCATCCTGATCAACGGCATCACCGCCTGGCTGTTCGCATCGGGGCGCGAAGGCGACCTCAACGTGAAGGGCGCCTTCCTGCACATGGCCGCCGATGCCGCCGTCTCGGCGGGTGTCGTCGTCGCCGGCCTGCTGATCGCCCTGACGGGTTGGCGTTGGCTCGATCCGGTGACCAGCCTGCTCATCGCCGCGGCGGTCGTATGGAGCACCTGGGGACTTTTGCGCGACAGCATGCGGATGTCGCTCGGCGCCGTGCCTCCCGGCATCGACCCGGACGCCGTGCGCGCCCATCTGCGGGGCTTGGAGGGCGTCACGGCCGTCCACGATCTCCACGTCTGGCCGATGAGCACGACCGAGGTCGCCCTGACGAGCCATCTCGTGAGGCCGGACGGCACGGACGACGCCTTCCTGATGCGGGCCGCACGCGAATTGAGGGACCGGTTCGGGATCGCCCACGTCACGCTGCAGGTCGAGACCAGCGAGGCGACCGCCTGCGCCCTGGCCCCGGACGGCGTGGTCTGAACCTACGATGCAAGCCTGGCTCTATACCCTCATCCCGGCAGCAGCCGCCGTCCTCGGCGCCGCGGTCGCCGTCAACATGCGGCCAGGACCCGTCCTGGTCAGCGCCATCCAGCACTTCGCCGCAGGCGTCGTATTCGCCGCGGCGGCGGGCGAGATCCTGCCTGACCTCAAGCATGCCGGATCGCCCTGGGCCACCCTGGTCGGCGGTAGCGTCGGTGTTGCCGCCATGCTCGCGGTTCGCACCCTGGAGCGTCGGGTCAGAGGTCCGGTCGGTCTGCTGACCGTCACCGGAATCGACATCCTTGTGGACGGGCTCGTCCTCGGCATAGCCTTCGCAGCGGGCGCCAAGGCCGGTTTCCTGCTCACGGTCGCCCTGACCATCGAGGTACTGTTCCTCGGCCTGACCGTCGCGAACGAACTCGGCGAGGGTGGAACCTCGAAAGCCAGGGTGGTCGGCTTGACCGCCGCCCTCGTCGTCCTGCTGCCGCTCGGCGCCCTGCTCGGCGGCCCGGTCGCCACACTGCCATCGGCCATCCGCGGCGGTTTCCTCGCCTTCGGCCTGATCGCGCTCCTCTATCTCGTCACGGAGGAACTGCTGGTGGAGGCCCACGAGACGGAGGACCGCCCATGGGTGACCGCGATGTTCTTCGCAGGTTTCCTGCTCTTGCTCCTGCTCGATGAACTTGTCGGTTGAGGGCGCATGCGCCGGCCGCGTTCGGCACGTTATCATGAAATGCTTTCGTGTCGCCGACATCAGCTCTTCAGTAGCGCGAGCGTCTTTCCTTTCAGGTCGTCAAAGGTTGCGATGGTACGTAGATTTGCCTCGTACGCTCGCATGGCAGAGCGCAGGTCGGACATCTCGACCGTAGGGCGGACATTCGGAAGCTTGAGGTTGCCGCCGGCATCGGCGGCGGGGTGCCCGGGACTATGAACCATCGGGAATTCGGTCTTGTCGCGTACGATCCGGATGGCCGGTGCCTCCTCGGTGTTGCCCGTGATCGGCTCGAACACCGCAATCTTGCGCCGATAGGGTTCTCCGTCCGGGACGGACGCCGTGGAATGCGCGTTGGCGATGTTCTCGACCGACACGCGCATGCGACCCTGATGAATGCGGAGGGCGGCGGACGCCAAGCTCGGCCCGGAAATGTCATCTTTCATTGCCGCCAGCCTCCTTCTTGCCGGCAACTCGTCCCGGCGAGCACAGTTATGTTAACCAAACCTAATAGCTTATAGTTAAAAATAAATTAATATGTGCTTCATGGAGTTGGAAGAAGCTGACCGCCCGGCCGTCAGAGCTCAGTAAAGTTCGGCGATGACCGCGAAACGCGACCAATTCTTGAGCCGGGAACACAAGCAAGTTATCATTCGATGGCGTCTTGAGTCCATCATCTGCAGCCGAATTAATGGTAGAGATTGTACTAAATCGGTGTTGAATGCCTTGAATATAAAATATTTAGATGTCAAAGTTACCATAAATAGGTATGTATGCTACTGCGGCAAGAAATATATGCATCCAATTAATTAAGTCAGACATAATTTATTCCGAAAATTTTGGATACATTCTCAAATAACTCTCATTGACGTTCGTGGCCAACTCGATGAGGGTTCTCTGATGCGTTGGCTGGATCTGGCGGAGGCTTTCTCCGCAATGGACCTCGCGCGATGGATGAATCGGTGGCTGATGGAACGCGATGACAGGCCTGGAGCGGGCTCCGCCCAGGAACACATCCTCCTGATCGAAGACGACGACGGCATGCGGGTGTTGGTCACGCGAATCCTGAGGGAGAGCGGCTACCGCGTCACGGGCTGCCGGAGCGGCGCCGAGATGTGGTCGCTGCTCCCCGGGCAGTCGGTCGATCTCGTCCTGCTCGACGTGATGCTGCCCGGTGCCTCCGGCTTCGATCTACTGAGGGCGCTGCGCACCAAATGCACCGTGCCGGTCATCATGCTCTCCGCCCGCAACGAGGAGGCGGACCGGGTACTCGGACTGGAACTCGGAGCCGACGACTACGTCGCCAAGCCGTTCGGCCGGCCGGAACTCCTGGCCCGCATCCGCGCGGTGCTGCGTCGGACCGCCGTCGCGCCGACCGCCACCGCGGGGGAAAGGGCACAGGTTCTGACCTTCGCCGGCTGGCGGCTCGATTTGCGCAGCCGACAGCTGACCGATCCCGAGGGGGCCGCCGTCGACCTATCGGGGGCCGAGCACGACCTGCTCATGGTGTTCCTGGAGCGTCCCGGGCGCGTGCTTGGCCGCGAGCAGATCCTGGAGATGAGCCGCGGCCGGCTCGCCGCCCCGTCCGACCGTAGCGTGGACACGCTGGTCAGCCGCCTCAGGCGCAAGCTCGAACCGCCCGAGGGCACGCTCCCCGTGATCAAGACGGTTCGCGGCTCCGGCTACATGATGGCCGCCAAGGTCGAGCGGGCATGAAATTACTGGTCGATCTAGCCCGCAGCCTGGAGGGGCGCACCGTCGCCGTGCTGTTGCTGGCGGTACTCGTGGTCCACGGGGGCGCGTTGCTGCTGTACCGTCAGTCGGCGGCGGCGGCGGCCGACGAGGCGTTCGCCAACGAGGTGGCACGACAGCTCGGCTTGGCGCGGGAAGCGGTACTGCGGCGACCGCCGGAGGAGCGCGGCATCGAGGCGAAAGCCCTCTCGTCGGGTCATTTCGAGATAGGCTGGGAGCGGGGATCATCCGCCGAGACCGGCAAGACCGACCCCGCCTTGCGCGGTCTGCGCGACCGCGTCCTGGAGATCGAGCCCGTGCTCGGCCCGGGTCTGGCGCTCGCCCTGGCGGCGCCGGACGAGCCGCTGCACCAACAGGACCTGCGTGGCGCCTTCCCGCTACCGGACGGCAGCTTCCTGACCTTCCGGTCCGCCCATTCACCTCACTTGGTCCACCTTGCGCCCTGGGCGTATCTCGCCACCGCGATGGCCATCCTGGTCGGCGTCGCCGCCGTCGTGCTGGTGCACCGGATCGCCGGCCCGCTCAGGGAACTGACGCACGCCACCGTCCGGATCGGGCACGGTACGGTCGTGTCCGTGCCTGAGGTCGGACCGGACGAGACCCGGGGGATCGGTCGGGCGCTGAACGCGATGCAAGGGCGCATCCACCGCCTCGTCGCGGAACGGACGCAGGCCTTGGCGGCGGTCTCGCACGATCTGCGCACGCCGATCGCCCGGCTCCGTCTTCGCCTGGACAAGGTCGATGACGTCGCGGACCGCCGTGCCATGGCTGCTGACCTCGACGACATGCAGGCCATGATCGACGCGACGCTGTCGTACCTGCGTGGCGAAGCCGACCCGGAGCCACGGCAGGTCGTAAACGTGGCAAGCGTGCTGATGAGCGTCGCCGACGCCTCCGCGGACGCGGGCCGTGAGGTGGGCTACGACGGCCCGGGCCGGGCGCTGGCGTCGGTACGTCCGGTCGCCTTCCGCCGCGCGGTCGAGAACCTTGTCGACAACGGTGTACGCTACGGGACCCGGGTCCGGGTTGGCATGGAGATCGAAGAGGCCACCCTGGTGGTGCGCATCGACGACGACGGCCCCGGCATCGCGCCGGAGGACGTCGCCCGGGCCTTGCAGCCCTTCACCAGGCTGGAAGGGTCGCGCAACCGCAACACGGGCGGGACGGGTCTCGGACTGACCATCGCCCAGCGCGCGGTAGAGGCGGACGGCGGCACGCTCGTCCTGTCGAACCGGCCGGAGGACGGCCTGCGGGCCGAGATCCGCCTGTCGAGGTCGAAGGGACGCGGCTGAAACGCCGCCTACCGGGCGGTCGCCGGTGCGTCGGGGTGTGCGTCCGGCTGCGCCGACCACTCGTTCGAGACGTAGCCGCTTCCAGGCAGTGCCACCGTGAGGATGATGCCGGCGACAGCCAACGACGCGGAGAGGGCCGCCGGAACGAGGAAGGCATCGGGTCCGAGGGCCTTCTGGATGAAGCCGCCGGCGACGGCGCCAATTGTCAGGCCCGCCCAAAGCGGTGCCTGGAGCCAGAACGACGGCGCGGGCTTGTGCAGGACCATGTTCGCCAGACCGGTCCCGAAACGGACGACGGTTCCGGTGACGTAGGTCAGGGCGAGGCTCCGCCCGGCCTCATCCTGCAGGGTCGCATTCAGCATGCCGAGGGCAAGGACGACGGGATAGGCGTGAAGAGGAAACGCATCTGGGGCCTCCGGCAGGATGTTCCCAATGGACAGCAGGGCGGCCTGCGCGCCGAGCAGGACCGAAAGACGCCACCGCCCGGCCCAGGCCGCGACTAGGGTGCCGACGAACGCGCCGAAGCAGAACAGCGCGATGGTGCTGCCGAACCTGGCGACGCCCGACCAATCGAAGGAACTTGCCGCGACGCCGAACCGGGTCGTGTTCCCGCTCATGAACGACATGAACAGTTGGGAGTGTTCCAGGAAGCCTATCGAGTCGGCCGCACCGGCAAGGAAGGCCAGCGCGACGGCCAGAGGCACGCGGGTCTCGGGTCTCGACGGAAAGGATTTGTCCACTTGGCCACCTGTCGCTGCCGCATCGGATCTCGCCGGGGTCGCGTTCGACCCGGCGTCCGGTCCTGCGGGGAGCCGGTAGGGATACGTCGATCCCATGGCTGAGGCTTTGCTCGACCTTGACGAAGTGTGTCGGCACGCGTGCCTGACACACTTCGTCACGAACGCGGCGAACGGCAGTCAAACGGGTCGGCTATCTCCACTCCTCAAGCGGCCGATGGGGCCGATAGAAGGAAGACAGATCGATGAAGCGTACGCTTGCCGCCGTTTTCACCGCCGTGATGCTGGCCGGAGCGGCGACGCCCGCCCTCGCGGTCGACGGGCACGGCAACGCCTCCAACCCTGAGCGCAGCGTCCCGAACTCGGGCGACGTCTCCGGCGGACCCGCCCACCGTGACGATCCGCGGGTGCGGGAGGCGCAGGAGAAAGGCCCGGACGGCAAGCCCGCGCACCGCGAAGGCGACGGCCACGCGCACGGGCACAGCCTGGACAAGCCCGGCAAGAAGTAAGCTTCCCACAAGGTGACACGATGAGCGGGAGATGCGCGATGCGGTTGCTGCCCCTGCTTGTCGTCTTCGCGCTCCTGGCAACGGGCCTCGGCTATGCGCTCGCGGCGTCCCCTTGCATGGATGACAGTTCACGGTGCGGGAATGCCCCCTCACGCACCGTGGAAACGCCCGCCTCGACGAAAGTCGGGGCGGGCGCCCACCATGATCCTTTTGTTCGGAGCCTTCAGTCGTCGAAGTCGTGGTGAGGGCGGCGCTCAAAACCGTGGCGGTCATCGTCCCGGTAGTCGTGATGACGGCGACGAACCTCCACGTGGTCGTGGTCGCCGTGATGGTGACGGCGCACCTCCTCGTGATGGTGGGGAGGTGGTCCGTAGCCGTAATATTGGGCCGACGCGGCCACGGGGGCCGACACGGCGGCGGCGGTCATGAAGGCGATCAAGAGACTTTTCATGGTCGGAGGTCCCTTTCCTGATCGCAACAGGTTCCACTGACGACTTTGAACAGGGTGTGAAGCAACCGTTGAGGCAGTGTCCGGCCAGGAATGCCTTCACCACGAGAGGCGATCATAGCTTGCGACATAGCCTCTGAAACGCACATAAGGACGGCGATGAGTTCGGCGCAGCGCCATAGGACCTTTGAGGCGATGACGGGGTGGTGGGCAACCGCCGCCCTCGCACTCGTCCTGGCGCTGGCCATCGCGATGTCGACCACTGGGCTGGCGTCGGATCTTTCCCATCATCAGGGCCATCCGGGCCACGACCGGACCGAGCTCTCGTTCGTCACGGACACGGCCTCCGGCGTGGATCAGGCCTCCGATACCGGGGCAACCGGCCATGTCGATTGCGGCTGCCACGTCGCCCTGAGTGCGGTCGTCGCCGGCGGTGCCACGCCACGGAACGGCATGCGTCCGTCCTTCGCCACGTTGTCCGAGATCGTGTCCTTGGTCTCTCCCGACCGCCTGCCACGGCCGCCGCGCATCTGAGGTGACGCCGCAAAGGCGGCGCGTCCCGAATCCGGGTCCTGGCGACCCGGGCCATCTCCTCACGTTACCGACCGCGATTGTCGGGCATGCCTTCATCGGCTCCCGGCACGACCGAGCAGGCATCATGCGCATCCTTCTGACCGCCCTCATCCTGGCCGCCGGCGTTCTCGTGGGCGCTGGCGTTCCCGCCGTCTCCGGCTTCGTCCAGGGTCTGCTGACCTCGGTAGGCCTGCCCCCGAGCGTCCTCACCTTCGCCGACGGTCCCGCCAGCGCAAAATCTGCCGAGGCTCCGGCCGACGATGCCGGGCATGCCGAGGGTGATGGCCACGCCCATGGCAAGCCGTCGGCCAAGCCCAGGGCTGGGCAGGCCCAAGGCGAGCACGAGCACTCCGAAGCCGAAGGCGAGGAGGGGCACGTCAAGATGACCGCCGAGCAGATCGAGAACCAAGACATCACGGTGGCCAAGGCCGAGGGCGGCACCCTGTCCCGCCACATCCTGGTGCCCGGCACGATCACGCCCGACACCGACCGGATCGCGCGCGTTCCGGCCCGGGTCGTCGGCACCGTCGCCGAGATGCGCAAGCGCCTCGGCGATGCCGTCAAGAAGGACGAGGTCGTCGCCGTCCTCGACAGCCGCGAGGTCGCGGACGCCAAGAGCGAGTACCTGACCGCCTCGGTGAAGGCCGACCTGGAGAAGACCAACTTCGAGCGGCAGCAGGCGCTCTGGGACAAGCGGATCTCGGCCGAGAGCGCCTTCCTGAACGCCAAGGCCGTCTATTCCGAGGCGACGCTTCGTCAGGATCTGGCGCGACAGAAGCTGTCGGCGCTCGGTCTCGACGCGGCGGCGGTGGCCAAGCTGGCCAAGCGCGACGAGACCACCCCGAACCTGTCGAGCCTGCGACAGTACGAACTGCGCTCGCCGATGTCGGGGCGCATCGTCGAGCG
The DNA here is from genome assembly GCA_014138645.1 of Methylorubrum thiocyanatum. Classification (GTDB taxonomy): domain Bacteria; phylum Pseudomonadota; class Alphaproteobacteria; order Rhizobiales; family Beijerinckiaceae; genus Methylobacterium; species Methylobacterium thiocyanatum. The sequence continues at coordinate 368,204 of JACJIB010000006.1, read as the reverse complement.
TAAGGTCGACGTCGGCACCGCGGTGGGCAAGGAAGGCGACCCCTCCGACCTCTACACCGTCGCCGACCTCTCGACAGTCTGGATCGAACTTGCCGTTCCGACCTCGGAACTCGCCAAGGTCAAGGAAGGCGCCACCGTGACGGTCGCGCCGGGCCAGGAGGGCGGCGAGCAGCACGAGAAGGGCAAGGTCGTATTCGTCAGTCCTTTCCTCACCGCCGACACGCGTGCCGCCAAGGTCATCGTCGCCCTGCCGAACAAGAACATGGCCTGGCGTCCGGGCACCTACGTCACCGCCGAGGTCGAGATCTCGCGGGATGCCGTTCCGGTCAGCGTGCCCAAGGCGGCCCTCCAGACCGTCGAGGGCAAGCGCGTCGTCTTCGTCCGTACGGACGAGGGTTTCGAGAAGCGTGAGGTCGAACTTGGGCGCTCCGACGACGACGCCTACGAGGTCGCCTCGGGTCTCAAGCCCGGCGAGGCCATCGCCGTCGGCAACACCTTCCTCCTCAAGGCCGAGCTCGGAAAGAGCGAAGCCGACCACGCGCATTGAGGGCGCGGGACATGATTTCGAAGATCCTCGACTTCTCGGTCCACCAGCGCTGGCTCGTGCTGCTGCTGTCGCTGCTGGCGGCGGGGTTCGGCGGCTATGCGGTGACCAAGCTACCCATCGACGCCGTCCCGGACATCACCAACAACCAGGTCCAGATCAACACGACCGCGCCCTCGCTCTCGCCCGTCGACATCGAGAAGCAGGTCACCTACCCGGTCGAGACCGCGCTCGCCGGCATCAAGGGGCTTGAGTACACCCGCTCGCTCTCGCGCAACGGCTTCTCGCAGGTCACCGCCGTCTTCGCGGAGAAGCTCGACATCTACTTCGCGCGCCAGCAGGTCGCCGAACGCCTCTCGCAGGTGAAGCAGGACCTCCCGCCCGGCGCAGAGCCCGCCATGGGCCCGATCTCGACGGGCCTGGGCGAGATCTACATGTGGTCGATCCACTACGCGAAGCCAGGCGAGCGCAAGGTCTCGGCCGCGGGCAAGCCCGGTTGGCAGCCGGACGGCAGCTACCTGACGCCGGAAGGCCAGGGCCTCAGGACGGAACTGGAACAGACCGCCTACCTGCGCACGGTCCAGGACTGGATCATCCGCCCCCAGATCAAGACGGTCCCGGGGGTCGCCGGCATCGACGGCATCGGCGGCTTCGAGAAGCAGTACCACGTCCAGCCGGACCCGACGAAGCTCGCCGCCCGCGACCTGTCCTTCGGCGACGTCGCCCGCGCCCTGGAGACGAACAACGCCAACCAGGGCGCGCGCTACCTGGAGGACAACGGCGAGGGCTACGTCGTTCGCGCAGCCGGGCGCCTGGAGAGCATGGACGAGATCGGCGACGTGGTCGTCGCCACGCGTGCCGGCGTCCCGGTGCGCATCCGGGACATCGCCGAGGTCCGCATCGGCAAGGACCTGCGCACCGGCTCCGGCAGCGAGAACGGCCAGGAGGTCGTGATCGGCACGGCCCTGATGTTGATCGGGGACAACAGCCGTAAAGTCGCCGCCGCGGTCGACGCGCGCATGGAGCAGATCCGCAAGTCGCTGCCGCCGGGGGTCGAGGTGCAGACCGTCCTCGACCGTACCCGCCTCGTCGAAGCCACCATCAAGACCGTGGCCAAGAACCTGTCCGAGGGCGCCGCCCTCGTCATCGTCATCCTGTTCCTGCTGCTCGGCAACATCCGCGCGGCCATCATCACGGCGCTCGTCATCCCGGTCGCCATGCTGATGACCATGACCGGAATGGTCGAGGCCAAGATCTCGGCCAACCTGATGAGCCTGGGCGCCCTCGACTTCGGCCTCATCGTCGACGGGGCGGTCATCATCACCGAGAACGCCCTGCGGCACCTCGCCGAGAAGCAGCACGAGCTCGGGCGGGCCCTCGCCACCGAGGAGCGCCTGCAGACGGTGCGGGCCTCGGCGGAGGAGATGATCAAGCCGTCGCTCTACGGACAGGCCATCATCATCCTCGTCTACGTGCCGCTCCTGACCTTCACCGGGGTCGAGGGCAAGATGTTCGAGCCGATGGCCCTGACCGTCATCATCGCGCTCGTGGCCGCCTTCGTCCTGTCGCTGACGTTCGTGCCGGCCCTGATCTCCATCGTGATCACCGGCAAGGTCACCGAGGAGGACAACCTCATCATCCGGGCGCTCAAGGCCGCCTACCGGCCGGTGCTGGCCTCTGCTGTCCGCGCGCCCGTCGCCTTCGTCGCCGGGGCGCTCCTGCTTCTCGTCGGTGCGGGAATCCTGTCCACGCGCCTGGGCACCGAGTTCATCCCGCAACTCGACGAGAAGAGCATCGCGCTGAACGCGACCCGCATCCCCTCGACCTCGCTGACCCAGTCGCAGGCGATGCAGTTGAAGGTCGAGCAGGCCGTGTCGAAGTTCCCTCAGGTGGCTTACGTCTTCTCGAAGACCGGCACGGCGGAGGTCGCCTCGGACCCGATGCCGCCGAACTCGTCGGACACCTTCGTCATCCTGAAGCCTCAGGAGGAATGGCCCGACCCAAGCCTGTCCAAGGCGGACCTGCAGGAGCAGATCGAGAAGGCGGTCGGCGAGCTTGCCGGCAACGTCTACGAGTTCTCCCAGCCGATCCAGCTGCGCTTCAACGAGCTCCTGGCCGGCACCCGCGGCGACCTCGCCGTGAAGGTATTCGGCGAGGAGTTCGAGCCGATGCTCAAGGCGGCGAACCAGGTCGCCCAGGTGCTGCGCGGCATCACCGGGGCGGAGGACGTCAAGGTCGAGCAGACCGCCGGCCTGCCGTTCCTGGAGATCAAGATCAACAAGGCCGAGGCCGCCCGCTACGGGCTCAGCATCGGCGCCATCCAGGACGTCGTGGGTGCGGCCATCGGCGGCAAGGATGCGGGCGTGGTGTTCGAGGGCGACCGGCGCTTCCCCATCGTCGTGCGCCTGAACGACAAGGTGCGCGAGGACCGCGAGGCCCTGGAGAACATCCCGGTGCCCCTGCCGCCCGGCCCCGGCGGTCGCGCGAGTTCGGTGCTGCTCAAGCAGGTGGCTTCGTTCTCGGTGACCGAGGGTCCGAACCAGATCAGCCGCGAGAACGGCAAGCGCCGGGTCGTGGTCACCGCCAACGTGCGCGGCCGCGACATCGGCTCGCTGGTGGCGGAGGCGCAAGGAAAGGTCGCCACCCAGGTCCAGCTTCCCTCCGGCTACTACGTCACCTGGGGTGGCCAGTTCGAGAACCTCGCCTCGGCCAAGCAGCGCTTGCTGGTGGTGGTGCCGGTCTGCTTCTTCCTGATCTTCCTGTTGCTCTACTCGGCGCTGGGCTCGCCCCGGGACGCCCTGCTCGTGTTCAGCGCGGTGCCCCTGGCCCTGACCGGCGGCATCGCGGCGCTGTGGCTGCGGGGCATGCCCATCTCGGTGCCGGCGGCGGTCGGGTTCATCGCGCTCTCGGGCGTGGCGGTGCTGAACGGGCTCGTCATGCTCACCTTCATCAAGCAACTCGTCGCCGAAGGGCGGCCCAAGCGCGAGGCCATCCTCGAAGGCGCCATGACCCGGCTGCGGCCGGTTGCGATGACGGCGCTCGTGGCCTCGCTCGGCTTCGTGCCGATGGCCATCGCCACGGAGACCGGCGCCGAGATCCAGCGGCCGCTCGCGACCGTGGTCATCGGCGGCCTGATCAGTGCGACCCTGCTCACGTTGGTCGTGCTTCCGGCCCTGTACGCGCGCTTCGGCAGGGTCGAGACCGCGGAGGCGGCCGACCCGGTGCCAGCGGCCTCCCGGCAGCTCAAGGCGGCGGAGTAGCGTTGATGGGAAGGGTCCTGTCGAACGTGCTCGTCTGGTCCGGCTTGATCCTGGCCGCTCAGGCCGGGCCGGCCAAGATCGTCGGCATCGGGGCCGTCTCCTGCGCCCGGTTCGGCGCGGATGCCGCGGCGCATCCGGCCGCGGAGCGCGACTACTTCGCGTGGGCGCAGGGGTTCATGAGCGGTGCCCTGATCCGGGCGCCGGACGGGGTCGACGAAGGCTTGGACCTCGCGCCGCCGTCCATGCCCCTGGCCGCACAGGCGGACTTCCTGCGTGCGTACTGCGCGGCCAATCCGGCCACGGATTATTCGGAAGCCGTTCGCGCCCTCTACCACCGACTGCGTGGACCCGCGTCCTAGAAACCGGGTCCGATGGGGAACCGAGTGATGAAGTGGCACCTGCGCGTCCTTCACGCGGCGGCCTTCACGGTCGCGCCCGCCATTGCCGCCGATGCGGGCGAAGCACCGTTCGGCCTCGCGTGGGGACCGCTCTCCGAAGTGCCCCGTCCGCTGAAGGTCGACCGCGAGGCGAACCTGACGGCCCTGTACTACCCGCGGGGCTGGCGGCCGGCCACGGGAGCCGGGACGGCCGAGGTCATCCTGGTGATCTGTCGGACCGAGGGTTTGCAACAGGTGGTGTGGGTCGGCGTGCCACTTTCGGGTGACGACCTCGCGAGGGCGCGGCGGGCCATCCACGACGAGGGGGTTCGCCGCTACGGCGAACCCGAGCCCGGACCCACGGCGGATGCGGAACTCTGGCGCGACGGGCAGGCGCTGTTGGCAAGTCGCGAGACGGCGGACGGAAGGCGCGAACTGGTCATGACGACGTTCGGTCCCGATTACCCGGCCTGTTCCAGGACCCATCGCGTCGAAGCCGGGCATCCGGCGGGCGCGCACGTGGCCGAACTGATCGGCACCAACCTGCCCTGAGACCTTCGGTCGGAAACATCATCGCAAACCTGGGATCGGCATATGGGACACGGACACGCGCACGGTGGCGGCCATGGACATTCGCATGGCGGCGGCATTCCCTCGGGCTCGGCGGCGGCCCGCAACAAGGGACGTCTCGCCTGGGCGCTCGGGCTGACATTGACCTACATGCTCGCCGAGGTCGTCGGCGGACTGCTCACCGGCAGCCTCGCGCTCCTGGCGGATGCCGCGCACATGGTGACCGATGCGGGCGGCCTCGCCCTGGCGTTGCTCGCCATTCACTACGCGGCCAAGGCGCCGACGGCGGGCAAGAGCTTCGGGTACATGCGCTTCGAGATCCTCGCGGCGCTCGCCAACGCCGTCGTGCTGCTCGGGGTCACCGCCTACATCCTCTACGAGGCCTACCGGCGCTTCGTGGAGCCGACCGAGATCCTCGGCTGGCCGATGATGCTGGTGGCGCTGGTCGGACTGGGCGTGAACCTCGCCAGCATGAAGCTGCTGTCGGGCGGCTCTTCCGAGAGCCTGAACGTCAAGGGAGCCTATTTCGAAGTCTTCTCGGACATGCTGGGCTCGGTCGGCGTCATCCTCGCGGCCCTCGTGGTGATGGGCACGGGCTGGACCTGGGTCGATCCGCTCATCGGCGCCGGCATAGGCCTCTTCATCGTACCCCGTACCTGGCGGCTGCTGAGCGAGGCCCTGCACATCCTGCTGGAGGGCACGCCTCCCGGCGTGGACCTCGCCGCCCTGAAGACCGAGATCGAAGCGATGCCGGGGGTGCGCCGCGCCTACGACCTGCATGCCTGGACGCTGACCTCCGGCTTCGACGCGATGAGCGGGCACGTGGTGGTCGACGACGTCGCGGCAGGCCCGGGGGTGATCCGCGCGGTCCGCGCCCTGATGAAGGAGCGGCACGGCATCGAGCACGTCACCGTCCAGGTCGAGGACGAGGCGCTCGCCACGGAAGCCGCACACCTTCCCGTTTGAGGCGGCTTGGCCATGGTCGGCAAGAAGCTCGCCCGGGAAATCGAGAAATGGGAGTCGAGGCCGCGCGGCAGGCGGCGCGCCCGCCCGCACGTCAGGAGGCGGGCGGCCCGCGACCTCGTCAAGGTGCTGGCGCTTTGCTTCCTGCTCCTGGGCTTGCTGGTGATCCTGGGCCACTTCGCCTGACGGGCCGCCGCCGGGATCGGGCGGCCTATGCGCGAGAATGACCCGCGTGGCCGCCCGCCCTCCGTTCTACTGCTTCTCGAACCGCGCCTGGACGTTGTGCCCGTGCACCTTTGCGGACAGCACGACCTTCGCTCCCGCCGTCAGCGGGGCCTTGAGGTCGGCCGCGAGCTTGTTCGGGGCCGCCGGCTTCAGGGTGAGCGTCTCCGTCTTGCCCCCGACCTGGACGAAGGCCTTGGCGGAGAGGCCGGCCGTCTCGACCGGCTTGCCGTCCTCGCCGGTCACGAAGAACGTGATGCCGGTGTCCGTCGCGACGAACTCGATGGGATGTCCATCGGCGACCGTCGTCTGGCCGCCGTTCGGGCCGGCGGCGAGGCAGGGCGACGCGAGCGCGAGGGTGACGGCGAGGATCGTGGATCGGAAACGGAGGCGCATGACGTGTCCTTTCTGGGTCGGTCGGGAAGGTCTCAGAACGCCTCGACGGGCGAACTTCTCGGTGTCTCGGGGGAAGCCTCGGGGCGGTGACGGGCATCGTCGCGCAGCCGCTCCAGGGGCTTGCGGCCGAAGGTGAGGAACAGCACCGGGGTCAGCACGGTGTCGAGGAGTGTCGCGCTGATCAGGCCGCCGAAGATCGTCACCGCCACGGGATGCAGGATCTCCTTGCCCGGCGCGTCGGCGCCGATGAGCAGCGGCACCAGGGCGACGCCTGCCGAGAGCGCAGTCATCAGGACCGGCGCCAGCCGCTCCAGGCTGCCGCGGATGACGAGGTCGCGCCCGAACGGCATGCCCTCAAGGATGGCAAGGTTCAGGTAGTGGCTGATCTTGAGGATGCCGTTGCGGGTGGCGATGCCCGTCAGCGTGATGAAGCCGATCATCGAGGCCACCGAAAGAGGTTGCCCGGCGAGCCATAGGGCGGCGACCGAGCCGATCAGCGCCAGCGGGATGCTCCCGAGGATGATCAGCGTGAACACCACCGAACGGTAGCGGCTGTAGAGCAGCGCGAAGACCAGGGCGAGGGAGAGGAGCGAGAGAAGGCCGATGGTCCGGCTCGCTTCGGCCTGGGCCTGGAACGAGCCCTCCAGGCTCGTGGTGTACCCGTTGGGCAGGCTCGCCGCGGCGACCTTCTCCTGGATGGCCTGGACGATCTTGCCCATGTCGGAACCGGGCTGGGTGTTGGCCTGCACGACGATGCGGCGGCGGGCGTTCTCGCGCAGGATCTGGTTCGGCCCGTCGGTCTCGCGGATGTCGGCGATCTGGCGCGCCGGCACCCAGCCCGAAGGAGTCTCGATGAGGAGGTCCCCGAGGCGCTGGGTGGTACGCATCGTGTCGGAGAGGCGCATCACCACGTCGAAGCGGCGATACCCGTCCACCACCCGCGAGACCACCTGACCGTTCGAGAGGCGGCTCAGCTGCTCGACCAGCGCTGCGGGCTGGACGCCGTAGAGGGCCGCGCGGTTGTAGTCGACGCGGATCTCCAGCTGCGGGATCAGCACCTGCTTCTCGACCTGCAGGTCGGCGATGCCGGGGATGTCGGCGAGCCGCGCCCTCATGTCCTCGGCCAGCCCGCGCAGGGTGTCGAGATCCTCGCCGAAGATCTTGAGCGCGATCTCGGCGCGCACGCCCGAGAGCATATGGTCGAGCCGGTGTGAGATCGGCTGGCCGACGTTGACGCTGACGGGCAGCACCGCGAGTCGCCCGCGAATGTCTGCGACGAGCTCGGGCTTGGGTCGCGCCCCCGGCTTAAGGTCGATCTCAAGATCGGAGGAGTGGACGCCTTCGGCATGCTCGTCGAGTTCGGCCCGGCCGGTTCGGCGACCGATGGACTTCACGTCGGCCATCTCCAGGAGCAGGCGCTCGGCGACAAGCCCGATCCGGTTGCTCTCGACGAGGGAGATGCCAGGGTTGAAGGTCATGTTGACCGTGAACGAGCCCTCGTTGAACGGCGGCAGGAAGGTCCGCGGCAGGAAGGTCGCCGCGAGCCCGGCCGCCGCCACCGCCAGGCCGGCGACCACCATGACCGGCCGGCCATGCCCGAGCAGGCCGCGCAGCAGGACGGCGTTGCCGCGCTTGAGCCATTTGAGGAAACGGCTGTCGTGCTCCTCCAGGCGCTTGAGGCCCGGCAACAGGTAGTAGGCCAGCACCGGCGTCAACGTGATCGAGACCAGGAGGCTCGCCAGGATGGAGACGATGTAGGCCTGGCCCAGCGGCGCGAAGAGCCGGCCTTCGATACCCGACAGGGCGAAGAGCGGCACGAACACCAACACGATCACCATCGTGGCGTAGACGATGCCGGAGCGCACCTCGTTCGAGGCCGAGACCACGACCTCGAACACCGAGCGCGGGTTGCCCGCCTTCCGGTTCTCCCCGAGGCGCCGGAAGATGTTCTCCACGTCCACCACGGCGTCGTCCACGAGTTCGCCGATGGCGATGGCGAGGCCGCCGAGCGTCATCGTGTTGATGGACAGGCCGGCGAGGTGGAACACGACCGCGGTCGCCAGGATCGAGACCGGAATCGCGGTGAGTGAGATCGCGGTGGTGCGCACGTTCAACAGGAAGGCGAACAGCACCACGGCGACGACGGCGACCGCCTCCAACAGCACGGTCTCGACGTTGCGGATCGAGGTCTCGATGAAGTTCGCCTGCCGGAAGATGAGCTGATCGGCGCGAACGCCCTGGAAGGCGCAAGCCTCGCCGGTGGTTTCGCTCATGGACGGGGCTTGTCTGCCCGAGGTACCCATACCCGTGCCGGACCCGCATGAGTTCAGGCTGGCCGTGATTTCCGCCAGCGCCGCCTCGACCTCGCGGGTGAGTCGGACCGTGTCGACGCCGGGCTGCTTCTCGACCGAGACGACGACCGCGGGTGCGCCCATGTAGCCCGCATCGCCACGCTTCACCCGCGCTGCGAAGGAAACCTCGGCGACTTGCCGCAGGTAGATCGGCCGGCCGCCCACGGTCGCGACGACCATGTTGCGCAAGTCGTCGAGGTTCATGGTCCGGCCGAGGTTCCGGATCAGGTACTCGCGGGCGTACTGGTCGGTGAAGCCGCCACCGGTGTTGGTGCCGAACTGCGCGAGCGCCGTCTCCAACTGGGTATGGGTGACGCCGAGCGCCCTGAGCGCCGTGGGCTGGGGTGCGACGCGGAACTGGCGCACCTCGCCGCCCATCGGGATCACCTGGGCGACGCCCGGGATGGAGAGCAGGCGCGGCCGGATGGTGAAGTCGGCGAGTTCCCGCAACTGCATCGGCGAAACCGAGCCGCCGTTGAGGGCGACCATGACGATCTGGCCCATGATCGACGAGACCGGGCCCATCATCGGGTTGACCGTCGGCGGCAGTTGCGGGCGCACCATGGCGAGCCGCTCGGAGACCTGCTGGCGGTTGCGGTAGATGTCGGTGCCCCAGTCGAACTCGACGTAGATCACCGAGAGGCCGACGCCCGAGACCGAGCGGACGCGGGTGACGCCGGGCAGGCCGTTCATCTGCGTCTCGACCGGGAATGTGACGAGTTGTTCGACCTCCTGGGGCGCGAGGCCTTCCGCTTCCGTCATGATGGTGACGGTCGGGCGGTTGAGGTCCGGGAAGACGTCCACGGGGAGCCGGGTCGCGGTGAAGGCGCCGTAGATGACGAGCACGGCGGCGAGCGCCAGGACGAGGAGGCGGTTGCGCAGGGACTGCGTGACGAGGAGCGTGAACATCGGCGCGTCTCCTCAGCGGACCTGGTTGAGGAGTTCGGCGCCCTGGGTCACGATCCGCTTGCCCGGAACGACCCCGGACACCACCAGGACCTGCCCCGCGTCGAGCGGCTCGACCCTCACCTCGCGCGGCTCGAAGCGCTCCGGCGCGGTGTGCTCGTAGACGATGTTCTGGCCGTTGCCGCCGCGCACCACGCTCATGCGCGGCAGCGCCAGCCCCTTCTGCTGCGCGTCGGTCGCGGCCAGCACGGTGACGAACTGCCCGGTGCGAAGCTCAGGCGGGGCGCCCTCGACCGCGAAGTGCATGGGAACGGCTTGGCTCCGGTCGGCGAGCCCGGCCCCCATGTAGGCGAGGCGCAGCATGCGACCATCGGCGAGGCGAGCGGTGGCGTCCTGGCCACCGGCGAGAGCGTCGAAACTCAGCGCCTCGACCCAGAGACGTCCCGGGTCGACGATATGGAACACCTGCACGCCGGGGCTTGCCATCTGCCCGGCCACGGCGGTCGCCTCCGCGATCACGCCGTCGACCGGCGCCTTGAGGGCTTCCGGCTGCTGGCGGATGGTGTCGAGGGCGGCGCGGCGGTCGGCCAGCCCCTTCAGCTCGGCCTGGGCGTCTTCCAACTGCACCTGCGAGACCGCGCCGCCCGGCGCGAGCTTGCGGTAACGCTCGACCCGCCGCTCGACGACCGCGATCTGTTGGTCGAGCTCGCCCTGGCGCTGCCGCATGTCGGAGGCGTCGACGGCCTGCACCGGCGGGGTGACGTAGGCCAGCACCTCGCCCTTGCGGACCCGCGTGCCGAGCCGCGGGAAGATCCCGGACTCCGGCGGCGAGAGCCGGCCGCCGACCGAGGACTGCACGACCCCGCTGGCACTCGGATCGGGCACGATGCGCCCCGGCAGCTCGACGGTGCGGCGCAGGGTGTCCGACGAGGTCACCACTGTGCGCACGGCCAGCACTCTCTGGGTGGGCTTGGGCACGAAGATCGCCCCGTCCGCCTGACGTCGCGCCAAGTCCTGCCCCCCGGGCGTCGGTGCGGCCATGAGGGCGGCCCCCGATCCGGGGCCGCCACCGTCGCCATGGCCGTGCCCCTCGCCCGCGAAGGCGCTCGGCGCGAACGCGAGGGCGACGACGAGCACGACCAGGGCGGTGGCCGGCAGGTAGCGGCGCCCCTTCATCAGGAGCGTGACCACGATGCCCAGGAGGAAACCGGTACCGCCTATCGCGAGCGGCAGCGGGTCGGCCTCTTTGAGGTGGCGCTGGAAGTCGTGGGCCGCGGCGAGACCTGTCGCCCAGGTGGAGACACCCGCCGCAGGCGGTGCCGCCGGTGGCTCCGGCACGGTCAGCGTGACAGGAAATATGTCGGTCGCGCCCGAGGCCGTCACGGTGAAGAGCACCTCGTGGTCGCCGGGATGCAGGCTCCAGTGGGCATCGACCACGTAGCTGCCGTCCGGCACGGGCGAGGCGGTTGCTGATCCATCCGGTGTCTCGGCCTGGACGACGGCGTCCGTCACGGGCTCGTTGGTGCCGGCACGGTCGAGGAACACGGCCAAGCGACCGTTGCGGGCGATGGCGACCAGCTCGAACGTGTCAGTGCTCGACGAGCTGCGCGGCGCCGTCGCCGCCGTGGGGGCCTGTGTTTCGTTGCCGTGGTCGTGCCCCTCATGGGCGGCGGCGAGCGTCGACGCGCCAGCCCAGAGGCCGAGCGTAAGGAGGGCCATCCGCAGGGCGGAGGCGGAAAGAACACGCATGGAGTGATCGAACCTTCGCGTCAAAGAGGCTGGCGGCTGTCCTTCATGGGCAGCCGCTCAGGGTGCGCGTGGGAGCGCGGACCTCAGGCGAAGGTTCGAGGGGGCTCGGGAAGCGTCTCGGGTACGACGCTGTCGAACGTGACTTTGCGGATGCCGGCCAGGGTTCGCTCGGGATTCCAGGCGACCGCGACGGTCAGGCAGTCCCAGCGGGCGAACGACGCAGGGCAGCAGCACTGGCCGCAAGGGCCGGCCACCGCCTCGTCGGCGCCTGGGTCGGCATGGCCGGCGACGTCGTCGGCCTGAGCTGATCCCGGGTGCTGATAATGGACGACCGAGCCTGCAGCGTCGTGTCCGACATGCTGCGTCGCCACATGCGCGTGCCCCGCATCCACCACCGAGAACGCGACGAGCGTCACGATCTGGAAGACCGTGAGCAGCGAGCGCCAAAGGGAGCGGGTGGCCGACATGATGAGGCGTCCTTAGCATGTCCGGAGCCGTCATTCATGGGCTTTTTTGCAACGGACGTCCGCCGGGCCGGCGAAAGGGTCCGCATGCACCTCTACGGGCACTCGCACGGCACGCTGCCCGGCACCGCCGCCAGCATTGACGTCGAGGGCAATTGCTTCGGCTTCCGGCCCGTCGCCATCGACGAGATCCGCGTCCGCCTCGCCGAGAACGCCGATGCAGAGGGAGGCGGGTCGTGAATGCGCGCCGGCTCCGGGTCTTCGGCGACCTGCACCAGGATTGGCCCGGGAACGCCTGGGACCCGGCCGCGCACGCGCCGTCCAGCGGCTTCGACGTGGCGGTTGTCAACGGAGACGTCCACATGCCGCTGACGCGCGCCCTGGACTGGCTCGGCGAGCGCCTTCCTGGCGTCCCGGTCGTCTACGTCCCGGGCAACCATGACTTCCGGTGGGACCGCGGCGGAGAGCGCTACGCGATCCGCGACCAACCCACCCGGGGACGGGACCGTGAGGCCGGCACCGCATGAAGCCGCAGGCGTGGACCGCCATGACGCACTCATAAGCCCTGGGCTTTCCCGTAGTAGCTTCGCTGGACACGCGTCCGGGCCGAATACCGCACGACGTCACGCGATGCGAAGTGGCCCGGCGGCTATTGTGAAGGGGCGCCGGCTATCCTGCGAACCGCTCGCGAACGGGTATCCCCGAGACCGAGCGGACCCACGTCTTGATCAGGACGCAAACAACGCTATAGTTTCTGGGGTTTCTATAGGAGGGCGGCGATGGCGGGTAAGTCTGTCTCGGGCTACGTGGACGAGTCCGTCGCCGCCAGGCTCGGTGCCGTAGCGGCGGCCGAAGCCAGGACCCCGGCCAGCTTGGTGGGCCAGGCGACAAGCTTCTACGTCGGATTACCGGAAATGGCCCGTTCGGCCCTGCGAAGCCTTGAGCAGAGCGGCACCCCGGAGGAGCGCCGTTGGTTCGAGGGTGAATTCGTGCGCCTGCTTCTCAAGGCCAAGTTCGCGATCACCCAACGTGCCATGGCGGAACAAGTCGGCCCCTCCTTGCCGGCGGACAACAGCGACGAGGCAATCGAGGCCGCTACGCAAGAGTGGTTGGGCGCGACCACGCCGTGACCGCATTCCGCCTTTGTGTCGATCTGAACATCTGGATCAAGCAGTTCTTCGCCGACAAAGCCGGGCGTCAAGGCACTGCCCCCCAACGTATCGTCCGAGCGGTACTGAATGGTGAGGCAGGCGTCGGACCGATCCAACTCGTCATCTCGCACACGATGCTGTCACGACTGCATTCCGTCTATCTCCGCAAGGGGATCGCGGGCGATGTCGCGGCGGACAACATCGAGACCATCGCGAACTTCGCGCTTCTCGGACCCGCAGCGGAATACCCCCGGATGGTTCTAGGCGGAGGCGTGCAGCCGACGCGTGAGGCGGTTGCGCCCGGCTGCAACCCCTACGATCCGGCGTTCAGCCACAAACCGTATGACCCCGAGGACGGTCGGGTCCTTGACACTGCGCTCGCCGGACAGGCCGATGCCTTGGTCACGAGCAACTTCAAGGATTTCGTCCACTACTCCGACGGCGTCGTACGGCGTGGTCGAGTGCATGTAAGAAGAACGGCGGGCCCGGACCTTTGGATCGTCCAACCCGAAGAGATGGCGGATTGGCTCCGGACGGGCATCAGGCCCGGGCCGACCCGGAACATCCTCATGAGGCGCGGAAGGCCCGCACGACCGCGACAGGACACGCCTACGGATGGGGATGACCCATCTGGTGGACCCAAGCCTTAGAACCGTCCCTGACCGGCAACCGAGATGGCCGATGCCCGGGAGGGAAAGCCCAAGTTTGAGGCGGCATGCGATGTACTCGGGCAGGAACTGGCGGGCGAGGGCAAGTTCCACGTCCATAGCCGCATGGATTGACGCCGTGCGGTACGGATCAGGCACGTCCTCGCTCGGGTACGGTCACCACGGTGATCACCTCGCCTGAGGACGGTCGGAACGATTGCTCCCGCACGTCGTGGTCCTGGCAACCTGGGAACTCGAACCATGCGTCGGCCCCTACCATCCGAGGGTGCGTGGACTCGGCATCGCCCTTGTAAAGCATGCCGAACGCGAAGCTGTCAGGATCGAGGTCGTCGCGCACCCGCCACCGGGGAGACACCGCTCCCGACTTCCAGAACCAGCGTCGTCCGTCCAGGCCGTCGCGCACCATCGCGACCGGGAAGCGGTTCGCCCGTACCGCCTTTAAAAGCGTGGCCGTCCGGCTGGCGTCGAACGTCCCGGCCAACTCGTCGAGCGTCTGGATGGTGAGGCTGCGCATCCGCCGCACCAGCGGGTCGAAGAGGTATCCCGGCAGGATCAGGTCGGACGCGAAGTCGTCGGCCTGCCGCTCGGGGTCGAGCGCGCTGCCGGTGAAGCGCCCGATCTGCTTGTCCGTGCAGAGGAGCAGCCTGTTCCGGTGAAGGTGCCAGTGCCCGATCTCGTGGGCCAGCGAGAACCGCCTACGCGTATGGATGCTCTCGCTGTTCACCGCGATGATGGCGTGCCGGGCATTGCCGACGATGGTCGCCTCGCATCGGTCCATGGGCCGGAACTTCACCAAGGCGCCCTGCGAGAACGCGATGGCTTCGAGGTCGATCTCGCCGGGTGCCCGGATGCCGAGGTCGTTGAGCAGGCGTTCCGCTTGGTTGGGAGCGCTCACGCCTCGCCGTCCCCGTCCCGAAGCTGCGAGAGCCTTTCCAGGTCCGCGAGGTCTTCGAGCAGGCCTTCCTCGTCGCGCTCGGACAACCCCTCCCCCTTGCGGGCCGCCATCATCATCCCGGAGGCGGCCGGCGCCCGCGACCTCATCGCGGCGAGGCGCTCCCTCTGGCGCGCGAGGTCGAGCGGGACGACTTTCTCCTCCCGCCGGAACGCCGCCAGACCTTCGCGCGCCTGTGCCATCCGTGCCTGCGCGCATTCCTCGTGCGCCGCGGCCAGGCGCGCCTTCATGAGGGCGACCACCTCGTCGGGCGAGCGGCCCTCCTCGACGAATTCCTCGCGGAGATCCGCCTCCGAGGTTTCGAGGATGTTGTCCAGGAAGGCCTCCTCGATGTGGTCGAGGGGCGTTCGCGGGGTCGATTTGCCTGCGGTCATCGCGTCCACCTTCCCGGGAAGCGCTTGTCCGACTCTTTCCTGATCTTCCTGATCA
Organism: Methylorubrum thiocyanatum; assembly: GCA_014138645.1. GTDB lineage: Bacteria > Pseudomonadota > Alphaproteobacteria > Rhizobiales > Beijerinckiaceae > Methylobacterium > Methylobacterium thiocyanatum. The sequence goes on along the minus strand of JACJIB010000006.1, from coordinate 353,202 downwards.
CGTAGTGAATCCTGTTCGGGGCAAGCCCCGTTTCCTCGTACAGGTCGGCACCCTTCAGCCCGAGGGAGAGCGCCGTGACGACGAGCTCGACTTCCCCGTCGCCCGGGAAGAGGCCGATCAGGTCGCCGACGGCACCATCGCCCTCGGCCTTGAGCAGGAGCGCCTCGGGGTCCTCCCCGGGGGCGAACAGGAGGTCAGCCGGCGCCAGTCCCTTGGTCTGCTCCCCCGTCGCCGTCGGCGGGGAGGCCTCGAAGGATACCTCCGCCAGCATCCGCGACCGCCGGTGGCCCGCGATGCTCCAGATGGCGTCGGCAAGGAACTTCACCACGGAAACCCCTCTGGGGCATTTCCGCTTGCCGGCAATCGCCCGGCAGAGGGCTTCCTGCACTAGGTCGCCGTCGCGGAAGTCGGTGCCGCCGCGGTAGCGCGCATCGACCTTCGCGAGCCTGAGCCAATCGGCGCTCGTCAGCGACGCGAGCGCGGCGCGCATCTCTGCGGCGTCGAGATGATCGTCCCCGTCGGCATCGACCGACGCGGACGCGTCCTGCCCCCCCATTCCCCCGCTCCCAATGCCCTATGCCGGGCATTTCGACGAATTCGGAAAAGTTTTCGTCCGGCCCGAGTCCGAATCCCATGCCCTGGCCGGCATAGGGCCCCAGGATGCCAGCCCGGCAGCGGGACGCAACCTTGAGGAGGCGCCCGGCCAGGCGGTCGCCCACCTGCGCCCTCCTGGAAGACGACGGAGTACGACAGATGAAACAGCCCGGGCTCGATGGCCGGCACCGCGATCAGAACGGCCAGATCCGCCAGAAGAACGGCACCACGCGCGTGGGCACGCTGCGCGAGCAGTATGGCGACGGCTTCGCCGCCGGCCACCGCTCCGACATGCACCTCAGCACGCTGCTGGAACGCGAGGGGGCCGGGTCCCTGAGCCAGCTCCTGAAGCGGGACCGCTGAGAGAACCCCGACCTTCCCCGGGCCTGCCTACGGCGGCCCGGGGAGCTCCCTTCCCGTAGCGTACGCAGGCACCCATGCGGCTGATCAAGGCACACGTCCGGAACTATCGCAGCATCCGTGACACAGGCGAGTTCGAGGTCGAGGGCGACAAGACCATCATGGTCGGTCCGAACGAGGCCGGGAAGACGGCCATCCTGCAGGCGCTGCAGCAACTCAACCCGCCGTCGGAGGTCAAGAAGTTCGACGCGCTGCGCGACTATCCCCGCGCGCTCTACAACGACGTCACGACCGGCAAGGTGACCCCGGCCGCGGTACCGGTCGTGACGGGCGTCTTCGCGCTCGACGAGAGTGACCGCGCCGCGGTGTCCCCGGAGTTCCGGGAGTGCCGGTACAGCTTGACGAGATTCCTCGACAACCGCGGGACGCATCACCTCCAGGGCGTCCCCGCCGTCCCGACGTACGGCGCCATGAAGAAGGACCTCGTCAGGCTCGCCGCCCACATCGACTCCCGGGCGCAGGTCGCCGAGGGAGGGCAGCCCGCACGGTCGGCGGCCGACGAGCTCGCCGGTATCGCCTCCGAGTGGTCCGACGACACCAGGATGGCCACGGGAACCGTCGCGGCGCTGCGCAAGTGGCTCGACGGGGCCTACGCCCGCATCGACGAGGAAGCCGAGAAGGAGGAGCAGCGGCTGGACCGGCTCCAGGAGCAGGCATCCTACGACGAGCGGAAGTCGAAGGCGCTCGACCTCCTCGGCGGCCGCCTTCCGGTCTTCGTGCTGTTCAGCAACTACTTCCGGGTGCGGCCGGTGATCCACCTCGCGCACCTCTCGTCCCGGCTCCAGACCGGCGTCCTCGACGACGAGCAGTACGATTACGGCAACTCCTGCCTCCTGCGACTTCTGGGCTTCACCGCCAAGGAGCTGTCCGACCTCGGACGGGTGGCCGAGCCGGGCGCCGCCGATGCCGCCGCCCTGGCCAGCTACCGCGATCAACTCGACCGGCGGAGCTACCAGCTCAACGCCGCCAGCGTGCGGCTCACCGAGGAGATCCGGCGCGTCTGGAACCCCAACCCCGAACGCGCCGAGGCCGACCGCCTGCGCGTCGTCGCGGACGGGCAGTACCTGAAGGTGGTGGTGGAGGACGACCTCGGCGTCGAGATCGAGCTCGACCAGCGCTCCGAGGGCTTCCAATGGCTGGTCTCTTTCTTCGTGGTGTTCTTCGCCGAGGCGGCGGGCAAGCACGAGAACGCCATACTGCTCCTCGACGAGCCCGGGCTCAGCCTTCACGCCCTGAAGCAGAGGGATTTCCGGGAGACCGTCTCGCGGCTCGCGGCGAGCAACCAGACCCTCTACACGACGCACTCGCCGTTCCTGGTCGGGCCGGGCGAACTCGACCTCGTGAGGGTGGTCGAGATGCGCGACCGCAGGGCCGGCACCAAGGTGCACACCACGGTGACCTCGCGCGACCCGGCGGCCCTGCTGCCGCTCCAGGAAGCGCTCGGGTACGACCTCGCGCAGAGCCTGTTCGCGAGCCAGCGCAACCTCGTCCTGGAGGGGCTGACCGACCACTGGTACGTGGAGGCGACGTCCGCCCTGCTCGGCGACGCCGGCGAGGCGCGGATCAACGACAAGGTCGCGCTGGTCACGGCGAGCGCGGCGAGCAAGGTGGTGTACTTCGCCACCCTGCTGCACGCGAACGGCCTCAAGGTCGCCGCCCTACTCGACTCCGACGCGGCGGGCGACCAGGCGGCCCAGCAGGACACGCTTGTGCACGCCCTCGGCCAGAAGGCCATCCTGCGCGCGAAGGACTACGCCGACGCCGCCGTCGCCAAGGCGGAGATTGAGGATCTCCTGCGGGAGACGCTCGTCGGCATCGCCAAGGGACTTGGATGGGACGTCGAGGCGAAGGCCGCGGCGCAGCCCGGGCGCCCCCTGGTCGACATCCTGACCAAGGAGGCCAAGGGCTTCTCGAAGTACAAGCTCGCCAAGGCGTATGTCCGGTGGACCCGGGACCACGACGCCGGCGACCTGACCGCCGACGAGCGTGCACGCTGGAAGCGGCTCATCGAGGCGGTGAACGCCGCACTCAAGTGAGCGCCCCGAAACGTGAGCGGCGGCCGAGCTAAAGCTTGTCGACCGCCGCGCACCCGTCCCTTCCTCCGCTCCACCGGACAAACCCGTCGCCATGATCAAGCGCTCCTTCCTGACGAAGCAAACCGAGAAGAGCCTCCGGGAAAGGCGCACGTCGCCCTTCCTCCGCCGCCTGGCGTTCCAGATCGTGGATGCCGAAGCCCGCGAGCACTACGGCGACACCTACCCGATGCGGTGCTTCCAATGCTCGGCGGCTACCGGCGCCGTCCTCAGGGAGTTCGGGATCGGCTCGCGGCTCCTGGCGGGCGCCGTATGCGTCGCCCAGGTCGGCGAACGGAAACCGCCACGCTGGGCCGGCTTCTGGGACCAGGACCATCACATCTGGCTCATGACCGCCTTCGGCGAGCTCGTGGACCTGTCGGTCGGGGTCCTCCATCGACATCCCGCTGCCGGAGGGCCGGACGACCTGCCGAACCTGCCGCTCTGGTGGACGGACCCAGGCACCTGGCCGCCGGTCATCCGCTACCTCCCGGATACCGAGGTTCACGACCTCGGCGACCCCGAGGACGCCGTCGACCTTCGGCTATTCGAGCGTCAGGTCCTGGCGCGTCTCGCCGGGATGCTGCGCGACGGCACGGTCGATGACGTGACCTTCGGACCGATCCTCGACGGCTTGGACACTCTGAACGCGATGACCAAGGCAGGGGCGCCCTGGGCGAGCCGAGCCTTCCTGATGCAGAGGCACGGCGTCCCGCTGCCGCCCTGGGTTCGTGCCAGGGAGGCCGAACTCATGAATGCCTGGGCCTCGCGCAGGTCACCCACCAGTCGCCTCGGCGATGTTCCCGGCGTCCTAGGCACATCATGAAGGGCCCGACCCACCGGTCGGCCCGTCGGTCCGTTGCCTCAGCCCGTTACGCCGGCGAGCGCCCGGGGATGCAACTCGGCTTGGTAGGTGCTGGAATGTCGGAGCAACCGGCGCATCTGGTCCATCCAGCCGAGGTCCCGGGCCGCCGCGTCGTAGACGCAGATGGAAAGGCCCATCGTCAGGGCGGGCTCGATCTTGGCATAGGCGTTCGAGACGCCCATGGAGACCAGCGTCGGGTCGGCCAGGGGCCGACGGACCAGCATCGCGAACTCGATGTACCGGATGTCGCGGTCGCGAAGGTGGAAGACCACGGACTGGTGTCGAAAACGGGGACGCTCGAAGACCGGGCACGGCCGCATGTCGAAGAGCGCGGTCACGGCGTTCAGTGCCAGGAGCCTGAACAGCCGCTCCTCGTCGAGCGCTCCGACGTCGATGAACGCGACCTCGCCGCGGCCCTCGTCACGGGCGGGAAAGAGGGAGTGCTGCACCTGCACGCAGGGCGCTCCGGGCACGACCGCAATCCTGACCGGGAAGCCTATTACCTCGGCTTCAAGCATTTCGCTTCTCCGGCACGAGGGCGGCAGCCTTCTCTTCCAGGGATTCCAAAGCTCTCAGGCGTACCGCGTGTTCCGGGACGCCGCCGACGGTGACCCGGTAGCTCCCGTCCTCGTTCTTCAGTTCGGTCCGCTTGACGAAGAAGTCCTCGTACATGCGTACGCCTACCCCCGTGAAGGGGACCACGACCATCCTGTCCACACCCACGGCCGAACCGCCCTTCGGGCGCTTCGGCAGCTCGTTGGCGATGGCGTCGGAATGCAGCTTGACGTTAGCGGGACGCTTCTAGCCTCCACTTTCGAGCCCAAAAAAGGATTTGCTGATGCGCATTCTGGCCGTTTCAATTGCGATGTTGACCGCCGCGTGGGTGGGGCCTGCCGCCGCTCATGGGTGCCATCACGGATGGCAGCAGGGCCGCCTGGAGGGGTGGCACAGCCACGGCCTCAAGTGCGACGCGCGCAAGGGGATCGGCGTGTCGCGCCGGGGAAAGCAGAACGGACGTCGGGCCGCATAGAAGGCTGAATTCTAGCCTCCGGTTCGATGGCGTCGATGTCCGGCAGGCGAGAGTGGCGCTCCGTTTCGGCGCGAAGGTCGCCGGTCGGGTGGAGGGACGGTATCTCGTGGCCATGGACGGCGACGAGTTCAATCGGACCGTTCCTTGGAACGACGCCGACGTCGTCGAGGCGGTACTGCCTGTGCCGCCCACCGAAGACGCGCTGGGCGGACTGTTGGGCTTCCGTCTCGGCTGACGGGTTCGGCGGGGGGCATCCGGCAAGCCGATGGTCCCGCCGGGCCCCTTCGGTCTTCCCGCTCAGATGAGCGTCGAACCGAACGCGGCGATGGCTTTCCTCGCCAGTGTCTGGAGCAGATAACGCCACTTGGGCAACTGTGCGTCGTCGTCAAAAACCGATCCGGATTGCAGAGTATATCCATAACTGAACTTGCCGTGGACGATGGAATTTCGAAACGTGTAGATCGCTTCCCCCAGGGCCCCTGGGGTCTTTGTATGTATGAGATTGTCGTCGATGCTTTTCTGCAGGATAGACGCGTCAGTAATCATATTGACGAGTTGCAGGAGAGGTCCTTTCTCGTCACGGAATACGACGTCCAGAACGCGCTTCGCGAAATCCGCCTCCGATATCGTGCCGTCATGGCGAAGCTTGGTAAGCTTGTTTTGATTCATCAGGAAAGAAAAATATTCAAGCGTTCTATAAAAGTAGATACATGCTGCGGCGTTGTTCGACTGCGCGATCCCGAAATGGAAGAAGCGCAAGGGGTCGAGATCCTTCACGATTGGGCCCAGCGATAAGGATACCGGCTCGGGCGCGTCCGGCTCTTCGGCCCAAAGGAACTCATCGTCCATGGCGTAAGGCGAAGGCAGGGTTCCTGTTCGCTCGTGGTATTGGATGCTGGCGTTCAGAAATGCAGCCTCCACGTTTTCTGCTGTGACGCCTAACATGCGAGCTGTATGTATCGTGTCCCATGCGCCAAAATACTTTGCTCTATGGACGTATTCGAACACGTATGCTGCCAGAGGTGATGCCTGACCAAAACTGACTTCCATGTTCCCCATTTTCAGGGAAATGAATGTAGGTACTTGGCCTATCAGGATTTCGGCATACGATCCAGCCATAAACCCCTTGGCGCCAAACATCTGAAAATAAGTTGGGTTGGCCTGTTCGAGCTCGCTCGGCGTCGGATAATATTCATGCGGAGGCACGAATAAACGCACGTGCCCCGGCGGCCATGAAACGTATTGGCCGTTCTGCACGGCGTCATACGTCAAATGATCCGTCTCGTAATTCGAGGAGTCGGGGTCGAACTCGAAAGGAATGATCGGGGGCATGCTGTTCACCGGCTCACGCTGACCGTACGTCGGGGACCCGACTTCCGTGGGAAGCCATACGGCGCGCAGGCCGGGACGGTAAGGTCGAACGCACCGTATCGGCTCGGAAATTTCGCCCGAAAGCCTTGGGGATGCTCGCTTTTCACTCCCTCACGGAAACAAGGATAGGGACAGACGGACATAGCTTGTTGTGCAATCCGGCGCATTTCGAATGTAAAATTCAGTCCGCTGCTCGATGCCTGGCCTGGCCGTTAAGGTCCGGCTACCGAGGCGAATGCCGACCGCCTCGCTCGACGCGCTCGCGCTGCCAGCCATCCTAGGCGGCGGCGCCATGGCCAGGTGTCCTGACCCGATCACGGTTCTGCCTCCAAGGCGACCCCACCGTCGACGAAGGCTCTACCAAGCTTCCGCCCCACACCCACCTGAGCTCCCGTGACAGGTCATCCCGGGCGGTGCGCCGGCCACCGGTGGTGAAGGTCGTCGATGACGAAGGGGTGGGCATGCCGGTCCATCCCGGCCCCTTCGATGTGCGGGTGATCGCGCGCGAGGTCGGGATGCGCGTGCTCCACGATGTCCGGGTCCGAGGCGGGCCACAGCACCGCCGCCACCGCCATGGCCGCCAGGGCGAGCACACCCAGCACCGTGAGCGCGACCGGCATGCCGGTCGCGACGCCGAGCCAGCCCGCCAGTGGGTAAGTCACGAGCCAGGCGACATGCGACAGGGCGAACTGTGCCGCGAACACGGCGGGTCGATCCTCGGGCGTGGCCGAGCGGCGGAGCAGGCGTCCGGTCGGCGTCTCGGTGGCCGAGTAGCCGACCCCGAGCACCAGCCACGTGGCGAGCAGCATCGGCCAGCCGATGCCGCCGCCCCAGGTCGTGGCTGCGAAGGCGAGCAGCACGACGCCGAGGAGACCGGCCGCCGGCAGCATCACCGTCCGGTCAGCCAACCGGTCGAGCACCCGCGGCAGGAGCAGCGCCGCGACCATCGAACCGCCGCCGAACAGACCGAGCGCGACGGCGACGTCGCCCTGCGGGCGCTGCAGGACGGCCTGCACGATCACCGCCGTGTTCACGATGACCATCGAGCCGGCGGCGGATACCGCGAGGTTCAGGGCGAGAAGGCCACGGAGGCGGGGCGTGGCGAGGTAGATCCGCAGGCCCCGGGTGGTCCGGTCGTAGATGCCGCGCCGCTCGGTCCGCTTCGGGCTCGGCAGGCCGACGGACATGACGAGCGCCGCGGAGCACAGGAATCCCAGCACGGTGCCGCCGAACAGCCAATGGAAGTCGGCGACGGTGAGCAGAATTGCCGCGAGCGTCGGACTGAGCAGGTTCTCCAAGTCGTAGGCGAGGCGCGAAAGGGAGAGCGCCCAGGTGTGGTCGCGCTCTTCCGGCAGGATGTCGGGAATGGTCGCCTGGAAGGTCGGGGTGAAAGCGGCCGAGCAGGACTGCAGCACGAGGACGAGGACGTAGACCTGCCAGATCCGGTCGACGAAGGGCAGGATCAGGGCGACCGCGGCACGCACGAGGTCGGTCGCCACCAGGAAGGCGCGGCGCGGCAGTCGCCCTGCGAAGGCGTTCGCCACCGGGGCCACCAGAACGTAGGCGACCATCTTGATGGCCAGTGCCATGCCCAGCGCCGCGCCGGCCTCGGCCCCGGCGAGGCGATAGGTCAGGAGCCCGAGCGCGACCGTCAGCAGGCCGGTGCCGATGAGCGCGACGACCTGCGCGGCGAAGAGGTGCCGGTAGGTCCTGTTGGAGAGGACGTCCAGCATCGCACGCCCCTCACAGGTACTTCGCCAAAGCCTTGAACTCGGCAAGCGCTTCCCTGGCGGTCCTGCCGCCATCCCCATCCCCGACCCCGTCGCCGATGCAGTGCTCCATGTGGTCCTCGATCAGGACGCGCTTGGCGTTGGCGATGGCGCTCTCCACCGCGTGGAGCTGCTGGGCTAGGTCCACGCACGGCCGGCCCTCCTCGATCATGGCGATGACGGCGGCTAGGTGGCCGTGGGCGCGCCTCAGGCGCTTGACGATGTCGGGGTGGGAGGCGTGCGCGCGGTCCATCCGCTTATGCTATCCCCCCGGATAGGATAATGGAAGGGTGATGGACGCTCCAGGGGGATGCTGGCGCCCATCGGGGAGCGGAAGTCGGGTGTCGTTCGGGCGGAGTCCCGTCACGGTGCCGACACCGCCCGCGGAAGCCCGGCACGAGGCGACCGGTTGCGATGCAGGACCTGCGAACCGCCCCGGGACCGGCGGCGCGGGGCTGGACGGAACCTGGCGTCGTCGACCTCCGCGAGGCGCGGCACCCGTCCCGGGCCTTCGCCGCGCGTCTGCCTCCGCGGAGGAGCGTCGCCGCACGCCTCCCGGACCTACGGAAACCAACACCGTCCTCGGAAGGTAACGCGTAACGCATACCGCTGCCCGCTACGCGTTCCGCGCCGAGTCGCGCACCGGACATCCCGCGCCAGCCCTTCAGGCGGAGCGGTCGCCGCCTCTGCTCGACCCGGCCGTCGCACTCCTCCCGTCCCAGTGGCCCTCGACGGCGAGGGCGGCGAAGCGACCGTCCTCCAACGCCTCGAAGGGCCGTCCCTCCACGATCCTGCCCCTCAACTTGTAACGGAGGCGACCGGGCGTGATCCGCTGAAACCGTGCGGACGCCTCGACCCATTCCGAACCCATTCCGTCCAGGATGGCCTCGACCGTCAACGGCCCCTCCTTCGACAGACGGTCGTGGACCTCGTGCACGAACCGGCGCCAGAACTCCCGGCTGCCCATCGCCGCGACGTCGTCACCCACGCCCGGCTTCGGCTCCGCCGCGGCGCCCGCATCCTCCGGCTCCGCCAAGCCGAATCGGTAGCCGACCTGGGACAATCCGTTCCCGTCCTCGGCGATCCGGAGAAGATGGTAGCGCAGCCAGGCCGGCGTCAGGGGGAACCCCAACACCTCGCCCTGTCGCTTCAGCGCCTCCGGCAAAGCCTTGAAGAGCGGGTGGACCGCCATCGGTCCCTTCCGGCGCACCACCGCCTCGACGGCGTCGCGCATGGCGTCCCAGAAGCCGTCCGCCTCGCTGGCCAGCTTCCGCCCGAACGCGGCGTCGATGAGACCCTCCTTCGTGGCCGGGGCCGGTTCCGGCATCGCGGGTACGACGGGCATCGCCGAGCCGGACCGCCATCGGTCCAGCTCGGCCTGGAGCGTCTCGATCCGCTCCTCCAGCCGGTCGACCCGCTCTAGAGCCTCGTCCAGCACGTCCCGTTCCAGCGCCCGCCGCTCCTCGGCCTCGACGAAGTCGGCCAACCTCGCCCGGGTCGCCTCGACCCGCGCCATCTCCAGCAACTCCCGCCCGATCCCGACGACGCGCCTCTCGAACGCCTCCGGCAGGTCGGCCTGCTCGATGGCCGGTCGGTAGTCCTCGTCCTCCCTCCACTTCCTGAGAGCGCGGGCGATGTCGCCGAACGAGCCGCCCCCGAGCTGCTTGCGGACGTTGCGGACCGATACCCGCTCCTTGACGCCACCGGGCGGAGCCGGCCTCGCCCGTATCAGGTTCGCCGCGTGAAAGACGTCGTTCACCCCAACCATGCCGGCCATCCCCGCTCGATCCGGGCATCATGGCGAACGGCGGTGAAGAAACGGTCGAGGCGCGCAGCCCATCCCCGGGGAACCCGGCACGACCGTCGGTCCCGGCGTGGCCGACCGTGCGTCGTCGGGCGACCCAGGCCGCTCGCGCTCCGATCCGCCCCCTCGCAAGCGGTCGGGTTCCCGTATATCCCCTCTTCCCTCGGGGAACGTATGCCTTCATCCCCGGGACCGGACGTTTCTCCCGAAATCCGCGATGCCTTCCACGATCCTCACCTCCGTCATCTTGAGCCCGGGTTACAGCGCGGACGTGGTGGCCGGCTCCCCGAACGCGCGGGCGGAGGCGATACGCCTGACCGCGGCGGGAATCCTCGTGTTCCTCACGGCGGACGACGCGGCCACGGCCGGGGCAGGTCTGCGCTGGCTGCGCGATCCGACGGAACCGGACGGGCGGGACGGAGCCCTCCTGCGCCTCGTGACGCCCGGGGCTTACCATTGGCCGGACGGCGAGGTCCGCATGCCCCTCGACGCCGCCCTCGACGACGGCGGGCTTGCCGCGGTGCGGACCATCGTCGAGGAGGTCCTCTCGCGAGCCCCGGCGGACGGCGCCGGGCGCGTCGAGGACGGCGCGGGGTTCGTCAGCGTCTCCACCGTCGGGCCCCTCACCCCCGACCTCGTCCGAGACATCTGGACCCGCTGCGGCGAGGACGACATCGCCCTCGGGATGGAAGGCCTCGACCTGGAGGCGAACCCCTCCTCGGCGGCATCGGGCCGGCAGGTGACCGTCATCGCGCCGGAACTGCCTTCCACTGCCTGGTACACCGCAGTCACCCGCGCCGAGCGGATCGACCCACGGTCGCTCCTGCTCGTCATGCGAACCGACGAGACCGAACGTGCCTCGCTTCGGGCCTTCCGTGCGCGTCTCGCCGCCGACCGTCGCCGCCTCGGCGCGGACGGACCGTCGCCCGAATGCATCGTGGATACCTCGACGCCGGGGACCGGCATCGATGCGCCCGAGGGACATGTCCTCGCGCCGCGCATAGCCGTGCCGAGCGCGGTCCATTTCATCCAGCGTTGGAGCGAGAGCAATCGGCGCTACGTCCGCGAGCATTACTGGAGGGCGACGGAAGCTGCGAGGACGAACCGCAACCGCGCGAGCGGGCTGCTCGTGGGGCTGGACGCGGTCCGGTACGCAAGGGCCCGCGACCTCGTGCGATTGGCGAGCCTCGAAGGTGGCGACCGCGTCTTCGACGACTATTCCGGCGCCGTCTGCTTCGACCCGGGGTTCTACGAGTTCGCGGTTCCCCTCACGACCGGGGACCGGGCCGTGGACGGCCTCGTGGACGAGTTGCGCCGCTACTTCGACGACAAACTGAACGAGATGCCGTTCGACCGGCCGCTCCTACGGCGACGCCTGTTCACGAATTCGCTCGTGCTGCTTCGCGGGGACGCCTACTACGCGAACCTCAAGCAGGTCCCGCCCTGGGAACGGGCCGACGACTACAAGGAGGAAGCCAAGGCGCTGGACGTCCTCTTCCGCAGGCTGCGGTCCCAGGGGACCTTCAACGCGGCGGTCGCGGCCTGCCTGGGTAGGGGCGACGCGACACGGAGCGGGTGGAAGCTGCTTCTCGGCGCGGTCGACCAGGCGCGTAACCTCGGGCTGATCCTCCTCAGCATCGCCTCGCATCGATGGAGGGACAGCCACCGCCAGACCGACGACCGCGATCTCCTGTCGGCGGCTACGGACCTGGTCAGGATCTACTACCGGGTCATGCTGGGGGACGCGTCGCTGACCGGCGCGGACCTGGCCCAGTCGGTCATCGCCGGGGCGGGGCGTGCGGTCTCCGAACTCAGCGCCCTCCGGGAGGATGAGGAGGCCCGGGCGCGGGGTTCGGACTGGTACGACCCGGACAGACCCATCCGGAGTTGGCGCGAGGCCGACGATCCTTACGAGAACCTGCTCCTGGGCCTCCTCGCGGTGGAGGGCCTCGACCGGGAGGCGAACGCGGTCGCCCTGGGGATGTTCTGGGGCGGTGTCGAACTGCCCATCGTGGCCGACGTCGCGGCCGGGTTGCTCGGTCGCGGCCTCAATTGCTGGGGGTTCCTGTCGCACGGGCGATACAGCTCCGCCGCGATGCAGGAGGGCAACCACTTCTGCGACCTATCCACATCCGGCTGGCGCGATATCGCCGCTTTGTGTGAGGGCGGCACTAGCAAGGTGCTCCTGCTGGACGATAATGCCCTGAGCGGCGGGACCCTCGAATCGGCACGCGACCTGCTCCTCGGCCATGGCTTGGCGAACGTCGAAACGTGGGTGGTGCGTTTCAGCGGCGAACGCCGCGAGGGGCAGATGCGGATGGACAAGGGAGGGACCGTCGAGCCCGCCTATATGGACAAGCGGCTCAAGGGCTTCCTCGGCGAAACCCCTTACGCCCGCAGCTACTCGCGCAAACGCTACGAGAGCCCGGTCGGAATCTTCAACACGGCCCGCAGCCGCATCCTGCGTTATCTCCACAACAACAGTTTCGCTTCCAAGTTCGAGCGCGAAGGCTTCTGAGAGGTCACCATGGCAACAGACCCCCGTTTCGCCACGATGTTCGAAGGGCCCTCGCCCACCGCGCGCCGCATCGACGGCATCAGGGACGCGCGTTCCGGGAAGCCCAAGCTGTCCAGCGACCGCGACTACCTGTCGGGATACGACGCGGGTACGACGTACGGCCCCGGCGATGCCGGTCGCGCGCGGGACGGACGGACACGCGGTCCGCACGAACAACGGTAGGCCGAGGGGACCGGCCGGGATGACATCGTCGCCATCGTAGCGAGAGGCGCCCTCCGGTACGCCATTCCCGGCCACGTTCACCCCGTCGAGTCCGATGCCGACGTTCCGGCCCCTCCCCACCGCAGGGCCTGCGGTCGCACGACGCACCCGAACGCGGTTCATTCGCCCGCGAATCCGCCTGCGAGTTGCGCATCGTTAAATCGTCCTACACGCCGGACGGCAATCCTGGGACCTCGGACATCCCCGGGACCGCCATATGCTCACCGTCGTCGGATGCCTGGTCGAGAGCCATGACTTCCGCCTGGTCACCCTGGCGGCGGGCATCTGCGCGCTGTCCTCCCTGACGACGGTCTGCCTCGTCAGCCACGCGCGCCGGGCGCTTGCCGGTGCCCAGGCCGGATGGCTCGCCGTCGCGGGTACCGCGGGCGGCTTCGGCATCTGGGCGACGCATTTCATCGCCATGCTGGCCTTCGCGCCGGGCATCGCGAGCGGCTACGACGTCCCGCTCACGGGCCTGTCGCTCGCCATCGCCGTCCTGCTGGTCGGTTCGGGCCTTTCCCTCGCGGTCCTCCAAGGCGGCCGCCCGGCGGCCTGGGGCGGTGGCGCGATCCTCGGGTTCGGCATCGCGGCGATGCACTACAGCGGCATGGCCGCCTACGACGTCGCCGGCCACAAGGCCTGGGACGCGGCAATCGTCGCGGTCTCGCTGGCGCTCGGCGGGCTCCTGGGCGGCGCGGCGCTGGCGGTGCAGGTCGATGCCCGGGGCCCCGTGGGCCAGGCGGCCGCCGCGCTCATCCTGCTGCTCGCCATCTGCAGCCATCACTTCACCGCCATGGGCGCCGTCACCGTCACCCCCGACCCGACGCTCGCCGTGTCCGAGACCGCCGTCCCGAACGCATGGCTCGCGGTCGCGGTGGCGCTGGCGAGCCTCGCCATCCTGCTGTTCGCCGGGGCGGCCCTGGCCCTCGACGTGCGCGACCGCCGCCACGCCAGGCAGGAGGCGGACCGCCTGCACAGCCTCGCCAACGCCGCGGTCGAGGGACTGCTGGTCTGCACGGGAGACACCGTGGTCAGCGCCAATCGCAGCTTCGCCAAGCTCGTCGGCCTGCCACAGGGCAGCCTCGCGGGCACCGTCCTGTCAGCGTACCTGCCGGGCGAAGCCGGGCGGTTCGCCCTCGCGAGCCAGCCCGACCGTCCGGTGGAGACCGCCGTGCGCCAGGCGGACGGAACCCTCGTTCCGGTCGAGGTCATCATGCAGCCGGTCGAGCATGCGGGACGCCCGCACTACGCGGTGGCCGTCCGGGACCTGCGCGCACGACGCCGGGCCGAGAGCCGGATCCAGTTCCTTGCCCATCACGACGCACTCACCGGCCTCGCCAACCGCGCCAGCTTCGGCACGCGTCTGGAGGAGGGGATGCGGGCCGTCGACGCGGGCGGTGGCAAGCTCGCGGTGCTCTGCCTCGACCTCGACCGCTTCAAGGAGGTCAACGACCTGTTCGGCCACGCCGCCGGCGACGCCATGCTGGAGAGCGTCGCCAGCATCGTCACGGCCGAGCTCGACGGCGCCATGATGATGGCCAGGCTCGGCGGCGACGAGTTCGCCGTGCTGATGCCCTGCGGGCACTCCTCCGCCGCGGGGCGGCTGGCCGAGCGCATCCTTGAGGCGCTGCGCGCCGGGCGGCCCGACGGGAACGGCCCGCCGGTCGCCGCCAGCGTCGGCATCGCGGTCTACCCGGACGACGCCGACGACCGGGCCGGGCTCCTCAGCAACGCCGACACCGCGCTCTACCGCGCCAAGTCGGACGGGCGAGGCACCTACCGCTTCTTCGAGGCGCGCATGGGCGCCGAGGTGCGCGAGCGCCGGCTCCTTGAGCACGACCTACGCCACGCCGTGGCCCGACGCGAGTTGGAGCTCGTCTACCAGCCTCAGACCGAAATCGGCTCGGGCGAGGTCATCGGCTTCGAGGCGCTGCTGCGCTGGCGTCATCCGGAGCGCGGCCACGTCTCGCCAGCCGTGTTCGTCCCCATCGCGGAGGAGAGCGACCTCATCCTCCAGATCGGCGAGTGGGTTCTGCGCGAGGCCTGCCGCGAGGCGGCGAGTTGGCCGCGGCCCCTGTCCGTCGCGGTCAACGTCTCGGCGGTGCAGATCCACGGCCCCCGCTTCGTCGGCCTCGTCCACGAGGTGCTGCTGCAGAGTGGTCTCGCCCCGCACCGCTTGGAGGTCGAGGTGACCGAGACCGCGCTCATCAGCGACCCGAACAGGGCGCTCCTGACCCTGCGCCAATTGAGGGCGCTCGGCTTGCGCATCGCCATGGACGACTTCGGGACGGGCTACTCGTCGCTGTCGAACCTGCGATCCTTCCCGTTCGACAAGATCAAGATCGACTCCTCCTTCGTGCGCTCGGTGGACAGCAACGAGCAGACGGCGGCCATCATGCGCTCGGTCCTCGGCCTCGGTCGCGGCCTCGGCCTGCCTGTCCTGGCGGAGGGCGTCGAGACGGCGGCCGAACTCGGCTTCCTCGCCGCCGAGCGTTGCCATGCGGCCCAGGGCTACCTCATGGGCCGTCCCTCTCCCATCGGCCACTTCAGCACGCATACCCACGGGAGTTCCGCCGGCGCCGAGAAAATCCGCGCATGAGGACCGTACCCGGCCAGCGCCGAACCGGGGTGGGCCGGCATCCGCCATCCCGACGCAGGCCGGCCCCTTCCGCCCGTAACCGAACGGTCGCGCGCGCAGCCCGTTCAGTGGTGCGCGCCCAGCATCCACGTTCGGGGTCCGACATTGGCGCGCCGCAGTCGATCAAGGGCGAGCGTTGCCTTTGCCCATGAGCCTCAGGCGGCGCCAGGCGACGACCGTTCCCGAGACCGCGACCAGGAGCCCGCCAAGCGACAGAAGCAGCACGAGCGCGTCCCATGCGGGTCGGTACCGGGTCAGCAGTGCGAAATCGAAACTGTGAGGGGCATTGAACAGCCAGCGGTAGGCTCGGTTGGAGCGATCCATCCTGTCGAGCATCTCCCCCGTCGATGGATCGATGTGGAACCATGTTCGTGCCGGGTCCGTGAAACGTACCCGTAGGACCGGGAGTTTGCGCTCGCGATGGTGGCTGTACCAATAGAGGTCCTCGGACGTCAGGAGGTCGACCGTGGGGGCGGGATGATCCGGGAGCAAGCGGGCCGCGGCCGTCTCGATCCGCTGCCGGCTCGGTGCGGCCGAGGTTCCGCAGCACGCCCCGGTCGGACCGCCGTCGCAGCCCAGCAGGATCTGCGCCTCCCCGTCGAAGCGTGCGAAACGCGCCTCGGTGGCTTGCGGGCAGGAGGCCATGAGGGCCGCCGGGTCGAGCGGCGGCCGGGAGCCGTACCTGCCCTCGTATCGCGCGAGGGCGGCCCGGTCCGGCTCGCGGGGCGGGAACCAGCGGTTCGGGTTCATCGAGACCCAGCCGCTGGCGACGAAGGTGACCAGCGTCGTGCCGGCGACGAGCCCCCCGAGATGGTGCCATGCCATCCAGCCGCGATAGGGCGTCACGGAGCCCCGGGCGTAGCGCCTCCGCAGGCGCACCCTCATCACCCCGACGGCCATGCCCGTCACCGCCCCGACGGTCCCGAGGCCGGACAACCACAGGACCACGTCGCGCCAGAGGTCGCGCTGCGCGCGCAACGGCGTGAAGTAGATCCAGTGCGGCACAGCCCCGAACCAGTTCCAGAACCGCTCGTGCCGGCTCGTGTCGAGTGCGGTCTCGCCGGTGACGGCCGAAACGTAGAGATGCGTGTCGGCGTCGTCCCCGAGCGCGATGCGGTGGAAGGGACGCAAAGGATCGAAGCGCTGCGGCACCGTCCACTGGTCGCGTTCGACCAGGCCGAGGTTGGTCGCTCGGCCGGATGCCGGATGGTGGCGCGCAACGGCCAGCGCCCGATCCGCCGAGACCGATCCGACGACGTGCCCGTCGGTGGCCGAAACCGTACGGCGCGGACCGTTCCAGGGCGTGATGCGGTAGACCGGCTCGGTATCGAGCATCGCGAGATCGAGGCGGCGCACCGCCTCCTGCGCGAAGCCGGCGCGGTCGACCGCATCCTCGGGCTCGACCCCCACGCGGTCCCAGGCGATCGGCGGGAGCGCCGCGCGGCGCTCCGCGTCGGTCAGGCGCGGGAAGCCGACATACATCATCACGACGCCGGAGACGAACCACGCCGCGAAGAGCAGACAGGTGAGGATGCCGAGCCAGCGGTGGCCGAGATAGAGCCAGCGCCGCAGTCGCTTCGCGAGAGGGGGCATGCTCAGAAGGCCACGTAGTAGACGAGTTCGACCGAGCGCGGACGGCCGAGCAGGACGGAGGCGGCATTGCCTCCGCGGGCGGCGGCGTAGACCTCGTCGGTGAGGTTGTAGAGGCGCAGCGACAGCCGTGAGTTCGGTTCGGGCCTGTAGTCGATGACGGCGTTCAGCAGCGTGTAGTCGGGCCTGCGGACGGCGTTGGCGAAGTCGCTGACCATCGAACCGACATGCTGGACGCCGAGCCGCGCCTCCCAGCGCGGCGCGAAGGCGTGGGCCACCCAGAGGTTGGCGACGCGCTCCGGCACGTCGACGGGCTGGTTGCCCGCGTAGGACACGACCTGTCCGGCGACCGTCTGACGGAAGTCGTCGTACTGGGCGTGCAGCAGCGCCACGTTGGCGTCGATGCGCCAGTTCTCCCACAGCGACAGCGACAGGGCGGCCTCGACGCCCTGCGAGGATTGGCTGCCGACCTGAACCCCGACGCCGGGCTGGCCCGGCACGGCGCTGACGAGGTTGTCCTTCACGATGCGGTAGCCCGCGAGCGTCCACTCGGCCGTGCCGTCCCAGAACAGGCCCTTGGCTCCGATCTCGACCTGCCGGCCGTTCGACAGGCGGAAATCCCTCTGGGCGAGCGACAGCGTCACGAAGTTGCCGACCGGATCCACGGCCGTCGCGTAGCTCGCGTAGAGCGAGATGTCGGGCAGCGGCTGGTAGACGAGGCCGGCCCGCCAGCTCAGCGCCTCGAAATCCCGCCGGAAGCGGGTGCCGTCGCGCAGGTTGTCGTTGCGAATGCTCGGGGCTTCGTAGCGCAGGCCGGTGACGAGGGAGAGCTGCTCGGTCAGCACGAGGCGGTTCTCGGCGAAGAGCGCGTACTGGTCGGTGTTGGTCTCGTAGCCCGGCGCGGTGCCGGCGAGGTTGATGAACCGGCCCGGCACGAAGGCGAAGGGGTCGACCTCGTCCGTACCGCCATAGGGACGGTTGTTGATGTGGCGGTAGCGGATGCGGTTCACCTCGAAGCCCAGCACGGACTGGCTCTGCAGGCCGAACACCTCGCCGCGCAGCGTCGCGTCGAAGCGGTTGCCGACCTGCTCCTGGTCGTGGCGGATATCTGCGAAGAGGGACCGTTGGATGCGACCGGACTCCGGCAGGAACGTGTAGCCCTCCGCGTTGCGGTAGAGGCGGTCGCTCGTCATCCGGTAGGCGATGTTGCGCAGGGTGAGGTCGGCGGTCGGGCTCCACTCGGCCTTGAGAACCGTCCAGTTGTCCCGCCACCGGATGTCGCTGTCGGCGACGTTGAAGTTCGTGTCGCGCAAGGCACGCGGCACGCGTCCGTTGACGAGCGGCGAGCCCCAGTAGCGCTCCGGCGCGTTGTCGCCGTAGTCGTTCGAGAGCGTCACCGAGAGGTCGGCGCTCGGCCTGTAGAGCAGCGCGCCCGAGACCGCGAGGTTCTCGAAGTCGCCGTTCGGCCGCAGCCAACCCGCGCCGGCGTTCCGGCTGACGTCGAGGCGGTAGGCCAGCACCTCGTTGATCGGCCCGCCGGACCCCACGGCGATGCGCCGCGTGTAGTCCGAGCCGAAGCCGACCTGCGCCTCGTTGACCCGTTCGAAGGTCGGTCGCTTGGGGACGACGTTGATCACCCCGCCGATGGCACCCTCGCCGTAGAGCACGGAGGCCGGGCCGCGTAGCACCTCGATGCGCTCGACGTTCCAGGTGTCGAACGGAAAGGTCTGCGTGCTCGTGTAGAGGCGCACCCCGTCATAGAGCCGCATCACCGAGTTCGTGCCGACGAAGCCCCGCGCCGAGAAGCTGGAGTTGCCGGTGCCTGGGGAGGCGGTGCTGGCGATGCCGACACCGTTCTGGGTGACCGCCTCGTTGACCGTGAACTGGCCCCGCTCGCGCACGACCTCGCCGGAGATGACGTCGACGCTCGCCGGCGTCTGGAGCGGCGTGAGGCCGAGCCGGCTCGCCGAGCGGCCGGGAGTCGCGAGGTTGAGGCCCTTGGGGGCGGGTGAGCCTTTCGACGCACTGACATCGATCATGTCGAGTTCGACCGCGACCGGTCCGACCTGGGCGGAAAGGGTGCCGGGAACGATGAGCGACGTACTCGCGACGACCGCGCGGATCGCGATGGAACGAGGGAACATGACGGCTCCTGGGCCCGAACGCGCGGGTCCCCTCGGGGCGCGGCGATGCGGGCGGCTCTGATCGATGAAGGACCGGCGCGCAGGCGCTTACGCGCGACCGCGTCGCCGATCTCGATGCAGGGGCCGGACAGTCTGCTTCAGACGTGAGACAGCCGCCGGCTGACCGGTCGCGGAGGACGCGAACGGGTCAGACGGCGACCGGAGGGGCGCGAGGACCGGTGGATCCGTGAGGACGGGCCGGCGGGCCGTGGAACCGAACGACGAGCCAGCGTCGCTCGCGCAGCATGACGGGACTGGGCGCAGGGACGGTCTTCGCTTCCGGCGAGACCAGAGCCAACAGCGCCGACCGGCACGCCATCGAGCAGCAGGACCCGTGCTCCGTCTGCCCCCCGCGCTCCTCGGTGGCGTCATCGCGGTGGTCGAAGCAGATCACACCGGGAGCCTGCAGGCTCATCCGGGTCGCGGCGATGCCGCCGAACAGGCTCTGGAGCACGAGCACGTAGAGCACGAGCACGCCGAGGGCGGCCCGCCATGCTCGTGGGTGCTGCACGTGACGCTTCATCCCGTCGTCTTCAGGCGATGTGCGCCTGGCTGTCAACGGTCAAGCTTACCGAAATGAAAGACGCGATGCTTCAGGCTATCGGGGGGCTCATGGTGAATCCCTCGCGATCCGGCCATCGGTCGCAACGGCCGATGCGCTCACATCGTGCCGGCCAAGCTCCACCATCTCGTCTCGGCGGCCGCAGAGCGCCCCTTTGGCTCGACGTCGACGATGTCATCGCCGTCGATCCATGCAACCAATAGTTATTGGAGCATATCTACAAACCCAAGGGTGGTTCCATTGTCCGAATGTCGAGAACAGGCGACGCTTGATCGATGGATACCTACGCAACGTCTTAACGATGGAGCAACGCTCCTGGGCGCAAACCTCTAGTCACTAGAGATTTTGGTTGTCCGCCGGCCTTCCGCAGCTGTACGCATCCTTCGGGCGCCGACCTCGGCACCCTTCGGAGGGCCAAATGAGAATTGGTTTTTTCGCCGACGACGATTCTGCCTGTCGCGTCGCCTTCCTCGCCGACAAAGCCTTCGACTGGGCCGAGGATGCTTCGTCCGGGGCCCCGAGTTACTTGGCGGGTGGGGAATGCATCGCCGAGGCCGTGCCGGACTACCTCGACGCGGCCTCGGCCAGGGGTACGAACCTGTTCGTGGCACTGCCGCTTGGGTGCGTGGACGACGCCTCGATAAGGAGCCGCCTGGACCTGGCGGTGGTCACCTCGGGGGATCAGCCCCTGGCGGTCGCCAACGCCCGGCGGGCATGGGAGGCCGAACTCGCGTCCTCGCCCGTGGGTGTTCCCCCTGTCTGGTTGCTCCCCTGCCGTCGCGAGCGTCGGTCGTCCGTCGCACGGACCCTGCCGGTGCGGTTCGACGGGCGGCATGGGGGCGGCAGGAACCGTTCGGCCCGCCTGGGCGGCGCCGCCGCCCAGCAGGCGCTCGGCCTGGCGGCGTCGCTTCTCCTCGCGGCCGAGGATCCGTACGCGAACACCCTCTCGCCGGAGGACCTGATCCACGTCCTCCAGGGCCGGACCACCGCCGCCGGCCTGGCGCTTCGCGATAGGCTCCTCGAACTCGCCTCGCATTTCGAGGACGCGGCTGCCGAGGCGCACGCACCGCACGTCAGGAGGCGCGGCGCCGGGGGAACGGCGGTTTCGACGCTCGCGCCGCGCCCGCGGGACGGGCGGGGCCTCGCGAGGAGGACGCGCCGCGCGAAGGCGGTGCAGGCCACCGTCGCGCAGGACGCATGCGCCGCGCCGTACGGCGCCCGGCTGGCCTGAGGGAGGAACCCATGTCCGCCAAGCCTCAGTCCCAGTCCGTGGCGTCCACCAGGTCCGGCCTTCCCGAGCCCGGCGGACGGCGCCCTTCCCGGCTTACCCACGGGGGAAGGCGCCGGGGACCATCCGCACCGCGGCGCGGCGTGCGGGACCGGGCGCGCAGCGCCCTTGCGGTACCCGCCGCCCAGGAACGGATCGACGTGGTCGGCGTCGATCCGTTCCTGGACGCCCCGCCGCTCGCCGCCCTGCTCGATGCCGACTTCGACGACGATGCCGACGACGCGCTCGGGTCGGCGAGGAGCTTCCACCGCGCCGTGCGTGGTGAGGAAGGAGGGTGGCCGTAGGTGGCGCATCGCCGCCGGCCTGCATGGCCCCGGCGCCGCACTCCATGCGGCGTCCGGGGCCTGACGCGCCGGAGCGGACCGGTCGCGGTCGCCGCCTGCCTCTTCGATGTGCGCCGCCGCCCGTCTCCCGGTGGCGAGCCTCCCTGCGGAGCCAATATTAACCATGATTGAAATACCGCCCTTGATTATGCCAGGCCCGTCTTGCTAAAAAGGTGGGTTTACTCCTATAATACGACATCTCATCAATACGCGCTGATCGTCCCGCCCGCAGGAGCAATCCTGCGGGCGGGACGATTCCGCGTGTGCCAGGAGGTGGCGATTGACTGTAGCCTTCTTCGGGGCGACGGGCCGGACCGACGCGACCCACGCCGCACTCATCCTGACGGACGCCCAACTCGTCGATGTCGGTACCGCGCGGCTCGTCCGGGTCACGTTGCCGGGCGAGGCCGCCTTGCCCGCGCCGGAATTCAAGCCGGACGGACTTGTCGTGATCCAGCACGAGGCCACCACCGTCGGGGCCATCGAGGCCATCGTCTCCGCCGAGGCCGCAGCCTGTCCGCACGACGACGGGACGGTGTTCGACTTGCCCGGCGGGAGCCTCCTCGCTCCGACGCTCCTCGGCCGGATCGCGTCGCCGGTGCTGGTCGTCGGCCCGGCTCCCTTCGACGAGCATGCCGCCGGCCAGGTCCTGCGCGTCCTCGGCCACTCCGACGGCCATGACGTGCGGCCGTGGATGCTCGGCAGCGGACGCGGCGGCGCGTCCGCCGCGGTCGCCTTCGAGTGCGCGACCGCGAGGCTCGCCATGTCCCACGGTGTCCGTCCACGCACGCTGCCCGTCGTCCTGCCGCCCCTCAGCCGGGCGGAGGGCGCGAGCCTCGTCGCGGGCGACCGGACCGCGCGCACGCTCGCCGCCGGCCTGCGCCTGCTCGCGGCGCTCAGGGCGTCGCGCGGAAGCGGCGCCGCCTCCGGCGTATCGGCAGAAGCGCTGGCCGAGGCCCTGGGCAACGACGTCGGCCTGCTCAAGGAGACCGACGAGCGCGATGTCGGCGACCGCCTCCGGGATCTCGCGGACGAGCTGCGCGCGATCCGCGACGAAACGGCCCCGACCAACCGGGACCTCGCGCACGTTCCCCGCATCGAGGACTGGACCGCCGGCACGCGCGAGGTCCGCGTGCTGACCGGACGGGTCTACGGCCACCCGGAGATCGCCGACGGTCGCCGCATCGTGACCTCGGACCTCTACGCCTCGGACGGGGCGACCTGGGCGAGGACGCTGTCGCGCTACTACCGCCTCGGCAGGCCGGCTCCCGGCCAGACCCGGGCGAACCTGAACTAACCCTCCTTCGAACGTCGACCGTGCCGACCGGACGTCGGCGGACGCGCGCGTCTGCGCGGGCGAGGGAGGACGCATGCCCGGGACATCGGACGAGGCAATGGCCTGCGAACCGACCGGGGGGCGCCGGACCGCGGGCGGAAGGCGACCGCTCCGGGCGTGGCGTGCGCTCGATCCGCACGACATCGACGCGGACCTCGTCGAGGCGATCCGGCGCGGTCTCTCCGGTCCGGTCCTGGTCCACGACCGGCGCTGGCCGTCCGTCCTCGGCGGCGACGCCGCCACGGCCGTCGGCGTCGCCATCCGCTTCCTGCGGAGCCACCGGCCGGACCGGACGACGGGCGACCTCGTCATGTCCGCCGTCCTCGTCCACGCCTCGTCGGGCGATCCGGCGGCGGCGCTGCTCCTGGCGCATGGCCTCGCCGTCCTGGCCCGTGGCCGACCGGACGCGGACGTCCTGGGCTCGCGGGCCCGGCTCTGGGCCGCCGGCCCGTTCCGCACGCGGCCGCCGCGATGAGGAGCGGCACGAAGGCAAAACCGTCACCCCGACCGAGGAGGCCGTCCATCGTGCGACTTTGGTTGTTTTCGGACCTTCACCGCGACGCCGCGTCGACGCCCTGGACGCCCGGGCGCATCCCGGAGGCCGATGTCGCGGTCGTGGCCGGCGACGTCGGACCCGGCCTCGCGCGGACGGTCTCCTGGCTCGCCGCGACGGTCCGGCCCGCGATGCCGGTGGTCCTCGTGCCGGGTAACCACGAGTACCACGGTGCCGTCGTGGACGAGGAGCGTGCGCTCGGGCGCGCGGCCGCCGTGCGCGAGGGGATCGTGCTGCTCGACGAGGCGGTCGCCACCGTGGCGGGCTGCACCTTCAGCGGCTGCACGCTGTGGACGGACTACGCCCTCGACGGCGTCGCGTCCCGGTTCGCGGCGATGTCGGTCGCGCGCCGCAGCGTCGACGACCATCGGCGGATCGCCGCGACCCGACATTCCGCGAGGAAGTTCCAGCCGGAGGACGCCCATGCGCTCCATGGCAAGTCCCTCGATTTCCTGCGGTGGTCCCTGCTCGACCTCGATCCGCCCTCCGTACGCGCAAGGCCGCACGTCGTGGTCACGCACCACGCGCCGAGCCCGGCGTCCGTCCCGACGTCCCGCGCGGGGAACGCGCTGAACCCGGCCTCCGTCTCGGACCTCGATGCCTTCATCCGTGAGGCCCGGCCCGACCTGTGGGTCCACGGACACCTTCACGAGGCCTGCGACCACCGCGTCGGCGCGACCCGCGTCGTCTGCAACCCGAGGGGCTACGACCACGAGCCGACCGGTTTCGATCCCGGCCTCGTCGTCCATGTCGGGTGAAGGTTCCCGACGGCCCCACGCTTCCGCCTTCCTGTCAACCTCCCGTCCGGGCCGGCCACGCCGACGCCCGACGTCACGAGCGGTGGATCATGTCCGAGAACGACCTCGCCTTCTTCCGCGACGACTTCGGCGACGAGGAAAGCGTATGCACGGCCCCCGGGAGCGAGTGCCGACCCGCGGTCGACACCTTGGCCGCCTTCGCCCTCGATGCGGTGCTGCCCCCGGCCTTGCGCCGCCGCATCGCCGCCCCGGGACCGTTCGCCCTGGTCGTCGAGGTGCCGGCGGCCGATTGGGTCGAGCCCGTCGCCAGGGCATGCGGTGCCCTCGCCCGTTGGCGGGTGACCTTCACCCGGTCCGGTTCGTCGCGGGTCGAGGACCGTCCGGACCGCGGGAACGACCGGGTCGCCGAGGCGCTGGGCAGGGAAGGACGCGTGCTCGGCGTCTCGCAGTCGCCCGGCCGATTGCTGCCATCCACGCTCGTGGCCGGGGCGGACGCGCACCTTCGACTGGGGCGTCCCTCGAACGGGGTCGTCAGCCGCGTGATCCGCGACGCCGTCGGCGGACGCACGCGGCCGATGCCGGCCCAGGTCGCGGCCGGACTGGGCTACTGGGAGATCTGCGCCGCCATCCGCGGGACCGCCCGCGCCAGCGTCGAGCGCCTCGTCGCCATGGGCGCCGCCAAGGCCGGCACGGAACCCGGCGTCGACGAGCCGCCGCCCTTCCGTTCGATGGTCGGCTATGGGGCCGCCCATACGTGGGGCCTGCGCCTTCTCGACGACATCGAGGCATGGCGCCGGAACGAGGTCGAGTTCCGTCGCATCGACCGTGCGGTGGTGCTCGGCTCCGCGCCCGGGCTCGGGAAGACGACCTACGTCCGGGCCCTGGCCAAGGCCGCCCGGGTGGAAACCGTCTTCAGCCCTGTCTCGGCATGGTTCGCCCAGTCGAGCTACCTCGACGGGGTCATCAGGCAGGTCGACGCGGCGTTCGACGAGGCCGTCTCGCGCGCTCCTGCGATAATATTCCTAGATGAGATCGACAGTCTTCCCGGAAGGGAAAATCTTGATTCTAGGGCTAAAGACGGTGGAACACAATAATAACGCATGTATTATTGACAATAGATAGAGTAATGAACGATCCAGATAGCAGGATATGCATTATCGGCGCGACGAACTACCCCGACCGTCTCGACGCCGCCCTGGTCCGGCCGGGACGGCTGAACCGCATCATCCGCATCCTGCCGCCCGTGGCGGCGGAGCTCGCCGAGATCGCGCGCCAGCACCTGGGCGCCGACCTGCCGGACGTCGACCTGGGCCCGTTCGGCGAGATCGCCCTCGGCGCGACCGGCGCCCAGGTCGCCGGCTGGGTCAAGGACGCCCGTACGGCCGCCCGCGCCGAGGGCCGGCCGATGCGCGCGGAGGATCTCTACGGGGCGGCGTCCCCGCCGGACGTTCGCTCGAAGAGGGAAAAGACCCGCACCTCGATCCACGAGGCCGGCCACGCCGTCGGCTTCGAGATCCTGAGGGCGGGGCACGTCAACCAGGTCGACATCATTCCGCGCGGCGACTGCGGCGGGGCGACCTCCATCGCGCCGAGGCAGACCCGCGCCCCCTTGAGGGAAGACATCGAACGGCTGGCGATTGCGATCCTGTGCGGGAGGGCGTCCGAGCTGGTGTTTCTCGGGGAAGCCTGCGGCGGCTCCGGCGGCACGGACGATTCCGACCTCGCGCGGGCGACGGCCCTCGTGGCCGGCATCCACGGTTCGTTCGGCCTGGGTGCCGGCCTCGCCTACCTCGGCACGATGGACGAGGTCTCGCGCGGCCTCCGTTCCGACGAAGCCCTGAGGGCCACGGTCGAGGCCGACCTCGCGAGGCTCCAGTCGGAGGCCCGGCAGCTCGTCGAGCGCTACGGTACTGTCGTGCAGGCGGTGGCGGAAGGACTTTTGGACCGGCGCGTCGTGTCGGGGGACGAACTGCGCGGCCTGATCCGCGCCGCGAGCGAGGGAGACCGCCGATGACGCGACATGCAGTCCCCCCGAGCAGGCAAGCGTCCGCGCCCACGCCGATGCCGACGGACCTTGCCCGCGCCGGGCTGCGGCTATGGGTCATGTCGGACCTGCGGATCGACCGCCTGCCGCTCGACCTGCCCGATCCGCCCGACTTCGACGTCCTCGTCGTCGCCGGGAACGTATGCCCCGGGATCGACGCGTCCGTGCGCTGGCTGGCGGAGGCGTTGCGCGGACGGCAGGGTGGGCGTCCCGTCGTGCTGGTTCCCGGCAACGTCGAGTTCTGGGACCCGCGCCCGAAGGCCCTGAACCTGCGCGACGGACGGGCGGCCGCCGCGGCGCACGGCGTGACGCTCCTGTCCGACGCCGCGGTCCGCGTCGAGGACCGGGACGGGGGCGGCGTCCACATCGTGGGCAGCACGCTCTGGACCGACTGGGCGCTGCACGGGCCGCGCACGGCGACGAACGCCCGCAGCTACGCCCGCCGTGCGCATCCGGACAACCGGAGGATCACCCTCGGCCACGGGGTGCCGTACTGGCCGCACGACGCGGCCGGTGCCCATGCCCGGTCGCGGGCGTTCATCGAGGACGTGCTGGTGTCCGTGAAGGTGACCGGGGAAGGCTTCGGCGCCTCGCGGGCGGCCCTGGTCCGGGACGTCCGGCGCGGCGACCGCGCCGTGGTCGTCACCCACCATGCGCCGAGCCAGGCCAGCCTCTGCGGCAGGCTGTCCCCCGACGTCTGCGAACCATGGGTCTCGGCCTCGTTCGCCTCCGACGTCGAGGACCTGATGGTGATGTGGGGCGCGCCCAAGGCCTGGATACACGGCCATGTGCCGACCCCGACGGACCATCGGATCGGACGCTGCCGCGTCGTCGCCAATCCGCGGTCGAGGCTCGGTCGCGTCGAGGTTTTCGACCCCTCTTTCATCGTGGAGGCCTGACCATGCTGCCGTCCCGTCAAGCCGCGTTCCCGTTCGCGCAGGGCGCGTTCCCCGCCACCCCTCCGGCCCGGCGTCCCGCCTACGGTCGGCGCGCCCCCGCGGCCCCGTCACCCGAGGCGCCGACGCGGTTTCTCGCCCTCGACATCGAGACGGTCCCGGACGACCTGGTGCCGGCCGACTGGCCGGCCGACAAGTTCCCGAAGAACGCCTGGCACCGGATCGTCGCCATCTCCTTCGTGGAGGCCGACATCCTGCGCGACGAGGTCTCCGGGCTGGAGGAGTACCGGGTCACCGCCTGCCGCAGCGGGGGGGCGGGGGATTGGGACGAGGGGCGTCTCCTGCGTGCCTTCTGGCGGTTCTTCGAGGATGGCGACTTCCGGGTCTGTTCCTGGAACGGGCGTGCCTTCGACATGCCCACCATCGTCGCGCGGTCGATGATGCACGGCGTGTCGGCGGGCGCCTGGTATCGGCGCGGAACGCGGTGGGCGGGCTACACGCACCGCTATTCGGTCGACTGGCACGTCGACCTCATGGACGCGATGTCCGAGTTCGGGGTCGCCGCCCGGCTCACCCTGGAGGAGGCGGCCGGCCTGCTGGGCCTGCCCGGGAAGATGGGCGAGCACGGCAGCCAGGTCGCCTCCCTGGTGGCGGAGGGGCGGATGGCGCGGGTCCGCGACTATTGCGAGACCGACTGCCTCAACCTCGCCGTCCTGTATTTCCGTTGGGCCTACCTGACGGGTCGGACGGACGCGGCGGCCCACGACCGTGCCGTCGGAAGCCTCCTCGCCTACCTCGAACGCGAGAGGGCCGAGCGCCCGCACCTCGGCCGCTTCCTGGATGGATGGCGGGGGGCGGCGGACCGACGTCCCCTGTTCGTGGCACCGACGTGACCGGCGTCCAAGAGGGGTCCGAGGCTCGAAATATCGGGACTTACACGTCGGACGGATTGGGACTTACTGGGACTTACCCGGGAATTTCCGCTGGCTATCCCATTGATGCCACACAGGTTTTCCAGCGAGGAAAAACCTGGTGGAGCTGAGGGGATTCGAACCCCTGACCTCCGCAGTGCGATTGCGGCGCTCTCCCATCTGAGCTACAGCCCCGTCCGAGGCGAGGGCCTTTTAGGCTTGTCCGCTTCGGCCTGTCAATTCCGGAATTTTCCCGCCCGCGCCGCGCATCCCGCGCCCACGCGCGTTTGGGGCGACGAGGACCGATACCCCCCGCATGAACGCCCTGCTCTGGCTCATCAACACCGTCATCCAGCTCTACATCTACGTCCTCGTCGCGAGCGCCGTGCTGAGCTGGCTCGTGGCCTTCAACGTGGTCAACGTGCGCAACCCGATCGTCTCGCAGATCGGCGAATTCCTCTACCGCGTCACCGAACCGGCGCTGCGGCCGATCCGCAACCTGCTGCCCAATCTCGGCGGTGTCGACATCTCCCCGATCATCCTGATCCTGCTCCTGCTGTTCGCGCAGAAGCTCATCGCCGACCTCTACATCCAGCTCGCTTTCTGATCGCGTCCCCGGCGCCGATCCACCCCGGCGTCAAGCGCGGCATTGCGCGGGCGCCGGGCTCGTTGCTAAGGCGGTCGGGCGTCGGCTCGGCCGAAAAGCCGATGCGATGTCAGAAGTTTAGGGCCTCGTTCTGAATACGGTATTCAAGACGGTGCCCCCGCTCGGCCAGCAAGAGCCGTCAAGGGAGCGATGCGCGCCATGAAGACCAATCCAGGCCGCTTCTTCGAGGATTTCCGCCTCGGGGAGACCATCCGCCACGCCACGCCGCGTACTGTCACCACGGGCGATGTGGCGCTCTACACCGCCCTCTACGGCCCGCGCTTCGCCGTGCAATCCTCGGACGCCTTCGCGCGTGCGATCGGCTATCCGGCGAGCCCGCTCGACGACTTGCTCACCTTCCACGTCGTGTTCGGCAAGACCGTGCCGGACGTCTCCCTCAATGCGCTGGCCAATCTCGGCTACGCCGAGGGCGGCTTCCACCGCCCGGTCTATCCCGGCGAGACGCTCTCCACCGTCTCCGAGGTGATCGGCCTCAAGGAAAGCTCCAACCGCCAGACCGGCGTGGTCTACGTGCGCTCGACCGGCTCCGATGCCTCGGGCCGGACCGTGCTGAGCTATTGCCGCTGGGTTCTCGTGCGCAAGCGCGATCCCGAGGCCAAGATCGCGCAAGAGCACGTGCCGCAGCTCGCCAAGGTGGTGAACCCGGCCGACCTCGCCAACGCCCTGCCCCCGCTCGATCCGGCGGCCTACGACACCGCGCTCGCCGGCAGCCCGCACCGCTTCTCCGACTACGCGGTCGGCGAGAAGATCGACCACGTCGACGGCATGACCGTCGAGGAGGCCGAGCACCAGATCGCCACGCGCCTGTTCCAGAACACCGCCAAGGTCCATTTCGACGCCGTGGCGACGCGGGAGACCAAGTTCGGCAAGCGCCTGATCTATGGCGGGCACGTCATCTCGCTCGCCCGCGCGCTCAGCTTCAACGGCCTCGCCAACGCCTTCGCCATCGGCGGCATCAATGCCGGCCGGCACGTCGCGCCCCTGTTTGCCGGCGACACCGTCTACGCGTGGTCCGAGGTGCTGGAGACGGCCGAACTCCCCGGCCGCAGCGATATCGGCGCGTTGCGCCTGCGCACGGTGGCGGCCAAGAACCAGCCCTGCGGCGCCTATCCGGACAAGCAGGGCGAGGGCTACGACCCGTCGGTGATCCTCGATCTCGACTACTGGGCCTTCATCCCGCGCTGAAGCATCGGCCGCCAAGCGGCTGATCGATCTACGAAAAGAATCCGGCCACGGCGTGTCGCAGCGGGTTGGCCGGGTTCGACAGCAGGCGCAGGGCCATCGCGCAGGCGATGACCACGAGGAGCGGGCGGATCAGCCGCGCGCCGAGGCGCACGGCCAGCACCGAGCCGATCTGCGCGCCGAGAAAGGCGCCGACCGCCATCGCGAGGCCGATGGGCCAGATCACGGCGCCCTGGAGCGTGAACAGGGCGAGGCTGCCGAGATTGCTCGCGGCGTTCGAGAGCTTGGTGTGGGCGGTGGCGCGCACCACGCCGAGCCCGAGCAGGGTGACGAAGCCGATCATGTAGAACGAGCCGGCGCCGGGCCCGAACACGCCGTCGTAGAAGCCGACCGCGGGCGCCAGCGTCAGGGCGAACAGGCCCGGCGTGATGCGTGCGGCCGCGTCCTCGTTGCTCATCCGCCGCGCGGTGGCGAAGTAGCCGGCGATCCCGATCAGGAGGAGCGGCACCAGCGCGTCGAGGAGCGGGCGCGGCAGCAGGCTGACGCACAGTGCGCCCGCCACCGAGGCGAGGCCGGCGCCGAGCGCCGCGGGGCCGGCCTCGCGCCAGCGGATCAGCCCGCGCCGGGCGAAGGCGAGGGTGGCCGAGACGGAGCCGGCGCTGCCCTGGAGCTTGTTGGTGGCGATCGCGCTCACCGGATCGAGTCCGGCGAGCAGCAGAGCCGGCACGGTCAACAGCCCGCCTCCGCCGGCGATGGCGTCGACGGTGCCCGCCACCACGGCTACACCGAACAGCCCCGCTACGGTCTCGAACGCAATACTCATCGGGGATCCCAAAGGGCCTTGAGGCCCTTTGGCGGGTGTTCAGGGCCGCGCCCTGAAGCCGGCAAAGCCGATCTGCAGGGCCCCGCCCTGCACCCGCGAAAGGACTCGTCCTTTCGAAACCTTGACCATGGCTGGGTCGCCCGGGCAAGCCTTCAGGCGGCGGCCCGCTCCGTGCGCGGCAGGCTGACGACGGCGCGGCTGCCGCGGGTCGCCCGAAGGGTTCCGCCCTTGGGCACGATCGTCCACCCCTCCTTGCAGCCGTCGATCGGCTCGGAAACGACGGTGAGGCCGCGCTCGCTCTCGCGGTAGTACAGGCTCGGCGGGCGCCCGTCGCAGGCCCAGCGGAAGGCGGTGAGGCTCTCGCCATCGGTGAGCACGGCGGTGAAGCGGAACGCTTCCGTGATCCGCGCCTCCTGCATCAGGCCGCGCACGGTGGCGCAGGTCGCCTCCATGGCTGCCACGGGATCGGATTCGAGGCCGTTGGCCAGCGCCAGCAGGAACAGCGCCTCCGAGTCGGTCGAGCCGCGGCGGGTGTCGTAGAACGCGTCGGGGATCAGCGCCTCCAGGCGCCGCTTGATCCGGTGATAGCCGCCGATCTGGCCGTTATGCATGAACAGGTGCCGGCCATGGGCGAAGGGGTGGCAGTTCGCCCGCGTCGTCGCCGTGCCGGTGGCCGCGCGCACATGGGCGAAGAAGGTCCGCGCCCGCACCTGGCGGCAGAGGTTCACGAGGTTCTCGTCGGACCAGGCCGGGCAGATGTCGCGGTAGAGGCCGGGCTCGGCATGCTCGCCGTACCAGCCGATCCCGAACCCATCGCCATTGGTTTCGGTTTTGGCCTCCGAGGCGTGCAGCGACTGATGGACCAGCGAATGGGTCGGGGCGCAGACCAGCTCGTTCAGGAAGACCGGCTCACCGAGATAGGCGAGGAAGCGGCACATGGCGGGACGGGAGCCTCCTTTGCGGTCCGGGACCGGCTATGCAAGCATCGGTCCGTTCGGACCGCCCTGCGTCGCCGGACTGTAACAATTCGTGTCGCAGGGTGAACAGTCCGTTAAGGGACGGCTCGGTTCGCGCGGCTCAGGCCGGCACAATTTCGCTGAACCGATCATCCCCGAACTTGTTGTCGCAGGGCAAGCATCGTCGGTGCTGCCGAATCCGCCGCGACGTGTCCATCGCAACGCGCCCATCGCGACGTGCCCATCGCGACGTGCCCTTGGCCGGGCCGCCGCTTCCGAACCGCTCGCACAGCTTCAGGGAGACATCATGGCTCACACCGGAGACAGCCCGGTCGCGCTCGTCGTCGAGGAGGACGAGGCCGCCCGCGACCTCGCGACCGTCCTGATCGAGGAGACCGACCTCAACGTCATCGCCTGTTCGAGCGCCGAGGACGCGCTGGCCGTGCTCGAACGCGGCGAGGTGACGGTGGCGATGGTGATCGCCGACACGCATCTCTCGGGCGCCATGGACGGGGCGGCGCTGGCGCGCACCGTCGAGGACCGCTGGCCGGAGGTGCGGCTCGTGGTGACCTCCGAGGCCCGCGAGGAGCGCCGGACCGAGATCCCGCCGCACGCGGTCTATATGCGTAAGCCCTGGCTGCCCCTGGAGCTGCTGCGGCAGGCCGAGCGCGCCACCCTCACCGCGCGCGCCGCCTGAGCCGAGCGATCGGACCCAACCGAAAAAGGCCCCGCCGGTCGCACCGGCGGGGCCTTTTTCGTATCCTCGCTTCGCGGCCCGCGCCGGGGCCGGCCGGCCTCAGGAGGCGGCGGCGGGCGCCTGCGTGGCGGCGGGCTGCTGCGAGAAGCTCGGCATGCCGGGGCGGCGCGGGGCGCCGGTCCGGGGCTTCGGCTTCGGCGCGGCGATCAGGCCCTCGCGGATCGCGGTCTTGCGGGCCTGCTTGCGGGCGCGGCGGACGGCCTCAGCCTTCTCGCGAGCCTTGCGCACGGAGGGCTTCTCGTAGGCCTTGCGCTGCTTCATCTCCCGGAAGATGCCCTCGCGCTGCATCTTCTTCTTGAGGACGCGGAGCGCCTGATCGACGTTGTTGTCGCGAACGAGTACCTGCAACGGAATCAACCCCTAGGATCTGTTGTTTCGAACCGCACCGGCCTCGGATCCCCGGCGGAACCGGGAAAAAGCCGTCAGGCGCCCCTGCCCCGGTTCTCGTTCCGGGGGAGGCGTCGTGACGGCAGCCGAATCGGTGCGAAAGAATTGCACCTGAGCGCGCGGCATACACGAAACAGGTTCGTGTTGGAAGTGCGCGCAAGCCTCTTGCAAGCCTCTTGCAAACCACTTGCAAGTCTCTCGGTGCCCCGCGCTGCCGGCGCGCGGCGGCGGCAGGGCTGGTTCAGGCGTGCGAGGCGATGAAGTTGCGCACGAGCGGGTAGGTCTGCGCCTCCCATTTGCGCCCCGAGAACACGCCGTAATGGCCCACCCCCGCCTGGAGGTGGTGGCTCTTCATGTGCCGCGGCACGCCCGAGCAGAGGTCGTGGGCGGCCATGGTCTGGCCGACGGCGCAGATGTCGTCGCGCTCGCCCTCCACCGTCATCAGGGCCGTACGGCGGATCGCACCCATGTCGATGGGCTCGCCGCGATAGGTGAGCTGGTTGCGGGCCAGGGTGTAGTCCTGGAACACGGTCTTGACCGTCTCGAGGTAGAACTCGGCGGTGAGGTCGAGGACGGCGAAATACTCGTCGTAGAAGCTCTCGATCGCCAGCGCCTTGTCCGCGCTGCCGTCGACGTAGTGCCAGAACAGGTCCGTATGCGCGTCCGAGTGGCGCCGGGCGTTCATCGAGACGAAGGCGGCCACCTGCATGAAGCCGGGATAGACCCGCCGCCCGGCGCCCTTGTGGCGGCCGGGCACCGTCTCGATCAGGTTTTGCTCGAACCACTCGATCGGCTTCGAGGTGGCGAGCGCGTTCACCGAGGTCGGGCTGACGCGGCAATCCACGGGCCCGGCCATCAGGGTCATGCTGCGCGGCTGCGCCGGGTTCCTCGTGTGCGCCATCACCGCCGTGGCGGCGAGCGCCTGCACGGCGGGCTGGCACACGGCCATGAGGTGGGCGCCCTCGCCGATGGTCTCGAGGAAGCGCACGACGTGATCGACGTAGTCGTCGAAGCCGAAGCGCCCCTCCGACAGCGGCACGTCGCGGGCGTTGTGCCAGTCGGTGAGGTAGACGTCGTGGTCGGGCAGCAGAGTGCGGATGGTGCCGCGCAGCAGCGTGGCGAAGTGGCCCGAGAGGGGAGCGAGCACCAGCACCTTGGGCTGGACCGTGTCGATGTCCTTGCGGAAGCGCAGCAGGGTGCCGAACGGCGTGGCGAGCACCGGCTCCTCGATCACCGGCACCTCGCGGTTGCCGACCGTCACGGCGTGGATGCCGTAGGCCGGCCGCGCGAAGGTGAGGCCGGCGCGCATCATCATGCGCGCCCCCGCCGACCACCATTTCGCGGCATCGTGCCAGGGCGTGCGGAGCCATGGGGCGGAAGCCTCGTGCAGGATCCGGCCCCAGTGCCGGGTCTGCCGGGCGATGTCCGATTGGACATCGAAGGCTTGGTAGAGCATCGGGCCAAACTCCAAGCGCGCAAGGTGCCTGCACGCGCCACTGTCTCGCGAACGGCCCGGATTCGCCCGCTCCGCTTTTTCGATCGCCACCGCCGCCCCCGCGAAACGATGCCGGACGAAGCAGGCTAAGCGGTTCTGGATTGGGCGCAACCAATCAAAAGTATAAGCCGCGCCGGTGTGACGTGGTTGCATCACTTTGCAGGGCGTATCGACACGAGAAGAATTGTATTGCTCGAAGGGCGACACGGGCGGCTCAGGTGCGGCACGAGTCTTGGATGGCCTGCTCGGCGTCCAAGGCTCGGATCGCGGATGCGGGCCGACGCGAATCCGGGGGGAAGGCCATGGCCGAGGCGACGCTCACGATCTCCAGCCGCAACTACTCGTCCTGGTCGCTGCGCGGCTGGCTGCTGTGCCGGATGGCCGGGCTCGACCTCGCGGTGGAGGTTCTGTCCGGCGCGGACGCCTCGACCCGGGCCGAACTGCTCCACCTCTCGCCGTCCTTCCTCGTGCCGCGCCTGGAGCACGGCGCGATCGCGGTATGGGACGTCCTCGCCATCGCCGAATATCTCAACGAGATCCGGCCCGACGCCGGCCTGCTGCCCGAGGCGCCCGCGGAGCGCGCCCGCTGCCGCGCGGTCTCGGGCGAGATGCATGGCGGCTTCGTCAACCTGCGCTCGGCCCTGCCGATGAACCTGCGCAGCCTCCACCGGGGCTTCAAGATCTTCAACGGCGCCAAGGGCGACATCGAGCGCATCTGCGCCATCTTCGAGGATTGCCTGTCGCGCTCGGGCGGACCCTACCTGTTCGGGGCGCGTCCCACGCTGGCGGACGCGATGTACGCCCCCGTCTGCACCCGCTTCCGCACCTACGACGTCACCCTCCCCTACACCGCCGCGACCTACCGCGACACGATCCTCGCCTGGGACCTGATGAACGAGTGGGCGGCGCTCGCCGAGAGCGAGCCGGAGGAGATCGAGGAACTCGACATGGAGTTTTGATGGCGTTGCAGAGGGTGTTTCGACGAGGTGGTCGCCGGTTCGTCGAAAGACTGCGCGTCGGAACGAAGACCTAAAGGCATCGGCCCGATACGGGCCGGTCGGATACGGCTCTCGCGGCTGCCGTCCGCGCCCGCATTCCAGCCGGATCCGAGGCGCGTCCCAGGACGCCGGCCCCGGCACCGTTGGGATCAGGCCACCGCCACCCGGTTGCGGCCGAGATTCTTCGCTTGATAGAGGGCGGCATCGGCGGCGTTCACGAGCGTGTCCAGCTCCTTATGGCCCTTCTTCCAGGCGGCGACGCCGATCGACAGCGTCACCACGGCCGTCGGCCCGAGGCCGGGATGGGGAATCCCGACGCCTTCCACGCGTCGACGGATGGCGTCCCCGAGCGCGGCGGCCTGCGCCGCATCCATGCCCGGCAGCAGCACGAGGATCTCCTCGCCTCCGAAGCGGACGGCCGTTCCCACCGGGGGGGTGTTTTCGTTGGCCGGGATCAGCATCTCGCGCACCAGATCGCTGACGGTGCGGATGCACCGGTCGCCCGCCAGATGGCCCTGGGTGTCGTTGAACCGCTTGAAGTGGTCGATGTCGATCAGGAGCGCCCCGAGGGGCTCCCTGTCGCTCTTGGGGATGAGATCGACGCCGATGGTCGCGAGATGGTGCCGGTTGAACAGGCCCGTCAGTTGATCGGTCCGGGCCATCTCGGCGTTGTGCTCGATCATCGCTTCGACCCGGAGGCGCTGGAGAAAGCCGTAGCGCTCCGTCCGCTCCAGCACGAACGATCCCAGGAGGATGATGGCCGCCGCGATGAGGTAGAACACCACGATGTACCAGAAGGTCGGGGCATCGACCTCAGGCCGGTGCGCGACGGTTGTGATCTGGGTCACGACGATCAGCACCATCCCGATCACCGCCATCCGGAACCGGACCCGCTGCGCCAGGACCATGTAGACGATGACGAGCATGGCGCCGAGCTGGTAGGTCGCGACGTAGTGCGACGCGC
This sequence comes from Methylorubrum thiocyanatum, assembly GCA_014138645.1. Classification (GTDB taxonomy): domain Bacteria; phylum Pseudomonadota; class Alphaproteobacteria; order Rhizobiales; family Beijerinckiaceae; genus Methylobacterium; species Methylobacterium thiocyanatum. Next base: position 317,187 of record JACJIB010000006.1, on the reverse strand, counting down.
TGAACGAGATGATCGCGGACGGCATCAGCACTGAGAGGAAACAGCCCCCCACCAGCATCCCGTCGACCTGCCAGGTCCGTGTCCGCCGTGGCAGGATCCAGATCGTAAGCAGGGTCAGCGGCGTGTAGACGCCCAGGCGCATCACGGCGAGCGGGCCGAGCACATCCGGCAGGATCATCCAGTCGGCCACGGAGTAGATATTGTAGAGAAGGATGGCGGCGAACAGCGTCGCCTGGGCGAGCCTGATGCGCTCAGGCAGGCCCTCCGTCTCGAAGCGCTCCTCGATGGGGGGGGAGAACCGCAACTGGTTGAGGCTTGCAAACTCGCCCTCGATGTTCGCGGTTCGGGAGAGACTCATCGAGGCGAGAACCAGGCCATTCCAATCCCCCGACGCTAGAGCAAGGGGGTTGCAGAATCCTTGCGGGCGCACCTCTGAATTGGGCGCTCGCAATCGATCCTCTTGCGCCGGATCGGAGGGTCACGAGGATGGATCTCTGGTCGGCGTCGGCGCCCTCCTTCCGCGTTCTGCGCAGGCGACGGTTACGCCGCCTTGCCGGCGCCTGTCTCCCCGGATCGTCCGGCGGCGAGCGGCAGCTCGATGCGGGCGCAGAAGCCGCCGCCGGGGCGGTTCTCCAGGCGCAGGCGCCCGCCATGGCCCTCGACGATGGCGAGCACGATCGACAGGCCGAGGCCGAAGCCGCTCGCGGCATCGAGGTTGCGAGCACGGTCGCCGCGCACGAACGGCTGGAGCATGGCGCTGCGCTCGGCATCGGGAATGCCGGGCCCGTCGTCGAGCACCTCCACCGCCACGCCCGGACGGTCGCCGGACCCCGCCGGTCCCATGACGAGGCGGGCGCCGCCGCCGTACTTCACGGCGTTGTCGACGAGGTTGGTGATCGCCCGCTGGAGGTCGTCGGGGCGGCCGCGCACGAGGACGTGCCGGGTCCGCTCCAGACTCACCGCCGCGCCGATATCAGAGAACCCGTCGCAGACCGTCTGCACCACCGAAGCGAGGTCGATCAGCGTGGTCTCGCCCTCCCCCGGCGTCCCCTGCCCGTCCCGTACATAGGAGAGCGCGGATTCCACGAGGCCGTTCATCTGGTCGAGGTCGCGCAGGGTCATCTCGCGGGCGCGCTCGTCCTCGATGAACTCGGCGCGCAGCCGCAGGCGGGTGATCGGGGTGCGCAGGTCGTGGCTGATCGCGGCCAGCATCTGCGTGCGGTCGTCGAGCAGGCGCAGGAGGCGGGTGCGCATCCGGTCGAGCGCGCGGGCGAGCGCCAGCACCTCCTCCGGTCCGCGCTTGGGCAGGGGCGGCGGCTCCTCCGCGGTGCCGAACGCCTCCGCCGCCGCGGCGAGGCCGGCGAGCGGCGCGGTCAGTGCCCGCGTCGCCCAGAACGAGAGCAGCGTGAGGCTGACGCCGAGGAAGACGAAGGTGAAGATGATCGGCCCCTGCGCCGGCGGGCGCGGGAAATCGTCGGGCAGGACCGCCCGCATCCGGGCGCCCGACGGGGTGGTGATGCCGATCTGCAGGACGCCGGATCTGCCCCGGTCGTGGCCGGGGGAGAGGTCGGTCACCGGCAGCGTCCGCCCGAAGCCGTCACGCAGGCGCTCGATCAGGGGATGGTGCCCGATCTCGTCCTCCGCCCTCCCCGGCTCCGCCGACGGCGCGGCACCGTCCCAGGGGGCGATCCGCAGGGTCGGCAGGCCCTGCGCCGCCGCCCGGAGAAGCCCGTCGCGCTCGGCCGGCTCGGCGGCGTCGAGGAGCCGCGCGACGGTGGAGAGCCGGGTCGCGGCCACCCCCGGCCGCTCGTCTGGGCGCCAGGGTTCCCGCAGGGCCAGCACCGCGACCGCCGCGAGCACGTGGGCGGCGAGCAGGGCCGCGACGACGAGGAGCGCGATCTGCCCGGCCGCCTTTTTCGGGCGCGGCCAGGGAAGCCGCAGCCAGGCCGGGCGCCGCGTGGGGTGCGGTGCGGTGGTTGGCGGAGCCTCGGCCGGTCCCGTTGCCGTTCTTACGGTGCTCATGAGCGGCCGATCTCCGGCGCGAACAGGTAGCCGCCCGAGCGGATCGTGCGGATGATCTCGGGGTTGCGCGGGTCGCGCTCGATCTTCTGGCGGATGCGTGAGACCAGGACGTCGATGCTGCGCTCGAACGGCCCCGCTGCTCGCCCCTGGGTGAGGTCGAGGAGCTGATCGCGGGAGAGGACGCGCCCCGGCCGCAGGCAAAGCGCGTGGAGCAGGTCGAACTCGGCCCCCGTGACGGCGATGCGCGCGCCCTCCGGGCTCAGCACTTGGCGCAAGCCGACATCGAGGGTCCAGCCCGAGAAGTGGAAGCGGCGCGCACCGTCCCCGTCCTGCGGCTCGGCGCCCTTGCGCCGCAGGATCGCCCGGATGCGCGCCAGCAATTCGCGCGGGTTGAACGGTTTGCCGAGATAGTCGTCGGCGCCGATCTCCAGCCCGACGATCCGGTCGATCTCCTCCGATTTGGCCGTGAGCATCAGGATCGGCACCTGCGACGAGGCCCTGAGGCGCCGGCACAGGCTCAGGCCATCCTCGCCCGGCAGCATCAGGTCGAGGACGATGAGATCGACCCGGGCATCGGCCAGCACCCGGTCCATCTCGCGCCCGTCGCCCGCGAGGCTCACCCGGCACTCGTTGGCGCGCAGGTAGCGCGCGACGAGGGCGCTGATCTCGCGGTCGTCCTCGACGACGAGGATGTGGGGCGTCGGCTGGTTCGTGGTCATGACGGGACGAGTCTTACGCCTGCGCCCTCTCCGCCTGGAAGTATGGCCGGCCCTGAAGATTGTAACCGCGCGTTTCCGCTGCGTGTCCCGACACCTGCGGTAACAATCCGGGCCGGTTTTCCGCGCCCCGCGCCGCGCCGGCCCGGTCGTTTCGCGGACGGGCTCGATTGCCCTGCCGGCCGCCGATTCTTATGTCGGTGCGGCGTGCTCGAACAGGTCCGGGCGCCGGAGGAGAATCCCCATGCAAGGCTCGAACCGCCTATTCGACGACGTCGCCCGCCTGTTCACCGATGCCGCCGGGGCCGCCCAGGGCGTGCGCCGCGAGGCGGAGACGATGTTCAAGGGCCAGGTCGAGCGCCTGATCCGCGACATGGATGTCGCCACCCGCGAGGAGGTGGACGTGCTGCGCGATCTCGTCGCCGCACTCCGCAGCCAGAACGACGCGCTCGCCGCCCGGGTCAGCGCCCTGGAGGCCCGGCTCGGCGCCGAGCCGGGCAGCGCCGGCAGCACGGAATCGGTCTGAGCGGCAGCACAGAGTCGCCGAAGACTCACCCTTGAGGGAAAACGCGGAATCCGGATTTCTTTGCACAGGAAGCATCGGTGGATAGCCGCGTTGCCCACCGCTGATGCCGGGGCGATGCTTTGAAGCCCGCGGGGCGCGCGGGCTATAAACGATCCGAAGTTGATTCGCCCCGGCGGAAAGGTGGAACCGAACCCCGGGGTCGTGAAATCTGGATTGAACCCCTCCGCAGGACGGAGATCGACGGAGGTCGCCCCGACTCCCGTCACGGCCCTGCTTTGCCCGCCGGCCCGATCGAGTGCCTCGACCGGTTCGACAACTTGGATCGCCATGACCCAGCTTAGCTTTATCGAAGACAGCGACCGGCCGGAGCACCCGCTCGATGTCGTCGAGCGCCTCGCCTCGCTGCGGGACTGGATCTTCGACCGTATCGAGACCGACGAGATGTCGGTTTCCGTCTCGGGCCGCTGGGCCGAGTACCACGTCGCCTTCACCTGGATCGAGGAAGTCGAATCGCTGCACGTGGCCGCCGCCTTCGACCTGAAGGTGCCGGAGCGGCGCCGGGCCGAGATCCTGCGGCTCGTCGCCCTCGTGAACGAGCAGCTCTGGATCGGCCATTTCGATCTGTGGTCGTCGGACAGCGTGGTGATGTTTCGCCATTCCCTGCTGCTCACCGACGGCATCGCGCCGACGCAGGGACAGTGCGCGATGATGATGAAGACGGCGACCGACGCCTGCGAGCGCTACTATCAGGCGTTCCAGTTCGTGCTCTGGGCCGGCAAGGAGGCCCGCGAGGCTCTCGACGCGGTGCTGTTCGAGACCGAGGGGGAGGCGTAAGCCGCCGGCCTTGATTCGGTGCGTCGGCGGTGGGATCGAGGGCCCATGACGCGCGCGACCGATCCGACCGCCTTCCCCACCCCCCTGGTTCTGGCCGGTGCCGGCAAGATGGGAGCGGCCCTGCTGCGGGGCTGGCTCGCGGGCGGTCTCGATCCCGCCGCGGTGACGGTCGTCGATCCGCAGCCCGCCCCCGAGATCGCCGGGCTCTGCGCCGAGCGGGCCTTGCGCCTCAACCCACACGCCGACGGTCCGGCCGGGGCGCTGGTGCTCGGGATCAAGCCGCAGGTTCTCGATGCGGCGGCGCCCGCGCTCTCGCCCTGGATCGGCCCGGACACCCTCGTCGTCTCGATCCTGGCGGGCAAGACCATCGCCGACCTGAAGCGCCGCCTGCCGGCCGCCCGCGCGGTGGTGCGGGCCATGCCCAACCTGCCCGCCAGCATCGGCCGGGGCGCGACCGGCGCCGTCGGCAGCCCCGAGGTCGGGCCGCAGGCGCGGGCGGGGGCGGAGCGGCTGCTCGCCAGCTCCGGCCTCGTCGCGTGGCTCGACGACGAGGCGCTGATCGATGCGGTGACCGCGGTCTCGGGATCCGGCCCGGCCTACGTCTTCCTGCTGGCCGAGGCGCTCGCGGAAGCCGGCGTGGCGGCGGGCCTTCCGCCGGACCTGTCGGCCCAGCTCGCTCGCGCCACCATCGCCGGCGCCGGGGCGCTGCTCGATGCCGATACCCGCGAGGCCGGGCAACTGCGCCGGGACGTCACCTCGCCCGGCGGCACCACCGCGGCGGCGCTCACCGTGCTGATGCGCGAGGGGGCTGTGCCCGACCTGATGCGGGAGGCGGTCGCTGCGGCCAAGCGCCGGGCGGGCGAATTGTCCGGCTGAGGGCGCGACGGGTTCAACCTGGCGGCTTCGCCCCTACATGAGACGTCGAACCGAACACGGAGCACGGATCATGGACACGGCCCCCGAGCCCGAGACCGGCAAGTCCCAGACGGGTAAGCCGTCCGATTCGTCGCAATCGGCCGATCCGCAGGCCACCGCCTCGCACAAGCCCAACCCGCGCGAGGCCGCGGTCGAGGCACTGATGCGGCTTGCCGCCGAGCAGCCCTGGAACGACATCGAGGTCGGTGACATCGCCCGGGAGGCGGGCCTGAGCCTCGCGGAGCTGCGGGACCTGTTCCCCTCGAAGGGGGCCGTGCTCGGCGGATTGTCGCGCATCATCGACCGCAAGGTGCTGGAGATCGACACCGGCGACCTCGCCGACGAGCCGGCCCGCGAGCGCCTGTTCGACGTGCTGATGCGCCGTCTCGACGCGATGGCCCCCTACAAGCCGGCCCTGCGCCGCATCGCCTTCGCCCTGCGCGGCGACGTTCTCTCGATGCTGGCGCTGAACGGGGTCGCCCTCAACTCGCACCGCTACATGCTGGCCGCCGCCGGCATCGACACCGAGGGGCCGCTGGGCCGGCTCAAGCTGCAGGGCACCGTCATCGCCTTCGCCCGCACCGTCGAGGTCTGGCTGGACGATGACGATCCGGCGCTCGCCCGCACCATGGCCAAGCTCGACCGCGAGATCCGTCGCGGCGAGACGATCATGGAGCGCGCCGACGACGCCCGCCGGCTCACCGCGCCCCTGCGCGCCCTCGGCCGTGCCCTGATGGAGCGCCGCGCTCCCCGCGACCGGACGCCGCCCGGAGGCGACGGAGAGGATCGCGACCCGGCCGCGGCGATCTGAGCGGCTACGACGAGCCTGTTCGAACTAGGGCCGAACGGGTTTGCCGACATCGCTCAGGACAGGCCGATCCGAAGGGCGGGTGCGCAACTCGGTGTGGACAATCCTCGCTGAGGAATGCCCGCGTAACGGGTTGAATATGTGATCATGCTTCTTTGGGGCGAGTGCTTCGGTGGGAGGGCTCGCTCCTTGAGTTTCAAACACAGGAAGTTCGCTGCAATCGTGGCGAAAAAATTCTTCTACTTTACGATTATTGGATTGGCCTCGGGTGTCGGTTCGATGATCAGTCCCGGTCCCGGTCCTGGCGAATATTTGTTGCGGTGGGACCTGTCTAAGATCGTCATAGCTGCTTCGGTTGGGATGGTGATGGGGACGTTCGTAGGTGTGATCGACGCCCGAAACTGGTTGAAATCGTATTGGAAGACGGTTCACGCTTTGGCAGAAGAGGGCAAGGATCCCGCGTCGGCCTTTCCTCCGGTGCAGCCTCGGGCTCGGACGCCATTCTGGCCATAGGGGGACCTCCGGGAGGCGCAGTCCGCGGGCCCGGAGGAACCTTCACCGAACGTCTTGAGGGCGCACCGCCCATCAAATCCCTCAGGAATCAAAATCCAGAGCGATGCGCCGCGTCGTCCCGGCCTAACCCTGCCGCGCGCCGCCCATCGTCGCCTGCATCCGCGAGAGCTGCGCGATGTGCCGCTGGATCAGCGGAATCGAGCCTGCCGCGATGCGGCGCAGGCCCGGATCGTCGCCGGCCTGGGCGTAGGAGCCGTGGATGTTGAGGGCCTCCTGATGCCCCTGGAGCGAGGCGTTGACGAACATCGCGTCGTATTCCGGGCCGGGCTGCATTCCGGAGAGCTGCGACAGGATCTGCGCCTTCTGCTCGTCCGTCGTCATGCCGCCGGGGCCGCCCCCGCCGGGCATGCCCAGGGCGCCGCCGACCACGCCGCCGACCGCGCCGACGGTCGCCCCCGCAACGCCGCCCGCCACCGCCAGCGGCGCGGCGACCAAGCCGCCGACGAGGCCGCCCGGGCCGGCAGGCGCGCCGGCCGCCATGGGCGCCGCCTCCAGATACGGGTCGAGCTTGCGGGCGAGGTTGACCTGCTCGGTCACCTCCGCCCGGCTGAAGGCCTTCACCCGCGGATTGCGGGTCTTGGCGTGGGCATCGCGCGCCGTGTTCTCGAGGAACAGCCCGCCCTTCGTCGCCATGGCGAGGTAGACGGGCGCCGGGATGGTGCCGGCCGGTGAGGGTTGGGCCAGGGCGGTACGGGTGACGGCCAAAGCGGCCGTGGCGGTCAGCAGGGTCGTCAGAAAATCGCGCCGATGCATGGTGTCGGATCTCCCGGAATGGAAACGAAACCCGAGCGCCGATTTTCTTGAGCGGAGCCGGAGTCTGACGGGCGAAACCTGCGGAAAATCAGCAATGTTCCTGATGTATGCCGGCCATGCCGATTGAAAACGCTGTTGCCGGACGGGCCGAAGCTCAGGGCCAAGCCGGCGGGTGCAAACGGGCCATGCAATGCACGTCGGCGAAGCGGCCGTTGCGGAAGGTGGCCGCCCTGTGGGTGCCCTCAATCACGAAGCCGAATTTCTCATAGAGCGCGATGGCCCGCGTATTGTCGGTGAAGACCGTCATCTCGATGCGCTGAATATTGATCCAGTTGTCCGCCGTATCGATCACCGCCGCGAGCAGTCGCGAGCCGATGCCGTTTCCGGCAAAATCCTCGTGGACGGCGATCCAGAACTCCGCCGCATGGGCGCGCCGGCCGTAGAAGGGACGCAGGGCCGCCGCCCCGACGACGCGGTCGTTCGCCTCAGCGGCGAGGTGCAGGTCCCGCGGCGAGCGGGGCTCCGCCCATTTCTTCACCGCCTCGAAGGACTCGTAAGGGAGAGCGAGCGTTCCGAAGCGGAAGGCGGGCTGGTTGTAGATCTCGAACAGATCCGGCGCGTCATCCTCGCGCATGGCCCGTATCGTCACATCCATGCTGGTCCTCGTCTGATCCATTCCGGTCTTGGCTCCGTGGGCGATGCGTCCGCGTTTCGACGGACGCTGCTCACGTCCACTCGAAGCGCAGCGTCTCGCGGAAGGCGAAGCGCTCGATGTGGCGCACGACGACGTCGCGCAGGTCGGGCAGGCTCGCCGGATCATGCGCCGTCAGGTCGATCGTCAGGGTCTCGGCATCGGCAGTCAGGCGCGTCTCGCCGAGCGGCAGTGCGATCCGGGCCTGCGTCGCGTTCGATTCGGTCTCGAACCGGTGCGACCAGTGCTTGCAGAGCTGCTGGAGATAGCGGCTCGCATGCGGGGTGCCGACGACGGCACGGCTCTCGGTCATGGCGGTCTCCTGGAGATCCGGCGCACGCTCAGCGCGCGGCGTGGAGGGGGCCGGCCCCGCGGCGGCCGGCGGTGGCGCTGCGCAGGCGGAAAAGGTCGGTCGGCAGCACCGAGAAGCAGGCCTCGCCGAACCATTCGAGCGAGCCTTCCGCCTGCGGCGGCAGCGTCTTCAGGAAGGCGGCGTAATCCAGCGCCCCCTCGAACAGGCCGGTCATGCCCTCGCGCCGTCCGGCCGCGGCGTAGACGTTGGCCGGTTCGAACACCGACAGGTCGGCGCGGCTGCGGACGTTCTTGAGATGGTAGTAATCGATATGCGGGCTGAGCCGGGCATGGGCCGCGAGCGGGTCGTCGCCGCCCTCCCAGACGTGGAGCGTGTCGAAGTTCACCTTGAGGTTCGGGTGATCGACCGCCGCCAGCAGGTCGAGGAGCGAGTCGGTGGTGTCGGCCAGCGTGCCGGGATGCGTCTCCACCACGAGCCGCAGGCCCTGGTCGGCGAGCCGCTCGGCCGCCATCCGCAGGCGCCCGGCGACATGGGCGCGCTCTTCGGCCGAGGCCGCGGCGCTGGCCTGGGTTCCGGCAAAGGTGCGAAGCCGCGGCGCCCCCCAACTTCCTGCGAGCCGGGCGAGTTCGTCCGTGCGCTCGGCCAGGGTTTCGGGGCTTGCGTCGAGCGGCAGGTAGTCGCTCAGCATCGGCACCCGCAGGCCGTAGGCGGCGAGCCATTCGGCGTGGTCGCCGGGGCCGAGATTGCGGGCGTGCACCCCCCACAACTCGATCCCGTCGAAGCCGTGGCCGCGGGCGAAGCGGGCGAGTTCGCCGATCGACACGAGGTGATGGCGAAAGCTGATGGTGCAGAGGGCAATTCTCATGCGGGGAGCCTTTCGCGGGAGGGCGGCGCGGCGTGCCCGAGATCCGGGCTTTTCTGCCGCCACGCGGCGTAGGCCGAGGCGAGCTGCCGCTTGATCGCGGATTCCTGCGCGTCGAGCGCGTCGAGCCGGGCGAGGACGGGGGCGAGTTCGGCCGTGTCCCCGGTGCGGGCGAGCTTCAGCACGGCGTAGTGCAGGGCGGTGAGGCCGTTCACCAGGGCCTCGATCTCGTCGCAGATCCGCTGGAATTCCGGGTCCGGCCAGCGCAGCGCTCGCCAGAAGAAGGCGAAGCCGTGCTCGTAGGCCCATTTGCGGATGGTGATGACCGGCAGTTCGCGCAGGGCCTCGCCGAGATCGGTCAGCCGCAAGCCCCCACGGCCCTCCGCATGGGCGAGCACGATGGCCCGGGCCGCATCGATCAGCGGGTTGGTGTCGAACCGGAAGCAGGCGTCGAAGAAGGCCGCCAGATCCGCATCCCTCGGCGGATGGGCGCGCGCGGGATCGAAGCGGTAGCCGCCGGCGACGCTCGGCTGGCGGATGGCGTTCAGCATCCGCTCGCGCTCGATCACGCCCTCCCAGCGGAAGTCGGGGTCGCGCACCTGCCAGAGGGCCGGGTCGTCACTGCGTTCGACCAGCAGGTAATGCGGGAAGGGGTTCTGGTTGAACTTGTTCTCCCGCTCGGGGAGGTGGAACATGTCGAGCATCACCATGATGCGCGTGTCGGGCTCCCGGTGCTCCAGCAGGTCGAGCAGGGTGGCGACGTTCTCGTCCTTCGAGCGGGAATGGTCGTACCAGGGCACGAGCGGCACGCCGTAGAGCCGCTCGAACCAGTAGCGGAACGACTCGTGGTCCATCGCGTCCGAGTGGTAGGCGAGCTTGGACCCGTCGGTGATGGCGAACTCGGCGTCCCAGATCAGGGCGTAGAACGGGCGGTGATCGATGCCGCGGCGTTTGAGCCCGTCGCAGACGCAACTGACGAAGCAGTGGATCTTCAGGTCGTAGGGCATCGCGCCGTGGACGCCCTCGGAGGACGCCTCCGGTTCGGCGGGCTCCGCGGACGGTTCGGCCGTGCCCGGTGCCAGGAGCCGGGCGAGGTCGGCGACGGTGGAGACGTCCTGCCGGTTGATCGCCGCTTCCGGCACCGACACGCCGTGCGTCAGCTCCAGCGCCAGGATGAGCTGAAGCAACTGGACGGAATCGAGGTAGAGATCCTCGTTCAGCCGCGCCTCCGGCCCGAAGCGGTCGAGATGGGGATGGTGCATCTCCTCGCGCAGCACCGTGCCGATGGCGGTAATCAGCGTCTGGTTGCTCACGCCACGGCCTCCAGGCTGCCGGCCCGGTACTGCGCAGCGACCGCGCGACGAGAAATCTTGCCGTTGGCCTCGCGCGGGATCGCCCCGACCTGCACCGCCTCGACCGGCACCTGATGGCCGGCGAGCCAGCGGCGGCACCAGTCCTGGAGGGTGCGGGGCGGCACGGGTGTTTCGGCGCTGAAGAGCAGGGTCACCCGCTCGCCCGCGAACGGGTCGGGCCGGGCGAAGGCCACGGCATCGGTGACGCCGGGCAGCGCCATCACCACATCCTCGACCTCGCCGGGATAGACGTTGAGGCCCGAGACGTTGATCGTGTCGTCCTTGCGCGCGACGAAGATCAGCATGCCGTCGGGCTCGAGATAGCCGAGATCGGCGGTGCGGATCGCTCCGTCCTCCCCCTCGACCACGATCTCCGCCGGCGCCGCGGCGCTGGTCCCGGCCCGGACGCGGTGGTGCGGCAGCGGGCGGCCGATGGCGTCGGCCCGGCGCAGATCCGGATTGATCGCGATGCAGCCGGCTTCCGAGCAGCCGTATTGCTGGAACAGGTGGGTGACGCGCCCGCGGATGGCGGCAAACCACGGCGCCGGCAGGAGCGTGCCTGAGACCATCGCCGCGTGCAGGGTCTCGCCCTCGGGCAGCAGACGGGCCAGCGTGTGCAGCATGGCCGGCGCGGTGTAGAGCACCGGCCGCTCGATCTCGCGCAGGCGGCGCAGGAGGTATTTCGGGTTGGTGGTGTCCACGATCACCGGCACGCGGCCGCGGCGCAGACCCACGAACAGCCCGCAGATCAGACCGTAGGAATGGGTGATCGGACAGGCGATGACCGGGGTCATCCCGTCCGGCTCGGTGAACGCCGAGACGTAGCTCTCGATCTCGCGCTCCACCGCGCTCCAGGGGCGGGCGATGCATTTAGGCTCGCCGGTGGTGCCGGAACTCATCTGGAGCAGTTCGCCCTCCCCCGGCACCGGCGGGGCGGCGCCGGCCAGGGTCTCGCCCGCGAGATCGTCGAGGAACAGGCGATGGCAGCCGGCGCGCGCGGCGAGCCGGCGTGCTCCCTCGTCGGGCAGGGCCGGATGGATCGGCAGCAGGCTCGCCCCGTTGCGCCGGGCGGCGAGAATGAAGGCGAGGCTCTCGGCGGTGTCGCGGAAGCGCGCGGCGACGCGCTCGCCGCTGCCGCCGCGCAGGGCCGCCGCGTCCGCGACGCGCCGGATGGCGGCCTCCATCGCGTCCGCCGGGATGGTGCGGCCGTCGATCTCGATCATGCAGGCTCCGGAAGAGGCGTGAGGGGAAGGGAACAGAGCGTTGGCGGCCAGCAGGCTGCCCTGCGCCGCGCCAAGCCCGAGCTTGCGCGACAACAGCGCCTCGACCCGCAGCCGGGGCGCCTCGACAGCGAGGCGGGCGAAGCGCGCCTCCAGCCCGTGCGTGGCCGCGTGGCGCCGCAAACGCTGTCCGAGGCGGCGCCAGAACGCCGCCTCGTCGAGGCCGTGATCGAGGGCCAGCAGGCCGGTGATGTCGCTGAGGTTGAAGACGAACAGGCTGTCGGTGACGAGTTCGGCGAGCGTCGCGGCCGAGCGCATGGCATGGAAGCGGTCGTCGGCCGGGCCGGCATGGGCCGGGTCGATCGCCCCGAAATCCGGAACGCGCTCCGGGCTGGTCACGAAGTCGGGGGCGTATTCCGCGCTCTCGTGGAAGTCGCGCAGGATCACCCGTTCCGGCCAGCCATCGCGGTGGACCAGAATCGTGTTCTGGCCATGCGCCTCCAGGGCGACGCCGTGGGCTGCCAGAAGGTGCCAGACCGGCATGACCGCGACCTCGACCAAGCGGTCGAGCCAGGCGTCGCGGCCGTATCGGTCGAGCCAGGGCGCGACGAAGGGGCGGCCGTCCGCCTCGTGGACGCAGAGCGCGTTGAAGGGGAGAGCCGCCTCCCCGGGGACGAGGCGCGGGCTCTCCCGCCAGATCGCGGCGAGATGGCCGGCGAGCGGCCCGTCCCGGTCGACGAGCGCGGCGGCGTATTCGCGCAGCACCGTCACGCGGCCCCGCAGCAGGACATCGCCCGCGACGAGGCCGGCGAGCCAGTGCGACAGGGCCGGGCCCGTCAGCACGAAATGCGGGTCGAGGATGCGCAGGCTCGAGGTCGAGACGACGGCGAGCGGCAGCTTCACGCTCGCGGCGGAAGGGGCATCAAGGTTGTGCAGCGTGCGCAGCGACTGGCTCGCGACGTAGCGCGGGCCGGCGATGCCGAGCGCAACGGCGCGGCCCTCCGCCAGCCAGGGCCGCAGGGCTGCGCCTTCGAGCCGGCGCATCTGCCAGGGATGGACCGGCAGGAGCGCGTGCGTGTCGAGGGAATGCCCGGCGGCGGCGAGGCGGCGGGCCAGCACCTCCCCCTCCGCGCCGAGTTCGGCCCGCCAGAATTCGGCCTCCGCGCCCGGCAGCGCGAGGGCGATCGCATCGCGTCGGACCGCGAGCCATTCGAGGCGGAACGGCGCGGCCGCCTCGGGCCCGTAGCGGCGGTGATCCTCCAGGGTGAAGCCGGTGCGCGCCTTGAAGCTCGGATGGTAGGGATGGCCCTCCCAGAGGGCCGCATCGAGCGCGGCGAAGGACAGGGCGCGGCGCGCCGGAGGCGTCAGGTTTTCGGCGTTCCAGCGGCAGAGCGCGACCGTCTGCTCCAACTCGGTCCGCAGCCGTGCCCTCGCCTCGGCGGCGGCGGGCAGGGCGTCCACGAGGCTGGCGAGGTCGGCGGGCACCCACCCCTCCCCGTCCGCCCGCTCGATCGAGCCGGGGTCGAGGCGGGGGCGGCCGAAGGGACCGAGCGTGCCGGCCGCGCGGAAGCGATGCGGGCCGAGGCGCCATGCGAGCCGGCGGGCGCCGGCGGCAGGCTCGGGCTCGGGCTCGGCCAGCCCCTCGAACAGGACGGCCTGTGCCAACTGGCGCAGGACGCGCTCCTCGGGGCGGCTCATGGTCTCACGAAGCGAGGGCATGGCCGGCCTCGCTGCGAGCCGCCGCACGCGCGCTGAGCGGGTTCGGCATGTCGATGTAGTTGCCGGTTCCATCGCCCGAGGCGAGTTCGTCGCGGTCGCACAGGCGCACCCGCAGGTTGGCCTTGGTGCAGAGGGTCGGACCCTCCAGCACCGAGCGGGCGAAGGCGCGGCCGGCGCCGGTCAGGCGGCGCGCCATCGCTTCCAGGCGACGGGCGAGATCGTCGAGGAGGGTTTCTTCGCGCGCCAGCCCGTCATGGCCCATGCGGGCGATGACGGAGAAGATCTGGTTGACCACGAGATAGTAGGCGAGCCGCCGCCGGATCTCGCCGTCGGCGAAGTAGAGCGAGCCGATGGTGCCGGTCTCGGGTGCGTCGCGCAGGAGCCGGGGGCGGGCGGCCTCGGAGAGGTAGAAGCCCTGGTTATCGCGGTAGAAGCCGCGCCGCGGCCAGCCGGAGGCGACGTCGAGCAGCGCGTTCTGCTGGTGGGCCTCCAGCGCGATGCCGTGCCCGTCGTAGAGCGCGACCACCGGTTCCAGCATGCAGTCGAGATAGAGCCCGAACCACCGGCGCGCGGCATGCGCGCGGTCGGCCGTTTCCCCCGGGCAGACCTGCCGCAGGAGGGCCTCCAGCCGCGAGGGGCGGCCGGGCAGCGGCTCGGCGGTCAGCGCCGCCAGGGTGGCGATCCCGCGCTCCGCCCCGTTGCGGAACGGGTTTTCGCGCAGAACCGTCTCGAAGCCGCTCTCCTCGCGGCCGGGGCAATGCAGGGTGAGATAGGCCGGGTCGGCCAGGATCCGGAAGTTCGGATGCCGCGCCTCGAAGCCGCTCTTGGCGAGCAGCCGGGCCACGGCGACGCCGGCCTTGAGTTCGGCGAGCCGGTTCACCCGCAGCGAGTTGGTGAGGGTGACGGGCAGCGAGAACTTCGCCATCCACGGGCTCTCGGCCGTGTAGACAGTGCGCAGCGAGGAGGTCGCGGTGAAGCGGGGGCCGAAGGCGCCGAGCCGCCGGACGCGGCCCGCCGCGACGAGTGCGGCGACATGCGGCTCCAGCATCAGCGCCTCGGCCTGGAGCGGGTGCATCGGCAGAGCGGTCTCCCCCGCGCGCAAGTCGAGCCGGGCGGCATCGCTGCCGAGGAGGTCGAGGGCGAGGTCGGGGGCGGCGCGGGTCACCGCGGAATCGTGGCGGACGAGGCTCGCCTCGGCGGCGAACACATCGAGCCGGAACGACCCGCCCTCCTCCGGCGCGTAGGCGCGAGCCTGCCAGGTCGTGAGGCCCTGCCGGCTCTTGGGCGTCGGGTGCAGCCAGTGGCCGAAGACCAGGGCGCGCTCGCCCGCGATGAAATCCGTCTCCGCATCGCTGCGCCGCCCGGCGAGGTCGAGCAGGCGGGCGGTCTCGCGGTAGCTGTCGAGCACACGCCCGAGCAGTTCCAGCTCGCGCTCGCGGGCGGTCTCACCCCGTCCCTCGTCGGCGCGGGAATACGCCTCGGCCAGAAGTTCCTGCAGCGCCCGCATCGGTGCGACCGTCCGCCAGCGCGGCTCGTGCAGGTGGCGGGTCCAGAGGCGGCCGAACCCTTGCGCGCCGCACAGCGAGGGCGACCGGATCTCGGCCCGGATCGCGAGGCGCCGGCTGCGCAGGTTCCATTCCACGCACGGCGCGGGCGGCCCGTCCGCCAGGGCGTGGCGGACGCGGATGCCGGGGTCGATCTCGCGCAGATACCCGTTGGCGAAGCTGCGGAAGGCGGCCGCCTCGGCAACCGTCTGAGACGATGGTGGCATGTTGACCGAACCTCGTGAGAGCCTCCGGGACCGCTTTCGGGGTGGTCCCCGTGTTCGTGCCCCGTGTTCGTGTGGCGCCGCCTCAGCGGAGCGATGCGGCCGTCCGGCTTCCGGCCTGTGCGGGCCTCGCCGCCGTGCGGGCCACCGGCTTGGCGAACGGAAGCGGCGCGCGGTTTCGGGAGTAAGAAGAGGACGTTTGCCGAAGCGTAAGCAGAAGAAAATGCTCTTCGTTGTACTTGCTCATCGGACTGAGGACTCCCTCGAATCGCGTGAAGCTGAGGTGCGTGTTGCTCAAACTTCAGCTGTGCGTCAAGGGAAGTAAAACTTATTGGAATTGTTCTTGATACAGGGTGTTTGCGTGTTTGCGCTGTTGCGCCAGTTGGTTGCTGCCGGCGATATTTTTAATTTCTTCGACCGTGCTGCAGAGGCCTGACGACGACGCTCGCCGACGAACCCGTTCGCCTCGGCCTTCGTCGCCGACCGCACCCGACGGCATCGGCCGTCAGGGCGCCGCTCAGCCAGCGACGAGACGGCGTGTGTCCGATGTGCAACGAGGTGTTTAAATGAAGCGTATTCTGTAATTGTTATAGTTCTCGCCTTTTCCGAGTGAGGCATTTTTCGATTGTATCCGCAACGCTTTGCGGTGGAACCGGCCTGTAGACTGGAAAATATCTAAGCTATTGCGGTGCTTGCATAATCCGCGCGCCTGCTTCTGGTCGGTGGCCAGTCATCGATCAGCGCGGGATCATCTGTGGGCGACGGGACCGACCTCGTGGCAGGAGGGGCGGCAGGGGTGTCGATCGACGCTCTCTACCGTCACGAAGGGCTGAAGCTCCGGCGCTTCCTCCTGCGCCTGCTCGACAACCCGGCCGATGCCGCGGATGCGAGCCAGGAAACCTACCTGCGCATGGTCGCGGCGCTCTCGCGCACGGGCATCGAGCACCCCTCGGCCCTGCTGTTCCGCATCGCCACCAACGTCGCCCTGCGGATGCGCAACCGCGGCCGGCTGGAGCGGACCCTGTTCGCGGCGACGTGCGAGGCGGAACTCGCCGAGATCGCCGACGGCTACGCCCTTCCGGAGCGGCAGGCGATCGCCCGCCAGGAATTGCGGCGCTTGGCGGACGCGATCGACGAATTGCCGCCCCGCTGCCGCGAGGTGTTCCTGCTCAGCCGCCTCGACGGCCTCGCCAACGGCGAGATCGCGCTGCGCCTCGGCATCTCGCGCAACATGGTCGAGAAGCACATCATCAAAGCCCTCCTGCATTGCCGGCGCAGCCGCCTCGAACTGTTTTGAACGGCAATCTTTTTTTGAACGCGTCGCATCAGGAGGCCGCGCCCTCGTTGATCTAAGGGGATAGGACACCTGCACTGCGCCCTCTCCGGCCGCGGTCGGGCCGAAAGGATCAGGGGAACGGCGTGGCCGGCAGCGACGGGACGGAGGCCGACGGGGCCGACACCGATGACGGTGAGGATCCGATCGAGCGCGCGGCCGCGGCCTGGGTCGCGCGGCTCTCCTCGTCCGATGCCACCGAGGCCGACCGGAGGGCGTTCGAGGCGTGGCACGCGGCCGATCCGGCCCACGCGGCCGCCTATGCCGAGATGGATGCGCTGTGGCGCCAGCTCGGTCAGCTCCCCGATCCCCGCCGCCGTAAGGGGCCGCCCAAAGGACCCGCGAAGACGCTGGCCGGCCTCGCCGCCCTCGCCCTGATCGGGGGCGCCCTCGCCGGTCAGGGCGGCCTCCTCGACCGGCTGCGCGCGGATCTGTGGAGCGGCGTCGGCAGCATCGAGCACGCGACGCTGCCCGACGGCAGCCGCGTCGATCTCAACACGGACACGGCGATCGCCGTGCGCTTCACCGCGCAGGAGCGCGGGATCGAGCTTCTGCGCGGCGAGGCCAGCTTCGATGTCGTGCCCGATCCGAGCCGGCCGTTCGTCGTGCGCGGCGGGGGCTTCAGCGTGCGCGCCCTCGGAACGCGCTTCTTCCTGCGCGCCGACGGGGCGGACAGCCCGGTCGGGGTCGTGGAGGGGCGCGTCGACGTGTCGGCGGAGGGCCGTCACGCCGTCGTCTCGGCTGGAGAGGCGGTCCGGATCGGAGACGACGTCCTGCGGGTCTCGGCGGCGGATGTGGAGCGCGATACGGCGTGGCGCGACGGACGGCTCATCTTCGCCGGAAAGCCGCTGGCGGCGGTCCTGGCGGAGCTCGACCGCTACCGCCGCGGGCGCATCGTCCTGCTCGACGCCCGGCTCGGCGAGCGGCGCGTGACCGGCGCGTTCGATGCCCGCAACACCGACGAGGCGCTCGACGTGATCGCCGCGACCATGGGCGCCCGCATCCGGCGGCTCTCGCCCCTGCTGGTGCTGGTCGGCTCCCCCCTGTGAGGGCCCCCGAAAAAAATCGCCGGCCGCACGTCAGGAGATCGCGCGCCCGTTGATCTTACATCGTGAGGGCGCGGATGGCGCGAAGCGTGCCGCCCCTCACGACGGATGATGGGGCTTATGGCATGGCGTCGCGCGCGCGCAGGTTTTCACGGGGCCGCATCGGGGGCCGGATGGCAGGGATTGCGCTGGCCGGCGTGTCGGTCGCGGTGATGGCACAGGCCGCCCAAGCTGGCGCCATGACCGGCGCGGTGACGGGCGAGGCCAAACGCGCGCGCGGCACCGCCGCGAAGACGATCCTGGCTGAGGCGCCGGCGGAGGGCGGACCGGTCCGTCTCGCCATCCCCAAGGGCGCGCTGGAGACCGGTCTCGTCGCCTTCACCGAGCAGGCCGGGGTCAAGCTCGTCTATCCGACCGAGCTCACGGCGCGGCTGGAGACGCAGGGTCTCGACGGCGAGTTCTCGCCGATCGAGGCCCTGGCCCGGCTGCTGGAGGGCACCGGCCTGACCTACCGGCCGGCCGGGGCCTCGACCATCACCCTGGTCAACCCGCGCTACGTCCAGCTCGGCGCCGAGCCCGCGGGCACGGTGACGCTCGACGAGCTGCACGTCCAGGGACAGGCGCAGGGGCGCGGCACCGCCGCCGGCCTGCCGCCGCCCACCGGGACGGTCGGGCAGCCGCCCGTCCCCTATGCCGGCGGTCAGGTCGGCTCGGGCACGCGGGTCGGTCTGCTCGGCAACCGCTCCGTCCTGAAGACGCCCTTCAGCATCACGGGCTACACGGAGAAGCTGATCGAGGATCAGCAGGCGGTGTCGCTCGCCGATGTCGTGCTGAACAATTCGTCGGTGCGCAACGACGCGCCGCCCTACAGCGAGCGCGATTCCTACTTCATCCGCGGCTTCTCGGTCACCAACCTCGATACCGCCTTCGACGGCCTGTTCTACCTCGCCAATCCGCGCCGCAGCTTCACCGAAGGTCTCGAACGCGTCGAGATCCTGCTGGGGCCGTCGGCGCTCCTGAGCGGCGGCACCGGCCGCGTCGGCGGCACGATCAACCTCATCCCGAAGCGCGCCTATGACGAGCCGTTCGCCCGGCTCACGACGACCTATCTCAGCGACGCGCAGATCTGGACCCATGCCGACCTCGGCCGCCGCTTCGGCGCGTTCAAGGAGTGGGGCGTGCGCTTCAACGGCGCCTACCGCACCGGCGCCACGCCGCTCGACAACAATTCGATCGAGGTGGGCGTGGCGGCGCTGGGCCTCGACTATCGCGGCGACCGCTTCCGTGCCTCGCTCGACATGACCCACTCGACGCAGAACGTCACGGCGCCGACCTCGCTGTTCAACGCGGTCGCACCCGGGATCCAGATCCCCCGTGCTCCGAACAACCGGACCAACACCGCCAACCCGTTCGAGTACAACGACAGCCGCTACGGCATGATCGCGGGCCGGGCCGAGTACGACGTCCTGCCCGACACGACCGTCTACATCGCCGGCGGCGCCAGCCGCTACAACGAGGACTTCCTCACCTCGAACTACCGCGTCACGAGCGTGACCGGGCAGGCGACCAACCAGCTCGCGATCCAGCCCCAGGAGATCCAGGGCCTCACTGGCGAGGTCGGCCTGCGCACCCGCTTCAGCACCGGCTTCCTCAACCATCAGGTCAACATCGCGGCCGTCTCGGCGAACAACAAGAACTTCCGCAGCGGCTTCGTTCCGCCCGTCTTCACCCCCTATACGATCAACATCTACAATCCGACCTATCTGCCGACGGGATCGGTCCCGACCATCGGGCTTCCCCGCTCCGCCGCGCAACCGCTCTTCGCCCAGCTCACCGCGCGCAGCGTGGCGGTGGCCGACACCCTCTCGTTCTTCGGCGACGACCGCTTCCTGCTGACGCTCGGCGGGCGCTATCAGGAGATCGACCAGCAGGGCTACGCCACCCGGCCGGGGCCGACGCAGGGGCAGGTGACCTCGAACTATCAGGAGGGCCGCTTCAGCCCCGCCATCACCTTCGTGCTGAGCCCGTTCGAGAACCTGTCGTTCTACGGCAACTTCATCGAGTCGCTCGATCCGGTCGCCAACGCGCCCGTGACGGCGGTCAATCGCGACCAGATCTTCCCGCCCGCCGTGGGGCGGCAGAAGGAGATCGGCGTCAAGTACGATTTCGGCACCGTCGCGGCGACAGCCGCCCTGTTCGAGATCGAGTTGCCGTTCGCCTTCACCGACCCCGGAACATTCATTTATTCGGTCAACGGCCGCCAGCGGAACCGCGGCGTCGAGCTCAACGTGTTCGGTGAGGTCGCCCCAGGCCTGCGGCTGCTTGGCGGCGTTACCTTCATCGACGCGGAACTGGTTCGGGCGAACAACCCGGCGGCCAACGGGAAGGCGGCGCCCGGCGTGCCCGACACGGCCTTCAACCTCTACGCCGAATACGACCTGCCGCCGTGGCTGGCGCCGGGCCTGACCCTGACCGGACGGGCGATCTACACCAGCAGCATGTTCTACGATCAGTTCAACACCCAGTCGGTCCCGGACTGGACGCGCTTCGACGCCGGACTGCGCTACACGACCGTGGGCGCGACCGGGAAGCCCGTCGTGCTCCGCGCCTTCGTCCAGAACCTGCTCGACGACTCGTACTGGGCCTCGGCCGCCCGCGGCTTCCTCGCCGTCGGCGCGCCGCGCACCTTCATCGTGTCCGCCTCGGTCGATTTCTGAGGAACCGGCTTCGCCGTCGCGGCGAGGCCGAGTCAGGCCGCCCGCTGTTGAACGCTTCGGCCGCCTCGCCCATCGCGAGGCGGCCGAAATGCATTTCGCCCGCCTGTTGCGCGGCTTGCTCTGAAAACGGGCAGAGGCCGGGGTGAACGGTCCAAGGCCTGCTCACGGCCTCCACCCCGAGCGGCCATCACCGCCAAGCTGACCGGTCTGTGTGTTTTGTGGCTTCTGGCACGGGTCCTGCAATGTGGTTTTTGACCACTTTGATGGATGCGTGGTAACTCGGGAGCCTCAGGATGGCCAAGACGATCGACCGCAGGCGGTTTCTTCAGGCGAGCGCCGCCGCTGTGGGTTTTGCCCAGATCAACCCCGATTTCCTGATCTCCTCGGCCTTCGCCCAATCGGGCAAGCCGCTGGTCTTCCTCTCGGCCGAGAACATCACCGGCAACTGGGATCCGACCGCCCATACCACGCTCTCGCAGAAGAACATCGAGGGCTTCGTGATGGGCTTCCTGACCCGCACGCCGATGACCCTCGATGACCCCGGCAAGGTGGTCTACGAACTCGCCACCGACATCAAGCTCCTCGATCCGCACCGCCTCCAGATCAAGCTGCGCAAGGGCGTCCACTTCCACGACGGCAAGCCGTTCGGGCCCGAGGACGTGAAGGCGACCTTCGAGTACGGCGCGGGCAAGGACCGGCCGGCGCAATGGTATCCCGGCCCGACCGAGACGCTGACGATCACCACGCCCGACGACGAGACCGTGATCGTCGACACCGCGAAGGGCGGCTACCCGGCCCACCTCTTCATCTTCCTGGCCTCGTTCCTGCCGATGATGTCGGCCAAGGACATCGCCGAGGGGCCGGGCGGCGCCCTCACCCGGCGCCTGAACGGCACCGGCCCGTTCCGCTTCGTCGAGCAGCGCGGCAACGACACCGTGCTCGCGGCCTATGACGGCTATTTCCGCGGCAAGCCGGGGATTCCGGGGATCAACTTCACCTTCACCGGCGACTCGACCACGCGGATGCTGTCGCTGATGAACGGCCAAGCCTCGATCGTCGAGCGGCTCGAACCCGAGCAGGTCGAGACGGTCAAGGGCAATCCGAAGATCGCGATCAACGAGGTCGTCTCGGTCGAGAACAAGTATCTCTGGTTCCGCTGCTCCAAGCCGCCCTTCAACGACGTGCGGGTGCGGATGGCCGCCTGCCACTCCATCGATCGGGCGATGCTCCTGGAGATCCTGGGCGCGGCGGGCCACGCCTCGGCGAACTTCATCTCGCCGGTGAAGTTCGGCTACATCGATCTCAAGAACTACCCGGCCTACGACCCGGCCAAGGCCCAGGCGCTGCTGGCCGAGGCGGGCTTCCCCAAGGGCAAGGGGCTGCCGCCGCTCGAATACATCACCTCGGTCGGCTTCTATCCGAAGACCAAGGAGTACGGCGAGGTCATCACCGCGATGCTCAACGAGCAGGGCTTCCCGGTGAGTCTCACGGTGCTGGAGCCGGCGGCCTGGAACGAGCGGCTCTATCACCGCCCCGGCGGCGGGCCGGGCCACATGGTCGATTGCGGCTGGTCCACCGGTTCGCCCGAGCCGGATCTGGTGCTGCGCACCCATTTCCACTCCTCCTCGCACCGGATCACCGGCATCGAGGATGCGGAGATCGACGCCAGCCTCGACAAGGAGCGCGCGGCGCCGACGCTGGAGGAGCGCAAGGCCGTCCTCCAGAACGAGACCATGCCGCTTCTGGCGGCCAAGATGCCGGCGCTGTCGCTGTTCACCTCGGTGATGATCCACGCGATGCAGCGGGAATTGAAGGGCCTCTACATCTACCCGGACGGCTCCATCGACGCCTCCAAGACCGCCTGACGACGGCCTGACCGGACTTCTTCGCGCCCGGCGCGCGACCCGGCCCCTCGGTGGGGCCGGGCCCCGCCCCGCCGATCCCGTCGCCGGACCGGAAACCCTTCGATGTTCGTTCTCAGCTTCCTCGCCCGGCGCCTCGCGCAGGGTGCGGTCATCATCTTCCTCGTCTCGCTGCTGATCTTCACCCTGCTGCGGGTGATGTCGGGCAACCCCGTGCGCCAGATGGTGGGCGGGATGGCGCCCGATTCCCTGGTGGAGCAGATCGCCACCCAGATGGGCCTGCGCGATCCGATCATCGTGCAGTTCGGCCGCTACGCCGCCGGGGTGGTCCAGGGCGATCTCGGCCGCAGCTTCGTGCGGCCGGCCAACGGCGCGGCGACGGGCGGCGCGAATTTCGACGACCTGACCCGCGGCGCGCGCGCCGGGGTCGGCGACCTCATCCTCGATGCCCTGCCGATGACCCTGCAGCTCGCCGGTCTCGCGCTGGCCATCGCGCTGGTCTTCTCGGCCCTGCTCGGAATCGCGGCGGGCCTGCGCCCCGGCGGGGTCTTCGACCGGCTCGCCTTCGCGGTCTCCTCGGTCTTCATCTCGATCCCGAACTTCTGGCTCGGCATCGTGCTGGCCCTGCTGCTCTCGGTGAAGCTCGGCTGGCTGCCGGCGATCGGCTACGGCGGCTTCTCCTACACCGTGCTGCCGGCCCTGGTGCTCGCCGTCGAACTGTCGCCGGTGCTGATCCGGACCCTGTCGAGCGCGGTCGCGGCGCAGATGAGCGAAGCCTACGTCGCCGTCGGCCATGTCCGCGGCCTGTCGCGCCCGCGCATCGTCGCGGCGCATGCGCTTCGCAACGCCTCGGTGCCGCTCCTCAACCTGCTCGGGGTGCAGTTCTCCTCGCTGCTCGGGGGCGTGATCATCGTCGAATACATCTTCGACTATCCCGGCCTCGGGCTGCTCACCATCAATGCCGTGCTCCAGCGCGACTTCCCGCTGATCCAGGGCATCGCGATCGTCACCAGCGCGATCTTCGTCCTCATCAACATCCTCGTCGATCTCGCGGCGACCACCATCGATCCGAGGCTCGAATACTGATGGATGCCGTGGAATCCTCCCTGGCGTTGGCCCCGCCGCGCGTCGATGTCGCCGCGTCGCGCTCCGTCGGCCGGCGCATCCTCGCGCACGCCGCTCGCTCCGGCGGCTTCCGCATCGGCGCCGCCGGGCTCGCCCTCCTCGTGCTCGCCGCCGCGCTCTATCCGGAACTGAGCGGGATCGACCCAACGAAGATGGACATCCGCGCGCGCCTGCTGCCGCCGCTGTTCCTCGGCGACAAGTGGAGCTGGGCCCACCCGCTCGGCACCGACCAGATCGGCCGCGACATGCTGGTGCGCTGCCTCGTGGGCCTGCGCTACTCGCTGCTGATCGGCGTGGCCTCCGTGGCGGTGACCGTGGTCATCGGCTGCGCGCTCGGCACCGTCGCCGGCTATTTCGGCGGGCGCACCGATACGGTGATCATGCGGATCACCGACGCGCAGCTCTCGATCCCGATGATCATCCTGGCGATCGCGGTGCTCGGCGCCGACCGCCCGACGATCCCCGCGATCATCCTCGTGCTCGGCCTGTCGAACTGGCCGGTCTACGCCCGCGTGATGCGCTCGGTGGTGATGGCCGAGCGCGGGCGCGAATACGTACGCGCCGCGCAGGTCTCGGGCGCCACGCATCCGCGCATCATCCTCACGCTGCTGGTGCCGCTGCTGGTGCCGCCGCTGCTCTTCACCTCGGTGCTCGACGTGGCGCGGATGATGATCTTCGAGTCGACGCTCGGCTTCCTCGGCCTCGGCGTGCAGCCGCCGACGCCGACCTTCGGCAGCATCATCGCGGATGGACGCAAGTACCTGCTCAACGCGTGGTGGATCGCCACCATGCCGGGCGTGTTCCTGTGCCTCACGCTCACCAGCATCAACCTGATCGGCGCCGCCTTCGAGCGCGCCCGCAACACGATCCACGGGGGCGCCTGATGGACCCGGTGCTCTCCGTCCGCGACCTTTCCGTCGATCTCACCCTGCCCGGGCGTGAGCGAACAATCCTCGACGGCATCGGCTTCGATGTCGCCCCGCGGGAGATCGTCGGCGTCGTCGGCGCCTCGGGGGCCGGCAAGACCGTGCTGTCGCGCGCCGTGGTCAACTGGATCACAGCCCCGCTCGCCATCCGCTCCGGAAGCGTGTCCTTCCGCGGAAAAGATCTGCTCGGGCTGCCGCCACGGGCGATGCGGCGCCTGCGCCGGGACATCGCCTATGTCGGCGCCGACCCGATGGGCGCCCTCGACCCGACCCTGCCGGTCGGGCGCCAGATCGTCGAGAAGCTGCGCGCGGTGATGCCGGAGGTGAGCCGCCAGGAGGCGCGGGAGCGCGTGATCGCCCTGCTCGACGCGGTGCGCATCCCCTCGGCCCATGCGCGTTTCCACGATTACCCCTCGCAATTCTCCGGCGGCATGATGCAGCGTGCGCTCATCGTCGACGCCATGGTCTCGAACCCGGCCCTGCTGGTGGCCGACAACGTGACCCAGCCCCTCGACGTGACGGTGGCCGCCCAGGTGATCCGCCTGATGCGCGAACTCACCGAGCGCTTCGAGACCGCGATCCTGTTCGTCTCCTCCTCGCTGCCCGTGGCCCGCGAGGCGGCGAGCCGGACCCTGGTGATCGATGCGGGACGGCTCGTCGAGGAGCAGCCGACCGAGGCGCTGATCGCTGCCCCACGCCATGCCTATACCCGCGATCTCGTCGCGCAGATCCCGGTGATCTGGGGGACGGGCCCGACCATGCCCGCCGCCCCGAAGACGCCCACCCCGAAGCCGCCCGCTCCCGCGGACGCGATCGTCAGCCTGCGCGGCGTGTCGCAGACCTACCGGGTGAAGAAGCGCGGGAGCTTTGCCGGCACCAGCGAATTGCGCGCGGTCCGCAACGTCACCTTCGACATCGTCAAGGGCGACAGCTTCGCGGTCGTCGGCGAATCCGGCTGCGGCAAGTCCACCCTGATGCGGCTCCTGAGCCGCCTGGAGCGCCCGAGCGCGGGCAGCGTGCTGTGCGAGGGCCGCGACATCGCCGATCTGTCGGGATCCGAGCTGCTCGGGTTCCGCCGCAAGCTGCAGCTGGTGCTGCAGGACCCGTTCAACTCGCTGCCGCCGCGCACCGGCATCGGCGCCATGCTGGAAGCCCCGCTGCGCACCCACGGCTGGCGCGACCCGAAGAAGATCCGCGAGCGGGTGCGCGCGGTGATGGACGATGTCGGCCTGCCGGTCGCGCTCTACGACGACCTGCCGCTCGGGCTCTCCGCCGGGCAGCGCCAGCGCGTCAACGTCGCCCGCGCCATGGTGCTCGAGCCCGAGATCCTGCTCATGGACGAGACCCTCTCGGCCCTCGACCAGACCGAGCAGTTCAAGCTGCTGGCGCTGTTCGACAAGCTCCAGCGCACCCACGGGCTGACCTACATCTACATCAGCCACGACCTCGCGATGGTGCGGAAGGCCTGCAACCGCATCGCGGTGATGTATCTCGGCGAGGTCGTCGAACTCGCCGACAACGAGCGCCTGTTCTTCGATCCGGGCCATCCCTACACCCGGGCCCTGCTCTCGGCGATGCCGGCCCTGGAGGCGCGGCGCTACCGGCCGGAGGATTGCCTGATGGAGGGCGAGCCGCCGAGCCCGATCGACCTGCCGCAGGGCTGCGCCTTCCGCTCCCGCTGCCCGCAGGCGTTCGAGGCCTGCGCCACCCTTCCGCCGCTCCTCACCGTGCGCGGCGCCCGCGACCTCGCCGCCTGTCACCGCGTGCCGGGGGCCGGCGCCGCCCTGCTGGCGGGGGCCGCCTGATGCCCGACGCGCTCAGCGTGCAGCCTGCCCCGCCCCGCCCCGCCGGGGAGCTCATCCAGCCGCCGGCTGTCCGCGGGGAGCCGGTCCCGATGGGCATCACCGAGCGGCGCCTGCGGCTCATCCTCGACGCGCTGGAGCGCGACGGGCGGGTGAGCGTGAAGGAACTCGCCGCCCGGCTCGCCATCAGCACCGAGACGGTGCGGCGCGACCTGCGCGACCTCGAGCGGCGCGGCCATGCCCGCAGGGTCTATGGCGGCGCCGTCACCGACCGGCCGGAGGGCGACCAGCCCTTCGACGCCCGCGCCCGCGTCGCCACCCGCGAGAAGGCGCGTCTCGCCGAGGCCGCCCTGCCGCTGTTCGAGGACGGGATGACCGTCTTCATCGATGCCGGCACCACGACGCTCGCCCTCGCCCGGCTGCTGATCGGCCGGCGCCTGCACATCCACACCAACGCCCTCGACATCGCCGGGCTGATGGGCGGCGCGTGCGCCGCGCAGGTCACGGTGCTCGGCGGCGAGGTCAGGCCCGAGTACCGCGGCCTGTTCGGCCACCGCACCCTCTCGGGCCTGCGCGAGCATGTCTACGACGTCGCGGTGATGGGCATCGTCACCGTGCATCTGGCGCACGGCTTCATGGATCTCGGCCACGACGAGGCGGTGATCCGCCGCGCCGCCCGGGCGCAGACCCGCCGATCGGTGATCCTCGCCGACGACTCGAAGTTCGGCCGCCTCGGCACCGTGCGCACCTTCGCGCTCGCCGACATCGACACCCTCGTCACCAACGCCCCCCTGGCGCGCGACTTCGCGCACGCCTTCCACTCCGCAAAAGTCGACGTGATTCATGCCTGAGACCAAAGCCCCGCCCCCCGTGCGGATCGACCCCGCCCGCCTCCAGGCGATGATGGAGGGGGTCTGCGTCTTCGGCGGCGGTTCGGACGGCGCCCTGACCCGGCTCACCCTCTCGCGGGAGGACGGGCAGGCGCGCGACTGGCTCGCCGCGTGGTTTTCCGCGCACGGCCTGACGCCGAAGGTCGACGCGATCGGCAACCAGTTCGGCGTTCTGGAACTGGCCGGGCCCGGCGCGCCCACGGTGATGGTCGGCTCGCATCTCGACAGCCAGCCCAATGGCGGCCGCTTCGACGGGACGCTGGGGGTGCTCGCGGCCTGTGAAGCGATTCTGTCGGTGCGCGGGGCGCTCGACGCGGCCGGCCTCGCCTCGGCCTGCAACTTCGCGGTCGCCAATTGGACCAACGAGGAGGGCGCCCGCTTCCAGCCGAGCCTGCTCGGCAGCAGCGTCTTCACCGGCGCGGCGGAACTCGATTGGGCCCTGGCGCGCCGCGACGGCGACGGGGTCACGGTGGCCGAGGCCCTGTCGCGGATCGGCTATGCCGGGACCGACGCCGTGCCGGTGCCGGACGCCTTCATCGAACTGCACATTGAGGGTGGCCCGATCCTGGAGCGGGAGGGCCTGCGCTTCGGCGCCTTCACCCGCTACTGGGGCGCCACCAAGTACCGCCTCGCCTTCCTCGGGCGCCAAGCCCATACCGGCCCGACGCCGATGGCCGAGCGGCGCGACGCGCTGCTGGGCGCCGCCTACCTGATCGCCGACCTCAAGGCGATGGTCGCCGATTACGGCCTCGACCTGCACACCTCCGTCGGCCGGCTCGAAGTGCGTCCGAATTCGCCCAACACGGTGCCGAGCGAGGCGGTGCTGTTCATCGAGCTGCGCTCCGGCTCGCCCGCCATCCTGGAGGAGGCCGAGCTGCGGCTGAAGGCGGCGATCGAGCTGGCCTGCGCCCGGGCCGAGGTCGGCCACGAGGTGCGGTCCATCGACCGCCGTGCCGCCGGGCCGATGGCGCCGGGCCTCGTGCGGCTCGCCGAGCGCGCGGGGGCGGCCAACGGCACGACGACCCGCCACCTCGACACGATCGGTGGCCACGACGCCGTCAGCCTCTCCGCCGTCTGCCCCGCAGTGGTGCTGGCGGTGCCCTGTCGCGGCGGCGTGATGCACCACCCGACCGAGTTCACGAGCCCGGAGGATCAGGCCTTCGGCACCCAGGTGCTCGCCGACATGCTGATGATCCTGGCAACCGACGGCATGGCCGCCATCGAGAGCGAGGGAGGGCGCTCATGAAACCGCTCGGCACGCCCGAGGACGCGTCCGAGCGCCTCGCCGAGGCCGCTCTGGCGGACGCCTTCGCCGCGCTTCCCAGCCTTCGGGATGGGGTCCCGCACTACGCGGTGGCGGTGCCCGGCCTCGCCTCGCCCTCCTATCACGGCGTCGAATCCGCGACCTATCGCGTCGCGCAAGCCGAAGGTGCCGAGCCGAGCCTGTTCCTCAAGGTCTCCGAACCCTGCGCCGGTTCGCTGCTCGACCCCGCCGCCGCCTTCCGCGCCGCACACGCAATCGCGGCGCTGGGCCTCGCGCCGGAGCCGTTGCACTTCGCGGCGGATCAGGGCGCGATCCTGTTCCGCGGCCTCGGTCCGGACTGGCGTCCGGCCACCCTCGACCGGCTGCAGGATCGCGACGGCATGGCGCGCGTCATCGACGCCTTCCGCCGCATCGGCGCCGGCGACGCGTTCGGTCGCCGCTGGAGCGTGTTCGAAGCGATCCGCGACCTGCGCGCCCTCCTCGGCGAGGGGGCCGACGTCCTTCCGCCGGACGCGTGGTTCCTGTTCGACTGGGCCGAGGCGATCGAGGCGGCGCTGACGGCCGCCGGCACCGATGTCCGCCCCGCGCATGCCGACCCGCACGCCTCCAACCTGCTGTTCGGCCCCGATGGCGCCCTGCAGCTCGTCGATTTCGACATGGCCTGCGACACCGACCCCCATTACCAGCTCGGCGCCTTCCTCAACGAGGCCTGCGCCTTCGAGACGCCGATGAAGGCCGGCATCGAGATGGCGGAGGGCACGTTCCGGCCCGAGGTGTTCAACCGCGCCCGCGCCTACGCGGCGGCCGACGACCTGCACTGGGGCCTGCGGGCGCTGGCCATGGACCGGCTCTCGCCCCGCCGCTCGCTCGAATTCCGCAAGTATGCGGCCTGGCGCCTGCTGCGCTGCCGGATGCTGGTCGGCCGGCCGGGCTTCGAGGAAACCCTGAGGGCGCTGTGAGGAGTTGAGCATGATCGCTTTGGGCAACGCCGCCACCGAGGCCGAGCACGCCTTCGAGGCGGCCCTGCGCGCCGTCCCGCGCTGGCAGGGACGACCGACGCGCTACCGCCCGGTTCTCGGCGGGATCAGCAACGTCAACTGGCGCGTCGAGATCGAGGGCGAGCCGCATCCCTACTTCGTCAAGATGCCGGGCCGCGGCACCGAGATGTTCATCGACCGCGCCGCCGCCCGCGCCGCCAGCCGGCAGGCGGAGGTGATCGGACTGGGACCGCGCACCTTCGACGACCTCGACGCGCAGGGCATCGAGATCGCCGAGTTCATCGACGGGCGCCGGCCCTCGACCAACCGCGACTTCGCCGACCCCGCCCTGCGGGCGGAGGCGATGCGGGTCTATCGCCGCTTCCACGCGGCTCCGCTCCTGCCGCTGACCAAGACCGTGTTCGACATGATCGACGAGCACGACCGGCAGGCGGCCGAACTCGGCGCCCTCCTGCCCCCCGATCAGGCCTGGCTGACCCGCCAGACCCGGCTGGCGCGGGCGGCTTTGGAGGCCTCGGGCCTCGACCTCGTGCCCTGTTTCAACGACCCGATGCCGGGCAACTTCCTCCTCGGCGAGGACGGCTCGATCCTCTTGATCGACTTCGAGTACGCCTCCAACAACGACCGGCTCTACGACATCGCGATCTGGAGCGGGGAGATGTTCTTCCCCGAGAGCGTCGATCGCGAACTGATCGAGCAGTATTTCGGCCGCTACGACGAGGCCCTGTTCGCGCGCCTGATGGTGCACAAGGCGCTCGCCGACGTGAAGTGGTCGACCTGGGCGATGGTCCAGAACCGCATCTCCACCCTCGACTTCGATTTCTACAAATACGGGATCTGGAAGCACATGCGCGCCCGCTCGATCATGAACGACCCGCGCTGGCCGCTCTTCCTGAAGGCGCTCTGAGCGATGGCGTCCTCCCCTTCGTTGACGCCGGAAGACGTCCTGGCCTTCGCCGCCGAACTGGCAGACGCCGCGCGCCCGATCGCGCGCGCCTATTTCCGCACCCCGCTCGACATCGTGACCAAGGCCGACGAGAGCCCGGTGACGCTGGCCGATCGTGCCATCGAGGCGCGCCTGCGCGGCCTGATCGAGGCGCGGTTTCCCGATCACGGCATCTTCGGCGAGGAGATGGGGGTGAAGCCCGGCAGAGAGCCCGGCACCGGCCCGGTCTGGGTGATCGACCCGATCGACGGCACCAAGAGCTTCGTCACCGGCCTGCCGCTGTTCGGCACCCTGATCGCCTTCCTCGACGGCGGGGCGCCGGTCGTCGGGCTGATCGACATGCCTGCACTCGACGAGCGCTGGACCGGCCTGCCGGGGCAGGCCCGGTTCGGGTCCGAGCCCGCCCGCACCAGCCCCTGCCGCAGCCTGTCGGCGGCGCGCTTCTTCACCACCTCGCCCGAGGGCTTCTCGGGGGCGGACGAGGTCTCTTATCGACGCCTGACCGCGAAAGCGGCCCTGCGCCGCTTCGGCGGCGACTGCTACGCCTACGGCCTGCTCGCCTCCGGTCATTGCGACCTGATCGCCGAGACCGGCCTCCAGCCCTACGATTACATGGCGCTGGTGCCGGTGATCCGGGCCGCGGGCGGCGTGATCACCGACTGGTCCGGCGAAGACCTCACCCTCGCCTCCGACGGGCGTGTGCTCGCGGCGGCGACGCCTGAACTGCACGCCGAGGCGCTGGCGATCCTGCGGGCGTAGGGAGACTTGAAACCCCCGGTTTCCCCGCGTCGCGGTTTGCCAAGGGGATGTCGCTGATGTGGAAGCGATGAGGGCGGCGCCCGTCGATACTTCCCGAAAGCCAGATACGGCTCGGGAGGTCCCCATGCTCGATGTGACGCCGACCCCGCTTCAGCGCCTGCTGCGCGAGCGTCGTCCCGGCTACACCCTCGCGGCCCCGTTCTACCTCAGCCCCGAGGTGTTCGAGGCCGACATGGAGATCATCTTCGGCCGGCATTGGATCTATGTCGGCGTCGAACCCGACGTGCCGGAGGCCGGCGACGTCATGGTCGTCGAGATCGGCAAGACCTCGGTCGCGATCGTGCGCGACGACGACGACGAGATCCGCGCCTTCCACAATGTCTGCCGCCACCGCGGCGCCCGGCTCGTCCACGAGGAGAAGTCCACGGTCGGCAACCTCGTCTGCCGCTATCATTCGTGGACCTACGATCTGACCGGCAACCTGATCCATGCCGAGCATATGGGTCCGGACTTCAAGAAGGGCTGCCACGGCCTCAAGCCGGTGCACATCCGCTCGCTCGCCGGCCTGCTCTTCATCTGCCTCGCCGACGAACCGCCGGCCGATTTCGATGAGATGGCCGCAAAGCTCGGACCCTATATCGAGCCGCACAACGTGCGCGAGACCAAGGTCGCCTTCCAGAAGGACATCATCGAGCCCGGCAACTGGAAGCTCACGATGGAGAACAACCGCGAGTGCTACCATTGCGGGGCCAACCATCCCGAGCTGACCGTGCCGCTCTTCGCCTACGGCTTCGGCTTCGCGCCCGAGGAGATGGACGAGCACGACCGCGCCCAGGCCGAGCGCTACGGCTGCCTGCTCAAGACCCGCCACGGCGAGTGGGAGGCGGAGGGGCTGCCGTCGAAGGAGATCGACGAACTCGACACCATGATCACGGGCTTCCGCACCGAGCGCCTGCCGCTCGACGGCGACGGCGAGTCCCACACCCTCGACACCAAGGCCGCGTGCAAGCGGCTGCTGGGCAACTTCACCAACGCCAAGCTCGGCGGCCTCTCGGTCTGGACGCAGCCGAATTCCTGGCACCACTTCCTCGGTGACCACATCGTCACCTTCTCGGTGCTGCCGCTCGATGCCGAGCGCTCGCTCCTGCGCACCAAGTGGCTCGTCCACAAGGATGCGGTCGAGGGCGTCGATTACGATCTCGCCAACCTCATCGGCGTCTGGGAAGCCACCAACGACCAGGACAGCGAACTCGTCGGCATCTGCCAGCAGGGCGTCGCGAGCCCGGCCTACGAGCCCGGCCCCTACTCGCCGCATACCGAGATGCTCGTGGAGAAGTTCTGCAACTGGTATGTCGGCCGCATGGCCGCGCATCTGGGGCGCTGAGCCATGACGTCGGCTCCCCTCTCGGCGCCCGCCTCCACCGAGCCGGCCGCCGCGCGGCTGGCGGCCTCCGAGCCCTGGGATGCGGAGGCCGACGACGCCTTGGTCTGCCTCGCCGTGCGCGACGAGACGCACGACGTGAAGACCTTCGTACTCGCCCCGAAGGCGCCTCGGCTTTTCGCCTACGCGCCGGGCCAGTTCCTGACCTTCTCGTTCGAGATCGGCGGCGAGACGATCCACCGCTGCTATACGATCTCCTCGGCGCCGACCCGGCCGAACGCGGTCTCGTTCACGGTCAAGCGCGTGCCCGGCGGCCCGGTCTCGAACTGGCTGCACGACACCCTCAAGCCCGGCGACACCGTCCGCGCGCTCGGGCCGATGGGCGCGTTCTCCTGCTTCACCCATCCGGCGAAGACGTACCTGCTCCTCTCGGGCGGCAGCGGCGTCACGCCGATGATGTCCATGGCGCGCACCTTCCACGATCTGGGCGAGGCCCGCGACGTGGCCTTCGTCCACTCCGCCCGCTCGCCCGCCGACATCGTGTTCCGGGGCGAGCTGGAGACGATGGCCCGGCTCGATCCCGCCTTCCGCTTCCACGCCGTCTGCGAGACCGATTCCCCGAATGAGGCCTGGGCGGGTCCGAAGGGCCGGCTGACGCTCGAAACCCTGCGCGCGGCGGTGCCCGACTTCCTCGATCGGGAAATCTTCGTCTGCGGCCCCAAGCCCTACATGGACGCCGTGCAGGCGATGCTGCGGCAAGCCGGGTTCGACATGGCCCGGCACCACGAGGAGAGCTTCGACTTCGGCGCGCTCCCGGAATCCGAGCAGGACGCCGCAGTGGAGGCGGGCCAGGACCTCGACGCCGAGGTCGCACCCGCGGGCGGCGTGCGCACCTTCCGGGTGGAGTTCGCCAAGACCCGGCGGGTGCTCGAATGCCCCGAGAACGAGACGGTGCTCGACGCCGCCCGCAAGGCGGGAATCCGCCTGCCCTCCTCCTGCGCCAAGGGCCTGTGCGGCACCTGCAAGTCGAAGCTGACCTCCGGCACCGTCGCGATGACGCATGCCGGCGGCATCCGCCAGCGCGAGATCGATGCCGGCATGGCGCTCTTGTGCTGCTCCAAGCCGACGAGCGACCTCGTCGTCGAGCGCTGAACGGGCGGGCTCGGCCCCGCCCGCGACCCCAAGCCTTCCCCATCGCCTTCGGGAGTCGTCCCGTGATCGCCAATGCCGACGCGCTTCTGAAGCCCCTCACCATCAAGGGCCTCACCATCCGCAACCGGGTGATGTCCACGAGCCACGCCCCCGGCTACGGCCGGGACGGCAAGCCGCAGGAGCGCTACCAGCTCTACCACGCCGAGAAGGCCAAGGGCGGCATCGGGCTCACCATGTTCGGCGGCTCGTCGTCGGTCGCCGTCGACAGCCCCGCCGCGCCCTGGAACCAGATCTCGGTCGCCGACGACTCGGTGATCCCGTTCTTCCGGCAATTCTCCGACCGGGTGCACCAGCACGGCGGCAAGCTGATGATTCAGCTCACCCATATGGGCCGGCGCACCAAGTGGGACACCGAGCATTGGCTCCCCACGGTCTCGCCCTCGCCCCGGCGCGAGCCCGCCTCCCGCACCATCCCGAAGGAGATGGAGGCGGAGGACATCGCCCGCATCGTCAAGAGCTTCGCCCAGGCCGCGCGCCGCTGCCGCGAGGGCGGGCTCGACGGCTGCGAGGTCTCGGCCGCCCACGGCCACCTGATCGACCAGTTCTGGTCGCCGTCGGTCAACCAGCGCACCGACCGGTACGGCGGCAGCCTGGAGAACCGGATGCGCTTCGGCATCGAGGTGCTGGAGGCGATGCGCGCGGAAGTGGGCGACGACTACGTCATCGGCATCCGCATGTCGGGCGACGAGATGATCGCCGACGGCCTCAGCCAGGAGGATTGCCTGACGATCGCCACGGAATACGCGCGGCGCGGACTGGTGGACTTCCTCAACATCCTCGGCGGCCAGGCGCGCGACCACATCGCCCACGCGATCTCGCTGCCGAACATGTCCTTCCCGGTGGCGCCGTTCCTGTTCCTGCCGAGCGCGATCAAGCGCGAAGTCGACGTGCCGGTGTTCCATGCCCAGCGCGTGACCGATCTCGCCACCGCGGCGCGTGCGGTCGCCGAGGGGCACGTCGACATGGTGGCGATGACCCGCGCCCACATCGCCGACCCGCATCTGGTCAAGAAGCTGTCCGAGGGCCGGGCCGACGACATCCGGCAATGTGTCGGCGCGGGCTACTGCATCGACCGGATCTATGTCGGCGGCGACGCGCTCTGCATCCAGAACGCCGCCACCGGCCGCGAGGCGAGCATGCCCCACGAGATCCGCCGGGCGGATCTCCGCCGCCGCGTGGTGGTGATCGGCGCCGGCCCCGGCGGGCTGGAGGCGGCCCGCGTCTGCGCCGAGCGCGGCCACTCCGTGGTGCTGTTCGAGAAAAGTGCGGTGGCCGGCGGACAGATCGGCATCGCGGCCAAGGCCGGCTGGCGCGAGGCGATGTCGGGCATCACCCGCTGGCTCGTCGCGCAGGTGACCAAGCTCGGCGTCGATCTGCGCCTCGCCACCGAGGCGACGGAGGCGGCGATCCTGGCGGAGAAGCCCGACGTGGTGATCGTGGCGACCGGGGGCGCGCCGTTCCGCGGCCACGCCAAGGGTGCCGCGCAGCACGCGGTGACGACCACCGAGGTTCTGACCGGCGCGGTCGAGCCCACCGGCTCGGTGCTGCTCTACGACGAGATGGGCGGGCACAACGCGGCCTCGGTGGCCGAGCACCTGGCCAAGCGCGGCTGCCTCGTCGAGATCGCCACCCACGACCGCATGGTGGCGGAGGAGGTCGGCACCACGAACCAGCCGATCCACCTGCGCGAACTCTACAAGCTCGGCGTGGTGATGAGCCCGAACATGGAGCTGATCGAGATCTATCCGGAGGGCAACCGCTTCGTCGCCGCCTTGCGCAACACCATGACCGATGCCGAGGAGGAGCGCCTCGTCGACCGCATCGTCGTCGATCACGGCACGCTGCCGGTGGATGGGCTCTACCACGGCCTGAAGCCGGCGTCGGTCAACCGGGGCCAGACCGATCAGGACGCGGTCCTGCGCGGCGAGCCGCAGCCCTACGACCTGTCGAAGGGCTACGCGCTCTACCGCATCGGCGACGCGGTGTCCGGCCGCAACATCCACGCGGCGATCTATGACGCCCTCCGGTTGTGCAAGGATCTTTGATCCGGTCGGAGCGGGATCCCCCTCTCCCCGCATGCGGGGAGAGGGGGTGCGCGGCCCTCTTAAGCTTCGTCCGGAACTGTCGCCAAGCCCTTAGGCCCACCGTCATGACCAGCGTCATCCCCCTGACCACGGTGTTTCCCGGCCTCGTCTGGCTGATGGCGGCGCTTGCCCTCGTCCAGGTCGCGCGCCGGGCCGCGCTCTGGCGCGTGGGTGCGGCGGCGCCGGTGGCGTGGCTCGACGGGCTCGCCAAGCTGCCCCGGCGCTACCTCGTCGATGTCCACCACGTCGTGGCGCGCGACGCCTACGCGTCCCGCATGCACGCGGTCGTGGCCGGCGGGCTGCTCGCAGCCTCGATCCTGACCGCGCTGGCGATCCTGCCGCCGCTCGCCGGTTTCCGGCCCTACTGGTTCCTCGTGGCAGCCGCCTTCGCCGTCACCGCGGCCGGCGCGCTGCTCGTCGGCGCCCGGCGCTATCCGGCCAAGCCGAAGCGACTCTCCGCCGGACGCTTCCAGATCCTGCCGTTCCTGCTCGTCGCCTACGCCGTCGGCGGCACGGCGACCGCGCTGCTCCTCGCCCTCGGCGGCGGCGGCCTGTTCGGTTCCGTTGCGCTCGCGCTTGCGGCGGCGGGCGGCCTCGGCCTCGCCTTCGAGGTGCGGCACGGACCGATGCGCCACGCGGCGGCCGGCGCGCTCCATCTCGTCGCCCATCCCCGGCCCGGACGGTTCGAGGGGCGCCCCGACACCGCGCTCCAGCCGCTCGACCTCGACGCGCCGCGGCTCGGCTCGGAGATGCCGGCCGACTTCACCTGGAACCGGCTGCTGTCCTACGACGCCTGCGTGTCCTGCGGGCGCTGCGAGACCGCCTGCCCGGCCTTCGCCGCCGGCCAGCCGCT
This sequence comes from Methylorubrum thiocyanatum, assembly GCA_014138645.1. Taxonomy (GTDB): domain Bacteria; phylum Pseudomonadota; class Alphaproteobacteria; order Rhizobiales; family Beijerinckiaceae; genus Methylobacterium; species Methylobacterium thiocyanatum. The sequence goes on along the minus strand of JACJIB010000006.1, from coordinate 280,917 downwards.
GAACCCGAAGAAACTCGTCCAGGATCTCGTCGCCGGCCTTTCGCCCGCCGAACCGCCTTACGCCGGCAACCCCTATCCCGGCGGCCGGGCGGGGCAAGGCGAGCGCGGGGCGCTGGCCCGGCTGATCGGCCCGGACGCGCGCATCCACCCGGACACGTTGTGGTCCTGCACCACCTGCCGCGCCTGCGTCGAGGAATGCCCGATGATGATCGAGCATGTCGACGCGGTGGTCTCATTGCGCCGCCACCAGACCCTTGAGCAGGGGGCGCTGCCCGAGAAGGCAGTCGTGCCGGTCACCGAACTGCGCCAAGCCGGCGATCCCGGCGGGCGTCCGCTCGCCTCCCGCACCGACTTCGCCGCCGGTGTCGAGCTGCCGCGCATCGCCGATCGCGGAGGCGCCGAGATCCTGCTCTGGCTCGGCGAGGGCGCCTACGACCTGCGCTACGGCCGTTCGCTCCGCGCCCTGGTACGGCTCCTGCGCGAGGCGCAAGTCGATTTCGCGGTTTTGGGCCCGGAGGAGCGCGACACCGGCGACCTCGCCCGGCGGCTCGGCGACGAGGCGACCTTCCAGGCGCTGGCGCGGGCGAACATCGCGACCCTGGCAACACACCGCTTCGAGCGGATCGTCACCGCCGACCCGCACGCGCTGCATGCCCTGCGCAACGAGTACCCGGCGCTCGGCGGGCGCTACACGGTCGTGCACCACACCGCCTTCCTGCTGGAGCTGATCCGGGCGGGCAGGCTCAACCCCGGCCGCCTGCCGGACCTCGCGGTGACCTATCACGACCCCTGCTATCTCGCCCGCTACAACGGGGAGACCGAGGCGCCCCGCGCCGTGCTCGACGCCATCGGCGTCGCCCGCAGCGAGATGACCCGTTCCGGGCGCCGGGCGATGTGCTGCGGCGGTGGCGGCGGCGCGCCGGTGAGCGACGTGCCGGGCGAGCGGCGCATCCCCGACATCCGCATGGCCCAGGCGGCCGAGACCGGCGCCGGGATCGTGGCGGTGGCCTGCCCCTCCTGCACGGCGATGCTGGAGGGCGTCACCGACCGCAAGGCGGAGATCCGCGACGTGGCCGAATTGCTGCTCCAGGCGGTGGAGGCGGGCCGATGAGCCGCCCTCGCCGCGACCCACGGGCCGAGCGGGCGGCCCACCTCACCGTCGGCCAGGGCCCCCGCCCCCGCTACGACCGCACGCGCCGGGCGACCGGTTCCGGCCGGCTCCGCCGCGACCCGCGGGCCGAGCGCGAGGCGCAGCGCGTCGGCGGCGGAGCCCGGCCGCGCTTCGACCTCAGCCAGGTCGGCCGCCCGATGGGCGAGGCCGTCACCGCCGCACCCCGGGCCGCGCCCGTGGCGGAAGCGCCGAAGACGGTCGTCGTCGAGACGCCCGCCTTCCTCGTCGCGGTGGTGCCGGACGCCCCCGGCGGCCGTCTCTCGGGCCATGACCGGCAGGTGATCGGCGCCGCCCGGGCGCTCGCCGGGCGCGAGGGCGCCGTCGCGGTCATCGTGGACGGCGATTGTGAGGGCCTCGGTGCGGCGGGCGCCGACCGGGTGCTCCGGCTCGACGGTGCGGAGGGCTACGATCCGGGGGGGCGTGCCGCCCGCGTCGAGGCCGCGCTGGCAGCGCTCGACGCGCGCCACGCCCTGTTCCCGGAATCCCTCGATGGCGGCGATTGCGCCCGCCGCGTCGCGGTGAGCCTGGGCGAGGCCCTGTTCACCAATGCCGAGGTGGTGGCCGCCAAGGGTCTCGTCCGCCCGGCCAGGGGACGCCGGGTCGAGCAGAGCCTCGCCCCGCCCCGACTCGCCACCGTGGCGGCGGACGCGGTCGCCGAGTATGGCGGCCCGCCGCGGGAGGCGCGCGCCCTCCCCTTCGAGGGCTCCGCGCCGGCCGAAACCGCCAAAGGCATCGTGTCGGCGACCCGCATCCCGGCCGATCCGGCCACCGTGCCGTTGTCGCTGGCGGAGTTCGTCGTGTCGGCCGGCAACGGGCTCACCGATCTCGACACCTTCCGGCAGGTGGCGGCGGCGCTTCACGCGACGCCCGGTGCGAGCCGCGTGCTGTGCGATGCCGGCTTGATGCCGCGCCATAGCCAGGTCGGCGCCTCGGGCACGGTGCTCGCGGCGACCTGCTACTTCGCGCTCGGCATTTCCGGCGCGCCGCAGCACCTCCAGGGCGTGGCCGGCTGCGAGCACGTGGTGGCGGTCAACACCGATCTGCATGCGGCGATGATCGAGCGGGCGGGTCTGGCCGTGGTGCAGGATGCTCAGGCCGTGATGCCCGCGCTGCTCAGACGGCTCGCCGAGGAAGCGGAGCAGGCAACGGCCGGGGGGACGTCATGAGGATCGCGGTCCTTCTCTCCGCCGGGCTCCATCCCGTCTCCGGGGCCCCGGTGCTGCCGCGGATCGAGGCGCAGGCGATCCGGATGGGCGCCGGGCTCGGCGAGGTCTCCGACCTCTTCGGCCTGCATGCCGGGCCGGACGCCGCCGCAATCGCCGAGGCTTTGGGCCAGGGCCTGCCCCGCATCGAGCACGTCGCCGTCGCGGCCGGCGACGATCCGGTGCCGGCGCTCGCCGAGCGGCTCGCGGCGTGTGCGCCCGACATCGTCCTGGCCGGGCGGCGCAGCCAGGGCGGCGAGGAGAGCGGCCTCGTGCCCTACGCCCTGGCCCGCACCCTCTCGCTGCCGCTGGTCTCCGATGTCGTTGCGGCGGCGGCCGAAGACGGCGCGCTGCGCCTCGACCAGAGCCTCGGCCGTGGCGCGCTGCGCCGGGTGCGGGTGCAGGGGCCGGTCGTCGTCACCTGCCACTCCGACGCCCCGGCCCCCCTCGCCTACGCCTACGGCCGGGCCCGCCGCGGCACCGTCGCGGCGCTGGCGGCGGCGGCGGCCGCGATCCCGGCGCCCGCCGTCGCGGTGGAGGAGCGGCCCTATCGTCGCCGGCCCAAGGTCGTGAAGGGCGCGCCCACCGGCGGCTCGGCGGCGGAGCGGCTGAAGGCGGCCACCGGCGAGTCCGGCGCGGCCGCGAGCGGCCGGCTCCTGATCCAGCCCGATCCCGAGGACGCGGCGCGCGAGATCCTGGCCTATCTCCGGCAGATCGGCGTGCTTGCCGCGCCGGCGGCACCGAAGACCTGACCCGAGCGGAACGACACCCCATGCCCCTGAGCCCGGACGACCTCCTGACCCGCCTGCGCGAGCGCGGCATCGCCTACAAGCTCTACGAGCACGAAGCCGTTCTCACCGTCGAGGCGATGATGGCGGTCTGCGGCGACATCGCCGGCGCGCACACCAAGAACCTGTTCCTGCGCGACGGGAAGAAGACCTACTTCCTCGTCACGCTCCAGCATGACGCCCAGGTCGATCTCAAGGCGTTCCGCTCGGTGCTCGGCGCGCGCGGCGGCCTCTCCTTCGCCAGTCCCGAAGCGCTGCGCGAACATCTCGGCGTCGAGAGCGGGGCCGTGTCACCGCTCGCCGCGCTCAACGCCGCGCCGGGCAGCGTGCGGGTGTTCATCCAGGACAGCCTGCTCGACGAGACGCGGGTCAACATCCACCCGCTGGTCAGCACGCGCACGCTGTCCCTCGTCCCGGCCGACCTGATGCAGGCCCTGCGGGCGGAAGGGCACGAGCCCACGCCCGTCGCCTTGCCGGAGAGCGCGGCGGCCTGAGGGCGCCGGCCTGGCCCCACGGGCCCGAACAGACAGCGGCCTCGACGGCCCTTCCCGATCGCCGCGCGATCGCTCGAGAAGGGTCGTCGAGGCCGTTGTCATGTCGGTCGGTCTTCGATGTGGGAGACCCGGACGGGTCGCCGCGCCGGCCGTTCAGGCGCCCTGCAGAGCGGTCGGAAAGGCAAGCGCCGCGAAGAGAGGGGCGACGCGGACAGCCTTGGGGCGGACCGGATCGGAGCCGGTCTGCAACCCCGACACCGCGCCGCGGGTCAGGCCGATGTCGTCGAGCGCCGCGTCGCTCAGGCTCATCAGTGCCTCTTCGTCGGCCTTGGCGCGAAGATGGGCACGAACACTTTCGAAAACTTTGCTGAACATCGGGTGAGCCTCGATCGCGCCGTCGCTGATCAAGACGAGGACGGCTCGCGCTTCACTTCCTATGAGCCTTCCTCAGTCCTCGGAGGAGCGCGGATGCTTGGGATCTGCTCTGCTTGATGCGCATGCATTGCGCATAAAATACCATCTTTCAGCAGCTTGCTTACCTACTGTGCATGCGCCGGCCGCTGGAATGATCGTCTGCTGGGAGCCGCGCTTGAGGAAACCTGCCCCTGCGACACGAAAAAACCCCCTCTCCCGGGGTTCGGAAGAGGGGGGCGGGGTCGGTCACGGCCGAATGGATCGGGGAAGGCCCGGCCAAGGCCGATCGGTCGCTTCGCGGGGCGAAAGCCCGAGCGTGTCCTCAGCAGGCGGCGACGTTGACGGCCAGCCCGCCGAGCGAGGTCTCCTTGTACTTGGCCTGCATGTCGTGGCCGGTCTGGCGCATGGTCTCGATCACCTCGTCGAGGCTCACCCGGTGCTGGCCGTCACCGCGCAGCGAGAGCGAGGCCGCCACCACTGCTTTGTTGGCGCCGAAGGCGTTGCGCTCGATGCAGGGGACCTGAACGAGGCCGGCGATCGGATCGCAGGTCATGCCGAGATGATGCTCCATGGCGATCTCGGCGGCGTTCTCGATCTGGAAGGCCGAGCCGCCGAGCGCTGCGGTGAGACCCGCTGCCGCCATTGCCGCGGCCGAACCGACCTCGCCCTGGCAGCCGACCTCCGCCCCCGAGATCGAGGCCCGCGCCTTGATCAGCCCGCCGATGGCGGCGGCGGTGAGCAGGAAGTCGCGCCCGCGCTCGTCGTTCCAGTCGGGGCAGAAGTCGCGGGTGTAGCGCAGAACCGCGGGCACGATCCCGGCCGCGCCATTGGTCGGCGCCGTCACCACCCGGCCGCCCGACGCGTTCTCCTCGTTCACGGCGAGCGCGTAGAGGCTGATCCAGTCCATGATCTCGTGGGCCGGGCGGCTGTTGGCGAGCTTGGTCGCCTCCAGCGAGGCGTGCAGCCGCTTGGCGCGTCGCCGCACCCGCAGGCCGCCGGGCAATTCGCCGTCCATGCGCAGGCCGCGCTCGATGCAGGCGAACATCGCGTCGCGGATCGCGTCGAGGCCGGCATCGACGGCTTCGCGCGGGCGCAGGGTCAGCTCGTTGGCGAGCTGGATCTGCGGGATCGTCAGCCCGGTGCGCAGGGTCAGGTCGAGGAGTTCGCGCCCGCTGCCGAAAGCCAGCGGCGGCTCCGCCTGCGCGTCTCCGGCCGAGGCGGCCTCCGCTTCCGCGGCGGTGACGACGAAGCCGCCGCCGATCGAGTAGAAGATCTGGTCTTCGAGGAGCGCATCCCTGGCATCGTAGGCGCGAAAACGCATGCCGTTGGTGTGCAGCGGCAGGATGTCCTTGAAGTTGAAGACGAGATCGCGCTCGGGCTCGAAATGGACGCCCGGAATGCCGAGATCGCCGGTGCGGCGCAGGGCGTCGGAGAGCGATGTGGTGAGATCCGGGTCGATGGTGGCGGGCGCGTGGCCCAGGAGCCCGAGCAGGATCGCCGTGTCGGTGCCGTGGCCGCGGCCGGTCCAGGCGAGCGAGCCGTAGATCTCGGCGCTGATCCGGGCGACGCCGGTGCGGGCGAGCACGGTCTCACGGAACCGGCGCGCGGCGACCATCGGCCCGACGGTGTGGGAGCTCGACGGACCGATCCCGATCTTGAACAGATCGAAGGTGCTGATCATCGGGTCCGTTGCTCTCTCAAAAAGACGCCTCGCCCGCGAGCGGATGCAAGTTCGGGGGAAGACGCGCGTCACGACAGGGGGCGGGATTTCGCGCGGGGCTATCGGCGAGGAGATGGTCTCGCCGTCAGCGTGTATCAATCCCGCCTCGATCCCGCCTCAGAGCGCGGCGGACCCTTCGGCCCCGAACACGGCCTCATTGAGGAAGCCGTGGACGTAGGTCGAGAACGAACGCCAGCACTCGACGCGGTAGAGCGGCGCGGCGGTGGCGCGGATCAGCACGATCTCGGCCTTGCCGAGCAGGGTGCGGGTGGCGCTGCCCGGCGGGAAGGCGGCCTCGGACAGGTCGAGCGGGCAGCCGGCATTGAGCACCGCCGCCGCCTGCCGGCCCGAGACGTCGATGCCGACATTGCGGTGCGAGACGTCGACGAGGGAATGCGGCAGCCCGGCGAGCGCCTCGTGGATGCGGCCCTGCAGCAGGTCGGCATCGGCCTCGGGGCCGCCGACGAGCCACTCGTCGGGTCCGAGCCGGGCGATCCAGACCTCGCCGTCGCTGCCGACGGTGTTGATCGGCGCATCGAGCGCGATGCCCGCCACTTTCAGGGCGGTGCCGGTGGCGAACCGCGCCCGCAGGGAAAAGCGCGTCTCGGCACCGGCGGGCCGGACCGAGACGCCCGAACCGGTGGCCGCGGGGCGGGAGATGGCGCCGAGCGGCAGGGCGCGGGCGGCGCGGTAGCGGGTCTCAAGCATGGATGCGCTCCCCCTTGACGTCGAAGAAGACCGGTTCGCAGACGGTGACGCGGGTGAAGCCGTCCGGCGTGGTGACGTGGAGATGCCCGTTCATCCGCGCGCGGCCGCCCTCGACCAGGGCGAGCGCGATGGAGCGTCCGCAATTGGCGCTCCAGTAGCTCGACGTGACGTGGCCGAGCATGCGCATCGGGATCGGCTGACCGGTGTCCGTTACGATCTGCGCGCCCTCGTCGAGGACGAGCTTGGGATCGTCGGTCACGAGCCCGACGAGCTGCTTGCGGCCCGACGCCACCACGTCGGGGCGCGCCAGCGAGCGCTTGCCGACGAAGTCCCCCTTGGCCTTCGGGATCATCCCAGCCATGCCGACATCGTCCGGGGTCACCGTGCCGTCGGTTTCCTGGCCGACGATGATGTAGCCCTTCTCGGCGCGCAGCACGTGCATCGTCTCGGTGCCGTAGGGCGTGATGCCGTGAGCCCGGCCCGCCTCGAACACCGCCTCCCAGACCGCGCGGGCGTGGTCGGAGGGGACGTTGATCTCGAAGCCGAGCTCGCCGGTGAACGAGACCCGGAACAGCCGGGTCGGCACGCCGCAGATCGTGCCCGAGCGCATCGCCATATGCGGAAAGGCCTCCGGCGAGAGATCGATGCCGTCGACCAGCGGCGCGATCACGTCGCGGGCCTTCGGGCCCTGGAGCGCGATCACCGCCCATTGCTCGGTGGTCGAGGTCAGGAACACCTCGAGCTCCGGCCACTCGGTCTGGAGGTAGTCCTCCATATGGGCCAGCACGCGGGCGGCGCCGCCGGTCGTGGTGGTGACGTGGAAGCAGGTGTCCGAGACGCGGGCGACGACGCCGTCGTCGAGGATGTAGCCGTCCTCCTTGAGCATCAGCCCGTAGCGGCAGCGTCCGGGGGCGAGCTTGGTCCAGGGGTTGATGTAGAGGCGGTTCATGAACTCGGCCGCGTCCCGGCCGACGATCTCGATCTTGCCCAGCGTCGAGGCGTCGAAGATGCCGACGCCCTCGCGCACCGCCTTGCACTCGCGGGCGACCGCCGCGTGCAGATCCTCGCCGTCCTTGGGGAAGTACCAGGCCCGCCGCCACAGGGCGACGTTCTCGAACAGGGCGCCGTGCGCCTCCGCCCATTCGTGGATCGGGGTGGTGCGGATCGGATCGAACAGGGCGTGGCGGGCGGGGCCCACCAGGGCGCCGAAGGTCACCGGGGTGTAGGGCGGCCGGAAGGTGGTGGTGCCCACCGCCGGCAGGGCCTTGTCGAGCTGCCCGGCGACGATGCCGAGGGCGTTCATGTTCGAGGTCTTGCCCTGATCGGTCGCCATGCCGGTCGTGGTGTAGCGCTTGACGTGCTCGATCGACTGGAAGCCCTCGCGGACAGCGAGCTTGATGTCCTTGGCGGTGACGTCGTTCTGGTAGTCGACGAAGGCGCGGACCTTGGTCGGGTCGGCGTCGGTCGGCATGATCCGCACCGGCTGGAAGCCTGTGAGCGTCGCCGTCGCCTTGAAGTCCTGACGTGCCTCGGAGCCCGCGGCGGCAGCGCCGGCGGCGAAGCCGTCGCCAAGGCAGGCGGCGAGGTCGTAGGTGCCGCGGGCCGCACCCGCCGAGCGCTCCTCTTGCGCCGAGCGGCTCGGCACGAAGGCATCGATCGCCTCGTCGTAGGCGAGCTTGCCGCGGGACTGCGAGAACAGGTGGACGGCGGGCGTCCAGCCGCCGGACATGCCGACGCAATCGCAGGCGAGAAGGCGACGGCCGCCGCACCGGCCGTCGCTCCCGACAGGCGCCACGATGAGACCCGTGACGCGCTTGCGGCCCTTCGATCCGACCACGGTGTGCCCGGTCAACACGTCGGCCCCGGCCGCACGCAGCTGCGCCAGTTCCGGCCCGCAATCGGCTTCCAGGCGCAGGTCGACGAGGGTGACGTCGAGGCCCGCCGCGCGCGCATCGAGTGCGGCCCGGTAGGCGGAGGCGCCGCTCGTGGCGAAGACGAGCCGGCGGCCCGGCGCCACGCCGTAGCGGTTGAGGAAGACCCGCACGCTTTCGGCGAGCAGGATGCCCGGCCGGTCGTTGTCGGCGAAGACGAGGGGGCGCTCATGGGCGCCGCCGGCGAGCACGACCTGTTCCGCCCGCACCTGCCACAGGCGCTCGCGGGGCGCTTGGCCCGCGGCGGAGGTCAGGTGGTCGGTGACGCGCTCGGTCATCGCCACGTGGTTGTGGTTGTAGTAGCCGAAGGCGGTGGTCCGGGGCAGCAGGATGACGTTCTCGCGGGCATCGAGCTCGGCCAGCGTCTGGGCGAGCCAGTCGGCCGCCGGGCGTCCGTCGATCTCGGACGTCGTGTCGTGCAGGAGCGCGCCGCCGGGCTCCGCGCCCTCGTCGGCGAGGATCACCCGCTTGCCGGTGCGCGCGGCGGCGAGCGCGGCGGCGAGACCCGCCGGGCCGGCGCCGACGATCAGCACGTCGCAATGGGCGTGGCGGTTGGCGTAGCGGTCGGGATCGGCCACCGTCGGCGCCTTGCCGAGACCGGCGGCGGCGCGGATGAAGGGCTCGTAGACCCGGTCCCAGAACGTCCGGGGCCACATGAAGGTCTTGTAGTAGAAGCCCGCCACGAAGACCGGCGACAAGAGGTCGTTGACCGCGCCGACATCGAATTCGAGCGACGGCCAGTGGTTCTGCGAGGTCGTGCGGAGCCCCGAGCGCGCCTCGACCACGGAGGCGCGGTTGTTCGGGTCGATCCGGCCGGGCCCGCGATCGACGGAGAGCAGCGCGCTCGGCTCGTCGGGGCCGTGGCTCAGGATGCCGCGGGGGCGGTGATACTTGAACGAGCGCCCGACGAGGTGGATGCCGTTGGCCAAGAGCGCCGAGGCGACGGTGTCGCCGGCATAGCCGTGGACGGGCTTGCCGTTGAACGTGAAGACGATGGGGCGGCTGCGGTCGATGCGTCCGCCGCGGGACAATCTGAACGGCTGTGCCATCTCACGCCCTCGTCTCGCTCTGGGTTGCGGCATGGGTTGCGGAATGGGTTGCGAGAACCGTCCCGGGTTTCACGCCGGATTTCGCCTGCTCACCCATCGGATAGGTCTCGATGAAGCGGTCGCTGATCGTGTCGCGCAGCGCATTGAACCAGCGGCCGCAGCCATGGGCGTGGCACCAGCGCTCGGCATGCACGCCTTTGGGGTTGGCGCGCACGAACAGGTGCTCGCTCCAGGCGCCGTCATCGATCGTGGACGGATCGGTGGGCCGTGCGATGTGGGCTTGGCCGCCGCACCGGAATTCGGTCTCGGGCCGTTTGCCGCAATGGGGACAGGCGATCAGCAGCATGGTTCGAGCTCCCGACGGATGCGGATCAGTGCGCGACGGCGGCGGCCGCCGCCTCGTCGATGAGGCGGCCGGTGCGGAACCGGTCGAGGGTGAAGGGCGCGTTGATTTTGTGCGGCACGCCCGTCGCCAGCGTATGGGCGAAGACGTGGCCCGAGCCCGGGGTCGCCTTGAAGCCGCCGGTGCCCCAGCCGCAATTGACGAACAGGTTCTCAACCGGGGTCTTGCCGATGATCGGCGAGCGGTCCGGGGTCACGTCGACGATGCCGCCCCAGGAGCGCAGCATCCGCATCCGGGTGAATTGCGGGAACAGCTCGCAGATCGCGTCGAGCGTATGGGTGGTGATGTGGAGCCCGCCCTGCTGGCTGTAGGAGGTGTACTGGTCGGTGCCGGCCCCGATCACCAGTTCGCCCTTGTCGGATTGCGACAGGTAGGCGTGGACCGCGTTCGACATCACCACGCAGGGGAAGCACGGCTTGACCGGCTCGGAGACCAGCGCCTGGAGCGGATAGCTCTCCAGCGGCATCGACACGCCGGCCATCGACATCAGGGTCGAGGTGTGGCCGGCGGCGACCACGCCGATCCGGCCGGCGCCGATGAAGCCGCGGGTCGTCTCGACGCCGACCGCCGCGCCGGAGGCGTCGCGGCGGATGCCGGTCACCTCGCAGTTCTGGATGATGTCGACGCCGCGGTCATCGGCACCGCGGGCATAGCCCCAGGCCACCGCGTCGTGGCGGGCGGTGCCGGCCCGACGCTGCAGCGCGCCGCCGAGCACCGGGTAGCGCAGGCTCCCCGAGATATCGAGCGGCGGGCAGAATGCCTTGCACTCTTCCTTCGAGAGCCACTCGTTGTCGATGCCGTTGAGGCGGTTGGCGTAGACGTGGCGCTTGAAGCTCTGAACGTCGTGGATGTTGTGCGCGAGCATCAACACGCCGCGCTGGGAGAACATGATGTTGTAGTTCAGCTCTTGCGCCAGCCCCTCCCAGAGCTTGAGCGCGTGCTCGTACATCGCCGCGCTCTCGTCGTAGAGGTAGTTGGAGCGGATGATCGTGGTGTTGCGGCCGGTATTGCCGCCGCCGATCCAGCCCTTCTCCAGCACCGCCACATTGGTGATGCCGTGCACCGTGGCGAGATAATAGGCGGTCGCGAGGCCATGGCCGCCGCCGCCGACGATGACGACGTCGTAAGCCGGCTTGGGCTCGGGCGCGCGCCACTGGCGGCCCCAGCCGGTATGGCCCCGCAGGGATTCGGAGAGCAGCGACGTGAGGGAGAAGCGGCGCATCGGACGACCTCGCGGTGTTGACGGATCATGGTCCGCAGGCCGCGGCGGGGCTTGATCGACGGCGACCGCGAGTTTGGGATTCCCGACTTCGATCGTTTTCCCCGAGCCGCCCGGCCCGGAGGGGCTCCACCGCCCGACCGGCCCATGGCCCGTGCAGGACGGAGCCTCTCTTCCGCTCACGCCACCGTGATCCCGAATAGAGAGCGGGGTCGAACAAGAATTATTCTATTGCCTTCGGCCGTCGATCGGAGATTAAGTTCCGGTGTGGGCGCCGCCTCGGCGGACGCGTCCCGCCCGATCGACGGAGCCGGTGACAACCGGAGCGACAAAAAGATCGCTCCCGCGCCGGCGGCAGAGTCGGCGCGGCACGTGAATTGCCCACCAAGCCGCGGCACAGGCCGACAAACGGTGGTCGGGATGGAAATGACGATAGCCGCCGGGGAGACGAGCCCGGCCAATGTGGTGGGCGCGAGCGAGGCGGTCACCGGGAGAGCCATCTCCGTCGGCTTCATGCTGGTCGATCGCTTCTCGATGATCGCCTTTTCCTCGGCGATCGAGCCGTTGCGGCTCGCCAACCGCGCGGTCGGGCGCGACCTCTACCGCTTCTCGCTGTGGTCGGAGGACGGAACGAAATGCACCGCCTCGAACGGGATCGAAGTCCGGGTCGCGGGCCGCTTCTGCGAGGCGCAGGACTTCGACATGATGGTCGTGTGCGGCGGCATCGACATCCAGCGCCCGGATCACCGCGCCCTCCACTCGGCCCTGCGCCGGGGCAGCGCCCGCGGGGCGGCGGTCGGGGCGGTCTGCACGGGCACCTATGTGCTGGCCAAGGCCGGCCTGCTCGACGGATACCGGGCGACGATCCACTGGGAGAACCTGCCGGGCCTCGTCTCCGAGCATGACGGGCTGGAGATCGGCTCGGAGCTGTTCGAGATCGACCGCAACCGCTTCACATGCGCCGGTGGCACCGCGGCGGCCGATATGATGCTGTCGCTGATCATGCGCGACCATGGGCCAAGCGTTGCCTCGGAGGTCGCCGACCAGCTCATCCACCACCGCATCCGCGAATCCGGCGAGCGCCAGCGGATGGATCTGCGGATGCGCCTCGGGGTGTCGCATCCCAAGCTGCTGCGGGTGGTGGGGCTGATGGAGACGTCCCTCGCCGAGCCGCTCGGCAGCCAGGACCTCGCCGATGCGGTGCAGCTCTCGACCCGCCAGCTCGAGCGCTTGTTCCTGAAATATCTCGGCCGTTCGCCGGCCAAGCACTACCTGCGCATCCGCCTGGAACACGCCCGCACCCTGATCCGGCAGACGGCGATGCCGCTGCTCTCGGTGGCGTTCGAGTGCGGCTTCACCTCGGCCTCGCACTTCTCGAAGGCCTATCTCGACTGCTTCGGTCAACCGCCGAGCGCGGAGCGGAAGATCGTGCAGACGCAGGGCGGGCGCGCCTGAACGGATCGCGGCAGCGCGCGCCGGTCCCGGCGCCGCGATGATCTGAGAGCCGCAGCGAGCAAACGCGCCGCTCCGGCCTCGCGCCGTCGTCCCATCTGGCCCCATCGGCCGCGAGGGCTGTCCCGGCCCCCCATCGAGAGCACCCGAAACGCGGTCCTGCCGTCGCAGCCGAGCCTGATGGCGGTGAGCGCGTCCGAGCATTGCCCGGCCCCTGCGACATCGATCCCGGGACACGGCGTCCGTCGCCGGCGGTTCTTCAGTCTGGCGATGCCGCGTCGGGAGACGTCCGGGGCCGCGATTTCGAGCGGCATGCGGCACGCCCCTCCCCTCCGAGGAACGGCCATCCGGCGGCCGGCACGCGGCGGAGCCGCCGTCGTCCGAAGGACCGGACATCGTCAGTCAGCGATCGGCGCCGGCGGGTTCGCCCCGGTGCTGCCGAAGTGACGGGCACGGCGAGGTGTGAAGCAATGTCCAAGAAGAAGTCCGTGCCCGGGCACGCCGTCTGGGCCGACATCGCCGTCGGCCTGCTCGCCGGATGGGTGGCGACGCAGGTGACGAACCTCGCCCAACGTCCCTTGAGGCGGGCGACCCCGGAACACATCGATCGGCATGAAGCGAAGGTTCGCCCCGGCGCATCCTCCTCCTTGGTTGCGGCTCGGAAGCTTGCCGAGATCCTCGACGTCGCGCCCTCGCAGGGGCGCGATGCGCGGTGGGGCAAGGCGATCCACCTCGCCGTCGGAATGGGCTGGGGACCGGTCTACGGTCTGTTGCGCCGATACGGAGGTCTACGGCCGGTCGGCGCGGCCTTGGCCAGCGGATCCGCGATGTCCCTGATTCTGGACGAGGCCCTGGTGCCGGCCCTCGGCCTCAGTGCCCCCTGCCACCACTATCCGACCTTCACCCGGGTTCGCGGCTTCATTGCCCATCTCGTCTACGGGGCCGCGGTGGCGATGGCTGCCGAGGGGCTGGGTCACGCGCTCGGCCGCCCGCCCGGGAGCCCGGCCCGGTCCCGCCCGGCCGATCGAGGCCCCGGCCGGTGACCGGCGGAACCCGCCACGACCATCGCCATGCCGCCGAGATCTGCCGGGAGAACGGCTGGGGCGTCGGCACGCGGCTGATCGGCGATGCCGGTTTCGGGCCGACGGTGATCCGAATCACCGCCCTCGGCACGCGGGTCATGCTGGCGCGCATGATCCGTCACAACGGCGTCGCGGTCGGCCACAACGACGAGCACGCCTGGAGCCTCGCCGGACGCGACTGGTGCCGTATCGGCGGGTGACCGTCGGCCCGCGCGAGGCGTGCGACGGCCTCACGAAACGACCGGGTCGCCGACCTCATTCTTCACGCGCCGGCAGCACCGTGTGGTGTCGCGGAAAGCGCTTAGAAGTAATAGCCGATATTCATGATGAACCGCGACTTCCAGCGGTTCTCGCCGCCCTGGGCGAGGCCGTTGTTGAACTCGCCGGCGCCGACATAGGGGTCGTTCCGGCCGATGGCGGCCTCGGTGTAGATGATCAGGTTCGGGTCGGCGGTCAGGGTCCAGGCCCCGCCGAGGGTGAAGCGCTCGCTGTTCTGGAAGGTCGCCTTGTCCTTGTAGAAGGCGCTGTAGCCGACGAAGGGCACCACCGTGAACGGGCCGATCGGATCGGGAACCTTGTAGGTCACCTCCGCCGAGACGAAGTTGCCGCGCGCCGCGAGATTGTACGAGAAGTCGAAGCCGCCGACCGTGACGAGGTCGTTGCGGAAGGGGTTTCTCGGATCGATGTCCTGGCGGACGTAGATCGCCTTGAAGCCCCAGGGGCCGTAGGTGCCCAGCGCGTGCAGGCCCTCGAGCTGCTTGGTGCCGGTCTGGCGCGTGTCGAAATTGTAGATGTCCGAGTGCCAGATCGAGGCACCGAAGGCGAGCGAGGCGGCATCGTTCTTCAGGACGAAGTATTCAGCCCGGCCGATGAACATGTTCTGCTCGGCGTTGTTGGTGCCGAAGGTCACGTAGGGATCGGCGCGGACGATGTTGGTCGAGTAGCGCGCGCTGTCCGGGCTCAGGCCGAAAGCCTGGGGGTTGGCGCCCGGATAGAACCCGACCTGATAGTTGAAGTCCGGCTCGACATGCGAGAATTTGACGCCGAAATTGTACACTTCCTCCAAGCCCATGGTGAAGCCGAGGGTTTCGAGGAAGCTCGTTCCGAAATAGGGCGTCAGGCCGAACGGGGATTGATTGAGGCCGAAGGTGAGGCTGTCCTCGGGGGTGAACTTGTAGCCGACATAGGCCCACATCGGGAAATTGACCTCGCCCGGATGGCCGCGATAGCCGTTGCGCGGGCCGTAGATCGAGCTGCCGCCGTAGAACCGGTACTGCGCCGAGCCGAAGATCGTGTCGGAATCGTAGGTGGCCTTGAGCGCGAGCGTGTCGAAATCGAAGTTCTCCCGCGCCTTGCGCACGCCGCCGCGGCTGGCATCGTCGAAGCGCCAGTCGTAGCGGGCGCGGATGGCGCCGCCGAAGGTGAAGGTCCCTGTGTCGGTCTTGCCCTTCGGCGGGGCCAGATCGAAATTGCCGAGGGGGTCGGGGTAGTATCGGGGATCGGGGACGGCGACGGGCTGCTCACGGTTGACCTGACTGGGCTCGGCATTGACCTCGACCGTGCCCTGATCCTGCGCCGCGGCCGTGGCCGGGCACAGCATCACCCCCGCGGCACAGGCCATCAGGGCCGCCGCCAAACCGTTCGCCGTCATGTCCCGCAACCCCTTCTCCTGACGTCCCGAGCCGCCTTCCGAGCTGTTTTTCGTCGGTCCTATGTCTCGGCCGGCGCCATCACTTCAGCCAGCCATCGACGGTGGCGCGGTTCTGCGCGATCCACTTCGCGGCGGTCTCTTCCGGCTTGGCGCCCTTCTCCTCGTTCTCCGCCATCACGGCTTCTTCGTCCTTGATGGTGAGCTTGAACTTCTGGAGGACGCCGTAGACTTCGGGCATGTCCTCCTTGAGCCCCTTGCGGGCCAGCGTGTTCACGCTCTCGGCCTCACCAAAGCTCTTCTTGGGGTCGGCGAGGTATTTCAGGTCGTAGCGCGCGAACATCCAGTGCGGCGTCCAGGCGGTGACGACGACGTCCTTCTTCTGCCGGATCGCGTCCTTGAGCGCGCTGGTCATCGTGGCGTCGCTGCCGTCGAGCAGCTTGACCTTGAGGCCGTAGGCCTTGATCGCCGCCTCGGAGCTCTTCATCACGCCGGCGCCGGGATCGATGCCGATCACCTTGCCGTCGACCTCGGACGCCTTGGTCGCCAGATCCTCGATCGAGGTGAGCGGCGAGGAGGCGGGCACCGCCCAGCCGATCCTGGCCCCCGTGACGTTCGGGCCGATCAGGTCGATGCGGTTCTTGAGTTTCTCGTAATAGGCGCCCTGCGTGACGGGGAGCCAGGCGGCAACGCTCGCATCCGCATCGCCCGTCGCCACCGCCTGCCACATGGCGGCCGCCGCGAGCGGGATCGTCTTGACCTGATAACCCTTCTCCTCAAGGGCGAGCTTGAGGATGTTGGTCGCCACCACGGCGTCGGCCCACTCCACATAGGCGATCCGAACCGACTTGCCCGCCGCTGCGGCCGGCGTCTGGATCAGCGCAAGACAGGCCATCGCCCCAAATATCGGTGCGCGCATGGAGTGAACCTTTCGGTCTGGTTGGAGGGTGGTTCCGGGCTTGATCGGAGGTCAGGCCGCACCATGCGGACGGGCGCGGGCGGCGAGGGCCTGGGTCACGCGGTCGAGGATGACCGCCACGATGACGATGCCGATGCCCGCCTCGAAGCCGGCGCCCGCCTCCAGCCGCTGGATCGACTGCCAGACCGCGCGGCCGAGGCCTCCGGCACCGATCATCGCCGCGATGACGACCATGGAGAGGGCGAGCATCATGGTCTGGTTGACGCCGGCCATGATGGTCGGGAGCGCCAGCGGCAATTGCACCTTGAACAGCTTCTGGGCTGCCGAGCCGCCGAAGGCGTCGGAGGCCTCCACGAGTTCGCCCGGCACGTTGCGGATGCCGAGGGCGGTCAGCCGGATGACCGGCGGCACCGAAAAGACGATCGTCGCGAAGCAGGCCGAGACGGCGCCGAGCCCGAAGAAGGGGAGCGCCGGGATCAGGTAGACGAAGCTCGGCAGCGTCTGCATCATGTCGAGCACCGGCGAGAAGGTCCGCCACGCCCGCCGGCTGAGCGCGAACCAGATGCCCACGGGCACGCCGATCACCAGCGCCGCGGCGGTGGCGATGCTGACGAGGACCAGCGTCTCGACCGTCGCCTGCCAGAGCCGGAGGTTCCACAGGAACAGCAGGCCGAACAGCGTCAGGAGCCCGATCTTGCGGCCGCCGACCCGGTAGGCGGCGAGCGCCGCGAGGGCGATGCAGATCCAGGGCGGCACCGCGACGAGGGCGGTGGTCAGCGTCTCGATCCAGTCGGAGACGACGCGGCTGACGGCCCGGGTCAGCCAACTGCCATGCTCGGTGAGCCAGTCGAGGCCGTTGTCGCTGAGCGTGTCGAGGGGGAATTTGGGGACGTTCCACTCCATGTCGGGGCTCCTGACGGCTTCGAGAGGATGGGGGCGCCGGCCTTCGGCTGGCCGTGCGTGCCCGGGCGCGCGGCGAGCGCCTGCACGACGCTGCGGCTCGTGACGGCGCCGATCAGGCGTCCGTCCCGGCCCACGACCGCCACGCTCTCATGGGCGGCGACCGTCGCGAGGAGGGTGTCGAGGCGGCTCTCCGCCGGGACGACGGGCAGCCCGAGATCGAGCAGGCCGGCGAGGGTCTCGGACGGCCGGGCAGAGGCGAGCCGGTCGGCGAAGAGGCGGCCGACCAGCCGGCCGTCTCCATCGGCGACGAGCCAGGAACCGCCACTTGCCCCGCCGCTTGCGCCGCCATTCGTCCCACCCAGGGCCGTGCGCGCCTCGGCCACCGTCTGCGTGGGGGCGAGCACGGGCGCGGAGCGATCCGCGACCTGCTCCGCCCGCAGCACCGCGGCGAGGTCGATATGCTCGACGAAGCGCTCGACATAGTCGGTCGCGGGACGGGCGACGATCTCCTCGGGCTGCCCGATCTGGACCACCTCGCCATCCTTCATCAGCACGATGCGGCCGCCCAGCGCGACGGCCTCGTCGAGATCGTGCGAGACGAAGACGATGGTCTTCTTGAGCTTGCGCTGCAGCTCGCGCAGCTCCGCCTGCATGTCGCGGCGGATCAGGGGATCGAGGGCGCTGAAGGCCTCGTCCATGAGCAGGATGTCCGCATCCGCCGCGAGCGCCCGCGCGAGACCCGCCCGCTGCTGCATGCCGCCCGACAGCTCGCTGGGATACTTCGTCTCCCAGCCCTTCAGCCCGACGAGTTCGATGGCCTGCATCGAGCGCTCGACCCGCTCCCGGGCCGAGACTTGTTTGATTTCAAGGCCGAACCCGACATTCCCGAGGATGGTGCGGTTGGGCAGCAGGGCGAAATGCTGGAAGACCATGCCGAAGGTCTTCTGGCGGAAGGCGAGCAGGTCCTTGCGGCCGAGCCGGGTCACGTCCACCCCGTCCACGACGATCCGGCCGCAGGACGGCTCGACGAGCCGGTTCATGCAGCGCAGGAGCGTGGACTTGCCGGAGCCGGACAGGCCCATCAGGACGAGGATCTCCCCCTCTTCGATGTCGAAGGAGATGTCGCGCAATCCGACGATGGCGCCGCAGGCTGCCGCGATGTCGCTCTTGCGCTTTCCCTGTTCAACGAGACCGAGCGCCGTCGCGGAGTTCGAGCCGAAGATCTTGCTGATACCTTCAAGACTGATCCGGCCCATGGGACAATACCTCTCGACAGGGGTCGATGCTGTCCGAGATGGGATATTTTTATTGTTTTATCTGGGACAATGAAAGATTATGGTCCGGCCTGCCGCGCAGCTTGTCCCGCAGCGACGCTTTATTGGCGCCGGCCGACGTTCCGGCACTTTAACGCGTTCCTTTCCCATCTATGTTACGTTGTGATGCGATTTCGAGCAAACGTGTCCAAAAATATTGCAGTCTATTGGTGCATCTTAGGCATTTTGATCTGAGCGGCCGGCTTTGATCCGGGCTGCCGTGAAGGGGCGGCGGCGGGCGGGTGAGCGAATGCCGAGCCTGGAAGCCGCTCACGCTGACGTCGTGCCGGCCTATGGCTGGCATAGACCGGCTGCGAAGAGAGCGGCCCTTTCGAGCATGAGGCAGACGAAGGCGGCGGTGTGCAGGTCGTCCAGCGTGCTGGCATATCGCTCGTCGTCTTCAACGAGCCGTCGGAAGCCGGTGGCCCAGGCAAGGGCCTGCCTCATCAAAATCCACCGGGTGTGTCCAGACTCTGAGGGAGCCAGGGCCGAGCGCGCTCGTCGCCTTCGCGGCCGCGACCGAGGAGGATCTTGGGGGGGGCGGCCGCATCGTTCCGGCACGAGCCTTGACCGCCTTCGACGCGGCGCTTCAGGATCGCGTCACCGGGGCTGAGGCACGGCTGCGGCTGCTCGATCGGGCCATTGAGCGAACCCGACAGTTGATTTGAGCGCGGCAACCGGCGGGATCGCGCGCAACGAGCCGGATACCGATCCCGTGCGGATCCACAGCGGCTCCTGGGAAAATTCGCTTCCAAGAAACTCAAGTTCATCCAAGTATTTCAGAATCTAAAAATTATTTAACAATCAGCCTATGGCATGATTACGTATAAAATATAGTCTTATGTCTCCCATTTGATGGTCTTCGCCATGAATCCGGCGAATGATCTGGCGCAGCTCGCACCGGACAATCTTTCCGCCACGCGATTGTCGTCAGGCTTTTCCCTCGGTTCGGTTCCTGAGCGAGTGCGACCGTGTCAGAGGAACGCCTTGAAAGCGATGATCGTCTCGGAATCCTTGACGCCCTTGAGGTTCAGGAGGAACTCGTTGACGAACAGCCCGATATCGATGTCGTTGTCGACATGGAACTTCGCCATGATATCGAATCTGCCTGCGGTCGAGTAGATTTCCGATGCGAGATTCATGGAGAGAAGGTTGTCGGAGACCTCGTAGGTTTTGCCGATCTCGCACTTGATCTGCACGAAGAACGTCTTCATCCGTGTCTCGCCCCGTCGGTCCACTGGTCTGCGATTTTAAGCGCGTCTCAGGTTCTGCGCAAAGGCATCCACGTTCTCGCGCAGCGCGTCGGCCGTGGCTTTGAGCTTTCCCGTCCAGAGCGTGAGATCGTCGGCCATGCTGACGCCGCGCGCGGCCGAGGTCGCGATGCTCTCGGCCTCGTGATGCGCACGCCGCGTGGCGGTCGAAGCGCCGAGGACGGCGTCCGCGATCTGCTGCGCGTCCTGCGTCTGCTGGCGCACCGCCGCGGCGAGCCCTTGCGAAATGTCATCCAGAACGTTCATCGTGCCGCGGATCCCGGCGAGTTCGCCGCCGGTGGATTGCGCCGCGTGATCGACATCGCCGATGAGGCGCTCGATCCGGGTGGTGGCCGCCGCGGTCTCGTCCGCCAGCGACTTGACCTCGGCGGCAACGATCGCGAAGCCACGGCCCGCCTCGCCGGCGCGCGCCGCCTCGATCGTGGCGTTGAGGGCGAGCAGGTTGGTCTGTCGCGCGATGCCGCCGATCAGGGTGCTGATCGTCGAAATCTCGGACAGCGCTTTCCGCAGGCTATCCATCGACCGGTCCGCCTTCGCGATCTGATCGAGGGTTTCTGTGGCCGCGGCGGATCCGCGTTCGCTGATGACGCCGATCTCCCGGTTCGAGGTGGCGATGCGATCGGCAGCCTCGGCGGCGACACCGACCGTCGAGGCCGCGGCTTCGAGGGCGTGGGCGACCGTTTCGGTGGCGGTCTCGGTCGTTCCCGCCGTGGCCCTCAGGCCGGTCGAGAAATCCGAAAGCGCCGACGCCGTCTCTTGGACCGTGGCGCTGACGCCGTCCATGCTGCTTCCGAAGACGGCGAGATCCCGCGTCAGGCTCTCGTAGCGGAGCCGCGCGCGTGCCTGCGCCGCCTCGTGATGCGCGGTGATGGTCGAGGCGAGATCGAAGGCGAGGAGTTGCGCGACCAGAACGCCCTGCTCGGCGACGGCACGAGAGCCGACGGGACTGCGCCGCGCCAGAGACGTGAGGCAGGCGCACAGGAGGGTATTGGCCGCGATCGCACGGGCGCGCGCGTCGAGGCCGCGTTCCGCTTCCCACTGGGCCAGTTCGGCGGATCGCTGAGCGTAGGCCGCGTCGACCTTGCCTGACAGAAGCATCCCGAAATGCGTCCGAAGGCGCGTTGTGATCTCCGCGCCGTGACGTTCGAAGATCGGGCCGACATTCGGCATGCGCCCTGATGCTTCGACATTTGACGCCACGGCCTGATCGATGACGGCGCCGAGGCGCGTCGCGAGGAGAGCGGCCTGAATCAGACGGTCCGGCGTCAGTCCGTAGAGCGACAGGCGGGGGGCGAACTCGGACATGGCGTCTCCTTGGAAGAACGCGAAGCATCCGACCGGTGGATCGGATGCTTCGCGGCGTCGCAATCATTCAGTTGAAGTGGCCAACCCAGCGCATGGTGTAGCGCTGGCCCTCCGGACGATTTTGAGCGCCGAACTCGTAATAGGCGTTGAAGAACAGGAAGTTGTCCTTGTTCAGGGCCCAGAGCGCGCCCGGGCCGAGGGCGAAGACGCGCTCGCGCCGGCCCGGAACCGCGACGCCGTTGGCGAGCGTATCGCTGATCTGCTGCAGCCAGTAGCCGTTGACGCCGAGCTTCAGCTCCTTCGTCACGCTGTACTCGCTGGCGAAGTTGGCATGCAGGGCTTGGCCGGCCTGGGTCGAGAACACGGTCGGGCCGAAGCCGACATTCGGGCGGTCGTTGCTCGCGTTCCAGAGGTAATGGAAGCGCGCGGAGACGGTCCAGTCCGGCGTCAGGAACAGGGTGCCGGCGACGTAGGGGTTGAACGAGAAGTAGTTCGAGCCCGGAGTGACCGCCGCGGTGGGGTCGTAGCGGCCGGTGGGCAGGATCATCTGCGCCTCGAAGCGGCCGAGGAAGACCGGTCCCTTCTCGCCCATGATCGGATCGAACTGGATGAAAGGCCCGATCAGGAGGTCGCCGAAGCCCTGCTGGGCCTTCAGGGCGGCCCCGTTGAGGCCGTCATCGGTGCTGGAATAGGGGATCGCCGGGAGGATGATGTCGAGGCCGAGCGCGCCCGGTCCGACCTTCACCGGCGAGACGTAGAGGAGCTGCGTCAGGCTCGCCAGCACGCTGACGTCCTGGCGCGGCAGGCCGAGGCTGCGACCGCGGTTGTCGGTCAGGCGTCCCGCCGAATAGACCTGAAGATACTGGGTCGGATACCAGCCGGGGCCGGAGGGCGGCGCGCCGTCGAGGAAGCTGGTGAAGCCGAGGTTCAAGTTCGGCAGGTCGTAGGCCCGGGCCGGTTCCGCGGCGCCGAGGAGAGCCGCCAGCGTTGTTGAGGCCCCCGCCGCGCGCCGCCGCACCCGTCCGCTCAGATATCGCCGAAGGATGCCGCGGATCGTCCGCCGTGTCGCATCTGTTTTTCTCGCCATGATCGACCCCCTTGCTGTGAGCACATGTCGTCTGATGTGCGCGGGCCCTCCGCCGGCCCGCGCGTTGTTCGGCTCGTGATCTCGTGATGGGTTTGAGGCGCCGTCAGGCGCCCGGCACGGAGCCCGGCGGCAGGAAATCGACCTCGCAGGTCGCGGAGCGGCGCACGACTTCTTCCGGATCCTGAAGATCGTGCAGGAGGTCGAACAGCTCCTTCAGCTTCCGCGCCGGGCTGACCCAGAAGATCGCCCGATTGGGCTTGTCGGTGCGGTTGTAATAGCCGTGCGGCTTGCCCTTGGGCATGCAGACGAGGTCGCCGGCCTTCGCCTGGAGCCACTGCCCGTCGAGATAAAGGTCGAAGACCCCCTCCAGCACGTAGATGAACTCGTCCTGGGTCGGATGGATGTGCGGCGGCACGAAGGTTCCGGGCGGGTCGAGCGTCTCGAAGGAGAAGGCGCTGTCGCAGTTCGCCTTGAACCAATAGGTATGACCGAGAACGTTCCACACCGTCCCATCGACGCCTTCGCCAGCTCTGGTAATGCCTGCCGGAAGCGGTCCGATTTCGCTCATGATCTGCTCTCCATGCTGAGTTTTTGAACAGAATGACTTGTTGTTGTGCGGCGATCGTTCGGATAAATACTCTAATCTTGAGTTTGTGCCGGCTATCCGATTGACGTAACCTCTATCCACATCGCGCGAGAAAGAGATCCTTCTTGCACAAGAGCCCTTGTGTAGACTTCGGTGCCACAGGCACCATCCGGTCATGGGCCTGGACGACTGAAAGGACCATGAGCGACGATCCTCCGATCAAGCCGCCGGAGACGGGCCGCCCCTTGACCCGGTACGCCCTGGTCGAGACCCGCGACCCGGATGCGGCACGCGAACGGATCGGGCAGATCTTCTGCCCGCACCGGCTGGTGCCGGTCGGTGCCGACGCGGCTGCCCTGTTCGATGCCCGCCATCACACCGCGGCGTTCGGCAACCTGACCATCAACTACGTCGCCTACGGCGCCCGGGTCGAAATCGATCCCGGTCATCTCGACCGGTTCTTCCTGCTCCAGATCCCGCTCGCGGGCTCGGCGCTCGTCGAGAACGGTCCGTACACGACCCTCGCCGACCTCGACCGGGCGACCCTCCTCTCGCCGACGCGGCCGACTCGGATGGTGTGGGAGGCGGGCTGCGAGAAGCTCATCGTCCGCGTGCCGCGCGAACTCTTGGAGGAGCACCTCGTCCGCATCCTCGACCGGATTCCACGGCCCTTCGGCTACGACCCGGCCATCGATCTGCGGCTGCCCCGCGGCGCGGCGATCCTGTCGCAGGCCAAGCTCCTCATGCATCTCGCGGAAAGCCGGGAGCCAAGCGGTCCGGCCTTCGATGCCGCGGACCGCGAATTGGCCTCCGGGCTGGTCACGCTGCTCGTCGGCCACATGCTGGAACTCGGGGAGGAGCGCGACGCCCTTTTCCGGCCGCAGCGTGTCTCCGTAGCTCCCGGCCATGTCCGCCGGGCGGAGGAGTATATCCGTGCCCATCTCGACAGCGCCCTGACCCTGCCGCACCTCGCCGAGAAGGCCGGCAGCAGCATGCGCTCGCTGCAGGAGGGCTTCCGGCAGTTCCGCGAGAGCACGATCTCGGACTTCATCCTGGCCCAGCGACTCGACCGCTGGCGCGCCCTGATCCTCGCCTCCGATGCCGAGGCGACGGTCGGCGATCTCGCGCTCTCCGTCGGGCTCAACCATCTCGGCCGAGCCGCGGCGGCCTATCGCGAGCGCTTCGGCGAGGCGCCGTCCCAGACCCTGCGCAACCGTCATCGCTGAGCCGGATCGGCCGGAGGACCCTTGCGGGCCCTCGGTCGAAGACGAGGATGGGGCGGGAATGGGCCTCGCCCCGGCATCAGGCGGCGCGCGAGGCCTCGACGGCCCGCTGGCCAGCGGATTTGGCGGCCGCCACCGCCTGGTAGGCGGGCGCCTTGGCCAGAAGCTTGGCGTAGATCGGCGGGCGCAGCGGCAGGAACAGGGCGGTGAGCGGGTTCGCCTCGCGGGTCGGCACGCCGATATCGCCCAGGAGTCCGCTGAAATGGTGGTTGTGGTACGGCGCAATGCAGAGACCGCCGTAATTTTGCGCGGCCGGCCGTTCGCCCCGCCGCCATGCCAGGGAGCGGGCGATGCCGGCCTCCATCTGCGCCCGGTTCGGCTGGCGGGCGAGCTGGCCGTCCATGTAGCGCACCAGCCAGTTCGCTCCGAGTTCGGCGGAGAGGTTGGTGGCGAAGCTGGAATTGAAGCCGACGAAGCCGAGATCGGGCAGATCCGGGTTCACGATCATCCGGTAGAGCTTGTACTGGCCGTCCGTGTCGACGAGCTTGGCGCGGTCTTGGTCGTTCAGGATCGGGATCTCCTGGCGCCAGCCGGTGGCCATCACCACGAGGTCGGCGGGGATGCGCTCGCCGCCGGTGAGCAGGGCGTCCGTCCCCTCGTAGGAGGCGATCGTGCCCTGGATCGCGGTGATCTTGCCCTCGGTCACCATCTTGTAGAAGCCCGGCGTCTCGACCGCGAGGTTGCAGTGGATGTCGTCCTCGATCCGGGTCTTGGGCTTCAAGCCGTTCTTCTTGAGCTTGAACTGCGTCTTCAGCAGCGTCTCCAGCGCGCGCCAGTTCGCCCAGATCAGCGGCGTGGCCAGCGCCTGCACCGCACGCCGCACCGGGCCGGCATTGAAGGGCAGGAACATCGATTCCGCCACGCGGCAGTAGAGGATGTTCTTGAAGTTGATCAGGCCGCCGAAGAAGTACGGGATCTTCCAGGTCGGTTCGAGATAGACGAGGGTGACCGCCCGCGCGCCGTGCTTGACCGCGCTGACGGCGACATCGGTCGCCGATTTCGAGTAGCCCAGCACCACCACGCGCTTGCCGCGCACCGATTCGGCGTCGGTGTGCTCGCTGGAATGCAGGATCGCGCCGCCCGCCGCGTGGAACGCCTCGGCCCCGGGATGGACGGGCTTGTTCTTCTGGCTGAACTGGCCGGTGCAGATCGCGACGAAATCGTAGGTTTCGACGCTCGCCGCCCCGTCGGCGCCCGCCGTGGTCACCTCCCAGCCCTGGCCCGCGCGCTTCGTGAGGGCAGTGACCGAGCGGCCGAACCGGATCAGCGGCAAAAGGCCGAAGCGCTCGGCGTAGCTGCGCAGATAGGCGAAGACCTGGGCGCCCGCGGGCCATTCCGGGTAGTCCTTCGGCATCGGCATCTCGCTGAAGGCGTAGATGTCCCGCGGCGTCTGGGTCTTCACGTCCGGGTAGGAGCGCGACGGCTCCCAGACGCCGCCGAGATCCGGTCCACGCTCGATCACCGTCACGCGGTGGCCGCGCTCGCGGAACGCCTTGGCGGCGGCGAGCCCGCTGATTCCCGAGCCGATGACACAGACGTTGCGTTGCGTGACCATGCTCCGACACCCCTCTCCATGGACGCCCCGTGCGGGGCGTGCGGAATCCGTGCAGGAAATGTCATGCGAGCCGGCCAGCAGAGCTATCCTGAACGCGTTCCGACTATCCGCATTGCGCAGCAATGTGAGGAAAACACCAATATTGTCGTGATTTTCGACGCATCCGCGCGGTTGCGTCGATCGCGCGCCGCACGATGACCTGTGCGGATGCAAGATATTGAGCAGGTTGCTTGCGGTGTAGGCAGGGTTTGCTCGCATCACGACTTCAAGAAAGGACCGCATGACGCGAAAACCCGGTCCGCAGGGCGGGCCGGGTGCTTCGTTGACTGAGAAACAGGAACCGAGACGCGCCGCGGCGTCAGCAGGCGGCGGCCACCGCGCGCGCGAGCGTCCCGCCCACCTCGCTCAGGCTGAGAGCGATGTCGAAATGGTTGTAGCCGGGCATGGCGATCCGGCGCGCGGCGTGCCCGGCGCCGGTCCAGGCGTCCGTGAAGGCGGAGGTCTGCGCCTTGAAGGCGTCGCTCTCCAGGCCGCCGACGGAGGACAGGAGCAGGCTCTCCGATCGCCGGGGGATCAGGTGGAGCGGGCTGTTGCGGCGGGCGGCGGCCGCGTCGAGCCCCATCCAGCCGTTGATGTGGGTGTGGCGCAGGGGTTCCAGATCCATCAGGCCGGACAGCAGCAGCGCGGTGGCCACCGCGTCTTCGGGAAGATCGAAGCCGGCGTGCCAGCCCTCGGCCAGCAGCATGCCGCCGAGATGACCGCCGGCCGAGGAGCCGCCGATATGGAGGCGGCGAGCGTCGAGCCCGTAGCGGCCGGCATTGGCGTGGAGCCACGCGAGCGCCGCGCGGGTCTGGCGCACGATCTCGTCGAGGTGGATCGCCGGGGCGAGCCCGTAATTCATCACCGCCACCGAGACGCCGTTCGGCACGAGGCCGAGCGCCGGGAAGGCGTTGTCGTCCTTCGACAGGGCGCGCCAGTAGCCGCCGTGGATCCAGAGGAAGAGCGGGCTGCCGCGGCCGGCGGGATAGAGGTCGAGGGTCTGGCCCGAGGCCGGATCGTAGGCGAGGTCCGCCACCCGCTCCAGGCTCGACACCGCCCGCGTGCTCGCCGCGACGTAGCGCGCGTACTCGGCCTCGAAGCTCGGGACGCTGGCGCGGGCGTTGTATTCGCGGTCCAGCCGGTCGCGCTCGGCGGGCGTCATCGTCCGGCTCCGGGGCTCATGCCGGGTTTCATGCCGATTTTCATGCCGGGACCACCGCGGTCGCCTCGATCTCGACCAGCGCCGACGGCTCGACCAGACGCACCACCTGCACGAGCGCCATGGCCGGGAAATGCGGGCCGAACACGTCGCGGTAGATGCCGCCGAGGTCGCGCCGGGCGTCGAGGTAGGCGTCCATGTCGGTGACGTACCATGTCAGCCGCACGAGGTGGTGCGGCTCGGCGCCGGCCTCGGCCAGGATCGCCCGGATGTTGCGCAGCGCCTGATGCACCTGCGCGACGAGGCCCTCGGGGAAGTGTTCCTGCGCATCCCAGCCGACGACGCCGCCGGTGACCACGAGGCGGCCGCTGGCGGCCATGCCGTTGGCGTAGCCGCGGGGCACCGGCCAGCCGGCGGGTTGCAGCACCTCGGCGCCGGGACGGAGGGCTTCGGTCATCGTGCTCAAGGGTCAGGTCTCCCCGATCGGGTCTTGGTGGCAGGCGTCGCGGTAGCGCTCCGCCGCCGCTCGCAGGTCTTCAGGCAGCGGGATGGCGC
Source organism: Methylorubrum thiocyanatum (assembly GCA_014138645.1). Classification (GTDB taxonomy): domain Bacteria; phylum Pseudomonadota; class Alphaproteobacteria; order Rhizobiales; family Beijerinckiaceae; genus Methylobacterium; species Methylobacterium thiocyanatum. The sequence goes on along the minus strand of JACJIB010000006.1, from coordinate 253,661 downwards.
AGCGTTGGCTGAGGTCGGTGGTGACGATGACGAGGCGGGCGGCAAGCACCGGCTCATCGCCGCGAAAGCCTGTGAGGCCGAGGTCGAGCGCGGCGCCCCCGACCCGCACGACCCGAACGAAGACGTCGAGGCGGTCGTCCCAGAAGCCGGGCCGCAGGAAGTCGGCCTCCGCGCGGGCATAGCCGAGACCGATGCCGCGGGTCTGGTGGAAGCCGCGATAATCGAGGCCGAGCGCCTGCCCGAACCAGTCCTCCACCACGCCGTTCAGGAGGTCGAACCAGCGCGGGAAGTAGACGATCCCGGCCGGATCGCAGTGCGAGAAGCGCACGCGCACCGGCGCCCCGAACAGGCCGGCCTGATCCACCCGGACGGGCGGGGCCGCGCGTGAGGATGCCTGCGCCGGGGCGTTCACGCCGATACCGCCACGGCCGAGGCGACCGACGCCTCTTCCGCCTCCGCCGCGTCCCGCTCGGCTTCGGCGACGGCGCGCAGCCGCAGTTCGAAGCGTTGGATCTTGCCCGAGGCCGTCTTCGGCAGGTCCGCGACGAACGCGATGGCGCGCGGATACTTGTAGGGGGCGATCTCGGCCTTCACGAAATCCTGCAGCGCCTTGGCGAGGCCGGCATCCGCCCGCAGACCGGGGTCGGCGACGACATAGGCCTTGACGATGGTGCCGCGGGCGGGATCGGGGGCGCCGACGACGCCGCATTCGAGCACGGCCGGATGGCGCAGCAGCGCGGCCTCCACCTCCGGCCCGGAGATGTTGTAGCCGGAGGCGACGATCATGTCGTCGCAGCGCGCCTGATACCAGAAGTAGCCGTCCTCATCCATGAGGTAGCTGTCGCCGGGATAGTTCCAGCCGTCGATCACGTACTTGGCTTGGCGCGGATCGGCGAGGTAGCGGCAGCCGGTCGGGCCGCGCACGGCGAGACGTCCGATCGTGCCGGGCGGCAGCTCGTGGCCGTGCTCGTCCACCACCCGCGCCTCGTAGCCAGGCACCGGCCGGCCGGTGGCGCCGGGGCGCACCTCCTCCTCCGGCGAGGCGAGGTAGATGTGCAGCATCTCGGTGCCGCCGATGCCGTCGAGCAGGGTCAAGCCGGTCGCCGCCTTCCAGGCCTCGAAGGTGGCGCGGCTGAGGGACTCGCCCGCCGAGATGCAGCGGCGCAGCGACGAGAGATCGAAACCGGCGAGCTTGGCCAGCATGGCCCGATAGGCGGTCGGCGCGGTGAAGCAGACCGTGGCGCGCTCACGCCCGATCGCCAGTGCGAGATCCTCGGGACCGGCCCGTTCCAGCACCACCGCGGAGCCGCCGACGCGCATCGGGAACAGGATGATCGCGAGCCCGAAGGTGAAGGCGAAGGGAGCCGAGCCGATGAAGCGGTCTTCCGGCCCGGCCCGGACCACGTGGCGGGCATAGGTGTCGCAGATCGCCAGCAGGTCGCGGTGGAAGTGCATCGCCCCCTTCGGCTCGCCGGTGGTGCCGGAGGTGAAGGCGATGAGGCAGACATCGTCGGCGGCGGTATCGGCGGCGGTGAAGACTGGGCTTTCCCGCGCCATCAGCGCTTCGAGCGGATCCGGCCCGCCGCCCCAGTACACCACCCGCTCCAGGTCCGGCGCGTGGGCGCGGGCGCCCTCCATCTCCTCGGCGAGGCGGTGGTCGCATAGCGCGAGGCGGATCTGCGCCTTGTTGAGCGGGTAGGCGATCTCCCGCGCCCGCAGCAGCGGCATGGTCGCCACCACGACGCCCCCCGCCTTCAGCACCGCGAGATAGGCGGCCACCATCATCGGCGTGTTGCCCGAGCGCAGCAGAACCCGGTTGCCGGGCTTGAGCCCGAGCTGGTTCACCAGCACGTTGGCGATGCGGTTCACCCGCTCGAAGAGCTGCCGGTAGGTCAGCGATTCGTGCTCGCCGATCAGGCAGAGGGCGTGGCCGCGCCCCTCCGCGATCCAGCGGTCCAGGAGCGGTGTCACGCAGTTCAGGCGGCGCGGATAGCGCAGCTCCGGGAGCGCGAAGATCAGGTCGGGCCAAGCGTCGCGCGCGGGCAGCGAGTCGCGGGCGAAGGTGTCGACGGGCTCGGCGGCGGGCTTGGACATTGCATCCACGATGAGGCCCTCACGTTCGGTTCCGGGCGGACGCCTTTGTTCGCCGGAATGATTTAGGCTTAAAACATCTTGCCGGTTTCCGCAAGATGTTTTAAGCGTGAAGCATATTGCGGGCCGATCGGCGCGCGGACGGCTTCGGAGGGTGCGATGGGGGAGTTCACCGACGGGATCGCCGGCAGGGACGCGCGCGCCGCCCTGCGCATCGCGGTGGTCGGGGCCGGCCCCGCGGGCCTGTACCTCGCGATCCTGGTCAAGAAGCGCTTCCCGGACGCGGTCATCACCGTCTACGAGCGCAACCGCCCCGACGACACCTTCGGATTCGGCGTGGTGTTCTCCGATGCCACCCTCGACATCTTCGAGCGCTACGACGCCGAGAGCTACGCCCGCATCACCCAGGAATTCGCCTATTGGGACGACATCGCCATCCACGTGAAGGGCGAGGTCCACCGCATCGGCGGCAACGGCTTCTGCGGCTGCGCCCGCTCGACCCTGCTCACCATCCTGCAGGAGCGTGCCCGCTCGCTCGGCGTCGCGATGGTGTTCCAGACCGAGGCCGACGCGGAGGCGTTCGACGACCACGACCTCGTCGTGGTGGCCGACGGGATCAACAGCGCCTACCGCCAGCGCCACGCGGAGCATTTCGGCACGACGGTGGATCTGCGGCCGAACCGCTTCGCCTGGATGGGCTCGACCCGGCCGCTCGACGCCTTCACCTTCCTGTTCCGGGAAACGGAATGGGGGCCTTTCATCGCCCACGCCTACCAGTACGAGCGCGACCGCTCGACCTGGGTGTTCGAGACCGATCCCGACACCTTCGAGCGCGCGGGACTCGCGCAGCTCGACGAGGCGGGCTCGGCCGCCCTGATGAAGCGGATCTTCGCCGACTTCCTCGGCGATCATCCGGTGCTCACCAACCGCTCGATCTGGCGGCAATTCCCGATGATCCGCAATGCCCGCTGGGTGCGCGGCAACCGGGTGCTGCTGGGGGACGCCAAGGCCACCGCCCATTTCTCGATCGGCTCGGGCACCAAGCTCGCCATGGAGGACGCCATCGCGCTCTACGAGGCGCTGGTGACCGAGGCCGAGGTTCCGGCGGCACTCGCCCAGTTCGAGCGCGGCCGGCGCGAGGAAGTCGAGAAGACCCAGCACGCGGCCGACGTCTCCCTCGTCTGGTTCGAGCACGTGGCCCGCTACCTCGATTTCGAGCCGGTGCAGTTCGCCTTCGGGGCGATGACCCGCGCCAAGGCGATCACCTACGACAACCTGCGCCTGCGCGCCCCGGACTTCGTCGCCCGGATGGACCGCGTCTTCGCCGAGGGCGTGCGCCGGGCCGGCTTCGACGTCTCCCTCGACCGGCCCGCCGCGCCGATGTTCCAGCCGCTGCGTTTACGCGAGATGGTGGTCCCGAACCGGGTCGCGATGTCGCCGATGTGCATGTACTCGGCGCAGGAGGGCGTGCCCGGCGACTGGCATCTCGTCCATTACGGCGCGCGGGCGATCGGCGGCCCCGGCCTGATGTTCACCGAGATGACCTGCGTCTCGCGCGACGCCCGCATCACGCCGGGCTGCGCCGGTCTCTACACCGACGCGCAGGAGATGGCCTGGACCCGCATCGTGGATTTCGTGCACGCCAATTCCGGCACGAAGTTCTGCCTGCAGCTCGGCCATGCCGGGCGCAAGGGCGCGACCAAGCTGATGTGGGAGGGCATCGACCGGCCGCTCGCGGAGGGCGGCTGGGAGGTGATGTCGGCCTCGCCCCTTCCGTACTATCCCGACAGCACCGTGCCGCGGGCGATGGACCGCGCCGACATGGCGGCGGTGACCGCCGACTTCGTCGCCGCCACCGAGCGCGCCGCGCGGGCGGGCTTCGACATGCTGGAACTGCACTGCGCCCACGGCTACCTGCTGGCGAGCTTCCTCTCGCCGCTCACCAACCGGCGCACCGATGCGTACGGCGGCAGCCTCGAGAACCGCCTGCGCTTCCCCCTCGAAGTCTTCGCGGCGATGCGGGCGGCCTGGCCCCCGCACAAACCGATGTCGGTGCGCGTCTCGGCGACCGACTGGGCCGAGGGCGGCCTGACGCCGGAGGATTCGGTGGCGATCGCGGGCGCGTTCCGCGAGGCGGGGGTCGATCTCGTCGATGTCTCCACCGGCCAGACCGTGAGCGCCGCGCGCCCGCTCTACGGGCGGATGTTCCAGACGCCCTTCGCTGAGCGCATCCGCAACGAGGCGGGCACCGCGACGATGTGCGTGGGCAACATCACGACGCCGGACCAGATCAACACGATCCTGGCGGCGGGGCGAGCCGACATCGTGGCGCTCGGGCGCCCGCACCTCGCCGATCCCGGCTTCACCCTGCGGGCGGCCGCCTGGTACGGGGCGGACGGGATCCACTGCCCGCCGCAATACGCGCCGGGCAAGGACCAGATCTTCCGCAATTCGGTCCGCGAGCGGGCCGATTTCGAAGACCTCAAGCTGCGTGGACGTCCGAAGACCCGGGCCGAGCTGCGGTTGCCGGCTGCGCAGGACGCATCGTGAGGGCCGGCGCGGCGGCCCGCGTTTGCGTTGTGCCGCGAAATCGGGCTGATGACCGCGGGGGCGCGGGCAGGGCCGGGATCGTGGCATTGGGTGAGACGGGGGAAGGCGGTCTGCCGGTGGAGGCCGAAGGGCGGGATAAGCGCACGGCGGTCCGCGCGTGGCTGCGCCTTCTCACCTGCACCACGCTGATCGAGAACGAGATCCGCTCGCGCCTGCGCGAGCAGTTCGATTTCACGCTGCCGCGCTTCGACCTGCTCGCCCAGCTCGACAAGGCCGAGGACGGGCTGGTGCTCGGCGAGGCGTCGAAGCTCCTGATGGTCTCGGCCGGCAACGTGACGGCGGTGGTCGAGAAGCTCCTGGCCAGCGGCTACATCACCCGCCAGCCCTCGCCGACGGACCGGCGGGTCCAGATCATCCGCCTCACGCATGCGGGCCGCGCCGCCTTCCGCACCATGGCGGAGGCGCACAATGCCTGGATCGAAGAGCTGTTCGCCGGCCTCTCGGACGGTGAGATCGCGGCGCTGACGGACGGCCTCGCCCGGCTCAAGCGCTCGGCGCAAGCCGGGGTCGAGCCCCGCCGCCGAACCCGCGCGTAACGGGTTCCGGAAAGGGCGAGCCCTTTGGCGGGGTGTCAGGGCAGCGCCCTGACGCCGCTCACGGCACCGGCCGCGGCCGCCCCGCGTCATCGAGCGCCACCGAGACGAACAGCGCCTCCACGACGCGCCGCCGCTCTCCCCCCGCGGGCGCGGCGGCGAAGCCTTCGAGCCGCAGCCGCATCGAGCTGCGGCCGACCGCCTCGACCTGCCCGAAAACCGAGAATTCCTCGCCGACCTTGAGCGCCGCGACGAAGCGCAGGTTCTCCACCGCGACCGTGGTGCAGGGCCCTTGCGAGCGCCGCATCCCGAGGAGCCCGGCGGCCTTGTCGAGTTCGGCCATGATCCAGCCGCCGAACACGCCGCCGTTGAGGTTGGCATCCGACGGCAGGGTCAGGGTGCGCAGGAGCGGCAGGGCCGCCTCGGATGTCTCGCTCATCAGTCTTGCCTCCCGGCGCGGCACCTGTCCGCGGCCGGGCTCAAGCTATGTCGGCGCCCATGGCTGCACAAGCTTGAAGCTTGAAATTTATCTTGACAGGCCGCTGTTCGATCGCCTGAATGGGATAAATTTGAAGTTTGAAGCAAAAGCCGCGGGGCGGGACGGCGGGAGGAACGATGTCGGACATCCAACTCCATTTCTTCCAGACCGGCAGCCTCGGCTGCCGCCGTCAGGACATCTACATGAACCAGGGTCTCGGCGAGCCGTTCGAGATCCCGGTGCCCTGGTATCTCGTCGCGCATCCGCGCGGGCACGTGGTGATCGATGGCGGCTTTCCCGCGATCTGCGCCACCGATCCGCACGGGCATTGGGGACCGGTCGCGCAGGTGTTCGAACCCCGCGTCGCGCCGGGGCAGGACTGTGCCGCGCAGGTCAGAGCAGCGGGCTTCGACCCGGCTGACGTGCGCACCGTGCTGCTGTCGCACCTGCACCTCGACCATACGGGCGCGATCGGCGTGTTTCCGAACGCCCGGCACGTCGTGCAGCGCGCCGCGCTCGATTACGCGCTGGCGCCCGACTGGTTCTGCGCCGCCGCCTTCGTCCGGGCCGATTTCGACCGGCCCGGTCTCGACTGGTGCCTGCTCGACGAGGCGTGGGGCGACTTCTTCGATCTGTACGGCGACGGGGCGATCACCTGCCTCCGCTCCCCCGGCCACACGGTTGGGCACCAATCCTTCCTCGTGCGCACGGCTCGGGGCGCCACGCTGCTGGCGATCGATGCCGCCGACACGATGGACCATTGGGAGGACCGGGCGCTGCCGGGCGCCGTCACCTCGGTGACCGAGGCGGTGCGCTCCGTCGCCAAGCTGCGCGCGGTCGCCGCGCGGGCGCAGGCCCGCGTGGTGCCGGGGCACGATCCCGTCCTGTGGCCGACGCTCGCTCAAAGCCCCGCCTTCTACTGACACGTTACCTCGGAGACACGGCATGAAGCTGCTGCGATACGGAGAGCCCGGCGCCGAGCGCCCCGGCCTCCTCGATGCCGAGGGCGGCATCCGCGACCTGCGGGACCACGTGGCCGACATCGCCGGCCCATTCCTGTCCGACGCGAGCCTCGCCCGCCTGCGCGCCCTCGATCCCGAGAGCCTGCCCCTCGTGCGCGGCACGCCCCGGATCGGTCCTTGCGTCGGCGCGATCGGAAAGTTCGTCTGCGTCGGCCTGAACTACGCCGACCACGCCGCGGAGACCGGCAAGCCCGCGCCGGACGAGCCGGTGCTGTTCATGAAGGCCACCAGCGCGGTCTGCGGCCCCGACGACGCGGTCGAGATTCCGCGCAATTCCGAGAAGACCGATTGGGAGGTCGAGCTCGGCGTGGTGATCGGTCGCCGCGCCAAGCACGTCGCACGGGCCGAGGCGCTGGATTTCGTCGCCGGCTACTGCGTGGTCAACGACGTGTCCGAGCGCGCCTTCCAGTCCGAGCGCGGCGGGCAATGGACCAAGGGCAAGAGCGCCGACACCTTCGGCCCGCTCGGCCCCTGGCTGGTGACGCGGGACGAGGTGCCCGATCCGCAGACGCTCGGACTCTGGCTCGACGTGGACGGGGTCCGCCGCCAGACCGGGACCACCGCGCGGATGATCTTCGGGGTCGCCGAGCTCGTCAGCTACATCAGCGGGTTCATGACGCTCCATCCCGGCGACGTCATCGCCACCGGAACGCCGCCGGGCGTCGGCCTCGGCCAGAAGCCGCCGGTCTTCCTGCGGGCCGGCCAGACCATGCGGCTCGGCATCGACGGGCTCGGCGAGCAGCGCCAGGCCGTGGTCCAGGGGGCGTGAGATGAGCGCGTTCGCCGACCTCAGGGACAAGGCCGCCATCGTCACCGGCGGCAGCCGCGGCCAGGGCGCGGCGCAGGCCCGCCTCCTGGCGCAGTCCGGCGTCGCTGTCACGATCTGCGACGTGCTGGCCGAGCAGGGCGAAGCCTATGCCGCGGAGCTGCGCGCCGAGGGCCTGGAGGCACGCTTCCAAGCCGCCGACATCACCCGGGCGGAGGAGTGGGACAGGCTCGTCGCGGGCGCCCTCGACTGGCGCTCCCGTCTCGACATCCTCGTCAACAATGCCGGCATCATCAACCGCACCGGCATGGCGGCGACCGACCTCGCCGCCTGGAACCGGGTGCTCGCGGTCAATCTCACCGGCGCCTTCCTCGGCATCCGCGCGGTCGCGCCCGCGATGCGCAGGGCCGGCGGCAGCATCGTCAACATCGCCTCGAACGCGGCCTTCTCGGGCCATGCCGATCCCGCCTACACCGCCAGCAAATGGGGCCTCCGCGGGCTCACCAAGACCGCTGCGATGGAACTCGCGGGTGATCGCATCCGCGTCAACGCCGTCTGCCCCGGGCTCGTCGTGACCGGCCTGAACGCCGGCTCGCCGCATCTCGCCCCGATGATCGGCCTGACGCCGATGGGCCGGCCGGGCGAGCCCGACGAGGTCGCCCGCCTCGTCCGCTTCCTGGTGAGCGACGAGGCGAGCTTCATCACCGGGGAGGATTTCGTGATCGACGGCGGCTTCACCGCCGGCGCCGCCTATCGCCGCGTCGCCGTCGAGACCGGCCTGCTGTGACCGACTGAAGGGGAAGAGACCATGACCGAGACGCTGAAGCCCATCGTCACCCGCGCCGGCGAGGAGGACACCCGCACCGGCCAGTCCGGGGGCGCCGTGCGCGTCTCCGGCGTCAGCCCGCAGCACACCCCGGCGACGCGGATCTGGTACGGCAAGGTCAGCAACGAACCGGGCTACCGCTCGCTGCCGCACCACCACGGCGAGGCCGAGACCGGAGGCTACGTGCTGCGGGGCAAGGCGCGGATCTATTTCGGGCCGGGTTACGCCGAGTACATCGACATGAGCGAGGGCGACTTCGTGTTCGTGCCGCCCTTCATGCCCCATGTCGAGGCGAACATGAGCGCGGAGGACGACCTCGTCTGGCTCACCGCGCGCACGCCGGAAAACATCGTCGTCAACCTCGACGACGTGCCGGATGCGAGCCTGTCCGGCTACGTCCGGACGGGAGCCTGACCGTGTCGGAGGCCGGCCCGATCCGGTCCGCGATCCATCATGCCGTCGTCACGGGCGGCGCCCGCGGCATCGGCCGCGCCGTCGCCGAACGCCTCGTCCGCGACGGCGCCGTGGTGACGATCCTCGGCCGCAATGCCGAGGCCCTCGACCGGGCGATCGCCGAGGGCGCCGCCCATCACGCGATTCCCGTCGATGTGACGGACGGGCCGGCGGTCGCGGCGGCCTTCGCGAACATCGCCGAGCGCGCGCCCATCGACATCCTCGTAGCCAATGCGGGAGCCGCGGAATCCGCCCCCTTCGGCCGCAGCGAGCCCGCCCTGTTCCAGCGGATGCTCGACGTGAACCTGTTCGGCACCGTCCACGCCGCGCAGGCGGTGCTTCCGGGCATGACGGCGAGAGGGTTCGGCCGGATCGTCGCCATCGCCTCGATGGCCGGCCAGAAAGGCTACCCTTACGTCTCCGCCTACTGCGCGGCCAAGCACGCGGTGGTCGGCCTCGTCCGGTCGCTCGCGCAGGAGACCGCCCGCAGCGGCGTCACCGTCAATGCGGTCTGTCCCGGCTTCACCGACACCGACATCGTCGGCGACAGCCTGGAACGGATCATGGCGACGACCGGCCGGGACCGTGCCGCGGCGCTCGCCTCGCTCGTGCGCCACAACCCGCAGGGCCGCTTGGTTCAACCGGACGAAGTCGCCGATGCCGTCGCGTGGCTGTGCGGCGCGGCGGCGCGTTCCATCACCGGACAAGCGATCCCGGTGGCCGGCGGAGAGACATAAGTGAAGCCCCGACCCTGAACGAATGAGGCGCTTACTCCCTCGACAACGCCGCTGTCAGATCCTCGTCCGATGCATCGCCTCGAAGACGTGACTTATGGACGGACCTTTAGCGGGCGAGGGCATTTCCGGCTCATTGGTCCGGCCTTCTGCCGGTTTCACGGACACCCGGTTTCGGTGTGATGATGAAACCGGAGGTACAGGATGCAGCGTCGCAAGTTCGGACGTGGGTTTAAGGTTGAGGCGGTTCGACGACCCGGAAAACCACGCACGGCCATGCAGGTCGGTGATCTGGCGGAAGGGGTGGGATTCGAACCCACGGTGGAGTTGCCCCCACGGCGGTTTTCAAGACCGCTGCCTTAAACCACTCGGCCACCCTTCCTCATGCACCGAGCGCAGTCACGCGCGGCCCCGAGGCACAGGCCTGTCTATGGCCCGGCGGGGATCAGCGTCAATGCGTGGCGCACCGGATCACGGCTGCCATCCGTAACGTCCGTGACGGGCCTCCGCGCAGAGGCTCCGAAGAGAGGCCTCGACGAGAGGTCCTGAAGAACGCGCTCAGGCCGGTCGCAGGCGGGTGAGTTGGTCGAGGAGCGCGCGGTCGTGGAGGAGGGCGAAGCGCTCCTTCGCGGTGAGCCAAGCCTGCGCTTCGGTCAGGGTCTCCGCCTCCAGGATCTTGGCGGCGGCGAGCGTGTGGTCGGCGTCGATCTTCCCGCGCGGGCGCGGCGTGCCCTCGGGCAACATCGCCCCATGGGCGCGGGCGAGGCGCGCGTCGGCGTGGAGCGCGGCGAGCGCGTCCGCGTCGTCGAAGCTGCGGGCCGCGTTGCGGCGGGCGAGTTCGCCGGCCCGTTGGGCGATGGCCGGCGGGGCCTGCTCCTCCGGCGTCACCAGCAGGCCGCGCGTTTTCAGGGCGAGGCCGAGTGCCAGTTGGCCGCTCGCCCAGGAGAGCGGGATCGCCAGAACGAGGCCGAGGATCGTCGGCGACATCCACAGGAACAGGGAGGTGGCGATGGCAAACGCCGCAATCCCCGTGACCACGCCGAGGCCGGTGTGCCAGCGGTGGCGGCGGACGATGTCCGAGAGCGGGATCGAACCGTCGTCGCGGCGCTGCGGGTTCCAGCCGGTGTCGCGCCCGGCCAGGATCTGGAACACCGAGCCCGACTGGATCAGCATCGCGATCGGCGCGATCAGCGCCGAGAGCAGGATCTCGATCAGGAAGGATAGGGTCAGTCGCCCGGCCCCGCCGCTCGCCCGCCGGGTCTCACCGTCGAGGAGCGCCAGGATCAGCCCCAGACATTTCGGGGCGAGCAGGATGCCCATGGTCAGGGCGAAGAGTTGGAGCGCGCGCACCGGGTCGAAGCGCGGCCAGACCGGGTAGAGGCCGAACTCGGCGGAGAAGTATTCGGGGCGCACCCAGGCGGTCTGCAGCACGATGATGATGCCGATCACGAGCTGGGCGAGCCAGAGCGGCGAGGCGACGTAGCCGGCGATCCCCGTGGCGAAGTGCTGGCGCGAGGCCGGCGCGAGGCCCGCCGCGCCGATGACGCGGGCGTGCTGGAGGTTGCCCTGCGCCCAGCGCCGGTCGCGCACGGCCAGATCGATCAGCGAGGGCGGGCTTTCCTCGTAGGAGCCCTCCAGCCGCGGCAGCATGGTGACGCCCCAGCCGGCCCGGCGGATCAGCGCCGCCTCGACGAAGTCGTGGCTGAGGATGTGGCCGCCGAAGGGCGGACGGCCCTTGAGGTCGGGCAGGCCCGCGGCCTCGGCGAAGGCCTGCATCCGGATGATCGCGTTGTGGCCCCAGTAATTGCCGTCCCGGCCCGACCAGACCGAGAGGCCGGTGGCGATGACGGGGCCGTAGATGCGCGCGGCGAATTGCTGGAGCCGGGCGAACAGGGTGTTGCGGTTGATGATGAGCGGCAGGCTCTGGATGATGCCGGCCTGGGGATCGGCTTCCATCGCCGCCGCGAGCCGCACGATGCAGTCGCCGGTGAGCAGGCTGTCGGCGTCGAGCACCAGCATGTGGTCGTAGGACCCGCCCCAGCCGGTGACGAAATCGGCGATGTTGCCGGCCTTGCGGTGATGGTTCTTTTCCCGGTGGCGGTAGTAGAGCCGGGCCTCGGGCCCGAGTTCCGCGCGCAGGGCCAGGAAGGCGCGCTCCTCGGCGATCCAGGCATCGGCTTGCGTCGAATCCGAGAGCACGAACCAGTCGAAATGGCGCCCGAGGCCCGTGGCCTCGACCGCCTCGTGCATCGCCTGGAGCCCGGCGAAGACCCGGGCGCTGCCCTCGTTGTAGACCGGCATGACGATGGCGGTCCGGGAGGTCAGCGTCACCGGAAGCGGGGCCGGCCGCTCGCGACGCAGCAGGGTGGCGAAGCCGAGAAGCGCGGCGGTGAAGGCCAGTGCGATCCACGAGAAGTTCAGCACGAACAGCACCAGCAGCACGTACTGGAGCCCGGTCGCGCCGCCGGAGACCGAGATCACCTCGTACATCTGCCACGCGCCGTAAGCGGTGAGCGCGGCCGCGCCCCCGAACACGAACAGGCGCGCCGCCAGAGGCCCGCCGCCGCCGTTGCGACGGCTCGCGGGCCGGGCGCGCAGGTCCTGCACCGGCATCGCCAGCGGTCCCCGCTTCGGCATGGCGGGTGCGGCGCGTTCGGGCCCCGCCTCGGCCCGGAACCCGGCCGGGGCGGGGCGGTCCGTCACGGTCGAGACGCTGTCGGCGGTGTCGGGCATCGGAGCGAAGGATCCTGGAAGGGGCCGGGAGAGGGTCACGGCGTCCAGCGGTACAGCCACGTTTCCGTGATCTGCCGCCCTTCCGTCTTGAGGGCAAGGCGCAGTTCGCAGGCCCGCTCGCTGCCCGGATCGAGTTCGAAGGCGACGCGCACGGTGCGGGTCTCCGGATGGGCGATCCACCGGGTCGCGCCCTCGACGATCCGGCCGGGGCCGGCGATCAGCACCGTTTCGAGGGGAACCATCGCGCCCTCGGGGGTGAACAGGACGTCGCCGGTGAAATCGACGAGGAACAGCCGGCGGGGATTGCCGCTGCCCCGCCCGCTGCGTGTGCTCGTGACGCGCGCGAGCGGGCCGACCGGCGTCTCGCCGCCCCAGTTCTGCCGGTAGGTGAGACGGACCTCCCGGCCTGCGGGCAGGGCCGCCTTCGGCCGCCAATAGGCGATGACGTTCTCGTTGACCTCTGCGTCGCTCGGAATCTCGAGAAGGGTCACGGCGCCCTCCCCCCACAGATTCTCGGTGCTCCCCTCGACCCCGGCGGGCTCGCCCGGCTCGACCCAGAGCGAGGGGCTGCGCTCCCAATGGTGGTTGTCGTCCTCGAAGGTCGCGAAGGCCCGGTCCCGCTGCGTCAGGCCGAAGCCCTGCGGGCCGTTGTCGAGGAAGCCCGAAATCTGCAGCGTCTCCGGGTTGCGCACCGGGCGCCAGATCGCCTCCCCGCCGCCGTTGCGGATCTGCAGGCCGCCCGCGGCGTAGACCGCGGCGCGGGCGTCGTCCGCGCCGCGCCGGTCGTGGGGACCGAACAGGAACGGTGCCTGCATCCCCCCGAGGCCGAGATGGTCGATCGCCTTGCGGGTGACCAGGGTGGCGCTGACGGCGGCGTTCGAGGTCTCGCCGGGGCGCAGTTCCAGGCGCAGGGCGGCGGCCAGCGATTCGGAATCGATCAGGGCGTGGATCACCAGCGGGCCGTCGGGCGTCTTAGGGCGCTCCACGAACAGGGCGCGCCAGCGGGGAAACTCCTCGCCGCGCGGATCGGCCGGGCGCAGCATCAGGGCGCGGCCGTCAACGCCGAAGTCCTGGCCCTGCCCCACCAGCCGGTAGAAGCAGGCGCCCTGGAAAATCGCCAGATCCTGGTGCCGCTCGCCGAAGCGCGCACGCAGGCGCAGGCCGGAGAAGCCCGGTTCCTGCCCGGCCTGCGGAAGAGCCGCCGCCCCCGCCTCCGATCCCGCCTCGTAGTTCGCCCGGTCGTAAACGACGGGGCGGACCACGCCGTCCTCGACGAGGAACAGGGCGACCCGGTCGCTGTAGTAGAAGCCGCGCACCAGCGGCTCGACCGCGAAGCCGTGCGGCTCGCCGCCCCAGATCAGCGCCTCGGGCCGGATGCGGATCGCCTCGTAGGCCTCCCGCGAAAGGTTCTTCAGGGCGTCCGGCACATCGTTGGCGGGCTGACCTGCGAAGGGGCGGTTGCCCAGCGCCCGGGCGAGGTCGGGGACGGTGGCATCCGAGAACGGCGAGCCCGCGGCGGGAAGGGCCGGCGGCGCGGCCTGGGCGCTCGCCCCGCGCGGCAGCAGCGCCAGGGCGGCACCGGCCGCGGCGCCGCCGATCAGGCGGCGTCGGTCGATGCAAGGGCCGAGGCGCGCGCCGAGGGAGCGGTCGATCGACCGCGTCGCGCGGGTCGAAGGGTCGGTCGGATGCGTCATGCCCTCGCCGGTTCTCGGACTGAAGAACGGTTGTCGATAGGATCTCTCAACGCCTGAACCGGGCGTTAAGGTTGCCGGGTTTGCCCGGTCGTCGGAGTCGTTCGGCCGATGCGCCGCGTGACCGCGGCCCCGCGCGCCGGAGCCACGGCGAAGGCCCGTGGACCTTCCGGGGCCGGCCGGCGTAAGAGGCTTGCAATCTCGCACGCCGCGTCAGCGGTGCCCGCCGTCTCGCGTCCCGCGAGCCTTCTGTCCAGCCTTGAGCCGATGATTCTGCCGATGATTGTCACGCAGATCTCCCACCACGACCTCGACGGCTACGGTGCCACGACGGTTGCCGCCGCCTTCGCGGCGGTGTCCCGGGTGGTGCATGTCGCCCGTTATTCCGATGTCGGCCCGGTGGTGGAGGACGAGCTGAAGCGCCTGCGCGGCGCGGCGGCCTCCGAGACGCTGCTGATGACCGATCTCGGATTGGAGGAGCCGACCATCGCCTTCCTGCGCCGCTTCGCCGCGATGAATCGCGGCCGGGCGGAGGGCGCGCGCCACCGCCTCGTGGTGCTCGATCACCATGCCTCCTCGATCGACCAGCTCAAGCGCCAGAACCTCGAGATCGGGCCCGATCCGGAGCGCGCGGGGCTGCTGCGGGCCGATCTCGGCGACCCGGAGGTGTTCGTGCTCATCGACGAGGCACATTGCGCCACGCGGATGGCCTACGACCAGCGCGCCCTCTACGCGCCCGAGACGACCTTGTCCGACACGGTAGCGGCCGACCTCGCGACGCTGATCGAGGCGGTCGAGGCGCTCGACCTGTGGAAGAAGGGCGAGGCGGCCTTCGCCGGCGGCCTCGCGCTGGACGAGCTGTTCTGGGACAGCGTCTCGACCCTGGTGCCGGCGGGCCATCCCTGGCATGACCGCTTCGTCTCCGACCTGCTGATGGCGGCCGCCGGACGGCTACGGGCGGGCGCCACCCCGGCCGAGCTGGAGCGCCGCTCGGGCGAACTGCGCGCCGGCCTCGTCGACGGGCTGCTGGCCGGAGAGGCGGGCGACGACCCGACGCTGACCGCGCGCCAGCGGCTGGCGCGGGCGCTCGCCCGCTCGGACGCATTGTTCCATCCGCTCTCGGACGGCACATTGCTCTCCTTCGGCCTCGATTCCGGGACCTTCCAGCGCGTCTCCGACCAAGTGATGGAGGCGGGCCGGGCCAAGCGGGTCGTCAACGTGCAGCGCGCCGGGACGCTCTCGTTCCGCTCCATCGACGGCACGGCGCTCGACGGCGCCCGCGCCTTCCGCGGCGGCGGCCACCGCGACGCGGCCGGCGGCAAGCTGCCGAACGGCAGCGCCCATTCC
Organism: Methylorubrum thiocyanatum; assembly: GCA_014138645.1. Taxonomy (GTDB): domain Bacteria; phylum Pseudomonadota; class Alphaproteobacteria; order Rhizobiales; family Beijerinckiaceae; genus Methylobacterium; species Methylobacterium thiocyanatum. The sequence goes on along the minus strand of JACJIB010000006.1, from coordinate 238,377 downwards.
CGCGACGACGCGATCGCCCAGGTCGAGCCGGTGCTCAACCCCCCGCCCCCGGACCTCTCCGGCAGCCCGTTCGCCGCGCTCAAGAACTGGAAGGGGTGATGTTTCCACACCCGGCCGTCCTCTCCCGAAGGGCCGAAGGGACCGGTCGCTGCGGGTCTCAGATCCCCAGGTTGAACGGCAGGTCGAACAGCGTCGAGTGATCGACATAGCTGACCCGCAGGGTGTGCTCGCGGGAATCCTCGGACAGGGTGTCGTCCTCGCGCAGGGTGCGGATCATGTCGCGGGCGGCGCGGAAGGCCATGCCGCAATCGGGGCAGTCACGCGTCTCCGTCTGGCCGATGGTCCGGCCGTTCCGACATAGCTCGAAATGAAAGAGAGGCATCCGGCGCCGGTCTCCGAGCAACATTCGGAGCGCTTCGTGCAAGCCCTGAGCCGTAATGATGAAGAGAACCCGGTGTGGTGGAAATTTCGCTTCCCTGCCGGACAAGTGGGCAGGTCTTGCGCCTTGATGGCATAACTTGATGGCATAAAAAGACCCGCCGGTTTTCGCCGACGGGTCTTTGCAGGGGCCACACTCTCGCGCGCGGTGGGAGCTTCTGCCCCGCCCTCGGACCGGCGGGGGAACTCGACCGTCCGCAGCGTTCAGGGAGCCACTATCCCTGCCGATCCTGGTTGGGTGGCGTGTCCTGATCCGCGTCGGCGGTGCGCGTCGGGGAGCCGTTGATGCCGTGATGTCTCATGGCCAACCTCCTTGTCTCAGGGCGGCGCCGCAGCGCCGATGAAGGGAGGCTAGGACGGTTCGCGCGCCTCGCGCAAGCCCCTTTCTTTCCACCGGACAGGAGTCTTCCGACAGCACCCGCGGCCTGCGAGCGCCTTGCGAGCGCGATGGCCCGGTTCCTTGCGCCGGGCCGTCTCGCACACGATCTGTCGGCATCGAGGGGAAACCGATTGTGTGCGCCCGCGCAGGCGCAGAGCGAAGGTGCATCACGCGTCCATGCCAGCTCCGACCCCCTCCCTGCCGCCCCTCTCCGTGCTCGATCTCGCCTTCGTCCCGGAGGGCGCCACGCCGGGGCGGGCGCTCGCCAACAGCCTCGATCTCGCCCGGCACGCGGAAGCGCTCGGCTACCGCCGCTTCTGGCTCGCCGAGCACCACAACATGATCGGTATCGCCAGCGCCGCCACGGCGGTGGCGATCGGGCACGTGGCCTCCGGCACCTCCCGCATCCGGGTCGGCGCGGGCGGAATCATGCTGCCCAACCACGCGCCGCTGGTGATCGCCGAGCAGTTCGGCACACTGGAATCGCTGTATCCGGGCCGGATCGACCTCGGGCTCGGCCGGGCGCCGGGCACGGACGGGCTGACGCTGCGGGCGCTTCGCCGCGATTACGGCTCGGCGGAGCGTTTTCCGCAGGACGTGCTCGAATTGCAGGCGCTGTTCGGCCCGGCGCGGGAGGGGCAGGCGGTGCAGGCGGTGCCCGGAACGGGGCTCAAGGTGCCGCTATGGATCCTCGGCTCCAGCCTGTTCGGGGCGGAACTCGCCGGCATGCTGGGCCTGCCCTATGCCTTCGCCTCGCACTTCGCCCCTGATGCGCTGCTGCCGGCGCTCGCGGCCTACCGCGCCCGTTTCCAGCCCTCCGAGCAGCTGCAGCGGCCCTACGCCATGGTCGGCATCAACGTCGTCGCGGCGGAGACCGATGTGGAGGCGCGGCGCCTGTTCACCACGCCGCAGCAGCAATTCACCCGGCTGGTCCGCGGCACCCGCGGCCTGCTGCCGCCGCCGATCGACGACATCGAGGCCTCTTGGAGCCCGTCGGAGAAGGCGCAGGCCTCGCGGATGCTGGCGCGCTCCCTGGTGGGCTCGCGCGAGACGGTGCGCGCCGGGCTGGAGGCGCTGGTGGCCGAGACCGGCGCTGACGAGGTGATGGTGGCCTCCGCCCTCTACGATCACGGGGCGCGCCGCGCCTCCTACGCGATCCTCGCCGAGGCGCATGGTGGGCTGCCGGCTGACGTGGCGCCCGAGCGCTCAGCGGCCTGAGCGGTTCGGCTCCTTCGCAGGCTTCTCCGGGGCGGGCAGCGGAAACTGCGTGATGTGGCGCAGGGCGGGCGGGCCTTCCGCCGCCCCGGCGGAGCGGGGGCCCTCCTTCTCCGTCACCCGCGCGATGACGCTGCCGAGGGCGAAGCCGCCGAGGCCGAGAAGGATCGCGATGCCGGTGCGCTTCATCATGGCCGGTGCCGTCCGGGCTCGGCGGGCGTGGAGGGGACAATCTTGGCGCGAAGTGGTTGACGGATCGTGCCACCGGTCGCGGGCCGGGGCCTCACGGCGTGAAAAGTGTCTTGCCCACCGAAAACCCCGACCCAGGACCCTGCCCGCGCAACGATCAGTGCGCGCCGCCGGTCTCCACGAACTTGAACAGGAACACGGCGGCGATCACCCACACCACCGGCTTCACCTCACGGGCTCGGCCGGTCAGGGCCTTGAGCACCGCGTAGGTGATGAAGCCGAAGGCGACGCCGTTGGCGATGGAATAGGTGAACGGCATCAGGAGCGCCGTCACGCAGGCGGGGATCACCTCGGTGACGTCGTCCCAGTCCAGCGCGGTCAGCTCGCGCAGCATCAGGCAGGCGACGTAGAACAGGGCCGGCGCCGTGGCGTAGGCCGGCACCGAGCCGGCGAGCGGCGCGAAGAACAGGCAGGCCAGGAACAGCACGGCGACGGTGGCGGCGGTGAGCCCGGTGCGCCCGCCCTCCTCCACCCCGGCGGCGCTTTCGAGATAGGCGGTGGCGCTCGAGGTGCCCAGCAGCGAGCCGGTGAAGATCGCCGCGGAATCGGCCAGCAACGCCCGGTCGAGCGCGGCCGAGCGGCCGGTCTCCGGCAGGAGCCCGGCGCGGCCCGCCACCGCCATCAGCGTGCCGGTGGCGTCGAACAGTTCGACGAGGAACAGCACGAGGATGACGTTGAGGAGGCCGCCGGTGAGGGCGCCCGGGATGTCGAGGGCAAACAGCGTCGGCAGCAGCGAGGGCGGGGCCGAGACGATGCCCTGGAAAGCGTTGCCGGCGAAGACGAAGCTCAGGCCCGTCACCGTGAGGATGGTGAGGAGGAGCGCTGCCCGCACCCGCCGCGCCGAGAGCACCGCCACCATCAGGAAGCCGAGGGCCGCCAGCACCGTGCCGGGCTGGCGCAGGTCGCCCAGGGTCACGAAGGTGGCGGGGCTGGCCGCCACCACGCCCGCGTTCTTGAGCGCGATGATCGCCAGGAAGAGCCCGATGCCGACGGTGAGCGCGATCCGCATCGAGCGCGGGATGCCCGCGACGATGATCCCGCGCAGGCCCGTCGCGGTCACGGCGAGGAAGCAGAGGCCGGAGATGAACACCGCCCCGAGCGCCGCCTGCCACGTGTAGCCCATGCCCTGGACGACGACGTAGGCGAAGTAGGCGTTGAGCCCCATCCCCGGCGCGAGCGCCACCGGCCAGTTGGCGAGGAACCCCATCACTCCGGAGCCGAGCGCGGCGATGAGGCAGGTCGCCACGAAGACCGAGCCCTTCGGCATCCCCGCATCCGCCAGGATGCTCGGGTTGACGAAGACGATGTAGGCCATGGTGAGGAAGGTGGTCAGCCCCGCCAGCAGCTCGGTGCGCACCGTGGTGCCGTGCGCGCGGAGCCGGAACAGGCGCTCCAGCAGGGAGTGCCGGGGAGCTGCCGCGGCATCCGCGTCCCGCTTGCTGTCCATCGCCGCGCTAGACCCTGTCCGGATGAGGGGGCCACCCTCATGGCAGGCAGGGGCGGCGCACGCCAGAGCGCAAGGCCGGCCGCTCAGCGAACCTCGGTCATGCCGCCGCGGGCGGCCGGACCCGACAGGGGCAGGCCGAAGCGGCCGGTGCTCGGGCTGAGCCCGTTGTTGGTCCAGCGCGGATCGTGCGGGCGCGGGCGCTCGGAGGGCGGGAGCTGCTGGATGAGCTGCCGGTAGCGCACCGAGGCGGGGTCGTCGGGAAACGCCTGCGCCTGGGAGGCAACGAGGGACAGGCCGCCGAGGACGAGCGCGGCGGCAAGGAGCGGCAATCGGGACATGGGCGGACGCTGCCTCCGGCGGAAGGCCGGTCAAGGGATGGGCAAGGAAGGCTGATTCCCGCGAGATGGGCGCCCGGACCGCGATCCGCAATCCGGGAGGCCGATCTCTCGGGAAAACCTCAGGTGCGCCGCTGCGCCGCGCCCTCCCGCTCGGTCCAGCCGTCGAGCACCTTGTCCAGCGTCAGCGGGTAGTCGCGGATGCGCAGGCCCGTGGCGTTGTAGACGGCGTTCGCCAGGGCCGCCCCGGCGCCGCAGATGCTGACCTCGCCCAGCCCCTTGCTCTTGAGCGGGTTCGCCTTGTCGTCGAGTTCGGGCAGGAACACCGCGTCGATGGCCGGCACGTCGGCATGGGCCGGGACGTGGTACTCGGCCAGATCGTGGTTCACGAAGTAGCCGTAGCGGGTGTCGGTCTCGGCCGCCTCCATCAGCGCCGCGCCGATGCCGAAGATCATGCCGCCGAGCGCCTGCGAGCGGGCCGTCTTCAGGTTGAGGATGCGCCCGCCGGTGAACACGCCGAGCATCCGCCGCAGCCGGATCTCGCCGGTGTCCCTGTCCACTCCGACCTCGGCGAAATGCGCGCCGAAGGAGTGCTGCGAGTACCGCTCCTTCATGGCGCCGGGCTTGATCTCGCCCTTGGCCTCGACGCCCTGCGCCCCGGCCAGATCCGTCAGCGCCTCCGAGCGGTTGCCGGAGACGACGCGCCCGTCCGCGAACACGGCGCCCTCCGGCGTCATGCCGGCATTCTGCAGCAGCGCCTGCCGGAGGTTGTCGCAGGCGACGTACAGCGCCGAGCCGGCCGAGCCCGCGCCGAAGGAGCCGCCGGAGCCGGCGGCCTTCGGATAGGCGGTGTCGCCGATCTCGACGCGGATGCGCTCGACCGGCAGCCCCATCATCTCGCCCGCGATCTGCGCCAGGATCGTGTAGGTACCGGTGCCGATATCGGTCATCGCCATCCGGACGGTCAGCGTGCCGTCGGGGTTGAGCCGCACGCCCGCCTGGGAGGGCATCAGCGGGTTGAGGCGCGAGGCTGCCGCCATGCCCATGCCGACGAGCCATTGCCCGTCCCGCGTCGCGCCCGTGGCGCCGCGCTTGTCCCAGCCGAAGCGCTTGGCGCCCTCGCGCATGCAGGCGACGAGTTGGCGAGTCGAGAACGGAACCTTCTTCTCCGGATCCTGCTCCGGCTCGTTGCGGATGCGCAGCTCGATCGGGTCGATCTTCAGCTGCTCCGCCAGCTCATCCATGGCGCATTCGAAGGCGAGTTGGCCGACCGCCTCGCCCGGCGCCCGCATGGCGGAGGCGATCGGCACGTTGAGGTTGGCGAGCCGGTGCCGGGTCAGGCGGTTCTGCGCCGCGTAGAGCGAGCGGGTGACGACGGCGGAGGTCTCGTAGAACACGTCCCCCGGCGCGGTGGCCGACCAGGATTCGTGAGCGATGGCCGTCAGCCGGCCGTTCTCGTCGGCGCCGAGCCGGATGCGCTGGATCGTGTCGGTGCGATGGGTCGCGACGTGGAATTCCTGCTGGCGGGTCAGCGCGACCTTCACCGGGCGCTTGAGGCTCTTCGAGGCGAGCGCGGAGAGGATCGCCTCGGGCTGCGGCTGGAGCTTCGAGCCGAAGCCGCCACCGATGTAATGCGAGACCAGCCGCACGTTCTCGGGCTTCAGCTTCAGCACCGAGGCCAGCGAGGCCTGGCCGCGGTTGAGCATCTGGTTGGCGGTGTAGAGCGTCACCCGGTCGCCGTCCGGCCCCGTTTCCCACGAGGCGATGGTGGCGTGCGGCTCCATCTGCGCGTGGATCTGCACCGGCGTGGTGTATTCCACGTCGAGCTTCACCGGGGCGCCGGCGAAGGCGCCGTCGAAATCGCCGAGCGTGGAATCGGGGGGCGTCTGCGCCGGCTTCGGCTCGACGGCCGTGGGCCGGGCCGCCTTCAGCGAGGCCTGGGGCTTCTCGGCGTCGTACTCGGCCTTCACCAGCGCCGCCGCCGCGCGGGCCTGCTCGAAGCTCTGCGCCACCACGAAGGCGATGGGCTGGCCGTGGAAGCGGATCTCAGGCCCCTGCAATTGCGGGGTGACCTGCTCCTTCTTCTCGCCCTGCTCCGGCACGTTCTCGTGGGTCATGACGAGGAGGACGCCCGGCGCGCGCTTGGCCGCCGAGACGTCGAGGCTGCGGATACGGCCCTTGGCGATGCCGGCCTCGACGAGGAAGCCGTAGGCCGGGTTCTTGAGGTCGCGGGTCTCGTAGGCGTAGGGCGCGCGGCCCGTGACCTTGAGGCGCCCGTCGATGCGGTCGATGGGGCGGCCGACGAGCCCGTCCGGCTTGCCGTCGAGGGGCGTCGCGCCGATCGGCTGGTTCATGTCCATGGGGCGATGGTCCTCAGGCGCGAAGAGCTTCGGCGACGGTGGCGCGCAGCGTCCGGCGGGTGAGCGGGATCTTGAAGTCGTTGGAGCCCTGGCCGCGGGCGCCTTCCAGCACCCGGTCGGCGGCGGCGTCCGCCGAGCCGGTCTCGACCAGCGCGGCCTCCGCCGCCTCGACCCGCCAGGGCTTGTGGGCGAGGCCACCGAAGGCGAGCTTGGCCAGTCTCGGCCTGTCGCCCTCGCCTTTCGCGATGATGGCGGCGACCGACACCGTGGCGAAGGCGTAGGAGGCCCGGTCGCGGACCTTGCGGTAGAGGTGCACGCCCTCGACGGGTTTGGGCAGCGTCACGGCGGTGATGAGTTCGCCGGGCTTGAGATCGGTCTCGATCTGCGGCGTGTCGCCGGGCAGGCGATGGAACGCGGCGATCGGAATCTTTCGCGCGCTGCCCTGCGGATCGATCGTCTCCACGGTGGCGTCGAGGACGCGCATGGCGACGTTCATGTCGGACGGGTTGGTGGCGATGCAGGAATCGCTCGCTCCCAGCACCGCCATGATCCGGTTGAACCCGCCGATGGCCGCGCAGCCCGAGCCCGGCTCGCGTTTGTTGCAGGGTTTGGTCGTGTCGTAGAAGTAGTAGCAGCGGGTCCGCTGCAGCAGGTTGCCGGCGGTGGTGGCCTTGTTGCGCAGCTGGCCCGAGGCGCCCGCGAGCAGGGCCTTGCCCAGCACCGCGTAGTCCTTCCGCAGCCGCGGATGCGCGGCGAGATCGGAATTGCGCACCAGCGCGCCGATGCGCAGGCCGCCCTCCTCCGTCTCGGTCACCTCGGCGAGCGGCAGGCGGTTGACGTCGATCAGGGTCGCGGGCGTCTCGATCTGAAGCTTCATCAGATCGAGCAGGTTGGTGCCGCCGGCGATGAAGCGGGCGTTGGGCCGATCGGCGGCGAGCCGCGCCGCGTCCTGGACCGTGGCGGGGCGCTCGTAGGCGAAAGCCTTCATGGGGTTCGCCTCCTCAGATCTTGGTGCTGGCGTCGCGGATCGCCGCGACGATGTTGGGATAGGCCGAGCAGCGGCAGATGTTGCCGCTCATCCGCTCGCGGATTTCCGCGTCGCTGAGCGAAGCCTTCTGCGTGAGGTCGTCGGTGACGTGGCTCGGCCAGCCCGCCTCGATCTCCGAGAACATGCCGGCGGCGGAGCAGATCTGGCCCGGCGTGCAGTAGCCGCACTGGTAGCCGTCATGGTGCAGGAAGGCGGCCTGGAGCGGGTGCAGTTCCTCGCCCTTCGCCAGCCCCTCGATCGTGGTGACGTCGTCCCCCTCGTGCATGGCGGCCAGCGTCAGGCAGGAATTGATCCGCCGCCCGTTCACCAGAACCGTGCAGGCGCCGCACTGACCGTGATCGCAGCCCTTCTTCGAGCCGGTGAGGTCGAGATGCTCGCGCAGGGCGTCGAGCAGCGTCGTGCGGGTGTCGAGGGTGAGGTCGTGCCGCTGCCCGTTGATCGTGAGCGAGACCGGCATGGTCTGCGGCTGGGGATCGCCGGCCGCCGGGGCGGCCTGGGCCTGGCCGCGGAGGGGGCGGCTCAAGGTCGCCAGGGCCGCGCAGGTCCCCATCACCGTGCGGCGCGTGGGGTCGAAGCGCCGGTCTCTCGTCGAATGGTCCATGATCAGGCCTGCCGTTCCGCGCTTCCGGACCGGCCGCGGCTTGGCGCGACCAGTCTGGAATGGATCGAAAACTGACAGGCGGAACGCGACGGGCGCTCAGGTTGATCCGAGCAGGCGCCGCGCCCCTATGGCGCAGGTGGCTTCCGGTCGTCCCGGAGCGGTCTCAGCTCCAGGCGTGAAGCGGCGGATTGATGCCGTTGAGGGCGTGATTGCCGACGATCGCATACTTCCAGCGCACGGGATCGTGAAGCGTATGGGTGCGGGCGTTGCGCCAGTGGCGGTCGAGATTGTGCTCGGCGAGCGTCGAGCGGGTGCCCGAGAGTTCAAACAGGGTGTTCGAGGCGGCCAGTGCCGTCTCGGTGGTGAGCACCTTGGCCTCGGCGGTCGCGATCTGGGCCGCGGCCACGCTCTCCGGCGTCGGGTCCGCCACCGCCGCGTCGATGGCGAGCCCCGCCCGGTCGAGCAGGGCTTCCGCCGCGTGCTGGCGGATGGTGAGGTCGCCGATGGCGCGGATGGTGTGGGGATCGTCGGAGGCGCGCTCCTGCCCGCTGTCGATCCAGGGGCGGGCCTTCTCGCGCACGAAGGCGATCGTGTCGTCGAGCGCCTCGCGGCCGATCCCGGCATCGACCGCCGCCTGGATGATCTGGAAGATTGCCCCGTCCGCCCGCGGCGCGTCGTAGGCGCGGTAGCCCGGCACGAGGTGGCTCTTCTCCACCCGCACGTCCTCGATGATCACGGTGCCGCTCGCGGTGCCCCGCTGGCCGAAGGCCGACCAGTCGTCGATCACCGTCAGCCCCGGCGCGTCGCGCTCGGCGATGGCGTACCAGGCGCGGCCCTCTCCATCGAGGGCGACGATCGGCACGAGATGGGCCAGCAGCGCGCCGGAGGAATAGAACTTCTGGCCGCGCACGATGACGTGGTCGCCGTGATCGGTGAAGCGGGTCTCGAACTCGGCGGCGCGCCGGGTGCCGCGCTCGGAAAACGCGTTGCCGAAGCGGGTCCCCTTCAGGACCTCGGCGAACAGGAGCGCCTGCTGCTCCGGGTCGGAGACGGTGCGGATCGCCGCGACGATGCCGAGATGGTTCTGGGCGATCTGCGCGATCGACGGATCGGCGGCGGCGATGATCGCGATCACCTGCGCCAGCGTCCTGTAGGAGACCTCGGGCCCGCCGAAGGCTTTCGGCACGTTGATCGACCACAGGCCGCTTTGCGAGAAGGCGTCGAGTTCGGCCAGGGGCCGCGCGTTGGTGCGGTCGCGCTCGGACGCACCCTCGCGGAAGTCGTTTGCCAGTTTGTGGGCGATCTGGATCGCCTCGGCGTCGTCGCGGATGACGTGGGCTCGTTCTCCGGGGCGGGCGGGCCCCGGCACGCCCTGCGGCCGGCTGCCGGCCTCGGCCGTGGTGGGGCTGACGGCGATGGTCATGGGCGGTCTCCGAAGGTCGAGGATCGGAAGGGATCGATCCCGCCCCTCCCCCCTCATCCTGGGGCGGCGGCGCGATGCGGCGCCCTCGAAGGATCCTCCAGGGATCGCGGGGGATCCGGAGGGTCCTTCGAGGCTGCTGCGCTGCACCTCAGGATGAGGATGCGGGTGGGACGGGCGTGAGGCTCAGGCCGCCTCGGCGCGGCGCTCGCGGGCGGCTTCGAGCGCCCGCACCCGCGGGATCACCTGCTCGCCGAAATACTGCACCTCCTCCTGGAAATGCAGGAAGGCGAGCAGGGCGAGGTCGGCGCCGGCATCCTTGAGCGCGAGGATACGCTCGGCGATCTGGTCGGGGGTGCCGATCAGATTGGTCTTGAAGCCGTCATTGTACTGGACGAGATCGTTGAAGCTCGATTTCGCCCAGTTGCCCTCGCCCTCGGGCGAGGCCTTGCCGGCATTCTTCACCTCATGGCCGAAGGCCTTCACCGCATCCGGGTCGGCCTTGGCGATGATCTCCTGGAGGACGGCGCGGGCCTCCTCCTCCGTGTCGCGAGCGATCACGAAGGCGTTGACGCCGACCTTCACCGAATGGCCGTTCGCGCTCGCCTTGGCGCGGATGTCCTCGACCTGGGCCCGCACGCCGTCGGGCGTGTTGCCGTTGGTGAAGTACCAGTCGGAGACGCGGGCGGCCATGTCGCGGGCCGCCCGCGAGGAGCCGCCCTGGAAGATCTCGGGCAGGCGTGCGCCCGGCTTCGGCTTCAGGGTGTAGTCGCTGTAGCGGTAGAAATCGCCGCGGAAGGTGAAGCTGTCCTGCGTCCAGATCCCGCGAAGCGAGCGGATGAACTCCTCCGAGCGGCGGTAGCGCTCGTCATGGTCGAGCCAGGGCTCGCCGATCGCCCGGAACTCGCCGGAGAACCAGCCCGAGACGATGTTGACGGCGATGCGCCCTTCCGTGAGTTGCGAGATCGTGGCGATCTGCTTGGCCGCCAGCGTCGGGTTCCAGGGACCGGGCAGGATCGCGGCGATCACGGTGAGCCGCGTGGTCGCCGCCGCCAGGGCGTGGCTGAAGGCGACGGATTCGTGCTGGTACTCGGCGCCGTAGCCGGCGGTGAAGCGGATCTGCGTCAGCGCGTAGTCGAAGCCCGAGGCTTCCGCGATCTGCGCGAGCTTGCGGTTATAGTCGAAGTCCCAGCTCGTGCGCTGCTCGATCTTGCTGATGACAAGACCGCCCGAGACGTTGGGCACCCAGTAGGCGAAGCGGATCGGCTCGGGCGAGGAAAGGTCGGTCCGGACGGTCATGGCGGCACGTCGCTCGTCTTCGTGAGGAGTGATCTGGAACAGTTCGAGTTGATCGAAGTTCTTGTGAGTTCAATCGTCTCGTTGCTTCAGATCATCGCCGCGGAAAAACCGTCCGTCAAAGGAATGATCGAGCCTTTTTTCAGCAGATCGAGAAAGCCCTTCCTTCGCCGTGCGGAGATTGGGCGAAGATCGTTTTCGTTGAATACGATCCGGTTCTGAGCGGGCCGAAACGAAAAGAGCCGCCCCGGCGGGGGCGGCTCTGGGTCGATGCGGAGGGTCGGGTCTTCAGTACACCCCGCCGGCCTGGGCGGCGGCGCCCGCATCCGGCGGCACCGCGGCCGGGGCAGCGGGGGCGACGTAGGCGTCCGGCGGGGCGGTGCCGGGCTTGAACGCTTCGAGGATCGTGCCGCCGCCCTCGCCCGAGCCGGCGCGGGTGCCCGACGACGCGTTGACGCGGATCAGCTTGATCCCCGGCGGCACCCGGAACGGCGTCGGCGGCTTGTCCTTGAGCGCGACCTTCAGGAAGTCGAGGGCGATGGGCGCGGCGAGCCCGCCGCCGGTGGCGCGGTCGCCCAGCGAGCGCGGCTTGTCGAAGCCGAGATAGACGCCGACCGCGAGATCGGGGGAGAAGCCCACGAACCACGCATCCTTGGCGTCGTTGGTCGTGCCGGTCTTGCCCGCGAGCGGTTTGCCGATCTGCTTGAGGATCGTCGCGGTGCCGCGCTGGACCACGCCCTCCATGATCGAGACCATCTGGTAGGCGGTGAGCGGGTCGAGCACCTGCTCGGACTCGTCCACGAGCTTCGGCTCGTCCTGGCCCGACCACTTCTCCGCGTCGCAGCCGACGCATTTGCGGTTGTCGTGGCGGTAGATCGTCTCGCCGGTGCGGTCCTGGATGCGGTCGATCAGGGTCGGGCGGATGCGCCGCCCGCCATTGGCCAGCATCGAGTAGGCGGTGACCATGCGCATCACCGTCGTCTCGCCCGCGCCCAGCGACATCGGCAGGACCGGGAGCAGGTCGTCGTAGACGCCGAAGCGGCGGGCATATTCGGCGATGAGCGGCATGCCGATATCCTTGGCGAGCCGCACCGTCATCAGGTTCTTCGAGTGCTCGATACCGTAGCGGAGCGTGTGCGGGCCGCCGGACTTGCCGTCGTAGTTCGAGGGCGACCACGCTTCCTGGCCGGGGCCGGCCTCGATGGTGATGGGCGCGTCCAGCACCACCGAGGACGGGGTGTAGCCGTTGTCGAGCGCCGCCGAGTAGACGATCGGCTTGAACGACGAGCCGGGCTGGCGCATCGCCTGCGTCGCGCGGTTGAACTCGGATTCCTCGTAGGAGAAGCCGCCGACCATGGCGTGGACGCGCCCGGTATAGGGGTCCATCGCGACGATGGCGCCCGACACCTCGGGCTTCTGGCGCAGGCGGTAGGTGCCCTTCCCCGCATCGATCGCCTCGACATAGACGACGTCGCCGGCCTTCAGCGCGGTGGCGACGGGGCGGCCGGTCCACTTCACGCCTTCCGCGGTGATCGCGCCGGTCTCGCGCTCCTTCGACAGGGTGCCGCCGGGCTCGCGCTTGGGCTGCAGGCCGATCTGCGCCACGCCGCCATTGGTGTTCAGGACCACGGCGAGCCGCCAGGGGGCGATGTCGCCCAGCGCCGGCATCTCGGCCACCGCCTGGCCCCAGTCACGGCCGGTCAGGTCGACCTTGTGCTCGGCGCCGCGCCAGCCGCGGGCCTGATCGTAGCGCACGAGGCCGTCGATGAGCGCCTTGCGCGCCAGCGCCTGCATCTTCGGGTCGAGGGTGGCACGCACCGACAGGCCGCCCTCGTAGAGCTTGGACTGGCCGTAGCGCTCGGAGATCTCGCGGCGGACCTCTTCGGTGAAGTAGTTGGCATTGGCCGCGTTGGGGAAGGCGACCCGCGGGTTGACGCCGAGCGGCTGCTTCTTGGCTTCGGTGGCCTCGTCGGCGGTGATGTAGCCGTTCTGGGCCATCAGGCCGATGATCTCGTTGCGCCGCGCCAGGGCCTGCTGCGTGCGCCGGTAGGGATGGTAGTTGTTCGGACCCTTCGGCAGGGCGGCGAGGTAGGCCGCCTCGTTGATCGTCAGCTCGTGGACGGACTTGCCGAAGTAATCCAGCGCCGCCGCCGCCACCCCGTGCAGGTTGCGGCCCGGAACGATCGTCCCGAGAAAAATCTCGTTGAGGTAGAGTTCGAGGATCTTGTCCTTCGAGTAGGTCGATTCGATCCGCAGGGCGATCAGCGCTTCCTTGATCTTGCGGTCGTAGGTCTGCTCGGCCGAGAGCAGGAAGTTCTTGGCCACCTGCTGGGTGATGGTCGAGGCGCCCTGCTTCTTGCCGGACTGGGCGTTGGTGAGGATCGCGCGGACGATGCCCTCGGGGTCGATGCCGCCGTGCTTGTAGAAGTTCTTGTCCTCCGCCGAGAGGAAGGCGGCGACCACGACCTTCGGCATCGCCTGGATCGGCAGGTAGAGGCGGCGCTCGTGGGCGTACTCGGCCAGAAGCGAGCCGTCGGCCGCGTGGACGCGGGTCATCACCGGCGGCTCATAGTTCGCGAGCGCGGCGTGGTCCGGCAGGTCCTGGCTGTACTTCCAGTAGAAGAACGCGCCCACCGCCGCGGCGATGCAGAACACCACGGCGCCGGCCGAGAACAGGAAGGCGAAGAATCGCAGGATGAAACGCATCCGGGGTCCGTTCCGTCGCTCGTCCGCTGCGCGCCGATGAAGGCCGGGCGCGAGGGCCTGCCGCGGGCTCTGGTAAGGCCCCGCGCGGCCGCGCTTCCTACAAGGGCGACTTGCAAGCGGACGGGGGGCTCGTCGAGCCCCGTATCGACACCGGCTCTATGGTGAAACTGGGGCGATGGCCGCCGAACGCTTCGGCGCGACGAGGGCGGGCCGCGAGAGGGTGGCCCGGCCGGAGAAGAACAGGTCCACGGCCTTGGCCATCGATCCCGTCACCCGGGCGCGCCACTCCTCCGATTGCAGCTTCTCCAGATCGCTCTTGCTCGACAGGTAGCCGAGTTCGATCAGCACCGAGGGCACGTCGGGGGAGCGCAGCACCTTGAAGCCGGCCTCGCGGTGGGGCTTGGTGCTCATCTCCATCACCGGCGAGAGCTGGCCCATCAGCCGGCCGGCGAAGCCCGCCGAGAAGCCGCGGGTCTCGCGCAGCGTCAGTTCCTGGAGGATGTCGGCGACATCCGCCGGCCCCTCGCCGGATTCGGTGCCGGCGGCGGCATCCGCCCGGTTCTCGCGCTCGGCGAGCCTCGCGGATTCGCTGTCGGTCGCCTTCTCCGAGCCGGTATAGATCGTGGCGCCCTTCACCTGCGGCGCGGCCGAGATCGAATCGGCGTGGATCGAGACGAACAGGTCGGCCTTGGCCTCGCGGGCGATGCGCACCCGCTCGGCCAGCGGCACGAACACGTCGCGGTCGCGGGTCATCAGGAGGCGGTAGCGGCCGGACTGCTCCAGGCGCTCGGCGAAGGACTGGGCGAAGCCGAACACGATGTCCTTCTCGAACACCCCCGTGGCGGCGATCGCGCCCGGATCGGTGCCGCCGTGGCCGGCATCGATGACGATGAGCGGGCGCGTGTCGGCGGCCTCATTCATCGACGCGGCCTTGGGCGCCGCCTTGGCGGCGGGGCTCGGATCGCCCGCCACCGCCGCCTTGCGGAAGGTGTCGCGGTCGACCTTGCGGAAGGGGATGGAGACGAGCACCGCGCCCTCGCGGGTCGTGGTCGTCTCGATGGCCTCGACCACGGCGGGGCCGGTCAGATCGACCACGATGCGCGAGCGGCCCGGGGCGAACAGGCCGTAGCGGAACGAGGCGATGGCGCCGTCCCGCTTGCGCCCGCTCATCTTGCCCGTCTCCTGATCGAGCTGGAAGTTGACCTCGGGCAGGTCGATCACCGCCCGGTCGGGCCGCTCCATCACGAAGGCGCGGGCCTCGATCGCCCTCGACAGGGTGAGGGTGAGCCGGGTCGTGCCGTCGCGGGAGACGGTCTCGGCGGCGATCGCCACCGCCGCGCTGCCGGTCTGCGAGCCGGCAGGGCCGTCCTGAGCCGGCGCCGGGCCGGCGGCCAGGAGGGTGCCGGCCGCGAGCGCAAGGGCGGCGACGGTGCGAAGAAGTCCGGTGCGGGGCAGGCGGGTGCTGTGCGGCATCGGGCGGCCAAGGTTCCGGGGAGCCTCCGATACGGGATACGGCCGAGATGGTTAACCGTTCCTCACCCGACGCCGGATCGTCCCGCTGCCGCTGTTGTGCAAGGGTGACACCACTTGCGGCTGCAACGCGTTCGAATCCTCACTCCGGCCGACGGGCGGGCGCGGCACCTCAGGATCGGGGCTAGGATCGGACGTCCTTGGCCGGCGGGTCAGGCGCGGCCGTCGGGCGCCTCCCGTTCCGCCGCCTCGCCGTCGGGCGTCTCCCAGGCCCGCTGCCAGACGGCGTGATCCTCGGTGCCTTCGGGATAGGGATTGGCGCTGGCCGGGTCGCCCCGGTAGCGGGCCTCGCGTCCGTCTTTCGCCACCGACGCGAGCGATGTTTCGGGAAACGACACGGCGAAGTCCTCCCCTGCCCGCCGGGCTCTCGCGGCAATCCTCGCCTGCTTCAAGCCGGTGGCGCGGCTTCCGGTTCAAGGGCTGCGGGCGCGGCGTGCCGGATCCGGCTGCGGCGACGAAGTGACGAGTGCCGTCATACGGAACCCTTGCAATTCTCCCGCGACACTCTGTAATGATATCGACCCCATTCCCGGGTTGGCGCTTCGGCGGCCCCCGGGCGCGCCCGGGGCATGTCGGCGCCCACCTCGCTCGAATTGGCAGCGTCAGTCGGCGCCTCCCGGCATCCGGGCGGGTGTCACGGCATTCGCGGTTTCCCGATCTTTGGGGACGGCCGCGCCCATGAAATCTGTACGGGCCGCTTGCCGGCCCACCATCTTCGCGAGGCCGGATCAGGATGGGAGGACGCACAGCATCGGTTGCCGCTGCTCGTGCCGAAGGCGCGCGGTTTTCGCGTCGCCTCGCCCCTTCCGTCGCCCCGGCCCTGTTCAACCCCCAGCGCGCCGATGCCCGGCGCCCGAAGGCGGTTGACGGCAATCCCCTCCCCGCACCACCCGCGGCCTCGGCAACGAGGCCGGCGCGCATCCTCTCCCCTTCGGCCTCGGGGCCGGGTGAGGCTCCGCCGGGACAACGCGGCGCACGCGTGAGGAGAACGACGTCGGCCGCCATGACCGAAAGTTCGTCATGGCCAACAACAAGATGCTCATCGACGCGACGCATCCGGAGGAGACCCGGGTCGTCACCGTCCAAGGCTCGCGGGTCGAGGAATTCGATTTCGAGGCGGCCAACCGCCGGCCTCTGAGAGGCAACATCTATCTCGCCAAGGTCACCCGCGTGGAGCCCTCGCTCCAGGCGGCCTTCGTCGAGTACGGCGGCAACCGCCACGGCTTCCTCGCCTTCAACGAGATCCACCCCGACTACTACCAGATCCCGATGGCCGACCGCCTCGCGCTGATCGAGGCCGAGGCGCGCGAGGAGGAGGAGCACCGCGAGCGCGAGGAGCGCCGTCCGCCGCGGGGCCGCCGCTCGCGCGGACGCCGGGCCGAGGCCCGCGGCTCGCGCCACGACGACACGGTGAAGTCGCAGGAGGCGGTCGCGGAGACCGTTTCCGAGAACGACGCGATCCCCGGCGAGGGCCAAGCCGCCGACGCGCCCGCGCCGGAGGCGATCGAGGCCGTGCGCGCCGCCCTCGTCGAAGAGCGGCCCCTGGGCGACGAGCCCGCCGCCGAATCGAATCCCGAGTCCAGCGCCGAGCCGGTCGAGACCGGCGGCGACGCCTCCGCGAGCCTGCCCGAAGCGGCGCTGGCGCCCGGCGCGCCCGCAGGCGACGCACCGGCCGAGCCGGCCGCAGAGTCCGGCGAGGCTCCCGCCGCGCCGGCTGCCACGGTCGAGCCGTCCGATATCGCCGCGATCTCCGAGGCCCCCAATCCGCCGGTCGAGGCCGCGGAGTCCGCGGATGACGCCGAGACGGTCGAGCCGCAGCCCGTCGCCGCCTCCGCACCGGTCTCCGAGACCGTGGAGATGGACGAGGACGAGGATTCCGACGACGCGTCCGAGGACGACGAGTCCGACGAGGATGAGGACGACGAGGATTCGGACGAGGACGAGTCGGACGACGATGACGACGATTCGGACGACGAGGAAGAGGACGAGGAATCCGAGGACGGCGAGGCGCGGGTCGCGCAGGTCGGCGGCGCGGGCGACGCGCTTGCCGAGATCCCCGAGCGCCCGCGCGCCTATCGCCGCCACTACAAGATCCAGGAGGTGATCAAGCGCCGCCAGATCATCCTCGTTCAGGTCGTCAAGGAAGAGCGCGGCACCAAGGGCGCGGCGCTCACCACCTACCTGTCGCTCGCCGGCCGCTACTCGGTTCTGATGCCGAACACCGGTCGCGGCGGCGGCATCTCCCGCAAGATCACCTCGGCCGCCGACCGCAAGCGCCTGAAGGAGGTCGTGGCCGACCTCGACGTGCCGGAGGGGATGGGGATCATCCTGCGCACGGCCGGCGCCTCGCGCACCAAGCCGGAGATCAAGCGCGACTTCGAGTACCTGATGCGCCTGTGGGAGAGCGTGCGCGAGCTGACGCTGTCCTCCACCGCCCCGGCGCTCGTCTACGAGGAGGGCTCGCTGATCAAGCGGGCGATCCGCGACCTCTACAACAAGGATCTCGACGAGGTTCTGGTCTCCGGCGAGGAGGCCTACCGCGAGGCCAAGGACTTCATGCGGATGCTGATGCCCGGCCAGTCGAAGGTGGTGAAGCCCTACCGCGACCCGACGCCGATCTTCGCCCGCTACGGCGTCGAGCAGCAGCTCGACGCGATGTTCTCGACCCACGTGGCGCTGCGCTCCGGCGGCTACCTCGTCATCAACCCGACCGAGGCGCTGGTCTCGATCGACGTGAACTCGGGCCGCGCCACCCGCGAGCACGACATCGAGGACACCGCGCTCAAGACCAACCTCGAGGCGGCGGAAGAGGTCGCCCGCCAGGTGCGCCTGCGCGACCTCGCCGGCCTCGTCGTGATCGACTTCATTGACATGGAGGAGAAGCGCAACAACCGGGCGGTGGAGAAGCGGCTCAACGAGGCGCTGAAGAACGACCGGGCGCGCATCCAGGTCGGGCGGATCTCGCCCTTCGGCCTCCTGGAGATGAGCCGCCAGCGCATCCGCACCGGCGTGCTCGAATCGTCCTCGATCCCCTGCGCCCATTGCGGCGGCTCGGGCTTCGTGCGGGCGACCTCCTCGGTGGCCCTGCACATCCTGCGCTCGATCGAGGAGGCGCTGCTCAAGTCGTCGAGCCACAACCTCGTGCTGCGCACCCGCACCGAGGTGGCGCTCTACATCCTCAACCAGAAGCGGGCGCATCTCTACGACCTCGAGCAGCGC
Organism: Methylorubrum thiocyanatum; assembly: GCA_014138645.1. Lineage (GTDB taxonomy): Bacteria > Pseudomonadota > Alphaproteobacteria > Rhizobiales > Beijerinckiaceae > Methylobacterium > Methylobacterium thiocyanatum. Next base: position 220,134 of record JACJIB010000006.1, on the reverse strand, counting down.
TTCTCCGTGGCGATCACCATCTCCGCCGACGAGCGGCTGGCGGCGACCGCGGCGTTCCAACTCGACCGCGGCGAGCCGGCGGTGAAGCATGTCGGCCCGGCAACGGGCGTGCGTGCGGTCGCGATCTCCCCGGTCTACGAGGCCGAGGAGTTCGAGGACGAGGTGCTCGAGGCCGAGGACGAGCTGCGGGACGGCGAAGAGGCCCGGGCGGACGAGCCGAGGGGCGAGCGGTCTGCCGACGAGGCCGAGGCCGAGGGCGTCGAAGGCCGTGCGGAGGGCTCCGAGGAGGGCGGCGGGCGTCGCCGTCGCCGTCGCCGTCGCCGCGGCGGGCGTTCCTCCGGTGAGGAGGCCCGCGCGCAGGACGGGCAAGAGCCTGAGAACGAGTCCGAGAACGGGTCGGACGCCGAGTCGGATGGGTCCGAGGACGGCGACGAGGCTCCCGAATCCGAGGCCGCCGACGAGGTGGCTGGCGCCGGGGCCGAGCGGGACGAGACCGTGTCCGAGGCCGGCGAGGCCCCTGGTGAGGCCAACGGCGAGGATGAGGGCAACGGACGCCGCCGCCGCCGCGGGCGCCGGGGCGGCCGGGGCCGCGGCCGGAACGAGCGCAGCGAGCGTCAGGATTCCGAGCTGGACGACGAGGCCGGCGAGGCGCGGGCTGCGGAAGGGCATTCCGAGGCGGCGCATCCCGAGGAGACCGCCTCCGACGCGCTGCCGGTCGGCCCCGAGGAGCCGGTCAGCGATGCCGATGTGACCGCCGTCTCGCTCGCCGCCGGCAACGGTGCCGCGGCCGAGCCGCCCCCGGTCGTGCCCGCGCCGGAGCCCGAGCCGATCCAGGCCGAGTCCGTCGCGCAGGCCGCGTCCGAGGCGGCGGCCCCTGAACCCGCGCCGGAGCCGGTCGCGGTGGTGCTGACGCCCCCCGATCCGAACCGCCCCAAGCGGGCCGGCTGGTGGTCGCGCACCAAGGCGGCGCTGTCGGGAGAGTAGACCCGACCCCTCGCGTCGTCCCGGTCTTCGGGGCGACGCGAGGCCGGATGAGGCGCGCCGTCCAGCCCGGTCGGCCGGATCGACCGCCCGAAGTCGGGGGATCGTCACGCCCCGCTTCCTTCGCCGCAGGCCGCGAGTCGTTGACCGTGGTTGCGTCCTGGGGTTGTGTTCTTCCGGGTGACCTCCGGACGGAGCGCGGTCGGTGCGGCGAGTGGGCTTCTGGCTGGGGGTTACGGCGCTCTGGCTCGCGGTGCTGTATCAGGGCGGTCGGACCACCGCCCTCGCCCAGGCGACCGCGGCACTGTCCATCGCCGTGCTGGTCGTGCACGCGATCCTCGCCCTCGGTCGGGTCAGGGCGGCCGCCTTTCTGGCGATCTGCCTCACGGTGACCTTCGCGATCGAGAATCTCGGCGTCGCCACGGGAATTCCGTTCGGGGCCTACACCTTCCGCGTCGGCGCCGGTCTGCCGCATGTGGGCACGATCCCGATTATCGTCGGACCGCTCTATTTCGGGCTCGGCTATCCCGCCTGGATCATCGCCTGCCTGCTCCTGGGCACCGATATCGGCGGCCCGGCCAACCGCCGGGAGCTCGTGTTCACGCCGGTCGTCGCCGCCTTCACCCTGACCCAGTGGGACGTCGTGATGGACCCCGCCAACGCCACGATCGGACGGGCCTGGGCTTGGTTCGAGAGCGGAGGCTATTTCGGGGTGCCGCTGTCGAACTTCCTCGGCTGGTTCCTGACGACGTGGCTGTTCTTCCAGGGATTCGCCCTGTTCGCCTATCGGGACCGCGGCCGCAGCCGGAGCGTCCGGCGGAGCCCGGCCTTCCTGGCGGTGCCGGTGCTGCTCTACGCCGCCTCCGCGCTCTGCCACCTGCCGCCGCTGCTGGACCCCGACGCGGTGGTGGTCGATGCGGGTGGGCGCGCCTGGTCTTCGGCCGATATCCGCGAGACGGCGGCGATCCTGGCCCTGTTCACCATGCTTCCGGTCGCCCTCCTCGCCCTGATGAAGCTCGCCGGGACGGGCGTCGCGCCGAGAGCGGAGCGGGAACGGCTCGACGGGCTTCCGAGCGCCTGAGGCGGCGTCGGCTTCAGCCCAGCCACCCCTTCAGCCGTGTCACCGCCTCGGCACATTCCGCGTTCGAGCCGGCGAAGGAGAAGCGGATGTGGTGGCCGCCCTGCTCCGGGTCGAAATCGAGGCCGGGCGTCGCGGCGACGCCCGCCTCGTCCAGCATCCGCCGGCAGAAGGCGCTGGCGTCGTCCGTGTGCCGGGCAATGTCGGCGTAGAGGTAGAAGGCGCCGTCGACCGGATGGATGTCGGTGAAGCCGAGGGACGGCAGCGCGTCGAGGAGCAGGGCGCGGTTGCGCGCATAGCCTTCGCGGATCGCGACGATCTCGTCGAGGGTGTCGAAGGCGGCGAGCGCCGCCACCTGCGATAGATAGGGCGCGGAAATGTAGAGGTTCTGTGCCAACCGCTCGACCCCGCGGACCAGCGCCTCCGGCACCACCATCCAGCCGACCCGCCAGCCGGTCATGCAGTAGAACTTCGAGAAGGAGTTGATGACCAGTGCGCCCGCGTCGAATTGCAGGGCGGTCGCCGTCGGCACGCCGTAGCTGAGGCCGTGATAGATCTCGTCGGAGATGAAGGGCAGCCCGAGGGACCGGGCCGTGGCGCAGAGTTCGCCGAGGCGGGCGGGCTCGATCACCGTGCCGGACGGGTTGGCCGGGCTCATCACCAGCAGGCCCGACAGGGGATGCGCGGCGTGGACCTCGCGCAGCAGGGCGCTGGTGGGGGCGTAGCGGTCCTCGCGCCGCAGGGTCAGCGGCTGCGGGATCAGGTCGAGGGCGCGCAGGATCCCGTCATAGGCCGGGTAGCCGGGGCGCGGCACGCCGATCCGGGCGCCGGCTTCGAACAGGGCGAGGAAGGCGAGCACGAAGCCGGCGGAAGAGCCCGTCGTCACCACCACCCGCTCGGGGGACACGGCGACGCCGTAGGTCTCGGCATAGTGCCGGGCGATGCGCGCGCGCAAGGCGGGCAGCCCGAGCGCCTCGGTGTAGGGGATGCGCCCGTCGGCGAGCGCGGCTTGCGCCGCCGCGATCACCGCGCGGGGCGCGGGCGCCGAGGGCTGGCCGACCTCCATGTGGACGACGCCCTCGCCGCGCCGCTCGCGGGCGCCGGCCGCGGCCATCACGTCCATCGCCAGGAAGGGCGCCACGGCCTGGGCGCGGCGCGAGAGGACGGGATCGGGGCTCACGGTCGGGATTCCTCACGGAAGAGGCGGGACCCGGATGCAGGTAGACCCTGCCGGCGCCCGGCTCAACCGCGGGAGGCGCCTACCCGTAGAGCTGCGCCCGGCCGATGAAGACGTCGGCGTCGACGGTGCGGCGGCCGAAGTTCAGCGATTCCGCCGAGGGCTCGGCGTGCGAGCGGATGGAGTCGAAGACGAAGCGGATGTTGGGCTCAGGGTACCAGTTCACGCCCGCCGTAAAGTCGTGCTCGACGCCGCCGCGCACCTCGCGGGATTCGAGGTCGATGGCGCTGTCGCGGACCCCGAGTTCGAACAGGCCGGTCCCGCCGCGGCTGACCCGCTGGCGCTCCTCGACCGTGACGCCGGTGAAGACGCCGTACTCGCTGCCATAGGTCGGCGCGACCCGATAGGGCCGGCCCTTGTCGTTGAGCACCACCGAGGCCTGGATGTCGCCGCCCTGGAACAGCAGCGGCGGGCGCCCGTCGCGGCGCTCGATGTCGGTGAGGATGTACTCGCCCTGGAGCCGGAACGGGCCCTGCTGCCACGCGGCCTCGACGCCGACCCGGCCGATCGCCGTGGCGTCGCGGATCGTCCGGGTGTTGACGAGCGGGCGGGCGAACAGGAACGCCTCCGAGCGGCTCGACAGGCTGAGGCTGCGGGCATCGTCGTCGAGCGACCGGTAGCTGCCGGCGAGGCCGAAATGCAGCACGTCGTTCTTGTTCTCGGAGAGCCACGGCGTGTCGGTCAGGCGGGTGGTCGAGGCGATGCCGTTGTTCTGAAGGCCGGTGTTGATGTTGCCGCCGAACACGCCCGTTACCGCGGTCCAGTTCGCACCATAGGTGCCGATGGCGGCGCCGAAGTTGCGCGCCGGGACGAAGGCGTCGGCCTGCGAGCGCTCGGTGAACGAGGTGACATTGTCGCTGATGAGCTGGTCCAGGCTGAACGGCTCCTTGAAGTTGCCCTGGGTGATGATGACGTCCCGAAAACCCTTATAGGCGACGATGGCGTCGCTCACCGGCACCCGCGGCTCGTTGACGTCGTACTGGAAGGCGAACTCGAAGCCCTTGAGGCTGTAATAGGTCTCGATCCAGGCGCGCCTGATCGCCGCCGGCTCCTCGAAGACCGTGCCGAAGCCGCGCTGCTGCACCCGCCCCGTGCCGAAATCGCCCTGGAGCCGGCCGCCGATGCGGAACTTGCTCCCGTCGTCGAAGCGGAGCGTGATGCCCTTCCCGTCGAGGGTCACGGGCGGCTTGGCCTCGGTCGTCTTGTCCGACCTCTCCTCGGCTGCGGCGAGACCCGCGGCGCAGGTCAGGATCGAGGCGAGGATCGAGGCAAGAAGCGAGGCAAGAAGCGAGGCCTTGGTCGGGGCGAGGCCCGGTGCTGCGGTAGCGAGAAAACGGCACCGGAGGGTTGAGCGGGTCGGCATCGGCTCATCCAAAGCGTGGCAGGTCGGACTTAACCTTTGATGGTTTCCATGACCTGCGTGCGACGTCTGGATGAAAAGGCGGCCATCGACCGTGGAAGCCCCGCGCTTGTTGCCGGGAGGCCGCGTCAGGCGACGTCCTGCACGGCACGACCGAAGGCCTGCACCAGCCCGCCCTCCAGCTTTCCCTCCATACCCGACAGGATGGAGAGCGCCTCGCGGCTCGACATCGGCGACTTGTAGGGACGCCGCTCGATCAGCGCGGCGTAGATGTCGCAGATCGTCAGCAGCCGCACGGGATCGGCGATCTCATCGGCGCTGAGGCCGTCCGGGTAACCCGAACCGTCGAGCATCTCGTGGTGGTGGCGCGTCACCGCGAGCGTCACCGGATCGCAGCCGCCGGAGGCGCTGAGGATCTCGTGGCCGATCGGCGCGTGGGTCTGCATCACCGCCCGTTCGTCGTCGTCGAGCCGGCCGGGCTTGTTGAGGACGGCGTGGGGGATGCGCGACTTGCCGACATCGTGGACCAGGGCGGCGCGGGTCATGAGCTGCTTGTCCGCGGCGGAAAGGCCCAGCTTCTGGGCGAAGGCAGCGGCGACGCCGGAGACCAGCAGGCAGTGCTGGAAGGTCACGTCGTCGTGCGCCCACACCTCGTCGAGCCAGCGCGACAAGCCCCCCTCCTGGATCGCCCCGAGCACCGGGTCGACGCCCCGCTCCACGCTCGGCATGTCGATGGCGCCGGTCTGGGCGGAGGTGAACAGGTTGGTCATCAGCGAGCCCGCGCGCTGGGCCTCGCGGGTGACGACGAGGTCGGCCACCGACTTGTCGGGCCAGACCTCGCGCACCAGCGAGCCGACCACCAGGCGCGGCTCGGCCAGCGCCGACAGGCAGAGCGTGGCGCCGAGATTGCGCGCCTCGGTGAAGGTGGATTCGCCGCTGCCGCGCGTCAGGCAGATGAGGGGCGTGCGCGCCCGCCCCGGACGGCCGCTCAAGAGACGCAGGCAGCGCTTGGCTTCCGGGCGGCTGAGGGTGATGTCGGCGATCACGCCGCGCAGCGGGCCGGTTTGATTCCAAGTCTCGTCGGTGCCCACCACCCGGCATTCGGCGACCGAGCGGACGGCATCGACGAGCGGCTGGCTCCGATCTGGCCGATCGCTCACCACGACGATTACACCGGCATTCATCGTCCGCGTATCCACCCTGCCGCGTTCCCGATGATCTTGACGGATGATAATTATGAAACCTCTAACTGCAGCGGAATAGGAAGAACGGCCGGATTGTCTCATGCGAGGTGCCGCCACGGCTCGAACGACAACTCGGAGAGGATCGTTTCTACTGTCTTCGTGCCCATGCGGGTAATTCGATCTTCAATCGTCCTCGGCCGTCCCTCCGCGTCGGTCGGACCGTCACCGGTCGAGACGGGCGCGCCGTGAAAACGCCGCACCGTCCCCCGAAACAGGGCCTGCCGGCAACGGGCGCGTCTGGAAAGAGTCGCATCGGCGACGCGGCGCGTTCGTGCCATGATACAGGCGCGCCCGCTGCCGGAAGCGGCCGCGCCCGTCGGCCCCGAGACCGACTTCCCGATCCGTTTCCTGAGGTGTCCATGCCGCTCTTCCGCTCCGTTTCCGCCCTCGCCCTCGCCGGCGGCCTTGCCCTCGGCGCGGCCGCGGGCGCCCGCGCGGAGGACGCCGCCCCCTTCACCGACGCCCAGCGCAAGGCGATCGAGGGGATCGTCAAGGACTACCTCGTCAAGAACCCCGACGTGCTCCAGGAGGCGATCGCCGAGGGCGAGCGCCGCGCCCAGGAGACGCAGAAGCTCGCCCAGGCCGCCGCGCTGAAGGAGTCGCGCGAAGCGCTGACGAACTCGCCCCACGGCATCGTCGCGGGCAATCCGAACGGCGACGTCACCCTGGTGGAGTTCTTCGACTACAATTGCGGCTATTGCCGCAAGGCCTTCACCGATGTGCAGACCCTGATCAAGTCCGATCCGAAGCTGCGGGTGGTGCTCAAGGATTTCCCGGTGCTCGGCGCAGAGTCGCTGGAGGCGAGCCGGATCGCGCTGGCGGCCAAGATGCAGATCAAGCCCGAGAAGATGTTCGACTTCCACGCCAAGCTGCTCGAGACCAAGGGCCGCATCAACGGCGAGCGGGCGATCGCCGTGGCCAAAGAGTTCGGCGCCGACGTGGAGCGCCTGAAGAAGGACGCGCAGGGGCCGGAGGTGAAGGCGGCGCTCACCGAGAATGTCGGGCTCGGCGACAAGCTCAGCCTGTCGGGCACCCCGGCCTTCGTCATCGGCGACGAGATTCTGCCCGGCGCGGTCGGCGTCGAGCCGATGCGCAAGACCATCAGCGACGTGCGCCAGTGCGGCCACGCGAGCTGCTGAGGCCGCCGCTTTCACGGATCGGAAGCGAGGGCCCGGTGCGGATCGATCCGCACCGGGCCCTTGTCGTTGGGGCCTTGTCGTTGGGCCCCCGTCGTGTCCGGCTCAGGCGGCTGCGGCGCGCGGGTCGCTCCGGACCGGGCGCTCGCCGCGGAGGCCGGGTTCGTTGCCGGCCGTGGGGGTGGCCTGGCGGTCGGGAGAGGCGGGATCGGGGTTCACCCATTCCGCGCGCTGGCGCGGCAGGGCGGAGGGGTGCTCCTTCTGTAGGAAGCCGATCATCTTCTCGCGCACCTCGCAGCGCAGGTCCCAGGTCTGGGGGGCGTTGCGGGCGCTCACCAGCATCCGCAGCTCGATCACGCCCTCGCGCGCGTCCGACACCTGCAGGTTGACACGTTGCCGTCCCACAGCCGGGACGACGCCGCGATCCGCCGGAGTTCGCTGCGCATCGCCTCGATCGGCGCCCGGTGATCGACGTAGAGGAACACGGAGCCGATCAGAGAGGCGCCCTCCCGGGTCCAGTTCTGGAACGGCTTCTGGATGAAGTAGGTCAGCGGCAGCACGAGGCGGCGCCAGTCCCACAACCGCACGACCACGTAGGTCGCGGTGATCTCCTCGACCCAGCCCCACTCGTTCTCGACTATGATCGCGTCCTCGATCCGGATCGGCTGGGTGATGGCGATCTGGATGCCCGCCACGAGGTTGGAAAGCACCGGCTGCATGGCGAGCCCGAGGATCAGCCCGGCGGCGCCCGCCGAGGCGAGCAGGCTGACCCCGTATTGCCGCACCGGCTCGAAGGTCATCAGCGCGATGGCGATGGTGACGATGGCCACCAGGGTCAGCGCCGCCCGCTCCAGGATCCGCATCTGGGTGAAGTGCTTGCGGGCGAGCAGGTTGTCCTCGGCGTCGAGCTTGAACCGGCGCAGGTAGATCACGGTGGCGATGTGGATCGCCGTGGCGCAGGTCCAGCCCGCGAGCGTCACGAAGGCGACGAGGAGCACCTGATTGAGGACGAGCCGGATCTCCCAGGTCAGGGGCGTGGTCGAGACCGCGAGCGCCAGGGTCACGACGAGCAGGGCGAGCCGGCTGGGCCCCCGGGTGCGCGAGACCAGCGAGCGCCAGAACAGGCTCTTCCCGCTCACCGCCCTCTGCGCGAAGCGGTAGGCCACCCCGTGCAGGGGCAGCACCAGCGCGCAGCAGCCGGCGATCAGGATCGGGCTCGCGACCCACCAGGGCCACTGGACGATCCAGCCGATCAGCCGATCGAAGAATGCGTGGGCTTCCGCCATCGATCACCTCCTCGTCTGGGGGCAATGATCGCTGACGGGCGCGGTTCCGCACTGCACAATGGCGCGGCGGGCGCGGCCGAAGAGGTGAATTTTCCTTCGCTCGCGCTCCCCCGGGATCGCGCGGCACGAATATTTTCGGCCTTTGCCGGTCCGCGCACGACGCGCATTCCTACGAACCGACCGCCACCCGGCTCGCCAGTTCCGCGCCGTTCGTCCAGAGGGTCGAGCGGATGCGATCCCGACCGAGAGGACGCGCGCAGCTATCCCGGCGGCAAGGCGCTCACCCCCTCCTCCCGCAGCGCGCGGCGCAGCACCTTGCCGACATTGGTCTTCGGCAGGCTGTCCTGGATCACGATCCGGCGGGGCACCTTGTAGCCGGTGAGGCTCGCGCGGGCATGGGTCCGCAGCGCGTCCGCATCCACCGACCGGTCCCGCAGCACCACATGGGCGACGACCATCTCGCCGCTGTCGCCGCAGGGGGCGCCGACCACCGCGCACTCGACCACCGCCGGATGGGTGGCGAGCACGTCCTCGACCTCGTTCGGATAGACGTTGAAGCCGGAGACGAGGATCATGTCCTTCATCCGGTCGACGATGCGGATCTGGCCGTCCGGCGTCATCACCGCCACGTCCCCGGTGCGGAAGAAGCCGTCGGCGGTCATGGACGCCCGCGTCTCCTCGGGCCGGTTCCAGTAGCCGGTCATCACCTGGGGGCCGCGCACGCAGAGTTCTCCCGGCACGCCGAAGGGCAGCACCGTGCCGTCCTCGGCGCGGATCGTCACCTCGGTCGACGGCAAGGGATAGCCGATCGTCCCGGTCCAGTCGGCGAGCCCGAGCGGGTTGACGCTCACCACCGGCGAGGTCTCCGACAGGCCGTAGCCTTCGAGGATGGTCTGGCCGGTGATCGCCTTCCAGCGGGCGGCGACCGCCGACTGCACCGCCATGCCGCCGCCGACCACGTACTCGACCCGCGAGAAATCGACCGTGCCGATCTTCGGGTGGTTGTTCAGCGCGTTGAACAGCGTGTTGACCCCCGCGAAGTTGGTGAATCGGGTGCGGCTCAAGGTCTTCACGAAGCCGTCGAGGTCGCGCGGATTGGGGATCAGGAGGCAGCAGCCGCCGAGCCGGAAGAAGAACAGGAAGCAGGCGGTCAGCGCGAAGATGTGGTAGAGCGGCAGCGCCGTCACCGCCACGCGCCCGTCCCCCTCCTCGGCGGAGGCGCGGAACCAGGCCCGGCTCTGCTCGATATTGGCCATGATGTTGCGATGCGTCAGCATCGCCGCCTTGGCGATGCCGGTGGTGCCGCCGGTATATTGCAGGAAGGCGACGTCGCCGGGCTCGATCGCGACCGAGGGGCGCTTGAGGCCGCGACCGGCCCGCACCACCGCCTCGAACCGCAGGGTCCGCCTGGCCGGAAGGGCATAGGGCGGCACCGCCCGCTTCACCCGCCGCGATACGAAATCGACGACCCGGCCCTTCAGCCCGAGCAGGTCGCCGGGCCCCGCCACGACGATCCGCTCCAGGCCCGGCATCTGCGGCAGCGCCTGCGCGACCGTGTGGCAGAAGTTCTCCAGCACGAAGAGAACGCGGGCGCCGGAATCGTTGATCTGCGCCGCGAGTTCCCGCGGGGTGTAGAGCGGGTTGACGTTGACGGCGGTGCAGCCCGCCACCAGCACGCCGAGCAGCGCGACCGGACAGGCCGGGACATTGGGCATCATCACCGCGACACGGTCGCCGACCCCGTCCTCCTTCGCATCCCCCTGCCCGCTCGTCCTGGAGCGCGCCTTGCCGTAGCCGCTGGCGGCGAGCCACGCTGCCACGGCCTGCGCGGCGGCGCCGACCTCGCGGTAGCGCAGGCTCGCGCCGAAGCAGGTGATGGCCGGGCGCTCGGCGAAGCGCAGCACGCTGCGGTCGAACAGATCGACCACCGTGCCGACCGCGTCGACGTCGATATCGGCGGGAATACCGGGGGGATAGGCGGCCAGCCAAGGGCGCTCCGCGCTCCGGTCCTGCGCCATCCTCGTCCCTCCTGCCCTGCGGCGAGCGGCTTCTCGGAGCCGGCCTCGGCCGGCACCGCCGCTTCCCCCGTGGCTTAAGCGTTTCGGCCGCGTCCGATCAAGCCACAGCGTCCGGCCGGAGCGGAGACATCGCCGGACTTGTGGGCGCCCGGGGCGTCCGCCGCGGCCGCAGACGCGCGGCCACGAGCGCCATGTGCGGCAGCGCGGCGACCGTCAGCAGCAGGGCGGCGACGACGAGGTCGCGGGCATCGAGCGGGCGCCGCGGCCAGGGGCCGAACCCGGCATCGCGGGCAAGCCCGATCACGGCGGCGGCAAACCACAGGGCGAGGAAGCCCGCGATCCAGCCGAGGAGCGCCCGTCCCACCCGGCGCCAGCGGCTGCCGGTCGGGGCCGGACCGGGGCGGCCGGCAAGGCGCGCGCCGAGCCCCAGGGCCAGGCCGAACAGGCCGGCGGCGGCGCCCGCCCCCATCGCGTAGGCGAGCCCCATCGGCGTGCCGTTGAGGAAGGCGCCGCTGCCGGTGCCGAAGCCCGCCCGCAGCACGAGACCGCCGAAGGTCGGGTGCAGGCTGACGCCCAGCACCAGCGCGAGGCCGACGAGCACCCCGACGAGTCGCCGGACCCAAGAGGCCGGCCCCGGCGCCAGCCCTGCGGCGAGGATGCGGGCGAGCCCGTAGACCAGCGCGAAGGCGAAGAGCGGGTAGCGGTCGAGGAAGAAGCCGTAGAACCGAGCCGCCACGTCCGGCGGCATCGCGCTGCGTTGATCGAAGCCGGCGAGGAAGACGGCGAACAGCGCGGCGAGCGCCGCCAGGAGCGGCGCCGCGGCGAGCGTCCAGGCGCCCCGCTGCGGCGTCCCCGTCTCCGCCGGACCGGCCCCCGCCGTGGCGGAGCGCGCGCCGGTGCGGCTCACCGCTCGTAATGTTCGCGCACGAGCCGGTCGAGCAGGCGCACGCCCCAGCCCGCGCCCCAACTCCGGTTGATCTCGGAGGGGGTGGAGGACATGCCGACGCCGGCGATGTCGAGATGCGCCCACGGCACGTCGTTGACGTAGCGCTTGAGGAAGGCGGCGGCGGTCGCCGCGCCGCCATGGCGCCCGCCGGTGTTCTTCATGTCGGCGAATTTCGAGTCGATCGCCTTGTCGAAGGCCGGGATCAGCGGCATCCGCCACACCTTCTCGCCCGCCGCCTCGCCGGCCGCGGTGATCTGCGCCGACAGGGCGTCGTCGTTGGAGAACAGGCCGGCGATGTCCTGGCCCAGCGCGACGATGATCGCGCCGGTCAGCGTCGCGAGATCGATCATCGCCTTGGGCTTGTAGGTCGCCTGGACGTGCCAGAGCACGTCGGCGAGCACGAGGCGGCCCTCCGCGTCGGTGTTGATGACCTCGATGGTCTGCCCCGAGAGCGAGGTGACGATGTCGGACGGCCGGTAGGAATTGCCGTCGGGCATGTTCTCGACGATGCCGATGGCGCCGACCACGTTCGCCTTGGCCTTGCGCGCCGCCAGCGCGTGCAGGGTGCCGACGACGGCGGCCGAGCCGCCCATGTCGCCCTTCATGTCCTCCATGCCGCCGGCCGACTTGATCGAGACGCCGCCGGAATCGAACACCACGCCCTTGCCGATCAGCGCCAGCGGCGGCTCGGAGGGGTCGTCCGCCCCGTTCCAGCGCATGATCGCCACCCGGGGCTCGCGGGCCGAGCCCTGCGCCACCGCGAGCAGGGCGCCCATGCCGAGCTCCTTCATCCGCGCCACGTCGAGGATCTCGATCTCGACGCCGAGGCTGGTCAGCTCGGAGACGCGGCGGGCATATTCTTCCGGATAGAGGACGTTCGGCGGCTCGTTGACGAGGTTGCGGGCGAGGATCACGCCCTCCGCCACCGCGGCGGCGTCCCGCGCGGCGGCCTGCGCCCCGGACGGGTCGGCGACCAGCAGGCTCAGCGCGGCACCCGCCTCGTCCTCGTCCTTCTTCTTGGTCTTGTACTGATCGAAGCGGTAGCTGCGCAGGCGCGCGCCCAGCGTGAAGTCGGCCACATCCCGGGCGCTGCCGGCATAGCCGGGCCAGTCGAGCACGACCCGGGCGCTGCGCCCCCCGACCTTGCCGGCGGTGAAGCCGCCGAGCAAAGTCCAGTCGGTCTTGGCCCGATCCTTCTCCGAGCCCAGCCCGATCACCACGAGCCGGTCGGCCTCGACGCCCGCCGGGGCCGGCAGCACCAGTGCGGACTGCGCCTTGCCCTTGAACCGCTCGCTCGCGGCGGCGCGGGCGACCAACTCGGCGCCGGGCCGTCCCAGGATCTCGGCGGCAGGACCCGACAGGGCGAGGTCGTCGCCCACGAACACCACGACGTCGCCGCCCCGGCCGCGCGACGACAGCGGCTCAAAGGCGATTTCGATCCCACCGGCCATGATGCTCTTCGCTTTCCACCCGACTTCCGCCGGCCGTCCGCGCACCGCGCGAAAACCGGCAAACCTGTGTACCCGCTGAGACGCAGAACGCAACGCGGGGCGCGGGCCTGGATGCGGCGTCTCACCCTGACAGCTTGCGTGCTTGCCGGGCGCGGATGAAGTCTTCTGCAACCGGCACGACGGCGCCGGTCCGAGCGTCCGCGAGCCCACATTCGAGGGCGGCATCGGTGTCGCACCGCTCCCTGTGACCGGACGTCGCCCGAGCACTCCAATCTCGCCGGCGGTCGTGACCGGCTCCAACAGCGGGTGCCTGTACGCTTCTCCAGATGTTCTCACTCACGGAGCAGCCTTCCCCTTCGTTGTATCCTGTGAGATACAAAAGCTGTGCCGCAAATCTTCGCCACCGAGATCTTCGATGCTTGGCTTCTCAAGCTGCGTGATCGGATGGGTCGAACCAAGATCCTGACGCGGATCGACCGACTTCAGCAGGGCAATCCGGGTGTGGTCAGGTCGGTGGGCGAAGGCGTCCAAGAGATGAAGATCGACTTCGGGCCGGGCTACCGTGTCTATTTTGTCGAACGGGCCGACGGGAGCATCGTCGTGCTGCTGTGCGGTGGGGACAAGGACTCGCAGTCGCGCGATATCACGCGAGCGAAAGCGCTTGCCCGGACAGTCTGAGGAGGGTGCCATGACGAATCCCGACAAGCCGGCAGAGACGCAGACGAAGCCATTCGACATCGCGAATTACATTCGCACGCCCGAGGATGCCGCAGCCTACCTCACCGAGGTTCTGGCGGACGGCGACGAGGTCGAGTTCCGGCGGGCGCTCGGGACGATTGCCCGCTCCCGGAGCATGGCCGAGATCGCCGAGAGGGCGGGGCTCGGGCGCGAGAGCCTGTACAAGGCGCTGTCCGAGGCCGGCAATCCGGGGCTCTCGACGGTGCTCGGCGTGCTGCGCGCCCTCGATCTGCGGATGACCGTCGCGGTGGCGCGCCCGGAGCCGGAAGCGGCCTGAAGCCGTCCCCGGCCTTTCCCGCCTGATGCCGCCCGCGCCGCGAAACGGCCTCATTCCAGGCGCCGGAAGCCGGATGGCTTAGCGTGGCGGCTGGTCAGCCTGGCCGCCATTTCGACCCGGCCTTCGCGGCGGTGAGACAGGCAACGAGTTCGGGCGGCGCGGATGACGCAGATCGAGCGCTACATATTCAGGATCGCGCTCGGGGCCTTCCTCACCTGCCTGATCGGCCTCACCGGCACGATCTGGGTGACGCAGGCCCTGCGCGAGCTCGACCTCGTCACGGCCAAGGGTCAGACGCTTCTGGTCTTCCTGTTCATCACCGCCCTGTCGCTGCCCACCCTGATCACGGTGATCGCCCCGGTCGCGCTGTTCATCGCCTGCGTCTACGCGCTGAACAAGCTCAACGGCGATTCCGAGCTCATCGTGATGTCGGCCGCCGGCATGCCGCCGCGCCAGTTGCTGCGCCCCTTCGTGACGCTGGCCCTCGCCGTCAGCGTCGTGGTCGCCTTCCTGACGATCCAGGTGATGCCCTCCTCCTTCCAGGAACTGCGCGACGTGCTGACGCGGGTGCGCGGCGACTTCGTCGCCAACGTCGTCAAAGAGGGCCAGTTCACCGCGCTCGACAACGGCATCACCTTCCATTTCCGCGAGCGCGGCGCCGACGGTTCGCTCCAGGGCCTGTTCATCCAGGACAAGCGCGAGGCCGGGAAGGCGGTGGTCTATCTCGCCGAGCGCGGGCGGGTGAGCGAGGTCGACGGGCAGACCTATCTCGTGCTGGAGAAGGGCAGCATCCACCGCCAGCAGAAGGACAGCCGCGATTCCTCGATCGTGAGCTACGAGCGCTACGCCGTCGATCTCGCCGCCTTCACGCCGCCGGATGCCGAGACGGTCTACAAGCCGCGCGAGCGCTCGACCCTGGCCCTGCTCTTCCCCGATACGGGCGAAGGCTATTACCGCTTGCAGAAGGGCCGCTTCCGGGCCGAATTACACGACCGGCTCTCCGCTTGGCTCTACCCGCTGGCGCTCGCCTTCATCGCCTTCGCCGCGCTGGGCGATCCGCGCACCACCCGCCAGGGCCGGGGGCTCGCCGTGGCGGGGGCGGTGCTCGGCGTGGTGGCCCTGCGCATCGCGGGCTTTGCCGCGAGCAGCGCTGCGGTGCGCAGCCCCGGCGCGGTGGTGGCGGTCTACGCCGCGCCGCTCGGCGCCATCGCGCTTTCCGGCTTCATCATCTTCGGCGGCGCCCGGGTGCGGGCGATGAACGAGCGCCTCGGCCGGCAGTGGCGGCGGCTCGCGGGCAGCCTGCGGCGGCGCCCGCTGGCCGGACGCGCCTGAGGAACCGGGCATGCTGATCGGCGCCACCCTCGGCCGCTACTTCGCGTGGCGCTTCGTGCGCACCATCCTGGGCGTGTTCCTCACCGTCTTCGCCCTGGTCTACACCCTCGACTTCGTCGAGCTGCTGCGCCGCGCCGGCGATTCCGAGAGCGCCTCCACCGGGCTGATGGCGCAGCTCGCCCTCTACCGCACCCCGGCGGTCGCCGAGAGCGTGCTGCCCTTCGCCGTGCTGTTCGGCTCCATGGCCGCCCTGCTCCAGCTCTCGCGCAAGCTCGAACTCGTGGTGGCGCGGGCCGCCGGCATCTCCGCCTGGCAGTTCCTCCAGCCCGGCGCCTTCGTGGCGCTGGCGATCGGGGCACTGGCGATCGGCGCCTACAACCCGCTCTCGGCGGCGCTCAAGCAGCGCTCCAGCGAGATCGAGGCGAAGATCTTCGCCAAATCCACCAAGGCGGGGACCGGCAAGGACCTGTGGCTGCGCCAGCGCAGCGTCGACGGGCAGGCGATCATCCGCGCCGAGACGGCGGTCGAGGGCACGACCACGCTGGCCGGCGTCACCGTCTTCCAGTTCGACGATGCGGGCGTCTTCACCGCGCAGATCGAGGCGGCGCGGGCGACCCTGCACGACGGCTGGTGGGAATTGCGCGATGTGCGCGTTCTCACGCGCGATGAGCCGCCCGAGAGCCACGAAGTCTACCTCGTCGCCTCGACGCTCGACCCGAGCCAGATCCGCCAGCGCTTCACCCCCCCGGAATCTGTGCCCTTCTGGCAACTTCCCGAGACCATCGCGCGCCACGAGCGGGCCGGGCTGGATGCGACGCGCTACCGGCTCCAGTACGATGTGCTGCTGGCAACGCCCCTGCTCTACCTCGCGATGGTCCTCGTGGCGGCAACGGTTTCCTTAAGGTTCTTCCGCTTTGGTGGTGTCGGAAAGCTGGTGCTCGGCGGAGTGAGCGCGGGCTTCGTGCTGTACGTCGCGCGGCAGGTCATGGAGGGCCTCGGCGCGTCGGGCATGGTCGCGCCGACAGTGGCGGCGTGGTTCCCCGCCGTGGTAGGGAGTCTGCTCGGTACGCTCACGCTTCTCTACCAGGAGGACGGCTGATGCGCGGTGCTCCGGGTGGGAACGGGTTCGGTAGTGGTCGTCGTGCAGGGGGCTGCACAGGGTTCGAGGGACGCGTTGCGTAAGGTCGCCGACATCGCGATCACGGTCTCCATGGCCGCACTGCTGACGGCAGCCTACGGGCTCGCCGCGCCGCGGGCGCACGCCCAGGCCGGACTCGAGAAGCTCGCGGGCGGCAAGGGCGAGAAGCCCGGCCAGCGCCTGCTCGTCGAGGCCGACGAGCTGATCTACGACAACGACCGCAACACCGTGACCGCGCGGGGCAATGCCGAGCTGCATTACGGCGCCCGCACGCTCCAGGCCGACCGGGTGCGCTACGACCGCGGCACGAGCCGCGTCTTCGCGGAAGGCAATGTCCGCCTCACCGACGAGACCGGGGCCGTCGTCACCGGCGAGCGGATGGAGCTGACCGACGACTTCAAGAACGGCTTCGTCGACGCGCTGCGCATCCAGCAGACCGTCCAGCTCAAGGGCGAGACGGTGCGCACTCGCATCTCCGCCCCGCGGGCGGAGCGCGTCGCGGGCGAGCAATCGAGCTTCGACTACGCGACCTACACCGCCTGCGAGCCGTGCAAGGACCATCCGGAGACGCCGCCGCTCTGGCAGATCAAGGCGGCCAAGATCATCCACAACAACGAGACCCACACGATCAGCTACGAGGATTCGACCCTCGAACTCGGTGGGATCCCGGTCGCCTACCTGCCCTATTTCGAGTCCGCCGATCCGACGGTGAAGCGCAAGACCGGCTTCCTGACGCCGCGCTTCATCACCTCGACGGCGATCGGCACCGGCGTGGCGACGCCGTTCTTCATCAACCTCGATCCGAGCTACGACCTGACGCTCTCGCCCGCCTTCGTCTCGCGCCAGGGCGTGCTCGGCCAGGCCGAGTTCCGCCAGCGGCTCGATACCGGCTCCTACAACCTGCGTCTGTCGGGCATCTTCCAGACGACGCCCTCCGCCTTCCTCCCGGGACCGCTGGGGGCCGCCGACCGCGAGTTCCGCGGCTCGGTCGAGTCGCGCGGGCGCTTCTTCATCAACGAGCACTGGCGCACGGGCTGGGATCTCGTCGGCGTGACCGACAAGTGGTTCCTCGACAATTACCGCATCCGCAACCAGAACATCACCACCGACTACTTCCGCGAGGCGGTCTCGACCGCCTACCTGATCGGCCAGGGCGACCGCTCGTGGTTCGAGGCCCGGGGCTACTACTTCAAGGCCCTGTCGAGCTTCGACTGGCAGAAGGAGCAGCCCGTCGTCCTGCCGGTGATCGACTACGACAAGCGCATCGACGGCCCCCAGCCCATCGGCGGCGAGGTCCGGTTCGAGGCCAACGTCACCAGCCTGTCGCGGGAGGCCACCGACTTCCAGGGCATCCCCCGCACCGGCAGCTACCTGTTCGCCCCGAGCTATAACGGGATCAGCTATCCGCTCTACGAGACCTGCACCACCTTCGTGCGGGACCGCTGCATCGTGCGCGGCTTAGGCGGCGTCGACACGCGGCTCTCGGCCCAGGTCTCCTGGCGGCGCAGCTTCATCGACGATTTCGGCCAGGTCTTCACGCCCTTCACCTATCTGCGCACCGACGCCTTCTTCGTGAACCCGAGCCGCTCGGGCTTCCAGAACGCGCTGGTGAACAACATCACCACCGTCGATGACGGCTTCTCCGGCCGCGTCATGCCGGCGGTCGGCCTCGACTACCGCTATCCCTTCGTCGCCGATTTCGGGGCGCTTGGCGTCCACACCCTGGAGCCGATCGCCCAGGTGATCGCCCGGCCCTCCGAGACCCGGATCGGCCGGCTGCCCAACGAGGACGCGCAGAGCCTCGTCTTCGACGACACCTCCCTGTTCGAGTGGGACAAGTTCTCCGGCTACGACCGGGTCGAGGGCGGCGTGCGCACCAATCTCGGCGCGCAATACTCCGTCGTGACCCCGAGCGGCTGGTACGCCAACCTGATGTTCGGCGAGTCGATCCAGATCGCGGGCGTGAACTCGTTCCGCCGCGGGGATCTGGCCAATGTCGGCCTCGATTCCGGCCTGGAGAACCGCCGCTCGGATTTCGTCGGCCGCTTCCAGCTCTCGCCCAACCAGAACATCAGCTTCATCAGCCGCGCCCGCTTCGACCAGCGCGACTTTGCCGTGAACCGGTTCGAGACCGGCGTGACCGCGCGGTTCTCGCCGTTCCTGCCGCTCGAGACTTCGCTGTTCTACTCGTACTACGAGGCGCAGCCGGCGCTCGGCTTCGCCCATCGCCGCGAGGGCCTGACGGCCTCGGCCACCTACCGCATCACTCCGAACTGGTTCGTCACCGGCTCGGCGCTCGTGGACTTCACCCGCTACCTCGACAACCGCGACACCTTTACCGACCTCTACACCGCCTATCTCGCCAACCCGGTCGGTCTCGCCCCGGTCTACAGCAATCCGGGCCTGACCTACCTGTCCGGCCTGAGCCTCGGCGGCGGCTATCAGGACGAGTGCACCACGGTGTCGCTGAACTACATCGTCTCGCCCATCGCCACCGCGATCGGCGTGCGCGAGCGCAACCAGACTGTGCTGCTGCGCCTCGAACTGAAGACGCTCGGCGAGGCCGATCTGCGCCAGAACGTCAGCAGTTCGATGACCGCCGACGGCATCGCCACGGTGCGCTGACCGTCGGGCCCGGCGGCCGGTGCAGCCGGGCCACGCCGGGCGCGAAACGAAGGCGCGGGCGGCCTCCGGGCGCCGTCCGTGCTTGACCCGGCCCGGCCCGGTCCCAACCTTGGCGCCTGCAAGCGTCTCTCGCGAAGCGCCCGCCGCGTCCCCGCGGCCGGGAAGAAGGCGGCCGGTCTCCGGAGGTCTCGTGAGGGCATAGGACCGGACGGGAACGGATATGGCCCTCCTCCAGCGGCTCTTCGCCTACGCCTCCTCGGCCTTCGGCCTGCCGGCCCCGGCCGAGACGGTGCCGGACGGCAGCGAGGAGCATCTCGCGGCAACTGCGCTCCTCGTCCACGTCGCTCGCGCCGACGGGGTGCTCGATCCGGCCGAATCCGAGCGGCTGGTGCGGCTCGTGCGCCGCCGCTACGCCGCCAGCGACGCGGAGGCGCAGGGCCTGATCGAGCGCGCCGCCACCTTCGAGGCGCAGACCCGCGACATGACGAGCCTGGTCGAGCTGATCGGCAGCGACGGCAGCAGCCCGGAGGAGCGCGGTCGGCTTCTCGCCATGGCGTGGTCGGTGGCCGGCGCCGACGGCGACCTGCACGAGTTCGAGGAGGCCCTGGTCTGGCGTCTCGGCAAGCTCCTCGGCTTCGACGAGCCGGCGATTGCCGCCGCCCGCGACCGCGGCTTCCGCGAGCCCGCCGGCGCGTGATGGCCCACTCGGGGACACCCCCGCCAAGGGGATGATCCCCTTGGGATCCCGGACGTTTCGATGATCGTCAGCCTGACCCTGATCCTGCTCGCCCAGCTCCTCGGCGAGGTCGCCGCGCGCGCCGCCGGCCTGCCGGTGCCGGGGCCGGTGTTCGGCATGGCGCTGCTCCTCGCCTTCCTGGTCCTGCGCGACCGGACGCAGCCGGCCTCGACCCGCTGGCTGCCGCCGCCGCTGGTCGATGGCGGGCTGGAGGGCACCGCCAAGGGGATGCTCGCGCATCTCTCGATCCTGTTCGTTCCGGCCGGCGTCGGCATCGTCGGCAAGCTCGATGTGCTGGCGAGCCACGGGGTGGCGCTCGCCATCGTGCTCACTCTGTCCGTGACCCTGACCCTGGCGGCGACCGTGCTCACCTTCGTCGCGGTCTCCAAGCTTCTGGACCGCCGATGACCGGCGAGTTCGCGCTCTGGGTCTATCTCAGCCACACGCCGCTGCTGTGGCTCACCGTGACGCTACTGGCCTACGCGGTGGCCGACCGCCTGTTTCAGGCGGCGGGGCGCCATCCCGTTGCAAACCCGGTGGTCCATTCGATCTGGATGATCGGCCTCGTGCTGACGCTGACCGGCACGCCCTACCGCGCCTATTTCGAGGGCGCGCAGTTCGTGCACTTCCTCCTCGGCCCCGCGACCGTGGCGCTCGCGGTGCCGCTCTACGAGCGCCGGGCGACGGTGATGCGCGCGCTCCTACCGATGGGGGCGGCCCTCATCGTCGGCTGCGTCACCGCGATGACCTCGGCCATCGTCTTCGCCCGGCTCGCCGGCATCCCCTACGACGTGATGCTGGCCATGACCCCGAAATCCGTGACGACCGGCGTCGCCATGGGCATCGTCGAGGCGCTCGGCGGCGACCCGACGCTGGCCGCCGTGCTGGTGATGCTCACCGGCATGGCCGGGGCGGTGATCGTCACGCCGTTGATGCGGACCCTGCGCATCGAGGACATGCGCGCCCGCGGCTTCGCGGCGGGGCTCGCCGCCCACGGCCTCGGCACCGCCCGCGCCTTCCAGGTCAGCGAGGTCGCCGGCACCTTCGCCGGCATCGCCATGGGGCTCAACGCCTTCCTGACCGCGATCCTGGTGCCGGTGGCGGTGAGCTTCCTGCGGTGAGGCCTGCCGGCCGATGCCTCGCGGCGAATGAGGGACGGACATCATCCGCCCCGCGTTCCCGGCCCGGCGCGGCGTGTCTTTGATCTGTGCGATGCCGCACGTGGATCGGATGGACGGGATCGGAACGTCGTCGCAGGTCACGCTGTCGCCGCGATTACCGCTCCCCTTCGTGGCCGGATCCCGGAGCCGATGAAGACCATGTCGAACGGCACTCCGCTTTTCTGGATGACCATGGCCGTCGTCAGCGCCGCGTTCGGCGCGTTGCACGGTCTCCTGTTCGGCGACGGGCCGAAGCTCGCCGGCGTCCTCTACGGCACCGGTGTCGGGCTCCTGGTGATCGCCTACGAACGCGGCCTCTTTCTCGCCGGCTACAGCCGGCGCCTGCGGCAGTTGCCGACGCTCGCCTATTTCGCGGCCGCCGAGATCAGCCTGGTTCTCGTGATCGTCACCGCGATGTCGTTGACGGGCTTGATCATCTGGGCGCTCGGCATCGCGGACAAGCCCTTCCTCGAGGCCGTGACACCGAAGCTCTCCACGATCCCGTTCGCGCTGGCGGTCTCGGCGCTGATCGTTGCCGTCCTGCGCGTGCGCGACCTGATCGGCAGCGAGACGTTCACGAGCTTCATCCTCGGACGTTACCACCGCCCGGTCAGCGAGGAGCGCGTGTTCCTGTTCCTCGATCTCGCCGGTTCGACAACCTACGCGGAGAGGCACGGCGATCTCGCGGCGCAGGAACTTTTGAAGGCCGTCTTCGCCGCGATCGCCGAGCCGGTGCGGCGCTACCGCGGGCAGATCGACGACTATGTCGGCGATCAGGTCATCGTCTCCTGGCCTCTCGCGCGGGGCATCGAGCAGTCACGCTGCGTCGCCTGCGTCTTCGCGATCCGCCGGATCCTCGAGGCCGACCGGGACGCTTGGCGCGCGCGGTTCGCCCTCGTTCCCGAATTGCGCGCGGCCCTGCACGGCGGCAGCGTCGTGACGGCAGAGGTCGGCGTCGACCGGCACAAGATCGCCTATTTCGGCGACGTCATGAACGCGACCGCCCGGCTGGAGGGACTGTGCCGGGAGACCGGGCGGGGTGTGCTGATCTCGGATGCCATCCTGGCCCGGCTGCCCGCCCTCCCCGACGGGATCGAGGCCGAGGCGCTCGGGGGCTACCGCCTGCGCGGTCGCAGCGAGACAATGGCCGTGCACGCGCTGGCGGAGAGGCGTGCGCCGGTCACGGCCGGTGCGGCGAACCCGCCTGCGGGCGCCGGAGCCGGGCGGAAGCCGGCGGTGCCGGACTTCGCACCACGGCCGCGGCGGCCGCAGGCGGAGGTGAGTGTGCCGGGACGATCGCCGGCCTCCGCCTGAGCTGAAGGCCGGTCTCCGTGTTGCGCTGCGGTACCTGACGCTCTACAAGCCTGAACATTCGCCTGGACCCGGTGCAAGCCCGGGTGGCTCTTCCGGCCGCCGATCCGCCGGATCACGCATTCGAGACGCCTTTCTGGCTCCGCCTTCCGCGCGGTGCTGCGTCCTCCTGCGGAAATTTCTCACATGTCCCCCGTCAGACAAGCCGCCCGCGCGTGGTTCGCGAACCCGTGGGCCGACACCCTCTCCGGCATCGTCGTCGCGCTGGCCCTGATCCCGGAGGCGATCGGCTTCTCGGTGATCGCCGGGGTCGATCCGAAGGTCGGGCTCTACGCCTCCGTCGTGATCGCCTGCGTCATCGCCTTCGCCGGCGGACGCCCGGCCATGATCTCGGCCGCCACCGCCGCCACCGCCGTGGTGATGGTCGATCTCGTGCGCGACCACGGCGTCCAGTATCTCTTCGCCGCCACCATCCTGATGGGCGTGTTCCAGATCCTTGCCGGGCTCGCCCGGCTCGGGCGGCTGATGCGCTTCGTCTCGCGCTCGGTGATGACGGGCTTCGTCAACGCGCTGGCGATCCTGATCTTTCTGGCGCAGCTGCCCGAACTCACCGGCGTGACCCCGGCGACCTACGGCCTGATCGCGCTGGGGCTCGCCATCATCTACGGCTTTCCGAGACTCACCCGCGCGGTGCCCTCGCCGCTCGTCGCCATCGCCGTGCTCACCGCGCTGAGTGCATATTTCGGGCTCGACGTGCGCACCGTCGCCCATCTCGGCGAACTGCCCAAGACCCTTCCGAGCCTGGCCCTGCCGGAGGTGCCCTTCACCCTCGAGACCCTGCGCATCATCCTGCCCTATTCGGCGACGCTCGCGGCGGTCGGCCTGCTGGAGAGCCTGCTCACGGCGCAGATCGTCGACGACATGACCGATACCGGCAGCTCCAAGAACCGGGAATGCATGGGCCAGGGGCTCGCCAACATGAGTTCGGCCCTGTTCGGCGGCATGGGCGGCTGCGCCATGATCGGGCAATCGGTCATCAACGTCTCGTCGGGGGCCCGCGGCCGGCTCTCGACCCTGGTGGCGGGCGCCTTCCTCCTCGTGCTGCTGGTGCTGCTGCAGGACCTTCTCGCCATGGTGCCCGTGGCGGCTCTGACGGCGGTGATGATCATGGTCTCATTGAACACCTTCTCCTGGCGCTCGCTGCTCGCGCTGCGCACCAACCCGCTGCCCTCCTCGGTGGTGATGCTCGCCACCGTCGCCGTGGTGGTCGCCACCCGCGATCTGGCCATCGGCGTGCTGGTCGGCGTGCTGCTGTCGGGCGTGTTCTTCGCCGGAAAGGTCGCGCGGATGAGCCGGATCGTCTCCGAGCTGTCGCCGGACGGGCTTACCCGCACCTACCGGGTGTCGGGCCAGGTGTTCTTCGCCTCCGCCGGCACCTTCGCCGAGGGTATCGATGTCCGCGAGCCGGTGGAGCGCCTCGTCATCGACGTGCACGCGGCGCATTTCTGGGACATCTCGGCGGTGGGCGCACTCGACCGCGTGGTGATGAAGGCCCGCGCCGCCGGCAAGGCCGTGGAGGTGGTCGGACTCAACGAGGCCAGCGCCACCCTGGTCGAGCGCTTCGGCCAGCACGACAAGGCGGAGGCCTCGCTGCCGGCCCATTGAGGCGAGGCGTCGCCGTCCGCGCCCGGCTTGGTTGTGCGCTGCGGCAGAAACTCGGTACGCTCCGCCCGGGGCACCCTGGAGCGTCGCGCCGCGGCCTCACCCCGAGGCCGAGCCCGCCCCTTGCCCCGGGAGGCGCCGTGTTTCCCTTCGACCCAACCCGTCCGGCGCGGCGCCGCGTGCGCCGGAGCCTCGCCCGCACGACGCGTCAGGTCACGCGGTCCATCGAGGACGCCGCCAAGGACGCCATGAAGGACGCCGTGAAGGCGGTGACCCGCTCGACCGAGCAGGCGATCCGGGAGACGCGCAAGGCGACGGCCCGGTCCGCGAAGCGGACGGTGCGGCACACCGAGAAGGTGGTCGAAGCCGCCTTCGCCGCGTCCGGAGCCGGGTCCGTACGCCGGCCCCCCGGCCGGTTCGTCACCGTCGACGGCCTGCCCGTGCACGTGATCGTCCGCGGGCGCGGGCGCCCGGTGGTGCTCGTCCACGGCAACGGCACCATGGCCGAGGATTTTTCGATTTGCGGTCTGATCGACCGGCTGGCGGCGCGCTACCGGGTCATCGCGATCGACCGCCCCGGCTTCGGCTACACCGCCCGCCCCCGCCACCGCCTCTGGACGGCTCAAGGTCAGGCCGTGCTCCTTCACCGGGTGCTGGAACAGCTCGCCGTCGAGCGGCCCGTCGTGGTCGGGCATTCCTGGGGCACGATCGTCGCCCTCGCGCTCGCCGCCGACGGGCGGCGCCCCCTGCGCGGTCTCGTGCTGCTCTCGGGCTCCTACTTTCCGGGACATCGGTTCGACGCGGCCCTGATCGCCCCGCTCGCGGTGCCCGGCTTCGGCGACGCGGCTCGCGCGATGGTGCCCGCCAAGATGAGCGCGGCGCTCACCGAACAGTCGTTCCGGCAGGTGTTCTGGCCGCAGGCCGTGCCGGCCCGGTTCAAGGCGCGCTTCCCCGTCGAGATCGCGGCGGCGGCGACGCAGGCCCGCGCGGTCTCGGAGGATGCCGCCTCGATGAACGCGGCCGTCACGGGGCTCCAGCGTCGCTACGCGGGTTTGACGCTGCCGGTCTCCATCCTGGCCGGCGACGCGGACGCTGTCGTCAAGGCGGGCGAGCACGCCGTGCGGCTCCACACGACGATCCCCGGCAGCACCCTGAGGCTCCTGCCCGGCATCGGCCACATGACCCACTACGCCGCGCGGCTGAAGGTCGAGCGCGCGATCGATGAGGTGATGACGCGCAGATAGGTGCGTCTCAAGGCGTCCGATCCGGCCTGCCGCGTCCCGCAGCGCCGGGCGCTTTCACGATCCCTCAGCCTCCAGCGCCCGCGCCAGCGCCACGAACCCGGCCACCGGAATCTCCTCCGCCCGCGCCGTCTCCGGCAGTCCGGCGGCGGCGAGCAGTCGGGCGGGGTCGGGGGTGGCGGCCTTCAGGCTCTGGCGCAGCATCTTGCGGCGCTGGCCGAAGGCGGCGCGGGTGATCCGCTCCAGAGCGGCGATCCGGCAGGGCAGCGGCTCGGGGCGCGGGCGCAGGTGGACGATGCTGGAGGTGACCTTCGGCGGCGGCACGAAGGCGGACGGCGCCACGTCGAACAGGATGGTGGCTTGCGTGCGCCAGCCGCACAGGACGCCGAGCCGGCCGTAATTGGCCCGGTCCGACTCGTCGGCGACGATGCGCTCGGCGACCTCGCGCTGGAACATCAGCGTCGCCGATTCCCACCAGGGCGGCCAGCGTTCGTCGCGCGTCTCGGCGCCGAGCCAGCCGGTGAGCAGCACGGTGGCGACGTTGTAGGGGAGATTGGCCACAATCCGCACCGGCCCGTCCCCGACCAGCGGGCGCGGGTCGAAGCCGACCGCGTCGGCGTCGATCACCTCGAGCCGGCCGGGATAATGCGCGGCGATCTCGGCCAGCGCCGGCAGCGCGCGGGGGTCGCGCTCGATGGCCACCACGCGCTTGGCGCCCGCCGCCAGCAGCGCCCGGGTCAGGCCGCCGGGGCCGGGGCCGACCTCCACCACCGTCACGCCCTCGAGCGCGCCGGCCGAGCGGGCGATGCGGCCGGTGAGGTTGAGATCGAACAGGAAATTCTGGCCGAGCGCCTTCTTCGGCTCCAGCCCGTGCCGCCGCACCACCTCACGCAGGGGGGGCAGGCCGTCGGCACTCAACGCTTCAAGGCTCATCGGTTGCGGGTTCAGGCGAGGACGGGGAAGGGCGTGACGTTGTTGGCCGGACGCTGCGCGAGGCGCTGTGCCAGACGCAGCGCGGCGATCAGGCTGTCGGGCTTGGCGACGCCCTTTCCGGCGATGTCGAAGGCGGTGCCGTGGTCGGGGGAGGTGCGCACGAAGGGCAGACCGAGGGTGACGTTCACGCCTTCGTCGAAGGCGAGCGTCTTGATCGGGATCAGCGCCTGATCGTGGGTGGGGGCCAGCGCCACGTCGTAGGTCGCCCGCGCCCGCTCGTGGAACAGGGTGTCGGCCGGCAAGGGCCCGCGGATGTCGATGCCCTCGGCGCGCAGGGCCGCCACGGCGGGGGCCAGCACGTCGCGGTCCTCGGTGCCCATGGTGCCGGATTCGCCCGCATGCGGGTTGAGGCCCGACAGGACGAGGCGGGGGGCCTCCAGGCCGAAGCGGGCGCGCAGGTCGGCATGGACGATGCGCGCGGTGCGCTCGACCAATTCCTGCGTCAGCAGGTCCGGCACGCGGCGCAGGGCGACGTGGATCGTCACCGGCACGACGGCGAGCAACTCGCTCCACAGCATCATCACCGGCAGCGGCGGCTCGCGGCCCTCTCGCGCGGCGAGCGCGGCCAGGAACTCGGTATGCCCCGGATGGGCGAAGCCGACCCGGGTCAGCACGAACTTGGCGATGGGGTTGGTCACGACCGCCGAGGCGGCGCCGGAGCGCACGAGATCGACGGCGGCGGTGATCGATTCGACGATGGCGCCGGCATTGGCCGTATCCGGCGCGCCGGGCGTGGCCGACACCTTCGCGCCGCTCGGCAGCGGCAACACCGGCAGCGCCCGGGCAAACACCTCGACGGCGTCGTCGGGCTCGACCTCGGCCACGGGTACCGACAGGCCGAGCCGGTAGGCGGTGGCTTCGAGGAATTCGGGATCGCCGATGAGCTGGAACGGCGGCACCCCGCGCTCGCCCCGCAGCCGCCACGCGGCGAGCGCGATCTCCGGCCCGATCCCGGAAGGATCGCCGAGGGTGAGGGCAAGCGGTCGGTCGTCAGAGGCCATGGGGGACGTATACAGCGATTTTCCTACAATGCCTGCGCCCAGGGATGTCCGGGATGCAAGCGGTCGAGATTCGCCTGCAGCCAGCGCCGTTCTCCGCCGGTCAGATGCGGCAGGGCCCGCTCGAAATCCGCCTCGTCCTTGTCGCGCCGATGCTTCGCCTTGAACAGCAGAACGGCGGCCGGCCTGAGATAGGGGATGCCGTCGGGCGTCGATGCCACCATCGCCGCGCGGGGATGCCGGATGGTCGGGCAGCGCCGACAGACCCAGACGTCCGGCCCGCCCGGCTCGATCATCAGATCGACCCGCCAGCGGGCGGCGCGGGCATCGAAGCACCAGATCTGGAGAATGTGAGACGGCGGCTCTTCGCCTTCAGGCAGGCGCTCGAAGCGACCGTCGGCCACCGTGTAGAGCGTCATGTCCGCCAAGGCTTGGCAGAAGACCCCGACATCTTCGCGCAGCACTGTGAATTCGAGATCCTCGTGGTCGCGGGTCTGGTGCCCGTGCCACAGGTCGAGGGCCCAGCCGCCGACGACGCACCAGGGCCGCGCCACGGTTTCCAGCCGCCGCGCCAGTTCGCCCGGATGCCACGGCGACCAGTCGTCCTCCGGCGGGGCGCTGGCATTCCGTCGGGGGGCGGTTCCGCTCGCGGCCCCCGCGCCATCGCTGCGGTTTCCGGAGGCCTCCGGGCAAAGATCGGCCGAATCCGGCATGACGGGCATCGCGCTCACCCTGGCCCCGCTCGGCCGCGGCAGCCTCGACAGGCCGCCTCGGGAACCGATCCCGGACGGGTCGCCGAGGGTGCGGGCCGACGGTCGACCGTCGGCGTCCATGGACGGGGCTATAGCGCGATTCGGCCGCGCGGGGTGTTCCGGAATTTGGCTCCGGGGACGGGATGCCGCTCGGTCGCCGGCCCCGTGCCGCCGTTCGGCCGATGAGGCCGGCCGTTGCCGCGGCCGGATGTGCTGGACGGCGCGCCGCCGATTTTTTTCGTCCTACCGCCGCGGGCGGCTGAAACTTTCCGGGCCGTGATCCCCGTAGAGGCCCGCGACGCCCCCGGCCGGGGCGCATCGTCAGGGAGACATCATGTCCAAGAGCCTTCTCCGCCTCACCCTCGGCCTCGCCCTCGCGGCCGCCGCCGTCCCGGCGCTCGCCAAGAACCCGATGGTCGGCGGCGCGCCGATGTATGCGAGCAAGACGATCGTCGAGAACGCGGTCAACTCGAAGGATCACACCACGCTCGTCGCCGCCGTGAAGGCCGCGGGCCTCGTCGACACGCTGTCGGGCCCCGGCCCCTTCACCGTGTTCGCACCGACCGACGCCGCCTTCAGCAAGCTGCCGCCCGGCACGGTCGAGACCCTGGTGCAGCCGCAGAACAAGGCGCAGCTCACCGGCATCCTGACCTATCACGTGGTGCCGGGCACCTACACCGCGAAGGCCCTGATGAAGATGGTCCGCGACGGCGGTGGCGAGGCCACGCTGAAGACGGTTCAGGGCGAGCCGCTCACCGTGGCGATGGCCCGCGGGGGCAAGGGGCTGACCCTGACCGACGCCAAGGGCAACACCGCCCGCGTCACGATCGCCAACGTGATGCAGTCGAACGGCGTGATCCACGTCATCAACGGCGTGCTGATGCCCTGAGCCGTGCCGGCGGGCGGGCGAACACCGCCCGCCGTCTCGCGCAGCCCCTTCCGGCCCCGGCCGGGAGGGGCTGCGGGCCTTTGAGGTGACGCGCATTCTTCCGGCGAACCGGCTTCCACGTCGTCGGAATGCGCTCTAATCGCGGATGAGACGGCCCGAATAGACGACCGGGCCCGTGGCCTTGCCGCCGGGCGCACCGCCCTTCGGCTCGACCGTGACGGCAAAGGTCGCGCGGGCGACGCCGTCGCGAAGATCCGCCGGCACCGGGATGGTCTCGGTCGCCTCCGTGACCAGCCCGAGCGAGCGGGGCGCGGCGCCCTCGTTGATGTACCAGAGCTCCAGGCTGCGGTCGGGCGGGGTTTCCGCCGTGAGGCTGCGGACCTGCACGACGCCGCTGGCGAGATCGACGCGCACGATCAGCGCCGGAAGGCTGCCGCCCCGGTCGACCACGGCCAGATATTGCGGCGTGCCCACGGTCGCCGGTCGCGGCGCCGCCACGATCCAGAGGGCGAGGCCCGCCGCGAGTGCCGCCGCGCCCCCCGCTGCGAACCGCCAGCGCCGCAGCCCGCGCTCCAGGCGCCGCACCCGCAGATCCGCGGCCTCGGCCACCGGAGGCGTCGCGATCCGGGCCTCGATGGCCTCCCAGACCTGCGGGCCGGGCGCCACGGCCGGTGCCGTTGCAGCGAGCGGCGCCAGCCGCCTCTCCCAGGCCATCACCGCCGCGCGCAGGGCGGGATCCTGCTCCAAGGCCCGCGCGAAGGCGGCGCGCTCGCTCGGTGTGAGGGTGCCGAGGACGTACTCGCCGGCCGCCCCATCGGGGTCCTCGGCCCAGAACGGCGGGGGGAAGGCGCCCTCGCTCATGCTGCCTCCAGACAGCCGCGCAGGCTGAGCAGGCCGCGGCGCAGCCACGTCTTGATCGTGTTGACGGGCCGGTCGTAGCGTGCGGCCAGTTCCTCGCGCGACCAACCCTCGCAATAGGCCAGGACGAGGCAGTCGCGCTGGGCGGCGTCCACGGTGTCGAGGCAATGCGCGAGGGCATCGCGGCGGGCGAGATCCGTCTCGCCGTCGCTTGCATCGGCCAGGCGTTCGATCCAGCCCTCTTCGGCCTGGGTCAGCCGGGCGGCCTTGTCCTGACGCAGCCGGTCGATGGCCTTGTGCCGGGCGATCGCGCCCAGCCAGACGAGCGGGGGGCCGGCCTGCGGATCATACGTGCCTGCCCGCTGCCAGATGCGCACGAACACCTCCTGCAGCGCATCCTCGGCCGCGCTCCGGTCCTGCAGGATACGAAGGATGATCCCGAGAAGTTTCGGGGCCGCCGCATCGTAGAGCGCGCGCAGAGCCGCGCGGTCGCCCGCGGCCACGGCCCCGATCAGCCGCGCAAGTTCTGCGTCGGCAGGTGCCCCCCCGTCCGGCACGCTTCCCCCTCCCCCTGAGCGATCCTGCTCATTCTGCGGGCTCATGCGCGGGCTCCGGCGTTTCGGCCGGGTTCGCGCGTCCCTACGGCACAGCTTAGTCGGGAGGATCCCGTTCCGGCAATCCTCGCGCCGGCAAGCGGACAACACTGGGCGATCCCGCGCCGGCCCGCCGCCCGACCGCCGACGGACCTTCGCGCTTCGCCAGGCGCGGATGCAAAGCGCGGGGGGTGAGCGGACCGGCGGTCCCTCAGATCTCGATCCGCCCGCCTTCCGGTGCGGACCCGGCATCGAGCGCCACGCTCTTCACGATGGCGAAGACCGGGCGCCCGACGCTCAGCCCGAGGTCGCGGGCGGAGGCGCGGGTGAGGCGGGCGGCGAGTGTCGCCTCGCCGCAGGCCACCTCGACGAGGCAGGCGGTGCCCTCCTCCCGCAGCGCGGCGACGCGGCCGGGCAGGACGTTGCGGGCGCTCAGATCCTCGGGCCGGGCCAGGGCCAGCAGCACGTCGCGGGCGGGCACCCGCAGGTTGAGGCGGCGGCCCGCGGGGGCGTCGATCAGCGGCAGATCGAGGGGGCCGGCCGGTCCGGTCAGGCGCGTCAGCCCGGCCTCGGGATCGTGGCGCTCGACCCGCATGGCGAGCACGCTGCCGGCCTCCGCCCCGTCCGGGATCAGGTCGGGCCGGCGCAGCACGGCATCGACCGGGCCGCTCGCCGCCACGCTGCCGGCCTCCAGCACCACCACGGTGGAGGCGAGGCGCGCCACCTCCGCCACCGAGTGGCTGACATAGACGATCGGCAGGCCCGCCTCGTCGCGCAGACGCTCGATATAGGGCAGGATCTCGCGCTTGCGGGCCTCGTCCAGCGCCGAGAGCGGCTCGTCCATCAAGAGCAGCCGGGGCCGCGCCAGCAGCGCCCGGCCGATCGCCACCCGCTGCCGCTCGCCCCCCGACAGGCCCGCCGGCCGCCGCTCCAGCAACGGGCGGATGCCGAGCAGATCGGCCACCGCGTCGAGGCTCGGGCCGTCCGTTCCGCGGGAGAAGAACCGACCGAAGCGCAGGTTCTGCCGCACGCTGAGATGCGGCATCAGCCGCGCCTCCTGGAAGACGCAGCCGATCCGGCGCCGATGCACCGGCAGGCGGATCCCGCGCTCCGTGTCGAGCAGCACCGTGCCGTCGATGACGATGTGCCCGCGCTGCGGGTGGCTCAGCCCCGCGATCAGGTCGATCACCGTGGTCTTGCCCGAGCCCGAGCGCCCGAACAGGGCGGTGAGCCCGGCGCCGGCCGTGAAGGCGACCTCCAGCGCGAAGCCTTCGCGACGGAGGGAAACGTCGACGGCGATGGTCATGCGGCCCCGGCCCGGACGGTGATGCCGGTTTCTCGGAAATGCCGACGGCGGACACAAGGGGGCTCGAACGGGCGCCCAAAGCGCCGCCCGCCGCGTTGTCGGCGCAGGGTTCGCGAAAGGCAGGCGATGATCACCGTCCACCATCTGGAGAACAGCCGCTCGCAGCGGGTGCTGTGGCTGCTCGAAGAGCTGGGGCTCGACTACACCGTGAAGGGCTACGCCCGCGATCCCGCGACGATGCTGGCGCCGCGGGAGCTCCGGGCGGTGCATCCGCTCGGAAAGTCGCCGGTGATCGAGGCGGAGGGCCGCGTCGTCGCCGAGACCGGCGCCATCGTCGAGTTCCTCACCGCCCGCGCCGGCAGCGCCTTGGTCCCGCCGCCGGACACCCCGGAGCGGGCGCGCTACACCTATTTCCTGCACTACGCGGAAGGCTCGGCGATGCCGCCGCTGCTGCTGAAGCTCGTGTTCTCGCGCCTCGCGCCGGGCAGCCCTGCCCTGCTGCGTCCGCTGGTGCGCGCGATCGCCAAAAGCGTCACCGGCGGCTTCGTCGATCCGGAGCTGCGCCGCCACGCCGCCTACTGGGAGGCGGAACTGACGGAGCGCCCGTATTTCTGCGGCGACGCCTTCACCGCCGCCGACATCATGATGAGCTTCCCCCTCGAAGCCTTTTTCGCCCGCGGGACGGGGGCGGGGCCGCGGCTGACGGACTGGCTGGAGCGCATTCACGCCCGGCCCGCCTACAAGCGGGCGCTGGAGCGGGGCGGGCCCTACGCCTACGCGTGAGGCGCAATCGCGCCCGGTCCCGCGCCTTCCCGTCCCAGGCGGCTCCTCACCCTCCTGCCCCGATCCGCCGGCTCATCCGCCGCGCCAGCGCCTCCGAGGCGACGAGGGCCAGCATCGAGACCGCGACCGAGACCAGGGTGAGGCGGAGCGCCCCCGCCTCCCCGCCCGGCACCTGGGTGAGGGTGTAGATCGCCGAGGGCAGGGTCTGGGTCTCGCCGGGGATGTTGGAGACGAAGGTGATGGTCGCGCCGAACTCGCCCATCGCCTTGGCGAAGGCGAGCACCGCGCCGGCCAGGATGCCGGGTAGGCTGAGGGGCAGGGTCACGCTGAGGAACACCAGCGGCGGCGGCGCGCCGAGCGTCGCCGCTGCCTGTTCGAGCCGGCGGTCCACCGCCTCGATCGACAGGCGCATGGCCCGCACCATCAGCGGAAAGCCCATCACCGCGCAGGCGAGCGCCGCGCCGGTCCAGCGGAACGAGAACACGATGCCGATCTCGGCCAGCCATGCGCCGAACACCCCGCGCCGGCCGAAGCCGAGGAGCAGCAGGTAGCCCGTCACCACCGGCGGCAGGATCAGCGGCAGGTGGACGAGCCCGTCGAGCAGGGCGTGGCCGGGAAAGCGGCGGCGCGCCAGCAGCCACGCCGCCAGCAGGCCCAGGGGCAGGCTCGCCAGCGTCGCGACGGCGGCGACGCGCAGGGACAGGAGGAGGGCCGTGGTCTCTTCGGCACCGAGGCCGAACCAGGCTGCGGGCGCGCTCACGCGGCCCGTCCCCTGAGGATTCCCCTCCGGGAAGGAGCGAGGGGCAGGCTCATCCGCGCGCGGGTGCTCTCACAGCCGCGTTCCGCACGGCCCGCCGTCTCGCCGCCCCGCGCCTCACAGGCCCGCGGCGGCCTTGAGGGCGGCGTTGATGCGGTCCTGCCAGCCGGGGCCGTCCTTCTGGAAATGCTCCAGCACCGCCCGATCGATGCGCAGGGACACGGTCTCGCGCGCGCCGGGAACGATGGGGGCCCGCGCCGGCGCCGGCGCGGCTTCGGGAGTCTTGCGGGTGACCGCCCGGAAGGCGGCTTCGGCCGCTTGACGCGGGTCGCTCGGGCGGCGGGTGCGGTCGATGGCCATGGGGGTCAGGCCGTCGCCTTCTTGCGGCCGCGCTTGGGCGCGGGCGGGTTGGCGGCCCGCTCCGCAGCCTCCTCGGCCTCCTTGGCGAGGCGCAGCGCCCGCAGGCGCACGGTGCGCTCATCCACGGCTTTGACCGCGGCCAGATGCTCGGCCATGGCCTGCTGGCCCTCGCGGGCCATGCGCTCGGCCCGTTCCGCGCGCTCGGCGGCGCGGGTCTTGGCGTCGATGTCGTCGCTCATCAAAGATCTTTCGGCCAAAGCTCGCACCGCGTGACGTCCCGGCGGCGGCGCGCGGCGTCCCGACGCAGCAGAAATCGGGCGTGGGACGGCAAAAAACCCCGAGCGGGACCGTCGAGGATTTCTGCCTCGGACTTAGCACGAAAGCGCCGGCAAAGACCAATTCGTGCGCAGCCGGGCCGGTTTTCCCCCGTCAATCCCGGTCCGCGCGCCGCAGGGACCAGTGCAGGACGCCCTGGGCATCGACGAGCCACAGCGCGTTGGCCCGCTCGTCCTTGGTCGAGAGATCCTGCGCGTTGGCGAGGCGGATCGCCTCGCCCGGGTCGGCCGCCGTAATCGTCTCCTCGAACAGGGCTGGCCCGATCTGGCCGTCGGCGGACCGGTGGGCGCCCCTGAGAACGAAAACCGGCATGCATCCTCCTGGAACATCGTCCCGAAAGCTCGGCGCCGGCTTTCGGGGAAGACGAGGCTCTCGATCGCCGCTCCATACGCCCGCGCGGCCGGTCGGTCACGACGAAACCGTGCGGCAAACGAGGCGGGAGACGATGGGCGCCGGGCTTCAGGGCGCGGTCGGCTCGAGGCTGCGCTGCCCGTGCAGCCGGGCGAGGGCCGCCGTGGCCTGACCCGCCAGGGCTTCGAGGCGCGCCACCGTTACCGTGTCGAGCCAGACCATGGCGCACCAATAGGCGCCGAGGGCGGCCACGGGCTCGGGGGCGCCGATCGGCACCATCACGAGGCTCCGGATCGCCTTGTAGGCGTAGGAGGCGGCCGGAATGCGCGGATCGCCGCCGATATCCGGAACGACGGCCGTTTCCCGGTTCAGCATCGCCCAGCCCGACACGCACGCCTCGAGCGGGAAGCGGCACCCCTTCCAGAGCGGCTCGATCGCGTCTTCGGCGACGTAGTGGCAGAAGCCGTCGTCCCGCAGCACGACGGCGATGCCGTCGGCGCCGGCGATCCAGCGCGCCGTCCGGGTCAGGACGGCGACGACATCCTCCAGGGATCGGGCCTCCGCCATGAGCTCGGCGGTCCGCGCCAGATGCGGATCGACCGAGGGGCGCTCATCAAGCATGCCCACAGCGTAAGAGGTTTGTGCCGGCTCGTACAGGCGGCCGGTCCGGCCCTGCGCTCCGGCCGACCGGAGCGGGGAGCCGCGCGAGGAGAGTACGATCTGAAATCGCGCGGATGGCTGCCGCCGCCACGTCACCCTGCTGGAGAGTCGAAAGCGCCGCCACTGCGCCGGGCCGGACGAAGCGGTACACCCCGTCATGGAACGGATCGCGGTCGGGCCCATGCGCGCGGGCCCATGCGCGGCTGGCGCCACGGTGATCGGATCAACGCCGGCATCGGGCGGCCCGGGCCAGGGCGGACGCCTCGCTCGATGCGTGAGGCCGACCCGCAGCAATCCTGCACAGAGGCCCGGCGCGTTGCCGCCCGATCCCGCACCTGCCTCGGCGGTCTCGCTGGAGGGAACATGCTTTTGCGATAGTCCCGACCGCTCTGCCGACTTAAGATCACGTCCTAGTCTCGCGGATGCTTCGGCCGTGCGCGGCGCGGTCCGATTTCGTGCGGAGGGCGCATGCCGGTTCTGTCGGGCGGCTGTCTGTGCGGGGCGCTGCGCTACGAGGTCCGCGCCCCGCCGCTGCGGGTCACGCTCTGCCACTGCCGCTTCTGCCAGCGCGCGACCGGCTCGAGCCATCTCGTCGAGCCGCTGTTCGACCGCGACGCCCTGAGCGTCACCGCCGGTGTTCCGCGCGTGTACCAGCATCGCTCGGAGGGCAGCGGCCGGCTCCTCGACCTGCATTTCTGCGCATTCTGCGGGACGACGCTGTTCATGACGTTCGAGCGCTTCCCCGGCCTGTGCGGCGTCTATGCCGGTACCCTGGACGATCCGGCGGCGATCGAGGTGCGGCCGGGCCATGCCAAGCAGGTCTTCGTCGCTTCGGCCCGGCCCGAGACGGTACTGCTGCCAGGCATCGACACCTTCGACGGGCCGGCCATGGACGCGGCGGGCGTGCCGTACCCGCCGCGGGTGCACGCGGCGCTCCACCGCGTCGGCGACCGGGGAGCCGGACCGCTCCCCGGCGATGGCGAGCCTTCCCGCTGAGGCCGCTCCTCAGCCGCGAATGAAGGCGAGGAGGTCGGCGTTGAGCCGGTCGGCATCGACGGTGAGCATGCCGTGCGAGAGGCCCGGATAGGTCTTCAGCGTGCCGTTGCGCAGGAGCTTGATCGACTTGTGGGCCGCGGCGACGATCGGCACGATCTGGTCGTCCTCGCCGTGGAGGACGAGGGTCGGCACCGAGATCGCCCGCAGATCCTCGGTCTGGTCCGTCTCGGAGAACGCCTTGATGCCCTCGTAATGGGCCTTGGCCGAGCCCATCATGCCCTGGCGCCACCAGTTGCGGATCACGCCCTCGTGCACCGTCGCGCCGTCGCGGTTGAAGCCGTAGAACGGGCCGGTCGGGACATCGAGGAAGAACTGGGCGCGGTTGGCGGCCAGCGCCGCGCGAAAGCCGTCGAAGACCTCGATCGGAAGCCCCTCCGGGTTGGCCTCGGTCCGGAGCATCAAGGGGGGCACGGCGCTCACCAGCACCGCCTTGGCCACGCGGCCCTGCGGCTCGCCGTGCCGGGCGACGTAGCGCGCGACCTCGCCGCCGCCGGTGGAGTGGCCGATATGGACGGCGTTCCTCAGGTCGAGATGCTGGGCGACCGCCGCGGCGTCGGCGGCGTAATGGTCCATGTCGTGCCCGTCCGGCACCTGCGCCGAGCGGCCATGGCCGCGCCGGTCATGCGCCACCACGCGGAATCCCTCCCGCACGAAGAACAGCATCTGCGCGTCCCAGTCGTCGGAGGAGAGCGGCCAGCCATGATGGAACATGATCGGCTGCGCCTCCTTCGGACCCCAGTCCTTGTAAAAGATCTCGGTCCCGTCCTGCGTGGTGATCGTCGCCATGATGTCGCTCCTCAAGGGCTGAAGGTCTTGTGTGGGCGGTGTCCGGTGGGCCGTCGTAAACGTACTCCCCTTCCGGGAGGCCCGGCCGTTGCTTGGCGAGAGGGAGAATGGACCCGTGGCGCTGATTTGAAAATGAGAAACGATGGAAATGGATCGTTTCTAAAACCGACCGCAACGGGCGATTTCGGATAGGGCGCGGCCGTGGGCCGTCGCAGCCGGGATCTCGCGGCCGGAACAGGGCCCTCCGCCGTCCCGGCGCGAACCGGGGATACGCACCGTGGTTTCCGCCTCAGCCGGCGCGCCGTCTTCCCGGCGATCACGCCGGCCGCTACGGAAGCGCGCGACCGAGCGTCGTTCGATTCCCGCCGCGTGAGGACCCCTGCCCGATGGCGCGACATCCCTGGACCGTTGCCGACATCCCGTCCCAGGCCGGTCGCCGCGCTGTGGTGACGGGAGCGAGCGCCGGGCTCGGCTTCGAGACGGCGCGGGCGCTGGCCGGGGCGGGCGCCGCGGTGGTGCTGGCGGTGCGCGATCCCGGCAAGGGCGAGCGCGCCGCCGCGGCGATCCGGCGGGAGCATCCCGGCGCCGAGCTGTCGGTGCGCCGGATCGACACCGCCTCGCTCGCCTCGGTCCGCGCCTTCGCCGAGGACTGGCCGGACGACGCCCCGATCGACCGGCTCGTGCTCAATGCCGGCATCGCCGCGGTGCCCCGGCGCGAGGAGAGCGTGGACGGGTTCGAGCGGCAACTCGCCACGAACTATCTCGGCCATTTCGCGCTGACCGGGCTGCTGCTGCCGTCTTTGAGCCCCTCGGCGCGGGTGGTGTCGGTGGCGAGCCTCGCCCATCGCGGCGGCGCGATCCGGTTCGACGATCTGCACTGGCGCAAGACCTACGGATCGCAGCCCGCCTACCGGCAGAGCAAGCTCGCGCTGCTGATGTTCGCCCTCGAACTCGACCGGCGGCTTAAGGCGGCAGGCTCCGGCATCGCCTCGCTCGCCGCGCATCCGGGGCTCGCGGTCACCGAAGTGTTCCGCCGGGGCGATCGGGCCGGCGCCCTCCAGCAGGGAGCGGGGCGGATCATCTTCTCGCTGATCGGCCAGTCGGCGGCGCAGGGGGCTCTGCCGATCCTCTACGCCGCCGCGGCGCCGGAAGCCGAGCGCGGGGGCTATTACGGGCCGGACGGAATCTGGGAGGCGCGCGGCGATCCCAAGCCGGCGCAGATCGCTGCCCAGGCCCTGGACCGGATGGCGGCCGGGCGCCTCTGGGCGGTCTCGGAGACCCTGACGGGGGTGCGGTTCGCGGTGTGAGCCGCGCCGGGCCGGCCTCCGTGCCGAGGTCGTGCAAGGCAAATCGGCAATCGGCGCAAAACATCAGCATCGAAAGACGATCTCGTGTGCAGGCTCGTTTCCAGGGAGTATTGACTGAGTATCGTCGCGAAAATACCGTGAAGGGGAGTTGATCGCTAGGGTTCCAGCATCGTTTCGATGTGTTCGGTCCGAGAGCGGTTGCCGCGGCGGGAGACATCCGCCCGGATGCACGGCGGGATAAAAGCCCGGGAGACCTCACTGGCCAGAGATTGGCAAGGACAGGTCTTGTACAATCTCTTTCTGTACTGGAAGGGACGTATGCCCGGCAAAGTCTCCACGATCGACCGTTCGATCTCTTCGAGCCCCGTCCGTCCGCGCACCATCCGCCGGCCCGTCCTGGCCGTGCGTCCCCCCGGTTTCCCCACCGTCGTCCCGTAGGCGCGCGCCCGGCGCGAGGACGTTGCGCGTCCCCGGTCCGCGGCCTGCCAACCTCCCTGATCCGGCTGTCCGACGGCGTGCTTCGCCGCCGTCGCCGCCGCTGCGCGCGCTCGATCCCCGGCGCTCGCCCCTGCCCCGTGTCCGGCCGCTGCGGCCCTCCCAGGAGACGAGAGAGACATGCGCATTCCAAGTCTGATCACCGGCGGTCTCGCGAGGCTCCGGCGCGGCATGCCCGCGCTGACCCTCGCCCTCGGCCTCCTCGCCGCGCCGATGGCGGGCGCCGCCGAGCCGTTGCGTATCGGCTACAGCGACTGGCCGGGCTGGGTGGCGTGGCAGGTCGCCATCGAGAAGGGCTGGTTCAAGGAGGCCGGGATCGACGCGAAGTTCGAGTGGTTCGACTACTCGGCCTCGATGGACGCCTTCTCGGCGGGCAAGCTCGATGCCGTGACCTGCACCAACGGCGACGCCCTGGTCATGAGCGGCAACGGCGCCCGCAACGTCATGATCATGCTCACCGACTACTCCAACGGCAACGACATCATCGTCGGCAAGCCGGGGGTGAAGTCGCTGACCGAGCTCAAGGGCAAGAAGGTCGGCCTCGAAGTCGGCCTCGTCGAGCACCTCCTCCTGATCGACGGTCTGCAGAAGGCCGGGATCAAGGAGAGCGACGTCACCCTCGTCAACGCCAAGACCAACGAGACGCCGCAGATCCTCGCCTCCGGCGACGTCGCCGCCATCGGTGCGTGGCAGCCCATCGCCGGGCAGGCGATGCGCGGCGCGGCGGGTGCGCGCCCGCTCTACACCTCGGCCGACCAGCCGGGCCTGATCTACGACGTGGTGACCGTCACGCCCGCGAGCCTCGCCGCGCGGCGGGCCGACTGGATCAAGCTCGTCGGCCTGTGGGACCGGGTGGTCGGCTACATCCAGGATCCGAAGACGCAAGCCGACGCGGTCGCGATCATGGCGGCCAAGGTCGGGGTCGAACCCGCGATCTTCACCCGCTTCCTCAAGGGCACCCGGCTCCTGACGCTCGCCGAGGGCCGCGCGGTGATGAAGGATGCCGACGGCTTCGGCTCGCTCTACGGGTCGAGCCGGCACGCGGACGCCTTCAACGTCAAGTTCGAGGTCTACAAGACCCCGCAGGACGTGAAGGCCTCCATCGATCCCGCCCTCACCGACGGCAAGTGAGGGGAGGCGAGCCGATGAGCGCCCGGCCGCTTCAGCCCCAGACCGACCGGGACGCCGCTCCGGCGGAGGCGGTCGCCCCGCTCCCGCCGGTGGCGGGGGCCGCCCCCGTCGCCGGGCCGACGCGCCGCCCGCGGGGCCGCTCCTGGATCGGCGTGGCCCGCCCGCTGGCGCCGCGTCGGCGGCTGGCGCTCACCCTGCTCTCCTTCCTGATTCCGCTCGGCCTGTGGGCCGCCGTCTCCTACCTGCCCTTCCTCTGGCATCCGCTGGTCGAGGTGACGGATCCCGGCGACGTGGCCTGGATGGAGCCCGGCATGCGGGTGCCGCGGGCGGCCTTCGCCGAAGAGGTGACGGCGGCCGGCAGTGCCGGCACGGCGGCGCCCGTGGGGCGATCCGCCAACCCGGTCTATCTGCCGGCGCCGCACGAGGTCGCGACCGCCTTCTGGACCGCGCTCACCGCGCCGCCGCCGCAGCGCGACGCGATCTGGCTGCCCGCGAGCCTGTGGCACTCGATCCAGATCATCTTCTGGGGTTTCACCCTCTCCTCCCTGGTCGGCGTGCCGCTGGGCATCCTGTGCGGGGCGCAACCGACGATCGCCCGGCTGACCGAGCCCGTGATCGAGTTCGTGCGCTACCTGCCCGCCCCGGCCTTCGGCGCGCTGATGGTCGCGATCCTCGGGATCTATGACGGGCCCAAGATCGCCATCATCGTCATCGGCACCTTCTTCCAGCAGGTGCTCGTCATCGCCAACACCACGCGCCGGGTCGATCCGCTGCTGGTCGAGGCCGCGCTCACCATGGGCTCGCGCAACCTGCGCCTGATCCGCCGGGTGATCGTGCCCGCCGTGCTGCCGCAGATCTACCGCGACCAGCGCATCCTGCTCGGCTGGGCCTGGACCTACCTGATCGTCGCCGAGCTGATCGGCACCTCGTCGGGCATCACCTTCTTCATCACGCAGCAGGCCCGCTACCAGCATTTCGACAACGTCTACGCGGCGATCCTCGTGATCGGCCTCGTCGGCATCGCCACCGACATCGCCCTGGCGCTGATCGGCCGCCGCCTGTTCCCCTATGCGAGGGCCGAGGCATGAGAGACGGCATGAGCGGCGCGCCCATCCCGCTGCCCGCCGGCACCTGCGACTACCGAACGCAATGCGAGCCCGTGCGCGCCCGCTTCGACCGGCTGAAGGCCCGCGACGTCGCCCTGCGGGTCGAGGGCCTCGGCAAGGTGTTCCGCAATGCCGAGGGCGCCGAGACCGTGGCTTTGCGCGGCATCGATCTCGTCACCCATCGCCGCGAGTTCCTCTGCGTCGTCGGGCCGTCGGGCTGCGGCAAGTCCACCTTCGTGCGCATCCTGGCCGGGCTCGAGACCAAGAGTTCGGGCACCGTCAGCGTCGGCGGCGTGCCGGTCTCCGGGCCGGGTGCCGACCGGGGCATGGTGTTCCAGGGCTACACCCTGTTCCCCTGGCTCACCGTCAAGCGCAACGTTGCCTTCGGCCTGGAGGAGAACGGCGAGTCGCGCCATGTCGCCGAGCGCGAGGCGGCGCAATGGCTCGCCCTGATCGGCCTGGAGCGCTTCGCCGACGCCTACCCGCACCAGCTCTCCGGCGGCATGAAGCAGCGCGTCGCCATCGCCCGCGCGCTCGCCATGCGCCCGCGCATCCTCCTGATGGACGAGCCGTTCTCGGCGCTCGACGCGCAGTCCCGCGCGCGGATGCAGGCCTACCTCATCGAGATCTGGCGCAAGATCGACATCACCATCGTCTTCATCACCCACGACCTCGACGAGGCGGTCTATCTCGCCGACCGCATCCTCGTCCTGAAGGCCCATCCCGGCGAGGTCGAGGAGCTGATCGAGGTGCCGGTGCCCCGACCGCGCCATCCCGGTCAGATGCAGACGCCGGAGTTCCACGCCACCCGCGCCCGGCTCGACGCGCTGATCCATCCCGGCGAGGCCGAGGCCGACGGCCCGACCGATCTCGGCGGCCTCGCCATGGTCACCCGCATGGCGAGCGTGGGGGACGAGGTCGAATGAGCACGCCTCTGCTTTGGTCCGAACGCACCTGGGAGGAGATCCCCGGCGATCTCGGCAGGGCCGCGCAGGCCGTGCTCCTGCCCGTCGGCGCCACCGAGCAGCACGGGCCGCATCTCGGCTGCGGCATGGATTTCGTGCTGGCCGACACCCTGTGCCGGGAGGTCTCGGCCCGCACCGGCGTGCCCATGCTACCCACCCTCCCCTATGGCTGCTCGCTCGGCCATTCGCGGCGCTGGCCGGGCACGATCGCCCTCGATCCGCTCGTGATGACCGATCTCGTCCGGCAGATCGGGGCGCAGGCCTATCACTCGGGCGTGCGCCGCCTGTTCCTCGTCAACGGCCACGTCACCAACGCCGCCCCCCTGCGCTGCGCCCTCGAACTGCTGCGCGCGGCCCACGACGACCTGATGGTCGCGCTCGTCAACACCGCCACGGTCAGCGAGCGGGTGCGCGCGGCCCATTTCGCCGACGCTGACGATTGGCACGCCAACCGGGCCGAGACCGCGCTGATGCAGGCTCTGGCCCCCGCCCTCGTGCGGGAAGGCCGCATCGTCGATGCCGACGATCCCGACCGCACCCAAGACCTCGTCTTCGCCCACCCGGTCAACCGCACCAGCCGCAACGGCGTCACCGGCTCCCCCTCGCAGGCGAGCGCGGCAGAGGGCGCCGAGCTGTTCGCCTGGATGGTCGAGGACCTCACCGCCCTCGTCCGGCGCGGCCTCACCGAGACCCCGCCCCTTCCCCATTCCTACGACGGCCCCGCCGTCCCCATGCCAGGAGCCTGAGATGGGCCACGCAACCGACATCGATCCGAACGTGCGCGCCGTGCAGGAGGATCTGCGCAGCAAAGGCGTGAAATACGTCATCGGCGCCTATGTCGACATCCACGGCGCGCAGAAGGCCAAGGTGGTGCCGATCGACCACCTGCCGCAGATGGCGGCGGGCTCCGAGCGCTACACCGGCTACGCCCTCGACGGCCTGGGCCAAGCCCCGAACGAGGACGAACTCGCCTCGGTCCCGGACCTGTCGCGGGTGATCCCGCTGCCCTGGGAGAGCAAACTCGCCTGGGCGCCGGCGGACCTCACCTTCCAGGGCAAGCCCTACCCGCTCTCGACCCGCGTCGCGCTGAAGAACGTGCTCCAGCAGGCCGAGGCCATGGGGTTCGGCTTCAACCTCGGCATCGAGTGCGAGATCTTCCTGCTACGCCAAGCCGCGGACGGCTCGCTGCACACGCCGGTGGCGGACGATAAACTCGTAAAACCCTGCTACGACGTGCGCGGCTTCGTCGACAACTTCTCCTGGCTCGACAAGGTCGCAACCACGATCAACGATCTCGGCTGGGATCTGTACTCGTTCGACCACGAGGATGCCAACGGACAGTTCGAGTTCGACTTCAACTACGCCGATGCGCTCACGACCTGCGA
Source organism: Methylorubrum thiocyanatum (assembly GCA_014138645.1). Lineage (GTDB taxonomy): Bacteria > Pseudomonadota > Alphaproteobacteria > Rhizobiales > Beijerinckiaceae > Methylobacterium > Methylobacterium thiocyanatum. Next base: position 177,310 of record JACJIB010000006.1, on the reverse strand, counting down.
CCGGCTGACCTTCTTCCGCATGATGACCAAGCATTACGCGAAGGAGGAGGGCCTGATCGCGACGATGATGCCCAAGCCCTTCGCCGACCGCACCGGCAACGGCGCGCATTTCAACATGTCGCTCGCCGACCGCGAGACCGGCCGCAACCTGTTCGCCTGCGCCCCCGGCGAGGATCCCCGGGGCTTGGGCCTGACCGAGACCGGCTACCACTTCATCGGCGGCGTGCTGCGCCACGGCCGGGCGCTCTGCGCGGCCTTCGCGCCCACCGTGAACAGCTACAAGCGCCTCGTGCGCCAGGGGGCGATGGCCGGCTTCTCCTGGGCGCCGGTGTTCAACTCCTACGGCTCGAACAACCGCACCAACTCGGTGCGGGTGCCGGCCGGCGGCGGGCGCTGCGAGAGCCGCAACGCGGATGGGGCGGTCAACCCCTATCTCGCCGCCGCCCTGGTACTGGCCGCCGGCCTGGAGGGCGTGCGCGAGCGGATCGATCCGGGCCAGCCCAACGAGGACAACCTCTACGAGCTGAGCGAGGCCGAGCGCCGGGCGCGCGGCATCGGCTTCCTGCCCCAGACCCTGCAGGAGGCGGTCGACGCCTTCGCCGCCGATCCCCTGGTCGAGGCCACCCTCGGCGCGGGCCTGCGCGAAGAGTTCATCCGCACCAAGCGCGAGGAGTGGAACGCCTACCATCTCACGGTGAGCCCGTGGGAGATCGAGCGCTACAGCCACCTGTTCTAGCGGAGAGCGAGATGAAGACCGTCATCGCCTTCGCGAACAGCACCGCCGCGCCGTCCACCTACCGTCCGGCACTGGAGCGGATCCTGGCCGGCGACCCCGTCCAGACCGCCACGCTCCACTTCACCAGCGCGGACGGGCGCTTCTCCGCCGGCACCTGGGCGGCGGAGCGGGGGACGTGGCGGGTCGTCTTCACCGAGAGCGAGTTCTGCCACCTGCTCGAAGGGGTGATCGTCGTCACCGACGAGGCCGGCACGCGGACCACCTTCCGGGCCGGCGACGCCTTCGTCTCGCCCGCCGGCTTCACCGGCACCTGGGAGATCGTCGAGCCGGCCCGCAAGCTCTTCGCCTTCTACGAGGTGCCCGCGGACCCATGACCCCATCCCACCCCCAACCCTCATCCTGAGGTGCGGAGCCGGAGGCCTCGAAGGAGGGCTCCAGGGATCGCGAGCGCACTGGAGCCCTCCTTCGAGGCCTCCGCTTCGCTCCGGCACCTCAGGATGAGGGGATGGGTGGGACGCGGGATCATCGAGACAAAACAGCCTGCCGGGACGGCCCGGCCGCGACAGGGCGCTTCGACCGGGACGACCCGGCCCCCATCGGAGACACGACCATGTCGGACGACGCGAGCGCGATTGCGGAAAACCGCCGCCGCTACGAGGAACTGAAGCGGGCGGGCCAGGGCCATGCCCCGCGTGCCCTGCCGGGCCCAAGCCCCCGCGGCGGCGTGCCGCTCGACGCGGCCGCGATCCTCCACCGCGAGACGATCCCCGGCGGCTGGTACTGGACCACCGCGCTGAAAGCCGGCGAGGCCCTGCGCCTCAGCCTCGATCACGGCCCGTCGAGCGTCGCGCTGGTGGCGTGGTCGGCCGCCGATCCGAGCGAGCGGCTGAACTATGCCGACACCGTGAAGGTGCAGTGGACGGCCGCCCTGCGCAAAGGCCGGGTGCTGTTCTCCGACATGGGCCGGGTGATGTTTTCGCTGATCGAGGATTCCTGCGGGAGCCACGACGCGCTCGTCGGCGGCTCCAATGCCGCCTCGAACGCGGCGCGCTATGCCGGCGGTCCGCATCGCAACACCCGCGACAACCTCGTGCTGGCCGCCCTCAAGACCGGGCTCGACCGGCGCGACATCCCCGCCTGCATCAGCTTCTTCGCCCCCGTCGTCGTCGGGCCGGAGGGCCGGCTCGGGTGGAACGCATCCGGCCGCGCCCTGGGCGACTTCGTGGACCTGCGCGCCGAGATGGACCTGATCGTCGCCCTCTCGAACTGCCCCCACCCCCTTGATCCGACGCCCGACTACGCGCCGAACCCGGTCGCGGTCACCCGCTTCCGGGCGCCTGCCCCGGCGGCGGACGACCTCTGCCGCACCGCCACGATCGAGGCCGTGCGCGGCTTCGAGAACAACGCCGCCGCCGGCTTCTGAGGGGAGGCAAGACCGATGACCGACACCGTGACCACGCTCTTCGATCATGTCGTTCTGGATCAGGTCGTGCCCGCCCAGGCGCCGTTCTCCACCCTCGTGCGGGCCGGCCAGATCATCCGCATCGAGGATTTGGAGGGCTGCCAAGCCGTCGACACCCTGTTCTACCGGGCCGACGACCTGGGCGAGCGCTATTCCTCGCAGGACACCGTGCGCGCGCAGGGCGCGGCCTACGTCACCACCGGCACGCGGGTGATGTCGAACGAGGGCCGGGTGATGCTCACCGTCACCGCCGATTCCTGCGGGCGCCACGACACCTCGGCCGGAGCCTGCTCCTGCGAGAGCAACACCGTCCGCTTCGGCCACGCCACCAAGTATCTCCACGCCTGCCGCGAGAACTTCGCGCTGGAAGTGGCGAAGTACGGCCTGTCGAAGCGCGACATCGTGCCGAACATCAACTTCTTCATGAACGTGCCGATCGAGCAGGATGGCGGGCTCGCCATCGTCGACGGCGTGTCGTCGCCCGGCGATTACGTCGAGCTCCGGGCCGAGATGGACGTGATCTGCGTGATCTCGAACTGCCCGCAGATCAACAACCCCTGCAACGGCTTCAACCCCACGCCGATCCGCGTGACGGTGCGCGAGGGTTCGGCCGATGTTTGAGAAGGTTCTGGTCGCCAATCGCGGTGAGATCGCCGCCCGCGTCGTGCGCACGCTCAAGCGCATGGGAATACCCTCGGTCGCCGTCTATTCGGATGCCGACCGCTTCACGCCGGGCGTGCTCGCCGCCGACGAGGCGGTGCGCCTCGGGCCGGCGCCGGCCGCGCAGAGCTATCTCGACGTCGAGGCGGTGATCGCCGCCTGCCGGGCGACGGGGGCGCAGGCCGTTCATCCCGGCTACGGCTTCCTGTCGGAGAATGTCGGCTTTGCCGAGCGGCTGGCGGCGGAAGGCATCCGCTTCATCGGCCCGCGTCCGGAGCATCTGCGCGCCTTCGGCCTCAAGCACACCGCCCGCGATCTCGCGAAAGTCAGCGGCGTGCCGCTTCTGCCCGGCACCGACCTGCTGCCCGATGTCGAGACCGCGCTGAGGGCGGCCGAGGCCATCGGCTATCCCGTCATGCTCAAGAGCACGGCGGGCGGCGGCGGCATCGGGATGCAGCTCTGCCATTCGGCGGAAGAACTGGCCGAGCGCTTCGCCGCGGTCGAGCGCACGGCCCGCGCCAGCTTCGGCGATGCCCGCGTCTATCTCGAACGCTTCGTGGCGCAGGCCCGCCATGTCGAGGTGCAGATCTTCGGTGACGGGCGGGGCCGCGTCGTGGCGCTCGGCGAGCGCGACTGCTCGCTCCAGCGCCGGAACCAGAAGGTGATCGAGGAGACGCCGGCCCCCGGCCTCTCCGAGCCGGTGCGCGCCCGCCTCCACGCGGCGGCGGTGGCGCTGGGCGAGAGCGTCGCCTACGCGTCGGCCGGCACGGTCGAGTTCATCTACGATCCGCAGCGCGAGGACTTCTCGTTCCTCGAAGTGAACACGCGGCTTCAGGTCGAGCATCCGGTGACGGAGGCCGTGTTCGGCATCGATCTCGTCGAGTGGATGGTGCGGCAAGCCGCGGGCGAGGACCCGATCGGCGCGGCTGGGCCGCTCGTGCCGCGGGGTGCGGCGATCGAGGCGCGGCTCTACGCCGAGATCCCGCACGCCAACTTCGCCCCGAGCGCCGGCCTGCTCACCGAGGTGCGCTTTTCGGAGTCCGCCCGCATCGACGGCTGGATCAGTGCGGGCACCGAGGTCACGCCGTTCTACGACCCGATGCTCGCCAAGATCATCGTCACCGGCGCCGACCGGCCGGCGGCGATCGCGGCCCTCCGGGAGGCGCTCGGCGACACTGCCGTCTCCGGGATCGAGACGAATCTCGACTACCTGCGCACCATCGCCGCCTCCGATCTCTTCGCCAGCGGCCGGGTCGCGACGACGGCCTTGCGCGACCTCGAATACCACCCGCGCAGCATCGAGGTTCTGCTGCCCGGCCCGCAATCGAGCCTGCAGGAACTGCCCGGCCGCCTCGGCCTGTGGGAGGTCGGCGTGCCCCCGAGCGGGCCGATGGATGCGCGTTCCTTCCGCACCGCCAATGCGCTCGTCGGCAACGGGCCGGACACCTGCGCCCTCGAACTCACCGTCTCCGGCCCGACGCTGCGCTTCCACGCGGACGCTCGGATCGCGCTGGCCGGCGCCGCGATGCGGCTCACCCTCGATGGCGAGGCGCGCCCGCACGGGGAAGCCTTTTCGGTGACAGCGGGCCAGACGCTGACCGTCGGCGCGATCGAGGGGCCGGGCCAGCGCGCCTATCTGGCCCTGCGCGGCGGTTTCGCGGCGCCCGTGGTGCTCGGCTCGCGGGCGACCTTCGCGCTCGGCGCCTTCGGCGGCCACGCCACGGGCGTGCTGAAGGCCGGCGACGTGCTCCATCTCGGCGACGCGCCCGAGGTCGCGGCCGCCTCGCCCGAGCCCGCACCGCTGACCCAGGACTGGGCGATCGGCGTCGTCTACGGCCCGCACGGCGCGCCCGACTTCTTCCAGGAGGCCGACATCGCCGACCTGTTCGCGGCGTCCTACGAGGTGCACTTCAACTCGGCCCGCACCGGCGTGCGCCTGATCGGCCCGACCCCGCGCTGGGCCCGCACCGACGGCGGCGAGGCGGGCTTGCATCCCTCCAACCTGCACGACAACGCCTACGCCGTCGGCGCCATCGACTTCACCGGCGACATGCCGATCCTGCTCGGCCCGGACGGCCCGAGTCTCGGCGGCTTCGTCTGCCCGGCGGTGATCGCCCGCGATGAACTCTGGAAGATGGGCCAGCTCCGGCCCGGCGACCGCGTGCGGTTCCATCCCGTGGCCCGCCCGGAGGACGCGGCCCTCGCGCCGGCCGCCCCCGCCGTGATCGGCGGCGCAGGGATGGCCGCTGGCTCCCCGATCCTCGCCCGCGACGAGACCGGGCCGGTCCCCGTCGCCTATCGCCGCCAGGGCGACGACAACCTCCTCGTCGAGTACGGCCCGATGGCTCTCGATATCGGGTTGCGGCTGCGGGTCCATCTGCTCGCCGAGGCGGTGCGAAGCGCCCGCCTGCCGGGGCTGATCGATCTGACGCCGGGCATCCGCTCGCTGCAGATCCATTACGACGGCGCGTCGCTGCCGCGCCCCCGCCTCCTCGGGCTCTTGCGCGAGATCGAGGCCGGTCTGCCGGCCGCCGAGGATGTCAGCGTCCCGAGCCGCACCGTCCACCTGCCGCTGTCGTGGAACGACCCGCAGGCGGAGCTCGCGATGCGCAAGTATCAGGAACTGGTGCGCCCCAACGCACCCTGGTGCCCCTCGAACATCGAGTTCATCCGCCGCATCAACGGCCTGCCCGACGAGGCGGCGGTGCGCGACATCATCTTCGACGCCGAATACCTCGTGATGGGATTGGGCGACGTCTATCTCGGCGCGCCGGTGGCGACCCCGGTCGATCCGCGCCACCGCCTCGTGACGACCAAGTACAACCCCGCCCGCACTTGGACGCCGGAGAACGCGGTCGGCATCGGCGGCGCCTATATGTGCATCTACGGCATGGAGGGGCCGGGCGGCTACCAGCTCTTCGGGCGCACGATCCAGATCTGGAACACGTGGCGCACGACCCGCGAATTCGTGCCCGGCCATCCGTGGCTGCTACGGCCCTTCGATCGCATCCGCTTCGTCCCCGTTTCGCACGACGAACTCACCGAGGCGCGTGCCGCCTTCCCCCACGGGGCCTATCCGGTGCGGATCGAGGAGGGCACCTTCTCCTACGCCGCGCACCGGGCGAGGCTCGCGGACAACGCCGCTGAGATCGACGCGGCCCGTGCCCGCCAGCAGGCGGCCTTCACCGCCGAGCGCGAGCGCTGGAAGGCGGAGGGGCTCGACAGCTTCGTCGCCGACGAGGCTCTGGCCGAGGAAGCCGCCGCGATCCCGCCGGGCTGCGAGGGCGTGCCGACGACGGTGCCGGGCAATGTCTGGAAAGTCCTCGTCGGCGCGGGCGAGGTCGTGGCCGCCGGCCAGACGGTGGCGATCCTCGAATCGATGAAGATGGAAGTGGCCGTCACCGCCCCCGTCGGCGGCCGGGTCCGCGAGATCCGAGCCCAGCCCGGCCGCACCCTGCGCGGCGGCGACCTCGTCGCCATCCTCGAACTCTGAGGCCGGGACGGATCTTGCAAGGGCCATCTGCAAGGCCCGTCGGCCCGCACCCCGCCCCACCGGAGACGGCCCATGATGCAGCGGATCCAACGCGTCCTCGCCTCGGTCGCCAGCCTGATCGCCCTGGGCCTCCAGGCCCGGGCGGCCGGGCGGCTGCCGGACGCTGATCGAACCCGCGTTCAAGCCCGCATCCGGGCCGGCGAGAGGCCGCGATAGGCCAAAGCCGGCCCAAAACCCCTTCGAACAGAACCCCTTCGAATTCTGGGCGCCGTGCCGCCGGCTCGCCGCTCCGCCCTGTCACGGACTGAGAACGCACATGACGGTCCCCGCCTTCCCGAGCGTCAGCGCGCTCCATGCCGCCTACGCCGCCGGCCTCTCGCCCGAGGCGGTGGTGGCCGAGACCTACCGCCGGATCGCGGCGGCCGACGATCCCGGCATCTTCCTCGCGCTGGTCCCCGAGGCGGAGCTGCGGGCGGCCGCCCGCGCCCTCGGGTCCTTCGACCCGGAGACGAAGCCGCTCTGGGGCGTGCCCTTCGCGGTGAAGGACAATGTCGACGTCGCCGGGCTTCCCACCACCGCGGCCTGCCCGGACTTCGCCTTCACGCCGCAGGCGAGCGCTCCGGCGGTGGAGCGCCTGCTCGCGGCCGGCGCCCTGCTCATCGGCAAGACCAATCTCGATCAGTTCGCCACCGGGCTCGTCGGGGTGCGCACGCCCTATCCCGTCCCGCGCAACGCCATCGATCCGGCCGTCGTGCCGGGCGGCTCCTCCTCCGGCTCGGCGGTGGCGGTGGCACGCGGCCTCGTCGGCTTCAGCCTCGGCACCGACACGGCGGGCTCGGGCCGGGTTCCGGCCGGCCTCAACAACATCGTGGGATTGAAACCCTCCCTCGGCAGCGTCTCGAGCCGCGGTGTGGTCCCCGCCTGCCGCACCCTCGACACTCTCTCCGTCTTCGCCGGCACCGTAGCGGAGGCCGATGCGGTCTATCGGGTCATGGCCGGCTACGATGCGGAGGACCCGTATTCGCGGTCCCTGCCGCTGCCGCCCCGTCCCGGCGCCCTGCCGCCGGGCCTGCGGGTCGGCGTGCCGGACGCGGCCGGCCGGATTTTCGGCGGGGATCCCCAATCGGAGAGTGCCTTCGACGCGTCGCTGGCCGATCTCCGGGCGGTGCTCGGCGGTGAGGCGACGGCGATCGATCTCGCGCCCTTCTTCGCCGTGGCGCAGCTCCTCTATGCCGGCCCCTGGGTGGCCGAGCGCTATCAGGCGATCCGCGGCTTCATCGAGGCAAGGCCCGATTCCCTCCACCCGACCACGCGGGCGATCATCGGCGCGGCGAACGCCCACTCGGCGGCGGATGCCTTCGCCGGCCTCTACCGACTGGCCGAGCTGCGCCGCGCGACGGAAGCGGTCTGGCAGGGGATCGACGTGCTGGTGGTCCCGACCTATCCGCGCCCGCGCCGGGTGGCGGAGCTCGACGCCGACCCGATCGGCCCCAACAGCGAACTCGGCACCTACACCAACTTCGTGAACCTGCTCGACCTCTGCGCGCTGGCGGTGCCGGGGCGCCCCCGCGCCGACGGCTTCCCCTCGGGCGTGACGCTGATCGCCCCGCGCGGGGCGGACGGGCTCATCGCCGAACTCGGCGCCCGCCTCCACGCGGCGGCCGGCGCCACTCTCGGGGCGAGCGGCGTGGCCGTTCCGGCGGAGGCGACGCCGCGCGCGGACCGCGCCGGGGCCGGCGAGATCGAGATCGCCGTCGTCGGGGCGCATCTCTCCGGCCTGCCGCTGAACGGCGAGCTGACGGGGCGCGGCGCCCGCTTCCTGCGCGCCGTCGCGACGCGGCCGGACTACCGCCTGCACGCCCTCCCCGGCGGCCCCCCGGCGCGGCCCGGCCTGATCCGGGTCGACCCCGGCGCCGGCGGCGCCATCGCTACCGAGGTCTGGGCCCTGCCGCCGGCGGGTTTCGGCAGCTTCGTGGCCGGCGTGCCGTCGCCGCTGGCGATCGGGACGCTGGCGCTCGCCGACGGCACGAGCCCGAAGGGGTTTCTGGTGGAGGCGGCGGGCCTCGCCGGGGCCCGCGACATCACCGCGTTCGGCGGCTGGCGTCGGTACCTGAGTGAGGTGCCATAGCCGCGGAGCGCGCCGGATCCTCTGCGCCGCCGCAAGATCGACGACCGCACCGACGACCGCAACGGGAGCCCTCTGCGGCTGCCCCGCGGCGGAACCAGCCGTCGCTTGTCTTGCGAAGGCGATGCCCTCCGGAGGGCGGTCGCCCGAAGCGCCCGCGGATGCGCCGGGCGCGTCCGTCCTTTGTTCATGCGCAATCTTCCCGGCCCGATTCACGGAGTGGAAAGGCGACGCGTCTAGCGTCGGCAAACAGTCGCGGATCGCGTCGAAATAAGTCCTGGCGGTGTCGAGGCCGTGCAGAGGCGGTATCAACGAAGTCGAACCCCTTGAACGTCTCTCGGCTGATCCGGCATCTTCGACATCGCGCGGTTCCCGAGAGCCTGAACCTGCGGTTCGTCCGCGACGTCAGCGGCATCGCGGCGGTCGAACTCTCCCTCGTCCTCTTGCCGCTCGCGGTCCTGATGCTGGTGATCATCGAGGCGTCGTTCCTCGTTCTCACCCAGCACCAGCTCGACCTCGCGGTCGAGCGGACGGCGCGCCTCGTGCGCACCGGTGCGTTCCAGCAGGAGGCGAACGGCGCCGACCTGTCGGGATATCTGCGCGGCCTGCTCTGCGGCAGCGGTGTCCGGCTCTATCGCTGCGACGCGTTGCGGTTCGACCTCGTGCGCACCGCCACCTTCGCCGTCAAGCAGATCGCCCCGGCCTACGATGCCAGCCGCGGCGACTGGGCGGCCGGCTTCGGCACGCAGCTGAGCTGTCCGTCCGGCGGCAGCGTCCACGTCCTGCGGGTCGCCGTGCCCGTGATGCGGCCCTTCCGCTTCCTCGATTTCACCGGCCAGCGCATGCCCGGCGGCCAGCAGCTCCTCACGGCGACGGCCGTCTTCCGCACGGAAGGGTATGCGGACATGCCGTGCGCATGACGCCGCGGGAACGCCTCCGGGCCCTGCGGCGGGCCGTCGGGCTGCCCCGGCCGCTCAGGCGAGCCCTCGACCGCCTCTCTCGCTGTGAGGGGGGCGTGAGCGCCATCGAGTTCGCCTTCGTCGCGCCGGTCCTCGTGCTCCTGCTCGTCGCCGCGATCGAGATCCCCCGGGCGATCGCCACGAACAGCCGCCTCACCCAGGCCACGATCGCGATGGCCGACCTCGCCTCCAAGAACGATTACGGCGATCTCAGCGACGTGGTCGCGGCGGCCCAGGTCGTGGCCGCGCCCTACAGCCTGTCCGGCCTCGGTGTCGTCCTGACCGCGGGGGGCGTGTACCGCGTCGGCAACGACGTCGTGGCCCGGGTCTGCTCCAGCGTCCAGCAGGCCGCCGAGGCCCGCGCCGTCGGGTCCGATATCGGGCCGCCGCCGGCGGGGACGGCCTCGAAGGGAGACCGCTTCGTGATGGCCGAGACGCGGCTGTCCTACCGGCCGCTGTTCTCCTTCTTCCCGTTTCTCAACAATCTCATCTTCACCAGCAGGGCCGCGTGGCCGGTCCGCGAGGGCACCGCGACGAACGGGCAGGTCGAGGTGGTGCTGCCGGGCGGAAAGCCCTGTCCGCCCTGATCCGCGCGGCGTCGCCCGAACCGGCCGTTCGCCCGACCCCCGAGCAGATTTCCGTGCATAGTTCGATGACGTGCGGACCAGTTCGCCGCATGCAAGCGCGTCGGGACAAGTCTTGCGAGTGTTCGGGCCGGTGCTATCAGGTCGAAAACGGCTTCCATCTTTCCTATAGGTTGCAGGAGGCCCCTGTCAGCGTGAATCCTGCGTAAATTGTACGCGCGCTGAGCCGACTTCTGTCGCTATGTCCTATTAACTCGGGAGAATTACGCAGGAGGACGGGAGACGGCCGGCAACAGGGCAAAAGTCACGATGGTGGCGGGTGGGGCGAAGGGAGCACGTCAGCGCGGGATCGGGTGGAACCGGGCCTGGGCGCGCCTGCGCCACGAGAGCGACGGCGCGGTGGCGGTGATCTTCGGATTGGCGGCCTCCACCCTGATCGGTCTGGTCGGCGGTGGGATCGAGTACGCGCGGGTCCTCTCCGCCCGCACGCAGCTCCAGAGCGCGGTCGATGCCGGCGTGATGGCCGGCGGCAACGCCCTCAAGCTGGTGGTGTCGAGCACCGATTCCATCGTCGGGCTGACGACCCAGACGATCCAGACCGAAGCGAAGGCCCCCGCCGACGTGCCGGTCACTGTCCAGGTCACCGTCGCCCCCGACAAGACGAGCGTCGAGGCACGCGCCGAGCAGGTCATCAAGCTCACCTTCGGCGCCTTCGTCGGCATGGCGTCGATGCCGATCTCGGCGCGGGCGAAGGCGAGCGTCGTCGGCCGGATGCGCCTGTGCATGCTGGCGCTCGATCCCGCCGCCGCCGGGGCGTTCAACATGGAACGCAACGCCCAGGTCACCGCCTACGACTGCGCCCTCTACTCGAATTCCAGCAGCATCTCGGGAATGGTCGGCCGCGACGGCGCGCTGGCCCGGGCGCAGACGATCTGCTCCGCGGGCGGCTTTAAGGACGATCGCGCGAACTTCACGCCCCAACCGCAGACCGGCTGCCCGGTCATCCAGGATCCGCTCCGGAACCGGCCGGCCCCGGCGTCCGGGAACTGCCTGATCCTTCCCGAGATCCTCCGCCTCGCCGACGTCCTGACGGGCAAGAGCAAGGGCACGAACGTCGTCGCGGCGTCCGTCACCCTCGATCCCGGCACCTATTGCGGCGGACTGCACGTCACCAAGGATGCCGTCGTCACCCTGCGGCCGGGCATCTACGTGATGAAGGACGGCCCGCTGATCGTCGACAAGAGGGCGACGATGATCGGGCGGGACGTCGGCTTCTACTTCAGCGGCAACAACAGCGGGCTTCTCTTCGACAAGCGGACGACCATCGACCTGTCGGCGCCGACGACCGGCGTGATGGCGGGGCTGCTGATGGCCGAAGACCCTTCCGTCACCCTGCCGATCGATCCGGTGCTGGCCGTCGATACCCTGCTCGGCGACGTGATCAAGCCGACGCCGCCCCCGCTCAACGTCAGCAAGCCGATGCGGATCTACCGCATCATCAGCGACAACGCCCGGACGATGCTCGGCACCATCTACCTGCCGGCCGGCCGCCTCGTGATCGATTCGAGCCGGCCCGTGGCGGACCTGTCCGCCTACACCGTCGTCGTGGCCCAGCAGATCAACCTCTACGAGGGGCCCAACCTCTTCCTCAACGCGGATTACAACCGCTCGAGCGTTCCGCTTCCGCAGGGAGTCGGCCCGATCTCGGGGCGGCTCGTCATCAGCCAGTAACCATCGCGATCCGTGCCGGAGCACCGATCCGCCCGACCGCGAGACAGATCCCGTGCGCGTCCCCTTCCCGAACCCGATCCGCTCCCTGTCCGGGCGGCTGGCCCTGGCGGTGGCGGGCGCCGTGGCGCTTGCCCTGCTCCTTCTCACCGGCCTCTCGACGTGGCGCGAGGTCGAGCGCTACGCCGCGGCCAAGCGCGAACTCCTGCGCATGACCGCGCAGATCCTGGCCGCGAGCGCCGCGCAGGCCACGGCGCAGGGGGACGAGAGCGCCGCGCAGAGCAGCCTGCGGGCGATCGCCCACGGGCAGGCCCTGGTCTACGCCGCGGTCGAGCGGGGCGACGGGCAGATCCTTGCCGAGCAGGGCATCGGGCTGCGCCTCGCCAACGACATCGATCTCGATCAGGGCTCCGTCTCGCCGCTGGCGCTCATGACGACGCGGACGCTGCGCGTCTCGGTCCCGATCCTGGAGAATGCCCGCCCCATCGGCCGCGTCGTCCTGGTCTCGGACAACCGCGACCTGGCCGGGCGCATCGCGGAGGTCGGCCTGACGGCGGCGCTGGCCGGGATGCTCGCCCTGGCGCTCGGGCTCGCCGTGTCGATGGGGCTGCAGCGCGGCGTCACCCGGCCGCTGGCCGCCCTGGCCCGGACCATGGACGGGGTGCGCCTCGGCCACGACTACACGAAGCGCGCCGAGGCGGCCGGCAGCCGCGAGGTCGGGGCACTGGCCGCGAGCTTCAACGACCTGCTGCAGGCCGTGAACGAGCGCGACCGGGCGATCGCCCGCCACAATGCCGGCCTGGAGGAGGAGATCCGGCTGCGGACCCACGACCTGATCGAGGCCAAGCAGTCCGCCGACGAGGCCAATGCGGCCAAGTCCGTCTTCCTCGCGACCATGAGCCACGAGATCCGCACGCCGATGAACGGCATGCTGGTGATGGCCGAACTCCTCGCCTCGGCCGAGCTGCCGCCGCGCCAGCAGCGCTACGCCCAGGTCATCGCGCGCTCCGGCCAGTCGCTGCTCGCCATCATCAACGACATCCTCGATTTCGCGAAGGTGGAATCCGGCCGCCTTGAGGTGGAGCGGATCCCGCTGAGCCCCCGCGACGTCGCCGACACCGTCGTCACCCTGTTCGCCGAGCGCGCGGCATCAGCGGGGCTCGACCTCGCGGCGCAGATCGATGGGGACGTGCCCCGCTTCCTCCTCGGCGATCCGGTGCGGCTCGGTCAGGTGCTCGGCAATTTCGTCTCGAACGCCCTGAAATTCACCGCCGCCGGCCATGTCCTGGTGCGGATGACGATGGAGGCCTCGGCCTCCGGGCCGGTCCTGTGCATCGCCGTCTCCGATACCGGCATCGGCATTCCGGAGGACCGGCTCGCCGGGATCTTCACCGCCTTCACCCAGGCCGACCAGTCGATCGCCCGCCGGTTCGGCGGCACCGGGCTCGGGCTGTCGATCGCCGAGCGTCTGATCGCGGCGATGGGCGGGCGCGTCGGCGTCGAGAGCCGCCTCGGCGAGGGGTCGACCTTCTGGGCGCGCATCCCCGCGGACGGCGCGGATCCCGCCGCGCCGCCGGTCCGCCGCGCGCCCGCGGTCTCCGCCGCGATCCGCTTCGACGCGGTCGGCGGGGCGACGCGGATCGCGCTTGCCGCCGATCTCGAGGCCGCGGGCTTCCGTCCCGTGGAAGCCGGGGACGGACACTGGTTCATCGACGCCGCCGCCCTGTCGGCGAGCGGCCGCCGTCCGGAGGGCGCGGGCCGCGTCGTCGCCCTGGTGCCGCTCGGCGACGCCTCGGGAACCGGGCTGCTGCGCGCCGGCCTCGCCGACGCCGTCCTGCGCCGGCCTCTCACGCAGGCCGAGTGGCGCCCGCTCCTCGCGGCCCTGGCCGAGGGCGTGCCGCTCTCCGTCGAAGTCCAGGCCGAAACCTCCGGCGCGGGGGACGGCACGGTCGCGTCCCTGCCCTCCTTCGCCGGGGCGCGGGTGCTCCTGGCCGACGACAGCGCCGTCAACCGCGAAGTGGCGTCCGAGGCGCTCGGCCGCTTCGGCGTGCGCGACATCGTCTGTGTCGAGGACGGCCAAGCCGCCGTTGAGGCCGCCGCCGCGGCCCGCTTCGACCTCGTCCTGATGGATGGCAGCATGCCCGTGCTGGACGGGTTCAGTGCAACCGCCGCCATCCGCGCCCGCGAGGCGCGCGACGGCGCCGGGCGCGTGCCGATCGTCGCCCTCACCGCCCACGTCGTCGGCGAGGGGGCCGATTCCTGGCGGCCGGCCGGCATGGACGGCATGCTCGCCAAGCCGTTCACCCTGGCCCAGCTCGGGGCCGTGCTGGCGCAGCATCTGCCGGCAGCCGGCGGCTACGCCACGCAGACCGTGCCGTCGCAGAGGCCGGCGGCGCAGGCTTCGGAAGACGCCCTGCTCGACGAGCCGACGCTCGCCAATCTCGAGGAACTCGGCGACCGGGACTTCCTGGCGCGCATCCTCCGGCTCTACGTCGCCCAGGCGCCGCAGGCCCTCACGGAGCTGGACGCCGCCCTCGCCAGCGGCGATGCCCTGGCCCTGTCCCGCGCCGCCCACAGCCTCAAGTCGATGAGCGCCAATATCGGGGCGGTGCAGCTCAAGGACCGGGTGGGCGCGATCGAGCGGGCGGCGCGCGACGGCCATCCGGCCGGTGGCCTGGCCTCCCTCGCCGACGCGGTGTCCGGCCTGAGCCCCCTGCTCGTCCGCACGCTGGACGCGCTCCGTCTCCGCCTGGGGATGCCCGATGAGGACGCGCAAGGCGGCGAGGCAACGACCGGTGGCCGGCGCGCGGTCGGCTGAGGCGCTTGGCTCGTCGATCCGGCGGGCGCCGGTTCAGACCGGACGCCCGCTGCCCCGCATGCGCGGGGGTGATCGATCGGTCTGAGCGTCGGCTGGGATCAGGCGGCGTCCGGCATGGGCGCGCCGTCGCGGCCGAGGGCGAGGAAGGTCTGGACCTGCTCCCAGCGGCTCAGGAACGCCGCGACCACCTCCGGATCGAAGTGCGATCCGGCATTCTCCTGCAGGTAGGCGCGGGCGCGCTCCGGCGACCACGCCTGCTTGTAGGGACGCTCGGTGGTGAGCGCGTCGAAGACGTCGGCTACCGCGACCATCCGGCCGGAGAGCGGGATCGCCTCGCCGGTCAAGCCCTGCGGGTAGCCGGTGCCGTCCCAGCGCTCGTGGTGGCTTCCCGCGATCTCGGCGGCGAGGCGCATGACGGGCGAGGCGCTGCCGCTGAGGATGCGCCGGCCCCGCTCGGCGTGCTGCTCCATCTCGCGGCGCTCCTCGGGGGTCAGGGCGCCCGGCTTGAGCAGGATGGCGTCCGGCACGGCGATCTTGCCGACATCGTGCATGGTCGCGGCCAGACTCATCTGCCGGGTCTCGGCGGGCGTCATCCTCATCGCTTCGGCGATCAGCCCGACATAGGCGGAGACACGGGCGATGTGGTCGCCGGTGTCGGAATCCCGGTGCTCGGCGGCCCGCATCAGGGTCGAGACGATCTCGCGCTCGCGCTCCTCGACCAGGGCCACCGCCGTCGCGACTTCCCGGGCGAGCTGCGCGGCATGGTCGCGCTGGAGCCGGTGGGCCTCGGAGAGGGCGAGCAGGTTCGTCACGCGGGCCCGGATTTCGACCGCGTCGGCGGGCTTGGTGAGGAAGTCGGTGGCGCCGGCCTCCAGGGCCTCGCGGCGCAAGCTGCGCTGGTCGTGACTCGTCACCATGATCGCGGGCACGTTCGCGAGGCCGGGGATGCGCCGGACCGCCCGGATGAAGGCGATGCCGTCCATGCCCGGCATATCGTAGTCGGTGATGACGATGCCGATCTCGGAGGCCCGCGCCTGCGCGAAGGCGAGCGCGTCGGCCGGCACGGTGAAATCGTGCGGCCGGCATCCGGCGAGCGGCCGCAGGGAGGCCACCATCACCAGGTTGTTCATTTCGGCGTCGTCGAGGACGAGAGCCAGCATCACACGGTGTCCCAGGACTGTTCGGTCCCCCATGCCCAGCCGGGCGCTCTGACGGCGGCCTCAGGATGGACCGGGCCAGTAACCCCGCCCTGGGTTGCCGGAAGGTGAAGCGGGGTGCCGCTTTCGTCCGCCCGGCCGTCATATCGGGCGGAAACGTTAGCGAATGCTTGGTCGGCCCGCGCGCGGAGGCCGCTTCCTTCAGCGGGACAGGAACAGGGGGACGGGGCAGTTCCGCAGCAGCCCGCGCGTCACGCCGCCGAAGAAGAACTGGCGCGTGCGGGAATGGCGGTAGGCGCCCATCACGATCATGTCGGCCCGGAACAGGCCGGCCTGGCTCCGCAGGGTGTCCCCGATCGAGCCGGAGACGGGCAGGTCGTTGACGGTGACGTTCACCCCGTGGCGGGCGAGGTGCGGCGCGAACTCGGCACCGGGCACCGAATCGCGGATCTCCGCCGCATCGCCGACCGAGACGATCTCCACCGCCTCGGCGGCGCGCAGGAACGGCAGCGCGTCGTTGGCGGCTCGCGCCGCCTGGGCACTGCCGTCCCAGGCGACGATGATCCGGCGGCCGGCGAAGGCGGCATGCCCCGGCGGTACGGCGATGACCGGGCGGCCGCTCCGGAACAGGGTCGTCTCGATCGATTCCCGGTCGAGGTCGTAGGTCCAGGCCTCGGCATCCAGAATCGTCAGGTCGTGCAGGCGCGCCTGCGCGGCCAGCCGGTGGATGACGGCCGGATAGGGCAGGCTCGGCGTCTCCGTGGTGCAGACCACGCCCGCCAGGAGCGCGTCCCCCGCGGCGCGCGCCGCGATGGCGCGGGCCAGCCGGTCGAGGCGGTGGTCGATCTCCGCCACGCTGCCGTCGTCGAAGCCGCTGATCCAGCGGTCGTCGCCCGAGAGGCGCCAGGAGGCCGATTGAAGCGTCAGATGGGCGCCCGCGGACAGGGCCAGCGACAGGCCGTAGCCGATGGCCGACGAGGCCGTCTCGGTCTCGTTCTCCACGGCGATGCCGACGAGGACGTCGCGCAGGCCGGTGAGCGCGGAGGGCGGCCGTTGAGACGAGACATGGTTGGACGAGACACGGGTGGGCGAGGCATGGCTGGACGAGACAGGGCTGGACATGGCGGGCTCCCCTCTGGACTACCCCACCGTTGGAACGGCCGGCGCCGCCCGGCCTTGATCCAGCGCAAAGGGCCGCCCCCGGATCGCCGAGCCGCGCAGGGCCGGCAGCGTGGTCGCCAGCCTAGTCGATAGCGCGACCAGAGAGCGGAAGTTGTGAAAGTCGGCCCGGACTCAGCCTATGAAGCGAATTCGTTGCAAATGATGGTTGTGTTAGCAGGATAAATTTGCATAACATAGGTACAACACGGCTTGATTTCCCCATGAAAACTTAGAAGAAACCGAATTATATCGTAACAAATGACATGATTCCTGGTTGTGTCGTGTGGCAATGAGATTCGAGATCCCCGCAGAGACTTCCGAGGTGGACGTGATGACGCTCCCCGAGGCCGCGGCCGGTCCGGAGCGGAGCCGCGACGAGGGGCTGACCGTGGAGGACTTTCGGCAGACCCTGCATGAGGTCGGCGTCTGCATCTGGTCCCTGGATATTCCCACGGGCCACGTCAGCGCCACGCAGGCCTGCGCCCGCCTCTTCGGTACGCCGTCCGAGCGGCTGACGAGCTTTGCCGCGACGCAGGAGCTCGTGCATCCCGACGACCGCCAGGTCCGCGCCGAGGCCATTGAGGGCGTTCTGCGAAGCGGCGGCAGCTACGAGGTCGATTACCGCGTCCTGCAACCGGACGGGCGGAGGCAGTGGCTGCGCTCCCGCGGGAGAGTGCATCTCGACGCCGAGGGCCGGCCGCGCCGGCACCGTGGGGTCGTGTTCAGCATCGAGGAACAGAAGCAGGTGGAGGCGGAGCTGCGCACCCGCGAGGCCCATCTCCGCTCGATCCTCGACACCGTGCCGGAGGCCATGGTGGTCATCGACGAGGCGGGGCTGATCCACTCGTTCAACCCGGCGGCCGAGCGCCTGTTCGGCTACGCGGCCGGCGAGGCGGTCGGGCAGAACGTCCGCATCCTCATGCCGGAGCCGGTGCAGACGGGGCACGACGCCGACCTTGCGCGCTACCAGCGCACGCGCCTGCGCCGGATCATCGGCACCACGCGGACCGTGACGGGGCGCAGGCGCGACGGCTCGACCTTCCCGATGGAACTCGCCGTCGGCGAGATGAGCTCGGGCGATCAGGTCTTCTTCACCGGCTTCATCAACGACCTCACCGAACAGCAGCGGACCGAGGCCCGGCTTCAGGAACTGCAATCCGAGCTGGGGCATGTCTCCCGCCTCAGCGCCATGGGCGAGATGGCGACGACGCTGGCCCACGAACTGAACCAGCCGCTCGGCGCCATCAGCAACTACACCAATGGCTGCCGCCGCCTCCTGACCCAGCCCGGCCCGGACACCATCGCCCGGGCGCGGGAGGTTCTCGACAAGGCGTCCGAGCAGGCGCTGCGGGCCCGGCAGATCATCTCTCGCCTGCGCGAGTTCGTCGATCGCGGCGAGACGGAGAAGCGGGCCGAGCCCGTCGCCGAGATGATCGAGGAGGCCGGCGCCCTCACCCTGGCCGGTGCCGGCGAGCAGGGCGTCACGGCGCGCGTCGTGCCGGACCGAGGGATCGGATCGGTTCTCGCCGACCGGGTGCAGATCCAGCAGGTGCTGGTCAACCTGATGCGCAACGCCCTCGAGGCGATGCAGGGGGGGCGGCGGCGCGAGCTGACCGTCGCGGCGCGGCGGGTCGCGCCGGACTGGACCGAGATCGCCGTGTCGGATACCGGCCCCGGCATCGCGGAGGCCGTGGCGGACCGGCTGTTCCAGCCCTTCGTGACGACGAAGGACGGCGGCATGGGCGTCGGGCTCTCGATCTGCCGCACCATCGTCGAGGCGCATGGCGGTCGCCTCTGGGTCGAGCGCAACGCCGCCGGCGGGGCGACCTTCCGCCTGACCCTACCGACGGCACCCGAGGGAGGGCTGTAGCCGATGGCGCCCGCGCTCGTGCACGTGGTGGACGACGATCCCGCCATGCGGGACTCCGTCGCCTTCCTCCTCGACACCGCCGGCTTCGACGTGCGGCTCTACGCGGCGGGGACGATCCTGCTGGAGCGGCTGGCGCGGCCGGTCCGGGGCTGCGTCCTCACCGATATCCGCATGCCCGGCCTCGACGGGCTGGCGCTGTTCCGCTGCCTTCGCTCGGCCGGTCACACGCATCCCGTCGTGATGATGACCGGGCACGGGGACGTGCCGCTCGCGGTGGAGGCGATGAAGCTCGGAGCCTGCGACTTCATCGAGAAGCCGTTCGACGGCGAAGCGCTCCTCCAGGCGCTGTACGGCGCCCTGGAGCGGGGCGGACAGAACGGGATGGATCCGAGCCTGGATCCGGCGCTGCATCCGACCCTGCACCCCTCCCTGCAGGACTTCGTGCGGCGGCTGGCGACCCTGAGCGAGCGCGAGCGTCAGGTTCTGGACCATCTGGTGGCCGGGGGGACCAGCAAGGAGATCGGGCGCCGGCTCGGCATCTCTCCGCGCACCGTCGAGATCTATCGGGCCAAGGTCATGGCCAAGACGCGGGCGGGGACGCTTCAGGAACTGGTGCGCTGGGCCGTGCTGGCCGGGCTCGCTTGAGGACGATCAAGGCAGGCGCCGGGAGCAGGCCCATGATGGGATTCCGCCTCGTCCGATCCGCGATTCCACCCGGCGACCGTCCCATGTCATCCTCCGCAGGGTTGCCCGCTCCGAGCCTCGTCTACGTCGTGGACGACGACTCGGCCGTCCTGCACTCGACCTGCTTCCTGTTCGAGAGCGCGGGGCACCGCGTCTCGTCCTTCGCCAGCGGGGCGGACCTGCTGGCGGCCTTTCCCGGCCCGAGCCCGGCCTTCGTGCTGCTCGATCAGGTCATGCCGGGCATGGACGGCCTCGAAGTGTTCGGCCGCCTGCGGGATCTCGATGCCCGCGTTCCCGTCGTCCTGATCACCGGTCACCCCGATCCGGGCATCCGGCTGCGGGCGCGGGCCGCCGGGCTTCCCGTGGTCGAGAAGCCCCTCGTCTTCGAGGGGGTTCTGGAACTGGTGACGACCGGGCCGGGCGGCCGCCGGCAGCCGTGGCGGGACGAGGAGGAGCCCGCCGCGGGACTTTGCGGGCGCGGCGGCTTGCGCGGATCGGCCCAGGGCGCAACGGCGGGGGGGCACGGCGTGCGCCTTCCCTGCTCCGGCTGATCGAAAGGCTGACAGGCGGCGCGCCGCACGGCGTTGATCTCGCGCAACGCACCGGAAACCGGCCTGCAACGGGCCCGGCGAAGGACTCGCAACAGAGGTCGGCAAGGGAGCGGCAAGAGGTCCGCAAGTGACGCGCAAGTGCTCCTGCGGATGGAGTCGAGGCGAAGCCGCTCTGCATCCCTACGTAGTCCTCCTTAAGCAGGCCCACTTAAGAGAGTGACCGGAATATCGCCGCCGCCGCGGCGCGCCCACTCTCGCCCCATCGAGACGGATGAGGAGCGCAGCGATGGGCATCAAGCCGACACGGAGATTCTCGCCGGCCGCCGCGGATCCGCGCACATCCCTGCGGAGCATCCACGGAAGCGGCCTCTTCGCCGATTGCCCCGACCTCATCGGCACGCCCTACGCCTATGCCCGCGAGGAGGAGGTCTACGGCGAGGGGGAGGAGGCCGGCTTCGTCTACCGGGTCGTCGAGGGAGCGGTGCGCTCCCACAAGATGCTCAACGACGGACGGCGCCAGATCACCGGCTTCCACCTGGCCGGCGACCTGTTCGGCTTCGAGCAAGGCGAGACCCACTGGCATACGGCCGAGGCGCTCTCTGACACCCGGGTGCTGATCTTCCCCCGGCGGCCGATCGAGCGCGCCGCCACCCGCAGCGCCGAGGTCGCCTGCCAGCTCTGGAGCATGGCCACGGCGAGCCTGCGCGACGCCCAGGATCTCGCGCTCCTGCTCGGGCGCCGCTCGGCCCAGGGCCGCCTCGCCGCCTTCCTCATCGAGGTCGACCGGCGCTTCGGCGGCACCGGGACCTTCGCCCTGCCGATGACGCGGCGCGACATCGCCGACTATCTCGGTCTGACCATCGAGACCGTCTCGCGCACCTTCTCGCAGCTCGAAGAGGACGGCGCGCTCCGCCGCACGGCCAGCCGGCGGATCACGCTGCACCGCGGCCGCCTCCGCCCCGTGGCGGAGGCGTGAGCCGGCGCCCCGGCCTCCCGACGCCGACTCAGACCCTGCACTCGGCCGGCGCTCAGTGGGCGAGGAGCAGCGGGACCGGGCTGCGGGTGAGCAGCGCGTGCGTCACGCCGCCGAGGAGCCATTCCTTCAGGCGCGAATGCCGGTAGGCGCCCATCACGAGCATCTCCGCGCCGAACAGGCTGGCTTGGCGTTCGAGCGTCTGCGCGGCGTCGCCCTGAACCGGCACGCTGTTCACCGACACGTTCACGCCGTGGCGGGCCAGATGCGGCGCGAACTCGGCGCCCGCCACCGCGGTCGAGAGATCCTTCTCGCCGACCACGGACACGATCTCCACCGCCTCGGCCGCCCGAAGGAAGGGCAGCGCGTCGTTGGCGGCCCGCGCCGCCTGGGCGCTGCCGTCCCAGGCGACGAGGATCCGCCGGGCCGAGAACGCATCGCAGCCCGGCGGCACCACGAGGAGCGGGCGCCCGCTCCCGAAGAGGACGCCGTCGATCAGGTCGCGGTCGAGGTCGAGTTCCCGCGCCTCGGCGTCGAGGACGGTCAGGTCGGCGAGCCGGGCGCGGGCGGTGAGCCGCCCGACCAGCTCCGGATAGGCGAGCGCGGGCACCTCGATCGAACAGCTGATGCCTTCGAGCGCCGCCTCCGTCACGGCGCGCTCGGCGACGGCCCGGGCGCGGGCGCTCAGGCGGCGGTTCTCCTCCACGACGAGGTCGTTGACGAAGCCCCAGCCCGCTCCGGCGACCAAGGTCAGGTGGCGGGCGGCGGATTGGATGGTGAGATGGGCGCCGGTCAGGCCGGCGAGCGACAGGCCGACGCTGAGCGCGCTCGCGGTCTCGTCGCCCCGGCCCTCCTCGGTGAGGCCGACGAGAATGTCACGAAGGCCCGTGGGGGCGGCGGTCGGCGGCTTCGGCATCGTCTTCTCCGGTGACGGACACGGCCCGGAGAGTGCCGCACCGACCCGCGGCCGCGTTGATCCAGCGCAAGGAACCGGGGCGAGGAGCCGAAGCGAAGAACCGGGGCGAGGAGCCGGGTCGAGGTCCGGCCCCCTGGAACCGGCGGCCTCCCGCGGGGCGAGGCTGCGGCGGGCCGGCCGCGGACGCCTTGCGCTGGATCAAGGCACGGGCCGGCCGGCGGCGCAGGATGGCACCCATTGGACGAACTAAGGGAGCGAGCGATGAGCGTTGTGCTTCAATCCACCTATATCGAGACGGTGCGCTATGCGCGGGTGCCGGCCGGGCCGGTGCCGCGCCACGAGGCGGGCGCCGGCGCGCAGGCCGCCGCGGACGTCGTCACCGACATCGCCCGCTACGAGACGCTGCCAAGCCTGCAGGCCCTCGCCCTGGCCATCGTGGCCGCCGTGGTGACGACGGCGCTGTTCCTGGTGGTCCTGTGAGCGGCTGAAGCCCTTCGGAGCGAGGAGGCGGGAGATGGACGACATCACCGTGCGCCGGCACGTGCTCGACGAGCTCGAACTCGCGCCCATGATCGATGCGGCGCAGATCGGCGTCGCGGTCGAGAACGGCGTCGTGACGCTCACCGGGCATGTGCGGAACTATGCCGAGAAGGGCATCGCCGAGCGGGCCGCGCTGCGGGTGCGCGGGGTGCGCGCCGTGGTCGAGCAGATCGAGGTCCGCTATCCGGACAACCCGCGGATCGGCGACGAGGCGCTGGCCGACCGCTGCGCCCGGGTGCTGGAATGGGATGTGGAGATCCCGGAGCGATCCATCGCGCTCAAGGTCGAGCGGGGCTGCGTCACCCTGGAGGGCAGCGTACCCCGCTACCACCAGAAGGCGGCGGTCGACCGCGCCCTGCGCCGCCTCGCCGGCGTCACCGACATCGTCAACCTCATCGCCGTGAAGCCCGCGGCCCGGGCCGACGAGGTCCGGGCCCGCATCCGCGCAGCGCTGAAGCGGAGCGCGAAAGCCCCCGACACGATCCGGGTGAGCGTGGAGGGCGGCAAGGTGATCCTCGACGGCTGCGTCGATGTCTGGCGCGAGCGCGAACTGGCCGAGCGGGCGGCATGGTCGGTTCCCGGCGTGTCCGCGGTCGAGGACCGCCTAACGCTCGCCTGACGGCGGTGGGGCCAGGAAGGTCGCTTAAAGAAGGCGGCGACGTCGGGGCGGCCTTTCCGCGCCTTGCCGTCGCTTGAGAGGGATCAAGGTCCGGCCCGCCGGAGCGGGCGAGGATGCCGTCCGGGCCGGCGCGCCCGGGCGTGGGAGGGGCCGAACGATGACGATCGCCACCATCATGGTTTCCGTCGATCTCGCCGCCGCCGCCGCGGACCGCGTTCAGCTCGCCGCAGGGCTCGCGGCGCGCTTCCGGGCGAGGCTGATCGGCGTCGGCGCGTGCCGCGTCCCCGGTCCCATGCCGGTGGGCGACATGCTGGCGGTCGAGCGGATCTACGAGGACGAGGAGCAGCGGACGCGCGAGGCGCTCGAGCGGGCGCGGACCCTGTTCGAGCGGGAGGCGGGCGAGGCGAACCGGAGGGCGTGGCGCGCGGCGCTGACCGACCCCCTCGCCTTCCTCGCCGAGCAGGCGCGCGAGGCCGATCTCGTGGTCGTCGGCCGGCAGGGGGCGGCCGATGGCGATCCGGGTCCCATGGCCGTCCCGACCGGCGCCCTGCTGATGGCGGTCGGCCGCCCCGTTCTCGTGGCGCCGCCCGGCCTCGAGAGCCTCGCGATCGAATGCGCCGTCGTGGCCTGGAAGGACACCCGCGAGGCGCGCCGGGCCGTGCACGACGCCCTGCCGCTCCTGAGCCGCGCGCAGCGGATCCACATCGTCGCCGTGGGCCCGGACGCGCATCACGCGGGCGCCGAGGGGGCGGCCGCCTACCTGTCGGACCACGGCCTCGCGGTCACGACGCATCTGCTGCCGAGCCCGGCCATCGGCGCCGGCGATGCGGTGCTGCGCTTCGCCGAGCGCGAGGGCGCGGACCTCGTCGTGATGGGCGCCTACGGCCACGGCCGCCTGCGCGAGTGGATCTTCGGCGGCGCGACCCGCGACATCCTGCAGACGACCTCCGTCTGCTGCCTGATGAGCCACTGAGCGCGGGGCTTCGAGGCGGTTTCAGGTTGGGGTGAGGCGGCGCTGGATCTCGTCCACCGAGAGCTTGGCCAGGTCCTTGTCGATTTCGGCGATGACGGCGGGCTTGAGCCGGTCGGGCATCGCCTGCCGCAGCTGCGCGAGCATGCGCGGCGGAGCGATGACGACCAGGGCGGGGATGGCGTCGGCGAGGCGCCCCAGCGCCGCCGCGACCTCCTCGGCGAAAACCTGCTCGGCGCGGTCGTGCCAGTCGGTCTGCTCGATCGCGCTGCGATACTCGCCCTGACGGACGCGGGGCGGCCGGTCCGTGCCCTGCGCCCGCGTCGGCGGGTTGGGCGGCGCCTCGAACCGGTGCTGCACCTGGAGGCTGAGATGCCGCGCGTGGCCCTCGTTGCGCAGGAGCCGGGCGCCGCGGCCGTCGCCGACGAGGACGTAGCCGCCGTGGGGGATCCTGAGGTGGGACGTCTCGGTCATCGCGTGGGTCTCTGCATGGGGCATCGCCTCGGTGATCGCGCGGCGCCGGGCAGGAGGTTCGTTGCCGACGGTTCGTGGCCGGCGGTTCGCTCAGTGGCTCATCAGGCAGCAGAGGGGCGCGCCGGCCAGCAGATCGCGGGTGACCCCGCCGAAGACCCATTCCCGCAGACGGCCGTGGCCGTAGGCGCCGACGACGATCAGGTCCGCCGCCTGCTCGGACGCCGCCTCGACCAGAATTTGCGCGGTCGGAGCGCCGCGGGCTTCCCGGCGGATCGCGACGGCGTCGATGTCGTGGGCCTGGAGGAAGCCGATGGCGTCCGCCGTGTCGTCCGCGCCCTGCCCGTCGTCGATCGACACCACGATGACCCGGGAGGCCCGGCTCAGGAAGGGCAGCGCGTCCCGGATCGCGCGGCGGGCCTCGCGGGTGTTCTTCCACCCGACTGCGACCCGCCGGACGTCGAGGTGATCGGTGTCGGGCGGCACCACCAGGACGGGCCGCCCGAGATGCATGACGAGATCGCCGGGATCGACCGAGCACAGCAGCGGGCCGGTTTCGGGCTTGCGGCCGGCCACGATGAGGTCGGCCGCCGCCGCCTGCCCGATCAGGAACGGCAGGGGGAAGTCGAGGTTGGAGCGCCACTCGACGCGGCTGCGCCCGCCCGCCGCCTCCTCGAAGACGGTATGGGCGCGCTTCAGATCGGCCAGGATGATCTCGTTGTTGGCCGCCAGCGCGTAGGCGCTCGCTGGGATCGGGCCGACGGGCGGCACGGCGTAGGAGGCCTCCTCGGCCGCGACGCCGATCAGCCGGGCGCGGAAATCGTCGGCAAGGTGGCCGGCGAGGTGGACGCGGTTGCGCGCCTGCGTCCCGAGATCGACGGACACCATGATGCTGGCATAGGTCATCGGAGAACTCCTGCCGCGCGGGCTGGACGATGGGACCGGCCGGGGATGGGAGCCGGGAAGGGCGCGATGCCGGGGGAAGACGCGCGGGCCTCGCCCTCAAAGGTCTGCCCTCAAAGGTCTCTCCCCAGGCTCCGCCCCACGGATGCCGAGGCTAGGCCCGGCAGCCGGGCGGACATTGATCCAGCGCAAAGGCCCTCCCCGCCTTGATCCGGGACAGGGCCGGGCCGCCTTCCGCAGCCGGATCCTGACCGGCCTCAGGGCCCCTTGATCTCGATGCGCTTGGCTTCGGGCGGGGCCGCGGCGGTCCTGGGCAGCCGCACCGTCAGGATCCCCTTGTCCATGCTCGCCTGGATGTCCTCGGCCTTGATGCCGGCGGGGAGTTCGAGGGTGCGCACGAAGGCGCCGTAGGAGCGCTCCGTGACCTTGCGGGCGCCCTCGGTCGCCTCCTTCTCCTGCCGCTTCTCGCCGCTGATGACGAGAGTGTCGTCGGCCAGCTCGATCTTGACGTCGTCGCGCGCGAGGCCCGGCAGCTCGGCGGTGATCTCGACCTGCCCGTCCTTCTCGACGATGTCCATGCGCGGCTCGGCGCCGCCCTGGAACAAGGGGAGGCCGAAGCGGAGGTCGCCGAGCATCTGCTCCATCATGCGGTGCGGGGGCAGCGCCAGGGGGCGCTGTTCGCCCGCGGCCGAGTGGGAGCGGTCGCCGAGCGTGAGGAGCGATTTGAGATTCATGGATCATCTCCCGTCAGGCGGCTCCGGGCGGCCGCTCGGGAGAATCTGCGCCCCGGGCGCGGTCTCGGCGTTGCGGTGGATCAACCGCCGACGCGCCCATCGTCGCGCCGCCGAGGCGAGAGGCAGCGCGCGTGTCCGGATCAGGCCGCGATCAGGGCAGGATCAGGCCGCGAGTTCCCTGAGCCAGGATTGGAGCACCGGCTGCGCGTCTGTGGTGCGGCCCCAGACGCTGGAGCCGACCTCCGTCTCCCGCGGCAGGAAGCCGAACCGGCGCTTGAAGGCGCGGCTGAACGTCTTCTCGTCGGAGAAGCCGGTAGCGTAGGCCACCGCCGAGACGCGGGGCCGTCCCGCCGGGCCGGGTTGCGTGAGCATCTTCATCGCCCGCAGCAGGCGCCGCTCGCGGATGAAGCGCTGCACCCCGCCCTCCGCGACGAACTGCCGGTAGAGGGTCGCCCGGGAGAGGCCGAAATGCTCCGCGAGCGTCTCGGCATTGAGATGCGGCGAGGCGAGTTCTTTCTCGATATGCTGCCGGATCGTGATGCTCAACTGCATGTCGCCCGAAGGCCGGTCCGCCGCCTGTCCGCGCAGGCAGGCGCTGCCGAGCATCGCCACGGCCTGGCTCACATGCGGAAGCTGGTGGACCTCAAGGACATCGACGCAGTCCACGAGTTCGCGCACGCAATTGAAGAACAGGCGGCTGATGCGATCCGATGCGTAATCGAAGGCGTGGCCGTGCAGCGCCTCGATGTTCGGCACCTTTTCGGCGACGAGGGCGCGCGGCAGCAGGAGATTGGTCGCGTGGACCGGCTCGGCGACGACGGTGACCGGCTGGGCGAGATCGAACAGGATGCAGGCGTTCGCCGCCACGTCCGTTTCGCCCCAGGCCACTTCGACCCGGCTGGTGCCGGAATGGTAGAACTGAAGCAACAGATGGTCGAGGCCCTGTTGCGCGACCATGCGCGGCGTCCGTTCCAAGATCTGGGCCGGGGCCCGCACCTCACCCACAAGCAGATCGCCGAGATGATAATTGTCCATTCCGATCGGACCGGACAGCAGGCGTCCGCTCGGCAGGGTGGCCTGGAAGATCGGCAACAGGGCCGCGATCCAATTTTCGCGTAAAGCGGCAGGATCTGCCGGCGGTGCGAAGTGGTTTCGAAGAATCACCGACATTGCTGGCAAGTCTCTGAAAAGGATGTCGCGGTCCGTCCCGGGCTTACGGCCCGAGATGCGTCGATATTACTGTAAAGATTTTCGGGATCTCCGGTTTAAATATGGTAAATACGCATTTTATATCCTGACAATGCGAGTGATAGAGGAGAAATTTCAGGGATAATCATTGGATTATCGCTGGTTTTTCAGTCATTCCAGGCGTTTCCGTCGATCATTCAAGAGGTACCGCTTGTCTCAAAACGGGACAATCCGGTCGCGTCGTCAAATTTTGCGACGATCCCTGTCGTTCGGGCCGTCGGTCTCAGGCGATGCAGGCCGGAACAAAGCAAAGCCTCTCCAGCGTCAGTCCGCCCGTGCAACAGGCATGTGCAAGAGCCGCGGGCGGCCGGCAATGGCCGTGTCGCCGGTTTGCGCATCACCTTGAGACGGAATGCGACTTTTATGATATGAATATATACCAAATAATCATTTGAGATGATTGGTGACTATATTGAGATTATTTGAGACATAATCAGCGTTATCATCCAAAAATACTTAGAACGGCATCAATTGCGCCGGGCGCTTGATCCCCTCACCGCCGACACGTCGGCTCCACGAGGATCGAGTCGCCCCATGTCTTCCAGCATCACGCTCTCGGCCGCGACGCGGCAGAACCTGCTCTCGCTTCAGGATACCGCGAGCCTGCTCGCGACGACGCAGAGCCGGCTCTCGACGGGCAAGAAGGTCAATTCGGCGCTCGACAACCCGATCAACTTCTTCACCGCCACCAATCTGAGCGCGCGCTCGACCGATCTGTCCTCGCTGCTCGACGGCATCTCGAACGGCGTTCAGACGATCCAGGCGGCCAATACCGGTCTCTCCAAGCTCCAGAACCTCACGAGCCAGCTCAAGTCGACGGCGCAGCAGGCGCTCGCCTCGACCAATGCCTTCACCTCCAAGGCCTCGACGGTCTCGACCAGCCTCAACGGGGCGACGGCCGCCAACCTGCTCTCCACCGGCCCGACCGTGGCGCGGGCCGACAACGCGATCGGCACCCTCACCGCCGGGCTCCCGAGCGCGGCGGTGCCGGCCAAGGTGGCCGGCAGCGTCGACTACCAGCCGACCGCCGCCCCGTCGACGATGCGCGGCACCACCTTCACCGCGACGACGCCGACGGTGGCCAAGGCGACGGGCGCATCCGCGTTCACGGCGCCCGCGAACGCCGTCGCCGGCACCGTGGCGGGGTCGACCTTCACGACCCTCACCTCGGCCGCGACGATCAATGTGACCTACGCGACGAGCCCCACCAGCACGACGACCGCCAGCATCAACCTGGCCGTCGGCGACACCGTCGATACCGCGGTGACCAAGCTCAACGCCCAGCTCAGCAGCCTCGGGATCACGGCCAAGAACGACAGCGGCAAGCTGAGCTTCACGGGCAAGAGCGACGGCTCGGCCTTCTCGGTCAAGACGACGGCTCAGGACACGGACGAGACCGGCTTCACCACGGCCGCGACCAATGCGTCGAGCGGGAACGTCGCGGCGGCAAGCCAGACCCTGACGATCAACGGTGAGGCGATCACCATCGCGGGCGGGAATGCCGGGGCGAGCGCGGCCGACGTGACGAAGGCCGCCATCGACGCGATCAACGCCAAGACCAGCACGACCGGCGTGTCGGCCGGCATCGAGACGGTCGGCGGCAGCCAGCGTCTCGTGCTGACGGGCAAGGCCGACGGCTCGAACTTCACGGTCACGGGTCAGGCCGGCAACACCCTCGGCTACGCCTCGACCGCGACGACGACCGCCAACGGCGCCGCAGCGGCGAGCCAGACCCTGACCATCAGCGGGACGCAGATCACCATCGCGGGCGGCGGCTCGATCGACGACGCCGTGACGGCGATCAACAATCAGACCGGCACCACCGGCGTCACCGCCGCCAAGGATCCGGCAAACGCGGCCCGCCTGCTGCTCACCGGCAAGGCGGACGGCTCCGCCTTCACCGTCGCCTCCTCCAACCCGGCCTCCAGCGGCTTCTCGGCGACGCCGACGAGCACGAGCCTCGCGGCGACGGTGAGCGGCGCCTACACCCCGACGGGCACGCCCGCCACCACGAGCGGCGGCACCTTCACCGGCCCGGCCAACGCCGTCGCCGGCACGGTCACGGGTGCCACCTTCTCGCCGTCCACCGCCGCCACGTCGATCACGATCGCGTCCACGGGCAGCACGACGACGAACATCACGGTCAACTTCGCCGCCAACGACACGCTCGAGACGGCAATCTCGAAGATCAACACGCTGGGAACCGCCTCTGGGATCACCGCCACGATCGATAGCGGGAAGATCAAGATCACAGGCAAGAGCAACGGCGACGCGCTCAGCATCACCGGGACCGGGGCCGGCTTCACGTCAACGGCGCTGACCGCGCCCCGCACCGCGGCGGCGAGCCAGACGCTGAAGATCAACGGCACAGACATCACCATCAGCGGCGGCAATGCCGGCGACAGCGCGGCCTCGGTGCTGGCCGGCGCCGTCGCGTCGATCAACGCCCAGTCCACCACCACCAACGTCACGGCCTCCAGCACGGCCGACGGCAAGCTCGTGCTCAAGGGGGCGAGTTCGGGCGCGTCCTTCACGGTGCAGGGCGGGGCGAACAACACGCTCGGCTTCTCGACCAGCCCGCAGACGGTCGAGAACGGCGTGGCGCCCTCCGCCCAGACGCTGACGATCAACGGCAAGGACATCGCGATCGCCGCCGGCGCGACCCAGGGCGCGGTGATCGCCGCGATCAACGACGCCAATACCGGCTCCTCGGCCACCGGCGTCAGCGCCAGCGTCGATCCCGACAACGCCGGCAAGATCAAGCTCACCGGCAAGGTCGACGGCTCGTCCTTCACCGTGCAGTCGAGCAATTCCGCCTCGAGCGGATTCTCGGGGATCGAGCGAAGGGTCGTGAACAACCAGGGCGCGGCGCAGACGGTGACCGTCAACGGCACCGACATCACCATCGCGGCCTCGGCCACGCTCGATCAGGCGATCGCCACCATCAACGCCAAGAGTTCGCTCACCGGCGTCACCGCGGGCAAGGACGGCAACAAGCTCACCTTCACGGGGGGCGCCGACGGATCCTCCTTCACGATCAAGGGCTCGGAGTTCAACACGCTGGGGCTCGCCAGCACCGAGGCTGCGGTCGCCGGCACCTTCGATCCG
Organism: Methylorubrum thiocyanatum; assembly: GCA_014138645.1. Lineage (GTDB taxonomy): Bacteria > Pseudomonadota > Alphaproteobacteria > Rhizobiales > Beijerinckiaceae > Methylobacterium > Methylobacterium thiocyanatum. The sequence goes on along the minus strand of JACJIB010000006.1, from coordinate 146,840 downwards.
GGCCTGACCACGCTGATCTCGACGCTCGGCTTCAAGGGCGGCGACAGCTTCTCGGTGAATGGCCAGACCGTGAACCTGACGGCGACCGACACGATCGGCTCGCTCACGCAGAAGGTCGGCGCGGCCACCAACGGCGCCGTGACCGCGAGCTACGACGCGACGACCAACAAGTTCAGCTTCACCGCCGCGGATTCCACCACCGCGGTGCAGCTCGGGGACGGCTCGACCGCCACCTCGAAGGTGTCGAACCTGGGCTTCGCCTCGACGAACTTCGCGTCGGGCGCCGGCCAGCCGACCTCGCAGAGCGCGCTCGCCGGCAAGTCGCTCACCGTCCAGGTCGGGAGCGGAACGGCCATGACCACCGCCACCGTCACCTTCGGCACCGCGCCGGGCCAGGTCTCGACGCTGGCCCAGCTCAACGAGGCGCTGGCCCCGGCCAACGCCCAGGCAACCATCGACTCGCTGACCGGCAAGATCTCGATCACGACCTCCAACGACGTCGGGGCCCAGAACCTGTCGATCGTCGCCAACGGGACCGGCAACCCGTTCACCACCGGCACCGCGTCGGCCAATCTCGGCGGCGACGGCTTCAACGCCCGCAACAACCTCGTGCAGACCTACAACGACCTGCTCAAGCAGATGGACCAGCTCGCCTCGGATGCCGGGTTCAACGGCGTGAACCTCCTGTCCGGCGACAACCTCACGATCAACTTCAACGAGAAGGGCACCTCGCAGCTCAAGGTCCAGGGCAGCGCCACCAGCGCGGCCAGCCTCGGCCTCTCGGCGGTGGGCCAGACCAACTTCCAGGAGAGCAGCGCCATCAAGAAGATCGTCGATCAAATTAACAGCGCCAGCAGCCAGCTCCAGTCGCGCGCGGCCGCGCTCGGCTCGAACCTCGCCGTGGTGCAGAACCGGCAGGACTTCACCAAGCAGATCATCAACGTGCTCGATACGGGGGCGGCCAACCTGACGAGCGCCGACCTCAACGAGGAGGCGGCCAACTCCCAGGCGCTCTCGACCCGCAACTCGCTGGCGATCTCGGCGCTGTCGCTGGCCAACCAGTCGCAGCAGGGCATCCTGCAGCTCCTGCGGTAAGCCGATCCGCGCCGAACGCGCGGCTCGGGACGACGGGACGGGCCGGCTTCCTCACGGGAGCCGGCCCTTTTCTTTTGCCCGGCGCAAGCGGCGGGAGGCCGCTCGCGGAGCACGCCGTCGGATCAGGCGGCCGGTTCCGCCTCCAGGCTCGCGAGCGCCATGCGATAGGTCATGTCGTGCGAGGCGAGGGTGTCGGCGATGAAACGGTCCACGGCCGCCAGACCGCGGGGTGTCGGGGCGAGATGCTTGCGTCCCCGGCCGTCATGCGTGAGCAGGCCCCCCGCTTCGGCCGTCGCCAGGATGTTGCGGACATGGGAGCGGGAGACCCCGAAGCGCGCCATGATGTCGGAGAAATCACCGTCGCGGATCGTGGCCTCCGCATCCGCCTCCCGCATCAGGATCACCCGCATCAGGACTTGGAAGCCCTGATACATCTGCAGGAACGGGACGATGTCGCCATTTCGCGCGATGAACCGGCCGATGACGTGGAACATCCCGACCGAGACCCGGCGCTGGGCCAGATGAAAGGTCGGATCGCGGGCCACGGCGGGAGCGTATCCGGGGTCCGGATAAAGGTTCTGCAGCACGCCGTAATAGGATGACAGCAGGACGCGGTCCCAGGCCAGGAGCTTGTCCGTCGGCACCAGCAGCCGCAGCCGGCCGTCGGCGTCGGGACGCTCCAGCACGACGTAGTTCGTCTCGACGAGGCGGGCGATGAGATCGTCGATCTGCCGCGGGCTCGAGAGCCCGAAGGTCGCTCCCGCCTCCTTGAGCCGCGCCAGCGTCGGCCACGTCGCCCGGTCGGCCGGATCCCAGGCCGCATGGAGGCAGATGATCGCGCTGATGATCGCGACCCGATAGGCCGCGCTCTGCCAGCCTCCGGGAAAGGAGGCGATTTCGTAGCAAGCCATCGTGCCGGCGACATAGCGCGGGCGCATCGCCGCGAAGTCGGGATGGGTCAGGATCTCACCGCTCGTGCGGTGGGCGATCTCGGGGATGAAGCGCTGGAACAGCGACGGATCCGGCGGGCTCGGGTCGAGGCTGCGGACGGTTTGTCCGTCCGTTGCTCCGGCCGGCGGGGAACCACTCGTGTGCGGCATGGGAGCTGATCGATGCGGTTTCATCGCGGGGCCGGACAGTCTGGGCCGCCCGCCGTGGACCGCACCGCGATCAGGCGGCCTGATCGCGCGGCCCGGCAGCGAACCGTCTGCGAGCGCCCCCCGGACAACGGCATCGGCCCGGTGCCGTTGCACCGGGCTTAGAGCGCGTCGCGGATGTCCGCGCAACCTGCCTCCGCGTGCGGAGCGCCCGCCCGCGCGGAAATGTGAGCGCCGGCCTCAGGCGCGGGGTTCGGGCACGCGGCCGATCTTCCACTGGAAGGGCGGCTCCGTGCCGTTGACCGCATAGTCGCCGACGACCCGGTCCTTGAAGATGCGCGGGTTGTGCGAGGCGATCGTGCGGGCGTTGCGCCAGTGGCGGTCCAGCGCGAGGCCGCGGCGCGTGGCCGAGGCGCCGAGCGCGTCGAACAGGATCGTGCCGGCTTCCAGCACGAGGCCGGTCAGCACGCTCTGGGCCTGCGCCAGCTCGATCTCGGCCGCGACGTTGATCGCGTGGCTCTCCGCCTCGGGCAGACCCGCGATCCGCGCCTCGTAGGCGCGCTGCACGGCCTGGGCCGCCTGTCCGTTGATCGCGCCCGCGGCGTAGGCGAGCCCGTGCACCCGGCCCACCACCTGAAGCACCTGCGGGTCGGCGCTGGGACGCGCGCCCGCCGCATGGGAGTAGGTGCGGTTGCGCGTGCGCACGGCGCGGGCGACCTCGCCCGCCGCCGCCCGCGCGATGCCGGTCAGCGTCGCCAGATGCACCGCTTGGAAGAAGGCCGGGCCGTAGGGGAAGCGCTCCGCCGTCGGCAGCGGCTCGCCGATGGCGGGGGCATCCTCGAACAGGGCGGTGCCGCTCGCGGTCAGCCGCTGGCCGAAGCCGTCCCAGTCGTCGATCACCTCGACGCCCGGCGCCTTGGCCGGCACCACCACCGAGGTCTCCTCGCCGGATTCACCGGTGCCGACGACGTCGATCCAGTCGGCAAACAGCGAGCCCGTGGTGTAGTCCTTCTTCCCCGTCAGGCCCCAGCGCGCGCCGCTGCGGTGGATGCGGGTCGCGAAGGTGCCGACCGCGGCCGGGCCGGTCTCGGACCACGCGCCGCCGAACAGGTCGCCGGCCGCGAGGCGTTCGATCCAGTGCGTCCGGCGCGGGCCCGCCGGGCTGCCGACGGTGTCCTCGGCGAAGCCAAAATGGTTGCGCAGGGCCTGCGGCAGGTTGGAATCGGCTTCCGCCAGTTCGGCGAGCAGCCCGAACAGGTCGGGCAGGCTCGCACCGAAGCCGCCCTCCGCCTCCGGCACCCGCAGGGCGCCGAACCTTGCCTCCTTCAGCCAGCCGATCGCCTCGTGGGGCAGGTCGCGTGACCGCTCGCGGGCGACGGCGCCCGCGCGGATGCGGGCGAAGACCGGCCGGAAGCGGGCGGCGAGGGCTTCGTAGCGCGGGCTCGGGGGCGTGCCCCAGGCAGTCCAGTCGGCATCGGGCTGGCTCATCGGCGGGTCTCGCTTGGGGTGGGACGGCGTTCAGTGGCGTGTGGAAGGGGTCGCGTCGGCGCCGAGGTAGAGCGCACCGAGGCGTCCGCTGGCGGCGAGTTCGGCGCTGGAGCCGGAGGCGACCACGCGCCCGCTCTCCAGCACCACCGCGCGGTGGGCATGGTCGAGCACGAGGTTGGCGCTCTGCTCGGCGACGAGGACGCTGACGCCCTCCTCGCGGTTCAGGCGGGCGACGATCTCGAAGATCTCGGCGACGATGATCGGCGCGAGCCCCATGGAGGGCTCGTCGAGGAGCAGCAGCGTCGGCCGGGTCATCAGGGCGCGCCCGATCGCCACCATCTGCTGCTCGCCGCCGGAGGTGAGGCCGGCCTTGGCCCCGCGCCGCTGCTTCAGGCGCGGGAACCACGCGTAGATCCGCTCCAGATCGTCAGTGAGGCGGCGCCGGCTCGGGCGGCGGAGATAGCCGCCGGTGAGCAGATTCTCCTCCACCGTGAGCTGGCCGAAGACGTGGCGGCCCTCCAGCACCTGCACGATGCCGCGGGCGACGAGGTCGGCCGGATCGAGGCGCCCGGTCGCCTCGCCCTGCCAGCGGATGGCGCCGCGCCGCAGGCTGCCGCGCTGGGCGCCGAGCAGGTTCGAGATCGCCCGCAGCGTCGTGGTCTTGCCGGCGCCGTTGGGGCCGATCAGCGCGACGATCTCGCCCTTGGCCACGCTGAGCGAGACGTCGCGGAGCGCCAGGATCGAGGCGCCGTAGACCGCCTCGATGCCCTCGACGTCGAGGAAGGGCGCGCTCATTTCGCGCCCGCCTCCGCCGTGTCCTCGGAGCGGGGCGTGATGCCCTTCTCCCGGGCATAGGCCGCCGCGCGTTCGTAGATCACCGGCAGGAGCAGCTCACGGTCGGACTTGACCCAGCCGTTCGAGACGATGGTCCACTTCGCGCCGTCCCATTGCAGCACCTTGCCGGCGCCGCCGCCCTCGTGGTCCTTGGCCGAGAGGCGCAGCGGCTGGACGAGGCCGTCCGCGCCGAGCTCCTTCAGGCGCGCCTCGTCGAGCACGAGGTGCTCCAGGCCCCACTGCGTCTCCTCGCCGTTGAGGGGGCGGTGGCCGAAACGGGCCTGCGCCGTGCGGATCGCCTCCACCGCGATGATCGTCTCGATGACACCGGAATTGTAGTAGACCGAGCCGAAGCTCTTGAGGTCCTTCAGGTCGCTCTTGCCCTGATCGACGATCGCCGCCTTGATCTTCTTCAGGATGCCGAACTCGGCGCCGGCCGGGAACGGCGTGATGGCGAGATAGCCCTTGCCGACGCTGCCGGCGGGCCGAACGTCTTCCTCCGAGCCCGACCAGATGCCGCCGATGATGTGATCGACGGGAAAGCCGGTCTTGGCCGCGGTCTTGATCGCCACCGGGGTCATCACGCCCCAGCCGCGCAGGAACACCCAGTCCGGTTTGATCTGGCGGATGCGCGCCCATTGCGCCGACTGGTCGTTGCCGGGATGCGGCACCGCGATCTGGATGTTCTCGAAGCCGTAGGTCTTGGCCAGCAGGTCGAGCGGGACCTGCGTCTCCTTGCCGTAGGGCGAGTCGTGGTAGACGGTCGCGATCTTGAGACCCTTGAGCTTGTCCTTCCCCCCGACCTGCTCGGCGATGTAGTTCACGGCCGAGGACGCCTCGCTCCAGAAGCTGAACAGCACGGTGAAGCTGTAGGGGAAGACGCGCCCGTCGATGGCCTCGGTGCGGCCGTAGCCGGTGGTGAGGAGCGGGATCTTGTCGGCCACCGACTTCTCGGTGAGTGCCTTCGAGATCGGGTCGCCGTGCGGCAGGAACAGCGGCGCCGGCGAGCCCTCGCGGCCGCCTTTGAGCCGCTCGTAGCACTCGACGCCCTTCTCGACCGCCCACTCGGTCTCGCACTCTTCCCAGACCAGCTTGACGCCGTTGATGCCGCCCTCGACCTCGTTGATGTAGCGCAGGTAATCGATGGTCCCGCCCCAGACCGGCGTGCCGGACGAGGCGTAGGCGCCGACGCGGTAGGTGGCGATCGGGATGTACTGCTTGGCCGACCGGGTGGCCGCTTCCGCCGCTTCCGCCGCTGGAACGAGGCTTGACGAGGCGATCAGGCTTGCGGCGAGGGCTGCGGAGCGCAGGGCGCTGGACAGGCGGGGCATCGGTCGTTTCTCCGGGAGGATGTTCGGGAAAAGGGGTCAGCGGACGGGGCGGCGCAGGCGGCCGAGCAGCGCGACCAGTCCGTTCGGCTCCTTGATCAGGAAGCCGATGATGAGCGCGCCGAAGAGGATGCGCTGGAGGTTCGAGATCTGCCCGCCGTCGAGGCTGCCGCCGAGGAACGCGTTCGACAGGTGAGTGAGCAGGATCGGGGTCAGCACGATGAAGGCCGCGCCGATGAAGCTGCCCGACAGGCTGCTCAAGCCCCCGATGATGATGATGAACATCGCCTGGAACGAGCGGTCGAGATCGAAGCTGCGGGCATCGACCGTGCCGAGATAGGCGAAGGCCCAGAGCGCCCCGGCCACCCCGCTGACGGCCGCCCCGACGAAGAAGGCCGAGAGCTTGGTCCGTGCCACGGGCACGCCGATCACCGCCGCCGCGGTCTCGCCGTCGCGCACCGCGCGCCAATTGCGCCCGGTCTGGCTGTGGACGAGGCGCCAGGCCAGGACTGTCACGACCGTGACGCTGGTCAGCGTCAGCGCGTAGCGGCCGGCCGGGCTCGACAGGTCGTGGCCGAGAAAGACGAGCCGGGGAGCCGAGATCGCGCTGGACGAGGCGTCGTTCGAGAACCAGCCGACCTGATTGAAGACCCACTCGATCAGGAACTGCGCCGCCAGCGTCGGGGCGACGAGATAGAAGCCCTTGATGCGCAGCGACGGCAGGCCGACGACGAGGCCGACCGCCCCGGCGATGAGGCCGCCGCCGGCAAGGCTGACCGGCAGCGGCAGCTCGGGCAGGCGCAGCAGCAGGTTGTAGGTGGCGTAGGCCCCCACCGCCATGAAGGCGCCGGTGCCGAGCGAGGCCTGGCCGGCATAGCCCATGGTCAGGTTCAGGCCGAGGCCGGCCAAAGCCATGATCAGGAACGGGATCAGGATCGCGTTGTACCAGTAATCGTTCGCCGTCAGCGGGATCGCCACGAAGGCGACGGCGAGCAGGAGGGCGAGGCCGGTCCCACGCAGGGGAAGGGCGGGCAGCGCGAGGCGTCGGCCCGGCGCGAGGGCGGCGGCGAGAGCAGGAGGCATCGGGTCAGACTCTCTCGATGGCGCGTTCGCCGAACAGCCCGGCCGGACGCACCAGCAGGAAGGCGACGGCGAGCGCGTAGGCGAACCAGGTGGAGACCGAGCCGCCCAGCAGCGGCCCGAGATAGATCTCGGCGAGCGCGTCGGCGGCACCGACGATGAGGCCGCCGACGATGGCGCCGGTGATCGAGGTGAAGCCGCCGATGATGAGGACCGGCAGCGCCTTCAGCACCACGAAGGTGAGGGAGAACTGCACCCCCTGGCGCGCCCCCCAGAGCAGGCCCGCCACCAGCGCGACGAACCCGGCGACCGCCCAGACCGTGGCCCAGAGCACGGGCAGCCGGATGCCGATGGAGAGCGCCGCCTGCGGATCGTCGGCCACCGCCCGCAGCGAGACGCCGATGCGGGTGCGCTCGAAGAACAGCCACAGGGCGAGCACCAGCGCGCCGGCGGTGAGCGCCGCCACGAGGTCGAAGGAGCTGAGCTGGATCGGTCCGATCGCGACCGGCAGGTCGCTGAGGCCGAGATCGAGCTCGTGGACGCTCGCGCCCATCACGAACTGCGAGCCGCCCTCGATCACGTAGGACAGGCCCAGCGTCGCCATGAACAGCGTGATCTGCGAGCGGTTCACGAGCGGCCGCAGCACGATCCGCTCGACGGCGACCGCCAGCGTCACCATGATCGCCAGCGTGATCAGGCCGGCGAGCCAGAACGGCACGTCGCGCTCGGTGAGCGTCACGAAGGTGAGCGCGGCGCACAGCACCATCGCCCCTTGCGCGAAGTTGAACACGCCCGACGCCTTGTAGATCAGCACGAAGCCGATCGCGACGAGGGCGTACATCACGCCGGCGAGCAGACCGCCCGCGAGCGTCTCCAGGAAGAAGCTCATGCGAAGAACCTCATGGCGCGGCCCTCAATGCGGCTTGCCGAGATAGGCCGCGATCACGGCCGGGTCGTTGCGCACGGCGTCGGGCGGGCCGTCGCCGACCTTTCGGCCGTAATCGAGCACCACGACGTGGTCCGACAGGCTCATGACGACGCCGACATCGTGCTCGATCAGCACGATGGTGGTGCCGAACGCGTCGCGCGCCGCCGCGATGAAGTGCGCCATGGCCCGCTTCTCCTCGCCGTTCATGCCGGCCATCGGCTCGTCGAGCAGCAGCAGCGTGGGCCGCGCCACCAGGGCGCGGGCGAGATCGACCCGCTTCTGGATGCCGTAGGAGAGCGTCGTGACGATGCGGTCGCGGTAGGGGCTGAGTTCCAAGAAACTCAGCGTCTCCTCGGCGGCAGCCCGGAAGCGGCGCGTCTCGGCCGCGTCGCGCGGCAGCCCCAGCGCGTGCGCGATGAGGCCGGTGCGGCTGTGGCGGGCGAGCCCGGCCAGGACATTGTCGACGACGGAGAGCCCCGAGAACAGGGCCGCGTGCTGGAAGGTGCGGCCGATTCCGCGCCGGGCCGCCGCGCCGGGGCGGATCGAGCGCAGGCGCTGGCCGTCGAAGGCGACATGGCCGGAATCGGCCCGGTAGACGCCGTTGAGGATGTTGAGCGCCGAAGACTTGCCCGCGCCGTTGGGGCCGATCAGCGCGCAGATCTCGCCGCGCTCGACCGAGAAGCTCAAACGGTTGATCGCCTTCAGCCCCTTGAACGAGAGCGACACGTCGGAGAGTTCGAGGATCGGGTCGGCCATCCCCTCACTCCGCCGCCTCGAGGCGCGAGGCCTCGCGCGCCTTGACCGCCGCGATGTCGCGGTAGCCGTGGGCCGGGTGGGTCTCCGGCAGGAGCGGCCCCCTCCCGAACAGCTTTTCGCGCAAGGTGCCGGGACGGTAGCTCTTGGGGTAGACGCCGCGGCGCTGGAGTTCGGGCACCAGCAGGTTGACCGTGTCTTCGAAGGTCTCCGGCGTCACCGCGTAGGCGAGGTTGAAGCCGTCGAGATCGGTCTCCTCGACCCATTCCTGGAGGATGTCGGCGACCGTGGACGCCGAGCCGACGAAGACCGGGCCGATCCCGCCGATGCCGCCCCAGCGGGCGAGTTCCGCGATCGACCACGGCTTCTCGGCCGAGGAGAAGCTCTCGACCATCGAGACGATGGCGTTGGTCTCGACCTTCTTCACCAGATCGGTCGGCGCGTACTGGCCGAAATCGATCCCGCTCCAGCCCGACATGAACACCAGCGCGCCGTCGTAGGAGGTGTAGGACTGGTATTCCTCGAACTTCTTCTGCGCCGCCGCGTCGGTCTCGGCGACGATGACCGTGGTGAGGTTGTAGATCAGCACGTCGCGGGCCGAGCGGCCGGCGGCGACGGCCTTGGCCCGCACGTCGGCGACATAGGCCTTGAGCATGGATTTCAGCGGCGCGCCGACGAAGACGCACTCGGCGTGTCCCGCCGCGAAGGCCTTGCCGGGCCCGGAGGCGCCGGCCTGATAGAGCACCGGCGTGCGCTGGGGCGAGGGCTCGCAGAGATGGTAGCCCGGCACGGTGAAGTGCCGGCCGCGATGGTCGATCTCATGGACCTTCGACGGGTCGGTGAAGATCCGCCGCTCGCGGTCGCGCAGGACCGCGCCAGGTTCCCAGCTGCCCTCGAACAGCTTGTAGAGCACCTCGACGTACTCGGTTGCGACCTCGTAGCGGTTGTCGTGGCGCCCGAGCCCCGACTGGCCGACATTCTTCGCCCCGCTCTCCAGATACGAGGTGACGATGTTCCAGCCGACGCGGCCCTTGGTGTGGTGGTCGGCGGTCGAGAGGCGGCGGGCGAAGGTGTAGGGGTGCTCGAACGAGGTCGAGGCGGTGATGCCGATGCCGAGATGCTCGGTGGCCAGCGCGATCGGGGCGGCGAGCTGGAGCGGGTCGTTGACCGGGATCTGCGCCGCCTGATGCAGGGCGTGCCAGTTCGAGCCCTTGTAGACGTCGTAGTAGCCGACGACGTCGGCGATGAAGATGCCGTCGAAGATCCCGCGTTCGAGCGTGCGGGCGAGATCCTGCCAGTATTCGAGATCCTTGTACTGCCACGAGCGGTCGCGCGGATGGGCCCACAGGCCCGGCGACTGGTGCCCGACGCAGTTCATGTCGAAGGCGTTGAAGCGGATTTGGCGCGTCATGAGGCTTCGTCCGTTGAGGGGATCGGCGGGCGGCGCGGGGTCGGGGCTCGGCGGGGATGCTCAGCCCGGCGCGAGGCCGAGCAACTGGCCGAGCGGCACGATCAGCGTGGCGCCGACGTAGAAGCCGTCCTTGGTGCGGTTGGCGGTGTAGGGGTTCCAGAACGCGTTGCCGTTGACGAGGTACTGCACCACCGGCTCGAAGAAGATGCCCTTGCCGAGCGCCAGATGGGCGTTGGCCTCGAAAATCAGCTTGTCACGGGAATAGATTTCGCCGCTGCCGCCGGAGATGAAGTTCGCGTCGCCGAGGAACTGCGCATAGTCGGCGGAGATGCGCTGCCAGTTGACCTTGACGCCGTAGCGGTCGAGCGGCCGGCTCTGGTCGGGCGCCTGGAGGGTGAGGCCGGCGAACGCGTTCCAGCGGATCGGCACCGTCGGGTCGGGGGCGTAGGCGAGGCTGGTATAGGCCTGAATCGAGGTCGGGTTGAGGTTGGACGCGTCCGCCCCGCCGTCGGCGCGCCAGACCACCTGCGAGCCGGTGAGGATCACGCCCGACGTGCCCGAGCGCAGCCGCACCGGATCGCTCGGATTGAGGCCCTTCGAGGTGCCGTAGATGGTCTTGAAGTTATCTTCGTGGTCGGCGGTGTTGTAGAAGCCGGTCAGCGCCACGCGGCTCGGATAGGGATCGGTGACGAAGGTGGTGGCGTGGCCGATCTCGGCGAGCGTCACGACGCCGTTGAGCGGCTCGTGGCCGAAATCCCAGCCCGAGGTGAAGTTCGCGCGGCCCGTGACCGCGAAGGCGCCGGCCTGGATGTAGTCCTCGGGAGAGGTCTTGTAGGCGACGTTGGCGCCCCAGACACCGTAGAGCGGCGAGGACAGGCCGGCATTGATCTGCAGGATGTCCTGGAAGCAGCTCACGCTCGATTGGCAGGGCGGCAGCGCGTAGTAGCGGTTCGGGTGGGTTCGCCCGACCTCGATGGCGAGGCGGTCGTCGAGCAGGCGCTGCTCGTAGGTGAGGATCGAGAGCCGGGCGACGTCGCGGTTGAAGGTCGGCTGGTAGCCGATCGTGGTGTCGCCGATGTCGGCGCCCATGTTGCGGTTGTTCCAGCGCAGGCCGAAGAAGGTCTGGGTGATGTGGAAGAAGCCGCCCGGAACCCCCGCGAGCTTCTCCAGATCCGCGTCGAGGCTCAGCAGGTAATAGGCTGAGTTCGAGAGCTGTCCCGGCCGCAGACCCGCACTCGGATTTGCGAAGAAGAAGTCGTAGACGTTGACGTCGAAGCTCAGGCCCGCGAGCGCCAGCGAGGCGGCGTAGGGCGCGAGCGGCCCGTGCCACTTCACCTTGCCGTCCGGCGCGACGCCGATCGTCTCCGGATCGGTGCGCGGACCGGCCTCACCCGTAAAGCTCTCGACCGCGCTCGGCGATTGCGCCAGGGCGGGCCTCTCGATGAGCGGCAGGGCGCAGGCGAGGCCGGCGCTCAGCAGCAGGACGCGGGCCGGCGGAGATAGGGCGTTCGGCATCGGGCTCGTCTTCAGTCAGCCGCGCAGGGGTCATCGGTCCGGCGCGGGCGCAGGCACGTGAGGCGGATCGGGGGGAGAAGCGTCGGCCCGCTTGATGCGGAGCCTCGGCGGAATGGCCGGTCTGGGAGGATGTCGATCCACCCGCTTTGCCGGCATGTCATCGAAAGCCCGACGAAGATCTGCTTGTCTTCGTTTGATGCTCGTCGAATGCGGACCGATATTCTGCAATCAGTTCTTCGGCGTCAATGAAAGCGATTGCCTTTTTTCGGCGGGATGCTGGAACAACATTTTCCCCTCTACGTCGCAGAGAGGGATGATGGCGCGCTTCGAGCGTTGAATTCGCGTAAAAGACGGTGTTTTATCCGGCTGAACGCCTTCACGTTGCATCCGAGCGATCGGGTCGTCGTCGCGCCGCGGGCGGCCGCTTCCCGAAGGGGCGCCACCACGGGATCGATTGCGGCAGTTACGTCCTTGTCTGAAAGATAATTCTTTTTTGTTGCGCTCCGATCGGAGATGAATGCTTTCTCTTATCTTGGATATTTGAACGTTGCTTTCATTGATCTACGTGGGCGCGATCGGCCATTTTGGCGACAGGCCGTGCAGTCTCGGCCGCGTCCGACTTCTCCAGGTTCCCTATCGCGTTCATGTCGCGTCCCCTCCCTCGTCTCGCCCTCGCGGCCGTCGCGTACCAGTACGGCCCGAGTCCGGTGCTCGACCGCATCGATCTTGAGATCGCGGCCGGCGAGCGCGTCGGCATTCTCGGCCGTTCGGGTGTCGGGAAATCGACCCTGCTGCAGATCATGGCCGGGCTCGTCGCGCCCTCCTCCGGCCGGGTGCGGCTCGACGGGCAGCCGTCGCGCGGGCCGGTGCCGGGCTGCACGGTGATGTTCCAGCGCCCTGCCCTGCTGCCCTGGGCGAGCGTGCTCGACAACGTGCTCCTGCCCGCCCGCCTGTCGGGACGCCTCGGCCGCGACCGGGCGGTCTGCGAGGCGGACGGACGCCGTCTCCTCGACGACCTCGGCCTCGGCGAGCGCGGGGAGGCAAAACCGCACCAGCTCTCGGGCGGTCAGCAGCAGCGGGTGGCGCTGGCCCGGGCGCTGGCAAGCGAGCCCTCGATCCTGCTCCTCGACGAGCCGTTCTCGGCACTCGATCCCGAGATGCGCGCGAGCCTGCGCGCCGACGTGCTGCGGCTCGCCCGCGCCCGCGACCTGACCCTGATCGTCGTCACGCACGACCTCGCCGACGTCGCCGCGCTGGCGGCCCGTGCCGTGGTGCTCGACGGGCGCCCGGCCCGCATCGCCGCGGATTTCGCCCTCGCTGACGACGCGGAGGCGGATTTGCGCCGCCGTCTCGGCCGCCTCTCCCGCGACGCGTCCGGCGTGACCGGCCGCGCCGCCTGATCCCCTCTTCCCCGAGACCGCAGATGACCGCCCCCGACGACCTGTCCGCCCTCTGGACCCACGAATGGACGCGCGCCGACTGGACGCGCCGCAACACCCTCGACGCGCTCGCCCGCGGTGGTCTCGCCGCCCTGCTCGGGGGCGGCGGTCTCGCCCTGTCGGGCCGCGCGGTGCACGCCGCCAAGGACGAGACCGTGCGGATCGGCTACCTGCCGATCACCGACGCCACGGCGCTGCTGGTGGCCCATGCCAAGGGCTATTTCGAGGAGGCGGGCCTGAAGGTCGCCGAGCCGACCCCGGTGCGCTCGTGGTCGGCGCTGGTCGAGGGCTTTGCCGCGGGCAAGTTCAACCTCGCCCACCTCCTGAAGCCTATTCCCGTTTGGATGCGCTACAACAACAAGTTCCCGGTCAAGATCCTGGCCTGGGCCCACACCAACGGCTCGGGCATCGTCGTCGGGGGCAAGAGCGGGATCGAGGACTTCAAGGGACTGGCGGGCAAGCGTGTCGCGGTGCCGTACTGGTACTCGATGCACAACGTCGTGCTGCAATACGCGCTGCGCGAATCCGGCGTCACGCCGGTGATCCGCGGTGAGGCGGGCGCGAACGAGTGCGCGCTTCAGATCCTGGCGCCGCCCGAGATGCCGGCGGCGCTCGCGGCGGGCAAGATCGACGGCTACATCGTCGCCGAGCCGTTCAATGCGCTGGGCGAACTGAAGGCCGGCGCGCGGATGCTGCGCTTCACCGGCGATATCTGGAAGAACCATCCCTGCTGCGTCGTGGTCGCGCATGAGAGCCAGGTCGCGGCCAAGCCGGAATGGGCCGGCAAGGCGGTCGATGCCATCGTGCGGGCGCAGGCCTATTGCGTGAAGAACCGCGAGGAGGTCGCCCGGCTGATCTCGAAGGAGGGCCGCGGCTACCTGCCGATGCCCGCCGACGTCGTGATCAAGGCCACCACCGATTACGGTCCGGCCTACGAGGCGAGCGGCGCGATCCGCCACCGCGACTGGGCGGCGCAGCGGATCGACTTCCAGCCCTGGCCCTATCCGTCGGCCACCAAGCTGATCGTCGAGGCGATGGGCAACACCGTGGTCGAGGGCGATGCCGGCTTCCTGAAAGGTCTCGACCCGGATTTCGTCGCGCGCGACCTCGTCGACGACCGCTTCGTGCGGGCCTCGCTCAAGCGCTACCCCGAATGGCCGGGCACGGCGGACGAGGCCGCCCTCACCCGCCAGGAGACCTTGAGCCTGTGAGCGGGGGCGTGACCGAGGCGGCCCTCGCCGTCGAACGCGCGGTCGCGGCGCCGGAGCCGCGTCGCGCCGGGACGGGTGCCCGGCTCGGTGCTTCTGCCCTCAACCGGCTGGCCCCGCTCCTCGGCCTCGCGGGGCTGCTCACCCTGTGGTTCGCGGGCGGGCTGGTTCTGGAGAGCGTGCCGGCCTACGCCGCCTTCGCCGGGTTCGCGCCGGGGCCAGCCCTCGCCTCCTTCGCCGAGCTGATCGCCTCCGGCGAGGCGTGGCGGGCCGCCGCGCCGAGCCTCGCCCGGATCGGACAGGGCCTCGCGGCCGCGTTTCTGCTGGGCGCGCCCCTCGGGCTGCTGGTCGGCTCGGCGCCGCTGGCCGAACGCATTCTGCAGCCGCCGTTCCAGCTCCTGCGGATGATCTCGCCGCTCGCCTGGATGCCGGTGGCGGTGCTCGCTTTCCCGAGCTGGGACGGGGCCATCGTCTTCCTGATCGCGGCGGCTGCGATCTGGCCGATCCTGTTTTCCACCGCCGCCGGGGTGAAGCGGGTCGATCCGGTCTGGCTCGCCATGGCGCGCAACCTCGGCGCCGGCCGGCTTGCGGCGTTGCGCGCCGTCATCGTCCCGGCGGTGCTGCAGGACATCCTCACCGGCCTGCGCCTCGCGCTGGGCGTCGCCTGGATCGTGCTGGTGCCGGCCGAGTATCTCGGGGTCACGAGCGGGCTCGGCTACGCCATCAATGACGCCCGCGACACCCTCTCCTACGACCGGCTCGCCGCCCTCGTCCTGCTGATCGGATTGATCGGCTACGCCCTCGACAGCGTGCTCGGGCGGCTCGCCGCCCGCGCCCGCTGGATTCCCACCAGTTGAGGAAACAACCATGACCGTGACCGCTGCCAAGGAAATCGTCCAGACCTTCGAGAAGGTGTTCGAGCCGATCGACCGCGAGCGGCTGCACGCCCTCTCCGAGAAGGGCCGGGCCGATCCGAGCGTGGTGAAGACCGTGCGCGCCCGCACCGTCGCCGAGGGGCGCCGCTTCCGCCACCTGAACTACATCCGCAATCTCGACGCCCACATCGTCGACGAGCCGCCGGCCCTGCTCGGCGACGACACCGCGCCGAACCCGACCGAAGCGTTGCTCGCCGCCCTCGGCACCTGCGTTGCGGTCGGGCTCCAGGCCAACGCCATCGCCCGCGGCTGGACCGTGAAGGGCATCGAGGTCGAGTCGGAGGGCGACATCAACATCACCTCGGTCTGGGGCACCGGCGACCTCTCCGAGAAGCCGGTCGGGCTCACCACGGTCCGGCTCAAGGTGCATCTCGACATCGAGGGCGCGAGCCCGGCCGAACTCGACGAACTCGTGGCCCATGCCGGGCAATGGTCGCCGGTGCTCAACACGGTGAAGAACCCGGTCTCCGTCACCCTGGCGCGGGTGTGACACCCATGGCCGCCAGCGCCCGCATCGCGGAATCCCTCCCGCCCGACGTCGCAGGGATCGTGGCCGGGATCGTGCGCGAGCGCTTACGCCCGCGCCTCGGCGCGATCGATGCCGGAGCGTATCCCGACGACATCCTGCGGGCGCTCGGGGCGGCCGGGGCGTATGGGCACCACGTCGACGGCACCGCGGCGGGGCTCCTCGCCGCCATCGACGCGATGACGGAGGCGGGTCAGGCCTGCCTCTCCACCGCCTTCTGCATGTGGTGCCAGGACGCCCTGATCTGGTATCTCGCCCGCGGCGACGAGGCCGGCCCGCGCCGCCACCTCGCGGCCCTTGCCGCGGGCGCGGCGCTCGGCGGCACCGGGCTGTCGAACCCGATGAAGGCGTTCTCCGGCATCGAGCCGCTGGCGCTCCAGGGCGAGCGCGCAGGCGACGGCTACCGGGTGCGCGGGCGCCTGCCCTGGGTCTCCAATCTGGGTCCCGGCCACCGCTTCGCCGGCATCCTCTCGCTCCCCGACGGGCGGCGGGTGATGGGGCTGTTCGAGGCCGGCGGCGAGGCCGTGTCGATCGCGGCCAATGCCCGCTTCGTCGCGCTCGAAGGCACCGGCACCTACACCGTGATGATCCGCGACGGGCATCTGGCCGACGAAGACGTCATCACCCACGACGCCGCCGCGTTCGTGCCGCGCATCCGCAACGGCTTCGTGCTGCTCCAGGCCGGGATGGGGCTCGGGCTCGCCCGCGGGGTCGCTGCGCTGATGCGCGAGGACGGACGCGGGCGCGCGAACGCGGCGTTCCTGCCGCTCGGGCCGGAGGCGATCGAGGCGCGGGCAGACGCCCTGCGCACGCGCGTCGCCATGTCGGCGCAGGCTCACACGGAGACCGACCGCGCGACCTTCCTGGAGACCCTGCGCTTGCGTCTCGATATTTCCTGGCTGGCACTGGAGGCGGCGCAAGCGGCCATGCTCCAGTTCGGCGCGCGCGGCTATCTGGAGGGGGCGGAGGCGTTCCGGCGCCTGCGCGAGGCGCAGTTCGTGGCGATCGTCACGCCCTCGGTGAAGCACATCACCACGGAACTCGCGCGGGGCGCCTGAGCGATCTCGCGACGCCCCGCCGCTCGGGCTCGATCGCCGGCGTGCTATTCGTCGGGAAGCAGGTCGGCGTCGGGCTGCGTCCCGACATCGACTGCAGCGGGCACGGCGGAGGGGGCGCGCGGCGCGGCCGACGGGGCCGAGGGCATCATGGCCGCGCCCGAGGCGACGAGCCCGGCCATCATCCGCAGATCTTCCGGCTGGCGCGGGTCGTCGGCCACGCGCTCGGCCTCCGCCTGAAGCCGCAGGTTGCAGGCGCGCGGCGCCAGTGCGCCGTCCGGGGTGCAGGCGTCGTGGCGGGCGCAGGCCGCGTCGAGCGCATCGATCGGCGCTGCCGGCGCCCTGTTGCCGGGCCCGCAGTAATTGCCGTGAAGCAGCACCGGGGAGCCCTCGACCGCAGCCGCCGGCCCAGTGGTGAGGGCGGGCGCCGTCAGGCCGGCGAGCAGAACGAGGGAGAGGATCGAGCGGTTCATCGGGAGATGTCTCCTCTGTCTTGAATCGGAGTCGGGCATGGGGGCCGTCTCGGCACGGTCCGCGCCTGCTGCCGCGTGAAGCGGAACAAGGGGGACACCCGGGGGGCTCAGCGGAGGCTTGCGGAGTGCCGGCCGGCCGTCGCGGCGGTCCCCTCGTCGAGCACGGCCCGGCAACCGGGGCTGAGGCTCGCCCGCTGCGCCCGCATGCAGCTCACGATGCGGCCGCGATCCGGGATCGAGGTCAGGCACAGCCGCATGACGTCGTCGCGGCAGAGGGCGGCCTGCTCCTCCTCACCGGCCCGCACGCTGGCGGTCCCGGCGGCAGAGAAGGCGATCAGAGCCAGCATCGTGCGGGTTCCGATCCTCACCATCGAACGTCTCCTGTCTCACGCCGACCGGGCAAAAGCTCCCGGCCAAGGTCCGACGATGAACGCCAGAAGATGACGGCTCGTTCCTTGAGCCTGTGCGGATGCAGGTCCGAGGCTCCCTCTCTACCGGATCGGGACTGGCAAGCGGGACTCGCAGGATCGACGATCGACACGCTTGCGGATGATCAGACGATCTCCGGAGAAACACTGCGGATAGACGCTGCTGCTCTGGGCGGTTGTTCGGGTTTCGTTGGTTGTAACGTATCGCCGATACGAAAGGCGCCGGGGAGCGCCGTGTGCCCGGTCTCGGCCGGGTCGAAGCGTCGTGCGGCACGGTGATCGACGGTGTCCGGTCGACCCGCCGGGAGTGCTGACGCTCGGCGCCACAGTGATGGACAAGATTTCTCAGCGAACAGGCAAGGGCTGCGTCAACGTAAGTATAAAATAATATTAAAGATAAGCTAAAAACAATCTTGGAACATCGCGGTGTCTGCGTGTTTACGATAGAATCACTTTCAGGAGTTCTTGCATGATGAAGATTCACACCGCTTGTGTTGCCGCGCTTCTTCTCGCCGGCGGTCTCGGCACCGCATCGGCACAGGAGACGTCCGGCCAGGGCGCTGCCCAGCCGTCGGCGCCCTCCGGCACCTCCCGGGCCGGAACGGCGGGCGAGATGCAGAAGGGCGACGCCATGAAGGCCGGGGAGATGGGCGGCGGCTCGGGCAATACCGGTGTTCCGGGAACGTCGCCCGCCGCGGAGGGTAACAAGAACCAGGATTCGCGGACCACGAAGACGCGCGACCGCTGAGGCGGCGTCCCTCGGCGGCGTCCCTCGGACGCGGGCCTTGCGCCCGTGTCCGGCCGTCAAGGCGCGGCCCGGCCGTCTCGGACCGGGCTGCCCGGTCGAGGCGGATCCGGCCTCAGGCCGAGAACGGCTCCTCCCGATGCAGGTAGTCCGGCCGGAACTCGGCGACCTCGGCGAGGCGGGCCGGGTCGCACAGGGTCAGTCGCTTGCTCTTGCGCTCGATCAGCCCCTCGCGCTTGAGTTCCCCCAGCGAGCGGTTCACGTGGACACTGGTCATGCCGGTGGTGTCGGCGAGGTCGAGCTGGGTGATCGGCAGTTCGTAGCTGTTGCCGCTGGTCAGCCCCACGGCCCGCAGGCGCACGAGCAGCTCGCAGAACAGGTGCGCGAGGCGCTCCACGGCCGAGCGGCGGCCGATATTCATCAGCCATTCGCGCAGGGTCGCCTCGTCGATGAGGGCGGCTTTGCGCAGACCGCGGGCGAGTGCGGGGTGCTGACGCAGCTCCCGAGCGGTCTCGGGCATGATCCGCGCCACCCGGCAGGTGGACAGCGTCCCGACCGTGTGGTCCATCCGGTTCAAGGCCCCGTTGTCGAGATCGCAGACATCGCCCGGGACGAGGTAGGCCATGATCTGGCGCGCCCCGTTCTCCCGCAGCTTGTAGCGGCAGGCGAACCCCTCGGTGACGGCGATCATGCCCTCGGGCCGGTCACCCTCGCGGATCAGATCGGTGCCCGCCGGAACCAGCCGCGTCCCCGCCTCGACCAGCGCCAGGGCCGCCGTGTCGGCTTCCTCCAGCCTTCCAAAGCCTTGCAGCTTGCGAAGGACAGGCCCGCTCACCGCCGCGCCACCGCCCGCCAGGACCTTCATTCGACCCGTCCCGCCCGAGCGGCCAGTTCCGCCATCACCGCGAGGGCCGGGCTCCGGTCGGCGAGGCCTCGCGCCGCTGCGGAGGCGGTCCGATCCAGGCCGACGATCGGGTCGGTCTGGACCGGCAGGACGAAATCGCCGTGGTCCGGCTGTGTCATGCTCGCCCTCGAAACCTGAAGCGCACGAGCCGCTCCGACGCCGGGCGGCGCAGCGGTTCGCGATGCCTCTCACGCACTGCCCGCCACGCGAGAGCGGCCCAAGGCAAGGCGCTGGCGAGCGGGAGTATTGCGAGGCATTCTACGGGTCAATCGAGCAGCACGTAAGTGAGGTCCCAATTTAGGTGCGATTCCCGACATTCCGAGGGTGTCGCAATATTTGTTGCAAAACGATATCGTTTCAGGGCTTTCGTTGATTGATGTTGAAATCCGTCGACGATGCCACATCTGAATAGGCTGGACTTCGGATCGAGACGAAACGCGCGATGTCAGGCGCCGATTGCGGTGCACTTTGAAATAAAGGGGGAGCCATGGCTCATCCTCCGCAATCGGTGGTGCGCAACCGTCTTCTCAAGGCGTTTCCGCCCGAGGATTTCGCCCGGATCGCGCCGCATCTCCAATCGACGGACCTGCCGATGCAGGAGCCCTTGATCCGATCCGGCGTGGCGGTCGAGCATCTCTACTTTCCGGAGGACGGCATCTGCTCGATCACGGCGAGCGGATCGGACGGCCGCGTCGAGGTCGGCATGATCGGTCGCGAGGGCGTGGTCGGCGTGGTGCCGGTTCTGACCGGCGGCGGTCAGGTTCCGCACGATCATTTCGTTCAGGTGCCCGGTCTGGCGCACCGGATCGGCACCGGGCCGCTCTGCGCCGCCATCGAGGAGAGCGATCCGCTGCGGCGCCTGCTGCTGCGCTACCTCCAGGTCGAGGTCGTGCAGGTCCGGCAGACCGCCTTCGCCAATGCGAGCTTCACCATCGAGGCGCGCCTCGCCCGGTGGCTCCTGATGTGCCACGACCGGCTCGACGGCGACGACGTGCTGATCAAGCACGAATTCCTGGGGATGATGCTGGGCGTCCAGCGTTCTGGCGTCACGCTGGCGCTTCAGAACCTCGAAGGCGCCGGGCGCATCCGCAGCCGGCGTGGATGCATCACCGTGCTCGACCGGACGCTGCTGGAGGCCCTCGCCGAGGGCAGCTACGGCGTGCCGGAGGCGGAATATGCGCGGCTGATCGAGGGCGTGTGATGCCGCGCTACTTCTTCCATCTGCACTACGGCCCCGGCAAGCGTGCGCCGGATCCGGAGGGCGAGATCCTGCCGGGACCGGAGGCGGTGCGCGCCCACGCCCTGGCGGCGGCGCGCGGCCTCGTCGCGCAGACCCGCTCCGACGCCGTCCGCGACTGGTTCGTCTGCGCCTTCGAGGTTGTCGACGAGGCCGGCACGCCCGTCCTCACCGTGCCGTTCGGCGACATTCTCCCGGACCAGGGCGACTGAGACCCGATGCGCGCCGGGCGGTCAGGCCGCCGTCTTCCGGCACTCGGCCGCGCAGGTGCGGCAGGAATCGCGGCAGGCGCGGCAGGCGGCGATGTCCGGGAACTTGGCGCATTCGGTCTCGCAGGCCGCACAGACCTCGGCCACCGCCCGCGCCATGGCGCGGGTGTGGGGCGAGTTCACCGCGGCGAGCGTTTCCAGCGCCGCGCAGGCATGCACGAGGTCGTAGGTCGCCCGCATGCAGGCGGTCATGCTCGTGTCCTTCATCGCCAGCATGGCGAAGCAGTGGTTGAGGCAGTCGTTGCCGGTCGAGACGCAGTGGGCACTCGCCTCCTTCAGCGCCGCGAACGGCGTCGCAGGCTCGGGATGGCCGCCCGCAGCGCCGTGGTCGTGCCCGTGATCATGGCCATGATCGTGTTCCGCCGCCTGGGCTCGGACGGCGGCCATCGAGGCCAGTCCGGCCGCCGCACCCAGTGCCGTGATGAAGTCCCGACGTTCCATCTCGCCCTCGCCCCCTCGCTCGCGCATCCGGCCGCAAAGCCGTGGGCGGCATCCTACCGCTGCGCCGGAGGCAAGCGAAGCCGTCCTCCGCGGGATGTGATCGGGAGACCGAATGCATCGCGTCCCGTGGCCCGCGGCGTCGCCTGCATCCCTCCCCGACCCTGCTTCGAGATGTCGTTTTGCCTCATCCCGAGGGCCGGAAGTCACCTGTCGGGATGGTGCTCTAACCGCCACGCGAACCCCGCTCGCAGACGAGATAGATGCTCGCGCACAGGTCCGGGTAGAGCTGGCCCAGGGCGTAGCAGCCGTCGAGATAGGCCGGCGAGACGATGTCGGTCTTCAGCAGGGCATCCCACTGGAAGTTCGCCAGCGCCTTGAAGAAGACGCCGGAGCGGTGGATCACCCGGAGGCCTGCGGCGGCGGCGTCGCGTTCCAGCGTGTCGAGGCTGTAGGTGCAGCGGTGGCCGTGCTGCCGCTCGGCCTCGGTGACGGCGGCGTTGTGGGAGATCAGGCCCATCTTCACCGCGATCTGCCGGGACGGCGCGTTGGCGTTCGGGCAGGCGAGCAGCAGGCGTCCGCCCTCGGCGAGCCAGTCCCGGTCGATGCGGGCAAGCGTTCCGACCGGGTCGTCGAGATGTTCGAGCACGTGGGTGAGGACCACCGTATCGTAGCAATCGGGCAGGACCACGTCCTCGAAGGTCGCGTGGACGAAGCGCACACGTTCGCCGAACGCGCCTCGCGCCGCCGCGATCGCCTCGCCCGAGGCCTCGACGCAGGTGATGTCGTCGAAGAACGGCGTCAGGCGCCGGGTGAAGTCGCCGCGGAAGCTGCCGAGTTCGAGCAGCCGGCCCGGCCGGAAGAACGGCTCGAAGGCGCGCACCATGTATTTGTGCATCACGTCGAGGTCGAAGTCGTAGGCGTAGCGGTGACCCGCCACGTCCTGCGTCTCACGGTCGAAGTCGCGCGCCGCGCTCATGGCCGGGCCTCCCTGTCTCGCTGCTGTGATGCCGCGCCTGCGCCGGGGCACGGGGTCCTCAGATCGAGGCGGAGGTGCAGCGTGTCCCCGTCGCGTCCGTCGTCGGTGAAGCCGAGTCCGCGATACAGGCGCAGCGCCGCCGCCCTGCGATCCACGCTCAGCGCCATCCGCGCGAAGCCGAGATCGCGGGCATGGGTGATCGCCGCCGCGAGCAGGCGGCGCCCGAGGCCGATCCCCATCCGCGTCGGCACGACGCTGACATTCGTCACGAAGGCCGCGATGCGCGCCGGATCGTTGCAGTAGACCGCGACGAGACCGATCAGGGTCGGACCGTCCCAGGCCTCGAACCGCTCGGCGCGGGCCACCAGCTTGGCGGCGTAGTCGGGGATCGCCCGCCGCTCGCCGAGCGGTGGCGTGAAGCTCTGCGCGCACGCCGTCAGATGGGCCTCCACATCCGCCGGCCGGGCGCGGTTTCGCGCGATGGCGGGGGCGACGGTCACGGGTCGAGCCGCGCCGCGCCGAAGCCGAGGCGGCCGAAGGCGTTGCCGTTGTAGAGGAGGTAGGTCGTCCCCTCGCAGGTGAAGACGTGGGGATAGCACTGCATGTCCGCGTCCCATTCCCCGGGCGTGCCGGAGAGGGGCAGCGCCGCGTCGTCCCGCGTCCAGTCCACGAGGTCGTCGGACCATGCATGCCCGATCCGGTAGCCGCGGCCGGGATCGGAGCGGAAGCCTACGGGCTCGCGGTAGCAGAACACCATGTGCCGGCGGGGGCCGCGGTCGAACACGCAGGGCAGCGCCTGGGCCTCCTCCGGGCCGAGCCGGTCGGCGACGATGCGGCGGCCCTCCTCCTTGGTCCAGGCGATGCCGTCGGCGGAGGTGGCGTGCCCGATCTTGTAGACCCGCTCCGGTGCTGCGCCGGCGCCTGCGGCGCTCCAGGCGGTGCCGAAGATGTACCACATGTGGAACAGGCCATCGATTACGCGGACGAAGCCGTCGGCGACGAGGAAGGGCTCGTTGAGCGTGGCGGAGAGGACCGGCCCCGTCCCGTGCCGCTCGAAGCTCAGCCCGTCGTCCCGGCTGAAGGCCAGCCCGATGCCGGTCTCCACCGGCACCGCGACGCGGCGGCTCCAGCCCGTGGTGTAGCCGTAGACGCGGTCCCCATGGCGCAGCACGTTCATCGGGAAGATGCCGTGCTCGTCGAAGGTGCCGAGGCCGCCGGCGGCGATGACCGGCCGCTGCGCGACGCCGAGCACCGCGCCGAGATCCTTGCGCATGTCCACGAAGGCGACGTGGCTCAGATACTGCCCGTCCGGCTCGCGGCTGCGGGTCGAGAAGAAGATCCGCACCCGGTCCTCGAGGACGAGCGCCTGCGGCGATTGCGCGAAGCCGCCGCCGCCGAAGGGGAGCGGGTGCGCCTGCAGGTCGAAGACGAGGCCGAGCTTGGTCCAGCGCATGGGGGCGGGCCGGTCAGTCGAGAGCGCCGTCGAGGGCGGCGAGGCCGAAGCCGCCGCGGCCGACTTCGTTGCCGAGATAGGCGAGATAGGTCCGGCCATCGACGGTGAAGACGTGGGGGTAGCTGATCATCTGCGCGTCCCAGCCCTCCTCCGACACGTCGATGCCGCAGCGCGCGTCGTCGCGGGTCCAGTTCACGAGGTCGGTGCTCCAGGCGTAGCCGATGCGGTAGCCGCGCTCGCGGCTGCGGAAGCCGGCGCTGTAGCGGTAGCAGAAATGCATGTGGTAGCGCCCGTCGGCCTCGAACACGTCGGGGCTCGCCTGGGCCTCGTCCGCCTCGATCCGCGGCGGGATCAGGTCGCGGTTCGCCTTGGTCCAGGTCAGCCCGTCGGGCGAGGTCGCCATGCGGATGCGGTAGACCGGCTCGGCCCGGCCTTCGACCCGCTTCCACAGGCTTCCGGCGATGTAGAACAGGTACCACGTGTCGCCGAAGCGCCGGACTTTCGGCCCGCTCATCACGAACGGTTCGTCCGGCGAGTAGGGCAGGATCGGCCCCGGCCCCAGCCGCGCGAAGCGGCGCCCGCCATCATGGCTCACCGCGCAGCCGATCGCCGTGTTGAAGGGAACCGAGACGCAGCGCGTCCAGCCGGCATAATAGGCCCGCACCGCCTCACCGGTGCGGATCACCGAGACCGGATAGACCCCGAACTCGTCGAAGGTGCCGGGGCCGCCGAGCGGCAGGATCGGCTCTTCGGCGACCGCGCGCACGCGGAACAGGTCGCTCCGGTCGAGATCGACATAGGCGCTGTAGCTCACGTATTGGCCGTTCGCGTCGGCATCGGGCCGGCAGGAGAAGTACATCCGCACGACGTCGTCGCAGATCAGGGCGGCGGGCGCCTGCGCGAAGGATTTCAGCCAGGGGCGGCCGCCGACGCTCGCGGGATCGAACACGCGGCCGAGCTTGCGCCAGCGGGGCACGGGGCATCCTCCCCTTCGATGAGATCGTAGCCGCCGGCCAGTACGGCCGCGAGCGCGGATCGCGGGTTGAACATCAGGACGTCGAGGATCGACAGCCAGGGCACGAACGGGTGCGGCCCCTGCGGATAGACGAAGGGCCGGGCCCGCAGGAAGCGCAGGGCGATCCCCCGCTGGGCGAAGGCGGCCGGATCGTAGAGGGTCGTGCCGCCGATCGGGTTGACGTAGGTCGCCGCGCCCAGCCGTTCGCACAGATCGATCACCCGATCCTGCCGCCGCAGATCCGTCGCGCCCTCGATCGCGGAGGCGGTGCGGATCGGCGTGGCGATGCCGAGATGCGCGCAGGTCCGCAGCAACCCGTGCTGCAGGTGGTCGAACAGGTCGGCGCTCGCGTAGCTCAGCACCTCCTCCACGAGCGGCATCGTCTCGTGCCGATGCGGCGCATGGCGATAGGCCTGGGCGATCTGGGCGCAGAGCCGGTCGGGCTCGAACCCCGCCGCGACCCGCCGCTCGCGGATGTCGAGATGGTCGGAATCCTTCTCGAGCGGCAGCGTGAAGGTCACCGGCGCACCATCGCGCAGGAAGCGGTTGCGGTTGATCCAGCCCTTCTTGGTGTATTTCACCGTGTCGTAGATCACGAACTGATCGACGGCGGCGATGAGCTGGAAGTAGCCGATATAGGGGAAGAGATACGGCTGCATGATCGCCGCCGTGGCGGGCGCCGTCATGGCTGCGCGATCCGTTCGACGATCCGGGCGATAACCGCCGGATCGAGATCGGGGTAGATCGGCAGGCACAGCACCCGGTCGGCGGCCGCGGCCGCCACCGGCAGATCCTCCCGCCGGGCGCTGGGGAGCGTGCGGTACATCGGGAAGTCCGAGATCAGGGGATGGAAGTAGCGCCGCGGGTGGATGCCGTCGCGCTTGAGCGCATCGTAGAGCGCGTCGCGGCTGATCGGGTAGTCGGGTCCGATCAGGATCGGGAAATAGGCGTAGTTGGCCGCGCCCTCCCCGGCAAAATCCAGGCAGCGGATGCCGGGGATGCCCTGCAACCCCGCGCGATAGGCGGTGTCGACCGCCTGCCGTCGCGCCAGCGCCGTGCCGATATGCCGGAGCTGGACGAGGCCGAGCGCCGCGTTCAGTTCGCTCATCTTGCCGTTGAGGCCGACATCCGGAACCGACGTCTCGCCGTCGTGGCCGAAGTTCTTGAGCTTGTCGATTCGGTCCTTCATCGCCGGATCGGCGCAGACGATGGCGCCTCCTTCGAAGGTGTTGAACACCTTGGTGGCGTGGAAGCTCAGGACCGAGAGGTCGCCGTGATTGAGCACGCTTCGCCCGCGGTGGCGCACGCCGAAGGCGTGGGCGGCGTCGTAGATCACCTTGAGCCCGTGCCGGTCGGCGATGTCACCGATCGCCTCGACGTCGCAGGGCTGGCCGTAGCAATGGACCGGCAGAATCGCGCGGGTGCGCGGCGTGATCGCGGCCTCTATCCGGTTGGGGTCGAGGTTGAGGGTCACCGGGTCGATATCGACGAAGACGGGGGTGAGGCCGCTCCAGAGCAGGGCGTGCGAGGTCGCGACGAAGGAATAGGGCGTCGTGATCACCTCGCCCGACAGGTCGAGCGCCCGCAGGGCCATGATCAGCGCGGTGGTCGCGTTGTTGAACAGCGCGACCTCGGGCACGCCGAGATGCGCGCGCAGGCGGGCCTCCAGCTCGCGATGGAACGGGCCGCCATTGGTCAGGATCCGCGTCTGCCAGATCTGCCGCAGCAACGGCTCGAACTCTTCGAGCGGCGGCAGGAACGGCCGCGTGACGTAGACCGGATCGGCCGCGCTCTCCGCTGCCGGAGCAGCGCCGAGGATCTGCGAAAATTCCTCCTCCAGCCGGCGCAGGGTCGCCTGCACCGGGCGTTCGGCCGTGAGGAGGTTGTCCGCCGCGGCGGCGGGGTCAAGCGGCGCGGTTCGCATCGGCCCAGCGCCTCCACATGGCGCGGAAGGCGTCGCCCACATCCGTGGCGAAGCGGGCGTGATCCATCAGCGGGCTGGCGAAGACGCGCTCGCGCAGCCCGGAGCGGAGCGCGCGCAGACGGTCGGGATCGCTGGCGAGGGCGACGGCACGGGCCGCGTAATCCTCCGCCGTCGTTCCGATGAGGTCCGTGAGTCCGACCGCCGTCAGCGCCGCGACGCCCGTGCGCGCCGCCGCATGGGTGCCCGCCAGCGCGATCAGGGGCACGCCCATGGCGAGCGTGTCGCAACTCGTGGTGCCGCCGTTATAGGGGAACGAATCGAGGGCGATGTCGATCTCGTGATAGAGCGCGTAGTAGCCGCTGTTGACCCGCGGGTGCAGGCGCACCCGGTCGAGCGGCAGCCCGGCCCGCGCCAGGCGCGCCTCGATCCGGGCTCGGATCTCCGGCCGGTCCACATCGGCGGCGACCATGAACAGGCGGGCGGCGGGAAGCGCCCGCAGGATGGCGGCCCAAGCCTCCAGGGCCCGATCACCGATCTTCTCGATGCGGTTCATCGTGCCGAAGGTGACGAAGCCGTTCTCCTCGAACGGCGCGCGCGCGCGCACCGGCGGGATGTCGCCGGGGGCCTCGTAGGTGGCCGACACGCCGGGCAGCCGCCACAAAGTCTCCGTGTGGAGCGTGTCCGAGAGGCCGGGCTCGTCGTGGCCGAAATCCGTCAGGCGGTAGTCCATGGCGCGCAGGCCCGTCGTCGCCGGGTGGCCGATCCAGGTGACCTGGACCGGCGCCGGCTTGCGGGCGAAGACGAGCAGCCGGTGGCCGGCGCTGTGGCCCGACAGGTCGACGAGGATGTCGATGGCGTCCGCCTCGATCAGGTCGGCGGCCGCGTCGTCGTCGAGGGCGGTGATGTTGTGCCAGCCGTCGAAGAGCGGGCGCAGGCGGGCCGAGACCGCATCCTCCCCGGCCTGGGTCATGTAGGCGCGCGTCTCGAACCGCTCGCGATCGATGTGGCGCAGGAACGGCTCGATGAACCGGGCGACGGCGTGGGTGCAGAGGTCGGCCGAGACGAACCCGACCCGCAGGCGACGGTCGGGATCGCGATCGTTGGTGAAGGGCCGCCGCCGCAGGAGCGGCTCGGCGAGGCGCGTCCCGAAGCTCCGGGCGTCGGCGGCGTAGTCTTCGGGGGAGACGCCCTCGGAATAGAGCTTGGCGAAGAGCCGGTTGGAATGGGCCGCGACGTTGCGCGGATCGAGGGCCAGCGCCCGGTCGAAGCTCGCGATCGCCTCAGGCAGGCGGCCGAGGCTCTTCAGGCCGCATCCGAGGTTGATATGGGCGCCGGAGAAGTTCGGATTGAGCGCGATCGAGCGCTGCGCATGGCTCACGGCCGAGGCGTGGTGGGAGACGCGCTGGAACGCGCCGGACAGGTTCGAATGCGCGATGGCCAGATCCGGATCGAGCGTGACGGCCTTTTCCAGCGCCGCGATCGCACCCGAGTTGTCCCCGAGGATGATCAGGAGCGCGCCGAGGCTGCTGAAGAAGGCGGCGTTGTCCGGCTCGCGGTAGATGGCAATGCTGAACAGGTCGTAGGCCTGCTGATGATGGCCGCGCCGGGCGGCGGCGGCGCCGGCGAGATGGGTCGCCTTGGCGTGGGTGTCGTCCAGGCCGATGACGAGGTCGAGCAGGATCTCCGCGGTGGTCAGATCGTTCGCCTCGTAATGCGCCTGACCCAGCGTGAACGCCTGTTCGACGAAGTCCTTGAGGACCCGGCGGGTCTCGTCGTCGGGCAAGCCCCGGTCGCGGAAGCGCTCCATCAGCGCGCGCGCCTCGCCGACGCGGTTCAGCGTCAGCAGCGTGGTGGCCAGCGCGAGCCAGTAGGCCGGCCGCTCGGGCGCGGCCCTGAGGGCTTCGACGAAGTGGGGCACCGCGGCGGCTGGCGCCTCGGTCCGGTTGGTGAGCAGCCCGAGTTCGAAATGCGCGGCGGCGTGGCCCGGCACCGCGTCGAGCGCCATCCGGAGGTTGCGGCGCGCCTTGTCGAACCGGCCGGCCGCCCGGTGCGTCGCCGCCTTGGCGAGGTAGCGATCGACCGGCTCCGCGGCCGAGACCTTTCCGGCGGCCTGCCCGAGCGTGCGCGTTGTACGATGTTCGAGCATGCCCGGCCTTCCTGCACCGGCCGGACGTTAGGAATTGTTTGGCTAATGAACCGTTAACGCCGCCACGGCAGCGGCTTGCCGCAGGCCCGAAACGACGAAAGCCGCCCACTGGGCGGCTTATCGTAGGTCGGTCAGTTCTTTGAAGGAAACTGGAGCGGGCGAAGGGATTCGAACCCTCGACCCCAACCTTGGCAAGGTTGTGCTCTACCCCTGAGCTACACCCGCTCTCTTGTCCGTCCGGGGCGGCGCTTCGTGTGCGCCCCGTCGGTGGCGCTGTCTAAACACCATTCTGCCGGGGGATGCAAGCGCCAAGTTCGCAGCGGCTTCGAGATTTTTTCCGGGGCTCCGTTTTCGTCGGCGGCTCGCATCATCCTGGGCTCACCACAACTCGGCCGGAGGCGTGCCGTCGCGGATCTCCGCGAGCCGGGCGCGGGTGGCGCGGGTGGTGTCCGGTGGCAGGGCGTCGAGGGGGAAGAAGCCGGTCTCGGCGATCTCGCGGTCGGGCCGCTTGGGGGCCGCCACCGTGAAGGCCGGGGCGACGTAGAGGGCGATGTGGTCGCGCCGCTGCGCCCCCGGATTCAGGAAGAAGCCGTGCAGCCGCAGCCCGGCCTCCGGCGCCACCACGATCTCGGCCTCCTCGCGGAACTCGCGGGCCATCGCCGCGGGCGCGCTCTCGCCCGGATCAATCCCGCCGCCGGGCAGGTGCCAGCCGCCGACATAGGTGTGGCGCACGAGGCAGACCCGTCCCTCCCCGTCGATGGCGACGCCCCGCACCCCGAGCGTCATGCCGCGGGTCAGGAGCGCGGCGCGCAGGGCGAGACGATGAAGCCAGGGGCGATCGAGGTTCAGGATCATGCCGGCCTTGTAGACGGCGGCGTGTCGGACGTCGCGCTTCGGGCCGCTCACACGACCTTCAGCGCGATCGCCCCCACGCCCTCAATGCGCGCGCTCATCGTCTCACCGCGCCGCACCGGCCCGACGCCGGACGGCGTGCCGGTGAAGATCAGGTCGCCGGGCTGAAGCTCGAAATAGGTGGAGAGCAGGGCCACCTGCTCCGGCACCGACCAGATCATCTCGCAGAGGTCGCCCCGCTGGCGCTCGCTGCCGTCGACGGAGAGCGTGATCGCGCCGGACCGGGGATGTCCGATGACGCCGGCCGGCCGCAGCGGGCCGATGGGAGCGGACAGGTCCGCCGCCTTGCCGAGTTCCCAGGGGCGCGCCTGCCGCTTGGCCTCGTCCTGTAGGTCGCGCCGGGTCATGTCGAGGCCGACGGCGTAGCCGTAGACATGGGTGCCGGCGGTCTCCACCGGGATGTCGCGCCCGCCCCGCCCGAGGGCGGCCACCAGCTCCACCTCGAAATGGTAGTTCTCCGTGCGCGGCGGGTAGGGATGCTCGAGCGTCGCGCCCTCGGGCGCGACTTGGAGCGTGTCGGCGGGCTTGAGGAAGAAGAAGGGCGGATCGCGCTCGTCGGCACCCATCTCGCGGGCATGGGCCCGGTAGTTGCGGCCCACGCAATAGACCCGCCGCACCGGGAACAGGTCGGTGCTGCCATGGATCGGCAGCGTGATGCGCGGCGGGTTCGGGATCACGGACAGCATGGCGCCTCAAGCCTCGTCTTCGATGGGACGGCACGACACGATCGGGCGGCGATGCGCCGCGGGAAGGAAACCCGCGACGGCCCGGACCGTGCCATGCCGCGTCGCGCCGTCCACCGCCGCCTCCGCACCGGCGTCCTCCCGCCTCGGTGCAAACCCCGTTCCGCCGGCCTATCTCAACCGGACGATGCTCCCGCCGACCCGCCGATGACCGACGCCCGCTCCTCCCAAGAACGCCTCCTCGCCACGCTGTCCGCGCGGCTCGGGGCGCGGCACGTGCGCACCGATCCGGCGGAGATCGCGCCGCATCTCGTCGAGACGCGCGGGCTCTATCGCGGACACGCCCTGGCGGTGGTCGCGCCGGGCACGACCGAGGAGGTCGCCTTCGCCGTTCGGGCCTGCGCCGAGGCGCGGGTGTCGATGGTGGCGCAGGGCGGCAATACCGGCCTCGTCGGCGGCGGCGTGCCGTTCGGCGGGATCGTGCTCTCGCTCAACCGCCTCGACCGGCTGCGCGCCGTCGATCCCCTCGGTGCCAGCATGACGGTGGAGGCCGGCATGATCCTCGCCGACGTCCAGGCCGCGGCCGAGGCGGCGGGAATGCTGTTCCCGCTCTCCTGGGCGGCGGAGGGCACGGCGCGGATCGGCGGCGGGCTCGCCACCAATGCCGGGGGGCTCGCGGTGCTGGCCTACGGCAATGCCCGCGACCTCGTGCTCGGCCTCGAGGTCGTGCTCGCCGACGGGCGGATCTGGAACGGGCTCAAGGCGCTGCGCAAGAACAATGCGGGCTACGACCTCAAGCACCTGTTCGTCGGCTCGGAGGGCACGCTTGGCATCATCACCGCCGCCACCCTGAAGCTGTACCCGAAGCCGCTGTCGACCTGCGTCGGCTTCGTCGGCCTGCCCTCGGCGCGGGCCGCGCTCGCCCTGTTCGAGCGGCTGCGGGCGGGCGCCGACCGCGGGCTGACCGCCTTCGAATACATCCCCCGCTTCGGCCTGGAGATGGTTCTGGCGCACGGCATCGACGTGCGCCCGCCGCTCGCTCGCGCCCACGCGGCCTATGCCCTGATCGAGCTGGCCTCGCCCCGCTCCGGAACGGAGACCCGCGCCGAGATGGAGGCGCTGCTGGCCGAGGCGATGGAGGCGGGGCTGGTGGAGGACGCGGTGATCGGCGGCAGCGCCGCTCAGGATGCCGCCCTGTGGCGCCTGCGCGAGTTGCTGCCCGAAGTGCAGAAGGCGGAGGGCGGCTCGATCAAGCACGACGTCTCGCTGCCGCTCTCGCGGCTGGCCGACTTCCTGGAGGAGGCGAGTGCCGCCTGCGAGGCGGCGATGCCGGGCCTGCGGCCCTGCCCGTTCGGGCATTTCGGCGACGGCAACATCCACTTCAATCTGACCCAGCCCGTCGGCATGGACAGGGCCGAATTCCTGAGCCAGTGGAGCCGGTTCAACGCCATCGTTCACGGCATCGTCGAGCGGATGGACGGCTCGATCGCCGCCGAGCATGGCATCGGACTGATCAAGCGCGACGAACTCGCCCGCACCGCCGACCCTGTCGGCCTCGATCTGATGCGCCGGCTCAAACGCGCCCTCGACCCCGACGACCTGCTCAATCCCGGCAAGGTCGTGGCCCTCTCCGACGATCCGCCCCCTTCCCTCCCGGTCTGATCCTGCTCGCACGAAAGTGACGTGACGAGGCGCACGCGGGAACGCGCCGCGCCGCCCGGCGGTTATTGTGCGACGCACAAGAACGCGGCATGATCTTCGCTCAACGGAGGGGAAACCGCCTCGCGCGCAACCGGAATCGCACGCCGGATGATGGAATCGTTAACCCTTGCGACTCGACAATCGGCCCTCCGCCGCCCTCCGCAACGACCGCAGCGGGCAGGGCTCGCCCCGTTTTCGTCGCATGCCGATCTTACGCCCTCATCCCACATGCTGCATTGCGGCGCCGCTTCTCCGGAAGACGATGCGCCGCAGCGGCGGGAGGGGGGGTACCCCATCCGAAGCGAAGTTCGCGGTGCGCCCTTCGCGCGTTCCCGCCCGCACCGAACTTGAAGGAGACCATGATGCCCATCTCGCAGGCCCGGGTGCCGACCGCGGAAGCCAGCCGCTACCTGAAACAGCTCTGCCGCCATTGGAGCCATAAGTTTCCCGTCGAGGAGACCGGCGACAAGGGCCGGGTTCCGTTCGGCGAGGACCGCATCTGCACCTTCGAGGCGAGCTCCGACGCCCTGCTGATGCAGGTCGCCACGCCCGACCCGGCCGGCCTGACACGGCTGGAGAATGTGGTCTCCGACCATCTCCTTCGCTTTGCCTTCCGCGAGAATCTGGGCGAGATCACGTGGTCGCGCGCGGCCTGAGCCGCGTGAGGGTCTGACACCCGCATCGAGCCGGGGCGATCGCGCGCGGCGGGACAGCGTGGAGATCACCCCATGAGCCAGACGCCGGGAACGGCCGCCCTCCCCTTCACCGAGCGCCTCGACCGGCTGGCGGAGGTCGCCGTACGGGTCGGCCTTGGGCTGCGGCCGGGCCAGGAACTGGTGATGACGGCACCGCTCGAAGCGGTGCCGCTGGCCCGCGCCATCACCGAGCACGCCTACAAGGCCGGCGCCGCGCTGGTCACCACCTTCTACGCGGACGACGCCGCCACCCTCGCCCGCTTCGCCCACGCGCCGGACGAGGCCTTCGACAAGGCGGCCGGCTGGCTCTATGCCGGCATGGCCGATGCCTATCGCGGCGGGGCGGCCCGGCTCGCCATCTCCGGCGACGACCCGTCCCTGCTGGCCGGTCAGGACCCGGCCAAGGTCGCCCGCGCCAACCGCTCGCGCTCCCAGGCCTACGTGCCGGCGCTGGAGCTGATCGCCGGCTTCTCCACCAACTGGACCATCGTCTCGGCGGCGACCAAGCCCTGGGCGCGCACGGTCTTCCCTGATCTGCCCGAGGACGAGGCGGTGGCCCGCCTGTGGGACGCGGTGTTCTCCGCCTCGCGCATCGACGGAGCCGACCCCGTTGCCGCCTGGGGCGAGCACAACCGCGACCTCGCCCGCCGCACCGAGCGGCTCAACGGCTCGCGCTTCTCCGCCCTGCGCTTCCGCGGGCCCGGCACCGACCTGACCGTGGGCTTGGCCGACGACCACGAATGGTGCGGCGGCGCCACGACCGCGAAGAACGGCGTCGTCTGCAACGCCAACATCCCGACCGAGGAGGTGTTCACCACGCCGCATCGGGCGCGGGTCGAGGGGTATGTCGCCAGCACCAAGCCGCTCTCCTACCAGGGCACGCTGATCGACGACATCCGCGTGCGCTTCTCGGAGGGTCGCATCGTCGAGGCGCAGGCGCGCACCGGCAGCGACGTGCTCGCCAAGGTGCTCGACACCGACGAGGGCGCCGCCCGCCTCGGCGAGGTGGCGCTGGTGCCCGCCTCCTCGGCGATCTCGGCCTCGGGCCTGTTGTTCTACAACACGCTCTACGACGAGAACGCCGCGAGCCACATCGCCCTGGGGCAGGCCTACTCGAAGTGCTTCCGCAACGGCGGCGAGGGTCTGAGCGAGGCGGATCTCGCCGAGCGCGGCGCCAATCGCAGCCTGATCCACATCGACTGGATGATCGGCTCGGCCGAGATCGACGTGGACGGGATCACCGATTCCGGCGAAGCGGTGCCGGTGATGCGCCGCGGCGAGTGGGCCGACTGATTTTTGAAGAATCCGTCGCCCGCCGGACTCAAGCGCCCGGCGCTCCTCCGGCGGGCTGCGTCGGCAGCGTGCCCTTCGGCAGCATGTTGGGCCGCCAGCGGCGGTGCATCCACAGCCACTGGCCGGGATGCTCGCGCACCCATCCCTCGATCACGCGCGTCATCGCCTGCATCGCGCCCTGAACCTCGATCAGCCCATCGGGGCCGCGGGGCAGGTCGAGGGGTGGGGTCAGTTCGAGCAGGAAGCGCCCGCCGGGCTTGCGCACCACCCGCGCGCCGTGGACCGGGCAATCGTGATGGCGGGCGAGCTTGCCGAGCAGTGGGTTGACCAGCACCGGGCGGCCGAAGAACTGCACCACGACGCCGCGGGTGAAGTGCTGATCGATGAGCTGGCCGAGATGGCCCCCCCGCTCCACCACGCCCTGCATGGCGAAGACCGCGCCGGGGCCCGAGGCGGCCAGTCCCCCCATGGTCTTGCGGCGGACCTCCTGCACCAGTTGGGCGGCGGCCGGGTTGTTCGGCGGCCGGAACACGGCGGTGGTCTCCAGCCCGAACTTCTCGGCGCAGATCGCCGGCAATTCCCAGTTCGCCAAGTGGGCCGAAAAGATCAGCCCCGGCCGGCCGTCGTCGCGGATCGCGAAGAACTGCTCCAGCCCGCGCACCTCCATGCGCTGGGTCGCGAGATTTTCAGGGTCGTAATCGAAGATCGTGTCGAGATGGGCGTATTCCGCCCCGGTGCGGCCGAGATTTTCCCAGGCCTCCCCCGCGATCGCCTTCAGCCGCGCCTCGTCCTCCTTGGGATAGGCTGCGCGGAGATTGGCCATCGCCGTGCGGTGCGAGGGCAGGAACGGGCCGACGAGCCGCGCGAGCCGGCCGCCGGCGGCGCTCGCCCGGTCGGTGCCGAGCATCCGCGCCAGCAGGAACACCGCCCGGATCAGTGGGATGGTCGCGAGCCCCGCCA
The DNA here is from genome assembly GCA_014138645.1 of Methylorubrum thiocyanatum. Lineage (GTDB taxonomy): Bacteria > Pseudomonadota > Alphaproteobacteria > Rhizobiales > Beijerinckiaceae > Methylobacterium > Methylobacterium thiocyanatum. The sequence continues at coordinate 111,893 of JACJIB010000006.1, read as the reverse complement.
GCCGGGGCAGGTTCCGCCGCAGGATCAGCGCGAGGCGCAGCACAGCCGGTTCATCGATCGAAAGTGGCAGGGGAATCGGGGAGTTGGGACCGCGGCATAAAGTATTTTCTTCGGGCAGGCGAGCACCTTGCCCGGAAAACGGCGGAGGCCGCCGGCCCGTGGAGCGGACCGGCGGCCTCCGGACAATTCGGCAGGCGGCGTCGATCAGACGAAGTGCTGGCCGCCGTTGATCGTCAGGGTCGAGCCGGTGACGAAGCCGGCCTCGTCGCTGGCGAGATACTCGACCGCGTGGGCGATCTCGTCGGCCTCGCCGAGGCGGCCGGTCGGGATCGTCGAGATGATCTTGTTGCGGATATCCTCCGGCACGGCCATCACCATCTCGGTGGCGATGTAGCCGGGGGCCACCACGTTGACGGTCACGCCCTTCGACGCGCTCTCCTGGGCCAGCGCCTTGGCGAAGCCGATCACGCCGGCCTTGGCCGCCGAGTAGTTGGTCTGGCCGGCCTGGCCCTTCTGACCGTTGATCGACGAGATGATGATGATGCGCCCGAAATTGCGCGAGCGCATACCCTCGATCAGCGGACGGGTGCAGGTGAACATCGAGTCGAGGTTGGTCTTGATGACCGCTTGCCACTTCTCGAAGGTCATCTTGTGGAAGGCGCCGTCGCGGGTGATGCCGGCATTGTTCACCAGGATGTCGATCGGCCCGACCTCGGCCTCGATCGCCTTGATGCCGGCCTCGCAGCTCGCGAGGTCGCCCACGTCGAACTTGAACACCGGAATGCCGGTCTCGGCCTTGAAGGCGTTGGCCGCCTCGTCGTTGCCGCCGTAATTGGCGGCGACCTTGTAGCCCTTGTCCTTCAGGCGCTTCGAGATCGCGGCGCCGATGCCGCGCGTTCCGCCCGTGACGAGGGCGACGCGTTCCTGAGCCATGCTTTCCTCCGTAATCCCATATCGGGCTTGTTGTTACGCTGCTTCGCGAAACACCCGCTCGGTGTGCGGTCGACAGAACCGTGATCCTGTCGCGGCCTTCTCGCGGAGCGGGTTCCACGCCTCGTCCCCACCGGTTTAGCCGGCGGATCGGGGGCCTGCATCGCATTTAAATTTCACAAACCCTCAAGCTGTTTTCGTCAAATTCAGCTTGAGGTTTGCGGTGGGAAGGGCGCCGCGCTCCCTTCCCCAAGGTCGGTCGCTCAGACGCGCTCGACGCACATGGCGACGCCCATGCCGCCGCCGATGCAGAGCGTGGCGAGACCCTTCTTGCCGTCGCGGCGCTTCAGCTCATGCAGCAGAGTGATGAGGACGCGGGCGCCCGAGGCGCCGATCGGGTGGCCGATGGCGATGGCGCCGCCATTGACGTTCACCTTCTCGTCGTCCCAGCCCATGTCCTTGTTCACGGCGAGCGCCTGAGCGGCGAAGGCCTCGTTGGCCTCAATCAGGTCGAGGTCGGAGGGCTTCCAGCCGGCCTTTTCCAGGGCCTTGCGCGAGGCCGGGATCGGGCCGGTGCCCATCACCTTGGGATCGACGCCCGCGGTGGCCCAGGAGACGATTCGGGCCAGCGGCGTGATCCCGCGCTTCTCGGCCTCGGAGGCCGACATCAGCACCAGCGCCGCGGCGCCGTCGTTGAGGCCGGAGGCGTTGGCGGCGGTCACGGTGCCGTCCTTGGTGAAGGCGGGCTTGAGCTTGGCCATCGCCTCGACGGTGGCGCCGTCGCGGATGTACTCGTCGGTGTCGACGACGGTGTCGCCCTTCTTCCCCTTCACGGTGACGGGGACGATCTCCTCCTTGAACCGACCCTCCTTGCGGGCGGCCTCGGCCTTGTTCTGCGAGCGGACGGCGAACTGGTCCTGCTGCTCGCGGGTGAGCTGGAAGGCTTGGGCCACGTTCTCGGCGGTCTGGCCCATGTGGTAGCCGTTGAAGGCGTCCCACAGACCGTCCTTGATCATCGTGTCGACGAGCTTGAGGTCGCCCATCTTCTGGCCGCCGCGCAGGTACTGCGCATGGGGCGCGAGCGACATCGATTCCTGGCCGCCGGCCACGATCACCGTGGCATCGCCGTTGGCGATCTGCTGCATGCCGACCGCGACGGTGCGCAGCCCCGAACCGCAGACCTGATTGAGGCCCCAGGCGGTGGCCTTCTCCGGGATGCCGGCGGCGATGGCGGCCTGACGGGCCGGGTTCTGGCCGGCAGCCGCCGTGAGCACTTGGCCGAAGATCACCTCGTCCACGTCGTCCGGCGAGACGCCGGCGCGCTCCAGCGCGGCCTTGATCGCCACGGCGCCGAGTTCGTGCGCCGGCACGGAGCCGAAGGCGCCGGCGAACGAGCCCACCGGCGTGCGCGCCGCCCCGACAATGACGATATCTTCGCTGGCTGCCATCGTGACGTTCTCCTCATTCGGCGGCGCGATATTTGGTAGACCAGATTACCCGGTGCGCGGCCTGCCGTTCCTCGGATGAAGAGCGCAGGACTGACGAAGTCAAGCGTGCTTTCGGACAACATGGCCGGAACGTCGCATCGGCGTCGCGCCGGCCTATCCGGATTCTACGGGGACAGGGATAAATTGCTGTTTTCGCCGCGTCGCGAAAGCCTTAAGGTTGGATCTGAAGAATGCAGAACCCGGCCTGCGCAGGCGGGCAGCCGATCATGGCGGAGCGTTGAGCTTTGCGCAGACTCATGACCGAAGCGGGAGGTGTCGCAACGATGGCCGAGAACGGCAGGGCGCATCAGACCGTCATCAAAAAATACGCCAATCGCCGGCTCTATCACACCGGCACCTCCACCTACGTCACGCTCGAAGATCTCGCGACGATGGTGCAGAACGGCGAGGACTTCATCGTCTACGACGCCCGCTCGGGCGACGACATCACCCGCTCGGTCCTGGCGCAGATCATCTTCGAGCAGGAGAACAAGGCCGGCGAGGACAACCTGCTGCCGGTGGCCTTCCTGCGCCAGCTCATCCGCTTCTACGGCGACAGCATGCGCACGATGGTGCCGAGCTTCCTCGAATTCTCGATGGCGAATTTCGCCAAGGATCAGGACGGTCTTCGCGAGAAGATGGCCCAGAGCTTCGGCCCCTCCGCCTTCCAGCAGGCGCTGCAGGAGCAGGTGCGGGCCAACATGACCTTCTTCGGCGACGCGATGAAGATGTTCACGGGCGGCTTCGGCCCCCCTGCCCCGCCATCGTCGACGGGATCGACCCCGGTCGCCACGCCGCCCGCGGCCCCATCCGGCGGCGCGAGCGACCTCGACGAGCTCAAGAAGCAGATGGCGGAGATGCAGGCCCGCCTCGAATCGCTGGCGCGCAAGTAGCCGGCGCAAGTAGCCGGCGCGAGCGCCCGGCGTCAGTCGTCCCGCGGGGCGCGTCGGAGCGGCCCGCGCCGGATGGCGCGAGACAGAGCGTTAAGATCCGGTTAACGTCGGCCCCGGCCTTGCACGGAAATCCGTGTGAGGCCGGAGGCGTGACGCGAATGGACCATTCCGAGAAGGATTGTGCCGATCAGGGCCGGAGCGCCGGACCCGAGGCGTCCGCGCGTGCCCTCGTCGCCGCCGGACCCGGCCGCGCCGCGCCCCGCCTCAGGGGCGGCCGCCCGATGGCGGGCTTCCTGACCCAGTTGATCGTCAGCGCCGATCCGGCCCTACGTCCCGCGCGTCCCGAACGCACGAAGGCCGCGGCCGCGCTCTACGCACGGGCCGCGGCCTTCGGGCCGTAAGCCTGACCGCCGGACGGGCCGGCGGTTCCTTCGATCACGCCTCGGCGGACTTCACCTTCAGCACCTGACGGCCGCGATACATGCCGGTCTTCAGGTCGATGTGGTGCGGACGGCGCAGCTCGCCCGAGTCCTTGTCCTCGACATAGGTCGGGGCCTTGAGCGCGTCGGCGGAGCGGCGCATGCCGCGGCGGGAGGGGGATGTCTTTCGCTTCGGAACGGCCATGGGAGAGTACCTCAGGCAAAAAGGGCGCCCAAGGGATCCTCCTCTTGCGAGGATCGCCGATGGCACCGCGTGGGATGACGGAGATTCGAGGCGGGCTGTATAACCGCAGGAAGGGCGACTGGCTAGAGTGCCGGTTCGCCTATGGACAGGCGGTTGGTTCAGGGCGTGCCGTGGGCGGCCGAGGCCTCCAGGATCGGGGCCGGCGCGGCGGGCTTGCGCGCCACCGCGACGGTCGGCCGGGCCATGGCGGCGAGCACGGTCTCGGAGGGGCGGCGCGGGGGCAGCGGCACCTCGACGGCGTCCGCCACGGCGGCGGATGCCAGCTGCGCAGCAGCCTGCGGCACGGCGGACCGGGACGGCGTGGTCTGGAATGCGGCCGCTTGGAGTGCGGCGGCCTGGGGCGGGTTCTGGATCGCGGCCTGCGGCTGCGGAGCGGCGGGCTGCGCGAGGCTCGCGACCTGCACCGCATCGGCGGCGCCGGAGAGCGCGGCGGGCCGGCGCGGCGGGAGCGGGACCTCCACGGCGTCGGTCGGCCCCGGCCCCGGAGCCGCGTAGGCGAGCGCCTGGCTGCCCGCCGCCGGCGCGCTGCCGCGCAGGGCGAACATGCCGTCGAAGCCGTTGGCGGAGCGGGCGGTCGCGGGAGGCGCGGCCGAGGCGACGGTGGTCGCGCTGTCGGCGTCGGGCGGCGTCGCGTCGATGCCGAGGCGCTTGGCGGCGTAGTAGTAGCCGCGATTGTAGTAGCGGTAGGCCTGTTCGAGGTCGCCCTTGGCGGCACGGTAGGCGCCGGCGAGATAGGCGATGCCGTATTTCAGGTTGGTCTCGGGGTCGAACAGTCCGGCCGCATCGCCGGTATAGCCGAGGCCCCGGGCGGTGGCGTGCTTGATCTGCATCAGGCCGAGCGCCGAGCCGCCCTTGGCACGGGCGTTGTAGTTGCTCTCCCGCTTGACCACCCGATGGACGAAGGATTCGGGCACCTTGTTGGCCCGGGCCTGCTCGGCGATCAGTGCATCGATGTTGTCCCGCGCCGCCTCCAGGGCGAAGGCCGACGCCGGGGCGGCGGCAAGCAGGGCGGCGAGGAGAAGACGCATGGGAGACCCGGTCGTTTTCGGTGCCTCACGAAGCCTCCCGCCGGCCGGCGCCCCTGACGGGAGCGGCGGCCCTGGGAATCTCGTGAGGATCACTCGTTACGGCTCAGTTTGTCCCTCCTGGGTCGGGGCCAAATGAGGCGGGAACGTGGAGGCCGGCCAAATCCCTGCGGATGCCGGGGCCCGTGGCGGCGGCCCTGTCGCAGAAGAGGCACAGGCGCCCGCCGAGGAACGTTTCGCGAACCTCAGGTGTCCCCGAACACGAACCGGTTGATCGCGCGGGCGAAACCGTCCTCGTTGTTGTCCGCGGTCACGGCCGACGCCGCCCGCTGCACGGCGGGGGCGGCGTTGCCCATGGCGATCGACAATCCGCTCTCGCGGAACAGGGCGACGTCGTTGGCCGCATCGCCCAGCGTGGCGATTCGCTCTCGCGGAATGCCGAGCTGCCGCCCGAGATCGGAGACGAAGCTGCCTTTGTCGATGCCGGGCGGCGTCACGTCGAGGTAATAGGGCTGCGAGCAATGCACGGCGGCCCGCCCGTCCAGTTCCGCCGCGAGCGCCTCCTCGAGCCGCGCGAGCCCGGCATGGTCGCGGCTCACACCCACGATCTTGGCCGCCCGACCGAGCAGGGCTGACAGGTCCGGCACCACGTGCGGCTCGGTCTGCAGGGTGCGGCGTTCGAGGTCGGTATAGGGCGCCTGCGGATTGCGCAGGTTCCAGGCGCCGTCGGCGAACACCCACACGTCGATCCCGGCCGCGTCGAGGCGGGTGGCCGCCGCGCGGGCGACCGCCTCGGGGATCAGCCGCTCCGAGATCGGCCGGAGGTCGGGCGTGCAGACGGTGCTGCCGTTGAAGGCGCCCAGCGGCAGCCGCAGGTCGAGCGCCTCGGCAAGGGAGCGCAGACCGACCGGCGGGCGGCTGGAGGCCAGGGTGAAGCCGATTCCCGCCGTGCCGAGCCGCCGCACCGCCGCGATGGCGGCCGGTGTCAGCCGCTTGTCGTCGGTGACGAGGGTTCCGTCGACATCGGAGACGACGAGGGCGATGTCCATGCTGTTCCCTATCCGCTCCCTATCCGCAGACGTCGCCGGCCGGGAGGTCGAGCCGGGCGGCGACCGCCGCGACGATGGCGTCGGGGCCGTCCTCGATGCCGACGGTGATCGGATCCTCTTCCGGCCCCGGCGGTTCGAGGGCGGCGAACTGGCTGTCGAGGAGGGAGGCCGGCATGAAATGCCCGTGCCGGGCCTGGACCCGACCCTGGATGACCGCCCGGCTTCCCTCCAGGAAGACGATGCGGACCTGGCCCGAATCGCCGGTCAGCGTCCGGCGGTAGGCCCGTTTCAGGGCCGAGCAGGCGACGACGGCGTTCTCGCCGGCCGCGAGCCGCGCGTCGATCCAGGCGCGGATGCGGCCGAGCCAGGGCTGGCGCGCCGCGTCGTCGAGGGGGTGCCCGTCCCGCATCCGGGCGATGCTCTCTTGCGTGTGGAAGTCGTCGCCGTCGGCGAAGGTCCAGCCGAGCCGCTCGGCCAACAGTGCGGCCACCGTGCTCTTGCCGGAGCCGGAGACGCCCATCACCACGAGGACGGTCGGGGCGACGGCGCGCGAATCGGCAGCCTGCGGGGCGGAGGAACGAGGGGCGGTCATCCGGCTCCTTGGAAAGATCATGTGTCGGCGCGCCGCGGGCCGGCCCCGGCTTGGCCGGAGACAGACAGGTAGCGGAGTGCGGCGGCGCGACCATCCTCGGCCCCGCATCCGTTCCTCTTGCGCCCTCGCGCCATGCGGTCGCGCGGCATCCCCCGAAGGGGTGGGATAGATGTGGTCTTCGGGGAAAGGCCGGCGCCGGCCGTCCTCCCCGGCCCGGTGTGGCGGCCTCGCCACGGACAGCTTGGCCGGTTTGGGCTACCCACCCGGTGAGAGAAACCGTCAGGCGGCCTGAATGCGCGCTCTAGCCACTGCCCTCGTCATCGCCTCGGCGGTGTCGGGGTGCTCGATCCTGCCGGCCGCGGGCCCGACCACCTCGGCGATCGAGAGCGGCGCCGACGTCGCCACCGCCGAAGGCCTGTTCGCCCGCTACGAGATCATCGACGTCACCCCCGCCATCGTCGAGGCCCTGCGCACCCGCCCCCTCGACAGCCTCCTCGTCACCTTCGGCGACAACCGTCCGGCGCTCGAGCCGGTGATCGGCGTCGGCGATTACGTCGCGGTCCAGGTGTGGGAGGCCGGCTCCGGCGGCCTGTTCTCCGGCCCGCTCGTCGCCGACCGCTTCTCCGCCGGCTCCAAGTCCGCCCTGATCCCCGAGCAGGTGGTCGGGCCCGACGGCGGCATCACCGTGCCCTATGCCGGCCGCATCAAGGTCGTCGGCCGCCGTACCCAGGACGTCCAGGCGCTGATCGAGACCGAACTCGCCGGCAAGGCGATCCAGCCGCAGGTGCTCGTCTCCGTCACCAAGCCGGTCTCGCAATCCGCCACCGTCACCGGCGAGGGCGCCATGGGCATGCGCGTGCCGCTGTCGGGGCGCGGCGACCGGCTGCTCGACGTCATCGCCCAGGCCGGCGGCGTACGCACGCCGGTGGCCGAGACCTTCGTGCGGCTCTCGCGCGGCAACCGCACCGTTACCGTGCCGATGAGCACCGTGGTCGCCAATCCGCGCGAAAACATCTTCGTGCGCCCCAGCGACACGCTGACGCTGGTGCGCGATCCGCAGACCTTCCTGTCCGTGGGCGCGCTCGGCAGCACCACCGAGGTGCCGTTCTCGGCCGACGGGCTGACGCTGTCGCAGGCGCTCGCCCGCGCCGCGGGGCTGCGTGAGGCCCAGGCCGACCCGGCCGGCGTGTTCGTGTTCCGCTACGAGCCGTCGGCGGTGGTGCGGCGGCTGCGGCCGAACTCGCCGCTGCTCGCCTCGCCGCAGGTGCCGGTGGTGTACCGGGTGAACCTGCGTGACGCGCAGGGGCTGTTCCTCACCCAGAGCTTCCGGATGCGCAACCGCGACCTCGTCTACGTGTCGAGTTCGCCGTTTGCAGAGCTGGGCAAGGTGCTCGGCGTGTTCTCCACCGTGACCGCCCCCGTCGCCGCGGGCGCCTCGGTCTACTCCGTCGCGCGGTGATCCGGCGCGCGGAGGCCGGGAGGATGGCAGTGGAGAGCGGTGCGGTCCTGGCGGTCGCCGGACTCGCCCGCGAAGCGCGCATCGCCGCCGGGCCGGGCGTCGAGACGATCCAGGCCGCCGGCAACCCGGCGCGGCTGCGCGCGCTCCTCGACGCGCGCCCCCCGCGGGGGCTGCGCGCCGTGGTCAGCTTCGGGATTGCCGGAGGCCTCGACCCTGCCTTGCAGCCGGGCGACATCGTCGTCTGCACCCATCTCGATGCGCAGGCGCGCTTTCCCGCCGATTCCGCTCTCGTCCGTCGCCTGTCCGAGCGCCTGAACGGCGCGCCGGACCGGGTCGTCACCGGCGGCCTCGCGGGCTCCGACGTCGCGGTCCTGGCGGTCGCCGACAAGGCGGCGCTGCGGGCCCGCACCGGCGCGTTGGCCGTCGATATGGAATCGCACGTGGCCGCCGCCTACGCCGCCCGCCACGCCCTCCCCTTCGCCGCGATCCGGGTGGTCTGCGACCCTGCCGGGCGCGCCCTGCCTGCCTTTGCGGCCTCGGCGCTGACGCCCGAGGGCGAGCCGGACATCCGCGCCGTCCTCGCCGCGCTGCTGCGCGGACGGGCCCGGATCGGCGAGCTGATCCGGCTCGGGCGCGATTCCTCGGCCGCCTTCGCCGCCCTCACCCGCTGCCGCGCCCGGCTCGGGCCCGGCCTCGGGCTGCTCTGAGCCGCCGTCGCCGCGCGCCCGTGCGCAAGAGACCGTGCTACGAGGCCGGGTATCAAAGACCCTGACGGCCGTCCCTGAAACGAAAAGACCCGCGCGGCCGGAGCCGCGCGGGTCTTTTCAGGGGGCGCGTCAGGCGCGGCTCAGGCGGCCGTGCGCTTGCGGGCTTCCTGCTTGGTGTCGACGCCCGAGGCTTTGATCTCGGACAGCTTCTGGGCGACGTTGCGGGAGAACACGAACTCGGCCGGACGCTGGTTCTCGAGCGAGATCTCCGGCGCCATGTCGCCTTCGGTCTTGATGCCGCGGATCGCGTGCACCAGCGGCTTCCAGGGCTTCTTGACCGAATCGACCACCGAGGAGGCCTCGTAGCCCGAGTGGACCATGCAGTCGGCGCACTTCTCGTAGTTGCCGGTGCCGTAGGCGTCCCAGTCGGTCTCTTCCATCAGCTCCTTGAAGGTCGCCGCGTAGCCCTCGCCGAGGAGGTAGCAGGGCTTCTGCCAGCCGAACACGGTGCGGGTCGGGTTGCCCCACGGGGTGCAGTGATAGGTCTGGTTGCCGGCCAGGAAGTCGAGGAACAGGCCCGACTGCTGGAAGGTCCACTTCTCGCGGCCCTTCTCTTTGCCGTGCCGGAACACGCCGCGGAACAGGTCCTTGGTCGCCTTGCGGTTCAGGAAGTGCTTCTGGTCCGGCGCGCGCTCATAGGCGTAGCCGGGCGAGACGGTGATGCCGTCGATGCCCATCCGGGTCACCGAATCGAAGAAGTCGGCGATCTTGTCGGGCGAAGAGTTGTTGAAGAAGGTACAGTTGATGGTGACCCGGAAGCCCATCTCCTTGGCCTTGGCGATCGCCGCCACGGCCTTGTCGTAGACGCCGCGCTGGCAGACCGACTGGTCGTGCATCTCCTTGTCGCCGTCCAGATGGATCGACCACGTGAAGTAGGGGCTCGGCTTGTAGTCCTTGATCTTCTTCTCGAGCAGCAGCGCGTTGGTGCAGACGATCGCGAACTTCTTCTGCGCGATGATGCCCTGCACGATCTGCGGCAGATCCTTGTGGAGAAGCGGCTCGCCGCCGGCGATCACGACCACCGGTGCGCCGCACTCGCGCACGGATTCGAGCGCCTCGTCCACGGGCAGGCGCTTGTTCAGGATCTCGTCGGGATAATCGATCTTCCCGCAGCCGGCGCAGGCGAGATTGCAGCGGAACAGCGGCTCCATCATCATGACGAGCGGGTAGCGCTTCCGCCCCGTGATGTGCTGCTTGAGGATGTAGCCGCCGATCTTCGCGACGTACCGTATGGGGATTCCCAAGACGCGGCTCCTTAGATGCTGTGGTTCCGGGCTTAGCCGGGCTGCTTAGCGTGAGAAGGACAGAAATTCCAGCGCATTAGGCTGGAACTGTTCCGAGACGGCGCTGCCAGAGCGCGATTTCGAAGGACTGTGGCGCACCGGTCTCGCGGCCGGCCGTCGGCTCCGGGGATGAAGCCCGCGGCCGTGCGATCCGGAACGGGATGATCTGCTGATTTCCGCCTTCTGCGGCGGATTTTTGACCTTTCGCGATGCTCGACCAAACCACGCAGGGTGAAACGAGTTCACGATTTCTCGCGCGGCGGCTCGATCGAGCACGAACACCGCCATGCTTGTTCGAAGCCGAGGCGGCGCGCAATCAGGTTGCAGTGCGCAATCGCACCGTCTCCGCCCATCGGCGCCCCTTCGGACGCGATTCCGGCTGTGCGTTGCATTCCCTCGCCGGGACAAGTAGGTAGCGCGCCAACGACACGAATGATCGGCGTGGAGCATCTTCGCGCCGTCCGTGTCCGCCGGAGAGGGGCCGCCGGTCGGCGGCGCCCTCCGGATTTCCCGCTCGCGAGGGTCACGTCCCGCGGGCCATGACGAGGATCGATTCGGCGCGTCGCCGCCTGATGAGGACGCCGCGTCCTGTGTCGCGGGGAGGACGGGACCGAAGCGTCCCGGCCCGTCGTCACGGGGGGACAGGCCGGATCGTTAGGCAGGCAGGGTTTTACGTGATCGAACGTCTCGTCGCGTTTTCCGTCAGGCGCCGCTGGCTGGTACTGGTGGCCGCGGCGCTCCTCACGGTCGCGGGCGCGGGCGCAGCCGCCCACCTGTTCCGCATCAACACCGATGTCGAGCGGCTGATCGAGCCGAGCGTTCCCTGGCGCCAGGACGAGATCGCCTTCGAGAAGGCGTTCCCGCAGCGCACGAACCTCGTGGCCGCGGTGATCGACGGGCAGACGCCGGAGATCGCCGAGGAGGCCGCCGCGCGCTTCGCCGAGGCGCTGAAGTCGCACCGCTCCGAGATCGAGACGGTCTACCGCCCCGACGGCGGCCCGTTCTTCGATCGCAACGGCCTGCTGCTGATGTCGCAGGAGGAACTGGAGCAGACCACCCAGCGCCTGATCGAGCAGCAGGGCCTTCTCGGACCGCTCGCCGCCGACCCGTCGCTGCGCGGCGTGATGCGGGTGCTCACCCTCGGCGTGAAGGGCGTCAAGAGCGGCGACGCCAAGCTCGAAGACCTCGCCCAGCCGATGACGCAGATCGACGACACCCTGCGCAAGGTGCTCGACGGCCAGCGCGCCCGGATGTCCTGGCAGACCCTGCTCGCGGGCGGGCGCAGCGAGACCACGGACACCCGCAAGTTCGTGATGATCCAGCCGGTGCTCGACTACAACGCCCTGGAGCCGGGCCGCGAGGCGACCAAGCTGATCCGGCGTGTCGCCGCGGAGCAGAACATCGACGCCGCCCACGGCCTGCGCATCCGCCTGACCGGCCCGGTGGCAGTGGCCGACGACGAGTTCGCCACCCTCGCCGATGACGCCTTCCTGAACTACTCGCTGACGACCGCCGCCATCGTCCTGTTCCTGGGGCTGGCCCTGCGCTCCGCTCCCCTCGTCGCTGCGGTGCTGATCACCACCTTCGCGGGTCTCGTCGTCACGGCGGCCTTGGGGCTGCTCATGGTGGGCGAGCTGAACCCGATCTCGGTGGCCTTCGCCGCCCTGTTCGTCGGGCTCGGCATCGATTTCGGCATCCAGTTCGCCGTGCGTTACCGCGCCGACCGCTACGAACTCGGGAGCGTCGACGCGGCTCTGCGCGGCGCGGCGCGCGGGGTCGGCTGGTCGCTGACCCTCGCGGCGGTCTCGCTGCTCGCCGGCTTCTTCGCCTTCCTGCCCACGCAGTTCCGGGGCGTGTCCGAACTCGGCCTGATCGCCGGCGTCGGCATGATCGTGGCCTACCTGTTCTCCCTCACCCTGCTCCCGGCCCTGATCGCGGTGTTCAACCCGAAGGGCGAGAAGCGGGCGGTCGAGACCACGTGGATGGCCGGCGTCGACCACTGGATCATTGAGCACCGCAAATGGGTGCTGATCTTCGTCGGCCTGATCACGGTCGCCGGAATCCCGCTGCTGCTGAAGCTGCCGTTCGATTCCAACCCGATGCACCTGCGCAGCCCGAAGGTGGAATCGATCGCGACCTATCTCGACCTGATCAAGGACCCGGCGACCAGCCCCAATTCCATCGACGTGCTGGCGCCCAATGTCGAGGCCGTGCCGGCCCTTTCGGAGCGGCTGCTGAAGCTCGACTCGGTGGCCAAGGTGATCTCGATCGACACCTTCGTGCCGCGCGACCAGGACCAGAAGCTCGCCACGATCCAGGAGACGGCGCAACTCCTCGCCCCCGCCCTCAACCCGGCCCGCAAGCCGCCGCCGCCCACCGACGCCGAGAACGTGAAGGCGCTCAAGGATACCGCGGCCGCGCTGAAGACCATCGCGAGCGGGGACAACGCCGGGGCCAAGGCGGCCGCGCGGCTCTCGGGCACCCTCGACACCCTCGCCGACGCTCCGGCGGAGAAGCGCGAGGCGGCGAGCGTGGCGCTCACCACCGATCTGAAGACGCTGATGAGCCGCCTCTCCGGCCTGCTCGATCCGAAGAAGATCACCCTCGACAACTTGCCCAAGCCCCTCAAGGCCGAGTGGGTGACGAGCGACGGGCGGGCGCGGATCGAGGTTCACCCGAAGGGCGACTCGAACGACGATCAGGTGCTGCGCCACTTCGCCAAGGAGGTGCTGTCGATCGACCCCCATGCCACCGGCGCGCCCGTGGCCACGACGGAGTCGAGCTATACGATCCTCGGCGCCTTCGTGCAGGCGGGCCTCACCGCCCTGGCGCTGATCTTCATCCTGCTCTCGGTGGCCCTGCGCAAACCCTGGGACGTGGCGATGACGCTCGGGCCGCTGGTGCTGGCGACGCTGTGGACGCTGATGGCGCTGAAGGTCATCGGCATGCCGCTGAACTTCGCCAACATCATCGCCCTGCCGCTGATGCTGGCGGTGGGCGTGGCCTTCCACATCTACTACGTGATCGCGTGGCGCGCGGGCGTCGTCGACATGCTGGCCTCCAGCCTGACGCGGGCGATCTTCTTCTCGGCGCTGACCACCGGCACCGCCTTCGGCTCGCTGATGCTGTCGAGCCATCCGGGCACGGCGAGCATGGGCGAACTGCTCGCCCTGTCGCTGTTCTTCACCCTGGTGGCGGCGTTCTTCGTGGTGCCGGCCTTCCTCGGGCCGCCGCCGAAGCAGCCGGATGCCGACCGCCCTGAGGGCGAGGAAGCGGGCCGCCCGCCGGGCGAGGTCACCCGCGAGCACGCGGTGGTGAAGTAGCCGCCCTGCTCGGCCGGCGGGGGCGTCAGTCGCCCGCCAGCCGGGCCTGGATCGCCTCCAGGATCCACGCCTCGCGGGTCTGTCCGGCCTTGGCTGCGGCGGCATCGATCTGCAGCGACAGCGCCGGCCTGACCGGCAGGCTCAGGAGGAACGCGGTCTCGCCCTGCCCCGGCTCGATCGGATCGTAGACGAGGCTCGTCAGCGTGGCGGCGAAACGGCGGACCGCCTCGCGCTGGCGGTCGGGCGTCAGGCTCTCGTCCCGGGCGACGAGGGGGCAATAGGTGGCGACGGCGCGATCGACGATCTCCGGCCGTGGCACGCCCTGGCTCCTGAGACGCTGGACCGCCGAGGCGAGCGCTGTGCTCGCATTGGTGTCGAGTTGCGGCGAGAGGATCGCCTGGGTCAGCACGGCGTCGGCTTCCGGGCGCGGCGCCGGGGGCTTGCCGCAATCGATCCCGGCGGCCGAGGCGGAGGGACCGACCGATCCCGCCGCGAGGACGAGGACCAAGAGGGCGAGGACCAAGCGGGCGGTGCGGCTTCCCATGTCTCACGGCTCCTCACGGCCTCGGACCCGCCCGTGCGGGGCACCCTCCCCGCCATGACCGCAGGACCGGCTCCGTTCGAAGGATGCCCGCCAACCCGTCGCCCGGCCTTGATTTCGATCAGCGGGCGAACACCGCCGCGCCACGGCGACGCTACGGCAGGAAATCCGAGAAGCCGCCCCGCTCGGCCCCGCTCCGGTCCGCGGCCTCGCGCGCCTGCGGGGCGATCAGCGCGTCCCGCTCGGCCGCGTATCGGTAGCCCGGCGCCTCGCCGGGGAAGCCGCCGGCGGTGGCAGGGTGTGTGTAGAGTTCGGTGAGCCCGTCCGGCAGGTGGCGCAGCAGGGCGGCGACGCGCTCCGGGGTCATCGCGCCGGACCATGCGAGGCCCAGCGTCCGGGTCGGGACCAGCAGGCCCGCCTGCCGGGCGCGCACGGCGAGCAGCGCCGCCCAGGGGGCGGTATCGAGGGCGGGCTTCGGCTGGAAGCCGGGCTCGGCGCGCCGCAACAGGTCGCGCGGCTCGCGCGGCACCCGCAGCGCCCGCATGCCGTAGTCGCGGCCGATCCGCAGCACCATCCCGGCGATCAGCGGGTGGATGTGGAAGTGCTTGTGGGCGTTGACGTGATCCAGCGGCAGGCCGGTGGCGCGGTAGGCCTCGAACTGTGCCCGGATCTCGGCGGCGAGCTGCCGGCGGGCGGCGGGCTTCAGGGCGAGGTCGAGGCCGAGCCGCTCCATGTCGCGCCGCATCAGGCCCTGCCCGTCGGTGAGGTCGGGCAGTTCCGCGGCGGGCAGCGTCGGCCATGCCTCGACCAGCACGAGGTGCAGCCCGACCCGCAGGGAGGGCGTGCGCCGCGCGCGGGCCACCGCGTCGTCGGCGCCGGGGGCGGAGACCATCAGGCTCGCGGCGGTGAGGATCCCGTCGCGATGGGCCTGCTCGACGGCCTCGTTGACCTCGTGGCTCAGGCCGAAATCGTCGGCGGTCACGACCAGTCGCTTCACGCTCTGCCCCTGTCTCGGGTGTCGGGAGGGCAAGCCCTCTCGCGGGTCCAGGGCACCGCCCTGGAAACGAGGAAGGCCGGGCTCGCGCCCGGCCTTCCTCGCTTGTTCGATGGCTGGCAGCCTGAGCCTTACGCGGCGGCCTTGCGGTCGCGGAGGAAGTGCCAGAACTCGACGCCCTCGCGCAGCCGCCGCTTCATCATCTCGGGCGAGCGGACCATCTCGTTCACGATCGAGGCGATCTTCGGGGCGCGGAAGTAGAACTTCCGGTAGAATTCCTCGACTGCGGAGAAGATCTCCGAGTGCGACAGGTGCGGGTAGTGCAGCGGCGCGATCTGCACGCCGTTCTCGTCGACCAGCTCGGCGTTCTCGACGTCGAGCCAGCCGTTCTCCACCGCCTGCTTGTAGAGGAAGGTGCCCGGGTACGGCGCGGCCAGCGAGACCTGGATCGTGTGCGGGTTGATGCGCTTGGCGAACGCGATCGTCTCCTGGATCGTCTCCTTGGTCTCGCCGGGCAGACCGACGATGAAGGTGCCGTGGATGGCGATGCCGAGGTCGTGGCAGTCCTTGGTGAACTTCTCGGCCACCTCGACGCGCATGCCCTTCTTGATGTTGTTCAGGATCTTCTGGTTGCCGGACTCGTAGCCGACCAGCAGCAGACGCAGGCCGTTCTCACGCAAAACCTTCAGGGTCTCACGCGGCACGTTGGCCTTGGCGTTGCACGACCACGTCACGCCGAGCTTGCCCAGCTCGCGGGCGATCTCTTCGGCCCGCGGCAGATTGTCGGTGAAGGTGTCGTCGTCGAAGAAGAACTCCTTCGTCTGAGGGAACTCCTTCATGCAGTACTTGATCTCTTCGATCACGTGGGCGACCGAACGGGTTCGGTAGGTGTGCCCGCCGACGGTCTGCGGCCACAGGCAGAAGGTGCAGCGGCTCTTGCAGCCGCGGCCGGAATAGAACGAGATGTAGGGGTGCTTCAGGTAGCCGATGAAGTACTTCTCCATCTCGAGATCGCGCTTGTAGACGCTCGTGACGAAGGGGAGCTGGTCCATGTCCGTCATGATCTCGCGGTCCTCGTTGTGGACCACGACGCCGTTGGCGTCACGATAGGACAGGCCCTTGATCTCCGACATCGGCACGCCCTCGGCGACTTCCTTGACGGTGAAGTCGAACTCGTTGCGGGCGCAGAAATCGATGCAGGGGGCCTGGGCCATGGAGCCGGCGGCATCCACCGCGACCTTGGCGCCGATCAGGCCGGCAATCAGCTTCGGGTTGGCGGCCTTCAGCGCCTCGACGGTCTTCACGTCGGACTTGAAGGACGGGACCGAGGTGTGGAGCACCACGAGGTCGAAGTCGTTGGCCTGGGCCACGATCTCTTCGAGCTTGATGTTGTGGGGCGGCGCGTCGATCAGCTTCGAGTTCGGCACCAGGGCGGCCGGCTGGGCCAGCCAGGTCGGGTACCAGAACGACTTGATCTCGCGCTTGGCCTGGTAACGGGAGCCGGCGCCGCCGTCGAAGCCGTCGAAGGTGGGGGCCTGCAGGAAGAGCGTGCGCATGGGGTTCAAGGCCTCAAGGCTCGAGACAGTATTGATGTGAAGTGTTTGGAAGCTCAGACCGAGGTGGCGCGCGACTCGCGACCGAGGCCGTGCTCCGGAATCAGCGTACCGTCCGCAACCACACGGTAATCGTGACCTTTCCATGTCACCGCACCCGAGACGAAGCTCCAGGTGAAGTTGATGAAGGAGAGCATGTCACGAATCGGCAACAGCCAGTAGGCGTGGGGGCTGAGCCCGAAGGCGCGTTCGATACGCAGGCAGAGTCCGATGCGGCAGGCGAGCGCCAGGGCGGCCACCGCCAGCGCGCCGGAGCCGGCGCCGGGCATCAGCGCGGCGAGCAGGGCCAGCGGGAAGGCGTGGGTAACGACCGAGCCGGCATAGCCCTTGGGATCGACGTTGCGGATGGTGCGGTTCCAGCGCAGCTCGTGCCGCCACAGGCCGGAGAGTTCGGTATCGACGCAGGCATGCCCGATGGTGAGCGCCGGGATCGCCACCGTGCCGCCCTCGGCGCGCAGGGCCTCGCCGATGGCGTAGTCGTCGGCGAGATCGTCCTTGAAGGCGCGGAAGCCGCCGATGCGGGCGAGCGATTCGGCGGTCATCGCGATGGTGGAGCCGAAGCAGGGGCGGGCCAGATCGAAGGTGGTGCCGAGGATGACGTTGGGCACGAACTGGACGTCGATGGCGAGCGCGGCGAGCTGGGCGCAGACGCCGCGATCGCCCGGCACGCCGTGATAGAGGCAGGTGACGCCGGTCACATTCGGCTGCGACAGGGCGGCGACGACGCGCTCCAGGTAGTCCGGCTTCACCGACATGTCGCTGTCGGCCAGCACCACGACGTCGTGGGCGATCTTCTCCGACATGTTGATGAGGTTGGAGACCTTGCGGTTCGAGCCGTGCTGGCTCGCATCCACCACGAGGTCGAGGCGCAGGCGCGGATGGGCCTCGCGCAGGCGCTGCACCACGCTGAGCGCCGGGTCGGCGGCGTTCTGGATGCCGAACACGACCTGGACCGGGCCGGCATAATCCTGGCGGCAGAAGCTGTCGAGGTTCTCGAACAGGTCCGGCTCCAGGCCGCAGAGCGGCTTGAGGATCGTCACGCCGGGGCGCGGTGCGTCCGCGGCGAGCACGGTCGGGGCCTGGGCGGCGAAGCGGCCCACGAGCGCAGCGGCGAGGAGGGCGTAGACGCAGCCGGCGAGCGCCATCAGGAGAAGCGCGGGGGCGATCCAGGCCGACAGCTCGTTCAGATCCATGGCGCGGCGTTGCTCGCTGCTGTCTTCGTGTCGGGCGCCGCGGGCGGCGGTCTGAATGGGTCAAAGCCCGGATCGCCGCCCCAACCGGGTCGCGGGGCGGCTTCCGGGCCTGCCTGATGGTCTTGGTCCTGCCGCAGCGGGGCCGCTTCGACAGGAGGGATGCCTTCTAAGCCCCTACTCTCGGGGCGAGACTTTGGCGGCGAGCATCCCGTCGGTGCGTTCGCGCATAAATTTCAACAGGCCGTCGGCACCGCCCTTGAGCGGGTCGGCGAAGCTCGCCCGCATCGAGGCGACCTCGCTGACATTGCCGTTCAGCAGCACGTCCTGAACCTTGTTGCCGGCGTTGACGACGTAATCGACCTCCGAATCGTCACCGTCCTTGTTCGAGACGCGGGTGGAGACGACGCGGTTAGGCCCGTGCTCCTCGCTCTGCGGCTTGATCTCGAACTTGCCGCCCGCTGCCTGCGAGAGGCGGTTGGCGTAGAGGGTGACGAAGTACTTGCCGAAGGCCTCGGTCAGCGCCTCCTGCTGCTCGGGCTTGAAGGTCTTCCACTTCGGGCCGACGGCGGTGCGCACCATGGCCGGCGTGTCGAAGGTCGCGGCCAGGGTGTCGCCGACGATGGCGAGGCGGCTCTTGAGGTCGCCCGCGCCGTTCTTCAGCGCCTCCTCGAACTTGGCGTAGAGCCGCTTGATCGGCTCGACCGCGGGATCCTCGGCGGCACGGACGGCGTGCGGCGTTCCCGAGACGGCGAGCGCCGCGGCGGCGGCGAGCAGGGTGCGACGGTTCAGGCGCACTTCTTGAGCGCTCCAGCTTCGTTGTCGGAGGAAAGGGCGGCCGGGCTCCGCGGGGCGGGAAAGCCGTAGGCCGAGGCCAGCGGAGCGGGTCCGAGGCGGCGGCCGAGCCGTGCCCGGATCGCGCCGAGCCCGTCGCGCACCGCCGTGGCACCGTCGGCCTCGGGTGCGAGCGCGGCCTTGCGCTCCATCCAATTCCACAGGGCGAGGCTCGGCAGGCCGACGCCGAGATCGGCGACGCGCTTGACCAGCGACAGGGCGAGCGCGGCTTCGGCCGGGATGCCGAACAGGGCGCCGAGCGCGATCAGGCCGCCCTCCTGGGCGCCGATGGCGCCGGGGACGACGAAGGCGGCGCCGCGCACGGCCTGGGCGAGGCTCTCGATCACCAGGGCATCGATGAAGCTGATGGAGTAGCCCATGGCGTTCAGCGCGATCCAGACCTCGACGGTGCCGACGACCCAGCCGATGAGGTGGATCAGCAGCGCCGCGCCGACGCGGGCGCGGTTGCCGTAGAGGCGGCGCAGATTCTCGTAGAGCACGTCGATCGCGCCGAGCGCGCGCCACTCGCGGCCGGCGGCAAAGCGGCTGAGCGCGGCCTCGATCAGGCGATGACCGCTGCGGCGCTGGATGACGTAGAAGGCGGCGAGCGCCGGGATGGCGACCAGCACGCCGCCCCCGACCGTGCGGACCAGAGGACCGTCGCCGGTGATCTGGATCAGGAGGAGAAGGCCGGCCACGGTGAAGACGAGCTGCGTCACCGCCTGGGTCATCAGGTCGACGAACATGCTGGCGCCGGCCATGCCGCCGGGGGTGCCGCGGCGGGTGAGCAGGCGCGCGCCGATGAGGTCGCCGCCGACCTGCGCCACCGGCAGCAGCGTGTTGATGCCCTCGCGCACGAAGCGCAGCGAGATGCAGTCGCGCAGGGTCGGCCCGGCGCCGCGGGGGAACACCGCGTGCCAGCCGAGGCCGGCCCAGGCGACCGCCAGGAAGCGGGCGACCACGACGGCCAGCGTGCCCCAGCCCGCGCTCACGACCGCGGCGGTGACATCGGACACGCCGGAAGACAGGAACAGCGCGAGCGCCGTGCCCAGTCCGACGATCGATGCCAATGTTGTGAGACGCTTCATCAGCCTCTTTCGAATGATCGCGAAGGCTTGTGTTGTCGAAATCCCACCCGAAGCGACCATCGAAGCTTAGCCGGTGGCGGGAAGCGTTCCGGCAGGTTGCAGCTTTGCCAAGCGCTGTCTATCACCCGATTGACACACCGGGGAGCAAAGCGGCGCCCGCGGTGGATGCCGACGACGATTGTCGCGAGATGCCGCTTCTAGGGAGCCTCAAATGGATCGCGAGCCGCAGATCACGGCGGATTCCGCCCTGATCGACGACGCCTCGTCGAAGGGTTTTTCGCAGGGCTACGAGGGGCGCAACGATGTGCCCGCCACGCGCAGTCCGGTGATGGCCTGGAACGAGTGGGATCCGCTGGAGGAGGTGATCGTCGGCTCGCTCGACGGCGCCACGATCCCGACCCATCACCTCACCGTGATCTTCAACCTGCCGCGGGCGGCCCAGCCGTTCTACCGCTTCGCCTCCGGCTGGAAATACCCGAAGTTCATGAAGAAGCTGGCTCAGGCCGAGCTGGACAACTTCATCTCGATCCTGGCCGGCGAGGGCGTGAAGGTGCGCCGTCCCGATCCGGTCGACTTCTCGAAGAAGTTCAAGGCGCCGCGCTGGACCTCCCGCGGCTTCTGCGTCGCCTGCCCGCGCGACCCGTATCTCGTGATCGGCGACGAGATCATCGAGAGCCCGATGTGCTGGCGCTCGCGCTACTTCGAGGGCGACGCCTACCGCTCGCTGTTCAAGGAATATTTTCGCGCCGGGGCGCGGTGGACCTCGGCCCCGCGGCCGCAGCTCACCGACGACCTCTACAACTACGACTATCGGGTGCCGAACCTGAAGGCCGGCGAGCCGATGCAGTTCACGGTCAACGAGTTCGAGCCGGTCTTCGACGCCGCCGACTTCGTGCGGTGCGGCCGCGACCTGTTCGTGACCCGCTCCAACGTGACGAACCTGATGGGCATCGAGTGGCTTCGCCGCCACCTCGGCCCCGGCTTCCGCATCCACGAGATCGAGAGCCGCTGCCCGCAGCCGATGCACATCGACTCGTCGTTCATGCCGCTGGCGCCGGGCAAGGTGCTGGTGAACCCCGACTACATCGACGTCGAGAAGCTGCCCGCCGTGCTCAAGAAGTGGGACGTGCTGATCGCCCCGCGCCCCGACCCGGTCTCGGGCTTCATGAGCAAGATCTCGATGTGCTCGCCTTGGACCTCGATCAACGTGCTCGCCCTCGACGAGAAGAAGATCGTCGTCGACCAGAGCCAGCCGACCCTGATCAAGGCCCTGAAGGATTGGGGCTTCGACCCGATCCCGGCGCCGTTCCTGTCCTACGGCCCGTTCGGTGGCTCGTTCCACTGCGCCACGCTCGACGTGCGCCGCCGCGGCGTCCTCAAGTCCTACTTCTAGGCGATCGTCCCGCCTGCGGGCGGGGCCTTTCGACGAACCGGAGCCTGCCGCGCATACCGTGCGGCAGGCTCTTTTCGTATCCGGCTCTTATCCAGCGTCTGGCCGGTGGCGTCGCTCCAGCCGCCGCCCCGGTCGATCCGGGGCGCTGATCGGCGAACCCGGACCCGAGGGGACGCGCCAGAGGCGTGCAATCCGCGACCGCGCTCGACACCGGACTCGAGCGACGCATCGCGGGTGGATCCCGGCTTCCGCTGCCCGGCCCCGGGATGACGGGGGGATCAGTCGCCCACCAGCCGGCCCGGCACCCGCGTCGCCCGCCGGTAGGTCGAGCCCGCAAGCGCGAGCGCGCCGCCGTATTGCAGGAACCCGTTCTCGGCGAGGCCGTCCGGGGCGAGATGGGTCTGGAGCGCGAGGCGGGTCAGCGCATTGAGCGCGATGACGGTGAGGCAGAAGACGGCCGACGCGAGGGCGGCGGCGACGAAATCGGGCATGGTGGGCCTCCCGGATGGGACGGCCCAAGCTTAGCAAGGGCCGAGCCAGCCGGAAGACCCCCGAAAGGCTAGCCGGCCGGCGGGCGGGTCGCCACCATGGCGGGCCGCTCCTCGAAGCGGGCGAACCACGCGGCGAGCCGGGGGGCATCGTCGCGCCACGCGATGTCGGAGAAGCGCAGGTCGAGGTAGCCCAGTGCGCAGGCGAGCGCGATGGTGCCGATGTCGACGCGCTCGCCCAAGGTCTCCGCCTGGTCCTCGAACCACGCCAGCGCGCTCTCGATCTTGGCGGTCTGCCCCTCGATCCAGGCGGCCGAGCGCTCGGATTCGGGCCGCGCCGTCAGCTCGTAGCGGATCAGCAGGGCGGCATCGAGCACGCCGTCGGCGGTGGATTGCGCGTTGAGCGCCCGCCAGCGCGCGGCGCCCTCGGCGGGAAACAGGCGGCCGCCGGCCATCGCGTCGAGATACTCGCAGATGACCCGGCTGTCGGCGAGGCTCTCGCCGTCGTCGAGGATCAGGGTGGGCACTTGGGCCAGCGGGTGCTGCGCCAGCACGGAGCGGTCGCGCTTGACCGGGTGGACGGCGCTCGGCAGCAACGCCAGCCGTTCGGCGAGACCGAGTTCGTGGGCGACGACCATCACCTTCCGCACGAAGGGCGAGCTGTGCGAGTGGAACAGCTTCATCGGCTTGCAAACATCCTCTGAGTTCTTCGAGAGATCAGCGCTGCACGGCGGCGGGCGTCGCCGGCACCTTCGGCGTCTCGACGCCGAGGCGCTTCACCGGCCAGCCGTCGCCCCAGCGGCGCATGTCGCTGAAGGCGGGGTCGTTCTTCAGGCTCTGGGCGTCCTTGCCGGCGAAGGCCGCCGCCGCCGCCATGTCGAAGGTGCGCCAGAAGGCGAGGAAATCGAGGCTGTCGGCGCGGGCGTTGTTGATCTGCGAGACGAGCGTAGTCTGCTCGCCCGAGAGCGCCATGTCCGCCGACCAACGGAAGGGCGGCGGCTTCTCGCCGGGCGGGTCGGGCGGCAGCTTGATCGCGCCGCCGTCATAGGCTGCGTCGAGCCCGGCGGGCGAGGCCAGCGTCGCGGTGAGCGCCGGGAAGCCGTGGTCGTCCGAGAGCGCGCGCACGAGCAGCTTGCGCTCCGGCGGCACGGAATGGGCGTCGCGCAGGATGCGCCGGGCGGCAGCGTCGGCAGCCCGCGCGTCGCGGTCGCCGATCACCGTCACCAGCAGGGTCTTGGGCGACATCCCGTCGAGGTCGCCGAGCGGGATGCCGCGGGACTTGGCGTCGCGGGCGATGCCGCCGGGCATCACGACGTAGACGAGCTTGGGCGCCGGCAGGCCCTCCTTCGCGGCTTCCGCCGCGAGGTGGGCGGCGAGCGGCGCGCCGGCCAGGTGGCCGATCAGGGCGAGACGCTCGGGATCGGGCCGCGCATCGGCGTCGCCCGCCAGATCCGACAATGCGGATTTGAGCAGCCGGGCGGCGATGGCCGGGGCGTCGGCGGGACGGGTTCGGTTCACCTCCTGGAAGCGGGGGAACAGCACGAGCCAGCCGTGACGGGCGAGGTGGTCGATCCAGGCGCCGTAGGCCTGCGGGTTCGGTGCGCCCCAGGCGTGCAGGAACACCGCCACCGGCCGCCCGCCCTCAGGCGCGGGGCCGGCCTTGTAGAAGGCGTAGGTGGCCGCGCTCGCCCGGCCCACCGCGCGCTTGGTGATGGTGGCGGCCTTGTCGCCGACGCCGCCGGGTCCGTCCGTCGGCTGGGCCGGCGGTGCGGCGGCGCTCGCGGGCGCTGCCACGGACAGGGCGGCCAGCAGGCCCAGGGCGGGCCAAGGCAGGGCGGCGAGTCCGGACTTCGGGCGCATCAATCTCTCGGGCGATCGGCGGCAATCTGCGCCGGCCCCGTCCGCTCACGCGGGTTTCAGGACTCGGCCGGGCCTGAATAGCAGATTCCGCCGCTGAGGCGACGACGCAGGGGCAACGGCCGGCACTATTCGCGCTCCTTCACCCGTCGGCACTCGGTCTTGAGGTAGCTCGTCTTGCCGACTTCGTCGCGCAGATCGGTGCGGGCGATGATCTCCTGCCAGCCGTTGGTGCAGCCGAGTTCGTTCGCGACGCGGACCTTGCGCACTTCGCTCGCGCGATCGTCGGTGCAGTCCTGCTGCGGGATGCCGTTGGCGCAGACGAGCACGACGGCGATGAAGGCATTCATGGCGAATCTCCCGGGTTTTTTGTCAGTTCTACCCGCATGGGGCGGCCGGGAGGCTACGCACGATGTCGTCATCGGGTTTCGCCGAGGGGAGCGTCATCCCACCGCAACGATGAGGTCGCTCCGAAAGGTCTTTCCTTCGACGGGGTTGGCGAGCCAGCGGGTGCGCCCGATCCGCTTGTCGTGGCCGGCATGGAAGTGGCCGGAGATCCAGAGATCCGGGCGGTCCGCGTCGGGCAGATCGTCGAGCACGGTGGTGGCGTAGAAGGCCGGCACCCACCACGGCACGCCGGGTGCCCCGCGGAACGCGTCGGCGGCGAGCGGGCTCGGCGGATGGTGCGTGACGGCGACCGTCGGACCCTCGTGCGGCCGGGCCAGGGCTTCGAGCAGGGCGGCCTTCTCGCGGGTATGGGCCTCCATCGCGTCCGCCGGCGACCAGGCCGCGCGGTCGGCCCGGCGGATCGAGCCGCGGTACTCCCGCGAGCCGGTGACCGGATCGGTCATCCGCGCGGCGGCAAAGGCGACGGGGTCGTCGGGGCGGTCGGGCATGTCGTCGGTGAGCCAGCGCCCGGCGAGCGACCAGTCGCTCCACAGCGTGGTGCCGACGAAGCGCACGCCGCCGATCACGACCGCCTGCCCGCCCTGGAGCAGGTGGATGCGGCCGCCCCGCCCATTCATCCGGGCGACCTCGCGCTCCAGCGCGGCGAGCAGTTCCGGCGCGGTGCGCGGATCGCCGGTCGGGGCATAGTGCTCGTGGTTGCCCGGCACCAGCACGACCGGCCGCCCGTCCGCCAGCGCGAGCACCGTGGCGAGCCCGGCCTCGGGCTGGCCCTCGTGCAGGTCGCCGGCGCAGACGAGCACGTCGAAGGGCGCCGCGGGCGGCGGGATCATCTCCGGGCGGCGCCGTTCGAGATGCAGATCGGAGAGGGGGAAAAGGCGCAGCACGCGGTCCGCAGGTCCGTGAGAGTAAGGGTCGAGTAAGGGGCGAGTTAAGGGTTAGGCGCGCGCCCGCGAGGCGGCGTCCTCGGCCGCGGCACGCCATTCGCGGCGGGCGGCCTTGAGCACGTCGAAGGCGGAATCGGCGTTGATCACGGCGATGCCCGCCGCCGCCACGAGGTCGGGCCAGGGCGAGAGCGTCAGCGCGGTCACGAGGCCGGCGACGATGATCGCGAGGTTGGCGGCCACGTCGTTGCGGGCGGAGAGATAGGCCGCCCGGGTCAGGCTGCCATGGCCGTCGCGGTGGCGCGCCAGCATCAGCGCGCAGGCAAGGTTGACGAGAAGCGCGCCGAGGCCGGTCAGCGTCAGCGGCACGGGAGCCGGCGTGGTGAAGTCCGAAAACTTCTCGTAGGCGGCCCAGGCCGTGGCGAGGCCCGGCACCAGCAGGATGCCGGCCAGAAGCGTGCCGAGCCGGGCCCGGTTGCGCACGCTCCAGCTCAAGCCTGCGAAGATCAGGAGGTTGATCGCGGCGTCTTCGAGAAAGTCGAGGCTGTCGGCGATCAGCGCCACCGAGCCGATGGCGAGCGCGACCGCGATCTCGATGCCGAAATAGCCGAGGTTCAGCGCCGCCACGCGGGCGACGACCGGGCGCAGGCTCGGCGAGGGCGGCAGACGAGGCACCGGTGGGATCCCGCGGGCAGAACGAAGCGGGCCGGTGATTGCCTCAAGCCGCCCGGCCCTGTCGAGAGCCCTCCCGCAGGCGCCGCGCTTTCCGCCTAACGTCCGTCTGGATTTGCGCGCCCGGCTGTGCAAGGCGAAGGATCTGCCAAAGGATAGACAAGCCGCCCGTCGAGCGGCGGTCCGGACCGGGGAGGCGTTGACGATGTTGCCCGAACTGCGCGTGCTCTATTTCGAGGATCTCGAAGTCGGTCTCACCGAGATCCTCAAGAAGGAGATCTCCTCCTCCGACGTGGTCGGCTTCGCCGAGATCAC
Organism: Methylorubrum thiocyanatum; assembly: GCA_014138645.1. Classification (GTDB taxonomy): domain Bacteria; phylum Pseudomonadota; class Alphaproteobacteria; order Rhizobiales; family Beijerinckiaceae; genus Methylobacterium; species Methylobacterium thiocyanatum. The sequence goes on along the minus strand of JACJIB010000006.1, from coordinate 86,127 downwards.
CGGCGACCGCAATCCGATCCACCTCTCCGAGCACTTCGCCGCGCGCACGCCCTTCGGCACCCGCATCGCCCACGGCCTCTACACCGCCGGCCTGATCTCGGCGGTGCTCGGCACCCGCCTGCCCGGGCCGGGCGCGGTCTACATCTCGCAGACCCTGAACTTCCGCGCGCCTGTGCGCATCGGCGACGTCGTCGAGGTGAAGGTCGAGGTCGCCGAACTGATCCCCGAGCGCCGCCGCGCGCGGCTCGCCTGCACCTGCTCCGTCGGCGACGAGGTGGTGCTCGACGGCGAGGCCCTGGTGAAGGTGCCGAAGAAGGAGGAGGCCGACCCGCTCGCCATGCGCATGGGCGGCGGACGCGCCTGACCCCGATTGCCTGAACCGATCGCCATCGACGATCCGGACGATCCGCGGCTCTGCGCCTACCGGGCCGTGCGCGAGCGCGACCTCGTGGGCCGGCAGGGGCGCATCATCGTCGAGGGCGAGGTCACCCTGCGGCTGCTGTTCTCGCCCGGCGCCCGCTTCGCCGCGGAATCGGTGCTGCTGGCGCCCGAGCGCTGGCCGGGTTTCTCGGATCTGCTGAGGGGGGACGGGCCGCCGGTCTACCTCGCCGGCAAGGACGTGATGAGCGCGGTGGCCGGCTTCCCGATCCACCGCGGCGTGCTGGCGGTCGGCCTTCGCGGCGCGGAGCCCGCGCCCGAGGCGCTGGTCCCGCCCGCCCCGGCCCCGGCACTCGTCGTCGGAATGGTGGGGCTGACCAATCACGACAATGTCGGCGGCCTGTTCCGCAACGCCGCCGCCTTCGGCGCCGACGCGGTCTGGCTCGACGCCGAGACCTGCGATCCGCTCTACCGCAAGGCGATCCGCGTTTCGGCCGGCGCGGCGCTGACCGTGCCCTTCGCCCGCGCGGCGAGCGGGGCGGCGCTCTTGGATCTGGCCGAGCGCCACGCCCTGACCCCGCTGGCGCTGACCCCCGGCGGCCATGAGACGCTCGACAGGCTGGCGCCGCCGTCCCGCGCGCTGCTGCTGCTCGGCACGGAAGGCCCCGGCCTGCCGGAGGCGCTGATGGCCCGCGCCCGCCGCCTGCGCATCGCCATGGCGCCGGGCTTCGACTCGCTCAACGTCGCGACGGCGGGGGCGATCGCGCTGCATCATCTGGCGGGACGGCGGCTCGCAGGCTGAAGCCGGGACCTCGAGAGGCGGCTGCGACCTCCCGCCTGTGGACGGCTGGAGCCCCCGCGGACCCCGGCCGCCCCGCGCATGTTAGAAGCCTCGGGCGCCAGCGGGGAACGGGATGGGCTACGAGATCGATCTGGGGCGGGCCGGCGATCGGCCCGGGACGATGGACCTCACCGAGCTTCTGGCGACGCGCCTGCTCGTCCAGGGCAATTCCGGTTCGGGCAAGTCGCACCTGCTGCGCCGCCTGCTGGAGCAGAGCGCCGGCCTCGTGCAGCAGGCGATCATCGACCCCGAGGGCGATTTCGTCACGCTCGCCGAGCGCTACGGCCACGTCGTGGTCGAGGCGGACGGCAACGAGGCCGAACTCCTGCGGATCGCCGCCCGCGTGCGCGAGCACCGCGTTTCGGTCGTTCTGTCCCTCGAAGGGCTCGACGCCGAGGATCAGATGCGCGCCGCCGCCGCCTTCCTCGGCGGCCTGTTCGATGCCGACCGCTCGCTCTGGTATCCGATGCTGGTGGTCGTCGACGAGGCGCAGCTCTTCGCGCCGGCCGCCGCGGGCGAGGTCTCGGACGAGGCCCGCCGCCTGTCGCTCGGTGCCATGACCAACCTGATGTGCCGCGGCCGTAAGCGCGGTTTGGCCGGCATCATCGCCACGCAGCGTCTGGCCAAGCTCGCCAAGAACGTCGCGGCGGAGGCCTCGAACTTCCTGATGGGCCGCACCTTCCTCGACATCGACATGGCCCGCGCCGCCGACCTCCTGGGCCTCGACCGCCGTCAGGCTGAGATGTTTCGCGACCTCGCGCGCGGGCATTTCGTCGGCCTCGGCCCCGCCCTCTCGAAGCGTCCGCTGCCGATCGCCATCGGCCCGACGGTGACCGAGAGCCGCAACGCCGCCCCGGCCCTGCTGCCGCTGCCGACCATGGGCGAGGAGGCGCGCGCCCTGATTCTCACCGCCTCCCCCGAGGAGGAGGCGCGGCCGCTGCCCTCCCCCCGGCCGAAGCCGGTGCGGGCGCCGGGGCCGGACGTTCTGGTCCAGCTCGCCAATTACCGTCCGCCGGTGCGCGAGGATCTGCCGGAAGAGGAGCCGATGGACCCGGCCGAGCGCGAGGCGGCGATGGCCGAGATCCTCGCCTCGGTGCTGGCGGATTCGGACGCTGCCGCCTGCACGCCCGCCACCCTCTATCAGGACTTCACCGTCCGCTGCCGTATCCGCCGGATCGGCGGCGAGGCGATGGGCCTGCCCGAGTTCAAGCGCCGCCTCGCCGTGGCGCGGGCCGGCGTCCAGGGCGCCACCGCGGAAGGGCCCGGCTGGGAGCGCGCCCAGGAGATCGCCGCCAGCCTGCCCGAGGATCTGGCCGGCCTGTTCCTGCTCATCGCCCGCACGGCGCTCGAAGGATCGCCCTGCCCGTCCGACGCGGCTTTGGCGGAGGCCTACGGCACCTCCTCGGCGGGGCGCGCCCGGCGCATGCTCGGCTATCTGGAGGAGCGCGGCGCCATCGTCATGCGCAGGGATCTGCGCGGCGCGCCGATCATCGCCGTGCCCGATCTCGACGCCGAGACCGGGCCGCAGGTCGGTGCGGCCGCCGTGCTTCCCTTGAGGCGGCGGGGGCGCCCCTGAGGCGTTCAGGGGGCGATTTCGCACGCCGTGGCCTCGGGTCGATCGGGCTGAGCCGGGAAGACACAACCGGAATCTGTTGAGGCCGGCGGCACGCGACAATCCGCGCCCCTTGCCGTCCGTCTGCTTCCGGCCAAGATTGGCCGCACAATTTCAGGTCGGGAGTCTCAGAGCGTTGCTGCAGTCGCGGGAAGGTTTGCGTACCCTGTCGGGCCGCCGCGTCGTCGTCGTCGGGGCCGGCCCCGGTGGGCTCGCCAGCGCGCTGCTCCTGGCCAAGGCCGGGCTGCATGTGACGGTGATCGAGCGCGACGACGTCGTCGGCGGGCGCACCAAGACCGTCGAGGCGCCGGGCGGCTACCGCTTCGACATCGGCCCGACCTTCTTCCTGTATCCGCAGATCCTCGCCGATATCTTCGAATCCTGCGGCGAGCGCCTGGAGGACCATGTCAGGCTGGAGCGGCTCGACCCGCAATACAACCTCGTCTTCGAGGGCGAGGACGGCGTCTCGGGCCAGATCCGCGCCACCGGCGACGTGCTGCGGCTCAAGGAGGAGATCGCCCGTCTCGCCCCCGCCGACGCGGAGAACGTAGAGAAGTTCTTCGCCGAGAACCGGACCAAGCTGAACTACTTCAAGCCGGTGCTGGAGCAGCCCTTCGACAACATCCTGTCGATGGCGAGTCCGGCGATGCTCGCGGCCCTGCCCCATCTCCATCCCGGCCGCAGCGTGGACCGGGATCTCAGGCGCTATTTCGCCGACCCGCGGGTGCGCCTCGCCTTCTCGTTCCAGACCAAATATCTCGGGATGAGCCCCTTCCGCTGCCCGAGCCTGTTCACGATCCTCTCGTTCCTCGAATACGAGCACGGGGTCTATCACCCGGTCGGCGGCTGCGGCGCGGTCTCGGAGGCGATGGCGGGCCTCGCCCGCCGCATGGGCGTCGATATCCGTCTCGGCCAATCGGTCGATCGGGTGCTGTTCGAGGGCAAGCGCGCCTGCGGCGTGGTCGTCGGCGGCGAGACCCTGAAGGCCGATGCGGTGGTCGTGAACGGCGACTTCGCCAAGGTGATCCGCGATCTCGTGCCGGAGGAGCGGCGCCCGCGCTGGCGCGACGCCAAGATCGGCAAGGCGCGCCTCTCCTGCTCGACCTACATGCTCTACCTCGGGATCGAGGGCAAAATGCCCGAGAGCCTCGGCCATCACACGATCCTGTTGTCCAAGGAATACGAGCGCAACATCACCGAGATCACCGGCGGCACTCTGCCGATGCAGCCGTCGATCTACGTGCAGCATGCGGGCTTCACCGATGGCGGCATGGCGCCGCCCGGCCACACCGCCCTCTACGTGCTGGTGCCGGTGCCCAATCTGAAGTCCGGCATCGATTGGGAGGCGGTCGGGCCGAGCTACCGCAAGCTGGTGCTGGAGCGTCTGAAGCTCCTCGGGATTCCCGACATCGAGAGCCGCATCCGCTACGAGCGCGTGGTCGATCCCCGCGACTGGCGCGACGCGTTCGCCGTGCATGAGGGCGCGACCTTCAATCTCGCCCACGACCTGATGCAGATGCTGTGGTTCCGCCCGCACAACCGCTTCGGGCCGGGGCTCTACCTCGTCGGCGGCGGCACCCATCCGGGCTCGGGCCTGCCCGTGATCTACGAGGGCGCGCGTATCTCCGCCCGGCTCCTGATCGAGGATCTCGCCAAGGAGCAGGCGCCCGCGATCCTGGCGGACCTGCCGACGACCTCGCCCCTCGCCACGCAGGGCGATCCGAGCTGATGCGGGCCGCGTGTCTCTCCGGCCTCGCCGTGCTCGCCGCCCTCGCAGGCCCGGCCGGCGCGGCGAGCCTGGAGGTGTTCGTCGAGGGCATCGAGCCGGGGCCGGGCGAGATCTACGTCACGCTGTGCCAGGGCGGCTTGACGGAGTCCGCCTGCCCGATCGGCCGCAGCGTCCCGGCCCGCGGCGGCGTCGAGCGCTTCGTCTTCACCGAGGTGCCGGCGGGCGTCTGGGCGGTCGCCGCCTTCCAGGACGAGAACGGCAACGGCCGGCTCGACCGGACGAGGCTGGGCCTGCCGCTGGAACCCTACGGCTTCTCCGGCGTGGTCGGCCGGCGGGCCCGGCCGGATTTCGCCAGCGCGAGCGTCTCCGTGCGTGAACCCGGCGCCGCTGTCCGGGTCCGCCTCGCCCGTCCTCTGCCGCACCGCTGACAGCCGGATGATGCGCAGCGATGCCTCGCCCCTCGTCTCCGTCGAGGGTGCCGCCCTCGCCTATCGCGGCCGCCCGGCCCTGCGCGGCCTGGACCTCACGCTCGTGCGCGGCACGACGCTGGCGCTGCTCGGCCCGAACGGGGCCGGCAAGACCAGCCTGATCCGCCTGCTCGCCGGGCGGCTCGCGCCCGAGGCCGGCTCGGTGCGCGTCCTCGGCGGCGACCCCCATGCCGACCGGGCGACCCGGAAGCGGATCGGCTTCGTGCCGCAGGAGATCGCGCTCTATCCGCGCCTCACCGTCGCGGAGAACCTCGACGTGTTCGCCCGGCTCGCCGGCCTGAAGCGGGGGGAGCGGCGCGGGGCGGTGGCGGCGGCGATCGGGCGCTGCGCCCTGGCCGAGGTGAAGGACCGGCCCGTCGCCACGCTCTCCGGCGGCTACCAGCGCCGGGTCAACATCGCCGCGAGCCTCCTCGCCTCCCCCGACCTGATCCTCCTCGACGAGCCGACCCAGGGCGTCGATCTCGAGGCGCGGGCGGCGATCCACGCGGTGCTGGCGGCCCTGCGCGCGGGCGGCGCCGGGCTCGTCGTCAGCACCCACGACTTCTCCGAGGCCGAGCGCCTCGCCGACCGGATCGCCATCCTCGCCGACGGGCGGATCCGGCGGGAGGGGCCGCTCGCCGCCCTCATGCGCCCCCTCGATGCCGCCCCACCGGAGCACGAGGCGGTTCTGGAAGGCGCCCCCGACGCCGCCGCCGAGGCGGCCCTGCGCCGCTCCGGCTTCGCCCCGCACGGGGGCGATGCGCGGTTCTGGCGTGCCGACCACGGCGCCGCGGGCGGCCTCGACGGCGCGGCCCTGCTCGCCGCCCTGCGCGGAGCCGGCGTGCCGGTGGCCGAGATCCGCGTGCGTCGCCCCGGCCTGGAAACCCTCTACCGGGACAGCCTCGCCGATCATCCGGACCTGGAGAGCGCGGCGTGATCGCGGCGGCGTTCCGGGTGATGTGGCTCTCGCTGCTGCGCGACCGCGCGGCGCTGACCATGGCCTTCGTGCTGCCCACCGTCATCTTCGCGATCTTCGCCGCGATCTTCTCGGGCGCGATCGGCGACCGCATCCGCATCCATCTCGGCCTCGTCGACCTTGCCGGCACCGCGACCACGCAGCGCCTCGTCACCGCCCTGGAGGCCGAGCCGTCCTTACGCGTCGCGCGCCTCGATGTGGCGGACGAGGCGGCGGCCATCCGCGCCGTGCGCCGCGGCGAGGTCGATGTCGCCCTGGTGCTGCGCGGCGACCTCGGCGCGCCGGTCGGTGCGGACAAAGGACGCGCCGCACCGGACCAGCCGGTGCTGCTGATCGAGAGCCCATCGCGGGCGCTCGCCACGCCGATCGCGCTGGGCCAGCTCCAGCGCGCCCTCAACGATGCCCTGCCCGACGTGGTGCTCTCGCGGATCGTCGCGGACGTGGAGCGCTCCGGCAAGATCGGCCCCGACGAGCGCGCCTTCCTCGACGAGGCCTTCGCCGAGCAGCGGGCGAAGAAGGAGCCGTTCTCGTTTGCCCGCCTCGTCGAGACCCGCACCACCGCGAGCGGGCGCGGCAACGAGCGGGTCAGCTACTACGCCGGCGCCATCGCCGCGGTGTTCCTGCTGTTTGCGGCGATGCAGGGGGCGCTCTCCCTCGTGGACGAACGCGAGGGCGGGTTGGCCGACCGTCTCGCCGCCGGCCCCGGCGGCCTGCCGGTGATCGTGATGGGCAAATTCCTGTTCCTGCTCGGCCAGGGCGTGGTCCAGGCCGGGCTGATCTTTTCCGCCGCCGCTTTGCTGCACGGGGTCGATGTCTCCGGCCACTGGCTCGGCTGGCTCGTCACCTCGGTTCTCGTCTCCGCCATGGCGGCCGGGCTCGCGCTCGCCGCCTGTTCCCTTTCAGCGACGCGCCAGCAGGCGCATCTCGCCGCGACCTTCGGCGTGCTGCTGCTCTCGGCGGTGGGCGGCAGCATGGTGCCCCGCTTCCTCATGCCCCCCTGGCTGCAGCAGGCCGGCTGGCTCACCCCCAACGCCTGGGCGATCGAGGCCTATCAGGCGGCTCTGGGCGAGGGTGTCTCCGCCGCCTTGCCGGCCTGGGGCGTGCTGGCGGCTCTGGCGGCCGCGGGGCTGGCGGTCGCGGTCGGGGCCGTGGGGCGCAGGCGTCTTTGAATCCTCTCTGAGGCGGATCGCCCCGCGGCGACCTGCGCTCGCGACCCGGGGGCGCGGATCGGGCAGAGGCAACGCCCCCGACCTGACTGTCCCGGAACCGCTTGCCTCCCATGACCAACGCGATGCTGCGCCTGCTGATCGCCGACGGCAACGACCGTGACGGCCGCGCCAAGCGCGAGGCCGCCGTCGGCCAGACCACCTCGCAGGCCTTCGCCGCCGTGGTGTCCGACCTCGCCCCGGAGGCGGTCTGCACGCTGGTGAATCCCGCCGATGCCGGGGCCGGGATCGATCTGGCGGGGTTCGACGGCATGGTCCTCACCGGCTCCACCCTGCGCCTCGCCGAGGACGGCCCCGCCGTACGGCGGCAGCTCGACCTGATGCGCGCGGCGCTGGAGGCCGGCCTGCCGGTCTTCGGCTCGTGCTGGGGCATGCAGGTCGCCGCGGCGATTGCGGGCGGGGCGGTCGGCGAGAACCCGCGCGGGCCGGAATACGGCTTCGCCCGGCGCCTCGCGGCGGTCGGGGATGGCGCGGCGCATCCCCTGCTCGCCGGACGCGGCCTCGCCTGGGACGCGCCGGCGATCCACCTCGACGCCGTCATCGGTGCGCCGTCCGGCGCGCGGGTGCTCGCCGCCAACGCCGTCCTCGATGTGCAGGCGATCGAGATCCGTTACGGCCGCGGGCTGTTCTGGGGCACGCAGTACCACCCGGAGACCGATCTCGACGAACTCGCCGCGATGCTGCGGCTGAGCGCCGAGGCGGTGGTCTCCGCCGGCTTTGCCGCCGATCACGCGGCGGTCGAGGCCTCCGCCCGCGAGGTCGAGGGGCTGGCCGGAGACGATCGTCCGGGCCGCCGCCAGCGGGCGTGGCGCCTCGGTGTCGGGGCCGACGTCCTCGAGGCCGGGCAGCGGCGCCGGGAGATCGGCAACTTTCTGGCGTCTCTGTCCACAGCCCGCGGTGTGGAATGGCGCGAGCGCGACCGGGTGGCACGTTGACCCGCCTCCTGCCGCATCTAGCTTCGCCATGATGGGCTTCTTCTGAAGCCCCGAGGGAGACGCGTATCCAATGAGCCAGGGTTCTTCGGTCGCCGTCGTCGGCAGCGGGCTCGGCGGTTTGGCCTCCGCCTGCGTGGCGGCGGCCCGCGGGCATCGCGTCACGGTCTACGACAAGAACGACTGGATGGGCGGCAAGGCCGCGGTGCTGCACGAGGGCGGCTTCCGCTTCGACATGGGGCCGACCATCCTCACCGTGCCCCGCGTCTTGGAGCGCATCTTCGCCGAGGCCGGACGCTCGGTGCACGATTACATGGATCTGCGCCGCCTCGACCCGCAATGGCGCTGCCTTTTCGACGACGGCTCGGCGATCGACCTGATCGAGGACGTGGACGCCATGGCCGCCTCCATGGACCGGTTCGCGCCCGGCCAGGGGGTCGGCGAGGGCTACAAGAAATTCATCGCCGTCTCCGAGCACCTGCACGGCGTGTCGGAAAGGTTCTTCTTCTGGAAGGCGGTGCAGGATCTGTTCGACACGATCGACATCCGCGCCAACATGAATCCCGGCACCCTGCGCGACGTGCTGTCCCTGCGCATGCACGCCACCGTCGCGAGCACGATCCGCGGCAAGGTCAAGGATGCGCGCCTCGCGCAGATGCTCGACCACTTCGTGCAATATGTCGGCTCCTCGCCCTACGGCGCGCCCGCCGTGCTCTGCGCCATCGCCCACATGCAGACGGCCGAGGGCGTCTGGTACCCGATGGGCGGCACCCGCGCGGTGGCCGAGGGGCTGATGCGGCTCGCGAAGGAGCTCGGCGCGACGATGAAGCCCGCCGACGAGGTGCTCGGCCTCGACATCGCGGGGGGGCAGCTCCGCGGTCTGCGCACCCGCGACGGGATCAGCGCCTACGACGCGGTGATCTCCAACATGGATTCGGTGCGCACCTACCGCGAGCTCGTCGGCGGTGAGGTCGGCAAAACCTACGAGAAGAAGAGCTTCGAGCCGGCCTGCTCCGGCGTGGTGCTCTATCTCGGGCTGAACAAGCGCTACGAGCATCTCGCCCACCACGACTTCGTCTTCTCCCGCGATCCGGAGGAGGAGTTCGACTTCATCTACCGCAAGGGCGAGCCGGCCCCCGATCCGACCGCCTATCTCGCCGCCCCCTCCTCCACCGATCCGAGCGTGGCGCCGGAGGGCGGCGAGGCGCTCTATGTCCTCGTCCACACGCCCTATCTGCGCCCGCACCACGACTGGTCGAAGATGTTCCCGGCCTATCGCCGGACGATCCTGGAGAAGCTCAAGCGCACCGGCGGCATGCCCGACATCGAGGAGCGCATCGTCGTCGAGCGCCACCTCACCCCGCAGGACATCCACGACCGCTACAAGGTCCTGAACGGGGCGATCTACGGGCTCGCCTCGCACGGGCGGATGATGGGTGCGTTCAAGCCCGGCAACCGCTCGCGGGAGGTACGCGGCCTCTACCTCGCGGGCGGCGCCGCCCATCCGGGGCCGGGCATGCCGATGGTGATGATGTCCGGCTGGATCGCCGCCGACGCCCTCGATCAGGATCTGCGCGGCAGGGGTGAGCCGGAGCTGCGCAAGAGCGCCTGAGCTGTCTCCGTCATGACGCGGACGACGAGGCCGCCCGAGCGCTCACCGCGGCTCTGGCGGTTTATGAGTGCCTACTTCGACCGCTTCGTGCGGCGGCACATGAACGCCCTCCGGCTCGCCCGTTGGGGGCGTCCGGCCGGGATCGCCGCCGGGGCGCCGGTGGTGATCTACGCCAACCATCCCGCGTGGTGGGACGCGGCGATCCTGATCGTCGCCGCCGACCGGCTGTTTCCCGAGCGCGAGAGCTTCGCCCCGATCGACGCGGCGATGCTGGAGAAGTACGGCATCTTCCGGAAGATGGGTGCCTTCCCGGTGGATCTCGACAGTGCGCGGGGCGGGGCGCAGTTCCTCTCGGCCGCCCGCGCGATCCTGGCGCCGTCCGAGCGCGTCCTGTGGATCACCGCGCAGGGCCGCTTCGCCGACGTGCGGGCGCGCCCCCTCGGGCTGAAGCCCGGCGTCGCGCGGCTGGCCGAGATCGCGCCCGAGGCGGTTTTCCTGCCGCTCGCCGTAGAATACGCTTTCTGGGACGAGCGCGGGGCGGAGGCCTTCCTTGCCTTCGGCGCTCCCATGCGCGCGGCCGACCTCCGCGCCCTGCCCCGCCCGGAGCGTCTCGCCCGGATGGAGACGGCGCTGACCGCCACCCTCGACCGGCTCTCGGGTGACGTGATCGCCCGCGACCCCGCCCGGTTCGAGACGCTGCTCTCCGGACGGCGCGGCGTCGGCGGGGTCTATGACGGCTGGCGGCGGCTGGCGGCGGCGCTCACCGGCCGCCGCTTCGAGCCCGGACACCGGGACGGCGAGGAGAGGCGGACCCGATGACGTTGGCGCTCCTCATCCTGGCGATGATCGCCCTTGCGCTGGCGCTGCTGCCGGCGGGGCTGGCGGCGGTCAACCTCGCCATCCTGCGCAGCCCCGAACCCACGCGGACCGAGGGTCTCGTCTCGATCCTGATCCCCGCCCGCAACGAGGCGGCTGTGATCGAAGGAACCGTGCGGGCCGCGCTCGCGAGCCACGGCGTCCCGGTCGAGGTGATCGTCGGCGACGACCATTCCACCGACGACACCGCGACCATCGTCCAGGGCATCGCCCGCACCGATCCGCGCCTGCGGCTGATCTCCGTGCCCGCCCTGCCCGAGGGCTGGACCGGCAAGAACCACGCCTGCGTCGCCCTCTCCGAGGCGGCGCGGGGCGAGCGCCTGCTGTTCCTCGATGCCGACGTGACGCTGGCGCCCGGCGGCGCGGCGGCGCTGGCCGCGCATGCCGCCGAGAAGGGAGCCCATCTCGTCAGCGGCGTGCCGCGGCAGGTGATGGAGACCCTGGGCGAGCGCCTGACCGTGCCGATGATCGACTTCCTCCTCCTCGGCTATCTGCCCATCGCCCTGATGCGCGCCTCGCCTCAGGTCTCGCTCGGCGCCGCCTGCGGGCAGATGATCCTGATCGCCCGCGATGCGTACCGGCAGACCGGTGGCCACGGAGCGATCCGCACCTCGCTCCACGACGGCGTGCGCCTGCCGCGCCTGTTCCGCGAGCAAGGTTTCGTCACCGATCTCGTCGCGGGCCAGACGCTCGCCGCCTGCCGGATGTACCGGAACTTCGCGCAGTCCTGGGCCGGCTTCTCGAAGAACGCCCACGAGGGCATGGCCACCCCCGCGGCGCTGCCCGTCTGGACCCTGTTGCTGCTCGGCGGACACGTCCTGCCCTGGCTCGTTCTCGCCGCCGCCCTGGCGCTGGGTGCCGGCACCGCCGCGGCTGTGGCGGCCGCCGCCGGCCTCGTCTCCCTCGCGACCCGTGCGGCGATCACCCTCAAGGTGGCCGAACCGTTGGCGACGATCCTCCTGCACCCGGCCACCGTCTGCACGGCGCTGGCGATCCAGTGGAACGTGCTGCTGCGTCCCGGGCGCGCCGGCCGGGCGGTGTGGAAGGGCCGCAGCTACGCGGTCGCCGGGCAACCGGAGCCGCAGCGGAAGCTGGGATGACGGAGTTCAATCCGAGACGATCCGTGCGGCAAATCGTGGAGGGCCGGCAATCCAGCCTTTGCAGTTCCCGGACAACGCCTGTAGCCTTGGTGCCACGACGGTCCAGCGCTTTGCCGGGCTGCATCGCCAGGAAGTTCGGTCGCGTCGATGAGGGATGAGAGCGCCGCCGCCGTGTCGGCCCGCCCCACCGCCGACCCGCAGACAGCGCGGGAGGGATCCCGCACGGTCACGGGCGGGCGCCCGATCGAGAGCTACCCCCCGCGCTACGACGGCGGTCGGCATGAGACCGGCCGGCACGGCCGCCGCGACGCCTACGCCGCCCTCGATCTTGGCACCAACAATTGCCGCCTGCTGATCGCCGAGCCGACGCCCAACGGCTTCCGGGTGATCGACGCCTTCTCCCGCATCGTCCGGCTCGGCGAGGGATTGGGCAATTCCAACCGCCTGACCGAGGCGGCGATCGAGCGCACGGTGGAGGCCCTGCGCATCTGCCGGGGCAAGATGAAGTCCCGCGCCGTCGCCCGCTCCAAGGTGATCGCCACCGAGGCCTGCCGGCTCGCCGTCAACGGCGCGGAGTTCGTGGAGCGCGTGCGCGCCGAGGTCGGGCTCGACCTCGAGATCGTCGACCGCCAGACGGAAGCCTATCTCGCCGTCACCGGCTGCGCCGCGCTCGCCGACCCGCGGGCGGAATCGGTCGTGATCTTCGACATCGGCGGCGGCTCCACCGAGATCGCGTGGCTCGACGGCGCCGCGGCCAACCCCTCGACCGACCCCACCTTACGCATCCGCGCCTGGGATTCGCTGCCCGTCGGCGTGGTGACGCTGGCCGAGCGCCACGGCGGCACCGAGGTGACGCGCCGGACCTTCGAGGGCATGGTGGAGGAGGTCGGCGACCTGATCTCCCCTTTCGCGATCCGCGCTGCGGCGGCGGCCACGGCGCCCTATTTCCACCTGCTCGGCACCTCGGGCACCGTCACCACGCTCGCGGCGATGCATCTGCGGCTCGCCCGCTACGAGCGGCGCCGGGTCGACGGCCTCTGGATGAACGACGGTGAGGTCAGCGACGCGATCGAGGATCTGCTCGACACCCGCCTGGAGCAGCGCGCCGACAACCCCTGCATCGGCCGCGACCGGGCCGACCTCGTGCTCGCCGGCTGCGCGATCCTGGAAGCCATCCGCCGGGTGTTCCCGTCCGAGCGGCTGCGCATCGCCGACCGGGGCCTGCGCGAGGGCCTGCTGATGAACATGATGCGCGAGGACGGCGTCTGGCGTCGCGGGCGCTACCGCTAGAGCATCGCCCCGAAAGGTGGTGGCCGGCTTTCGGCAAAAGACGATGCGCTCGAACGGCGGCGCGACCTCGCCGAAGAGGTCGCGCGACCCGAGTGCTGAAGCCTTACCGCGCCTGGATGCCGACGATGCCGAAGCGATCGGGCACGGGCCCGATCAGACGTCCTCGACGGCTTTCGAGGAATGGTGGCCGGTGATGAGCCAGCGTCCCTCGATCTCCTCGAAGGTGAAGAGGAAGCGGGCCGGCACCTCCGACGTCTCGCCGTCGCGGGTGATCTGGAACGTGTAGAGCCCACCGATCACGACCGTCCCGAGCCGCCGGCTGACGCGGCTCTTCTGCACCGTGATGCCGCAGCTGATGCCGTCGTTGTCGAGGAAGCTCTCGAAGTAGTGGCGCCGGTCGTGCTCGCCGTCCCGCACGTCGTCCGAGAGGGTGGGGACGAGGATGGCATCCCGGGCGTAGAGGGAGAGCACCGCATCGACGTTGCGCGTGCCGACGGTCTCGGCCCAGGTCAGCAGCAGCTTGCTCGCCTCGGTCAGGCAATAGGCGGCGGTCCGTTCCGTCCTGTCTTGCGGCCGGAACGCGATCAGGGTGTTGTCCTCGAAGCTCATGCGCAATCCTCTCGCGGCAAAGCCGGATCGGGACGGGGCCCCACGCCCTCATCGACCCGCATCCGCGCCTGTAGTGTAATAACGTTGCGTATCCTGGCATCATCCCCGCGCCTCGCGCTTTCCTGGCGCCTCGGGTCGTTCTTTGCGTCGGGTGCGCGCCGCTTGGCTTCACGCGCCGGACACATCGCGTTAGGGACGCCTCTTGCGACCATCGTCGCGCGGGCTTCGCGGGAAGCCTCCGGCCCGATCCGGGCCGATGCTGGGGAACGGCACCATGAGCGACCGGCGAGGCGGAACGGGCGGCCTGCGCGGCGACCTGAAACAGCGGGTGAAGACCGGCCGCGGGCGCACCCTCTCCCAGAAGCGTTGGCTGGAGCGCCAGCTCAACGACCCCTACGTCGCCCGCGCCAAGCGCGAGGGCTATCGCTCCCGCGCGGCCTTCAAGCTCATCGAGATCGACGAGCGGTTCAAGCTGTTGAAGCCCGCCCAGCGCATCGTCGATCTCGGCGCCGCGCCCGGCGGCTGGTCGCAGGTCGCGGCCAAGATCGTCGGCGAGAGCGGGCGCATCGTCGGCATCGACCTGCTCGACGTCGAGCCCATGGCCGGCGCCACCTTCATCACCCTCGACTTCCTCGACGACAGCGCCCCCGAGCGCCTGACCGAGCTCTTGGGGGGCAAGGCCGACCTCGTCCTCTCCGACATGGCCGCCAACACCACCGGCCACAAGAAGACCGACCACCTGCGCACCATCGGCCTCGCCGAATCCGCCGCCGCCTTCGCCGCCGAGATCCTGGCGCCGGGCGGCGCCTTCCTCGCCAAGGTGTTTCAGGGCGGTACCGAGGGCCAGTTGCTGGCCGACCTGAAGCGCGACTTCGCGACCGTGCGCCACGTCAAGCCGGCTGCGAGCCGGGCGGATTCGAGCGAGCTCTACGTGCTCGCCACCGGGTTCCGCGGCCAGTCGGGCAACGCAGCGGCGGACGACGCCGACTGAGGTGTCGCCGGCGGCTGCGCCCGGTCCGCCTTTCGTGGCACGATGCCTGCGCATCCTGCCCGACGTCGCGCAAGGAAGGCCCCGATGACCGCCAGACCCCTCAACCGCTTCTCCGTCGCCCCGTTGGCCGAGATGACGCGGCGCCTCGCCGAGGTCGCCTCCGGCCGCGCCGCGCCCGATCGCGTCATCACCGGGGCGCGGGTGCTCTCAACCTATTCCGAGCGCATCCTGCCCGATCGCGAGGTCTGGATCGCGGGCGGGCGCATCGCCGCGGTGAAGCCCGCGGGAAGCCACCGCGGCGCGGCGCCGCGCTACGATGCGGCCGGCGGGCTGATCGCGCCGGGGCTGGTCGATCCGCACCTGCACATCGAGAGCAGCATGATCACGGCGTGCGCCTATGCCGAGGCGGCGCTCGTCAACGGCACCACCACCATCGTCTGCGACAGCCACGAGATCGGCAACGTGCTCGACGTGAACGGCGTCGAGTGGATGCTGGAGGATGCTCGGGAGGCTCCGCTCAACATCTTCCTCACCGTGCCGAGCACGGTGCCCGCCACCACCCCGGACCTCGAGACCGCAGGCGGCGACCTGACGGCGGACAAGATCGCGAGGCTGTTCGACGCTTGGCCGGAAGCGATCGGTCTCGGCGAGAAGATGGATTTCGTCGCGGTGGCGAGCGGCGACGCGCGGGCCCACGCCATCCTCCGCGCCGCCCTGGAGCGGGGCCGCCCGGTCTCGGGCCACGTCTACGGCCGCGACTTCGTGGCGCCTTATGCCGCCAGCGGCGTCACCGACACCCACGAGGCGGTGGATGCCGACATCGCCGACGACCTGCTGGAAGCCGGCCTCTGGATTTTTCTGCGCGGCGGTCCGCCGACCACGCCCTGGCACTCGCTGCCGAAGGCGATCGGCACGGTGACCGAGTACGGCGCTGCCTGGAAGCGGGTCTGCGCCTGCACCGACGACCGCGATGCCGACGACCTCCTCGCCTTCGGCCTCGACTGGGTGGTGCGCGAGGCGGTCGCCCGCGGCATCCCGAAGCCTGCCGCCTGGGCGATGGGCTCGCTGCACGGCGCCACCCGCTACGGCCTCGACGGCGAGATCGGCGGCCTCGGCGGCGGGCGCCGGGCCGACCTCGTGCTACTGAACGACGATCTGGTGCCGCAGGCGACGTGGTACGGCGGCGAGCTGGTGGTGGAGGACCGCAGACCGACGCAGCGCCTCGAACAGGCGCTGGACAAGCCCTACCGCTATCCGGCGCCGGCCTACGCCACCGTGCACCTGCCCGATCCCCTGCCCGCGCTGGTTCCGGCGCTGCCCGCCGGGCCCTGCACCGTCAACGCGATCCGCACCACGCTGCCGGGCATCGAGCTCACCCACGAGCGCATCGCCCTGGAGCCCGGCCCCGACTGGCCGGCGACGCTCGCCGCGCACGATCTCTGCCACGTCGCGGTGATCGAGCGGCACGGCCGTACCGGCGGCGTCGCCCACGGGCTGCTCTCCGCCTTCGGCCTGAAGCGCGGCGCGGTGGCGAGCAGCGTCGGCCACGACTCGCACAACGTCATCGTCGCGGGTCTCAACGAGAGCGACATGCGCGTGGCGCTCGACGCCATCGCCGCCCATCAGGGCGGGGTCTGCGTCGTGGAGGACGGGCGGGTCGCCGCGATGGTGCCGCTGCCGGTGGCGGGCCTCCTCTCCGACAAGCGCGTCGGTGCGGTGGCGGAGGAGGTGAAGGCGTTGAAGGCGGCCTGGGCGCGGGCCGGCTGCAGCATCCCCTATATGGGCTTCAACCTCATCCCGCTCTCGGTGATCCCGCAGATCCGCATCACCGACAAGGGCTTGGTGCTGGTTCCGGAGATGGCCCAGGTGCCGCTGTTCGAGGCGGCGTGAGCCGACGGGAGAGACGCGGGCTTCCCCCTCTCCCCGCCGGGCGGGGAGAGGGGGCTGCGTTGATCGAGGCGATCGAAGCGAGGTTCAGCGCGCCGCCGAGACGCCCGGTCCCTTGTCGGTCCAGTCCGGCGGCAGGCCGATCATGTCGCCGAGGATGCCGTCGATGCCGGGCGCGCGGCCGAAGGCCTCGCAATCGGGATCGAGGGGGGCCTCGCCCAGCGTGGTGATGCGGATCCGGTCGTAGGTCGGGATCTGCAATTCGCCCTTGAACGGATCCTGGCCGGTGGCGAGGTAGGAGCCGAAATCCTGGCCGAACTCGCCGGCCAGATCGTAGGCGTCGCCGGCGGCGGAGAAGCGGGCCTGATTGGTGAAGGAGTTGGCCGCCCCGGCCCAGATCATCGCCGCGCGCTGGCGATTGCGGGCGTCGAGCGCCTCGGCCTCGATGGTCAGGCTGCCCAGCCCGATCGGCACCCGCGGCACCGGGATCTTGCCCACCGTGTCGGCGAAGCCGACGCCGACCTGGGCCGCGATAGAGATCGCCGCCGAGGCGGTGATGGTCGCGCCCGAGGCCGGCACGTTGGTCAGATCGACCCGTGTGACCGCCGAGCGGACGGTGAGGTCGGCGCGGCCCGACGAGACCACGTCGTAGCGCAGCGACAGGTCGTAGCAGAGCGCCCGGTCGGCGGCGTTGGCGATCAGGCGCCGCTCCACCTCGTTCAGACCGGGACCGGAAACCGCCTCGGTGAACCGCGTCGGCACGATGCGCACGGTCCGAACCGTCTGCGGCAGGGTCGGGTCGATGAAGAGCTTGGATTCGGAGGCCACCGCGTCGCTCGTCACGAACTGGTCGCGGCGGGAGAGCGCGCTGCCGTCGGTGAGCACGACGTCGCCGCAGCCGGCGAGGCCGGCGAGCAGGGAGGCGGCGAGCGCGAGGCGGGCGGAGAAGGCGGGACGAGGATTCGACCGCAGGGGCATCGGGCACTTTCGTGGATAATAGGACCGGCACCGTGCGGCGCGCGGGGAGACGATCCTGCCGCGGATGGCGGGACAGCCCCTCTTTTCGGGCGGAAGCCTAGCCGTGCGGGGCGCGTCCCGGAAGGACGCGCGGCAGGCTGCCGGACGTATCCCCGGGGGCTGTGACCGTTCGGCCACGTCGTTTATTCCGACGCGTTGCCGCAGACGTGCTCCACCTGCCGTCGGCCGCAACCCTTCGACACGTCCTACACTTGTCTCTGCCGATGCGTCCCGCCCAGATCGTTCCCCTCGTCGTCGCCACCGCCCTGTTCATGGAGAACACCGACTCGACGGTGATCGCCACGGCGCTGCCGGCGATCGCGGCGAGCCTCGGCGTCGATCCGATCGCCCTCAAGCTCGCGCTCACCGCCTATCTCGTGTCCCTGGCGATCTTCATCCCGGTCTCCGGCTGGGCCGCCGACCGATACGGCGCGCGCAACGTCTTCCGCGCGGCGCTCTGCGTGTTCATGGCGGGCTCGCTCGCCTGCGCCGCGGCGAACTCGCTCACCGGCTTCGTCGCCGCCCGCTTCGTGCAGGGGATCGGCGGGGCGATGATGGTGCCGGTCGGCCGCCTCGTGATCCTGCGCTCGGTGCCGAAATCCGAACTCGTCGGGGCGCTGGCCTACCTCACCATCCCCGCGCTGATCGGCCCGATCCTCGGGCCGCCGCTGGGCGGCTTCATCACCACCTACGCCGACTGGCGCTGGATCTTCTTCATCAACATCCCGATCGGGCTCGCCGGCATCGTGCTGGCGACCGTGTATTTCGGCGACATCCGCGAGAAGACGCGCCCGCCCCTCGACGTCGCCGGCTTCCTGCTCTCCGGCGGCGGGCTCGCCCTGCTGATGCTCGGCTTCGCCGCGACCGGGCGCCACCTGCTGCCCGACGGCGTGTCCTGGGGCTGCATGGCCGGCGGGGCCGTGCTGGTCGGGCTCTACCTGCGCCACGCCAAGCGCACCGCGCATCCGCTGATCCGCCTCGACCTCCTCAAGCACGACACGTTTCGCGCGGCCGTGACCGGGGGAAGCCTGTTCCGGATCGGCACCGGCGCCATCCCCTTCCTGCTGCCGCTGATGCTGCAGATCGGCTTCGGGCTCGATCCGCTGCATTCGGGGCTCATCACCTTCGCCGCGGCCGCGGGCGCGCTGCTGATCAAGATCGTCGGCCCGCGCATCCTGCGCGCCTACGGCTTCCGCCGGGTGATGGTGGTCAATGCGCTGGTCGCCTCCGCCTTCCTCGCCGCCAACGGGCTGTTCACCGCGCAGACGCCGCACTGGATCATCATCAGCGTGCTCTTGCTCGGCGGCTGCGTGCGCTCGCTGCAATTCACCTGCGTGAACGCCATCGCCTATGCCGACCTCGAATCGCGGGAGATGAGCGCGGCGACGAGTCTGGCCAGCGTCGCGCAGCAACTGTCCCTGAGCCTCGGCGTCTCCATCGGCGCCCTCGCGCTGGAAGGCGCCGCCGCGTGGCACGGCCATGCGGGGATCGAGGCAAGGGATTTCTCCCTCGCCTTCCTCGGCGTGGCCGTGATCTCGGTCGGCGCGTTCTTCGTGTTCCGGCGGCTGGCGCCGGATGCCGGCGCCGAAGTCTCGGGGCAGCGCCGCGTCGCGCAGGCCGTCCCGCGACCCGCCGACGGGTCGCCTCAGAGCATCGTCCCGATCGGTGGTTGCCGGCTATCGGACAGAGACGATGCGAACACGAAAGGCGCGAGCCTCGCTCCGGTCACGCCGCAGCACGCGCCGGAGCCCGGCCGCCGCTCCGTTTGACGCCGCCGGTCTTGGCCCGCGCCGGCGCCTTCGGTGCGGCTTTCGTCGCGCGGGCGGGCGCCGGGGCGTCGCCGCTCCGGAAGAAGCCCTGCCAGCCCCAGGCGCCGGGGCCGGTCATCGCATACATCAGGAAGGCGCCCGCCAGACCGAGATCGGCGAGGAAGAAGCTGCGCTCCGTCACCGCGGCGGCGCCGGCCTGGAGCCAGAACGGGTGCAGCAGCGCGGCCATGCCGGCGACGAAGCCGGCCATGGCGAGCCCGGTGATCCGCGGCATCACGCCGAGGATCACCGCGAGCGGGCCGAACACCTGCACGATCACGGCCGCCGTTGCGACGGCGTTCGGCGCCGGGCAGCCGGCCCCGGCCAACGTCACCGCGAAACCGGACACGTTGAGCGCCCGCGCCACGCCGGTCGGCAGCAGGGCCGAGGCCATGAGGAGGCGGGCGGCGAGAAGCACACCGTTCTGGGCTGAACCGAACACGGGCCGAGGACTCCGGGAGGGAAGGGAGCCCGAAGCCTCGGGGGCCAGCGTGAATCGCGGGTTAAGCGGATCGCGCGAAGGCGCGGAAGGCTGGGGATCTTGCGCTCACCAGGGAGGCACCATGGACTTGCCCGTGCGTTGGGCTTAAGCCCGCAACCCGAGACCAGCACAGGACCGATCGAGGGGCATCCGAGCCGTGGTTCAGTCGATGGCCGACGTGCGGGAGGCGATCTTCGCCTTCATCGCGGCCCGCAACCCGGGCCTTCCCTCCGGCGCCGTCACCGGGGAGACCTCCCTCGTGACCAGTGACGCGCTGGATTCGATCGGCATCCTCGACCTGATGATGCATCTCGGCGACCGCTTCGGCGTCGAGATCGACGAGGACAGCTTCGACCTCGCCAATTTCGACAGCGTCGATGCGCTGGCCCATTTCATCGACGACCGGCGCTCCGACGCCTGACTCCGTGATGGCCCCGACGCTGCTGCACCACCTGCTCGAAGGAGCCGGCGCGGAGGATTCCCCCGCGATCGTCGAGGGCCACGAGACCCTCACCTACGCCGCCTTCCGGGCGCGGGTCGGCGCGCTGGCGCGGCGCTTGGCGCGCCTCGGGCTCGCGCCCGGCGACCGGGTCGCGATCCTGCTGCCGAAATCGATCCGCGAAGGCGTCGCGATCTTTGCCGTGAGCGCGGCGGGCGGCGTGTTCGTGCCGATCCACCCGTCCCTGCGCCCGCGGCAGGTCCGCCACATCGTCGCCGACAGCGGGGCGCGGGTGCTGCTGACCGATGCCGCCCACGCCACCGGGCTGGAGGGCGCGCTGGACGACCTTTCGGATCTGGTGATCCTCGACGGAGAGGCGGGGGAGAACGGCACGGCCCTTGTCCCCGGCGAGCCGGCGCCGGACGGTCTGGCGGCGATCCTCTACACCTCGGGCTCGACCGGCCTGCCCAAGGGCGTGATGCTCTCCCACGCCAACCTGATCGCCGGTACCCGCATCGTGCGGACCTATCTCGGCATCAACCGTGAAGACCGCATCCTCTCGGTGCTGCCGTTCTCGTTCGATTACGGTCTCAACCAGCTCCTCACCAGCGTCGAGCAGGGCGCGCGGATCGTGCTGCTGACGCCGAGGCTCGGCGACGACGTCGTCCGCGCCCTGGAGGCGCATCGCATCACCCTGCTCGCGGGCGTGCCGACGCTGTGGACGCTGCTGACGCGGGCCGCGCCGCACCTCGCCAAGGCGGATCTCTCGGCCCTCCGCGCCATCACCAATTCCGGCGGCAGCCTCGCGCTGCCGACGATCGAGCGCCTGCGGGCGCGGCTGCCGCACACGGCGATCGTGCTGATGTACGGCCTCACGGAAGCCTTCCGCTCGACCTATCTGCCGCCGGAGGAGATCGACCGGCGGCCGGATTCGATCGGCCGCGCCATCCCCGAGACCGAGATCTTCGCCGTCACGACCGGCGGGCGGCGGGCGCGGCCGGGCGAGCCCGGCATCCTGCATCACCGCGGCCCCACCGTCTCGATGGGCTACTGGAACCGGCCGGAGGACACCGCCCGCGTGCTGGTGCCCGACCCGTTCCCGCCGCCCGGATCGGCTCCGGGCCTCGTCTGCCGCTCCGGCGACCTCGTGGTGGAGGATGAGGACGGCTTCTTCCGCTTCATCGGCCGCGAGGACACGATGATCAAGACGCAAGGGTTCCGCGTGAGCCCGACCGAGGTCGAGGCGGCGCTGATGGAGACCGGCGCCTTCCGCGCGGCCGCCGTGATCGGCCTGCCCGATCCGAGCCTGGGGCAGCGCATCCACGCGGTCACCGTGCCGGCCGAGGACGCGCCGGGCACCGCGGATGTCCTCCAAGGCCTGCGCAAGGCACTGGCGCCCCATCTCGTGCCCCGCACCATCGAGGCGGTGGCGGCGCTGCCGACCACGCCCAACGGCAAGGTCGATTACAAGCGCCTCACCGCCGAGCGCGCGGCGGCGGAAATCTAGCTCCTATGGCCGACGCTCCCGACCTCGCCGCCGCGCTGATCGCCGAAAACTTTTCTAGGGATGCGGGCGGCGTGCTGCAGGTCGGCGGCCTGCCGCTGACCGATCTCGCCGAAAAATTCGGCACGCCGCTCTTCGTCTACGACGCCGCCACGATGCGCCGGACCTACCGGGCCTTGTGCGCGGCGGTCGCCGGCTTCGCGGAGGTCGATTTCTCGGTCAAGGCGAACCCGAACCCGGCGGTCATCCGCGTTTTCCGTGAGGAGGGCGCGGGCGCCGAGATCGCCTCCGGTGCCGAGTTCGAAGCGGCGCTCAAGGCCGGTGTCGCGCCGGAAAAGATCCTGTTCGCGGGGCCGGGCAAGGGCACGGCCGATCTCGACCGGGTGGTGGCCGGCGGCATCGGCGAGATCCACCTCGAGAACCGCGAGGAGATGGTTCGCGTGGCCGCCGCCGCCGAGCGTCACGGCGTGACCGTGCGGGTGGCGCTGCGGATCAATCCCGGCGCCACCGCACAGGGCGGGGCGATGCGGATGGGCGGCAAGCCCTCCCCCTTCGGCTTCGACGAGGAGGCTATGGACGCCGCCATCGACGCGGTGGAGGCCATGCCGCGCCTGCGTCTCGTCGGGCTCCACCTCTTCGCGGGCACGCAGGGACTGAAGGCCGAGACGCTTCTCGGCCAATGGGCCTACGGACTCGGCCTCGCGGCGCGGATCGCCCAGCGAACCGGGCGGGCGCTGGAGACGATCGATCTCGGCGGCGGGCTCGGTATCCCGTATTTTTCCGGCGAGGCCGCCCTCGACCTTGGGGCGATCCGCGCCGGCCTGCCCGACCTGATCGCGACGCTGCGGGCCGACCCCCGGCTCGCGGGCGCCCGGGTGGTGCTGGAGCCCGGCCGCTACCTCGCCGGGCCGGCGGGGCTCTACGTGGCGCGGGTGCTGGCGGTGAAGGACTCGCGCGGCAGCCGCTTCGTCATCACCGATGGCGGCATGCACCATCACCTCGCGGCGAGCGGCAATCTCGGCCAGATCGTCAAGCGCGACTTTCCCCTCGCCGCCGGGGTCGAGGGCCCTGAGGCGCCGCGCGCCGCCACCGCCGTGGTCGGCCCGCTCTGCACGCCGCTCGACATGCTGGCCCGCGCCGCCCCCCTGCCGCCGCTGGCCGAGGGCGATCTCGTGGCGGTGCTGCAATCGGGCGCCTACGGCCTCACCGCGAGCCCGACGGGGTTCCTGAGCCACCCGACCCCGGCCGAGGTGCTGGTGGAGGGAGGCAGGGCCGAGATGATCCGCGCTCGGGGCTGAGCCCGCCGCCCGGCCGGGGTGCGGATCTCAGGCCCAGCCGAGTTCCTTCACGGCGCGCGCGTCGTTCCAGATCTTCGTCATGTGAGCGATCCGCTCGCCGTCGAACTGCATGACGTAGACGTAGTCGGTCGACGTGCTTTTCCCGGTCGGAGGGCACGGGCCGCCCTCGCCGGTATGGGTCCCGCGGAAGACGCCATACGCCGCCACGTTCCGGCGCTCCTCGTCCGTGGCGAACGACTTCACCTCGTACCGCCCGTCGGGCAGGACCGTCAGAAGGCCCTTCATCCACTCGGCGTAATCGCGCAGCGTGGTGATGCCCGCCAGGGCATCCGCCTGAGCCGAGAATCCAGCATCCGGTGCGCAATAGCGTTCGCACGCCGCCCAGCCACCGCCCGTCTCGCACGCCTCGAAGAAGGCTTCGGCCACGGAGGTAATCGTGCTCATGGGACAGGCCTCGCTCGTTCGTTGAGCGCGAGACTAGGTTGTTTATCGATCTCAGGATACGCGAGAAACACCGGAGCATTGCTGCAAAAGTTTGCAGATTTTCCGGTTTCTAGCTTTCGATGCCCGTCGAATGGCTCATCTCTCGGGCGATCGACGTTCGAACGACGCTGGGCTCTCGAAACAGCCCGTTCGGAGGGGCGCCGGTTTCGGGAAGGATCTGCATCACGTCCCAGCGCTCAACGATCCTGCCGTGAGCGCCGAGCCGGACGATGCCGATGGCCGCGGCGTCGTGGTCCCCGGGCCGGCGCCGAGCGCAGGGCCGCGCGACCCAATCGCCCTCGGCGACGGCCGCTTCATCGCGCCTGCCGGGCGATTCCCGCGCCCTGCGCAAGAGGTCGGCGATGGCGCCGTCCCTCCCGCGCAGCCTCAGCCCTGCCGTCGCTCGAACCGGAAGGGACGATGCCCGTCCGCGGATGCCCGCATGTCGACCGTCCACAGGCCACCGTCGTCGCCCTGCAGGCGGAAGTGGAGCGCGTAGCAGACCGTCGCGTCCCCGGCGTGATCGCGAAATTCGATTTCGTCGAGCCACCAGGGCTCCTGCGCGCTGCCGCAGGCTTTCGCTCTGTCCACGAAGCGGTCGAGATAGGCCGAGGCCGCGTCGCGAAGGCGCGGGAGCGAGGCGGTCACCACCGCCGCCACCGCGGCCTGGGCGCGGCAGATCTCGCCGTCCGCGTCGCTCAGATAGACGCGGACGTGATCGATCTGCCCGACCCAGCCCGCCGGTCCCATGCGCGTGTACCGCACCCAAGCCGCCTCATCATCGAGCCCGCACGCCCGCCGCGCCTATCAAAAAACCCCGGCCTTGCGGCCGGGGCTGAAGTCGGTCTCGAACGTTTATCCCGATCGAACGCTCAGAAGAACCCGAGCTTCTTCGAGGAGTAGCTGACCAGCATGTTCTTGGTCTGCTGGTAGTGGTCGAGCATCATCTTGTGGGTCTCGCGGCCGATGCCGGACTGCTTGTAGCCGCCGAAGGCCGCGTGCGCCGGGTAGGCGTGGTAGCAGTTCGTCCAGACGCGGCCGGCCTGGATGGCGCGGCCGAAGCGGTAGGCGCGGGTTCCGTCGCGGGTCCACACGCCGGCGCCGAGCCCGTAGAGCGTGTCGTTGGCGATGGAGAGCGCCTCCTCGTCGTCCTTGAAGGTCGTGACCGAGAGGACGGGCCCGAAGATCTCCTCCTGGAAGATCCGCATCTTGTTGTGGCCCTTGAACACCGTCGGCTGCATGTAGAAGCCGTCGGCCAGCTCGCCCTCGCGGGTGCCGCGGGCGCCGCCGGTGAGGCACTCGGCGCCTTCCTGGCGGCCGATATCGACGTAGCTCAGGATCTTTTCCAGCTGCTCGGACGAGGCCTGGGCGCCGATCATGGTCGCCGGGTCGAGGGGCGAGCCCTGGGTGATCGCCTCGACGCGCTTGATCGCGCGCTCGATGAAGCGGTCGTAGATCGACTCGTGCACCAGCGCGCGGCTCGGGCAGGTGCAGACCTCGCCCTGGTTGAGGGCGAACATGGTGAAGCCTTCGAGCGCCTTGTCGAAGAAGTCGTCGTCCTCGTTGGCGACGTCGCCGAAGAAGATGTTCGGCGACTTGCCGCCCAGCTCCAGTGTCACCGGGATCAGGTTCTGCGAGGCGTACTGCATGATGAGGCGGCCGGTGGTCGTCTCACCCGTGAAGGCGATCTTGGCGATGCGCGGGTTCGAGGCGAGCGGCTTGCCGGCCTCCAGGCCGAAGCCGTTGACGACGTTGATCACGCCCGGCGGCAGCAGGTCGCCGATCAGCTCCATCACCACGAGGATCGAGGCCGGGGTCTGCTCGGCGGGCTTGAGCACCACGCAGTTGCCGGCGGCGAGCGCCGGGGCGAGCTTCCACACCGCCATCAGGATGGGGAAGTTCCACGGGATGATCTGGCCGACGACGCCGAGCGGCTCGTGGAAGTGGTAGGCCACCGTGTCGTGGTCGATCTCGGAGATCGCGCCTTCCTGGGCGCGCACGCAGCTGGCGAAGTAGCGCCAGTGGTCGATGGCGAGCGGGATGTCGGCGGCGGTGGTCTCGCGGATCGGCTTGCCGTTGTCCCAGGTCTCGGCCAGCGCGATCAGATCGAGGTTGTCCTCCATCCGGTCGGCGATCTTGTTGAGGATGCGGGCGCGCTCGGCCGGGGCGGTGCGGCCCCAGGCGTCCTTGGCGGCGTGGGCGGCGTCGAGCGCCTTCTCGATGTCCTGCGCCTCGGAGCGGGCGACCTCGCAGATCACCTTGCCGGTGATCGGCGAGGTGTTCTCGAAGTAGCGGCCGCTCACCGGCGCCACCCACTGGCCGCCGATGAAGTTGTCGTAGCGCGCCGAGAAGGGCGACTTGGTCTTGGCGTCAGCCAGGAATTCAGGCTTGTTCATCGCGTTTCCTCCATTGCGCCCGGTTTTTGTGCGTCAGGCTTTTTGCGGCAGATCTTTGCCGTGCATCGTCTTTTTGGCGGAAGCCGGAACCCGTCCGTCGTCCGCGGCGATGCTGGGGCGACCGCCTCGCCGAATTGCGGCGAGAGACAAGAACAGCCGCCGTCTCGGATCAAGGTGGACTTTTGGCCAACGCGGCTTCTGGCGGCCGCCGACTCGATTTCCCGTGCGCGAGCGCCTGTCGCGCGCTGCCTTTCAGTTAGACCCTTTCACGCTCGCTGGCGACCCCGCCCTTGGTCCAAGCCCCGGGGTCGGGCCGTCCGCCTCGGGCCGCCGCGGCGCCTCGGTATCGTAGCCGCCCTGGTGCAGGATCAGGCCCGTCACCCGGCCCGCCTCGTCGGCGGTGAAGGTGATCTGCGCGTCGCTCCCGCGCAGGAAGAAGTCCCGCTCCCCCTCGGGAACGAGTTCGTTGCGCGGCTGCCTTGTGGCCTGCGCGAAAATCCGCCCCCCCTCCACGGTCACGGCGATCTCGACACCCGGCCCCAGGGCGTAGCGTCCGGTGAGGGCGGGCAGGCGCGTGCGGTCGATGGCGATCTCCCGGTGCTGCCGCGGCGGCGCGGCGAGCACGGCCTTCGCCTCGTCCTCGGTCACGCGGGGGCCGGTCCGGTCGCGGCCGTCGCGGTGCAGGATCAGGCCGGTGGGCGTGCCGTCGGGCTCGGTCTCGAAGGTGAGGCGCATGTCGGCGACCTTGGAGACGAAGGTGCGGTCGCTCTCCGGCACGAAGGGAAAGGCGGGCTCTCCGGTGGCCCGCGCCGTCAGCCCGCTGCCTTTGCCCTCGCGGGCGACGGTGAGGAAGGCGCGCGGTCCCAGGCGGTAGGTGCCGGGGTAGCGGTCGAGGATCACGTCCTCCAGCACGATCGCCTCGGGCGCCGCGTAGTGGCCGAAATGCAGGGAGGCGAGGTCGCGGGCGATCTTCTGAGCGGGCGCCGTCTCGGTGTTCGAGAGCACGATCACGGTGAGATGATCGTCGGGGTAGACGTCGTTGATCGACAGGAATCCGGGGATCGAACCGGCATGGCCGTAGACGCGGTGGCCGCTCGTCTTGGCCCCGGGCTTGGTGTCGGACTGCTTGCCGAAGGCACGGGAGACGAACCAGCCGAGGCCGTAGCCGGTGCCGCGATCGTCGAACATCGCCGCCCGCGAGGCGTCCGAGAGCAGGCGCGGCCCGGCGAGCGCCTCGTCCCAAGCCAGCAGGTCGTCCACGGTGGAGTAGAGCGCGCCCGCGGCATAGGCCGAACTTGCCGCCATCGGCACGGCATTGCGCCACTGCGCCCGCCCCCGGCGGTAGCCGGCGGCCCGCCGCGGCAGGATCACCGTGAGGTCGTCGTAGCCGGTCTCCTTGAGCCCCAGCGGCGCGAGGATGGTCTCGCGCAGGTAGGCTTCGTAGGACAGGCCCGAGGCCGCCTCGATCACCATGCCGAGCAGCACGTAGTTGGTGTTGCTGTACTCGAACCGCTCGCCCGGCGGGAACAGCAGCGGATCGCCCGCGGTCAGGGCTACGATCTGCGCCGGCGTGTGATCGACCCGTGCGATCTGGTCGTAGTAGTTCGGCAGCGCCGTGAAGTTGATGATGCCGGAGCGGTGCTGGAGCAGGTGGCGCAGGCTCACCCCGGCCCACGCCTCCGGAACGGAGGGAACCCAGCGCCGGACGGGATCGTCGAGCCCGAGTCGCCCGGCCTCCGCGAGCTTCAGCACGGCGGCGGCGGTGAAGGCCTTGGTCAGCGAGCCGATGCGGAAATGGGTCTGCGGCGTGTTGGGGACCTCCCACTCGCGATCCGCGAGGCCGTAGGCTCGGCGGAAGACCGGCCGCCCGTCCCGCGCGACGAGGATGACGCCCGAGAACAGGCCTGCCTCGATGTAGGGGGCGACGAGGGCCTGCGCCCGCTCCGCGTAATCCGCCTCGGCGCGCGCCGCCGTCACGGATGCAGCGGCGAGCGCAACGGCGAACAGGGCGGCCAGCAGAATCGCGAGGATGGGCCGCGCACGGCACGGGTTTGCTGTGACGCTTGCCTTGGCATGGCTCACGGGCTCCCCTTTCCCCGCGGGTGGCGGACGGGCGCGGAACAGAAGCCGCCTTTGCGGCCGCTGCGTGGCATCTGCGCCAGCGCACGGCGCGGAGCGGTCAAGCGCTGCCATCACGGTTTCGCCGCGACCCGTTGCGAGAAACGCGCCGCGCGGGCGGAAGGGCGGCGTTCCGTGTCGGCCTTCCGCCCGGCGCAGCCGACGAGACATCAGAGGCCGAAGACCATGACGATCCACTCGCGCACCCTGCTCGCCGCCTCGCTTTCGGCGACCCTCGCCGCGGCGGCGATCCTCTCCGCCGCGCCGGCCCTGGCCCAGGCCGGGACGGCCGCCAAACCCGCCGCCAGCCCGCCCGCCGCGAAGGCCGAGGCACCGGAGGCGGGCAAGGAGATCGCACTGACGCAGTGGCAGATCGACGGCCTCCTCGTCGCGCAGCCGGAACTCGCCAAGCTGACCGGCGGTGCGCCCGACAAGCCCGATCCGAAGGCCGAGGCGCAGGCGCAGGGGCAGGCCGAGGCGATCGTGAAGCGCAACGGGTTTGCGAGCCTGGAGGAGTTTCAGGATGCCAGCGACACCGTCGATGCCGTGCTCGGCGGGATCGACCCCGAGACCAAGAGCTATGTCGGCGCCACCCCTCTGCTGAAGAAGCAGCTCGCGGCGGTGCAGGCCGACAAGGCGATGCCCGCCCAGGAGAAGGCCGAGACGGTCAAGGAGATCAAGGAGGCGCTCGCCGCCGGCGAACCGGCCAAGCCTTCCGAGGCCAACATCGCCCTGGTGACGAAGAACTACGTTCGCCTCAGCGCGGCGATGGGTGAGGGACAGGATAAGGAGTAGGCGCTCCGCCCGTATCTCCCTCCCCCCTCTGGGGAGAGGGTGCCCGCGGAGCGGACGGGAGAGGGAAAGCGCCGCATTCTGGAACGTTGAAGACATCCTCGACCATTGACGACACCGCACCGCCGCGAACCCGGCCGGCCTGCTCTCCGAAAGCGCTTTCGCCCGTGACATCCTCCCCTCGGCCCATTCCCGGCAGCCCCGCCTCGGAGGCCTCGCCGGGTGCCCCTCCTTGGGTCGGGCCGGGATTTGCCGAGTTCGTCGGCATCGTCGCCCTGATGATGGCGGTCACCGCCATGTCGATCGACAACCTGCTGCCGGCTTTCCCGCTGATCCAGGAGCGGTTCTCGGTCGCCGACCCCAACAGCCTGCAACTCCTCGTCTACGTCTACATGATCGGCTTCGGGGTGGCGCAGATCGTCTACGGGCCGGTCTCGGATGCGATCGGGCGCCGGCCGACCCTGCTGATCAGCCTCGGCATCTACACCGCGGGCTGCATCCTCTCGATGCTGGCGCCGAGCTACGAGTGGCTGCTCGCCTCCCGCGTCATCCAGGGCATGGGGGCGGCCGGCGGGCGCGTCCTCTCGACCGCGATCGTGCGCGACCGCTTCTCGGGGCGCGAGATGGCGAGCGTGATGTCGCTCATCATGATGGTGTTCCTGATCGTGCCGATGCTCGGGCCGGCGATCGGCGCGACCATGCTGCTGCTCGGCTCGTGGATCTGGGTGTTCGTGTCGATGCTGGCGCTCGGCGGCGTGCTGACGCTGTGGTTCGCCCTGCGCATGCCCGAGACGCTGCATCCCGAGTACCGCCGCCCGCTCTCGCTGCGGGCCACGGGGCAGGCGCTCGCCACCGTGCTGCGCACCCGCGTGGCGATCGGCTACGCCACGGCGCTCGGCCTGCTGACGGGCTGCATCATGGGCTATGTCGGCTCGGCCCAGCAGGTGTTCGACACCGGGCTCTACCATCTCGGCGGGCTGTTCCCCGTCGCCTTCGGCGTGGTGGCCGGCGCCATGGGGGCGGCGACGCTGATCAATTCCCGCGTCGTGCGCTGGCTCGGGATGCGGACCCTGTCGCATGCCGGCGTCACCGCCTTCACCGCCATCGGCCTCGTGCAGGTCGGTATCGGCCTGCACTACCAGGGGCATCCGCCGCTGGTGCTGTTCCTCTCGGTGCTGGCGCTGAACCAGTTCCTGATCAGCTTCGCCCTGCCGAACTTCAACGCGCTCGCGCTGCAGCCGCTGGGCGCGATCGCCGGCACCGCCTCCTCGTTCCTCGGCTTCTACACCACGATCCTGGGCGCCTTCTGCGGCTTCCTGATCGGGCACGCCTTCGACGGCACGGTGATGCCGGTGGCCTACGGCTATGCCGGGCTCGGCGGGCTCGCCCTGCTCACCGTCGTCTGGACCGAGCGCGGGCGCCTCTACCGGGCAGGCGTCTCCGGCTGAAGCCGGCGGCCCGGACCGCGTCCGGGCCGCCGCGACGGGTCAGGCGTTCGCGCCGCCGTCGACCGTGAGGGTGGTGCCGGTGATCTGCCGCGCGGCCGGGCTCGCCAGGAAGGCCACGGCGGCGGCGATGTCCTCCGACTTTCCGTAATGCCCGAGCGCGGTCATGGAGCGCTGCAGGTCCGATTGCGCCCCGTCGGACGGATTCATGTCGGTATCGGTCGAGCCCGGCTGCACGAGGTTCACGGTGATGCCCTGGGGGCCGAGTTCGCGGGCCAGTCCGCGGGTGAACGAGAGCAGGGCCGACTTCGTCATCGAGTAGACCGTGACGCCGGGAAACGGCACCCGCTCGCCGAGGCACGAGCCGATGGAGATGATCCGTCCGCCCTTCCCGAGATGCGGGATCGCCGCCTGCGAGGCCAGCACCACGGAGCGCACGTTCACGGCCAGCAGCGCGTCGATATCGGCGAGCGTGATCTCCGCCACCGGACCGCCGCGGGCGATGCCGGCATTGTTCACGAGGATGTCGAGGCCGCCGAGTTCCGCCGCGGCCGCATCGACCGAGCGCTTCACTGCCGCCGCGTCGGCGCTGTCGGCCTGGATCGCAAGGCCGCGCCGGCCCTTCGAATCGATCGCCCGCACGACCTCCTCCGCCCGCTCCGCCGAGCGCTCGTAGGTGATCGCGACATCCGCGCCGCGCTCCGCCAGCGCCAGCGCGATGGCGGCGCCGATCCCACGGGAAGCGCCGGTCACGAGGGCGCGCTTGCCTACCAGGTCACTCATTGGTTGATCTTTCTGTATCGAACGACACATAAATGGCTACGTGCGTTGCCGATTGCGGTCAAGCGAATTATAGAACGATCGATGCAGAATTCTGAGCCCGGCGCCTCCCCAGCCACTTCCTCGGCCCCTTCCTCGGCCCCTTCGCCCAGCGTCGTACCGCCGCGTTGCGGCCCAGCGCGCGGTCGCGGCCGGCCGCGTGCCTTCGACCGGGAGGCGGCGTTGACCCAGGCCATGCATCTGTTCTGGCGCAAGGGATTTGCGGCCACCTCCATCTCCGACCTGACCGCAGCGATGGGGATCGGCTCGCCAAGCCTCTACGCGGCCTTCGGCTCGAAGGAGGCACTCTATGCCGAGGCCCTGCGGCACTACCGGGCGCAGTTCGAGGGGCGCGTCTGGGGCAACTTCGCCGCCGCCGCCACCGCACGCGGGGCGGTCGAGGCGCTGCTGATGGACACGGCCTCGGCCCTGACCGCGGTCAGCGCGCCCGACGCACCGCGCGGCTGCATGGTGACGCTCTCGGCCGTCGGCGGCGAGGGGCAGGCGGAACTCGGCGCGTGCGTGCGGGCGGCGCGCGCTCTCGGATTCGAGACCGTCGTGGAACGGCTCGACCGCGCCGCGGCGGCGGGGGAACTCGGCGCCGCGGTCGATATCCCGGCGCTGGCCCGCTTCGTGGTGACGGTGCAGGGCGGGATGTCGCTCCAGGCCCGCGACGGGGCGAGCCGGGCGGAACTCGAAGCGGTCGCGCGTCTGGCGATGGCGGGGTGGGACGCGCGGACCGGCGGCTGATCCTGTCGTCAGGCCGCCTCATCCTCCGGGATGACATCGACTTCGACCGTGAGTTTCTGTGACCCGGCCGAGGCGACGATCCCGTCGATCGGCGCGACGTCGGCATAGTCGCGGCCGCGCGCCACGACGATGTGGTTGTCGCGCACCACGCAGTCATTGGTCGGGTCGAGGCCGATCCAGCCGCCCTCCCCCATCTCTAGCCCGCACCAGAGCGCGACCCAGGCGTGGCTGGCATCGGCCCCGCGCAGGCGTGGGCGGCCGGGGGGCGGACGGGTGCGCAGGTAGCCGCTGACATAGGCCGCCGGCAGGCCGAGGCCGCGAAGCCCGGCGATCATCACGTGGGCGAAGTCCTGGCACACGCCGGCCCGCAGGGCGAAGGCCTCCGCCGGCGGCGTCGAGACGGTGGTGGCCTTGGCATCGAAGCGGAAATCGTCGCGGATGCGGTGCATCAGCTCGACCGCCCCGCCATAGGCGCTGCGCCCGGGCGGAAAGCTTGTCCGGGCGTACTCCGTGACGGCGGGGTCGAGCGGCACCCGCTGACTCGGGAACTGGAAATGCGCCGGACCGTCCGGCCCGAGCGAGGGCAGCGCCAGCGCGGCCGCCCGCACCGTCTCCCAGGACGGGCCGGCCTCGGGCGG
Organism: Methylorubrum thiocyanatum; assembly: GCA_014138645.1. Taxonomy (GTDB): domain Bacteria; phylum Pseudomonadota; class Alphaproteobacteria; order Rhizobiales; family Beijerinckiaceae; genus Methylobacterium; species Methylobacterium thiocyanatum. The sequence goes on along the minus strand of JACJIB010000006.1, from coordinate 53,613 downwards.
CGGCGGCGCCGGGCGCTCCACCGCCACGCGGGAGACGGCCTCGACCGTGAATTCCCGATGGGGCTCGTCCAGCGTCAGGGTCAGGGTGTCGAGGCCGAAAAAGTCGCGGCGCTCCAGGCGGCGCGTCGGCTCGGGGGCGACGTGGAGCGCGCTCTCCAGCACCCGCTGCCCCTCGCCGTCGCGCGGACGCAGACGCAGGTTGCAGCGTGCGAAGCGGACGGTGCGGGCGTAGCGATAGGTCGTCAGGTGCCGCAGGGTGTAGATCACGCGAGACCCGTGAGCTTCTCGGGCCGGAGCGCGTCGGGGCCGTTGGGGAAGTAGCGGCTGGCGATCCCGTTGGCGAGGCCCTCCAGATCGGACTCGAAGCGTTCCAGCGCCTCGGCGTCGAAATCGGCGGCCTCGGACGTCTGGAGCGTGACCGCGAGCGCCAGCGCCCGGCGGCGGTGCGCCTCGGGCAAGCCGTCCGCGGCCAGCGCCGGCAGGGCGTCGAGATGCGCGGTGATCGCCTGGATCTGGTAGGCGACGGAGCGGGGATTGTTGGGATCGAGCACCGCCATGTCGCAGACCGCGTCGCGGCTCACGCCGACGAGGTAGCGGGCGCCGTAGGCGATCTGCGAATCGGCGAGCGAGAGCATCACCCCGAGATCCTCGGCGCTGGCCTCCTCGCCGCAGAAGCGCAGGGCGAAGCTGCAGGTGTTGATCGCCCGCTCGATGCGCCGGCCCATATCCGCGAAGCGCCAGCCGGCGGCATGGCCCATATTCTCGTGGATCAGGCCGGAAAGCGCGGCGAGATGGCCGAGCGCCCGCTCGGCCTTGCCGAAGAGCTGCGCCTCCGTCGGCGCCCAACCCTCGGCGTAGACCAGGGTGTCGCGCAGATCCGCCAGCGCCCGCCAGGATTCCGCCGGCAGCCGCTCGCGCAGGGAGGCGGCGATGCGCCGGGCCTCCAGGCCATGCGACAGGGCCGAGCCGTGGACCGTCTTGCCCGAAAGCGCCTCCCCGGCGAGCGCCGCGGGGCCGAGATCGGCCGCGCTCACCGAGCCCCATTCCTTGAGCAGCGCACGGATCGCGAGCGCGGTCGGCGCGCCGGCCTCGCCCGACGCGTCGGCGGCGACGGCTTCCGTAAACACGCCGAGATGGGCCTGGACGAGGCGGATCACCGCCTCCGCCCGCTCCAGATAGCGCCCGAACCAGAACAGGTTGTCGGCCGCCCGCGACGGCAGGTGGCCGGCGATGCGGCGGATGCGCGGGGCGCTCGTATGCACGAGCGTCGGCGTATCGACGGGGGTGTCGGACAGGACCCAGACATCGGCGGAGCGGATGCCGGCGCGCATCTCGCTCGGGTCGGCGCCCTCGCGCTCGGCGACGCGGCAGAAGGCGCTCGGCAGCACGCGCCAGCCCTCCGGCGTGGCGGCGGCGAAGACGCGCATGACGAAGGGGCGGGCCACCAGACGGCCGTCCTGCCACGCCGGCATGGTCGAGAGCGGCGCGGTCTCCTGCGCCACCCAGTCGAACGGGCGCTCGCGCAAGGCCGCCACGGCGTGGGCGCGGGCGGCGTCGAGGGCGGGGCCGGCGAGCATCGCGTCGCGCTCCGGGCCGCGCAGCGGCGTCGCGGCGGGGCGCAGCGTCAGGTGATCGAGGTTGGAGAGCGCATGATTGAGCCCGTCGGGGTCGCCGCACCACCAGGTGCGCGGACCCGTGAGGCGCAATTCCTCGCCGGTGAGCCGCCGGGCGATGGCCGGCAGGTAGGGGCTCAGCGCGGCCGATTCGAGCACGCCCGAGCCCGGCATGTTGCCGACCACCGCCCCACCCCGGCGCAGCACCTGGAGGATGCCCGGTACGCCCAGGCGCGAATCCGAGCGCAGCTCCATCGGGTCGAGATAATCGGCGTCGATCCGGCGCCAGACCGCGTCGGTGCGCTTGAGCCCGGCGATGGTGCGCACGTGCAGGAGCCCGTCGCGCACCACGAGGTCGTCGCCCTCGACGAGCAGGAAGCCGAGATAGCGGGCGAGCGCGGCCTGCTCGACATAGGTGCTGCTGTAGGGGCCCGACGTCAGCAGGCAGATGCGCGGATCGCTGCGCTCGCAGGACGCGGCGAGACCGGCGCGGAACGCCTGGAAGAAGCCGGGCAGGCGCTCGACATGGAGGTCGGCGAACAGGTCCGGGAAGGCGCGGGCGAGCACCATCCGGTTCTCCAGGGCGTAGCCGAGGCCGGAGGGCGCCTGGGTGCGGTCGGCGAGAACCTGCCAGCGCCCGTCCGGTCCGCGGCCGACATCGGCCGCATAGATCGGCAGCCAGCGCCCTCCGGGAGGGGCGATGCCGTGCACCGGCCGCAGGAACTCGGGATGTCCCGCCACCACGCCCGCGGGCAGAAAGCCCTCCGCCACGAGCCGGCCGGCGCCGTAGATGTCGCCGACGATGCGCTCCATCAGACCGGCGCGCTGGACGATGCCGGCGGACAGCTCCGCCCAGTCGGCGGCGTCGATGACGAGGGGCAGCGAACCCAGCGGCCAGGGATGCTCGCGCCCGTCGCCGTAGACCCGGTAGGAGATGCCGGCGTCGCGGATATGCCGCTCGGCGGAGAGGAAGCGCGCGGCAACCTCCCGGTCGTCGAGTCGGGCGAGGCGCTCGAGAAAGCGCGGCCAGCCGCCCCGCAGGGCGCCTTCCGCATCCACCAGCTCGTCGGCAAGGCCGGGTCGGGGCGCGTAGGCTTCCGTCCAGCGGCGCATGCGTGCGGCCGGATCGTCGGCCGCCCAGGCGGAGGCGTCGGGCAAGGGCCCGTCCGCGAGGGCGGCGGAGGCTGTCATCGGGGTGCGGGGGTGCGCAGGTCGAGGGTCAGGGGGAAGTCGCTCGTGCGCTCCTCGGCCGGCATCGCGATGCGGCCGGGGGTGTGGCCCATCGCCTCGAAGCGGGCGAGACGGCGCCCCTCCGCCTCATAGGCGTTGATCGGGAAGCTGTCGTAGCTGCGCCCGCCCGGATGGCTGACATGGTAGCGGCAGCCGCCGAGCGAACGGCCGCTCCAGACATCGAGGATGTCGAAGGTCAGCGGCCCGTGCGGCGGGATCGTCGGGTGCAGCGAGGAGGCGGGCTGCCACGCCTTGAAGCGCAGGCCCGCGACCGCCTCGCCGCTGGCGCCGGTCGGCGTCATCGGCAGGCGCCGGCCGTTGCAGGCGATCACGTGCCGGCCGGGGACATAGCCCTCGACCTTCACCTGAAGCCGTTCGACGGATGCGTCCACGAAGCGCACGGTTCCCCCGGCGGTCCCCTCTTCGCCTAGCACGTGCCAGGGCTCCAGCGCCTGACGCAGTTCGAGGCTCACGCCGCCCTGCTCCACCCGGCCGAAGATGGGGAAGCGGAACGCGGCCTGCGCCGCGAAGGCCTGAGGGTCGAAGTCGTAGCCGCCGCCGCGCAGGTCTTCCAGCACGGAGAGGAAGTCGGCCCAGAGGAAATGCGGGAGCATGAAGCGATCGTGCAGCGCCGTGCCCCAGCGGACACAGCCCCCCGTCTGCGGCTCGCGCCAGAGCCACGCCACGATCGCCCGCAGCAGGACTTGCTGGGCCAGGCTCATGCGCGCGTCCGGCGGCATCTCGAAGGAGCGGAATTCGAGGAGGCCGAGCCGCCCCGTCGGCCCGTCCGGCGAGAACAGCTTGTCGATGCAGATCTCGGCCCGGTGGGTGTTGCCGGTGACGTCCGCGAGGATGTTGCGGAACAATCGGTCCACCAGCCAGTGCGGGATGTTCGCCTCGTCCGGCCCCGGCACCTGGGCGAGCGCGATCTCCAGTTCGTAGAGGCCGTCGTGGCGCGCCTCGTCCATGCGCGGCGCCTGGCTCGTCGGGCCGACATAGAGACCGGCGAAGAGGTAGGACAGGCAGGGATGGCGCTGCCAGAACAGCACGAGGCTCTTCAGCAGGTCCGGCCGGCGCAGGAACGGCGAGTCCGAGGGGCTGGCGCCGCCGAGCACGACGTGGTTGCCGCCGCCGGTGCCGGTGTGGCGCCCGTCGATCATGAATTTCTCGGCGCAGAGGCGCGTCTGGCGCGCCTCCTCGTAGAGGCCGGCGGTGATGTCCACCGCCTCGCGCCAGGAGGCGGCGGGGTGGACGTTGACCTCGATCACGCCGGGATCGGGCGTGACCTTGATGACCGAGAGGCGCGGATCGTAGGGCGGCTCGTAGCCCTCGATATGGATCGGCTGGCCGATCGCTTCCGCCGCCCGCTCCAGATGCCCGACGAGGTCGAGATACTCATCCACCCGCTCCAGCGGCGGCATGAACACGCAGAGCACGCCGTCGCGGGGCTCCACGGCCAGCGCCGTGCGCACGGCGACGCCCTCGATGCCGGCGCCGTTCCCGCGATCCTTGCCCTTGGCGAGCGGGGCATCCTTGAGCCCGCCGGGCTCGGCGGGCAGGTCGCCGCGGGCCTCCATCGGATCCTGCGGGTGGTAGTAGGGGTAGGAATCCGGCGGCACGTAGGGCAGCGAGGCGAGCGGCAGGCGGAAGCCCATCGGCGAGTCGCCGGGGCTAAGATACGCGCCGCCGCGGCGGAAGGCCCAGGCCTCCGAGATCCAGGCGCGGCCCTCCCCCACCGCAAGGTTGGCGAGGGGCAGCACGTAGCCGACGGGATTGTCGAGGCCGCGGCCGAACACGCGTTTGAACCGGGCATCGGCCTCCAGGCTGCCGGTCTGCGCCGCCGCGGTCGTGACATTGACCGGCAACTCGCTCTCGCGCGCCTTCCAGTAGACCGCGTCCTCGTAGGCCGGGAAGACGAAGCGGCCGAGTTCGAGCCGCTCCGACAACGCGCCCATCAGACGCTCGGCGTCCTTGATGGTCGCGGTCTTGGTGTTTGGGGTCTTGGGACCGTCCTCGACGGCGATCAGATCGGCGTTGCGCCAGATCGACACGCCGTCCTTGCGCCAGTACAGGGCGAAGGCCCAGCGCGGCAGGCTCTCACCGGGATACCACTTGCCCTGGCCGTAATGCAGCATGCCGCCCGCCGCGAAGCGGTCGCGCAGGCGCCGCACCAGCGTGTCGGCCAAGCCGCGCTTCGTCGGCCCCACCGCGGCGACGTTCCACTCCGGCGATTCGAAGTCGTCCACCGAGACGAAGGTCGGCTCGCCGCCCATGGTCAGGCGCACGTCCTGCGCGGTCAGATCCGCGTCGATCCGCTCGCCGAGCGCATCCATCGCCGCCCAGATCTCGTCGGAGAACGGCTTGGTGATGCGCGGCGCTTCCGCCACGCGGCTGATCGTCATCTCGTAGGCGAACTCGACCTTGGCCGGCTCGGCCAAGCCGGAGATCGGCGCGGCGGCGTTGTAGTGCGCCGTGGCCACCAGCGGGATGTGTCCCTCGCCGGTGAGCAGGCCCGAGGTGGCGTCGAACCCGATCCAGCCGGCGCCCGGCAGGTAGACCTCGGCCCAGGCGTGCAGGTCGGTGAAGTCGGTGGTGGTGCCCGCCGGGCCATCGACGGCGGTGGTGTCGGGCACGAGCTGGATCAGGTAGCCCGAGACGAAGCGGGCGGCGAAGCCGAGCCGACGCAGCACCTGCACCAGGAGCCACGCGGAATCGCGGCAGGATCCGCTCTTGAGCGTCAACGTCTCGGCGGCGGTCTGCACGCCGGGTTCCATCCGGACCCCGTAGGCGACGTGCGAACGCACCTTCTCGTTGAGCGCCACGAGGAAGCTGACCGTGTGGGTCTCCTCGGGGATTTCCGCGAGGAAGGCGTCGATCTCCGGACCCTGCGCCTCGTCGAGGACGAGGTAGGGCGCGAGCGCGACCTTCAGGTCGGCCTCATAGTCGAAGGGGCGTTGCTCGGCATAGGGCTCGACGAAGAAGTCGAACGGGTTGATGACCGCGAGGTCGGCGGTGAGATCGACCTCGACCCGGAACTCCGTCGTCTTCTCCGGAAAGACGAGGCGGGCGAGCCAGTTGCCGGCCGGATCCTGCTGCCAATTGATGAAGTGGTTCTCCGGGCTGACCTTCAGCGCGTAGGCCGGCACCTTCGTCCGGGCATGCGGCGCCGGGCGCAGGCGGATTGTCTGCGGCCCGAGCGCGATGGGCCGGTCGTAGCGGTAATGCGTGACGTGGTGCAGGGCGGCTTGGATCGACACGGAGGCTCCGGACTGTTTCGAGATCTCTCGACGCGAGGAAGGCGGCGCACTCGGCCGCTGGTTGTACGCCTTATACATCCCATCGATCGGAATGGAGCGATCAAAAAAGCAAGAACCATGCAGCCGGCGCGCGAAGCGTTCGGCTGCTCGGCCGCCGGCGGAACCTCTCCCGGCTCGCAGCCCTTGGTCTGGCATGCGGTCCGGTCCTTGTCTGGTCCCCGCAGCGGACGGAGCGGGCCTTCCCATGAAGATTTTTCAGTGCCAGGCCTGCGACCAGCCGGTCTCGTTCGAAAGCACGGTCTGCGAGAGCTGCGAGCGGCGACTCGGCTATGTCTGCGACCGGCACGAGGTGTCGGCGCTGGAGCCCAGCGGCGAGGACGGGCGCGGGCTGCTGTTCCGCGCCTATGCCCATCCGGGCCGCAAGTACCGCTTCTGCGCCAACGCGGCCCATGGCGCCTGCAACTGGATGGTGCCGGAGGATTCGCCTGAGACCTACTGCGTCACCTGCCGCCACAACCGCGTGGTGCCGGACCTGAGCGTGGCGGCCAATCTCGACCGCTGGCGCCAGATCGAGGCGGCCAAGCACCGGCTGTTCTACTCGCTGCTGCGCCTCGACCTGCCGCTCGTGACGCGGGCGCAGTATTCCGATGGGCTCGCCTTCGACTTCCTGGCCGAGTCGACCGGGCCGCCGGTGATGACGGGCCATCTCGACGGGCTGATCACCCTCTCCATCGCCGAGGCCGACGACGTCGAGCGCGAGCGGCGCCGCAAGATGTTCGGCGAGTATTACCGCACCCTGCTCGGCCACTTCCGCCACGAGATCGGGCACTATTTCTGGAACCTGCTGGTGCGCTTCGACGCCAGCCTGCCGGCCTTCCGCGCCCTGTTCGGGAACGAGCGCCTCGATTACGGCGCCGCGCTCCGGCGCCATCACAGCAAGGGGCCGCCGTCCGACTGGCAGGAGAGTTTCGTCTCCTCCTACGCCACCGCCCACCCGTGGGAGGATTTCGCCGAGACCTTCGCCCACTACTTGCACATCGTCGATACGCTGGAGACGGGCAGCGCCTTCGAGATCCGCCTCCGGCCCAAGCTGCGGGCCAAGGCGGAATCGGAGGCTCTGTCCACCTGCGTCGATTTCGACCCCTACGAGACCCCGGATTTCGAGCGGGTGGTGGAGGCCTGGATCCCGCTCACCTACGCGGTGAACTCGCTCAACCGTTCCATGGGCCAGCCGCCGCTCTATCCCTTCAGGCTGACGCCCGCGGTGATCGCCAAGCTCGCCTTCGTGCATGAGCGCATCTACGCCGCGCGCACGCCCGGCGGTTTCTCGGAGGAGGCCAGCGCCGAGATGCTGAAAGCGGTGATCGCGGGCTTGCGCCAGAGGGTGGCGACGCCGACGGCCTGATGGCCTTATCGGACTCTTCGGTCCCCCTCCGCCGTCCTTCCGGGGCGCTGAGAAGCGAACCCGGAATCCATGATCGGCCTCGACGCCATTCGTCAGCGCCGCATCGTGTGTGGATTCCGGGTTCCGCTTCGCGGCCCCGGAATGACGGCGGTGGAGGGGACGAGAGCGCGTCTTGCAAACCCGCCGTCGCAGCTCTGACGCTGCCCCGGGAGCAACGGGTCGGTTACTGCGCCGGGGCCGGGGCGGCCGGGGCCTTCGGCGCGGCGGGCTTCGGCGCCGGCTTGGCGGCGGCCGGGCCGGCGCTGCCGGTGGCGGCGGGGCCGGCGGCCGCCGTGCCCGCGGCGGGTTTGGGCGCCCATTCGGCGTCGGCGCGGGGGCCGTTCGGGCCGTTGGTCGGGCCTGTGAGCTGGCCGGGCAGGGTGTCGCCGACCTTCTTCCAGGTCTGCGACTGGCACAGGAAGGCGATCAGGCAGCCCTTGACCGTCAACTCCTCCGGCTCGTCCGACCAGATCGTGACGTCGTAGAACTTGCCGTCTTCGGCGTTGTAGATCTTGCCTTCGTAATGGGCATCCTCGTTCAGCTTGAGCCCGAGGATGAGCTGGTGGCCGAGGGAGGCGCGGGCGCGCTTCTTCGGGTCGGGATTGCGGAAGTCGACCCGGGGCTTGCCCTCGTCGTTGAGCGGGGTCTTCAGCCACACCGCATAGCCGCACAGGTTCTTCTCCTGCGGGCCGCACTTCTCGACGCGGATTCGGGCCTTGCCGTCCTGCGTCAGCCACGTGCCGCTCGGGTCATGCGCCGGCGCGGCGGCCGCGGCGGGCACGGCCGACAGGGCCGCGAGGCCGGCGGCGAGGGCCGCGGCGCGGCCGGTGCGGAGGAAAGGCGCGCGTGCACCGATCGGTCCGAAGATCATGCAATCATCCCCACTCGGGCGCGGCGGCGAGACCGGCCGCACCGTTCAACTTGACGACCGGGCCGTCCGCTCGCGGACCGTTGCCCCTTCGCCGCAGCCATCGAATCGGAAGGTGACCGGATCATGACCGATGCGGGGCGGTCCCGACGCAATTCGCCGGCCTTCGTGCGGCCGAGCCGGGACATGCGGGGTAACCCGCAAAAAAAGGGCCGGTGCGCACGGCACCGGCCCCCTTTCAGAGAACTCTGTCGCGTCCGGCCGATCACTCGGCCGGGGTGACGTCGGCGGTGAAGTGGCCGCACCAATCCTTGGAAGCGACCACCGGCCAGAGGCCCTGGCCCTGCGGATCGGGCTGGCTCACCGGCGGGTTGAAGCGGCACAGGCCCTGATCGCCCGACGCCTGGGCGCCGTTGGTCTTGTGGTCGTCGAAGAAGCGGCAGCTCTGGCAGGCGGCGTTGCTGTTGGTGGCCATGATCTCTCTCCGATATCCGTTCGGTCGTCTCTGGCTGGCGGGTCTGCCGTTCCGAACCGTCCGGCCCGTCACGTCCCGCCGTCACGCCCTTTAATTAGAACAGCTCCAAACTCGCGTCCAGCTCTTTAGAACGATTCCGATTTGTGAGCCGGCGCGCCAAATTGCGCCCGCATGCGGTGCGAAACGGCATTGAGAACAGGGATTTGCGCTGCGTTCGACCCGCGAGCCGGAGGATCGGGACCGCGTTCGGCCGGCGTCACGAATGCGTGAGGCGGCGGAGAGCCGAGGCTCTCCGCCGCCTCGGGACGGCGCGGACGTTGGTTTTGGGTCAGGCCGCGGCGGCGCGGTCGAGGTTCGCGGCGACGAGACCGGCCAAGTCCGCCGCCTCGTTGCGGATGTCGGGCACCGCGGTGCATTCCCACAGCACGCCGCGCAGGAGCGGCCCGAGGATCCAGAGCGGTCCCCTGCCCTCGCCGGGCGAGGCGCCGCGCGCGCGGTAATCGACGCCGGCGTCGAGGCCGAGCCCGAACGGGCCGGGACGGACGAGGCCCCGGTCCATCAGCCGCCGCAGCAGCGGGTCGCGGCTCTCCTTGAGGTGACCGAAGCCGGTGGCGTCGATCATCGCCTGGACCGCGAGGCGCTCGGGGCGCTCGGCGCCGCGCAGACGCAGGGTCACCACCGCCTGCGCCGCCTCGTCCTCGATGTCCAGCAGGCGCCCGGCCCGCACCGTCAGGGCGCCGCGGGCGATCTCGTCGGCGATGGTCCGGGCCGCGGGCGGGGCGGTGCGGTGGCGATGCACGTCCCAGAAGGGGCGCAGGTGGCGCTGGAACCGGGCCTGCTCGCGCGGCGGCAGGCTGCGCCAGATCGTGTCGGTGAGCGGGCGCAGGGCGTCGATGACACCGTGCCAGCCCGCGCCCGTCTCGGCCGCCCGCGCCACCTCCGTGCGGATGCGGGTCAGGAGCCGCTGCAGGGACGCGAAGTCGGCCGGGGTGAGATCGGGGGTCGGCCAGGGCTCGGCGGGGGCGTGGGCGTTCGGCAGCAGGCCGCGGCGCGACAGGGCGAGGATCGCGCCGGCAAAGCCCTGCGCCCGCAGGCTCGCCACGGCGTCGAGCATGGTCAGCCCGGTTCCGACGATGAGGACCGGCGCGTGCGGGTGCAGGCGCCCGAAGCTCTCGGGCGCCCAAGGGTCCAGGCTGTGGCGGCTCTTCGGTGCGGCCGATGCGAGGTTGCCCATGGCGAGCACGGCCCCGGCGATGGCATGCGTCTGTCCGCCCTCGGTGCGCAGCAGGAAGCCGCCGCCCCGCGGCTCCAGATCGACCACGCCGTCGTTGACGAGGTGCAGGCGCGGTGCGCCCGGCCCGGTCACGGCTGCGGTCAGGAGATCGGTGAGATAGCTGCCGTAATGGCCCCGTGCCACGAAGGTGCCGGCCGGGGTCTTGACCACGCCCTCACGGAGATCGGCGCCGGAGAGCCAATCCTCGAAGTGGCCCGGCCGGTCCGGAAAGGCGCTCATGTTGGCGGCGCGCACGTTGAGCAGATGGGCCGGGTTGCCGGTGCCGTAGGCCAGCCCGCGGGCGAAGCTGCCTCCGCGCTCGCAGAGCAGGACCGGCCGTTCCGGCGGCAGGGCGGAGAGGAGCTGGAGCGCGGCCATGGTGCCGCTGAACCCCGCCCCGATCACCGCGATGGGGGGCAGGCTGGCCTGACGGGTCATCGTGAACGTCCTCGAAGCGCACTCTCCCTCAGCGCGAGGGTGCATCCCAGACCGGCAGCGCGGCGGCGTCGACCGGGCGCGGCAGCAGCCCCTCGCCGCGGAAGGCGTCGGCGATGGTCTGCTGCTCGGCGAGCCCCTCGCGGCTCACCGGCTCGACCCGGTAGGAGCGGCGGGCATTGGCCTGTTTCACGATGTCGGGTTCGATCTTCCACAGGGCGCCCAGCCGCGCGGCGGCCGCGTCCGGGTTGGCCTTCACCCACGCCCCGGCCTCGCGCAGCTTGGCGACGAGCAGGGTCAGCACGTCGGCGCGCTTTTCCGCATAGGCGTCGGAGGCGAGATAATAGCGCTTGTAGGCCGAGAGCCCGGTGCCGTCCTTCAGGATGCGCGCTCCGGCCTGGATCTGCGCCGCCGACAGGAACGGGTCCCACGCCACCCAGGCATCGACGCTGCCGCCGGCCAGCGCGCTGCGTCCGTCCGCCGGGGTGAGGTAGGCCGGGGTGATGCTCTTGAACGGCAGCCCCTCCGCCTTCAGCGCGGCGAGCAGCAGGTAGTGGCTGCCGGCGCCCTTGGTGACCGCGACCTTGCGGCCCTTCAACTCGGCCACGCTCTTCAACGGGGAATCACCCGGCACGAGGATCGCCTGCGCCTGCGGCGAGGCGGCTTCTTGGGCGATGTAGGTGATCTTGGCGCCCGCGGCCTGGGCGAAGACCGGCACGGTGTCGGCGACATCCGCCGAGACGTCGATGCGGCCGACATTGAGCGCCTCCATGATCGGAAGGCCGCTGGTGAATTCGTGCCACGACACGCTGACGCCGAGGGGCTTCAGGGCCGTCTCCAGCGTCGCGTCCTCGCGCAGCAGCGAGATCAGCGCCGATGAGCGCTGGTAACCGATGCGCAGGGTGGCGTCCTCCGCCGCGGCCGGGCTGCGGCCGAGGAGGCTGAGCGCGAAGCCAGCGAGGACGAGGCGGGCGGCGGACCGGCGGTTCATGAGCTATTTCTGGTTTTCTCGAGAGGGATTCCCCTCCCCCTCGTGGGGAGGGGTTCGGGGTGGGGGTGGTGCAGGAGGCACCGCTCCGCTTCATTCTGAGGCACCCCCACCTCCGGCTCCTCCCCACAAGGAGCAGGAGAGATCGGGGGAAGAGGCCCGTTCAGCTTCCCGGCTTGCGCACGGCACCGGCGATGTCGACGGTCTTCGGCACGAGCTTCAATCCGTGGAAGGTGTCGGCGATGCGCTGCTGTTCCTTCGTCACGGCCTCGTCGAGGGGCCGGATGCCGTAGGTCTGGCGCTTGAGCGCGACGCTCAGGATCGGCGCCGGGATGCCGACGGACGGCGCCAGCTCCTTGGACACGGCGTCGGTGTTGTCCTTGGCCCAGGCGTCGACCTCGGCGATCGCCGCGACGATGGCGTCGAGCGCCGGGCCGTTCTCGGCGGCGAAGCTCTTGGAGGAGAGATAGAACTGGTGGTTCGGCACGAGGCCGGTGCCGTCGGCCAGCACCCGGGCGTTGCCGCCGGCCTCGGCGGCGGCGAAGTACGGATCCCAGATCACCCAGGCATCCACCGCGCCGCGCTCGAACGCCGCCCGCGCATCGGCGGGCGCGAGGTAGACGGGAGTGATGTCGGACAGGCTCAGGCCCGCCGCCTCGATGGCCCGCACCAGCAGATAGTGGACGTTCGAGCCCTTGTTGAGCGCGACCTTCTTCCCCCGCAGGTCGGCGACCGACTGGATCGGGCTCGCCTTCGGCACCAGGATCGCCTCGCCCTTGGGCGCGGCCGGCTCGTGGGCGACGTAAGCCAGCGCGTCGCTCGCCGCCTGGGCGAAGATCGGCGGGGTCTCGCCCGCCGAGCCGAAATCGACGGCGCCTGCATTGAGCGCCTCCATCAGCGGCGGGCCGGAGGGGAACTCCGACCATTGCACCCGGTAGCCGAGCGCCTTCAGCCGCGGCTCGAGGGTGCCGCGGCCCTTCAGCAGGACCAGGGTGCCGTATTTCTGGTAGCCGACCCGCACCGTGGGCTCCTGCGCGTGCGCCGCCAGCGTCAGGCTGACGAAGATCAGTGCGGCGAGCGCCAGCCAGAGGCGCGGCAGCAGCGAGGATGCGGGGACGGCGCGGGTGCGGGCGGTCATCGGACGGAAACTCCCCGCTCAGTGGGCGCCGACGCGGCGGGTCGGGACGATGTCGTTGGCGATGACCTCGCCGAACGGGCCGTTGTTGCGGGCCGTGCTCGGCGCGTTGCCAGTGGTCGCGCGCAAGGGAAGCTTCGGGAAGACCAGCTCGGCGAAGCGGTAGGCTTCCTCCAGATGCGGGTAGCCGGAGAGGATGAAGCGGTCGATGCCGAGATCGATGTATTCCTTCATCCGGTCGGCGACCTGATCGGCCGAGCCGACGAGCGCGGTGCCCGCCCCGCCGCGCACGAGGCCGACGCCGGCCCAGAGATTCGGCGAGACGACGAGCTTCGAGCGGTCGCCGCCGTGAAGCGCCATCATCCGGCTCTGGCCGACGGAGTCCTGGCGCTTCAGGGTGGCCTGAGCCTGGGCGATGGTGGCGTCGTCGAGCCGCGAGATCAGCCGGTCGGCCGCGTCCCAGGCCTCGGCTTCGGTCTCGCGCACGATCACGTGCAGACGGATGCCGTAAGAGAAGGTCTTGCCTTTCTTCTCGGCCGCCTCCCGGGCGCGGGCGATCTTTTCGGCGACGCCGGCCGGGGGCTCGCCCCAGGTGAGGTAGACCTCGCAATGCTCGGCCGCGACCTCGATGCCGGCGGGCGAGGAGCCGCCGAAATAGAGCGGCGGATAGGGCGCCTGCACGGGGCGGAAGATCACCCGGCCGTTCTCGGTGCGCAGGTGCTTGCCCTCGAAGTTCACGGTCTCGCCGGCCATCAGACCGCGCCAGATGTGGAGGAACTCGTCGGTGACGACGTAGCGCTCGTCGTGGTCGAGGAAGACGCCGTCGCCCTTCAGTTCGACGGGGTCGCCGCCGGTCACGACGTTGATGAGGAGGCGCCCATCCGAGATCCGGTCCAAGGTCGCGGCCATGCGCGCGGCGACCGACGGCTCCTGCAGGCCGGGGCGCACGGCGACGAGGAAGCGCAGGCGCTGGGTCAGGGGGGCGAGCGCCGAGGCGACGACCCAGGAATCCTCGCAGGAGCGGCCGGTCGGCAGCAGCACGCCGTAATAGCCGAGGTCGTCCGCGGCCTGGGCGATCTGGCGCAGATAGGGCAGCGAGACGTCGCGGGCGCCTTCGGAGGCGCCGAGATAGCGGCCGTCGCCGTGGGTGGGCAGGAACCAGAGAACGTCGGTCTTGCCGTCGGCGGGGGGGCGGCTCTGCGCGGTCATGGGGTACGCTCCAAAAATCGAAAAAAAGTCAGGCGCGGTGGCCGAGAAGCCGCTCGAGGATGCGGCCTTCGAGTTCGGCGAGCGCCGGGTCGCCGCGGCGGCGCGGGCGCGGCACGTCGACCGGGACGTCGAGGGCGATCGTGCCCTGCTCGACCACGAGGATGCGGTCGGCCATCGCCACCGCCTCGCCGACATCGTGGGTGACGAGGATCGCGGTGAAGCCCTGTGCCTCCCAGATGCGCTCGATCATCTCCTGCATCTCGATGCGGGTGAGCGCGTCGAGCGCGCCGAGCGGCTCGTCGAGCGCCAGCAGCGCCGGGCGGCTGACGAGCGCGCGGGCGAGCGCCACGCGCTGGCGCTGGCCGCCGGACAGGGTCGCGGGCCAGTTGCCGGCCTTCTCCGCGAGCCCGACCTCGTCGAGCACGCCGAGCGCCCGCTTGCGCCGCTCGGCGCGGGGCGTCTCGCGCCCGAGCCCGACGGCGACGTTGTCGGCGACCCGGGCCCAGGGCAGCAGCCGCGGCTCCTGGAACATGATCTTCTTCGACTGGCCGGCACCATTGCCAACACCGCCGTCGACCGTCACGCGGCCGGCGGTGGGCTCTTCGAGGCCGAGGATCAGGCGCAGCAGGGTGCTCTTGCCGCAGCCCGAGCGGCCGACCACGGCGACGAACTGGCCGGCGGGGATGGTGAGGTCGAGGCCGCGGATGACGGGGGCGCCCCCGTCGAAGCTCTTGGTCAGGCCGCGCAGGGCGATGGCGAGGCCGGCGTCGGGACGGTGCGCGGACCGATCCTCGACGCGCAGGGCGGTGGCAGCGGACATGGATGCGCTCGCGGGATGAGGGATCAGGTGTTGCGGTAGGCCGGGTTCCAGGCGAGGCAGGTGCGCTCCAGCGCCCGGGTCAGGCTGTCGGCGAGCTTGCCCAGCGCGGCGTAGATCAGGATCGCCAGCACCACGACATCGACCAGCATGAACTCGCGGGCCTGCATCGCCATGTAGCCGAGCCCGGAATTGGCCGAGATCGTCTCGGCGACGATCAGCGTCAGCCACATGATGCCGAGCGCGTAGCGGATGCCGACGAAGATCGAGGGCAGCGCGCCGGGCAGCACCACGCGCCAGAACAGCTCGCGCCGGTTCATGCCGTAGACCCGCCCCATCTCGATCAGCTGCGGATCGACGGAGCGGATGCCGTGCAGGGTGTTGGCGTAGATCGGAAAGAACACGCCGAGCGCCACGAGGAAGAGCTTGGCCCCCTCGTCGATGCCGAACCACAGGATCACCAGCGGGATCAGCGACAGGTGGGGCACGTTGCGCACCATCTGCAGCGTGGTGTCGGTGAGCTTTTCCGAGAGGTTCGAGAGGCCGTTGGCGAGCCCGAAGAAGAGCCCGATGCCGCCGCCGATGAGAAAGCCGGATGCCGCGCGGGCAAAACTCACCCACAGGTTCTCCCAGAGTTCGCCGGTCTGGGCGAGGCGCCAGCCGGCGGCGGCGACGTCGAGCGGCGCGGGCATGAACCGGGTCGAGACCAGCCCCAGCGAGGCCGCCGCCTGCCAGCCGACGATGACGAGCGTCGGCAGCAGCCAGGGCAGGAGCTTGCCCGTCGGCAAGCGTAGGGACCTGCCTGGCTGGGACTTGCTTGGCTGGGCTCTACGCGCAAGCGGCGCGGCGGCCTCGGCGCGGTTCGCGCGGCCGGGGAGCGATCGGATCGCGGCGGAATCGGCCATGGTTCGGCTCACCCGTTGTTCTGGGTCTTGTTGGAGGTCTCGGGTGGCGTCCAGACGATGTCGGACACCCGCACCGGGCGAGGGATCACGCCGATGGCGTGGAAGCGGTCGGCGATACGCTGCTGCTCGGTGGTCACCGCCGCATCCATCGGCGCGATGACGAAGCGGATGCGCTCGACCGCGCGGCGCGTGGCGGCGAGCGGCACGCCGGTGATCTTCGACAGGCTCGCCGCGACGCTGGGACGGTTGGCCTCGCACCAGACCGCGACCTCGCCGAGCGCCGCGATGGCCGCCTTGAGCGCGTCGGGCTGCTCCTCGGCGAAGGCTTTGTTCGCGAGGAAGAAGTTGTTGGTGGGGGTGATGTCCGAGGCCTGCACGAGGATGCGGGCGCCCTGCCCCTCCTCGGCGATGGCGAAGTAGGGATCCCACACCGTCCAGGCGTCGATCGTGCCGCCGGCAAACGCCGCCGCGCCGTCGGCCGGCGCGAGCAGGACCGGGGTGATGTCGCGGTAGGTGAGGCCCGCCTTCTCCAGCGCCGCGACGGTGAGGTTGTGCGCGCTCGATCCCTTGGCGAAGGCGACGCGCTTGCCCTTGAGGTCGGCGAGCGTGGCGATGGAGGAGCCTTTCGGCAGCAGGATCGCCGAGCCCGAGCCGCCCTTGGGCTGCGCCGCCGCGTAGACGAGACCTGCGCCCGCGGCCTGGGCGAAGATCGGCGGGGCGTCGCCGGTCTGGCCGAAATCGATCGCGCCGAGATTCAGCGCCTCCAGCAGCGGCGGGCCGAACGAGAACTCGACCCAGCGCACGCTGACGTTCCGCGGCTTCAGCGCGGCCTCGATCGTGGCCTGCTCCCGGGCGACGGCCAGGATGCCGTTCTTCTGGTAGCCGATGCGCAGCACGCCCGGTTCCACGGCATCGGCGCGGCGCAGCGGGAGCGCGGTGCCGGCCGCGGCGAGGCCGGCGAGGAGCTGGCGGCGATCGAGCATCGCGGGCCTCAGCGGGCGGCGGCGCTCGCCAGCGGCGCCGAGGCCGCGGCGGAGACGTTTGCGCCCTGCGCGACGTCGAGGAGCCGGGCGAGTTCGGCCGCGGCCTGGGCCACCCGGGCGCGCACGATCTCGTCGGCGACGCGGCCCTCGCTGATCTCGGTATCGCCGGCATAGACCGCGGTCGGCGCGGCCTGGGCCGAGAAGAAGCCGAACAGCGGGCGAAGCGAATGCTCGACCACGAGCGCATGGCGCGGGCCGCCCCCGGTCGCGGTCAGCACCACCGGTTTGCCGATCAAGGCTTCGGGGGCGACGAAGTCGATCAGGTGCTTGAACAGGCCCGCATAGCTGCCCTTGTAGACCGGCGAGCCGACGATCAGCGCATCCGCCGATTCGAGGGCCTCCACGATCCGTGCCGCCGGGAGCGGCAGGGCGGATCGGCTCGCGACCGCGATCCCGGTGCCGGCATCGACCAGATCGTAGACCTTGAGGTCGATCGGGCGCAGGCGCGACAACTCGGCGGCCACCGCCTCGACCAGGGTGCGGGTGCGGGAGGGGCGGTGCGTGTTGCCGGAGAAGGCAACGATCCGTGCGGGCATCGCGAGAGATCCGGGTCAGGACCGCAGGCACGGGAGACCGACGCCCGAAAACTCCGGAAGGAGCGTTTCGGACCTTCGGTCTTCGAAGATCTGCGGAGCGTTGTTGGGACGTTGTTGTCCTGAAATTTAGGGACCTGAGGTGGGGCAAATCAACGGATTGTTTTTGCGTTGTTTTTCCGGAGCGGAGGAGAGTTTGGTTGTTGTTCGCGGGCAGGCAGGGAGATTCTTTTTCGATCCTGCGGTCTTCGTACCGGGATCGAGAAGGCGGCGCTGAGAAGGGAGCTCGGGGCTGTCGCGCGGGGTCGTCCTGCCGTGAACGCAGACCAGCCTCCCGGTCACGCGGCTGTCTCGCGGGCGGTAGATGGCCATGTTGCAGCGCTTACATTGCAGTGCAGCACGCCTGCTGCCTCTGGAGCTTCTGCATGGTTTCCCTGCCGATCCTCGCGCTGGCCGTCGCCTCCTTCGGCATCGGCACGACCGAGTTCGTCATCATGGGCCTCCTGCCCGAGGTGGCGCGCGACTTCGGCGTCACCATCCCGCAGGCGGGCCATCTCGTCTCGGGCTACGCGCTCGGTGTCGTGGTCGGCGCGCCGATCGTGGCGATGGCCACCGCGCCGCTGCCGCGCAAGGCGGCCCTGCTCGCGCTGATGGCGGTTTTCACGCTGGGCAACCTCGCCTGCGCCCTGGCCCCGAGCTACGACTGGCTGATGGCCGCGCGGGTCGCCACCGCCTTCGCTCATGGCGCCTTCTTCGGCATCGGTGCCATCGTCGCGCGCAACCTCGTGCCGCGGGAGAAGCGGACGCAGGCCGTCTCGCTGATGTTTGCCGGGCTGACGCTCGCCAACGTGCTCGGCGTCCCGCTCGGCACCGCGCTCGGTCAGGCCCTCGGCTGGCGCTCGACCTTCTGGGCAGTGGTCGGCATCGGCCTTGCGGCGGGGGCGGCCATCGCGCTGGCCCTGCCCGGCGGGATGCCGGGCACGCGCGGCGGCCTCGCGAAGGAGTTCCGGGCGCTCGGGCGCTGGCCGGTGCTGCGGCCGATGCTGGTCTCGACGCTGTCCTCGGTGAGCTTCTTCACCGTCTTCACCTACATCGCCCCGTTCCTGCTCACCGTGACGCATCTGACGCCCGGCGGCGTGACGGGGGCGCTGTTCGCGGCCGGTCTCGGGCTCACGATCGGCAATCTCGCCGGCGGCTGGCTCGCCGACCGCAGCCTGATGCGCACCGTCCTCGGAAGCTTCATCGGGCTGATCGCGGTGCTCGCCGCCTTCGGGCTGGTCGCACCCTATGCCGGGCCGGCGCTGGCGGTGCTGGTCCTGTGGAGCGGGCTCGCCTTCGCCCTGGTCTCGCCGCTCCAGGTCTGGGTGGTGGAGGCGGCGAGCGACGCGCCGAACCTCGCCTCCACGCTCAATCAGGGCGCGTTCAATCTCGGCAATGCGCTCGGCGCCTGGCTCGGCGGCACGGCGCTGACGCTCGGTGCGGGTTATTCGGAGCTGCCGGCCCTGGCAGCCGTCGTGTCGCTCCTGGGGCTCGGGCTTGCCGCCACGGCGGTGGCGCGCCCGCTCCGTCCGTCCCTGGCGGGGAGCCAGGGGCGGCCGTAACGGTCGTCGTGACGGAGGCGGAGCGGCTCATCCTCGACCGACGGGCGGCTCTTCGTCATCGGGCGATTCAGGAAAGTTGCTCAGGAGAACGCTCGACAGGCGGCCGACCGAGTCGGCGTAGTGTATGAACTCTTGGTACAGTCCATCCAGATCGACGCCGAGGTCGGGGCCGAGACTGCGGATGAGTTCGGCCCGCCGCCTGACCTCAGCCTGAGCGACGGCCAGGGACGCCTCGAGCATCCGGATGTGATGGCGGCGGCTTCCCAGATCCTGGCCGCTCTCGATGCTGCGCTTGAGAACGTCCACCGCTGCCTGCGACAGGTCTGGGGCACAGGGCAGGATGTGGATCGCGCCCGTGGTCCCGCTTTCGTGCCGTCGCTGGCCGGGAGAGGACGAAGCGACCCCGTCGAAGTCCTCGATCCGCGTCGGGACGCATTCGGCCGGCGGCACCTCGGCGGCCGGGGATGGCGCGTGGCGGGGCCGGATCGCGCCCGGCGGGTCGAAGCCGCCGCCATTGCCCGCAATGACCCGCAACGCATCGCTGCCCGATGACCGCTTCGACATGGTGGTGTCTCTTGAGGGAATGACTGAAAATGTAAGGGAGAAACGAAGCTTTTCCTTGCCTTGTGGATGTATGATCGTAATGTTTTTCAGTCGTTAAAGTTCTTAGACTTGATCGGCTGCGCCGTTCGGCAAACTGACACCAGACAGCGCATTTCAAGGCGAAAGGCGATGGTGAGCGACCGATGAGGTCAGTTTCGACGTGCCGGGAGGCATGAGGCATGCACCGTCGCAGGGGGAGCGCCTATCAACTGCTGAAGCTCGTCGAGGATTCGGGCGAGGTCGGCTTCTGGTGGCTCGATCTGGAAACCGGCCGCATCGACGGCTCGGTCGGGCTCCTGCGAATCACCGGCCTCATGTCGGATGCGGAGTTGCACGCTCTGTTCGCCGACCTCGTTCATCCGGATGACCGCGCCATGCAGGCCGACATCCTGGACATCCTCCAGCGCGGCCATCCGGTGTCGCGCACCTTCCGCATCGTCCGGCCCGACCGAAGCGTGCGCTGGGTGAGGCTCAAGGGGCAGGTCGTGCTGGGCCCGGCGGCGCGTCCGATCCGGGCCGAGGGCGTCCTCTTCGACGTGACGCTGCCGCAGGAGGCCACCCTCCTCGCCGAGGAGAACCGGCTTCGCTATCAGAACCTCACCCGCACCCTCGCCGCTGCGGAGTGGACGGCCTCGCCCCAGGGGCAGCGGCGGCCGAGTGCGAGCTGGCAGGCCCTGACCGGACAGGCCGGCCCGGACCAGCAGGGCGACGGCTGGCAGGCGGTGCTCCATCCCGACGACCGCGCGACGGCGGCGGGGGCGTGGCAGGAAGCCCTGATCCGGGAGGGCACCCTCGACACCGATTTCCGGCTACGCTGCGCCGACGGGCTCCACCGGCGCTACACCTGCCGCGTCACGCCCCTGCGTGACGGCAGGGGGCATGTTGTCGAGTGGCTCGGAATCCTGCTCCTCGGCCTCTCCGGCGGGGCGGGGCTGGCAGCGTCCGCCGGGCAGCCCCTCCCGGATGTCACGCCCGCCCTCGTCCGGGCGGCGCGAGCCCTGCTGGACTGGTCCGCCCCCACGCTGGCCGCGGCGGCCGGGGTCTCGCTGTCGAGCGTCAAGCGCTTCGAGGCCGAGGGAATGGTCCGTGACGCGACGCGGCGCGCCATCCGCGAGGCCCTCGAAGGAGGGGGCATCCGCTTCCATCGCGACCCGAGCGGCGAGGCGGGCGTCCTCGCCGCGAAGGGCGCCGCATCGCGGCCGCCTTTGGCACCGGCGCAGCGGCCGGTGCCAAAGGCTCCAGAGGCCCTCACATCGGCGGGGTGAGGCCGTCCTTGCCCACCGCGACGAGCTTCCCTTCGAGCTTGCCGCCGTCCTTGGCCGCGACCACGAAGATCTTGCCGCCCGGCGTCAGGATCGACTTGTCGGCGGGCTCGAAGGCGACGATCGGCGCTTTTTGCGGCACCACGATCGTCTTCGAGCCGTCCTTGTCGTAGGTCACGGTCAGCGTGCGCTCGCCGCCGGAGGCCGCGGTGCTGCTGGCGACGGTAGCGTTGGTCATCGAACTCTTGACCTTCGGTGCACCGCCCGCGCCGGCCCCGGCCGAGGCCTTCACGGTGCCGTTGGTCATGGAGCTCTTCACCACCGGGCCGCCGCCCGCCGTGTGGTCGGGGATCGCGTCCCAGCCGTAATGGCCTTCCGCCGTGCCGCGCATGGATTCGGGGAACAGCACCACTTCCAGCGCCGTCATCGGGTTCTCGCCCTTGGTGGCGGTGCCGATGAAGGTGCCGTCCTTGATCTGGTCGAGGCTCGATTTCACCACCCAGGCGAACTTGGCGCCGCCGAGCTGAACCGTCTCGGACGCCCCGTCGGTGGTCTTGATGGTGACCGAGCCGGCATCGCTGCTCTCGATCGTGCCGCGGACCCGCTGCAGATCCGCGGCCTGGGCCGCACCGGCCAGCGTCGTCAGGGCGGCGACCGCGATGGCGGTGCGCATCGTGTGGAACATGAGGCTTTCTCCGATTGAAGTCGGAGAATCCTGGCGCGGTGCGATCCGCTTTCAAGGTTGCGCACAAGATGGTGATGCGCAACTTTTCTTACATTCCTCTCAGCGGTCCATCCCCGCGAGGCGCGGCGACGGGCGCTGCGGAGGATGCCGGCGGATCAATCCTCGATCCCCTCCGCCCGGCGCCGCGCGGCGCGGATCTTCTCCATGCGGGCGACCGAGAAGACGGAGGCCTCGTAGAGGAGCAGCATCGGGATCGCCAGCGAGAGCTGCGAGATCACGTCCGGCGGCGTCAGCACCGCGGCGGCGACGAACACGAGCACGATGGCGTAGCGCCGCTTCTCCCGCAGGAAGGCCGCGTCGATCACGCCGATCTGGCCCAGAAGCGTGAGGATCACCGGCATCTGGAACGCGAGCCCGAAGGCGAAGATCAGCGTCATGATCAGCGAGAGGTACTCGTCGACCTTCGGCAGCAGCCGGATCGTCGCCTCGCCCGGTTGGCCGATCTGCTGGAGCGAGACCGAGAACTGGATCAGCAGCGGCATCGCCAGGAAGTAGACGACGAGCGCACCGAGCAGGAAGAAGATCGGCGTGGCGACGAGATAAGGCAGGAAGGCCTGCCGCTCGTTGCGGTAGAGGCCGGGCGCGACGAAGGCGTAGACCTGCGTGGCGATGACCGGGAAGGCGAGGAAGCCTGCGCCGAACACGCTGAGCTTGATGTTGGTGAAGACCTGTTCGAGGAAGTGGGTCGCGATCAGCTCGGCATTCTGCGGCCCCACGATTGAGACGTAGGGGTGCACGAGCACGTTGTAGATCTGCTTCGAGAAGAAGAAGCAGGCGAAGAACATCACGATGAACGCGATCAGCGACTTGATGAGCCGCGAGCGCAGTTCGATCAGGTGCTCCAGAAGGGGTGCCCGCGAGGCCTCGATCTCGGCCTCATCGCGCTCGTCGCTCATGGAGTCGGGCCTGTCTCGGGCTTGCTGTCGGGGATGGTGGGAGACGTCTCGGCGGCGACGGAGGGGGTCGCCGCGCCGTGCATCTGCGCCGTCTGCTGCTCGGGGGTGGGCCGCGGCACGTCGAAGCTGCCGACGTCCCCGGTGGCGTCCTTCGCGGAGTCCTTGGCGGCGCTCGGGCCGCCGGCCCGGCCCTCCACCGCGGTGCGGATCTCGTTGCGGATCGTGTCCACGGGGTTGAAGCTCGGTCGCGCGGCATCGACGGTGCGCTTCACGCCCTCGACGTCGCGGCGAACCTCTTCCAGCTCCGCTTCGCGGATCGCCTCGTTGAATTGCGACTGGAACTCGCCGGCCATGCGCCGGACCTTGGTGGTGATCTGGCCCAGCGTGCGCAGGGCCTTCGGCAGGTCCTTGGGCCCAATGACGATCAGGGCGACGCCGCCGATCAGCATCACCTCGCCCCAACTCATGTCCAACATTGCGTCGTCCGTCCCGCGGGGCCGCGCCTGATGAGGACGGGCGCGCGGCCCGCGCTATCCTGCCCGGAGCCGATCTTCAACCGTGCCCGACCGCCGTTCCAGCCAGTGACCCGGCCCTCGTTCAGACGGCCTTGTGGTCGCCCGCCGGCACATGCGTCTGCTGCGGAGCCGTGCCCGGCGCGCCCTGGTGCGGCAGCGTGCGGACCGGATCGTTCGGCCCCACCGGCGGAACGCTCGTCGTATTCGTCGGCTGGGTCTCGTCGTCGGCCATCCCCTTCTTGAAGGCCTTGATGCCCTTGGCGACGTCGCCCATCAGCTCCGACACCTTGCCGCGGCCGAACAGCAGCATGACGACGACCGCTACGATGACCCAGTGCCAGACACTCATGCTGCCCATGGCAACCTCCTGCGCCGCACCAACTTCGGCGGCGCCTCCACTTGATTTGCGGCGAACCTAGGGATCGAGTGGCGCGAACACAAGCAGCGCAGGGCGCAGAAGCGGGCAAAGGCCGCGCAGCCCTTGCCCTTCTTTGTCGCAGTCCGCCTCCTCGGCAGGCGTGCCGTTAGGCGCTCGGCAAGGTGTTCGAGAAGGCGACCTCGAAGCGGGCGCGGGCCTCGGCCACATCGAAAGCCTCCGGGGGCGCGAGGCGGGCGAGCGCGGCCGCGGCGCGCCGGGCGCCCTCCCCCGTCAGGTCGGGCGTCGCCTCGGCCACCGCCCGCATCTCGTCCATGCGTCCGTTGCAATGGAGCACCACATCGATGCCGGCGCGGTAGGCGGCCTCGGCGCGATCCCGGAACGGGCCCTGGAGTGCGTGCATCGACAGATCGTCGGTCATCAGCAGGCCGTCGAAGCCGATCTCGCCGCGCACGACCTCGCGGATCACGCGCTCCGACAGGGTCGCGGGGCGCTCGGGATCGAGGGCGTTGAAGACCACATGCGCACTCATGGCGAGCGGCATGTCGGCGAGCGCCCGGAACGGCCGGAAGTCGCTCTCTCCCAGGCTCACCCGGTCGGCTTCGACCACGGGCAGGTCGAGATGGCTGTCGCAGGTCGCCCGACCGTGTCCGGGAATGTGCTTGATGACGGGGAGCACCCCGCCCGCCATCAGCCCCTCGGCCACGGCGCGGCCGAGTTCGATCACCCGCCCCGGCGTGTCGCCGTAGGCCCGGTCGCCGATGATGTTGTCAGAGCCTGCCGCCGGCACGTCGAGCATCGGCGCGCAATCGACATTGATGCCGACGTCGGAGAGATCGTGGGCCATCAGCCGGGCACCGAGCCGGGCCGTCGCCGCGGCCTCGTCCCCGAGGGCGTCGAAGCGCCCGCCCGCCGGATATTTCGGCCAGTGCGGCGGGCCCATGCGCTGCACCCGCCCGCCTTCCTGGTCGATCAGGATCGGCGCGTCCGCCCGGCCGACGGTCTCGCGCAGGGCGGCGGTGAGCGCGCGCACGGCGTCGGGCGTGCCGATGTTGCGCTTGAACAGGATGAAGCCCCAGGGCCGCAGGTCGCGGAAGAAGGCAGCCTCCTCGGGCGTCAGCGCCGTGCCGGAGCAGCCGAGGATGACGGCGCGGGGCGTGCTGGCGGAGGTCATGCTGGCAGAGGTCGAACTGGCGGAGATCATGGGGCCTGCGTTCCTCGGATGCAGCGAGGCGGGCGAGAGGGCTTGCCGCCATTGCAAGGGCCGAACACGACTTCGATCCCGCTCACGCCCTCATCCTGAGGTGCCGCGATGCGGCCTCGATGGATCGTCCAGGAATCGTGCGGGATCTGGAGGATCCATCGAGGCCCGCTGACGCGGGCACCTCAGGATGAGGGATCGGAGGGGACGATCGGCGCCGAGCCGGCGGATGCGGCGGGTGTTCGCCTCAGTTCTTGGCGACGAAGCACTGGCCGCCCGCGCCCTGGAGCGCGCTGCAGAGGCTGGAGGCCTCGTTCTTGGCCAGCGGTCCGACGCGGACGCGGAACAGGGTCTTGCCGTTCACCTCGGCCTGCCGGATCAGCTCGGGCTTGCCGGCGAGCTGGCTGTACTTGCCCTGCATCTCGCGGAAGGCGGCCCGTGCTTCGCTCTCGCTGCCGCGCACGCCGAGCTGCACCGAGTAGCCGCTGACCGGCGCCGTGAGCGAGGGCGAAGCGGGCGCAGGCTCGGAGGTGCTGGCGGTGGTCTCGGGCGAGACGGAGGCGACGCGCTGCGGGGCCTTCGGGCGGGCGGCGGGGGCGGCCGGCGACTCCGGCGGCGCCTCGGCGACGGGCGTGGTCGCGACCGGTGCCGGGTTCGAGGCCAGGGTCCGCGAGGGCGACGACGCGGCGCGCCGGGGCTCGGCGGAGGGCGTCGCGGTGCTCGCGGCGGAGGTGTCGGGCATGCTCATGGTCGGGATCGGCGAGACCGGGGCCTGAGCCGCCTCGGCCTGAACCGCCTGCGGCTGGTGGACCGGCGTGTCCGGCTTGACCGAGACGGTGCGCACCCGGCGCGGCTCACCGAAGGTGTCGGAGAGCATGCCGCCCTGACCGGGGGTCGCCCCGCCCTGCCCCGGCTCGGCGCCGTCGTTGCGCGCGGCAGCGGTACGGGCCGCCTGATTGACGTCGAGGGGCTGCTCCTCGCGGTTCACGATCTTGATCTGACCGTCCTTGGCGTTGCGGTCGTAGATCTGCTTGTTCTGGTCGGGGATCTCGACGCCGTCGCTCGCCGTGGGCTGCACCTTCAGCGGGGTCTTGTCGGCGAGCACGGTGATCGGGCCGCCGCTGCTGCCGCCATGGGTGCCGCGCCAGGCCAGCGCGCCGCCGACGCAGACGGCGACCACGGCAAGGCCGGCGCCGACCTGAACCAGGCGGTTGCGGGCGCGCGGGCGCTCGACGGGGCCGGTGCGATAGCTCTCGTCGGCCTCGGCGAAGGCGGCCGGATCGGTCGCGCCATCGGCGTACATGCCCTGCTCGACCGAGGCGAGGTACTGGTCGAAGGCGTCCGCCGGGCTCTGGCCGAAAGCCTGGTTCTGGGCCGGAGCCGGATGGTGCGCGGGCGCGTCCACGAAGGTCGGCTCGACGCGGGCCGGGCGGCCCGCCTCGGGTGCCCGTTTCGCGGGGGCGGCCGGCGCCTCGGGGCTGCTCTTCTCCCGCGCCTCGAGCAGGGCGCGGAAGGGATCGTCCTGCCCGACGATGCGGGCCAGTTCCGCGAGCGGGTCGCCCTTGGGGGCGGCCTGCGGCGCCTTCGCCCGAACCGCCTCCTGCGACGTCTGACGCAGCTCGCGCTCGAAGGCATCGAAATCGACCGTCGCGCGCGAAGCGTGTCCCGTCATGGCCTCATCCTCTCAACAGCCGTCCCTGGTCACCGCATCTCGTCGGGTGCGGAGACGCCCAAAACCGCCAGGCCGGAGGCGAGAACGCCGCCCAGGGCCTCGACGAGGGCCAAGCGAGCCCGAGTGGAGTTTCTGTCGGTTGGATTAACAATCCGTAATTGCGGCAAGTCTTTGCCCTTATTCCAGAAACTATGAAGCGAACTTGCCGTTTCGTAGAGGTAGAACGCGATTCGGTGCGGTTCGTGCGCCGCAGCCGCCGATTCGAGCACCCGCGGATACTGAGCAATCAGACGCATCATCTCGATCTCGCCGGGGTCGGTGAGTGCCGAGAGATCCGCGTCGGCCAGCAGACCTTCCCGCGAAAAATCCTCGTTCGGGAGCGCTTCGCGGGCCTGGCGCAGCACCGAGAAGCGGCGGGCATGCCCGTACTGCACGTAGAAGACGGGATTGTCCTTCGACTGCTCCACGACCTTGGCGAGGTCGAAATCGAGCGTCGCGTCGTTCTTGCGGTAGAGCATCATGAAGCGGATCGCGTCGCGCCCGACCTCGTCGATGACGTCGCGCAGCGTCACGAACTCGCCGGCGCGTTTCGACATCTTCACCGGCTCGCCCGCGCGCAAGAGGCGCACCAACTGGCAGAGCTTGACGTCGAGGCGGGCCTCCCCATCGCTCACGGCCTTCACGGCCGCCTGCATGCGCTTCACGTAGCCGCCGTGGTCGGCGCCGAGCACGTCGATGAGCTCGCTCGCGCCGCGCAGCCACTTGTCGCGGTGATAGGCGATGTCGGAGGCGAAGTAGGTGTAGGAGCCGTCCGACTTCAACAGAGGCCGGTCCACGTCGTCGCCGAACTGGGTCGAGCGGAACAGGGTCTGCTCCCGGTCCTCCCAGTCCTCGGGCAACTGCCCCTTGGGCGGCGGCAGGCGGCCCTCGTAGACGAGCCCCTTCGCCCGCAGGGCGTCGAGCAGTTCGGCGACGCGGTTGCCCCCTTGGTCGCCGCTCCCGCCCTGGAGCGTGGCTTCCGAGAAGAACACGTCGTGGCGGATGCCGATCGCCGCGAGATCCTCCCGGATCATGTCCATCATCGCGTCGATGGCGAAGCGGCGCACCGTCGGCAGCCATTCGTGCTCTGGCTTGCCGAGGAGCGCGTCGCCGTGCGCCTGCTTGAGCCCCTCGCCCACGGGCTTGAGGTAGTCGCCGGGATAGAGCCCCTCGGGGATCGTGATCGTCTCGCCCAGCGCCTCGCGGTAGCGCAGGTAGGCGGAGCGGGCCAGCACGTCGACCTGCGCGCCGGCATCGTTGATGTAGTACTCGCGCGTCACCGGCCGCCCGGCGGCGGCGAGAAGGTTCGCGAGCGCATCGCCGAACACCGCGCCACGTCCGTGGCCGACATGCATCGGGCCGGTGGGGTTGGCCGAGACGTACTCGATGTTGACCGGCCCGCCCGGCATGTTTCCGCGTCCGAACGCCTCGCCCTCGCGGAGCGCCGCCCGGATCACCTCGTGAAACACCTCCGGCGCGAGCCGCAGGTTGATGAAGCCCGGCCCCGCCACGCTCGCTTCGACGATGCGGGGATCGGCCCGCAATTCCTCGGCCAGAGCCTCGCCGAGCGCCTTCGGGTTCTGCTTGGCGTCCTTCGCCAGCACCAGGGCGGCGTTGGTGGCCAGATCCCCGTGCGCGGGATCGCGCGGCGGCTCCACCACCACGCGCGACAGGTCGAGCCCCTCGGGCAGCCGGCCGGAGCGGGTGAGCGATTCGAGCGCCTCGCGCACGCGCGTCTCGAAGAGGGCGAAGATGTTCATGGGGCTCAGGTGTTTCGTCGTGACCGCGTGCCGGCGGGCCCGCGCGTCGGGCGGCCGGAACCGTGGGGCGGCATAGCAATCACGGACGGGAGTGTCACGGCGCCTCGCTCCGGCCGGGCACGAGCTCCGCCAGCACCGCCCGCAACCGCTCCGGCAGCGGCACCGGCCGGCGGGTCTCGCGATCGACATAGACGTGAATGAAGTGGCCCTGCGCGGCGGCCTCCGGCTCGTCCTCGCGAAAGATCGCGATCTCGTAGCGCACGCTGGTGCGGCCGAGATGGGCCACCCGCACGCCGGCGGTGATCCGGTCGGGGAAGGCGACCGGGGCGAAGTAGCGGCAGCCCGTCTCGACCACGAGGCCGATGACGGGGGAGCGCGCGATGTCGAGGGCGCCGGCCTCCACCAGCAGGCTGTTCACCGCCGTGTCGAAGAAGGCGTAGTACACGACGTTGTTGACGTGCCCGTAGACGTCGTTGTCGCCCCAGCGCGTCGCCAGCGGCACGAGTCGGGGATAGGCGGCGCGGGTCTCGCGCGGGGTGGTGCGGTCTGCGCTCAACTCTGACCCTCCTCGGTCTGGCCCTGCCCTGTCGCATCCGCCGTTCCATCGCCCGTCCCGCGGGGACAAGACGGTGTCTCGGTAGAATGCAGCGTTGCACGCTTCGCGCGAGGGATGGCGTTGTCGGCGGCAAGATCCTTGCCCCGGAGACAGTCGACATGAAGTCCTTCGCCCTCGCCGCCACGGCCCTCGCCGCCCTGGTCCTCGTCCCCGCAGGCGCCGAGGCCGGCGGCTTCGGCAATCGCGGTGGGTTTCGCGGCGGCTACGGCCATCATGGTTTCGGCCACCACGGCTACGGCGCCCGCTTCGGCGGGTATCGCGGCGGTTTCGCGGGCGACCGCGGCGCCTACGGGCATCGCGGCTTCGGCGGCCGGGGCTTCTACGGCGACCGCGGTTACGCCGCCCGCGGCTTCTACGGCCGGGGCTACGGTTATCGCCGGGGCGTCGGGCTCGGCCTCGCGGGGGCCGGGATCGGTCTGGCCGGCGCGGGTCTGGGCCTCGGCTTGGGGCTGGCCGGCGGCGCGCTGACCGGCGGCTACGGATGGGGCGGCGGCTACGGCGGCTACGCCGCGCCGGTCTACGATTACGGCTACGCTCCCGTCAGCAACGGCTACGCCCCGCTCTACAACACCGGCTACGGCGCGACCTGCGTCTGCAACTGATCCTCGGATGATCGGCTGACGGCGCCTCACGGCTCCGTCAGCGGCAGGCCGCGGCTCGGCGGGCTCCAATGCAGGTTGGGCGTCGCCGCAAACAGCTTGCCGTGCTCCAGCACCGCGTAGGTGTCCGTCATGCCGGCGATGTAGTCGGCGATGCGCCGGGCGATGCGGGCTTCGCTGGCATTCTCCAGCCCCTCCGACCATTCGGCCGGCATCCGCGCCGGGTCGGCGCGGAAGGCCGAGAACAGGTCGTCGACGATGGCCGCCGCCTTGGCGCGCACCGCCATCACCTCGGGATGGCGGTACATCCGCGCGAACAGGAAGCGCTTGATGTCGGCATCCGCCGCCGCGATGGCGGGCGAGAATGCGATGACCGGTTCGGAGGCGGCGCGGATGTCGCCGACGCTGCCCGGGGCCAGCCGCGCGATGCGCGCCTCGCCCTCGCGGATCACGTCCTCGACGAAGCGGGTGATGACGCGCCGTGCCAGCTCATGGATCTTTCGCGAGGGCTCCAGGCCGGGATGGAGGGCATCGATCTCGTCGAGGAGCCCGGCGAGAAACGGCACCCTGGCGAGGTCGGCCAGATCGAACAGCCCGGCCCGCAGCCCGTCGTCGAGGTCGTGGGCGTCGTAGGCGATGTCGTCGGCGAGCGCCGCGCCCTGCGCCTCGGGGCCGGCGAAGCAGGCCAGTTCGAGGTCGTTGACCGCGTTGTACTCGAGCACCGCCGCCGGGATGCCGGTGGCCGCGTAGCGCCGGGTCGGCGCGCCGGACGCGTCGAGGAGCGGGCCGTTGTGCTTGACGAGGCCCTCCAGCGTTTCCCAGGTCAGGTTGAGCCCGTCGAAGCCGGCGTAGCGCCGCTCCAGCCGGGTGACGATGCGCAGCGCCTGGGCGTTGTGGTCGAAGCCGCCGTAATCGGCCATGCAGGCGTGCAGCGCGTCCTCGCCGGTATGGCCGAAGCAGGTGTGGCCAAGGTCGTGGCTGAGCGCCAGCGCCTCCGCGAGATCCTCGTCGAGGCCGAGCGCGCGGGCGAGCGCCCGGGCGATCTGGCTCACCTCCAGGCTGTGGGTGAGCCGGGTGCGGTAATGGTCGCCCTCGTGATGCACGAAGACCTGGGTCTTGTGCTTCAGCCGCCGGAAGGCGGTGGAATGGATGATCCGGTCGCGGTCGCGCTGGAAGTCGCTGCGGGTCGGCGAGAACGCCTCGGGGATCAGCCGCCCGCGGGTCGCCGCCGGATCGGTGGCGTAGGGCGCCCGCCAGCGCTCGCCGTTCTGCCGCACCTGCACAGCCCTTCCCCTCCCTGGCCGCGTTGCGGCCGGCCCTCATGCCTCATATCTTGTGTGGGCTGTCGCCCGCGGCAATCGCGGACGCACAGGCTTCACGACACCGGTTCGAGAAACGGGGCCGTACCACGATGGCCGACATCACCCTCACTCCCCGCGCCGCCAAGCGCATCAACGAGATCATGGGCTCCGAGCCCCCCGGCTCGTCGCTTCGCATCAGCGTCAACGGCGGCGGCTGCTCGGGTTTCTCCTATGCCTTCGACATCACGAGCGCCCGCGAGGGCGACGACATCGTGATCGAGCGCGACGGCGCCACCGTGCTCGTCGATCCGGTCTCGCTCGAATATATGGGCGGTGCGACCATCGATTTCGTGAACGATCTGATCGGTCAGTCCTTCAAGATCGAGAACCCGCTGGCGACGGCCTCCTGCGGCTGCGGCACCTCCTTCGCGATCTGAGGCGCCGCCGGCGAAATCCGGGGGCGATGCGTCCGCCTCCGTGGCGCGGGAGCAATTGCCACGCCTGTGGAAAACCGGCAGGGATGGAGCCTCACGGCCCATCTCCGATCTCCCGCCAGCCTGCGATCCGATCCAGCCATGACGTCATCGACGCGCCGTCCCGTTCTCCTGCGGGCACTGCTCGCCTCGGCCTGCGCGGTGGCGCTGCTGGCCGGGCCCGCGCCGTCGGCGCCGGCCGCCGCCCAGGAGGCGGCCTCCGCGGTCCAGGATCTCGTCCTCGACAATGTGAGCCTCGCCTTCGGCGACACCCTCGTCACCGCGCCGAAGGTCACGGTGAGCGGCACGCGGCTCTCCCGCGACGACCTGCTCGCGATCCTCAAGTCCGAGTCCAAGGACGCGAAGGACGCATCGAAGGATTCTTGGCCGGCCCGGCTCCAGCGCCTCGATGCCGGCAGCCTCACCATGCCGGAATTGCGTGTCGAGCGCCGCGACGGCGAGAAGCGGCAGGTCGTGACCTATCGCGACGTGGCGGCGCGCACGATCCGCGCAGGGCGGATCAGCGAGCTCACCGCCGCCGGCGCGACGCTCTCCGTCGAGGGCGCGCCGCAGGCGGGCCGCGGCAGCTACGGCCGGATCCGTGCGGAGGAGGTCGATCTCACCGCCCTGGCCCGCCTCTACAGCGAGGCCGGAAGCGCCACCACGCCGTTCCTACGCCTCTACGCGTCGCTTGCTGTCGAGGCGATCGCCTTCATCGACGAACGCGGCACGACGGTGTCGATCGCCCGTCTCACAGGGCGCGACCTCGCCGGACGCCAGACGCCGGCCACTTGGCGCGGGGCGGTGGAGGCGCTGGGCGACGGCGGCCTCGCCGAGGATGACCGGGCCAAGCGCGCCCGTGCCGCGGGCCTGCTCGCCGACCTCGCCGAGGCGGTCTCGGTCGGCAGCCTGGAGGCGACGGACCTGAACGTGAAGGAGGTGAAGGGCGAGGACCCGCTCTCCTTCAGCATCGGCCGCATGAGCTATGCCGGCGGGACGGAGGCCGCGATCAAGCTGGCCGATGTCGGTTTCGGGGCCAAGGAGGCGCAGGGCAAGGTCGGACGCCTCACGCTCACCGGCTTCTCCCTGGAACCGACCATCACCGCCCTGCGCCGCCTCGCCAAGGCGCCGGCGCCCGCCGACGCGAATCCCAGCAGGGGCGCCGCACCGGCCCAGGACCCGCAGGAGGCGGAGCTGCGCCGCCTGACGCCGGTCATCGGCACGCTGACCCTGTCCGATCTCGGGCTCGATCTCGCCCAGGCGGCGGTGGCGCCGGGGCCGGTCGCCTCCGGCGATCCGCTCAAGGCGCCGAAGCCGGTCGCGCTCCCGCCGCTCCATATCGGCCTGCGCGGCGCCAGCATGAGCTTCGGGCCGCCGAAGGACGGCGTGCCGACCGAGAGCCGCTTCAGCCTGACCGGCCTCACCATGCCGGCCTCCGCCGTCGAGGGCGTGCCGGGCCTCGGTTCGCTGGGCCTCTTCGGCTACCGCGACCTCGATCTCGATGCCACGGCCGACACCGCCTGGAGCGAGGACAAGCGCGAGCTGAGCTTCAAGGAGCTGTCGCTCTCGGGCAAGGATATGGGCCGCCTCCATCTCAACGCGACCCTCGGCGGCATCGGCCCCGAGGTGTTCGACCCGGACGCGGCGGTCTCGGGTTTCGCCATGCTCTCGGCCACGGCCAAGGCGCTCGACCTGACGCTTGAGAACGGCGGCCTGTTCGAGCGCTTCATCGACGCCCAGGCGAAGGTGCTGAGCCTCAAGCCCGACGAACTGCGCAAGGAATACGTCACCGCGAGCGTGATCGGCGTGCCGGTGATCCTCGGCAACTCGGCCGCCGCCAAGGCGATCGGCGCGGCGATGGGCAAGTTCGTGGCCAAGCCCGGCATCCTCTCGATCAGCGCCAAGGCGAAGAGCGGCGAGGGTCTCGGCATGGTCGATGTCAGCACGGCCCCGACCCCGGCGGCGGTCCTCGACAAGCTCGATGTGAGCGCCAAGGCGGATTAGACGCCTTCGCCCTCCCCCTCGCCGCTACCCCGCCTCGGTCGAGGCGGGGTCAGTTCGCCGCCGCCACCTGCGAGCGCTTCGACTTGGCGCCGGATGCGGCGGGGGTCTGGGCGGCGGTCTTGGTCACTGCCTTGGTCGCGGCCTTGGCGCCCGGCTTCGCGGCGGTCCCGGCCGGCGCGGCGCCGGCGAGCTTGGCGATCGCCTGTTTCGAGGTCGGGGGCAACGCCGCCATGCGGTGCGCCGGTTCGGCCGCCGCTGTCTTCACGGCGGGCTTGGCAGGGTTCTTGGTGGCGACGTGCTGGAGCGGCGCCGCCTTCATCGGCACGGCTTGGGCCGTGCGGACCGATACGGACGCACCCTTCACCGGAGCGGCGACGAGGCGCGACGGCGTGATCGGGGCGGGAGCCTCCTTGGACCGGCCGTGCGCCGGCTGAGCGGCGCGTCCGGTCTCGGCCACCATGCGGCGCGGCTCGGACAGGCCAGGCTTGGCGGGAGTCGCTTTCGCCGGAGCGGCGGCGAGCGCCACCGGGTTCGGGCGGAACGGGGCGGCGCGGGCGGCGGTCGGCTGCAGCGCCGCCGGCACTGCGACGGCGGCGCTCGCCAGCACGACCGGAGCCGGCCGGGCCGGACGCGCGGCGGGCGCGGTCTCCGGCGCGTCGTCGTCGCGCTCACCCGCCGGGCGGAAGGCGAGCGCGCGGGAGGCGCGTTCGAGACGCTCCGGGGCGGGATCGGGTTCGGAGGGGCCGAGATCGGCCATCATGACCGGCGCCCGCCCGATCACGGCGGGGCTGCCGTCGGTGCGCAGGGTCGCGAGCAGCTTGCGGTCGTCGCTGCCGGCGATCGAGGCCTTGCCGGCATACTCGACCCGCACCCGCGCCGTACCCTTGCGGTGGAACTCGAGGGCGCGGGCCGCCTCCTCGGACACGTCCATGAGGCGTCCGGCATGGTAGGGCCCGCGGTCGTTGACCCGCAGGATCATCGAGTGGCCGTTGTCGAGGTTGGTCACCCGGACATAGCTCGGCAGCGGCAGGGTGGGATGGGCCGCGGCGATGGAATGGCGGTCGAAGATCTCGCCGTTAGCCGTGACGCGGCCGTGGAAGGCGCTACCGTACCAGGAGGCGAGGCCCTCGCGCACGTAGCCGCGGGCATCCTCGCGGGGCACGTAGGTCTTGCCCGCCACCACGTAGGGCTTGCCCGAGAAGCGCCGGCCGCCGCCCTTCGGGATCACGTCGCCCTCGTTGTAGAGGCGGCGGCTCGCCTTCACGCCGTATTTCGGATCGACCTCGTTGCCGGAGGACGCGCCGCCCGCGAACTTGGCCGGGTTGTTGGCACAGTTGGCGGTGGTCAGCGCCACCGCGCAGACCGCCAGGAGCTGCAGGGCCGGCCGCAGGACCGGCGCCGCGACGCGCGCCGGATCCTCCGGGGTCTTCCCGCCCCGCGCCAAATCCCGTGGCATGACATGGGTCATGTCGCCCGCCCGCTCCCCGCCTACGCCACAGGCTCCCTCAGGGCCGCGGAAAGCTGGGCCTCAGGGATCACGCTACGCTCACGGCCGAACACATCCGGCCGTCCCCAGAGGATCGTCCGGACGCGGTAAAGGAAGGCTGAACAGCGGCCCCGGCGGCGCAGGAAAGCGGACCGATCGCACGAGCAACGGCGCGCAGGTCCCTGATGCGGCGGACGAAACGGTCCGAAACGTCGCGCCCGCATCCGTGGGGAGGGCCCGGAGGCGCCCGGCGGACGGGATCGGCAATCCGGCCGGCCACACCCGCGGGACGCCTGCCGGTCCGGTCAGCGCGCGTTCTCGCCCAGCACCTGCTCGATGGAGCGGGCGCCGCGCTGCTTGAACAGCAGGTCGAGCGCCTCGAGCATGAGGGCGTGCATCTTGGTGCGCTCGGCATAGGCGAGATCCCGGAGTTGGTCGTAGACCGGCGGCTCCAGATAGACCGACATCTGCTTGGCCCGCTCCTTCAGGGTCGCGGCCCGGGGAGCCGGCGCCGAAACGTCGAGCCGGACAATCTCCGCGCCCGTGGGCGGGTTGGCCCGCGCGGCCGAACGGGCGCCGCCCTTGCGCGCCCCGCCGGCCGGACCGGCGGAGGCGACGATCGAGGCGAGGTCGAGTTTAGGCGGCCTTGACATGCTTCCTCGTGTCCTTGGCCGTCTCCGCGGCCGCTCCCTTGCGGATGCGCTGTCCCGTCGCCTGCATCCGGCGCTCGATCCAGCTCCACAGCCGGCGCACTTCGCCCGCGGCCTGACCCTTCGGATTGAACTCGGTGACGCCCTGGCCGACGCCGATGGCGTCCTGATGGTCGTTGCGCGCCACGATGTTGACGTCCGGCAGGATGCCGAGCACGGCGAGTCCGTCGGCGGCGTCACGGATGCGGTAGGAGCGCGGCGGGGTCTGGTTGAGGACGAAGGCGAACTTCTTCTCGAGGCGATAGATGGCGGCGAGCGTCGGCTTGAAGGCGCGCAGGTCGGCGGGCGTCGGCCGGCAGGGGATGATGCACAGGTCCGCCGCGCGGATCGCCGAAAGGGTGCCGTTGGAATCGATGCCCGGCGTGTCGATGAACACGTAGTCGTAGGAGGACTCGGCCAGCCGCTCCATCACGAGGTCGATCTGCGTGGCGTCGATCTGCGCCACTTCGGGGCTTTCGGCCACGCGGTGATCGAGCCAGTCGGTGATCGTGGCCTGCCGATCCATTTCAAGGATGCAGACCGTATGCCCGGCCTCCTGCGCGGCCACCGCGAGCGAGATGCACAGGGTGCTCTTGCCGCTGCCTCCCTTCTGCGTGACGAACGTGATCGCTTTCATGCCGGCCACCCCCACCGTTTTCGGTTTTATCGGGCGGTCCGGTCCTGTGATGCCGGGATGCCCAGATCCCGGATTTCGCGCAACATGGTTAACCGGCCGTTAAGGGCGCCGTCCCTACCGGTCGCTGATGTGACCTGAGGTTGGAATTGAGTTCGCCCGCTACCTGAGCGCTTTACGCACCGGACCAACCTCTGTTAATCTAACCTCAAGCTGATTCAGCGAAGCGAATTTACCTCAAATTGCGCGATGCGTCTCCGGCGCGGCGACCGGAGCGGTGCCGTTCGGTGAGCCCGAGCTTCGTGAGCGCGCCCCGGGCCGCGGATTCGTGCGTCCGGAGAAAGCCTGCCGGTACCCGAGATGACGGCTTTCCAACCTGACCTTTCTTCCGCCCTTGCCGGATCGGCCTGCCTCGGTGCCTGGGCCCACGATCCGGCGTCCGACCGGATCGCCCTGTCGCCGGTCCTCGCCCGATTGCTTGCCGTGCCGTCTGAGGCGGCCACCGGCACCTCCCTGACGCTGGCGCTGGCGGCGGTGGAGGCCGAGGACGCCGTCCGGGTCGCTGGCGTGCTGCGGGCGGCCGGGGAGGACGGCCGCCCGTTCGAGGCCGAGTTCCGCACACGGCCCGGCCCGGACGGCGCCCGCTGGCTGCGCCTGATGGGGCGCTGCGGCCGCGATCCCGCCACCGGTGCGGTCACGACGCAGGGCCTCGCCTTCGACCTGACGGAGGGACGCCGCCCCGTCGGCTCGGACGCGCAGCAGGCGCAGCGGCAGGTCAACCGCCTCGCCGACCATGCCGCCGCGATGAAGGGGCTGGTGGCCGGCCTGCGCAACCCGCCACTGGCCCGCCTCGTCGATGAGGTGGCCGTCGAGGTCGGCCACGAACTCGCCCGCCATCTGCGCGGCGGCGGGCGGCAGGTGCATTGAGGGGCGCCGGCTTATCGCGGCTGCGCGGAAGCTTCGAGCGCCGGACGTACCTGTGCCGGCGCGGCCGGGAAGAGCAGCGGGCGCAGGGCCTGCGCCGCCTCGGCTGCGGGGCGGGCCAGAGCGGCCGTGAAAGCTTTGCGCAGGGCCGAGCAGCCGCGCCCGCGGAAGGGGGGTGACGCCGCGGCCGTTGTAAGATCGGGCCGATCCGGGTCCCCATCCCCGACACCTTGCGGCGCGGGCGGTGCCTCCGTACTCCTCAATCCGAGGGCTCGCGCCAGGAGAGTGCGGCCCTGCGCCCGCTGCGCTGCGTCGAGCCGTGGCCGCGTCAGTACGGCGCCTGCCCCCGCCCTCGCCGCCGCGCAGACCTGCAGCCGGTCCGGACTCGGGCGCTGCATCGCCCGCAGGATCATCCGGCCGAGATCGACCAGCACGCCGGGATCGGCCTGCGCGAGGCTCCGTGCAACCGCATGAGCGGCCATCCCGCGGATGCCGGCGAAGGCGTCCCCCTCCGGGCGGCCCCGGCGGTAGCCGTCGAGATACCACGCGGCGATCGGCGCGACCGTGCCCGGCACGCCCGCCTCCACCGCATCGAGCAGCGGCACGTCGTGCAGGATCACCGCACGGGCCCGCTCCGCGTCGGCGCCGTCGTCGAGGGTGGAATCGGGGAAGCGGTCGGCCTCGACGATGCCGGTGGCGACGCCGGCCCTCACCAGGGTCTCGGCCTCGGGGATCATCAGATCGTCCGGCCGGATCGCGAGGGCGGCCTCGACGAAATCGGCGCTCACGCCCGCGGCGAGGTAGGCGGCCCGCTCGGGCGCACTGTCGACCGCGATCTCGGCGCCCGACGGATCGGTCTCGTAGGGGGCGTGGAAGCCGAGCCGCGCCTCCGCCAGAACCCAGCGCTCGCGCCCGCGCACGAACGCCAAGGTGCAGGCGGAGACGCAGTAATCCGGCACGTAGGTGACGAGGCCGTGCGCCGCGATCAGCGCGCCGATGGCTGCGCCCTCGTCGACCAGGCCCCCCTCGCTGGTGAGATGGATGCGCTCGACCCCGCGATGGGCCGCGAGCAGCCGTGCGAGCCGCTCGGCGGCGCCCTCGGTCAGTTCGCCGGACAGGCGCAGATCGCGCCCCCCGGGGCCGAGGACGATCCGGGTCGGGGGGGCCTCCGGGGCCGCCGCGAGGGGGGCGCTGTGGGTCGAGAGGCCGCTGCCGACCGGATCGATCGCCCCGCGCGGGCTCGCCGGCCGGTCTGGCCCGGCGAACAGGATCCCCGCCGTCAGCGCGACGGCCAGTCCGATCGACGCGCAGGCAACACCGCGCACGGCCCGCCGCGAGCCAGCCGCCATATCTCGCCCCCACAGGATGGTTCGGGTGTTCGTTCGACCCGGAAATGTCCATCGCGAGGGCGGCGAAGCAAGGCCTCTGCCAGGGCGAAAAAACGGCCGGAGACGGCTCTTGTCGCCGCAGCCGGGAGCCGCGGAAGAATCGGCCTCAGGCGGCGCCTATCGTGGCGGGAGGCTTCCCTACCTCGACATTATGCCGCAGTGCGAAGACCGGCGGGCGCGGCCTCAGGCGGCCGGCCTGAGCAGCAGATAGATGTCCATGATCCAGCCGTGGCGCGCGCGCGCCTCCGCACGCACACG
Source organism: Methylorubrum thiocyanatum (assembly GCA_014138645.1). Taxonomy (GTDB): domain Bacteria; phylum Pseudomonadota; class Alphaproteobacteria; order Rhizobiales; family Beijerinckiaceae; genus Methylobacterium; species Methylobacterium thiocyanatum. The sequence goes on along the minus strand of JACJIB010000006.1, from coordinate 15,346 downwards.
GCGGATCTCCTCGGCCACGTCGCCGAGCCGGCCGGCGACGAGACATTCGTCCGGCGTGCCGAGATAGGCACCCCAGTAGATCGTCAGTGCCGGGTCGAGCCCCTCGAAGCGCGGATCGCCGTCGAGCATCACCACCGTGGCGCCCGGCTCCTCGCCCAGCCCGTCGCGCAGCCTTCGCCCGGTGGTGATCCGCACCGGCTCGCCGATCGCGTGCAGCGGAATGCGGTGGGCGGCGGCGAGCGCCTGCACCGAGGTGATGCCGGGAATGACGTCGTGGGTGAAGCTGATGCGGCCGCGGGCGAGCACCCGGTCGAGGATGCGCAGGGTGCTGTCGTAGAGCGATGGATCGCCCCAGACGAGGAAGGCGCCGCGCTCGTCCTCGCGCAGATGCTCGGCGATCAGGCCCTCGTAGAGGGCCGCGCGGGCGGCGTGCCAATCGTCCACCGCCACGCCGTAATCCGCTGGCCGGCGGTCGCGCTCGGGGTCGGCGGCCTCAATGAAGCGGTAGGGCCGCCCCTCGATGTAGCGGTCGCAGATCTGCCGGCGCAGGCCGAGCAGGCCGGCCTTGGCCTCCCCCTTGTCGAGGGCGAAGACCGCGTCGGTCGCCTCGAGCGCCCGGATGCCCTGAACGGTCAGGTGCTCAGGGTTGCCCGTTCCGATGCCGATGACGTGGATGTGTCGCAAGGTTCACGCTTCCGGCCGGGCCCGATCCCGGCGACATCCCCGCGGAGGGGAGAGATAGAAGCGGCTTCTTAACGGATCCGGGCCATAAGGGGAGCATCCGGATCGGATGGGGCCTCGAACAGGCCGGGGGCTTCAGCCCACCAGCGCCGTGAGGCAGGTGCCGAACAGGGTGACGAAGGTCATCGTCGCCATGAACTTGATGTCTTCGATGCGCTGGCTCATCGCCTGAACTCCGTTGCGGCTCCTTCGCGGCCGCCTCGATCCGTTAAATAACCCCTAACCTTGTGCAGCGGGATTGCGCGGTGCGTTTCGTCACCATTGCTACCGCTATCCCGAAGGCGGGTCGGCGAAACATCGTTAACGACAACTTGGCGATTGACTGTTGCCGTCCCACTGATCTGGGACATGCTGAACGCCGTGCCCCGGACATGGTTGCACGCAGCGTCCGCGCCCTCTGCGCCGTGGCCCAAAGGAAAGCCCCGCCGTGGCGAGCACGGCGGGGCTTTCCTCTCAAAGATCGTTTGCGCGGGCGGCTTACTTCGGCGCGGCGCTGGCGGCCGGAGCAGCCGGGGCGGGAGCGGCACCGGCCGAGCCCTGCTGCTCCAGCTTCTTGCGCATTTCCTCGCTGCGCTTCTCCATCTCGGCCTGAAGCTTCTTCTGCTGCTCCTCGAGCACCTTCGGGTCGATGGCCGGGCCGTCGAAGGCCTTGCCGAAGCCGGCGAGCGGCACCGCGAACACCACCTCGCGCTGGGTCTGGTTCTGAACCCGGACGTTGAGCGTGGTGCCCTTCTTGAAGCCGTTCAGCAGCTCGTTCGAGACGCCGCCGGCCTCGGCGAAGCAGCCGTTGGGGAAGCAGACGGCGAACTTGCCGCCGGTCACTTCCTTGCCGTCGACGTCGAAGCGCATGCCGGGGGCCAGCATCAGGCCGAGCGGCAGCAGGAAGCGGACGACCTTCACCTCCTGCTTCGTGGAAGCGTTCTTCATGTCGTAGAGCGCGACCGCGAGCACCGGCTGGCCGGAATCCGAGACGAAGTCGCGGGTGGTGTAGCAGACGTCGGTGCCCGAGCCCTGATCCTTGCCGCAGACCTTGGTCCAGTCGGCCTGGCTCGGCTCGGACTTCACGTTGATGAGCTGCGGGCCGTTGGCCTGAGCCTGCTGCTGGGCGGGCGCGGCCGGCTGGGCCTGCGCGGGCGCGGGGGTCGGCGCCGGGGCGGCCGGCTTCTTCTGAGCGAGCGCGGTTCCGCCCAGGCCGGCACCCAGGCCCGCCATGGCGAGGATCGCGGCCACGCGCAGCGCGCGCGCGGAAGGCTTGGCCATGGAAGACTTGGCAAGGAACATCGGCGTTATGACCCCTTCAACGGATGGCGCGTAAAAACGTGACGCGGTGCTCACTCGGGCCGCCGTAGCCCCGCGGGATGGCAGGCCCGGCCGGTCGGTCCGAGGCGCGGCCCTCCTGGCGCGGTGCACCGGATCGCCGTGCGCGGCCTCGGGCGCAGCACGATTGCAGAACGATTCCTGCCCGAACGAGACGGCGGCCTGCTTCCCCGTGGAATGCGGCGAAGGCATGACGCCTGCGCCGTACACCCCTGCGCCTTCCGCCTCAAGTCACGGACTGCGCTCGCGGATCGCACAGGCGGCTGTTTTGTCGGCCGCACCTCTCGCGCATCCGTCTCCGGGTCTCGCCGGGCCACCGGGAAATCGATCGACCGGGGCAGGTCGACCGGGTTTTGTGGGGCGCAGGCGGCGCTGAGCGGAGGCGGTCGTTCGCTTGCCGCTGAAAGAGCCGTTCAGTCCAGATCGCGCAGGTGCCGCGCCGCCACCGCCGAGGCCGCGGTGCGGTTCTCGACGCCGAGCTTGGCGTAGATGCCCTCCAGGTGCTTCGTCACCGTGCGGGGGCTCAAGCCCAGGATCTCGCCGATGTCGCGGCTCGATTTGCCGCGGGAAAGCCAGAGCAGCACTTCCGCCTCGCGGCCGGTGATCGGCAGGCGCTCGCGCAGCCGCTCCAGGCCGGCGGCGGTGGGATCGCCGGAGAGGCGCAGAAGGATCTCGGGGCCGGTGCGCCCGATGAAGCTGAGCGAATGGGCGCGGCCTTGCCCGTCGGTGAGCGCCAGGGGGGCCGTGCCATGGCCGCTCAGGCAGCGTTGCAGCCACTCGCGCCCGCTCGGCGGCAAGGCGAGCGGCTCTGAACTGCCGAGCGCGGCGAGCACCTGTGCGGCCTGCGGCGTGCACCACAGGACCGAACCGGCGGCATCGACCGCGAACAGGGTGCGCCCGGCGGTGTCGAGGGCGGCCCGCGCGCTCTGCGCGGAGCGGGCATTGGCCAGATGGACGCGGATGCGGGCCAGGATCTCGTCGGGGGCGATCGGCTTGGTGACGTAGTCGATCCCGCCCGCCTCCAGCCCCTTCACGATGTGCTCGGTCTCGGACAGCCCGGTCATGAAGATGACGGGCACGTGGGCGAGCCGGCCCTTGGCCTTGAGGCGGCGGCAGGTCTCGAACCCGTCCATGCCCGGCATCACCGCGTCGAGCAGGATGATGTCGGGGGTGATCTCCTCGACGAGGTCGAGGGCGAGGTCGCCGCCCACCGCCACCAGCACCGTGGCCCCGGAGCGCTCGATCGCCTCGGTGAGGAAGCTCAGGGTATCGGGGGAATCATCGACGACGAGGACGATGTCGCGCTGCGCCTCAGGCATCGCGGGCAAGCCCCTCCAGCACGCCGACGTAGCGGCGCATGTCGTAGGCCGTCACGAGGCCGCGCATCCGGGCGACGAAGGCCGGCGGCACGGCGGCGTCGCTCTCCAACTCGTTCAGCTTCGCCTCGATGCCGCGGACATGGCCGATGCGGCCGAGACGCAGCAATGCGGCGATATGCTCGGCCGGCACCGTCTCCCCACCCCCGGCCGCCCCGTTCGCAGGCTCCGTCCGGTGCTCGGGCCGCAGGATCGGGCGCAGCGCCGCGGGCGATGCGGGCAGCGGGCGGGCTGTGCCGAGCAGCCCCGTGATCCTCTCCAGGAAATCCTGCATGTCGAACGGTTTGGCGATGATGTCGTCGTGCGGCGCATCGGCGCCGCGGGTCGGGCTGATTTCGTGGACATTGGCCGACATCATCGCGATGCGAGCGGTGAAGCCGGTCTCACGCAACGTCCTTGCCACCTCCCAGCCGGTCATGCCCGGCATGGCGATGTCGAGCAGGATCAGGGCCGGCTCGCGCGCCCGCGCCAGGGTGAGACAGGCCGGGCCATCCGGCGCCTCGGCGACGGTGAAGCCGAGGGGCTCCAGAATCTCGCGCATCAGCGCGCGGTGAGCCGCATCGTCGTCGGCGACGAGGACGAGGCGGCCGGGCTCCGCCAGGGCGGGGCGCGCCGCCGCCGGGGCCGGCATCGCGGCGGGCGCCGGGCGGTTCACCGAGGCCAGCATCAGCCGCACCCGGAAGCTGGTCCCCTGCCCGACCCGGCTCTCGACGGTGATCTCGCCGCCCATCACCTGCGCCAGCAGACCCGCGATGGTGAGCCCGAGCCCGGTCCCCGGCGCCGCGCGGGCGGCGGGCATCGAGCCGCGCTCGAACGGCTCGAAGATCCGGCCGAGATCGGCCTCCGGGATGCCGAGGCCCGTGTCGCGGATCGTGAAAACCGCGACCTGCCCGCGATAGGTCATCTCCAGGGCGACCTCGCCCTCGGCCGTGAACTTGATCGCGTTGGAGAGAAGGTTGAGCAGGATCTGGCGCAGCCGCTTCTCGTCGGTCGCCACCACGGCCGGCAGGATCTCGGGCCGGGTGAAGCGGAAGGTCAGACCCGCGCCCTCCGCCTGGAGGCGGACCATGTCGACGATCTGGGCCAGGAAGTCGGCGAGCCGGATCTCGTTGCGGTGGGTCTGGAGGCGGCCTGCCTCCATGCGCGAGATGTCGAGCAGCCCGTCGATCAGGCCGGAGAGGTGCTGGGCGCTGCGGCGGATCACCCGGATGCCGTTGCGGCGCGGTTCCGGAATGCTGGGATCGCCCTCCAGCAACTGCGCGTAGCCGAGCACGGCGTTGAGCGGCGTGCGCAGTTCGTGGCTGATGCCGACGACGTAGCGGCTTTTCGCGAGGTTGGCGGCCTCCGCCGTCTCCTTGGCCTGCTGCAGCTTGGCGTCGGTGACCTTGTGGGCGGCGATCTCCGCCTCGTAGAGGGCGGTCTGGCGGGCGGTCTCCTCCTGCGCCACGCGGCGGCTCTCCTGCGCCAGCACGAACAGCCACGCGACCACGCCGAGGATGACGATCAGGATGAAGAACAGGCTGGTGAGCGCCGCGCGCAGGGTCTCGCCGTGCTCGGGATGCGCGGCGGCGGCGCCGGCATGGACGATGACGAAGATCAGCCCGATCACCGTGATCAGGGTCAGCATCAGCGCGAGGTAGCGGCCCAGCGGCGCGCCGATCCAGGCGGCGATGCGGGCGGGCAGGACGCGGGCGAGCGTCTCGCCGGCTTGGGCTTCGAGCCGTCCATGCGGCTTGCACAGGTCGCCGCAGCGGGCGTCGAGGGAGCAGCAGAGCGAGCAGATCGGCCCGGAATAGGCCGGGCACTGCGCCATGTCCTCGGCCTCGAACGGGTGCTCGCAGACGCGGCAGGAGATCTCCGGCCGGTCCCAGGCGGTCTGCGGCGTGCGGGCGAGGTAGCGCTTGCCGCCGGTCGCGAAGGCGATGGCAGGCGCCGCGGCGAAGGCGGTGGCGAGCGCCAGGATCGGCGCGAAGGGCTGGAGCGCATCGCCGCACAGGCCGACATGGATCAGGCCGCCGGCGAGGAGCGAGAGCACCATCGCCCCCGTGCCCACCGGGTTGATGGCGTAGAGATGCGCGCGCTTGAACTCGATGCCCGGCGGCGACAGGCCGAGCGGCTTGTTGACCGCGAGGTCGGCGGCGAGCGCGCCGACCCAGGCCGAGACCACGCAGGCATAGAGCGGCAGGGTGCTCTCGATGGTCTTGTCGATGCCGAGCTCCATCAGCAGGAGCGCGATGGCGACGTTGAACACGAGCCAGACCACCCGCCCCGGATGGCTGTGGGTGAGGCGCGAGAAGAAGTTCGACCACGCGATCGAGCCGGCATAGGCGTTGGTCACGTTGATCTTGAGCTGGGAGATCACCACGAACAGGCCGGTGAGCGCCACGGCGAGGCCGGGCGAGCCCGAGACGTAGCTGAAGGCGACGGCGTACATCTGCGTCGGCTCGGCGGCGTGCTCCGGCGAGACGCCGTGGCCGAGTGCCAGCACCGTGAGGAAGGCGCCGAGCAGGATCTTCAGCATCCCCGGCACGATCCAGCCGGCGCCGGCCGAGAGCACCCCGGTCCACCAGCGCCAATCGCCCTTGCCTTGAGGGGAATGTTGGGGCGGCGGCATGAACCGCAGGAAGTCGACCTGCTCGCCGACCTGGGCCAGCAGCGCCAGAAGGATGCCGGAGGCGAGCCCGAACAGGCGCAGGTCGAAGCCCGCGCCGGCCGCCTCCAGGCCGGGATAGCCGGTGAAGGCCTCGAACGGCACCGGCCCCGAGAACCAGATGCAGACGAGCGGCAGCAGGTTGAGGCCGATCCAGAGCGGCTGCGTCCAGAGCTGGAAGCGGCTGATCAGGCGGATGCCGTAGACCACCAGCGGGATCACCGCCCCCGCGCTGACGATGTAGCCGATCCACAGCGGCAGGCCGAAGCAGAGCTGCAGCGCCAGGGCCATGATCGCCGCTTCGATGGCGAAGAACAGGAAGGTGAAGCCGGCATAGATCAGCGAGGTGATGGTCGAGCCGAGATAGCCGAAGCCCGCCCCGCGGGTGAGGAGGTCGATATCGACCCCGTAGCGGGCGGCGTAGATCGTGATCGGGGTCGCCGTGGCGAAGATGATGAGCCCGACGACGAGCACCGCCGCGAAGGTGTTGGTGAAGCCGGTGGCGAGCACCAGGGTGCCGCCGATCGCCTCCAGCGCCAGGAACGAGAGCGAGCCGAGCGCCGTCTGCGCGATGCGGAAGGGCGACCAGCGCCGCGCCGACTTGGCGGTGAAGCGCAGGGCGTAGTCTTCCAGCGTCTCGTCCGCCACGAAGCGGTTGTAGTCGCGACGGATCGGGATGATGGACCGGGCGCTCAGGGGGCCGTCCTCACAATGGGCGGTTCGCCGCCCGCCCGCCAATGGGCCGGCCGCGTGTCCGTCACGGTGCCGACACCGTACGGTGTCCGGACCGCGCCGCAGGAGACTTCCCTAACGCCTCGCGCTCACGGAATCGAGAGTGGCAGGCTACGGCCCGGGATGCCCGGCGGACATACGCAAAACAGCGTATAGGGTGCATCGCACAATCAAGCCTAGCCTTCACCCCGTTCGAGCAGGGCCGCCGACCGGCAGAGCCGCGCCGACGCGAGATCAGGGGTAGAGGCACGATGGCGGACGATAAGGGCAAGGATCGCGAAAAGGGTCTGGACTCGGCCCTGCGGCGCAAGCTTCTGATGGGCCTCGCGGGCCTGCCCGCCCTGGCGATGATGCCGCGGGGGGCGTTCGCCGCCGCGCCGACCTCGGCCGTCAACACGACCGGGCTCGCCGTGACCGATACCGAGGTCACGGTCGGCATCCTGCACTCGGCCACCGGCACGATGGCGATCTCCGAGACCGGCTCGATCCAGGCGGAGAAGCTCGCCATCGCCCAGATCAACGAGATGGGCGGCGTGCTCGGCCGCAAGATCAAGATCATCCAGGAGGACGGCGCCTCCGACTGGCCGACCTTCGCCGAGAAGGCCAAGAAGCTCCTCGTCAACGACCATTGCGCCGCGGTGATGGGCTGCTGGACCTCCGCCTCGCGGAAAGCCGCGCTGCCGGTCTTCGAGCAGTATAACGGCCTGCTCTACTACCCGACCTTCTACGAGGGCCTGGAGCAGTCCAAGAACGTGATCTACACCGGCCAGGAGGCGACGCAGCAGATCCTCGCTTCCCTCGACTGGGTGGCGAAGGAGAAGGGCGCGAAGTCGTTCTTCATGGTCGGCTCGGACTACATCTGGCCGCGCACCTCGAACAAGATCGCCCGCAAGCACATCGAGAACGTGCTCAAGGGCACCGTCGCCGGCGAGGAATACTTCCCGCTCGGCCACACGCAGTTCAACTCGGTCATCAACAAGATCAAGCTCAAGAAGCCCGACGTGATCTTCGCCGACGTCGTCGGCGGCTCCAACGTCGCCTTCTACAAGCAGCTCAAGGCAGCCGGCATCGACCTCTCGAAGCAGACCCTGCTGACGATCTCGGTCACCGAGGACGAGATCGACGGCATCGGCGGCGACAACATCGCCGGCGCCTATTCCTGCATGAAGTACTTCCAGTCGCTGAAGAACCCGAACAACGAGAAGTTCGTGGCCGCCTTCAAGAAGATGTGGGGCGACAAGACCGTCATCGGCGACGTGACCCAGGCCGCCTATCTCGGCCCGTTCCTGTGGAAGATGGCGGTCGAGAAGGCCGGCTCCTTCGATGTCGACAAGGTGGTCGAGGCCTCCCCCGGCATCGAGTTCAAGGAGGCGCCGGAAGGCTACGTGAAGATTCACCCGAATCATCACCTCTGGTCGAAGACCCGCGTCGCCAAGGCCCTGCCGAACGGCCAGTTCGAGGTGGTCTACGAGAGCCCCGAGCTGATCGAGCCGAACCCCTTCCCGAAGGGCTACCAGTAGTCGCGACCCTCCGGTCCCCTCCCCCGCGGGAGGGGACGCCCGCGAAATGACGGGCGTGGCCCGACACTTGCTGCGCCCTCCCAGAAAAATCCGCCGGGGACACCGATCATGTTCGGCGACTACTCGCTTGCAGACCTCAGCTCGATCTTCGTGATGCAGGGCTTCGCAGGTCTGATCCTGTTTTCCGTCTACGTTCTGATGGCTTTGGGCCTGGCGATCATCTTCGGCCAGATGGGCGTCATCAACATGGCCCACGGCGAGTTCATGATCCTGGGCGCCTACGTCACCTATCTCTGCTCGACCTTCTTCCAGACCTACCTGCCCTCGCTGTTCGGCGGCTACTTCTTCGTCGCCATGGCACTCGCCTTCCTGGCATCGGGGGCGATGGGGATGCTGGTGGAATGGGCCCTGATCCGCCACCTCTACAAGCGCCCGCTTGACACGCTGCTGGCGACCTGGGGTCTCTCGCTGATCCTGCAGCAGGCCTACCGCACGATCTTCGGCCCGCGCGAGGTCGGCGTGGAACTGCCCTCATGGATGATGGGCTCGATCCCCGTTACCGACTCGATCGAGGTGCAGATCAACGGCCTGTTCGTGATCGCGGTCACCACCGTCATCACCCTCGGCGTCGCGGTGCTGATCTATCGCTCCCGCTTCGGCGCGCAGATCCGCGCGGTGATGAGCAACCGTTCGATGGCGGGCGCCGTCGGCATCGACACCGAGAAGGTCGATCGCACCACCTTCGGCCTCGGCTGCGGCATTGCCGGCATCGCCGGCTCGGCCTTCACGATGATCGGTTCGACCGGCCCGACCTCCGGCCAGCTCTACATCGTCGATACCTTCCTGATCGTGGTCTTCGGCGGCGCGGCCAGCCTGCTCGGCACCATCGCCTCGGCCTTCTCGATCTCGCAGACCCAGTCGACCCTCGAATTCTTCCTCTCCGGCTCGATGGCCAAGGTGCTCACCCTCCTCGCAGTGGTGGCGATCCTGATGCTGCGGCCGCAGGGCCTGTTCACCCTCAAGGTCCGTCGCTGAGGAGCGCGCCCCGATGACGAACCCGAAGACAAGTCCGATGCAGTCCCTGTCGAAGGCGGTCACCGTCAACGACAACCCCTTCATGAAGCCGATCGAGTGGGTGAGCCTGCTGCTGCTGGCCGGCGTGATCCTGGTGGTCCTGCCGCTAATGCTCGACGGCTTCCGCCTCAACCTCGTCGGCAAGTACCTCACCTACGCCTTCGTCGCGCTCGGCCTCGTCATCTGCTGGGGCTATGCCGGCATCCTCTCGCTGGGCCAGGGCGTGTTCTTCGGTCTCGGCGGCTACTGCATGGCGATGTACCTGAAGCTCGAGGCTTCGAGCGTCGAGAATACGAAGATCCAGTCGACGCCGGGCATTCCCGACTTCATGGACTGGAACCAGATCACCGCGCTTCCCTGGTTCTGGCAACCCTTCCACTCCCTGCCGCTGACGCTTCTCCTCGTCGTCGCGGTGCCGGTCGCCTTCGCGTTCATCATCTCGGTGGCGATGTTCAAGCGGCGCGTGGGCGGCACCTACTTCGCCATCATCACCCAGGCGATCGCGGCGATCCTGACCATCCTGATCGTCGGCCAGCAGGGCTACACCGGCGGCATCAACGGCATCACCGATCTGCGCACCCTCCACGGCTGGGACATCCGCCAGGATAGCGCGAAGTTCATCCTCTACTTCGTCAATGGCGGGCTCCTCATCGGCTGCATCCTGATGGCGCAGTACGTGAAGAAGTCGAAGCTCGGGCGCATCCTCGTCGCCATGCGCGAGAAGGAGGACCGTGTCCGGTTCTCGGGCTACTCGGTGGCGGGCTTCAAGGTCTTCGCCTTCTGCCTCGCGGCGGCCTTCGCGGCGATCGGCGGCGCGATGTTCACCCTGCAGGTCGGGTTCATGTCGCCCTCCTTCGTCGGCATCGTCCCCTCGGTCGAGATGGTGATCTACACCGCCGTCGGCGGGCGCCTCTCGCTCTTCGGCGCAGTCTGGGGAACGCTGCTGGTCAACTGGGCCAAGACGAGCTTCTCCGAGAGCTTCCCCGACATGTGGCTGTTCGGTCTCGGCGCCCTGTTCATCGCCGTTGTGCTGATCTTCCCCAACGGTCTCGCCGGCATCTGGCGCGAGCACATCGAACCCCGCCTGTTCCGCAAGGCCAAGGGCCTGGCTCCCGCCGCCAGCCCCGCCCTGCCCCACGGCACCCCGGCCGAGTGAGGACACACCCATGAACGCGGCCATCCTCCCCTCTTCGGCTCCCATCGGCACCCCGGCGGACGAGAAGAACTTCCTGCTGGCGGTCGAGGCCCTGACCGTCTCCTTCGACGGGTTCAAGGCGGTCAACGACGTCTCGTTCTACGTCGATCCGGACGAGATCCGGGTCATCATCGGCCCCAACGGTGCGGGCAAGACCACCGTGCTCGACCTGATCTGCGGGCGCACCCGGGCCAGCTCCGGCTCGATCAAGTACAAGGGCCAGGAACTGACCAAGCTCTCCGAGAGCGCGATCGTCCAGGCCGGCGTCGGCCGCAAGTTCCAGACGCCCTCGATCTACGACGACCTGACGGTGTTCGAGAATCTCGAGATCTCGTTCCCTCGCGGACGCTCGGTGTTCGGGGCGCTGACCTTCAAGCGCGACGCCGAAGTGCGCGACCGCATCCACGAGATCGCGCAGACGATCTTCCTCAAGGACCAGCTCGACGAGCGGGCCGAGTTCCTGAGCCACGGCCAGAAGCAATGGCTGGAGATCGGCATGCTGCTGATCCAGGACCCGGAACTGCTGATGCTCGACGAGCCGGTGGCCGGCATGAGCGTCGGCGAGCGCATCAAGACCGCCGAACTCCTCAACCAGATCATCAAGGGCCGCTCGGTGCTCGTGATCGAGCACGACATGAAGTTCGTCGAGGACATCGCCCACCGCGTCACCGTGCTCCACCAGGGCAAGGTTCTGTCGGAAGGGTCGATGGAGCGGGTCAAGAACGATCCGAAGGTCATCGAAGTCTATCTGGGCCATTGAAGGCGTACCGATCATGCTCCAGACCGCCACCGCCTCCTCTTCCATCGTGCCGCCGGTCATGACCGGCGCGCGGCCGATGCTGGCGATCTCCGATCTCCACGCCGCCTACGGCCAGAGCGAGGTTCTGCACGGCATCGACATCAACGTGGCGCCCGGCGAGATCGTCGCCGTGATGGGCCGCAACGGCATGGGCAAGTCGACGCTCATGAAGACGCTGATGGGCATCGTCCCGACGAAGTCGGGCACCATCACCGTGGACGGCACCGACGTCACCACCCTGAAGAGCCATGCCCGCGTGGCGAAGGGGCTGGCCTACGTGCCGCAGGGCCGGATGATCTTTTCCACCATGACGGTGCAGGAGAACATCGAGACGGGCCTGACCGTCACCGGCTCGCGGAAGGTGCCGCAGGACCTCTACACGATGTTCCCGGTGCTGCTGGAGATGAAGGGCCGGCGCGGCGGCAACCTGTCGGGCGGCCAGCAGCAGCAGCTCGCCATCGCCCGGGCGCTCGCCAGCAATCCGAAGGTTCTTCTTCTCGATGAGCCGACCGAGGGTATTCAACCCTCGATTATTCGTGAAATGGGGCGTACGCTGAAGAAGATTCGCGACGAGCGCGGTCTGTCGATCGTCGTCTCGGAGCAGGTGCTGAGCTTCGCCATGGACGTGGCCGACCGGGTTCTCGTGATCGAGAACGGCTCGATCGTCCACGAGAGTCTCCGTGCCGACATCGACGAGGCGCAGGTCGCCCGCTTCCTCTCGGTCTGAGGATCTCCGCGATGGCCGATTACGAGATCTTCGAGCTCGGCGACGTCGTCCTGCAGTCGAAGCAGACGATCCGCGGCGCGCGGCTGGCCTACAAGACCTACGGCACGCTCAACGCGGCACGGGACAACGTCATCGTCTATCCCTGCTGGTATTCCGGCACGCATCTCGAGAACGAGTGGCTGATCGGGCCGGGCAAGGCGCTCGATCCGGACCGGTACTTCATCATCGTGCCGAACATGTTCGGCAACGGGCTGTCGTCCTCGCCGAGCAACACGCCCGCGCCCTTCAACGGGCCGCGCTTTCCCAAGGTGACGGCCTACGACAACGTGGTGCAGCAGCACCGGCTGGTCACGGAAAAGTTCGGCATCGAGCGGATCAAGCTCGTCACCGGCTGGTCGATGGGCGCACTGCAGACCTTCCACTGGGGCGCGATCTTCCCCGACATGGTCGAGCGTATCCTGCCGTTCCAGGGCTCGGCCAAGTGCTCGCGGCACAACTTCGTGTTCCTGGAAGGCGTCAAGGCGGCGCTCCAGGCGGATGCCGCCTTCGCCGACGGGTTCTACGCCGAGCAGCCGCAGAAGGGCCTGCGCGCCGCCGCCCGGGTCTATGCCGGCTGGGGCTTCTCGCAGACCTTCTACCGGGTCGAGGCCGACCTGAAGCAGATGGGCTACGCCTCGCTCGAGGACTTCCTCGTCGGCTTCTGGGAGGGCTGGCTGCTGGAGAAGGACGCCAACAACCTGCTCGCCATGCTCTGGACCTGGCAGAACGGCGACATCTCCGCCAACGACCTTTACGGCGGTGACGTCAAGAAGGCGCTCGGCGCGATCAAGGCCAAGGCCGTCGTGATGCCGGCCTCCACCGACCTGTATTTCCCGCCGGAAGACAGCGCGATCGAGGTCGAGCACATGCCGAATGCGGAGCTGCGGACGGTCGAGACCTATTGGGGCCACTTCGCCGGCGGCCCCGGCACCTCGCCCGACGACATCGCGGTGCTGGATGCGGCGCTGAAGGAGCTGCTCGCGAGCTGAGCCATCGGCGGGGCGCTCCGGCGCCCCGCCCGAACCGATCCGGCGCCGATCCGCGCCGGATGAACGAAGAACGACAACAACGATCCACGGGGGCGGCCGGACTCATGCCGGACACGCAACGGGGACGGCTGCCTGAATTCTGGACAGTACAAGGAGCTGCGAAGGAAATGCCCGAGACCCTGATCAAGGTCGATCTCACGCAGTCGGCCTACGACAACGACATGGTGCACAACCGCTGGCACCCGGACATCCCGATGGTCGCGACCGTGAAGCCCGGCGACGACTTCATCGTCGAGACCTATGACTGGACCGGCGGCTTCATCAAGAACAACGATTCCGCCGACGACGTGCGCGACATCGACCTCTCGATCGTGCACTTCCTCTCCGGCCCGATCGGTGTCGAGGGCGCCGAGCCCGGCGACCTGCTCGTGGTCGATCTGCTCGACATCGGCGCCAAGCCCGAGAGTCAGTGGGGCTTCAACGGCTTCTTCTCGAAGAACAACGGCGGCGGCTTCCTCGACGAGCACTTCCCCCAGGCGCAGAAGTCGATCTGGGATTTCGAGGGCATGTTCACCAAGTCGCGCCACGTGCCCGGCGTGCGCTTCCCCGGCCTGATCCATCCCGGCCTGATCGGCTGCCTGCCCGATCCGAAGATGCTGGAGACCTGGAACACCCGCGAGAAGGCGCTCTACGACACCAATCCGAGCCGCGTGCCGGCGCTGGCCACCCTCCCCTTCGGCCCGACCGCGCATATGGGCCGGCTGAAGGGTGACGCGAAGGAAGCGGCTGCGGCCACCGGGGCCCGCACGGTGCCGGGCCGCGAGCACGGCGGCAATTGCGACATCAAGGATCTGTCGCGCGGCTCGAAGATCTACTTCCCCGTCTACGTGCCGGGCGCCGGCCTCTCCATGGGCGACCTGCACTTCAGCCAGGGCGACGGCGAGATCACCTTCTGCGGCGCCATCGAGATGGCGGGCTGGGTCCACCTCAAGGTCAGCCTGATCAAGGACGGCATGGCCAAGTACGGGATCAAGAACCCGATCTTCAAGCCCTCGCCCGTTACGCCGAAATACGACGATCACCTGATCTTCGAGGGCGTCTCCGTCGACGAGTACGGCAAGCAGCACTACCTCGACGTCACCGTGGCCTATCGCCAAGCCTGCCTCAACGCGATCGAGTACCTCAAGAAGTTCGGCTACTCGGGCGCGCAGGCCTACTCGATCCTCGGCACCGCCCCGGTCCAGGGCCACATCTCCGGCGTTGTCGATATCCCGAACGCCTGCGCCACGCTCTGGATTCCGACCGGGATCTTCGACTTCGACATCAACCCGTCCGCGGCCGGGCCGACGAAGTTCCTGGACGGCTCGATCCAGATGCCGCTCTCGCCGGATCTCTGATCATGCCGGTCTACGATTACGCCTGCGAGAGCTGTGGTCCATTCACGGTCCTGCGTCCGATGGCGCAGTTCAAGGACCCGCATGACTGCCCGGATTGCGGCGGCGAATGCCAGCGCGCCTTCCTCACCGCCCCGCGGATCTCCGGGATGGATGCGGGCCTCAAGGCGGCCCACGCCACCAACGAGCGCAGCCGCCACGAGCCGCGGCGCTCCGGCGGCCACGGGGCCGGCTGCGGCTGCTGCTCGCCGAAGAAGACGGCGGCCGCGCCTGCTGCGGCCAAGAGCTTCCCGAACGCGCGGCCCTGGATGATCAGCCACTGAGCTGACGACCTCTTGCGGCGGACGCGCCCGGCGCGCCCGCCGACACGCTTCCGGAGGAAGCAAACGACTGAAAACCGCTCCGCGAGGGAGCCGCCGGCCGCGCCACGACAAGCGGGATGAACCGTGTGGGACAGGCCGGCGCAGAGGACGGGTTGGGGACTGACGATGCTTGAGCGAATGACACAGACAAGGCCGAGCCGCCGCCGCGGCGTCAGGATCGGCACGGCGAGCGCCCTGCTGGCGGCAGGTCTCACTGCGGCGACGGGCGCTTTGGCGCAGCAGCCCTCGCCGGTGGGGCAGTTCAACGATCAGACGCAGCCGCGCACCGATCCCAACATCGCCGCCAAACCCGCCGATCCCGTCCGCACCGGACCGCTCGCCCCCTGGGCCACCGACATGGCCGCGCGCGGGCTCACCTTCGACATCAACATCTACAACTTCTACCAGGCCAACCCCTCGGCCGGACTGCG
>JACJIB010000005.1 GCA_014138645.1 Methylorubrum thiocyanatum | reverse complement strand
CCATAAGGGCGTATCCGGTATTAGCTCAAGTTTCCCTGAGTTATTCCGAACCGAAGGGCACGTTCCCACGTGTTACTCACCCGTCTGCCACTGACACCCGAAGGTGCCCGTTCGACTTGCATGTGTTAAGCCTGCCGCCAGCGTTCGCTCTGAGCCAGGATCAAACTCTCAAGTTGAAGAGTTGATCTCAGCTGATCACAACATAAACGGAGTGCTCACACCCAACCCCAAGCGTTTCCGCTCCAGGTCGGTGAGCTTTCCGAAACGAAGGTCAGCTTCATCTCTCACGGTTCGATTGCTCGAACCCGCAAGGACATGAACAAGCCGCCCACGTTTCTCTTTCTCGATGATTCACTTGTCAAAGAGCAGCGAGCCGACCCCGAGGAGTCAAACCCTCCACCGAAGACGCGCCGACAGCCCGGTTGCCCGGCCCACACAGCCCACCCTCAGCGATGAAGTCCGCGGCCGGATCGAAGTCCGCCGCCAGCGGTCCGCGGCATCTAGAGCCGGCGAACCGTCCTGTCAACCGCCCCGCGAAAGCGCCACAGCGCCGGAGACGACCAACACCCCGAGACGAGAAGGACAGCGATCGCCCGATCCAGTCACCCGGATCAGCTCCGCTCCACCGACAATCCCGAAGACCGTCGAAGCTCTCGGCCACCCAGTGGTGGACCGCGGCGCCCCGTCGGTGAGGCAGCATTTATGGGGTTGCCGGTCCGGCGTCAACGGCCATCGCGAAAAAAGTTCCGCATCCGATCATGCCAAGATCACGGCCGTGCGACAGCCCCGCCGCGGGCGCACCGGCGGCGGGCCCTGCATCGCCTCAATCTGGACATGCTGGGCTCGGACATCGGTGCAGTTGGCCGCCCTTCGTGCTTCGAAGTCCCGTGTCGCTCGCGATGCGCGAGTCTGGTAGGACGGAGCGGCGAAATCCGGTCCGAAGCGCCGACGCAGAGGAAGTCCGTGACGCGCGAGCGACTGAAGATCGGGGGAACGGCCGCGACGGCGCAGCAGCGCCCGCCGACATTCCCGCGGGGCGTGGAGCCGCCGCTCAACCTCCTGGGCGCGGATGCCCGCCAGATCGACCGCCGCGACGTCAATCTGCGCTGGCTCTGCGCGAGCGCGCTGACCGGCATCACCGGCGTCCTCCTGATGGGCGCGGCGATCCATGTCTCGCTCCAGGGCGAGGGGTCGCTCGCCGCCGTGTCGGACCGCCCCAATCTCGGCCCGCGCCCGCAGACGCAGCTTCCGGCCGTCGAGGAGCCCGGCATCGCCTCCGCACAAAAGGGCGATCGTCTGGTGCGCAACCTCATGATCGCCTCGGCCAAGCAGAGCTTCCGCACCCCGGTGACGGTGCGGCTCGGCGACCGGGAGATCATCAAGGTCCGGCCTTTCGTCCGGATCTCGTCCAACCTTTCGATGACGACCGGCGTGTTCGCCAGCGACATCCCGCGCTTCGATCCGATGAAGTTCGTCTCCGACGAGCCGCAGGAGCGCGCCCCCGATCCCGGAGCGGCGGACGCGCCGGGGGCCGAGGTGACGGTGGTCAAGCGCGACCTTGCCGAGATCGCCGTCGATCCCGGCGCGCCCGCGCTCTCGGACGAGGACGTGACCGCGCAGATCGAGGAGGAGCGCCGTCTCGCAGCCGAGGCCGGACGCCGCACCGCGCTGCCGCTGGCGCCGCAGATCCTGCTCTCGCGCACCCTGCAGCAGGGCTCGGCCTTCACCGGCTTCGGCGACGGCAGCGCCCAGGGAAACGGCAAAGGCAAGCTCGGCGAGGACAACAGCCCGTTCAAGTCGATCGAGGTGCTCGTCGTCCCCGAGAACGTGACGAAACTCGCCAAGGTGGAGTTGCGCCCCGGCGAAGCGCCCCTCGTCGAGGAACGCGACCTCGCGCTCAAGCGCGGCGAGACCCTCGACGGCGCGCTCAAGGCGACGGGGCTCGCGTCCGATCCGGCGATCGCCGGCATCGTGACGGCGCTCGGCGGCCGAGCCAAGGTCACGGCCCTGTCGGAGGGTCAGCAGTTCCGCGTCCAGGTCGCGCCCGGCCCGAAGCCCGGCGACGGGCGGCAGGTGACGCGGGTGGTTCTGTTCGGCGAGAGCGGCGTCCAGGCGATCGCGGCGATCAACGATCACGGCGCCTTCGTGCCGGTCGCCCCACCCGTGGACGAGTCGCGGGGCCGGACCCGGGAACAGGCGCAGACCGAGGCGCCGGACGACGATGAGGAGGACGAGGGCAGCGGTCCGAGGCTCTATCAGAGCCTCTACGAGACCGGCGCGCGCCACGACGTGCCGAGGGCAACGATCGAGGACATCGTCCGGATCTTCAGCTACGACATCGACTTCCAGCGCCGCATCTCGTCGGGCGATGGCATCGACCTGTTCTACACCTACGACGAGGAGGCCGGACCCGGCGCCTCCGATCGGCCGGAACTGCTCTACGCCGCGCTCAATCTCGGGGGCGAGTCGCGCAAGGTCTACCGCTTCCAGTCCCCCGACGACGGCTCGATCGACTATCTCGACGAGCAGGGCCGCTCGCTCAAGAAGTTCCTGATCCGCAAGCCCATCGCCGACGGCATCATGCGCTCGGGCTTCGGCTACCGGCGCCACCCGATCCTCGGCTATGCCAAGCTGCATACCGGCGTCGACTGGGCCAACCCGATCGGCACGCCGATCGTCGCCGCCGGCAACGGCACGGTCATCAAGGCCGAATGGGATTCGGGCTACGGCCGCCGGGTCGAGGTGCAGCACATCAACGGCTACGTCACGACCTACAACCACATGTCCCGCTTCGCCCGCGGGATCAGCGCCGGCACCCGTGTCCGGCAGGGGCAGGTGATCGGCTATGTCGGCTCGACCGGCCTCTCCACCGGCGCGCACCTGCACTACGAGGTGATCATCAACGGCCATTTCGTCGATCCGATGAAGATCCGCGTGCCGCGCGGGCGCGAACTCGACGGGCGCCTGCTCGCGGAGTTCAAGCGCCAGCGCGACCAGACCGAGGCAACGATGCAGAAATCGAAGACCGCCACGGCGATGGCGCAGCGTGACGCGATGCGCTGAGAGGGCTGCGGCAGCCGAGCGCTGCCGCCCTTACCGCGGCTCGAGCGCGTCCCGGATCTCCATCAGATCGAGGGCTCGCAGGGCCGTCTGCTCCATCGAGCATTCCCCTGAGAGCGGACCGCCGATTGTGCCGCCCGGATAGACCCGGCCCGGCCATTCACAGGCCTGGGCGCGAAACTTCAGCCATGTCTGCTGGACGCCCTTGAGGTAGGCCTTGCCGCCCTCGTCGAAGGCCGCCATCGCCTCGCGATAGGTGCGGTTCAAAAGCGTGTCCCAGGCCGTGTTCTCACGATCGAAACAGGCCATCATGCCCATCGTGCTGGAGCCGTCGGGGGTATCCCGGCAGGGGCCCGACACCCGGCCGATGCAGGCCCGCCGGTTGTGGAGCGTCTGCTGACCCGCCAGACAGGTCTCGATCGTCGCCCTGTCCTTCGCCGACAGAGCGGCCTGATCGGCTTCCTGCGCGAGGGCGGGTGCGGCGAGCGCCCAGGCCGACAAAGTCAGGATCGCGCGAAGCGGTCGCATCGTGCCTGGCCCCCATACGGTCGCTCGCCGCACGTCACGGATTCCCGAAGGGACGACACGGCACAAGCCCCGGTGAGACGCAGGATCAACCGAAGGTTCGGAATCCGAGCCCTGCACGCACAACTTCCGCTTTGACGCCACGGGCGCGCAGGTCGGCCAGCGCCTCGGAGCCCTTCGATTTGGCGAGCTTCTCGCCGTCCGCCGTCCGAAGCAACGTGTGGTGGTGATAGGCCGGCGCGGGAAGGTGCAGGAGCCGCTGAAGCAGGGCGTGCAGGTCGGTGGCCGCCTCCAGATCCTGCCCGCGCACGACATGGGTGATCCCCTGCACCGCGTCGTCGCAGACCACCGAGAGATGGTAGCTCGTCGGCACGTCGCGCCGCACGATCACCGCGTCGCCCCAGCGGCCGGGATCGGCAGCGACGGTCTCCAGGGCGCCGTCCTCAGGGGAGAAGCGGCGGATGACGGGAGGCTCGGAAAGGGACCGCAGCGCCGCCGGCATGTCGAGGCGCCAGGTATGCGGCGCGCCTTGCTCGCGGCGAGCCTTCGCTTCCTCGACCGACAGGTGGCGGCAGGTACCGGGATAGAGCGGCGCTCCGTCGGGATCGCGCGGCACCGCCGCGCCGCGCGCCGCGCGGGCCGCGACCTCGTCCGCGATCTGCCCGCGCGAGCAGAAGCAGGGGTAGAGCAAACCGTCCTGCGCCAGCGCCTCGCGCGCGGCGGCATAGTCCGCAAAATGCTCGGACTGGCGGCGGACCGGCGCCTCGAAGCGGAGACCGAGCCAGTCGAGGTCGGCCCGGATGCCCGCCACGAATTCGGGCCGGGTGCGGCCGAGATCGATGTCCTCGATGCGCAGGAGCAGGCGCCCGCCCCATCGTTCGGCGATGCGGGCGTTCAGGAGCGCGGAATAGGCGTGGCCGAGATGCAGGCGGCCGTTCGGGCTCGGCGCGAAACGGAGCACCGGCCCCGATCCCCGCATCGTCGTGTCAGGCGGGCCGGCCATCGTCGCTCGCGGAGCGCGCCCCGTCACGGTTCTCCGGCGGAGCGCAGGCAGGCGACTGGACCGGGCGTGCAGGCGATGCCCGGCAGCGAGCAGGCCACGTCCTCGCCGATGCGGCGGCAGACCTTGCAGCCGTCGCCCCACTCGGTGCAGCTCCGATCCTGCGCCGGGTCCGATGCCGGGCCCTTGGCCGGCGCCCCGTGGTGGCCGACGCGCGGCGCCAGCGCGCCGATCAGGACGGTCGCGGCCACGAGGGCGATCACGCCCCAGGTCACCCGGCGATCGAGGCGGGCGGTCTGCGGGTCGGGCGAGAAATCGGAGGCCATGACGCCGGTGTTGGCGCGGATCGCCGAGGGCTGTCAACGCCGCCGATCCGGGCCGGATCGTGGTCCGGCCGAGGATCCGGCGCTGGAGGCGATCGGGCGTTGCACGCAAGTGCCACAGGCGCTCCGTGCACGTCGTGCGGGAACTTCCGGCACGCTCGTTGCGATGACGCAGACCGGCAGATCAAGAAGCGGCCCTAGGGAGGAGAGACCCACGCCACCACGGAGCCTCCACGCATGCTCTACGGCCTCTATTTCCTGACCTGCATGGTCGCGAACCCCACCCATTGCGTCATGCGGGTTCACCGCTTCAACGAGGATATCGTCACCCCGCAACAATGCCTGTCGGTGGCCCAGCCGCAGATGGCGGCGTGGCAGAACGCCCATGGCGACCGCTGGCGCGTGGCCCGCTTCCGTTGCGGCTCGCCCCCGCGGGATGACGGGACGCGGATCTGATCGTCCGCATCCCGCCCTTCTCTCAAGCCGACTCGGCCGGCTTCGCGACGGTGCCCGCCAGCGCCGCCGCGACCGCGCGGGCGAAGGCCACCGGATCGCGCGGCGTGTCGCCGTCCTGGACGCGGGCGAGGTCGAGCAACGTGCCGGCCTCCGCCTTCAGATCCTCGCCGGCCTCGGCCCGGTCGTTGAGCGACCGGATCAGGGCGTGGCGCGGGTTGATCTCCAGGATCGGCGCGGAGCCGCCGAAGCCGCGGCCGGCCCGGCGCAGCAGACGCTGCATCTGCAGGTCCGGTCCCATGCCGGAAGCGGCGAGCACCACGGCGCTGTCCACGAGACGGTCGGTGACCCGCACGTCGGAGACATCGGGCTCCAGCGCGAGCTTGAGGGCAGCCACGAGCCGGTCGAGCGCGGGTGCATCCTCGGCCGCCTCACCCTCCGGCTTGAGCTTGGCGAGATCGGCCGAGCCCTGGGTGACCGAGCGCAGGGGCTTGTCCTCGAACTTGCTCAGCTGCTCCGGCCAGAACGCATCGACATGGTCGGAGAGCAGCAGCACCTCGACACCGCGGGCGCGGAATCCTTCGAGCTGGGCGGAGTTCTTGAGCGCCTCCACGTCGTCGGCGACGAGGTAGTAGATCGCCTCCTGTTCCGGCTTCATCCGGGACACGTAATCCGGCAGCGAGGTCCAGCCACCTTCCGTCGACGAGCGGAAGCGCAGCAGCGGTGCGATCTCGGCGCGGCGCTCGAAATCCTCGTAGATGCCTTCCTTCAGCACCGAGCCGAAATTCTCGAAGAACTTCTGGTAGTCGTCCGCCTTGTCCGTGTTCTTCGAGCGGTTCGACAGCTCGTTGATGACGCGGGTGGTCACCGCCCGGCGGATCTTCTGCAGCGTCGGCGTCGATTGCAGCATCTCGCGGGAGACGTTGAGCGGCAGGTCGTCTGTATCGACTACGCCGTGGACGAAGCGCAGCCAGTTCGGCAGCAGCTCGGCCTCGTCGGTGATGAACATGCGCCGCACGTGCAGCCGCACCTTGGAGCGGCGGTCGTCCTCCACCGGCATGAACGGCTTCATGCTCGGCACGAACAGGAGGCCGGTGAATTCGAGCGCACCCTCGGCCCGCCAGTGCAGGGTCGCCCAGGGCTCGTCGAAGCCGTGGCTGACGGTGCGGTAGAATTCCTTGTACTGCTCTTCGGTGATCTCGGATTTGGGCTTGCGCCAGAGTGCGGTGCCGCGGTTGGCTGCCTCCTCCTTGCCCTCCGCATCGCGGATGGCGATCGGCACGGCGATGTTGTCGGCCCATTTGCGCACGACGTGGTCGAGCCGGTAGCTCTCCAGATACTCGTCGGCGTCCTCCTTGAGGTGCAGCACGATATCGGTGCCGGCCTGCTCGCGGGAGGCGGGCTCCAGGGTGTAGCTGCCCTTGCCGTCGGAGGCCCAGGTCCAGGTCTCCTCGCCCCCCGCCCGGCGGGAGGTGACGGTGACGCGGTCGGCCACCATGAAGGCGGAGTAGAAGCCGACGCCGAACTGGCCGATCAGGCTCGGGCGCAGATCCTCGCCTTCGCCGCCCTTGGCCTCGCCGAGCGCCTGAGAGAAGGCACGGGTGCCCGAGCGGGCGATGGTGCCGAGGTTCTGCGCCAGATCCTCCTTGCTCATGCCGATGCCGGAATCGGAGATCGTGAGCGTGCGCGCCGCCTTGTCGGGGGCGATCAGCACCCGGGCGTCGGAGGGGAGCGCCAGGGCCTCGTTGGTCAGCGCCTCGAAGCGGCGCCGGTCGGTGGCATCGGCCGCATTGGCCACCAGCTCGCGCAAGAAAATCTCGCGGTCGGAATAGAGCGCGTGGACGACGAGATCCAACAGGCGCCCGACCTCGGCACCGAATTCGTGCCGCTCTACCGTCTCGCTCAAGAGCATGCCTCCGCAAGTTGGAGTGCCGCGCGACGCGACCGCAACGGCGCGGCCGCGTTTTTCGCGAGCGACACTCGGAAAAAGCGGGGGCGATATGCCCATGGCAAGACGGCAATTCAATCGCCGCCTGCGTGTCGCGGCGACGAAAGTGTCGCGTTTCAGGCCGCAAGCGCCGTCGGCGATGCGGGGTTGGCGCCCGGCGCCGTCTCGATGCGCTGATGCACGGTGTCGAAGGCGGTGCGAACCGCCGCCACCGCGTCCTCGACGGCGACCAGCGCGGCGAGTTGCACATTGCCCGGCACGTCGCCGATGCGGCGCGTGGCGAAGACAATGGAATGCTCAAGCCGCAACAATTCCTCCTCGGCGCTGTCACCGGAAAGATGAGCCAGCCGCTGAAGCGCTGCTTCCAGAGCATGGCGCAAGACAAGTGTTCTCACGCGATCCTGAAGGATCGCCCGGTCGTTCTGCTTCATGTGCGGAGATGCCTGCCGATTCGCGAGGGTGATCATGTCACCAGGCCCGCCCGCGCGCAGTTCCATTTCTGCAACATTTGAGAAAAGGCGAAGCGCGGGCGGGAACCTTTTCGAAAGCCGCGAAACGGCGCCGCGTCCACCACCCTCGATATCGCTTTGCGAGCCTTGCCGATTCGTCCGGATCGCGGTGGCGCGGCCGGCGAATGCCGGGTTTGCGCCGGAACCGGGAGCATGGCGGTTGCCCTTCGCGTCGGCGCGTGGTCCTGCTCCTGCTTCGGCCCCGTCTTGTCCGATCTCAGGTTTCGTCAGAGTCCGACCATGCCCGATACGCCCGTCTTCGCCCATGCGGCCGTTGCCGCCCCCCACGCACTGGCCGCCGCGGCCGGGCAGAGCGTGCTGGCGCAGGGCGGCAACGCCCTTGAGGCGATGACCGCCATGGCCGCCGCGATCGCGGTGGTCTACCCGCACATGAACGGCATCGGCGGCGACGGCTTCTGGCTGATCCGCGAGAAGAACGGCCGCGTGCGCGGCATCGAAGCCTGCGGACCGGCCGGCCGGCTCGCCACCCGCGCCCGCTACCGGGAGAAGGGGCTTGAGGCGATCCCCTCCCGCGGCCCCGACGCGGCGGTGACGGTGGCCGGAACGATCGGCGGCTGGCGCCTCGCCCTCGACATGGCCCGCGCCTTCGGCGGCCGCCTCCCCCTCGACGCGATCCTCGCCGACGCGATCCGACACGCCCGCGAGGGCTGCCCGGTCTCGGCCTCGGAGGCGCGCTACGTGCCGAAGGAACTCGACACGCTCCACGACGCGCCGAACTTCGCCGCGACCTACCTGAACGACGGCAAGCCCTACGCGGCGGGCGCGATCCGGGCGCAGCCCAAGCTCGCCGACACCCTGGCCCAGCTCGTTCATGCCGGGCTCGACGACTTCTACCGCGGCGATATCGCCCGCGAGATCGCCGGCGACCTGGAACGTCTCGGCGCACCGGTGACCCGCGCGGATCTCGAAGCCTATGCGGCCAAGGAGCGGGCGCCCCTGACCCTGCGGCGGCGCGACGCCACGCTCTACAACTTCCCGCCGCCCACCCAGGGGATCGCGGCGCTGATCATCCTCGGGCTCTTCGACCGGCTAAACATCGCTGAGCCGGAGAGCACCGCGCATTATCACGGGCTGATCGAGGCGACGAAGCGCGCCTTCGCCATCCGCGACCGCTTTGTCACCGATTTCGACCGCCTCAAGGGCGACCCTGCCGCCTTCCTCGATCCCAGGCGCCTCGATCGCGAGGCGGCGCTGATCGATATGGGCCGCGCTGCAAGCCTTCCGGTCCGATCGGGCGAGGGCGACACCGTCTGGATGGGGGCGATCGACAATGAGGGCATGGCCGTGTCCTTCATCCAGTCGGTCTACTGGGAGTACGGATCCGGCACCGTGCTGCCGGCCACCGGCATCTGCTGGCAGAACCGCGGCATGTCGTTCTCGCTCGATCCGAACGCGGTGAACCCGCTGGAGCCGGGCCGGCGCCCGTTCCACACCCTGATTCCGGCGCTGGCCGCCTTCGACGACGGGCGGGTGATGTCCTACGGCTCCATGGGCGGGGATGGGCAGCCGCAGTTCCAGGCGCAGATCTTCACCCGCTATGCCGATTACGGGATGCCGGTGGCCGACGCGGTCGACGCGCCGCGCCTGCTCTACGGCCGCACCTGGGGCGCCGAGTCGCTCAGCGTGAAGGTCGAGGACCGGTTCGATCCGGGCTGCATCGCGGCGCTCAAGCGGATGGGCCACGACATCGAGGAATTGGGCGGCGCCTATATCGACTCGCTCGGGCATGCCGGCATGCTGGTGCGCTACCCCAAGGACGGGCGGATCGAGGCGACCCACGATCCGCGCTCCGATGGCGGCGCGGCGGGGCTGTGAACGGAGACGCGGCTTGCTCCGCTGGCCGCGGACGGTACGCTTTCTGAAAAGCCTGCTCGGCAAGCGGGCGTATCGGGAGGAGCCGCCTTGGCCCACTTCATCAACGACCGCGCCGGTCTCGTCACCGACGCCATCGACGGACTGATCTCGGGGAGCGGCGGGGCGCTGGCACGGCTCGACGGCTATCCCGAGATCCGCGTCGTGCTGCGGGCCGCGCCGGAGCCGGGCCGGGTCGCCGTCGTCTCCGGCGGCGGCTCGGGGCACGAGCCGGCCCATGCCGGCTTCGTCGGGCCGGGCCTGCTCGCGGCGGCGGTGTGCGGCGACGTGTTCGCCTCGCCCTCCGTCGACGCGGTGCTCGCCGGCATCCTCGCGGTGACGGGCGAGGCCGGTTGCGTCCTCATCGTGAAGAACTATGCCGGCGACCGGCTGAATTTCGGCCTCGCCGCCGAGCGCGCCCGGGCGCTCGGCCGCCGGGTCGAGACCGTGCTCGTTGCCGACGACATCGCCCTGCCGGACGCCGCCCAGCCGCGGGGGCTTGCCGGCACGCTCCTCGTCCACAAGGCCGCGGGCCACGCCGCCGCCTCCGGCGCGCCTCTGGAAGAGGTGGCGGCGCTCGCCCGGCGCACGGCCGGCGCGGTGCGCACCCTCGGCATCGCCGTCTCCACCGCGACCATCCCCGGCGCGAAGCCGGTGCCGCGGCTGTCGGACGGTCAGGCGGAGCTCGGCCTCGGCATCCACGGCGAGCCCGGCATCGAGCGCATCGACCTGCCCCGCGCCGACGCCCTCGCCGCGCGCATGACCGCGCGTTTCCCCGCTCCCATCGCCGGGGCGGAGCGGCTCGCGCTCCTCGTCAACAATCTCGGCTCG
The DNA here is from genome assembly GCA_014138645.1 of Methylorubrum thiocyanatum. Lineage (GTDB taxonomy): Bacteria > Pseudomonadota > Alphaproteobacteria > Rhizobiales > Beijerinckiaceae > Methylobacterium > Methylobacterium thiocyanatum. The sequence continues at coordinate 473,453 of JACJIB010000005.1, read as the reverse complement.
ACCACGGCCCTGGAGATGCAGGTGCTGACGAAGGCGGTGCTCGCGACCGAACTCGGAGGGCGGGTGCGGCTGCTGCTGGGCCCCTCCCCGGTCATGACTGCCCTCGACATGCACGGCGCCTCCCTCACCTTCCTGGCGCTGGACGAGGCCATCGAGGCGGCGCTCCTCTCCGAGACGCCGGTCGCTGCCTGGCCGCGGGCGCGGATCCTGCACGAGGCGGTCGTCCGGCCGCTGCCGGAGGGGCTGTCCGGCGGGCCGGCGCCGACGCCCTCGCGGGATGCGGTCGTCGCCGGGCGGATCGCGGCGGTCTGCCGGGCCCTGATCGCGGCCGAGGACGCGCTGAACGCCCTCGACGCGCGGGTGGGGGACGGCGACACAGGCTCGACCTTCGCCGAGGGCGCACGTGCCGTGCTGGCCGATCTCGACCGTCTGCCCCAGGCCGAACCTGCCGCGCTCTGCCGCGCTCTGGGCGAGCGCCTCGGGCGCGCCGCGGGCGGGTCGAGCGGCGTGCTGCTCTCGATCTTCTTCGCCGCCGCCGGCTCGGCCCTCGCCGAGGATGCGGACTGGGCGAAAGCCTGCGCCGCCGGGCTGGATCGGGTGCGCGAGGTCGGCGGCGCCGGCCCTGGCAGCCGCACGATGCTCGACGCGGCGATACCCGCGGTCGAGGCGCTGGCGGCCTCCGGCCTCGGCGCTGCGGCGCGGGCGGCCTGGGCGGGCGCCGAGGCGACCGCCGGAATGGAGCGGGCCGGCACCGGCCGATCCAGCTATCTCGCCAGCGGCGACCTCAAGGGCCATCCCGACCCTGGCGCCGTCGCGGTGGCGACGGCCTTCGAGGCGCTGGCCGCGGAATCGAAGTGAGGCGATCGACGATGAGCACCCTGAACAAGGACCAGAGCGACTACTGGAACGGTGAGGTCGGCCAGCGCTGGGCCATTCATCATCGGGCGCTCGACACCGCCTTCGCGTCCTTCACCGAGGCTCTGTTCGACCGCGCCGCGCTCGCACCCGGCACCCGCGTGCTCGATATCGGCTGCGGCGCCGGCGACACCGCCCTGATCGCCGCGCGGCAGGTCGGACGCGACGGCCACGTCACCGCCGCCGACCTGTCCGAGCCGATGCTCGCTGTCGGCCGGGAGCGCGCGGCCCGGGAGGCGCCGGGTGCCGCCGCGATCGAATGGCTCCGGGCCGACGCCCAGGACCACGCCTTCGGCACGCGTTTCGATCACGCCCTCTCCCGCTTCGGCGTGATGTTCTTCGAGGATTCCGTTGCCGCCTTCGCCAACATCCGCCGCTCCCTCGCGCCGGGCGGGCGGCTGACCTTCCTCTGCTGGCGCAGCATGGCGGAGAACGACTGGGTCATGGTCCCGCGGGTGGCGGTCCTCCCGCTCCTGCCCGAGGTCGAGCCGCCGCAGCCCGGTGCACCGGGCCCCTTCCGGTTCGCCGAGCCCGATACGGCTGTGCCCATTTTGGAGGCAGCCGGTTTTCGCGCCATCGATTGTGAGCCCTTGAATCGGGCAATGTGCCTCGGGGACACACCCGAGGCGGCGGCCAGCTTCGCGACGACCCGCGGTCCCATCGCGCGCCTGCTCCGCGAATGCGACGGGGCGGTGCAGGAGGCTGCCTTGAAAAGCATCACCGATCTGTTCGCGGATCAGTTCGGAGGCGGGCCGGTCAGCCTCGGCGCCGCCTGCTGGCTCCTCTCCGCGCGAACCTGAGGTTCGATCCTGGCACGTCCCTTGCGGATCCCCCCGCGCCGCATGGGAGTGAATGATGAATACAATTTCTAGTCGGACGCGGTGGATCCAGCTCGGCCTGGGTCTCCTCGTCATGATGACGATCTCCAGCCCGCAATATGTCTGGACGCTGTTCGTGAAGCCGTTCCAGGCGACCACCGGCGCGAGTCTCGCCGCCGTGCAGGTCGCCTTCACGATGCTGATCGTGCTCCAGACCTTCTTCTCGCCGGTGCAGGGCTGGCTGATCGAGCGCTTCAGCGCCAAGGCCATGATCGCGCTCGGCGCCGCCCTCTCGGGCCTGGGCTGGGTCGCCGCCTCCTACACCGACACGCTGTGGGGCCTCTACGCGACCTACGGCCTGCTCTGCGGCCTCGGCACCGGCATCGTCTATGTCGGCGTGGTCGGGCTGATGGTGCGCTGGTTCCCCGAGCGGCGCGGCTTCGCGGCCGGCGTCGTGGCGGCGGGCTACGGCATGGGCGCCATTGCCACCACCTTCCCCATCACCGACATGATCACGGCCTCGGGCTATCGCCATACGCTGTTCGTGTTCGGCGCGGTCATGGCCGTCATCGGCGTCGCCGCGGCTCTCGGCCTGCGCACGCCGAAGGCCGGCGAGACCCCCGCCATCCCCGCCGACAAGGTGGCGAGCGCCGCCCGCGACGTGGCCCCGGCCGAGATGCTGCGGAGCCCGCTGTTCTGGCTGATGTTCGCAATGATGGCGATGATGTCGACCGGCGGCCTGATGGTGGTGGCGCAGTTCGCCGCCTTCGCCAAGGAGTTCGGCGTCGCCGACGCGATGGTGTTCGGCTTCGCGGCGCTCCCCTTCGCGCTGACCTTCGACCGCATCACCAACGGCCTGACGCGCCCCTTCTTCGGCTGGGTCTCCGACCATGTGGGGCGCGAGAACACCATGGCGGTCGCCTTCGCCCTCGAGGCGGTGGCCATCGGCCTGCTGCTGATGTTCCGCGAGAACGCCTACGCCTTCGCGCTGCTCTCGGGCGTCGTCTTCTTCGCCTGGGGCGAGATCTTCTCGCTGTTCCCCTCGACCCTGACGGACACGTTCGGGACGAAGCACGCCACGACCAATTACGGCTTCCTCTACATGGCGCAGGGCGTGGGCTCGCTGCTCGGCGGTCCGGTCGCCGCCCTGATCCACGATGCGGTGGGCAGCTGGGTGCCGGTCTTCGGCATCGCCATCGGCCTCGACCTCGTCGTGGCGGCGCTCGCCTGGTTCGTGCTGAAGCCCGCCCGCCGCGCCTATCTCGGCGTGCCCGGACCGGCCGTGCCGGAGGTGGCTGCCCCGCTGACCGCCCGTCCGGCGGTCTGAGACGACGGCGCGGCGCGACGAGCGCCGCGCCGAGCGGCCTCGATCTCTGCCGAGGCGTCGAGCGGAGCGAAAGCCTGAGCCCGCGGAGGCGGGCGCCGGACGCGATCGCCCGGCTGGCAGATTGGGGCCGGCGCGCGTATCGGATGGCTTCGCGAGACCGAACGCCGAAGTCCTCCACCATGCACCTAGAAACGCGGCGGCGCGGACCATGACCGCGCCGCTTCCCTCCGAGCCGGGCCGCTCCCCCTGGCTCGCCGTCGTCGGCATCGGGGAGGACGGGCGGGCGGGCCTCTCGCCCGCCGCCGCCGCCGTCCTCGACGCGGCCGAGGTCGTGTATGGCGGCCGCCGCCATCTCGCGCTGGCGGGCCCGCTCACCGCCGAGACCCGGCCCTGGCCGAGCCCGATCGGGGACGCCTATCCCGGCATCCTAGCACGGCGCGGCCGGCCGACCTGCCTCCTCGCCACCGGCGACCCCTTCCATTTCGGCATCGGCGCTGAGATCGCCCGGCTGGTGCCGGCCTGCGAGATCCGCGCCTTCCCGCAACCCTCCGCCTTCAGCCTCGCCGCGGCCCGGCTCGGCTGGTCGCTGCCGGAGACCGCCTGCCTCACCCTGCACGGGCGCGACCTGTTCGGGATCGTGCCGCATCTGCAGCCCGGCGCCCGGATTCTCGCCCTGTCCTGGGACGGTTCGACGCCGGCCGCACTGGCGGCCCTGCTCGCCGAGCGCGGCCTCGGCCGTTCGCGGCTCACCGTGCTCGAAGCTATGGGCGGCCCCGACGAACGCATCCGTCACGCCGCCGCGGACGGCTTCGCCCTCGCCGACATCGCCGCGCTCAACACCCTCGCGGTGGAGGTGGAGGCCGCCCCCGGCGCCCGGATCGTGCCGCTGAGCCCCGGCCTCGACGATGCGTGGTTCGAGAATGACGGCCAACTCACCAAGGCCGAGATCCGCGCGGTGACGCTGGCGGCCCTCCGCCCGCGGGCCGGCGAGACCCTGTGGGATCTCGGCGCCGGCTCCGGCTCGGTCTCCATCGAGTGGTGCCTGCGCCACCCCGGCAACCGCGCCGTGGCGGTCGAGCGCCGCCCGGACCGGGCCGAGCGGATCGCCCGCAACGCGAGGGCGCTCGGCGTCGGCGCCCGGGTGCAGGTCGTCCTCGGCGCTTCGCTGGCGTCCCTGCCTGCCCTCCCCTCCCCCCGGGCGGTCTTCGTCGGCGGCGGTGTCGCCGAGCCCGGCCTGCTCGCCGCCTGCCGGACCGCGCTGCCGCCGGACGGGCGCTGCGTGGCCAACGCCGTCACCCTGGAGGGCGAGGCGGCCCTTCTGGCGGCCTTCGCCGAGGCCGGCGGCGCCCTGCGCCGGCTCTCGATCGCCCAGGCGAGCCCGGTCGGCGGTCTCACCGGCTGGCGCCCGTCGATGCCGATCACGCAATGGGTCTGGACCCGGACGTGAGCCCGCCGCGCGTCGTCGCCGGCGTCGGCTTCCGCGCCGCCACGCGGCCGGAGGAGATCGTCGCGCTGGTGCACCGCGCTCTGATGGAGGCGGGGCTCGGCGCCGGTGATCTCGCCGCCCTCGCGACCGCCGCGGACCGGGCCGGTGCACCGGCCCTGCACGCCGCCGCCGCCAGCCTCGGCCTGACCCCGATCGCGCTCGACGCGGCGGCCCTCAGGGCCGTCGATGCGCGGGTGGTGACCCGCTCGAGCCGCATCACGGCGAGCCGGGGCATCGGCTCGGTGGCGGAGGCGGCCGCCCTGGCCGGCGCCGGCCCGCAGGCGCGGCTTCTCCTGCCGCGCATCGCCAGCCCGGGCGCCACCTGCGCCCTCGCCGCCGCGGATGAGTCCGCCCGCGGTTAGGAGCCCGCGGCTCGCCGCGCTCCGGCAAGACTTTCCTAACCCAAAACCGTCTTGAGCCCGCCGGCGAAGGGAACCTTTTATGGTTCTGCGCCACGACGGACGCCGCGGTACAGGGCTCCATCGGCGATGGGATTATCGATCCCCACCCTTCAGTTCACGGACTTCCTCGTCTTCGCCTCCTGCGGAGCGATCTTCCTCTGCAACGGGCTGCTGAACCGGGCCAGGATCTATCACCTCCTGTTCGCGGCAAGCTTCGCGGTCTGCGCGGGCATGTCCGTGTGGTTCGTCGATTTCGGCTCCTACGGGAGCGTCTGGTCGCCGCTCGGATGGTCGTCGGCCGGGGCGCTGTTCTGGATCGGCCTGCGGCTGTTCGACGGGCGGACGGCGGTGACCCGGCCGATGCTCGCCATCTTCGTGCTGCCCACGGCGACGCATGCGGTGATGACCCTGGCGGGGGCGGGCCCCGAGGCCGTCAACACCGGCAGCACCATCGCCTATGCCCTGCACGAGGCCTGCAACGCGCTCTACGTCTTCCGGAACGGCCCCGTGCGCTCGCCCCTGCGCCGGCTGATCGGCGGGGCCCTGCTCGCCGTCGCCCTGGCGATCTGCCTGCCGCTGCTGCCCTGGCCCGAGGCCTCCGCGAGGCTCGCCATCGTCGGCATCTTCGTGGTCGATCAGGTCTCCTCCATCGTCCTGACGACCTCGATCCTCGCCCTGGAGGCCGAGCGCGCGCATGCCGCGCTCAGGCGGATGGCCCGGACCGACGCGCTCACTGGCGCGCTGAACCGGGAGGGTCTCGCCGCCGCGGCGGAGGGCGATCCGGGCCCCGCCGGAGTCATCGTCGCCGATCTCGATCACTTCAAGTCGATCAACGACCGGTTCGGGCATGCCGGCGGCGACGCAGTGCTGCGGGAGTTCACCCGGCGGAGTGCCGGCCTGCTGCCCGAGGGCGCGCTCCTCGCCCGGCTCGGCGGAGAGGAATTCGGGATCGTCCTTCCAGGCCATGCCCCGAACGCGACGGCCTATCTCGCCGAGCGCCTGCGCCACGCGGTCGGCGCCACGCCGGTGCCGTGGAGAGAGGCGGCGATCCCGGTCACCGTGAGCGTCGGCGTCGCGCGGCGTGCTGGCGGCGAATCGCTGCACGAGGCGATCGATCGCGCCGACCAAGCCCTGTACGTCGCCAAGACCGCTGGCCGGAATCGGGTCCGGGTCGCATAGGGCCGGCCCCTCCCCAACCGCCGGTCGGATGCTGTAAGCGGGCGCTCATGACCGTCCATTTCATCGGCGCCGGGCCGGGTGCCGCCGACCTCATCACCGTGCGCGGTCGCGATCTCATCGCCGCCTGCCCCGTCTGCCTCTACGCGGGCTCGCTGGTGGCGCCCGAGATCCTGTCGTGGTGCCCGGACGGGGCGCGCATCGTCGACACCGCCCCCCTCGACCTCGACGCGATCATGGCCGAGATCGGCCGGGCGCACGCGGCCGGCCGGGACGTGGCGCGGCTGCATTCCGGGGACCTCTCGGTCTGGAGCGCGCTGGCCGAGCAGACCCGCCGGCTCGACGCGCTCGGCATCCCCTACACGGTGACGCCGGGCGTTCCCTCGTTTGCCGCCGCCGCCGCCCTGCTGCGGCGGGAGCTGACCGTACCGGGGCTGACCCAATCGGTGGTCCTCACCCGCACCTCGGGCCGGGCGAGCCCGATGCCGGAACGCGAACAGCTCTCCGCCTTCGCCGCCACCGGCGCGACGCTGGCGCTGCACCTGTCGATCCACGTCGTCGCGCAGGCCTGTGCCGATCTCACACCCTTCTACGGGGCCGATTGCCCGGCCGCGGTGGTGTTCCGCGCGACCTGGCCTGACGAGCGTATGCTGACGGGCACGCTCGCCACCCTCCCCGCCCGCGTCCGGGCGGAGAAGATCGAGCGCACCGCGCTGATTCTCGTCGGTCCGGCCCTCGACCCGGCGGATTTCCGCGAGAGCGCCCTCTACGCCCCGGATTACGACCGCCGCTTCCGCCCCCGCGGCGCCGTCGGCGCGCCCGACGAGGCCACGTCGTGAGCCCCGCCCCCGGCCTTCTCGTCGCGGCGCCGCGCTCCGGCTCCGGCAAGACCACGGTGACGCTCGCGCTGATGCGGGCCCTGCGTCGCCGGGGCGTGGCCCTGCGCGGCGCCAAATGTGGCCCCGACTACATCGACCCCGCCTTCCACGAGGCGGCGACGGGCGCGCCCAGCCTCAACCTCGACAGCTTCGCCATGCCGGACGCGCTGCTCGACGCCTGCGCCGGCCTCAGCGCCCGCGACGCGGAACTGGTCGTGGCCGAGGGCTCGATGGGGCTGCATGACGGCATCGTCGCGGGCGAGGGCCGCACGGGCGCGAATGCCGACATCGCCGCGCGCTACGGCTGGCCGGTGCTGCTGGTGCTCGACGTGTCGGGCGCGGCGCAATCGGCCGCCGCCGTCGCGCTCGGCTGCGCGATCTACGATTCCCGGATCGGAATCGCCGGCGTGATCCTCAACAAGGTCGCGAGCCCGCGCCACCGCCGCCTCGTCGAGGCGGGCCTGTCGCAGGTCGGACTGCCCGTGCTCGGGGCCTTCCCGCGCGAGGCGGGGCTGGTCCTGCCCGAGCGCCATCTCGGCCTCGTCCAGGCCGGCGAGACCGCCGACCTCCACGCCCGGCTCGACCGGCTCGCCGACCTCGCGGAGGCCAATCTCGATCTCGACGCGATTCTCGCCGCGGCGGGCGGCCGATCCCCGGCCGCGGCGGAGAACCTGCCGAGGCCGCCGGCGCAGCGGATCGCGGTGGCGCGGGATGCCGCCTTCTCCTTCCTCTACCCGCACATGCTGGCGGGCTGGCGCGGGGCCGGCGCCGAGATCGTGCCGTTCTCGCCGCTGGCCGACGAAGCGCCGCCGAATGGATGCGATGCCTGCTGGCTGCCCGGCGGCTATCCGGAACTGCATGCGGGCCGGCTCGCGGGCGCACACGGCTTCCTCGACGGCCTGCGGGCCTTTGCGCGGACGCGGCCGGTCCACGGCGAGTGCGGCGGCTACATGGTTCTGGGCGAGAGCCTGGAGGACGCGGACGGGGTGACGCACCCCATGGCCGGATTGCTGCCGGTCGCGACCTCGTACCGGCGGCGCAAGCTCCATCTCGGCTACCGTGTCGCGCATCTGGTGGCCGACGGATTGCTCGGGACCGCCGGCACGCGCCTCGTCGGGCACGAGTTCCACTACGCGAGCGAACTCACGCCGAGCCCGGAGGCCGACCTCGCGCTCGCGCGGGTGACGGATGCGGAAGGGGTGCCGCTCGGGCTCGCCGGCCATCGCCGGGGCCGCGTCACGGGCAGCTTCTTCCACCTGATCGCCGGGACGGCGGACGCGTAAGGGCTGCGCACGGCCGAAGCGGCGGCGCGCCGGACCGAAGGGTCCGGACGATGCGCGGGCTCCCTCGGTCGCGCGTCATCCATTCCCGAAAGCCGGCAGGCGCCTCTCGGACGCCTCTCGGGACGAGGCCCTACGCGTCGAGGACCTCGGGCTCCTTCTTACGGCCCAGGCGGGCGGCGCTGCGGACGATGGCCAGAACCTCCCGGCGCATCTGATCGTCCTCGATCGAGGCGAAGGCGCGGAGCAGATCGACCGCCCCGTGGGCGCGCAGGAAGCCGAACACCTCCGTCTGCTCCTGGGCAGCGGCGCCGTCACCCTCTTCGAAGAAGGCGGAGACCGGGACTTCGAGGAGTCGGGCGATCTCGCGCAGGCGCCCGGCGCCGACGCGGTTCTGGCCCTTCTCGTATTTCTGGACCTGCTGGAAGGTCACGCCCACGGCGGTCCCGAGTGCGGTTTGACTCAGGCCGCGTGCTTTACGCAGCGCGGTGATCCGGAGCCCGACGAGACGGTCGACATCGGTTGTCTGTTTCGGCATCATCTTACGGCACGGTCCCTGTTCGATGTCGCGGACCGACCCAAGGACCTCAGGTCGACAGCGCTTGAGCTCTTGTCAGCGTCTTCGGGTATCCCAAAACGCTTCTACTACCGGAGCAAGTCGGGCAGATGCGTTGGAAGGCTACCGTATCGCTGTGGTTTAGCCTAGCTGCAGCATCACCATGAAGTGCATACGCAATGCAAGAGCCTACCTGTTGCCGGATGAGAGTTTTCAGTTTGCCGGGAGGTTTCTGTTCGCGCAACGTTCCTGCAGCGAAATCCGCAGCCGCTGCCGGAGCTTCGCGGGAGTTCTCGCGAATTCGCTGAAGCGACGAGGCCGTACCGCAAGCAGTGGTGCCGAGCCAACTTCAGCTTAAGAGCGAAACTACGTAGAGTCATGAAATTCGAGCGGCCGCACCGTGGCCGGCAGGGGAAGATCGGGAGCGTTCGGGCATGTTCATCGCGATGAACCGGTTCAAGGTGGTCAAGGATTCGGCGCAGGATTTCGAGCAGGTCTGGCTCGGGCGCGACAGCCATCTGGGCGAGATGGAAGGCTTCGTGGAGTTCCACCTGCTCAAGGGGCCGGAGGCGGAGGACCACATCCTCTACGCCTCGCACACGATCTGGCGCTCGCGGGCCGATTTCGAAGCCTGGACCCGCTCGGAGCAGTTCCGCAAGGCGCATGGCCGGGTGCCGGGCACCAAGCCGCTCTATCTCGGCCACCCGCAATTTGAGGGCTTCGAGGCGATTCAGACGGTCGCCCGGCCCGAGAACGAGCAGGCGGCCTGAACGCCCCTTCCGCGCACGGCCGTCGCGCACGGTTCATCCACGGCAAAGCGGCCAAGCCGTTGCGCGCGTGTCATAATTAGGAAGATCTGCCAAGCGCTCTTCCCGGTGACCGCCCGCCTGCCGTCGTCGTGAGCGCATCCCGGCCGGATCCCGATCCGGCCGGGTCCATCACCGCAGGCGCGGCAGCAACACCGCCATCAGCCCGAGAGCGGGGAGGAAGGCGCAGAGATCGTAGACGCGCTCGATGCCGACATGGTCGGCCATCTCGCCGAGCAGCGCGGCGCCGAGGCCGCCCATTCCGAAGGCGAAGCCGAAGAACAGGCCGCCGACGAGACCGATCCGCCCCGGCAATAATTCCTGTGCATAGACCAGGATCGCGGGCATGGCCGAGGCCAGGATCAGGCCGATCGGCACCGACAGCGCCACCGTCCCGAACAGACCCACATGCGGCAGGGCCAGCGAGAAGGGCAGCACGCCGAGAATCGACACCCAGATCACGAGCTTGCGCCCGAATCGGTCGCCGATGGGACCACCCAGGATCGTGCCCGCCGCCACGGCTCCGAGGAAGACGAACAGGTAGACTTGAGCGAGCGCCACCGGCACGCCGAAGCGGTGGATCAAGTAGAACGTGTAGTAGGACGAGAAGCTCGCCATGTAGAAGTATTTGGAGAAGATCAGCCCCAGCAGGATCGCGACCGTCGCCACGACCCGGGCACGGCTCAGCGGCCCCGCCGCAGCCCCCGAACTCGTCCGGGGGATCCGCGGCATCCCCGCAAGCTGCCCCGCGTACCAGCGGCCGACCACAGCCAGCACGAGGATGCCGGCCAGCGCCGCAAGGCCGAACCACGCGACGCTCCCCTGGCCGCGCGGCACCACGATGAAGGCGGCCAGCAGCGGCCCGAGCGCCGTGCCGGCATTGCCCCCGACCTGGAACACCGATTGCGCCAGGCCGTAGCGCCCGCCCGAGGCGAGCCGCGCCACCCGGCTCGCCTCGGGATGGAAGATCGCGGAGCCGAGCCCGATCAGTGCCGCGGCGGCCAGCAGGGCGCCGTAGGCCGACGCCACCGACAGCAGAGCCAGTCCGGCGAGCGAGAGCCCCATGCCGACGGCCAGCGAGAAGGGCAGCGGGCGCCGATCGGTGTAGAGGCCCACCGCCGGCTGAAGCAGCGAGGCCGTCCCCTGAAACACGAAGGTGATGAGCCCGATCTGCCCGAAATCGAGGTGAAAGCCCGTCTTGAGCAGGGGATAGAGCGCCGGCAGCAGCGACTGCACGAGATCGTTGAGGAGATGCGAGAGGCTGAGGCCCAGAAGCACCGCCAGCGCCGGCCCCGAAGCCTGTCCCGATCTCGGCACTGAACGCGGCCCCGGCATCTGCCCCTGCGACGCCGATCCGGAGGTCGGGACAGAAGCCTGAGCCGGCTCCATCGCCTCGGACGGGCCCTGCAGGCCCAGACTCTCACCCGCTTCGGCTCTCATGCCGCTCTCCGTCCGGACGGCCTTCCGGCCCCTGCCGGAGGCCCCCTGCCGCTTCGCTCGAGAAATCGGTGCGCTCATCGTTGGCCCGCACCGTGACGTCACTGATTTCTTTGCAAAAATGGCATCTTTGGGCTCAGATCGGCCTCCGATCCGGTCCCGCGTGGATCGACCCCGGCCTGATTCGCGTTCGGCTCGCGCGGCGCTGTGTTCGGGCTTGGGTGCTGGCGTTCCGGGGAAGACCGGCGGGCTCGCGTCCGCCGGCTGTATGTCAGTCCGTTTGCGCCGCAGCAACGGTGCCGGACGCATCCGGTGCGCGGCTTGCGCAAGGAGACGCGAAACCGGACTTGGCGGCCGAAACCGTCTCGCTTCGGGACAGATCACCGCCCCAAGGCATCACAGCGCGAGACACATGTTTCACGAGCGCCCCCCTCAGCAGTACCAGCGCCTGACCGGCGACGGGACGCGCCGTTCGGTCTGGACCGCGCTTCTGCCGCGGCGGCGGCGCACGGCCCTGCGCTTCGGCCTCTCGGCCTCGCTGCTGGCGCTCGACCTCGTGGCGATCTTCGCCGTCGGCTTCGCGGTGGATGCGGCCTACCACGCCTATATCGGCGACGGCACGTGGCTTCCGCCGACATACAGCATGAACCTGCAGACGGCGGCCTTCGTGTCGATGATCGTGGTGCTGACCAATCTCGCCCGCGGCGAGTACGGCATCGAGCGCTGCCTGTCGCGGACGCCGCACCTGCAGCGCCGGGCGACGCTCTGGCTCATGGCCTGGGCGATCGCCCTGCTGGTCGGCTTCGCGACGAAGACGACCCAGGACTTCTCCCGCGTCGCCTCCGTCGTCTTCTTCCTCGCCGGGCTGCCCGTGACGATCCTGGTTCGGGCGGCGATGGTGGCGCTGGTGCGCCGAAGCAGCACCTCGACCTCCCCCTCGGCCAGCCGCGTCCACCTCGTCGGCTACGAGGAGGACGTGGCGAGCTTCTACGCCAACAACGACGTCGAGGCGCTGGGGCTGCGCATCGTCGGCACGAGCTACCTGCGCCGCGCCGACGCCGCCTCGGCGAGCGCGGAGACGCTGCTGGCCGAGGATCTCGACCTCGCTGTCTCCGTCGTCCGCTTCCTGCGGCCCGACGACGTGTTCGTGCTGGTGCCCTGGACCGAGGCCGCCGACATCGAGCGCTGCATCGACGCCTTCCTGAGGGTGCCGGCCGCCCTGCACCTGCGGCCCGGCGCGATGATGGACCGCTTCCCCGACCTGCAGGTCGCCCGGGTCGGCCGGCTGTCGGGCATCAATATCGGCCGCCGCCCGCTGTCGGTGGGCGAGATCCTGCTCAAGCGCGCCTTCGACGTGACGCTGGCCGGGATCGGGCTCCTGCTGCTCGCGCCCCTGTTCGTCGCGCTCGGCGTGCTGATCAAGCTCGACAGCCCCGGCCCGGTCTTCTTCCGGCAGCGGCGCTACGGCTTCAATCAGGAGGCGTTCGGCGTCTTCAAGTTCCGCAGCATGAAGGCCGCCCCCGACGCGCCCTTCCGGCAGGCCTCGCGCAACGACGACCGCATCACCCGCGTCGGCGCCCTTCTGCGCCGGACCAACCTCGACGAGCTGCCCCAGCTCCTCAACGTGATCCGGGGCGACATGTCCCTCGTCGGCCCCCGGCCGCACGCGCTCGCCCACGACCGTAGCTTCGAGCGCCGTATCGCCCTCTACGCCCGCCGCCACAACGTGAAGCCGGGCATCACCGGCTGGGCCCAGGTCAACGGCTTCCGCGGCGAGACCCTGAGCGATGCGGCGATGGAGGCCCGCGTCCAGGCCGACCTGCACTACATCGACAACTGGTCGCTCTGGCTCGACATCACCATCCTCTTCCGCACGATCGCCTCGCCGCGGGCCTACCGCAACGCGTTCTGAGCGCCGGCGGGGGCTCGGAGGCTACGCGTTCTCGCCTGCATCCCCGCGGCCGCGGCAGGCGCCGCACTCGCCCTCAACCTCCAGGATCCGGCTCGTCGGGGTGAAGCCGGCCCCGGCCAGCGTCTGGTCGAGGGCGCTCTCGACGGCCGGCGCCGTCATCTCGTCGATGCCGCCGCAGGTGCGGCAGATCAGGAAGACGAGGCCCGCCCCCTCGCCGTGATCGTGCCCGCAGGAGACGAAGGCGTTGCGGCTGGAGATGCGGTGGACGAAGCCCTGCTCGGTCAGGAAGTCGAGCGCCCGGTAGACCGATACGGCCGCGACCCGGCGCCCCGGCGCGCTCATCCGTTCGGCGATGTCGTAGGCGCCCAGCGGCTTGTGCTCCGCCGCCACCGCCGCGAGCACGTCCCGCCGCAGCCGCGTGAACTGCAGGCCCCGCGTCTGGCACAGGCGCTCGGCCCGCTCGACCACATCTCCCGCACCATGCCCGCCGCATGCGTCATGACCGTGATGGTCATGCCCGTGCTCTTGCCCGTGCCCGTCTTCCTGGCCCTGCTCTCGCTGCGCGTGACCGCGCATCCCGACCTCCCCGGTCTCGGCACCTGTGACAGCCGCTTGGTATCGACGCTGGGCACGGGCCGATTGAACTCGGTCCATGTTACAGTGTATCAGCCCCACCAAGATAGGCGTCCGGCCGCAATCGGGCAACGAGGCGGCCAACGGCGCGGGTCACGCATCCCCCGGCCTCCGCGACACCGCCCGCGCCGGTCCATCCTCGGAGATCCCATGACCCGTGCCGGCGGGACCGTCCGCTTCCCGCGCCGCTCGCTGTTCCGCAGCGGAGCCGGCCTCCGCTTCGCGGCCGCCCTCGTCCTGTCGAGCCTGCTCTGGGTGGTGATCCTGTGGGCCAAGTCGTGAACGGAAGCGTGAGCGCTGAGGGTGAGGCGGCGCGCCCGGGCGCGATCCGGTTCCGCGGCCTGACGCTCGGCTATGACCGGCATCCGGCGGTCCATCATCTCGACGGAATTATCGCGCCCGGCGACCTGCTCGCCGTGGTCGGGCCGAACGGTGCGGGCAAATCGACTCTCCTGAAGGGCATCGTCGGCGAAATCGCCCCCCTCGACGGAATGGTCGAGTCCGGGCCGCGCTCGGGCGCCATCGCCTACCTGCCGCAGGCGGCCGAGATCGACCGCAGCTTTCCCCTGAGCGTCCTCGACCTCGCGGCGATGGGCCTGTGGCGTCCGCTGGGCGCATGGCGCAGCCTCACCCGCCAGCGCGCCCGCCTGATCGAGGCGCTCACGGCGGTCGGACTCAACGGCTTCGAGGACCGGCCCATCGGCACGCTGTCGGGCGGACAGTTCCAGCGGGCGCTGTTCGCCCGGCTGATCCTGCAGGACGCGCGGATCATCCTGCTCGACGAGCCCTTCACCGGCATCGACGAGCGCACCACCGGCGACCTGCTCGCGCTGATCCGCGGCTGGCACGGCGAGGGCCGCACGGTGGTCGCGGCCCTGCACGACCTCTCCCAGGTGCGCGCGCATTTCCCCTCGACCCTTGTCCTCGCCCGCCGCCCCATCGCCTGGGGGCCGACCCGCGAGGTGCTGACGCCTCCGGTGCTGGCGCGGGCGCTGCGCCTGTCGGAGGCCTGGGACGAGGCCGCCGCGATCTGCCGCCATGAAACGCATCACGCTGCGCCCCCGGCGGACGGGGATCGTTCCATCGAGACGCACGATCATGAGCACGGGCACGATCACGCCCATCCTGATCATCACCATGCGCACGGCCATGCCCGCGCGCCGCACGGGGCCGTCTCGTGACGCTCGCCGCCCTCGCTGACCTTCTGGTCGGCCCCTTCGTCGAATTCGGTTTCATGCGCCGGGCGCTGGCCGGCTGCCTTGCGCTGTCGCTGTCGGCGCCCCCGCTCGGCGTCTTCCTGATGCTGCGCCGGATGAGCCTGATGAGCGAGGCGATGAGCCACGCGATCCTGCCCGGCGCCGCGGCGGGCTTTCTCGTCGCCGGGCTGTCGCTGCCGGCGATGACGTTCGGCGGGCTCGTCGCCGGGCTCGCGGTGGCGTTGGCCGCCGGGCTCGTCACCCGCTCGACGGTGCTGAAGGAGGATGCGAGTCTCGCCGCCTTCTACCTGATCTCGCTGGCGGGCGGCGTCTTCCTCGTGTCGCTGCGCGGCTCGCAGGTCGATCTGCTGCACATCCTGTTCGGCACCGTGCTGGCGCTCGACGACGACGCGCTGACGCTGCTCGGCGGCATCAGCAGCCTGACGCTGGTCGCGCTGGCCCTGCTCTACCGTCCGCTGGTGATCGAATGCGTCGATCCGCTGTTCCTGCGCACGGTCAGCCGCGCCGGCGGCCCGGTCCACTCGGCCTTCCTCGCCCTCGTCGTGGTCAACCTCGTCGGCGGCTTCCAGGCGCTGGGCACCCTCCTCGCCGTCGGCCTGATGCTGCTGCCGGCGATCACCGCCCGCTTCTGGGCCGCCGACCTGTCGGGCCTGATTCCGGTGGCGATGCTGGTCTCGATGCTCTCCAGCGTGGCCGGGCTGCTGGTGTCCTACCACGCCGGCATCCGGCTCCCGACCGGGCCGGCGATCGTGCTGTCGGCGGGCGCGCTCTATCTCGTCTCGATGCTGATCGGCCCCCGCGGCGGCCTGATCCACCGCCTCGTGCGGCGGCGCCATCTGGAGGCGTAGGCCCTCTTTCGTCGCGAGGCGCGGCGCCCTTCATCGAAGGCGGTGCGGGCCGCGCATCGCGACACCGATCGATCAGCCCCCGACGACGGACGATCGCTGCACGGGGCTGGCTTAAGACGGCACGGGTTCAGGAGAAAAGGGCCGGCGGCCTGTCTGGAGGAAGCGCTACAGCCCGAGCCCGGGGATCGCCTGCGAGAGCCAGGCGAAGGCGCCCATGATGCTGGCGAACAGGGTGTAGACGAAGCCGATCGAGATCCCGACGCCGACGCCGCCGATGACGAGGCCGATCAGCACCACGAAGCCGTCGCGCTCCACCAGCCCGAGGCCGATCAGCGAGACGGCGAGCCCGAGCGGGATCTGGCCGAAGAAGGGCGGCGCCACGATGAGCGCCAGGGCCAGCGCCAGGATCAGCACCCCCATGCCGCGCATGCCGAGGGCGCCGTCGAACACGCTCAGGCGCGGGCGCGACCAGCGCTCCAGCCGTTGCAGCAGCGGCACCGCGCGCTTGACCGCCTTCTCCACCGTCGCGCGTGCGATCGACTGGTCGAGCAGCCGCCGCGGCAGCCATGGGGACGACATCCCGGCGACGATCTGAATTGCGATGACGAGCAGCACCAACCCGCAGACCAGCGGGATCGGCGGCGGCATCGGCAGGCAGTTGGGCAGGCCGAGCAGAACCACGAGCAGCGCGAAGGCGCGGTCCCGCAGCACGGCGACGATATCGCCGACAGTCAGCCGCTCGCTCTCCTGGCTCGCGAGCAAGGTGAGAACGTCGGAAGTGCGTGCAGCGGAGGACAAACCGGCTCGGCCGTTGATTGTTCGGTGAGCGCGGCTCTAGCCCAACCCGGGCCGTCCGCCAAGCGGCCCCGCCCCTCCCCGCGTGCCGCGCCGCACGGCGGCAATCGACGCTGAGGTTGCCGCATCGATCAACAAATATTCATGAGGTAAATTCTATCGATTAACTTGTTGTGGCGGGTAAATTTTCCCTTAAAGCCGTCCCTCGGCTGTGACAACCATAGGTCATTGCATCGAATCCCGCGCGACCTCCAATGTCGAACCGTGCCACCCGCTCGCTCGCATGCGCCGCCTTCGCCGCGGGCCTCGTCTGCGATCCGGCCCGGGGGAATGACGGGGCGGTGCGGGCGGTCCTGTTCGGCAGCATGGAGGCCAGCGCCTCGACCTTCTCCGCGAGCGGGACGAAGCTCGTCTTCGACCGGTTCGACCGCGACGGTCCCGTCGCCCTGGTGACGGGTGGCAGCGGCGTGCGGCTGGAAGGCGGAGGCCGCGGACCGGTCCTGATGCGCCTCACCGCCCTCGGCGCGGCCCTCGGCGGCTATCAGTTCATCCGGGAATGGGGAGCAGTGACGGTCTTCGCCGGACCCGAGGCATCCTGGGAAGCGCTGTCGGGACCCGGAGGTGTGCAGGCGCTGCCCCTGCGGGCTGGCCTGCGGCTGCACGGCGAGGTCTGGGCGCGGCCGAGCGAGGGCACGCTGGCGACCGCGACGGCGATCCTGGGCTCCGCCCGCGGCGACGCCTATGCCCGGCTCTCCTGGGGCACCGCCCTGTTCGGCGCCTATCTCGGCCCGGAAGCCGCCGTCTACGGCGACCGGACCGATTACCGGAAATGGAGCCTCGGGCTCCATGCCACCGACTACGCCATGGGCGGCTACCGCTTCCGTCTCTCCGCCGGATGCCAGATCGAGACGCCGCTCAACCAGTGGAGCCCCTACGTCGCCCTCGCGATCTGGAGCGCGCTGTGACGCCCCCTACCCCTTGGTGCGCAGCGAGGAGCGCCCGCCATCGACGCCGATCACCTGCCCCGTGACGTAGCCCGCCTCCGGGCTCACGAGGAAGGCGGCGAGTGCGGCGACGTCCTCGGGCTCGCCGAGGCGCTGGAGCGCGTGCATGGAGGCGATGCCCGAGGCGAGCGTCGCGTTGCGGGTGATGGACTCGGCGAGCGGCGTGCGGGTGAGCGAGGGGGCGACCACGTTCACCCGAATGGCGGGCGCGAGTTCGGCAGCGAGCGAGAGGGCGAGCCCTTCGACCGCTCCCTTGGCCATGGCGACCGAGGCGTGGTGCGAGAAGCCCTGCGCGGCCGCGACCGTGGAGAACAGCACCACGCCGGCACTCCCCTCGCCCGCCCCGGCCGCCACACTGGCCTTGAGCGCGGGGACCGCCGCCTGAACCGCGAGGAAGGCGCCGAGCGCGTTGATGCGGAAATCCGCCTCGATCCGCGCCGGGTCGAGCTTGGCCACCGGCGCGAGCTGGATCGTGCCGACGGCGTAGACGAGGCCGCCGAGGCGGTCCCCGACCTCGTCCGCCACGCGCGGAAACAAAGCCGGGTCGGTGACGTCGCCCGCAGTGAAACCGGTCTCGCCGAGTTCGGCGGCGGCTCTCTCCAGGCGCTCCGAATCGCGGCCGACGAGGTGGAGGGCCGCGCCCCGCGCGCGCAGGGCCCGCGCCGTCGCGAGGCCGATGCCGCCGGTTCCCCCGTAGATCACGACCCGTTCCATGAAGCCCCCGCCGCGTGGTTCTGGACGGCAGATTTCGCCTCTGCCCGAAATCCACTAGCTAAGGCGGAGCGGAGCGGCGTGGAGCCGGCCGCCGCCGCCCCCGCCCCGCGCCGAAGGTCGCAGGGCGCGCGGCCAGCAACGGGACGCGCCATCGATGAAATTCGCCTTCGCCGGCATCGACTTCCTCGGCGGCGTGTTCGACGGCCTGATCGAGGCGGGCTGGACGCCGGTGAAGCTGTTCACCCGGCCCTGCGACGGCCTCTACGACCACAACGACGTCGTGGTGGCGCAGGCCCGGCGCCACCGCATCCCGATCCAGCTCTCGCGGCTCCTGCCCGACGACATCGAGCGGCTGGCAAGCGAGTACGGCCGCGACATCGCCCTCGTCGTGGCGGGCTACCCCTGGCTCGTGCGGGGCTGGCACGGACGGATACGCTACGCGCTGAATTTCCACCCTTCGCCGCTGCCGACGGGACGGGGCCCCTACCCGCTCTTCAAGGCGATCCTCGACCGCTACGAGAGCTGGGGCGTGACTGCCCACGTGCTCGCCGAGCAGGGCTTCGATACCGGCGACATCCTCGCCCAGGAGATCTTCCCCCTCGGCAGCCACGAGACCCACGAGACGCTGCTCGCCAAGTGCCAGATGGCCAGCCGTCGCCTCGCCCTCGGGCCGATCGCGCGGGAGCTGCCGGAGCGCTGGCGCCGCGCCGAGCCGCAGGGCGACGGCTCCTACTGGCCGCGGGTGAACGATGCCGACCGCACCCTCGACTTCCGCCAGGACGTGGCCGTGCTGCTGCGGCACGTGCGCGCCTTCGGGACGATCGAGACCATCGCCCGGCTCGGCAGCGCCCGCGTCTTCGTCGCCGCCGCCGACGGCTGGCAGGAGACGCACCGCCACACCCCCGGCACGGTGGTCCACCGCCACCGCCGCCACGTGATCGTCGCCGCCCGCGACGGCTACGTGCAGTTCACCCGCTGGAGTCCGGTGCCGCTCAACGAAGCCGGGCAGATCGGGCGCTGATTCGATGCCGCCGATGCGCCGCAAGGGCGACCTTCCTCAGAAGACCTGTGCCCAGTGCGGCCGCCCCTTCACGTGGCGCAAGAAGTGGGAGCGGGTCTGGGAGGAGGTGCGCTACTGCTCCGACCGCTGCCGGGCGGAGGCGAAGCGGGACGCACGCCGCGACTGACGCGGCGCGAGCCTCAACCCTCCAAGGTCTCGGGCGTATCGACGTCGAAGGCGACGGCCCCGTCGGCAGGGATTTCCAGCACGTCGTCGCGCCCCTTGAGGATCGGCCCGGCGCCGCGGTCTCCGCTGAGCCGGGCGAGGTCGTCGGTGAGGCGGATATGGTCGAGCAGCACCGGGTTACCGCGGCGCCCGCCGCTCACCGGCACCACGGCGGACGGGCGCGGCACGGCACCCGCATAGGCCGCGATCAGCGCATCGACATGCGCCGGCCCGATCCGCGGCATGTCGCCGAGCAGCACCACCGCGGCGTCCGTCCCCGGCGGCAAAGCCGCGAGGCCGAGGCGCAGCGAGCCGGAGAGGCCGGCAGCGGGGTCCGGGTTGCCCACCAGGATCAGGTCGAGGCCGACGAGCGCTGCGCGCACGGCCTCGGCATGGGCGCCCAAGACCGCGACGACGGGTCCGGCGCGCGAGGCCAGGGCCGCCTCGGCGGCGCGGCGCACCATCGGCCGGCCGGCATAGGATGCGAGCATCTTCGGCGCCTGCCCGAAGCGCGACCCGAGGCCGGCGGCGAGGATCACAGCGCCGATGCGCGGCTCAGACGCCGTCACCGCCCGATCTCGGCTGGCCGCGCAGGGGGATCTCGGTGAGCAGGCCGCCGACACCGAGGCGCACGATGTCGGCCCGGGTCACGGCGAGCCCCGCGAGCAGGCGGTGGAGGACGAAGTCGAAGCCGTTCTCCTTCGGTGAGCGGGCGCAGCCCGGTGCGCCGATCACCGGCACGCCGCCGAGGGCGCCCAGCAGGAGCAGGTTGCCGGGATCGACCGGCATGCCGAACTGCTCGACCCTTCCGCCCGCCGCCTCCAGCCCGGCGGGGATCACGTCGCGCCGGTCGGCGATGGCCGAGGCGCCGAACACCACGACCAGCTCCGCTCCCTCCGCCACCGCGCCCGCGATGGCGGCGGCGACCGCACCGGCCTCGTGCCGCACGCGGGTCTCGGTGACGATCTGGGCGCCCGTCGGCGCCAGCCGCTCGGCGAGCACGCGCAGGGTCTTGGCGACGGTTGCGGGTTTCAGCCCGGGCAGCAGCGTCGAGACCACGCCGACCCGAACCAGCCGGTAGGACGCGAGCCGCATCGGCGGCGCGGTGACGGCCCCGACCGCCCGCTCCAAGGGCGCGGCGGCGACCGCGTAGGGGATGATCTTGACGGTGGCCACCATCTCGCCCGCGGCCACGGGCCGGAAGGACGGCAGGGTCGCCACCGTGATCGCCTCGTCCACGGCGTTGACCGCGTCGATCCCCGCGGGCTCCGCCACGAACACGCCCGCGGCCTCGGCGAACAGGTTGCAGCGCCCGGTGAACGGCGCCTCCGGCCGCAGCCCCTCTCCGGCGAGGTGGCGGGCGAGGCGGGCCGCGGCCTCGTCCTCGCCGACATCGCCGGGATCGAGCCGCACCGCCAGGATCTCGGGGATCCCGGATTCGGCAAGGCGCAGAGCTTCCTCGGCGGCGATCGGCCGCCCCTTCTTCAGGCTCGCGCCCTCGGCGCGGACCGTATGGGCGGCGATGAGCCCTGCGCTGTCGCGGGTCGCGACGGGTCCGAACTGCATCGGATCAGGCTCCCGCCCGCGCCGCGTCGGGGGCCTTGATGCGATCCTCGATGCGGCCCTTGCGCAGGGTCGCGACGAGCTGCGCGAGGATCGACAGCGCGATCTCGGCGGGCGAGACCGCGCCGATGTCGAGCCCGATCGGCGCGTGGATCCGGCCGATCGCCGCCGCGTCGAACCCCGCCGCCGTGAGACGCTCGACGCGGCGCGCATGGGTTTTTCGCGAGCCGAGCGCGCCGATATAGGCGCAATCCGCCCGCAGGGCCGCGACGAGGGCGGGATCGTCGATCTTGGGATCGTGGGTCAGTGCGGCCAATGCCGTGTAGGCGTCGAGTGGGCCGATCTCTTCCAGCGCCTTGTCCGGCCATTCGGCGATCAGGCGCACGCCGGGAAAGCGCTCGGGGCTGGCGAAGGCGGTGCGGGGATCGATCACCGCGAGGTCGAGGCCGAGTTGGCCCGCGAGCGGCACCAGCGCCTGGGAGATATGCACGGCCCCCACCACGACGAAGCGCACCGGCGGTGCGTGGACGGCGACGAAGACCGGGCGCCCATCCGGACCCTCGGCGAGCCCGCTGCGGCCGCTGCGCAGGCGCTCGCGCAGCAGAGGGCCGAGCGGATCCGCGTCGATCGCGGCGGCGCGCACGAGGCGCTGGCTGCCGTCGCCGGGATCGGTGACGATCAGGGCGGCGCGGCGCGCCGCGCGCTCCGCATTGAGGGCCGACAGGGTGTCGAGGCGCATGGGGTCTGTCGTTCGATGCGAGGCGGGCCGCTCACGATGGGAGCGGAAGAGGATTTGAGGAAGATCAGTCGATGCGTTCGACGAAGACGCGGATGCGGCCGCCGCAAGAGAGCCCGGCCCGCCACGCGGTCTCGTCGGCGACGCCGAATTCCAGGGTGCGCGGACGCCCGTCCTCGATCACGTCGAGCGCCTCGGTGATGACCTCACCCTCGACGCAGCCGCCGGAGACCGAGCCGAGGAAGCGGCTGTCGCCGTCGATGACGAGATGGCTGCCGACCGGGCGGGGGGCCGAGCCCCAGGTCTCGATCACGGTGGCGAGCGCGACGGCGCGCCCCTCGCGCCGCCAGCCCTCGGCGGCGCGCAGGATGTCGTCCTCGGTGGAGAGCATGGGCAACACGTCCTAAGAAATCTTCGGTTCCGCCGCCCCCGACCGTCCCGTTCCGGAAGAGGTAGGCATGCCGGCCCCTTTCGCAATGCGGCCAACGGTGGCGCTTGCAAGGCCCGCGAGCGGGCCTCATCAAGATTCGGGGATGGTGCGGCGGCCGGACGGGAGCGTGGTGTGACGAAGCGGAGCGCGTTGGCAACCCTTCTCGCCCTGGCCCTCGCGGGCCCGGCGGGTGCCGCCGAGCCGCTGAAGATCGGACTCGCGGCCCCCTTGAGCGGTCCGGATGCCGGCTTCGGTCAGGGGGCGCGGCTCGGTGCCGAGCAGGCGGTCGCCGAGATCAACCGTGCGGGTGGCGTACTGGGCCGCCGGCTCCTGCTCGTGGTGCAGGACGATGCCGCGGACCCGAAACAGGCGGTGGCGGTCGCCCGCCGGTTCGCTTCGAGCGGCGTGCGCTTCGTCGTCGGTCCCCTCACCTCCGGCGCGAGTGCTGCGGCGAGTGCGGTCTACGAGGAGGCCGGCATCGTGTCGGTCATCCCCGGCGCGACCTGGGCGCCGCTGACGCGGCGCGGGGCCGGCCTGCTGTTCCGGCTCGGGGGCAGCGACGCGCAGCAGGGTACGCTCGGCGGCACGCTGCTCGCCGAGCGCTTCCGCGGCAAGCCGGTCGCCATCGTCCACGACAAGACCAGCTTCGGCCGCGGCCTCGCCGACGAGGCCGCCCGCGCGCTGAAGGCCCGCGGCGGGCAGGAGCGGCTGTTCGAGGGCGTCTCCCGCGACGACCGCGAGACCGCCGCCCTGGTCGCCAAGCTCCGGGCACTGGGAATCGAAGCGCTCTATTTCGGCGGCCTGTCCGCCCCGGCCGCGGGGCTGATCCGTGCGATGCGCGAGGCCGGGCTGACCACCACGATGATCGGCAGCGACGGCCTCCTCGACAAGGAGTTTGCACAGGTCCCCGGGGCCGAGGGCACGCTGATGACGGTGCCGTCCGCGCCGCCCCGGCTCCCCGAGCCGAAGGGCGCCGCGAAGGCGCCGCGGAGCCCGGAGGCCGAGATGTTCGCCGGCCCAGCCTACGCGGCGGTGGAGGTCGTGCGGCAGGGGATCGAGGGCGCCCGCTCGGTGGAGCCGGCCCGGGTCGCGGCCTTCCTGCACGGTGGGGCTCCCCTGCGCACCGTGCTCGGCGAGGTGGCGTTCGATGGCAGCGGCGACCTCGTGAAGCCGCCCTTCGCGGTCACCGCGTGGCGCCGGCTCCCGGATGGGCGGCTCGACTTTGCCGGCAACGAAGTCTCGCCATGAGCCCTCGATGAGTTCGCAATGAGGCCGCGCGCGTCGCGAAATCCCGTCCGACGTTGAGGTTAAGCGGCGCTTGCGCGGCGGTTATTCTTGCACAAAGGCCCCCCGACGCTTAAGTCGCAGGCTTGGTGCCCTTCGCGAAACGCCCGTCGTGCCGCCCGCCGGCCGGAGGGAGGACTCCCCGATCCGGGAGTTTCGCGAAAGGCGCCCGACGCCCGGCATCGCTCGCGCCTCTCCGTCAGCGGATCGGACCCGCAGCGCCGCGCGTTTCGCACGACAGACCGATTTTTGATTTTGCCGGAGCGCCCCGTGCAGGCAGCCCGGCCGGAGACAGGTGCATGGCGAAAGAGGAATTGATGCAGTTCGACGGCTTGGTCGTCGAGATCCTGCCGGATGCGCGCTACCGCGTGCAGCTCGACCAGGGTCACGAGATCGTCGCCTACACGGCCGGCAAGATGAAGAAGAACCGCATCAAGACCCTGGCCGGCGATCGCGTCACCGTGGAGATGTCGCCCTACGATCTGGAAAAGGGCCGCCTCGTGTTCCGCCACAAGGACGAGCGTTCCGGTCCCCGTCCGCCCCAGCGCGGCGGCCAGCAGTTCCGCCGCCGCTAAAGTCGCCGGACGGCTCTTCGCTCGATCGAGCCGCTGAGCGGTGCCCCGTGAGGCACCGCCCGAAAGTCCCGAAAACTACTTCCCGAACCGCTCGAATTTCGGGAAGCTGCGGGTCATCAGGGCGCCGGCATCGGACCGGTGGCCCATGAACTTCTCCAGCATGGCCACCTGATAGAGCCGCGCCTGTCCCGAGCCGTCGCGCCAGGGCAGGCCGTCCGCGAGCGTGAAGACGCAGGCGTCCGTGAGCCGGCTCTGGCGGCAGCGCTGCAGGCGCACGCCCTTGCCGCGGCTGAGTTCCGTCACCTCCGAGGCCGGGAAGACCAGCATCAGCTTGTCGGACGAGCAGACGGCGATGTGATCGCCCTCGGCCGGCACCAGCAACGTCGCGCTCGTCCCCTCGTCGAGGCCGAGGATCGCCTTTCCTTTCCGCGTGTTGGCGACCAGCGCGTCCGAGGGCGCGATGAAGCCGCGCCCGTCCGAGCCGGCGACCAGCAGCTTGCTGTCAGCTTTGTAGGGCAGAGCCGCGACGATCTCGGTGCCGTCGTCGAGATCGACCATCAGCCGCACCGGATCGCCGAAGCCGCGCCCACCGGGCAGCTTCGAGGCCTCGATGGTGAAGACCTTGCCGTTCGAGGCGAGCAGCAGGATCTTTGCTGTGGTCTCACTTAGGAAAGAGACCTTGAGCGTGTCGTCGCCCTTGAAGGTGACCCCCGACAGGTCGGCGACATGGCCCTTGAGCGCGCGGATCCAGCCCTTCTCGGACAGGATCACGGTGATCGGCTCGCGCTCGACCATGGCGGCGGTGAAGTCGATACCGGCGGTGTCTGGCGGGTTCTCGAGCGTGGTGCGCCGCTTGCCGAGCTTGGTCTCGGGTCCGAAGGTCTTCTTCACCGCGCGGATCTGCTTGGTGATCTCCGTCCATTGAAGCTTCTCGGAGCCCAGCAGCGCTTCGATCCCCTCCTTCTCCTGGGTCAGCGCCTCGAATTCGCGCTTCAGCTCCATCTCCTCGAGCTTGCGCAGCGAGCGCAGGCGCGTGTCGAGGATGGCGTTGGCCTGGACCTCGGTGAGTTCGAACCGGGCCATCAGAGCGGCCTTCGGCTCGTCCTCCTCGCGGATGATGCGGATCACCTCGTCGAGGTCGAGATAGACGATGAGCAAGCCGCCGAGGATTTCGAGACGGCGCTCGATCTGGCCCAGGCGGTAGCTGGAGCGGCGCTGGAGCACGACGCGGCGGTGATCGACCCATTCCCGCAGGCACTCGGCGAGGCCGATGACGCGGGGCACGACGCCGCCGACGAGCACGTTGAGATTGAGCGGGACCCGCGCTTCCAGCTCCGAGAGCCGGAACAGCGACTCCATGAGCAGCACCGGATCGACCGAGCGCGAGCGCGGCTCCAGCACGACGCGCACGTCCTCGGCCGATTCGTCGCGCACATCGGCGAGAAGCGGCAGCTTCTTTTCCTGAAGCAGGTCGGCGAGCTTCTCGATCAGCCGCGCCTTCGGCACGCCGTAGGGAATCTCGGTGACGACGATGTTCCAGGTGCCGCGGCCGAGATCCTCCTTCGCCCAGCGGGCACGGACGCGAAAACCGCCGCGGCCGGTGCGGTAGGCCTCGCGGATCACGTCGGGGCTATCGATCAGGATGCCGCCGGTCGGGAAATCCGGCCCCTGCACGAAGGTGCAGAGCTGCTCGGACGTCGCCTCGCGGTTCTGGATCAGGTAGAGCGCCGCGTCGCAGAGTTCGGCGGCGTTGTGCGGCGGGATCGAGGTCGCCATGCCGACCGCGATGCCCTGCGAACCGTTGGCCAGAAGGTTCGGGAAGGCCGCCGGCAGGACGACGGGCTCCTCCTTCTCGCCGTTGTAGGAGGGGCGGAAATCGACCGTGTCCTCGTCGATCCCGTCGAGCAGGAGGCGGGCGACCTCGGTCAGCCGCGCCTCGGTGTAGCGGTAGGCGGCCGGACCATCGCCGTCGATGTTGCCGAAATTCCCCTGGCCGTCGACCAGCGGGTAGCGCTGGGCAAAATCCTGGGAGAGGCGCACCAGCGCGTCGTAGATCGCCTGGTCGCCGTGCGGGTGGAAGTCACCCATCACGTCGCCAACGATCTTCGCGCACTTTTTAAAAGCCGCGGTCGGGTTGAGACGCAGCAGGTTCATGCCATGTAGGATGCGCCGGTGCACCGGCTTGAGGCCGTCGCGGGCATCGGGCAGCGCGCGCTGCATGATCGTGGAGAGCGCGTAGGCGTAGTAGCGCTCTTCCAGCGCCGTCTTCAGCTCGACGCTCTCGATGCCGTCGCCCGGCGGCGGCAGGACGGGCTGGCCCATCACTCACTCCACATCGTCAGTTTTCGTCCGAAGGCCGATGCTCACCGGCCTCCCACCCGCAACCCGTCAGGACGGATCACGGCCTTCCCGTGAGACTGGCAGGAACATAGCACGAACATCCTCAGCGCTGGCCAGTGCCGAGTGCGACGAATCGTGCCCGCTCCTCCGGCGTGTCCTGCGCCCTCGGGCGCCAGACATGCTGATCGAGGAAGTAGCCCGTCAAGGTAAACCCCTCCCGAACGTCGTGGGCGTCGGGGGTGCGCCAGCCGCTTCCGGGCTGGTCGCGGTCACGCAGGAAGGGCGGCAGGGCCAGCAGGCGATCGCGGAACGGCTCGCCCGCCGAGGCGCTGACCGCGCGCCCGCTCTTCGGCGAGACGTAGACCAGAGCGTCGTTGGCCCCCGTGGCGGCACAATGGGACAGGTCGAGGCCGAAGCCGAGCCCGGCAAGCAGGGCGAGTTCGAACCGCACCATCAGCGCGGGGGCGATCTCGGGCTCGTCGAGATGGGCGATCAGAACCTGCGCGGCCTCGTAGAGCGCCGGATGCGGGTCGCGCTCGGGCAGGAGGCGCAGCAGCGTCGAGAGATGGCCGATGCCGTAGAGCGCGAGGCCCGAATCCATCAGCCGCGAGGCGTTCAGGGTCAGGGGCTCGACCGCGTAGGAGCCGAGCGCCCCGTCGAGCCGCGCCCGCCACGTCGCGCGCAGCGTATTGCCGGGCTGGAGCATCGGCTGCATCCGCCGCGAGCGGCCGCCATGGACGAGCCCGAGATGACGCCCGTGCTCCAGCGTCATCAGTTCGAGCACGACCCCGGTCTCACCGTGCTTGCGCAGGCCGATCACGAGGCCTTCGTCGATCCATTGCATGGGGGAGAGATAAGCATGTTTTCGCCCCGCAGGAGCAGGGCCGGACGCAGGACCGCGATGTGGGCGTCGGGCCGTTTCCCGCTCTGATGGAAATTGCTACGCCTTCACCCGCAACAGGAGATTCGGCGATGCTCGGGGGGCGCGGGGGCATGGTGTTGGCGGTGGCCGTGACCGCCGCCGGATGCTCGGTGCGCGCGGCGCCGCCCTCCGCCGCCACGCCCATGGGCAGCGTGCGCGAACGGATTGCGGCGCTCGCCCGTGGCCAAGTCGCGTTCGGCTCGGTCTCGCTGCTTCCGGTGCGGTTCGAGCGAAGCCGGATCGCCGGCCCGTTCGAGGATGGCGGACGCCGGCTCTACTGCGTCTCGACCCGCATGAAGGGCCGCAGCCTCGACACGCCGGAACGGCCCAAGCTGGTGCTGCGCGAGGAAGCGGGCGCGCTCACGATCCTGCGCGAGGAGGAAGAGGTCTGCGAGGGGCACCGCAGCGAGCCGTTTCCGGAGTTGGACTCAGCGGCCGGCTGAACCGGATGTTGCCCGCTCTGGGCAGACCGTCTGGGGAAGAGCGGCGCCCATGCCTTCTCCGTCATCCCGGGGCCGCATCGCGGAACCCGGGATCCATCCGTGATGCGGCGCTGAAATCGGAGGTCGCGGCCCATCGTGGATTCCGGATTCGCCTGCGGCGCTCCGGAACGACGAGGGAGGAGCGAAACGGGTTGCACTCACGCCCCCAAAAATGGTCCGTTCGGGCCCGATGACCCCACCGCCCCTGTCCCTTTCCCTCGACCTCATCGCCCGTGCCCATCCCGACGCCATCCCCGACGATGAAACAGCGCTGACGCTGCTCTCCGACGAGGACCTCGCGCCCGAACTCGAAGCGATGCTGGCGCGGCGGGCCTCGCCCGACGGCGGCCTGTGGGTGTTCGCCTACGGCTCGCTGCTGTGGAGCCCGGAATTCACCGTCACCGAGCAGCGGCTCGGTACGCTGCGGGGCTGGCACCGCCGCTTCTGCCTGCTGCAGCGGCGGTTTCGCGGCACGCCGGAGAGTCCCGGCCTCGTGCTCGGGCTCGACCGGGGCGGCGTCTGCCGCGGCGTCGCCTTCCGCCTCGCCGACACCGACCCGCACGCGACCCTGATGCCGGTCTGGCGGCGGGAGATGAAGGGCAAGGGCTACGAGGGCCGCTGGGTCAGGGTGGAGACGGAAACCGGGCCGGTCACGGCGCTGACCTTCATGGTGAACCGGGCGAGCGACCGCTATACCGGCCGCCTGTCCGACGCCGAGATCGCGGACAGGATCGCGGCGGCCTGCGGGCATCTCGGGCCCAGCGCCGAGTACCTGTTCCGCACCGTGGAGGCCTGCGCCCGGCTCGGCATCCACGACCGGCACCTGTGGTCGCTCCAGGCCCTCGTGGCCGAGCGCCTGCACGAGCGGCGCGCGGCCTGCGCCTAGTCTCGCCTTCGTCAGCGCGAGGCGGAGCGATCCGGAGCGCCACCCTCTTCGGAAGGGTCGCGCCGCGGGACGGCCCGCTCCGCTCGCCGTGACGGACGGATTACTGCCCGTCGATCCGGGCGCCGAGGAGCGCGATGGCGCGCTGATAGACGCCGGCGGCGTTCCAGCCCTGGATCGCAGCGAAGTTCGGCTCGCCGGGCTGGTAGCCCGCGCCCCGCTGCCAGCCGTGGCCCTTCAGGAAGTTGGCGGTGGAGTTCAGCGCGTTCGGGGCGCTGTCGAGGCTGCCGCCGACGCCGTAGGTCAGGACGTTCTTGGGCAGGAACTGGGTGTGGCCGACCTCGCCATGGGCGGCGCCGCGGGTCGCAGGCGTCAGCACGCCGCTGTCGACGAGCTTGAGCGCGGCGTAGAGCTGGTCGGTGAAGTAGGCCGAGCGGCGGCAATCATAGGCGAGCGTGGCCACCGCCGAGAGGGTGTTGACGTTGCCCTTCACCGCGCCGAAGCCGGTCTCCATGCCCCAGATCGCCAGAAGCGGGCCCGGCGGCACGCCGTAGCGCTGCTCGATCGAGGCGAAGAGCGCCGCGTTCTGCGCCTTGAGCGCGCGTCCGCGGGAGACGATGGTGTTGCCGCCGCGCTTGGCCAGGAACTGGTCGAGCGAGAGCTTGAAGCTCTTCTGACCGCGATCCGCCGAGATCGTCGCCGTGGAGTAGGAGGTGTTGGCGAGCGCGGCCAGCGCCGCCGGGCTCGCACGGCCCTTGGCCTCGGCGGCGAACTCGTCCTTCCACGCCTCGAAACCGGCGGCGGTGTTGCCGCACTGCGCCGCCTGCGCCGTGCCGGCCAGCCCCACCAGGGCGGCGGCCGCGATCATTCTCAAACCGTGTCCGGTCATTCCACACTCCATCAGCGGCAGCCTTGTACGGCGCCGCGGCAATCGCAGGGCTTCGGTCGCCGCGCGGAGCCGGACGAACTCCGCCAACCGGAGTCCCCATCCGCCACCTTGGGTTTGGCCGAACCTTACCTTGGCAGAATCACCGAGCTGTGGCGGCGGTGAGGCACGACAGGTGCTGTCACGCCCATATCCTGCGAAGCTCATCGGATTGGTTACCTGAGCGTTGGGATCGAGACCGCCTCAGTTCACCTCGACCTGCACCACCCCCGGCACGGCGCGAAGCGCGCCCGCCACCTGCGGGGTCGCCTGATAACGGTCCTTCAAGCGGACCTCGACCTCGCGCTCGCCGCCGTCGAGGATCAGGATCAGCGAAACCTCGCCCTCGCCGCGCAGGGTCAGGCGCTGCTGCACCGAACTGAGCGCCCGGTCGTCGCGCAGGAAGATGCGCATGCCCTTCTGGTGGCGGGCGGCGGCCTGATCGAGGGGCTCGGCGGTGGTGATGCGGGCGCGCACGTCCTCGCCCTCCAGATTCGCCTGGATCGTCAGCACCAGCGGGCGGCCGGGTTCGAGGATGTCGCGGTACTGGTTCAGCCCCTCGGAGAAGATGATCGCCTCGAAGTGGCCGGTCTGGTCCGAGAGGATGACGATGCCGAGCTTGTTGCCGCTCTTGGTGCGCCGCTCGGAGCGGTCGAGCACCGAGGCCGCGATCCGCCCGACGCTGGCCGAGCCCGCCCGCACCGCCCGGCAGAAATCGGCCCAGGACTGGACCCGCAGCTTCTCGAGGATCGGCCCGTACTCGTCGAGCGGATGGCCCGAGAGGAAGAAGCCGATGGCGTCGCACTCGCGCTTGAGCTTGTCGGTATGGGTCCAGAATTCGTGCGGCGGGATGCGCAGGGCCACGTCGGCGGAGGCGACGCCGCCGAACATGTCGGTGATGCCCGACGTCTCGGCCTCGGCCGCGCCTTGGGCCATCTTCATCATCGGCTCGACCGCGGCCCAGGCCCGGGCCCGGTCCGGCTCGATGCAGTCCAGCGCCCCGGCCGCGATCAGGTTCTCGAGCGTACGCTTGTTAACGTGGCGCGGGTTGAGGCGCCGGGCGAAGCAGGCCAGGTCCTTGAACGGCTTGTCCCCGCGGGCGGCGACGATCGACTCGACCGCCGAGCGGCCGACGCCCTTGATCGCGGCGAGCGCGTAGAGGATGCGCCCCTCCTTCACGTCGAAGACGACGCCCGACGTGTTCACCGAGGGCGGCTCGACGGTGATCTTCAGGCGTTGCGCGTCCTGGCGGAATTCGGCGAGCTTGTCGGTGTTGTCGATGTCCAGCGTCATGGCCGCGGCCAGGAACTCGACCGGATAGTTCGCCTTCAGATAGGCCGTCTGGTAGGTCACGAGCGCGTAGGCCGCCGCGTGGGACTTGTTGAAGCCGTAATCGGCGAACTTGGCCAGAAGGTCGAAGATCTCGTTGGCCTTGGCCTGAGCGATGCCGCTCTCGAGGCAGCCCTTCACGAAGCGGTCGCGCTGGGCGTCCATCTCCGCCTTGATCTTCTTGCCCATGGCGCGGCGGAGCATGTCGGCTTCGCCCAGGGTGTAGCCGGCGAGGACTTTCGCGACCTCCATCACCTGCTCTTGGTAGACGATGATCCCGAAGGTCTCCTTCAGGATCGGCTCGAGCATCGGGTGCGAGTACCAGCTCGCCTCGTTGCCGGCGTCGCGCCCGAGCTTGCGCTCGCAATAGACCGGGATGTTGGCCATCGGGCCCGGCCGGTAGAGTGCCACCAGCGCGATGATGTCCTCCAGGCGGTCGGCCTGCATCTCGCACAGCGCCTTCCGCATGCCGGCGGATTCTACCTGGAACACCGCGACCGTCTCGCCGCGCCCCATCGGCTCGTAGGTCTTCTTGTCGTCGAGGGGGATCTGGGCGAGATCGACCTCGATGCCGCGCTGCTTCAACAGGTCGGTGCAACACCGCAGCATCGTCAGGGTCTTGAGGCCGAGGAAGTCGAACTTCACCAGCCCCGCCTGCTCGACCCACTTCATGTTGAACTGGGTCACCCGCATGCCCGTCTTCGGGTCTCGGTAGAGCGGCACCAGCTCTTCGAGGGGGCGGTCGCCGATCACCACGCCGGCCGCGTGGGTCGAGGCGTGGCGGTGCAGGCCCTCGAGCTTCTTCGAGATCTCGATGAGCCGGGCGACGATCGGCTCCTCCTCGATCGCCTGCTGAAGCTTGGGCTCGCCCTCGATGGCTTGCGCCAGCGTCACGGGGTTGGCCGGGTTCTGCGGCACGAGCTTGGTCAGCTTGTCGACCTGCCCGTAGGGCATTTCCAGCACGCGGCCGACATCGCGCAACACGCCGCGGGCGAGCAGCGTACCGAAGGTGATGATCTGCCCGACCTGCCGCTCGCCGTAGCGCTGCTGCACGTAGCGGATCACCCGCTCGCGGCCCTCGACGCAGAAGTCGATGTCGAAGTCCGGCATCGAGACGCGTTCGGGATTGAGGAAGCGTTCGAACAGCAGGCCGAAGCGGAGGGGATCGAGGTCGGTGATGAGGAGCGACCACGCCACCAGGGAGCCCGCGCCCGAGCCGCGGCCCGGGCCGACCGGGATGTCGTGGTCCTTGGCCCACTTGATGAAGTCCGAGACGATCAGGAAGTAGCCCGGGAACTTCATCTTGACGATGACGTCGAGCTCGAACTTTAGGCGCGCGCGATAATCCTCCTCCGAGAAGCCCGGCGCGGTGCCGTGCTGCTTCAGGCGCAGCTCCAGCCCAGCCTCGGCCTGACGGCACAGCTCGGTCGGCTCGTCGGCGGCGACCGCCTGAACCGGCGCATCGGCGGCCTCGGCCAGCGCCTCGGCCATGGGCGGCGCCTCGCCCGCGGCGACGCTGGCGAAGTTCGGCAGGATCGGCTTGCGGGTGCGCGCCCGGACGGCACAGCGCATGGCGATCTCGACGGAGGCCGAGAGCGCGTCGGGCAGATCGCGGAACAGCTCCATCATCGCGGCACGCGTGGTGAAGGCGTGGCGCGGGGTCAGCCGCCGGCGGCGCTCGTCGGAGACGAGGCGGCCTTCGGCGATGGCGAGCAGCGCGTCATGGGCGTCGTAATCGCCGGGCTTGGCGAAGAACGGCTCGTTGGTGGCGACGATGCCGAGGCCGTTGCCGTCGGCGAGCCGCAGCAATTCGCGCTCCACCGCGCGCTCGTCGTCGAGACCGTGGCGCTGGATCTCGACGTAGAGGCGATCTTCCCCGAAAGCGTCTTTCAGGACCTCCAGGCGGCGCGCCGCCTGGTCGGCGCGGCCGGCGCGCAGGCTGGTGTCGAGCGGCCCCGTCAGGCCGCCGGTCAGACCGATCAGCCCGTCGACATTGCCCTCCAGCGCCGAGACGGCGAGGTTGGGGGCGGCGCCGAGCGGCCCGTCGAAATGGGCCCGGCTGCCGAGCCGCAGCAGGTTGCCGTAGCCGGTCTCGTCCTGGGCCAGCAGCACGATGTTGGCGCAGCCGGCCTGCGGCATCCGCGCCATCGGGTCGGGCGCCTCGAAACAGACCGTGAGCTGGAGCCCCGCGATCGGCTGGATGCCGGTGCCGGCGGCCTTTTCCGAGAATTCGAGCGCGCCGAACAGGTTGTTGGTGTCGGTGAGCGCGAGCGCCGGCTGCCGGTCGGCGGCCGCCGCCTTGACGAGGTCGGCGACCTTCACGCCCCCTTCGAGCAGCGAGTAGGAGGAATGGACGTGGAGGTGGACGAAGCCGACTTCTTTGAGCGTGCGCGCCATCGGGATCTTTTTGCTCGGCCTCACGGGGCCGGCCAGGATCCCGATTCAAGGTTACGGAGTCGATGCGCTTCGGCGCATGGGCCGGGGATATCCACCGCCCGTGCCCTGCCTGCATCAGATCCGGCGGTCGATTTCCCGCCTTCGGCGCAGGGGCCACACTTTCCTGTGCATCCCCCGCCGCCGCAGGGAACGAAACAGGATCGATTAATGGATCGGCGCCAAGGCTACCGCCCAGAGCGCGACCGCACCGAAGAGCAGGCCGAAGGCAGTGAACTCGACGACGCTGGTGAGGAACACACGCTTGGTCATGGCTTCCACTCCGTGTTGGTGGAGTGATTTTTGTTCCTGTTTTGTTCTGTGTAAAGCCCTGAGAACGGCGCCGATCGGGATCGTGGTTAAAAACCTCCTACTGTGTCTTTGCAGCGGAAGGTTCAGGCCGCCGGCCGCTCGCGAAGCGTGACGGAGACATCAACCTGCTGTCCAAGGCGATTGAGGATGCTCATGAGACGATCGACTGTGAAGCGATCGAGCTTAGCCCGCCGGATTCGTGAAAAGTCGGCCGTCGCGATTCCCGTAGCCTCTCTCGCGGCCTGGCCCGTCAGATGACGCCGATCGAGACAAGCGATGATCTGAGCGGCCAGCAGGGCCTTGAGCTGCTCGGCATCCGCATCCTCGCGGTCAAGATCACGAAAGACATTGCCGGTTCCGCGAATGAGTTCGAAGTCCTCGCTCATGCAAGAGCCTCCTTCAGGCGCTTCAAGCGCTCACGCACGACATCGATTTCGTGCTGCGGCGTCTTGATCCCACTGATTGATTTCTTCTGAAAGGCGTGCACGACCCATAGATCGGCATCGATCTGTACGGCGTAAACGACCCGAAAGGCATCGTTGCGATGACGCAAAACGACCTCCCAGATGCCGGAGCCCAATCCCTGCAACGGCTTGACGATATCCGCCCGCTCCCCCTCCGCAGCAATGGTGAGGGCCCTCAGGCACTCGTCCTGCGCGTCACGCGGGAACGTCTCGAAAGCTTTCCGAGCCGCCTTGATCCATGAAATCGGGCGGGTTCGTCGCGCCATGCGGACGATGTTGTCATATTTGACAACGATAGCAAGCCCGCTTGTCTAAGCCAACGGCTCGATCATCCCATCGCGGATCGTCACCCGGCGGTCCATGCGCGCGGCAAGCTCCATGTTATGGGTCGCGATCAGGGCCGCGAGGCCGGAGGCGCGCACGAGTTGGAGCAGGATGCTGAAGACCCGGCCCGCGGTCTGCGGGTCGAGGTTGCCGGTGGGCTCGTCGGCGAGCAGCAGGCGCGGGCCGTTGGCCACCGCACGGGCGATGGCGACGCGCTGCTGCTCGCCGCCGGAGAGTTCGGCCGGGCGGTGCGGCAGGCGGTCCTTGAGGCCGAGAAAGCTCAGGAGTTCGGCGGCCCGCGCCTCCGCTTCCCGGCGGGCGAGTCCGCGGATGAGCTGGGGCAGCACCACGTTCTCCAGCGCCGAGAACTCCGGCAGCAGGTGGTGGAACTGGTAGACGAAGCCCATCTCCTCGCGCCGCAGACGGGTGCGCTCGGCATCCGACATGCCGGCGGTCGGCTGGCCGCCGATATAGACCTCGCCGCCGTCCGGGCGCTCTAAGAGGCCGGCGACGTGGAGCAGGGTCGATTTGCCGGCCCCCGAGGGCGCCACCAGGGCGACCAGCTCGCCCGGCCAGATCGCCAGATCGGTGCCGCGCAGGATCTCGAGCGCGCCATCGGCCTGCGCGTAGCGGCGTTGGACGCCCGCGAAGAACAGGGCCGGCACGGGCTGAGCGCCGCCGGCATTCGTCTGAGCCATATCGGGGCGTTCCGTCAGCCGTAGCGCAGAGCCTGCACCGGATCGAGCCGGGCGGCGCGCCAGGAGGGATAGAGGGTCGCCACCAGCGACAGCAGGATCGAGGTGATCACGATAATGACGACCTCGCTCGTGTTCATCTCCGCCGGGATCTCGGCGAGGAAGCGCACGGTGGGGTCCCAGGCCGTGGGAAACAGGGTGCGCTGGATCGGCTTGATGTTGAGGGTGAACAGCACGCCGCCGACGAGGCCGATCGCCGTACCGACAAGGCCGATCAGCGCTCCGTTGATGAGGAAGACCCGCATGATCGTGCCCGGCGTCGCCCCCATGGTGCGCAGGATCGCGATGTCCGAGGACTTGTCGCGCACGAGAAGGATAAGACCTGAGATGATGTTCAGGGTCGCGACGATGACGATGAGGTTGAGGATGAGGAACATCACGTTCCGCTCCACCTCGAGCGCCCCGAAGAAGGTGCGGTTGGTCTGGCGCCAGTCGGTGAGCAGCACGGGGCGCTCGGCCGCCATCTCCAGGGGCTCGCGCATCTCGCCGACCGCGTCGGCGTCGTCGAGATAGATCTCGATCACGCTGACGTCGCCGTCGCGGTTGAAGAAGGCCTGCGCTTCGGCCAGCGGCATGAAGGCCATGGTGGTGTCGAAATCGGTCACGCCGATCTCGAAGATCGCCTTGACGGTGTAGGTCTTGGTGCGCGGCGCGGTGCCGAACGGCGTGCTCGCGCCCTTCGGCGTCGACAGCGTGACCTGATCGCCCGCCTGGAGGCCGAGGGCGTCGGCGAGCCGCTTGCCCAGCGCCACGCCCTGGCCGTCGTCGAAGCCCTCCAGCGTGCCGCTCTTGATCGCGCCGGAGACGGCCGGGATCTTCGGCAGGTCGGATTCGCGCACGCCGCGCACGAGCACGCCGGAGCCGCCATAGGGCGAGGAGGCGAAGGCCTGCCCCTGCACCATCGGCACGACGGCGCGCACGCCCGCGACCTTTTCCAGGCGCTCCGAGAGATCGACGTAATCGGTGAAGAGCCGATCGATCGGCGCGGCGAAGACGTGGCCGTTGAGCCCGATGATCTTGGAGCGCAACTCGGTGCGGAAGCCGTTCATCACCGAGAGCACGATGATGAGGGTCGCCACGCCGACCGCGATGCCGAGCACCGAGAACAGGGCCACCACCGAGACCCCGCCGCCCCGGCGGCGGGCGCGCAGGTAGCGGCCGGCGATGATCCACTCGAATCCGGCGAAAGGCGGCGTCGAGGCGCTCGCGCGGGCATTCTTCAGCCGTTCCAGGGCGCCTCTCAAGGAGACGCCGCCCTTGCCCAACGCGAGTGCCATCGCGGCCGGTCCTCAGACGCGCCGGATGCGGGCGGGAAGATCGACGGGATCGAGGGTCTCGCGCTCCCCGCTGGCGCGGCGCTTCAGCTCGATCTTGCCCTCCGCCAGACCCTTCGGGCCGACGATCACCTGCCAGGGCAGGCCGATGAGATCCGCGGTGGCGAACTTGGCGCCCGGCCGCTCGTCGCGGTCGTCGTAGAGCACCGAGAGGCCGGCGGTCTCGAGCCCCGACTGGATCTCGGCGCAGGCGGCATCGCACGCAGCGTCACCGACCTTGAGGTTGATCAGCGCCACATCGAAGGGGGCGATGGCGTCCGGCCAGATGATGCCGGCCTCGTCATGGCTCGCCTCGATGGTCGCGGCCACGAGCCGGCTCGGGCCGATGCCGTAGGATCCCATATGGACCGGCCGTTCCTGCCCGTCGGGGCCGGTGACGACCGCCTTCATCGGGGTCGAGTACTTCGTGCCGAAATAGAAGATGTGGCCGACTTCGATGCCGCGGGCGGAGAGGCGCGAGGCTTCCGGCACCTCGGCGAAGACCGCCTCGTCGTGCATCTCGTCGGTGGCGGCGTAGTGCGAGGTCCAGGAATCGACCACGCCCTGCAGGCCGGCGACGTCGTCGAAATCGACGGACGGGGGCGGCACCGGCATGTCGAGATAGGCGCGGTCGCAGAAGACCTCGCTCTCACCGGTCTTGGCCAGGATGATGAACTCATGGCTGAGATCGCCGCCGATGGGGCCGGTATCGGCGCGCATCGGAATCGCCCGGAGGCCCAGCGTCTCGAAGGTGCGGAGGTAAGAGACGAAGACCTTGTTGTAGGAGTGGCGCGCGGCGGCCTGATCGAGGTCGAACGAGTAGCCGTCCTTCATCAGGAACTCGCGCGAGCGCATGGTGCCGAAGCGCGGGCGCACCTCGTCGCGGAACTTCCACGAGATCTGGTAGAGGTTTTTGGGCAGATCCTTGTAGGAGCGGGCGCTCGCGCGGAATATCTCGGTGACGACCTCTTCCGCCGTCGGGCCGTAGAGCAGCTCGCGCTCATGCCGGTCCTTCAGCCGCAGCATCTCCTTGCCGTAGGCCTCGTAGCGGCCGGATTCACGCCAGAGATCGGCGGCCTGGATCGTCGGCATCAGGATCTCGACGGCGCCGGCGCGGTCCTGCTCGGCGCGGATCACGTCGCAGACCTTGTTGAGGACGCGCAGACCCAGCGGCAGCCACGCGTAGATGCCGGCGGCCTCCTGGCGGATCATGCCGGCGCGCAGCATCAGGCGGTGCGAGACGATCTCCGCTTCCTTGGGCGTCTCGCGCAGGATCGGCAGGAAGTAGCGGGAGAGACGCATCGTTCGACCTTGGAAGACGGCGGGCGCAGCCGGGGAGGAGCCAGGCCGGCATGCGAGGGCACACAACACATTGCCCCTGCAAAATACAAGCGCCCTACGAACACAGGATCGACCTGCAATAAGGCGGAACGAAGCCGGCGAAGCGGTGACGCGCCTCGACCTTCGCGCCCGGCGGAAGCCGTTTGCCACGCGCCCTGCAAAAAAACGCTGCGAACCGTCTCTCCCCTGATGACAAAGGGAAATCTTCTTCCTATAAGCAGCGCCGTGATGGTCGCAGCCCACGAGGCAGCGCACGGTCCGGGTCTTGGGAGGAACAATCAGCCAACGCGCCGCAAGAAATGCGCGATATAATTAGGCTGGAAATACTTCGGTTATCCAAAGCAAGGCCTCGTGCCTTGCTTTTTGTTTTGGAGCTGTGCGGTGCCGCGGCTTCGTCAGAGCCGGGCGAGCGGGAAGATCAGCAGGGCCGCGAAGAACGCGACGGCCGCTAGGACCGTCGTCAGCAGGGCCTTCTCGCGCAGGCGCGGGCTCGCAGGCGCTCCCGGATCCTGGCCCGGCACCAGCCGCTGCGGATCCGCCTCGGCCGCGTTGCCCAGCGGCAGGATCGCGAACAGGAAAGTCCACCACAGCACGAAGTAGAGCGCCAGCGCGCCGAACACCGTCAGGTCGAAGCCCTTCACCGCCACCGTGGCGAAGAGCGCGATCAGCACCGCCACCGTCAGGAGGGTCAGGGGCGTCGAGGCGGTGAGGGTGCGAAGGGGCGAGCGGGTCATCGTCTGCAAACGGTCATGGAAAAACGGCCGGGCTGAGACCCGGCCGGACTTGAGCCGAACAGGGCCTGTCAGACCAAATCCGATTGATCCCTTGGGAATGGCGGATCTGGTCTTCGCTCAAGCGCCGCGCGGGCTCGCCGATCCGGTTTCCGCTTTGATCGAGCGGAAGCCGGATCAGACCTGCTCCAGCTCCACCAGCGTTCCCAGGAAGTCCTTGGGGTGGAGGAAGATCACCGGCTTGCCGTGGGCACCGATCTTCGGCTCGCCGGTGCCGAGCACGCGGGCGCCGGCCGCCTTCATCTTGTCGCGGGCGGCGATGATGTCCTCGACCTCGTAGCAGACGTGGTGGATGCCGCCGGCCGGGTTCTTGTCGACGAAGCCCTGAATGGTCGAGTTCTCGCCAAGGGGCGACATCAGCTCGACCTTGCTGTTGGGCAGTTCCACGAACACCACCGTCACGCCGTGCTCGGGCTGCGGCAGCGGCTCGGTCACCTTGGCGCCGAGGGTGTCGCGGTAGATTGCGGTCGCCGCGTCGAGATCCTTCACCGCGATGGCGACGTGGTTGAGCCGTCCGATCATTGTTCTTTCCCTCCCTGCCCGTCGGTCTCCTCCCCTGGGGGAGGAGACCCTGCTTCACACCTCCACCACCTGCACGTGGCAGGCGGGCTTTTTGCCCCAGGCCTCGTTGACGGCGGAGCGCACGGCGCGATCGACCGCGTTCTCCACGGCCTCCGAGTCCTTCATCTTGCCGCGCGACAGGCCGTTGATCGTCCGGTTGACCGTATCGACCACGGTGTCGAGCAAGGGCTCGCCGCCGCGCCCGCGATTGGGCAGGCCCATGATGTCCACCGCCGGCTCACCGGCCATCTCGCCGCGCTCGTCGATGGCGAGCGCCACCGAGACGATGCCGGTCTGCGAGAGCTTGCGCCGCTCCGGGATCGCCCGGTCCTTGGAGTCGATGAGGACGTTGCCGTCCTTGTAGAGCCGGCCGGCGCGGACGTGCTCGACCACCTCCGGCTTGCCCGGAGCGAGGCGGACCACCGCGCCGTTGCGGGCCTTCACCACCGACTCGACGCCCTGCGAGCGGGCGAAGCGCGCGTGCTCGTCGAGGTGCAGCGCCTCGCCATGGACCGGCACCACCGCCTTCGGCCGCGTCCACGAATACATCGCCACCATCTCCTCCCGGCGCGGATGGCCGGAGACGTGGACGAGTTCGGTGCGGTCGGTGATGACCTCGATGCCGTCCTCGATCAGGTCGTTGATGATGGCTCCGACATCGCGCTCGTTGCCGGGAATGGCGCGCGAGGAGAAGATCACCCGGTCGCCGGCCGTCAGCGAGATCGCCGGATGGTCGTGGCGCGAGACCCGCGACATCGCCGCCCGCGGCTCGCCCTGCGAACCGGTGAGCAGGCAGACCACCTTGTCGCGCGGCAGGTGCGAGTAGGAATCGGCCGAGAGGAAATCCGGCAGACCGTCGAGATAGCCGCACTCGCGGGCGACATCGATCACCCGGTCCATGGCGCGTCCGACGGCGATCACCTGCCGGCCGCAGGCCTGGGCGGCCTCCGCCACGGCGCGGATGCGAGCGACGTTGGAGGCGAAGGTCGTCACCGCGACGCGGTGGGGCGCGTTCTCGATCAGCTTACGCAGTGTTGCGGAGACCTCGGTCTCGCTCGGCGAGCGGCCCTCGCGCAGCACGTTGGTCGAGTCGCAGACGAGCGCCAGGATGCCCTCGTCGCCGAGCGCGGTGAAGGCCTCGGGCGAGGTCGAGTCGCCCGCGACCGGCGTGTCGTCGAGCTTCCAGTCACCGGTATGCAGCACAAGGCCGTGCTCGGTGCGGATCGCCACCGCGTTCGATTCCGGGATCGAGTGCGCCACCGGCACGAACTCGATCTCGAACGGCCCGACCGTCACGCGCCGGCCCGGCTTGATCTCGCGCAGGTCGACCTTCGGCGCGCCGGGCTCGGAGAGGCGGCGGGTCTCCAGCAACTGCTTGGCAAACCGCGTGGCGTAGACCGGGGCCTTGATCCGCGGCCACAGTTCCGAGATCGCGCCGATATGGTCCTCGTGCGCGTGGGTGATGAAGATGCCGAGAAGGTCCTTCTTGCGCTCCTCGATGAAGGTGAGGTCGGGGAACATCAGATCGATGCCGGGCAAGCCTTCCTCGCCGGCAAACCCCATCCCGCAATCGACCATGATCCACTTGCGCTGCTTCTCGGGTCCGATCCCGTAGAGGCCCGCGTTCATCCCGATCTCGCCCACGCCGCCGAGCGGCACGAAGACGAGTTCGTCCTGCCGTGTCGTCATCTTGTTCGTCTATCCAGTCTCAGGCCGCCGTCGCGGCACGTCCGAAATGCACCTCGCCCGCCGTCACGGTTCGTCGGGTTCCATCCGGGGCGAGGATCACGAGCCGCCCCCCCTCGTCGATCGTTTCAAAGATGCCCGTCAGCGTGACTTCGGCCATGCGAACCGACACGGGGGCCCCTACCCCCGCCGCGCGCTCCAGCCACTGCCGCCGGATATTCGAGAATCCGCGCCCCTTGTTCCAGATCCGGACGGCTTCGACAAACCGTTCCGACAGGAATTC
Source organism: Methylorubrum thiocyanatum (assembly GCA_014138645.1). Lineage (GTDB taxonomy): Bacteria > Pseudomonadota > Alphaproteobacteria > Rhizobiales > Beijerinckiaceae > Methylobacterium > Methylobacterium thiocyanatum. The sequence continues at coordinate 432,293 of JACJIB010000005.1, read as the reverse complement.
GAGCAACCTCGGCGCATCCGCCGCGGAAAAAGCCGAAAGTGCGGCTGCGGGATAGGGCAAACCCTCGGGCGCCGCCGCGACGTTGACGCCGAACCCGACCACCACGGCCCGTCGCCCGCCCGGAAGCGTCTCGGCCTCCAGCAGGATGCCGGCGAGTTTCCGGCCGTCGGCGAGGACGTCGTTGGGCCACTTCAGATGGATGGCGGCGTGGGCAGCGGCAATGCCCTGCGGCAGCGCATCCCCCTCCCCTGCCTGCGGGGAGAGGGGGGAAGGGTCCAGACGGCACGCATCCCTGATCGCATCGACCAACGCCACGCCCGCAACGAAGCCGAGCGTGGCCACCATCTCCGGTGCGACACCCGCCACCGGCAGCAGCAGGCTCGCGGCGAGGTTGCCCTCCGGCGAGGTCCAGGCGTTGCCGCGGCGGCCGCGGCCCGCCTCCTGGCGCCGGGTCGTGACCCAGAGCGGGCCGGCCTCGCCGCCATGAGCGAGGCGCATCGCCTCGCTGTTGGTCGAATCGAGCCGGTCGTGGCTGTGGAGCCGATGTCCCTCGGACCGGGCCGCTTGGCTTAAGCGGAACTGCATCCGCCTTTAGAACAGCGACTTCGCGGCGTCGCCCGCCGCGGCGACGAGCGGCGCCGGGATCAGGAAAAACAGCACCACGACGGCGCTCGATACGCCGAGCACGATGGCCGAGCCCGGCGGGATCCGCTCGTAGGGGGCCTTGGCCTCATCGAAGTACATCACCTTGACGAGGCGCAGGTAGTAGAACGCGCCGACCACCGAGGTCACCACGCCGACGACCGCGAGCGTCACCAGACCCGCCTGGATCGCGGCGGAGAAGACGTAGAACTTCGCGAAGAACCCGGCGAGCGGCGGGATGCCGGCGAGCGAGAACATCATCGCGGCAAGGCAGAAGGCCAGCCAGGGATGGGTGCGCGAGAGGCCCGACAGGTCGTCGATCGTCTCGAACATCCTGTCCTTGCGGCGGAGCGACAGCAGCACGGCGAAGGCGCCGAGCGTCATGGCGAGGTAGATCACCATGTAGATGACCACGCCGCGCACGCCCTCCTCCGAGCCCGCGGCGAGGCCGATCAGGGCGTAGCCGACATTGCCGATGGAGGAATAGGCCATCAGGCGCTTGATGTTGCGCTGGCCGATAGCGGCGAAGGAGCCGAGCGCCATCGAGGCGATCGAGACGAACACGATGATCTGCTGCCAGACCGCGGTGACGTCGGGAAAGGCGCCGATGAAGACGCGCACCGTCATCGCCATCGCGGCGACCTTCGGCGCGGAGCCGAAGAAGGCGGTGACCGGCGTCGGCGAGCCCTCGTAGACGTCCGGCGTCCACATGTGGAACGGCACGGCAGCGAGCTTGAAGGCGACGCCGGCGGCCACGAACACGATGCCGAGCACGATGCCGAAGCTCGTCGGGCCGTTGAGCGCCGTGACAATGCCAGGGAAGGAGACCGTGCCGGTGAAGCCGTAGACCAGCGAGGCGCCGTAGAGCAGCATGCCGGAGGAGAGCGCGCCGAGCACGAAGTACTTCAGGCCGGCTTCCGTGGACTTCACGTCGTCGCGATGGAAAGCGGCGATGACGTAGGCGGCGAGCGACTGCAGTTCGAGGCCCAGATAGAGCGAGATCAGGTCGTTGGCCGAGGCCATCACCAGCATACCGATGGTGCAGAGCACGATCAGGATCGGGTACTCGAACCGGTCGATGCGCTCGCGCTGGAAGTAGTCGCGCGAGAGCAGGATAGTCGCCGCCGAGCCGATCAGGATCAGCGCCTTCATCACCCGTGCGAACGGGTCGGCGATGAAGGCGCCGTTCAGCGTCGTCACGTTGCCCGTCTGCGAGACGACGAGGAAGAAGGTGAAGATCAGCAGGATCAGCGCGCCGACATTCACGCCCTCGGACGAGCGCTCGCCGCGCCATGCCCCGTAGAGGACGAGCAGCAGAGCGCCGATGCTCAGGACGATCTCCGGCAGGACCGGCGTGATCGCCGGCAGGACGGACTGGATCGGGGTCATCGCGCGGCGGCCTCGACGGTTTTCTGGGAGGCGAGAACGGCTGCCTTCTCCGCCGCGGCGGATTGTGCGGCCTTGGCTGCGGCCTCGGCGGTCTGGGTATTGGCGAGCGCGGCCCGCATGTTCTGCATCAGCGCCTCGGTGGAGGGCGCGAAGGTGTCGAGCACGGGGGCCGGGTGGACGCCGTACCAGATCGTCAGCGCGACGAGCGGCGCGATGATGATCTTCTCGCGGTTATCGAGATCGAGAATGCCCTGGAGGTTGGGCTTGTCGAGCTTCCCGTAGATCACCCGGGCATAGAGCCACAGCGCGTAGCCGGCCGAGAGGATGATGCCGAAGACCGAGAAGAAGGCCACGGTCGGGTTGGCGCGGAAGGCGCCCATCATCGCCAGGAACTCGCCGACGAAGCCCGACGTGCCCGGCAGGCCGACATTGGCCATGGTGAAGACCATCATCGCCGCGGCGTAGAGCGGCATCCGCTTCACGAGGCCGCCATAGGCGGCGATCTCGCGGGTGTGCATCCGGTCGTAGACGACGCCGACGCAGAGGAAGAGCGCGCCCGAGACGATGCCGTGGGAGATCATCAGGAACAGCGCGCCCTGGATGCCCTGCTCGTTGAGGGTGAACAGGCCGAGCGTCACGAAGCCCATATGCGCCACCGACGAGTAGGCGATCAGCTTCTTGATGTCGGTCTGCATCATCGCGGTAAGCGAGGTGAAGATGATCGCGATCACCGACAGCGCGAAGACGAGCGGCGCGAAGGAGGCGGAGGCATCCGGCAGCATCGGCAGCGAGATCCGGATGAAGCCGTAGCCGCCCATCTTGAGCAGGATACCCGCCAGGATCACCGAACCCGCGGTCGGCGCCTCGACGTGGGCGTCGGGGAGCCAGGTATGGACCGGCCACATCGGCATCTTCACCGCGAAGCTCGCGAAGAAGGCGAGCCACAGCCACCATTGCAGGCCGACGGGGAAGCGGTGGGCCAGCAGCGTCGGGATGTCGGTGGTGCCGGCCTCCCAGTACATCGCCATGATGGCGAGCAGCATGAGCACCGAGCCGAGCAGGGTGTAGAGGAAGAACTTGAAGCTCGCGTAGATGCGCCGCTTGCCGCCCCAGATGCCGATGATGAGGAACATCGGGATCAGGCCTGCCTCGAAGAACAGGTAGAACAGCACGAGATCGAGGGCGCAGAACACGCCGATCATCGTCGTCTCGAGGACGAGGAAGGCGACGAAGTACTCCTTGACCCGATTCTCGACCGAGAGCCACGACGCCCCGATGCAGAACGGCATCAGGAAGGTGGTCAGCAGGATCAGCGGCATCGAGAAACCGTCGACGCCGAGCTTGAACCGGATCGTCTCGGCAAGCCACGCATGGCTCTCGACGAGCTGGAAGCTCGGGGACGCGATGTCGTAGCGGGCCCAGGCCACCAGCGAGAGCAGGAAGGTGACGACCGTCGTGATCAGCGCGGCCCAGCGGGCGTTGCGCTTCACGGCTGCCGTCTCCTCCCCCAAGGTCAGGATGAAGGCGGCGCCCGCGAGCGGAACGATCAGGAGCCCGGAGAGAAGACCGAGGCCGAGCATCAGTGGGTCCCTCCAACCGTTCCCGCCGGCACGCCGGAGACGAGGTACCACGTGATCAGGCCGGCGACCCCGACGAGCATCACGAAGGCGTAGTGATAGACGTAGCCGGTCTGGAGGCGGACCACGCCACGGGTGATGTCCACGACCCGGGCCGAGATGCCGTTGGGACCGAAGCCGTCGATGATGCGGCCGTCACCCTCCTTCCAGAGGAACAGGCCGAAGTTCTTCGCCGGCCGCACGAAGATCCGGTCGTAGATCTCGTCGAAGTACCACTTGTTGAGCAGGAAGCGGTACAGGATCGGCTGAGACTCCGCGAGGCGGTGCGGCATGTCGGGCCGGCGGATGTACATCCAGAAGGCCAGGAGGAAGCCGAGCACGAGCATCACGAAGGGCGAGGCGGCGACCCAGCCCGGCGCGTCGTGGATCTTGTGCATGATGTCGTTGCCGGACCCGTGCGGGAGCGCGTGGCCCCAGAACTTGTCCATGTCGTGCCCGATGAACCGCTCCTTGAAGATCAGGCCGGCGAACAGGGCGCCGAAGGCCAGGATCGCGAGCGGGATCGTCATCACGAGCGGGCTCTCGTGCGGCGTGTGGGCGTGGTCGTCGTGGTGCTCGATCGCGCTGTGCGAGGCGGGCTCGACGTCGTGGCCCTTGTCGTCGTGAGCGACGCCCTCGTGATGCCCCGGTGCGCCATCGGCTTGGTGGGACGAGGCGGTGTGCGCGGTCGCGGCATGGGCATGGTCATGCGCGTGATCGTCGTGACCGTGGGCGCCGTGGGCCACCCAGCGCTGAGGTCCCTCGAAGGTGAGGAAGAACAGGCGCCAGGAATAGAACGAGGTCATCAGCGCGGCGATCACGGTGGCGAGGAACGCCAGAACGTGGCCGGGGCGGTCGGACATGTAGGCCGCCTCGATGATCGCGTCCTTGGAGTAGTAGCCGGAGGTGAAGGGGAAGCCGATCAGCGCGATCGTGCCGATCGTCATCATCGCCGTGGTGAAGGGGATGTAGCGGCGTAAGCCCCCCATGTTCCGCATGTCCTGCTCGTGGTGCATCGCGTGGATGACCGAGCCGGCGCCGAGGAACAGCAGCGCCTTGAAGAAGGCGTGGGTGAAGAGGTGGAACACGCCGGTGGCGTAGGCGCCGACGCCGAGGCCGACGAACATGTAGCCGAGCTGCGAGCAGGTCGAGTAGGCGATGACCCGCTTGATGTCGTTTTGCACGAGGCCGACGGTCGCCGCGAAGAAGGCGGTGATGCCGCCGATGACCGTGACGACGGTGAGCGCGGTGGGGGCCAGCTCGAAGAGCGGCGACAGGCGCGCGACCATGAACACGCCGGCGGTCACCATGGTGGCGGCGTGGATCAGCGCCGAAACCGGGGTCGGGCCTTCCATGGCGTCGGGGAGCCAGGTGTGCAGCAGGAACTGCGCCGACTTGCCCATGGCGCCCATGAACAGCAGCAGACAGGCGAGCGTCAGAGCGTGCCAGTCATGGCCGAGGAAGTGGAAGGTCGCGTCCTTCAGCTCCGGGGCCTTGGCGAAGATCGCCTCGAAGCCGACCGAACCGGTGAGGACGAAGACGAGGAAGATGCCGAGCGAGAAGCCGAAATCGCCGACGCGGTTGACGATGAAGGCCTTCATCGCCGCGGCATTGGCCGAGGGCTTCTCGTACCAGAAGCCGATCAGCAGGTAGGAAGCCAGGCCGACGCCCTCCCAGCCGAAGAACATCTGCACGAGGTTGTCGGCCGTCACCAGCATCAGCATGGCGAAGGTGAACAGCGACAGGTAGGCGAAGAAGCGCGGCCGGTGCGGATCCTCGTGCATGTAGCCGATGGAGTAGAGGTGCACGAGCGTCGAGACCGAGGTCACGACGACGAGCATCACCGCGGTCAGCGTGTCGACCTTGAAGGCCCAGTCGACCACGAGGTCGCCGGCCGAGAACCACTGCGCGACGGGCACGGTCTCGGCGCGGCCGTCGCCGGTCACGAGGAAGAAGGCGCCCCAGGACAGTAGCGCCGCGAAGGCGAGGCAGCCCGTCGTCACGAGCTCGCTCATCCGTGCGCCGATCAGCCGGCCGAACAGGCCGGCGATCAGGGCGCCGATCAGCGGGAAGAAGACGATCGCGTGATACATGGGTCGGTCGTGCCTCGCAGCAGGCGGACGAAGGGGACGGGGCTCTCTTCGGGGAGGGAGCGTCAGCCCTTCATCATGCTCACGTCCTCGACGGCGATGGAGCCGCGGTTGCGGAAGAACACCACCAGGATCGCCAGACCGATCGCGGCCTCGGCCGCGGCCACCGTCAGCACGAACAGGGCGAAAACCTGCCCGGTGATGTCGTTGAGATGGGTCGAGAAGGCGACGAGGTTGATGTTCACGGCAAGCAGGATCAGCTCGACCGACATCAGGATGACGATGACGTTCTTGCGGTTGATGAAGATGCCGAGCACGCCGAGCGTGAACAGGATCGCGGCAACCGTGAGATAGTGGCTCAATCCGATCATGGGCCTCAGACCTCCACGCCCTGCCGCGAGGGCACCTTGATGGTATCGACCGCCATCGTCTGGGTGCGGGCGTTCTGCACGGAAATGTTCTGGCGCTTCACGCCGGTGCGCTCGCGCAGGGTCAGCACGATGGCGCCGATCATCGCGACCAGCAGAATCAAGCCGGCGATCTGGAAGGCGTAGACGTAGTCGGTGTAGAGCACGCGGCCGAGCGCCTCGGTGTTGGTGGCGGTCTCGCCATGGGCGGCCCGTCCCAGCGGCGCCTGCACGAGGCCCGGATCGATGGTCCAGGTGCCCACCACCAGCAGCAGCTCGATCAGGAAGATCGCGCCGATCAGCCCGCCGATCGGCAGGTAGCGCTGGAAGCCCTGACGGAGCGCGGCGAAGTCCACGTCGAGCATCATCACGACGAAGAGGAACAGCACCGCCACCGCGCCGACATAGACGACGACGAGGATCATCGCCAGGAACTCGGCGCCCATCATCACGAACAGCCCGGCGGCGTTCACGAAGGCGAGGATCAGGAACAACACCGAGGTGACGGGGTTCCTGGCAGCGATCACCATGAAGCCCGAGGCCACGGCGAGGCTGGCAAAGAGATAGAAGAAGGCGGCGGCTGCGGTCATGCGATTTTCAGCATCGGCCGCTCGGTCGAGCGGCTCCCTTCTGCCTCGGTGGACCCTCGGCCGCAGGCGGCGGCCCGTCTAGCGCGTCCAGAAGGACGCGCTAGGCTCCTTTCTCCGCATCGTCTTTTTCCGAAAGCCGGAGGCCACCTTTCGGGACGGTGCTCTATAGAACTCGGCCTTGCGGCGCACAACCGCGCGCCGGTCGACTCAGCGGTAGGGCGCGTCGATCGCGATGTTGCGGGCGATCTCGCGCTCCCAGCGATCGCCGTTCTCGAGCAGCTTCTGCTTGTCGTAGAGCAGCTCCTCGCGGGTCTCGACCGAGAACTCGAAGTTCGGCCCCTCGACGATGGCATCCACCGGGCAGGCCTCCTGGCACATGCCGCAATAGATGCACTTCACCATGTCGATGTCGTAGCGCGTGGTGCGCCGCGTGCCGTCGTTGCGGCGCGGTCCCGCCTCGATGGTGATGGCTTGGGCCGGGCAGATCGCCTCGCAGAGCTTGCAGGCGATGCAGCGCTCCTCGCCGTTGGGGTAGCGGCGGAGCGCATGCTCTCCGCGGAAGCGCGGCCCGCGATGGCCCATCTCGAAGGGGTAGTTGATCGTGGCCTTCGGCTTGAGGAAGTATTTCATGGCGAGGAAGAACCCCGACACGAACTCCTTCAGGAGAAGGCTTCTGGCGACCTGATCGAGCTTCACGGCGCGATCCTTCTCAAGCGCCCGGCGCGAGGCCGGTGAGTTTCAGGACGAAGGCGACCACCACGACCGAGATGAGCGAGAGGGGCAAAAAGACCTTCCAGCCGAGCCGCATGAGCTGGTCGTAGCGGTAGCGGGGCACCATGGCCTTCACCATGGCGATCATGAAGAACAGGAAGCTCGCCTTCAGCGCGAACCAGATCACGCCCGGCACCCAGGTGAAGGGCACGAACGGGATCGGCGAGAGCCAGCCACCGAGGAAGAGGACCGTGCCGAGCGCGCACATGGTCATGATCGCCACGTACTCGCCGAGCATGAACAGCAGGTACGGCGTCGAGGAATACTCGACCATGTAGCCCGCCACGAGTTCGGACTCGGCCTCCGGCAGGTCGAAGGGCGGGCGGTTGGTCTCGGCGAGCGCCGAGACGAAGAACACGCCGAACATCGGAAACAGCCAGAGCCAGTACCAGCCGAACAGGCCGAGCGCCGTGTCCTGCGCCATGACGATGCGCGAGAGGTTGAGCGAGCCGGCGCAGAGCAGCACGCAGATGATCACGAAGCCGAGCGAGACCTCGTAGGAGATCATCTGCGCCGCCGAGCGCAGCGCGCCGAGGAAGGCGTATTTCGAGTTCGAAGCCCAGCCGCCCATGATGACGCCGTAGACGCCGAGCGAGGAGATCGCGAAGATGTAGGTGATGCCGACATTGATGTCGGCGATCGCCCAGCCGTCGGCGAGCGGGATCACCGCCCAGGAGGCGAGCGCCAGCATCGCGAAGACCAGGGGCGCTAGCAGGTAGATCGCCTTGTTGGCGCCCGCCGGGATCACCGGCTCCTTCAGCACGAACTTCAACAGGTCGGCGAAGGACTGGAACAGACCCCAGGGCCCGACCACGTTCGGGCCGCGGCGCAGCTGCACCGCCGCCCAGATCTTGCGGTCGGCGAGCAGCGCGTAGGCGATGAAGACGAGCAGTGCCGCAAGCAGCACGAAGCTCTTCAGGGCGATCAGGAGGACGGTGCCGAGCACTTCCCAGAAGGTCATCGCGGGCGTCCCTTATTCCGCCGCTTCGAGGGCGCGGCCCCGGGCGAGGCTGGAGCACTCGGCGAGCACCCGCGAGGCGCGGGCGATCGGGTTGGTGAGATAGAAGTCGGCGATCGGCGAGGAGAAGGCGCCCTTGGCCCCCTCTCCCGGCAGCGCCGCGAGCGTGTCGAGGGTGCCCGCCGCGTCGGCAGGCTCGATCTGGCCGACCGCCGCGAGATGCGGATGCTCGGCATACATCGCCTTCCGGAGCGCGGCGAGCGAGTCGTAGGGCAGGCGCTTGCCGAGCACGTCGGAGAGAGCGCGCAGGATGGCCCAGTCCTCGCGGGCATCGCCCGGCGGGAAGCCCGCGCGGTTGGCCATCTGCACCCGGCCCTCGAGGTTGACGTAGGTCGCGCTCTTCTCGGTGTAGGCGGCGCCCGGCAGGATCACGTCGGCGCGGCTCGCGCCGGCATCGCCGTGGGTGCCCTGGTAGATGACGAAGGCGCCCGGCCCGATCACCCGCTCGTCGGCGCCGAGGTTGAACACGACGTCGAGCGCGCCCGGCTCCAGCATCTGCGTGAAGGTCAGACCGCCCTGCCCCGGTACGAAGCCGAGATCGAGGGCGCCGACGCGGGCCGCCGCCGTGTTGAGCACGCCGAAGCCGTTCCAGCCCTCGGCGACCGCGCCGACATCCTTCGCCAGCGCGGCGGCGGCGGCGAGCGCCCCGAGCCCGCCCTCGCCGACGAGGATGAGCGGACGCTCGGCCTTTTTCAGGACGTCGAGGAAGCTGTGCTCACCCTTGGCGATCGAGGCGAGGGTGTCGGTACCGGCGCCGAGATAGGTGTAGGGGTAGGTCAGATCCGGCTGCTCATCGAGGATCAGGCCGATCGAGACCGGGGCCATGCGCCAGCGCTTGCGGATGCGCACGTTGAGCAGCGAAGCCTCGGTGCGCGGGTTGGCACCGACGATGAGGATCGCGTCCGCCTGCTCGATGCCGGGAATGGTCGGCGCAAACGTGTAGGCGGCCCGGCCCCAGGCCGGATCGATCGCCTCAGCCGTTTGACGCGCGTCGAGATTCGTCACGCCGAGCGCGCCCATGAGCTGCTTGAGCGCAAAAATCTCCTCGGCGCCCGCGAGATCGCCGACGAGCGCGCCGACGCGCGCCGGATCCACGCTCTTCACCCTGGCGGCGATCGCCGAGAACGCCTCGCCCCAGGAGGCCGGACGCAGGCGCCCGTTCTCACGCAGGAAGGGGCGGTCGAGGCGCTGCAGCCGCAGGCCGTCCACGACGTGGCGGGTCTTGTCGGAGATCCACTCCTCGTTGATCTCTTCGTTGATGCGCGGCTCGATCTGCATCACCTCGCGGCCGCGGGCATCGATGCGGATCGCCGAGCCGACCGCATCCATCACATCGACGGATTCGGTCTTGTGCAGCTCCCAGGGACGCACGTTGTAGCTCTGCGGCAGGTGGACCAGCGCGCCGACCGGGCAGAGATCGGCGACGTTGCCCTGGAGTTCCGAGCCCATCGCCTGTTCGAGGTAGCTGGTGATCTCCATGTCCTCGCCGCGGCCGATGGCGCCGAGATCCGGCACGCCGGCGACTTCCGCGAGGAAGCGGACGCAGCGGGTGCAATGGATGCAGCGGTTCATCGCCGTGCGCACCAGCGGGCCGATATACTTCTCCTCGACCGCCCGCTTGTTCTCGCTGTAGCGGGTCGAATCGACGCCGTAGGCCATCGCCTGATCCTGCAGGTCGCAATGGCCGCCCTGGTCGCAGATCGGGCAATCGAGCGGGTGGTTGATGAGGAGGAACTCCATCACCCCCTCGCGCGCCTTCTTCGTCGTGCCCGAGCGGGTGAGCACTTCCGGCGGCTCGCCGTTGGGGCCGGGCCGGCAATCCTTGACCGCGTAGGCGCAGGAGGCGACGGGCTTCGGGGCGCCCTTCAGCTCGACCAGGCACATGCGGCAATTGCCGGCGATCGACAGCCGCTCGTGGAAGCAGAAGCGCGGGATCTCCGCGCCCGCGATCTCGCAGGCCTGGAGCAGGGTGTAGTCGGCCGGAACATCGACCTCGGTGCCGTCGATGAGGATTTTGGTCATCGGGTCATCTCGAAGGTGAGCATCGGGGCGGCGCTCACTCCGCCGCCATCGGCACCGCATCCATGTGCGGGTTGGCGCTGTACTGGTCGATCCGCTTCTCGATCTCGGGCCGGAAGTGTCGGATCAGGCCCTGGATCGGCCACGCCGCCGCGTCGCCGAGCGCGCAGATCGTGTGGCCCTCGACCTGCTTGGTGACTTCAAGCAGCATGTCGATCTCGCGCTTCTGCGCCCGGCCGGCGGCCATGCGGGTGAGCACGCGCCACATCCAACCGGTGCCCTCGCGGCAGGGCGTGCACTGGCCGCAAGACTCGTGCTTGTAGAAGTACGAGATGCGGGCGATCGCGCCGACGATGTCGGTCGACTTGTCCAGCACGATCACCGCGGCGGTGCCGAGGCCCGAGCCGAGGTTGCGCAGGGTGTCGAAGTCCATCTTGGCGTCGATGATCTGCTCGGCCGGCACCAGCGGCACCGAGGAGCCGCCGGGGATGGAACACAGGAGGTTATCCCAGCCGCCGCGCATGCCGCCGCAATGCCGGTCGATCAGCTCGCGGAAGGTGATACCGAGCTCTTCCTCGACATTGCAGGGCTTGTTGACGTGGCCCGACACGCAGAACAGCTTGGTGCCGGTGTTGTTCTTGCCCCCTAAGCCCGCGAACCACGCGCCGCCGCGGCGCAGGATCGTGCCCGCCACCGCGATCGACTCGACGTTGTTGACCGTCGTGGGGCAGCCGTAGAGGCCCATATTGGCCGGGAATGGCGGCTTGAGCCGCGGCATCCCCTTCTTGCCCTCGAGGCTCTCGATGAGCGCCGTCTCCTCGCCGCAGATGTAGGCGCCGGCGCCGTGATGGACGTAGATGTCGAAGGGGTAGTCGTGGATGTTGGAGGGACCGACGAGGCGCGCCTCGTAGGCCTCGTCCACCGCGCGCTGCAGCGCGAACTTCTCCGCCACGTACTCGCCGCGGATGTAGATGTAGCAGGCATGCGCACCCATGGCGAAGGACGCCAGCATGCAGCCCTCGATCAGGAGATGCGGATCGTGCCGCATGATCTCCCGGTCCTTGCAGGTGCCCGGCTCCGACTCGTCGGCGTTGACGACGAGGTAGTGCGGGCGCCCGTCGGACTTCTTGGGCATGAACGACCATTTCAGGCCGGTGGGGAAGCCGGCGCCGCCGCGGCCGCGCAGGCCGGAGCCCTTCATCTCGTCGATGATCCAGTCCCGGCCCATCTCGAGCAGGAACTTGGTGCCGTCCCAGGCGCCGCGTTTCTTCGCGGCGTCCAGCTCCGGCGAGTGCTGGCCGTAGAGATTGGTGAAGATGCGATCCTGATCGGAGAGCATTGTCCGCTCCTCAATCCTTGCTGCCGGCGAGATCGGCCGACTGTCCCACCCAGTTCTCCCGGTCGATGCGGCCGGGGAAGGCGAGATAGGCGCTCACCCAGGCGACCTCCTTCGGCGACCACGCGGCGATCTGGTCGTAGTGCCAGATGCCGAGGTCGTTGAGGCGGCGCTGGTTGATCGGGCCGATGCCCTTGATCTTGGTCAGGTCGTCCGGGCGATCCTCGCGCGGGGCGTCGAGCCCCTTCGGCCGGGTGCCGGCGGCGTCGGCGCGGGCTTCCGGATTCTCGCCCTCGGGTACGTCGTCGCCGGCACCGACCGCCGCCGGATGCTGCGGCGGCTCGGTGCGCAGGAGCTTATCCTCCTCGACGGCCGGGTCCTGGGCAGCGGGCGCCTGCGCGTCGCGCGCGTCGGCCTGGTCCTGCGGCTTCACCGGAGTCTCGCCGGCGCTCGCGCGCTCGGCCGGCGCATCGACGGCTTTCGATTCGTTCGCGCGGCCGGCCGAGGGCCGGGCCGGCTTGGTCTCGTCGGCGACACGGGCCTCGGTCGAGGCGGCCTCGTCCCGCTTCGTGCCTTCCTCGCTCGGGCCGGCGCCTTCGGTCTGCTCGAAGCGCTTGCGCCACGCGCCGACGCGCGAGCCGTCGAACAGGCTCGGGTCGGTCAGGGTGTTGACGGCGTCCTTCGGCTCCGAGGAGATCCGGCCGATCTGCGAACCGACCTTGACGGGGCGGCCGGCGGCGAGGTCGTCCATGAGCTTGTTCAGGCTCTCGGGCGTCAGGTCCTCGTAGTAGTCCTGATTGATCTGCACCATCGGCGCGTTGCAGCAGGCGCCGAGGCACTCGACTTCGAGCCAGGAGAAGTTGCCGTCCGCCGAGACGTGGCCGGAGGGGCCGAGGCGGTCGTGCAGGGCGGCCTTCAGCTCCTTCGCCCCGCAGCAATCGCAGGGGACGGTGCCGCAGACCTGGATCCAGTACCGGCCGACCGGCTCGAGGGCGAACATCGTGTAGAAGGTCGCGACTTCCAGCACGCGGATATGCGGCATGCCGAGCTGGTCGGCGACCGCCTCGATCGCCTTCTGCGGCAGCCAGCCGCCGTTCTGCTCCTGCGCCTTCCACAACAGCGGAATCACGGCCGAAGCCTGCCGGCCCTCCGGATATTTCGCGATCTGGCCGCGAGCCCAGTCGGCGTTCTCGGGCGTGAACGCGAAGTCCTGGGGCTGCTCGGCAGCGGGGGCTAGCCTGCGGTTCGCCATGACGTTTCGACCCGTCTCCTCAGCGGTCCACTTCGCCGAACACGATGTCGAGCGTGCCGAGCACGCAGGACACGTCGGCGAGCAGGTGGCCGCGGCACATCCAATCCATCGCCTGAAGATGGGCGAAGCCCGGCGCGCGGATCTTGCAGCGGTAGGGTTTGTTGGTGCCGTCCGAGACGAGGTAGACGCCGAACTCGCCCTTGGGCGCCTCGACCGCGGCGTAGACCTCGCCCTCGGGCACGTGGAAGCCCTCGGTGTAGAGCTTGAAGTGGTGGATGAGCGCTTCCATCGAGCGCTTCATCTCCCGGCGCGGCGGCGGCGCGAACTTTCCGTCGATGGAAGCGATCGGCCCCTGTCCGGACGGCTCGCGCAGCTTGGCGCAGCACTGCCGCATGATCTTCACGGATTCCCGCATCTCTTCCATGCGGATGACCTGACGATCGTAGGTGTCGCCGTTCTTCCCCACGGGGATGTCGAAGTCCATCTCCTCGTAGCACTCGTAGGGCTGCGACTTGCGCAGGTCCCACGGGATGCCCGAACCGCGCACCATCACGCCCGAAAAGCCCCAGGCCATGGCCTCGTCCACCGAGACGATGCCGATGTCGACGTTGCGCTGCTTGAAGATGCGGTTGGCCATGACGAGGTTGTCGAGGTCGTCGACCACCTTCAGGAACGGGTCGCAGAACGCCTCGATGTCATCGATCAGCGCGGGCGGCAGGTCCTGATGGACGCCGCCGGGACGAAAGTAGTTGGCGTGGAGACGAGCGCCGGAGGCGCGCTCGTAGAAGATCATCAGTTTCTCGCGCTCCTCGAAGCCCCACAGGGGCGGCGTGAGCGCGCCGACGTCCATCGCCTGCGTGGTGACGTTGAGGAGGTGGGAGAGCAGCCGGCCGATCTCGCAGAAAAGCGTGCGGATGAGCTGGGCCCGGCGCGGCACTTCGATGCCTGCGAGCCGCTCGATCGCGAGGCAGAAGGCGTGCTCCTGGTTCATCGGCGAGACGTAGTCGAGCCGGTCGAAATAGGGAGTCGCCTGGAGGTAGGTCTTGTGCTCGATCAGCTTCTCGGTGCCCCGGTGCAGGAGCCCGATATGCGGATCGACGCGCTCGACCACCTCACCGTCGAGTTCGAGCACGAGGCGCAGCACGCCGTGCGCCGCCGGGTGCTGCGGACCGAAGTTGATCGAGAAATTGCGGATGTTGTGCTCAGACATGACCGCAGCCCTCAGCTCGACTTCTTCTCATCGCCCGGAAGCACGTAGTCGGTGCCCTCCCACGGCGACAGGAAGTCGAAGTTGCGGAATTCCTGGGTGAGCTTGACCGGCTCGTAGACGACCCGCGCCTCGTCCTGGTCGTAGCGGACTTCGACAAAGCCGGTCAGCGGGAAATCCTTGCGGAGCGGATGCCCCTCGAAACCGTAATCGGTGAGCAGCCGGCGCAGGTCGGGATGGCCCGAGAACAGAATGCCGTAGAGGTCGTAGGTCTCGCGCTCGAACCAGTTCGCCGCCGGGAACACCGGAATCGCGGAGGGAACCGGCGTCGCGGCATCCGTCTGAACCTTCACGCGCACCCGCATATTATGACGCAGGGAGAGCAGGTGGTAGACGACGTCGAAGCGGCGCGCCCGCTGCGGGTAGTCGACGCCGCAGATGTCGATGAAGCAGCGGAAGGCGCAGTTCGGGTCGTCGCGCAGGTAGGTCAGCGCGTAGACGATGTCGCTGCCCTGGACGATCAGCGTCAACTCGCCGTGGGCGATGCTCCAATCGGTGACCGCCGGGCCGAGTGCGCCGGCAATGCGCTCGCCCATGGCCCGCAGGGCATCGTCGCCCTGCGCCGCCGCGACGGTGCGGCGGAGCGTGATGCCGTTGGTGGTGATGGCCTCCATCGCCCGCTCCCCTTACCGCTCGATCGTGCCGGTGCGGCGGATCTTCCGCTGCAGCAGCAGCACGCCGTAGAGCAGCGCCTCGGCGCTCGGCGGGCAGCCCGGCACGTAGATGTCGACCGGCACCACCCGGTCGCAGCCGCGCACCACCGAGTAGGAGTAGTGATAGTAGCCGCCGCCATTGGCGCAGGAGCCCATGGAGATGACGTAGCGCGGCTCCGGCATCTGGTCGTAGACCTTGCGCAAGGCCGGGGCCATCTTGTTGGTCAGCGTGCCGGCGACGATCATCACGTCGGATTGCCGCGGCGAGCCGCGCGGGGCGAAGCCGAAGCGCTCGCAATCGTAGCGCGGCATCGACATCTGCATCATCTCGACCGCGCAGCAGGCGAGGCCGAAGGTCATCCACATCAGCGAGCCGGTCCGGGCCCAGTTGATGAGGTCGTCGGCGCTGGTCACGAGGAAGCCGCGGTCGGCCAACTCGCTATTGATCGACAGGAAGGTCGGATCGTTGGCGCCGATCGGGCGGCCGGTCGCGGGATCGATGATCCCTTTCGGGGCCGGCGCGATATCGGGCGCGCGGGAGAAGGTCGGAGTCAGGGCCATCTCTGCCTCTGAGCGAGTGCGGAAGGGAAACGACGCGAGAGCAGCCGCGCCGCTAGTCCCATTCGAGGGCGCCCTTGCGCCACTCGTAGACGAAGCCGACGGTGAGAACGCCGAGGAAGATCATCATCGACCAGAAGCCGAACCAGCCGAGTTCCCCGAAGGTGATCGCCCAGGGAAACAGGAAGGCGACCTCGAGGTCGAAGATGATGAACAGAATGGCCACGAGGTAGAAGCGCACGTCGAACTTCATGCGCGCGTCATCGAAGGCGTTGAAACCACACTCGTAGGCGGAGAGTTTTTCCGGATCGGGGCTCGAATAGGCCACGATGAACGGAGCGATCAGCAGCGCCACCGCAATGAACAGCGACACGCCGAGGAATATGATGAGCGGCAGGTAATCTGCCAACAGGCCGGTCATGCCGCACCTCTCATGTGGTTGCGCGTGAGGATCATGAACGACGGCCCTCGCGACGGCTTCCAGCACGCGGAATCCCTCGGGTGGAATTCCTCCAATGCCAGACTGAGCGCGGGCGAGGCTTAGACGAGCCCCCCGGGGGAAACAAGGGCATTGCGCGTCGCACAATCACCGCATCGGCTGACAGTCGGGGCGTTCCTTGCACACAACCTCCGGAGGGACGAGCGCAGGCCGCTGCCACGGTTGAGCCTCGCCGTTTCATCCCCGCGCTCCTTCCGCCACCGATCTTGGTATTTGGCATACCAATGACATATCAGCGGCCGCCGTCGCAAGCGAAGCTCGGCCGTTTCCGGAGTCCCAGCCTCTCACTTCCTCTGGGAAGTTGGAGCGGGGCCATCCGGCGATTCGTGAGGCGTTTCGGCGATCCGTCGCCGAACCGTCGCATTTCGCGATTCCGCTGCTTGACAGCCCGAGGCGCCCCACCTAAACCCCGCCTCGTCGCCGACACGAGCCCAGCCGGCCGGCGACACAGAGTGCGGGCGTAGCTCAGTCGGTTAGAGTGCCGGCCTGTCACGCCGGAGGTCGCGGGTTCGAGCCCCGTCGCCCGCGCCATGTCCCCGAGGTCGATCGGACCGGGGCGCAAACGTCAAACTCCTTCTCTGCTAATCGACTCTGCTTCTCGCAGGGCGCGTTCGCCTGCATCGCGTTGGCGCCTCGTGACCGCTGCGCCACAGCCGGCGCGATGTGGAGGCCGCGACGGGCCATCCGCCCCGGTTTCGCCGCAACGGCCGGAGAAGCGGACGCATCCGCTTCAACCGTCGCCCTGCCGCCCCCGATGCCAAATCTGCGCCACTCCGCCGCCGCGGCTCTCATCACGCTGACGCTTGCCGGCTGCGGCGGATCACCCGTCCTCGACGCCGGCGCGCCGACCGTACCGGTGATTCTCGACGAGCAGGCCGCGGCGACCGCGATCTCCCGCTATCGGGCGCAGCATGGCCTGAGTCCCGTCGCGATCGATTCCCGCCTCATCACCGCCGCCTCGTTCCAGGCGCAGGCCAATGCTCGGGCGGGCCGGCTCAGCCACGAACTCGCCGGCAGCTTCGACAGCCGCATGGCGCATGTCGGCTTCGGCAAGCGCTACGCCTCCGAGAATCTGAGCGCCGGCTCCGAGACCTTCGATCAGGTCCTCGCCCGCTGGAAGGCGTCGCCCGAGCACAACCGCAACATGCTGATGCCGCAGCTCCGGCGGATCGGCATCGCCCGGATCGACGCCCCGGCGACGCGCTACAAGCGGTTCTGGGCGCTGGTGATGGCGAGCGATTGAAGCGGCGGCCCGCTGTTGGAAGAAGCCGGGCCGCCCGGGCGGATTACTGGATCTTCTCGAACAGCGGATCGAAGCGCTTCTGGGCGAGCTTGTTGTGCTGAACGCCCTTGGCCGCCTCCAGATTGTCGCGCTTGTCGCCGACCACGACGAGGGCGACCATGCCCATCATGTAATGCGGCGAGCACTTGAAGCCGTAGACGCCCTCCTTGTCGAACTTGACGACAGCTTCTTGCCCGACGGACGATTTCACGTAATCCGCGCCGTCCGGCGCCATGCCCTTGATCGTTTCGACATTGTGCCCCTTGTCGGTCGGTACGAACTTGATGCTGTCGCCGGGCTTCAACGTCACATAGGCAGGGTCGAAGACCATCATCCCACCCGGTCCGCTGTTGAGCATCTTGACCGAAACCTCGTCCGCTGCGGCTGGAAGGGCGATGGCGAGAGCGGTCGCGGCGATGAGAGCTCTGAATATCATCATTCGTTTCCTCGGAATAATTCTGAAGATCATCGACGATTCACGTCGATACCGATCGAATATCTCCTCTCGGTCGAAGCATCAAATCGGCATTTTCTTTCGAAATCGAATAATTATACTTCGGATCACACAATGAATCGCTCATCCGAAAGTGCGGGCGGACCGGCCCTTTCAAACCCGCGCGGCTGCGTGTAAACGCAGGGCTTGACGATCATCCCAGCGCCTGCGCCCCCTTGGCGCCGCCTCGACACCGGCGGTGCGCGAGGGCGAGCGCGCGCGAACTCGATTCAAGGCGCTCAATGCCGAAACGCACCGACATCTCCTCCATCCTCATCATCGGTGCGGGCCCCATCATCATCGGGCAGGCCTGCGAATTCGATTACTCTGGCACCCAGGCCTGCAAGGCCCTGCGGGAAGAGGGCTACCGGATCGTCCTGGTGAACTCGAACCCGGCGACGATCATGACCGATCCGGACATGGCCGACGCCACCTATGTCGAGCCGATCACGCCGGAGGTCGTGGCCAAGATCATCGAGAAGGAGCGGCCCGACGCGCTGCTCCCGACCATGGGCGGCCAGACCGCGCTCAACTGCGCGCTCTCGCTCAAGCGCATGGGCGTGCTCGAAAAGTTCGGCGTGCAGATGATCGGCGCGACGGCGGAAGCCATCGACAAGGCCGAGGATCGCAACCTCTTCCGCGACGCGATGACCAAGATCGGCCTGGAAACGCCGAAATCGGAACTCGCCAACGCCTCCGCCGCCAAGAAGGCCGACCGCGACCGCTACCTCGCCGAGAAGGCCCGCATCGAGTCGGCGCAGTCCGACCCGGCCGCCCGCGAGGCGGCGCTCGCCGAGTTCGAGCGGCAGTGGAGCGGCGGCGAGGGCGACCGCCGCCGCCGCTACATCGAGCATGCGCTGGGCCAAGCGCTGATCGCGCTGGCCGAAGTCGGCCTGCCGGCGATCATCCGCCCGTCCTTCACCATGGGCGGCACCGGCGGCGGCATCGCCTATAACCGCGAGGAATTCCTCGAGATCGTCGAGCGCGGCATCGACGCCTCGCCGACCAACGAGGTGCTGATCGAGGAGAGCGTGCTCGGCTGGAAGGAGTACGAGATGGAGGTCGTCCGCGATAAGGCGGACAACTGCATCATCGTCTGCTCCATCGAGAACGTCGATCCGATGGGCGTCCACACCGGCGATTCGATCACCGTCGCCCCGGCGCTGACGCTCACCGACAAAGAGTATCAGGTGATGCGCGACGCCTCGCTGGCGGTTCTGCGCGAGATCGGCGTCGAGACGGGCGGTTCCAACGTCCAGTTCGCGATCAACCCCGAGAATGGGCGGATGATCGTGATCGAGATGAACCCGCGCGTCTCGCGCTCCTCGGCGCTGGCCTCGAAGGCGACCGGCTTCCCCATCGCCAAGGTCGCGGCCAAGCTCGCCGTCGGCTACACGCTGGACGAGATCGCCAACGACATCACCGGCGGCGCAACCCCGGCCTCGTTCGAACCGACGATCGACTACGTCGTCACCAAGATCCCGCGCTTCGCCTTCGAAAAGTTCCCCGGCGCCGAGCCGACGCTGACCACCGCGATGAAGTCGGTGGGCGAGGCGATGGCGATCGGCCGCTGCTTCGCGGAATCCCTGCAGAAGGCCCTGCGCTCGCTGGAGACGGGGCTGACCGGCCTCGACGAGATCGAGATCGAGGGGCTGGGCAAGGGCGACGATCACAACGCGATCAAGGCCGCGCTCGGCACGCCGACGCCGGACCGGCTGCTCAAGGTGGCCCAGGCCATGCGCCTCGGGATCAGCCACGAGGAGATCCACGCCTCCTGCAAGATCGATCCGTGGTTCCTGGAGCAGCTCCAGGCCATCGTCGATCTGGAGAACCGGGTGAAGGCGCACGGCCTGCCGACGACGCCGGGCGCCTTCCGCCAGCTCAAGGCGGCCGGCTTTTCCGACGCGCGACTGGCTGTGCTGACGGATACCGACGAGGACGCCGTGCGCGCCGCCCGCCGGGCCCTCGGGGTGCGCCCGGTCTTCAAGCGGATCGACACCTGCGCCGCCGAGTTCAAGGCGCCGACCGCCTACATGTACTCGACCTACGTCGCCCCCTTCGCCGGCCAGACAGCCGATGAGGCGTACCCGTCGGACAAGAAGAAGATCATCATCCTCGGCGGCGGCCCGAACCGGATCGGGCAGGGCATCGAGTTCGACTATTGCTGCTGCCACGCCTGCTTCGCGCTGACCGAAGCCGGCTACGAGACCATCATGGTCAACTGCAACCCGGAGACGGTCTCGACCGACTACGACACCTCCGACCGGCTCTATTTCGAGCCGCTGACGGCCGAGGACGTGCTGGAGATCGTCGAGACCGAGCGGCAGGCGGGCCAGCTCCACGGCGTCATCGTGCAGTTCGGCGGCCAGACCCCGCTCAAGCTCGCCCGGGCGCTCGAAGGCGCGGGCGTGCCGATCCTCGGCACCTCGCCGGACGCGATCGACCTCGCCGAGGACCGTGACCAGTTCAAGCGGCTCCTCGACAAGCTCGGCCTCAAGCAGCCGAAGAACGGCATCGCCTTCTCGGTGGAGCAGAGCCGGCTGGTGGCGGCCGAACTCGGCCTGCCCTTCGTCGTGCGCCCGAGCTACGTGCTGGGCGGGCGCGCCATGGCGATCATCCGCGACGAGGCGCAGTTCGCCGAGTACCTGCTCGGCACCCTGCCGAGCCTGATCCCGTCCGACATCAAGGCGCGCTACCCCAACGACAAGACGGGGCAGATCAACACGGTGCTGGGCAAGAACCCGCTCCTGTTCGACCGCTACCTCTCGGATGCCACCGAGGTCGATGTCGATGCGGTCTGCGACGGCGAGAGCGTGTTCATTGCCGGCATCATGGAGCATATCGAGGAGGCGGGCATCCACTCGGGCGATTCCGCCTGCTCGCTGCCGCCCCGCACCCTGTCGCCGGAACTCCTCGCCGAGCTGGAGCGCCAGACCAAGGCGATGGCCTTGGCCCTCAAGGTCGGCGGCCTGATGAACGTGCAATACGCGATCAAGGACGGCACGATCTACGTGCTGGAGGTGAACCCGCGCGCCTCGCGCACGGTGCCCTTCGTCGCCAAGGTGATCGGCGAGCCCATCGCCAAGATCGCCGCGCGGATCATGGCCGGCGAGCGTCTCGACGCTTTCAGCCTCAAGCCCAAGCAGCTCGACCACATCGCGGTGAAGGAGGCGGTGTTCCCCTTCGCCCGCTTCCCCGGCGTCGACGTGCTGCTCGGGCCGGAGATGCGCTCGACCGGCGAGGTGATCGGCCTCGATGCCGGCTTCGGCGTGGCCTTCGCCAAGAGCCAGCTCGGTTCCGGCACGGCGGTGCCGCGCACCGGCACGGTGTTCGTCTCCGTGCGCGACGACGACAAGCCCCGCGTGCTGCCGACGATCCGGCTGCTCTCGGATCTCGGCTTCACCATCCTCGCGACCGGCGGCACGCAGCGCTACCTCGCGGACGAGGGCATCCCGACCCAGCGCATCAACAAGGTGCTGGAGGGCCGTCCCCACATCGTCGATTCGATCAAGAACGGCGACATCGCCCTCGTGATCAACACGACGGAAGGGGCCGGCGCGCTCTCCGACTCGCGCTCGCTGCGCCGGGCGGCCCTCTTGCATAAAGTGCCGTACTACACCACTCTCGCCGGCGCGATGGCGGCGGCCGAGGGGATCAAGGCCTATCTCGAAGGCGATCTCCGGGTGCGTGCCTTGCAGGAATACTTCGCGGCCTAAATAGACGTTCGTGTGCCGGGTGGCCCGCCGCGCGGAGGCGGGCGGCCCGGGGTCACACATCGAGAGCCGTTATCCCGGCCCGGAAGGAGCATGTCGCTCCGGCCGGGCCTCTTCATTGTGGCGCGAGACCATGAGCATCGACAAGCTTCCCATCACGGCCCGCGGCTACGCAGCCCTCGAGGAGGAGCTGAAGCAGCGCCAGCAGGTGGAACGTCCCCGGATCATCCAGGCGATCTCCGAGGCGCGCGCGCTGGGCGACCTCTCCGAGAACGCCGAGTACCACGCCGCCAAGGAGGCCCAGTCCCACAACGAGGGCCGGGTGCTCGAACTCGAGAGCATGATCGCGCGCGCCGAGATCATCGACACCTCGAAGCTGTCCGGCTCCAAGATCAAGTTCGGCGCCCGGGTCAAGCTCGTGGACGAGGACACCGAGGAGGAGAAGACCTACCAGCTCGTCGGCGAGCCGGAGGCGGATGTGCGCGAGGGCCGCGTCTCGATCTCGTCGCCCATCGCCCGCGCCTTGATCGGCAAGGCGGTCGGCGACACCGTGGAGGTCACCACGCCCGGCGGCGGCAAGTCCTACGAGGTCGTCGCCGTCGAGTGGGGAGCCTGACAGGCATGCGCGCCGCCGGCCTCGCGGCCGCGCTCGGTCTCCTCGCCGGGGCCGGTGCGGCCCTGGCTCAGGATTTCGACCGGGTCGGCGGTGTCGTCGTCGATGTCCGGCCGTTGCAGGTCTATGCCCGCGGGCCGCAGACGGAGGTTCTGCGCGCGGACCTGACCGAGGCGATGCGGCGCAGCTTCAGCGACCGCATCGTCCGCGGCGCACCGACGCTGGTGGTGCGTGTGAGCGGCCTGTCGCTCGCGGCTTATGGCGGGGCGCAGGGCGGCGACCGCAGCAGCCTCGGCGGAAGCGGCACGACGGATTACCTCGACGGCGAGGCGCTTCTGGTCGGGCGCGGGGGCGAGATCCTCGCGCGTCACCCCCAGCTCTCGGCCCTGCCCGCGAGTTCGGGGGGCGCATGGTACGACCCGGCCTCCGAGCGGCGGCGCGTCGCCGCGCTGGCCGAGCACTACGCGCAGTGGCTGCGGCGCAGGCTCCCGGCCCCGTAGGCCGGGTTTCGTGGGATCGAAGGTTTGCGTCGCGTGAACGAACAAGGGCCGGTGAAGGCCGACGGCAGCGTACCGCCAGAACTCGCGCGGGCCCGCGCCTGGATCCTCACCGACGGGAAGGCCGGCGACGAGAACCAGTGCATCGGCATCGCCGAAGCGCTCGGCATCCCCTACGAGCGGCGGCGGATCCCCGACGGGCGGCCCCTGACCTGGATGGCCCCCTGGGGACCGATCGACCCGCGGGACGCGCCGGGCCGGGCCGGCGGCCTGCTGCAGGGCCCGCTGCCCGACCTTCTGATCGCGTCGGGACGGCGCGCCGTCCCCTATCTGCGCGCCGTGCGCCGCGCCTCGGACAACAGGACCTTCACCGCCTTCCTCAAGGATCCGCGCACCGGCCACGACACGGCGGACTTCATCTGGGTTCCCGATTACGACGACCTGCGCGGTCCCAACGTCTTCACCACCCTCACCGCGCCCCATCCCGTCTCCCGCGCCCGGCTGGACGCCGCCCGCATCACGCCCGATCCGCGCCTCGCACGCCTGCCCTGGCCGCGCATCGCCGTGCTGATCGGCGGCGACAGCCGGCATCTGCGCTATCGCAAGGCCGACATGCAGCGGCTCGTGCGCGACCTGACCAAGCTCGCCGAGGGTGGCTGCTCGCTGATGCTGACGGTCTCCCGGCGCACGCCGCCGGACCTGCGCGCGGCCCTGGAAAACCTCGTGAAGGACAAGGGCGGCTTCTTCTGGGATGGCAGCGGCGACAACCCGTATATCGGCATGCTGGCGATCGCCGACCACATCGTCGTCACCTCGGATTCGGCCAACATGGTGGGCGAGGCGGCGAGCACCGGCGTACCCCTCCTCCTGTTCGATCTGCCGCGCACCTATATCCGGCACAGGCGGATGTTCGCGGGTCTCGCCATGGCCGGCGCGCTGAAGCCCTTCATCGGCCGCCTGGAGGCCCTGCGCTACGCCCCGATCGACGCGACGCCGGAGATCGCGGCGGCTCTCGCGGAGGCTTACAGGCAGCATCGCGCCCGCTGGGCGAGGGATGAGGCGACGGAATCCTCGGTTCAGCGCTCAGCCGCATCGGCATCCGCGCCGCGTGGGCCGTTCTGAAGGGCGGCGCCGGGGCGAGGCAGGACGATTTCCGTCGTCCGGGCCGTCGTCTTCGGCTTTGGGAAGAATTTTTTGTCGGCCTCGTGTCAGAGTGGGCGCGACGAGAGACAGGATAACGACAGCCGGCCCCCGATCGGGCGCGCCCGCTGACAGGAGACGGCACAGATGGCGCACACGCATGCGAGGCTCGTGATCATCGGCTCGGGGCCGGCCGGTTACACCGCCGCGATCTACGCCGCCCGCGCCATGGTCGAGCCCCTGCTGATCTCCGGCTTCCAGCCCGGCGGCCAGCTCATGATCACCACCGATGTCGAGAATTATCCGGGCTTCGCCGAGGCGATCCAGGGCCCCTGGCTGATGGAGCAGATGCGCCTCCAGGCCGAACATGTCGGCACCAAGATCGTCTCGGAATATATCACGAAGGTCGATCTCAAGGTGCGCCCGTTCCGGCTGGAGGCTGATTCCGGTGAGACCTACACCTGCGATTCGCTGATCATCGCCACCGGCGCCCAGGCCAAGTGGCTCGGCCTGCCCTCGGAGGCGAAGTTCCAGGGCTTCGGCGTCTCGGCCTGCGCCACCTGCGACGGCTTCTTCTTCCGCGGCAAGGACGTCACCGTGGTGGGCGGCGGCAACACCGCCGTCGAGGAGGCCCTGTATCTCGCCAATCTCGCCAAGTCGGTCACCGTCATCCATCGCCGCGGCGAGTTCCGGGCCGAGCGCATCCTGCAGGAGCGCCTGTTCAAGCACGCCAACGTCTCGGTGAAGTGGCACCACGCGGTGGAGGAGATCTGCGGCTCCAACACGCCGCCCTCGGTGACGCATCTGCGTCTCAAGGATCTGCGCACCGGCGAGATCGTCGAGCAGCCCACTGACGGCCTGTTCGTGGCGATTGGCCACCAGCCCGCCACCGGGATCTTCGAGGGCCAGCTGCCGATGCGGCACGGTGGCTACATCACCGTGACGCCGGGCACCACCGCCACCGAGATCCCGGGCGTGTTCGCGGCGGGCGACGTCACCGACGACGTCTACCGTCAGGCGATCACCGCCGCCGGCATGGGCTGCATGGCCGCGCTGGAGGCGGAGAAGTTCCTGGCCAACCTCGATGTCGGCGAGAGCCCGGCCAAGGCCGCCGCCGAGTAGGCGCCGCACGCGAAGACAGCCCGCAGATCGTCGAATGTTCTGCGGGCATTTCAAGTAGTGTTGAAAAGAAGGGTCGCTCCGCCATCGTGTCTGTGGCGGAGACCGGCAGGGAACGGCCGCGATCGAAGCATTCGAATGTTGTCGGTCGCGCATTTCCCTGTTGATGGCTAAAAAGACGCAACGAAATTGCAAGCTTGTCGCCCTAACCTGAATGCTGCGGGAGCCGGCAGGTTTCGCAAGGGAGCCTTCCGCCGGACTCGGCGGGGCAGCAGACTGGCGTCGTGCAACGCCCGAAGGTCGCGACCCCCGTGAGGGGCTGACCGCGACGGGCCGACCTCGACGGGCGGGAGTGACGGCCTTGGATTGGGACAAGATCCGGATTTTCCTCAACGTCGCGGAAGCCGGCAGCTTCACGCGGGCGGGCGACGACATCGGCCTCAGCCAGTCTGCAGTGAGCCGCCAGATCAGCGCCCTGGAGCGCGAGCTGAAGGCGCCGCTGTTCCACCGCCACGCCCGCGGCCTGATCCTCACCGAGCAGGGCGACCTGCTGTTCCGCGCCGCCCGCGACATGAAGCTCAGGCTCGAGAACACCCGCGCCCGTCTCGTGGAGACCAGCGAGCGCCCCTCCGGCGACCTGCGGGTGACGACGACGGTGGGGCTGGGCACCTCCTGGCTGTCGCAGCGCGTCTCCGAGTTCCTCGACCTCTATCCCGACGTGCGCATCGAACTGGTGCTCACCAACGAGGAGCTCGACCTCGCCATGCGCGAGGCCGACATCGCCATCCGCATGCGGCGCCCGGCCCAGCCCGACCTGATCCAGCGCCGGCTGTTCACGGTGCATTATCACGCCTTCGCGAGCCCCGATTACGTCAAGCGCTTCGGCGAACCCAAGACCATCGCCGATCTCGACGAGCATCGGCTCGTCTCGTTCGGCGGCAATGAGCCGTCCTACCTGCTCGCCACCCACTATCTCGCCAGCATCGGCCGCGAGGGCGACGACCGCCGCCCGGTCCACTTCACGGTCAACAACATCGCCGCGCTCCACAAGGCGATGGAGGCGGGCATCGGTGTCGGCATCCTGCCGGACTACGCCGTCGATGGGAACGAGAGCCTCGTGCAGGTGCTGCGCGAGAGCGAGATGCCGACCATGGAGAGCTATCTCGTCTACGCCGAGGAGATGCGCTCGGTCGCCCGCGTCCAGGCGTTCCGCGACTTCCTCGTGAACAAGGCGCAGCGCTGGACTTATTGAAGCTTGGCCGGACGAGCGGCCGACAAGTGCCCTTGTCGCGCCCCGACTCCCTCGTCTAAGACCGCCCCTCCCGCCGGGCGGTTCGCGAAGCCTCCGGCCGACGAAGCCGGACGGCATGATCGCGATCCACTGCCTCAACGGGCCGAACCTCAACCTCCTCGGTCAGCGCGAGCCCGGCATCTACGGCGCGGCGACCCTCGCCGATATCGAGCGCAGCCTGCAGGAACAGGCGGCCCGCCTCGATATCGCCCTGACCTTCCGTCAGACGAATCACGAGGGCGAACTGGTGACGTTCGTGCAGGAGGCGGGCGCCGCCGGGGCCGGAGTGCTCATCAACGCCGCCGCCTACACGCACACCTCGATCGCGCTGCGCGATGCGATCGCGGGGGCGGGCGTGACGGCGGTGGAGATCCACCTCTCGAACGTCCATGCCCGCGAGGACTTCCGCCACGTCTCGCGGATCGCACCGGTCTGCGCCGGTTTGATTTCGGGCTTCGGCGCCCACAGTTACGTCCTCGGGCTCGACGCCCTCGCCCACCTCCTGCGCGGACGCTCCCCGTCCGCCTCCTGACCTCAGAACTACGAGCCGATGGCCAAGAACGAACCCTTCGATCCCGAACTGGTGCGCGAACTCGCCCGGATGGTCGCCGAGACCGATCTGAGCGAGATCGAGGTCGAGAAGGGCGACCTGCGCATCCGCGTCGCCCGCAAGATCGAGGCGGTCTCGGTTCAGGTCGCGCCCGCCGCCCCGGCCGCGCTCGCGGCGGCGGCACCCGTCGCGGCGCCCCCGGCCGCCCTAGCGCCGGCACCCGCTAAATCCGGCGCCGGCCATCCCGGCGCGGTCCCCTCCCCCATGGTCGGCACCGCCTATCTGCGACCGTCGCCCGACGCGAAGCCGTTCATCGAGATCGGCACGAAGGTCCAGGCCGGCGACAAGCTCCTGCTGGTCGAGGCGATGAAGACCTTCAACGAAATCGTCGCGCCCCGCGCCGGTACGGTGACCGCGATCTTCGTCGAGGACGGGATGCCGGTCGAGTACGGCGAAGCCCTCCTCGTTCTCGAGTAGCCTCCCCGCGATGTTCGACAAGATCCTGATCGCCAACCGCGGCGAGATCGCGCTCCGCATCCTGCGGGCGGCGAAGGAGCTCGGTATCGCCACCGTCGCGGTCCACTCGACCGCCGACGCCGACGCCATGCATGTGCGGCTCGCCGACGAGAGCGTCTGCATCGGCCCGCCGGCCGCCCGCGACAGCTACCTCAACATCCCCCAGATCATCGCCGCCTGCGAGATCACCGGGGCCGACGCGGTCCATCCCGGCTACGGCTTCCTCTCGGAGAACGCCCGCTTCGCCGAGGTTCTGGCCCACCACAACATCGGCTTCATCGGCCCCAAGGCCGAGCACATCCGGGTGATGGGCGACAAGATCGAGGCCAAGCGCACCGCCAAGCGCCTCGGCATCCCGTGCGTGCCGGGCTCGGAAGGCGGCGTCTCCGATCCCGACGAGGCCAAGCGCGTGGCGGCCGAGATCGGCTATCCCGTGCTGGTCAAGGCGGCCTCCGGCGGCGGTGGTCGCGGCATGAAGGTCGCCCGCTCGGAAGCCGAGCTGGAACAGGCCCTCGACATGGCCCGCACCGAGGCCAAGGCCGCCTTCGGCGACGACGCGGTCTACCTCGAGAAGTACCTGACCAAGCCGCGCCACATCGAGGTACAGATCCTCGGCGACGGGAAGGGCCACGCGGTGCATCTGGCCGAGCGCGACTGCTCGCTCCAGCGGCGCCACCAGAAGGTCTGGGAAGAGGGCGGCTCGCCCGCCCTCAACGCCGAGATGCGGGCCGAGATCGGCGGCATCTGCGCCAACGCCATGCGCGAACTCGGCTATCTCGGCGCCGGCACCATCGAGTTCCTCTACGAGGACGGGCGGTTCTACTTCATCGAGATGAACACCCGGATTCAGGTGGAGCATCCGGTGACCGAGATGATCACCGGGATCGACCTCGTGAACGAGCAGATCCGTGTCGCCGCCGGCGGCGGGCTGTCGGTCGCCCAGGAGGACATCAAGGTCGAGGGGCACGCCATCGAGTGCCGGATCAACGCCGAGCACCCGGCCACATTCCGCCCCTCCCCGGGGCTGATCACCTATTTCCATCCGCCGGGCGGTCTCGGCGTGCGGGTCGATTCGGCCGCTTTCCAGGGCTACCGCATCCCGCCGCATTACGACTCGCTGATCGGCAAGCTGATCGTGCACGGGCGCACCCGCAACGAGTGCCTGATGCGCCTGCGCCGGGCGCTCGACGAGTTCGTGGTCGACGGCATCGACACGACGCTGCCGCTGTTCCGCACCCTGGTGCGCAACGCCGACGTGCAGAACGGCCAGTACGACATCCACTGGCTCGAAGGCTTCCTGGAGCGCGAGGGCCTGTCGGAGACCGATCAGCGACGCTGAACGCCGGCCCCGTCCTCACGAGCAACAGCCGGTCCCGTCGCGGGGCCGGCTTTTTTCGTATCCTCGGCCGTCTTCCGCATCCAGATCGCGGCGCGAGGGGGGCTGGCGTTCCCGCGCCGCCGGAGCGACAACGCTTCGATGCATGATAGGCCGCCCGTGGACATCACGCCCGATATCCTGCTCAAGGCCTACGCCGCGGGGATCTTCCCGATGGCCGAGGATGCGGACGACCCGACGATCTACTGGGTCGAGCCCCGCGCCCGAGGGGTGCTGCCCCTCGACCGCTTCCACGTGCCGAAACGGCTCGCCCGGACCGTGCGATCCGACGTGTTCGAGGTCGTCAGCGACCGGGATTTCGATGCTGTCATCGACGGCTGCGCCGCCCCGCGTCGGGACACCGCCCGCACCTGGATCAATGCCCGCATCCGCGATCTCTACGGCGCCCTGTTCGATCTCGGCCATTGCCACACGATCGAGGTCTACCACGAGGGGCGCCTCGCGGGCGGCCTCTACGGCGTCTCGCTCGGAGCAGCGTTCTTCGGCGAGAGCATGTTCCACGAGGTACGCGACGCCTCCAAGGTGGCGCTGGTCCACCTCGTCGCGCGGTTGCGGGCGGGCGGCTTCCAGCTCGCCGACACGCAGTTCCTGACCGATCACTTGAGCCAGTTCGGCGTCGAGGAAGTGCCGCGCCACATCTACAAGCGCCAGCTCGCCGCCGCGATCACCGAGCGCGCCGAATGGGGCCCGCCGGAGCGGATTTTTCGTGGAAGTGAGGCGCTGGCCGCGCTTGGTATCGGCAGCGCAGTCGCCTGATCTGGGTTTCGAAAGGACGAGTCCTTTCGCCGGTCCAGGGCGGAGCCCTGGAAAGACATCGGGGCGCTGCCCCGATGCCCCGCCAAAGGGATGATCCCTTTGGGATCTCGGTCTCTTCACTATCCTACGATGGGTTCGAGCCTCAACAAGCGGCTCGCAAGGGCTGCCGCCGCCTGCGGATCGCTGCGCACCGCCTCGCCGACCATGCCGTCGATGACGAGCGAGGCGATGCCGTGGACCAGGGCCCAGGAGCGCAGGGCTTCCTCCGCAGCCGACGCCGCCGGCACCAGGGTGGCGACGCGGTCGGACAACACCGCGTAGGCGGCCGCCGAGGCTTCGCACAGGGTCGCGGGACGCGATCCGCCGGAGCGGGCCGAGAACATCAGCCGGAACAGACCGGGCTGCGCGCAGGCGAAGGCGACGTAGGCCGCTCCCTGGGCGTAGAGCGCCTCCCGCGCGTCTGCATCACCCTCCCCTCCCCCGTCGGCGGCTTGCAGCGCACATCGCAGCCGCTCGAACCCGACGGTGGCCACCGCAGCCAGCAGCGCGTCCTTGTCGGGGAAGTGCCGGTAGGGCGCCATGGCCGAGACGCCGGCGCGTCGCGCCGCCTCGCGCAGTCCCAGGGCGGAGGCATCGCCGCCCTCCTCCAGAATCGACAGGCCGGCTGCGACGAGCGCCGCGCGCAGCTCGCCATGATGGTAGCCGCCCTTGCCTGGATCGGATCCCGGCCTCGATGCTGACACTGTAAACGCCCAACCTATGATTACGGTGCAAACATGGAGTCGATGCCATGCGGAAGTTGGACGCGCAAGGGCCACACCCTCGGCGTGAATCGGTCGATCTCTCGGCCTATCCCGGCCTCGTGGTCGTCTATCTCGGTTTCCGGGTCGGCCGGCTGCGAGGCTTGAAGACGCTGCTCGGCATCGGGCGCGGCTTGGCGCAGGTGCAGCGGGACATGCCCGATGGCCTCCTCGCGCATGAGAATCTCGTCTACGGCCTGAACCATGTCGGCATGCGGCAGTATTGGCGGGATCTGGAGAGCCTGGAGGCCTTCACCCGCTCGGAGCCGCACAAGACGTGGTGGCGGGCATTCGGCCGCGATCCGGCCGGAAACGGCTTCTGGCACGAGGCCTACCGTCTCTCCGGCGGGATGGAAGCGATCTATGTCGGCATGCCGAACCCGATCGGACTCGCCGCCTTCGCCGCCGCGCGTCGGCCGGAGGGACCATTCATGACGTCGCGGCAGCGGCTGGCGCCGTAGGGGCGATTACCGGAAGATCGCGTCGAAGATCGATTGCGGCTCGCGCGGGGGCGGCGGAGCCGGTGCCGGGCCCTCGTTGTTCGGGAAGAACTTTCGCGAAGGCTTCTGCTTGGGCTGGACCGGCACGCCACGCGGCCCCTCGACATCCACCTGGCCGTTCTGGTTGACTTGGCTGGCGGTCTTGGTCGGGTCCGCGCCCTTCTTCTTCGGCTTCTCCTGGCGGGAGGCGAGCGCGGGCACGTCCTCCTGCTCCTTCGCCTCGGCGATCACGTCGGTGCCGCCCTTACAATCGGTCAGCCACACGTCGTAGATCGGGTGCTCGATGGCGTGGAGCCCCGGGCTCGACGCGAACATCCAGCCCGTGAAGATGCGCCGGTACTTGCTGTCCAGCGTCACCTCGTCGACCTCGAGGAAGGCGGTGGTCTTCGGCGTCTCGGTCGGCGGGCGCGAGTAGCAGACCCGCGGCGTCATCTGCAGCGCGCCGAACTGCACCGTCTCGTCGATGGCGACCTCGAAGGTCACGATCCGGCCGGTGATCTTGTCGAGGCCGGAGAACACGGCGGTCGGGTTCTTGATCTTGTCGGCCGAGGCCGGCAGCACCGAGAGCGCCAGGGCGAGCGTGCCGAGCGCGGTCCGGCGCAGGATCGTTGCGGGGATGCGGCTCAAGGCGCCCTCTTGAGTCTGGAGCCGGCCGTCGCGGCCGGGAAACGTCCGGCCGTTCCAACACCCGAAGGGTGGTGGAAAAAGGGCGGCCGGACCCTCCCTCCTAGTTCCGCACGGGCTTGGCGCCAATCGACATGCGGAAGATCGTCGTCGGAAACGCGATCTTCGACGTGCCGCCGTTCATGCCCTTGCTGCGGTTCATCTGCGCCGCCGGAAGCCAGAGGCCGCCCTCCTCGTCGATCCACATCGCATCGACCCACACGAGCCGCGGATCCTGCACCAGGGTCGTCTGCGTGCCGTCGGGCGCGAACTTCAGGATCCGGAGATTATCGGTATCGGAGGCGTAGATGTTGCCCTCGGCGTCGATGGCGGTGCCGCCGGTCGAGACGGTGGCGGCGAACAGTTCGACATGCTTGCCCCGCTCCGCATCGCTCGCCCCCGCGTCGTCGAGCCACTTGGTCTCGATCCGGTAGAGCGGACCGGTGCAGGCTTGGTAGGTGAACCACTTCCCATCCGGCGAGACTTCGAGCTGGTCGGCGTGGATCGCGATCGGCTTGTCCTTCGCATCGAGCAGCACCTTGTTCTCGCCGGTGAGCGGGCGCTGCGCCACCGTGGAGGGATGCCCGTCGAGCACGCGCCGGAGCGTGCCGTCGTCGAGGTCGAGCACGAGGATGCCAGGCTGGCCGGCATCGGTCAGGTAGACCTTGCGGCCGTTGAAGCGGAAATCGTCGATGAAGCTCTTGTCCGTGGTCGCCTTCTCCAGCGGGAAGACCTTGCGGACCTTGTTCGCCGAGAGATCGATCTGCACGAGCTTCGGCCCGCCGGGCAGCGGCGTCCCGCCGAGTTCGGCCGCACCCTTGTCGACGACCCAGAGATCGCCGTCCGGGCCGATACGGATCGCGTTGACGCCGACAAAGGCCCTTGCGGCGTCCTCCCCGGTCTTCCAGCCGTTCCAGGCGGCATCGGGATAGGGTTGCGGCTTGCCGTCGATCCACTCGCCGAGTTCGAGTCCCTTGTCCTTCTGCTGACGCTGGAAGGGGGAGAACAGCCGCCCGTCCTTGGAGCGGGTGACGCCGTTGAAGACGAGGCTTTCGGATTTCAGGACCGGTGTCAGCTCGGCCTGTGCCTGCGCATCGGCCTCCTGGGCTCGCGCCGCCGTCGCACCGAGACAGAGCAACAGGGCCAAAGTCGTCGCTCGCATGGGTCTTGCCCCTTCATCCTTCGATGCAGAGACAAGGCCCGGCACGCCGATCCGTTCAGACTAACGGCTGGAGCAGGCGATCACGGATCGTCTACTCGCCCGGCGTCCACGGCACGTAGTCGCCGGTGGCGGCAGGGCGGGCGCCCCAGGAGAGCTGGGAGCCCTTCGGCCGGTAGGCCGCCGCCGTACCGGTGAGGTTCTCCTCGTGGGCCTTCTGCCACTCGCGAGGCGTGTAATCCTCCTCGCTCGGGGCAACGTCGCCGTTGTGGCACAGCCACGCGCGCCAGCCCGGCGGAACGCGGGAGGCGTCAGCGTAGCCGTTATAGACCACCCAGCGCCGCTCCGGGCCGACCGAACGGTCGATCAGCGGGCCTTGCGCCTTGTAGTACTTGTTGCCGAGTTCGTCCGAACCGACGAACTGGCCGCTGCGTGCCGTGTAGAGCGCGAGCGACATCGTCTGCCCGTTCCACCACGTGAAGATGCGCAGCAGCGTGTCCTTGAGGGCCATGGTTCCTCCGGCGGGCGACGGGTCCGCGGCGCCGTCGCCGGGCCGTTATGGTCGTCACGCGCGCGCGAGTCCAGCACCCCGCGCCGCTGTCGCATTTTCGGCACGCCTCCCCTGTCTCGCGCGCCCGTTAACCCTGTTCGATCCCGCCGAGGGCGGCCGGAACCATGCCGTCGCCTGTGGACCGAAAAAATTTTCCGGCGGATTCGCTGAAGCCGAACGGCCACTTAGCGAACCGTTCCGGATATCCACAGGATTATCCCGCAGAACACAACATCTAGCGCGGAACACGGGTAGCCGGCACTAGTTATTGACGCAGATGGCCACCCGGACGTAAGGTCCAGGCATCGCTTCGGAGGGTTCGGCGGGGTTTGCAGAAGACCCCGTTTCCGCGTGACGGACAGGCTCCCACGCATCGCATGCGGGGCCACGAACCGGCTGAGGGCATTCCGGCTTTTCATCCATGAACCGCGGCCCGCGCCGCGGCACGGGGTCGCTTGGCTCCGAGGGAGAGGGATTCATGCGGTTCGAGCGGCGCTACACCACGTCAGGCCAGTCTCCCTATGCATCCATCGCCTTCCGCAAGGCGGTGAGCGAGATCCGCAACCCGGACGGATCGATCGTCTTCCGGCTCGACGGCATCTCGGTGCCGGAGAGCTGGAGCCAGGTCGCCGCCGACGTGCTGGCGCAGAAGTATTTTCGCAAGGCCGGCGTCCCCGCCCGCCTGAAGCGGGTCGAGGAGAACAGTGTTCCCTCGTTCCTGTGGCGCTCGGTGCCGGATGAGGCCGCACTGGCCGAGCTGCCCGAGGAGGAGCGCTATGTCTCCGAGATCTCCTCGACCCAGGTGTTCGATCGCCTGGCCGGCTGCTGGACCTACTGGGGCTGGAAGGGCGGCTACTTCTCGTCGGAGGAAGACGCCTCGGCCTTCATGGACGAGCTGCGCTTCATGCTCGCCCGCCAGATGGTGGCGCCGAACTCGCCGCAATGGTTCAACACCGGCCTGCACTGGGCCTACGGCATCGACGGCCCGAGCCAGGGCCATTTCTACTGCGACCCGAAGACCGGCGCGCTGACGAAGTCGGCCACGGCCTACGAGCATCCGCAGCCGCATGCCTGCTTCATCCAGTCCGTGCAGGACGACCTCGTCAACGAGGGCGGCATCATGGACCTGTGGGTGCGTGAGGCCCGCCTGTTCAAGTACGGTTCGGGCACCGGATCCAACTTCTCGATGCTGCGCGCCGAGAACGAGCGGCTCGGCGGCGGCGGCAAGTCGTCCGGCCTGATGTCCTTCCTCAAGATCGGCGACCGGGCGGCGGGCGCGATCAAGTCCGGCGGCACCACGCGGCGGGCCGCCAAGATGGTCATCGTCGATATCGACCACCCCGATATCGAGGCCTTCATCGACTGGAAGGTGAAGGAGGAGCAGAAGGTCGCCGCGCTGGTGACCGGCTCCAAGGTCGTCTCGAAGCACCTCACCGCGGTGATGAAGGCCTGCATCCAGTGCGAGGCAGAAGGCGACGCCTGCTTCGACGCCGAGCGCAACCCGGCGCTCAAGCGCGAGATCAAGGCCGCCCGCAAGGCGATGGTGCCCGACGCCTACATCAAGCGCGTCGTGCAGTTCGCCCGCCAGGGCTTCACCAAGATCGAGTTCCCCGTCTACGACACCGACTGGGATTCGGAGGCCTATCTCACGGTCGCCGGCCAGAACTCCAACAACTCGGTCTCGCTGACCGACACGTTCCTGCGCGCCGTCGAGGCCGATGGCGACTGGAGCCTGACCGCCCGCACGACGGGCAAGGTCAGCAAGACCCTGAAGGCGCGCGACCTGTGGGAGAAGATCGGCGAGGCGGCCTGGGCCTCGGCGGATCCGGGCCTGCACTTCAACACGACGATGAACGACTGGCACACCTGCCCGACCGGCGGGCGGATCCGGGCCTCGAACCCGTGCTCCGAGTACATGTTCCTCGACGACACGGCCTGCAATCTCGCCTCGGCCAACCTGCTGACGATGTACGACCGTCAGGCGAAGCATTTCGACGTCGAGGCGTTCGAGCACCTCAACCGTCTCTGGACGGTGGTCCTCGAAATCTCGGTGATGATGGCGCAGTTCCCGTCCAAGGAGATCGCCGAGCTTTCCTACAAGTACCGGACGCTGGGCCTCGGCTACGCCAATATCGGCGGCCTGCTGATGACCATGGGCCTGCCCTACGACTCCGATCAGGGCCGGGCGCTGGCCGGCGCGCTCACCGCGATCATGACGGGCGTGGCCTACGCCACCTCCGCCGAGATGGCGGCCGAACTCGGGACCTTCGAGGCCTATCCTGAGAACGCCGACCACATGCTGCGGGTGATCCGCAACCATCGCCGTGCGGCGCATGGCGAGGCCACGGGCTACGAGGGTCTGAACGTCGCCCCCGTGCCGCTCGACCACGCCAACATCCCGCAAGGCGACATCGGCGCCCATGCCCGCGCGGCCTGGGATCGCGCGCTGTCGCTCGGCGAGCAGCACGGCTACCGCAACGCGCAGGCCACCGTGATCGCGCCGACCGGCACGATCGGTCTCGTGATGGATTGCGACACCACCGGCATCGAGCCCGACTTCGCCCTGGTGAAGTTCAAGAAGCTCGCCGGCGGCGGCTACTTCAAGATCATCAACCGCGCCGTGCCGGACGCTCTCCGGGCGCTGGGCTACCGCGAATCCGAGATCGCCGAGATCGAGGCCTACGCCGTCGGCCACGGCTCGATGGGTCAGGCGCCCGCGATCAATCCCGGCTCGCTGCGCGCCAAGGGTTTTTCCGACGACAAGATCGCGGCGGTGGAAGCCGGGTTGAAGTCGGCCTTCGACATCAAGTTCGTGTTCAACCGCTGGACCCTCGGCGACGATTTCCTCAAGGACACCCTCAAGGTGCCGGCGGAGAAGCTCGCCGACCCGACCTTCGAGCTGCTGCCGTTCCTCGGCTTCTCGAAGAAGGAGATCGAGGCCGCCAACACCCATGTCTGCGGGGCGATGACGCTGGAGGGCGCGCCGTTCCTCAAGCGTGAGCACTACGCGGTGTTCGACTGCGCCACCCCCTGCGGACGCACCGGCAAGCGCTACCTCTCGGTCGAGAGCCACATCCGCATGATGGCGGCGGCGCAGCCCTTCATCTCGGGGGCGATCTCCAAGACCATCAACATGCCCAACGACGCCACGGTCGAGGATTGCAAGGCGGCCTACCTGCTGTCCTGGCGCCTCGCCCTCAAGGCCAACGCCCTCTACCGCGACGGCTCCAAGCTGTCGCAGCCCTTGAACGCCGCCCTGATCGCGGACGACGAGGACGAGGCCGAGGACGCGCTCGAGGCGATCATCCAGGCCCCGGCCGCAGCCAAGGCAGCGGCCGCCGCCGAGAAGATCGTCGAGCGGGTGATCGAGCGGGTCGAGCGCATCCGCTCGCGCGAAAAGATGCCGGACCGCCGCAAGGGCTACACCCAGAAGGCAGTGGTCGGCGGACACAAGGTCTATCTGCGTACCGGCGAGTACGATGACGGGCGCCTCGGCGAGATCTTCATCGACATGCACAAGGAAGGCGCGACCTTCCGGAGCCTGATGAACAACTTCGCCATCGCGATCTCGCTCGGCCTGCAATACGGCGTGCCGCTGGAGGAATACGTCGAGGCCTTCACCTTCACCCGCTTCGAGCCCGCGGGCTTCGTGCAGGGCAACGACGCGATCAAGAACGCGACCTCGCTGCTCGACTACGTTTTCCGCGAACTGGCCGTATCCTATCTCGGACGGACCGACCTCGCCCACGTCAACCCGGCCGAGATCGGCGGCACGGTGCTCGGCGGCGGCGAGGGCGACACCACCCGCGAGTCGGCCAAGCCGGCCCCGGCGGCCTCGGCCATCGTCTCCCGCGGCCTGCTGCGCGGCTCGGCCGACCGGCTCACCCTGATCCAGGGCGGTCCGGGCAACGCGACGACGGGGGTCGCCGCGGCGGCTACCGGCCAGTCGGCCCCGGCCGGCGGCACGGTCCACGCCGTCCACGGCGCCACCGCCCTGAAAGCGGAGCCGCAGAGCGTCGGCAGCGTCGAGACGCTGCCCTTCGCCAAGCCGGAAGCCAAGGCCGAGCGCAGCGTCGCGGATCGGCGGGCGGAGGCGAAGATGAAGGGCTATGTCGGCGAGGCCTGCCCCGAATGCGCGAACTTCACGCTCGTCCGCAACGGCACCTGCCTGAAGTGCGACACCTGCGGAAGCACGACCGGGTGCTCATAATCACACCGTGTTGGTGTAGCCTGAGGCAAAAGATGAGCACTGTGGGAGAATAGATGGTTTTCAAGCGCCCCTCCTGCGGCGCGAGGCATAAGATGTTTGGAATTGCTTCTTGGGAGGCCCTGCTTGAGAGGCAAAATTTTCCGAGCCTGCCCTTAGGTTTATTCTCACAGCATGTGCCGATAGAGGAAGTTTGTCGGTCGAAATACATTCACCTCGACCGACAGGCCTTCCGTAGAGCGAGGCGTGTGATGAAAGTTTAAGTTCACCTTCATCCAGTCTCCTCTTGAGCAGAGGTGAATAGCTTCGACTGAATAGCTTCCAGGCTGCCATTGGGATGGCAGCCTGGAACGGCGCGGGGAACAAAACGTGAAAGCTTAGCTGTTGCGCCCGGTCGAAGCTGGACGAGCGTCATCGTCGCTCGCGCAGCCTGGGTTTCCAGTGTCGGGCTCAGCCAATCATTGTGGCATCGCAGCCATTACGATTTCTAGGAATAATCATGCAAAACCGTAGCCCTGGAATAAGTATGTTCCTTGAGAAATATTGTCCCGACCCGACTGTGTTGACAGCCGCCCTCCACGACGAGCTTCGGGTTCAGACGCTCCACGAGGGCCAAGCCCTCTGTTCAGGCAGTGAAGAGGCGGACTGCCTCTGGATCGTCGAGGAGGGACTGCTTCAGGTCATGGCCGGCGGCCCCATCGCCCGCCGCGAACGAGGCGAGATAATCGGCGAGATGGCATTCCTACGGGGCGCGCCCGGTTCCTTACCCGTACGCGGCAACGACGTTGTGGCAGCCTACCGATCCAAGGTGTGGAGGATCGACCGATCGACAATCGACGCCCTCGCCGGGGAAACCAGGGCCCTTTGGTACGAGACCGTCGCGCGGGCCCTGGTCGCGAAACTCGACGAGGCGAGCCTGCAGAGGGCGAGCCAGGCGCGGGATCTCAACAGGGGTGACCGGGCTATCGCGCGCTTGGTCTGCCCGGAGGGCGTGCAGGCGACCAGCGCCATCCTACTCAATGGCGCGGAGGCCATCCCGCCGGTCAAGAGGATGGCCGTGATCTGGTTCAGCGACCTCTCGGGCTTCTCCGCCCACTCCGAGGGGCGGGACGCCGTCGAGGTGGGAGCCACCCTCCGTCGGCTTACGGACCCGCAGGTGGAGGAGATTCAGCGGTCGAACGGGCAGGTCGATAAGCATATGGGCGATGCGGTGATGGCTTTCTGGCTATGCCCGGACGCCCCTCGCCTCAGTAAGGGCGTTGCCGGAGCCACAAGGGCGGCACTCGAGGCCGCCCGCCGCGTCCAGGCGGCAGCAGCGGAAGCCTCGGCGCCAGTAGGCATCCGGATCGGCCTGCACCTGGGGGAGGTATCCGTCGGCGACTTCGGTGGCGGCGACCGCATCGCCTTCACCATCGTCGGCCAACCCGTCAACGAGGCGGCGCGATACGAGCAGTTCAAGCCCGACACCCAACAGTCGGGCGGGCGCGTCCGCGTCAGCGACGCGGTCTTCGAGCTACTCCCCAATGACGTTCGCGCCTCCTTTCTGCCGAGCCCGGTCGAATTCTTCGACAAGCACCGCAAGCGCTTCGTCGCCTTCCTGTCC
Source organism: Methylorubrum thiocyanatum (assembly GCA_014138645.1). Lineage (GTDB taxonomy): Bacteria > Pseudomonadota > Alphaproteobacteria > Rhizobiales > Beijerinckiaceae > Methylobacterium > Methylobacterium thiocyanatum. The sequence continues at coordinate 393,338 of JACJIB010000005.1, read as the reverse complement.
TCGAATTAGCCTTGGGTGCCGACATGGCCTGGGATCCGATCCGAAGCCGAAACCGCATCGCGCGGTTCATGACGACCGTACCGCAGTCGGCCATCGACGTGCGAACCTTTGACCAAACGTACCTCTTGCAGCGTGTTCGGGACGCGCAGGCCCGCGGCAAGAGGCTCGGCTTCGATGAGTCGCCTATCTTTGCCGTCCCCCGGAACCGCGCGGTTCTGGTCGATGGTGTGCACGTCTACGTCCAGCTGCTCGACTACCACGATCGGCTTCAGGATCAGGGCCGCGAGACCGAAGCCAGCCATAAGCGCGTCCTACAGTTCCTGCACCTCCACTACTCGGCAACTGATAGGGTCGTGGAGGAGTTCGAGGCGCAGCGCGTCGACTACCACGGCCCCCGGCTGCACGCCGTCCTGGTGACGCCCGTCGGGGACGAGCGCCAACGCGTCCTCCGGGCCGTCGCATTCGCAGTGACCTTGAAGGAGACGATTGAGGCCGCCGGCCAGAACATCGGCGGCGCCCGCCTCCAGACCCGGGTCAGGATTGGTATCGACACGGGGCGTGCGGTCGCCGTGAGCAGCGGTCGGGGCGCGGATATGGAGCCGCTCTTCCTCGGCAGCCCGGCCAACCACGCAGCCAAGCTGGCAGAGGGTGACCATCCCGGCATCTATCTCAGCGACCGCGCCCGCGAGGTTCTGGGCGAACCAAGCGTCGGCTGGGCCTCGGAGCGCTCCACCTCGCTCGCGGAGGACCGTCAATACGGGCTTGCCAACGCGGGCTACGGCCAAGCGTGGTCCGGCCTCGATCCGGCGCCGATCCGGGCACGGGTGCTCGCCGCGGTCCGCGCTCTGCAAACGGACATGGATCTGACCGCGCTCACCTCCCCCGAGGCGACGTTCCGCTTCCACCGCCACGAGCCGCCGCTCAAGACCATCGACTTCGCCGAGTTGATGCCGAGCCGTTCGATCAGGATGGGGCTCGCCTCGGTCTTCGCCGATCTATCCGGCTTCACCGCCTACGTGGACGCGTGCATCAGGGGTCGACGCATCGCCGAGATGACGGCGAACCTGCACGTCATCCGGGGCGAGCTGGCGGCCTGCGCCCGGGACGACTTCGGCGCCAGGAAGGTACGCTTCATCGGCGATTGCCTCCACGGGCTTGTGGCTGTGGGCACGCGGCTGGCGACCGAGCCGGCGAGTACGGTGGACGCCGCCGTCATGCTCTCCGGGGGCCTTCGCTCCTCGTTCAACCTCTGCAAGGCGACGCTGCCCGGCATCCGCGAGATGGGCATCGCAATAGGCTCGGAGTTCGGGGAGACCCCGGTCAGCAGGGTGGGCATCCGGGGCGACAGGAGCGTCCGTTGCGCCACCAGCAAGGCAGTCTCGACCTCCGAGGCCATCCAGTCCGACCTGAACGGACGGCAGACTGCCCTCGGGCCGAACGCACTCGCCAACGCCTCCCCGGCGGTCAGGCGGGCATTCGAGGCCGGACCGGTCTATGACATGGACCACGACCGGGCCGGTCACGTCGTCACGCCGGCCCCTGCCCCGTCGGTGGCGAGGCCGGCGGCGCTCTCGTCCGGCCTGCTGATCTCCCAGGGCGCGACCGCTGCCGGATCTGTGCGGGAGCGAGGCAGCGGACGCCATGCATGAGGCGTCGATCCGGCGGCATGCGGCTGTCGAGAGGGTTCGCGAGTGCCTCCGGGACCTGCACGGTGTCGACCCGACACCGTTGGGACGAAGGGCCCTCGCCGCATACCACCACCGTTTCCGGATAAAGTCGGGTTGGCGACTGCCCGTCGACTTCGGCGAACCGCATCCACGGCACATCGACGTGCTGATACCCGAGGGTTTCCCGCTCGTACGACCGCAGTTCGGCCTGCTGGAACGGCCGCCGTTCCTCACGTGGCCCCACGTCGAGCGCGATGGCAGTCTGTGCCTACTCGCCAACATGAGCGAATTCGATCCCGACGATCCGGCCGGAGTGGTGGTCCGGCTGCTCGGAAAGAGCTGCACCCTCGTTCGGGACCTCTTAGAAGGGGGCATGGCGGAGAGGGACTTCCTCGATGAGTTCCTCACCTACTGGCGCTACGATCGGAACGCCTCGGACGGACGCCTGACGAGCATCCTGCGGATAGAGCGGCCGTCACGCGAGATCGCCGTCTGGCAGACCACGGGCATCCGCCTGCTCGGAGACACCGAGGAGCAGGTCACGGGTTGGCTGCGGAACCGTTATGGAGACAAGGTCCTCCGCCCGTCGCGACTGCAAAAGGGCCTGCTCGTGTGGCTCGACCGGCCGATGCTGCCGTCCGAGTACCCGAGGACGGCGCGGGACGTGCAGGTCTTGGTGGAGAGGTGTGGCGGCGAGGCACCGCGTCTCCTATCGGACCTCGTCTCCGCGCGGCAGGACAGCATCGTCACGGTCATCGCCGCGGAGGGACGGTTCGGCCCTGGGATCGTGACGGCCGCTATCGCATCCCCGCGGGGCGCACGCAGCTGCGGCGGCTCGACAGCGCCACTTTACGACGGCTTCCGGCCCTCACGCCTGCCGAGCAGACTGCTGGCACGGCGATACCTTGGTAGCGATCCCGTCGTGCGCGACGAGCCGGCGCGAGCGGATGCCCCTTGGATCCACGGTCGAGGGCATGATCTGCGGACGGAACGGCTGACAGGCGCGACGGTCACGGTCATGGGCTGTGGATCGGTTGGCGCGCCGGTGGCGGTCGCGCTCGCGCAGGCGGGCGTCGGGCACCTGAATCTTGTCGACCATGATGCACTTGATTGGGCCAACGTCGGACGCCATCCGCTCGGCGCCGCCTGCGTGCGCGCGAACAAAGCGGAAGGGCTGGCCTCGAAGCTGCGGATCGACTACCCGCACGGGAGGTTCGATGCCTTCCCGGTCATGGCGCAGGCGATGTTGGCCGTCGATGAAGGAACGCTCCGGGGAAGTCACCTCGTCGTGTCGGCGATGGGGGATTGGCGCACGGAAAGCCAACTCAATGACTGGCAGTGCCGGCTGGGCAGGCCGATGCCCGTCATCTACGGCTGGACCGAGGCGCACGCTGTCGCGGGGCATGCGGTGGCCATCACGCCTGGGGGTGGCTGCCTCAGGTGCGGGCTCGACCGGACGGGGGCACCCCATTTCCGGGTGGCAGCTTGGCCCGACGAGCGGGCAGTCGCTTTTGAAGAGCCCGCTTGCGGCGCCCACTATCAGCCGTACGGGCCTGTCGAGCTCGGGTTCGTCACGTCGCTGGTCGCCCAGTTGGCCCTGGACTGCCTCCTGGGGAAGGTAACGCGTCCGTGCCATAGGATTCATGCCGCGCGGCGTGCTTCGCTCACCGAGGCGGGCGGCCGTTGGTCCGACCGGTGGATCGACCAGTACCCCACCATGACCGAGGGTGGAGTGCAGGTCGAGCGGGAATGGCTATCCGGAACCTGCGCGGCGTGCTCGGCATCCAAGGTCGCGTGACGGGTATCGAGTAGCTGGCAAAGTAGGTCGGGCGGCTGTACTGCCGCATGTATTTTGCTCGTCGAACGATGTCGATCGCGACCCTGCTCAGAGCAATCTAGACATAGATTACAGCCTTTTTGCCGAAGTGTATGATGAGCCGCCTCAACGTCGATCTACACTCATGAAGACAGATGGCGGACATCAATGCGGACGACGAACCGCCGGAAGCCAGATCACGAAGATCGATCCTCGCTCAAGCTCGCTGTGGACCGTGATTGTACCGCCGTAGCGGGCGATCAGCGTGTAGCTGATGGAAAGGCCTAGTCCTGTACCCCCGTGCGTACGGGTGGTGAAGAAGGGGTCAAAAATTTTGCGCAGCCGGTCGGCAGGGATGCCGACGCCGGTATCCGAAACCTCAATCGCGACACCTTCGCGCCCGGAGTAGTCGTTGTCCTGCGTCTTCAGACGGAGCAGGCCGCCCTCGGGCATGGCGTGAATGGCGTTGACCATGAGGTTGATTACGACCTGCTGCAACTCGGTCCGGCTGATCTCCACCGTGCGGGTCGCGGTATCCTCTCTCTCGATCGCGACGTCGGCGCGTTCGAGGAGATGGCGAACGAGCACCAGGCAATCTGTGACGACCTCGGCCGGCACGACCGTCTCGACATAGCCCGCATACTCGTCCGGGCGGGCGAACTGCAGCAGGCGCGTGACGATCATGTTCACCCGGTGGACCTGCTGATCGATCAGGTCGAACTCGGTCCGGACTTCGTCCGCCGCGGGTCCGAGAGCCTCACGTGCAACCTCAAGGTTGCCCTGAATCACAGCGATCGGATTGTTGATCTCATGAGCGACGCCGGCCGTAATCTCGCCGATCGAGGCGAGCTTCTCAGACATCACGAGTTGGCGACGGGTCTCCTCGAGCTGGCGCGTGCGCTCCTCAACGCGGGCATCGAGTTCGCGCGCGAACGCACGCAATTCAGCGTCGCGCGTCTGAAGTCGCTCCAGCAACTCGTCGAAGCGGCGCGCCACGAGCCCAATCTCGTCTCCGCTTGGGACGGTCCCGATCCGTGCGCCGAGATCGCCGGCATCGACGGCTGCGATCGTTCGGTTCATTTGTTCCAGTGGCTTGAAGATCGCTCGAGCGAGGCGGAGCAGGAACGGTATCGTCACGAGGGCGGCAAGCGCGAATGCCGCTACCACCGCCGCCACCATCGCCCAGCGCGCCAGACGGAACGGCTGTTCGAGGAAACCGACATAGAGCATGCCGACCCGGTGGCCGGTGCTGTCTGTCACTGGCTCGTAGGCTGAGATGTAGCGGTCGTTCACCACGAAGGCGCTGTCGAGCCAAACGCGGCCCCGGCCGAGCACGGCGTCGCGCACCTCTTTCGAGACACGGGTGCCGAGAGCGCGGCGGTTGCCGAACAGCCGCACGTTGGTCGCGACGCGTACGTCGTCGAGAAACAGCGTCGCCGTGCCCTGGCCGCCGCCGGGGAGATCAGCATGGGCGTAGATCAGGTCGTTGAGAGTGTCGACGAAGCCGAGATTGCCGTTCAGGAGCGAGCCGCCGACGAGGGCGCCCGTACGCGCCCCGCCTCTGCTGTCGGGCAGCGGCGCGGGACTGGCTGAATGAATCACGAGGCCCCGTGTCTCGACGGCGCGGTCGGTCTCAGCCGCGGCCGGCGTCGGCACGAGATCGAGGCGAGCGCGCACCGCCAGACCGGGTGAGACCGCGTCCATTGCATTAGCGTCGAACACGTCGATCGCAGTCTCCCGCTTACCTTCGAGCGCGGCGCGGACGACCCGCCATCCTGCACTGCCCGCAGGTCTGGCTCCGGCCGGCGAGGCGGCTAGGACCGTGCCGTCGGCGGCCGTGAGATAGAGGAAATCGAGCCCGAGTGCCTTCCGCCTCTCTTCGAGGAGGGTGTCGAGCCCGTCCGCGCGGGCGGCTTCCGCGAAGGCTGCCGACTGCCCGAGGGCTGCAATCTGCTCATCGCCGCGCTCCATGATGCGGCGCAGATACTGGCGGGCGATGATTAGGTCGTCGTGTGCCTTGGAGACGAGCAGCGCGTCGAATTGCCCGAGCCACCAAAATAGGGCGAAGCCGAGGACGACGGGAAGTACCGCCCCCATCGGCAGCAGGGCGATGGCGAGCAGACGGGTCCGGACGGAGCGCAGACGCCAGCGGTTCGTGGATGGCTCACGCGGACCCGGATCGCTCACACATTCCATTCCGCGCATTTGCGGTCGAGGGTTTTGCGCGAGACACCGAGCCGGCGCGCAGCCTCGGCGCGATTTCCCTCGGAGGCGGCGAGCACTCGCAGGATATGGCGCTTCTCCACCTCGGCAAGATCGTCGGTCCGGGGCTCGGCCGTCGGTCCGGAGTCGGGCTCGCCGAATGTCCCGAGGATCAGGGCACGCTCGATCCGGTTGCGAAGCTCGCGGGCGTTGCCAGGCCACGGATAGGCCTCGAAGCGCTGCAGCACGCTCAGCGGAATCGGCAGCGGTGGCATGCCGAGTTGAGCCGAGAGTTGGTCCATGAACATCCGCGCGAGCGGTTCGATGTCCTCTACGCGCTCGCGCAGCGGCGGCAGGTGGATACGGACGACGTCCAGCCGGTAGTAGAGGTCGGCCCGGAACTGTCCGCCGGCGACTCGCTCGGCGAGGTCGGCATTGGTCGCCGCGATCAGGCGAACGTCGATCGGGATTTCGCGGTCGGAGCCGACGGGCCGGACTTTGCGGTCCTCGATCACCCGCAGGAGCTTCGCCTGCAGCGCGAGAGGCAATTCGGCGATCTCGTCGAGGAAGAGCGTGCCGCCCTGGGCGTAAAAGAAGAGACCTTCCCGCGAGGAAGCGGCGCTGGTGAAGGCGCCCTTCACATGGCCGAACAGCTCGCTCTCGATGATGTCGGCGGCGATGGCTCCGCAATTCACCGGTACGAACGGCCGGTCGGCGAAGGCGGACAACTCGTGCAGGGCACGCGCCGTGACCTCCTTGGCCGTCCCCGACTCGCCGGTGACGAGCACGGTGCTGCGGGTCGCCGCGGCGCGGGCGACGAGATCGCGGGTGCGCACCATCTGCGCTGAGGTGCCGACGATACGCTCGGCGGCCTGGGACCGGTCCGGCGGAGCCAGTTGACGGCGTAGAACGAAGTTCTCCCGTCGCAGGGCCGAGCGGTCGAGGCAGCGCACGACGGCGTTGAGGATCTGCTTGGTGCGGAACGGCTTGAGCACGAAATCGGCTGCGCCCGCCCGTACAGCCTCGATCGCGGTTTCGAGATCGGCAAAGGCAGTGATCAGGATCACCTCCGTGAACAGGCCGTCGCGTCGCAGATCCGCGAGCCAGGACAGGCCCGTGCGTCCACCCAGGATGTTGTCGAGGATGATGAGGTCGAAGCTGCTCGCCTCGATCAGCCGGCCCGCGGCGCTCGTATCGCCGACCGCCTCGACCCGGGCGCAGCGCGGCGCCAGCGTCCGGACGAGGAAGTTGCGCATGCCGGGCTCGTCGTCGACGACAAGGATCTGCGCCTTGGCGAGCCACGGGTCGCTGGTCGCAACGGAAGCGTCTGTCGCGCTTGGGCCGTCTGTCATGGAACTGCGATTGGGCCAGCGGGAGGGTCTGCCGCAAGCAGTCCCGGAGCAATGCCTGCTTAGAGGAATTCCCTCCCGATGGCGATGCGCTGACCCGCCGGCGAAGGGCCGGCGGGTTGCAGGGGCGCGTCAATGCAATAGGATTGCCGTCTTCTGTAGCGTGATCAGCACGCCGACCGCCAGCGGCACGCCCACTGCCGCCCAGGCCAGCCCAACGAGCACGGGCGACGCCGTGCGCTCGGCTGTCGGCGTGGCGGCGAGCGAGGCTTGGGTCGCCGGGCGCAGAGCGGCAGGCGTCCCCTTCTCATCCGCCATGTAATGGCGCGCCGCGACCGGCCGGACCAAGAGGTTGCAGATCAGGCCGAGGACCAGGAGCCCGGCCAGGATGTACATGGTCTGATTATAGGCCTGCGCATTGGGCAGGCCCGCGGCGATCTGGTACTCGCGCAGGTAGTTCACGAGCACCGGGCCGAGGATGCCCGCCGTCGCCCAGGCGGTGAGGAGCCGTCCGTGGATCGCGCCGACCATCTTGGTCCCGAACATATCGGCGAGATAAGCCGGCACCGTGGCGAAGCCGCCGCCATACATCGAGATGATGATGCCGACCGCAAGCACGAAGAACAGCGTCGTGCCCAGACCCGCGAGTGTCGGCACCGCGGCGTAGAGCACCATGCCGAGGAGGAAGAAGATCGCGAAGGTGAGCTTGCGTCCGAGTTTGTCCGAGGAGGTCGCCCACAGGAAGCGTCCGCCGATGTTGCACAAGCTGAGCAGCCCGGTGAAGCCCGCCGCGATGGCGGCGATCTGCGCCTTCTGCGCGGCGTCGAGCTGGCCGAAGGGGATGTCGAGCCCGATCAGACGGCCGCCGAACATCTCTTGCAGCATCGGCGAGGCCATGCCGATGACGCCGATGCCGGCCGAGACGTTGAGGCACAGCGCCGCCCAGATCAGCCAGAATTGCGGGGTGCGGGTCGCGACACCGAGATCGACGTTGCGGGACGAGACCATCGCGCTCTTGGTGGTCGCGGGCGGTGTCCACCCGGCCGGCTTCCAGTCCTCGCGCGGCACCCGGTAGCCGAGTGCGCCCGCCGTCATGAACACGGCGTAGATGAGAGCCATCGCCACGAAGGTCTGCCAGACGCCGACGGAGGTCGGGCTCGCGAACTGGCGCATCAGCCAGTCGGCCAGGGGCGCGCCAATCATCGCGCCGCCGCCGAAGCCCATGATCGCCATGCCGGTGGCCATGCCGCGCCGGTCCGGGAACCACTTGATCAGCGTCGAGACCGGCGAGATGTAGCCGAGGCCGAGCCCGATGCCGCCGATGACGCCGGAGCCGAGCCAGAGCATCCAAAGTTGGTGCAGGTAGACGCCGAGCGCGGAGATCAGCAGGCCGCCACACCAGCACAGAGCTGAGACGAGGCCCGCCTTACGCGGCCCGGCGCGCTCCAGCCAGCCACCCCAGATCGCCGCGGAACAGCCGAGCAGCACGAAGAACAGCGTGTACATCCATCCGAGCTGGCTGATCTTCCAATCGCACCCCGTCGCGACCAAGGACCCGAAGAAGCCCATCTCGGCCGGGCAAGCGACCGGCTGAGTGATGCCGACGGCGCGCGAGAGCGGCAGCCAGAACACGCTGAAGCCGTAGGCCATGCCGATGCAGAGATGGATCGCGAGGGCGGCCGGCGGCACCAGCCAACGGTTAAAACTGGGCGCGGCGACCGTGCGCTCACGACTGAAAAAGCCGGGCTCGGCGGCGATGCTGACAGACATGGATCCTCCTGGGGCGATTCCTCGAGGTGCGGTCTTCGCCGCACTTCGGGAACCCCGACAGCAATGTCCGAGCCACTCACTACATTGATTGATTTATCAATTCTCCACAGAGACTTAAGCAAAACTGCCGCCATGGAATAGCTGGACAATTTGTCCACTTCGCCCATTCGGAAAGGCTTCATGGGTGGACAAAATGACCGTGCCGCCAGTCGTCCAGGGTGAGCATTTGCTCGTTGTGCGATGGCGATGAAGCGCGGGGGAGGCCTCTGAACCCCGCCATGTGTTTCGAAGGAGCCCATGGCGATCAGTCCCGACCTGTTTCGAAGTGCTCCTCGCCACGTCGAGATCGCCTTTAGGGCGACCCTGTTGCAAGGCTGCAACGTCCGAATCGCTATATTTATTCGTATATAGCCAAGCCTGCTGGAACGTCCAAGAACGGCCGGCGGCGATAGATCCTTGCCATCGACGCCCCCAGAGAAGGGTAGATGTCCATCGTGCGCTCTATTCCAGCCGTTGTGTCCGCGTTCGTAGCTGTCAGCGTCGCGCCCATCAGCACCGATGCGATTGCTCAAGACATTGCATTGGAGGAAGGCCGGCGGCCGAAAGCCTTGCGCGTCGTACCAACGGACAGGGCACCCATCGGCACCTTCGAGCTCGGAGAACTCTCGACCGTACTCTCCGAAATTTCCGTCAGCGGGAGCGGACGCGAAAGTGGCGGACTACCGACGCCGTCTCAGAGCGTCGTCACAGCGCGTGACGTCTACACCTTCAACAAGAACACACTGGATGATGCGCTGACCGTGGTTCCGGGCGTGAGCGCGGCCAATTCCGGCGGCAGCCGCAACGAGCGGCTGATCTTCGTGCGCGGCTTCGACCGCTTTCAGGTGCCTCTCTCGATCGACGGCATCCGCGTCTACCTGCCGGCGGACAACCGGCTTGATTTCGGGCGCTTCCTCACGCCGGACCTCGCCGAGATCCAGGTGCAAAAGGGCTACGTCACCGTGCTGAACGGCCCCGGCGGCATGGGAGGCGCGATCAACCTCGTCACCCGCAAGCCGGTGCGGGCGGCGGAAGCCGAGTTCCGCACCGGCGTCGAGGTTGGCAATCGCGGCATCCCGACGGCCTTCACCGGCTTCGGACTGATCGGCACGCGCCAGGAAAACTATTACCTTCAGGCCAGCGGCACGATCCGCGACAGCAACGGCTGGTTCCTGTCGCAGGGTTTTCGCCCCGTACCGATCGGCAACGGCCCGCCGATCGAGGATGGAGGTCGGCGCGACTTCTCGGCGGTCGACGATTACCGCGTCAACCTGAAGGCCGCACTCACACCGAACGCCACGGACGAGTACTCCCTAAGCTACACAAAGCAATCGGGCGCCAAGGGGGCTCCATACTCGGTGTTCGAGCCCGTCAGCGGCATCACGCCGATGCCGCTCCCCCGGGGGACCGCCTTCCAGCGCGATTGGCGATGGCCCTACTGGGACATCGACAGCCTGTACTTCCTGTCACGCACGGCGATCGGCGATAAGTCCTACCTGTTGGGTCGGGCCTACCACAACAGCTTCAACAATCTACTCTCGGCCTTCGACAATGCGAGCTTATCTAGTCAGCGCCTGCCACGCTCCTTCGACAGCTTCTACGACGACACTGCCTATGGCGGCAGCATCGAGTTCGGCACCGAGCTGATCCCGCTCAACACCCTCAAGTTTGCCGCGCATTACCGCCGCGATACCCATACCGAGCGCCAGTTCCCGGCCCCAGGTCTGCCGAGTTCGGTGATCGAGCCGCGCCAGACGAGCCAGGAAGATACCTACTCCGTCGCCGTCGAGAACACCTTCCACGCGACGGACCAACTCGATCTCGTGGCCGGCCTCAGCTACGATCGCAACGCGCTACGCAGGGCGCAGGACTACAACGCGAGCACGCGCGCGCTGTTCTCCTATCCGCTGGGCAGCACCGACGCGGTCAACTGGCAGACGGCCGCAATTTACCGAACCAGCGAGACAGGTCGGGTTCATGCCAGCGTCTCCTCACGGACTCGCTTTCCGAACCTGTTCGAGCGCTTCAGCACCCGATTCGGTGACGCTGTCCCCAATCCTGATCTCCGGCCGGAGCGAGCCACGAACTACGAGGTCGGCTGGTCCGAGCTGTTCTTGGGATCCCTACGGCTCTCGCCGGCAGTGTTTTACAGCGACATCGAGGACGCGATCCAATCCGTCAGCATTGGCAATAACCAGATTCAGAACCAGAACGTCGGCACTGGGCGCACCTACGGCTATGAAGTCGCCTCGGAGCTGACGCTCTCGCCAGAGCTGTTCGTGGGCGCGAACTACACCTTCTTGATTCGCGAGCTGAACGATCCTCTGCGGCCTGCCCTGAAACCGACCGGCACACCGCGCCATCAGGCCTTCGTCTGGGCCACGTGGCAAGCGACGCCCGCTTTGAGCTTCACGCCGAGCGTGGAAGCGGCGAGTGGTCGCTTCTCGACTGACCGACTGGAGAACAACTTCTTCAAAACCGGCGGCTACGTGCTGGTGAACCTTCAGGCGCAGTATGCCCTGGATGCGCACGCGACTGCCGCCATCGGTGTGCGCAATCTATTCGATCATAATTACTCTCTGGCCTACGGTTTTCCTGAAGCAGGGCGCACCGTCTTTGCAAACGTACGGATGACGTTCTGAAGGTGGAAAGGCAATCCGTCCGGTCAATCGCTACTACTTTTTCAGGGAATGAGATGTGTGATATTAAGGCGCAACTGTCGAAAGGCTCTCTGGTCCTAGTGCTCATAGCGCTTGCCGCGATGCAGACGATGGCCACGACGCAGGCGGCGGAGACTTGCCCTGTGGCGCCATTGGCGCCGCCGGCCGAGTTGGTAGGATGGAGCCAGATGGCTCCCATCACCGCGGGTTCGGATGCCGAAGCGGCGATCGCCCTGCCCATAGGGCTTGGGGCTGTCGCGACCCTGCTGCCGACGCCCGCGATCCGCTATGCGTTTCGACCCGAGAAGCCGGGAGGCTCTGTAAGCCATGGGGGGATCTTCGCCTTCTCCGTGGAAGCCGCCGGACGGTACCGTGTGGCGATCGGATCGGCGGCGTGGGTCGACGTCGTGCTGGGAACGGACGCTTTGACATCCGTGGCACACGGGGCTGGCCCGGTCTGTACAGGCATCCGTAAGATGGTCGATTTCGATCTTCAGCCGGGTCGTTACCTGCTCCAGATCGCCGGGAATGGCACCGTTCAATTGCCGCTGATGGTGACGAAGCTACCGAAGTGAGAAGGCCCGTCGCTGCAGCGGCCGCTCTGATCCTGGCCGCCGCGCCGTTCGGCCTGCCATCGGCGTCGCCCTCGGCTTGGCGCTGGTCGCTGCCGGACCGTTTGGCCGTTCCGGTTGTTCCAGCCGACAACCCGATGAGCGCCGTTAAGGTCGCACTCGGCCGGCGCCTGTTCTACGACGCCGACCTATCGATCGACGGCACGATGGCCTGTGCTACCTGCCACGAGCAGAAGCGCGGCTTCGCCGATGGAACCCGCACACGCCCGGGAGTGCATGGCGACCAAGGGCTCCGCAACGTACCAGGCTTGGCCAACGTCGCATGGCTGCCGAGTCTGACCTGGGGCGATCCGCGGATCACCAGCCTGGAGGCTCAGGCTTACGTTCCGCTCTTCGGCACGCAGCCAGTCGAAATGGGAATGGCGGGACAGGAGCCCGAGCTCGTACGCCGCCTCCACGGCGACGCATGCTATCGGCAGCTGTTTCGCGCCGCATTTCCCGAACGGGGTGGGGCAATCGACATCGGCACTGTCACCAAGGCGCTGGCCAGTTTCCAGCGCAGTTTGGTTTCCTACGATGCCCCTGTCGATCGTGGCGAGACTTCGCCGGCCGGTGCCGCCCTCTTCAGGAACGATTGCGCCGGCTGCCATTCCGGCAGCAATTTCACCGACGGACGCTTCCACCGCATCACCAGCCGGCTCCGCATGGATCGCGGCCTTGCCGATATCACCGGGCGCACGGAAGATGCTGGCCTGTTCCGTACGCCGAGCCTTCGGAACGTAGCGGTAACCGCTCCCTACCTCCATGATGGCAGGGCCGCCACGTTGAGGGAAGCCATCGCAGCTCATGGATACGTCTACGAACCGGCGCAGAGCGATGCGCTTCTTGCTTACTTGCATGCCCTCACGGATCTCGGCTTCCTGAGCCGGAGCGAGCTTTCTTATCCCGACAGCCCCTGCGCGTTCCTTGATGGCGATGATCGTTGATTACGACGATCTGAGGCGCAATCCGTCGACTGGCTGGCTATATTCGATTGGACATATCGTGTCCCTCAGGCATCGTGCGTTGCCATGTTGGTCCGCCACCTCTCCTACTTTGTGACCCTTGCGCGCGAGCGACATTTCGCTCGGGCCGCTCAACTCTGTAACGTCACGCAATCGACCCTCTCAGCAGCTCTGCGCAAGCTGGAGGAGGACCTTCAGGTCGCCCTCGTCGTGCGCAATCAGCGCTTCGTCGGCCTTACCGTCGAGGGCGAACATCTCCTCGCATGGGCGCGCCAGATCCTCATCGATTACGACAGCCTGCGAGAGGATCTGTCCGGGCTTCGCACTGGCCTCAAGGGCACGCTGCGGTTGGGCGTCGTCCCGGCGGCGATGGGCGCGGTCGGCTTCCTCTCGACCCGGTTCAGGGAGGCGCATCCCGACGCCTCGATCGAGATTCGCTCGCTCTCGTCCCGCGAGATCCAGAAGGGCCTCGACGGCTTCGAGATCGAGGCCGGCCTGACCTATCTCGAGAACGAGCCGCTCGAACGGGTGCGGCGCGTGCCGCTCTATCATGAGCGCTACATCCTCGCGATGAGGGCCGACCATCCGCTGGCGGCCGAGGCGCGGGTGAGTTGGGTGCAGGCGAGCTGCCAACGCCTCTGCCTGCTGAGCGAGGAGATGCAGAACCGCCGGATCCTCGACGGCTTGGCGGATGCGTTCGGTGTGGTCCTGCGCCCGACCGTCGTCAGCAACTCGTTCCTAGGCGTTTGCGCGCACCTGCGCGAGGGCGGATTCGTCAGCATCGTGCCGCATACATTCCGGCACCTGTTCGGCGGCACCGATGCCCTGGCCATGCGCGACTTCGCCGAAGCGACACCGCGGCAGACTATTGGGTTGGTCTTCACCGACCGCGATCCGCTGCCGCCGATGGCCTCCGCACTTCTGCGTGCCACGCTGAACTTCCGACTTGAAGACACTCCTGCCTGGATGGCAGCGCTGCCCTCGCCCTGATCGACCGCGTCGATCAGGCCATCAAGGACTTTCGTTTGATACCGAAGCGATAAGAACGGAAGTTCATCTCGCTCGAGCCGACCTGCAGTAAATGACAGGTCTGGCCCATTCTCGAGCGGGGAAACGCCAGTCGACGCGATGCAAGCCTTGCGTCGTGGTCAGTCTTGATCGACTGAGGCGATCCCCTTTGCAAGCCGACAAAGGGAGTCAGCGATGGCCAAGATCGTTCTCGTTCTCTACGACGATCCCGTCGACGGGTATCCGACCTCATACGCCCGCGACGATCTACCGAAGATCGAGCGCTATTCCGACGGCCAGACTCTGCCGACGCCGAAGGCGATCGACTTCCAGCCCGGTACCCTGCTCGGGAGTGTTTCGGGCGAATTGGGCCTGCGCCCATATCTCGAAGGCCTCGGTCACGAGTTGATCGTCACCTCCTCGAAGGAGGGCTCCGATTCCATTCTCGACCAGCATCTTCACGACGCCGAAATCGTGATCTCCCAGCCGTTCTGGCCGGCCTACATGACCGCCGAGCGGATCGAGAGAGCCAAGAACCTCAAGATCATCGTCACCGCTGGCATCGGCTCCGACCACACCGACCTCGACGCGGCGATCAAGCACAACATCACCGTCGCCGAGGTGACCTTTTGCAACTCGATCAGCGTCGCCGAGCACGTGGTGATGATGATCCTTGGCCTCGTGCGCAACTACATCCCGTCCTACCAGTGGGTGATGAAGGGCGGCTGGAACATCGCTGACTGCGTCGCACGCTCCTACGATGTCGAGGGCATGCATGTCGGCACGGTCGCCGCCGGCCGCATCGGCCTCGCGGTGCTGAAGCGGCTGAAGCCGTTCGACATGCATCTGCACTATACCGACCGCCACCGGTTGCCCGAGTCGGTCGAGCGGGAGTTCGGTCTGACGTGGCACGCCAGCCGTGAAGAGATGTACGGCGTCTGCGACGTCGTCACGCTCAACTGCCCCCTCCACCCGGAGACCGAGGGCATGATCAACGACGAGACGCTCAAGCTGTTCAAGCGCGGCGCCTATCTCGTTAACACGGCCCGCGGCAAGCTCGCCGATCGCGATGCCATCGTCCGCGCCCTCGAAAGCGGACAACTCGCGGGTTATGCCGGCGATGTCTGGTATCCGCAGCCGGCGCCCGAGGACCATCCGTGGCGCTCGATGCCGCATCACGGCATGACTCCGCACATCTCCGGTACCTCGCTCTCCGCCCAGACCCGCTACGCGGCCGGCACGCGCGAGATCCTCGAATGCTACTTCGAGAAGCGGCCGATCCGGAACGAGTACCTGATCGTCGAAGGCGGCAAGCTCGCCGGTGTCGGCGCGCATTCCTACAGCGCCGGCAAGAAGGCCTGAGGCTCTTCCCGGCCGGGCGTCCAATCGACGCCCGGTCGCACCATTCGATCCCTTCGGACGTTTCGCACCGGCAAGGCTTGAAGATCCATGGCTTCGCATCAGAGCCTGAGGCAGCGCTTCGCGCGGGCCGTGCCTCTCACCGCAACGCGCTCGATCCTCATGGCTGGCCTCGGCGGCTTCGGCGTCATCTTTCTGCTGGCGGAGGTGACGGCCCGTTTCGAAGCGGGTCTGCTCATCGCACCGTTCGGGGCCAGCTGCGTGCTGGTGTTCGGCTTACCGCAAAGCCCCCTCGCGCAGCCGCGCAGCGTGATCGGCGGCCACGTCGTCTCGACGGTGATGGGCTTGCTGGTCTTCTCCTTCCTCGGCTCGACGGCCCTGGCCTTCGGTCTCGGCGTCGGCCTCGCCATCGTCACCATGCTTCTTACGAAGACAGTCCATCCCCCGGCCGGTGCCGATCCGATCGTCGTGATCCTGGCGGGGGCGAGTTGGAGCTTTCTCGTCGTCCCAGTCCTCACCGGTGCCCTGACGATCGTCGCCGCCGGAATGCTGTTCAGGCGGTACGTCCTCAGGCATCCAGCGCCGGCGCACTGAAGCACGGGGGTGCCGGGGACGGTGGGGCTTTTCTCTGCGCTCAAAGCTTGCGTCCGTCAGCGGGGCGATGAGGTGATCATGCTGATTGCGATCTTCGTTGTAATAGCAGTCCCCATGCTGTTCCTATATTCTGCCGGGGTATATGAGAAATCGAAAGGCAGAAATATTTTTTGAAACGAACTGATGCGAATATATCTAATAAAAACAAGCCTGCTTTAATCCGGCTTCATCAGGAGTATGGGGTTGGGCTGACTTGAGACGACATGGCAGCATCCAGCTCCCGCGAGTATGTGCCTCATCGGACATCCTGCATCTGCAGCCCACCCGTGCACAGGGCGCAGCGGGGAAAGGGCGACAGGAAGAATCATCCGCTATATATCGATACGTATAACGATATTCGATCGCAGCCGCCAGGCGTGACGGACAGGCGTACAGACAGAGGTGAGGAAGCCGATGTTCGAGGGCCGCTGGCGCAATGAATGTGGTGCCGAGATCCACTTGTTACAGTATGGCGAAGCAATATCGGGAACTTACACGCCAAGCCGAGCTGAGCTTGTAGCACCATGCCGGGGTCGCATTCTTGTTGGCTCTGCTGAAGGCGAGTTGATTGGCTTCGTGACGAGTTCATCCGCGCCCGGCACGGTTACCAGTTGGACCGGGCGACTTCTGCAGACGCCTGATCTAACAAAACCTGAAATACACCTCGTCTACCATGTCGTTGAACGCGTCACGAATGATCTGGATATTTCGCGATCGAAAGAGGTCAGATCCGCTGTTTTTTGTAAATACGAATGATGACTCTTTGCGGCTTGACGAGTAAACGAAGGCAAGAAGTCACAAATTTTTCCTAGATCTTGTAATCTTTGGCCTCACGCATTGACTGCCACGCTTCGATTGCGGCCTCTTCCGGAGCAGAGAAGCTGGAAAGCGGACCGGCAAAACACTGCCATGCTTCCACGAAACTCGGCGCAACCGCTGTCACGATAGGTTTCTCCGCCACGATCGCCGCTGAAAAGGCTGCGATCAGGCCGCTGCGGGCCGCTTCGAGCTTGCCGAACTTGCTGATCACCACGAGATCGCAACCAGCGGCGATTTGGCGGCATAAACTCTCGCAAGCCTCGATAATCCCCGAACCGCAAAGCCGGCAGGCTCCGGAGCCGGATCCCAATTCCTGGTAGATCGCGTACTGCGCACCGGTCGCGAGATCCTCAAGCCGATGTCCGATTCCGTCAGACGAAGGAACTTCGACAACACCGACGATCCGTCGCCCGGCATGATTCCAACGCCGGGCGCTGGTCAGTAGGAGCGACTGGATCGTAGGATTCGACGCCCCCGTCAGGGCCAGGATCGGCGTTGCCATGCCGTTCGCTCTCCGCGTCGAGCCTGTTATCCGCTGTCGGGCGCTCGCGTCCCTATCCTCACCTACGCCAGTCGATCACGGCATGAAAGCGGCGCACCCTATGGGAAGGGTGCGCCGGAGGATCACTCGCTTGTCTCAGGAACGAGCTGGAGATCAGGCAATCTCGGACCGGCCGGCATCGCTATAGTATTTTGGATACAGCGGTTGCTCTCCGGCGTGGCCGTGCCGCCGGATCGGCGGACGCCGAGAGGGCCCGACCGCCGAGACAGAGGCTGACGCCGCCGTCAGCACCGGCTTATCGACATCTCCGCGGGAGGGAAGCGCATCGGTCCGGTCCCGCTCGCTGACGGATGTCCCGCCGGAAGCCGCCGGAGCATTCAGCCTCTTCCTTGGACGAACGAAGGTCAGGGAGATTTCAAGGGGATCGCGTGGAGGCGGAAGGGGAGATCGGGCCCCGCCCCCTTCTTCGCCGGATCCGTCAGGGCGGCGAGTTGACCGACCGTGATCCAGGCCGTGTTCCCGACCTTCGTCACACCGGTGACGCCGCCGGCGATGTTGTCCTTCAACGGCTCGATCCGAGCGGCATCCCCCTCCACCGTGATGCGGTCGAGCCGGCCACCGCCTTCCGCCATGAGGAAGCTGCCATCCTCCAGAGGCCGGAGCCCATCGGCGAGGACGACCACGCGCGATGGCGTCAGCGGTGTCACCGCGCCGGCCACGCCGTCCGTGACAGCAATCCGGAATAGCTCGGCCTTTGTGTAGGTGTTGACGTAGAGGTGCCCGTCCTTGCCGAAAGCAATGCCGTCGAGCCCGGCCTCTTTGCCCTCCGGCGCGAAGAGCGGATCGCTCTTCCAGACCTCCAGTGTTCCGCTGCCCGGCTTGAGCCGCAGGATCTGCGGACCCAGCGTATTGGTGACGTAGGCTGCCCCGTCCGGTCCGATCGTGATGTCGTTGCAGATCGCCGGGCTGACCGGAAACGGGGCGCTGATCCTGCCCTCGCCGGTCGTCAGGTCGAAACCCTTGAGAGCTGCGCCCTTCACCTCGCTCGGTCCCTTGACGCCGAGGGCTGAGAGATCGTTCGAGCAGACCCAGAGGATGCCGCTCTTTTCGTCGGCGAGGACGCCGAAGGTCGAGCGGGTCTCGAAAGCGCCCGGCTTGATCCAGATTTCGGCCTCGGCACCGGGCCGCACGCGTAGCACACCGCCGCTGGCGAAGCTGCTGACATAGAGCGTGCCGTCCGCCGTCGAGGTGATGCTCTCGGGATAGGCGGCATCGCCAGGGAGGGGGATACTCTCCGGCGCCGCGGAGAGAGTGTTGGCGGCACCGCCGATGCTGCCGGCCAGAACGGGAATGAGGAGCGGGATCAGCCGCTTCCATGCCGGAGAACGTGTCATGCGATCTCTTGCTACCATGCGGAGCGGGGTTCCTGTTCGGTCTGCGGAGGGACGAGCGCGAAAGCCGTCCTCCTCGCGCCGGCTCGAACGGCATGCCGATGTCAGGCGAGGGTCGGCCGCGCGTCAGGAGCCGTCACGGCGTTGACGAAGCTCGCCAGACTGGCGCTGCGGACAGGCTTGAAGGCCTTGCTCCCCGCCTCGCAGTAGCGCTTGACCAAGCCGGTCGCCTCGTGGCTGACGCACTCGACCGGGAAGAGGACGAGGTCGCTCCGGCTTACGAGGCCCGGCAGCAGCGCGATGTTGTCGTCGATGCCGCCGTCGTGGCTGAGCAGGTGGCCGTCCCGCTGCTCGACGAACCGGCGCAGGCGGGCGACCTGGCGGGGGCGCCCGCCGACATAGAGCAGCGTGCGCCCCGTGAACTGCCCGTCGTCGCGCCGCGAATCCGGACGTTCCGTCTCTCGATCGTCGCAGAGCAGGCGCTCGACGGCGGCCAGTTCCGCCTCGGCGGCTTGCCGCTGCGCCGTCTCGGCTTCCAGATCGAGGCTGAGCTTGGTCGAGGCGCGCATCAGCACGGCGACCTTCTCCTCCAACGCCTCGGCATGGGCGCTTTCGCGAGCGAGCCTGATCTCCAGACCCTGCATGGTCTCGCGTACCGCTTCGTCAGGCTTCGTCACCGTGACGCGCGTGGCGAACTGCAGCGCCTCCGACTCGCGCTGGCGGGCGCTGAGCGTATCCCGCTGCTCGGCGAGTTCGTGGATCCGGGCCTC
Source organism: Methylorubrum thiocyanatum (assembly GCA_014138645.1). Lineage (GTDB taxonomy): Bacteria > Pseudomonadota > Alphaproteobacteria > Rhizobiales > Beijerinckiaceae > Methylobacterium > Methylobacterium thiocyanatum. The sequence goes on along the minus strand of JACJIB010000005.1, from coordinate 373,777 downwards.
CTGCGCCGCGATCCGCTCCTCCCGCTCCGCGAGATCGACCTCAAGCTGGCGCAGTCGCCGGATGTCGGCGCGGTTCGACTGGCCAACGAGGTGCGAGAGCATGTGCACCTCGCCGAAGATATCCTGCACCAGGGTCCAGTCGGTGGCGGGATGGGTCATCGCAGCCCAGTAGGCACCGGGGATTTCACCGCGCTCCAGCGACTCGCGCCAGAGGGCGCGCACGTCATCGACGGTGCGGGCCCTGTCGAAGCGGCGGATCTCCCGCTCATGCCGGCGGTCGAGCATCTTCTGCAGCAGCTTCCCGCCCCCGTCCTTGCGCCGGGCGAGATGGACGACCTCACCGTGCAGCCGGTGTTCGCTCATCGTACGCGCCGCGGCGATGCCGAGCTTGGCGAGCAGCGAGCGGCCGTCGGCCGTGCTCAGGCAGGTGCCGACGATGGAGCAGTGGAGCGTCTCGGCCAGTTCCCAGATCCGGTCCCTCGGCCTCTCCGCCGCCACGACGGCCTCGGGTGACAGGGGCGCGGGGCGTCCGATGCTCGATTTCAGGGCGAGCAAGGCGGGTCCATCCGGGTGAGAGCCGTGCGCCACGGGCGACTCCGTGCGAGTGCTATATCCAATCAGATATAGCGATAGTGGCGCAGAATGGGCGCGATGGCCAGAGCCATTCCGAGCTGATGATCCTACGGGGCCGGATCGGCCGGTTGGGTCAGGCGGGCGAGGAACGGAGCGGCCGCCTTCTCCGCGGCGCGCTCGATCGCCCGGTAATGCGCGACGACATCGGTGCCGAAGGCCGAGAGCCGGGCGCCGCCGCCCGCCTTGCCGCCGATCTGCGCCTCGATCACCGGGCGTCCGAAGCCCTTGTTCATGTCCTCGACGAGGAGCCAGGCGCGGCGGTAGGACATGCCCAGCGCCCGGCCCGCTGCGGAGATCGAGCCATGCTCGGCGATCGCTTCGAGGAGCTGGACCTTGCCCGGCCCGATCCGCCAATCCGGTCCGAGATCGATACGGATGCTCAAGCGGGCCATCATTCTCCTCGCGCGGTTCGAACCGTTCTAAGCGTCTGCGCGGACGAAGACGAGGCCGGCTCATGGGAGCCGAGCCCGGCGGATGCCTCTCCCCTTTAGAAGCCGGGGCTGAGATCGAAGCGGAGGATCGCGACCGGATCGCCCGGCGCGGCTGGAGGCGCATCCGCCGGGCGCACGGCGAGGGCGTCGGCGAGGGCCAACTCAGACAGCATCGCGTTGTCCTGCTCCGCCATAACGGAAAACGTCGGCGCCCCCTGCTCATCACGGCCGAGTTGCCCCCGCAGGAAGGTCGTGCGCGGCCCCGTTGCCGGCAACGCCGTCGCCAGGACGGCGCGCTCGGGTGACGGCGCCGCCCATTCCGTCCCTGACAGCCGCGCCATCGCCGGCTTGAGGAAGAGGAGCGCACTGACGAGAGCCGCCACGGCATTTCCGGGCAGCCCCAGGACCGGGAGCGGCCCGAGATGCCCGAACAAGGTCGCCTTCCCCGGCCGCATGCGGACCTTTCGGAAGGCCGGCTCGAAGCCCAGGCCGGCCATGGCCGGGCTCAGCAGGTCGAAGTCTCCGACCGATGCCCCGCCCGAGGTGACGAGGAGATCGATTCCCTCCGTTGCGAGCACCCGTGACAGGGTGACGGAAAGGGTAGCGCTGTCGTCCGGCGCGATGCCGAGATCGAGCGGCACCCCGCCCCAGGCCCGGACCAGCGCCTTCAGGGCCGGACGGTTGGCGTCGAGGATCTGATTCCCCGGCCCTTCCGCGAAGGCGCGCGACAGTTCGTTCCCGGTCGAGAGGACGGCGACGCGCGGCCAACGATGAACGCGGATCTCCGCATGGCCCGCGGCGGCGGCAAGGCCAATATCGCGGGCGCTCAGGCGCTTCCCGAGACGGGTGACGGGCGCGCCCAGGCAAAAGTTGCTGCCGGCAGCGCGGATGTGCCGGTTGGGCGCGGCGCCCGGCAGGATGCGCACGCGCTCACCAACGGCCTCGGTCAACTCCTGGACGACGACCGTATCGGCCTGGGGCGGGATCGGCGCGCCGGTGAAGATCCGCCGGCAGGTCCCCGGTGCGAGCGGCGGACCGATCGGATCACCAGCCCTCACCACGCCCGCGCAATCCATGAGGGCGCCGGCCTCGGCCCAGCGCAAGGCGTAGCCGTCCATCGCTGCGACCGCGAAGGGAGGAGCGTCGAGGCGCGCCGTCAACGCCTCGGCGCAGATGCGGCCGACAGCGTCATCGAGCGGAATGCGCTCGCTGCCGACCGCGTTCAGGCCCTGCCCCATCCGCACGAGAGCCTCGGCGATCTCCGGCATGTCGATGGTCGCGTTCGCGGCGGTGGTCGGTGTCTGCACGTGGGCTCCTCGGCGCATCCGGTCTGCCGGGAATAGCCGATCGGCCCTGGTCGAAGCTATGCCTCGCTGTATATAGCGCACCCGGGGGTTGGACGCCGGCCCGGCTCGCCCGGGCGCCGTCATCGCGAAAGACACGCGCATGTTCACCTGCACGGGCTATGCGGCCACCAGCGCCGATACGAGGCTGGAACCCTTTGCCTTCGAGCGTCGCGATCCGCGCGCCGACGACGTCGAGATCGAGATCGTCTATTGCGGCGTCTGCCACTCCGATCTGCATCAGGCCCGCAACGAATGGCGTAACACGCTCTACCCGTGCGTGCCGGGCCACGAGATCGTCGGCCGCGTCACACGCGTCGGTGCGGAGGTCAGGGACTTCAAGCCCGGCGACCTCGCCGCGGTGGGCTGCATGGTCGATTCCTGCCGCACCTGCACCGCCTGCCGCGAAGGTCTTGAGCAGTATTGCGAGCCGGGCTTCACCGGGACCTATAACGGTCCGGAGCAAGGCACCGGCGCCAACACATTCGGCGGCTATTCAAGCCACATCGTCGTTGACCGGCACTTCGTGCTGCACGTGCCGGAAGGGCTCGATCTGGCGGGCGTCGCACCACTCCTGTGTGCGGGCGTCACCACGTGGTCGCCCCTACGCCGCTGGGGTGCGGGCCCCGGCAAGAAGGTCGGCATCGTCGGGCTGGGCGGCCTCGGCCATATGGGCGTGAAGCTCGCCCACGCCCTAGGCGCGCATGTGGTGCTGTTCACGACCTCCCCCGGCAAGGAGGCGGATGCGCGCCGGCTCGGGGCCGACGAAGTGGTGATCTCGAAGGACGCCGAGCAGATGGGCCGGCACGCCGAGAGCTTCGACCTGATCGTCGATACGGTCGCGGCCCAGCACGACATCAACGCCTATCTCGGCCTGCTCAAGCGTGACTGCACGCTGGTGCAGGTCGGCGCGCCGGAAAAGCCTCTCGACGTGAACGTCTTCAGCGTGATCTGGCGCCGTCGCAACTTCGCCGGCTCGCTCATCGGCGGCATCGCCGAGACGCAGGAGATGCTCGATTTCTGCGGCAAGCACGGCATCACCGCCGACATCGAGATGATCCCGATCGATCAGATCGAGACCGCCTACAGCCGCATGCTGAAGAGCGACGTGAAGTACCGCTTCGTCATCGACATGGCGAGCCTGCCCAAGGCCGCCTGATCCCTTCCCCCGCGTTCGACACAGGATCTCTCCCGTATGGCCCTACTCACCCGCACGCGTTTCCTGGCCGGCCTCGTCGCCGTCACCCTTGCGGGAGCGTTCCCCGCGACGGCCGCGGAGGCGCCGACCGTCTTCGCCGCCGCGAGCCTGAAGAACGCCCTCGACGACATCGCCGGAAGCTACGCCAAGGAAGGCAAGCCGGCCCCGAAGGTTTCGTATGCGGCCTCGAACACGCTGGCCAAGCAGATCGAACAGGGCGCCCCCGCCGACCTGTTCTTCTCGGCCGATCTCGACTGGATGGACTATCTCGCCAAGAAGGATCTCATCCAGCCCGACACGCGGGTGAGCCTTCTGGCCAACAGCATCGTGCTGATCGCTCCAAAGGACTCCAAGGCGGAAGTGAAAATGGGGCCGGGCCTCGATCTCACGGCGGCGCTGGGCACCGGCAAGCTTGCCATGGGCAATGTCGAGGCGGTGCCCGCCGGCAAATACGGCAAGTCGGCGCTGGAGAAGCTCGGTGGCTGGGCGGGTGTGAAGGACCGGATCGCGCAGGCCGAGAGCGTGCGCGCCGCCCTGCTTCTCGTCTCGCGCGGCGAGGCGCCGCTCGGCATCGTCTACGCCACCGACGCGGCAGCCGATGCGAATGTGAAGATCGTCGCTACCTTCCCCGCCGAAAGCCACCCGGCGATCGTCTACCCGGTCGCGATCACCAAGGATTCGCGCAACCCGGACGCGTCCGCCCTCCTGGCCTATCTGCGCGGCCCCACCGCCAAGGCTGCCTTCGAGAAGCAGGGCTTCACCGTGCTGAACCGCTCGGCCACAGCCGCGCAGTGACGGACTGGCTCACGCCTGACGAGTGGGCTGCGCTGCGTCTCAGCCTGCTCGTCGCGGCCACCGGCACGCTGGCGAGCCTGCCGCCGGGTATCGGGATCGCCTACCTGCTCGCCAGGAGGAGGTTCTGGGGCAAGTCCATGCTCGACATGGTCGTGCACCTGCCGCTCGTCCTGCCCCCCGTTGTGACAGGCTATTTACTGCTGCTCGGTTTCGGCCGACGTGGCCTGTTTGGCGCATGGCTCGCTGAAATCGGCATCGTGTTCTCGTTTCGCTGGACGGGGGCGGCGCTCGCTTGCGCCGTGATGGGCTTTCCGCTGTTGGTGCGGGCGCTCCGCCTCTCCATCGAGGCGGTCGACCGGCGACTGGAACAAGCAGCGGCGACGCTCGGCGCCAATCCGCTTCAGGTCTTCGTGCGCGTCACGCTGCCGCTGATTCTCCCTGGGGTCATCGCTGGCATGGTGCTCGCCTTCGCCAAGGCGATGGGCGAGTTCGGCGCGACCATCACCTTCGTCTCCAACATCCCCGGCGAAACCCAAACCTTGCCGTCGGCGATCTACACCCTGACCCAGATCCCCGGTGGTGAAGCTGGAGCGATGCGGTTGACCTTGATCTCGATCATCGTCTCCATGGCAGCTCTGCTGATGTCCGAGTTGCTCGCCCGCGGCGTCGCCCGACGGCTCGCGGCATGACGGCCCGACCATGAGCGCAATTCACCCATGAGGGGCCTTTCGGTCGCGGTTGAGCATCGGCAGGGGGCGTTTCGGTTGGAGGCTGCCTTCGAGGCTGAGGGGGGCGTCACGGCCCTGTTCGGGCGCTCGGGCTCGGGCAAGACCACGCTCATCAACGTCGTCGGCGGCCTGCTGCGGCCGGAGCGCGGGCGGGTCGTCCTCGACGGCGAGATGCTGGTAGACACCGAGGCGCGCCGCTTCGTGCCGCCGCATCGCCGCCGCATCGGCTACGTCTTCCAGGAGAGCCGGCTGTTCCCGCATCTCGACGTGCGTGCGAACCTCCTGTTCGGGCGCCGCCTGGCGCGTGGGACCGATGGGATCAGCTTCGACGATGTAGTCGACCTGCTTGGCATTGTGCCCTTGCTCGCCCGGCACGCGGCCGGCCTTTCCGGTGGCGAGCGCCAGCGGGTGGCGATTGGTCGTGCACTGCTGGCGCGGCCCCGACTGCTTCTGATGGATGAGCCGCTTGCCGCCCTCGACGTGGCACGCAAGGCGGAGATCCTCCCGTTCCTGGAGCGGCTGCGGGATCTCGGGATACCGATTCTCTACGTGTCACACGCGTTGTCCGAGGTTGGTCGGCTCGCCGATCGCATCGTGGTGATGGAGGACGGCCACGTCGCCGCCGCGGGACCGGTCGACGAGGTGAGCGCGCGCCTCGACGTTGCGGCGCTGCGCAGCGCCCGCGAGGCCGGTGCCATACTCACGGCAAGAGTCGAGGCGCACGATCCCGGCTTCGCGCTGACACAGGTCGTGACGGAGGCCGGGCCGCTGTACGTGCCTTTGCTCGAGCGCCCGGTGGGTGCATCCCTGCGTATCCTGGTCTCGGCCCGCGACGTGACGCTCAGCCTGTATCCGCCCAAAGGGACGAGTGCGCTCAATGTGCTGGCAGGCCACGTGGCCGAAATGGGCGCAGAGGTAGCCGGCGATCCGACAATGGAGGTGCGCCTTGTATGCGGCGGTGCGAGCCTCGTCGTTCGGCTGACCCGTCGATCACTCGCCGAGATGGACTTGCATCCGGGCACATCCGTTTACGCTGCCGTAAAAAGCGTCGCCTTGCTTGACTGACCCTCCTGGTTTGGAGACTAGCGGTCAGCGGTTCGTCCGCGGCCTACCCGGCTCGACCGCTTCGCATTTTGCAGACAGAAAAGGCGCACTCGTGTAGGTCTGCTCCGTCCAGAACTCCCGGCTGTAAAGCCAGGACGCAACGCTTATAAAGGAATGTCCATGCAGATCAGTGCGCGCAACGCCTTCAAGGGCAAGATCGTTCACGTTGAGAAAGGCGCGACCACTGCTGTTGTGAAGATTGAGGTCTCCCCCGGACAGGTCGTTACGGCGTCGATCACCAATGAAGCGGTCGACACCCTCAAGCTCGCGGTCGGGGGCGAGGCCTACGCCGTGATCAAGGCGTCTGACGTGATGGTGGCAGTCGACTGAAACGTGGACGAGCGCCGTGTCACAGCGGCGCTCTCAGTTCTTTTAATTCACTTGGGACCAGGTACACTCGGGGGTGAGCGTGTCCCGAGTCCAATGTCGTTATCACCAGCCTGGGGCAGTGCTATCGGCATGAAGAGGGCAAGATCCAACTTCAGCTAAGGCGCCTTAGTTGCCCGGCTAAATCCACTTGATGGCGCTAGACCACGAGGATCAGAAACGGCTGTCAGAGTGAGGATCGCCACGCTGACCGGGAAGGAGGTCGGTGAGGATACTGCGACCCGCTACCTGCAGGACTGATCGGTGGCGACCAGCGCTACCGGCGCGAACCCTCCACGCGCTTGGACACCGTGTTGACAGCGCTTCCGACGCGGTCAAAGGGCTCGTCGGCCATCGGCTGTAGTTCCGGGGGGTACACGAGGGATCGGCGCTGCCCCCCCTCGATCAGCTCGGCATCCACGCGGCCCGCGTTGGCCACATAGTGTAGTCCGTCGATACGCAGCGCATCGGCCCATCGGGCGACGCGCTCTAGGTTATCCCGGTCGAAGAACTCAACCGCATCGAGCAAGGAATCTCGCACCCGTAGAACGCGCGTCACGAGTTCCCGTGCGTTGCGCGTCACCCCGAGCAGGTCTCGTCGCGTCGTCGGCGTCCGCGGCATGGCCAGGAACGCGTCCACGAGCGGAAGCACTTCCCTCATGGCTTGGCCGAGCGCCGGGGAATTCGAGAAAAGCACGCTGCCCCTAAGAGTGCCGAGCGCGCGGGCCTCGCGCTTCCTCAGCGGGCTTTTGTCGACCGTCGGGGCGCGGCCGCCTTTCGCATGGAACTGAGCACGCTCACGCTCGCCGAGGCCGGTGTACCATGCGCGCGCTTCCTGCTCGCGCTCCCGGCGCCTTTCCTCGGCAGCGTAATCGCGTGCCTCGACAGTCACGGTCAGGACGCCGTCGTGGCGGGAGATGACTGACTTAATCGCCGAAACGAGCCCAGGGAAAAGCGTCCGCAAGTCGACCCTCAACGCGTCGAACGCCCGGACCGCCGGGTTCTTCGGCAGCCCCGCGATCCAATCGCGATGGGCGCGCAACGTGTCTGCGAGATCGCGGATCACCCGAAGATAGGATCCGCGCTCCTCAAGCCGCTCCCGGCCGGCGGTGAAGGACTGCCAGTTCCCCAGGCCGAAATGCTTGGCGCCGCACTCGTGGCCGATCAGGTAGCGTCGGTCCGCCTCGTCCCGGAAAATGTAGCCGCGCTTATGCCGATGCGCGAAGGCACACGCGACCATTGCTCCTACCTCGTACCGGCCCTCGTAGGTCAGCCACTGGTCTGCCGGTGGTGCCCCCTGCGTAAGGTTCTCCAACGCGAGCGGATCTGCGATGACGAACGTCCGGTCGACCAATTCTGCGTCGGAAAGGTCCGGGACGCGAACCTTTGTGTAGCCGCCCTCGGGCGGGACCGCCCGGGGCGCGCGGCCCCGCGCCGCGGGAGCAGGCGCAGCCCGCGCGGGCTTACGGCCAACCGCTGGGTCGAGCGTCGCACCATCCAGGATGGTCGTCGCATCGACCACCGCGGCCTCGAAACCTGTCGACCTGAGATCCGACCCGGTGAAATCGAACCCGCGGACATCCTCGCCCCCCAGGGGCCAACCCCGCAGGTCGCGGTGCCGGAAATCCGATGCAGGATCGAGCCCTCCGGCCGCCACCAGCGCCCAAAGCGTCACCTCGGTGGCGTCCCACACCGCGGCGACGCGGTCGAACGCTCCGGATGGGATGCCTACGGTGTCGAGCGTCGTCATGTGTCGTCCCCTTCGGGGCGCACCCGCTCAGGCGGGACGGCGAGGGACTGGACGGCGATCAGAAATTCGCCATCGGCGACTGGAAAGCCAGCGTCGCGTTGCGCCTCGCCGAGCGCCTTCGCCATGACGAGGCCTGCCACCCGCGCCCTGAGGTCCGCCTTCGCCGACACATGCTCCCTGGCCGCTTTCGACGACCGCTGGCGCAATGTGGCCTCTGCGCTCGTGCGGTCCGCCTCCGCGACGGGTCCGTCTGGACCGCGCACGAGGACGTGACCGAACGATGCCGAGACAGTGGCGGTGAGCACGACCGGCTGCGACGCATCCACCCTTCCGACAACACAAAGCTCGCGCACCTCACCGTCCTTGCCGCGCTCCTCCCCGAAATATGTGCCCTGGAGCCGGCCGTCATCCCTGCGGGCGTCGCCACGGGCCGGATCCCCGACCTGCCAGCGGTCTTGGCCGGACGTGACGATCAGGTCGACGACGGGCTCGCGCCTGACGACATCCTTCTTTTCTTCGTTCCTTTTGTCGGAGCGCTTGTAGCGACCCGCAATCAGTCCGATCAATGACGGCTTGACCGGATTCGCGTCGACCGAAGCCTCAATGCCGATGCCCGCGTCCCGCTCCCTTCCGCTGCTGAGCGTCTCCGTCCCGCTGATCTCGAAGCTTCCCTTACCGAGCCGGTGCTCGTAGCGGGAATGGGTCGCCACCTCGCAGTTCTCGCGCTCCAGGGCCACGTGGCAGGCGCGCATGGAGATGGCGTAATCCCGTCCCGCGATGCGCAGGGCGGCCGTGCCGCAACTGAGTTCGAAGTCGACCCTCATCGCGTTGCAGGGCTCGCCCTGGCGGATGTTCACGCCAACGCCCGCGAGATGGTGCAAACCTCTGGCATGGGTCGGCCCGACCTTCTCGACGCGCGAAACGGCCCCCTGCGCCTCCAGGTCCATTGCGGCTCGTTTACGGATGCGTAACGTCATGGGCACGGCAAGGACGGGTCGGGACGCAGCATCTTCAGCATATTACAGGAACGTTCCACGAACGAGAGCCCGGCATCGCTGTCGACAGGAATTTGGCAGGTGTCTCGCCCGGGAAGCGCGGCCGTATCCTCCTGTCAGCGAGACGCCCGACCCTGAGCGGCGCCACGACGGGCTTGGGACCCTAAGCCCAAGCGCGGTCCGCCTACGCCGTCCCGCCATCCCCCGACATCCCAGTCGGACGGGCAAATAACCGGCCGCCGATGCTCGCGAAACCAGGTGTAGGTTGCCAAAGCCAGCAGAGGCAGCCGTGCCCGACCCGTTCGCGCCACGCGACGGGCTTGCCGTTGAGGCCTTCGCGGATGGCGATGCAGGTCATGCCGTTCGTCCAGGTCCGCTGCCGCGCTCGACCGAGTCCGCACCGCCCCCCCGCATCCGCGGGGGCGCTCGGCGAGGCTCATCCCGCGATGCCCCGTCCCGCTCAGGGGCTCGGGAGGCTCGCTCCCGACGACGCGTCGTACTCGTCGTCGGGCCCATCGACCCACTGGAAGCCGGGATAGACAAACGCGCTCCTGATGCGCTCGCAATCGTCGGGCGACACGCCCGTCCCGCGACAGGCCGCGTACCATCGGTTCGAGACGGCCGTCCGCATGTCGTCGACGACGCGCGAAGCCTCCTCGCGATCGAGTCCGAAGCGCGCGCACTCCGTCAGAAGGTTGTCGCGGGTGCCCACGCGGCCGTGGCTGCCCACCTGCATGGCCAGCGTTCGCCCGTCCTGGGCCACCATCGGCGTCGGCACGAGATCGTAGGCCGGCGCGAGGCGCCAACCGCGTGCGTCCGCGATTAGCGCATGATTTCGAGGATGGTCGTCGACGTTCGAGATGAGGGCGTTGAAGGTCATCCGCCGGAACACCTCCCGGCGCGACGCGAGTTGGTCGATATCGGTGCGACGAAGTTCGTCGGCGAGGAGTGGGTAGGACCAGCGCGACCGGTCCGACGAGGTCTCGCTCGCATCCAGAAAGGTCACCGCACTGATCATCCGATGGCGGAGATAGCCGCCCTCGACACGTTCGCGGTCGAAGCGCTTGACGAACAGCACCGGCCGGCCGCCGACCTGGACCACCTTGGATCGCGCCGGCGACAGGCCGACCTCCGCCGCCAATTCGAGCATGGCATGTTCGACGCGCGGGTTGTCCCAGGCGTCGTCCGGTCGGCTGAACTTCGCCAGCCAAAGGCCCTCGTCATCCTCGACGACCGTCTTCGGCCGCGCCCCGCCCATCGACGTCCCCAAGAGTTGCAGCTTCTCGACCTGGCGGGTGACGGCTCGGTCGTCGCCCGCGCCCCCAGCCAACAGGACGTCGGCGGCGTCGAGCAGCTCGGGTAGCTGCAGCGTCCTGTTGAACTTCCGGAGCGGTGCGGGCGGCTCGGGGCTCAGGCCGAAGCCGAGCGCGCCGGCCCGATCGTCCGGGGAGTTCAAGAGATACCCCAACTCGTCGAGTTCGCCCCCGTACTCCCGTTCGATCACCAGCCGGCCCCAACGGTCGGGTGCCGCGTCGCGCAGAGACGGAAAGATGGGGCTCGCGCCGGCGTTTTGTCTGACGCTCCCGTCCAAGACTGCAAGTCGGGTCGGGTCGATGGCCACCCTTTCGGGTCGGGCGAGATAGGATTTGCCGTAGACGAAGCGCCCGACCTGGCCGCCGTCCCGCGTCGGCGCGACATCCAGTCGGCCGGCGACGACGGGATTCGTCCGGCCGGGCAGGGTGACGTAGACGTAGCAGCTAGAAGTCATTGCTCATGCCACCGAGGGACGAACGTGCACGGTGTCGGGACGAGGCGGATTCGAGCGCCTGCCCCTCCGCGTCGCGCTCCGGCGCCGCGAGGTCGGCCAGCTCCTTCGTCAACCCGTAGACCCAGAGAGCTGCCACGTAGGTGCCGGCCATGACGGCCGGGTCGCCGCGCTCGGCCTGCGCCAAGGTCGTGCGGTGGACGCCGATCCGACCTGCTACCTCTTCGAGGGTCATGTTTCTCCGGAGCCTAGCCGTCTTGAGGTTGGAGCCGAGTTCCTGGAGCGCCTTACCAGCCTCGTAGGGGATCGGGCTGCGCCGCCTGTCCATCACGCCCATGATAAATCCGTCGGTTCCGACTAACGCAAAACGACTTAACGTCAGCTATAACCGACACAGTCAGTTCTGACAAGGTGGACACGCTTTTTGGCGGCCACGAGCAACACAAAACGGGTTTATGTCGAGTGTGACCGACAAACGAGCTGCCTAATTGCCCTACGTGGTGGCCGGCCGCCCGGTGACCCGGGGAGTGCTGCCTCCCAGCTTTGGCGAGGCGACCCCGTGTCCCGGGAGTGGATACCGGAGCCGGGATCCGGGAGCGGCGGCCCACCGAAGGCGCGACCTGGCGGATGAGGGGGGCCGTCGCGTCTCATGTGGCACGACGTCAGCAGCGTCGGCCGACCAGCCTTGGGCGCGGCCATCACGACGACCTGATAGCCCAGAACATCCCTCACACAGCCCAAGAAGGGTACATAACCTTCAGGAGATACTCTCGGAGGTCAGGATGATCGCCGTAAGCGCCCCAACCGCTGACAGGCACTTCCGAACGCCCGCAAGCATCGCATCACCCAGACAAACGGCGTTTTGACACGACCAAGGTCGGAAGCGGCGTTTCGGGCCGCGCTCGCTAGCTGTCCGCAGATGGCGCAACACGGCCAAAGCACAAACACACCACCGCTGTGCAAAAGTCACTCCGCCTACTAGCAAACACGTTCTTGTTATGTTCGAATCCTGTCGTCGCCTATGAAGCAGGCGATCTCCAGATGCCGACGCCCGCAATGCGCTCAAACATCGAGCCAGCCGCGCCGCCTCCGCCCAATCCAGCACTGACGCTGACGGCTAAGCCCTCGCGTGGCTTGGCCGTGGGAGATCTCGCATGCTCGCTCCATCCTCTTTGCTTTCATCCACGGATCCGCGTCCCCATGACGGCGCATCCTCCGACCAACTCGCACGCGCCTTCCTGCAACAACTCGCCCAGGACGAACGCAAACGCCTCAAGGCCGACCAACGCTCCAACCCGTTCGGCTTCGAGGATGACGCTGTTCTCGACGAGAACGACGCCATCGAGCAGATCGTCATTCGCGATGAAGAGAACCGACCGGAGGCCACGCATGTGCCGGTTCCAGCAGATCTCGCGGCCGTGGCCGTGATACTCGCCCGCGCTATCGAGGCAGAGCCCGGTCTTGTTCGCCGGCTGCGCCGCGAGGCGCCCGTCGTCACGCTCGCCACGCACGTGATCGATCTTGTCGAACCTGTCCGCATCGTCGCGGAGAAGTGCCTGTTCCGGCCGGACACGAAGGTCGTAGAACTCTCGAGCGGGAGAGCCCGTGACCTGACCCGCAGAAATGCCGCCCTGTTCGTGTGCGATGGCGTCGGTCGCGATGCTCGGCCCGAGAAGGGCAACGATGTGATCGGCACCGCACTGCATGTGCGGGTGCCGATCGTCGGCATCGCACCCGATCCGAAGCGTCAGTTGCCGCGCGACCTGATGCGGTCGTCCGAACACAGGATCGCGTTGCCGTGCCTGGATCAGGCCGGCCTCGCCCTCGTGGTCGAAGCCGTTGTCGGCAGCCGGCCTTCGAAGAATATCGATCCCAATCTCCTCCGCATGATCGACATCGCCGATCTACCCGTCGCCTTCCGCCGAACGGCCACGCCCGATGGCTGCATCGCTGCGCTGGAACGGATCGTCGCTGCCAAGGCCGACTATCTGGTCGAGGGGCCTGCCCTGGAGGAGCTCGACGGTTATGGCGAGGCCAAGGAATGGGGCTTGGCAGCTGCAGCCGATCTGCAGGCCTATCGCGTCGGGCGGCTGCGCTGGGCGGAGTTCGACCATCGCGGTCTGCTGCTGTCGGGGCCTCCAGGTGTCGGCAAGACGAGCTTCGCCCGCGCGCTTGCCAAGTCCGCACGTGTGCCGCTGGTGGCGACTTCGGTCGCCGAATGGAACGCCGCCGACTACCTCTCCGGCACGCTCCAGGCGATCCGCAAGGTCTTCGCGCAGGCCAGGGCGCAGGCGCCGTGCATCCTGTTCATCGACGAGCTCGACGGCATCTCCGACCGCGGGCAGATCCGGGGCGAGTACGTGCAGTACTGGACCCAGATCGTGAACTTATTCTTGGAACTCCTGGCCGGGGTCGAGGAGCGGCCCGGTGTCGTGGTGGTGGCCGCCACGAACCATCCGGAGAAGATCGATCCCGCCGTGAAGCGGGCTGGGCGTCTCGATCGGGAGATCGCGGTCGGGAAGCCGGATACGTCCGCGCTCGTGCAGATTTTCCGACACCACCTCGGGAGGGAAGTCCTGCCGGACGCGCCGATGCTGCCGCTGGCGCTGGCCGCGCGCGGCATGACCGGCGCGGACGTGGAGGCCTTCGTCCGCCGCGCCAAGGGAACGGCGCGCCGCCACGGCCGGGCGGTGACCTCGGATGACGTGCTGGCCGAGATTCGGCAGGGACGCCGTCCGCTCCCGCCCACAGTCAGGCGCCGCGTCGCCGTCCATGAGGCAGGGCACGCGGTCGTTAGTCACGCCCTTGGCTTCGGTATGCTCATGGACGTCTCCCTGCACGACAATGGCGGGCAGGCCTGCCTGCAACTGGCTATGGAGGGAGCTGCGACCCTGCACGAGCTGGAGACGGCCATGGCGTCGCTCCTAGCCGGCCGGATCGCGGAGGAGATCGAACTCGGTGCAGGGTCGATCGGCGCAGGCTTCGGCGCGAACTCCGACCTCGCGATGGCGACGGCTATCGCACGCGACATCGAGTTGACATTCGGCCTCGGGCAACTCGGGAACGTGCATCTGGAGGCTGCGGCTGACACAGTCCTGATCGCGGGCGTTCTCCCGGCTGTCGTCGAGCGCCTACGGCACGCGAGCGAGCGAGCGCGAAGAATCCTAACTGAGCGCAGACCGGCACTACAGGCGCTCACAGGAATGCTCGAGGAAAGCGGCTACCTTTCTCGGGACGAGATCGACCTCGCGCTAAAGCCGGAGACAGACTGCGAATCCGATGTGTGTTCCACGACTGCCGCAGGGGTGTTGTGATGTTCGCGCTGATGACTGATGCCCCGGACTTGGGCGATCTGCAGCCGCTTTCCGACGCGATCGACTCGCTCTGCAAGATTCTCAAAAGCGATCGCGAGACCGTCATCGCTGGCTTAGCCGAGATCGTGCGGAAACGCGCGGAGTTCGAGGACCTCAGGATGATGTCGGTGGATCGTCGACGCACTCGACGATAGGCCTGTCATCCGAGCAACTGGACGACCAAGCAAATCTTCGCTGCGAAGCTAAACTGTCACCTTGGCGAAAGGAATGGCTAGAAAAGCTGGTTCGGTTCCGCCCTTATCCAGGGGCGGAGCCTCACCGGGAGGACATCCAGCCGGCACCATCTCCCGGCAAAGGGAGGACAAGTCAGGCGCGCTACTTCTTGCCGCGAGGAATGACGACGGGAGAGACCTTCACCTTGGGCGGAGTCTTCTTTTCAATCGCCTCCGTCGAGAGCTTCCGTCTTCTGATTTTTTGAACAACATCAATGGTATCGGCCGAGGAGGCGCGCGGTGACACGCCTGTGGCGGTCCTGCCTGGACGCTTCCCCTTGATTTCAACAGTGACCGTCCGCTGCCTCACGCTACGTGGGACTTCAGGAGGCTCTTCCTGCAATGGCTCGTCATCGGGCCTGTTCTTAAATCCCATGTGCGCGGATCCATCCGACCGTGCTCGCCGACACTCGCTTCGCTCCTATCGGACGGCGCTGTACAAGGCGTTACCGTTCCTTCGAGTGGCGACGTTCCAGCCGGATCTGAAGGTACGACTTTGAAGTGGGCTCCGACGACAGGAACACCGATTGGAGCCGACATAGGAGCGCAATCCCTGATGACGGGCCGCCAGCATGACGCCTGACGAATTCAAAACGGCGCTACGCAGACTTGGCCGGACACAGATCGGCTTCGCGCTGGAGATCGGCGTCTCTCGTCGCACCGTCCATCTCTGGGCCGAGCGAGGTCCCCCAGCCTATGCGGTCTATCTGCTGACACTGATCGAACGGTATGGTGTGAAAGCAGCGCAGAACGATCAGGCAACACCGATCCCGACAGACCCTGCTCACGTCCTGAGTGGTATGTATACGCAAGCTATCTCGACCAGTGACGGGCCTAGCTTCGTTGGCGCAGTCGAGCATTGGGTACAAAGGCACAAGAAGGGCAAAATTTAGCCCATCGAACATTTCGCCACGACAGCAAAAAATCTCCAATCCTGCATAATGACTTACATATATTTTCATTCATGAACCAAGCCATTGATTACGCGCGCTAATTATTCAGATCACTATCAGAATTGAGTTGCGCGATGCCCGTTATCCACCGTATCTAGCCGGCGAAGACATGCGAGAGCGCTTGCAAAAGGGGCATTTATAGCCCCTTTATGGCCGCAAGCCGGCAAGCAGGAGCTCGGCCATTCCCCTTGGTCCGCGAACGGGATCTAGCAGGAAACAATAAATGACACGGCTGATATCTGCATAGATGGGCAGTTACGCTGCGCTTCCCGTCCATGCGAAACCGCTCTAGGACGGTCAGGCAATGCTACAATTATCATCGCGACATCTATTATCAAATATCGGTCGCGAACCAGAAGCACGATATCCAGGATTTCGAGGCGGCGTGTGCCGCTCCCCGATTCGCTATCGGCATCGATGGCATCGCGATCTCCTCATTCAGGTGGCCCTCGATCCCGAAATCGATGCGATGGAGCCCGCCAAGTTGGACGTTCCCGGCTCGCTCGCGTTCGTCGTTCGACGGGCGTCCAGCCGGATGCTCGTCGTCGGCGTCCACGACGGCTCGCCCCGACCGGAGATCGTCGCCCGGGAGCCGGCCGTTCTCGTCTGCAGGGCGACTGTCTTGATGGAGCCCTTCCTGAGCGACGCCCGCGCGGTCTGGGCGACGCGACATTGTCCAATCGCCGCCAGCGACCGCGTCAGGATTCTGGCCCGCCTCGACCGAGTCTCGGAGGCGGAGTTGCGCGATCTGGCAGCCCTCGTCAGGGAACCCGCCGACGGTGTCGAAACCGTCCTCGGCATGGCCTGCGCCGGCGAGCTCTCAGTCTCGCTTTCGGACGGCATCTGCCCGCAGACAAAGGTGCGGAGACGGCGTGCGCGACCCGTAGTTGACGTGGACGCCCATCCTTGAACGGCTGATCCCGCCCGGCAGTTGTCCACAGAAACCAAGCGGACAACCTACTGCCGCGCCGATTTCCTCTTGTCTTAGGAAATCGAGCCTGGCTGTCTGATCAACGCGGTCGCCCGTCATCACTCCTTGGTAGGGAGTGCGTCCTTTGGGACTCGGGCGATAGATGGGGATTGCCACTCCCCAGCGATACGCAGTCGCATCCGCCCCGGCGGCCTGCGGCCAGAGACCGACTACCTGCGTCGCCAAACAGCCACGCTTCGGTCCGGACTAGGGCTCTTAAATTTCAATCTGCATTATTAGCCTCGCAGCACAGTGCATCTGCATGGATACACTGTGCGCGAACTATGAAAACTCGTCCGATACGGAGAACGAGATGAAAATTTAGAAATGAAAGGGGCGCGATGTCACCACCGCACCCCGTTTGAATTGGAACTGTCGCCGACCGGCCTACGAAACCCTGGCTACTGTTCCATCCACCAGCAGGATCCTCACGGATCTGATGCCCCACCGAACCTCAACCATTACGGGGAAGAGGAAGGCCGAGTCGTGCCGTCAAGCACGCTTCACGGTGCCATCAGCCGAGGGCTCCTGCAAGAGCCGCCGCCGTGACGGTCGAGCGCTATCCACAGCCGCATTCAAGCGGCAGCCTCCGCGCCGACAATCGCCGCATCGATGAACAGCCCGATCCGGACCAGAGGACCTCTCAGTCCCGGTCGATGGGATGGCTTTGCCATAGTTGACCCGATCCATGGATCTCGAAACCTCGATTTCGACCCTACCGGCGTACCTGCCGGCTTTCGCGCCGGCCTTCTGGAACGATCCCGACGCGAGCGACGGATACCGCCGCCCCTCCACCCGCTCGCGTGGCTCGGCCCGTGCTTCTCTGGCCGTCGGCTCTGGAGACGTCCTCCGCATCCTGCATGTCGAAAGTGGCCTCGAATACAATTGGGCCGTCGTGATCGACGGCCTGATGAATCCGCAGTACTTGGTCGAGCAACCGGACACGGTACATTTCTACGACTTCGATGGAACGCTGCGCCAGCACACCTTCGACTTTTTCCTGCTGACGAGTACTGGACGGCGGATCTACATACAGGTCAAGCCGATGGAGATTGTCGAACGGCATCTCTGGGAACCGACCATCGAGCTGATCGCGTCGCAGATGTCGGTGGACGACGTCGACGAGGTTCTGCTGCTGACGGACGCGGAACTGCACCCCGACACTATCGCGAATGCGAAGCTACTACGCCATGTGCGCCGTTGCTTCCCCCTCGAAGCGGAGAACGTTGTCCTCGACCTCGCAGAAAACTCTTCCGGCTTCGCGACGATCGGCGACCTGGTCGCATCGAGCGGTCTCGATGGGATCGCCTTCGTCGCCGCCCTGCGCTTGGTCGACTGTGGCCGTCTCATCGTCCTGGACGAAGGCCGCATCGGATACGGAAGCCGTGTCCGCGTCGCGGAACCCGCTCCCGGCGAGACGGAGGCCGACGTCTAATGGCCGCCCGCAATCCGCTCGCGAAGATCACCCGGCTCGATCTCGATGCCAGGATCCACGGCTTCGGAGACGTATGGCGCCTGAGTAGGTCGACGCCGAAAGGTCATTGGCTCTCGCAGGTATATGATCCCGCGTCGAAGATGTTCGTCTCCCATCTTGACTACAACACGGAGTCGCAGCGGACGGACTTCCATTACGAGCCCAACTTCTTCCGCATCGACTGCGTCCTTGAGCGCAGCAAGAAGCATCATCTCTCGATCGCCCATCTGCCCAAGAAGGATCAGGCCGACGTAATATTCAAGATATACTGCATCCAAAAGTTCTATGAGTTGCATAGAAATGGTCAGGTCGATCGGAGCACAAAGGGCTTCGACTTAGCCGTCAAACTCATCACCGACGAATTAGGGCTCGTCAAACCACGCGTCAACTGGAACGTTAACGATCCTCGTCCAGCACCAAAAAAACGTGGATGCCGAAACAACGTCAAAGCCATCCCTAGTGGATCGTCGCTGCGGCGCTGGATCGAGCGGCTCGAGGCGTGCGACTGGGACCTGACGGCGCTCCGGGACGGCAGGCACAACTCCGGCAACGCCAGGGGCTGGTTCTCGGTTGAGACCTACGATCTGCTGGACAAGTTCGCCCATAAGTTCGCCAGCGCGAAACGCCCCACCCGGATCGAGATCTACGAACGCTTCGAAATCGCGTTCAGATGGCAGAACAGACGGTTCAAGCGCGGGGGGCGCGAGCCCGACCACAAGCCGAGCTTTTCCCGCTTCTGCCTGGAGGTCGCGAAACTCGATCGTTTCGAGATCGATCTTGCGCGTCTGGGGCGCGACAAGGCCCACCGCAGGTGGAAAGAACTCGGCATCGGACAGGACGTCACGCACGCGCTCGAGCGCGTCGAGATGGACTTCTACAAGGTCGATTTGCATGTCGTCTTCGCCGACACGAAGATCTGGCAAAGCCTGTCGCCGCGGCTGCGCGCGCAGATCGAGCGCGGCTCTTGGTACCTCTGCGTCGCACTCGACGTAGCGACGCGATGCGTTCTCGCGATGAGGCTGGCGAAGCAGGAGGACGCGAGGGTCGCGCTCGAAACGCTGCGCATGATCTACCAAGACAAGAGCAGCATCGGCCATGCCGCCGGTGCTCTCACGCCCTGGGATCAGCACGGGCCGCCCTGGCAGTTGGCGACGGATCAAGGTTCGGCATTCGTCAGTACCTTCTTCCAGAGTCGCGCCCTGTCGCTGCTCATGGACGTTTTCAATCCACCGGCGGCGCAGCCGCAACTCCGCGCCTTCGTCGAACGGTTCTTCAGGACGGTGAAGGAGGGTCTCCTAAGCCGCTTCGAGGGCAATACCGGCGGAAGCGTCGCGGAACTTGGAGACTACCCAGCTCAGATGCGGGCTGTGCTGACGGTCGACCAGTTCGCCGATCTACTCGTGCGCTGGTGCGTCGATGTCTATCACAACAAGCGGCATGCAGGCCTGGGCGGCGAAACGCCTCGCGACGCATGGATTCGGCTCACGAAGCTTATGCCGCCGGGACCGGCACCGGATCGCGACCGGGTGCGGATCAGCTTCGGGATCGATCTCACCAGAACGACGCGGAGGACAGGCCTCCGCATTCTGGGCTTGGATTACAGCTCGGAGAAGCTCCAGGCCCGGTGCCGCAAGCAGGGCGATGCTGAGGTCGAAATCAAGCTCGATCCCTACAACCTCGGCGCGATCTCCGTCCGCTTCGATCCGAGAAGCACGGACTGGATGACCGTACCGTGCCGGACCAGGTTCATGGAGGGGCGCCGTCTCCGCGACTGGCTTTCGGCTTCCGAGGAACTCGCGCGCCGGTTCGATGATGTCGCGCAGATGAGATGGCCGATCGTCCTCGCGGCGATCGAAGCAATCGAACGTACACACAAGCATGCCGTTGGGATCGCGCAGATCGGCGACGAGCAGTACGACGCCGATGAGATTGCACTCCACGAGCGCAAGCTTAGGCTCGGCTTCGCGGTTCCGCCGACCGACGATGGCATCGACGCGTCATCGGCGACTTCGGGCGGATTAGCGGCACCTGCGGCTCGGACGGGCACGCTGCCCACGAGCTTCGCGCTGCCGGGCAGCCGCAGCTTCGCCGCCGGCGCTCCGCGCGCAACCAGCCCCGTGCAGCGGCCTGAACCCAGTTCCCCAATCCGGGCAACGCCCGCAGCTGAAGCTCCGGTGTCCGACCGGCCGGCTGCTCCGCCCGTTCAGCCCTGCGGTCCGAACGACCCGACGCCCGGCGAGGACGCCACACCTCAGCCCGCGCGCCGTTCGGATGCAACCGAGCCCGCCCGGCCGCACCGGAGGCAGTCCACCTGGAAACTGGAGAAGTAGCATGTCCACCGAAATCGATATCCTGGCCGACAACCCTAGTCCCCCGATGTCCCCTGCTCTGCGCCGCGACCTGATGTCCGGCGTGCGACGTCAATTCCTGACGACCAGCTCCTTCGAGCATCTATCGATGCAATTCGACAGGATGCTCGAGCTCCTCGACCCGGCGATTGACGGACTCGACGGACTGTTGTCCGACGCGACGGACGGCGGCGGCGCGACCGAGTGCACGGGTCGGCTCGCCGCGGACCTCGACGAGCAGCCTGTCGACGAGGTCGACGACCTCGGCGGACAGCTCATCGACGATGTCGACGACATGGACGACGACGCTCTCATGCCGGAGGGCCGGATCCTGGTGCTGACTGGTGAGAGCGGCGCAGGTAAGACGCGTGCCCTCAAGCGTCTATTCCGTAAACGCCACGACAAACTCGGGGGTCGGCTCCTTTCGATTACCGCACCGTCGCCCTGCACCCTTATGCAGCTCGGGCGTACGCTTCTTCCGCAGCTGGGGTATCCGATCCAGCGCGACAGGAAGGAGCACCTGATCTGGGAGGAAGTCAGGCGCCGGCTCGAGACGGAGGACAAGCGGGTGCTGCACATCGACGAGATGCAGCACGTTACGCAGACCGCGAACATCGACCAGCAGAAGCGCATCCTCAACACAATCAAGAGCTTGGTGCAACGTCGCCGCGATCCGATGATTCTCGTTCTCTCCGGCACCTGCGACCTCGCGGACTTCCTACGTACCGACAGGCAGGTGATGAGGAGATGCAGGTTCGTGGAGTTCGGGCGCCTGACGCTTCCCGAGTCGACGGATCCCATCGCGGAGACGATCGAGAATCTTGTGGCCTTCACGCCTCTGACGATCAAACCCGAGGTTGCCGACGAACTGGCTGGCCGGCTCGTGCACGCGGCGAACTACGCGCTGGGCATCGCGATCGAGCTGACCTGCGAGGCCATCGAGGAGGCGCTGCGCTTCGGAGATACGCACCTCCTCCCCGACCACTTCGCGACCGCGTTCTGGTTGCGCACTGGTTGCCAGAACACCACGAACCCGTTCCGGGTCCAGCACTGGACCGATACGGATCCCACGCAGATCTTGGATCGCCCGCGCACCGACGTCGATCCGCAGAAGCCAGCGCCGAAGCTTCACACAGCGCCGAAACCACGCAAGGCGGCGAAGCCGAAGCGGGGACGGGGTGGCAGGACCGCTGAAGGCTCGAAATGAGACCTCCTATGGCACGGCTTCGCCCGTCGCTGCCGCATCTGGCGGGGGAGGCTCCGGCCTCCTTTGTCTCGCGGCTGGCACAGCTCCATCTCGGCCGGGACGCGAGCGCCCCGTTCTTCTGTGCGGACATGGGGCTTGATTTCCGGGGCATCGTCGACGGCAACCAGGGTGCCTTAGATGCCCTCGCGGGCCTCGCTGGCGCCGATCCAGATCGTCTCGCTGCGGATGCCTTCCGGCGCGTGTCCGACGGCCAGACGTTCAGAACCGAGCTCTTCCCCGGCAGACACTTGGTCAGGACGGTTCTGCGCGTGTGCCCGGCCTGCCTTCTCGAGGATTGCGCACAGGCATCGAGGCCCGAAACCGCCGCTTATGGGCGGGCCATCTGGTCAATCGCAGCGATTAGGATTTGCCGGAAGCACGGCATGGCACTGGTCGAGCTCGATCATCAGGAGACCTCGCGAAACCATGACTTCGCGAGGCTTCTGAAGCCACACCTGCCGGATCTCGGAGCGCATTCCGAGAGGGCCAGCCGCCGTACCGCCTCGGGCCTGGAAACCTACGTGCTCGACCGCCTCGACAACGGACGCGGAAACATCCGCTGGTTGGACATGCTGCCTCTGCATGTCGGCATCGGGGTGTGCGAGACCATCGGCGCCGTGGCACGCTTCGGCCGCGACGTCCGTTTCAACGCTCTCTCGGACGACGACTGGTGCGCAGCCGGAACGACGGGTGTCGCGATCGCGGAACAGGGCGAGGTCGGCATCCGCGAGTTCATGGACGGGCTCGTGCGCTCCTATTCCTACACCCGCAGCGCGACCGAGGGACCGCAGGCTGTTCTAGGGCGGTGGTTCAAGGTTTTGTCGTTCGAGAAGCTGCACCCCGACTTCGACGTGGTCCGGGATCTCGTCGCGGATTTCATCGTCGAGAGGATGCCGTTCGGTCCGGGAGACACGATCTTCGGGAAGCCGGTCGGGCGCCGCGTCCTGCACTCCGTGCACACGGCGTCTCAGGAGTTGCGGATTCATCCCAAACGTCTGCGCAAGATCCTCCAGGCGACCGACATCCTGTCGGAAGAGCAGGCTGAGCTCCCGAACGGTAGCGCATTGTTCGACGCCGTCGCCGCATCTGCGACCCTCGCGGACGCCGCCGACGGCTTGTTCATGACGGAGGTCGAGGAGTATCTCGGCGCCGGCCGCGTCCAGACGAAGCTGCTTGTCGACGGCGGTTTCATCAAGCCCATGTTCCCGAAGCGGCCGGAACTCGATCACCTGTTCAGGCGCCGTGACCTCGACACGTTCCTGACCAGCCTGTTCGCCGATGCCGTGCCCGTCGCGGAGCCCGACGAGGACATGGTCGACATTCAGAGAGCGGTGAAAAAAGTCTGCTGCAGCACCGTCGAGATCCTCGATCTCGTCCTCGGGCGCAAGCTCGCCTGGGTCGGTCGACGGAGAGACGCTCACGGCTTCTCGGCTCTGCTCGTCCGGGTGTCCGAGGTTCGTGATCGGACGCGGGGATCCATGGACGGCTTTACGACAGCTCGAGCGGTCGAGAAGTCGATGCGCACGAGTTCCGCCGTCGTCCGCAAGCTGATCGATCTGGGCATTCTTCAGACGACGACGATCATTAGTCCTTTGAACCGATGCCCCGTGAACGTGATCAGGGAATCCGACTTCGAAGCATTCCGGGCGGAGCACGTCACCCTGTTCGAAGCGATGGCAACGACAGGGACTCACTTCCAGCAGCTCCAGAAGCGACTGACCGCACTCGGCATCGAACCACGGATCCGGCGCGAGGAAGTAGGTGCTGCGTTCTATCGAAGATCGGACTTGGCGCGCATCTGAAAAGATCGCGTGACCGATCTTGCCAGCCCCCGCGGAGAAATCCGCGGGGGCTTTTTCGTCGTGTCGATTGTAATTCATGTGGGCCTTCGGCGATCCAATGGCCGGCCTGCCGAGCATCTTATTGTGCTGGAATGAGCATCTTTCGTTATTTCCCCAGATCGATCGCAGAAATAATTCTGAAAGATCAATGACTTGGAGGCTACGCAGATTCCATGTTTTGCCTCAAGCCACAGTGGCGTGAGGCAAAAGATGGTGAAATTGCTTCTTGGGAGGCCCTTCTTGAAAGGCATAATTTGCTGAACCTGCCCTCAGATTTATTCTGACGGCGTGTGCCGATGCAGGAAGTTTGTCGCTCGGAGTACATTCACCTCGACCGACAGGCCTTCCGTAGAGCGGGGCGTGTAATGGAGGGTTCAGTTCACCTCCATCCAGCCTCGTCCTCCGCAGGCGGGCGTCGGGCACCTGAATCTTGTCGACCATGATGCACTTGATTGGGCCAACGTCGGGCGCCATCCGCTCGGCGCCGCCTGCGTGCGCGCGAACAAAGCGGAAGGGCTGGCCTCGAAGCTGCGGATCGACTACCCGCATGGGAGATTCGATGCCTTCCCGGTCGTGGCGCAGGCGATGTTGGCCGTCGATGAAGGAACGCTCCGGAGAAGTCACCTCGTCGTGTCGGCGATGGGGGATTGGCGCGCGGAAAGCCAACTCAATGACTGGCAGTGCCGGCTGGGCAGGTCGATGCCCGTCGTCTACGGCTGGACCGAGGCGCACGCTGTCGCGGGGCATGCGGTGGCCATCACGTCTGGGGGTGGCTGCCTCAGGTGCGGGCTCGACCGGACGGGGGTACCCCATTTCCGGGTGGCGGCTTGGCCCGACGAGCGGGCAGTCGCTTTTGAAGAGCCCGCCTGCGGCGCCCACTATCAGCCGTACGGGCCTGTCGAGCTCGGGTTCGTCACGTCGCTGGTCGCCCAGTTGGCCCTGGACTGCCTCCTGGGGAAGGTAACGCGTCCGTGCCATAGGATTCATGCCGCGCGGCGTGCTTCGCTCACCGAGGCGGGCGCCCGTTGGTCCGACCGGTGGATCGACCAGTACCCCACCATGACCGAAGGTGGAGTGCAGGTCGAACGGGAATGGCTATCCGGAACCTGCGCGGCGTGCTCGGCATCCAAGGTCGCGTGACGGGCATCGGGTAGCGGGCAAAGTCGGTCGGGCGGCTGTACTGCCGCATGTAGTTTGCTTGTCGAACGATGCCGATCGCGACCCTGCTCAGAGCAATCTAGACATAGATTACAGCCTTTTAGCAGAAGCGTATGATGAGACACCTCAACGTCGATCCACAGTCTGAGCCATCTGCGCAGACTCGCACATCACCCCCTGACCGTGAATCCTCCGTCGGCGTCAGTTCACTAGGGGCAGTACCGTATGACACATTCCGCACTATTCGGCAGATCCGACGAACTGTTTCCGGCTTTCACTCAGCCATTTCTCGATAGTTGACATAACCTCCTCACGGCGACTGTCTCCAGCCGCAGTGAGGAGTCGGTTTAATTCGGCTTCAAGAGGCCGTTCAATCGAAGCCCTATCACTATCAGACAAAAATCCAAATGGCAGCTCATGAGTAGCCATCAGATCGAGAAGATAGGCCACCTCCGATGGAGGGCCTTTGCTTGCCCAATAGTGGACAGTGCGTAGGGCCACGCCAATTTCGCTGGCAAACTCCACCTGGGTTTTGCCTAGAGCACGAAGGACTGCTTTGAACCCGGCTCCGTCCATCGACCTTCTCGATCAGGGACAACGAAGGAATGGATGGCTGTATGTCGACAGTGTACCGACTCTCTTACACGAAGTGATCGCGATCTTCGAATGCCTGCTTGTGCCGTTCGAACGCGGTACGCTGTCGGACGATTTCGGCCAATCCTTCGATGAGCGCCTCACGTTCTCCGTCAAGGACGTCGCACAGTGCATCAATTGCGTCGGAGAGCGGCTGGAGGTCACCCACATCTGGGGCGACTGGATGTAGCGCAAACATCATCGTACCTCCTCGACGCCCGCGACAGCCTTGGCGCTCACCTGCGTTACAGTTGAAGACAGCATGCGGTCGATGTCCTCATGGGAGAGATAGCCGGTTTCCTCGAGCGCGCGAGCGATTGCCTGTAATGAGGCCCTCTGCTCCGTCAGGATATTCCGCGCCCGATCGCTCGCGCGCCGAAGGCGTTCGGCTATGGCTGGCAGCAGCCCCCCGATCAGGACCATGTCGGTGGAGGCTGCCTCCACGACGACATTGCCCAGGTGTCCGAGGCCGTAGGTTAGCTCGATGTCGCGCGCGATCGCAGTCGCCAAAGCAAGATCGGAACCGGCACCGAAGCCCGCACCGATTGATCCGGCACCAAGTTCCACCTCCTCGGCGATCCGGCCCGCCAGAAGAGACGCGATTGCCGCCTCCAGTTCGTAGAGAGTCGCAGCTCCGTCGGCAGCGAAATCCAAACAGGCCTGCCCGCCATTATCGTGCAGGGAGAGGTCCACGAGCGTGCCAAAGCCGAGAGCATGACTCACGACTGCATGCCCAGCTTCATGAATGGCGACACGGTGCCTGATCGTAGGCGGAAGCGGGTGACGGCCCTGGCGGATTTCAGCCAGCACCTCCTCCACGGTCACCGCCCGGCCATTACGGCGCGCCGTTCCTTTGGCTCGCCGAACGAAGGCTTCCACATCCGCGCCGGTCATGCCGCGTGCGGCTAGTGCCAGGGGCAGCATCGGCGCATCTGGGAGGATCTCGCGCCCGAGATGGTGGCGGAAGATCTGAGCCAGAGCTGCAGTATCAGGTTTTACGATTGCGATCTCTCTATCCAAGCGCCCTGCCCGCTTTACCGCAGGATCGATCTTCTCCGGATAGTTCGTTGCCGCAACCACCACGACGCCCGGTCGCTCATCCACCCCGGCGAGAAGCTCGAGGAAGAGGTTCACGATCTGAGTCCAGTACTGCACGTACTCACCACGGATCTGCCCGCGGTCGGAAATGCCGTCGAGCTCGTCGATGAACAGGATGCAGGGCGCTTGGGCCTTGGCCTGTGCGAAGACCTTCCGGATCGCCTGCAGTGTGCCGGACAGGTAGTCGGCGGCGTTCCACTCGGCGACCGAGGTTGCCACCAGTGGTACGCGCGCAGATTTGGCCAAGGCGCGGGCAAAGCTTGTCTTGCCGACCCCAGGTGGACCTGAAAGCAGCAGACCTCGATGGTCGAACTCGGCCCAGCTTAACCGGCCAATGCGATAGGCCTGCAGGTCGGCTGCAGCGGCCAAGCCCCAACTTTTAGCTTCACCGTAGCCATCGAGCTCTTCCAAAGCGGGGCCGAAACCTAAGTACTCGGCCTTGGCAGAGACGATCCGCTCCAGCGCCTCAATGCAGGCATCGGGCGTGCCGGTCCTGCGGAAGGCAACGGGCAGATCGGCAATGTCGATCATGCGCAGCAGATTGGTATCGATTCGCCTGGTGGGGAGACCACCCACGACAGCCTCGACCACAAGAGCCAGACCGGTCTGATCCAGACTCGCCAGAGCGATCTGATGCTCGGCGGACCGCATCAGGTCACGCGGCAATTGCCGTTTCGGATCGGGCGCAATGCCCACGATTGGGATCCGGACATGCAACGCCGTGCCAATCACCTCGTTACCTCTCTCCGGCCGCGCCTCACGGCCGACGCCGTCGCAGACGAATAGGGCGGCATTCCTGCTGCTCAGTTCACGTGCTCTCCCAATGGCGAGATCCACAACCTTAGTATCAGGACCAAAGAGGCACTTTTCTGCGACGATCCGCACAGGCTCGACAAGATCGGTTACGTGGGTAGCTAGCGCGACGACGGGCGCCTCACGGCGCAGCCGGCGCACGAGCCCAGGCTCCGCCTCGATGGCGCGGGCGAGCATGACGGCCACGGCGGCGAGATCCGCAGGCACAGGTACGTGGGCGCTCTCGGGTCGATTCGCCTCCTCCTGCGCCACGATGCGTTCGACGGCATCTTCGTCGTCGAGTATCGGCTCGACCTCGAAACCGTATGAGCTTGATCGATGGCTGGCCTTGAGCCGCTTGCGTTCGTCCTGGGCGAGGTGCTGCAGAAAGGCGCGTGCGAGTTGGTCGGAGGATGCGGACTCGGGCGAATGCGCGACTAAGGTCTTGGCTGCAGGTGATAGAACAAGCATGCGCGATCTCCCACGGCCTAGCATAGAGGCCGGCCGTCAGCTTAGGGGCTAGAATGGGCGTAGCGACGCGGCTGGTTCGACGAGGTCGAAGCGCTCGGCAGGCGTCGGCTTCCGGAGATCGCCTGCTTCATAGGCGTTATGCATTTTTAGAACATATAGAGAACAAATGCGAGGGCTAAGTGAGCTTCTCCACAGGCTGAAGACAACATGCCTTGGACTGCGATGCGCCATGAGCGGACTTCGGCGCACTACCCTGAAGCGGACGTCACCTGCAGGTAAGCTACCTTCCGGTGTCGAACCTACTTGGGCCTTCAGAACATCACACGTGAACGTCGGAGCGAGCTTGGGAGCAAGCAATCTATCGCTTCGCGAACCCCACGTCGGCAGCAATGCTATTTAACCGTTCCGGCGCGCGCTCCTTCCGCTCGCGGGTCAGGAGCGTGAACTTCATCAGCTCCTCGCACACGTCCACGACGCGTTCGTAGAGCGGCCCCGGCTTCACACACCGTGATTCCGGCCGAGGTCGGCATGCTGCGCGTTTATGTCAGACGGGCGGACAGAGCCGCATCGCGCGAGCGGCGCTCGTTCTGGCAGCCCGGAACGGGAGCAAAGCCCCTTTACCGGGAACCGATCCTGCGGGCCAAGACCGCAGGCCTGATGAACGCGGTCGCCCACCCGGCTCAGTACGGATTCAGCGACCACGGGCCGATCCGAGAAGACGGTTCGGAGCTTTCCGATCCTCAGCTCACCATCTGCGTCGAGTTGATCGGCCGACGCGCCCAACTCGAACAATTCTGCCGTCAACAGGGCGATCTGTTGACCGACAAGATCATCGTCTACAAGCCTCTGGAACAATGGTGCGTCGGGCCTGCCGGGATCACGTAGGCCGATGTCCCTCAGGACGTGGCGGGGTTCGAGCCATGAAGACCCTTCTGGCATCCTGGCAGATCTGGGCACTGCTCTCCGCCGCATTTGCGGCCTTGACGGCGATCTTCGCCAAGATCGGGATCGAGGCGGTCAATTCCGACTTCGCCACGCTGATCCGCACGGTCGTGATCGTTTGCGTCCTCAGCCTGATTCTGCTCGCCACCGGGCAATGGCAGCCGCTCGGGTCGATTTCGCGGAAGACCTACCTGTTCCTCGTCCTCTCGGGACTCGCCACCGGCGGCTCGTGGCTCTGCTACTTCCGCGCCCTGAAGCTCGGCGATGCGGCTCGCGTAGCGCCCCTGGACAAGCTCAGCGTCGTGCTGGTCGCGGTGTTCGGCGTCGTGTTCCTGGGCGAGCGATTGGCTGTCCCGAACTGGTTGGGCATCGCCTTGATCGCTGTCGGCGCCGTGCTGGTCGCCTACAGGGCGTGAGGACAAGCCGTCGGGATAGGACGCGTGGGGGCGGTCCGGCGACCGCCCCCTTGTCTCGTCAGCGCGGCGCCTGCGTCTGGACCGGCGCGCCGGTCTCGCCGGGCTTGCCCTCGACGATGACGAGGCTGCGTCGCGCAGCCGCATTTGCGTTCTGCGTCACCTGCCGGATCGGGCCGACGGCGTTGACGATGGCCGCGCCCGCCGGGTTCGTCATGAAGGCGGCCAGCGGCTCCAGCGGCCCGGCGCCCTTCGGATCGGCCGAGAGGGCCAGCACGTAGGGCTTCTTCGGTGTGAGGCCCGTCACCGCCGCCTGCAGGGTCTGCAGCACGCCCTGGTCGAACAGCGTGACCTGCGTGGCCGCCTTGCCGTCCGGCCCGTCCAGCGTCAGCGTGCTCGACTGGCCCGCCGCGCCCAGCGGCTGGAGGTTCGGCGCGCCCCCCTCCGGCACCGCCTCCGGGACGTAGGCCACGCCCTCCGGACCCTGGCCGATCGGGATCGTGGCGATCACCGCGTTGCTGCCGGTGTCGATCTTGCGGTCGGGCGAGAAGCCCATGCCGTGGACGAGGAGCTGGCCGCGATAGAGCAGGCCCAGGTTCGCGGACGTCAGGCATGTCGGCGTGCATCTGCGCCATCGACTACCCCATCATCGCGACGAAGGACGCCGACGGGGCTTCTACGCTCGGTAGCGGCCATGGTTGGGCGCATCATCACCCTGCCGCCGACGAGACAGTTCGCCATCAACGCCGCCGTCACGGAAAATCCCAGTGCTCCGCACATGCGGATTCTTCTCGATCCGGTGTCGCTGGGAGGGATGCCGGAGTACCGACTTTATTCAGCGGCGGGAGCGGAATGTCGTTCACGCCGATGGGATCACCTTTTTTCGTGTGTCCACGGAATAGAGGCGCCCGTTCGGCATCCCTCCCGATGCGGTCATGCTCGACCGCGGGAGACCTCACCCATGCGCAATCTGTTGATCCGCGCCGCCTTCGCGGCTGTCGCCTTCTCCGCCGTGGCCGCCCAGGCCGCTGCGCCCGCCATGACGGGCGAGACCGCCAAGGGGCCGGCGCTCGTCGATGCCCAAGGCATGACCCTCTACACGTTCGACAAGGACATGGGCGGCAAGTCGATGTGCAACGGCCCCTGCGCCGCCAACTGGCCAGCCCTGACGGCCGCTTCCGGCTCGACGGCCAGCGGCGATTGGACGACGGTAACGCGGGACGACGGCACGATGCAGTGGGCCTACAAGGGCAAGCCGCTCTACACCTTCGCCAAGGACGCCAAGCCCGGCGACACCACCGGCGACGGCTTCCTCAATGGAGCGTGGCACATCGCCAAGCCTTGATCGGTGAATGCCTGGATTGGCCCCCTCTGACCAGGAAAAGTCGTTGGACGAGATCGGTGCCCTGATCGAACCGCAGATCCCGGCCCTGCGGCGCTACGCCGTCGCGCTGCTGCGAGACCGCGAGGCGGCGGACGACCTCGTCCAAGACACCCTGGAGCGAGCGTTGTCCGCATGGTCCGGGCGCCGCCGCGACGGCGACCTCCGGGCATGGCTGTTTACGATTGAGCGCAACCTGTTCCTCGGCGCCGTCCGGCGCCGGGGCCGGCGCGGCGTCAATCTCGGCGCCGATGCCTTGGAGCAGGTGCCCGATCCGGGCGCAGACCCGGAGGCCGCTTTGGGGGCCCGCGACGTGCTCGTCGGGCTCGACGCACTACCCGAGGAACAACGCTCGGTGCTGCTTCTCGTGGCGGTGGAGGATCTGTCCTATGCCGAGGCCGCGCAGGTGCTCGGCGTGCCGCTCGGCACGGTGATGTCGCGATTGAGCCGGGCGCGGACGCGGATGCGAAATTTTCTGGAAACCGGCCGGACAGGCCTCCTGAGGAGGGTGAAATGAGCGGGGACCCACGCCCGGTCGGCGAGGACGACCTGCACAGTCTGATCGACGGTCGTCTCGAACCGGAGCGGCAGGCGCTGGTCGAGGCATGGCTCGCAGAAAACCCGGCGCGCGCGGCCGAGGTCTCGGCAGATAGAGTCATGCGTGAGCGCCTGCGCGCCCGCCTCGCGCCGATCGCCGAGGAGGCTATCCCGGCACGGCTCCGGGTGGCCAACATCCGCTCGCGATATCGGTACGCTGGCGCACGATGGTTTCCCATGGCGGCTGCAGCCGTGCTCTGCCTCGCGGTCGGCGGTGCCGGCGGTTGGGTCGGCCATTCCTTGCGCGGTGTGCCCACGACAGCGATGGCAGCGGAGGCACCGGCGACACAGGATGCGGTCGCGGCTTTCCGCACCTTCGTCGTCGAGGCTGTGCATCCGGTGGAGGTGCGTGCCGACGATAAGTCCCATCTCGTGGCCTGGCTCTCGAAGCGTCTCGGTCACAGGGTTGCCGCCCCCGACCTCGCGGCGCAGGGGTTCCGCCTGATGGGCGGGCGCTTGTTGCCGGCGGGCGCTGAGCCCGCGGCGATGCTGATGTACGACGACGACCGCGGAACCCGGCTGACGCTCTACAGCCGCGTCGGTGACGGCGACGGGCGCACGCTCTTCCGCTTCGCCCGCGAGGGCGACGTCGCCGCCTTCTCGTGGGTCGATGGCGGCATGTCCTACGTCGTCACCGGCCGCACCGACGAGGCGCGGCTATTGACGGTCGCTCAGGCCATCGATGCGCAGGTGCGTGGCCTCGCGCCGGAACGGCGCTAGGATCGGAACGAAGCGGGGAGACAGGATGACGACCGCCGTTCGACCAAACCTAGCCCGGAGTTTGGCCATTGTGCTCTTCAGCGTTCTCGCGGGGCTCGGGGTACCGAAATCGGTCATCGCCGAGCCGGCCCCGACCTACCTTGCGCTCGGGGACTCGCTCGCCTACGGCCTCCAGATCGGCAAGCTGAAGGGGCAGATCGCCGAAGGCGCAGTGAGGCCCGAGAGCTTCGATACGGGCTACGTCGACGTCCTTGCCGCCGATCTCAAGCGATCCGCGCCGGGCCTGACGG
Source organism: Methylorubrum thiocyanatum (assembly GCA_014138645.1). Taxonomy (GTDB): domain Bacteria; phylum Pseudomonadota; class Alphaproteobacteria; order Rhizobiales; family Beijerinckiaceae; genus Methylobacterium; species Methylobacterium thiocyanatum. The sequence continues at coordinate 341,756 of JACJIB010000005.1, read as the reverse complement.
TGGTCAACCTCGGCTGCCCCGGCGAATCGACGACCTCCTTCATTGCCGGACCCTGCGGCTTCGCCACCACCGGGAAGCCCTTCGGCACCGCGCCGCTGCCCCTGCATGTGCCCTACCAGGGCGCGCAGCTTGCCGCGGCGACCGCGTATCTTGCCGCCCATCCCGGAACCGTCGGCACGATCACTCTCGACATCGGCATCAACGACCTACGCGCCGTCCAAACGGCCTGCGCCGATCAGGGCGCCGACTGCATCGCGACCCGCTGGCCGACGGCGCTCAAGGGAGCCGAGGCCAACCTCAAGCTGATCCTCGGGCAGTTGCGGGAGGCGGCACCCAGAGCGCACATCCTCGTCGGCACCTATTACAACTGGCTCGCCGCAGTAGATCAAGGCGGCGACCGCTTCGTCGAGGATCTCAATCGGGTGATCGTGGCCGCTGCAGCCGATGCTGGCGCCCGCACGATCTTGGTGTTTCCCGCGTTCAATCGCACCGGCGATCCCGTCGCCCGGCTCTGCGCGCTGACGCTGTTCTGCACGCCGGGCCGCGACCTGCACCCCTCGGATGCCGGCTATCGCACCATCGGCGAGCTGTTCGCTGCGGCCGCCCGGCAACCATGACCCTCGACCAGCTTCGCATCTTCGTGGCGGTGGCCGAGCGGCAGCACGTGACCCGGGCCGCCGAGGCACTGAACCTCGTGCAGTCGGCGGTCAGCGCGGCGATCGCCAATATCGAGGGGCGGCACGCCACCAAGCTGTTCCATCGGGTCGGCCGCGGGATTGAGTTGACCGAGGCGGGGCGCGTATTCCTCACCGAGGCCCGCGCCGTGCTGGCCCGGGCTGAGGTCGCCGAACTGGTGCTCGCCGACCTCAGCGGCCTGCGGCGCGGGACGCTGGCGCTCTACGCCAGCCAGACCATCGCCAGCGACTGGCTGCCGCGCCACCTCGTCGCCTTCCGCCGCGCCTACCCTGAGATCGCCATCCGTCTGGCGGTGGGCAACACCACCGACGCCGCCGACGCGGTGCGGGCTGGAACGGCCGAACTTGGCTTCGTCGAGGGGGCGCTCGACGACCCGACGCTCGCGAGCACCACCATCGCGCGGGATCAGCTTGTCCTCGTGGTCGCCCCCGGCCATCCCTTCGCCGGAGCGACCGACCTCGAACCCGAAGACCTTGTCAGCGCCGATTGGGTGCTGCGCGAGGCGGGATCGGGAACCCGCTCGGCCTTCGAGGCTGCGCTCACGGAGGCCGGCCTCGCCCCGGCCCAACTCCAGATCTTGCTCGAACTACCCTCGAACGAGGCGGTCCGCGCCGCCGTCGAGGCCGGGGGCGGGGCCGCCGTTTTGTCCGAGACCGTGGTGGCCGCAGCACTCCGGGCCGGGACCCTGGTGCGGGCAGCGTTCGACTTGCCAAGCCGGCCGTTCCGGGTGCTGCGCCACAAGGAGCGCTACCGCAGCCGGGCCGCCGACGTGTTGCTCGACCTGATCGCGACAGCGAACATCAAATGAGCGAGCCCGCGAAACCGGTGCCCCCCGACGATCCCCGGGTGAGGCTCGCCGAGGACCGCACGGTGCTCGCGGCCGAGCGCACCTTCGTGGCGTGGCTTCGCACCGGCCTCGCGTTCCTCGGCGTCGGCCTCGCCGCGCAGCGCTTTCTGCGGGAGGTGCTCGCGGTCTGGCCGTTGAAGGTGCTGTCGCTGACGCTGATCGCCTGTGCGCTCGCCTCGTTCGCGGGCGCGGCTTGGCGGGACCGGGCGATCCGGACGCGTCTCGCCCATGCCGAGATCCCGATGATGCCGCGCCTCCTCACAGTCGGGATTGCAGCCCTATTGATTGCAATCTCAAGCCTCGCGGCCACCGCGCTGCTCTGGGTGTGAGGCTTAGGCCACCGTCACCCGCACCCGGTGCCATGCGGCGCTGAGGTAGCCCTTGTAGTTCCAGGTGTCGTCGGGCGCGGCCGGCTGGGTCTGGCCGGCGGAATCCCAGGCCCGCACCGCGAGTTCATGCTCGCCGGTCGTCAACTCGCGCTCGATTTCCCAGAACGTCCAGGCGTAGGGCGCGTCGGGGTCGCGCTCGATCCGGGCCTGCGCCCAGTTGTGGCCGCCATCCGTCGAGACGTCGACGCGCGCGACCGCGCGGTCGCTGGCGATGGCGTAGCCGCGGATCGCGTGCCGGCCGGCCTTCAACGTCGCGCCGCGGGCGGGCTCGCAGATCGCGCTGTTGAGCGGCATCGCCTCGATGGTGAGGCCGTGGGTGGGGTCCGCGGTTTCGGCCGTCACGTCGGGCGGAAACAGCTTGTAGTCGTCGGTCTGCATCGGGTTGTCAGAGGGCCGGTCCTGCACCGTGATCCGGGCGAGCCATTTCGGACTGCGGATGCCGGCAAATCCCGGCACCACCACGCGCAACGGATGGCCGTGCTCGGGGGCGAGAGGCTCGCCGTTCATCGCGAAGGCAAGCAGCGTCTCGGGGGCCAGCGCCTTGGCCAGCGGGATCGAGGCGCCGAAGCGCGTATCCGTGTCCGCGATTCGGTCGTGGCTCTCGAAGGCGACGTGGCGCTCATCATCCGCATCGATGCCGGCTGCGTGCAGCACGTCGGCGAGCCGCACGCCGGTCCATTCCGCATTACCGATGGCGCCGGGCGCCCACGGGTCGCCGGAGACCGGGGCCACGGCCAGCATGTCGGCCCGGCGGTTGCCGGCGCATTGCATCACCGCCGTGACGGTCACGTGGGCGAAGCGCGTCTTGAGGTCAGCGAGGGAGAGATCGAGCGGCACGGCGACCATCCCGTCGACGGTCAAGCGGTAGCTGTCGGCGTCGAGGTCCGGGATGTCGCCGTGGCTGCGGACGTAGAAGTCGGCCTGATCGGTGAGGAAGGCCGCGCGCAGACGATCGAGCGGTGGCTCGGCGTTGTAGGGCGCCTTGCCGTGGACGATGAGGCGGTCCTTGCCCTGGAACAGGCCGAGCATGGGGTCTTTGTCCTGCGTTCGTGACGTGTCGTCGATGAGAACGCGCCGGGAGCCGGTAAGGCACCCGACGCGCGATCGGTCACGGCTTCATCGTCGAGACCACCGCGTTCTTGGCGCGATCCACCACGGCGACGCTGAGGTCGCGGTTGAGGACGTAGGCGTGGGCGTTGTCGGCGGAGAACGCGATCGCTTGGCGCGGCTCGTTCAGGCCGGTCACAGTGCCGACGACCTTGAGCGTGCCGGTGTCGATCACCGAAAGCGAATTGTCCTTGAGGTTGCCCGAATAGACGAAGCGCCCGTCCGGGGTCAGCGCGGCCCCGTAGGGGTCCTTGCCCACCGCCACCTCGGAGGTGACCTTGCGGGCGGCGACATCGACCACGCCGATGGTATTGCGGCCGCTGTTGGCGGCAAACAGCGTCCTGCCGTCCTTGGTGATCGAGATGGCGCGCAGCTTGTCGAACCCGGCGATCTCGCCGGTGATCTTGTTCGTGGCGGTATCGACCAACGTGATCTTGTCGCCGAGGAAGTTCGTCACGAACACGGTCTTGCCGTCCGGAGACAGCTTCACGCCCTGGCGCGGCTGCGAAAAGCCGGGGATCACGGCATCTGCCAGCAGGGTCTTGGTGTCGAACACGGTCAGCGTGCTCGCGGCTTCGTTGTTGACGTAGAGCTTGGTGCCGTCGGCCGAGAGCACCGTGCCGAAGGCCCCGGGGCCGGCGGCGAGAACGCCGGCCTCCTTGCCGGTGGCGGTCTCGTAGATCGTGATCCGGCCGGTGCCGCTGTCGGAGACGTAGAAGCGGGCGCCGTCCGGTGCGAACACGATGTTGCGCGGCGTCACGAAGCCGTCGAGGCGGCGCAGCACCGTGCCCTTGGCGACGTCGTAGACGATGACGGCGCTCTCCTCGCTGTTCGACACCGCGGCGACCGTGCCGGCAGCGTTCAGGGCCAGCGCGTTGTTCTTGATTGCGCCGTCGAAGCCGGCGGCGAATCCAGGTTGGTGCTGGGCGAGGAGCAAGGCGGCTCCCGCAAGGAGGGCACGCAGGCTGGTGCGGATTTGGGTCATGAAGCGTGTCTTTCGAGCATGCGCGCTCGTTCGGCAGCCAGGGGCCGGCCGTGAGGGCGGGTTCGTAGTCGGTTTGCGTAGTGCGGGACTGGTCCGGCCGTACATCGCCTCAAGGAGATGCCAGCGAGGGTGGTCTATTCCCCGAGGCCAGCGAAAAAAGTACGACGGCCTCGGGGTTCAGGGGACTCAGGGTGTGGGCTTCAGCGCCGTGAGGTAATCGACGATGGTCTGCACGTCGGCCTGATCGACCGGCGCCTTGTAGACATGGACCATCTTGTTCACGGTCTCGGTCCACTGCGCCTTCGTGAGCTTGGGCTGGGTCAGCACCATCCCGGCCGAATGGCAGGCGAGGCAGTTGTTGTTGACCGCCTCCGCCCCCGGCCCATCCGGAAAGATTCGGTCGGAAGTCGGCATCTCGATCGACTGCGAGGTGAATCGCATCGGCTCGGGAGCCGGGGCGGCGAGCGCCACCAGGGGCGACAGTATGAGCGCGGCGATCAAGGCCGCAGGGCGGATGTCAATCATGGCTGTTCTCCTCAAGCGGCCTGGAGAGATACGGTCTCGATGCCGTTCTGCATGAAGCCGGCCCCGTTCCAGACGCGGTCCATCGGTTGCGCGACGCCGTTGGCGTTGGTGCAGCGGACCCTCACCGTGTGGATCCCGGCGGCCAGCGCCGGCAGGCTGCCGTCGAAGCGGCGGAAGCTGTAGGGGCCCTCGTCCGCGCCGAGCTGCGCCGGAATCCACGTCGCTCCGCCGTCTCCGGAGAACTCGACCGTCTTCACCCCGCAATCGCCGCCGAAGGCGATGCCGCGGATGGCCACCGGCGTTCCAGCCGCCACCTTGGCGCCGTCCTGCAGGTTGGTGACGAACGAGCGCGGCACCATCTTGTTGATCGGCACCGTCTTGAAGCCGGTCTGGCCGGGCTTGATGTTGGCGCCCGGCACGTCCGGGATGCGGTAGGCGGTCTTCATCCAGTATTGCTCGTCGGGCTTGTCCAGGACCTCGATGTCGGACAGCATCTTGACCCAGTAGGTCGAGTACCAGCCCGGCACCACGAGGCGGAGCGGGAAGCCGTTGAGAAGCGGCAATTGCTCGCCATTCATCGCGTAGGCGATCATCACCTCACCATTGTTGGCGTGGTCGAGATCGAGCGACTTCTTGAAGTCCGGCGCGTCGTCGACCACCGGCGCGTCGAGGCCGTTGAAGCGCACCTGCACGGCACCGGCCTTCACCCCGGCCTTTGCGAGCACGTCCTTGAGCCGCACGCCGGTCCAGCGGGCATTGCCCATCGAGCCGTTGGCCCATTGCGCGCCGGGCACCCGCGGCTCGAACAGCCCACGCGAATTGCCCGAGCACTGGTTCACCGCGGCGATCTCGAAGCGCGGCAGACCGGCGATGGCGTCGAGGGAGAGCTCCTTCTCGACATGGCCGTGGACCTTCAGCCGAAAGGTACCGGCATCGACCTCGGTCGGGATCGAGGCCCAGTGCCAGCGCACGTAGAAGCGGTCGTTGGGGGTGAACACGCCCTCGTCGAACACCGAGAACGGCGTCTCCAGCAGCGGCGGATGGGTGCGCTGGATGATCATCTCGCCCTTGCCCGGAAAGGCCGTGGTCAGCGCCCGCTCGTCCGGGCCGCCGGGCAGCGGAAGCTTCACCGAGCCCGCGGCCCAAGCCGGCATCGCGGCGGCGAGGCTACCGAGGCCGAGGCCACCCAGGACGAGGCGGCGATTAAACGGTTCGTGCAGATGGCGCATGATGTCTCCCTGGAATCGTTTGTTGAGCCGCGTTGGCCAGTCGCCGAATCTCGGTGTCGACGTCGGTCGACGGCCTTGGCGTCGGTCGGAACGGTCCGGTCTCGCCGCCGGAAACCCATGTCGTCGATTCAGGGCTTCCCGGCGGAAAGGTGTTCCCCCGTGCAGGAGATGCTGCGACGAGACGATTATTCCATCCAATGATCGTTTGAGATTTCAACGATCTCCCATTGCGATCGTCCGAAGATTTCCGATCTCCAGTCAATGGCGGGCGGCCGGATCAGATAAACGTCAGCCAGGCGGTTCCGACGGCGACGACGGTCAGGGCGACTGTCCAGAACAGAACCCAGCGCATGTGACTGCTGGTTTCACCCTGCCGGGCCTCGTCGGTGGTCTCGATAGTGGGTCGGGTCATGATGGATCTCCCTGCCATTTGGATGGTCGAAGCCTTCACGCACCGCCGGGCGGATGCCCGGCGGCCAAAGGGGGGGGGGGGGGCGCTCTCAGCGGCCGATCAGTTCCCGCGCCGGGCCGCCGGTCTCCTGGCCGCGGCCACGGGCGTAGGCCGGGAGCGCCGGGTTCTTGGCGTTGGCACCATCGGTGTCGCCGTAGACCAGAGCAGATGAGTTGGTGAAGGAGCGGGTCTGCGGTGCGCGGAGGCCCTGGGCCTGCGAAAGGCCCGTCATGCCGACAAGAGTGGAGGCGGCAAGGACGACGGCGGCGATCGTACGGGTCATGGTCGATATCCTTCTGGTGGGGTCGTCACGTCTGTTCGTGATGACGAGAAGGTAGCGGCCAGGAGTCGTTCTTAATAACAGTTTGATCAGCTGATTCTAATCGATGTTATCGATGTGACAGCGCCGCGTGCGAGCCGCTTTCTATCGCGGGGGCGCGTGATGCGGGGTCGTGCTAGAGCCGGTGCGTCGACCCTCCGAAGCCCGAGAGCGCCCCGTGTCCGAATCCAGTCTGCTGGCGATCAGCACAGGCTTGAAGCCGCTCTCGCGACTCCAGCATCCCCGGGACGTGATCCGGCAATTCACGCCCAACTGGTTCACTGTGGTGATGGGCACAGGTGTGGTCGCCTTGGCCCTTGACCGTTTGCCGGCGACGCATGACCTGCTGGCCCCGGTCCCGCTTGGTCTCTGGCTCGCCTCCGTCCTGCTCTTCGTCACCTTCTGCCTGGTCTACGGCGCGCGCTGGATCTTCTTCTTCGACGGGGCCCGGCGGATTTTCGGCCACTCGACGGTGTCGATGTTTTTCGGGGCGATCCCGATGGCGCTGGCGACGCTGCTGAACGGGCTGCTGATCTTCGGTCCACCGTATCTCGGCAGCGAGACCGTCCGCATCGCCCTGCCGCTGTGGTGGATCGACGTGGTGCTCGCCATGATCTGCGCCGTGGCGATCCCCTATCTCATGTTCACCCGCCAGGAGCACCGCATCGACCAGATGACGGCCGTCTGGCTGCTGCCGGTGGTGACCGCCGAGGTCGTCGCCGTCTCCGGCGGCCTGCTCGCCCCGGCTCTGGTCGGCGAGAGCCAGCAGCTTGCCGTCATCGTCACGAGCTTCGTACTCTGGGGCGTCTCGGTCCCGCTGGCGCTGAGTATCCTGGCGATCCTGGTGCTACGCATGGCGCTCCACAACCTGCCGCCGCGGGAGATGGCCGCATCGAGCTGGCTCTCCCTCGGACCGCTCGGAACCGGGGCGCTCGGCCTGCTCGTGCTGGGGCAGGCCGGTGGCCCGATCCTCGCGGCGGGCGGCTTTCCCGCCGCGCCCGAGATCCTCCGGATCACGGGCCTGATCGGCGCGCTGATCCTCTGGGGCTACGGTGCCTGGTGGTTCCTGCTCTCGCTCGCCGTCACAGTGCGCTATCTGCGCGCCGGCGTTCCGTTCAACCTCGGCTGGTGGGGCTACATCTTCCCCCTCGGCGTCTATGCCCTGGCGACCCTCCGGATTGGCGAAGAGACGGAGCTGAGCGGGTTCGCCTGGCTCGGAGCAGGCCTCGTCGGCTTGCTGACGCTGCTCTGGCTGGTCGTGTCCGTGCGCACCCTACGCGGGGCCTATCGCGGCGAGCTCTTCGTCTCGCCCTGCCTCGCCGGGGCCTGAGTTGCCCTCGGCGTAGCCGACCGATTCAGGCTAGGCCGAGCACGCGGATCAGGCCGAGGCTGACGGCGCCGAGCGCGAGGAGCGAGGCGACCACCGCCAGGGTCACCCGCGCGCCGGCCTTGGCGACGCTGCGCACGTCGACGCCGAGGCCGAGCGCTGCCATCGAGACCACGGTCAGCACGTTCGCAGTCTCCGCCATCGGCGCGAGCGCAAGCTGCGGGATCATCCCGGCCGAGCGGAGACCTGCGAGCGCCAGGAAGGCGAGGATGAACCACGGCACCAGGCGGTGGATTGCGAGGCTGCCGCGAGTCGGGCGGTCGCCGGCGGTGACGGCGGGGGCAGCCTCGTCGGTCTCCTCGCGCAGCCGGCTCGCACCGAGCGAGAGCGCCAGAACAACCGGACCGAGCATCAGCACCCGGACAAGCTTCACCAGGGTTCCGACCTGAACGCTGAGCATCGCGACCGGCCCGGTCGCCGCGAGAACCTGGGGCACGGCGTAGACGGTGAGGCCGGCGAGCACCCCGTACTGCATCGGCGATAGGCCGAGCAGCGGCACCAACAGCGGCAGGCCGAGCACCACCAGCACGCCGAGCACTGCGGTGAAGGCGATGGAGGCGGCGACGTCCTCGCCGTCGGCACCGATCACCGGGGCCGTAGCGGCGATTGCCGAGTTGCCGCAGATCGAGTTGCCGCAGGCGACGAGGATCGCCATGCGCGGATGCAGGCCGAGCGCCCGGCCGATGCCGTAGCTCGACAGGATCGCGACCACGACGACGCCCGCGATGCCGAAGAGCAGGCCTGGACCGGCGGCGAGGATCGTCGCGAGGCTGAGCGACGCGCCGAGCAGCACCACCGCGATCTCCAGCACGGTCTTGGCCCCGAAGGCGATTCCGGGAAAGAAACGCTGCGACGGGGTCCAGACGGTGCGGATCGCGCTCCCGAGCAGGATCGCAAGCACCAGGGCTTCGAGCCAAGCGCGACCGAACAGGTGCGCCTCAACGGCCTCGAAGCTAATAGCGGCGGCTGTGACCGCCACGCAGAGGCCCAACCCCGGAAGGACGCGCTTGGCGTCGTTCAGAACGCGCATCGATCGAACGTGGGAGGATGGGCTTGGCGAGGACATGGGTGGCTCCGACTTGATGCCGAAGATTCCCACGTTTCGTTCGTTCGCCCCAATGGAATGAACAGATGTATTCAATCGATGAATGCGATAGAATACAGCCAAATGCCGGTCGGAGAACATCGGAAAACGATTGATTGCCGGCAGCTTCGGCCAGTGACGGCAATGGTGGCCGCTGGGAAAAAGCGCCGTACCACCCCCTGTCGACCATCCACCTCTTGTAACGCTCGACCGGACGATGGCCTATTCCGGTCAGCGCAGACTTGTCCAGACGACTGCGCCGACGCCGATCAAAAAACGCCGTCACCAGCCAGAGCAGCCTGAGGGACCGCCCGGATACCCCGAGGCTCCGCGCCACTTTGCGGTGACGACGCTCGAACACGCCAAATTACGCCATCTACTCGACTTTGGTATTGGCTGCGCGCCTCGGATCTGTCGTCATCGCGGTCTCCGGCGGCAGTGTCGGAGCGGATTCATGCATCGATCCCCCAGCCGCAATCGATGTGTCCTTGGCCAACTCTTAGAGCACCTAACAGAACGGCACGATGCGGTTGGTGTTGCATTGGTCGGGTATGGCTCGACCTCTGCTTCCCAACGATCTCTGGATCGAGTTTGCTCCGCTCCTGCCGCCGCCTCGGCCTCGCCCGAATGGCGGACGGCCTCCCATCGACAATCGGGCGGCACTGACCGGCATCCTGTTCGTGCTGCGCTCCGGCCTACCCTTAACCTTGCCCCCTGTTTGCCCCCGTTCATAACCAGAGTCCGTTCTGGTTCTGGTCCTGCTTGGACCGGGTTGCAAATGCATTCGGGGTGAGCCCGCCGAGGCGCGTGTGCGGGCGGCAGGTGTTATAGTCGACCCGCCACGCCTCGATGATGGTCCGGGCCGCCGGCAGGCTCCGGAACAGATGCTCGTTCAGGCACTCGTCGCGCAAGCGCACATTGATGCTTTCGACAAAACCGTACTGTTGCGGCTTGCCGGGGGCGATGTAGTGCCGTTCGACCGCACGCTCCTCCTGCCTGTGTTTCGGCGTGCAACTTTGGTTCATCCGCATTTTCGGTGCTGCGGGGTGATTCGGGCGTTGATCCGCGTGGTGGCCCGAGGACAGCGCGATGCCGATCTCAAACCCGTCGATGCCGTCGGTCCCGGACGGCCTGCACGTCGAGGATCTGACACTGGACGGAACGGCGCTGTTGATCACCGCCCGGACCACGGCGGCCCAGGCCTCCTGTCGGGTCTGCGAGCGTGCTTCGACGCGAGTGCACAGCACGTATTGGCGGACGTTCAAGGATCTGCCCTGGCAGGATCGGGCGGTAACGTGGCGGGGACAGGTGCGCCGCTTCCGCTGCAGCCATTGCCCGGGGCGGATTTTCGCCGAACGCGTGCCGGGGTTGGGCGCGCGCAAGGCGCGCCGCAGCGACCGGTTGGCCGAAGCGCAGACCGACATCGGCATGGTGCTCGGCGGTGAGCCCGGCGCAAGATTATCACGGCGGTTGGCCATGCCGGTCAGCGGCGACACCGTGCTGCGCCTGATCCGCCGTCGCGGGATCGTGCTGTCCGCGCCGCCGCGGGTGGTCGGCATCGACGACTGGGCTTGGCGGCGCGGCCGGTCCTACGGCACCATCGTGTGCGACCTGGAACGGCGGCGCGTCATCGACCTGTTGCCCGGCCGCTCGTCGGCACCGGTGCGGGACTGGCTCACCGCCCATCCGAGCGTGACTATCGTCAGCCGCGACCGCTCTGGACCCTAGAGGCTGTTATGAACTGGCTGCGAGTAGAGCGGCCTTTTTGAGCATGATGCAGACGAAGGCGACGATGTGGAGGTCAGCCAGCGTGCTGGCATAGCGCTCGTAGTCTTTGACGAGCCGGCGGAAGCGGGTGGCCCAGGCAAAGGAGCGTTCCACGACCCAGCGCTTGGGCAGCAGTACGAAGCCGCGCTTGGCCTCCGGCAGCTTCACGACCTCCAGTTCGATGCCGTGCCTGCGCGCGGCTGTGGCTGGCTTCTCGCCCGTGTAGCCCTGATCCACGAACGCGATCTCGACGTGATCGTCGGTGGCCGCCTGCACAGCCTTGGTCAGACGCTCGACCTGGGCGCGGTCATCGGCGTTGGCCGGCGTGACATGCAGGGCCAGGAGGTGGCCGAGCGTGTCCACCGCCATATGCAGCTTCGAGCCCTGCTTGCGCTTGGCCCCATCGTAGCCGGCCCGCTCGCCGCTCTCGGGCGTCGCCCGCAGCGTTCGGCTGTCGAGGATGGCCGCCGACGGCTCCGCCTTGCGCCCGGCCGCCAGGCGCAGCACGGCGCGAAGGTCCTCGGCCAGTTGCTCGAAGCAGCCCGCCTGCAGCCAGCGTTGCGCCTGCTGGTAGACGGCCGCCCAGGGCGGCAGGTCGTGGGGCATCCAGCGCCACGGCGCGCCCGTCTTCACCACGTAGCGCAGCCCGTTGAACACCTCCCGCAACGGATGCGCGCGCTGGCCAGCGTCCTCGCGGACCAGCGTCAGATACGGGGCGACCAATGCCCACTCATCATCGGACACATCAGACGGGTAGGCTTTCCGGGACAGGCTCATCGCCCATCATCTGAGCCTCACAGCTGACAGGTCCATAACAGCCTCTAGGCCGAGGCCGCGCGCACGGGAGCGCCGACGGCGACGCAGGTCGCGGATCGCTGGCACCTGCTCGTCAACGCGTCGGAGGCGTTGCGCGGCATCGTCGAACGGCACCAGTCCGAGATCCGCGACGTAGCGCACCGAGGCGCGCAGGATCGCTCTGCCTCCCCGGTCCCGACGGAGACCGCACCCACGCCGGAGGTGAACAGCCAGCGATGCGATCGCTGCGAAGCGGCCCTGTGCCTCCACGGCAAAGGTCTGCCGACCAAAGAGATTGCTCGCCGGATCGGCGCCTCCCGCAACACCGTACGCCGCTGGGTCCGAGCGGGCCGGTTCATGTCCTACCGCCGCGCACCGGGCTCAAGCCGGCTCGACCGCCATCTCCCCTTCGTCGAGGCCCGCTGGCAAGAAGGCCAGCGCAGCGCCACCGTCCTTCACCGCGAGCTGGACGCGCAGGGCTTTACCGGCAGCTACGACATCGTCCGGCGTTGGGTCGCGCGACGGAGGCAGGGTGCATTGCCGCGACCACCGTTCGCCCGGATACCTCGACACGCCGCATCACCTGGTGGCTGGAGGCTGCAGCCGCGACCGATCTCGGCGGCTTCGTCACCGGGCTCCGGCAGGACGAGGCTGCCGTACGCGCGGCCATCGTCGAGCCCTGGAGCAACGGCCCCGTCGAGGGACAGGTCAACCGTCTCAAACTGATCAAGCGGAGCATGTACGGCCGCGCGAAGTTCGATCTTCTGCGCCAGCATGTCCTACAGGCCGCCTGAGGTCGACCCGTAAAGCTTGGCCGCACGGGGGCCCGCCAGCACCGAAAGTGCAGATGAACCAATGTTCAACGCTGTTTGACACCCTCGCGCATTCCCGAGGAGGCCGTCTTCGAGTTCGGCGATGTCGCGGTCGATCTTGCTGGCCTGACGGACGACGAGATCCGGCATTGGACGACAGCGCATATCGATCGGCAGGTCGTGGCCTCACACCGGCACGGCGTCGGGCTGGCCTGACGCGGAGACAGCACCATGGCTGAGGAGACCGACAGCAGCCCGACCCGGCGCCGCATGAGATCGCAGCGCAACGATGCGCACGCGATCGAGCGCGAGAGCCGAGATCACCCGCTCCTTGCCGCGCACATCCGTCGGCAGAAGCGGCTCGATCACCGCCCACTCCGCATCCGTCAGGTCAAACCGCGCCATCCAGATCCTCCGTCTCCAGAGGGCTAACGACACCACGCCTTACACGTGCCAGACTTTATGGGTTCGCGACCTAGAGAGGCGCGGCGCGACAGCGCTTGCGTGCTCGATGAGGTGCGCCCGGCCGAGCCGCTCCACGTGTTTTCCTGCGAAGGGCAGTGGTGCCGGGTGCGTTTCGGCGAGGCGGAGGGCTACGTGCGCGCGATCGTCGTGCGTGGGCTGAACGCCGAGGTCAAAGCGGGCGCGTCAGAGCGCGACTGCTTCAGCGCCTCCCAGCCGGGCGGCGCAAAATGGCAGACCGAGCGTTTTTGCCAGTCCTCGCGGTGAGAGAGTTGTAGGTACGGAGGGGGGCCCGCAGCCAGCATGACTGGTGCCGGGAGATGCGCGGCGGACATTCTTTGCCCGGGTGGGTTCCGCTAAGGCGCAGCCGTGTCCGATCCTCCGGCCCGGAGCGCGACGAACTCGAAAGATGATTATCTCTTGGAGCTGATCGACGCCGTCTTCGGGCGCACCCACGACTTAAACGGCTGGCAGGAATGCGCCCGCGGCGCGCTGATCTTCGGCTACGGCCTGCTGCTGGTGCGTGTTGCCGGCCGACGCGTCTTCGGCAAGTGGTCGGCGCTCGACATCGTTGTGTCGATCATCCTCGGCTCGTCGCTGAGCCGGGCGCTGACGGGCAGCGCACCGCTCTTCGGCACGATGGCGGCCTGTGCGCTCGTCGTGTTCCTGCACTGGCTGTGTGCGCAGGCCGCGGCCCGCTCGCCGACGCTGGCCAAACTGTTCGAGGGAGCGGCCCTGCCGCTGGCGCGCGACGGCAGGCTGCTTGAGGAGGCTCGGCTGCGCCATTCGGTGAGCCCGGCCGATCTCGACGAAGCGCTCCGGCAGGCGAAGGTCGAGCATGTCGCCGATACCAAGGTGATCGTGCTCGAACCGAGCGGCACGATCAGCGTCCAGGCGCGCGGCTGACTTGGCCGACCGTTGCGACTTCGCCCCAGGTGTCCCCATTAAGGCAGAGACCGGCGTCCTCTGACCGCGTTCGGGGAGCCGAAACGGGAGCGCTGACCGGGCTTGCCCTGCTATATCCTCCATCATGCGCATGCGCAGGTTGAACAGCACGACGAGCGTGCCGCCGACCATGAGCAGGACGATGAAGGTGGAGAACACAATCAGCTGAAGGGCGTCGCGGGCCGACCGCTTGAGGTCGCAGTGGAGGAAGCGGCGGGTTTCAGGTGATGAGATCAAGCGCGAGCAAGTACGAGGTGGCAGCGACGAACAGACGGCTACCCTCGGCGTGGAAGGCGCAGTTCGATGCCACCTCCGGCGTCGGGATGAAGCCAAGCCGCACCCCGTCCGGGGCATAGACGTGGATGCCGTCGCCGGCCGTACTCCAGACCCAGCCACGGGCGTCCACCGCGAAGCCATCCGGGTAGCCATGATCGGTACGGCAGAACAGGCGGCCGTTCGACAGCGCACCGTCCGCGGCGACGTCGAACAGCTGGATCTCGTGCGTGTCGCGAGCGTGCCCTCCGACGATCTCGCCGAGTGAGCGCGCCGTGTCGGACACGTACAACGTCCGTCCGTTGGGGGAGAAGAACAGCCCATTGGGCTCGTCGAAGTCCGCCATGCGCCGCAGTGCGCCATCGCGGGGGTCGAAGCGGTAGACGCTGCGGTGATCGAGTTCCGGCTCGACGAGGCTGCCCTGGTTCGGCATCAAGATGCCGAAGGTCGGATCGGTGAACCAGATTGCTCCATCTGCAGCCACTGTCACATCGTTGGGCGAATTGAGCCGCTTGCCTTCATAGTGCGTGACGATCGGCTCCGGCACGCCGTTCCCGTTTGAGCGGCTGATGCAGCGCCGGCCGTGCTCGCAGTGGACCAAGCTCCCGTCCGGGCAGAGTGCGTTGCCGTTCATGAACTGCGTGTTGTCGATGGCGACCTCGACGCGCCCGTCCGGGTACCACGCGAGCAGGCGCCGATTCGGCACGTCCGACCAGACGAGACGGTCGCGAGGGGTATCTCAGACCGGGCCCTCTCCGTGCAAGGTGAAGGTGTAGAGCACCTCCCATCCGGCATCGGGCGCAAGGACCGTCTCGAGCCGGACATCGTGTACCTCAACGCCGGTGAACGCATCGATCGTCCCGGACGGTCCAGGTCTGCGCAGCAGGCGGCCGGAACGGAGAGGATCGTCGTGCGCCATCGTATTGTCCTTCGCAGTCAGCGGAAACGACCGGGCCGGTCGACCGTCGGCGCGACGTCGAGACCGGTGACGATCATCGTGCAGGGCGCCTCGCCTATCGTTCCGGAGAGATGTCCCTTCTTGCCGTCGCGCTCCTTCGTGTTCTGATCCTCGCCCATCATCAGTTCGCCCGGCCCCATCTCGACGCGGGTTCCGTCCATAGTCTCGACGAACCAGCGTCCAGACAGGATCGCGATCCATTGCGGCTTCGGGTTCTCGTGCCACTCCCCGACCCAGCCGACGGGCAACACCGTGAAGGTCACGGCCGCCTTGCTCGACTCCTGCTTGTCATTCCATTGCGGTTCGACATCGGGTCCGACGCCCTGGAACTTGAACGCGGATAACGTACACTTCTTCTGACGGCTCATCCCTTCGGCGTCGGTATAGACGTGCCAGTACTCCATTGTGGGTGCGGTCTTATCAGACATGGCTGCCCTCTTGTGCTGTGCTGCTGTGCAGCCTAGATTCATGTTGACGGATCTATCTGCCCTACATCATCCGCATACGAAGATTGAACAGTACGACGAGGGTGCCGCCAACCATGAGAAGGACGATGAGGGTGGAAAACAGGATCAGCTGAAGGTCGTCGCGGGCCGAGCGCTTCAGGTCAACATGCAAGAAGCAGCGAAAATGCACCAGCGCCTGGACCAGTGCGAGCCCAAGCACGACGCCGAGGGCGGTCCCGACGGCGGCCCAGCGCCAATAGACCAGCGCGAAGGCGAAGCAGGTCAGCGCGAGGGCCAGCACGTAGCCGATCGCGTAGGTCGCGAGGTCGACCCGCCTGGAATGGGTGTTGTCCGGTGTGCGCCCTCGCGCTACGGAAAGATGTCCATCGTTCATTGGCCGTTGCTCCTGCCCGAGAATCAGGTTGAAGGCACCGAGCAGGGCGGCGGCCCCGAGGGCCTTGGCCAGCACGGCGGCCCTGGTCTCGCCTCCCGTCCTCATCGCAGCACCCCCTGCAGGTAGACGACGGAGAAGATCCCGATCCAGACGATGTCGAGGAAGTGCCAGAACAGACCGAGCCGCAGCAGGTTGAGCTTGACCCGGTCGTCGGGTCCGAAGGTTGCGATCTGCGCGAGCATCACCACGATCCATAGGCAGCCGATAGTGACGTGCAGCCCGTGCGTCGGCACCAACGCGAAGAAGGCCGAGAGAAAACCGCTGCGGTCGGGCGTGGCGTCCTTCGAGGCCATCGTCGCGAAATCGTTCAGCTCGAAGCCGAGGAAGGCGATCCCGAGCGTCAAGCTCACGCAGAGCCAAACGACCAGGCCGGTGCGGGTGCGGTCGTATTTCATCGCAATCGCCGCAAGCCCGAAGGTCAGGCTCGAGGTCAGCAGGATCAGGGTCTCGACGAAGGCCGGGCCGATCTCGAACACGTCCTGCGGCCCCGGCGCGCCGGCGGTGGCAGCGAGCTGCGTGCCGTAGACAGCGAAGAGCAGCGCGAACAGCACCGCGTCGCTCATCAGGAAGATCCAGAACCCGTAGAGGCTGGACTCGGCCTCGCCCGGTTCGAGTGTGTCGGCCCCGGTGAGGTTCAGCCCGACATGTCGAAGTTGCGGCCCGCTCATGCCGGCACCGGCGCCGGAAAGGGCTCCGCAAGGCCGACGTTCTGCGGGGTCTCCTCGAGCCGCCGGGGGATCGGCCGCGCGCGCTCCACCTCGGCGAGCCAGCGCCGTTCGCGCGCCTCGACCTCGGCCGCCGGGACGATCCTGTGGGTGTCGCGCACGAAGCTGCGTGCGATCACCGCGACCCACGCGAACACGAGGCCGAGGATTGCCATCCACCAGATGTGCCAGACGAGCCCGAAGGCGCAGATCGCGCCGGCAAAGCCGACGATCGGGCCGATCCAGCTGTTTTTCGGCACAGCGATGTCGTCGTAGCGCTCGGCCGCGCGATAGGTGCTCTCCTCCGCCTTGCGCCAGTAGAACACGTCGCGCCGGTCAACATGGGGGATCGTCGCGAAGTTGTATTCCGGCGGCGGCGCGGGGATCGACCATTCCAGGCTGCGCGCGTCCCACGGGTCGCCGACCGGCACGCGGTTCGCCTCACGGTTTCGCACGCTGACGAAGAGCTGCACGAACAGCGTGGCGAGCCCGGCGAGCAGGAGGAAGGCGCCGAGGACCGCGACGATCAGCCAGGGCCGGTAGTCCGGCTCGAACAGGGCCTGGCTCCGCCGCGCCATGCCGCCGAGCCCGAGCACGTAGAGCGGCATGAAGGCGAGGTAGAAGCCAGCCACCCAGCAGACGAAGGAGATCTTGCCCCAGCGCTCGTCGAGGCGGAAACCAAAGGCCTTGGGGAACCAGTACATATAGCCGGCGATCATGCCGTAGAGCAGGCCGGGAATGAGCACGTTGTGGAAGTGCGCGACGAGGAAGACGGTGTTGTGGACAACGTAGTCGATCGGCGGCACGGCGAGCATGATGCCGGACAAGCCGCCGAGGACGAAGGTTACGAGGAAGGCGAGCGAGAACAGCATCGGCGCGGTGAAGCGCACCTCGCCGCGGAACATCGTCCAGATCCAGTCGTAGATCTTCACTCCTGTCGGCACCGCGATCGTCATCGTGGCGATGCCGAAGACGGCGTTGACGTCGGCGCTCTGGCCCATCGTGAAGAAGTGGTGCAGCCAAACCGTGAAGGAAAGCACGCCGATCGCCATGGTCGCGAGCACGAGCGAGATGTAGCCGTAAAGCTCCTTCGACGAGAACGCCGAGATCACCTCCGAATAAACGCCGAAAGCTGGCAGGATGAGGATATAGACCTCCGGATGGCCGAACAGCCAGAAGAGGTTCACGTAGTTCATCATGTTGCCGCCGAGGTCGTTCGTGAAGAAGTGGAAATCGGCGTAGCGATCGAGAGCCAGCAGCGCGGTGGCCAGCGTCAGCGGCGGCATCGCGAAGATCATCAGCACCGAGGTACAGAGTGCCGTCCAGCAGAATAGCGGCATGCGCATCAGGTGCATCCCCGGGCAGCGCTTCTTGTAGATTGTCGTTGCGAAGTTGAGGCCCGAGAGGGTGGTGCCGAGCGAGGACAGCGTGACCGCCCAGATCCAGTAATCCGGGCCGACGCCGGGCTGGAACGCCTTTCCGGTATAGGGCGGGTAGCCCGACCATCCGCCGGTGGAGAAGTCGCCGACGGCGAGCGAGACCATGACGAGGCCGGCCCCGCCCGCGGTCAGCATCAGGCTGATCGAGTTGAGCAGCGGGAAGGCGACGTCGCGGGTGCCGATCTGGAGGGGCACGACGTAGTTGATCAGCCCCGTCAGGAACGGCATCGCCATGAAGAAGATCATGATGGTGCCGTGCGTGCTGAACAGCTGAGCGAAGTGCTCCGGCGCGACGATGCCCGGCGCGTTGATGGCGAGCGACTGCTGGGTCCGCATCAGCACCGCCTCGATCAGCGCGCGGGTGAACATCACCGCGGCGATGACGACGTACATGATGCCGATCTTCTTGTGGTCGAGGCTGGTCAGCCAGTCGAGGAACAGCGGCCGCCACCACCGCATCCAGGTCAGCAGGACGACCATGGCGATCCCGCCGATCACCACCATCGCGCCGGCTCCGGCACCGATGAACTCGCTGAGCGTCGGGTGGTCCCAGGCGCGCACGAAGGGCAGAGCCTTGGCGTCGAGCCGTCCGAGGAGCCAGTACCAGAGGTCGTCGCCGCTCATTGCTTGGCTTCCTTGTGGGCGGCGTGCGCGCCTGCATCGTCGAGCGCGAGGATCGATTTGAAGAGCTTCGGCGCGACCGATCCGAATTGGCTGGGCTGCGCCTGCACGGAACGGGCGGAGAGCGTCTTGTAGGCGTCCATGTCCAGGGTCTTGCCGCTCCTCTTCGCCCGCGCGAGCCAGGCGCGGTAGCCGTCCTCGCTCTCGGCCAGCACTGGGAACTTTTGATTCTGGAAGCCCATGCCGTTGAACTGCGTGTTCTCGCCGCGGAAGCGGCCGGACTTATGCGCCGCGAGATTGAGCTGCGTGGTCATCCCGGCCATCGCGTAGATTTGCCCGGCGAGCTGGGGGATGAAGAACGACTGCATCACGGTGCCGCTGGTCAGGCTGAGATGCACCGGGCGGCCCGCCGGGAAGACGAGCTCGTCGACGCTGGCGACCCCTTCCTCGGGGTAGATGAACAGCCACTTCCAATCGAGCGCCACCACCTGCACCTCGACGGGCGACGCATCGGCGGCGAGCGGCTTGTAAGGATCAAGCCGGTGCGTGCCGCGCCACAGGAATACAGCCAGAACGACGACGATGATCGCTGGCGGGATCCAGATGAAGCCTTCGAGCGGCCAGTTGAAGCCCCATTGCGGCCGGTAGGCACTCTTGGTGTTCGACAGGCGGTAGTGCCAGGCGAAGATCGGCGTCAGCACGAGGACCGGACCGGCGACGAAGATCAGGATGACGCAGACGGTGTAGAACAGGCTGCGCGTCTCGTCGGCGACCGGCCCGGCCGCGCCGAGAAAGCCATGATCGAGCACGCCGCAGCCGCCGAGCGGCAGCAGGCCGAGCGCGCCGAGGGCGACCGCGACCGCCCTGGTGCGTCCCGGCCATGCCGCCGCCGCGGCAGGGCGGCGCCCTGCGGTCCGACTCATCGGTCGAGCGCCGGTCATGCGGTGAGCGCCCGCGAGTTCGGGTCGCGAAGGTCGATGTGGCCCTTGTGGAACTGCCAGAAGATCAGCACGCTCAGGACCGCAGCATAATGGCACCACACCGAGGTGAAGGCGTAGCCCCGCACGATCAGGGTCACGGCGACGCCCACGAAATTCAGGATACCGAACCCCATGACGACGCGATGCCAGGACAGCACCAGGGCGCCGCAGGTCGCCAGCACGTAGGCGGCTGCCACGGACAGCCACGAGGTCGCGGCGTTGTCGTAGACGATCGAGTGATGCTCGACCCGCGCCGTGGTCGGGAAGGCGATGACGCCGTAGAGGGTATAGACACACAGCGCTCCGCCGACCGCGGTCAACCCGCCGATCAGCAGACGCCGCCGCCCCGGCGGCTCCATCAGATAGACCGCGAGCGGCATCAGCAGCGGCAGCACGCCTTGCGCGTAGAGCACGAACAGGAACACGAAATGGTCCCGCGCCTCCGGACGGATGCGCCCGTCGAGCCCAAGCCAGACGAAGCCTTCCGTGAGCTGGTGCAGGGCGAACAGCAGCGGCGTCGCTGCGAACAGCACGGCCGGCACCGCGCTGACCTTTCGCAGGGTGGCGAGGCCGACGAGGCCGATCGCACCCGCCGCCACGAAATTGGCTTCCGCCGAAAAACACATTGCGTCCCGTTCCCCCTCGTCACCGGTCCACCGCGCCGCCGCGAATGCCATCAGCCGCCGCCGCGGCTGAGCACCGGCCCAGACAGGCCGAGCGCCGTGTTGACGACGGCGAGATGCGTCAGCGCCTGCGGGTAATTGCCGGTCAGCTCTTTGGCCGGCACGTCGTACTCCTCCGACAAGAGGCCGACATCGTTGGCCACGCCCAGTACGCGCTCCAGATAGGCCGCGGCCTCGTCCTGCCTGCCCTGCAGACGCAGGCAATCGGCCATCCAGAGCGAGCAGGGCAGGAAGGCGCCCTCGTCCGCACCGTTGCCCTTGGCGCGGGTGCGCCGGATAAAGCCGCTCTGGTCGAGCTCCGTGCCGATCCGCGCGATGGTGGCGGCCATGCGCGGATCGTCGGCGGGCAGAAAGCCGACGAGCGGTAGGAGCAGCAGGCTCGCATCGAGCGCGTGGCTGCCGTAGCTCTGCGTGAACGTGCCGAGACCCGCGTTCCAGCCGTCGCGGCAGACCTCGCCGCGCACGTGTTCGCGCAAAGCCTCCAGGCGCCCGCGCGTCGCGTCGTCGAGGCGGGCGTGGGCGAGCGTTCGGTCGAAACCGACCCAGCACATCGCCTTGGAATAGGTGTATTGCCGCGGCTGCCCGCGCGATTCCCACACGCCAGAGCCGCGCCGGTGCCAGACCTTTTCCAGATGGGCGACGATGCGGGCCTCCATCGCCTCCTGATGCGCGCTGGCGAGTATTCCGGCGCGACGGGCGAGCGCGAGCGTGTCGAGCACCTCGCCGTAGACGTCGATCTGGACCTGCGTCGAGGCGGCGTTGCCGATGCGCACCGGCCGGGCCTCGCGGTAGCCCGGCAGCGCGTCGACGGTCCATTCGTCGAGGTGGCGCGAGCCGTCGACGCGGTACATGATCCGCATCTCGTCCGGCGCGCCGGCGATGGCGCGGAGCAGCCAGTCGCGCCAGGCGGTCGCCTCGTCGGTGAAGCCCGCGTTGATGAAGGCGCCGAGCGTGAAGGTCGCGTCGCGCAGCCAGGAATAGCGGTAGTCCCAGTTCATGTCGCCGGCCGGCGCCTCGGGCAGGCTGGTGGTCGGCGCGGCGATCAACCCGCCCGAACGCTGGTGGACCATCGCCTTGAGGGTCAGGAGCGAGCGCTTGACGGCCTCGGGCCAGCGCGTGCGCGAGGCGTCGAAGCTGCCGATCCAGTCCTCCCAGTGGGCGATCGTGCCGTCCAGCGCGGCCTGCGCGTCGATCGGCTCGGGCTCCGGGTCCCAGGAAGCGGTGCAGGTTAGCACGAAGGCGTGGCGCTCGCCCTCGCGCAGGGTGAAGCCGGCCGCCAGCGTTCCGTCGCGGACGGTCACTGGCACCGGAGCCCGCAGGATCACCCGATGCTGGCCGACCGTCGCGACCGCGCCATCGTCCCGCGGCTCGCACCACGGCGGCAGCGCCCCGTAATCGAAGCGAAGCCTCAGATCGCAATCCATCGCGACCGCACCCGAGAGGCCCTCGACGATCCGCACCAGATTGGAATGGCGCCCGCGGATCGGCATGAAGTCGGTGAGGCGGACCGACCCGGCCTGGCCGTGAAATTCGGTCTCCAGGACTAGCGTGTCGCCGCGATAGCGCCGCCGCACCTCGCCGACCTCCGCCGGTGCGAGAAGCCAGCGGCCGTTCTCGACGTCGCCGAGCAGCGCGCTCAGGCAGGCGTCTGAGTCGAAATCCGGCCAGCACAGCCAGTCGATCGACCCGTCGCGGGCGACGAGCGCGGCGGTCTGACCGTCGCCGATCAGGGCGTAGCTCTCGATCGGCTTGCTCATCGGTCCGTCCTGCTCGATGTCGTCACGGCCTCAGAACCGATAGCGCTTGGCCAGCAGGTGCAGGCCGGTGACGGCGCCGAGCGCGGCCGCCCCCCAGAACGCCGTGCGGTGACGGTCGGTGAACATCTCCCAACTGCCCGCGCGCGCCTTGGCGTCGAAGCGGCCGTGGGCACCGAAATCGCCGGGCACCGGCTCGAACAGGTTGGACGGCGCGTCGTGCGGCAGGCGCTTGTCGGTGAGCTGGCCGCTATAACCGGCCTTGGCGAGGTAGCGGTCGATCAGCCCCGGCGCGATGCGGTTGGCGAGGATCGCCTGCACGGTCGGGTAGCCCACCCAGACCTGGCGACGGCGATGGGTCGCCGCGAACACGATAGCGCGGGCGGGCACCTCGGGCTGGTAGATTGGCGCCACCGGCTGCGCCTTTTGCCCCATCTTGTTCATCGCCCAGTCGAATTGCGGCGTGTTGACCGCCGGCAGGTCGACCATGGTCAGGTGGATATCAAGCTTGTCGTGCAGGATCTCGGAGCGCAGCGAGTCGGTGAAGCCACGGATGGCGAACTTGGCGCCGCAGTAGAGTGACTGCAGTGGCACCGAGCGGTAGGCCAGCGCCGAGCCGACATTGACGATGGTGCCGCGATTGCGCGCCCGCATGCGCTTCAACGCGCTCATCATACCGTAGACCTGACCGAGATAGGTCACTTGCGTCGCACGCTCGGCCTCCTCCGGGGTGATCTTGCTCACCGGAGCGAAGACGGTCGCCATCGCCACGTTGACCCAGATGTCGATCGGCCCGAGCTCGGCCTCGACCCGGTCGGCGGCCGCCTCGACGGCCTCGGCATCGGCGACATCGGTCGGGATCGGAAGGGCGCGCACGCCGTGCCGGCGTAGAGCGGCCGCGGCGCGTTCCAGCCTATCCGGATCGCGCGAGAGCAGTGCCACGTCGTAACCGCGGCGCGCGAACTCCTCGACCGTGGCTCGGCCGACGCCTGCTCCCGCTCCCGTGACGACGACGATCCCGGACATCTCTTCTCCTCTGACGCGAACGACCAGGACGACCCCGATCTTCTGGAAGCTAGCCGCCCGATCTCAGCGATCCAACGGAATGGTTGAATTGAAACAATCTCTGTTGACAATGAATTGGGGAGCGCGACGCCTTACTGCAGGCGCTCGGCGATGTGGTCGGCGACCCGCAGTGCGTTGGCGATGATGGTCAGGGTCGGGTTCACCGCGCCGATCGAGGGGAAGAAGCTCGCGTCGGTGACGTAGAGGTTGTCGAGCTCGTGCGCCCGGCAGGTCAGGTCGAGCACGCTGGAGCGCGGGTCGGTGCCGAAGCGGAGCGTCCCGGCCTGGTGCGCCGTCCCCGACAGCGGGATGTTCTTGCCAAGATACAGGGAGCGCTCGAACAGGTAGCCGTAGAGGCCGCCCGGCACAAGCAGCGCCTCGAGCTTGGCGCGCAGCCGTTCGTGCGCCTCGCGATTGTTCTCGGCGATGTCGAGGACGATCTTGCCGTCCCGATCGATCGAGACGCGGTTGTCCGGGCGGGGCAGATCCTCGCTCTGGAGCCAGAAGTCGATGGAATGGCGGGCCATCACCTCGAACGGAGCGTCGGGCAGGAAGCCTGTCCATTTCGGCAGTTCCTCGCCGCGGATTTGGTCCGGGTGCGTCTTGGCGCACATCTGGATCAGACCCATCGGGTACCCGTAGTCTTTCGAGCCGAAGTAAAAGTCCGAGACCGCGAGCGTCTTCTGGAACACCGTCTCGTTGACCTCCTTCGAAAGCCCCATCAGCACCGACATGTTGTGGCGAATGTAGTTGCGCCCGACCTGATCCGATCCGTTGGCGAGCCCGTTCGGATGGGCACCGTTGGCCGAGCGCAAGAGCAGCAGCGCCGAGGACAGCGCCCCGCAGGCCACCACCACGATGTCAGCCGAGTAGAACTCCTCCCGGCCCTCGCGGGTGACGCGCACGCCCGTCACCGTCTTTCCCGCCGGGTCCGTTTCGAGCGTCGACACGTAAGCGTTGACGAGCAGCGTGACGTTGTTGTGCCGGGCGAGCGTCGGGTCGACCGTCATCACCTGGGCATCCGCCTTGCCGTTGAGCAGGCAGGGGAAGCCGTCGAAGGCGTCGCAGCGGATGCAGACCGAGGTGGGCGTCGGCTTGCCGTTCCGCTCGTCGAGCTTGATCCCAAGCGGCAGGTGGAACGGGTTCAGGCCCTGCTCCGCCCAATCGTCGGAGAGCCTCTGGATGCGCGGCTCGTGGGTGACGGCGGGATGCTCGTAACCGCCGCTCGACCACGGCTCGGTCGGGTCCTCGCCGCGGCTGCCGTGGACCGAGAATAGCGCCTCGGCCTGGGCATAGTACGGCTCAAACTCCGCGTAGGAGACTGGCCATGCCGGCGACACTCCGTCGACGTGGCGAAGCTCCTCGAAGTCGCGCTCGCGCAGGCGGAGCAGCGCCGCGCCGTAGACCTTCGAGTTGCCGCCGACGTAGTAGTGCAAGCCCGGGTGAAATTCCCGGCCGTCGCCGCCGTACCAGGTTTCGGGCGCCTGATACGCGCCGTCGACGAAGACAGTCTTAGCGCTCCAGTTCGCCTGGCTGCGCGGCAGGTAGTCGCCGCGCTCCAGGAGCAGGATGCGTTTGCCGGTTCCAGCGAGACGGTGGGTCAACGAGCCTCCGCCTGGTCCCGAGCCGATCACGATGACGTCGTAGTGGTCCTGTGACATAGGCTCTAGCCAGCAGCCGTCATTGTAAAGATTGCAGCAACAAGTGGCGCCGTCTGGATCCGTTCCAATTCGATCGTTCTGCATTTTCGAACAGTTAGGCTTGTCACATCCGGCAACGCGACGCGTTCGTCCGGGCAAACTCCTCGAAGTCGCGTGCGAACCGCCCCGTCGTGCGCGGCGCGCCCATTCATCGTTCCGACCTCCCAAATCCGGAAAAACGCATGACTTCGCTCGCCGAATGGCTCAACGCCGCCGCCCCGCTCGTCGCGAAGCTCTGCCTCGTCTGTCTTTTCCCGCTGAGCGCGCTCGACAAGGCCGTGCATTGGGATCAGGCGATGAAGCAGGCTCGGTCCGCGCCGATTCCTGGCCCGGCCGCGATGCTGGTGCTCGGCATCCTAGTCGAGACGATCGCCCCGGTACTGATCGTCTCCGGCTGGTGGGACCGCGCTGCCGCCTTCGTGCTGATGGGATTCTGCGCGGTGACGGCGCTACTCTTCCATCGCTTCTGGGAATACCCGCACTTCTGGTCGCGACAGGGCGAGGGCAAGTCGCATTTCTGGGACTTCTTCAAGAATTTCGGCCTCGTCGGCGGCCTGCTCCTAGTCGTCATCATCGGTCGCTACGCCCCGGTGGAAACGCTCGCGGACCATCCCTTCGCCTCCGGCCCGCAGACGGCAGGGCAGCCTTGAGCGAACTCGGGCCAATGAAGACGTCTCCCGTTCGGCGCGTGAGGAACCGGAGCGCGTCCCGCCCGTTGCGAGTTCATATCATCCGAGCCCACCGATCCGATCGGCGGGGCTGCGGAAGGGGATGGAGTTCCCCGTCGACCGCCCCGATCCGGGGCTAATGGCTCCTACCGCGAGGGCGAGGTTCGCCCGTGGTAGGTGCACGCTCCTTGCCACGGCCCACTGACCGACCCCTTTGCGAGACAGAGGAGGGTTTGGACGTGGATTTTCTGATCGTGATGCTCGGGGCGGGCCTCGGAGGTGGCGCCCGTCACGGCGTCAACCTCTCCGTTGCGCGCGTTCTACCGAGCCTCGACTTCCCGCTGGCAACGCCCCTGATCAACGTGCTCGGTTCCTTCCTGATGGGGATGCTCGCGGAGGCCTTCGTCCTTCGCGGGGCGGACGGACATCCCCTCAAGCTCCTCATCACCACCGGCGTGCTAGGGGGCTTCACCACCTTCTCGACCTTCTCGCTGGACGCGATCAGCCTGTACGATCGCGGTCGGCTCCCGGCAGCCGCCTACTACCTTGTTCTCTCGGTCGCGGGCGGTCTGGTCGGGCTGGTGGCCGGCCTCGCCCTGGCGCGCGCCGCACTCGGCGGAGGTGTGTCGTGAGCGGCGCGCGCACCCTCATTATCGTGCGGCACGGGCAAAGCACCGGCAACGCGGCGGGCGAATTCACCGGCACCCGCGACGTGCCTCTCACCATGCTCGGCCGCGAGCAGGCTCGCGCCGCAGGACGGCACTTGTCGGAGCGCGGCCTACGACCCGACGCGGTCTTCTGCTCGACTCGCTCGCGCACGCGCGAGAGCGCCGACATGATCCTCGAAGCGATCGGTCTCCCCAGGCAGAACGTGGTCGAGGCCGCCGAACTCGACGAGCGCGACTACGGTGCGTTGACCGGCCTCACTCATCAAGCTGCCGAGGCTCGCTGGGGCGCCGATCAGGTCGCGATCTGGCGTCGCTCTTTCGCCGCTGCTCCGCCCGACGGGGAGAGCCTTCGGGATACGCTGGCGCGTGTGGCGCCCTGCTACATCACGCGGATCCTGCCCGCCGCGATGCGAGGCATCGCGCTGGTCGTCGCGCACGGCAATTCGCTGCGCGCCCTGGTGGCGGCCATCGAGGGTCTGAGCCCGGACGCGATCGAGGCGGTCGAGCTGTCGACCGGATCGGTACGCCTCTACCGGCTGGCTGCCGATACGACGATCGAAGCCTGCGATATCCCGACCTGAACCGAGACCTTATGGAACCCGTCATGGCACATCCCCCGCACCGCGATCCCGACCCCGAACTGGAGGACATCCGCGAACTCGGCTTGATCGAGCGCCAGCACCACAGGGCGGCTCGTACCCTCGGCGTTTCGCGCGGTGCGATGGGTGTAGTCTGGCTGGTGCCGCTCGCGATCCTCGTCATCGCGTTGGTCGCGTTGTTTTTCGCGGTGCGGTGAGCGAGACGCAGCCCGCGTTATCAGCACTCAAGAAGCGGGGAATTGATCGATAAAGGAGAATGAAAAGATCGGTTCAATCCGTTGGACCGTATCGACTTGTCTAAGCAACGTCGCGTTGCAGACACACCCTTCGTGAGGTCGAGGCCATGCAAGCAACGCTCAGCGAACGCGAAATCCCGCAATCTTCCGGACTTTCGAGCCGTATCGGTCGATTGATCACAAGCGCGGTGACGGCGCATCGGAACGGCGTTCGCGTGGCGTCCCCATGCCTCGTCGGCCGATTGCGTAAGCTTGAGCAGCGCGCGCGCTCCTGCGCAGACTTGCAAACCGTTCAAATCCTCGCCTCGGCGCGTCGTCTGCTCGGCGATAACCTGGAACTGCCGGCGCCCCGGCATCTCTTCGTTGTCCGGTCTCAGGATCGATCAATCAAGTAAATAGATTGAAATGTTCTCAACGTTCCATTGGATCGAATGGCATTGAGGGGCGAGAGTGCCGTGCTCATCACATGCACCGAGAACCCGATGACCAGCGCTGCGCCGCGAAGCACGCCCCTCCGTTCCTCGCTCGTTGCGCTAAAGCGCGTCCTGCCGGGCCTCGCTCTATGCACCGCCGTCACCGCCGCCGCGGTTGGGCTTGAGAGCGTGGAGGTGCAGCTTTTCGGCCGGGCGTGGTTGGAAGCGCTCGTGCTGGCCATTCTGCTGGGCACGGCGATCCGCACCGCTTGGACCCCGCCGTCCCGGTTTTTTTCCGGCATCGCCTTCGGCGCGAAGACGGTGCTGGAGATCGCCGTGGTCCTGCTCGGCGCCTCGCTCAGCGTCACGACGCTGCTGGAGGCCGGCCCCGGCCTGCTTGCCGGGATCGCGGCGGTCGTCGCGCTTGCCATTGCCGCGAGCTACGGCATCGGCCGGGCTCTGGGACTGCACCATCGCCTCGCGATCCTCGTCGCTTGCGGCAACTCGATCTGCGGCAACTCGGCGATCGCCGCGACCGCGCCGGTGATCGGCGCCGACGGCGAGGATGTTGCCTCCTCGATCGCCTTCACTGCCGTCCTCGGCGTGCTCGTCGTGCTCGGGCTGCCGCTGCTCGTCCCGCTCTTCGGATTGTCGCCGATGCAGTATGGCGTGCTCGCGGGATTGACCGTCTACGCCGTGCCGCAGGTTCTCGCCGCGACTGCACCCGTTGCCGCGCTCAGCGTCCAGGTCGGCACGCTGGTCAAGCTCGTGCGGGTGCTGATGCTCGGACCCGTCGTGCTCGCGCTCTCGCTCGGCGCGAGCCGTCTGCGGGAGGAGACCGACGCGCCGGACCCGCAGGTCACCGCCGGCAATCGTCCGAAGTCCGGACGGATTGCCATCCACCATCTCGTGCCGTGGTTCATCCTGGCCTTTCTGGGCGTGGCGGGCCTGCGCTCGGCCGGGGTGATCCCGCAGGCCGCGCTCGCTCCGATCGCCGAGACGGCCAACGTCCTGACCATCGTCTCGATGGCCGCGCTCGGGCTCACCGTCGACGTGCGCAGCGTCGCCGGCGCGGGTCTGCGGGTCACGCTGGCCGTCGTCGCCTCGCTCGCAACGCTGACTGCGGTGAGCCTGGGCCTGATCCGGCTGCTCGGCATCGCCTGAGCCTTCGCCCCGGCGGCGGTCTTCGCCGCAGCCGGGGACCGTCCATCACAAGAAGCGTTGTCCGCTCATGGCCCATCTCGACGCCGTCCTGCTCGCCCGTGCCCAGTTTGCCTTTACGATGGGCTTCCACATCGTGTTCCCGGCCTTCTCGATCGGGCTCGCGAGCTACCTCGCCGTGCTCGAAGGCCTGTGGCTCGCCACCGGCCGTCAAGTCTATCTCGACCTGTTCAAGTACTGGCTGAAGATCTTCGCCGTTGGCTTTGCCATGGGCGTCGTCTCCGGCGTGGTGATGTCCTACCAGTTCGGCACCAACTGGTCGGTCTTCTCCGACAAGGCCGGCCCGGTCGTCGGGCCGCTGATGGCCTACGAGGTGATGTCCGCTTTCTTCCTGGAGGCGGGCTTCCTCGGCGTCATGCTGTTCGGCATGGGGCGGGTCGGCAAAGTTCTGCACTATCTCGCGACGCTGCTAGTCGCGGCCGGCACGCTGTTCTCGGCCTTTTGGATCCTGACCGTCAATTCCTGGATGCAGACGCCGGCCGGCTACGCGACGAACGCCCAAGGCCAATTCGTGCCGGCCGACTGGTGGCAGATCGTGTTCTCGCCGTCCTTCCCCTACCGCTTCGTCCACATGGTGCTCGCCGCCTATCTCACGACCGGACTCGTCATCGGCGCGGTTGGGGCGTGGCATCTGCTGCGCGGGCGCCGGGACCAAGAGGGAGTGCGCGTGATGTTCGGAATGGCGATGGGCCTCGTTCTCGTCGTCGCGCCGCTTCAGATCTTTGCGGGCGATGCGCATGGCCTCAACACGCTGGAGCATCAACCGGCCAAGGTCATGGCCATGGAGGGCCATTTCGAGAGTCATCCGAACGGTGCGCCGCTCGTGCTGTTCGGCCTGCCCGACCAGGATGCGGCCACGGTCCGCTACAAAGTCGAGGTCCCAAAACTGTCCTCGCTGATCCTCAAGCATAGCCTCGACGCGCCGCTGGCCGGCCTCGACAGCGTGCCGCGTGCGAACTGGCCGCCGGTGCCGGTGGTATTCTGGTCGTTCCGCATCATGGTCGGCCTCGGATTCCTGATGCTTGGCCTCGGCCTGTTCGGACTAGTCGCACGGCTCAAGGGAAAGCTCGCCGACTGGCGGCCGCTGCATCTTTACGCGCTGTCGATGGGACCGGCCGGGTTCGTTGCGGTGCTCGCCGGCTGGACCACGACGGAGGTCGGACGCCAGCCCTTCACCGTCTATGGCGTCCTGCGAACAGCCGACTCCGTCTCGCCGCTCGGCGCCCCCGCGGTGGCCGGCTCGCTCGCGGCATTCGCGGCGATCTACCTCGCGGTGTTCGCGGCTGGAGTGTTCTACATCCTGCGCCTGATGAGCGCTCTGCCGCATCTCGGCGAGAGCGGCCCGAGCCCTGCCGAGCCGGTGCGCACCGCAGGGCTCGCGCCCGGTCCGGCGATCACCCCAGGCCACGGCCTCCAGCCCGGCGAATGAGGAGGCGAGATGAGCCTACTGCCCTTCGACCTGCCCACGATCTGGGCCTTCATCGTCGCCTTCGCGGTGTTCGCCTACGTCGTACTCGACGGATTCGATCTCGGCGTGGCGTTGCTCTTCCCGTTCTGCCCCGAGCGGCGCGACCGCGACGTGATGATGAACTCGGTCGCTCCCGTCTGGGACGGCAACGAGACCTGGCTGGTACTCGGCGGCGGGGGCCTGTTCGCTGCTTTCCCGCTCGCCTACGCGGTGCTGATGCCGGCGCTCTACGCGCCGCTCATCGCCATGCTGCTTGGCCTCGTCCTGCGCGGCGTCGCCTTCGAGTTCCGCTGGCGGACCGAGCGCGCGCGCCCGGTCTGGGACATCGCCTTCACCGGCGGCTCACTCGTCGCCGCGCTCGGCCAAGGCATCGCACTCGGCGCCGTGCTCCAGGGCGTCTCCGTGTCGGGCCGCGCCTATGCCGGCGGATGGTGGGACTGGCTCTCAGCCTTCAGCCTGCTCACGGGCGCGGCGGTGGTCTGCGGCTACGCGCTGCTCGGCGCGACCTGGCTCGTGATGAAGACCGGCGGCGAACTTCAGATCCGGGCGCAGCGCCTTGCGCGCCCGTTTGCCTTGGCGACGCTCGGCTTCATCGTCACGGTCAGCCTCGCCACGCCGTTCCTCGAAGAGGCCTACTGGCAGCGCTGGTTCGCGTGGCCGGGCATCGTGCTCACCGTGCCGGTGCCGCTCGCGGTGGCCGGCGTCGCACTGTTCCTGCTGCGCAGCCTCGCCGACGCGCACGACTATAAGCCATTCGTGCTGTCGCTGATGCTGTTCTTCCTGTGTTTCGTCGGGCTCGGCGTCTCGATCTGGCCGAACATCGTGCCGGGGCGGATCTCGATCTGGCAGGCCGCTGCGCCGGATGAAAGCCAAGTGTTCGTGCTCGTCGGGACCGCCATCCTGATCCCGATCATCCTAACCTACACCGCCTATGCCTATTGGGTGTTCCGCGGGAAGGTCGATCCCGAGCACGGCTACCATTGAGGCGCGCGCCGCGAAAACGCAGTCGAGGAACGTCACGATGCGACATCGGCATAAACCCGAACGGGCCCAAGGCGTGGCCGCCCGGCTCGGCTGGTTCGTGCTGCTCTGGCTCGGCGGCGTTGCGAGCGTCGCCGGCGTCGCCTTGCTGCTGCGCTTCGTTGCTCAGACGTAGACGGCAATTCCCCGCATTCCGGCGTCCGTATGGGCATTCGATGAAATGATCGAGCAGCGCCTCGACAACTCCGCCGCGATCGTCGAGCGCGTCGCAGCGCTCGGCTCGGCGCATATCGCGCGGTTGGAAGCCTATGCGGAGACTTTCCGCGCGTCGCACGGTGAGGTCCCGCATTTCGATCCGTTCGACGGTGGGGTCGACGCCCGCCTGCTGTTTCTCCTCGCAACCCCGGGGCCGAGCTTGGCACCGATCCGTTTCACCTCGCGGGACAATCCGACTGGCACAGCGAGGACCTTAAGACGGCTGTTCGCGGCCTCAACAATCCCGCGCCGTGAAAGCGTGCTCTGGAACGCGGTGCCATGGGCTCTCCCGCGCAGGGGGCGGACGCTCGGCGTGCCCTCCGCACACGATAGGGCGGCGGCTCGTGCGGTTCTTCCCGATCTGCTCGATCTGTTGCCTCGACTGGAAGCGGTGGTCCTTCTGGGCGCGGAGGCAGGTGCCCTCGCAGGTCGGATGCAGGAGCGCGTGCCGCTCGTCCTTATGGCACCGCATCCGAGTCCGCCGAACCTGGCCGCCGATCGGTCCGCGTTCGAGCGCCTCGAACGCGCTTTCATGGAAGCAGGTGCGGTCCGCCGAATGCCGGCGCAACTCGCCGGCGGCTCGGATGTTGAGCAGAGAGCGATAAGCAAGAGGAGCCGTTGAATGACCGAGAAGCGCATCGTCGAGACCGTCGATCAGGGACGGCAAGGCGAGACGTCCAATCACATGCGCTGGGTGCTGCTCGCGACGATGGTGATGTCGATCGCGGCCATCGGTGCAGCTTGGGTCTGGATCATCAGGGTCTGAGGCCGGATCGTACCTGGGTCAGCGGGCCGGCTCTTCGGCAAGGCACGGCGCGACGAAGAGCTCGCCGCGATAGGCGCCGCGCAGCGTCAGCACCGATACGACGACCCAGACCAGCCCGAGTAGAACGACGAGAAGCGCTCCGAGCCACGCGAAGCCTGCGGCGCCCGTCGTCTCGCCAAGCCTTAGCGTTGCTAGACAATAGACACCGAGCGGGAAGATGTAGCCCCACCAGCCGAGATTGAACGGCACGCCGGCCCGGACGTAGCGCACGGTCACCGCGAGCGAGAGCAGCAGCCACCACGCGCCATAGCCCCACAGGATCAATGCGCCGATTAGGCCAATGAGCCGCAGCGTGTCGGGCGCGGCGAGAAAGCCGTGGCCCGCGAGAATGTCGCCCCCAGTCTGTCCGAGCACCAGCAGGCCGAGCGCGCCTGTTCCAAGCGGGCCGAGCGACAGCCAGCTGGATGCGGCCATCTCGCGCGGCGGCAGGTTGTGCAATGCCATGCGCAGCACCAGAATCGCCAAAATGCTCAGCGCGAGCGGCACCGAGATGCCCCAGAGCACGAAGCTCGTCACGATCACCGCGAGCTGCTGCCCGGGATCGGGCAGGGCGGGCGCGAGCAACCCGCCGGTGACCGCGACGACCTCCGCGGCGACGACCGGCAGCAGCCACACCGCCGTCATCTGATCGATGCGGTGCTCCTGGCGGGTGAACATCATGTAGGGGATCGCCACCGCGCAAATCAACGCGAGCGCCACGTCGAGCCACCACAGCGGCAGCACGATGCTCGCCGGCGCGAGACCGAGATGGGTCGGTCCGAAGATCATCAGA
This sequence comes from Methylorubrum thiocyanatum, assembly GCA_014138645.1. Lineage (GTDB taxonomy): Bacteria > Pseudomonadota > Alphaproteobacteria > Rhizobiales > Beijerinckiaceae > Methylobacterium > Methylobacterium thiocyanatum. The sequence continues at coordinate 308,772 of JACJIB010000005.1, read as the reverse complement.
CCGTTGAGCAGCGTCGCCAGCGCCATCGGAATCGCGCCGAAGAACATCGACACGGTCGAGTGGCCGAAGATCCGGCTCGCCCCCTCGAAGTAGAAGATCCAGCGCGCCGCGTAGAGCAGGCAGCAGGCCGCGAAGATCGCGGCCGCCGCAAGCCAGAGCCCGAACGAAACAGCGGCGAGTACCCCATGCGTGGCCGGCAGGCGATCGAGCGCGAGCGCGACGACTCCGGTTCCCATCACCACTGTGAACCAGTTCGGCGTGAACTGCCGGATCACGTCGCGCGGATGCTGAAGCCGCGACAGCGGCCTCAAGCCGGAGCTGAGAGACAGCAGGTTGGGATCGGACAAAGGACGACTCCGCGGCCAAGCACGTGCGAAAAGGTTGTCTAGCACCGCGTCGAGGACCGCACCGTACGGTTTTTCCGAACGGCTGGATCAATCTAATTTCAAGATTATAATTAGCAAATCATACTGTTAGACTGAATGTTTGACAGAGCTTAGGTTCCCCGCATCGCCACACGACGTGACGCAACGCGAAGAGAACCAAAATCATGACACGCACGCTTGCTACTCTCATTCTGTCCGGCTCGCTCGCATTCGCAGCGGCAACGATGGTTCAAGCACGACCGATGACCATGCCCGGCGCCTCCGACACCGGCTTCGAGGTCGTCGACGCGTCGGCCAGCCGCGCGATCCCGGTCCTTCGGGACAACGATGGTGCGAATGCGAAGAACCCTGCGCTCCCGAGCTACGAGCGCGGCCGCGGTCAAGAGACCGGCGGACCGGCCCGCCAGCTGATCGGGAACTGATCCTCCGGCGCGGCTCTCGCGCACTTCTGCACGCGAGCCGCGCCAGCCCCCTTCGAAACGAGCGGACAGGAGCATCGCTATGAGTGAAGGCACGACCATCGAAACCGTCGATCAAGCCCGCCAGGGCGAGACCAGCGAGCACATGCGCTGGGTCCTGTTCTGGACCGTGGCGCTGACCATCGCAGCGGTCGGGTCGGCTTGGCTCGCCATCATCGGCTGAAAACGGCGCATCCCCACGCCGGAAGGAGATTCATCATGTCCCAAGGGATCATCAACCATCGGACCGGACGACGCGGGCTGCTTCAGATTTTGAGCCTTGGGTTGGCCGCGGGCGCGGCGGGCTTGCCGGTCCTCGGACCGCGCTCTGCGAACGCGGCTGAGCCGGACTCCCTGATCGAGCCCGGCGCCAGCGATCTTCGCGGCCTGATGGAGCGGCTCGCCAAGGCGCCGCGGCGGCGCGACTTCAAGACCGTGCCGATGATCCTGACAAAGCCCGAGGAATGGGACCATGAGGCACTCACCGCGGTGATGGCGTATCGGCCCAAGCCCAAGCAGGTCTGGGACAACACCGACATCGCCAGCCCCTGGCTCAACCTGATGCGCAACGCTTTGAACGCGCAGGTCTGGTCGTTCCGCCACCCGGATTTCCTGGCCGTCTCGGCGACGCACGGCACAGCGCACCTCGCGCTCTTCGATCAGGAGACCTGGGACAAGTACAAGCTCGCCGACTTGGCCGGCCCGAAATTCAAGACCAACACGCTCATCGTCGAGGGCAAGGCGGCCTCGGCCGATCCGAAGAACTTCGAGGATCCGGCCGGCGTGTTCTCGCCGGAAGACAATTCGATCCCGGTGCTGATGCGGCGCGGCGTGGTCTTCACCTCCTGCCACAACGCGATCTGGGAGGAGGCCGGCGGTCTGATCGCCAAGGGCGTCAACCCGGACAAGCTCAGCCACGAGGCGCTCGCGGCCGAACTCACCAACCACCTCATCCCCGGCGTGATCCTCACGCCCGGCGCCGTCGGCACGCTGCCCGAGTTGCAGCAGGCCGGCTTCCATTACGCGAAGTGAGGGGATTCCGATGCGAGATTTCCGAAAAACCCTTCTCGCCGGGTGCGCTCTCGCCCTCGCGCTGGCCTCCGGCGCGCGGGCCGAGGACGCAAAGTCCCCGCCCGGCCCGTTCCCACCGTGGCAGCACGGCGACAACAATGACGCCGCGCCGCGCGGTCTGCCCTTCACGGTGCCGGAGGTCGACGTGCTCGCCGATTTCCATGGCAGCCTCGACGACCCGAAGCTCGTGCTGTTCGTGGGCGGCAATTACTTCTTCGCGATGGCGCCGCTGGTGAAGGCTTTCGAGGCGAGCCACTCCGAATACAAGGGCCGCATCTTCTGGGAGACGATCCCGCCGGGCCTCCTCGTCAAGCAGATGGAGGCCGGCGGCACGGTCACCGTCGGCAACATGACCTTCACGGTCAAACCCGACGCCTATTTCGCGGGCCTCAAGAAGGTCGAGGAACTGATCGGCGAAGGCAAGCTCGTCGGTCCAGCGGTGCCCTACGTGACGAACACGCTGACCATCATGGTGCCCAAGGACAACCCGGCCAGCGTGAAGACCCTGAGCGATCTCGGCAAGCCGAATATCCGTCTGGCGATGCCGAACCCGGAATTCGAGGGCATCGCGCGGCAGATCAAGATGTCGCTCGCCAAGGTCGGCGGGCAAGCGCTGGAGACAGCCGTCTACGACACCAAGGTCAAGGACGGCTCGACCCTCCTCACGCACATTCACCATCGCCAGACACCGCTGTTCCTGATGCAGGGCCGGGCGCAAGCCGGCGTGACGTGGCAGTCCGAGGCCCTGTTCCAGGAGCAGGTCGGCAACCCAATCAGACACGTCGACATCCCCGACTCCGACAACGCGACGGCGATCTACGCGGGGGCGCCGGTGAAGGGCGCGCAGCATCCCGAGGCCGCGAAAGCCTGGCTCGCCTTCATCCGCTCGCCCGAGGCGCTGCAGATCTTCGAGCGGTACGGCTTCAAGCCGTACCGCGGCGGCTGAGGTAGCGAGAGATGGGAGGGCGATTCATGACGCTGCACCAGCTGCGCGTCTTCGTGGCCGTGGCCGAGCGGGAGCACCTGACCCGCGCGGCCCTGGTTCTCCATACCGCGCCGTCGGCCGTCAGCGCCACGATCGCGGCGCTCGAAGCCGAATACGGGCTCTCGCTGTTCGACCGGTCAGGGCGCGGTCTGCGCCTGACGCGCCAGGGCGACGTGATGCTGCAGGAGGCCCGCGCCGTGCTCGATCGGGCTGCCGTGGCCCGCGCACGTCTGGCCGCACTCAGGGCCGAGACGCTCGACGGCGAGCAAGCGCTATGAACACCATTCGGATCATACGAATGGACACTGTTCAGTCCCCGGCTCACTCTCGCGTGATGATGCAATCTGAGGCGACAGACCTGTCAGCGCGTAACCGGCCGCAGCGCGCTGTGCGGGCCGGGCGGTTGATCGCCGTGCGCAGTCTGCTGTGTGTTTTTGCCATCCAAGCAGCGGGTCCGGTGCGGGCCGACGACAAAGCAGCGTCGCTCGGCCCGACGATCGCGATGCAAGGGTCGTCTCGAGACCGCCCGGCCTGCGCCGCCTGCCACGGCGTGGACGGCGCCGGTCAGCCGGATGTCGGGATTCCGCGCCTCGCCGGCCTGCACGCCTCATACATCGCCGACCAACTCGGCTACTTCGCCTCGGGCAAGCGCCGCAATCCGATCATGGCCCCCTATGCAGAGGCGCTCACTCCGGATCAGCGCCGCGCGGTCGCCGATTATTTCGCGGGTCTGCCCATCCCGTCGCACGTCGATGCCGTCCCGGCGCCACCGGCGCAACTCGAGCGCGGCCGGGCGCTGTTCCAGCGGGGCGACGCGCAGACGAAGCTGATCGCCTGCACGCAGTGCCATGGTCCGAACGGCGTCGGCGTCGGCAGCTTCACGCCCCGGCTCGCCGGTCAGTCCGGTCCCTACATCTCCGACCAGCTGCATCGCTGGCGCGACGGTGATCCGCGCGACCCGCGCGGGAGCTACATGCAGGCCATCGCGGCGCGGCTATCGCCTGAGGACATTGAGGCCGTGGCAACCTACGCAGCCTCGCTCGACCCGAAGCCCGGTAGATCACAGAGGAGCGCCGATCGATGACCATTCGCACGAGCGTCCCCGTCGCCTTCGCCAGCCTCGTCGCATTGGGCAGTCTCACGGATTGGACCGCCCACCTCCCCGCCGCACATGCCGCGGAGGCGAACGACAAGGCCGCTTTCGTTCCCCCCCCCGAAAGCGCGATCCCGCAGGGCAAGTTCGGCGACGAGGTCCGCCTCGGCGAGAAGATCTTCCGGGAACCCGGCATGCATGCCGCGGCCTATGTCGGCAACGACCTGCGTTGCTCGAACTGCCACCTCGATGCCGGGCGGCTCGCCGGCTCCGCACCGATGTGGGGCGCCTACGTGTCCTATCCGGCCTACCGGTCGAAGAACGGACACGTGAATTCGTTCGAGGAACGTCTGCAGGGCTGCTTCCGCTTTAGCATGAACGGAAAGGCACCGCCGCTCGGCGACCCCGTCCTCGTGGCGCTGGAAAGCTACTCCTTCTTTCTCGCAAAAGGTCTACCGATCGACGAGGCCCCACCCGGCCGCGGGTTTCCTGCCCTGCCGAAACCCGACACCAAGCCGGACTATAATCGCGGTGCTCAGGTGTATGCAGACCATTGCGCCGCCTGCCATGGCGGAGACGGGCTCGGCCAGTCGGCGGACGGCAAGATTGTATTCCCGCCGCTCTGGGGACCACGTTCGTACAACTGGGGCGCGGGCATGGGCTCGATCAAAAACGCCGCCGAATTCATCCACGCCAACATGCCGCTGGGCATGGGTGGCAGCTTGACGCCGCAACAGGCCTGGGACGTGGCCACCTACGTCGACAGCCAAGTCCGACCCCAAGATCCGCGCTTCACTGGAAACGTCGCCGAGACTCGCGCCAAGTTCCACGACAATCCGAACTCGATGTACGGCCAGACGATCGACGGCGCCGTCCTCGGCGATCCGGCCGTGACACCGCCCGCTGGCACTGTGCCGGAAGCAGCGGCGTCGGAGCCGGGAAAATGAGCAGCCGCGAGACTCCTCAGCGCGCCGCGCCGCCGGCAGCGATCGTGCATGGAGAACCGGTGCGGCCGGTCGGCACCTGGGTCGTGGCCGGCTTCCTCGTGGCCTCGATCGTGATCGTCTGGTGCCTCGCGGCGCTCGTCTTCCACACCCGCAGCTGAGAACAGCCGATGAGCGAAAGCGCCGCGTCCTCGGAATTCGAGGACGCTTTCCATAAGGCTGCCGAGCGTCACGAGCGCGTGTGGGTATTCGTGGCCGTGCTGATGCTGACGCTCTTGCTGGCCGGCACGATGTTCCTCGTCGTCTACGCCTACGGCGTGGTGGTGCGCACCGCCGGCTTCCGTCGCGATCCGGCGGCGATCGAGGCGCCCGAAGGCAGCATCGCGAAGACGGGCCCGAACGCTTACACTGTCACCATAGTCGCGCGCCTCTGGCGCTGGAGCCCGAGCCCGCTGCGCATTCCGAAGGGCGCGACCGTGACCTTCCGCGTGACGAGTGCCGACGTCCTCCACGGCTTCGCGATCCAGGGCACCACCGTCAACGTGACGGCGGTGCCCGGCATCACCGGCAGCGTCAGCTACACCTTCAACCGTTCCGGCACCTTCAACATTGTCTGCAACGAATATTGCGGGTTGGAACACCAGGGCATGCTCGGGCGCATCGTCGTCGAGGGAGATCCAGCATGAGCGCGACCGCGTTTCCCACCGTGCTGCCCGCTTCGATCGACGCTCCCGCCGACGCGCTGGCGCCGCAGCGGCGCACCATGCTCGCCTTCCTGGTTTGGGGTTTCTCGGCCCTGATGATCGGGGCAATGATCGGCCCGCTTCAGGCGCTCAACTACGGCGGTGTCAACGCCTACCCGTCCCTCACGCCGCTCCTCAAGACCTACTATCAGGGACTGACGATCCACGGGGTGCTGAACGCCTACATCTTCACCTTCTTCGTCACCTGCGGCTTGCTGGTCTACCTGCCCGCGCGTGAACTCGGGTTGATGCCGAACATGGCGCTGTGGCGCGGCTGCTTCGCGGCGATGGCGCTCGGTACGCTGATGCTGCTCGTCGCGATGTTCGACAACTCGTCGAGCGTGCTGTGGACGTTCTACCCGCCGCTCAAGGGCAGCGCGTGGTTCTATCTTGGCATGACGCTGGTGGTGGCGGGAAGCCTAATGCCGCTGCCGATCCTGCTCGACCTGCGCGCCCGCTGGAAGGCGCGCCGGCCCGGCGAGATCACGCCGCTCGTCACCTACATGAGTCTGACCACCATGTTGATGTGGGCGCTCGCCGGCGGCGGCGCCCTGATCGAGCTCGTCGTCCAGCTCAACCCTTGGGCGCTCGGGTTCACCGACACGGTCGACCCGATCGTCGCCCGGACCCTGTTCTGGTGGACCGGACACCCGATCGTCTACTTCTGGCTGATGCCGGCCTACGTGTCCTGGTACGGGCTGCTCTCGAAGCAGATCGGCGGCAAGCTCGTCTCCGACCCAATGGCGCGGCTGAGCTTCGCGCTGCTGCTAATCTTCTCGCTGCCAGTGGGCAGCCACCACCAGTTCACCGATCCCGGATTCTCGCCGATCTGGCGCGGCATTCTGACGGCACTCACCCTGTCGGTAGCGCTGCCGAGCCTGATCACCGCCTTCACCATCGGCCTCAGCCTCGAATATGCCGGGCGCCTGCGCGGCGGCCGAGGCTTCATCGGCTGGTTCACCGCATTGCCGTGGCGCGATCCGAGCGTCGCCGCGCAGGTGCTCGCCATGCTCACCTTCATCTTCGGCGGCGCCGGCGGCATCGTGAACGGGAGTTGGGAGCTCAACAACATCGTTCACAACACGACCTGGGTGCCGGGCCATTTCCACATCACGGTCGGCACGGCCTCGGCGTTGACCTTCATGGGCGTGGCGTTCTGGATGCTGCCGCACCTGACGGGACAGCGCCTCCTGAGTCGGCGCCTCGCACTCGCCTCGGCCTGGCTTTGGTTCACCGGGATGTCGGTCTTTGCGCTCGGCATGCACTGGGCGGGCCTGCACGGAGTGCCGCGCCGGGCCTGGGTGTCGATGCTGCCGCGCTCCGTCTACGACCGGGTCTACGGCGACGCGCACCTCGCCCTGATACTGGTGGCGGTCGGCGGCTGCATCCTGTGGCTCGCCACGATCGCCTTTTACACGGTGTTTCTCGGCAGCCTCGCCACGCGCCGCCTCGACCGACGCCCCGCGATCCCGTTCGCGCAAGCCTTCGGCGGCCGTGAAAGCTACGCCTTGGACGGCGGCGCGCCGGTCGGCGTCGTCGCGCATCCGTCGGTCTCAAAATTGGCCCGCGCGCTCGAGCACCTCGGGTTGATCACCGCCTTCACGGCACTCGCTACGGCCGCGGCCTACGTGCCGATCTTCTGGCCGTTCCTACAGAACGCCACCGCCGCCCACGGCTGGAAGGTGTGGTGAGCCGGCCGGGGCTTCCGGTCCGCGGATTCCTGCGGGCGCTGCCGGTCCTCGCGCTGGCGGCGCTGCTCCCAATCGCCCTGCCTTGGCGATCATCGAACTTCGAGCCAGCGCTGATCGGCACGCCGGTGGCGGCCGCACCGACGCCGCCGCTCGTCCTGAGCACCCTCGACGGCCGGTCCTTCGACCTCGCCGCCGAGCGCGGCCGGCTCGTCCTGGTCTATTTCGGCTATACGCGCTGCCCGGACGTGTGCCCGACGACGCTTGCCGACCTGTCGAAGACCTTGGCCCGCCTGACGCCCGATGAGACGGCCAGAATGCGCATCGCGTTCGTCAGCCTCGACCCCGCGGCCGATCCGGCGGGGGCGCTCGGCGATTATCTTGGCAGCTTCGGACAGAGGCCGCCTTTCGTCGGGCTGACCGGCTCGGCGGAGGCGGTCGCGCGGGCCGCCGCGGATTGGGGCGTGACCTGGCGGCGCGCCGAGGGCGGTCTGTTCGATCACAGCTCCTTCGTCACGGCCGTCGACCCGTCCGGTCGCCGACGCCTGCGCTACGGTTACGCGCAGACCCGCGACCCGGCCGCGCTGGCGCGCGACTTCAGCGCCCTGCTGCGCGGTGTCTGAGCGCCAACGCCGCCCGAGCCGGCTGGCTGCCGGTGTGGTAGGGCTCGCGGTCGTCTTGGGCGCCGGGCTCGGCCTGCGCGACCCGCTGGCCTCGATGGCGAGCTACACCGCTGCGCTGATGGCCCTCAACCAGATCGCGCCGCCGCTGCTCCTTCTTGCCCTCGAAAGGCCGGGTCCGCGAACGAGCCAATTCCTCGCGCTTGCCTTCGACCCGGTTCTGGCGTTGACGGCCTTCTGCGCGCTCAGCGTTACGGTCAGCCTGCCCGGAATCCTGGAGCCTACGCTCGCCAACGCGCTCTACGCCGCGCCACTTGGTCTCTTCGAACTGACCACCGGCCTGATGATCTGGGCGCAGGCCGCGCCGGCCACCCGGCAGGTCCGTGCGGATTGGCTGGCATCCGCGCTCCTCTGGATTGCGAGCGTACCGATGACCGCCGTCGCGGTGGTGTGGATGCTCAGCCCGGACGTCCTCTATACGCCCTATCTCGACGTGATCTGCCGATGGGACGTGCCGCCGCTCGTCGACCAGAAATGGGCGGGCTTCGTGATGTTCGCGGCCGGCATCCCGATGCAGCTCGCCGCAGTCTGGCTGCTGCTCGGCCTGCACGGAACGCGCCGCGATGCCGTCTGAGGCAGGAGCCCCACTCGCTCCACCCCTGTTCGGGATCGACCTGTTCGGTGCGCTTCTGGCCGGGGTCGCCGGTGCCACGGACGCGATCGGCGTCCTGGCTTTCGGCCGCTACAGCGCGCACATGTCCGGCACGACCTCCCAGATCGTCGCCCACGGCCTCTCGGGTGCGGGGCAGGTCGCGCTGGGAGTCGGCACGATCCTGTGTTTCGTGGCCGGTGCGGCCCTGTGTGGGACCATGGCGGAGGCGTCCGCCGCGCGTCCGGCACGGCGGACCCTCTGGCGCCTTCTCTGGGCCGAGGCGGTGCTGCTCGCGCTCGCGGCGACGCTGCTGGCCGCCGCGCCGGTCCCGCTTCTCGCCCTCGTACCGATGGCCCTTCAGAACGCGACCGGCTCGCGCCTGCTTGGACCGATGATCCGCACCACGCATGTCACCGGGACCCTGACCGACCTCGGAGGCGCCCTAGGTCGCGAACCCATAAAGTCTGGCACGTGTAAGGCGTGGTGTCGTTAGCCCTCTGGAGACGGAGGATCTGGATGGCGCGGTTTGACCTGACGGATGCGGAGTGGGCGGTGATCGAGCCGCTTCTGCCGACGGATGTGCGCGGCAAGGAGCGGGTGGACGACCGGCGGGTGCTCAACGGCATCTTCTGGCGGCTGCGCACGGGTACGCCCTGGGCCGACATCCCAACGCGCTATGGTCCCTACACGACCTGCGGCAATCGCTTCCGGCGCTGGCGCAAGCGTGGGATCTGGGACCGGCTTCTGGACGCGGTGTCAAAGGCTTACGACGGCGACCTGCAGATGATCGACGCCACCAGCGTGCGGGTGCATCAGCATGCCGCCTGCGCCCAAAAAAAGAGGGCGGATCCGGTGGCATGGGTCGCTCGCGCGGCGGCCTGACGAGCAAGATCCACGCGCTGGTGGATGCTGAGGGCAGGCCCGTGGCCCTCAAGATCACAGCAGGCCAAGCGCATGATGGGCGCTCGGCCGCAGACATGCTGGGCGGTTTGGGCGCGGGCCAGATCCTGCTGGGGGATCGGGCCTACGACAGTGACGCGTTGCGGACCCGGATGGCTGAGCAAGGTGCGTGGGCGAACGTGAAGCCGATGCCCAACCGCAAACAGGTGCTGGCCTTCAGCCCGTTCTTGTACAAGTACCGCAACTTGGTCGAGCGCTTCTTCAGCAAGATCAAGCACTTTCGGGCTGTTGCCACGCGCTACGACAAGGATCCCGACAACTTCCTCGCCAGCGTCAAGCTCGCAGCCCTGCGGATCTGGCTGCGAGCTTAATGAGTCCGCGACCTAGTGTCCGAAGCTCGCGCGTGACAGGGCAGCTGCGATGCTGGATCGAACGAATTGGAGGTGCATGGTGGAACGGCTCGCGTCGACAGATCGGCGATGCTTCCTCAAAGGACTCGGGGTCGGGGTTCTTGTCAGCGCGTTTCCGGCATTTTCGGCGCAGGCCGAGAGCACGCTGTCGTTGCCGCTTCCCGGCGGCCCGGATGGACGCGAGCTGACCAATGCCTTTCCCGGCAAGGGGCAGATGATCCTGCAGCGGACCCGGCCGCCTTTGTTGGAAACGCCGTTCGAGGTGTTCGACGAGGGTGTGTTCACACCCAATGACCGCTTCTACGTGCGCTGGCACTGGGCCTCGATTCCCACCGTCGTCGACGCCGACGCCTTTCGGCTCAAGGTCCACGGCCATGTCGAGCGCGCGCTGTCGCTCTCGCTCACGAAGATCGCGGCTCTGCCGCGCTTCGAGATCGCCGCGGTCAACCAGTGCTCGGGCAATTCGCGCGGCCTGTTCGAGCCGCGCGTGCCCGGCGCGCAATGGGCCAACGGCTCGATGGGCAACGCGCGCTGGACGGGGGTCCGGCTGAAGGATCTGCTCGACAAGGCCGGGGTGAAGGCAGGCGCCGTGCAAGTGCGGTTCAACGGTCTCGACGAACCGGTCGTGGACGACGCCCCCGATTTCAAGAAATCGCTCGACCTCGACCATGCGCGCAACGGCGAGGTGATGATCGCCTATGCCATGAACGGCGCGCAACTGCCGCTGCTTAACGGCTTCCCCCTGCGCCTTGTCGTGCCAGGTTGGTATTCGACCTATTGGGTCAAGATGCTGTCCGACATCGAGGTCCTCGACAAGCCCGACGAGCAGTTCTGGATGAAGACTGCCTACCGGATTCCGGACGTGCCGGGTGCGAACATCAAGCCCGGCGAGACGGGCTTCAAGACGGTGCCGATCAACCGAATGGTGCCGCGCTCCTTCCTGACCAATCTGCGCGATGGCGGCTCCGTGCAGGCCGGCTCGCCGGTGACCCTGCGCGGCATCGCCTTCGGGGGCAATTGCGGGGTCAAGTCCGTGGAGTTCTCCGGGGACGGCGGGACATCATGGTTTCCGACTGAACTCGGGACGGACGAGGGCATGTATAGCTTTCGCCGGTTCACCGGCAGTCTCCCGGCGCTCGTGGCAGGCTCGCATGCGGTCATGGTCAGATGCACAAATATGAACGGGCTCGTGCAGCCATCTGAGCCTGTCTGGAACACCAACGGCTTCATGCAAAACGGCATCGAAACCGTACGCTTCCAGGTCGCCTGAGGGAGAGGTCCGATGATCCGTGTTCACACCGTCACGCTGTTCGCGGCGCTCGTCCTGTCGCCCGTTGCGGTTCTCGCCGCGTCGGATCCCGAACCGATGCGCTTTTCCTCGCAGGAGATCGAACTTCCGTCATCCGATCGGACTTTCCCCGACGGGCCGGGCGCCGAGGCAATCAACAACAATTGCCTCGCCTGCCACTCGGCCGGCATGGTTCTCACGCAGCCCAAGCTCACCAAAACGCAATGGACTGAGACCGTCAACAAGATGGTCAAAGTCTACAAGGCACCGGTCTCGCAGGAGGATGTCGGTGCAATCGTCGAATACCTCACGCATCTCAAGCCGCAACCCTGAAGCAGGAGCGCCCAAGCACCTTCCCAGCCGATGCGCTCGAAGCACACGGAGACGACGATGGGTAAGAGCACCCGCGAGACTCTGTATCCGGGAACCCGTCTCAGTGCGAAGACCGACCCTCGAGGCGTCGCCGTGACGGATGGGCATCCTGGGCAGCCGGATTACGCGTTGATCGAGGCTTTGCGCGCCGCGCGTGAACAGGGTTACGACGCGATCACCGCTATCGAGCGCTACGATCCCGACTTCTCGGTCGACCTGTCCCGATGCCGGGACGAAGCGGAGGCTGATTGGCTTCTGGAACGCTGGCACGCCCGCCGATCTGCCGTGCTCGACGAGACGCGCACGACGCTGAAGCGCATCTGGGCCGACAGTCGACGCGCCTCGAAAGCGGACTGATCGTCATGCCACTCCGATGCTGACGCCACATCGTCGATCGTTCCAACGTCGGCGCGGCGCGCCACCGGCTCACCATCTCCGTGCCCTGGTGCCACGTCGCGGGACCGAATGCTCGGCGATGCGTTCAAACGCGAACGGGATCGCGAACAAGGATCGTCATGTCGCGCTTGACCGAACGCAAGACCCATCTCATCGTCCACGGTAAAATGCCGTTTAATGCCGAGCCGCCGCTCGACCGGCTGCGCGCCGCCTTCCGCACGGAGGTGGGCGACTTCTACGTGCGCAGCCACGGCAATCTGCCGGAGATCGACGAAGCGACGTATCGCCTCGCGATCCGCGGCGCGGTCGCAACGCCGATGGAGCTGTCTCTCGCCGAACTCACGTCACGGTTCGCGAAAGTCACAGTCAGGGTGGCCTGCCCCCATTCGGTGTCCCAGGCTTGAAGTTAGTGCATCGTCGGTCTGAGGGTCCCCCGGATTTTGGTCCGGCCGCAAGGTGAGCTTCCGGATCTCATTCGGCGGCCTGCAGGGCCGCCGCTAGGGCGAATTCCTGGGGTGTTCGCCACCCCAGGGCGGTGTGAGGACGGCTCTCGTTGTAGTGCCGCCGCCACGTCTCGATCTTGCTCCTCGCGTCGGCCAACGACAAGAACCAGTTCGCGTTCAGGCACTCGTCGCGCAGCCGGCCGTTGAACGACTCGACTAGCGCGTTGTCGGTCGGCTTGCCGGGCCGTGAGAAGTCCAACGTGACACCGTTCTCGTAGGCCCAGCGGTCGAGTGCCTTCGAGACGAACTCAGGCCCGTTATCGACCGAGGCCGTGTGAGAACGCCGATCCGTCAGGCTTGGGTCGTTTGCGTGGAGCAGCGTGGCAGATCGAACTGGCGAGCCCTAGGCCCGGACGGCCGCCAGCAGCGGACCGACCCCGAAGATCTGGATCATCCGCTTCATGTTGTAGGCCAGAACCTGCAAGCTCATTTCGGTCCTGACCTTCGCCAAGGTCCGAGTCAGGAAGTGGGTTGCACCCATCCAGGCCTTCAGCGTGCCGAACGGGTGCTCCACGGTCTGGCGACGGATCTTCATCGCATCCGGCATCCGGTCGAGCCGCGCCTGCATCGCGTCGAGCACACCCTCGTGCACCCAGCGCTTGACCCGCCGCGTCTCCGTCGGCGTGCAGCGGGGCTTGAGCGCACAATCGAGACAGGCCGTCAGGTTGCGGTAGTGGTCCATTGCGTCGCCCTCGGCCCGGCGATCGGACCGGGTGGCCCCCTTGGTCAGGTGCTGGCCGGCGGGACAGGTGTAGTGGTCCTTCTCGGCATCGTAGACGAAGTCCTGTCCCGTGAAGAGGCCACGCTTGGCGTGGCCTGAGGTCAGGGTCTTTGGCACACAGGGCAGCACCCCGGTGCCCTCGCAGGCCAGCACCTGCTCCCCGCTGAGGTAGCCCCGGTCGGCCAGCACCGTCAGCGTGGTGCATCCTGTCGCCGCCTGCGCCAGGAGCCCCATCGGGGCGAGTTGCGCGCGGTCGCTGCCGACGTTGGTCACCGCGTGGGCCACGATCAGGTGATGCTCGGCATCGACTGCGGCCTGGACGTTGTAGCCGACCAGGCCGGTGCTCTTGCCGCTGGTCGCCATGGAGCGCGCGTCGGGATCGGTGAGCGAGATCTGGCCGTCGGGGGCGGCCTCGACCTGCCGACCCATCGCCTGGAGAGCCTGCATCTGCTCGCGCAGGCCCGCGATCTTCTCGTTGAGCCGCGTTGTGCGCGCCTCGGCGATGTCGCTCGGCTCGCGGTCGGCCCGATCCAGCGCCGCGAGGTAACGGCCGATGCTCGCCTCGACCTGCGCCAGCCGGGCTTCGACCTTGGCGGCGGTGAAGTTCTTGTCGCGGTTGTTGACCGCCTTGAACTTGCTGCCGTCAACCGCGACGACGGCCTTGCTGAACAGGTTCAGCCGGCGGCACAGCACCACGAACTGCGCGCAGGCGGCCTGGATGGCTGGGCCATTATCCTTGCGGAAGTCGGCCAGCGTCTTGAAGTCGGGCATCAGCCGGCCGGTCAGCCAGATCAGTTCGATGTTGCGCTGGCTCTCGCGTTCGAGGCGGCGGCTCGACGGAACGCGGTTGAGGTAGCCGTACACGTAGATCTTCAGCAGAGTCGCGGGATGGTAGGCCGGACGGCCCGTGGCCTCCGGTACCGCGCCCGCGAAGCCGAGCGCGCCCAGATCGAGCTCATCGACGAACACTTCGACAAGGCGAACCGGATTGTCGGCGGTGATGTAGTCGTCCAGGCAGTCGGGAAGGAGCGTGATCTGCTGACGATCCTCGCCTGCGATGAAGCGCTTCATCCCGAACTCCCCAGATCGGAAATTACTCTACCAGATCAGGGCGTTTTCACACAGCCTGGACCTGAATCGCGCATGGTGCTCCGCGCAGCAGCGTCAAGCGGCCGACGACAGCCGCGACCTGCTCGCCTTTGATGCCCTGGTCGACCTCGATCGCCAGAGCCTCGCGCGTGAATGCATCGACGACCGTCAGGGCCCGCAGCCGGCGGCCGTCGAACAGCGCGTCGGAGACGAAGTCCATCGACCAGCGTTCGTTCGGCCGGAGCGCAGCAGGCTGACGCTCACGGTGTGCCGCGCTGACGTGCCGGCGCGGCCGCTTGAGCCGCAGGCTGAGGCCCTCATCCCTGTAGAGGCGGTGGACCCTCTTGTGATTCACCCGCCAACCTTCCCGGCGCAGCAGGATGTAGATCCGGAAGTACCCGTAGCGCACCCGGCTCTTGGCCAGATCGCAGATGCGCATCCGCAGCGGTGCCTGATCGGGCTTGGTCGAGCGGTAGCGGACGCCCGACCGACCGACGCCGAGCGCGGCGCAGCCGCGCCGCTCGCTCACCCCGTGCGCCTCCTGAACCTGGTGCACGAGCTCGCGTCGCCGAGCAGGCGTCAGAGCTTTTTTGCGAGCACGTCCTGCAGGATGTGCTTGTCGAGGCTCAGATCGGCCACGAGTTGCTTGAGCTTGCGGTTCTCGTCCTCAAGCTGCTTCAGCCGCCGCAACTCGCCCGTCCCCAAGCCACCGTAGAGCTTCTTCCAGCGGTAAAACGTCTGCTCGGAGATGCCCATCCGGCGCAGCACCTCCGCGACCGGTGTCCCGGTCTCGGCCTGCTTCAGCGCGAAGGCGATCTGCTCTTCGGTGAACCTGCTCTTCTTCACGGCTCTGCTCCTCCCCTCAGGGGCTCACGAAACCGGAAAACTCGCACTCACGCCGGACCAAAGCGATGGGGGGACGTCAGGTCGTGTGACGATGGCGGGGCGAGCGGACGGCGCTGAGCCGCTCGGCCCTGCCGGCCAGATGACGACCTCTGGTGCGGGCGGCTGGTAGCCCAACGACGAGTGTCAGCGGGCGTTGAATACTCCCTGATTGTGAGCATCGAAAATTCCCTGGTCGGTGCCCTGGCCCGCGGAGGCGGGACGTCCCCCGCACCCTCGGGCTTATCCATCCTCAGCCACCATGCCCGCCGACGCGTATCGGTCGGGAGCGACGAGGATGGTCCTGCTGGGAGAACTCCTCATGATCCTGGACCTGCACCGACAGGGCTTGTCCGTCACCGCCATCGCTCGCCGGACCGGGCGCGACCCGAAGACGGTCCGCAAGTACATCGAGCGCGGCCTGGAACCGCCGGCCTACGGCCCCCGCCAAGCCGGACGACCGAGCAAGCTCGCACCCTACCTCGACTATTTGCGCGAGCGCGTCGCGGCCTTCCCCGATCTCAGCGCGGTGCGCCTGACCCGCGAGTTGCGTGAGCGCGGCTACACGGGCGCCTACACCGCGGTGAAGCGGTTCGTGGCCGCGATCCGGCCGGCCGAGGCCAAGCCCTACGAGGTCCGCTTCGAGACGCCGGCCGGCCAGCAGGCCCAGGTCGACTTCGCCCGCTTCGTGGTCACCTTCACGGACGCACCGGACACGGCCTGCATCGTCTGGCTGTTCTCGCTCGTGCTCGGGCATTCCCGGCACATCGAGGCGCGCTTCGTCCTGCACCAGGATCTGCAGACCCTGCTGCGCTGTCACATGCAGGCGTTCACCGCGATCGGCGGCGTGCCGATCGAGATCCTGTACGATCGCATGAAGACGGCGGTTACCGGCGAGGATACGGGCGGCCACATCGTCTACAACCGATCATTGCTCGCGCTGGCCATCCGAGGCCTGGTTCCGGCGCAGTATCTGCCGGCGCTTCGTTGTCCGGGGAGCGCATCCAACGGACGGACCGGACCCCGAACCCCGTGTCGGCCACCTGGCGCTGCCCGCTCAAACCGCCAGCTTGGGCCTTGCCATCCATTCGCGTCCCTTGAGCATGCCTTGCCAGTAGATCGGCGGGAGCATGCGTTCCTTGAGGAGCCACGCGGCCCGGCTTGGCTTCGTGCCGTCGATGAGCCAGGACGGGAAGCTCGGGAGGAGTTTGCCGCCGTAACCGAACTCGGCAAGCAGGATCTTGCCGCGCTCGACCGTCAGCGGGCATGAGCCGTACCCGTCGTAGACCGCATCCGGCTCCTTGATGAAGCCCATGTCGCGCAACAGGTTGTGCGCCAAGACGGGCGCCTGCTTTCGCGCCGCGGCGGCGGTCTTGGCGTTCGGCGCACTGCAGGCATCGCCCAGCGCGTAGACGTCGGCGAAGCGTTTGTGGCGCATGCTCGCCTGGTCCACCTCGACCCAGCCGCTCGAATCCGCAAGGGGCGACGTCCTGACGAAATCGGGGGCCTGTTGAGGCGGAACGACGTGGATCATGTCGAACTCGGTCTCCACCGTCGACTTGGTCCCGTCCTCGGCCGTGCGAGAGAACCAGGCGCGCTTGGCTTGGCCGTCGATGCGCGTGAGGTTGTGATTGAAGTGCAGCTTCGCGTCGTAGCGACGGACGTACTCCATCAGCGGCGGGACGTACTCCTTCACGCCGAATAGGCCAGGTGTCGCCGTGAAGAAATCGATCCCGATGTCGGGCAAGCGACCAGACCGCCGCCAATGGTCGGCGGAGAGATACATCGCCTTCTGCGGAGCGCCCGCGCATTTGATCGGCATGGACGGCTGAGTGAACACGGCCCGTCCCCTGCCGAGGCCTTGCACCAGTTCCCAGGTATAGGGCGCGAGGTCGAAGCGGTAGTTCGATGTGACCCCGTTCCGGCCGAGCGTCTCGTCCAGGCCGTCGATGCCGGCCCAGTTGAGCTTCAGCCCCGGGGCGACGACGAGGCGGTCGTAGCCGATGGCCCGACCGCCCTCCAGCACCACGGCCTTCCTCTCGGGCTCGAAGGCGACCACACCAGCCTTGATCCAGGTCACGCCGTCCGGGATCAGCGACGCCATGGTCCGGGCCGTTTCGTCCTGGTCGAACACGCCGGCACCGACCAGCGTCCAACCGGGCTGGTAGTAGTGGACGTCGGCTGGGTCGATGACAGCGACCTGCAAGTCGGGCTTGCGCGCCTTCAGGCTTGAGGCTGCTGCGATGCCGGCCGCGCCGCCGCCGACGACAACGACCGAGAAGTGCCTCTCAGTACCTTCGGTCGCGACGCCGCTGCGCGTCGCCATCCGGGCGGCCGCGCCGCTCATGTCGTAGCCCACGGCCTTGGCGGCAGCCATGATCTCCGGCACGGCGCGACCGCGCCTCGCCTCGGCGAGCGACCATAGCGTGGCCGAGCGCGTGCCGGTGCGGCAGTAGGCAAGCGTCGGCTTCGGCAGGGCGCCCGTCGCCATCTCGAAAGCCGCAACGTCCTCGTCGGTGATCCCGCCCGAGGTGACCGGCAGGTAGCGCGCGGCGATGCCCGCCTCCCCGGCCAATCTCTCGATCTCGCGGAATGCGGTTTGGTCGGCGGCCTCGGCATCGGGGCGGTTGCAGATGATCGACCGGAACCCGGCGGACGCAACCGCCGGGATGTCGTCGGGCCCGATTTGCGGCGCGACGGCCAAGTCGTCCGTGATGAGCTTGGCGTCCATTGCACCCTCCTTCGTTATGTTGAATTACATATTGACTTAGGCTGATCTGAGCATAAGGGATATTGACAGGGGTGCAATCCCCAGAATAGCTGGTGCTGTGCCGGCGGAACGCTAGGAACATCAATATATGATTTCACATATTGATTTGGGCGATGATGCCCTAGGCAGGCCGGTCTGCCCGCCGGTGATGGGCGATCCAGCCCCTGGCTTCCGGGCGCGCACGACGATGGGCGAGCGGACGCTTGAGGAGTACGGCGGGCGCTGGTTGGTCCTGTTCTCCCACCCGGCCGACTTCACGCCGGTCTGCACGAGCGAGTTCCTCGCCTTCTCGCGCGCCTATCCTCGGTTCCAGGCGCTGAATTGCGACCTGCTCGGCCTCTCGGTCGACAGCCTCTCGTCGCACCTCGCTTGGGCGCACAACATCGAGGAGCGCTTCGGTGTCCGGGTGCCGTTCCCGATGCTGGAAGACCCCTCCATGGCCATTGCGCGCGCCTACGGCATGCTGCCGCCGGGCGCCGTGTCGAGTGCGACCGTAAGGACAACTTTCGTCATCGATCCGGACGGGATCATCCGGGCCGCCTCCACCTACCCGATGACGGTGGGGCGCAACGTCGAGGAGATCCTGCGCCTCGTCGCCGCGCTTCAGCTCACAGACGAGGAGGACGTCGTCACGCCGGAAGCTTGGCGGCCGGGCGATCCGATCCTCGTCGCGCCACCGCTGACGTTCCACGCGGCCGCCGGCCGCACGGAGGGCGAGGTCGGCGACTGGTACTTCCGAGCGGGAACCCTATGAGCATGACGGAAGCTGACGGCCCACGCCCCATCGTCCGGGGGTTCTACGAGCGGCGAACGGGCAGTATCCAGTACGTGGCCTCGTGCCCGCGGACGAGGCGCTGCGCCATCATCGATCCCGTACTGGACTTCGACGAGAAGTCGGGTGCGACCGCGACGCGTTGCGCCGACGAGATCTTGGAGTACGTGCGGGCGGAGGGGCTCTCGGTCGAGTGGATCCTCGACACCCACCCGCACGCCGACCACTTTTCGGCCGCTCGATACCTCAAGGACCGAACCGGAGCCCCGACCGCCATCGGCGAGCGGGTCGTCGAGGTCCAGAAACTCTGGAAGGCGATCTACGGCTTCGTGGACCTGCCGACCGACGGCTCGCAATGGGACCGGACCTTCGCGGAGGGCGATGCCTTCTCAATCGGCGAGGTGCCGGCTCGGGTTCTGTTCTCGCCGGGCCACACCCTGGCTTCCGTCACCTACGTGATCGGTGACGCCGCCTTCGTGCACGATACCCTTTTCATGCCGGACTCGGGCACGGCACGCGCCGATTTCCCGGGCGGCAGCGCCGCCGCGCTCTGGCGCTCGATCCAGGCCATCCTCGCCCTGCCGGAGGAGACGCGCATCTTCACCGGCCACGACTATCGGCCGGGTGGTCGCGAAGCGCGTTGGGAAAGCACCGTCGCCGAGCAGCGGGCGCGGAACACTCACATCGTCGCGGCCCGTACTGAGTCGGATTTCGTACGCATCCGCGACGAACGCGATGCCACCCTGCCGATGCCCAAGCTCATCCTGCACGCGTTGCAGGTCAACATCCGCGGCGGTCGGCTGCCCGAGCCCGAGCCGAATGGCAGGCGCTATCTCAGGTTTCCTCTCGACGCCTTGGAAGGGGCTGCGTGGGAATGAGCCCGGCGGCGTCGCTCCCCGAGGAAATGGCCCGGGAGGTGTCTGACCTCCTCAAGGTGTTCGCCCACCCGGGTCGCTTGCGCCTCCTATGCCGATTGTTCGAAGGCGAGTGCTCCGTGGCCGAGATGGAACGCGAACTCGGCATACGCCAGCCGAGCCTCTCCCAGCACCTGGGGGAGTTGCGGGAGGCAGGGTTGGTCATGACCCGCCGCGAGCACAAGACCGTCTTCTACACGCTGACGGAGCCCCGTGCGGTCGAACTCGTCCAGTTCCTGCACGAGATGTTTTGTTCGGAAGAGCCGCGGCGCCGTCCCCGCCGCGGCAAGGCGAGCGAACATGTCCGGGGCGGCGGGGCGGCCATGTTCGCATGGACCGGCAGCGCGGCGCTCGACCAGGGGGCGAGGCGTTCGGGGCGGCCCACGCGATGAGCGCCTTGCTCGCTCTCCTGTCCGGCGGCTTCGTCGGGTTCAGCCTCGGCCTCATCGGCGGCGGTGGGTCAATCCTGGCGACCCCCCTTCTGCTCTACGTGGTCGGCGTAGGACAGCCCCACGTCGCAATCGGGACAGGCGCCCTCGCGGTGGCGGTCAGCGCCTTCGCGAATTTCACCGGACACTGGAGGGCGGGCAATGTGCGGTGGGGCAACGCGCTCGTGTTCGCTGCCTTCGGCGTCGTCGGTGCCCTCGGTGGCTCGACGTTGGGCAAGGCGTTCGACGGCGAGCGCCTGCTTTTCCTGTTCGCCCTGGTCATGATCGCCGTCGGGCTGCTGATGCTCAGGTCCGGCACGCGCAATCGCTCCGGCGCCGCCGCGGCCGGCGAGGCGGTCGCTCCGCCGGCCTTCACACCGAAGTTGGCCGCGGTGGCGCTGGCCGTCGGCGTCATGTCGGGGTTCTTCGGTATCGGCGGGGGCTTCCTGATCGTGCCGGGTCTCGTGTTCGCCACCGGAATGCCGATGATCAACGCCATCGGCACCTCGCTCTTCGCAGTCGGTGCCTTTGGCGTCGCGACGGCGGCCAACTATGCCGTGTCAGGCATGATCGATTGGCCGGTCGCGGCCGAGTACATCGCCGGCGGCCTCGTTGGCGGCTGGGTCGGCATGCGCCTCGCTTGCCGCCTCGCCGGGCAAAAGGGCACGCTCGACAGGATCTTCGCGTCTCTCATCTTCGCTGTCGCCGCCTACATGCTCTACCGAACAGGCAACGCCTGGACCTGAGTCGAGCTCAAGTCTCGAATCCGGAAGCGCTCGCCGTCTGGGAACTGTCCGACAGGTTATAGAACTCCTCCCAGAGCCGCTGCACATCGACGACCTTATCGCCGATGGCGTTCGGGACGCCGGTCTTGTCGTGCAGGTAGCCAACAGACGAGAAGTGGTCGGCCTGCGGATGGGTTTCGAGGATCCACTCCAACTGATAGCCCTCGCGCTCGACATGAACGAGCAGGGTGTCGGCGGACCCCGTCGCGGTCGCGTCGGACTTCGGATCGAAGTCGAGGACCGGGTCGATGATCGCGCAACGCTTCGTCTCGGGATCGGCGAGGACGTACTGGATGCTGCCGGTCGGCTCGTCATGGAAGCCGGTGACGATGGGGTGCCCGCGCAGGGCTTCGATGGTCTGGTCCGACATGAAACGCCTCCTTTTTCGGGTTCAGGTGTTGGCGCCGAGGAGCGGTAGGGCCCCGCGGGCGACGACGTAGAGGCCGACCAGGATGACGAGGCCGGCGAAGGTGATGGTGAGGGCGCGCTTGCGCCCGGCGAGCCGCTGTCCGAGCCTCGATCCGACGAGGCCCCCGAGCACGCCGCCCAGGATGAACAGGCCGGCCAACGGCCAGTCGATCAGGCCGGAGGCGGCGTAGCTCGCCGCGGTCGCCGCCCCGAAGGCGCTGACCGCGACCAGCGAGGTGCCGATGGCCATCGGCAGCGGCATCGACGTCGCCAGCATCAGGCCCGGCACGATGAGGAATCCCCCGCCGATGCCGAAGAAGCCGGAGAACAGGCCGACCGCGAACCCGATGCCGAGCAGCCAGGGCAGGAGTACCGGGGCGTTGGCCTTGGTCAGGCGCACCTCCGGGTCGCCGTCGCCGCGCCGCTTGCGCAGCATCAGGCTCCCGACCACCAGCATCACGACCCCGAACAGGGCCAGGAGGCTCTGCCCGTCAACCGCCTTCGCAGCGACCGAGCCGGCCAGCGCGCCGAGGACGCCGGCGACCGAGAACGCCGCCGCGCATCGCCACTTCACGTTCCCAGCCCGCCATTGCGGGACGAGGTTGCCGGCCGCGCTGACCGACACCGCCAAGGCGCTGGTGCCGATCGCCACATGTGGCGAGGACACGCCGACGACGTAGGTCAGGAGCGGGACGGCCAGGATCGAGCCACCCCCGCCGACGAGACCGAGGATCACGCCGACGACCCCGCCCGAGCCGGCGGATAGGCCGGATGTCAGCAGGCCGGGCGTCATGCGTCGGCTCCCTGGACCGCCGGCTTCGGGGCTGCCGCCGGGAGAAGGCGAAACGCCAGCATCCCGACGACCATGGCGACGACGAAGGTCACCGCTTGAGCAGGTGCGACCGTCAGCAGGGTGAGCGCGGGCCCCGGGCACAAGCCGGCGAGGCCCCAGCCGATACCGAACACCGCGGCGCCGGAGATCAGGCGCGGGTCGAGGTCGCGCCGGTTCGGGATCTCAAGCCGGGAGGCGAGCAACGGCCGCCCACGGCGCCGCGCCACGAGATAGCCCGTCGTCGAGACCGCGACGGCGCCAGCCATCACGAAGGCGAGGCTCGGGTCCCAGCGCCCGGTCACGTCGAGAAAGGCGAGGATCTTGGCCGGATCGGCCATGCCGGAGACGAGGAGGCCGAGGCCGAACAGGAGGCCGACGGCGAAGGCGGAGGCGGTCTTAGCCATGGCTTAGGCTCCGACGAGATGGCGCACGACGAGGACGGTCAGGATGGCGACGGCCATGAAGGTGCCGGTGGCGACCACGGAGCGGGGCGAGCCGCGGCCGATGCCGCAGACCCCGTGGCCGCTCGTGCAGCCGGCACCGAGGCGCGATCCGAACCCGACTAGCAGGCCGGCGACGGCGAGCAGCGGGAACGAAGCAACCACCGTCACCGGCGGCAGGCTGCCATCCAGGCCGGCGTAGGCGAACGGCGCCAGGACGAGTCCTGCCACGAAGGCGGCGCGCCAGCCGGTCTCGCGAGACGGCGGGATTAGGAGGCCGCCGAGGATGCCGCTGATGCCGGCGATCCGTCCGTTGAGGAGCAGGAACAGGGCCGCGGAGGTGCCGATCAAGGCACCGCCGGCGAGGGCGCTGACAGGCGTGAAGCCATCCATGGTGGTCGCTCCCAGGCGGTGGTCCGGGGGATGCCCGGCTGGCTGCAAGGGACGTCCTCCCCTGCCGAACCATCACATTAGATAACTCTTATTTAGCATCAACTAATGTAATGGCAAGCGTGATACCGATGGCCTGGATTGGGATGCGCTGAGGGGGTGCGATGGCGCACGGACGCCTTCGCCTTTGGGCAGACGCCATCGATGGCGTGGCGTCGATGCCGACGAGAGGATCGTCTTCCCCCGTTCGACCAACTCACGGATGGATGTAGGCGAACCCCATGCCCTGCAGCCGCGCCAGTTCGGCGACACCGCTCGGCACGACGTCGTCCTCGGTGACGCCGTAGAGCGTGCCACGGTCGATCTTCCGTTCGCGCAAAGTGTTGGCGCAGATGAGGAACCGGACTCCTATCCCCTTGAGGGCATCGATACGGGCGGCGACCTCCTTGTCGTTCACGGCCGACTGGAAGAGCGCGACCCCGTCGCCGTGGCTCACCACGCGGATCTCGACATGGGCCTTGCCCACCGCCTCGACGTGATTGCGCAGGTTGCCGAGAAGGCGCTTGAAGTAGGCGGCTCCGTCGAGGCCGCCGTCATTGTGGTAGACCACCTTCTGGTCGGCGTAGTACCCGGCCGGCGCCTCCGAGCCGGCATGGGCCGCCCTTAAGCCCAGGGTCGCAAGAACGACCGCGATCATCAGGCTCCTAAAGACCGTCATCGTCCGCCTCCCTGTCGTTGGCCGGAGGCTCGGGTGCTTCCGACGCGTTGCGCAAAAGGTCGTCGAGCCCCGCATGATCGAGGCCGTCGTCCGGCGTCGGTCCGGCGGATGCGCCGTTCCCGAGGCTGCCCGTCGTCTCCGGCGCTTTTGGCCGTGCGGCGTGGACGGTGCCCCGGGACCCGAGCACCACCACCTTCGTGCCGGTGGGGACGCGCCGGTGCAGGTCGATCACGTCCTGGTTCAGCATGCGGATGCATCCCGAGGACACCGCCTCGCCAATGCTCCAGGGCTCCGTCGTGCCGTGGATGCGGTACAGCGTGTCCTTGCCGTCCTTGAACAGGTAGAGCGCCCGGGCCCCGAGCGGGTTCCTGTCGCCGCCCGGCATGCCGCCGGCCCAGCGTCCGTTCCGCTTCGGATCACGCCGGAGCATGTCGGGGGTCGGCGTCCATCGCGGCCAGGAAGCCTTGCGGGCGACGGTCGCCTCGCCGGTGAACTCGAAGCCGGCCTTGCCCACCCCGACCGCGTAGCGCATCGCCTTGCCGCCCTCCATGACGAGGTAGAGAAAGCGCTTGTATGGATCGACGACGAGGGTGCCGGGCGGCTCCTTCGACGGGTAGTCGACCAACTGGCGGACGTTGCGCGCCTTGAGGTCACGCGGGTCGACCGCCTCGACCGGGAAGGGTTCATCCGTGACGGCGGCGTACCGGCGCAAGACCTCCGGGGCGATCTGCGGCCGGGCTTCCGCGACGGGGGCCGGAGCCCCCTGCGAGGTCGAGCAGGCGCCGAGCGCCAAGGCGAGCGCGATCAACGTCGTAAGGCGGAGGGGCCGCGGCATCACGAGCGACCCCGCGCTCGGGCCTGCACCACCGCCTGCTTGAAGCCGTCGTAATCGAGCGCCGCCGCGACCTTGAGCTGGCCGATCAGGAAGACCGGCGTTCCCTGGAGGCCCAGGGCGTCGGCCTGGTCGAGGTTGCGCTGGAGCAGGGCCGCGATCTCGGCCTGGTGCGCCTTCCGGTCCTCTTCCAGGCGGGCGACGTCGACGCCCGAGGCAGCCACCGCCTCCAGCATCCGCTCCTTGGGAATCTTGCGACCCGGAATCGCCATGAGCGCGCGGTGCACTTCGTCGTAGCGGCCCTGGTACTTCGCCGCGAGGGCGAGTTGGGCGCCGTAGACGGAGGCGTCGCCGAGGATCGGCCAGTCCTTGTGGACAAGGCGGATGCGCCCGTCCGCCTTCACCAGACGGGTGAGGTCGGGCTCGGCCTTCTTGCAGAAGGGGCAGTTGTAATCGAGGAAGGCGACGATGGTCAGGTCGCCCTTCGGGTTGCCCGAGACCGGCACCTCGGGGTCGTTGAGGATGGCGTTCGGGTCGACGCCTTGGGCGAAAGCTTCCTCGGTCGGTGGCGCCAGCGAGAGCAGGGCGGGAGCGAGCGCGACGGCGGGCAGAAGGGCGAGCAGGGTCCTGCGGTCCATGGTGGTCTCCGTGAAACTTGGTTTTTCGAAAAGGGGGGCTCAGGCGCCGACGAAGGCGAGACGGCGCGTCAGGTCATCGACCGTGAGTTCGCCTTCGGTGCGGGCCTCGCGGACCTCGGCGCCGTCGGGTCGCATCAGGATGAGGGTCGGCGGTCCGACGACCTCGAAGCGCCGCATCAGGGCGCGGGCGGCGGCGTCGTCGCGGGTGACGTCGGCGCGGATGACCGAGACGGCCCTCAGCCTCGCCCGGATGCCGGGGTCAGCCAGGACCGTCCGTTCGTTGGTCTTGCAGACGCTGCACCAGTCGGCAGCGAACTCGACGAGCACTGGCTTGCCCGCGGCACGGGCCGCCGCGAGGGTGGCCTCGAAAGCCGGGACGGAGGAGACAGACCGGCTCTCATCGACGTGAACCGCTCGCGACTGGCCGAAGCCTGCGAGCGGCCGGAGCGGGTCGGTCCCGCCGCCCGCGGCGCCGATGACGAGGGCGCAGCCGTAGGTCACGGCAACGATACCGGCGACCTTGCTTAGTCGGCCCGCGGCACCCGCCCTGACGACGTCGAACGCCCCGACGAACACGCCGACGCCGATCACCAGCACGCCCCAGAGAACGAGGGTGACCTCGGACGGCACGAGGCGGGAGACCATGGTGATGGCCAATGCGAGGAAGACTACGCCGAAGGTCTGCTTGGCGGCGACGAGCCATGGGCCTGACTTCGGCAGGATACCCGCCCCGAACGTCCCGAACGCAATCAGCGGCAGGCCCATGCCGAGGCCGAGCGTGAACAGGGCGGCGGCGCCGCGCGCCACGTCGCCGGTCTGGGCGACGTAGAGCAGGGCGGCGGCGAGCGGTGGCGTTACGCAGGGCCCGACGATCAGGGCGGAGGTGAAGCCCATGACGGCGGCGGCGCCGAGCGCGCCGAACCTACGCCCGCTCAGGCGTGACAGCCGGCCGGAGACGCCGGACGGCAGCGCCAGGTCGAAGGCCCCGAACATCGACAGCGCCAGGGCGACGAAGGCCGCGGCGAGGAGCCCGAGCGCAACGGGAGTCTGGAGCGCGACCTGGAGGTTGCGCCCGGACCATGCCGCCGCCACGCCGAGCGTTCCGTAGGCCAGCGCCATCGCGAGCACGTAGGTGCCGGAGAGTACGAAACCTCGTCCGGCCGAGAGCCGCTCCCCGGACCGGGCCAGCATGCCCGCCAGCACCGGGACCATCGGGAGCACGCACGGGGTGAAGGCCAGGAGCAGGCCGAGCCCGAGGAAGGTCGCCAGGACGCCCGCGAGATGGCCCGAGAGCAGGCCCCTCTCGGGCTCGGGCTGCGCGTCCGTTACCGGCGTCGCGGCGGTCGCCTGCGGACCTGGCGCAGGGACCTGGATGACCTTGTTGATCGGCGGGTAGCAGATGCCCTTCTCGGCACAGCCCTGATAGGTGACGCGCACCTCGCGCACGCCCGCGAGGGCCGCGCCCGGCACGATGGCCTCCGTCGCGCCGTGATAGACTTCCGTCGGCCCGGTGTTGGGGTCGTCCTTGGTCTCACCGGGCTGGGTGCTGACGGGAAGCTCCCTGCCGCTTCCGTCGGTGGCGGCGATCTTGTCACGGTAGAGGTAGGTCCCGGGGGCGATGGTCCATCGCAGGCGCAGCGAGAGGTCAGCGTCACGGGCCGCATCGACGGTGAAGGGCGTCGGCCGCGCACCGGGCTCGCGGCACTGCCCCGGCGACCACAGCGAGGAGCCGGTCCAGAGCAGGGCGGCGAGGATGAGGTGGGTGAACACGTTCGGCATGGGCGGGGTCCGGGATCGGATCGACCCGCGGCGGGTCGGAAACGCAGCTTAAGCCAGGCTTAAGCGGGGCCCGGAGGATGGGGCCGTGAAGGGAGACACGCATGCGCATCCTCGTCGTCGAGGACGACACCATCCTGTCGGACGGGCTCCGGGCTGGCTTGGGCCTGGGCGGGGCGACGGTCGATTGCGTCGCGACTCGCGCCGACGCCGAGGCGGCGCTGGCCACGAGCGCGTTCTCGGCCATCGTGCTCGACCTGATGCTGCCCGACGGCTCCGGCCTCGACGTGCTGCGGGGGCTTCGCCGCCGGAACGACCGGACGCCGGTCGTCCTGCTGACGGCTCGTGACGCGGTCGCCGACCGGATCGCCGGGCTCGACGGTGGCGCCGACGACTACCTCGGCAAGCCCTTCGACCTCGACGAGCTCTCGGCCCGCATCCGCGCCGTCGTCCGGAGGGCCTCGGGGCGGGCCGCGGCGATCCTGGAGCACGGCGCCATCCGGCTCGATCCCGGCAGCCTCGCCGTCACCGTCGATGGTGTGCCGGTCGCCGTCTCCCGGCGCGAGGTCATGGTTCTGGCGGCGTTGATGGAGCGCCCCGACGTGCTTCGCTCGAAGGCCGAGCTGGAGGAGCGGCTCTACGGCTGGCAGGAGGAGGTCGAGAGCAACGCGGTCGAGGTCCACGTGCACAACCTGCGCGCCAAGATCGGCAAGCACGCCATCGAGACAGTCCGAGGTCTTGGATACCGGATGAGGGCACCCGCATGAGGTCGCTCCGCGTCAGGCTTTTCGCCATCCTCGTCCTAGCCACCGGCCTGATCTGGCTCAGCGCGGTCTCCTGGATCTACCTCGGCTCGAAGCGCGAGGTGGAGCAGGTACTCGACAACCGCCTGCAGGAAGCGGCGCGCATGGTCAGCTCCCTGGTGGGCGCGGTCGGCGGCACGGACCCGAACGGGGCGCCCCGAACCTTCCCGGCCCCGACGGCCTACGAGCGGCAGCTTTCCTGCCAGATCTGGTCGCTCGACGGACGCATGGTCGCGCGGTCGACCGGGGCCCCGGAGCGCCGCCTGACCGACGCGCCGGCCGGCTTCTCGCAGCGCGAGGTCGATGGCGAGATCTGGCGGGTGTTCACCGTGGAGGATGCCGAGAGGGGCGTGCGGGTCATGGTGGGTGATCGTCTTGGCCTCCGTGAGCGCCTCGTCACCGACCTCATCATGGGCCTGGTCACGCCCGCCATCCTGATGGTGCCGCTGCTCGGTATGCTGATCTGGGCGAGCCTCGGGCGGGGCTTGCGTCCCTTGAGGCTGATGGCGCGGGACCTCGCCGGTCGCGGCGCCGACGACATGAGTGCGATCGACGCAAATCGGACGCCGACGGAGGTGCGTCCCCTGGCAGACGCCTTGAACGGGCTGTTCCTCAAGGTCGAATCGGCACGCCGGCACGAACGGGAGGTGACGGCCTTCGCCGCGCACGAGCT
The DNA here is from genome assembly GCA_014138645.1 of Methylorubrum thiocyanatum. Classification (GTDB taxonomy): domain Bacteria; phylum Pseudomonadota; class Alphaproteobacteria; order Rhizobiales; family Beijerinckiaceae; genus Methylobacterium; species Methylobacterium thiocyanatum. The sequence goes on along the minus strand of JACJIB010000005.1, from coordinate 280,392 downwards.
GCGAACACCGCTCGCCGGCCTCAAGGTCCAGGCCCAGGTCGCCATGGCCGCCACCGATCCGGACGTGGCGAAGGCGGCGCTGCGCCAGATCCTGGCGGCCGTCGACCGGACCACGCGCCTCGTCCGCCAGTTACTCGACGCCGCCCGGCTCGACGCCGCGGGGGAGGCGCCCCCCCTGGCGGAGGTCGACGTGGGCGCGTTGGTGACGGAGACCGTGGAGGGGATGCGGACGCCCCCCGGTGTCCGGACCCAGATCGACCCGGGCTTGCGCGGCTATATCCTGCGGGCTGACCCGGAGGGCTTGCGCCTCGCCGTCCGGAATTTGCACGAGAACGCCGTGCAGCACATGGAGACCGGCACGGTGGCTTGGGGCGCGCGGCCGGATAGTGGGGGCATCGTCGTTCGCGACGAGGGACCGGGCATTCCGGAGGACGAGTTGCCCCATGTCACGACACGGTTCTTCCGAGGGCGCCACAAGAGCGCGACGGGTAGCGGCCTCGGCCTCGCCATCGCCGAGATGGCGTCCCGCCGAAGTGGCCTCAGCCTTCGCCTGCGCAACCGGACGGATCGCCCGGGGCTTGAGGCTGAGATCGCCGCGGGCTGAGACCCGTCAGCCAAGATCGGGGCAGAAGATGTCCTTGAGGGTCGCCAGCACCCGCGCGGCCCTGGGGTCCTCCAGCCGGTAGTGGATGGTCTGGCTCTCGCGCCGGAAGGCGACCAACCCGTCCTCGCGCAGCTTCGCGAGGTGTTGCGACAGGGCCGATTGGCTGAGCTCGACCTCCCCGGCGAGGCTGGTCACGTCCATCTCGCCGCGGGCGACCAGCAGGCACAGGATGAGCAACCGCTTCTCGTTGGCGAGGAGGCGGAGCAGGCGGGCCGCGTCGGCGGCCTTGTCCTGGAGCCGCATCAGGTCGGTCGGCGTGACGGCGTCCATCGTTCGATGTTCCAGTATGTCAGAATTACCTTATTTAGGTAATTCTAATATGAAGTCACCAGCTGCGCCCACTTCCTTGTCGCCCTTTTTCGGCTTCGCCCGGAAGGCCATCGCGGCTCACCGGTGCCGCCTTGCTACCGTCGTCCCCGAAGTGGCCGGGCAGAGCCACCACGGGGGTGATTTGAGCCGGTAGCAACGAATAAGGGCCGCCTTAGCGATGGCGGCCCTTATTTACTCTGAGTTGCCGCAGTGCGGAACTTTGGTGTTCGAAGTCAGAACACTGGCTCGGCTATCACTTCGGCTGTCAGTAGGCACGGTCAGCGGCAGCAAGGCAGTGATGTCGGTGATCTTGATCGCAGGGTTCACTGCACGCGCTGCATCCGCCCGACTAGCGGGCCCGTGAGGACTGCTACGACTTCTGCGAGGTCCGCTTCCTGCGTCGAAGCGGACGATAAAGGCCGTTGTGTGAACGGGCCGCTATGGGTCAGTAGTTCGCACGTCGCTTGTTCGGCTCGTGCCATGAGCCGACCTTGATGCGGCAGGAGCCGAACCGCCGCTTCTGACCCTTTGCATCCGGGTCAAACGTAGAGCGTGCGGGTCCCACGGTAGGCCTCCGTGGCCGCAGGCGGATCACCAAAAATATTACAATTCAGCAAAATAGGCCGCCCCATCGGCTCGCCCATCAACAATATCCCCACAATCCCAAACAACATTTTGGACTTGTAGAAGGCAAAATTTGCCTCCATGCTTTCGCGCAATGAAGTGCGGGCTATCGAGGCTAATTCATTACCAAGGTCCACGAATACGACCTTAGCGCACAAAGGCTGAAATGCTGAAAAACAGCTATCGACCGTAATCAGCAGAACCGCCGCCTTCCGGGTCTGCTGCACCCAACACATTCGAAGGCCACGGCGGCTCCATGTCCGATCAGCATTCGATGAGGCTTACCTCGACCAGCGAAGATCCTGGGCAGAGAGTGAGACCTGGCTTTCGATCGTTCAAAACAGCAGTGCCGATTGATTATCCTCGACGATGGCACCGAGACATTCTCATTCAAGCGACTCTTGAAAGTTCAATTTCAGCAATAGAACCAGGCGATCCGCTGTACCGTAACGAGCGCATCTTCAGTTTTTTTGTATTTGCCGGAGCCCAGCGGCGATTGATCATGGCCACCCCCAGTCGCCTTGAAGAGTCCTCAAGAAGAACCTTTCCTGACCACGTTTTGATCACCAGATCCTACATTCTGTCCGAACCGCGGTGCTCCACCGCTCGGGCAGTTTGGGCAGCTCGCAAGCTCGTGATCCCTGTCGGAGACCGGCTTAGAATTTTGGAGCGTCTGACTGAGGCCGAAGCGGGGTTGACGCTCGGCGAACTCGCTAACTGCGTGCGAAGCTCAAATTTCGAGCCAGCAGCAGCAGTCCTGGCACTTGTCTGCGCCGGTCAGGCCGTCCTAGAGCCTGGGGAAGCGCTATCGCCGGAGACCATTGTACGACGTCGTTTCGGCGAATCGACTCGACAGCAGGATCGCCTAGCCAGTGCGTTGGCGATCGAAGCGCAGACGTGATCGGCGCGCTGTCTCACTGAGCTGTCACGAAAAGCGTGTGCCCTTTGATTTTCGAAAAGAGCAGGTCGGGGGCCACTCACCGCATAGCGACCCAAGCCTACTAGCTACAATGATCTCTGTGCGAGATCCTCACCCAGAAGCGCGATTACGTTGCAAATTTACGACGCGCTATCCAAATCTTTCTGAACTTCGAAGGAATGGCTTGCCCTTCTAAATGAGTCCCGATGTTCCTGCGACGAAGGAATGGATAGGCAAAAAGGGGAGCCCCGCTCCTTTGATTGCACATAAATGCGAATCTACAAGCATAAACGATTCCTTCGATGAAAATTCTGCGCATTTCGCCGATTTAAAGCTTGACTAGATTTGATCGATATGTATTCACCAACATAATACCAGCACATTCGTTGCTGATTCGTACCGATATCCGGCCAATCCTAGCGCCTCTGCTCGGGGTGGAGCTTCGGACTGGCAGTTCTGCTTATCGAGGTGGCTGAAGATCGCATCTGTTGCTTGAAGGGAGGCTTGCGTTCGCCGTTCCTTCCTGCAATGCATGAGCGAATCGCTAGAGCGCCGATACCAGCTCGCCGCCTTTGACGAGCGTTCAGCAGCACTCGAGCAACAGCGAACCAGAGGACGGACAATGCAGCTATGGCACAAATGAGAAAGGCGCTCAGGAGGTCCTGAGCGCCCAATCACTAAGCCGTCCGCCATGCCTGGCAGCTAACCGGACGGCCTATCAGCGACACTGACGATTCCAGAGGAATCGCGCAGCAATCACGGCGGCATAATGCCTACGCCCGGCTTCAGCCGCAAGCGGATTATGCTGAGCCATGCGTGCTGCCTGATACCCAGGGGAGGCAAGCAGCATGCACTCACAGCATTCCAATCTCCAAGCATTTCAGCGCCAACTTATGACGCACGCCGTGCGCATACTTGAAGGCCCGTATGAAAGCAGCACCTCGTCTACGTGCTGTGATTTCTAAGCGGGTCAAGACAGCATGTAGGCAGCTCGCGCCACCGATACCAATCCGACGATACCCATAAAGCCTACTGAGCGATTTGAATAGAATTGAGCTCCGGAGCTTGAGGTTTGCAGCCTCAATGCCAACTGCGTCGGAGAGCTTAAAATGAAGCTAGTGATGTAGCTCGAAAATGATATGCGCGGCCGCTTCCAGTGACCGCGCATCTCCCGAACCGACCGTCGGCCAATTCACCGTAAGAAAGTGAATGCTGACACGGACGCGCGCAACCCGCAAGCAAACGCGAGCCCGTGTGCCGACGGCTGGCCTCTTCTCAACAACCATTCCCGTGGGCCGACGGACTTCCGTTTCCGGTCGACGGGATGGTTTTGCCGAGCCGCCCTGCCTCATGGACATCCAGACAGCCCTCTCTAATCTCCCGCCGCCAAATCCGGTGCTTGAACCGGCCTATTGGGATGATCCCGATGCCAGCGAGGGGACCCGGCGCCCCTCCGCGAGTTCGCGCGGATCTGCGCGCGCATCGTTGGCGGTCTCCGCCGGCAACCGGTTCCGTATGATGCATGTCGAAAGCAGCCTCGAATACAAGTGGGCTGTCGTATTCGATGGCCTGCTGAAGCCATTGCATCTCGTCGAGCAGCCGGACGTCGTAGAATATATCGACTTCGACGGCTTCCGGCGCACGCACAGATTCGATTTCTATCTTCAGACGGTCTCACGGAGGCGTCTCGTCGAGATCAAGCCTGCGGTCAAGGTCAGGAAGTACAACCTCGAGCCGAAATTCAATCATATCGCCGCCCAGGTTTCGGCAGACCGAGCCGACGAAGTCATTCTGCTGACGGACGAGGATCTCTGTCCGGACGCGGTCTACAATGCCCAACTTCTCCGCAGCTCGCGCCGTTATCCCGCGTGGGATATCGAGAATGATATTCTCGCGGCTGCACGAGGCGCCGATGGGATCGTCCGCATCCGGCGCCTGATCGAGACCGCCGGCGCGGAAATCGCCAGCGGGTTCGTTGCCGTTCTCAGCCTGATCGACCGCGGCCTTCTCCTCGTCCAGGACGAGGGCCGCATCACGCACCGGAGCCGCGTCGCCGCTGCCGAAGTCTTCCCCATTCGGAAGGCCTACTGATGGCCCTGCCCAATCCCCTTGGCGCAGCTGTAGCGCTACGCCCGGACGACCGGTTGTTTATCTTCAGCGAGTACTGGCGGCCCGTGCGATCCAGCCGCGACGGACACTGGCTGGCTCCGGTCTTCGATAGATCGAGCGAGATCTTCATCACGCACTATGATTTCGAAATCGAAAGGAAGGGCGTCGACTTCAAGCATGAAATCGATTGGTTCCGTCCCGAATGCGTGACGTCGCGTATGGCCGACCAGGGATTTTTTTTGCGCCACTTGCCGAAGGCGGATCAGAACGACGTCACTGACAAGATCCGCTGGATACGCGAGTTTTACGGCCTCCTGAGAGCCGGAGCTGTAGACAGGACCTCGAAGGGGTATGCCGCAGCTGTAGTGGAGATCTCAAACAAATTTGGCGTCAGCCGGGCTTTCGTATCCTGGGATGTCGATGAAGACGTCAAGAGAAGGGCGAACCGAGGATCGAGGAAGAACCGCGGTGTCCCCCCAAGTCCTGCAACGCTTCGGCGTTATGTGGAACATCTTGAAGCTGCCGAATTCGATTTAAGTTGCCTGCGAGACGGCCGATTCAGATCCGGAAATCGGCGTGACAGATTTTCTCCGGAAACGCGCTATCTGCTCGAGCAGTACGCTCGCAAGTTTGCGAGCTACAGAAAGCTGACCAGACTCAATCTCTACCAGCGATTCAGGGGGGTTTTCGCGCGGCTGAGCAGGCAGTTCGAGGACGAAGGGCGAGCTATCGACTCGACACCTTCCTATTCAAGGTTCTGCCTCGAAATCGCGAAGCTCAACCAGTTCGAGGTCGACATCGCGCGTCTGGGTCGCGAGCGGGCAGGCCGGAAATGGCGCAACCTGGGTATCGGACCGGACGTCTCCTGGGCCCTCGAGCGGGTCGAGATGGACTTCTACCAGATCGACCTTCAAGTATTGCTCGTCGAAGCTGCAATTTGGGAGAACTTGCCTCAACATCTGCGAAGTCAAATCGACAGGAGTCGCTGGTACCTATGCGTGGCGATGGACGTGGCATCTCGCTGCGTCCTCGGCATGAAACTCTCAAGATCGGAGAATGCCAAAACTGCGGTCGAAACACTGCGGATGTGCTTTTACGACAAGAGCCACATCGGACGTGCAGCCGGGGCGTTGAGCCTGTGGGATATGTGCGGGTCTCTCGACAGCCTCGCCACAGACATGGGAGTGGCGTTCGTCAACGCGTTCTTTGCGGCGCGAGCCATTTCCGTTCTGGCGGACGTCATCAATCCGCCCGCGGCCCAGCCTCAGCTGAGGCCATTCATCGAGCGGTTCTTCAGGACGATCAAGGAAAATCTTCTCAAGCGTTTCGAGGGAAATACCGGCGGGAGCATACAGGAACTTGGCGATTATCCAGCGCAGCTCCGTGCCGTTCTTACGATAGATCAATTCGCCGACCTGCTCGTCAGGTGGTGCGTCGATGTATACCACAACATGCAACACGACGGTCTCGGACGTGAGACGCCGCGCGATGCATGGCTTCGCCTGACCAGGCTGAAGAAGCCACGACCCTGCCCGGACCAGCGTCGCATGCGCGAGTCCTTCGGCATGGACGTTCTCCGCCGGACCGGCCGTCCCGGCATCCGGATCGCCGGCCTCTACTACAACAGCGAGGAATTGCAGGCCTGGTGCCGCGCAAAGGGCGATGCGGTGGTCGACGTTCGGATCGACCCGGAAAACATCGGCGGCATATCAGTCCGGCTCGACCCCAAGAGCGTGAAGTGGATCTCGCTGCCCTGTCGGACGAGGTTCATGCAGGGCAGGAAGCTTCGCGACTGGCTGCTGGCGGCATCCGATCTGCGGCGGATGTACGGCGAAGTCGCCGACATCAGGATGCCGATCGTGCTTCAGGCGATCGAAGCCATCGAGCGCACGCATTCGCGGGCCGCAGGCGTGGCGGAAATCGGTCCCGGCGAACCCACCGACGAGGAGATCGCCAACTGCGAGCGGGAGTTGGGAATCGGCTTCTCGATCCCGTCCGACGAAGAAATGTTCGGAGACGCGGAGCCGGTCGACGGCGATCCGCCGGTCCGTTCCGGCCAGCCCACCCTTCCATCCAGCTTCGGGGCCGCGTTCGGCCGCAGCTTTCCGGTCGGCGGGTCGATTGCGAAGGGGCCGATGCCCGCGGATCCGGTGGCGACGTCGGCCTCCAGCGCTGCTGCTGAAAGGGAGGCTGGCGTCCCCGACCCCTCCGTGCCGGATGCGCCGAGCGCACCGAAGGTGCGGACGGATCCATCGCCCCGCCCGGATCCGGACGCCGATCCCCCCGGCCCGTCCGATCCGGCCGTACCGCCCGGTTCCGGTCGGCGGCGAAACCCCTGGACGAAGGAGAAGTAGGATGAGCAAGCAACGCGAATTCCGACCTGTGGCGTCGACGCCCAAGCGGATCTCCGGGTCCCTGCTCGGCCGGATCATGGGCAGGCTGAGGAGTTTCTACTGTCCCAACCCGGTCTTCGATCGACTGTCCGAGAGATTCGGGGATCTGCTCGAGAAGCTGGGATTGCTTCCGCGCGAGATGGACGATCCCGGCCGTCCGGACCAGGCCGTCGGGCCCGTTGGGGCCGCTGCCGCACGGGGCGGGGAAGCCGGAGGTTACACCGACGTCCCGGTCGAGGATGAAGACGACGAATGGGCGGCAGACTGGAACGACGGGGACTGGGAGGGCGAGGACTTCGACCACACGTACGAACATCCCGAAGGCGTCATCCTAGTCGTGACCGGCGAGACCGGTGCTGGCAAATCACGGGCCTTGCAGAGGATCTTCCGGAGCTACCACAATGCCCTGGGAGATACGATCGTCTCGGTGACCGCCCCGAGTCCCTGTACGCTCATGCAGCTCGGACGCACGCTGCTGCCCGAACTGGGCTACCCGATCCAGCGGGACAAAAAGGAGCATCTCATCTGGGAGGATGTCCGGCGGAGGCTCGACGAGGGCGGTAAGCGGGTCCTGCATATCGACGAGATGCAACATCTCCCGCAGTCGTCCAACAGAGACCAGCAGATCCGGACCCTGAACACTATAAAGTCTCTCGTCCAACGAAGGGAGAATCCGCTCCTCCTCGTCCTGTCGGGGACACCCGATCTCGCCGACTTCCTACGGGCGGATGGCCAGGTCCGGCGGAGATGCCGGTTCGTGGAATTCGAGCGCCTGCAGATTCCTTCGCACATCCTTCCGATCTCGTGCACGTTGGAGGATCTGGTCAGGCTGACGCCCCTCAAGGTTCGGGAAAGCGTCGCCGACGATGTCGCTCCGCGCCTGATCCATGCCGCCAACCACGCGACCGGAATTGCGGTCGAGCTGATCTGGGAGGCCATCGACGACGCGCTCCGGGCCGGAGACGTCGAACTCCGGCGATCGCATTTCGAGAGGGCCTATCGCGATCGGGTTTCCTGCCCGCAGTCGCGCAATCCGTTCGTCGTGGACAATTGGATCGAGACCGATCCGACGCAGATCCTCGACCGAGGGCGGATGGAGGACCCGACCGGTCGTGGCACGACGGGCAAGGTCAGCCGAAAGGGGAGCGGGAAGTGATGCCGACCGCAACGCGCCTCCGTCCCACGCTGGCCCATGTCGCGGGGGAGACTCCGACCTCCTTCGTCTCGCGGCTGGCGCAGCTCCATCTGTCGTGCGAACCCAGCGCGCGCTACTTCTGCGCCGACATGGGGCTCTCCTTCGGCGACCTCGTCAAGGGGCGTCCGGAGACACTGGCCACGCTCGCCGATCTCTCCGGCGCCGATCCGGCGAAGCTCGCCTCCGAAGCGTTCCGCCGCGTGGGCGAAGGACATGTGTTCAAAGGCGAACCCTTCCCGGGCCAGAGCCTTCTCAGAACCGCCTTGCGCTTCTGCCCGGCCTGTCTGCTCGACGACTGTTCCAAGTCGTCGAGGCCGGAGACCGTGGCCCACGGGCGCGCGATCTGGTCGATCGCGTCCATCCGCACCTGCCCCGATCACGGCATGGGCTTCGTCGAAATCGAGCGGCCGACATGCCCGTCGAAGGCTCATGATTTCGCGTATCTCCTGAAGCCGTTGCTGCCGGATCTCGAAGATCTGGCGGAGCAAGCTCCCCGTAGGCCGGCTTCGGGCCTGGAGACGTACGCACTCGACCGGCTCGCGGGAAGGATCGGATTTTCGCCGTGGCTCGATGGATTGCCGCTGCATGTCGGCATGGCGATCTGCGAGTCCATCGGAATGGTCGACCGCTACGGACGGGAGGTTCGCGCGAACACGCTCACGCAGGCGGAGTGGGTGGATGCCGGGGAAAGCGGATTCGGCATCGCGAGCCTCGGCGTGGCCGGCATCCAGGCATTCATGGATGGGCTCATCCAGACCTATCCATACTCCCGCAGCGCGACCGAAGGCCCCCAGGCGGTGCTCGGACGTTGGTTCAAGTTCCTGGCGTTCGGAGCGCCTCACAAGGACTTCGACGTCGTCCGGGACCTCGTCGTCGACTTCATGATCCAGCGAATGCCGTTTGGTCCCGGCGAGACCATCCTCGGGAGGCCGGTCGAGCGGCGCGTGCTGCACTCCGTCCGCTCGGCGTCGCTGGAGATGCAGGTCCATCCCAAGCGCCTGAGCAAAATTCTTCACGCCGCCGGCGTCCTGTCGACGGAGCAGATGGAACTGCCCTACGGCAACGCGACCTTCGACGCTGCCGCGGCCGTCACGACGCTAGCGGACGCCGTCGACGGTCTCTTCATGACCGAGGTCGAGCCGTACATCGGCGCCGGTCGCGTCCAGACGAAACTTCTGGTGGATGCCAGCATCATCGAGCCGATGTTTCCGAAACGGCCGGATCTCGACCACCTCTTCAGGCGCCGCGACCTAGATGCATTTCTCGACCGCCTGTTCGCCGATGCCGTTCCGGTCGGCGAAGCCGACGCCGACATGGCCGACATCCAGAAGGCTGTGAAGCGGGTCTGCTGCAGCACGATCGAGATCGTCCGTCTGGTGCTCGACCGGAAGCTCGCTTGGGTCGGCCGACGGACCGGCGAACGAAGCTTTGCAGCCCTTCTCGTCCGCGTATCCGAAATCCGCTCCCTCATGCGCGGGTCGATGGAGGGATGGCTGACCGCCAGAACCATCGAAACGACGATGCGCACGACTACGAAGGTCGTGCGGAACCTCATGGAGTGCGGGTACCTGAAGGCCGAGGTGATCGTCAGTCCCCTGAACCGCTGCCCGGTGACGGTGGTCAGCCAGACATCGTTCGATCAATTCCGGAGCGAATACGCGACCCTGTTCGAAGAGATGGAAACGACTGGCATTCATTTCCGCGAGATCAAAAGGCGCCTGACGGCGCTCGGTCTCGAGCCGTCGATCGAACGGGAGGTCGTTGGAGCGGCGTTCTATCGACGATCAGATCTTCGACGCATCTAACATATCAAGACCGATAGAACGCACTATAGGTCCTCGCGGATGAAACCACGGGGGCCTTTGCTATGTCGCGATCAAGCCACTCTGCGGGCGCGGGCGACCATAAATGCCTTCTCGTCACTCGAACAACTTATCCGCGTGGAATGAGCAAGTTATGCCTGATTATGCTGGAGGGCGCGCAGAATCGTCAATAAAATCAGTTAGATAGGCCTGGGCGCTTATCAACTTATGCCTCACGCCACAGTTGGGTGCTTTGCGGCGGGCACCTTTATGGGTCCGCCTTCGAAGACGGCCCGCCCGCGGAGTGAGCGATCGTCAGCCCGCTGGGCGCCGGGACAAGGATAACCCCCTGTCCCGGCGCCCAGCGCCCTACCCGGGACTGAAGTCATAGAAGCGTCAGACCGCCCGTTAACGGCGATGCCCTGCATCGTTCCAAGGGATACAGCTGTATTCAGGCCGGCAACGTCAATCGCGCCTCAAGCCCTTTGAGCTCGGACACGTCAAGCACAACGGAGCCGCCATAAAGTTCTGCCAGCTCCATGGCGATTGGCAGACCGAAGCCGTGGCCGGGCCGGCTTTCGTCCAGACGACGACCTCGGATCAAGGCCTCGGCCATCGCAGCCTCGTCCAGGCCCGGACCATCGTCCTCGACGCGAATCACGACCTCCGGGCCCCGGCGCAGCGCCCCGATCCGCACACGTACGCGGCACCATTTGAACGCGTTCTCGGTGAGGTTTCCCAGCATCTCGTCGAGATCCTGCGGGTCGCAGGCCACCGTAAGGCCGTCGGGCACCGCGTTGACGAAGTCGATGGTCCTGTCGGCATGGATGCGCCGCAATGCGATCGCCAGATCGGCGACATGCGTGGCAACATCGGCCCTTGTTCTGGAATGGCCGCCGACGGCGGCCGTGCGAGCACGGCGCAGGTGATGGCGGATGCGCCGGTCCATGGCGTCCACCTGCCGGGCGAGCGCCGCGTCGCGCGCATCGCCGGTCTCGGCGAGGGCGATCGACAGGGTTGCGAGCGGCGTCTTCAGGCCGTGAGCGAGGTTCGCGACCTGGGATCGGGCATGTTCCAGGTTGACCCCGTTCTGGTCGAGGAGCGCGTTGATCTCCGCGGCCAGCGGGCGCACCTCGGTGGGTTGCCGCTCGGGAAGCCGATCAAGCCCTCCGGCCCGCACGGCGGCGAGCTGGTCGCGGAGCCTGCGGAGCGGGCGTAGGCCGAGCCGGACTTGGACGAGCACGCCGGCGAACAGGAAAAGGCCGATCAGTCCGAGGCAGACAAGCAGCGTCCGCAGCGCTTCCAGAACCGGCCCGCGCAGGGCCGCGGTCGGGGCCGAGGCGGCGTAGATGGTCGGGGATGTGCCGCCGCGGCCCTCGACCGTCAGGATCCGCAGGATCAGGCCATCGCCCCAGGGGCCGGTGCCGTCCGCGGGCGAAGGGATGTTCCGGTCCTGTCGGCGGATCGGCACCTCCGGAAGTTCGAGGTCGCGGCCATCCAGCGAGCCGGAGCGGAGAACGGCCTCACCACGGCGCACCTGCCAGTACCAGCCCGAACGAGCCCGGTCGAAGGGCGGTCCGTCTCGGTCACGGTTCAGCGAGAAACCGCCGTCGGCCGCCGGCTGCAGATCGGAGATCAGGGACAGGATGCGGTCGTCGAGCCGGCCGTCGATCTGCCCGCGGACGAAGCGCTGCAGGATGAAGCCGATGGAAAGGCCGGCGGCGATGAGCGCGATCGCGAGGCACGCGCCCGCCGTCAGCAGCAGGCGACGCTGCAGGGAGTCCGGGCCGCCGAACAGCCGATGCGGCGGTCTGGGGCGCGGCGGTCTCGGGCGCGCCGGTCCGGGGGGCGGCTTGGCCTTGAGCAGTGGGATCACGCGGCGCCCGCCGGCATCAGCCGGTAGCCGTGGCCGCGCACGGTCTCAATGGCGGCGGGGGCGATCTTGCGGCGCAGGCGGGTGATGATGACTTCGACGGAGTTGGAATCGACCTCGGCATCGCCGTCATAGACCCGCTCGATCAACTGTCCCCGCGGCACCACGGCCTCCCTGCGCAGGATGAGGGCGCACAGCACGCGCCATTCGAGCCCCGTCAGCCGCAGCGGCAATCCGTGATGCTCGAAGGTGCCGAGCCCCGCATCGAAGGTGAGCGGTCCGCACGCGACCCGCGCGGCGCCGTTGGCCTGGGCACGGCGCATCAGGGCCCGCAGACGCATCACCAGCTCCTCCACGCGGAACGGCTTCACGAGGTAGTCGTCGGCCCCCGCCTTGAAGCCCGCGACCTTGTCGCTCCAGCCATCGCGCGCGGTGAGGATCAGAACCGGCACGGTGCGCCCGGCCGATCGCCAATCCTGTAGCACCGAGACACCGTCTCGCTGGGGCAGGCCGAGATCGAGCACGACCGCGTCGTAGGTCTCGGTCTCGCCGAGATGCCCGGCGTCGATACCGTTCCGGGCCAGATCGATGGCGAAGCCCTCCGCGCGCAGCGCCTTGGCCAGCTCGGCGGAGAGCGCCTCGTCGTCTTCGACCAGCAGGATCTTCATCACGGCTCCGTTCCCGGGGATGGCCCCCTAGCGGCCGCCCTTTAACCGAATCTGAACGAAGTGGTTCAGGGCCGGTTTCGGCCGAGGTCCTAGACGTCGGACGACCCGAAAGGGACGCCACCGAACAGGACGAGCAATCATCATGAGCGACGACAAGATCATCGAAAATCCGGCAGCGGAACGGCCGGAGCGGGCACCGGGCTCGGCGCGGCCCCACCCCAAGAGGCGCCATCTCGTCATCGGTGCCATCGCCGCGCCGTTGGCACTCGGTGCCGCCGGGCTGTCCCTGGCGCAGTCCGGACAGACGGTCGCGCCGACGCCGGTCGACCCGACGGCGATCTCGGTGCTCGCCCCCTCGGGCGCCATCGCAGCCAGGGGCGAGGTCGCCGAGATCTTCGGCAACAAGTTCGTGATCCAGGACAGCACGGGCCGCGCCCTGGTCGAAACGGGCCGGCAGGGCGAGGATGGCGGGCTTGTCACGAAGGGCGAGACCGTCACCGTGCAGGGCCGCTTCGAGAAGGGCTTCCTGCACGCCACCCTGATCACCCGCGCGGACGGCAAGCAGGTCGTGCTCGGGCGGCCCGGAGGTCCGCCGGCGGGCAGCGCGGACTGGGCGAAGGACAAGCTCGGCCTGGGTCCGAAGCCGGACCTGCCGGCCCTGACCGCGGCGGTCGAGAAGGCCGGGTACAGCGACATCCGCGTCACCGGCCGCGGTCCGCGTCACTTGGAGGTCGCCGCAAAGGGGGCGGATGGCGGCGAGCGCCTCCTGCACGTCGATTTCGACGGCCGGATTCGCGAGCGCCCGCTGCTTTGACCCTTCTCCATCGATCGCAGCCCATGGCGGTCGGGACGGCCTTGCCCTTGTGGCGAACGAGGCCGTCCATCACCCCGATGTCGCCGGGCGCGTGTTCGCGCCCCCCTGATCGACCTGGGTCCGGAAGGCGGGGCGGCTGATCGGCCCATCGAGCACGAACAGGGCCGCGATCCCGGACAGGGGCAGCCCCGCTACGAAGGTCGTTGTCGTCCCATGGCCGTGAGGGATGGGCGAGCGCAGCCGCCGCCCAGCGGATCGCCGGGGCGATCCCGCCAGGGCGGCTACAGCTCCGACCCGTCGAACTCCTTCCGGGCGCGCGCCAGGAGCCGGTCGAGCAGCATCCCGAAGGTCGCCTCCTCGTCGGGACTAAGATCGGCCGTCAGCTGAGCGGCATAGTTCAGGGCAAGCGGGACGATTTCATCGTAGACGCTTTGCCCCGCCGGGGTCAGCGTCAGGAACATCTCTCGCAAATCATCGGCGTTGGCTTCCCGCTGAATAAAGCCCCTCTCCTCCAGCGAGGCGGCCGCGCGGCTGATTTTTACTTTTCCCATTTCGCTGTGCTGGCCGATGGCTTTTGCCGTGATTCGTTTGAATTCCCCAATGGTTGCCAGGACCCTCCATTCGGGAATGCCGATCCCGAAGCGCTCTCCGTAGATACGGCCCAATCCGCCACTCACGACGGTGGCCAGGACATTCAAGCGATAGGGCAGGAAGGTCGCGAGCGTGACGGATCGTTGAGGTTTGGGTTTGCTGGCGCTTGACATTCGTTTCAGCCGAAACTAATTCTCAGAATCATAGTTACAAATGTAACTATGATGGGGATGGAAGGGAGCTGGAATGAACGTTCGGACCCTGCCGGAGCCGCGCTCCGGCCAACATTTCTTTCATCCCGCCCCCGGGTACATGACCGGCTTCGGAAACGGTTTCGAGACCGAAGCGCTCCCCGGTGCCCTGCCGGTCGGGCGCAACTCGCCTCAAAGATGCCCCTACGGCCTCTATGCCGAGCAACTCTCGGGCTCGCCGTTCACGGCGCCGCGGGCCACCAACGAGCGCTCCTGGCTCTACCGTATCCGCCCGACCGTGACGCATTGGAACCGGTTCTCCAAGATCGATGCCCGGCTGTGGCGAACGGCGCCGGCCCCGGAGGTGGAGATCGCCCCCGCACCCTTGCGCTGGGATCCCTTGCCGCTGCCGGCCGAGCCGCTCTCCTTCATCGAGGGCATCCACACCATGACCACGGCGGGCGACGCCGGCGCGCAGGCCGGGATGGGCGCGCATGTCTATCTCGCCACCCGTTCGATGCGGGACGAGTACTTCTACAATGCCGACGGCGAGTTGCTGGTCGTCCCGCAGGAGGGCCGGCTTCGCTTCGCCACCGAGTTCGGCATCATCGACGTGGAGCCCGGGGAGATCTGCGTGATCCCTAGGGGCGTGAAGATCCGGGTCGAGCTGCTCGATGGCCCCGCCCGCGGCTATGTCTGCGAAAACTACGGCGGCGCCTTCACCCTGCCGGAGCGCGGCCCCATCGGCGCCAACTGTATGGCCAACCAGCGCGATTTCCTCACGCCCGTGGCCGCCTACGAGGATCGCGACGTCGCCTCGACGCTGATGATGAAGTGGGGCGGCACGATGTGGGCAACCGAGATCGCTCATTCTCCCCTCGACGTCGTTGCATGGCACGGCAACTACGCTCCGTACAAATACGACTTGCGCAAGTACTCCCCAATCGGACCGATCCTCTTCGACCATGCCGATCCGTCGATCTTTACCGTATTGACCTCACCGTCGGAAACGCCGGGCACTGCGAATATCGACTTCGTGATTTTCTCCGACCGCTGGCTGGTCGCCGAGAATACCTTCCGGCCACCCTGGTACCACATGAACGTGATGAGTGAGTTCATGGGGCTCGTCTACGGGGTTTACGACGCCAAAACCAGCGGCGGGTTTCGGCCGGGCGGAGCCTCGCTGCACAACACCATGCTCCCGCATGGCCCGGACATCGACGCCTTCGAGGCCGCCTCGAACGGTGATCTCAAGCCGCACAAGCATGAAGGCACCCTCGCCTTCATGTTCGAGACGCGCTTCCCGCAGAAAGTCAGCCGCTTCGCGGCCGAGTCGCCGACGCTCCAGGACGGCTACGCCGATTACGGCCGGCGCCTCAACCGCTACTTCGAGCCGCTCACGCCCTGAAGGCGCCCGCGCCGCGACAGCGCCCGGCCCGAAGATCGACCGGGCCGATCGGGCGAGCATTCCGAAATCAAGACAGGACCGCGTGCTCAAGGCACGCGGTCGGTCCCGCTATTGCTGAAGAACAATAAGAACACCGCCACCCCTCGATTGCTTTGATTGAATAGGGAGGTCATCATGAATACACAGACCGCCGTGTCTGGCGTGTTGCCGCTGGACCTGGACACCAAGGTCGATCACGGCGCACGAACGCGCCTTCTGCTCGCCAGCAGCGTCGGCTCCATCGTCGAATGGTACGACTTCGCGGTGTTCGCGGTCTGCGCCGCGATGGTGTTCAACACCGCCTTCTTCCCCGCTGCCGACCCCTTTGCCGGCCTGCTGGCCGCCCTGATGGCGCAGGCCGTCGGCTTCGTGGCCAGGCCGCTCGGCGGCTGGTTCTTCGGCGTGCTCGGGGACAAGATCGGCCGCAAGCGCAGCCTCGTCGCCAGTCTGCTCCTCATGGGGGTGGCGACCATCGCCATGGGATTGCTGCCGACCTACGCGCAGGTTGGCGTCGCCGCGCCGATCCTGCTCGTCATTCTGCGCCTGCTTCAGGGCTTCGCCGTCGGCGGCGAATCGACCGGTGCCCTCGTCATCGTGGCCGAAAGCATGCCGGCACGGCAGCGCGGCTTCTGGACGGGCTTCCCGATGATCGGTGGTCCGGCGGGCAACGTCCTGGCCACCACCGTGATCGGGGCCGCCATCGCCGCCTTCGGGCAGACCGCCTTCGTCGACTGGGCGTGGCGCCTGCCCTTCCTGGCCTCGGCGGTCCTGATCGTGTTCGGCTTCTGGATGCGTCGGCGCATCGAGGAATCGCCCGCCTTCGTCGAGGCGCGGGAGCAGCACGCCGAGGTGCCGCGCGCCCCCTTGCGCGAGGCGCTGCGCGAACATCCCGCCAGCATGGCCCGCGTGCTGTTCATCAAGAGCGGGGAGAGCACGCTGTTCTACCTGTTCTCGACGTTCTTCATCGTGCTCGCGACGCTCTTCCTGCGGGCGCCGCGCGAAGCGGCCTTGACAGCCTTGTTCTGGGGCTCGATCGCCCAGGTGGCGGCCATCCTCGGCGCAGGAGCCCTCTCGGATATCGTGGGCCGCAAGCCGGTGACCGTGCTCGGCCTCCTGGGCAGCGTGGCGGCCGCCTTCCACCTCTTCACCCTCGAAAGCGGAGCGTCCGAGGCGGTGCTCACGGCCGCGACGATGCTGACGCTGACCTGCCACGGTGTCGTCGTCGGCGGCATGTCGGCCCACTTCACGGAACTGTTCCCCGCCCGCATCCGCTACACGGCGATGTCCACCGCCTACTCGGTCGCGGCGGTACTCGGCGGCGCCCTCGCGCCGATCGTCGGAACCGGGCTCCTTGAGCTTTTCCAGGCACCCATCGCGGTCGCCATCTACGCCAGCGCCATGGCGGTGCCGGCGCTCTGGGCCATCGCGACCTCGCGCGAGACGCGCGGCAGCAACCTCATACAGTAAGGCAGGCCGGGATGACGCACGATCTTGATCACACCCACGATGCCGGGCTGCGGTCGTGGGTGCCGGGCGCCGACGACCACCCGGACTTTCCCATCCAGAACCTGCCGCTCGGCATTGTGTCCCCGGACGGCGGCGTCCCGCGAGCGGGGGTCGCGATCGGCCGGCACATTCTCGATCTGCCGGCCCTGCTCGCGACGAACCTTCTCTCCGGCGAAGCCGCCGCGGCGGTCGAAGCCGTCGGGGAAACCCTCAACCCGCTGCTCGCGCTGGGTGCCGGCCCGCGCCGCGCCCTGCGCCGGGACCTGTCGGCCTTGCTGCGCGAGGGCCAGGCGGAGCGCCGCACGATCGAACCGCTGCTGCACGAGGCGGCCGCCTGCCGGCTCCACCTCCCGGCCGCGATCGGCGACTACACCGATTTCTACGTCGGCATCCATCACGCCGAGAATATCGGCCGGCAGTTCCGACCGGACAACCCGCTGCTGCCGAACTACAAGCACGTCCCGATCGGCTATCACGGCCGCGCCTCCTCGATCCGCCCGTCCGGGGCACCGGTGCGGCGTCCGAGCGGCCAAACCAAGGGGCCGGATGCCGATACGATCCATTTCGGACCCTCCCAGCGGCTCGATTACGAGCTGGAACTCGGCGTGTGGGTCGGGCCGGGCAACGCGCTCGGCGAGCCGATCGCGATCGGTGAGGCGGAAGCCCATATCGCGGGCTATTGCCTGCTGAACGACTGGTCTGCACGGGACATCCAGTCTTGGGAATACCAGCCGCTCGGCCCGTTTCTGTCGAAGAACTTCGTCACCACGATCTCACCCTGGATCGTCACGCCCGAGGCGCTGCTCCCCTTCCGAATCCCGCAGCCGCCTCGGCCGCAGGGGGATCCCAAGCCTCTCGCCTACCTCACGGACGAGGCGGACCAGCGAGGGGGAGCCTTCGACCTCCGGCTCGACGTCTTCCTGCTGACGCCGGGCCTGCGTGAGGCCGGGCTGCCTCCGCACCGGGTCGCGGTGTCGAACACGCGCTCCATGTATTGGACGGCGGCCCAGATGCTGGCCCACCACGCCAGCGGCGGCTGCAACCTTCGGCCCGGCGACCTCCTGGGCACGGGGACGATTTCGGGGCCGGAGCGGGACGCCTGCGGCAGCCTCATCGAGGCCACGCTCGGGGGCCGGGAACCGCTCCAGCTGGCCTCCGGCGAGGAGCGCCGGTTCCTCGAAGACGGCGACGAGGTGCTCCTTCAGGCCCACGGCGTGCGCGAGGGCTTCGCTTCCATCGGCTTCGGCGAGTGCCGAGGGGTGATCGTGGGAGCTTCGGGATGAAGCTCTACGGTTACTGGCGATCGACCTCGTCCTACCGGCTGCGCCTCGCGCTCGCCCTCAAGGGGCTGGCGTTCGACCAAGTGCCGGTTCACCTCGTTCGCGGCGGTGGCGAGCACCGCAGCGATGCCTACCGGCGGATCAATCCGCAGCAGCGCGTGCCGAGCCTGATCCTCGACGACGGCACCGTCCTGACCCAGTCGCCGGCCATCATCGAATATCTCGAAGAGACGTTCCCGTTGCCGCCGCTGCTGCCGGCCGATCCGATCCAGCGCGCGCGCATCAGAGCCGTCGCGGCCATCATCGGCTGCGACATCCATCCGCTCCACAACGTCGGCCCGCTGACCCACCTGCGAGAGCGCTTCAGCGCCTCGGAGGACGAGATCGGCCGCTGGGTCGGTCGCTGGATCGGCGAGGGCCTCTCCGCCGTCGAAGCCCTGATCGAGGACGGCCACACCTACTGCTTCGGCCCCTGGCCAAGCTTGGCTGACGTCTACCTCGTCCCGCAGGTCTACGCGGCCCGGCGATTCGGAAGCGCGCTTGCCTCGCTCCCGAAGATCGCGCGCATCGTCGACTATGCCGAGGCCCAGCCGCTGTTCCGGGCTGCGCACCCATCCCGCCAGCCCGACGCCACCTGAACCATCGCGAAGGGGATCGTTGCAGCTCGCTCGAGGTCGCCGGAACGCGCGCATCATCTCGAAAGATCGCCATCGGCCATCCGAAGAATAATGCCGGAAAGCGGTCTCGGCCCGCGGATTGGACCCAACAGCCAGGGCGATACTCTAGATTGTCCGGTTTGCCGCCCCCGACCGAATTCAGTCCTTGAGATCACGACCGCCCAAATCAGAAATCTCATATGCGCCTTTGTTTTCGGCTGCGCTTTAAATAAAAATTAACTTAACATATGTATATAAATAAAATCATTCGAACTATAATACGGCGATGAAAATGGGACGATTCAAACAGAGACTGGAAAAAGGGGGGAGTGTGGTGGGTCATAAGCCGGTCATATCCCGCGCCGCCCGGGTCGTAAGTGCGGCCTTGATGGGATTCTCAATCTTCGGACATGCGAACCCGGCTCATGCCGTCGAGGATGTGACGCCCTTCATCCCCGGAGGAACAATCGGGGCCCCCGTCGGCTTGCTGCCGCCGCCGGGCGTCTACGGCATGATCGGCGTCGGCCGGTTCGACTTCAAGGGACGAGGCGACACCGGCCGCGACACCGGGGCCAGGATCGAGAACTACCCGATCGGCCTCGGCGTTCTCTGGGTCACGGACCTCCAGATCCTCGGAGCGAGCTACGGGATCGGCGTCGTGCAGCCCGTCCGCTACCACACCATTACAACGCCCACGGTCTCTGCAGATCAATTCGGTATCGTCAACACGATCCTCAATGTCGGCACTCTGTCGTGGCGCCTCGGCAACGGTTTCGCCGTCAGCGCCGGCCTGAATATCTATCCGAATGTCGGGAAATACACGCTCGGGCGTCCGATCAATCCGGCCCGCAACTACGCGACCTTCGAACCACGGCTCGGGCTCAGCTACGTCAAGGACGGCTGGCACCTCTCGAGCAACATCGTCTTCAACGTCAACGAAGAGAACGAGGCGAGGCGCTTTCAATCGGGAACCTTGGTCGCCACAGACCTGACGGCGACACGCCGGATCTTCGACAAGCTCGATTTCGGGCTCGGCTCCACGATCATCTATCAATTCACCGACGATCTTCGGGCCGGAGAACCGACGCCTGCGGCCGGAGGCCGTGGACGCGGAGGACGCGCGCGCTTCGTCTCACTCGGGCCGGTCATGAGCTATGATTTCGGCGCCTTCGTTTTGTCGCTGTACTACCAAAGGACCGTCCTGGCCGAAAATACGGCGGGCGGACATCAGATCTGGAGCCGCATCAACTTCCCGATCTACAGTACGCGGCCTGCGACCCAGCCCGAACTGGAGAGTGCCGGGCGCCGCTGATGGTGGTTGCGATCTCCATGGGCCTGCTTGTCATTCCCTGCACCGAGAGGGCGGCGTAGCAACGTCTCGCCCTGGCCCGGATGAACGGGGATCAGGATCTCTCCCGGCCCCGGCTCTGGAACTGGAAGCGTCTCAATCTTCAGCACGTCCGCTCCGCCGGCTTCCCGGAGCATCGCCGCCAGAACTGATCCTCCTGCTGCGCGAGGATGTGGGGCCGCGCGGTCCGCCACCGCCGACATCTTGCCAGCCAGCAGCCGGCCGATCAGCGCGCGCCGTTTCGCGTTGGGACGGCATCAAACGATTCTCGAATGATCAGAAGAGAACACGCATCATTATTTATCAGCAAACAAATATATCTACTTTTCCAGACAGGCATCTATCATGATTTCCCCAGAAAAATGATAGCCGCATCCGTTCACCATCGCTGAAGAGCGGCAGACCGCATGCGCCAGTTATCTTTTGGATCTGACTTGTCAGCCTTTTATAGCCGCCTTCCTACATTAGCCCTCCTCCTTAGCGCGACCATAAATATAAGCCAGGTTGAAATGATCCAATAAACAAGAGTGAACACAAGGTAACCGCGCATTACTATTTCTCTTAATCTTTTTTTATAACATATGATACAAACTGACCGCCAGCGAATCCGACCAAGTAAAGAGGTGCTGGCCCATGAACCGAGTGTCCATCGCGGCGCGCCTATACGGCATCATTGCGATCTTCACGGTAGCACTGGCTATCTTCGGCGGGAGTGCGCTGCTTTCCGAACGTGAAAGCCTCTACGCAGCGCGCATCAGTCAACTCAAGTCACTCGTCGATGCCGCCATGGGTGTTGCGGAACGCTACCGCGGCGAAGTCACGAAAGGAACGATGACGGAAGCAGAGGCCAAGGCCGCCGCCTATGCGGACATCGGAGCGATGCGCTACGGTAAAGGCGACTACATCTTCGTGATCGACGAGGCGGGTGTTACGATCGCGCATTCCGTCAATCCGAAGGCACTCGGCAAGAATTTCTCCGGCGTTGCCGATGCTCGCGGCTTCCTGTTCACGGCGGACGTCTTGCCTCGCGCCCTGCGAGACGGGAGTGCGACGGTCACTTACCAGTGGCAGAGGGCGGGTGAGAGCGAGCCTATCGACAAGCTCAGCTACTACGGACATTTCAAGCCGTGGGGCGTCATCATGGTGACGGGCGTCTACATCGATGACCTGCGAGCCGAACTGGCAGCAGCGGCGTGGCAGTTGCTCGTGAAAGGCACGCTGATCGTCCTCCTCCTCGGCCTCGTGACCATGTTCTTGGTGCGGTCGATCATCCGTCCTCTGCATGCTCTGAACGGTGATATGCGCACCCTTGCTGCCGGCAATACTGAGATCGCGATCCGCGAGGTGGCGCTTCGCGACGAAGTCGGCATGATGGCGAGAAGCTTGGTTGTTCTGCGCGACGGGCTCGTCGAGCGTGAGGCTCTCGCTGCGGCACAGGCCAGGGACCAAGATGTCAGGGTTCGGCGCGCCCAACAGCTCGACCGGCTTGCGAGCACCTTCGAGGCGGATATTTCCGTACTTGCGGGCGAGATGTCTGGGGCCGCGAGCGCGATGGAGCGCACCTCCACCACGATGAGTCGGGTCATCGCCCACACGACCGAGCAATCGGTTGGCGCAGTTGCCGCCGCAGAACAGACCTCGGCCAATGTCCAGACCGTCGCTGCGGCCACCGAGGAGCTCGCCGCGTCGATCCGTGAGATCGCGACCCAAGTCATGCGTTCGTCGCAGATATCGAGGCGAGCCGCCGAGGAGGCCCAGCGCACGGATACCATCGTCAAGACCCTGGCTGTGACCGCCGAACGGATCGGAGGCGTCATCGCCGTCATCAACTCCATTGCCAGGCAAACCGATCTCCTCGCCCTCAATGCCACGATTGAGGCGGCTCGAGCCGGGCAAGCCGGTCGCGGCTTCGCTGTGGTGGCGAGCGAGGTCAAAGAGCTTGCATCGCAAACGGCGCGCGCGACGGACGAAGTCGGCAATCAGATCGCGGCGATCCAGGCAGAGACCCGCCAAGCGGTGATCGCGATCGACGCCATCGGCGGAATCATCAACGAGGTTGACTCGATTGCGACGGGGATTGCTGCGGCGATGGAAGAGCAGGGGGTCGCCACCGAGGAGATTGCGCGCAATGTCCAGGAAGCCGCCCAGGGCACATTGAGCGTCAACGGCGCCATCACGCAGATGCGGCACGCCACGACTGACGTGGAAGCGTCAAGCGTTCATGTCCTCGGCTCCGCTCAAAGCCTTGGACGAACGTCAAACGCTCTGTCGATGACGGTGAGTGAGTTCCTCGGCAATGTGAAAGCCGCCTGAATTCATGGACCTCCGGTGCCGTGAGACCTGCCTCGGTCGCCTCCCCCGTTGACCTCGCGGGCGAGCGGTTCGCGGAAGGCTCTTCCTCCGGGAAGACCGATGGCGGGGCGAATGCCGGCACAAGCTCGGGCGCGGAAACGGATCAGACGAAGTGCCGGCCCGTGAGGTCCACGAGGGGGCGCGGGCACGGCGGACAGGGACGGACCGGAGCGAACGCCCTTGCCCGGTCCGTCCGGCCGCTCACTTCTTCGGCTCGGTCCCGAGATAGACGTATTCGGGGGCGGCGCGGAGCTGGTCCTTGTCGGTCTCGATGACCGCGTCGAGACGCCCACCGTCCTTGCGCGCCAGGATCAGCGTCTCAGGGGCCACCGCCACGTATTTGGCGTTCAGGCCGAGGAAGCCGCCGACGCTGACGACGTAGGACTTCACCGCCCCCTTGTCGTCGAAGACCACGTCGGCGACCGAGCCGATGGTCTCGTTCGCGCCGTTGCGGATGCTCGTCCCGATCAGTTTGGAGGCGACCACGTCCTCCGGCGCCTGGGCGACGAACTTTGCCCGCAGGTCGTCGTTCAGCGTCGCCGGCTGGGCTGCGATGGGCTTCGGTTCCCGGGCCGGCTCCTGGGCGAGAGCCGGCGCTCCCGCCAGGACGGACAGGGCGCACAGCAACGGACGAAGCGTCATGGAGTCGGGATCCTCATCGGATAAGGGAAAAGGGGTGGCGAAGGACCGGCCGGAAGACATCCGGCGCGGGATGGTCAGACCGGCAGGCGTCCGTCCGGCGCGTAGCGGTCGATGGCGGAGGGCAGCTCGCGCGACAGGCGCGACAGCAGGGCCGCGCGGCTCAGCCCGGTCTGCTGCGAGAGGTGATCGAGCGTCTCCGAGCCGATGGCGCGTTCCAGGTCGGCCTCGGCGATGTCGCGGTTCGGTCCCTGGGCAACCCAGGAACCCGCCGCCTCGCCATGGCCGCCCTTGGTGAAGTGCTCGACCAGTTCGCTCAGGCCGCGGGCGATGAAACCGCCGAGCCCCGCCGAGCCGACACCGCCGAGCAGACCGGCCAGATCGCCGAGGGGTCCGGAAGCGCCCGCTCCCGCGGTGGCCGGTCCATGCGGGACGGGGGAGCGCCCCGGCTCATGACTCTTCAGCAGTTCGGCAAGCTTGTCGCGGCTCTGGTAGCCGGCAATCGCCAGCAGGCCCAACAGGGCCGTCATCGAGGGGTATCCCTTGCTCATGGCATGTCCTCCTTCGGCATGTCCTTGATCGCGATGAGGGGCTTGCCCCGGCTCAGCGTCCGTGGCGTGGCGGGGCTGCGGCCCGGCCGGAGAGTCGGCGGCCGATGAAGGCGATGACCCTCGGCAGGACCAGGGCGGTCAGCAGTTTGCGGATCATGACGGTCTCCGAGGGCAGCGGTCAGCGCGAGGGCCGGGCGAGCCAGCCGAGGGCGAAGGCGGTTGCCACGAGGCCGAGCAGCGTCGAGGTGCGGTTGGCGTCGGCGTAACGAACCGCGCGGCGGCCATAGGCCTCGCCGCGGCGGCGGGCCGCGCCGGCGTATCGGCGTCCGTCCTCGATCAGGTCGTCGGCACGCTCCCGCGCCGCGTGAGCGAGATGGCGCCCGTCGCGGGCGAGATCCTCTGCACGGTCGCGGGCGGCGCCGTAGGCGTACTGTGCCCCGCCCGCCACTTGGTTCACGGCGCCGCGCACCTGACGGGCCGGGTCTCCGGTCACGCCGCCGAGGGCGGTCTGCGCGCGACCCTTGATGTGACGGGACGCGCCACGGAACTGGTCGCGGTTCATGATGAACTCCTTGTCGTTGCGGGAAAGGTGCCGGGAAGGGTGGCGAGAAACGTGGTCCGGGGCCACGGCTGCGGCCCCGGACGATTTCTCAGTCCTAGATCAGTTGTTGATCAGTTCTTGCCGGTGATCTTGTCGGCGAGGTTCTTGGCGCGTCCTTGACGTCGCCGGCCGTCTTCTGCGCCTCGCCCTTCAGTTCCTGCGCCTTGCCCTCGGCCACGAGCCGGTCGTTGCCGGTCACCTTGCCGAGGCCCTGCTTGACGTTGCCCGCGGCCTCGTTGGCGAGACCCTTGATCTTGTCGGTCGTGCTGCTCATCGGATGATTTCCTCTGACAGGTGGGTGGTGACCGGCTTCACCGGTTGGGAAGGCTCCCGCCGGGCGGCGGGAGCCGATGGCGAAAGGCTCAGGCGCGGCGGGCCTCATAGGCGCCGGCCAGGGTCACCGGCTTCGGGGTGCCGAGGCGGCCGCCGAAGAAGCCGGCCAGCGCTCCCAGGATCAGCGCGATGGCGGCGTAGAAGGCGCCCTGGGTCGCGGCCGACTTGGCGGCCACCGCAGCGGCCTCGGCCTTCTGCTTGGCCGTGGCGACCGCCTGCTCGTACTGCTTCTGGTAATCATCGATCTGCGCCTTCGCCTGGTCGGGCGAGATGCCCTGGGCCTTGGCGAGGGCGTCGGCGGCGCGGGACTTGGCCTGCTCCTTCTGAGACGGGTCCCCGGTCAGCACGGCGCGCACCGCGGCCACCGCCGCGTCGCGGGCCGCCTGCGGATCCTGCCCGGCGGATTGTTCGCGCACCGTCCGCTCGATGCCGTCGAGCGGGTTCGAGATCTTGGACAGCGAGGGCGCCGCGGCCTGAGCCGCCGTCTGCACCGTGCCGCCGACGAGATTGCCGGCGCCGCCGAGAGCGCCCGAGACCGTGCTCAGCGTGCCGCCGACGAGACCCGTCGCGGCCGAGGTGAGAAGGTAGAGCACGACGAGCGTGGTCACCGCCCAGGAGACCAGACCGTGCAGGCCGGCCGCCCCCGGCAACGGCTTGCCGGAGAGCCGCCCGGCGACGAGGCCGCCGGCCAGCGAGGCGACGATGCCGGAGACCACGAACCACAGCCCGGCGCCCAGCGAGACCGTGGAGGCGGCCGGGTTGTCGGCGGTGTTGGTGCCGACCGAGGCGAGGCCGATGCCGACCCCGACGAGATTCAGCACCACCTGGGTCACGAGGGCGGTGACGGCGCCGGCGAAGATCGCGCCCCAGGACACCTCGTTGAGCAGGACGGCCCGCGTCTCGGCGGCGGCGACGGGCGATAGGCTTGTGGTCGTGGTCACGCTTGCACTCCGGTCAGTCGGCGGAAAAGAAGGGGCGAAGGGGTCAGAGGCGGCTGACGAGGAGGCCGAGGCCGAAGCCGACCGCGCCTGCGATGAGAAGCGAGGCGACCGGCGCCTCCGAGACGTATTCGCCGACCTCACCGGAGCCCCGACGCAGGGAGCGGCCGCCGTTCTCGTAGGCGTCCTCGGCAAAATCGTACGCCTCGTCGACCGCGTGGCGGACGGCGTCCTTGGCTTGGCCGTAGAGGTTCTCGGCGGAGCCCTGCGCCTCGCGGACGCGGCCCTCGACCGAGTTGCTCTTCGAGCCGGTCAGGTCGCCGACCGCGCCCTGCACCGTGCCGCCGAGTTCCTTCGCGGCACCCGTGATCCTGCTGGTATCGACCATGTCGTTCTCCTTCGGTTGTGACGGTGCGGTTGTGATGGTGCGTGCGATGCGTTCGCGGGCGTCGCGCGACGTCCGGGTCAGTCGCGGCGCGAGGGCGCCCTCGGCCTCCGCGCCCCCTGCTTCTGAGCCTTGCCCTCGGCCTCGACCCGGGCATCCCCGATCAGCTTGCCGATGGCCTCCTTCACCGAACCCTTGGCGTGCTCGGCGGAAGTGGGTTTCGCGTGGTCGGACACGTTCACCTCGTCGAAGACTGCGAAAACGCTGGCTCGCCTCAGATGTCCGCTCAACCCCGCCGTTCAATAGTACGGGAATACCAGTACGTTGGTTTTTATGGACCGGACATGTTGAGGGGAAAGCCGTTCTCGCGTCCCCAGATCACGGCCTCCGCGCGCTTGTGGACGCCGAGCTTGCGGTAGAGCGCGGCGCCGTGATTGCGCACCGTGTTGCGCGACAGGTTGAGGCGCCGGGCGATGGCATCGTCGTCGAGGCCTGCGCAGATCAGATTCAGGATCTGGCGCTCCCGCAGGGTGAGGGTTGGGTTCGCCCCATTGTCGTCCCGGATTCCGGGCTGGCGCAGGTTGGCGAGCTTGTCGATGAGGCCGCGGCTGAACCAGGAGGTATCGGCCATCACGGTCTCGATCGCCTCGAACAGTTCCCGTTCGCCGCGCTTGCGCTCGGTGATGTCCTGCAGGACGAGCAGCGCGAAGGTCTCCTCGCCGATCTCGACGCGCTCGGCCGAGGCGAGGCAATCGAGTTCCGATCCATCCTGATGGCGCAGGCAGACCTCCTGGCCGGCCACGAAGCCCGTGCGCTGGACGGCTTCCTCGAACCGCTCGCGGGGCGCCTGCGCGACCCACAGCCCGATCTCGGCGCATGAGCGCCCGACGGCGGCATCCTCGCCGTGACCGAAGACACGGGTGAAGGCCGCATTGATCCCGGTGACGGTGAAGGTCTCGAGGCGGGCCAGCACGGTCGGCACCGGGGTGAGCCGGAAGGCCTTGGCGAAGCGCTCCTCGCTCTGCCGGAGGGCTGTCTCGGCCTTCCGGCGCAGCTCCAGATCCGCAAAGGTGAACAGCATGCACGGCTCGTCGCCCATCGCGATGGGCTGGCCCGCCACGATCACGAAGCGGCTTCCCCCATCCGGCAGGGTGAGGCACGCCTCCATCTGCGGAATGGTGCCGCCCTCGTTCAGGCGCGAGATGGCGAGCTCCCGGTTGCGCGCACCGGCGAGCACATCGACCTCGTAGACGCTGCGCCCGATGACAGCATCGCGGACGTACCCGGTCATCTCCAGAAAACCGGTATTCACCTTGACGTGACGCAGGTCGGAGAGGCGCGTGATGACGGCGGGGGCCGGGTTGGCGTTGAACGCCGTCTCGAAGCGCTCCTCGGCCTCGAACTGGTCCGAGACGTCCTTGAGGATCAGCGCGAGGCAGCTCGGATTGCCCTCGCGGTCGTTGGCGACCAGGCTCCGCACGGAATGGACGAAGTCGACCTCCGGCTGGTCGGCGCGGCGGACCTTGACGATGACATCGTGGAAGTGCTCGCCTGCGACCACTCGCTCCATCGGGTAGTGCTCGGGGGACCTGTTGTTGCGGTAGCGCAGGGCAAACCGCTCGCGGTAGGCGTCGACGTCCCCACCGAGATCGTCGAGTTGCTCGACCCCGTGCATGGCGAGCGCGGCCTCGTTCGCGTAGGCGATGCTCTGGTCAGGCTCGACCAGGATCACGCCCTCGCTGAGGCCGGCGATGATCTGCCGGAGTTCATGCCTGTCGACGTCCGCCGTCACGTCCGCGCCCGCCCTTCGTGCTTCCGACTGCCGAAGCGGCAGCGGAGCCCAAACGAATTGCGCGCAAGCAGGTTCCGATGCGAGGCTGGTAGTTCCAGATCACGAAATTGATATAGGCAGCCCGTATTTTGCATTCAGGGCTGAGGTCGCGGCCTGCCGGAGACGTGGTGGCGCGAGCATCGCGAGCGCGAAGATCCGACCCGGAACGATCGGCGCGCCGGCCACGCGCCCGGTTCAAAATCGAGCGATAATACTCAAATTACACATAGATATTTGATTTCGATACCGCAGATCATCTGCGAAGCCTCAATAACCACTTTGATGGAAATGACAAAAAATCAAATCTGATCGGCGATCAAGAGGAGCCTGTGGCCATCCGGATCGTGCGATGGGCAATCGGTGTCGCTGCTGCCGGCGAGGACGATGCGGGTGGCCAGGGGAGAGTCGTCGGCGCAGGTTTTCAGGATCGATCCCGGGGCACGGTAGCAGAGAAGCTCCAGATGAGGCGGTCCACCGCCCGGCGGCGCGAGGCCGGTCACCTCGACGACGGGATCGTCGACGGCGTCCATCCGGGCTTGCTCAGGCCCCCGGTTCACCCCCCGATGCGTTACGTGAAACCCGAGACTTGCGTAGAACGCGACCGCCCGCTCCGTGTCGGCGACCGTGACCGCCGTATGATCGAGTCCGAGAACCAAGCCCGACCGTCCTCGCCAGACCGGCGGCACCGCCTCGGGCGGGAAGGCGAGCAGTTCGAGCGGATGCCCGTCAGGATCGCGGAACTTGAACGCGCTCACGCCGCCCGAGGCCGCGGGGAGCCGCTCCGGCCCGCCCTCCGAGATCGGCGTCCAGCCGGCGATCCCGCGCAGATGCGCGTAGGCCGCCGCCATGTCCGTGACGACGATCGCACAATGTTGGAAGGTGGTGCTGTTGGAAGGCGCAGGCCCGTCCCAATTCTGCAAGGCCGGAGCGAGTTCGATCGTCTGCGCGCCGAGCACAACGCGGGAGCCGTCGGCGACGACGGCGGCACCGAACGCCGCCGCGTAGAAGGCGGCGGTCGCGGCCGGATCCGGGCAGAGGAGCCGGATCGCGGCGACCCGCAAGGCCGTCACCGCCCGGCTCCCGGCAACGGGACACCGCGGCGGTTCAGGAAGATCGAGAACACGCGCTGCGAGCCGGCGATGAACAGGCGGTTCCGATGGACGCCGCCCCACGTCATGTTGGAGACGCGGTACGGCACGAGCACCTTGCCGAGGAGCCGCCCCTCCGGCGAGAGGCAGTGGACGCCGTCGGCGGCGCTCGACCAGATATTACCGTCCTCGTCGACCTTCATCCCGTCGCAGTAACCCGGCTCGATCGTGTGGAAGACGTCGCCGCCCGTGAGCGTGCCGTCCGCGCCGACATCGAACACGCGGATGTACTGGCGCGGATCGGGGCGGCTCTGGTCGCCGGTCTCCGAGACGTAGAGCCGCCGCTCGTCCGGCGAGAAGGCGAGGCCGTTCGGCCCGTCGAAATCGCCCGCCGCGACGCGGATGTCACCGGTCGCGGGATCGAAGCGGTAGAGGGCGGGCGGCTGCTCGGAGTGCTGGCGGCCGCCCTCGTAGTCGTTGGCGATGCCGTAGACCGGGTCGGTGAACCAGATCGTGCCGTCGGATTTGACGACGACGTCGTTGGGCGAATTCAACCGCTTTCCGGCATGGCTGTCGACGAGCCGCGTGAGGCGCCCGTCATGCTCCGTGCGATTGAGGCAGCGGCCGTGATGCGAGCAGGTGATCAGCCGTCCCTCGCGGTCGCGGGCCTGCCCGTTCCCGTAATCGGAAGGCGCTCGGTAGACCGAGAGGCCCTCCGCCTCGCTCCAGCGCATGGTGCGGTTGCGCGGCAGATCCTGGAACAGCAGGCAGTTCCAGTCGCCCATCCAGACCGGACCCTCGACCCAGCGGAAGCCGGCGGCGATCTCCTCCAGTCCGGCATTGTCGAGCACGTAGTGCCTGAACCGGGGATCGCGGATCTCGAACCCGTCCATCGTCTCACCCGAACCGGCACGGCGTGATGCGCGCGCGCTGACCGTCGAACTGCACCACCATCAGGACGGCGGGCGCATCGCCGACCGTGCCGGACTTGTGCCCGGTCTTGCCGTCGAGGGTCCGGCAACCCTGGTCCTCGCCGAAGGAGATCTCGCCGGGCCCCATCTCGACCCGGGTTCCGTCCATCGACTCGACATACCAGCGACCGCTCAAGGGGATGATCCATTGCGGCGCCGGGTTCTCGTGCCACGTGCCCTCCCAGCCGACCGGCTGGACGGTGATCATCGTGGTCATGCCGTCATGGTGCTTCACCCCCTGCCATTGCGGCGCGGCGGGCGGCTTCATCGAGGCGAGGTGGAAGTCGGTCATCGTGCAGCGGACCTGCCGGCTGACGCCGTCGGCGTCGGTGTAGAGGTGCCAATAGGGCACGGCCGGCCGGTCGGCCTCTCGGCTGGTCTCTTCGCTCATCGGGCTGTCTCCGCACGCGTCTGCGCGTAGGGGTGGGTCGATCCGAACGGGTCGTGCAGGAAGGCCGCGACGCCCTGCGCACTCGGCCCGCTCCAGGCGAGCGCGAGGAAGCCGCCGGCCACCGCGAAGTTCTTGAGGAAGTCCCAGAAGGTCTCGCGGCCCTGGCTCGGCCCGCGCAGGCGGAAATCGGGTTTCCGCCAGAAGGGCTTCCACAGGAGCGCGGTCACCGCGCAGTAGCCCGCCAGCACGAAGGCGGCGAAGCGGTCGGCGATGCCGGTGAGCACGGCCGCCGACATCACGACCTCGACGAACAGGCCGGCCAGGATCAGCGCCGTCGCCAGCGGACGCGAGGACGTCGCCTGTCCCGCCTGCCCGACCGCGGCGCGGAAGTTCAGAACCTTGTCGAGGGCGCTGAACGGCAGGAACAGCAGCACCAGTGACGCACGGGCCGCGAAGGCGGCGAGCACCTCGATGGTCATGGCTTGCTCCCGTCTTGCGCCCGTCGGGGTCATCCGGCTGCCAACGCCGCTGCGCCCCTGCGGTTCGCGCATGGCTGCGGGACGTTCGGTGAGCCGGCCGCCTGGAACGGGTCCCAGCGCCATCCGTTGCGGCTCGGAGCACGGAGCGAGGCGGCGGATGAGCGGCGACCGTTACGATGTGATCATTGTGGGCTCGGGGCCGGGCGGCGGCTCCGCCGCGTGGCGCCTCGCCCGCACCGGCAAACGCATCCTCGTGATCGAGCGCGGCGACTACCTGCCGCGCGAGCGCGAGAACTGGGACACCGACGCGGTCTTCCGCAAGGCCCGCTACCAGGCGGACGAGACCTGGACCTCCTCGAACGGCGACACGTTCAAGCCCGGCCTGCACTACTTCGTCGGCGGCAACTCGAAGGTCTATGGCGGCGTGCTGTTCCGCCTGCGCGAGAGCGACTTCGAGGCCCAGCGCCACCCGGACGGGGTCTCGCCGGAATGGCCGCTGAAGTACGATGCCTTCGCGCCCTACTATCAGGCGGCGGAGGAGCTGTTCCAGGTCCACGGCGCCCGCGGCGAGGACCCGACGGAGCCCCCCTCCCCCGAGCCCTATCCGAAACCGCCGATCAGCCACGAGCCGCGCATCCAGCGGCTCGCCGACGACCTTGCGCGCTTGGGCCACCACCCGTTCCACCTGCCGATGGGTGCGCTGATGGAGGAAGACGGCAAGGGCGGGACCACGCCGCACTCACCGCTGCTGCGCTGCGACCCGTTCGACGGCTATCCGAGCCTGACGAACGGCAAGGCGGACGCACAGATCATCTGCATTGATCCGACGCTGGCCACCCACCCGAACCTCACGCTCCTGCGCAACGCCTATGCCGAGCGCCTGCTGACCGATGCGGGCGGGGGCCGCGTCACCGGCGTCGAGGTGGTGATCGAGGGGCGGCGCCACACGCTTCACGCCGACCTGTTCGTGGTGGCCTGCGGCGCGCTGTCCTCGGCGCTGCTGTTCCTGCGCTCCGGCAACGCGGCGCATCCGGACGGGCTGGCCAACCGCTCGGCCCAGGTCGGGCGCAACTACATGCGCCACAACAACACCACCGTGCTGGCGATCTCGAAGCAGCCGAACCCGACCCAGTTCCAGAAGACGCTCGGGCTCAACGACTTCTATTACGGCCGCGATCGCAGCCCGCTGAACGACTGGGAGTTCCCGCTCGGTCATATCCAGATGGTCGGCAAATCCGACGGCATGCAGATCGAGGCGGAGGGTTTGCCGGGTTTCCTGCAATGGCTGCCGACGCGGCCGTTCACCACCATCGCCGAACACTCGATCGACTTCTGGCTGACCTCCGAGGATCTCCCGCGGCCGGAGAACCGCATCCACTACCGCGACGGCCAAGTGCATCTCGACCTGACGATCACGAATGCCGAGGCGCAGGCGCGCCTGCGCGAGAAGCTGCGCTCGCTCTGCGACAGCCTCGACATCCATCCGCACCTGTTCGACCGAACGCTCTATCTCGGCAAGGACACCCCGATTAGCGGCACGGCGCATCAGGCCGGAACCCTGCGCTTCGGTCCGGACCCCGCGACCAGCGTGCTCGATCTCGATTGCCGGGCGCACGGGATCGAGAACCTCTACGTGACGGATGCGAGCTTCTTCCCCTCGATCGGCGCCGTGAACCCCACGCTGACCATCGTCGCCAACGCCCTGCGCGTGGCCGACAAGATCGCATCGCGGCTTTGAGTTCGCAGGGTGCGGTGACGCCGCAGGCCGTTGCCCTGCAATCCGCCGGCGCAACGGCGGCCGCGGCCGGTTCTCTCGCGCGGTTCATCCCCCTTCGACGCGCCGCCCTTCACCGCGCCCCGAGATGCGGCCGGATGATCGTCAGCATCCGCTCGGCCGACGTACCGGGCGGAAAGAAGCCGAGATAGGCGCCGGAGCGGTCCATCAGATAGACGAAGGCCGAGTGTTCGATCGTGTCCTGACCGTCCTCGCGCCGGTAGAACACCTTGTAGGCGTCCGCCGCCTGCCGGATCGCGGCCTCGCTGCCGGTCAGCCCGATCAGGCGCGGATGGAAGCTCGGGACGAATTCCGCCAGAAGGGCCGGCGTGTCCCGCGCCGGGTCGAGGGTGACGAAGACGGGCTGGATCTCTTCCCCGGCCTTGCCGAGCAGGGTCAGGGCCCGGGAGATCTCCATGAGATCCGTGGGGCAGACGTCGGGGCAGGCGGTGTAGCCGAAGGTGAGGATCACGAGGCGCCCCCGGAAATCCGCGTCGGTGCGGGGGCGCCCGTCCTGGTCGATCAGCGCGAACGGCCCGCCGACCGGCTCGCGGTTCCACATCAGCACGTCCATCAGCTCGGCGGCCGAGCGGCGCGCAGGCGCCTCGGCCCGGGCCGAACCGAGCGCCGCCAATCCGAGCAGAAGCGCGGCTGCGAGCGGCCTACGCACCGAAGGTGAGCCGGCTTCCGGTGGTCGGAACGATGACGTTCTCCGGCATCTGCCGCTGCGCCTCCAGGGCGAAGTTGAGGCCGCTGCAATGCATCGGGATCACGACGTTGGGCTTCAGCCGGCCGATCTCGCCGACGACCTCGGTCAGATACTCTTTCGGCGCCGGCCCGAGATGGAAGCCGCCGACGATGGCGTGGACCTTCTCGATCCCCGACACCGCCTGCGCCTGCCGCACCGAGTTGACGATGCCGACATGACCGCAGGACGAGATCACCACGAGGCCCTTGCCCCGCACGTTGAAGCAGGTGGCGTGCTCGTGGACATGCTCGTCGGGGATGATCTTGCCCTGGAGCTCGGCGGGCGAATAGTGGCTCGCGTCGCAGCCGAGCCCGTCCTTGATGCCCCGTTCGACGAAGGTGTTGGGCAGGATGCGCTCGGCGGAGGTGCGCTTGATCTGGCCGGTGGTGAAGGCGTGGCCGGCCACCACCGTCGGCGCCTCGCACAGAACGGTTGCGATCCGCCGCGCGGTCAGTTCGCGCCGGTCGATCTGGCCGAAATCGGTGAACTGGCCCTGCACCCCGCTCGGGGACAGGCGATGGCAGAAATTGTCCTCGCCGCCCGCGTAGAGCTTCAGCTCCGGGGAGAGCGCGTCGCGGTACTTGTCGAGGAAGCCGGTCAGCCCGCCGTAATGGTCGTGATGGCCGTGGCTGACGATCAACGCATCGATCTTGGTCGGATCGACCTTCAGGATCTCGATATTGTTGAGCAGCGCTTCGGGGCTGTAGCCGAAATCAAGCAGGATGGTGCGCGCCTCCTCGCCGGCCTTGGACTCGGCGAAGAGCGAGAGGCCCCACTGGTTGTGCAGCACCTTGCGGTAATCGGCGCCGCGGCCGTTGCCCGGCGGCTGGTGCAGCACGCCCTGCACGGTCGCCGGCTTCAGAAACTGATCGTGCGCGGAATCGATCAGCACCCGCAGGCTCAAGGTATCGACGGTCGGAACCGCGACGGGCGCGGCGCGCGCCACCTCGATGCAGGAGAAGCCGGCGGCCGAACCGGCGGCAAGCGCCGCCGACAGTTTCAGAAACCCGCGCCTGTCGAGAGCCTCAGTCATTCCACCCACTCCGCATCGGATTTTGTATGCAACGTATAGCGGAGCTTGACCGGAACGGACTTCTTTCTTTGGCAGAGTAATGCGGAGATTTTTTCAAGATCATCCCGAGCCGCAGAAGGGTTTCGCCATGCCGGTTCGATGTCCCCATCGGGATCAGCGCCCTCGCGACACCCGGATTTCGTGCCTGCGGGGGTGAGCCCTGATCGCTCCGGCGCAGATTCTCTCTCAAAGACCGCGCGGGCGATGCAGAAGGGGGTCGGCGACCGACCGGCAACCCGCTCTCGACACACCGCCCGCTCGCCCTGCCTCGGCCGCTCAGTTGAAGGGCGGGATGGATCTCACCTCGATCGAGCGGCTTCCGGACACGGGATGCCGGGTGAAATCATGGCGGGCCAGGGAAGGTCGTCGCGGCGTATCGTTCCGATGGCCTCGCATCAGGCGACCCCGGGTGAGATCGCGCCCGGCCTGGATGAAGCGGTGCGCGGCCCGGGCACGATGATGGCGTTGAGGTCGCCATGGACGACCTCCGAACGGCGCTGCTCGCCGCCGTCGGACACCGCCGTGGCGCAGTCGCGGATCAGGCCCAGGACCGGCATCTGCGCCGTCCCGCACTCGAACGATCCGCGGTGGCCCGGATCTTCGGGCCCCTGCGGAACGCTCTTCGCGTAATCCGGTTCGCCGCTCCGGGCGTGGACGAGGTCGGACTTCGCCGCATTGGCGGACCAGACCTTCGCAAAATTCGCGAGGCACATCCCGCGACAATCGATCATCCGCACCGACGAAAGCGCGTGCCATTCACCATTTTACTTCCTGCGAATGAAGACAGGGGAAGATGACGGGGCCGTCACCGAGACAAGTCCCCTGGCTAAGGAGCCTCTTGGCTGAATGGGACGTGGATGTGCCGGCGTCGGCATTCACATCGCGGGGTCGCCGCGATGCGCCCTGAACATCGCAACCCTGGTCGGGCGGGCTTCGATACAACCGGCCCACCGACGCCGATCGCGCCACGGCGCTTCCTGATGAGCGCCGCGATCGCGAACCCTTGCTCCGGCCCCTTGCCCCGGCGCACCATCCCGGATTTTCGCGAGCAGCTTTGAAAAAGTCCGGCAGATCACGGACGCGCGCGGCGCTATCGTGGCGCCTCCGCAAAGATCCGCGCGCGTCCGCGGCAGAGCCGGGGTCATCGATGCACACCTCCCGCGATTTGATCGGATACGGCCGCGACGTTCCGCAGGCGGATTGGCCCGGCGGCGCCCGGATCGCCGTGCAGATCGTGCTCAACTACGAGGAGGGGGGCGAGAACTGCATCCTGCACGGGGATGCGGCCTCCGAAGCGTTCCTGTCCGAGATCGTCGGTGCCGCGCCCTGGCCGGGCATGCGCCACATGAACATGGAGTCGATCTACGAGTACGGCGCCCGCGCGGGCTTCTGGCGGCTGTGGCGGCTGTTCACGCAACGCGGCGTTCCGGTGACCGTGTTCGGCGTCGCCACCGCGCTCGCGCGCAACCCGGAGGTCGTGGCCGCGATGCGGGAGGCGGATTGGGAGATCGCCAGCCACGGCCTCAAGTGGATCGATTACCGCGACATGAAGCGGGCGGAGGAGGCGGCGCAGATGGATGCGGCGATCCGCCTGCACGAAGAGGTGACGGGCGAGCGCCCCCTCGGCTGGTACACCGGCCGCTCCTCCGTCAACACGCTGGAACTCGGGCTGGAACGGAACTTCGCCTATCTCGCCGATTCCTACGCCGACGATCTGCCCTACTGGCTGTACGGACGGGCCGGCACCGGCCTCGTGGTGCCCTACACCCTCGACGCGAACGACATGCGCTTCGCCACCGCGCAGGGCTTCAACACCGGCGAGCACTTCTTCACCTACCTGCGCGACAGCTTCGACGCGCTCTACGCGGAGGGCGCCGCCGCGCCGAAGATGATGTCGGTGGGCCTGCACTGCCGGCTGGTCGGCCGGCCCGGCCGCATCGCCGCGCTCGCGCGCTTCCTCGACCATGTCGCCGCCCATGACGGCGTCTGGCTGGCGCGCCGCATCGACATCGCCCGGCACTGGACGGCGCGGCACCCGGCCGAGATCTTGCGGCCGAGCACCATGAGCGCGGCGCAGTTCCTCACCCGGTTCGGCGACATCTTCGAGGACACGCCGGAAATCGCGCTGCGGGCGTGGCAGGCCGGCCTGACCGCGCGCGAGGACAGCGCGGAGGGGCTCCATGCCGCGCTCGTCGGCGCCCTGCGCGGCCTGCCCGCCGAGCGGCAGCGCGCCCTCATCCGCGCCCATCCCGAACTCGCCGGCCGGCTCGCCCAGGCGGGGCAGTTGACGCAAGCCTCCACCGCCGAGCAGGGCAGCGCCGGCCTCGGCGCGCTCTCGGCCGAGGCGTTGGCACGGTTCGAGCGGCTGAACGCGGCCTACCGGGAACGCTTCGACCTGCCCTTCGTCATGGCCATCAAGGACAGCGACAGCGAGGCGATCCTGGCGGCGTTCGAGGCGCGGCTGCGCAACGATCCCGAGCGGGAATTCGAGGAGGCTTTGCGCCAGATCGAACGGATCGCGTGGCTGCGCCTGAAGGACCGGCTGCCTGCGGGGGATTGATCCATCCGCGGGCGGCCTTCCCGGCGCCGGCGCCTACCGCGCCGGGCGCCGGCCGATCAGGTCGAGTTGGGCGCCGACATGGGCGCGCAGGGCCTCCGTCGTCATCTCGATGAAGGTCTTGGCGCGGCTGGGCAGCATCTTTCGCGATGGGTAGACGACGCCGAGGGTCACGGGCGTGGGCGGCGTACCCGGCAGGACCGGCACGAGGCGGCCGTCGGCGAGATGGGGCGCCACCTCGAAGACGGGCTTGAGGACGATGCCCAGCCCCTGGAGTGCCCATTCGGTCAGCACGTCGCCGTCATCCGCGTCGATGGGGCCGGAGACCGGCAGCGTCACGACCTCGTCGCCGTCGCGCACGCTCCAGCGGAACTGCTCGGATCCGGGAAAGCGCAGCAGCAGGCAGGCATGATCGATGAGCTCGGCCGGGCTCCCGGGGGCGGGATGCTCGGCGAGATAGGCCGGAGAGGCGCACAGGATCCGCTCGATATCGGCGATCTTGCGCAGGGTGAAGCTCGAGTCGCGCATCTGCGCGAGGCGGACCGCCACGTCGACGGCCTCCTGCACGAGGTCGAGCAGATGATCGGAGAGCCGAAGGTGGACATCCGCCTCCGGGTGGCGCTCGCGGAAGGCGGGGATCAACGGCGCCACGACGCGCCGGCCGAGCGTCAGCGGAGCGGTGACCTTCAGCGTCCCGCGCGGCGCGGCGCCCTCGGTCTCGACGCTCTTCTCCGCGCGCTCCACGGAGGCGGCGATGTCGAGGCAGCGGTCGTAGAAGACGCGGCCGGCCTCCGTCAGGTTCATTCGCCGCGTCGTGCGGGTGAGCAGCAGGCAGCCGAGGTGCTGCTCCAGCGTCTGGATGCGGTAGCTGATCACCGAGGGCGACAGGCGCAGGGAGCGTCCGGCCGCCGAGAAGCTGCCGGTCTCCGCCGCGCGCATGAAGATGCGGATACTCTCCAGGGACAGCATCCCCCTCCGAGCCCTCCCCGGCTCTCGTCCGAGCCTCGCGGCCTTGCCGACATGGCCCTCGATTGAGCGAAAATTTCGAAAACTGGCAAGGAATTTGATGGGCATACAGGCCCGCCGGCAGCGGTAGGATTGCAGCCGGACGCTGGAGGGAGAGGCCGTGGAGAGCTTCGTCTGGGAATGGGGGAGCCTGCTGCTGCGCTGGCTCCACATCGTGGCGGCGATGGCCTGGATCGGCTCGTCGTTCTTCTTCATGCATCTCGACGCATCGCTGAAGCGCACGCCGGACATCCCGGCCGGCGCGGGCGCCGCGGCCTGGCAGGTGCATGGCGGCGGCTTCTACGAGATGCGCAAGTATTTCGTCGCGCCGGAGCATCTCTCCCCGGACCTCACCTGGCACAAGTGGCAGGCCTACACGACGTGGCTGTCGGGCTTCGTGCTGCTGGCCTGGATCTACTACGCGCAGTCGCAGCTCTACCTCGTCGATCCGGCGGTGATGGACCTGTCGGCCCCCGCCGCGGCGGCGCTCGGCATCGGCGCCCTGGCCCTCGGCTGGCTGGTCTACGACCGCATCTGCCGCTCAAGGCTCGGAGCGAGCGAGACCGGCCTCGCGGCGGTCGGCCTGCTGGCCATCACGCTCGCCGCCTTCGGCTTCTCGCAGGTGTTCAGCGGCCGCGGCGCGCTGATCCATACCGGCGCCCTGATGGCGACCTGGATGGCCGGCAACGTCTTCTTCATCATCATCCCGAACCAGCGCAAGGTGGTCGCCGCGCTGCTGAAGGGAGAGCGGCCGGACCCGAGCCTCGGCCAACAGGCCAAGCAGCGCTCGGCGCAG
The DNA here is from genome assembly GCA_014138645.1 of Methylorubrum thiocyanatum. Taxonomy (GTDB): domain Bacteria; phylum Pseudomonadota; class Alphaproteobacteria; order Rhizobiales; family Beijerinckiaceae; genus Methylobacterium; species Methylobacterium thiocyanatum. Next base: position 241,492 of record JACJIB010000005.1, on the reverse strand, counting down.
AACAACTACCTGACGCTGCCGGTCGTCCTGATGATGATCGCCAACCACTACCCGATTCTGTTCGCCTCGAAGGCGACGATCCCGCTCATCGTCGCGCTCGTCACCGCCTCGGGTGCGGTGATCCGCTACTTCTACAACGTGCGCCATGCCGACCATGCCCGCTCGCCCTGGTGGGCCTGGGCCGCGGCCTCGGCGGGGCTGGCCGCCGCCTTCGTTCTCGCGGTGGCCGGAAGCGCCGGGGGCCGCGCCGTGCTGGGCCTGCCTCCGCAGGCCGAAGGCCCGCCGGCCGCCGCCCTGGCCTCGGCCGGTCAGGGGCGCGCCGCGCCGCCGGACCACGTCGTCGAACTCGTCGCGGGGCGCTGCGCCATGTGCCATGCGGCCGAGCCGATCTGGGACGGGATCGGCGTGGCGCCGAAGGGCGTTCGTCTCGACACCGCCGAGGCCATCGGCCGTCAGGCCGAGGCGATCCGGCGGCAGGTCGTGCTGACGCACAACATGCCGCCCAACAACGTCACCGAGATGACCGATGAGGAGCGCGGCGTGATCGCGGCCTGGCTCGCGGACGCCGCGCGCTGAGATCCCCGCCCCACCATCGGCCTTTAGCGACAACGGAACCCCGCGCAATGACCGTCTCCCCCTACAACCCGCCCTGCGGCGGCCTGCCCCCCCAGACGGCGCTGATGACGGGCCGGGCCGTGTTCACCGAGGCCTACGCCGTCATCCCGAAGGGGGTGATGCGCGACATCGTCACGAGCGTGCTGCCGTTCTGGGAGGGGACGCGGGCCTGGATGCTGGCGCGGCCGCTGTCGGGCTTCTCCGAGACGTTCGCGCAGTATCTGATGGAGGTGGCGCCCGGTGGCGGCAGCGAGCGGCCGGAGCCCGACGCCTGCGCCGAGGGCGTGCTGTTCGTGGTCGGCGGCCGCCTCCGCCTCGTCCTCGAAGGGCAGGCGCATGCCCTGCGGCCCGGCAGCTACGCCTACCTGCCGCCGGGAGCGGCCTGGAGCCTGCGCGGCGAGGGAACCGAGCCGGCGCGCTTCCACTGGATCCGCAAGGCCTATGCGCGCGTCGAGGGCATCGCGTCTCCGCCGGCCCTCGTCACCCACGAATCCGAGGTTGCCCCGGCGGCAATGCCCGACACGGACGGCGCCTGGGCCACCACCCGCTTCGTCTCGCCCGAGGACGTCCGCCACGACATGCACGTCAACATCGTCACCCTGCGGCCCGGCGCCTCGATCCCGTTCGAGGAGACGCATGTGATGGAGCACGGCCTGTTCGTGCTGGAGGGCAAGGCGGTCTACCGGCTCAACCGCGACTGGGTCGAGGTCGAGGCCGGCGACTTCCTGTGGCTGCGCGCCTACTGCCCGCAGGCCTGCTACGCCGGCGGCCCCGGCCCGTTCCGCTACCTGCTCTACAAGGACGTGAACCGGCACGCGGCGCTGGCGCCGTTCGGGGCGTCGCGATGAGCGATCGGCGGATCCCCGTCGAGCCCCTGACGCGGGAGGCCTTCGCGCCGTTCGGCACCGTGATCGACCGGGCGGATGTCGCCCCGCGGCCGATGAACGCCGGCAAGGCCCGCCGCTTCCACGACCTCGCGCGGGTGGCCGTGGCGGATCCGGACGGGGGGGTGGTGATCGGCTTCGTCGAGGCCGATCCCTACCTGCTGCCGCTTCACCTGAGCCTCGTCGAGCGCCACCCGCTCGGCGCCCAGGCCTTCATTCCGCGCAACGACGCGCCGTTCCTCGTCGTCGTCTGTCCGGACGAGGGCGGCGCGCCCGGCCGGCCCCGTGCCTTCATGACCGCCCCCGGCCAGGGCGTCTGCTACGCGGTCGGCACGTGGCACGGCGTTCTCACGCCGCTCGACGAGCCCCAGGCTTTCTGGGTGATCGACCGGAGCGGCCCCGGAGTGAACCTGGAGGAGCATACCTTCGGCGAGCCCTGGATCATCGCGCTCGGGTGACGATCTTCGGTCGCGCGGGAGGTCCGGTGGCTGCGCGGCCTCGGCGATTGGTCGGGCGCGCCGGATCGGATACGTGATCCGGAGAGCCGCGTGAGGGGCGGTGACGGATCGGGAGGCTCGGGCGTGGTCGGAAGCGGGATCGGGGCCCCTGCGCGCCGGCAGCGGCGCGACGGCGCCCTGCGGCGGGAAGCCGTGCTCGATGCAGGCCTCGAGATCTTCTCGACCGTCGGCCTGCACGGCGCCAGCCTCGACCAGATCGCCCTGCGTGCCGGGCTCTCGAAGACGAACCTGCTCTACTATTTCCGCACCAAGGAAGACCTCTACGTCGCCGTGCTGCGGCGCGTGCTCGATGTCTGGCTCGACCCGCTCCATGCCCTCGACGCGGAATCCGAGCCGGCCGAGGCGCTCAAGCGCTACATCCGCTCGAAGATCACCCTGTCGCGGGATGCGCCGCGGGCCTCGCGGCTGTTCTGCCTGGAGATCGTCCAGGGCGCGCCGCTGCTCCGCGCCGAACTCGAAGGCCCCCTGCGGGACTTGGTCGAGGCCAAGGCCGCGGTGCTGCGCGGGTGGATCGCGGAGGGGCGCATCGCCCCGCACGATCCCCGCCATCTCGTCTTCGCGATCTGGGCGGTCACCCAGCACTACGCCGACTTCGCGGTGCAGGTGGAGGCCATCACCGGGCGCGACCTGAGCGACGAGGCCTTCTTCGAGCAGACGGTGGAGAGCACCCAGAGGCTGATCCTGGCGAGCCTCGGACTGTCCTGATTCGGGCGAACCCCGCACCAAGACCGACGAAAGCCGGACGAAACCGCATCGGCCGTAAGCAGAGACGGCCCGCCGCGCGGGCATGGCGCGGAGAGTTTGTGCAAACGGTCAAATATCGGCTCTGAGAGTTTGACCAAATGGTCTGAATCGCTACCGTTCAGATCAGTCGCCGGCCCTTCACAGCGCCGGCCGGACGAGCGAGCGAGGGTTTGTCATGACCCAGGCCAACAATCAGGCCATGAATATCGGCGTCTTCATTCCGATCGGCAACAACGGCTGGCTTCTGTCGGAGAATGCTCCGCAGTACATGCCGAGCTTCGAACTCAACAAGCAGATCACGCTCAAGGCGGAACAGTACGGTCTCGACTTCGCGCTCTCGATGATCAAGCTGCGCGGCTTCGGCGGCAAGACCGAGTTCTGGGATCACAACCTCGAATCCTTCACGCTGATGGCCGGGCTCGCGGCGGTCACGAGCCGGATCAAGCTCTACGCCACGGCGCCGACCCTGTGCCTGCCGCCGGCCATCGTCGCGCGCATGGCCTCGACCATCGACTCGATCTCGAACGGCCGCTTCGGCCTCAATCTCGTCACCGGCTGGCAGCGGCCGGAATATTCCCAGATGGGCCTTTGGCCCGGCGACGAATACTTCGGCCGCCGCTACGCGTATCTTTCCGAATACGCGCAGGTACTGCGCGATCTGTGGGAGACCGGAAGCAGCGATCTCAAGGGCGAATTCTTCCAGATGGAGGATTGCCGCCTGAGCCCGCGCCCTCAGGCGGAGATGAAGATCATCTGCGCCGGGCAGAGCGCCGCCGGCATGGCCTTCACCGCGACCTACGCCGACTACAATTTCTGCTTCGGCAAGGGGGTCAACACGCCGACCGCCTTCGCCCCGACCGTGGAGCGGCTGGAGGAGGCCAAGGCGAAGACCGGCCGCGACGTGTCCTCCTACGTCCTGTTCATGATCATCAGCGACGAGACCGACGAGGCGGCCCGCGCCAAGTGGGAGCACTACAAGGCCGGCGCGGATCAGGAAGCGATCACGTGGCTCGGCCTCCAGGGCGCGGCCGACACCAAGTCCGGCGCCGACACCAACATCCGCCAGATGGCCGACCCGACCTCGGCGGTGAACATCAACATGGGCACGCTGGTGGGCTCCTACGCGACCGTCGCCGCGCTCCTCGACGAGGTGGTGACCGTGCCGGGCACCGGCGGCGTGCTGCTCGTCTTCGACGACTTCCTGAAGGGCCTCGACGATTTCGGCACGAAGATCCAGCCGCTGATGGCCTCGCGCCGGCACGTCACCGGCGAAGCGCTGGCGGAGGTGGCGTGATGGACGATGCCCCCGCGGGCTACCGCGATCCGTCCGGCCGCCACGGCGCGGTCACGCTGACGGCGCGCCCCGAGCCGATCGCCTTCGACGCGGACGCGACCGCGCTGATCGTCGTCGACATGCAGAACGCCTACGCGACCAAGGGCGGCTATCTCGACCTCGCCGGCTTCGACGTCTCGGCGACCGGACCGGTGATCGAGCGGATCGCCCGGGCCGTGGCGGCGGCCCGCGCGGCCGGCATCCGCGTCATCTGGTTTCAGAACGGCTGGGATCCGGACTACGTCGAGGCCGGGGGACCGGGCTCGCCGAACTGGCACAAGTCGAACGCGCTCAAGACCATGCGCCGCCGGCCGGAGATGAACGAGCGGCTGCTCGCCAAGGGCACCTGGGACTACGCGCTGATCGACGCGCTGACGCCGGAGCCCGGCGACATCGTCCTGGGCAAGCCCCGCTACAGCGGCTTCTACAACACGCCGCTCGACAGCATGCTGCGGGCGCGCGGCATCCGCACGCTGGTCTTCACCGGCATCGCCACGAATGTCTGCGTGGAATCGACCCTGCGCGACGGCTACCACCGCGAATATTTCGGGGTCGTGCTCGCCGACGCCACCCATCAGGCCGGCCCGCCGAGCCTGCAGGAAGGGGCGTTGCGCAACATCGAGACCTTCTTCGGCTGGGTGTCGGACGTCGCCGCCTTCGAGGCCGCGCTTCATCCCGACGAGGCCCGCCGCATCCCCGCCTGACCGGAGACTCCCATGCCCAAGACCGTCGTGATCCCGCCCGGCACCGGCAAGCCGCTCGCGCCCTACGTGCCCGGCACACTCGCCGACGGCGTGCTCTACGTCTCCGGCACCCTGCCGCTCGATGCGGAGGCGAACGTCGTCCACGAGGGTGATGCCGGCGCGCAGACCCGGCACGTGCTGGAGACGATCAAGGGCGTCGTCGAGGCCGCGGGCGGCTCGATGGACGACGTCACCTTCAACCACATCTTCCTCAAGGACTGGGCCGATTACGGCGCCATCAACGCCGTCTATGCCGAGTACTTCCCCGGCGAGAAGCCGGCGCGCTACTGCATCCAGTGCGGACTGGTGAAACCGACGGCGCTCGTCGAGATCGCCTCGGTCGCCCATCTCGGCAAGCCGGCCTGAGCCGATGGCCGCGCCCGTCCACCACGCGCTGCACGGGCCGGAGGGCGCGCGCACCGTGCTGCTCTCGCCCGGGCTCGGCGGCTCGGCGCATTACTTCGCGCCGCAAGTGCCGGCGCTGGCCGAGCGCTTCCGGGTCGTCACCTACGATCACCGCGGCACCGGGCGCTCGCCGGGTCCGCTGGAGCCGGGTCACGACATCGCGGCCATGGCCCGCGACGTCCTCGCCCTGCTCGACCATCTCGGCATCGGCACGACCGACATCGTCGGCCACGCACTCGGCGGCCTCATCGCCCTGCACCTCGCCCTCACCCATCCGGAGCGGGTCGGGCGGATCGTGATGATCAACGGCTGGGCGGTGATGGACCCGGCGACCCGCCGCTGCTTTTCCGCCCGCAAGGCGCTGCTGACGCAAGCGGGGCCCGAAGCCTTCGTGCGCGCACAAGCCATCTTCCTCTACCCGGCGCCCTGGCTGTCGGAGAACGCCGCGCGGGTCGCGGACGACGAGGCGCAGGCGCTGGCGCATTTCCCCGGCGCCGAGACGGTGCTGGCGCGCATCGCCGCGCTGGAGGCGTTCGACGCGACCGGCGCCCTCGCGCGCATCCCGCACGAGACCCTGCTCATGGCCGCGCGCGACGACGTGCTCGTGCCCTTCACCGCCTCGGACGTGCTCGCGGCCGGGCTCCCCAACGCCCGCCTCGACCTCGCACCCGAGGGCGGCCACGCGCACAGCGTCACCCGCCCCGACGCCTTCAACCGCACGCTCCTCGACTTCCTCGCAAGCCCCTGAAGCGCCCCGACCTCACGAAAGGCCGCCGCCATGACCGTGTCCGAGACCGAGAGCGCCGTCCCCGTCGATGCGAGCGCCTACCGCGAGGCGATGTCCCGGCTCGCGAGCGCGGTGCATCTGATCACCACCGACGGTCCGGGCGGGCGGGCCGGCTTCACCGCCTCGGCCGTGTGCAGCGTCAGCGACGCACCGCCGACGCTGCTGGTCTGCGTCAACCGCGCCGCCTCCGCCTACGCCCCTCTCATCCGCAACGGGGCGCTGTGCGTGAACACCCTCGGCGAGGGGCATGAGACGGTGGCGGGCCTGTTCGGGGGCCGCACGCCCATGGACGAGCGCTTCGCGGCGGGCACGTGGCGGCGGCTGGGCAGCGGGGCGCCCGCGCTCACCGACGCCCTGGTCAGCTTCGATTGCCGCATCGTCGAGCGCCACGCCGTCGGCAGCCACGACGTGCTCTACTGCGCGGTCGAGGCCGTCGCCGCGGCGGGGCAGGCCGACGCGCTGCTCTACAGCGAGCGCCGCTACCGCACGCTTCCCCGCGCGCCGCGCGGCGGATCCGCACCGGCCGAGCCGGCGCGCGGCGCCCGCGCCATCGGAGCCCGGCCCCCTGAGGGGCCGGTGCTGGCCCTCAGGAGCGCCTGAGCCATGTCCGACGCTTCGCCCGGCGGCGTCGCCACCCGCGACCTGCGCATCGAGCCCCTGACGCCGGAGGCCTTCGCGCCGTTCGGCACCGTCATCGCCGCGGGCGCGGACGGCACGCCGTTCGGCCCGCAGGACGCACAACTCGAATTCGGGACCGGCACGCCGCGCTTCTACATCATGCGCATCCCGGGGCGCGGGCTCACGGTCTCCGGCATCACCCGCCACCGGGCCTGCACGCAGACGCTCGCCTCGGTCGGCGGGCTCCCCTGGGTGCTGGCGGTGGCGCCGCCGGAGGGGCTCGATGATCCAAGCGCCGAGCCCGCCCTCGACGCGATCCGCGCCTTCGCGATCCCCGGCGACGTCGCCGTGATGCTCTACCGCGGAAGCTGGCACGCGGGGCCGCTGTTCGAGGGGGCCGAGCGCAGCTTCTTCAACCTCGAACTCGCCGACACGAACACGGCGGACCACCAGACCTGCCACCTGAACCGGCGCGACGCGGCGGCTTTGCGCTTGGTCGCGTGACGCCGCGCCCGAAAGCACCGGGCGGCACGGAAAATGCTCGATCCGGTGCTGCGACGCCGTCCGGCGGCGGGCCCGCCTTCTCCTCGAACCGCCCCCGGCTCCCGCACGACCGGTCGAGAGCCGCCCCGAACCCCACGGAACGAAAGCCTGCCATGTCGCGTGCCGGCGCCCTCGCCCTCAAACAGCCGCCCGAGTTCGAGCCAGCGGCCCCGCGCGCGGCGCAGGAGGGGCCGGTCATCGCGGCGCCGGTCATCGCGGCGCGCGGGCTGTCGCTGACTTACACCACCGCCGACGGGCCGGTTCACGCCCTCTCGAACGTCGATCTCGCGGTGGCGCCGGGCGAGTTCGTCTCGTTCATCGGCCCGTCCGGCTGCGGCAAGACCACGCTGCTGCGCTGCGTCGCCGACCTCGAACAGCCGACCGGCGGCGAGTTGACGGTCAACGGCGTCGGCGCGGAGGCGGCCCGGCTGCGGCGCGACTACGGCTTCGTGTTCCAGGCGCCCGCGCTCTATCCGTGGCGGACCATCGCGCGCAACGTCGCGCTGCCGCTCGAGATCTTCGGCGTGCCGCGCGCCGAGCGGCGGGAGCGGGTGGCGCATTACCTCGACCTCGTTCAGCTCTTCGGCTTCGCCAACAAGTTCCCCTGGCAGCTCTCCGGCGGCATGCAGCAGCGGGCCTCGATCGCCCGCGCCCTCTGCTTCGATCCCAAGCTCCTGCTGATGGACGAGCCCTTCGGCGCATTGGACGAGATCGTGCGCGATCACCTCAACGCGCAGCTCCTCGAACTATGGCGCAAGACCGCCAAGACGGTCCTGTTCGTGACCCACTCGATCCCCGAGGCGGTCTACCTCTCGACCCGCGTGGTGGTGATGTCGCCGCGCCCCGGCCGCATCATCGACATCGTCGATTGCACCGCGCTCGGGCGGGAGCGCCCGCTGGAGATCCGGGAATCGCCCGAATTCCTGCGCCTCGGCCAGCGGGTGCGCGAGGGCCTGCGCGCGGGTCACGCCTATGACGCGTAAGGCGGCTTTTTCTCCGCACGGCCGGGCGCTGCCGGTCATGGGCGTCGTGCTCGCGCTTCTCGCGGGCTGGTATCTCGCCGCCCTCTTCGGCAACTGGAACGGCGCCGCGGACGCCTTGGCGCGGGCTGGCGCGATACCCGACGCGGAAAAAATCGCCGCGGCGACGATGGCGCAGGAGCGGCCCGTCGTGCCGGCACCGCATCAGGTGGTCTCGGAGCTGTGGCGCAGCATCGTCGGCATGCCGCTCGGCTCGAAGCGCAGCCTTCTCACCCACGCCTGGGTCACCCTCTCGGCGACGCTCATGGGCTTTGCCATCGGCTCGCTGCTCGGCATCGCGCTGGCGGTCGCGATCGTGCACCTGCGCAGCGTCGAGGCGAGCCTGATGCCCTGGATCGTCGCCTCCCAGACCGTGCCGATCCTAGCGGTGGCGCCGATCATCATCGTGGCTTTGGGCGCGGCCGGCCTGACCGGCCTGCTGCCGAAGGCGGTGATCGCGGCCTATCTCTGCTTCTTCCCCGTCACCGTCGGCATGGTGAAGGGGCTGAACGCCCCCGACCGGATCCAGCGCGACCTGATGCGGACCTACTCGGCCTCGCGCGGGCAGATCCTGGCGCGGCTGCGCTGGCCGGCCGCCCTGCCGTACCTGTTCGCGAGCCTGAAGATCGCGGTGGCGGCGAGCCTCGTCGGCACCATCGTTGCCGAACTGCCGACCGGGGCCCAGGCCGGGCTCGGCGCGCGGCTGCTCGCCGGCTCCTATTACGGCCAGACGATCCAGATCTGGGCGGCCCTGTTCGCGGCGGCGGCGCTCTCGGCCCTCCTCGTCCAGGGGATCGGCCTTGCGGAAGCCGCCACCGCCCGCGCCCTCGGCGCCCGGCCCGCGGGACGTGTCCCAAGGAGCGCACGATGACGCGCCGCGCCGCACGGATCGGCCTGCTCACCCCCGTCGCCTTGATCGGCGGGGCGGCGCTCGCGGTCGCCGCCCACCGGTCCGGCACGGCCGGCGCGGCGGGACCGGGCTTCTGGCTCGCCGCCTTCCTGGTCTGGCTGGCCGCCACATTGGCCGCGCGCGACATCGCCGCCCTGGAGCCGCGAACGGCGACGGGCCGGCGCCTCGTGCGGCTTTCCGTGCCGCTGCTGTTCGGGCTCCTCGTTCTGGTGCTGTGGGAGGCCCTCGTCGTCGGTGTGGGCGTGCCCGCCGTACTGATGCCGCCGCCCTCGGCGATCGCCGCGCGCTTCGCCACCGCGCTTCCGGTCCTTGGGGCGGATTTCGTCCAGACCTGCCTGAAGTCGGCCCTGCCCGGCTACGTCATCGGCTCCCTGTCGGGCCTCGGCGTCGCCATTCTGGCCGACCGGCTGCCCGTCCTCGGGCGCGGCCTCCTGCCGGTTGCGAACGTCGCCTCGGCGCTGCCGATCGTCGGCATCGCCCCGATCATGGTGATGTGGTTCGGCTTCGACTGGCCGTCGAAGGCCGCGGTGGTCGCCGTGATGACCTTCTTCCCGATGCTGGTCCAGGCCGGCGCCGGCCTCGCCGCCACGGGCGGAATCGAGCGCGACCTGATGCGCACCTACGCGGCGGGCTATGGGCGCACGCTCCTGAGCCTGCGCCTGCCCATGGCCCTGCCCTTCCTGTTCACCGCCCTGAAGGTCAACGCGACGCTGGCGCTGATCGGGGCGATCGTGGCCGAGTTCTTCGGCACGCCCATCGTCGGCATGGGCTTTCGCATCTCGATCGAGGCGGCGCGGCTCTCCCTCGACATGGTCTGGGCCGAGATCGCGCTGGCGGCCCTGGCGGGATCGGCCTTCTACGGCCTGATCGCCCTGGCCGAGCGCGTCGCGACCGGCTGGCATCCGTCGGTGCGCACCGGCTGACGGCGGGATCCGCCCGCATTCGTTCGAAAACACCACGGCCGAAGGCCAAAAGGGAGAGGCTGGAGATGGCGGGGAAAACGGTAAGCGCGCTCCTCTGTGCGGGGGCGGCCCTGCTCGGGCTCGCCGTGGGCGGAGCGCGGGCGGCGGAGCGGGTCACGCTCCAGCTCAAATGGGTGCCGCAGGCACAGTTTGCCGGCTACTACGTCGCGCAGGCCAAGGGCTACTACAAGGAGGCCGGGCTCGACGTGACGATCAAGCCGGGCGGACCCGACGTGGCCCCGCCCCAGGTCATCGCGGGCGGCGGCGCCGATGTCGTCGTCGACTGGATGCCCTCGGCGCTGGCCTCGCGCGAGAAGGGCGTGCCGCTCGTCAACATCGCGCAGCCCTTCAAGAAATCCGGCCTGATGCTGACCTGCCGGGCCGATACCGGCATCAAGACGCCCGCCGACCTGAAGGGCCGGACGCTCGGGGTCTGGTACGCCGGCAACGAGTATCCGTTCCTAGCCTGGATGGCCAAGCTCGGCCTCAAGACCGACGGTTCGCCCGGCGGCGTGACCGTGCTGAAGCAGGGCTTCAACGTCGATCCCTTGATCCAGCGCCAAGCCGACTGCGTCTCGACCATGAGCTACAACGAGTACTGGCAGGTGATCGATGCCGGCTTCAAGCCGGAACAGCTCGTCGTCTTCCGCTACGAGGACCAGGGCGTCGCGGCCCTCGAGGACGGGCTCTACGCCCTCGAACCGAAGCTGAAGGACAAGGCCTTCGTCGCCCGGCTGGCGAAGTTCGTGGCGGCCTCCGAGAAGGGCTGGGCCTACGCCGCCGCCCATCCGGACGAGGCGGCCGAGATCGTGCTGGAGAACGACGCCAGCGGTGCCCAGACCGAAAAGCACCAGAAGCGGATGATGCGCGAGATCGCCAAGCTGCTCGACACGTCCGGCGGCCGGCTCGACCCCGCCGATTACGACCGCACGGTCGCGATCCTGCTCGCCGGCGGCACGGACCAGCCCGTCATCACCCGCAAGCCCGAGGGGGCCTGGACCCATGCGGTGACGGCAGCCGAGGGGCAGTAGGCCCGCAAGGGGATCCGTTCGCGCATCCCCCTCTCCGCGCGTGCGGCGAGGGGGAAAGCCGCGTACCCTGAAATCATCACATCGAAACCGTGTAAGCTCCAGTGCCCTGCGCTGGATAGGAACTTGCAAGCCGGCCTTCCGATGGATCTCGACACGATCACCGCCGTCCTGAGACCGGCCGGCCTCGACGAACTGCCCCCCTGGCGCGAGGGCGATGCCTGGCTCGCGGGCGGGACGTGGCTGTTCTCCGAGCCGCAGCCGGCGCTCGCCCGGCTGATCGACCTGTCCGCCCTCGGCTGGCCGGCGGCCGAGATCTCCGAGGCGGGCCTTCGCCTGTCGGCGACCGGCACCATCGCCGAACTCGACCGGCTCGCCCTGCCGCGGGACTGGGTCGCGGCGCCGCTCGTCGGACAATGCTGCCGGGCGCTGCTCGGCTCGTTCAAGATCTGGAACCGCGCCAGCGTCGGCGGCAACCTCTGCACGGCGCTGCCCGCCGGGCCGATGATCGCGCTGACCGCAGCCCTCGACGGTACCTGCCTGCTGGCCCGGCCCGGCGGCGGCGAGCGGCGCCTGCCCGTCACGGCGTTCATCCTCGGTCCGCAGCGCACGGCGCTCGCCCCCGGCGAGATCCTGCGCGGCATCGACCTGCCCGCCGCCGCGCTGCGGCGGCGCACGGCCTTCCGGCGCATCGCCCTCTCCCCCGAGGGCCGCTCCGGGGCGCTGGTGATCGGGACGCGTGACCGGGCCGGCGCCTTCGCGCTGACCGTGACGGCTTCGACGCCGCGGCCGGTCCAGCTCCGCTTCGATGCGCTTCCGGCGGCGGTCGCGCTCCAGGAGGCGATTGCGGCGGCGATCCCCGAGGACGGCTGGTACGACGACGTTCACGGCGCGCCGGACTGGCGACGGCACGTCACCGGGCTCATCGCCGAGGAGATCCGGGAGGAACTCGCCCGATGAGGCTCACCGTCAACGGGCAGGTCCAGGAGGCCGCGCCGCGGCCCGGCCAGTGCCTGCGCACGCTGCTGCGGGATCTCGGCTGGTTCGGGGTCAAGAAGGGCTGCGATGCGGGCGATTGCGGCGCCTGTACCGTCCATCTCGACGGTGAACCGGTCCATTCCTGCCTCATGCCCGCCTTCCTCGCGGAGGGGCGCGGCATCACGACGATCGAGGGCCTCGCCGGCCCCTGCGCGCCGGGCGACGCGGCGCCCGAACACCTCCACCCGACGCAGGACGCATTCTGCGACGCACAGGGATTCCAGTGCGGCTTCTGCACCCCGGGCATGATCATGACGGCCGCCGCCCTCGACCAGGGCCAGCGGCAGGATCTCGGCACGGCGCTCAAGGGCAATCTCTGCCGCTGCACCGGCTACCGGGCGATCCGCGATGCCGTGGCCGGCCGCGCGCATGTCGATGCGGATATCGATGCGGGCGGCGAGGGTGGCCCGGTCGGCCGCAGCCTGCCGGCCCCGGCGAGCCGAGCCGTCGTCTCCGGCCGGGCCGCCTTCACCTTCGACACCGCCGTGCCGGGTCTGCTGCACCTCAAGGTGCTGCGCGCCCCCCACGCCCATGCCCGCATCCGCAGCATCGACCGGGCGGCGGCGCTGGCCGTGCCCGGCGTGATCGCGGTGCTCACGCACGAGGACGCGCCGCGCCGCCGCTTCTCGACCGGGCGGCACGAGAACCCCCTGGACGACGCCGCCGACACGGCCGTCCTCGATTCCGTGATCCGCTTCCACGGCCAGCGCGTCGCGGCGGTGGTCGCCGAGAGCGCGGCGGCGGCCGCCGCGGGCGTGCGCGCGCTGCGCGTCGCCTACGACGTGCGGCCCGCCGTGTTCGACCCGGTGGCGGCTTTGCGCCCGGATGCGCCCCTGGTGCACGATCCGGCCGACCGCGACCCGCCGCATCCCGGCGAGGATGCGCCGCCGCTCCACGCGCATCCGAACCTCGCGGCCGAGGCGCACGGGACGATCGGCGATGTGGAGGAAGGGTTCGGCCAAGCCGACCGGATCCACGAGGCGGAGTACGTCTCGCAGCGGGTGCAGCACGTGCATCTCGAAACGCACGGCGCGCTCGGCTGGCTCGACGCGAAGGGTCGGCTGACGCTGCGCTCCTCGACGCAGGTGCCCTTCCTGACCCGCGACGCCCTGTGCCGCCTGTTCGATCTCGACCGGGACCGGGTGCGCGTGCTCTGCGGCCGGGTCGGCGGCGGCTTCGGCGGCAAGCAGGAGATGCTGACCGAGGATCTCGTGGCGCTCGCCGTGCTGCGGACCGGCCGCCCGGTCTCCTACGAGATGACCCGCGAGGAGAATTTTTCCGCGGCGACGACGCGCCATCCGATGCGGGTGCGGGTGAAGGTCGGCGCGCGGGCCGACGGGCGCCTCACCGCGCTCTCGCTCAAGGTGCTCTCGAACACCGGCGCCTACGGCAACCATGCCGGCGGCGTGCTGCACCACGGCTGCAACGAGAGCATCGCCGCCTATGCCTGCCCGAACAAGCGGGTGGAGGGCTACGCCGTCTACACCCACACCCTGCCGGCCGGCGCCTTTCGCGGGTACGGCCTGAGCCAGACGATCTTCGCCGTGGAATCGGCGCTGGACGAACTCGCGCGCGATCTCGGCATCGACCCGTTCGCGATGCGCCGCCTCAACGCGGTGCGGCCCGGCGACCCGATGGTGTCGACGAGCCTGGAGCCGCACGACGTCGTCTACGGCTCCTACGGGCTCGACCAGTGCCTCGACCGCGCCCAGGCCGCCCTGACGGACGGCCGCGGCGCGGCGGCGCCGGGGCCGGACTGGTGCGTCGGCGAGGGTATGGCCATGGCCATGATCGACACGATCCCGCCGCGCGGCCACGTCGCCCATGCCCGCATCCGCCTCGAACCGGACGGGACCTATGCCCTCGCGGTCGGCACCGCCGAGTTCGGCAACGGCACCAGCACCGTGCACGGGCAGATCGCCGCCGAGGTGCTCGGCACCACACCCGAGCGCATCCGCCTAATCCAGGCCGACACCGACGCCGTCAGCCACGATACCGGCGCCTACGGCAGCACCGGCACCGTGGTCGCGGGCCAAGCGAATTTCCGCGCGGCCACGGCGCTGGCGGACCAGCTTCGCGCGGCCGCCGCCGCGCGGACCGGCGCCGCACCCGCCGACTGCCGCCTGACCGGAGACGGCGTCGAGACACCCGCCGGATTCGTCGCCCTGACCGCTCTGGCCGAGAGTTCGGCCTTCGAAGCCGCGGGCGAGGCGGACGGGACGCCGCGCTCGGTCGCCTTCAACGTCCAGGCGTTTCGCGTGGCCGTCCATCCGCAGACCGGAGAGATCCGCATCCTCAGGAGCGTCCAGGCGGCGGATGCCGGCCGGGTCATCAACCCGATCCAGTGCCGCGGGCAGATCGAGGGCGGGGTGGCGCAGGCGCTCGGCGCCGCCCTCTACGAGGACTACCGCTTCGACGAGGCGGGCGCGGTCGTCACGCGCACCTTGCGCAACTACCACATCCCGGCGATGGCCGACGTGCCGGTGACCGAGGTTCTGTTCGCCGACACCTACGACACGGTCGGGCCGCTGGGCGCCAAATCGATGAGCGAGGCGCCCTACAACCCCGTCGCCGCCGCCTTGGCCAACGCGATCCGCGACGCCACCGGCGTGCGGCTGACCGCGACGCCGTTCGCCCCCGACCGGATTTTTCGGAAGGTCATGGCCGCGCAGAAGAGCCAGGAACGGGAAGCGGTGGACGCATGACGGCGGCACCGGCCCGGATCCGGGCGATCCGCGGACAGGCGGTGAGCCTGACCGGCAACCCCTTCCTGAGCGAGGGCTGCCTTCAGCACGTGGCCGACGCCCTGATCCTGATCGAGGACGGGCGTATTACCGCCTTCGGCGACTTTTCGGACTTGTCGGACAGGATCCCGGCGGGCGTGGAGGTCGTCGCCTACGAAAACGCCCTGATCCTGCCCGGCCTGATCGACACTCACGTCCATTATCCGCAGCTGCAGATGATCGCCTCCTACGGCGAGCAACTGCTGGCCTGGCTCGAGAAATACACCTTCCCCGCCGAGTTGCAGTTCGCCGACCAGGCCCATGCCGAGCGAGTGGCCAAGCTGTTCTTCCGCGAGATCCTGGGGGCGGGCACCACCACGGCGGTGGTCTACTGCACCGTCCATCCCGGCTCGGTCGAGGCGTTCTTCGCCGAGTCGGCCCGCTTCAACACTCGGATGATCGCCGGCAAGGTCCTGATGGACCGCAACGCCCCGGCCGGGCTCCTCGACACGGCGCAGCGCGGCAACGACGAGAGCCGCGCCCTGATCGAACGCTGGCACGGGCGCGGGCGCCAGCATTACTGCGTCACGCCGCGCTTCGCCCCCTCCTGCACGCAAGCCCAGCTCGATGCCGCCGGCACCCTGATGCGGGAGCACGACGCGCTCTTCCTCCAGACCCATCTGTGCGAGAACACCGACGAGATCGCCTGGGTGCGCGAACTGTTTCCCGATCGGGCGAGCTACCTCGACGTCTACGTCCAGTCCGGTCTCGTCGGCCCGCGCACGGTGCTCGGCCACGCGGTCCACATGTCGGAGGAGGATTTCTGCACCTGCCACGCGCGGGGCGCGGCGATCGCCCATTGCCCGACCTCGAACGGCTTTCTCGGCAGCGGCCTGTTCCGGCTGTTCGACGCGCTGGATCCGCGCCGGCCGGTGCGGGTCGGGCTCGGCACCGATGTCGGCGCCGGCACGACCCTGTCGCTGCTGAAGACGCTCGGCGAATCCTACAAGGTCGCGGCGTTGCGCGGGACCAAGCTCGACGCCGTGCGGGCGTTCTGGCTCGCGACGCTCGGCGGGGCGGAAGCGCTGCGGCTGGACGACCGGATCGGGCGGATCGCGCCGGGGCACGATGCGGATCTCTGCGTCCTCGACCTCGCGGCGACGCCGCTCCTGGGCTTCCGCACCGGCACCTGCTCCAGCATCGAGGAGTTGCTGTTCGTGCTGATGACGCTCGGCGACCACCGCACGGTGCGCGCGACCTGGGTCGCGGGCGAGGCCGTCTACGACAACCGGCGCGCGGGCGATCCGCTCGTCTATCCGGGGACGGACGGGGCCGTGGGCGCGGGCGCCTGAACCACTTCGACCGTCAAGCCGCCCGCGCGGCCGCCTCGCGCTCCGCCTGCTCGACGAAGCGGCGGATGAGCCAGCGCCCGGCCGGCCCCGGGGGATGGTCGGTGCGGTAGATCATCGTGAGCGGCAGCCGACGGCGCCGGACCTCCGGCAGGCTCAGCTCGACGAGGCGGCCCGCGGCGATGTCCGCCTCGACCATGTGCGCGGGCATGCTGCCCCAGCCGATTCCGGCGAGCAGCAGGGTGTGCTTGGTGCTGAGGTCCGACAGCCGCCACGTACGGTTGGCGACCACGCCGAACTCCTGGTCCTGCGACAGCGGCGAGCGGTCGGTGATGACGAGCTGGACATGCTCGCGCGCCGCCCCCGGCACCAGACCGTCCGCCCCGGCAAGCGGATGGTTCGGCGCGGCGACGGGCAGCATCTCGACCTCGCCCACGGAGATCAGTTCGAGCGGGTCGCTGTCGCGGGTCCACAACTCCACGGCGATCCCGAGATCGGCCCGGCCATCCGTAATGAGTTGCTGGGCCGCCCCGAGCGCCTCGACGTTGAGGCGCAGGGTGACGGTCGGGAAGGTGGACTGGAACGCGGTGAGCGCATCGACGAGCCGGTCTCCGGGCATCAGCACGCTCGACACGAAGCCGAGTTCGGCCTCCAGTCCGCCGAGCAGGCCGCTCACCTTGGCCCGCAGCGTGTCGATGCCGTGGGCGACGGTGCGGGCCTCCGCCAGCACGGCCCGGCCGCCTTCGGTGAGCTGGGGCCGGCGCGTCGCCTCGCGATCGAACAGGGCCAATCCAAGCTGAAGCTCCAGATTGGCGATCGTGTAGCTGATGACGGAGGTCGCGCGGTTGAGCCGGCGCCCGGCCGCGGCGAAGCTGCCGGTCTCGACCACGGTGAGGAACACCCGGAGCTGGTCGAGTGTCGGCGTCCCCGGTCCCTGCATGCGCTCTGCCCCCTCCGGCGCCCCGCCGCCGCGGCGAAAGCTCCGACAAGCAAGCGCGAAGCCGCGGCCGAACGCGGCGAAGCCGGCCCTCGAAAAAAGGGCCGGCTTCGGGCAGCGCCGATTCTGGATCGCTCCTGCGCCGGGTCTCCCGGCGATCGGGCGTTTCGCCCGAGGAGGCTCTTCAGCGCGCGTGATGCGTCCGCCGCACCGAGCCGGTGGTCAGGTTGGCGTCCGCCGGCAGGGTGCCGAGGCGGGCATCGCGCGCCGTGGGGCGCAACACGGCGCCGGCATCGTCGCTGAGGCTGCCCGGGGCGGCAGCGGTGGGGATACCGGCCGGGGCGTTGTAGCTCTGGGCCGAAGCGGCGGTGGTGAGGGCGAGGGCGAGAACGGAAGCGGTGAGGATGCGGGACATGGGACACTCCATCGGTGGGTCGCGGTGACGGCCGGTTCGTCCGTCATCTGATGGAGCGAAGATGGACCCGCATGAGCTTTCCGAAAACTGGAATAAGATCGAACGAAACGTTCGATAAAATCGAAAAGCTGGAGATGAGCGTCCGGCCGGGGATGCCATGAAAAAGGGCCGGCCGCGTCGATGCGCGACCGGCCCTTCGGACCGTCGAAACGGAGGCCGTCAGACCGTCGAGAGGCGTCAGTGCCCGCGAACGGCCTGGCTGCCGCGGACGGTGGAGCCGGTGGTGTAGACGCCATCAACGGACACGGTGCCGTGGCGGCCGTCACGGTCGAGGTAGCGCTCGACATTGCCCGGACCGGCGATGCCGACGAGGCCGCCCGGGGCGGTGACGGCGGGGATGCCGGCCGGGGCGTTGTAGCTCTGGGCCGAGGCGGCGGTGCTGAGGGCGAGGCCGAGGACCGCGCCGGCAACGATGCGTGAGATCATGTCGTCAATCTCCGAGACTGGCTTCGGCGTCGCGTTCAAACCCAGCGACGTCGGATGTCCCACAAACTGAGCATCGATGCCTTGTAAAACAACACGAACTGCTTTGGGCCTGTGCACATAGATACGGCACAGCCGAGATGCGGCTGCGGGGCCGCTCAGAGCCCGAACCTAAAAACATCAATTATCACTGGATATTAGCGGAAATTTGCAGGTTTTTTCGACAGAGTGGAGTCTCTGGCACGCCTCTTTCGCGGCGCGTGCTCTTGCGCACCCATCACCCCATCCCGAGGCCGCCTACCAGGGGGCGGCCTCGCCGCTCAGGGCTTCATAGGCTGGCCGACGCGCCGCGATCGCCCGGCCCGCGACCACGACGATTCGATCCGCATGCGGCCGCGCGACGACCTCGTTGAGGCTGCGCGCCGGCAGGAGAATCAGGTCGGCGGGGGCGCCCTCGCGGATCGTGCCGGCATGGGGAAGCCCCATCATCGCCCCCGGCACAGGCCCGGCGAGCGCGGGCGCCCCGGCCAGCGGGTGATCGAGATGGAGGATGCGCACCGACGCCCGGAACGTGTCGAGCATGTCGTGGTCGCCATAGGCGTAGAACGCATCGCGGCAATTGTCGCCCGCGACCATCACGGGCACGCCGGCCGCCATCAGTTCCTGGACCGGGGCGACGCCGCGCCAGCGCGGGGTGCGCCCCCGCTGCCGATCCTGGAGGTACATGTTGACCGTCGGCAGCGTCACGATGCGGATCCCCGCCTGCGCCACCCGCGCGATCGTGTCTGACGCCTGCGCGTCGGGCTGGAGCGCGAGACTGCAGCAATGCCCGCAGGTGACGCGGCCCTCGTAGCCGTGGCGCAGGGTCGCCCGCGCGACCGCGTCGAGGGACGCCGCGGCGGGATCGCCGGTCTCGTCGACATGGAGGTCCACATCGAGGTTGCGCTCCCGGGCGAGGCGGAACAGACGGTCGAGCAGGGCGTCGATCTCGGCCAGCGCCCCGCCGTGCAGACCGCCGGTCGGCCGGGTCACGCCGCCGATCAGCCCGTCCGACTCCGCGATCAGGTCGGCGAGACGGCGCCCGTACGCGGTGGCGTAGGCATCGATCGGGGTCAGGCCGACGCCCTGGAGCGCGATCCGCCCGGCCCAGGCCGCCCGCATCTCCCGGAACACCGCCCAGGTCGTCGCGGCCTGGTCGCGCAGCGCCCCCTCCCCTGCGCTGTCCTGGCTGTCGAGATGGGTGCGGATCGCGCCGGTGCCGTGGGCGAAGGCGCAGGCGAGACCGTAGGCCATGCGGCGGCGCAGATCCTCCGCATCCCAGTGGCGGGTGCGATCCGCCGTGGTGGCGTCGCGGGCGCCGGGGAAGTCGCCGTCCGGATTGGGCGTGCGGGCGACCGTATGGCCCTTGTCGAGATGGGTGTGCGCATCGACGAGGCGCGGCCAGGCCTGCCGCCCGGCAAGATCGGCGGCCGGCAACGTGTCCGGCGAGGCCCCCGCCGGCAGGAGGCCGGCGATGACGCCGTCCGCAACGACGATGTCGATGAGCGCGCAAGCATCCCCGTCGAGGATCGCGCCGGCGGGTACGCCGCCCGTCAGGAAGGCTCCGGGCACGCGCGCGTTGCGCAGGCGGTAGGCGCGGGCCTCGGGCAGGAACGAGGGTTCGGACATGGTTCAGCCCTTCGAAGGACGATCGGAGGAAGGCCCGGCCTGCAGGCTCAGTCCGGAACGCTCTGGCGCTCGAACTCCGCCTGGATCCGCACGGCGAGGAGGTGGGCGGGCCCGTCGAGGGCCGAGCGGGCGCGCTGCATCAGCGACGCCCGCTGGATGATCGCGCTGGCGTCGGACAGGGGCGTGAAGGCGAGGAGGCCGCGGCGGATCTCCTCGCCGACATCCGAGAGGTTGACGAAGGTGATGTGCGGGGCCGTCTGGGCGAGGCGCTTCATCAGCTCGATCGAGTTCGTCTCGACCACGGGGGTGAAGCTCGTGCCCTCGGGCACGAGGAGTTCGAGCACGTCGCGCAGGGTCATCGAGTGGTCGGCGACGACGAGGGGATATTCGAGACAGTCGGCCATCCGCACCTGATAGCGGCCGTTGAGGGGATGGTCGGGCGCCATCACCGCGCCGAGCCGGTGCTCGAACTCGGCGATGCAGCGCATGCGCGGGTCGGGCGGGAGCCGATAGGCCAAGGCGAGGTCGGCCTCGCCCGCGAGCAGGGCGGCGGCGATCTGGTCGACCGGCAGGACCAGAACCTTGACGACGATGCGGGGATGGGTCTCGCGGAAGGTGCCGATCACCCCTGGCAGCACCCCGGCGGCGATGCTCGCCATCGTCGCCACCGTCACCTCGCCGCGGGTCAGGCCCTTGAGCGAGGCGACCTGCGCCAGCATGCGCTCGTGGCCGTTCAGCGTGTCGCGCACGTGCCGCACCAGCACCTCGCCCGCCGCGGTGAGGCGCAGGCCCCGCGGCAGCCGCTCGAACAGCGGCGTGCCCATCTCCTCCTCGAGCGAGAGGATCTGGCGGTTCACGGCACTCGACGCGACGTTCAGGCGCGTCGCCGCCCGACGGATGGAGCCGCTGCGAGCCACCTCGTCGAGGTAGCCCAGCAGCCGATGATGCAGCATGGGAGTCGCGGTCTCCACCCCTGGGCCATCGCGCGCGCCCGGCGCGATGCGTCGCCGGCCTTGTGCAGGGAGCTTGCCAACTCCCCTCGTCAGCCCGCGTGCCGCCCACCTGCGGAGCGCACCCCGGGTAGGCCGGGACGCGGCGGCGCCGAAGGCTTCACCAAGCGCACAACCATACGGCAGCGCGCGCATTCTGCGAGCGCTGCGCACGGAAAACGATGCTTTTCGCGCAGCACTGCATCCGTTTCTCTGACACCGCACAACCCGAACGGATCCGGCGCGGCATGGTCCATGCCTCGGGACCGAACAGGAATCGCGGCGGGGGACCATCACCGATGCGGTCGATCCGATTCGATACGGGGGCCTCCACCCTTCTGGCGGCGACCCTGGCGCTGGCGATGGCCGGGCCTGCGCGGGCCGCGGACAAGATCGTCTTCCTGACGAGTTGGTACGCCCAGGCCGAACACGGCGGCTTCTATCAGGCCAAGGCCACCGGCCTCTACGAGAAGGCCGGGCTCGACGTCGAGATCCGCATGGGCGGGCCGCAGGTCAACGGCATGCAGCTCCTGCTCGCGGGCGAGGCCGACGCGATCATGGGCTACGACATCCAGGTGCTTCAGGCGGTCGAGAAGGGCCTGCCCGCCGTCACCGTGGCGGCCTCGTTCCAGTACGACCTCCAGGGGATGATGACCCACGACGACGTGACCTCGCTCGCGGGCGTCAAGGACAAGACGATCCTCGTCTCCTCGGCCGGCATGACGGCGTGGTGGCCCTGGCTGAAGAAGAAATACGCGCTCTCGGACGGTCAGGTGAGGGCCTACACCTTCAACCTGCAGCCCTTCTTCGCCGACAAGACCGTCGTGCAGCAGGCCTATCCCTCCTCGGAGCCGTTCCAGGCGCAGGAGAAGGGCGTCCCCGTCAACTTCTTCCTCTTCGCCAAGGACGGCTACCCGCCCTACGGGACCACGATCGTGACGACGCGCAAGCTGGCCGAGGGCAAGCCGGAGGCGATGCGCAAGTTCGTGGCCGCCTCCATGGAGGGCTGGAAGAGCTACATGGCGAACCCGGCCCCCGCCAACGCCCTGATCAAGGCGGCCAACCCGAAGATGAGCGACAACCAGATCGCCTTCGGCATCGCGCGGATGAAGGCGCTCAAGGTGCTCGGCGGCGAGGAGAACGTCGCCATCGGCACGATGACGGAGGCGCGCTGGAAGGCGTCCTACGACTACCTCGTCGAGGCCGGGCTGCTCAAAGCCTCCACGGACTGGAAGCGGGCCTTCACCCTCGATTTCATGCCCGTCCTCTCAGCGAAGGCTGAGTGAGCCACATGATGGCAGCCCTCGCACAGACGGCCTATCCGCGGGCGGCGCAGGCCGAGGCGGCCCCTCCGGCGCCGGAACGGGTGATGACCACGCGGCCCGCCGCGAACGCGGCGCCGGCCATCGAGATCCTCTCGGCCGAGAAGGTGTTCGCCGACGGCACCCGCGGGCTCGCCCCCGTTGACCTGACGGTGCGCGAGGGCGAGTTCCTGTCGCTGATCGGCCCCTCGGGCTGCGGCAAGAGCACCCTGCTCTCGCTCGTGGCCAATCTCAGCGAGCCCAGCGACGGGCGCCTGCTGTGGTGGCGCGGCGGGTTCGACGGCGTCGGTGCGGAGGGCCGGCGGATGTCGGTGGTGTTCCAGGACGCCACCTTGATGCCGTGGCTGCGCATCGCCAGCAACGTGCGCCTTCCGCTCGATCTGGCCGGCTTGCCGAAAGCGCAGGCTGCACCCCGCGTCCAGGCCGCGCTCGATCTCGTCGGTCTCGGCGAGAAGGGCCGGAGCTATCCGCGCCAGCTCTCCGGCGGCATGCGGATGCGCGCGGCCATTGCCCGCGGCCTCGTCACCGAGCCGAACCTCCTGCTCATGGACGAGCCCTTCGGCGCGCTCGACGAATTCACCCGCAACAAGCTCGATGCCGACCTCGTGGACCTGTGGTGGCGGCGCTCGCTCACCGTGCTGTTCGTGACCCACTCGATCTACGAGGCGGTGTTCCTCTCCACCCGCATCGTCGTGATGGCGGCCCGTCCCGGTCGCCTCTTCGCCGAGCTCAGCATCGACGAGCCGCATCCCCGCGGCGACGCGTTCCGGCGCTCCCCGCGCTTCGCCGAATACTGCCAGCGCCTCTCGGCGCTGCTGACCGAGGCGTCGCTGGCGAGCGATCCCGCCACCGCGGAGGCGCGGGCATGAAGCGGCCGCTGATCCAGGATCCTCGCGTCCAGGCGGCGCTGCCGCCCCTCCTCGTCGGGATCCTCGTGCTGGGCCTGTGGGAGGCCGCCTGCCGCGGCTTCGCCATCCCCGATTACCTGTTCCCGGCGCCGTCCGTGATCGCCGCCTCGCTCGTCCAGAACGGACCGGACCTGCTGCGGGCCCTGTGGAGCACGCTGCGGGTGACGCTGATCGCCTTCGCGCTCTCGACCGTGCTCGGCACGCTCGTCGCCTTCCTGTTCGTGCAGAGCCGCTTCATCGAGCGCGGCTTCTTCCCCTACGCGGTGATGCTGCAGGTGACGCCCGTGGTGGCGGTGGCCCCGCTCATCATCATCCTCGTGCGCGACACCCAGGTCGCGCTCGTCATCTGCGCCACGATCATCGCGATCTTCCCCGTGATCTCGAACACCACGGTCGGCCTGCGCAGCGTCGATCCGGGATTGTCCAACCTGATGCGGGTCTACCGCGCGAGCCGGATGCAGACGCTCCTGCGCCTGCGCATCCCGAGTGCGCTCGGCTACTTCTTCGCGGGGCTGCGCATCTCCTCGGGGCTCGCCCTGATCGGCGCGGTGGTGGCGGAGTTCGTCGCCGGCACCGGAGGCCGCAGCGCGGGCCTTGCCTACGAGATCCTTCAGGCCGGCTTCCAGCTCGACATCCCGCGGATGTTCGCCGCGCTCTCGCTGATCACGCTCGCCGGCATCCTGCTGTTCCTCGCCATGAGCGGCCTGAGCCGCCTCGCGCTCGGCTCCTGGGGCGATCCCGAGCGCGCCTGACCCACCCCGATCCCCTTGAAACCATGCCGGAGGGCTTCACGCCGGGCATCACCACGGAGAGCTTCCATGCTGACGACCCGACAGAAGCTGTGGCGCCACTACTGGTACGCGACGCTGCGCCTGTCCGACCTCGCGGACGGTCCCAAGCCTTTCACGCTGATGGGCGAGCGGATCGTGCTGTTCCTCGACGGCGAGGGCGAGCCCGCCGCGATGATGGACCGCTGCTGCCACCGCACCGCCCGGCTCTCCAAGGGCTGGTGTGAGGACGGCCTGATCGTGTGCGGCTATCACGGCTGGGCCTATGACCGGCACGGCGCGCTTGCCCGCATCCCGCAATTCAGCCCGGAGCAGGTCGTGCCGCGGCTCGCGGTGAAGAGCTACCACTGCACCGCGAAGTACGGCTACGCCTGGGTCTGCCTGGAGGAGCCCTACGCGGCGATCCCCGAGATCCCCGAGGACACGATGCCCGGCTACCGGCGCATCCAGCAATTCCACGACGTGTGGAAGACCTCGCCCCTGCGCCTGATGGAGAATTCCTTCGACAACGCGCACTTCGCCTTCGTGCACCAGAACACGTTCGGGCAGATCAGCCAGCCGATCCCGGAAAAGTACGAGATCATCGAGACCGAGGACGGCTTCGAGGCGGAGACGATCATCACCATCGCCAACCCGCCGATGGCCCACCGCATCACCGGCACCACCGAGCCGACCACCCGGCGCCACATGCGCAACAAGTGGTTCATGCCGTTCTGCCGCCGGCTCGACATCGAGTATCCGTCGGGCCTGCGGCACATCATCTTCAACTCGGCGACGCCCATCGACGACGGCACGATCCGGCTCGCGCAGATCCTCTACCGCAACGACCGCGAGGAGGATTGCTCGACGGACGCGCTGATCGCCTGGGACGCGGTGATCGTCGAGGAGGATCGCGACATCCTCGAATCGACCGACCCGGACGCCACGGTCGACATGAGCCGCAAGGTCGAGAGCCACATGCCCTCCGACCGTCCCGGCATGATCATGCGCCGCCGCCTGCTGGCAGCCCTGCAGGCGCACGGCGAGGAGGAGGTGTCCGAGGCGGTGCCGGCGGTCTCGGTGCCCGTGGCCCCGACGCTGATGCCGCACGAGAGGGTCGCATGATGGTTCGTCTCGCCGCATTCCTCGCGATGCTCGCCGCCCTCGCGGCCTCGCCGGCGCTCGCCCTCGACAAGGTCTCGTTCGGCCTCAACTGGGTGCCGGAGGCCGAGCATTGCGGCTTCTTCCAGGCCAGGGCGACGGGCCTCTACGAGCGGGCCGGGCTCGATGTCGAGCTGAGACCGGGCAACCCCAACGTCAACATGCCGCTGCTCGTCGCCTCGGGCGAACTCGACATGGGCATGGGGTCGAGCTTCACCACGCTCAACCTCGTCGCCAAGGGCATCAAGGCGCGCACCGTGGCGGCCTTCTTCCAGAAGGACCCGCAGACGCTGGTGGCCCATGCCGGCCAGGGCGTCGCCCGGCTGGAGGACCTGAAGGGCCGGCCGATCATGGTCGGCGGCTTCTCGCGCAACGAGTTCTGGCAGTTCCTCAAGGCACGCTACGGCTTCACCGACGACCAGCTCCGGCCGTTCGCCTATTCCGCCGCTCCCTTCCTTGCCGACAAGCGGGCGGTGCAGCAGGGCTACATCACCGAGGACGCGGCCCTGCTCGGCAAGGCGCTGCCCGAGCCGCCGGTCTCGATCCTGCTGGCCGATTACGGCTACGACAACTACGCCACCTCGATCTTCGCCACCGACGCCTTCATCGCCGCCAAGCCGAAGCTCGTCCGGGCCTTCGTCGAGGCGAGCCGGAAGGGCTGGGAGGCCTGCATGGCCGGCGATTACGAGCCCGCCATGCGGGCGGTGCTCGCCCTGGTTCCGACCGGCGGCGAAGAGCTGTTCCGCTTCAAGATGGACCAGATGAAGCGGCGCGGCCTCGTCGAGGGCGGCGACGCGGCCCGGCTCGGCCTGGGCGCGATGACGGAGGCGCGCTGGCGCTCGTTCTTCGAGGTCATGACCCAGGCCGGCCTCTACCCGGCCTCGCTCGACGTCCGCCAAGCCTACACGCTCGACTTCCTCGCCCAACCCTGACGGAGCGCATCCATGCGGCAGGCGGATCTTCCGATCGTCGACATCGCCCCGTTCATCCACGGCGATGCCGCCGCGCGGGCGGGTGTCGGGCGCGCCTTCGGGCATGCCCTCGAGACGACGGGCTTCGCCGTCGTCGTCGGCCACGGCATCCCCGAGCGTCTGGCGAACGACGTCTACGACACGATGAAGCGCTACTTCGCGCAGCCGCTCTCCGTGAAGAGCCGCGACGCGGCGCCGGAGAAGACCAAGGGCCGGGGCTACCTGCCGGTCGGCATCGAGAGCGTCGCCCGGACGCTTCAGGGCGAGACGCCGCCCGACCTGTGCGAGGCGCTGGTCTTCAACGCGCCGCACCGCGAGGGAGCCGCGGCGCGCCCCAACATCTGGCCCGCCGAGCCGCCCGAATTGCGCGGCCTCGTCGAGGCGTGGCGCGACGCGATCCTGCGGCTCACCGGGCAGCTCACCGAATTGTCGGCGCTCGCCCTCGACCTGCCGCAGGACTACTTCGCGCCCTGGTTCGCGGATCCGGCGCTGACCTTGCGCTTCGTCCACTATCCCGACCAGGCCGAGCCGCCGATGCCGGGGCAGCTCCGCTACGGCGTGCACCACGATTACGGCGGTCTGACGATCCTGCGGCAGGATGCGGCGCCGGGCGGCCTCCAAGTCGCCGACCGCGACGGCACCTGGTTCGAGGCCGGGGTGGTGCCGGATTCCTTCGTCATCAATGTCGGCGACCTCCTGGCCCGCTGGACCAACGAGCGCTGGCGCTCGACCCTGCACCGGGTGTCGAACCCCGACCGTGGGCTGACCGGCTCGTCCGCGCGGCTTTCGATGGTGGCCTTCACCGCCCCCAACGAAGGCTCCGAGGTCGCCTGCCTGCCGAGCTGCTGCGACGCCGCCAACCCGCCGCGCTACGAGCCGGTCAAGGCGGGCGAATACATCCTCTCGAAGCTGCGGGCTTCGATGGACCTGACGGCGCGGGCCTGAGATGGCGGCCCATCCCTCCCCCGACGCCCTCGCCGCGCTCAAGGCGGACCTGTCCGGCCGCGTCGTCCTGGTCGAGGAGCCGGCGCGGGTGCGCAAGCGCTCGCGCGACTTCTTCTGGTACTCCCCCGTTCTCGACGCCGAACTGAAGGGCCTGTCCGGCGACCTCGTCGCCGAGCCGGCGAGCGAGGCAGAAGTGATCGCGGTCGCCGCGGCCTGCGCCCGGCACCGGGTGCCGCTCACCGTCCGCGGCGGCGGCACCGGCAATTACGGGCAGGCGGTGCCGCTGCACGGGGGCGTGGTGCTCGACGTCTCCGGGCTCGACCGGGTCGAGTGGCAGCGCGACGGCGCGGTGCGCACCGGCCCCGGCCTCCGCATGAACCGCCTCGACGCCCTCCTCGCCGAGGGCGGCGAGGAGATCCGGATGCATCCCTCGACCAAGCGCACGGCGAGCATCGGCGGCTTCGTCGCCGGCGGTTCGGGCGGGATCGGCTCGGTGAATTACGGCCAGTTGCGCGAGCGCGGCAACATCCGCGCCGCCCGCGTGGTGACGCTGGAGCCGGAACCGCGGGTGCTCGAACTGACCGGCGACGCGGTCAACGGCGTGGCCCACGCCTACGGCACCACCGGCATCGTCACCGCTTTGGAGATGCCGCTGGCGCCGGTCCATCCCTGGATCGACGTCATCGTCGCCTTCGACGACTTTCTGACGGCCGCCGAGGTCGGGCTGGCGGTCGGCCGCGATCCTGCCATCACCAAGAAGCTCATCACGCCGATCGCTTGGCCGCTGCCGCAATGGTTCACGCCGCTGCGGGCGCAGTGCCCGCCGGGGCAGGCGATCCTGATCGCGATGGTGTCGGAGGCGAGCTTGCCCGCCTTCCGGGCGCGGGCGGCGCGCGCGGGCGGCACGATCACCCTGGAGACGCCGCTCGACGATTCACCGGGCCACACGCCGCTCTACGAGTATAGCTGGAACCACACCACGTTGCAGGTGCTCAAGACTGACCGGAGCTGGACCTATCTCCAGAGTCTCCACCCGGCCGACGGGCTGATGGAGAGCGTCGCCGAGATGGCGGCCTTGTTTCCCGACGAGATCGTGCCGCATCTCGAACTCATCGAGTTCGCCGGCCGGCTCACCTATGCCGGCATCCCGCTGCTGAAGTTCACCGACGCGGAGCGGCTGAACCACATCATCGAGGCGCACGAGGCGCGCGGCGTCTCGATCGCCAACCCGCACGTCTACACCCTGGAGGACGGCACCCGGCACAAGCGGGCGGAGACCGATCAGCTCGGCTTCAAGCGGCTCACCGATCCGATGGGCCTGATGAACCCGGGAAAGATGCGGACCTTCACGCCCGCCGCACAGGGGGCCTGACCGCCGTGGCCCGCATCCTCTACCTCTACTGCCACCCGCTTCCGGAGAGCTTTCACGGGGCGATCCGCGCGGCTGCCCTCGATGGGCTGGCGCGGGCCGGGCACGAGATCGACCTGCTCGACCTCTACGCCGAGGGCTTCGATCCGGTCCTGACCGCGGAGGGGCGGCGCCACTACCACGACGTGACGGTGAACCAGCGCGGGCTGGAGGATTACGTCGCGCGGCTGCGTGCGGCGCAGATGCTGGTGGTGCAGTTTCCGACCTGGTGCTTCGGACCGCCCGCCATGCTCAAGGGCTTCATCGACCGGCTGATGATGCCGGGCGTCGCCTTCGACCTCTCCGATCCGCGGCACGTCCGGCCGACCCTCGACTCGCTGGAACGGATCGTTGGCGTCGTCACCTACGGCCGCCCGCGCTGGATGGCGCTGGCGATGCAGGATCCGCCCCGCCGGATGGTGACGCGCTACCTCCGCTGGTTCGCCGCGCGCCGGGCCCGCGCCGAGTATCTCGCGCTCTACCACCTGAACGTCGCCCCCGAGGCCCGCCGCCGCGCCTTCATCGAGCGGGTGCGCACCCGGATGGAGCGGCTGTGAGGCCGACGATCACCCGCCTCCCCTGACCGGAGCCCCGCCATGCTGATGCATCGTCTCCTCACGCTCGGCGCCGAGCGCCATCCCGACCGGCCCGCCTTCCACTGGGTCGATCGCGACCGCGGCCTGACCTATGCCGGTGCGGTCGATGCCATGGAGCGCATGGCCGGCGCCCTGCACGATGCGGGCGTGGGCCGGGGCGAGCGCGTCACGATCTTCGCCCATAACGGGCTCGACTACATCGTGGCGATGCTGGGAGCCTGGCGGATCGGCGCCATCGCCGCCCTGGTGAACGTGAAATTCGCCGACGAACTCACCGATTACTTCGCCGACCACACGCCGAGCGCGGTGGTCTACACCCACGACATGGAGGCGCAGGTCGCCGCGGCCTGCGCCGCCACCGGCACGGTGCGCGCCCGCCTCTGCATGGATGGTGCGCAGGACGGCGCGCTCTCCCTGCCGGTGATGCTGGCGGCCGGCCTGCCGGCGCCGCCCGATCCCGGCGACGAGACCGCCATCGCCCATCTCTCCTATACCTCCGGCACTACGGGCAAGCCGAAGGGCGCCTGCCTGCGCCACGAGCCGACCGTCCGGGCCGCCCGCTGCATCGGCGAGCGGCTGCGGCTGCGGCCCGGCGACGTCTCGTTCGGTCCCTCGGCGCTCTCCAGCTCCTACCAGCTCGTCGCCAACCTGCTGCCGCCGCTCGCCGTCGGGGCCGCGATCAACGTGATGCGCTTCTGGACGCGGGAGGGCGGCTACGATGCACTCACCGCCCGCGGGGCGACCAGCCTCGTTGCCAACCCACCGATCCTCGACGACGTGCTGCAGGAGGCCCGCCGACGGGGCGGTCCCCCGCCGTCGCTGCGCCTGGGCATCTCCGGCGGCGGGCCGGTGCCGCCGACGCTCAAGGCGGCGTGGCGGGACGAACTCGGCCTGCCGCTGGTCGAGAGCTACGGCCAGAGCGAACTCGGCGGCTTCGTCGGCCTCGGCTACCCGGAACTGGAACCGGACGACGCCCGGCTCGGGCGGGTCGGGCCGCCGCTGCCCGACAAGGAGGTGTTCATCCTCGGGCCCGACGACCGGGTGCTGCCGCCGGGCGAGATCGGCGAGATCGCGCTGACGGGCGGGTTCATGGCCGGCTACTGGGGCAAGCCGGACAAGACCGCGGCGGCCACCCGCGGCGGCTACCTGCGTACCGGCGATCTCGGGCTCCTCGATGCCGAAGGCTGCGTGACCCTGCGCAGCCGCCGGGCGGAACTCGTCGAGGTGGCCGGGCGCCTCTGGTATCCGCGCGACGTCGAGGAGGCGCTCTCGGCGCAGCCCAACGTGGCCCAGGCGGCCCTGGTCGGCGTCCCCGACCCGGCGCTCGGCCAGCGGCCGGTGGCCTTCGCCCAGGCCCAGCCCGGCGCCGTGCTCGATGCGGCGGCGCTGAAGGCCGCGATCACCGGCCGGGTCGCCTACGACCTCGACCCACTCGTCCTTGTCGTCGTACCCGAGATGCCGATGACGCCGACCGGTAAGATCGCCAAGGCCGATCTCGCCCGCTCCGACCTCGCGCGGAAGGCCGCCGAGAGCGCCGCGAAGAGCGCGGCGGCGTGATGCGCCCCGCCTCGCGCTGGTGGTGGGACCTGACCACGGAGGCGTTCTCGCGCCTCGACTGGGACTCGCTCGTGGCGATCCTGCCCGTGGCGGCGGTCGAGCAGCACGGGCCGCATCTGCCGGTGCGGGTCGATGCGGCGATCAATGCCGGCATCCTCGCCCGCGCCGTGGCCCTGATGCCCGACGACCTGCCGGCGCTGGTCCTGCCGATGCTGCCGGTCGGCAAGTCGAACGAGCACCACGCCTTCCCCGGCACGCTCAGCCTCTCCCACGAGACCCTGGCGCGCCTGTGGATCGAGACCGCCGAGAGCGTGCACCGCGCCGGCTGCCGCCGCCTGCTCATCCTCAACAGCCATGGCGGGCAGCCGCAGGTGATGGAGATCGTCACCCGTGAACTGCGCGTGCGGCTCGGCATGCTCGCCGTCGGCTGTGGCTGGGGCGGGGTGACGGCGATGGACGACCTGTTCTCGGAGGCCGAGCGGCGCCACGGCATCCACGGCGGCGAGATCGAGACCAGCCTGATGCTGGCGCTCCACCCCCACCTCGTGCGGATGGAGCGGGCGGACGACTTCGTGCCGCTCACGGTCGCGCTGGAGCGGGCGGGCGGCCTGCTGACCGCGGAGGGGCGGGTCGGCTTCGGCTGGATGGCGCAGGATCTCCACCCCGCCGGCGTCAGCGGCAACGCGGCGGCGGCGGATGCCCGGCGCGGGGCCGAACTGGTGGAGCGCGCCGCCGCGGGCGTGGTGCGCCTTGTGCGCGAGATCGCGGATTTCCCGCTCGAACGACTGCGTTCGGAAACGGCCTTCGATGCCCGCTGAGCCCCTCCTGCCGGTTGCCGAGCCCGCCACCGCGACGCTGGCCCTTCCCGACGGGGTCAGCCTCGCCGCCGATGTCTGGCGCCCGGCCGGCCCCGGCCGCCATCCCGTCCTCCTCATGCGCCAGCCCTACGGCCGCGCCATCGCCTCGACCCTGACCCTGGCCCACCCCGCTTGGTACGCCGCCCGCGGCTACATCGTCGTGGTTCAGGACGTGCGCGGCCGCGGCGGCAGCGGCGGCGCGTTCCGCCTGTTCGAGCACGAGGCCGAGGACGGCGCGGCGACCCTGGCCTGGGCGGCGGATCTGCCGGGATCGGACGGCCGGGTCGCGACCTACGGCTTCAGCTATCAGGCGGTGACGCAGTTCCTGGCGCTGGCCGGGGCGCTGCGCGCGGGCACCAAGCGACCCGACGCGATCGTGCCCGCGATGGGCGGCTGGAGCCTGCGCGACGACTGGGCCTATACCGGCGGCGCCTTCGGCCTTGCCGGCAATATCGGCTGGGCCTGCCAGATGGGCGCCGAACGCGCCCGGCTCCGGGGCGACGCCGCCGCCTTCGCGGCGCTCGCCGCGGCGGCGCGCGGCACGCCCTGGAGCGGACCGGTCGCCGCCCGGCCCGAGGCGCTCGCGGCGCACGCCGCCGACCACCATTATTTCGACTGGCTCGACGACGATCCGGCCCACTGGGACCGGATCGCCCCGGCCCGCCGCCTCGCCGGAAGCGACCTCGCCGTGCCGGGCCTGCATGTCGGCGGCTGGCAGGATTTCCTGCTCGACGGCACGCTCGGCGCCTACGAGGCCTTCCGCGCCGGGCCGGCGCCGCAGCGTCTGCTGATCGGGCCCTGGACGCACGCGCCCTGGGGCCGCCGGGCCGGTAGCCTGGATCTCGGACCGGAGGCGGTCACGCCGGTCGATGCCGCGACGGTCGCCTTCCTCGATCACGTGCTGCGCGAGCGGGAGGATCCGGGTCCGCCCGTCCGGCTCTTCGACGTCGGGACGCGTGGGTGGGCCGGCTTCTCCGCTTGGCCGGCCCCCGAACCGACGGCGCTGTATCTCGCCTCCGACGGCCTCGCCGCGACCGCTGCCGGCGGCCGCCTCGTGGCGGCGCCGGGGGACGCCGGCGAGGATCGCGTCGTGCACGATCCCTGGCGCCCTGCGCCGGTCGTCGGCGGCCCCTGGGGGACGCCGCCGGGCTATCAGGACCGCGCCGCCCTGGACGACCGCAGCGACGTCGCGGTCTATGACGGCCCGGTCATCGCCGCGCCCCTCCAACTCGCCGGCCGCGTGGCGGCGGAGGTGTTCGTCGAGACCGCGGCGGCGAGCCACGACCTGCACGCCACGCTCTCCCTCGTGGAGCCGGACGGGCGCGCCGTCACTCTCACCGCCGGCCATCTCCGGGTGGCCGATACCGCGGCCGATGCAGCGGCCCCCCGGCGCATCGCCATGCGGGGCCTGTGCTGCACGCTCCGGCCCGGGCAGCGCCTGCGCCTGTCGCTCCAGGCCGCCGCCTGGCCGGCCTTCGCCGTCAATCCGGGAACCGGGAGCCGTCCGGAGGCGACCGCGGCAATGCAGGCGCAGGTGATCGGCCTCGCCCTGCGCCACGGTGCCGAGCGGCCGTCACGGCTGCTGCTGCCGGTGCTCGGGGGAGCCGCCTGATCGATCCCGGCGGCACAACCCTTGCTGACACCGAAAGTGCAAACGGTGGCCGCGACGGCCCCGCGGGAGCCTCCACAATGCGCGTGAAACGGGCCTTTCTCGGCCTCAGCCTACCCCTCTTCGTTTGGTTCGTCGCAGCCTTCTGCCTCGGCAGCGGCGTCGCCACGGCCCCCGGGGCCCGTGCGCAGGGCACGGTGACGCCGCCGGCCGGCCAATCGCGCGTCACCGCCCCGGGCGGGCGGCGCGGCAAGGCCGCCCGCTCCCACCGGAAGCGTCATCGGTGAGGCGCGACCCAGGATCCCTGCCGCCCGGCGACATCGCGCGCCCCCTCCTCCGCAACCGGAAAGTCCGTCACATGCGTACCATCACGACAGCCACGCTCGCCCTGGGCGTTCTCGCGGGCCTGGGCGGTGCCGCCTTGGCCCAAGGATCGACCGGCGCCCCGGCCGGCAGCCCGGGGGCGACCGCGCCGGGCGGCACGGAAGGGGCGGCCGCCCTCCCGAACGAGCGCGAAGCGATCCGCTCGGGCGACGCCATCCCGGCACCGCCCGGCACCGGCGTACCGGTGGAGACGGCCCCGCCCCCGGCCGAGGAGCGCCGCCTGCCGCCCCCGCCGCGTCCCTGACCGGCATCGAAACGAAAAGAGGCGCCGCCGGATCGCTCCGGCGGCGCCTTCCTTTTCAGCGGGCCCGACCCTACTGCGTCAGCCGGTCGTCGATCCCTTTCACGTACCAGTTCATGCCGAGGATCATCGGATCGGGGGCCTGCTCGCCCTCCTTCACCGCGACCGAGCCGTCCTGCTTGAGCACCGGCCCCTGGAACGGGTGGATCTTGCCCTCGACGATCCCCTTCTTGGTCTCCTCGGCCAGTGCCTTCACGTCGTCGGGCATGTTGGTGAAGGGCGCCAGCACGACCATGCCGTCCTTGATGCCGCCCCAGGTGTCATGGCTCTTCCACGTGCCGTCGAGGACGGCCTTGGCCTCTTGGATCACGTAGCCGTTCCAGTCGTCGACGATCGAGGTCAGCTGCGCCTTCGGGGCGAAGCGGTACTGGTCGGAGGACTGCCCGAAGGCGAGCTTGCCCGCCTTCTCGGCCTCCTGCAGCGGCGCGGCGGAATCGGTGTGCTGGGTGAGGATGTCGGCGCCCTGGGCCAGGAGCGCCTTGGCCGCCTCCGCCTCCTTGCCGGGGTCGAACCACGTGTTCACCCAGACGATCTTGATCTTGATGTCCGGGTTGACCGACTGCGCGCCGAGCATGAAGGCGTTGATGCCGCTCACGACTTCGGGGATCGGGAAGGAGGCGATGTAGCCGACGGTACCCGACTTCGACAGCTTGCCGGCAATCTTCCCGCAGATGTAGCGGCCCTCGTAGAAGCGGGCCGAATAGGTGGAGAGGTTGTCGGCGCGCTTGTAGCCGGTGGCGTGCTCGAACTTCACCTTGGGGAACTTCTTGGCGACCTTCAGGGTCGGCTCCATGAAGCCGAAGGAGGTCGTGAAGATCAGGCCGGCGCCCGAACGGGCGAGCTTCTCGATCGAGCGCTCGCTGTCGGCCTCGGGCACGTTCTCGAGGAAGGTCGTCTCGACCTTGTCGGGCAGCGCCTCGGCCAGCGCCTTGCGGCTGAGGTCGTGCTGGTAGGAATAGCCGTAATCGGCGACCGGGCCGACATAGACGAAGCCCACCTTGAGCTTGTCCGCCGCCCGTGCCGGAGCCGCCGCGACGGCCGCGCACAGCAGTGCTCCGGCCACACGCGTGACGATGCTGCCCATCATGATTGTCTGCCCCTTTTCGACGGCGTTGTCCGCCGCGGCTTGCCGGCGCCGCGCATGGACGCCCGGGGGAGTGTCAGAGCAAGACCAGGGCCAGGATCGGCCGAGGGGGCGGGATGCGCGCCTCCCTATTCCCGCATCGCGCAAAAGATGTCGCGCAGTGACGCGCCGCGCAGCGACAGTTTCGGCACGGCGGGCGGCGGGATCTCGCAAAGGTCGCGCGCATCACCAGCCCGGGCGCTTCGAAACGGCGCCGACGGTGCGTCGGCATCGGCCTGCCGATCCCGGCGGCACCGTGCGCAGCGCAGTGAAGCGCCGTGGTCCGTGCCAGAGTTCGCGGATCCTCCCGACGAGGAAGGATTCGAGTTGAGCGGACCGAACGGTCTGACCCGATCCAGCGTTAAGGATCCCCCAGGTCTGAGGATCCGAGGATTGATCGATGTGGAGCTGGCGGATCATGGATCGGGCGCCCCGCGATGGCCGCTGGATCATCGCCATCAACCGGCGCGAGCCGGACCGTCGAGCCGTCATTCGCTGGGATCCGGGCAGTTCCGATGACCGCGAGCCCTGGCGGGTCGCTTCGTGCGACCATGGCTACGCGTCGGACGCTTTCACGGACTGGATGCCCTTTCCCCCTTGGCCAGCCGAAGAAGCCGGCGCGGGCGAGGGCGAGACTCCGGCCGCGCTCGGCGGTCAGACGTTGCCGAACGGGTTGTGAGGCCTCGAAGGCGAAGCCCTACGCCCATGCGCCCGCCGCCTCCGCGGTCGATCCGGTCCCGTGGTCACCGGTTCGTCGAACGAAGGCGCGCCGGATCAACGCCGAGAGACGCGGGCCTGCTGCGATCGGGTCGGATACGGCGCCAGGGCAGGACCGGAGGCAGCTTCATCCGCCGCGCCGCCGTCGGGACGACCGCGTCGGCGGGATTTGGCTGAGCTCGCTTCGGGGCCGACAGCGTCAACGGCGGGGCGTTCCCGGCTCGGCTCTGAAGATGCCGCGGCTGGCTTTCGATCCGAACGGGAACGCGCGTCTGCCGATCCGAGCGAGGGGCGAGGCCGCGCGGCCAGTCAGCTTCGTATAGTGACCACGCAAATACAGGTATGTTCTCGCAGGCATTCGCTTGAGCAGGCGAGAGCGTCTCGCGAGGAGGAGCGTGAAGAAGGTCGGTGCGTTGTAGCGGATGTAGCGTGGAAGGTTCTCGAACCATTCCGCACTCAGGCGCGCATCGCGCTGCACGCGGGCAAGGGCGCGGTGGCGTCGACGCTCGAACGCGTAGAGGGCGCCGGGAAGGCTGTCGTGCTCGCTCAAGGCCGCGGCGAGCGCGATCGCGTCGTCGATGGCGAGACGCGTTCCCGAACCGATCGTGAAATGCGTCGTATGCGCGGCGTCGCCGATCAGCACCAGATTGTCCGCGTGCCAGGTTCGGTTGACCAAGGTGCGGAAGCTCAACCATGGCAGTCTGTTGTCATGGCCGTCGCGGCTGATCAGTTCGTGACCGTCGAGATGCTTGGCAAAGATGCTTTCCAGCGTCCGCAACTCGGCATCCGCGCGCATCGTGCCAAGACCGAGCCCCTCCCACGTCTCCGGCGCGCATTCCACGATGAATGTACTCACGCCCTCCTTGAAGGAGTAGGCGTGAAACCAGACCCATCCGGCGCTGGTCGGAACGAAACCGAAAGTGAAGGAAGGAAATCGCTGTGTCGTTGCGAGCCAGATGTATTTGTTGCGGCCGGCTTCGATCTGCGGCCGGAACCGATCCGCGCGGTGCCGACGCAACTGGCTCGCGACACCGTCTGCCGCCACGATGAGGTCGGCGTCGGCGACCTGACTCAGTTCGCTGATCTCGCTCTCGAACCGTACGTCGACGCCGAGTGCGCGCGCCCGCTCGATCAGGATCTGCAGGAGGCGACGACGGCATATGCCGTAGCCCCCGCCTCCGTTGTGGAGCGGCGGTTGCCCCTCGACGTCGACCACTTGCCCGGACCAGGGAACCGCCTCATCCGCGATCGCCTGCGCGCTGTCCGGATCGTTGTTCCGCAGGGTGGCAAGAAGATCGTCCCAGAAGACGACACCCCACCCATGTGTCGTTCCCGCCGGGTTCCGCTCGTGGACGACGATCTCATGGTTCGGGTTGCGCCGCTTCATCACGATCGCGAAATACAATCCGGCAGGTCCCGCACCGACACATGAGATCCTCATCAAGACTCTCCCCTTAGTCTGACGCCTCATGCATCCGACCTGAGATCAATCCACCGCTTCAGGACTTTGCATGAGTTGCGTCATGCCCCCGCGACATCGGCGACGATACCTAAGCGCAGGACAAAGACCGGTCGCCTTTCGAAGGATGCGGGCATGGCGATGAGCATCCCGCGTGACGGTTCAGCCGTGACAACGCAACGAAAGCCGGCCGTGAAACCTTGAGGTGAACCACCAGCGGGCGCAACGTCGATTGTGGAGGGTGGTCGTAACCCCAAAGAACCGCACCGGCCGCTTCGTCTACCCCGATGGGCCTGACACTCCCGCCGCAGCCCGATGGGGCGTCGGAGCCGCCTCCGGCCGGACGTCGGACCTGCAATCGTCGGTCGATGTCCGCTCCGGGGCGCGGCCGCCCGCGCCAGATCGCCCCTACGAACCCGGCGCCTCTCGGTCTTTGCTTCGACGCGCCTTCTTCCGACGAACCGGCGACCACTTCGTCGGAATGCGCTCTAATGGTGCCCGGCCATGTGGCGGCCGATCACGCCGGCCTCCGCCGCGGCGGCCGGGGTCTCGTAGACGAGGCGCCCGTCCGACATCACGACGATGCGGTCCGACAGTTCCAGGATCTCGTCCAGATCCTCGCTGATCAGCAGCACGGCTGCGCCGGCATTCCGCGCGGCGACGATGCGCGAGCGGATCTCGGCGACCGCCGCGAAATCGAGGCCGAAGCAGGGATTGACGACGATCAGGAGATCGACCGGATCGGTGAGTTCGCGCGCCAGCACGGCGCGCTGGACGTTGCCGCCCGAGAGCGTGGCGATCGGCGCCTCCGAGGAGGCGGTCTTCACCTTGAAGCGGGCGATCAGGTCCTTCGCCCGCCGGCTCATGGCGCGCCGATCGAGCCAGAGGGTCGGCGGACCGGCGGGATCGTCGCCGCGCCGGTCGAAGGCGCGGAAGGCGAGGTTCTCGGCCACCGACATCCGCGGTGCGCAGGCGTTGCGCAGGGGTTCTTCCGGGATGAAGCGCACCCGGTGGCGGCGGCTCTCGGCCCGCGTGCCGCGATAGGGCTCGCCCTGCACCGCAACGCGCCCGCCCGTCGCGCGGATCTGGCCGCCGAGCACGTCGGCGAGTTCCTTCTGCCCGTTGCCGGAGACCCCGGCGATGCCGACGATCTCGTGGGCGCGCACGCGCAGATCCGCGACATCGATCCGCCGCAGGCCGGAGACGTCGGTGGCGGTCAGGCCATCCACCCGCAGGATCTCGCGCGCCGGGTCGGGCTCGCCGATCCGCGCGGCGATCGTGCGGACGGTGCGCTCGCCCACCATCATCGCCGCCATGTCGTCCCGCGACAGCGCGCCGACCGCGCCGCCGCCGACGAGCCGGCCGCGGCGCAGGACGCTGAGGCTGCGGGCGAAGGCTTCGACCTCGCGGAACTTGTGGCTGATCATCAGCACCGTGAGCGCGCCCGCATCCGCCATGCCGCGCAGCAGGCCCAGCACCTCCTCGGCCTCGGCCGGCGTCAGCACCGAGGTGGGCTCGTCGAGGATCAGGAAGCGGGCCTTGAGGTAGAGCTGCTTGACGATTTCGAGCTTCTGCTTCTCGCCCGCCGCGAGTTCCGCCACCGGCCGGTCGAGGTTCAGCTGGAACGGCATCCGCGCCATGAAGTCGGCGAGCGCCGCGCGCTCGGCCGTCCAGTCGAGGATCGCGGGCGCGTCGGCCCGGCCGATGACGAGGTTCTCGGCGCCGGTCAGCGAAGGCACCAGGGTGAAGTGCTGGTAGACCATGCCGAGGCCGCGCGCCTGCGCGCCCTTCGGCCCGGTGATCTCGGCCTCGCGACCGTCGATGAGGACGGAGCCGGCGGTGGGCGCGTAGAAGCCCATCACGCATTTCACGAAGGTCGACTTGCCCGCCCCGTTCTCGCCGAGCAGGGCGTGGAAGCCGCCGGCCTCGATCTTCATCGAGACGTCGTCGAGGGCGGTGAAGCCGCCGAAGCGCTTCGTCATGCCGACGGTCTCGACGGCAAGGGCCCCGGAGTTCGCGCCGGCCGGGACGGGGTTTGCGGAAGCCGCCATGGTGGTCTCAGCCCATCGCTGCGAGGATCGCGTCGGCCGAGGCGACCGCGCCGAACACGCCGCCCTGCATCGTGACCATCTTCAGCGCCGCCTCGTGGTTGCCGCGGTCGGTGGCGGCGGTGCCGTCGGACACGATCACGCATTCGAAGCCGCGGTCGTTGGCCTCGCGCATCGTGGTGTGGACGCAGACATCCGTGGTGATGCCGGTCAGGATCAGGTTGCGGATGCCCCGCGTCGTCAGGATGAGTTCGAGATCGGTGGCGCAGAACGAGCCCTTGCCCGGCTTGTCGATCACCGGCTCGTCCGGCAGCGGCGCCAGTTCCGGAATGATCTCCCAGCCCGGCTCGCCCCGCACCAGCACCCGCCCGCAGGGTCCGGGATCGCCGATCCCCGCCCCGATCCGGCGCGAGCGCCAGCGCTTGTTGGCGGGAAGGTCGGCAAGGTCCGGCCGGTGGCCCTCGCGGGTGTGGATCACGTGGTAGCCATGCTCCCGCGCGGCGGCGAGAAGCCGCCTGATCGGCTCGATCGGCGCGCGGGTCAGGGCGAGGTCGTAGCCCATGGCATCGACGTAGCCGCCCCGGCCGCAGAAGTCGGTCTGCATGTCGATGATGACGAGCGCCGTGGTCTTCGGGTCGAGCGAGCCGTCATAGGGCCAGGGATAGGGCTCGGCGGCGACGAAGCGCCCCCCCTCGGAGGACCCGGCGGAGGGGAAGGGGATGACGCTCATGCGGCCTCCGGTCGGTGGTTTGTCAGACAATTTTGTTGTAACAATCTTGTCGTGACGATCCGATTCGAATGGGATCCGGCCAAGGCCGCCTCGAACCTGCGCAAGCATGGTGTCAGCTTCGAGACGGCCGTCCGCGTCTTCACCGATCCGTTCCTGCTCGCGAGTCCTGAGCGGGTGGAGGGCGGAGAGGTCCGTTGGCAGGCCCTCGGCTCCATCGGTGGTTTTGAGGTGCTGCTGGTCGTCCACACGATCCGTGAGAGTGACGAGGATGGCGCAGAAATCGAGATCATTCGCATCATCTCGGCCCGTAGAGCCGACCGTCCCGAGAGACGACGCTACGAGCGGGAATCTCGTTCGTTTTGACATCGATCTGGCGAACTCTCCGCCTCTGACCGAGGCGCAGAAGGCCGAACTCGAAGCGCTCGCGGCCATGCCCGACGAGGCGATCGATTATGGCGACATCCCGCCCCTTACTGAGGAGTTCTGGGCCAACGCCGTGCGCGGAAAATACTACCGGCCGACCAAGACTTCGACGACGGTTCGCATCGATTCCGACGTGCTGGCGTGGCTGCGCGGACAGGGCCGCGGCTACCAGACGCGCATCAACGCGATCCTGCGCCGCGAGATGCTCGCGGCGCTGAAGAAGCAGAGGTGAGGCCCGCCTCACTCCGCCGCCTCCCGCACCGCCGGCACTTGGCCCTCGCCGTAGCTCCGGGTCGGGGCGGGAAAGCCGCAACTCGTCCCGTCGGTCACCTTCACCGTGTCCTCCCACGGCACGCGGTAACGGCCCGCGGCGAGGTCGTGCATGTAGGTGTAGGGGCAGTCGCCCGCGCCCCCCTTCACCGCCGTGTAGCCGCGGTGGCCGAGCTGGTAGATGTTGTTCTCGACGCCCCAATGCGCCCGCGCCTCGCGCACGAGATCCGGCCGCACCTCGGCGGTGATGATCTCGTCGACGCGCCCCGTTGTGCCGTGGGCGAGCACCGCGCCGTCGAAGTTGACGATCATGCCCTCGCCCATCGAGTCGAAGGTGCCGTCCGAGCCGCATAGGCAGACATTGGCGGTCACCATCAGGTTGCAGAAGGCGTTCGACTGATTGGTGAAGCGCCAGGATTCGCGGATCGGCGCGGTGTAGCCGGCCGTGCGGATCATGATCTCGGCGCCCTTGTAGGCGCATTCGCGCGCCATCTCCGGGAACATGCCGTCGTGGCAGATGATGAGGCCGAGCTTGGCTCCCTTCGGGCCCTCGATCACCGGGATGCCGAGGTCGCCGGGCTCCCACGGCTCGACCGGGACCCAAGGGTGCATCTTGCGGTAATAGAGCTTGAGGTCGCCGGTATCGTCGATGATGAGGCCGGAATTGAACGGATTGCCGTTCGGGTTGGCCTCCATGATCGAGAAGCAGCCCCAGATCCGGTTGTCGCGGCAGGCCTGTTTGAACGCCGCGACCTCGGGGCCGTCGAGGGTGCACAGGATCTCGGGACGGGTGTCCATCGACAGGCCGTGCAGGGCGTATTCGGGAAAGACGACCAGATCCATGCTCGCCATGTTGGCGCGCGCCTTGGCGACCAGGGCGACGATGCGCTCGGCCTGCGCGGTCACGTCGGCCCGCGTGGCGATGGTCGGCAGTTGCAGTTGGACGAGGCCGATGACGACGCCGTTCGGGGATTTGTTCAGTCCACCGAGACCATTCATGAGGTGACCTTACTTGAGGGACAATTCGCCCGGCGCGCCGGTCAGCGCCCGGTCCGGCGAGGAGGTGGCGATCAGAAGCGCCAGGGTGAGGACGTAGGGGGCGGCGTAGAACAGGTAGTAGCCCTGCGAGATGCCGACCGATTGTAGCGCCGGTCCGAGCGCCCCGGCCCCCCCGAACAGCAGGGCCGCCCCGAAGCAGGCGAGCGGATTCCAGCGGGCGAAGATGACGAGCGCCACAGCCATCAGGCCCTGTCCGGACGAGATGCCCTCGTTCCACGAGCCGGGATAGTAGAGCGAGAGATAGGCGCCGCCGATCCCGGCGAGCACGCCGCCGACGGCGGTCGCGAGCAGCCGCACGCGGTCGACGTCGTAGCCCATGGCGCGCGCCGCATCCGCGCTGTCGCCGACCACGCGCACGATCAGGCCGGCCTTGGTGTTGCGGAACGCCCACCACAGGAACAGCGCCAGCGCGGCGCCGGCCAGGAACAGCACGTTGACCCGGAGCGCCGCCTGGACCTGCGGCAGGTCCGACCAGAAGCCGAAGGGGATCGCCGGCAGCGGCGGGGCCGAGGGCTGGATGAAGGGCTTTCCGAGGAAGAAGGCGAGGCCTGAGCCGAACAGCATCAGCGCGATGCCGATCGCCACGTCGTTGACCCGGGGAAAGCGGCAGATGAAGCCGTGCAGCCCGCCGAAGGCGCCGCCGGCCAGTCCGGCGACGGCCACGCCTGCCCAGGGACTGCCCGTCAGCACGGCGGTGGCGTAGGCCGCCATCGCGCCGAAGACGAGGGTGCCCTCCAACCCGAGATTGATCCGCCCCGAGCGCTCGGTGATGGTCTCGCCGAGGCTCACGAACAGGAACGGCGTCGAGACGCGGATCGCTCCGCCGACCACGGCGAGCAGAACG
This sequence comes from Methylorubrum thiocyanatum, assembly GCA_014138645.1. Taxonomy (GTDB): domain Bacteria; phylum Pseudomonadota; class Alphaproteobacteria; order Rhizobiales; family Beijerinckiaceae; genus Methylobacterium; species Methylobacterium thiocyanatum. The sequence goes on along the minus strand of JACJIB010000005.1, from coordinate 199,322 downwards.
GTCGTCAGGCCGAGATCGTCGCTCATCCGGTGCGCCCCAACATCGCCGTCACGCGACCGCCCCGCGCTTCTCGGCCCAGAGATGCGGGCTGAACAGCTTGAAGCGCCCGTAGAGCGTCTCGCTGACGAGCACGACGAGGAACAGCAGACCTTCGAGCACGAGCACCGTGGCGTCGGGCAACTGCATCCGGCGCTGGATCAGGCCGCTCGACGCCTCGATGCCGCCGAGCAGGAAGGCCACCGGCAGGATCGCCAGGGGATTTTGACGGGCGAGGAAGGCGACGAGGATGCCGGTATAGCCGAAGCCCGCATTGAGCGAGGCGTTGGCGTTGCCGTGCACCGCCGCGACCTCGAAGAAGCCGGCAAGCGCGGCGCAGGCGCCGCCGAGCGCCGTGAAGCTCACGACGAGACGCCCGACCGGCAGGCCCTGGATCTGCGCCGCCCGCAGGTTGCCCCCGGCGATGCGGGCGGCGAAGCCGATCGTCGTCCGCTCCGTCAGCGCGTAGGCGGCCAAGCAGGCGAGAACGCCGATGCCGAGCCCCCAATGGACATCCAGGCCCGGCAGGGGGCCGACCATGAACGCCTCGCCGATCGGCCGGGTGGAGGGCTTGTTGAGGCTTTCCGGATCGCGCAACAGGCCCTCGATCAGGTGGTTCGAGAGCGCGAGCGCGATATAGGACATCAGCAGGCTGGCGATGGTTTCGTTGACCCCGCGATAGGCGCGCAGCGCGCCGACGGCGCCGATCCAGGCCGCTCCGGTCGCGGCGGCGGCGAGCGCCATCAGCGGCACGGCGAGCGGCGGGGGAAAGCCCTGGAGCGGCTGCGCCGCCGCCGCCGCGGCCACACCGCCGAGGACGATCGCGCCCTCGCCGCCGATCACCACGAGGCCGAGACGGGCCGGCAACGCGACGCAGAGCGCGGCGAACAGGAGGGGCGCGGCGCGCTGCAGACTGTTCTGGAGGGAGAAGGACGAGCCGAAACCGCCGCGCCAGACGAGATCGAGGAAGGCGAGCGGGCTTTTTCCCAGGGCGAGCAGGAAGAGGGAGAAGATCAGGAAGCCGGCGATCACGGCCCCGACCGGAATCGCGACGCCCTCGGCGCGGCGTGCGAGCCATGCCCGGATCTGGAGCGAGACCGGGGGCTGGTCCGGGCTGCTCTCGGTCAGCGGCAGGCTGGGGGCGGTGGTGTCAGCGGCCATGGGTGAGATCCATGGGGTCGGAGCGAAGGGGTCGGGTCTTCTTCCGCGAAACCGCAGAAACCATGCCAAGCCCTCCTGAGCCGTCCGGCCGGCGGACCGATCAGGCCGAGCCCTTCACGCCCTCGACGAGGTAGTTGGTCTTCTCGAGCGCGGCCGCGTTCTCGGCCAACGCCGTGCCGGCCCCGGCGATCTCGTTGCCCTTGTTGTCCTTGAGCGGCCCCTTGATGATGGCGAAGCCGCCCTTCATCATCTCGGCCTTGACGGCGTCGGCCTGCTTACGGGCTTCCTCGGAGACCGCGGGGCCGTAGGGGCTCATCTTCACGAAGCCGTCCGGCAGGCCGCCGCGCACGAAGTTCGGCGGCGCCTTGCCCGCCTGCATGTCGGCGACGAAGCCCTTGTAGATCGAGGCCCAGTTCCACTCCGCGCCGGTGAGGTACTTGTCCTTGGCCAGAGCCGACTGGTCGGCGTGGTAGCCGCAGACGAAGGCCCCGCGCCGCGCGGCGGTCTCGACCACGACCTTAGGGCTGTCGACGTGGCAGGTGATCACGTCGGCGCCGCCGTCGATCAGCGCGTTGGTCGCCTCCGCCTCTTTGACGGCCAGCGACCACTCGCCGGTGAAGATCACCTGAACCGTGATCGACGGATCGACGCTGCGCGCACCGAGCAGGAAGCCGTTGATGTTGTTGAGAACCTGAGGGATCGGCTTGGCGGCGACGAACCCGAGCCGCTTCGACTTCGAGGCGTGGGCGGCGACGATGCCGTTCAGGTACTGCCCCTGGGCGATGTAGCCGAAATACGAACCGGCGTTCTTCGGGTTCGCCTCGGTCCAGAGGCCGCCGCAATGGCGGAACTGCACCTTCGGGTTCTTCTTGGCCTCGATGAGGACGTGCGGATCGAAGTAGCCGAAGGAGGTCGGGAAGACGAGGGTCGCACCGTCCAGGTTGATCATGCTCTCCATGGTCTTCTGGACGTCGGTGGTCTCGCGGACGTTCTCCTCCTCGACCACCTGAACGCCGGGGATCGCCTTGAGGGCGGCGGCGCCTTGAGCATGGGCTTGGTTGTAGCCGTAATCGTCCTTCGGCCCGACATAGATGAAGCCGACGGTGAGCGGGCCGGCGGCCCGGGCGCGGCCGAAGGGCAGCGCACCGAGCGAGAGGGCGGCCGCACCGCCGAGCAGATGTCTGCGGGAGAAAGAATGGGCTGACACGAGGCGAAATCCGTCTTTCCGGGCCGGCGGCACAAGCTTGGCAAGCATTGACCCTGTTCCGGACGGAGAAAAGAGCAAAGTTTCAGCACCAGAATTGCCTGCGGCCGGCAGGGAAAATTAGAACCTTGCCGACGAGGCGCCTAAAATACCATCCGCATATGCATGCTTTCGCGCCACTCCTCCCCGGAGGCCCCGATCCTCAGCGGCTCGGAGCGAAGACGCGGCCGAGGGCCGCCGGTGCCAGCGAGCCGCCCCGGCGCCGGCCGAGCGACAGCAGGACGAGGGCCAGGATGGTGGCGAGGTAGGGCACCGCCGAGAGCAGCTGGCCCGGCAGGCCGAGACCCGCGGCCTGGGCGTGGAGCTGGAGCACGGTCGCCCCGCCGAAGAGCAGTGCCCCCGCGGCCACCCGGAGCGGCTGCCAGGAGGCGAAGACCACGAGCGCGAGCGCGATCCAGCCGCGTCCGGCGGTCATCGCCGGTGCCCAGAACGGCGTGTAGGCCAGCGACAGGTATGCCCCGGCCAGCCCCGCGCAGGCGCCGCCGAACAGCACGGCGAGGAAGCGGACCTTGCGCACCTTGAGCCCGAGGGCGTGGGTCGCGGTGTGATCGTCGCCGATGGCGCGCAGGGTCAATCCGGCGCGGGTGCGCCAGAGGAACCACCACACCCCCGCGACGAGGAGGAGGGCCGCGTAGACGAAGGCGTCGTGTCCGAACAGCAGCCGGCCGATCCCGGGCAGGTCGGTGAGGCCGGGCAGGTGAAGATGGGGGGCGGGATCGCGCTTCATCCCGACATAGCCGGCGCCGACGAGGCCGGAGAGCCCCAGCCCGAGGATCGTCAGCGCCAGTCCCGAGGCGACTTGGTTCGCCGCCAGACCCACCGTGAGGATGCCGAACAAGGCGGCGAGCAGCAGACCCGCGCCGGCCCCGCCGAGGGCGCCGAGCGCGGTCGATCCGGTCTGGGAGGCGACGGCGAAGCCGGCGGCCGCGCCGAGCACCATCATGCCCTCGACGCCGAGATTCAGCACGCCGGCGCGCTCCACGACGAGTTCGCCGATACCGGCCAGGATCAGCGGGGTGGCCGCCGTCAGCACCGTGACGAGCACCATCTGGACGATGTCGAGGGTCATGGCGTCACCCTTGTCCGACCCTTGCGCCCGCGCCGCCCGGTACGATCCGGACGTGGTAGCGCGTGAGCACGTCGGCCCCGAGCACGAGGCCGAGCAGCAGCCCCTGGAAGGCGCGGGTCAGGTCGAGCGGCAGCTTCAAGTCGATCTGAGCCCCCTCGCCGCCGATCGTCGTCAGGGCGATGACGAGGGCCGCCACCAGGATGCCGGGCGGGCTGAGGCGCCCGAGGAAGGCGACGATGATCGCGGTGAAGCCGTAGCCCGGCGAGATCTCCGGCTGGAGCTGGCCGATCCGTCCGCCCACCTCGCAGATGCCGGCCAAGCCCGCCGCGCCGCCGGAGATCGCGAAGACCGAGAGCGTCAGGCGCGCATCCGAGAAGCCGGCGAAGCGCGCCGCCCGCGGGCTCGCGCCGACGGCGCGCACCTCGAAGCCGAACAGGGTCCGCGCCAGGACCAGAGCCGCCAGCACGATGGCCAGAAGCCCGATCAGCACGCCCGCATGGAGCGACTCGCCCTCCATCAGCAGGGGCAGCCGGGCGGCGTCCTCGAAGCTGACGCTCTGGGGGAAGTTGTAGCCCTGCGGATCGCGCAAGGGGCCGCGCACCATGTAGTCGAGCAGCAATTGCGCGACGTAGACGAGCATCAGGCTGGTCAGGATCTCCGAGACCCCGAGCCTGACCCGCAGCAGCGCCGGGATCATCGCGTAGGCGATGCCGGCGAGCGTGCCGGCGAGCAGCATCGCGGGCAGGATCCAGACGGTGGGCCCCTGGAAACCGTGGGCGGCGACGGCGACCCAGCCGCCGGCGAGGCCGCCGGCCACGTACTGGCCCTCCGCGCCGATGTTCCACAGGTTGGCGCGGTAGCAGAAGGCGAGCCCGGTCGCGATCAGGGCGAGCGGCGCGGCCTTGAGTGCGACCTCCTGCAGCGACCAGACCTCGCTCAAGGGCGCGACGAAGTAGGTGACGAAGGCCTGTTCCGGCGGGACGCCGAGGGCCGCCACCGCGATCCCGCCGAGCAGGACCGCGGCGAGGAAGGCGAGCGCGGGCGCGAGCAGGTCGAGCCAGGGCGACCGGTGCGCGCGGGGGAGGAGATCAAGGCGCATCGCGCATCCCGTTCATTCCTGGCTGACGTCTCACGCTCGCGGGGCGGATCAGGGCGGGTTCAGGACACGGGCGCAACGACACGGGCCGCAGGCGCCACCGGCGTCTCGCCGGTCGGCGGTTCCGGCTCGCCCGCCCCGCCCATCAGCAGTCCCAGGGCCGCGCGGCTGGTCGCAGCGGTCCGGACCGGCTGCGAGAGCGCGCCGGCATGCAGGACAGCGATGGAATCCGCGATCTCGAACAGCTCGTCGAGATCCTGGCTGATCACGACCACCGCGGCACCGCGGCCGGCCAGATCGAGCACCGCCTGCCGGATATGGGCGGCGGCGGCGGCGTCGACGCCCCAGGTCGGCTGGTTGATGACGAGGATGCCCGGCTCGGCCAGGATCTCGCGCCCGACCACGAATTTCTGCAGGTTGCCGCCTGAGAGCGTGCCGGCCGCCGGGTCCGGGCCGGCGCCGCGGACGTCGAAGGCGTCGATCACCCGCCGGGCGAGCGCCCGCGCCGCCCCGAGCCGCAGCAGGCCCAGCCGCGTGAGCGGCGCGGTGGCGTGGCGGGAGAGCAGCGCGTTCTCCGACAGGGTCATGGACGGGACGGCGGCGTGGCCGTTGCGCTCCTCGGGCACGAAGGCGGCTCCGAGCCGGCGCCGGGCATTGATGCCGAGATGGCCCGCCGCCCGGCCGTCGAGGCGCAGTGCCCCGGCCGCCGGGGCCCGGCTCTCGCCCGACAGGGCGTCGAACAGCTCCGCCTGCCCGTTGCCGGCGATCCCGGCGATGCCGAGGATCTCCCCGCCCGCGACGGAGAGCACGATGTCCCGCAGCGGCGTCCCGTGCAGGCCGGGCGCGGGCAGCGACAGGCCGTCGAGCACGAGGCGCTCGGCGCAGGTCCCGCGGGCCGCCTTCGGCCGGACCTCGCTCACCCCCGTGCCGACCATCATCGCCGCGAGCGAGCGGGCGGTCTCCGCCTGCGGATTGCAGGTGCCGACGACCCGGCCGCCCCGCAGGATCGTGGCCCGGGTGCAGAGGCGGCGCACCTCGTCGAGCCGGTGGGAGATGTAGAGCAGGGCGCGGCCCTCGCTGCGCAGGCGCTCCAGCACCGAGAACAGCACCTCCGCCTCCCCCGGCGTCAGCACCGAGGTCGGCTCGTCGAGGATCACGAGTTTCGGGTTCTGGAGCAGGCAGCGCACGATCTCGATGCGCTGACGCTCGCCCGCCGAGAGCGACCAGACCGGCCGCGCGGGATCGAGATGCAGGCCGTAATCCTTGCCCAGCCGGGCGATCCGCTCCGCCAGCGCCCGGCCCGTCAGCGCCGCGGGCATGACGAGGGCGATGTTCTCGGCGACCGTCAGGTTCTCGCACAGCGAGAAGTGCTGGAACACCATGCCGATGCCGAGCGCCCGCGCGGCCTCGGGGTTGGCCAGCCGCACGATGTCGCCCTGATGCGTGACGACGCCCTCCGTCGGCTCCAGGAGGCCGTAGAGGATCTTCATCAGGGTCGATTTGCCGGCGCCGTTCTCGCCCAGCAGGGCGTGGATCTCGCCGGCGCGGATCTCCAGATCGACCCCGTCATTGGCGGTGAAGGCGCCGAAGCGCTTGACGATGCCGTAGGCTCCGAAGAGCGGGGTCGGACCCTCCCGGGGAGCCGGCACAGCGGATGCGGCCCCCATCACGCCGTTCCGAATAGGTGGCGCGCGAGCCGCGAATGCTCCTCGCGCAGGCGCCCGGTCTCGATGCCGAGCGGCTCCCCGTCGATCACCCGCCATGCGCCCGCGACCATCACCCGGTCCGCCCGGTGCGCGCCGCACAGCACCAAAGCCGCGAGCGGATCGTGGGCACCGGAGAAGCGCAGTTCGTCGAGGGTGAACAGCGCCAGATCCGCCTCGCGGCCGGGCGCGATCCGGCCGATATCGTCGCGCCCGAGGCAGGCGGCCGAGCCTTCTGTGGCCCAGCGCAGGGCGTCGAGATGGGTTACCGCCTCGGCGCCGTAGGTCAGGCGGTTGATCATCAGGGCGTGGCGCACGCCCTCCATCAGGTTCGAGCTGTCGCTCGACGCCGAGCCGTCGACGCCGAGGCCGACGGGAGAGCCCGCCGCCTCCAGTTCGCAGGTCCGGCACTGGCCGGAGGCCAGCACCATGTTCGAGGCCGGGCAGTGGCACACGCCGACGCCCGCCGCACCCAGGCGCCGCACCTCGTCGTCGTTGAAGTGGATGCCGTGGGCGAGCCAGGCCCGCCGCGTCATCCAGCCGACCTCTTCGAGATAGTCCACCGGGCGCTGCCCGAACGCCTCCAGGCAATAGGCGTTCTCGTCGAGCGTCTCGCCGAGATGGGTGTGCAGGCGGCAATCGAAGCGCTCGGCCAGCCCCGCGCTCTCGCGCATCAGCCGCTTGGTGACGGCAAAGGGCGAGCAGGGGGCGAGCCCGATCTGCACCATCGCCCCGGGCGCGGGATCGTGGAACAGCCGCAGCACCCGTTCGCTGTCGGTCAGGATGGCGTCGTCGTCCTGCACCAAAGTCTCGGGCGGCAGGCCGCCGTCCTTCTCCGACAGGCTCATCGAGCCGCGGGTCACGACGGCGCGGATGCCGAGGGAGCGCGCCTCCTCGACCTGGATGTCGACGGCGTTCTCGAGGCCCTTCGGAAACAGGTAGTGGTGGTCGCCCGCCGTGGTGCAGCCGGAGAGCAGCAATTCGGTGTAGGCGAGCCGGGTCGCCAGCCGGAAGGCGTCCGGCGTCAGCCTCGGCCAGATTCCGTAGAGCGCCATCAGCCAGGGGAAGAGCGGCTTGTTGATCGCCGCCGGATGGGCGCGGGTGAGCGTCTGGAAGAAGTGGTGATGCGTGTTGACGAGGCCGGGGATGACGACGTGGCGCGAGGCGTCGAACGTCGCGTCGACCGGGCGCGCGGGCCGGGCGCCCGCGGCCACCACCTCGGCGATGCGGCTGCCCTCCACCACGAGCCCGCCGCCGGCCCCGTCGGCCAGGATCGCCAGCGGATCGCGGAGCCAGAGACGGCGGGGGCGGGCGCTCGATTCCATCATCCGGCTTCGCGTTTCCTGTCGGGGATCAGAAGATGTGGAAGGCGACGCCCGCGAGGAAGCTCTTTTCCTCGGTGCCCTTGAAGGTCGCCGTCTCCTGGTTGCCGAACTTGTTCAGCCAGTACTGGAAACCGATGAAGACATCGACCTTGTTGGGCTGATCGTAGACGAGCTTGCCGAGATCGAGCACGAGGTTGGTGCGCGACAGGAATTCCAGCCCGCGCGGCGGATTGAACGCGAAGGCGGCGGGATTGTTGCTGATGCCGCGGCCCTTGGGCAGGACGATGTTGTTGAAGCCCGCCAGCGTCAGCGGCAGACCGGTGAAGGTCAACGGCAGGCTGTAGACGATCTCGAATTCGGGGACCGTGTTGAAGCTCTGGTCGCGGTCGGGCTGCGTGTTGAAGCCGTTGCGGTTCCATTCCTTGTAGGCGTGGACCGACAGGTTCAGGAAGCCGGCCGGCACGTCGAAGGCGAAGTTCAGGCCGCCGACGACGTCGCGCTTCTTCGAGCCGAAGGGGTCGTTCTGCGAATTGGCGTCGAAGCCGAAGGAGAGCGAGACTTCCTTGACGATGCCCGGAAAGGCGAAGGCCTTGGTGCCGGTCAGGGCGTTGAGGCTGAGCGTGCCGCGGTAGAGGCCGTAGGCTTCGGTGTTGCCGTAATCGTAGGTCAGCGGCACGCCGCCGGGCGTGTTGGTCGTGCCGGCCGGGAATTGCGACCCGGATTGCAGGATGTCGAGGGAGAAGAAGTTCGTGCCGTAGGCCCAGGCATCCGCGTGCGAGATGTTGAGGATGTGCTTGGGCGCCTCGCGCGAGCGGAAGCTGCCGTCGGGCCGCTGGATCTGGATGCCGGGCGTGACGGTCGGGAACTGGTAGCGATAGCTGATCTGCGTATCCGCGAAGAGGAAGAACGGCACTTCCTTGGGGACCTCCGCCTCGGGGGCCTTCTTATCCCTGAGATCCGCCGCAGCCGCCGTACCGACCGTAATTAATGACAGCGCAACCGCCGCAAGCCCCCGGACCGACATTCTTGTTCTCCCCAACCTTTCCGTGTGGCCCGATGGCAGCAACGGAGGTGCCAACACAGAGCAGGCGGGGTCCTGCGGCGCATGCACGGCAGCACAAGTCACAAATCCGCAACAGGTTTCGCGTGCTGCCGGGCGCGATCGTCCGTGCAGGGCTCGATCGGACCGCCCCGACGACCGACCGAATTGAGAGGACGCGCCCTCCCCGCGACGGGGCGAGCCACGAAAACGCTTCCGGGCCGCCCGCCTCCTGTTCATCCTGCGCACGGAATGGACGTGATGCCGACAGGACCCCGGAGCGGAAGACATTTGCGAGCACGGCCGTCCGCGTCGGGCGCCGCCGATGCCCTCGAGACCGGGCCGGAGGCATGTCACCGCCGGATCCACAGGCCGGCGCCAGCCTGGCGACACTTCGGGCATCGGCCAGCATGAACGGGCACGATTTTTGAGGGAGCGCCTTCATCATCGCTGCGGCCTGGACGCTCTTCCGGGCTCCGGCCCCTGCGTGCTCGCTCCGAGGTAGCCCATGCCCGCCCCGCAGCCCCTTCTCGACGCCGAACCTGCGCCCCTGCCGTTCGATCCGGCGAGGACGGCCCTCGTCGTCATCGACATGCAGCGCGACTTCCTCGAACCCGGCGGCTTCGGCGAGAGCCTGGGCAACGACGTCTCGCTGCTCGCCGCCGCGGTGCCGCCCGCCCGCGCCCTTCTCGCCGCCGCGCGCGCGGCCGGCCTCCTCGTGGTCCATACCCGCGAGGGACACGCGCCCGATCTCTCCGACGCCCCACAGGCCAAGCTGGAGCGCGGCGCGCCGACGGCGCGCATCGGCGCACCGGGTCCGATGGGCCGCATCCTGATCCGCGGCGAGCCCGGCCACGACATCGTCCCCGAACTCGCCCCCCTCGACGGCGAGCCGGTGATCGACAAGCCGGGCAAGGGTGCCTTCTACGCGACCGGGCTCGCGGCCCTGCTGGAGGCCCGCGCCATCGGGACCCTGATCGTCTGCGGCGTGACGACGGAGGTCTGCGTGCACACCACCGTGCGCGAGGCCAACGACCGCGGCTACCGCTGCGTCGTCGTCGCCGATGCCTGCGGCTCGTACATCCCGGCCTTCCACGAGGCGGGCCTTGCCATGATCAAGGCCCAGGGCGGCATCTTCGGCTGGGTCTCGCAATCCACCGCGGTGATCGCCGCCCTGGGCGAAAGGTAAGGCGCTCCTGAACGGCGGACCGCGCCGCGGGCCGTGGCGCGGCCATTGCACCAGACCGGCCGCGAAGTGCCCGATCCCATGGGGAGCCGATGACCGATCACGCCGCGGACACGCCGATGCCCGATCTCGATGCCTACGCCGCGGCGGCGGCGGCCCTGCTGGGCCTCACCCTCGATCCGGCCTGGACCGGACCGGTCGTCGCCAACCTGCGGGTGCTCCACGCGGCGGCGGCCCTCGTCGGCGGATTCCCGCTGCCCGACACCGCCGAGGCGGCCCCGGTCTACACGGCGTGAGTGCGACGACGGATTGGAGCCTCGCTCCGGCCTCCGAGATCGCCGGGGCGGTGTCGGCGGGGACTGTGGCGGCCCGCGAGGTGGTCGCCGCCGCGCTCGACCGCATCGCCCGCCTCGATCCGGCGGTGAACAGCTTCACCGACCGCTTGGTCGAGCGCGCCACCGCCCGCGCCGCCTCCCTTGATGCCGCGCGGGCGCGGGGTGATGCGCTCGGCCCCCTGGCCGGGGTGCCGTTCGCGGTCAAGAACCTGTTCGACGTCGCCGGGCTTCCGACGCGGGCGGGTTCGCGGATCAACCGCGAGCGGGCGGCGGCCACCCGCGACGCCGCCCTGATCGAGCGGCTGGAGGCGGCGGGCGCCGTCCTGGTCGGGACGCTCGGCATGGGCGAGTACGCCTTCGACTTCACCGGTGAGAACATCCACGACGGCAACACCCGCAACCCGCATGCGCGGGGCCACATGTCCGGCGGCTCATCCGGCGGCTCGGGCGCGGCGGTGGCGGCGGGTCTGGTGCCGATCGCTCTGGCCTCGGACACCAACGGCTCGATCCGCGTGCCCGCCGCCTTCTGCGGCTGCTTCGGGCTCAAGCCCACCTACGGGCGGCTCAGCCGGGCCGGAAGCTTTCCCTTCGTCGGCAGCCTCGACCATCTCGGCCCGATGGCGCGTTCGAGCCGCGATCTCGCCCTCGCCTACGACGCCATGCAGGGGCCCGACCCCGAGGATCCCGCCCTCGCGCCGCGCCCGGCCGAGCCCGCGGCTCCGGACCTCGACCGGGGCGTCGCGGACCTGCGCATCGCCGTGGCCGGAGAGTACTTCGCGCGAGGAGGCGATCCGGAGGCCTTCGCCGCCGTCGCGCACGTCGCCCGCGCGCTCGGCGCGCACCGCAGCGTCGCGATCCCGGAGGTGGCCCGGGCACGGGCGGCGGCCTACCTGATCACCGCGGCCGAGGGCGCCGCCCTGCATCTCGACCGGTTGCGCAGCCGGGCCGGCGACTTCGATCCGGCGGTGCGCGACCGGCTGATCGCCGGGGCGATGCTGCCCGCCCCCTTCGTCGAGCAGGCGCAGCGTTTCCGGCGCTGGTATCGCGACGCCGTGCTGGCGCTGTTCCGCGAGGTCGACGTGATCCTCGCGCCGAGTACGCCGGTCCGGGCTCTGCGCGCCGGCCAAACCACCTTTGTGCTGGACGGCGTCGAACTCCCGGTGCGGCCCAATATCGGCGTGTTCACGCAGCCGATCTCCTTCATCGGCCTGCCTGTCGCCGCGGTGCCGGTCTGGCTCGACGGCGGCCTGCCGCTCGGCGTGCAGGTCATCGCCGCGCCCTGGAACGAGGCGCTCTGCCTGCGGGTGGCGCGGCACCTCGAACGCGAGGGCGCGGTCCGGGCGCCGGTCGCGACCTTGGACGAGACGCGATGGTCATCGACGATCCCGCGGTGAAGGCCGAGGTCGAGCGGGTCTTCGCGACCTACGAGGCGGCGCTCGTGAGCAACGACGTCGCGACGCTCGAACGGCTGTTCCACGACGATCCCCGCACGATCCGCTACGGCGCGGCGGAGAACCTCTACGGCATGGACGCGATCCGCGCCTTCCGCCGGGCGCGGCCGGCGCAGGGCCTCGCCCGCGCGCTTGAGGGCACCGTCATCACCACCTTCGGCCGCGACTGCGCCGTGGCGATGACGCTGTTCCGGCGCGAGGGCGCCCCCGGCCGCGTCGGACGTCAGAGCCAGACTTGGCTGCGCTTCCCCGACGGCTGGAAGGTGGTGGCGGCCCATGTCAGCGTCATCGACGACGCCCCCGACGAGGGCGCGAGCCGCCCCTGACGCGCCCGCCCGGATGGCACGGGCCGGCCGCCGTTTCAGACCGCCCGATCCCTGCCGGCGACAGGCGGCTCGGCCCCTGCCGGGGCGACGTCAATGGGCCTGGGCGACCTCGGCCTGACGGATCGCCGCCTCGCGGGAGGCCGCGCGGTCGCCGAACCCGTTGAAGAACAGGTTCAGTCCCACCGCCGAGATCGCGGCGAGCAGGATGCCCGATTCCAGCAGGGGATGCAGCGCGTGCGGCATCTGCTTGAAGAAGTTCGGCGCGACGAGCGGGATCATGCCGAAGCCGACCGAGACCGCGACGACGAACAGGTTGTTGCGGTTGCGCGCGAAATCGACGCCGCCGAGGATGCGCGTGCCGGTGGCGCCGACCATGCCGAACATCACGAGGCCGGCCCCGCCGAGCACGCATTGCGGCACGGCCTCGACCAGGGCCGCGAGCTTCGGGACGAGCCCGAGGCCGAGCATGATGAAGCCCGCGGCCACCGTCACCCAGCGCGAGCGGACGCCGGTGACGCCGACGAGTCCGATATTCTGCGAGAACGAGGTGTAGGGAAACGTGTTGAAGACGCCGCCGATGACGGTGCCGAGCCCGTCCGCGCGCAGCCCCCGGGTCAGCCGCGTCTCGTCGACCGGGTCGGCGGTGATCTGCGACAGCGCCAGGAACATGCCGGTGGACTCGATCATCACGACGATCATCACGAGGCACAGGGTGACGATCGAGACCGGATCGAAGGTCGGCCAGCCGAAGGCGAAGGGGCGCACGATGTCGAACCAGGGCGCCGCAGCGACGCGGTCGAGCTCCACCAGCCCGGCCAAGCCGGCCAGGACCATGCCGAGCGCGATCCCGATCAGCACCGAGGCCGAGGCGACGAAGCCGGTGGCGTAGCGGGTGATGGCGAGGATCGCGCAGAGCACGAAGGCCGCGATGCCGAGATAGAGGGGCGCACCGTAGTTCGGGTTGCCGACGCCGCCGGCGGCCCAGTTCACGCCGACGCGCATCAGCGAGATGCCGATGACGAGGATGATGGTGCCGGTCACGACCGGCGGGAACAGCGGCAGGAGGCGTCCGATCAGCGGGGCCGCCAGGAGGCCGAACAGACCGGAGGCGATGACGGCGCCGTAGATGCCGGTGAGGCCGATCGCCGGGTTCACCCCCATGGAGAGCATCGGGCCGACGGCCGCGAAGGTCACGCCCATCATCACCGGCATACGGATGCCAATGCCGGGCAGGCCCCAGCTCTGGATCAGCGTGACGATGCCGCAGGCGAACAGATCGGCGCTGACCAGCATGGCGACCTGCTCGGGCGGCAGTTTGAGCGCCCGGCCGATGATGAGCGGGATCGCCACGGCGCCCGCATACATCACGAGCACGTGCTGCAGCCCGAGAAGGCCGAGGGCCGCGCGGGGAACCCGTCCCTCGGGCTCGGGCGGCCGACGCTCGATCTCGGCCGCACCGGCCGGCGGGGAAGACGCCATCGACACCATAGGGGACCTGCTCCGAACGTGCGCGCACGCTCCTCCGCCGGGGGAGGCGCGGGATGCCGGTTGCTGAGCAGGTCACGTGCCAGTCCCGGGCCGACCACCGCCTGATGCGTTCGGATTAAGTGAGGACAGGCCCTCCCCTTCCGACCGAGACAGGCATGGGCGCGGTCCCTGTCATCGAGCAACGACAGCGCCAGCCTCACGCGACCGGGTCGGAGACGGCTAAGAACGCCTAACAGAACAGGCACGGATCGCCTGGGCGTGCGTGGGTTGGGATGGCTCGACCGCTTCTGCCCGCCGATCTCTGGCGTGAGATCGCTCCGCTTCTGCCGACGCCTCAGCCTCGTCCGAAGGGCGGCCGGCCTTCGATCGACAATCGGGCGGCGCTGACCGGCATCCTGTTCGTGCTGCGGTCCGGCCTGCCCTGGGAGATGCTGCCGGCCGAGATGGGCTGCGGCTGCGAGATGAGTTGCTGGCGCCGCCTGCGCGATTGGCAGGCCGCCGGCGTGTGGGCACGGCTGCATCAGGTGCTGCTGAAGCGGATGCACGCGGCCGGCGAGATCGACTGGGGTCGTGCGAGCCGGGACAGTGCCTCTGTCCCGGCCAAGAAGGGGGCCTGCCCCTCGGCCTGTCCCCGAGCGAGGCTCCGTCGATCAGGCGACGGACGTTGACGACGAACCGGTTCGAGCCGAGGCGCGGCTCATCGGCCTTCGGGAGGCGCAGCGGGTCGGGCTGTGGGCCGGGCTGCGGATCCGTGAGATCGGCTGCCCGCACCCGGGCCGCGGCGGGTTCACGGCGCGTGCGGGCGACCCGGTCGCGACAGGACCGGGACCGGATCGGACGCGGGTGAGGAACGGGGCGCAAAGGCGGCCGGATCCACCGCCGCAGCGCAACGGTCGCGCGGGTGACGAAGGCCGCGGAGGCCGACGCCACCGGGGCGACCGCGCGAGGCTCAGTTGGTCTTCGGGTCGGTCACGGTGAAGGCGAGCGTCGCGCCGTAGCTGTCCGCATCGGCGAGCGTCGGCGTCTGCGAGGGGGTGACCCGGTGGCTGACGCCGAGCACCTGCGGACCCGCTCGGCGCAGCGGCACCACCGCCACGCCCTCCGCATCCGTCGTCGCCCGGGCCTGATCCGCCTCGCTCTTGAAGGTCACGCCGTCGGTGGCCACCACGCCCGCCCCGCCGAGCGGACGGCCCTCGAACAGCACCCGCACCCGGATCTGGCCCGCGGCCGCCGACGGCGCCTCCAGCGGGACGATCTCCAGCGGCTGGCCGACGACCTTGTCCCACGGCGCCGTCGGACCGGAGACGGCCTTGGCGAACTTGACCGACCACAGGCTCTTGTCGGCCTGCGGCAGCATCCGCTTGCTGGCGTTGCGGTAGCTGCCGTCGGGCAGGCGCACCCAGTAGCCGTTGTCGTAGGCCGCCGCGAACAGCGCATCGCCCTGATGCGCGGCCCTCAGGGCCGGTGCCGGGCCGGCGTCCAGCTTCGCCTTCAGCACCACCGCGCCGGCGGGCTCGTAGGCGGTCAGGCTCATCAGCTTGCCCGCGCTCGGCAGTTCCGGCTCGTGCGGGTGGCCGTAGAGGATCTGCACGCCGCTGCCCGTGGGATCGAGCCAGAGGTCGTGGGCGCCGGCCGGCGCGGCGAGGGCGAGGAAGGCGGCGAAGAGGGCGGTGCGTCTCATCGTGCGGGTACTCTCGTGGTGAAGCCGTCGGTGATGCCGGAAGGCCGCGTCGGGGGCGGCGACGCCGTCCGATGCCGGGCCCCAGGCCTCTTGATCGGCATCAGATCGCATGGCGTCGGTATGCACAAGCCGCGCCATTTGCATACCGGCCTCGCCGCGCAACCGCGCGCGGCACGATGGGTCATCGGGCACGGACGGCTTCGATCCGAGACCCGCCGCGCTCGGCCGAGCCTCGGGTCGGGCCGTTCATCCGCGGGATCGGGCCTGCCTTCAGGCGGCCTCGTCGCGCGGCTCCTGCATGGAGGCGAGGGGCGCTTCCAGGCGGCAGACGAGGCCCGTCGGCGCGTAGGTGAGCTTGACCTCGCCGCCGACCTCGGCGGCGAAGCTGCGCTCGATCAGGCGCGAGCCGAAGCCGCGGCGCGAGGGCTGGGTCAGGATCGGCGGACCACCCTGCTCCGACCATGTCAGGCAGAAGCGGGGCACGTCGCCCTCGTGGACGACGTGCCAGCGCAGGTCGATACTGCCCGCCTCGTTGGAAAGCGCGCCGTACTTGGCCGCGTTGGTCGCAAGTTCGTGCAGAGCCAGTGCGAGCGAGAGCGCCGCCTTGGCCCCGAGGAGCACGGCCGGTCCGCTCGCCCGGATGCGCGCCGTGGTGGCGCCGCGATGGACGGCCAGCGCCCCCTCCACGACTTCGAGGACGGGCGCCTCGGTCCAGCTCGACCGGGTGAGGATGTCGTGCGCCCGCCCGAGCGAGATCAGCCGCGCGGCAAACGCCTCGCGGGCCGCTTCCGGGTCCAGCGCATTGCGAAACGTCTGGCTGGCGATCGCCTGGACGAGGGCGAGCGTGTTCTTGACCCGGTGCTGCAGTTCGCCCGTGAGCAGGCGCTGATGCTCCTCGGCCCGCTTGCGCTCGCTGATGTCGAGCATGGCCCCGATCATCCGCACGGCCGCACCTTGCCCGTCGCGGATGACGTAGCCCCGGTCGAGGATGTCGGCATAGCGGCCGTCGGCGCGCCGGAAACGGTACTCGTCGCTCCAGGCGGTGCCGGTCCCGTCGATGACCGCGTGGATCGAAGCATCGATCCGCCCCCGGTCATCGGGATGGATATGGGCGATCCACCAGTCGCCGGTCGGCTCGACCGATTCCGGCGCGTAGCCGTAGGCGGCCGTGAGCGCCTCGTTCCACAGGACGTGGTTCGTCGCGAGGTTCCAGTCCCAGATCGCGTCGTTGGTGGCCCGCGCCGCGAGGCGGTAGCGCTCCTCGGTCTCGCGCAGGATCTGCTCGGCGCGCCGGCTCTGCGTGACGTCGCGCGCGGTGCCGATGAAGCGCACGGCGCGGCCGCCGGCGACGAAGGCCTGTCCCTTCGCGGCCACCCAGCGCTCGACGCCGTCCGCCAGCCCGACGGTGCGGTAGGCGATGTCGTAGGTGCCGCTGCCGGCCGGGTCGAGCGCGGCCTTGACCGCCGCATCGACCCAGGTCCGGTCGTCCGGGTGGAGACCGGCCAGGAACACATCGTAGCTGACCGGCGCCTCCGGCGGCAGGCCGAACAGGGCACGGGTTCGGACATCCCATTCGAGCCTGTCAGTGACGAGGTCGTAGTCGAAGATGCCGGTGCCCGTCGCCTCGACGGCCAGATGCAACTGCTCCCGCGCCTTGCGCAGATCCTCCTCGGCCTGACGCCGGTCGTGGATGTCGCTGTTGCTGCCGAGCCAGCCGACCACCGTGCCGCTCGCGTCCTTCAGCGGCTCGGCGCGGATCAGGAACCAGCGGTAGCGCCCGTCGTGGCGGCGCAGGCGCGCCTCGGTGTCGTAGACGATCTCGTGGACCCGCGCCGTCTCCCAGGCCACGAGCAGGCCGGGCAGGTCGTCCGGATGGATCACCTCGCCCCATCCAAGGGGCAGTGCCTGTTCCGGGGTCTGGCCGGTATAGGCGTACCAGCGGTCGTTCAGGTAGCTGAGGCTGCCGTCCGGATTGCCGAACCAGATGATGGCGGGCGCCAGTTCGGTGAGCGCCTCGAAGCGCTCCTCGGCCACCTTGCGCTCGTGGATGTCGAGGGTGGTGCCGATCCAGCTCGTGAGCCGACCCGCCTCGTCGCGCACGGGCCGGGCCCGCGATAGGAACCAGCGGTACTGCCCGTCGCCGCGGCGAAGCGGGAACTCGACCTCGTAGGCGCCCAGGCTCCGTGCCGCCGCGAGCCACGTGTCGCGGACGCGCTCGCGGTGGTCGGGATGGATCACCCCCATCCAGCTCGCCTCGCCGGTCTCGCCGGCGGGCAGGCCCGTATAGTCGTACCAATAGGCGTTGCAGTAGGTGATGTTGCCGGCCTCGTCGCCGAACCAGACCACCTGCGGACTGACCTCGACCAGGGAGCGGTAGCGCATCTCGCTCTCCCGCAGGGCCGCCTCGGACGCGCGCGACGCCGTGCGGTCGCGCAGGATCTTGAGGTAGCCCATCAGCGCGCCGTCTTCGGCGGTCAGCGGCATCATCTCGCCCGACGCCCAGAAGCGGGTTCCGTCCCGGCGCAGGTGCCAGCGCTCGTTCGGGGCGCTGCCATTCTCCCGGGCCAGACGCATCTCGACCTCGGGCCGGCCGCCGGCCCGATCCTCCGGCGTGAAGAAGGCGTCGATCGCCCGCCCCAGCATCTCGGCCTCGCTCCAGCCGAGGATACGCTCGGCGCCTGCGTTCCAGCGGGTGACGCGGCCCTGGGGATCGGTCGCCACGATCGCGTAATCGGTGGCGCTGTCGAGGATGCGCTCGTGCAGCAGGCGCTGCTCCGCCTGCTCCCGAACGGCGCGCCGCAATTCCATCTGCGCCATGGCCTGGCGGGCGAGCCGCGCCAGGCCGCGGCGCTGCCGCTCCGAGAGCTGGCGCGCGCGGGTGTCGAGAACGCAGACGGTCCCGATCGCCTGCCCCTCGGCGGTCCTCAGCAGGGCGCCGGCATAGAAGCGCAGGCCGGCGGCGCCGTGGACGAGGGGATTGCCGGCAAACCGCGGGTCGCTCGCGGCATCAGGCACGTAGAGGAAGTCGTCGTGCAGGAGGGCCTGCCGGCAGAAGGAGGTCTCCAGCGGCGTCTCGCGCACGCCGAGGCCGACCTCCGCCTTGAAGAACTGCCGCCCGTCGCCGACGAGGTTGACGACCGCGATCGGCGTCTCGCACAGCTCGGCGGCGGCCTCCGCGATCTCGTCGAAGTCCTGCTCGCGCGGCGTATCGAGCAACCCGTAGCGGTCCAAGGCGCGCAGGCGCGCCGCCTCTCGCTCGCTCGTCGTGGCGGGGTTCATTGTTCAGACAGGCTTGGGAGAACCAGAATGTTCCACCATGGCGATAGGGCAGAGGCGAAAGTGAGGCCGGTCGGATAGAGCTTCAAGGCCCACCCGCGACCTCAGCGAACGGCAACCGGCGGCCGTTCCCCCGGTTACAGTCCGTGGAACCTTGAAACGTGGCAGACCGAGAGACGTGGCGAATCGAATGCCCGCCCGCGACGAACCGACAGATGACACAGCCGCCACGCTTGATCGGCCCTCCCGGGGCTTGATGCGTTCGGCCGTCGCCTCCAGAGGAGCGGCGGGCAGACGAGCGGCGGGCCGGTCCGCGCGCGGAGACGACCGAGTGCCGGACGCCGCAGATCATGGATGACGCCTTCTCGTTCCTGCCGCCCGGAGGGCAGACCGGCGCCGAGATCCGCGCCCGCGACTGGTCGGGGACCTCCGTCGGGCCGCCGGAGCGCTGGCCGCAATCGCTGCGCAGCGCGCTCTCCCTGATGCTGTCCTGTCCCACGGCGATGTTCCTCGCCTGGGGCCCGGACCTGCTCTGCTTCTACAACGATGCCTATCGGCCGATCCTCGGCTACCGGCTGCCCACCGCCCTGGGGCACCCCTTCCGCGAGGTCTGGGCGAGCATCTGGGACGAGATCGGCCCGCTGGTGGACGCCACCCTCGCAGGGCAGAGCCAGACCCTCACCGACGTCATGCTCGACCTCTCGCGCGAGGGTCGGCCCGAGCAGGGCTGGTGGTCCTTCACCTACTCGCCCGCCTACGACGAGGCCGGCGCCATCAGCGGCCTGTTCTGCGTCACGGCGGAGACCACGGCCCGCGTCCTCGGCGAACGGCGCTTGCGGGAGAGCGAGGACCATTTCCGGCACACGGTCGAGCTCAATCCGCAGGTGCCCTGGACCTGCGACCCGGACGGCAACATCATCTCCTACTCGAACCGCTGGCTCGAACTGACCGGGCAGGCGCCCGGCGAGCCGGACGGGTCCGGCTGGGCCAAGTCGCTCCATCCCGACGACGTGCCCTGGACCATGACCGTGTTCGCGAGCTGCCTCGCCTCGGGCGAACCGGTGGACGTGAACTACCGCATCCGCATCGCGCATACCGGGGAGTATCGCTGGATGCGCGCCCGCGCCCGGGCGCGGCGCAACGAGGGCGGCGCGATCATCCGCTGGTACGGCGTCGTCGAGGACATCCACGACCGCAAGCTCGCCGAGGACCGGCTGCAGGAGATGAACGCGACGCTGGAGCGGCGCGTGGCGGATGCCCTCGCCCAGCGCAAGCTCTGGGCCGACGTGTTCGAGACCACCGACGCGCTCGTGGCCGCGCTCGACCCCGATTACCGCGTGCTCGCCGTGAACCGCGCCTATGCGGACGAGTTCGAGAGCATCTACGGCGTGCCGATCGCGGCCGGCGACAACCTGCTCGACCGGCTCGAGGCCCTTCCCGATCACCGCGAGGCGGCGCGGGCGGTCTGGTCGCGGGCCCTGGGGGGCGAGGAATTCACCCTGGTCGAGACGTTCGGCGACCCGGAGCGGAAGCGCCCGGCCTACGAGCTGCGGTTCACGACGCTGCGGGACGCGGAGGGCCGCCGGATCGGCGCGTTCCAGTACGCCCAGGACGTCACCGAGCGGCTGCGCAGCCAGGAGCAGCTCGCCCGGGCCGAGGAGGCGCTCCGCCACGCCCAGAAGATGGAGGCGGTGGGCCAGTTGACCGGCGGCGTGGCGCACGACTTCAACAATCTCCTGACCATCATCCGTTCCTCGGTCGAGTTCCTGCGCCGGCCGAACCTCCCGGAGGAACGGCGCAGCCGCTACCTGGAGGCGGTCTCGGACACCGTCGACCGCGCCGCCCGGCTGACGAGCCAGCTCCTGTCCTTCGCCCGCCGCCAGCCCCTCAAGCCGGAGGTGTTCGACCTCGGCGAGCGGCTCCGGGGCGTGGCCGACATGCTCAACGCGGTCACGGGCGCGCGCATCCGCATCGTCGCGGAATTGCCGGACACGCCCTGCCACGTGCGGGTCGATCCGAGCCAGTTCGAGACGGCGCTGGTCAATCTCGCCGTCAATGCCCGCGACGCGGTGGAGGGCGAGGGCACGCTGACCCTCCGGCTCACCTGCGGGGCGGCGATGCCCTCGATCCGCGGCCATGCCGGCGCCGCCGGGCCCTTCGCCGCGATCTCGGTCGCGGACGACGGTTCCGGCATCGCGCCGGAGCACCTGAGCCGCATCTTCGAGCCCTTCTACACCACGAAGGAGGTGGGCAAGGGGACGGGGCTGGGCCTGAGCCAGGTCATCGGCTTCGCCAAGCAGTCGGGGGGAGACATCGACGTGGCGAGCAGGGTGGGCCGCGGCACCACCTTCACGCTCTACCTCCCCCATGTCGATCCGCCGGAACCCGAGACCCGGCCGGAGGACGAGGCGAGCGAGGCTCCGGTCGAGGAGCGGGCGCTCTGCGTGCTCGTGGTCGAGGACAACCTCGATGTCGGGCGCTTCTGCACGCAGCTTCTGGAGGATCTCGGCCACTCGATCGTCTGGGCCCACAACGCCGAGGCGGCCCTGGCCGAGTTCGAGCGGGTGCCGTTCCGGTTCGACGCGGTCTTCTCCGACGTGGTGATGCCGGGGATGGGCGGGGTCGAGCTCGCGCGGCGGCTCAAGGCCGACCACCCGAACCTGCCGGTCATCCTGACCACCGGCTACAGTGACGTGCTGGCCCAGGACGATGCGCACGGCTTCGAACTCGTCCGCAAGCCCTACTCGGCCGAGCAGGTCGCGCGGGCCTTGCGCACCGTCCTGACCCGGCGGCGGCCCTCGGCCTCCATCCGCCGTGCTCCGGGCCTGTGAGGTTCTCCGACCGTCCTGCCAAGCTGCGCGCGGCAGCGGCCCGTTCGCCTCACGTCCCGGGCTCGGCCCGAACTCCGCTCCGGTTTTACCCCCGGCCGACCACGATCTCGCCCCAGAATCGCCGAGCGCCGCCGCGCAGATGGTTAACGAAAAGTTGACCGGCCGCGGAGGGGCACCTCGCATCGCGCCGGCGAGCGGTTCAGGGCCGGGGCGTGGGCCGCTCCGGGGCGGGCATTCGGGCGGCGCAGCATGGCACATCCTCTTCTCTCATGGGCTCTGCCCGCGACCGCCTATCTGAGCGCGGCGCTGATCCTGGCCTCCTCAGCGCCGTTCGGGCCGGCCGGCCTGCCGCCGCGGCAGGCGGCCGTGACGCCGGTCGCGGTCGAGCCGGTGCAGGAGGCAAACTTGGGGGCAGACTTGGGCGCAGACCTCGAGGCTGCCCCGGAAGCCGACCCGGAGGCTGTGGCCGGGATCGCGGAGCGGACACCCGAGCCTGCACCGGAGCCGGGCGAGCCGACGACGGCAGCGCTGGCCGCGTGGACGCCCTTGGCTCTGCCCGCGCCCGCCGAGGCGCGCTTCGGCATGGCGACCCTGTTCTGGCTTCCGGACGAAGCGCCGTCGACGGCGATGGCGCAGCTCGTGCCCCTGCCCGTGCGGCGGCCGGCCGAGCTGACGCGCCTCGGCGCGGCGGAGTCGCTGCGCAGGGCCGAACGGCTGGCCGCGCGCCGGTCGTCGATGGCGGCGGTGGCACCGGCCGAGAGGGAGGACACCCGCACCTTCTTCGAGAAGCTGCTCGGCGTCGAGAAGCCCGCCGCGCCGGCGCCCGCCCTGGCCTACGCGGCGCTGGAGAACGGCGCCGCCGAGTCGGCCGCGCGCCGGCCGCTCACCGCGCCTGCCCCAGCCCTGCCGCCGGCCGGTGACGGCGGGATCGCCGTCTACGACATCAGCGCCCAGAGCGTCGTCCTGCCGAGCGGCGAGCGGCTGGAGGCGCATTCCGGCCTCGGCGAGAGCATGGACGACCCGCGCTACGTCCATCTCAAGATGCGCGGCGCGACGCCGCCGGGCACCTACGACCTGACCGAGCGCGAGGCACCGTTCCACGGGGTCCGGGCCCTGCGCCTCGCCCCGGTCGGGGGCAGCGAGGCGATCCACGGCCGCGTCGGCCTGCTCGCCCACACCTATCTGCTGGGCCCGAGCGGCGCCTCGAACGGCTGCATCTCGTTCAAGGATTACGACCGGTTCCTGCAAGCCTACCTGCGGGGTGAGATCCGGCGCGTCGTCGTCGTCGCCGGCCGCGGGCGTGATATGGCTCCGCTGCTCGCCTCCCGATAAGCCCGTCCCGACGCTGCTTCTGCTTTCTTTCCGAGAAAAATAAATTCTCTTTACGCTCGATTCTGGCCTGATCCTCGCATAAGAGATCGAGGGGCGGCCCCGAACTCCTTCGCGGTTCGGCGGTCCGACGCAATCTCTCCGCCGAACGAGCGGGACGTCGTGTGCATCGGAGTCGTGGCGTATGCGTGTGATCCAACGCGTCCTGGGCAACCGGTCCGAGGCCGCAATGGCGAAACGCCTGCATCACCTCGAACATCACGGCGCGGTGGACGTCCTGCGGGTGGCGAGCGCCGACATCGCGCGGCGCCGCCTCAGGGCGACGACGCAAGGGGGCGAAGAGGTCGCCCTGGCCCTGCCGCGGGATCAGATCCTGTTCGACGGCGCCGTGCTCGTCCTCGAGGATCATCACGCGCTGATCGCCCGCGTCGGCGCCGAGCGCTGGCTGCGGCTGGTGCCCGCCTCGATCCCCGACGCGCTCGAACTCGGCTATCACGCCGGCAACCTGCACTGGCGGGTGCGCTTCGACGGCGGGGCGATCCTCGTCGCGCTGGAGGGGCCGGCGGAGGATTACCTCGTCCGCCTCGGCGCCCTGGTGACGGAGGGGCGCGTCGCCCACTCCGTCGATGCCGCCGAGGCGGGCTGATCGCCTTGCTCGCCGCCCTCACCGCGCTGCAACAGGCCGACACCGCCTTCCCGAGCGGCAGCTTCGCCTTTTCCAACGGCCTCGAAGGGCTGATCGCGGAACATCCCGCCTTCGACGAGGCCGCACTCGCCCGCACCCTCGCGGCCGCCCTCCGCTTCCGCTGGGCCGGCACGGACCGGGTCGCGCTGATCCTCGCCCACCGCGCAGGTCCCGCCATCGAGCGCCTCGCAGCCATCGACGCGGCGGTCGAGGCCGCCTCCCTGTCCGAGCCGATGCGCGTGGGCAGCCGCCGCAACGGCGCCTCGCTGCTCGCCTCGCATGCCCGCCTCGGCACGCCGGGTGCCGCCGAGCTGCGCGCGGCCGTGCGCGCGGGTCGAATCCTCGGGCACCTGCCCACCGTGCAGGGCGCCCTGTGGACGGGGCTCGGCCTCGACGAGCCCACCGCGTCGTCCGTCTCCGGCTATCTCTTCGCCAGCGGCCTGACCTCGGCCGCGGTGCGGCTCGGCGCCATCGGCGCGATCGAGGCGCAGCGCAGTTTGAGCGGCGCGCTGCCGCTGATCGCGGCGCTTCTGGAACACCCCGTCGCCGAGCCGGAGGGCGAGATCGTGCTCACCGGCTTCACCCCGCTGATCGAGATCGCCGCGATGCGCCAGGCCCAGGCCGAGCTGCGCCTGTTCGCGAACTGAGAGGAGCCGCCCGATGCTGCTGACGCCGACCGAGATGGAACGGCTCACGATCTTCACCGCCGCCGAACTCGCCCGCAAGCGGCGGGCACGGGGTCTGAAGCTCAACTACCCCGAGGCGGTGGCGATCATCACCGACGAGATCCTGGAGGGCGCCCGCGACGGGCGCTCGGTCGCCGACCTGATCGGCTGGGGCTCGACCATCCTCACCACCGGCGACGTGATGCCGGGCGTGGCCGCGATGATGCCGATCCTGCAGGTCGAGTGCGTCTTCCCCGACGGCACCAAGCTCGTCACCGTGCACGAGCCGATCCGGCCCGCGGAAGGGGCGGAGCCCGACACGCTGGAGCCCGGCGCGATCCTGCCGGCGGAGGGCGAGATCGAACTCGCCGCCGGGCGCCCGCGGGTCACGGTCGAGGTCGTCAATACCGGCGACCGGCCGGTGCAGATCGGCTCGCACTACCACTTCTTCGAGGTCAACCGGGCGCTCGATTTCGACCGCGCCAAGGCGCTGGGCTTCCGCCTCGACATCCCGGCGGGCACGGCGGTGCGGTTCGAACCGGGCCAGCGCAAGAGCGTGACGCTCACGGGCTTCGGCGGCGCCCGGGAACTCACCGGCCTCAACAACCTGACGCAGGGCAAGCTCGATTCCGACGCCGCCCGCGCCGACGCGCTGGCCCGCGCCAGGGCCCGCGGCTTCAAGGGCGCCTGAGGGAGACGCAACAGACATGGTCACGATTCCCCGGCGCGACTACGCCGCCCTCTACGGCCCCACCACCGGCGACGGCGTGCGGCTCGCCGATACCTCCCTCGTGGCGGTGGTCGAGCACGACCACGCGATCTACGGCGACGAGTGCCTGCACGGCGGCGGCAAGACTCTTCGGGATGGCATCGGGCTCGCGCCCGGCGTCACGGCGGCCGAAGGCGCCCTCGACTTCCTCCTATGCAACGTCCTCGTCATCGATCCCGTCATCGGCATCGTGAAGGGCGATCTCGGCATCAAGGACGGGCGCATCGTGGGCCTCGGCAAGGCCGGCAACCCGGCGATCATGGACGGCGTCGATCCGCGCCTGATCGTGTCGGCCGGCACCACGGTGCGCGACTGCGAGGGGCTGATCGCGACGCCCGGCGCCATCGACGTCCACGTCCACTTCGATTCCGCCGGCCTGCCCGACCACGCCATCGCCTCGGGCATCACGACGCTGCTCGGCGGCTCGCTCGGGCCGATCACCGTGGGCATCGATTCCGGCGGGCCGTTCAACACGGGAAAAATGCTCCAGGCGGCGGAAGCCTGGCCCGTCAATTTCGGGTTTCTGGGACGGGGCAACACCCACAAGCCGGCGGCCTTGAAGGAACAGCTCGAGACCGGTGTGCTGGGCCTGAAGATCCACGAGGATTGGGGGGCGATGCCGGCGGCGATCGATTCCTGCTTAGGCTTTGCCGACGAGCACGACTTCCAGGTCCAGCTCCACACCGACACGCTCAACGAATCCGGCTTCGTGGAGGACACGCTGGCGGCGATCGGCGGACGCACGATCCACATGTACCACACGGAAGGCGCCGGCGGCGGGCACGCACCCGACATCATCCGCGTGGCGGGGCTGCCCCATTGCCTGCCCTCCTCGACGAACCCGACCAACCCCTACACGGTCAACACGTTCGACGAACACCTCGACATGACGATGGTGTGCCACCACCTCAATCCGGCGCTGCCGGAGGACGTGGCGTTTGCCGAGAGCCGCATCCGCGCCCAGACCATCGCGGCCGAGGACGTGCTGCACGACATCGGCGCGATCTCGATGCTCGGCTCCGACAGCCAGGGCATGGGCCGCATCCACGAGGTGATCTGCCGGACATGGCAGCTCGCCTCCAAGATGAAGGACCAGCGCGGCGCCCTGCCGGAGGAGCGGCCGGGCTTCGGCGACAACGCCCGGATCAAGCGCTACATCGCCAAATACACCATCAACGCCGCGCGCACCTTCGGCATCCACGAGCACATCGGCTCGCTGGAGCCCGGCAAGATGGCCGACATCGTGATCTGGCGCCCGGCCTTCTTCGGCATCAAGCCGGAACTGGTGATCAAGGGCGGCTTCATCGCCTGGGGCGCCATGGGCGATTCCGCCGCCTCCCTGATGACCTGCGAGCCGATGCTGATGCGCCCGCAATGGGGCGCCTTCGGGCTCGCCAAGCAGGGCCTGTCGGCCTGCTTCGTCCACCCGCTCGCCATCGAGGGCGGGCTGCGCGAGAGCCTGGGTCTGCGCAAAAGCCTGCTGCCGGCCCGCGGCACCCGCACGCTGACCAAGGCCGACATGCTCTGGAACGACGCCTGCCCGGATATCCGGGTCGATCCGCAGACCTTCGAGGTCTTCGTGGACGGCCAGCTCGCCACCTGCGAGCCCGCGACCGTCCTGCCGCTCGCCCAACGGTACATGCTGCGATGAGTGCGTCCGCTCTCCCCTCCCCTGCCCTCCCTGAGACCGTCACCGCCGCCCGCATCGGCATCGGCGGCCCGGTCGGCTCCGGCAAGACGGCGCTGATCGAGCGGCTGATCCCGGCGCTTCAGGCCCGGGGCGTCGATCTCGCGGTCGTCACCAACGACCTCGTCACCAAGGAGGACGCCGAGCGCCTGCGCCGCTCCGGGCTGATCGACCCGGCCCGGGTCGAGGCGGTGGAAGCCGGCGCCTGCCCGCACACCGTCATCCGCGAAGACCCGACCCTCAACATCGCGGCGGGCGACGATCTGGAGGCGAAGTTTCCCGGCCTCCAGCTCCTGATCTTCGAATCGGGGGGCGACAACCTCGCCTCGACCTTCTCGCTCGATCTGGTCGATTGGTGGATCTTCGTCATCGACGTGGCGGGCGGCGACGACATCCCGCGAAAGCGCGGACCCGGCGTGCTGCGCTGCGACCTCCTCGTCATCAACAAGGTCGATCTCGCGCCCCATGTCGGCGTCGATCTCCCCGGCATGCTGGCCGAGGCCGCGCGGGTGCGGGGCGCGAAGCCCGTGGCCGCCACCAATGCCCGCTCCGGCGAGGGCGTCGAGGCGGTGGCCGACGCAATCTGCCGCGCCGTGCTGTTCGCACCCTGATGGCCCTGTCGCTGGACGACCTTCCCGAAAAACCCGCCCCGGCAGAGCCCGTCTCCGCTCCGGTCGGACGCCGGGTGCAGGCTTCCCTCGTCTTCGCCCGCGGCGGCGGCACCACCGTGCTGTCGCGGCAGGTCGTGCCCTACCCGTTCCACATCACCCGCGCCTTCCGGATGCATCCGGAGAGCCCGGACCTCGCCACGCTCTACCTGCAATCGGCCTCCGGCGGCCTCTACGCCGCCGACCACCTCACCCTCGACATCGCCGCGCGCCCCGGCGCGCGGGTCCATGTCACGACCCAGGCCGGCACCGTCGTGCATCGCGGCGGCCCCGAGCCCACGCGCCAGGACACGCGGCTGGCCATCGCGGCCGATGCCTTCCTCGCGCTCAATCCCGATCCGCTGATCCTGTTTCCCGGCGCCCATCTCGCCGTCTCCACCGACATCACCGCCGAGCCGGGCGCCCGCGCCATCGTCACCGAGAGCGTGGCCTGCCACGATCCCATCGGCCAGGACCGGCCGTTCGACCGGCTCGACCTCGGCCTGACGATCCGGACGCCCGAGGGCCGCGCTCTGGTGCGGGAGCGCAGCCGGATCGACGGGTCGGCCTTCGTAGGCCCGGCCTCGCCGATGGGCGGCCACCGCGCCTACGGCACGATGGTCGTCCTCGGCGCCCCCGAGGATGCGCGGCTCGCCGGCCCTCTCCTGCGGCAGGCCTCGGACACGGCCGGCTGCCTGACCGGCGTGAGTGTGCTGCCCAACGGGGCGGGCCTCGGCTTGCGCCTGCTCGCCCCGGACGGCGGCACCCTCTCGGCCGGCATGGAGGCGGTGTTCCGGATCGTGTTCGAAGCCCTGAGCGGATGTGGCCCAGGCCGGCGTCGCAAGTAGATATGATTCATATACGACCAGCCGGGGAGCACATCGCAAGAAATATGGGCAGAGCGCCCAGCAATTACTCTTGATGCAACTCGATTTCCTGAGACGAAATACCGGCCGGGGCACCGGCCTCGTCTGGCTGCCCGATGGCGTCATTCGAACCGGTCTGCCGGATGACGTTCGAAGGATTTCGAGACAACATGCGCTCGCGTGACCGAAACGATAGCCACTTCCATCTCCGCCGCCGCCTTCTCCTCGGGCTCGCCGCCTCTCCGCTTCTGGGCGCCCTGCCCGGCCGCGCCTTCGCGCAGGCCGGCGCGGGCGCGCTCGCCGTGACCGATAAGGAGGTGAGCGTCGGAATCCTCCACTCGATCAGCGGCACCATGGCGATGTCGGAGACGGGTGCGACCCAGGGTGAGAGGCTGGCCATCGAGCAGATCAACGCGGGCGGCGGCATCCTCGGCCGCCAGATCAAGATCATCCAGGAGGACGGGGCCTCCGATTGGCCGACCTTCGCCGAGAAGGCGCGCAAGCTGGTCGTCAACGACCATTGCGCCGCGGTGTTCGGCTGCGTGACCTCCGCCTCGCGCAAGGCGGTGCTTCCGGTGTTCGAGCAGTATAACGGCCTGCTCTACTATCCGACCTATTACGAGGGTCTGGAGCAGTCCAAGAACGTGATCTACACCGGCCAGGAGGCGACCCAGCAGACGCTGGTGGCCCTCGACTGGGTGACGAAGGAGAAGGGTGCGAAGACCTTCTTCATGGTCGGATCGGACTACATCTGGCCGCGCACGACCAACAAGATCGCCACGAAGCACATCGCCAACATGACCAAGGGCAGCATCGTCGGCGAGGAGTACTTCCCCCTCGGCCACACGCAGTTCAACTCGGTCATCAACAAGATCAAGCTGAAGAAGCCGGACGTGATCTTCGCCACCGTCGTCGGCGGTTCGAACGTGGCGTTCTACAAGCAGATCAAGGCGGCGGGCATCGACCTCAAGAAGCAGACGCTGATCACGGTCTCCGTCACTGAGGACGACGTGGACGGCATCGGCGGTGAGAACATCGCCGACGCCTATTCCTGCATGAAGTACTTCCAGTCGATCAAGACGCCGGCCAACGAGAAATTCGTCGCCGACTTCAAGAAGCGCTGGGGCGACAAGACCGTCATCGGCGACGTGACCCAGGCCGCCTATCTGAGCCCGTTCCTATGGAAGACGGCGGTGGAGAAGGCCGGCACCTTCGAGGTCGACAAGGTGATCGCGGCATCCCCCGGCATCGAGATGAAGGATGCGCCGGAGGGCTACGTGAAGATCCACGAGAACCATCACCTCTGGGCGAAGACCCGCGTGGCGCGGGCACGGGCGGACGGCCAGTTCGACGTGGTCTACGAAAGCCCCGAGCTGATCGAGCCCGATCCGTTCCCGAAGGGCTACCAGTAGGCCGCCGTGCCCCCTCTCCCCGCCTGCGGGGAGAGGGGAGCGGCTGAACCGGATCACCCGTCCGGGGAAGCGATCTCAAAGATAGCTCAGCCCCGGCCACCGGCTGCGCCGCTTCAGGCGCACCATCCCGAGACAGGCCGGATAGAGGGCGAGCGCGAAGGCCGCCGCGATGGGCCAGATCTGCCACGGCGCACCGGCCTCGACCCGGCCGGATGCGCCGGTAAGGCCGAGGGCGGCGAGGCCGTCGTGGCTCAGGCGCAGGGCCCAGAGATGGGCGAGGTAGAAGAACAGCGGCGCCCCGCCGAAGACGGTGAGCCAGCGCAGGTGCCGCTCCGGCAGGCGCTCGAACAGGGCGAGCAGCAGCAGGCCGGGTCCGAGGGTCGCGAGCAGGAAGTCGGCCGAGGGCGGGTATTTGGTGAGGTTGATGAAGGACAGAACCCCCGCAACCCCGTCCTTGCCCGCCTGCCAGGGGCTCGGATCGTCGTAGCCGTTCAGGCCGCGCAGGATCAGGAACGCCGTCAGGCTCGCAAGCCCGAGGGCAAGGAGGCGTCGGCGGCGCCGGACCGGATCGACCCCGGAGGCATAGAGCGGCCCGAGCGCGTAGCCCGCGGCGATGACGCCGATCCACGGCAGCACCGGATAGGAGGTGCGCGCCGCGCCCCAGGGCAGCGGGATCATCCCGCGCTGGTGCAGCACCGCCCACAGGGCGTAGCCCGGCTGATCGGGCGTCAGCACGATCCCGTCGAGGGTGTTGTGGCCGAGCATGATCGCCAGGCCTGCGCCGATCAGCGCCGGGCGCGGCAGCCAGAGCAGGGCGGCGAGCGCCAGCATGCTGACCCCGATCGCCCAGATCACCTGAAGGTAGAGGATCGGCGGCAGCAGGCTGCGGGTCCAGGCGAGGTTCACGAGCGTCACTTCGAGGACGATCAGGAACAGCCCGCGCTTGAGGAGGAAGGCGGAGGTCGCCGCCCGGCTGCCGTGCTTCTGGCCGTAGAGGCTCGCCGAAAGCCCCGTCAGCAACAGGAAGACCGGGGCGCAGAGATGCGAGGCGGCCCGCGTCAGGAACAGGTCCGGCGGCGTTGCCGCGAGGTTCACCGGGTCGCTCACCTGGGCGTGCAGGTAGAAGAACTCGCGCACGTGATCGACCAGCATCAGGAGCATCACGAGCCCGCGCAGGGCATCGATGGCGCCGATGCGGGTGCGCGGGGCGGCAGCCGTTGTGATGTCCGGCCGAAGCCGCATCAGAACCGCACCGTCAGCGTGCCGGTGAAGCGGCGCGGCGAGCCGGGATACACCCGGAAGCGGTTGAGCGAACTCTCGTAATACTCGGTGTCGAACACGTTCTCGACGTTCAGCCCGAAGCGGAAGTTCTCGTAGCGGTAATAGGCCAGCGCATCGACGGCGATGTAGGCCGGCAGCGAGAAGCTGTTGACCGCATCCGCCGGCCGCTCGCCGACGCCGCGCACGCCGCCGCCGAGCCCGAGCCCCTTCCACGGCCCGGCCTGCACCTCGTGGACCGCGAGCAGGCTGCCGGAATGGCGCGGCACGTTGATGAGCGGCGTGCCCACCGGCAGCACGTTGTCCTTGGTGATCGTTGCCTCGGCGAACACGTAGCCCGCCAGGAGCTTGATCTCCGGCGTGATCTGGCCGGCGGCGGTCAGCTCGATGCCCTGGCTCCGGACCCCGCCCGCAGCCAGCGAGAAGGCACTGTTGTTGGGGTCGGGCGTCAGCACGTTCTCCCGGTCGACCAGGAAGGCCGTGCCGGTGAGCGCCAGCGCGCCGCCGTAGAGGTCGAGCTTGGCCCCGACCTCGTAGCCGATGCCGGTCTCGGGCGCGAACGGGCCGTCGCGGGCCACGGCCGCCGCGTCGGGGCCGATATTCGGCCGGAAGCTCGTGCCGACATTGGTGAAGAGCGCGAGTTCCGGCGTCGGCTGGTAGACGAGGCCCGCCCGCGGTGTCGCGGCGAAATAGGTCTGATCGACCTGGGAGCGCGGAATGCGTTCGCGGAAGGATTGTTCGAAGAAGTCGAAGCGCACCCCCACCAGCGCCTTCCATTCCGGGCTGAGGCTGATCTGGTCCTGGGCGTAGAGGGCCGTGTTGGTGATCCGCTCGAGGTTGTTGCGCGGGATGGTGATCGGCGGCAGCGGCTGGCCGTAGCGCGGATCGTAGATGTCGATGGCGTAGGGGCTCGTGCGGAAGTTCGAGCGGTTGTAGACGACCCGGCTGTCGGTGCTCTCGCGCTCGAAGCCGAGCAGCATGGTGTGACCGATCCCGGCGGTGTCGAAGCGCCCGACCACCTCCGCCTGGCCGATCGCCACGTCCCAGCGATAGTCGCGGATGTTGCGGTCGCGCGAGACGGTGCGGTTGTCGGCGGCGATGGCGCGGATCTCGGCGGATTCGCCCTCCAGCGTGCCCGTATTGAAGTGGGTGGCGAGCCGCATCTGCCAGTCGGCGTTGAAGCGGTGATCGACCCGCACCTGCATGGTGTTGTTGGTCTGGTAGGTGCTCTGGCCCGGCTCGCCGAGGAAGCGCGAGATCGGCAGGAGCCCGAGCCGCCCGTTGAGGGCGATGACGCCGCGATCGAACACGATCCGATTGCGCAGGAACTCGGTCTCGACCGTGATCCGCGTATCCGGCGTGATCTGCCAGCTCAGGACCGGGGCCACCAGCAGCCGGTCGCCGTCCACGAAATCGCGAAAGCTGCCCTGGCGGCCGGCGGCGAGATTGAAGCGGTAGAGGAGCGTGCCCTCCTCGTTCAGCGCGCCGCCGGAATCGACCGTGCCGCGGAACTGCCCGAACGAGCCCCACAGCCCGCCCATCTCGACGAAGCGTTCCGCGGTCGGCTGCTTGGTGATGATGTTGACGAGCCCACCCGGATCGCTGCGCCCGAACAGGCCGCCGCCGGGGCCTTTCAGCACCTCGATCCGCTCGACGTTCTGCGTGTCCGGTGGGGGCGGCGTGCCCCGGTTCAAGGGAAAGCCGTTCTTGTAGATCTCGGAGGTGGTGACGCCGCGGATGGCGTAGCTGAACACCGAGAGGCCACCGAAATTGTTCTGCTGCGCCACACCCGGCGTGTAGTTGAAGACGCGGTCCACACGGGTGGCGGCGAGATCCGTGATGACCTCGCGCGGCGCTACGGTGACGATCTGGGGCACGTCGCGCTGGGGCGTGTCCGTCCGCGTCGCGCTCACCGCGCGCTCGGCGCGATAGCCCGGCGTCGGTCCGATCAGGCCGATCGTGCCGGCCGCCGCCGTCCGGCCATCCGGCACACCGTTGCCGACACCCTGGCCGCGGCCCTCTCCCTCGACCGCCAGTTCCTCCAGGGTGACCGATTCCTGCGCCCGCGCCTCCGGGCCGGGCAGGCCGGCGCAGAGCAGCGCGGCCAGCATCCAGCGCGGATGCCGGGCCGGCTTCATCGCGTCGTTGGCGTTCTGGCTCGTCCGAACTCTCACAGGGCGCGCTCTGGCTGTATCGGACGCGCGCCCGAGCGGAGGCCCGCGGCGAGCGCGCAAGAGGACGCACTCGCGCGATCAGGCACGCCGCCGGAGCACCCCGCCCGGGGGACATCGTCGTGCCAAGGCAGGTCTCCTGGCTCGCGGGTCAGCACCTCCGTCTCGGCCTTCCCGGTGCGTGGCACCAGTGACCCTCAATGACGGAGGCTCGCCGCTCACAGTTGCGGGGGCAGCTTCGGCTTCGCCCGCATGGGCTTACCGAATTCCCTCTTGGCCCCCGGACATGCCTCCGGAGGAACCTTGGCCGCAGCAACTTCGCTGCGATGCGGCACGCGGTCAACCTGCGAGCGCATGAAATGTAACAACATCACACAGCCTGTGGCCCGACGGGCACAACGGTCCGATGGCAAGCCTTGGGGTCGCGTGACCGCGCCGAGCCTTCGACATCGGCCTCAAGCGTTTTTCATCGAAGGCGATCGCGCTTTAGGCAAGATTAACCAAGATCCCGTTCAATGAGGAAAGGCTTAAGGTTGATCATTCCCTAATCGGCAAAGCCATCTCGATCGTCATTCTGGCACAGATAGCCAGGGATGACGGCGGGAGGCCGTGTGGGATCCGCGTTGTCGAGTACCGCCCGCATGGACATCGCCGAGCTCGTCCAGAGTCGCTCCGCCCGGCCCGTCGTCCGCCGTCGGCGCGGGCCGCCGCTCGCGGCCCTCGCGCTCACCGCCCTCGGAGGGCTCGCGCTCGCCGGGATGCTGCAACCGGAGGAGAGCCCCACCCCCGCCCCGGCGCCGTCCGCACGGATCGCGAGCGAGGCCGAGGCGCCGGAGACCGGGCAGGCCGTCCCGAACGCGCTGGCCTGGATGCTCGATCCGGCTCCCGTCCTCGACACGGCGTCCCGCGGCTTCGTCCGGCAGGCCCCCCAGGTCTCCGCCTTCCGGGCGCCGCCCGCGCCGGAGCGGGTCGCACAGATTCCAGTCGCGCAGAAGCCGGTCACGCAAGAGGCCGCCCCGACCCTCGCCGCCTTGCCCGTGCCGGCGGCCGACGCGGCGCTCTCCGTCAAGCCGTCCGCACCGGCCGCCCGCGTCGCGCTCACCGTGCCGTTGCCGGTGCGCCGCCCGGACGCGTTCCGCTACGAGCCGCGGATGCAGACCGCCCGTGCCGCGACCGGCCGGATCGCCACGGCGTCCACCGCCCGCGCCTCCGCCGAGCCGACCCGCAGCGTGTTCAGCGCGGCGGTCACCGACAACCGCAACTTTTTCGAGAAGATGTTCGACCTGCCCGGCTCCGGGCCGTCGCAGCCGGCCTCCTCCGAGCCGGCGATGGCCTATGCCGGCCTCGACAGCGGCGCGGTGGATTCGGCCGCCCGGCGGCGCGTCGTGCCCGGCCCGGTCTCCGAGCCGGGGGTCGCCGTCTACGACATCAGCGCCGCCACCGTGACCCTGCCGAGCGGCGAGGTGCTGGAGGCCCATTCCGGCCTCGGCGTCGCCCAGGACAACCCGGACTACGTCCATGTCCGGATGCGCGGCGCCACCCCGCCGGGGGTCTACGACCTGCGCGAGCGCGAGGCCCTGTTCCACGGCGTGCGGGCGATCCGCCTCACTCCGGTCGGCGGCTCCGCCGCCATCCACGGCCGCGACGGGATCCTCGCCCACACCTACATGCTGGGCCCGAGCGGCGCCTCCAACGGCTGCGTCGTGTTCCGGAACTACACCCGCTTCCTCCAGGCCTACCTGCGCGGCGAGGTCCGGCGCCTCGTCGTGGTGCCCGGCACCGCCCCCGGCGTCTTCGCCAGCCGGCGCGGGGCCCCGTCGCGGCGCTCGGCGTCCGCGGCGAATTAAGGGATCCCGAAGGGACCATCCCTTTGGCGGGGCGCCGGGGTGGAACCCCGGCACCCCTTCAACCAGGGCTCTGCCCTGGACCCGCGAAAGGACCCGTCCTTTCGAAACCTTCGGCTTCGGTCGGCGTGAGCCCGTCAGCCCTTGGCGACGGGCTTGATCTTGAGCTGGTCGATCGCCCAGCGCCACGTCCCGTCGGATTGCCGCCGGGCCGATTCCACCGAGATCGCCCCGTTCGGCAACCGGGCGAAGGTGAGCGCAAGGTCGCCGTTGCGGATCGCCGGCAGCGTCTCGGGCTCGGGGAAGTCCGACTTGCGGGCGAGCAGATCGGTGTAGAAGCGGCGGATCTCGTCGTGGCCGGTCGCCACGATCTCGCCCGCGGCGACCACGGCCTGGGGCTCGTAGAGGGCGACCAGTCCCTCGGCGTCGCCGGCATTGGCGCGCTCGTGGAACAGCCGGGCGAGATCTTCAGGCTCCCGCGCCACGTCCCGGTGCGTCTCGCTCATCGCTCGTTCCTCCCTGTCTGCTTCACGCGTCTCTATTTCAGGCGATTGCCCCGCCCGTCCCGCACCGCGACCGCCACCGGAACCCCGGCCTTGACGCTCTCGGACACGGTGCAGAACTGCTCGAACTGCGCGAGCACCCGGTCGATCCGGTCCATCGATTCGGCCGATGCGCCGAGCGCGATGTCGACCTCGATTCCGACGAGGCGCAGGCGGCCTTCCGCGTTGCGGGCCACGCGCCCGATCGCCTCCGCGCTCACGCCGCCCCCCTCCTGCCGGTACTTGCCCAGCGCGAAGGCGAGGCTCGCGCACAGGCAGTTGCTCACGGCGGCGATCAGCACCTGCTCCGGCGAGGGACCGGTACCGCCGCCGATCGGCTCCGGCTCGTCCGTCAGCAGCGGCACGAAGGCCTCGCCGAACTCGATCCGGAAGGCATAGGCCTCAATCTGCCGGATCGTGATGCTGTGCTTGCCCGACATCGCGGCCTCCTCGCCTCCCTGACAACCGCCCCGACGCGATCCCGTTCGGGCCGCGCGGTGCGCCTTGACCTGCCATTCGTATCTGGTATACCAGATGCCAATCGATGAGCCACCGGAAAGAGCGGCCTCGATCCGGACAGTCAGATCCGGGAAGCCAAGGAGGCAACGCCTGCCATGACCCTACGCGGCATCCTCGACGGACATCACGCCTTTCCGCTCGCGATGCGGCCCTAGGGCTCGGACGGCGGCAGAAAGGGAGGCGGCGGATGGCCCAATCGCAGACCTTCGACATATCCGGGCTCGTCGCGGCGATCGGCGACGGCGTGGTGATCTCCGACGCGGATGGACGGATCGTCACGTGGAATCCGGCCGCGGAGCGGATCTTCGGCTTCTCGGAGGCCGAGGCGCTGGGCGAGACCCTCGATCTCATCACCCCGGAGCGTCATCGCCGACGCCACTGGGACGGCTACGCCAAGACGATGCGCACGGGCGAGACCCGCTACGGCACGTCGCTGCTCAAGGTGCCCGCCCTGCACAAGGACGGACGGGCGCTCTCCATCGCCTTCACCGTCGCGCTGCTGCACGGGGCCGACGGTGAGGTCACCGGCATCGCCGCGGTGATCCGCGACGAGACCGAGCGCTTCCAAGAGGAGCGCTCTCTGCGCCGCCGCGTGGCGGAGCTGGAAGAGGCCCTGGGCACACTCGTCTGTGCCTGAGACGCGAAATCCAAGCCGTTCAGCAAGATTGCTGAAGTTTATATTGTCCGATTTTCCAACAACGACTGCTCACAACGAAGTCGAAAGAGGGAGAAAACCGAGATGACCCAGCCGCTCGACGGGATCAGAATCATCGATTTCACCCACGTCCAGGCCGGCCCCGCCTGCACGCAGCTCCTCGCGTGGTTCGGGGCGGACGTGATCAAGGTCGAGCGTCCGGGCTCCGGCGACGTGACGCGCAACCAGCTCCGCCACGTCGAGGACGCGGATGCGCTCTACTTCACGATGCTCAACTCCAACAAGCGTTCGCTGACGCTGGACACCAAGACCCCGCAGGGCAAGGAAGTCCTCGAAAAGCTTATCCGTGAATCCGACGTGATGGTCGAGAATTTCGGTCCCGGCGCCCTCGACCGCATGGGCTTCACCTGGGAGCACATCCAGTCCCTCAATCCGGGCATGATCCTCGCCTCGGTGAAGGGCTTCTCCGACGGCCACCACTACGAGGACCTGAAGGTCTACGAGAACGTGGCGCAGTGCGCGGGCGGTGCCGCCTCGACCACCGGCTTCTGGGACGGCCCCCCCACCGTGTCGGCCGCGGCGCTGGGCGATTCCAACACCGGCATGCACCTGGCCATCGGCATCCTCACGGCGCTCCACCAGAAGAACAAGACCGGCAAGGGCCAGAAGGTCGCCGTGTCGATGCAGGACTCGGTGATCAATCTCTGCCGCGTGAAGCTGCGCGACCAGCAGCGCCTCGACGCCATCGGCTACCTTGAGGAGTATCCGCAGTACCCGCACGGCGAATTCACCGACGTGGTGCCGCGCGGCGGCAACGCGGGCGGCGGCGGCCAGCCGGGCTGGGTGCTCAAGTGCAAGGGCTGGCAGACCGACCCGAACGCCTACATTTACTTCACGATCCAGGGTCACGCCTGGGCCCCGATCTGCAAGGCCCTCAACAAGCCCGAGTGGATCGACGATCCGGCCTACAACACCCCCCGCGCCCGCCAGGACAAGATCTTCGAGATCTTCGCCTTCATCGAGGATTGGCTGGCCGACAAGACCAAGTTCGAGGCGGTCGACATCCTGCGCAAGTTCGACATCCCCTGCTCGCCGGTCCTCTCCATGAAGGAGATCGCCGCCGATCCGTCGCTGCGCGCCAGCGGCACCATCGTCGAGGTGCCGCATCCGAAGCTCGGCTCGTACCTGACCGTCGGAAGCCCGATCAAGTTCTCGGACATGAAGGTCGACATCAAGGCTTCGCCGCTCCTGGGCGAGCACACCGACGAAGTTCTCGCCGGCCTCGGCTACAGCCCTGAGCAGATCGCCGCGATGCACGAGGCACGCGCGGTCTGACGGATGAACGCGGCAGCCCGGTCTCCGGGCTGCCGGCACGGAATGGCCGAACCCCTTCGGCCATGTATCTCCCGGGACGGGGCATCGCCCCGGGAGCGCTTGACCGGGCATGGTGCCCGGGTTTTTTCCTCCTCCGATGACTTTCCCGGGCCGACCCCGTCGGTCCGGTTTTTCCGTCTCGCGGGACCCGTTCGCGCCCTCCCGGACGCCCGCTCCCCTCGCCTCGAACCTGCGGTGCCCTGCCGGTGATGCGACTGGTGATGTCCTTCCTGCGCCGTCTCCTGCCGGAACACGCGCCCGTCAGCCCGCGCGAGCGGGTGCGCGCCGCCTGCGGAGCGCTGGCCGGCCTCCTCGGAACCGGGCTCGTGGCCCGCGCGGCCCTCGGCACGGGGGTCGAACTGCCGGCCCTGATCGCGCCGATGGGCGCCTCCGCGGTCCTGCTCTTCGCCGTCCCGTCGAGCCCGCTGGCCCAGCCCTGGTCGATCCTCGGCGGCAACCTCGTGGCCTCGGTGGTCGGCGTCACCGCCGGCCTGTTCATCCACGATCCCCTGGTGGCCGCGGCGCTCGCCGGCGCCGGCGCCATCGCGGTGATGATGGCGTTGCGCTGCCTGCATCCGCCCAGCGGCGCCGTGGCGCTGACCGCCGTGCTGGGCGGGCCGGCGATCCACGATCTCGGCTACGGCTTCGTGCTGTGGCCGGTGGGCGCGAACACGATCCTGATCCTCGGCATCGCGCTCCTGTTCAACAATCTCACCGGCCGCTCCTACCCGCATGTCGCGCATGCCGCGCCCGCCGCCCCGACCCCGGAGGGCCGCTTCGGCCTCAGCTCGGCCGACATCGACGCGGCGCTCGAAGATTACGATCAGGTGCTGGATATCGGCCGCGGCGACCTCGAAGCGCTGCTGCGGCGTGCCCAGCTCAGCGCCGTCATGCGCCGCTCCGGGCCGGCGACCTGCGCCTCGATCCTCACCCGCGACGTCGTCGGCATCGCTCCCGAGGCGCCCCTGCGGGAGGCGCTCGCCCTCCTGCGGCGCCATCACATCAAGATGCTGCCCGTCACCGACGAGAGCGCGCGGGTGATCGGCGTCCTCACCCAGACCGACCTGATGGACAAGGCGGAGTGGGATGGGCGCGGCCCCCGCCTCGGCCTTGCCCGGCGCTGGCAACTGACGCTGGGCCGGGGCCGCGCCCCGCATGGCTGCGCCGCCGACGTGATGACCACCGAGGTCGAGAGCCTGCGGCCGGAGATGTCGCTCGCTCAGGTCGCGGCGCGGATGGCTCAGAGCGGCCACCACCACCTGCCCGTGGTCGGGCCGGAGGGACGGCTGATGGGCGTCGTCTCGCAGAGCGACCTCGTGGCCGCCCTGCTGACCGAGGCCGCCACCCGCGACGCGGGCAACCGCGACACCGCGCCCGAGCGCGCGGAGCGCCTGCCTGCGGGCCTCGCCGCCGGGATCGCCTGAGGCTGACGCTCACGCATCGTCCCGACGGCCGGACGGTGACTGTTCGGGCGGGTGGCTCCGGTCAGGCGAAGAAATCGCCCAGGAAGAAATCGACGGCCTGGGCCACCACGTCCGGATTGTAGGCGTGCGGGCCGTCATACTCGACATAGGTCAGGTCGTAGCCCGCCCCCTTCAGCAGCCGGGCATGGGTGCGGGCGCTGCGGTCGATCCCGATCTGCTCGTCGCGGGTTCCGTGCGAGAGGAAGATCTTGGGCGCGCCCGCCTGCACCTGCACCGACATGAAGCCGGCCGAGGACACGATCAGGTGGCTGACCCGGTCGCCGTTGGTGAGCCCGAGCGACAGGGCGTAGCTGCCGCCATCCGAGTGCCCCGCGAAGGCGAGGTGCCGCGGGTCGATCAGGAAGCGGTCGGCGACCTCCGCCAGGGCCTGATCGAGCCGCTCCCGGTCCGGCCCGTTGCCGACGATGACGAGATCCCAGGTCGGATAGAGCGATTGTGGCGCGAGCAGCAGGAAGCCGCGTGCCTTCGCATGCCCCTCCAGCATCGGCAGGATCTTCTCCGCATGCCCGCCGCCGCCGTGGAACAGCACGACCAGCGGGGTCGGCAGGCGCGGATCGACATGGTCGGGCACGCAGAGAATGGCGTCGCGGGTCTCGAACAGCCCGAGCGCGTGGCGGCCCGGCGGCAGCGCCGGCTTCGTCGGCAGCCGCGGCAGGAAGGCGAGCCGGCCGGCGAGGCGGGGATCGAGGGGAGCGGTGGGGTCGATCGCGGAGGAGGCCATGGGAGATCCTTTTGATGGAACCCAGCCCAGGCCCGTCATGCCGAGGTGCCCGCGCCAGCGGGCCTCGAAGCACGGCTGATCGGTTTTCCGGGACGCCCCGGCTCGGGTGTCTCGGAGCAGCCTTCCTGCGTGCTTCGAGGCTCCGCTTGGCGTCGCACCTCAGCATGAGGACCGAGGGCGCTTGCCAGACAAAAAAGGATCGCGGCGCCCTCGGGCACCGCGATCCGGTTCAGGCGTCGGCTGGGGCCAAGCGGCCTTCGCCTCACTTCTTCTTTTTCAGCGTGCTCTGCGGGTTGAGGCTGCCGATATTGCCGCTCTCGCTGCCGGCGGCGGGGTCGATCACCGCGTTGATGAGGGTCGGCTTGCCGGAATCCATCGCCGCATCGACCGCCCGCTTCAGCTCGTCCGGCGTGGTGACGTTCACGCCGACGCCGCCGAAGGCCTCCATCATCTTGTCGTAGCGGCTATCCTTCACGAAGACCGTGGTGCCGGGGTCGCGCCCGGTCGGGTCGGTGTCGGTGCCGCGGTAGATGCCGTTGTTGTTGAAGATCACGATGCAGACCGGCAGGTCGTAGCGGCAGATGGTCTCCACCTCCATGCCGGAGAAGCCGAAGGCCGAGTCGCCCTCGACCGCCAGAACCGGCTTGCCGGTCTCGACGGCGGCCGCGACGGCGAAGCCCATGCCGATGCCCATCACGCCCCAGGTGCCGACGTCCAGGCGCTTGCGCGGCTGGTACATGTCGATGATGCCGCGGGCGAGATCGAGGGTGTTGGCGCCCTCGTTGACGAGGATCGCGTCGGGCCGCTCCTTGATGACGGTCCGCAGGGCGCCCAGCGCCGAGTGGAAGCACATCGGCGAGGTGTTCTTCATCAGCTTCGGGGCCATCTTGGCGATATTGGCCTCGCGCTTCGTGCGGATGGTCTGGAGCCAGTTCTCAGGCGCGCCCTTCCAGTCCTTGCGGATCCCTTCCAGCAGCGCCTCGACGCAGGAGCCGATGTCGCCCACCAGCGGGGCGGCGATCTCGACGTTCGAGTCCATCTCCCGCGGCTCGATGTCGATCTGGATGAAGCGCTTGGAGCCCGGCTCGCCCCAGGTCTTGCCCTTGCCGTGGGACAGCAGCCAGTTGAGGCGGGCGCCGACCAGCACGACGACATCGGAATCCTTGAGCGCGGTGGAGCGCGCCGCGCCGGCCGAGAGCGGGTGGGTGTCGGGCAGGAGGCCCTTGGCCATGCTCATCGGCACGTAGGGGATGCCGCTCTCCTCGACGAGCGCGCGGACCGCCTCGTCGGCCTGGGCGTAGGCGGCGCCCTTGCCGAGGATGATCAGCGGACGCTCGGCCCCCTTCAGCAGATCGAGGGCGCGGGCGACGGAGGCCGGAGCCGGGATCTGGGCCGGAGCCGGATCGATCACCTTCACCAGCGAGCGTGCGCCGAGATCGGCGTCGATGACCTGCGAGAACAGCTTGGCGGGCAGGTCGAGATAGACGCCGCCGGGCCGGCCGGAGACGGCGGCGCGGATCGCACGGGCCACGCCGATCCCGATATCGGCGGCGTGCAGGACGCGGAAGGCGGCCTTGCACAGCGGCTTGGCGATGGCGAGCTGGTCCATCTCCTCGTAGTCGCCCTGCTGCAGATCGACGATCTCGCGCTCGGACGAGCCGGAGATCAGGATCATCGGGAAGCAGTTGGTGGTGGCGTTCGCCAGCGCCGTCAGGCCGTTGAGGAAGCCCGGCGCCGAGACGGTGAGGCAGATGCCCGGCTTCTTGGTGAGGAAGCCGGCGATCGCCGCCGCGTTGCCCGCGTTCTGCTCGTGGCGGAAGGAGACGACCCGCAGGCCCTCGGCCTGGGCCAGACGGCCGAGATCGGTGATCGGGATGCCCGGCACGTTGTAGATCGTCTCGATGCCGTTGAGCTTGAGCGCGTCGATGACGAGGTGGAAGCCGTCGGTCAGCTCCGCCTCCTCGTGGGGCACGGCGCCCGCGGTGATCGCGTCGATGTTCTGGGCCTGGACGGTCATGCGGCGTTCTCCCTCTCGGTGCGGATGCTGTTGTCGGGCGCGGGACCCGATGGCGTCGGGGCCGGGCGCGTTTCGCGTCTCTCACGGCGCCTTCCGGCGCGCACGGGCCGTTCGGGGAACGGCCGGTCTTGCTGCGACGGATCTGGCATACCAAATACCAAATAGGCGGTCAAACGGAACTGGCACTTTTCTTCCGGCACGTCGCGAGCGTCGCGGTGCCGGTTCCGGAAGGACGATGAGGGACGGCGTGCGCCCGCTTCGTCCTCGACGATCGTGCGGCGGGATCGCTTCGCGCCGATCGATGCCGGCCGTCGGCGATAGGGTTCGGCAAACAGGCTCTCCACGAAGAAACGCGCCGGGCGTCATCCGCCGCGGCGCGTTTCTCGTCAGTCAGAACCGTGGGCCGCCCGCCCCCCTCAGGCGAGCTTGACCGACCGCGCCTCGGCCGCCTCGGCGATCTCGGCTTCCGACGCGAGATAGCGCCGCCGCATCGGCTTCAGCACGAACACCGCGAGCGCGGCGGCCAGGATGTTCAGCCCGATGATGAGGCCGAACACGGCCGACCAGCCGTAGCTCGCCGACAACACGCTGGCGAAGGGGACGAGGAAGGCCGCCGTACCCTTGGCAGTGTAGAGCAGGCCGGCATTGCTGGCCGCGTACTTCGAGCCGAAGGTATCGCCGCAGGTCGCCGGGAACAGCGAGTAGATCTCGCCGAACACCCCGAAATACATCGCCGTGCACAGCACGAAGACGATCGGGTTGCGTCCGTAGCCCAGCAGCAGGATGCAGGCGGTGGCGGCGATGACGAAGGCGATGAACATCGTGTTCTCGCGGCCGATATTGTCGGAGACCCAGCCGAAGAACGGCCGGCCGAACCCATCGAAGATCCGGTCGAGCGAGATCGCGAGGGTCAGCGCCGCCATTTGCAGGCCGAACAGGCTCATCGGCACGTCGGCGACCTTGAAGTCGTGGGCGATCGGGGCGATCTGCGCTGCCGCCATCAGGCCGCCAGAGGCGACCATCACG
Organism: Methylorubrum thiocyanatum; assembly: GCA_014138645.1. Lineage (GTDB taxonomy): Bacteria > Pseudomonadota > Alphaproteobacteria > Rhizobiales > Beijerinckiaceae > Methylobacterium > Methylobacterium thiocyanatum. The sequence continues at coordinate 156,364 of JACJIB010000005.1, read as the reverse complement.
AACATCGCGTACATCGTCCAGAACACGGGCGTGCGCACCGCCTCCTTCGGGCTGCGGTCGATCTTGGTCTGGGGCAGGCGCAGGTTCTTGCGCCGGATCGGCACCGCCACGGAAGGCTTGCGCAGCAGGAACGACAGCAGGAGGACGACGGCGCCCTGGCCGAGCCCGAACACGAGGAAGGCCTTCTGATAGCCGCTCGCGGCGATCATGTTGGCGATCGGGATCACGGTGATCGCCGCGCCCGCGCCGAAGCCCGCCGCGGTCGCGCCCGCCGCGAGGCCGCGCCGGTCGGGGAACCACTTGAGGGCGTTGCCGACGCAGGTGCCGTAGACCGATCCCGCACCGATGCCGCCGATCACCGCCGCGGCGTAGAGCAGGAAGAGCGAGTCGGCGTAGGCATTGAGCGTCCAGGACAGGGCGATCATGACCCCGCCGAAACCGACCACGATGCTCGGGCCGTAGCGGTCGACGAACCACGTCTCGATCGGCACGAGCCAGGTTTCGGTGGCGACGAAGATCGTGAAGGCGAACTGGATCGCCGTTCGCCCCCATTGGTGCTGCGCGTCGATCGGATCGACGAACAGGGTCCAGCCGTACTGGAGGTTGGCGATCATGGCCATGCAGAGCACGCCGAAGGCGAGTTGCCACCACTTGGCGGAAGGCGCATCGGAAGGTGCCTCGCGATGCGCGTGTTGCTCTGCCGGTTGGTGAACCATCCGGGATCTCCCTAAAGCGTTTCTCGTGCTCCCCTGGCGCCACATCATGCACAATGATGCTAGGCATACAATATACCAGAGTGACAAAGATCCTCGGGTGCGGCTGCGGCAACCCGGCACACCGGCCGTAAGATGCCTCGACACGCATCGTTCGAAGCGACGTGCGGGGGCCTGCTGCAGACGCGACGACGCGCGCCGGGCGGTCTGGCCCGGCGCGCGCCGTCAATGGTTCGAAAGGCCGGCCGGCGGGGCCGGCCGGAGACGAGGCTCAGTGCGCCGCGGCGGGCTTCGGCTTGGTCTCGAGAGGCGCCGCGGCCCGCGTATAGGCGTGCCGCATCGGCTTGAGGACGAAGAGCGCCATGAAGGCCGCGATGATGTTGAGCGCGGCGGCCGCCAGGAACACCGCGTGCCAGCTTCCCGTCATCGTGGTAAGGATGCTGGTATAGGGCACGATCAGCGCCGCCGTGCCCTTGGCGGTGTAGAGCAGACCGGCATTGGTGGCCGCATACTTCGAGCCGAAGGTGTCGCCGCAGGTCGCCGGGAACAGCGAGTAGATCTCGCCCCAGGCAAAGAACACGAGTCCGGTCAGGATCACGAACATGATCGGGTCGTGGCCGAACTGGCTCAGGAGGTAGATGCCCACACCCTCGATGCCGAAGGAAAGGAACATCGTGTTCTCGCGGCCGATATGGTCGGAGATCCAGCCGAAGAGCGGGCGGGTCACGCCGTTGAGCACCCGGTCGATGGTCGCGGCGAAGGTCAGCGCCGGCAGGGTGATGCCAAACAGGCTCACAGGCACGTCGGCGATGTGAAAGTCCTTGGCGATGGGGCCGAGCTGGGCGGTCGCCATCAGGCCGCCGGCGGCCATCATCACGAACATCGCGTACATCACCCAGAAGATCGGGGTGCGCACCATCTCGCCGGGGGTGAAGTCACGCTTGCTCTGGCTGACGCGGGCGATCTCGGGCACCTGCCCCTTCTTCGGCGCCACCAGGAACAGGGCGATCAGCATCACCACCAGGCCCTGGCCGAGGCCGAACCAGAGGAAGGCCGACTCGTAGCTGTAATGGTGGATCACCGCCTGGATCGGCACCACGGTGAGCGCGGAGCCCGCACCGAAGCCCATGGCGGTGAGGCCGGCGGCGAGGCCGCGCCGGTCGGGGAACCATTTCAGCGAGTTGCCGACACAGGTGCCGTAGACCGCGCCCGCGCCGGTGCCGCCGATGATGGCGCCGAGATAGAGCAGGGTCAGCGAGTCGGCATAGGCGTTGACGACCCAGGCGAGGCCGCACATCAGGCCGCCGGCCAGCGTCACGACCCGCGGGCCGTACTTGTCGACGAACCAGCCCTCGATCGGCACCAGCCAGGTCTCGGTGACGACGAAGAGGGTGAAGGCGACCTGGATCGCGGCGCGGTCCCAGCCGTGCCGTTCCTGGATCGGATTGACGAAGAAGGTCCAGCCGTACTGCATGTTGGCGATCATGCACATGCAGACGATGCCGAAGATCAGTTGCAGCCACCGGTTCGTCGGCGGGGGTACAGGGGTCGCTCCGGGGTGGGCGATCGAAGGATCGGTGGTCGAAGGTTGGGTCATGGACGCATCTCCAGTGAATGCTCGATTTTTCCGAGCTTTTTGGTCGTGGTCTCAGGTCGTCAACGAGGTAAAAAATTGAATATAATCGGGCACTTAATCACGTTGAGAGAATTGCTTTGGTGATGAAATCGGCCGATCGAAGTCTCTAGAGCAACGGACGGCATCCCCGCCGCTCGGAGCTGTCTCTCTCGGAGCGATGTCGGCGACACGGAGGACGGGCGGGCTTGAGGCCGGCCCGGATCGTGAGCGAGGCGGGCCGCGGATCGTCCGCCCAGGCCCATGGCTGTTTGAAGACCGGCGGATCGATCTTGCCGATGGCGCGCGGACCACGGCACCATAATTCAAAATGCGGCATTGACAATAGGTATGTTGTATACCAGCCTGATCTCCAAGGCGGCCCCGGCTGAGAGGCATGCCGATGGAGGAGCGCCGTGTTTGGAACGATGCGCCGTGAGCCGGACGCCTCGCGCGTCCGCACCATTCACAGAGACCGGTCGGTGGCCGAGGCGGCGCAGCTCCTCGCCCAGCCGGGAACCGGCGCTCTCGTCGTCGTCGAGGGCGACGCCGATGCGACCGTGACCGGCCTCCTCACCCAGCGCGACATCTTCCGCGCCGTGGCGACCGAGGGGCCGGACGTCTACAATCGCAGCGTCTGGCTCATCACCGACCACGACTTTCCCGCCGTCGAGATCGGCACCTCGCCGCAGGACTGCCTGAAGACCTTCTGCGAGCGGAAGGTCGATCACATCGCCCTGATGGAATCCTGCCGCATCAGCGCGATCCTGAGCATCTGGGATTGCGCCGGAGAAGCGCGGGCGGCCGCGAGCCCGCAGGCCTTGCCACATACGTGAAGGCGCGCGGCCCCGCTTCGGGGCCATCGTCGGCCCTCGCGACGCGCGAAGGTCCTGGGCCGCCTCCAGCGGGAGCGGACACAGTGCACCGGGCGTTGTGCGAGGAAGATCCGGAAACGGTCGGAAGACAACTCCGAAAAAAGGCTCCGCCATGGAACATCCGAACAAGCATCTGACCGTCGTCGAGTGCCCGATCGTCTTCCCCGGCGAGAACGAATTCGGCACCTCCAGCATCGACATGCTGCCCCGCCTCGGCATCGCCGGCGGGCTGGAAAGCCGCCACATCCGGGTGCTGGACGAGCGCATCATCGCGGTGTGCATCTGGCGCAGCTCGTTCTGCGCCAAGCTGTTCTTCGACGCCGCTTGGCACGAGCGGGCGGCGACGCTGTGGGGCGAGGCCTACCAGATCCGGTTCGAGGCGATCGAGAACGCCTCGGCCGCCTGATCGGTGCCTGACGGGGCGGGCGCGATGGACACCGCCGCGCCGCCTCCCGCCGGGATCGCCTCGGCCGAACCGCTCTCCGCTGCGGCGGAGCCGTCCTTCCACGCCTGGAATCCCGGCCTCGAGCCGGGCCTGCCGCGGGCCATGCGCCCGCTCGCGACAGTGTTCCGGCCCGAGAACGTCTCCCTCAGTCTCCCCGAGATCCTCGAACTGTCCGATCTCAGCGGCCTGCCCGCGACGCAGCTCGCCCCGTTCCGGCCCGAGCGGCTCGCGGTGCATGAGGTGTTGATCCGGGTGATGGCCGACATCTCGGTCCCCGTGGGCGAGGTCTATGCCGATCTCGGCCTGAACTTCCGGCGCATCGTCTCGACGCTGCTGCGCGAGGGCGTGACGCACCGCCTCGACGCGGTCGCGGCCACGCTCGACGCCGTCCGCGCCGAGGCCGACGCGGCGTTGGAGCGCGAGCTGTCGGCCCTGTTCGAGGAGGCGTCCGCGGAAGCACCCGCTCCGTCCCCCGGCTGGGCCGGGTGGCTGCGCAGCCTTGCCCCGGGCGCGCGCGCCGCCTCTTCTCCCGCGTCTTCCCCCTCCCCTCCCCCCGCAGCGGACGGGCAGGCCCGGATCCTCGCGCGCCTCGACGCTCGCTGCGCCGCGGGTCACGAGGCCGACAGCCTGGAATGCGCCGTGCGCGAAGCGCTGCGCACGGTGTTCGGCCACGTCATCGCCCGCCAGGGCATGCTGATCCGCGACCGCGCGCTGCTGCGGCGGCTCGCCGGCATCCTCGTGACCAACCGCTGCGGCAGCGACCGGATCGGCGCGCTGATCGCGCCCTGGATCGAGGCGGTGGCGGAAGCCCAGGGCTATCATCGGCCCAGCCCCAAGGCGCAGCCGGTCGTGATGACCGTCAAGGGCGCCTCGGCCTCGGGAAAAAGCACGATCAGACCCTATCAGCGCGACCTCGCTGGACAGATCGGCGCGGCGTGGGCGGACTTTGCCGTCATCACCCCCGATGTCTGGCGCAAGTTCCTGCTCGATTACGACAGCCTGGGCGAGGCCCGCCGCTATGCCGGGCCGCTGACCGGTCACGAGGTCGAGATCGTCGATGCCAAGCTCGACCGCTACATCACGCGCAAAGCGGCGCAGGGCCGCCTTTCGCACCTGCTGATCGACCGTTTCCGCTTCGACAGCTTCTCGACGGAGGCCGGCAGCGACGGCGCCGGCCAGTTGCTGACCCGGTTCGGCCACCGGGTCTACCTGCAATTCATGGTCACCCCGCCGGAGGAGACCGTGGAACGGGCCTGGAAGCGGGGCGAGGAGTTCGGGCGCTACAAGGCGGTGGAGGATCTGCTCGCGCACAATGTCGAGGCCTATACCGGCATGCCGCGGCTGTTCTTCACCTGGGCGCTGCGGCAGGACCGGCCGGTCGCCTACGAGTTCCTCGACAACAGCGTGCCCAAGGGTGCGCGCCCGCGTACCATCGCCTTCGGCACCAACGACGCGATGACGATTCTCGATGCGAGCGCCCTGCTGGCGATCGAGCGCTACCGGCGGATCGACATCCGCGCCCGCGCGGCGAGCGAGGTCTATCGTGGCGTCACCGATGCGCCCGAGGCGGAGGCGCGCTTCCTGCGCGAGGCATTGCGGCGGCTGTCCGTGGTGCGCTTCGCCGAGCGGGAGACCGGGCGGGTCTTCGCGCGGTTCGAGCACGGCCGTCTGGTCGGCCTCGACGCGGCGGGTCTCGCCGCCGCCTGCCGGGACACCGGGACCGCGCGGGCGCTCGCCGCGGCGGGGCTGCCGGAGCGGGCCGACGGCGTTCCGCCGCTGGAAGAGGTGTTGCGTCCGGTCGAGACGTCGACGCTCGGCGCGTGGGGTCCAGCGGCGGATCGCACGGTCTCCTGACCGCACGCCTGTCGCGTCGCAACATCAACCGAGGCTTGTAACAGCGTCGCCGCCTGTCAGGATTGCCGGCTCACCCCGGCGCGCGCACAGACACGGAGCGGCATCACATGCGCGTGACGCATGTCCGCATCTGGTATTTTGTACTTCATATTCCAAAAAGTACGGACTATCTCGAGCTCATCGCACCGCAACATCCGTCCGCATACCCGGAGACCATCATGCTCGCCACTTGGCTCGCCGTTCTCCTGTTCCTATGCGCCCTCCAGGCGCTGTTCGTCGTCAAGCTGGCCGACCGCCTGACCGTGTCGGACGCCACGCAGGACGCTCCGACCGCCCGCGGCAGAGAAGCGGCCGAGACCGCCGAGCGTTACGCCCGCGCCGCCTGAATCGCGGCTGAGGTTTCGCGGAGAGCGGGGCTCGACGCACTCAGCCAATCGGGCATGACCGCACCGATGGGATAGGCCGCAATGCGCGGCTCCGTCGGCGTCGCGTCGAGGAAAGTCTGCAGCTCGGCCTCGGAGTAATGTCCGAAGGCCTCCACCAGATCGGCCAGAGCGTGGTCGAAAGCGGTCTGCGCCATCACCCTATCCTCCGGTTGCCGGCTCGTGGACGTATCGTCCGCCGTGCCGAAGCGCGAATGCCCTTTGGTATCTGGCATACCAACGAGCCGGAAATCAAGTTCAGAACGTCATGCGCTCGGAAAAATAATGCCCCGCGCTACTCCGCGGCGATCCGGTGGACAGCGCCGACCGCGCCCGAACCGAGGATGTCGCCGATCTCGGTATCGGAGCAGCCCAGCACCTCGCGCAGGATCTCGTCGGTATGCTCGCCGAGCAGCGGCGCGCGCGTGACCTCGGTCGGGCTCGCCGAGAGTTTGATCGGGTTCCCCACCGTCAGGTAGGCGCCACGGGTCGGGTGCTCGACCTCGACCACCGTGCCGTTCGCCCGCAGCATCGGATCCTCGGCGATCTCCCGCATCGACAGGATAGGCCCGCACGGGATCTCGTAGGCGTTGAGGATGTCCATCGCCTCGAACTTGTCGTGCTTCATCGTCCAGGCTTCGATCCGCGTGAAGATCTCGTTGAGATGCGGCAGGCGGGCCTTGGGCGTGGCGTAGGCCGGATCGGTCTTCCAATCGGGCTCGCCGATGATGTCGCAGATCGGGCCCCAGACCGCCCCTTGCGTGATGAAGTAGATGTAGGCGTTGGGATCCTGCTCCCAGCCCTTGCACTTGAGGATGCGGCCCGGCTGGCCGCCGCCGGAATCGTTGCCCGCCCGCGGCACCGCCTCGCCGAAGGGCACGCCCTCGCCATACTGGCTGTATTCCATTAGCGGACCGTGGGCGAGGCGCTGCTGGTCGCGCAGCTTCACCCGGCAGAGATTGAGCACCCCGTCCTGCATGGCGCAATCGACGCGCTGGCCCTGCCCGGTCTGGGTGCGCTGGTAAAGGGCGGTGACGATGCCGAGCGCCAGATGCAGGCCGGTGCCGGAATCGCCGATCTGTGCGCCGGAGACCATCGGCACGCCGTCGCGCCAGCCGGTGGTGGAGGCCGCCCCGCCGACGCATTGGGCGACGTTCTCGTAGACCTTGCAATCCTGGTAACGGCCGGGCCCGAACCCCTTCACCGAAGCCAGGATCAGCCCCGGATTGGCGGCCTGAAGCTTCTCCCAGGTCAGCCCCATCCGATCAAGCGCGCCGGGCGCGAAGTTCTCGACCAGCACGTCGCACTCGGCGATGAGCCGCCACAGGATGGCGCTGCCCTTCGGGTTCTTGGCGTCGAGCGTGATCGAGCGCTTGTTGTGGTTCAGCATCGTGAAATAGAGGCTGTCCACGCCGGGAAGGTCCTGCAATTGCTGGCGCGTGGCGTCGCCCGCGCCCGGCCGCTCGACCTTGATCACGTCGGCGCCGAACCACGCCAGCAATTGCGTGCAGGTCGGCCCCGACTGGACGTGAGTGAAGTCGAGGATGCGGACACCCTCGAGTGCCTTGCCCGATGCCTTGCTCATCGCAGGTCTCCTCCCCAGGAGAATGGCGTGTTGTCCGAGCGCTCCCGCGGCCGATGGCGTCGGCCCGAACGCCCTGTTGAGAAGCCGCTCCGGTCTTGAACAGGGCGCACACCGGGCTCATCCAAGGAAGGCTGCCCTGCGCCCAGCGAATGCCGGTCCTCTCGACTTCAAGGTTTCTTTCTGGCATACCAGATGCCAGACGTCAACGTTTTCGGGTTTCCGGCTCAAGATCCGCACGGGCTCGTGAGCAGAATCCGGAGGCATAAGCCCGGCGCATGGGTGCGGCCGGCTTGTCTTCCCAGAGGCGAGGCGCCATGCTCGAACGGCTCGATGCTCCATCCCCGGACCCACATTCCCATCGGCATCAAGGTCGATCCGCAGCGATGGAAAATTTCTCGATCAAGCCGATCGTTCCGGCGACGAGTCTTCGGACGCTCGCCTACGAGGCGCTGAAATCCGCCATCACCAACATGGACATCTACGGCCAGTCCGGGGATGTCCGGCTCGATGAGCGCGGCCTGTCGCAAACGCTCGGCGTGAGCCGCACGCCGATCCGCGAGGCACTGACGGTGCTGGAGCAGGAAGGCTTCGTGCGCAACGAGCCCCGGCGCGGCGTGTTCGTCGTCAAGAAGACGAAGCGCGAGATCGTCGGCATGATCCAGGCCTGGGCGGCGCTGGAGAGCATGGCGGCGCGGCTGGCCTGCACCGCCGCCTCCGACGAGGATCTGGCCTGCCTGCGCCGCTCCTTCCCCGAGTTCTTCGACGGCAAGCCCTACGAGCATCTCGGCGAATACTCGGAAGCCAATATCCGCTTCCACCAGAAGATCATCTCGCTCGGCCACAGCGAGGTGATCAAGGACCTGACCAGCAACCTGCTGATGCACGTGCGCGGCATCCGCAACACGGCGCTCCGTCAGGGTGACCGCGCCTCGAAATCGATCGAGGAGCACGTGCAGATCATCGAGGCGCTCGAGGCCCGCGACGCCGAGCGCGCCGAACGCCTCGTGCGCGATCACGGCCTCGGGCTCGCCGACCACGTCCAGCGCTACGGCGACCACCTCGACTGATCGCCGCCAACGGCCGCCCGTCCCGTGACGGGCCTGAGAACAGCGTCCCGAAGGCCTCGCCCTGGATACCGGATCCGGGACGAGGCCTTCGTCTTTTGTGCGGCACGTTCTCCTGAGAACCGGAAGCGGCCTGCCGGGATGAGGCTCTACCCTCCCGGGATCGCCAGCGGATTCTCGGTCAGAGCCGTCCGGTCCGGAGTGTCCGGGGCCGGCTTGCCGAGGAAGGCGTCCCAGATCCGTCGGACGAAGGCCGGATCGAGATCACGGACGATCAGCACCAGCCGCGAGCGGTGATCCGCATCGGGCCAAGCCGGCAGCGTCACCGGCGCGTGGACGACGTGCTGCACCCCGTGCACCACCACCGGATGCGCGGGGTCGTCGGCGAGCGCCACGAGGCCCTTGAGGCGCAGCAGCTTCGGCCCGTGCGCCGAGCGCAGGAGATCGAGGAACATCTCGAAGGCCGGGCGCGGCACGGGCTCGTCGCTGGTGAGATGGAAGGCGCGGATCGCCGCGTCGTGCCGGTTCACGTCGTGATGATGGTGGCCGTGGTGATGGCCGTGGTCATGGGCATGGTGATCATGTTCGTGCGCCTCGGCGCCGAGCCAGGCCCGCACGTCCTCGCCCTTGCTCGCTCCCCGGCCATCGAGGCCGAACAGGCCGCCGAGGAGGCGCTCGGCCGGCACGTCGGGGCCGTGGATCCGCGCGCCCGGATTGAGCGCCGTGAGCCGCCGGGTGAGCGCGTCCGCCTCGGCGCCAGGGAGGTCGGCCTTGGTCACGACGAGATGGTCGGCCACCGCCGCCTGCCGTAGGGCCTCGGGATGCGCGTCGAGAGTGCCGCCGCCGTTGACCGCATCGACCACGGTGACCACTCCCTGCAACTGGAAGCGGATCGCCAGATAGGGATGGTAGATCAGCGCGTGGAGGATCGGCGCCGGATCGGCAAGGCCGGTGGTCTCGATCACGACCCGGCGGAACGGGTTGATGCGGCCGTTGTCGCGGCGGCGCAGCAGGTCTTCGAGCGTCGAGATCAGGTCGCCGCGCACGGTGCAGCACAGGCAGCCCGCACCCAGCAGGATCATCCCCTCGTCTACCGTCTCGATCAGCAGGTGATCGAGCCCGACCTCGCCGAACTCGTTGACGATCACCACCGTGTCGGCGAGCGCCGGATCGCCGAGCAGGCGGTTGAGCAGCGTGGTCTTGCCCGCGCCAAGGAAGCCCGTGAGCACGGTGAGCGGGATCGGCTCGGGGCGGCCGGGTCGTTCGGAGTGGGACATCGTGGGACGGCTTTCGAAGTCTGATCGCCGGACATCCCCTCTCCCGCTGCGCGGGGAAAGGCCGGCCTGCCCCTGTCGTGCGGGCCGGGAGCGGAGCCGCAGCGAAGGAGCGGCTCAGGATGAGTCTCCTCCTGATACGCCCCCAATTCGGCTACTGCCCGCCCCGCGTCAGGCCCCGGCACGGGGCATGACGCCCCCTTGCCGCAGGCGGGGAGAGGGTCGCGGCAGATGTCGCAGCCTGTGTCTCGGCGCTGATATGACGATGCCGGGCGCCCGGGAAAACCCCTTACGACTCGTCGTTCTTCGCCTTCTTGTCCGCTTTCTTGGCGGCGGGCTTGGCCTCGGGCTTGGTCTCGGGTTTCTTGGCCGCCGGCTTGTGCGCCGGCTTCGCGGCGGGCTTGGCCGCAGCCTTCGGGGCGGCTTCGACCGAGGTGTAGGCGCTGGTCGCCGCCGGCACGCCCTTGTCGGCACCCTTGTCCTTGGCCGCCGTCTTCGCGGCGGGCTTCGGTGCCGTCACCGCGGCAGCCCGGGCCTTGGCGGCCTTTTCCGAGGCGGCCTGGCGGGCCGCATCCTTGGCCGCCTTGGCCTCGGCGCGCTTGCGCTGGGCCGCTTCGAGCGCGGCCTGCTTGGCCGCCTGCTTGGCGGCCTGCGCCTCTTGCTCCTCGCGGGCCAGCGCCATGGCGCCTTCCGTCGGGCTGCTGCCGATCCAGACCGGGATCGGCTGCAGCGGCCCCCGCGGCGGCAGGGTGCGGCCGCGGACATTGGCATTGCCGAGTGCGGCGAAGGCGAGATTGGTGGCATCCGGCGTCGCCGAGCCGAGGAGCTGCGTCGTGGCGCTGTCGGCACCGGGGCCGCTCGCGGTCAGGGCGCCGGGGCCCTCGTCCACCGGCATCGGCTTGCGCTTGTCGCAGATGTAGGGCCGCATGTCCGGCGGGGCGGCGACGTTCGACGGCGGCAGCGATTCCAGCGTCGGCGCGGTCCAGCCCGCCGACTGGCCGAAGCCGTAATCGAACAGGTCGGCGGCCTTGATGTCGCGCTCGCGGGCGCTCGGCTGGCCCATCACCACGGCGATGATCCGCCGACCCCCGCGGGTCGCGGTCGCCACCACGTTGAAGCCGCCCGAGCAGATGAAGCCGGTCTTCATGCCGTCGGCACCGGGATAGCGCCCGAGCAGGCCGTTGTGGTTGGCCATCACCGACTTGCCGAACTGGATCGCCGAGATCGAGAACAGGGCCTGCTGGTTGGGGAAGTCGCGCATCAGCGCCCGCGCCAGGATCGCCATGTCGCGGGCGCTCGTCCATTGCCGCGGCTCGGGCAGGCCGTTGGGGTTGTACCAGCGGCTCTCGCGCATGCCGATCCGGTGCGCGGTCTCGTTCATCATGTCGGCGAAGCCCTCGACGGAGCCGCCGAGCCCCTCGCCGATCGCCCAGGACACGTCGTTGGCCGACTTGACCATGATGATCTTGAGGGCGTTGTCGAGGGTGATCTGAGTGCCCGGCTTGAAGCCCATCTTCGAGGGCGGCTCGGCGGCGGCCGCCGGGGACACCGTGAGCAGCGTGTCGAGGGAGACCTTGCCCTGCCGCACCATGTCGAGGGCGACGTAGGTGGTCATCAGCTTGGTGATCGAGGCCGGATACCAGGGATCGGTCGCGCCCTGGCTGTAGAGCACCTTGCCGGATTCCGCGTCGACGACGAGGATCGGCGCGGTCACCGCCGCGGCCGCCCCGGCCATCAGGCCGAGGGCGGCGAGCGAACCGATCAGCCGTCCCCAAACACGCTTCACCATCGGGCCAATCTCGAAAGGGTGTGAGGGCGCGGGACGCCGCGGATCAGGAATGTCGTTGCCGTGGCCGGACGGTCCGTCAACGAAGCACCGGCCGGTTCGATCGTGGATCCTGCGTCATCAACGTGCCCTCCGTGGCGAGAGCATGGCAGAGGCGACGGGATCGGCGCTGCGACGGGAGGTTGCTCCCGGATAATCGCCCGCATTGGCGCTTCCGGACACATCGGGGTAAAGGCAAGGCACGGTACGCGAAACGAAATTCGATGTCCTACGCGGTCAAGGAACTCTTCCACACCCTTCAGGGCGAGGGCGCCCAGGCCGGGCGCGCGGCTGTGTTCTGCCGGTTTTCCGGCTGCAATCTCTGGTCGGGCCGCGAGGAGGACCGGGCGGAGGCCGCCTGCCGTTTCTGCGACACCGACTTCATCGGGATGGACGGCGAGGGCGGCGGGCGTTTTTCCGATGCCGAGGCGCTCGCCGAAGCGATCGCGGCGACCTGGGGCGGCGGCAAGGCCAACCGCTACGTCGTCTTCACCGGCGGCGAGCCGTTGCTCCAACTCGACGAGGCCCTGATCGCCGCCGTGCATGCCCGCGGCTTCGAGGTGGCGGTGGAAACCAACGGGACGCTTCCCGCCCCGCCCGGCATCGACTGGATCTGCGTGAGCCCCAAGGCCGGCAACCCGCTGGCCCAGACCTCCGGCGACGAGCTGAAGCTGGTCTTTCCCCAGGCCGAGGCCCTTCCCGAGCGTTTTGCGGACCTGCCCTTCCGGCACCGCTTCCTTCAGCCGATGGACGGGCCGGAGGCCGCCGCCAACACCGCCGCGGCGGTGGCCTATTGCCGCTCGGATGCCCGCTGGCGCCTCTCGCTCCAGACGCACAAGATCATCGGGATTCCATGATCCTGTCGCGCGAGCGTGCATTTTGCCCGCGGCGATGACATATCCGGCTCCGAGCCCCCCTTGCCGATCGTTTCGAGAGAGGTCCGCGTCCCGCGGACAATCGTCCATCCCATGAAGATCACCCAGGCCTTCACCTTCGAGGCGGCCCACCGCCTGCCGAACGTGCCCGAGACCCACCGCTGCCACCGCATGCACGGGCATTCCTACCGCGTGGAGCTGACGGTGGCGGGCGCGGTCGATCCGACCACGGGCTGGGTCGTCGATTTCTACGACATCGAGAGCGCCTTCGCGCCGCTGCTGGAGCAGCTCGACCACCATTGCCTCAACGAGATCGAGGGGCTCGAAAACCCCACCGCCGAACATATCGCGGCCTGGATCTGGCATCGCGCCAAGCCGGCGATCCCGGGGCTCGCGAGCGTGCGGATCTTCGAGACGCCCTATTCCTGGGCCGAGTACGAGGGCGCGTGACGATGGCGGGCGAGGCGGCGGAGGCGGGTGCGCTGGTGCTGTTCTCCGGCGGCCAGGATTCGGCGACCTGCCTCGCCTGGGCGCTCGACCGCTTCCCGCATGTGGAGACGCTCGGCTTCGATTACGGCCAGCGCCACCGGGTCGAGCTCGACCGGCGCGAGGCCCTGCGGCGGGGCGTGACCGCCCTCGATCCGGGCTGGCGCCGCCGGCTCGGGGAGGACCACACGCTGTCCCTGGCGGCCCTCGGCGCGATCTCCGACACGGCGCTGACCCGCGACAGCGCCATCGCCTTCGCCCGGGACGGGCTGCCCAACACCTTCGTGCCGGGGCGCAACCTCGCCTTCCTCACCTTCGCCGCCGCGCTCGCCTATCGCAGGGGCCTGCGCCACATCGTCGGCGGCATGTGCGAGACCGACTTTTCCGGCTATCCCGATTGCCGCGACGACACGATCAAGGCGCTGCAGGTCGCGCTCAACCTCGGGATGGAGCGCCGCTTCGTGCTGCACACGCCCCTGATGTGGATTGACAAGGCGCAGACCTGGGCGCTCGCGGAGGCGTTGGGCGGGCGGCCCCTCGTCGATCTGATCGTCGAGGAGAGCCACACCTGCTATCTCGGCGACCGGGGCGAGCGCCACGACTGGGGCTATGGCTGCGGCACCTGCCCGGCCTGCGACCTGCGCGCCAAGGGATTTGCACGCTATCTCGCCGCGAGAGCCGACTAGGACGAGAACCGATCAGGAGGAGCCATGCGCGCCGATGCCTTCCTCGAGGCCGTGAAGGGCCTGCCCGTCGCCCCGCTCGCCACCCTCGTGCCGGACGGGGGCGGCCTCGTCGTGGCCGCGCCGCATCCGGACGACGAGAGCCTCGGCTGCGGCGGACTGATCGTGCAGGCGCTTGCGGAGGGCCGCGCCGTGCGCGTCGTCATCGTCAGCGACGGCTGCGGCTCGCACCCGAACTCCAAAGCCTATCCCCACGACCGCCTGCGGGATCTTCGCGAATCCGAGACCGTGCGGGCCATGGCCGAACTCGGGCTCGGCGCCGAGCATGTCCATTTCCTGCGCCTGCCCGACGGCGGCGTGCCGAGCGAGGGCCCGCAGGCCGAGGCGGCGGCCGACGCGATCGCCGACATCGCCCGCGCGGCCGGGGCGAGCGCCCTGTTCGTGACGTGGCGGCACGATCCGCATTGCGACCACACCGCCTCGGCGGCCATCGTCGATCTCGCCCGCGCCCGGCTCCCCGGCATCGCGGCCTATGCCTACCCGGTCTGGGGCTGGACCCTGCCGCCGGAGCGCGAGGTCGGACCGGCGCCGGAGGGGTTTCGCCTCTCCGTGGAGGGCGAGCGCGCGGCCAAGCGCCGGGCGGTGGAGGCCCATGCCTCGCAGGTCTCCGGCCTGATCGAGGACGATCCCTCCGGCTTCCAGTTGGAGCCGGCGATGATCGACCGGCTCTGCAGCCCGCACGAATGGTACATCGCCCTGCGCTGAGGTCGCTTCGTCGGCCTCTTCGTCGGCCCCTTCATCCGGGTTTCAGGTTCAGGCTGTCAGGACGGGCATGACCTTCAAGCCTGGCCCGGACCGGAAACCCCCGTGAGCACCACCAGCGTCGTCACGCTCAACAAGGGGCGCGACGCCCACCTTGCGCGCCTGATCGAGGGGCTCGCCCGCGCGGCTGCCGCCGGCGAAGGCCCGGCCGAATGCGTCGTGGTCGAGATGGGGCCCGCCCCCGAACCGCTGCCGGAGACGCCGTTCCCGCTGCGGCGGGTCGATTTCCCGAGCGCCGGCCTGCCGCTCGCCGCCGCGCGCAATGCCGGTCGGGCGGCGGCCGCCGGCGACGTCCTCGTCTTCCTCGACGTCGATTGCATCCCCTCCGCCGGCCTCGTCCCGGCGCTGTCCGCGGCGGCGGCGGCGCACGATGCCCTGGTCTGCGGGCCGATCCGCTATCTGCCCGCGGGCGCGGTACGGGATGGCTGGCAGGAGGCGGATCTGCTGCGGGCCGGCCTCCTCCACCCGGCCCGGGATTTTCCGGCGAGCGGCGTGCGCGAGACGACGAATCCCGGTCTGTTCTGGTCGCTCGCCTTCGCGGTGCGGGCTGCGACCTACGACCGGCTCGGCGGCTTCGACGAGGGCTATGACGGCTACGGCGCCGAGGACACCGACCTCGCCTTCCGTGCCGCAGAGATCGGCGTGCCGGTGCTGCTGGCGGGTGCGCCGCCGGCCTTCCACCAGCACCACCTCTCCTGCGACCCGCCGCTCCAGCACTTCGTCGACATCGTCCGCAACGCCCGCCGCTTCCGCGCCCGGCACGGGCTCTGGCCGATGGACGGCTGGCTCGACGCCTTCGCCCGGCTCGGCCTGATCGACGCGAACCGCGAGCCCGACATCACCCTGCTGCGCGGCCCGAGCCCGGACGAGATCGCCGCCGCCCGCGTGCCGCCGGACCGGCCGTTCTGACGCAAGGCCCCCAGGGCCATCAGCCCTTCGAGGGCGGATCGCTCGCCTCGCGCTTCCCCGTTCCCTCGCGGCCCGGATCGGGCCGCGGTGAGGCTCCGCCCGTGAGGCTTCGGTGGCTCGGGCTGCGGTCGCCGGCCTCCGCGTGGTCGGGGCTGCTCAGGCTCGGAGCACCGGGGCGGCCGGCCACGCTCTCACCGGCGAACCCCTGCGCCCGGTCTTCGCCCTCTCGTGCCATGTCGTCATCTCCGCGATGGTTCGGCTCCGCGGCGAAACCGGCGCGGACGGGCGATGGTTCAAGCCGGGGCCATGACCGGGAATCGGATCGGTTCTGCGTAGACGAGACCTCATCCCAAGGCTGTTTGGCATGAGCGCTCCGTCCCACGCAGATCAAGGCCGTACCCTGATCAACATTGATGCGTCTTACGTGCATGAATGCCGCCCACAAGGCCGCGCTTATGCCCCACGATATCCTTGCTCCGCGGCGCGATGACCCGGCCTGTGCCGGAAAAGTTTTCGGCCCTCGATGCGAACTCTTCAAGATGCGGCTGGTTTTCCGGACATCTCACGCCGCCTGAGTCTTCAGGAGTTTCGATGACCACCAAGCCCCCACCCGTTCCGCCGGCCAACCGCTCCGACAAGGGCCCGGGAAGCGCGCCCGAGACCGCCACCGCCCAGGGCCGGTCCTCCTCCCAGACCAAGGACCCGGACAAGATCGGCCAAGCCGGCAACTCGAAGGTCAACACCACCCATCAGGGCTACCAGCAGGATCGCTGAATGAGCACATCCGCGAAGCACCCCAGCACCAACCGCCATCATGGCGGGCCGGGCAGCAGCCATCAGGACCGCTCGAAGCCTTTCGTCGAGCCCGATCACGGGCCGACCCCCGGTAGCCCGACGAACCATTCCAAGTCGGGCGTCTCCGGCGGTGGCGGTGAGCGCGACGCGCATCACACCCACAGCAGCACGGGCCGCGCCCCCGACCGCACCGACCGCTCCCACTGAGCACGGCCTCCGGGCCGAGCCGAGATCGAGCGGCCCGCGCCGCTCTCCGTCAGGAGGACAGCCATGGACGACACAGGAAACGAGGGCCGTAAGGCCGGTTCCGAGCACGAATCCCTGCGCGACTTCAATGCCTACGCCGACCGCAACGGGCAGGATTTCGGCCAGGACAGCCCCCTCGACGTCGCCCGCCCCGCCGACCTCCAGCGCGCCTTGCAGGAGGATCCGAGTTGGCAAGCCCAGACGGCGCGCACCGCCTCCGGCTTCGACCGCCGCGATTCCATCGCCGGCGGCAGCGTCGAGTCGGTCGAGGCCACCGAGGCGGAGACTCCGCCGGAGAACCTGCGCCGCATCAGCGATCCGAGCTTCAAGCCCGAGCGCTGAGGGCCGAGCCCGCAAAGAGAGACCGCGATGAACGGACGAAGGCTCGCCGCCACAATGCTCGGGGTCGCGGTCCTGGCGCCTCTGCCGGTCGCCGCTCAGGAGACGGGCGGCGGCGCGGGACGCGCCGGCAGCTTCGGCAATGCCGGCGTCAACGACCAGACCGGTACGGCCAAGAGCACCAACCCCAATCCGGGCAGCGGCGGCATCACGCGCGACGGCGCCGGCGTGCTGTCCGACAAGCCGCGCACGCACGGCGCGTCGGGTCCCGGAACCACGGGCCGGGAGACCGCCCCGGGCACGACGAACGAGCAGCGATAGGGGGTGCATGGCGGACGTCGCCCGCCGGATCGGGGTTAGGAAAGCCGGTCGAAGAGGGAAGATCGAAAGCGGGTTAGCCTTTCTGCTCCGCCAGAACATGCGCCACGATTGCGTTCGCATGCCCATGCCCCAGTCCATGCTCGGCCTTGAGCATCGCCACCAGTTCCATGTGCTTTGCCGGCAGTTTGCTCCGCACGATCTGCTGCCAATCGCCGATCGGCCTTCCGTACTTCTTTTCTATGGATGGGAAGTATGAGGCTGGACCCTTGATCGACTCGTCAGGCACCGCGACACAAGCCTCATGTGACGTTGAATAGTGGCAATCTGCCCGTCGAATGCCTGCATCGCAACGGCTGTTTACAAGTCGATTCGGTTCAGGCCTCAAGGTTCAGGCGGGCACGGATGGGGCTCCTCGCTGGTCGCGATGACCGCGTGTCCCCCTTCAAGGCTCGCGTTCCGAAGGGGTGCAACCCGCATCCCGACACAGAGCCTCGATCGCCGCCGCCGTGCGCGTCAGCGCATCGGGCTCGGCAAGGCGCCGGACGACGTCCGGATCGAGGGCGAGGCCGCGGGTGACGAGGTCGGCCCAGGCGCCCGTCTCCGGCCAGCCGCGATGCACCACCGCTGCGCCGAGCCGCTCCAGCGCCTGCGCCTTGGCCTCCTGCTCGTCATAGGCGCGGGGCTCGGGCAGGCACAGGAAGCGCTTGCCGAGGGCCGCCACCGCGGTGACGAGCCCGTCGCCCGCGCCCCCGACCACGAGGGCGGCGGGGGCGAGGTGCGGGCGCACATCCGTGACCCATCCATGCAGGTGGAGGTTTTGCGGGGCCGAGCCCGTTCCGACGACCGGGCCGAGCACATGCCACGCACGGTCCGGCACGGCTCCGGCGGCCTCGATCAGGGCGTCCAGGCGCCCGCCCTCGCCGCCGCGGCCGAACACCACGACGATGCGCCCATCCTCCTCCGGCGCCGCCCGCGCGGGCGCCCCCCCGAGGAAGCCGCCATAGAGGGTCTTTTCGCGCACCCAATCCGGCACGTCGCCGCCGTCCAGGGCTTCGGGGAAGGGGGCGAGCAGGCGCGAGGCGGCGCGGAACGCCTCTAAATGCGGCCGGTCGGTGCGGGTGCCGGACAAGCGCACCACGAGGCTCGGCACCGACAGCAGCCGGGCGAGCAGCGCCACCTCCGCCGAGACGTCAACGACGATCAGCGCCGGGTCGTTCTGCGCCGCCCAGGCGGCGATCCGCCCCATCCGCGCGCGGATGCCAGGATGGTTGAGCGGCACGTAGTGGAAGCATTCGGGGCGCTGCCCCGCACCGTCCCGCCCGTCGAAGCTGCGGTCGAGGCGGTCGTCGGGTAGGTCGAGAACGGGCCCCGGGGCGCCCGTGGTGTCGAGGCCGGCGAAGCTGCCCATCAGCGTGCAGGGCCGCCCCAGCGTCTCGAGGGCCCGCGACAGCGCGATCGCCCGCTGCAGATGCCCGGCCCCCTGATGATGGACGTAGTAGCCGAGCGGACGCGTCATGCACGCTCCGAAACGAGGCGGTGGGCGGCGGGGCGCATCTCAGGCCGCCCGGTCGCGCCGCAGGGCGGCGGCACGGTGTTCGAGCGCCGCCAACGCCTCGTCGAGGCCGCATTCCGGGGCGGCGCCGTCCCGCGCCTCCAGGCGGGCATGGGCGCGCTCGACGAAGGCGATGTCGTTGGGGCAGGCCGCGACGTCGATGGCGGCGAGGTCGTCGGCATCGAGCCCGAGCCCCCGCAGCACGGCGGGGTCGGCGCCCTCGCGATAGGCCCGGCGCAGGGCCGCCCGGCGCAGGATGACGGTTTCCCAATGCGCGGCCACCGGCAGGCGGTAGGCCTCGCCGTCGCGCACGACGCGGGCGCGGCGCAGCATCTCGGTGGCCATGCCGCCCTCGGCCCTTCCGGCGGTGCGGGCGGAGACGCGCACCGCCACGTCGGGGCAGTGGCGCAGGCGCCCGCCCGCCCGCTGCACGGCGGCGACGAGGGCGTTGTCCTCGCCGCGGGGCAGGACCGGCAGGCCGCCCACCGCGCGGTAGAGCGAGGCCCGCAGGGCAAGGCTGCCGCCGGTATGGTCGCCGTGGCGCGGCGCGGGATCATGGGGCGGCGGATCGAGGGCATCCTCGAGGGCGCGCACGCCCGACCAGTAGCGCTCGACCCGCGCGTGGAAGGCCGCGAGCGCGGGATCCGCCGCCCCCTCGTCGTCGATCACGAGGCGGCCACCGACGATCTCGGCCCTCTCCAGCGCGCGCAGGTTCGCTGCGACCCATCCGGGGGCGAGCCGCGCATCGGCATCGGTGGTGAGCAGCACGCCGTCCGGTGCGCCCTCGTCCTCCAGCCACGCGGCACCCGCATCGAGGGCGCGGCGCCGGGCGGTGCCGACATGGGCCTCGTCTGCGGCAAACGTCGCCTCGATCAGGCGCAGCGCCAGGCTGGCGAGCGCGCCCGAAGCGTCGAGGGCACGCACCGCCTCGGCCGTGCCGTCGGTGCAGTTGTTGACGACGACGACGACCCTGAGGGGCGCATCCGCCGCGTATCCGTGCTGCGCGGCGAGCGCCCGCAGCAGGCGCGGCAGGCGCTCGGCCTCGTTGCGGGCCGGGATGCAGACGACCGCCGGGCTGTTCGGATCGGATTTCGGCGCGGAGGTCGGGGTCGCCGTCGTCATGGCGTCAGGCCGCCGGGCGTTCGAAGACGGCGGCGCGGGAGCGGTTGGCGGGCGCGCCGGCCAGCACCTCGCGGTAGAGTTCCTCGTATCCGTCGGTCATCACCTGGGCGTCGTAGAGCGTCTCGGCCCGGCGGCGGCAGGCGCGGCGGTCGAGCCCGACGGCACGCTGGATCGCGCGGGCGAGCGCCGCCACGTCGTCGGCCGGGGCGAGTGCGCCGGAATGGCGATCGAGGATGTCGGGGATCGCGCCGCGGCCGAAGGCGGCGACCGGCGTGCCGCAGGCGAGCGCCTCGGCGACGACGAGACCGAACGGCTCCTCCCAGCGCGGCGAGACGATGGCCGCCCGCGCGCCGCCGAGCTGGCGCGCCAGCTCGCGATGGGAGAGATGACCGACATAGGTCACGTCCTCCCCGAGCCGGGGGGCGATCCACTCGTTCCAGTAGCGCGGGTTCGGCTGCGGACCGGCGAAGCGCAGGCGCATCCCGGCCCGGCGCGCCGCGTCGATGGCCAGATGCGTGCCCTTCTCCGGCACGATCCGCCCGCTCCAGAACACGTAGTCGGCCGGGTCCGCCGCCGGGCTGAAGGCGAAGGTCGAGAGGTCGATGCCGTTGCCGATGATGCGGGCATCCGGAACGAGGCTCTGCCATTCCTGCGCCAGCGAGGGCGAGACGGCGGCGAAGATCATGCCGGGCTTGGCCGCCCGCACGCCCTCGGCCAGGGACTCGAAGGGCGGGGTGTGGAGCGCGGTCGTCATCGGCACGGCGAGCGTGTTGCTCGCGCGCAGGGGCAGGTCGTGCAGGCTGTTGTTGTGCACGATGTCGAAGCCGCCGCGGGCGACCGCCTCCATGATGCGCTCATAGGCCACGAGCTCGGCCCGCTCGATCCGCTCGCAGGCCACCGGATCGCCCAGAGCGTCGCCGGTGGGCGGGCAGACGGGGTCGGGCACCAGCGCCGGATCGGAGCCTTCGGAAGCGAAGAGGGTGACCCGGTGGCCCCGCGCCCGCAGCGCGCCGGCCAAGTGATGCGTGTGCATCTCCAGGCCGCCCAGATAGGGCTGTCCGATCGGGAACTTGAGATGTGCGATGACGGCGATCTTCAAGGGCGTTGTCCGACGTCGGCGGCGCGGTGGACTCCGGAAGAAGTCCAATGGCCAGGCTTGAACCTGCACCATCGCTCAGGCTCTAGGAACGCCCGATGAACGAACCCTTCAGGAAAGGGCGGGCTAAAGGAATAAAAGTGACGCAGGCGGCCACGAAGCCCCGGCTGCCGATCGGAGCCAGGACCAGGGCTAGGTATGGCGCGGCGAGCCGGGGCGCGCCTTCCCGAAAAGGCCGCACAGCCTCGCAGGCTGATCGAGAGAGAGCTACTCGTCCTCGCCGAACTTGTCGGCGAGCAGCGCCGCGATCGCGTCGAGGGCATCGCCCGCGTCATCGCCCACGGCGACCACGGCGATGGTGGTGCCCTTGGCCGCCCCCAGGGTCAGCAGGCCCATGATCGAGCGCCCGCCGACGGTCTCGCCGGCGCGGGTCACGGTGACGGCGGCGGAAAAGCGCTCCACCGTCTGCACGAACTTCGCCGAGGCGCGGGCGTGCAGGCCACGGCGGTTGATGATCGGCAGGATCCGGACGAGGCCGCCCTCGGGCACCTCCGGCTGCGGCTCGACCTCGCCGTCCACGCTCTCGCTCATCGCCTCCGGCACTCCCTCCCCGCCGCCTCCTGCGGACCGGCAACGCGTCGGCGTGCCGTTTCCGGGTGCGGGACGACGTGGTTAAGCCGGGAGCGGGGCGAAGAAAAGGCCGTGCGGCGGGGAGATCGGGCGACTTGCCCGGCTACTTGCCCGCAAGAACCCGCGAGGCGACGTTGATGTACTTGCGGCCCGCCTCCTGCGCGTGGAGGACGGCGTCGCCGAGACTCTCGGCCTCGCGGACGCTGGCGAGCTTGATCAGCATCGGCAGATTGATTCCGGCGACCACCTCGACCTGGCCGCCGTTCATACACGACAGGGCGAGGTTCGACGGGGTGCCGCCGAACATGTCGGTAAGAACCACGACGCCCTGACCGGAATTGACCCGGCCGACGGCGGACATGATGTCGCCGCGGCGCAGCTCCATGTCGTCCTCCGGGCCGATCGTGATCGTCTCGACCTGCCGTTGGGGGCCGACGACATGCTCCAGGGCGGCCTTGAACTCGGTCGCCAACAGCCCGTGGGTGACGAGCACCATTCCAATCATCGAAGCGTGTTCCAACGCCCTGTGAGCGGAGACGCCATCTTGTGCAGCGCAAGGTGAAGCGCAAGCGGGTCGCGTCGTTTTGCGCGACACGACGGCCTCACCATGACATGGCCGCGGCAACCGCGCTACACATCGCGGGCGCCACCGGGCACGAGAGCGGCCGGGTGCGTCCGCATTGCCACGCCGGCCTGTAGCGCCTCCCGAATCAGGTATTCGCGGGGATGACGCGGTTCAAGGACGAGGCGCGGGAGTGCGACGCCGAGGATCAGGGCCGTCGCGGGCGCCTCGGGCAAGTCGTCAGGCATGCGCTCGGCCGGCGCCGACAGATCGACCACGAGGCGCAGCACCGCGGCCGGTGCGTGCGCCGCGAGACGGCGGATGCCGAGACCGCGGATCTCGATCAGCCCGGCGAGCGCCGGGTGGGGCCGGGCCACGAGGCGGCCGTGATGCGCCTCCAGCCGGATGCGGTCGTCGCCGACGAGGCGGGCATGGCGCCCCTCCAGGAAGGAGCGGTCGAGGAGCGCAAGGCAGAGCGCGGACTTGCCCGATCCGGACGGCCCGCGGATCAGCACCCCGGCCTCGTCGAGGAGCACGCAGCTCGCGTGCACCGTCTCTCCAAACCGCGCGTCCGCAGGCGCACCCGCCCCGCTCATGCGGCGAGGTCGTCCTCGCCGTAGCGGTCCGCCCGGGGGGCCACGGGCAGGCGGACGATGAAGCGGGCGCCGCGCACCGTCGGCTGTCCCTCCTCGTCGGCCGGGCCGGGGCGGTTCTCGGCGCGGATCGTGCCGTGATGGGCCTGGATGATCTGCCGTGAGATCGACAGGCCAAGGCCGGAATTCTGGCCGAAGCCCTGTTCCGGCCGGTCGGTATAGAAGCGCTCGAAGATCCGTTCGAGCGCGTGCTCGGGAATGCCCGGCCCCTCGTCCTCGACCACGAACTCGACCTCGTTCTTCAGGCGGCGCAGGGCCACCCGCACCTTGGCGCCGGGCGGCGAGAACGAGCGGGCGTTGTCGAGCAGGTTGTTGACGACCTGCCCGAGCCGGCTGTCGTGGCCGATGATGCGGAACGGGTCCTCGATCTCGGCGCCCGGCCGCTCGATGTCGAACTGGATCAGCGCCGCCTTTCCGCGCCGCCGCTCGTTGGCGACCGAGGTCACGGTGGTGAGGAGCTTGCCGAGATCAACCCGGCGCGCCTCGGCGCGGGCGAGTTCGGCATCGAGGCGGGAAGCGTCGGAGATGTCGGAGATCAGCCGGTCGAGGCGCTTCACGTCGTGCTGGATGATCTGCAGGAGCCGGCCGCGCGACTCGTCGGTCTTGGCCAGCGGCAGGGTCTCGACCGCGCTGCGCAGGGAGGTGAGCGGGTTCTTCAATTCGTGGCTGACATCCGCCGCGAAGCTCTCGATGGCGTCGAGCCGGCGGTAGAGCGCCTGGGTCATGTCGCGCAGCGCGCCGGAGAGATGGCCGATCTCGTCGGTGCGGTTGGTGAAGTCCGGGATCTCCTGGCGCGACTTGATGCCCCGGCGCACCCGCTCGGCGGCATCGGCCAGCCGCCGCACCGGCCCGGCGATGGCGCCCGCGAGCAGGATCGACAGGACCAGCATCACGGCGGCCGCGACGAGGAACACCTGGAGCAGGCCGAAGCGCTCGGAGGCGATCACCCGGTCGATGTCGCCGCCCTGCGTCGAGACCATCAGCACGCCGCGCACCGAGCCGGCCCGCTGGATCGGCACCGCCACCGAGACGATGGTCTCGCCGCGCTCGTTGCGGCGGGAGATGGTGCCGCGCGAGCCCTTCAAGGCCGCTTGCACCTCGCGGAAGGCACGCCCGTCCTGCGGACCCGCCTCCTCCTGGGCCGAGCGCTCGCTGACGACGAGGCCGAGGATGCGATTGCCGACGAAGTCCCAGATCCGCTCCAGGACGTTGGGCTTGGGCGGCTTCACCGCGGCGTCGCTGCGGGCGATGTCGCCGCGGGCGTAGAGCGAGCGGGTGTCGAACAGCAGGCTGCCTTCGCGGTCGTAGACCCGGGCGCGGTTGCCCGTCGGCGTCACGAGGCGGCGCAGGAGGGGGGCGACCTTCTCGGGGTTGAGCGAGAAGGCGAGCGAGGCGGGATCGTCCTCGAA
This sequence comes from Methylorubrum thiocyanatum, assembly GCA_014138645.1. Classification (GTDB taxonomy): domain Bacteria; phylum Pseudomonadota; class Alphaproteobacteria; order Rhizobiales; family Beijerinckiaceae; genus Methylobacterium; species Methylobacterium thiocyanatum. Next base: position 132,195 of record JACJIB010000005.1, on the reverse strand, counting down.
GTCGCGGCCCTCGCCGGCCTGCTGCTGCAGCAGCTTGTCCGGATCGACCCGGATCGTGTCGGTGTCGACGGAGGCCTGCGCCGCGATGGCGCCGGCGATGATGTCGCCCTGGATCAGCAGGCTCTGCACGCGCGCCTGGATCAGCCCCTGGCGGAACTGGTTCAGGTAGAGGAAGCCGAACAGCAGGACGATGAGCCCGACGAGGTTGAGCACCACGATGCGGCGCGTCAGGCTCGACGAGGCGCGCTGGCCGACCGCGTTCCAGAGATCGCGCGGCCAAGTCAGCGGCGGGCGGGTGAGGGAGCCGACAAGCCGCGCGAGGACGCCGCGGGGAGCGCGGGTCTCATCGGAATCGGGCTGGCGGGACAGGGGGGCGAGCATCGACGGACGGGACCGCGGGAAAATCGCCTCAGCCCTCCTTGAAGCGGTAGCCGACGCCGTAGAGCGTCTCGATCATGTCGAAGCTCTGGTCCGTCACCTTGAACTTCTTGCGCAGCCGCTTGATGTGGCTGTCGATGGTGCGGTCGTCGACATAGACCTGATCGTCGTAGGCCGCGTCCATCAGGGCGTTGCGGCTCTTCACGACGCCGGGGCGCTGGGCCAGCGCCTGGAGGATCAGGAACTCGGTGACGGTGAGCGTCACCGGCTCGCCCTTCCAGGTGCAGGTGTGGCGCTCGGGGTCCATCATCAGCTGGCCGCGCTCGAGCGAGCGGGCGGCCGCATCCGCCTCCCGGGCGGCGGCGCCGGGCGTGGCGTCCTTCGGGGCGAAGCGGCGCAGCACCGCCTTGACCCGCTCCACCAGCAGGCGCTGCGAGAACGGCTTATGGATGAAGTCGTCCGCGCCCATCTTGAGGCCGAACAATTCGTCGATCTCCTCGTCCTTCGAGGTGAGGAAGATCACGGGAAGGTCCGATTTCTGCCGCAGGCGTCTGAGAAGCTCCATCCCGTCCATGCGCGGCATCTTGATGTCGAAGATGGCGAGATCGGGGGGCGAGTGACGCAACCCGTCGAGCGCCGAGGCGCCGTCGGTGTAGGTCTGAATGCGGTAGCCCTCGGTCTCCAGCGCGATCGAGACGGAGGTCAGGATGTTGCGGTCGTCATCGACGAGGGCGATCGTGGGCATGCAGTTTCCCTGACTTGACGCGGCGCGCGCGCCGCCCCGGGCGCGTCCTTGGCGGGCCCGCAACGGGGGTGCACGGCCGCCGCAAACCGGGGCCGCCCTCCGTCGCGGCGGGTCTCGTCCTTTACGACCATCGTTCGAAAAAAGCGAGCGGCAGTCTAAGCTTGGCCGTATCACGGCGCATGGCGAGGCGCCTGCAACGGCGCTTTTGAGGCTGCAGCTTCGGCAATCGCCTCGCTCCTCATGCCGAGGTGCCGAGCCAAGGCTCGGCCTCGAAGCACGCCTGAACGGCCGGTCCCACGGCACCCTTGCGCCAGACGAAGCGTCGGGCCGTGCTTCGAGGCGCGCTCTCGCGGGCGCCTCGGCATGAGGAGGGTCGTGGATGCCAGAGCCGGTCGGTTGAAACGGCTGTCGGGGCGAGCGGAGAGGACAACGCGCCGCGCCCACCCATGCCCCCCATCATGCAGCCAACTCTTCTGCACGCCCCCCGCGCCGCGCTATGCTTCTCCCGAAATCCGGGGAGGAACGCTTTCATGGCCAACGACGCGATGCCGCCCGCGCAGCAACGGCGCGGACCGGCCGAACCGCTGCCCGCCTCGGAGGCGCCGTTCGACGCGATCGGGCTTGCCCGGCACCTGCTGCGCAGCGTGCGCTCCGGGGCGCTCGCCACCATCGACGCCATCGACGGCACACCCTTCGCCTCCCTCGTCACCCTGGCCACCGACAGCGACGGCACGCCCCTGATGCTGCTCTCGCGGCTCTCGGCGCATACGCGCAACCTGGACAAGGATCCGCGCGCCTCGCTGCTGTTCTCGGTCGGCGGCAAGGGCGACCCGCTCGTCCATCCGCGCCTGACCGTGACGGGCCGCGCGGCGCGCTCCGAAGAGCCGCGCATCCGCGAGCGCTTCCTGGCGCGCCACCCGAAGGCCAAGCTCTACGCCGACTTCCCCGATTTCGGCTTCTTCACCCTCGCGCCCGCGGCCGGCCACCTCAACGGGGGCTTTGCCAAGGCGGCGACGCTGACGAGCGCGGAACTCCTGCTCGACCTCACCGGGGCCGAGGCTCTGGTGGCGGGCGAGCGCGGCGCGGTCGAGCACATGAACGCGGATCACGCCGACGCGCTCGCCCTCTACGCCGCGGGGGCCGGCGAGCCCGGCACCGGCTGGCGCCTCACCGGGCTCGACCCGGAAGGGCTCGACCTGATGGCCGGCGAGCGCACGGCGCGGGTGCTCTATCCCGAGCCGGTGCGCGACATGGGGAGCTTGCGCAAGAGCCTCGTGGCGATGGCGGCCGCGGCGCGGGCGGGGTCCGGAACGGACGCTCCGCCCCCTCATCCGGAGGCCTGAGGCCTCCATCTTGCCGGGAACCGCGCAATCCGCGGCCTCCGCCCGCCTTGGCGCGCGTGCCCGCCGCTGCTATTCCCGGCCCGGCCAATCCCGACAGACCTGCCGTGCGCCGCGCCAGCCCGCAACGGGTTCGCCGTGCCGGAGACCCTGATGACCACGCGCACCATCGACAACATCCGCAACTTCTCCATCGTCGCGCATATCGACCACGGCAAGTCGACGCTTGCCGACCGGCTGATCCAGCAGACCGGCACCGTGGCGCTGCGCGACATGAGCGAGCAGATGCTCGACTCGATGGACATCGAGCGCGAGCGCGGCATCACCATCAAGGCCAACACCGTCCGCCTCGAATACAAGGCGGAGGACGGCCAGGATTACGTCCTCAACCTGATGGACACGCCCGGCCACGTCGACTTCGCCTACGAGGTGTCGCGCTCGCTCGCGGCCTGCGAGGGCTCGCTGCTGGTGGTCGATGCCTCGCAGGGCGTCGAGGCGCAGACGCTCGCCAACGTCTATCAGGCGCTCGACGCCAACCACGAGATCGTGCCCGTCCTCAACAAGGTCGATCTGCCGGCTGCCGAGCCCGACCGGGTGAAGGAGCAGATCGAGGAGGTGATCGGCCTCGACGCCTCCGAGGCGGTGCCGATCTCGGCCAAGACCGGCCTTAACATCGAGGCGGTGCTGGAAGCCATCGTCAAGCGCCTGCCCCCGCCCAAGGGCGACCGCGAGGCGCCGCTCAAGGCGCTCCTCGTCGATTCCTGGTACGACGTCTATCTCGGCGTCGTCGTGCTGGTGCGCATCGTCGATGGCGTGCTCAAGAAGGGCATGACCATCCGCATGATGGGCGCCGATGCGGCCTACGGCGTCGACCGCATCGGCGTGTTCCGCCCGAAGATGGCCGATATCGGCGAGCTCGGGCCCGGCGAGGTCGGCTTCTTCACCGGCTCGATCAAGGAGGTGGCCGACACCCGCGTCGGCGACACCATCACCGAGGACAAGCGCCAGACCACGCAGATGCTGCCGGGCTTCAAGGAGGTCCAGGCGGTGGTGTTCTGCGGCCTGTTCCCCGTGGACGCCGCCGACTTCGAGAACCTGCGCGGCGCCATGGGCAAGCTGCGCCTCAACGATGCGAGCTTCTCCTACGAGATGGAGACCTCGGCCGCGCTGGGCTTCGGCTTCCGCTGCGGCTTCCTCGGGCTCCTCCACCTCGAGATCATCCAGGAGCGCCTGGAGCGCGAGTTCAATCTCGACCTGATCTCGACCGCGCCGTCGGTCGTCTACCGACTGATGATGCGCGACGGCGAGCTCAAGGAGCTGCACAACCCGGCCGACATGCCGGACCCGATGAAGATCGAGACCGTCGAGGAGCCGTGGATCCGCGCCACGATCCTCACGCCCGACGATTATCTCGGCGGCGTCTTGAAGCTGTGCCAGGACCGGCGCGGCATCCAGATCGACCTCAACTACGTCGGCAAGCGGGCCATGGTCGTCTACGACCTGCCGCTCAACGAGGTGGTGTTCGATTTCTACGACCGGCTGAAGTCGATCTCGAAGGGCTACGCCTCCTTCGACTACCACGTCTCCGACTATCGCGAGGGCGACCTCGTGAAGATGTCGATCCTGGTCAACGCCGAGCCGGTGGACGCGCTGTCCATGCTCGTCCACCGCACCCGCGCCGAGAGCCGCGGCCGGGCGATGTGCGAGAAGCTGAAGGACCTGATCCCGCGTCACCTGTTCCAGATCCCGGTCCAGGCGGCGATCGGCGGCAAGATCATCGCCCGCGAGACCATCCGGGCTTTGTCCAAGGACGTGACCGCCAAGTGCTACGGCGGCGACATCTCGCGCAAGCGCAAGCTGCTGGACAAGCAGAAGGAAGGCAAGAAGCGCATGCGCCAGTTCGGCCGCGTGGAGATCCCGCAGGAGGCGTTCATCGCCGCGCTGAAGATGGACGACTGACGAAGGCGTTTCACGCTCGCGGCGCGTTTGCCGCACCGGCGTTACGAAGGTGCGGCACGAACAACGCTCGAAAAAAATCCCGCTGCCGGTTTCAAACCGGCGCCCATATTTCATTTGTAAGAAACCGATCCCGTCATACCCCGGTCAAGCCGCCACGGTAACGGCGTAATTCGGGAGCTTCGGTTGCGCGCAAGCGAAAGCCGAATCAACCGGCACGCTGTGCGCCGATCCGTTGAAGCGCGGCGCTGGGTCGAATCGGGACAAAAACGCGATGGGCGGGGCGCACGAGGATAATCTGACGCCGCGGACGATGCGTCTGCGCACACAACTCCTCGTCGCCTGCGTGCTGGGGGCGGGGGCAGCCGCCGCCCTGTGGTACGGGCGCCCGAAGGAGGTCGATGCCGCCGTGCCGACGCCGGCCGCGGTGACCGCCGTCGCACCGGGTGCGGGGTCGGGACGCTTCGTGCTCACCGACAGCCAGCTCGCCACCGTCACCACCGTGCCGGTCGAGCAGCGCCTGTTCTACGAGGACATCGCCACCGAGGGGAAGATCAGCGTCGACGAGTACCGCGCGACGCCCGTCTTCTCGCCCTATGCGGGCCGGGTCATCACCATCTTCGCCCGCTCCGGCGAGCAGGTCCGCCAGGGCGACAAGCTGTTCTCGCTCCAGGCCAACGAGATGGTCCAGGCGCAGAACGACTTCCTCGCGGCGCTGAACGTGCTCAACAAGTCGCGCTCGCAGCTCTCCTACGCCACCAACAACGAGAAGCGCCTGCACGACCTCTACGATTCCCGCGTCACCACGCTGAAGGAATTGCAGACGGCGCAGAACGACCTCGCCACCGCGCAGAATGACGCCAAGACGGCGGAGGTCGGCCTGGAGGCGGTGCGCAACCGCCTCCGCATCCTCGGCCTCAAGGACGGGGACATGACCGCGCTCCAGACCAAGGGTGCGATCAACCCCGAGACGACGATCTACGCGCCGCTCTCCGGCACCGTGATCCAGCGCAAGATCGGCCCGGGCCAGTACATCAACACCGGCGGCGGCGACCCCTCCTACGTCATCGGCGATCTCGGCCGGATCTGGATCGTGGCGCAGTTGCGCGAGACCGATGCGGCCAAGGTCGATCTCGGCGAGCGCATCCGCTTCCGGACCCTCGCCTATCCGAACCAGACCTTCGAGAGCCGCATCAACTACATCGGCGCCTCGGTCGATCCGGCCACGCGCCGCATCGTCGTGCGGGCGGAGGTCGATAATTCCAAGGGCCTCCTGAAGCCCGAGATGTATGCCAGCGTCCACATCATCAACGAGCGCGAGACCGTCTCCCGCGCGGTGCCGCGGCAGGCGGTGATCTTCGAGGGCGACAAGGCGCGGGTCTGGGTGCTCGGCGCCGGCAACACCGTGGAGAGCCGCCCGGTCAAGACCGGTTTCCTCGACGGCAACGACATCGAGGTCACGGAAGGTCTGTCGGTCGGCGAGCGGGTGATCTCGAAGGGCGCCCTGTTCATCGACGGCATGACCGACCAGCCGGGCTGAGAGAGAGCCCAGCCGCCCGACCCTTCAGCGAAAACACCAAGCATTCCGAGCCGGGGCCGTCCCCGGCCGCGCCCGACGGCGCGAGGCTGGAACCGACCTCATGAACGGCATCGTCGCGCTCGCGCTCCGGCAGCGCCCCCTCGTCATCCTCGCCTTCGTGCTGTTCGTGGTGGGGGGCCTGGCCGCCTTCCAGAACCTCAACATCGAGGCCTATCCCGACCCGACCCCGCCCATGGTCGATGTCGTCACGCAGACCGACGGCCTCTCGGCGGAAGAGATCGAGCGCTACGTCACGATCCCGATCGAGCGCATCACCTCGGGGATGCCGAACCTGCGCCAAGTGCGCACGATCTCGCTCTACGGCCTGTCCGACGTGAAGCTGCAGTTCGGCTTCGAGTTCGACTACCTCCAGGCCGAGCAGCAGGTGCTGAACCGCCTCCAGCAGCTCGATCCGCTGCCGGCGGGTGCCAAGCCCACCATCTCGCCGATCAGCCCGATCGGCGAGATCTTCCGCTACAAGCTCACGGCGCCTGCCGGCTACAGCGTGCTCGACCTGCGCACGCTCCAGGAATGGGTGCTGAAGAAGCGCTTCCGCGCGGTGCCGGGCGTGATCGATGCCATCGGCTGGGGCGGCAAGACCAAGACCATCGAGCTCTCGGTCGATCTCGACCGGCTGATGGCCTACGGCCTGACCCTCTCGAACGTGGTCAAGACCCTCAACGACAGCAACCTCAATGTCGGCGGCAACCGCGTCGCCATCGGCGGCCAGTCGGCGGTGGTGCGCGCGGTCGGCCTGATCCGCGACGTGGACGACATCAACGGCACGGTGCTGACCCAGGTCGGCGGCGCGCCGGTGCTGGTGAAGGACATTGCCACCGTCACCATCGGCCACCAGCCGCGGCTCGGCATCGCCGGGATGAACGACGAGGACGACATCGTCCAGGGCATCGTCCTCATGCGCCGCGGCGAGAAGAGCACGCCGTCCATCGAAGCCGTGAAGGCAGAGGTCGCCAAGATCGAGGCCGCCGGCATCCTGCCGCCGGGGGTGAAGATCGAGCGCATCTACGACCGCGCCGACCTGATCGCGGTGACGACCCACACCGTGCTGCACAACATGGTGGTCGGCATCCTCTTGATCCTCGCGATCCAGTGGCTGTTCCTCGGCAATCTCCGCTCGGCGCTCATCGTCGTGGCGACGATCCCCTTCGCCCTGTTCTTCGCCGTCGTCATCCTCGTGGCGCGCGACGAATCCGCCAACCTGCTCTCGGTCGGCGCGCTCGATTTCGGCCTCATCGTCGACGGCACCGTGATCATGGTCGAGGCGATCTTCCGCCGCCTCTCCGGCCACGGCATTCCGGGCTACCCGCCGCCGGGGCTCGACGCGAAATCCGGGCGCATCGCGCTCGCAGCCGGTGACGTCAGCCGCTCGATCTTCTTCGCGGCGGCGATCATCGTCACCGGCTTCCTGCCGCTGTTCACGCTCACCGGCGTCGAGGGCCACATCTTCGGGCCGATGGCGACGACCTACGCCTACGCCCTGCTCGGCGGCCTGATCGCCACCTTCACGGTCACGCCCGCGCTCGCCGCCTACCTTCTGCCCGCCCATATCGAGGAGAAGGAGACGATCCTGGTCCGCATCCTTGACCGGCTCTACCGCCCGGCGGTGCGCGCGGCGCTCGGCGCCCGGCTCGTCACGGTGGCCTGCGTTGCGCTGATCGCCGTCGGCGTCGGCCTGGCCGCGCGCAATCTCGGCTCGGAGTTCCTGCCGAAGCTTGAGGAGGGCAACCTCTGGGTTCGCGCCACCATGCCGGCGACGATCTCGCTGCGGGAGAGCAACGGCTACGTCAACGAGATGCGCAAGATCATCGCCCAGATCCCGGAGGTCGAGCGCGTGGTCTCGCAGCACGGGCGCCCCGACGACGGCACCGACGCGGCCGGCTTCTTCAACGCCGAGTTCTTCGCGCCGATGAAGCCGCTGGACCAGTGGCGCCCCGGCATCGACAAGGAGGCGCTCACGGAGGAGATGCTGCACAAGCTCCAGGCGGCCTTCCCCGGCGTCGATTTCAACCTGTCGCAGTACCTTCAGGACAACGTCGCCGAGGCGGTCTCCGGCATCAAGGGCGAGAACTCGTTCAAGATCTTCGGGCCCGATCTGCAGACCCTCACCGACACGGCCAAGCAGGTGCAGCGGGTTCTCGGGACGATCCACGGCGTCGAGGATCTCGCGGTGTTCCAGTCGCTCGGCCAGCCGACGATCGAGATCGACGTCGATCGGGTGCGCGCCGCCCGCTACGGCCTGACGCCGGGCGACATCAACACCACGGTGCGCACCGCCATCGGCGGCGACTCGGCCGGCGACCTCTACGATCCCGGTTCCGAGCGGCACTACCCGATCATGGTGCGGCTGCAGCCGCAGTTCCGCCAGAGCATCGAGGCGATCGCCAACCTGCGCATCGCCGGCCAGAGCCCGGCCAACGGCGCCCCCGTGCAGTTTCCCTTGAGCGCGGTGGCGCGGGTCGAACTCGTCTCCGGGCCGGCCTACATCTACCGCGAGGCGCAGGAGCGCTACCTGCCGGTGAAGTTCTCCGTGCGCGGACGCGATCTCGGCAGCACCATCGAGGAGGCGCGCGCCCGCGTCGCCAACGAGGTGAAGCTGCCGCCGGGCTACCGGCTGGAGCTGGTGGGCGAGTTCAACAACATGAAGGGCGCGATCGCCCGCCTCTCCGTGACCGTGCCGATCGCGGTGGGCATCATCGCGATCCTGCTGTTCATGAACTTCTCGTCCGTGATCGACTCGCTGCTGGCGCTCAGCGTGATCCCGATGGCGATGGCCGGCGGCATCCTGGCGCTGTCGCTCACCGGCACCTCGTTCAGCGTCTCGGCGGCGATCGGCTTCATCGCGCTGCTCGGCATTGCGGTGATGGACGGCATCATCGTGCTGTCCTTCTACAACGACCTCCTGGCCGCGGGCGTCGCGCGCGTGCCGGCGATGCTGCGCACCTGCTACACCCAGATGCGCCCGGTGGTGATGACCTGCGTGGTGGCCGGTGTCGGGCTGCTGCCCGCAGCCTTCTCCACCGGCGTCGGCTCGCAGGTGCAGAAGCCGCTGGCGCTGGTGGTGGTGGGCGGCATGGCGCTCGCGCCCTTCCTGATCCTGCTGGTGCTGCCGGTGCTGATCCTCACCTTCTCGCGCCGCAAGCCCGCCGTGCATTCGGAGGCCTCGGACCGGGTCGCGGCGGCGCAGGGGCATACCCACGCCGGGGCGCATTGAGGGGACGGATCGAAACCGAGGCTCCGCAAGACTACCCCAGGCGTCCATCGAGGTGCTTGCTCAGTCGCTTTGATGTACGTACGATAAATCGTGCCGATCACCTTCGATGCCGCCAAGAGTGAGTGGAACCGCCAAGAACGCGGCATGCCTTTCACCATGGCGGAGCGGTTCGACTTCGACACCGCTCTCGTGCGTGAGGATGTCCGCGAGACCTATGCGGAACCGCGCTTCCAGGCACTCGGCAAGATCGGACGCGAGGTCGTCTTTCTCGTCTTCTCGCCGACCGAGGATGGCTTTCGAGTCATCTCTCTGCGCAAGGCGACAAAACAGGAGCGCAGCGTATGGCTCGCAAGGCATCCGTGACGATCGAGGACGATACGGCTGAGTTGACCGAAGTGCAGCTCGCCGAGATGCGTCCGGCCCGTGCAGTTCTGACCCCGCAGCAGTTCGAGGCCGTCGCATCCGTGCGGCGCGGGCGCCCGAAATCGCAGGCGCCCAAGGTGCCGGTGACGATCCGCCTCGATGCCGATGTGGTCGAGACCTACAAGGCGACGGGCGACGGCTGGCAGACCCGCATGAACGAGTGCCTCAGCCGAGGCGCGCAGGAGCTTCGCGCGTTGCCGAAAACTCACCCGAGAGACCGCGGCAAGAAACCGAGTGTCGGTCTGAGTGGCAAGGCGAAGGCAGGATAACGCGCCAGCGGGCACTGGATCACAAGTCCTCACCCCCGCCGCGTCGAGCCCCGCAGCACCGCGCGCCCGCTCAGCGTCACCTTGCGCACCGGCTGGCCCGGATGCTCGATGCGCTCGAACAGGAGGCGCATCGCCTGGGCGCCGATCTCGGCCACCGGCTGCTCGATCACGGTGAGACCGGGCTCGACCAGATCGGTCCAGGGTTCGTTGTCGAAACCCGCGAGCGCGAGATCCTTCGGCACGGCGAGCCCAAGGGTTCGCGTCGCCCGCACCGCCCCCATCAGCATCAGGCCGTTCGACAGGATCAGGGCCTCGGGCCGATCGGGCTGTGACAGCCAGCGCGTGGCCTCCGTCTCCGCCGCGGTCGCATTCGGCGCCACGGAGCGGGCGAGCGGCGCGAGGTCGTAGCGGGCCATCGCCGCGGCGTAGCCGGCCTGACGCTCCCGCGCGGTCGAACTGGTGGAGCCGAACAGGCCGCCGATCCGCTTGAACCCTTGCGCGACGAGGTGATCGACCAGGGACGCGGCGGCCGCCGCGTTGTCGAGCACCACGCTGTCATGGGCGCCGGGCAGCCCGGAGCGGTCGATGAACACCGTGGGGAAAGATAGGCTGTCGGCTCGGAGCCCGTCCGCCGTCACCTTGGTGGGCGCGAAAATCACGCCGGTGACGCGCTCCTCCTCCATCAGGCGCAGATACATCGCCTCGCGGGCCGGGTCCTCGTCGGTGTTGCACAGGATCACCCGCATCCCGGCGGCGTAGGCGGCATCCTCCACCGCCCGGCTCACCGCCGTGAAGAACGGGTTGCGGATGTCGGCCACGATCAGGCCGATGGTCTGCGCCGCCTTCGAGCGCAGGCGCCGGGCCGAGAGGTTCGGCCGGTAGCCGGTGGCGCGCACCGCCGCCTCGACCTGCTCGCGCACGGCGTCGCTCACCGGCCCACGCCCGAGCGCCCGCGACACCGTTGCCGTCGAGACCCCCGCCACGCGGGCCACGTCGCGGATTCCGACGCTCATCGGATAGGAAACGTTTTCATCGGCATGGAACGGTTTTGCCACTGCGCGGGCATGGCTGCAAGCGCCTCGCTTGCACTTTGTTGCAGGCCGCTGCTTGACACAAGTTGTGAAAACGTTTTCATTGAACACAACAGGTCGGGCCAGAGAAGGCCGAAGAGACCGCCGCACCCGGCCGAACAACCCGGGGCGTCCCCTAGGTCGAGGAGAGCACGCCATGCTCGCGCTGACGCCGACATTTTCGCCCCAACGCACCGGACCGCGGCTGCTGGTCCGCCTCGGCGCCGCCCCCGTGAGCAAGGAGGCCGCGATCCGCGAGGCCGCCGGCCTGCTCACCGCCGCCGGCTGCATCGACGGCGCCTATGGCGAGAGCATGCTGCGCCGCGAGGGCGTGGCGAACACCTATCTCGGTCACGGCGTCGTCATTCCCCACGGCATGGTCGACGACCGGCATCTGGTGCGCGAGAGCGGGCTCGCGGTGCTGCAGATCCCCGGCGGCATCGAATGGCACGACGGCCAGACCGCCCATCTCGTGGTCGCCATCGCCGCGCAATCGGACACGCACATCACCGTTCTGCGCCGCCTCACCCGCCTGATCCAGGACGAGGCGCGCCTCGAACAGCTCCGCACCACGGGCCGCGAGGCGGACATCGCCGCGGCGCTCACCGAGGACAAGGCCGCACCGGCCGCGTCGGGCCCGGCGACCGACCTGCGCCAGCGCTTCGACTGGACCGTCGATTACCCGACCGGCCTGCATGCGCGCCCGGCCTCGCACTGGGTCGAGACCGCTCGCGCGCTGCCCGCCCGCATCCAGGTGCGCCACGGCGATGGGGTGGCCGATGCCAAGAACCTGATCGCCCTTTTGCAGCTGGGCCTGCGCTGCGGCGACGAGGTGACGATCTCCGCCGAGGGCGACGACGAGGCCGGCGCACTCGCCAAGATGTGTGCCGCGGTGACGTCCTTAAGCGCCGGCGAGAAGGCCGCCGCCCAGCGCGCCGCGGAGGCCGCGGCCAAGGCCGCCGCCCCGGTGGCCGGCTGGAACCCGGCCGACGCGCCGCGGGCGATGGCCGGCATCGGCGCCAGCCCCGGCCTCGCCATCGGCCCGGTGCACGTGCTGGCAGCCTCCGAGGTCGCGGTGCCCGACGAGCCCGAGCCGCTGACCTCCGGCGCCGACCGGCTGCACCGGGCGCTCGCGACGACGGGCGGCCAGCTCAAGGCGCTCGCCGACGACACCGAGCGGCGCCTCGGCAAGGCCGATGCCGGCATTTTTTCCGCGCAAGCCGATTTGATCAAGGACACCGACCTGATCACGCTGGCCTGCCAGCTCATGGTCGAGGGCCACGGCGTGGCCTTCGCCTGGAATGCCGCCGTGGAGCGGATGGCGGGCCAGCTCTCGGCGCTCGGCAATCCGGTACTTGCGGCGCGCGCCGCCGACCTGCGGGATGTCGGCCGCCGGGTTCTGGCGCAGATCGACCCGGCCCTGAAGAGCGGCCACGATCTGCCGGACGTGCCCTGCATCCTGGTGGCCCCCGACCTCGCCCCCTCCGACACCGCCGGCCTCGATCCGGCCCGCGTGATCGGGCTCGTCACCGCGCAAGGCGGGCCGACCTCGCACACCGCGATCCTGGCGCGCACACTCGGCATTCCGGCCGTCGTCGCGGGCGGCCCCGGCCTGCTCGCACTCGCCAACCACGCGACGGCGATTCTCGACGGCACCACCGGCCGCCTCTACCTCGACCCCAGCGAGGCCGACATCGCTTCGGCGCGGGCGTGGCAGGCCCGCCAGCGCGAACAGGCCGAAGCCGAGGCGCGGGAGCGGGCGATGCCGGCGCAGACCCGCGACGGCCACCGCATCGCCATCGGCGCCAACGTCAACAACCCGGAACAGGTGCCCCTCGCCCTGGATCAGGGCGCGGAAGGCGTCGGCCTGATGCGCACCGAGTTCCTGTTCCTGGAGCGGGGCGACACGCCGAGCGAGGACGACCAGTACGCGACCTATTCCGCGATGCTGAAGGCGCTGGCGGGCCGTCCGCTCATCGTGCGCACCCTCGACATCGGCGGCGACAAGCAGGTCGCCCATCTCCACCTGCCGAAAGAGGAAAACCCCTTTCTCGGCGTGCGCGGCGCGCGCCTGCTGCTGCGCCGGCCCGACCTGATGGCGCCGCAACTGCGCGCCCTCTACCGGGCGGCCAAGGACCACGTGCGGGCCGACGCGCCGAGGGGCAAGGACGCACCGCTCTCGATCATGATGCCGATGATCACCTCGGTCCCCGAGGTGCTGAGGCTTCGGGAGATCTGTGAGGAGATTCGCACAGAAGTCGGTGCGCCGGAGGTGCCGCTCGGCATCATGATCGAGGTGCCGGCCGCCGCGGTGCAGGCCGACGTGCTGGCCCGGCACTGCGACTTCTTCTCGATCGGCACCAACGACCTCACCCAGTACACGCTCGCCATCGACCGCCAGAACACCGAACTCGCGCCGGAGGCCGACTCGCTCCACCCGGCGGTGCTGCGGCTGATCCGGCTCACCTGCGAGGGCGCCGCCCGGCACGGGCGCTTCGTCGGCGTCTGCGGCGGCATCGCGGGCGATCCGTTCGGCGCCTGCCTGCTCGCGGGACTCGGCGTCCACGAACTGTCGATGACGCCCCGCGACCTGCCCGGCGTGAAGGCGCGGCTGCGGGCCTGCGACATGACGGAGCTGAAGGCGCTCGCGGGACAAGCCTGCGCGCAGGAGGACGCGGCCGCCGTCCGCGCCCTCGACAAAGCCGCGCCCGGAGCCTGAGCGATGCGTCTCGTCACCCTCACCCTCAACCCGGCGATCGACCAGACCGTCACCCTCGACGCGCTCACGCCCGGCAGCGTTCACCGCGCCCGCTCGGTCTGGTCGGATGCCGGCGGCAAGGGCGTCAACGTCGCCTGCTGCCTCGCCGATTGGGGTTTGGCGATCGCCGCCACCGGCGTGCTCGGCCAGGACAACGCCGCCCCCTTCGCGCAGCTTCTGGCGGCCAAGAGCATCGACGACCGCTTCGTCTGGATCCCCGGCGAGACGCGCACCAACCTCAAGCTGCTCGATGCATCGGGCGGCGATACCACCGACATCAACCTGCCCGGGCTCGAATTCGGCCCGTCCACCGTCGAGGCGGTGCGCGCCGTGCTCGCCGACCTCACCGGCCCCGGCAGCCTCGCGGTGCTCGCCGGCAGCCTGCCGCGTTCTCTCGGCCCCGACATCTATGCCCGCCTCACCGCCGAGCTGAAGCGGCGCGGCGCCCGCGTCGTCCTCGACGCCTCCGGCCCGGCGCTGGCCGCCGCCCTCGCGGCGGGGCGCGACAGCCTGCCCGACGCGATCAAGCCGAACCGGCACGAGCTGGAGGAATGGGCCGGGCGCCCGCTTCCCACGCTCGCGGACGTGCTCGACGCCGCCCACCATCTTCAGCGCAGCGGCATCGCCCTGGTCTGCGTCTCGCTGGGTGCCGAGGGCGCGCTGTTCGTCTCGTCGGAGGGCGCGTTGCGGGCGCTGCCGCCGCCGACGCGGGTGGCGAGCACGGTGGGTGCGGGCGACGCCCTCGTCGCCGGCCTCGTCGCCGGACTGCATGACGGCCTGCCCCTGCCCGACCTCGCCCGCCGGGCGCTGGCCTTCGCCGCAGGCAAGCTCAGCCGCACGGGGGCGAACCTGCCGCCGCGGGCGGAGGTGGAGGCGATCGCCGCCGACATCCAGGTCGAGCGGCTCGGCTGAAAACCCCTCCCTCAGCGGGCGAGAGACCAACGGCGGACGGCCGAACCAAAGCGCCAAGAAACCAAACCGCCAAGAAACCAAACCGCCAAGAAACCGGAGGAGGAAACCCATGGCACAGCTTCTGGCCGTGGTGGGAGGCGGAGACCTCTCCACCCACGCCGTCCTCGCCGCCGAGGCCCTGCGCAAGGCGGCCGGGCGGCGCAACACCCCGATCACCCTCGAACTCCGCGGCAAGGGTGCCAGCGGCAACCCGCTCTCCGACGCGGCCATCGCCGAGGCGCGAGCCGTTCTGCTCGTCGGCGAGGGCGATCTCGGCGAGGCCCGCTTCGGGGCGCTGCACCGGGCCCGCGCGGCGATCGAGGACGTGCTCACCGACGTCAACGCCGTGTTCGACCGCCTCCGCGCCGGGACGGAGGCCCCCTCCCCCGCCGCGAGCGCGGCGACAGCCCCGAAAAAAATCGTGGCG
This sequence comes from Methylorubrum thiocyanatum, assembly GCA_014138645.1. Lineage (GTDB taxonomy): Bacteria > Pseudomonadota > Alphaproteobacteria > Rhizobiales > Beijerinckiaceae > Methylobacterium > Methylobacterium thiocyanatum. The sequence goes on along the minus strand of JACJIB010000005.1, from coordinate 117,067 downwards.
ATCACGTCCTGCCCCACCGGCATCGCCCACACCTTCATGGCGGCGGAGGGCATCCAGGCCGCGGCCCAGGCACTCGGCCACGCGATCCGCGTCGAGACGCAAGGATCGGTCGGCGCCCGCGACGCGCTGACCGCGCCGGAGATCGCCGCGGCCGATATCGTGCTGATCGCCGCCGATACCGGGGTCGACCGGGCACGCTTTGCCGGCAAACGGGTCTACGCCACCAACACCAAGGCGGCGATCCGCGACGGCAAGGGTTTGATCGCCACCGCGCTCGCCGAAGCGCAGATGCAGCCAGCCGGCGGCACCGAGGCGACGGCGGACGGCCCCGCCCGCCCGGCGGCGGCCGAGAGGCAAGCCGGCGCCTACAAGCACCTGATGACCGGCGTGTCCTTCATGCTGCCCTTCGTGGTGGCGGGCGGCCTGCTGATCGCGCTGGCCTTCGCGTTCGGCGGCATCGATGCGATGAAGCCGGAGAATGCCGGCACGCTGGGCTACGCGCTGGGTGAGATCGGTGCCAAGGCGGCCTTCGCCCTGATCGTGCCGGCGCTCGCCGGCTACATCGCCTATTCCATCGCCGACCGGCCCGGCATCGCGCCCGGCATGATCGGCGGCATGCTGGCGGCGAACCTCCAGGCGGGTTTTCTCGGCGGCATCGCGGCGGGCTTCATCGCCGGCTACACCACGCGCTTCCTCGCCCGGCACATCCGCCTGCACAAGAATCTGGAGGGCCTGAAGCCCGTCCTGATCCTGCCGCTTCTCGCCACCACGGTCACCGGCCTGCTGATGGTCTACGTCGTCGGCGTGCCCGTGGCCGCCGTGCTCGCCGCGCTCACAGAGTGGCTCAAGGACATGCAGGGGGCGAGCGCCCTCGTGCTCGGCCTCGTGCTCGGCGGGATGATGGCGGTCGATATGGGCGGGCCGATCAACAAGGCGGCCTACGCCTCCGCCGCCGCACTGCTCTCCTCGGGCGTCGATGCGCCGATGGCGGCGGTGATGCTCGGCGGCATGACGCCCCCGCTCGGCATCGCGCTCGCCACCCGCCTGTTCCCGTCCCGCTTCACCGCGCCGGAACGCGAGGCCGGCGGCGCCGCGGCCGTGCTCGGGGCGGCCTTCATCACCGAGGGCGCGATCCCCTTCGCCGCCGCCGACCCGCTGCGGGTGATCCCCTCCATGGTCGCGGGCTCGGCCGTCGCGGGTGCCATCGCCCTGACCTCGGGCGTGACCCTCAAGGTGCCCCATGGCGGCCTGTTCGTGCTGCCGATCCCGAACGCCGTCACCAACGTGACGGGTGCCCTGATCGCGCTCGCCGCCGGCACCCTCGTGACGGGACTTCTGGTCGGCCTCCTCAAGAAGCGGGCCGCCTGAGCGGACGGACGGCGCCGGACCAACCGGCGCCGCCGCCCCGCGGGCAGCGGACGCATCCGTTGGCCGCTCGAAATTGCAACTTAAAGTAAGATATTGCCCGAGCTGCGTCCCGAAACGGGTGTCACACAACAGAACCGGGCCATCATCGGAGGGGGGACGACATGAACGCTGGGAAGGCAGCATGGGCCGCGCTCGGCCTCTGCACCGCACTCGGGATCGGCGCGACATCGGCCGAAGCGCAGGACGCGCCCGCGCCGCCGGGCCTCGCGCAGGTGGCGAACGGCGCCCCCGCCCTCGTCCGGCGCCCGGCCCTGCGCCGGGTCGCGCGGCGGGCGCCGCGTCCCCGCCCTTTCGGCAATGACGGCAGCGCCGCGGCGGCCGCCGACGTGCTCGGCCAGACCGCGACGCCCCCCGCCCTGTCGCCGGGAACGTTCGATCTCGGCAACGGCCTCTCGCTCCTCCTGAACTATACGGGACAGGCGGCGGCCAACCCGATCGGCGGCATCCGCCAGGGCTCGGCTTACGCCGGGCAGCTCTTCTTCGGCATCGACGGCGACCTGCAGCGGCTCGCCGGGATCGAGGGCGGCTCGTTCCACGTCGCGGTCACGAATCGCCACGGCCGCAACCTCGCCGACGACCGCATCGGCAACAACACGAGCGTGCAGGAGATTTTCGGCGGCGGCCAGACCACGCGGCTGACGCTGCTCTCCTATCAGCAGAAGCTGTTCGACAACCGCCTCGACATCGAGGTCGGACGCTTGGTGGCCAACATCAACTTCCTCAACTCGCCGATCTACTGCAACTTCCAGACGAACTCCGCCTGCGGCAACCCGACCTTCGTCTTCAAGACCTCGAACTTCACCTTCTGGCCGGTGGCGAGCTGGGGCGGCCACGCCAAGGCATGGCTGACCGATCGGGTGTTCTTCCATGTCGGCGCCTACGAGGTGAACCCGCTGCACCAGCAGCCCGGCGACAACGGCCTCGACTTCTCGACCAAGGGTGCGACGGGCGCGATCGTGCCGTTCGAACTCGGCTACTCGACGACGTTTGCCAACGACGAACTGCCCCGCAACTACGGCATCGGCGGCTGGATCGACCGCTCCGACTACACGGACCCCGTGCTCGATGCGGCGGGCGGGCGTCGGGTGCTCACCGGCCTGTCGCCGGCCACGCGGTTCGGGCGCTCGGGCGTCTATGCCCGCTTCGACCAGATGGTCTGGCGCCCGGACCCGAAGGGCATCCAGGGCCTGACCCTGTTCGGGGTCGCCATGGCGGGCACCGGGGGCCGGCTGGTCGAGGATTACTTCCTCGAGATCGGCGCGCTCCAGACCGGCACCTTCGCCGGCCGCCCCTACGACACGGTGGGCTTCGTCATCAACACGCAGGCCTTCAGCCCGCTGGCGCTCGGCAACATCGAGGCGGCGCAGGCCTCGCTCGGCCTGTTCCGCGCCATCCCGAGGCAGCAGATCATGATGGAGCTGAATTACGGCATCCAGGTCTCGCCCGCGATCCGGCTGACGCCGAACCTGCAATACATCGTCAACCCCGACCAGACCCGATTTCCGTTCTACCCGAAGAACATCCCCGACGCCTTCGTCGTCGGCGCCAAGCTCTCGGTGGACCTGTTCACGCTGGCCGGCCTCGCCAAGGGGCCGGGGAGCCCGTGAGGGCTCTCGGTCATTGTTCAGTCGCGCATTCTTTCGACGAACCGGCAACCACTTCGTCGGAATGCGCTCTAAGAAAAAGCGGCGCGCCTTTAGGGCGCGCCGGCTGAGGTGACTCGCGGTCTCAGGAACGAGTCGCAGTAGAATATGCAATATACCACGCCCTGTCTGTGGCCTTCCGGAGACAGCCCCCCCTTTGCTCACAGCCTTGTGAGAAGCGGGCGACGCCGATGGCGGGTTCAGCGCTTCGCCAGGGCGTCGGCGAAGGCGACGATGCGGTTGCGGGCGTAGGTCGGCACGCCGGCGCTGATCGAGGTGCCGGTGTTGAACGAGGAATTGCCCATCAGGACCTGCACTGGCAGCAGGTTCTTGAGCACCGGCACGCGGGCATATTCCTGCTTGCGCTCCAGCACGTCGGCCTTGATGGCGAGCGCCATGTAGGTCGTCACCACGGTCCGGTTCGGATCGTCGGGCGCCGGCTGCATCACCGCCAGGAACTTGCCGAAGCGCAGGATCTGGTTGACCCAGAAGATCGTCTGTTCGAGCCCGCCGGCGACGGGGGTGTCGATCTTCGTGAGCGCGGCGAGGCCCGCGGCCTCGGCCGGCGGCAGCACCCGCAACTCGCTCTGGAACGAGACGAACTCGGCGACCTTCTTCGAGGTGCCGAGTTCGAGCTTGTTGGCGAGCTTGACGCCGAGCGGCAGCTTGCCTTCGAGATCGTAGCGTGACTCGATGCAGACGCCGCCCGCGCCGCACCAGGGCCGATCGGGGCGCTTCGCGAAGGCGGCGGCCGGATCCTTGGTCGGTGTCGCCTCGGCCGGCTCCAGCCGCTTGTGGCGGATCACCGGGTCCATCTTGGCCAGGAAGTCGAGATTGGCGAAGGCCGCGAGATCGATGGCGGAAGGCGGCTTGGCAACGACGAAGCGGCCTTCCGCGACGTAGACCTTCAGGGCCTCGTGGCGCTGCTTGGCGACGCCGTTCACCGTCTGGGTGTAGTCGGGCTCGGTGTAGCCCGGCCAGGGACTCAGCGCCGCGGCCTCCTGCGGCCGGGCCTTGCGCCACGCCTCGAAGGCGATCAGGCCGCTCTCCGGGTTGGTCGAGGCGGCCTCGCGATGGTCGCTGAACAGCACCGTGCCGGGCTTGAGGGTCGCGGCATCGGCGGGCTGGAGGGCCGGCACGTCCTTGACCCGGTCGGAGACCAGGGCGGCGGGTTTCGGGAGATCTTTGGCCGCTTCCTGCGCGCGGGCCGGCACGGCCAGCGCGAGCGCGACGAGGAGGGCGGCCGGAAACTGCCTGGGCAAAGCGGACCTCGGGAGAGACGATGAGGCGGGAGAGACGGTGAGACGGTGTCGAAGAGGGCGGCGTCAGTAGCCGGGATCGTCGCCGAACAGGTAGTCGGGATCGCGGCGGCGCTGGCGGGCGCGGGCGCCGCCGTCATCGTCGAAGGGCGAGCCGAACGGCACCGGATTGACCTGCCCGTAGCGGTCGCGGCCGGGCCAAGCCTGCGGCTCCTCCCTGCGGTCGCGGCGCAGGCCCCAGGGGTCGTCCGTCTCGGCACTGCGCCGCTGCGCGAAGGGGTCTTCGGTGGGCCGGCGCCCACCCGGCAGGTTGCCGAAGAGGTCGCCCGCGACATCCGCTCCGTCCTCGGCATTGCCGTAATCGCCGTCCTCGGCATCGGGCCGCATGGCGTAGAGCGTGTCGCGCGGCACCAGCGCGTATTGGGTGTCGGCGACCTGCCCCCCCTTGAGGCGGAAATGCTCGATGACGCCGCCGCCGGCCACGCGCTGGCCGCTCCGCGGCTCGATCGGCAGGTCGGCGATGAGCGCCTTCGCCTCGGGCGAGGGCGGCGCCAGCGGCGTGCGCGCCACGCCGTTGGCCCAGGCCGCCTGGAAGATCGCCCGCGCAATCGGCACCGAGACGTGGCCGCCGGTCTGGCCGCGGCCGAGGGTGCGGCGCACGCCGTCGGCGTTGTCGTAGCCGGCCCAGACGACGACGGTGATCTCGTTGGAGAAGCCGGCGAACCACGCGTCGTTCTCGTTCTCCGACGTACCGGTCTTGCCGGCGACGTAGGGAGAGATGCCGGAGAGCGCCGCGGCGGTGCCGTGCTGGGTCACGCCCTGGAGCATGGTCTTGAGCTGGTAGAAGGCGACCCGGTCGGCCGAGCCGATCCGCACCGGCGCCTTGCCGGGATGGCTGTAGACCGGCCGGCCGTCGCGCTCGACCGCCTCCAGGGCGTAGGCGCTCGGGCGTGCCCCCTCGTTGGCGATGGCGGCGTAGAAGCTCGCCAGATCGATCATCCGCACCGGCTGGGCGCCGAGCACGAAGGGATAGTAGCGCTCGCACTCGGCGTAGAGCTGGGCCTCCAGCGCGATGTCGCAGACCCGCTGCAGGCTGTCGGGCGCCTTTTGAGCGATGCCGCCCTGGAGCAGGCGGGCGGTGACGAGGTTCTTGGAGAATTCGAGCCCGCGCCGGATCGTCGTCGCCCCCGAGCCGCCGCCGTCGTAGTTCTTGGGCGACCAGGAATCGCCGACCCCGCCGATGGGCGGCAGGGTTACGGGTGCGTCCATCACCAGGGTGTTGGGCTGAAGCCCGGCGTTCAGCGCGGCGAGATAGGTCAGCGGCTTCAGGGTCGAGCCCGGCTGGCGCACGGTCTGCGTCACCCGGTTGAGCTGGCTCAGGGGATAGGAGAAGCCCCCGCTCATCGCCAGGATCTTGCCCGTGCGGTTCTCCAGCACGATGGCCGCACCCTGCACCGTGGGGCGCACCCGCAGGTCGGCGCGGGGGCTGCCCTTGCCCTCGCGCAGGCGCACCCGCACGGCGTCGTAGAGCTGAAGCTTTCCGCGCGCCGGGCCGGGCTCCAGGCTCGCGATGCGGCCGTCGGGCAGGCCGACCCGGGTGCCGTTCTTGCCGGTCTGGAGCACGACGGCGAGCGGCCAGCGCACGTCGTAGAGAGGCGGCCGGGCGGAGATCAGCGCGCGCTGCCAAGAGGGCTGCCTTGTGGGCTGTCTTGCGGGCTGCACCGCCGACTTGGCCGGCGCCTTCGCCGCGGCCGCCTTCCGGCTCCCCTTCTGCGCCTCGGGCGCGGGTGCCGGCTCGGCGGCGGGTTCCGGCACGGGGGCGGCGGCCTCGATCCGCTTGATCGCTTCGGACAGATTCAGCTCCGGCCCCTCGTAGCGGGCGCGGCCGGTGCCGCGCTCGTAGGTGGCGAGGCCCTCCTGCAGCGCGCCCTCCAGCGCGCTCTGCAGGCCCGCATTCACCGTGGCGCGCAGCGTGTATGAGGCGTTGGTGAGCGATTCGAGCCCGGCGAAGGTTCGCGCCTCGCGGGCGAGATGATCGACGAGGTAGAAGCCGGAATCCTGGCGCGCGGCGTCCGGCGGCTTGATGCCGAGATCCGCGGCCATCGCCGTATTCATCTCCGCCTCGGTGATGGTGCCCTCTTCCTTCATCCGGCTGAGCACGTAGGCGCGCCGTTCCCGCGCCCGCTCGGGGTACTTGTCGGGGCTGTAGTAGTTCGGCCCCTTCGGCAGGCCGGCGAGCAGGGCGGCCTCGGGCAGCGTCAGCGCGCCCACCGACTTCCCGAACCAGCTCCGCGCGGCCATCTCGATGCCGTAGGCGCCGCGGCCGAGATAGATCCCGTTGAGGTAGAGCCCCAAAATCTGCGGCTTGGTCTGGAGGCGCTCCAGCCGCGAGGCCACGATCATCTCGCGGATCTTGCGCTCGTAAGTGACGTCGTCGCCCACCGACAGGTTCTTCACCACCTGCTGCGTGATCGTCGAGCCGCCGGCCGGGCGCCCCGGCGAGGCGAGATTGCCGACGAAGGCGCGGATCACCCCGCGCTCGTCGATCCCGTGATGCTGGTAGAAGCGCTTGTCCTCGGCCGCGACGAAAGCCTTCTGCACGAGGTCGGGTACGCCGCTGATCGGCACGACGAGGCGGCGCCCATGCGTCTCGAAGGTCTCGGAATAGGGCTTGCCCGCCGCATCGAGGATCACGCTGGCGCTGGGCAGCTTGATGTCGCGCAGGGCCTCGGCCGAGGGCAGATCCTTCACGGCGTTGTTGTAGAAGGCGATCACCGCTCCCGCCTCGAAGGGCGAATTGGCCGGGTTCTCGCCCTTGCAGAACTGCTTGTAGCTCGTGTTCAGCTCGGTGAGATCGAGCCCGTGCAGGATCTTGGGCGCGTTATCGCCGGCCACCGCACTCGGATCCTCCATCGCGGTGGAGATCAGCTCGTCGAGATTGATGTCCTCGATGTCGAAGGACTTGCGCATGTGGGCGCAGCCGTCGCGCAGGATCGCCACGACCTCCGCGCCGTCCTTGGCGGGATCGAACTGGGTCCGCACCGCGTCGGGCCGCGTCGTGACCTGGGACAGGGTCAGCGCGGTCGCGAACAGCTTGATCAGGATGGCGTTCATCGAACGTGTAGGGACCCCGGGCCGGCACGCGACGGACAGCGTGTCGGCGCCGATCAAGCGGCGCACAACGCGGCTGATTTATGGACGCGCTTGCCTGAACGCCACCGGGCGGGATTGCGCCGCCGTCGGGTGTCGATGGAGGGACATCTCACGAGAAAGGGGCGACCGCTTCGCGCGATCGCCCCCGAAATCCACCCGCCCCGCGAGGATCGACGCCGATCAGCGCAGGAGCTGGAGGATGCCCTGCTGCGCCTGGTTGGCGAGCGACAGCGCCGAGATGCCGAGCGACTGGCGCGTCGACAGCGCCTGGGAATTGGCCGCCTCCTCGTTGAGGTCGGCGTTGGTCAGGTTCGACGCGCCGGTATCGAGGATGTTGACGAGCCGCTTGGTGAAGTCCTGGCGGTTCTGCACCACGGAGAGGTTCGAACCGAAGGTCGAGCTTGCCGTGCGCAGGGTGTCCGAGGCGCCGGTCAGGCTGGTCAGCGTGCCCTTGATGTCGGCGTCGAGCAGGAAGTTGCCCTGGCCGTTCACCGTCGAACCGGAATTGCCGGTGATGGGATCGAGATCGAGGCCGTCGGCCGTCAGATCCTGCCCCTGCACGTCGAGGTTGGCGGTGTCGCGTTCGTTGAAGGCGATGTGCAGCTTGTTCGAGGGATCGCCGTTGCTGATCAGGTTCACGCCGTTGAAGCTCGAATCCTTGGCGAGCTGCGTGATCTGGATCAGCAGGCTGTTGTACTGCTCGGCCAGCTTGTTGCGGGTCTCCACGCCCGAGATGGTCAGGTTGGCGCTGTTGCTCGCGGCCGTGTTGCCGGTGCCGTACTTGTTGGCCGTGTCGGTCCCGGTCCCGGCGGTGAAGCCGAGAGCCGTCTGACCGGCCGTCGATGCGAACTCGATCGCCGCGCTGGCGTTCAGCACGATCTTCTTGCCGGTCGTGTCCTTGGAGAACATCGTCGAGCCGGCCTGCGTGTTCAGCGCCGTGATCGCCGTGTCGATCGTATCGCCGGTGGCGATGGTCGCGGTCTTGCTCGTGCCGTTGACGTAGAAGGTGACGGTGGCGTTGGTCGCGGCGGTGAAGTCGTTGGCCGCGGTGCCGGTCGTCGTGATCTGCGTCGACAGCGCCTGGTTGGCGGTGGACTTCGCCGAGTCGATCAGCTTCTGGATCGAGGTGATGCCCTGGTTGGCCGCCTGGATCGTCTGGATGCCGTTGGAGATCGAGTCGAGCAGCGAGCCGAGGTCGCCCGAGCGGCTGTTGAAGGACTGCGCGGTGAAGAAGTTGACGGGGTTGTCGAGGGCCGACGAGACCTTCAGGCCCGTCGCCAGACGGTTCTGGGTGGTGGCGGTCAGCGCCGAAGTGTCCTGCAGCGAGAGCAGGTTCTGGCGCGTGGCGGCGGAGAGCGTGACGCTGGAAGACATGGGTAACAACCCCGTTCAGATCGATACCGACCCGGCATTAGGGTTAATTCACCACGCATTCGGTTGCCGTAGCGTTAACGATCCCTTCCTGAGCGCAGATTCTTCGATTTTCCAACGAGAGAGCGGCCGGGACAAGGTCCCAGCCGTCTCATTCACCAATGTTTGACGTCTCAGGCGACGGGATCAGCGCAGGAGCTGCAGGATGCTCTGCTGCGCTTGGTTCGCGAGCGACAGCGCCGAGATGCCGAGCGACTGACGGGTCGAGAGCGCCTGGGAGTTGGCCGCCTCGAGGTTGAGATCGGCGTTGGTTAGGTTTGCCGCGCCGGTATCGAGCACGTTGATCAGGTTCTTCGAGAAGGTCTGACGGTTCTGCACGACGGAGAGGTTCGAGCCGAAGGTCGAGCTCGCCGTGCGCAGGGTGTCCGAACCGGACGACAGCTTGGTCAGCGTGCCCTTGATGTCGGCGTCGAGCAGGAAGTTGCCCTTGCCGTCCGCGGTCGCACCCGAATTGCCAGTGATTGCGTCGAGGTCAAGACCATCGGAGGTCAGGTCCTGGCCCTGCACGTCGAGGTTCGAGCTGTCCTTCTCGTTGAAGGCGATGTGCAGCTTGTTCGAGGCGTCGCCGTTGCTGATCAGGTTGGTGCCGTTGAAGCTCGAATCCTTGGCGAGCTGCGTGATCTGGGTCAGCAGGCTGTTGTACTGCTCGGCCAGCTTCTTGCGGGCTTCGACACCCGAAACGGTCAGGTCCGTGCCGGCGCTGATGGTATCGTTGCTGGAACCGTACTTGTTCGCTGTCGAGGTCGAGCCGGCGGCAAAGCCCAGCGCGGTCTGATCGGCCGAAGTCTTGAACTCCACGGCAGCGCTGGCGTTCAGCACGATCTTCTTGCCGGTCGTGTCCTTCGAGAACATCGTCGAGCCGGCCTGCGTGTTGAGCTCAGTGATGGCGGCGTCGATCGTCGCAGCAGTGACGGTACCGCCGATGCTCGCAGTCTTGGCCGTGCCATTGACGTAGAAGTTGACGGTGGTGGCGCTGCTGCTGGAGGCGGTAAAATCGCTGGTCGCCGTGCCCGTGGTGGTGATCTGGGTCGACAGCGCCTGGTTGGCGGTGGACTTGGCCGAGTCGATCAGCTTCTGGATCGAGGTGATGCCCTGGTTGGCCGCCTGGATCGCCTGGATGCCGTTCGAGATGCCGTCGAGCAGGCCGCCGAGATCGGTCGAGCGGTTCGACAGGTTCTGCGCGGTGAAGAAGTTGACGGGGTTGTCGAGGGCGGAGGAAACCTTGAGGCCGGTGGCGAGGCGGTTCTGGGTGGTGGCGGTCAGGGCCGAGGTGTCCTGCAGCGAGAGCAGGTTCTGACGCGTGGCGGCCGAAAGCGTGATGCCGGAAGACATGGGGGCGATCCTTGTGGGTCTTGATGCCGCCCTTTTGGCGACACCCGGACCCTCCATCCTGCGCCTTGCCGAGAGCTTAATCCGATCGTCCGATTCCGCCGCTTTTGCCTGTCGAGCCCAAGCATCGCGCAAGGCCCTGCGATCATGGTTAAGAGAAGCTCACGACTTTTGCTTCGTTTCGCCCCTCCAAGGATTTGTTCATCATGGCACTGCGCATCGAACTGAAGCCGCAGGAGCGGCTGATCATCAATGGCGCCTTGATCCGCAACGGCGATCGCCGCTCGACCTTCGTGATCGAGAACCAGTGCAAGTTCCTGCGCGAGAGCGAGATCCTCACCGAGTCCGAAGCCGACACCGCCGCCAAGCGGCTCTGCGTCACGCTCCAGTTCATCTATCTCGCCGACAACCCGCCGGAGGCCGAGGATCTGTTCGTGCGCCAAGCGACCGAGATCATGAAGGCCTCGCCGAGCATGGGGCCCTACATCCTCGCGATCCAGGATGAGCTCTCGGCGCACCAGTATCACCGCGCGATCAAGCGCGGGCGCGAGCTGATCGCCTACGAGCGCCAGCTCCTCGACCATCTCGCGGCGCACTCCGCCGAGCCTTCGCCGCAGGGCTGAGCGGCGCCGCGCGAGCCCGGCCGTCTCAGACGATGCCGCTCTTCTCGTAGGGCCAGGGCTTGCCGAGATGGGCGGCGACCCGGGCGGCATCGGAGCCGACCGCCTCGACCGCCGCCTGCACCTGCTCGGCGGGAACCTCGAACCGCCGCGCCCAGTAGGCGCGGTCGCGCGGCGCGTCGAGAATCACTTGGGCGGGATCGCCGCTGACCGCGTGCCCCTCGTCGGACGCTTCCTGCACCATGCCCCGCTTCTCCCGATCGCGCCCGCACGCAGACGCGGGCCAATGGCAACGAAACCGGCGGGCGGGGTGGGATGGTTCCGGCAGGGCCCTTCGATTCACGCCTCGCGCGGGGCTGCGGCCGGCCGCAGGCGCGCCGGAGAGGCCGGCGCGGGCGCGATGTGGAAGGCGGCCGGGCGCCGGAACAGAAAGTCGAGGCGCGTGCCGCGCACCAGCCGCTCGAAGCCGAGCGGGACGAGAACCGCCGCCGCGGTGACGATCAGGCTCGCGAGACCGACATCGAGGGCGAGATCGGGCCGGGCCTCGTTGAACTTGACGATCACGGTGCGGGTCAGCGCCATCGGCAGGAAGAAGCCGAGATAGATTACGATCGAGCGCTCGCCGCAGGCGCGCAGGGCCGCGGTGACGGGCCCGCCCGCCCGAGTCATCAGGCTGGCGAAGGCGACGATGGCGAGCGCCCCGACGGTGCCGAGCGCGAGGCTTACCACCGGCAGGCGCGCGAGCGTCGGCGCCGCTTCGATCCCCGTCGGCGTGAACACAAACACGGCTTCCAGCACCGCCCACAGGGCAAGGCCGGCGAGTGCCAGACCCGCCCGCGCGCGCACCCCGTCGGCGAAACGGAAGATCGCCTCGGCGAAGAGGGTGCCGCCGAGGAAATAGACGTAGCGCTCGCAGAACTCGTCGAGGAGTTCGGGCAAGCCGCTCGTGGGCAGGATCTGCAGCACCGCCGCCGCGACGAGCAGCACGGCCGGCGGCACCCGGCGGTGGAGCAGCTTCGTCACCACCGAGAAGACCGCCAGCAGGTAGACGAACCACAGAGTCGAGTAGGGCACGACGAGCGCCTCGGCGAGGTGCAGGCCGAAGGCGGCGAGCTTGTCCGCCGGCCCCTCCGCCCCGGCCACGATCGCGCCGGCCTTGAACAGCGACTGGATCACCACCCACAGGGCGTAGAAATAGGCGAAGTGGACCACGCGCCGGTCGGCGAACAGGCGCCAGTCGCGGTCGATCACCCGTCCGAGGAAGAGGCCCGAGAGCAGGAAGAAGTCGGGGATCCGGAACGGTCTGGCGAATTCCACGACATCGTGCAGGACGCCCTCGCCGCCCAGGGCCTCGCCGGTGCCCAGCGTCGAATGCATCATCACGACGAGGATGATGCACAGGCCCTTGGCGACATCGACCCAGGCGAGCCGGGCGGCTTCCTCGGGAAGCGGACGGATCGGCCGGGTGGCCACACTGGGCGCTGCGTCCATGGGGATGGACCTCGTGCGGAGAGGATCGAGCCTCGAGCGTCGCATCCGAGGGTTAAGGGCGGCCCAGCGCCACGCGGCGATCTCACTGCGCGGTTAATGTCCCGCCAAGGGCCTTGCCAAGGCTCGTCGAGATCCTTGGCGGCGGCTGCCGGCTCGCGGCGGATTTTTCGAAGGGATAGCGCCGACACTCTCGGCGGACGTTCCGGCTCGAGGCCGGGAACCGATCCATACGGGAATGGCTTTGGGATCAGCTCAAGGCCGCTCCTTCGTTCCATGCCGCAAAGGAAAGTCTTCAAAGAGAAATCTTCGCCCCCCGCGCGGACAGGGTTCGCTAGCGGTGAACCAATCCTCAGAAATGGTTCTGTCTGGCGATGGCGCGCCCGACGGCCCAAAGCAGAGAATCGACCGCCAGCCGCAGCGCGGACCTCTCGTGCTCACCCACGTCGTCGACCGCGCGCCGTGCCTGAAGCGCGTAGGTTGCGAGACGCTCGAGCGGCGGTTCGTTCTTGTGCAGGGCGAAGAACGTGCGATCCTCGACCGGCCAGTTGGGCTTGCTTTCGGTCGTGTTGACGACGATGCCGCGCCCGACGACTCCTCCCGTCTGCTCATCGCGCTCGAAATGGCCCCGGGCGAGGACCCACTGCACCCCTCTCGCACCCGAGCTGACGCGGTATTCACCCACGAACACGCCGCCATGCTCGCTGACGCGATCGAGGCTGGTAAAAAACGCCTCCCGGTCGGCCGGCAGGATCGCCTCGACATAAGCCGCCAGGGGCAATCCGAGCGCGGCCTGCATCGAATCGAGATTGAACAACGCGGCCGTGACGGCGTCGGCAACGGTTCGATCATTGCCGAGGTCTGTTTCCCAAATTCCAACTTGGGAGGCAATAAGAGCGTCAGGTAATGATCCCATCCAATATCGACGTGTATCAAATGGCATACCGCGACACCCTTCGCACGTTAATCCAAGATAGTGACCAATGAAGAAACCTGCATCATTTTTCGGATGACGTTACCTGAGAGCACGGACAGTCGAGGGCCATGAGCGTATACCCTCCCCGGAATCAGGACAGGTCCGTTCCTGTGACGAAATCGAATCGCTTGCGTGAACTCGCGGATGTGCTCGGCGTTCCAGTTGCCGCATTCCGCAACTCAAAAGATTGTTACCACCTGCATGTCGATCCGGCTGGAACGCGCTGGATCTTGACACTCGATGCGCAGGGCAAACCCATCGTGCGCCGAAGCGGCGGAGATGACGGTCAGACGTCGATCGAGGAATGCGTCTTTCTGTTCATGCGCCGTGAGGAAGAAACCCCACAGCGGGACGCGCTGATCGCTCTCATCGAACGGCTTCTTACGACGCAGCTTCAAGATTGATGCGATGTTTGCTCGATCGAACCCATCGGCTGGCGGGAGCACTCGAGTAGGGCCCGCATCCGCCCTTCGCGAAGAGATCACCCGGATCTGGATCGGCGCTCGTCCGCTTCCAGGCCGATCAGTGGGATGACCGGTCGCCCCGCCGCGCGCGGGTCAGGCGGGTGGGGGCGTGGAAATCGTCGGGCTTGCCCCGCACCCATTCGAGGAAGCGGGCGATCTCGGGATCGGCACGCAGGGCCTCGACCTCGGCCAGGCGGCGAGCGATCTCGGCCTCGCTGTAGCGGGCATGGATCGCCGAGTGACAGATCTGATGGAGCCGCACCGTCGCTCCGTGGGCGCCGCCCTTCAGCTTCGGCGTGAGGTGATGCAGGCTCTGGCGCGCGTGGCGCGGGATCGGCCGCTCGCAGAGCGGGCAGACGGGAACCGTCGCCGGCTTTGGTCCGTGCGTCTCCGGATCCTCGTCCCGCCAGCGACGAGAGCGCCGCCCCACCACGCCGTATCTCCCCGTCCTGCCCCAGCCCCGGCGGGAAAACGGGTGGAAGGCTACCCGGCTCCCACCGCTGGCCGCGTCACGTGCGCCGACGCGATTCCCGTGCGCGTCTTGTTGCGGGGAAGGCTGCGGGCTACCCCTGGGCACGGGCGGCAGCACGGATGCGCGGCATGAAACGGACGACGATCGATTCCAAGCTTTCCGTGGCCGGGCAGCCGAGCCCGGCGGAGATCGCGGCGCTGGCGGATGAGGGCGTGAGCCTCCTCATCAACAACCGTCCCGACGGCGAGGAGCCGGGCCAGCCCGGTTCGGCGGCCGAGCGCGCGGCGGCGGAGGCGGCGGGCCTGCACTACCTCGACCTGCCGGTGACCGGCCCGACGATCACCCGCGCGGCGGTGGAACGCTTCCACGCGGCGGTCGAGGCGGCGCCGGGTCCGGTCGTCGCCCATTGCCGCAGCGGCACGCGCTCGCTGACGCTCTGGGCGATCGGCGAGGTGCTCGCCGGACGCATGGCGCGGAATGAGGTGGCGGCCTACGGCGCCCGCCACGGCTTCGACCTCTCCGGCGCCGAGCGCTGGCTCGACGCCAACGCCGGCTGACGGACAAGCCCGCTACGCCCCCGCCATGGTCAGGATCAGCGGCCCGTTGCGCGTGGCGACGACGGTGTGCTCGTATTGCACCGTGAGGGCGCGCGGCCGGCTGTAGAGGGTCCAGGGGTCACCGCCGTCCTCGGCGAAGTCGGCACCGAGCGACAGGAACGGCTCCACCGTCAGCACCATCCCCTCCGTCATGATCCGGCGCTCGGACGGGTCGGGCCAGGTCGCGATCTCGGTGGGCTCCTCGTGCAGCGACAGGCCGACGCCGTGGCTCGCGAGGTTGCGCACGAGGGTGTAGCCGTTCTTGCCGGCGAAGGTGCCCACGGCCCGGCCGATGCCCGAGAGCGGCTTGCCGGCGCCGACCTGACGCAGGCCGGCCCACATCGCCCGGCGCCCGTCCTTGCACAGCCGCTCGACCCGGCGCGTCACCGGCGGCACGGCGAAGGAGGCGCCCGTATCGGCGAAGTAGCCGTCCTTCTCGGCGGAGACGTCGATATTGACCAAGTCACCCGGTCCGATCCGGCGGTCGCCCGGGATGCCGTGCGCGATCTCCTCGTTGACGCTGATGCAGGTCGCCCCGGGAAAGCCGTAGACCGTCTCGGGCGCCGAACGCGCTCCGGCCGCCTCCAGGAAGGCCCGGCCGACCCCGTCGAGGTCGCGCGTGGTCATGCCGGGCTCGATGGCCCGGCCCATGACCTCCAGCGTCTCGGCGACGATGCGTCCGATCCGCTTCAGCCCCGCCAACTCGTCGTCGTTCGATACCGTCATGCCGGCGCCCTCCGCACCGCCGGAGGAGGCTCCGACCCCGCGCTTCTGCCATCTTTGCGGGGCCCGGCGAAACCGTCGAGGCGGCGCGGGCCGCGTCTCAATGCGCCGCCGGCGCGCCGCCGCCGAGCTTCACCGTCTTGAGGATGAGCGCCAGCGGCACGAGGCCGGCGGTCAGCACGGCCAGCACCCAGAACACGTCGATATAGGCCCAGTAGGCGACCTGGGTCGCGAGTTGCTGGCCGATCCAGGCGACCGCCTGGTTCTGCGCGTCGGGGCCGGCGAAGCCGTGCTGCTGGAAGTAGCGCGTCGCCTGGGACAGGGTCTGCTGGTAGGCCGGGCTCGAGGGATCGAGCGTGTCCACGAGCCGGCTCTGGTGGAACTGGCTGCGATAGGCCAGCACGTTCTGGGCGAGCGATACGCCCATCGAGCCGCCGACATTGCGCGCCACGTTGATGAGCGCCGAGGCTTGGTCGGTCTTGTCCTTCGGCAGGCCCTCGTAGGAGGCCGAGGTCACCGAGAGGAAGATCATCGGCAGGCCGATGCCGATATAGATCCGCGACCACGCGAAGAAGCCGAAGGTCGTGTCGCCGTAGAGCCGGGTCAGGTCGTAGAGGCCCAACGCCACGATGATCCCGCCCGCGGCGATCAGCCATTTCGGCTGGATGAAGGAGGAGACGCGGCCGACCACGAGCATCGAGACCACGGTCATGATGCCGCCGGGCCCGAGCACCAGCCCTGACAAGGTGGCGGTGTAGCCGTAATATTCCTGGGTGATCTGGGGGATGAACTGCGTGGTGGAGATCAGCACCGCGCCGGTGAAGAGCATCACCACGAAGCAGGCGCTGAACTGCCGCCGCTTGAGCAGCCTGAGATCGATGACCGGGTTCTTCGCGGTGAGCAGCCACGGCATCATCGCCAGGAACGAGACGACGGTGAGCACGCCGAACACGTTCATCAGGGTCGATGTGCCGAACCAATCCTTGCGCTGGCCCTCGTCGAGGATGACCTCGAGCGAGCCGAGGAAGGTCGCGACCAGAAGAAAGCCGACGAGATCGAAGCGTATCCCCTTTTCCCGCAGGGCACGCCGCTCCCGCTTGGCCGCCTCGCTGTCCTCGATCAACCAGTACATCAGCGCCAGCGCGATCACGCCGACGGGGCCGTTGATCAGGAAGCACCAGTGCCAGGAGGCGTTGTCGGAGAGCCAGCCGCCCAGCGTCGGGCCGATCACCGGCGCCACCACGATGGCGACCCCGTAGAGGGCGAAGGCTTGGCCCCGCTTCCCGGGGGGAAAGGAATCGGCCAGGATCGATTGCGCCAGGGGTGCCATGCCGCCGCCGCCGAGCCCCTGGAGCACCCGGAAGAACAGCAGCGATTCCAGGCTCCAGGCGAAGCCGCACAGGACCGACGAGAGCGTGAACAGGGCCACGCTCCACATGAAGAAGGCCTTGCGGCCGTAGCGCTTGGCGAGGAAGCTCGATGCGATCAGCGTGATCGCGTTGGCCACGAGATAGCTCGTCACCACCCAGGCGGATTCATCCGGCCCCACCGCGAGGGCGCCGGAGATGTAGCGCAGCGCGACGTTGGCGATCGTGGTGTCGAGCACCTCCATGAAGGTCGCGAGCGCCACGACGAGCGCGACGATCCAGGGATTGTGGCCTCCCGGAGCCTTCGCCTGACCGCCCGCAGTTCGGGCCGCCGAGCCGCTCACCGGACGTGGGCCCTCGGCACGACCGACATGCCGGGGCCGATCGCGACATCGCTCGGCCAGTTGTCGACCACGATCTTCACGGGAATGCGCTGCGTCACCTTCACGTAGTTTCCGGTGGCGTTCTGCGCCGGCAGCAGGCTGAAGGCGGTGCCGGAGCCCGGCTGCACCGAGGCGATCCGGCCGGTGATCCGGCGGTTCGGGTAGGCGTCGATCGTGATGTCGACGGGCTGGCCCGGCCGCATGTCGGTGATCTGCGTCTCCTTGTAGTTCGCCGTCACCCAGATCTCGTCGGGCACGAACATCGACAGGCTCTGGCCGGCCTGGGCGTATTCGCCGACGGCACCGGTGAGGCGCACCACGCGGCCGCCTTGCGCGGCCGTCACGGTGGTGTAGCCGAGGTTGAGCCGGGCTTGGTCGCGCTGCGCCTCCGCCTGCGCACGCTGCGCTTCGGCGCTGGCGCGCTGAGCCTGAAGCGAGCCGATCTGCTTCTGGGCGGCGACCACGTTCGCCTTCGCGTTCGCCAGGGAGGCCTGGCGCTGTTCCAGGGTCGAAGTCGAGGATTGCGACTGCTGGATCGTGCCGGCACCCCGCTCGGCGAGCTTCCGGTAGCGGTCGGCATCCTCCTCGGCGAAGGTCAGCGCCGCCTGCGCCGTCTCCACCTGGGCCTTGGCCGCCTCGACCTGCGCCTTCTGCGCCTCGATCTGGGCATCGACGTTACGGATCGAGGCCTGGGCCGCCTGAACCTGCGCCTCGGCCTGTTCGAGGGCGACGCGATAATCGCGCGGGTCGATCTGGAACAGCGTGTCGCCGGCCCTGACATGCTGGTTGTCGGTCACCGGCACGGCGACGACGTAGCCGCCGACCTTCGGTGCGACCGTGAAGCTGCGCGCATCCACGAAGGCGTCGTCGGTGGTCTCGTAGGGATGCAGGTTGATCAGCCAGTAGAAATAGACGGCCACACCGAGGGCCAGCACGGCGAGACCGCCGAGAACGAACCACCAGGGATGACGGCGCAGGACGCCCGGGCGTCCTGCGCCCTGCTCCTGATCCCGCTGCCCGTCATCACCGTCGGCGGCGTCGCGATCCGGGGCATCGTCCGCGCCGGGATGGGCGGTGTCTGGATGCAACCCGCCGGGAGCATCGCCGGCCTCGCGCGCCTCGGCAGCCCGCGTGGTCTCGGCGTCTGACCGGCGCGCAGGCGCGTCGGCCGGCTTAGCCTGCCGCTGATCGTCAAGCATCGGAAATGATTGCCGAAAGAGAGCCGGCCGAACAGGGCCGAGCCTCGGGTGAACCCGCCTCGATTGCCAAAGACACAAACGAGACCGAAGTTCCATCCCAAGCTCCACCTCCGACGGTTGCATCGACACGGCGCGTCAGCGGATCCCGGGAACGCGATGCGCCACGCTGCGTTGCGGCAAGGAGTGAGCGAAACTTATCCGATCTCGCCGGAGGAGTGTGAGATGGCCGGTTCGTCCGACGCGTCCGGGGCCACGACCCCGTCCGGGGTGCCCCTGACCGGGCCGGCGCGCCTCGATGCGATGAGCGCCGTGCTCGCGCGCAACTGGTGGCTGGTCGCCCTGCGCGGCCTCCTCGCCATCCTGTTCGGGGTCATCGCCTTCGTCGCGCCGGGCGCCTTCGTGCTTTCGCTGGTGCTGTTCTTCGCCGCCTACATGCTGGTCGACGGCATCTTCGGCATCGTCGCCGCGGTGCGGGCGGCGCAACGGCACGATCGCTGGGGCTTCCTGCTCCTCGAAGGCCTGCTCGACATCGTGGTCGGCGTCGCCGCCTTCCTCGTGCCGGCCGCCGCCGTCTGGGCCTTCGTGCTTCTGGTGGCGGCCTGGGCCCTGGTCTCGGGCGGGCTGATGATCGCGGCGGCCTTCCGCCTCCACCTGCATTACGGGCGCTGGTGGCTGGGCCTGGGCGGCGTGGTCTCGGTGCTGTTCGGGATCGCGCTGCTGATCAATCCCGGCATGTCGGCGCTGGTGCTGACGTGGTGGCTCGGCGCCTACGCGGTGGTCTTCGGCGTGCTGCTGCTGATCCTCGGCTTCCGCCTGCGCTCGCGCCATGCGGAGGTGGGGCGCCCCTGACGCCCCACCCCGCTCGCGCCGAAGCGGTCTCCACGCCGGCGAAGGCTTCCGGTGCTCGCCCCCGCGGTCAGCGCCCCGCCACCGGCGGGCCCGCATCGCTGTTGCGCCGGACGGTGACGCGGTTCGGAACCTGATCGTTGTCCGGGCGCCAGAGCGGCACGAGGAAGCGCAGCCACGCGCGGGTTTCCTCGCCGCCGAGATTGCGCTGGGCAATGTCGCGGGTGACGAAGGTCTGGACCGTGAACTTCTCGAAGGCGTAGCCGACCAGTGCCCCTGCCGCGACCTGTCCCACGGGCCGGTAGCCCGGCCGGTTCGTCGGCAGATCGGTCGAGCCGAAGGCGACGGCGCCGAACTGCCACTTGCCGAACCGCTTGGTCGCGGTCAGGTCGAGGTTCATGTAATCGGAATAGTGCACGCCGGTCGGCGAGTTCTCCTCCAGCATCGTCCCGTAATGGAGGTTGGCCGTCAGGTTCCAGCCGTCGCCGACATAGCTGATCGCGAAGCGCTGGGCGATCGAGGCGGAGCGAAGGGCGAACAGCGTGTCGCTCGGCCAGAAGCCGCCGAGGAAGTAACTGACGCCGAGATTGTCACCGATCTTCCAGGCGACCTGCGCCGTGGTCAGCGGCTGGGCGAGGCCCGCCTGCCATGGCCCTTCCTGCGGGCTGACCGCGTTGAACGGGAACGACTGGATCAATCGCAACTGCCCGCCCAGCACCTTCCAGGGAGTCGCCCAGAGGAAGACGACGAGGTTGTTGTTGCCCTGGTTGTCCCGCGGCAGCGTCCCGCGCTCGGCGAAGCTGGTCGTCAGGTTCATCTGGACACCCTCCGGGACCTGCCAGCCCGTCGGGAGACCGACGGTGATGCCCGGGAGCGCGGCGGAACGGGCCAGGGCCGAAGCCGGCATCCCGGCCAAACACGCACACAGCGCGACCTGCGCGTGGCGGCGCGCTTTCTGTCCAAACTGCAACTCGCTTCCCCATTGCTGATCCGCGTGAGCCGCCCGTCCTCGGCTCCGGCGTGTCTCGATCCGTGCGCCTCCTTCATGGGTGGAAAGGAAGGACGGGTACAGCCAAGCCGCGACCCATTGATTGATGGAGTCGCGGACTTGTTACATATTTCATCCAAAGCAACAGACTAAAATTATCGTCCGTCTTCTTTCTGGGGCGGGGTTAAAAGCTATTACTCAATCGTACTCGGATCAGGACTGATAGAAATGGCACACGGAATGCCCGCTTTCGGGCCGTGACATCCGGGAGACGGCCGGGTCGGGTGCCGCGGAGGCTCCCGAACCGGTCAGGCCATCATCGCCCGCGCGGTGTCGGCATCGGCGAGCGGCCGACCGAGCAGGCGGGCCCCGTCCGCGGCGCGGCGCATCTGCGCGGCGTTGCTCTCGGCCCGGCTTCCGTCGGGTGCGAGCAGGCTGTTCTCGAAGCCGACGCGCACATGGCCGCCGAGCGCCGCCGCCGCCAGGGCGCAAGCATTCTCGCGCGGGCCGAAGGCGCAGATCGACCAGAGCGGCAGGCTCTCCCCGGCCTCCGCGAGGAAGGGCAGCAGGTCGGCGGGAACGGAGACCTGACCGGGCGTGTAGCGGCCGAGCACGAAGAGCGGGAAATCCTCGCCCGCGCCGAGAACGCCGCGCGCTTTCAGCGCACGGTAACGGGTGACTTCGTCCGGCGTGTAGAGAATGATCTGGAGGAGAACGCGCTCGGCCCGCGCCCAGGCAAAGAATTGCGCCGCCGCCTCTTCCGCGCCCGCATCGGGCACGATCTCGCGCAGCGCCAGCGACACCGCCTCGGGCCGCGTCGCCCGCACCACCGCCATCTGCTCCGGGCTCTGGTAGCGCCCCGCGGCCTCCGAGGTGATCTGCACCACGAGGCGGTCGCCCACCTCCGCACGGATCGCGGCGGTGACCGCACGATACGCCTCGGCGTCGAGGAGGTGGCGGCCCGCCCGATCGCGGACATGGACGTGGATCAGGGCCGCGCCGGCTTCCGCGATCTCGGCAGCGGTGCGGGCGATCTCGGCGGCCGTGATCGGCAGGGCCGGATGGTCGGCCTTGGTGCGGGTGGCGCCGTTCGGGGCATTGGCGAGGATGAGCGGCGGCCAGCCGGCATCATGCGTCATGGACGGAAGGTCTCCGGACTTGGGGAAAAAATCAGTCGCCCGCGCTCAGGCCGAGGCGCCGCATGCGGTCGGAGAGCGTCTTGCGCGGCAGGCCGAGCGCCCGGGCGGCCTCGGCGATGCGCTGACCGGAGGCCTTCAGCGCGTCCTCGATGACGAGGCGCTCCACCCGGTCGAGCAGGGCGTCGAGCCCCGGCGCCGCCTCGGGACCGCCGGCCAGATCCGGGCTGAGGAAACCGAGCACGGCCCGCTCGGCGGCGTTCTTCAATTCGCGCACGTTGCCCGGCCAGTCGGCGAGCATCAGCGAGCGGCGCAAGGACGGCGGCACCTCGACCACCGGGCGCTGGTACTTCACCGCCGCCTGGACGAGAAAGCGCTCGAACAGCAGCGGGATGTCCTCGCGCCGTTCGCGCAGGGGCGGCAGGGTCAGGGTGACGACGTTGAGGCGGAAGAACAGGTCGCGGCGGAAGCGCCCGGCCTCGGAGAGCGCGTCGAGATCCTCCTTGGTGGCGGCGACCACCCGCAGGTCCACCGGCACGCTCGCATTGGAGCCGAGCCGCTCGACGCGCCGCTCCTGCAGCACCCGCAGCAGCTTCACCTGTAGCGCCAGCGGCATGCTCTCGACCTCGTCGAGGAACAGGGTGCCGCCGCTCGCGTGCTCGACCTTGCCGATGCGGCGCTTGCCCGCCCCGGTGAAGGCGCCGGCCTCGTGGCCGAAGATCTCGCTCTCGAACATGCTCTCGGGGATTGCGCCGCAATTGATCGCGACGAACGGCTTGTCCCGGCGGCGGCCGCCCTCGTGCAGGGCGCGGGCGACCTGCTCCTTGCCGGCCCCGGTCTCGCCGAGCACCAGCACGTCGGCGGCGGCGGAGGCGAGCGAGGCGACGTCGTCCCGCAGCCGCCGCATGGCGGGCGACTGGCCGACGAGGCAGCGCTCCACCGCGCCGCCGGGCGCGTCGCCCCGGTCGAGGGCGTGGCGCAGGCGGCGGTTCTCGGTCACCAGCGCCCGCTTCTCCAGGGCGCGGCGGACCACCTCGACGAAGGCCTCGTTGACGAAGGGCTTCTCGATGAAATGGTAGGCGCCCTCGCGCATGGCGGCGACCGCCATGGCGATGTCGCCGTGGCCGGTGACGAGCACCACCGGCAATTCGGGGTCGCGGCGGCGGATCTCGGCCAGGAGGGCGAGGCCGTCGCGGCCCGGCAGGCGCACGTCGCTGACGACGATGCCAGAGAAGTCGCGGGTGATGGCCGGGAGCGCCGCCTCGGCGCTCTCGTAGGCCTCGACCGCGAGGCCGGCGAGCTGCAGCGCCTGCTCCATGGCAAGCCGGACCATCGCCTCGTCGTCGATCAGCACGACCCGCGCAGGGGGCACGACCGGCTCGGCCTCGGGCAGTTCCGCCTCAGGAAACATGGCGCATCCTCTCCGGCCGGGGCGTATCGGCGGTCTCCTTAGCCGCCTTCCCGGCCACGTCCATCACGAGATCGAAGGCGAGCCCGCCGCCGGGCATCGGCCGAGGCTGGAGGCTCGCGCCGAACTCGCGGGCGATGGCGAGCGAGATCGGCAGGCCGAGGCCGAGCCCCTCCCCCGCCGGCTTGGTGGTGAAGAACGGCTCGAACAGGCGCGCCAGAGCCGCGCGATCGAGGCCCGGCCCGTTGTCCTCGACGCTGAGAACGACCCGCCCCTCCCCGGCCCAGGCGCGCACCGCGACCTCGGCCCCGGGGCGGCCCTTCACCGCATCAAGGGCGTTGCCGACGAGGTTGACCAGCACCTGCGACAGGCGGATCGGCTCGAACACCACCCACTGCGCCGCCGGATCGAGATCGGTCGTCACCCGCGCCCCCGCGTCGCGGATGCGGGCGGACAGGATCGCGAGGCTCTCCGAGACGGCGACGCCGACATCGACGGCGACCCGCTCCGTCCCCGAGCGGCGGGAGAAGCTGCGCAACTGCCCCGTGATCTTGCCGAGCCGGTCCACCAGAGCGACGATGCGGGTGAGGTTGGCGGCGGCCTCCGCCTCCCGCCCCTGCCGCAGGAAAGCGCCCGCGTTGTCGGCCAAGCCCCGCAGGGCGGCGAGCGGCTGGTTCAGTTCGTGGGTGATGCCCGCCGCCATCTGGCCCAGCGTCGCCATCTTGGCCGCCTGGACCAGTTCCCCTTGCGCCTCGCGCAGCTCGCCCTCGGCGCGGGTCCGCTCCTCGATCTCGCCCGCGAGCCGGAGATTGGCCGCGCTGAGGTCGGCGGTGCGATCCGCGACCGCCGCCTCCAGCGCGCGCTGCGCCGCGCGGTTCTCGCGCACGCGGCGCAGGTGCTGGCTCCCGTAGAGGCCGATCAGGCCGAGCAGTCCCAGCACTAGGATCGCGCCGATCCGGGCGCTGCGCCCGGCGATGGCCACCGGCCCCGCGTCGGCGAACAGCAGCAGCGTCCAGCCATAGGCCGGCAGGCTCGCCTCCTCGAACAGGGCGCGGGTCTGCGGCGCCGCCTCAGAGCGGCTGACCAGCGGCACGCCGCCGACGATCTCCGTGTGGCCGCGATCGATCGGAGCGTAGTCGTCGCGCCCGTACTGACGCGACCTCGCCATCCGCGCACGGGCGGCGGCATCGAGCGGCTTCGTCGCGCGGAACTTGAGACCCGGATCGGAGGCGAGGAAGACGATGCCGTTGGCATCCGCCACGAGCACCCGGTCGGTGCCCTCGCGCCAGATCGCCTCGACGGAATCGAGGCTGACCTTGGTCGCGACCACGCCGCGCACCGTGCCGTCGATGATGACCGGCGCGCTGATGAAGTAGCCGGGCACGCCGGTCAGCGTGCCGATGGCGTAGAAGCGCCCGGTGCGTCCGCCGAGCGCCTCCGTGAAGTAGGGACGATAGGAGAAGTCCTGGCCGAGATAGGTCTGGGGCGTGTCCCAGTTCGAGGCGGCGATGGTGAGCCCGGAGGGGATCAGCAGGTAGACGACGCCGGCCCCCGCGTCGCGGCTCAGCCGCTTGAGATAGGCGTTGACGGTGGCGACCTGCGACGGGTCGTCGGGCGCAGCCAGCAATCCGCGCACCCGCGGATCGAGCGCCGCCGCCGCCGGCAGGAAACCGAAGCGCTCGATGGCGCCCTCCAGGCTCTGCGCATAGATCTCCGCCCGCTGGCGGGCATCGCCCGCGAGGCTCTCCGCCACCCGCGCCTCCGCCACCTCCCCGGCCTTGAGCACGGCCAGGACGGCCGCGACCGCGAGGGCCGCGAGGATCAGGGCGCGCGCGGCGGTGGCGCGGGGGATGGGCATGGCGGTTCGCTTCGCCGGTTCGGGCCGGCGCGTCTCGGGGAGCGGTGATCGGACGTGGATCGACCTTCGTCGATCCCATCCTCCGCCCTCATCCTGAAGGCGTGAACAGGATTAACCACCGCGAGACGGGACCGCCAATCGCGTCGGCGGTCCCGTCAGGCAGCCGTCAATCCGTCGTCAGCCCCTTCATCTCCACCTGCTCGAAGCGGTGCTGCTCGGCGGTGACCAGGGCCGAAAGGTCGCGCTTGAGGGCGTTGAAGGCGGCCGAGGCGCTGTCGCGCGGGCGCGGCAGCTCGACCCGCAGGTCGCGCTTGATCGTGCCGGGGCGGTAGGTCAGCACCACGATGCGGTCGGCGAGATAGATCGATTCCTCGATCGAGTGGGTGACGAAGACGATGGTCTTGCCGGTGGCCGCCCAGATCCGCAGCAACTCGTCTTGGAGCGAGCGGCGGGTCAGGGCGTCGAGCGCTCCGAAGGGCTCGTCCATCAGCATCACCGGGCTGTCCAGTGCCAGCACGCGGGCGATCGCCACGCGCTGGCGCATGCCGCCGGACAGGTCCTTGGGGAAGCGGTCGCGGAACTCGGTGAGCTTGAGCATCTCGAGGAGGTCGGCGACCCGCGCCTCGATCGCGGCGCGGCCCAGGCCCTTGATCTCGAGACCGAAGGCGATGTTCTGCGCCACGCTCATCCAGGGGAACAAGGCGTATTCCTGGAACACCATGCCCCGGTCGGGGCCGGGCTCGGCGACCGTGCGGCCCTCCACGGTGATGCCGCCGCGGGTCGGGTGCGAGAAGCCGGCGATGGCGTTGAGCAGGGTCGACTTCCCGCAGCCGGAGGGGCCGAGCAGGCAGACGAACTCGCCGCGGTTGATGGTGAGGTCGATGTCCTTGAGGGCGACGACCTCGCCGCCGGGAACGGCGAAGACCTTGTCGACGCCCGTGATCACGATGTGAGGCGCGGCGGCGAGCGGGGCGGCGACAGGCACGGCGTCCTGCGTGACGGCGGCGATGGGATGCGGTTGCACGGACATGGTCACCCTCACGATTCCAGGCCGCGGTGCCAGCGGAGCAGGTGGTTGTTGAGGCGGCTGACGCCCATGTCGATGATGAGGCCGAGCGCGCCGATGGTCAGCATCCCGGCGATGATCTTGTCGGACCAGAAGTATTCGCGCGCCTCCAGGATGCGGAAGCCGAGGCCGTTGTTGACCGCGATCATCTCGGCCACGATCACCACGATGAAGGCGGTGCCGATGCCGATCCGCGCGCCCGAGAGGATGTAGGGGGTCGCCGCCGGCAGGATGACCCGGCGGAAGATCGTCATCCGGCTGGCGCCCAGGCTGCGGGCGGCGCGGATGTAGATCCCGTCCACGTGCCGCACGCCCGCGATGGTGTTCATCAGCACCGGGAAGAAGGCGCCGATGGCGATGAGGAACACGGCCGGCGCGTTGCCGAGCCCGAACCACAGGATCGAGAGCGGGATGTAGGCGATCGGCGGGATCGGACGGAGCACCTGCATCAACGGATTGATGTGGCGGTAGATCACGTCGCTCGTGCCCATGAACAGGCCGAGCGGCAGGGCGAGACCGGCGCCGACGAGGAAGCCGACGACGACGCGGTAGAGCGAGGCCAGCGCGTCGTGCAGCATCTCGCCGGAGAACAGCCAGAGGAACCACGAGCCCTGCGCCGGGTCGTAGGCTTCGAGCGGGGCGAGATAGGCCCACCAGCGCGCGGCCACGGCGGCGGGCGAGGGCAGCACCATCGGGTTGACGAGGCCGGCGGTGCAGGCGAGCTGCCAGATCACGAGGACGGCGAGGGGAACCGCGAAGCCCTCGGCCAGGGGTTTGAGGCGGGTGGCGTTCATGACGGCGCCCTCAGTTGGTGCCGACGGAAGCCTTGGCGGCCTCCAGCAGGTCGAGCTTCACCCAGTCGGCGGCCTTGGCGGGCTTGGACATCTTGCCGATGCCGTGCTCGGCCATGACGTCGGTGGTCTTCTGGATGTGGTCGGCGCTCATCTCCAGGGTGTAGGGCGAGTTGGCGAGCGCCTCCTGGAACTCGGCGGCGGTGACCTGCCCCTTGAACACGTCCTGGGTGACGAAGGTCTCGGCGGCCTTCGGATCGTCCATGAAGGTCTTCTGCGCTTTGACGAAGCACTCCATGAACTTCGTCGCGACGGGCTTCTTCTCGCCGTAGAACTTCTCGGTCATCACCAGCGTGCGGATCGGCGAGCCGACCGGCGTGTCGTAGGGCTTGATCACCTCGACGCCGAAGCCGCGGGCGATGGCCTGGGCCGATTGCGGCTCGGTCTGCATGATCGCATCGACCTGCTTCTGCAGCAGTGCCTGGTTCAGGTCGGGATAGCCGAGATAGATCAGGTTGACGTCGCGGCTTTTAAGGCCGTGCTTGGCCATCTCGGCCGCGAGCAGCACCTCCTGGATCGAGCCGCGGGTGACGCCGACCTTCTTCCCCTTGAGATCGGCCGCCGACTTGATGCCGGATTCGGGCGTCGCGAGCAGGCGGGCGCCGCCCTTGGCGAAGCCGCCGACGATGGTGACGGGCGCGCCGTTGCCGCGGGCCGAGATCGCGGCCTCCGAGGCGGTGGCGCCGACATCGAGTTCGCCGGCGAGCATCGCCTGCATGATGTCGGGGCCCTTGGCGAAGATCTTGAGATCGACGGCGATGCCGCAGGTCTTGGCGATCTCCTTGACGTAGGAGACGCCGGCGAAGTGGGCGAGCTTGAGGTTGCCGACGCGGACCACTTCCTGGGCGGAGAGCGGAAGCGGGGCGAGCAGCGCGGCGGTCGCGACGGCGAGCGTCGCGAGACGGCGGCCCGTGAGATGAAGGCGTCTGAGCAAGGGGGCGTCTCCCGGATGGCCCGGCTCTGCGGCCGGTGCGGATGGTCCCCTCCTCTTTGCAGAGCGCATGCCAGCCATGCCGGCAGCGCCAGCTGTCGCGCAACACCCTGTTTCGGAACGATATTTCCGGATTCGCTCAGCCTAGCGGGCCGGCGCAGGTGGCGGATTTCCGCCGCCCAGGCTGCGAAAGCGGCGGATGACCGCCACGCGCACGCGCTCGTGATGGACGAACCCTCAGGCCCATCCGTACGGGGCGCGCCGGGTCAGTCGAGCGGGACGAGGACGATGGCGTCGCCTTCGAGCCGCGCCTGGACCGACTGGCCCCAGCGGCTGCCGCCGAGGTCGTCGGCGGTCTTGTAAAGGCCGTCGATGGCAATGAGTTCCGGCTCGAACTTCCGGGCGAGGATGCGCGCGGCGGGGTCGCCCACGGCCCCGGCGATCGCCCGGCCGCGCAGGGCGCCGTAGACGTGGATCGAGCCGCCCGCGATCACCTCCGCGCCGGAGGCCACCGAGCCGAGCACGGTGACGTCGCCGTCGAGATGCTGGATCACCTGCCCCGAGCGCACCGGCGCGTCGAGGACGAAGGAGCGCGGCCGGGGCGGGCTCGCGGGCGCCACCAGCGCCGGGGCGGCCGCAGAGGCCTCGGCCGCGGGTGCCTCGGCAGGAGCGGGAGCGGCGGCGCCGGGCTCGGGCGGCGCGATGTCCTCGACCGGCTTGCCGCC
Source organism: Methylorubrum thiocyanatum (assembly GCA_014138645.1). Lineage (GTDB taxonomy): Bacteria > Pseudomonadota > Alphaproteobacteria > Rhizobiales > Beijerinckiaceae > Methylobacterium > Methylobacterium thiocyanatum. The sequence goes on along the minus strand of JACJIB010000005.1, from coordinate 88,727 downwards.
CACCAGCGGCGGCGGGAAGCCCGGTCCGAGCGAGGTCGGCCCGATCCCCTCGATGCCGAGGATGGTGATCGAGCGCCGGTTCAGCTCCTCGCAGAGATGGGCGAGGTCCGAACGCTCAAAGCGCAGGCCCGTCACGTCGAGGATGATCGCCCGCACCGAGAAGAAGGCGGGCGCGCGCTGCTTCAGCGCGTCGAGTTCGGCGAGCCACTGGTCGACCGGCGGCACGGGGGCCAGCACCATCGCCAGGAAGGAGCGGCCGCGGAAGCGGATCGGGGGACGGTCGGTCACGGGCGGATTCGCGGCAGGTGGATCATTCCGGACAGCTTATGGCAGATCGCGGGCCGCTCCGCGCGGGGTCGCGGGCTCCTCAACAGCAAACGCGCCCGCCCCGCGCCTCCGACCGTCAGGCGCGCCCGCCCGGGGCTTCGACCGGCGCATCGTCGGCATCGAGCGCGCGGACGAGGTCGCGCAGGCGGTTCCTGTCGGCATCGAGGGCGAGTGCGGCCTCGGCCCGCTCCAGGGCCATGCGGGATTGTTGCCGGGCCGCCGCCGTGAGCGCGTCGTCTCCCATCCGGCTCAGGGCCGCCAGCCCCTTCTGAAGGCGCAACTGCACCTCGATCAGCCCCGCCCCGTCGCGCGCCATCAGCATGAAGGCGTCCTCGACGAGGTCGGCGGTGTCGAGGGGCGGGACGTGGACGCGGGGATATTTCGGGGCCTCGCTCTCACCGCCGCCCTCGCCCGCGTCGCAGCCGCGGGCCCAGAGGCAGAGCAGGCGGGTCGAGCGGCCCAGCACGTCGATCGCCGTGCCCGGATCGTTCGTGGCCGGGGACAGGGCGCGTGAGCCGATCTCGCTCATCACCGCGAGGCCGAAGCGCGGATCCTGATCGAAGGAACGCTCGCCGCCCACGGAGAACACGGCGCCGACGGCGCGACACAGCTCCTCGGCCTCCGCCCGTCCGGCCTCTCCGCCGGCCCTGATCCGCAGCCGTGCCAGGGGCGTGTGCGGGTAGACGAACGTCCCGGGAACCGCCGCCACGTAGACCTCCGCATCCCGCGCCTCGCAGAGCGCGGACAGGGCCGGCATGTCGATGTGCTGGACGTAGCCGATCGCCTCCGTCGTCACGGGAACGGCCGCGGCCGGGATCTGCCGCCCCGGATCGCGCAGCGGCGCGCCGCCGAGAAAGGGCTCCCGCAGCCGCGCCCGGATCGCCGCGCGGGCCGCCGCCTCGACCCGGTCGGTCGTCTGCCCGACGCGGCCGAGGCGGGTCAGGTGGTCGATCCAACGCAGCAGCGCGATCACGATCAGGGCGATGACGGCGATCGTCACCACGAACAGGATGGACCGGCCCTGCTCGCCGTAGGCGCCGGTCTTCGACACGACGAGGCCGACGATGCCGAACAGGAACGAGCCGAGGAAGGTCGAGAGGACGGTCTGGGTCAGCCGGTCCTCGATCAGCAGCGTCGTGGCGCGGGGCGTGACGTTGCTCGTGGCCGATCCGTAGGCGGAGACCATCACGTTCAGCGAGAAGGTGGTGACAGTCAGCATGCTCGAGGCGATCACGGTGAGGATGCTGTCGAGGGCGTCGGCGCTGATCGTGCCGGGGATCGTGAAGGGCAGGTGGCTGTCCACGACGGCGGCGAGGATCGCGGTCAGGATGCCCATGAGGCCGATCAAGCTGGCCCGCACCCACAGGCGGCGCGTCAGTTGCGCCATCAACCATCGCCAGCGCGGCATGTCCGATCCTTTTCCCCTGTGACGTCGGCGTCCGTCACCGCTTACCACGCGCGGGCCTCCGCCCCGGAGATCCGTGTGATGGGCGAAGGGGATGGCTTCGGCGCGCGGGCGCGGAGCGGGCCGAGGCCGCGCGATCGACGCACCGGCATCGATGCACGGACATGGCTGTCCCGCTCAGGCAAGGCGCGGTGCGCACTTGCCGGATCGGGCGACACCTTATATTGCGACGCGATACCGCCCGAATCCGTACCCTGGCGTCACGACCGTCGAAGCACGGCCCGCGACACGCCGCTTTATGGCCGGGCTCCACGTTTCCGAACGTTTTCGAGACCCTCGATGAAGCTGCGCAACATCGCCATCATCGCCCACGTCGACCACGGCAAGACGACGCTGGTCGACAAGCTGCTCCAGCAGTCCGGCACCTTCCGCGAAAACCAGCGGGTCGAGGAGCGGGCGATGGACTCGAACGACCTCGAGAAGGAGCGCGGCATCACCATCCTCGCCAAGGCGACCTCGGTCGTCTGGCAGGACACCCGCGTCAACATCGTCGACACCCCCGGCCACGCCGATTTCGGCGGCGAGGTCGAGCGCATCCTCTCGATGGTCGACGGCGTGATCGTGCTCGTCGATGCCGCGGAAGGGCCGATGCCGCAGACCAAGTTCGTGGTCGGCAAGGCGCTCAAGATCGGGCTTCGCCCGATCGTGGCCATCAACAAGGTCGACCGGCCGGACGCGCGCATCAACGAGGTCGTCAACGAGGTGTTCGACCTGTTCGCGGCGCTCGACGCCACCGACGAGCAGCTCGACTTCCCGATCCTCTACGGCTCCGGCCGCAACGGCTGGATGGCCGATTCCCCCGACGCCTCGCCGGATGTCGGCCTCGCGCCGCTGTTCGACCTCGTGCTCAAGCACGTGCCGCAGGCCCGCGTCGAGGACGGCCCGTTCCGGATGCTCGGCACGCTGCTCGAAGCCAACCCGTTCCTCGGCCGCATCATCACCGGGCGCATCGCCTCGGGCACGGTGAAGCCGAACCAATCGATCAAGGTGCTCTCGCGGGACGGCAAGGTCGTGGAGACCGGCCGCGTCTCGAAGATCCTCGCCTTCCGCGGCCTTGAGCGGGCTCCCATCGACGTCGGCGAGGCCGGCGACATCGTCTCCATCGCCGGTCTGCTCAAGGGCACCGTGGCCGACACCTTCTGTGATCCGGCCGTCAACGAGCCGATCCAGGCCCAGCCGATCGACCCGCCGACCGTCACCATGTCCTTCATCGTCAACGACTCGCCGCTGGCCGGCACCGAGGGCGACAAGGTCACGAGCCGCATGATCCGCGACCGCCTGTTCAAGGAGGCCGAGGGCAACGTCACGCTCAAGATCGAGGAAGCCGCCGATAAGGACTCGTTCTACGTCTCCGGCCGCGGCGAGCTGCAGCTCTCGATCCTGATCGAGACCATGCGCCGCGAGGGCTTCGAGATCGCCGTGTCCCGGCCACGCGTCGTCCTGGAGAAGGACGAGGCCGGCGAGATCCTGGAGCCGGTCGAGGAAGTCGTGATCGACGTCGACGAGGAATACTCGGGCGTCGTCGTGCAGAAGATGTCCGAGCGCAAGGCCGAGATGATCGAGATGCGGCCCTCGGGCGGCAACCGGCTCCGGCTCGTCTTCCACGCGCCGACCCGCGGCCTCATCGGCTACCAGGGCGAGCTGATGACCGACACCCGCGGCACCGCAATCATGAACCGCCTGTTCAAGGCCTACGAGCCCTACAAGGGCGAGATCGCCGGCCGCCGCAACGGCGTGCTGATCTCGAACGACAAGGGTGAGGCCGTGGCCTACGCCATGTGGAACCTCGAGGACCGCGGCCCGATGATGATCGAGCCCGGCGCCAAGGTGTACCAGGGCATGATCGTCGGCGAGCACAACCGCGAGAACGACCTCGAGGTGAACGTGCTCAAGGGCAAGAAGCTTACCAACATCCGCACCACCTCGAAGGACGAGGCCGTGCGCCTGACGCCGCCGATCCGGATGACGCTGGAGAAGGCGCTGGCCTGGATTCAGGACGACGAGCTGATGGAAGTCACGCCGAAGTCGATCCGCCTGCGCAAGATCCACCTCGATCCGAACGAGCGCAAGCGCTTCGAGCGTTCGAAGGAAGCGCTGACGGGCTGACCCTCGCCCCTTCGAGCAAAATCAAAAGGCCCCGATGCGGTGGACGCATCGGGGCCTTTTTCGTGGACGTTCCGTGATCCGAAGAAGGCGTGTTGGGATCGCCGGCTCCCCCTCCCCCCGCGTGCGGGGAGAGGGGATGCGCCGGGCCCGGATCGATCCCCCGGTAACCCGGCAGGGTCGTGGTCAGGCCGCCCGGATGGTCTGGAGGAAGTGGCGGACCTGTCCGTCGAGATGCTCGGACTGGCGCGACAGTTCGGAGGCCGAGGTCAGCACTTGGCTCGCCGCCGCGCCGGTCTCCTCGGCCGCCGAGGCGACGCTGGCGACATTGCCCGTCACCGCGCCGGTGCCGGCGGATGCCTCGGAGACGTTGCGCACGATCTCCTGCGTCGCCGCGCCCTGCTCCTCCACCGCCGCGGCGATGGTGCCGGCGAGCCCGTCAATCTCGCGGATGCGCGTGGCGATGTCGGCGATGGCCGTGACCGCCTGACCGGTGATGGACTGCACCTGACCGATCTGACCCGAGATCTCGTCGGTCGCCCGCGCCGTCTGGTTGGCGAGTTCCTTGACCTCGGCGGCGACCACCGCGAAGCCGCGCCCCGCCTCGCCGGCGCGGGCCGCCTCGATGGTGGCGTTGAGCGCCAGCAGGTTGGTCTGGCCGGCAATGGTGGAGATCAGGCCCACCACGTCGCCGATCTTGGCGGCGGCCGCGCTCAGATCCTGCACGAGCTGGGCGGTGCCCTCGGCCTCGACCACGGCCTTCTGTGCCAGGCTCGTCGAGCCGGTGACCTGCCGGGCGATCTCCTGCACCGAGGCGCCGAGTTCCTCGGCGGCCGCGGCGACCGTGCCGACATTGGTGGCGGCCTCTTCCGCAGCGGCGGCCGCGGCGGAGGATTGGTCGGCCGTCTGCGCGGCGGTGCCGGCCATGCTCTCGGCGGTCGCCTGCAGCTCCGTGGCGGCGGAGGACACCGCACCGACGATGCTGCTCACCGCCCGCTCGAAGTTGTCGGCCATCTCGCGCATCGCCGCCTTGCGCTGCGCCTCGGCACCGGCCCGCGCCAGCGCCGTCTCCTCTTCCAGGGCGCGGGTGCGGATCAGGTTGTCCTTGAACACCTGCACCGCGTTCGCCATGGCCCCGACCTCCTCGCGGCGCTCGCGGAAGGGGATCTCGACGCTCGCGTCTCCTTCCGCGAGGCGGCCCATCAGCGCGGTCATCCGGCGGACCGGGCGGGAGACGAAGCCGTTCAGCACCAGGATCCCGAGCCCGGCCACGACGAGGAGGGCGACGAAGCCGGCGCCGACGGCGAAGCGGGACGACGCGGCCGCGTCCTTCACGGTGGCGGCACGGACTTCCAGCAAGCTGGTCTCGGAACTCGCGATCTCGGCGGCGGCCTTGCGCACCGCGTCCATGGCGCTCTTGCCCGCACCGGACGCCTCGATCTGACGCGCCTGCGCCTGGGTCGCCTCGTTGCGCATCAGGGCGATCTCGCGCTCGGCGACGTCTCCGATCCATTGACGGGTCGCCGCATCGAGTGCGTCGAGCCGGCTCACCTGCTGCGGGTTGTCGGACACGAGGCCGCGCAGCCGCCTCAGCGTCTCGCCATAGGTCTTGGCGCCCGAATTGTACGGCTCGAGGAAAGAGGGATCGGCCGAGATCAGATAGCCGCGCAGACCGGTCTCCTGATCCACCAGGGCACCGGTGAGCCGATCGAGCTGAAGCAGAACCTCGTAGCTGTGATCGCGCCAGCGATTCGACTCCTCGATCGTGCCGAGGCTGCGCCAGCTCGTGAAGGAGGAGCCCGAGACGGCGGCGATGACGAGAGCAAAAACCAAGACAAGTTTGGCGACGACGGGAAGATTGGTTAGGGCCCGCATAGACTCGACCTAAGCAGTGAATGCGCCGCACGGCGGCCGCGCTTGCTCAATTTGATTGTCTCTCAGCCGCTAAATTCAGGTTAATCGCCGAAGGCGCGAAACAACCTCACGAGGAGCGCATGGGATGCGCCACCCCCGCGTGATTCGCGCCGATCACAGGATCCGGCGATCCCCGGGGACAGGGACCGGCTTATGGAATGTTTCCAGCGGCCCGTTTCGGACAAACGCCTGAAATGTCAGACGTTTTACGGAAGATGTCGATGCGGTGGAAACATCTTGCCCGGCAATTCTTGCCCGGTGCGCTTAAAAATTAACCCTCCGGTAACCATCCCGGCGGTCAATGGGCGCGTCGGTAAGGAAACGTCAACGCCCGTGACCAGCCCCGCTCCCACCCGCCCTTCACTGCCGCTGCGAGGCCGCGTGTTCCGCGCCGTCTCGCTGACGCCGGAAGCGCCCCTCGCCGAGTGGCTTGCCCTCCTGGACGGCGCCCTGAAGCGATCGGCCACGCTGTTCGACGACAGGGCCGTGATCCTCGACGTCGCCGGCCTCAAACCCGCGCCGTCCGAGCTGGAGAGCCTGATCGCCGAGCTGTCGGCGCGCAAGCTCCGCATCCTCGGCATCGAGGGTGCGGACGCCCCCCTGCCTTCGAACCTCCCGCCGCGGCTCGTCGCCGGGCGTCCCGCCGGCGACAGCTTCGAGGCGCCGGCGTTCGAGGAAGAGAAGCCGGGCGTGTCCTCCCTCACCATCGAGGGCTCGGTGCGCTCCGGCCAGAGCATCGTCCACCGCGAGGGGGACGTGACCGTGATGGGCTCGGTGTCCTCGGGCGCCGAGATCCTCGCGGGCGGCTCCATCCACGTCTACGGCGCCCTGCGCGGGCGGGCCATCGCGGGCGCCGCCCGCAACCCCCGCGCACGCATCTACTGCCGCAAGTTCGAGCCCGAGCTTCTCGGCATCGACCGCCTCGTCCGCACGGCCGAGGACATGGGCACTCACCTGCGCGGCCAAGCGGTCCAGATCTGGTCCGACGGCGGCGCGATCAAGATCGCAGCCTTGGGTTAAGGGGAAACGAGAATGGCCAAGGTTCTTTGTGTCACGTCCGGCAAGGGCGGCGTCGGCAAGACCACCACGACGGCAGCGCTCGGTGCGGCGCTGGCGCAGGCCGGCGAGAAGGTCTGCGTGGTCGATTTCGACGTCGGCCTGCGCAACCTCGACCTGATCATGGGCGCCGAGCGGCGCGTGGTCTACGACCTGATCAACGTCACCAACGGCGACGCCAAGCTGCCGCAGGCGCTGATCCGCGACAAGCGCCTGGAAAACCTCTCCCTGCTGCCGGCCTCCCAGACCCGCGACAAGGACGCGCTCACCGACGAGGGCGTCGAGCGGGTGATGGGCGAGCTGCGCGAGAAGTTCGACTGGATCGTCTGCGACAGCCCCGCCGGGATCGAGCGCGGCGCCCAGCTGGCCATGCGCCATGCCGACGTCGCCGTGGTCGTCACCAATCCCGAGGTCTCCTCGGTGCGCGATAGCGACCGGATCATCGGTCTCCTCGATTCCAAGACCGTGCGCGCCGAGCGCGGCGACTCGATCGAGAAGCACCTGATCCTCACCCGCTTCGACCCGGCCCGCGCCGACCGCGGCGACATGCTCAAGGTCGACGACGTGCTCGAGATCCTCTCGATCCCGTTGCTGGCCATCATCCCGGAGAGCCTCGAAGTCCTGCGCGCCTCGAACGTCGGCTGCCCGGTGACGCTCAACAACCCGCTCTGCGCGCCGTCGCGCGCCTACATCGATGCCGTGCGTCGCCTGAAGGGCGAGACCGTGCCGATGGCGATCCCCTCCGACCGCAAATCCCTGATCAACAAGCTGTTCACACGGAGGGCCGCATGAGCGTTCTGACCTTCCTCAAACCGCGCGGGTCGAGTTCCGTCGCCCGCGAGCGCCTGCAGCTGATCCTGGCACACGAGCGCGCGGAGCGTTCGGAGACGGGTCGGCCCGACCTGATCATCACCCTGCGCGAAGAGATCCTGAACGTGATCGCCAAGCACGTGACGGTCGAGCGCGACAAGGTGCAGATCAAGCTGGAGCGCGGCGAGGGCGTCTCGACGCTCGGCGTCGACATCGAATTCCCCGTCGACGCGATCTCGAAGGCCAAGCCGAAGGCCAAGCGCGCCATCGCCTGAACCGGAGTTTCGAAACATCGGCAAGCCCGCGGCATCGGATCGATGCCGCGGGCTTTTTCGTCGCCTGTTCGTGTTTTGGGGCGGCGCGCCGCGACGGTTCAGGCCGCGGCCCCCGCGACGACGGCGGCGGGCCGGCGGTCGCGGATCAGCACCAGCGCCGCCGCGGCGATCAGGCATAAGCCTCCCGCGATGAAGAAGGCCGGCAGGTAGCTCGCATAGACGGTGCGGCTGAAGCCGGCCCCGTAGGCGGCGCAGGCGGCGCCGAGCTGGTGGCCCGCGAACACCCAGCCGAACACGAGATTGGCGCGCTCGCCGAACCGGTCGGCGGTGAGCTTCACCGTCGGCGGCACGGTCGCGACCCAATCGAGGCCGTAGAACACGGCGAACAGGGAGAGGCCGTAGAAGGTGAAGTCCGAGAACGGCAGGAACAGGAGCGAGAGGCCGCGCAGGCCGTAATACCAGAACAGCAGCCAGCGGCCGTCGTAGCGGTCGGAGAGCCAGCCCGATCCGATGGTGCCGACGAGGTCGAACACGCCGATGACGGCGAGCATCCCCGCCGCCGCGACCGAGCCGATGCCGTAATCGCCGCACAGCGAGACGAAATGCGTCTGGACGAGGCCGTTGGTGCTGGCGCCGCAGACGAAGAACGTCCCGAACAGCACCCAGAACGTCACCGAGGTCGAGGCCTCGCGCAGCGCCAGCAGCGGCGAGGCGAGCATGGCCCCGAGGCTCTGGGGCGCGGGCGGCGGCGGCGCGTCAGCCGTCGCGCCGTAGGGACGCAAGCCGAGATCGGAGGGCCGGTCGCGCATCAGGGTCAGGACGGCCAGCACCGCGACCGCGAGCATGGCGAGGATCAGGGCCAGTGCCGCGCGCCAGCCGTAGCGCTCGGTGAGCGCCGCGAGCAGCGGCAGGAAGACGAGCTGGCCCGTCGCCGTGCTGGCCGAGAGCAGACCGAGCACGAGGCCGCGCCGGGCCACGAACCAGCGCGTCGCCACGGTGGCGCCGAGCACCATCGCCGTGAGTCCGGTGCCGATTCCGACGACGAACCCCCAGAGCAGCAGGAGGTGCCAGATCTCGGTCATCGCCAGCGAGCCCGCGATGCCCGCCGCGATCAGGGTCAGCGCCACGGCCGCGACACGCCGGACCCCGAAGCGGTTCATGAAGGCGGCGGCGAAGGGGCCGAGCAGGCCGAACAGGACGAGGCGCACGGCCAGCGCGGAGGAGATCTCCGCGTTCGACCATCCGAACTCCCGCGCGAACGGGGCGATCAGCACGCCGGGTGCACCGACGGCTCCGGCGGTGACCAGCATGGTCAGGAAGGTCACGGCCACGACGACCCAGCCGTAATGCGGCCGGGCGGATTCCGGGGTCGGTGCGACGGTGTGCATGGCCTCGAACTCCTCGAGAGGGACACCAGCGAAGCGGCTCTTGAATAGCGTGCAACCGACATCTAAAATAGCTCTAGCGTTCCAGCAACCTCTATTTTCGAGGGCCCTGATGGGGAGATCGAGCCGGGTTCAGGCCGGGGAGAACCGCGCCCGCATCGTGCAGGTCGCGAGCGACCTGTTTCGTGCCCGCGGCATCGAGGCGGTCGGCATCGCCGACGTGATGAAGGCGGCCGGGATGACGCAGGGCGGCTTCTACAAGCACTTCGCCAGCAAGGATGCGCTGGCGGCGGAAGCCTGCGCACTCGCCTTCGCCAGCGCCGCCGAGACTTGGCGCGATGTGGCCCGGACGGCGGCGGCGGAGGGGCGCGACGGCGCCGCCGCCATCGCCGACCACTACGCGTCGGTCCGGCCGCCGAGCCGGACCTGCCCGATGATCGCGTTCGCGGCCGATGCCGCCCGCCGCGGCAGCGGGGATCCGGTGCAGCGGGCGTTCCGCGAGGGCGTGCAGACCCTGTTCGAGACCTTCGCCGACGCCGTGCAGGGCGATCCGACGCCCGAGGCCGGGGAGCCCCTGCGGAGCCGGTTCGCCGCGATGGTCGGCTCGAACCTCCTGGCGCGCTCGGTGCAGCAGGAGGCCTGGGCCTCCCGCGCCGCGCCGCCGGCCTCGTAGGCGCCCCCCTCGTCTCCGCTCAGGCCCGGGGCGTCAGCCGGAAGGCGGGAGCGTGGTCGGGCTGGGTCGTCACCACGGCCGCCGGGAGCACCGGGCGGGCATCGGCCCGCTCGATCCGGAAATGCCCGACGATGCGGCTCAGCGCGAGCGTCGCCTCGGTGAGCGCGAAGGCCGCGCCGATGCAGACCCGCGGTCCCGCCCCGAACGGCAGGTAGGCGAAGCGCGGCACCGGCGGCGCGCCGGGCAGGAAGCGGCCGGGATCGAAGGCGTCGGGATCGCGCCAGAGCCGTCGATGCCGGTGCAGCAGCCAGGGCGAGATCGTCACGCTGTCGCCGGCCTCGACGCGCTCTCCCCCGAGCACGTCCGCATGAAGCGCGCGGCGGGCCAGCACGAAGGCGGAGGGGTAGAGCCGCAGGGTCTCCTCGATCACCGCGCGGGTGAAGGGCTTTTCCGCGCTCGCGGCCTCGGCGGCCACCGCTGCTTGCGTCGCCGGCGAGAGCGCGAGCAGGGTGCAGGCCCAGAGCAGGGTCACCGCCGTGGTCTCGTGCCCGGCCAGGATCATGGTGGCGACCTGATCGCGCAGCTCCTCGTGCGAGAAGCCCCGGCCGGTCTCCGGGTCGCGGGCGGCGCGCAAGAGGTCGAGCAGGTCGCGCGCCTCCCCCTGATGCCGCCCGTCCTGCCCCTGATCCCGATCGGCGATGACGCCATCGAGGAAGGCGACCCAGTCGCGGCGGAAGCGGGCGCGGGCCCGGTCGAGCGGCGTGGCGAAGCGCAAGGGGACGAGCAGGTCGGTCAGGTGCGGGCGCCCGAGCCGGGCGGCGTAGGCTTCGAGGAAGCCGCGCAGGCGGTCGCCGTGGTCCGCCATGCCGACGGAGAACATCGTGCGCCCGGCGATCTCCAGGGCGAGCCGCTGGAGCGCGGCGAACAGATCGACCGGCCCCCGCGCCGCCGGTCCTTCGAGGGCGGCGACCGCCTCGTCGCTGGCCGAGAGGATGTGGGGCACCAGCGTCTCCACCGCCCGCGGGGTGAAGGCGGGCGCCAGCGTCCGCCGCTGGTGGCGCCATGCCGTCCCCTCGCTGATGAGCAGGCCGTCGCCCAGCATCGGCCGCAGCATGCGGATGGTGATCGGGGTGCGCGCATAGTTGGCGGCATTGTCGACCAGCACATGCCGCACGAGATCCGGATCGCTCACGGTAAAGCGGGTGCGCCCGAACAGACGGCGGCGGCGCAAGGGGGCCTCGTAGGCGGAGGCCGGCCAGCAGTCGATGCCGTTGACCCGCATCGCCGCGATGAAGCGCAGGGTCGGCAGTTCCCGCTCCGGCGGCGCCGGCACCGGCGGCACCAGGCGCGGCACCGCGCCCGCGGGCGGAGCCTGCATGTCCATTCCTCGATCCTATGCACGCCCCGAACGGGAGCCGAACGGGTGGTCGAGACGCGTTCTAGAGCCGCTGCCGATCGCGTTGCAATCGGGAGCGGACGGGGGCCTTGGCATCGTCACGGCTCCTCCCTCTCAGGCGTTGGGGCCGTCCGGGAAACCCGTGGCCGTTCAGCCGGCACCGAGCGCGACGGCACCGTGACCGCAGCCTATCGGTCGCCTTTGCGACGGGCCGACACGTGGCCGCCGTTGAGACGGCGAAGGAAGACCTGGAGGCGGGCTTCGGCCTCCCTGACCTCGGCCAGCGCCTGATGAGTGGCGTGGATATGCGCCTCGGCGGCCTCGCCGGCCGCCTCCACATCGCCCGCCATCACGCTCTCGCAGATCGCCCGGTGCTGCGCCCGGAACCGATCGCGGGTCTCGGGCCGGGTGAACCGCCTCAAGACCGCCGAGGAGCCAGCCGCCCTCAACCGCGGGGCGCCAGCCGGATCAGGCGACCGTCCGCGTCGTCGGTGAGCACCCAGAGGGTCCCGTCCGGGGCCTGCTTGACGTCGCGGACACGCTGGTTGTGGGAGAGCAGCAGGCGTTCCTCGCCGGTCACCTTGCCGTCCACGAGGACGAGGCGCGCGAGATGCCGGCCGCCGAGGGCGGACACGAAGAGGTTGCCCTGCCATTCCGGCACGCGCTCGCCCGTGTAGAACGTGATGCCGGCCGGGGCGATGGCGGGGTCCCAGTAATAGGCCGGCTGCTCGGTGCCGGGAAACTGGGTGCGGCCGCCGCCGAGCAGGCCGCCGTCGTAGCGCTTGCCGTAGGCCACCAGGGGCCAGCCGTAATTGTGGCCGGGCTCGACGCGGTCGATCTCGTCGCCGCCTTGCGGTCCATGGTCGCTGATCCAGAGGCCGCCGGTCTTCGGGTCGAGCGTCAGGCCCTCGGGGTCGCGGTGGCCGATCGACCAGACCCGCGGCTCGGCCCCGCTGACATTGACGTAGGGGTTGTCAGGCGGGATCGACCCGTCGCGGTTGATGCGCAGGATCTTGCCCATGGGCGAGGCCGGCAGTTGCGCGGCGATGCGCGTCTCGTCGGAGATCCACTCCGAGGTGCCGAGATAGAGCGTGCCGTCATGGCCGAGGACCATGCCGCCCGCGTAATGGTTGATGCCCGTATGCGCCGGCAGGGTGAGGAGTTGGGTGATCCCTTCGATGGCGCCGTCGTCGTCGGACAGGCGGCCCCGGACCACCATCAGCGCGTGCCCCTTGGGCCGGTAGCCGACGAAGGACAGGTAGATCAGCCGGTTGGTGGCGAAATCCGGATCGACGAGCACCGCGAGCAGGCCGCAATCGCCGGCAAACAGCACCGGCGGCACGTTGCCGACGGGCGCGGAGACCTCGCCCTGTGGGGTGACGATGCGCAGGGTCCCGCTCTTCTCCGTGACGAGCATGCGTCCGTCCGGCAGAAAGGCGAGCGACCAGGGATGCGAGAGGCCGCTTGCGACGACCCTCTCCTCGATGGGCGTCGCCGTGCGCACCGCGACGGCGCGGGTCTGGCTGGGAAAGGCCGGCGGCTGGGTGGGGTTCACCGCCGGGCGCTGTTCCAGAACCTGACCCTCGGGCGGCACCTCCCGGGGCGTCGGCTGACGCTGCACCGGCGCCGTGGGCGGCAGACCGGGGAAGAGGGGGATGTCGTTCGCCTCGGTGAAGGGCTCCCGGCTCGCCTTCTCGACCACGAGGGCGGGATCGACCGGTGGGCGCTCCGACCACGGGCGGGGCTGCTGTTCGGTCTTCGGCCCCTCCGCCTTGGCTCGCTCGGCGGTCTGGACGAGCGTCGTCCCCGTGAGGAGGGCGGCGAGAATCAGGCTGGGCTTCATGGGTGCGACGTCCGATGCGTTACAGAAAGGCCGTGATGGCGGAAGCGAGCGCCGCGGCGTTCTCCTCGGGCACCCAATGGTTGGCCCGATCGATGATCCGGAAGGTCACGTCGTCGGCGACCTCGCGCATCATGCCCTCGGTCATGGGCGCGAAGGCGCTGTGCGCGCCGGCGAGCGCCAGCACCGGGACCTTCAGTTTCCCGTCCCGATCCAGATCGGCGCGGTTGCGCTCGGCATCGGCCGGGAAGGCGCGATAGACCTCGAACCCCGCCCGCATCGCGCCGGGACGCGAGAAGGCGCGCACGTAGCGCGCGACCGCCTCCAGGCCGATGGCCTCGGTGTCGAAGGCGAGATCCTGGTAGAAGCGCTCCAGGTAGAGCTGCTCGCGCCCGGCGGTGAGGAGTTCGGGCAGGTCGGGCGCCCGGTGGAACTGGAAGTGCCAGAGCCGGTCCGTATTGCGCAGGCTCTCCGCGTAGGCCGCGGTGCCCGGCAGGGGCGCCTCCATCACCACGAGACGTTCGGTCCGGGCCGGAAACCGGCGGGCGAAGGCGTAGGCCACCATCATCCCGATGTCGTGCCCGACGACCGTCACAGGCCCGGTGAGCCCGAGATGGTCGTCGAGAAGCGCGTGCAGGTCGCCGGCCATGCTGTGCTTGTCGTAGCCGCCGGGCGGCTTCGAGGAGCCGCCCGCGCCGCGATAATCGGGCAGCACGACGCGCAGACCCGCCGCGACGAGCCGGGGAACCACCCGGCGCCAGGCATAGGCCGTCTCCGGATAGCCGTGAACGAGCAGCACCGTGCGCTCGCCCGTCCCGGCGACTCCGTAGTGAATGCGGAGGCCGGGCTCGACCTCGGCGGAGCCCCATTCGATCTCGACGTCGTCCCAGGTCTCGCGCATGTCGCTCCTCCGTTCAGATCGTTGCGGGATATCGGCCTCGGGCCTTGAGGGGCGCGGCCCTTCGGCCCCGCCGCGGTCGGGAGAATCCCGCCCCGGCTTCCGCCGGAGCGGACGCGTCACCAATCCTGCTTGGTGGGATGGACGACGATGTCGTTGACCGTCACGCTCGCGGGCTGGTCGAGGGCGTAGGCCACCGCGTCGGCGATGGCTTCGGGCGGGATGGCGTCCTTGTTCAGCGCGGTCGCCGCCCTGCGTCCGTCGGCGTCGGTGACCTTGTCGGCCCAGCCCGTGTCGATCACGCCGGGGCTGACCATCGACACTTGGAGGCCGCTGCCGACGCCGACCTCCTTGCGCAGGCTCTCCGTGATGCCCCGGACGAAGAACTTGGTGGCGCTGTAGACCCCAGCGCCGTCGCCGGCATGGATGCCGGCCACCGAGCTGAGGTTCAGGATCCGCCCGGACTTCCGCTCCAGCATCGACGGCAGCACGGCCGCGATGGCGTAGAGGTAGCCGCGCAGATTGGTGTCGATCATCTTGTCCCAGTCGTCGAGCGCCGTGTCCTTCCAGGCGGAGAAGAGCATCAGCCCGGCATTGTTCACCAGGATGTCGACGGGGCCGTAGGTCTCCTCGGCCAGGGCGACCAGCGCCCTGAGATCGGCCGGCTCGGTGACGTCGGTGACCCGGTAGACGGCCGTCCCTCCGGCCTCCGCGATGTCGGAGACCAGAGCGCACAGCGTCTCCTCGTTGCGGGCGGCCAGGACGACCCTGGCGCCCGAGGCCGCGAGCCGCTTGGCGGTGGCGGCGCCGATGCCGGAGGAGGCGCCGGTGACGATCGTCACCGCATCGGTGAGATGGCTCATCGCGAGGCTCCTCAGGCCCGAAGCCTGGTCTTCTCGGCATGGCGCGCGGCCTTCACCGGCTCGGGCGTGACGCGGTTGTCGACCACCGTCTGCTTGGTCTCCTCGTCGCCGCCGACGACGTGATCGACATCGTTCATCAGCGCCTCGAAGCCCTGCCGGGCGACCTCGGTCTTGTCGTTCTTCTTGCCCTGGTCGATGGCGCTGCTCGCCATGCCGGCATTCTTGTGGAACTGGCTGTCGGTGGCGCCGGGCAGCAGCGCCGTCACGGTCACGCCGGTCCCCCGGAGTTCCTCGCGCAGGCTCTCGGCGAACATGAAGCCGAACGCCTTCGAGGGGCCGTAGACGGTCTCGTAGGGCGTCGGCAGGGTGGCCGAGACCGAGGACGTGATCAGGATGCGGCCCCGTCCCTTCGGGACCATGTGCTGCACGACCCGCTTGGCGAGATGCACGGTGCCGGTGATGTTGATGGCGATGAGCCGGAATTCGGCCTCGAGCGTGTTGTCGACGAAGGCGCCGCCCTGGCCGATGCCGACATTGAGCGCCGCGGCCTCCACCGGCCTGCCGAGTTCGGTCACGAAGGTCCAGAAGCCCTCGACCCCGTCATAGGTCGCGGCGTCGGCCTTGTGCGGGTAGGCCTCGACGCCGAGTCCGCGCAGGGCGTCGGCGGCGGAGAATACCTTGTCGCTGGACCCTGAGATGGCGACGTCGAAGCCGTTCTGGGCGAACTGCTTGGCAAGCTCGAAACCGATGCCGGACGAACCGCCGGTGACGAGGGCGAGGGGGCGTTGCGTCGTCATGATCTCACTCCTTGGATGACACGTTGGATTGCAAGTTGAGCCCGGCGCAGGCGTGCCCGCACGGAGAGATCCCTCCCGTGATCGCAGCACGCGCGCTGGTTGATTTCTGCGGCGTCGAGGACCTAACGAAGTCGAAGGCGGTTGGCTGCCTCGAATCCGTTGACCTGAAGTGCACGGCGAGTTGAGGTGCACTCACCTCGCCAGGGGCATCGGATCCCTGCGAGGGAACTTGGCGACCGCGTTCGAGGGACGCGCGGCCTGTCCTCGGGCGGCGCGTGCGGCGGCTCGGGTCCGAACCCTTTGCGATCCGTCTAAGCCGACGGGTAGGCGACGCGGTACCGGAGCGCGACGGCGCCCGCCTGACGGACCTCCGCGGAGACGAGGCTCAGCCGGACCCGATCGGCCAAGCCGTCCTCGCCGGCCTCGAACAGGGTCTGGCTTCCCGAATGGCCGCCGATGGCCGGGAACAGCACGAGGCTGATCTCATCCACCAAGCCGGCCTTCAGGAAGGCGGCGTTGGTATGGGCGCCGCCCTCCAGGATCAGCCGGCGGACGCCGAAATTCGCGGACAGGGCCTCGAGCGTTCGCCCCAGATCGATCTCCGGCTGTTCCGACACGATGTAGGAGATGCCGTCGGCGGCGAGTTCGGCGAGATGCGCGTCGGGGACGTCCCTGCCGAGAACCATGACGAGGGGCGCCCCGTAGGTCTCCGGCCCGGTCCAGTGCAGCTTGCCGTGCGGGTCGATCAGGACCGCGTATTCCTCGGCTCCCGCCCGCGCGACGTGGAGGGGCCGTTCCACCGCCGGCACGGGCTCCGGAGGGTGCGGCTGCCCCTCGGCGAATTCCGCGCCCACGGCCCGCCCGGCGATCCAGGCGTCCCCCTCCAGCGCCTCGTGCACGCGGTCGTATTCCGCGATCAGCGCCTCGGCCGGGCGCCCCGTCGACGGGCTCCAGCGGTCGACGAGGAGTTCGCCGTCGAGGGGCCCCATCATGTGACAGATCACGTAGGGCCTCATCGGTCGGCTCCCTTCGCGGCGAAGGCGTCGAACCGGGCCTTCCACTCCGGATGCCAGCGCGACAGCGCCGGACGGTTCTCGATGATGTCGCCCGCGGCCCAGGCGATGCGCCGCTCGTCCTGTGCCCGGGTGGTCTCGTTGTCGGGGCAGAGGACGTAGAAGTCGCCGGCCGCCACGCGTTCCATCATGAAGGCGACGGTCTCCTCCGGCGTCCACGCGCCCGCGGGCTTCTCCGCAATGCCGCGCGCCCGGGCGAGCCCGGTATAGACGAAGCCGGGGATGAACAGGTGCGCGGTGACCGGCGCGCCGCTTCCGCGCAGCTCGTGCGCCAGAGCCTCCGTCGCGGCCTTCACGCCCGCCTTGGAGACGTTGTAGGGCGTGTTGCCCGGCGGCGTGGTGATCCCCTGCTTCGATCCCGTGACGATGATCGCCCCCGCTCGTCCGGCGGCGATCAGGCGGGGGGCGAAGGCACGGATGCCGTGGATCACCCCCCACAGGTTGACGTCGAGGATGCGCCGCCACGTCGCCTCGTCGGCGAAGATCCGGCCGCCGGCCTCGATGCCGGCATTCAGCATCACGAGGCTCGGCGGCCCCTCCGCCGAGGCCGCCTCCGCCAGCGCCTCCATTGCGGCGCCGTCACCGACATCGGTGGGCACCGCCCGGACCGAGGCGCCGGATCGTTCGAGTTCGGACCGCGCCCGCTCCAGCGCCTCGCCGGGCAGGTCGGCCAGGACCACGCGCATGCCGCGTGCCGCGAAGGCCTGCGCGGCGGCGCGGCCGATCCCGCTCGCCGCGCCGGTGACGACGGCCGTTCCGCCGCCCGTGAAGAGATGGGTCCCGTCTGGTTCCGCCATGGTGCTTATCCTCCGAAAGACAGTCGCAGGAGTGGTGGGGGTGTCGGCCCGGAAGGGGTATCGCGGGCGTCAGGCCGGGTCGGTCCAGCGGTGGACAGGCTTGAAGCCGAGCACGCGCTTGGCCTTCGCGTTCGAGAGGATCACCTCGTTGCCGGTGAACGCCTTTTTCCGCTCGGCCTGCGGGTAGTAGCGATCGAGGAGTTCCGCGGTCGGCCTGCGCATCACCGTCTCGTCGTTGGTGATGAGGAACGCGTCCTTGCCCCGCACGTCGTAGCGGACCGCGCATTCGATGCCCTGGGCGGCGTCGCGGTTGTCGATGTAGGTCCACAGGTTCCAGAGGCGCCGGGTCGGATCGTCCTGCCAGCCCTCGAACTTGGCATATTCCTCCGGGTCCATGACGTTGGACAGCCGCAGGCAGGTGATCCGCATCTCCGGGTCGTTGAGGCAGAACTGGCGCGCCATCTCCTCGCCCAGCACCTTGGTCAGCGCGTACACGTTGTAGCCGCGCATCGGGTAATCCTCGTCCACCGGGACATAGGGGACGTCGGTCTTGTCGAAGGGCACCCCGATGCCGACCTCGCTGGCCGCCCAGACGATGTCCTTGATGCCGAGGCGCCGCGCCGCCTCGAACACGTTGTAGGTCGCCATCATGTTGAGCCGGAACTCGTCGCTGTCCGGCAGCATGCGCGGGTGCGGAATGCTGGCGAGGTGGACGACGACGTCGAAGGCTCGGGGCTCCGCACGGGCGTAGGTGTCCTCGCCGACGGACGAGAGGGCATCGAGCGTCTGACCGAAATCGGTCAGGTCCGCGACCATCGCCAGTTCGTCCGGGTCGGACGGGGCGTCGCGGTCGATCACGAAGACGTCGTAACCCTTATCCTTCAGGTAGGGCACGAGGACCTTGCCGACCTTCCCGTGGCCTCCGGTCACGGCGATGCGCTTGCTGTCTCCGGGCATGTCTCAGTCTCGGTTGTCGATGGATGCCGGCGTTCGGCCTTGCGGACAGCTAACCACGCCCGAGCGCGCTTGTGCCGCCCTGAAACTCACCGTAGCGTTCAGCAGAACTCAACACCGAAGCGGGAACGGCGATCGTGACTGGACTGACCCGGGGTGATCTGGGCGACCTCAACCTGTTCCGCGTGATCGCCCGGGCCGGCGGCTTCCGGCGCGCCGCCCTCGAACTCGACGTCTCGCCGTCCGCGCTGAGCCACGCCCTGCGGGGGCTGGAGACCCGGATCGGCGTGCGGCTGTTCAACCGGACCAACCGCGCCGTCACCCTGACGGAAGCCGGCGCCGATCTGCTCACCCGGTTGGAGGCCGGGTTCGGTGAGATCGAGGAGGGTCTGGAGGCGCTCAACCGGTACCGGGGGAAACCGGCGGGTCGTCTCAGGCTCAACGTGTTGACCGATGCCGCCCGCCTGGTGCTCGGCCCGGCCCTGTCGGGCTTCCTCGCCGCTTACCCGGACGTGCGGTTGGAGGTCGTGGTCCAGGACGACTTCGTCGACATCGTCGGGCAGGGCTTCGATGCGGGGATCCGCTTCGGAGGGCGCGTCCCCGAGGAGATGATCGCGGTTCCCATCGGGGGTGACATCCGATGGATCATGGTGGCCTCCCCGGGCTACCTCGAGAAGGCCCCTCCCCTGGAGCACCCGTCCGACTTGGCGGCCCACCGTTGCATCGGTCTGCGAATGGGCACCGGCGCGATCTACCATTGGGAAGTGGAGCGCGGGGCGGAGCATCGCGTCGTCGACGTCGCGTGGTCCGTCGTGCTGAGCGAGACGGCGCTCGCGGTGGCGATGGCCGAGACGGACGGCGGGATCACCTATTGCCAGGAGGGCTTGGTCGCACGGCAGCTGGCGGCCGGCACCCTGCGGGAAGTCCTGCCGGAATGGAGTTCCCCCGGTCCGGGCTTTCACGTCTACTATTCAAGCCGCCGCCAGGTGCCTCAAGCCCTTCGGGCGCTGATCGCCTACCTGCGTGAACACGCCGGTCCGGGGCTATCCTGAGCCCCGAGCCCTTCCAGGGAGGCCGGCTCCCGTGCGGCGCGCAACCGATCCCGCGCGGTCAGCGCCCCGCGCAGGATCGAGGCATATCCCGTGCAGCGGCAGAGATTGCCGGCGAGCGCCGCCCGGATCTCCGCCTCGTCGGCCTCCGGCGCGCGGTCGAACAGGGCGGCCAGGGCGAGGACGAAGCCCGGTGCGCAGTAGCCGCACTGGAACGCGTTCTCGTCGATGAGGGCGGCGCGCACGATGGCGACCGCCTCGCCCGCCTCGGCGTGGTCCGCGGTCAGGATCTCGGCCCCGTCCAGGCGGTAGGCCATGACGAGGCAGGCGTTGACGGGCCGCCCGTCCATCAGGACCGTGCAGGCGCCGCAGCGCCCGATCCGGCAACCGGGCTTGGCCGCCATGAGCCCGTGATCCTCGCGCAGGATGTCGAGGAGGCTGCGGGCGGGATCGCCGGGCAGGGCGCCGGGCAGGATCCCGTCTTGCCCGTTCAGGCGGAAGCGCGGCGCGCTCACGCCGCCGCTCCGTCGGAGAGCGCCTGCAGGAGAGCCTCGGGCGAGAAGGGGGCGGCGCAGGGCCAGTGGCCGATGGCGTCGGCCACCGCCGCCGCGATGGCCGGGGTCACCGCGCCGATGCCGAGTTCGCCGATTCCGCGCGGGCCGTAGGGGTCGCCCGGATCGAGCGCCTCCAGGGCGAGGATGCGGCTGCGCTCCGGCGCGTCGGCGATGGTGGGCATCAGGTAGCCGTCGAGGTTCGAGGCCGCGTAGCGTCCCGCCTCCATCGGGGCATCCTCGGTGAGGGTAAATCCGAGCCCCTGCACGCCGCCGCCCTCGATCTGGCCGAGATAGGCGGCGGTATCGAGCACCGGGCCGGCGGCGGTGTGCTGGTGGAGGTCGAGCACGCGGACCTGCCCCGTGACGCGGTCCACGGCGACGCGGGCCAGGGTCGCGCCGAAGGCGAAGAGGTAGCGGGCATTGCCCGCCACGTAGTCGGCCTTGGGAAATTCGAAGGCGGCACGCGACCGCGGCAGGGCCTCGGGGGCGAGGTCGGCGGCGAGGTCGGCGAGGCCGAGGAGCGGACGCCCGCTGTTCGAGCGCGCCTCGCGGATGCCGCCGGGGCCGAGCGCCAGATCCGCCGCCGACCGGCCGAGGCGATGCGCCGCCGCGTCGAGGAGGGCGCGGACGAAGGCGGGCGCGGCGCGCCGGGCGCCCTCCCAGACCACGAAGGTGCCGCGCGAGGCGGTGGTGGAGCCGGAATCCGGAGTGCGCCCGGTATCGCCGATGACGGGCCGGATCTCGGCGCGCGCCACCCCGAGGCGGGCGGCGACGGCGCTGCGGATCGCCGCCTGGAGCCCCTGGCCGATCTCGTCGAGGCCGTAGAGCGCCTCGATCGCACCGTCGGGGGCGAGGCGCAGTTCGACGGCGGCGCGGTCCTCCGGCAACGAGCCGAGGCCGTTGCCCTGATAGTTGAGCGCGAGGCCGACGCCGACCGCGGCCTGCGCCGGTTCGGCTCCGGCGGACCAGAGCGGGCTCGCCGCGGCGGCGTCGAGCATCTCGGCGAGGCGCTCGCTCGGTCCCACCCGCTGGCCGAAGAAGCCGGGGCTGCCCGGCGCCCGCAGGTTGCGGCGGCGCATCGCGACGGGATCGCAGCCCACGGCGTCCGCGAGGCGCCCGACCTGGCATTCGATCGCGTAGGTCATCTCGTTGGCGCCGAAGCCGCGGAACGCGCCGCAGGTGCCGTTGTTGCTCGCCACGAGCCGCGCGACCCCCGCGACGTTCGGGACGACATACGGCCCGCAGCAATGCTCCAAAGCCGTCTCGATCACTGCGGGGCTCAAGGAGGCGTAGGCGCCCCCGTCCGCGGTCAGTTCGACGGAGACGGCGAGCAGGCGGCCCTCGGCATCGCAGCCGGTGCGCATGCGGATCCGCATCGGGTTGCGCTTCACGCCCGCCGCCACCGATTCCGCCCGGCCGAGATGGAGCCGCACCGGCCGCCCGGTCCTCACCGCGAGCAGCGCGAGCGCCGGCTGCACGGTCAGTTCGTCCTTGCCGCCGAAGGCGCCCCCGGTGGGGCTGGTGACGACCCGGATCCGCGCTTCCGGCCAGCCGAGGATGCGGGCGATCTGGAGCCGGTCGCGGGCCCCGTGCTGCCCGCCGACGCGGATCGTGAGGCTGCCGTCGGCCTCGACCCTCGCCCAGCCGCCCTCGGTCTCGAGGAAGCCGTGCATCTGCCGCGGCGTCACGTAAGTGTCCTCGACCACGTGGGCGCAGGCCGCGAAGGCCGCCTCGGCATCCCCGCGGGCGACGCGGACCTCGCGGCGCAGGTTGCCCTCCGGATGCAGCGGGGGCGCGCCGGGGGCGAGCGCCGCCTCCGGGCTGTCGAGGACCGGCAGCGGCGCGTAGGCGACGCGGATCAGCGCAAGGGCGGCCTCGGCGGTGGCCTCGTCCACGGCGGCCACCGCCGCCACCGCATCGCCGACATAGCGCACGCGCTCGCCGCAGAGGGCGGGCTGGTCCTGCATCATGATCCCGTAAGCGTTGAGCCCCGGCACGTCGCGGTGGGTCAGCACGGCGGCCACTCCCGGCAGGGCCTCCGCCTCGGCGGTGTCGATCGCCAGGATGCGGGCATGCGGCCGGCCGGCGCGCAGGATGCGGCCGACGAGCATGCCCGGCTCCCGCGCGTCGGTGAGATAGGCGAGCCGGCCGTGAACCTTGTCGGCGATGTCCGGGCGCCGGTGCCATCCCGCCGGATCGGCCGCGCGCGCGACCACGCGCTCGCCCGCCGGGGCGCCTGCGCCGACGGGCCGGTGCCGGGGAAAGGTTTTGCGCGGGGCTCCCCCGGCCGGAAGGGCTTCGAACCCGCCGAGCCCGGCGACGAGGGCGTTGGCCGCCGCCAGACGCCGGTAGCGGGCGCTGCGCAGGCGATCGTCCGGCGCATCGATCTCGGCCAGGAGCGCAGCGTGGAGGCCCGCCCAGTCGACGGCGTCCCGCGACCGGCCCGCGAGGAGTGCCTCGCAACGGGGCAGACGCTGCGGGCGCACCGGGCCGCCGCCGACCGCGAGGCGGGCCGCGCCGATGATGCCGCCAGCGAGGGCGAGCAGGCCGGCCACGCCGACGACGCTCGGGCTGAAGGCCGCCCGCAGGCCCACCTTGCGCAAGGTCGCGGGCGATCCCGCCGGCTGCGGCGGGAGCGTGACGGCGAGGATGAGGCAGGCGGGGTCGGGGGCCCGCCCGAGCCAGTCGGCGAGCGCCACCCGCTCCCGGCCCGCCGCCGTCAGGATGTCGAGGGCCGCGTCGAGGGCGAGGAGGGCGGGCAGGCAGCAGCCCGTCCGTCCCGCCACGTTGCCGCCGAGGCTCGCCAGGCTGCGCACCGCTGGGGCGGCGACGGTCCGCACCGCCCGGCTCAGGAGGGGCGCGCGCCGCGCCACGGTCGGGTCCGCCTCGATCGCCGCGAGCGGGGTCGCCGCACCGATGCGCAGATCGCCGCCCGCCGCCTCGATGCCGCGCAGATCCGGCAGACCGGAGAGGTCCACGAGGAGGCCGGGACGCGGCGCGCCCGCCGCCCAGTCGAGCTGGAGCGCGGTGGCGCCGGCGGCGAACCGGGCCTCGCCGCCGTGCCGCGACAGGGCTTCGAGCGCCTCGGCGGCATCGCGCGGCCTCACGACGCGCAGGGCCGGCCCGCTCATGCCCGCGCCGTCCCGGTCGATCGCCATCCCGCGGCGTGCCCCGCATGCCGGGGCCGGGCTTCGGGGGCGCGCGTCATCCGTGCCCCACCGTGCCGAAGCGAAGCCCCTTCTCCTTGAGCCAGCGCCGGTAGACCACGGAGGACTTGTCGGCCCGCGTCGGGATCTCGTGGCGGGGCTCCAGCGGCAGCCGAAGCGGGCGCTGGTTCTCGACGATGATGCGGTCCTGCAGGAAGATCGTCTGCTCGAAGTGCAGCAGCGCCGTGTGGGTCGAGCAGGCATCCACGAGGTACATCACCGGCTGGGCCCGGCACAGCTCCTCCTCCATCGGCTGGATGAACAGGGCGATGGCGTCGAGGCGGTCCGGGGCGCTCGGGCAGACCCGGTAGAGCATCACCACGAAGGGCGAGGGCACCCGGTAGGTGAGGCGGACGAAGTCGCCTTCCGTCTCGGTCGCGGCGATGCGGGGCTGGAAGAAGCTGCAATTCGTCGCCCAGACCTCGTCCACGTCGCGGCGGATCTCGGAGGCGTAGGCCGGCACCTCGGTATGCGGCTCAGCCCCGAGGATGTCGGTGTGGACGAAGGGGAAATGGGCCATGTCGAGGAAGTTCTCGACCACGCGCGGACCGGAGGTGCGCATCTTCACCCAGCCGCAGGGAACGTGGCGGCGGTCCGCCTCGTCGGCTTCCGCGATCGCGAGCACGTCGCGGTTGGGGTGGCCCAGCGTGGTCCAGAGGCAACCGTAGCGCTCGCGCACCGGAAGCGGCGGGCCGAACCCGTCGGCGAAGCGTTCGCGCACCCGCGGCGCGCCGTCCGGCATCCGGTCGCAGACGATGTCCTGGCCGAGGAGGCGCGTGACGACGGGAGTTGCCGTCACGGCCGTCGCGGTCTCGACCGCGTACCATTCATCGAGGGCGACCCGGTCGTCGGTCTTCATCGGGAGGCTCCCCTCATCGGCCGGGCTCCGTCCATTGGACGGAGCCGGTCTCGTTCTCGGCGAGCCAGGCCGCGCGGCGCGCGAACAGGCCGGGCGCGAGGCCGCGGACGTGATCGATCAGGGCGCGCAGGTCGGCGGTCTTGAGGCGCCCGTCCTCGACCACGACCACGCCGTCGACCATGGTCAGGTCGACATCCGAGCCCCGCACCGCGTGGACGAGGTTGTGCTGGAGGTTGAACCAGGGCCCGTCGCCGAAGAGCGGCGTCATCCGCGGCGTGTCGGTGCGGATCGCGATCAGGTCGGCGCGCTTGCCCGGTTCGAGCGAGCCGATCTCATCCTCGAGCCCGAGCGCCTTGGCGCCGAGGATCGTTCCCATGCGCAGCGCCTCCCAGGAATCGAGGGCCGCCGCATCGAGGGTCTTGAGCTTGCCCAGCAGCGAGGCGGCCTTCATCTCCTCGAACAGGTCGAGGTTGTTGTTCTCCTTCTCGCCGTCGGTGCCGAGGCCGACCGCAACGCCGGCCCGCAGCATCGCCTCGACCGGCGCGATGCCGCTGGCGAGCTTCATGTTGCTGACGGGGTTGTGCGCCACCGCCACCCCGCGGGCGGCGATCAGCTCGATCTCGGCGGCATCGAGCCAGACCGCGTGGGCGATGAGCGCGTGCGGCGTCTCGAAGAAGCCGAGACGGTCGAGGGCGACCATCGCCCGACAGCCGTAGCGCCGCTCGAACTCGGCGACCTCGACCTCGGCCTCGCTGCAATGGGTGTGGAAGCCGGTGCGGTGGCGTTTCGCCATCTCGATGGCGCGGCGCTGCCCCGCCTCGTCGGCGTAGAACAGGTGCTCCAGCCCGACCCAGACGTTGATGCGCCCGTTCGCGCTGCGGTGCCGGCTCTCGATCAGCCGCTCGTTGTCGTCGAGGCGGTCGAAGTAATCGTAGTCGGGATGCGCGCCGACGTAAGGAACGCAGACGAGGCGGTTGCCGAGCGTCTCGGCGGCTCGCGCGCTTCCTTCCATGAAGCGCCACATGTCGAGCATCGTCGTGCTGCCGGAGAGAAGCCCCTCGGCGTAGCAGAGCCAGGAGGCGGCCTCCGCCTCCTCGGGGCGCAGCAGCCGGTGCATCGGGTTGATGTGCAGCCGCAGCCAATCCCAGACCGGAAGGTGCTCGGCGGTGCCGCGCAGGAAGCCCGAATGCATGTGCGCGTTGACGAGGCCCGGCATCAGCAGCCGGTCGGGCAGGCGCACGACCGGCACACCGGGATGGGCGGCGGCGATGGCCTCGCGCGGCCCGACCGCGCCGATCCGGCTCCCCTGGATCAGCACCGCGCCGTCGGTGAGGACGCGGTTGTCCGGGTCCATCGTCAGGACGAGGTCGGCGGCGAGGATGCGGTCGGCACTCATGTCGGGCTCATCCTGCGGCATTGCGGATCAGGTCGGCGGCGCGCTCGGCGATCATCACCACGGCGGCCTGCGTGTTGCCGGTCGGGATCGTCGGGATCACCGAGGCGTCGGCGAGGCGCAGGCCGGCCACGCCATGCAGGTTCAGGGCCGGATCGACCACGGCGGCCGGACCGGTGCCCATCGCGCAGGTGCCGCAGGTGTGGAAGAAGGTCGAGCAGGCCCGCGCCACGAAGGCGTCGGCCTCGGCTCGGCCGAGCCTTCGGGCCGGGGTCAGCGGCACGGCGCCGAGGTCGCGGAACGCGGCCGTGTCGGCGAGATCGAGGATCGTGTCGATGGCGCCGGCCAGCGCCGCGCGGTCGGCGGGCTCGGCCAGAAAGTTCGGCCGCAGCGTGATCGGACCGTCCGGTTCGGCGCTCTCCAGGCGCAGGCTGCCGACACTGGTCGAGCCCATCAGCCCCGGCGAGACGGCGAAGACCGGGCCGGAGAGGTCGGCGTCGGCGGCGATCTCGGGGCCGGCATGGGGGCCCTGGACCACGAAGGCGTGGAGGTCGGGCGCGCGCAGGCCCGGCCGGCTGCACCAGTTGAGCTGCGCCCCGCCGCCGTTGTCGCGCACCGGCCCCAGCGGCGCGCGGGCGGAGAAATTGATGCCCCTCAGCAGGGGATGGTCCTGAAGGTTCCGCCCGACGCCCGGCAGCGCGAGGCGCGGGGTGAGGCCGAGCCGGGCGAGATCGGCCGGATCGCCGATGCCGGAGCGCATCAGCAGCGCGGGCGTTCCGATCGCGCCGAGCGTCAGCACCACCTCGTGGCGGGCGCGCACCGCGACGACCCCGCCCGCGAGGCCGAGACGCAGGCCGGTGCAGACGGAGCCGGAGAGAAGGAGGCCGAGCACCGTCGCCCCGGTGAGGACCGTGAGGTTCGGGTCGCCCGCGAGCGGCCGGATATAGCCGTCGACCACGCTCCAGCGCCGGGCCCCGCGCTTGTTCAGGTTGGCAAGCGCCGCCCCGGCATTGTCCGGCCCGTTGGCATCGGCCAGCACCGGCATGCCGCATTCGGCCGCGGCCGCGATCAGGGCGCTCGCGACGGGATGCGGATCGTGTGACGTCTCGATGCGCAGCGGCCCGCCTGCCCCGCGCAAGGGGCTCTCGCCCCCCTCCCAATCCTCCGCCCGCTTGAAGTACGGGAGCACGGACGCGAAATCCCAGCCCGTCGCCCCGGCGGCGGCCCAGCCGTCGTAGTCGGAAGGGTGGCCCCGGTTCCACAGCATGGCGTTGATGCTGCTCGATCCGCCGAGCACCCGCCCGCGCGGGATCGCGATGGCGCGGCCGGCCACCTCGGCGGCGGGCGCGTAGGCGTAGCCCCAGTCGTAAGCGCCGCCGAGGAGCCCGACCCAGGCGCCGGCATCGGCGATGGCGGGGTCGGCGCTGTCCGACGGGCCGGCCTCCACCAGCAGGACGGAGAAGCCCGCCGCCGCGAGCCGGCCCGCGACGACGCATCCGCCGGTGCCCGCCCCGGCCACGATCACGTCGTAGGCGGTCTCCAGCGCGTCGGCGGCGTCAGCCAGCATCTTAATTGTGCTCGCTCGGGCCCATGATGGTGACGCCCTCGCTCGCCTCCACGTGGCGCACGAAGATGTACTTGTCCTCGCGCCCGTCGCTGTGCTTGCGCCGGATGCCGGGCTGGACGGTGCCGGCCACCTTGGCGACGACGAGGTAGGGGGCCTCGGCCGCGAGCCCCTCGGCGCAATGCCGCTCGAAGCCGTCGAGGTCGTGGACCGTGTAGGCGTGCGCGACGCCGGCGCCGCGGGCGATCGCCGCGAGGTCGACACGGCCCTTGGCGGTGTGGGTCGGCGGCCCGCCGATCGACTGGTAGCACTGGTTGTCCCAGACGACGACGAACAGGTTCTTCGGCTGCTCGTTGCCCAGCGTGGCGAGGATGCCGAGGTTGAACAGCAGCCCCCCGTCGGTGTCGAGCGAGACGATGCGCCGGTGCGGCAGCCCGGCGGCGAGGCCGAAGGCCTGGGGCGTGACGCAGCCGAGCTGCTGCTGGAACAGGCTGGCGGCGCGCATGTGCGGCGCCGCGTCGTACCACTCGTCCACGCTGCCCCCGAGGGACAGGATCACGAGTTCGTCCCGCAGGCGCGCCGCGAGGCGCTGCATGCAGGCGTAGCGCGTCATCGACGGGCCGGAGTCTTGGGGTTCGAAGGCTTGGGGTTCGAAGGCTTGGGGTTCGAGGCTCATCGCACGATGCTCCCGCCGAGCGCCACCGCCGCGTGGTAGTAGGAGGCGTAGGCCGAGGCGTAGGCGTCCGCGATGGCGGTCTCGATGGCCTCTTCCTCGCGCACCACCCGGTAGGGAATGCGCAGGGCCTGCAGCACCGGCTCCATGGTGATGCCGTGCGGGATCGCCCACCAATTGTTCTCGCCGAGATCGCCCCGGTAGCTCATCAGCATCACCACCGGGATGCCGGCGCCGAGCCCCATCCGGGCGAGCGGCTCGACCGAGGCGCGCAGGCCCGAATTCTCCATCACCAGCACGGCGCGCTTGCCCGAGAGGAAGACGCCGCCGCAGATCGCCGCGCCCTCGCCCTCGTTGGTGACCGGGATGGTGCGCAGGTCCGGATCCGCGTCGAGGGCCGGGTAGAGCTCCTTGAACAGGGAATCCGGCAGGTAGCAGACGATCGAGACGCCCGCCCGCTTCAGGCCGCGGATCACGGCGTCGACGGCTCCAGGCGTCATGGGGTCTCGGGCTCCATCATGGACCGCAGGATCGACGCCCGGCGCTGTCCTGAATAGCCGCCGTTTTTCGCCCGGTCCGGTGCGCCCTGCGCAACACCATCGGTCAGGCCGCGGCCAGCCCCTCGACGGCGCGGGCCAGCATCGCCGCGAGCGCCGCGCCCGCCTCCGAGAGCCGGTCGCGGTTGCGCGCCACGAGCACGAGCCGGCGCGGGCGCAGCTTCGGATCGCGCAGGGGCACGAAGACGAGGCGCCCCTCGGCGATCTCGGCCTCGACACCGAGCCGGGCCTGGAGCGAGATCCCGGCGCCCGCGCGCGCCAGCGCCACCATCGTCCCGATGGAGTTGGTGGTGACACGCCGCCCGACATGGGCGGAAGCGTCGGCCAGGGCCTCCTCGATCGCCGCGCCCAGCGTCAGGCTGGTGTCCGAGAGGATGACCGCCTCCTGCGCCAGATCGAACATCCGCAGGGCCTCGCGGCCCGCGAGCGGGTGCTCCGGACGCATCAGCGCCCCGACCGGGACCGAAGCCGCCGCGAGGCGCTGCGCCCCCCGCGGCGCGCGCAGGTCGAAGCCGAGGGCGATCTCGCACTCGCCCTCCGCGATCGCCGCGGCGGCCTCGGTCGAGCGCACCACCTGGACATCGACCGCGACGCCCGGATGCCGCTCCCAGAACGCGCCGGTCACCGCCGGGAACAGGCCGCGGGCGACGCTCTCGACGAGGGCGACGGTGACGGTGCCGCGGTGCAGGCCCTGCAACTCGCCCACCTCGGTGCAGGCCCGGCTCAGTTCGCCCAGGCTCAGCCGCGCCCGGTAGAGCAGGAGTTCGCCCGCGCTGGTCAGGCGCAGGCGCTGCCGGGCGCGCTCGAACAGCTTGGTGCCGAGATCCTCCTCGAGTTGGACGATCACGCGGCTGATCGACGAGGGCGCGACGTTGAGCGCGCGGGCGACCTGCCGGATCGAGCCGGCGCGGGCGACGAGCTGGAAATAGTGCAGCCGCGTCGAGACGAGGCCGAGGCGGTGCGGGTCCACGGGCCTTGCGTCCGGCGCTCAGTGATAGTCGGGAATGCCGGGCATGGTGCAGAAGCCCGGCAGGCCGCGGACGCGGCGGCTCCAGCGGCGCAGGCCGGGATAGGCCTCGTGGTCGATCCCGAAATCCCGGCTGAGGGCGAAGGCGGGGAACAGGGCGAGATCGGCGATGGTCGGGCCCGTCCCGGCGAACCAGTCCGCGCCCGAGACCCCGCGCAGGACGATATGGTCCTCCATGATCCGGAAGGCCGCCCGCGCCCGCCTCTCCAGATCCGGCCCGTCGCCGGGATGGTCGAACAGGGCGGCGCGCCGCGCGAGGCTGGCCGCGTGCAGTTCGCGCGTGGCGAAGGCGAGCCACATCAGGGTTTCGCCGAAGGCCGCCGGCTCCTGCGGCAGCCACGTGCCGGCGGGATCGTAGCGCCGCGCGAGGTAGGCGAGGATCGCCTCGGCCTCCCGCAGCACCGTGGCGCCATCGACGAGGATCGGGAGCGTGCCGAGGGGGTTCAGGTCGATCAAGGGGGAGCGCGTCTGCTCGGCGCCGGGGACCATGTCGACCGCCACGGTCTCGCAAGCGAGCCCCAGCGCCCCGAGCGCGAGCCGGACCTTGTAGCCGTTCTCATCGAGTTCGTAGTCGTAGAGGCGCAGGTTCACGGCACGGTTCACGGCACGGCTCCCTCGATGCTCCGGCGCAGGGCGACGCAGGCGGCGGCGAGGCGGGCGAGGTCGGCAGCCGGCGCATCGGGCGGGACCGGCACCACGATATGCGCCGCGCTCGCCTCCGCGGCGAGGGGCTGCACCGCGACGAGGACGGACGACCCGTCGAGATCGATGCGGGTCAGCCCGTCGGACCCGGCGCCGCCGAGCGCCACGGCGAGGCGCGCGGCCGGCGCGTCGAGGTAGAGGCTGCGCAGGGGCGAGACGGGGACGGCCTCGGCAGCGTCCGGCGCGGTCTCGGGGGCGTCGGCCGGCGCGCCCCAGCGGACCCAGATCAGCCCGGCGCGCTCGCGGCACGGATAGGTCCGCGTCCGGATCATCGGGCTCACGTCGAGATCCGGATGGGCCGGGATGAAGCGGCACTGGCCGGCCGCGTCGTAGCGCCAGCCGTGATAGAGGCAGGCGATGTGATCGCCGCGCACGAAGCCGAAGCTCAGGCGCATGCCGCGATGCGGGCAGCGATCCTCCCAGACATGCACGGCGCCCGCGGCGTCGCGCCAGACCACGAGTTCGTGGCCGAACAGGCGCGTGCCCGCCGAGGTCGAGGGCTCGATGTCGGCGCCCAGCGCGACCGCATACCACCCGTCCGGTTCATCCATCGTCATGCTCCCGCTCGAAGGTGGCGATCCCGGCCGAATCCGTGTCGCGCCGCTCGATCTCGTGGACGAGGCAATCCATGGGCCCGAGGCTGCAGGCCATCTCGAAGGCGTCGATGAAGTCGCGCTGGCCCGCGACGGCGACGACCATCCGGTCGGGCGCCGCCTCGCGCCAGGCCGAGTCCAGGGCCAGCAGGCGGGCGCGGTCCTCCGCGAAGGCCCGGAAGCTCTCGGGCCGGAACCGTCCGGTGAAGGTCATGACGGTCGCGCCACCCATGGCCGTGCCCTCCCGGCTCGCGATGCCTCGTTTCGCGCCACCCCGAGACCCTGCTTAAGGCGTCATCAGTTCTCCGCGCAAGTCCGCGCAAACCAAGGATCGGGCGTCCTGATGGTGTTGCGCGGAGCGCATCGGGGTGGCCGAGATTTGGCGGCTATCCGGGACAGCTCGATCCGGACACGCTTGCCTGATCCGTCGGCCGACCGAGGCATGGTTCTTGCCGCATTCCTGCCGAGTCCTTTGCCGACGCGCTCCGCAAGCCGTCCGGCGGAGCGGATTCGGTCACCCTTGCCGCCCCGGCTTCGGGCGGCGACCCGAGAGGGAGCCAGTGCCGTGAGCGATTCCGTCAGCGATGCCGCCTCGCCGAGCCGCCGCCATCTGCTCGGTCTTGGGGCCAGTCTCGGACTCGGGCTCGGTGCCGGCCTGATCCTGCCGCCCGGCCTGCGTCCGGCCCGCGCCCAGGCGCCGCTGCCCGCCATCCCTGAGAAGGATGCGGTGATCGCCTTCGGGCATGTCGGCCCGGTGACCGACGAGGGCTGGACCTGGAGCCACGACCAGGGAATGAAGGCCGTGCAGGCCGCCTTCCCGCAGGCCAAGACCCTGTTCGTCGAGTCGATCCCCTATTCCGCCGACGCCGCGCGCACCTTCCGGCAATTCGTCTCGAACGGCGCGAACCTCGTCTTCGCGACCTCGAATTACGGCGACTTCTTCTCCGACGTCGCCAAGCGCGCGAAGAAGGTCGGCTTCCTCGAATGCGACGGCCGGACCACGGCGGACAATCTCGGCTGGTACTACTTCGCCCACTGGTACCCGACCTACGTGCTCGGCGTCGCGGCCGGCCTGATGAGCAAGACGGGCAAGCTCGGCTACGTCGCCTCCTTCCCGGTGCCGTCGTGCTTCGCCTCGACCAACGCCTTCCTGATGGGCGCCCGCACGGTGAAGCCCGAGGCGAGCGTGCAGGTCATCTCGATCAATTCGTGGTTCGACCCGCAGGCCGCGACCCAGGCCGGCGTCGCGCTCGCCAACAACGGCTGCGACTTCCTCTTCGGCATCATGGACGAGGCCGGCTACCTTCAGGTGGCGCAGCAGCGCGGCCTAAAGGCGGCAATGTGGAACACCGACATGCGCCGCTTCGGCCCCGACGCCTATGTCAGCTCGATCGTAGTCGATTCGCGCAAGTTCTACGTCGATCAGGTGGGCCGGCGCATCGCCGGCACCTGGACGCCGGGCACCACGCTCCTGCCGATGGGCGGCGGCGTCGATCGCGACGCCTGGGGTCGGACCGTCCCCGAGGCGGTCGCGAGACAGGCCGACGCCGTGCGCGAAAAGATCCTCGGCGGGTACACGCCGTTCGTCGGCGAGATCCGGGACAGCAAGGGCAAGGTCCGGGTCGCGGCGGGCAAGACCATGAGCGACCTCGACCTCTACAACTGGGACTGGTCGATCGAGGGCGTGACGGGTCTCGGCGCCTGATGGGGGTGCCGCTCGCGTTCCCGCCCGGCACGGCCGCGGACGCGGCGTCCGGACGCCCGCCCGCGATCCCGCCCGGAACCCCCGCCCTCGTCGAATTGCAGGGGATCACCAAGGCGTTTCCGGGCGTGCTCGCCAACGACGCGGTCGATCTGACGGTGATGCCCGGGGAGATCCACGCGCTGCTCGGCGAGAACGGGGCCGGCAAGTCGACGCTGATGAACATCCTCACCGGCATCTACCAGCCCGATGCCGGCACGATCATCCTCGACGGCTATGCCCGCGCGCTGCCCTCGCCGCAGGCGGCGATCCGTGCCGGGATCGGTATGGTGCACCAGCACTTCAAGCTGGTGCCGGCCTTCACGGTGGCCGAGAACATCCATCTCGGCTGGTCGCGCACGCCCTGGCGCGCCTCGGCGGCGGCGCTGGAAGCGCGCACGCGGGCGCTCGCCGAGCGCTTCAACCTCGCGGTGCGGCCGGACGCGGTCGTCGGCGACCTCTCGGCCGGCGAGCAGCAGCGGGTCGAGATCCTCCGGGTTCTGGCCCGCGACACCCGTCTCCTGATCCTCGACGAGCCGACCGCCGTGCTGACGCCCGCGGAGGCGCGGGAGCTGTTTGCGGCCCTGCGGGCGTTCCGCGCCTCCGGCAACGCCGTGATCTTCATCAGCCACAAGCTCGACGAGGTCGTCGCCATCGCCGACCGGATCAGCGTGCTGCGCGGGG
Source organism: Methylorubrum thiocyanatum (assembly GCA_014138645.1). Classification (GTDB taxonomy): domain Bacteria; phylum Pseudomonadota; class Alphaproteobacteria; order Rhizobiales; family Beijerinckiaceae; genus Methylobacterium; species Methylobacterium thiocyanatum. The sequence continues at coordinate 55,499 of JACJIB010000005.1, read as the reverse complement.
GCCGGAAGGTGGCGACGCGCCCCGCCGCCGGGGCGGACGAGCGCGGCCTCGCGAGCCTGATGGTCGGCCACGACATCACCCTGCGAAAAGCCCGCCCGCGGGCGGCCGGCACGCTGGTCTCGGCGGCCCCGGTGCTCGAACTCGATCGTGTCTGCGCCCGCGACGACCGCGGCCTCATGGCGCTCCGCGACGTCACGCTCGCCCTGCACGGCGGCGAGATCCTGGGCATCGCCGGCGTCGCCGGCAACGGGCAGCGCGAACTGAGCCAGGTCGTCACCGGCATGCGCCGGGTCACGCAAGGGGCGGTCCGGATCGACGGCCGGCCCGTGGCCCGGACGGATGCGGCGGCCTTCGCGGCCGCCGGCATCGGCCATATCCCGGAGGATCGCCTGCGCAGCGGCCTCGCGCCCGACCTCAGCGTCGCCGACAACGCGGTGCTGCGGGACTATGCGCGCCCGCCCGTCGGCAAGGGCGGCCTGTTCCGGCCCTGGGCGGCGGCGCGCCTCGCCCGGACCCTGGCCGCCGAAGCCGCCGTCGCGGTGCCGGATTTCGGCATGCCCGTGCGCAACCTCTCGGGCGGCAACCAGCAGCGCCTCGTCGCCCGGCGCGAGATCCGCATCGCCGAGCGGGTCCTCGTCGCCGCCTATCCGAGCCGGGGGCTCGATGTCGGCGCGATCGACACCCTGCTCTCCTACCTCGCGGAGCTGCGCGACCGTGGCAGGGCGGTGCTGCTCTTCTCCGAGGAGCTGGAGGAGATCCTCGAACTCGCCGACCGGGTGGCGGTGCTGTTCGAGGGGCGGATCATGGGGGTGATGCCCGCCGCCGCGGCGGATGTGGAGACGCTGGGACTGATGATGGGCGGTCGGGGCGCGCGCGCATGAGCTGGCGGCTCCAGAGGGTTCCGAACGTCCCGGCCGGCGCCGCCCTGGCCGGACGCCTCGGGGCGATCGTGGCGGCACTCGCCTGCGTCGCGGCGGTCCTGACGCTCGCCGGCCTCGCGCCCGGCCGCCTCGGCGCCGAGGTGATCGGTTCCGCCTTCGGATCGATCGAGGGCTTGGAGGATCTCGGGCTGCTCGTCACGCCGCTGATCCTCACCGGGATCGCGGTGGCGCTGACCCAGCGCATCGGCCTGTGGAATATCGGCGGCGAGGGCCAGTTCAACGCCGGCGCACTGGCCGCGACCGCGGTCGGCCTCCATGTCGGCGGCGACGAGATCTGGGTTCTGCCGCTGATGGCGCTCGCCGGAGCGGCGGGCGGCGCCGCCTGGATCCTGGTGCCGACCCTCGCCCGGGCCTTCGCGGGGGTGAGCGAACTCATCACCACGCTGCTCTTGAACTTCGTCGCGGCCCTTCTCGTCGCGTGGCTCTGCACCGGCCCCTGGCGCGATCCGTCGGGCCGCGCGCTGGCGACCACGGCTCGCATCCCCGCCGAGCTTCCGCCGCTGGGCGACACCCTGCACTGGGGCTTTCCCGCCGCGATCGCGGTGGCGGTCCTCGCGGCCGGCCTGCTGGCCTTCACGCGCTTCGGCTACGAGGTGCGGATCGCCGGCGCCAACCCGGGGGCGGCGCTCTATGCCGGCATCCCGGTCCGGGCGCGCATCGTCGCCGTGATGCTGCTCTCGGGCGCCGTCGCGGGGCTCGCCGGCACCATCGAACTCGCCGGCACCGTGCACCGGCTGCAGGGCGGCATCTCGAACAATTACGGCTATCTCGGCATCATGGTCGCGGTGCTCGCCCGCGGCTCCTGCCTCGGCGTGATCGCGGGCGCGGTGCTGATGGCCGCGCTCCTCAATGCCGGCATCGTGCTGCAGACCCAGGGCGTGAACACCAGCACGGTGCTCGCCATCACCGGCCTGATCCTGCTGTTCACCGCGATCGGCGACGAGGTCGTGCATTACCGGCCCGTGCGCCGGACCAGCGCCGCGGACTGAGGCGAAACCGCGTGGAGGGGCTCATTTGGATCTGATCACCGGCATCCTGTCGACGGCGCTCCTGGCGGGCGGGGTCCTCGCCCTCGCGGCGCTCGGCGAGGTGCTCGCCGAGCGCGTCGGCGTGGTCAATCTCGGGGTCGAGGGGCTGATGTCGCTGGGCGCGCTCACCGGCGTCGCCACCGTGGCCGCCGTGCCGAGCCCGACCCTCGGTTTCGCCGCGGCGCTGGCCGTCGGGTTCGCCTTCGGCTGCGTCTTCGCCGCCGCCACCGTGCTGCTGCGGGCCAACCAAGTCCTGTGCGGGCTCGCCCTCACGCTGCTCGGATCCGGGCTCGCGGCGACGCTGGGCCGCTCCTATGCCGGCGCCCCGGCCGCCGCGGTCTTCCCGCGGGTCGCGGTGCCGGGGCTCGCCGACATCCCGGTGCTCGGCCCGGCGCTGTTCTCGCAGAACGTGCTGATCTACGCGATCTACATCGTCCTGCCGGTCGGGCTGCATCTCCTGCTGTTCCGGACGCGGCACGGGCTGAACCTGCGCGCGGTCGGCGAGAACCCGGCCGCGGCGGACGCCGCCGGCATCCCGGTCGCGGCGATCCGGTTCTGGTACGTCGCCCTCGGGTCGAGCCTCGCCGGGGGCGCGGGGGCCTACCTGACGCTCGCCTTCGTGCCGTCCTGGTCGGAGGGCGTGGTCGCCGGCCGCGGCTGGATCGCGGTCGCCCTCGTCATCTTCGCCGGCTTCCGGCCGCTGACGGCGGTGGCCGCCGCGCTGCTGTTCGGCGTCATCACGGCGCTCGGCTTCGTCGGCCAGGCCCGCGGCTGGCCGGTGGCGCCCGCGATCCTCTCGATGCTGCCCTATCTCGGCACCGTCGCGTTCATCATCCTGCCGGTGGTGGCGTGGCGGCGCCTGCGCGGCTGGTTCGCGGCGCCCGCCGCCCTCGGCCTGCCCTACCACCGCGACGTGCGCTGAGGAGCGTGACCCCATGCCGACGCTGCTCCTGCGCCACATCGCCCACCTCGCCACCTTCGACGACGCGGCCCGCGAGATCACCGACGGCGCGCTCTACCTGCGCGACCACGTGATCGAGGCCGTCGGCACCGATGCCGAACTCGGCGCGCGTCCGGCCGACCGGGTGATCGACCTGTCCGGCCATCTCGTGATGCCCGGCATGGTCAACACCCACCATCACATGTACCAGAACCTGACCCGGGTGATGGTCCAGGACGAGCCGCTCTTCACGTGGCTGTCCACGCTCTACCCGATCTGGGCGCGCCTCGACGACGCGGCGATCCACGTCTCCGCCCGGGTGGCGATGGCCGAGCTGATCGCCTCGGGCTGCACCACGAGTTCGGACCACCTCTACATCCGGCCCAACGACGTCACGCTCGATTCCACGATCGCGGCGGCGCAAGGCATCGGCCTGCGCTTCCACGCGGCGCGCGGGGCGATGTCGCGCGGGCAGAGCCAGGGCGGGCTGCCTCCCGATTCCTGCGTCGAGCGCGAGGCGGACATCCTCAAGGATGCCGAGCGGCTGATCCACGCCCACCACGACCCGGCCCGGCACGCGATGACCCGCATCGTGCTGGCCCCCTGCTCGCCCTTCTCGGTGACGCCGGGCCTGATGCGGGAGGCGGCCGCGCTCGCCCGTGCCCACGGCGTCCACCTCCACACCCATCTCGCCGAGGATCTCGACGAGGAGGTCTGGTGCCGCGACGCCTACGGAATGCGCCCGGCCGCCTTCGCGGAATCGGTGGGCTGGACCGGCCCGGACGTGTGGTTCGCCCACGCGATCTTCCTCGATTCGAACGAGATCCGGCGCTTTGCCGAAACCGGGACCGGCATGACGCATTGCCCCTCGGCCAACATGCGCTGCGGCCAGGGCATCGCCAAGATCCGCGAGATGCTCGATGCCGGAATGACCTGCGGGCTCGGGGTCGACGGCTCCGCCTCGAACGACACCTCGAACCTCTTCCTCGAAGCCCGGCTGGCGCAGCTGCTCCAGCGGGTGGCCCCGGCCCGCTACGGCTCGGAAGCCCCCGGCGGCCGCGGCGGGTTCGGCGGCACGCCGGGCGCCCTGTCGGCGCGGGAAGCGCTGACCATGGCCACCCGCGGCGGTGCGAAGCTGCTCGGCCGGGACGACATCGGCCACCTCGCCCCCGGCATGAGCGCGGATGTCATCGCGGTGAAGCTCGACCAGCTCGGCCTCTCCGGCACGCAGCGCGATCCGCTGGCCGCGATGGTGATGTGCGGGCCGTTCCGGGTCTCGCACAGCATCATTCACGGACGCCCGATCATCGCCGACGGCGCCTTCTGCGATCTCGACCTCGACGCGCTGCTCGCCGAGCACGCCGCCACGATGGCCCGGATCTGGCAATGAGCTGGCAGTGAGCCGGCCGCGCCTTCGGCGGCGCGGCGCCTCGAGAGGAGCCTTGCGATGGATCTCGAACCTGCGATCCGGGACGAATGGTACGTCGTCGGGGCGACGGCAGCCTGCCGCGAGGCCCCCTTGCGGACACGCCTCCTCGGCACCGACATCGTCGTCTCCGGGGGCGATCCGGTCTCGGCGCGCACGGCGTCCGGGCGGGACCTGCCGGTGCGCCTGCGCTACGGCTGCGTCTGGGTCAGCCTGGGCGCCCCGGAGGCAGAGCCGCCCGCCATTCCCGAGGCCGACGAGGACGACCGGCGCCACGTGCTCTGCGGCGCCGTCGGCCTGCGCGCCTCCGGGCTCAGAATTGTCGAGAACTTCCTCGACATGGCCCATTTCCCCTTCGTCCACACCGACATCCTCGGCGCCGAGCCGCACACCGAGGTGATGCACTACACCACCGAGATCCGCCGCGACGTCGATGAGGTCTGGGCCACCAATTGCCGCTTCTTCCAACCGCAGGCGGCGCTCTCGGCCAAGGGCGGGATCGAGACGCAGTACCAGTACCGCGTCGCCACGCCTCATGTGACCATGCTGTACAAGACCTGCCCCAATGCGGCGAACCGATGGGACGTGATCTGCCTGTTCGTTCAGCCCCTCGATCCCGACCGCTGCCGGGCTCATCCGGTGATGTTCCTGATCGACGACGCCTCCCGCCTCACCGATCTCGTGGCGTTCCAGCAGGTGATCTTCCTTCAGGACCGCATCATCCTGGAGAACCAGCGGCCGGTGCTGCTGCCGCTCGAACCGCGCGCCGAGATCCCGACCCGCGCCGACTCGTCCTCGGTGGCCTACCGGCGCTGGCTCAAAGAGAAAGGCGTCCGCTACGGCACCACGATCGGAGAGAGCAGTGCGGCCGCATGAACAGGGCCGAGGCGGGCTTCGACCGGCAAGAGCATCATCCCGAAAGAACGAACGGATCGTGCGCCGGATCTCTATTTGCCCCCGCGCTGGCGTATGACGTCGATGACCGTCCCGTCACGATATTCCACGACGGCCACGATCCGCGCCTGAGGGTCGATCCGAGGGCGCGCCGTGGCCTGCGTCTGTCTCGATGCGAGATCGCGCAGTCGCGTGATCTCGACGAGGGGCATCCCGGCCGCGGCGAGGCGTTCACGCAGGTCGGCACGCCGCGGATTGACCGCGACACCAGCCTCCGTGACGACGACGTCGATCGTCTCGCCGGGGGTCGTCACGCATTCGACGGCATCGACGATCTTGGGCGCGCCGCCCGCGGCGAGCCGGGTCGTCACGAGGGCGAGCTTGGCGCCCGCGGCCGTGTCGGCGTGCCCGCCGGAGCCGCCGATGATCGTGCCGCCGTTCACGGCGGTGACGTTGACGTTGAAGCTGATATCGACCTCCGCCGCGCCCATCACCATGCAATCGAGATGGTTGACGAGGGCGCCCTTGGAAGCGGGGTTGGCGTACAGTGAGGCCGACATCGCCATGTGGCCTCTGTCCTCCCGGTAGGACGCGACGGCCGAGAGGTCGAAGCACTGCACGTCGAACAGCGTGCGGAACAATCCCTGCCGGAACATCGCGACGATGCCTGCATGCACGCCGCCCGCCGCGAAGCTGCCGGTCACGCCCTTGTCGCGCATGATGACGGCGACGTCCTGGGCGACGGCGAGGGAGATGCCGCCCGCTCCGGTCTGGAACGAGAAGCCGTCGACGAGGAGGCCCGCGGCGTCGATGACCCTCGCGGCCAGCACCGCGATGGCGAGCCCGACGGGATCCTCGGTGACACGGGTCGTGCCCGACACGATCTTGGAGGCATCCCCGATCGAGTCCACCGGGACGACGTAGTCCACGAGATCCTGCGCGATGTCGATGGAGGTCAGGGGATGCGGTGAGAGCGTGTCGGTGATCGCCACGACCCGATCCGCGTGGCGGGCATCGACCATCGGGTAGCCCAGGGGTCCGCAGGCAGAGGGCCCGTCGATGCCGTTGAGGTTGCCGTAGACGTCCGCGGCCGGCGCCGCGACGAACGCGACGTCGATGGTGAGTTCGCCGGCCTCGATCGCGCGGGCGCGGCCGCCATGGGTCTGCAGCACCGCGGGGTTCGGGAGCGCGCCCGCCGTGATCGCCTCGGCCACCGGACCGGTGATGTAGTTCGACACGATTCCCGTCACGACCCCGCTGCGGATATGCGCGACGAGCGGCGCATGAACGGGAAACAGCGAACTCGCGGCGACGCGGATATCGCGCAGGCCGAGGGCCGCGATCTCATGCATCACCGCACGCAGCACGTCGTCGCCGTTGCGCAGGTGATGGTGGAAGGAGACCGTGGCGCCGTCCTTCAGCCCGCAGGCGAGGATCGCCTCCCGGATCGAGGGCAGAACCTTGCTCTGACCGGGCCGCTGGCTCCGGATACGGGCGCCGGTCCGGACCGCATCGAGCGGTGCCGCGAAGGCGGTGGTGAAGGGTCTGACCTCACCGTAGCCCTCGATAAAGGACGGAATTGCCATCCGGTGCCCAGCCCCTCGCCCATCTCCAGCGGGAGAAGTGATGCCGACACAGCGGACCCCCGTCCAATATACAGGGGCCCTCCATCCGATAGCCGCAGCTTATGCGCTGCACGCATTCTGCTCGACCGGCGCGTGATCGCGCTTCGCCTCATCGAGGCAGCGGATGAAGTTCCGCACCGACGCGGTCATGAGCAGGTCCGGCCCCTGCACGAGGGAGAGCGACGCGACCGTGCCCGGCGTCGACAGTTCGACGTACGAGACGCTTGGGGCTTGGAGCAGCCGCATCGAAGCAGGCACGAGGGCGACGCCGACGCCCGCCGCGACGAGATTGACCGTCGAGGCCATCTGTGGCGCCTCCTGAACGATGCGGGGACTGAAGCCGGCCCGACCGCAGGCCGCGACGATGGCGTCGTAGAGGAGGCGTCCGTTCGCCCGCGGGTACAGGATGAACGGGTCCGCCGCGAGGCTGGCAAGGTCGATGCGCCCGGATCCGGCCAGACGATGCTTGGCCGGAAGCGCGGCCCAGAGCGATTCTTCCGGCAGGGCGATCCGGCGCAGGCCGTCCGTCTCGTCGTCCGCGGCGCGACCGAAGGCGAGTTGGATGCGTCCCTCGCGCAGGGATCGCAGCAGCATCGACGTGACCTGCTCCTGCAGGTCCAGTTCCACCTCCGGATAGGCGTCACGGAAGCGGCCGATGGTACCCGACACGACCGGATTGAACGAGGCCGAGCCGGTGAACCCGATGCGCAACTGCCCCAATTCGCCCTTGGCCGCGCGCCGGACCGCGGCGGTGCCCTCGTCGGCGGCCGCGAGGGCGGCCCGGGCATAGGGCAGAAGGGCGCGCCCAGCCTCCGTCAGTTCGACCCCGCGGGTCAGCCGATGAAACAGCTGCGTCCCGAACTCCTCCTCCAACTGCCGGATCTGCTGACTGAGGGCCGGCTGGGCGATCCCGAGCCGTTGGGCGGCGCGTGTGAAGTGAAGCTCCTCGGCGACGGCCAAGGCATAGCGAAAGTGCCGAAGCTCCATAAGCACCATGCATCGGTTTAGGGCATTCGCCTTATTAGACCTTATCGGTCACCAAAGCTATCCTCGCGATCGGCTAGGGCGGTCTTGCCGCTCGCGGAATGGGTTGTCGGCGGCGCGTTCGGAAGCATCGGTCCTCATCCCGAACGGCAGCGACCGATTTCGGGGGGAGACGATGCCGAAACGAAGATCTGGCACATCGCCCCGGCTTCGATCCGGGGCGATGTGCCAGATCTTTCTTACGTCCGCGCCAGGCAACCTGTGATGACTGTTTGGGCTGGAAGGAACAATCCTTGATGTCGCGATCCTGCAACTTCATTGATGGTCAGTGGACCGCGTCGGAGGGCGACGCCACGCTGAACGTGTACGAGCCCGCGACCGGCCGGGTGATCGGAACCATCGCCGACAGCACCGCCGCCGACGTGGACCGCGCCGTCCGCGCGGCCCGCGAGGCGTTCGACCAGGGGGCCTGGGGCAAAACCTCGGCGCTCGACCGCAGCCGCCTGCTGCTGCGCCTCGGCACGCTCATCCTGCGCGACGTCGAGCGGCTCGCGCAGATCGAGGCGCGCGACACTGGAAAGCCCGCGAGCGTCGCTCGGGCCGACATCGTGGCGCTCGCCCGCTACTTCGAGTTCTACGGCGCCGCCGCCGACAAGCTGCACGGCGAGACCATCCCCTACCTCGACGGGTACTTCGTCACCGTCACGCACGAGCCGCACGGCGTCACCGGTCACATCCTGCCCTGGAACTATCCGGCGCAGATGTTCGGACGAACGCTCGCGCCCGCGCTCGCGGTCGGCAATGCCACGGTGCTCAAGCCGGCGGAGGATGCCTGCGCGACGGCGCTCGCCCTTGTCGATCTCCTGGAGGAAGCGGGTTTTCCGAGAGGTGCCGTGAACATCGTGACGGGCCGCGGGGCGGTGGCGGGCGCCGCGCTCGCCGCGCATCCCGGCGTCGATTTCGTGTCCTTCACCGGCTCGCCGGAGGTCGGGCAGATCATCCAGAAGCTCTGTGCCGACCACTTCATCACCTGCACGCTCGAACTCGGGGGCAAGTCGCCCCAGATCGTGTTCGCGGATGCCGACCTCGATGCGGCGATCCCGGTGATCGTCAAGGCGATCATCCAGAACAGCGGCCAGACCTGCTCGGCGGGCAGCCGCATCCTGATCGAGCGCAGCGCCTACGACGAGGTCATCGGCCGGCTCCGGCAGGCCTTCGGCAAGGTCCGGGTCGGCGCGCCCGAGATGGATCTCGATTGCGGCCCGATCATCACCGCCAAGCAGCAGGCCCGCGTCCAGGGCTTCATCGACCGTGCGATCGCGGACGGCGTTCCCGTCCTCGCGCAGGGCGTGATCGCCGAGGAGGCGCCCGCGGACGGCTTCTACGTGCGCCCGACCCTGTTCGGGCCGACCCCGCGCGACAACCTCATCGCCCGCGAAGAGGTGTTCGGCCCCGTCCTCGTGGCCCTGCCCTTCGACGACGAGGCGGATGCGGTGGCGCTCGCCAACGGCACCGATTACGGCCTCGTCGCCGCGGTCTGGACCCGCGACGGCGCGCGCCAGATGCGCCTCGCCAAGCGTGTCCGCACCGGCCAGATGTTCGTCAACTGTTACGGGGCCGGAGCGGGCATCGAGCTGCCGTTCGGCGGCTCGGGCAAGAGCGGCCACGGGCGCGAGAAGGGTTTTGCCGCCCTGCACGACTTCAGCAAGACGAAGACGACCGTGTTCAATCACGGTTGAGACGCAAGAAGAAAATGGGTGAGGACGTCACATGAAGCTTCTGAACAAGATTGCCATCGTCACGGGCGCGGCGAGCGGCTTCGGTGAGGCGATCGCTCACCGCTTCGTCGAGAACGGTGCTCGCGTCGCCATCGCCGATCTCAACGCCGACAAGGCCGCCGCCGTCGCGCGCGCGCTGGGCGAGGACAAGGCGATCGCCGTGCGGACCGACGTCTCGTCACGGCCCGACATCGAACGGCTGATCGCCGAGGTCACCGGCAGGTTCGGGACGCCCGACATCATCGTCAACAATGCGGGCTTCACGCACAAGAACCGCCCGCTGCTCGAGGTCGACGAGGCGACCTTCGACCGCGTCTTCAGCGTCAACGTCAAGTCGATCTACCACATGGTCCATGCGGCCGTGCCGGCGATGCGCGACAACGGCGGCGGGGTCATCCTCAATGTCGGCTCGGTCGCCGGCATCCGTCCGCGGCCGGGGCTGACGTGGTACAACGGCTCCAAGGGCGCCGCGAACATGCTCTCGAAGTCGCTCGCGGTCGAACTCGCGCCCTGGAACATCCGGGTCAACGCCATCTGCCCGGTCATGGGCGTCACCGGCATGCTGGAGGACTTCATGGGCATGCCGGACACGCCGGAGAACCGCGCCAAGTTCCTCAGCAGCATCCCGCTCGGCCGCCTGTGCGAGGCCGACGACGTCGCTCAGGCCGCCCTGTATCTCGCCGCGGCCGACTTCATCACGGGCGTCGAACTGCCCGTGGACGGTGGGCGGACGGTGTGAGGCGCAAGACCGGCGGCGGGATTGTCCCGCCGCCGCTCGGGAACGCCCCATCGCGACAGGCACGGCGCCCCTTACGAGGCGGCACGCCCGAGCCCGGCGCGGGCGGCCCCTTCAGGTGAGACGCGGATTCCGGAGCCCCATCCATGCCTGTGATCAAGGCCAAGGATCTGACCGACAGCGTGGCCGACGCGCTGCAATACATCAGCTACTATCATCCGCTCGACTACATCCAGGCGCTGGCCGAGGCCTATGGGCGCGAGGAGGCGCCGGCCGCCCGGGACGCCATCGCGCAGATCCTCACCAACAGCCGGATGTCGGCCGAAGGCCACCGCCCCGTCTGCCAGGATACCGGCATCGTCACGGTGTTCGTGAAGTGGGGGCAGGGCTGCACGCTGGATTCGGACCTGAGCCTTCAGGCGGTGATCGACGAGGGCGTGCGCCGCGCCTATCTCGACCCGTCGAACCCGTTGCGGGCGTCGATCGTCTCCGATCCGGCCTTCACGCGGAAGAACACCCGCGACAACACCCCGAGCGTCCTCCACGTCGAGATGGTGCCGGGCGACACGGTCGAGGTGACCGTCGCGGCGAAGGGTGGCGGCTCGGAGAACAAGGCCAAGTTCAAGATGCTCAACCCGTCCGACTCGCTGGTCGATTGGGTGCTGGAGACCGTGCCGACCATGGGCGCCGGCTGGTGCCCGCCCGGGATGCTGGGGATCGGCATCGGCGGGACGGCGGAAAAGGCCATGGTGATGGCCAAGGAATCGCTCATGGCGCCGATCGACATGGCGCAGCTCAAGGCGCGCGGACCGGCCAACGACATCGAGGCGCTGCGCATCGATCTGCACGACCGGGTCAACGCCCTCGGCATCGGGGCGCAGGGGCTCGGCGGCCTCACGACGGTGCTCGACGTCAAGATCCTCGACTGGCCGACGCATGCGGCCTCGAAGCCCGTGGCGATGATCCCGAACTGCGCGGCGACGCGCCACGCGCATGTCGTGCTCGACGGCTCCGGACCGGCCTTCCTGCCGGCCCCCGACCTCGCCGCCTGGCCCGCCGTCGAATGGGCGCCCGACGCGCAGGCCCGCCGCGTCGATCTCGACAGGCTGACGCCGGCCGAGGTCGAGTCCTGGAAGGCGGGCGACCGGCTGCTCCTGTCCGGCCGCATGCTCACGGGCCGGGACGCGGCGCACAAGCGCATCCAGGACATGCTCGCCCGCGGAGAGCCGCTGCCGGTCTCGTTCGACAACCGCGTCATCTACTATGTCGGGCCGGTCGATCCGGTCGGCGGCGAGGCCGTGGGCCCGGCCGGGCCCACGACCGCGACCCGCATGGACAAGTTCACCGACACGATGCTCGGCCTCGGCCTGCTGGCGATGATCGGCAAGGCGGAGCGCGGCGAGGCGGCGGTCGCGGCGATCAAGGCGCACCGGCGCGCCTATCTCAGCGCGGTGGGCGGGGCCGCCTACCTCGTCTCGCGGGCGATCCGCTCGAGCCGCGTCCTCGCCTTCGCCGATCTCGGCATGGAGGCGATCTACGAGTTCGAGGTCAAGGACATGCCGGTGACCGTGGCGGTGACGGCGCAAGGGGACAACGTCCACGCCTCGGGGCCAAGCGCTTGGCGCCAGCCGGTCTTCGTGTCGTCGCGCACGGTCTGACCGCAGCACGCGGATGAGCGGATGGGCCCGAGGCCGGCGGTCCCGCCCGTCCATAAGCCGCGTGTATGGATCCGGGCCGGGTTGATTATTCGACGCAGGAAGAAAAGACGATTAGGGCAAGGTTCCAAGAGGCGTTCGCCAGCTTTTTAGAAGAGGTGAGGCTGGAACAGGACCCCGACACGTCCTTCCGGGGCCGATCTCCGGGGCGCAGCATGAGACTCTCGCTCCGATCAGATGAAAAAGCCGCAATCCGGACGTCGTCGCGATCATCCCGCGGTGCCCTGCTTCATCCTGTGAGAGTGATCATGAGCGCGATACCGTCCTCACCGGCCGAGACCGGGCTCTTCTTCCCTCGCGATGAAGACACGCGCTGGACTCGTCTCCAGGCCTTTGCCGTCGGCACATGCTTCGTCTTGAACATGCTGGACGGGATGGACATCCTCATGATGTCCTATCTGGCTCCCGCCATCACGAGCGATTGGAATATCGGTGTCGCCGCGCTCGGCGTGGTCTTCAGCGCTGCGCTCGCCGGCATGATGGTCGGCGCGCTGGTGCTCGCACCGCTCGCCGATCAGTTCGGCCGCCGCCCGGTCATCCTGTGGTCCGTCGCCCTCATGGGCGTCTCGATGATCGGCTGCGGCTTCGCGCCCGGCATCACGACCCTGATCATCCTGCGCTTCATCGTGGGACTCGGCATCGGTGCGATCCTGGCCAGCATGGCGGCCATCACGTCCGAGTATGCGCCGGCCCGCCATCGGGTCGTCTCGGTGGCGCTGCTCCAGGCCGGCTATCCCATCGGGGCGATGCTCGCGGGGCTCGCCGTCAACGCCCTGCTGCCGGATCTCGGCTGGCGTGTGCTGATGAGCGCGGCGGGCGTCGCGACCCTGATCCTGCTCCCGTTTGCCGCCATGCTTCTCCCGGAATCCCTGGAATTCCTCGAGAAGCGCCAGCCGCGTCAGGCGCTCGCGCGCATCAACGCCATACGCCGGAAAATGGGCCGCCCTCCGCTGCCGACCCTGTCGGAGGCCGGTGAACGCAAGCCGGTCAGCCTCAACCTCCTGTTCGATGACGGGCGGTGGAAGCAGACGATCCTTCTCTGGTCGGCCTTCTTCTGCTGTTACATGACCTTGTATTTCGCCATCGCCTGGATTCCCCGCCTCGCCATCGAGGCCGGCTTGGATCGCAGCCAAGCCATCGTGGCGGGCACGGTGTACAATCTGGGGGCCTTCTCCGGCGGCCTCGCCCTGTGCTGGCTGTTGTTCAAGTTCGATGTCCGGCGCCTCGTGCTGCTGATGATGCTCGGGGGCTCCGCGTCGCTGATGGCCTTCGCCGCGCCGATGTCGGTCACCCTGACCCTGGTGGTCGCCTTCTGCATCGGCTTCACGGTCCAGGGCGGCTTCAACGGCCTGTACCCTCTCGTCGCCGGCGCCTACCCGGCTCAGGTGCGCAGCACCGGGATCGGCTGGTGCATCGGGATCGGACGATCGGGGGCGGTGATCGGCCCGCTGATCGCCGGCTGGCTGCTGGCGGCCCAGCAACCCCTCTCCGTCGTGTTCCTCGTCTTCACCGTCCCGCTGATCTCCGTCGGCCTGCTCGTCATGGCGGTGACGCTGCGGTCGCCGGAGCCGCCCCAGCCGTGAGCGGTGGGGAGGGGGAATCCCTCCCCTGAGGGACGCATCATGTCCGGCCGGACGGCCGGGATCACGCGCCAGCGTTCATCGACCCCTGATCGAGAGGCGGACGGGCCATGAAACTTCGGACTCTTCTCTTCTGCCCCGCGGATGCGGAACGCAAAATCGCCCGGGCCCTCGGATCCTCCGCGGACGTCGTCATCCTCGATCTGGAGGACAGCGTCGCCGCGCGCACGAAAGAGGCGGCGCGATCGACCGCGGCGCAGGTCCTTGCCGGCGCGGCCGGCTGGTCGAACATCGTGGTCCGGATCAATCCGCAGGGCACGCCCTGGTACCTCGATGACCTGGCGACCCTGGTGCCGCAGAAGCCCGCGGCGATCGTTCTGCCGAAATGCAGCGCGCCCGAAGATTTGCAGCGGCTCGACCACCATCTCGAGGTTCTGGAACATGCCAACGGATTGCCGCCCGGCATGATCGGCATCCTGCCGCTGGTGACCGAGTCGGCCACCGCGCTGCAAAGCCTGAATTACGGCTATGCGACGTCGCGGCTGCGCGCGCTTCTCTTCGGCGCCGAGGACTTGGCCGTCGATTTCGGGATCGCGCCGCGGAGCGAGGACGGGGCGCTGGCAGCCCCTCTCGCCGCCGCCCGAGCGATACTGCTGGTGGCCGCCGCGCAGGCTCAAGTGCCAGCGATCGACACGCCCTGGCCCAATCCGCATCCGTCACCGGCCTTCGACGCGGAGGTCGCGGCCGCCGTCCGGGATGGATTTGCGGGTAAGCTGTGCATCCACCCGAACCAGCTCGAAACCGTCGCGACGGCTTTCACGCCGTCGCCTGAACGGGTCCGGTGGGCCCAATCCGTCTACAAGCTCTTCATGGACAATCCCGGATCGGGCGTCATGGTCCTGGACGGCGAGATGATCGACCGGCCGCATATGCGCCTGGCCGAGCGCATCCTCGATGCAGCGGCCGATGCCTCTCCGTAGGTCATCGCATTTTTCCGAGTCATCGCACGTGCCGAGATGTCTCGCGAAGACTCGGACGACGACACCGGACTGACATCAGGGGGTTCGACGTCGAGCCATCCCGCGTGATGGCCAATGGCCCCGTCGCGCCCCTCAGTCGCGGCCCATCTGCCCATCCCTGACGTGCCGGAGCACGAGGTCGACGAAGTTGCGCAGGGGGCTGGCCGCGTCGGATTGCAGGCTGACGAGGCTGAGAGCCGCCCTGGGGCCTGGGCCGGCGATCTCCCGGAAATGGACGCCCCGTGCCTGGATCTGGCTCATGGAGGCGGGCACGATGGAGACGCCGACGCCGGCCGCGACGAGGTTGATCGTGGTGGCCATCTGCGGCCCCTCTTGCGCGATGCGCGGCTGGAAACCTGCCTGCTCACAGGCCTGAATGATGGCGTCATGCAGGGCGCGGCCGTTTCGGCGCGGGTAGAGCACGAACGTCTCATCGCAGAGCGCCGAGAGAGGGATTCGGGACTGAGCCGCGCAGCGATGCCCGGACGGCAGCGCGACCAGCATCGGCTCCTTGAACAGAAGGTGGCACTCGAGCGATCGCGCCTCGCCGCTGGTCGGACGCATGAAGGCCGCATCCAGCCGGCTGCTGTTCAGAGCCTGCAGCAACTGCGTGGTGGTGTCTTCGATCAGGTTGATGCCGACATCTGGATAAGCGATTCCGAAGTCGCGGATGATCGCGGACACGAAGGGATGGAACGCCGCGGAGGAGGTGAAGCCCACCCGCAAGGTGCCGGTTTCACCCCGCGAGGCGCGCCGCGCATTCTCGAGCGCCCGGTCCGACAACGAGAGGATCTCCTGGGCATCCCGCAGGAACCGCTTGCCCGCCTCGGTCAACGAGACCCCCCGGGGGGGACGGTAGAACAACGGCGTTCCGATCTCCCGTTCGAGTTGCTGGATCTGCTGGCTCAGCGGTGGCTGGCCGATCCCGAGGCGCGCGGCGGCGCGCGTGAAGTTCAACTCCTCCGCGACGGCCGAGAAGTAGCGAAGATGCCGGAGTTCCATATTTTTTTCCTATGGCTCCATATGTTCAGTATTATTGACACATATGGTCTCCGCGTTCAATCTTCATAGGCCAATCAAGCCATCCTCTCTCGACAGAGGAAAGCACGCGCATCTACAGTCGAATTTTCTGTTTATTGCGCATCTCAGGTTCGATTCGGCCCGAAAAAGAAGAAATGCCCGCGACATCTATGCCTGCGTTCGACAGAGCATATTCGGGCGGAGGGGAGAGGGTTTCCATGGCAACGGCCGGAATCGACTTCGCGTCGTCCTATCGTCTTTCCATCGGTGGAGAGCTCGTCGAAGCCGCCGAGTCCTTCGACGTCTACAACCCCGCCACGGGCGCGGTCCTGGCGAAGGCGCCGGCCGGAACCGTCGATCAGCTCGACACCGCCGTGGCTGCGGCGAAGGCGGCCTTTCCCGGCTGGTCGCGCCTCTCCTGGGACGAGCGCGAGGGCTACCTGACACGCTTTGCCGACGCACTTCAGGCCCAGAGCGAGGAACTGACGACGCTTCTCACCCTCGAACAGGGCAAGCCTCGGCATTCCATGGCCAAAGGCGAGGTCGAGGCCGCCATCTACTGGGTGCGGGAAGTCGCCAAGCGCCGGCTGCCGCGGGAGATCATCGAGGAGACCGAGCAGCACGTCGTCGAGACGCGATCGACGCCGCTCGGGGTGGTGGCGGCGATCACACCGTGGAACTTTCCCGTTCTGCTCGGCCTGTGGAAGATCGCGCCGTGCCTCATCACGGGCAACACCATGGTGATGAAGCCGTCGCCGTATACGCCGCTCTGCACCCTGCGGTTCGGCGAGATCGCGCAGGGGATCCTGCCGAAAGGCGTTCTGAACATCGTCTCAGGCGGCAATGAGCTCGGCCAGCACCTGACCGCGCACCCCGACATCGCCAAGGTCAGCTTCACCGGTTCGACCGCCACCGGCAAGCGGGTCATGGAAAGCGGTGCGGTCAACCTGAAGCGCGTGACCCTGGAACTCGGTGGCAACGATCCGGCGATCGTGCTTCCGGACGCCGATTACAAGGATCTGATTCCGAAGCTGTTCTGGGCCGCCTTCGGGAATTCCGGCCAGTGGTGCATCGCGATCAAGCGGCTCTACGTCCATTCCGACATTCACGCCGCGTTCGTGAAAGAGTTCGTTGCCTATGCCCGCGACCGGAAGGTCGGGGACGGCATGGATCCGGACACCGATCTCGGGCCGATTCAGAACCGGATGCAGTTCGACAAGCTCAAGAACCTCTTCGCCGATATCGCGGCGAACGGTTACGCCGTTCCGCTCGGCGGCACGATCGACGAGAGCCGGGCCGGCAACTTCGTTCCGGTGACGATCGTCGACAATCCGCCCGAACAGAGCCGGATCGTCCAGGAGGAGCCGTTCGGCCCCGTGCTGCCGATCATCGCCTACGACGACATCGAGGATGTGATCGCCCGCGCCAACCAGACGCCGTTCGGCCTCGCGGCCTCGGTCTGGGGACGGGACAAGGCCAAGGCCTACGAGATCGCAAGCCGCCTCGAGGCCGGAACGGTGTGGGTCAACGAGATCCATATCCACGGCATCGACATCCCGTTCGGCGGCCACAAGCAATCCGGCCTCGGCGTCGAGAACGGCCGGGAGGGATTGTCGGAATACACCAATACCAAGGTTGTCATGACCGCCCGATAGCAGGGCGCCGATCACGGCACGTCGCGCACAGTCTTCGGAATGACGACCGCGTCGGTCGACCTGAGGCTGTAAAGCTCGGTTGGAAGTCATCGGCGCGAGCCGCGCCTCCCAATCGACGCGCCCGCTTTCGGACGCAGTGAGGCCGAAAGCGGCGCAAGCGCGCTTCGACGGGGCCCATGCCGATTCCCGGACAGGACGGAATTGGCCCGCTCCGGACCGGAAGCCCGTCTCCGGACACGTCGCCGCTGCCCGCATGGGAGCGATGCATGCGGCTGTCCGCACGGGCGGCCCAATCAACACAACAAAAAATCAAAAACGGAAATGGTGAGGAGATGACGATGACCAAGAACTCCAAGACAGGGCCTGTCGATCGCTTTCTGTCGGAATACAAAGCGGGACATCTCGACCGACGCGCCTTCATCCAGTCCGCGATGTCGGTTGGATTGACGGCTGCCGTCGCACAATCCCTGTCCCTGGCCGCATCGGGGCATGCCTTCGCCAAGACGACCCGGGAGGTGGAGCCCGACTCCGAGGCCTACGACTACATCGTGGTCGGCGCGGGGTCCTCCGGCGGGACCTTCGCGGGCACCCTCGCGATGCAGAGCGATGCCCGTATCCTCGTCCTCGAAGCGGGCGGCGTCGATTCGGCCCCGGAGATTCACAACCCGCGGGATTGGGCCCTGACGCTCGACAAGCGGTATGTGCGGCACTTCAAGACTGTCCCGCAGAAGAATGTCGGCGGTCGCGTCATCGACTGGCCCCGCGCGGAAGTCCTCGGCGGCTGCAGCAGCATCAACGCGATGATCTACTGCCGCGGCAACAAGGCCGATTACGAGTCCTGGGCCGCCGCCGGCAACAAGGACTGGGACTACGCATCCGTCCTGAAGGATTACAAGGCGCTCGAGGATTGGCAGGGCGGCGCCAACGCCTATCGCGGCACCGGCGGTCCGCTCCACGTGACCCAGCCGGCCCCCGGCCGGCGGAGCGCGGGCGGCGCCATGTTCATCGAAGGCGCCGAGTCGCTCGGCTACAAGGAAACGCCCGACTTCAACGGCGCGCAGTTCGAAGGTCCGGCCTGGGTCAACTTCACGATCTATGACGGCAAGCGGCAATCGACGGCCGTCGCGTTCCTGAAGCCCGCCATGGAGACGCGCAAGAACCTGACGGTCCTGACCGAGGCGCCGGTGACACGGCTCATCGTCGAGGGCGGCCGCTGCACCGGCGTGGAGTACCTGCACGCCGGAAAGCCGGTGAAGGTGAAGGCCAACAGCGAAGTCATCGTCACGGCCGGTGCGGTCGCGACCCCGTGGCTGATGATGCTGTCCGGTCTCGGTCCGGCCGCCGACCTGCGCAAGCTGGGAATTCCCGTCGTCGCGGATCTGCCGGGCGTCGGCCAGAACCTCCAGGATCACGTCCTGGGCGCGGGCGTCAACTACGAGGCGAAGGCTCCCCTTGCGCCGTCGTTCTACAATGCCTCCGAAGTCTACATGTGGTCGAAGTCCGACAGTTCATTGAAGCATCCGGACATCGCCACGCTTTATCTCGATATCCCGTTCGCGACGCCGGACCTGCCGTTCACCGTCAAGAACGGCTACTCGATCCTGTGCGGCGTGATGCAGCCCCAGTCGCGCGGCAGCATCCGGCTCGCCTCGGCCGATCCGCGCGTCGACCCGCTGATCGATCCCAACTACCTGGGCACCGATCAGGATTTCAAGGCGCTCAAGGCCGGGATGGATCTGGCGCGTGAGATCGGCGCGAGCGCGGCGTTCTCAAGTCTCCGCAGCAGGGAGATCCTGCCGGGACCGGCTGCCGACAAGGCGGCCTATCAAGACTTCCTGCGGCGCTCCGTCTGGACCTACTTCCATCCGACCAGCACCTGCCGGATGGGCACGGATGACATGGCCGTCGTGGACGAGACGCTGCGCGTGAAGGGCGTGAAGGGCCTGCGCATCGCCGACGTTTCGGTTCTTCCGCACATCACGACGGGCAACACCAACGCCCCCGCGATCCTGGTCGGCTGGCGCGCGGCGAAACTCCTGAGACAGCAGGGCTAAGTCACGTCCGCTTCCGCCGGGTGATCGCGGCGTCGCGATCTCCGGCGGAGCACATGCACTCAAGAAGACGTATGGATGCGAGGGGCTATGTTCAACCGGATCACTGACCTCTTCAGGTCAACGTGCCGACATCTGCTGTCGCGCGGCGCTGCGGCGACCTACGCCGCAGCCTCCATCATGCTGGCGGCCAGCCCGGCTTCCGCCATCGATGTCGATCCGGGCGATTACACGGCGCTTCCTCCGGGAACCAGCGCGTTCCTCCTGTACGGGCAGTACGCGCAGCGCAACTCCATCAATGTCCTCGGGACCGGAACGATCGGGCAGGGCTACGAACTCGATTCCGCCGTCGGAATCGCGCGCTTCGTGCACTGGATCGAGATTGCGGGGATCGTGGTCGATCCGCAGATCCTCATCCCGGTCGGGTCTCTCTACAACGGCCGGCTCGCGGGCTCCCGCGTTCCGTCCTCGACCGGATTGGCCAACCCGATCGTGGCTGCGACCGCTTGGCTGATCAACAAGCCCGATCCCGTCTACGCGACCTATTTCGGCATCACGCCGTTCTTCACCATCCCGATCGGAAAGTTCGATCCGAATGCCGCCTTGAACATCGGGAGCGATACCTTCCAGGCGACCTTGCAGGCCGGCTACATCCAGGGCTTCGCGCCCAAGTTCCACTTCGAATTCTACGGCGACGCGACGTTCTCGACGGATTCGCGTGTCGGCGGCCCGGTGCGGCAGTCCCTGCAGCAGGATCCCAGCTTTCAGCTGCAGTCCTACCTGCGCTACGAAGTTGCGGATGGAATCTTCCTGACCGCCGGCCACTCGTACACGTTCGGCGGCGACCAGTACCTCGGCGGAATCCGCAACGGCCTGAGAACGGAAGGCCATCAGGTCCGCGGCATCGTTCAGGCCTTTCTCGATCCGACAACGCAGATCCAAGTGGGTCTCTTCCACGATTTCGGTGTCAGGGGCGGTTTCGCTCAAGATGTCGGCGTGAGAGTTCGCTACCTGAAAATCTTTGCAGCCAGCAACTAGAGCATCATCCCGAAAGCCGGCTTCCGGCTTTCGGAAGACGATAATGCGACAATAAGAGGTTAGGGCATCGTTCCGGATCCGATCTCCGGCACGATGCTCTCGAACCGCACCCGATCCCGCTGCAAAACGGCACGCGACCGTGTTGCGGCGGGCGGTGTGACGGGATCGATCCCTGAATGCGGGTTCGAAGCCGCGGTGTCCCGACCTGTCCTGCGCCACCGCTCGGCGCCGGCGCAAGGCCTCGGAGGACGGTCGCCAAGCAGGGCACCGCCGCCGGATGCGCCGCTAAGGCAGCGGCATCTCCGGCATCGCCTCGGCGCGGACCCGGGCAGGTTCGGCGTAGCGGCGCACCATCGCGGCGCAGAACTCCGAGAACTCCGCGCGCACCAGCGGCGCGGAGGTGTGATGCGCAGCGATGCCGCGGTGCTCGGGCGTGAAGCAGAAGGTCGCCGTCACCTGGAAGTCGGCCAGCGCCTCCATCTGCCGATCGAACCAGTCGAGGGCGTTGGGGCGGAAGCTGTCGGCCCAGGAGAGGCCGGTGCGCAGATGGGTGACGCCGAGGCGCTTCATCCAGGCGACCGCCTCGTCGAGGCGGGGATCCTCGAAGTGGAACCACTGGCACAGGCCGAAGTCCGGCGTGCAGCGGGCGAAGTCTTCGAGCGCCAGCTTGGGCGTGCCGTCCTGGCGCAGGAGCCCCATGTGGAAGTGGCGGTAATAGGAGGAGCCCTCCGCCTCCTTGTGGCGGGTGGTGGCGCCCCATTCGAGCGGCAGGTCGTAGAGGCTGTACCAGTGGATGCGGGGCGCTTGGCCCTTCAGCAGCTCCGCGGTGCGGCGGCAGCCCCAGGCCTGGACCTCCTCGGCGCCGAAGCTCGACACCCCGACCTCCGAGACCCAGACCGGCAAATGCGTGACCGCGCGGATCTCGGCGATCTTCTGGGGCCATTCGTGGATCTGCCAGAGGTTCCAGTCGAGCGGGAAGCCGTGCACCGCCACCGCGTCGAGGCCGTCGAGCACCCCTTGCGCCTGCATCCGCCGCATGAAACCGGGGTCGATCGGCGAGATGCCGCCGAGCACCTGCGGCAGGCCCGGCGCCTCCGCCCGGATCGCGCGGGAGGCGTCCTTCACCATCTCGCCGAACAGGAACCAGTCCGGGTCGATCTCGGGATCCCAGTGCGACTTGTTGTTGGGCTCGTTCCAGAGCATCACCGCTTCAAGCATCACGTCTCCCGTTGCCCATCGGGCCGCGCCGGATAGGCCGCTTCCGCTCCGTAGGGGGCCTCGACCCGCCGGCAGAGATAGACCTCCGCCTCGGGCCGGCTCTGAATCGAAAATCCGCTCGATCGCAGCATCGCCTCGATCCCGGCGCGGTTGGGGATCCACCAGTTGGTGCAATCGTGGGCGTAGGCGTGCTCGACGAAGTGCATCCGCGGGTAGCCCGGCCGCTCGAAGGCATCCATGTCGAAGAAGTCGTAATCCTGCGCCACCGGCTCGACTTGGGCTGTGCCGCGCAGCATCGACTGGAACACGAGGAGGTCGTCGGCCACGTGCTCGTGGATCAGGTCGAGGGCGAGCAGGGGGTGGCGCAGGTGGTAGAACACCCCCATGAAGATCACCACGTCGAAGCGCTCACCGAGACGGCCGACGTCGTAGACCGAGAGATTGCGGAACTCGATGTCGTGGCCCAGCCGCTCGGCGACGAAGCGGCCTTGCGCGAGGTAGCGCTCGTCGGAATCGAGGCCGAGCACGCGGGCGGCGCCGCGGCGCTTCATCTCGACGCTGTAGAAGCCGGCATTGCAGCCGATATCGAGCACCGACTTGCCGGTGAGGTCGGCGGGCAGGTCGTGGGCGAAGCGGCGGAACTTGAAGCCCGGATAATCGCCGAGGAAATGGTTCGGCGCGGTCCAGCCCCCCTCCCCCAGATCGATGTTGTGGAACCACGGCCCGAGGGCCTCCGCCTGCCGGCGCAAGTCTTCCTGCCTGGACAACTCGGCCTGACTCATCCCGCCAACCGCTCGTTGATGGACACGACCCGTCCGCCACCGGGCCAGAGTTCGAGTTCGCTGCAGGAGGCCGGGGCGACGACGATGCGGTCGTAGGCGTCGAGCGGCAGCCCGAGCACGCCGAGAAGCGCGGCGCGGATCGGGTCGCCATGGCTCACGAGGATCACGGGCGGCCCCTCCTCCGCCGCGAGCCGATCGAGCAGGCCGGCGACCCGCGCCTGTACCGCCGCCATGCTCTCGCCGCCGGGCGGGCGGGCCGCGCCGCGCTGTTTATTCCAGGCGGTCCAGGCGAGGTCGCCGTCGAGTTCGGAGAAGGCTTTGCCGGTCCAGTCGCCGAAGGCGATCTCGTCGAGTTCCTCCGCCAGTTCGGCGCCGACGCCGAGGGCCTCGGCCAGGGGCGCGGCGGTCTCGCGCGTGCGCGGCTGCGGGCTCGACAGCAGGCGTACCGTCTCACCCGCCAATTCGCCCGCGAAGCGCCGGGCGAGCGCCCCGGCGACGGCGTGCGCCTCCGCCCGACCGGCCTCGCTCAGGGACACCCCGGGCATGCGCCCGCACAGGATGCGCCCGAGCCGGTCGTGGCTGCCGTGGCGCAGGAACAGGACGCGCCTCATGCGGGCTCGCCGGCGGCGAAACGCAGGGTGCGCGCATGCGCCTCGGCGTCGGTGTACTGCACCGGGGGCGACTTCATGAACCACGCCGACGGTCCGTCGAGCGCCCCGCCCAGCCCGCGGTCGAGGGCGATCCGGGCGCAGCGCACCGCATCGACGACGATCCCGGCCGAGTTCGGCGAATCCCAGACTTCGAGCTTCAGCTCCATGTTGAGCGGCACGCCGCCGAAGCCGGTCCCTTCGAGGCGGATATGCGCCCATTTGCGGTCTTCGAGCCAGGGCACGTGATCGCTCGGGCCGACATGGACGTTGCCGGGCGCGAGCGGCGCATCGAGCTGGCTCGTCACGGCGCGGGTCTTCGACAGCTTCTTCGATTCGAGCCGCTCGCGCTCCAGCATGTTGAGGAAGTCGGCATTGCCGCCGAAATTGAGCTGATAGGTCCGCTCCAGTCTGACCCCGCGCTCGCGGAGCAGGTTCGCCAGCACCCGGTGGACGATGGTGGCGCCGACCTGGCTCTTGATGTCGTCGCCGACGATGGGCAGGCCGCGCTCCTCGAAGCGCGCCCGCCACGCGGCATCGGAGGCGATGAAGACCGGAATGCAGTTGACGAAGGCGCAGCCGGCATCGAGAGCGCAGCGGGCGTAGAACTCGGTCGCCCGCTGCGAGCCGACCGGCAGGTAGTTCACCAGCACCTGCGTGCGGCTGCGCTTCAGCGCCTCGACCACGTCGGCGACGGGCTCGGGCGATTCCTCGATGATCCCCTGCAGGTAGCGGCCGATGCCGTCGAAGGTCGGGCCGCGCTGCACGATGACGCCGCTCGGCGGCGCGGCGGCGAAGACGTGGGTGTTGTTCGGAGGCGCGAGGATCGCCTCCGCCACGTCCTGCCCGACTTTTCCCGCCGACACGTCGAAGGCGCTGGCGAGTTCGATGTCGCCGATCCGGTAACCGCCGAGTTCGGGCGAGATCAGCCCCGGCACCGCCTCGTCCGCGGCCACGTCGCGGTAATGGTGCAGGCCCTGCACGAAGGCGGAGGCGCAGTTGCCGACGCCCACCAGCCCGACGCGGATCGGTTCGGCGCTTGCGGCTGCCATCACGTCGGCCCTCGAGCGAGGTCGCCGACCGCCGGCTCGGCCGGCTGGAACGGGCGGCTTCCGACGAAGCGCCCGAGGCCCGGCACCGCCGCCGGCTCGGGCGGGCGGATCTCCTTGGCGAACCACGCGATGGTCGCCTCCAGCCCCTGTTCGAGCGGCACCTGCGGCGCCCAGCCGAGCAGGTCGCGGGCGCGGGTGATGTCGGGGCGGCGGCGCTGCGGGTCGTCCACGGGGAGCGGGCGGCGCACCACCGCCGAGCGGGTGCCGGTCATCCGGGTGACGAGGTCGACCAGCTCCGCCACCGTCATCTCGCGCGGGTTGCCGAGATTGACCGGCCCGCCGGGCGAGGTCTCGCGGTCCATCAGCCGCATCAGCCCGTCGACGAGGTCGGCGGCGTAGCAGAACGAGCGGGTCTGCTCGCCGTTGCCGTAGACGGTGATCGGCTCGCCCGCGAGCGCCTGGCAGACGACGTTGGACACCACGCGCCCGTCATCGGCCCGCATGCGGGGGCCGTAGGTGTTGAAGATGCGCGCCACGCGCACGTCGAGCCGGTGCACCCGCTCGAAATCGAAGACCAGGGTCTCGGCCGAGCGCTTGCCCTCGTCGTAGCAGGCGCGCGGCCCCGTGGGATTGACGTTGCCCCAGTAGGATTCGGTCTGCGGATGCACCTCCGGATCGCCGTAGACCTCGCTGGTGGAGGCCTGGAGGAAGCGCGCGCCGTCGGCCCGCGCCCGCTCCAGCAGGTGGTGGGTGCCGACGACGCTCGTCATCATCGTGTGCATCGGGTCCGCCTGGTAGTGCGGCGGCGAGGCGGCGCAGGCGAGATTGAAGATGCGGTCGAAGCGCGGCAGCACCGGCAGCGGCCCGGTGACATCCGCCTCGACGAGTTCGAAGCGCGGTTCGCGGGCGAGATGAGCGAGGTTGTCGCGCCGCCCGGTCAGGAAACTGTCGAGGGCGACGACGCGGGCGCCCCGCGCCAGCAACGCATCGACGAGGTGCGAACCGATGAAGCCCGCGCCTCCGGCCACGAGCACGTGCCGGCCGTCCTGATCGGTCCCTCGGTCTTCCGTCTGGTCGCCCAATGCGCGTCCCCCCATGGACTCAACTCCTTCGGCCTGGATCATCGTCCCGAAGCGTGGCCTTCGGCCCTCGGAAGAAGATGGTGTGAAAACAGAAACTTAAAGCACTTCGAGATCGCGTTCGGGCGCGCGATCGGGAGCGGCGGCACCAGAGCGCCGCGCGGCGGCCTCGCGCAGATAGGATTCGAGTTCCTCGGCACGATGGGCGGCCGAGTGGCGGGCGAGCACGGTTTCGCGAGCGGTCGCGCCGATCCGGCGCCGTTCCGCCTCCGAAATCTCGCGCAGGATGGCGAGCACCGCCTTGGGGCCGTCGGGGCAGAGGATTTCCCGGCCCGGGGCGAGGATCGCGTCGAGCCCGTCCCAGCGGTCGCTGATCAGTGGCGTGCCGGTGCTCGCCGCCTCGAACAGGCGCACGCTGGGACTCCAGCCGGCGGCGATCATGTCGGCGCGGGTGACGTTCAGGGTGTAGCGGCTCGACGCGTAGAAGTCGGGATGGGCATCCGGCGGCAGGTGGTCGATGCGGACGACGTTCGCCGGCCAGTCGATCCCGGCCGGATATTGCGGGCCGGCCACCGCGAAGCGCAGCTCCGGCGCGCGCCGGGCCGGCTCGATCAGCAGGCGCTCCAGGGTCGGTTGCCGGTCGGGGCTGTAGGTGCCGAGATAGCTCAGGTCGTAGACCGGTGCCCGGTCGAGGACCGGATAGGCCTGCGGATCGACGGAGCAGTACAGCGCGCGGGCGGCCGGGGAGCCGTAGGACCGTTCCAGGCGCTCCAGCGTCGGGCCGCCGGTGAAGGACAGATACAGGTCGTAATCGCGGATCTGCGCCCGGCCGAGATAGACGCACGTGCCGGCCTCCAGCGCCGCCAGCGTCACCGGCGTGTCGATGTCGTAGAAGGCGCGCACGCCCCGCGCCCAGGCGAGCGCGCGGTTTCCCACCGCAACGCCGTCCGGCACGTAGGAGCCGACGATGACGGCATCCGCCGCCGCGATGACCGTGCGCTGCGCCTGCAGCTCGGCAAGGTCCGAATAGAGGACGAGCCGGCAAAAATCCGGATCGGGCAGGTCGCGGTGGGCGGCGTACCAGGGCACGTCGCGCTCCAGAAACGTCACGTCGTGGCCGCGGGCGGCCAACGCCTTGAGCAGGGCGCGGTAGGTGGTGGCGTGGCCGTTGCCCCAGGACGAGGACAGGCTGAGGCCCAGCACCACGAGGCGGAGCGGTCTGTCCGTCATGCGACGCTCCGCTCGGTCAGGCGGCTCTCGCGCTTGCGCGAAGCCTCGTCGCGGAAGATCGCATCGACCTGCGCACCGCGCCGGGCATAGGTGTGCTCGGACAGGATGCGGCGGCGGGCGGCCTCGCCGACGGCACGGGCGCGCTCGGGCGTCAGCGCCGCGACGTGCTCGGCGACGTCGCGCCCGTCGCGGGCGACCAGCACCTCCTCGCCCTCCTTGAGGAACAGGTCGAGCCCGACCCAGGCATCGGTGATGAGGCAGCCGCCGGCGCCCGCCGCCTCGAACACGCGGGTGGCCGGCGAGTAGCCCACCGCCGCCATGCTCTCGCGGGCGATGTTGAGCACCGCGAGCGGCGAGACGTTGAAGGCGTTGTGGTCGCGGGTCGAGACGTGGCCGAGATGGCGCACGTTGAGCGGCAGGCCGCGGCTCTCCCAGCCGCTGCCGCCGAGGAGGAATGTCCGCTCCGGAAGGCGCGCCGCCGCGACGAGGAAGAAGGTCTGGACCCGCTCCTCGCGGTCCGGCAGGCGGTTGCCGAGGAAGGCGAGGTCTGCCGTAAAGCGCGGGTCCGGTGGGACGGGGTGATGCGTCTCCGGGTCGAGCGCGTTGTAGACCGGAATGCAGGCCCGCGCCCCGAACCCCTCATAGGCCGAGACCACCGGCGGGCCGCCGCCATAGGTGAGGACGAGGTCGAGATCGGGCATCGCCCGGTGCAGGGCATGGCCCGGATTGCCCCGCATCTCGGCCAGCGTCGCCGGGGCATCGACGTCCCAGAAGATGCGGATCGCCTCGGGCCGCGCGGTGGTGGTGACGCCCTCCAGCAATTCGTCGTCGAACACGCCGACGCCGCTCGCCTTGACGACGATGTCGGCCTCAGCCGCCTCCGCCACGACGGCGCGCATCGCCTCGTGCGTCGCCGGATAGACCCGCACCTGCGCCCAATCCGGCGGGTCGATGTCGCGGTGGCTCTGCCGGTCGAAGGCGTCGGGCTCGTAGAAGGTCACGTGGTAGCCGCGCCCGGCGAGGTCGCGCAGCAGGCCGCGGTAATAGGTGGCGGCGCCGTTCCAGTAGGAGGACAGCAGCGAGGAACCGTAGAACGCGATGCGTTTCATGCGCGCCTCCAGGTGAGGGGGGCTGCGGCGGGTGCGGCGAGAGAGGCCGCGATGGTCAGAAGTTCATCGGCGCGGTGCCGGCAGGTGTGGCGGGCGCGGATCGTGGCGTGGCCGTGGGCCGCGAGCGACCGGCGCAGATCCGGGTCATGGGCCAGTGCCCGCAGGTGGCGCTCCATCTCCGCGCCGTTCCGGGCGACGAGGTAGTCCGCGCCCGGCGTGAACAGCCCCTCCGCATCCTCCCAGGGCGCGGTGGCCAGCGGAATGCGGCAGGCCAAAGCCTCGAACACGCGGATCGTCGGGATGCCGGGCAGCGCCTCGACGTAGAAGCGACGCGGCACGTGGACCGTGGCCAGCGCCCGGGCGAACAGCGCGGGCGCGACGGCGTTCGGCGCCCAGCCGTGATAGCGCGCTCTGTGGCGCGCGAGCGTCGCCAACGCGTCCTCGGGATAGCGCACGCCGTAGATGTCGAGGGTCAGACCCGCGGCTTCGGCCGGGCGGAACAGGAAGGTTTCGAGTTCACGGGTGCGCTCGCCGTCGCCCCAATTGCCGATCCAGACGAGGCCGGCGCGCTCCGTCTCCTCCGCCGGCGGCTGGAACAGCCTCGTATCGGCGGCCTCGTGCCAGATGAAGGTCCGGCCGTCCCAGCCTCGCGCCCGGTAGACGCGCGCCAATGCCTCGCCGAAGGCCAGCACGCCGTCGTAGCCGGAGAGGTCGAAGGCCGCCATCTCCTCGGGTGCGCTGACCGCGCGGTGATGGGTGTCGTGGAACAGCAGCGTGCCGAGGCGTCCCGCTTTGCGGGCACGGCCGAGGCCGGCGATCAGGTCGGGCGCGTTCCACTCGTGAGCGATGACGAGGTCGGCGCCGTGCGCCCGCTCGACCGCTTCCTCCGTCCGCGCATAGGTCTGCGAGGACAGCTCGGGATAGGCCGCGCGATAGGCGTCGAGCCCGGCCGGTCCGCGGTCGCGCAGCAGGTTGTCGAGGCTCCAGGCGCCTTCGGGCTCGTAGGCCTCGACGGCGTGGTCCTCGGCGATGAGTTCACGCAGGACGCCGCGCAGGAAATGGGCGTTGCCGTGGTTCCAGCACGAGGCCAGGGAGTGGGTGAAATAGACGATCCTCATGCCGCGGCCCCTGAAAGAGGCTTGGCGAGCGTGCGGCTGCGGGTCTCGCCCAGAAGATGGCTGAACACGGCGAGCACGCCGTCGGCCATGGCATCGGCGCCGTAGCGGGCGGCCCGCGCCCGGGCCGCCTCGGCGAGGAAAGCCCGCCGGTCGGGATCGGCGAGAAGGCTTCGGACCGCCTCGGCCGCCGCGGCATCGTCGTCGGGCGCGACGAACAGGGCGGCGCCCTCCCACAACTCCAGAAAACTCGGGATGTCGGAGAGGACCAGGGCGCAGCCCGCACCCGCCGCCTCCAGCACCGCGAGCCCGAACGGCTCGTAGCGGGCGAGCGAGACGAAGACCGGGCGCTGTGCGAGTTCGCGCTCCATCCGCGCCGTATCGAGGCGGCCGAGTCCGCGCAGCTGTTTGCCGGCGAAGCGCTCGCCGTTCGGCCCCTCGACCGGCCCGGCGGCCAGCAGCGGCACGTCGAGGCGCGCGGCCAGCCGGTCGAGGGCGGCGGCGTTCTTAGCGCGGTCCCACAGCCGGCCGGCCGTGAAGGCATGGGTGGCGGGTTGGGCGGCCGGCTCCGCCTCGGGCAGCGCCTCGCGCCACCGGCGCCCGTTATGCACCACCTCCGGCGCGCGGCTGAGGCCGTAGGCCGCCCGCGTCGCCTCGGCGAAGGCGCGGGTCGGGGCGAGCAGGCGGTCGGCGGCGCGGCAGCCTTCCGCCGCCAAGCGCGCGCGCCACGCCAGATCGTCCGGCAGCGGGCCTTCACCGACGGCCGCCCACCACGTCGCGACGCAGGAATGGCACACCGCCACGACCGGCCCGTCGAAGGCGGCCAGCGCCAGGGCCGGGGCGTGAAGATGGACGAGATCCGCGCCGGTCTCGCGGGCGAGGCGGGCGAGTGCGGCGGCAGCTCCCGTGACCGCGTCGGGCCGCTCGGCGGTCCAGTCGAGGGGCAGGCCGGTCGGCAGGATGCGGGCGCCGCTGGCGGCCTCGGCCTCGGCCAGAGCCGCGGCGGAGGGCGCCGGCCCCATCAGCGCGACCGTCACCGTCAGCCCGCGCTGCCGCAGACCGGTGGCGAGTTCGAGGCTGTACTGCCAGACCCCGCCCAGCGCGTCGGCGGTCATCAGGATATGGGCCGGGGGATGTCTCACCGGCATCCGCAGCCCGCCTCCAGCTCGGCCAGCGGCAGAGGGCGCTCTTCCTGGATGTCGCTGAAGCGCTCGAACTGTGCGAGGTAATGGGCGTGGGCCCGCTCCCAGGCGCCGTCGTCGGGCTCGCCCCAGAGCCGGCGGTAATCGGGCGAACTCGGATAGGGGTAGAGCGGCACCGGATCGTTGGCCCAGACGCCCTCGCCGCGCAGGCGGTCGCGCCAGGCGGCGACGAGATCGGGGTCGTCGCCGGCCACCGCGATCAGGTTCGCCTGGACGAAGGGCACCGAGCGGCGGGCGTAGATCAGGCGCTCGGCGAGGTCGTCGGTGGAGGCGCGGCACCGTTTGTCGAGGGCGGCGCGGCCCTCCTCGGTCAGGCTCTCGACCCCGGCCTCGATCGAGACGCAGCCCGCCGCGCCCAGCAGGTCGAGCATGTCGGGCTTCCACAGGTCGATCCGGGTCTGGACGCCGAACTGGACGCGCCGGTCCACCAGCGCTTCGAGCAGCGGCTTTTGCGGCAGGAAGATCTCGTCGACGAAGTAGAGGTAGGTCGCGCCCTGCGCGATCAGACCGTCGATCTCGTCCAGCACGTGCCCGAGGTCGCGGCGGCGATACGCGTCGCGAAAATCGATCTTCGCGCAGAAGCTGCAGGTATAGGGGCAGCCGCGGGAGGCCTCGACCTCGGCGCCGGGCCCGACGGGGGCGGTGTCGAAGCGGTGGTGATGATGGTGGTGGCGGGCGATCCAGGCGTCCGGCCAGCGCAGCGCCGGCAGGTCGGTGAAGCGGCCGGCATGGGGCGGGCCGGTGACGACCGTCCCGTCTCCCTCGCGATAGGCGAGCGCGGGCAGCGTGCGCGGATCCTCCGCATCGGCGAGCCGGGCGACGATCTCCTCGCACTCGCCGCGCACGACGACGTCGCAGCCGAGTTTTTCCAGGGTCGGGCGCGGCGTCGCCGAGCCGTGCGGGCCGACGGCGACGGTGCGCCCGCCGCGGTCCCCGAGGGCGTCGAGGAAGAGGCGGGGCACCCGCAGCTCCGGCGGGGCGCAGCGCCAGAACAGGTAGGTCGGTGCGGTGGTGACGACCGTCATGCCGGGAGCGAAGGCGGCGACGCGGTCAGCGGCTTCCTGCGTCGTCAGCCCTTCGAGGTGGGCGTCGACGATCAGCGTCTCGTGGCCGGCGGCCCGGAGCAGGGCGGCCGCGTAACCGAGTTCGAGCGGCAGGTGCGGTTCGCGGCAGCCGAAATAGATGCTGTTGCGGAAATCCCAGGGCGGATTGACCAGTGCGACCCTCATAGAGCGATCTCCGGCTGACGCCGCGAAGCCGGCTCGGCGGCGGCGCGCGGCTCTCCGGCCTCTCCGGTCCTTTCGGCGAGCCACCCGGCGAGCTGCGCCACGCCCTCGCGCCACGGCAGCGGCCGCTCGAGGCCGAGCGCCTCGATGGCGCGGCTCGGATCGGAGACGTAGTAGCGCTGGTCGCCCGGCCGCCACGGGCCGGTCTCGATGGTGATGTCCCGGCCGAGCAACTGCCCGGCATGGGCGATCAGCCCGCGCAGGGACACCGCGTTGGCCGGCCCCCCGCCGAGGTTGAACGCCCGGCCGGCGACCCGGTCGATCCGCGCCAGCGCCGCGCGGTAGGCGGCGACGCAGTCATCGACGTGGAGGATGTCGCGCACCTGCCGCCCGTCGCCGTAGAAGGTGATGGGTTCGCCCTTGAGCGCCCGGATCAGGAAATGGGCGACCCAGCCCTGGTCCTCGTTGCCCATCTGCCGCGGACCGTAGATGCAGCTCATCCGCATCACGACGGTCGGCAGGCCGTAGGTCCGCGCGTAGTCGAGCACGTAGGCGTCGGCCGCGCCCTTGGAGCAACCGTAGGGGGTGTGGAAGTCGAGGGGGCGGTCCTCACCGATGCCGCGCTCGCGCAGGCGCGGATCCTCCGGCAGGTAGGCCTCGCCCGCGAGGCTGAGGGACACGTCGGGCAGGCCGCCATACACCTTGTTGGTCGAGGCGAAGAGCAGCGGCACCGCCTCGCCCCGCGCGCGCAGCGCCTCCAGCAGGTTGAGCGTGCCGCCGAGATTGACTTCCATGTCGTCGCGCGGCGCGGTGAGGCTCGTCGTCACCGCCACCTGGGCGGCGAAGTGGAACACGGCGCCGACGTCCCGGGCGGCGCGGGCGAGTTCGTCGCGGTCGCGGATATCGGCGATCACCGGCACGATCCGGTCCCCGTGCCGCTCGGAGAGCCAGGCGAGGTTGCGCTCGACGCCCGCGCGCGCCAGCGCGTCGTAGACGATGACGGTGCGCCCCTCGGCGGCGAGCCGGTCGGCGAGGTTGGCGCCGACGAAGCCGGCGCCGCCGGTGATGAGGATCGGGCGGCTGTCCGGGGCCGGGCCTGGGCCGGCGGCGCTCACGCGACGAGCCCCCGCGCTTCGAGTTCGCGCCGCGCCTCGGCGACGCGGTCCTCGGCCTGCTGCTCGGCGACCCAGGCGGCGAGTTCGGCCAGGCCGTCCGCGAAGTCGCGCTTGGGCGCATAGCCGAGTTCGCGGGTGATTTTTCCGATATCGGCGATGCAGTGACGGATGTCGCCGAGGCGGGCCTGACCGGTGGCCTGAGGGGCGATGTCCTCGCGGCCCATGGCGCGGGCGAGCAGCTGCGCCACCTCGTTCACCGTACGGTCCTGGCCGGAGCCGACATTGTAGACCTGTCCTACGGCGGCCGGATGTTCGAGCGCCAGCACGAAGGCCTGGGCCACGTCCTCGACATGGACGAAGTCGCGCCGTTGCTCGCCGTCCTCGAAAATCATCGGCGGCTGGCCGTTGAGGAGCCGCGCGGCGAAGATCGCCAGCACGCCGGTATAGGGGTTCGAGAGCGCTTGGCCGGGGCCGTAGGCGTTCCACAGCCGCAGCGCCACGCCCTCCATGCCGTAGGCCGGGGCCAGCGTCAGCGTCAGGCGCTCCTGCATGTATTTCGTCAGCGCGTAGACCGAGGCGAGCGCCGGGCGCTTGGTCTCCGGCGTCGGCACCGGCCGCAGCGGCTGCCCGTCGGGGCCGGGCGGGTCCCAGGGCTCGCCGGGCTTGCGGGGTTTGCGCACCGCATCCTCGACGGTGGTGCCGTCCCCCGCGCGGTAGAGGCCCTCGCCGTAGATGCTCATGGAGGAGGCGACGACGACGCGCTTGACCGGCGCCTCGATCAGCGCCTGGAACAGGGTCGCGGTGCCGCAATCGTTGACCGAGACGTAGCGCTCGACCGCGTACATGCTCTGGCCGACGCCGACTTCTGCTGCGAGGTGAACCACATGGGTCGCCCCGGCCAGCGCCCGCGCCACCGCCTCGCCGTCCCGGACGTCGCCGGCCACGAACTCCACCGCGGGATCGAGGCCTTCGGGGACGGCGCGGGCGCCGTGCACCTGCTCGATCAGGCTGTCGAGAACCCGGACGCGATAGCTGCGGGCCAGCAGCGCGCTCGCGAGATGCCGGCCGATGAAACCGGCACCTCCCGTGATGAGGACGAGATCTCTCATGGGCAGTCGAGCAGCTCCGTGGATTGCTGCAAAACAACAAATATCTAGGCAGTCGAGACGCGGGATCCCGACCCTAACCTATGATGCAATCAGGAGAAATCTCATCGAATACCCCCGTTCAGGCCCGGTTGCTAGGATATCCCTGGTCGAGGATCTTTGTTCCTCGATTTTAATCCGCCCGCGCGAAGCCATTTGTGCGGGGGCCTGATCGTGCAGGGGACCCGTGTCGGCACCCGTGGCATCGGAGACCGGCCACGAGCGCCGCCCGGGTCGGAGACGCTCCGCGGCATCCGGGGTCCGGTCTTCGAGCAGGGCCAGGACGTTCCCGGCGGTCCGCACAGCCGATCACACCTTACGGCCACACTCTTGCGGCCGCATTTGGCCCCGGCCCGCTTCAGATCCGTCGCGACCGGTCCCGCCGGGCGAGGGCCGCACAGGCCGCCGTCGCGCCCCAGGCTTCGTCGGGATCGTCGTCGGCCACCTCGTCCGCGCTCACCGGAACGGCTTCGAGCAACGGGACGGATCCGAACGGCAGACCGTCGATGACCGCGCCGTCCGCCGCTCCGGTGAGGATCATCTGTGCGAACGGGGCGCATTCGGCGGGGAGGCGGCTGAACAGGATCGCGCCGTGCCGGGCGACGGTGTCCGCCACGCGGTACCCGTCGGCGATTTGGTCACCGAGGCTGATCAGGATGTTGGTCCAGAGGCGCACCCGTTCCGCCTCCGCTTCCTCTCCGTGCCCCTCCGGCAGCCGCAGGGCGACTTCGCAGTCGACGCCGTTCTCCCGGTCGGGGATTCCGGCCCAGGGCGTGGACAAGCCGTCGGTGGCAAGCACCACCCCGTCCGCTGCCGCGGAGCGCGGGCGCAGCATCAGGATGCGCCGATGCGGGCCGAACCACAGGGTCTGGCCGTAGACGTTGGCCTGGAGCGTCTGCGCGGTGTAGCCGGGCAGGAGCGTCCCGCGCGCCTCCCAGAACCGGCGGCGGGCGGCGGCGGCCGCCTCGTAGGCCGGGTCGTCGGGCCCGCGCGGGACGATGGCGGGATCGAACGCGGTCTCGACCCGGACCCGGCCCGGCCGCCCGAGGAGCGAGAGGGGAAAGCGGTCCGCCGTCCAGCGGACCTCGACCCGGTTGAAGGCGGGACCGCCCGCGGCGGCGAGGCGATCCACCGCCGCGCCGACGGCGTCGAAGGCGCGGCGGGGCTCTTCATCGACGTAATGGCCCCCGGCATCGGTGTAGCCGCCCGAGATCTGCGCATGGCCCGCCTGCACCGTCGTGGCGCTCCAGGCCCCGGCGACGGCCCCCGCCGGGGCGCGCCCGAGGCTGGCGCGAAGGTCGCGCTCCGCATCCGCGATGACGTAGGCGGTCCCGTCCATGCCGGATGGCTCCCTCGTTCGGCCCCTCCGGCCCGGCGCCGCGGGTTGTGCCAAGCTCCGTCCCGGCGCGCCGGAGCCTGCTTCGGTTCGGCGGCCCGCCGTTATAAACCATTGGCTGCGGCAAAGTCGAAGGCGGCATCGCGGAACGGGATGAAAATCCAGTCCCGCACGTAGCACAAACCACCCCGATCCACGCCTCAAGACTTCAACAAAGGTTCGGAACTTCTTTTTTCGACAGACGTCAACGCTCGTTGTCGCAGAAGAGAGCTTCCGATTTGGCCGATTCCCCCTCGATCCGCATCCTCGATCCGTCCCGTTGCCATCTCGGCGAGGGGCCGAGCTACGATCCGGCGACCGACACCGCATGGTGGGTCGATATCCTGGAGAACCGCCTGTTCGAGTTGCCGCTGCGCGAGGGCGCCGGCCCGGCCAAGGTCCACGCCCTGCCGTTCATGGCGAGCGACGTCGCGGCGATCGATGCCGAGCGGCATCTGCTCTCGGCCGAGGACGGGCTCTATCTCCGCACGATCCGCGACGGGCGCCTGAGCCTGTTCTGCCCGCTGGAGGCGGGAGATGCCGGCACCCGCTCCAACGACGGGCGGGTGCATCCGAGCGGCGCGCTCTGGATCAGCACCATGGGCCGGGACGCCGAGCCGGGCCGCGGCGCGATCTACCACGTGGCCGGCACGCGGGTGACGCGGCTGTTCTCCGGGCTCACGATTCCCAACGGCATCGCCTTCTCCCCCGACGGGGCGACCGGCTACTTCGTCGATACCAACGAGGGCGTGCTGCGCCGCGTGGCCCTCGACCCCACCACCGGCCTGCCGGTGGCCGAGCCCGAGACGCATTACGATCACAGCGGCGGCGAGGGCGGGATCGACGGCGCGGCGGTGGATGCCGAGGGGCTGATCTGGACCGCCCGCTTCGGCGGCGCCTGCCTCGACGCCTACAGCCCCGCGGGCGAGCGGGTGCGCAGCGTCCCCGTCCCGGTGCGCCAGCCGACCTGCCCGACCTTCGCCGGCCGCGGCCTCGACCATCTCCTCGTCACCGCCGCCTACGAGGGCATGGACGCGGCCGAGCGCGCGGCCGACCCCGAGCACGGCCGCACCCTGCTCGTCGCCCTCGGGACCCGCGGCCTGCTGGAACCGGCCTTCCGCCTCGACGCCTGAGCGCCCGCCCCATCCCGAAGCCGGGCGGCCGGAGCGCCGCGCCCCAGGAACGACCATGCCCGAGACGATGCAAGAAATGATGCGCGAGACGATGTCCGAGACGATGTCCGAGCCGCAGACCCGCCCCTATCAGCCGATCGAAGCCTACGCGCTCCTCAGCAATTGCGAGGGCTGCGCGCTGGTGGCGCGCGACGGGGGGATCGACTGGGCCTGCCTGGAGCGCTTCGATTCCGACCCGTCCTTCTCGCGCCTGCTCGACCGGACACGCGGCGGCCATTTCACGATCCGGCCGACCGAGCGCTTCGAGACCACGCGGCAATACCTGAGCCGCAGCAACATCCTCGAGACCACCTTCACCACGCAGAGCGGCTTCGTCACGCTGCACGACTTCATGGTCGGGCCGGAGGGCGGGCAGCGGCGGCCGCTGCTGGTGCGCCTCGTCGCCAGCGTCTCGGGCTGCGTCCCGATGATCGCCGAGTACCGCCCGCTCGCGGGCTTCGCCGAGGACGCCGCGCCGCTCGGCATCGAGGGCCGCCGCGTCACCGCGCCGGGCTGCCCCGGCCTCGTCGCGGAGGCCGACTTCGCCGCGGAGGGCGGGCTCGCCATCGCCCGCTTCACCCTGGAGGGCGGGCAGACCCGCGGCTTCGCACTCTATGCCGGCACCCCGCCCGAGACCTGCCCGGACGCCCGCCTCCTGATGGAGGAGACGCGCCGGGCCTGGGTGCTGTGGACCGAGGGCGCGGCCTATGTCGGGCCGCTGGCGGACGAACTGATGCGCTCGGCCCTGGTGCTCAAGGGCCTGACCTATCAGCCCACCGGGGCGATGGTCGCCGCCGCCACCACCTCGCTGCCCGAGGAGATCGGCGGCATCCGCAACTGGGATTACCGCTTCTGCTGGATCCGCGACGCCTGCCTGTCCTTCTACGTGCTCAAGAAGTTCGGGATGACCCGAGAGGCCGAATCCTTCTTCGGCTTCGTCACGGAGCTGTGCGAGCGGGAGGAGAGCCGGCTGAAGCCGCTCTACAGTATCTCCGGCGACGCCGATCTCGAGGAGATCCGGGTCGATCACTTCGAGGGCTGGCGCGGCAGCGCCCCCGTGCGCCACGGCAACGAGGCCGCCGAGCAGCACCAGGCCGACGCCTACGGGCAGGTGCTCGATCTGCTCTACCTCTACGAGCGCTTAGGCGGCACCATGCCGGAGGCGATGCGGGAGCACGGTGCGCGGCTCGCCGACATCTCGGCGGCGCATTGGCACGAGCCCGATGCCGGATTGTGGGAGCCGCGCAAGCCCGAGCAACGCTACCTGCATGCGGCGATCATGAACTGGGTCGCCCTCGACCGGGCGATCTGCCTGTTCGGCGAGCGGGCGGAGTGGTGCCGCGAGCGCGACCGGATCGTGGCTCACGTCAACGGCGAGGGCCTCCACCGCGACGGCTACTACCCGCAATATCTCGGCGGCGACGACGTCGACGCCGCCCTGCTGATCGCGCCGATGGTCGGCTTTCCCGTGGACGAGGCGGCCTTCGCCCGCACCGTGGATGCCGTGATCGAACGGCTCGGCCACGGCCCCCTCGTCTACCGCTACAGGAACGACGACGGGCTGCCCGGCCACGAGGGCACCTTCCTGCTCTGTGCCTTCTGGCTCGTGGACGCCCTGCTCTGGCTCGGGCGCGAGGAGGAGGCGCGCACCCGCTTCCAGGCCCTGCGCGCCCTGCAGAACGATGTCGGCCTCTATGCCGAGGAGATCGCCGAGGACGACACCTTCCTCGGGAACTTTCCGCAGGCTTTCAGCCATCTCGGCTTCATCCACAGCGCGCTGATGCTCGACCTCTACGAGCATGGCGGCCGATCCGCGGTGCAGGGCACCTACGCCGACCGCTCGCTGCGCGAGACGAAGACGCGCCGGGCGCCCACCATCGCGGGCGCCGAGGCGGGAGAGTGAGGACCGGGATGACGCGCATCGGCTATCACGCCTCGCACGAGCAGCACGCTCCCTCCGCCCTGCTGCGCCACGTCCAGGCGGCGCAGGCGGCGGGGTTTGCCTGCGCCATGTCCTCGGAGCACTTCAAGCCGTGGAGCGGGGCGCAGGGCCATTCCGGCCATGCCTGGTCCTGGCTGGGCGCCGCGATGGCGGCAACGAACCTCCCGTTCGGCATCATCACCGCGCCGGGCTACCGGCACCATCCGGCGGTGCTGGCGCAATCGGCGGCGACGCTGGCCGAGATGTTTCCCGAGCGCCTATGGCTGGCGCTCGGCAGCGGGCAGCGCCTCAACGAGGACATCACCGGCCTGCCCTGGCCGGAGAAGGCCGAGCGCAACGCCCGGCTCGCCGAGTGCGCCGCCATCATCCGCGCGCTGCTCGCGGGTGAGAGCGTGACCCATCGCGGCCGCGTCACGGTGATCGACGCGCGGCTCTACTCGCGGCCGCAGACCGCCCCGCTCCTGATCGGCGCCGCCGCCACCGCGGCGACCGCCCGCGCCGTCGGCGCCTGGGCGGACGGCCTCGTCACCGTCGGAATCGAGCCGGAGAAGCTGCGCCCGGTGATCGACGCCTTCCGCGAGGGCGGCGGTGCGGACAAACCGGTCTTCCTCCAGACCAAGGTCTGCTGGGATCCCGATCCCGCCCGAGCGCTGGCGGAGGCCCACGCGCAATGGGCGAGCAACGCCATCGAGGGCGAGGTAAACTGGGAGCTGCGCCGGCCGGAGGATTTCGAGACCGCCGCCCGCTTCGTCCGCCCGGAGGACATGCATGCCTGCGTGCGGATCTCGCACGATCTCGGGCAGCACGCCGCCTGGCTCGCAGAGCTGGCCGAGATGGGATGCGCCGAGATCATCGTGCATCAGGTCGGCGCGAGCCAGGAGGCCTTCATCGAGAGCTTCGGGCAAAGGGTGCTGCCCCGGCTCGGCGGCTGACGCGCCCGCCGGGATCGCCTCTCAGCGGTTGGAGAAGCGGGGCGGGCGCTTCTCGACGAAGGCGGCCATGCCCTCCTTCTGGTCCTCGGTGGCGAACATCGCGTGGAAGACGCGCCGCTCGAAGCGCACGCCCTCGGTGAGCGTCGTCTCGTAGGCGCGGTTGACCGCCTCCTTGGTCATCATGGCGATGGGCAGGGACATCGCCGCGATGGTCTCGGCCGCCTTCATCGCCTCGGCGGCGAGTTCGGCCGCCGGCACCACCCGCGAGACGAGGCCGGCGCGCTCGGCCTCGGCCGCATCCATGGTCCGGCCGGTCAGGCACATCTCCATCGCCTTCGACTTGCCGACGAAGCGGGTCAGCCGCTGGCTGCCGCCGATGCCGGGCATGATGCCGAGCTTGATCTCCGGCTGGCCGAACTGCGCCGTGTCGGCGGCGAGGATGAAGTCGCACATCATGGCGAGTTCGCAGCCGCCGCCGAGGGCGAAGCCGGCCACCGCGGCGACGACCGGGGTGCGCAACGCCGTGAAGCGCTCCCAGTCGGCGAAGCGGTCGCCCGCGAACATGTCGGCGTAGGAGGCCGCCTGCATCTCCTTGACGTCGGCGCCCGCGGCGAAGGCGCGCTCGGAGCCGGTGACGACGATGCAGCCGATCCCCGGATCGGCGTCGGCCCGCGTCGCGGCGTCGATCAGCTCGGCGGTGAGCTGCCGGTTGATGGCGTTGAGCGCCTTCGGCCGGTTCAGGGTGATGAGGAGGACGCGTCCGCGCGTCTCGGTGAGGATCGTCTCGTAGCTCATCGGCTGTCGTCTCCTGTCGTGGGGCCCCGGAACAGATCGGTGATCGCGGCGTCGCCGCCGCCCGCCCCCGGGCCCCGAACCGAGCGTAGAGCCCCAAGGCCTCGGCTCCCAGCGGGCTTCCGGCAGCGTCGCCGCCCGGCGGCCTGACCGAGGCGCCGATCCTTCAGCCTCAGGCGCGCAGCGAAGCCCGACGGGTCGACCTCGACAAGCGGGTCGCGCGCGGGAGGACCGTGTTTCTCGGACGCCGCTGCGGGGGGGGCGGCTCAGCCGCGGGCGCGAAACAGGATGCCAGCGAAGCGTCCGCGGCTGCCGGCGCCGAACACGCTCTCGATCACGGACCAACTCGAGGGGCTGAGACCGTGGTCGCTGCGGAGGCGGCGCGGGTCCGCCCGTTCGAGCCGGTCCATCTCGCCGGAGCACTTCTGGAGCGCGAGCCCCGCCTTGGCGGTCATCGGAACGGAACGCTGCGAGTGGGTCGCGTCCAGCTCGAAGCGCAGGCAGGCGGCGAGATCGTCCTTCAGGTTGTCGAAGGGGGCAGCCTCGGCAGGCGAAGCCAGGAGAGAGGCCCCGAGCAGGAGGGCGGCACGCACGGACATCACGACGCTCCGGTCACGATCAACTGACGACGACAACGCGCCGGCCGCCGATTCGGCGCATGAGGGCGATCCGGATCGGTCCGACCGCCACAGGACCGTGCGCGACCCTGCGCGGCAGCCGGTCCCCCGGCAGGCCGAGGCCCGGCTTTGGCAGGCAATTGCG
Organism: Methylorubrum thiocyanatum; assembly: GCA_014138645.1. Lineage (GTDB taxonomy): Bacteria > Pseudomonadota > Alphaproteobacteria > Rhizobiales > Beijerinckiaceae > Methylobacterium > Methylobacterium thiocyanatum. The sequence goes on along the minus strand of JACJIB010000005.1, from coordinate 15,174 downwards.
GAGCGATGCCGCGTAGAAAAATGAAGCGATCACGCCGCCTCAAGGATCCATGGCGGCCGATCGAGCGTTTTCGCGGTCAAATCTCAAGGTCTACATCATAGATGTCTGGGCGAATTGCCTGAACCGCCAAAGCGTCAAGGCGCTTTTTCAGGAAAATTGGGCATGTTTTGGAACAATCGCTTCGTCCGCATCCTTGTCGGACTGGCCCTTCTAGCCACAGCGATCATCGTGATGATGCCGGGGTTTACCGGCTATACTAGCCTCGATGGCACCGTGAACGCGCGCTTCGCCGTGCTGTCGGCTCCGATCGAGGGTGTCGTGTCCGAGACCCCGCCCAAGGTCGGGACCGCCCTGCCGGAAGACACCGAGATCTTCCAGATCACGAACGATCGCATCGCCCGCACGGCGGAGGCGCAGCTCGATGCCGATCTCGGCGCCGCGCGCGAGCGCCTGAAGGCACTGGAGGCGCAGAGTGGCCAGCTCACGGCTCTCAAGAAGGAGCTCGCCACGCGGCTCGGCGACTACCAGAAGGCGAGCCTGCAAAGCATCCAGCAGGAGATCATCATCCGCCAGCAACGGATCAGCACGGCCCAGGCCAACCGCGTCTCCGCGGAGGCCGATCTCAGCCGCAAGCAGACGCTCGGCGCGACGGGCGTGGTCGCCAACAGCTCGGTCGAGGCGGCAAGGGCCGCAGCCGTCTCCTCCGGCAACGAAGGCACGATCGCCAAAGCCGAACTCGACCGGCTCAACCAGCAGCTCGACGCGTTGAAGCGCGGCACCTTCGTGGGCGAAGGTCGCAACGATGTCCCGTACTCGCAGCAGCGCGGGGACGAGGTCACGATCCAGCTCGCCAATGTCGAGGCCCAGGCCAAGATCGAACGCGCCCGTGTCCAGCTCTTGGAAAAACAGCTTTTCATCGAGCGCGCCCGAAACGATCGGCTGTCGAACGCCTCGGTCAGGCTCCCGTTTCGGGGCGTGATCTGGCGCAACAACGTCGTCGGCGGCTCGAACGTGGTGGTCGGCAACGAACTGATCCGCCTGCTCGACTGCCGGGACCTCTTCGTCGACATCCTGCTCGACGAGGTCGATTACGATCAGATCAAGCCGGGCGATCCCGCGGACGTGCGGCTCCTCGGAACCTCGGACGTGATCGCCGGACGCGTGAACTCCGTACGGGGCGCGAGCGCGGCGGTGGAGGAGGTGACGCTCGCGGCCATCCCGCCGAAGAGCCGGGGCAAGAATGCCCGCATCCGGCTGATCCTCGATCAGAATGCGATGCAAACCGACTACGAGAACTTCTGCCATGTGGGCCGCACCGTGCAAGTCCGGTTCGCACGCTCTGCAGCAACCCTGCCGCTCGTCAACTGGGTGAAGAGCCTGTGGTTCAGTATCTCATAGAGCTGGAGCTCGCCCCCCTCGCGCCGACCTTCCTCGTCGGAGCTTTTTTCTACATCTTCGCGACGAACTGGCCGCGGCAGAAGACCTGGGCGCGCAGCATCACCTGCGCCTTCGTTCTCGCGGTGGCCGTGCGCTACCTGGTCTGGCGCTTCCTCTACACCGTGCTGCCGCATCCGGCGGACGGAAGCTTTGCCTTCATCTGGACCTGGACGGTCTTCTTCGTGGAACTCGGCGCCTTCGCCGACATCCTGCTCTTCCTCGTCGTGATGAGCCGCTCGGTCGATCGGAGCAGCGAGGCGAGCCGGTTGGAGCGGACCTTCTTCGCGCGCCCGAAAGCGGAGCTGCCGACGGTCGACGTCTTCATTCCGACCTACAACGAGCCGCTCGACGTGCTGGAGCGGACCATCGTCGGGGCCCTGGCGCTCGACTACCCGCGGGACAAGTTCAAGGTCTACGTCCTCGACGACAAGCGGCGCGACTGGCTGAAGGCGTATTGCGAGGAGAAGGGTGCGATCCACGTCACCCGGCCGGACAATTCCCACGCCAAGGCCGGCAACATGAATAACGGCCTCAAAGTCTCCTCGGGCGAATTCATCGCGATCTTCGATGCCGACTTCGTGCCCTACCGCAATTTCCTGCGCCGCACGCTGCCCTTCTTCACCGACCCGACGATCGGCATCGTGCAGACGCCGCAGCACTTCTTCAACAAGGATCCGGTCCAGTCGAACCTCTCGCTCGAAAAGGTCTGGCCGGACGAGCAGCGGCTGTTCTTCGACGAGATGGCCGCGAGCCGCGATGCCTGGGACGTGAGCTTCTGCTGCGGCTCCTGCTCGATCGCCCGCCGCGCGGCGCTCGATGTGATCGGGGGCTTCCCCCACGATTCGATCACCGAGGATCTGCTCACGACGCTTGCCATGCTCAACAAGGGGTACAAGACCCGTTACCTGAACGAGCGCCTGTCGATGGGCCTCGCGGCGGAGAACCTGAAGGGCTACTTCGTCCAGCGGGGCCGCTGGTGCCGTGGCGGAATCCAGACGATCTACCTGCATAACGGGCCGCTGCGCGGGCCGGGCCTGAGCCTGTTCCAGCGGGTGATGTTCCTGCCCCTGTCGTGGCTGATGCAGTACACGACGCGGTTCGTGATCCTCGTGGTGCCGGCCGTCTATCTCTGGACCGGCGCGGCGCCGCTCTACTTCACCGGGACGCAGGACATCGTCACGTATCAGTTGCCCGTGCTCGCGGCCTACTTCCTGCTGATGGGCTGGCTGACGCCGACGCGCTACCTGCCGCTGGTGTCGAGCGCGGTGGGCACCTTCGCGACCTTCCGCATGCTGCCCGTGGTGGTCTCCAGCGTGATCAAACCGTTCGGCGTGCCCTTCCGCGTGACGCCCAAGGGCAGCGGCAACGAGGAGAACGCCTTCGATGCCTACACCTTCTTCTCGATCGCCTTCTGGATCGCCGTCACGGTGCTGGGCCTCGTCATCAACATCGTGCCGGAATGGTCGCGCATCGGCGAGGGCGAATTCTCGATCGTCTCGGCCTACTGGGCCGCCCTCAACGTCCTCGTCCTGATGGTGGCGGCCCTGATCTGTTTCGAGAAATCGCGCCCGCTGCTCGACAGCTTCGCAACCGACGAGCCGGCCCGCGTCGTGACGGCGAACCGGGCCGTGGACGCGCGGATCGTCAGCCTGTCGCTCGATCGGGGCGTCGCGTCCTTCGCGGCGGATCCCGGCCTGCGTCCCGGCGAACGGATCTGGATCGAGATGGAGCGCTTCCCGCACATCGAAGGAACGGTCGAGGGCCTGACGCCCGGCCGGCGTCGCGGGCCGACCTGCCTCCGCTTCTCCTACACGCTCGAGGGCGACTGCCGCGACGCGATGATCGTCCGGCTCTATACGGGCCAGTACTCGCAGGACATCCGCGACATCGACAAGTCGGCCGTCGTCGGGGGCCTGTGGCACCGGCTTTTCGGCCGCGGCGGGAGCTATGATCCGGCCTGATCCAGTGTCTGCCTGATCGAAGCCGAAACCGGATCAGCAAGCCCGCGCGCCGCTCGAGCGAAGCCCCAATCCGCCGTCCCGAGGGAGCGATCGGATGGGCTCCGAGCCGATTGTCCTCGGACGGCCGCCCCGCCCCGACCACCTTTCACACGGCCGGACGGACCGGGCTTCGGCTCGACCCGTCGGCAGGAGTCCCGACCTCCGGCCCTCGCCGGAACAGGAACACCTGACGCCCCTCCCCCGGAAGTGCCGCGGCGCCCTGGCGGCCGCAGATCCAGTCGCGCACCATCGCCGCGGCGGCCGGCGAGACGGCGGGCTTCCACAGCCAGATGTCGCGGGCCTCGTCGATCCCGTGCTCGCCAAACAGGGCGGCGAGCGCATCCTCGGACACGCCCACCGACCACGCGGAGAAGTCGGCGCCGAACTCCTTCACGTAGCTGATGAACTCGAACTTGATCTGCTGCACGCTGTAGGCGGTCATCGAAGCCCCCTCACGCGGGGATCGGCGCGATGCGGCCCGGTGCGGTCCGGCGCGCCTGCGCCCGGGCGGCGCCCTCGCGCTTCTCGTCGGCCGACATCTCCTTGATCACCTCCTCCAGGGCGTTGAGCGCCGTGCCGACGCCGTGCCCGGCGGCGAGCGAGAGCCAGGCGAAGGCCTCGACCCGGTCGCGCTCCACGCCGATCCCGTGGGCGTAGAGATGGCCGAGCCGGGCCTGGGACGGGTAGTGCCCGGCCTCGGCCGCGCTGCGGTAGAGATCGGCGGCGCGGGCGGGGTCGGCGGGGAGCCCGTCGCCCTTCGCCAGCAGGGTGGCGAGGTTGTAGGCGGCCATCACGTCGCCGCTGGCGGCGGCCCGCTCCAGCCAGCGCGCGCCCTCGGCCCGATCCTGCGCCACGCCCTGGCCCATGGCCAGCATCGCCCCGACATTGGTCGCGGCCGGGCCGTGGCCCTGCTCGGCGGCGCGGCGATACCATGCGAAGGCCTGCGTCAGCGAGGCGGGCACGCCGGTCCCACCGGCATGGAGTGCGCCGAGCCACGCCTGCGCCTCCGCATCGCCCGCCTCGGCAAGCGGCTGGAACACGGCAAGCGCCCGGTCGTAGGCGCGGGCCTGGAACGCGGCGACGCCCTCAGTAAGGGTGGGCACGGGGGCGAGAGGCTGGACGGCAAGTGACTTGGCGGCAAGGCTCATCGACATCTCCCAAGAAGGTCAGCAGCCGCGGCCCTGGGCCGTGGCGTAGAGGGGTTGGGTGTCCGTGGCGGCGGGCCGCGCCCGCACGCGGGCGGCGAGGTTTGCCTGGAGCCAGAGACCGGCGGCGTTGGTCGGAACGGCTTCGTCGGCGTCCGGGCGGCTGAGCGCCGCCTGCGCAGCGACGGCCGGCGCCATCCGGGCGGCGATCTCGGCGAGCCACGCGTCCCACGAGGCTTCGAGCAAAGAGACTTCAAGATCGGGCGTCGCCCGTCCCTGCGGACCGAGCAGCCCGATCCGCAGCAACGTCTGGCCGAGAGCCGTCGGCTGCAGCATCACGGCGCAGGTCTCGCCCCGCGCCTCGATCAGGACGAGGTTGGGGAAGTGGAGGGCAAGGGACGCGGCCTCACCGGTCGCGAGCCGCCCCGTCAGGTGCAGGCTCTCCGGCGCTTGCGCGAAGCGATCGCCCTCGGCCAGCGCCTGCGCCGCGAGCTTCCAGTTGGCGGCGTATTCCGCCCGCCGGGTCTCGCCGGCGAGCGCCACCAAGCCTTCGGGCGCGGCCTCGGGCGGGGCCGCCTCGGGATCGAGATTGATCCGCACCATCGGCCCCCAGGCGCGGACGGCGACCGGCAGCAGCCGCTCCGGGCGCAGGCCCAGATACTGGTGCATCGCCGGCGTCGGGCCCTCGAGGCCGGCCGGCAGCACGGCCCCGTCGCGGCTGTAACCGCAAGCGGTGAAGGAGCAGCGGGTCTTGGTGCCGGTGCGGCATTGCAGCGGCACCGCGCGGCAGCCGCCGTGCTGGGCCTTGTTGAAGCGTCCGACGAGGCCGCCCTCGGCCGTGCGCTGAACGTGGAGGCCGTGATGGCCGGCGGTGAAGGGCAGGAGGTCGTCGGTCGCCGGAATCTCGGCGCCGAGGCCGATGGCGAGCCAGGAACGGGTCCAGACCGCGTCGTCCTCCAGTTCCGCGAAGGCGAGCGCCCGGTAGGCGGCCGGCGGCAGCAGGCGCGGCGCCCTCGGGTCGAGGCTGTCGGCGAAGAAGGCCGGATCGGCGAGGTCGAGCCCCTCGGCGTGGTGGCCGAGATCGGGGCGGTCCGGCACGAAGCCGGCCGTGGCGGCGGCGAGGGACATGCGCTCCTCTCACTTTCGAGCCGGGAAAGGGTCCGGCGGCAGCGTTCATCGGGGGCTGACGGGCGCTGCCACCGGGGCTCCGCCCGAGGAAGGCGAGGACGGAGCGTCGAGAGGTCCCCGCCGTGACGGGGACCGTTTTCTTGCGGGCGTCAGGCGGGCAGCGGCTCGCCGCGCTCCTTGCGGCTGCGGTGCTCCATCGGGGTCGGGTCGTAATCGGCCCGGCCGCGGTGCTTGATCGCGCTCGCGGGCGGGGCCGGCAGGGGCCCGTCCATCGAGAAGCGGTCGAGCACGTTCTTGGTGAGCCGCGAGATGTTGTTGTCGCAGTTGTTCCACGGCAGCGAGCCGCAATAGGCGATTGACGAGAAGGCGAAGCAGGCGCCGCCGTTCGGGGTCTCGTGATAGGCGATGTCGCCGCGCACCCGGGGGTGGGTGGTGCCGTCGAGCCCCTGCTGGTTGAAGCCGAAATCTTCCATGACGAGGAGGTAGGCCTCCGTGTGCCGCCCGGCCGAGGTCGCCACCGTCAGGGTGTGCGGGGGCGAGCCCAGCATGGTGTCGACGATGTCGAGTTCGAGACCCGCCGCGCCGCCGCCGACGAGGCCGAAATTGCCGAGTTTTTCGTCGTAATCGATGCCCTCGAAGGCCCACGACACGCGGGTATCGAGGCTATCGGGTGTGCGCGAAAAATAGCTCGAGACATCGAAGCCTTCGGACGACATGCCGACGCCGGCCACCGAGTGCAGGTAGCGCCCGCGGAAACGCCACATCCCGCCGAGTTCGCCCGTGCCCTGGTGGTAGTACTCGCCCGGATCGGCCCGCCAGGTGCGGATACCGGATTCGCAGCGGCGCATCTCGGTGACGACGCCGCGGCCCTTGTCCTCGTAGCCGGGATGGTACGAGTGGACCCAGTACCACGCGTCGGCGCCCATATACATCAGGCGACCGCCGCGCTGGGTGTAGTTGTGGAGCGCATCGAGCTGGGTGCCGGAATTGTGCTCCGGGTGCGAGCCGGTGATGATGACGTTGTAGTTCTCGATGCGCGCCAGCCCGTCGTAGGTGATGTCCTCGTCGGTGAAGACGTCGTACTCGTAGCCCATCGTCTCCAGCCAGTAGATCAGGTGGAGATCGGCCGGGTATTGCCACGGCGCCTGGGCGAGGAAGTGGTCGTATTTCGGCCGGATCGACAGGATCGGCCGCAGGCGCGACGAGATCGAGATGCCGGTGCCGTCAGTGTGGGTGTCGTAGATCGAGCCGCCGTATTCGCGGTGCTCGGACAGGAACATGTTCTGCTGCTGCATGATCGGCACGCGGTAGACGAACAGTTCAGCCCCGCCCGCGTTGCAGGCCACGTGCTCGTTGGCATAGGCCATGTAGCTGATGGTCGGCACCATCACCGCGATCTTGGCGGTTTCCTGGCCGATGCGCGGCACCACCCAGAACGGGATGAATTCCTCGTCGCCCTCAGCCGTCGTCAGCTTGGCGGCATAGAACCGGCTCTTCACGCCGGTCTCCGGCACGCTCCAGGCGAAGTCGGCGCTCCAGCGGGCATCGTCGACGTCGTCGTCGTGGAAGCTGATGGCGCCGTATTCCTGCGGCGCGTGCTTCCAGTCGAAGTTCTGGCCCGACCAGTTATAGCCGGTCATGCCGCGGTTGGGGCAGTTCACCAGCGTCGCGTCGAAGCGATACGGCCCTTCGTCCTTGCAGGTGAGGGTGTCGATGCCGACCGAAAAATTCCAGGCGGCGACAATGCACTCGGAAAGCTTGCCGGTCGGGCCGGCATTGCGCCGCTCGGTCAGGCCCGGCTGGGCGCCGGCCTTCATCATCTCGATCTCGGCGCGCGAGAGCGCCCGGTTGCAGATCCGCGGACTGTCGATCTTGCCGTTATACTTGCCGGCAAAGACCACACCGGCCGGCTTCGAGGAGGCGGCGAGCGGATCCTCGGGCGCCAGCCGCTCGACATAGGCGCCGAGCGCGACGGGTACGGGGGCGTGGGCGATCGCGACCTTCAGGCTCGCCTCGACCGGCGCGATCTCGGGATCGAGGGCGTAGACCACCTGCGGCTCGTGGATCAGCGTGACGAGGCCGGTGGCGGCGTCGAAGGTCGCGGCGCAGAAATGCCAGGCATGGTCGCGGATCGGCACGCCGGTGGTGATCCGGTGCTCGTTGATGCGCAGTTCGAGGCAGCCCTCCTCGTTGATGAAGAGGCCGTAGCCGCACTCGTTCGACCATTTGGTCACCAGCCCTTGCGGGCCGTGCTTCCAGTAGCGCGGATGGGTTTTCGGCGCGGTCGGCCAGATCCAGCACTGGAGCGTGAAGCTCTCGACGTGGAAGGGCTTGGCGTCCGGCACGTAGGCGTAGGAGCCGCCGTGGATGATCTGCTTCTTGCCGGCATAGGTGCCGTTGACCGCCGCATCGACCGGCTTGTCGATGTAGCCGGGGCCGCGCGGGTTGGTGTCACCGTTGATCATCTGCACGATCTCGACCTTGTACTCGGACGGACCGTCGCAATTGACGTAGAACTGGATCGTATCGCCGGGATGGACGCCGAACTTGTCGGCGTAACCGGTCAGCCTCATGGTGGTCATCGGGTCAATCCTTTGGGGAGCGTCTTTGGTCCACGCCCGAGAATGCGCTTGCTTGCACGCGGGGCGCCGGGAGGCACCTCACGGCCTCCCGCTGATCGACGTGTCTTGAGAACAATCGGCCGTCTCAGGTGATCGGCCAGTTGTCGTCCTTGCGCTTCCAGCCCTCGTGGTAGTCTTCCGGGAAGCCGTAGCTGTCGGAGAGCTCGTCGAGGCGCATCAGGAAGATGTCGTGCTGGATCTCCTGTTCGTCGGTGTAGACTTTGTCGCCGACGAATTCGGGGGGTACGCCGCGGATGCCGGAGAGCCGGGCGATGCGCCACTCGGCATCGACCTTGGTGCAGATCACGATCAGCTTGCCCTTGGGGCTCTCGCCGCGCATGCGCAGCAGCACCCGCTTGAGCACCGGGTCGGCATGGACGCCGCCGGTGACGACCGTGGTGTCGCCGGGGGTCTCGCACAGCAGCACCGAGTTGCCGGCCACCCCCTTCATCGACTCCATGCAGGCCTTGTGCGCCTCGATCAGGCGCTGGCGCTCGGGCGTGCCCTTCTTCGGGATCGGTTCCATCGTCGTCGCTCCTCGTGATTCCGGCCGCGCCGTTGCGGTCGGATAGGGGTGCAGGCTGGCACGCCGCCGGTGCGATCCGGCGGGCAGCCCGTGCCGGCGGAGCCGCGATGCTCCGCTGAGAAGTTGAGATACGGGCAAATCAGCCCATAGTATTCGAAATCATGATTTCGAATACATCGCTCTTCTTGACCACTCGAACTTACGACTGTTCCAACCTTTCGGTCAAGCCAAGTTTTCTTGTGAGGAAACGTTTTTTACGCCGAGCTTGAAGGTTTCATTCGCCAGCCAAGCGATCAGCGGTGCAGCCTCTCAACAGAGACCCGCACCGCGGATCGCCTCACCGCGTCAGGGCACGGTCAGATCGTCATGTGCCGTTCGATCAGTTCGTCGGTCATCTCACTGATCGGCCCGCGGGCGACGATGCGGCCGTTCTCCATCATCAGGAAGGCGTCGCCGAGCTTGCGCGCGACCTTGATGTGCTGCTCGGTGAGGATCAGCGTGATGCCGAATTCCTTGTTGAGCCGCCCCAGCGTCTGGCCGATTTCGGCGACGATGTTGGGCTGGATGCCCTCGGTCGGCTCGTCGAGGAGCAGGATGCGCGGATTGGTGGCGAGCGCCCGCGCGATGGCGAGCTGCTGCTGCTGGCCGCCCGAGAGCAGGCCGGCCTTCCGGTGCAGGTTCTGCGCGAGGTAGGGGAACAGGGTGAGGCAGAGCTCCGGCACGTCCTGGCGCCCGTCGGTGCGGGCGAAGGTGCCGAGCAGGATGTTCTCCTTCACCGTGAAGTGCGGCAGGATCTGGCGCCCCTGCGGGATGTAGCCGAGGCCGTATTTGGCCCGCACATGGGTCGGCGCCTTGCCGACGGACGCGCCGTCGATCCGGATCTCGCCGGAGGTGCGGTCGGTCAGGCCCATGATGGTGCGCAGGAGCGTGGTCTTGCCCACCCCGTTGCGCCCGAGCACGCACAGGCACTGCCCCTCGGGCAGCCCGAGGCCGATCTCCTTCAGGATCGGCGTCTTGCCGTAATAGGAGGTCACGCGGTCGAGATCGAGCAGCATCGTCAGACCTCCGGCTCGCCGAGATAGACCTCACGCACCCGCGGGTCGTTCTCGATGTCGCTGAGCTTTCCCTGCGCCAGGAAGGCGCCCATGTGCATCACCGTCACCACGTCGGCGATCTGCCGGACGAAGCCCATGTCGTGCTCGACCACGATCAGGGTGTTGGTGCGCTTGAGTTCGTTGAGGAAGACGATGGTCTTCTCGATCTCGGATTCGGTCATGCCCGCGACCGGCTCGTCGAGGAGCAGGATCGCCGGGTTCTGCATCAGCACCATGCCGATCTCGAGCCACTGCGTCTCGCCGTGGGAGAGGAAGCCGGCCTCGACGTCGAGCCGGTCCTTGAGGCCGGTGAGGGTGGCGACCTCGTCGAGCTTGGCCGAGAAGCCCGCCGGGCGCCGCCGCAGCATGTTGCGGAACGGGTTGACCTCGCGGGAATAGGCCACCTCGAAGTTCTGGCGCACGCTCAACTCGCGGAACACCGCCGGCACCTGGAATTTGCGCCCGATGCCGCGCTGGGCGATCTCGTGCTCGCTCAAACTCGTGATGTCGTCGCCGCGCAGGACGATGGAGCCGGAGGTCGGTTTCTGGCGCCCGGTGATGAGGTCCATGGTGGTGGTCTTGCCGGCCCCGTTGGGGCCGACGAGGCAGCACAGGGTCAGTTCGGTCACGTCGAGGCTGAAGCCGTTGATGACCTTGGTGCCGCCGAAGCTCTTGTGCAGGTCGCGGATTTCGAGAACGCCCATCATCCCCTCCCTTACTCGCCCGCCGCCGGGGCGCCGGTGATCGCGTGCGGCAGGTCGGGCCGGGCGTGCTTGCCGGGCTGGCGCGCGAGCGCGCCGAGCACCTTCTCGAGAAGGCCCGCCAAGCCCTTGGGCAGGAAGCGCACGACCACGATGAAGAAGGCGCCGAGGACGAGCAGCCAGGTCGCGAGGAACTGGTCGCCGAGATAACTCTGGCCGCCCTGGATCAGGAAGGCGCCGAGGATCGCGCCGAGAAGCGACAGGCGCCCGCCGATCCCGGCCCAGATCACCATGCCGATGCTGAAGGTGGTGTCGAGCTGGGCCGGCGAGACGTACTGGATCAGCATCACCCAGAGGCAGCCGGCGAGCGCGGCGATGAAGCCGGAGATCGCGTAGATGCAGGTCTCGTAGAGGGCGACGTTGTAGCCGAGGAAGCGCACCCGCTCGGGGTCGCCGCGCAGCGCCTGGATGACGAGGCCGAACTTGCTCTGCGTCAGCAGCTTGGCGCCGACCGTGACGGCGATGAGCAGCCCGCAGACGATCCAGTAGGCGGTCGGGCCGTAGGGGTCGATGTCGGTGCCGAAGAGGCTCAGCGGTGAAGGCGGCGAGATGCCGTTGGCGCCGTTGGTGTAGGGCTGCATGTCGAGGATCAGCGTGGCGAAGGCCGAGAGCATCGCCAGCGACATGATCGCGAAGAACGGCCCCGAGACCCGGGCGCGGAACATCAGCGTGCCGAACACGACGTAGAACAGCGTCGGCACGATCAGCGCCAGCAGGATGCCGCCGCCGGTGCTCCAGAACGGCTGCCAGAACCAGGGCAGGTGCTCCAGGCTGTTGTTGAGCATGAAGGGCGGGATCGGGTTCGAGTCCGGATCCTGCGACTGCATCTGCATGGTCATGGCCATGCCGTAGGCGGCGAGCCCGAAGGCGATGCCCTGGCCCAGATTGAGGATGCCGCCGAAGCCCCAGCACAGGCTGATCGACAGGGCGAGCATCCCGTAGATGCCGTAGACGGCGAACTGGTTGAGCAGGAAGCCGTCGGAGACGAAGGCCGGGATCCCGGCGATGGCGACGAAGAACAGTCCGTAGACCGCCCATTGCGCCGTCTTGCTGTGGTAGAGATTGCGCGTCGTCATCTGCGGGTGAGACTCTTCATGACGGGCGGAAGGAAGGAGGAGGCCGGACGGCCTCCGGGAGAGGCTTGTCGTCGGCGGCTCATCGGCGCCCCTTGGCGACGGCGAACAGGCCGCGCGGGCGGAAGCGCAGGAACACGACGATCAGCACGTAGAGGAGGAAGCGCGCGAAGGTGTCGTTGGTGACGAAGGCGAAGACCGACTGGAGTTCGCCCGTCAGCCCCGCCGCCGCGACGCTGCCCATCAGCGTGCCGCCGCCGACCACCACCACGAGGAAGGCCTGCACCACGTAGGCCGTGCCCATGGTCGGCAGCACGATCGCGAGCACGCCGAACAGCGAGCCGGCCACACCGGCAAGTCCCGCCCCCAGCGCGAAGGTCGTCATGTAGACCCGGTCGGCGTTGATGCCGAAGGAGGCGGCCATCTCCTTGTTCTGCATCACCGCGCGCACCTGCATGCCGAAGCGGGTGCGGTAGAACAGCCAGGCGGTGGCCGCGACGATGAGCGCGGTGATGCCCAAGACCACGAGGCGGAACACCGACAGGCTGGCAAAGCCGACCTCGACGTTGCTCTGGAAGATCTCCGGCACGGCGATGTATTTCGGGTCCGAGCCGAAGATCAGCCGCACGCCCTGCATCAGCACCAGCGACACGCCCCAGGTGGCCAGAAGCGTGTCGAGCGGGCGGTTGTAGAGATAGCGGATCAGCCCGCGCTCGATCACAAGCCCCACCAGCGCCACCACGACGAAGGAGGCGGGCAGGCAGAGCAGGAACGGCAGGCCGAGGGACGATTGCAGGGCGTAGGAGGTGTAGGCGCCCAGCATGATGAACTCGCCATGGGCCATGTTGATGACCCCGACCGTGCCGTAGATGATCGTGAGACCGATCGCGGCGATGAGCCAGATGCTGGCGATGCTCAGGCCCAGCACCAGGGCGTTGGCGAACGGAGCGATGTCGAGGGACGTCACGGGACCTCCGTGAATGCGAAGGCCCGGCCGCGGGACACCGCGGCCGGAGCGGTTGCGCGGGAAAGCGTCAGATGACGTTCTTGCGGACCTTGCCGTCCGGGGCGACGAGGCCGTTGGCCATGCATTTTCCGGCATTCGGATAGATCGAGTACGGATCGGGCGCGACGTGTTCCTTGGCTTCCGAGACGATCTTGAAGCTGCCGTCCGCCTGGCACTGGCCGATCTTGGGCTTGAGCCAGGAGTTGAAGTTGTCGCCGTCGATCCAGATCAGGCCTTCCGGCGAGATGTTGTCCTCCACCCGCACGCCGCCGCTGACGTCGCGGATCATGCGCGAGGTGACCTCCTCGATGTTGCCGGTCTTCTTGATCGCGGCCTCGAGCCCGGCCTTGAACACGTAGGCCGAGAGATAGGTCTCCTCCATGTTGTAGTGGGTGGAGCCGTTCTTGCCGTACTTGCTCTTGAGGAAGCTCTCGACGAACTTCTGGTTGGTCGGGTTGTCGAGCGACTGGAAGTAGGGCGCCGAGAGGAAGTGGCCGGCGCCGAACTCGGCGCCCATCGCCTTGGTCTCGATCTCACCGGTGGTGAGCGAGGCGATCGGCATGGAATCGACCTTGAAGCCCTCCTGCTTGAACTGCTTGTGGAAGGCGATGTCGGAGGCGCCGACCACCGTCGAGAAGATGAAGTTCGGCTTGGCGTCGCGGATCTTGCCGAGCACGGGGCCGAACTCGGAGCTGCCGAGGGGGATGTATTCCTCGCCGAGCAGCTCGCCGCCGGCCTCCTGCAGCCAGATCTTGGCGTTCTTGTTCGACTCCTTCGGCCAGACGTAGTTCGAGCCGACGAAGAAGACCTTCTTGCCGAAGTTCTTGACCATGTACGGGATCAGATCCTTCGAGTGCTGGTTGGCCAGCGGACCCGTGCAGATCGTGTTCTGGGTGCATTCCGCACCCTCGTAGCAGGTCGGATAGTAGAGCAGGCTGTTCTGCGACATCACCACCGGCAGGATCGCCTTGCGGCTCGCCGAGGTGTAGCAGCCGAACAGCGCGATCACCTTCTCGCGGATGATGAGTTCCTTGGCCTTCTCCGAGTAGACGTTGAAGTCCGACTTGGCATCGACGATCACCGGCTGGATCGGATGACCGGCGATGCCGCCGTTCTTGTTGATCTCGTCGATGGCGTACTGCATCACGAGGGTGGAATCTTCCTCCGGCACCGCGAGCTGGCCGGTGAGGGAGAACAGCAGGCCGACCTTGATCGGCTCTCCCTTCTTGAGCGTCGCACCCCACGCCTCGCGGGCCGTCGGCAGCCAGAGATGCGGTCCGGCGATCGCCGCCGCGGCGAGCGAAGACTGCTTTAAGAGCTTGCGACGTGTGAGGTCCATGTCGATCCCCTTATGTGCTGTGCAATTGCCTGATTTTTGAGCGGATACTGGCTCTCTGCTCAAGAAGTAAATCTTGTTTCTTGCAAGGAAACGCTACGGCGCTCTTTTGCGGTGCGTCAAGAGCCCATTTCCCCTGACGACACTTTTTTTCTTTCTGGCAATGACGGCGGAGCGCATCCTTCGCTCCAGGCCGCATCGTTGCCCGCTTGCAAGCCCGATGCCGCAAAATCCAAAAACCCCAAATTCGGAGTTGACCGTATGTCAACTCTAGTGCCAGCCTAATAGAGCAGGGACTATGTGATCAAAAATTACGCAAAAGCGCGGGCTTTGATCACATTGCAAAATAATCGAACCGGTCTGCGGCCTAAGCCAGCATCTGCCGAAAGTTCGGGCAAAAGCCAGAAACCGGTCATCGGCCCTCGCACGGGATTTGCGAAACGTGCGGAGGCCTCACGGTCTCGAGGAAGCTGCCGATTGTGCGTCGCACAACCGGACGTTTCCGAGATCAGTCAAGTCTTGATCGCAACGGGTAAAGTAAGGGGATGACGTGATGTGCGGCGGTGAATACGGGAAGGGACCGGGGGCGACCCGCTCGGGACGGCGGGGACGGCATCGGGGCTGGGCAGCCGGCGCGCTGGCGGGCGCCCTGGTGCTCGGCGCATCCGGGGGCGCTTCGGCGCAGCAGCCCTCACCGGTGGGGCAGTTCAACGATCAGACGCAGCCGCGCACCGATCCCAACATCGCCGCCAAGCCCGCCGATCCCGTCCGCACCGGACCACTCGCCCCCTGGGCCACCGACATGGCCGCGCGCGGGCTCACCTTCGACATCAACATCTACAACTTCTACCAGGCCAACCCCTCGGCCGGACTGCGCACCGGCGAGCAGTCCAACTCCACCTACTTCGTCCTCTCCATGACCGCCGACATGCAGCGGCTCGCCGGCATTGCTGGCGGCACCATCAAGTTCACCCAGACCTTCTTCGGCAACGTCCGCAACCTCAACATGGCCGCCGATATCGGCGACACCACGGTCGGCTACCAGCC
>JACJIB010000004.1 GCA_014138645.1 Methylorubrum thiocyanatum | reverse complement strand
GATCTGCTCTTCGCTGAATCGCTCTTCTTCATCGTCCGTCTCCTGCTCGACGGACCCTAGCTTCAGAATGAGGGCAGACCAGGGGGCAAGGTCACGGCGTGTGAAGAGCCGCTGGAGCCGCCAGCCAAGCGGGCCAATCGCAGGAGCTTCGATCATGCACCGGCCCTCACATCCGCGTGAGGGAACGAATTGATACGTCCGCCGACGACTGTGCCGACTCTTGTGCCGGCGTCGTCCGACGTCTGTTCTTTTCTGTCCGAGAAGTCCGAGCCGCTAAGTGCCGGTTTCCCTAGGGAGAGTTGGCTGAAGCGCCAGGATTCTCAGCCAAAACCGAAGGGGTACGACATCAAGGGGTTAGAACCTCGATCACCCGTCTTAAGCGGCATCGGACCTGAGGAATGGACCATCAGAGTGGACCTTGGTCAACGCTGCGTTTGAAGCATTCCACAACCGGCAAGGACTAGTGGTAGGTCCACATAGCGCCAATTTCGTTGAAAAACGCAGAGGCAGTGCCTTGAGCATCGCTCAAGGCAGGGCGCTGCAGAATTTTTGTCCCTATCCTGTAGCGCAATCCCCGCGACAGCGGCACCTTCTGTATGAGGCGGAAGTAAAACTTTCTACGACAAGCGCAGCTTTCGGTGCCGCTTCGGGCCGGTCCCGAGTTTTTCAACAAAATCCGCCATCAGCGGACCTTCGCCTGCGACTGGCAGATAGTCCGCTGCTGATACAAGATCGATCCTTGATGCACGGAATGCCTATTTCTCCAACGGCAACATAGGTTGCTGCAGGGCAGTATCGGATACATTAGCCGGACAGGCTTTCCCGGACAGGCTCATACCCATCATCTGAACCTCCCAGCCAGCAAGGCCATAACAGACTCTAGCTTGCTGGCCGTCACAGCAGAGCGCGCCGCGAAACGAAAAAATAACGATCTGCGCCGCGACAACCGTGCCGATTCTCAGCCGGCAGCCACGTATCAGAAAGAGCAAATTGCTGGGCCGTTCCGCGGACCGAAGGATTGAGCAAATATTTGCGTTGCGACCTATTGCCGTTCTTCCTCGCCAGTGGTTTCTCACAGCCGCCGACGATCCAAACAATGCCTCGCTGGGCTGTATCATCTACCCTAAGGGTGTACCCGAATGACGCCGACTACGTTGCAGTTGGAGCCGAAGCTCCTCCTGAAGAGCCTGCGTGCGTTTCGGAAGGGTGACTTCTCGACTCGGCTGCCGCTGGATTTGACGGGCATCGAGGGGGAGATCGCGCAAGCGTTCAACGACATCGTCGAACTCAACCAAGGGCTCGCTCGTGAACTCGATAGGGTTGCCCGCGCGGTCGGCAAGGACGGGCGCATCGGCGAGCGCGGAAAGCTTCCGACCGCGACCGGTGGGTGGAACGATTGCGTCGAGTCGGTCAACACGATGATCGGCGACCTGGTTCAGCCCACCACCGAGGTGGCGCGCGTCATCGGGGCCGTCGCCAAGGGCGACCTCGGCCAGACCATGCAGATCGAGATCGAGGGTCGCCCCCTGCGCGGCGAGTTCCTTCGGATCGGCAAGGTCGTCAACACGATGGTGGACCAGCTGAACTCCTTCGCCTCGGAGGTGACGCGCGTCGCCCGCGAGGTCGGCTCGGAGGGCAAGCTCGGCGGACAGGCGCAGGTCAAGGGTGTCGGCGGAACCTGGAAGGACCTGACCGACAACGTGAACCTGATGGCGGCCAACCTCACGGGCCAAGTGCGCAACATCGCCGAAGTCACCACCGCGGTGGCCAACGGCGACTTGTCCAAGAAGATCACCGTCGACGTGAAGGGAGAGATCCTCGACCTGAAATCGACCATCAACACGATGGTGGACCAGCTCAATTCCTTCGCTTCGGAGGTGACCCGCGTCGCCAAGGAGGTGGGATCGGAGGGCAAGCTTGGCGGACAGGCGCAGGTCAAGGGCGTCGGCGGCGTCTGGAAGGACCTGACCGACAACGTCAACATGATGGCGGAGAACCTCACCGGGCAGGTTCGCAACATCGCCGAGGTCACGACCGCGGTCGCGCGGGGTGATCTCTCCAAGAAGATTACCGTCGATGTGAAGGGCGAGATTCTTGCCTTGAAGCTGACCATCAACACGATGGTGGACCAGCTGAAC
Source organism: Methylorubrum thiocyanatum (assembly GCA_014138645.1). GTDB lineage: Bacteria > Pseudomonadota > Alphaproteobacteria > Rhizobiales > Beijerinckiaceae > Methylobacterium > Methylobacterium thiocyanatum. Next base: position 675,905 of record JACJIB010000004.1, on the reverse strand, counting down.
TCCTTTGCCTCGGAGGTGACGCGCGTCGCCCGCGAGGTCGGCACGGAAGGCAAGCTCGGCGGACAGGCCCAGGTCGAGGGCGTGGGCGGGACCTGGAAGGACCTGACCGACAACGTCAACATGATGGCGGCCAACCTGACGGGTCAGGTGCGTAACATCGCCGAAGTCACCACCGCGGTGGCCAATGGCGATCTCTCCAAGAAGATCACCGTCGACGTGCGCGGCGAGATCCTGGAGCTCAAGAACACCATCAACACGATGGTGGACCAGCTGAACTCGTTCGCCTCTGAGGTGACGCGCGTCGCCCGCGAGGTCGGCTCGGAAGGCAAGCTCGGCGGGCAGGCGCAGGTTCGTGGTGTCGCCGGAACCTGGGCCGACCTCACCGACAACGTGAACCTGATGGCCGCAAACTTGACGGGGCAGGTGCGCAACATTGCCGACGTGACCACGGCGGTCGCTAACGGCGATCTCTCCAAGAAGATCACTGTCGACGTGCGCGGCGAGATCCTGGAACTCAAGAACACCATCAACACGATGGTGGACCAACTGAACTCCTTCGCCTCCGAGGTGACCCGCGTCGCGAAGGAAGTGGGTTCGGAAGGCAAGCTCGGCGGTCAAGCCCGCGTCGAAGGCGTGGCCGGCACCTGGGCCGACCTCACCGACAACGTGAACCTGATGGCGGCCAACCTCACGGGGCAGGTGCGCAACATCGCCGACGTGACGACGGCGGTCGCCAACGGTGATCTGTCCAAAAAAATCACGGTCGACGTGAAGGGCGAGATCCTGGAGCTCAAGTCGACCATCAACACGATGGTGGACCAGCTCAATTCCTTCGCCTCGGAGGTGACCCGCGTCGCCCGCGAGGTCGGCACGGAGGGCAAGCTCGGCGGACAGGCGCAGGTCAAAGGCGTTGGCGGCGTCTGGAAGGGCCTGACCGACAACGTGAACATGATGGCGGCCAACCTCACCGGTCAGGTGCGCAACATCGCCGAAGTGACGACGGCGGTCGCAAACGGCGACCTGTCCAAGAAGATCACGGTGGCCGTTGAAGGTGAAATTTTGGAGCTCAAATCGACCATCAACACGATGGTGGACCAGCTGAACTCCTTCGCCTCGGAGGTGGTCCGCGTCGCGCGCGAGGTGGGTATCGAAGGCAAGCTCGGCGGCCAAGCGCAAGTGCGCGGCGTCGGCGGAACCTGGAAGGACCTGACCGACAACGTCAACATGATGGCGGCCAACCTCACGGGTCAGGTGCGCAACATCGCCGACGTGACGACGGCGGTCGCCAACGGCGATCTGTCCAAAAAAATCACGGTCGACGTGAAGGGCGAGATCTTGGAGCTCAAGTCGACCATCAACACGATGGTGGACCAGCTGAACTCCTTCGCCTCGGAGGTGACCCGCGTGGCCCGTGAGGTCGGTTCGGAGGGCAAGCTCGGTGGCCAAGCGCAGGTCCGTGGTGTCGGCGGCACCTGGAAAGATCTGACCGACAACGTGAACATGATGGCGGCCAACCTCACCGGTCAGGTGCGCGGCATCGCGGACGTCGTCACGGCGGTGGCACAGGGCGACCTCAAGCGGAAACTTTCGGTCGACGCCAAGGGCGAGATCGCGGCGCTGGCTGACACCGTCAACGAGATGATCGAGACGCTCGCCACCTTTGCCGACCAGGTGACCAACGTGGCGCGCGAGGTGGGCGTCGAAGGCAAGCTGGGCGGCCAGGCGCGGGTGCCGGGCGCGGCGGGTCTCTGGCGTGATCTGACGGACAACGTGAACCAGCTCGCGGCGAATCTTACGACCCAGGTGCGCGCCATCGCCGAGGTGGCGACCGCCGTGACGAAGGGGGACCTCGCGCGCTCGATCTCGGTCGAGGCCTCCGGCGAGGTCGCCTCGCTGAAGGACAACATCAACGAGATGATCCGCAATCTGCGGGACACGACGCTCAAGAACGCCGAGCAGGATTGGCTAAAGACCAACCTCGCCAAGTTCACCCGCATGCTGCAGGGCGAGCGCGACCTTGCCACGGTCTCGAACCTGATCCTGTCCGAGATTGCATCGCTCGTGAACGCGCAGCGCGGCGTGTTTTACATGGTGGAGGACGAGGGCGGAGAGCCGGTTCTCGACCTGATGGCGAGTTACGCCTTCACGGAGCGCAAGAACCTCTCGAACCGCTACCGCCTGCGCCAGGGCCTCGTCGGCCAATGCGCCTTCGAGAAGAAGCGCATCCTCCTCACCCACGTGCCCGGCGACTATATCACCATCGGCTCGGCTCTCGGCGAGGCGCCGCCCCTCAACATCATCGTGCTGCCCGTCCTCTTCGAGCAGGACGTCCGAGCGGTCATCGAGTTGGCGTCGTTCAACCGCTTCAGCGAGACCCACCAGTCATTCCTCGATCAGCTGACCGAGTCGATCGGGATCGTGCTCAACACGATCGCTGCCAACATGAGGACGGAAGGCCTCCTGAAGCAGTCGCAGCTCCTGACCGGCGAGTTGCAAAGCCGCCAGGAGGAGCTGAAGAAGACGAATGATCGCCTGGAGCTGCAGGCCGCCTCGCTGCAGCAATCCGAGGATCTCCTGAAGAGCCAGCGGGAGCGGCTGCAGCAGACCAACGAAGAGCTGGAGGAGAAGGCGCGGCTTCTTGAGATCCAGAAGCGTGAAGTCGAGGGCAAGAACCGCGAGGTCTCGATCGCCAAGACGGCGCTGGAGGAGAAGGCCGAGCAGCTGAGCCTGACCTCGCGCTACAAGTCGCAGTTTTTGGCCAATATGAGCCACGAGCTGCGCACGCCGCTCAACAGTCTGCTGATTCTCTCCAAACTTCTATCCGAGAATCGCGACGGGAACCTCACCGACAAACAGCGGGAGTTCGCCAAGACGATCAACGCGGCCGGGACCGACCTCCTGTCACTCATCAACGACATCCTCGATCTCTCCAAGATCGAGTCGGGCACGGTTTCGCTTGAGATCGGCGACGTCACACTGCAGGACATCGGTGAGAACCTCAACAGGACCTTCCGACAGCTCGCCGAGGAGCGCCACCTCGCCTTTGTCATCGAGGTCGATCCGGGCCTGCCGCGCTCCCTGCGGACGGATTCGAAGCGCCTGCAGCAGGTCCTGCGCAACCTTCTCTCCAACGCCTTCAAGTTCACTGAGAAGGGGAGCGTATCCCTCAGGATCGGTTCGGCAGAGGGCTCGCCCCTGCGTGCCGGGACCCAATGGATCGCCATGTCCGTCACCGATACCGGGATCGGCATCGCCGAGGACAAGCAGCGGATCATCTTCGAGGCGTTCCAGCAGGCTGATGGGACCACGAGCCGCAAGTACGGCGGCACGGGCCTCGGCCTCGCGATCAGCCGCGAGATCGCGCGCCTGCTGGGCGGCGAGATCGTGGTCGAGAGCCGCGTCGGTACGGGCAGCACCTTCACGCTGTTCTTGCCCTTCGAACCGCCCGCGCAGGTGCTCACCGGACGCGCTGCGGAGGCATCGGACGGATACGCGCCGTCGGCGTTGATCGGCCGCCAGCCGAACGCCGCCATGGCGCTCTCGTCCTCCGCGGACGACCGCCACGCGATCCACCCGGGCGACCACATCGTGCTCATCGTGGAGGACGATGCCATGTTCGCCTCGGTGCTTCTGGAACTCGCGCGCGAGCGTGGCTTCAAGGGTTTGATCGCGCAGGACGGGGCCGGCGCGCTGAGCCTCGCGCACCGCTTCAAGCCGCACGCCATCACCCTCGACATCGGCCTGCCCGACATGGACGGCTGGGCGCTGCTCGACCTCCTGAAGAACGATCCCCGCACCCGGCACATCCCGATCCATGTGATCTCAGTCAACGACGAGAAGAAGCGCGGCCTTCGCGCGGGCGCATTCGGGTTTCTGGAGAAGCCGGTCGAGCGCGAGGGATTGATGCGCGCCTTGGAGCGCTCCAAGGAGTTCATCACGCGGCCCGTGCGCAACCTCCTGCTCGTCGAAGACGACGAGAACCAGCGCGCCAGCATCACAGCGCTCCTGAGCGAAGAGGACGTCAAGATCTTCGGGGTCGGCACGGCCTCCGCCGCTTTGGAAGCCCTGACAGGCGGCCGGTTCGACTGCGCGATCATCGATCTCGGCCTGCCCGATATCAGCGGTTCCGAGCTGATCGAGCAGATCCGCGCCTCCCAGGACGGGGAGGAGTTGCCAATCATTGTGTATACGGGTCGGGAGCTGACGGCCGCCGAGGAGCAGCAGCTGAGGCACACCGCCTCAACGATTATCCTCAAGGACACGCGCTCGTCCGAGCGTCTTCTCGACGAGACTGCGCTGTTCCTGCACCGCGCTATCAATCGTCTTCCAGTCGAGGAGCAGATCCTTGTCGAGCGGAAGGACGCGGTGTCGCTTCAGGGCTGCCGGGTCATCCTGGTCGATGACGATCTGCGCAACATCTTCTCGCTCACAAGCGCCCTCGAGCAGCACGGACTGGAAGTCTTGTTTGCCGAGAACGGGCAGGACGGCATCGCCCTCCTCAAGTCCAACCCGAACGTCGATGCGATGCTGGTCGATATCATGATGCCCGGGATGGACGGCTACGAGACGATGCGCGCGATCCGGGCTGAGTCCGCCTTCCAAAGCCTGCCGCTCGTCGCGGTCACCGCGAAGGCCATGAAGGGCGACCGCGAGAAGTGCCTCGAGGCGGGCGCGTCTGATTACGTCTCAAAGCCGATCGACCTGGATCAGCTCCTCGCGGTGCTGCGGGTGCAGTTGGCCCGGCGTGGCGAGGTCGCACATGGCGCCGCGCCCATGCTCGGAGACGCGACGACTCTCGATCGGCAACCACAATGAAGGACGGGCTGAGTCTCCTTCCAACCCGGACCGGCAGCTCCGCCGAGGAGCTGAGCGCTCGCCTTGAGCTCAATCCGGTTCGGGCCAAGATCCTGATCGTCGATGATGATCAGCGCAATCTCCTCGCCGCCTCCGAGGTCCTCGCCGATCCGGCGATCGACCTCGTGCTGGCGAACTCGCCGGAAGAAGCCCTGAGGCAGGCGCTCCGGGAGGATTTCGCCCTGATCCTGCTCGACGTGCAGATGCCGCGCATGGACGGCTACGAGGTCGCCTCCTTGATCCGAAGCCGCTCGCGCACGTCCCGTGTCCCGATCCTGTTCCTCACGGCTCACAACAAGGAGGACATCCACATCTTCCGCGGATACTCCGCCGGAGCGGTGGACTACGTGTTCAAGCCGATCCAACCACTCGTTCTCAAATCGAAGGTCGATGTCTTCGTCGACCTATACCTGAAGACCGCGGAGATCCAGCGCAAGGCGGAGGCCGAGAAGCAGCTGCTCCTGGAAAACCTGCGCGTACGTGGCGAGAAGCTTGCAGCTGAGCAGGCTCTGCGCCGGCGAGAGGAACATCAGGCCGCTGTCCTGCGCGGCCTGCCCATTGCTCTTTACACCTCGCCGTTCAGTGGAGACGATCGACGACTTCAATTCACGAATGACAGCATTGAGCGCATCACCGGCTTCTCGCGCGAGGCCTTTGCTGACTCAAACCTCTGGGGAAGACAGCTTGAACCGGATGACAGCGACAGGATCTCTGCGGAGTTGAGCACGGTCTTGGAAGCTGGCGCGGTAACTCTCGAATATCGATGGCGCAACGCAGACGGCAGGGAGCGGCACATCCTCGATCAGATCGTGATCAACGGTCATGAAAACGGAACGCCAGTCGAACTGTTTGGGATGTGGTTCGACGTAACAGAGCGCAAGGAGCTTGAACTCAGCTTGCAGCATGCCTCAAAGCTTGAAGCGGTTGGCCGTCTGACAGGCGGAATCGCGCACGACTTCAACAACATGCTGAGCATTGTGATCGGCAACCTTGACTTGGTGAAGAGCTCGTTGCTGGGCAACGAGAAAGCGCTCCGCCGCGTCGAGAGCGCCATTGAGGGAGCCCACCGCTGCGCTGAACTTACCAGCCGACTGCTGGCCTTCTCCCGGCGCTCTCCTCTCCAGCCGAGAGCGCTGGACTTCACGAGCTTCATACCTGGCCTGATCAAGCTCCTGGAACGCACTCTTGGGGAGCGGATTGCGATCTCCGCCGACCTTGAGGATGGACTGCCGGAAGTCTGCGTGGATCACGCTCAGTTCGAGGCCGCTCTCATCAACCTCGCTGTGAATGCGCGGGACGCGATGCCGGACGGGGGAGCTTTGGGCATTCGCATCAAGCGTCATGAGGCGGTCGCGCAGGAGGGGTCCGAGCAAGTGCACTCAGTAGAGATCACGGTCACCGACTCGGGCACAGGGATGTCTCCAGCGGTCCTCGCCCGTGTATTCGAACCCTTCTTTACGACAAAAGAGGCCGGTAAAGGCACCGGGCTTGGTCTGAGCATGGTCTATGGTTTCGTACAGCAGAGCGGTGGCACGATCGCCGTTGACAGCAATCCGGACCAAGGCACCCGGTTCGTTATCACGTTGCCGGGCATTGCCGGGCAGAGTTTTTCGTCTAACGAACTCGATCCAGGGGACGCCCCTGGAGCGCTGAACCCGATGAATGGTGCAGGGAGAGGCGTGCTCGTCGTCGAGGACGACGCTGATGTTCGCTCCACCGTAATATCGACTTTCGAAGCGCTCGAATTCACGGTATTCAGTGCGCAGGACGTCGACGAGGCCCTCCGGCTCCTGCAAGCAGAGGCGAATATTGTCCTCGTCTTCAGCGACGTGAATATGCCCGGCACGATGAGCGGCATTGAGCTTGGTCACATCATCCGCCAGCGATGGCCAGACATGCCAATCTTATTGTCTTCTGGCTACCTTCGGGAAGATCAGGACACGAACGGATTCTCATTGCTGCAGAAGCCGTATCGCGCGGCTGAATTGATCGAAGTTCTTCGTAGTCTGCTCAGCAATGCCTATGAGACGATATTACTCGAATAAGAAGTGGAAATGTACTTCTTCCTGGTGCCGCCCGACCCGACGAGCGTAATGCCGTGACCGACCGGCTTTGAGCCGTGCTGATTGAGCGGATCGGCCAGGACTGAAGGATTCGGACATAGAGCGAGGTCAGCAAGGCGCCGATTTCGTTGAAAACGCAGAGGCAGCGCCTTGAGCATCGCTCAAGGCAGGGCGCTGCAGAGTTTTTGCCTCTATCCTGTAGTGCGACCCCGCGACAGCGGCGCCTTCTGTATGATGCGGAAGTAGAACTTTCTACGACAAGCGCAGCTTTCGGTGCCGCTTCGGGCCGGTCCCGAGTTTTCGACAAAATCCACCATCAGTGGACCTTCAATTGCAACCACGCGAATGCCCGCTTAGAGCCCGATGGCTGCCATTGAGGTGAAATGATCGCTCCGGCGGCCACAGCATCCTCCGCTTCGGGCAAACCGGCCGAAGCGGACACGCTGAAACTGCTATTCAGAAACTATACCTGTCGCATCCCGCCATCGACGCACAGTTCGGCACCTGCGACGAAGCTCGCCTCGTCGCTTAGGAGGAACAGCGTGGCCGCCGCCACCTCCTCGGGACGCGCCATGCGGCCCAGTGGGATCGGCGCGATTAGTGCGGCCCGCCCCTCCTCAGGCACGCTCGCCATCATGGCGGTGTCGGTTGGGCCGGGGGCCACCACGTTCACACGGATACCCTGCGGGGCCAGTTCCGCTGTCCACGTGCGCGCATAGGAGCGCAGTGCCGCTTTCGTCGCACAGTAAGTCCCGTAGGGCGTGAGGCCTGCGGCATCGGCGATTGATCCCATCAGCACGACCGACCCACCCCGCCCCATCGCGCTCAGCGCCGCCTGCAACCCGAAGACGGCCCCACGGACGTTGACTGCAAAGTGCCGGTCGAAATGCTCGGGCGTCGAGGCGCGCAGGGTTGCCGGTTCCGAGATGCCCGCGTTGAGGACCAGCGCGTCGATCCGGCCATGCGTCTCCCGCACCGTCTCCACGACCCGGTGCAAATCTTCCCGTAGGGCTGCGTCGGCGACGAGACCTCGTGCACCGCGCCCGATCCTTGCAGCGGCGGCCTCGACATCGTCGGCGCGCCGCCCGGTGAGCACGACCGAAGCGCCCTCGATCGCCAGTCGCTCGGCGACCGCAAGGCCGATGCCCTTTGCTCCGCCGACCACGAGAGCAACCTTGTCCACCATGCGAGCCATTTCGGAATCCCTTCATCTGCGAGGGCGCAGGGGATACACAACGTATATCTGCTATCAAGAACGCACTTAGAGTAGCCTAGATATGGCCGACGATACCGATCTCGATGCTGCGTCCGAGTGCGCGCTCGCCAACATGGCGCGGGTGCGCCCTGTGCTGGACAAGATCGCCGACAAGTGGACGATCCTGATCCTCACGGTGCTCTGCCCGCGGCCGTCACGTTTCAATGCGATCAAGCGGCGGCTCGATGGCATCACGCATAAGGCGCTGGCGGACGCGCTGAAGCGGTTGGAGCGCAACGGTCTGGTGACCCGGACGGTGCTGCCGACCGCACCAATCGGTGTCGAGTACGCGATCACCCCGCTTGGCCACTCGCTGCGCCAACCCTTCGAGGCGCTCTGCGCATGGGCACTGACCAACGGAGCGGCGATTGAGGCGGCCAACCACGAGCATGACTGCTCCAAACCGAAGCCGTGAGGAAGCGCGCCGTGTCGGGCAACGCTTCGAACGCCACGGTGACGTGAAGGCAGGCCTTGAGGAACGCCTGCATCTGTTCGGAGATACCTCGGATCGAGACACCGGCGAGGTCTGCTGAAATCGTGTTGCGCTCGCAGCCAGACACTGGAAAGGCGCAGTAGGCCTCGTTGATGGCCCCAGCACCTGCCGTTGTGCGCTGGTCAAGCCGATTGACTGTGCTCCCGCGCATACGCCGCCGGCGGCAAGCCCACATGGCGGGAAAACGCCACGCTGAACGTGCTCGCGGAGCCGTAACCCACTCGCATGGCCACCTCGGCGATGCCGCCGCCCTCGCGCCGGAGAAGGTCCTTCGCCAGGGCCATTCGCCAAGCAAGGAGATACTCCATCGGCGCGACACCGACTGCGCGCCTGAAGCGCTCGAAAAACACGGAGCGCGAGAGCCCCGCCTCCTGCGCCAGCCCTGCAACGGTCCAGGCGGCGGTCGGCATCTCGTGCATCCTGCGCAAGGCCACACCCAAGCGTTCGTCGCCGAGTCCCCGCAGGAGGCCCGGTGACAGCGCGGGGCCGCCCATAGAGCGCAGCGCCTCGATCAGCATGACCTCCAGAAGCCGCTCCAAGATGAGGTCCCGCGCGGGCCTGCGCCGACGCGCCTCTTCGCCGACGAGGTACATGAGGGAGGCCAGCCTGGTCTCGCCTCGGACGTGGACGAGGCTGGGCAGGAGCGACACCAGCAAGCCTGCGTCGGGCGAGCCGAAGGTGCAGTAGCCCACGAGCATGCGGACGTCCGCCGGGCCGTCCTGCCGCCCGACCCGGAACTCGCCGGGCTCCACCTCGACCGGCATCGTCTCGGAGCCTTCGGTCGGGGGCGTGAGGCTCGACATATCGAACGCGTCCGCAGCCGGTACAAGGAGGAAGTCCCCCTGCTCCAGGACTACCGGATCGCGGTCCCGGATCGTCAGGCGGCATGAGCCCTCCAGCGCGGCGCAGTAGAACGGACGACCGTGCTCCACCCGGCGAACGCGCCAGGGACCCGAGGCGCTCACGGATTTGGAGAACGCGGCTCTGGGACGGAGCAGGGTGACGACGTCGGCGAGCGGATCGGACATTTCCGGACTGTCGCTAATGAGATCAGGACGCACAATTGTAGATCGTCCCGCTGACCGGATCTATCCATCGCTGGTCACAACCTGACGGAGCCGACATGCAAACCGTCCTGATCACTGGATGCTCGTCCGGGTTCGGTCTTGAGATCGCCCGCCTTTTCCTCGACCGGGGCTGGAACGTGGTAGCCACCATGCGTACGCCGCGCGCGGTGGACCTGCCCGCCTCCGACCGCCTGCGCGTCCTCGCCCTCGATGTCACCGATGCGACGAGCATCCAGCGGGCGGTCGACAGCGCCGGACCCATCGACGTCCTGGTCAACAACGCCGGCATCGGCTGGCTTAACGCCCTCGAAGGCACGCCCATGGACGTCGTACGCGAGGTCTTCGAGACGAACACGTTCGGTACGATGGCCATGACCCAGGCGGTGCTGCCACAGTTCCGGGAGCGCCGGGCCGGCGTCGTCGTGAACGTGACCTCCAGCGTCACGCAGAAGCCGCTGCACCTGCTCTCCGTCTACACGGCGAGCAAGGCCGCCGTGAACGCTTTCACGGAGTCCCTGGCCCTGGAGTTGGAGCCGTTCGGCGTGCGGGTGCGCCTGGTCATCCCCGGGCGGGCGCCTGAAACCGCGTTTGGCCAAACCGCACGGGCTCGCATGACGACGGGCTTCCCCGAACCCTACGCTGGCCTGGTGCAGGAGGTGTTCGCGGCTTGGCAGCAGCAGCCCCCGGACGAGGTGACGCGTTCCGTCGACGTGGCGGAGGCGGTCTGGCGCGCCGCGACCGACCCGGCCTGCCCGATGCGCCTGCCCGCCGGAGCCGACGCCGTGGCGCTGGCCGGCCAGGGCGCCTGACCGGCACTCCCCGACCCACCGAAATGGGCCGGCGCTCACCACGTGATTAGGGGCGTCCGGCCGATCCAGGCGTCGGTCTCGACTTGGTCGAGAACGAAGCGTGCGACGTCCTCCCGGGCGATACTCCCGCCATGGAAGCCGGCGAGGTCGACGAGCGCGCGGACCGCGCCGCGGCCGGGCTTGTTGCTCAGGACGGTGGGACGGACGAGAACCCAGTCGAGGCCGCTCTGCCTCACGATGTCCTCCTGGCGGTCCTTGTCGGCGTAGACATGGCGCAGGAGCAGCGGGAGGATCAGCCTGTCGAAGGCGAAGCCGCCATGCCCCCGGCTGTCGCCGGCGCCGATCCCGGTGACCGCGACCAGGCGCGCGACGCCTTCGTCCCTCATGGCGCCGACCAGGGTCCGGGTGGCCTCGGACAGGAGCGTCACCTCCCTGAACGGGCTTGCCGGCGTGCCGAGCGCGCTCACCACCGCGTCCCGCCCCCTCAGCGCCTCGCGCAGCACCTTCGGGTCACGGGCGTCGCCCACCACCAGCTTGGCGCCGGGAAGGCTTTTCGCCTTCCCGGGCGAGCGCACCAGCGCCGTCACGTCGTAGCCGCGCGCCAGGCTTTGGGCGACGATGAGCCGGCCTGTCCCGCCGGTGGCGCCGAGGACCAGGATCTTCGGTCGGGGTTCGCTCGATACGGTTTGCATGGCTGCCTCCGGGAAGCTGGCTGCTTCTCACGTGGCCAAAGCTAGCGGTCCGCGAATGGGCGAATAGTTGTACAATATAGACGTACCGTTCCGCATGCGAGACGGCTGGCGCACCTTGGCTGCCAACCTCGAAAAGCTTCGCGCGCTGGTAAGGGAGCACGAGCCGCTGATCGAGGACGCCCGCCGCACCTTCGACGACGCGCAGGCTTCGGGGCGCCGGCCCGTACTCACGTGCCGATGTAAGACGCCAACTCGTCCGGCGTGCCCTGCGGGAACGCCTGCTTCAGGTGGTCGAGGAAGGCCGAGACGCGGGCGCTGAGGAGCCGGCGGGACGGGTAGAGCGTCCAGAGTGCGATCTCGGGCCCCTCGACGTCGCCCCAGTGGGCCAGCCTGCCCGCGGCGATGTCGTGGCTCACGAGCGAGACGGGCAGGCAGGCCGCCCCGACGCCGGCCCGGACCGCGTCGCGCACCATGATCATCGACGACAGCCTGAGGACGGGCTCGAACGGGATGCGCGGTCTCCCGTCCGGCACCTTCACCTTCCAGGTATCTCCACCGCTCGAACCGCGCACCACCGCCGGAACCGGCCGGTTGCCCTGAGGCTGCCCGAGGGCTGGACTGGCCACGACGACCAGCCTGTCGCGCAGGAAGACGCGGCCGACCAGGCTTTCGTCGGTCTCCGGGTTGACCCGGATCACGACGTCGTAGCCCTCCTCGACCATGTCGACGGCCCGGTCATCCGTCGTGACCTCCAGCCGGACCTCCGGGTGCTTCACGGCGAACTCGGCCGCGAGCTTTCCCATGGCCACCTGTGAGAACAGGAGCGGCGCGCTCACCCGCAGCCGGCCGCGCGGATTCGCGCCGCCCGAGGCGATGGCTGCCGCGGTCTCGTCGAGCTCGGCCAGCAGCATCCCCGTCCGTTCGTGGAGGGCCCGCCCCTCCTCGGTGAGCGTCAGCGTGCGGGCGCCGCGTTCGAACAGGCGGAGTGCAAGCGCGCCCTCCAGTTCCGAGACCCGGCGCGACAGCGTCGCCTTCGGGCGTCCGGCCGCCCGAGCGGCGCGCCCGAACCCGCCATGGCGGGCAACGAGGTTGAAATCGGCGAGGGCGAGAAGGTCCATGCGTTCCACCAGCGAGACGGACCGTCCAGATATAGCGTCTATTGGTAAGAACGTGGATCGCTAATTTCCGGCCTGTCAACAGCAGCAACCCGGAGAAACCCCATGACCATCCTCGTCACCGGCGCCACCGGCACCATCGGCCGCCATGTCGTCGACAATCTCGCGAAGCGCGGCGCCGACCTGCGTGCCCTCGTCCGCGATCCGGCCAAGGCGGGACTTCCGGCCGGCGTGGCCCTGGCGCAGGGCGACCTGCTCGACGTCGACGCCCTTCGCGGCGCCTTCCAGGGCGTCTCCACACTCTTCCTGCTCAACGCCGTGGTGCCCGACGAATTCACCCAGGCGCTGATTGCTCTCAACGTCGCCCGGGAAGCCGGGATCAAGCGGGTCGTCTACCTGTCGGTGATCCACAGCGACGTCTACGTGAACGTGCCCCACTTCGGGGGCAAGTTCGGCGTCGAGCGGATGATCGAGGCGATGGGCTTCGAGGCCACGATCCTGCGCCCCGCCTACTTCATGAGCAACGAGATGACGGTCAAGGACGTCGTCCTGCAGCACGGCGTCTACCCCATGCCCATCGGCGCCAGGGGTTTGGCCATGGTCGACGCGCGCGACCTCGGCGAGGTCGCCGCCCTCGAACTCATCCGCCGGGAGCGGGCCGACGGGCCGCTTCCCCTGGACCGGATCAACGTCGTCGGGCCCGAGACGCTGACGGGCAAGGGCGTGGCCGCGATCTGGTCGGAGGTGCTGGGCCGCCCCGTCGCCTATGGCGGCGACGACAGCGCCGGGTTCGAGCGGAACCTCCGGCAGTTCATGCCGGTCTGGATGGCCTACGACATGCGCCTGATGGCCGAGCGCTTCCTGACCGACGGCATGGTCCCGGAGGCCGGCGACGTCGAGCGCCTGACCTCGCTCCTGGGCCGCCCGCTGCGCACCTACCGCGCGCTCGCCGCCGAGATCGCGACCGCCTGACGCCCAAGCGTCACTCAACCTCCATCGGAAGGACCATCGTCATGATCTACTCGACCGCAACCGTCCCGGTGAACCCGGACGGGGAGGCTCCCCTGACCCGCACGCAGGCCTGGGCGGGCCTCGTCCTCAAGGCCCGCGACGCGCGCCAGTTCCTGCCGCCGGGGCTCTGCAGTCGGTGCGACGTCGTGGAGGAAAGCGCCACCCACCTCGTGCGCGAGGCCACCATCGGGGGTGTCGACCTGCGCGAGATCATCGCCTTCGAGCCCGGGGCCAAGGTGACCTTCTTCCAGGCCACCGGCCCGCGGGAAGGGGCCATCGTCAACGAGCTGTTCGAGGACGAGGAGGGCGCGCTGCAGCTTCAGTTCTACTGCTACCTCGGCCTGCGCGGGAAGGAATCGGGCGGTCCCGAGGAGCAGGCCGAGCAGGCGCAGTTCGACGGCAGCAAGGGCTACAAGGCCGCGCTGCTGTCGACGCTGAAGCGTACCCGCGAGCTGCTCGCCGAGGGCGCGCTTTAAGGTCGCCGAGGCGGGGCCGCCAGGTGCTTGGGGCGGATACCGGCCGGCCTCAGTCGGATGCCGACCGGTAGGACCGCAGTTCGTCGATGATGGAGCGGCGAGACGGACGCCAACCGAGTTCGCGCTCCGCCTTCTCCCCGGAGATGACCTGATCGCACGCTATGGCGTCGGCGAACACCCAGGAGCCCGAAAGCGGATTGCATCGAATCCACCCGTTCCGGTCGTACATCACTGCCTCGCCAGCCAGCCCGCAAGTGGAGGTTCCCAGCTTCTGCAAAGGGTGGGTGCTCCCGCTCCCTCCGGAATGGCGGGGACGTCAGGACGCCGGAGAGCCCCGCCAAGCCTCGACTGCCTGTCCCCCGAAGATGGTCGGCATCGGCAGGTCGAAGATGAAGTAGGGGTTGAGGCTCGGCGGTCGCCCCGCCGCATCCAGGCGGCCCTGCTGCTCGGGGGACAGTGTGATGTCGAGTGCGCCGATGTTCTGAACGAGCTGCTCCGGGCGGCTCGCGCCCACGAGGACCGACGAGACGCCGGGCCGACGTGCGACCCAGGCGAGCGCGACCTGTGCCATCGGCCGGCCGTTCTCCCGCGCCACGGCCCGCAGCACGTCCACCACCGCGAAGTTGGCCTCCGTGAACAGCATGCCGCCGAATGGGTTGTCGCCGTTCAGCCGCCCGTCGCTGCCGCCGGCAGCCGCGTCGCCCGCGCGGTCCGGGAGCGACCCCGCCGGCCCGGCTTCGGCGAGCTTGTCGCGCCCGTACTTGCCTGTGAGCAGGCCCGCCGCCAGGGGGCTCCACGGCACCAGTCCCATGCCGAGCGCCCGGCCGGCGGGCAGCACGTCGAGTTCCACCCCGCGGTCGACCAGCGAGTAGGCGTATTGCAGGCCGACCGGCTCCGGCAGGCCGTGGGCGCGCGCCAGGGTGGCGATCTGCGCCGCGTACCACGCCGGCGCGTTCGAGAACCCATAGTAGAGGATGTCGCCGCGCGTGACGGCATCGGTCAGGGCGCGCAGCACCTCCTCGGGTGGCGTGGTCCGGTCCCAGACATGCGTCCAGTAGAGGTCGATCCAGCCGGTCTTGAGGCGGCGCAGCGAGCCTTCCAAGCCCGTGCGGATGTTGCGGGCGCTGTTGCCGCCCGCGAGCGGCGTGCCCTGCGCGCGGGAAAAGCCGGACTTCGTCGCGATGACGAGACGGTCGCGCAGCCCGCGCTCCGCGACCATGTCGCCGAGCATCGTCTCGCTCCTGCCACCCGAATAGACGTCCGCCGTGTCAATGAAGTTGCCGCCCGCCTCGACATAGCGGTCGAGGATCGCGCCCGCGGCCGCCACGTCGCAGCCCCAACGGCCCGCGCCGAAGGTCATAGTGCCGAGAGCGAGCGGACTCACCGCCAAGCCCGAGCGCCCCAAGGTCCGATACTGCGTCAGGTCCATCGTCGCGCCTTTCTGTTGAAGGGTGAGAGATAATCCGCGACTGGCACCGCGATTAGCGACAATGAACGGGAAGGGCTTATGAGCATGGCTCAGGAATGAGACGCGGCACACTCGACGATTTGGCGGCCTTCGCGGCGGTGGCGCGCCATCGCAGCTTCACCCGGGCGGCGGCCGAGATGGGACTGTCGGCCTCCGCCCTCAGCCACACCGTGCGGGCACTGGAGGAGCGGTACGGTGTGCGGCTCCTCGCTCGCACTACGCGTAGCGTCGCCCCGACCCCTGCCGGCGAGCGGCTGCTGCGCTCCGTCGCCCCCGCCCTCGATGAGGTTGCCCGGGGCCTCGACGCGCTGGCCGACTGGCGGGGCGAGCCGTCGGGCAGCTTGCGCCTGACGACGTTCCCCTATGCTGCGCGGACCATCCTCGAACCGAGGCTGCCCCGCTTCCTCATCGACCACCCGGCCGTCTCGGTGGAGGTGATCGTCGACGACCGGCTGACCGACATCGTGGCGGCGGGCTTCGACGCCGGCATCCGGTTCGGCGAAACGGTCGAGCGGGACATGGTCGCGGTGCGCGTCGGGCCCGACCTGCGCACGGTGGTGGTCGGGACCCCGGACTACTTCGCGCGCCACCCGCGACCGGACACGCCGGCCGACTTGGAGGCGCATCGCTGCGTGAACTACCGCCTGGTCGGCGGAGGTGGCTTGCTGCCGTGGGAGTTCGCCCGCGACGGCCGGGAGGTTCGGGTCCGCGCCAGCGGGCAGTTGATCGCGAACGACGGGAACCTCGCGGCGGCCGCCGTCAGGGCCGCGGCCGGGCTCGGCTACATGCTGGAGGACGAGGTCGCCGACGACATCGCGGCCGGCCGGCTGGTTCAGGTACTCGATTCTTGGTGCCCACCGTTCCCTGGCTGCCACCTCTACTACCCGGACCGGCAAGTTAGCCCGGCGATGCGAAGCCTGATCGAGGCCCTTCGCTGGCGAGACGGGGCGACCCGATAAGGCCGCCTCGCCTCACGGGCACTCAGGCGCCGCGCCAGTCGCGAGCGACCTCCGCCGAGAAATGGCGGTATGTCTCGGCGACGGCAGTACACGCGCGATGAGAGCCCATGGGTGCCCGAAGGAACCTCACGCGACTGAAGGACCGAATGGGCTTGTCCGACTTGAACGGTCCTGCGGGCACCAGGAACCTCGCACGTTCTTCGGATGAGCGCGACGGGGTCGCTAATGTGCCCGTACGCTGTCCCGATCGTGGGCCGACCTGCACACGAGCCTCGCCGAACACGGCGTCGCCTACGCTGCAAAGGGTTCGGGCGCGGTGTTCATCGTGAACGGGATCGTGCTGAAGGCCTCGACCTGCCGCGCTATCGGGTGGTGGCCGAGCGCAATCGCTCGCCGCTGTCACCTGATCAGGACGGACGGCATCGGCTGGCTCCCGACCGGCTGGTGCAACTGACGCCGCGACCGATGGCCGGGATTGCCGCCGGTTGGTCGGCGCTGGAGCAGGCGGCCGGGCGGGACAGTGCCATTTATCTGACGCCGTTCTCAGACGAGCGGCATCACATCGTGCTCTCGGGGGCACGTCTGGAGAATGTCGGCCGATTGCAGGCGGCGGGCTTTGCCCCCGCCCTGGTGCTCGACAGACCCGACGGGCGCCACGAGGTCGTGCTCACCGCACCGAAGGGGGCAATGTCCCGCGACTACCTCGGCGAGGCTGGCAGCGCACTCTCGAAGCGATGCGGCGACCTGACCGAGGGCTATCGCAAGGCTCGCGAGGAGGCGCGGAAGCTCGCTCAGCAGCACGGCGACACCGAGAACGCGGCCAGCGGCGCGGGCGCGGGCCTGAACAAGGCCGCCGACGGCGCGAAGAAGGCCGCAGATGCCGCCAAGCAGGCCAAGGAGGAGTTCGAGAAGCTCAAGAGCGCGGCCGAGGACGCCTTCAAGAAGCTCTTCCCCGAGGACGCCCTGCGCAAGAAGGGTGAGGAGTTGCAAGGCCTGCTCGATAAATACCGAGACAAGCTGGCCGCGGTCGATCCGCGCTACGTCACGGTCATCGAGACGCAGATCAAGCTGAACCTCGATGGCAAGGAGTTGGAGGGGGTCAAAGCGAAGACAGACGACCTCTCGAAGGAGATGTCCTGCGCCTTCTCAGGCGTGTTCGACGAGATGTTTTCGGCGGGCAACAAGGGCTTCAATGGTCTGTTTTCGAGCTTTACCAAGAGCCTCAGCCGCGTCGGCTCTCGCATGCTGGAGACGACCTTTCTGACCCCGCTCCTCAGCGGCAAGGAAGGCGGCGCATCAGGCGGAATCGGCGGCATGCTCGACGGTTTCGGGAAGCTGTTCGACACCGGCGGGATTGAGAAGGCCGTCAACAAGGGCTCGCAGGGCGGCATCTTCGACGCTTTCAGCACGTGGCTGAAGCCGGCGCATGGCGCGGACGGCAAGGCAGCGGGAGGCTTCGCCACCTCCAAGCTCGGCTCCGGACTTATGTCGGCCGGCGTCGGTGCCTCCATCGGCTATCAGAGCCAAAGCCCCCTCATGGGAGCGATCGGCGGCGCCGCGTCCGGCTTTGCCATGGGCGGCCCGGTCGGCGGGTTCATCGGTGGCGCGGCCGGCCTGCTCGGCGGCATCTTCGGCAAGTCCCAGGCGAAGAAGGAAGCCGAGAAGCGGATCAAGGAGCAGTTGGAGGCCTACAAGGAGGCTTACCGGCAGGCGCAGCCCGAGATCGAGAAGCTCCGCGCGACGTTCCGGGACGAGTCCATCGGCAATGTCGGCATGTCGATCGATGCCGCCGTCCAGCAGGCCTATCAGGCTAACGTCACCGCCTCGAAGGCCGGCGATCAGGCGACCGTCGACAAGATCATACAGGAGTTCGTGCAGTACGCGGACCGCCTGCGCTGGCAGTTCATCCGCGCGTTCGAGGGCACGCTGACGGAGGTCGGTAAAGGCCTCGGCACGAACGGCCCCTTCGCCCAGGCCGCTGCAGCGGCGACGACGCTGGGCGAGAGCCTGAAGGCGTTCGTCGCCGACGCGATGAAGCTGCCCGAGGCTGAGAGCAAAGCCGCGCGCGCCCGCGCTGCGGCGCAGGAGGCGGCGCTGGCCAGTCTCGACCTGCCCCCGACGCTGTCCGAGACGCAGCAGCGCTTGAGCCAGATCCGAGGCACCGCCGCCGGGCTGACGCAGGTTCTGATCGACCTCGGGATGTCGGCGGAGAGCGCGGCCACGGCCAAGGCGCTGCTCGACACGTCAGGCGACGTGGATGCTGCGGCCAGCTTTGAATATCTCGACAACGAGACTCAGCGAGACCGCATGTATGACGCGTGGGAGAGCGGCAGGCGGAAACTTGAGGCGATGCT
This sequence comes from Methylorubrum thiocyanatum, assembly GCA_014138645.1. GTDB lineage: Bacteria > Pseudomonadota > Alphaproteobacteria > Rhizobiales > Beijerinckiaceae > Methylobacterium > Methylobacterium thiocyanatum. The sequence goes on along the minus strand of JACJIB010000004.1, from coordinate 657,289 downwards.
GGCAAAGCGCCAGTCGCGCCGGAGGACCGCGTGATGGCCCGGTGCAAGCACAGGCGTCAGAAGATATTGGAGACAGTTCGATGTGGGCGCGAGGCCGTTCGCGACGGCTACTGTGCGCGCCACCATCCCGATTACGTGCCTCCTGCCATCCGACAGGCCGAGGCGGAAATCGCCCTATCAACCCCAAATGACGAAGCGGGCTTCGTGCCAGCTTCTCCGGTCTCGGCCCGGCGGTAGGCATCGACGGCCGCAATCACCTGCTCGTCGGTGACGGCCTTGGCCTTGAAAAGTTCGCCGACGGTGGGATTCGAATCAGCCATGCGACAGCCTACCGCGTCAGCCGCGGATCAGCGCGGCGACATACCCGCGCGAGACTGTGCCGACTCTTGTGCAGCGCTCTGACACCGTTTGTTCCGGTGTGTCCGATATGTCGGGGCCGCTTAATCGCTGATTGGCTTAGAGAAATTGGCTGGGGCGCCAGGATTCGAACCTGGGAATGGCGGTACCAAAAACCGCTGCCTTACCACTTGGCGACGCCCCATCGGCTTAAAGCCGCCGGTTCTCTAGACGGGCCGAACGGGGCTGGCAACTGGGTTGGGCGCCTCCGTCTTGAACCGGTCAGCGTTTTCGAAAGGATGGCCCGGGCGCCTGCGGGTTGGGGGCCGGCGCTTCCCCTGCACGGGAACGGGGCCGGGCCTGAGGTCGAGGCCGGGGGAGGGAGCAGGATGGCGATGGCGGATCGGGTGGCGGTGGTGACCGGGGCGGGATCCGGCATCGGGCGGGCGGTGGCGCTCGGGTTGGCGGGGGCTGGGTGGCAGCTGGTACTCGCCGGAAGGCGAGGGGAGGCGCTGGAGCGGGTCGCCGCGGAACTGCCGGCTGCGTCGTTATGCGTGCCGACCGACGTGTCCGATCCGCGCGCCGTCGAGACCCTGTTTGCCGCGGTCGGGGCGCGCTTCGGGCGGATCGACCTGCTGTTCAACAATGCCGGGATCTTCACCCCCGCGGCCACGGTGGACGAGATCCCGGTCGAGGATTGGCTCGCCAGCGTCAACGTCAATCTCACCGGCGCCTTCCTCTGCACCCGCGCCGCCTTCGGGATGATGCGCCGGCAGTCGCCCCGGGGCGGACGGATCATCAACAACGGCTCGATTGCGGCCCACGCGCCACGGCCGATGTCGGCGCCCTACAGCGCCACCAAGCACGCCATCACCGGGCTGACCCGGGCGACCGCGCTGGACGGGCGGCCCTTCGACATCGCCTGCGGCCAGATCGATGTCGGCAATGCCGAGACCGAGATGACGCAGAGCTTCGGGCAGGGGGCGCGGCAGGCCGACGGTTCGATCCGGCCCGAACCGTACATGGAGGCGGTGCATGTCGCCGAGGCCGTCGTCTACATGGCCGGGTTGCCGCTCTCGGCCAACGTGCTGTTCATGACCGTCATGGCCACGGGCATGCCCTTCGTCGGGCGAGGGTAGAGGAGCAGCTTTGCGTCGGCCGCGCGGAACGCGTAGAGAGCGGATCACCGCCCGGCCCCCTTCGAGACGAGCGGCCGCCCGCGACGGGGCGGCCGATATCCGCCATGCTGATGCAGACCGATCCCAAACCCGCCGACCCGAAATCCGCCGATCCGGTCGCGCGGCGGCGCACCTTTGCCATCATCTCGCACCCGGACGCGGGCAAGACGACGCTGACGGAAAAGCTGCTGCTGTTCGGCGGCGCCATCCAGCTCGCGGGTGAGGTCAAGGCCAAGCGCAACCGGGTCTCCACCCGTTCCGACTGGATGGGCATCGAGAAGGAGCGCGGCATCTCGGTCGTCACCTCGGTGATGACGTTCGAGTACGGCGATTGCGTCTTCAACCTGCTCGACACGCCGGGCCACGAGGACTTCTCCGAAGACACCTATCGCACCCTGACGGCCGTCGACTCGGCCGTGATGGTGATCGATGCGGCCAAGGGTATCGAGGCCAGAACGCGAAAACTGTTCGAGGTGTGCCGCCTGCGGGACATCCCGATCGTCACCTTCGTGAACAAGCTCGACCGCGAGGCGCGCGATCCGTTCGAGACGCTCGACGAGATCGAGAAGACGCTCGCCCTCGACGTGGCGCCGATCACCTGGCCGATCGGGCTCGGCCGCAACTTCGCCGGCACCTACGAACTCGGCGGCAACCGGGTGCGCCGGCTCGATGCGGCCGACGATGCCGGCACGATCCCCGTTGCGGGGTTCAACGATCCGCTGTTCGACGAATTGCTGACCGAGAACGGTGCGGCCGATGCGTGGCGCGAGGAGGTGGAGCTGGCCGAGGGCGGGCTCAAGACCTTCGATCTCGCCGCCTTCCGCGAGGGCCACCTGACGCCGGTCTTCTTCGGCTCGGCGCTGCGGAATTTCGGGGTGCGCGACCTCATCGACGGGCTCGCCCGCTTCGCCCCGCCCCCGCGCGGCCAGGAGGCGGACAAGCGCGCGGTCGAGCCGACCGAGCCGAAGATGACGGGCTTCGTGTTCAAGATCCAGGCGAACATGGACCCCAACCACCGCGACCGCATCGCCTTCATGCGGGTCTGCTCAGGGATGCTCCGGCGCGGCATGAAGGCCAAGCTGGTGCGCACGGGCAAGCCGATGTCGCTCTCGGCGCCGCAATTCTTCTTCGCCCAGGATCGGGCCATCGCCGACGAGGCCTATGCCGGCGACGTCGTGGGCATTCCCAACCACGGGACGCTGCGCATCGGCGACACCCTCACCGAGGGCGAGGAGATCGTCTTCCGCGGCGTGCCGAGCTTCGCCCCCGAGATCATGCGGCGGATCAAGCTCACCGACGCGATGAAGGCCAAGAAGCTGAAGGAGGCTCTCCAGCAGATGGGTGAGGAGGGCGTGGTGCAGGTCTTCATCCCGCAGGACGGCTCGCCCGCCCTCGTCGGGGTCGTCGGCGCGCTCCAGCTCGACGTGCTGAAGGAACGGCTTCAGGCGGAGTACGGCCTGCCGATCGACTTCGAGACGAGCCGGTTCTCCGTCTGCCGCTGGATCGAGTCGGAGTCGGAGGCCGAGATCGACAAGTTCGTCAACGCTCACGGCTCGGCCATGGCGAGCGACCTCGACGGCGCGCCGGTCTTCATGGCCACCACCGCCTTCTCGCTGCGCTACGAGGAGGAGCGCTGGGAGAAGATCCGGTTCACGGACGTGAAGGACTATCAGAAGCGGGCGGCGTGAGCGGAACGACCGGGGCCTCCCGGCCCCGCCCGGCCCGCCCCGGCGGCGCTCAATCGTAATCGAGATCGAGCGAGCGCTCGAAGGCGAGGGCGCTCATCTCCCGCCCCTTGGGATCGGCGACGGAGATGTTGCGGAAGCCGCGCCCCGCCAGTTCCCAGGTCTTCTCGAGCGCCTGCTCGTCCGTGCCGCACGCGAAGGTCAGCGTGCGGCCGGCGGGATCCGTTCCCGTCACCTTGTACATGGCCGCTCTCCTGTCCGAGCGGTGATACATCCCGCGCGCCGTCCCGGCGATGGGGTCGCGCGGACGTCGTTGCGGTGGGGCAGGGGAAGGCCGCGTCCGCCCGGCGTCAGCCCAGCAGCGCCGCCTTGTCCACGTCGAGCGCCCGGGCCAGCTCGTCGAGCACCGCGTGCTCGCTCTGCGTGATGCCGCCCTTGTCGGCCACGTCCGCGGCGATGAGGAAGACGTGCTGGCGCTGCTCCAGGGGGCGGTCGGCGATGGCGGCGACGTGCTGGCTGTTCTCCAGGCGCCCGGCGCGCAGCTCCGCGCGGGCCAGCGCCTCGAACAGCGCCTGCTCCAGAGCGAGCGTGTCGTAGGATTTCTGGAGGATCGGATTGGCCCGCATGCTGACGAGGGCGGCCTCGATCTCCTCGTCATCGGTGTCGCCGTCGGCCACAATCACGTTGGCCGCGGCGGAGACCGCCGCCTGCATGAACGTGGCATCGCCCGCATAGGACATCACCACCCGGTTGAGGCGGACGAGCGCGTCCTGAAAAAACCCCATCCTGCCCTCTCCGAGACCCGATTCGAGCCCCTTGCCGGGGCCCTTGAGCGGGACGATGGTTCCAATGCGGACGGCCAACCGTCAAGGTGTCAAGCTTGACGGACGCCCTACAGTTCCGCCGAGCGCCGCGACAGTTCCGCCCGGAGATGGCGGGCCGCCTCGACCAGGGCGGCATCCCGGCGCTGGCGCGGACGGGGCGGGGCGAGGGTGACGTCCGCCGCGATCCGGCCGGGGCTGCCGGCCAGCACCACGACCCGATCGGCGAGGTAGACCGCCTCGTCGATGTCGTGGGTCACGAACAGCACCGTCTTGCCGGTCTGCGCCTTGATGCGCTGGATCTCGTCCTGAAGGCCCTCGCGGGTGAAGCTGTCGAGCGCCGAGAACGGCTCGTCCATCAGCAGCACCTCGGGCTCCACCGCGAGCGCCCGGGCGATGGCGACGCGCTGGCGCTGACCGCCGGAGAGCTGGTGCGGCCAGCGCCCGGCGAGGTCGGACAGCCCGACGAGCTTGAGCATCGCCGCCGCCCGCGCGCGGCGCTCAGGCTTCGACAGGCCGTGCCGCTCCAGGCCGAAGGCGACGTTGTCGATCACCCGCCGCCAGGGCAGCAGCCGCGCATCCTGGAACACGAGCGCCATCGGCGTGAGCGTGCCGGGATCGGTCTCGAGACGGACCGTGCCGCTGCTGGGCTTGGCGAGATCGATCAGCACCCGCAGGAGCGTCGATTTGCCGACACCGGATTCGCCGACGATGACGAGAAACTGTCCGCGCGGCACCGCGAGGTCGAGGGCGGAGAGGATCTCGGTGCGCCGCCCGTCGCGCGCGTAGGCGAGGCTCAGGCCCCGGATGTCGATGATGGGCGGTTGCGTCGAACTCATCGTCGAACTCATCGGAGCCGAACTCGTCTGAGCCGAACTCATGCGCGCCACCGCAGCAGCCAGCCCTGCAGGGCGACGAAGCCGGTATCGAACAGGCCGTAGAGCGCGGCCATGGTGAGCATGTAGACCACGACGATATCGGTGGAGAGGAGCGAGGAGGCCTGCATCATCCGCGCGCCGATGCCGGGCACGCCGAAGATCTCGGCGGCGACCACCGCCATCCAAGCCTGGCCGAGCGCCGTGCGCAGGCCGACGAGGATGCCGGGGGTGGCCGCCGGCAGCAGGATCTTGGTGAGCCGGGCGAGGGGACCGCGGAAGCCGAAGGCCTGGGCCACCTCGATCAGGTCGCGATCGACGCCGCGCACCGCGCCTTGCGTGGCGAAGAACACGATCCAGAACACGCCGATGGCGATGATGAACACGGCGGCCGAGGGCTGGACGCCGAACCAGATGATGGCGAAGGGCACCCAGGCGAGGCCGGGAATCGGGCGCAGCAGCCGCACGACCCAGGCGGTCAGGCTCTCGAACCAGCCGAACATGCCCGAGGCCAGACCGAGGGCGATGCCCGCGAGCGCGCCCGCGCCGAGCCCGACGACGTAGTGGCTCAGGCTCTCCACGACCGCCCGCGGCCACGCCCCGCCGGACACCTCCCGGGCGAAGGCGGCGGGAATGGAGGAGGGCGGCGGCAGGAAGGCCGGATTGACGAGGTCGAGCCGGGGGGCCGCCTCCCACAGAGCGAGGAAGGCGGCGAGCCCCACGGCCGCCAGGGCGGCCGAGCGGAACGAGGTCATGACGGGGCGATCGCGATCAGGGCTTCGGCGCAGGCTTCTTGGCCGCGTCGAACGGCTTGGTGTCGAACAGGCCGTCGATCGGCGCCTCCTTGTCGAGGGTGCCGATCGAGACTTGGTAGGCCTGCATCTGCCTCGTCGCCTCGATGATCGTGCGCGGGTCGGCGACGAACTTCGCGGCCGGCGAGGAGAGGGCCTTCTGGATCGTGGCGACATCCGTGATGCCCTTGCCCAGCGCCGCCTCGACCGGCGGCGCGGCGCGGGCCGGATCGGCCTTGAGGAGATCGGTCGCCCTCACGAGCGCCGAGACGAGGCCCTCCACCGCCTTCGGGTTGGCATCGGCGAACTTGCCGTAGACGGCGACCACCGTGCCCGGCTGGTCGGGGAACATCTCAGCCCCCGTGGCGATCAGCGTGATCTTCGGGTTGCGGCCCTGGACGATGGTGAGCGCCGGCTCGCGGATCGAGGCGCCGTCGACGGCCCCGGCGAGCAGCGCCTGCTGGGTGGCGTCGATGCCCATGGCGACGATCTCGACATCGGCCTTGTCAGCCTTCGCCACCTGCCACAGCCAGTGCTGGAGGGTGGTGTTGGGCACCGAGCCCGGCGGCTGCGTGGCGAGCCGGGCGGGGCGGCCCTCCTTGGCCTTGAACTGCTTGAACGCCTCGGCCTTGCTCGGAGCGGAGGCGAAATAGGGCGCGAGCTTGGGGGCTGCCACGAACACCATCTCCTCGACGGCGGTGGCGGCTACGACCCGCACGTCGATCCCCTTGGTGCGGGCGACCGCCAGCGGGGCGATGCCGGCGACGTAGACGTCGATCGTGCCCGACGCCAGCGCCTGGATCATGTTCGGGCCCGACTCGAAGGTGGTGAAGGCGGGCGCCAGCCCGGCCTCCTTCAGCCAGCCCTCGCCGTTGGCGACGAAGACGGGTGCAGCCCCGATCACGGGGATGACGCCGATGCGAACGGGCACGGTCTGCGCGGCGAGCGGCGTGGAAAGGGCGAGAAGCCCTGCCACCAGGGCGAAGGCCTTGAAGGGATTGCGCATCGAAACGGGTTCCAGGGGGCCGGATGGCGCTTCCCATGGCACAGCGGGCGCAATCTTCCAATTGCCGCGGCCCGATCGGGCCGCCTGCCGGCCCCGATGCTTTGCCGGCCTGCGACGGAACGGCGCTTCGATTCCTGCCGTTAACTGAGCCGAAGCGGCCGGTCAGGTCGCGCGACAGCAACGGGAAACCTCACGCCATGAGCCTCATCGGCAGCATCGTCAGCAAGATCCTCCATCCGTTCGGCTCGTCGGAGGCGCAGGCCGCCGAGGCGAACACGTCGTCGTCGAAGCCCTCCGAGACCCAGGCCCAGCCGTCCTCCGGCGGCGGCAGCGCCCCGGCCTCCACCCCCACCAGCGGCGGCACGTCCTCCGGTGGATCGGTCGATGTCGAGGCCGTGCTCAACGACCTGGCCGCGAAGAACCCGCAGAAGCTGAACTGGCGCACCTCGATCGTCGATCTGATGAAGCTGCTCGACCTGGATTCGAGCCTGCACGCCCGCCAGCAGCTGGCCGACGAGCTGCACTACACCGGCGACAAGAACGACTCGGCCTCGATGAACGTCTGGCTGCACAAGCAGGTCATCAAGAAGCTCGAGGAGAACGGCGGCAAGGTCCCGGCCGACCTCAAGGACTGATCCGCGATCCGGCGCGCGGTCCGATCCGGGACCGCGCGAACGGCTGATCGATCGGGGAAGGGTGGTGGGCCCGGCAGGACTCGAACCTGCAACCAGACCGTTATGAGCGGTCGGCTCTAACCATTGAGCTACAGGCCCTTCGGCTTGCCTGCCATCAACTTACACCCGAGACTGACCTTCGAAGACAGCTTGGGCAACAGAAACGACGACAGAAACCCCGCGTGTGAGTAGCCGGGGCGGGGGCCAGCGGCAAGCCCTGAGGCTGCCGGCGCCCCCGCACCGAAACCTGCGGATCCGTTCGGACCGTCGCCGTCTCCGGGGGTCTCGATCCATCCAAGCGCCGACACCTGCCCCTCGGACGGATCGTGTCGTGCTGAAGCAGCGCTCGGCCCGGAGCAAAGGTGGGGCGATCAGCGTTTCGGCCGCCGGTCCTCCTGCGTTTCCGGCTTGGGATCCTTCGAGGGATCGGGGTTGTCCTCGGGTCTGACCGTCGCCCCGGGCGTGCCCTTGCCGGGATGGCCCGTCTGCTCGTCGATGTTGCCGAGGGCGCCGCCTTCGCGCGTCCTGCCCGCCTCCGCGCCCGGCTTCTCCGGCTTCCTCATGACGTCCTCCCGCTCGCGGCGCCGAGCGCCTCACCGCCGGAGAACGCGCGGCGGGGCCCTTTGGAACCGCGCAATTTGCATTATGATGCAGAATTGGAGGGCGGAGCAGGCGGCTTTTCCCGTCGCGCGCTCGCGATCCGGGGCCGGCTGCCCTATGCTCGACGTTCACAGCAGGAGAATGCCATGCGCTACACCGTTCACTGGACCGCGCCGTCCGGCCCCTCCAGGGAGCCGCACGCCCTCGGCACCCGGGCGGCCGAGCGGGCCATGACCTTCGCGAGCATGGGTGCCGCGGATGTCTACGTGGAGACCAACGACGGACGCGTGTTCCGGGCGCCGGCGCAGATGGCCGCCCTCGTCCAGTACGCGCAGACCGCCGACGCCGATCAGGTCTGAGCCGCGCGGCGTCCGCGGCTTGGCCCGGCCGGGGCGATCAGGCGCCGATGAGCTGCCACTCGAAGACGAGCTGGCGCAGCCGCGCCTGGGCGGCCCGGCGGGCCTCGTCGAAGGTCGCGTAGCTCTGCGGACCGTAGCGCCGCGGCGCGCCCTTCTCGATGATGGAACAGACGAAGCGGCCCGGACGCCGCCAGCAGGGCCGCACGTCGATGGAGTAGGGGTGGTCGTTCCGGTCAGCCATCCGGGCATGGTGCCATGCCCCCCGGCCTCGACCAAGGCGCCGCGGCGCCACGCGGCCCTCACATTTGCTTGCACGCCTGCGTCAGTGCCGACGGGCGGTCCTCAGGCCTCGTCCTGATCCTGCGCCGGCCGCAGGGACCGCTCGATCGTCTCCAGAACGGTCTTCGCCAGCACTGCGTCGGGATCGTCGCGGAACAGCACGTCGCGCAGCATGGCGAGATAGCCTTCGAGGCGCTCGTCGTAATGGTCGGAATCGATCGAGCGCAGCACGCTCGCCAGGAAGCCCACCGCCATCTGGTGCGCCACCTGTTTGGCGCCGAGTTCGGCGAGCCCCTCGGCGAGGTTCGTCACCGCCGCATCGTGCCGGGCACTGACGGCGGCGAGCGCGGCGAGCTGCTGGGTCTGGTCCATCGGAATCAGGTCCTCGGAAGGCGCGGGCGGTCAGGATCCAGCGGTCAGGATGAAGCCGAAAGCTTCGCGTCGGCGAAGCGGCGGAACGCTTCCAGCGTCTCGGCGCTCACATGGTGCTCGATGCCCTCCGCATCGCGGCGCGCCGTCTCGGCGCTGACCCCCACGGCGCACAGGAAGCGCTCGACGATGCGATGGCGTTCCCGCGACTGCTCGGCCAGCGCCTGCCCCGCCGCCGTGAGGAAGACGCCGCGATAGGGACGCTGCTGCACGAGGCCATCCTCGGCCAGACGCTTGAGCATCTTGGCGACCGTCGGCTGGGCCACGCCGAGGCGGGCGGCGATATCGACCTGCCGGGCCTCGCCGCCGTCGCCGATCAGGTCGGCGATCAGCTCGACGTAATCCTCGACGAGTTCGAGGCGGCGCGCCTCGCGGGCCTGGCGGAAGCTCTCGACATGGACCTCCGCATCCACGAGCGGCGCGTCCGCACCCGCCCGGAGCGGCTCCCTTCCCGGCTCCCTTCCCGGTTCTCCTGCCGGTTCCCTTGCCGCCTCTTGCCCCATCTCTCGCGGTGCATCCTGCATCGGGCGGCGGGCTCCTCCATTGCCGGGCGCGGCCTGGCCGGCCGGCCCCCATCATCGTCGAAAGTCTCGTCCGACACGTCCCGTGCCCCGGTCGCGCCCGGTGAGGGCGACCGATCCGACGGTGTCTCGTGGGGCGGTTCGTGCCGAGCTGTTTAACCTATGCGCCCCGCGGCCGGAAACCCGGCAAGGCCCTTCGCGATCCACTCTCCTGATCCCGCCTTCGATCCGCCCTTGATCTCAGCTTCGGCACAGCTTTATAGCTGAAGCTATAAGACCGTGCCGCCCGCACCGCCCGCGGATCGGGGGGCCGGCTCTCCCGCCTCGCACCGCCGTGTCGGCCCTCTCATCCGGGAGCGTCGTCACCGGGGCAGGGGACGGCGAACACCCCGATGCGAATGGAAGCGGTGATGGATCAGGTTCGGCCGGCGCCGCCCGGGCAGGCCTCCGCGGAGCCGAGTCTCGGCGCCCTCAACGGCAGCGTGCCGGTGCGCGCGGGCGGGTCCTGGCTGTGGCGGCTCTTCGCCTTCCTCGGCCCGGGCTACATGATCTCGGTCGGCTACATGGACCCGGGCAACTGGGCCACCGACATCGCCGGCGGCGCCCAGTTCGGCTACACCCTGCTCTCCGTCATCCTGCTCTCGAACCTGATGGCGATCGTGCTGCAGGCGCTCGCCGCGCGGCTCGGCATCGCCACCGGCCTCGACCTCGCCCAGGCCTGCCGCGAGCGCACCTCGCGGCCGGTCAGCATCGCCCTGTGGCTGATCTGCGAGGCGGCGATCATCGCCTGCGACCTCGCCGAAGTCATCGGCACGGCGATCGCCCTCAAGCTGCTGTTCGGCATCCCGCTGACGCTGGGCGCCCTCATCACCGCGCTCGACGTGTTCGTGGTGCTGCTGCTCCTGCGCCGGGGCTTCCGGGCGCTGGAGGCCTTCGTGATCGGCCTCCTGACGATCATCTTCGTCTGTTTCGGCCTGCAGATCGCGATGGCCGCGCCGCCGCTCCAGGCGGTGCTCGGCGGCTTCGTGCCCTCGAGGGAGATCGTGACCAACCCGGCCGCGCTCTACATCGCCATCGGCATCATCGGGGCCACCGTGATGCCGCACAACCTCTACCTCCACTCCTCGATCGTGCAGACGCGGGCCTATCCCCGCACCGACGAGGGCCGCCGCGAGGCCCTGCGCTTCGCCGTCACCGACTCGACGGTGGCGCTGATGCTGGCGCTGTTCGTCAACGCCGCGATCCTGATCATGGCGGCGTCGGTGTTCCACGCGGGCGGGCGCACCGATGTCGAGGAGATCGAGCAGGCCTACGAACTGCTCTCGCCGCTGCTCGGCGTCGGCCTCGCCTCGACCCTGTTCGCCGTGGCCCTACTGGCGTCGGGCCTCAACTCGACGGTGACGGCGACGCTCGCCGGCCAGATCGTGATGGAGGGATTCCTGCGGCTGCGCCTGCCGCCGTTTGCCCGGCGGCTGGTGACCCGGGGCATCGCCATCGTGCCGGTGGTGGTCGTCACCGCCCTCTACGGCGAGCAGGGCACCGCCCGGCTTCTCGTGCTGAGCCAGGTCGTGCTCTCGATGCAGTTGCCCTTCGCGGTGATCCCGCTGGTGCACTTCGTCTCGGATCGGCGGCTGATGGGCCGCTTCGTGATCCCGGGCTGGCTGAAGGGGCTGTCCTGGGTCATCGCCGCCATCATCGTGGTGCTGAACCTGAAGCTGCTGGTCGACACGCTCGCCGGCAGCTGACGCCGCCTCGCCTCACGCGTCGGCGGCGCGCAGGTGTGCCACGAAGTCCTGCGCGAAGGGTGGCAGGCCCGCGAGATCGCGCAGGCAGAGCTTGAGGTCGCGCGCCGCCCAAGCGTCTTCCAGGGGTACGAGGGCGATCTCCATCGTGCGCCACGCCCGCCGCGCCGTGGTCTCCGGCACGATGCCGAGGCCGACGCCGCATTCCACGAGGCGGCAGACGGCATCGAAGCTGCGCAACTGCACCCGTAGCCGCATCGGCCGGCCGATGCGGGAGGCCTTCTCCGCGAGGAAGCGAGTCAGCGCGCTCGGCCGGTCGAGGCCGACGAGGTCGTGCTCCAGCACCTCCGCGAAGCCGAGGCTGCCGCGGCGGGCCAGGGCATGGCCGGTCGCGATCACCACGACGAAGCGGTCGTGGCGGAAGGGGAAGGTCTGGAGCGTCCCGGTGTCGACGGTGCCCGCGACGATGCCGAGATCGGCCGCCCCGTCGGCCACCATGCCGACGATCTCGTCGGAGGTGCGCTCCTCGATATCGACGCTGATGCCGGTGTGGAGCGCCAGATAGGCGGAGAGCGCCTCGGGCAGGAATTCGGTGAGCGCGTTGGTGTTCGACAGGACCCGGATCTGGCCCACCGCACCTCCGGCAAACACAGAGAGATCACCCTGCAGCCGCTCGATCTGCCCCAAGATCTCGCGGGCATGGGCCAGCAGGGCGCGGCCGGCGGGCGTCGGCGTCACGCCCTGGCGCCCGCGCAGCAGGAGGGCGGCGCCGAGCGACGCCTCCATCGCCCTGACCCGCGCCGAGGCGGCGGCGAGCGCGAGGTTCGCCCGCTCCGCGCCGTGTGTGATCGAGCCCGCCTCGACGATGTGACGGAACAGGCTCAGATCGACGAGGTCGAAGCGCATCATGGGTGAGCCCGGTTACAAACCTCGGATGCCTGCTTTCGCGCGACGTGGAGCCAGGATCCGCCATACGGTCTATCACGCCCTCGTGAGCGCGGCACCAGCCTTCGCGAACGGCGAAGGCACCCACCACCAAAGCCGAATTGCGAACGGTTCCAATTCGCGTTTGAAGCGCGCCCATGGGAGCTGCAGCCGCCAGCATCATCGGGGGACAGGGCACGGTCGTCGCGGCCGGGGGCCTGCTCGTGCTGTGCATGGGGCTGTGGGCGACCGGCCTCGTGGCCGAGATCGTCACCGCGCTGATGTTCTTCGCCCTGGCGATGCTGCTCAAGCTCGCCCCGGCGCAGACGGTGTTTTCCGGTTTCGCCTCCTCCGCCTTCTGGCTGGTGACGAGCGGCATGGTGGTCGGGCTCGCCATGAACCGCACCGGCCTGGGCGACCGGCTGGCACGCGCGCTGGCCGTGCGGCTGCCGGCCTCCTATCCGGGCTTCGTCGCCGGGCTCGTCGCCTTCTCCTTCGCGCTCGCCTTCGTCATGCCGTCCAATCTCGGGCGCATCGCCCTGATGGTGCCGGTGGTGATCGCGCTGTGCGACGCCTTCGGGCTCGAGGCCGGGCGGCCGGGCCGGACGGGGGCTTTGCTCGCCTTCGGCGTGGCGACGCCGATGCTCTCGGCGGCAATCCTGCCCGCCAACGTGCCCAACCTCGTCATGGCCGGCACCGCCGAGACGCTGTTTGGGATCCACCTCAACTATCTGCCCTATCTCTTTCTGCACGCTCCCGTTCTGGGGTTCGTGAAGGGCGCGCTGCTGGTCGCCTGCACGGTGCTGATCTTCCCCGATCGACTCGACGGGAAGCGGCCCGAACTGGCCCCGCTGCCGCCGCCCTCGGGCGCGGAGCGGCGCCTCTCCGTGATCCTCGCGGTGATGCTGGCACTCTGGCTCACCGACGGCTGGCACGGCATCCCGCCCGCCTGGATCGGTCTGGCCGCGGCGGTGATCTGCCTGCTGCCGCGCATCGGCGTCCTGTCGTCCCAGAGCTTCGGTGAGATCCCGTTACGAACCTGCTTCTACGTCGCCGCCCTGTTCGGGCTGACGGCCACCGTCAACGAGACCGGGCTCGGGGCCGATCTCGGCCACGCGCTCCTCTCGGTCGCCCCGCTTGAGCCGGGCGCACCCGCCAAGAACTTCGCGACGCTGACCGGCCTGTCGATCGGCTTCCTGTTCACCGCCACCGCCAACGGCGCGCCGGCCCTCTACACGGCGCTGGCGGAGGAGTTTTCGCAGGCCAGCGGCTTCGACCTGATGAGCGTGCTGATGGTTCAGGTGGTCGGCTACTCGACCCTGTTCCTGCCCTATCAGGCCCCGCCGATCATCATGACGATAGATCTCGGGCGCCTCTCGCTCGCCGATGCCACCAAGCTGACGCTGGCCACGGGCGTCGCGTCGCTGCTGATCGCGACCCCGCTCGCCTATCTCTGGTTCAGGCTGACCGGGAGGCTCGCGTGAGCATGAGACAGATCCGCGCGATCGTCAGCTTGACCAATGCTGCACTGCAGCACGGCCATTGCCGCACAGAGCCCGCCGCCCTAACCCTTCCCTGGAATTTATCCAGTCTTCGACGCGAGGATCGTGAGCCGCGATGAACCCAACCGTCAGACCTACGGTCGCCCAGCCGCTCTCGCCCCATCTCCAGATCTACCGCTGGACCTGGACCATGGCGATGTCGGTGTTCCACCGCATCACCGGCACGGCGCTCTACGGCGGCACCTTCCTCGTCGCGGTCTGGCTCGTGGCGCTCGCCTCCGGTCCGCGCGCCTACGACACGGTGGCGTGGTTCTTCGGCTCGCTGATCGGGCGCGCGATCCTGTTCGCCTACACCTGGGTGCTGATGCACCACATGCTCGGCGGCATCCGCCACTTCATCTGGGACGCGGGCTACGGCTTCGACCGTGACCGGCGCCTCGGGCTCGCCCGCGCCACGCTGATCGGCTCCGTCACCCTGACCGTCGTGATCTGGGCGATCGCCCTGCTCGTGCGCTGAGAGGCTCGCCCATGTCCCAGGTCGATAACCGCCAGAACACCGCGCTCTCGATGCGCACGCCCCGCGCCCGGGTGAAGGGGCTCGGCGCCTCGGGCCACGGGGCCAGTCATTTCTGGCTGCAGCGCCTGACCGGCGCCTCGAACGCCCTCCTGATGCTCGCCTTCGTCGTCATCATCGCCTTGATGGCCGGGCGGACCTACCCGCAGGCGGTCGCGCTGGTGTCGCACCCGCTCGTTGCGATCATCCTGATCCTGGCCGTGGTGTCGGTGACGATCCACATGCGTCTGGGGATGCAGACGGTGATCGAGGACTACGTCCACAGCCACGGCCTCAAGTTCGCGGCGCTCATCGCCAACACCTTCTACGCGGTCGCGGTGGCCGCCGCCTGCCTCTACGCGATCATCCGCGTGAGCCTGGGCGGCCTCGCCTGATCGCCGTCATCGAAACCGAGGATTCATCGCCCATGGCCTCCAACGGATCGAACGGCGGCACCCCCGCCTATGCCATCACCGACCACACCTTCGACGTGGTGATCGTCGGCGCCGGCGGCGCGGGCCTGCGCGCCACGGTCGGCTGCTCGCAAGCCGGCCTCCGCACCGCCTGCATCACCAAGGTCTTCCCCACCCGCTCGCACACCGTTGCGGCGCAGGGCGGCATCTCGGCCTCGCTCGGCAATATGGGCCCGGACGACTGGCGCTGGCACATGTACGACACCGTGAAGGGCTCGGACTGGCTCGGCGACCAGGACGCGATCGAGTACCTCGTGCGCAACGCGCCCGCCGCCGTCTACGAGCTGGAGCATTGGGGCGTCCCGTTCTCGCGGACGGAGGAAGGCAAGATCTACCAGCGGCCCTTCGGCGGCATGACCACCGATTACGGCAAGGGCACCGCGCAGCGCACCTGCGCCGCGGCCGACCGCACCGGCCACGCCATGCTCCACACGCTCTACGGGCAGGCGGTGAAGAACAAGACCCAGTTCTTCATCGAGTACTTCGCCCTCGACCTGATCATGGACGAGGACGGACGCTGCCGCGGCGTCATCGCCATCGATCAGGCCACCGGCGAGATCCACCGCTTCCGCGCCCAGCAGACGATCCTGGCCACCGGCGGCTACGGCCGCGCCTACTTCTCGGCGACCTCGGCCCATACCTGCACCGGCGACGGCAACGCCATGGTGCTGCGCGCCGGCCTGCCGCTGCAGGACATGGAGTTCGTGCAGTTCCACCCGACCGGCATCTACGGCGCCGGCTGCCTCATCACCGAAGGGGCGCGGGGCGAGGGCGGCTACCTGACGAATTCCGAGGGCGAGCGCTTCATGGAGCGCTACGCGCCGTCGGCCAAGGATCTCGCCTCCCGCGACGTGGTCTCCCGCTCGATGACCATGGAGATCCGCGACGGCCGCGGCGTCGGCAAGGACGGGGACCACATCTTCCTGCACCTCGACCATCTCGACCCGAAGATCCTGCACGAGCGCCTGCCCGGCATCTCGGAGAGCGCGAAGATCTTCGCGGGCGTGGACGTGACCAAGGAGCCGATCCCGGTCCTGCCGACGGTCCATTACAACATGGGCGGCATCCCGACGAACTTCCACGGCGAGGTTCTGACCCTCAAGAACGGCGACCCCGACACCGTCGTGCCGGGCCTGATGGCGCTGGGCGAGGCGGCCTGCGTCTCGGTGCACGGCGCCAACCGCCTCGGCTCGAACTCGCTGATCGACCTCGTGGTGTTCGGCCGCGCCGCGGGCCTGCGCTGCGCCGACATCGTCGAGGCCGATGCTCGCCAGCCGGAACTGCCGAAGGACTCGGCCGACAAGGCGCTCGCGCGCCTCGACCACTTCCGCTACGCCGACGGCGCCACCCCGACCGCGCAGCTGCGCGACCGGATGCAGCGGACGATGCAGAACAACTGTGCCGTCTTCCGCACCGGCGAGGTGCTGGAGGAGGGCAAGGGTCTGATCCACGACGTCTGGCGCGGCGTCTCGGACATCAAGATCACCGACCGCTCGCTCGTTTGGAACACCGACCTGCTCGAGACGCTCGAATTCGACAATCTGATCGGCCAGGCGGTCGTGACGATGGAATCGGCGGTCAACCGCAAGGAGAGCCGCGGGGCGCATGCCCGCGAGGACTTCCCCGACCGCGACGACAAGGAGTGGATGAAGCACACCCTGGCGTGGCTCGATCAGTCCAAGCACGGCGTCGAGATCGATTACCGTCCGGTCCACACCTACACCATGTCGAACGACATCCAGTACATCGAGCCGAAGGCGCGGGTGTACTGATGCGGTGCGCGGCGGCCAAGCGGTGGAACGGGGGGCTCTGCGGGCGATGATCCCGGCCTCGCGCCCGATCGCCCGCGCTGCCTTTTGCGCCGCGGCAGCGCTGCTGTCGCCTCTGCCGGCGGCGGCACGGGGGCCGGACTTCGACTTCCCCGCGGCGGTCGCCGGCTTCGCCCGTGGCCCGCGTACGGATTACGAGTCCCGCGCGCCGGGCCTCGGCACCTCCGTCGCCTACACCAACGGTCGCTGGAAGGCGGACATCTACGTCTATGACGGCGGCGTCGGGAACATCCCCGACGGGCCGTCCTCGCCCCCGGTGACCGGGCAGCTCACGCAGGCGGCCGCCGACATCGGAACGGCGGTGGCGCAGGGCATCTATCGCGGCGCGGTGCAGGTGCCCGGCTCTGCCGGAGCCCGGCTCGCCTGCCGCGGCTTCACCATCGACCATCCGGCCCTTGGCCCCACCGAGAGCCTGCTCTGCCTCACCGGCCTGCGCGGGAAGTTCGTGAAATTCCGCCTGTCCGGTCCCGCCGCGAAGCCGCTTCCGAAGGCGGAGGCCGAGCGGTTCATGACCGACTGGCTCGACCGGCAATAGGTTTTCTCAAGATCGGAGCGCGCCGCAAGGCCGCCGCACCTCGAAGGCAAAGGAACAAGGCACAGGACATGGCCCAGTTCAATCTTCCGAAGAACTCCCAGGTCACTGAAGGCAGGAGCTGGCCGGCGCCGGACGGCGCCAAGAACGTGCAGGTGTTCCGGATCTACCGCTGGAATCCGGATGACGGGAAGAACCCGCGCATCGACACCTACCGGGTCGATCGCGACGATTGCGGCCCGATGGTCCTCGACGCGCTCCTGTGGATCAAGAACAAGGTCGATCCGACCCTGGTCTTCCGCCGCTCCTGCCGCGAGGGCATCTGCGGCTCCTGCGCCATGAACATCGAGGGCCAGAACGCGCTCGCCTGCACCATGGGCATCGACGAGTGCAAGACCCCCGACAACGCCCTGCCGTTCCTGACCCGCAAGGACAAGGACGGTGCGGTGCGGATCTATCCGCTGCCGCACATGCCGGTGCTCAAGGATCTCGTGCCGGACCTGACCAACTTCTACGCGCAGCACGCGGCGATCGAGCCCTGGCTCCAGACCGAGACGCCCGCACCCGAGAAGGAGTGGAAGCAGACCCCGGAGGACCGCGCCCGGCTCGACGGCCTCTACGAGTGCATCCTGTGCGCCTGCTGCACCACGAGCTGCCCGAGCTACTGGTGGAACGGCGACAAGTTTTTGGGTCCGGCGGCGCTGCTCCAGGCCTATCGCTGGCTGATCGACAGCCGCGACGAGAACACCGGCGAGCGCCTCGACGGGCTGCACGATCCGTTCCGGCTCTACCGCTGCCACACGATCATGAACTGCGCCAACACCTGCCCGAAGAACCTCAACCCGGCAAAAGCCATCGCCGAGATCAAGAAGATGATGGTCGAACGCGAGGTCTGATTTTCTCCAAGCACACCGCTTTTCTCCAAGCACCCCGCCTTTCGCGAGAGCCGCGTTCCGATCCGGGCGCGGCTCTTTGCGGTTTCAGCCCGCCACGAACAGCCCGTGCCGCGAGCGGTTGCTCCGAGTGCGGCAGCACCGCCACACCCCCTCGAAAACCGGCTCAAGCGCGGCTTTTCCCGGCCTCGCCGTGCAGCCTGCCTTGCCGCAAGCGCATTTGCTCGCGAGGGCAAGCGCGACCGTTGCGTGTTTGGGGTGAGGGGTCTTTGATGACGCGTGGGTTCCTGTCGAAAGCCGCCTGTCTCGCGCTCGCCGCGAGCGTCGGCGCCTGCGCCTCGAACCGCTTCGAGGGGCCGCGCGAGCGTCCGCGGCCGCAGGCGGCGCTCGAACCCGCCACGCCCGCGCTGCCCGCCGGCACGGTCACGAGCGAGCCGCTCGCGCCTCCGCCGGGCGCCTCCGCCGCCCCGGGCGAGCCGCCGCCCCCGAGCGTCGCGGCCGCACCGTCCCCGGCGCTCGAACCGCCCCCCCCGCCCGCGCCACCGCCGGTGGTCGCGACCGGCCGCTCCGCGGTGGTGGGCTCGTGGAACGCCACCGACGCGGCGGGAAGCTGCAAGGTCTCCCTGTCGAGCACGCCCTCGCTCGACCTCTACAAGGCCACGACCGCGGGGTGCGGCAACAAGGATCTCGCCAAAGTCTCAGCCTGGGATTTTCGCGATGGCGAGGTCTACCTCTACCAGCCGGGCGGCACGGTGGCCGCGCGCCTGCGGCAGGCCGGCGGCAGCCTCGACGGCGCCCTCTCGAAATCGGGCGCGCCGCTCTCGCTCGCCCGCTAGCCGCTTCGGTCAGGGGTTCACCCGCACGCCGAGCAGCACCGTGTGCGCGTCGTAAGTCGAGAGCGGGATGGTGCTGTTGAGTGTCGAGTAGATGTAGCTGCCGCGCAGGGCGAGCCAGCGGTTGAAGCGGTAGTCGAGCCGGGCGATGGCAGAGAAGCCCCGCTCGCGGATGCGCACGCCGTCGTAGTCGGTGGACAGGTAGGCACCGCCCAGGGTGATCGAGAGGTTGCGCAGCAGGTCGTGCTGCACTTCGAGGGTGGCGGCTTCGGTGAAGGCGCCGCTGGAGCCCGGCACCGAGGTCTCGATCACGCCGGTCTGCTGGTTGAACCGCACCGTGGTGAGGGGCGAGACCGACCAGACGAGCGTCGCGTTGAGGACCGGCGCGGTGATGTCCTGCAGCGTGCGGTCGATGTAGGAGCGGTGCTGCAGGCCGCCCGAGATCTCCGCGGTCAGCGTGCTGTTGAGCGCCACCGCCGCGCCGACGGCGAAGGCGATGCCGTCGGAATCGCGGCGCAGGCCGAACTGGTCCACCGGCGTGTCGTAGACCCGGGTGTCGAGGAAGGTCTCGACGAAGGGGGTGATCGCCGGCGAGATCTCGTAGCCGGCGCGCAGGCGCAGACCGTACTGGTTGGCGTTGCGGTCGCTCTGGATGATCGTGGTGCCGTCGCCGAGCTGCGCATCCTCGAAGACCGAGCGGTCGATCGAGCCGCGCAGGGAGAGTTGCAGCCGGTTGAAGCTTTCCTGCACCCCCGCGGTCGCGCCGTAGGTGGCAAAGAGCGGCCGGCTCGTCGCCCCGCCCGCGCCGAGATCCGGGCTGCCGAGGCGCTGGCTGTCGAGCAGGAAGCGGGTCTCCAGATCGACGCGGGTGTCGCGGTCGACGTCGATGCGCATCCGCGCGGTGCCCACCGCGTTGGGGCGGCTCGCCTCGGGGTTCTGCGGATATTCGAGGTAGCTGCCGCGCATCTCGGCGGTGAGTTCGGAGGCCGACCACTCGCTGCGCAGCGCCAGTTCCGCCTCGCTGCGCAGCGCCAGGGAGGAGCGCGGGCGGGTGCCGCCGATCTGGTCCGGATTCGAATCGTAGCCGATGCTCTGGGTGAAGGCCGGCAGCAGCGTGAAGGTGCCGAGCCGGATGCCGAGCGGCGCGTAGGCGCTGTCGGCGGGGATCGGCCGGCGCAAGGTGTTGCCGAGCAGCAGCCCGGCGGCGTTCGGCAGGCCGAGCCCGAGGATCGGCGTCGGCAGCGGCACGCCGGAGACCGGGTTCTGGATCACCGGCGTGAGGCGCAGATCCGTGACGATCTGCTGCGTGCGGGTCTGGGTGATCTGGCGGGTCGCCGAGCCGAGGCGGCGCGGGGGCGCCGCGCGCAGGCGCAGCAGCGAGGGCCGGGCCGGCGTGCCCTGTGCGGTGGAGCCGGGCAGGCTCGTCGCGCTGCGGAAGCGCGGCAGGCGCGCCACCGTCGGCTCCTCCTCGGAGGGCGAGGTGGCGGCGGGATTGGTCGGCCCGCCGCTGCCGAGCGGGGCGGGGAAGGCGCCGGAGCCGCGCAGGGAAGTCGGCGCGTCGAAGGCGGAGGCGCGCGGGCGGCCGGCGGGGGCCGGCCCGGTGCCGCGCAGGTTCGGCGCGGCCTGCTGCGCGGTGTCGGAAGGCGCGGCGTCGCGGGCGTCGCGGGCGTCGCGGGCGTCGCGGTCTTGGGCGAGGGCAGGGGCCGCGAGCAGGGCGGCCAGCAGCGCCGGCAACAGCACCGGAGCAAGCGCGCCCGCGCTGCCCGACCTGCCGCGGTGCCCCTCGCGCCTGTCCCCGTTCGGCCGCTCGCGTGACACCGGCAGCGCTCTTTCCCTGGATGCGGCCGGCGGCCCGTCGACGGAGCGGCGTCCCTGTCCGGCCGGCGCTCCATGGTTAAGAGCGTTGCGCCAGACATGGTTAACGCCCGGTTGCGGCGCGTCCCCCCGCCCTGTCCCGCCCTCGTCGCGGCCCTCGCAGCCGCCTTGCGGCCACAGTCGCGGGCGAAGAGGGCGCTTCGCGCCGCGCGGCGCCGACGAGAGACCCTGGGCCCGTGCGCGGCGCCCGGCCCCGAGACGGAACGAACCCTTCATGGCCCTGGCACAGCGGATCGAGGATCGAGACGAGGCGCGCGAGGCGACGGTGCGGGCGCCCGCCATCGCCTCGGCCCTGCGCACCATCGAGACCGAGCGCGAGGGCCTCGCCTGCCTGATGGCGGCGATCGACAACGGGCTCGGCGAGCCCTTCGCCCAGGCCGTCGAGCGGATCGGCGCGGCCCGCGGCCGGGTGATCTGCACCGGCATGGGCAAGTCCGGCCACGTCGCCCGCAAGATCGCGGCGACCTTCGCCTCCACCGGCACGCCGGCCCTCTACGTCCACCCGGCCGAGGCGAGCCACGGCGATCTCGGCATGATCCAGCCCGAGGACGTGGTGCTGGCGCTGTCGTGGTCGGGCGAGACCACGGAACTGGCCGACATCATCGGCTACACGCGGCGCTACCGCGTCGGCCTCGTGGCGATCACCTCCAACGCCGCCTCGACGCTGGGCCGCGAGGCCGATACCTGCCTCGCCCTGCCGAAGGCGAAGGAGGCCTGCCCCAACGGGCTCGCCCCCACCACCTCGACGGCGATGCAGCTCGCGCTCGGCGACGCGCTCGCCGTGGCGCTCCTGGAGGCCCGCGGCTTCTCCGCCCGCGACTTCTCCGTGTTCCATCCCGGCGGCCGCCTCGGCGCCTCCCTGCGGCAGGTGCGCGAGGTCATGCATGGCGGGGCCAACCTCCCGGTGGTGGCGCTCGGCACCGCGATGCGGGCGGCGGTGGCCGAGATCGACGCCAAGGGGTTCGGCTCCGTCCTCGTGGTCGATGCGGAGGGCGCGCTGGCCGGCATCCTCACCGACGGCGACGTGCGCCGCGCCATCTTCTCCCGCGAGGGCCTGGACCGGATGCCGGTCGAGGCGGTGATGACCAAGAATCCCCGCACGATCACCCCCGAGACCCTGCTCGCCAAGGCGCTGCAGATCCAGGAGGCGATGAAGATCACCGCCCTGGTGGTGGTGGAGGACGGCCGCCCCGTCGGCCTCGTCCATTACCACGACCTGCTGCGCACCGGCGTGGCCTGAGGCGCCTCGCACCGTCCGCCCACTCACGCCCTCATCCTGAGGGGCCGCGCCGCGGCTTTGAGCGGTGCTCCAGGGATCGCGCGGGCTCTGGGGGACCCTTCGAGGCCGCCGCTCCGCGCCGGCACCTCAGGATGAGGCCGAGGCTTGGAACCGCGGCTCGAACATCGCGCCCGTCTCCCCGACCGGTCAAAGAGCGTCTGCGGAAAAACACGGTTCCCCCCGCGGCCTGAAGGCCCGGAGGACGGCTGGCCGATCGGCCGGCTGGGAACGCCACACGCTTCAAAAGACCCCGAGGGGGACGCGGGACGCCGCGAGACCTCCGGATGCTTGTTTGACACTGTGCCGGTCTCCCGGCGTCCCGCGGAGGGGCCGCGTCCTTATCAGGAGACGCCGCCCTTCCGTTTTTGCGTCACGGTCGCTCCACCGGCATCGACCCCGGACCCGCGGGCCTGGTGCTCTCCGGCGCGCCGCCCCGTGAGGGGCGAGGACGCCTCGGCCAGGAACCGGCTTCGTCGGTCTCGTCCGCACCGGACCTCGTAGTGGGCCCGGCTCCGGTTGTTCCTGGGCGCCGACCCGAGACCGGCCTATGGCCCCATCCCGAGACAGCGTTGTGTCGCGCACAGCGCCCGGGGCGATGGCGACCGGGCCACCGACGCGGGAACCGCCCCACCTCCCTGCGAGCCTCGCCGGCCGGTCACCGGAAAAGCTCCCCCGGTTGGTCCGGGAGGTGAGCGCGCTGGTTGTAGGATTTTTTGTCTATGGTGTCAAGAGACCTAGGAAATTCAGCACGCAAACCAGGACTGGTCTAGAATTAAAGTAATCGAAAGTAAATAAATATAACAAAATGCAGATATAGACCTAAGTTTGCTCATTCCGATTTAATCAGCCGGGTTCCCTAAATCTCTTAAATACCTCTTGCGCACTAGCCTCTATGGCAGCAAGAGATTCTGCGTCCGGCTCGGCAACTTCTTCAGCCTCTTTTGACTGCTCCTCGACTTTTATTCTCTGTTTATCCTCTCGATTACCAGCAAGCCATAAAACAGCGAAATTTCTGTAACTATCAGGTAGGTTTTCTTCTGCGGATTCCGACCCTTTGGAAGTCAGAATAGGAAATTCTATCTTTTCATCCTGCATGAACGCACCAAGAAAACTCTCAAGTAGGTGCGGAGGTGCATGTTTGTCGCCAATCAGAGCTTGTTCGAATGCCTGGACTTGCCGCCGATGCTCTCGGCGTTCCGTATCAATTGCCAGTATCGGGTAAGGGCGGCTTCCAATCACTCCCTTCAAGCTCTCTCGACCAGAATACGTGAAAATAAAATTGTAATCGCCTCTTGCACATAAAGTCGACAACAAATAAGCGACCTCGATCGAGAGCGCAAGTCTATTTGATCCTGAATGCTTTGCAACCCTGAACCCGATATCAATCTCTTTTCCCAAAAACTCGAAATTTGATGGCTCCTTGTCTGCTTCGATCTCAGTTTGCTCGTGATCCCTTAATCCGGACTCGTCCTCCGCACTTTCGACATGTTTTGAAGAAACTGGTACAGTAACGTTTGGCGCCGGAAACGCAGCAATCCAGGCGACACCTTTTACATCGAGCTCGATGCTAGAAGCCTCAAGATATTTAGAATATACCTCTAACGTCCTGATAAATGCCCATATACATCTTCCAAGGTGCTGAAGATGATCCAACCTAACGCAAAATATTATTTCGTCACCTACAGTCTTCCAAATTTGCGGACATAGCCCATCGTTTAGGTCACCGCTGGTTGGAAACACTCTGAACTGCTGCTCAAGATACTTAGGAAACTCTCGATAAAAATGGCGAGTTTCATCGACCCATCTCTGCCGGGCAGTATTTCGTACTATTTCTCGACCAACGCCAGCTTTATAAGAGGTTGAACCAACAAGATCGACGGACAGAAACAGCCTAATCCGGTATTTTGGACAGCCTGACAAAACGTATGCCTCAAGACAGAGTGGCAAGCCGAATTTGCGCCGCGTGCATGCTTACGCCATATTTCAAAGAAAGATACTGAATGTCATTGCTACTTAGATCAGCATCAGCTTTAAATAAATCATTGGGCATCAAAAATGCTGCCGCAAACCAGTTTGCTTCCCACTCAGCTCTACGCTGATCTGTATCTGTTTCATCCACCCAACGCGTCGCGACCATCGAGGCGCCAGGGAATTTCTTACGAACAAGAGGAAAGTGTAAAAAATAATGCCCCAATTCATGAGCTATGGTGAACCGGTCTCTCTCACTAGACGTGAGACCAGACATAAAAATAGTGAAATTGCCGTCAGGAGTTACATGGATTGAGTCTGCACTATCGCTAGAACCAAACAAAGACCGATACTCTAGGCTGCCGTTGAGGCGGCCCAGTATAGGCTCAAGCGCTGCGCCAGGGGCATATCCGAGCTCGGAAGCAACCGACTCGGCGAATCTATGCACCTGCGGCTTTAGCAGCCTTGAAGGTATGGGTTGTTTCGGCTCCACGTCGCACCTCGATTCACGATGCCGATGGCGGATCTCCGCTGTCTAGCAGAACAAAGCAAGAACGCACACCCATATAGCAGCATTCGAGCCTAGCTGGTGCTTTCTCACACCCGGCGGGTGACGGTGATCGAAATGCCACATCGGGCCATCTGGACTTGGACCGTTGGCTCACAGCAAAGCTATAGACCATATTTTCAATACAAAGTTCATTTAGTTAAAATTTTCAAAGACAATTCCGTCGAACAATTCCTAGCATCATAGAATCTTTATCATCAAATTTTACAGCACAGATATAACTATAATGCGGAAAAGGGCACATGCAATGTAAAAATAAAATCCTGCGGCCTCAAATCAAAACACGGCCACTAACCCCACCCCAACCACCATCAACACCGCCCCGGCGACGCGCCAAAAACTCGCCGGGTGCACCTGAAATCCGATCCACCCAAAGTGGTCGAACACGAGCGAGGCGAGCACGCCCACCGTCACGATGATCCCCAAAAAGGTCGCCGCGCCGATGGCGGGGGAGGCGTAGAGCTGAGCCAGGATCAGCAAAATACTCAGGAAGCCGCCGAGCCACGCCCACCACGGCACCTGTGCGAGCTGCTGGCCGGTGGGGATTTCGAGTTTTCCGAGCGCGAGGCCGCCGGCGAGCAGGCCGGCGGTGCTGACGAGCAGCGTCAGGAGGGCCGCCGTGACCGGCAGGCCGAGCGACTTCGACAACGTCGCGTTCTGTCCCGGCTGGATCGCGTTGGCGAGCCCGGCGGCGATGGTGAGAGCGTAGAGGAACCACATGGCCGGACATCCGGCGGGCCTCCCCTCAAGTTTCGGGGGTGCGACACCGGCGCCGTCCCGGCCGCGTGATCCGCCCGGCGCGGCGGGGCCAGGGTCGCGCCACTGGATCGAGCGAGTGGGCGGGTCGAGGCAGGGCCTTTTCGGAAAACCGCTCGGCCTGGATCCTCCCCCCTCATTCCGGGGCGCTGACAAGCGAACCCGGAACCCACCCGCGGCGCACGGTGCCTCACGGGTGGGTTCCGGGTTCCGCTCCGCGGCCCCGGAAGGACAGGCCCAAAGGATAGCTCCAAGAACCGGGGCGGCGCTCGGGTCAGGCGACGCCGCCCGCGGCGCGGCCCGAGCGCCGCCGATGGCCCCTCGACAAAGCGGTGCGGTGGGAAGAAGGGTGGGCGACGGCTCGGACGTCTTGGGACCGAGCGCGCGGGGCGAGGGCGGATGCGAGGGCGGATGACTGAGGCCATCACCATCGAGGATGTCGCGGGCGGGGTCCGGCTGATCCGCTGGAACCGGCCGGCGAAGAAGAACGCGCTGACCGGGGCGATGTACGACGCCGCCACCGCGGCCCTGCAAGACGCCGACGCCAATGCGGAAAAAATCGGGGCGGTGGTGTTCGCCGGGCTGCCCGGCGCCTTCACCGCCGGCAACGACCTCGGCGATTTCTTCGCCGCCGGCACGGAGCCGCGGGCGGCGTTTGCGGAGATGCCGGCCCTGCGCTTCATCCGGCAGCTCGCCCGCACCCGCACGCCGCTGGTCGCGGCGGTGGACGGGCTCGCCATCGGCGTCGGCACGACGCTGACGCTGCATTGCGACCTCGTCTATGTCTCGCCGCAGGCGCGCTTCCGCATGCCGTTCGTGGAACTCGGCGTGGTGCCGGAGGCCGCCGCGAGCCACCTCCTGCCGCGGCGGATCGGGCCTGCCCGCGCCGCGGCGCTGCTGCTCCTGTGCGAGCCGTTCGACGGGGCGGCGGCGGTGTCGATGGGGCTCGCCAACGGGCTGCTGCCCTCCGAGGAGGTGGAAGCGCACGCCCTGGCGCAGGCCGCGCGGCTTGCCGCCCTGCCGCGCCGGGCGGTGCAGGCGACCCGCGCGCTGATGCGCGGCGAGCAGGGTGCCGTCGAGGCGGCGATCGAGGCCGAGGCGCAGGCCTTCGAGGCGGGCCTGCGCGATCCGGAGACGCAAGCGCGGCTCGCCCGCTTCCTCTCCGGCAAGGCGTGAGCGCGGCATGGTGCCGTCGTTGCGGGGAAAGGTCTGCCTCGTGGCCGGGGCCTCGCGCGGGGTCGGGCGCGGGCTCGCCCGGGGGCTGGGGGAGGCCGGCGCCACGGTGATCGTCACCGCCCGCTCCTCCGAGACCGGGCGGCGCACCGAGACCCGGCCCGAGACGATCGAGGACACCGCCCGCGCCGTCGACGCAGCGGGCGGCGAGGGGCACCATTACCTGTGCGACCACACCAGCGAGCGGGCGGTGGACGAACTCGTGCACTGGTGCCTGCGCCGGTTCGGGCGGATCGACGTCGCGGCCTCCTCGGTCTGGGGCGGCAACGAGGGCTATGACGGCGCGCGCTACCCCGACGGCGCCGCCTGGGGCACGCCGTTCTGGCGCCGCTCGGCCGAGCCGTTCGCGCAGTTCCTCGGCACCGGGCCGTATCCGGCCCTGCTGCTGGCGCGGGCCGTGGCGCCGGCCATGGTGGCGGCCCGGCAGGGGCTGATCGCCTTCGTCTCCTTCGGCACCGAGGACGGGTTTCTCGGGGACTTCTATTACGACCTCGCCAAGGCGGCGACGAACCGCCTCGCCTTCGCCTGCGCCGCCGAACTGGCGCCGCACGGGGTCTGCGCGCTGGGGCTCTCGCCGGGCTTCGTCGCCACCGAGCGGGTGCGCGACCTGGATCAGGAGGCGCTCGCCACCGAGAGCCCGCTCTATGCCGGCCGCGCGCTCGCGGCATTGGCCGCCGACCCGTCCGTGCTGGACCGGGCCGGGGCGACGCTGCATGTCGGGGACCTCGCCCGCGCCTACGGGTTCACCGACGCCGACGGACGCCAGCCGGAGCGCTTCCGGATCGGAGAGGAGATGCCATGAGTCTCAAGGGCAAGAGCCTGAAGGGTAAGACGCTGTTCATCACCGGCGCCTCGCGCGGCATCGGGCTCGCCATCGGCCTGCGCGCCGCCCGCGACGGCGCCAACGTCGCCATCGCCGCCAAGACCGCCGAACCGCACCCGAAGCTCGAAGGCACCATCTTCACCGCCGCCGAACAGATCGAGCGGGCCGGCGGCCGGGCGCTGCCGCTCACCGTGGATGTCCGCGACGAAGACGCCGTGAAGGACGCCCTCGACCGCACCGCGAAGGAATTCGGCGGGATCGACATCGTGGTCAACAATGCGAGCGCGATCTCGCTGTCGAACACGCCCAAGACCGAGATGAAGCGCTTCGACCTGATGCATCAGATCAACGCGCGCGGCACCTACATGACCAGCAAATACGCGATTCCCCATCTGGAGCGGGCCGAGAACCCGCACATCCTGATGCTCTCGCCGCCCCTCGACATGGCGGAGAAGTGGTTCGCGCCGCATCTGGCCTACACCATGGCGAAGTTCGGCATGTCGCTCTGCGTCCTGGGGCTTGCCGGCGAACTCCGAAGCAGGGGGATCGCGGTCAACGCCCTGTGGCCGCGCACCACCATCGCCACGGCCGCCGTCCAGAACCTGCTCGGCGGCGACGCCCTGATGCAGGCGAGCCGCCGGCCCGAGATCATGGCGGATGCCGCCCACGCCGTGTTCCTGAAGGACGCCAAGGCCTTCACCGGGCGCTTCCTGATCGACGACACGTTCCTCTCCGAGGAAGGCGTCACGGAGTTTTCAAAATACCGCGTCACAGCGGGCGTCCCGCTTGCGCCGGACTTCTTCGTGCCGGAGACAAGCCTCGCCCCGCCCGGGGCGCTCGACTGAATCGCCATCCGACAGGTCACATCCGTTGATCTTCACCCACAAGCCCGTCGCGGGCGGCTCCCAGACGGTGCTGGAGCGCCGCTACCTCGAATTGCAGGAGCCGATCCCCGAGGACACGGTCTGGCTCGACCTCGTGCGTCCGACGCGGGAGGAGGAGGTGAAGGTCGAATCCTTCCTCGGCATCACCGTGCCGACCCGCGAGGAGATGAAGGACATCGAGCCCTCGGAGCTGCTCTATGTCGAGGCCGGCGCCCGCTACATGACGGGGCGCGTGCTCTCCCGCGTCCACGATTCCGAGGAGCCGGGCTTGGCCGGCATCACCTTCATCCTGCGCGACAACCGGCTCATCACCGTGCGCTACGAGGAGCCGCAGGCCTTCCGGATGTACACCCAGCGCGCCGGCCGGGCGACGGGCAACGGCCCGTCCCGCTCGGTCTCGGGCGAGTCGATCCTGGCCGGGCTGATCGAGGCGGTGATCGACCGCGCGGCGGACGTGCTCCAGCTCCAGGGCGAGCGGATCGACCGCCTCTCGCGAAAGATCTTCGAGGAGAAGGGCGACCCGTCCTCGCGCAACACCGCGCTGCAGGACACGCTGCGCTCGCTCGGACGGCACGGCGACCTGATCTCGAAGCAGCGCGAGAGCCTGGTCTCGATGGAGCGCATCCTGCTCTCGCTCTCGGCGACCTACCGCACGGCCAAGGCGCCCCGCGAGCTGCGCGAGGACGTGCGCTCGACCCTGCGCGACCTGCAATCGCTGGAGGAGCACGCGACCTTCATCTCGGCCAAGATCCAGTTCCTGCTCGACGCGACGCTCGGCCTCGTCAACCTCGAGCAGAACAACATCATCAAGCTGTTCTCGGTCATGGCGGTGGTGTTCATGCCCCCCACCCTGATCGCCTCGATCTACGGCATGAACTTCAAGACCATGCCGGAACTCGACTGGCATTTCGGCTATCCGGCCGCGGTCGGCATGATGGTGGTGGCGGCCGTGCTGCCTTACGTGTTCTTCCGCTGGAAGAAGTGGCTGTAGCGCGCGCCGACGGCCGGCGTCCCGCCCGCCCGAATCCCGGACATCCCCTCACGGCAGGCCGGAGTTCCAAGATTTTTCCGGCCTTTCCCAGGTTAATTTTCGGACCCTGTCGCCCGAGATCACGTTCTTACGATGCCGGCTGCCGGTGAGATCACTCCCGCAGCCCCACGCGTTCAAGCATCGGGAGACACTTCACCATGGCCACCAAGCAGAAGACCTTGCAGGATGCGTTCTACGAGACGCTGAAGGACGTGTATTACGCCGAACGACAGTCTGTGCGCGCGCTGAAGAAGTCGGCGAAGTCCGCCGAGCACGAGGAGCTGCGCCAAGCCTTCGAGACCCATGCCGAGGAGAGCGCGACCCAGGTGGAGCGCCTGCAGCAGGTGTTCGACATCATCGGCAAGCCGGCCCGCGGCAAGACCTGCGAGGCGATGCAGGGGCTGACCTCCGAAATGGAGGAGGATCTGGAGGATTTCGAGGACAGCCCGGCCGCCGACGCGGTGCTGGCGGCTTGCGCCCAGGCGATCGAGCATTACGAGATCGCCCGCTACGGCACGCTCAAGACCTGGGCAACCCAGCTCGGCTACGCCGACGCCGCCAAGCTCCTCGACGAGACCCTCCAGGAGGAGAAGAAGACCGATCAGCTGCTGACGCAGCTCGCCGAGCGCATCAACGCCGAGGGCTCCGAGTCGGCGGAAGCCGATGCCGCGAAGGGCAAGGGCGGTCGCAAGAGCGCCTGAGGCGGGTCCGGTCGCGACGGGAAGGGGCGCTCCGCGGGAGCGCCCCTTCCCTTTGGATCGCACGTGGAGGCGCGGGCCGGCGCGTGCAAGCACCCGCAGGCCCTGCGAGATGCGCCAGGCTCAGTGTCCGTTCACCATGCGGTTGAACGGCTGTTGCCGCGCAACACTTTGATCAGGCTCAACCGGCAATGCTCCCGCCCGACGAAGTCAGGATGCGGCGGGCAGGATGCGGGTCATGTTGGAAGGCGCGGCGGAACCTCAGACGGTTCGCCTCTCGGAGATCCTCGGCGCCCTGAGCCATGCCCTCGACCTGACGGAAGGGCAGCCCGTGGGCCATTGCGTGCGCGCGACCTGGATCGGTTTCCACGTCGGCCGGCACATGGGCCTGCCGGAGCTGCAGCTCTGGGAACTCTACCACACCGTCATGCTGAAGGATCTCGGCTGCTCCAGCAATGCGGCACGCATCTGCGAACTCTATCTCTCGGACGATCTCAGCTTCAAGCGTGATTTCAAGACTGTAAGCGATAGCCTTCCGAAGGTGCTCGGCTTCGTCTTCTCTCATACGGGTCTCAAGGCAGGGCTGGCCGAGCGCTTCCGGGCGGTGCTCAACATCCTGCAGAATGGGGGCGCGATCGTCGACGAGCTGATCCAGACCCGCTGTCAACGCGGCGCCGAGATCGCTCGGCAGCTCCGCTTCCCCGGGAGCGTCTGCGATGCGATCCATGCACTCGACGAGCATTGGAATGGCGGCGGCCGGCCGGACCGACTCGCCGGCCCGGCGATCCCGCTCTACGCACGCGTCGCGCTGCTCGCCCAGGTGGTCGACGTCTTCCATACGGCGGCCGGACCTGCGGCAGCGATCGCTGAGGTGCGGGCACGCTCGGGCACATGGTTCGATCCGCAGGTCGTCGCCTGCTTCGAGCGGGCCTCGGACGAGCCCGGTTTCTGGGAGACCCTGGCCTCCGACGACGTCGAGGCGGCGGTTTTCGCTCTGGCCCCCCGCAGCCCGATCCTCGTGGACGAAGACTACCTCGACGACGTCGCCCGCGCCTTCGCGCAGATCATCGACGCCAAGAGTCCGTTCACCTCCGGCCATTCGGAACGCGTTGCGGTCTACGCCGACATGATCGCGGCCGAACTCGGCTATACGCCGGAACGCCGTCGCTGGCTCAAGCGCGCGGCGCTGCTGCACGACGTCGGCAAGCTCGGGGTCTCGAACGCGATCCTCGACAAGAACGGCAAGCTGGATGATGCGGAGTGGCGAGACATGCGCAACCACGCGTCCCTGTCCGAGACCATCCTCACACGCGTCGCCGCCTTCCACGAAATGGCCCGCATCGGCGGCGGCCACCACGAACGGCTGGACGGCAAGGGCTATCCGCGCGGGCTGAGGGGCGATGAGATCGCCCTCGAGACCCGCATCGTCTCGGTCGCCGACGTGTTCGACGCGCTGACCGCCGATCGTCCCTACCGCAAGGCCATGCCCGTTGAGCAGGCCGTCGAGATCATGCGGCGGGAGGTCGATACGGCCTTCGACGCGGACTGCTTCGGCGCACTGGAACGGGCGATCGCCAAACTCGATACGGAGCTGAAGCCGTTCAGCAAGGCAGCCTGAAGCGAAGCACGCCGCTCAAGCCGGGCAGCCGAGAGGCGTGCAGACCCGTCAGGAGTCGAGGCCGGATCGGCACCGTCCGGCCCGGTCCTCGTTGCAGCCGATCCACCGGCCGCATCGCGAATCCGTCAACGACACAACCGTTTCGGACCGTCTCACCCGCCGTGTTTTGAAGGGCCGTCGGACATCCGAAGTCCGCACACGGTTCGCGCCGCGCCGCAACCGGAACAAAAAGGGGCGCCGTCGGGCGCCCCTTTGCATCAGTACTGATAGTCCCGGCGCGGATAGGCTGGCCCGCCGCCATAGCCCGCCCCGCGGGGCTGGACGCGGGAGCCGTAATCGACGTCCCGCCGCGCCCGCCGGTTCGCCAGGGCGCGCCCGGCCAGACAGCCGGCCACCGCGCCGACCACGCCGCGCTCGGCCAGATAATGCCCGGCCACGCCGCCGATGATAGCGCCCTTGATGCATCCCTTGGCCTCGGCGGCCCCGGCGCCGAGGCCCGTCATGACCGCCAGCATCGCCGCCGTCGCAAAAATCCGCATGCTGCTCCTCCCAGGTCGTGGCGAGGGAAACGACGCCGTCGCCGGTCCCGTTCCGCGCGAGCTGGGCAGGTTTCGGGGACAGGATTCGGGGATCGGCCCGCCTCAGCGCAAGTCGGCGAACAGGTCGAGCTGCGCCGACGCCGCCGGGCTGCGGGTGCGGCGGCGGGTGCGGGGGGGCGTGAAGCCCGGGAGCGCAGTGCCGGGCTTGCCGTAGAGGGCGACGCCGACGACGCGGCCGCGGTCGGCCGAGAGGAAGACGGAGGCCGTGTGCGGGCCGGATCGCGCGACCTCCTCGATCAGCGGCTCGGAGGCGGGCAAAGCGGCGAGCGCGCCCAGCAGGTCCGCGAGGCCGGCGATCTCCGCCCCCATCGCCCGGAGGTCGAAGCCGCGGCCGGCCCAGATACTGCGCGCGGCCGCGGCGCGGGCGGAGGGGAACGGGTTGTCGATGAGCTGCGTCGCCGTATCCTCAAGGAACGCCGCCACGCGCGCACGCTCCGGGACGTGATGCGCGCCGGCGAGCAGGGCGGCGAGCTGATGCTTGGCTGTCCTCACCGGGTGAGGGTGGCACGGCGCCGACGAAGCCGTCGAGGCCGCCGTCGCAAGCGGCTGTGGAGATCGTCTCATCCCCGATCCGTTCGATCCCTCCGGGAGGGCGGATCGAGTCCTCGCTCGAGCGCCGCGCAGTCCTCCGAGGAGACCGGACGCCCCAGCACCGGAGCGGCGCGGGGCAGGCGAGGATTGACCATCCCCGGCATAGGACAGCATTCGCGCCGTAATCGAGGATGAATAACAGAACAACCGCAACGTTCATGACTCGATACGGCCAAGCTTATTCACAAAGAGCAACCCCGATTCCTGGCATCGGACTTTTTCTCATTTCGAATTTTCCCGCAGAACCCTTTCGACACTTGTGACGTTTTGAGGCGACTTGAGAATTTGGAGGTGACGCTATGAAGACGATTGCGATGGGTCTCGCCGCGCTGCTGGTGAGCACGTCGGTCTACGCTCAGGGCGCGGCGACCGGCGGGTCGGAGCGCGGCGGCATGCGGGCCGGCAGCGAGCAGTCCGGCGGACAAGGTGCCGGACAAGGTGCGATGTCGGGCGGCGAGCGCGGCGGCATGGCGGCCCGCGGCGACACGGGCACACGCGGCGGCGAGGCCCGCGGGGGCGGGAGCACCATGGGGGGCGAGCGCAGCGCCGACCGGGGTGATCCGAACCGCGGCGACGCCACTCGCGGCGACATGGCCCGCGGCGAGCGCGGTGCCGAGCGGGGCGTGGACGGCCGGGCCGGCCGCGACACCGCCGAGCGCGGCGACCGGAGCGACACGGTCCGCAGCGGCGCGCGCGCCGAGCGCACCGACCGCATCCATGACCGCACGCACGACCGCACCCATGTCAGCAGCCGCACGGACGTGCGCTCCACCACCGTCGACGGCGGCTATCGCCGCGAGGGCCGCTACGTCTTCATCGGCGGCCAGCGCGTCGTGTACGGCTCGCCCGAATATCGCCGCCTGATCGTCACCGAGCGCCGCAGCACCGGTCCGCGCCGCTACGTCACCATCCGCGGCCAGCGGGTGATCTACGGCTCGCCGGAATATCGCCGCCTCGTCAGCGTCGGCGAGACCCGCCGCTACGTCACGATCCGCGGCCAGCGCGTCCTCTACGGCTCGCCCGAGTACCGCCGCCTCTCCACCACCGTCTCGACCACCGAGCGGCGCGGCGGCACCGTCAACGCGGGCTTCCGCGAGCGCAGCGAGATCCGCGGATCGGCGACCCGCACCGACGTTCGCAGCAGCGAGACCCGCGGCAGCGAGCGCAACGAGATGCGCGGCTCCGAGCAGGCCCGCAACACCGAGCGGGGCGGTGAGCGCGGCGGCCGCTCGATGGAGCAGGGCCGCGGCGGCGAGGGGATGCGCAACGTCGGCATGCGCGGCGAGGGCGGCGAGCGCGGCGGCGTCCGCAACGCCTCCGAGCAGGGTGGCAGCATGAGCGGCGGCGAGCGCGGCGGCAACCGTGGCGGCGCGCAGCGCGGCGGCATGGAATCCGGCTCGCGCGGCGGTGCCGAGGGCGGCGCCGGCATGGGCGGCCGCTAATTCGATTGCCGAAGGGACGACCGAAGGGATCTTCCCTTCGGCGGGGGCCGGGGCGAAAGCCCCGGCCTTCTTTCGTTCAGGACGACCGCAAGAAACCGATCAGCGCGGCGTTGACCGCCTCCGGCGCGTCGTGCTGCACCCAGTGGGTCGCCTGCGGAAACCGCTGCAGGCGGCCGCGCTCGCAGAGGTCCAGGCTCGCCTCGGCGAGCCCCGATTGGAGCGCCTGGTCGCGCTCGCCCCACAGAATCAGGGTCGGCGCCGTGATCCGCGGCGGATGGCGTGCGCGGGGCAACTGGGCGAGCGCCCGGTACCAGTTCAGCATCGCCGTGACCGCGCCGGGGCGCAGCCAGTCCCGGGCATAGGTGTCGAGATCGGCCGCGCTGAACGTGTCCGGACGGCTCGAGCGCCGCATCAGCTCCCGCAGGAGATGGGCCCGGCGCGCCGTCAGCAGCCGCTCGGGCAGCCCGGGGATTTGGAAGAAGCCGGCATAGGCGCTGCGCAGCGCCTGGCCCGGATGCCGCCGGAGATAGCGGCCGAACACGCCCGGATGGCAGGCGTTCAGCACCGCGAGCCGCTCGACGCGCTCGGGATGGAAGCTCGCGACCCAGAACGCGACGAGCCCGCCCCAATCGTGCCCGACGAGGTTGAACCGCGTCGCGCCGCAGGCGTCGGCGAGCGCGATCACGTCGCCCGCGAGCCGGTCGAGATGGTAGGCGGCGATGCCCTTCGGCCGGTCGCTCAGGCCGTAGCCGCGCTGGTCGGGGACGAGAAGGCGCAGGCCGCTTTCCGCCAGCGGCCCGATCTGGCGCCGCCAGCCGTAGCTCGATTCGGGAAAGCCGTGCAGCAGGATCGTCGGCGGCCCGTCCGCCGGGCCCGCCTCGGCGAGGTGCAGGCGCAGACCGCGGAGGTCGACGTGGCGATGGCTGGCGGCCGGATCGGGCATCGGTCGGGGTGAACTCGCAGATTATCGATCGGGATACGGATCGGGGTCTCGGTGCTTGGTCAATGTGATGGGCCAACCCGAGAGGGCCGGAGCGGTTCGGGTGCGGACGCGCTATAGGTCATCCTCGATCACGGGGGACGCCCTTCGCCGATGCCGCTGCTCCGCTGCCTTCTCGCGCTCGCCTGCCTGTGCGCCTCCGGCCTCGCCGCGGCACGGCCCTTCACCGACGCCGCCGGGCGCCGGGTCGAGGTGCCGGAGCGGGTGACGCGCGTGCTCGCCGCCGGCCCGCCCGCCGCGGTGCTGCTCGCCACCCTGGCGCCGGACAAGATGATCGCATGGCCCCGCGCCCCGAGCCCGGAGGAGCGGGCCTTCCTGAACCCGGCGCTGCGCGACCTGCCGGCCTCCGGGCGGCTGACGGGCCGCGGCGGCAGCGCCAATGTCGAGGCGGTGCTGGCCTTGAAGCCCGACCTCATCGTCGATGTCGGCAGCACGGCGGCGACCTACGCCTCGCTCGCCGACCGGGTGCAGGCCCAGACCGGCATCCCCTACCTGCTGCTCGACGGGCGGTTCAAGGCGACGCCCGAGACCTACCGCAGCCTCGGTGCGCTGATCGGCGCGGCGGAGGAGGGCGAGGCGCTCGCCGCGGAAGCCGAGACCATCCTGCGGAATGTGGCCGCGGCGGTGGAGGCGGTCCCCGAGGAGAAGCGCCCGCGGGTCTATTACGGGCGCGGCCCCCGCGGGTTGGAGACGGGGCTTGCCGGCTCGATCAACACCGAGATCATCGAGGCGGCGGGCGGGCGCAACGTGGCGGGCGCCGGGGCGGGCGGGCTCGCCGCGGTCTCGCCGGAGCAGGTGCTGGTCTGGAACCCGGACGTGATCATCGCCCTCGACCCCGACTTCCCCAAGCTCGCCGCCGCCGACCCGCTCTGGAACGGGCTCACGGCGGTGCGGGCGGGCCGCGTCCACGCCATCCCGACCCTGCCCTTCGGCTGGGTCGATGCGCCGCCGGGGGTCAACCGCCTGATTGGCCTGCGCTGGCTCGCCGGCCTGTTTTTCCCCGAGCAGTTCCCGCAGACGCTGGGCGACGCCGTGCGCGACTTCTACCGCCGCTTCTACCGGGTCGAACTCACGCCCGAGCAGCTCGACCAGCTGCTGCGCGACGCCGCCGGGCCGGGGCCGACCCGGTGAGCGAGGCCGCAAGCCCCGCCTCCGTCGCCCCCGCGCGGCGGCGCAGCCTGTCCCTGGCGGTGCTGGGGCCGGCGGCGCTGCTCCTCCTCGTGCTGGTCTCGCTGGGCATCGGCCGCTACCCCGTGCCGCCCGCCGACGTCGTCGCGGTGCTCGTCGCCAAGCTCCTCAACCAGACCTCGACCCTCGACCCGGCCGCGCAGACCGTGGTGTGGTCCGTGCGCCTGCCGCGGGTGTTCGGGGCGCTGGTGGTCGGCGCCGGGCTCGCGGCGGCAGGAGCGACCTATCAGGGGCTGTTCCGCAATCCCCTCGTCTCGCCGGACATTTTGGGCGTCTCGGCGGGGGCGAGCCTCGGGGCGGTGCTCGGCATCGTGCTCGCCCTGCCGGTGGCGGCGATCCAGGGGCTCGCCTTCGCCGGCGGGCTCGCCGCGGTCGGCGCGGTCTACGCCGTCGGCCTCGCGGTGCGGCGGCACGATCCGGTGCTGACCCTGGTGCTCGCGGGCGTCGCCGTCGGCGCGCTGCTGGGGGCCGGCATCTCGCTGCTGAAGGTGCTCGCCGATCCCTACAACCAACTCCCCGCCATCACCTTCTGGCTGCTCGGCAGCCTCGCCTCGGTCACCACGGGCGACATCGCCGCGATCCTGCCGGCGCTGGGCCTCGGGCTGGCGCCGCTGGTGCTGCTGCGCTGGCGCGTGAACCTGATGAGCCTCGGCGACGAGGAGGCCCGGGCGCTCGGGCTCGAGACGCGCCGGCTCCGCCCGGTTCTGGTGGCGGGCGCGACCCTGGTGACCGCCGCCGCGGTCTCGGTGACGGGGGTGATCGGCTGGATCGGGCTGATCGTGCCCCACGTCGCCCGGCTCCTCGTCGGGCCGGATTTCCGCCGCCTGCTGCCGGCCTCGATGCTGCTCGGCGCGGGCTACCTCACCGCGGTCGATCTCCTCGCCCGCACGGTCGCCGCGATCGAGGTGCCGCTCGGCATCCTCACCGCGCTCGTCGGGGCGCCGTTCTTCCTCTGGCTGCTGGCCGCGGGCAAGAGAGGCTGGGCGTGATCCTGGAGGCCCGCGACCTCGCCTTCGGCTACGGCGCCCGCGCGGTGGGCTCCGGGGTCAGCCTGACCGTGGGGGAGGGCGAGGCGCTGTGCCTGCTCGGGCCGAACGGCGGCGGCAAGACCACCCTGTTCAAGACCCTGCTCGGCCTGCTGCGCCCGCTCGCCGGGCGAGTGCTGTTGGACGGCCGCGACCTCTCGGAGCGGCCGCGCCGCGAGATCGCAAAAAGAATCGCCTACGTGCCGCAGGCGCACGCCGCCTTCTTCCCCTTCAGCGTGCGCGACGTCGTCCTGATGGGCCGCGCCAGCCGGCTGTCCGCCTTCGCCAGCCCCGGCCCGGCCGACCGGGCGGCGGCCGAGCGGGCCTTGGCGACGCTGGGCATCGGCCATCTGGCGGACCGCATCTACACCGAGATCAGCGGCGGCGAGCGCCAGCTCGCCCTGATCGCCCGCGCCTTGGCGGGCGAGCCGCGGCTCCTGGTGATGGACGAGCCGACGGCGAGCCTCGATTTCGGCAACCAGGCGCGCGTGCTGACCCAGGTGCGGCGCCTCTCGGAGGCCGGCATCGCCGTGGTGCTCTCCACCCACGATCCCGGCCACGCCTTCCTCTGCGCCGACCGGGTGGCGCTGCTGCATGGCGGGCGCCTCGCGGGCTTGGGGCCGCCCGCGGAGACGGTGACGCCGGAGACCCTGCGGCTGCTCTACGGGGTCGAGGTCGCGGTGCTGCCGCTGCCGGGGGGGCGGGCGGTCTGCACGCCGGTGATCGGGTGAGCCTGCTTCCGGTTTGCCCGATCCGGCCGAGCGCATCCCCTCGCCCCGCGTGCGGGGAGAGGGGGAACCCAGCGGCACTCTCCCGAATGACACGGGAAGCGGCTCAGATCCCCGCGTACCACGAGAAGCCGAGTTCGGAGACCATGCTGCCCCGGCCCTGGCCGAGGCCGTCGACCCGGTCCGTCGCCTCGATGCTGGCGAGGTACTTGAGCGACTTGTAGCCGAGCTGGCGCTCCACCCGCAGGCGCACCGGGGCGCCGTGGGCCACCGGCAGATCGCCGCCGTTCATGCCGTAGGCGAGGATCGTCTGCGGGTGCAGGGCATCGAACAGGTCGTAGCTGTCCCACCAGCCGTCCACGGTGCGGATCACGATGAAGCGCGCCTCCGGTTTGAGCCCCACGCTCGCCAGCACGTGCGAGAGCGGCACCCCGGTCCAGCCGCCGATCGCCGACCAGCCCTGCTCGCAGGCGTGCAGCGTCACCTGCGTGCGGGCCGGCATCGCCTTCAGCTCGGCGAGCGAGAAGGCGGCGGGCCGCTCGACGAGGCCGCGCACCGGCAGGCGCCAGTCGGCGAAGCCCGACGCCTTCGAGCGGCGATAGGCGGGATCGTCCGGATCGGTGGTGTTGATGGTGGGAAACACCGCCGAGATCGCCTCCGGCCCGAATTCCCGCACCAGCGGCTGGTCGCGCAGGAGGAAGCGTTGCGTGGCAAGGGTCAGGGTGTCGCTCAAGCCGTAGAGGCCCGGCCGGCGCGGGCCCTGCTCGATCAGTTCGCAGCCCCCCAGAACACCGCCGAGCCCGAACGCGGACGAGCCGAGGAGCAGCCGGCGGCGGGTGAACGCGCTCATCGGGTCTCCTCCCGCGGGGCGACCGGGCGCCCGGTGATCATGCCGCGCATCAGGGCGCGCGGCCCGTTGGCGAGCACCTGCCAGACATGGACGAGGAGGAAGGCGACGAGCAGGGCGGCCGACAGGAAATGCACCGTGCGCGCCGATTGCCGCCCGCCGAACAGGGTGAACAGCTCCGGATAGGCCGCCGTGACGCCGGGCGACATGGTGAGGCCCGAGAGCAGCATCACCGGCGCCAGCACGAGCAGCACGGCGAGATAGGCGAGCTTCTGCAGGACGTTGTAGCGGGACGCTCCGGCCGCGCCCGAGCCCGTGAGCCGCAGGTGGGCGCGCAGGTCGGCCGCGATGTGGCGGGGGTGGAGCTGGTCGCGGTCGGGGGTCAGGCGGCGCAGGAGATGGCCGCTCGCCAGGGCGGCGAGCCCGTAGAGCGCGCCGTTGATCACGAAGATCCAGGCGGCGAGGAAGTGGAGGTTGCGGCCCCAGCCGGTCTGTTCGAGGTTCACCGGCAGCGGCAGGACGAGCCAGGCCGGGGCGCTGTTGGAGCCGGTCTCGCCCCAGAACAGCCGCGGCAGCGCCAGCAGGATCGCGAACCCGCTGACGAGGAGCGCCAGGAACGCGCCGGCATTCACCCAGTGGGTCAGGCGCACCCAGAGCGGGTGGCGGACTGTG
Organism: Methylorubrum thiocyanatum; assembly: GCA_014138645.1. Classification (GTDB taxonomy): domain Bacteria; phylum Pseudomonadota; class Alphaproteobacteria; order Rhizobiales; family Beijerinckiaceae; genus Methylobacterium; species Methylobacterium thiocyanatum. Next base: position 617,630 of record JACJIB010000004.1, on the reverse strand, counting down.
CGCGCACGCGCCGTCACCGCGGGCCCGCCCGCCGCAGCACGTCGAGGCGGTAGGCGTCGGTGCGCGCGCCGTGCAGCCGGTGGGCGAACGGGGCGGCGGCGATGAAGCCCTCCGCCGCCGCATCGCCGGACAGGGGATAGTCCGTCTCGCCGAGCCAGTGCACGAGGACGCAGTCACCGCCGGGCACGAGGCTCGCCTCGACCCGCGCGACGAGGCGGGCGAGGTCCGGCGGGCTGAGGAAGTACAGCACCTCGCCGAAGACGATGAGGTCGAACCGGCCCTCCGGCCAGTCCCCCGGCACCGCGCCGCGGACGAACCGGATCCCGGACCGGTCGGCGCAGCGGGCACGGGCCGCCGCCAGCGCCGCCTCTGCGATGTCGAGGGCGGTGAGCGCGCCGCAGCGGGGGCTGAGCGCGCGGGTGAACACGCCGATCGAGCAGCCGACCTCCAGGGCGTGCGCGTAGCGCGCCCGCGGCAGCGACTGGAGCGTGGCGGCGTATTTCTCCGCCTCGTAGGCGCTGGTGGTGAAGCGCCAGGGATCGGGATCGGAGGCGTAGATCTCCGCGAAGTAGCGCTCCGGCAGGGTCTGCGTCCGCCGCCCGCTCATCCGGCGACCTCCGCGGGGCGCGCCGGGCCGGGCCGGGCGGGCTCGGGCCAGAGGGCGTGGAGCGGCGCGCCGGCCGCCAGCACATGGGCGGCCATGCCGGTCAGGGCGGCATCCGGCGCGGGCTGGCGCAGATAGGTGGCGAGGTCGCGCATCAGCCGCTCCAGGGGATGCGCTTCGAGAAAGCCCGCAAGGCCGACCGAGCGCTGGGCCAGGGCGATCACGTCGAGCCCCGCCTGCTCGACCGCGGCACGGGCGAGGTTGACGTAGGCGATGATCCGCTCCGCCGCCGCCTCCTCCGCCGCAGCGAGACGCGCCGCCCGCGCGACGAGGAGGCGGCTCGTCTCCACCGCCACCATGGCGCGCCCGAACCGAGCCTGCTGGTGCGGGTCGTCAGCCCGCCCGGTCGCGGCGAGATGGGCGCGGTGCGCCTCGACCACCGCCTCGATGCCGCCGAGCTGGACCGCGAGGAAGCGCCATGCGCCCGCGAAGAAGAAGGGCTGCTGCCCGTAATCGTCCGGCGCGCCGATCACCGTCCCGTCCGCGGCGGCGAGCCCGGAGAAGTCGACGGTGCCGGTGGCCGAAGCCCGCATGCCGTGGGCCCGCCACGCCGACAGGTCGGCCCGGGTGCCGGGTTCGAGCCGCATCACCAGCATCAGGCGCCGCCCGTCCTCGATCCGCGCCGTCACCAGCGGGCGGGTGACGGAGCCCGCGCCCGAGGCGTAGCTCTTCACGCCGTGGAGCCGATCCGATGGGTCGAGGACGAGGCCGCCCTCCGACGGCTCGGTGTTCCACACGCCGAACAGGTGGCCCTCCGCCGCATCGCGGGCGAGCCGGCCGGCGGCATCGGGGGCCGCGTAGCGCAGCACCAGGGCGAGCGCGTTGACATGCCCCTCGTAGAGCCGCCCGAGGGCGAGACTTTCGCGGCCGACCGCCGTCAGCAGGGCGCGCAGCGCGTCGGCGCGATCCGGCTCGCACAGGCCGCGGCCGCCGAGCGAAGCGGGCAGGGGCGCCGCGAGCAGCCCGTCCCGGCGCAGCCGCGCCAGACCCTCGACAGGGAAACTGCCATGGGCATCGTCGGCGGCACCCGCGCGACGGGCCGGAGGCCCGGTCTCCCGCACCGCGTCTCCGGACGAGCCGGCGCCGGCCGCGTCGTCGTGCGCCGGGCGATCGTCTGCCGAGCACTCTTCTGCCAAATCGGCATGGGCGGCCGGGCCGAGCCGGACCAGGGACAGGATCGTGGGAGGGGGCACCGGCAGCTCAGCGACATGGGGGCCAACCGACAGCCCGAAGAGCGCGGCAGGGGTTCCGGGCCGGGCTTACACGAAGTCGCGAGCCCTCGGCACCGGGGAACCGCGGCGCGCCTTCGCGGCGTTCCTCCCCCGGCGCCCCCGGAGGCCGCCGGAGCGGAGAGACCCATGGCGGACGAGACCGAACGGCTCGGCCTTCTCGTGAGCGTGTTCGAACTGGCGCTGACCCGGCTGTTCGAGGCGAGCCCCGGGGGCGGGCAGGCGCGGACGCTGTTCGTGGAGGATGTCCGGCGGCTGCTGGCGGACACCCGCGAGGTTCAGTCGCACTCCCCGGCGGTGCAGACCTACGAGGCGCTGCTGCGCCGCATGGGCGCGACCGGGCCCGGCGACGCGGATGGGCTCGGCGTGGCTCCGACCCCCGAACAGGGCCTGCCGCCGGCCGGATCGGGCGTATGACGCGAAAGGGCAGACGAGCGTGAGCGACAGCGAGACCCCATCCCAACCCAAGCTTGCCGGCATCCTCACCTTCCCGCCGGAGGTGGTGGCGGCCCTGGACGAGCATTGTGCCGTCGAGCGCCTGCCGCGGGACCGGGCGATCTGCGAGATCGTCGCCGAGTATCTGCGCTTCAAGGGCTATCTGCGGACGCGGCCCGCCCACGAACACCGCTCGCCCCAGGGCGAGAAGCCGGAGGGGCTGTGAATGGCGACCTCGTTCAAGGGCCTGCATCTCTGCCCGCCGAAGCAGCCGCGCCCGACCCATGTCCGGGTCCGGGACGCGGAGGGCGGCGAGGCCACCCTGCCGCTGGAGGAATACGAGGCTCGCGCCGGCCAGCCGCCCTGGCAGAGCCTGCCCTGGGCGGGCGAGGCCGGCCCCGTGCCGGACGACGGCGACAAGCACGGGCCCGAATTCAGCATGTGACGCCCCTTCTCGGCTGATCACTGCGGTCGCCGATCCTCCCCTCTCCCCGCTTGCGGGGAGAGGGCTTCATGCCCCCTTGTCGGGGCATGAAGCGAGGCGGCAGCTGAGGGTGAGGGGGCGTGGCCGTCGGAGGCTTATTCCGAGCCGCCCCCTCACCCCCGCTTCGGCTTCGCCTCCGCTCCCCGTGGGCACGACGGGGTGCCCACGGGCCTCTCCCCGCAGGCGGGGAGAGGGGGGTTACCGCCTCACCACGCCGTCGGCTTGGGGTTGCGCTCGTCGAAGCCGATCTGGTGCCAGTAGGGATAGATCGGGTTTTCCCGGCTCGCGGCGTCGAGGCGGGCGATCTGGTCCGCGCTCAGCGACCAGCCGACCGCGCCGAGATTCTGCTTCAACTGCTCCTCGTTGCGGGCGCCGATGACGATGTTGCAGACGGTCGGGCGGCTGAGCAGCCAGTTCAGCGCCACCTGCGGCACGGTCTTGCCGGTCTCGGCGGCGACCGCGTCGAGGGCGTCCACCACGTCGTAGAGGTAGTCGTCGGAGACGGTGGGCCCGCCCTCGGCACCGCCCGCCGTCGAGAGGCGCCCGCCCGAGGCCGCCTGCCCCCGCCGGATCTTGCCGGTGAGCCGACCCCACCCGAGCGGGCTCCACACCATCAGGCCGACGCCCTGGTCGAGGCCGAGCGGCATCAGCTCCCACTCGTAGTGGCGGCCGATCAGCGAGTAGTAGCCCTGGTAGACGACGTAGCGGGCGAGCCCGTACCGCTCCGAGGTCGCCAGCGCCTTCATCAGCTGCCAGCCGGAAAAGTTCGAGGCGCCGATATAGCCGATCTTGCCCGCCCGGGTGAGGTCGTCGAGCGCCCGCAGGGTCTCCTCGACGGGGGTGAGCGCGTCGAAGCCGTGCATGAAGTAGACGTCGATATGGTCGGTCTGGAGCCGCCGCAGGCTGTCCTCGCAGGCGCGGATCAGGTGGTGGCGCGACGAGCCGACCGCGTTGACGTCCTCGCCCACCCGGAAGGTCGCCTTGGTCGAGATCAGGAGCCGGTCGCGGCGGCCCTTGATCGCCTCGCCGAGGATCTTTTCGGAATCGCCGCTCGAGTAGAGGTCGGCGGTGTCGAGGAAGTTGACGCCCGCATCGAGGCAGAGGTCGATCAGGCGGCTCGCCTCGGCGACGCCGGTGCTGCCCCAGTTCTGGAAGAACGCGTCGGTGCCCCCGAAGGTGGCGGTGCCGAGGCTGAGCACCGGCACCTTGAGGCCCGAGCGTCCGAACTGCCGGTATTCCATGGAATCACTCCGCTGTGGCTGTCGGGCGGCGGCCCCCGAGACGCGCCGCCCGCTCGATCGTGAGGGGACCGGCGCGGGCCGGCAACGCAGGCGACCGGGCGGCCGCCCTGCGGGGCGCGAATGGCGCCGCTGCCATCATACCGCCATGGGGCGCCCGCGGTTCCGCCACCGAAAGGGTCAGGTTCCGCAAAGACTTCGTCAACCAAGAGCCACTATTAAAGCTCAAGTTTTACGGAACACGGCCCGCACCCGGGTCTTGTTCGACAAGCTCGGCCGCACCGTCGCCGGCCGGCATCCAACATCGGGAATGCGTTCCGTGAGCTTCACCGTCAGCGCCGACACCGCCTCGCGCGTCTATTCCTGGCAGCACGGCTCGCTGCTGAGCGCCCTGGAGCAGGGCCTCTCGCTGATCACCTCCGGCCTGAGCGACGTGCGAATCGTCGACTCGGAGGGCCGCAGCCACAGCCCCGCCGCCCTCTACCAGCGCCTGTTCGGCGGCGCGCAGCCGACGGAACAGGCCGCGCAGCCCCGCGCCCGCGCGGCCTGATCCCTCCCCCGATCGCCGCATCGACCATCCTTGAACTATAACACTCTGTGCGATAGATTGCGCCTGCGCTCGACGCAATCGCCTTGGCGGTGGTGACGGCGCAATCGCCGACGGCATGCTCTTGAAGTCTCCCGTTTCGGGAGGCACGGCGGGTTTGAAATGTTCGGCCTCATGGAGCCTTTCCATGAAAGCATTTCTTCCGCCGGATTTCGCGAAGCGGGCCTCGAAGGAGGGTGTTTCCGATGGAAGCTTGCGCGAAGCGGTTGCGCGCGCGGATCGCGGCCTGATCGATGCCCAGCTCGGCCTCTCCCTCATCAAGCAGCGTATCCCGAGACGGGGGCAGGGGCGCTCCGGCGGCTTTCGCACGATCGTGGCCTACGAGCGCGGAAAGCTGGCGGTGTTCCTGCACATCTTCGCCAAGAACGCGAAGGCGAACCTGACCGAGGCCGAGACGGAGGCGCTGCGCGCCCTGGCCGGATACCTGACGCGCCTCAGCGACGAACAGCTTGCACGGCTGGCTTCGGAGAGAGGCTGGAGGCAGATCGACGATGAGCCCCTCGAGAAAGACGCCCGTCAGTGACCTGCTGGGATCGATCCACGCGGTCGCGTCGGATCTCCACGCCGTGGGTGCAATCGACAAGGCAACCATGCGCCGGTTCGACCTGTCCTGCCTGACGCCTGTGGAGCCTTTGGAACCAGAGGCGATCCGGCAGATCCGCGAGGCCAGCAGCATGAGTCAGGCGGTCTTCGCCAAGGCCCTCAACGTGACCGCCTCGCTCGTCAGCCAATGGGAGCGCGGCGAGAAGAAGCCGAGCGGGCCGTCGCTCAAGCTCCTGAACTTGGCCGAGCGCAAGGGCATCGACGCGATCCTGTAGTGCGCGGCATCGCCGACGGCCCCGGCGCCGGTCGGCGGGCGGGACCGGCTTCGCATCTCTCACAAAACGCCCGCCGCCCACGCGTCGCCAGCCCGTGAACGGTCGACAACGGGAGTTTCGTGAGGCCGTGTTATTCCCGGATCGCCGCCGCATCCGGCGCGACCACCGCGAACAAATCGCCCAGTGCGGCGAGGCTCGCGGCCTGGACCGCCGCGGCCGGGACGGTCGCGCCGTCCGGCCCCGGCAGGGCGCGGGTGGCGGTGGCCGCGGCCACCACGGTCGGGCGGAAGCCGAGGTTGAAGGCACCCCGCGCGGTCGAGTTCACGCACATATGCGTCATGAAGCCGGCCAGGATCACGTCCTTGACGCCCGCCGCCTCCAGCTGGGCCTGAAGGTCCGTGCCGACGAAGGAACTCGGATAGGCCTTGGTGATCACCGCCTCGCCGTCCCGCGGGGCGACCTCCTCGCTGATCTGGCCGATGGGCGCGGTCACGTCGTAGGGCGAGCCCGGTCCGGCATCGTGGCGCACGTGGAAGACCGGGATGCCGGCGTTGCGCGCCCGCTCCAGAAGAGCCTTCGCCTCGCGGATCGCCGGCTCGACGCCCTCCAGGCGCATCACGCCCTCGCGGTAGGTGTTCTGCAGATCGATCATTACCAGGGCCGAGCCTTTGAGAGCGGCGGGCTCCGGCGGCAGGCCGGACAGGCTGCGAAGGGTTTTGAGGTCGCTCATGGCTGAAGCCTTCTCGTGGGACGCGTTTCCGGACGCGATGTGAGCCGAGGGGGACCGTCCGCGCAACCTGTCGATAAGGCCAACGGGCGAGCTGGCGCCGATCCCGCCCGCCGCCTCAGGTCGAGGGCATGGATAGGATCGGCGCTGTCCGAGAGGCCTTACCGCTGCGCGGCCTGCATCGGCTTGTCCGACTTGGGCGCCTGCGGCGCGATGCGCCCGCCGTCCTTCAGGTCGGCGGGCGGGCTCAGCACGAGGCGCTCGCCGCCCGAGAGGCCCTTGTCCACCTCCACCATCGTGCCCTTGTCGCGGGCGACGTGGACGTCGGTCCAGGTCACGCGGTCGTCCTCGCGGGCGACCGCCACGCGGGTGCCGGACTGGTTGAACACCAGGGCTTCGGCCGGCACCGCCACCGTGGCGCTGCCGGTGCGCGGGATCGCCAGCGTCACGTAGACGAACAGGCCCGGACGCAGGGTCCGCTCGGGGTTGGGCACGTCGACCTGGGTCGTCAGGGTGCGCGAGGCGGCCAGCAGCGCCACCGAGCTGCGCTCGACCTCGCCGGTGAAGTGGCGGTCGGGCATCTGCGGCACCTTGATCCGGGCCTGGATGCCGGGCTGCACGCCCACCGCCGCGTTCTGGGGCACGTTGACCGAGATGCGCAGCACGTCGTCCCGGTCCATCGACAGGAGCGGCGAGCCGGAGCCGGCATCGGCCTGGACGAGGTCGCCGACATCGACGTTGCGGGTGGTGATCACGCCGTCGAAGGGCGCGGTGACGATCTCGAAGCCGGTCAGCGCCTTGAGGCGGCCGACGGTGGCCTGCTGCGCCTTGATGTTGGCCTGGGCCACCTTCACGTCGGCCTCGGCGGAGGCGAGGGTCGCCTGCTGCGAGAGCACGCCGGCCTGGGTGTTGTCGGCGTTCTGCTTCGAGGCCCAGCCCTGGCCGGCCAGCGTCGAGGTGCGCGAATTCGTGACCTGGGCGAGGTTCACGTTGGCCCGCGCCTGATCGACCATGGCTTTCGCCCGCAGCAGCTGCGCCTCCAGCTGGCCGAGTTGCGCCTCGGCCTGGGCAAGCTGCTGGTCGAGGTCGGGGGCGGCGATGCGCAGGAGCACGTCGCCCTTCTTCACCCGCGCGCCGATATCGACATGGCGCTCGGCGATATAGCCGGTGGCGCGGGGATAGATCCGCGCGGTGGCGAAGGGCTCGGTCTGGCCCGGCAGGGTCAGCTCGATCGGCCCGTCGAGGCGCTTGGCCTCCTCGGTGCGGACCTTGGGCACGAACTCGATCTGCTTCGTCCGCGTCGCCTCGGCCCGGGCCGCCCGCTGCCAGTGCCCGTAGCCGCCGTAAGCCAGCAGGCCCGCCGCGATCAGCCCGGCCAGCACGAAGCCGCGCTTCCTGGGTGGAGGCGGAATGTCGGCCGCCGGCTTACCGTCTCTCTCGCTCACCGGTTCGTCCTGTGATCGCTGTGGGCGTGGTCGTCGGAAACCTAGAGGGTCCCGATACCGAGTGATTCTATTGGGTCCAGCTGAATTCCCCCTCTCCCCGCGTGCGGGGAGAGGGGATGGGCGGATGACGAGCGTCATCAACATAGGCCCGCATCATACATAATCCTCGAGCGGCTTGGCCTCGCCCCGCCGCAACAGGCTGTAGAGGAAGGGCACGAACAGCAGCGTCGAGGGCGTGCCGAGCGCGATGCCGCCCATCACGGCCCGCGCCAGCGCCGCGTTCTGCTCGCCGCCCTCGCCGGTGCCGAGCGCCATCGGCACGAGGCCGAGGAACATCGCGCTCGCGGTCATCAGCACCGGCCGCAGCCGCGTCTCGCCCGCAATGATGGCCGCCTCGTGCGCCGAGCAGCCGGTGGCCTCCCGATGTTCCTTGGCGAAGGTGACGAGCAGGATCGAGTTGGCCGAGGCGATGCCCACCGACATGATCGCCCCGAACAGGGAGGGGATCGAGAAGGCGGTGCCGGTGATGAACAGGCTCGCGACGATGCCGCAGAAGGCGACCGGCAGGGCGGCCAGCACCACGAAGGGATCGCCCCAGCTCTGATAGTTCACCGCCATCAGGAGGTAGACCGCGACGATGGCGATGCCGAGACCGATGCCGAGGCGGAAGAAGGCGGCGCGCATGTTCTCGATCTGCCCGCGCACGGTGATCTTGTCGGGGGCCGGCAGGGCCGTCTGCTCCTCGGCGACGATCCGGTCGATGTCGCGCGCGATCGAGCCGAGGTCGCGGTCCTGCACCGCGGCGTAGACATTGAAGGTCGGCTGCGTGTTGACGTGGTTGATCACCGTCTGCGTCGGCTGGCGGGTGATCGTCGCGATGCTGGAGAGCAGCGTCAGTGCGCCCGGCCCGGTGCCGTCACGTCCCCCTGCATTGGCGCGGGCAAACAGCGGCGTGTTCTGCAGGGCGGTCAGCGAGTCGTTGCGGTATTCCGGCGTCTGGACCCAGAGCTGGTAGGGGATGCCGGTCTTCGGATCGGTCCAGAAATTCGGGTTCACCTGGAAGGAGCCCGACAGCGACACGTTGAGGCTCTGGGCCACCTGCTGCTGGGTCAGGCCGAGTTCGGAGGCGAGCCGCCGGTCGACATCGACGAAGAATTGCGGCGTGTCGACGATCTGGTGCAGGTGCACGTCGACGAGGCCGGGCGTCTCCTTCAGCCGTGCCTCGATGCGTCGGGCGACCTCCAGATCCTTGACGGTGTTGCGGCCCGAGACCTGCACGTCGATCTGCGCGATCACCCCGAAATTGAGGATCTGCGTGATGATGTCGGAGGGCTGGAAGTAGACGATCATGTCGGGGAAGCGCTCGCGCAAGGTCTCGCGCAGGCGCCGCTGATACTCCGCCACCGGGCCGTGCTCGTCCTTCAGGTCGATCAGCATCTGCCCGTCGTTGTAGGAGACGAACGAACCGTCGGAGAAGGCGAAGTTGTAGTTGTTCGACGGGATGCCGATGTTGTCGAGGATCTGGTCGATTTCGCCCTCGGGGATGGTCTCGCGCACCACGGCCTCGACCGCGGCGAAGGTCTGCTCGGCGGTCTCGATGCGCATGCCGGGGCGGGTGCGCAGGTGGAGCGTCATCTGGCTCGATTCGACCTGCGGGAAGTAGTCCTGGCCGGTGAAGACGAAGAGCCCGCCGGTGCCGGCAAACAGCAGGCCGACCACGACGATCGTCGCGATGCGGTGGCGCAGGACCGCGTGGAGCAGCCCGACATAGCCGCGGTGGAACCGCTCGAACCGCGCCTCGAAGCCGCGGCGGAAGGCGCCGGCCAAGCGGAAGAGCGGCGAGAGCAGCCAGCCGAGCGCCCGCTCGACGCGGCCGCGGCGCGGCGCGTCCTCCGCGCCGCCATGGTGCTGGAGGTATTCGCGGGCGACCAGCACGTCGATCAGCACCGGCACCAGGGTGCGGGTGAGGAGGTAGGAGGTCAGCATCGCGAACACGACCGCGAGCGCCTGCGGCGTGAACAGGTACTTCGGGGTGTCGGTGAGCGCGAAGACCGAGACGAAGGCGGCGCAGATCGACAGCGTCGAGATCAGGGCCGGCTTGGCGATGCCCGCCGCGCCCTCGACCACGGCGTTGCGGAACGGCTTGCCCTCCTCGAACAGGCGGTATGTGTTCTCGATCGCCACCGTCACGTCGTCGACGAGGATGCCGACGGCGAGCGCGAGACCGCCCAACGTCATCACGTTGATGGTGTGACCGAGCGCGGCGAGCAGCGCCAGCGAGGTCATGAGGCAGAGCGGGATCGAGACGAGCACGATCAGGGTCGAGCGCCACGAGCCGAGGAACAGCAGGATGGTGAGACCCGTGAGGCAGGCGGCGATGACGGCCTCGTGCCACACGCCCTCGATCGCGTTCGAGACGAAGACCGACTGGTCGAAGAGCGGCTTGATCTCCATGCCCTCGGGGGCCGCCGCGCGGATGTCGGGCAGCGCCGCCTTGACGTTGTTGACGACGTCGAGCGTCGAGGCGGTGCCGTTCTTGAGCACCCGCATCAGCACCGAGGCCTGGCCGTCGGCGCGCACCACGTTGACCTGCGGCGGGCCGCCGTCGCGGACATAGGCCACGTCGCGCACCAGCACCGGCTGGCCGTTGACCACCTTGATCGGGATCTCGTTCAAGGCCGCGATCGCGTCCGGCGTCGCGTTCATCTGCACCGGGTATTGCTGCTCGCCGATCTTGGCGAGCCCCGAGGGAATCGTCAGGTTCTGCGAGGTCACCGCGTTGGTGACTTCGAGCGGCGTCATCCCGAGCGCCTGGAGCGCGTGCAGGTCGAGATCGACCATCACCTGCCGCGGCGCGCCGCCGAAGGGGGAGGGCAGGGTCGAGCCCGGCACCTGGGTCAGCCGCTGGCGGATGCGGTACTGGGCGTAGTCGTAGACCTTGTTGAGGCTGTCCTTGGCCGAGGTCAGCGCGAGCTGGATCACCGGCACCGAGGAGGCGGAGAAGCGCACGATCACCGGCGGCTGCACGCCCGGCGGCATCAGCGCGCGGATCGAGTTCGTGGAGGAGACGACCTGGGCGATGGCGAGATCGATGCTGACGCTCTGGTCGAAATAGATCTTCATCACCGACGTGCCTTGCAGGCTCGTCGATTCCATCCGGGCAATGTTGTTGACGTTGTTGGAGATTCCGAACTCGGAATAGGTCGTGATCCGCTTCTCCATCTCCGGCGCGGACAGGCCGGTATAGGTCCAGACCACGACGACGACGGGGATGTCGACGGCGGGCAGCACGTCCTTCGGTGTCACGACGATCGCGCCGGCCCCGCCGAGCATCATCAGCACGGCCAGCACGTAGGTCGTGATGCGGAACTTGAGGGCGTACTGGACGAGTCCCATGGATTCCCGGTGAGCCGGCCGGAGAGGCGGGGAGACTTGAGGGCGCGGGATGACAGCACGGCCCGTGTTTCTGTTCTATGTCCGATCGGACACGGAAACACTCGGCGTGATGCGATGCCGCATCGTCACCGGCTCCGGCGAGTCAGACAGCCGTCGTCGGAGACGAAACGAGTCTGACCTTACAATAACCTTCCCAACAAGGCGCCTCATGCGATCTCCGAATGATCGCTTCCGTGCCATCGGCTCTCGTCATCCCGGGGCCGCGAAGCGGAACCCGGGATCCACCCGTGATGCGGGACACATGGCAATAGCGCGGCTCGTCGTGGATTCCGGGTTCGCTTGTCAGCGCCCCGGAATGACAGCCAGGAGGGAAGAGGACGTCTCAGGCCGTCCGGGGTGACAACGACGCTGAACTGTCCTGCTGCGCCACCGCCTGCCGCCGCGCCTGGGCCCGCCCGAGCCAGAGCGCGTTGAGGAGCCAGGCGGCCGAGAGCGGCACCGCCACGACCGCCGCCGCGTGGCCGCCGAAGCCGAGGGCGGACAGCCCGGTATAGGACCACGCGCCGACCTGATCGCCGAGGCGGTAGACCACCGTGTCGATGAAGCTTTTCGCCTTGTAGCGGTCCTCCCGCGGCACCACCGTGAACAGCACCTCGCGCACCGGCCGGGCGATGGCGAAGTTGCCGGCACGCCGCAGCACGTAGATGACCACCACCGAGGCGACGCTCGGCGACAGCGCCAGCGCGGCGAACCCGACGATGCTCGCCGCCGGCAGCAGCGCCAGGGTCACGCCGACCCCGAGCCACCGGGTGATGCGCCCGGTGAGGAAGAGCTGCACCCCGAGCGTCAGGGCGTTCACCGCGAGATCGACGCTGGCGAAGAAGGCGGTCTGCGCCCCCCGGTCGGGGAAGCTGCGCTTGGCGATCCCCGCCTGCTCGAAATACAGGAAGGTCGCGGTGACCGAGAACAGCGCCAGAAACCCTGCGATGTTGAGCAGGTAGGGCGAGGCGAAGGTCCGGCGGACGCCGGCGAGCACGTCGCCGCCGATGGTCTCGCCCGCGCGCGATTCCTCCGGCACCTCGTGCAGCCGCCCGATCAGGCGGGCGAGCCCCCGCATGGCGAAGACCGCCGCCTCCAGCAGGACGGCGGCGGTCAGCAGCAGCGCCCAGGTCGGCACGTCGCGCGCCAGCGTCGCCGTCACCGCCGAGCCGCAGATGGCGCCGAGCGTGGCGCCCGCGGCGATGAAGCCGAACAGGCGCTTGCCTTGGTCGGTCGAGAACACGTCCACCACCGTGGCCCAGAAGATCGAGACCACGAACAGGTTGAAGATCGAGAGCCAGACGAAGAAGGCGCGGCCGACCCAGACCGCGGTCTCGCCCTCGGCCACGGCGATGAGGCCGGCAAAGATCAGGATGTTGAGGATGAAGAAGCGGTAGGTGAGGGGCACGAAGCGCGCCCGCGGCAGGCGCTTCACCAGCCACGCGAAGGGCAGGTTCAGCGCCAGCATGCCGGCCAGCGTCGCCAGGAACAGCCAGGGCAGGTTTTCGAGCCCGCCCGCCACGCCCATCTGGTCGCGGATCGGGCGCAGCACGTAGTAGCTCGCCAAGAGCGCGAAGATGTAGGCCCAGGACCATGCGAGCGCCGGGCCCTCGCCCGGCCTCACGTCGATGAGGCGGGCGAGGCGGTTCGAGATCGACGAAGAGGCCGGGGCCTCGCTCAAGGCTTCACCCCGAGCTTCTGCTTCAGTTCCGGTGCCGAGAGGTCGTGGCCGAAGCCGGGCGAGCCCATGGCGAAGGTGTCGGCCGCCTTCAGTTCGCCGACCACCACGGGATCGAAGCCGGCATCCGCGACCAGGGTCCGCGCGGTCTCCAGCGCCTTCGGGTCGTTGCCGGCGATCGGCACCGCCATGCGCGGCTCGGGCCGGCCGGCGTTCTTCTGGAAGACCTTGTAGTTCGCCGCGTTGAAGGCGCGCACCACCCGGGCACCGGCCAGATACTTGGCGGAGGTCGCGCCGATGCCGTCGCGCTCGACCTCGTCGTAGACCGCGCCGTCGCGGGCCTTCACCGCATTGCCGGCATCGATCACCACCTTGTTCTTGAGCCCGGCGGCGTTCTCGCGCCCCAATTCCGGATAGGCCTTGTAGGGCACGGCGATCAGCACGGCGTTGCCGAAGGCGATGGCGTCGGCCGGCGTGCCCGCATGGGCCTTGGAGCCGAGTTCGTCCACGAGCGGCTTCAGCTCCTCCGGATGCCGGGACGAAAAGAACACCTCGTAGCCCGCCTTGATCCAGAGCCGGCCGAGCGTCCCGCCGATATTGCCGGCCCCGACGATCCCGATTTTTTTGCTGTTCTCGGATTGGGCGAGCGCGGGCAGGGCGAGCGTGCACAGAATGGCCGCTAGCGCCCCGCGCCGCGCGAAAGTGACAAAAGCATCAGACCGCATCGATGAAGGCCTCCATCTTGCGCCGCTCGGCAGCGTCCGGCAGCCGCCCGGTCGCGGCGGCGAGGTTGTCCTCGACGTAACTCGCCTTGGCCATGCCCGGGATCGGGCAGGTCACCGCCTCGTTGGCGAGCACGTATTTGAGGAAGAACTGCGCCCAACTCCTGCAGCCGAACTCAGTTGCGAAATCAGGCAGGGGCTTGTCCTTCACGGCCTTGAACAGGCGGTCGCGGCCGAAGGGCACGTTGACCATCACCGCCACGCCGCGCTCGGCGGCGAGCGGCAGGACGCGCTCGGCCGCCAGCCGGCTGTCGAGGGCGTAGTTCACCTGCACGAAATCGAGCTTCTCCCGCTTCATCACCGTCTCGAGATCGGGAAACTGCTCGTCGCGCCAGACCGTGACGCCCAGGTAGCGGATGCGGCCCTTGTCCTTGAGGGCGCGCAGGACGGCGAGGTTGGTCTCCGTATCGACCAGATTGTGCACGGCAATGAGGTCGATCGTGTCCGTGCGCAGGCGCTGGAACGAGCGCGCGGTCTCGGCCTCCGAGGCCTCGCGGCCGCGGGCCGCGACCTTGGTGGCGAGAAAGATCTTTTCGCGCAGACCCTGGAGGATGAGGCCGAGGACGTCCTCGGCGGTGCCGTAGCTCGGGGCGGTGTCGATCACCCGCCCGCCGAGCGCCACGAAGCGCTCCACCGCCTCGCGCAAGGGCGCGGTCGCCTCAGGCGTCACCGCCACCTCGTAGCGGCGCGAGGTGCCGATGCCCATGGCCGGCAGCCGCTCGCCGGAGGAGGGGATCGGCCGGGTGATCAGGGCCTCCGCGGCGCGGGCCGGGCGCAGCAGCGTCGGGGCGAGCCCTGCCCCGGCCAGGGCGGCGGCACCCTGGAGCAGGATTCGGCGGGAGAGCGGGGGAACGGGCGGCAGGGCAGGCGGCATGGACGCGGGCCTCCTTCTCGCGGATGGGCGTAGCCCGAGCGAGATAGGGCAGCGGCCCGCAAAGGCGCGGCGAGCCATGCGATGCGACCATCGACCACCCTCGAACGGTTCTCAGCCGGGTCCGGAGCTGGCCGGTCGCCGAGCGATTCATACAGCCCTGGGTTGATTGGCTGGGAGACCGCGGCCTAAACTCTCTTTGCGACTGGGTGGCTTCAGAGCCGGGAGCAGGGCGAGATCAATCGGAGTTCATATGACATCGGGCTCGCCCCCTTCCCCGGCAGAGGACACGGACGCTCTCAAGCGTCACATCCTCGTCCACAACGAGAAGACCAAGCTCACCGCATCGGCGGCCAATAACATCGCCATTGCGCTCTTCGGTGGAGGATTTTTGCTGCCGATCATCGGCCTCAGCTTCCCGCTCTCATCCGCTCCGCCTGAAGGGCAGGTGACGCTCATCACAATGATCGTTTGGGCTTTGGTCGCGGTAGGCTTACATAATTGGGGCAGAACCATGCTCGACGGGCTTAGATGACGGGTATGAACCATCTCTGGCTACTTTTCCCCCCGCTCTTCGCTCTGGTAGCGGCTTGGTTCGGCTGGCGCAGTATTCGGCGAGGCGCCGCAGCGATCGATGCAGAGCGCGAGCGCTTGCGGACGGGACATGCATCGGCAACAGTGAGCCGCTCGACGCGCTCTACTGGCTAAGCCCTACAGAGGTAGCCGCTACCCTCACCCCGCGAACCGCGCGAACGTCACCGCGGTCTCGCCGTAGCCGCGCCGCTCCAGCTCCGAAAACCCCGGCGGCAGGACGGGGCCGGCCGCGGCGGCCTCCTCGACGAGGACGAGGGCGCCGGGCGCGAGCCAGCCGCCGGAAGCGGCCGCGGTGAGCGCGGCGGGGGCGAGGTTCTTACCGTAGGGCGGGTCGCAGAAGACGAGGGTTGCCGGCTGATCCAGGGCCGGCCCGAGCCGGGTCGCGTCGCGCGGGATCAGCCGGGCGCGGGCCGCGCAGCCGAGCGCGGCGATCCCCTCCCGGATCAGCAGACCGGCCTGGCGCCCCTCATCCACGAAGAGCGCGCGGGCCGCGCCGCGGGAGAGCGCCTCGAAGCCCAGCGCGCCGGTGCCCGCGAACAGGTCGAGCACCACCGCCTCCTCGGCCGCGTCGTCGTAGGCGTGGGCCAGCACGTTGAACAGGGCCTCGCGCAGGCGGTCGGAGGTCGGGCGGATGCCCTCCGCCTTCGGCCCGATCAGCCTGCGCCCGCGCCATTCGCCGCCGACGATCCGCACGCGTCAGGCCTCAGGCCCCGCCGCGGGGCGGACGGCCGCCCCCCCGCGGCCCCGGCTTGCCGCCGGGACGGCCCCCAGGCGCGCCACCGGGCTTTCCGCCGGGACGTCCACCCGGGCGCCCGCCGGGCCGGCCACCGCCGCCACCGCCGGGCTTGAAGTCGCCCCGGGGGCCGCCCTTCGCGCCGCCCTTGAAATCACCCCTGGCGCCGTCGCGGGCACCGCCCTTGAAGCCGGGCTTGCCGCCGGAGCCGCCCCCCGGCCCCTTGCGGAAACCGCCGCGCTCGGGCGCGTCGGCCCCGCGCGGGGGACGCGCCGGGCGCTCGCCCTCGGCGGCGCGGGGCCGGTCGCGCGGGGGGCCGCGGCGCTCGGGCGCCCCCGCCTCGGCGGAACGCTCGCGGCGGGGGGCACCCTCGCCGCGGTCGCGCTGGGGCCGGCCTTCGCTGCGCTCGCGGGGCGGGCGGCCCTCGGGACGGCCCTCACCCTCGAAGCGGCGCTCGCGCGGCGGCCCGCGCCGCTCGGGGGCGGCGCCCTCTCCGGCCTCGCGACGGCGGGGACGGGCATCGCCCGCAGGCGCATCCCGGCGCGGCCGGTCCTCGCGCGAACGCTCCGGTCTTTCCTGACGCTCCGGCCGCTCTTGACGCGCGGAGCGCTCCTCTTCGGTGCGGAAGCGGACCCGGCGGTGCGGCTCGGGGGCGGGCGTCTCCGGCGTGGGCTGGAGCCGCTCGACCAGCACCCGGCGCTCGCCGGCCGCCTGGATCGCGCCGACCCGCTCGCGGCCGCGCTCGGCCGCCGCCGCGCGGGCGGTCTTCGGATCGGTGCCGCGGCGCGGCACCTTGCTGGCGCGGGGGCGGGTCTCGTCATCGGCCCGCCACACGGTGGGCGAGGGCGCCCGCTGGGCCGGGCGCGCACCGGCGCGCGGCGCGGCCGGACGGGCGGGATCGCGCGGCGGACGGCCCGCCGTCCCGCCGCGGGCGCCCGGGCGGGGCTCCGAGCGTCCCTCGTCGTGGGCGCCCTGACGGCCGCCCCGCCCCGCGGGCGCCTCGGCTCGCGGGCTCTGCGCGGCGCGGGCCGCCTTCTTCGGACTGCCGAACGGGGCGATGGCCTCGCGCACCGGGCTCTCGAAATCGACGCCGGCCTGCTCGGCGAGGCTCTTACCGAGCTGCTCCTTCAGCACCTTGGTGCGGATCTCCTCGACCAGCCCGACTTCGAGATCGCCGAGCTGGAACGGCCCGAACGAGAGCCGGATCAGCCGGTTCACCGAGAGGCCGAGATGTTCGAGGATGCGCTTGACCTCGCGGTTCTTGCCCTCGCGCAGGCCGAGGGTGAGCCAGAGGTTGTCGCCCTGCACCCGGTCGAGGGTCGCCTCGACGGGGCCGTACTCCATGCCGTCGACGGTCACGCCCTTCTTGAGCCGGTCGAGATCGGCCTGGGTGATGTCGCCGAAGGCGCGCACCCGGTAGCGGCGCAGCCAGCCGGTATCGGGATGGGCGATCACCTTGGCGAGCCCGCCGTCATTGGTGAGGAGCAAGAGCCCCTCGGTGTTGATGTCGAGCCGGCCGATGGCGACGACCCGCGGCAGGTCGTCGGGCAACCCGTCGAACACCGTCTGGCGCCCTTCCGGGTCGCGGGCGGTGGTGACGACGCCGCGCGGCTTGTGCAGCAGCCACAGCCGGGTGCGCTCGCGGGCGGGCAGAGGCTCGCCGTCGATCGCGATGCGGTCGGATTCGGTGACGTTGATTGCGGGCGAGGTCAGGATCTTGCCGTTGAGGCTGACGCGGCCGGCCTCGATCATCGCCTCCGCATCGCGGCGGGACGCGATGCCGGCGCGGGCAATGGCCTTGGCAATGCGCTCGCCCTCGGGCGCGGCGGGCTGATCCGCGGTCTGGTCCGCGGGCGCGGCCGGGGAGGGGTCTGGAATGTCGGTCATCCGCGCCCCTTACCAGAGCGGCGGTCCGCACAAAAGGAAAAGGCGGTCCCGCGCGGGACCGCCCTTCATGGCACGCTTCGAGAGAAGCGGCGCCGTCACAACCGCGGGGAACGACCGCGCACCGCGCCCATCACCGCCGAGATCAGGAACAGCGCGATCGCGACGAAGAACACGATCTTGGCCGCCTCCATGGCGGTGCCGGCGATGCCGCCGAAGCCGAGCAGCGCGGCGATCAGGGCGACGACGAGAAAGGTAACAGCCCAGCCGATCATGGTATCCTCCTGACGTCCGTCGTCCGACGGGGTCCTGCAGTGTTTCGGAAGTCTTTCCTGGCTTGGAAAATTGCCAAGCTGCCGGATTCGTTCCGTCGATGGCGCTGAAAACCGCCGCCGGACGCCAAGCGTTCCGGATCGGCGGCGGCCCGAAGGCGCCTCCGGCCCGCGCGCAGGACCGCTGCCGAGGATCTCTCTCAAGGATCTCGCTCGAAAATCGCGCCGGCGTTCCCGGCCGGGCAGACTTCGAAGCCGCCTCAGGCCGCCAGCGTCCGGGCCGGGATTTCCGCCGGATTGGCCGCCTTGCCGGCCCCGGAGGCGATCCCGGCTTCGAGCAGGACCGCGATCTCGTGGACGGGCCGGGGCGGGCTGAACAGGTAGCCCTGCACCTCCTGCGCCCCCTCCGCGCGGATGGTGGCGAGCTGCGGCTCGGTCTCGACGCCCTCGACCAGCGTGGTGATGCCGAGACTCGCTCCGAGGCTGACGATGGCGCGGATGATCGCGCCGGCATCCGACTGCCCGGCGGAGTCGGGCACGAAGGAGCGGTCGATCTTGATCTTGTCGAAGGGGAAGCGGCGCAGATAGCTGATCGAGGAATAACCGGTGCCGAAATCGTCCATGGAGATGCGCACCCCGAGCCGGCGCAGGCTGTGCAGCGTCTCGAGGTTCACCTCGGTGTCGTCGAGCAGCACGCTCTCGGTGATCTCCAGTTCCAGCCGGCTCGCCTTGAGGCCGCTGGTCGCCAGCGCGCCGAGCACGCTCTGAACGAAGCCGCGGTTGCGCAGCTGCAGCGGCGAGACGTTGACCGCCACGCTGATCGCGTCCGGCCAGGCGGCGGCGTCGCGGCAGGCCTGGCTCAGCACCCACTCGCCGATCGGCACGATCAGGCCGGTCTCCTCCGCCAGCGGGATGAACACCGCCGGGTTCACGAGGCCGCGCTCGGGATGGCGCCAGCGCACCAGCGCCTCCATGCCGGTGATGCGGTTGTCGGAGAGATCCACGAGGGGCTGGTAGTGCAGTTCGAAGCGGCTCTGCGCCAGCGCCTCGCGCAGTTCGCGTTCGAGGCCGAGCCGCTCGCGCAGGGTCGCGTCCATCTGCGGCTCGAACAGGCGGGCGGTGCCGCGCCCGCCCGTCTTGGCCTCGTAGAGGGCGATGTCGGCCTCCTTGAGGAGGCATTCGATGTCCCGCGGGAGGTCGTCCTCGGCCCCTGCCAGAGCGATGCCGACGCTCATCCCGATCTCGACGGTGATCCCGTCGAGGCGGTAGGGCGCGGCGACGATCTCGATCAGGCGCTCGGCCAGCCCCATGGCCCCGGCCGCGTCCTCGACGTGGGAGAGCACCGCGAACTCGTCGCCGCCGAGCCGGGCGACCACGTCGTGTCCGCGCACATGCCCCCGCAGCCGCCCGGCCACCGCCCGCAGCAGGGCATCGCCCACCGCGTGGCCGAAGCTGTCGTTGACCGGCTTGAACCGGTCGAGGTCGAGGCAGAGCACGGCGAGCTGCCCGTCCGCGCCCGTCCGCAGCGCCTCGACCCGCTCGGCCCCGATCTCGCGCAGGCGGGTTCGGTTGGGCAGGTCGGTAAGCCCATCGTGGCGGGCCATGTGGATGATGCGCGCCTCGTTGCGCCGCCGTTCGGTGATGTCCTCGAAGGTCGCCACCCAGCCGCCGCCCTCGGCCATGGGCCGGTGGGTCACCGCGATGACCCGCCCGTCGGCGAGTTCGCGCAGCACCGCCTTCGGCCCCTCGTCGGTCAGCGACGTGCGGGTGCCCTCGCTCACCGCATCGACGGTCAGCCCGCGCTTGTAGCGACCGAGCGCCACCAGCACCTCGATGATGGCGCGCTGGCCCATGCCGACATGGAGCGCGCCCTCGGGCAGGCCGAAGATCTCCAGGTAGCGCCGGTTCCACACCAGCAGCCGCTGCTCCGCATCGAACATGCACAGGCCGTGGGTCATGTTCTCCAGCGCCGCGTCGAAGCGCCGGTTCTGCTCGCTGAGTTCGGCATGCGCCTCGACGAGGGCGAGGCGGGTCCGGTGCTGCTCGGTGACGTCGCTGCCGACCCCCTGGTAGCCCAGGAACGTGCCCTCGGCCGAGAAATGCGGGCGCCCGCTGATCTCGAACCAGCGCGGCGTGCCGTCGGGATGCCGGTAGACGTAGGTCAGTTCACGGAACGGGCGGCGGGCGGTGATCGTCTCGCGATAGGTGGCCAGGCTCGCGCCCGCCGCCTCGCAGATCATGGCCGATCGCTTGGTGCCGATCAGGCTCGTGGGCGGGCGGCCCAGCATCGGCTCGGCGCCCGGAGAGATGTAGCTGAATCGATCCTCGGCATCGGTGACCCAGAGCCAATCGAAGGCGATTCGCGCCAACGCTTCGAAATCGTTCAAGGGCATGGCTTCCCCGTAGGACATCCGGACTGTCCCACGGCAAGTGTAAACAATTCGTCTTGCTCATAACTTCGTCAGTTTGCTCAAGATCTGCGCCGCCAAGTGTACCGGTCGCAGAGCCCGCCGCGTGACTGCCCGAAGACCGGATCTTTCCGCCGGCTTCATCCGTCGGCGAACGTTCGAGGCGGCCGCCAGCGCGGTCCTGCGGCGCCGGCTTTTCTGTCGCGTCGTCCCGACAGCCTGCGCCGGCCGGTCCGGAAGGCGGCGGTCGCGCTCTGCGCGGGGGCCGGAGCCTTCGCCGCGCCGGGCCGTTGTCCGCGGGCATGCAGGCGGCGCGGCGGTGGGACCGGGCGGAGGGACGGATGGCGGAGGGCGACGACCTGTTTCCCGGCTTCGAGCCGCTCTGGATCGAAGGGCCGGCGGGGCGGTGGTTCGGCCGGGCCGGCGGCCCCGCGGAGGCGCCGCCGCTGCTCCTGCTGCACGGCTTCCCGCAGAGCCACGCCATGTGGCACCGGCTGGCGCCGACGCTCGCCCGGACGCACCGGGTGATCGCCCTCGACCTGAAGGGTTACGGATGGTCGGCGGCCCCCGCTTCGGGATCGGCCGAGACCGCCGCCGGGACCGCCTACGCCAAGCGGCGGATCGGGGCGGAGATCGTCGCGGTGATGGAGCGGCTCGGCCATATCCGCTTCGCGCTCGCCGGCCACGACCGCGGCGCCCGGGTCGGCTACCGGCTGGCGCTGGACGAACCCGGCCGGATCGAGCGGCTCGCGCTGCTCGACATCGTGCCGACCGAGGTGCAGTGGGCGCGGATCGAGGCGAATCCGGGGGCGAACCCGCACTGGCCGTTCCTGTCGCGCCCCGCCCCGGAGCCGGAGGCGATGATCCGCCGCGACCCGGACGGCTATTTCGAAGGGCTGCTGCGCGACTGGACCGCGGGCCACGACCTCGCCGCCTTCGACGCCCGCGCCCTCACCCTCTACCGTCAGGCCTGGAACGTGCCCGAGCGCATCCGCGCGTTCTGCGAGGATTACCGGGCGGGCGGCGCCAACGGGCCGGACCGCGCCGCCGACCGCGACGACCTCGCCGCGGGCCGGACCCTGGCGATGCCGGTGCTGGTGCTGGCGAGCGAGGCCTATCTCGACCGGGACAAGCCGGAGACCGCGCTGGCGGCGTGGCAGCGGACCTTCGCGCCGAAGGCCGAGGGCGTGTCCATCGCCTCCGGCCACTTCATGGCCGAGGAGGCGCCGGAGCCGACGCTGCGGGCGCTGCGGGATTTCCTCGAAGCGTAGGCCGCATCCTGCTCGGGTCGATCCCTTCGGAACCCTCGCCTCTTCGTCATCCCGGGGCCGCTCGGCGGAACCCGGGATCCACCCGTGATGCGTCGGTGCAATTTGGCGTCAGGCCGGTCGTGGCTTCCGGGTTCGCTTGTCAGCGACCCGGAATGAGGAGGGTCGGGGCCGAACCGAACGCCTCCGGCGCATGCCCGATCAGAACGTCTCGACCCACGGCCGCAGGGCGATCTCGTCGGTCCAGGCGCTGCGGTCCTGGCGCAGGAGGGCGAGGTAGCCCTTCGCGATGGCGTCCGGGTCGAGGGTGGCGTCGGGCCGGCCCTCCGGGTCGGGCCGGGCGGCGGAGCGGATGGCGCCGTCGATCACGACATGGGCGACGTGGATGCCCTGGGGCTGAAGCTCGCGGGCGAGGCTCTGCGCGAGGCCGCGCAGGGCGAACTTGCCCATGGCGAAGGGGGCGGACCCCGAAAACCCCTTCACGCTCGCCGAGGCGCCGGTGAACAGGATCGCCCCGTGGCGGTGGGGCAGCATCCGCCGGGCGGCGGCCTGGGCGACGAGGAACCCGCCATAGGCCGAGACCGCGAGCGCGCGGGCCACCGCCTCCGGATCGAGATCGACGGTGGCGCCACGCAGCCGGCCGCTGGCGTTGTAGACCACGACGTCCGGCGATCCGCCGAGCGCCGGTTCGAGGCGGGGGAACAGCGCCTCGACCGCGCCCGGATCGGTGGCGTCGCAGGCATGCACCACGGCGCCGGTCTCCGCGGCGAGATCCGCGAGCTTCTCGACGTTGCGCGCGGCGAGCCCGACCTTCAGCCCCTCGGCCGAAAACAGGCGCGCGAGCGAGGCGCTGAGGCCGGAGCCGGCCCCGACGATCAGGGCGCGCTGGTAGGTCGGGACCATGGGACGGGCTCCATGCTGCGTCGCGGGCGTAAGCCGAGAGACTCGAGGCGTGAGACGTGGGCCGAACGCGCCGCGCCCGGCCGCGGTTCGACGCCGCCTCCCGGCTCACCCCCGCCGCTGCGAAAAGAAGTCCCTGAGGAGCCCCGCCGCCTCGCCCTCGCGAAAGCCCGAATAGACCTCCGGTGCGTGGTGGCAGGTCGGCTGGTTGAACACCCGGGGACCGTGCTCGACGCCGCCGCCCTTGGGGTCGGAGGCGGCGTAGTAGAGCCGGCGGATGCGGGCGAAGGCGATGGCGCCCGCGCACATCGGGCAGGGTTCGAGCGTCACGTAGAGGTCGCAGCCAGTGAGCCGCTCGTCGCGCAGCGCGGCGCAGGCGGCGCGGATCGCCAGGATCTCGGCATGCGCCGTGGGGTCGGACAGCGCCCGCGGCCGGTTGCCCGCGACCGCCAGGACTGCGCCGTCGCGCACCACCACCGCGCCGACCGGCACCTCGCCGAGCGCCGCGGCCTCACGGGCGGCGGTGAAGGCGAGATCGAGGAAATCGGGCATCAGTCGCCGGAGGCGGCCTCTTCGCGGGCCACCTCCCGACCGCCGATATCCGTCCGGAAGAACCCGTCCGGCCAGTCGATCCGCCGCACCGCCGCGTAGGCGCGGTCCTTCGCCTCCCGCACGCTGGCCCCGAGCGCCGTGACGGCGAGCACCCGGCCGCCATCGGCGAGCAGCCTTTCGCCGTCCCGGCGGGTGCCGGCCTGGAACACCACGATCCCCTCGGCGCCGGCTGCCTCGGCGCCGCGGATCTCCGTGCCGCGCCTGACCGCGCCGGGATAGCCCTGGGCCGCCATCACCACGGTGAGCGCGGCCCGATGCGGATCGAAGCCGATGTCGACGCCCGAGAGATCGCCCTTGGCCGCCGCCAGCAGCGCCGGCACGAGATCGCCGGTGAGGCGCGGCATCAGCACCTGCGCTTCGGGATCGCCGAAGCGGGTGTTGTACTCGATGAGCTTGGGGCCCTCGCTCGTCAGCATCAGCCCGGCATAGAGGATGCCGGAGAACGGCGTGCCCTTCGCCGCCATGCCTTCGAGCGTCGGCGCGATGATCCGGGTCATCACCGCCTCGGCGATCGCCGGCGTGACGATGGAGGCGGGCGAGTAGGCGCCCATGCCCCCGGTATTGGGGCCGCGGTCGCCGTCATGGACGCGCTTGTGGTCCTGCGCCGTGCCGATCGGAACCGCGCGGGTGCCGTCGCAGAGCGCGAAGAAGCTCGCCTCCTCGCCGAACAGGCATTCCTCGATGACGAGGGCGCCGCCCTCGCTGCCGTCGAGGATCGCCCGCACGGCGGCCTCGGCCTCCGGCAGCGTCTCGGCCACCGTCACGCCCTTGCCCGCCGCGAGCCCGTCGGCCTTGACGACGATCGGCGCGCCGCGGGCGCTCAGGTAGGCCAGCGCCGGCTCGAGTTCGGTGAAGCGGGCGAAGGCGGCCGTCGGAATCCCGCGCTCGGCGCACAGATCCTTGGTGAAGCCCTTCGAGCCTTCGAGCTGCGCGGCGGCCTTCGTCGGGCCGAAGGCGGGGATGCCGGCGGCCTGAAGGTCGTCGACGAGGCCGGCCACCAGCGGCGCCTCCGGCCCCACCACCACCAGCCCGACCTTTTCCGCCTTGCAGAAGGCGGCGACCGCCGCGTGGTCGGAGACGGGGAGATCCGGCCGGTTCTCGCCGTGCTGCGCCGTTCCCGGATTGCCGGGGGCGATGAACAGCCTTGCGCAGAGCGGCGACTTCGCGATGGCCCAGGCCAGCGCGTGCTCGCGCCCGCCGGAGCCGATGAGCAGGATGGAGAAGGGCTCGGTCATGACGAGACCCCTTCCCAAAAAATCCGGGCCGGGGGAAGGGCGTTTCGCGTTGCCGAGGCGACGCGATGGACGACGCGAAGGGAGACCCCGCCGCATGACGACCCAGGGCATGGACTCTCAAGGACCGCGAAAGGCGCGGCGCCGGCTCGGCCTGGAGGGCGCCAACACCCTGGTGCAGACGCTGGCGATCCTCGGGGCAGGGGTCTGGGGCGTCTACACCTTCGTCTACGAGGCGCGGATCAAGCCGGGGCTCGCCCCGCCCTCGGTCTCGGTGAAGACCGACCTCGCCCGGGTCGGCGAGCGCGGCGACCGGGTGGCGATCCGCTCGACCGTGACCCGCACCAATGTCGGGCAGGCGGGCGTGCGCGTGCTCGGGCTCACCTATACCGTGATCGGCATCCGCACCCGCTTCTCCGAGCCGGGCGGCGGCGACGCGGCGCGGGAGGCCGCGTTCCGCGCGTCGCTCACCGGCACGGCGAGCCTCGACGCCGCCCGCGACTACCAGCGCGAGAGCGGCGGCGCGCCGATCCTGCGCCAGGGGGTGCTGTTCTCGGGCGCGACCGAACTGCCGAGCGAGCCCTCCGAGCTCAACCCGGGCGAATCCGTCTCACGCGACGTCATCGTCTACGCCGACCGCAAGAGCTTCGACGCGGTGCGCTTCGAGGTGCGCCTCGCCTACGCCAAGGAGGACGACCGGCCGGTGCGCCTGCGTTTCGAGGCGGGGGCGGATGGGGGGCTCGCCACCGTGCCCGTCGAGCCCTGCCCCGCCCCGAAATGCCCGCTGCGGACCACGGATTTCGCAACGGAATTCTCGCTGTGGTGAGCGGGCCGGCACGAATCGTCCAGGGCCTGCCGTCGTCGCAGCATGTTTCCCGCAAATGCGACGGAACGGGTGGCGGGGCTTGCCTGTTGTTGATTGCCATGCCGATCTGTCGCCACTCGATCGCCTCTTCCCCCCGCCCGCGCCGCGAGGCCGCGATCGTTCGGCTGTCGGATTACGTGGTCCAGCGCCGCTCGGCCCCCCGGGCCGCCAACGACAACCGCCGCTCCCGCCTCGCGCCGGTCTGGCCCTGGGCCATGGTGGCCGCCGCCGCCCCGGCCGTGACGGCGGCGCTGATCCTCACGCGTCTGATCTGAGGCATCCCGAGACCGGGCGCCGTTCTTAGGGCTACAGCCGGAACCCCATCTCTTGCCGCGCACTCTTGCCGCGCGTGCGCGCGCCGCCGGAGCGGCAGGGGGAACGCGGCTGCTGCGCCACACCCGCACGCCCTTCCCCAACCGATCGGCCGCCCGGCCTTTACCTCCCCCGGCCCGTTCCCTAGCGTCCGGCGCATGCCGCTCGTGCCCCCGCCACGTCCTGCGACCGCCCCTGCCGCCCCGCCGCCGGGAGAGCCGGCGCCCTCGGCGCTGCTCCAGGCCAACGCGCCCGAATGGTCGGTGGGCGACCTCGCCGCCGCCCTCAAGCGTACCCTGGAAGACGCCTTCGGCCATGTGCGCCTGCGCGGCGAGATCTCCGGCTATCGCGGGCCGCACGGCTCGGGCCACGCCTATTTCTCGCTGAAGGACGGCTCGGCGAAGATCGACGCGGTGGTGTGGAAGGGCGTGCTCGGGCGCCTGCGCCAGAAGCCCAAGGAAGGGCTGGAGGTCGTCGCCACCGGCAAGATCACGACATTTGCCGGAAAATCCTCGTACCAGATCGTCATCGACTCGATGGAGCCGGCCGGCATCGGCGCCTGGATGGCCCTGCTCGAGGAGCGCAAGCGCCTTCTCGCGGCGGAGGGCCTGTTCGAGGCGGAGCGGAAGCGGCCGATCCCGTTCCTGCCGCGGGTGGTCGGCGTCGTCACCTCGCCCACCGGCGCGGTGATCCGCGACATCCTCCACCGGCTGGAGGACCGCTTTCCCCGGCCCGTGCTGGTCTGGCCGGTGCGGGTCCAGGGGGAGGGGGCGGCAGACGAGATCGCCGCGGCGATCCGGGGCTTCAACGCGCTCATCCCCGACGGCCCGATCCCGCGGCCGGACGTGCTGATCGTCGCCCGCGGCGGCGGCTCGATCGAGGATCTGTGGGCCTTCAACGAGGAGGCGGTGGTGCGCGCCGCCGCCGAATCCGGCATTCCCCTGATCTCGGCGGTCGGCCACGAGACCGACACGACACTGATCGACTTCGCCTCCGACCGCCGCGCGCCGACCCCCACGGGCGCGGCCGAGATGGCGGTGCCGGTGCGCGCCGAACTTTTGGCCCAGATCCACGATCTCGGCGCCCGGCAGGGCGGCACGATGCTGCGGCGGATCGAGCGCGAGCGGGCGGATTTCCGCGCCCTGGTGCGGGCGATCCCCGGCGCCGACGCCTTCCTGGCGGCCAAGCGCCAGCGCCTCGACCTCGCCGACGCGCGGTTGCGCCCCGCGCTCGCCGCCAATGCCCGCGATTCCCGCGAGCGCCTGAACCGCCTCGCCGACCGCCTGACCCGGCGCTCGCCGGCGATCGCCTTGGCCGAGGCGCGGGCGCGGCTCGCCGGCATCGACCACCGTCCGCGCACCGCCATCGCCCGCATCATCGAGCGCCGCCGCGACCGGCTCGGGGCGCAGGCCGGCCTGCTCGGGGCGCTCAGCTACAAGGCCGTGCTCGCCCGCGGCTACGCGCTCGTGCGCGACGCCGACGGCCTGCCGGTGCGCACCGCGGGCGCTGCCGCCGCCTCCGCGCGGCTCCAGCTCCAGTTCGCCGACGGCGCGGTGTTCGCGCGCACCGAGGAGGGCCCGGCCGAGATCCCGCCGCCACCGGCGTCGCGCCCGAAGCGCGCCCCGCGCCGGGCGGCGCCCGAACCGGCTCGGACGCCTACGGAGGCGGTATCCGAGCCGGCGGCGCGGCAGGGGTCGCTGTTCTGACGCGCGCCCCGCCCCCGCGGCACCCCCTCCTTGCGCGCGCGGCGGCTTGACCGGCCCCGCCGCCTCTGCGACCGAGCGGCACGGCTCGTGCCTCACCGGCGGCGGGCCCGGCATCCCGCAGGAGAGGCGCGTGACCACGACGATCGACTCGGACCAGAAGCTCCACCTCGTGTTCGGCGGCGAACTCGAGGACGTCTCGGGCGTGCGCTTCCGGGACATCAAGGATCTCGACATCGTCGGCATCTTCCCCGACTACGCCTCGGCCCAGACCGCATGGCGCGCCAAGGCGCAGGCCACCGTCGACAGCGCCCAGACCCGCTACTTCATCGTCCACCTGCACCGCCTGCTCGAACCGTAATCGCGCTGGGGCGGGGCACCGGCATGAAGCCCTTGTGACGGAAGCCATTGTGAGGGCCCGGCCCCGCTGGTATGAGCCGCGCGGCCGGATGCTGATGCGGTCTCGGACGTAATCGTTTCGCGTAGCGTCCCGCGAATGACTTGAAGAGCGAGCCGAGAGACGCCCGGCATGACGTCGTCCATCAAGATTATCGCCGGCAACGCGAGCCGCCCGCTCGCGGAAGCGATCGCCGGCTACCTCGAATTGCCGCTGGCGAACTGCATGGTCCGGCGCTTCGCCGACATGGAGATCTTCGTCGAGCTGCAGGAAAACGTGCGCGGCGAGGACGTGTTCATCGTCCAGTCGACCTCGTTTCCCGCCAACGACCACCTGATGGAGCTGCTGATCATGATCGACGCCGCGCGTCGGTCCTCGGCGCGGCGCATCACGGCGGTGATCCCCTATTTCGGCTATGCAAGGCAGGACCGGCGCACCTCGGGCCGCACGCCGATCTCGGCCAAACTGGTCGCCAACCTCATCACCGAGGCCGGGGCCGACCGCGTGTTGACCCTCGACCTCCATGCCGGCCAGATCCAGGGCTTCTTCGACATCCCGACCGACAACCTGTTCGCCGCACCCGTGATGGTGCGCGACATCAAGGAGCGCCTCGCGCCGGGCGAGCGCATGGTGGTCTCGCCGGACGTCGGCGGCGTGGTGCGCGCCCGTGCGCTCGCCAAGCGCATCGACGCCTCGCTCGCCATCGTCGACAAGCGCCGCGAGCGGGCGGGCGAGTCGGAGGTGATGAACATCATCGGCGACGTCGAGGGCCAGTCCTGCATCCTCGTGGACGACATCGTCGATTCCGGCGGCACCCTGGTGAACGCCGCCGAGGCGCTGCTCAACGCCGGCGCCAAGGACGTGTCGGCCTACATCACCCACGGGGTTCTCTCGGGCGGCGCGGTCTCGCGCATCGCCGCCTCGCGGATGAAGGAACTCGTGATCACCGACTCGATCCTGCCGACGCAAGCCGTGAAGCTCGCCCGCAACATCCGCGTGATCTCGATCGCGCCGCTGCTCGGCGAGGCGATCGGGCGCACGGCCACGGAATCGAGCGTGTCGAGCCTGTTCACCTGATTAGGTCCGGGCTTCCAAAGGGATCATCCCTTTGGCGGGGCGCCGGGGTAGAACCCCGGCCTTCCTTCAACCAGGGCTCCGCCCTGGACCCGCGAAAGGGCTTGCCCTTTCGAAACCCCCGACTTCCGTTCAGCGGATCTCGGCGATCTCGAATTCGTGGTCGTTCACCGTCACGGTGTCGCCGACGCCCTTGCCGGTGAGCGCGCGGGCGAGGGGCGCCACGTAAGAGATCGAGCCGGTCGCCGGATCGGCCTCGTCCTCGCCGACGATCCGAAACGTCTGGCGCGTGTCGTCCTCGCGCAGCACCGTCACTGTCGCGCCGAAGCGCACCGTGTCGCCCTCGAACGCCTCGACGAGCTCGGCCGAGTTCTTCCGCGCGCTCCAGTAGCGCAGGTCGCGCGAGAGGCGGGCGTGATCCGCCTTGTCCTGCTGCGGCGAGAGGCCGGACAGCTCAGCCTCCAGCCGCGCCACCTCGGCCTCGATCCGCGCAAGCCCCTCGGGCGTCACGTAGTTGGGATGGGAAGAGATCGGACGGTCGGGGAGGTCCTCGAAGGCCTCGCCGCCCTCCGGCTCGCGGACGAATGCTCTGCTCATAAGATAGGCAACATTCAAGCCTGGGGCGCGGTTCCGTCGATCACCACGACGGTGCGGCCCCGCACCTGACCTTCGAGCAGGGTTTTCGCGAGGCCGCCGGCCTCGTCCAGGGAGACGGTCCGCGTCATCGCCGCGAGCCCGCCGCGGTCGAGGTCGCGGGCGAGCCGGGCCCAGGCCTCGCGCCGGGGCTCTTGCGGGGTCGTCACGCTGTTGATGCCTAGCAGCGAGACGCCCCGCAGGATGAAGGGCGCGACCGAACTCGGCAGGTCCATGCCGCCGGCATTGCCGCAGGCGGCGATGGCGCCGCCGGACTTCGTCATCGCGAGGGCGTTGGCGAGCACCTTGCCGCCGACCGCGTCGATGCCCGCGGCCCAGCGCTCCTTGGCCAGCGGGCGCGGTTCGCCCGCGAGCGCCTCGCGCTCCAGGATCTCGGCGGCGCCGAGCCCCTTGAGGTACTCGGCCTCGCCGCTCCGCCCCGTCGCGGCGATGACGTGCCAGCCGGCGCGCTTCAACAGTGCCACCGCCACCGAGCCGACGCCGCCGGAGGCGCCCGTGACCAGGGCCGGTCCGTCGCCGGGGGTGAGGCCGTGCCGCTCCAGGGCGAGAACCGAGAGCATCGCCGTGTAGCCCGCGGTGCCGATCGCCATCGCCTCGGCCGGGCTCAGGCCGTCGGGCAGGGGCACCAGCCAGTCGCCGCGCACCCGGGCGCGCTCGGCCAGGCCGCCGAGATGAGTCTCGCCGACGCCCCAGCCGGTGAGCACCACCGCGTCGCCGGCCTTGTAATCGGGATGGGCCGAGGCCTCGACGGTGCCGGCGAAGTCGATGCCGGGGATCATGGGAAAGCGCCGCACCACCGGCATCTTCCCCGTCATGGCGAGCCCGTCCTTGTAGTTCAGGCCCGAATGGCTGACCCGCACGGTGACGTCGCCGTCCATCAGGTCGGCCTCGTCGAAGTCGCGCAGGGCGAGACTCTGGCCGGCCTCGCCCTTCTCGATCACCCAGGCCCTGAACGTTGCCATGATCCGCTCCTCCCGTCGCGCGCCGGGAGGGGAGCTACGGCGGCCCCGCCTCGAATCAAGTCCGCCGGGAAGCGCTCAGTAGCCGTCGTAGATGCTGCCCTGCGAGAAGCCGAGGCCGACCGCCACATCGGCCGAGGAGGCGCCGGCGATGCCGAGGGCGTCCGGGATCGAGCCGACGCCGAGGGGACCGTAGCCGGGGCCGCCGAAGCTGGGCTCGGCGGCCGGTACCCAGGCGGCACGGGCGGGCTGCACCAGCACCCGGCGCTGCGTGGTGGCGTAGACCGGCGGCAGGGTATGGGGGATCGCTTCCGGCGCCCGCACCAGCACGCGGCGGGTCTGCACGGCGTAGCGCGGCGGCGTGGTCACCCAGCAGCCCACGAGCTGGCCGTAGGCGTCGACCCGCGTCTCCCAGCGGCGCCCGCCGGGGGCGACCAGCACCCGCTCGGACACCGTGTCGTAGACCGGCGGCGTCGTGCGGTAGACGGTGCGCGGCGGCTGGACCAGCACCCGCTCCGCGACGGTGTCGTAGACCGGCGGCGTCACGACGCGGCGATAGCACTCGGCGCTGACGCAAGCCCCTCCGGCCTGCGCGGGCGCGGCCAGGGCGAACACCGCGACGGCGGCGGCGAGGGACGGAAACAGGCTCGAGCGGGGCAGGGGGGTGGCCATGGAACAACCTCGGAACGCGACGCGACTTCGAATGGGCTTCGGCGCCGCCGCGCGTCCCGTGCGGGACCGGGGCAGCGTACGCCGTTCGACGTACAGATAGCGGTCAAGGTTGCCGATGGGACAAGCTCAATTGTCGAAGACAGTAAAATTAACCAACGACTAAGACTACGCAGACCTAAATCACTCCGGATCGACTTCGGATTCCCGCCGGGCGGCGTGCTCGCGCGGGATCGAAGACCGGGCGGGGGGCGTTGCCGAAATGTCCTCCGCGCCGCGCAGAGGCGACGAAGGGGAGGGCGGGCGGAAGGGCGCGCTTGTCAGCCCCTCGGCCAGGGGCTAGAGCGCTTCCAAATCGGGCGGCGGCGGCGCCCGGATCGCATGACACCGCCGCATCAGGGGATCGCATCCGCGCCGAGAGCGGGTGGCGGGCCGGTCGAGAGGCACGCCCGACCCCGCGAGGACAAGCGGATCTAAGGACCGAACGGCCCATGACCTACGTCGTCACCGACAACTGCATCAAGTGCAAGTACATGGACTGCGTCGAGGTGTGCCCCGTGGATTGCTTCTACGAGGGCGAGAACATGCTCGTCATCCATCCCGACGAATGCATCGATTGCGGCGTGTGCGAGCCGGAATGCCCCGCCGAGGCGATCAAGCCCGACACCGAGGGCAACCTCGAGAGCTGGCTGAAGCTCAACGCCGATTACGCCAAGACCTGGCCCAACATCACCCAGAAGAAGGACGCCCCCGCCGACGCCAAGCAGTGGGACGGGGTCGGCGGCAAGCTGGAGGCGCATTTCTCGCCCAATCCCGGCTCCGGCGACTGACCGCCGCCACGCGCCCGCCGACGGGCCGCCGCGCAGCGCGGCGGCTTCTCGCCGCAGGTGGGCCGTCCGGGCGGATATCCGAACGCGCCACGGCCTCCCTCGAAAGATCCGCCGATCCCTTCGGCGACGCTCTTTCCGAGCCGTGCAAAACCTTCGATCCTCCCATGCGGGGACGCGTTCGCGCGCCGGCAATCCTTTGATTCGCCGGCCCGTTCGTGTTACATGAGGGCTCGCCGTCGCTCACGCCCGATGCGCCCCTCCTTTCATCGCCCGCAAGGCGAGTTCCATCTTTCTGGAAAAGAGGTTGGCTGCGATCGACCGCCGGAAGCATTTCGCTCCCGGCGCGTTCCTTCGTGTGGTGGGAGCAACGCGAAAGCCTGGGAACCGGCCCGCGCCTGAGGGCGCGCCGCCGGACAAGGGCAGGCGCCGGGTGTCCCGCCCCGGAGGTGACGAACGTGCGGGCGTGGATGCGCGCCCCCGCGTGAATGACAGTGGAGGCTCATTCCGCATGACCACAGCCAAGAAGACGACGGCAGCAGGCCGCCAAGGCTTCAAGACCGGCGAGGCGGTCGTGTATCCGGCGCATGGCGTCGGGCGGATCACCGCGATCGAGGAGCAGGAGATCGCGGGCTACAAGCTCGAGCTGTTCGTCGTCTCGTTCGAGAAGGACAAGATGGTCCTGCGCGTGCCCACCGCGAAGGCCAACAGCGTCGGCATGCGCAAGCTCGCCGAGCCCGAACTCGTCAAGAAGGCCCTCGACGTGCTGACCGGCCGCGCCCGCATCAAGCGGACGATGTGGTCGCGCCGCGCCCAGGAATACGAGGCCAAGATCAATTCCGGCGACCTGATCTCGGTGACCGAAGTGGTGCGTGACCTCTACCGCTCCGAGGCCCAGCCCGAGCAGTCCTACAGCGAGCGCCAGCTCTACGAGGCCGCCCTCGACCGCGTCGTGCGCGAGATCTCCTCGGTGAACCGGATCACCGAGACCGAGGCGCTGAAACTGATCGAGCAGAGCCTCGCCAAGTCGCCGCGCCGCGCCAAGGCCGACGCGGAGGCGGAAGCCGACGCCGAGGGCGACGACGACGTGCAGGAGGAGGCCGCCTGAGGCGGCGCCTTCCCAGCGAATCGCGACGCTGCACGGCTCGCATTTGTTAACCAGAGGGCTCGGCGCCACGCCGGGCCCTTTTTTCATGCGCCGCCCGCATCCCTCTTGATCATTTCCTCTCCGACGCCACGCGCCCGCAGGGAACAAGCGTCGCACCGATGTGTTGTGCCTCTGCCACGGATGGCTTGCCCCCACGGCCTCGTCCGGCGTGTCGCCGGCCAAGAGGCTCGAAGAGGGCTGATCCGGAACGCTCGAACCAAGAACGCTCGAACGAGAGAGGCGGGGATGGCAGAGATCGCGGGGATGCGGCGTCAGTTCATTCGAACAGCGATGGAGGCGCCGTTCCTAGCGAGGGAAGAAGAGCGTGGGCTGGCGGTGGCCTGGAAGGAGGCGCGCGACGAGCGCGCCCTGCACCGCCTGATCTCCGCGCATATGCGCCTCGTGATCGCGCTCGCCGGCCGCTTCCGCCATTACGGCCTGCCGATGGCCGACCTCGTGCAGGAGGGCCATGTCGGCCTGATGGAGGCCGCCGCCCGCTTCGAGCCGGAGCGGGATGTCCGCTTCTCCACCTACGCCACGTGGTGGATCCGCGCCTCGATCCAGGACTACATCCTGCGCAACTGGTCGATCGTGCGCGGCGGAACCAGTTCGGCGCAGAAGGCGCTGTTCTTCAACCTGCGCCGCCTGCGCGCCCGGCTGATGCAATCCACCGAGGAGCAGGTCGGCTCCGAGATCCACGGGCGGATCGCCAGCGCGATCGGCGTCTCCCGCGAGGACGTGGCGCTGATGGATGCGCGCCTGTCCGGCCCGGACATGTCGCTGAATGCGCCTGTCGGGGAGGAGAGCGAGGCCTCCTCCGAGCGGATGGACTTCCTCGTCGACAACGCGGCCCTGCCCGACGAGACGGTCTCCGCCCTGGTCGACGGCGAGCGGCGCCTGGTCTGGCTGCGGCAGGCGTTGACGGTGCTCTCCGAGCGCGAGCTGCGCATCCTGCGGGAGCGGCGGCTCGCGGAGGATCAGGCGACCCTCGAAGCCCTGGGCCACCGCCTCGGCATCTCGAAGGAGCGGGTCCGCCAAATCGAGAACCGGGCCCTGGAGAAGCTGCGCCGGGCCCTGGCCGAGAAGTTCCCGCAGGCGCCGGCGAGCGTCTACGCCTGACATCCAAGAAACTGACACGAATTCGAGCGGAAGGGCGGCGCCATCGCGCCGCCCTTTGCGTTTCGGGGCGCCCCCCTGCGGAGAACGCCCACCCCTGGGTGCGCCGCCCCCCACGCGGGACGCGATGGCGGCTGGGCCTTGCCGTGAGCGGCCTGCAGGCGGCCTTCAGGGGGCGAGGGAAGCCCGTTCGACCGGACGGGCGGCGCGGGCACCGCGGCGCGGATCGCCGGAGGCGTTGGCGAGCACGGCCGCGAGCCGCTTCGTGGCGAAATCGATGAAGCTGCGGGCCTTGGCCGGCAGGAGCCGCGAGGTCGTGACGAAGTAGACCGGCGTCGCCGGCAGGCTCCAATCCGGCAGGACGCGCTGGAGGCGGCCGGTGGTGAGGTCGTTGTCGACGTTGATCACATTGGCCCGGGTCAATCCCTGGCCGGCCACGGCGAAGCGCCGGGCGAGGCTCAGCGAGTTGCAGGAGAGGGGGCCGCCCACGGTGGTCGCGACGGTCTCGCTGCCGCGGGTGAGCGTCCAAGTGGCGGAGGTGCCCTGCATCGGCACGATGACCTGATGCGCCTCGAGATCGAACGGCGTCATCGGCGCCCCGCGCTCGGCCAGATAGGCGGGCGCCCCGAAGATGCCGTTCTCGACCTCGGCCACCTTGCGCACGATCAACGAGGTCTCCCGCGGCTCCTCGATGGCGACGGCGAGATCGTAGTTGTCGCTCACCAGATCGACGGGCGCGGGCTTCAGGTCGACGTGGACGTGGATGTGCTCGTGGAGGGCGGAGAATTCCGTGATCACCCCCGAGAGGTGGCGCAGAACCCAGAAATCCGGCGGCGCGGCGATTTTGAGGAAGCCGCTCGGCCCCTTGGCCACCGCCATCATGTCGTCGAAGGTGCGCTGCGCCTCGTCGACGAGCCGGGAGACCTGAGCGAGGTAGGCCTCGCCGTAGGAGGTCAACGCCAGCTTGCGTGTGGTGCGGTCGAGGAGCCGCAAGCCCACTGTCGATTCGAACATAGTAATCCGACGCGACAGGGAAGAAATCGGCATACCGAGCGCGGCAGCTGCCTGACTAAAGCTTTTCCTTCGAGCGACTTCTACAAAGAGAGCCATGTCTCGCAGCAGTTGAGGATGCGGCATCTTTGCGCGGTCCACCCAGTCAGTACGTGACGTCGCGCTCAACCGCTGAACGGAAACCACGCGCAACCCTCCCTGCCGTCTATCACATCCGCTCATAACCACAGCGAGCATACCAAAGTTCGCGCAGGAAAAAACTGTTTCGCTTATTGGAAAAATCATTCCGCAATCGTGGGCTGTGCGGTCGGATGCGCCGGGCGATCCCTCAGGAGGCGTGGGCCGGCCTCGCGGGCGCGCTCGCGGATGACGCGCGGATGACTTGTCCGCACGCGGGCGCCGGATCCGTTCCCCGGAGACCTCCGCGGAACCATTTCCGCGGCCCCGGTCGGCCGATCCCCGGCCCGGCAAGGGACCGAACGTCGAAGCCCCGGCAGCCCGACAGCCGACACACGCCGGATGAGGTCTTGCGCGATGAAGCTCACCCCGGACAGCCGGTCGGATGGATCGGATCGGACCTGGGCGTCCTCGCCCCCCTGCCGCGCTCCCGCGACGGGGACCTTCTTGTTCGAACAGCGAAGTTTTTTGGATAGCATGTCCGATCAATGACTTAGCGCTCAGTTTCCCGCGGCGGCAGGGATGAAATGGGCCCTGTTTTCGGAAAGAAGCGCCCAGAAGCGCACCGACCCGCTTGCGAGCGCGAAAAGTGCCGGCTATAAGCCCGCTCGCCGGCCCTCGGGGGGCGGCATCGGAGTGTAGCGCAGTCTGGTAGCGCACCACGTTCGGGACGTGGGGGTCGCAGGTTCAAATCCTGCCACTCCGACCAAGAAAGAAGAGAAACGCCTCACAAAGGCGACGAAACGATAAAAAAGGCGCCCGTAGCTCAGCTGGATAGAGCACCAGACTACGAATCTGGGGGTCAGAGGTTCGAATCCTTTCGGGCGCGCCATTCGTCTCATTGAAGAACATAGTCTTTTCGAGTTGCCGATCCTGCGGCACTCGCGGCTTAGCCGCCCAGGTCAGCACCGGGTAGGCACGGCAACTAACCCGCCCGCTTCGCTATCTTGGCGACGGTGGCACGGCTGCAGCCGGTGGCAGCCTGGATCTGCGACCACGACAGGCCCTTGCTGAGCATCGCCGCGATCCCTCTGTTCCGCTCGACGTCCTCCACACGGCCCTTGTAGCGGCCCTCAGCCTTCGCCTTGGCCTGTCCCTGCGCTTGGCGGCGCCGGCGGTCGTCGTAGTCCTTGCGGGCCGCTGCGGCGAGCATATTGCGAAAAGTTCTCACCCTGGTCGGGACGCGGCCCGAACTCGTCAAGATGTCGCTCGTGATCCGGGCGCTCGATCGGCTGACGAACCACGTGCTCGTCCATACCGGCCAGAACTACGACTACGAACTCAATCAGGTCTTCTTCGACGACCTCGGCATCCGTAAGCCCGACCACTTCCTCGAAGCGGCCGGGCCGAACGCGGCGGCGACGATCGCCCGCGTGATCGAGCGCGCCGACGCCGTGCTCGAACAGGAGCAGCCCGACGCGGTGCTGATCTACGGCGACACCAATTCCGGGCTCGCG
This sequence comes from Methylorubrum thiocyanatum, assembly GCA_014138645.1. GTDB lineage: Bacteria > Pseudomonadota > Alphaproteobacteria > Rhizobiales > Beijerinckiaceae > Methylobacterium > Methylobacterium thiocyanatum. Next base: position 580,946 of record JACJIB010000004.1, on the reverse strand, counting down.
GTGATCCCGGCCAAGCGGCGCAAGATCCCCATCTTCCACATGGAGGCGGGCAACCGCTGTTTCGACCCGCGGGTGCCGGAGGAGATCAACCGCAAGGTCATCGACCACCTCAGCGACGTCAACCTCGTGCTGACCGAGCATGCCCGCCGCTACCTGCTGGCGGAGGGGCTGCCGGCGCAGCGCATCTTCAAGGTCGGCTCGCACATGGAAGAGGTGCTGGCCGCGTTCCGCCCGAAGATCGAGGCCTCCGACGTGCTGGCCCGGCTCGGCCTCGAACCGGACCGGTTCTTCATCGTCTCGGCGCATCGCGAGGAGAACGTCGATTCGCCGGCGCGGCTGCGGGTCTTCCTCGAAGAGCTCGGCCGGCTGCACGCGGCCTTCGGCCTGCCCATCGTCGTCTCGACCCATCCGCGCACCCGCGCCCGGCTGGAAGCGATCGGCGATCTCGCGCAGCCCGACAGCGTGCGCTTCCTGCCGCCCTTCGGCTTCATCGACTACGTGAAGCTCCAGACCAGCGCCCATTGCGTCCTGTCCGACAGCGGCACCATCGCCGAGGAGGCGGCGTTGCTCGACCTGCCGGCGGTGACCTTCCGCGACGCGCATGAGCGGCCCGAGGGCATGGATGCCGGCACGCTGATCGTGGCGCCCCTCGGCAAGGCTTCGCTCGTCGAGGCGGTGCGGGCGGTGCGCGACGGCATCGGCGAGGGCCGCCGCTTCGCGGGCGCCGTGCCGGACTACCAGGGCGGCGCGGTCTCGACCAAGGTGGTGCGGATCGTCCTGTCCTATATCGATCAGGTCAACCACACCGTCTGGTCGAAGCCCGGCCCGTTCTGAGGTCCCGGGATTCCAAAGGACCTTACGGCCCTTTGGCGGGTGTTCAGGGCAGCGCCCTGAAGCCGGCGCAGCCGCGTTCTATTCCGCCGCGTGCGGGAGGCCCGTCCCCCCGATCCAGGCGGCGAGGTCGTCCCGCGCCCGGTCGGTCAGCGCGCGCTTCTTCAGCGCCGCCTTCTCGGGACCGCGCAGGCGCTTGCCGGTCTCGTTGCGCGGCATCCGCTCGAGCGGCGGGAACAGCCCGAAATTCACGTTCATCGGCTGGAACGAGCGCGGCGCGTTGGCCCCCGCATCCTCACTCGCCTCGAGATGACCGCCGGTGATGTGGCCGATCAGAGCACCGAGCGCGGTGGTCGGGGGCAGGGGGGCGAGCGTGGTCCCCTCGGCCTCGGCCAGGGCATAGCGGCCGGCCATCAGCCCGACCGCGGCGCTCTCGACATAGCCCTCGCAGCCGGTGATCTGGCCGGCGAAGCGGAGCTGCGGCCGCGCCCTCAGCCGCAGGGTCGCGTCGAGCAGGCGCGGGCTGTCGAGATAGGTGTTGCGGTGCAGGCCGCCGAGCCGGGCGAACTCGGCGTTCTCCAGCCCCGGGATCGTGCGGAAGATGCGCACCTGCTCGGCGTGGCGCAGCTTGGTCTGGAAGCCCACCATGTTGAACAGGGTGCCGAGCGCGTTGTCCTGGCGCAGCTGGACGATGGCGTAGGCCTTCACCGTCGGGTTGTGCGGGTTGGTGAGCCCGACCGGCTTCATCGGCCCGTGGCGCAGGGTCTCGGGGCCGCGCTCGGCCATCACCTCGATCGGCAGGCAGCCGTCGAAATAGGGGGTCGTGGCCTCCCATTCCTTGAACGTCGTCTTCTCGCCGGCGATCAGGGCGGCGACGAAGGCCTCGTACTGCTCCCGGTCCATCGGGCAGTTGAGGTAGTCCGCTCCCGTCCCGCCGGGGCCCGCCTTGTCGTAGCGGGACTGGAACCACGCCTTGCCCATGTCGATCGAGTCGCGATGGACGATTGGAGCGATGGCGTCGAAGAAGGCGAGCGCGTCCCGGCCCGTCAGCGCCCCGACGGCCTCGGCCAGAGCCGGAGAGGTGAGGGGGCCGGTGGCGAGGATGGTCGAGCCCCACGTCTCGGGCGGCAGGCCCGCGACCTCCTCGCGGAGGATGGTGACGTTGGGGTGCTCTTCGAGCGCCGCGGTGACGGCCTGCGAAAACCCCTCGCGGTCGACGGCGAGCGCGCCGCCCGCGGGCACTTGGTTCGCATCGGCCGCGCGCATGATCAGGGAGTTGAGGCTGCGCATCTCCTGATGCAGCAGGCCGACGGCGTTGCCGTTGGCGTCGTCGGAGCGGAAGGAGTTGGAGCAGACGAGTTCCGCCAGCCCCTCGCCCTGGTGGGCCTCCGTGCCGCGATGGGGCCGCATCTCGTGCAGCACGACCCTGCGGCCGCCCTGGGCGATCTGCCAAGCGGCCTCGGAACCGGCGAGACCGCCGCCGACGATATGGATCGGGTTCGTCATCGCGACGGGATAGAACCACGCCGGCCCGCGATCAATGCGCGTGAGCGCACGGGGCGGGCCTCGGCGCCAAGTCTCTGCGCCAAGTCTCGGCGCCAGATCTCAGCGCCAGGTCTCGGCGTAGGCCGAGGCGTCGCATGGGGACTTCCCGAGGCGGCCGACGACCGCCTCGGGTTGAGGATCGGTGATCAGGCCGCCCGGACGTTGGAGAGGAACTGCTCCATCTCCGCCTGCAGGGCGTGGGACTGCTCGGCGAGCGCGTCCGCCGCCGCGGCGACGGCGCCGGCCGCACGGCCCGCATCGTCCGCCTCCTCGGCCACCGCGGCGATGCTCGCCGTCACCGCGCCGGTGCCGGTCGAGGCCTGGGCCATGCTGCGCACGATCTCCTGGGTCGTGGCGCCCTGCTCCTCCACCGCCGTGGCGATGCTGGTGGTCACCCCGCTCATGGTCTGGATCTGCGCGGCGATCTCCTGAATCGCCTGGGAAACGCCGCCGGCGGCGGCCTGGATCGCGCCGACCTGCTGGCCGATCTCCTCGGTGGCGCGGGCGGTCTGGGAGGCCAGCTCCTTCACCTCGGCCGCCACGACCGCGAAGCCGCGGCCGGCCTCGCCGGCGCGGGCCGCCTCGATCGTGGCGTTGAGCGCCAGAAGGTTGGTCTGGCCGGCGATGGTCGAGACGAGGCCGACCACGTCGCCGATGCGGTTGGCCGCCGCGGAGAGGGCGGCCATCGTCGTCTCGGTGCGGCCCGCGGCCTCCACCGCCTGCGCCGACATGCCGGCGGCCTGCTCGACCTGACGACCGATCTCCTCGACGGTGGCGCCGAGTTCCTCGGCCGCCGCCGCCACGGCGTTGACGTTGCCGGCGGTCTGCTGGGCAGCGCCCGCGACGCTGGTGGAGCGGGCGGCCGTGCTCTCGACCGAGTGGCGCATCCGGCCCGACGAGGCCTGGAGCCCGCCGACCGCCTCCGAGACCCGCGCCACGATGGCGCCGACCGATTGCTCGAAGCGGTCGGCGAGGTCGCGCAGGAGGACGCGTCGCTCCTGCTCCTCGCGCATCCGTGCCGCCTCGGTGGTCTTGAGCTGCTGGGCCGCCTCCTCCAGCGACAGGTCGCGGATCGTCACCACGGCGCGGGCGATGTCGCCGATCTCGTCGCGGCGGCGGTGACCCGGCACCTCGGCCAGGGGCTGGCGGGCGGCCAGCGCCTGCAGCGCGCGGGTCAGCGCGCCGAGCGGCACGACCAGGGAGCGGGTGAGCAGCAGGCCGGCCAGCCCGGTGCCGGCGAGCACGCACAGGCCGATCAGGGCCAGCGTCCGCGAGAGGGCGTTCGCCGCGCTCACGGCCTCCGCCTCGCTCTGCTCGGCGATCACCGCCCAGGGCGCGCCGAGCACCGAGACGGGCGCGCTCGCCGCCATGTGGCCGCCCCCGGGCGTCGCGTAGGCGAAGCTGCCGCGCGTCCGGGTCCGCTCGGCCGGGATGCCGATCTCGGCGAGCGCGGTGCCGGCCCGCACCGCTTGGTTCAGGGGCGGGTTGGAGCGCAGGCGCCCGTCGGCGCCCGCCGCCACGACCTGCCCGGTCTCGCCGAGGCCCACGCGCTTGGCCAGGGTCCGGTCGAACAGGGCGGGCGTCACGCGCAGCGCGATGAAGCCGAACCGCTCCGCCGCCTGCCCTGTGCCCATGGCGACGTTCGCCCGCTTGGTGATCACCCGGCCGATGAAGGCGGAGGGGCCCTCACCCACGGGATAGGCGGCGAAATCCTCGAACACGGGCGCGTCCGAATCCTGCGCCTTCAGCCGCGCGACGAGGCGGGCGAGGCCGCTGCCGGCGAGCGCCGGATCGTCGAGGGACTGGGCGAAATCCGCGCCCTTGGTGGTGGTGTAGGCGATGCGGCCCTGCTCATCGACGACGATAAGGTCGCCGTAGCCCGGATCGGCGATGAGGCGGCGGGCCACCTCCTGCACCTTGCCGTGGCGGCGGCCATACATCGTGCTGGGCGCTTCGAAAGCGAGGCGCGCCTCGGGCGTCGCCAGATCGCGCAGGGCGGTGGTGACGGCGGCGTAATCGGGCTTGGCGGGATCGAGCGTCTCGATCAGGTCGGGGGCGTTCGAGGCGACCTGCGGGTGCCCGGCGACCGACAGGAAGTCGGCCAGCATCCGGTCGGCGACGAGTTCGATCGCGTCGCGCCGCGCCTCGGCGGCCAGTTGCAGGCGCTCGCCCGCGGCCTCGACGAGGCCCGACTTGGCCGATGACCAGCTCAAGGCTCCCATCGCTGTCGCGCTGAGCAGCGCGAGGCCGATCGTGGCCGCGGGCAATCGGGTGCTGATGCGTTGCAGGCTCGGCATGTCGTCGGATCGGCTCGCAGAAAAAGACGACACTCGATAAAATATCGAACGTTAAAGACCCGCAAATCTTGCGCATTATTCCCGCCGATCCCGGATGTTTCGAACCTCCGGACGCTCTCCTTGCAAGCTCCACTGAGGCGACGACGGATTCAGGACGCTGATCTTATAAACATGTGTTATATTTCTTGAGCTCTGTTCGTCCCCTCATCGGGATGCGCCGCTCACACTACCCTCTTGGATCGGTCGGCGGGCTCAAGGCAAAAGCCGTCGATCGGCCCGGGCTTCCCGACACTCCCGAGAGGGTGGCGCGCCGTCGCGCAGGGTGTCCGCTGTCGCGGCGGAGGCGCTTGAACATCGCTCGAAGCCGGCCCAGGCCCCCGGGCCGGATCAGGCCGGCGCCCCGCGAACGGGCCGAACCACTTCGGAAGACTTAAGCCGCAATTGCCGGCAGGTGCCCCATCGCCGCCGATCCCGGACGCGCCCGCCCGCGCTACCCTCGCCGCCTTCGTTCCCAACCGAACAGGCGCGAGACCAAGCGGAGGAGGGCGGCCATGGCGATCAGTCCCGACGGAGCGCTCCCCTACTTCGTCGCCGACGGCTATCTCGTCTCGCTCTATCCGTGGCAGGGCCAGCGCGTCGCCCTCCTGACATCGGCCAACGACCTCGACGGCGATGTGATGGAGGACATCCTCAACCGGATCGACGCCGCCTACGACGTCTATCTCGGCCTCACCGGGCAGGCTCCGGCCCCATACAAGCTCTATAACGGCCTGCTCACCATCGCCGAGGTACCCACGGCGCTCGGCGGCGCGGCGAACGCGATCGGCTATCTCGGCGCCTCCGGCATCGAGCTCACCACCGCCGCCTTCGATCAGCTCTACGCCGGTGCGGCCGCCGACGGCACCTTCGATCAGACGGTCTTCTACGAACTCGGACGGAACTTCTGGTTCTACGGCCCGCAACTGGGGACGGTGGATGCCTTCGTCACCGGGTTCGCGATCGTCAACCGCTTCGTCTCCATGGAGGAGGCCGGGATTCCCGGCAGCGCATTCGGCGCGCTGCCCTTCGGCGAATTCAAGCAATCCATCCTCGAAGACTTGGCGCAGACCTTCTTCGGGGAGGCGGGCACCACGCTCGCCAACACGCTCGGCGCGGCGACCGGCGTTCCGAACGGCAACGGCTGGGGGCCTGCGGACCTCGCCGCCTCGCTGCTCTACCAAGTCTACGAGGATTTCGGCCTTGAGGCCTATGCGCGCTTCTATGGGGATCTCGCCCTTCGCCCCGCCGCGGACACCCCGGCGGAGGCCTTCGGCAATCTCGTCGCCGCAGCGAGCCAGGCGACGGGGATCGATTACGGCTTCCTCAACAAGGACGAGGGCACCGCGTACATCGTCGGCGGCCGGGGCGACGACCGGCTCGAAGCCGACGGGAGCGGCAACCCGGTGCTCGGCTTTGCCGGCGACGACACGCTCATCGGCACCGCCGGGGCCGACCGGCTGTTCGGCGACGCGGGCGACGACGTCCTGCGCGGCGGGGCCGGGCGCGACGAACTCGTCGGCGGGGCGGGCAACGACACCTACTTCGTCGATACGCCCGGCGACCGCGTGTTCGAGGGGACGGGGCACGGCACCGACCGGATCGTGGCGACGAGCAGCTACCGGCTCGCCGACGGCCAGGAGATCGAGATCCTGCAGCTCGCCAAGGGGGCCGGCGGCACCGGCTGGGCGCCCCTGTCGCTGACCGGCAACGCCTTCGGCCAGACGCTCGTCGGCAATGCCGGCGACAACCGGCTCGACGGCGGCGGCGGCGACGACCGCCTCGCGGGCGGGCTCGGCGACGATCGGCTCACGGGGGGATCAGGCGCCGACACCTTCGTGTTCGACACCCGGCCCGGCCGCGGCAATGTCGATCACGTCAGCGACTTCGCGTCGTCGGACGACGTGTTTCAACTCGACCACGCGGTCTTCTCGCGCCTCGACATCGGCGTGCTGGCGCCGGGGCAGTTCAAGATCCTCGGCCCGGCCAAGGCGGCCCAGGCGGCGAAGACGGATGCCGACGACCGCATCCTCTACAAGCAGAAGACGGGCGAGCTGTTCTACGACGCCGACGGCAGCGGCCGAAAGGAAGCCGTCCTGATCGCCGTGCTCGACAACCACGCCACCCTCGACCACACGGACTTCCTCATCGTGTGATCCCCCTCGCGCACGCATCGGCGACACGCGTCGGCGGCAGGCGCCGGCCGTCAGTGCAGCTTCGGCCCGATCAGGAAGCGGTCGCGGTCCACCGAGGTCAGCGCGAGCCGTGTCAGGCGCCCGTCCCGGTTGACCGTGAGCGGCACCCGCACCCCCGCCGGGCCGAGGGCCCAGACCTGCCGGAAGAAGCCCGCGAGGTCGGTCACCGGCTCGCCCGCCACCTCGGCCAGAACGTCGCCCGCGCGCAGGCCGGCGGCCTCCGCCGGGCCCTTGTCGGCGATCCCCATCACCACGACGCCGTCCTCGGTCTCCGTGGCGTAGAGGCCGAGCCAGGGACGCGGCGGGCGGTCGGCCCGGCCGCGGGTTTCGAGATCGGCGAGGATCGGCGGCAGGAGCTCGATCGGCACGACCATGTTGATCGCCCGGCCCGCGCCCGAACCGCCCTGCTGAAGCTGCAGCGAGCCGATGCCGATCAGGGCGCCGTCGGGTCCGATCAGGGCGGTGCCGCCCCAGTGCGGGTGGGAGGGAGCGGTGAACAGAGCCTCGTCGAGGACGTATTCCCAGTAGCCGGCGAATTCCTGCCGGGCGACGAGTTCGACCGAGAGGCTGTGCGAGCGCCCGCCGGCGCCGGCGATCACGCCCCGCTCGCCGACCTGCAGCGCGTCCGAGTGCCCGAGCCGCAGCGCCGGCAGGTCGAGGCGGCCCAGCGCCTGGACGAGGCCGAAGCCGGTCTCCCCGTCATAGCCGACGACGTGGGCCGGCACCGAGCGCCCGTCATGGGTGGTGAGCCAGACGCTCTCGGCCTCCAGCACGAGGTAGCCGATGGTGAGCACGAGCCCGTCCTCGCGGATCACGACGCCGTTGCCCGCCCGCTCGGTGCCGAGCGTCTCCGCGGTGAAGGCCTCCGCCGGCACCCGGCTGGACAGCGAGACGACCGAGGTCAGCGCCCGCTCCAGATCGTAGGAATAGTCGCCGGCCTTCGGCTGCAGGGCGGCCGGGATCCTGAATTCGCCGTGCGCGGACATGTTCGATTTCCCTGCGCCCCGCGCCATCCGTGAACCGCACCCGAGGACCGGTCTCCGGGACGGCGAGCCCGTGGGCGCCACGCGTCCGTCTCCCGTTCGCGAGGGGCCGGCCGGGCGGCGCTTCCGACAAGATAAGGCGGCGCCGGCCGCCCCGACACCCGCCCGGGGCCGCGTCGAAAGGCGCCCGCGCCACGGTCCCGCGCCACGGTCCCGAAACGGCCGAAGCCGCCCGGCCTTGCGGCTGGACGGCTTCGTCACCCTTGTGACCGGGGACGCTGCGCGCGTCCCCGACCGAAGCGATCGCGTGGCGATCAGTACTTGCGAACCAGCGGAGCCGGGGCCGGAGCGGCCGCAGCCACCGGGGTGTAGAGCGGAGCGATGATGCGGAACCAGCCATCGGTGCTCTCGCGGACGCCGGCCGAGGTCACGACGTCGCGGGCGACGTAGGCCTGAACCGAGAACGGTCCGAAGTCGTAGCCGATGAGGCCGCCGAGGGCGAACCGGCCACCGCGACCGATGCGGCTGGTCGGGTCGTTCACGAAGGCGAGCAGGTTCGGGTCGAGGTTGACCGTGCCGTAGCCGATCGCGCCGATCTCGAACTTGCCGAACTTCTTGGTCGCGGTCAGGTCGAGGTTGAACGCGTCCGAGATCTGCACCGGGCCGAAGAAGCCGGGGATGCCGTTGCGGCCGTCGAAGCGGCTGGGCGAGTCGTAGAAGTTGTAGGTCAGGTTGGCGGTCAGGTTCCAGCCGTCGCCGGTGTAGCTGATCGCGCCGCCGACACGGTAGGTGTTGGAGGCCAGGATGTTCAGGCCGCCGCCGCGACCGGCGTTGAGCTCGTTGAGGTACGAACCGCCGAGCAGGCTGACGCCGATGTTGCCGCCGAGGTCGAACGCCCAGATCGCGCCGACGAAGGTGCCGACGTTGATCGAGGTGTCACGGCCGCCCGCGGCGCGGCTGAAGGTGAACACGGTCGGGGGGGCCACGACGAACTCGAGCCGGCCGCCGAACGGCACGTAGGGGGTCGCCCACACCAGGATCGGAATGTTGACGGCGGTGTCGACCGCGGTCGCGTTCGGGCCATCCGGGCTGCGGTAGGTGAAGGTGTTGATCGCGTAGATGCCCTCGGGGAGCGGCGCGCCAACGGCCAGACCGACCTGCTCACCGGGAACCGTGGTCGTCTGCGCCTGGGCGACGGTCGTCGTCATTCCGGCCGTGAGCGCGATCGCGCCTGCGGCGAGCCAGTTCTTCATCATTTTTCTCGTTCCTTCCCAAGGATTTCAGGCGTCCGCCCCGTAGCGCCCGCACCCCTCTGGCCTCCCTCTCTCCCCAGAGTGGGATGGCTGGTGTGATGCCGGGGCCCCCTTACGGCCGCACCTCAAGTCTCGACGTCGGGAACTATTCTACAGACCGGCTGCGAAAGACAGGGGATTGCCTCCAATCTCGGCAGTTCGGACCCTACCGTTGCGCAAAAGCCGCATTTTCGCTGCGGAGCAACAGGGTTCTTAACGATCCGTTAATGCAGTCGATCTTGGCCCGGCGACGGTGCAGGGCGGCATTCAAGCGAAATAGTACATTGCCATCAAGCCATTGGACGCGTCTCCCGGCCGGGATGCTTCGGCAGGACGGTCCGGGCGATTGCGCAAGTGCGAACGAGGGATCCGCCCCTCGCCGGCGTGGACCGGCCCACGGGCGGGACGACCGGAGCGGCGCAGCCGGCCGAATCGTCGCTCCGGCCCGTTTCCGGGGCGGGGACGACCCGGCTGCCGCCAGGTTGCGCGCCCCGCCGAACCGGCCCCGGAGCCGGCCCCTACTCGGCGGCCTGGCGACCCGCGGCCGCCCCGCGGCGGCGCGGTGCGGCCTTCGAGGGTGCCTTGTCCGCGGCCTTGTCCGCAGCCTTGCCGGCCCCCGGCTTGGGCGGTTTGCCGGCGGGGCGCCGCGCCAGCACCTCGCGCAGGAAGCGGCCGGTATGGCTCGCCGTGCTCGCGGCGATCTCCTCCGGCGTGCCCTGCGCCACGACGCGGCCGCCGCCGTCGCCGCCCTCGGGGCCCATGTCGATCACCCAGTCGGCGGTCTTGATGACCTCCAGGTTGTGCTCGATCACCACGACGGTGTTGCCCTGCTCGACCAGCTCGTGGAGCACCTCCATCAGCTTGGCGACGTCGTGGAAGTGCAGGCCGGTGGTCGGCTCGTCGAGGATGTAGAGGGTACGCCCCGTGGCCCGCTTCGACAGCTCCTTCGAGAGCTTCACCCGCTGCGCCTCGCCGCCCGAGAGCGTGGTCGCCTGCTGGCCGACGCGGACGTAGTGCAGGCCGACCCGGGCCAGCGTCTCCATCTTTTCGCGAATGGACGGGACGGCCTTGAACAGATCCGCCGCCTCCTCCACCGTCATGTCGAGCACGTCGGCGATGGACTTGTTGCGGTAGCGCACCTCCAGCGTCTCGCGGTCGTAGCGCTTGCCCTTGCACACGTCGCAGGTGACGTAGACGTCGGGCAGGAAGTGCATCTCGATCTTGATGACGCCGTCGCCCGAGCAGGCCTCGCAGCGCCCGCCCTTCACGTTGAAGGAGAAGCGGCCCGCCTGATAGCCGCGGGCCTTGGCCTCGGGCAGGCCGGCGAACCAGTCGCGGATCGGGGTGAAGGCGCCGGTATAGGTCGCCGGGTTCGAGCGCGGGGTGCGGCCGATCGGCGACTGGTCGATGTCGATGACCTTGTCGAGATGCTCCAGCCCGTCGATCCGCTCGAACGGCGCCGGGTGCTCCAGGGCGCCGTTCAGGCGCTTGGCCGCCGCCTTGTAGAGCGTGTCGATCACCAGCGTGGACTTGCCGCCGCCGGAGACGCCGGTGATGCAGGTGAAGGTGCCGAGCGGAATCTCGGCGGTCACGTTCTTCAGGTTGTTGCCGCGCGCGCCCACCAGCCGCAGCATCCCGCGGCCGGGCTTGCGCCGGGCCTTGGGCGTATGCACCGAGAGTTCGCCGGTCAGGTACTTCGCGGTGAGCGAGGCCGGATCCTTCAGGAGCTCTTCCGGCGTGCCCTGGGCGACGATCTCGCCGCCGTGGATGCCCGCGCCCGGCCCGACATCGACCACGTAGTCGGCCTGGAGGATCGCGTCCTCGTCGTGCTCGACCACGATCACCGAGTTGCCGAGGTCGCGCAGGCGCTTGAGGGTGCCGAGCAGGCGCTCGTTGTCGCGCTGGTGCAGGCCGATCGAGGGCTCGTCGAGGACGTAGAGCACGCCCGTGAGCCCCGAGCCGATCTGCGAGGCGAGCCGGATCCGCTGGCTCTCGCCGCCCGAGAGCGAGCCCGAGCCGCGGGCGAGCGTCAGGTATTCGAGCCCGACATCGACGAGGAAGGTCAGCCGGTCGCGGATTTCCTTGAGGATGCGGACGGCGATCTCGTTCTGCTTGTCGGTGAGCTTTGCCGAGATCTCGGAGAACCAGCGATGGGCCTCGCGCACCGACAAAGCGGTGACGTCGCCGATGTCCTGCCGGTCGATCTTGACCGCGAGCGCCTCGGGCTTGAGCCGCTTGCCGCCGCAGGCGGCACACGGCGTCGCGCTCATGAAGCGGCCGATCTCCTCGCGCGAGGCGTCGCTCTCGGTCTCCTTGTAGCGCCGCTCCAGGTTCGGGATCACGCCCTCGAACGGCTTGTTGACCGAGTAGGAGCGCAGGCCGTCGTTGTAGTCGAAGCGCACCGATTCCTTGCCCGTGCCGAACAGGATCACGTCGCGGGCGCTCGCGGGGAGCGCCGACCACGCCACGCTGGTCTTGAAGCCGAAATGCCTGGCGAGCGCGTCGAGCGTCTGGTCGTAATAGGGCGAGGTCGATTTGGCCCAGGGAGCGACCGCGCCGCGCTTCAGGGTCAGCGCGGGGTCGGAGATCACGAGTTCGGGGTCGATCCGCATCTCGTGGCCGATGCCGCCGCAGGTCGGGCAGGCGCCGAAGGGGTTGTTGAACGAGAACAGCCGCGGCTCGATCTCGGGAATCGTGAAGCCGGAGACGGGACAGGCGAAGCGCGACGAGAACGTGATCTTTTTCGGGGTTTCGCCTTCCGGCGCATCGGCGAACTCGATGTCGGCGATGCCGTCGGCGAGATCGAGCGCGGTCTCGAAGGAGTCGGCGAGGCGGCTGGCGATGTCGTCGCGCACGACGATGCGGTCCACCACCACGTCGATGTCGTGCTTGAGCTTCTTGTCGAGCTTCGGCACGTCGTCGATCGGATAGTACTCGCCGTCGATGCGAAGGCGCTGAAAGCCCTTCTTCTGGAACTCGGCGATTTCCTTGCGGTACTCGCCCTTGCGCCCGCGCACCACGGGCGCGAGCAGGTAGAGCCGCGTCTTCTCGGGCAGTTCCAGCACCCGGTCGACCATCTGGCTGACGGTCTGGCTCTCGATCGGCTCACCGGTGGCGGGCGAGTAGGGGATGCCGACCCGCGCCCACAGGAGGCGCATGTAGTCGTAGATCTCCGTGACGGTGCCGACGGTGGAGCGCGGATTCTTCGAGGTGGTCTTCTGCTCGATGGAGATCGCCGGCGAGAGCCCGTCGATCTGATCGACATCGGGCTTCGACATCATCTCCAGGAACTGGCGGGCATAGGCCGAGAGCGACTCGACGTAGCGGCGTTGCCCTTCCGCGTAGATCGTGTCGAAGGCCAGCGACGACTTGCCCGAACCCGACAGGCCGGTGAACACCACGAACTTGTCGCGGGGAATCGTCAGATCGACGTTCTTGAGATTGTGCTCGCGGGCGCCGCGCACCGAGATGACGCGGGTGTCGCGCGGGGCCGAACCGGCGGCATCGAACAGGGCGGAGAGCCGTGCGTCGGTCTGTTCCTCGGTTGCGGCCGCGGTCTCGGCTTTGCGGGCTTTGGCTTTGGCCATGGACGACAAGTTCTCTGCGACGATCCGGGCGAACCGATGCGGCGCCCTCTGTGTTCGGACGGGCAACGGATATGCCGCGCGCGCAAGACAGGTTCCGGGGACGGAAGATGGGTTCCGGGCGGCCCGAAACCACTAGAACGGAACGGGTACGACGGCAATGCCGGCCCGAAACGTTCAGGCAACGCTCAAACAACGGTCAAGCTTGCGAGCGTCCCGAGCAGGATCAGCGTCGCCGCGCCCCCGAGCCCGAAGCGGCCCGCATGCAGGCGCCCCCAGCGCGCGACCAGGGCGCGGATCTCCGGCCCCGCAGCGGGCGGTTCGAGCGCCTCCAGCCGCCGGTTGACCGGCATGATCACGATCAGCGTGTAGGGCCAGTTCGCCACGAGCACGAAGCCTCCGACCAGGAAGCCCGTCCGCCCGGTGAGCCACCACGCCAGCGCGGCGCAGAGGAAGCCGGCGACCGCGAGGCTTCCCTGCATGGCGGTGCCGCCGCGATAGGCCCGGCGCCACTGCACCAGCAGGGCGGGCTCGGGGATCAGCAGGCGCGCCGGCTGTTCGGCGACGAGAATGTAGAGGGCGGCCCCCGTGAACAGGGCGGCGATGACGAGGGCGAGGAGGCCGGGGATCATCGGGCGGCTACGCTCCCCCATCCCCGGCATTGCGCGCCATGAAGGTCGCGGGCGTCCCGTCCTCCGGGTTCACGAAGACGATGTCGGTGGGTTCGCGCCGCGGCGTGTCGACGGAGAGGAAGACCAGCGGCTCCTCCAGGATCTGCGGCAGGGCGTGGACGGTGCGCCGGTCGAACAGCAGGAGCTGACCGGGGCCGAACTCCGCCTCGCGTCCCGCTTCGCCGATCCAGAACGTCCCGCGGCCGGACAGGCAGACGAGCACCTCGTCGCAGGTCTCGTGGTCGTGCGGCGGGGTCGGGCGGTAGACCCGGAACACCCGCACGCTCGCCGCCGCGCGGTCGGACAGGTAGGTATCGACCAGCAGGGTCGATGCGTGCGCGGGAAGGCTTTTCGCGATGGCGTGGAGGTCGAAGCGGCCACCCGCCGCGTCGGGCGACAAGGCCCCTCCGGCTCCATCGGATGCGGACATGGTGCTCTCCCCGCGCATCGGCAGGCGTCAGGTTGCTCTTGAAGACCGCGTGCCACTCTTCGTGGACATGTGCCACCGGCCACCGATGTCGAGACCCGGGTGCGACATCCCGTGCCACGAATCCCGATGCACCTTCATGCCGCAGCCAATGCCCGCAACCTGATCATATTGGAGAGATCATGCTCATCGGCACGGCAGTCACGCTACGAATCAACCAAGCAGCTTAAAAAGCAGCCAAAGCACAAATCGAGCCCAATAAGGATTTCTCTTGAGTTAGATTTGTATTAATAAAACAACCCGATCTTATCGACACTGCCGAGCGAAGCAGGAGCATGATTCTTCGAACCACATGATGGTTCGGTGCAAGGATGTGCTTCGAGCCAAAGACCCCGACACACCGCTCGATCCACGCGATCGGGTGCGGTTTCGGAAGCGCCGGCACGGATCGATCTCGGGGGTTCGTATGAGCAACTTGACACTCGCCCACGTCGTCAACGCATCCGCGCACACCTTGAAATCCAATGCCTCGTCCAATCTCGGCTCGATCCAGTCGATCGCCAGCCGCATGAAGCTGCTGGCGCTGAATGCGCTGATCGAGGCGGCCCATGCCGGCGAGAAGGGCGCCGGGTTCTCCGTCGTCGCCCAGGAGGTCCGGACGGTCTCGACCGAGGTCGAGACGCTGGCGGCGGCCCTCGGGCGCGGCCTCAGCACGGGGGTGGACGAGCTGACCGGAGCCGTCGAACGGCTCGCGAGCGAGGCGCGGGCGACGCGCTGCGTCGATCTCGCCCTGAATGCCGTCGAGCTGATCGACCGCAACCTCTACGAGCGCACCTGCGACGTGCGCTGGTGGGCCACCGATGCCGCCGTGGTCGCCTGCGGCCTGGATCCGACGCCGACGGCCGTGGCCCATGCCTCCGAGCGACTCGGCGTGATCCTGTCGGCCTACACGGTCTACCTCGATCTCTGGCTGTGCGACCTCGAGGGCCGGGTGATCGCCAATGGCCGTCCCGACGCCTATCCGGACGCGATCGGGTCGCAGGTCGGCGCCGAAGCCTGGTTCCGAGAAGCGGCAGCGCTTCGCAACGGGGACGCGTTCACGGCGGCCGACGTGCGGACCGAGGCCCGCCTGGACGGGGCGCAGGTCGCGACCTACTGCGCGAGCGTGCGCGCCGACGGCCGCTCCGACGGGGCCCCGCTCGGCGTCCTGGCCATCCATTTCGACTGGCGGCCCCAGGCCCGCGCCATCGTCCAGGGGGTCCGGCTGGGAGCCGGCGAGAAGGACCGCACCCGTGTCATGCTCTTGGATGCCCGAAACCGCGTGATCGCCTGCTCTCGGGACGAGGGCGTGCTGACCGAGACTTATCCGCTTCGCACCGGTGGTCAGCCCCAGGGACATTACTGGGATTCACAAGGACATCTCGTCGCCTTCCACGAAACACCGGGCTACGAAACGTATCGTGGCCTGGGCTGGCGCGGTGTCATCGAGCAACGGATTAATTGAGACCGGGCGGGATTAACCACGCAGGCAACCATGGAACGCTCGGTCCGCCCGACACGACCATCTGAGCGGAAATTATAGCCTGATTGCGCAAAAATTAGGCATTTCTTCTTGGCGGCAATTTTGGGTTTACGTTCGAGCCGCATGCTCCGGCCGTTTTCGGTACGGACCGTTCCATCATGCCTCTGCCCGTTTCCCTCCCCTCCGCGGTGCTGCCGTCGTCCCTGCGCGCCCGCATCGTCGCGGTGGCCCTGATCCCCTGCCTCGCCTTCGGCGCCGTCGCGGGGGTGGCGGTCACGGAGCGGGCGGGACAGGGCCGGGCGATGGCGCGGATGGAGGAACGGGTCGGCCTCTCGGTGCGGATCGGCGCCTTCGTCCACGAGGCGCAGAAGGAGCGCGGCGCCTCCAGCCTCTATCTCGGCTCGAAGGGCAGCCAGTTCGCTCCCGAACTCGCCGCGCAGCGCACGCTGACGGATGCGGCGCGCGCCGCCCTGATCGCCGATCTAGACGCCGCCGATCGCGAAGCCGGGGCGGGGGACGACGCGGATTTCGCGCGCAAGGCGGCGGCCTTGCGCGAGCGGCTCGCCGGGATCGAGCGCCATCGCGGCGCCGTGGATCGGCTCGAAGTCGGCGTTCCGGCCAACCTCGCTGTCTATACCGGCATCATCGCGGGCGCGCTCGGGACCGTGCGCGAGGTGGCCCAGATCGCCGCCGACCCGGCGATCGGCGCCCGCGTCTCCGCCCTGTCCGCCTTCCTCTCGCTCAAGGAGTTCGCCGGCCAGGAGCGGGCGGCGGCCTCGGCCGTGTTCGCCGCGGGCGCGATCGACCTCGCCGGCCTGCGCCGCCTCGCCGGTCTGGCGGCGGATCAGACGACCTTCGAGGGGCTGTTCCGCGAGACGGGCCATGCGGAGGCGATCGCCGCGCTCGATTCCGCGAACGCGTCGGAATCCGCCCGCGAGGTCGCCCGGATCCGTGCCCTCGCCCTCGACACGGCGCCGGGACAGACGCCCGGCTTCACCGACGCCAAGGGCTGGTTCCGGCTCGCCACGGGGCGCATCGACGGGCTGAAGGGGATCGAGGACCAGCTGACCGCCGCCCTGGCGCGGGAGGCGGGCGCGGCCCGGTCGCAGGCCGAGCGCACCGTGTGGCTCTGGGCCGGGGCGGCGCTCGCCACCCTGCTGCTCTCGGTGGCGCTGGCCTTCGGCCTCGGCTCGGCCATCGCGCGCCCCTTGAGCCGGATGGCCCGCGCGCTCACCGCGATCGGGCGCGGGGAGACGCAGGTCGAGATCCCGGTGAAGGGTCCGGGCGAGCTGCGCGCCATCGCCGCCGCGGCGGTGGCCTTCCGCGACAGCGTGGCCGAGCGCGCCCGCATCCGCGCCGCCCAGGAGCGCGGCGCCGAGGAGGAGGCCGTCCGGCGCCACGCGGCGATGATGGCGGTGGCCGACGGCTTCGAGGCCCGGGTCGGCGGCATCGTCGAGGCGGTTTCGGCCGCAGCCCAGCAGTTGGAGGGCGCCGCGCAGGCGCTGAGCACGGCGGCGGGCGACACCTCCGCCCTCAGCGCCTCGGCCGCGCAGGCCTCGGCGCAGGCGGCGCGCTCCTCCGACGGCATCGCCGCGGCGACCGAGGAACTCTCGGCCTCGATCCGCGAGATCTCCGCCCAGGTCGGCTCCTCGGCGCTGGCGGCGAGCGCCGCCGAGGAGGAGGCGGCCCGCACCGCCGGGGAGGTCGAGCGCCTCGCCACGGCCGCAAACAGCATCGGCCAGATCGTCGGCCTGATCTCGCAGATCGCCGGCCAGACCAACCTGCTCGCGCTCAACGCCACCATCGAGGCGGCCCGCGCCGGCGAGGCGGGCCGGGGCTTTGCCGTCGTCGCGGCCGAGGTGAAGGGGCTCGCCGCCCAGACGGCGCGGGCCACCGACGAGATCGCCGGGCGGATGGCGGAGATCGAGGCCGCCACCGGCGCCTCGGTCTCGGGCATCACCGGCATCGCCCGCACCATCCGCGACCTGTCGCGGATCTCGGGCGACATCGCCGCCGCGGTCGAGCAGCAGGGCGCGGCGACCGCCGAGATCGCCCGCACCACCGTCGAGACCTCGGGAGGCGCGCGCCGCGCCTCGGACGACGTGGCGGGCGTCGCCCGTACCGCCGACGACGCCAGCGCCGGCTCGAACCAAGTGCTCGGCGCGGCAAGCGACCTCGCCCGTCAGGCCGCGGCCCTGCGCACGGAGGTCGGCGGCTTCCTCGCTCAGGTGCGAGCGGCCTGAGTCAGGGGCTTCGAAAGGGATGATTCCTTCGCGGGTCCGGGGCGGAGCCCTGGTCGAAGGGAGATCGGGGCGCTGCCCCGATACCCCTCCGAAGGGATGATCCCTTCGGAATCTCAGGATCAGTGCCGCGCCTCGCCCTGGGCGGGGGTGTCGCCCACGGCGCTGACCGCGTCGCCGATGCGCGGCTCGACCTTGAGGTTCTGGCGCAGGCTCTGGAGATGGTCGGTCACGACCAGCGTGCCCGGCTTGAGGCCTTTGAGCACGGCGGTGTTGTCGCCGTAGACGTCGCCGACCTCGATCGCGGTCATGTGCACCGTGCCGGCCTCGTCCACCGTCCAGACCACCTGCTGGTCGAGCTGAGCCGAGAGGGCGATCGTCGGCACCAGCAGGCGCTCCTGCCGCCCGACCTCGATCCGGGCGCGCACGAAGCGGCCGGGAAGGTAGCGCTCGTCCGCGTTGTCGAGCCACGCCTGGATCAGGCGGCGGCCGGTGCGGGGATCGAAGCGGTTGTCGAGCCGGTAGATCGTGGCCTCGCGCACGGGCTCGCGCCGGGCGTCGAGGAGCTGGACCTTCACCCGCCCCTCTCCTTGAGCGACCTGCACCGCCTCCGCATCCTCGGAGGAGAGGGCCATCTGCACGTCGATCGGGTTCACTTGGACCACGGAGACGAGCTTGGTCTGGTTCTCGATCACCATGTCGCCGACATTGGTCAGCGACAGGCTGGAGCGCCCGTCGAAGGGCGCGCGGATCACCGCGTATTCGAGGTTGAGCCGCTGACGGGCGATGGCGGCCTCCGCCTCGTCGAGCTTGGCGGTGGCCGAGGCGAGGTTGGACTGGTTCTGCTGCGCCCGCTGCTCGGTGGCGAAGCCCTTGTCCGCGAGCTGCTCGGTGCGGTTCACCTCGGCCTGGGCGAAGGCGAGGGTGGCCTTGGCCTGGTCGCGCAGGGCCTCGGCGGATTTCAGGGCGACCTCGAACGGGCGCGCATCGATGCGGAACAGCACCTGCCCCTTCTTGACCATGCCGCCGGGCTCGAACGGGCGCTCCACCACGAAGCCGGTCACCCGGGCCTGCAGCTCCGCGTCGCGAGGCGAGATGATCGTGCCGGTATATTCGAAGGCGACCGGTACGTCCTGGCGGCTGGCGCGCACCACCCGCACCGCCAGCGGCTTCTCCTCGTTGCCCTTCTTCGTCTCGGCGCGGCTCGCCATCTTGAAGTGATGGGCGAGGAAGCCGGGGATCGGATGGCCCATCCCCCACCATGCCCCTCCGGCGATCCCGAGAGCCCCGACGACGAGGCCGGTGATGACGAAGCCGACGCCGGCGCGCACGTGATCCATTCTCCACAGCAGGACGGGGGTGCCCGCCCGAACCCGCCCGGCGGGCACCGAAGGGAACACGCGGAGTCCCAAGACGTTGCACGCGGGACTTTCACGGCAGCGTTGAATCTTCGGAGCCGGCCCCTCGGATGTTCGCCCGATTCGTCGACCGGCCGATCCTCGCGGGGGTGATCTCGGTCATCATCACGGTGATCGGCATCGTCGCCGGGCTGACCCTGCCGGTGGCGCAGTATCCCGAGATCGCGCCGCCGATCATCAACATCCAGGCGACCTATCCCGGCGCCTCCGCCCAGCAGGCCTACGAGTCGATCGCGATTCCGCTGGAGCAGGAGATCAACGGCGCGCCCAACCTCATCTACATCCAGTCGACCTCCTCCACCGACGGCAGCGTCTCGATCGACGCCACCTTCGAGGTCGGCTCGAACCTCGACGCCGCCGCCGCGGAAGTGCTGACCCGGTCGAGCCGCGCCGAGGCCAAGCTGCCGGAGGCGGTGCGAGCGCAGGGGCTGGAGATCCAGAAATCGTCGCGCCAGCGCCTCGGCAACGTCGTGCTCTACGCCGACGAGGGCACCGGCTTCGACGAGTTGTTCCTGGCCAACTACGCCGAGACCCAGGTCATCAAGCCCCTGCGCCGGGTCACCGGCATGGGCCGCATCCTGAACTTCTCGAACATGCGCTACGCCATGCGCATCTGGCTCGATCCGGCCAAGATGGAGGCGCTCGCCCTCTCGACCGAGACGGTGCTCCAGTCGATCGAGGCGCAGAACGCGCAGGTGACCACGGGCTCGCTCGGCAAGCTGCCGATCGATCGCGCCACGCCCTTCGAACTGCAGCTCGTCACCAAGGGCCGGCTGATGAAGCCGGAGGAGTTCGGCAACATCGTCCTGCGGGCCAACCCCGACGGCTCGGTGGTGCGCGTCTCGGACGTCGCCCGCGTCGAACTCGGCTCGGAGCAGTACGGCGTCACCTCGAACTTCGACGGCAAGCCCTCGGCCACGCTCGGCATCTTCCAGAATCCCGACGCCAACGCGGTCGACGTGATGAACGGGACGCGCGCGACCATGGCGGACCTCGCCAAGCGCTTCCCGCCCGGGCTGCACTACGCGGTTGCCCTCGACTCGACCGAGTTCGTCAAGGAAGCGATCTACGAGGTGGTGCGCACCCTGATCGAGGCGATCCTGATCGTCACGGTCGTCACCTACCTCTTCCTGCAGAACTGGCGCGCCACCCTGATCCCGACCATCGCCGTGCCGATCGCGCTGATCGGCACCTTCGGGCCGATGGCGCTGCTCGGCTTCTCCTTCAACACGCTCAGCCTGCTCGGCCTCGTGCTCGCGGTCGGCCTCGTGGTGGACGACGCGATCATCGTCGTGGAGAACACCGAGCGGCTGATGGCGGAGGGCATGGAGCCCAAGCCCGCCTCGCGCGAGGCGGTCAACGAGATCGGCGGTCCCGTCATCGCGACGACGCTGGTGCTCGCCGCGCTGTTCGTGCCGGTGGCCTTCATCCCCGGCCTGACGGGACAGCTCTACAACCAGTTCGCGCTCACCATCGCCATCTCGGTGCTGATCTCGGCGGTCGTCTCGCTGACCCTGACGCCGGCCCTGTGCGGCCTGCTGTTGAAGCCCCACCCGCCGGAGCAGCACC
The DNA here is from genome assembly GCA_014138645.1 of Methylorubrum thiocyanatum. Taxonomy (GTDB): domain Bacteria; phylum Pseudomonadota; class Alphaproteobacteria; order Rhizobiales; family Beijerinckiaceae; genus Methylobacterium; species Methylobacterium thiocyanatum. The sequence goes on along the minus strand of JACJIB010000004.1, from coordinate 560,336 downwards.
GGACGACGCGCTGGTGGCGCAAGCCGCTGGAGGGGTTCAACTGGGCCCTGGAGCGCTCGGCCGGCTTCGTCGTCCGGGTGATCGGCGGGCTCGCCCGCCACGTCGTCCTGACGCTCGTCGTCTTCGCGCTGTTTGCCGGCGCCACCGTGCTGCTGCTGATGCAGCGCCCGACCGGCTTCGTACCGGACGAGGACCAGGGCTATGCCTATGTCGAGGTGGTGATGCCGCTGGGCGCCTCACTGCAGCGCACGGAGGCGATGAACGCCCGCCTCGGCACCGCCCTGCGCGACCGCGACGACGTCGATCACACCATCGGGGTCAGCGGGCGCAGCTTCCTCGCGGATACGGTCGCCCCGTTCTACGGCTTCAACATCCCGATCATGAAGCCCTGGGACGAGCGCACGACCACCGTCGACGACCTGATCCGGGACATGGAGGCGCGCTTCAGGAACGACCCCGACGGGCAGGTCAACATCGCCAATCCCTCGCCGCTGCCGGGACTCGGCTCCCGCGGCGGCCTGACGCTGGAGATCCAGGACCGCTCCGGCAACGGCGGCCTCGATCTGGCGCGGACGGCCAGCACGTTCATCGACAGGATCAAGGCGCTGCCGGGGGTGGCGAGCGCCACGCCCACCACGCAATGGGGCGTGCCGCAGATCCGCCTCGACATCGACCGGGCCAAGGCCGAGCAGCTCGGCGTGCCGCTGGCGCGCCTGTTTGAGACGCTCGGCACCTATGTCGGGTCGAGCTTCGTCAATCTCTTCAACCGCTTCGGCTTCGTCTACCAGGTCTACGTCCAGAGCGATGCGTCCGGGCGGCGGCTGTTCCAGGATCTGGAGGCGCTGACGGTGCTCAACGCCCAAGGCGAGCCCGTGCGCCTCGGCTCCCTGGTGCAAGCGAAGTTCACGACGGGGCCGACGGCGGTCCTGTCCTACAACACCTATCCGGCGATCGAGGTGGCGGTGACGGTCGCCCCCGGATCCAGTTCCGGCACGGTGATCGCGGCGATCGAGGAACTGGCCGAGGATCTGCCGCGCAACACCTCCATCGAGTGGTCCGAGATCGCCTATCAGGAGAAGATCGCCGGCAACGTCGCGCCGCTGATCTTCGCCCTCGGCGTGTTCATGATCTTCTGCTTCCTGGCCGGGCAGTACGAGAGCTTGCGCCTGCCGCTGGTGATCCTGCTCGCCACGCCGCTCGCGATCTTCGGCGCGGTCGGGTTCCTCGCGCTGCGCGGCATGCCGCTCGACGTGTTCGGGCAGATCGGCCTGCTGCTTCTCGTAGGCCTCGCCGCCAAGAACGCGATCCTGCTCGTCTCCTTCGCCGAGGATCTGCGCCAGCAGGGGGAGGACGCCCTGGAGGCGGCCCGGCACGCCACGCGGATGCGCATGCGCCCGATCCTGATGACCTCGTTCGCCTTCATCCTCGGCTCGGTGCCGCTCGCGATCGCCAGCGGGGCGGGGGCGAATGCCCGACTCTCCATGGGCACGGTGGTGATCGGCGGCCTCCTCGTGGCGACGATCCTGACCCTGTTCGTCACCCCGGTCTTCTACGTCGCCGCCGAGCGGCTGCGGGGGGAGGGGGCGAAGGCGAGCGGCGGGGAGGCCAGGCCGACACCGGCGGAGTGAGCCTGCCTCAGGCGACGAGCCCGTCCAGCAACACCCGCGCCCGCGCCGCGGTCAGAGGCTTGGCGGCGAAGCGGGCGCCCTCGGGCAGCGCGCCGGGATCGGGGGCGGGGCCGGCCGAGAGGACGATGAGGGCGAGATCCGGCCGGCTCCGAGCGATCTCGCAGGTCAGGGCGAACCGGGCCTCGGCACCGGGCAGGTCGGCATCGACGACGACGAGGCGCAGCCGCGGGTGACGCTCGATCTGGAGGAGGGCGCTCTGCGCGCTCCAGGCCTCCAGCACCTCGAAGCCCGCCTCCGCCAGACGATCCGCCGTCGCGATGCGCGCATCCGTCTCGCTTTCCACGACGAGAGCCAGCGGCCGCACGGCGTTGTGCGGGTCGGGGGAAGCGGGCCTGTCCATGAAGCTCCTCGGGCGCGTCCTTGCCGACAAGCGGCGAACGGCCGGTTCGTTGCCCGGAGCCTCGCTTTTCGTCCTATTCTTTTTCGAGAAGCCCCTTCAGGGGGGCGCGGATCCGGCAGGTCACGCCCTCGCGGGCGTAAGTCATCTGCGTCTCGCCGCCGACCGCCCCCGAGAATCCACGCTCGATCAGACGCGAGCCGAAGCCCTTGCGGGTGGGCGCGGCGACCGGCGGCCCGCCGCTCTCGACCCAGGTCATCGTCACGATCGGCTCGGCGTCCTGCGAATCCTCCGGCCAGCGCCCGTGCGCGACGGTCCAGTCCACGCCGACGCGCCCGCCCGGCACCGAGAAGGCGCCGTACTTGGCTGCGTTGGTGGCGAGTTCGTGGATCATCAGCGCCAGCGACAGGGCGGCCTTGGGCCCGACTTCCAGGGCCGGCCCGGACAGGTGGATGCGGCCGGGCTCGCCGTCGTCGTGGATCGCGAGCGCTCCGGCGATCACCGCCTCCAAAGCCGCCCCCTCGCCCTCGCCCGAGAGCAGGATGTCGTGCGCCTTGCCGAGTGCCACCAGCCGGGCCACCAGCGCCTCCTTCGCCACGGCGATGTCGCTGACGTTGCGCAGGGTCTGCGAGGCGATGGCCTGGGCCATGGTCAGGGTGTTCTTCAGGCGGTGGCTCAGCTCGCGGTTGAGGAAGCGCTGCTGCTCCTCGGCCTGGATGCGGGCGAGCGCCACCGAGACCCGGCCGGTCACCTCGCGGACGAAATCGATCTCGCCCGCGTCCCAGGCCCGGGGTTCGGCGGCGTGGGCGTAGACGAGGCCGGCGCACGCGCCCCGCCGCATCAGCGGCACCGCGATCAGGGCGCGGATGCCGGCGGCCCTGTAGCCGCCTGCATCCGGTGCGAGGCCGGGATCGGCGCTCAGATCGGCCACGGCCAGGGTCTCGCCGCGGCGCAGCCGCGCGAGCGTGGCCGGCAACGGCGCGGAGGCGGCACGCCGATTTGCTCCCCTGTCCGCTCCCTCCTCCGCTCCTGCGTCCGCTCCTTCGCGCGCGGCGCCGCCGGTCCCCTTGAGATCCGCGGCATCGACCGCCGCGTAACCCGCATCCCGCAGGCCGAGGGTGCGCCCGAGAACCCGGGCCACGATCCCGCGGATCTCGAGGGGGCTGGCGGCGTCGCGCAATCCGTCGCCGAGTTCGATCAGCGCCGCCTGGCGCGCCTCGGCCGCCTTCTCCGCGGTGATGTCCTCGATCATCGCCGTGGCCTGGATCGCCTCGCCGCGCACCTGCGAGACGAGGTTGACCCGGCCCCAGATCAGGCGCCCGTCCTTGCGGCGGTAGCGCTTCTCCAGGGTCTCGCGCACGATCTCGCCCGCGGCCAGCCGGCGGTGCAGCCGGTCGCGCTCCGCCGCATCCGCCTCCGGCGTCCACTTGGCGACGGAATGCCCGACGATGTCGGCTTCCTCCGCGCCCCAGATCGCGCAGAGCTTGGCGTTGGCCTCCAGCGCGACCATCGTGCGCGGATCGATCTGCACGATGCCGACATTGGCGCCCTCGACCACCGCCCGGAGCTGGGCGGCGACGCGGTTGCGCTCGGTCAGGTCCAGCATGGCGCCGATCATGCGCTGCGGCCTGCCGTCGGCCCCGCGCGCCATCGAGCCGCGGTCGAGCACGTCGGCATAGGCGCCGTCGGCGCGGCGGAACCGGTATTCGTGGTGCCAGTCCTGTCCGTCGCCGTCGATGACGCGGCGGATATCCGCCTCCACGCGGACGCGATCCTCGGGATGGATGCGGTCGAGCCACCACCGGCCGGTCGGCTCGACCGCCTCCGGTGCCCAGCCGTAGGCGGCCTGCAGGGCCTCGTTCCACAGCACGTGGTCGGCGACGAGATCCCAGTCCCAGATCGCGTCGTTGGTGGCGCGGGTGACGAGGCGGTAGCGCTCCTCGGTGGCCGCGACGGCGGCCTGCGCCGCGCGCTCGGCGGTCACGTCCCGCACCGTGCCGACGAAGCGGCGCGCCCGCCGTTGTCCGCCATTCCCTTCGACGACGAGGGTGCCGCGGGCCGCGACCCAGGCGAGCACCGTGCCGTCCGCCGCGATCGTGCGATAGGTGCAGTCGAACAGGCCGGGTCCGGCGGGGTCGAGGGCCGCCTGTACCGCGGCATCGGTGCGCGCCCGGTCCTCGGGATGGAGGCGGGCGAGGAAGGTGCCGGCATAGCTCACCGGCTCGTCCGGCCCGACCCCGAACAGGGCCCGGGTGCGCCGGTCCCAGGCCAGGGTGCCCGCCACGAGGTCGTCGTCGAAGATGCCGGCCCCGGTCGCCTCGACCGCGAGCCGCAGGCGCAGTTCGCTGTCGGCCAGGGCTGCGGCTTCGGACTTGCGCGCGGCGATGCCGCGGCGCAGTTCGAGCTGCGTCATCACCGTGCGGGCGAGCGCCGTGAGGCCCGCGCCCTGCGCGTCGCTCAGCCCCGAGGGCCGCGGCACGGTGTCGAGCACGCACAGGGTTCCGATCGCCACCCCTTCCGGGGTGATCAGGGGCGCGCCGGCATAGAAGCGGATTCCGGGTTCTTTCGTGACCAGGGGATTGGCACGGGTGCGCGGGTCGGCGGCAAGGTCGGGAATGACCAGGAGGGCGCGCTCGGCCAGCGCGTGAACGCAGATCGAGTGGTCGAGTCCGGTCTCGCCGGGCGCGAAACCGAGCCGGGCCTTGAACCATTGCCGGTCGCTGGCCAGCAGGCTGACGAGGGCGGTCGGTGCTCCACAGAGCTGCGCGGCCAGCGCAACGGCATCGTCGAAGGCGGTCTCGGCGGGCGTGTCGAGGATGCCGTAGTGGTCGAGCGCGGCCAGCCGCTCGGCCTCGAAGGGGGGATGTGCGAACGCGTCGGGCGGTCGGCTCATGGACGGACCCGGCAAAGGCGCCCCTGGCAGGGGCGCGCCCAGTGACCCGGACGATCGCGGCGCCCTTCCCCCGGAGCCGCTCGCGGTGACCTGCCATCCGGACGGCCAGGATGGTGCATCGGCGATGTGTCGGGCACAAGACGCCAGCCGGAATCCCCGAGCCGCCCGGTGGAGAATCCGGGATGCCCCTTCGGAGTGGGCGCCCCGGCGCCGCGTCGGGCAAGCCCGGTCCGGGACGACGCGTCAAGTTCCTGTTGCTGCATCGTCTTAATCCGAAAACCGGCGACCACCGCCCGGGGTGAATCCGGGGTCCCATCCCGGGCCCTACTCGGGCGGCTCGATCGCGACGAGCCGCCCGCTCGGGCTGTAGACGGCGCCGAGCACGGTCTCGTAATGCCGCTTGACGCAGGCATGACACTCACAAGCGACCGTCTCGATCGCCGTTCGGTTGAGGACGGTGATGCGCCCGCGCCCGACCTCGATCAGCCCCTGCTGCTGCAGCATCCGCAGGATGCGGGTGAGATAGGTGCGCTGCACGCCGAGCATCGCCGCGAGCGCCTCCTGGGTGATCGGCAGGACGTTGCTGTCGAGCCGGTCCTGAAGCGTCAGCAGCCAGCGCAGGCAGCGCTCCTCGATCGGATGGAGCGCGTTGCAGGCCACCGATTGCAGCACCTGCGCGAGCAGGCAGTCGGAGTAGCGGGTGAACAGGTTGCGCAGGGATTCCGAGCGCCGCTTGGCCTCCTGCAGCCGCACCGACTCCATCCGCAGGATCGGGCCGGCGATCTGGATCAGGGCATGGGTCGAGGCCGGCAGGCCGCCGTTGCTGACCACGCCGCCCACCGCGCCCTCGCGGCCGATCGTGGCGGTCTCGGCGCTGCGCCCGTCGATCATCGAGATCAGCAGGGTGACCACGGTCTGGTCGAGGGGGAAGGTGATGAAATCCACCTCGCGGCCGGCGGCGAACAGCGTCTCGCCGCGCTGGTATTCCAGCCGCTCCATGTCGGGCAGGAGCAGGCCGCGATCCTTGGGGCTCAGACACGCGAGGAGCAGATTGCCTTCAAAGCACCGCTCTGTGGCCGAAGGCATGTCTAGCTCGAAGTCCGTCTGGTCGCAGGAGGCGGCTCCTAGCGCAACGCTCGGCGCGCAGTCTGTCTACAAGTAGACATATGGGCTTCCGCGCACGAAAAAATTGCAGTCACGGCCAAGTTACGCCCCGAGCCTCTTCAGGAGCAAGCCGCGAAAAATCATAACATAGGATAAGATGATCTCGGGAGCTGGCGGCAGGATAGCCGGCTCCTTCTTCTCCGCCTCGGCCCTTTTGTCTGTCCCACCCGGGCGCTCGTCTTGGTCGCCCGTCCTACTTGCCGGTGCAGAGCCCCTGGCTCGACAGGCGCCGATGCTCCCGCGGATCGCAATCGGTGGCGAGGAACGAGGCCCATTCGGTCGGGGTGCCGTAGAAGGCGTTGCGGTCGACGTCGCCGCGCACGCCGGGCACGCGGCCGGTCGAGGTGAACTGCCAGAGCATCCACTTGCGGTTGGCGTAGCGCTGCTCGGGCTCGGCCGCGGTGGAGCGGACCCAGTGGGGGTAGTCGGGCAGCTCGTCTTCCAGCACGTCCTTGTGGAAGGTGATGTCGGTGTAGATGATCGGCCGCTTGCCCGTATAGGCCTCCATCTCGTCCAGCATGTAGCGGATCATGGCGAGCGCCTGGGGCTTGGGCAGCTTCTTCGGGCACTTGGCCGAGTGGCCGTTCCACTCCACGTCGAGCACCGGGGGCAGGGCGGTCGGATCGTTCGGCACGTTGCGCTTGAACCACGCCATCTGGTCCTCGGCCGAGCGGCACCAGAACACGAAGTGGTAGGCGCCCCGCGGCACGCCGGCCCGGCCCGCGCCGTCCCAGTTCTCGCGGAAGCGCTCGTCGACGTGGTCGCCGCCCTCCGTCGCCTTGATATAGGCGAACTGCGTGCCCGCGCTCTTGACCGAGGCCCAGTTGATCGGCCCCTGCCATTTCGAGATGTCGATGCCCTGGATCGGGTGACTCTTGGCCCGTGCCACGCCCGGATGGGGCTTGGCATCGCCCTTGGTGGGATAGAAGTCGTTCTGGGCGGCGCAGGCCGCGAGCCCGGACAGCAGCAGGGCGGCGAGCCCGCGCTTGAGCCAGCCGCGCGGAGCCGGTGCGCGCCTCGAGGAAATTTCGGTGTCCAGCGACATCGACGGCCCGCCACTTCTTGCGTGCGACTTCAATGGGTATTCGATGCCTCCGGTCCGGTTAACAGAACTTTGCCGTCATTGCGGCGGAATTCCGGAAGGCGTTGCGCCGCAGGCACATAGATGCCGCCCGTGCTGTCCGGCGGCCGGGACGCCCCCATCTAAAAGCTTGTCGATCCTGAATTTTCCCTGAGACCGCGATGCGCAAGACTCTGTTCACCATCGGATACGAAGGCCTGTCGCCGGACCGTCTGCACGCCGCGCTGAAGGCGGCGGACGTGGCCGTGCTCGCCGACGTGCGGGCGGTGGCCAACTCGCGCAAGCGCGGCTTCTCGAAAGGCGCGCTGAAGGCGGGACTCGTGGAAGCCGGGCTCGGCTACGAGCATTTCCGGAGCCTCGGCACGCCGAAATCCGGCCGCGAGGCGGCCCGCGCCCACGATGCCGGGCTGATGCGCCGGATCTATTGCGAGGAGGTGCTCGACACCGCCGACGGCGGGCTCGCCCTCGACGCCCTGGCGGATCTGGCCGCCGAGCGTCCGGTCTGCCTGCTCTGCTTCGAGCGCGACCCGGCCCGCTGCCACCGCCGCGTTCTGGCGGAGCGGCTGGCCCCGCGCGGCTTCGAGACGGTCGATCTCTACGGCGATTTTCTGTGATTTTTTCGGAGCTTGACCGCGTGCTGCGGCTGCTCCGGAAACTCCCCAAAAATCAGCGCATCAGGCTCGGCGCGCCCAGGCGCGGCTGCACGCCCTCGCGCATCACGAGGCGCCGCAGGGGCGGGATCGCCCCGAGCACCACGAGCCCGAGGCCGCGCAGGGCATCGACGGGCAGGAGATCGGTGAGCAGCGAGCGGTTGAGCATGTCCACCGCCGCGCCGCGCAGCCGCGCATCGACGCCCCGCGCCCGCCCGAAGCCTGCGAGCGAGGCCGGAGCGCCCGGATCGCGGTTCGCCTCGCGGGCGGAGAACACCGCATCGCGTAGCGCCGCGGCGTCGCGCAGGCCGAGGTTCAGCCCCTGCGCCCCGATCGGCGGGAAGACGTGGGCGGCCTCGCCGATCAGGGCGAGGCGCTCGGCCACCGGCCGCTCCACCGAGAGGCCGCGCATCGGCACCAGCCCGCGCGGGCCGTCGATCCGCATGGCGCCGAGCATCGAGCGGGCCTGATGCTCCACCGCCGCAGCGAGACCGCCGTCTTCGAGCCCCGAGAGGCGCTTGGCCGCCCGCTCCGTCGTGACCCAGACGAGGCTGGAGCGGTGCCCGCCGGGCAGCGGCACGAGGGTGAAGGGCCCGTTGCGGGTGTGGAATTCGGTGGAGATGTCCCGGTGGGGCCGCTCGTGGGCGAGCAGGGTGGTGAGCGCCGCCTGCGGATAGGACCATTCCCGGCTGCGCAGGCCCGAGGCCGCGCGCAGGGGCGAGCGGCCCCCGTCGGCGCCGACGACGAGCTGCGCCGCGAGGCTGCGCCCGTCCTCCAGGTCCAGCACGGCGGCCCCGTCCGCGAGGCGCATGCCGGCCGAATCCGCCTCGAACAGGGTCAGGCCCGGCGTGGTGCGGGCCTGACCCCGCAGGGTTTCGACGAGGCGGGCGCTCTCGACGTTCCAGCCGAAGGCGGGCAGGCCGATCTCGGCGGCCGAGAAGCGGGCGGGCGGCGGCCGGAACAGGCTGCCGGTATCGTCCACGATCTGGAGTTCGGCGAGCGGGCTCGCATGCGGCGCGATCTCGGCCCAGGCGCCGAGGACCGTGAGGAAGCGCACCGAGCCGTCGAGCAGGGCCACCGTGCGCCCGTCCGCCACCGGCGCGTGACGCCCGACGAGGGCCGTCTCCACCCCGTCGCGGGCGAGCGCCAGGGCGGCGGCGAGCCCCGCGGCTCCGGCTCCCACCACCGCGACCGCGAAGGCCGGCGGGGCGGCGGGCGAGGGGCGGGCGGGGGAGGTCGGCACCGGGACCGTCACGATGGGAGACTCCTTGAAACACCCTCGAAAAGCCCCGCGCCGGCCGGTCGGCGACCGGGCCGGCGGGAGAGGACTGCAGGACACCGGGATCGAAGCCCGGAAGGGGCTTGCGGGCGGACCGTCAAGCGGACCGTGGCGGCCCGGCATTCCTCGCCTTCCTACAGAGGCGCGGGCCGCGCGGGGTCAAGTGCGGCGCAAGGGTACGGCTCAAGGGTACGATGCAGGCGTGCGGTTTAGGAGCCGGTCGGAATGAACCAAATCCCGCCTGCAGCATTGCTAACCTATGTTCAAGCCGCTGCGCGGTCTCGCCGCACGGTCTCGAAGTCGCAGTGGTCAAGACGTCTGAGGGGCGTTCCATGAAGCCGTTCATCACCTCGCAGCCGGACGTCGTACGGACACGGTTCAACTCGTCCTTCGACCCCGTCCTCTCCGGGGTGGCGCGCGGGCTCGCGCGGCTGTTTCCGCCCGTCCAGAACGTCCGGCCGCCGCGGGACGGGGGCGAGGCCGCCGCCGCGCCCCGACAGGCCGGCACGGCCGGCGGACAGGATGGCCGTGGATGATGAAGCCCGAACTGATCGATCAGCACATTGCCGCGATGACCACGGCGAGCAGCAACCTGCTGCGCCAGATGGAGGATGAGGGCCTGCGCTACCGGGTCATCGTGCGCCCGGAGGACACCGGCACCCTGCACGTCCAGGTGCGCGAGCTGACGCCCGAACTCACGGAGCGCATCGAGCGCTGCCTGTCGGGCATGGGCATGCAGGTCGCGGTCCGGGAAGAGTAGGCCCCCCAATGCCTCTGGGCGCGCCCCGGGCGCCCGGCCGGTGAGGTTCGGGCATAAGCGCCGTGCGCCCCTTGCCTGTCCGCGCCGGACCGATATCTCGCCTGTCATCCGAGAACGGGAACGGGTGGGAGAGCGCGATGAAGGCGATCCGGGTGCACGCCTACGGTGGGCCGGAAGCGATGGTCTACGAGGACGTGCCCTCGCCCGAGCCGGGCCCCGGCCAGATCCGCGTCCGCCAGACCGCCATCGGCGTCAACTTCATCGACATCTACTTCCGCTCCGGCGCCTACAAGGCCCCCTCGCTGCCCTTCATCCTCGGCAAGGAGGGTGCGGGCGTGGTCGATGCGCTCGGCGAGGGCGTGACCGATTTCCGCGTCGGCGAGCGCGTCGCCTATGCCGGCGCTACCGGCACCTATGCCGAGGAAGTGGTGGTGGACAGCAAGGGCGTCGTCCACGTGCCGGATTCGATCTCCGACGAGACCGCCGCGGCGATGATGCTCAAGGGCCTCACCGCGCAGTACCTGCTGCGCCGGACCTACCGGGTGCAGCCCGGCGACACGATCCTGTTCCACGCCGCCGCCGGCGGCGTCGGCCTCATCGCCACGCAATGGGCCAAGCATCTCGGCGCCACCGTGATCGGCACCGTGGGCTCGCAGGAGAAGGCGGAACTCGCCCGCGAACACGGCTGCGACCACGTCATCCTCTACCGCGACGAGGACTTCGCCGCCCGGGTGAAGGAGATCACGGGCGGGAAGGGCGTGCCGGTGGTCTATGACGGCGTCGGCAAGGCGACCTTCCCCGCCTCCCTCGACTGCCTCTCCCCCTTCGGCATCTTCGCGAGCTTCGGCTCGTCCTCCGGCGCCATCGAGGCGTTCGACATCGGCATCCTCGCCGCCAAGGGCTCGCTCTACGCCACCCGCCCGACCCTGTTCACCCACATCGCCACCCGCGAGAGCCTCGACGCCAACGCCGCCGAGCTGTTCGAGGTGGTGGCCAGCGGCGCGGTGAAGATCCCGATCCACGCCCGGGCCAAGCTCGCCGATGCGGCGCAGGTCCACCGCGACCTCGCCGGGCGGCAGACCACCGGCACGACGGTGATGACGCCGTGATCCCCCGCTCATAGGATCAAAGGATTCCGGGCTCCGCCCGGACCCGCCGACGGACTCGTCCCTCGGGACCTTCGGACTTTGCCATGCCTCTCACAAGCACCGACGTTCTGCTCGTCATCGATGTGCAGAACGACTTCCTGCCCGGCGGCGCGCTGGCCGTGCCCGAGGGCGATGCGGTGATCGCCCCGATCAACCGGCTGGCCGAGCGCGTGCCCCACGTCGTCCTCACCCAGGACTGGCACCCGCCCGGCCACGCCTCCTTCCACGGAAGCCATCCGGGCAAGGCGCCCTACGACATCGCGGACCTGCATTACGGCGAGCAGGTGCTGTGGCCGGAGCACTGCGTGCAGGGCACGCGCGGCGCCGAACTGGCCGCCGGCCTGAACACGGAGCGGGCCGAGCTGGTGATCCGCAAGGGCTATCACCCCGGCATCGACAGCTACTCGGCCTTCCTGGAGGCCGACCGCCGGACCCGCACGGGCCTCACCGGCTACCTCGCCGAGCGCGGCCTGAAGCGCCTGCTGCTGGCCGGACTCGCCACCGATTTCTGCGTCCTCTGGAGCGCCCTCGACGCGCGCCGGGACGGATTCGAGGTCTTCGTGGTCGAGGACGCCGTGCGCGGCATCGACCTCGACGGGTCGCTGGCGCGGGCCTGGGACGCGATGGAGCGGGCAGGGGTCGGGCGCGTCGAGAGCGGGGCCCTCGCCTGACACCCTGAGATCACGGGTCGAGCGCGTCCGCCCCGACCGCGCATTCCGCCGCCACCGCCTCCCGCAAAGCCGCGCCGAGACGCCGAACCGTGCCGTGCCCGGCGCTGTCGTATGCGCGCGCGCCGAGCGCCGTCACGGGCGCGAGCAGGCGCAGGGAGTTGGTGACGAACAGGGCCTCCGCGGCCTCCAGTTCGGAGGGCAGGAGAGGGCGCTCCTCGACCGTGAGGCCGAGCCCCGGCGCGAGGTTCGAGAGAAGTTCGGCGCGGACGATCCCCGGCAGCACGCCCTCGCCGAGCGGCGGCGTCACCAGCGTCGCGCCAAGGATCGCGAAAACATTGCCGGTGCCGGCGCAGGCGACGCGGCCCGCGGTGTTGAGGAACAGGGCCTCGTCGAAGCCTTGCGCCTGCGCATCCCGGGCGGCGAGCACCGCGTCGAGATAGCCGAGCGTCTTGAGGCGGGCGGCCGGCGAGGTCTCGTTGCGGGCAATCTCCGTCGGCATCAGCCGCAGGGGCGCGAAGAACAGGGCGGCGCGGGCCGGCGCGGCGCTGCCGAACAGGAACGGTTGCGGCTCGGCCGGCGGCGCGAGCCCGCGCGGGCCGGGGCCGCGGGTCAGCGTGGTGCGGATCGCCGCGAGCGGGGCGGTGCCCGCGAGCGCGCGCATCGCCTCGACGATCCGCGCCCGTTCGACGGAAAAGCCGAGCGCCGCCGCAGCGGCGGCGAGGCGGTCGGCATGGGCGGCCTCGAAAGCGACCCGGCCCTGAACGGCGAGGGCGGTGTCGAACACCCCGTCGCCGAGCAGCAGGCCGCGGTCGGCCATGGCGAAGGGGAGAGTGCCGCCCTCGACCAGCCGCCCGTCAGACCACAGCATCGGCGAGCCTGTCGGTGCGCGCCGGATCCGTCTCCGCGCGCCACGCGCGGGCGCCCTTGAGGAAGTTGGAAAACAGCGCGTGGCCGTTCTCGGTCAGCACCGATTCCGGGTGGAACTGGATGCCCCAGGTCGGGTGGCTGCGGTGCGACAGCGCCATCACCTCACCCTCCCCCGAGGCGGCGTCGACGGTGAGGTGGCGCTCCATCTCCGGCGTCGGCGCCACGATCAGCGAGTGGTAGCGGCCCACCTGCATCGGCTGCGGCAGCCCTGCGAAAAGCCGCTCGCCGCCGTGCCGGATCGGCGTGGCATGGCCGTGGAGCGGACGTCCCGCCCGCTCGACCCGGCCGCCGAAGGCCGCGCCGATCGCCTGATGCCCGAGGCAGACGCCGAGGATCGGCACTTCGCCCGACAGGTCGCGGATCGCCGGCAGGCTCACGCCGGCCTCCGCCGGGGTGCAGGGGCCCGGCGAGATCACCACCGCCTCCGGGTTCCGGGCGCGGATGCCGGCGACATCGAGCGCGTCGTTGCGCACGACCTCGACCGTCTCGCCCAGCTCCTCGAAGTAGCGCACCACGTTGAAGACGAAGGAATCGTAGTTGTCGATGACGAGGATCACGGCGTGCCCTCCTCCTCGAAGGCCGGCTCGAAGGCCGCGAAGACGCGGGCCGCCTTGGTCAGCGTCTCCTCGTATTCGGGGCCGGGCTCGGAGAGCAGCGTCACCCCGCCGCCCGCCTGGAGCACGGCTTGGGCGCCGTCCATGAACACGGTGCGGATCGCGATCGAGGTGTCGAGCGATCCGTCGAAGCCGAGCGCGCCGATCGCCCCGCAATAGAGCTCGCGCGCGTCCCTCTCGATCTCGGTGATGATGTCCATGGCCCTGAGCTTCGGCGCGCCGGTGATCGAGCCGCCGGGAAAGGTCTTTTCGATGAGGTCGAGGGCGTCCGCACCCGCGCGCAGCGTGCCCGTCACCACCGATACGAGATGGTGGATGCCGGCATAGGATTCCACCCCGCACAGGGTCGGCACCCGCACGCTGCCGGGCTCGCAGACCCGCGACAGGTCGTTGCGCAGCAGGTCCACGATCATGATGTTCTCGGCCCGCTCCTTCGGATTGGCCTGGAGCGCCGCAGCAATCTCGGCGTCGCGGGTGGGATCGGGATCGCGGCGCACCGTGCCCTTGATCGGCCGGGTCTCGACCGCCCGCCCCTCCAGCTTCAGGAAGCGCTCGGGCGAGGAGGAGGCCACCGTCAGTCCCTCGAAAGCGAGATAGGCGCCGAAGGTCGCGGGGTTGGTCTCGCGAAGCCGCCGGTAGAAGGCGAAAGGGTCGAAGCCGGGTGGCAGGTCGGCGGAAAAGCGCTGGGCGATGTTGGCTTGGTAGATGTCGCCGGCCCGGATGTAATCACGAACCTTTTCGACAGCATCTTCATACGCTTGTCGCGAAAAGTTCGAGCGCCATGTGAGCTGGACTCCGGTCCATTCCGGGGACGGTTCGGCCCCTGCGGCGAGCAGGCCGGCGAAGGCATCGAGCCGTGCCCTTGCGCGCGCCTCGCGGGCCTGCGGATCGGTCTCGGGGAAGCCGGTGGCGATCAGGAGGCAGCTGCGCCGTCCGTGATCGACGGCGAGCAGCGTGTCGTAGAGGTTGAAGGCGATGTCGTCGGTCAGTCCCGCCCGGCGCGCCGGTGGATCGACCCGCTCCAGGCTCCCCCCGAGATCGTAGGCGAAGTAGCCGATCGCCGCCCCGGGAAAGGCCGGCAGGTCGGGTTGCGGCGCGAGACGATAGGGCGCGAGGCAGGCCCGCAGCGCCTCCAGCGGGGGGCCGGGGATCGGGCGGCCATCCAGGGTGGCCCCCCCGTCGCGATAGCGGAACCGCGCGAATGGGTCGGCGGCCAGCACCGAGACGCGGCCCAGCGTGTCGTGCCGCATGGCGCTGTCGAGGAAGGCGAGCCCGGGCAGCCGGGCGAGCCGCGCCGCGGCCGCGACCGGGTCGATAAAGGGGATCTCGCGGGTCCAGACCATGGGCTCGGCCGTCATGCCTCGTGCGGCGCTCGTTTTATGATTTACCCAAGGGCGCGCGGCAGCCTCCCGTCAATCGTTCCCGCGTTCCGGGCTCGCGGGAGGGGTATGCGCCGCGGCCGTTCCAGCCCTGAACTAATTTCTTCGATATCTATTCCAACGCATTGATCTGAATGATTTTACTCATATCGCTCCATCGCGGTCTGCCTTCATGAGGGAGGGTGCGGCGGGATGGCTTCGGCTTCGCCTCGCGAGGACGGCGGAGTTCGCAGCTCCGTCATCGCCAGCATCGATGAAGCGATCCAAGCCTCGCGACGGGGGTCGGCCGCGCGTCGTGGCGAAACGCAAGCGTCCGGCCACGCTCGCAACCGCGCCCCAATGCGGTTATATCGGGCCATCCACCGCCATCGATGCAGGACGCGCGGGCCTCCGTTCCGGAGGGCTGCCTCAACGAGCCGTCATGACCGCAACCGCCTCCCCCTCGGACACCAAGGGCGCCGCCGCGCCGCGGATCTCCTTCGTGTCGCTGGGCTGCCCCAAGGCGCTCGTCGATTCCGAGCGCATCCTCACCCACCTGCGGGCCGAGGGCTACGAGCTGTCGCGCCGCCATGACGGGGCGGACGTCGTCATCGTCAACACCTGCGGCTTCCTCGATTCCGCCAAGGCGGAATCGCTTCAGGCGATCGGCGAGGCCATGGCGGAGAACGGCCGGGTGATCGTCACCGGCTGCATGGGCGCGCAGCCGGAGGAAATCCGCGAGAAATATCCGAACCTGCTCGCCGTCACCGGCCCCCAGGCCTACGAGTCCGTGGTCGCGGCCGTGCACGAGGCGGTGCCGCCGGCCCACGACCCGTTCCTCGACTTGATCCCGCCGCAGGGGGTCAAGCTCACCCCGCGCCACTACGCCTATCTGAAGATTTCCGAGGGCTGCAACAACCGCTGCACCTTCTGCATCATCCCGAGCCTGCGCGGCGACCTCGTCAGCCGCCCGGCGGGCGACGTGCTGCGCGAGGCGGAAAAGCTCGTCAAAGCCGGGGTGAAGGAGCTGCTCGTCGTCTCGCAGGACACCTCGGCCTACGGCATCGACACCCGCTACGCCACGAGCCCGTGGCGCGACCGGGAGGTGCGCGCGCGCTTCTACGATCTCGCCTCCGAACTCGGCGAGCTCGGCGCCTGGGTGCGGCTGCACTACGTCTATCCCTACCCGCATGTCGACGAGGTCATCCCGCTGATGGCCGAGGGCAAGATCCTTCCCTATCTCGACATGCCGCTCCAGCACGCCAGCCCCTCGGTGCTCAAGCGGATGCGCCGGCCCGGCAACCAGGAACGCCAACTCGACCGCATCCGGCGCTGGCGCGAGATCTGCCCGGACTTGGCCATCCGCTCGACCTTCATCGTCGGCTTCCCCGGCGAGACCGAGGCCGAGTTCGAGGAGCTGCTCGACTGGATCCGCGAGGCGCGGCTCGAGCGGGTCGGCTGCTTCGAATACGAGCCGGTCAAGGGCGCGCCCGCCAACGATCTCGGCCTGCTGGTGCCGCCGGAGGTGAAGGCCGAGCGCAAGCGCCGCTTCATGGAAGCGCAGGCCGGCGTCTCGCTCAAGCTCCAGCGGGCGAAGGTCGGCAAGCGCCTGCAAGTGATCATCGACGAGGCCGGCCCGGGCGGGGCACGCGGCCGCTCCAAGGCCGACGCCCCGGAGATCGACGGCAGCGTTCACGTCGCCTCGCGCCGCCCGCTGCGGCCCGGCGATATCGTCACGGTGAAGATCGAGCGGGCCGACGCCTACGACCTGCACGGCATCGCGGTGTAGGGGCCGGGCGAGGGCCCGGGCGGAGCCGGAGGCTCGCACGCGAACCGCTGCCCGCGCGAAAACGTTGCCCCGTCACGATCAACGACCGGACGAGGCAACGATGGCGGATGCGCAGCGCGACCAGAGCAACGAGGCCGCGGTCTCCCCCAAGGACCCGGTGACGGGTCAGCTGAAGTCGCAACCCGGACCGATGGAGCGCGCCGGCACCGAGGCCGAGGAAGCGGCCCGCGGCAACACCAAGACGGGCGAGGACAAGCGTCAGGCCGAGGACGACCGCTCCGCCTGACGCATCCCCCGATGCGCGACGACCGCCGCGGGCTGCGCCTCGGCCTGATCGGCCTCTACGGCTTCATCGGCGTCGTCCATCTCGCCGCCACCGACCGGTTCCTGCCGATCATGCCGGGCTGGGTGCCTGCCCCGCGCCTCGTGGTGGTCGGCACCGGCCTGTGCGAGATCGCCGGCGCCCTGGCGCTGTTCGTGCCGCGGCTGCGGCGGCTCGCCGGGATCATGCTGGCGCTCTACGCGGTCTGCGTGTTCCCGGCCAACATCAAGCAGGCGGTCGAGGGGATTGCCGTGCCGCCGATCCCCGACACGTGGTGGTATCACGGCCCCCGTCTCGCCTGTCAGCCGGTGATGGTGTGGTGGGCGCTCTACGCCGTGCGCGCCATCGACTGGCCGTTCGCGGCGAGAAGAACGGGCGCGAGCGGAGCACCTCGTTAAGCTTAATCCGGAATTGAAAAAGGCTTTTCTCTGAGGAAAACGGTGCCGGCAGCGTATCCGGGCCGGCTCAACCGGTGGTCTTCGGCCCGCGACCCTGTCTAGGCTCGCCCCCATGCCGAAGAGCCGCGATTCGAACCGGACGAACCGCCCGCAGGACGGTGCCGCACCGCCGGAGCAGGCGGCGGTCGAACGCGCCCTGGAGCAGATCGTGGAGCGCCTGAAGCCGAAGCCGCCCTGTCCGACCCCGGCGAAGAAGGGCGATCCCCGGACGAAGAAGTAAAGGTTTCGGAAGGACAAGTCCTCTCGCGAGTGCAGGGCAGCGCCCGGCGAAGCGGCTCCGCCGCCTTCAGGGCTCTGCCCTGAACACCCGCCGAAGGGCCTCAAGGCCCTTCGGGATCCCCGGGATCGGACCTCACTTTTTCTCGTCGCGCTTCACCGCCTGCCAAGCGGCTTCCATCGCGGGGAGGGGGGTGTCCTGCAGGGCCCGACCCTCGGCGGCGAGCCGGTTCGCCATGGCGGTAAAGCGGCGCTCGAACTTGAGGGTGCCGCGGCGCAAAGCCTCCTCCGGATCGACACCGGCATGGCGGGCGAGGTTGGCGACCGAGAACAGCAGGTCGCCGATCTCCTCGAACACCGCGTCCGGTTCACCCGCGCCGAGACTCTCCTCGACCTCGTCGACCTCCTCGCGCACCTTGGCGAGGACCTGGACCGCGTCCGGCCAGTCGAATCCGACGGCGGCTGCCCGCTTCGAGATCCGGTCGGCCCGGGCGAGGGCGGGCAGCGCGCGGGACACACCCGCCAGCGGTCCCGTCTCCCCCTTGCCGGCCGCCGCCTTCTCCGCACGCTCCCCCGCCTTGATCACGTCCCAGGCCGCCTTGATCGCCGCCGGATCGGTCGGACGCTCGTCGGGGGGCAGGAAATCGCCCGAGGCGTCGAAGACGTGCGGGTGGCGCCGGATCAACTTGGCGCAGATCGCCTCGGCCACGTCGTCGAAGCGGAAGGCGCCCTCCTCCTCGGCGATCCGGGCCTGGAACACGACCTGCAGCAGCAGGTCGCCGAGTTCGTCGCGCAGATCGGCCCGGTCGCCGCGCTCGACCGCGTCGGCGACCTCGTAGGCCTCCTCGATCGTGTAGGGGACGATGGTCGCGGCGGTCTGCTCCACGTCCCAGGCGCAGCCCCGTTCCGGATCGCGCAACCGCGCCATCAGCGCCCGCAGCCTGTCGATCGGCGCCCCGTCCATCGCTCGAACCCTCATCCCGCATCCGCCGCCCGGTTCCGGGCACGCCTGCGCTCATAAACCGTCCGGCGGGACGGCGCAGCGCCCGCCGGACGGCGTCATCCGGGGGAGGGAAGGGGACAGCCTGTGCAAAATTCCCTGTATTCCTTTTGAAAACGAGAGAGAAAGACGTCGTTCGGTTTGGCGAACGCACCTCTGCCCTCCTTAGGAAAGCTATCTGTTAAGGATTCTTAGGGAGTCAGTTCAGCAGGTTATATGGGGCGGTGAAAAACCGTGTCGGCTCCGTGACTTGAGACCCATTCGCGCATCGAACTCTGCGCGAAACCGCATCGGACTCTGCGCGGCCTCGCATCGGATTCTGCGCGCCGTCCGGGGTCGTCCGCATCGGATTCTGCGCGGGGGCGTACCGGATTCAGCGTGCAAAACCGGTTCGGCCGGGGAAGAGCGGGGACAAGTCCGGGTCGGGCGGGCGTATCGAACTCTGCGCGGGCGGATTCGGGCCGGCGGGCCGGCGTATGAAACTCTGCGTGCGCAAAAACCGCCCCTCCTCCGGCCGGGGACGACGCGCCTGTGCAGGATTCCGGGCGCCAAGCGTGGATTCCCGGGAAAACTCCGATCGGCCACGGGACTCCGCGGAGCCGAATCGTGACAGATCGGTTGCGGACCTGAGGAGACCGGCGGTGTTCGCCCGGGTCAGGACCGAAGGCTTTGAGGGGCGGATCCGACGTGACACGCAGCGGGAGGTTCTGAGAGCGCGCCATGTCGGGGCTGGAGGCCAAGATCGCCGCGATCCGCGACCCGGATCTGCTGGCGGAGCTGGAGGCGGCGCGGGGCGGGTTCCTGTTCGCGCCGATCGTCGAGCATCTGCTGTTCCGCCAGCGCGAGCGCGATGCCGCCCGGGCGCAGGAGGGCGCGCAGGCCGAGGCCCGCGAGGCCATGGGCCGCGACCGCCGCCGCCGCGACGCCGTGCGCGAGGTGATCGAGAACGAGCCGACGGGCCCGGAGAACCTGCAGCACCTGCATTCCGTGCTGGCGCTCTGCGGCCTGCCCTACCGCGATCCGGGCGATGCCCGCGACTTCGTGCGCGAATACGGCCGCAACTCGCTCAGCCTCTCGGCCGGGCGCCTCAAGAACCCGGTCACCGGCGAGATGGAGCTGCAGGGCCTGCCCTACGGCCCCAAGGCCCGGCTGGTGCTGCTGCACCTCTGCACCGAGGCGGTGCGCCAGAGGAGCCCGACCATCGAGGTCGCCGACAGCCTCTCCGGCTTCATGAAGGCCATGGGTTTCGCCGTCACCGGCGGCGAGCGCGGCACCATCGGCGCCTTCAAGGAACAGCTCAACCGCCTCGCCGCCTGCTCGATGCAGCTCGGCCTGTGGGACGGGGAGGGGCAGGCCTCGACCCTCAACGTGCCGCCCTTCCGCCAGCTCGAATTGTGGCGGCGCGGCGAAGACGGCCTCGTCTGGCAGCGCACCGTCTCGTTCCATCAGGATTTCTACGACAGCCTGATCCGCCACGCCCTGCCGGTCGATATCCGCGCGGCCCGCGCCTTCTCCGGCTCGGCGCGCAAGCTCGACCTCCTGTTCTGGACCGGCTACCGGCTCCGCGCCCTCCAGCGGCCCCTGCGGCTGACCTGGGACAACCTGCACCGCCAGTTCGGCGCCGAGAATGCCAGCCTGCGCAGCTTCCGCCAGGCCTTCAAGGCGGACCTCGCCGGCCTGCTCGAGGTGTTTCCGCGGCTGCGGATCGACCTCGACGAGGGCGGCATGCTGCTCCACCCGGCCGATCCCGGCAGCCTGCTGGTGCCGCCCAAGGCCGCCCGCCCCGCGCGCGCGGCGGCTCGCGCCTGACGGAATTTTTGTCGCGCGATGGCCGACGGCCCGTTCTCTCAGATTGCATTCCGTACAGGCGCAGATTCGGAATATTCCATCTGCTCTGCCCCTCTCATTCCTTCGGCGTTCCAATCGCAAGGGAACGAGAGGAGGCAGCGGCATTCGGAGGTCGGGTATTCCTTCCTTTGGAGCGTCTGAAATGGCTCGTATGGAATGAAGTGTCCGGAATAATTCCCTGGTCTTCCGTTCCATTCCCTTGTATCGTCCGTTCCGTCCCATTTCCCTTCTTCGGAACGAGCGACCGGAAACGCCCTCATGGTCCTGTCGGAAGCCGAGGCCCTGGCGCGGCTGGAGGAGCTGCGTCGGCAGCGCGACGCGCTCGAACGGCAGATCGCCGACCTCCTCCTCTATCTCGATCTCGGACGCCGCCTCGGCGGCCCCTCCGTTCCGGCTCCGGCCGCGGTGGACGCGGCCCCTCAGATGGACGTGCCCGCCCCGCCTCCGGCGCCGGCCCCGGTCGCCGCCACCGTTGCGGCCCCTTCGGCCCAGCCCCCCGCCCGGCCCGAGCGGCCGCCCGTGCCCGCCTTCCCCGATCCGGCCGAGGATCCGACCGAAGAGGCCGGCCTGTCGGAGACGGTGCTCGCCCGCCGCTACGGCCGGGCGGTGATCGAGGCGGCGCTCGCCGCCCTCGAGGAGGCGGGCCGCCCGCTGCACGCCAGCGAGATCCTGGCGCGGATCGCCGAGCAGGGCTTTTCCCTGCCGGGCCAGGATCCGGTGGCGGCGCTCAACACCCGGCTCTGGAAGCGCTCCGGCCCCGGCGGCCCGCTGAAGCGCCTGGGGGAGGCCGTCTACGCCCCCGCCGATGCGGAGGAGGGATAGAGCATCATCCCGAAAGGTGGTTTCCGGCTTTCGAAAAAAGATGATGCAAAAACAGAAGCCGAGCGCATCGTGCTGGATCCGATATCCAGCACGATGCGCTCGGCGGCCTTCGCCGTCGTCACGCACCCTGGGGCGCCTGCGGCCTCGGCCGACGAGGAGGCTCGATGAGGGGGCAAGAAAAAGGCTGCACAGCGATCGCTTGACCGTTGTGCAGCCTCCGATTGTTAATGCCTTGTCCGGCGATGGCCGCCGGATACCACAGAGGAGGACGAGATGGTTACCATCTCGGTCACTCTGCGGTGGAGGGATTGGCGACTGATCCTCGCCATCACCTTCTAGCCCGCAGGGGGCCGGGCGGGGGTCCAAACCTCGTCCGGTTCCCAACGCGAAACATAGCTTCCGCGGCCATCGCCGACAATCGGCGTGTCGTCTGTTTTCCCCTCAGCGCGAGGCCGTGACGCTGCCGGTCGTCTCCGAGGGAATGGGCCGGCTCGCGGCCGTGGCCGGGGGGCGAGCCTGGACGAAGGCGCTGCCGTCGCGGGCCAGGGCCTCGCCGTGGGCGAACAGCGCCTTCATGTAGGCTTGGTCGAACGGCTTCTCCGAGGTCTTGGCGAAGCGCCCGTCGATGAGCGCGATCCGCAGGTCGAGGCCGGTGCGCTCGGCATAGCCCTTGGAGAGCGCGAGCGCCGCGCGGGTCTGTGCCTTGATCGCCGCCGACATGGTGCGGCCGAGCACCGAGAGCGTGGTGCGCGAGGCCATCTGGAATTCCGGTTCGAGCCGGTTGTTGACGACGAGGTAGACCCGGTCCGTCGGCAGGCGCAGCCGCGCCTCTCCCTCCAGGGCGGCGGCCGGCGCGAGGTAGAACGGGGCCATCGCCCCGCCGTCGTCGTGCAGCTCCGCGAAGCTCTTGTCCTTGCCCCCGTCATTGGCCCCATCCTTGGCCTCGGCGGGGATCGCCACCGGCGGGAAGACGCCAGGCACCGCCGTCGAGGCGAGGATGATCGCGCGGAACAGGGCCAGCGCCCGGGGATCGCCGGTCTCGGCGTTGCGCTGAGCGATCGCGCCCATGTCCCACAGGACCGGCCGCTCGCTGTCGACCTGCGTCGTGGCGATCAGCAGGCGGCGGCCCTTGGCGTGCTCGGCCGCCACCGCCTTGAGCAGGGCCGGCGTCACCGCGCGCCCGATCCGCTCCTTGAGCGGCCACGTGTCGGTGAGCGAATCCGGCGTGCCGCCGAACTCGAACACGTCCGCCGCCGAGATCTCGGTGTAGTTCGCCTTCAGCGCCGCGTCGGCCTTCGCCCCGATCGTCGGCGCCGCGAAGGCGAAGGGCGCGATCAGCGCGCCGGTCGAGACGCCGGTGATCACGCCGAAATCGGGTCGGTCGCCGCGCTCCGACCAGCCCGCCAGCAGGCCGGCGGCGAAGGCGCCGTTCTCGCCGCCGCCGGAGAGCACCAGCCAGGGATCGGCGGCGCGGGGCGCCCCGTCGATCAGCGCCTGGAAGGCGCTCACGTCGTCACCCGCGATCCGCACCGAGGCCGGCAGGCCCTCGGGCCGCGCGGTCGCGGCCTGGGCGGCGGTGTAGTCCGGCCGCGCGTCGGCAGGTTTTTTCGTTCGTTCGCCCGCCAGCGCCCCCTGCGACAGGGTCAGCGCCACGAGGACGCCCGCCAGGGGACGGCCCAGGCCGGACCAACGCCGCCCGGCAAGGCTCCGGTCCGCCCAGGCGATCCGTAAGCTCGGTTCGTTGTACAGTTTCGGCATCGACGCACGTCTCCCGACTGTGTTCGACAGCCCGCCTCGGCCGAGAAACACCGGTCGCGGCGGCGTGTTCCGTCCGGCCTGCCCTGCACCGGATGCTTTGCCGGGCAAGCTTTGCCGTTTCGCGCCCGGCTCCGGGACATCCCGGCCTTCGGGCCGGAGGCGCGAATGCGGAGGAGCGCGTGATGAAACCTTCGAAGCCGTGAGGGATCGTCTTCCGATCGGGCTCGTGGCGCAATCCTCAAGGCCCGGATGCGCCACGGATTTGTGCGCGCAATCAGAAGAGTCCAGTCCGGGAATTGCGGGGTTCTCCAACGGAGCCGACCAAGGGAGCCGACCAAGGTCGGCTTTACGCCGGGGGGCGCCGTGCTCTAACGCGAAGCCGATAAGCTGAGGGCCTACGCCAAGCCCGACGCGAAGCCGGAGACCGAGAGCCGATGAAACTGCCGCGCCGCTTCTTCCAGCCGCTCGCCGCGGGTGCGCCCGAGCCCTTCCGTGAGCTGCCGATCAAGCTCGAGCGGATGATCCACTTCGTGCCGCCGCACAACGACAAGGTCCGCGCCCGCGTGCCCGAACTCGCCAAGACGGTCGACGTGGTGCTCGGCAACCTGGAGGACGCGGTCCCCGCCGACCAGAAGGAGGCGGCGCGCAAGGGTTTCGTCGAGATGGCCAAGGCCACCGATTTCGCCGCCTCCGGCACCGGCCTGTGGACCCGCATCAATGCCCTGAACTCGCCTTGGATCCTCGACGACCTCTTCACCCTCGTGGCGGAAGTCGGCGACAAGCTCGACGTGGTGATGGTGCCCAAGGTCGAGGGTCCCTGGGACATCCACTACATCGACCAGCTGCTCGCCCAGCTCGAGGCGCGCCACGGCGTCAAGAAGCCGATCCTCGTCCACGCCATCCTCGAGACGGCGGAGGGCGTGGCCAACGTCGATGCCATCGCCTGCGCCTCGCCGCGCATGCACGGCATGAGCCTCGGGCCGGCCGATCTCGCGGCGTCCCGCGGCATGAAGACCACCCGCGTCGGCGGCGGCCACCCGGACTATCGCGTCCTGTCCGATCCCAAGGGCGATGCCGAGCGCGCATCCGCGCAGCAGGATCTGTGGCACTACACCATCGCCCGGATGGTCGATGCCTGCATGGCCAACGGCATCAAGGCGTTCTACGGCCCGTTCGGCGACTTCTCCGATTCGGCCGCCTGCGAGGTGCAGTTCCGCAACGCCTTCCTGATGGGCTGCGCCGGCGCCTGGACCCTGCATCCGAGCCAGGTGGCGCTGGCCAAGACCGTGTTCGCCCCCGACCCGGCCGAGGTGAACTTCGCCTCCCGCATCGTCGAGGCGATGCCCGACGGCACCGGTGCGGTGATGATCGACGGCAAGATGCAGGACGATGCCACCTGGAAGCAGGCCAAGGTGATCGTCGATCTCGCCCGGCTGGTGGCCGAGAAGGATCCGGATCTGGCCAAGGCCTACAATCTGCCCTGATCGTCGCGCATGCTGGCCTCGCGTTGGAACGGAAGGGGCGCGAGGCCTATCTATCGGTCATGACCCAGACCAGCATGAGAACCGCCAAATTCGGCCTCGGGGCGGTGGTCCGGCACCGGATCTACCCGTTCCGGGGCGTGGTGTTCGACGTGGACCCGGAATTCGCCAACACCGAGGAATGGTGGCTCGCCATTCCCGAGGACGTCCGGCCGCGCAAGGACCAGCCCTTCTACCACCTGCTCGCCGAGAACGCGGACAGCGAGTACGTCGCCTACGTCTCGGAGCAGAACCTCGTGCCCGACACCTCCGGCGAGGCCCTGCGCCATGCCGGCATCAACGAGGTATTCGAGCGCAGCGCCGACGGCGCCTACCGTATGCGGATCGGCCACGCGAACTGAGCGTGATCCCGCCCGGCGCGGCCGAAGGGTAGAAACGCGCAGCGGAACGCTTTGTTCAACCGCAGTCGCTATCGGGTAAAGCAACGCCACCGTTGCACGGGTGCCTGATCGCGATGGACGTGGTCACCATGCTGTTCATGAGCCTCGTGGCGGCCGCCGCCGCCGCGGGCTTCCTGGCCTTTGAATGGCGGACCCTGCGCAACCGGGTGCTGCTGTTCTGGAGCGCCGGCTTCGCCGTCATCGTCCTCGGCAGTTCGCTGTCGCTGCTGCGACCCATCTCCTTCCTTGTCGGGGTCTGGGTCGCCAACGGCCTGCTCGTCGTCGCCCATCTCCTGTTCCTGTTCGGCGTCGCGCGCTTCACCGGGCGACGGATCGCGCCGCTCTGGTGGGGCCTGCTGCTGCCCTGGGCCGGGCTCCTGCTCCTGCCCGCCGGGCTCGACCCCACCCCCGTCTTCGCGATCCTGAACTCCGCCCTCGTCGCGCTGGTGGCGCTGAGGGCCGCCCACGGCCTCCTGTCCCGTGCCGGCGCGCCCTTCGAGGAGCGCACCGCGGCTTCCGACGGCCTCGGCTTCGTCTTTACCGTTCACGGCGCCTTCTACGCCGCCAAGGCCCTGCTGGTGCCGCTGCCCGGCGCCTTCGTCAGCATCGTCGGCTTCAAGGGCCTGCTGATCCAGGTCTCGCTGGTCGAGGGCATCGTCGTCGAGGTGCTGCTCGCCCTGATGATGGCCGCCGCGGTGCGCCGCCGCCGGGAGGAGGCGATGACGGCTTTGGCCGAGCGCGACGGCCTCACCGGCCTGTTCAACCGTCGCGCCTTCGAGAGCCGCGCGGCCGGCCTGCTCGGCACGATGGCCGCGCGGCAGGAACCGGGGGCGCTGCTGCTGCTCGACATCGACCGCTTCAAGGCGGTCAACGACAGCTTCGGCCACGCCGTCGGCGACCGCCTCCTCGTGACGCTTGCCGAGGTTCTTACGAAGGTTCTTGCGAGCGGTCCTGCGGAGGGGCGCGAAGCCGGCCCGCAGCGGGAGGCGATCCCGGCCCGGCTCGGCGGGGACGAGTTCGTGATCCTGGTGTCCGGACTGGACGAGGCGGCGATTCGCGACCTCGGCGCGGCGATCCGTGTCCGCATGGCGCGCGAGGGCGGCCGGGAGCGGCCGGCCGGCGCCACGGTCAGCATCGGCGCCGCCCTGTTCGCCGGCGGTTGCGCAAAACTCGAGACCCTGACGGCTTTGGCCGATGCGGCGCTCTACGAGGCGAAGCGCCAGGGCCGCGACCGGCTGCAGGTCCGCCGCCTGGCGCAGCCCGCCGAGCGCGTCTCCGGGCGGCGCCAGCCGGACCCTGCGCCGCTCTCCTCCGGACGGGGCTGCTGCGCCTGAGGCGCGATGGAAAAAGGGCGCCCGCGCCGCGGACGCCCTGTCGAGGAAGGGAAAGCCGGACGGACCGTCAGGAGATGAGATCGAGCTTGGCCGTCTCGAAGCCCGCCGCCCGCAGGGTGTCGGGCAGGGCGGAGTAATCGGGATAGCCGGCCTCGCGGGCCATGGCGTCGAGGGCGGTGTGCTCGTCGTCGGCGCTGCCGGTCCAGAGGATCGCGCCGCTGGTCTTCTGCCGGATCTGGAAGATGCTCATCGTGAACCGTCCGTCGTCGGGAATCTCTTGACGAGACAACCCGGTGAATCGAGCCCGGTTGCAACGCGGATTGTGTCCGGGGGGTACCTGCTCCCACGGTGACGGACGAGATCGACACGACGATCGTTTCTAAGGATGCAGGTCCGGGCGCAAGCCGGTATGGTGCGCCCCTGTGACGAATCCGGCTGCCTCCCTGCGCGAATGCGGCCGGTGACGTGACCGCGCCACGAAATCGCCGGTTGTCCTTCCGATGCAGGCTGCGGCGCATCGGCGCGCCCCTTGAGGCGATTCGCGATGCCGGCCCGTATTCTCCCCCGATCCGCCGTCCTGCTGCTGGCGGCCGCCTGCCTCGGCCTCTTGCCCAGCTCCTTGCCCGGTCTCTTGCCCGGTCTCTTGCCCGGTCTCTTGCCCGGTCTCTTGCCCGGTCTTTTGCCAGCCCGTGCCGCCGAGCCGCCGACCGCCGGCGTGCCCGATCCCGCCGCGCTCCTGCCTGCGGTGAGCGTGGTCCCGGCCGAGCGGCGCGAGATCGTCGAGCAGGCGGTCGTGACCGGGACGCTGGTGCCCCGCGACGAGATCCTCGTCGCCCCCGAGGTCGAGGGCCTGCGCATCGTCGCCCTGCTCGTCGAGGAGGGCGACCGGGTCGAGCGCGGCGCGGTGCTGGCGCGGCTCTCGCTGGAGATGATCGAGACGCAGGAAGCCGCCAACCTCGCCGCCACCGCGAAGGCGCAAGCCGCCATCGTTCAGGCCAGGAGCCAGATCGTCCAGGCCGAGGCCGCCCAGGTCGAGGCACAGAAGGCCCTGGAACGGGCGCAGGCCCTGGTGAAGACCGGCAACGCCACCGCCGTCACCCTGGAGCAGCGGGTCTCCGCGGCGCAAGGCGCCGACGGCCGGCTCGCCGCCGCGCGGGCCGGGCTGGCGCTCGCCGAGGCCGATCTCGCCGCGGCACGGGCGCAAGGCCGCGAGATCGGCCTGCGCCGGGCCCGCACCGAGATCCGCGCGCCGGAGGCCGGCCTCGTCAGCCGCCGCACGGCGCGGGTCGGCGCCACCGCGAGTGCGGTCGGCGAGCCGCTGTTCCGCCTGATTGCCCGCGGTGAGATCGAATTGGAGGGCGAGGTACCGGAGACCGCCCTGCCGCGGTTGAAGGCCGGCGCCCCGGCCCGCCTCGAATGGGAGGACGGGCATGTGACCCCCGGCGCCGTGCGCCGGGTCTACCCGGAGGTCGAGCGGGCGACGCGCCTCGGCAAGGTCCGCATCCGCCTCGAGGCCGATCCGGCGCTGCATATCGGCGCCTTCGCCCGCGGCCGGGTCGAGGTCGCCCGGCGCGAGGGCGTCGCGGTCCCGCTCGCCGCCGTGCTCTACGCCGCCGACGGCTCGGCGAGCGTGCTCGCCGTCGCGGATGGCCGCGTCTCCGCCCGCAGGGTCGAGACCGGCCTCTCGGCCGAAGGCTTTACGGAAGTGCGCTCCGGCATCGCGGCCGGGGAGGCCGTGGTCGCCCGCGCCGGCTCGTTCCTGCGCGACGGCGACCGGGTCCGCCCGGTGCTCCCCGCGGCGGCGCACGCTGCCGAGACCCGCTGAGGATCACCCCATGCGCCTCAACGTCTCGGCCTGGGCGATCCGCAAGCCGATCCCCTCCCTCGTCCTGTTCCTCGTGCTGATGGTGCTCGGCCTCGTCAGCTTCCGGTCCCTGCCGATCACCCGCTTTCCCAACATCGACATCCCGATCGTCTCGGTGACGGTGACGCAGTCGGGC
The DNA here is from genome assembly GCA_014138645.1 of Methylorubrum thiocyanatum. Taxonomy (GTDB): domain Bacteria; phylum Pseudomonadota; class Alphaproteobacteria; order Rhizobiales; family Beijerinckiaceae; genus Methylobacterium; species Methylobacterium thiocyanatum. Next base: position 532,298 of record JACJIB010000004.1, on the reverse strand, counting down.
GCCGCCCCCTCCGAGCTGCAGACCCAGGTCACGAAATGGGTCGAGGATTCGGTGGCCGGGGTGAAGGGGGTCAAGCACATCCTCTCGACCATCTCGGAGGGCGCCTCGGTCACCACGATCGAGTTCCGCCTGGAGGTGAATCAGGACCGCGCCGTCAACGACGTGAAGGACGCGATCGCGAAGATCCGCATCAACCTGCCGCGCACCATCGACGAGCCGATCATCAGCCGCGTCGAGATCGCCGGCCTGCCGATCATGATCTACGGCGCGTCGGCGCCTGCCATGACGCCCGAGGACCTGTCGTGGTTCGTCGACGACGTGGTCGCCCGCCAGCTCCAGGGGGTGAAGGGCGTGGGCGGCGTCGAGCGGCTCGGCGGCGTCGCCCGCGAGATCCGCGTGACCCTGAAGCCCGACCGGCTGCTCGCGCTCGGCATCACCGCGGCCGACGTGAACCGGCAATTGCGCCTCACCTCCGCCGACATGGCCGGCGGGCGCGGGGAGCTGGCCGGCGGCGAACAGTCGATCCGCACCCTGGGCGCCTCGTCGAGCCTGGAGACGCTGGGCGCCACCTCCATCGTCGTGCCCGGCGGGCGCAAGGTGCGCCTCGACGAACTGGCAAGCCTGATGGATGCGGCGGAGGAGCCGCGCACCTTCGCCCGCTTCAACGGCGAGCCGGTGGTGGGCTTCGCGATCTCCCGGGCGATGGGGGCGAGCGACGCCGAGGTCGCGGCGGCGGTCGCCGGGCGCATCGAGGCGCTGCACGCCGAGAATCCGGGCGTGCGCTTCGACCTGATCGACACCAGCGTCGTCAACACCATCGGCAATTACCACTCGGCGATGATGGGCCTGCTGGAGGGCGCCGCGCTCGCCGTGATCGTGGTGTTCCTGTTCCTGCGCGACTGGCGCGCCACGCTCATCGCGGCGGTGGCGCTGCCGCTCTCCGTGCTGCCGACCTTCTGGGTGATGAGCGCGCTCGGCTTCTCGCTCAACGCGGTGAGCCTGCTCGCGATCACCCTGGTGACCGGCATCCTCGTCGACGACGCCATCGTCGAGATCGAGAACATCGTCCGCCACATGCGGATGGGCAAATCCGCCTACCGCGCGGCGCTGGAAGCCGCCGACGAGATCGGGCTCGCGGTCATCGCCATCACCGCGACCATCATCGCGATCTTCGCCCCCGTCTCCTTCATGCCGGGCATCGCCGGCCAGTACTTCAAGCAGTTCGGGCTGACCATCGCGGCGGCGGTGTTCATGTCGCTGCTGGTGGCCCGCCTCATCACGCCGCTGCTCGCCGCCTATTTCCTGCGCGACCATGGCGAGGAGGACGAGCGCGAGGGCGCGGTGATGCGGGCCTATACCCGCCTCGTCGCGTGGTCGGTACGCCACAAATATCTGACGCTGATCCTGGGGCTTGCCTGCTTTGCCGGCTCGATCGCCTCGACCCGGCTGCTGCCGGCGGGCTTCATCCCGGCGGAGGACGCGGCCCGCACGATGTTCGTGGTCGAGCTGCCCCCCGGTGCCCGGCTCGACGACACGCAGCGCCTCTCCGACGGCCTCGTCGAGAGCCTCCGGCAGATGCCCGAGGTCCGCTCCGTCTTCGTCGATGGCGGGCGCCAGTTGCCCGGCAAGAAGGAGGTCAGGCTCGCGAGCCTCACCGTCAATCTCACGCCGAAGAGCGAGCGGGCGCTGACCCAGAAACAGGTCGATCTCAAGATTTCGAACGTCCTGCGGCAGGTCCCCGACATCCGCTTCTGGTCGCTGCAGGAGGGCGGGCAGCGGGAATTCGCGCTGATCGTCTCAGGGCCCGACAAGGCCGTGGTCGCCGATGTCGCCGCCCGGCTCCAGCGCGAGGCGATGGGCGTGCCGCATCTCGTCAACGTGATGTCGACCGCCCCCCTCGACCGCACCGAGATCCGCATCACGCCCAAAGCCGGCGTCGCCGCTGATCTCGGCGTCTCGACCGACGTCATCGCCGAGACGGTGCGGGTCGGCACCATCGGCGACATCGCGGCCAACCTCGCCAAGTTCAACGCCCGCGACCGCCAGATCCCGATCCGGGTGATGCTGCCCGAGCGCCTGCGCGGGCAGCTCCCCGAGATCGCCGCCCTGAAGGTGCCGGTGAAGGCCGGCGCGGCGGTGCCGCTCGCCACCGTCGCCGACCTGACGCTCGGGCGCGGCCCCACGGCCATCGACCGCTACGACCGCACCGTGCGCGTCGCCGTCGAGGGCGACCTCCAGGGCTCGGACGCGCTGGGCTCGATCATCGAGCAGGTGATGGCCCTGCCCGCCGCGACCGATCTCCCCGAGGGCGTCACCATCCGCCAGACCGGCGACGCCGAGGTGATGGGCGAGGTGTTCGAGGGCTTCGCGCTCGCCATGGGCGCCGGGCTGATGATGGTGTTCGGCGTCCTCGTCCTCTTGTTCGGCAACTTCCTCCAGCCGCTCACCATCCTGTTCTCGCTGCCGCTCTCCATCGGCGGGGCGATCCTCGGCCTCCTCGTCTTCCGCATGCCGATCTCGATGCCCGTCGTCATCGGCATCCTGATGCTGATGGGCGTGGTGACCAAGAACGCGATCATGCTGGTCGATTTCGCCATCGAGGAGATGGCCCGCGGCGTCGATCGCGTCACGGCGATCGTCGATGCCGGGCGCAAGCGGGCCCGGCCCATCGTGATGACCACCATCGCCATGGCCGCCGGCATGGTGCCGTCCGCCATGGCGCTCGGGATCGGCGGCGAGTTCCGGGCGCCGATGGCGGTGGCGGTGATCGGCGGGCTGATCGTCTCGACGGGCCTGTCGCTCGTCTTCGTGCCGGCGATCTTCCTGCTGGTCGACGACCTGTCGCGGCTGTTCGTGCGCCTGTTCGGCCGCTTCATCGGCGGGACGGACGAGCCGGAGGCGGGCGGGGACGAGGCCTATCGTCCGGGTCCGCCCGCCAACGCCGCCGATCTCGGTCGCCGACGGGTCGCCGCCGAGTGATCCGACGCCTGCGCGGCGGATGACGGCGTGGGAAATGTGGAAATCACATTACTGAATTCGGGCGGCGCCGAGGGGCGCGATCCGCCGTTGCCCGTCAGGTCCCGAAGGACAGCGGCCCCATGGCGGCGTCTAGCGATCCTTCCGAGGGCTAAAGGAGCTTGAGCGGAGACGCGTTGCGCGCGGAATGCAAGGCTTTGTGCTTGGCCCGAACCGATGACGGGCAGTCTATAGATCATGAAATCGTCGCGAATTCATCTTCGAGGCCGTCACTGGGTGAGCCCAGCTCCGGCTGTATTGCTCCCGCGGCAGAACTCTGTGCTGCCCGAAACCGTCAGGGTTGTACCGTCAAGACGATGCGAAGCATTTCGCAACACTTTTGTTGTATCCCGCAAAAACACGCTTCGAGTCCGCCACGGGCCTCGCGGCCACGGATGACCGATGCAGGAACCTCGCGACCGATACGAGCGTCAGGGCACGCACCGCGAGGATGTGGTCGTCCTCGTCTCGGATCGCCGCGAGCGGGCGGAGCGCCTCGCCCGCGGCATCGCCCTCGTGCTGCCCTGCCGGGTGATCGAGCCGGGCGCGGCCCTGCCCTCCGATCGACCGATCGCCTTCGTCGTCGACCTCGCCACCGATCTCGCCGCCGAACGGGGGAGTGCTTGGATCGTCTGGCTCGCCGAACGCGTCCGTGAGAGCGGGTTGCCCTGCCTCTATCTCGCCCGCGGCAACGCCGCCCAGGACATGGCGGCGGTGCGCCTGCTCGGCACGCCGACGGTGATCGATCCGCGCCAGTCCGCCGGCATCGTCCCGACGCTCATGCGCCTCGTCGCGGAGAGCCAGGCGCGGGGCCAAGCACGAGGTCAGGCACGGGGTCAGGCGGGGAGCGGCGTGTCCGGCCGGGGGCGGCGGACGGGCGGGCCCCCCGAGGCGCGGGTGGAGCGGGCCACCGCCCTCGTCACCCGCCTGTTCGAGGAGGCCGCCGCCGGCCGGCCCCCGAGCCCGGAGGAGGCCGAGGAGGGCACGCGCATCGTGCTCGACACGGTTTCCGAGGTCGGCATCCGCGCTTGGCTCGACCTCGTCTGGCGCCACGACCTCCAAGTCTACCAGCATTCCCTGAGCGTGGCGGGCTTCGCCGCCGCCTTCGCGGCCGAACTCGGTTTCTCCCGGAGCGACCGGCAGCGGCTGGCCAAGGCCGCGCTCCTGCACGATGTCGGCAAGGCGCTGATCCCGCAAACCATCCTCAACAAGCCGGGCCCGCTGACCCCCGACGAGATGGCGGTGATGCGCCGGCATGCCGCGCTGGGCGCCGACCTGCTGGCCAAGGAGGGCGCCTTCGAGCCCGAGATCCTCGACGTGGTGCGCTACCACCACGAGCGCCTCGACGGATCGGGTTATCCCGAGGGGCTGAAGGGGGCGCGGATCGGCGATCTCGTGCGGCTCGTGGCGATCTGCGACGTCCACTCCGCCCTGACCGAGCGCCGGGTCTACCGCGCGCCGCTCTCCGCCGCCGAGGCCGCCGCGATCATGCAGGCCCAGGCCGGCCCGCTCGATCCCGACCTGCTCCGGGTCTACCGCCCGATCATCGCCCGCGCCGGCGCCGCCGCCGGTGGACCGTCCGTTCTGGACTGATCCCGGGATTCCAAAGGGATCATCCCTTTGGCGGGGTGCCGGGGTGGAACCCCGGCCTCCCTTCGACCAGGGCTCTGCCCTGGACCTGCGAAAGGACTCGTCCTTTCGAAACCTGACCTATCGCGGCGCGGTCAGGCGCGGGCCGCGACCCGCTCCGCCAGGAGGCACAGGATCTCGAAGGCGATGCCGGCGCCGGCCAGTGCCGTGAGGCCGGCGGGATCGAGGGAGGGGGCGACCTCGACCACGTCCGCCCCGACGAGATCGAGGCCGCGCAGGGCCCGCAGCAGGTGCAGTGCCTCCCGCGTGGTGAAGCCGCCGATCTCCGGGGTGCCGGTGCCGGGGGCGAAGGCGGGATCGAGGGCGTCGATGTCGAAGCTGAGATAGGTCGGACCCTCGCCCACGACGGCGCGGGCCTCCGCGGCCACCTCCGGCAGGCCGCGGGCGCAGACCTCCTCCATCGCGATGATCCGCAGGCCCTGCGCCAGCGCCCAGTCGCGCTCGTCGGCCGCGTCCATGCTGCCGCGGATGCCGATCTGGATGCAGCGCCGCGGGTCGAGCACCCCCGCCTCGATGGCGCGCCGGAACGGCGTGCCGTGGGTGAGCCGAGACCCGTCGTACTGCGCATCGTCGGTGTCGCTGTGGGCATCGATATGGATCAGCCCGAGCGGCCGGGCGGCGCCGAGGGCCCGCAGCACGGGGTAGGTGACGAAATGGTCGCCGCCGACCGTGAGTGGCACGATCCCGGCCTCCGCGAGCGGCCGGTAGAACGCCTCGATCCGCCGGGCGGTCTCGGCGGCGTCCACCGGGTTGACCGGCACGTCGCCGAGATCGGCGCACGCCGCGAGCGCGTAGGGCGCCACCCCCGTGGCGTGGTTGAGCGCCCGCGTGCCGGTGGAAGCCTCGCGCAAAGCCCGCGGCCCGAGCCGGGCGCCGGGCCGGTTGGTGGTGGCGCCGTCGAAGGGAATGCCGATCAGGCCGATCTCGACCGCGCCCGCGGCCGCCCCGGGATCGAGCACCGGCAGCCGCATGAAGCTCGAAAGACCGGAGAAGCGCGGCGTCACCATCCCCGAGGCGGGCCGGAACCGCGCCAGCCGTTCCGCCCGCGCGCCTGCGGCCTCGCTGTCCTGCGCCATGACGATCCTTCCCGGTGCGGTGTTCCCTCGCGATCCGCATCAAGCCGCCGGGACGGTCCCTCCGCAAGCCTCAAGGCGCGCCGGCCTGTTCCTGCGCCCCAGCTGACGCAAGAGCGGACGTCGGCGCTGAGACCGGGCCGGGGAGGGCGGCCGAACGCCGCCCTCCCCGCAGAGGATCAGCCGCGGATCAGCCGCGCTGCTTCGAGCGCAGGCTGCTGGTGTCGCCCGAGGTGTTCGTCATCGGCCCGGCGGGGCCGCTGGAATTGGACTCCGCCTCGCCGTCGCGGCCTCCGCTTTGGCGCGCGCCGACATGGTCGTGGTACTGCTCGGTCTGGACGTGGCGGCTGTCGAGGCCGCGCTCGTCGGAGTGCCGTGACTTGTCGCGGTTGCTCAGAACCTCGTTCTCCCCGAGGATGCCCTCGGGCAGCTCGGTCATGGCGCCGGTGCCGTCGCCCTTGCCCTGCGCGCCGGGCCCCATGCTGTGCCGGTCGGCCTTGGCCATGATGTCGCTCCTGTCGCTCATGATGACGTGGAGGACAGATCTGGGTGCCGGGCCGAAGAGGGCAAGCTGAGCAGCGGAAAACTTAAAAGACGTCCGCCGCGGAACATTTCTGCGTCGCCGATGATCGAGGCGTTGTTTCCGCGCAAGTCACGTCGACGCTTCCACCGATCGGCGAATACGGTTCGAAATCTGCGCGATGCTCAGCGCGACGTCGCCGCGAGCCGTTCCGCGAACCGCGCCACCAGCCGCCGCCCGACCTCCTCCTTGGCGAGCTTCGGCCAGGTCTCGACGCTGCCGTCGCGGGCGACGAGATGGACCGTGTTCTCCAGCCCGCCCATCACCCCGCCCGCCGCCGAGACGTCGTTGGCCACGATCAGGTCGCAGCCCTTGCGCGCGATCTTCCTCTGCGCGTTCGCGATCACGTCGTCGGTCTCGGCCGCAAAGCCCACGACGAGGGGCGGGCGCCCTTCGCCCCGGCCGGCGATGGTGGCGAGGAGGTCCGGATTCTCGACGAGCTGCAGGGGCGGGGGCGTGCTGCCGTCCTTCTTGATCTTGCCCGCCCGGGTCTCGGCCGGGCGCCAGTCGCCGACGGCGGCGGCGAAGATCGCGAGATCGGCGGGCAGGGCCGCCTCGACCGCCGCCAGCATCTCGCGGGCGCTCTCGACCCGCACCACGGTCACGCCCGCCGGATCGGGGATCGCCACCGGCCCCGAGACCAGGGTGACGCGGGCGCCGGCCGCGGCGGCGGCGGCGGCGACCGCGTGGCCCTGCCGCCCCGAGGAGCGGTTGGCGAGGTAGCGCACGGGGTCGATCGGCTCGTGGGTCGGCCCCGAGGTGACGAGCACGTGCCGCCCCGCCAGCGGTTTTTTCAGGGTTTCGCGGCCCGCCAGGAATCCCAAGACCTGACCCCCCGAGCGTTGTGCCAGCAGGGCTTCGAGGGCATCGGCGATCTCGTGCGGCTCGGCCAAGCGTCCGGGGCCGAACTCGGCCTCGGCCATCGCCCCCTCGTTGGGGCCGACCACCGCCACGCCGTCGGTCTTCAGGGTCGCGAGGTTCCGTTGCGTCGCCGGATGCAGCCACATCCGCACGTTCATCGCCGGGGCGATCAGGATCGGCAGGGTGGTGGCGAGCAGCACCGTCGAGGCGAGGTCCGGCGCGTGGCCGGTCGCCATCCGTGCCATCAGGTTGGCGGTGGCCGGCGCCACGACGATGGCGTCGGCGTCGCGCGCGAGCTTGATATGGCCGATATCCGCCTCGCTCTCCCGGTCGAACAGGTCGGTATGGGTCCGCTCCCCGGCGAGCGCGGCCGCCGCCAGCGGCGTGACGAATTCCTGGGCGGATTCGGTCAGCAGCGGGCGCACCTGCGCCCCGCGCTCGCGCAGGCGCCGGATCAGGTCGAGCGCCTTGTAGGCGGCGATGCCGCCGCCGACGATGAGCAGGACGCGGCGGCCGGCGAGGGCCTTCGGGGACGAAGAGGTCATGGGCGCAGAACGGGGATTTGCGGGCGGCGCGTCAAGAGCGGGGAAGAGCGGCGAGGCCATCAGCGGCTGCCCTTGATCGAGGGGCCGAGCCCCGACCTCCCCGGCCGCGGGTTCAGAACCGGAGGGGTGCGATGCGGCACGTTCCGACCGCTGCTGCGATGATCGGGTGATCAGGTCAGGGGACGCCGTGCGGTGTGACGCACGCTGCGGATGATGATCTCGTCGTTTCTGATGCGGTAGGTCAGTACGTAAGGATGGGGTGAAGCGACGATACGTCGAACGCCGCGCCGTACGGTTGCCTGCCTAGCAAAAGGATGTTGAGGCAACAGGAGCATCAGCTCCTACAGGCGCGCCTGCACATGATTCGCGCCCTGCGGATTGTGCTGCGCGATGTAGGCGAGCGCCTGATCAAGCTGGCGTGCGGCGGGGCGTGTGAGGCGCAGCTTCACAAGTCACGCGTCTTACAGCCCGTACTTGGCCCAGATCGTACGCACCTCCTCGTCGGTCGCGAAATCGCCCCGCGCTTCGGCGGCATCGGCCTCATCCTGCTCCGCTTCCTCCTCCGGGGTGAAGCGGTAGACGGCCTCTCCCTCGCCGGCATAGCTCAGCACCATGCGCGCGATCGCATCCTGCACCTCGGGCGGGAGGTTCCGTGCGGCGGTGATCGCCTTGTCGAGCAGATCGGTCATGGGGGGAGTGTAGGAGAAATCCGCCCCGTGAGAAGGCCCGTCAGCGGAACGCCAGCACCAGCGCCCCCACGGCGATCCCCCACAGGGCCAGGCTGGTCATGATCGCGTGGCGCCGCTCCAGCTTGACCAGCCGCTCGATCGCCTTGGTGTCGCGCGTGCCCTCCTCGTCGAGGCGGATCATGATGCGGCGGATGCGCTGGGCGATGTCGGGGATGTCGGAGACGACCTCGGCCAGCGTCATCGCGGCCCGCGCCCCGCCTTCGAGCCGACCGACGGGCCCGAGATGGCGGGTGATCCACGAGCGCACCACCGGCTCGGCGCCGGTCCACATGTCGAGCTGCGGATCGAGCGAGCGGGCGACGCCCTCCACCACCACCATGGTCTTCTGCAGCATCACCAGTTCGGTGCGGGTGCTCATGTCGAACAGGGCGGTCACGTCGAACAGCAGCGTGAGCACCTTGGCCATGGAGATCTCGTCGGCCCGGCGCTGGTGGATCGGCTCGCCGATCGCCCGGATCGCCTGCGCGAAATCGTCCACCGAGTGGTGGCGCGGCACGTAGCCCGCCTCGAAATGCACCTGCGCCACCCGGCGGTAGTCGCGGGTGATGAAGCCGAGAAGGATTTCGGCGAGGAAGCGCCGCTCCGCGTGGCCGAGCCGGCCCATGATGCCGAAATCGACCGCGACGAGCCGCCCCTGCGGATCGACGAACAGGTTTCCGGGGTGCATGTCGGCGTGGAAGAAGCCGTCGCGGATCGCCTGCCTCAGGAAGGACTGGATCACGACGCGGCCGAGCGCCTTCGGGTCGTGGCCCGCCGCGACGATGCCGGCGCGGTCGTTGAGGCGCACGCCGTCGATCCACTCGGAGGTCAGGACGTCCCGCGCCGTCATCGCCCATTCGGGGCGCGGCGTGCGGAAATCGGCGTCGCCCTTGGTGTTCTGGGCGAGTTCCGACATCGCCGCCGCTTCCAGGCGGAAATCCATCTCCATGGTGACGGAGCGGGCCAGGATCTCGACGACCTCGCGCGGGCGCAGGCGCTCGGCGTCCGGCAGCAGGGCGTTGACGATGCGGGCCATGAACCGCATCGCCTGGAGATCCTGGGCGAAGCGCTCGCGCACGCCCGGCCGCATCACCTTGACGGCGAGCGTCCGCTGCGTGCCGTCGGTGTCGAGGACGGTCGCCTTGTGGACCTGGGCGATGGAGGCCGCTGCCACCGGCTCGCTGAAGCTGGTGAACAGGGCCGCGATCGGCTTGCCGAGATCCTGCTCGACGACCCGTATCGCCACGTCCTGGGGGAAGGGCGGGACCCGGTCCTGAAGGCGCTCGAGGTCGCGGGCGGCGGCCATGCCGACGATGTCGGGGCGGGTCGCCAGGAACTGGCCGAACTTGACGTAGGAGGGGCCGAGCCGGGTCAGTGCCCGCTCCAGCGGGCTCGCGCCGGGATCCTCCGCGATGCCGCGCCGCTCCAGCGAGCGGCCGAGCTTGAGCGCGAGCCGCAGGTGCGGCGGCAATTGCGCCGCGTCGATCAGCGCGAGCCCGCCCTCGCGGGCGAGCACGAAGCCGACATGGGCGCCGCGGGCGAGGTGGAAGACCGCGCCTAGCATCGCTGTGCGCCTCGCTCTCGGGGGATCAAGAAATCTTCCAGCCGGAATGAATCGCGACGATGCCGCCCGAGAGCCGGCGGTGGCTGACATGCGCAAAGCCCGCCGCCTCGATCATCCGGGCGAACGCCTCGGGGGAGGGGAACTTGCGGATCGACTCGACGAGGTACTGGTAGGAGTCGCGATCACCCGCCACCCGCTCGCCGATGCGCGGGATCACGTGGAAGGAATAGGCGTCGTAGATCTTCTCCAGAACCGGCAGGTCGACGCGGGAGAATTCCAGGCACAGGAAGCGCCCGCCCGGCTTGAGCACCCGGTGCGCCTCGCGCAGGGCCGCGTCGATGCGCGGCACGTTCCGGATGCCGAAGGCGATGGTGTAGCTGTCGAAATGGTTCGCCGGCAGCGGCAGCGTCTCGGCGTTGCCGGTCACGAAGTCGATCTGGCCGTCGTAGGTATGCCCGGCGCGCTCGGCGCCGACCCGCAGCATCGCCTCGTTGATGTCGAGCACGGTCACGTGCGTCTCGGGGCCGCCCGCCGCGAGCGTGCGGAAGGCGATGTCGCCGGTGCCGCCGGCGACGTCCAGGTGATGGTAGGGGCGGGTGCGCGACGGGCGCAGCATCGAGATCAGGTGCGACTTCCAGGCCCGGTGCAGGCCGCCCGACATCAGGTCGTTCATCAGGTCGTAGCGGCGCGCGACCGAGCGGAACACGTCGTCGACGCGGGCCTGCTTCTCGGAGAGGCGCACGCGCTCGTAGCCGAAATCGGTGGTCGCCTCGCTGTCGCCGGCTCTCGCGTCCGTTCCGCTCATCCGCTTCATACCCTGCGCTCGCCCGCCGCCGCTCGCGGGCTCGGGCCGAGCCTCCTTAGCGAATGCGGGCCGGAACCGCCATGCGGGAGAGGGCCGCCGCCTCCGTTCCTCCGGTCGCGGCCCGGAGCGGCGCCGGAGCCGCGGTTCTCAGAGCGCGAGCGCGATGATCCGGTCGGCCAGATGATTGGCGTTCTTGACGACGTGGTTCATGGCGAACCGCTCGGATTCCGAGGGCAGCAGCGCGTCCTTGATCGTGAAGTAGTCCGATGTCCCGCAGCAGGCGCGGTCGATCAGCAGGAAGTTGGTGTTGAGGAAGTGCTCCAGCGTGAGGACGATGCGCCGCGCCGGCGTGTGCGGGGTCAGGGCGAGGGTGTGGAACGCCGATCCGGCCGTCCCCACGATCAGGTCGGCCTTGCGGAAGAGATTGACCTGTTCGGCAAGGCCGAGGCGCTCCGGATGGACGATGTCGAAGCCGGCCTGCCGCATCTTGAGGTCGATGAAGTACTCGCCGTCCAGCCCGTTCACGCCGGAACTCAGGCGGGATTTCGACAGGTACACCCTCTTCGGCGCGGGCGAGGGGAGGGAGGGGATGTTGCGCCCGATCGCGGCCATGGCGGTCGCGTAATGCGTCCCGATGCTGTGCTGTTCGTAGAGGGCCGGCTCGGGAACGATCACTCGTCTGAGACGGGTCGGCCGCTCGAAGGACAAGCTGCGCCCTTCCAGGCCGGCATATCGGAGCAGTTCGAGGATGAAGCCCGCCTCATGGTCCCGGACCGGGGGCGAGGAGTGGAAAAGCACCGGATGGGAGCCGTCGAGCGCCCAGCAGCGGGCCAGGGTCGTGAGCAGGAAATGACCGTAATGCGCCAGGAGAGGCCCGCCATAGACCATCGTGTCGAAGGGCGCCGCGTCGATCGCCTCGTGTCCGACGTCAATCCGCTCGCTCTGGCCGACGAGGGCGAGGTCGCTGCCGCGCCGATAGGCCGCTTCCGGGATGAGATGCCCGTCGGCGGTGTAGAGGCCCCAGCGCGGATCGTGATCGAGAAACTTGCCCGCGGTGAAGGGCAGGTAGATTGCGTCTTCGTAGGTCTTGAACGAAACGGTGTCGCGCGCCTGATTCGCCCCCCACAGGAGCTGGCACCGCTCGAGGGGCGTGCGCTCGGGGTCGGCGCCGAAGAAGGCGACGAGCTGATCTTCCACGGCATCGAGGGCGATCGGATGGAGCGCGCCCCTGCACTCCGCCACCAGACTCAGTTCGCCGCGGGCGAAGGGGGGAAGGGTGGGCAGCAGGAAGCAGTAGCCGTGATTGCCCGCGACGCCGATCGCGTTGACGTCGGGCCTGTCCAGGTTGGCCGGCAGACGCATCAGCAGGGTCCCGCGCCAATGCACCTCGACATACGTCGTGTCGCCCGGATGCAGGAAGTCGCAGATCCAGCCGTGCAGGCGCCCGTTCGCGAAGCCGTCGAGGCTGCCGACGAAGACGGGAGGGGGCGCGACCGGCCTGCGCTTGCGAGAGAACATGGTCATCCGTTGGGGGGACGGCCCGGCATCGTGGCAGCCTGTAGCGCCCTGCCGCGCCCTGAAGCCGTCACTCGGCCCGCAGCGGCCCGCCGACGAGCCAGGCCGGGTCGAACCAGCGGTCGGCCTCGCCGTCGTAGGGCAGGCGGGTGACGTCCCAGTGCTGGATGTAGGGGGCGTAGACGTTCCAGACCGCGATGCCGCCGCCGACGAAGATGCGCCGGCCGGGATAGCGGGCCAGCACCGCTTCCGGATCCTCGTGCGAGCGGATCACGTCGATGGTGCGGTCCTTGAACGCGAATTCCGGCACCGAGGCCACGGTCTTGGGGCCGGCGATCAGCACGTGGCCCATGGTGAGCGCGAAGAAGCGCGTCACGTCCTCGACGAAGAGCGGATCGGTGTTGCCCTCCCAGGGGAGATGCCCGTTGAGGCCGAGCTGGCCCCGCTGGCCGATGGCGCAGATGCAGCGGACGTCGATCATGGAAGCAACCCTACAACAAGACGGGCCCTGCCCGTCACCCGCCGGGGCCTTGGCCCCGGACCCCCTTACTGGGGTGCGGAGAAGGCGAGAACCCGGTCGCTCGGGAAATCGTAGAGTTTGCCCGTCTCGTTCCAATCGGGCGAGGCGAGGCGCACGAAATGCGGCGCCAGATCCTCCGGCGTCCTGAGCGTGGCCGGATCCTCGCCCGGCATCGCCGCCGCGCGCATGCGGGTGCGCAGGGGGCCGGGATTGAGCAGCATCGCGCGCACCCCCGTCCGCTCGTTCTCGGCGGCGTAGGTGCGCACCATCGCCTCCAGCGCCGCCTTGGAAACGGAATACGGGCCCCAATAGGCCCGGCACTTCGCGGCCGCACCCGAGGAGACGAAGATCGCGCGTCCCGCATCCGAGCGCTGCAGCAGTGGATCGAACGAGCGGATCAGGCGCCAGTTGGCGGTGACGTTGATCGCCATCACCTGATCCCAGACCTTGGGCGTGACGTGACTCACCGGCATCAGGTTGCCGAGGATGCCGGCATTGCCGACCACCGCGTCGAGCCGGCCCCAGCGCTCGTTGAGCGCAGCACCGAGGCGGTCGATGGCCTCGTAATCGGTGAGATCGAGCGGCACCAGCGTCGCGCTGCCGCCGGCCCGCCGGATCGCGTCGTCGAGTTCCTCCAAGCCGCCCTGCGTGCGGGCGACCGCGACGACGTGGGCCCCGGCCCCGGCCAGCGCGAGCGCCGCGGCGCGACCGATGCCGCGGGAGGCACCGGTGACGACGGCGACGCGGCCGTCGAGGATCTTGTCGGCCATGCGGTTCAGTCCGCCTCGGCCAGCATCGCGAAGCGCTTCGGCCCGGCGATGGCGAGATCGGTCAGGCCGGTCGGGTAGTCGCCGGTGAAGCAATGGTCGGTGTATTGCGGGCAGTCGGCGTTGCGCGCCTCCTCGCCCATCGCCCGGTAGAGGCCGGGGATCGACAGGAAGGCCAACGAATCGGCGCCGATGTATTTGCGCATCCCCTCGAGGTCGTGGGTGGCGGCCAGGAGTTTCTCGCGCTCGGGCGTGTCGATGCCGTAGAAGTCGGGGTACGTGATCGGCGGCGAGGCGATGCGGAAATGCACCTCGCGGGCCCCGGCGTCCCGCATCATCCGCACGATCTTCACGGATGTCGTGCCGCGCACGAGGCTGTCGTCCACGAGCACGATGCGCTTGCCCTCGACCGCGGCGCGGTTGGCCGAGTGCTTCATCCGCACGCCGAGTTCGCGCACGGTCTGGGTTGGCTGGATGAAGGTACGCCCGACATAGTGGTTGCGGATGATGCCCATCTCGAAGGGCAGGCCGGCTTCCTGGGCGAAGCCGAGCGCCGCCGGCACGCCGGAATCCGGCACCGGGATCACCACGTCGGCCTCGGGCAGGGCCTCGCGGGCGAGTTCCTGGCCGATGGCCTTGCGCACGGCGTAGACGCTCTTGCCGTTCACGACCGAGTCGGGACGGGCGAAGTAGATGTACTCGAAGATGCAGGGGCGCATCGGCTGCTTCTCACTGAAGCGGATCGACTCGACGCCCTCTTCCGAGATCACCACCACCTCGCCGTTCTCGACATCGCGGATGAAGCGGGCGCCGATGATGTCGAGGGCGCAGGATTCGGAGGCGAGGATGTAGCGCCCGTCGAGTTCGCCGAGCACGAGCGGGCGGATGCCCAGCGGGTCGCGGGCGCCGATCAGCTTCTTGTTGGTCAGCGCGACGATGGCGTAAGCGCCCTGGATCTGCTGCAGCGCGTCGATGAAGCGCTCGACGATGCGCGGTTTGCGCGAGCGGGCCGCCAGATGCAGGATCACCTCGGTGTCCGAGGTCGATTGCGTGATGGCGCCGTCGCGCACGAGGTCGCGGCGGATCGAGAGCGCGTTGGTCAGGTTGCCGTTATGGGCCACCGCCAGCCCGCCGCTGGCGAGTTCGGCAAACAGCGGCTGGACGTTGCGCAGGATGGTGCCGCCGGTGGTCGAGTAGCGCACGTGGCCGATGGCGGAGCGGCCGGCTAGCCGCTCGATCGTGCCGCGGTCGGAGAAGTTGTCGCCGACGAGGCCCTGGCGGCGCTCGGAGTGGAACACGCCGTCGTCGTAGGAGACGATGCCCGCCGCCTCCTGGCCGCGGTGCTGCAGGGCGTGCAGGCCCAGCGCCACGATCGCCGAGGCGTCGTCGTGCCCGTAAATGCCGAAGACGCCGCATTCCTCGCGAAGCGTATCGCCGTCGATATCCAGATCCCGGACATCGGCGCTCGCGCTGACAGCTGACATGTCGATCTCGAATCTTGGAGGCACGCAGGTCACGCGGGCCTCGCATCCGGCACGGCGGGAAACGGCCGGAGGCGCCTCTCGCCCGCGGCCTCTGCCGCGAGGGATGACGCCGGGACCGTCGTGAAACCGTTACCTAGGCTCGGATTTCGTCGCAACCAAGACCGATTCCAGCATATCGCGCGCAATCCGGCTGCATTGCTGGCGCAAGGCAGATTTCGGATGCGAGAGGCTGGATGGGGCGCGATCGGCGCCCACGCATCGTCCGGATCATCCCGAAGGCGGTCTCCGGCTCTCGGGATGACGCGGGCACAGAGGCAGGAACGGAAGGCTAGCGCTTCGGCTCGGGGCCGGCCTCGCTGCGGCGCTGGGCGGGGAGGTCGGTCTCCGGCGGCGGCTCCTCGGCCGGTCCCTCGCCCTTCGGCTTGCGGAACTGCTTGAGGAAGCCCTCAGGGTTGTCGGGCAGTTGCGCCACCAGCGCCTCGCCCGAGCTTTCCAGCAGCGACCGGCTCTTGGCCTGGGCCGCCCAGTCCGGCACCTTGCCCTGGACGAGCCAAGCCAGGAACACCCAGCCGATCACGCAGATCAGGAAGCCGCGGCCCGCCCCGAACAGGAAGCCGAGGGAGCGGTCGACGGCGCCGATGCGCGAATCGAGCACGAGGTCGGAGATCTTCACCGTCACCAGCGAGACCACGATCAGGGTGGCGAGGAAGATCGCGGCGATGGAGGCGACGAGCGCCACGGTGTCGCTGGAGATGTGCTGCTTGACGGTCGGCAGCAGCAGCGGATGGAGCGACCACGCCACCGCGGCGGCGGCCACCCAGGCAATGATCGCGAGCACCTCGCGCGTCACGCCGCGCACGGCGGCGAGCAGCGCCGAGACGAGCACGATGCCGAGCACCACGAGGTCGAGGACGGAAAACGGCATCGCAGGATTCGGTTCGCAGGGGCGGGACGAGGCAGCCTTGCCCGGATCGCGACGGTTCCCCCGGCCCGCGCGTCCTCAGTCGTTCTTAACGATATACCCCGGCGAACCTCGGCCGTCACCTTCGGCCCTGGCGGCTTCGCGGAAGGCCTTTTCAATGTGCGGACCTTAAGGCTGAGCCCGTGGCGGGCTCATGCGAGGGTTGTGTATGCAATCGTGCGGAAACGCCAGGGCTGGAACGGGCCCCGCACCCGGTGAGCCGCCGGGTGTCTGCGGGCGACGGCATCGTTCGATTGCATGACGGAGCACAACGATGATGTGGTTCGTGCCACGCATCCGCGTGAGTGTGATGTTCCGCCGAGTGCGGAGGACCAGCGTTCACCTGATCCTCCGCGTATCGCTCGGGTAGCGGTATCGCCACACGGGTCGGGAGACTTCGCGGTCTCTCGGCCCGCTCCACGAAGAGCCATGCTGCCATGGCATTCCGTGGACGACCGAAGTGTTCGCGCACCCCGGTCTTTCGGGGATCATTGCATCGATCGCCGCAAAATCAAGGCTTTTGCCCATCCGTGGCGGCGGGCCAGGACCCTAGCGCATCGTGCTGGATATCGGATCTAGCACGATGCGCTAGGCTCTTGTTTTTAAATCGTCTTTTTCCGAAAGCCGGCAGCCACCTTTCGGGACGATGCTCTAGAACGGATCGTCCGGCACCGCGTAATCGTCGCGCGAGCGCTCCCGCTTGCCCCCGACCCGCCGCGGCGCCCCCGAGGCGATGCCGGCGACGAGGTCGGCGATGTGGCGCAGCGCCTCCGTCGGCAGCGCCCGCTCGCCGCTCTCGCCGCGCCCCTGCGGGGTGATCGCCTTGCCGAAGCCGAGCTTCAGCGCCTCCTTCAGCCGGGCCGGCGCCTGCGAGACCGGCCGCACCGCCCCCGACAGGCCGAGTTCGCCGAAATAGACCGAGTCCGAGGGCAGCGCCGCGCCCGAGAGCGAGGAGACGAGGGCGGCGGCGACCGCGAGATCCGCGGCGGGTTCGGTGATGCGCAGGCCGCCCGCGACGTTGAGGTAGACGTCGTGGCCGCCGAGTCGGATGCCGCCATGGGCCTCCAGCACGGCGAGCACCATCGACAGGCGGTTGGGGTCCCAGCCGACCACGGCGCGGCGCGGCATGCCGAGGGACGAGGGGGCGACCAGCGCCTGGATCTCGACCAGAAGCGGCCGCGTGCCCTCCATCCCGGCGAAGACCGCGGTGCCCGGCGCGGCGTGGTCGCGGCCCGCCAGGAACAGGGCGGAGGGGTTCGGCACCTCGGCGAGCCCGGCATCGGTCATCTCGAACACGCCGATCTCGTCGGTGGGCCCGAAGCGGTTCTTGACCGCGCGCAGGATGCGGAAATGGTGGCCCTGATCGCCCTCGAACGAGGCGACCGCATCGACCATGTGCTCGACCACGCGCGGCCCCGCGATCTGCCCGTCCTTGGTGACGTGGCCGACGAGGATCACCGCCGTGCCCGTGGTCTTGGCGAAGCGGATCAACGCCTGGGCCGATGAGCGCACCTGGGTGACGGTGCCCGGCGCCGATTCCACCGTTTCGGTCCACATGGTCTGGATCGAGTCGATGATGGTCAGCGCCGGCGGATGGCCCTGCGACAGCGTCTCGACGATGTCCTCGACATTGGTCTGCGCCGCCAGCTCCACCGGGTGCCCCGCCAGCCCGAGGCGTTCGGCGCGCAGGCGCACCTGCCCCACCGCCTCCTCGCCGGAGATGTAGGCGACCCGCTCCCCGCTTTTCGCCATGGCCGCGGAGGCCTGCATCAGCAGCGTCGACTTGCCGATGCCGGGATCGCCGCCGAGCAGGATCACCGAGCCGCGCACGAAACCGCCGCCGGTCACCCGGTCGAGTTCGTTGATGCCCGAGGGCGTGCGCGGCGCCTCCTTGGCCTCGCCGGTCAAGCCTTCGAGGGGGAAGACGCGGCCGCGCGCCCGCGACGGCCGGGTCGCCGCCGGACCCGATTGCGGGCCGGCGCTGGGCACCTCCTCCTGGATCGTGTTCCAGCCGTTGCAGGCCTCGCAGCGCCCGCGCCAGCGGTTGTAGACCGCCCCGCAGGACTGGCAGACGAAGGTCTGTTGGATCTTTGCCATGGGGCGGGATGTCTTCGGGGCCGAGCGGTTTTCGGGGCGTCCAACCCACAGCCTCATCCTGAGGTGCCGCGAAGCGGTCTCGAAGGATCGTCCAGGGATCGCGCGGCCGGCTGGAGGATCCTTCGAGGCCGACGCTTCGCTCCGGCACCTCAGGATGAGGACGCGCAGGGGAATTCGGTTCGAACGATCACTCTACATAAGAGCGAACATAACGGGAACCCAGGCCCGTGAGGATCTCGTAGCCGATGGTACCGGCCGCCTGCCCCACCGTGTCGATGTCGAGGCTGTCGCCGATCAGCGTGGCGGTGGCGCCGCGCCGCGCCTCGGATGCGTCGGTGACGTCGAGGATGATGAGGTCCATCGAGATCAGGCCGACGATCGGGCAGGGCACGCCGCCGACCAGGGCGTGGCCGCTGTTGCTGGCGGAGCGGGGATAGCCGTCGGCGTAGCCGAGCGAGAGCGTGGCCAGCCGGCGCGGGGCGGGGGCCTGCCAGCGGCCGTTATAGCCGCAGCTCTCGCCGGCCTCGACGGCGCGGAGCTGGAGGATCGTCGCCTCGAGCCGCACCACCGGCCGCATCGGGTTCGGCTGACCGGGCTCCGGATTGCCGCCGAACAGCGCGTAGCCCGGCCGCAGCAGGTCGTGGCGGGCGCGCGCCGCGAGGCAGGTGCCCGAGGAATTGGCGAGCGAGGCCCGCAGAGGGGGGAAGGCGTCCCGCACCTGGGCGAAGGCTTCGGCTTGGCCGGCGTTGAGCGGGTCGTCCGGCAGCTCCGCGCTGACGAGATGGCTCATCACGAGGTCGATCCCGGCCCGCGCGATCAGGGGATCGCCGGCCAGCGCCAGCGCCTCCTCGACCCGCAGGCCGAGCCGGTTCATGCCGGTATCGACGTGGAGCGCGGCCGGCGCCGCGCCGTCCGTCGCGGCGGCCCATTCGAGGAGTTCGCCGCGGTCGCCGAGGACGGGGCGCAGGCCGTGGGCGCGAAACACCTCCGCATGGCCGGGCGGAAGCCCGTTGAGCACGTAGATCGCCGCCTCCGGCAGGATTTTTCGCGCGGCGATGCCCTCGGAGAGATGCGCGACGAAGAACGTCCGGCAGCCCGCCCGCCACAGGGCGGGCGCGACCGCCGCGAGGCCGCAGCCATAGGCATCGGCCTTCACCACGGCGCCGCACTCGGCCTGCGGGGCGCACGCCCCGAGCGCACGCCAATTCGCGGCGATCGCCGCGAGATCGACCGTCAGGCGGGCGCCGTGGCCCGGATCCGCGAAACTGTCTCCGGAAATGGTCAGGACTCCCCGCTCTCCGGTGGCCAGGGCACCGGCCGGGTCATGATCGCCTCGAAGCTGTAGGGGCATTCGGCGGGGAATAGATCCTCGTCGAGCCCGGTCTCACCGGCCGCCTCGATTCGCGCCCGGCGATAGGCGTCGCGCATGGCGCCCGGCAGGCGGTGCTTGAGGCTCGGGAAACGTTCGAGGAGAAGCTCGGCATCAACACGCTTGACCCGGATGGAGATCGTCCAGCTCCGTGAACGTCGCTCGGGCTGATGATCCCACTTCAGGAGATGCATCAGGATGATCCGAAAGGCGCTCTCCAGCTTGTTGTAGATCTCGCCGCCCAAGTCCTCGATCTCCTCGGCCAGATTGAGCGCGTCGAGGGCGTCGAACTGCCCGCGGCGAAGCGCCTGGGCCTGCTCGTAGGCCCAGGCATAGAGGTCGCGGTCGAGGTGGTCGGGACCGGTGCGGGCCTGCGCGGCCTCGGACAGCAGACGCGCAAGGGGCTCGGCGAGCGCTGGAGGGGGAGCCTTCGCGACAAGGGCCACGAGGTAGCGAAGGGCCGGTCCGCCATCGGGCGCGACGTCACTGACCCTGGGCAACACCGACACGGGCGAGATGGGCCGGCCCTCTCTGATGAATCGGCCCGCGACCTCGAAGACGCCGCGATGCAGCCGCTCGGTCCAATCGTCGTCGCGCAGGATTGCGGCGATCCGGCCGTAGATGGCGGGCTCGGCCAGGATGAGGCCGACGAGCTGCTGCTCGGCCTCGAAGACCTCGTTCAGCGTCGGCGGCGCGGGCGGCCGCGCCTTCGGTGCGAGAGCCACGTCGTCTCTCCGGTCAGCCAGTACGGACAGACCTTATCACATCTGCTCGGGCATCCGGTCGCTTTGCGCCAGGTTCGAGAACCGCGTGATGTTGGCGTCGAACTGCAGCTCCACCGTGCCGGTCGGGCCGTGGCGCTGCTTGCCGAGGATCACCTCGGCCTTGCCGTGGACGCGCTGCATCTCGGCTTCCCAGGCGAAGAACTCCTCCGTGCCCTCGCGCGGCTTCTTGTTGCCGACGTAGTACTCCTCGCGGAACACGAACATCACGACGTCCGCGTCCTGCTCGATCGAGCCGGATTCGCGCAGGTCCGAGAGCTGGGGCCGCTTGTCGTCGCGGTTCTCGACCTGACGCGAGAGCTGCGACAGGCCGATGATCGGCACCGCCAGCTCCTTGGCCAACGCCTTCATGCCGGTGGTGATCTCGGTCATCTCCTGCACGCGGTTGTCGCTCTTCTTGCCGGAGCCGGAGAGGAGCTGAAGGTAGTCGATGATGAGAAGGTCGAGGCCCTTCTGGCGCTTGAGGCGTCGCGCCCGGGCGGCGAGCTGGGCGATCGAGATGCCGCCGGTCTGGTCGATGTAGAACGGGATCGTCTGCATGTCCCGGGCGGCGTCGGTGATCTTGTAGAAGTCTTCCGGGCGGATGTCGCCGCGGCGGATCTTGTAGGAGGGCACGCCCGACTGCTCGGCGATGATGCGGGTCGCCAATTGCTCGGCCGACATTTCGAGCGAGAAGAAGCCGACGATGCCGCCGTTGACGGTCTGCATGGTACCGTCGGGCTGCTTCTCGCCGCGATAGGCCTTGGCGATGTTGAAGGCGATGTTGGTCACGAGCGAGGTCTTGCCCATGGCCGGGCGCCCCGCGAGGATGATGAGGTCGGAGGGCTGCAGGCCGCCCATCTTGGCATCGAGGTCGGTCAGCCCCGTGGAGATGCCCGAGAGCTTGCCGTCGCGCTGGTAGGCCTTGGCCGCCATGTCGATGGCCGCGGTCAGCGCGTCGGAGAATTTCTGGAAGCCGCCGTCGTACTTGCCGGATTCGGCGAGTTCGTAGAGCCGGCGCTCGGTCGCCTCGATCTGGTCGCGCGGCCGGGATTCGACCGGCGCCTCGAAGGCGCCGTTGACCAGATCCTCGCCGATGGTGATGAGGCGGCGGCGGATGGCCAGATCGTAGATGGTGCGGCCGTACTCGCCCGCGTTGATGACGGTGGTGGCCTCCGCCGCGAGCCGGGCGAGATACTGCATCGGCGTGACGCCGCCGAGATCGGCGTCGCCGAGATAGGTCTTCAGCGTGATCGGCGTGGCGAGCTTGCCGGCCTTGATCAGCGAGACCGCGACCTCGAAGATCTGGCGGTGGACCGCCTCCATGAAATGCTCAGGGAGGAGGAAGTCCGAGACGCGGTAATAGGCGTCGTTGTTGACCATGATCGCGCCGAGCAGGGCCTGCTCCGCGTCGATGTTGTGCGGCGGCACCCGGTATTCGGGCTGCACCGCCTCCAAGTTGGCCGTGAGGGCGTTGGGCAGGGCCATGGCGCTTGTCCGTCGCTCCGATGCGGGCGGCTCGGCCGCCCCGTTTCATGCCCGCCGGACCTTGCCTCGGGATGGTGAAGCCTTCCTTAGCCGACCCGGTCCGGGCCGGCTGCAACACGCACGCCACGGGCCCCGAAACGCGAGACGCCCGCGGCTCCCGGGCGGCGGGAATCGCGGGCGTCATGCTGGAACGGATTGAGAACAAGTCAACGCCGAAGCCCGGCGCATCCCCGTTCTCCACCGCTTATACCAAGAGGCGATGATCCCGACCCATGGTCGGCATCATCGCGTTCGGCGGACGCCCGCCGCCTCGCCGTCGCGAGGGCCGCCGGCGATGAGGGGGCCCTCATCGCCGAAGTCGGGGGTTTCGAAAGGGCAAGCCCTTTCGCGGGTCCAGGGCGGAGCCCTGGTGAAGGGAGCTCGGGGCGCTGCCCCGAGACCCCGCCAAAGGGATGATCCCTTTGGGAACCCGGGACTTAGCCGCGGTCGTCGGCGCCCTCGCCGGCATCGGCGAGCGCCTGGCCGACTTCGAGGCCGAGGTCGTCGAGGTTGAACTGCTCGCGCTCGGTCACCGACTCGCCGCGGGCCTGACGCTCGGCCTCTTCCGGCGAACGGGCGATGTTGACGGTCACCTTGACCTCGACCTCGGGGTGCAGGGTCACCGGCACGGTGTGCAGGCCGAGCGTCTTGATCGGCTGGTTGAGCACGAACTGGCCGCGCTCGACGGTGAAGCCCTCCTTGGTGACGACCTCAGCGAGATCGCGGGTGGAGACCGAACCGTAGAGCACGCCGGTCTCGCCGGACTGGCGGATCAGCACGAAGCTCTGGCCGTCGAGCTTCTCGGCCACCGTCTGGGCCTCGTTGCGGCGCTCGAGGTTGCGCGCCTCGAGCTGGGCGCGCTGGGCCTCGAAATGCTTCTTGTTGTTCTCGGTGGCGCGCAGGGCCTTGCCGCGGGCGAGCAGGAAGTTGCGGGCGTAGCCGGGGCGCACGTTCACGGTCTCGCCCATCTGGCCGAGCTTGGCGACGCGTTCGAGCAGGATGACTTCCATGGGGCTTCTCCTTCGGGTGCTTGGAAGCGGGGGTTCGATCAGGCGTCGCCGCGGGGTTTCGGGCGGCGCCGGTCGAGGGCGGTGTCGGCGATGCCGAACAGGATCAGGGCGAGCATGGCCACGCCTTGTGTGAGGAACAGCAGCACGTAGAGCCCGGCGAGCAGGGCGAAGCGCCCCGGCCGGCCGCGGCTGCGGTCGTGGAAGGCGGCGAGCCCCTGGAGCGCGAAGGCCGCGCTGAAGGCGCCGATCAGGGCGATGCCGAGGGCGCCCGGATAGCCGGGCACCATCGCCAGCGTCAGGGCGGCGGCGAAGACCAGAAGGGCGGCCCGCGGCATCACCGTCGAGGGCAGGTCGGGCCAGGGCCGGAGCAGGCGCCCCGAGATCTGCACGATGCGGGCGGCGGCCCAGAGATAGAAGGTGAACAGGATCGTCAGACCCTGGGCGGCGATCGCCGGCGCGACGGTGGCGAGCGCGTCGGCGACCTCGCTGGCGAGGTCGTCGGTCTTCTCGCCGGTCTGCGCCCCGTCCTGCGGCTGCGGAGCGGTGGATTCGGCGGGCTGATCCGTGTTGCCGGACTGTGCCTCGTTCGAGGGGGCGGTCTGGGCGGGCGGCGGGATCCGGCCGCGCTGCACCTGGACCTGCACGACCCGGCGGCTCATCGACGTGAGCTGCGCACGGAAGGTGTCGTAGTCGGGCGAGGCGATGACGGCGATCGCGATGAAGGCCAGCGCCGCGGTGCCGGCGACCCAGGCGAGCAGGCGGCCCGTCGGATACCACTCGATCGTGCCGTCCGCGTTGGAACGGCCGAGCAGCGCGAGATAGGCGAGCCACCAGGCGGGCAGGGCGAGATAGGCCGCAAAGGCCAGGCCGAGATAGGGCGAGACGAAGAGAGCGAGCGCTAGCGCCCCCGAGACCACGGAGGCGAGCGCCGCGCGGTGGCTCCAGCCCAGGCCGACGATCAGGATCGGCAGCGGGGCGAGCAGGTAGAGGAGGATGGCGAGCGTCGTGGCCTTGAGCAGCACGCCGAACAGGAGCGCCGCCACGAGGCCGGCTCCGGCGCCGACAGGAATGTCCTTGGTCATAAGGTCCGCTGTCCCGCTGTCCCGGTTGGGCAGGGTTAGGGGCTGAAGACGGCGCCCCAACGATCGGGCGGCCCCTTTGCGGGGAGCCGCCCTCGCGATGATGGGTCGGTCCGCCCGAGGGCGAACCGGCAAGGACCTACTTGATGACGTAGGGCAGCAGGCCGAGGAAGCGCGAGCGCTTGATCGCCTGGGCGAGCTCGCGCTGCTTCTTGGCCGAGACCGCGGTGATGCGGGACGGCACGATCTTGCCGCGCTCCGAGACGTAGCGGGAGAGCAGCTTCACGTCCTTGTAGTCGATCTTGGGAGCGTTCTCGCCCGAGAAGGGGCAGCTCTTGCGACGACGGAAGAACGGACGACGGCCACCGCCGCCACCACCAGCACCGAAGGCCATGATCAGTTCTCCCCGCCGAAGTTGCGCTCGGGACGGTCGCCGCGGTCGCCGCGATCCCCACGGTCGCCGCCACCGAAGTCGTCGTCGCGGCGGCGCGGACGGTCACCGCGGTCGCGGTCCTTCCGGTCGTCGCGGTCGCGCTTCTGCATCATCGCGGAAGGCTCGGCCTCCAGCTGCTCGACGCGGACGGTCATGAAGCGCAGCACGTCCTCGGAGATCTGCATCTGGCGCTCCATCTCGGCCAGGGCGGCCGGAGGGGCGGAGATGTTGAGGAGCGTGAAATGCGCCTTGCGGTTCTTCTTGATACGGTAGGCGAGGGACTTGACGCCCCAGGACTCGATCTTCTCGATCGTGCCGCCGCCCGTCTCGATGACGCCCTTGTAGGTCTCGACCATGGTCTCGACCTGCTGGGCCGTCACGTCCTGGCGCGCCAGGAAGACGTGCTCGTAGAGAGGCATTTTTGGGCCTTTCCTTGCCATAAGGAAGCCCGCCCGCGCATCGCGGGTTGAATCGGGCCGGTTCTCTCGCGTTCTCTCGGCGCCAAGCCCTTCGAGCCGTGATGATGGCCCGAGCGGTTGATCGAAGGCGGAGACACCGGACGACGGGTTCTTCGAAAAACCCTGTGCCGAGAGAGGTTGTCTCTTGCGGCACCGTCCGTTCAGCCCCCGGCCG
The DNA here is from genome assembly GCA_014138645.1 of Methylorubrum thiocyanatum. Taxonomy (GTDB): domain Bacteria; phylum Pseudomonadota; class Alphaproteobacteria; order Rhizobiales; family Beijerinckiaceae; genus Methylobacterium; species Methylobacterium thiocyanatum. The sequence continues at coordinate 507,321 of JACJIB010000004.1, read as the reverse complement.
GAGCGAACGCGAAGGCCGCGCCTTTAGAGGGATTCGCTCCCTATGGCAAGGGCCGGGCGCCGACGGCAGGTCGAAAGGCAGGACTTCCTTGCGGGCGCCGAGCCGGTCGGCGAGCCCAAAAGGGGCGTTGAGGGCGCGCATCGACGGGATGCCGCCGGGACCGAGGCGCCGGACCGCGAAGCCCGGCCCGGACCCATCCTTCGACGCCCCATCCTCCGAATCCATGGCGGAGGTCTATTTCAAGGAGCCGGCGATGGCCTGCTGAATCCCTAGGATGTCGGCGCCCCGCTTGAGCGTGCGCTGGATCGGCTCGGGCCGGCCGGAGATCCAGATCTTGAGCTCGGAATCCATGTCGAAGCTGCCCGCGGTCTCGACCGAGAACGAGGTGATCGCCCGGTAGGGCACGGTCAGGTACTCGACCTTGCGGCCGGTCATGCCCTGGCGGTCCACCAGGATCAGCCGCCGGTCGGTGAAGACCATCAGGTCGCGGATCACCTTGAAGGCGACGCGCACGCTCTCGCCCGGAGCCAGCACCCCGGCGAGCTGCCGGTCCACCTCGTCCGCGGAGAGGTCGCTGCCGTGCCCGAGCAGCCCGTCGAGAAAGCCCATCGTGTCCGCCTCCTGCCTGTCGCCCGCCTGTCTCCGGCAGGATGTGGGGACGGTCGCGCTCGGACGCGAGGGAGGCGGGCTCAGCGGTGGCGGCGCTTGCGCGACTTCTGTCCCTTGACTTGTCCCTTGCGCTGGGTCCGCTCCATGCAACTCGCCCAGATGCGGCGGCCGATCTCGCGCAGTCCCAGATTGAGCGGGTCCGGTGCGGAAAAGACCTGCGCCCGCGCCTCGCTGCGGCAGAACGCATCCTCCGCGCTGCGGATCGGCGGCTCGCTCTGCGCGGCGGCGGACGACAGCCCGAGCCCCAATCCCAGCCCGAGCAGCAGGCCGGCCGCGGCCGGACCGCGGCGGGCCGGCGGATCGAAATCGATGCCCAGGATACGCAAGGCTTGGCCCTCCCTCTTCGCCTGCGGCGCGATGCGCATCATCGAAGCGGCGGCGATCTAACGTCGCGGGAGCCGGCCTTGCCAAGCGTCGTCGGACGATTGCGGCAGGCCCCTGCGTCGTCTGCCCACAGACAATCCCGCGGCGGATGACCGTCGAGGCGGGCGGGTCTGCGCCGCCGGGGGAACGTCCTTCGCTGCCGCGCGGAGCCGGGACAAAAGAAAACGCGCCGGGCTCGAAGCGTCCGGCGCGTGGGGGTCGTCTCGACAGGGCGACCGCTTGGCAGAGCGTTCCATGCGGGCTCCCGGGCGCCGGGAGCCGCGCGGGAGGCTTAGCGGCGGATCTTCACCTTGGCCTTGCGGGCGGCGTAGCGCGCGTCGCGGGCGGCCTTCTTGTCCGCAGCCTCGGCGGCCTTGCGCTCGGCGAGCGCAGCGGCCTCGGCAGCCTCGCGGGCGAGCTGAGCGGCAAGCTCCGCTTCCTCGCGCAGGCGCTTCTCTTCCGCGGCCTTGCGCTCGGTCTCGATCCGGATGCGCTCACGCTCGCGGGCACGCTCGTCACGGGCACGCGCAACCTCGGCACGCGCCTGGGCCTTGGCCCGTACTTCCGGATCGTCCAGAGCCGGACGGGCCTTGAACTTCTCGAGCAATGCCGCCTTGGCGGCCTGGGAGTTCTGACGGCGGTCTTCGAAGTTCCTGAAGTCGAATGCGCTCATATGACCTTTCTCATGCGGTGACACGGCCGACCGCCGGATCACTCAAGGTTCCGGACGGTCGGGACTCGGCGCGGGGTATGATAGAACGGGCGCAGTCGATGCACGAGTGCGCCGCAACACGCAACAGATGTCGCCCCTGTTTAAGGCGGCTCCGGTAACATTTTTCGATCTGTTGCGGGACGGAATCAGGTTTCGGGGCAGGTTTCGGGACCGGAAGCCCGAAGGTCCGGCCTCATCCGGCCTGCAGGTTGACCGCGGCCGGCTTGCCGCTGCGGCGGTCGTTCTCGACGTCGAAGGTCACCTTCTGGCCCTCGACGAGGCCGCGCAGGCCCGCCTGCTGGACGGCGGAGATGTGGACGAACACGTCCTTGCCGCCGGTATCGGGCTGGATGAACCCGTAACCCTTGATCTCATCGAACCATTTCACAGTGCCAGTGTTCATCCGGGTTCCTCCTCCGCTCGCCGCGGCACCCCGCACGGAATGCGTCCCGCCATCGGCCGAAAAAGGCCGTCCCGTTCGTCGAAGCGAGCGAGGAGATGAGCCGGTGCCGCGTCCCGTCCGGGGGCATCGAAGGCCTTGTCAGGGTCGGCCACCGATCGACAAGGCATAGTTATGTTCGATGAGGCAACCGTGCAAGCCGCGCAAAGGTTTCCTCGCGAACGGTTGCTTCGTCGGCGGGAAAAACGCGGGTCGGTAACTTGGCAGTTTGGGCGGTGACATTCAAAATTATGTGAAATCCCGCGGCCGATTTTCCTATCATCTTTGAGTTACGACAACATTTGTTGGCGCTGCGGTGGGCTTGCAGGCATTCCGCGAGAGAAATCCGGTCGTCCCTCAACCGAAACAGGCATCGCGTCCCTTTTCGGTATCCCTCTCGCTTCGGGGCTACCGGCCGCCCTCAGGAACGCGAAAAGGGCCGGTGTCCCGGCCCTTGAATCTCAATCGAATCGAGGCGCTGTGCCGCTCGCGGCATCAGCACGGCGCCGATGGGAAGCGGGATCCGCCCCCATCCGCGTTCCGCATCCGCGATCAGTAATCGTAGCTGCGGCGGCCGTAACCGCGCCGGTCGTCGCGGTCGCGTTCCCGGAAGCGCTGCTCGCGGTAATAATCGTCCCGGTCGCGACGACGCATCTCGCGGTCGTAGTCGCGCTCACGCTGCCCCCGGGACCGAAGGTCGATCCCCGGACCGTTCGGGCCGATGGTAATCGACTGCGCCGAGGCCGGGGCGGCGACGGTGATGCTCGCCGCGACGACAGTGCCGGCGAGCAGGGCGGTCATGGTCTTCGTCATGATATCTTGCTCCCTCTGGGTTCGGGGGCCAATGCATCGGCGCTGATCAGGTTCCGATATTTCCCTGATCCGGCCTCTGACAGCGGATCGGCCGCCCTCCATTGCAAAACGTCTTTGTCGCCCGGGTCCGCCGCGCATCGTTATGGGCACGGTGCAGGCGAAAGGCCGCCCCCGCCGGCCCGATCGGTCCGGCCCGCGATGGGAGCTCCTAGAAATCGCCTGACGCGGCATCGGCGGCGCACTCTGGTATGGGAGCCCGCAAGCGTTCCGCCGCGGGGCCCGATCGGGCACGGAGCGGAACAGACGTCCTGCCTGGAAGCCGTGCCATGCCCGCCCGTCCGCTGGTCCTCTATCCCGATCCCCGCCTGCACCGGGCAGCCGGGCCGGTCACCGCCACGGGGGAGGGCGTGCGCGCGCTGGCGGCGGACGTGCTCGACACCCTCGGCGCCGTCTCGGCGATGGGGCTGACCGCGATCCATATCGGCCGTCCCGAACGGGTGGTGGTGATCCGCCTGCAACCGGACGAGCCGCACGCGGTCTATGTCGATCCCGTCCTCGTCTGGGCCTCGCCCGAGCGGGCCGCGCATCCGGAGGGGAGCGTCTCGATGCCGGGGGTCGTCGAGCCGGTGGAGCGGCCCGCGCGGGTCCGGGTGCGCTACCGCGACCTCGACGGGGCCGAGCACGAGGAGGAGGCCGAGGGCCTGCGCGCCGCCTGCCTCCAGCACGAGATCGACCAGCTCGACGGGATCTTCTGGATCGACCGGCTGAGCCGGCTGCGCCGCGAGCGCGTCCTCAAGCGCTTCGCCAAGCTGCGGACGCAGCAGGCGCGCGCGGGATCGTGAGGCGCGGCGCCGGGGCGGCGGCGCTCGGTGCGGGGCCTCGGGCATGGTATGGCGGGCTTCAGTGCTCCGGTCCGGGGGCCGGCAACGGCCATGCGGGAAGGGGTTCTGCCGCCCGAGGCCGATCCATGTCCCGCCCGCTGCTCCGCGTCTTCCGGACCCTCGCCGCTCCGGCGGTCGTAACTCTGGCTCTGTCCGCGCCGGCCGCCTTCGCGCAGGCCACCGCGCCCGGCACGGGGGGCAGGGCGGGAGATCCGAAGGCGCAGGCCCGGCCGGCTTCCGCGGTCGGCTGCACCTCGCTGGCCAACCTGCGCAGCCTCCTGCGCAGCGCGGGGGAGGATCGCGCCGCCGCGCTCGCCCTCGCGACCGATCCGAAATCCGATCTCGGCTGCCGCCCCGTGGATCGGGCCGCGGTCATGGGCCTCGCCGACCACGTCGCCCTCAACGGCCGCGCCTACGACTGCCTCACCCTCAAGGGTACGGCGGTGTGCCACTGGACGGTGGCGGGCGCCGTCACGCCGCCCGAGCGCCCGGCGGCCCCGGCGGCAAAGCCGCCCCGCGGCAATGCGGCGGGCGGCAACCCGGCGGGCAAGTAAGGCGGCGCGGGCAGCCCCTAGGCCGCGCGGTCTCAGAACCGCGCCGTCAGGAACAGGCGGAGGTTGCGGCCCGGTAGCAGGATCTCGTCCTTCTTGAACGAGGCCGAGTTGCGGATGTCGTCGTCGAGCAGGTTGCGGCCCTGGAGGCCGAGCGTCACCTCGGTGGCGCCGTAGACCGCGGGGTCGAGCGCCTGGGTGTAGGCGAGTTCGGCGCGCAGGTCGTTCCAGCCCGGCGTCACCGTCTCGAACGGGGCGATCTCGGTGTGGTCGAAGGCGTGGAGCAGGTTGATCCGCGCGAACCAGCCGTTCGCTCGCACGAAGGCGCCGCCGCCGAGCCGGTGGGGCGGGATGCGCGGGACGTAGGAGCCGTCGTCGAACTGGGCGCGGACGAAGTCGTACTGCGCCTCGAGGCCCGCCCAGCCGTCGCCGACCGCGAACAGGTCGAGCTGCGCGCCGATCTCGGCCCCGTAGAAGGTGGCGTTGGCCTGCGAGTAGACGACCTGTTGCAGCTCGTCGCCGGTGCCGCAGGAGGCGAAGTCGTCGTCGCAGCGGTTGCCGGTGTCGCGCTTGAAGATGAAGCCGGTGTAGCGCGTGTAGTAGCCGGTGGCGTCGAGGCGCAGCGGCCCGTCCGCCCGGCGCAGGGAGATCTCGACGGTGCGCGCGCGCTCCAGCCGCAGGGTCGGATCGCCGATCTCGAAGGTCGCGGTGGCATCGTGTGGCCCCTGCGAGAACAGCTCGTAGCCGGTGGGCGCGCGCTCGACATAGGAGCCGTTGAGGCTCGCCACGAAGCCGTAGGGCAGATCCTGCAGGGCGCCGATGCTGGCGCTCTTCGGGGCGAAGCGGCGGGTCAGGGCGAAGCTCGCCGGATCGGTGCCGTCGGGCAGGAAGTCGCCGGGAAACAGCGTCGCGATGCTGTTGAGCCGGTCGCCCTCGATCCGGCCCGCCGCCTGGAATCGCAGGCCGCCGCCCACCGCCAGCTCCTCGAACAGGTAGCCGGCGAGCATCCGCGACTCGGTCGGCGGCAGGAAGCTCTCGAGCTGCGAGTTCAGCACCCGCCGGCCCGCCTGGACGCCGACCGCGCCGGTGAGCGTGCCCAGCGCGGTGAAGGCCGGAACGTGCTGGGCCTCGAAGCGGGCCTCGACCTCGCGGTTCTTGAAGATCGCCTGGACGCCCTCGACCCCGTCCTCGCCGATGCCGATCTCCTCGTGGCGGTAGACCGAACCGCCGGCCCAGAACCGCAGCACCTCGAACGGCCCGTTCAGCGGCCGGTACTCGCCGCGGGCGAGCAGGCGGTCCTGATTCGGGGTCAGCCGGGTGCGCGCCTCCTCGGCTTCGCCGCCGGGAATCTGGTAGATCGCGTCGTAATGGCTGTAGGAGAGGCCGAGGAAGCCGCGGTCGCCGATGGCCGAGATGCCGACCGAGCCGCCCTGCGATTCGGTGGCCGAATTGCGCTGGATGCCGCCGGGGATCGCGTAGGAATCGGTGGCGGTCTTGAAGCCGTCGGCGTGGACCGCGATGCCGTCGGCACCCGCATCGACGCTCGCCGCGCCGGTCCGCCCGTTATCGACCGTGGTGTAGCCCGTCGTGACCTGCCCGGTGACCCCGCGCGCCGGGATGAAGGTCGGCACTTGGTTGTTCTCGGTCGAGACCACGCCGCCGATCGCGCCCGAGCCGTAGCGCAGCGTCGCGGGGCCGCGGATCACCTCGATCCGGCTGGCGTTGAGCGGGTTGATCGGCACCGCGTGATCCTCGCCGAGATCGGACACGCCGCCGTTGACGATGCCGTTCTCCTGGATGCGCACCCGAGCGTTGTCGAGGCCGCGGATGATCGGCCGCGAGGCCGCCCCCGGCGCGTAGGTCGAGGCGGAGATGCCTGGCCGGTCGAACAGCGCGTCGCCGAGCGTGCGCGGCTGGTCGCGGGCGATCCGCTCCTGCGGCACCACCGTCACCGGCGAGAAGGTGTTGGTCACCACCGGCAGCACCTCGGCCGCACGGGCGGGGAGGGTGGCCGGCGCGGGCGAGGGGGCGGCGGGCCGGCCCTGGATCGGGCTCACCGAGGTGACGCTGATCTCCTCCAGCGTGGTCGCCTCCTGCGCCCGCAGCGCAGGGATGGTTCCGGGGGCCGCGCTCAGCACCGCCCCCGCCGCCAGCAGCATCCGTCCCGAACGTCCGCGCCGCATTCCCGTCGATCCAACCTTGTCACGTTACAATGTTTCATCACAGGGGTGTTACAACGTTGCAAGGCCTATCCGCCCCGCCTTCCGCCGCGAGCCTCGATGTGTGGCCGGCCTGCATCAGAGGCACGTTCGGTGCGCGGCTGCACGGCGCGCGCTGCGTGGGCCGGTGCGCGGCGTCGCAGGCGCTTGTACCGAGCGGGGCCGGACGTGACATTGCAGTCTCGTTCCGGGGGGGGTGTTGCCTGTCGGGATCTTCTGTTCCGGAACCCGATGTCTGCCAGCGTGCCTCCCGACGTGCTCCTGCCTGCCCTCCGCCTTCTCCTCCTCGCTCTCGCCCTCCTCGTCCTGCTCTTCCTCGTGCCGCTCGCGACCCACGCCCTGTGGTGGAATGCGAAAGGGGGACGTGCGGAGAACTGGTCGACGGCCGACTGGTCGAGCGCGGGCCTGCTGCCGCCGGCCGCCGCCGTGCCGGGAGCGATGGTGCGGGTCTACGCCGCCCGGGTCGGGCGCTGGCGGGGCATCTTCGCCCATCACAGCTGGGTGGTGATCAAGGAGGCGGGCGCGCCCCGCTACACCCGCTACGACGTGGTCGGCTGGGGCGCGCCCGTGCGCACCGACGCCTACGCGCCGGACGGGCGCTGGTTCGGCAACGCGCCGGAGAGCGTGCTGGCCCTCGACGGCGAGGCAGCGGCGCGGGCGATCCCCGGCATCCGCGCGGCGGTGGCCGACTATCCCTATCGCAGCCAGGGCTCCTATCGGGCGTGGCCGGGGCCGAACTCGAACACCTTCGCCGCCCACGTCGTCGCGCGCATCCCCGACAACGACGTGCCGCTGCCGCCGACCGCTTTGGGCAAGGACTGGACGCCGCCGGGCCGCTTCGCCGAACTCACCCCGAGCGGCACCGGCCTGCGCCTGTCCTGGCGCGGCTATGTCGGCCTCACGCTCGGCTGGGTCGACGGGCTGGAACTCAACCTGCTCGGCGCGGTGGCGGGTCTCGACTGGCGCCGCCCGGCCCTCAAGCTGCCCGGCTGGGGCCGGATCGCGCTGATTCCCGGCGCAGACGCGGGCAAGGCGGTGCCGTCGCCGGAGCCCCGTTCGGCGACCCGCCCCGTCTCCGGCTGAGATGTCCCCGGAAGGGGGCCTCAGCGCTTCGAGGATTTCTGGCCCGGCAGCGTCACCTCACCCTGCCACTGGCCGGCGAACTCGGTCTTCGACGTGTAGGCGAGGGAGAAGCTGCCCTTGCCCTTCGTGCCCGCGAACTCACCGGTGGCCGCGCTGTCCCGGTAGGTGCCGGTTGCCGTGACGCGGCCCTGGGCGTCGGTCGTGACCGTCCCCCGGTAGAGGCTCGAGGTCGTGCCGCCGGGCGTCGTGAAGGTGATGGTGCCCTGCACCGGCCCCTGGCCGTTCTTGAGCGTGACGGTCTCCACCCACTGCACCCGGGCGCCGTCGAGCGGGGTGCCGGGGCCGGTGTTGATCCCGGAGGCGGTCTGCTGGAGCTTGACCTCGTTGGGCCCCAGCACCTGCGGCGCCTGACTGTCGACGCGGCCGGTGAAGCTTCCGCCCATCGGCATCGCGAGGGCGGCCGTCGGAAGGACCGGGGCCAGCGACAAAGCGGCGGCAAAGGCGGCGGCAGGGGGGACGGCAAGGATCGTCGATCTGCGATACATCGCGTTTGCTCCCTCGAACATCGTGTTGGGCAGCCGCGCGGCGCGACCGCACGGGAAGTCTCATTGAAGAAAAATCCTGCCGTCAACGCCGGGCGCGGGCAGGGAGGAAAGGCCATTCTTCGAGCTTCTTCCGCATCTTGGGACACGTTTCGTCTGCGCGCGCGTGGCGCGTCGTCCGAATGGGGCAGGTGCCTAAGCCGGAAGATCCGGCCGCCCCCGATTCGTGCTACCGGTGCGGGCACCGTTCTCGACCGCCGACCCCTTCCCTGACCCCTTCCCGAACACGATGACCGACCTGCTGATCCGCCCGGCCCAGAGCCGCGACCACGACGCGATCTGGACGATCCTGGAGCCGATCCTGCGCGCGGGCGAGGCCTACGCCCTGCCGCGGGACTGGGACCGGGCGCGGGCGCTCGCCTACTGGTTCTCCCCGGCCCACCATGTCTTCGTCGCGCAGGACGCCGACGCGGTGCTGGGCAGCTACTACATCCGCGCCAACCAACTCGGGGCCGGCGACCATGTCGCCAACGGCGCCTACGCCACGCATCCCATGGCGCGGGGCCGCGGCGTCGCCCGCGCCATGGGCCTGCATTCCTTCGAGGCCGCCCGGGCTCAGGGCTTCACGGCGATGCAGTTCAACATCGTCGTCGCCACCAACACCCATGCCGTCGCCCTGTGGACGAGCCTCGGCCTGCGGGAGGTCGGCCGCCTGCCCGGCGTGTTCCGCCATCCCGTGCACGGGCCGGTCGATGCGCTGGTGATGCACCGGAGCCTGTGAGGCGGCTTGAGGAGCCGCGACGGTCCCTATGCCGCGCGGGAGGCGTCGGCCTGAAGATCGATGTACCGGCAGGCGAGCGCCAGGACCCGCGGTACGGCGTGGCTCTTCGCGTAATAGGCGACCATGCGCCGGGAAATGCCGAGATGGGCCGCCGCCGCGTCGTAGGTCAGCCCGTGGCGCTGAAGGAAGGCGGCGAAATCGGCGTTCGTCATCGTTTCCTCGGCCAGCCCCTCCAAGCTGTCGGCGCCGATGTCGAGGTCCGCGTCGTCCGGCCAGACGATGGACCGACCCCCTTCGCCGAGCCGGACGGCGCGGAACTGGGCGGCGTCTTCGCGCAGGGGGCGGAAGACCTTGTAGGTCAGGATGATCGGAGCGAGATCGACGACATCGCTGCGGCCGACGCGCGCGCCCTCCGCCCAGGTGAGGGCGACCTCGTAGGGCCCGCCCGCCACGACCGAAGCGAGGCGCGGCAGCGGCTCTCCCACCGTAATCCTGTCAGTCGCGCTCATTGAGGCGCCTCCATTCGGCCATCCGTTCGTCGCGCCGTCCCTCGGCCCAAGCCACCACTTCGGTCAGCGCCCGTCGCGTGATCGTGCCGCGCAGCACCTGCAGGTCCCGGATCGTGATCAGGGCGTGGAAGTCTGGACCGACCACATGGATATGGGGCGGGGCATGATCCCGCGAGCGCAGCTCGATCCGGAAGGCATCGAAGATCTTATAGGTCGGCACGGCACGTCGGCTCTTCGTGCCAAATCATGGTGCAACCATTGCACCAAAGCAACCGGGTTCGGGCAACGCGTCCCGGCCGGTTTGTAGCGCGGCCGTATTGAAACGGCCCGCGGCACGGACATGATGGTCGAGAGACACTCGGGGGCCAGAGGCCTGCGACTTCGCATTGTCCTCCGTACGCCGATGGCCGGCCCGTCGGAACAGTGCTCCGGGAGGGCACCGCTTTGAGCTTCCTGATCTGCCTCGCGGCGCTCTTCTTCCTGATGGGGATCGCCTATCGCGGCTTCTCGGTGATCCTGTTCGCCCCCGTGGCCGCCATGGGCGCGGTGCTGCTGACCGATCCGGCCGCCGTGCCGGTGCTGTTCTCCGGGCTGTTCATGGAGAAGCTCGTCGGCTTCCTGAAGCTGTACTTCCCCGTCTTCCTGCTCGGAGCCGTCTTCGGCAAGCTCATCGAGATCTCGGGGTTCGCCCGCTCCATCGTCGGCGCCGTCACCGGGCTCCTGGGCGAGGGGCGGGCGATCGTCGCCATCGTGCTGGTCGGCGCCATCCTCACCTATGGCGGCGTCTCGCTGTTCGTGGCGGTCTTCGCCGTCTACCCCTTCGCCGCCGAGCTTTTTCGCCGCTCGAACATTCCGAAGCGCCTGATCCCCGGCACGATCGCCCTCGGCGCCTTCACCTTCACCATGGACACCCTGCCGGGCACGCCGCAGATCCAGAACATCATCCCGGCCTCCTTCTTCAAGACCGACGCCTACGCCGCCCCCTGGCTCGGGGTGATCGGCGCGCTCTTCGTGTTCGGCGTGGGCGTCGCCTACCTCGAATGGCGCCGCCGCCGGGCCGGGGACGAGGGCTACGGCGAGGGCCATACCAACGAGCCGCAGGCGGTCGAGGATTGGGTGGTCATCCACCCCCTGGTCGCGCTCCTGCCCCTCCTCGTCGTCGGGATCGGCAACCGGCTCTTGCTCGCGTGGATCACCGCCTCCTACGGCGAGCAGGCGAGCGCGGCGCTGACGCCGGAGATGGCGGCCCACCCCGTGACCGTGCCGATCAAGACCGTGGCGGCGATCTGGGCGGTGCAGGGCGCGCTTCTGCTCGGCATCGTCGCCACCGTGATCCTCGGCTTCCGCAACCTCGCGGAGCGCTTCTCCGAGGGGTCGAAGGCGGCGGTGGCGGGCGCGCTGCTCGCCGGCATGAACACCGCCACCGAGTACGGTTTCGGCGCGGTCATCGCCGCGCTCCCCGGCTTCAAGGTGATCTCCGACGCGCTCTCGGCGATCCCGAACCCGCTCATCAACGAGGCGGTGACGGTCAACGTCCTGGCCGGCGTCACCGGTTCGGCCTCGGGCGGGCTCTCCATCGCGCTCGCCGCCCTGTCCGGCCGCTTCATCGAGGCGGCGCAGGCGGCGGGCATCCCGCTGGAGGTGATGCACCGGGTCGCCTCCATGGCGAGCGGCGGCATGGACACCCTGCCGCATAACGGCGCCGTCATCACGCTGCTCGCCGTCACGGGGCTCACCCACCGGCAGTCCTACGGCGACATCTTCGCCATCACGATCATCAAGACCGTGGCCGTATTCTTCGTGATCGGGGTCTACTACCTGACCGGCTTGGTCTAGGATTGTGCCCGCCTACGTTGCGCGGGTGGCTATCGGACGTTGCGCCCTGATGCGCTGAAAGCGCATCTCAGGCCGAGGCTAAGGCCGGTCCGGCGGCAACGGGGCGCGATGGACAACCCCCGGAGGCCCCCATCGATGAGCACAGCCGCCACCCTGCCTTCCGCGCGTGCGCCGCTCCACAAGTCCCTGTTCGTGCAGGTGATCGCCGGGCTCCTGGCCGGCATCCTCGTCGGCGTGCTGGCGCCCGGCGTCGCCGGGGTGCTGAAGGTCCTGAGCGACGCCTTCCTCCGGCTGATCGGGATGATCGTCGGGCCGATCGTGTTCTGTGTCGTCGTGCACGGCATCGCCGGGGCCGGCGACCTCAGGAAGGTCGGGCGGGTCGGCGTGAAGGCGCTGATCTACTTCGAGGCGATGACGAGCGTGGCCCTCGTGCTCGGGCTCGCGCTCGCCTACCTCGTCGGGCCGGGCCACGGCATGAATGTCGATGTCGGAGGCCTCGATGCCGGGGCGCTCGGCAGCTACGCCGATTCCGCGCACAAGCTGCAGGGCGGCGGCATCGCGCAGTTCCTTCTCGCCGTCATCCCGAAGACCGTGTTCGACGCGCTCGCCCGCAACGACGTCCTGCAGGTGCTGTTCTTCGCCGTACTGTTCGGGGCGAGCCTCGCTTTGGTCGGCGGCGAGAAGGCCAGGGCGGTCTCGGACCTGATCGACGCGCTGGCCACGGTGCTGTTCAAGGCCATGGGCCTGATCGTGCGGGTGGCCCCGCTCGGGGTGTTCGGCGCCGTCGCCTACACGGTCGGCCGCTACGGCATCGGCTCGCTGGCGCAGCTCCTCTCGCTCGTGGCCCTGTTCTACCTCGCGGTGGCGTTGTTCGTGTTCGTGATCCTCGGCGCGGTGATGCGGCTCGCGGGCCTCAGCCTCGTCAAGTTGCTGATCTATCTGCGCGAGGAGCTGACCATCGTGCTCGGCACCAGCTCCTCCGACGCGGTGCTGCCGCAGGTCATGCGCAAGCTCGTGCGGCTCGGAGTGAAGGAGTCCACCGTCGGTCTCGTGGTGCCCACGGGCTATTCCTTCAACCTCGATGCCTTCTCGATCTACCTGACGCTCGCGGTCGTCTTCATCGCCCAGGCGACCAACACGCCGCTCTCGTTCGGTGACCTGATGCTGGTGCTCGGCGTCTCGCTGATCACCTCGAAGGGCGCCCACGGCGTGCCCGGCTCGGCCATCGTGATCCTGGCCGCGACCCTGAACGCCGTCCCCTCGATTCCCGCGATCGGCCTCGTGCTGGTGCTCTCGGTCGATTGGTTCGTCGGCATCGCCCGGGCGGCCGGCAACCTGATCGGCAATTGCGTCGCCACGATCGTCGTCGCCGCCTGGGAGGGCGACCTCGACCGGGAACGCGCCGAGCGGGTGCTCGACGGCCGCGAGAGCGTCGACCTCACCGCCGGCTAGAGCCTCGTCCCGAAACGTCGCCGGCTTTCGGGACGATGCAAAAACAACGAGTCCGCGCATGGAGGGTATGACCGAACGGATGGCCCCGAGACCGGTTTCCGACGGGTAAGGCGCCGCGCCGGTCGTGCACCGGTCGTGACGGAGCCGAGGACACGACCGGAGTCGGGTATGGCGGGAACGGCACTGATCGCGGGCGTCGGCGGGATCGTCGGCAACAATCTCGCGCGGCACTTGGTGGGGCGGGGCTGGACGGTGGCGGGGCTCGCCCGCCGCCCGCCCGAGATCGCCGGCGTCACCCCGGTCGCCGCTGACCTGCTCGACCCGGCCGCCCTTGCCCGGGCGCTCGACGGGCAGGCGCCGACCCATGTCTTCCTCGCCACTTGGCTGCGCCAAGCCACGGAGGCCGAGAACATCCGCGTCAACGCGGCGATGGTGAAAAACCTCCTCGACGCCCTGCGCCCGGCGACGAGCCTGCGCCACGTGGCCCTGGTGACGGGGCTCAAGCACTATCTCGGGCCGTTCGAGGCCTATGGGAAGGGCAGCCTGCCGCCGACGCCGTTCCGCGAGGAACTCCCGCGCCTCCCTGTCGAGAACTTTTACTACGCGCAGGAGGATGCGGTGTTCGAGGCCGCCGCGCGCGATGGTTTCACTTGGAGCGTGCACCGCCCGCACACCATCGTCGGCTACGCGCTCGGCAACGCCATGAACATGGGCGTGACGCTCGCCGTCTACGCCACGCTGTGCCGGGAGACCGGGCGCCCCTTCCGCTTCCCCGGCTCGGCGGCGCAGTGGAACGGCCTCACCGACGTCACCGACGCGCGGCTTCTGGCCCGCCACCTCGAATGGGCGGCGGTGACGCCAGCCGCGCACAACGAGGCCTTCAACGTCGTCAACGGCGACGTCTTCCGCTGGCAATGGATGTGGGGGCGGATCGCCCGGTGGTTCGGGATCACGCCCGCCCCCTTCGACGGCGAGGTCAACCCGCTCGAACACCAGTTGGCGGGGGCCGCCCCGCTCTGGGCGGAGATCGCGGCGCGCCACGGCCTGATCGAACCCGACCTGAACCGCCTCGCCTCGGCCTGGCACACCGATGCCGATCTCGGCCGCCCAATCGAGGTCGTCACCGACATGAGCAAGAGCCGGCGCCTGGGCTTTCTCGACTACCAGCCCTCGGACGACGCCTTCTTCGACCTGTTCGAGCGGCTGCGGGCCGACCGGGTCATTCCCTGAGCGGATCTCACCCCGCCGTCCCGGCCTTCTGCCGCCGGGTCGGATGGGTCATGGCTTCGAGTTCGAGCAGCGCGTTGAGCTGGGCCTCGGTCAGCAGGCCCTCCTCCAGCACCAGCTCGGCGACCGGCCGGTTCTCCTTGAGGGCGCGGCGGGCGATGCGGGAACTCGCCTCGTAGCCGAGCGTCGGCGCCAGCGCCGTGACGAGACCGATCGAGCCCTGGACGAGGCTGCGGCAGCGCTCGCGGTCGGCCTCGATGCCCTCGACGCAGCGCTTGGTCAGGGTGTCGATGGCCGCGCTCAGCATCCGCAAGGAGCTCAGCACGCAGTAGCCGATGGTGGGCTCGAAGGCGTTGAGCTGGAGCTGGCCGCCCTCGGCGCAGAGGGTCACGGTCAGGTCGTGGCCGATCACCATGTAGGCGACTTGATTGACCACCTCCGGGATCACCGGGTTGACCTTGCCCGGCATGATCGAGGAGCCGGCCTGCACGGCGGGCAGCCGGATCTCGCCGAGCCCGGTGCGGGGGCCGGACGAGAGCAAGCGCAGGTCGTTGCAGATCTTGGAGAGCTTCACCGCCACGCGCTTCAACGTGCCGGAGAACAGCACGAAGGCGCCGAGATCGGAGGTCGCCTCGATCAGGTTGGAGGCCAGCACCATCGGCTGGCCGGAGAGCCGCGACAGCTCCTCCACCGCCAGCGCGGCGTAGCGCGGGTCGGCGTTGATGCCGGTGCCGATCGCGGTGGCGCCCAGATTCACCTCGCGGAAGAGGCCGACGATCTCGGTCAGCCGCGCCACGTCCTCCTTGATGGTGGCGTGGAAGCCGTCGAATTCCTGGCCCAGCGTCATCGGCACCGCGTCCTGGAGCTGGGTCCGGCCCATCTTCAGCACGTCGGCGAATTCCACCGCCTTGCTCTTGAAGGCGTAGGCGAGGTCGTCGAGGGCCTTCACCAGGGGTTGCGTGGCGAAGATCACCGCGAGCCGCAAGGCCGTCGGGTAGGCATCGTTGGTGGACTGGGCCATGTTGACGTCGTCGTTGGGATGCAGCGCGGCGTAGTCGCCGGGCGCCCGGCCCATCAGCCGTAGGCCGACATTGGCGATGACCTCGTTGGCGTTCATGTTGGTCGAGGTGCCGGCCCCGCCCTGGATCGCGTCGACGACGAAGGCTTCGGCATAGACCGGGTCGGTGGCGACCAGGGTGCAGGCCTCGTCGATGACCTCGGCCTTCGCCTTCGAGAGGTAGCCGAGCCGGTGGTTGGCGCGCGCCGCGGCCTGCTTCACCAGGGCGAGCGCCCGGACCAGTTCCGGATAATGCCCGACCGGCACACCGGTGATCGGGAAGTTCGCCACCGCCCGCTTGGTGTGGATGCCCCACAGGGCGTCGGCCGGCACCTCGCCCTCACCGAGCAGGTCGTGTTCCGGGCGGGTCTTGGCCGTCTCCATCGCCACCTTGCGCACGGTGGCGACGGCCAGATCCTCCTCGGAGCGGGAGGGCTCCGTCCCGACGGTGTTCCGGGAGGCTTTGCGGAGGGCCTTTTTGGCGGCGCCCTTGCCCCCGCTCTTACCCCTGCCCTTGCCCGCCCGCTTGTCTGGATTCTTGCCCGGTTTCTTGCCCGGTTTCGTGCCCTTGCCCGAGTGCTCTGCCGAGCGCTGGGTCTCGGTGTCCGCCGTCGTCTTCGCCACGCGAGCCTCCCCGGTCGATGCTCGGGCCGGCCGGGGTGTCGGATCCGCGCGGCCGGCTGCCGCCGGGACGGTGTTGAGATCCGTGCGGGTGGCTCTGTCAATCGCCTGCCGCCGGGGCTTCCTGTCAGGGGCGACGGGTCGTCACCCACGCCGGCTCAGCCTCCCTCACGAAGGCCCGGTCTCCGCCCGCCGCCCTTGCGGGCGCGGCGGGCGTTTCAAGAGAGACACTCAGAAGAACAGCGTCGTGTTGAGATAGCCGTAGAAGGTGTCGCCCGTATCCGGCGCGTTGGGAGCGTTGCGCAGGAAGTCGCCCTTGGCGAGGTAGGCCAGCCCGGTGTCGAGGATCATCTCGTTGGGGATGATCCAGTAGCGCAGGCGGCCCTCGATCTGGTGGCCGGCGAAGGTGCCGGAGCGGCCGGTGCGGTCGCGGATCAGGGTCGCGGCGAAGGTGTCGGTGGCGCTCTCCAGCCAGAGCGGGCGGTAGGCGATGAAGGCGTCCCAGACCGGGCTCGGGGTGATCTCGGCGCGGATCGAGGGCGAGATCAGGTTGGCGCGCTGGACCGGGCCGTAGAGGCCGGTCGGGCCGTACTCGAAGCGCCGGGCGCCGAACAGCGTATCGAAGCGGGTGAACTTGCCGTCGTTGTTCCGGTCGCCGCTGGCATGGTCGTAATGCAGCGACAGCCTCGGCTTCCATTCATGGTCGAGGGTGTAGCCGACCTCGGCATGGACGAAATAGGCCGAGACGGTGAGGTCGCGCTGGTCGGCGGCCGCGGCGGTCTCGCGGGCGAGACCGGTCTGGTAGATCCCCTCGAAATCGTAGTCGAACTCGCCGACCCGCGGCTGGCGGGCGAGCCGCAGGCCGGGGGTGAACAGGCGCCGGTCGCGGGTCTGGACCGAGCGCAGGCCGGTGCCCGAATCCTGCTCGTAGAGGCCGTAGCCGTAGAGCTCGAACGTGCCGCCGAAGATGTTGGCGAAGGTGTAGGAGGCGCCGAAGAGCTGCAGGTTCAGGCTCTCGCGGTCGAACTCGATGCCGTTGTCGAGGATCCCGTTGAGATCGTCGGGCAAACGCGTGTGCGGCATCACCCACAGCGCCGTGAACTTGTCCTTGCCCAAGCCCTGCCAGTCGAAGCTCACGCCGGTATAGGCGTTGATGGTGTTGCGGAACTGCTGGC
This sequence comes from Methylorubrum thiocyanatum, assembly GCA_014138645.1. Taxonomy (GTDB): domain Bacteria; phylum Pseudomonadota; class Alphaproteobacteria; order Rhizobiales; family Beijerinckiaceae; genus Methylobacterium; species Methylobacterium thiocyanatum. The sequence goes on along the minus strand of JACJIB010000004.1, from coordinate 490,391 downwards.
GCGAGACGAGGCGGCGCGAACCGATGTTCTTGGTGAAGCGGCCCACCGTCAGGCTGCTCTTCGAGCCCTCGCCGCCGAGATCGCCCGTATCGAAGTTGAGGTACGCCTGGCCCGGTTCGAGGGCGTTGATCTCCGTGGTGAAGGCGGAGGAGTTGCGCTGCTGGAAGTAGCCGCGGCTGTCGAACAGCTCCACGCCGAACCGCACCGGTCCCTTGATCCCGTATTCCACGTAGAGCGTGGTGAGATACGAGTTCAGGATGTCGTTGGCGGGGAAGGTCGGAACCGGGCGGAACTGGTTGGCGATGCCCTCCACCCGCGGCCGGAACGAGCCGCTGATGCGCCAGTTCTCCGGCTCGCCGAGCGCCCGGTAGAGGAAGTTCGGCGGCTGGGCCGGCTGGGCCGCGAAGTAGGGCCCGTCCTGTTTCTTGCGGGATGCGGTAATCCCCGCCTGCACCTTTGCGGTCGCGACCTCCGTGGCGGTCGGAGCCGGTCCGGCCAGAAATCCGCTCTGGGCGAGGGCGGGGCTGGCGAGGGCAAGGGGAGGAATAAAGGCGCCGGCAAGCAACGACGCGCACAGAACCGATCGCTTCACGACACCGCCTCCTGTTCTTCCGCAGAGTTCGTTCGGGGCCGGCTAGAGATCGCCTAGACTGGTATACCAGTGCAAGGACCCCCGCTTTGATCGATGCATTTTGTCGGCGGAGCCATGAATCCGCCGATCCCGCAGCAACGGGTTTTCCACATGGAGGCACACGTCCAAAACGGAACGAAATCAGGGATTTGAACTGCGTCTTTTAATCCCTGGAATGCCTTCGTCCTTTGTCCCCCGTCTGCAACGGCCCGGACGAAATCCCGTGATGACCTGAATTTTTCGGGATTAAATCGATTTGCTCTTCTCGGGCCGTCCGCTGGGGGGCAGGTCTCTCAATCTCTCCGTGCAGGGGGCATCGGCATAGGGATCGGCAGGGGCGCTTCGCGGCCGAGCCCGCCCGATCCGGCGCCCGCGCATCGAGCCGTCCCGTCGGCACGATCAGTTCCTCCGCTTCATCCTGGCCGGTCGCGTTCCGGGGGGAAGTGCGGCTGAAACGTCACAGGCCGGCGCCGATCCGCGGCAACGTGCGATTGTGCGTGACGCATCAAATATAGATTTGTATCGTATCAGTATTGAACAAGCTTCTCTAGGGTTGCCTAGGGATAAATCAGGTTTGCACAACGGTTATGCAGTCGTGCCCTAGGCCATCGTCATGCCTCCTCAAGGAGGCGGCATGGCAGGCGACGCGGCGCTGTGAGGGGGCGGGACGGATGGTGGAGGTCCGGTGGATGGGGCGGGTTGCAACGGCGGGTCTCGCGGGCGCCGCGATCGCCGTCACGGCCGCGACGGCCGTCGACACCGCCCGGGCGGCTGACCTGCCCGTCAGGAAGGCGGTTCCGATCGAATACGTTCGGGTCTGCAGCGCGAGCGGTGCAGGCTTCTTCTACATCCCCGGGACCGACACCTGCCTGCGCGTTTCGGGCCGCGCCCGCTTCGAGGCCGGGTACATCCCGGTCCAGAACCGCACCAACAGCGCGGGCGACCTGTCGCAGTACCGCGGGCTGTTGCGCATGAACGTCGATGCGCGCACGCAGACCGGCTACGGGACCCTGCGCGCCTTCCTGCGCGTGGAGGCGGCGAGCCGCGTCGGCGTGACCATGGCGTCGGGCACCCAGCAGCGCATCGGCAACGCCTTTCCGGCGACCGGCCAGGACGCGCTCGGCCGGGTCCAGAACTACGTCGTGACCGACAAGGCCTTCGTTCAATTCGCCGGGCTGACGGCGGGCCGCGCCGCCTCGTTCTTCGACTTCTACGCCCACGATTACGAGCTGAGCGGCGCGACGGCGGGGTCGGACATGCCCTCCACCAACCTCCTGGCCTACACGTCCAAGATGGGGGAGGGCTGGTCGGCGACGCTGGCGATGGAGGATCCGAACCTCCGCAAGAACCCGTTCTACGCCGCTTCGGCCGCCCCTACCGGGACCATCCCCGGCCAGAGCGGCCTGAACAACATCTTCGTCACCGCTCCGAGCCCCGTCATCCTCGGCACCAACGCCAACGGTACCGCCAACACCGCCGCCTTCGTCGACACGGTTCAGCGCTCGCGCATGCCGGACTTCGTCGGGGCGCTGCGCTACGATGCGGGCTGGGGCTCGGCCCAGCTCTCGGCTGCCGTCAAGGACGTCAATATCGGCGGCTTCATCGCCAATTCCGGCATCTCCACCCTGACCGCCGCGCCGGGTTCCGCGACGGGGCCGGTGGGCGCCGGCGCCGCCGCAGCCCTGCTCGCCGCCCGCGGCATCGCATCGGGATCGCAGACCGATTACGGTTGGGCGGTGCAGGGCGGCCTCAAGCTCAACCTGCCCTGGCTCGCCTCCGGTGACGGGATCTACCTGCAGGGCGCCTACGGCGAGGGCGCGCTGGTCTATACCGGCTACTCGTTCTTCACCGGCTACTATAGCAGCCAGCTCACCCCGGTGCAGGGCGGCCCCTTCGTACAGGCCCTGGCCGACGCGGTGATCAACCCGCTGACCGGCCGGATCGACCTGTCGAAGAGCTTCACGGCGGCCGCCTCGCTCCTGCATTACTGGACGCCCGAATGGCGCTCCGCCGTCTTCGGGAGCTACGGCGAGGTCGGGTTTCGGCGCGGCACGCGCGAGGCGTTCAGTCTCGTCAACAGCCTCGTCGGCTCCACCGCGCCGCCGATCGGTGCGGCCTTTGCATCCAACCCGATCCTGCGCGACACCTACCAGATCATCGCCGGCGCGAGCCTGATCTGGTCGCCGGTCAAGGATCTCGATATCGGCATCGAGGGAATCTATCTCGGCACCGGCCTGCTCGGCGGGCGCGACGCCGACGTGACCCGCCCGGTCACCCTGAACGGCCTGCCGGTCTATACCGAGAATCGCTACGACACGACGCAGATCCGCATCAGGGTCCAGCGCGACTTCTGAGGGTCCGCCCGCCGACGGCCCCCGGGAAGCGGCGCGTCGCGCCGATGGTCTGGGCTTTGCCTCGGCGCGCCTGTCCGGATCGGATGACAAGCGCTTCGCTCAGCATCACTATGCGGTTCAGATCGCGTGCCCGTCACGCATGTCGTCCCGGCTGCAACGGGGCGGTCGTCGTCAGAGGAAGGTCCGCCGGATGCACCTGAGTCACGCGCTTCTCCTCGCCGCCCTCGCGATTTCGGCGGCCACCGCGCCGGCCCGCGCGCAGGAGTTGAGCGGAACCCTCAAGAAGGTGAAGGACACCGGCGCGATCACCATCGGCTACCGCGACGCCTCGGTGCCGTTCTCCTATCTCGACGGGAATCAGAAGCCGGTGGGCTACGCCTTCGAGATCTGTCTCAAGGTCGCCGACGCGGTCAAAGCGCATCTGAAGCGCGACACGCTGGAGGTGCGGCTCAATCCGGTCACCTCGGCCACCCGCATCCCGCTGATCGCCAACGGGACGATCGACCTCGAATGCGGCTCGACCACCAACAACGCCGACCGGCAGCGGCAGGCCGCCTTCACCAACACCCATTTCCTCACCGCGACGCGCTTCGTCGCCAAGCGGGAGAAGGGGCTCGACAAGACCGACGACCTCAAGGGCCGCACCGTGGTCTCGACCTCGGGCACCACCAACATCCGCCAGATCAACGAGATCAACACCGCCCGCGGCCTCGGGATGCGGATCCTGCCGGCCAAGGACCACGCGGAAGCCTTCCTGATGGTCGAGACCGGACGCGCCGACGCCTTCGTGATGGACGACGTGCTGCTCGCCGCCCTCGTCGCCGGCTCGAAGACGCCCGAGGCCTACGCGATCTCCTCGGAGGCGCAGTCGCGGCCGGAGCCCTACGGCATCATGCTGCGCAAGGACGATCCGGCCTTCAAGGCCGTGGTCGATGCCGCGACCGCCGCGCTCTACAAGAGCCCGGAGGGGCGGGCGCTCTACGAGAAGTGGTTCACCCAACCCATCCCGCCGCGGGGCATCAACCTGAAGCTGCCGATGAGCGAGGCGATGCAGAAGGTCTTCGCCAACCCCAGCGACAGCCCGGACCCGGCCGCCTACTGACTGCCCCGACCGAAGCGGATGGCCTGCGCCCGATGATCTGTCGATGACCTACACCTGGAACTGGGGCATCTTTTTCGAGCCCTCCCCCGAGGGCGCCGGCACCTATGCCGACATGCTGCTCTCGGGGCTGGCCTGGACGGTGGCGACCGCGCTCTGTTCCTGGATCATCGCCTTCGCCCTCGGCTCGGTGGTCGGCGTGATGCGCACGCTGCCCTCGCGGGCGGCCAACGCGGTCGGTGCGGCCTATGTCGAGGGGTTCCGCAACGTGCCGCTGCTGGTGCAGATGTTCCTCTGGTACTTCGTGCTGCCGGAGTTGCTGCCCCGCGATCTCGGTACGGCGGTGAAGCAGATGCCGGACGCGCCGTTCTATACGGCGGTTCTGTGCCTCGGCTTCTTCACCGCCGCGCGGGTGGCCGAGCAGGTGCGGGCGGGCCTCCGTTCCCTGCCGCGGGGGCAGACGCAGGCGGCCCTCGCGCTCGGCCTCACGCGGGCGCAGACCTACCGCCACGTGCTCCTGCCCAACGCCTACCGGATCATCCTGCCGCCGCTGACCTCGGAATTCCTCAACAACCTCAAGAACACCTCGGTGGCGCTCACCATCGGCCTGTTGGAACTCACGGCGCGGGCCCGCGCGATGCAGGAATTCTCGTTCCAGGTGTTCGAGGCCTTCACCGCGGCGACGCTGCTCTACGTCGCCCTCAACCTCGTGGTGATCGCGGGCGCGACGCTTCTGGAGCGGCGCGTCGCCGTGCCGGGAGGGCGCTGATGTTCGGACAATTCGACCTCTCCGTCATCCGCGACGCGCTGCCCTACCTGTTCGCGCAGGGCATGGTGTTCACCCTGACGCTGACCGCGCTGGCGGCGAGCGGCGGCCTCGTGCTCGGCACCGGGCTGGCGCTGCTGCGGCTGTCGGGCGTGCCGGGCCTGACGCACGCGGCCAAGCTCTATGTCGAGCTGATGCGGGCCCTGCCGCTGGTGCTGGTGATCTTCTGGTTCTACTTCCTCGTGCCCTATCTCGGGGCCTGGGCGATCGGCTCGGACACGCCGATCCAGGTCGGGGCGTTTGCCAGCGCGCTCGTCACCTTCACCCTGTTCGAGGCGGCCTACTTCTCCGAGATCGTGCGGGCGGGCATCCAGTCGATCCCGAAGGGCCAGGGCGCGGCGGCGCGGGCGCTCGGCATGAGCCCCGCGCAGGCGATGCGGCTCGTGGTGCTGCCGCAGGCGATGCGCAACATGCTGCCGCTCCTGCTGACGCAGACGATCGTGCTCTTCCAGGACACCTCCCTCGTCTACGTGCTCTCGCTGACCGACTTCCTGGGAGCGGCCTCCAAGGTGGCGCAGCGCGACGGGCGGCTCGTGGAGATGTACCTGTTCGCCGCGCTCGTCTACTTCGCGATCTGCTTCGCGGCCTCGCTGCTGGTGCGCCGGCTCCAGGCCCGCACGGCGATCGTCCGGTGAGAGGGCAACACGATGAGGGTGGGCCGATGACCTCAGCGCCGCAGCCGGCCGAAGCGGGCGGCCCGATGATCGCCATCGAGGCGGTGTCGAAGTGGTACGGCGAGGTCCGCGTCCTGACCGGCTGCACCACCGCGGTCGCCCGCGGCGAGGTGGTGGTGGTCTGCGGCCCCTCGGGCTCGGGCAAGTCGACGCTGCTCAAATGCGTCAACGCCCTGGAGCCGTTCCAGGAGGGGCAGATCACCGTCGACGGCACGCGGGTGCGGGACCGGGCCACCAACCTGCCGCGGCTGCGCGCCCGGGTCGGGATGGTGTTCCAGCATTTCGAGCTGTTCCCGCACCTGAGCGTCATCGACAACCTCACCCTCGCCCCGCGCAAGGTGCTCGGGCGCTCGCGGGCGGCGGCGACCCAGCGCGGCCTCGATCTGCTGGCCCGCGTCGGACTCTCGGCGCATGCGGAAAAACATCCGGGCCAGCTCTCGGGCGGGCAGCAGCAGCGGGTGGCGATCGCCCGTGCGCTCGCCATGGACCCGGTGGTGATGCTGTTCGACGAGCCGACCTCGGCCCTCGATCCCGAGATGGTCGGCGAGGTGCTCGACGTGATGGTGGAGCTGGCCCGCGACGGCATGACCATGATGGTCGTGACCCACGAGATGGGCTTCGCCCGCAAGGTGGCCGACCGGGTGGTGTTCATGGATCGCGGCGAGATCGTCGAGGATGTGGCGAAGGACACCTTCTTCGACCGGCCCCGCAGCGAGCGGGCTCAGCAGTTTTTGTCGAAGATCCTCGCACATTGACGCCGATATCTCGGCGCCGGCTCTCCCCGTCGCGGCGTTCCGGTCGTAGAGTAGCGCCTCGTACGGCGGCAACCGGGCCCCGCTTCCGTACGTTGTTCGAGTTTGGGGCGTTGCTCGAGTCGATTCGGATGGCGCCGCTCCGTGCAATCGGGTCGGCATCCGATTGAAGCGGGACGGTTTTTCCATACAGCGCTGTTTCGATGCCGCGTTACTTCTTCGATATCAACGACGGCACGGATCTGCAGGACGAGGTGGGCCGCGAGATCCGGGATCCGCTCGCCCTGCGCCGCGAGGCCCTGCGGGTGATGACGACCCTGATGGCCGCCGAGGCCGAGGACAGCCAGGATTGCACCCTGGTTCTGACCGTGCGCAACGGCAGCGGCGACAGCGTGATGACGATCCGCCTCGTGTGCCAGATCGACGACGCTTGAGGCCGGCCGGCCTCAAGGCTCGCGCCCCGATCAGGCGCGGTCCGACGAAGTCTCCGACGACGCCCTGACACCCGGCCGGCTCTCTCCCCCGGACTCGCCCGGGGGCGGCGTCTCGCGGTCGAGATCGATCAGGAGCATGTCGAGCAGGACGCGGAGCCGGTGAAAGCCCGAGGCTGGAAGCTTCGCGCGGGCGGCCACACACAGCGCGGCCACCTCGGCGATGGCATCAGCGTCGTTCGTCGGCATCGTCCTTCCCGGATCGGAGCGTATTGGGCGCTTACAAGAGGCTAATCCGGACAGCAAGATTGTGCAATGTGGCAGAATCGCGAGTAGATTTCTCCATGGTGAATAGAGTCTGACAGCTAGTCGCCAGGATGTCGGGCGAGCCCGTGAATTGTACGATCAAAACATCGTGTTTTGTATCGATCTGCCTTGACAGTGCCTTTTAAGGTGCGACCGAAGCTTGGGGCCGGGTTGCGCGTGTCAGGTCGGGAGCGCAAGGGCGAGGCTTTCGCTGCACGTTTTCTCCGATGGTCAGAACAGCGAGATGAGGACGATGCCCGCCACCATCAGGGCCGCCCCGCCCAGTCGCGAGGGGCCGGCGGGCACCCGCTTCATGCCGACCCAGCCGAAATGGTCCAGCGCCACCGAGGTCAGCAGGTTGGCGGTGATCAGCAGGCCGTTGAAGGCGCCCGCGCCGACCTTGTCGACGAACAGCAGGCCGGCGAACACCGCCACGGCGCCCGCGAGGCCGGCGAGCGGCATCCACCAGCGCACCCCCTCGACATCCGTCCGCTGCGGCAGCGGCTTCGGCCGCAGCAGGAAGACCAGCACGAAGACGAACACCACCGGCAGGAACGAGACCAGGGCCGCGAGCCACGGATTGACCAGGGCCCCGCGCAACTGCGCGTTCCAGACCACGCCGACCGCCTGCAGGGCGCCGGCGACGACGATGAAGGGGTAGAGCAGCCGCGGGTTGAGGCCGTGCCCCGCCTCCGCCTCGTCCGACTCCTGTCCCGATTTCTGCCCCGATTTCTGCCCCTTGTCGGGGGTGACGCGGGCGATGAACGTCACGCCGACGGCCATGAGCAGCCCGCCGAGCCAGGGCATCGGCTTGAAGCCGCCGCCCGGCAATCCGAACAGGCCGAGCGAATCCATCGCCAGCGAGGTCAGGATGTTGGCCGTCAGGGTCAGGCCGTTGAAGGGGCCGGCGCCGACCTTGTCGACGAAGGCGAGGCCGCCGAACACCGCCACCGCCCCGGCCACGCCGCCGAGCGGCGCATACCACGGCATCGCCGCCAGCGTGTCGAGGCTCGGCAGCGGCGTCGGCATCACGAGGAACAGGGTCGCGAAGACGAAGACGATCGGCAGGAAGGAGACGGAGGCCGCCAGGAACGGGTTGACGAGGCGCCCCCGCAACTGCGCGTTCATGGAATTGCCGAGCGCCTGCAGCGCGCCGGCCACGATGATGAAGGGGTAGAGAAGGGCGGCACTCACGCGGGTCGGCCTCCGGATCGGAGAGGGGCGGGGATCAGACGAGCAGCAGGGCCGCAAGCGCGAGGACGAGCGCGGGCGGCATGACGAGCGCGCCGAGCTTCAGGAAGGCCCAGGCGGAGACGTCCTCGCCCTCGCGGCGAATCGCGGTGAGCCAGAGGATCGTGGCGAGCGAGCCCGTGACCGAGAGGTTCGGCCCGAGATCGACGCCGATCAGGATCGCCCCCGCGACCGTGTCCGGCACATGCGCGGCCTGCACCGCGGCGCCCGCCAGGAGGCCCGCCGGCAGGTTGTTCACGAGGTTCGATCCGAAGGCGACCAGCGCGCCGCCGGCCCAGGCCGTGGCGGCGGGATCACCCTGCGCGGCGTGCCCCAGCCAGTCGGCGAGCCGCGTCAGCAGGCCCGTCTTCTCCAGGGCCTCGACGAGGACGAAGAGCCCGGCGACCAGGGGCAGCACGCCCCAGGAGACGTCCCGGGCGACCTCGACCAGCCCGCCCCGGTTGATCGCCAGCACGACGAGGGCGGTGGCCAGACCGGCGAGGAAGGTCGGCAGGCCGAGTTCGATCCCGGCGGCCGAGGCGCCGATCAGGGCCGCCCCGGTGGCGACGATGCCGATGCCCGCGATCGTGCCGCCGCGCCCGAGGGCCGGGATCGCGATGTCGGCGGCGACCGTCTCGGCCTTCAGCCGCGCGTTCTGGGTCAGGCGCAGGACGGCGTAGGTCGCGCCGATGGCGAGGACAGAGGGCAGGGTGAAGGTGGCGAGCCATTGCGAGAGCGGCGGCATGTGCTCGGCGAAGACGACGAGGTTGGCCGGGTTCGAGATCGGCAGCACGAAGCTCGCCGCGTTGGCGATGAAGGCGCAGACGAACAGGTAGGGCAGGGGCTGCTTCACCCCCGCGGCCCGGGTCGCGGCGAAGACGGCCGGGGTCAGCACCACCGCGCAGGCATCGTTGGAGAGGAAGATCGTCACCACCGTGCCGACGACGTAGACGAGGGCGAACAGCCGCGTCGCCGACCCCTTGGCGGCCCGCACCGCATGGGCGGCGAGCCAGTCGAACAAGCCCTCCTTCCGGGCGATCTCGGAGAGCAGCATCATGCCCACGAGGAACAGGTAGACGTCGGTGCCCTTGGCCACGCCCTCCAGGGCGGCCTGCCAGGGGATCAGTCCGAGCAGGACGAGGAGGGCTGCGCCGAGCACCGCCCAGATCGCTTCGGGCCAGGCGAAGGGGCGCAGGATCACGCCGAGGGTCGCCAGCGCGGCGATGCCCCAGGTCGCGAGGTTCGGGGTCAGGCTGAGCGCGCCCATCGGCGTCCGGTGTCCTTTTCCGTGTGGTTCGAGAGAGCGTGAGGAGCGCTTGCCGAGACGCGGGCCGGGCTGCGGATCACCATTGCCGCCCGTTCCGGTTCGGGCCGAGCTGCGTTCCGATCAGGCCCTTCTCCGGCCAGGCCCCGACCGCATCGGCGTCGCTGCCGATCCCCTTCGAGACCGGGGGCGGCGCGTGAGGGCCGGCCGGCTCGACCGCGTCCTCGTCCGTGCCGCCCTCCGCATCCAGCGCCCGCACCGCGATCCGCCGGGCGCAGGATGCGGAGGGCGGCCCGTCGAGGCGGGCACGATAGCGGCGGTCGCCGTCGCCGGCCTGCATCGGCTGCCAGGGTCCGCCGTCGAGGCTGTACTCGCACCGGGTGATCGCGGCCGATCCGAGGACGATGGCGCGGATCTCCGTGCCGTCCGCGCGAGCGTTCTTGGGCGGCCCCTCGGCGCCGTGGCAAGGGGGCCGGCCATGGTCGTGCAACCCCAGCCGCCGGTCGGCGGGGGCGGTGATCAGGACGAAGGGCCAGGGGCGGTCGAGTTCCTTGAAGCGCCACGCCACCCCGCCGCGATCGAGGGCGGCGATGGCGTAGCCGACCGGCCCCTCCTCGATCTGGCCGGTGGAGCGGCAGGCCGCGTAGACGGTGCGGCCGTCATTGGCGAGTTCGTTGTAGTGGGTATGGCCCATCTCGACGAGGCGGACCGGTCCGCGGTGGACGAGTTCGGCGACGCGGGCCCCCTCGCCCTCGGCCTTCAGGTCGGCCGGGTAGCTGTGCATGAACAGCGCGCAGTCCCGGCCCTCCGCCTCGGCCCCGGCCAGTTCCCGTTCGAGCCACGAGAGCTGTTCGGACCCGAGCCGGAAATCCGGGCCGCCCGAGCCGGAGCCGCAGAGATCGAGGAACAGGCAGCGCGTGCCGGAGACCGTGACGGCGTAGGGCAGGCGCGGCACGCCGAGGCCGGCATAGAAGGCGTCGAGGCTCCCGCCCTCCATGTCATGGTCGCCGGTGATGACGTGGGCCGGCAGCCGCAGGCCGTCGAGGCCGGCGCGGACGAGCGCGTACTGCTCCGGACGGCCGTTGTCGGCGTTGTCGCCGGGCAGGAACACGAAATCGAGCCCGTCGGCCGCGTCGAGTTGGGCGATGAGGGCCCGGTAGTCGCGGGCGTTCCCGGCCTGCGGATCGGTGAGGTGCAGGTCGCCGATATGGGCGAAGACGAGGAGATCGTCGCGTGCGCTCATCGTCGGCCGCCTCCGTCGGGTTATGGGCCGGGGTCCGGGGCCTGGGAACGGTGGCCTGCTTCGCGGAGCGCCCGTCGCGCCGGGATCCGTGTGGGATCCTTGCAGGAGCGATGCCTCGTCCAAGAGGCCCTCACCCCGGCGGCGCACAGGCCCCGTATGGGCAGCCGCCGCTCAAGATGTTCCGGGCCCCTCTGTTCCGACCTAATCCATCACAAAAGTGTGTCTTCGGGAGGCTCGGGCGGAGGATCCGCGCGCCCGACCCCGTCCGGGCCTCGGGCGGGCCCCGGTCCGGTCAGGGCCGATGCCCGCTCGTCCATCGGCGTGTCGCGGCAGGGCGAGGGCAGGGCGGAACAGGGCCCCGGAGCGCCGGTTTCCCGAGGGTCGACCGCACCAGAAAACAGGGAGATCCGCCATGAGGGCCGTGACCATCAAGGCCGTGACCATCGCACTTGCCGGCGCTCTCGTGCTCGCGCCCGCCGCCTTCGCCGCCGAGGGTTCGGGCGCGTCGGGCACCAGCCGCTCCGGCACGGCCGACAGCACGGGGCCGAACGATGCCGGTTCGGGATCGTCGCCCGGGGCGGCCGGAAGCGGCCCCACCTCCGGCGACAAGAGCCGCTCCGGCACCGCCAACAGCACCGGCGCCAACGATGCCGGCTCCGGCGCTTCGCCCGGCGCCAAGGGCCAGGGCCACGAGAGCCGTTGAGGTCTCGCGCGCGCGCCGAGAAACCGTCCGTCTCGCGACGCGACGGCGTGCGAAGCCTTGCAGGACGCCCTGCGAAGGGCCGTCCGGGTTCCCTGCGGTTCCCGGGCGGCCCTTCGCGCTGTCACCCCTCCGGCAGGGAGGAATTGAGCGAAATCAGTCGTTCTTGACGGTGCCGTCCGGGCCGACCTTGACCTCCTGCTCGCGGTCGGTGAGCGCCAGCTTGATCTCGTACTCGACCGCGTTGCCCTCGCGCTCGACCTCGGCCTCGTAGGCCTTGCTGCCGGGGGCCTTCTGCTCGGCGAGCTTGATCGCGTCCTTCAGCGAGACCTTGGCGTTCTGGAAGTCGCTCGCCTTCAGGCGGGTGAAGTAGCGCTCGATCGGCTGGTTCTCGCTCTTGTAGAGGTCGCCCGTGTCGGCGTTGATGCCGTGCTCGACGAGCTTGCCGCTCGGGTACACGACCTTGATCGAGTAGTGCGCCGGGTTCTTGCTGTCGGCCTTCTCGAAATCGGCGTCGATCGCCTTGCCGCCCTTCTCCTCGCCCTCGGCCTTGCCCTCGGCGGTGGCGATCGCCTGGGCGAGGTCGACCTTGGCCGACTTGGCGACCTGCCACTCCTTCAGGTCGCTGTTGGATTTGGTGGCCTCCGTCGCCGTGGGCGCACGGCCGGTATTCTCCGGGTTCTTGGTCAGGTCGGGGTTCTGGGCCGCGGCGAGACCCGTCATCAGGGTCAGCAGGCCGGTGGCGGCGGTGAGGCGCAGGGCGGTCGTCTTCATGGCGGGTGTCCCGTTCTCGGGTTGGTTGGGTCTTCAGAACGGTCCGGGACGCCGCTTGGTTGCGGCGCGTCATGATGCGCGAACAGGCAATCCGGCGCGCGTGAATCCGGGGCCGTACGGGGTTGGACGAGGCCGCCTTGGCCGGCGCGACGCGCGGAACGGGCACCGCGCGCCTTGACTTATATTCATCTCAAAAATAACTAAGACGCAGTTCGGATATAAGCGAGTCGAGGTCGCGTCCATGAGCCCCAGCGAATCCGAGGCCGCCTTCCTGGCGCGCTACGATCCCGCCGATTACGCGCGGCCGGCCGTTGCCGTCGATCTGGTGCTCATGGGGCTCTCGGCCGGGCGTCCCGCCCTCCTGCTCCTGAGGCGCGACCGGCACCCGCATGCGGGGCGCCACGCGCTCCCCGGCGGCTTCGTCGGGATCGACGAGGCGCTGGAGGACGCCGCCGCCCGCGTCCTGCGCGAGAAGGCGGGCGGGGTGCCGGCCCATCTGGAGCAGCTCTATACCTTCGGCGCCGTGGAGCGCGATCCGCGCATGCGCATCGTCACGGTCGCCTATCTCGCGCTCCTGGCCGAGGCCGCCTTCGCCGAGGCGCTGGAGCGCGCGCCGACGCTGAGCTTCGGCACGGTCGCGCTGCCCCGACGCGGCGTGGCGGACGAGGCCGAAGCGGCAGCGCCGGTGACGGTCCTGTCGCCGACGGGCGAGGCGCTGAGGCTGGCCTTCGACCATGCCGAGATCGTCGCGCTGGCGATGCGGCGTCTGCGGGGCAAGCTCGACTATTCGGAGGTCGGCTTCCGCCTGCTGCCCGAGCTGTTCACCCTGCGCCAGCTCCAGGACGTGCACGAGGCGATCCTCGGCACGCCGCTGAACAAGCCCGCCTTCCGCCGCCGGATGCTCGACCGCGGCTGGCTCGAACCCACCGGCCGGTTCGAGACGGGCACCTCCTACCGCCCCGCCGAGCTGTACCGCTTCCGTCCAACCTCCCCCTCGCAAGGAGACTGACATGGCCACGATCCGCCGCTTCGGCGTGCTCTCCCAGTTGCGCAGCGAGGCGAGCCACTACGTCATCCGCTACCGCAACGGCCGTCCGCGCCAGAGCGGGCGCGGGCTCGTCTTCTGGTTCCGCCCCGAGACCGCGAGCATCAGCGAACTCCCCATGGACGACCGCGAGATGACCCTGTTCGTGCGCGGCCGCAGCGCGGACTTCCAGAGCGTGGCGGTACAGGGCAGCATCGGCTGGCACGTCGCCGATCCCGAGCGGCTCGCCGCCCGCGTCGATTTCTCCCTCGACCTGCGCACCGGCCGGCTGCAGGGCGAGCCGGTCGAGCGGATCGAGGCGCGCATCGCCGGGCTCGCCAACCAGACCGTGCTGCAATTCCTCGGGCAGGCGCCCGTGCGCGCCCTGCTCGATGCCGGGCCGGAATCCCTGCGCGGGCAGTTGCAGGCGGCGCTTGCCGCCGAGCCGTCGCTCGCCGAGATCGGCGTCGCGGTGGTCTCGGTGCGGCTCACCAACCTCGCCCCGTCGAGCGAGCTGGAGCGCGCCCTGCAGACGCCGACCTACGAGGCGCTGCAGCAGAAGGCCGACGAGGCCACCTTCGCCCGCCGGGCGCTCGCCGTGGAGAAGGAGCGCGCCATCGCCGAGAACGAACTCGCCACCAAGACCGAGCTCGCCCGGCGCGAGAGCCTGCTGATCGCGGAGGAGGCGCAGAACGCCCGCAACCGGGCGCAAGGACGGGCGGAGGCGGAAGGGATCGCGGCCGGTGCCGAGGCCGAGCGCATCCGCGTGGTCGAAGGGGCGCGGGCCGAGGCCGAGCGGGCGCGCATCGCGATCTACCGCGACGTGGCGCCGGGCATCCTGCTCGGGCTGGCCGCCCAGGCGCTGGCGGGCAAGCTCGACACGATCGAGCACGTCAACGTCACCCCGGACCTGCTCGCCACCGTGCTCGGCGAGGTCCGCCGGCCCGGCGGCCTCCCGGCCCGCTGAGGGAGGAGGCCATGGCCGCGCTCACCCCGCGGGCGGTCTTCGTCACCCGCGAGACCGATTACGAGCTGCTGATCGCCCGCCACGCCACGCGGGGACAGGCCCGCTTCTTCCTGGAGAGCCGTGGTGAGGGCCTGGCGCAGGTCGAGGCCCGCCACGAGCGCTTCCACGCGGTGCTGGCGCGGGCCCGCGCCGCGGTGCCCGACGAATGGCGCCAGGCCCTGGTGCGGCGGGCCGACCTCGACCGCTTCCTGTTCGGGCCGGACGACGTCGTCGTCGCCGTCGGGCAGGACGGGCTGATCGCCAACGTCGCCAAGTATCTCGGCGCGCAGCCGGTGATCGGGGTCAACCCGGCGCCGGACCTCTACGACGGCGTGCTGGCGCGCAACCCCGTCGAGCGGCTCCCCCGGCTGCTGCCGGCGAGCGTGGCGGGCGATGTCGCCCTCGAGCGCCGCACCATGGTCGAGGCGGTGATCGACGGGACGGAGCGCCTGTTCGCCCTCAACGAGATTTTTGTTGGCCATCGCAGCCACCAATCCGCCCGCTACCGGATCGAGGCCGGGACGGCATCGGAAGACCAGTCCTCCAGCGGCCTCATCGTCGCCTCGGGCACCGGCGCCACCGGCTGGGCCCGCTCGATCTCCGAAGCGACCGGGCTCGACCTGTCGCTCGCCCCCGACGAGCGGGCGGTGGGCTACTGGGTCCGCGAGCCCTTCCCCAGCGTCGCCACCGCCACCCGGCTGCGGGCCGGCAAGCTCACCGACGCGGACCTCGTCGTCACCTCGCGGATGAACGAGGGCGGCGTGGTCTTCGCCGACGGCATCGAGCAGGATTTTTTAGGGTTCGGCTGGGGCCGGCAGGTGCGGATCGCCCCGGCCGACCGGGTGCTGCACCTCGTGACGGGCTGACGGGACGGCGGCCGGCGTGTTCGGGAACACCGGTTCCCCGGCCGCTCATCCCGTATATGGACCTTGTGCGGGACGTCCGGTCGGGCCGGCGGGCCGCAATCATCCGTAGGGCGCGATCCTGTCGCAAAACCGCCAAGGGTGCCGCGCATGGGGCGCGTGATCGCGCGCGCCCTGGGCGTCGGCGCGGGGTTCGACCGATCCGGGAATGGGCAGCACGTGGAATCGGCAGCAGAGCATCGGATGAGCGGCCTCGCCGAGGCGGGGCGGCGGGAGGACGGGCCGGGCGGGGGCCCTGACGGCCGCGCCGTCCTGCGCGGGCCGGCCCGCCCCGACCTGATCCGGCGGGAGACCCTGGCCGCCCTGTTCCGGGCGAGCGCGCGGGCGCGCGCGGACGCCCCCTGCCTGATCGATGCCGCCGAGCCCGGCTCCGGCGGCCGCCGCCCGGTTCTGACCTATGCGGAGGTCGATGCCCGCTCCGACGCCATCGCCGCCGGACTTTTCGCCCGCGGTGTCGGCCCAGGGGATGTGGTGGGCCTCTGGATGGCCCGCGGCACGGAGCTGCTGATCGCGCAGATCGGCATCACGAAATCCGGGGCCGCCTGGCTTCCCTTCGACGCCGAGGCGCCAGCTGAGCGGGTCGCGGTGTGCCTGGGCGATGCGGAGGCCAAGGCGCTCCTCGTTTCGGAAGCCCTGCATCCCCAGGCGCCGGAGGGCACGCCCGCGCTCACGACCGCCGCGGTTCTGGCGGCGGGGCAAGGAGCCGGGCAAGGAGCCGGGCAAGGGGCCTCCCCGCCCGATCTGGATGCGGCGGGTCTCACCCCGGAGCACCCGGCCTACCTGATCTACACCTCGGGCTCGACCGGCGTGCCGAAGGGCATCAGCATCAGCCACGCCAACATCTGCCACTTCCTGCGCTCGGGCAACGCCGTCTACGGCCTGCGCGCCGACGACGTGGTGTTCCAGGGCGCCTCGGTCGCCTTCGATCTCTCGATGGAGGAGATCTGGGTCCCCTATCTCGTCGGCGCCTGCCTGTTCGTGGCGAGCCCCGCCATGATGGGCGATGTCGAGTCGCTGCCCGCGATCATCGCGGAAGCCGGCGTCACCGTGCTCGACACCGTGCCGACCCTGCTCGCGATGATCCCCGGCGATCTGCCGAGCGTCCGCCTCGTCCTGCTCGGCGGCGAGGCCCTGCCCGAGCCGCTGGTGGCGCGCTGGGCCACGAACGAGCGGCGCCTGTTCAACACCTACGGCCCGACCGAGGCCACCGTGGTGGCGACCGCCGCCGAGATGCGGCCGGGCCGGCCCGTCACCATCGGCGGCCCGATCCCGAATTATTCCGTCTATGTCGCCGACGAGGCGCTGAACCTGCTCCGGCCCGGCGAACAAGGCGAGCTGCTGATCGGCGGCCCCGGCGTGGCGATGGGCTACCTCAAGCGGCCCGAGCTGACGGCGGAGAAGTTCGTCGCCAACCCCTATCCGTCCGACGGGACCGACCCGGTGCTCTACCGCTCGGGCGACGCCGTCTCGATGACGGAGGCCGGCGACATCGTCTTCCACGGCCGCATCGACGATCAGGTCAAGATCCGCGGGTTCCGCGTCGAACTCGGCGAGATCGAGGCCCGCATCCGCGGCGAGGCGGGGATCAACCAGGCGGCGGTGGTCCTGCGGCGCGACGACGAGGTCGACCGCCTCGTGGCCTTCCTCGTGCCCGAGCGCGGCGCCGACCTCGACCGCGCGAATCTCCGAAAAAATCTGGCGGCGCAGATGCCGCCCTACATGGTGCCCGGCCATTTCGAGACGGTCGAGACCCTGCCCCGGCTCACCTCGGGCAAGGTCGACCGCAAGGCCCTGCGGATCGCCCCGCTCACCGTCGCCACGGCCGACGGCGAGCAGGAGGCTCCCGACAACGAGACCGAGGCCGCCCTGCTGGCGGCGGCCAAGAAGGTGTTCGGCGACGGGCCGATCGGGCTCGAGGCCGACTTCTTCTCCGAACTCGGCGGCCACTCGCTGCTCGCCGCCCGCTTCGTCGGCGCCGTGCGCGAGACGCCCGCGCTCGCCGGCATCACCCTGCAGGACGTCTATGCCGGCCGCACGCTCCGGGCGATGGCGGCCAGCCTGATCGAGCGCAGCGGCGGCGTCGGCGCGCAGACCGCGATCCGCGACCTGAGCTTCGCCCCGCCCCCGCTCCTGCGCCGCGTCCTGTGCGGGCTGGCGCAGGCGGTGGCCCTGCCCTTCGTGATCGCGCTCGCCACGGCGCAGTGGCTCGGCATCTTCGTCACCTACCTGCTGCTCACCGGCGGCGGGCTCGGCTTCTGGGGCGAACTCGGCGTCCTGCTCCTCGTCTATATCGGCATCAACGCGGTCACCGCGACGATCGCGATCGCCGCCAAATGGCTGATCCTCGGGCGGACGCGGCCCGGCCGCTATCCGCTCTGGGGCGTCTATTATTACCGCTGGTGGCTGGCGCAGCGCCTGACGCCGCTGGTGCACATCAAGTGGCTCCAGGGTTCGCCCGTCATCGTCACCTATCTGCGCCTGCTCGGCGCGAGGATCGGCGACGACGTGCTGGTCTCCGACCTCGATGTCGGCGCCGCCGATCTCCTCACGATCGGCCGCGGCTCGTCGCTGGGCGGGCGGCTCGTCATCGCCAATGCCGAGGTCGTCGGCAACGAACTCGTCATCGGCTCCGTCGAGATCGGCGAGGACGTCGCCATCGGCACCTCCTGCGTCATCGGCCCGGACACGACCATCGGCGATCACGCCGAGATCGCCGATCTCACCACCGTGCCGGCGGGCACCGAGGTCGGTCCGGCCGAGGCCTGGGACGGCTCGCCCGGCCGCCGGGTCGGCACCGTGGACTTCTCCGCCCTGCCCGAGCCGGCCACCGCCTCGCCCGCCCGACGGGCGGCCTTCGGCGCGGTCTACGCCTTCCTGCTCGCGGCGGTGCCGGCGGTCGGCCTGCTGCCGATCTTCCCGGCCTTCTACATCTTCGACCAGATCTCGGATCACCTCTCCGAGATCACCGACCTCGATTACCACGCCTACCTGCCGCTGCTGACCTGGCCGACCGCCATGCTGATGACGGCGGGCACGGTGCTGCTCATCGCCGCCATCCGCTGGGCGGTGCTGCAGCGGGCGACGTCCGGCACTTACTCGATCTGGTCGGGCTTCTACCTGCGCAAGTGGCTGGTGGCGCTTGCCTCCGAGGTGACGCTGGAGACGCTCTCCTCGCTCTTCGCCACCGTCTACATGCGGGCGTGGTACCGGCTGATGGGGGCAAAGATGGGCCGGGGCGCCGAGATCTCGACCAATCTCGGCTCGCGCCACGACCTCGTCTCGGTCGGCGCCAACAACTTCATCGCCGACGAGGTGGTGGTCGGCGAGGAGGAAATCCGCCGCGGCTGGATGCATCTTCACACCGTCGAGACCGGCGCCCGCGTCTTCGTCGGCAATGACGGCGTGCTGCCGCTGGGCACGCGCCTGCCCGACGACGTCCTGATCGGCATCAAGTCGAAGCCGCCGGCCAACGCGGAGATGGGGCCGGGCGAGACGTGGTTCGGCTCGCCGCCGATCCGCCTGCCGGTGCGCCAGAAGGTCGATCTCGGCTCGCATGCGCAGACCTTCGAGCCGAGCGTCTGGGCCAAGCTGCGGCGCGGCCTGTTCGAGGCCTTCGCCACCTCGTTCTCGCCGATGCTCTACATCTCGCTCGCCATCTGCGCGATCGACTGGGTGTTCTATCCGGCGATCCTGGCCGAGGATTGGGGCGGGCTGGCGCTCGCCTTCGTGGCGGTGAGCCTCGTCATCGCCCTGATCCAGACCACGAGCGTCATCTGTCTCAAATGGCTGCTGATGGGGGTCTACCGCCCCGGCATGCGGCCGATGTGGTCGTGGTGGGCGATGCGCACCGAGGCCATCGCGGTGGCCTATTGGGGCTTGGCCGGCAAGGTCCTGCTGGAGCACCTGATGGGCACGCCGTTCCTGCCCTGGGTGCTGCGCCTGTTCGGCGTGAAGGTGGGGAAGGGCACCTGCCTGCTGATGACCGACATCACCGAGTTCGACTGCGTCGAGATCGGCGATTACGCGGCGATCAACCGCTCGGCCGCGCTCCAGACCCACCTCTACGAGGACCGCATCATGAAGGTCGGGCGCGTCGTGGTGGGCCGCGGCGTGTCGGTCGGGGCCTTCTCGACCGTGCTCTACGACAGCCATGTCGGCGACTACGCGCGGCTGCGCCCGCTCACCATCGTCATGAAGGGCGAGTCGATTCCCGCGCATTCCGAGTGGGAGGGCGCGCCCGCCGTGCCGGTGGTGCATGCGGTGGCCGAACCGGTGGCCAAGGCGGCGTGAACGGGCGCGCAGCGCTTGCGGGGCGTACCAATAATGGTACTTTCCGCGGATGACCGCTGCGCCGGCCATCCCTCTGGTCTTCTATCGAAGTGCGTCCGGCCAGGAGCCGGTCCGCGAATGGCTGAAGCGACTACCGCCAGAGGACAAGCGCGTTGTCGGCTTCGATGCTCGTCGGGTCCAATTGGGTTGGCCGATCGGGTTGCCGGTCTGCCGACCGATGGCGGGCGGATTGTTCGAGGTGCGTTCGACGCTTCCGAGCCGCCGCGAAGCCCGCCTGCTGTTCGGCTTCCATGAAGGTCGGCTGATCGCCCTGCATGCCTTCATCAAGAAGACGCAGCGGACGCCGGCGGCAGAGCTTGAGCTGGCGCGGCGGCGCTTGAAAGGAGGTGACGAGATGAAAGCGGACAATCCCCATATTGGATCGACCTTCGAGAGCTGGCTCGAAGCCGAGGGCATTGCCGAAGAGGTCAAGGGGGCGGCGGCCAAGAGCATCATCGCCGAGCAGATCGCCTTGGAGATGAAGCGTCAGAAGATCAGCAAGGTTCGAATGGCCGAACTCATGCACACGAGCCGCGCTCAGGTCGACCGCCTCCTCGATCCGTCGAATGGGGCCGCGACGTTGGAGTCCCTGGTTCGCGCCGCGCGCGCGGTCGGGCGGGATTTGCGGGTCGAACTCGTATGACGATCGCCCGCTGGCCGAGCCAGCGGGCTGCCACGCCTCACGCCCCTTCCGGCTTCGCCCCGAGGCGCTTGTCGAGATAGGTGTCCACGGTCTGGGTCAGTTCGTCGACCTTGCCGTCGAAGAAGTGGTTGGCGCCCTCGACCATCTGGTGCTCGATGATGACGCCCTTCTGGGTCTTCACCTTCTCGATCACCGGGATCACCTCGCGGGCCGGCGCCACCCGGTCCTCGGAGCCGTGCACGAACAGGCCGGAGGAGGGGCAGGGCGCCAGGAAGGTGAAGTCGTAGCGGTTGGCCATGGCGGCGATCGAGATGAAGCCCTCGATCTCCGGGCGGCGCATCAGCAGCTGCATCCCGATCCACGAGCCGAACGACACGCCCGCGATCCAGCAGGACTTCGCCTCCGGATTGACTGACTGCACCCAGTCCAGGGCTGCCGCCGCATCGGAGAGCTCGCCCGAGCCGTGATCGAAGGCGCCCTGGCTGCGCCCGACCCCGCGGAAATTGAAGCGCAGGGCTGCGAAGCCGCGATTGGCGAAGGTGTAGAAAAGATTGTACACGATTTGATTGTTCATCGTGCCCCCGAACTGGGGGTGCGGGTGGAGCACGATCGCGATCGGCGCGCCCTTCTTCTTGGGCGCCTGATAGCGGCCTTCCAGGCGGCCGGCAGGGCCGGAAAAGATGACTTCGGGCATGGTGTCCTCGAGATGATCCGCTTCCCGCCCCACTCGCATCCGGAAGGCACGGGGAACCGGGCCGGCCTCCGGCCGGCGATGGCTTGACTCGCTGCGCGCGCCACTTACAAGCGCTCTTAGAATAATTCTAGGCGATTGGAATTATTCTAAACAAGGTTTCGGCCTCGGTCTTCGATGCAAAAGGCGCGCGTTGCGCGCGGCTTAGCACGGGGGAGGGGGGCGAAATCAAGAAAATCAGGAATTGTCAGGGCGATGCGGAGCGGAACGGCGGGATGACGTCAGCGGCGCGCAGCTATCTCGATCACAACGCGACGTCCCCGGTGCGTCCGGAGGTCGCGATGGCGGTCGCGCGCGCGCTCGAATTGCCCGGCAATCCTTCCTCGATCCATGCGGAGGGCCGCGCGGCGCGCCACGCGCTGCAGACGGCGCGGGCGCAGCTCGCCGCCCTGCTCGGGGCGCACCCGGAGCGCGTCACCTTCACCAGCGGCGGCACCGAGGCGGCCAACGCCGTTCTCTCCGGCGCCCTGCGCAAGGAGGGCCTTCCCGCCCCCGCCCGCCTGATGATTTCGGCCACCGAGCATCCCTGCGTCGCCGCCGGCCACCGCTTCGCGCCGGAAGCGGTCGAGGTGCTGCCGGTGGACGCGGCGGGCCTGCTGCGCCTCGACGCCCTGGCGGCGCGCCTCGACGCCTACCGCGACGAGGCCGTGCTGGTCTCGGTCCACGCCGCCAACAACGAGACCGGGGTGGTGCAGCCTCTGGCCGAGATCGTGCGGCTGGCCCGCGCCCACGGGCGGGCGCTCGTCCACAGCGACGCGGTCCAGGCGGTCGGCAAGATCCCGCTCGATTTTTCCACCCTCGGCCTCGACGCCCTGACCCTGTCCGGCCACAAATTCGCTGCGCCGAAGGGCGTCGGCGCCCTGGTGCTGGCCGAGGGGGTGAGCCTGGAGGCGGCCTTCCTGCGCGGCGGCGGCCAGGAGGCGCGCCTGCGCGGCGGCACCGAGAATCTTTCGGGCATTGTCGGCATGGGCGCGGCGGCAGCAATCGCCCAGGCTGCACTGGAGAGCGAGGCGGTGCGGCTCGGGGGCCTGCGCGACGCGCTCGAAGCGCAGCTCCGGGCACTCGCTCCCGACGTCGTCGTGTTCGGGGCGGGCGCGCCGCGCCTGCCGAATACGCTCAGCTTCGCCGTGCCGGGCCTTCCGGCTTCCACGGCGTTGATCGCTCTCGATCTCGCGGGCCTCGCCGTCTCGTCGGGCTCGGCCTGCGCTTCGGGCAAAGTGGCCCGTTCCCCCGTGCTCGCGGCGATGGGCGTGAGCCCTGCGCTCGCCGCAGGGGCGCTGCGCGTCAGCTTCGGCTGGAATTCGCGCGCGGATGACCTGTCACGCTTTGTGGCGGGGTTCGAACGGGTCGTTTCGTCCCTATATCAGCGGCGAGGGCAGGCAGCCTGAGACTCTCTCACGAAGCGCCCGGGCCGGGCTTTTCGTGAGGAACCCTCAGCACCGCCCGCCCAAGCCATTTTCTCGGCGGCCAACCCGCCGTTTCGTTGGAAACCCCCGGTCCTTGACGCCGGAGTCGGTAGGAGACGCTGAATGCCTGCAGTGCAGGAGACCATCGATCGGGTCCGCTCGATCGACATCGATCAGTACAAGTACGGCTTCGAGACCGTCATCGAGATGGAGAAGTCCGAGAAGGGCCTCTCCGAGGACGTGATCCGCTTCATCTCGGCCAAGAAGAACGAGCCGGAATGGATGCTCGAATGGCGCCTCGACGCCTACAAGCGCTGGCTCACGATGAAGGAGCCGGAATGGGCCCGCGTCGACTATGACAAGGTCGACTACAACGACATCTACTACTACGCCGCGCCGAAGCGTAAGGGCCCGGAATCGCTCGACGAGATCGATCCCGAGATCCTCAAGACCTACGAGAAGCTCGGCATCCCGCTGCGGGAGGTCGAGGCGCTGGAAGGCATCGCGCCCGAGCGCCGCGTCGCGGTCGATGCCGTGTTCGACTCGGTCTCGGTGGCCACCACCTTCAAGAAGGAACTGGAGAAGGCCGGCGTGATCTTCATGCCGATCTCCGAGGCCATCCGCGAATACCCGGACCTCGTGAAGACCTATCTCGGCTCGGTCGTGCCGGTGACCGACAACTTCTTCGCGACGCTCAACTCGGCGGTCTTCTCCGACGGGTCGTTCGTCTACATCCCGCCGGGCGTGCGCTGCCCGATGGAACTGTCGACCTATTTCCGCATCAACGAGCGCGACACCGGCCAGTTCGAGCGCACGCTGATCATCGCCGACAAGGGCTCCTACGTCTCGTATCTCGAGGGCTGCACCGCCCCGAAGCGCGACGACAACCAGCTCCATGCCGCGGTGGTCGAGCTCGTCGCTCTGGAGGACGCCGAGATCAAGTACTCGACCGTCCAGAACTGGTACCCCGGCGACAACGAGGGCAAGGGCGGCATCTACAACTTCGTGACCAAGCGCGGCGATTGCCGCGGCGCCCGCTCGAAGATCTCGTGGACGCAGGTCGAGACCGGCTCGGCGATCACGTGGAAGTACCCGTCCTGCATTCTGCGCGGCGACGATTCCCGCGGCGAGTTCTACTCGATCGCGGTGTCGAACGGCATGCAGCAGGTCGATTCCGGCACCAAGATGATCCATCTCGGCAAGAACACCACCAGCCGGATCATCTCGAAGGGCATTTCCGCGGGCCGCTCGCAGAACACCTACCGCGGGCTCGTCTCGGCCCACAAGAAGGCCAAGGGCGCGCGCAACTTCACCAACTGCGACAGCCTGCTGATCGGCGACCAGTGCGGGGCGCACACCGTGCCCTACATCGAGTCGAAGAACGCCTCCGCGGTGTTCGAGCACGAGGCCACCACCTCGAAGATCTCCGAGGACCAGAAGTTCTACTGCCAGCAGCGCGGCCTCTCCGAGGAGGAGGCGACCGCGCTCATCGTCAACGGCTTCGTCCGCGACGTGCTGCAGCAGCTGCCGATGGAGTTCGCGGTGGAGGCCCAGAAGCTGATCTCGATCAGCCTCGAAGGCTCGGTGGGCTGATCGATCACGACACCCGCGCCTTACCCCTCCCCCTCTGCGGGGGAGGGTGGCGCCCGAAGGGCGACGGGAGAGAGGAGCGACGGTGCAGCCGAGGGCTGCGCACGTCCCGACAGGCTCGCCTCTTCCGTTCGCCGGGTTTCCCCTCTCCCGACCCTCGCTGACGCGAGGGCCCCCCTTCCCCGCAGAGGGGGAGGGCGGTTATCGGAACCGAATTAGGACTATCGAACGATGCTTGAGATCAAAAACCTCGTCGTGCAGATCGAGGACAACCGCATCCTGAACGGCCTGAACCTGACCGTGAACGACGGCGAGGTCGCCGCGATCATGGGCCCGAACGGGTCGGGCAAGTCGACGCTCTCCTACGTCATCGCCGGCAAGGAGGATTACGAGGTCCTCGACGGCGAGATCCTGCTCGACGGGCAGAACGTGCTGGAGATGGCGGCCGACGAGCGCGCCGCCGCCGGCATCTTCCTCGCCTTCCAGTACCCGCTGGAGATTCCCGGCGTCGGCACGATGACCTTCCTCAAGGCCTGCCTCAACGCGCAGCGCAAGGCCCGCGGCGAGGACGAGCTCTCGACCCCCGACTTCATCCGCGCGGTGAACGCGGCCGCCGACAAGCTCGAGATCAACAAGGAGATGCTCAAGCGCGCGCTCAATGTCGGCTTCTCCGGCGGCGAGAAGAAGCGCATGGAGATCCTCCAGATGGCGCTCTTGCAGCCGAAGTTCTGCGTCCTCGACGAGACCGATTCCGGCCTCGACATCGACGCGCTGCGCATCGTCTCCGAGGGCGTGAACGCGCTGCGGGCGCAGGGCCGCTCGTTCCTCGTCATCACCCACTACCAGCGCCTCCTCAACCACATCGTGCCCGACACCGTGCACGTCATGTCGAAGGGCCAGATCGTGAAGACCGGCGGCAAGGAGCTGGCGCTCGAACTCGAAGCCTCCGGCTACGCCGAGTACCGCACGAGCGAGGCTGCGTAATGGCCGACGTCACCAATCTCCGCTCTCCCGCCGAGGCCGGTCTCTCGAAGCTGTTCGAGTCCTCGCGCAAGGCCTTCGCCAGCGAGCAGGCGATCAGCCGCGAGGAGGCGTTCCGCTTCTTCGAGGCGACCGGCCTGCCGAGCCGCCGAGTCGAGGCGTTCAAGTACACGGATCTCCGCGCCGCCATCACGGAAGCCGCCCCGCCCGCCGAGGCGCCGTCCGAGGACGCCGCCCGGGCTGCGGTCGCGGGGGCCGCGGGCTTCGCCGAGGTCGAGGCCGCGCGCCTCACCTTCGTCAACGGCCATCTCGTGGCCGCGCTCTCCGACCTCGACCGGATCCCCGAGGGCGTGACCGTCACCCCGCTCAACGCGGCGCTGGCGCAAGGCGATGCCCGCCTCAAGCTCCTCGCCCCCGTCGAGCAGGTGCGCGAGAACCCGATCTACCAGCTCAACACCGCCTTCCTGGCGGACGGCGCGCTGATCTCGGTCGCCCCCGGCGCCAAGCCGCAGACGCCGGTTCACCTGCGCTTCGTCGGCACGGGTGAGACGGCTTTCTCGACCGCCACCCGCGTGCTGGTCGAGATCGGGGCCGGTGCCGAGTTCTTCCTCCTGGAGAGCCACGAGGGGCCGTCCGGGCTGACCTATCAGCCCAACGACGCCCTCGACGTGCGCATCGGCGAAGAGGCCGCCTTCCGCCACACCCGGCTCAACCGGGAAGGGGATGCGGCGATCGCCCTCTCGACGATCTCGGTGCGGCTCGACGCCCGGGCGCAGCTCGAGACGGTCAACCTCGTCACCGGCGCCAAGCTCTCGCGTCACCAGATCTACCTGCACGTTGCGGGCGAGGACGCCAACGCGGTCGTCAACGGCGCGACGCTGCTGGGCCACGGCCAGCTCGCGGATTCGACCCTGCTTGCCGACCACGCGGCGACGGGCGGCGTCGGCCGCGAGATGTTCAAGACGGTGATCGACGGCGATTCCACCGGCGTGTTCCAGGGCAAGATCATCGTCCGCCAGGTCGCGCAGCAGACCGACGGCAAGATGAAGTCCGACTGCCTGCTCCTGACCGACGACGGTCAGATGATGAACAAGCCGGAGCTGGAGATCTTCGCCGACGACGTCGCCTGCGGCCACGGCGCCACCTGCGGTGCGCCGGACGAGGACCTGCTGTTCTACCTCATGGCCCGCGGCCTGCCGCGCGCCACCGCCGAGAGCCTGCTGGTCCAGGCCTTCGTCGGCGAGGCGGTGGAGACGGTCACGCACGAGGGCGCACGCGAAGCGCTGATCGGCGGGATCGAGGCCTGGCTGGCGGCACGCGGCTGACCCTGCCGGCCGGCTCCCCCAGGGGAGCCGGCCGAGCACATTGACGCCGAACCTGTTCCGGCGGGCGGCGATGGACCCGGACATCAAAGGATCCAAGGTCGCGACCATGAACGCACCCGTTCCCGCCACCCCCTACGACGTCGAGGCGATCCGGGCCGAATTCCCGATCCTCTCGGAAAAGGTCTACGGCAAGCCGCTGGTCTATCTCGACAACGCGGCCTCGGCGCAGAAGCCCAAGGCGGTGATCGACGCCATGGTCTCCTGCATGGAGACCGGCTACGCCAACGTCCATCGCGGCCTGCACTACATGGCCAACGCCGCGACCGAGGGGTTCGAGGGCGCGCGCGAGACCACGCGCCAGTTCCTCAATGCCCGCTCCACCGACGAGATCATCTTCACCCGCAACGCGACGGAGGCCTACAAC
This sequence comes from Methylorubrum thiocyanatum, assembly GCA_014138645.1. GTDB lineage: Bacteria > Pseudomonadota > Alphaproteobacteria > Rhizobiales > Beijerinckiaceae > Methylobacterium > Methylobacterium thiocyanatum. The sequence continues at coordinate 463,705 of JACJIB010000004.1, read as the reverse complement.
CTCGTCGCATCCTCGATGGGCTGGGCCGGGCTGATCGGGGAGGGGGACGAGATCATCCTCTCGATCATGGAGCACCACTCCAACATCGTGCCCTGGCACTTTCTGCGCGAGCGGCGCGGGGCGGTGATCAAGTGGGCGCCGGTCGATGACGACGGCAACTTCCTCGTCGAGGAATACGAGAAGCTGTTCACCCCCCGCACCAAGATGGTGGCGCTCACCCACATGTCGAACGTGCTCGGCACGGTGACGCCGGGGGAGGAGATCGTGCGCATCGCCCACGCCCACGGCGTGCCGGTGCTGCTCGATGGGGCGCAGAGCGCGGTCCACCGCCCGATCGACGTGCAGGCGCTCGATTGCGACTTCTTCGTCTTCACCGGCCACAAGGTCTACGGCCCGACCGGGATCGGCGTGCTCTACGGCAAGAAGGAGTGGCTCGACCGCTTGCCGCCCTACCAGGGTGGCGGCGAGATGATCCGCACGGTGAGCCAGGATTCGATCACCTACAACGACCCGCCCCACCGCTTCGAGGCGGGCACGCCGGCGATCATCGAGGCGGTCGGCCTCGGCGCCGCGCTCGAATTCATGATGAAGCTCGGGCGCGAGAACATCGCCGCGCACGAGGCGATGCTGACGGCCTACGCGCAGGAGCGGCTCGGCGCGATGAATTCGATCCGCCAGATCGGCAATTCCCGGAACAAGGGCGGCGTCATCGCCTTCGAGGTGAAGGGTGCGCATGCCCACGACATCGCCACCGTGATCGACCGGCAGGGCGTGGCGGTGCGGGCGGGCACGCACTGCGCCATGCCGCTGCTGACCCGCTTCGGCGTGACCTCCACCTGTCGCGCCTCGTTCGGTCTGTATAATACGACCCATGAGATCGACGCGCTCGCCGAGGCCCTGGCCAAGGCCGAGATGCTGTTCGCGTAAGTTTTGGAACGTTTCGGCCGTCGGACGCGGCGGCCGGAAGGAGTGATCCGATGAGCACCGACGCCACCATCACCGGGGGCACCAACACCCCCGCCCTCGCGGCGGCCTCCGCGATCCCGGCCGAAGAGATCGACCGCCTGACGGACGAGATCGTCGTCGCGCTGAAATCCGTCTACGATCCCGAGATCCCCGCCGACATCTACGAACTCGGCCTGATCTACCGGGTGCAGATCGAGGACGACCGGCGCGTGCTGATCGACATGACCCTGACCGCGCCGGGCTGCCCCGTGGCCGGCGAGATGCCGGGCTGGGTCGAGAACGCGGTCTCGGCGGTGCCGGGCGTGCAATCCTGCCAAGTGACGATGGTGTTCGACCCGCCGTGGGATCAGAGCCGGATGTCCGACGAGGCCCGCGTCGCCCTCGACATGTGGTGAGGGAAGATCCGACCGGCCTTGCGGTCCTTGCAGGGTCGGCGCTTCAGCCCTCCATCGGAGGAGCGGTCGGATCCCACCGCGGTTCGAACGTCAATCCGTCGTAGATGTCCGACAGCGTCAGCCGCGCACCGATCTCGGGAAGATCGATGATCGCTTCGAGACTGTCGAACGTCTCGATCGCCCAGTCCTCGCCGTTGCGGCGATAGAGAAGAACCTGCGGCAGGACGGTCTCGACGAGGAGGATGCAGCGCAGGGTCGGATGGCGCTTGTACTCCTCCAGCTTGCGCGTCCGATCGACGGCGCTCGTCGAGGGGGAGGCGACCTCGACGACCAGCCGCGGTTCGCGGGCCTCGTAGGTGTCACGGACGAGTTCGGCGCCCTCGACCATCACGTCGGGGCGTCGCAGGCCGCGACTACCGGTTCGGATCGCGATAGCCGCCGTCGTCGGCCGGCAGCCCGAGCCGCGGAGCTGCGTATGCAGGGAGGCGAGGATGTTGACGGTGGCTCGGTCGTGCTGCGCGCTGCTGCCCGTCATCATCCGATGGCGCAGGACCGGCACGCCGTCGACGAGTTCGTAGCGCTCGTCTTGATGGAGCTGCCACGCGAAAAACTCGTCCGGCGTCATCCGCCGCTGCGCAGGATCGGCCATCGCACCCTCCGTCACCGATTGAGCATAGCACGGCTGCATTCGCCCGGTGCGCCGGGCGCACCGGTGGACCCCTGCCCCGGGAGTGCTTATCTCTTGCTAGTCCCGAAAAAGACTCACCCGCCCGGGCCTTGAACCCGGCCGCAGGAGAGAGACCACGATGTCAGGTTTCAAGGTGATCACGCTGACCGACCGCGCCGCGGATCGGCTCAAGGCGATTATGGCCGATGCGGAGAAGCCGATCGCCGGCTTGCGCGTCGGCGTGAAGAACGGCGGCTGCGCCGGCATGTCCTACACGATGGAATATGCCGAGGAGCGGAAGGCCGGCGAGGACGTGATCGAGGACCGGGGCGTGACCGTGTTCATCGATCCCAAGGCGGTGCTGTTCCTGCTCGGCACCGAGATGGACTTCCAGACGACCAAGCTGTCGTCCCAGTTCGTGTTCAACAACCCGAACCAGACCTCGGCCTGCGGCTGCGGCGAGTCCGTGGCGATCACGCCCGCGAACCCGGAGCGCCTGGCGGCCGGCGCCCCGGCCTGATCGGGGCGCGGATGCCGGCGGATGGGGAAGGCGGTGCGCCGCCGCCCCGTCACGCCACGTCGCGCAGGGCGTCGACCTCGGTCTCGTCGTAGGTGCGGTTGCGGCCGGCGCGCTTGGCAGCGAACAGGCAGGCATCCGCCCGTTCCAGCAGGGAGACCGCGTTGTCGTCGCCCCGCTGCGTCGCGACGCCGAGCGAGACCGTGACCTTGCCAAGCGACTCGCCGGTCGAGCGCTTCACCAACTCGCGCCCGGTGACGCCGTTGCGCACCCGCTCGGCGATGGCGCGGGCGTCCTCCAGCCCGGTCTCCGGCAGGACGATGCCAAACTCCTCGCCGCCGAACCGGGCCAGCGTCGCGCCCGTCTGCCCGACATGCTCGCGCATCACGATGGCGACGAGGCGCAGCACCTGATCGCCCGTCAGGTGGCCGTAGAGGTCGTTGAAGCGCTTGAAGGAGTCGATGTCGAGCACGATCAGGCTCGTCGGCTTGCCGCCATGCGCCGAGGTCGGCGACGCGTCGACGGTACGCCGAAGCGCCTCCTCGAAGCTCTTGCGGTTGCCGAGTCCCGTCAGGGCATCGGTCAGGCTCTCCAGGCGGGCCGCTTCCAGCGTCTCGCGCAAGGTCTCGATCTCGCTGCGGCTCTCGCGCATCCGCGCTTCGAGGGTGCGGTTGTTGGCGGTCACGTCGCGGGTGTTGGCCACGATCGTCGTGACGATCTCGCGCAGGCGCGTCCGGCTGGTGGCCGTGTTGGCGATGTCGTGGGTCAAAGCCTGGAGCGACTCGCCGTACTGGGCGGTCGAGCGGATCGAGACCTCGATCATCTCCATGATGCCCTCGACCTCGGCGATGAGGCTCGAATTCATCCGGTCCACCTCCACGGCGAGGCGGCGCCCGTCGATATAGGTGTCGTGGAGCCCGTCGATGTCGGCGCTCGTCAGCGTGCCGTTCTGCGTGGTGAGCCGCTTGACGGCATCGTTCAGCAGCGGCTGCGTGCCGGACACGTAGAGATACCACACCGCGTAGGCGCGCGGGGTCGCGCAGGCACAGTAGTCGCGCATCAGCTCGAAGCTGCGCTGCGCGAGCGTGAAACTGCGATCACGGTCGGAATCGGGGCCGAGGCTCATCCGGTGACGTAGGCTCCTGCGGACGGGGCACACCGCCCGCAGCATCCGCTCCACCGGAGTGTCGCCGCAGAACCTCGCCAGGACGTTAAGGGGCGCGCAAAGAAAGCGCCGGCCGTGGCCGACGGCGCCATCATCGGGAGCCGTCAGACGACAGAGCCGTCGGACAGGACGGCCTGCGGGGAGCGCGCTCGGGACGCGCTACTTGCTCTTCCCGAACCCGGTCGGCTTCAGAAGGAAGGCCGGCACGTGCGAGCCGAGGCCCACCGGCGTGTCGTCGTCCTCGTCGCGGCGCGGGGGGCGGCGCTCGGAGCGGGCGCGGTCGGGAGCGCTTCGGGCGGGCTCGCGGGCCGGGGAGACCGGCTCCGCCTCGCGGATCGGTTCGCGTCCGCTCTCCTCGCCGCGGCTGCGGCCGGAGGCCGGGCGGCGGCCTCCGCGTGAGCGGCTCTCGCTCGGCCGCTCGGCCGTCCGCTCGGCGGCCTTCTCGGCGCCCCGCTCGCTCCCTTTCTCGCTTCCCCTGGCCCGGCGGGCGCCGCGGCGGCGGCGCGGCTCGTCGCCCTCGGTGTCGTCGGTCACGGTGGAGAGGTCGCCGTCGAGCCACTCGATCGGCCGGCCGATCAGGCTCTCGATCGCCGCGAGCGAGCGCTCGTCGGCGCGGCTCGCCAGGGTGAAGGCGTGCCCGGCGCGCCCGGCGCGCCCGGTGCGGCCGATCCGGTGGACGTAGTCCTCGGGATGGTGCGGCACGTCGAAATTGAAGACGTGGCTCACCGCCGGGATATCGAGGCCGCGGGCGGCCACGTCCGAGGCCACGAGCAGCGGAACCTCGCCGCTGCGGAAGCCGTCGAGCGCCGCCGTGCGGGCGCGCTGGTCCATGTCGCCGTGCAGCGCGGCGACGTTGAAGCCGTGGCTCGCCAGCGACTTCTGCAGCAGCGCCACGTCGCGCTTGCGGTTGCAGAAGATGATGCCGTTCTGCAGTTCGTCCGCCGAGCGGATGAGGTGGCGCAGGATCTTGCGCTTCTCGTGGCCCTCGGCGCCCGTCGCCACGAGGCGCTGCTCGATGGTCGTGGCGGTGGAGGAGGGGCGGGCCACCTCGACCCGCTGCGGGTTGTGCAGGAACATGTCCGCCAGCCGCTCGATCTCCGGCGGCATGGTGGCGGAGAAGAACAGCGTCTGGCGCGTGAAGGGCACCATCTTCACGATGCGCTCGATGTCGGGGATGAAGCCCATGTCGAGCATCCGGTCGGCCTCGTCGATGACGAGGAGCTCGACGCCGGTCAGCAGCAGCTTGCCGCGCTCGAAATGGTCGAGCAGGCGCCCCGGGGTCGCGATCAGCACGTCGGTGCCGCGGGTCAGCTTGGCGTCCTGGTCGGCGAAGGAGACGCCGCCGATGATCAGCGCCACGTTGAGCTTGTGGTTGGTGCCGTAGCGCTCGAAATTCTCCTCGACCTGCGCGGCGAGTTCGCGCGTCGGCTCCAGGATCAGCGTGCGCGGCATGCGGGCCCGGGCGCGGCCCGTCTCCAGCATCGTCAGCATCGGCAGGGTGAAGGCGGCGGTCTTGCCGGTGCCGGTCTGGGCGATGCCGAGCACGTCGCGCCGGGCGAGCACGTGCGGGATCGCCTGGGCCTGGATCGGCGTCGGCTCGGTGTAGCCGGCCGCGGAGACGGCTTGGAGTACCTTGTCACTCAGTCCAAGATCGGCGAAAGACATCGTGTATCGGAAACCATTTGCGCGCGTGGAGTGGGCCGATCCGGGGCTCAGAGCTCGCGCCGGCGGATGATCGCGAGAGCCGTGCGCGGTACGCCGTCACGCGTCCGAACGCGCGCGACACTTAGACCCCTGTGCCTGCTTGTCAATCGACCGCGATAGCGCCGGTCCCTCCCGCCTGTGCTGGAGACGGTTGCGTCGCCGGTATCGCGGAGCCGTCGAGCGGCCTTTCAGGCGCGGCGAAACGGTGTTTTTCAGCCCATGACCGTGCCGGGCGCCGCGGGCCGATCCTCGCGCGCGGTCAGTTCCGTGCGCTGGTTCCGCGGAGCGCGCAGGGATCGAGCCGCGTCGCCTGGGCCTTGACGCCGATCGAGCCCGTCACCTCGGGATCGGCCGGCATGCCGGCCGGTCTGGTGAGGTGGTGGGCGAGCGCCGTGGCGCCGAGGCCGACGATCAGCGTCATCTTGATCGTCCACGCGAGAGGCCCCCGCGGTCGGGGCGAACCGGAATCGAAGGACATGGACAGCGCGATCCGTCGAGGCGGCCGGGTCCGGAATCGGAGCGTCGGCACGCTGGAGCGTAGAGCCGATATGGTTAATACGAACTTGCGCGGCGGCCGCTACCGCTCGTTAACCGTAATGCCGCATGTTTTGCTTCCGGGATTTGACTGTTGCTGATTCTCGACAAGACGAGCCGTCGATGTGCGCAAGGACACATCGGGCCTGATCGCATGCTCACGGCTGGGTAAGCTTCACCTTTCGTTGACGGGTTCGGGTGCATTCATCGCTTCATCGCAGGAGGGCGACGGATACCGGGGAGATCCCCCGGACCACTTCACACCAACACCGGCTCCCGCCAAACCAGGACACGACACGATGAAAAGCCTGCTTCTCGCCTCGAGCGCGCTCGTTGCCGCCACGGTCGCCGCCTCGGCCGCCGACCTTCCGCGCCGCGCGGCCCCGCCGCCGGTGTTCCAGCCGGTGCCGGTCTTCACCTGGACGGGCTTCTATGCCGGTTTCAACGCCGGTTACGGCTTCGGCACCCAGGACGACCGCGCTCCGACCGTGATCGGCGTCGGCCCGGCCTCCCTGCTCGTGCCCCCGGGCACCACCGCCGTGGTGGCCTTCAGCAACCGCGAGTCCAACGAGGGCTTCGTCGGCGGCGGTCAGATCGGCTACAACTACCAGTTCACCCCGGGTTCGGGCTTCGTGATCGGCGTCGAGGCGGACGCCCAGTACGCCGATTTCGGCCGTAACCGGAACCGCTTCGTCTCGACCAGCCCGCTGGCCGCCCAGCAGGTGTTCAACCCGGCCGGTCTCTCGGGCCTCGACTTCTTCGGCACCGTCCGCGGTCGCCTCGGCTACGCCTTCGACCGCACCCTCGTGTACGGCACCGGCGGCTTCGCCTACGGCTCCGGCGGCGGTCGTGAGTTCGGCACCGGCGTGTCGAGCGACGACTTCCAGACCGGCTGGGTCGCCGGTGGCGGTGTCGAGTACGCTCTCCCGACCGACTCGTTCCTGAACTTCTTCAAGTCGTCGGCCGTGACGCTGAAGGTCGAAGGCCTGTACGTGAACCTCGATCGCAACTCCGGTGGCCGCGGCGCCTTCGCCGTCGACAACCAGGGCCGCACGGTCTCCGTCGGCAACCCCGGCACCGTGCTCGTCAGCGGTGGCCAGCAGGTCCGCGACACCGAGTTCGCCGTCGTCCGCGCCGGCCTGAACTACAAGTTCGGCTCGTACTAAGACCCGGATCCCCGGCGGTCCCGTACCGGACCGCCGGACTTTCCGAAGGAAAAGCCCGGCCGCGTGCCGGGCTTTTTCGCGTTGCGGCTCTCATGGCGGCTCTCATTGCGGCTCTCATTGCGGCTCTCATGGCCGTTCTCGGGGGAACGGCTCGCCTCCGGCGCAGGCTGCGGTTAAGGTCTTGTTGACCATACCGGCCGATCCTGCCCGGCCCGGAATCCCGCGACGGCGGGAACCGGCGCCCCGCAACCGCCACGGCGAGACCCGCATGACAACCGGCAGGACATCGGACCGAACGGCCGGATGCGCCGCGCGGCGGACGGCCTCTGCGCGTCGGGGCTGGCGCGCGCGCCGCGCAGTCGTCCGGTGCGGGCTCGTGCTGTACGGGATCCTGTGCGGACCGGTCCCCGCTGTGCGGGCGCAGGAACCGCTCTACCTGCGCATCCGCGCCAACCCTGATGCCCGGCTCGACGGGACCTCCGGGCCGGCGACCGCGGGGCCTTCGCGTGAATCCGTCTGGGAGCGGAGCGACCGGCGCGCCCGGATCGCGATCGCCTCGGTCTGCACCGGATGCTTGGCGGCGCCCTCCGCCCTGCGTGCGTTCATGCCCTCCTCCGTGGCGGAAGCTCCGGCCTCCGACATGCCTTCGCCGCTTTCGTCACCCTCTCCATCGCCCCCTCCTTCGCCCTTTGCACCGACAGCAGGTGACCCATGACCCAGGCCCACCCGACCACCGGCGCGACCGTCGATCCGGAATGCCCGGTCTCCCTCGAACTGCTCGGCGAGGTCTACCGCGCCGACGACTACGACCTGCCCTACATCCTCGAGACGATTCCGGCGCTGACCCGGGCCAAGCTCGCCGCCTATCTCTACGGCAAGAGCCACATGCACCAGCTCGGCCTGAAGGTGGCCCGCGCCTGCGAGCGCGATGATCTGGTCCGGGCGGTCGGCGAGATCGGCTCGGTGATCTACGGCCAGTCCCGGCTGAAGCCCGCCCCGGCGGCGCCGGAGGCCGAAGTGCCGGCCGGGCGCGGCCGGAGCGCCCAGGCGGCGCAGCCGAAGAAGGTGAAGATCAGCCTGGGCGGCTCCGCCGCCAAGGGCCGCAGCTTCGATTGAGCATCGATGCCCTCCCGCTCGGCGCGCGCCGCGGCGGGGTGGGCCCGCGTGACGGAAAGAGGACAGGTTCGATGTTCGCAGCGTGGTGGAAGCTCGGATTCGACACGACCCTGCTCGCCTTCGAGGCGCAGTCCGTAATCGCCCTGCGGATGGCCAAGCTCGCGGCCGGCGGCACCGCGGCCCAGGCCGAGGCGCAGCGCATGGTCAGCGAGAAGGTGCTGGCAGCCGGCGAGGCGGCGATGCAGCTCGCCACGGGCGCGTCCCACGGTGCGGTGGTGGCCGGCTATCGCCGCAAGGTGCGGGCGAACCACCGCCGTCTCTCCCGCGGTGCGAAAGCCATTTAACCTCTCCTTAACCATGGCCTTCCATCGTTCGAACTCACGTCGGACGATTTCGGGAGAGCGTCATGGTGCTGTGCGAGAACAGCGTGCGCGAGCGCGCCTACTACATCTGGGAAGGCGAGGGCCGGGTGTTCGGCCGGGCCGAGGCCCACTGGCTGCAGGCCGAGGCCGAACTGCGGCAGACGACGGCGACGGTCGCGGCTGAGACCGTCGCCGCGCCGGCCAAGGTCGCCAAGCCCCGTGCCAGCCGCGCCAAGGCCGCGGTGAAGGCGCCTGCCGAGGTGCTGGCTGTCGTTGCCAAGGCCGTGAAGACCAAGGCTCCGGCTGCTGAGAAGCCCGCTGCCAAGGCCGCGAAGGCTGCGCCCAAAGTCGCATCCAAGGCCAAGCCGGCCGCCAGCCGGGCCAAGGCCCGCGCCGGAGCCGAGGCCGTCGTCCTCCACTGAGCCGCGCCACCAGAAGCGGATGCGGTTCGAGAGCCCGCCGCCCTCCGGGGCCGGCGGGCTTCGCTTTTCGGGCGGTCGAGACGTCGGGCCGACGCTCGGAGCAGGGGAACACCGGTCAGGCTCGGCCGTTTCCCTCGCGCTTCCGGTGTGGAGCGCTCCCATGATCGAGGAAGGACACGCGATGCGCGCGCGGATCGGACGAGAGGCTGCCGCCGTCTTCCTCGGCACGATGCTGGCGGCCGGCGCCGCCGCCGCGGGGCCGCTGCGACCGGGCGATTCGTTCTATGCCGGGCCCGCTGTCCCGGCGGTGAGCGGCCGGGCGCCTTGGAACGCGCCCTGGGAATACGATTCCGGCAGCGGCAACGACCGGCGCCCCGAACTGCCCTACTACCAGCAGGGCCGCGGCCAGCAGACCGGCGGCCCGGCCCGCAACCTCCTCCCCGACGACGGCCTCCAGCTCTTCCCGCGCTGACGGCGAGCCCCCCGGATGTCCCCCCGCATCAAGGCCGTCGTCTTCGACATCGACGGCACCCTGCTCGACAGCGTCGACCTGCATGCCCGCGCCTGGGTCGAGGCCTTCGCGCATTTCGGGATCGAGACGCAGGAGGCGGAGGTCCGCCGCCAGATCGGCAAGGGCGGCGACCAGCTCCTGCCGGTCTTCGTGGACGAGGCGCGCTTGGCCCGCGAGGGCGAGGCGATCGAATCCTACCGCTCGGATCTGTTCAAACGGTCCTATCTTTCGCAGGCCAAGCCGTTCCCGGCGGTGAAGGCACTGCTCAGCCATGTTCGCGATGCAGGCCAGACCGTCGCGCTCGCCTCCTCCGGCAAGGCCGACGAGGTCGAGAACTACCAGAAGATCCTCGGCATCACCGGCCTCGTCGATGTGGTCACCACCTCCGACGACGCCGACCGCTCGAAGCCGCATCCCGATATCTTCGAGGCGGTGCTGGACAAGCTCCCCGGCCTCTCCAAGCAGGCGGTGATGGTGGTCGGCGACACGCCCTACGATGTGCAAGCCGCGGCACGCGCTGGACTTTCCACGATCGGCGTCCTGTGCGGCGGCTTTCCCGAAGCCGAGCTTTCGGCGGCTGGCTGCGTCGCGATCTATCGCGACCCGCAGGATCTGCTCGACGGCTATGCCCGCTCGCCGCTGGCTTGAGGTGAGCCGGCTTCACAAAGCTGTGAGGGATGCTTCCTGTTCTCCAAGGAAGCGCTAACCGCGAGCCGGCAAACCTATGGCTTTGCGATTTGGAACCGTTTAAGAGCCCGCCCCGCGGGGGGCGAGCCCGCTTCCGGATGCGATCCCATGCAGAGCACGGCCGAGACGTTCATGACGACCTCGAAATCTCTCCAGCAGCAGGTTGCCGAGGCCATCGAGGACAGGGCGCTGCCGATCAGCCGGCTCCTGCGCCTGATGTGGGCCCTCGATGCCGACCGCAGCGCCGCCAACCAGAACCTGCGGGCCCAGCTCCGCGCCCGGATCGGCGCTCCGCTGAGCGCCTGAGCCGTTGGCGCACCCCGCGCGGGCCTGAGGCACCGCGCGAGCCGCGTGCGCCAACCTCTTCGATTCGCAAGCCTTTCGGCGTCCATCCGGCGCCGGGAGGTTTTTTTATTTCCCCCGGATGTCAGGCGTCAGCCGGTGCCTCGATCCGGCCGGCGCGCAGGCGCACCGTGCGGTCGCACAGCCGGGCGAGGCCGGGATCGTGCGTCACCAGCACGAGCGTCGCGCCGCGGTCCCGCTTCAGCCCGAACAGCAGGTCCACGATCTGCCGCCCCGTCGCCTCGTCGAGGTTTCCGGTCGGCTCGTCGGCGACCAGGATCGCCGGATCGGGCGCGAGCGCGCGGGCGATCGCCACCCGCTGCTGCTCGCCGCCGGAGAGCTGCGCCGGATAATGCCGCAGCCGGTGCCCGAGCCCCACCGCCTCCAATTCCGCCGCAGCCCGCCCGTGCGGGTCGGGCGCGCCCGCGAGTTCGAGCGGCAGCGCCACATTCTCCAGCGCGGTCATGGTCGGCACGAGGTGGAAGGCCTGGAACACGATGCCGATGTTGCGGCCGCGGAAGCGCGCGAGCCCGTCCTCGTCGAGGCCGCTCAGATCGGTCCCGGCGATGGTGACGCAGCCAGTATCGGGCCGCTCCAGCCCGGCCATCACCGTGAGCAGGGTGGATTTTCCCGAGCCCGAGGGCCCGACGAGGCCCACCGCCTCGCCCCGCTCGACATCGAGCGAGATGCCGCGCAGGACATGCACCCGCGCGGGGCCGCGGCCGAGGCTCAGCTCGATCTGCGACAGGGAGACGGCCTTGTTCGACATCAGGCACCGACCGATCTTGGCAAGCAATGGGGCAGGTTCGAGCGAAGGGATACGGTCTTGCACCACGCGAACGAGGCGGAAGCCGGACCCGGCAACGGGCTTGTGTCACGCTTGGGCGAACGGCGCGAGGATCCTCGGTGCGCGGCGCCACGCTCCGATGTGGGGCCGGCCCGGCTCCGGCGCAGGGCCGCGCTGATGCTCCTCTTCGCCGCAGCCACGCTCGTCGCCGCCGCGGGCCTGCTGCCCCGCGCGGCGCGGGCCGACGACTCACCCCTCAAGCTCGTGGCGCTCGGCGACAGCCTCACCGCGGGCTACCGCCTGCCGGCCGACGCCGCCTTTCCCGCCGTGCTGGAGCGGGCGCTGAAGGCCAAGGGCTATAAGGTCGAGATCGCCAATGCCGGCGTCTCGGGCGACACCAGCACCGGCGGGCTCGACCGGCTCGACTGGTCGGTGCCGGACGGCACGCAGGGCGTGATCCTCGAACTCGGCGCCAACGACATGCTGCGCGGCACCGATCCGGCGGTGACCCGCAAGGCGCTCGACACGATCATTGCGCGGCTGAAGGAGCGCAACATTCCGGTGCTGCTCGCCGGCATGCTCGCCGCGCCCAATCTCGGCACCGAGTACCGCGCCCGGTTCGACGCGATCTATCCCGATCTCGCGAAGACCTACGGCCTCGTGCTCTACCCGTTCTTCCTCGACGGCGTGGCGGGCCAGCGCGCCAACACCATGGATGACGGGCTGCACCCCACCGCCAAGGGCGTCGAGCGGGTCGTCGAGGGTATCCTGCCCGCCGTCGAGACCTTCCTCGGCCGCCTCGGGCAGCAGAAGCCGGAGCAGAAGGGACAGTAGCGATGCCGCGCCTGTTCACGGGGCTGGAGATCCCGGCGGAGATCGCCGAGCGGCTGTCGTTCTTCCGCGGCGGCCTGCCCGGGGCGCGCTGGATCGAGCCGTCGGACTACCACATCACCCTGCGCTTCCTCGGCGAGGTCGATGACGTCATCGCCGCCGATCTCGATGCGGGTCTGGCGGAGGCGCGGGCGCGCCCGGCCTTCACCGTGACCCTCGACGGGCTCGCGAGCTTCGGCGGCGACCGGCCGCGGGCGATCTACGCCTCCGTCGTGCCGAGCCCGGAGCTGACCGACCTGCAGGAGGAGCACGAGCGCATCGCCCGCCGGGCCGGCGCCGCGCCGGAGCGGCGCAAGTTCACGCCGCATGTGACGCTCGCCCGGCTCAACCGCGAGGCCGGACCGGAGGCGGTGGCGCGCACCCTCACCGAGGCCGGCGTGTTTCCCCGCCTGACCTTCACGGCGCGGCGCGCCGCCCTGTTCTCGGCCCGCACCTCGCGGGGCGGCGGTCCCTATCTCGTCGAGGCGGCCTATCCCTTCCTCGGCGGGGATTTCGACCCGGAGGAGGGGGAAGACGGGTAGCCCCGGCCGCCCCGTCGCGTTCCGCCCTTGCTTTGGGCCGCCGGTTGCGGCATGACGCGAACCGCGCCGCGCGCGCCGTAGGAGTGTAGCTCAACTGGTCAGAGCACCGGTCTCCAAAACCGGGGGTTGGGGGTTCGAGTCCCTCCACTCCTGCCACGGCGCAGCTCCAGACCCCGCAAGCGGCAGACCCTCCGAGCCCATCGACAAGCCGGATCACTTGCGCTAGAGCGGGCGCATTCCGAGATCCTCAGATGCTGTCGGTGTGGGACGCAAGCGTCCCCGCACCGCGATCGGTGGTTTCCGGAGCCCTGTCCGGTTTCAGTTGCGCCATGGCATCGAACGAAGCGACCAAGAAAGCCGACGCGGCGCGCGGCCCCAAGCGCGGCACGGCGCCCGTTGCGCCCCAGCGCCCGACCCCGCCCGCGCGCCCCGCGCCGAAGCGGGTGGGCCCGGTGGAGTTCCTGGGCGAGGTGCGCGACGAGGCCCGCAAGGTCACGTGGCCGACCCGCAAGGAGACCACGATCACCACCGTGATGGTGTTCATCATGGTGGTGGTGGCGAGCCTGTTCTTCGTCGCCGTCGATCAGGTGATGCGCTTCGGCGTCGGCCTGATCCTCGGGATCGGCGCTTAAGATTTTTTCAGGCGTCCCAGGACGCCGAGGAGTTGAGAGACCCGTGTCGAAGCGCTGGTACATCGTCCACGCCTACTCGAACTTCGAGAACAAGGTCGCCCAGTCCATCAAGGATCAGGCGGCCCAGCGCGGGCTGACCGAGCTGTTCGACGAGGTCATGGTGCCGACCGAGAAGGTCACCGAGGTCCGCCGTGGCCGCAAGGTGGACGCCGAGCGGAAGTTCTTCCCCGGCTACGTGCTGGTGAAGTGCGACCTGACCGACGAGGTCTATCACCTCATCAAGAACACCCCGAAGGTCACCGGCTTCCTCGGGGCCGACAAGGCCAAGCCCGTGCCGATCCCGGATGCGGAGGCCGAGCGCATCAAGGGGCAGGTGCAGGAGGGCGTGGACCGCCCCAAGCACACGGTCTCCTTCGAGATCGGCGAGACGGTGCGGGTCTCCGACGGCCCCTTCGCCTCCTTCAACGGCACCGTCGAGGAAATCGACGACGCCCGCTCGCGTCTCAAGGTGGCGGTGTCGATCTTCGGCCGCGCCACCCCGGTCGAGCTGGAATACGGTCAGGTCGAGAAGGTCTGATTTTTTTGCATTTCGCGATCAATCAAGACTGATTGATCGTCAGCCTTTCCGGCCGGTGGCCCCGCCGCGGCCCGGAAACGGCGATGCTTCCTCGGAAGCACCGCCACAACCCGCGGGAGATCCGCCCGGCTTCGCCTCCGGGATCCACGGATCGCACCGCGACCTGCAACCGCCCGTCCGTCCGTGCCTCGGCAGCCCGGCGACGCGCAACATTTGGGAGCAGTCCCATGGCGAAGAAGATCACGGGCTACGTGAAGCTTCAGGTCCCGGCCGGCGCCGCCAACCCGTCGCCGCCGATCGGCCCCGCGCTCGGTCAGCGCGGCCTCAACATCATGGAATTCTGCAAGGCCTTCAACGCGAAGACCGCGCAGATGGAGAAGGGCACCCCGATCCCGGTGATCATCACCGCGTATCAGGATCGCTCCTTCACCTTCGAGATGAAGCAGCCCCCGGTCACCTTCTTCCTGAAGAAGGCGGTTGGCCTGAAGATCGGCAAGAAGCCGGCCTCCGGCTCCAAGACCCCGGGCAAGGGCCCGACCGTCGGCAAGATCACCGAAGCCCAGCTTCGCGAGATCGCCGAGAAGAAGATGCCCGACCTGAACTGCGACTCCGTCGATGCGGCGGTCGCGATGATCCGTGGCTCCGCGCGAGCCATGGGCCTCGAAGTCGTCGCGTAAGGAGGGCATCATGGCACGCGAAGGAAAGCGCATCCGCGCCGCCCGCGAGGGTCTGGAGCCGACCAAGCTCTACGCCATCGACGAGGCGATCAAGCTGGTGAAGTCGAAGGCTTCGGCCAAGTTCGACGAGACCGTCGAGATCTCGATGAATCTCGGCGTCGACCCGCGCCACGCCGACCAGATGGTCCGCGGCGTCTGCAACCTGCCGAACGGCTCCGGCCGGACGGTCCGCGTGGCGGTCTTCGCCCGCGGCGCCAAGGCGGACGACGCCAAGGCGGCCGGTGCCGACATCGTCGGCGCCGAGGATCTCCTCGAGATCGTCCAGGGCGGCAAGATCGAGTTCGATCGCTGCATCGCGACCCCGGACCTGATGCCGCTGGTCGGCCGTCTCGGTAAGGTGCTGGGCCCGCGCGGCCTGATGCCGAACCCGAAGGTCGGCACGGTCACCATGGACGTGAAGGGCGCCGTCGCCGCTGCCAAGGGCGGCGCGGTCGAGTTCCGCGTCGAGAAGGCCGGCATCATCCACGCCGGCGTCGGCAAGGTGTCCTTCGACGAGCAGAAGCTCGTCGAGAACATCAAGGCCTTCGCCGATGCGGTCGCCAAGGCGAAGCCCGCCGGCGCCAAGGGCACCTACATCCAGCGCATCGCCGTCACCTCGACGATGGGCCCGGGCGTGAAGGTCGAGCCCTCGACGGTGCTGACCGCGTAAGACGCGTTCCGCACAGGACGTTTTGGAGAAGCGCCCGGCCGAGAGGCCGGGCGCTTTTCTTTTGGCTTCAACGTTCTCGATGACCTGTTGCGTCGCGGGCGGATCCCCTTTCCCCGCACGCGGGGAGAGGGGATGCCCAACGGCCGCCGGACGCGATCACTCCGCCACGCCCTCCAGCGCCAGCCGCAGATGCCGCGGCCCCCGCAGCGAGGCCCCCGGCCGGTAGGGCGGCGGGTCCTCGATCAGGGACACGCCCTTCAGCCGCCGCACGAGGCTGACCAGGGCAACCTCCGCCTCGATCCGTGCGAGCGGGGCGCCGACGCAGTAGTGGAGCCCGCCGCCGAAGCCGAGATGGCGGTTGTCGGGCCGGTCGGGATCGAAGCGGTCGGGATCGGGGAAGCGGGTCGGATCGCGGTTGGCGGCGGCCAGCAAGAAGATCACCGGCGCGTCCTTCGGGATGGTGATCCCGGCCACCGGAATGTCGGCGAGCGCCAGCCGCGTGCGGTAATGGACCGGCGGCTCGTAGCGCAGCAATTCCTCGATCAGCCGCGGCGCGAGGTCGGGCTCGGCGCGCAGCCGCGCCCCATGCTCGGGGAAGCGCAGCAGCGTCAGCATGCCGTTGGTGATCAGGTTCACCGTGGTCTCGTGGCCCGCCACCAGCAGCAGCACCGCGGTGGCGATCAGGTCGAAGTCGTTCATCCCGTCCCCGTCATTGGCGAGGTCGGAGAGGATGTCCTGCTGCGGGTCCTTGCGCTTCTCCTTGATCAGCCCCTGGAGGTAGTCGGCGATCTCGTTGAAGCAGACCTCGTTCTTGGCCTGGGTCTCCTCGTCGCCGCGCTGGTTGGGTTCGAGCGCGGTGGCGAGCTGCGTCGCCCAGCCGTGGAACTGCGCCTCGTCCTCCGGCGGGACGCCGAGCAACTCGCAGATCACGGTGACGGGCAGCGGGTAGGAGAAGTCGTCGACGAGATCGATCCGGGTCTTGCCCCGCATCTTGCCGATCAGGTCGTCGGTGATCTTCTGGGTCTTGCCCCGCATGCCGCGCACCCGCTCGGGGGTGAAGCAGCGCATCACCTGACCGCGCAGGCGGTCGTGGTCAGGGGGGTCGCGGAAGATGAAGGGACGGTGGCGCTTGCGGATCTCGGCGCGCACGGGGCGCACCAGCAGGTCGGTGACGGGGTGCCCGGTCCAGCGGAACTTTTGCGGGTCGGGCAGGTCGTCCGAGCTGATCCGCGGGTCGGAGATCAGCCGCGCCAGCTCGGTGTGGGTGCTGACGACGTAGGTGCCGTCCGCCTGCCGCGCCACCGGCACCCGCCGCATCTCCGCGTAGAGCGGGTAGGGGTTCGCCCGGTGGGCGGGATCGAGAATCTGTTCGAACAGCGTGCTTCCGCTCACGGGATTACGGCTCCTGCACACGGAGGCGGGGCTGATCGACGGCGTCCGCGATCGGCGGGAACGGGGCGCGCTCGCGGATCGCGGCCTTGTAGGCGGGCAGCCAGCGGGCGCTGTCGATCGAGGCCGCCGCAATGGTGCGGCCGTCCCGGCCGTAGGCGGCCAAGAGGCAGCGCTCCTCCAGCGAGCCGTGCATCACGGCGAAGCTGTCGGCGCCCTCGGCCAAGCCGACGAGCTTGATCGTCAGTCCGAATTGCTGCGACCAGAAATCCGGCAGGTGGTCGTGGCGGCGCATCGCCGAGGCGTCGCCCGCCAGCATGTTGGCGGCGGCGGTCTCTCCTTGCGCCCGGGCATTGCCCCAGTGCTCGACCGCCACCAGCGCATCGTCGTCGTGCGGGTTCGGCCAACGGGCGACGTCGCCCGCAGCAAAGACGCCCTCGGCGACGCCGCCGTCCTCGTGCAGCGCGCGGCAGAAGGCGTCGCAGCGCAGGCCCCCCGCGTCGGCCTCCAGGCCGGAGCCCGCGAGCCATTCGACGTTGCGCAGGGTGCCGATCGCCGCGACGAGGCAGTCGGACTCGATCCGCGTGCCGTCCTTCAGGGTCACGGCGACGAGATGTCCGTCTCGTGCCTCCATCCGCTCGATCTCAGATTCGAGGCGCAGATCGACGCCCTTCTCGCGCGCCACGTCGCCGATCAGGCCGCCGAGGCGGGGGCCGAGCGCCGCGGCCAGCGGAACGGCATCGCGCACCAGCAGGGTGACCGGGATGTCGAGATCGCGGCAGGTCGAGGCGACCTCGAAGCCGATGAAGCCGCCGCCGACGAGGACGACGCGGTCCGGCCTTGCCTGCAAACGGGCACCGAGACGCTGCGCGTCGTCCCGCCCGCGCAGGGTGAAGACGCCGGCAAGCGCGGCTTCCTCCGGGTCGGGCCAGGGCCGCGCCCGGGTGCCGGTGGCGATCAGCAGGCGGTCGTAGGGCAGGCGGCTGCCGTCGCCGAGTTCGACCGCCCGCTCGGACAGGTCGAGCCGGGTCGCCGGCTGGCCGAGGCGGAATTCCACGCCGAGATCGGGGGGATGGGGCAGGGTGGTGTCGGCGGAGAAGAGCCCGCGCAGCACCTGCTTGGAGAGCGGCGGCCGGTCGTAGGGGCGATGGGGTTCGTCGCCGACCAGGGTGAGCGCCCCGGCATAGCCCCGCGCGCGCAGGTGCTGCGCGGCGGTGAGGCCCGCCAGGGAGGCGCCGACGACGACGATGCGCTCGGGAGCTGTCGTCACGCCGCCTCTCCGGCGGTCGTGTCGTCCGAATAGGCGGTGATCGCCCGGACCGGGCAGGCGTGGACGGCCCGCTCGATCTCGCCCCGCGCCGCCTCGTCGGGGGAGGGGTCGTAGACCAAGGCTTCCTTGCCGTGCAGGGCGAAGTGCCCTGGGGCCGCGTAGAGGCACTGCGCGTAGGCTTGGCAGCGGTTGAGGTCCACGACGACCTTCATGGCAGGCGGTGATCCGGGTTTCCGGGAAGAGGGCGGGCCGACGGCGGACGAGCGGCCCGGCACCGTAGCTAGGGCGCGCGGGGCGCCCCACCACGGCGGCACGGCGACACGCCTCGCCCTCTTCGAACGCGCTCGGGGCGCGGATGGATCAATTCGGATTCAGGGGCCGGCGGGCTCGATGGTGCCCAGCGTGCGCCGTCCGAGCGCCCGCGCCTTGAGGCGCAGGGCCGGCTTCTCGACGGCGTACCAGGAGAGCGCCGCGACGAGCAGGGCGAGAAGAAGCGCGGGGGGCAGCAGCGCGAGCGCCGAGGCGGCGGGGAACAACGCATGCAGGCTCTGCTGGATCGGCCAGCCGTAGAGATAGACCCCGTAGGAGAGGTCGGCGGGCGGGTCGAGGGCGGGGCGGGCGAGGGGGGGCAGGAAGGCGAGCCAGACCGCCGCGTAGCTCTCCGACAGGAACAGCAGCGTCCGAGCGGGGGCGTGGCCCTGAAGCAGCAGGGCGGCGGCGAGGCCGAGCAGCGGCCACGGCGTGAGGCGGACGGTGTCGCGCCACAGGTAGAGGCAGGCGCCGAAGGCGAAGATGAGTGGAAGCCGCAGGGCGGTCTCGGTCCCCTTCGGCATCTCCGGCCGCACGACTTCCAGCACCGCCAGGGCGAGCGCCAGGGCGGCGGTCAGCGCCGGCACGGCCCAGCGCCGCCGCAGCAGCCCGCACAGCCCGACCACGAGGACGCCCGCGTAGCAGATCGTCTCGTATTTGAGGGTCCAGACCGTGCCGAGCGGGCTGCGCAGGGGATTGGTCTCGAACAGGCCCGGCAGGCTGGCATTGCTCTTGAAGGACAGGAGCGTGCCGCGCACGAAGCGCCACAGCTCCGGCGCGGCGAGGTATTCGCTGAGCGGCAGCCGGGTGAGGGCGCCGCCGAGCAGCAGCGAGACCGCCAGGGTCGCGGCGACGAGGCCGGGCCCGATCCGCAACGAGCGGGCGATGACGTAGTCGCGCCAGCCGCGCCGGTCGTAGCTCATGGTGACGAGGAAGCCGGAGACGGCGAAGAAGCCGTTCACCGCGTGCTCGCCGAGCGAGAAGCCGGTGCTGCGGGCGAGCGGCTCGTCGAGTCCGTTGCCGGAGACGACGCTGAAGGCGTGGGAGACCACCACCATCAGGGCGAGCGCCAGCCGCAGGCCGGAGAAGGCGTTGTGCGGGCGCGCCAGCGCCTCCGCCACGGTCGGCCCCGAGAACAGGCTCACGGCGCCAATCCTTCGCGGGCCAGGGCGCTCTGCCCCCGCAGGGCGGCCAGCGCGCCGGCCGCCGAGCCGCCGTAGCGCTCCAGCCCCGCGCGGCGGAGGACCAGGGCGGAGAGCGCCGCCTTCGGCGCGTTGGCGGCGAGGAGGCCGGGGCTCGGATCGGGCAGGCCGTATTTTCTGGAGACGTAGGCCCGCGACCACGCCTGATGCCAGCGGGTGCGAAAGGTGCGGCCCGGCGCCGGGGCCGAGGAGCGCCCGCGCCCGTGCAGCGCCACGGCGCCGTGGACGTGGACCAGGGCGCGGCCGGCATCGGCCACCCGGCGGCAGAGGTCGTCGTCCTCGTAGAACAGGAAGATGTTCGGATCGAAGCCGCCGAGTTCGAGGAAGAAGCTCCGCTCGATCATCAGGCAGGCGCCGGACAGGAACGGGGCGCAGGCATCGCCCTCGGGCAGCGCGAGCCGGCCCTTCGGATTGGTGAGATAGGGGGCGAGCAGCGAGCGCGGCTGGAAGAAGAAGCGCCCGTCCGGCTCGTGGATCCGCGGCGCCAGCAGGCCGGCATCGGGCCACGCCTCGGCGGCCGCAAGCAGCGCGGCGGCGGCGCCCGGCTGCAGCACGAGGTCGGGGTTGAGGATGAGGACGCGGCCCGTCCCCTCGGCGGCGCGCACGCCGATGTTGTTGGCCCGGCCGTAGCCCTCGTTGCGGGGATGGGCGATCACCCGCGCGCCCTGGGCCCGCGCCACCGCCACGGAGGCGTCGCGGCTGGCATTGTCGACCACGATGGCCGGGATGCCTTCGCGGGCCAGCGCCGCGAGGCAGGCGGGCAGGGCGTCCGCGCTGTCGTGGGCGACGACGATGGCGGTGAGGGGAGTGGGATCGGGCGACATCAGGTCCCGCGCAGATTCCCTCCCCCCTGCGGGAAAGGGTGGCCCCTGCGTCAGCAGGGGTCGGGAGGGGGGAGCGCCGTTTCCGGAAGGTGCGGAGCCAACCCCTCACCCGCCTGCTCCGCGGGCACCCTCCCCCGCAGAGGGGGAGGGTCCGAGAACTATCCCTTCTTCTCGGGCAGGTTCAGGCGGATATGCAGCTCGCGCAGCTGCTTCGGGGTCGCCTCGGCGGGCGCGCCCATCATCAGATCCTCGGCGCGCTGGTTCATCGGGAACAGCACGACCTCGCGGATGTTCGGCTCCTCGCACAGCAGCATGACGATGCGGTCCACCCCCGGCGCGATGCCGCCGTGCGGCGGGGCGCCGAGGCGCAGCGCGTTCAGCATGCCGCCGAACTTCTCCTCCAGCACGTCCCGGCCGTAGCCGGCGATGGCGAAGGCCTTCTCCATCACGTCGGGGCGGTGGTTCCGGATCGCGCCGGACGACAGCTCGATGCCGTTGCAGACGATGTCGTACTGGAACGCCTTGATCCCGAGGATCTTTTCGGCGTCTTCCTCGCCCAAGGCGAGGAATGCGTCGCGATCGTAGTTCGGCATCGAGAACGGGTTGTGGGAGAAGTCGATCTTCTTGTCTTCTTCGTTCCACTCGTACATCGGGAAGTCGACGACCCAGCAGAAGGCGAACTGGTCCTTGTCGGAGAGCTTCAGCTCGTCACCGATACGGATGCGCGCCTTGCCGGCGAGCGCGGCGGCCTTGGCCTCGGTGCCGGCGGCGAAGAACACCGCATCACCGGCCTTGGCCCCGGCCTTCTGCGCGATCCGCGCCTGGATCTCAGGCGGGATGAACTTGGCGATCGGCCCCTTGCCGGTGAGCGCCCCGCCCTCTTCCTCGAACACGATGTAGCCGAGCCCCGGCGCGCCTTCCGAGCGGGCCCAGTCGTTCAGCTTGTCGAAGAACGAGCGCGGCTGGCCGGCGGCGCCGGTCGCGGGGATGGCGCGCACCACGCCGCCCGACTTGATGACGCCCTTGAACGCCTTGAACTCCACCGCGTCGTCGGCGAACTCGTCGGTGACGTCGGCGATGATCAGCGGGTTGCGCAGGTCCGGCTTGTCGACGCCGTATTTCAGCATCGCGTCGGCATAGGTGATGCGCGGGAATTCCTTCGTCACGCGCTTGCCGTTCGCGAATTCCTCGAACACGCCGCGCAACACCGGCTCCACCGCCTGGAACACGTCCTCCTGCGTGACGAAGCTCATCTCGATGTCGAGCTGGTAGAACTCGCCCGGCGAGCGGTCGGCGCGGGCGTCCTCGTCGCGGAAACAGGGCGCGATCTGGAAGTAGCGGTCGAAGCCCGCGATCATCGTGAGCTGCTTGAACTGCTGCGGCGCCTGCGGCAGCGCGTAGAACTTTCCGGGATGGACGCGGGACGGCACGAGATAGTCGCGCGCGCCCTCGGGGCTCGAAGCGGTCAGGATCGGCGTCTGGAACTCGAAGAAGCCGCCCTCGCGCATGCGGCGGCGGAGCGAGTCGATGATCGCGCCGCGCTTCATGATGTTGGCGTGCAGCTTCTCCCGGCGCAGATCGAGGAAGCGGTACTTGAGCCGGGTCTCCTCCGGGTATTCCTGATCGCCGAAGACCGGCAGCGGCAGCTCGCCCGCGGGGCCGAGCACTTCGAGATCGTCGATATAGACCTCGACCGACCCGGTCGGCAGCTCGGCGTTCTCGGTGCCGGCGGGCCGCGTGCGGACCCGGCCGTCGATGCGGATCACCCACTCGGAGCGCGCGGTCTCGGCGGCCTTGAAGGCGGGGGAGTCGGAATCGATCACGCACTGCGTCAGGCCGTAATGGTCGCGCAGGTCGATGAAGAGCACGCCGCCGTGGTCGCGGATGCGGTGGCACCAGCCGGACAGGCGCACGGTCTGCCCGACATCGGACGGGCGGAGCGCCCCACAGGTATGGGTACGGTAACGGTGCATGGCGGGCTCTTTTGAGTGAGCCGGCACCATTCACGGGAGGCGGGTGAAGTCAAGGCGAAGCGGCCCTGCGGGGCCGCTGCGCCTACTCCGCAGCAGCCAGCGTCACCTCGGGCACCGGCACGCCGATGTCGCGCAGCAACTCGGCGTCGGCATCGGCCTCGTTGTTGGCGGTGGTGAGCAGGCGCTCGCCGTAGAAGATCGAGTTGGCCCCGGCCAGGAAGCACAGGATCTGCGCCTCGCGGGTCAGGCTCTTGCGGCCGGCGCTGAGGCGCACCCGGGCCTTGGGCATGACGATGCGGGCGGTGGCGCACATCCGCACGAGGTCGAGCGGGTCGATCGGCGGCCGATCCTCCAGCGGCGTGCCCTCGACGGCCACCAGCGCGTTGATCGGCACGCTCTCCGGGTGCGGCGCGTGGTTGGCGAGCACCAGAAGCATCTCGGCCCGGTCGCGCACCCGCTCGCCCATGCCGACGATGCCGCCGCAGCAGACGCCGATGCCGGCCTGCCGGACATGCTCCAGGGTCTGGAGCCGGTCGTCGTAGGTACGGGTCGAGATGATGTCGCCGTAGAATTCGGGGCCGGTGTCGAGGTTGTGGTTGTAGGAGGTGAGCCCGGCCTCCGCGAGGCGCTGGGCCTGGCTCTGGGTCAGCATGCCGAGCGTGACGCAGGCTTCCATCCCGAGGCCGCGCACGCCGCGCACCATCTCCAGCACCGCGTCGAATTCAGGTCCGTCCTTGGGCTTGCGCCACGCCGCGCCCATGCAGAAGCGGTGCGCCCCGTTAGCCTTGGCAGCGGCGGCCTCCTTCAGCACGGCGTCCACCGGCATCAGCCGCTCGCGGGGAAGGTTGGCGCCCTTGTGGTGGGCCGATTGCGGGCAATAGGCGCAATCCTCGGGGCAGCCGCCGGTCTTGATCGACAGGAGCGCCGCCCGCTGGATGTCGGCGGGGTCGTTGTGCGCCCGATGCACGGTGCCCGCCCGGTGGACGAGATCGAGCAACGGCATGTCGTGGATCGCCTGGATCTCGGCCAGGGTCCAATCATGCCGGATGTCTTGCCGGATGGCGGCGTCGGGCGCCTGAGAGGAGGCGAGGGAGACCACGGTATCGCTCATGCGCTTCTTTGAGGGCGAAGCCGGGGGAAAAATCAAGCCTCGCCTTAGGCCAGCCGATCGGTCGGCCGGGGTGGAATTTGGGAGGAGGGGCTTCGCGCGGGATGCTCGGCGGACCTCCTTTGCGGACGAACGGGCGGTCAGCCGCGGACGGGAGCCTGGCTGCTCTTGCAGCCATAAGGCGTGGTGCTTATTCGATGCACGTCATCCACGAGGCTCCGCGATGCGCTGGTCGGTCAGGCTGTTTTTATCGGCGGCTCTTGCGGCGCTTATTCCCTGGCCTGCCACGGCCAAGCCGCTCTGCGGACGCGAGGTCCTGCCCTTTGCCGAGATGGCCGCGGCCATCAAGACCGATCCGGGGACGGAGGTGTCGCGCGAAACCGCGTCGTTCGTGGAGATCCACGACCCGAAGCGGCTGATGATCTGGACGCTCGCCAAGCCGATCGGCGATCAACCGGCCGCCTATATCTGCCGGAGGGTCGTGCAGGAGGACGGGCAGGTGAAGATCCATCTGTCGGCCGAGTGTGTCGGGCGGACCCAAAACTGCGACGGCCTGATCGGCCGGATCCTCGCGGAGCAGAACCGCGCGACGGCCCCGCTGCGTCGCTGACGGGCCCGGTCCGTGGAGTCTGTCAGAACGGCACCCCGGCCCGCCGCATCCCCTCGACGAACCGCTCCTTGCCGGGGGAGGGCCGGTAGAGGCGCATAGCGCGATGGATCCGGTAGCTCGGCTCCAGTTCCATGAAGCGGGCGGCGGCGGCCTCGGCCTCCGCCTGCCGCCCGAGCCAGGCGAGGGTGGCGGCGCGGACGCGGTGGGTGCTGGTCCAGGTCGGGTCCTCGGCCATCGAGCGGTCGAGCCAGGCCAGGGCCTCCTCGTGCGCGCCGGCCATGCAGAGGGCGAGTCCCAGGCCGGACTCGAAGCGGAAGGTGGTGGGGTCGAGCGGGCTCTGCCGCTTGGCCGCGCGGAAATGCGCCGCGGCCCAATCCGCCTCGCCGACATAGCAGCGCACCCAGCCGCTGCGCTCGTAGGCGGCGGCGCTGTTGGGGTTGAGGGCCAGCGAGCGGTCGAGCAGGCCGAGCGCCGCATCGTAGTCCTGCGCCAGGAAGGCGAGGGTGTGCCCGGCCATCATCAGCACCGCCGGATCGCCCGCGTCGCGCTCCAGGGCGAGACGGGCGAGGCGGGCGCCCTCGGCGCAATCGGCCGCCGCGTCCGGGCTCCAGCCCTGCACCACGAGGTTGGTGTAGCACTGCGCCAGGAGCGCGTAGGGCAGGGGGTGTTCCGGCACGAGGCGGCGCACGGCCTCGATCGAGGCGATACGCAGGCGCACGCTCTCGGCGCTCGGCATGGCGTGGTTCGCGTAGGCCGACAGGAACGGCGCGTAGACGCCGGCATCGAGCGGCGGTCCGGCCCGCTCCGGCGCGGCGTCGAGCGCGAGGCCGGGCGCCACCGCCGCCACCGTCGCGGCGACGATCCGGCTGCGCAGGGCGTGGAGCGCGCCCTCGTCCGCGTCGAGATCCTGCATCCAGACCGGCGTCTCGACCGCCGCCCGGTGCAGCCGGGCCCGGACCTGCAGGCGGGTGCCCGTCCGTGACAGCGTGCCCGTGAGGACATGCGCCACGCCGAGCCGCCCCGCCGCCTCGTCCGGCGGCACGGCGCGGCCCTTGAAGGTGAAGGCGGAGTTGCGGGCACTCACGAACAGGCCGGGGGTGCAAGCCAGGGCGTCGGTGACGTGCTCGGACAGGCCGTCGGCCAGGGCCTGCGTGTCGAAATCACCTTCGGGATCGGCGAAGGGCAGCACGGCGACCGAGGGCCGGTCCGGCAGCGGCAGCGGCAGGGAAGGGGGCGCCATGGCGGGGTGTCAGCGTATGCCCCGCTCGCGCAGGATGGCCTCGAAGCCGGCGAGGTCTTCGAGGAAGCCGAAATGACCGCCGGGCAGGGTGGCGACGTCCAGTCCGCTCAGGTCGCCGCAATGCTGCGCGTAGAGCCGTTGCGAAAACACGTCGGCCTCGCCGAAGACCAGGGTGAGGCGCTCCGCATGGGCCGCCACGACCGCGCGCTGGTCGTAGGCGCCGAGGCTCATCGAGACGCCGTGATAGACCGGCGGGACCAGGGCGAGGTCGAGATCCGGCAGGTCGGTCTCCCGACCGCAATAGGCCGGCAGCAGGATCGTCATGATCGTCCGGCCGGCTTCCGGGTCGGTTCGCGCCATCAGCGGCGCGGCCCGGCCCATCGCCTCGGGCGAGAGCCGGCCGAACAGGGCGGTGACCGCCGCGTCGAGCCCGGCGCGGGTCGGCGGGGCGGGGTGGAGCAGCACGGCGCGGGCGATCGTCCCGGCCGGCAGGCGATCGAGGAGAGCGAGCGCGAGCCACGCCCCCCAGGAATGGGCGACGAGGGTGACGGGCCCCTCCCCCGCGCGCCCGGCGACGAAGGCGGCGGCCGCGTCGCGCACGCTGTCCGCGGTCACGGGCTCAGGCTCGCCGGAGCAGCCGGGCTGCTCGAAGAAGGCCCAATCGCGCGAAAGACCCGCGCGCCGCAGCGGTTCGGCGGCGTAGGCGACGGCCAAGCCGGGGCCGCCGCCGAGGAAGACGAGCGGGCCGGACCGGTTCTGCAGGGAGTCGCTCATCCGAGGTCCGGATCGTCCGTCAGTTGGTCGGCTCGCCGGCGGCGACCTTCGCGGTCCAGTCGTCGAAGGCCACGACCCGCTGGCGCTGCTCGCCGAGGCCGTCGATGCGCAGCACCATCTCGTCGTCGCTCTTGAGGAAGCGCGGCGGCTTCATGCCGAGGCCGACGCCGGGCGGCGTGCCGGTGGTGATGACGTCGCCGGGCTCCAGCATCATGAAGTGCGAGACGTAGGCGACGAGCTGGGCCACGTCGAAGATCATCGTCGCCGTCGAGCCGGTCTGCATCCGCTGGCCGTTGAGGTCGAGGCTCATCGACAGGTTCTTGAGGTCCGGAATCTCGTCCAGCGTCACGAGCCAGGGGCCGAGGGGGCCGAAGGTCGGGCAGCCCTTGCCCTTGGTCCAGGTTCCGCCGCGCTCCATCTGGAATTCGCGCTCGGACAGGTCGTTGCAGATGCACACGCCCGCCACGTAGCGCAGGGCCTCGTTGGCGTGGACGTAAGAGGCGCGGGCGCCGATCACCACGGCGAGTTCCACCTCCCAGTCGGTCTTGGCCGAGGCCTTGGGCAGGATCACTGTGTCGTTGGGGCCGACGATGCAGGAGGGCGCCTTGTTGAAGATGATGGGCTCGGCCGGGATCGCGGCGCCCGTCTCGGCGGCGTGGTCGGCGAAGTTCAGGCCGATCGCCACGAAGTTGCGGGTGCCGCCGACGCAGGGGCCGAGCCGGGTGCCGGGCGGCAGCAGCGGCAGGCTCTCGGGATCGATCCGCGCGAGCCGGTCGAGGGATTCCCGCGAGAGGCCCGGTCCGGCGATGTCGCGCAGGGTGCCCGACAGGTCGCGCAAGCCCCCCTTCGCGTCCACGAGGCCCGGCTTCTCGTCGCCGCTCGCACCGTGCCGGATCAACTTCATCGTCGGCGTCTCCGTCCTGCTCGAGGTCTCTCCGCGGCGTGAGAGCATGGCTGCGACCGCTCCGGGGTGCAAGCGCCGCCTCGGGCCGCCTCCGTCCCGTCTCTGGCCCGGGGAGTCGATGCCGCGGCGTGACCCGGTGGGCAGGGGCACCGCGGTTCCGTGACATAAATTCCTCAATTGACATATAATTCTATTTTCGGATGTCCCCCTCTGGACCGGACGCGTGCGATCCTCTTCCATCCCGGATGGGACTTGGGTCTACAAAGAAGACGCTTCGGAGAATAAGAATGACGGGGGGGACGATCCGCGCGCTCGGGCTCGCGGGGGCCGTCGCGGCCGCTTCGGTGGCGGGTGCGACGGGAGCGCAGGCCGGTGCCTTCGGCCTGCGCGAGCAGAGCGCACAGGGGTTGGGCGTGGCCTTCGCGGGCGCGGCCTCGGGCGGGGCGGGCGTCTCGTCGATCTTCTGGAACCCGGCGACCGTGACGATGCGACCGGGCTTCGCCAGCGAGCAGAGCCTGAGCTTCATCAATCTCTCGGGCGAGATCACGCCGACGGTGGGCACCGCGCCGGGCCTGCTGCCGTTCGGCGCCTCCGGCGAGGTCGGCCAGGGCGCCGTGGTGCCTTCGGGCGCGACCTCCTACCAGCTCACCGACCGGCTCTGGGTCGGTATCCAGACCGGGGCGCCCTACGGCCTCGTCACCAAGCCGCGCCAGGATTGGGCGGGCTCGGTCTATGCCCGCTCCTCGCGGATCTTCTCCCTGGCCTTCAACCCGGTGGTCGGCTTCAAGGTCAACGACTGGCTGTCCGTCGCCGCCGGCCCGAGCGTCGAGTATTTCCGCCTGACCCTGCGCCAGGCCGTGCCGGTGCCCGGCACCTTCCCGGGCCTCTACCCGTCGGGCTTCATCAAGGGCGAGTCCTGGGGCGTGGGCTTCACCGCCGGTGTCCTGGTCACTCCCGCCGCCGGCACGGCGATCGGCGTCGGCTACCGCTCCTCGGTCCACCACGACATCGAGGGCTCGATCGGCTTCCCCGACCCGCGGCAGGCCATCGCCCTGGGGCAGGTGCGGGCCAACCTCAACACGCCCGAGAAGGTCAGCGTCGGCCTGACCCAGGCGATCAACCCGGTCACCCGGATCAATCTCGGCTTCGAGTGGGACAACTGGTCGAGGCTCGGCGATGTCGGCATCGTCTCGCGGGCGCTGGGCGTGACGGTCAACCACCTGCCGCTCAACTTCAAGGACTCGTTCTTCTACTCGATCGGTGCCGAGTACGACTGGTCGCCGAACCTGACCCTGCGGGCCGGCTTCGGCTACGACAACGTGCCGATCGACTTCTCGAACCGCTCGGCGCGCCTGCCCGACAGCGACCGCTACGTCGTCTCGATCGGCGGCAGCTATCGCTGGAGCGAGACGGTGCTGCTGACGGCCAGCTACGCCCACGCCTTCTTCGACCGCGGCCTTCTCCTGGCGGGCCCCGGCCGCGACTACAACATCGGCAACATCCCGCTCGCGGCCTCCACCGACGTCAGCGCCGACGTCGTCTCGGTCGGGTTCCGCTACCAGTGGGATGCCCCGGCCGCCGTCGCTCCGGCGCCGCTGGTGCGCAAGTTCTGATCCCCGTCTGATCGCTGATCGCCGCAGCATGCCCGGCGCCGGACCTGAAACGGTCCGGCGCCGGGCATAGCGCTTCTACGAGGCGAGCGGGTCCGGGCCTGCATCCAGCGTCTCTGCGGACAGCGCGGCGTCGAGCTGCTGGGCCAGCGCGAAGAAGCGTTGCCGCACCTCCGCCGCGTGCGGGTTCGCGCGCTCGATGGCGTGGAAGACGTCCGGCGCGTCGTGCCGCACCATGTCGACCGCCTGCATCAGCAGGTCGAAGCTGCGCGTCGTCATCCGCGTCGGCAACGGCTCCATCGCCACCAGCACCTTGGCGATGAGGTGGGTCAGGCCCTGGACCGAGGCCATGGCCCGGTCATGCGCCTCCGGCGTCGTCAGGATGACGTCGAGGCCGAGCCCGCGCCGCAGGAAGGCCGCCGCTCGCAAGGGGCGCCGTCCGCGGATCGGGCAGACGGCGATCTTGAGGCCGCGGAGGCCGTGGCCCGCGCCGTTTCCGGCACTCTGCGGCCCGAACAGCGGATGGGTCGCGAGGATCTCGATCTCGGCCGGCAACCCCGCGCGCAGGATCGCGGCGGGGCCCGCCTTCACCGAACCGACATCGACCACCAGCGTGCCCGGCCGCAGATGGGGGGCCAGCGCCTGCACCACCTCGGCGAGGCTCGCCACGGGCGTGGCGAGGATCACCACCGGGCAGGCCGCCACGCTCCGCAGATCGCCCGCGACCGCCGTCGGCTCCGCCGGGACCCGTCCGGCCGGCAGGTACGGATCGTGGATCGTCAGCGTGGCGTAGGGGGCGAGGTGGCGGGCGATCAGGCGGCCGAAGGCGCCGAAGCCGACGAGACCGATCGATAGGCGAGGGGAAGGATGCGGGACAGACACGGTGTGACCTCGGAGGGGAGGCCGGCGGTCCGCTTCGGGATGGGTGTCCACGATCCTCAGGCCGCCGGCGACGCAGCGGCTGAAGACATGACGAGTCCGGGGCCGCTTAGGGGAGCGGCGCGCGATACGATCCGGAGAGGAGGAGGCTCGTCATGATGGGACGCCTTTAGGGCGGATCGAGCGTCGCCGTCAATGATCGTGTGTATTCATGGTTGTGTCAGGTTCCTCATGAGAAAAACTCTTTCGGATTCGATCTATCCCAACCATATTCGAAACATAACTTACGTTATTTATCTGGTTTTGCTCACGAAAATGAGAAAACTGAAAAGAATTTGAGCAACGGCACCTTAAGACGCGATGCCTAGGCCAAGCTTCGGTTATCGGGCTCGCTCTCCATCCATGCTCAACATCGTCGCCTGCGTCACGAACCAGCACGATCCCGGCCTCGTCGCCGTCTCCGCCGGCATCTGCCTGCTCGGTTGCTTCTCCACCGTGACCCTGATGGCCGAGGCCGCAGGCGCCGAGCGGCGAGCCCTCGTCCCCTGGCTGATCGCGGCGGCGGCGGTGTTCGGCTGCAGCGTCTGGTCGCTGCACTTCGTCGCGATGCTGGCCTTCCGGCCCAGCGCCCAGGCGGCCTACGGTCTGCTGCCCACCGCGGCCTCGATCGGCATCGCGGTGATGGGGGCGCTGATCGCGCTCCTGATCTGGTGCCGGGCGGATCACCACCCGCTCAAGCTGGCCGCGGCCGGCATGTTGATGGCGGCGGCGATCGCGGGGATGCACTATGCGGGCGTGGGCGCGATGGCGGCCAACAGCCTGCTCCTGTTCGACGGCGCCTACGTCCACGCCTCGCTCGGGCTCTGCGCGATCCTGGCGGTGACCGCCCTCGCCCGGGCCGGCGACCTCACCGGGCTCGGCCGACGCATCGAGGTCAGCCTGTGGCTGGCGCTGGCGATCTGCGGGCTGCACTTCACCGGTATGACGGCGCTGACCGTCGCGCCCGCGGCGCCCCTGGAGGAGGGTGGTGCCGTCCTCGGTTCGACGCAGCTCGGCCTCGCGGTGGGGCTCGTGAGCCTCGTCGTCCTCGCCGCCGGGCTCGCCGCGCTGCTGATGCAGCGGCATCTCATGCGCCGCCGCATGGACGAGTTGAGCCGCATGCGCCTGCTCGGCAACCTCGCCCACGAGGTGCTGCTCATCCACCGCGACGGACGGGTGGTCGAGATCAACCAAGCGGGCCTGCGCCTGTTCGAGACCACGCTTCAGGAGATCGTCGGCCGGCCGTTACTCGACCTGTTCGCCGATGCCGACGCTCCGGCCCTGCTGCGGCGCAGCCGCTGCCGGCCGGAGGAGCTGCGTCCGGAGGAGTTCGAGATCCGCACGGCTGCGGGCCTCGCCGTGCCGGTGGAACTCTCATGCCGCGCCATCGAGTATCTCGGCCGCCCGGCCACCGCGGTGGCCCTGCGCGATCTCAGCCAGCGCCGCCGCGACGAGGCGCGCATCCGCCACCTCGCCCTGCACGACGCCCTGACCGACCTGCCCAACCGCACCCTGCTGGAGGAGCGCCTGAGCCTCGCCCTGGAGACGGCGGCGGAGAACGGGGCGAGCGTGGCGCTGGTCTATCTCGACCTCGACCGCTTCAAGCCCGTCAACGACTTCCACGGCCACGCCGCGGGCGACGCCCTGCTGGTGCAGGCGGCCAAGCGCATGCTGGCCGAGCTGCGCCCGACCGACACCCTCGCCCGGATCGGCGGCGATGAGTTCGTCATCGTCCTCGCCCATACCCGCACCCTCGCCCAGATCGCCGAGACCGCGGCGCGGCTGGTCGCGGCGCTCGGCCGCCCGTTCCATCTCGAGGGCCGGAACGAGGGCGAGGGCAAAAGTGAGGGCAAGGGCGAGGGCACGAGCGAGGGTCTACGCATCGAGATCGGCGCCTCGGCGGGCATCGCCGTCTATCCCAGCGACGGCAGCACCGCCGAGACCCTCAAGCGGGCCGCGGACACCGCCCTGTACCGGGTCAAGGACGAGGGGCGCGGCACGGTGCGCTTCTTCGAGGCCGCGATGGACGAGCAGCTCCAGGCGCGCCGCCGGATCGAGCACGAGCTGAGCGGGGCGATCCCGCGGGGCGAGCTGCAGCTCTACTACCAGCCGATCGTCAACGGCCGCACCGGCGAGATCGAGACCTTCGAGGCGCTGATCCGCTGGCACCATCCCGTGCGCGGCTGCGTGCCCCCGGCCGACTTCATCCCGCTCGCCGAGCAGACCGACCAAATCGGGCGGATCGGCGCCTGGGTGCTCGACACCGCCTGCGCCGCCGCCGCCGCCTGGCCGCATCCCTGGCGGGTCTCGGTCAACGTCTCACCCAAGCAGTTCCGCCAGCCGGGCTTCGCCGCGGGCGTCGCGGCGGTGCTCGGCCGCCACGGGCTCCCGCCGGGCCGGCTGGTTCTGGAGATCACCGAGGGCGTGTTCATCCAGGATGCGACGATGGCGGTGGAGGTGCTCACGGCGCTGCGCACCCTCGGCGTGCGCCTCGCGCTCGACGATTTCGGCACCGGCTATTCGAGCTTGAGCTACCTGCAGCGGTTCAAGTTCGACAAGATCAAGGTCGATCAGTCCTTCGTGCGCCGGCTGGGGCGGCACGCCGACACCCTGACAATCGTGCGCGCGATCACCCATCTCGGGCACAATCTCGGGCTTCAGGTCACGGTCGAGGGGGTGGAGACGCAAGAGCAGCTCGCGATGCTGCGCGAACTCGGCTGCGACCAGATGCAGGGCTACCTGTTCGCCCGGCCCGCCCCGATGACGGAGCTGTCGCAGGCCGGCTCCGCGGATCGGGAGCGGGCGCGGCTGCGCGCTCTGTTCGGCGAGACGTCCGCGAGGGCCTGCGCCTAAGCCCCGGCCTGCGGAATCAGGCCGCCTCGCGCTCCGGTACGAACCGGCGGCGGGTGTTCTCCCACCAGCTGCGCTGGCGCTGCGCCTCGGCCTCCGCCGCCTTGGCGGCGTAGAAGGAGGCGTTGTGCTCGCCCCGCAGCGCCTCGCGGGTGAAGCGGATCAGGTGGTGGGCGACGAAGCCCATGTTGAACACCGCCTCGATCTGCCCGCGCTTGAGCGCGTGGCCCGCCGCCCGCCAGAACGGCCGGCGGTAATCGGACAGGAGGCCCACCCGCGTGATGATGTTGAAGCCGAGGATCAGGCCGCGGCGCAGGTTGGTGAAGGTGAGCTTGCCCTTGGTCGGCGTGACGATGCGGTTGCCGTAGGTCACGTCGCATTGGTGCTTGAAGCGCTCGAACAGGTGCTCGGGCGCGTAGGCGTGAGCGATGGCGCGCCGCCAGGAACTCACCACCGTGTCGTGCGGGCGCTTGAACAGCACGTTCGATTCGAGGCTCGCGTCGTGCAGGAGCCGGCCCTCGCGCTCCAGCCGGTCCCAGAGCGGGGTCTTGGGCAGCGCCTGGAGCAGGTTGATCGTCAGCACGGGGATGGCCGACCGGTCGATGAAGTCGATCAGGTTCTGCTCAGACTTGTCGGTGTCGGAGTCGAGGCCGAGGATGATCCCTGAGGTCACTTCGAGGCCGTAGGAATTGAGCGTCTCGATCGCCTCGTACATCGGCACGGCGGCGTTGTGGGTCTTGTCGATGCCCTTCAGCGCGTCGGCCTCCGGCGTCTCGATGCCGACGAACACCGTCATGAAGTTGGCCTGCCGCATCAGCTCGAGGATCTCGGGCTGCTTGGCCATGTTCAGCGTCGCCTCGCAGGCGAACTGGAGCGGGTAGTTGTTCTTCTTCTGCCACTCGACCAGATGCGGCAGCATCTCGCGGGTCGCCTTGCGGTTGCCGATGAAGTTGTCGTCGACGAAGTAGACCACGGCCGGATGCCCCGGCTGGCTGATGATCGCGTCGAGTTCGGCGCACATCTGCTCCGGGCTCTTCAGCCGCGGCTGGCGGCCGTAGAGCTGCGGGATGTCGCAGAACTCGCAGCGATAGGGGCAGCCGGACGAGAATTGCAGCGAGCCGATCAGGTAGCGCTTGAGCGGCACCGCCTCGTAGGCCGGGGCCGGGAAGTCGCCGAGCGCCAGACGGTCCTTGGTGTCGAGCACGACCTGGGCCGCGGGCCGCGCGAGGTCGCGGTCGAGGATCTCGATGAGCCGGTCGGTGGCGTCGCCGATCTCGCCGACATGGAGATAGTCGAAGTCCGGATACTTCTCCGGCGCGCCCGAGACGGAGGGGCCGCCGAGCACCGCGACCTTGCCGGCCGCGTGCGCCCGCCGGCCGATATCGTGGATCTGTCCCTCCTGGATGTGCATGCCCGACACGAACACCGCGTCGGCCCAGGCGAAGTCTCGGGCCGAGGCCGGCCGGATGTTCTCATCGATGAACCGGCACTCCCAGGTCTCCGGCATGTAGGCCGCGATCACCAGGAGCCCCTGGGGCGGCATGAACGCCTTCACCCCGCCCATCAGCGGGTAGGCGTGGGAGAAGGTCCCGAAGGACGGCGTGTAGGCCGGGAAGACGCACAGGATGCGCCGACGGGAGGAGATGGGAAGAGGGCAACGCATGGCCCCCTATCTAGCACAGCCGGCCGCGTTGGCGTCCCCTCTTTGACGCGACACGATGCGTGCGGAATGCGTGCGGACACGCCCGAGCGGCGCTTCGCAGCGGAAGCGGCGGGAGCGAGCGGAAGCGGCCGCAGACGCCTGAATCACATCGTCGTGTGGGCTGCCGGATCCCGGTGCCGATGTCGCTGTCGATCCCGGGCCGATGCGGCTTCGGGGACACAGCCGGGGCTCGCGGGCCGCCGGCATGCGGTGGATGCATGCGCGAAACCGGCCGATCCGGCGCGATGTCCGCCTGTCGACGCTTGCACGTGACGATTCTGCCTCTCGAGGCCGCGATCACATGTCCGCGGCGGCCGATCTCTGGTTGAGAGTCTGCCGGAAAAAGCCGTGCAGATCGGATTGCGTAACAATACAATAAACCACATTATGACGTCACTTTTATGACGAAATAAACTTGCAAGTTCACGGATTAATCCAGTCTCTAGCGCGTAATATAAGTAATGTGTGCGTTGAATCCTCATGATTCTTTGAGAATTACTTTTAATCCTTCCAGAGCGGTGCTATCGGCCAAGCGTGGCTGCGGGGCGTGCCGCCGGGATCGCTAAGCGATTGAGCCGACTAACGACTTCGCCGGCTCCTGCGCGTCCGCGGCAGGGGCGGAGGCGGTGGTGCGTTCGGCCGTCCGGGGTTCGCGCCGTGCCGGATACTTCAAGACCGATGGCTGGAGCCCGTCCCAGCACAACACGGCGAACGTCATCACGCCGGACTGGAACGCGGCAAAAGGGGTTCGACAGATGAAACGACGTCTTCTGACCGCGCTGCTCTTATCGAGTGCACTGGTTCTGCCGGCGGCCCGGGCTCAGGCCCAGACGGTCGCCGAGCTGCAGCGCCAGATCAACGAGCTCAAGGCGATGATCAAGGCGCAGGCCGAGGCGCAGGGCAGGGGAGCCCGGCGCGCGACCCCCGTCGCCACGCGCCCGGCCAACGCCCGCACCACCGATGCCGGCACCTTCCCGGCCGCCGGCCGGCCGATCGAATCCGCGGTGGCGCAGCCGGCCGTGCCCGGCCCGGTCCCGCACCGCTTCGCCCTCGACGAGCCGGATACGTGGTACGACGCGCTGGTGCCGCCCGCGCCCGAGCTGCTCGCCGACGACCCGAGGCATGCGGGCCGGCCCAAGACCTGGTTCGAGCGCCTGTCCCTGCGCGGCTACACCCAGTTGCGCGGCAACGAGTTCCTGTCCGGCGACGACACCGCCCCGGCCGGCCGCTCGCGCCTGCGCTCGGTCCATGACAGCGGCATCACCGACCGCAACAACTTCACCTTCCGCCGGGTGCGCCTGATCATCCAGGGCGACATCCACGAGCGGGTGTTCCTCTACATCCAGCCCGACTTCGCGGTGAACGTCTCGAACCAGGCCGGCAGCGAGGTGCGCCAGCACTTCACGCAGCTGCGCGATGCCTATGCCGACGTGTTCCTCGACGACGAACGCCGCACCCGCCTGCGCTTCGGCCAGCAGAAGGTGCCCTACGGCTGGGAAAACCTGCAATCCTCGCAGAACCGCCTGACGCTCGACCGCTCCGATGCGATCAACAGCGCCATTCCCGGCGAGCGCGACATCGGCATCACCTACTACTACACCCCCTGGCACGTGCAGCGCATCTGGGACCGCCTCGCCAAGGGCGGCCAGAAGCTGTTCGGCAATTACGGCGCCTTCGGCGTCGGCATCTACAACGGCCAGACCATCAACCGGATCGAGGCCAACAACGACCTCATGACGGTCATGATGGCGACCTGGCCGTTCGAGCTCGACGGCCTCGGCGAGGCCTTCCGCGGGCAGGTGCTCGAGGTCGGCGGCTCGGCCTACCGCAACCGCTTCCGGCCCGAGGCCACCTTCGGCACCACCACGGCGCTGGCCCGCGGCTTCGACGACGAGCGCGTCGGCCTGCACGCGATCCTGTATCCGCAGCCCTTCGGTCTCCAGGCGGAGTGGAACTGGGGCCGGGGCCCGGAATACGATCCCATCGCCCGCACGATCCTGACCAAGCCGCTCCAGGGCGGCTACGTCCAGGCGATGTACA
The DNA here is from genome assembly GCA_014138645.1 of Methylorubrum thiocyanatum. Classification (GTDB taxonomy): domain Bacteria; phylum Pseudomonadota; class Alphaproteobacteria; order Rhizobiales; family Beijerinckiaceae; genus Methylobacterium; species Methylobacterium thiocyanatum. The sequence goes on along the minus strand of JACJIB010000004.1, from coordinate 427,634 downwards.
AGGTCGATCACTCCCCGGTCGGCCCGTTCATGCCCTACATCCGCTGGCAGACCTACGACGGCGGCTGGAAGGTGGCCACGAACGCGCCGCGCCTCGACACCGACGAACTGGAACTCGGCGTCGAGTTCCAGCCGATCAAGTCGGTCGAGCTGACGCTCGCCTACGCCAATATGAAGCGCCGCGAGGCCAATATCGGCCGCTTCGGCCAAGCCAACGGCGACCTGTTCCGCGGACAGCTGCAGATCAACTACTGATCCGGAGCGGGGCGGTCCGCGGCTCAGGCCTCGGACCGCTTCGACAGGAGCGAGGAGCGGCCGGCGCCCTTGCCGCCCTCGGCGTCCGGGTTGCGCAGTTCGCGCGTCCCGGGCAGGTGGCCGTCCACGAGGAAGACGAGCACCACCAAAGCCAGCAACACCTTCGAGGCCATCGCCCGAACCATCCCCTGTTTTGTGCGCTGCGGTGTAGGGCCGCCGCCGCAGGCCGGGGGATGCGCTGGCGCACACGGATCCTGCCCCGCGGCCGGCGCGGCGGGAGCAGAGTCAACGGACGGTTAAGGCGACCGGGCGGACCGGGCCGCGGGTGAGGCCGGCCGGGGGGCACCCGCGTGCGCCTGCGGACTTGCCTGCGACGGAAAAGTCGCGGTGCGGGACTTGGCAGGCGGCTTGCACGCCGCTATAGACCGCGCTCCACGAATTCAACCCATTGGAAGGGATCGGCCGATCGGTCGGTTTCCATTCGAGATGCCGCCCGGGCAACCGGGTGGTGATGGCCGGAAGGGTCTCGGGGCAGCCGCTCTGAGCGCCGTTTCCGGCTATGTCCTGTCCGAGACTGCAGGCGCCGGGCAACCGGCTTAATCGGCGACAGCCTGCACAGACGGGGAAGACCGAATTTTTCACTCCTCGCTTCGGGGCCGCCAAGGCACCGGAGGGAGGCATCGGTTTGAACCAATCTCACCCGCGAGGGGCCTGATGGCGCTTCAAGGGGACAGGGCCGTGAGACGTCGCCCGGGCGACGGTTCCGGCTTCTCAGCCGAGATCCGTTCCGGGCGGCAAGTGCAACCGGCGGACCTGCCTCAGGTTCCGCCAACCGGAGAGAGCACCAGTGGACAGGACAGCAAAAGCTGATCTCGTCTCGACGCTCAACGGCGTGTTCACCACGAACGCCGTCGTCGTCGTGGCCCACTACAAGGGCCTCACGGTCGCCGACATGCAGAAGCTGCGCTCGCAGATGAAGCAGGCCGGCGCCACCGTGAAGGTCGCCAAGAACCGGCTCGCCAGCATCGCTCTCGATGGCACGGACGTCGCCTCCATCAAGCCCCTCCTGAAGGGTCCGACCCTGCTCGCCTATTCGAGCGATCCGGTCGCGGCCGCCAAGGTTGCGGTGGATTTCGCCAAGACGAACGACAAGCTCGTGATTCTCGGCGGCGCCATGGGAACGACTGCCCTGAACCCGGACGGCGTGAAGGCACTCGCCACGCTCCCGTCCCTCGACGAACTGCGCGCCAAGCTCGTGGGCCTCATCCAGGCTCCCGCGACCAAGGTCGCCCAGGTCGTCAACGCGCCGGCGGCCAAGCTCGCCCGCGTGTTCGGGGCCTATGCCAAGAAGGACGAAGCGGCCTGAGCCGTTCGCCCCTAGCGAAACCATCCGTTCAAACCGATATACGCAAGGAATACGCACATGGCTGATCTCGCCAAGATCGTCGAGGACCTCTCCTCGCTGACCGTTCTCGAGGCCGCCGAGCTCGCCAAGCTCCTCGAGGAGAAGTGGGGCGTCTCGGCTGCTGCCGCCGTCGCCGTCGCCGCGGGTCCGGCTGGTGGTGGCGCCGCCGCCCCGGCTGCCGAGGAGCAGACCGAGTTCACCGTCGTCCTGGCCTCGGCCGGCGACAAGAAGATCGAGGTCATCAAGGAGGTCCGCGCGATCACCGGCCTCGGCCTCAAGGAGGCCAAGGACCTCGTCGAGGGCGCCCCGAAGCCGGTCAAGGAGTCGGTGGCCAAGGACGAGGCCGAGAAGCTCAAGGCCCAGCTCGAGAAGGCCGGCGCCAAGGTCGAGCTCAAGTAATCCGTCGATGGGCCGATCCGGCCCATCGCATCCGGCGCACTCCCCCCGGGGGTGTGCCGGCCTTCACGCCCGCGGGCTCCGGCTCGCGGGCTAACGCCGCTTCGGGCGGCCGTCGTTTCCGAGGGCGGGATCGTGCGGCGAACGAAGACGAATTCGGTTCGGGTGGGCTGATCGTCCGGCGGGGCGGCCCTTCTTGGTCCGGTGGCGGGAGGTGTTTGGCCTTCCCCGGACACCCTACGCTGAGGTGGTGGAGCGAGGTCTCATGGCCAATACGCTGGTCGGTCGCAAGCGCATTCGCAAGTTCTTCGGGAAGATCCGGGAAGTCGCCGAGATGCCGAACCTCATCGAGGTTCAGAAGGCGTCCTACGACCAGTTCCTGATGGTGGACGAGCCGGAAGGCGGACGCGCCGACGAAGGCCTGCAGAGCGTCTTCAAGTCGGTGTTCCCGATCTCCGACTTCGCCTCGACGGCGCTGTTGGAGTTCGTGCGCTACACCTTCGAGCAGCCGAAATACGACGTCGACGAGTGCCGCCAGCGCGGCATCACCTTCGCGGCCCCGCTCAAGGTGACGCTGCGCCTGATCGTGTTCGATGTGGACCCGGATACCGGCGCCAAGTCCGTCAAGGACATCAAGGAGCAGGACGTCTACATGGGCGACATGCCGCTCATGACGGATAACGGCACCTTCATCGTCAACGGCACCGAGCGCGTCATCGTCTCGCAGATGCACCGCTCGCCGGGCGTGTTCTTCGACCACGACAAGGGCAAGACGCATTCCTCGGGCAAGCTGCTGTTTGCCGCCCGCATCATCCCCTACCGGGGCTCCTGGCTCGACGTCGAGTTCGACGCCAAGGACATCGTGCACGTGCGCATCGACCGCAAGCGCAAGCTGCCGGTCACCTCGCTGCTGTTCGCCCTCGGCCTCGACGGCGAAGAAATCCTCTCGACCTTCTACAACCGCGTCTCCTACGAGCGGGACGGGGCGGACTGGCGCGTGCCGTTCGACGCCGAGCGTCTGAAGGGCTTCAAGGCCTCCGTCGACCTCATCGACGCCGATTCCGGCGAGGTGGTGCTCGAAGCCGGCAAGAAGCTGAACGCCCGCAACGCGCGGCTCATCGGCGAGAAGGGCACCAAGTTCCTCAAGGCGACCGACGAGGATCTCGTCGGCCAGTACATCGCCGAGGATCTCGTCAACGCCAAGACCGGCGAGATCTGGGCCGAGGCCGGCGACGAGATCTCCGAGAAGCTCCTGAAGGCGCTCGACGATGTCGGCGTCACCGAGATCCCGGTGCTCGACATCGACCACGTCAATGTCGGTCCCTACATCCGCAACACGCTGGCCGTGGACAAGAACTCGGCCCGCGAGGGCGCGCTGTTCGACATCTACCGCGTCATGCGCCCCGGCGAGCCGCCGACGCTCGACACCGCGGAGGCGATGTTCCACTCGCTGTTCTTCGACGCCGAGCGCTACGACCTCTCCGCGGTCGGCCGCGTGAAGATGAACATGCGCCTCGACCTCGACGCCGCCGACACCGTGCGCACGCTGCGCCGCGAGGACATGCTCGCGGTCGTCAAGGCGCTCGTCGACCTGCGCGACGGCAAGGGCGAGATCGACGATATCGACCACCTCGGCAACCGCCGCGTCCGCTCGGTCGGCGAGCTGATGGAGAACCAGTACCGCCTGGGTCTCCTGCGGATGGAGCGCGCCATCAAGGAGCGCATGTCCTCGGTCGATATCGACACGGTGATGCCGCAGGATCTCATCAACGCGAAGCCCGCGGCCGCCGCGGTGCGCGAGTTCTTCGGCTCGTCGCAGCTCTCGCAGTTCATGGACCAGACCAACCCGCTGTCGGAAGTGACGCACAAGCGCCGTCTCTCGGCGCTCGGCCCGGGCGGTCTGACCCGCGAGCGCGCCGGCTTCGAGGTGCGCGACGTGCACCCGACGCACTATGGCCGCATCTGCCCGATCGAGACGCCGGAAGGCCCGAATATCGGCCTGATCAACTCGCTGGCGACGTTTGCCCGCGTGAACAAGTACGGCTTCATCGAGACGCCGTTCCGCCGGGTGAAGGACGGCGTGGTGACCGACGAGGTCGCCTACCTCTCCGCCATGGAGGAGGCCAAGTACTACGTCGCCCAGGCCAATGCCGGCATGGACGCCGCCCGCAAGCTGACGGACGACCTCGTGGTCTGCCGCCGCGCGGGTGAGGTCATCGTGGTCGCCCCCGACCGCGTCGACCTCATGGACGTGAGTCCCAAGCAGCTCGTCTCGGTCGCCGCGGCCTTGATCCCGTTCCTCGAGAACGACGACGCCAACCGCGCCCTGATGGGCTCGAACATGCAGCGGCAAGCGGTGCCGCTGGTTCGCGCCGACGCGCCCTTCGTCGGCACCGGCATGGAAGCCGTGGTCGCCCGCGACTCCGGCGCGGCCATCGCCGCCCGCCGCTCCGGCATCGTCGATCAGGTGGACGCCACCCGTATCGTCATTCGCGCGACGGAGGAGACCGACCCGACCAAACCCGGCGTCGACATCTACCGCCTCCAGAAGTTCCAGCGCTCCAACCAGTCGACCTGCATCACGCAGAAGCCGCTGGTGCGCGTCGGCGAGCCGGTGAAGAAGGGCGAGATCATCGCCGACGGTCCCTCGACCGAGTTCGGCGAACTCGCGCTCGGCCGCAACGTGCTCGTCGCGTTCATGCCGTGGAACGGGTACAACTTCGAGGACTCGATCCTGCTCTCCGAGCGGATCGTGAAGGATGACGTGTTCACCTCGATCCACATCGAGGAATTCGAGGTGATGGCCCGCGACACCAAGCTGGGTCCGGAGGAGATCACCCGCGACATCCCGAACGTCTCGGAAGAGGCGCTCAAGAACCTCGACGAGGCCGGCATCGTCTATATCGGCGCCGAGGTGCATGCCGGCGACATCCTCGTCGGCAAGATCACGCCGAAGGGTGAGAGCCCGATGACGCCGGAGGAGAAGCTGCTCCGCGCCATCTTCGGTGAGAAGGCGTCCGACGTGCGCGATACCTCGCTCCGGGTCCCGCCCGGGGTCACCGGGACCATTGTCGAAGTTCGCGTGTTCAACCGCCACGGCGTCGACAAGGACGAGCGCGCGCAAGCCATCGAGCGCGAGGAGATCGAGCGTCTCGCAAAGGACCGCGACGACGAGCAGACCATTCTCGACCGCAACACCTACGCGCGTCTCGCCGAGGTGCTGATCGGCCAGTCGCCGATCGCCGGTCCGAAGGGCTTCCGCAAGGACACCACGCTGACCCGCGAGGGCATCAGCGAGTATCCCCGCTCGCAATGGTGGCAGTTCGCCGTCGTCGACGACCGTCTGATGACGGAGATCGAGGCGATGCAGAAGCAGTACGACGAGTCGAAGAAGCGCCTCGAGCAGCGCTTCCTCGACAAGGTCGAGAAGCTGCAGCGCGGCGACGAGCTTCCGCCCGGCGTCATGAAGATGGTCAAGGTCTTCGTGGCGGTGAAGCGCAAGATCCAGCCCGGCGACAAGATGGCCGGCCGCCACGGCAACAAGGGTGTCGTGTCGCGCATCGTGCCGATCGAGGACATGCCGTTCCTCGAGGACGGCACGCATGCCGACATCGTGCTCAACCCGCTGGGCGTCCCCAGCCGCATGAACGTCGGCCAGATCCTCGAGACCCACCTCGGCTGGGCGGCTGCGGGCTTGGGTCGCAAGGTCTCCAAGGCGGTCGATGCCTACCTGAAGAACCAGGACATCGCGCCGCTGCGGGCCGAGATGGAAGCGATCTACTCGCCGTCCGAGCTGGAGGGTCTCTCCGACGAGGCTCTGGCGGAAGCCGGCAACAACGTGCGCCGCGGCGTGCCGATGGCGACGCCGGTGTTCAACGGCGCCAAGGAAGCCGACATCGAGACGATGCTGGAGATGGCCGGGCTCGACCGCTCGGCGCAGTCGACGCTCTACGACGGGCGGACCGGCGAGCCCTTCGACCGCAAGGTCACCATGGGCTACATCTACATGCTGAAGCTGCACCACCTCGTGGACGACAAGATCCACGCGCGCTCGATCGGCCCGTACTCGCTCGTCACCCAGCAGCCGCTGGGCGGCAAGGCGCAGTTCGGCGGCCAGCGCTTCGGTGAGATGGAGGTCTGGGCGCTGGAGGCCTACGGCGCGGCCTACACGCTGCAGGAGATGCTGACGGTGAAGTCGGACGACGTGGCCGGCCGCACCAAGGTCTACGAGGCGATCGTCCGCGGCGACGACACCTTCGAGGCCGGCATCCCCGAATCCTTCAACGTGCTCGTCAAGGAGATGCGCTCGCTCGGCCTCAACGTCGAGCTGACGAACTCCAAGCAGCAGGCGGCCAACGACCAGATCGAACCGCCGGCCGACGCGGCCGAGTAACGACCGGGTTCACCTCCCGCGGCGGCGCTTCTCCCGAGGCGCCGCTGCGGTCGAGCGGGAAGGGGCGGGGCCTTCCGAACATGACGACGGCCAGCGGCGCTCCGGACGAGCGCGGCGCCATGAGGATCAAGCCGTGACTGCCCAGGCGCGGGGCAGCCGGCGAGCAAGGAGCGGATCATGAACCAAGAGGTCATGAACCTTTTCAATCAGCAGGCCCAGCCGCAGAGCTTCGACCAGATCAAGATCTCGATCTCGTCGCCCGAAAAAATCCTGTCGTGGTCCTACGGCGAGATCAAGAAGCCGGAGACGATCAACTACCGCACCTTCAAGCCCGAGCGCGACGGCTTGTTCTGCGCGCGCATCTTCGGGCCGATCAAGGACTACGAGTGCTTGTGCGGCAAGTACAAGCGCATGAAGTACAAGGGCGTCATCTGCGAGAAGTGCGGCGTCGAGGTCACCCTCGCGCGCGTGCGGCGCGACCGCATGGGCCATATCGAGCTGGCCGCTCCCGTCGCGCATATCTGGTTCCTGAAGTCGCTGCCCTCGCGCATCGGCCTCCTGCTCGACATGGCGCTCAAGGATCTTGAGCGGATCCTGTATTTCGAATCCTACGTCGTCATCGAGCCGGGCCTCACCCCCCTGAAGGAGCGTCAGCTCCTGTCGGAGGAGGAGTACCTGCGCGCGCAGGAGGAGTACGGCGAGGACAGCTTCACGGCGATGATCGGCGCCGAGGCGATCCGGCGCATCCTCCAGGAGCTCGACCTTGAGGGCATCGCGACCGCGCTCAAGGAGGAGATCGCGACGACGACCTCCGAGCTGAAGCCCAAGAAGCTGATGAAGCGCCTCAAGATCATCGAGGCGTTCCAGCTCTCGGGCAACAAGCCCGAGTGGATGATCCTGACGGTCGTGCCCGTCATCCCGCCGGACCTGCGCCCGCTGGTCCCGCTGGACGGCGGCCGCTTCGCCACGTCCGATCTCAACGACCTCTATCGCCGCGTCATCAACCGCAACAACCGCCTCAAGCGGCTGATCGAGCTGCGCGCGCCGGACATCATCATCCGCAATGAGAAGCGCATGCTTCAGGAGGCGGTGGATGCGCTGTTCGACAACGGCCGCCGCGGCCGCGTCATCACGGGCGCCAACAAGCGCCCGCTGAAGTCGCTCGCCGACATGCTGAAGGGCAAGCAGGGCCGCTTCCGCCAGAACCTGCTCGGCAAGCGCGTCGACTACTCGGGCCGCTCGGTCATCGTGGTCGGCCCGGAGCTGAAGCTGCACCAGTGCGGCCTGCCGAAGAAGATGGCGCTCGAGCTGTTCAAGCCGTTCATCTACGCGCGCCTCGACGCCAAGGGTTTCTCGGCCACCGTCAAGCAGGCCAAGAAGCTCGTCGAGAAGGAGAAGCCGGAGGTTTGGGACATCCTCGATGAGGTGATCCGCGAGCATCCGGTGATGCTGAACCGCGCGCCGACGCTGCACCGGCTGGGCATCCAGGCGTTCGAGCCGAAGCTGATCGAGGGCAAGGCGATCCAGCTCCACCCGCTGGTCTGCGCCGCGTTCAACGCCGACTTCGACGGCGACCAGATGGCCGTGCACGTCCCCCTGAGCCTCGAGGCTCAGCTGGAAGCGCGCGTCCTGATGATGTCGACCAACAACATCCTGCACCCGGCCAACGGTCAGCCGATCATCGTGCCGTCGCAGGACATCGTTCTCGGCCTCTACTACCTCTCGATCGTCGCCGACGGCGCGGTCGGCGAGCATAAGGCCGACGACAAGAACAACCCGATGCAGGGCGTGTTCGGCGATATTGGTCAGCTCGAGCACGCGCTCGCGGCCAAGACCGTGTCGCTGCACTCGAAGATCAAGTGGCGCTGGCGCGGCCTCGGGCCGGACGGCGAGCCGGTGTCGAAGATCTACGACACGACGCCCGGCCGCGTGATCCTGTCCGGCGTGCTGCCGCTGCACCCGAAGGTGCCCTTCGACGTCGTCAACAAGCTGATGACCAAGAAGGAAATCTCGGCGATGATCGACACCGTCTACCGCCACTGCGGTCAGAAGGAGTCGGTGATCTTCTGCGACCGCATCATGGCGCTTGGCTTCAGCCACGCCTTCCGCGCCGGCATCTCGTTCGGCAAGGACGACATGGTCGTGCCGGAGAACAAGTGGTCGATCGTCGACGACACCCGCGCGCTCGTGAAGGATTACGAGCAGCAGTACAACGACGGCCTGATCACCCAGGGCGAGAAGTACAACAAGGTCGTCGATGCCTGGGCCAAGTGCTCGGACAAGCTCGCCGCCGAGATGATGGGCCGGATCTCCGCCGTCCAGAAGGACGACAAGGGGGCCGACAAGCAGGTCAACTCGATCTACATGATGAGCCACTCGGGCGCCCGTGGTTCGCCCGCGCAGATGAAGCAGCTCGCGGCGATGCGCGGTCTCATGGCCAAGCCCTCGGGCGAGATCATCGAAACCCCGATCATCTCGAACTTCAAGGAAGGCCTCGACGTTCTCGAATACTTCAACTCCACCCACGGCGCCCGTAAGGGCCTCGCGGACACGGCGCTGAAGACCGCGAACTCGGGCTACCTGACCCGCCGCCTCGTCGACGTGGCGCAGGATGCCGTCATCCGCGAGACGGATTGCGGCACCACCAACGGCATCAAGATGCGCGCCATCATCGATGCCGGCCAGGTCGTCGCCCCGCTCGCCATCCGCATCCTGGGCCGTGCCACGGCCGAGGATCTGGTGGCCCAGGACGGCACCGTCATCGTCAAGACCGGCGAGACGATCGAGGAGCGCCACCTGCCGGCGATCAACGCCGCCGGCATCCAGGAGGTGAAGATCCGCTCGGTGCTGGTCTGCCAGACCAAGAGCGGCGTCTGCGCCACCTGCTACGGGCGCGACCTCGCCCGCGGCACGCCCGTCAACATGGGCGAGGCCGTCGGCGTCATCGCGGCGCAGTCGATCGGCGAGCCGGGCACTCAGCTCACCATGCGCACCTTCCACATCGGCGGCGCGGCGCAGATCGCGGATTCGTCCTTCATCGAGTCGAGCTTCGAAGGCACGATCAAGATCCGCAACCGGTCGCTCGCCAAGAACTCGGACGGCGATCTCATCGCCACCGGCCGCTCGGTCGCCGTGGTGATCGTCGGGCCGGACGGCACCGAGCGGGCGGTCCACCGTCTGCAGTACGGCGCCAAGGTTCGCGTGGACGAGGGCGACACGATCAAGCGCGGGCAGCGGATCGCCGAGTGGGATCCCTACACCCGTCCGATCGTCGCCGAGGTGGATGGCATCGTCGGCTACGAGGATCTCTACGATGGCCAGTCCATCACGGAGACCACCGACGAGTCGACCGGCATCGCCAAGCGCGTCGTCATCGACTGGCGCGGCTCGGCCCGCACCTCCGACCTGAAGCCGGCCATGCTCGTGCTGGATCAGGACGGCAAGCCGGTGAAGCTCGCCCGCGGCTCCGATGCCCGCTACTTCCTGCCGGTCGATGCCATCATCGGTCTCGATCCGGGAGCGAAGGTGAAGGCCGGCGACGTGCTGGCCCGCGTCTCGACGGAGTCTGCCAAGACCCGCGACATCACCGGCGGTCTGCCGCGGGTGGCGGAGCTGTTCGAGGCGCGTCGTCCGAAGGACGCGGCGATCATCGCCGAGAAGTCGGGCACGATTCAGTTCGGCCGCGACTACAAGAACAAGCGTCGCCTGACGCTGACGCCGCATGACGGTTCGGAGGCGGTCGAGTACCTGATCCCTAAGGGCAAGCACATCCACTTGCAGGACGGGGACGTGGTGGAACTCGGCGACTACATCGTCGACGGCAACCCGGCGCCGCACGACATCCTGGCGATCAAGGGCGTGGAGGAGCTGGCCGCCTACCTCGTCAACGAGATCCAGGAGGTCTACCGGCTCCAGGGCGTGTCGATCAACGACAAGCACATCGAGGTGATCGTCCGGCAGATGCTGCAGAAGGTGGAGATCACCGACGGCGGCGACTCCGACATCCTGACGGGCGACCAGATCGACCGGACGGAGCTGGCCGAGTACAACGAGAAGCTGCTCGCCGAGGGCAAGAAGCCGATCCAGGGCGTTCCGGTCCTGCTCGGCATCACCAAGGCGTCGCTGCAGACGAAGTCGTTCATCTCGGCGGCCTCGTTCCAGGAGACCACCCGCGTCCTCACCGAGGCGGCGGTCAACGGCAAGGTCGACACCCTGGAGGGCCTGAAGGAGAACGTCATCGTCGGCTCGCTCATCCCGGCCGGCACCGGCTCGCTCGCGGCGGACATCCGTTCCATCGCGCGCCGCCGCGACAGCCTGATCCTGCAGCAGCGCTCCGCCGAGAACGCGGCCAACGCCGCCGAACTCAGCGAACTGCCCCCGGCCGCGGCCGAGTAAGGCGGGCGGGAGCAGACGCTCGAAACGGAAAAAGGGCGGCCGAGAGGCCGCCCTTTTTCGTGTCCGATCCGAGAACGTCTTCCGGCGCCACCGCGACGCCCCCAGCACCGCAGGGCTTCGAACCCATCCCCTCACCGCCGTCATTCCGGGTTCGCTGATCAGCGAACCCGGACTCCGTGGCGGGCCGCACCACGCCGCTGCAGCCGTTGGGTATCGCGATGGTGGAGGGTCATCCCCGCCGAGGGTGTTGCGTTCGAAACCCGCCGAACAGGATCAGCGCCCCGTGCGCACCCGTGTCCATGCCCGGGTGACGAAGCGCTGGGTCGAGTCGTTCCAGGCGGTGTTGACCGAGAGCCGCTGCATCGTCGCCGCGTCCGGGTAGATGCCGGGATTGTTGAGAATCTCCGGCTTCACGAATTTCTGCGAGGCGAGGTTGCCGTTGGCGTAAGCCACGAAGTTGGTGTTGGCCGCCGCCACTTCGGGGCGCATCATGTAGTCGATGAAGGCGTGGGCCTCGGCCGGGTGGGCGGCATCCTTCGGGATCGCGAAGGTGTCGAACCACATCAGCGTGCCCTCCTTCGGGATGAAGTAGGCGATCTCGACCCCGTTCTTCGATTCCTCGGCGCGCTTCTTCGCCTGCATCACGTCGCCGGAATAGCCGACCGCGAGGCAGATATCGCCGTTGGCAAGACCATTGATGTATTCCGAGGAGTGGAATTTTCGGATCGAACCGCGGACCTTGTAGAGCGCGTCGGTGACGGTGGTGATGTCGTCCCAGCGCTTCGAATCCGCCTTGTAGCCGTAGAACGGCAGAATCGACGGGATCAGATCCTCGGGGGAATCGAGGAGCATGACGCCGCAATCCTTGAGCTTGGCCATCGAACTCGGATTGAGCACGAGGCTCCAGCTGTTCAGCGCCGCGTTCGCCCCCAGTCGCTCGCGCACGGCGCCCAGGTTCACGCCGATGCCGGTCGTGCCCCACATGTAATCGACGGCGTAGGTGTTGCCGGGATCGTAGGCCTGGAGCCGGCCGGTGATCTCGGGCCAGGCGTGCTTGAGATTCGGGATCTTCGCCTTGTCGAGGGGCAGGAAGATCCCGGCCCGGATCAGGCGCTGCAGGAACGGGCCGGAGGGCACGACGACGTCGTAGCCGGACTTGCCGGCGAGCAGCTTCGTCTCGAGGATCTCGTTGTTGTCGTAGGTGTCGTAGACGACCTTGATCCCCGTCTCCTTGGTGAAGTCGTCGAGCACCTTCGGGTCGATGTAATCCGACCAGTTGTAGATGTTGACGACCCGCTCCTCGGCCCGCACCCCAACGGTCGCGGCGAGGAGGAGGGGGAGGGCGGCGAGCCCTCCCAGCAGGCGCCGCCGGATCACGATTTGCCCCGCACCGCGGTGACGGCGATCTCGACGCGGTATTCGGGGGCGACGAGCCGCGCCTCGACGGTGGCGCGGGCCGGCGGGTTGTTCTTGTCGACCCAGGCGTCCCAGGCGGCGTTCATCTCGGCGAAGCCGGCGATGTCGGCGAGGTAGATCGTCGCCGACAGGATGCGGGACTTGTCGCTGCCGGCCGCCATGAGCAGCCGGTCGATCTGCTCCAGGATCTGCTGGGTCTGCGCGGTGACGCCGGTGCCGACCACGTCGGCGGCCACTTGGCCCGCCAGGAAGACGAGGTCGCCGTGGGCGACCGCCTGGGACATGCGCGGGCCGGTTTCGTAGCGTTCGATGGTCATGGTCGTGGTCGCCGGTCTCGGTTCGTGAAGGAGGCGGACCCTTCTGCCGTCCCGAGCGGTTGCCCGTAAAGAGGTTCGTGCGCCGCGCCGGAGGAAGCGGCACCGGACCGGAGATCGGGCCGGGGCGGCACACCCCGATTTTTTGGCCGCTCGCGCATTTCCCGAGGCAACCGGCATCGTGGCTCGTGCGTTTGCCCTGCGAATACGGCCAAGTCTTCCGGCCGGAACTTCAGATCGAAGACGCTTTTCGGGGTTGGAACGACATGGAAATTCTCTGGACCATCATCATCGGCTTCGTAGCCGGCGTCATCGCCAAGTTCATCATGCCCGGCGACAAGGAGCCCGCCGGCTTCATCATGACGACGATCCTCGGCATCGTCGGCGCCTTCGTCGCGACCTTCATCGGTCAGGCGGTCGGCTGGTACGGACCCAACGAGGGGGCCCGCTTCATCGGCTCGATCGTCGGCGCCTGCGTCGTGCTCGCGATCTACGGCTTCATCGCCGGCCGCACCAGCAGCCGCTCGCTCTGACATCCGGCCCACGGCGACAGTCAAAAGGGGCGCTCCTCGGGAGCGCCCCTTTTTTCGTTGCGGGGGGTCGGACCGGGCGGCGATGAAGCGAAGAGACCGCCGGCCGGTCCGGATCTGCGGAGGCGATCAACCGGTCAGGTCGCGTCCGCCCGCGGTGACGGCCTTGACGGCGCAGTGGCCGGTGGCGCCGCGCACGGCCAGCCCGACGCCGACCACCAGGGCGGCGAGGCTCAGGAGCTTGTTCGGCCGGGGTTGGGCCGCCGCGGCGGCGATGCCGAGCCCCAGCGCGACGGAGACCGCCCGCTCGGTCATGCTCAGGTTCGGCTCGCCCGAAAAAATGTCTTCGATCATCTCGTTCACGGTGGATCAGCTCCTCTTGGCGCTCGCGGGGCGAACGCGGAGCGGGCAGGGCCGTTCCGTCGCGAGGCGGCTTACGAGGCTTGTCCGGCTTCGGCGAGCAGCCCGTCATCGATCGCCCGCGCCCGCACGGCGGCCTCCCGGGCGAGGTGGCGCCCGGCATAGGCCTCGAAGGCCGGGCGCTTCGGGATCGTGCCGAACTGCATCCCCCAGCCGAGATGCGAGGCGACGTAGAGGTCGGCGGCGCTGAAGCGGTCGCCCGCCACGAACGCAACCCCGGAGACCGCGCCTTCGAGGGTGTCGAGCGCCGCCTCCAGGCTGCCGTAGCCGACCATGCCCTGCATCCGCGGATCGTCGGGCACGGCTACCTTGAGCACGCCGTTCGTCACCGCCGCTTCGAGCGGGCCGGCGCAGAAGAACAGCCAGCGGTAATAGGGGCCGCGGTCGCGGTGATCCGGCGCCGGGGCGAGCCCGGCCTGCGGGAAGGCGTCGGCGAGATAGGCGAGGATCGCCGGGCACTCGGTCACGACCGTGCCGCCGTGGCGCAGCGCCGGCACCTTCCCCATCGGATTGATCGCCCGGTAGGCCGGCGCCTTCATGGAGGCGCCGTAGCCGAGGATCTCGGTGCGGTAGGGCGCGCCGACCTCCTCCAGCATCCAGCGGACGATCCGGCCGCGGGACATCGGGTGGGTGTAGAAGACGAGATCGTCGGACATCATGGGCCTCCCGGGATCGTACAGCGCGTTCTGCGCGACTCCCCCGGAAGGCTCAAGATGGCGAGGTCCCGGGGGTCAGAACCGGGCGATCAGCTGGAAGCGCACGGTCCGGGGCGCGCCGGGCAGGATGTTGTTGTTGTTGTTGTGCGCGGAGATGATGGAGCGCCGGTCGAACAGGTTCTCGATGTTGACCTGAGCGCGCATGGTTTCGCTGAATTCGTAGAACACGCCGGCATCGAACCGCGAGAAGCTCGGCAGGCGCACCGCGTTGTCCGACGATGCGAAGCTGGCGTCCTGATAGAGGTAGCCCGTCGGCTTCCTTGAGCACGCGGTTGACCACGCCGCCGCCGCGGCCGAAGGTCATCGCGTTGGGGCCTTTGAGCACCTCGATGCGCTGGGTGTTGTAGAGGTCGCGGTAGTTGCGCGCGTCGTCGCGGATGCCGTTGACGAAGAAATCGGCCGTCGTGCGCTGGCCGCGGATCAGGATCGCGTCGCGGTGGCCCTCGCCCTGGGCGATGGCAACGCCGGGAACGTAGCGCAAAGCCTCGCCGATCGACTGGACGTTCTGGTCGCGGATCTGCGCTTCCGTCACCACCGAGATCGCCTGCGGCGTGTCGATCAAGGGCGTGTCGGTCTTGGTGGCGGAGCGCAGGCGCTGGGCGACATAGCCGACCTGCGAGCCCGAACTGTCGACCACGACGCCGCGCCCGAGCCCGGAACCGGCGAGGCTGATCATGTCGAGGGTGATGCCACCGACCGAGGGGGACGCGGCGAGCGGATGGACCGCTTGAGCCGTCGGCAGGCCGGTGTTGATTTCGGTGACTTGCGCCTGAATGGATTGGATTAAAACCGGTGCGATGCTTGTACAGGCGGCGGAGCCGAGCAGCATCGAACGCAGCAAATCTTTTGCGCAAGTCGTCGGCGCGGCCGGGTGCCGTGCAAACCACTCGGCCACAAGCTTCGGTCCATAAGCAAAGAGCGCGGCCCCCGGAGGGACCGCGCTCTTCCAAGTACGCGATGGAGAGGTGAGGGAGGGCTTACTCGCCCGACGACTCCCGGCGGCGCTCGCCGCGGTCGCGGCGCGGGCCGCGGTCGCCGCGATCACCCCGGTCGCTGCGCTCCTCGCGCTCCGGCTCGCCGCGCTCCGCGCGCTCGGCCTTCAGCTTCTCGGTGATGTCCTCGCCGGTCTCCTGATCGACGACCTTCATCGAGAGGCGGATCTTGCCGCGCTCGTCGGCGCCCAGGAACTTCACCTTGACCTTCTGGCCTTCCTTGACGACGTCGCCGACCTTGGCGACGCGCTGCGGCGCCAGCTCGGAGATGTGGACGAGGCCGTCCTTGGCGCCGAAGAAGTTCACGAAGGCGCCGAACTCCATGATCTTGACGATCGTGCCGTCGTAGATCGTGCCGGCCTCGGGCTCGGCGACGATGGAGCGGATCCAGTTATAGGCCGCCTTGATCGCCTTGCCGTCGGAGGAGGCGATCTTCACGACGCCGGTATCCTCGATGTTGATCTTGGCACCGGTCTTCTCGACGATCTCGCGGATGATCTTGCCGCCGGTGCCGATCACGTCGCGGATCTTGTCGGTGGGGATCTGCATCGTCTCGATGCGCGGCGCGTACTCGCCGAGCTCGGGACGGGCCGCGGTCAGGGCCTGGGCCATCTCGCCGAGGATGTGGGCACGGCCGTCCTTCGCCTGGGCGAGGGCGACGCGCATGATCTCCTCGGTGATGCCGGCGATCTTGATGTCCATCTGGAGCGAGGTGATGCCCTCGTCCGTGCCGGCCACCTTGAAGTCCATGTCGCCGAGGTGATCCTCGTCGCCGAGGATGTCGGACAGCACCGCGAAGCGCTCACCCTCGAGGATGAGGCCCATGGCGATGCCGGCCACCGGACGACGCAGGGGCACGCCCGCATCCATCAGCGACAGCGAGCCGCCGCAGACCGAGGCCATGGAGGAGGAGCCGTTCGACTCGGTGATCTCGGAGACCACGCGGATCGTGTACGGGAACTCGTGGGCGGGCGGCAGCACGGGCCGGATCGCGCGCCAGGCGAGCTTGCCGTGGCCGATCTCGCGGCGGCCGGGCGAACCCATGCGGCCGGTCTCGCCGACGGAGTAGGGAGGGAAGTTGTAGTGGAGCAGGAAGCGCTCCTTGTACGTCCCTTCGAGCGCGTCGATGAACTGCTCGTCCTCGCCGGTGCCCAGCGTGGCCACGACCAGGGCCTGGGTCTCGCCGCGGGTGAACAGCGACGAGCCGTGGGCCCGCGGCAGCACGCCGACTTCCGAGACGATCGGACGGACGGTCTTCACGTCGCGGCCGTCGATGCGCGAGCCGGTGTCGAGGATGTTCCAGCGGACCACCTTCGACTGCGCCTCCTTGAAGGCGGCCTTGACCTTCTCAGGGCTGAACTTCTGCTCGCCCTCGGCCGGGCAGAGGGCGGCGACCACCTTCGCCTTCACGGCGTCGACGGCCTTGTAGCGGTCCTGCTTGACCGTGATCTTGTAGGCGTCGCGCAGCTCCGACTCGCAGATGTCGAGGACGGCCTTCTCGACGTCGGCGTTCTCCGGTGGGGAGAAGTCGCGCGGCTCCTTGGCGGCCTTCTCGGCCAGCCGGATGATCGCCTCGATGACGGGCTGGAAGTGCTTGTGGCCGAACATCACGGCCCCGAGCATCACGTCCTCGGAGAGTTCCTTGGCCTCGGACTCGACCATCAGCACGGCATCCTGGGTGCCGGCGACGACGAGGTCGAGGGTGGACTCGGCGACCTCGGTCACCAGCGGGTTCAGCTTGTAGCCGCCGTTGAGGTAGCCGACGCGGGCCGCGCCGATCGGGCCCATGAACGGCACGCCGGACAGCGTCAGCGCGGCGGAGGCCGCCACCATCGAGACGATGTCGGGATCGTTCTCGAGATCGTGCGAAAGGACGGTGACGACGACCTGGGTGTCGTTGCGCCAGCCCTCGACGAAGAGCGGACGGATCGGACGGTCGATCAGGCGGGAGACCAGGGTCTCCTTCTCGGAGGGACGGCCCTCGCGCTTGAAGTAGCCGCCCGGGATGCGGCCGGCGGCGTAGGCGCGCTCCTGGTAGTTCACGGTCAGCGGCATGAAGTCGATGCCGGCCTTGGGCTCCTTGGCCGCGACCACGGTGGCCAGCACGGTGGTCTCGCCGTAGGTGGCGACCACGGCGCCGTCCGCCTGGCGGGCGGTCTTGCCGGTCTCGAGGACGAGCTTGCGGTCGCCCCAGATCAGCTCTTCACGTTGTACGTCGAACATGTGTGTCTTCTGCCTTCGAACATGCGGGTCGGGCGAACCCGGCGCCGCCAGAGGCAAGACGGCGAGACGCTCCAGCGTGAACGGAAGCGTCTCGCGATCCTGCCCTGGCGCCCTTTGCCTTCAAGCCGCCCGGTGCGGATCGGCCGGGCCCCATGCCCGGACAATCCTTCTTGGTGTGCCGTGCTCTCTTGGCGCCGAACCGGTCTCCACTTCGGCTGAGAGCACGTGTGAAAACGCGGCCCCGAAGGACCGCGTGGATGGCCTTAGCGGCGGATGCCGAGGCGCTCGATGAGGGTGCGGTAGCGCGCCTCTTCCTTGCGCTTCAGGTAGTCGAGCAGCGAGCGGCGCTGCGACACCAGCTTCAGGAGGCCGCGGCGGGAGTGGTTGTCCTTGCCGTGGGTCTTGAAGTGGGCGGTCAGGTTGGTGATCCGCTCGGTGAGGATGGCGATCTGGACCTCCGGCGAGCCGGTGTCCTTGTTGCCCTTGGCGTATTCCTTGATGAGCGCGGTCTTGCGCTCTGCCGTGATCGACATCGCAGGCCTTTCAGATGAGGTTTGGGTCGGAGGCGCCGCCCACGGGAGGGGAAGGGCGCCTTTGAAATACTCGCGGTCGGGCCGGTGCCGGGATGTCGTCCAGCACGGTCAGCCGCAAGCGGCACAAGCCCCGCCCGTCAGCCGGGTCGAGGCGGCGCGGACCATACACGAAATCCCGGGAAGTGCCAGTGCCGCCGCCGCCCCGGCGACATCCGCTTCCGCGTGCCTCACAACCGGCGTGGATTTCGCGTTGCCGGACGCGATCCGCTCCAAGGCCCGCGAGACCTCATGCCCCATCCCGCCCTCGGCGCCCGCAAGCCCATCGCCGCCCTCGTCGCCGACGAGGCCGCTGCGGGCGGGCCGACGCTGGCCAAGAACCTCTCGGCGTTCAGCCTCGTCTGCATCGGCGTCGGGGCGACGGTGGGGGCGGGCATCTTCGTGCTCACCGGCACGGCGGCGGCCCACTTCGCCGGGCCGGGCTTGATGCTCTCCTTCGTGCTCGGTGCGGTGGCGAGCGGGCTGGTGGCGCTCTGCTACGCGGAACTCGCCGCGATGATCCCCGTGGCCGGCTCGACCTATTCCTACACCTACACGACGCTCGGCGCCCTGCCGGCCTGGATCATCGGCTGGGATCTGGTGCTCGAATTCGCCATGGCCGCGGCGACCATCGCGGTCGGCTGGTCGGGCTACGCGCAGAGCCTCATGGCCGATGCCGGTTTCCGGCTGCCGGCCGCCCTCGCCGCGGCGCCGGCGGAGGGCGGTCTCGTGAACCTGCCGGCGGCCCTCGTCACGCTGGCGCTCACCGCGCTGCTGATGCGCGACAACCGCGGCGCCGCCCATACCAATGCCGTGCTGGTGGTGCTGAAGGTGGCGATCATCCTCGCCTTCCTCGGTCTCGGCGCCCTGCATCTGCGGCCTGACCTCTGGCACCCGCTGGTGCCGGCGAACGAGGGCGCGTTCGGCGCCTTCGGCTGGAGTGGGGTCTTCCGCGGGGCAGGCGTCGTGTTCTTCGCCTATGTCGGCTTCGAGACGATCTCGACCGCCGCCGGCGAGACCCGCAACCCGCAGCGGGACGCGCCGGTGGGCCTGCTCGGCTCGCTCCTCGTCACCGCGGCGCTCTACGTGGCGGTGGCCGCCGTGCTCACCGGCCTCGTGCCCTATCGCGAGCTCGACGTGGCCGATCCGATCGCCAAGGCGATGGCGGTGACGGGGCTCACCGGTTTCTCGGCGGCGATCAAGCTGGGGGCCCTGATCGGGCTCACCACGGCGGCGCTGACCGCGCTCTATGGGCAGGCGCGGATCTGCTACGCCATGGCCCGCGACCGCATGCTGCCGGATGTCTTCTCGCGCATCGGCGCACGGAGCCGGACGCCGTTCGTCGCGCAGGGGCTGATCGGGCTGGCGACCGCCGCGGTCGCGGCGCTGGTGCCGATCGATGTCCTGGGCGAACTCGTCAGCATCGGCACGCTGTTCGCCTTCATTCTCGTCTGTGCCAGCGTGCTGATCCTGCGCCGGACGGAGCCGGAGCGGGCGCGGCCTTTCAGGGTGCCCGGTGGTCCGGTCGTCCCGGTGCTCGGGATCCTCGCCTGCCTCGCCCTGATGGTGAGCCTACCCGGCGATACGTGGCTGCGGCTGCTAGCCTGGCTCGGCCTTGGGCTGGCGATCTGGTTCGGCTACAGCCGCCGGCGCGTGGCGGCCAATTCAGGTTTCGAAAGGACAAGTCCTTTCGCAGGTCCAGGGCGGAGCCCTGGTTGACGGGAAGCCGGGGTTCCACCCCGGCGCCCCGCCAAAGGGATGATCCCTTTGGAATCCCGGATCTTAGTACGAGCGGTGATGACCCGCGGCGCGGCCGCCGCCGTAGCGGCGACGCAGGTACGAGATGGCCTTGGGCAGCAGGAAGACGACGAGGATCTGGCGCAGGATCGAGCGCATCCGGTGGGACTCCATGTGACGGTTCCGTTGGAGGCCAAATGCCCGGAGGGGCGTCCGCGTTCCCCGGCTAGAGTTCCAGCGACAGCGTGACCGGCACGTGGTCGGACGGCTTCTCCCAGCCGCGCGCCGCGCGGAACACCGCGACCTTGCGCACCGTGCCGGCGAGGTCCGGCGAGACCCAGGCATGGTCGAGCCGCCGGCCCTTGTTGGCCAGCTCCCAGTTCGGCGAGCGGTAGCTCCACCACGTGTAGATCTTCTCGGGCTCCGGGGTGAGGAGCCGGGCCGCGTCGATCCAGCCGGCCTCGCCGCGCAGGGTCTCCAGCGCCTCGGTCTCGACGGGGGTGTGGCTCACCACGTCGAGGAGCTGCTTGTGCGACCAGACGTCGTGCTCCAGCGGCGCGACGTTGAGGTCGCCCACCAGGATCGCCGGACCGGAGACGCGCCGCCCGCCCCAGGCGCGCAGCTCGGACAGGAAGTCGAGCTTGTGCGCGAATTTCGGGTTGAGGTCGCGGTGGGGCACGTCGCCGCCAGCCGGCACGTAGAAGTCGTGCAGCACGATCCCCGCCGCCGGCCCCGCCTCGGGCCCGAGCACCGCCGAGATGTGGCGCGCATCCGCCCGCTCGCAGAAGCGCATCACGTCGCGGGTGAGCAGGGGAAAGCGCGAGACGATCGCGACGCCGTTATAGCCCTTCTGCCCGGCGAAGACGATGTTCTCGTAGCCCGAGCCCTTGAACGCCTTGAGCGGGAACAGCTCGTCCGGGCACTTGGTCTCCTGCAGGCAGAGCACGTCGGGCTGTTCTTCGCGCAGGAAGCGCAGCACGGACTCGATGCGCAGGCGCACCGAGTTGATGTTCCAGGTCGTGACGGTGAGGCGCAACGGGAGAAGCCTGCGAAGCGGGGCGAGGGATGCCGCCCCGTTAGCCCAACCCGCGCGCCTCGTAAAACCGTCACGCCGCGGCGGCCTCCTCCTCCAGGGCGAGGCCGTGCAGCACGGCGCAGAGCCGGTCGCCCGTCATCCGGGAGAGATCGAAGCCGCTCTCGCCGGCCATGTCGCCGTAGCGGGCCGCATCCGTCGGCGAGGCGCCCACATAGGCCATCGACCAGTCGGTGAAGAGCCGGCTCTCCACCGCCTCGAAGGCGAGCAGCGAGACCTCGCCGTGGCGCTCGTCCTGCTGGATGCGCTCGAAGGTGGTCTCCACCTCCGCCCCCGGACCCTCTAGCACCTGCGCGAAGCAGCCGGCGTTGAACATCAGCGCCCCGGTGACGCCGACGCGGGCGTTGTTGGTGCGGCTCGCGGCGAGGATGCCGCGGATCGTCTCGTCCATCGCCGCGGGCGCGCCGGTGACCCGGTTGCGGCTGTAATAGACGAGGCGGCGCAGATCTTTGTTCGGCGAGGCTTGGTTTCCCGAATCTTGGGTCGGCACGGGCTGGCTCACGGAAAACTCCTGGCGCGTCAGGCGGCGTCGGCGGGAAGGGCGGCGGGGGAGGGAATGAGCAGGGCGGCGGCCTGGGCGGCGGGCATCGGACGCCCGGTCAGGTAGCCCTGGACCTCGGTGCAGCCCTCGGCGCGGATGGCGTCGAGCTGCGTCGCGGTCTCGACCCCTTCCGCGGTGGTGCGCATGCCGAGGCTGGCGCCGAGCCGGGCGATGGCCCGCACGATCGCCCCGCACTCGGCATTGCCTTCCATGCCGCGGACGAAGGATTGGTCGATCTTGATCTTGTCGAAGGGAAATTTCTGCAGGTAGCTCAGGGACGAGTAGCCGGTGCCGAAATCGTCCATCGAGATTTTCACGCCCAGCGCGCGCAGGCCGTTCAGCACGTCGAGCACGCTGTCCGTGTTCTCCAAGAGCGCGCCTTCGGTGATCTCCAGTTCCAGCCGGGCCGGGTCGAGGCCGGTCTGGGCGAGCACGTGCATCACGGTCTCGACCAGCCGGCCGCCGCGGAACTGCACCGGAGACAGGTTCACGGCGATCGAGGCGGGCTGCGTCCAGCCCGCCGCCTCGCGGCAGGCGGTGCGCAGGGCCCATTCGCCGATGCCGACGATGAGGCCGATCTCCTCGGCCAGCGGAATGAACAGGGCGGGCGAGACCGGGCCGCGCTCGGGATGGTTCCAGCGCAGCAGCGCCTCGAAGCCCACGACCTGCCCCGTTTCGAGCTGGATCTGCGGCTGGAAGGCGAGGTCGAACTGCTTGAGGGCGAGCGCCCGGCGCAGGTCGATCTCCAGGCTGCGGCGCGCCTGCATCTGCGCGTTCATCGCCGGCTCGAAGAAGCGGTAGGTGCCCCGGCCCTCGGCCTTGGCCCGGTAGAGGGCGAGGTCGGCATGCTTCAGGAGGTCGTCGGCGTTGCGCCCGTCGGCGGGACTGAGCGCGACGCCGACGCTGACGCCGACATTGAGCATGTGGCCGTCGACGACGTAGGTGCGCCCGACGAGATCGACGAGGCGGCGCGCCAGGGCTTCGGCCGCCTGCGGCTGCTCGGCGCCGGAGGAGGGGCCGCCTTGGATGATGGCGAACTCGTCGCCGCCGAGCCGCGCCACGACGTCCCCGCTGCGGGTGGCCTTGCGCAGGCGCTCGGCGACCTTGCGCAGGAGCGCGTCGCCGACCGGGTGGCCGAGGGTGTCGTTGACCGCCTTGAACCGGTCGAGGTCGAGCATCAGCACCGCGAGGGGCGCGTCCGAGTGAGCCGCTTCGGCCAGCGCCGCGTCGAGGCGGTCGTGCAGGCCGACGCGGTTGCACAGGCCGGTGAGCGGCTCCTGCCGCGCCAGAGCCGCGCCGCGCAGCAGCTCGGTCACGTCTTCGAAGGTGAGGGCGAAGCCGCCGGACGAGAGCGGCGCCAGCGCGGCCTCCACGAGGCGGTCGCCGAGGGTGAGGCGCGACCGGACAGGCCACGCGGCGCGCAGCGCCTCCGGAAGGATACCGCCCTCCGGCTCCGCGGCACCGCAGGCCGCCAGCAGAGCGGGGAGGGGAAGGCCGGCCGGCGCGGGGCAGGCGAGCAGCGCCGCCGCACAGGCGTTGGCGAAGGTGATCGTGCCGGCGGCGTCGAGCAGGAGAAGCGGGACGGCCATCTCGGCCAGCGCCGCCGCGAACGACGGGGTGGCCGGAGGCGACGGGGCGGCGAGGGCGGACATGCGGCCGGACAGCGTTCCGTTAAGACCACCCCGCGTGGGCGGCCCCTCCATTGGGCCGCCGCTTCCTCAACGGATCCTTAAAACGCGCCCTCGGGCAATCGTATTCGCGAAGTTATTCCAAGAATATTGCCGGCCATAACATAGGATGCTGTGAAGAGATCTGACGGCTCGGGGCGGAAATCAATCCATGTTGTCTTCCGCAGTCCGGCTCCATGCCTCAGGGATTCTGCCCGTCGATCTGCCGCTGCATCGCCTTGTCCTCGGAGCGGCCGTAATTGATGAAGAACAGCGACCCATCGACCGCCTTGCCCTTCTGCAGGTTCGAGAGCTGCACGGTGGTGAGGTAGCCCTGCGGATCGGTGATCCGCCACTGCGACAGGGTCTTCAGCTCGCCGTCGAAGAAGAGCTGGATCTTCGAGGTGCCGCCGAGCGTCGAGCGGTCCTCCAGGGCGATGCGCACGCCGCCCGGATCGTTGGTGACCTCGGTCACGGTCAGGTCGCGGGCGAGGTCGATCTTGTCGCGCAGCAGGAATTTCAGCGGTGTCTGCGAGATGAAGTAGAGATCCTGCGTGCCGAGCTTGCGGTCGCGCACCGCCACCGAGGTGCCGTCGGCCACGACTTCGAGCGGGGAGGGCTGGTCGTACTCGAAGCGCAGGCGCCCAGGCTTGGCCAGTGTGAGCTTGCCGCCGATGCGCCGCCCGTCGGCGCCGATCTGGATGAACCCGCCGGTCAGCGTCTGGAAGCCGTTGAAATAGGCATTGGCCGCCGCCACCACGGTGGCCGGGTCGGCGTCCTGCAGCGAGGCGCCGAGATTGGGCGCGCCCACCGCCGCGACCCGCGTGCCGGAACTCGCCGCAGGTGTCGCCGGCGTCGCCGCGCCGGGCTTGGCCGCCGCCTTGAGGCTGCCGGTCTTCTCGGCCGGTTTGTCCGAGCCCTTCTCCGCCGCCTTGTCCGTCGCCTTGCCGGGCTTCTGCGCCGCCTTCTTGGCCGGGGCCGGGGCAGCCTCCGGCTCAGGGGCGGGGGGCGGGGGCGCCGGCTCCTCCTTGCGGCCGAACAGGCCGTCGAGGAAGGACGAGACCTGGGCCTCCGCCGGGAGAGGCTGGAGCGCCAGCGCGGCGACGAGCAGCGGACCGGCGGCGAGGGAGAGGCGTCGGCCAGTCATCGTGTGGGCATCTCCGAAAGCTTACGGGCGCGCGGGGCGCGGGTCGTCCCGGGGGCGGACGCACCGGCACGGCGGCGCGTCGGATGTCGTGTTCGCGGGTAGAGCCGGCCCCTGTGGCGAATATGCGACGGGGGCCGGATCTGGATCACTCGTCGTCGTAGCCGCCGGACGGGGCGCCCGCGAGACCCTCGACCAGGATCTCGCGCTTGCCCGCATGGTTGGCCGGCCCGACGATGCCCTCGATCTCCATCCGCTCCATGATCGAGGCGGCGCGGTTGTAGCCGATCTGCAGGCGGCGCTGGATGTAGCTCGTCGAGGCCTTGCGGTCGCGCAGGACCACGGCGATGGCCTGCTCGTAGAGCTCGCCCCCCTCGGCGCCCGCGGTCGCCGCGAAGGCGCCGATGTCGAAGACCGGGGCGTCGGCCTCCTCGGCCTCGGCGAAGTCGTCCTTCTCGGCCTTGGCCGCGGCGCGGGAACCCTTGGCCGGCTTCTCCGGCTGGTCGGAGGAGCCGTCGTCGGCCGTGACCGCCTCCAGATAGGAGGGCCGGCCTTGCGCCTTGAGGTGGGCCACCACCGTCTCGACCTCGGAATCCGAGCAGAACGGTCCGTGCACGCGGGTGGTGCGCCCGCCGCCGGCCATGAACAGCATGTCGCCTTGGCCCAGCAACTGCTCCGCACCCATCTCGCCCAGGATCGTGCGCGAGTCGATCTTGCTCGTCACCTGGAAGGAGATCCGGGTCGGGAAGTTCGCCTTGATCGTGCCGGTGATCACATCGACCGAGGGACGCTGCGTCGCCATGATCAGGTGGATGCCCGCCGCACGCGCCATCTGCGCGAGGCGCTGGATCGCCCCCTCAATGTCCTTGCCCGCCACCATCATCAGGTCGGCCATCTCGTCGACCACGATGACGATGTAGGGGAGCGCCGAGAGGTCCATCTCCTGCTCTTCGAACACCGCCTCGCCGGTGGTGCGGTCGAACCCGGTCTGGACCGTGCGGGTGATGATCTCGCCCCGCTCGCGCGCCTCCTTCATCCGGGCATTGTACCCGTCGATGTTGCGCACGCTGATCTTCGACATCTTCTTGTAGCGCTCCTCCATCTCGCGCACGGCCCATTTGAGGGCGATGACCGCCTTCTTCGGGTCGATGACGACGGGGGAGAGCAGGTGCGGGATGCCGTCGTAGACCGACAGCTCCAGCATCTTGGGATCGACCATGATCAGGCGGCACTCCTCCGGCTTCAGCCGGTAGAGCAGCGACAGGATCATGGTGTTGATGGCCACCGACTTGCCCGAGCCGGTGGTGCCGGCCACCAGCAGGTGGGGCATGCGGGCCAGATCGGCGATGATCGGTTCGCCGCCGATGTTCTTGCCGAGGCACAGGGCGAGCTTGTGCTTGGTCTCGACGAAATCGACCGAGGCCAGGAGTTCGCGCAGGTACACGGTCTCGCGCACCGGGTTCGGCAGCTCGATGCCGATCACGTTGCGGCCCGGCACCACGGCAACGCGGGCGGAGACGGCGGACATCGAGCGGGCGATGTCGTCCGACAGGCCGATGACGCGGGAGGACTTGGTGCCGGGGGCCGGCTCCAATTCGTAGAGGGTGACGACGGGACCGGGGCGCACGGCCAGGATGTCGCCGCGCACGCCGAAGTCTTGGACGGTCTGCTGGAGGTTGAGGGCGTTCTGCTCCAATTCGTCCGCATCGACCTCCTCGCCATCGCCGACCGGCGGCTCGGCCAGCAGTTCGAGCGAGGGCAGTTCGTAATCGGCGTTGCCGACGAAGGATGCCTCCAGATGGCGGCCGGCGGGGATCAGCATCGGCCGCTCGGGCAGGATCGCCCGCGGACGGTTCTCAGGGGCGGGCTCGACGGCGGCCACGGACTCCGCGGCGCCTTCCTCGAACGCGTAGGCGGTCTCCGGGGCGATCTCGGGAGCGGCCTCCTGAGCGCTCTCCTCGAACGTCTCGGTGACGAATGCCGGCACGACCTCGGCGGCCGGCTCCTCGCTCTCGCTGCCGGGCTTGGTGCGCAGCAGGACCGGCCGCGCCGCGATCGTCAGCGGCGCCGCCGCCTGCGGGGCAGGGGAGGGGATCTGCGGCGCCATCGCGATCGGAGCGGGAGCCGGCTGTACCGCGACCGGCGGCGCGGCGAAGGGCACCGGCGCCGCGGCGGCGACCGGAGCGGGCGCCACGGCGTGCGGCAGGACGGGGAGGATGGGCGCGGCCTCGGCGAGGGCCGAGCGGGCCGAGCGGATCGCGGCGCGGGCGGCCATGGCGTTCAGCACCGGACGCGGGGCGGCAGGCGCGACCGTCTCGGCGACCTCGACCATCGCCTCGGCCGGGCCGAACCAGCCGTGCAGCGCCGACCAGTCCGGCACGTCCGACCAGTCGGACGGCTCGGCCGGGACCGGGGGAATGAAGGGCGCATACAGCGAGGCGAAGGCCGTGGCCGATTCGGCCTCGGCGCGCGGCGCCTCGATCCGCGGTGCCTCGATCACGGGCTCAGGCATGGGCTGCGGCACGGCGCCGGCCTCTTGTATGCCCCCTTGCCCAGCCCCCGGCCCAGTCCCTTGCCCAGCCCCTTGCCCACTCCCTTGCATCGGAACGACGGGCTTCGGGCGGCGGTCGGGAGTGCGGAAGAAGCTCACGCCCGGCGGCGGCACGAACGGGCGGCGCCAGCTCGGCACCTCCGAGACGGCCTGCTCGGCGCGCAGCCGGGCGGCCTCGGCCTCCTCGGCGGCGAGCTGCGCCGCGCGCTCGGCGGCCTCGTGCTCCGCCGCCTCGCGGGCCCGCTGCGCCTCCAAAGCCGCGGCCTCGGCGGCGGCCTGGGCGTCGAGCAGGGCCTGGGCTCGGGCCTGCGCCTCGCGCTCGGCCTCCAGCGCCTGGCGGCGGCGCTCCATCAGAACGGTGTCGGGGGTGCGGGTGAAGCGCACCGCCTCGGGCAGCGGCGCCTGCGGCACGCCGTAGGACCCGCCCGGGGCGGGCTGGGACACGGGCAGGGCGTGCGCGACCGTGCCGGTCTCCGGCGCGATCGCCGCCGGGCGGCGCGGGGTGCGCACGAGAACGCCGGGGCCGGAGGCGCGGGGATCGATGCGGCTCTCGAACGGCATGTCCGGCTGGCCGTCATGAACGAGACCCTGGGTGGCGCCGTGCTGGCCGGGATGGACCGGGGCGGGCATCTCGAACAGCCCCTCCTCCGCAGGCGCCCACGGCTCGGACGTCCACGGTTCCTGCCCGGCCGGCGCACGGCCGAGCATCGTCCCCGGCGGCACCAGCCAGCTCGGGACCGTGCCCGCGTCGAACCCGTCGGCGCCCGGATGCGGCAGGGCCGGATGCGGAAGCGCGTGCGGCAGCGCCCGCGGCGGGGCCGGCGGGGCACCGGCGATGCGCCGGGCGAGATTGGAGCGCAGGCTCATCAGCCGATGGGCGATGCCGCCGATCGACCGGTCGAGGCGGTCGCCGCCGCGGCTCGGCCGCGAGGGATCACGATGGGAATGGGGAGGCCGTCCCGATGCGCGCATGATCTGTGAGATGACTCGAAACAAGGTCCGGCTCCTGCGGAGCGGTTCGAGCCCCACGGTAGGCGGATCGTCGTTAACGAACGCTTGCCCTCCCCTCCGGCAGGCCGTCCCAGCCCCGCTCCCCAGCCCGGCCGGTGCAAGCGCGGCGCGAACCGGATATCGTCGAACGCGGTTGGCGCTTTGCGGTGCTTTTTCGAGATCCGATGGCAAACGGCGGCCCGCCTCCGGGGCGGCCGTGGTTCGGGACCGAAATCGGTTGTCCGCAGAGGCGCTTGGCAGGACTTTCTGCCGTATCAGGTGAGCTGCGAGACCCGGTGACGACTCCGAGCCCAGAGACATCGACTCCGAAGCACTTCCGCTCCCTCTACCGGCACGGCTTCGCCCGCGTCGCCGCCTGCACCGGGCGCAGCCATCCGGGCGATCCGGCGGCCAATGTCGCCGACATTCTGGGGCTCGCGCGGCAGGCGCACGGGGCCGGCGCGGCGCTCGCGGTCTTTCCCGAACTCTGCGTCTCGTCCTACGCCATCGAGGACCTGCTGCTGCAGGCGACCCTGCTCGACGCGGTGGAGGCGGGCGTCGCGCGGCTGGTCGCCGAGAGCGCCGGGCTGACGCCGCTGCTCGTCGTCGGCGCGCCCCTGCGCTGGCGCAACCGGCTCTACAATTGCGCCGTGGCGATCCGGGGCGGGCGGCTGCTCGGCGTCGTGCCGAAGAGCTACCTGCCGAACTACCGGGAGTTCTACGAGAAGCGCCACTTCGCCTCCGGCGCCGGCATCCTGGGCGAGACGATCCGCCTCGGCGGGGCGGAGGCGCCGTTCGGCACCGACCTGATCTTCGCCGCCGACGACCTGCCCGGTTTCCGCCTCGCCATCGAGGTCT
The DNA here is from genome assembly GCA_014138645.1 of Methylorubrum thiocyanatum. Classification (GTDB taxonomy): domain Bacteria; phylum Pseudomonadota; class Alphaproteobacteria; order Rhizobiales; family Beijerinckiaceae; genus Methylobacterium; species Methylobacterium thiocyanatum. Next base: position 399,030 of record JACJIB010000004.1, on the reverse strand, counting down.
GCGAGGATCTCTGGGTGCCGCAGACGCCGGGCATGGAGGCGGTGCTGGCCGGCGCCACGGTGATCGCCAACCCGTCGGGCAGCCCGATCACCGTGGGCCGGGCCGATTCCCGCGCGCTCCTCACCCGCGCCGCCTCGATGCGCGGCCTGTGCGCCTACGTCTACGCCGCCGCCGGCATGGGCGAATCCACCACCGACCTGTCCTGGGACGGGCAGACCAGCATCGACGAGGTCGGCAAGCGGCTGGCCGAGGGCGAGCGCTTTCCCGCAGGCCCGGTCGTCACGCTCGCCGATATCGACCTCGACCTGATCGTGCAGGAGCGGCTCCAGGCCGGCAGCCTCGACGACAACGCCCGCCATCACGGCCTCCGGCCGTGGCGGACCGTGTCCTTCCGGCTCGACCCGCCGCAGGGGGATCTGGGCCTGGAGCGCCGGGTCGAGCGCTTCCCCTTCGTCCCTTCCGATCCGGCCAGCCTCGCGCAGGATTGCTACGAGGCCTACAACATCCAGGTCGCCGGCCTCGCCCAGCGGCTCGCCGCCACGGGGACCAAGCGGGCGGTGATCGGCGTCTCCGGCGGCCTCGACTCGACCCACGCGCTCATCGTCGTGGCCAAGGCCTTCGACCGGCTCGGCCTGCCGCGAAAGGACATCCTGGCCTACACCCTGCCGGGCTTCGCCACGTCGGATGAGACCAAGACCAACGCCCACGCCCTGATGCGGGCGCTCGGCACCACGTCGGAGGAGATCGACATCCGCCCCGCCGCCCGGCAGATGCTGGCCGATATGGGCCACCCGTTCGGGCGCGGGGAGGCGGTCTACGACGTCACCTTCGAGAACGTGCAGGCGGGCCTGCGCACCGACTACCTGTTCCGGCTCGCCAACCAGAACGGCGGCATCGTCATCGGCACCGGCGACCTCTCGGAACTGGCGCTCGGCTGGAGCACCTACGGCGTCGGCGACCAGATGAGCCATTACGGCGTCAATGCCGGGGTGCCCAAGACCCTGATCCAGCACCTGATCCGCTGGGTGATCGCCTCCGGCCAGTTCGGCGAGGAGGAGAACCGTACGCTGCGGGCGGTGCTCGACACCGAGATCTCGCCGGAACTGGTGCCCGCCGCGGAAGGCGAGGGGCCGCAGAGCACGGAAGGGAAGATCGGCCCCTACGCGCTCCAGGATTTCTCCCTGTGGTTCACCCTGCGCCACGGCTTCCCGCCGTCGAAGATCGCCTTCCTCGCGCTCCATGCCTGGGGCGATGCGGCGGCCGGCGACTGGCCGCCGGACTTCCCGCAGGCCAAGCGCGTCGCCTACGATCTGCCGGAGATCCGGCGCTGGCTCGCCGTGTTCCTCGACCGGTTCTTCCGTTTCAGCCAGTTCAAGCGCTCGGCGCTGCCCAACGGCCCGAAAGTCTCGGCCGGCGGCTCGCTCTCGCCCCGCGGCGACTGGCGCGCGCCGTCCGATGCCAGCGCCCGGGCGTGGCTCGACGAACTGGAGCGCAACGTGCCGAAGGCGTGAGGGGGGCGGGGGGCCGTCCGTTACGGCGCCCCTCCGGTCCAGGCCCCGCCGCCCAGGGCCGGGGCGAGATGGAAGCCGTCGAGGGCGTCGGCGGATGGAGGCCGGCCGGCCCGGCACTGGGCGACGTAGGCGAGGGCGCCCGCCACGGCGCGCTCGGAATAGGGTTTGACGATCACCCCGAGCGCACCGGCGAAATCCGGCGGGATGCGCTTGGCGTTGGCGGTCATGAATACCACCGTGATGTGCGGATCGCGACTCAACTGGCGCGCCACCTCCACCCCGGTCGGGCCGTCGACGAGGTGGATGTCCACCAGCGCCACGTCCGGGGAGGCGGTGCGGCCCAGCGCGATGGCATCCGCCGAGGAGCCGGCCACGCCGACGCTGACATGGCCGAGATCTTCGAGGAGGCATTCCAGTTCGAGGGCGATCAGCACCTCGTCCTCGACGACGAGGATGCGCAAGGCCGTCTCTTCCGGCGCCTCTCCCAACACCTCCCTCACCTCGGCCATCGCGGCTCCCCCATCCTCGTTCCTCTCCGCGAAACGGGGAGCTTCGCCGGATCGGCTGCGGACGGAACGCCTCCGCGTGCCCCTCGTATCCGGCGGAGACGGAGTGGATGGTCCACGAGCGGGCCGGTCACGGCGCGTCGGCCTCGGTGAGCGGGATCGTAATCGCGATCCGGGTGCCGGGCCCCGCATCCGACCATTCGAGGTTTCCCCGCAACTGGCGCACCACCATCTCGACGAGGGTCCGGCCGAAGCCGGCGGGATTGTCGGGCGCCGAGGCCATGCCGACACCGTCATCCTCGATGACGAGACGCATCCCCGCCGCGCAGCGCCGCGCCTCGATGGCGACCCGGCCCCGGCGCGCCTCCGGGAAGGCGTGGCGCAGGGCGTTCGTCGCCAGCTCGTGGATCAGCAGCGCCAGCGGCGCGGCCATGGCGGCGGAGAGCGCCAGCGAATCGACCTCGGTCTCGATCCGGGTACGCTCCTCGTCGAGGCCGGCGGCGAGGTCGGCGATGAGGTCGGCGGTGAATTCCCGGAAATCGAAGCGCGAGACGTCGCCCTCGGAATAGAGCATCCGGTGGGCGGTGGAGAGGGCGCCGATCCGGTCGGCCATGGCCTGGAGCGCGTCGCGGGCATCGCCCTCCGGTGTGCGCCGGGCCTTCAGCAGCATCAGCGAGGAGATGACCTGGAGGTTGTTCTTGACCCGGTGATCGACCTCGTGGAGCAGGGCGGTCTTCTGTTCGAGCGCCGAGCGCAGGTCGGCGGTGCGCTCGGCGACCTCGCGCTCCAGCGCGTCGTTGGCGTCGCGCATCGCCACTTCCAGGCGGTGCTTGTCGGTCATGTCGGCCTGGGCCGAGAAGAAGAACACCACCTCCCCGGCCTCGTCGCGCACGGGGTTGATCGTCATGCCGTTCCAGAACGTCGTGCCGTCCTTGCGGTAGTTCAGCAATTCGCCCTCGAACGGCCGGCCGGCGGCGAGCGCCACCCGCATCCGCTGCAGCACCGCCTCGTCGGTGAGGGGGCCTTGCAGCAGGCGGCAATTGTGGCCGTAGAGTTCCTCGCGGCCATAGCCCGTGAGCGCCAGGAAGGCCCCGTTCGCCCACACGACCGGATTGTCGCCCCGCCGCGGGTCGGTGACCACCATGGGCGTCGGGCTTGCCTCGAAGGCCGCCGCGAAGACCTCCACCGTGACGCCCGTGGGCAGGCTCGCTCCTGTGGGAAAACCCGTCATCTCTACGCCGACACAGGCGCGCCGCTGTCGAGCACGGCGCGCGAACCGGAGTCACCCGACGCTTTCCGCAGCGTCCGGCCCCGCGACTCCAACGAGCCCGCCCCGCCCCCGTTCCGTGCGGCCAAGCACGCAGCAGGCCCGATGCGGGATCCTGTGGTTACGTTTCCGTCAACCATGTCAGTCTCATACGGAAGCGAGGATTCCTAAGTCGCGCCCCGCCCGCAAGGGGCGCGGTGGGGCTGACGGCCGCAAGCCCGTCATGTTTTCTGCGGAGTCGATGTCAAAGATGCGCGAAGGTCCGGGCGGCCGGGCCTTTGCGGTGTCCGAGGTCCACGAACTCCCGCCCGGCGGGGGCTCCAGGGAGGTTTACGCGATGGCGGCGGATTCCAAGACGTCCCCGAAAGCGCAGCCGCGCAAGCTGCGCCTGCGGGACATCACCGAGGACAAGCGCGTCGCGCAGATGCTGGCGCTCGGCTTCTCCTCCGGCCTGCCGCTCCTGCTCGTGCTCGGCACCTTCACCCTCCGGCTCGCCGATTCCGGCATCGACATCAAGACGATCGGCCTGTTCAGCTACGTCGCGCTGCCCTACTCGCTGAAGTTCCTCTGGGCGCCCTCGATCGACCGGGTCGACGTGCCGTTCCTGGCGAGGCGTCTCGGCCGCAAGCGCGCCTGGATGGTGACGACGCAGATCGCCACCGCCCTGGCCCTGGTGCTGATGGCCTTCGCCGATCCGAAGGATCAGCTCGCACTCCTCGGGGTCGGCGCCTTCCTCGTCGCCTTCTGCGCCGCGACCCAGGACGTGGTGATCGACGGCTGGCGCATCGAGGCCGCCGGCACCGACCTGCAGGGCATCATGGCCGCGACCTCGAATCTCGGCTACCGCTTCGGCCTGATCCTGGCCGGGGCCGGCGCGCTCTACGTCGCGGCCTATGGCGGCTGGACGCTGGCCTATCTCTCGATGGCCGCGCTGATGAGCGTCGGCCTGATCGCGGCGCTCCTCGCCACGCCCTACGACCGGCCGCGGGAGGCGGCGACGGGCAAGCGCGACCTGCCCACCGCCGTGCGCCGCGCGGTGCTGGAGCCGCTGACCGACCTCCACGCCCGGATGGGCAACGCCCTGTTCGCGGTGCTGGCGCTCGTCGCGCTCTACCGGATGCCGGACTTCGTCTCCGGCGTGATGGCCAACCCGCTCTACATCAAGCTCGGCTACGGCAAGGCGGAGATCGCCACCATCGTCAAGCTGTTCGGCATCTGGGTCGGCATTGCGGGGGGCTTCGCCGGCGGCTGGTCGATCGCCCGGCTCGGCATGTTCCCCACCCTCGTGATCGGCGCCTTCATCGCCGCCGCCTCGCACCTGTCGCTGGCGTGGCTGGCGCTCGGCGAGCCGGAACAGTGGCGGCTCGCCATCGCGGTGTCGATCGAGAGCCTGTGCGGCTCGTTTGCCGGCATCGCGCTCATCGCCTACATGTCGAGCCTCACCACGCCGGGCTTTGCGGCCACGCAATACGCCCTGTTCTCCTCGCTCTACGCCCTGCCGGGCAAGCTGGTCGCCGGCACCTCCGGCTTCGTGGTGGCGGCCTACGGCTTCCCGACCTTCTTCGCGATGACCGCGGCGGTCGGCATTCCCGTCGTCGCCCTGTGCTTCGCCGTCGGCCGCATCCCGCAGCGGACGGCGCCCGAGCCGGCCGAGCCGGAGGGGGCGCCCGCGACCGGGGCGGGGAACCCAACCGGCCCCGTCGGTCTTGCCTCAGCCGAAGCCAGCCCCGAGATTTCGCCAAAAGCCGCGAGGGCGCAGACGTGAACGACCGTGCCGTTGACCTTGCCGTTGTCGGAGAAACCCTTCCCGTTCCGGTCGACCCGCCGGCCGGACCCCCGCTGTCGGAAGCCGACCGCGCCGTGCTGCGGCGGGCGGTGGCCGTGCTGGAGAAGCCGGGGCTCGCCGCGCGGCTCTCGGCGGCGGCCGGCGCCCCTCTCGACATGATCGGTCGCGCCCTGCCGGCGCCTGTCACCGAGACCGTGGCCAGCGCCACCGAGGGCGCCATGCGCACGGCCCTGCGGGTGGCGCTCGCGACGCTGCCGGACAAGGACGTGAAGCCCGCCGGAACGGCGGTGGAGCGCATCGAGACCGAGGCCGGCAGCCGCCTGAGCCGCCTGCTGGGATCGAGCGACACGCGGCACAAGGCGCTCGCCGCGGTGACCGGCGCCGTCGGCGGCGTGCTCGGCCTCGCGACGCTGGCGGTGGAGCTGCCGGTCTCCACGACCCTGATGCTGCGCGCCATCGCCGAGATCGCCCGGGAGGAGGGCGAGGATCTGAGCGATCCCGAGAGCGCGCTCGCCTGCGTGCAGGTCTTCGCGCTCGGCGGGCGCGCGGGCGCCGAGACGGCGCTTGCCGATAGCGGCTATTTCGCCGTGCGCGCGGCGCTCGCCAAGACCATGTCGGAGGCGGCCCGCTACGCCGCCCACCGCTCCCTGCTCGATGCCGGGGCGCCGCCGCTGGTGCGGCTCACCGCCCAGATCGCCGCCCGGTTCGGCCTCGTCGTCTCGCAGAAGGTCGCGGCCCAGGCCGTGCCGGTGATCGGGGCGCTCGGAGGGGCGGCGGTCAACGCCGCCTTCATGGACCATTTCCAGTCCATGGGCCGCGCCCACTTCACCGTGCGCCGGCTGGAGCGCGCCTACGGCAAGGACGCCGTGCGCGCCGCCTATCTGGAGGAGAAGGCGGCGCTCGGTTTGGGGTGAGGGTGTGTGTTGGTGACGGCTCCGAAGCTGATTTGGCGGGATGGGCTTTCCGGATGCGGCGTCGCTGCCATGAAACCTGAAGGTCGTCATTCCGGGGCGCCGCAGGCGAACCCGGAATCCATTCGTGAGGCTACGTTGAACCGTGCATCACGGGTGGATTCCGGGCTCCGCTCACGCGGCCCCGGAATGACGGCGGAAGCGGGTCGGGGCAGGTCCGGCGAACCCGAAGCCTTCCTCCTTCACGGCCAGACCTTGATCGCCACCGGCCGCCGCACGAGGTCGCGGTCGGAGGTGATGGAGCAGCCGTCAAGGCGCAGGGTCGCGAAGGTGAGGAGCGCGCCCTCGCCGACATCGTCGAAGTTGCGGCCCTTGGCCTCCGGATCGAGCAGGGAGGGGTAGGCGATCAGCCGGCCCTTCGCCTGGCAGGGATCGTCGTAGAGCGTGGCGCCGGCGAGCAGCAGCCGCGGCATGTCCCAGCTCAGCAGGTCGTGCGACGTGCTCCAGTAGAAGCCCGATTCCGGAAAGGCGCCCCCCTTGGCCGCCATGAACACGGCGATCCAGGCGCCGCTGCCGCGGTGGCGCACCACCGCGCCGACGGGCGCGGGAAACGGTGCGATCGGCTTGCAGGTGTCGGCGAGCTTGACCGTCTTGCGGTAGGGGTCGGGAAAGGCGGCGGTGAAGCCGGTGCCGGTCCAGGCGCGCCAGCTCGTGGGATCCTCCGGCCGCTCGGTGCGGAACAGGCAGACGCCCGCCTCCTGATCGCTGCCGGGCCGGTCCCAACCCGTGGTCGAGGCGAGGAAGGAGCGGGTGCGCCCGTCGCCGACGATATTGGACGGGTTGAAGAAGCCCCGGTGCCGGCCCTGGCCCTCCTCCTGCCGGAACGGCGCGCCCGCCACCACCGCGGGCGGCGTCGCGCGGGTGAAGCGCAGGCCCCCGTCGCGGGAGAAGGCCGCCGTGACCGTGTTGTACCAGCATTCCAGGTAGACCTTGGAGCGGCAGCGGCCCTCGTGCTCGTTGGCCTGGTACTCGTGATGGAGGAGGGCGGCGATGTTCGTGCCGTCCTCGGTCCAGGTGGCGGTGATCCACGAGCGGTCGTCGTAGAGCGCCGGATCGGCTTTTTCGCCCGAATCGAGCACCACGCGACAATCGATCTTCAGGCTGTCGAAATCGGGGCCGCGCAGGGCCCGGTTGCGGTAGTGCAGACCGAAGACCACGATCTGCCCCGACGCGTCGCGGAAGGCGCGGGCCGAGGCGTCGGGCACGTCGGCGCCGTCGCAGGCGTCGCGGGTGGCGGAAAAGATCGTCCGCTCCGGCCCCGTCAGGGTCAGCGCCGAGAGCGGCGGCTCCGCGGCGGCGCGGGCCGGCGGCACGGCGCCGCACGAGAGCGCGAGCGCTGCGACGAGGGAGCGAGTCAGTCTGGACATCGCCAAAAGATTGCGTTTTGAACCGTTACAGGGAGCTTGTCCGCATCCGCCGGAGCGAGCGCCGTCCACAGGCTGCCCCATGCTGGTTCTGATCCTCGGCCTCGTGCTGTTCCTCGGCACGCACGCCTTCTCCATGGCCCGCGCCCGGCGTGCGGAGGTGATCGGCCGGATCGGCGAGGGGCGGTTCAAGCTCGGCTACACCCTGCTCTCGGCGCTCGGCCTGATCCTCACCGTCTACGGCTACGGGCTCTACCGGCAGGAGGGCATGATCCCGGTCTGGTCGCCGCCGCTCTGGACCCGGCACCTCGCGGTGCTGCTGACCCTGTTCGCCTTCATCAGCCTCGCGGCGACCTACCTGCCCGGCCATCTCCGCGCCCGTCTCAAGCACCCGATGCTGCTCGCGGTGAAGATCTGGGCGACCGCCCACCTGCTCGCCAACGGCGATCTCGGCTCGATCCTCCTGTTCGGCTCCTTCCTCGCCTGGGCGGTGGCCGCCCGCATCAGCGCCAAGCGCCGGGCGCTGACCGCGGGGCAGGTGGCGCAGCAGCATGGCGGGCAGGCCGCCCCGGCCGGCTGGCGCAACGACGCCATCGCCGTGGTCGTCGGCGTGGTCGCATGGTTCGTGTTCGGCAAGTACCTGCACCCGCTGCTCATCGGCGTCGCCGCCTGGCCGGGTCAGGCCTGACCCGGCAATCGCTTGAAGCGATCGCCGTGGTTTTTTGCTGGCCTCAGTCGCCGGCGCCCGCCTCCGCGGGCTCAGGCTTTCGCTCCGCTCGATGCCTTCCGGGGCTCAAGCCCCGAAAAGCCCGCTGCGCGCGGCGCTCTTCGCGCCGCGAAGCCGCTTGAGCGGCTTCGAGCGAAGGCCCTGATAGGTTGAGCTCTCCATTCGCCAAAGCGGGGGCGCTGTGCTAGGCGCCCACGATACGACGACAGGCGAGGCGAGCGCGCTTCCGCGAGGGGCGCCCGGATTTTTTCGAAGATGGCCGAGAACAACGAGTTCATCCGCGAGGTCGACGAGGATTACCGCCGCGACCAGATCGCCAAGATCTGGAAGCGCTACAACGCGCTGATCATCACCGGGGCGATCCTCCTCGTGGCCGGCGTCGGCGGCTACAATTACTGGCGCCACGCCGAGCGCACCCGCGCCGAGGCGGCCTCCGAGCAGTTCGATCGGGCCAACCGCCTCGCCAAGGACGGCAAGGCGGAGGAGGCGGATCGCGACTTCGCCGCGATCCGGGCCGAAGCCCCGGGGGGCTACGCCCTGCTCGCGCGCTTCCGCCTCGCCGCCGAGGCGGCCAAGCGCGATGCGGCCGCCGGGGCGCAGGCCTATGATGGGCTGGCCAACGACACCGGCATCGGCGATTCCCTACGCGATCTCGCCCGGCTGCGTGCGGCGCTGCTGCGCCTCGACGGGACCGATCCGAACCCGGCGCTGACCAGCCTCCAGGGGTTGGCCGCCCCGACCAACGCCTTCCGCCACACCGCCCGCGAGATGCTCGGCCTGACCGCGCTCAAGCGCGGCGACATCGAGGGCGCCGGCCGCTGGTTCGACCAGATCAGCGCCGACGCCGAGACGCCCCAAGGCCTGCGCCAGCGCGTCGAGGTCTACGAGGCGCTGGTGGCCGGCGGTCCGGTCACCGTGACCGAGGCCAAGCCCGAGAACGCCGCGCCGCCGCCGCCGATCACCCGCTGACGGCGGGCGCGCGACGGCGCTATGATCGAGAAACCTGAGACTGCGCCGCGGACTCTTCGAAGTCCGCGTGCCTGACGAGACTGTTAGTTCCATGGATCTGCCGACCGTCGCGATCGTCGGACGCCCGAATGTCGGTAAGTCGACCCTGTTCAACCGGCTGGTCGGGCGCAAGCTCGCCCTCGTGGACGACCGCCCCGGCGTGACCCGCGACCGCCGGGAGGGCGAGGGCTTCATCGGCGACGTCGCCTTCCGCGTCATCGACACCGCCGGCCTGGAGGAGGCGGACGCCGATTCGCTGCTCGGCCGGATGCGCGCCCAGACCGAGGCCGCGATCCTCGAAGCCGATGCGGTGCTGTTCGTGATCGACGCCCGCGCCGGGGTGCTGCCGGCCGACCGGCCCTTCGCCGAGCTGGTGCGCCGTTCCGGCTGCCCCGTCATCCTCATTGCCAACAAGGCCGAGGGCGGCGCCGGGATGGCGGGTGCCTACGAGGCGTTCTCGCTCGGCCTCGGCGACCCGATCCCCTTCTCCGCCGAGCACGGCGAGGGCCTGGGCTCGCTGCAGGATGCCCTGCGCGAGGTGCTGCCCGAGCCGGACGAGGACGAAGAGGACGAGGAGGGCGGCAAGGGCCTGCGCGTCGCCATCGTCGGGCGGCCGAATGCCGGCAAGTCCACCCTCATCAACCGGATGATCGGCGAGGACCGGCTTCTCGTCGGCCCCGAGGCCGGCATCACCCGCGATTCGATCTCCCTCGACTGGGAATGGCGCGGGCGCCGGATCAAGCTGCACGACACCGCCGGGATGCGCCGCCGCGCCCGCATCGACGACAAGCTCGAGAAGCTCGCGGTCTCCGACGGCCTGCGCGCGGTGCGCTTCGCCGAGGTCGTGGTGGTGCTGCTCGATGCGACGATCCCGTTCGAGAAGCAGGATCTTACCATCGTCGATCTCGTCGAGAGCGAGGGCCGCGCCCTGGTGATCGGCCTCAACAAATGGGACCTCGTGGCCGACCAGCCGGGGCTGCTGAAATCCCTGCGCGAGGACTGCACCCGCCTGCTGCCGCAGGTGCGCGGCGTCTCGGTCGTACCGCTCTCGGGGCTGGCCGGCGACGGGATCGACAAGCTGATGCAGGCGGTGGTGGACGCCTCCGAGGTCTGGAGCCGGCGCGTCTCCACGGCGCGGATCAATGCGTGGCTCACTGACGCGACCCAGCGCAATCCGCCGCCGGCGGTCTCCGGCCGGCGCATCAAGATCCGCTACGCCACGCAGGTGAAGAGCCGTCCGCCGCACTTCGCCCTGTTCGGCAACCAGCTCGACGCCCTGCCGAAATCCTACACCCGCTACCTCGTCAATGGCCTGCGCGAGGCCTTCGACCTGCCCGGCTCGCCGATCCGGCTGTCCCTGCGCACCACCAAGAACCCGTTCGACAAGGGGTGAGGCGGCCGGCCATGACGGCGGCCGGCTGATCGCGCATCGACGGTTGTCGCGGCGGCGGAGAACGACATTCTTGCGCAGGGAGACTGCGGAGAATGTTGGCCTCCCCGTGCGTTGAACTTTGGAAAACCCGAAGCCTTGCCTGCCCCGGCCGAGCCCTTAGCTTCTCGGCTCCTTCTCGCATGGATCGCTTTCCGATGGCCGGATCGTCCTCCGCCGCCGCGCGGCCGACGAAATTCGGCGAGCCGCGCACGCTCGCCCTCACGCTTGCCCTCCTGGGTGTCGCCGCCCTCGCCACCCTCGCGGTGATCGCGGCGGTTCTGGCCGTGCTCGCCCAGGGCGCGGGCGGGGGCGTCGTCCACACCGTCATGGAGGGGCTGGCAAGCCGCGGCTTCTGGACTGCCGCGGCGGTCGGGCTCGCGGCGCAGACCGTCGATGGTGCGCTCGGCATGGCCTACGGCATCACTTCGACCACCTTCCTGCTTTCCACCGGCGTGCCGCCGGCCGCCGCCTCGGCCTCCGTGCATGTCGCCGAGATCTTCACCACCGCCTTCTCCGGCCTCTCGCACTGGCGGCTCGGCAATGTGGACGGGAGGCTGTTCCGGCGCCTGCTGATCCCCGGCGCCATCGGCGCGGTGGCGGGCGCCACCCTCCTCACCTCGGTCGATGGCGAGGCGATCAAGCCGTTCGTCTCGGTCTATCTGCTCGGGATGGGGCTCTACGTCCTGTCGAAGGCGTTCCGCACCCTGAAGACCCGCCGCGAGCCGCCCCGCGCCGTGGTGCCGCTGGCGCTCGGCGGCGGCTTCGTCGATGCGGTCGGCGGCGGCGGGTGGGGGCCGGTGGTGACGACGACGCTCGTCGGCGGCGGGCAGGATCCGCGCACCACGATCGGCACGGTCAACGCCGCGGAGTTCTTCATCGCGCTCGCGAGCGGCCTCTCCTTCACCCTGCTCGGTGGGCTGACCCACTGGACCACCATCGCCGGCCTCATCCTCGGCGGGCTGTTCGCCGCGCCCCTCGCCGCCCTGCTGGTGCGTGTGATCCCGGCGCGGGTGCTGATGGTCGTGGTGGGGCTCCTGATCGCGAGCCTCAGCCTCGTGAGCCTCGCCGGATTGTTCGGCTAGCTCTCACCCGTCGCGCGTGGTCTCGGCCAGCCAGTCCACCACCGCGTCGAGAGCCTGACGGTTGCTGGTGTCGCCGCCGCGGGTGGCTTCGAAGGCGGCGATCTGGCGGTCGGCGCTGGTGCCCTCGCGCAGGATCCGATGGGCGTCGGCGATCTCGGCGGTGCAGCCCAGCGCCTCGGCATCCTCCGCGATCAGCGAGAGCAGCGTGTCGAGGGCGGCGGGGAAGGCGAAGGCCTGCTCGGCGGATTCGTCGATCAGCTCGGCCTCGATGCCGCTGCGCTGGGCGCGCCACAGATTCTCCGCCGCGATCGCCCGCGACACGCCGGTGAGCCCTGCATTGATGTCGGGCCGGCGCTCCACCAGCCGCACGAGGCAGCGGAACAGCGCCGCCACCACGATGGCGTCGGAAAGCCGCGTGCAGGAATCGGCGATGCGCAGTTCCAGCGTCGGGAACTTGATCGAGGGGCGGAGCGACCACCACAGGAAGCTCGCATCCTGGATCGAGCCGGCATTGGTCATGATCCGGACGTAGCGCTCGTACGCGCCCGCATCGCCCATCAGATCGGGCAGGCCGGTGCGGGGCAACTCGCCGAAGGCGCTGAGGCGGTAGGCGGCGAGCCCCGTCGGCTTGCCCTGCCAGAACGGCGAGGAGGCGGAGAGGGCAAACAGCAAGGGCTGGAACGGCAGCAGCCGGTCCATCAGGGCCACGCGCCGGTCGGGGTCGGAGACCTCGACATGGACGTGCATGCCGCAGATCAGGCTACGCCGCCCGGCGAGGCCGACATCGCGCAGGATGCCGCGGTAGCGGTCGCCCTTGGTCGGCAATTGCCGCGCCCAGTCGGCGATGGGGTGAGTGCCGGCGGCGAAGACGAGGAGTCCGTGCTCGCGCCCCAGCTCCGCCAATTGCCGGCGCTGGCGCAGCAACGCCTCGCGGGCCTCGGCGAAGGCCGTGGACGGCGGTGTGCAGACCTCGACCTGACACTGCAGCAGCTCGCGCCCGATCTCGGGCAGCCGCTCGCCGGCCGCCTGATGGAACGGCTTGACCGAGCGGCGCGGCGTGCCGCGGGTCTCGGCATCGGCGAGAAAATACTCTTCCTCGATCCCGAACCGGTAGGGATGGGCGCTCATGCCGTACTGACTCCGACGACCGGCTGACGCGCGCGCACCGGAAGGGGAGGCCGGTCCGGCCAGAGACGCGCGCCGAAAGGACCTTGGCCGGGAGCAAGCCGTTTGCGCGGGCAACGGTTCCCGCAAGTCTCCTCGGATCGATCCCCGGGCCAGCGGGCCGCAAGCGCGACACCGTGGCCGCCCGGGGCGGGCCGGCAGGGCTCGCACTGGGGGCGGGGAGGGCGCTACAGCTCTCTTGTCCCTTCTCTTGTGCCGCTTCTCTCCCACGACCATGCCCGAACTGCCCGAAGTCGAGACCGTGCGCCGGGGCCTGGCCCCCGCGATGGTCGGCGCGCGTTTCGCCCGCGTGACCCTGCGCCGGCCGAACCTGCGCTTCCCCTTCCCCGAGCGCTTCGCCGAGCGGCTGGAGGGCACGACCGTGCGGGAGCTGGCGCGCCGGGCGAAATACCTCACGGCGCATCTCGATTCCGGCGAGAGCCTGATCCTGCATCTCGGCATGAGCGGGCGCTTCGACGTGCGGATGCCCGACGGCTCGAACCTCTCGCCGGGCGACTTCTACCTCGAAGGGGCGCTCGGCACGCCCAAGCACGACCACGTGGTGATGGCCTTCGCCAACGGCGCCACCGTCACCTACAACGACGCCCGCCGCTTCGGCTTCATGGACCTCGTGGCCACGCGCGACCTCGAAACCTGCCGCCATTTCGCGGCGATGGGCGTCGAGCCGCTCTCCGACGCGCTCGACGGTGCGGTGCTCGCGCGCCTGTTCGCGAGAAAAATCACGCCGCTGAAGGCCGCGCTCCTCGACCAGCGCCTGATCGCGGGCTTAGGCAACATCTATGTCTGCGAGGCGCTGCACCGCTCCGGCCTCCACCCGGCCCTGCCGGCGGGCGCGCTCGCCAAGCCCGACGGCGCCCCGACGCCGAAGGCGAAGAAACTCGTCAAGGAGATCAAGGCGGTGCTCACCGAGGCGGTGGCGGCCGGGGGCTCCACCCTCCGCGACTACGCCCGGCCGGACGGGGAGCGCGGCGCCTTCCAGCACGGCTTCCGCGTCTACGACCGGGTGGGCCATGCCTGCCCGACCAAGGGCTGCACCGGGCGGATCGGCCGGATCGTTCAGGGCGGACGCTCGACGTTCTTCTGCGAGACCTGTCAGGTCCGATAGGGGGCACAACGGCGGGACTGCCGGTTTCATCCCGCTTATCTTTTCCTGAGGAAGCTTGGTCTTTCCCGGTTCTTCGGGGCCGTCGGCGCGCAAATGTTGAACGGTCCGGGGCCGGAATGCGTTCTCAGCTTTGCCACAGCACGGCAAAGCCCGTTTTCGCCCTTCCGCCGGTCCGTCCGGGGCGGCGCGCGAAGGGCTCAACGATACGGAGGAACACCATGCGCGCCATCAAGCTGCTTCCCGTCCTCGGCCTGCTCGCCCTCGGCCTCGCCGCCTGCAAGGACGAGAAGAAGGACACCACCGGCACGACCACGCCTCCGGCCAACACCACGACCACCGCCCCGGCGACGCCGCCCGCGACTCCGCCGGCCGCCGGCCAGACCACGGCGCCGACCAACCCGCCCGCCGCGAACAAGCCGGCCGGTCAGCCGTAATCTTTCCGAGAGATTCTCGGGTCCGCCCGGCCGATGGCCGGGCGGCTCGGACAGGGGAAGGCTCGCCGGGAGGCGGGCCTTCTTGCGTTTCGGGGCACGCCGCACCGCGCGCTTGACAGGCGTCCTATCATGAAACATGTAAAGTTACATGAGACGCGACAGCAAGCTTTCGGGCGTCCTCCACGTCCTCCTGCACATGGCGGAGATCGAGGGGCCGGTGACCTCCGAGTTCCTGGCCGGCATGATGCAGACCAACCCCGTCGTGGTCCGGCGCATCATGGCGGGCCTGCGGGACCGGGGCTACGTCCGTTCCGAGAAGGGGCATGGCGGCGGCTGGCGGATCGCCTGTGATGTCCAGGCGGTCACGCTGCGCGACATCTACGAGGCGCTCGGCGCCCCCGAAATCTTCGCCATGGGCAACCGGAGCGAGGCGCCCGGCTGCCTCGTCGAGCAGGCGGTCAATGCCGCGATGGATGCGAGCTTCCGCGAGGCGGAGGCGCTGCTGATGGCGCAGCTCGGCCGGATCACGCTCGCCGCGCTGAGCGCCGATTTCCACGCCCGCCTCGCCGCGCGCGGCGGCGACGTCAACCCGGAGACCGCCCATGCGTTATGATGCGATCATCGTCGGCGGCAGCTTCGCCGGCCTGTCCGCGGCGCTCTACATCGCCCGCGCCCGCCGCAGGGTCTGCGTCATCGATGCCGGCGCCCCCCGCAACCGGTTCGCCGATGCCTCGCACGGCTTCTTCGCGCAGGATGGAGAGAACCCGCTGGCGATGATCGCCGCCGCCCGCGCACAGCTCGCGGGCTATCCGAACGCCAGCTTCGTTGCGGGGGAGGCGGTGTCGGCGCGCGCCGCAGGCGACGGCTTCGCCGTCTCGCTCGCGGGCGGCCAGCGGCTCGAAGCCTCGAAACTCGTCCTGGCCTTCGGCATCCGCGACATCCTGCCGGACCTCCCCGGGCTGGCCGAGCGCTGGGGCGCGAGCGTGCTGCACTGCCCCTATTGCCACGGCTTCGAATTTGCCGGGCGGATGCTCGGCGTTCTGTTCGCCGGACCCAAATCGCTCCATCAGGCGGAGCTGATCGCGGAATGGGGGCCGACCACGCTCTTTCTGAACGGGAACCCGGCCCCCGACGCGGAGGCTTGCACGCGGCTCGCCGCCCGCAAGATCAGGATCGAGACCGGCTCCGTGCGGGCCCTTGCGGGCGAGGGGCGCGCCCTGTCGGCGCTCGCCATGGCGGATGGCCGGACGATCCCGCTGGAGGCGCTCTTCGTCGGCCCGCGATACCGCCTGAACAGCCCGCTCGCGGAGCAGCTCGGCTGCGCCGTGGACGAGGGAATGCTGGGACCGACGATCCGCACCGACGCGATGAAGGAGACGACGGTTCCCGGTGTCTACGCGGCCGGCGACGCAGCGCGCTTCCCGCACAGCGTGGCCTGGGCGTCGGCCGACGGCGTGACCGCCGGTGTTTCCCTGCACCAGACGCTGGTGTTTCCGCGCTTGGCCGCGTGAGGCGCGATGTGAATGCAGCGTCGGGAGAAAAGGGAATCTATTTGGCTGTATAAGTCGCTGCCGAGGGTGGGGAGCGGTCCGTCTTTCAACGGGAGGATCGGGACCTGAGCCCGCGCGTGACTTCCAGGCGCGTCCACTGGTAATCAGGTGGCATGACGGACGATGGCTCGCCCTGGTTTGTTGCCGTTGGTGCCTCAGGAGGCGAGGGCCTGAGGGATATCGAGGCGTTGCTCGCTGCTCTTCCGCCGTCGATCCAAGCCGTGATCCTCGTCGTGTTGCATAGGCCCTGGGATAGACCGAGCAATCTGAGACCCGTGTTGGAGCGTGCCTGCTCCCATCCGGTCCTGATTGCCGAGGAAGGCGAGAAGTTCGAGCGGGGCACCGTCTACATCGGCGAGCCCGGCCAGCATCTCACGCTTGCAGCGCGCAGCTTGGGGGGACTGGTCGATGATCCCGATCGCCAGCACAGGAACCGCACGGTCGATCTGCTCTTCCGGTCGGTTGCCCGGTACGCGAAGAAGCGGGTGATTGGCGTCGTCCTGTCGGGATCGCTGGATGATGGGTCGCGCGGCGTCGCGGCGATCCATGAGGCCGGCGGTCTGACGATGGTGATTACGCCCAATTCGAAGCTCCACCGGGGCATGCCCGAGAACGCAATCGGTTACAGTGGTCCTATCGACGTGGTCGGGAGCCCCCAGACGATTGCCGCCGCCATCGTCGAAGCTGTTGCGCGCGGCGACCACTAGAGCCGTGTCCGACCTGAGATCGCATCAGGTCGGCGTCTCTCGGTTTTTGTTTTGACGCGCCTTCTTTCGACGAACCGGTTTCCACTTCGTCGGATTGCGCTCGAACGGGGGCTCGGAACCTCCGATCAGGGTCGCAAGCAGTCCGGTTTATCGTCAGCGGATTGGGCTCGACCTCAGGCCGGCATCGCGTCCCGCGTCCCCCGCCGCCCCGCCATCTCACGCAGCACCCGCCCCAGCTCCTCCGCCGAATACGGCTTGCGCAGCAGCTCGAACCCGTGCGCGTCGTCCTGCGCCAGGACGTGGCTGTAGCCGGAGGTGAGCACCACCGGCAGATCCGGCAGGCGTTCGCGCAGGATGCGGGCGAGCGCGATGCCGCCCATGCCCGGCATCACCACGTCGGAAAAGACCGCGTCGAAGGGCGGCGCGGCCCGCTCCAGCTCGACCAGGGCGGCCTCGGCGTTCTCGGCCCAGACCGGGCGGTGGCCGAGTTCCTCCAGGATCTGCGTGCAGAAGCGGCCGACTTCGAGGTTGTCCTCGACCACGAGGATGCGCAGATGCGCCGCGGTGCCGGGATCCGGCCCCGGTCCGGCGGGGGCAGGGGCTGCCAGGGGGGCGGCGACCTCGGGCAGGTAGAGGGTGAAGGTCGTGCCCTCGCCCGCGCGGCTCTTCACGTCCACGTCGCCGCCCGATTGCTTGGCGAAGCCGATCACCTGGGAGAGGCCGAGCCCCGTGCCCCGTCCCACCTCCTTGGTGGTGAAGAACGGCTCGAAGATGCGGGTCAGGTCGGCGCTCGCGATACCGGTGCCGGTGTCGACGACCGAGACCGCGACGAAGGGCCCGGCGGCACCGGCATGGCCGCGGATCGGCGGCATCGGTGCGGTCCCGTCGAGGCGCAGCGTCAGGCAGCCCTCCCCGTCCATGGCGTCGCGGGCGTTCACCGCCATGTTGACGAGCGCCGTCTCGAACTGGCTGGCATCGGCGCGCACGAAGCAGGGGGCGCCGGGCAGGTCGGTGACGACGCGGATGCGCGCCCCCGTCACCGAGTCGAGCATTTCCGAGATGCTGCGCAGCCGCTCGCCCACGTCGAAGGTCTCGGGCTTGAGCGCCTGCCGCCGGGCGAAGGCCAGGAGCTGGCCCGTCAGCTTGGCGGCGCGGTCCACGGTGTCGGAAACGGCGTCGAGGTAGCGCGCCTTGCGCTCGGGCGCGAGATCGGGCCTTCGCAGAAACTCCACCGAGGAGCGGATGATGGTCAGCAGGTTGTTGAAGTCGTGGGCCACGCCCCCGGTGAGCTGGCCCACCGCCTCCAGCTTCTGCGACTGGCGCAGGGCTTCCTCGGCCTGGCGCTGCTCGGTGATGTCGCGGCCGAAGCCGTAGAGCAGGCCGTCGGCGGGCACGATGGTCCAGAGCACCCGGCGGGCGCCGCCATCCTTGGTGAGGCAGGTCAGTTCGAGATCGGTCGAGCCGCCGGCCGCGAGCCGCTCCAGCGCCGCCTCGGCCGCCGCACGCTCCTCGGGGACGAAGAAGTCGGGCACGTGCCGGCCCACCGTCTCGCCCGCCGACCAGCCCAGCGTCCGGCTCCAGGACGGGTTCACCGCCTCGATCCGCCCATCGGGAGTGGTCACGACCTTGAGCACCGGCGAGAGGGTCCAGACGCGGTCGCGGTCGCGCCGTTGCGCCACCACCTCCGCCTCCAGGTCGGCGGCCTTGGAATGGAGCAGGTGTTCCACGCGGCGGCGCGCGGTGATGTCCTGGAACAGCACCGCGACCTGGCGCCGGGATGCAGGCTCGATGCGGAAGGCGGCCAGTTCGAGGTAGCGGCCCGTGGCGACCAGCTCGCGCTGGAAGCGGATCGGCCGGCCGGTGCGCAGGACGTCGCCGTAGAGCGCGAGCCAGCCCTCGGCCTCCTCCCCCACGATCTCGCGCAGGCGCTTGCCGGCGACGCTCTCGATGCCGGCATGCTGCGCGTAGGCGCGGTTGGCGGTGACGTGGACGTAGTCGCTCAGGGGGCCGTGCGGGCCGTCGATGAACTCGATGACGCAGTAGCCCTCGTCCATCTGCTCGAACAGCGTGCGGTAGTGCTGCTCGCTCTCGGCCAGCGTCGTGCGCTGGGCCCGCTGCTCGGTCACGTCCCGCACCACGCCGAACAGGCGCGCGGCCTTGCCGTACACGTCGCACTCGATCTCGAGGGTGCGGGCGATCCAGCGCAGGGCGCCGGTCAGCGGATCGCGGACGCGGTAGAACGTCTCGCCGGGCGGTGCGTCGCCCGATGGGATCGCCGCCGCGTCCTCCGCCGCGAGCCGCTCGGCAAGGGCGGCGAGGGGATAGTGCTCGCGCGGCTCCAAGCCGTGCAGCCGGCAGAAGGCCGGGCTCGGATGCAGCAGGCCCTCGCGCAGGTCGAGGGTGAACACGCCGATACCGGCGGCATCCTGCGCCCGGGCAAGCGCTTCCTGCGCCGCCCGCAACGGCTCCGCGATCCGGAAGCGCGCCGGTTCGACGCTCGGTTCCTCGGCGGTGGGAAGACTCACGAGCATGCTCACGAAGGCAGGTGTAGCACGCCGTCGGGCGGCACAAGCGCGACGGTTTGGCCGCGAAGCCGTCCTCACGACAATGTCAAATGTGAATCTGCGCGGGCCGGAGCGTCAGCCGAAATCGAGCTCCGGGTAGTGCCGGAAGATGCCCTGCTCATTGAAGGGAAGGCAACGCTCGCTGGCGCGGTAGGCCGCGATGCGGGGTAGCTGCCCGATCCGCTCCGCATGGGCGGCGACGTGCGGCGCCTGTGCCAGGGCGCGGGAGGCGGCGCGGGGAAAGGCGTAGCGCAGGCCCTCCACGAGCTGGAACAGCGAGGTGTCGGCATAGCTGACCGCGCCGCCCACCAGATGCGCCGGCCCCGCCGGGTTGCCGGCGAGCACCCGCTCGAACCAGCCCAGGAATTTCGGAATGCGGTTCTCGCAGAAATCCTCGGCGCGGCGACGCGCCTCGGGCTTCTGGTCCTCGTAGTACAGGCCGACGCCGACCGGGTGATGGGTGTCGTGCGCCTCCGCCACCATGTCGGCGATGGTGAGCTGGATCTGGTGCGTCCAGACCCGGTCGGTCTCATCCTCGCCGACGAGGCCGAGGCGCGGCCCGAGATAGAGCAGGATCGCCGCGGTCTGGCCGATCACGCGGTCGCCGTCCTTGAGAAAGGGCGGGGCGAAGGGCGGGCGGACCGGTTCGTCCTCCAGGCGCTCCATCATCGCCGCGATGCCGCCGCCCTGCGCCTCGGGCCGGCGGGCGACATCGATGTAATCCGCACCGGCCTGTTCGAGGGCGAGCCGTACGAACTCGCCCCGACCGGGGATCATCGGCCAGTAATGCAGCTCGTAGGTCATGCGGGCTCCTTCACCAGCCGCCGCGTTCCTCGCGGCTCGGCGCCCGGCCCTGGGGCGTCAGGGTGTCGATCACGCCGGGCAGGGCCCGGGCGAGTTGAGCCAGCAGCTCGTTCTGCGGCAGGCCGGTTTCCCGACTCAGCGTCTCGACCGTCTCGGGGCCGAGGGCATCGGCGAGGCGGTTCGGCGGGATCTCCCGGTTGGGACCCCGACCGATCCAGGAGGCGATCACGTCGCCGAGTCCGCTCCGCTCGAAGCCCCGGATCAGATCGTCGAGCCCGCCCGCGGCCGCGCCGCTCCCGTCCTGCGGCTCCCGGTCGAGCCCGGCATAGGGGCCCTCGCCGGGGGAGCGCGGCCCGGAATGGCCGCCGCCCGGACCGTCGAGCATGCCGGCGAGGTCGCTGAAGTCGCCGCCGAGATCGTTGCCGGGGTCGCCGCCCTGCGCGGGCGGTCCACTGCGGCGGCCCTGGTTGAACCCGCCGAGATCGCCGTCGTCGGCACCCGGGCCGGGGAGGGGGCGGCCGCCGGATTCGGGCGCGCCGCGGCCCAGCATGTCGCCGAGGCCGCCCGCTCCCTTGGTGAGCAGGAGCATGAGGAGCGCCTTGATCACCGGCGAGGCCAGAGCCCCGCCGCGCCCGCCCCCCAGAACCTGTCCGACGACTCCGCCGATGACCTGATCGAGCAGCCCCATGCCTCGCCTCCCACCTGTCCAGGCCGCCTGTCACGCCGCTTGAGGCAGCCGTGCCGGTTCAAACGGCGGGGAAGGGAACAGGGTTGCGGATTAGTTCTCGTAGCTCGTCCGGAACGGCTTCGAGAGGTGGTCGGTGGGGTTGGTGCGCACGGCCTTCCCGCTGCCCCGGCCCTCCGGCACCACCGCGGTCGAGGAGCGGATCGCGCTCGGCGCCGAGACCTCGCCGGTCGGCCGCTCGGCCGAGCGGTCGCTGCCCCGCACCGTGTCGGTGCCGGGGGGGAGGGTGGCGGCGGTGGGCTGGTCGTTGGGGTTGGCCGCGCTCTGGGCGAGCGCCGGGGCGGACAGGATCAGGCTACCGAGGAGGGCGCCGAGAGCAACCCGGCTGAGGTTGGAGGGGGATCGCATCGGTCGGCTCCATCAGGTTGTGCGCGCCGGCCGGGCTCACGGCGGAGCCGACCGGCGGTTGCAGGGTCTGAAGAGCCAATCGCAGGCGGCGGCCGAGGTTCCGCGTTTCGGCGGTCTCAGCCGCGCTTGCGCCCGCCGCCGCCCTTGTAGCGGGGCTTCTGGCCGCCGAGCCCTTGCGTCGAGCGCGCCTTCGGCCGCTCCTGCCAGGGCACGGCCCCGGCGGGCAGTTCGCGGTCGGTGCCGGGGCCCATATTGTCGAGGGTGGGCTTGGCGATGCGGCTGCCCTTCTGGCCGTAGCGCCCGGCCTCGCGCTCGACATCGCTCTGGCGGGCCATGGGATCGTCGGAGACCATGAGTTCGGTCGCCTGGAGCCGCTTCAGCTCGTCGCGCAGCCGTGCCGCCTCCTCGAAGTCGAGATCGGCGGCCGCCGCGCGCATCCGCTTCTCCAGGTCGGCCATGACCGCCTTGAGGTTGTGGCCCACGGTGATCGCGTCTTTGGCCAGCCCCGTATCGACGCGGACATGGTCGCGCTCGTACACGCTCTCGAGGATGTCGGCGATGCCGCGCTTGACCGATTGCGGCGTGATGCCGTGCTCTGCGTTGTAGGCGAGCTGCTTCTGGCGGCGGCGCTCGGTCTCGGCCATCGCCCGCTCCATCGAGCCGGTGATGGTGTCGGCGTAGAGGATGCAGCGGGCGTCCGCATTGCGGGCGGCGCGGCCGATGGTCTGGATCAGCGAGGTCTCCGAGCGCAGAAAGCCCTCCTTGTCGGCGTCGAGGATGGCCACCAGCGCGCATTCGGGGATGTCGAGGCCCTCGCGCAGCAGGTTGATGCCGATCAGCACGTCGAAGGCGCCGAGCCGGAGATCGCGGATGATCTCGATGCGCTCCAGGGTGTCGATGTCGGAGTGCATGTAGCGCACCCGCACCGAGTTCTCGTGCAGGTACTCGGTCAGGTCCTCGGCCATGCGCTTGGTCAGCGTGGTGACGAGCGTGCGGTAACCCGCCTGAGCCACCGCGCGGACTTCTCCCAGAAGATCGTCCACCTGGGAGCGCGCCGGGCGGATCTCGATCACCGGATCGACGAGGCCGGTGGGGCGGATCACCTGCTCGGCGAAGACGCCTGCCGTGCGCTCCATCTCCCACTTGGCCGGGGTCGCCGAGACGTGGACCGATTGCGGGCGCATCGCGTCCCATTCCTCGAACCGCAGGGGGCGGTTGTCGAGGCAGGAGGGCAGGCGGAAGCCGTATTCGGCCAGCGTCGCCTTGCGGCGGAAGTCGCCGCGATACATGCCGCCGATCTGCGGCACGGTGACGTGGCTCTCGTCGGTGAAGACGAGGGCGTTGTCGGGCAGGTACTCGAACAGGGTCGGCGGCGGCTCGCCGGGTTTGCGCCCCGTCAGATACCGCGAATAGTTCTCGATGCCGTTGCAGGCGCCGGTCGCCTCGATCATCTCGATGTCGAAGGTGCAGCGCTGCTCCAGCCGCTGCGCCTCGATGAGGCGGCCCATCCGGGTCAGCTCCTCGACGCGCTGCTTCAATTCCGTCTTGATGCCCTTGATCGCCTGCTGCAGCGTCGGACGCGGCGTGACGTAGTGCGAATTCGCGTAGACTTTGACGAACTTCAGCTCGTTGAGCTTCTTGCCGGTCAGCGGATCGAACTCGACGATCGACTCCACCTCGTCGCCGAACAGGCCGATGCGCCAGCCGCGATCCTCCAAGTGGGCCGGCCAGAGTTCGATCACGTCGCCGCGCACGCGGAACGTGCCGCGGGCGAAGTCCGACTGAATCCGCTTGTACTGAAGCGCCACGAGGTCGGCGATGAGCTGGCGCTGCTCGATCCGCTCGCCGAGCGAGACGGTGAACGACATCGCCGTGTAGGTCTCGACCGAGCCGATACCGTAGATGCACGAGACCGAGGCGATGATGATGACGTCGTCCCGCTCCAGCAGGGCGCGGGTGGCCGAGTGGCGCATCCGGTCGATCTGCTCGTTGATCGAAGATTCCTTCTCGATGAAGGTGTCCGAGCGCGGAACGTAGGCCTCGGGCTGGTAGTAGTCGTAGTACGAGACGAAATACTCGACCGCGTTGTCCGGAAAGAAGCTCTTGAACTCGCCGTAGAGCTGGGCGGCGAGCGTTTTGTTCGGTGCGAGGATGAGCGCCGGGCGCTGCGTCTCCTCGATGACCTTGGCCATCGTGAAGGTCTTTCCGGAGCCGGTGACCCCGAGCAGAACCTGATCGCGCTCGGCCGACTTCACGCCCTCGACCAGGGCGGCGATGGCGGTGGGTTGGTCGCCGGCGGGGGTGAAGTCGGATTTCAGCGTGAACTTGACGCCGCCCTCGGACTTGGCCGGGCGCTCGGGCCGGTGCGGCACCCAGGCCTCGCCGTTCTTGAACAGCGGGTTGCCCTCGGTGAGCAGCTTTTCCAGGGCCTCGACCGTGGCCGAGACACCCTCCGTCGCCAGTGAGGGCGCCTCCGCGTCCGGCGCGGGCTCCGGCGCCGGTCCGTCGTCGGGCGGGACGAGGCCGAGCGCCTGGGCGAGCCTGGGATCGACATCGGCCGCGTCGCCGATGGCGAAGCCCGCCTGCGGTGCCTCGGCGAAGCCGTCCTGCGCGATTTTTTTGTAGGCTTTCGCTTCGCCCTTGGCGCTGCGCCCTTTCCGGGCCGGCTCCGGCGGGGGCACCGGCTCGATCGCCTTCGGACGGTTGCGGTTCAGGGCCGGGTTGAGCAGCGCGGCGAGATGCTCGTCGAGCGGCATCAGCTCCGGCCGGTCGGCCTTCGCCGTCGTCTTGAACGTCGTCTTCGCAGGCGCCTTCGAGGCTGCCTTCGAAGTTGCCTTGGCCGTGGCTTCGGCGGGGCTCACGCGCGGTGTCTTGGATGCGGGCATAGCGGCAATATGGGCCCGTCGGGCGGTCTCAGGAAGAGTTCGAATGGTGTGACATGGCCGGTGCTTGCGGCCGTTTCGGGCCCGCACTAGCGTTGGTGTGTTCTCAGCGCAGGGAGAGCGTCATGAAAACGGTCAGCCTCCGCGAGGCCGAGGCGGATCTGTCGCGGCTGATCGAGGCGGCCTCGCGCGGCGAGCCGTTCGTGATCGCCGAGAACGGCCGGCCCCTGGTCCGGGTCGTGCCGGCGGAAGCCGAGCCGCCGCGCACGCGCCGCCTCGGCTTCCTTGCCGGACAGATTTCGGTGCCGGACGACTTCGATACGATGTTTCAGGACGAGATCATCCGGCTGTTCGAGGGCGGAGAGGAGAGGTGGGGCTCCTCCTCGACACCCACCTGCTGATCTGGGCGCTCGGTGCTCCGGAAAAACTGCCGAGCAGCGCTCGACAGCTCATCGATGATCCGATCCATCTGCCGGCATTCAGCACGGCCAGCATCTGGGAGCTCGCGATCAAGCAAAGCCTTGCGCGTTCGGGGAATCCGATCGACGCCGCCTTGCTCCGGCGCACCCTGCTCAGGGACGGTTACGAGGAACTCCCGGTGCTCGGCATTCATGCGACGGCCGTTGCCGGACTTCCCCTCATCCACAAGGACCCGTTCGACCGGCTCCTCGTCGCTCAGGCGACGGTGGAAGGTATCACCCTCCTGACCTCCGACGCCCACGTCGCCCGCTATCCCGTCCCGATCCGACGCGTCTGATCGCCCTCACCCCCGCACCGCCGCCGGCAATCCCCGTTCCCAGGCCGGCTCGCCTGCGAACCGTTGCACCAGAAAGTCCACGAAGGCGCGGGTCTTGGCCGGGCGGCGGCCCGGCGGCATCAGGGCGTGGATCGGCAGGACGGGGCAGGGCGCGCCGAGATCGAGGGCGACGAGGGTGCCCGCGCGCAGGGCCTGCGCCACCAGGAAGGTCGGCTGGTAGATCAGCCCGAGGCCCGCGACCGCGGCGGCCGTGAGGGCGGCGCCGTTCGGCGCCCGCAGGTTGCCGGAGACCGGATAGGCTTGCTCGCCGAAGCGCCAGCCACTGGCATCGGACAGGGTGTAGCCGAGGCAGTTGTGGTGCTTCAGCTCCTCGGGTCGGTGCGGCGTGCCGTGCCGCTCGAAATAACGGGGGGCACCGCAGGTCACGAGGCGGCAGGCGGCGAGGCGCCGGGCGATCAGCCCCGAATCGGCGAGCGCCCCGATCCGCACGGCGAGGTCCCAGCCCTCCTCGATCAGGTCGACCCGGCGGTCGTTGAGGCCGAGTTCGATCGTCAGCGCCGGGTGCGCGGTGGAGAAGTCCGAAAGCGCCGGGGCGATCTCGCGCACGCCGAAGGAGAGCGGCACGTTGAGCCGCAGGGTGCCGTGCGCCTCCACCGCCTCCGCGCCGACCGCCGCCTCGGCCTCCGCGATCTCGGCGAGGATGCGCTCGCAGGCCTCGAGATAGGTCCGGCCGGCCTCGGTCAGGGTCAGGCGGCGGGTGGTCCGGTGCAGGAGCCGCGTGCCGAGCCGCGCCTCCAGGGCCGCCACGTGCTTGGTGACCCCGGTCTGGGACAGGCCGAGCGCCCGACCCGCCGCCGAGAAGCTGCCCAAAGCCGCCACCCGGACAAAGACCTGCATCCCCATCACGCGGTCGAGCATCGTTCGCCTCACTCTCTCAGGGTGAGGTGAATGGCAAGGGGCGCGGATTATCGCAAGGTCATGGGCAAGGCATGGTCCGGTCATCGCCGCCACCGCGGCACCCATCGAACCGACCGGACAGGACGACCATGACCGACCCCCGCACCGCCCCCTACGCCGCCCTCCTGCTGCGGCTCACCCTCGGCGGCCTGTTCCTGGCCCATGCCGGGCTGAAGCTGTTCGTGTTCACCCCGGCGGGCACGGCCGCCTTCTTCGGCTCCCTCGGCCTGCCGCCGGCCCTCGGCTACGCGGTCATCGCCGTCGAGGCCGTGGGCGGCCTCGCCCTGATCCTCGGCTTCCACGCCCGCCTCGTCGCCCTCGCCCTGGTCCCGGTCCTGATCGGCGCCATCGTCACCGTGCACGGCGCCAACGGCTTCTTCGCGCAGAATCCCGGCGGCGGCTGGGAGTTCGCCGGTTTCTGGGCGGTGATGCTGCTGGTCCAGGCCGGGCTCGGCGACGGCGCCTACGCCCTGCGGCGCGCGTGAGGCAGGGACCCGAGGAGAGTCACCGTGAGCGAACCGATCCATCCGCAGACCCGCATCGGCCACGTCCACCTCAAGGTGGCCGACCTCGAACGGGCGCTGGCCTTCTATTGCGGCGTGCTCGGCTTCGCGCTGACGCAGCGCTACGGCGCCCAGGCCGCCTTCGTCTCGGCCGGCGGCTACCACCACCATATCGGCCTCAACACCTGGGAGAGCGCGGGCGGTTCGCCGCCGCCGCCCGGCCATACCGGCCTCTACCACCTCGCGATCCTCTATCCCGACCGGGCCGCGCTCGCCGACGCCCTGCGCCGGGTCGAGGCGGCCAGCATCGCCCTCGACGGCGCCAGCGACCACGGCGTCTCGGAGGCGCTCTACCTGCGCGATCCCGACGGCAACGGGGTCGAATTGTACCGCGACCGCCCGGAGGCCGAGTGGCCGCGCGATGCGCAAGGACAGCTCGCCATGCTCACCCGCCGCCTCGACCTCGCGGGGCTGCGGGCGGAGGCCTGAGCCGTGGACGGACCTCCCGCTTGACGACTCTGCGCCCGCGTGTACTTTGCAATGCAAAGCACGCCCCGACGCGGGAAGACCAGCCCCATGCGTGACACCCACGGCGACCTCGACAAGGCGCTGGCCGACATCGTCGCGATCCGCATGCAGATCGCGCGCGACACGGCCTTTCGCGGCCTCGGCACGGCGACGCTGGCCGCGACCGGCGGTCTCGCCCTCGTCGTGGCGGGCGCCCAGGCGCTGCTGCTCGACGATCCGACCGCGCGGCCGATCCTCTTCTTCGGCCTATGGATCGGCGCCGCCGTCACCGCCTGCGCCCTGATCGGCTTCGAGGCGGTGCGCCGCTCCCGCCAGGTCCATTCGGGGCTCGCCGACGCGATGGTGTTCAGCGCCATTGAGGGCTTTCTGCCCGCGGGCGGGGCCGGTTTGTGCCTCGGCCTCGTCTTCGCCCGCTTCGCGCCGGACCAGCTCTGGATGCTGCCGGGCCTGTGGCAGGTTCTGGTCGGGCTCGGCCTGTTCGCCTCGGTCCGCGTCCTGCCCCGCCCCGTGCCGCTCGCCGGGGCCTGGTACCTGCTGGCCGGGCTCACCGTGCTGGCGCTCGCCAGCGAGACGCGCCACCTCTCGCCCTGGCTGATGGGCCTGCCCTTCGCCGTGGGGCAGGGGCTGATGGCCCTCATCATCCACCGCCACTCCGGTCACGGAGACGCCGATGCCGACCTCTGACCGCCCCGAGGCCCGCTTCTCCTACGAGGGGCTCGACCGGATCATCCACGAGCGGGCGCGGCTCTCGGTGCTGACCTCCCTGGTCTCGCATCCCCGCGGCCTCGCCTTCCCCGACCTCAAGCGCCTGTGCGGGCTCACCGACGGCAATCTCAGCCGCCACCTCGCCGTGCTGCAGGAGGCCGATCTCGTCAGCCTGGAGAAGGGCTACGACCAGAACCGCCCGCAGACCCTCTGCCGCCTGACCCCCTCCGGCCGCACCCGCTTCCTCGATTATCTCGGGGTGCTGGAGCAGGTGGTGCGCGATGCCGCACAAGCCGCCGGCAAGCCCCAGAATGCCGCCGGCAAGCCCCAGAATGCCGCCGGCAAGCCCCAGAATGCCGCCGGCAAGACCCAAGGTGCGGCCGGCCATGACCGCTCCGGCCTCGCCGAACCCGTCTGACGGGCGGACCACCCGCCGGAACCCGAACCGTTTCCCCCCGCCCTCGCTTCGAATGCCGCCCGGAGACTTTACGATGCAAAGCCCTCTCGACCGCAGATCGGGCCTTCACGCGGCGATCATCATGGACGGCAACGGCCGCTGGGCGCGTGCCCGCGGCCTGCCGCGGGGGGCGGGCCACCGGGCGGGCGTCAAGGCGATCCAGCAGGTGGCGGAGGCCGCCCCCGCCCTCGGCATCGGCACGCTGACGCTCTACGCCTTCTCCAGCGACAACTGGCGCCGCCCGGCCGAGGAGGTCGGCGGGCTGATGCGGCTGCTGCGGGCCTATCTGCGCGGCGAGACCGAGCGCCTCGCCCGCAGCGGCACCCGCCTCACGGTGATCGGCCGCCGCGACCGCCTGCCCGCGGGCATCCCGGAAGCGATCGCGCGGGCCGAGGCCGCGACGGAAGCGGGCGACCGGCTGAACCTGCGCATCGCCGTCGATTACTCGTCCCGCGACGCGATCCTCGCGGCCGCCGCCCGGCTCGGGCCGGAGGGCCTGAGCCGGGACGCGATGAGCGAGGCGTTGTGCGGGCCCGGCGACGTCGATCTCCTGATCCGCACGGGGGGCGAGAAGCGGCTCTCCGACTTCCTCCTCTGGGAGGCGGCCTACGCGGAGCTGCACTTCACCGAGCGGATGTGGCCCGATTTCGGGGCCGCGGACCTCGCCGCGGCGGTCGCCGATTTTTCCGCCCGCGACCGGCGGTTCGGCGGGCTGAACCCGCCCCTTCTGACCGCGGCGGCCTGATCCAAGCCGCTGGACGAATGGCCCGACAATCCCACATGCACGGGCCAATCCCGTCTTACAGCCCCCAAAAGAATCCGATGCAGGCCGATCCGAACGCTGCACCCCCCGCTCTCGACGACGAGACCCTCGCCTTCGCCGCCCGCGTCTTCCAGTACGCCCGGATGGGCCATGCCGAGGAACTGGCCGAGCTGTTCGGCCAGGGCCTGCCGGCGAACCTGCGCAACGACAAGGGCGACAGCCTCCTGATGCTCGCCGCCTATAACGGGCAGGCGGCGGCCACCCGCGTCATCCTGGAAGCCGGGGGCGACCCGGAACTCGCCAACGACCGCGGCCAGACCCCGCTTGCCGGGGCCGCCTTCAAGGGCGAGGCCGAGATCGTCCGGCTGCTCTTGGAGCACGGCGCGCAGGTCGACGGGGCCGGCGACGGCACCCGCACCGCGCTGATGGTGGCGGCGATGTTCGACCGCACCGAGATCGTCGAGCTGCTGCTCGCCCACGGCGCCGATCCGGCCAAGCGCGATGCCGCGGGGATGAGCGCCGCCGACATGGCCCGGCAGATGGGCGCCCAGAACACCCCGGCCCAGTTGGAGCGGGCGCAAGGGAGCTCACAAGCGGGCTGACCGGTTCCGGCGGGCTCCGCCTCGTGTAGGATCGGGCCCGAGCCGGGCCACAAACGATCCCGGACGCGAGGGACGCCGGGAGACGGGCCATGCCGGATGCGGTCGGGGCGATCGATCAAGGCACCACGAGCACGCGCTTCATCGTGTTCGACCGCCGGGGCACCATCCGGGCGCAGGCCCAGCGCGAGCACGAGCAGATCTTTCCCCGCCCCGGCTGGGTCGAGCACGACCCGCGCGAGATCTGGCGCAACACCCATGCGGTGATGCGCGAGGGGCTGGCCCGGGCCGGGCTGGTGCCGGGCGATCTGGCCGCGATCGGCCTCACCAACCAGCGCGAGACGGCCCTGCTCTGGGACCGGCGGACCGGCGAGCCGCTGCACAACGCCCTCGTCTGGCAGGACACCCGCACCGACCGGACCGTCGCCGCGCTCGCCCGCGACGGCGGCCGCGACCGCTTCCGCGCCGTCACCGGCCTGCCGCTGGCGAGCTATTTCTCCGCCTCCAAACTCGCGTGGCTGCTCGACCACGTGGAGGGGGCGCGGGCCAAGGCCGAGGACGGCACCGCCCTGTTCGGCACGATCGATTCCTGGCTCGTCTGGAATCTCACGGGCGGCCCCGACGGGGGGCTGCACGTCACCGACGTGACCAATGCCAGCCGTACGCAGCTGATGTCGCTCGCGACCCTCGACTGGGACGAGGCCATGCTCGGCGTGTTCCGCATCCCGCGGGCGGTGCTGCCCGAAATCGTCTCATCGAGCGCCGTGCTGGGCGAGACCCGCGACCCGTTCCCCGGCGTGCCGGTCGGCGGCATCCTCGGCGACCAGCAGGCGGCCCTGTTCGGGCAGACCTGCTTCGCGCCGGGCGAGGCCAAGAACACCTACGGCACCGGCTGCTTCGCGCTGATGAACACCGGCCCCGAGCCCGTCGCCTCGACGGCGGGCCTCGTCACCACGGTGGCCTACCGGCTCGACGGGCGTCCCCCAGCCTACGCGTTGGAGGGCTCCATCGCCATCACCGGCGCCCTGGTGCAGTGGCTGCGCGACAATCTCGGGCTGATCGGCGCGTCGAGCGAGATCGAGGGGCTCGCCCGCAGCGTCGAGGACAATGGCGGCGTCTACGTCGTGCCGGCCTTTTCCGGCCTCTACGCCCCGCACTGGCGCGACGACGCCCGCGGCCTCATCATCGGGCTCACCCGCTACGCCAACAAGGGCCACATCGCCCGCGCCTGCCTGGAGGCCACGGCCTACCAGACCCGCGAGGTGCTGGAGGCGATGGAGCGCGATTCCGGCTGTCCGCTGTCCGAACTGCGCTGTGACGGCGGCATGACCGTCAACGACCTGCTGATGCAGTTCCAGGCCGACATCCTCGACCGGCCGACCCTGCGCCCGAAGGTATCCGAGACGACGGCGCTCGGCGCAGCTTATGCCGCGGGGCTGGCCACCGGTTTCTGGAAGACGATCGAAGATCTTCGCGACAACTGGGCGGTGGACAAGCGCTGGCATCCGCATATCGCGGCGGAAGAACGTCGGGCACTCTTTGCCGGCTGGGGAAGGGCGGTGGAACGCTCGTTCGGCTGGGTCGAGGAAAACGCTTGATGGGTGCTCGGATACGCTCGCTTCGCGCGGCTCTACTGGTCACGGCGATGGCGCTGACCCCGCTCGCCGCCGGCCTCGCCCCGGCGCCCGGATGGGCCGCGCCAGCTGCGGCCTATCCGGAGCAGCGGGAGGGCGACCACGTCGTCGAGAACTTCAAATTCGTGAGCGGCGAGAGCCTGGACCGGATCAAGCTGCACTACACCACGCTGGGCACGCCGCATCGCGGCGCCGACGGCGAGATCGACAACGCGGTGCTGGTCCTCCACGGCACCACCGGCACCGGAAAAAGCTTCCTGATCCCGACGCTGGGGCCGGAGCTGTTCGGCGAGGGCGCGCCGCTCGATGCGAAGCGCTGGTACGTGATCCTACCCGATGGCCTCGGCCGCGGCGGCTCCTCGAAGCCCTCCGACGGGCTGCGGGCGCGCTTCCCCCGCTACGGCTACGGCGACGTGGTGGAGGGCCAGCACCGGGTCGTCACCGAGGCGCTCGGGGTCAAGCACCTGCGCCTCGTGCTCGGCACCTCCATGGGCGGGATGCAGGCCTGGATGTGGGGCGAGCGCTATCCCGGCGCGATGGATCTGCTGATGGCGGTGGCGAGCCAGCCGATCCCGGTGAGCGGGCGCAACGCCCTGTGGCGGCGCCTGCTGATCGAGGGCATCCGCACCGATCCCGACTGGAAGGGCGGCGAGTACACCGAGCAGCCGCGCCATTTCGGGCGCATCCTGCCGATCTTCAACATCATGACCGAGAGCGTGCTGGGCCTGCAGAAGCAGGCGCCGACCCGGGCTGCGGCGGACAAGGCCTACGACAAGATGATCGCCGGCTACGAGAACAAGGCCGACGCCAACGACTGGATGTACTGGTTCGATTCCTCCTACGACTACGATCCTTCGCCGGATCTCGAAAAGATCACCGCGAAGGTGCTGGCGGTGAACTTCGCCGACGACGAACTGAATCCGCCCCAGCTCGACGTCATGAACGCGGCGCTGGCCCGGGTGAAGGACGGCCGCTTCGTGCTGGTGCCGACCTCGCCCGAGACGCACGGGCACCAGTCGCTGCGCTTCGCCGGCCTGTGGAAGGGCTACCTCGCCGAGTTTTTGAAGCAGCCGGAGGCGGCCACGGAGAAGGCGAGTTCGTCGGAACGGCCGGAGGGCAGCCGGTAGCGGCCGGACAGCCGCCGGCCCCATCGCACCCGCACCTCCGGCGCCTCGCGCGGCGGAGGGGCCCGGGTGCAGCCCCGTGCCGGGACTATGCACTTTCTTGCAGAAATCGAGAAAACCTTAAGTATTCCGGTGGAGATTGGCGACCCTGAGCGTCCCCACGATCGTACCGGATCCATCATGCGCATATCCCTCAAGGCTGCCCTGGCGGGCTCGTTCAGCCTTCTGGCCGTGGTTGCTGCGGTTCAGGGCGGTCTTAGTGTCGTCAAGCTCTCGACCATCGACCGGAATGTCCGAGAGATCGCCGACAATTGGCTGCCCTCGGTCGGGCTGCTCGGCGACATCAGCACGGCGACGCGCGACGAGCGGGTGAAGACGTATCGCTTCGTCGCCGCCTCGCCGACGGACCAGCTCCTCGCCGAGAACGAGAAGAGCGTGCGGACGAGCCAAGCCGCCCTCGACGCCCTGCGGCGTGCCTACGAGCCGCTGATCGCCTCGCCCGAGGAGCGGGCGCTCTACCAGCGCTTTTCCGAGACCTGGGCGGCCTATACGGGGCGGGTCGAGAGCATCATCGCCCTGATGCGGGAGGGGCGCCGGGCCGAGGCGCTGGCCCTCCTCACCGGGCCCGAGGCGTTGGGCCTCGCGCAGTCGGCCACCAAGACGCTGCAGGAGAACCTGGTCCTCAACAAGCGGGGCGCCAAGGAGAGCGTCGAGGGCGCCGTCGGCAGTGCGGCCTCCGCCACGGCCGCCGCCTGGATCGCCATGGCCGTGACGCTGCTCTCGGCGCTCGCCGCCGCCCTGTTCGGCTGGTTCGGGATCTCGCGGCCGATCACGCGGATGACCGGGGCGATGGGCGTGCTCGCGGACGGCGACGCGACGGTCTCGGTTCCGGGGCAGGGCCGCGGCGACGAGATCGGCGCCATGGCCGCAGCGGTGCAGGTGTTCAAGGACAACCTCATCCGCGCCCGCACCCTGGAGGAGGAGACGCGGGCCGCCCGCGCCGGCGCCGAGGCGCAGCGCCGGGCCACCGCGCGCGCGCTCGCCGACGACTTCCAGCGCGCGGTCGGCGGCATCGTCCAGGGCGTGACCGCCGCCGCGACCGAGCTGCAGGCCACCGCGCAGCAACTGACCGCCAATGCCAGCCAGACCGCCGGGCAGTCCGGCACGGTGGCCGCCTCCGCCGAGGAGGCCGCCTCCAATGTCGGCACCGTCGCCGCCGCGGCCGAGCAGCTCGGCGCCTCGGTGCAGGAGATCGGCCGGCAGGTCGACGGCTCGGCCTCCCTGGCGCAGGCGGCCGTGGCCGAGGCGGGGCAGACGGCGGCCCTGGTGCGCGACCTCTCCGAGGCCGCCGCGCGGATCGGCGACGTGGTGGCGATGATCTCGACCATTGCCGGCCAGACCAACCTGCTCGCGCTCAACGCCACCATCGAGGCGGCGCGGGCGGGCGAGGCGGGCCGCGGCTTTGCCGTGGTCGCGGCGGAGGTGAAGGAACTCGCCAACCAGACCGCGCGGGCCACGGAGGAGATCACCGGGCAGATCGGGCGCATCCAGGGCGCGACGGGTCAGGCGGTCGGGGCGATCGACAGCATTGCCGGGCGCATCCGCGAGATCAGCGGCGTCGCCACCGGCATCGCGGCAGCGGTCGAGGAACAGGGTGCGGCGACCCAGGAGATCGTGCGCAACGTCGCCCAGGCCGCGGGCGGCACGGAATCCGTCACCCGCACCATCGCCGGCGTGGCGGGCGCGGCCGAGGAGACCGGCGCGGCGGCGGCCCAGGTTCTAGCCTCGGCGACCGAGTTGTCGCGCCAGTCCGAGCATCTCTCGGCCGAGGTCACGCGCTTCCTCGACACGGTTCGCGCGGCCTGAGCATGGGGCAGGGCTCTGCCCTGCACCCGCCAAAGGGCTTGCCCTTTGGGAACCCGTTATGGGCGGAAGCCCTCGAAGATCATCTGGTCGGCGTGTTCGCGGGCCAGCGCCCGCTGCGCCTCGGTGCGCACGGTCCAGGTCATCACCGGCATGTTCCCGAGCCGGCGGCAGAGATAGGGGACGGGGCCCGGCAGGTCGCCGACGCGCCAGGACAGGAAGTGCGGCCGGCTCACATGCAGGTGGAGCAGGCCCGAGAGTTCGGCCCGGACGGAGGGCGCCAGCAGGGCGTAGTGCGGATCGTCCTGGCTCGCCTCGGCGACGATGCCGCGGGG
The DNA here is from genome assembly GCA_014138645.1 of Methylorubrum thiocyanatum. Taxonomy (GTDB): domain Bacteria; phylum Pseudomonadota; class Alphaproteobacteria; order Rhizobiales; family Beijerinckiaceae; genus Methylobacterium; species Methylobacterium thiocyanatum. Next base: position 364,827 of record JACJIB010000004.1, on the reverse strand, counting down.
CAGGGCGGGCGCGATCTCGGCGAGCGTCGCGACGATGCCCGGATCGAAGGATTTCAAGGCCACCGGCGCGTCGAGACCCGTGACGATCTCGGCGGTGCGGCGGGTGAGCCGCCGGTCGCCGTCGAAGCGCGACTTGATCTCGACGATGACGGGCACGCGGCCCGCCACCCGCGCCAGGAAGTCCGGCAGGGTCGGGATGCGCTCGTTCGTGCCGGCCACCGTGAGCGTGCCGAGTTCGGCGGCCGTGCGGGCGTCGACCCGCTCGGCGGCCTCGGTGAGGCGCCCGAGCGCCTCGTCGTGGAACACCATCGCCTCGCCGTCGGCGCTGAGCTGCACGTCGCACTCGATGGCGTAGCCGCCCGCGACCGCGGCCTCGGCGGCCGCGAGGGTGTTCTCAGGGATGCCGGCGGCGCGGTCGTGCAGGCCGCGATGGGCGATCGGACGGGCGGTGAGCCAGTCCGGCGCCCGACCCAGGGTCCCGCTCACGCGACCTCGAACATCGCCTCGACCTCGACGGCGGCGTCGAGGGGAAGCTCGGCGACGCCGACCGTCGAGCGGGCATGGCGGCCGCGGTCGCCCAAGATCTCGACCATCAGATCGGAGGCGCCGTTCATGATCGGCGCGAGTCCGGCGAAGCTGGGCACCGCGTTGATGAAGCCGCCGAGCCGGACGCATTGCACGACGCCGTGGTCGAGGTCGCCCACCGCCGCCTGCACCTGGGCCAGCACGTTGAGCGCACAGAGCCGGGCCGCCGCGATCCCCTGCTCGGCCGAAACCTCGGCGCCGAGCTTGCCCTTGTGGGCGGGGTCGAGGGTGCCGTCCGGCCCGAAGCAGATCTGGCCGGAGATGACGACGAGGTTGCCGGTGCGGATATAGGGCACGTAGTTCGCGACCGGCGCCGCCGCCTTCGGCAGCGTCAGGCCGAGCGCTTCCAGACGTTCCTTGACCGAGTTCATCGCCGTCTCCCGCATGTTGCTGCGCGGCTCTGAGCATGGGCGCGGGCCGCTCCGCAAGGGGGGAGGGGTAGGGCCAAGCTTCCTCAACCGGCGGTCTCCGTCGCCTGCACTGACACCCGCGGCGCGTCTGCGGCAAAATCGTAGCGCAGGTCGGCATGGGCCACGGTCGCTGGGCGGTGGGCGACGATGACCCGCGTCATCTTCAGGTCGCGGAGCGCGGCGGCGATCACCGCCTCGGTCGGCTCGTCGAGCGCGCTCGTCGCCTCGTCGAGGAACAGGATCTCCGGGCGCCGGTAGAGGGCGCGGGCCAGGATCACCCGCTGGCGCTGACCGCCGGACAGGGTCGAGCCCATGTCGCCGACCAGCGTCTCGAAGCCCATCGGCGTGCGGGCGATGTCGTCGAGGATCGCGGCGCGGGCGGCGCATTCGCGGATCCAGCCGGGATCGGGCCGCTCGTCGAAACAGGCGATGTTCTCGGCGATCGAGCCGGCGAACAACCCGTCATCCTGCATGACTCCGGCGATGCGGGCGCGGTAGGCGGCGAGCCCCCCGGCGCGGATGTCGCGCCCATCGACCAGCACCGCACCCTCGGAGGGCGGCAGCAGGCCCATCAGGATCTTCATCACCGAACTCTTGCCGCAGCCCGAGGGGCCGGTGATGGCCAGGCTTTCGCCCGGCGGCACCTCCAGGCCGAGGTTGCGGAACACCGAGGGCTCGTCGTCGCCGTAGCGCAGGGACAGGCCGACGGCGCGCAGGGCCGCCCCGCGCACCGGCGGGCGCTCGCCGGAGGGGAGGAGGGCGGGGCCCGCGACCGGCTCCATCGCGGCGGGGAGGGGGGCTGCGGCCTCCTCGGGCTCGGTCATGACGATGTCCGAGAGCCGGTCGGTCTGCACGTTGAGCATCCGCAGTTGGAAGCCCGACTGGATCAGGTTGCCGATGCGGGTCGAGAACTGGTCGCGATAGGCCAGAAACGCCACCAGCATGCCGAGCGTCATCGACTGGTCGATGACGGCGCGGGCGCCCAGCACCAGCAGGATCAGCCGGTCGGCGCCGAACAGGAACTCGTTGCCGCGCCCGAACACGAGGTCGAGCCGCTGCAGCCGCAGCCGGGCGTTCAGCGCCTGGACGAACTGGTTCATCCACGTGCCGCGGCGGCGCTCGCGCAGGTTCAGGAGCTTGACGCTCGCCATGCCGCGCACGGTCTCGATGAAGTGGCTCTGCTGGCGCGCTTCCGCCACGATCGCCTCCTCGGTGCCCTCGCGATAGGCCTTGTAGGCGGCGATGCGCAGGCCGGCGTTGAGGGCGGTGGCGGCGAGCGCCACCAGGGCGAGCCAGCCGCCGTAGAGGAACAGCATGATCAGCATGCCGACCGACATCAGCCCATCGAGCAGCGCCTGGACGAGGTCGGTGGTGATGCCCTTCTGGATCGTGGCCAGCGTGCCGAAGCGCGAGATCACGTCGCCGACATGCCGCTTCTGGAAATAGTCCAGCGGCAGTCGGGAGAGGTGGTCGAACAGCGAGCCCGACCACTGGTAGTTCAGCCCCGTGCCGGTGAGCATGATCGCCCAGCTCCGGGCGACGCCGAGCCCCAGTTGCAGCACCAGCAGCAGGGCGAGCCCGAGGGCGACGACGAGCAACAGGTCGAGATCGCCGTTCACGATCACCTCGTCGATGACGATCTGCGAGGCGATCGGCATCAGGATCGCGATGAGTTCGATCCCGAGCGACAGGGCCAGGATCTGGATCATCGCCGAGCGGATGCCGGCCATGCCGCGGAACAGGTCGGACAGGGCCAGCCCCCGCGCCGCCCGCTCGCGCACGAAGCTCTGGTTCGGGCTCACCTCCAGCGCCACGCCGGTGAAGTCCCGCGAGGCTTCCGCAAGGCTCAAACGTCGGCGCCCGCGGGCGGGATCGTGGATCACGATCTCCCGGCGCCCGACCCGCGCCAGCACGACGAAGTGGTTGAGCCCCCAGTGGAGGATGCAGGGCAGGCGCAGACGGCCGAGATCGGTCAGCTCCACCCGGAGCGCCCGCGTCGAGAGCCCCATCGTGCCCGACAGGTCCATGAGGTTTCGCAGCGTCATGCCCTTCAGCGAGAGGGCGTGGCGGGCGCGCAAGCTTCCGAGATCGACCCGGCGCCCGTGATAGCCCAGCACCATGGCGAGGCAGGCCATGCCGCACTCGGCGGCCTCGGCCTGGAGCACGACCGGCAGGCGCCGCCGGAAACCGAACTGAAGATCCGACAGCAGACTCACCGGCCGCCTCCTTCCGTGACGAGATCGACGCTGCGCTTGACGTGGTAGAGGGGGTCGAGGAGCCAGCGGTAGAGCGGGCGCTTCTCCAGCGCGATGTCGGCCTCGACCCGCATCCCGGCCTCGAGCCGGCGCGGCTCGCCATAGGCCGTCACGCTGTCCTCGTCCGGCCGCACGACGATGCGGTAGACGCCGCCGCTGCCCGCGCTTCTGGCGGCGTCCCGCGCCGCCTCGGGCTGGCCGTCGCCTTCGAGCGGCGCGCGGGTCACCTCCGTCACCACGCCCCGGTGCAGGCCGAAGCGCTGGAACGGGAAGGCGGCGTAGCGCAGCATCACGCTGGCGCCCGGCTCGATGAAGCCGATGGCCGAGGAATCGACGAACAGATTGGCCTGCATCCGCCCGTCGCTTGGCAGCAGGGTGAGCAGGCTCGCGCCCGCCGCCACCGTCTGCCCGGCCTGGGCCCGGATCGAGGTGAGGATGCCGCGCTCCGGCGCACGCACCTCGATGGCGCGGCGCGCCTCGCTCTCGGCCCGCTGCTGTTCGAGCTGGGCGGCGGTGCGGTCGAGTTCGGCGAGGTCGCGCGCCAGCGTCTCGTCGAAGGTCGAGAGCTTGGCCTTGAGATCCCCGAGCTTGCCCTCGACCTGCAATCCGCCCTGGCGGAACTGCGCGAGCTGCGAGGTGGCCTGGAGGTAGAGGTAGTTCTGGCTCTGGAAGTCCGCCGCGCGGGCGAATCCCCGGGTCACGAGGTCGGCGAGTTCGTCGGCCCGCGCCTTGAGCGGCGGCACCAGCTTCTCCTGGAGCGCGAGTTGCTCGTCGATCTTGGCGCGCTGCGCCTCCAGATTGGCGATCTGCTCTTTCAGCCCCTCCTTCTCGGCCTCGGCCATGGCGGCGCGGGCGGCGCGCTGGCGCTCCACGCTCTCCCGCTGGCGTCCGAGCTGAGCGATCACCCGCTCCTGCGTCGGCCCGCTCGCCGAGACCGCGTCGAGGTCGATGGTGAAGAGGAGCTGGCCGCGCTCGACCCGGTCGCCCTCCTTCACGCCCGAGGCGCTGACCCGGCCCGCGAGCGGGCTCGCCACGGTGATCAGCCCGACATCGGGCGCGAGCAGCCCGTCCGCATGGACGCGGCGGGTGTAGCTGCCGAGCCAGGCATAGAGGCCGACCAGGGCAACGAAGGCGAGACAGAGCCCGACCACGATGCGGACCGAGAGCGGCTGGATCACCTGGGCCTCGCCGAGCCAGGCACTGCGGCGCGCCTCGACGACCTCGCGACGGAACAGGGGGGCGTTCACGGACGAGCCTCCTCCCACCCTGCGACAGCCTGACCAACTGCGCTATTCTGACGCACGTGCGGCGTAATCCGTAACGAAATCAGGTTTTTAGCGGGATAGGCCGTCCGTCGGTCCGGTGCGGGCGCGGCGAGGTCAATTTTTGTCCACTCCACCGGCTTCCCTCCCCACCGCGTCCGGCTCATCCGGACGGTCTTCCACCGGATGGTTCCACCGGGAAATCTTTGCTTCCGCGAGGGGCTCCCCGGACGCGCGTGGCATGCAAGGCGGTCAACCCTCGGTCGCGATCGTGAAGGGCAAGATGTGTTCATCTTCGGCGTCCCCGTTCCATCATGGCCGAGCGTACATGGCGCCCCGGCTTGCCTATCGGAATAATATCCGTACCTTATCCAGCAGAGCAGCGCACCGGCGCCGCTCTTAGTCGACAGGAAGACATAAATATAGAACGCTCTTCCAATATCGATCGGACAAAGGAAAAAATCATGCAGCAGAACATCGACACCGTGCGGGAACTCAACGCTGCGGAGCTGGATCAGGTCGGAGGCGGCCTGTCCCTCGGGGTCGGCCTCAATCTCGACCTCAGCCAGGAGCTCGGGGCTGTGTCCGGTACGATTGATCAGGTCGGTGGTCTCGTCGGCGGCACGCTCGACACCGTGCTCGGCGCGGTAGGCGGCCTGCTCGGCGGCGTGCTCGGCAAGTAACCCGATAAGTAATCCGATCAGTCGATCGGCAAGCGAGTCACTCGGCAAGCAAGCTGAGTCAGGCTTCCAAGCCGATCCAGGCTTCGGCCATGGAACCTCCCCGTGAGGCTCCCGCTCCCGCGGAGGCGCCCGACCCCGGCGCCTCCGCGGGGTTTGCCGATGCCGGAGCGGCCGGGGCCCGCCGTCCCGTGGGAACGCGCGCGATCCTCGGCCGTTCACCTGCGTCGGTCCACGTATGTGGCCAGCCGGCTTCCCCTCGCGACCGGCCGGCGGCACAGCCAGGACCGCTGCGACGCGCCGCCTCGACGCGGCACCGACCGGGAGACCGATGCTGCCGATGAGCGTTCCGTTCGCGAATGCCTCCGTGCAGGGTGAGCTCAGCGCCCCGCCCGACGCGATCTTCGGACAGATCCCCGCCAGCGGCCTCGACGGCATCGCCTTCCTCGATTTCGCCTATGAGGCGGCGGGCCGCAGCACGCACCGCGTCGACGGCCTCGTCATCGGCACGTGGCACGGCGAGCGGCGCGGCCATGCCCGGACCCGGCTCACCTTCTGGGGCGCCGACCTGACGGATGAGCGGGACGACGAGGGCGCCGCCGACGCGTTCGTGCTGCGCGGCCCCGGCTTTGCCGGCACCACCCTCTGGAGCGGGCCGTGCCGCGGACGCTACCTCGCCTTCATGCCCGCGGCGGTGGAGCGGATGATCGAGGCGCCGCTCTCGCGCGTGTCCATCGCTTCCGCCACCTACGACCTCGCCGAGCGCATGACCGTGTTCCACCTGCTCGCCGCCCTGGGGCAGGAGGCGGGCAGCCGGAACGGCGGGGCCGACGCGCTCCTCATCGACAGCGTGGCGCTCGCGGCGCTGCGGGCCTCCGGTGCGCTGGCGCCGCCTGCCCCGCGCCGGAGCGCGGCGCTCAGTTCCCGGCAGGCGCGGCGGGTGCGCGATCTCGTCGCCGAACGGATCGGTACGCCGCTGTCCTTACGGGAGATGGCCGAGGCGGCGGGCTTGAGCGAGGGTTACTTCGTGCGTGCCTTCAAGGGCACCTTCGGCGTGACTCCCTATCAATACGTGCTGCGCGAGCGCGTGACCCTGGCGCAGTCGCTGATCCGCTCCGGCACGGTCTCCCTGCGCGAGGCGGCCGAGCGCGCCGGCTTTCCCGATGCCCGGCGGATGGGCCGCACCTTCCGCAAGATGATCGGCCGCTCGCCGACCGAGGCGGCCCGGCTCCAGCGCGCCTGACCGCGCAGGTGGGGTGCCGCACGGCACCACCTTCGGTCGAATCGGGCTCGGCGAAGCCGCCCCCGCGATTGACAGACACGGTCGCTTCCATAGTAATCGCGCGCGTGCCGCCCGTCCCCCGAGGCGGCACTTTCTTTTGGCGACTTCGGGAGCCATCGCGTTCCCTGGATCAAGCCCGAGGAGACGGACCCGCGTGACCTCCGCCCTGCTGCCGACCTATGCCCGTGCCCCGATCGCTTTCGAGCGAGGCGAGGGCGCATGGCTGGTCGCCGAGGACGGCGACCGCTATCTCGATTTCGGCGCCGGCATCGCCGTGAACGCGCTCGGCCACGCGCATCCGCATCTGGTCGAGGCCCTGACGGCGCAGGCGCAGAAGCTCTGGCACACCTCGAACCTGTTCCAGATCCCGGAAGGCGAGCGGCTGGGCCGGCGGCTCGTGGAGGCGACCTTCGCCGACGTCGCCTTCTTCGCCAATTCCGGCGCCGAGGCCAACGAGGCCGCCATCAAGATGGCGCGCAAGTACCATGCGGTCGGCGGCTGCCCTGAGCGCTACCGCATCATCACGTTCGAGGGCGCCTTCCACGGCCGCACGCTCGCGACGATCGCGGCGGGCGGCCAGCAGAAGTACATCGAGGGCTTCGGCCCGAAGGTCGAGGGATTCGATCAGGTGCCGGTCGGCGACTTCGCCGCGCTGGAGGCGATGATCGGCACGGAGACCGCCGCCCTGATGATCGAGCCGATCCAGGGCGAGGGCGGCCTGCGGGTGATTCCCGGCGAGACGCTGCGGCGCCTGCGCGCGCTCTGCGATGCGCAGGGCCTGCTCCTGATCATGGACGAGGTGCAGACCGGCGTCGGGCGGACCGGCAAGTTCTTCGCGCATGAATGGTCGGGCGTGACGCCGGACATCATGAGCGCGGCCAAGGGCATCGGTGGCGGCTTCCCGCTCGGCGTCTGCCTCGCCACCGCCGAGGCCGCCCGCGGCATGACGGCCGGCACCCACGGCACCACCTTCGGCGGCAACCCGCTCGCCATGGCGGTGGGCAACGCCGTGCTCGACGTGGTGCTGGGCGACGGCTTCCTGGCGCATGTCGAGCGCATGGGCCTGCTGCTGACGCAGAAGCTCGCCGGGCTGATCGACCGCCATCCCCACGTCTTTGCCGAGTTGCGCGGGCAAGGGCTGATGCGCGGCCTGAAGCTCAATGTGCCGAACACCGAATTCACCGCCGCCGCGCGTGCGCGCCACCTTCTGGTGATCCCGGCCGGCGACAACGTGATCCGCCTGCTGCCGCCGCTGATCGTCGGCGCGGCGGAGGTGGAGGAGGCCGTGGTCCGGCTGGAGGCCGCGGCGACCGATCTGGAGGCGCAGATGCGCGGGGCCGCCTGAGGGCGGAACCGCGAGCGAAGAATTTGAGATGACCACGACCCTGAACGGCAGCGGCCCGCATGTCCGCCACTTCCTCGACCTGAAGGATTTTTCCGCGCAGACCCTGCGCGGCGTCCTCGACGCCTCCGCCGCGATGAAGCGCGCGCGGGTGAAGGGCCAGCCCGCGGCGGAGCGACCGCTCACCGGCAAGATGCTGGCGATGGTGTTCGACCGGCCCTCGACCCGCACCCGCGTCTCCTTCGACGTGGCGATGCGCGAACTCGGCGGCGACACCCTGATGCTGACGGGCAAGGAAATGCAGCTCGGCCGCGGCGAGACGGTGTCCGACACCGCCCGCGTGCTCTCGCGCTTCGTCGATGCGATCGTGATCCGCACCCTCGACCACGGCCTGGTGATGGAACTCGCCGAGCACGCCGAGGTGCCGGTCATCAACGCGCTGACCAAGGCCTCGCATCCGTGCCAGATCATGGCCGACGTGCTGACCTTCGAGGAGCATCGCGGGCCGATCAAGGGCCGCACCATCGCGTGGTCGGGCGACGCCAACAACGTGCTGGCGAGCTGGGTCCACGCCGCCGCGCGCTTCGACTTCACCCTCAACGTCGCCGCCCCCAACGAGCTGGCGATGCCGCCGGCCCTGACCGCCTGGGCCGAGCGCGAGGGCGCCCGCGTCCACGCCACCACCGACGCCTACGCGGCGGTCGAGGGAGCGGACGCGGTGGTGACCGATTGCTGGGTCTCCATGGGCGACGACGACGAGCATTTCCGCCACAACCTGCTCTCGCCCTACCGGGTGGATGCGGCGCTGATGAAGGCCGCGGCCAAGGACGCGATCTTCATGCACTGCCTGCCGGCCCATCGCGGCGAGGAGGTCACCGCCGAGGTGATCGACGGTCCGCAATCGGTGGTGTTCGACGAGGCCGAGAACCGTCTGCACGCGCAGAAGGGGATCCTGGCCTGGTGCCTCGGCGAGGCGGCCTGAGAGGAGGCAGGGCTTCCCTCTCTCCTCCGCGGGAGAGGGGCCCCCGAAGGAGGGCTGTCGTCAGCCCTCAGCCCAGCCCCTGCACCACCTCGGTAAGCTGATCCGCGCAGATCCCCCACCCCTGCTCGAACCCCATCGCCGCGTGCCGTTCGCGGTCCTCGAGCGTCCAGTGTCGGGCGCGTGCGGTGTAGCGGGTGCCGCCGGCCTCGTCCGTGAAGGTGAGGATCACCGTCAGGAAGGGCTTCTCGGAAGGCATCCAGGCCGAGGTATAGGCATCGGTGACGACGAGGCGCGCGTCGGGCACCACCTCGAGATAGACGCCCCGGTTGGGCAGGTCCTGTCCCTCGGGGCTCCTCATCACGATCAGGTTCGACCCGCCCGGCCGCACGTCGAGTTCGGCGACCGGCGTGGTGTAGGGCTTCGGGGCGAACCAGCGCTTCACCAGCTCCGGCTCTGTCCAGGCCCGCCACAGCGCCCGGCGGGGTGCCGGGATCAGGCGGGTGAGCACGAGGTCGCGCGGATCGTCGGTCTCGCTCATGGTGGGTCTCCGGCTCGCGGTCAGGCGGGGCGCTTGGGCTGGTTCATCGCCCAGATCACGCCGAACGGGTCGCGCAGCTGCCCGTAGAGGTCGCCCCAGAACATCTCCTGATAGGGCGTCACCACCTCGGCCCCCGCCGCCACCGCCCGGTTCCACCACGCGGCGATGTCCGCCACCGGCAGGAGCAGGCTGAAGGATTGCGGCGCCTGGAGCGGGTGGCCGTATTCGGGAAAGGCGTCGCAGAGCATCACCGACGTGCCGTTCACGTGAAGGTGGACATGCATGGTCCGCCCCTTCTCGTCCGGCGGGACGGAGGCGACGACCTCGGCCCCGAAGGCCTCCCGGTAGAACTCCGCCGCCCGCAGGGCGCCGTCGAGGGTGAGGTAGGCGACCACGCCGCCCTTGGGCGGCACGGCCGTGGCCGGCGGCGTCGCATCGCTCTCGCTCATCGTCGCTCTCCTTGTTCGCTTCGCGGATTCGAGAAGGCGGAGGGTGCCGTGCGTCGGCGGCCCGCGCAAAGATTTTCGTCTCCGGGCGATCGTGCGGTCACGGGCGGCGCCCGCCTCGCCGTCCCGGCCCGTCACGGTCGGATCGCCGCAGCCTCCGGCCCCGCTGGAACGATCCTCCACGCCCCCCGTTGGCCCGCGGTTTTTATCAAATGGTCGCTGCCGAAGCCGAAGGGCCGAACCGGACGCCGCCAACGAAGAGGATCGGTTCATGGATCTCGGCATCAGCGGCCGCGTCGCGGTGATCACCGGTGGCGATTCCGGCATGGGCTTTGCCAGCGCGGAGTACCTCCTGCGCGAGGGCGTCAAGGTCGTCCTCTCCGATCTGAAGGAGAAGGAACTGGAAGAGGCGGCCGGGCGGCTCGCGGCCCTCGGTCCCGTGAAGGCGTGCCAGGCGGACCTCGCCACCGAGGCGGGCGCGCGCAAGCTGCGCGACTTCGCCGACCAAGCCTTCGGCGAGACCCCCACCATCCTCGTCAACGCCGCCGGCGTCACCGGCGCCACCGGCGACTTCCTCGAGATCGACGACGAGGGCTGGATGTCGACGATCCAGGCCGACCTGATGGCGGCGGTGCGGGTGGCGCGCGCCTTCATCCCCGGCATGCGGTCGCAGAAATGGGGGCGGATCGTGCTCTTCACCTCCGAGGACGCGGTGCAGCCCTATGTCGAGGAACTGCCCTACTGCGCCGCCAAGGCCGGCCTGATGAACCTGGCCAAGGGCCTGTCCAAGGCCTACGGCCCGGACGGGGTGCTGGTGAATTCGGTGGCGCCCGCCTTCGTGGCGACGCCCATGACCGATGCGATGATGGAGAAGCGCGCCGCCGAACTCGGTGTCTCCTTCGACGAGGCGGTCGAGAGCTTCCTCGAAGAGAAGCGTCCCGGCATCGTTGCCAAGCGCCGCGGCCGGGTCGAGGAGGTCGCCGCCGCGGTCGCCTTCCTCTGCTCCGAGCAGGCGAGCTTCATCACCGGCGAGAACCTGCGCGTGGACGGCGGCGCCGTCCTCACCATGGCGGCGTGAGCGATGCGGGAATTGTCCTGCGACGTCGCGGTGATCGGGGCCGGCACCGCCGGCATCGCCGCCCACCGCGCCGCCCTCGATGCCGGGGTGAAGGCCGTGCTGATCGAGCAAGGCCCCGGCGGTACCACCTGCGCCCGGGTCGGCTGCATGCCCTCGAAGCTGCTGATCACCGCGGCCGAGGCCGCGCATGCGGCCCGCGCGGCCGACCGGCTCGGCATCCGGATCGGCGACGTGCGCGTCGACGGCCCGGCGGTGCTGGTGCGGATGCGGGCGCTGCGCGACCGCTTCGTCGCCTCCGTCTTCGAGGGGCTCGACGGGCTGCCGGAGGACACGCGCCTGCACGGCCGGGCCGTGTTCGAGGGGCCGGACGCCTTGCGCATCGACGATCACACCCGCCTGCGCTTCAAGGCGGCGGTGCTGGCGACCGGCTCCAGCCCGAGCGTCCCGGAGCCGCTGAAGGGCCTCGGGTCCAGAATCCTCACCACCGATACGGTGTTCGAGATCGCGGATCTGCCCGCCTCGCTCGCCGTGCTCGGCGCCGGCCCGGTCGGGCTCGAACTCGCGCAGGCCATGGCCCGGCTCGGCGTGGCGACCAGCGTGTTCGATCCCGGCGACAGCCTCGGGGGCTTAGGCGACCCCGACCTGAAGCGGGCCGCCCGCGAAATCTTTTCGGAGGCCTTCGACCTGCATCTCGGCGCGAAGGTGGAGAGCGGCGCAATCGAGGGGGAGGGCGCGCGCCTCGGCTGGAAAGGAGATGAGGGTGAGGGCGAAAAGACCTTCGAGCGGGTGCTCGCCGCCGCCGGCCGTCCGCCCAACGTCGCCGGGATCGGCCTGGAGCAGACCGGTATGACCCTCAACGACAAGGGCGGCCCGGTCCACGATCCCCGTTCCCTGCTCTGCGAGGGGGCGCCGATCCTGATCGCGGGCGATGCCAACGCGGACCGCCCGGTGCTGCACGAGGCGAGCCGCCAGGGCCGCATCGCCGGGCGCAACGCCGCGCGGCTCGCCCGCGGGGAGGGCGCCGCGCGGCCGGAGCGCTGGGTGGCGCTGGCCATGGTGTTCAGCGATCCGCAGATCGCCGTGATCGGCGGCGGCTTCGACCGCCAAGCGGGCCATCGCGTCGGCCGCGCCGACTTCTGCGACCAGGGCCGCGCCCGCGTGATGGACCGGGCGCAGGGCGGCATCCGCCTCTACGCCGAGGCCGACGGGCGCCTCGCCGCCGCCGAGCTGATCGGCCCGGAGGTGGAGCATCTCGGCCATCTCCTCGCCTACGCGGTGCAGGACGGGCTCGATGTGCGGCGCCTGCGCGACCGGCCCTTCTACCATCCGACCCTGGAGGAGGGGCTCGACAGCGCCCTCTCGGATCTCGCGTAGTCGATCAGGTTTTGCCTCCCGACCTCAAGGCTGCGCTGAGGCTGCCTTCGTCCCACGCTCCGCGCGCCGCCTGGATCTGCGCCGGGGCTACGCACTGTGTCGCGGCTCTGTATGATTTCAGACAAAACCGGGACGTGTCAGACACTTGGTGAGACTTTTCGTGAGGCGCAAACGCGCCGCAGGGAGCGTCCCGGCATTGCGTAACCGGACCGCGGCAGGCATACCGACTGCCATAATGGTCGATCCATCGCAGATGCACGCCGAGGGGCCGAACGGGGGTCCGGTCGACCTTCCGGTCGATCTCGATGCGCTGTCCCCCGAGCAGCGGGATGAATTCGGCGCGGGCATTCTCGCTCTCGACCCGGTCGGGAGGGTGCTCACCTGCAATCGCGCGGCCGGGGCACTGTGCGGCCTCTCGCCTGACGCGATGATCGGGCGCAACTTCTTCCGTGATCTCGTGCCGAGCGCCCACGTGCCCGGCTTCTACGGTCGCTTTCTCGGCAGTCAGCGCCGGGCCCTGACCGATCAGGCCTTCGAATTCGTGTTCGGCCGCGTTCCGGCCCCGCTGCGGGCGCGCATCGGCCTGCGCGCCGGAGCGAACGGCTGCACCTGGCTGACGATCAGCCCGCTGGAGCAGATCGCCGCCGGCCCCTCGCGCGAGGCGGTCCTCGCCGCGATTTCCCAGCGCAGCCGGGCCGAGCCGGTCGATCCGAGCCTGTGCGAGCGCGAGCCGATCCACATCCCCGGCTCGATCCAGCCGAACGCGGTGATGCTCGCCGCCGACGCCGCGACCCTCGAGATCCTGGCCTTCAGCGCCAATGCCGCCGACGTGCTGGCGCCCGAGCTGTTTCCGCCGAGCGGCCTGAGCCTGGAGGCGGTGCTGCCGGGCGAGATCGTCTCCGCGATCCGCGACGGGCTGGCGGCCCATACCCTGACCGACGGGCGGCTCCTGCGCCGCACCCTCGCCCTTCCGCCGCGGGAGGAGCGCTTCCACCTCGTGGCGCACGCCCATCTCGGCCGGGTGATCGTCGAGTTGGAGCTGGCGCCGGAGCGGCCCGAGGACTTCCTCACCGCGAGCCCGCTCGACGCCGAGCTTGCCATGATGCGGCTGCGCGCCGCCGAGACCCTGACCGAGGCGGCGCAGATCGCCGCCCTCGAGATCCGCGCCATGACCGGATTCGAATCGGTGCTGGTCTACCGTTTCGACCTGGATTGGAACGGCGAGGCCATCGCCGAGGACATGGTGCCGGACTGGCAGCGCCCGCTGATCGGCCTGCGCTTCCCCGCCTCCGATATCCCGGCCCAGGCCCGCGCCCTCTACACCAAGGCCAAGAGCCGCTTCGTGATCGACCGCGACTGCGTGCCGGTGCCGCTGGTCGCCGACCGCTCCGCCGGCAATGCGCCGATCGACCTCACCTTCGCGCAGAACCGCTCGCTCTCGCCGATCCACCTCGAATACCAGCGCAACCTCGGCGTCGACGGCTCGATGTCGATCTCGATCATGGTCGAGAACCGGCTCTGGGGCCTGATGATCGGCCATCACCGCCGGCCGCACTACGTCGCGCCGGAGACCCGGGCCGCGGCGACCGTCCTCACCGACGCCTTCGCCATGCGGGTGCAGGAGATCGAGGGCAAGGCGCTGTGGAGCGAGCGCCAGCGCCATCTCGACGTGCAGGGCCGGATGGTGCGCGGGCTCACCCGCTCCGACGACTTCGTCGCCTCCCTGACGCAGGGCAACCCGACCCTGCTCGACCTGTTCGGGGCCACCGGCGCCGGCATCGTCTCGGACGAGGCCGTCTGCCTCGTCGGCGCGACGCCGGACGAGGCGGCGGTGCGCGCGCTCGCCGACTGGCTGCGGGAGACGCTCCCTCCCGGCGAGACCACCTTCGTCACCGACACCCTGGTGCTGCACCACGCGCCGGCCTCCGCCTATACCGAGATCGCGAGCGGGCTTCTGGCGGCCTTCGTCGGCACCTCGCGCCAGCACCTCCTGTTCTGGCTCAAGCCGGAGGTGCCGAGTACCGTGACCTGGGGCGGCGATCCCCGCAAACCCGTCCTGCCCGGCAGCGGCCCGGTGGCGGTGCTGCCGCGGCGCTCGTTCGAGCGCTGGATCGAGGAGCGGCGCGGCCACTCCACCCCCTGGGCGACGTGGAAGGTGGCGCTCGCCGCCCAGCTCGCCGACGCCGTGGACGGCGTGGTGCTGCGCCAGCGCCGCAAGATCGACGAGCTGACGGGGCTCTTGGCCGACAAGGAGCGCCTGCTGGAGCAGAAGGACCTGCTCACCCGCGAGATCGACCACCGGGTGAAGAACTCGCTGCAGATCGTGACGGCCTTCCTGCACATGCAGCGCCGCCAGATCGCCGATCCGGAGGCGCGGCAGGCCTTCTCCGAGACCTCGGCCCGGGTGATGAGCGTCGCCCGCGTCCATGACAGCCTGTACCAGGGCGAGAGCATGGAGCAGGTCGATCTCGGCCAGACCATCCAGACCCTGTGCAACGATCTCGCCGGCATGACCGGCGACGAGCACAGCGTCGAATTGACCGCCGAGCCCGGCCTGATGGTGCCCTACCGGCACGCGGTGGCGCTCTCGCTGATCACCACCGAACTCGTGACCAACGCGTTCAAATATGCCGGGCGGCCCGACAAGGGCGCGCGGATCAGCGTCACCGTCGCGGGCGAGGCGGGCGCCGTCCGCCTCCGGGTCTGCGACGACGGCGAGGGCATGCCGCCGGGCTGGGAGAACGCCAAGGCGCAGGGCACCGGGCTCGGCATGAAGCTGATCCGGGCGATGCTCGATCAGATCGGAGCCCGCCTCGATGTCGAGAACGCCGACGGCGCCTGCTTCACGGTTCACGCCTGACCCTGCCAAGCCTGAACCCTGCCCACCCTGACTTGCCCAGCCCGACTTGCCCAGCCCGAGCCCTTCCTTGAGTGACAGCCTGCATGCCCGCCTGCGGGAGGCCACGGGAACGGCGCATGCGGCGCTGGAGCGCGACCTCGATTGGGAGGCCCGTGTGGCGACGCTTGCCGGCTACCGGGACCTCCTGAGCCGCCTGCGCGGTTTCCATGCCGCCTACGAGCCGGCGATCGGCGCGGCGATCGCGGATGCGCCCTTCTTCGAACCGCGCCGGCGGCTGGCGGCCCTCGACGCGGACCTGCGCGCCCTCGCACCCGGCGGCGCGGCGCCCGACGCCCTGCCGGCCCCCGCCGCGCCCCGGCTCGAAGGCCCCGGCGCGGCCTTGGGCGCGCTCTACGTTCTGGAGGGCTCGACGCTCGGCGGCGCCGTCATCGGCCGCCACGTCGCCCAGCTGCACGGGGCGGGCGTGCCCCTGGCCTATTACGCCGGCCGCGGCCGGGCGACCGGGCCGCTCTGGCGGGCGTTCCGCGAGCGCCTGGACGGCCTGCCGGAGGCGCAGGCCGCCGCCGCCTTCGCCGCCGGCATCGCCGCCTTCGAGGCGATGCGGGCGTGGCTCGTGGCAGGGATGGGTTGAGCTGCCCTCCGGGGCTCTGCCCTGGACCCGCGAAAGGACACGTCCCTTCGAAACCTGGACTCAGCGCGGTGGCAGCACCTGCGCCCGCTTCGCTTCCAGGGTCTGCCAGACGATCAGCGAGGGGAGGCCCAAAGCCACGTCGGGCACGCGCTTGGCGAGCGACAGGGCGATGGCGGTGCCGGCGTCGAGTCCGAACAGGGCGCCCACCACGACGAAGCCGCCCTCCTGCACGCCGAGCCCGCTCGGGACGGCGAAGGCCGCCGACTTGATCGCCTGCGAGAGCGATTCCAGCACCAGAACCTCGGTCAGGCTCACCTCGACCCCGATGCAGGCGAGCACGATCCAGATCTCGGCCGCGCCGAGCCCCCAGGCCAGGGCGTGCAGGGCGACCGATTGGGCGATGCGGCCCCGGCGGCCCCGCGCCCAGACCATGTCGAGGGCCTCCTGCACCGAGAGGAGGCCCGCCGCGCCCGCCTCCGCGTCCGTGCCGCCGGGGGCCGCCGAGCGCAGGAAGCGGCGCCCGAGGCCGGCGAGGCGCCGCTCCAGCCCCCGCGCCGCGCCGAGCGTCTGCAGCGCGAAGAAGGCGGCGACCGCCACCACCGACACCGCGGCGGCCTCGGTCGTCCAGCGGGCGAGCGAGGCGGCGGCCTCCCCCGGCAGCCGCCAGAGCAGGCCGGCGCCGAGCCCGGTGAAGGCCACCTGCGTCGCGACCTGGATCAGCATGTCGGCCAGGAGCGAGGCCGCCGCGAGGCTGCCCGCGACGCCCCAGAAGGTCAGCAGGCGCCCGCCCACCACCTCGCCGCCCACCGAGGCGACCGGCAGGAGCACGTTCACGCCCTCCCGGACGAAGCGCAGGATCACGAAGGCGCCGGTTTCGATCGAAGGCTCGGCTGAGGATGCGAGAGGGGACTCGATGGGGGGCTCGACCGGCGCGCCCGACGCCGTCCGCGGGCGGCCGGAGGGCGGGATGCCCGCCAGCACGCGCGCCCAGGCGAGCCCGCACAGCAGCACGATGACGGCCCGCACCCCGACGATGGCGGCCAGCCCGCCCGCGCCGATCCGCCCGAAGGCCGCCCCGATCGCCGCGAGGTCGTTCGTGGCGACGAGCCAGCCCCCCAGCCCCAGCCCGGCCACGGTGCCGATGAGCGGCAGCCGACGCAGCAGCCCCCGCAGGAGGCGCTGAGACAGGCTTTGGGGCAGCGGCTGTTCCGCGGGGCGCTCGTCGCACCGGTCCGAGCGGCGGGCGATGGGCGCCTCAGCCATGTCCGGCTCCGACGGCCGGAGTCTCCGGGTCCAAAGGGGCCAGGACGAGCGCCTCGGGACCGAAGGCGTCCAGCGCCGGGTCGACGAGGAGGACGCGCCGCCGGGCCAGGGAATCCGGCGTGGCCAGCGTCAGCATCCGCTTGGGACAGGGGCCGAGACAGCCCGTCTCCAGCACCCGGACCTTGAAACCTTTGCCGGTATCCTTTCCTGCGCCCTTCTCGCGCGGCACCTGCTTGAACGCCCGCTTGATCGCGCGGCCGATCTGCTTGCGGTCGACGCCCTGGCGCTTGGCGCATTTGCGGCAGACCAGCACGAGGTCCGAGAACCCGGCCTTGGCTGTCCTGACCTTGTCTGTCCTGCCGTTGGCCGTCTCGAGCTGACCGGTTCCGACCTTGCCGGTTCCGATCGCATCCGCGCGGGCCGCCCCGCCGGAATCCTGCCACCGTGCCACGTGTCCTCCCGCCGGCCCCGCGCGATTCGGGCCGCTCCCTGTTTCGGGGGCGGTATCGCAAGCCCCCCGCCCGGGGCGCAATCCCGGCGGATCGCCGCGCCTTAAAAAGGGCCGAAAAGAACGTGACCTGAACCGACAGACAGGATGCCGCCCCGAGCTTGCCGACGAGCCTGGCCCGAGCGTATCGCGAGGGGACTGGCGCGCGGTCTCCCGCACGGGCGCGCTCCGGAAGCGGATCCGTGAGGACCCCCATTCGATGAGTTCCGACGACGAGGTCAAGCAGGCGACCAGGGTCCGGCCGAGCCCGAGCGTCCAGTCGCTCATGGATCTCGCCCGGCGCTCCGTGCCGGATCTGCGGCGCAACGCCGAAACGATCGAGCCGGTCACCCCGGGCGAGGGCCGGCGCCGCGGCGGGGCGCTGGTCGCGCGGGCGCGCCGCACCCTCGAATGGACGCGGCTGCCCGGGCTGCGCCCGCGGGAGGCGCGTCCGCCGGAGCGGATGGCCAAGCGGCTGTTCCGCAGCTACGCCCTGTTCGCCCTGGCGCCGACCGCGGTGATCGGCCTCTACGTCTTCGTGATCGCCAGCCCGCAATACATCGTCGAATCGCAGTTCGCCGTGCGCGGCAACGTCGAGCCGATGGCCAGCGCCGAACTCGGCCTGCACACCGACCTGATCCAGAAGCACAACAGCCAGGACAGCTTCATCCTGCGCGACTACATCGGCAGCCGGCCGATGGTGGAGGGCATCGATTCCAAGCTCGGGCTCGGCAAGATGTTCTCGGAAGGCGGGATCGACTTCTGGGCCCGCTACGACGACCGTCAGCCGGTGGAGAAGCTGGTGCGCTACTGGCGCCAGCACGTGATCGCGCAGATCGATGCGATCTCCGGCGTGATCCACCTCAAGGTGCGCGCCTTCAAGCCCGAAGATGCGGTCGCGATCTCGCAGGAGGTGATCGCCCGGTCCGAGACCCTGATCAACGGCATCTCGCGCCGGGCCCAGGCCGACATGATCGCCAACGCCACGAAGGAGGTGGAGCAGTCGGCCGCGCGGCTCACGCAGGCGCGGCTCGCGCTTCAGGAGTTCCGCAACCGCTGGGGCATCATCGATCCGGTCAAGTCGGCCGAGGCCGCCGTGACCACGATCGAACTCCTGCGCAAGGACAAGATCAAGGCGGAGAACGACCTGCGCGTCCTGCGCGACTCCAAGCTCGACGAGAAGAGCCGCGGCATCCAGGTGCTCGTGGCCACCGTCGGCGCCCTCGACGGGCAGATCAAGGACTTGCAGAGCCGCCTCACCACCGACGGCATCGTCTCGAATTCCGAGCACAACCTCACCCAGGCCCTGCTCGAATACGAGAGCCTGATGGTCGAGCAGACGGTGGCGGAGAAGCTCAATGCCTCGCTGCAACTGATCCTCGACCGTGCCCGGATCGCGGCGGCCAAGCAGCAGATCTACCTCGCGACCTTCGTGCCGCCCCTGCTGCCGACCTACTCGGAATACCCGGCGCCCTTCTACGCCGTGTTCGCCGCCCTGTTCTGCTTCACCGTCCTGTGGAGTTCGGTCTCGCTCGTGACCGCAGCGATCAACGACAACCGGCTCTAG
This sequence comes from Methylorubrum thiocyanatum, assembly GCA_014138645.1. Taxonomy (GTDB): domain Bacteria; phylum Pseudomonadota; class Alphaproteobacteria; order Rhizobiales; family Beijerinckiaceae; genus Methylobacterium; species Methylobacterium thiocyanatum. Next base: position 345,785 of record JACJIB010000004.1, on the reverse strand, counting down.
AGCCGTGTCCGACCTGGTTGCATCAGGTCGGCGTCTCTAGGTTTTTGTTTTGACGCGCATTCTTTCGACGAACCGGTTTCCACTTCGTCGGAATGCGCTCTAGGTCCTCGGTTCCGACGCGCGTTCCGACGAACCGGCTTCCCCTTCGCCGGGATGCGCTCTAAGCGGCGGCGGGCGAACGGCTCACCCCGGAACGGCTCTCATCGAACGACTGTCATGGCGGATTTCACCGACCTCATCGCCCGCGCCGTCAGCCCGTCCATGAGCCGGGAGGAGCGCGAGCAGGTCTACACGGTCGTCCGGCAGGCGGTGCAGCGGCTGCAGGACCGCGAGAACCTGGCCGGGGACGATCCCCGCATCCTGCTCCAGCGCCACCTGATCGAGGAGACGATCCGCGACGTCGAGTTCGACATCGTCCGCTTCCTCACCCTGCGCAAGATCGAGCAGGCGCGGGCGGCGCAGAACGCCGAGTACGAGGCGCAGTTCGCCAAGAAGCGGTGAGGGGGCGCTGGACTGCGTGGCAGGCCCCATTGCCCGAGCTTTGCTCGATGACCGCGTTGCGACCTGTCATCGAGCGGGTGCCCACGTACCAGCCCACGATGTTCGCGCCCGCCGGACCCGTCGAACGGATGCCGCGACCGGCAGTCCGACGGCTCCTGTTTAAAAATGTTGTGACGCAAAAGTTGATTTCATCTGATTGAAACACGCACTGCGCGAGAGTCCGGCATCTTGCGAGTGAGCGTGCCATGCTTTTCCGGCGCACCTTTCCAGCCAGGATGGTGGAGGCTGTAGGCCTATCGCCTCCGACCTGCGTCCTGCTGCTCCTGTCGGTTGCAGCTGCCTTTTGCATTCAAAGTCTGACGGGGGTTTGGGTCCGCATTCCTATGTCCCAATGGCTCGTCCCGATCTCGATGATGGCCGGCGCTGTCTATTTCGGTACTCGCACAATCCCATGGCCCCGCTTCAGTGCTGCTCTTGCTCTTGCTTCTGTAATGATCATACAGCTTCCTGCGACCTGTGCTCTTGGCTACGGAGTTCAATCGTTTGGGCTGCCTCTGCGCGATGACCTTTTTGTCAGTATTGATCGCGCATTTGGTTTTGATTGGATGAATTTTCAATCGGCTATGGTTGATCGGAGCGGTCTGATCGAGGTCTTGGGTTGGGCCTACGATGCATTCTTCCCGCAACTGGGTTTCGCGCCCGTCATCCTTGTGGCCCTCGGCGAGGTGCGCCGGTCCGACCGATTCGTATCGTCCTTTATCCTGTGCGTGATGATCATGGTGGCAGTCAGCGCCTTGCTGCCGGCAGAGGGCGCTGCAAGTCTCGTCGGTCCGGACAAGGTGCATCTGCTGTTCCAGGGCGCGACACCGCTCACGGAGCTGCGCGCTCTGCGTGACGGCACACTGCGCGTAGTCTGGCTGGACGAGGTCGGGCCCGTGATCTCCTTTCCTCACTCCACTGCGCGGTCGCCTACCTCGTTACGGCTGCGTTCTGGCCACTCAAGCGTTTGCGCTGGGCCGTGGTCCTGCTGAATACCGTGATGGCGGCTTCGGCCGTGACACACGGTGCTCACTATGCCTGCGATTGCGTTGCCGGCCTGCTGGTCGCCGCCGCCGCGTTCCATGCCGCCGGGCGGCTGGGAGCCTGGAGTGAGAGAATTTCTGCGCGGATGCGCAGCGCGGCTGTGCTGCCCTCCGCTCTCGCCCCAACGGCGCTGATGTCATAGGACCGGCGTATCGGGCCGACCCTACCCTACCCGTAGGCCGCGACCGCCCGCACGCCGCCGGGCTCGGCCACCTGCACGCCGGCCTCGACATACTCGTTGAGCTTGTTGCGCAGCGTCCGGATCGAGATGCCGAGGATGCGAGCGGCGTGCGTCCGGTTGCCGAGGCAATGGTCGAGGGTGTCGAGGATCAGGTCGCGCTCGACATCCGCCACGGTGCGCCCGACGAGGCCGCGGGTCGCCGCCTCCGCCGCGCTCGCCGCGCGCTCGACCGGGCCGGAGGCGGGGGGCGCGGCGAGCGCCTCGCCCTCGGGGCTCAGGATCGCCTCGGGGCCGATCTCGGGCCCTTGCGCCAGCAGCACGGCGCGGTGGATCGTGTTCTCCAACTCGCGCACGTTGCCGCGCCAGGGGTTGCGCGCGACCAGCGCCTGCGCCTCGCGGGCCAGCGGACGCAGCGGCAGCCCGTTCAGCTCGGCGTATTTGCGGGAGAAATGGGCGGCGAGTTCGAGGATATCGGCCAGCCGCTCCCGCAGCGGGGGCAGGCGCAGATGCACCACGTTCAGCCGGTAGAACAGATCCTCGCGAAACGTGCCCTTCTTCACCTCCTCGGCGAGATTGCGGTTGGAGGTGGCGAGCACGCGGATATCGACCTTCACGGGGGCGGCGCCGCCGACCCGGTCGATCACCCGCTCCTGCAGGGCGCGCAGCAGCTTGGATTGCAGCCGCACGTCCATCTCGGAAATTTCGTCGAGGAGCAGCGTGCCGCCGTTGGCCTCCTCGAAGCGGCCGATGCGCCGGGCGATGGCGCCGGTGAAGGCGCCCTTCTCGTGGCCGAACAGTTCGGATTCGAGCAGCGCCTCGGGGATCGCCGCGCAATTGACCGAGACGAAGGGGCGGCCCGCCCGGTTCGACTTGGCGTGGACGTGGCGGGCGAGCACCTCCTTGCCGGTGCCGCTCTCGCCGGTGATGAGCACCGAGGCCTCCGAGCGGGCGACCTGCTCGGCGAGCCGGACCACCCGCTCCATGGAGGGGTCGCGCCAGACGAAGCTGCGGGTATCGGCCGCCACCGCCTCGAGGACGGCGGCAATCATCTCCGGATCGGGGGGGAGGGGGATGTACTCCTTGGCCCCTGCCTGGATCGCCGCCACCGCGGCGCGGGCATCCGAGGCGATGCCGCAGGCCACCACCGGCGTGCGGATGCGCTCGTCGGACAGGGCCTGGACCAGCCGGCGGATATCGAGTCCGACATCGACCATGACGAGGTCGCCGCCCTTGGCGCGCAGGGCCGCGAGGCCCTGGTCGATCCCGTCCGCATGGGTGACCGAGGCACCCCGGTTCAGGGCGATCTTCGAGGCGGTGACGAGTTCGCCCGAGAGCCGTCCGACGATGAGCAGCCGCATGGCGTGGTGTCTCCGAAAATTCTTCCGGTTCGGACGGCTGCCCCCCGCGAAGGCGGGGCGGCGGCCGTCCGCCGGACGTACCGATCCGGGCCGCAGGCCGGGATCGGCACACCAAAGGATCAGTGATCGTTCTTGATGATCTCGGTCATGGTGACGCCGAGGCGCTCATCGACCAGCACGACCTCGCCGCGGGCGACGAGGCGGTTGTTGACGAAGATGTCGATGGCCTCGCCGACCTTGCGGTCGAGTTCGAGCACGGCGCCGGGGCCGAGGCGCAGGAGGTCTCCGATCGGCATGCGCGAGGAGCCCAGCACCGCCGAGACCACCACCGGCACGTCGAAGACCTGTTCGAGGTCGGCCGCGTTCTTCGGGCTCGTCGGCGCGTCGCGGACGGAACCGGGGCCGCCCTCGTCGTAGGGCAGGTCACCCTCGTTGAGCTGGGGCAGGCTGAAATCGTCGCTCGACATCGGGCTCAGGCCTCGGCGTTTGCGAAATTGGGGGAGAGGGCGGCGTCCAAAGCCGCCTCGATGCGGGCGCGCTCGCGCACGACGCCGCCGTCGGCCCATTCGAGCCGGGCGTCGCCCGGCGCCATGTCGGGCTCGCCCAGCACCACGAGGCGGCCCTCGAAGCCGTGCTCGCGCGACAGGCGCCGCATCAGCGTCTCGGCCTCATCGACCAGCCCCTCGTTCACCCGCAGGACGAGGTGGGGCACGCCGCGCAGGTGGCGAAGCGCCGAGCGGGCCGCCTCCTCCACCGCCGCCAGGGGGCGCGCGTCGAGGGCCTCGCCCGCGATCCGGCGGGCCAGCGCCCCCGCGAAGGCGAGCGCCTGCGCCTCGCGCTCGCCGTCGCGGAGGTCGGACTGGTTGAGGAGGCCGGCGGCGGCGAGGCCGACCCGGGTCAGGGCGTCGGCGAGACGGGCCTGTTCCTGGAGCGCGGCCTCCGAGCGGCCGTCCTGGAGGCCGCGGGCATAGGCCGCCGCCTCCAGGGCCGCGCGCTCGGCCTCGGCCCGGGCCAGGGCCTCCGCGTCGGCGGGGGAGGGGCCGCGCGGGCGGCCGAAATCGGTGTCGAACAGGAAGGGACGGGAGGCGCGCGCGCTCAATAGACCAGCTCCTCCTCGCCGCCGTTCTTGGCGATCATGATCTCGCCCTTCTCGGCCAGCTCCTTGGCAAGTTCCGTCATCTTGGCCTGCGCCTCATCCACCTCCTTGAGGCGGATCGGTCCCATCGAGCCCATCTCGTCGGTGAGGTTCTTGGCCGCGCGGGTCGACATCTGCCGCATGAAGAAGGCGCGCACCCGCTCGTCGGCGCCCTTCAGCGCCCGGCACAGGGTGTCGTTGTCGACCTTGCGCATCAGGGTCTGGACCGAGCCCGGATCGAGCTTCAGCAGATCCTCGAAGGTGAACATGAGCTGGCGGATCTTCTTGGCCGAGCCGCGGTTGGCCTGGTCGATCGCCGCGAGGAAGCGGGTCTCGGTCTGCCGGTCGAAGGCGTTGAACACCTCGGCCATGAGTTCGTGCGCGTCGCGCCGCGTGGTCTGGGCGATGGTCGAGACGAACTCCGTGCGCAGAGTCTCCTCGATGTGGCGCAGGGCCTCCTTCTGCACCGTCTCCATGCGCAGCATCCGGTTGAGCACGTCGATGGCGAACTCCTCCGGCAGGATGGTGAGCACCTTGGCGGCGTAGTCGGCCCGCACCTTCGACAGCACCACCGCCACCGTCTGCGGGTACTCGTTGCGCAGGAAGTTCGCGAGGATCTCGGGGTCGATCTGGGTCAGGCTCGCCCAGACGCGCTTTCCGGAGGCCCCCTTGATCTCCGCCATGATCGAGGAGACCTGCTCAGGGGGGAAGATCTTGAGCAGGAGCGACTCGGTGCGCTCGAAGTTCGAGGTGATGCCCCCGCCGGACGACAGCCGCGAGACGAAATCGACGATCAGCTTCTCGACGGTGCCGGCTTCGAGCGAGCCGAGCTGCACCATGGCGTGGCTGACGAGCTTGATCTCGTCCTCGTCGAGGCGCTGCCAGATCGGCGCGCCCTCGTCCTCGCCGAGCAGCAGCAGCAGCGCGGCGGCGCGCTGCGGCCCCGGCATCTCGGCGAACGCCTTCGAGGCATCGACGCTCTCCATGGCGGCGGTGAAGTTTACGCCCGCGGACACGAACCTTCTCCTCTCTCCCGGCTATGGGGGGCCACGGCGTTCATCAGGAATCGTGGATCCAGTTGCGCAGCACCTCGACCGTCTCGGTCGGGCTCGCCCGCACCATGTCGACCACGCGCTCCACCGTCTCGGCCTGGATCTGGCCGTTGATCTTCGCCGATTCGAGGAACTTGTTGGTGCTGTTCTCGCGCACCGCGATCTCGGTCGGCCCCTCGCCGCCCGCCCCGGCCAGCGCCAGCGCCGGGCCGGCGAGCGCCGCCACCGGCGCGTCCGATTCGAGCACGCGGCGCAGGAGCGGACGCACCACCGCCATCAGCACGATCAGGGTGAGCAGGCTCAGCACCGCGAGCTCCACGAGGCGCATCACGTCCTCCTTGCTCGGGCTCAGGAACGACTGGATCAGGCCGGGCTCGGCGAATTCGGCGGCGGCGGGCGTCTCGGCGAAGCGCAGGTTGACCACCTCGACCTGATCGCCGCGGGCCTTGTCGTAGCCGACCGCGGTGCGCACCAGCGCGGCGATGCGCGCGATCTCGGCATCGGAGCGGGGCTGGTAGGCGGCCTTGCCGTCGGCGCCGGGGGCGTAGACGCCGTCGACCAGCACCGCCACCGAGAGGCGCTTGAGGCGCCCGCCCTCCAGGGTCTCGACCTTGGTGACGCGGGAGATCTCGTAATTCGTGACCTCCTCGTTCTTCTGCGAGGAATCCTTCTGCTGCGGCGGGGGCTGGTTCTGGTTGGCGCCGGGCAATTCGTTGCCGACGCTGACCTGCCCCTCCGCCCCGCCGGTCAGCGAATTCTCCGAGCGGGTCTGGGTGGAACGGACGACGCGGCTCTCGGGGTCGAAGCTCTCCGAGCGGCTCTCGACCCGGTTGAGGTCGAGTTCGGCGGTGACCTGCACCCGGGCACGGCCCTGGCCGACGATGCCGGCCACGATCTCCTCGATCTGCGCGCGCATCCGCCGCTCGATGCCGGCCTGCCGCTCCTCCAGGGCGCCCGCCCCTTCCGCCTCGGCGCCGCGGGCGCCGTCGGCGAGCAGCCGGCCGCGCTCGTCGACGATCGAGACCCGCTCGGGCTTCAGCCCCTCGACCGCGGAGGCGGCCAGATGCCGGATCGCCCGCACCTGGCTCGGGTCGAGATCGCCCATCAGCTTGACCACGATGGCCGCCGAGGGCGCCTCGCGGTCGCGCTCGAACAGGCGGCGTTCGGGGATGACGAGGTGGACGCGGGCCGCCTGGACCCGGCCGATGGCGCGGATCGAGCGGGCGAGCTCGCCCTCCATCGCCCGCAGGTGGTTCACGTTCTGGACGAAGCTCGTCGAGGAGAAGGCGTCGCCCTTGTCGAAGATCTCGTAGCCGATGCCGCCCTGAGCGGGCAGGCCCTTGCCGGCGAAGTCCATCCGCAGCTTGGCCAGATCGGCGCGGGGCGCCAGCACGGTCTGGCCCAGCTCGCCCTTGGTCTCGTAGGCGATGCCGCGCGCGTCGAGCTCGCGGATCACCGCGGAGGAATCCTGCATCGACAGGTCGGAGAACAGCACGCCCATGTCGGGCCGCGAGACCCGCAGGATCACGAAGGCGAAGAAGCCGACCAGCGTCAGCGTCACGGCCGCCATCGCGGCGATGCGCGCGGGCCCGAGCTTCGTCACCAGATCGAGGATGGGTTTCACGGCCGGGCACGCCTACGACAGCGGATGCGAGGAGACGCGTCCGCCCGGCAAGAATTGCCCGGTCCGTGGTTAGCGAGGCGTTAACGCCTGCGCCGTGCCGTTCACGAAGTCGCCGCCGCGATCCGCCGAACGGGTCCGGAAACGACGAGAGCCGCCCCGGTGCTCCGAAGGCGGCTCCTCCTGCGTTGCGTGAACAGGCATGCGCAACGTACGGATCGAACGGTTGAAACGATCAGTGACGGTAATGCTGGATCCGCGTGGTCCGCAGCCCGGCCAGCCCGTGCTGGTCGATGGAATACTGCCAGCTCAGGAATTCTTCCGTGGTCAGCGTGTAGCGCTGGCAGGCCTCCTCCAGGCTGAGCAGGCCGCCGCGCACGGCGGCCACGACCTCGGCCTTGCGGCGGATGACCCAGCGGCGGGTGGTGACGGGGGGGAGATCGGCGATCGTCAGGGGGCTGCCGTCGGGCCCAATCACATACTTCACGCGGGGCCGGGGTGTTTCGGTCATGATACGCTCTACACTCGACTGACCTGTCGAGAGGGAAGCTACTTGCGTCCGCTTAAAAGTTCTTGAAGTCGGCCGCTCGAATGCGATTCGTTCGTTGTTAACGGATGTGGACAATTGCGCTCCCATCAATGCTGCAGCGCATCAAGAGCTTGGCGCAGCGAGCGTTTTCACGCTGGAGGCGGGCACGCGGGCTGTGCCGATCGTCAGCACCGGTTCAGAGCCGCTGAGATCGACGCCGTCCACCTTGCCCGACACCTTGGTATCGACGGTGACCCGCGCGCCCGTCGTGTCGAGGGCGTCCACGGTGATCGTGTAGCGTCCGTCCTTGGCCGACAGGCCCGAGGTCGAGGTGCCGTCCCATTCGAAGGATTGCGCGCCCGCCTTGAGCGTCGTCGTCTTGGTGGCGACCACGGTCCCGTCGCTGCTCTTGATGGTGACGACGGCCTTGGCGGCGGCCCGCTCCGGGGTCAGCGTCCAGGTCGCCTTGCCGTCGGCGAGGTCGGTGCTGGCGCCGTCCGCCGTGATCGTCCGGCCGATCAGGCCGGAGGCGGAGGAGGCCGAGGCGGCCTTGGAGTTCGTCAGGATCGTGTCGAGCGAGGCGTTGGTCTTGAGCTGCTGCTCGACGCCGGCGAACTGCACGAGCTGCTGGGTGAACTGGTTGGTGTCGAGGGGATCGAGCGGGTTCTGGTTCTTGAGCTGCGTGGTGAGCAGCGTCAGGAACTGCGTGAAGTTGCCCGCGATCGACTTGGTGTCGGCGGTCGCGGCGGCACTGGTGCCGGTGATGCTGGTGCTGCTCGTGATCCCGGAGGCCATGGCGCTGCCTTAGATTCGGATGTCGAGGCCGCTGACGGCACGCAGGTGCCGCAGCGGAAGGCGGTCGAGGGGGGCGGCGATGTCGTCGCGCCCGCCCGGCCCGGTGTCGGAGCGGCCGCGGGAGGCGGATTCGCCGTCCCGGTTGCCCTGCTGTGATCCGGTCTCGCTGCGCAGGGACAGGTCGATGCCGCCGCCCGCCTCGGCGCCGACGTCGAAGCCCGCCTGCGCCAGGGCCTGCTGCAGGGCGCTCGCGTCGCGCTGGAGCAGGGCGAGCGTCTCGGGGCGGTCCACGACGAGATGCGCGCGGGCCTTGCCGCCCTCCTTGTCGAGGTCGAGCGAGACGTCGATGCGGCCGAGTTCGACCGGGTCGAGGCGGATCGCGAAGCGGTTCACGCCCGAGAGCGAGCGCAGCCCGATCGTCATCGGCACGGCGCCCAGGGGAATCGGCGGGGTCGCGGGCGGAGGCGCCGCGGCCGCTATGCCCGCGGCTTGGCTCGCGGCCTCGGCCGCATGAAGGCCTTGTGGGGCGCCGCTGCCGGGCGGGGGGAGGGCGGCCGCAGGGCCGGCGGGAGGCGGGGCGGCCGAGGCGGCGGCCTCCTGCATCCCGGCCAGCGCGGCCTCGAAGCCGGCCGCGCCCGCAGCGGCGGACACCGGGGCATCTCCCGTGGCGGCGGCGGTCGCGGCCGTGGATGCCGCATGTCCCAGTGCGGTGCTTCCCGCGGCCTCGACCGGTTCACCCTCGCCGGGTCCGCCCTGACCCGCGATCGCGGCACCCGCGGCCGTGGGAGCGGGCGTCGGGACGGGCGGCGAGAGGAGGGCGGAGGGATCGGCGACGGCGGTCGCGTCCGGGCTTCCGGAATCGGTCTCCTTCGTCTCCCGCGCGTCCTTCTCCGACGCCATCGCGGCGCCGGCCTCCTCGGCGGCTTCTTCTTCCGCAGCCGCCTTCTGCGCCGGCTCCGTGCCGTCGCCGGCCGGACGCTCCGGCCCCTCCGCCGCGGATTTCGCGGCGGCTCCCGACGTCCGGGCCGCGGCGGCCTCCGTGCCGGGGCGCACCGAGCCGGCCGGGAGCGGCTTGCTCCGGGCAGGGGCGGCCTGCGCGCGGCTCTCCTGCGATGTCGCCGATCGTGCATTCGCGGCGCGATCGGTCCGGGCTGCCCGGCTCTTGGCGTCTTCGGCCCGCGCGTCTTCGGCCCGTGCATCCTGGGCCCGTGCATCCTGGGCCCTGTCCGCCCTGCCGGCTTCGCTCCGCGCGGACGCCGTCTCGTCGCGGCGGGAGGCGGGCCGGGGCGGGGCCGCCGGCTTGCGCTCCGCGGCCTCCAGGCTGAAGCGCGCCGTGCCCCCGCTGCCCCGCGCCGCGGACGCGGCGGGCCGCAGGGTCTGCCTGAAAAACACCTCCGCCAGATCTGCGCGCGAAACCACGATGCCGTCCCTTCCTTCGGGGTCGAAGCCGTGAGGGGCCCAGCAATCCGCGCACCACTTGCGGGTATGGGCTAAACATCTGATATGGAACGGTAAAATTCGGCGGTGCGAAGTCTCCCTTCCGCTGGCCGGGTCGGATCTGCCGCCTTCCCGGCAGGATTTGCCGGCTCTCCGCTGTCCCGATTCCGGTTCGGAGCCGGCTCTCATCCGCGCCATCCCTGGAAAGTCGGGATCGGGATCGCTATAGACATCCGCACGATGCGCCCGGGCTCTGCAGGCCGGCGCGTGCCCGAAGGCTCCGCCCATGGCCGGCAACCGGCCCTCATCACCGGCCATGAACTCGCTGGATCTCCCGAAGCCCCCGCACGAGACGCGCGTCGTCGTCGCCATGTCGGGCGGCGTCGATTCGTCGGTGGTCGCCGGGCTGTTGAAGCGCGAGGGCTACGACGTCGTCGGCGTCACGCTCCAGCTCTACGACCACGGTGCGGCGACCCACCGCAAGGGTGCCTGCTGCGCCGGCCGCGACATCCACGACGCGCGGGCGGTGGCCGAGACGCTCGGCATCCCGCACTACGTCCTCGACTACGAGGACCGCTTCCGGGAATCGGTGATCGACCGCTTCGCCGAGAGCTATCTCTCCGGCGAGACGCCGATTCCGTGCGTCGAGTGCAACCGGTCGGTCAAGTTCCGCGACCTGCTCGGGATGGCCCGCGATCTCGGCGCCGAGGCGCTGGCGACGGGCCACTACGTGGCGAGCCGGGCGCGGCCGGAAGGCGGGCGCGCCCTCTACCGCGCCCTCGATCCGGCCCGCGACCAGAGCTACTTCCTCTACGCGACGACCCCTGAGCAGCTCGCCTTCCTGCGCTTCCCGCTCGGCGAGCGGCCCAAGGACGAGACCCGCGCGCTCGCCCGCGAACTCGGCCTCGCGGTGGCCGACAAGGCCGACAGCCAGGACATCTGCTTCGTGCCGCAGGGCGGCTATGCCGACGTGATCGCCAAGCTCAGGCCCGAGGCGGCCCGGCCCGGCGAGATCGTCGATCTCGACGGCCGCCGGCTCGGCGAGCATGAGGGCATCATCCACTACACGGTGGGCCAGCGCCGCGGCCTCAAGCTGTCGGTCGGCGAACCGCTCTACGTGGTGCGGCTGGAGCCCGAGACCGCCCGCGTCGTGGTCGGGCCGCGGGCGGCGCTCGCCACCCGCCGCATCCGTCTCACCGACCTCAACTGGCTCGGGAGCCGCGCACCGGACGGCCTCGCCGATCTGCCCGTGGCCGTGCGCGTGCGCTCGACCCGCGAGCCGCGGCCCGCGCGCCTGTCGTGGAACGCGGCCGAGGCCTGCCTCGAGGTCGAGCTGGTGGTCCCCGAGGACGGAGTCTCGCCGGGGCAGGCCTGCGTGATCTACGCCGATGACGGCCCGCGCGCGCAGGTGCTCGGCGGCGGCACCATCCGGCGCATCGGCGCGTTGCAGGCAGGCGCCGCCGAGGCCGCCTGATGGGGCTTCACGCCGCGCGGATTCAGGTTTTTCTCGATTCCACAATCGCGCTGCGAGCGGTTGTGCCGCGTGACAGGCGCGAAGAGCGCCCAGGGAGCGGCCTCGGCCATGCCGAGGCGTCTCGAACATCGTCCCGAAAGGTGGTTGCCGGCTTTCGGGGAGAGGCGATGCGAAACGAAGTGGCGAGAGCCGAAGCCGCGAAGGCGGCTGCCGGCGCTTGAGGCCGGACGGATTGAGAGGGTGACGGTTACATGCTGAGCGAGCGGGCGCCCGAGGCCGGGCCCACCACCGAGCTGATGCGCAAGGCCTATGCCCGCTGGGCGCCGGTCTACGACGTCGTCTACGACAAGCTGACCGAGCCGGCCGCCCGCGCCGCCGTCGAGGCGGCCGTCGCCCACGGGCCGCGGGTGCTGGAGGCCGGCGTCGGCACCGGCCTGTCGCTCGGCTACTATCCCCGCGACAGCTTCGTCTGCGGCGTCGATCTCTCCGAGGACATGCTCAAGCGCGCCCGCGGCAAGGTGCTCCGCAAGGGGCTGACCCACGTGAAGGGCCTCCAGGTGATGGACGTGTGCCGCCTCGGCTACGCCGATGCGAGCTTCGACGCCGTGGTGGCGCAGTTCCTCATCACCCTGGTGCCGAACCCGGAAGCCGCCCTGTCCGAGTTCCTCCGCGTGGTGCGCCCCGGCGGCGGCATCGTGCTCGCCAACCATTTCGGCCAGTCGAACGGGCCGGTGGCGCGGGTCGAGGAGATCGTCGCGCCGCTCTGCACCAAGATTGGCTGGTCCTCGGACTTCAAGGCGACCCGGATCGAGGCCTGGGCGCAGCGCAACGGCGTCGAGGTGGTCGGCCTCGCCCCGACCTTCCCCGGCGGCTTCTTCAAGATCCTGCGGATGCGCAAGAAGGGCTGAGGCGGATCGGGGCCGCCGTCCGGGCGAGAAGGAGACCGACGATGCAGGGCGACCGGGACGGCGATGCCGGGCCGCCGGGCCCGCGCCGCCCCTGGCTGCGCTGGCTCCCGCTGCTCGTGCTGGCCGCGCTCTCCATCGGCATCCTCGCCGCGGGCGGCACCCGCTTTCTCGATCTCGACCGGCTCTCCGAGTCGCGGGTCTGGCTCCAGGGGCTGATCGCCGAGGACCGGGTGCGGGCGATCGCGCTCGCCTGCCTCGCCTATGTCGGCTCGGTGGTGGTCTCGCTGCCCGCGACCCTGGTGCTCACGGTGCTGGCCGGGCTGCTGTTCGGCCCGGTGACGGGGGCCCTGATCGCCATCGCCTCCTCCACGATGGGAGCCTCGATCGTGTTCTCCGTCGGGCGCTACGCCGCCGGCGACCTGATCCGGCGCAAGGCCGGGCCCCGGCTCGGGCGCTTCGCCGACGGGTTTCGCCGCGAGGGCTTCGGCTACATCCTGATCCTGCGGCTCCTGCCGATCTTCCCCTACTGGATCACCAACCTCGCCCCGGCGGCCTTCGGCGTGTCGCTGCGCACCTTCGCGCTCGCCACCCTGCTCGGTCTCACCCCGGGCGCCTTCATCTATGCCGGGCTCGGGGCCGGCCTTGAGGATCTCCTGAGCGCACGCGACGAGGCCAGGGCCGCCTGCCTCGCCGCCGGGGGCACCGATTGCGCGGAGGGCATCGACCTGCGCGCGCTGGTCACGCCCGGCATGGTGGCGGCGCTGGCGGCTTTGGCCGGTTTTGCTCTTTTGACGGTTTATCTGCGCCGACGGCTTGAGCGGCGGACGCTTCGCGCATAAGACTTGCGCACAAGCGAATGGCGCGCGTTACCAGGCCGTCGTGCAACCTGTGCGACAGATGGGGACTGGGCGACGGCGAAGTGCCCTTCGACCGCAATTGGACGACACAACGACGGGTGACGCTTGAGACGGCCCCGCCTTCCGTTTCCCGGCCGGCAGCCCGAACCGGCGGACGTGGCACAGACCGAACCGGCGGCGATCGCCGCCCTGCCCTGGCACAGCGAGGCAACCGCCGCGACGGCGCGCGCGCGTTCGCCCGGCCGGCTCGGCCTGTCCGGCCGCCTGTTCCTGCTCACGGTGGCCTTCGTCGTCCTGGCCGAGATCCTGATCTACATCCCGGCCGTGGCGACCTACCGGTTGTCGCGGCTCTCCGACCGGGTCGCGGCGGCCCGGGTCGCCGCCCTCGTGCTCAATGCCGCCCCCGAGGGGAGGGTCCCCGAGGAGACCGCCCGGCGTCTGCTGATGGGGGTGGGCGCCCGCGCCATCGCCGTGCGGGTCGGCGAGACGTGGCGCTATCTCACCGACGGTCCGGTGCCGTCCGTGGTCGCCGAGACGGTGGACCTGCGGGAGCGTCGCCTGACGGGCTCGGTCAGCGGCGCCTTCCGGACGCTGTTCCTCCACACCGATGCGCCGATCCGGGCGATCGGACCGGGGCAGGACGGCTTCGACGCCGTCGAAGTCCTGCTCGACGAGGCGCCGCTGCAGGCGGCTCTGGCGGATTTCTCGCTCCGCCTGCTCACCGCCTGCCTCATCATCGCGGCGCTGGCGGCCGGGCTCGTGTTCTTCGTGCTCCAGCGGGCGATCGTGCGGCCGGTGGTCCGGCTCGCCCGCGACATCGCCGTCTTCGCCGACGATCCCGAGCGGACCGACCTCGTGGCCCGGCGCTCGGCGCGCAGCGACGAGATCGGGCAGGCGGAGAACGCCCTCGCCCGGATGCAGGTCGCGCTCGGCGGCGAGCTGCGTCAGCGGCGGCGGCTGGCCGAACTCGGCCTCTCGGTGAGCAAGATCAACCACGAACTGCGCAACCTGCTCACCACCGCCCAGCTCCTCGGCGACCGGCTCGAAAGCGTCTCCGACCCCCTGGTGCAGCGCGTCGCGCCGCGCCTCGTGGAGACCCTCGACCGGGCGATCCGCTTCTGCGAGGCGACGCTCGCCTACGGCCGCGCCACGGAGCCGAACCCGCAGCGCCGCATGGTGGCGCTCGGTCCCCTCCTCGAGGAACTGACCGACCTCGCCGACCTGATGCCCGCCGCCCGCATCCGCGTGGAGACCCGCGCGGCGCCGGATCTGGAGATCGACGTCGATCCCGAACAGCTCCTGCGGGCGCTGACCAACCTCGTGCGCAACGCGGTCCAGGCCCATGCCGCGGCCCGGACCGAGGACGGCCGGGTGCTGATCGAGGGCGTCCGCAGCGGCGCGTCCGGCGGGGGGGCGGTCACGATCCTCGTGACCGACAACGGTCCCGGCGTGCCGGATCGGGCCAAGGCCAACCTGTTCGCCGCCTTCCAGGGCTCGACCCGGGCCGGCGGCACGGGGCTGGGCCTCGCCATCGCCTCGGAACTGGTGCGCCTCAACGGCGGCACTCTCTGCCTCGACGAGACGGCGGGCGGTGCGCGCTTCCGCATCGTCATCCCGGACCGCGCCGCGGGGGTGAAGGCGGCGTGAGCGAGCCGACGCCAGGCGCCATGTACACCCTTGTTTGATGTCATTTTTGATATAGTTTACTGTCATGCCATGGCAGGTTGAAATCCTCAATGAGGCTGTCATGGCCGAACTCGACGCATGGCCCGTCAAGGTTCGTGCGTCCTTGGACAAGATTGTGGAGCGGATCGAAACCCTCGGTCTGGAACGCCTTCACGAGCCGCACGTCAAACATCTCCAAGACAAGATCTGGGAGATGCGCCCGAGCGCGGGCGGTAATGACGGTCGGGCGCTCTACGTGGCGGTTTCAGGCCGGCGCGTGGTGATTTTGGCTGCTTTCATGAAGAAGACCAGGAAGACGCCCAAGCGGTGGTTGGATCTTGCCGCTGAGAGAGCAAAAGGCGTGCTGTGATGACGATCCCATTCAAGGCCGTCCGCGAGCGCTGGAGCGCTGATCCGGAGTATCGGGCGGTGCGGGACGAGATCGCGCCCGAGATGGAGCTTGCCTTCGCGATGGCCGAAGCGCGTCACCGTGCCAAGCTGTCTCAAGCCGAGGTTGCCCGCCGCATCGGTACGTCCCAGGCGATGATTGCCCGTTGGGAAACAGGCAAGAGCGCTCCGACGACAACGTCGTTGCGCCGCTTTGCTCAGGCGACCGGGGCGACACTGCAGATCCAGCTCGGAGGCCAAGGGACGGACGAAGCTTTGTAGGGCTGCTCCATCGCCGCTTCAGATGGGAGGCTCCTCAATGCCCCGCGCCGGCCGGCGCAGCCCCGCGCGGGCGCCGGATCAGCGGTGTGCCGCAGGCCATCGCCAGGAACAGGACGGTGAGGACGAGGAACACGTCCTCGAAGCCCATCACCAGCCCCTGGATCCGCACGGTGTTGTTGAGCGCCTTCAGCGCCATGCCGTTGGCGTCGCCCCCGAACACCTCGAACTGGCGCCGCATAGCGTCGAGGCGCTCCAGCGCAGCGCTGTTCGCCCAGGTGAAGCGCTCGTGCAGCCGCGCGAGGTGGAGGTCCCAGCGGGCGTTCAGGATCGTGTTGATCAGCGCCAGCCCGACCGCGCCGCCGAGGTTGCGCGTGAGGTTGAACAGGCCCGACGCGTTCTTCATCCGCTCCGGCGGCAGGGTGCCGAGCGCGATGTTGTTGATCGGGATCATGCACAGCATCAAGGAGCAGCCGCGCAGCACCTGCGGCCAGAGCAGCTCCCAGAAATCCCAGTCCTTGGTCAGCCCGGTGACGATCCAGGTGCCGACGGCAAAGCCCGAAAACCCCATCGCCATCATGATGCGCGGATCGAGCTTGGCCGAGAGCTTGCCGGCGATCGGCGCGGTGGCGAACATGCAGAGCCCTGAGACGAACATCGTCTCGCCGATCTGCAGCGCCGAGTAGCCGCGCACCCGGGCGAGGTAGACCGGGTAGAGGTAGGTCAGGCCGTAGAGGCCGATGCCCATCACGAAGCTGAAGACGCAGCCGGCAGCGAAGTTGCGGTCGGAGAAGGCGCGCAGGTCGACGATCGGCTGGCGCGCGGTGAAGACGCGGGCGAAGAACGCCAAGCCCGACACGGCGCAGACGAGGGCGCAGACGAACACCGCCTCGTCCTGCAGCCAGTCGTGGTTCGGGCCCTCCTCCAGCACGTATTCGAGGCAGCCGAGGAAACCGGCCATGAAGGCGAGCCCGGCCCAGTCGAAGGATTTCAGCAGGTCGAAGTTCGGCCGGTCGAAATCGATCAGGAGGAAAGTCGAGACCGTGACGAAGATGCCCGGCACGATGTTGATCAGGAACAGCCAGTGCCAGGAGAACAGGTCGGTGAGATAGCCGCCGATGGTCGGGCCGATGGTCGGCGCCAGCGTCGCCACGAGGCCGATCATCGGCGAGACGATGGAGCGCTTCGAGGGCGGGAAGATCGTGAAGGCGGCCGCGAACACCGTCGGGATCATGCCGCCGCCGATGAAGCCTTGGAGCGCGCGCCAGACGATCATCTCGTCGATCGACGAGGAGGTGGCGCACATCAGGCTCATCAGCGTGAAGCCGCCGGCCGAGACCGAGAACATCCAGCGCGTCGAGAGCACCCGCGACAGGGTGCCCGAGAGCGGGATCGAGATCACCTCGGCGATGAGGTAGCTCGTCTGCACCCAGGGTATCTCGTCGCCCGAGGCCGAGAGGCCGGCCTGGATCTCGTTGAGCGAGGCCGAGACGATCTGGATGTCGAGGATCGCCATGAACATCCCGAACACCATGCACAGGAACGCCACCATGCGGCGGCGGTCGAGGGGCGGGTCGATGGCGGGGGTTGCGGCGAGGGTCGCGGTGGCGGCCATGGGGCGCCTCGGAAGACGGTTCGGGGATGAGGTCGCGGGCGGGACGAACGGTCCTGGCCGGCCGGAGTCTCAGGGCCGGGCGGCGAGCCGCTGCACCGGCGCGTCGGCGCCCGCGCGGGTATCGACCCGCACCACCACGGACAGGCCGGGCCGCAGCAGGCCCTCGCGGGCGACGTCCTCCGGCACGTGGACGCGCACCGGCAGGCGCTGGACGATCTTGGTGAAGTTGCCGGTGGCGTTGTCCGGCGGCAGCAGGCTGAAGACCGAACCGGAGGCCGGCGAGAGCGATTCCACCGTGCCGACGATGTCGCGGTCGGGATAGGCGTCCACGTGGATGTGGACCTCCTGGCCGGGCCGGACGCGGGCGAGCTGCGTCTCCTTGAAGTTCGCATCGACCCGCACGCTCTTCAGCGGCACCAGGGCGGCGATGCGCGAGCCCGGCGAGACGTAGGCCCCGGCCTCCACCGCCTTGTTGCCGACGACGCCGTCGAACGGCGCGCGGATCACCGCGAAGTCGAGGTCGCGCCGCGCCCGGTCGGCGGCGGTGCGCAGCTCCGCGGCCAAACTCTCCGCCTCGCGCGACTGCGCCCGCAGCACCTCGACATTGGCGCGCGCCGCGACGAGGGCGGCCTCGGCCGACTTCACCGCCGCCTCGGTGCGGTCGCGGTCGGCCTTGGCCTGGTCGATCCGGGATTTGGCGACGTAGTCGGCCTGCATCTGGGTGGCGCGGGCGTAATCCGCACTCGCCCGCACCGCGTCGGCCTTCGCCGCATCGATCTGGGCCGTGCTCTGCAGCACCTGCGCCTGCGCCGCTTCCGCCTGCCGGCCGATCCGGGCAATGGTGCTCTCCTGCGTGGCGAGCTTGTCCTGCGCCGCCGTCACCGCGAGGCGGTAATCGCCGTCGTCGAGCCGGGCGATGACATCGCCCCGCTTCACCGCCTGCCCGTTCACCACGGGCACCGCCTCGAGATAGCCCGAGACCTTGGCGGCGAGCACCGAGATGTCGGCCTGAACGTAGGCGTCGTCGGTGCTGACGAAGAAGCGCCCGACCGTCCACCACTCCCAGCCGGCATAGGCGCCGCCGCCGAGCGCCGCGCAGAGCACGAGGCCCAGCACCGCCCGCCGCAGCGGGCGCCGGGGCTTAGCCGGCGCGGCCGGCGGCACCGGGGCGGTCACGAGGGCGGGCGGCGGGGCCGGGGTGCGGCCGCCCTCGGCCCGCTCGTCCTCGACATTGTCCGGTGCCGTCTCCGACCGACCGGAATCCTCACGAAGCGACATGACTGAAGCCCCAGACATCCATTGACCGAACCGTTCGGTCACTCGGCGGGTCAGGTTGACGCCGTCGGCATTCGAGCGATAATTATCACTGACTGAACGGTTCGGTCAACGCGGATGGACGGCGAGTGAGTGCGATGGCGGGCGCGGCGACACAGGAGCGGGGGCAGGCGGCCGCCCAGGCGTCCCCTTCGGGCGAGAGCGACAAGCGCCGGCAGATCCTGGAAGGCGCCCGTCAGGTGTTCATGGCCTCGGGCTTCGACGGCGCCAGCATGGGCGAGATCGCCAAGACCGCGAACGTCTCGAAGGGGACGCTCTACGTCTATTTCGACAGCAAGGAGGCGCTGTTCGAGGCTCTGACCACCGAGGCGAAGGCGGGGTTGGCCGAGAACCTGTTCCGGCTCGACGAGGGCGACCCGGACGTGCGCGCCGTGCTGACCCGGCTCGGCACCAGCTATCTCACGATGATGGCGCGGCCGGAGCACGTCTCGATCATCCGCATGGTGATCGGGGCCTGTGAAAAGTTTCCCCGCTTCGGGCAGGCCTTCTACGAGGCCGGCCCGGCCTGCGGGGTCGGGCGGCTCAAGGTCTACATCGACGCCCAGGTCGCGGCCGGGCGCCTCGCCGCCACCGACACCGATCTCGCCGCCAAGCACTTCCTCCAGCTCTGCCAGGCCGGGATGCTGACGCGGCTGCTGTTCAATGCGGGCGCGGCACCGGACGAGGACGAGATCCGGCACCGGGTCGCGGAAGCCGTCCGCGTCTTCTACGCGGGTTACGGCCCGAACGCGGCGCGATAGCCGCGCTCACCCCGCGAGCGCGAAGGCCGGATCGTCGGCGAAGTCGCCGCCCGAGAGGATCGCCTGCTCCAGGCCACCCGCCGCCGGAAGCAGGTTCTCGGCGAAGAAGCGGGCAAGCGCGATGCGCGCGGCGTGCGCCGGATCGGTCTCCCCCGCCTTGAGCGCGGCGCTCGCGGCGAGGCCCGCCGTCGCGAGGCAGGCGGCGCCCTGCACGAGGCCGAACAGGCGCAGATACGGCGCGGCGCCGGGGAGCGCCGCCTGCGGCCGGTTCGAGCCGAGCGCCTTGAGCAGGAAACTCGTCGCCCGGTCGAGGCTGCCGATGCCCTCGCGCAGGCGCGGCGCCGCGTGGCCGAAGCCGGGCGCGCCGTCCTTCAGCAGCCCCTCGGCCACCCGCCGCATCGACGCGATCTGGGCGCCGACCGTGGCGCCGCCAGCGAGCGGCAGCTTGCGGGTGACGAGATCGATCGCCTGGATGCCGTTGGTGCCCTCGTAGATTCCGAGGATGCGGGCATCGCGCATCAGCTGAGCCGCGCCGGTCTCCTCGACGAAGCCCATGCCGCCATGGACCTGGACGCCGAGCGAGGTCACCTCGTTGGCGATGTCGGTGGAAAAAGCCTTGGCCACCGGCGTCAGCAGCGAGGCGCGGTCATGCGCGGCCTTCCCCTCGGGGCCGTGGGCCGCGTCGAGCGCTTGGGCGGTGAGGTAGCAGATTCCGCGGGAGGCCGCCGTGTAGGCCTTCATCGTCAGCAGCATGCGCTGCACGTCGGCATGCGCCACGATGGCGCTGACCGGCTCCGGCGCGCCCGGCGCCCGGCCCTGGCGGCGCTCGCGGGCGTAGTCGAGGGCCTTCTGATACGCGGCCTCGGCCACGCCGACGCCCTGCAGGCCGACATTGAGCCGGGCCGAGTTCATCATCGTGAACATACAGGCCAGACCCCGGTTCTCCTCGCCGATCAGCCAGCCGGTGGCGCCGCCGCCATCGCCGAAGGCCATGGAGCAGGTGGGCGAGGCGTGGATGCCAAGCTTGTGCTCGATCCCCGAGCAGCGCAGGTCGTTGCGGGTCCCGTCCGGCAGCACCTTCGGCACGAGGAACAGCGAGATGCCGCGGGTGCCGGCGGGCGCGTCCTTCAGCCGGGCCAGGACGAGGTGGCAGATGTTGTCGGCGAGATCGTGCTCGCCGTAGGTGATGTAGATCTTGGCGCCCGTGATCCGGTAGCTGCCGTCGCCGCGGGGCTCGGCACGGGTGCGCAGGGCCGAGAGGTCCGAGCCCGCCTGCGGCTCGGTCAGGTTCATGGTCGCGGTCCACTCGCCCGAGACGAGCCTTTCGAGGTAGCGGCCCTTCAGGTCGTCCGAGCCGTGGGCGGCCAGCGCCTCGATGCCGCCGGCGGTGAGCAGGGGGCAGAGGCCGAAGGCGAGGTTGGCGCCGTTCCACATCTCGGTGCAGGCGGCGGCGATCAGGTGCGGCAGGCCCTGGCCGCCATGGTCGGGGGCGGCCAGCACGCCGTTCCAGCCGCCCTCGACGAAGGCGCGGTAGGCGTCACGCCAGCCCGGCGCGGTGGTGACGGTGCCGTCGCTGAACGGCGTGCCGTGGCGGTCGCCGACGCGGTTGAGCGGCGCGATGACGTTGCCGGCGAACCGGCCCGCCTCTTCGAGGATGGCCCCCGCATCGTCCGGACCGATCTCGGCCCCGTTTTGCGCCAGCACGGCGTCGAGCCCCGCGACGTGGCGGAGCGTGAAGGCCATCTCCTCGACGGGTGCGCGATAGCTCATGACCGGTTCACCGCTCCTCCCGCCGCGCGTTGAGGGGGCGGCGATCCCGTTTGACGGCTTGCGGCCAGAGAGGCTACGGCCGGCCGTTCTTCCTCGCATCCACTCCGACATGGACGCCCCACCGTCAACCATCCCCACGCTGCGCTTGGCCGCCGACGCCGACGGCCTCGCGCGGGCCGCCGCGCTGATCGGGGCGGGCGGTCTCGTCGCCCTGCCGACGGAGACGGTCTACGGGCTCGGGGCCGACGCCACCGATCCGGAGGCGGTGGCCGCGATCTACGCCGCCAAGGGCCGCCCGCGCTTCAACCCGCTGATCGCCCATGTCGCGACGGTCGAGGCCGCGCTGGGGGAGGGCACGTTCGACGAAGCCGCCCTCCGGCTCGCGGAACACTTCTGGCCGGGGCCGCTGACCCTGGTGGTGCCGGCCGCGTCCACCGGTTCGGTCTGCGATCTCGCCCGGGCCGGGCTCGATTCCGTGGCGCTGCGGGTGCCGGCCCACGCCACCGCCCGCGCGCTGCTGGAGCGGGTCGGGCGGCCGGTCGCGGCGCCCTCGGCCAACCGTTCGGGACGGGTCAGCCCCACCAGCGCCGACCACGTGCTGACGGACCTCGACGGGCGCATCGCCGCCGTGCTCGACGGCGGCGCATGCCCGGTCGGGGTCGAGTCGTCGGTGGTCGCCTGCCTCGGCGGGCCGCCCCGGCTGCTGCGCCCCGGCGGGGTGACGCGGGCGGCCATCGCCGCCGTCCTGGGCTTTGCCCCCGAGGCGGGCGGCGATCCGGGCTCGCGACCGGTGGGCCCGGGCCTGCTCGCCTCGCACTACGCGCCGCGGGCCGGGGTGCGGCTCGACGCGACCGGCCTCGAGCCGGGGGAGGCGGTTCTGCTCTTCGGCGCCTTCCGCCCCGCCGGGCTGGACCGTGCGGCGGCGGTCGAGACCCTGAGCGCGCGCGGCGATCCGGCGGAGGCCGCCGCCCGGCTGTTCGGGGCGCTGCGCCGGCTCGACGCCTCGGGCGCGCCGACCATCGCCGTCGTCCCGGTCCCGGAGGAGGGCCTGGGCGAGGCGATCAACGACCGCCTGCGCCGGGCCGCCGCCCCGCGCTGAATGCGACGCAATTTTCCGCGAAACTTTTTTGCGGAACCGTTTCGCCTCCGGCGCATTGTCTGGTTACGAAGGCCAGTTCAGCCCCCAATGGCCTTTTCCCTTCAAGGCTCGGAGCGATCCGAGCCTTTTTTCTTGCCTGCAAGCCAAGTCGTTGCAGGCGAAGGGAAAATCATTTTCCCTGCGCGCTGCGCCGCTGGATGGCCCGGCGCAGGATGCGCGAGAGATCCTCCACCGAGTAGGGTTTGTGCAGCAACGGGAAACCGTGGTGCCCGTCCTCGGCCAGCACGTGGCTGTAGCCGGAGGAGAGCACGATCGGCATGTCGGGCGTCCGGCTCAGGATCGTGCGGGCGAGTTCGACGCCGTTCATGCCGGGCATCACCACGTCGGTGAACACCACGTCGAACCGCTCCGGCGTGCGGCCGAGTTCGGCGAGCGCCTGCTCGGCATCCATCGCCCAGACGGTGCCGTAGCCAAGCTCGGTCAGCGCCTGCGTCGCGAAGGCGCCGACCTCGCGATTGTCCTCCACCAGCAGGACGCAGGTGCCGTGGCCGGGCGCCAGCGGCTCGGGCTCGTCGGCGGCCTCCCTCAGGGTCGGGGCGATCTTGGCGCGGGGCAGGAACAGGGTGAAGGTGGTGCCTTGGCCCAGCACGCTCTCCACCGCGATGTCGCCGCCCGATTGCTTGGCGAAGCCGAACACCTGGGAGAGGCCGAGCCCGGTGCCCTGGCCGACGCCCTTCGTGGTGAAGAACGGCTCGAAGATCCGCGACAGGTCACCCGGCGCGATGCCCGATCCGGTGTCGGCGATCGACACGGCCACGAAGTCGCCCGGCACCGCCGGATGGGTGCGCAGCGCCGGGATCTGCCCGGCATGGCCGACGCGGATGGTCAGCGTGCCCTCGCCGTCCATGGCGTCGCGGGCGTTGACGACCATGTTGACGAGTGCCGTGTCGAACTGGCTCGGATCGGCCTCCACGAGGCAGGCGAAGGGCTCGCCCGCCGCATCGAAACACGGCTCGATCAGGGTCTTCACCTGGATGCGCGCGCCGGTGAGCGTGCCGACCATGTCGGCCACCGACGCGACGCCGCGGCCGGCATCGAACACCTCGGGCTTGAGGGCTTGGCGGCGGGCGAAGGCGAGGAGCTGGCCCGTCAGCTTGGCCGCGCGCGCCACCGTGTCGGAGATGGCATCGACGTAGCGGCGGCGGCGCTCCTCGGCGAGGTCGGGGCGCTTGAGCAGGTCGGTGGAGGACTTGATGACGGTCAGCAGGTTGTTGAAGTCGTGCGCCACGCCGCCGGTGAGCTGGCCCACCGCCTCCATCTTCTGGCTCTGGCGCAGGGCCTCCTCGATCCGCTCGCGCTCGGCCACCTCGGCGCGCAGGCGCTCGTTGGCCTCGGCGAGTTCGTGCAGGCGCAGGCGCTCGGCGGTGAGGTCGGTGACCACGCCGCACAGGAGCAGGGTGTCGCCGTCGCCGTCGAGGCGGTTCAGGGAGAGATAGGCCGGGCGCTCAATTCCCGCCTCGTCGCACAGGGCGATCTCGCCCCGCGCCGGCATCCGCGCCGCCTGGGCGACCAGGGCGGCGAGGGTCGCCTCCTGGTCCCTGGCGGCAAAACGCGCGAAGGACTGGCCGATCAGGCGCTCCTGCGGGGTGCCCAGGGTCTCGGCGAGCCGGCGGTTGCAGTAGAGCAGCGTCCCGTCCGGACCGAGGGTGAAGGCGCCCTCCTGGATCTGCTCGATCAGCACCCGGTAGGGCCGGTCGGCATTCTCCAGGGTGTAGACCAGCCGCTCGCCGGCCGGACCCTCGACCACGATGGCGTCGAAATCGCCCCGGCGGATCGCCGCGAGGGTGTCCTCGACCTCCTCCAGCCGCGTTTCCAGTTCGCGGATGCGCGCCTGCGCCTCGGCGAGGGTGCCGGCCTCAGCGCTCACCGCCGCCTCCGCCCATGGTCTCGCGCCGATCCGCTCCCGAAGCCGCCGGCGGCACGTCGAGTCCCTCGAGCCCGAGGCCCTCAAGCCCGAGTCCCTTGAGTGCGAGACCGTCGAGGACGCGCCGCTCGTCGCTCAGGTCGCCGGCGATGCGCCGGGCGGGGAGGGGGGAGAGCCGCACCAGGGTCGGCGCCGCGACGACGCCGTCGGCGGCCGCGAGCGCCGCTTGCTGGTAGATGTCGACCACTTCGAGGTCGCAGACGCCCCCGAGCCGGCGCTCGCACAGGCGGCGCACGCTCTCGATGCTGCGGGTCGAGCGCGGCGAGGTGCCGGCGACGTAGAGGCGCAGACGGATGCGCCCGGCGGCCCCGGCCTCCGTGATGCCCCCGCCGCTCAAAGTCCGTCCGCCTTCGGGCGGATATCGAGCCCGACCAGCACCTTCTCGGTGTTGGAGAGGTCGCCGATGATCCGCTTGAGCGGCGTGGGCAGGCGCCGCACCAGGGTCGGGATCGCCAGGATCTGGTCGCCGGCCGCGAGCTGCGGGTTCTTCATCAGGTCGACGACCTCGATGTCGTAGTGTCCGGCAAGGTGCTCCTCGCAGAAGCGCCTGAGGTTGGCCATCGCCGCCAGCGACTTGGCGGTCTGCCCGGCAACGTAGAGGCGCAGGTGGTAGTGCCCGTCCTCCACGGTGCCGTCGGCCCCGTCCTCGATCCCGCCCCCGGTCGATCCCGGCCCGCTCATTTCGTGCCTCCCCGGCGCTTAGCGAGGCTGAAGCGGTCGCTCGCCAGCACGGCCTCCCGCATCTCGTCCTCGCTCAAGAGCACCGCCTCTTCCTCTGCCACGGCTTCCAGGGTGGCGCGCAGTTCGTCGATCTGGCGCTCCAGCGACTGGCGCCGCCGCTCCGCCTCGCGCTGGCGACGGCGGTTCTCCTGCTCGCGGCGCAGGGCGGCGGCGGCCTCCGCCGCCTCCTGCACCATGCGGGCGGTGCCGGTGAGCACGCCCGCCGGGCCGATATAGGCATCGATGAGCGCGATGCCCTCGCCGGACATCGTGAACTCGCGCACTTGGTTCGAGTGCCGCATGCCGCGGGCCTTGATGACGTAGAGCGTGCGCGAGCGCTCGCCGTTGGCCTCGACGTTGAGGAGCTTGACCCAGGCATCCATCAGCGAGGACACGCCGATCGCGCTGTCGTGATCGATCTCGCCGTCCTCGCGCAGGCTGGTGAAGACCGCGGTGATGCCGCGGCTCTTCAGCATGTCGATCATGCGCAGCATCGTCGCCTGCAGCTCGGCCGGCGGACCGCGCAGGGCCGAAAGGGGATCGATCACCACCAGGGTGGGTTCGAACCGGTCGATGTCCCGGTGCATGCGCGCCAGGTGCATCTCCAGCCCGTAGAGGCTCGGGCGCGCCGCCTCGAAGCGCAGCAGCCCCGATTCGACGTGGCGGGCGAGGTCGAGGCCGATGGAGCGGGCGTTGCGGATGATCTGGTCGCCGCTCTCCTCGAACACGAAGGCCATGCAGCGCTCACCCCGGGCGCAGGCGGCCTCGATCATGCTCGACGAGATCATGGTCTTGCCGGTGCCGGCCTCGCCCGAGATCAGGATGCTGGTGCCGCGGTGGAAGCCGCCGGGTTCGAGCATCGCGTCGAGACCGGGGATGCCGGTGGAGATCACGCCCTCGGCGATCCGGTAGTCGAGGTCGGCCGAGGTGACCGGCAGGACGCTGATGCCCTCGGCATCGATCAGGAACGGGTACTCGTTGGTGCCGTGGGCCGAGCCGCGATACTTCACGACGCGCAGGCGCCGGGTGGTGATCTGGTCCTCGACCCGGTTGTCGAGCAGCACCACGCAGTCGGAGACGTATTCCTCCATGCCCTGGCGGGTGAGCTGGCCGTCGCCGCGCTCGCCGGTGATGATCGCGGTCAGGCCCCGGTCCTTGATCCAGCCGAACAGGCGGCGCAGTTCGGCGCGCAGCACCGTCTCGTCGGAAAAGCCGGCGAACAGGGTCTCGATCGTGTCGAGCACGACGCGCTTGGCGCCGATGGAATCCACCGCGAAGCCGAGGCGGATGAACAGCCCTTCGAGGTCGTACTCGCCGGTCTCCTCGATCTCGGAGCGCTCGACGCGCACATGGTCGATGGCGAGCTTGCCCTGCGCCACCAGCGCGTCGAGGTCGTAGCCGAGGGAGGCGACGTTGGCGACGAGATCCTCGGCGCGCTCCTCGAAGCTCATGAACACGCCGGGCTCGTCGAAGCGGGTCGCGCCGTTGACGAGAAAGGTCGTGGCGAACAGCGTCTTGCCGCAGCCGGCGGCGCCGCAGACCAGCGAGGGCCGCCCCTTCGGCAGGCCGCCGAAGGTGATGGCGTCGAAGCCGTCGATGCCGGTGGCGACCTTCGGCAGGGCAGGCGCGCCGGTGGACGGACTCGCGGATTCAGGCGCCAAGGCGGTTCTCCAAAACGGCGGCCTCGCCGGTCGTCACCGGGGGCGACCCGTCCGCTCCGTTGCCGGGACGTGCCATCATCACGCCCGCCATCGTCATGGCCGGGCCCTGCGGCAGGGATGCAAGGGGATCGGGCAGGCGCCGGAACCTGCGCCGGGCGCAGACGGCGGGAAGGGCCGGGGGCGTCGTCATGAAGGCGTCATGGCGGGCCTCGATCGCCCAGATGCCGGCTCCCGTAATGCAAACGCCTTGGGGTTGGCAATACGCAGGCGGACGCATGCCCCGGCGCGCCCGCCTCGGCGCGATTCATTGCAGATTTTTCAGGAAAACTTCTGCGGCTGCGCTGAAACCAATCGCGGTGCGGGCACTTTGAGGAAAGCTGTCCCGTTCCTCGAAGCTGCTTGCCCCGATGTCTTCCCTGTCACAGTCCGCCGCCTCGCCTGATGCCTCTCACGTTCTCGTCGTCGAAGACGAGAGCTTCGTGCGCATGGTCGCCGTGGACATGCTGGAGGATGCCGGCCTGCCGGTGGCCGAGGCGCCGGATGCGGATACGGCCTTGCGGCTTCTGGAGGGGAAGGCGCAGGCCTTCTGCGTGCTGTTCACCGATATCGACATGCCGGGCTCGATGGACGGGCTGACGCTCGCCGCGCGGGTGCGGGCGCGCTGGCCGCATATCCGCCTCGTCGTCACCTCGGGCCGGGTCCGGCCGGGCACCGACGCCCTGCCCGACGCGGGCTGCTTCCTGCCGAAGCCCTATGGCCGCTCCGACCTGCTCGATGCCCTCGGCCAAGCGGCCTGAGCAAGTGGCCTGAGCAAGCCGCCTGAGGCGGCCGGCGCCGCTTCCTTCACGATTCCGGAACGGGCCAGCGTATCTCCACCCGCAGGCCGCCGAGGTCGGAGCGGCCGAACTGCATTCGCGCACCGGCCCCCTCCGCAAGGTCGCGGGCGATGGCGATGCCGAAGCCGGTGCCCGGCCGGGTCTCGTCCCAGCGCCGGCCGCGGGCGATGCCGGCAATCGCCGCCTCGCTCATGCCGGGGCCGTCATCCTCCATGACGAGGTGGGCCTCCCCGCCTTCCACCCGACCCGCGACGCGGATGCGGCGGTGGGCCCATTTGCGGGCATTGTCGAGAAGGTTGCCGAGGATCTCGGTGAGATCGCCCTCGTCGCCGGGGAAGGCGAGTTCATCCGCGGCCGCGATCTCCCAGCGCAGGGCCTCGCCCTCGGGCAGGCGCTTGAGGGCGCCGACGACGCGCGCGAGCGCCGGGGCGACGGGGCAGGCGCGCCGCCGCAGGCCGCCCGAGGCCGCCCGTGCCCGGGCGAGCGTCCGTTCGACCTGCCGGCCCATGGCCTGGGCCTGCTCGGCGATCTCCGCCGCCAGCGCCGGATGCCGGCCCTCCGTGCGGCGTGCCAGTGCGTCGAGGACGGCGAGCGGCGTCTTGAGGCCGTGGGCCATGTCGCCGGCCCCCGTGCGGGCCCGCTCCAGGTCGCGCTCCTGCGCGTCGAGCAGCCGGTTGAGGTCGGCCACCAGCGGGCGCACCTCCTCGGGAAAGGTCTCGGGCAGCCGCGCCCGCGTCCCGGCATGGATCGCGGCGAGATCCGCCCGCAGCGTGCGGAAGGGCGCCAGGGCCCGGCGCACGAACAGCGACATGGCGAGCGTCAGCGCGACGAACAGGGCGCCGAGCGAGGGCACCAGCAGGCGCAGGAAGGTGGCGCGGCTCTCGGCGAGGTCGCGCCGGTCCTCGGCCACGGTGACGGCGAGCGCCGCATTGGCGCCATTGGCGGGAATCGACACGCGCCGGGTGACGGCGATCAATGTTCCGCCATCCGGCCCGGCGAGGTCGCCGACCGCCGGCTCCTGCGCGGTGTCCGGCACCGTGCCGAGGCCGCGATCCCACAGTGAGCGCGAGCGCAGAGCGGGGCCGCCTGCGCGCTCGCCTTGCGGGTCGCCTTGCTGGTCGACGTGCCGGTCGACTTGCCAGTAGAGGCCGCCATAGGGTGCGAAGAAGCGCGAATCCGGCGGCTCGCGCGGCAGGGTCAGGGTGCCGTCCGGCGCCAGGGCGACCTGCCCGGCGATGAGCTTGGCGGTGCGGTCGAGCCCGTCGGCGGTGCGGGCGTCGAGCACCCGGTCGAAGATCAGTGTCAGCCCGACACCCGCGAGCACCAGCGCCAGGGCGATCAGACCGGCGGCGGCGAGCCCGAGCCGCAGGCGCAGCGAGCCGCGTTTCACGGTGTCCCGGCGGTGTCGGCCGGCACGAGGTAGCCGTGGCCGCGGCGGGTCTCGATGATGCCGGGGCCGAGCTTGCGCCGCAGCCGGGTCAGCAGGGCTTCGAGGGCGTTGGCCTCGCGGTCGCTGTCGCTGCCGTGGAGATGGTCGAGCAATTCGCCCGCCGCCACGACCTGACCCTGGCGGTGCAGCAGGAAGGCGAGCAGGCGGTATTCGAGCGCGGTGAGGTCGGTCTCGCGGCCCGCCACCGAGACCGCGCGGGTGCGGGTGTCGAGTTCGACCGCGCCCGCCCGCAGCACGGGCGAGGCGTGACCGGCGGTGCGGCGCAGGATCGCCCGCAGCCGCGCCACCAGTTCCTCCATCCGGAACGGCTTGACGAGGTAGTCGTCGGCCCCCGCATCGATCCCCTCGACCCGCTCGCGCCAGCCGTCGCGGGCGGTGAGGATCAGCACCGGCAGCGCCACGTCGGCCCCCCGCAGGCGGCGCAGCACGCCGAGCCCGTCGAGGCGCGGGAGGCCGAGGTCGAGCACCATGGCGTCGTAGGTCTCGGTCTCGGCCCGGAACCACGCCGCCTCGCCGTCGCCGACGATCTCGGCGACGTAGCCGGCCCGCTCCAGCCCCTCGCGGATATCGGCCGCGATGCGCGGCTCGTCCTCTACGACGAGGATGCGCATGCAGGCTCCCGGTGCTTGCCGGCTTCAGTCATCGTCGTCCACGTCCAGAAGCTTGAGGGAGCTGGCATCGATCTTCACGTCGCGCCGCCGCCCGTCGCTGCCGAGGATGCGCAGCTTGTAGAGCCAGCGCCCGTCGTCGCGCTTGAGGTCGAGCGCCACCACGTCCCCCGGCACGGCGGCGCGGGCGGCGGCGAGCACCGCGTCGAGGGGGCGGATCTCGCCCCGCTCCAATGCGTGCCGCGCCCGCTCTCCGTCGCTGTCGGCCCGTGCCGGGACGGACGCCAACGCCGGGGCGAGCGCGAGGAGGGCGACGAGGGCGAGGCGAAGCGGACGGGACATCGGAGCACGGGACCGGACGAGCGGCGAAAATGCCCGAGCCCGGCTGACGCGAGGCTGACAGAGGGCGTCAGGCTCGCGCGCAATCGGGTTTGCGAGAAGGCGGCATCGACGGCGCAGCCCCGACCGGCGCGCCATCCACCCTCTGTCCGCGAGACTGCGTTCGATGTCGCTCACCGCCACCATCCTGCTGATCTACGCCGCCTGCCTCGTCGGCACCATCGCCAGCCCGGCCCGATCCAACGCCGATCGACCCCCGGAGGAGCCGGGCACCCGGCGCCTGCTGGGTGCGCTCCTCATCCCCGCCCTGGCGTTGCTGGCCGGCGTTCAGGCGCTTCCGGCCCGGGCGGGCGAGGCGGCACCCCAGGCCGTGAGCGGCCCCGCCACCGTCATCGACGGGAGCACGCTCGAGATCGGCGGCCGGCGCCTGCGGCTGCACGGCATCGACGCGCCCGATCTCGACCAGACCTGTTCCGACGGGCATGAGCGCGACTATTCCTGCGGCCGCGGTGCCGCCGAGGCCCTGGCGGCGCGGATCGGCGGCGAGAGCGTGAGCTGCGAGCCGCGCGGTGCGGCGGCCGACGGCACCGTCACCGCCCTGTGCCGCCGCGACGGCGACGACCTCGCCGCCTGGATGGTGAGCAACGGCTACGCCATCGCCGACCGGAGCGCCTCGGCCGCGTACGAGGCCCAGGACCGGCGCGCCTGGGGCCGCCGCGTCGGGCTGTGGTCGGGCGTGTTCGAGATCCCCGCCGAGCGGCGCCGGATGCGCCGCCTCAGCGCGGCGCTGTAAGACGGGCGTCCCGCCGGGCGAGGCCGCCGGCGAAGTCGCGCAGGGCCGCCGCGACCAGGGCGGCGACCTGCGCTTCCGTCTTCGGCGCGCGGATCACGAGGCTCGCCATCACCTCGGGATGGATGCGCCGCTGCTTCGGCGTACGGGCATGGTTCGACAGGCGCAGCCGCTCCGGGCCTTCGCCGCGGGCGAGATAGCGGCTGTCGCCGCGCTCGTTCCGGGCGGTCTCGCGAAAGCCCTGCGCTTCGAGCAGGCGGCTCGCATGGGCGAGCGCCTCCAGCGGCGGGAGCGGTCGCATCAGGCCGCGACGGCGAGGATCGCCAGCGGCAGGGCCGAAGCGGCCAGCGCAGCGAGCGCGGCGGGGGCGACGTAGCGCGGCCGGTAGGACAGGAGCAGCACCAGCCCGAGGGCGGCGCCGGTGAGTGCGCCGATCCACTGCACCGGGCCGAACGCCCAGCCCTCCCACAGGCCGGCGATGAAGAAGGAGAGGGCGATCGCCCCCCAGCCGAAGGCGCGCAGGCGCAGGACAGCCGCCCGCTCCGCCTTCCGGTCGAACACCTCCGCATGGTGCCGGTTGAGGCTCAGGCAGAGGGCGGCGAGCGCGGCGAAGCTCAGGCCCAGATTCGCGGCGAGGACGAGGGGCGTCATGCGTGGGTCGGCTCCGGGCGCCGCGCGGGCTGGGCGGCGGCGGGCACGGGCGCCGGCTTGGCGGCCCGGTCCCGCTCGTGCTCGTTCTTGTGCGCCTTCTTGGGCGCCTCGTAGCGCAGCACCTTGCGGGCGGCGAGCGCGAACAGGCCCGCGAGCAGCAGCATCGCCCCGTCGAACCACGCGAAGAGCGGATCGCCGCCCGCCCGCCGCAGGGGATGGTCGGGGATCGTCAGGATGTCGGCCGCGACCACCGCGAGGCAGAGCACCGACACGGCGGCCAGACCCTCGCACCACGCCCGGCGCTGCGGACGGGCGAGCGGCACCAGGGCCGCGACGATCCAGGCGCCGAAGAAGGCGCGGATCTCCCACTCTTCCCGCCCGGCGAGATCGACCGGCAGGAGCCGGTTGGCGAGGAAGTACACGGCCACCGCCGCCGGCAGGCCGGCGATGCTGCCGACGTTGAGCGCCTGGACCAGCCGCAGGCCGAGGAAGGGACGCTCCCCCGCCTTCGGCAGGCGCGCCAGCGACCACAGCACGACCCCCGTGGCGATCATGGCGCAGCCCATGATCCCGCACAGGAAGAACAACAGCCGCAGCATCGTGCCGGCGAAGTGGCCCTCGTGCAGGCCGGTCATCACCGTGAAGGTCTTGGCCGCGGGCTTGAGGCCGCCGTCGCGGACCTCCAGGATCGCGCCGCTCACCCCGTCGAAGGCGATCTGCGGATGCTCGTGCGAGAGGCCGTGCGGCTCCTCGAACACCGCGACCACGGTGGCGTTGGCGTCGCCCGGATTGACGATCATCAGCCGTTCCAGCGGCTCGGATCGGGCCGCGCGCGCCTGCTCCACCATCGGCCCGATCGGGGCCAGGGGGGCGGCCTGCTTGGCGGGCGGGCGCGGCGTGGTGATCCAGCTCGCCTCGGTGAAGAAGGCCTGGGCGTTGCCCTTGTAGGCGGCGGTGACGCCCCAGGGCATGTAGAAGGTCGCGAGCGTGATGATGCCGGTATAGGTGATCATCAGGTGGAACGGCAGCGCCAGCACGCCGGTGACGTTGTGGGCGTCGAGCCAGCTGCGCCGGGGCGCCTTGCCGCGGCGGAAGGTGAAGAAGTCGGCGAAGATCCGCTTGTGCGTGACGATGCCGGAGATCAGCGCCACCAGCATGATCATCGCGCAGATTCCGACGACCCAGCGCCCCCAGAGCGGCGGCATGTGCAGCTCGAAATGGAAGCGGTAGAGGAAGTCTCCCCCCTGCGTGTCGCGGACGGAGGACTCGGTCCCGGTCCGCGGATCGAGCAGGACATGGCCCGGCGGCGCGCCGGGCCGGGTGCGCCAGAACAGATCGAGCACCGGCTTGTCGGGCTGCGGCAGGCCGATGAACCACGTCCGGGCCTGGGCCGCATGCGTGCCGAGATAGGCCACCGCCCGCTCGGCCGCCGCCCCGAGGGCGGGAGCCTCCACCGGCTCGACCCGCGTGAATTCGGGGCGCATCCAGCGGGAGATGTCCGGCCGGTAGTAGCTCGCGGTGCCGGTGACGAAGATCGAAAACAGCACCCAGCCGACGATCAGGCCGGACCACGTGTGCAGCCACGCCATCGACTGCCGGAAGCTTCCCTTCATGGCGCGGATCCTCCCATCGCCAGCCAGAGGAGAGCGCCGAGCACGAGGGCGGTGCCGGCCACGATCAGGAGCGCCCGCAGCGCTGTGCGCGTCGCGAAGACGAGGACGACGATGCCCGCCATCACCGCGAAGCTGAGAAGCGTCGCCGTCGCCACCGCCTCGGAGCGTGCCATCGGCAGGGTCAGCGACAGCAGCGCGGTGGCGAGCGCGGCGACGCCGTAGCCGCCGCCCGCCGCCAGCACCACCCGGCCGGCCACGCCGGCCCGCTCGAGTGCCCTCGACCTGCCCGGTTCCTTGCCCGGTCCCTTGCCCGGTCCCTTGCCCGGTGTCCTGCCCCCTGCCGCCATGCGAGGCCTCCTACCAGCGATAGCGCAGGGTTGCATAGACGGTTTGGGGAAGCCCGTAGTAGCAGCTCGTGTAGCCGTTGCAGCCGCTGACATATTGTTCGTCGAGGAGGTTGGTGGCGTTCACCTGCATCGAGAAGCCCTGAAGCGTCGCATCGAGGTACTTCAGGTCGTAGTTGAGCGTGGCATCGACGAGCACGCTCGCCGGCACCTTGAAGGTGTTGGCCGCATCGCCCCAGGACGGGCCGAGGTAGCGCACGCCGCCGCCGACCTCCAGGCCGAGGAGCGGCCCTTCGTTGAAGCGGTAGGTCGCGAGCAGCGAGGCGGTGGAATCCGGCACCAGCACCGGGCTGCGGCCCTGGAGCGGCACGGTCTGACCCGGCGTCAGGTCGTTGGCGGTCCGGCCGTCGTCGCGGACGTTGCGGATGTCGAGGAGCGAGAAGCCGCCGATCAGGGTGAGGCCCTCGGTGAGGTTCGCCCGCGCCTCGAACTCGACGCCCTGCACGCCGACCTGACCGGTCTGGACGACGAAGCCCTGGCGCGCCGGGTCGGCGGTGGTGCGGTTCGACTGGCGGATGTCGAAGAAGGCGGCGGTGAGCAGGATGTCGGTGCCGGGCGGCTGGTACTTGATGCCGGCCTCGTACTGGTCGCTCAGTTGCGGATCGGGCACGCGCCCGACCGTGCCGAAGGCCGGGTCGAACACGCGGCCCGCCACGATCGGCTCGAAGGCCTGACTGTAGGACACGTACGGGGCCACGCCCGAGTCGAACAGGTAGAGCAGGCTCGCCCGGCCGGTGAAGGCGTCGGCCGGCGCGTTCTGGAGCGTGAGGGTGCTGGTGCCGTTGGCCGCGAAGGACCGGGTCGGCCCGGTCTGGCGCGCGACGTCGTAGCGCCCGCCCAGCGTCAGCACGAGGCGGTCGAACTTCATCTGGTCCTGGAAGTAGACGCCGGTCTGCTGCGCGTCGACCCGCGAGACGGTGTTGAAGGCCGGGAACGCGATGTTCATGGTGTAGTTCGGCGCCAGCGCGTTCAGGTCCGGCGCGTCCGGGAACGGGGAGCCGGTCGTCCGGGTGCTGAAGGTGCGGTGATCGACGCCGAGCAGGGCGGTGTGGGCGATGAAGCCGGTGTCGAAATTGGCGACGAAGTTGCTGTCCATCGTGTAGGCTTCCGCCGCCACGTTGGTGCCGATGACCGCGCGCGGGATCAGCGGGCCGGTGGCGAAGGGGCCATTGCGGGGATTGAAGGCGCTGTAGACGCTGCGGTAGTCGCCCTGCGTGCGCAGGTAGCGCCCGGCGGAGTGGAAGCGCAGGTTCTCGCTGAAGCGATGGTCGAATAGGTACTCGATCGAGGCCTGGGTCCGGTCGGAGCGCTCGATGCCGCGGTCGCCGTCGTAGAAGTTGACCGGCAGGCGGCCGATGATGCCGTTGCCGAAGTTGCGCGGGAACACCGTGCCCACCGCCGGGAAGCCGCCGTAGAAGCCCGAGAACGGATCGCGCTGGTAGTTGCCGATGATCGTGAGCTGGGTGTCGGTGGAGGGCCGCCAGGTCAGGCTCGGGTTGATCAGGGCACGCTCGACCCGCGTCGTGTCCACGGGGCCGTCGCCGTTCCAGCCGAACCCGACGATGCGGTAGGCGAACTGGTCGGCAAGCCAGGGCACGTCGGAGGCGATCGGGCCGCCGACATCGACGCCGCCGCGCACCTCGCTGAAGCCGCCGCCCTGGACGAAGACCTCGCCGTGCCGGACGAATTGCGGCACCTTCGACACGAGGTTGACGATGCCGCCCGGACCCGATTGCCCGTAGAGCACCGAGGCCGGCCCCTTGATGACGTCGATGCGCTCCAGCCGATAGGGTTCGATCGTGGCGTTGGCGTCGCGGCCGCCGATCAGCGCCATGCCGTCGAGGAAGACCGGCGCGGTGAAGCCGCGGATCAGGAACTGCTCCAGCCGGGTCGAGCCGGCGCCGCCGCGCTGCTCGGTGGTGACGCTCGGGGTGTAGCGCAGGGCCTGATTGATGCTGAGCGCGTTCTGATCCTCGATCTGCTTGCGCCCGATGACGGAAATCGACTGGGCCGTCTCCAGGATCGGCGTGTCGGTCTTGGTGGCGACGGTGCTTCGGCTGGCGACGTAGCCCGGAACCGCGCCCTGGGCACCGCCGGGACCGTAGAGCGCGCCGCCGAGCGTGGCGCCGCGGCCCTCGCCGGTCACGCTCAGCTCGGACAGTTCGACGGCGTCGGCCGCACCCTGGGCCAGGCCCGGCCCGGCGAGGCCGCACAGCGCCGTTCCCGACAGAATCGTCGAGGCCAGCAGGCGTGACAGCCAACCGGCACGCGGAGCCGGACGAGCGGAAACGGCACGATCTTCGAACATCTTTTCCGGTACGCTTTTAACTTAGGTTATGAAAACCTAAGAAGACACAACGAACTATGCGTCGCGTATGGCAAAGGCGGAATGATGTATGCAAGATCTATGTTTTATAACTGTTATAAATACAAGTACTTCAGTATGCTACCTTGGATTGCATACAATGATTTTACTTGGTCTGTATATTTGTTTGGCTGTTGCCGGAAGGCATCGGCAGATCGTCGGCGCGGCGCATCCGCGCTTCGGGGCGATGCCGCACCCCGCCGGCCGCCGGGACGCGGCCGTGAGGGCGTTCCCGGGATTTCGCACGCGGGACCTCCCGCTCAAGACGAGGCGCTACAGACCCGTTCGATCCGATTCGCCCAGAACCTGCCGAGGGGCGAGCGGATCCCAGACCCCCTCGAAGACCGGAGCGGGACCCGTCGGCTGCTCGCGGATCGGCAACTCCGCGGCCGGAGCGACCGTCTGTTCCAGAACGGGCACGACGAGCAGCGCGGTTGCGACCATGCCGAGCGCGCACACCGTGCCGATGACCCAGCGCGGCATCTCCCAGCTGTGGAGAAGGATGGATCCGGCCGCGAGGAGTGCGAGGGAGCCGACGAGTTTGGGAAACATCGGAGCGTCACCTGAATGAAATCGCTCCGTCGGTGCGAGGGCAATGCCACCGCATTCTGTGCCGGATCAGGACGCTGCGGTCGTCACCTTGCGGAATAGTGATCGCATCGCCCCTATATCCTGAACCATATTTCATGATAGGCGGACGCGACGGATTCGGGATCGCGAACGATCCGGACCGAAGCCATGCGGCGAGGGAGGCCGACGCCAATGACAAGCATTCTGCCCGTGATTGCCCTGCTGTTCGTGCCCGTGGGGGCGCTTGCGCTCGGCACCTGGGCGTTCGGCCGCCCGCGCCACACCTCCTGATCGACACCGCTTCCGCACCGTGCCGCGCGGCCGCCGCCGCGCGGTATTCTTCGTACGGCACCGGGCCGACATGTCCCGGTCCCTTGCTCGTCCCCTTGCTCGACCCCTTGCCCGGCTCCGCCGCGTTCCGACACAATCCGGATTCATCGATCCGGTATCGTGGTGCGACTGTCGACGAAGGGAGACCGTGCGCATGACGATCCCGAGCATGACGATCCTGAACCGGTTCGCGGGCGGCCTCGCATCCGCGGCGCGCCGCATCGCCCGCCTCTCGCCGAAGGTGATGTCGCTCGCCCTCGTCTCGATGATCGGCCTGTCGGCTGAACGGACGGCGGATCTCGAGGGCGATGCCGACGAGGCGGCCCGCTCCATCGTCTACCGCCACTACATCTGAGCGCCCGGGCGGGCTCTACCCCGGATCCGCTCCCGATCGGGGGGGGCGGTTCTCGCCTCTCGTTCCAATCCTCACCTTTGCGCCGAAGCGGCATCCACTTCGGTGGAGAGCGCCGTAGCCCGGAAGAGCGCCGGGCGATACCGCTGCGCGCATGAAGCCCGGATCGGGCACGGATACGGTCGGCCCCGAGCTTGTGCGGGGGGTCTAAGATCATGGCCGACGTGACGTTTTCTCAATCGACCTTGGCCGGTTACTCGGGGCTGGCCTCGGCCCTGCAATGGGGGCCGGACGGGCGCCTCTACGTCGCCGAGCGCTTCGGCAGCATCAAGGCCCTGACGGTCGCCCAGAACGGCAACGGCTACGTCGTCACCAACACGGAATCGATCGACCTCATCCTGAACCTGCCCAACCACAACGACGATGGCACGCTGAATGCGAGCCTGAAGGAGCGGCAGGTCACCGGCATCCTCGTCACCGGCACCGCCGCCAACCCCGTCCTCTACGTCACGTCGAGCGATCCGCGCATCGGGGCCGGCAATGGCGGGGAGGATACGAATCTCGACACCAACTCCTCGATCCTCTCGCGTCTCACCTTCGATTCCGCCAGCCAGTCGTGGAAGAAGGTCGATCTCGTGCGCGGCCTGCCCCGCTCGGAGGAGAACCACTCCGCCAACGGCCTCGCGATCTCGCCCGACGGCAAGACGCTCTACATGGCGGTCGGCGGCAACACCAATGCCGGGGCCCCCTCCAACAATTTCGCCGGTCTGCCCGAGTTCGCCTACTCGGCCGCGATCCTGAAGGTCGACCTCACGGCGCTCGACGCCATGTCGATCAAGGATCCGAACGGGCTCAACCCCTACCTCTACGACCTGCCGACCCTCGACGATCCCTATCGTCCCAACAACGGCACCCCCGGCAACGAGAATCCGGACGGCTCCGACGTCAGCGGCCCGTTCGGCGGGCGCGATGGCTTCAACATGGCCAAGATCACCGCCGGCAGTCCGGTGCAGGTCTACTCGCCGGGCTACCGCAACGCCTACGACGTGCTGCTGACCTCCGACGGCAAGATGTTCACCTACGACAACGGCGCCAACAACGGCTGGGGCGGGCGCCCCTCCGACGCCAGCGGCAACGTCGTGACCAACCAGAACCAGATCCCGCTCAACACGCCCGATCTCGATGGCGGCACCAAGCGGCTCAACTACGACCAGCTCCACGAGATCACGGGGCAGGGCTATTACGGCGGCCACCCCAACCTCGTGCGGGCGGTCGGCGGACAGGCGGGCTGGCTGCTGACGCCAGGGGCGGGCGTCACCGGCGCGACCTTCCTGCCCCAGGGAAGCAGCGGCCTGCCCGCCGACTTCAACGCGGTGATCCCCGCCGGCACCGCCGATCCGCGCGAGAGCGTGTTCTTCGAGGGCGGCATCAACGACGGGGCGCTCGATACCGGCCAGGGCTCGCTCAACGGCTTGGCCGAGTACACCGCCTCGACCACGTGGAGCACGGCGGGCGGCGGCACCACGAGCATCAAGGGCGCGATCCTCGTCACGGATCTCGCGGGCTATCTCCACATCATCCCGCGCAACGCCTCGGGCGGGGTCGACACCACCGTCGGCGCCGCCGGGCAGATCGTGGCGGCGGGCAAGCAGGTCGTGCCGATGGGCGGCGGCGCGCCGCTCGGCATCGACGCGGTCGGCGACGGCAAGCCGTTTGCCGGCACCGTCTGGGTCACGACGCTGGCCGACGGCAACATCAAGGTGCTGACGCCGGGGCCGACCAACCCGCAGAACCTCGACCTCGACGGCGACGGCATCAACAACACCCTCGACCCCTTCGCCCTCGATCCCGACAACGGCACCGCCGGCACCGACGTGATCTCGGGCGGCGAGACGATCGTGTTCAACTTCGAATCCGGCTCGATCCCCGGCACCTTCGGCGGCAGCGGGCTCACCGGCGCGATGATCAACGGGCTCGACCCGTTCCTCGACGGCGGCCTCTACACCTCGTCCAACATCATCGCGGGCGGCGCGGGCGGCGTCATCCAGTTGAAGAACGTCCAAGAGGGGGACTTCACGGAAGGCAACAACACCCTCAAGGACGCGCTCCAGGCCGGCGTCACCTTCGACGACACCGTGGCGACCGCCAACGTCACCATGACGATGGCGAACTGGATCCCGAACGCCACCAGCGACGGCGGCTTCCCCTCGGCCGGCCTTCAGATCGGCACAGGCGACCAGGACAACTTCATCAAGCTGGTGCTGGGCGGGCGCGGCGAGAGCGCAGCGGGCAAGTACACCAGCGCGATCTTCGAGACCTCGATGGAGAATCTCGGCGTCGCGCAGACCGCCGCGGTCACCAACAACGCGCTTCTCAGCGCGGCCAATGCGAGCTGGGTACAGCTGCGCCTCGCCGTCAATCTCGAGACCAACACGGTGACCCCGCTCTGGCGCTTCGGCACCGGCGCGGTCTCGTCGGCCACCGATGCGAACTCCGCGTTCACCGCCGGCACCGCCATGAGCGTGCCGAGCGGCAGTGCGCTGCTGAAGGCGATCCAGGGCGACTACACCGTCGGCGGCAAGGCGAGCGGCATGGCGGTCGGCCTCATGGCCACCTCCAACGACGGCGCGCCGTTCACGGCGGATTTCGACGGGATCACCATCACGACGACGGCGAAATCGGGCGCGACGAACCCGGTCGTGGCGGCGATCAATGCCGGCGGCGGGGCGCTGTCGCAGGACGGGATCAGCTTCTCGGCCGACCAGTACTTCACCGGCGGCGCCACCTTCATCGACGGCTCCGGCGGCAACGGCCTGCAGCCGGCCTTCGCCAACACCGTCTACCAGACCGAGCGCTACGGCAATTTCAGCTATGCCATTCCGGTGGCCAGCACGAGCCAGGCCTACACGGTGGAGCTGCGCTTCGGCGAACTGTGGTGGAGCAATCCGGGCCAGCGCGTCTTCGACGTGTCGCTGGAGGGCCAGACGATCCTCAACGACCTCGACATCCTGGCGCAGACGGGCAGCTTCAACACGCCCTACACCTACGTCTCCGGCCCGATCACCGCGGGTGCCAACGGCACGCTCGACCTCCAGTTCCTCAACGGCATCGACAACGCCAAGCTCAGCGGCATCGTCGTGCGGCAGGCCAACGGGGGCGGGAGCACCGACGCCACCAAGCCGACGGTGGGGCCGTTCACGATCCAGGCGCCCGTGGCAGGGGATGCGAGCGCCAGCGTGACGGTGGTCTACAACGATGCGTCGGGCATCAACCTCGCCAGCATCACCGCCGCCGACATCGCGGTGAGCGGGCCGGGCGCCATCGGCGCGATCACGCTGCAATCGAAGACGAGCACCAGCGCCACCTCGGCCACCGCCACCTACATCGTCGCCGCCCCCACGGGAGGCTGGACCAACGGCCAGTACACCGCCACCGTCAAGGCGGGCGAAGTGGCGGATGCGAGCCCGGCGGCCAACACCAACCTCGCCTCGTCCCAGCTCTTCTCGGTCCAGACCAGCAACGCGGGCGGGATCGTCGCGGCGATCAATGCCGGCGGCGGGGCGCTGATCCAGGACGGGATCAGCTTCTCGGCCGACCAGTACTTCACCGGCGGCGCCACCTTCATCGACGGCAGCGGCGGCAACGGCCTGCAATCGGCCTTCACTGGCACCGTGTTCCAGACCGAGCGCTACGGCAATTTCAGCTACGCGATTCCCGTGGCCAGCACGAGCCAGGCCTACACCGTCGAGCTGCGCTTCGGCGAATTGTGGTGGAGCAATCCGGGCCAGCGCGTCTTCGACGTCACGCTGGAAGGCCAGACCGTTCTCAACGATCTCGACATCCTGGCGCAGACAGGCAGCTTCAACACGCCCTACAGCTTCGTCTCCGGCCCGATCACCGCGGGCGCCAACGGCACGCTCGACCTGCAATTCGCCAACGTCATCGACAACGCCAAACTCAGCGGCATCGTCGTGCGGCAGGCCACCGGCTCGACCGACACGACCGGTCCGAGCATCGGCGCGTTCACCGTCGATGGGCCCGCCTCCGGCACGGCCAATGCGAGCGTCACGGTGGTCTACAACGATGCGTCCGGCATCAATCTCGCCAGCATCGCTGCGGCCGATCTCGCGGTGACGGGATCGGGTGCGGTCGGGGCGATCAGCCTGCAGTCGAAGGTGGCCACCAGCGCCACCTCGGCCACCGCCACCTACCTCGTCGCGGCGCCGAACGGCGGCTGGGCCGACGGGTCGTACACCGCCACCGTCAAGGCCGGCGAAGTCGCCGATGCGAGCCCGGCGGCCAACACCAACGCCGCCGCCTCGCACGGCTTCACCATCGACGTGACGCCCGGGGGCGACACCCTGGTCATGGCGATCAATTCCGGCGGCGGCGCCTATACCCGCGCGGACGGGACCGTGTTCGAGGCCGACACGGCGGCATCCCCGCACCGCTTCTACGTCGCCGGCCAGGATGGGAACGCGACCTATTCCGACGTCGATCCGATCGCCGGCACCACCGACGACGCGCTCTACCAGAACCAGCGCTTCGGCTGGGCCAGCACCCCGACCACGGATGCCGATGACGGGCGCTTCGGCTACGCCGTCAAGAACGCCGACGGCAGCGCGCTGGCGGCGGGCTCCTACAAGGTCGTTCTGCACTTCGCCGAGATCTACAACCAGCCCGACGATCCGGGCGGCCTGACCGGCGCGGGCCAGCGCCAGTTCAATGTCGGCATCGAGGGCACCACGGTCGCCAACTACGACATCTGGGCCGCGGCCGGGGCGGGGGCCACCGCGACGACCCTGACGCGAACGGTCTCGGTCACCGACGGGACGCTCAACCTCGCCTTCTGGCAGGGGGCGACCGAGAACCCGACGGTGGCGGCGATCGAGGTGTGGAAGGTCGATCCCGGCGCGGCGCAGGGCGGCCTTCTGGTCTAAACTCTCAACCTGTTTTCGGCGTCTCCTGCGGCGGTGCACGGGGTCTCGTTCGCCGCCGCCCGCGCGAAAGGTCTGCCATGTCCTCCGACCGGTTTCCCAAGACCTTCTCCAAGGCCTCCCCCATGACCTTTCCCACGCCCCGGCCGAAGCTCGAGCCCAACACCTTCGCCTTCGAGCAGTTGCCGATGGTCAAGCCCACCGGCTTTCGCGAGTACGATGCCCGCTGGCTGTTCCCGCAGGAGATCAACCTCATGGGCGTCCAGGCACTGGGCCTCGGCCTCGGCACCCTGATCCATGAGCGCGGCGTGCGCCCCGACATCGTCACCGGACACGACTTCCGCAGCTACTCCGCCGCGATCAAGCTCGCGCTCATCGCCGGCATGCAGGCGGCCGGCCTGCGGGTGAAGGATATCGGGCTGGCGCTTTCGCCCATGGCCTATTTCGGCCAGTTCGCCCTCGACTGCCCGTGCGTCGCCATGGTCACCGCCTCGCACAACGACAACGGCTGGACCGGCGTGAAGATGGGCGCCGAGCGGCCGATGACCTTCGGCCCCGACGAGATGGGCCGCCTCAAGGAGATCGTCACCACGGGCGCGTTCCAGTACCGCGACGGCGGCGCCTACGAATTCGTGCCGGACTTCGCGCAGGTCTACCTCGACGACCTCGTGGCCCGCGCCAAGCCCGTCTCGCGCAAACTCAAGGTCGTGGCCGCCTGCGGCAACGGCACCGCCGGCGCCTTCGCGCCTGCCCTGCTGGAGCGGCTCGGGGTCGAGGTGATCCCGCTCGACGTCGAGCCCGATCATTCGTTCCCGCGCTACAACCCCAACCCCGAGGACATGGCGATGCTGCACGCCATCGCCGACAAGGTGCGCGAGACCGGCGCCGATGTCGGGCTCGGCTTCGACGGCGACGGCGACCGCTGCGGCGTGGTCGACGACGAGGGCGAGGAGATCTTCGCCGACAAGATCGGGGTGATGCTGGCGCGCGACCTGTCGAAGCTGCACGCGAACGCGACCTTCGTGGTCGATGTGAAATCGACCGGCCTCTACGCCGCCGATCCCGAGCTTCAGGCCCGCGGCGTGCGCACCGACTACTGGAAGACGGGGCATTCCTACATCAAGCGCCGGGTCAACGAGCTCTCGGCGCTGGCCGGCTTCGAGAAGTCGGGCCACTTCTTCTTCAACGCGCCGGTGGGGCGGGGCTACGACGACGGCCTTCTGACCGCGATTGCGGTGATCGAGATGCTCGACCGCAACCCGGATCGCTCGATGGCCGATCTCTACCGGGCGCTGCCGAAGACCTGGGGCTCGCCGACGATGTCGCCGCACTGCGCCGACGAGGTGAAGTACGGCGTGGTGGCGGCGGTGACCGAGCGGTTCCGGGCGCTGCACGCGGCGGGCGAGCCGGTGGGGGGCCATGCGATCACCGATCTGGTGACGGTCAACGGCGTTCGGGTGACGACGGACGACGGCACCTGGGGTCTGGTGCGGGCCTCCTCGAACAAGCCGGAACTGGTGGTGGTGGTGGAGAGCCCGGTCTCGGAGGCGCGGCTGCGGGAGATGTTTGCCGCCGTCGACGCGGTGCTGCGCGAGCATCCGGACGTCGGCGCCTACAACCAGACGATCTGATGCGATGTCCGGCTGATGGGTCGGGTTCACCCCCCACCTCTGTCAATCCGGGGCGCTGGTAGCGAACCCGGAATCCACGACCGGCCGGGACGCCATAGACCCCGTCGCAAGGGTGGATCCCGGGTTCCGCTGCGCGGCCCCGGGATGA
The DNA here is from genome assembly GCA_014138645.1 of Methylorubrum thiocyanatum. GTDB lineage: Bacteria > Pseudomonadota > Alphaproteobacteria > Rhizobiales > Beijerinckiaceae > Methylobacterium > Methylobacterium thiocyanatum. Next base: position 302,575 of record JACJIB010000004.1, on the reverse strand, counting down.
CGGGGAACGGCGGATCGAAAGCGGTCAACAGATGCCGTATGAGCAGGGACGAGAGCAGCCGTGCGCCTAAGCGTGGCCGTTCGGCAACAGGCTGGCCCTTGTCAGAAAATTTCTGACAGAGACTCTCTAGAAAACAGCAACAAGCTGAACCGTTTTCGCGCGTCCCTACCTCCGGAGGATTACTCCTCAAGGGGTACGTTGCAGATTTACGTAATCGATCCGGCCAATAACCTTCGTTAGGCACCCGCTCCGTTGCGATCATCGCACTTCAAGGAGCAAGCATGCCTGCGGGCCAAACCTACAGCACCACCCCCATCCGCACGACGTACGACGGACAGGTTATCGAAAATCTGGATCTCTGGGTCTCCGACGGCGACGCCATCCGCGTCGAGAATGACAACGTCATCATCCGCAACGTCACCATCCACCACGCCGACGGCAACGGCATCGTCGTCGAGGATGCCAGCGGCGTCAGCGTTCAGAACAGCCTCATCGTCAATTCCGATCCGCCGACGGGCAACGGGGGCGAGACCGATCCGGAGACCACCGGCATCCGGGTCGTCAACGCGCCGAACTTCACCGCCTCGCACGTGACGCTGCAGGACAGCGGCACCGGCATCTATCTCGGCCAGTCGCCGGGCGCGAAGCTGTCCTACATCGAGGGCCACGACTTCCACGGTCCGTTCCCCGGCGGACAGCTCGTCCAGTTCTTCCAGTCGCCCAACGGCAGCCTGTCGGACTTTTCCGTCACCAACGATCCGGGTCACTCGCATGTCGAGGACAACGTCTCGATCATCGACAGCCAGAACGTGACGATCGCCAACGGCGTCATCGACGGCAACAACTCGCCGAGCGGGGCCGGCGTGATGTTCGAGGGCAATTCGCAGGGCGGCCACGTCCAGAACGTCGACGTGATCCACATGAGCAATGGCGGCTTCTCGTCCTACTCGGACGACGTCAGCTTCGTCGACACCCGCTCCTTCGACAACGATGCCGGCGACCAGGGCCGCGGCGTGTCGCTGTCGAACGGGCTGATCTGGAACATGACCGGCCACAACGTCACGGTCGAGGATTCGACCTACACGGATCCGGGCGTTCCCAACAACATCGTCTGGGGCACGTCCTCGGCCGGTGCGGACGTCACGGCGGCGCCCTCGGCCACGCCGATGACGCCGATCCACAACGTGTTCGACGGGACGGCGACGGGCAGCACGCCGGTGGCGACCCCGGCCCCGACCCCCGTTGCGACGACTCCTGTCGCCACACCTCCGGTCGCGACCGCCCCGGCTGCCAACCCGGCGCCGTCGGGCACCGGGATCGACCGTGACGGCACCGCCGCCTCGGAGACGATGACCGGCTCGCGCTTCGCCGACGACCTCGACGGGCGGGACGGCAACGACACGCTCAACGGGCTCGCCGGCGACGACCGCCTCTACGGCGGGGCGGGCAACGACCGGCTCGACGGCGGCAGCGGCACCGACCACCTCTGGGGCGGCGCCGGCGCGGACCGGTTCGTGTTCAAGGCCGGCAACGGCACCGACTGGGTCGAGGACTTCCAAACCGCCGGCCGCGGGCACGACGTGGTCGAACTGAGCAAGGCGATGTTCAGTTCGTTCAACGCCCTGCTCTCCGCGGCTCACGATGTCGGCCCCGACGTCGCCATCACCTCGGGCGCGGACACGCTGTGGCTCGCCGACGTCCACAAGGCCGACCTCTCGGCCGGGCATTTCCTGTTCGTCTGAGCCGTCCGGCGCCGGAGCCGCGTCCTGGATCCCGTATTCAGGACGCGGCTCCGGCCCTTATGCTTTCGCAGTACTCCGAAGGCCGACGGCGACATTTGGAGTACCGCCGTGGAGACGTATCGATGAAGCGGCAGCCACCGATCAAGCGTGGCCGTTCGGCAACGCCGGTTGTGCAACGCGAAAAATATCCGGCGCGGCGATGGTCAATAAAAGCTGTACGGTAAGTTGGTTCCGTGCGCTCGTAGCCCGATCGTTCTAGTTCGATGCGCTGACGTTGCGGATTTACGCAATCGATACCATGATTAAATTCCGTTAGGTGGTCGCTCCGTCGTAATATTCACGAACGGAGAGAGCATGCCCGCGGGTCTGACCACCAGCACCACCCCCATCCGCACGACCCATGACGGACAGGTCATCGAGAACCTGGATCTCTGGGTTTCCGACGGCGACGCCATCCGCGTCGAGCACGACAATGTCGTCATCCGCAACGTCACCATCCACCACGCCGACGGTCACGGTATCGTCGTCGAGGATTCCAGCGGCGTCACCGTCGAGAACAGCCTGATCGTCAATTCCGACCCGCCCGACGGCAACCAGGGCCTCTCCGGCGAGGCCACCGGCATCCACGTCGTCAATTCCCCCGATTTCACCGCCTCGCACGTGACGCTGCGGGACAGCGGCACCGGCATCTATCTCGGCCAGTCGCCGGGTGCGACGCTCTCCCATATCGAGGGCCACGACTTCCACGGGCTCTACCCGTCCGGCCAGTTCGTCCAGTTCTTCCACTCGCCCGACGGCAGCCTGACGAACTTCTCCGTCACCAACGATCCGGACAACTCGCATGTCGAGGACAACGTCTCGATCATCGGCAGCCAGAACGTGACGATCGCCCACGGGGTGATCGACGGCAACAACTCGCCGAGCGGCGTCGGCGTGATGTTCGAGGGCGATTCGCAGGGGGGGCGCGTCGAGGACGTGGACGTGATCCACATGGGCAATGGCGGCTTCTCGTCCTACTCGGACGACGTGACCTTCATCGACACCCGCTCCTTCGACAACATCGCCGAGGACCAGGGCCGGGGCGATCCCATGTCCAACGCCGTCATCTGGAACGCGAGCGGCGACGACGTCTCGATCCAGGACTCGACCTACACCAACCCGGCGGTGGCCAATAACATCGCCTGGGGCCCGTCCTCGTCCGGCGCGGATGTGGCGGCGGCGCCCTCGGCCACGCCGATGACGCCGATCGAGAACCTGTTCGACTGGGTGGCGGGCACGGTCGGCACCGTCGTCGGGGTGGTCACGGGCAGCCCCCAGGGTTCGACCTCCGGCTCGACGCCCGCGATCGGGGCCTCGCCGTCGGGCACGAGCCTCGACCGCGACGGCACCGCCGCGGCCGAGACGATGACCGGATCGAATGCCGGCGACGACCTCGATGGGCTGGGCGGCGACGATACCCTCAACGGGATGGGCGGAGACGACAACCTCTACGGCGGGGCCGGCAACGACCGGCTCGACGGCGGCAGCGGCACCGACCATCTCTGGGGCGGGGCCGGGGCCGACCGGTTCGCCTTCAAGGCCGGCAACGGCACCGACTGGGTCGAGGATTTCGAGACCGGGGGCGCCGCGCCCGACGCGATCGAGATCGCCCGGTCGATGTTCGGCTCGCTCAGTGCCGTGCTCGCCGCGGCGCAGGATGTCGGCAGCGATGTGGTGATCCGCTCAGGCTCGGACACGCTCTGGCTCGCCGACACCCACAAGGCCGAGCTGAACGCGAGCCACTTCCTGTTCGTCTGACCGCGGGATCGGCTCGGTGAGGCGAGGGACCCATCGCCTCACCGCATCCCCAGGGGCCGCGGCGATCGAAAAAATCCTCCGGAAACCGCACGGGATCCGGAGGATTTTTTCACGGCTGCTGCGCGACCTCTCCGGCAGCCCCTCACGATGACGGGGCGGCTCGGGCGACAGCGATCGGGCGGCTTTCTTCGAACGTCCCTTGTCTTTCGAACGTCCCTTGGTCTCCGAACGTCCCTTGGTCTTCGAACGTCTCCTGGCGGCCGCCTTCTGCGCCGTCCCTGCGCGCTCGATGGCCGGCCAGGACCCGCTCGATTCCGGCGCGGAAGGCGGCGAGCGTGCCCAGGGGCCGGGCGCAGCCGCCGCAGGCGACCGGCGCCTCGGCGGTCGGGTCCGCCGGCCAGGTGACGGCGGGGGAGCCGCACGCCGCGCAGGCGAAGGTCCATTCGCTCACGAGGATCGCCGCCCCCGGGTCCAGTGCCGCTTGCGCGCCCATCAGGCGCTGTTCCGGTAGTAGTGCGAGAAGTCGCGGTAGAGCGTGCCGCGATCCGCGGCGCGGCCCTCGTGGCGCTTCAGATCGACCTTGTTCAGGACGAGCCCGGCGACCGTCAGCCCGAGCCGGCGCATATAGGCGAGGCTCGCGGCCACCGCCGCCTTCTGCGTGCCGTGCCACGCCACGACATGGACCACGGCGTCGGCGTGCTGGCGCAGGAGCGCGACGTCGCCCAGCAGCAGCACCGGCGGGACCTCGACGAGGATCACGTCGTAGCGCTCGCGCGCCTCCCGCACGAGCATGCCGAAGGTCGGCTCGGCGTAGATGTCGTGCCCGTCCTTGAGGCCGGAGACGCGGCGGATGGTCGAGATGCGGCCGTCCGCCTCCTCGTCCTCGGCCTCCGTCTCGGGACCGGACGGGCCGAGGCGGGCATCCTCGATCGCGGCGCGGCGCGGCGAACCGTCGAGGATCAGCACCCGGCGCCCCATGGCGGCGAGCGAGCGCGCCACCGAGCGGGCGACCACGGACTTGCCCTCGCCGGGCATCGCCGAGGTGACGAGGACGACCTTGAGCGGCTCGCGCACCGCGACGAGTTCGGCCACCGCCGCCCGCACGGCCTCGCGGAAGACGAGATCCTGCTCCGGGCGCTCGCCCGCATGCGCGCCCGGATATTCACCGACGTGCCGGTTCGGCAGCAGGGCGAGGCAGGGCAGGCCGGTCTCGGCCTCCATCTCGCCCTGGCTGCGGTAGCCCCGGTCGCGGCGGTCGAGCCCGAGCGCCAGAACCGAGCCGGCCCCGGCGCCCGCGAACAACCCGAGGCCGAGCACGAGTCCGAGACCGGGGCCGGTGGGCAGGGTCGGCACCTTGGCCGGGGCCAGCATCTGCGCCATCACCGGCTTGAGCTCGCTCAGCGCGTTGGCGGTCTGGTAGCCCTCGTCGAGGACGCGCAGGCGGTCCCGCGCGGCGGTCGCATCGGCCTGGAGCGCCCGCAGCTTGGCTTCGAGCGCCTTGCTCTCGATGAGCGAGCGGCGCACGGCCGCGACCCGCGCCTCGGCCGCGGCTTCGAGCCCGCGGGCGGCGCCGAGATCGACCTCCACCAGCTTCAGCACCTCGGCCATGCGGGTCTGCAGCCGCTGCTGCAGCGCGGCGATCGAGGCCTTGAGGCGCAGCACGCTCGGGTGGTTGTCGCCGGAGACGGCGGTGAGCTGCTCCAGCTCCGCGCGCAGCTTGCTGTCGTCGGCCAGCATCTGCTGGATCACCGGCGAGATCGTCGTGTCGGCGGCGTTCGGCACGCCGCCGAAGCGCATCACGTCCCCGGCGCGCTGCAGCCGGGCCTCTTCCGCCAGCCGCTTGACGGAGGCGCTGGACAGTTCGGAGAGGGCATCGCGCAATTGCTGCTCGCGCAGGTCCACGCCCTCGCGCACCGACTCGACGAAGCCCGTGCGCTTGCGGAAGGCATCGATCTCGCCCTCGAGGCGCGCGAGTTCGCCCCGCGAGACCTGGATCTGCTCGGCGTACCAGCGGCTCGCCCGCTCGGTGGCGAGGGAGGCCGCCTGCATCTTGCGGGCGAGGTACTCGGTGGCGAAGGTGTTGGCGATCTCCGCCGCCCGCTTGGGATCGCGGTCGCGATAGCCGATGCTGATCAGGTAGGCCTTGGCGTCGTTGCCGACGGTGAGCCCGCGCATCAGCCGCTGGGCCCGCGCGTCCCGCTCGGTCTCCTGCTGCGCGCTCTCCTGTTGGGCGGCGTCCTCCTGCCGCCCGCCGGGGAGGGCGGGCAGCGCGGCCTGGACCCGGCTCGCCAGCGCCTGCCGCAGGGAGCCGACCCAGCCGGTGGGCGGCTCCTTGGCCGCGTGTCCGGCCTCAGGTCGAGTCTCGGCCCGAGCCTCGGTCTCGAGGCGGCCCGCGACGGATTGGGCGATGGCGAAGGAGCGGATGATGCGCGCCTCGCTCTCCACCACGGAGGCCGGCTCCAGGGCGATCTGCGGGCCGGACTTGCCGGTCCCGCGCACGTCCTGGGTCTGGCCGAAATCGAACTGGAGCAGCACCTCGGCGACGTAGCTCGGCGGCAGGGCCAGCGAGGCCGCCCCCGCCGCCAGCGCCGACAGCCCGGCGATCGAGGCGATCATCAGCCGGCGCCGCCACAGCACCGCGAGGGCGTGCCCGGTGACCGCCTCGTAATGGCTGGTGAGCGATCGCCCGCCGCCGGGCGGGTCGGCTTCGTGGAACGGATCCATGGTCGGGCCTGCGTCAGAGTCGGAAGGGAGCGCTTCGAAGGGGGAGGGGCCGGCGGTCCCTCGTCAGCGGGCGCCTTTGGCGGTGAGCACCGCCGGCACCGTCTCGAGGAGGATGTACAGGTCGATCCAGATCGACCAGTTGCGGATGTAGAAGCTGTCCTGCTGCTCCTGGACCGCGAGGTCGCCGTCGCTGCGCGCCGAGATCTGCCACAGGCCGGTCAGGCCCGGCGGCACGCTCGCCCGCAGCGCCTGGAAGGCCGGGCCGAACCGCTCGGTGTGGTAGGCGGGGAAGGGCCGGGGGCCGACCACGCTCATGTCGCCGCGCAGTACGTTGAGGAGCTGGGGCAGCTCGTCGAGGCTGGTGCGGCGGATGAAGCCGCCGATGCCGGGCAGGACCCGCGGATCGTCGCGCAGCTTGCAGAACCGGTCCCACTCGCGCCGGGCGGCCTCGTCGGCGGCGAGGTGATCCGCGAGCCGCGCCTCCGCGTCGCGGAACATGCTGCGCAGCTTGTACACGCGGATGGTGCGGCCATCGCGCCCGACGCGGGGCTGGACGTAGAAGGCGGGTCCCGGATCGGCGAGCTTCACCGCGAGCGCGAGCACGCCGATCAGCGGCCCGAACAGGAGGAGCGCGGGCAGCGTCACGGCGAGGTCGAGGGCGCGCTTGAGGCGCAGGTTGTGCGGCAGGAAGATCGCCCGGCGCACCACGAGCCCGACCACCGAGCCGAGGCAGCGGGTCTGGAGGCGCACCGTCTCCACCTCGGGCGCGTGGTGGGCCACGATGACCTGCCGGAACGGGTGGCGGGTCAGCCAGGCGAAGCGGGCGGGATCGCGCTCGCCCGGCGTGCAGATGGCGACTTCCGCCGCCGCCAGCAGCTCGGCCTCGCGCTCGGCGGCCTTCGCTTCGATCGCCGCGCCCTCGGCCCTTTCTTCCGCCGGTGCCGGGGAGCCGGCCGCTCGGTAGGGTTCGACCCCGCGCGTGGCCTCGCGGACGATCCCGATCGGTCTCAGGCCGAGTTCCGGCCGTGCGGTGAGACTGCGCGCCAGTTCGGCGGCGCCCTCGCCGTAGACGATGGTCGCCGCCCCCCAAACCCCCCGTCGGACGAGCCGCGCACGCACGAACCCCTCCGCGTAATGACCGAGCGGGATGGAGAGGAGGGCGGCGAGCCCGGCCGCGGCCATCCACAGCCAGGGCCAGGGCGCCCGGCCGCCGATCAGCAGGGCCGCGCCGACCGCGGCGGCGGCGGCGAGGCTGCGACGGCGCAGGCGTTCGATCGGCTCCGCCTCGATCGGCTCGTAGAGGCCGAACAGGGCCATGGTGCCGATCTGGAGCGCGCCCCAGCCGAGGAGGCTGGCCGCCGGGATGCCCGGCGCCGCCCCGGCCAGCGCCATGACGACGAGGCTCGCCCCGCAGGCCGCCAGCACGGCGGCGGCGTCGCCGCCGAGCAGGGCCAGGGTGACGATCAGGCCCCGTGCCCGGGCCGCGGCCTCGGCGCGTCCGGGCCGGGCGGGCCCGAGGCGGTCCGGCAGGCGCTCGGGCCAGCCGGCCCTGCCCACCGGCAGCAGGCCGGGATTTGCGACATCGACGTCCGGCATGGGCTCGCTCGCGCTGGGAATGACACGATGGCGCGGAGGGCCGGCGACGCGTCGGAGGCATCGCCGGCCGGGTCCTTTGCGGGATCAGGAGCGTTCCGCGGATGGGTTTTCCGCGGGCGGGTAGGCCGCCTTATTCGGCGGCCTGCCTCGGAGCGGCGTCCGCCTGCTCCTGCGCCTCCCGGACCTGGGCCTCGATCCAGCGGTAGGTGGGCTTCAGGCCCTCGCGCAGGTGGATGCCGGGCTCCCAGCCCAGAACCTCGCGCAGGCGGTTGTTGTCGCTGTTGCGCCCGCGCACGCCCTGCGGCTTGCTGGTGTCGAACGCCTTGTGGATCGTCTTACCGGCGACCTCGGCCACGAGATCGACGAGGCCGCTGATGTTGACGAGTTCGTCTGTTCCGAGGTTGAGCGGCCCGTAATGGTCCGACTGCATGATCCGGTAGATGCCCTCGACGCAGTCGTCCACGTACATGAACGAGCGGGTCTGCTGGCCGTCGCCCCAGATGTCGATCGTGCCGCCGTCGGGCGTGCGCGCGACCTTGCGGCAGATCGCGGCCGGGGCCTTCTCCTTGCCGCCGTCATAGGTCCCGAGGGGGCCGTAGACGTTGTGGAAGCGGACCGAGCGGGTCGGGAAGCCGTAATCCTCGGTGAAGTACTGGCAGAGCTTCTCCGTGTAGAGCTTCTCCAGGCCGTAGCCCTCCTCGGGGGCGGCGGGGAAGGCGTCCTCCTCCTTGAGCGGGATCACGCTCGGCACGTCCTGCAGGTGCTGCGGGTAGACGCAGGCCGAGGAGGAGAACAGGAACCGCTCGACCTTGGCATCGAAGGCGGCCTTCAGCATCTGCGCGCTGATCATCGTGTTGTTGAAGGTGATCGAGGCGTGCGCGCCGGAGATGTAGCCGATGCCGCCCATGTCGGCGGCGAGGTTGTAGACCTCGTCGACGCCCTTCACCGCCTCGCGGCAATCCTCGAACGAGCGCAGGTCGGCGAGTACGAACTCGTCGGCGTCGCTGTGCCCGAAATCGGGGTACTTCAGGTCGACGCCGCGGACGTGATAGCCGTGGCGACGCAAGTACGTCACCAGATGTCCACCAATGAAACCGCCGGCCCCGGTGACAACTGCGCTTTTCGACATGGGTTTGACGCCTTTTCTGCTTCGGCGCTTCCATTCTTATTTCGCGGGCTGACTGAGCATATCTTCTCGATGGGCGATCATACTTTCGCGCTGCGGTAATCCTTTGGAGCGCGGCGCGACGACGTGGAGACCGGATCGCCGAAAGGGGGCGCGAAGGAGTGCCGATGGCTGCCTCGTAAGACCGACCGGCGACCGCCCCCGCGCGGGGATCGAGAAACGTTTGGGGACGTGGCCCGACCGTCACCGGATCGGGCCACGTCCCCAAGACGATGCGCGCATATCGCCGAGCCCGCCCTCGGCGGCAGGCCTCAGAAGGACCGCCGCGGCCGCGACGGTGCGCTCAGGAGCTGGAACGCGGCGCGCAGGGTGAATTCGGGCACGATCCGCCCGTAGCGGCGCCACAGCCGGCGCGGCTCGGTGCCGAGGCGGAAGGCCCATTCGAGCCCGCGCCGCTGCATCCAGACCGGAGCCTGCCGCTTGGTCCCGGCGAGGAAGTCGAAGGCCGCTCCGACGCCGACCATGACCGGCACCTCCAGCCGGTCGCGGTGGCGGGCCATCCAGTATTCCTGCTTGGGGGTGCTGAGACCGACCCACAGGATGTCGGGCTTGGCCGCGTTGATGCGTGCGACGACCGCCTCGTCCTCCTCCGGCGTGGTCGGCCGGAAGGGGGGCGAGAAGGTGCCGGCGACGGGAAGCCCCGGAAACTGTTCCGTCAGGCGCGCGGCCAGCCGCTCGGGCAGGCCGGTCGCACCTCCAAAATAGTATTGCCGGTAGCCCTTGCGGGCGGACAGGGCTGTGAGCGCGCGCATCAGGTCGGGTCCGTAGACCCTCTGGGTGCGCGGGAAGCCGAGCCGGCGCGCCATGAAGACCAGCGGCATCCCGTCCGGGGTGACGAGGCCGGCGCGCTCGTGGATCGCCCGCAAGGCGCGATCGGTCTGGCACTCGATGACGCCGTGGGCGCCGGTGATGCAGACGTAGTGGCGGCGGCGGGCGAGGATCCAGTCCTCGACCGCGCTCACGGCATCGTCCAGGGTGATCGCGCTGACCGGCACCCCGAGGATCGGAACGCGGGGGAGGACCGCGCTCATGAGCCCGTCCTGGCGAGGTCCGGCAGGGCCGGCTCGAACGGCGTCACGCTCGAGGCGGAGGCCGAGAGCAGCGCGTCGAAATAGGCGATGGTCTTCGTCAGCCCCGCGTCGAGGTCGACCTTCGGGCTCCAGTGCAGCATCGCCCGGGCGCGGGTGATGTCCGGGCAGCGCTGGCGCGGGTCGTCCTGCGGCAGCGGGCGGTAGACGATCTCCGAGCGCGAGCCGGTGAGCGCGATGATCCGCTCGGCGATCGCGGCGATGGTCACCTCGGTCGGGTTGCCGAGATTGACCGCGCCGTCGAGCGTGCCCTCGACGTTCATCAGGCGCATCAGCCCCTCGACGAGGTCGTCGACGAAGCAGAAGGCGCGGGTCTGGCGGCCGTCGCCGTAGAGGGTGATCGGCTCGCCCCGCAGCGCCTGCACCACGAAGTTCGACACCACCCGGCCGTCGTCGCGGTTCATCCGCGGCCCGTAGGTGTTGAAGATGCGCGCGACCCGGATCGGCACGTTGTGCCGACGCTGGTAGTCGAAGAACAGGGTCTCGGCGCAGCGCTTGCCTTCGTCGTAGCAGGCGCGCGGACCGCTGACGCTGACGAGGCCGCGATAATCCTCCGGCTGCGGGTGCACGTCCGGATCGCCGTAGATCTCGCTGGTGGAGGCCTGGAGGATCGGGATGCCGAGGCGCTTGGCGAGCCCGAGCATGTTGATGGCGCCGATGACGCTCGTCTTCGTGGTCTGCACCGGGTCGCGCTGGTAGTGCACCGGGGAGGCCGGGCAGGCGAGATTGTAGATCTCGTCGACCTCGACGTAGAGCGGGAAGGTCACGTCGTGGCGCATGACCTCGAAGCGCGGATTGCTCAGGTGCTGCGCGAGGTTCGACCGGTCGCCGGTGTAGAAATTGTCGACGGCGAGGACGTCGTGTCCCTGTGCCACCAGTCGATCGCACAAGTGGCTGCCGACAAAACCGGCGCCGCCCGTCACGAGGATACGTTTTTTCATCGCTCGCCGTCTCCCAATCTCAGTCGATGCCAGATTAGGGGACTTGGATCGGGCGCGGCATTGCTGTTTCGAGGAAGACGAGGCCTGCGGCGGTGCGAAGGCGGTCTACCACGATCGGGCGGCGTCGGCCTCTTTCGCGCCCCGGCGGGACGGGCCGGCGCGGAAACGGTTCCCGACCGCGCCCGAGGCCCGGCCCCGGCCCTGTCGGGCTAACCCGGTCGCGAACCGGCAGGTGACCGAATAGCCAGGACAAAAGCGGAGGGAGCTCTGGCATTCAAGCAGGGCGTCGCGACGGCCCGTCCCCTCTTCCCCGGGCAGGGCAGGCCCCGAAGCCAGCACCCTCGGCCGGCCCCGCTCGCAAGGCCGGCCGGCGCCCGGACAGCAGCCTGAGAGGCGAAGGCATGCTCGACTTCAGGACATTTCGGCCTTGGACCGGCGGGGGGCGGCGCGGTGCGCGGCGTCCGGCCGGTTCCGCGGCAGGGTCTGCACTAGGGCTTGCGGCGGTGCTCCTGCTCTGTCTCGCCGACGCGCCCCTGGCCGCCGAGGTCCAAGCGCCGGCCTCTCCGCCCGCATCCGCACCGGCTTCCGCGCCGGAGCCGCCGGCCGAGGCCGCGCTGCTGCTGTCGAGCGGCGACAAGGTCACCGTCGTCGTCTTCGGCCAGACGGAACTCACCGGCGAGTACGTGGTCGATGCGGTCGGCGATGTGAACCTGCCGATGGTCGGGCGCATCCGGGTCGCGGGCCTGAGCCCCGAACAGGCGGAGACCCTGGTGCGCACGCGGCTGAACGACGGCTACCTGCGCTCGGCCACGGTCAGCCTGCGGCTCTCCGAGATGAAGCCGATCTACGTGCTCGGCGAGGTGCGCTCGCCCGGCAGCTACACCTACCGCTACGGCCTGACCGTGCTCGGCGCGGTGGCGCTGGCCGGCGGCGGGCGGGTCGGCGACCGCTCGATCACCGAACTCAAGGCCGAGGTGCTGACCGCGCGCGAGCGCCTGCGGAGCCTCGAACTCGCCCGGCTCGCCCAGCGCGCCCGGCAGCTCCGGCTGGAGGCCCAGCGCGACGGGCGGACGAGCTTCGTCTCGGACGAGCTGATCGGCCCGGAGGCGACGGCGCTGCTGCGCGGCGAGCAGGAGATCTTCGCGCTCCAGCGCGAGACGGAGCGCAGCGAAGTCGGCCTTCTGCGCCAGCAGGTCGAGCGGCTGGAGACCGAGCGGGCGTCGCTGACCCAGCAGCGCGCCCTCATCGACGAGCAGGTCAAGCTGACCGAGGCCCAGGTCCGCAACTACGCGCGGCTGACCGATAACGGCCACGGCCTGCAGACGATCATGGTGGACCGGCAGCGCGAGAACGCCCGGGTCCGGGCGGAACTCGCCCGGATCGACGCGGATCTCGCCCGCAACGCCACCGCCAGCGGCGAGCTGACCCTGCGCCAGCGCGATACCGAGAACGGCCACCGGCGCCGGGTGGTGGCCGACCTTCAGGCCACCCGCCAGCAACTCCTGGAAACCGAGGCGAGCCTGCCCATCGCCCGCGACCTCCTGGAGAGCCGTGCCCGGCGGCTCGCCGCCTCCGACGGCGGCAGCGAGGCCACCGGCTGGAGCGTCGAGGTGACCCGGACCCGGCACAACGGGGCGGTGACGTTCAAGGCGGCCCTGACCTCGATGCTGCTGCCGGGCGACGTCGTCCAGGTCTCGCCCGCCAAGGCCGGCACCGCGGAGGGATCGACCCCGGCCCCGACCCCGGCCCCCACCCGCGGCGGGGCGGCCGCGCCCGGTCCGGTCTCGCAGGCGGTGCCGGCCCTGCGCAGTTCCTTCGAAACCCCCTGATCCTCCCCTGAACCTTCCCTGACCTCCCCCTGACCTTCCTTCAGTCCCAGCACAAAAGGACGCCCGTCGATGCCTGCACGGATCCAGCCCGTCATCCTCTGCGGCGGCTCGGGAACGCGGCTCTGGCCCACCTCCCGCACCTCGATGCCGAAGCAGTTCGTGCCCCTGCTCGGGCCGCACTCGACCTTCCAGCAGACCCTGCTGCGGCTCCAGGGCCCGCTCTTCGCCCGGCCGATCATCGTGGCGAACCGGGACTATCGCTGCCTCGTCGAGAAGCAGGCGGCGGCCATCGACGCCGCGATCACCCTCCTGCTCGAGCCGGAGCGGCGCGATTCCGGCCCGGCGATCCTGGCCGCCTGCACCCTGGTGGCGCGGCAGGATCCGGAGGCGGTGGTCCTCGTGCTGCCCTCCGACCACATCGTCACCGAGCCGCGCGCCTTCCGCCGCGCCGTGGCCTCCGCCCTGCCGGCGGCGCGGGCCGGGCGGCTCGTCACCTTCGGCATCGAGGCGGATCATCCCAGCACGGAATACGGCTGGATCCGGCCCGGTGACCGCGTCGAGGCGCGCTGCCACGCGGTGCACACCTTCGCCGAGAAGCCGGACGCGGTGCGGGCCGCCAGCTATCTCGCCGACCGCTGGCTGTGGAATTCCGGCAACTTCCTGATGCGGGCCGATACCCTGTGCGGCGAGTACGCCGCCTTCGATCCCGACACGGCCGCCGCCGCCGCCGCCGCGGTCGAGGCCGCCGCCGACGAGGGCGGGGCGCTGGCCCTCGATGCCGAGGGGTTCGCCGGCACGAACAAGACCTCCCTCGACTTCGCGGTCATGGAGAAGACGAGCCGCGCCGCGGTGGCGCGGATGCGCTGCGGCTGGTCGGATGTCGGCAACTGGAACGCGCTGTGGGCGATCAGCGAGCGCGACGACCTCGGCAATGTCAGCCGCGGCGCGGCCGAACTGTTCGAGAGCGAGGGCTGCTTCGTGTCGTCCGAGGGGATGGTGACCTCCCTCGTCGGGGTGCGCGACCTCGTGGTCGTGGCCGAGAAGGACGCGATCCTGGTGGCCGACCGCAGCCGCTGCGGCGACGTGCGCAAGATGGTCGAGATCCTGCGCAGCAAGGGCCGGCCCCAGGCCGAGTGGCACGCCGCCTCGCACCGCCCCTGGGGCAGCTACCGGGTGCTGGAGGCCTCCAACGGCTTCCAGGTCAAGCGGATCACCGTGGCGCCCGGCGGCCGGCTGTCCCTGCAGAAGCACCGCCACCGGGCCGAGCACTGGGTCGTGGTGCGCGGCTGCGCCCGGGTCACCGTGGACGACACCGTCGCCGATTACCGCGAGAGCGAGCACATCTTCATCCCGCTCGGCGCGATCCACCGCCTCGAGAATCCCGGCAACGACGATGTCGAGCTGATCGAAGTGCAACTCGGCAGCTACCTCGGCGAGGACGACATCGTCCGCCTCGAGGATGCCTATCACCGCGCCTGACGCGACCCGCCATGACAGGCCCGGAGGAGCCGACGACGGAAGGCACCGGACCGGACGCCGCGGCGTCCGAGCCGGCAGAGCACGGCGCACTGACCCGGCACTGGGACAGCCTGGACGGGGAGGCCGCCGCGCTGCTCGGTGCGGTCGAGCGCAGCCTCGACCGGATCTCGGCGCCGGAGGGAGAACGGCGGCGCCCGACCCCGCTCGTCGGCGAGGGGGGGCGGCCGCGGCTCGGAGGGCCGAGCCTCGCCTCGGCCTCGCCCGAGCGGCCGAGGCGCTGGATCACCGCCGTCCTCGTCGCGGCGGCGCTGACCCTGCCCTTCGCGACGCCCGCGGGCGGGCCCGCCCCACGGACCGCGACGGACGCTCGGCTCGCCGACCCGGAGGAGCTGCGCCTGAGCCGGGTCCTCGGCCGATGACGGGGCGGACGAGGACCTGCGCCCGGCCGCCCTTCACAGCAGCGCGTTGCGCCGGTTGACCGCGATCTGGACCAGCCCGGCGCGGGACTCCACGCCGAGCTTCTTGCGCATGCTGGAACTGGCGTTGATGATCGTGCGGTAGCTCACCGCCATGGCGCTGGCGATGGCGTCGTAGGACTTGCCCTGGCTCAGCAGCGACAGGATCTGCAATTCGCGGGCGCTCAAGGTCGCGAGCGGGGCGGGGCGGGCGCCGCGGTTCAGCATCGCCACCTCGGTGGCGAGCGCGTGCGGCAGGTAGCCCTGCCCGGCCTGCACCGCGTCGAGGGCCTCCAGGAAGGCATCCGATCCGGCATCCTTGAGCGCGAAGCCGAGCGCCCCGCTCTCCAGCGCCCGCGAGACCAGCACCGGGTCGGCATGCATGCTGAACACGAGGATGCGGGCGGCGGGGTCGAGCGCCCGGATCCGGCGGATCAGCGACAGGCCGGACAGGCCGTCGTCGCGAAAACTCAGATCGGCCACGACGAGGTCGGGCCGATGCCGGTGGAACAGGCGGTAGCCCGAGACGATGTCGGCGGCCTCGTAGACTCTGGCGACGCCCGCCGCCTCCGCGAGCCGGCGCACGCCCTGCATCACGATCGGATGGTCGTCGATGACGAGGAGCGTCTCCGGCCGCGCCGGCGCGGCGCCCCGGGCAAAGGCACGGCCCTCGCTCACGGCTGCCCTCCCGACGGCCGCTCCGGCGCGGCGACCTCCGGCCGCTCGCGGGCTTCGAGGCGGGCGAGGGCCGTGGCGTGGTCGGCGCCCTGAACGCGGGTGTTGTAATAGTGCTGGCACATCTCGCCGTAGAGACTCTTGTGGCGGCCGCGCACCGACGCGACCGCGCCGAGGCCGTCGATCAGGCCGCGATAGGATTCCGTCTTGCCGATCTCGGACAGCATCTGCCCGAGCTGCACCGTGCGGTTGGCGATCATGCGCTTGTCTTCCACGAAGGCGCTGCGTGCCCCATCGAGGGATTCGCGCAGTTCCCTGACCGCGGCGGCGTCCGCGGGCAAGGGGTGTCCCGCCTCGCGGCCCGCGAGCCAGCGCGCCGGATCCGTGCCGTCGGTGGGCGAGAGCCAGTCGGGCAGGTGATCCTCCGAGGTCGAGGCGACGATCGCGCCGTCGTCGCCGCGGTCGGGCGCCGCGGTCGCGGCCTCGCCGGACGGTTCAGCGCCGCGGTCGCAGGCGGAGAGGATCAGCAGGGCCACGAGAGGTGCCGCAAGACGGGTCGCAAGTGCTCTCATCGCGGGGTCTCCCCGGTGGAAGCGGCGATGGCGAGGCTGCGCGGGCCCTCGGCGACCGGCAGCTGGGCGATCTCTTTGAGCGTCGCGAGATCGAGGACGGAGACGCTGTCGGAGAACCAGTTCGCGACGTAGGCCCGGCCGCCCTCGATCACGATGCCCTCCGGATAGCGCCCGACGCCGACCGTCGCCGCGATGACGAGCCTGCCCGCATCGAGCACGGTGACCGTGGCGGCATGCTGGTTGGTCACGAAGATCCGCGTCCCGTCCGGGCTCACGGCGATGCCGTAGGGCATGGCGCCGGCCGGCACGGTGGCGAGGGCCTCGAGCGCCTCCGTGTCGATCACGGTGAGGTCGTTGCTGCGCACGTTGCCGACATAGAGGCGGCGCTCATCCGGGCTCAACGCGAGGGCGAAGGGCGCGGTGCCCACAGGGATCGTCGCGAGCCGGGTCATCCGGGCGGTGTCGAACACGCTGACCCGATGGCTCTCCCGGTCGGCGACGAACAGCCGGCCGGCGCGGTCGAGGACGATATGGGCCGGGTCGCGGCCGGTCTCGGCGGAAGCCTCGACCGTGCCGTCCGCGGCCGAGAGCCGGTCGACGCGGTTGCCCGACCAGTCGGCGACGAACAGGGTCTTGCCGTCGGGGGAGGCCGCGAGGCCGAAGGCCTGTCCCTTGTAGGGCAGGCGTCGCAGCACCGCGCCGGTGGCCGCGTCGATGACCGTGACCGCGTGCCCGTCGGGATGGCTGAGGAACAGGAGGCCGCCACCCGCCGCCACCGTGGCGGGGGCCGCCCCCGCCACGGTCGTGTGGCCCGCGACCGCTCCCGCCTCGATGCGCGTCACCTGCGCCCCCTGCTGGCTCGCGACGTAGACGGTCGCGGCGCGCGCAGAGAGGCCGGCCGGCCAGCCGGCGAGCGCAGGGGCGAGGATCAGCGCGGCGAGGGCGGGGCGGATCATTTCGCCTTGCCGCCCTCCACGGCCGCCTTCAGGCCCTTCAGGCCGTCCGAGAAGTACGTGTTCATCGCGGCCTTGCCGGCCTCGTCGCTGAGGTTCTCCGGAGGCTCGTTGCCGGTGTCGCCGCGGTAGAAGCGGCCCATCCACTCGACCTTGGCGCCGTCGCCCTCCGGGCTCACGGTGAAGGTCGCCGAATAGGACGAGACCGGCAGCGCCTTCAGGTCCGGCTCGCCCATCCGGTAGGAATAGGTGCGAGCGTCCGCCTTGTACTCGTCGAGGCTCTCCTCGATCTTGCCGCCGTTCTTGAAGGTGAGCGTGCGGCTGCCCGCATCCTTGCTCCCGCTGCCCTCGGCCCGCTCGATCGCCGGGTGCCACTTTCCGATCCCGGCGAAGTCGCCCGCCACCTTCCACACGGCGTCCGGGCTCGCCTTGATCGTGATCGACTGCGAGACTTTCTGCGGGGTCGGGCCGTGGGCCAGCGCTGCGGTTGCGGCGAGCGCGAGCGGAAGAACGAGAAGGGACAGACGCATCATGAGGTCCTGCTGGGGGTGAAGGGGGTGAGGCGGGCGCGCAGCGCGCCTGCGAGGAAGCTGGCGAGCACCAGGGCGAGCGCCGCCGCGCCGAGGAAGGGGCGGGGGTCGAGCCGGCCGGGCAGGGGGCGCGGGGTGGCGGCCGCCAGGAGCGGCGCGCGCAGATCCGGGCCGTCGAGATGAGCGTAGGCGAGGCCGGTCTGGGCGGCCAAAGCCTTCAGATGCGGCTCGCGCACCGAGGAGAGATGCTCCTCGCCGCGCGCCGCGGCGCCGCCGAAGGGGGCGTTGCGCGGGTTGTAGCCCTCGCGCGATTCCGCGTCGGCCGGCGGCGGGCCGAAGCGGTTCTCCTGCTGCACCTCCGATTCGGCATAGAAGCCGGTCTCGCGGCCGCGGTCGTTGAATTTCGGGATCGGCGCGAGGCTGTAGCCGCCCGCTCCGACGATGAGGCCGCGCACCGCGCCGGGCATGCCCTCGAAGGGCGGGATGCCGTTGGCCGGCAGCGGCGGCGTCTCCTGGCCATCGGTGATGAACAGGAGGTCGGTGTCGAGTTCGCCCGCCATCGTGATGGCGCGATGGAGGCCGGACGCGATGCGGCTGTCGCCCTCCCAGGCCATGCGCCAGTCGAGGCCTGCGATCGCGCCGTCCAGCGGGGCGAAATCGGCGCAGACCTCGATCGGCGCGAACAGCAGGAAGGGGCGCCGCTCGGTGAACAGGGCCAGCGCGAGGCGCGAGCCGCAGGGCAGCTCAGGCAGCAGGGTGCGCAGGGCCGCCTTGGCGATGTCGAGCCGGCTCGCCGGACGCCCGTCGCGCGTATAGTCGCGCACATTCATGCTGCCGGTGATGTCGACCACCGCCAGCACCGAGACGCCTGAGCGGGTGAGCGGCAGCGGCGGCGCGACCATCGCCAGACCTGCGAGCAGCAGGGCGGCGGCGAGCGCCTGGAAGCGGCGGTCGCGCAGGTTTCTTGCGAACGGAAGCTCGGTCCACACATTCATGGCCCGCCTCGCGGCTGGCCGGGAATGTCGGTCCAGATCTGCTTGGGCTCGGCCTTCAGCTCGTCGCCGAACTTGCGGTCGAATTCCGGAAAATCGCGGATCAGGCGCGAGGCGACGTCGAAGTTGAACTTCGCGTCCCAGAAGTCGGGGCGCGCCTGAAGCGCCCGGCGGTAATCCTGGCGCGCGAGCGTGACCTGCGGACCCGCCTTGTCGAGTTCGCTGCGCTCGATCAGCCGGAAGGCCTCCCGGATGCGGGCATTGGCGACGATGTAGCGCGCGCGCGCCGCGGCGTCGGCGGAGCGCCGGCTGTCGAGGGTCTCCAAGAGCGGCTCGGTCTCGCCGAGGCGATCGCGGAAGGCCAGGAATTTGATGCGCGCGACGAGGAGCGGGTCGGCGGCGTCGGGCGGGACGGCGATGTCGCGTCCCGCCTCCAATGCGGCGATGGCCGCGTTGGTGCCCGCGTCCCGCCAGGCCGAGAGCGCGAAGGCGGCGGCCGCCGCCAGAAGCAGGATCGGCAGCAGCACGAGCAGGGTCGGGCGAACGGTGCGCCAACCCAGGCTCAAGCCCGCGCCGAGCCGGGCGCGCAGGGACGGGGCAGGCGGGTGAGTGAGGCCGGAGAGCATCATGCGGCGGCCTTTTTCGGCGTGGCCCGCGCGGGCCCGGCCGCAGCGGCATCCCGCTCACGGACGGGCCTGCGCAGAAAATCGGTCTCGGCCAGCTTGGCGAGGACGAGGAGGAGCAGGCCGAAAGCGGCGAGCCCGTAGGCCCAGCCGGTCAGGTTGCGGCGGGGGCGCTCCTCGGTATAGGGGATCGGGTCGCGCTCCAGCGCCTCGATCTGGCGCACGGCGCCCGCCACCGCGTCGGCCCCCTCCGCCTCGAAGGCGCGATAGGGCACGCCGAGGCTCTTGAAGAACAGGTCGAGATGGCGCTCGGGCGCGGCCTGCGGCGTGTCCTCGCCCGCGGGCTTGTCGTAGATCGAGGGCGAGCCCTTGGTGCGCAGGAACAGCCAGTAGAGGTTCGGCTGCACCTTGGTGAATTCCGCGCGCAACTGCGCCTGGATGCGCGGATCGATCACCGCCGCCCCGTCCGAGACCAGCAGGAGGGCCCGCGACACCCCCGGTGCGCCCGCCCCGAACTGCGACAGCGCCATGCCGAGGCCGCGGGCGACGTTGGTGTAGTCGAGGCCGGGGCGGTCGATGGCGGCGATGGCCGCACGCACGGCGTCGTGCCGGTCGGTCATCGGCACGACCAGCATCGGCGCGGTGGAGAAGGCGGTCACGGCGAACTGGTCGTGGGCGCGCTCGCCGACGAAGTCGCGCAGGATGCGCCGGGAGGCCATGGCCTTCGACTCCTCCGCCCCCGAGGGTTGCCGGCCGGCGAAGGTCTCGTTCATGCTGCCCGAGCGGTCGATCAGCATGGAGATCTGCGCGCCGATGCCGGTGCGGGTCACCCGCTCGCCCGCGCGATACGGACCGGCCAGCGCCAGGACGAGGCCGCCGATGGCCAGCATGCCGGCGGCGGTCAGGGCGATCCGCAGGCCCGAAGAGACCGGATCCTCGGGCGCGGCGGCGACCGACGCGACCGGGCTGCGCCGGGTGACCGACAGGAGCAGCGGCAGCCCCGCCAGCGGCAGGAGCCAGAGCAGCCAGGGCGTGGCGGCCCCGAGGGAGGCGAGAAGCGGGGTCACGGGATCACGCGCTCCGCTCGACCGCGCCGAGGCGGCGCAGCAGCGCCTCGGCCTCGGGCAGGGGTAGCATCGTGCCGGCCCCGGCGGTGTCCCGGCCGAAGAAGGCCAGCCGCGAGGCCGAGAAGAAGGTCTGGAGGCCGCTTGCCTGCTCCCGGAAGGCGGGATGGCGCCCGAGGAAGTCGGGCAGGTCGTCGGCGAGCACCCGGCGGCCGTCGGTGGCGTCGAGGCCGCGATGCAGGGCGAGCAGGGCCTCGCGGTACAGGGGCTCTCCTTGCGAGCGCCGCTTGGCCCGGCGGAGGGCTTTCAGCGCCTGCGCGAACGGGCGGCCGCGGCGGCCTCTGAAAATCCACCACGCCCGGTCGTAGGCGAGCAGCACCAGCGCCAGGGCGGCGAGCGCGAGGAAGCCGGCGGCGGAGGCCAACGCCGGCTGCGGATCGAGCCGCAGGGCGCGCCCGTCGGGCCGGAGATACTCGGCCGGGTCGTCGCGCCGCTCGGGCTGCACCTCGCGCAAGGGCGACACGCCGATCTTCCAGGCCGGCACCTGCGCCACCGCCGTGGTCGCGCCGTTGGCATCCGCGCTCTCCACCGTCACGGGAAAGCCCGGCACTTCGAGGGTGCGCGCGTCGAGCGCCACGTAGAAGTTCTGATAGGTCAGGCGCAGGCGGATCACGCGCGAGCCGTCAGCAGCCCGGCTCTCCTCCATCCGCACGTCGCGCAGATCGAGCCAGTAGGTGACCGGGCCGGGCTTCGGCAGGGAGGGGCGCTGCAGGGAAAAGCCCGGATCGGTGCGGATCTCGGCCTGCACCTGCACGAGGTCGCCCTGGAAATAGCCGAAGGCCCGCGGCGTGCGCAGTTCCACGCCGCGCACCTGAGCGGCGGCGGGCAGGGGACAGGCTCCGGCCAGCAGCAGCACGAGGCCGAGAGCCCGCGCGGCGGTGCCGCCCGCACCACCCTCGGCCTCTCCCCGCAAGGGGGAGGGGAGTCTGGCTTGCCGCCGCATCGCGCTCACGTCGTCATCAGGTGGCGGCTCAAGGCTTCCGCGTCGAAGCGGTCGGCGAGCCGGAAGGGCGGGCGGGCGAAGGGAGCGCAGATCCGGCGCAAGCGCTCGACGCGCTCCGCCTCGCGGGCGATCCAGCGGCGGCGTAGGGAAGGGCGCAGGAAGACGAGGCGGCGCCCGGCGCCCTCCAGATCGTCGAGTTCGACAAGGCCCCAGTTGGGCAGGCCCTCGTCCTCGGCGGAATCAGCGAGCAGCACCGGCGTCACGTCATGGAGCGCGAGCGCCGCGAAGACCTCCTCGATCAGGGCTTCCGGCCAGCGGAAGTCCGAGACCAGAAAAATCAGTTTCGGGCGCCCGGCGAGGCGGCGCGCGGCCTCGAGAAAGCCCTCGGCCCCGCCTCCCTCGCAGCTTGCCTCGCCGAGGCGCGCGGCGGCGGTCTGAGCCGCGGCGCGATGGCGCGTGGCGGGGAGGAAGAGGTCTTCGCGGAGCGTCCGGTCGCAGCCGATCACGCCGAAGCCGTCGCCGATCCGCGTCGCCGAGCGGGCGAGGCTCGTGCAGAAGGCGCCCGTGAGATCGCGCCGGTCGGCCCGGCCGCGGAAGCGCATGGAGGCGGAGAGATCGACCAGTGCCCAGGTCTCGACCGGGCTGCGCGCCTCGAAGCGGCGGACGAACACCCCCTCGAACGGATCGCGCAACGAGGCGCGCAGGTCGATGCGCCGCGCATCCGGCAGGCGCAGGAAGCTGACGGGATCGCGGAAGGTGCCGAGCCCGCCGGCCTCGCGCCCGCGATGGGCGCCGACCCGGTGTCCGCCCGGCCGCCAGCGCGGCAGGTAGATGATGTCGGCCCCGCCGTCGACCGCCTCCTCCGGACCGCTCACGGGGCGGGCACCGTCTCGAACACCGCGCGGATCAGGTCGGGCACGATCTGCGCCCGCCGCATCTCGTAGACGGGTTCGAGGAAGAGGCGGTGGGCCATGACCTCGGGGAAGACGGCGCGGATGTCCTCCGGCACCAGCCAGTCGCGGCCCTCCAGCCAAGCGCGGACGCGGGCGGCGCGCACGAGGAAGGCGACACCGCGGGGCGAGGCGCCGCCCTGGACGAGGCGATCCATGTCGATCCCGGGGAGTCGGATGCCGGCGGGGCCGGGGCGCACCAGTGCCTCCCACAGGCCGACGACGTAGGTCTCGATCGCCGGCTCGGCGGAGATCGCGTGCTGGATCGCGCTGGCGATGGTGCCGATGCGGTCGTGGTCGAGCACGTCGGCACCGACCGCCTCGGTCAGCCGGTCGGTGTCGTGGAAGCGGGGATCGAACACCAGGGCGCGGCGCGCTTGCGCATCGCGGGGCGCCTCCATGCCGATCTCCATGAGGAAGCGGTCGCGGGCGGCGGCCGGCAGCTCGAAGGTCTCCTCGCGCTCGACCCGGTTGCGGTCGGCGAAGACCTGGAGGTTGGGGAAGCGGTACTCGCGGTTGAAGGCGCTGACGCTGCGCTCGGCCATGATGCGCAGGAGGAGCGCGTGGACCTGGGGCCGGGCGCGGTTGATCTCGTTGAAGAAGAACACCGAGAGATCCTCGGCCTGCCGCAGCACCGGGCCGGGCTCGACCCGCGGGCGCCCGTCCTCGCCGAGATAGGTGTGATAGATCAGATCCGTCGGCATCATGTCGACGGTGCCCTCGACGCGCTCGTAGGCGCCGCCGAGGCCGCGGGCCACCGCACGCAGCAGCGTGGTCTTGCCGACGCCGACATCGCCTTCGAGCATGACGTGGCCGCGGGCGAAGATCGCGATCGTGAGCAGGCGGATCGCCCGCTCCTGGCCGACCACGGCCTTGGCGATCTCGCGCTCGAAGCGCGCGGCCGCCTCCCGCCAGTCGGTGAGCATGGCGTCGCCGGGGCGCAGGGTGTTCATTCGGCGGTTGGCCTTTTTTCTTTCATGGGCGCTGCGCGCATTCCCTCCCCCGCTGCGGGGGAGGGGGACCCCCGAAGGGGTCGGGTGAGGGGAGCGCCGCTTCCGCTGGTTCGACGCCCGTCCAGATTGGAACCGTCGCGCTGCCCCTCTCCCGCCTGCTCCGCAGGCACCCTCCCCCGCAGAGGGGGAGGGCTGATGCTGTGTCAGTTCGCCGAGATCTTGCTGACGTCGTACTCGAATTTGCCGGTCTTCTTGAAGTTCTCGACGCGCTTCTTGTTGCGCTCTTCCATCTGCTTGATGGAATCGGCCTGCTTGTTCAGCTCCTTGGGGTCGTGCTTGGGATCGTACTTGGAGCCGGCGATCTTTTCCGGGAAGCCGGGCTTCGGCTCCCAGCAATTGCCCGGCGCCTTGCACTTCGTGCCGTCGTAGGCGAGCGCCGGCGCGGCGAGGCCGGAAAGGGCGACGACGGCGGCGACGATGAGAGTGGTCTTCATGGTTTCCTCCACGTGTTGAGACTTGCTCTTGGCTGAGCCGGCTCTTCTTGGATTTTGGCGAGCGGCGCTTCGCCCCCTCGATCGCGCCGGTTGGATCCCGGCCCGAACCCCGAACGGATCACTCCTCCAGCGGCTTGCACTGGCCCTTGGCGTCCTTCGGGATGACTTCGCCCTGTTTGTAGGGCGTGTAGGCCTTCTTCTGCTCGTCGTTGAGCCAGACCGCGTCCTGCTTCGGCCCCGTATAGAGGTGCCGGATCCAGGCGATGGTCTGAAGCATCTCGTCGGGCGTCAGATTCTCGTTATGCGGGCCCATCATGCCGTTGGCGCCGCCGAAGATCGTCGCGAACAGGCCGACATCGGTCGTGTTCGACGGATAGGTCCAGTAATTGTCGTTCAGGCCCGGCCCGAGCTTGCCCTCGGCGAGGTGGCCGTGGCAGCCCGAGCACGAGGTCGCGAACAGGCTCTCGCCGTTCCGCAGGCAGGACTTGTCGCCGATGTAGAGATTCTCGCCGGTCTCGAAGAACTTCTTCACGGCGGGCGTGTCGCGGCCGCCCTCCTTGCCTTGGGTGACGTCGAGCGCCTCGCCGGTCACGGTGTTGCGGAACACCACGCCCGTCTGCGGTCCGGATTGGGGCTGGGCGAGCGCGGGCAGGGCAGCACCGGCGAGCACGAGGCCGAGCAGGGCGGTTCCGATCGTTGTACGCTTCGTCATTGTCTTGGTCTTGTTCCTCATCGCGGTGCCGTTCTTCCGGCGGCTCAGTTCGAGACGGGCAGCACGGGCACGCCCTCCTCCTTCAGGATCGCCTCGATCTTGGGCTTGGCCTTCTCCAGGGCGGCGTCGAGTTCCGCCTTCAGGGCGGTGTCGTCCTTGCGCACGCCCATCGACTGGTCGAAGCTCTGCGGCATCTTCTGGCCGTCGCTGCGGGTGGTGTCGTCGGGCACCGGGGTCATGCGCAGCTTGGTCGAGGAATCGCGCACGTAGCGGGCGACATCGGGCCCGAAGGCGACGCCGACCTCGGCCTTGCCGGAGGCGACCTCGCTGACCATCCGGGCCGGGTCGATCTGCGTGTACTGATTCCGGGGCGCGCGGAAATTCACCAGCGAGTAGAGGTAGGCCATGTCCTCCTCGTAGCGGCCGATATCCTTGAGCATCGCCTCGCCGGGGGTGCCGAAGCCGACCACCATGTGGCTCACCTCCTTCAGCCGCGGGTCGGACCAGGACTTGATGTCGAGATCCTTGTCGGCGCGGGTGAGGAAGACGTAGCCCGAGCGGTAGTAGGGCTTGCTGGTGAGCACCCGGGGATCGTCGGAATCGAGCCCGACCACCACGTCGCAGGTCTTCTTCTCCAGCCCGTCGCGCACGAGGTAGATCGCCGGCTTGCCGAGCCATACGAACTGGGCCTTACGGCCCATCGCCTCGGCGACGGCGGTGGCGATGCGGTTTTCCAGCCCCGAGCCGTCCTTCATCGAGAGCGGCGGCTGCTCGGCGGCGCAGACGCGCAGGGTGCCGGCATCGGGTTTCGCGGCTGCGGCGGCCTTCGGGTCCTGCGCCAGGGCGGGGGCGCACAGGCCGGTCAGGGCAGCGAGGGCGACGGCCGAGGCGACGGCCCGGCGGCGTCCGTTCACGAGCGACATCTTCGTTTCCTCTGGATTATTCTTATGAAGTCTTGGCGCGGGGCTCAGGCTCTTGCGGGGATGTCCTCATCGGGACGGTCCCGGCCTGCCCACCACGCATCTCCCGTGCAGACCGCCGCCGGTGCCGGGGCATCGGCACGCCGAGAGGAAACGTCCTGCGGAGAGCGGAAAAGGAATGGTGCGGACCCGGCCGCGGGCAGCTTGAGGGCCCGCACCATCCCAGCCGTGTCCCTCCCCCGCGAGGGGGAGGGGAGCCTTGTCGTTACGTCCCGACCTTACTTGGCGGCCGACTTCCACTCGCCGACGTTCGGATCGTCGTAGGGGCCCTTGCCGTCGAGCGAGAACACCACCACGCCGCCACCCATCTGGGTGTAGTTGGCGAGCTTCTTGAAGGCGCCCACCGCGCCGAGACCGGCGGTCGGGTCGGCAAGGTCGAACACGAGGCCGACACCCGGCCAGCCGCCGACGCCGTAGTAGATGGCGACGTACTGCGTGCCCTTGTGGGTGTAGGTCATCGGGTAGCCGATGGCGCCGGACGGGATCTTGAACTTCCAGAGAAGGTCACCCGTGTCGGAGTCGCGCGCCTTCAGGTAGCCGTCGAGGGTGCCGTAGAAGACGAGGTCGCCCGCGGTGGCCATGGTGCCGCCCCACACGGCGAAGCGCTCCATCTTCTCCCACTTATAGTCGCCGGTGATCGCGTTGTACGCCTTGATCTGGCCGAGACCTTCGTAGTTCTGACGGTCGCCCTTCGGGCCCGGATACATGTTCAGCGTCGCGCCGACAAAGAACTGACCCGCACGGTAGGGAAGCATGAAGGGCTCCCAATCCATGCAGATGTGGTTGATGCCCATGAAGAACAGTTCACGCTTCGGATCGTACGAGTCGTGGCCCTGGTTGTGGTAGCCCATCGCCGAGGGGCAGATGTCCTTGGCGAGGTGGTCCATCCGGGTGCCGTATTCCGGATCGCGCACCGGCTGGCCGGTCTTCAGGTCGACCGACTTGAACACGTTGACCGTGTCGTCGAGCTTGTTCGCCGAGACGAGCGAGCCGTCGGTGCGGTCGAGCGTGTAGACGATGCCGTTGCGGTCCGGATGGGTCAGCAGCTTGCGGGACTTGCCGTCCTTGTCCTTCTGGTCGGACAGCATCATCACGTTGACGCCGGCATAGTCCCACTCGTCGTGCGGGGTCTTCTGGTAGCCGAACTTGGCTTCACCGGTGTCGGCGTCGCGGCCGAAGATCGTCATCGTCCACTTGTTGTCGCCGGGACGCATGGTCTCGTTCCACGGCGCCGGGTTGCCGGTGCCGAAGTAGATCAGGTTGGTGCCCGGATCGTAGGCGTACCAGCCCCAGTTGGTGCCGCCGCCGATCTTCCAGGCATCGCCCTCCCAGGTGCCGGTGCCGAGGCCCTTCTGGCCGTAATGGGCGTTCTTGACGTTGAAGTCGTCGGCCAGCAGCAGGTCCTTGTCCGGACCCGTGGCATAGGCGCGCCACACCTGCGCACCGGTCTTCACGTCGTAGGCGGTGAGGTAGCCGCGCACGCCGAGCTCGGCGCCCGAGGAGCCGATGATCACCTTGTCCTTCACGACGTAGGGGGCGATGGTGAGCGTCGAGCCGACCTTGATGTCGGAGTTCTCGACCTTCCACACCGTCTCGCCGGTCTCGGCGTTGAGCGCCGCGACGTTGCCGTCGAGCTGGGTCTTGAGGATCAGCGCCGGGGTCTTGCCGTCGCCGGGCCAGTAGGCGAGGCCGCGGTTGACGAGGTCGCAGCAGGCCACCGCGCGGGCGGCCGGGTTCTGCTTCGGCTTGTCCTGCCACAGGATCGTGCCCGGATCGTCGAGGCCGAGGGCGAAGGTGTTGTTCGGGAACGAGGTGTGGATGTACATCTTGCCGTCGACGACGAGCGGCGCGCCCTCGTGGCCGTTCAGCAGACCGGTCGAGAACGTCCAAGCCGGCCGGAGCTGCTTCACGTTGCTCTTGTTGATCTGCTTCAACTCGCTGTAGTTGTTCGAGTCGTAGTTCTTGCCGGGCATCACCCAGTTTTCGTCGCTCTTCGACAGCTCAACGAGCTTGTCGTTGGCGTAAGCCGCGCTCGACAGCGCGGCCGGCGCGAGCGCCAGCATCGCCAGGGCCGAGACCGATGTCACAAACCTGCTCATCCTGCGTCTCCTCACTGAACCGCCTCGCCTTTCGGCCTCGCGGTATCTCTCAGACGTTCTTCTGAGGTTCCAGGCTCGCTTCGAAGTCCTTCGGAGTGCCGCATCGTCGATCTAAGATGATTCTTAGATTATTGCGGTCTTATAAAAGACTTATTAGCGCCCCTTCGCCTATAATTTCTAGGCTTTGATTGGAGGAGAAGTCTTTAGCTGGTCGGACATTTCTTGCCGGGACGATAAGGTAATTCTAAAAGTGCCAAGACGTAGCGTCGCATCCTGCGCGGCTTGGCTTGACCGCCGCTGAGCGCCGTCGCACCACTGTTGCCAACGGGCCCTCGCGAAGCGGTCCGATGCAGGGGAGGCTTGGCGGCGATGGCGCAGGGGCGGCGCGCACGGCGCGTTCTGGCAGCGGCGGGCGTGCTCGCTCTGGTCGCACGCGCTGGCGGTGGCCCCGCGGCCTCGGACGATCCGACGCACCCGCCTCACGGCATGGCCGCGGAAGCACACGATTCCGCGAGGGGCGTGACCCGGAGCGCCGCCCTCTATCCCCGCGACGGACGCCGCGACCTGACGGGCGACGACCGCGCCCGCTATCCGGGGGCGGGCGTCCTCTGGTGCCGCCGCCCGGACGGGGTGCCGCAGAAGGCGGCCGCCGCGTGGCTGATCGGCACGGCCTCGACCGTGATGCTGAACGCGCACAACTTCCGCAACCGGCAGCTCGAGACGACGCGGCCCGTCGGCCACTGCTACTTCCAGATCGGCGGCCGCAACTACGACTTCGTCGCCGAGAGCCTGCGCCTCGGGGTGGCCGCGGACGCGACGCGGCTTCACATCACCGACGACTGGGCGCTGCTGCGCCTCGCCCGCCCCGCCGACGCGCCGCGCCAGCCGGTGCCCGGGGCGGCCCCCGACCTGTCCACGGGCGATCTCGCGCTCCCCGTGACCCTGGTCGCCCCCGGGGGCCACCAGAACTACCGGGGCGACAGCAGCCTGGAGGCCTGCACCCTTCGCCGGATCGATCCGCCGACGGAGGGCGGCATCCGGCGCGCCCGCCACGATTGCAACGACGGCTACGGCGGCTCGGGCTCGGGGGTGTTCGATGAATCGGGGCGCCTCGTCGCCATGCAGAGCGCCTCGCTCTCCATGAATTCCCGGCACGCCTTCGACATCGAGTTCCACTACGGCTCCGCCCTGCTCATCGAGGGCGAGTTGCTCGATGCCCTGAGGCAGGCGCAGCGGGAGGACACGACGCCGCAGGCTCCGTCACAAGCTCCGTGAGGGGAGCCGCCCAACCGCCTGAGCCCGAGGAAATCCTGTCGGCCGATCGCGGGGGCGGGAGGCTTTCCCGGCCGGCCAGCGCGGCGGAATGCGCCCGGAACACCCGGCGAGAACCCAGGTTGCCCGGACTTCCAGCCGAGAAACCGGGAGACGACATCCGCATGTCGAAGCATCTGAAGACGGACACGCCGAGCGATGCCGACCTGAAGGGCAATCCGGGCATCGGGCAATCCAAGGGACTGACCGGAGCGGACATCGAGACGATCGCGGGTGATTCCACCGTCGAGGGCGACGTCGAGAACGAGACCACGCCGGAGGGCGGGGTCGATCCCGACCATCGCGGGCGGAAGAATCCGTAAGCGAGGGTGACCGGCCTCAGCCGATGAGCCAACGGAGGGAGCGGCGCAATTCTTCCGTGCCGTTCCGGTCGAACCAAGCTCCGTGGCTGAACACGACCCGCTCCGGCGCCAGGGCCACGAGCCGGGCGGCGGCGCGGGCGGCATCCCGCCGGCGCAGGCGCACCACCAGCCGGAGATAGATCGGCGCGCGTCCGTCGGGCGCGGTCGCCCCGGCCATCCGCAGGAACGGGCGCATCAGGGGCGGCAGCTTGTCCGGCTCCAGGTTCAGCACGAGGTCGGTCAGGATCAGCGTCGCCGAGGCGGCGTGGAAGAAGGCGACCTCCCGGAACCCGAGGCCGCCGGGCACCACCACCTGCGTGAGGTCGTCGGCCCATTCGGGCGGGGCCGCATCATCGAGATCGCGGTCGAGCCGCACGCCCGCCTGACGGACCTGTCGGCGCTCCCGCAGGTTCGGTGCGGCCCAGGTCAGGGCCTGCGGGCAATGGCGCTGCCATGCCTTCAGGTAGGTCCAGTGCGCCACATTGGGCGCGACGAGGTGGCGGATCGGCCCGAGCGCCTCGATCTCGCGGTGCAGGCCCGCGTCGTAGCGGGTCGGTGAGTGCAGCCAGACATCGCCGTTGGCCAGCCGCACCACGCTCATGCGCACCGGCAGCGGCATCATCCCTGCCGCGTGGATCGGGCCGCTGTCCACGATCCAGAGGCCGAAGGCCACGGGCTTGAGTCTGTCGAGGGGCGGATAGGTCGGATCGCTCACGGCAACGGGCCCGGATCGAGGGTGGCGCGACACCCATCATGGGGCCGCCGTTCGGCAGCCGCGTGACGGGAGCGGGACGGCGGCACGGGGCGATTCCTCGCGCAGAGACGCGCCGCAAGGAGACGCGCCCGAAGAGCGCGACGGGGGATCGTCGTGCCGGCCGATAGCCTTCCAACCTGGGCTCCCGCGCGAAGGTTCGGGGGACGGCCCGGCGACGATCCTTTTCGTCCTGCTTTTCCCGCCCCGTCGCGGGGCGGGAACAAAACGCTTTCGCGCCGGCCTTTCCGTGATGACCGATCCCGCACGGCCGGAGCGCCGGCCGGTCGCGCGTTCCCCCTCGCACAGGAGAAGGCCATGGCGCAGCAGATCCCGATCAGCCGCCGGGCCCGCGCCGACGATCCGCGGGCCGATGCCGAGCGCGACGACGGCACCCACGAATTCGCACCCGATCTCGCCTATTGCCGCCTCGTTCTGGCCAATGTCGTCTTCATCGGCAGCCCAGGTGCCGGCGACCGCAATTGGGTGCTCGTCGATGCCGGCATTCCCGGCACGAAAGCCGCGATCCGCCGTGCCGCCGAGGCCCGCTTCGGCGAGGGCGCCCGGCCCTCGGCCATCGTTCTGACCCACGGCCATTTCGACCATGTCGGTGTGCTGGAGGACTTGGCGGAGGAATGGGACGTCCCCGTCTACGCCCACGGCCTAGAGCGTCCCTATCTCGACGGCAGCGCCGCCTATCCGGCGCCGGATCCGAGCGTCGGCGGCGGGCTGATGGCGCGCATCGCCCCGCTCTACCCGACCAAGCCCGTGGACGTGTCCGCGCGCCTGCGCCTGCTGCCCGCCGACGGCAGCGTGCCGCCGATGCCGGGCTGGCGCTGGCTGCACACGCCGGGCCACGCGCCGGGCCATGTCTCGTTCTGGCGCGAGGCCGACCGCAGCCTGATCGCGGGCGACGCCTTCGTCACCACCGCCCAGGAATCGGCCTATGCCGTGGCGACGCAGGAGCCCGAAGTGCACGGGCCGCCGATGTATCTGACGATCGACTGGCCGGCCGCAGCCGCCTCCGTGCGCAGCCTCGCCGCGCTCCAGCCCGAGCGGGCGGTGACGGGTCACGGACGCCCGCTCCAGGGACCGGAGCTGCGCCGCGGCCTCGACGCCCTGGCGCAGGACTTCGAGCGCGTCGCCGTGCCGGACCAGGGCCGCTACGTCGAGAGGCCGGCGCGGGCCGAGGACGGCTCCGCCTACCGCGCGCCGTGAGGGAGGCGGCGATGACGCCCGATCCGCAGGGCCGGCCGCCGGATCCTGCACGGTCCGACGCCGACTTCCCGGTGGCGGCCGGCGTGCTGTTCGGCCTGGGCCTCGGCGGGTTCTTCGACGGGATCGTGCTGCATCAGGTGCTGCAATGGCACCACATGCTCAGTTCCTGGTACCCGATCACCTCGATCGAGAACCTCGAGCTGAATACCCTGTGGGACGGGATCTTTCACAGCGCGACCTACGTCTTCGTGGTGATCGGGCTGTTCGTCCTGTGGCGCCGGGCGCGGGGCCGGCACCTGCGCTGGTCGAACCGGGCGCTGGTCGGCAGCCTGCTCGTCGGCTGGGGGCTGTTCAACCTCGTCGAGGGGTTGATCGACCACCAGTGGCTCGGCGTGCACCACGTCAACGAGCGGGTGGCGCGCGCGCACTGGTTCACCTGGGATCTCGGCTTCCTCGCCTGGGGCCTCGCCATGCTGCTGGGCGGCCTCTGGCTGCTGCGGACCGGGCGCGGGACGACTCCCACGGCGCTGCGGCGATGAAGCGGGCGGGGGAGGGCGGCCTGCGGCCCGTCGCGCGTCGGGCCTTGCCCTGGCTCGTCCTCGCCATGGGCCTCGGTCTCGCCACGATGCCGGCCTGGCGCGTGCTCGCCTTCGGCGTTCAGGCGAGCGTGGAGGATCTGCTCCGGATCCGCTGCCTGCCGTGGTGAGGGCGCCGTCCGTCGGGAAACGCGCCTCCGTCGAGGCCGGGGCAGCCGTCGAGGCGTCGGGCGAAGCCCGCGACCAGAGCACCTTGAGCGGGCGCTCTATCGTCCAAAGGGGGCCGCTCCACGGACGTGAGCGCTTCGGACCGGGAAGCGCCGGGTGCTGGGGCGAACCGCGGCTGCCGGGCGCGGTTCCCGTCCGGTCCTTGAGCGGGCACCCTTCGCGCCCGCCGCGCGATCGGTTAAACCGGCCGCCGATTCAGTGCCTCTCACGGGGCTCTTGCTGCCCGGCCGCAGCCGAGGGCGGCCGATGACCGGAACGGTTCGTGAGGCACTCTCCAGCGGTAGGAAGCGGATTTCGATGACGGCAGGCGCGAACCAAGGGGCGCAGGCACAGGGGGCGGAGTCGGGCGGCTTCACGGCGGTCGTGCTCGCGGCCGGCAAGGGCACGCGGATGCGCTCCGACCGGCCCAAGGTGCTCCACGCCCTGGCCAACCGCTCCATGCTCGGCCACGTGCTCGTGGCGGTGCAGGAGGCCGGCGCCTCCCGCCTCGCCGTGGTGGTCGAGCCGGGCCGCGACGAGGTCGTCCGCGAGATCGAGCGGCTGGCGCCCGGCGCCAGCGTCCATCCGCAGGCCGAGCGCCTCGGCACGGCGCACGCGGTGCTCGCCGCCCGCGCCGCCCTCGAAGCGGGGCGCGACGTGGTCGTGGCCTTCGGCGACACGCCGCTCGTCACGGCCGAGACCTTCGCCCGCCTGCGCGCGCCCTTGCGCGAGGGGGCGGCGGTGGCGGTGCTGGCCTTCGAGGCCGTCGACCCCACCGGCTACGGGCGCGTGCTGACGGAATCGGGCCGTGTGCTGGCGATCCGCGAGGAGAAGGACGCCTCGCAGGAGGAGCGGGCGGTGCGCCTGTCCAATGCCGGGCTGATGGCGCTGTCGGGCGCGCACGCCCTGTCGCTGCTGGAGCGGATCGGCAACGACAACGCCAACCGCGAATATTACCTCACCGACGCGGTGGCGCTCGCCGTCGCCGACGGCCTCTCCGTCGCCGTGGTGCCGGTGGACGAGTGGGAGGCGCAGGGCGTCAACGACCGGGTGCAGCTCGGGCACGCCGAGGCCACGATCCAGGCACGGCTGCGCCGGGCGGCCCAACTCGGCGGGGCGACGCTGATCGCCCCCGAGACGGTGTTCCTGAGTGTCGACACGGTGCTCGGCCGCGACGTCGTCGTCGAGCCGCACTGCGTGTTCGGGCCCGGCGTCGTGGTGGGCGACGGCTGCACCATCCGCGCCTTCTCGCACCTGCACGATGCCCGGCTGATGCAGGGTGCCGATATCGGCCCGCATGTCCGCCTGCGCGGCGGCGCGGTGCTCGAGGCCGGCGTCCATCTCGGCAATTTCGTCGAGATCAAGAACGCGACCCTGCATGCGGGCGCCAAGGCCTCGCACCTGACCTATCTCGGCGATGCCGAGGTGGGGGCGGGCGCCAATATCGGCGCGGGCACCATCACCTGCAATTACGACGGCGTGTCGAAGCACCGCACGACCATCGGCGCGGGCGCCTTCATCGGCTCGAACTCGGCGCTGGTGGCCCCCGTGAGCGTCGGCGCGGGCGCGCTGGTCGGGGCCGGCTCGGTCATCACCCGCGACGTGCCGGGGGATGCGCTCGCCGTCGCGCGCGGCCGGCAGCTCACCCGCGAGGGGGCGGCCAAAGCCTTGCGCGAGACGCTGAAGGCGGCCAAGGCGGCCAAAGCCGCGAAGGCGGCTCGCGCAGGCGAGCCGGATTGAGCGGCGCCCGAAGCGCTGGCCTTATCGCGGTCCGGTCCTTACAAGCTCGGGGTTCGCGCCACGCCCAAGGTCCGGCCCTTGCACAGCAGGAAGCCGGTCCCGGGACCTGTCCCGTTTCGGGGCATCGGGCGTCTGTCTTTGGTGGCTTGCAGGATCGGCCATGTGCGGAATCGTCGGCATCGTCGGGCGTGACTCGGTCGCGGATGCGCTGGTCGAGGCGCTGCGGCGGCTCGAATATCGCGGCTACGACTCGGCCGGCATCGCCACCCTGGAGCGCGGCCGGCTCGACCGCCGCCGGGCCGAGGGCAAGCTCTCGAACCTCCAGCGCAAGCTGGTCGAGACGCCGCTTCCCGGCGCCATCGGCATCGGCCACACCCGCTGGGCCACCCATGGGCGCCCCAACGAGACCAACGCCCACCCGCACGCCACCGGGCGGCTGGCGGTGGTCCATAACGGCATCATCGAGAACTTTCGCGAGCTGAAGAGCGAATTGGAGGCGGCGGGGGCGCGCTTCGAGAGCGAGACCGACACCGAGGTCGTGGCGCAACTCGTCAGCCATCTGATGGACCAGGGGCTCGGCCCGGTGGCCGCGGTCGCGGCGGCGCTGCCGCGCCTGCACGGCGCCTTCGCCC
Organism: Methylorubrum thiocyanatum; assembly: GCA_014138645.1. Lineage (GTDB taxonomy): Bacteria > Pseudomonadota > Alphaproteobacteria > Rhizobiales > Beijerinckiaceae > Methylobacterium > Methylobacterium thiocyanatum. Next base: position 268,381 of record JACJIB010000004.1, on the reverse strand, counting down.
TGGCCTTCCTGTTCGCGGGCGAGGAGGACTTCCTGATCGGCGCCCGTCACGGCGCGCCGCTCGCCATCGGCTACGGGCAGGGCGAGACCTATCTCGGCTCGGACGCGCTGGCGCTGGCACCGTTCACCGACGAGATCACCTATCTCGAAGAGGGCGACTGGGCGATCCTGACCCGTGACGGCGCCGAGATCCGGGACATCGCCGGCAACCTCGCACGCCGGCCGCGCCAGAGAATCGCGACGCAGGCCTATCTCGTGGACAAGGGCAACCACCGCCACTTCATGGCGAAGGAGATCCACGAGCAGCCCGAGGTCGTCGGCCGCACGCTCGCCCACTACGTCGACATGGCGCGCGGCCAGGTCGTGCTGCGGGAGGCGCTGCCCTTCGATTTCGCCCGTCTCTCGCGCCTCTCGATCACCGCCTGCGGCACCGCCTACTATGCCGGCTTGGTCGCCAAATACTGGTTCGAGACCCTGGCGCGGCTGCCGGTCGAGATCGACGTCGCCTCCGAGACCCGTTACCGCGAGCCGCCGCTGGAGCGGGACGGGCTGACGCTCGTGATCTCGCAATCCGGCGAGACCGCCGACACGCTCGCTTCGCTGCGCTACGCCAAGGCGCAGGGCCAGCACACGCTGGCGGTGGTCAACGTGCCGACCTCCACCATCGCCCGCGAATCCTCGGCGGTGATGCCGACCTTCGCCGGCCCCGAGATCGGGGTGGCCTCCACGAAGGCCTTCTCCTGCCAGCTCACGGTGCTGCTCTGCCTCGCGCTGGCCGCGGGGCGTGCCCGCGGCACGTTGAGCGCCGAGCGCGAGCGCGCCATCGTCGATGCGCTGATCACCGCCCCCGGCCTGATGGCCGAGGCGGTGACGATGGAGGCGGCGATCGAGGGGCTCGCCCGCGAGATCGCCAAGGCCCGCGACGTGCTCTATCTCGGGCGCGGCACGAGCTATCCGATGGCGCTGGAAGGCGCCCTGAAGCTCAAGGAAATCAGCTACATCCACGCCGAGGGCTACGCGGCGGGCGAACTCAAGCACGGGCCGATCGCCCTGATCGACGAGAGCGTGCCGGTGATCGTGATCGCGCCGCATGACGCGATCTTCGAGAAGACCGTCTCGAACATGCAGGAGGTCGCCGCCCGCGGCGGCCGGATCATCCTCGTCGGCGATGCCAAGGGCGCGGCGGCGGCGGGGCTCGAAACCTTGGCGACGCTGACCATGCCGGAGGTGGACCCGGTGATCGCGCCGATCGTCTACGCCGTGCCGATCCAGCTCATTGCCTATCACACCGCCGTCTTCATGGGCAAAGACGTCGACCAGCCGCGCAATCTGGCAAAGTCCGTCACCGTGGAGTGACGGCCCGGCCGGGCTTGCCCCCTGTTTTGGTCTGGCACGCGGACCGCAAGGCCGCACCGAAGCCTGTTCGCGCCAGAGCGCGTAGCGCGACGCCGCCAGAGCGTCGGCCAAGGTCGGCTTCAGTCTGGCGTATCCTGTCGCCGCCGTGACTCGCGTGCGCTCGTGGGGCGGCGGACGGCTGAATCGGCAACCGACAACGCGCTGGCCGCGTCGTTCAGCGGTTGTCGGCGCGACGCGTGCCTGAACGCCTCGTGGCTCCCATCGCTCGCTGATGCGCGTGAGCGCATCGAGGATGGGAGGTGCCCTCGCAACGAAGGCCCACCTCATAGGGCCTCGGGCGGCATGACGCCCCATCCCTTCAGCAACCAACCTCTCAGAGCCCGAAAACTTGCGTCGGCTCTGGAACGCAAACCTGAGCGACTCTGCTTGATCAATAGTCATACCTAAGGGCGAGCTGCTTCAGTAGGGTTAGATCAACTGAAGTTTGTCGGACTTATTCCGAAGCGTCCGGCTGCTAGGTTTGGCGATGCGCCGGCATCGACGGCATGGACCACGCCCCGACGCAAACGATGGATGGGGCTGAGGGCATCGGCGCGCTCCTTTGCCAACCAACGCGTCATCCTGCCAGCCACTTCATCGCGCTCGGATGGCCTTCCCGATCGACCCAATCAACGTTCGACGGATCGCCGCCGCGCGACTCCGGCTGCAGCGGAGCGGAAATGGCATTCGGAAACGTGCGCATGGAGAACAAGTGGCTACAGGATTCTCGGAATACAGCTCAAAAACCTCGATACATTTGGTTATTTGGAACGTAATCGCACTTGATAACATTTGTAAAAAAGGGTATTAGATGTGTGAAACAATCTGTAGTGATGATTTTGTCAAATATAGCCAAGAAAAAGATCGCTTAGATGTGCCCGACGACTGCGGCCTCTGACCGGATGCGAAGCAGGCCGGAGCTGATGGCTATTCATGCTGTTCAACTGTCTCTGTGTCCGTCAATCTGGCCCGAAATTTGCCATGACAAGACTTCGACTTGGAATCGATGCGAGCTGGCTCTTGAGGGCAGGATCGCCAGAAAAGGAATCTAGGGCGGATGTAATCGATGTGGGAAGGACCATAGATGCCTGAGTCGATCTTGCATAGAAACCACACGACGCTCGACAGACTGTTTCGTATGCACAGCAGCTGGCTGACAGGTTGGTTGAACAGGCAGCGTTGGACCGTACATTCGTCTGAAGACTTGGCCTCGGATGTCTTCTGTGCCCTGCTTGCAATACCGAATTTGGACGCTGTCAGTCAGCCGCGCGCGATGATGACGACGATCGCGCGTCGCCTCATCTACGATGCGCGTCGTCGAGACGATCTTCGGCGCTCCTATGAATCGGAATTGATGGCCCTACCGGAAGCGCTGGAGATCTCGGCCGAGGAACGCTTGATCCTGATCCAAGCGCTTCAAGCTGTGGAGGCGATGCTCTCGACCTTATCGTACAAAGCGCGGACCGCTTTTTTGAGAAGCCAGATCCAAGGAACGCCCTACGCCGAGATTGCAGACGAACTTGGCGTTTCGGTCAGCATGGTCCGCAAGTATGTTGCTCAAGGACTGCGCGCGGCCTATGCAGCGGTCGATCAACAAGGTTAAGCAGCGCGGATCCTTCGCATGTCGCCGACGCAAAAGCTTGAGGATGTGCACGCCGAAGCCGCGATCCAGTGGATGGTGGAGATCAATTCGGGCGAGATGTCCGAAAGTCAGGTCCGCGCCTTCGAGGCATGGCTGAGGACGGACCACGCCAATGAGGCGGCCTGGGTTCGGCTCCAACAGGGTTTGATGCCATGTGGCATCGCGGCGCGAAGCGGAACGATGGGGCATGACGTCCTGTCCAAGCGTCTCGCGGCAGGACGACAGAGCCGCCGGACCTTCATCGCGGGCTTGGCCGGCCTGATTGGGGTGGGGACCATCGGCTCGGGCATCGCCGATCGGTTTGTGCCTCTCGGCAACATCTTGGCGGATCGGTTCACCTCCACAGGCGGGCAGGAAACCGTGGCGCTCGCTGATGGAAGCGAACTCGTTCTCGCATCGCGGAGCGCGATCAACATCGTCTACGAAACTGGATTGCGCGCCGTACAACTCCTGGACGGCGAAGTGCTGGTTCGGGCTGCGCCCCGGGCAACGCCCTTCGAAATCCGGGCCGGTTCGATGGCGCTGGAAACCTTCGGGGGGACGTTTCTCGTCGAGGACCGCGCCGAACGCCTCGCGGCGACCGGTGTGGAGGGCTCGGGACGCATCAGGCACGCGCCGGGCAAGCCTGAGTCGATAGCCCCTGGAGACATGGTGGAGTTCACCGGCGGATACAGGCGGTGGCGGAAGGTCGACATCGAGGCCGCGACGGCTTGGCTCGAAGGATTGCTGGTGGCCAAGGACAGCGATCTCCTCGCGATCACGACCCGATTGCAGCGCTATTTCTCCGGCATCATCCAAGTCGATCCCTCGATTGCGGACCTGCGCGCCACGGGGGTCTTCTCGCTGCGTCATCCGGAAGCGGCCCTCGACGCGCTCGCCGAATCCCTCAACCTTTCCCTGACACGTGTCTCCCGACTCTGGATCAAGCTCGGTCCGGCGGGACGAGGCGCAGCGTGACCATCATTTCTCGCCGGCTGCGCTGACTCTTTCGCAGGCTCGACCGTCAACCTGGGCAGGCAGGAAACGGAGAGCAGACGGCAATGAAGAGTTGGTCAGGGCGAGCGGACCCCACGCGCTCGGCTGCCGGACCGCTGATCCTGATCGCGGTGACGGCACACGCCGATCGAACCAACCCAGTCCACATCCCACGCGGCGCTCTCGCCACTGTCCTGACGCAGATCGCGCTGATCTCGGGCTGCGGGTTTGCCGAGACCGTTTCGATGCAGGCGCTTGCAGGCACGGCTCCAGCGGCCGAACCCGACAGGAGCAGTAGACACGGGGTGCAGCGCCTAGCGCATCGTGCTGGATATCGGATCCAGCACGATGCGCTGGGCTTCTGTTTTTGCATCATCTTCTTTCGAAAGCCAGAAACCACCTTTCGGGATGATGCTCGAGCGGTCGATGCGAGGGTGTCGGCGGCAATGCACTGGGCCAATGGAGAACCCGCTGCAGGCGCGGCGGCGAGCGACCGGGGCCTCGTGCAGGTCGGAAGCATCTCCGATCATCGGTCGTCGGCGCATCGCGCTCCTGGCAGCGCAGGCGATTGCGGGGCGGACGACGGCGCTTCCGGCCTTGTTCGGTGGGAAGCGGAATAATGGTCGCCTCCAGGTTGCTTCATGAGAATCCCCGAGTGGAAGACGCTGATCCGCCGCGCCGCGGGGCTCCGCACGACGGCCGCGTGGTCGAACGCGTGTCCCGCGAGCCGAGCCCTGCGCCGTTCGCGATCGATGCGAACTGGCTGAAAAGCGCCTTGGCCCGGATCGAAGCCGAAGCTGCACGCAGCGCGGACACGCACTTGCTCCACGTGCCGCTGCCTGGGCTGCGCGACATCGACCTCTACGTAAAGGACGAATCCGCCCACCCCACCGGCAGCCTCAAGCATCGCCTCGCCCGCTCGCTCTTCCTCTACGGGCTCTGCAACGGCTGGATCGGTCCGCACACCACGATCGTCGAGGCGTCGAGCGGCTCGACTGCGGTCTCCGAGGCCTATTTCGCACGGATGCTCGGCCTTCCCTTCGTCGCGGTGATGCCGGCTTCGACCGCAGCGGAGAAGATCGCCGAGATCGCCCGCTACGGGGGCCGCAGCCACATCGTGGCGCAGGCGTCCGACGTCTACGCCGAGGCCGCCCGGATCGCGGTCGAGAGCGGTGGACACTACATGGACCAGTTCACCTATGCTGAGCGTGCCACCGACTGGCGGGGCAACAACAACATCGCCCAGTCGATTTTCGATCAGCTCGCGCTTGAGCGCTACCCGATCCCGGCCTGGATCGTCGTCGGAGCGGGCACGGGCGGCACGTCGGCGACGATCGGGCGCTATCTGCGCTATCGCAGCCACGCGACCCGCCTGTGTCTGGCCGATCCGGAGGCTTCGGTGTTCCACCGACATCTCGCCGATCCGTCGACGACGGCGACGAGTGCGGTCTCCCTCGTCGAGGGGATCGGTCGCGGGCGGCTGGAACCTTCTTTTCTCCCTCGACTGATCGATGATTGGGTCGCGGTAGCGGATGCTGACAGCCTCGGGGCCGCCCGCGCCTTGTCGGAGACCCTGGGGCGCTCCTGCGGTGCATCGACCGGGACGAACCTCTGGGCCGTCGCGGTTTTGATCGCCAGGATGGTCGCGCGCGGCGAGACCGGATCGGTCGTCACCCTCCTGTGTGATTCGGGCGAGCGTTACCGCAGCACCCATCTCGACGAGGCGTGGCTTCGCGAACGGGGAATCGACGTGAGCGATTCGCAGGCGGCGATGACGGTGTTCCTGCAGACCGGATCTCTGCCGCCCTGCGTGCTCGAGACGACGCGATCCTGGGTGGTCGGGCGATGAACCGCGTGCATCGGACGGTCCCGGCAACGGCGCTGAACAGCGCGATCCTGCACAGGCATGCGCTGCACGAGGACGTGTTGGCCATCTTCACCGGTGCCTGCCTCATCTCGCTCGGCGTCGTGATCCAGGCTCAGGCGCAACTCCTGTCCGGCGGCATCGCCGGGCTGTCGATGTTCGTTGCGCGTCTGGCCCCGGTCGGATTCTGGATCGCGTTCTTCGTCTTCAATCTTCCCTTCTGCGCTCTTGCGTGGCGGAGGGGGGCCGGGTTCGTGGTCAGAACCCTGCTCGCTGTGACGCTCACGGCCGCGCTGACCGAACGGACCGCGGTCTGGACCGGCTTCGCCACGATCAATCCGATCTACGCCGCCGTCGCGGGCGGGGCACTGATCGGCATCGGGCTGATCGTGCTGTTCCGCCACGGCACCAGTCTCGGCGGCTTGAGCATCCTCGCCCTGTACCTGCAGGATCGCGTCGGCATCCGCGCAGGCTATGTGCAGATGGCCTTCGACGCAGCGCTCCTGCTCATCGCCTCTTCGGTCCTACCGGCCTGGAACCTGGTCCTTTCGGTACTCGGCATGCTCACGGTCAACGCGGTGATCGCGGCGCATCATCGTTCGGACCGGTACGTCGGCGTCACCGGCCGGGATCGTCCCCGAACAGGCTCGGCGCCGGCACGGCAGGCGCTCTATGGCCACGGAAAGGATTGTTGAAGCGCCGCCTCGGCCGTTCGCGACCTGCCAAAAAACGGATCATCGAGGTTTTCCGTCCTTCGGATCCGGCCGCAGAAAGAAAGTTCGCGTCGGGCACTGTCACTTGCCGCTTCTCATCCGTCAAAGCACGCGAAGCCTTCGATTTCCGAAGAGAAGGGAAAGCGATGATGCGAGCGATCTTCAGGGCCGGGCCGCCGTGGCTTACGGGGAGCGGCCGTCGCCTCAGGCGAGCGACCTTCGTCCTGGCCCTTGCTTGCGGCGCGGTGATGCAGGCGCCTTCGCTCGTGCAGGCCGAGCCGGCGGCTTCTGCCATGCCTCCTGAAACGATCGAAGCGACGTCCGCACCGTCGGGTAGCGAGGCATCATCCGTCGCCACGCCTCCTGTCGGAGCCGTCGAGCCATCGTCGCCTGCCGCGACCGTCGCTTCCGCAGCGACACCCGCGCAGATCCCGGCCGCGAAGCCGGAGAAGGCCGCCCACGATCTCTCGCCGATGGGCATGTTCCTGGCCGCCGATCCGGTGGTGAAGGCGGTGATGATCATCCTGGCCGCCGCCTCCGTCGTGACGTGGACCATCCTGCTGGTGAAGATGTTCAGCTTGGGTCTGGCCAAGCGCAGGATGCGGTCGAGCCTCAACGAGCTCCGTTCGGCAGGCAACTTGGCGGATGCGGGGCAACGGGTGCGCCGCGGCGTCGGCGCCCTCCTGCTGGTCGAGGTCGAGGAGGAACTCGGCCTCTCTCACGGCCTGCCCAGCGAGGGCGTGAAGGAGCGGGCGGCCATCGCGCTGAACCGGGTCGAGGCGCGGGTCGGCAAACGCATGGCCTCGGGCACCGGCATCCTGGCCACCATCGGCTCGATCGGCCCGTTCGTCGGCCTGTTCGGCACGGTCTGGGGCATCATGGGCAGCTTCATCGGCATCGCCAGCTCGAACACCACCAACCTTGCCGTGGTCGCCCCCGGCATCGCCGAGGCGCTGCTCGCCACCGGCATCGGCCTCGTCGCGGCGATCCCCGCCGTCGTCATCTACAACGCCCTGACCCGCTCCATCACCGGCTACCGTGCCCTGACCGGTGATGCCGTCGCCTTGATCATGCGCCACCTCTCGCGCGACCTCGACCGGCGCGAGTTCGGCGCCTATGGCCCCAAAGGGTCCATCCGCCTCGCGGCGGAGTGAGGCCATGGCCATCAATCTCCGATCCGGCGACGGCGACGACCTCACGGAGACCGCCGACATCAACATCACGCCGTTCATCGACGTGATCCTGGTGCTGCTCATCATTTTCATGGTGGCCGCCCCGCTCTCGACCGTCGACGTGCCGGTCGAACTGCCGGTCTCCTCGGCGCCGCAGCAGCCGCGGCCGGACAAGCCGGTCTTCGTCAGCGTCAAGTCCGATCTCGGCATCGCCCTGGGCGAGGAGATCGTGGCTCGACCGGCCTTGGGCGCTGCCCTCGATGCCGCGACCAAGGGCAACAAGGACGAGCGGATCTTCCTGCGCGCCGACAAGGGCGTGCCCTATGGCGAACTGATGGGGGTGATGAACCTCCTGCGGGGTGCCGGCTACCTCAAGGTCGGTCTGATCGGCCTGGAAGACACGTCGGGCGGAGCCCAGCCATGATCCATCCGCCGCCCGAAGCCTTCGTGCGGGCCGCCGGACGGCACCGCGCGATCGTGGAAAGCCGCGAGGCGTCTTTGGCGGCGCAGATCCTGGGCTGGGCCGTGGCGGGCCTGCTGACGCTGGGTCTGCATGTGGGCCTCTACCTCGCCCTGACCCGCGAGACGGAGCCGCCGCCCGCGCCCGTGGAACTGCCGGCGGCCGTGATGATCGACATGTCGCCTGAGCCCACCGTGGTGAAGTCGGAGGTGGACAACGCCTCCGAGGGACCACCGGCCGCCGATGCGCAACAGGTCGAGCCCGAGCCGGAGGAGGCCCCACCGCCTCCCGATCCGGAACCGGTCGTCGAGGCTCCTCCTCCACCTCCGGAGGTCAAGCCGCAGGCCGTGCTGCCGCCGAAGCCGCCCAAGCAGGAGGTGAAGAAGCCCGAGCCGAAGCCGCCCGAGAAGAAGGTCGAGAAGGAGAAGCCCAAAAAGCCTGTCCGGAAGAAGGACAAGCCGATCATGGCCTCTCGCAGCGGCGGCGGCCCCCGTTCGGACCAGCAGACCGCCAACCGCACCGCAGCCTCCTCGGCCGGCGCGGCGGCCAGCCAAGTGTCGCGGGCGACGTGGCAGAACGAGATGCGGGCCCGGATCGTACGCGCCAAGCGGTTCCCGCCCGGAGCGTTCGGCGCGGTCGGCGTGGCGGCGGTCTCCGTGACCTTCTCGGGCACCGGCAGCGTGAGCAGCGCCCGCCTGATCGCCTCGTCCGGCAACGCAGCGCTCGATGCGGAGGCCGTCGCCGTGATGTACCGCGCCGCGCCCTTCCCACCGCCGCCCGGCGGGCAGGCGGTCACCCAGACCATCCCGCTTAACTTCAACCGTCGGTGAGAGGCCGTCGTCCCGACGCCGGCTGACCTCGGGACACGATCAGGAACCGGCCGCCGTGAAGCCGATGCTGCCTGATCAAAGCCGGAAGCGTTTCAATCGGCCCGCGCGGCGCTTGAGCGACGTCCACATCCGCCATCCCGAAGGGATCAACCGGATATGGAATGACGGTTTCTTGCCGGCGACTCTCACCCGGACCGGAGGCTGCTTCCGCAGCGGCTGCATGCTGATCTTTTGTTAAAGAATTTGCACGGCGCGCTGACGCTTTCGCTCCCTCATCAGTCAAGCTCAGCGAAAGCAGAGCCATATCTGCATGGGGGTTTGAGATGGATACGAGCGAGCGCCGCCGGGGGACGGGAAGGCTATGGGGCGTGCCGGCGAGCTGCGCGCGGACCGGTCGACCCACGCGGATCATCCCGCTCGCGGCGCTGCTGATGGCGAGCACGGCCGTTCTGCCGCTTCTCGCCAACTCCCCGGCCCTGAGTCAGGTCGCGACCGGCACCACCTTCAACATTCCGGCCGGCGACCTCGGCAGCGTACTCGCCCAGATCGGGCGCGCGGCCTCGCAGCCGATTTCGTTTCCGGCGGACCTCACCCGCGGCCGAAGCGCCGGTCCGATCGTCGGTCGCATGAGCGTTCAGGAGGCCCTCGCGCGGGCCCTCGCCGGCAGCGGCCTCGTAGCCGTGCAGGGCGCAGGGGGCGCCCTGACGATCCGCGGCGGCGCGACCATCCCCGCCGCCGGATCCACCGTCCTCGGCGACATCGCGGCGATCGACGTCACGGATACCGCTGCCGGCTCCCGGGATGTGGGCTTCACCGCCGTCGATACGCGATCGTCCGCGCGGATCGACATTCCCCTGAAGGAGGACCCGCGCTCGGTGGTCGGCGTGACGGAGGCGGTGATTCGCACGCAGGCTCAGACGTCGGCCCTCGATGTGGCGCGCAACGTCAGCAACGTGCGCATATCCACCGGGAGCGAGGACTTGGGAGCGCCGACCTATCAGATTCGCGGCTTTGCCCAGTCCTCGTTTCTTTTGAACGGATTGCCGTCGGGCTCCACTCGAATTCCCATCACAGACATCGAGCGCATCGACGTCATCAAGGGGCCGACCACGGAGTTTGGCGGACCGTCATTCCGGGGCGGTGCCATCAACGCGATCACGAAGGCGCCGACGGCGACGCCCATCCAGAGGGCGGAGGTCTTCTACGGGAGCCGCTTCTTCAGGACGCTCGCGTTCGACTTCGGCGGTCCGGTGCAAGATCTTGAGGGCGTCACCTATCGACTGAACGTTTCCGGCAACACGGCGAATTACGCACTCGGCGGCGCGAGCAGCCCCCATGAAGCGCTGATCTCCCCGGTCGTCGCCTGGCAGGGCGTGGACACACGTCTGGCGGCGGGTGTCAGATACATCGACACCCTATCCGGCATCGCGCGCTACGCTCCGACATCGCCGGACAACTTTCGTCCCTTCCGCATTCAACGAGACGTTCCCTTCGGGAATCTCGACAACCTCGTGGCGTTCCGGTCCTTCAATCCCTACCTGGAAGCGGATCATCACCTCGGACGAATCGACAGCGACACCGTCGGCAGCTTTGACTTCAAAATCCGTAACCGGACATCCTATTTTCTTACGGATATGTTCGGACAGAACCTGATCCCTTACAATTTCACAAGATTGCTGGCCGGCCGGCCCATGTTTCAGCCGCAAGGCTACGTGTTCGGTGAGGCCGTGAACCGCGTGGTGACCCAGAGCGACCTTCTCATCCAGCACAATACGGAGTTCGTCCGGCAAACGATGCGCATTGGGATTGATTATCTGGACACGTCCGTCAATACGAAGTCGAACATACAAGCCATATCAGGGGATTTCGCGCTTTCAAATCCACCGCAGAATCTGCCGTATCCGAGGTACTCCACGAGATCTTCCCGTGGATTCTCGCAGTTCACCGGAACCAGCGTTTACCAAGACAATGTCGGAATCGCGTTCCAGGATAAAATCGATATTCTCGATCGACTGCATATCCTGGGATCGGTGAGGCATGATTGGTTCAATTCCCGATCGAACACTCTAAGGTCGAGTGGGCTTTCGACCTCGACCCTCACCGAGTCGGCGCTGACTTATACAGCTGGAGCCGTATACGACGTGCTGCCCTGGGCGAGCGTGTATGGAAGCGTCGGAACCGGCTTCGTTCCGCAGATCGGGTTGGTGAATCGGACGCAGCCCGCTCCCCCGGCAAGGAGCAACAACAGCGAATTCGGCCTCAAGCTGAGCTTGCTCGACAATAATATGACCGTGACGATGGCACGGTACCATTTGGAAAATACGAACAATCTCGTTCAAGATAATGCACAGATGATGAACCGGCTCGGTCCGGGATTGCAGGCGGAAGGGTACGAAATCGATTTCCAAGGGCAGGTCACGGAGAATATCAGTCTCATAGGTGGGTACAGTTACAACAACTACAAGAACGCGCGCGATCCTCGCGCTGGGCTAGACGCCGTAATTTCAGTTGCAGCCGGTCAGCCGCAGCATCAGGCCAACCTTTTCGTCGTCTACACATTCACGGATGGTCCCCTGCGGGGATTGTCGATCGGCGGTGGTGGACGCGGGCAGACACTCAGTTACATGAACAACTTCGTCCCTAAAGCGGAATCGCCTGTGTTGCCGGGCTTCATCACCTACGACGCAATGATCGGTTATACGATCGAGAACTTCCGAGTCGACGTCAGCGTCAGAAACATTCTCGATCGTTACTATTACGACGTGACTACGAGCGAGTTCGCTGCCCCCGTGGCGGACGGGCGCGTGTTCATGATCCGCGCAGGCCTCGATTTCTGATCGCGCGCCTGCGCCGAGCAGGCGATGGCCCGCCGTGAACCTCACGCCTCCCGGCAGGGGCCGGAATACGCATCCCTACGGGATCGGCGCGCTTGCCCGAAAGGGCAGCCCGCCGATCCGACGGCGGCGCGCGAGCGCCGGAATGCCCCCGTCCACGAGCGAACGGCCACGATCGAACCGCGCAGCATCGCCCGAGGATCGTGGCGAGCGGGAAGGATATCGTTTTGACCGCATTCAAGAGCGGGCTTGGGGCGCAAGCCGCGCTGACCGCACTCGTCGCGCTGCTCCTCCTCTCCGTTCCCGGCACACCGCCACCGCTCTACGTCTCGCTCGGCGGCCTTGCGATGGCCGGCCTCCTGTTGGCCGCGCGACGCCTTTCGGCCTTCCTGAAGGTCTTCGTCTCAGTCTACGGCATCGGCTACCTCGTCCTCGCCCTCGCCAAACAAGCCGCGCTGCTGGCACTGCTGCCTGCACCGGTGGCGGACCTGCTGCCGCCGGACTTCGCCGCCACCGGTGCCGTCGTGTTCGCCGGCATCGTGCTGGCGATGTCCTGTCTCGCCCCGATCCGCGCGATCACGCGGATCGCCGACCCGTACTTCGAGAGTCGCGACGCACCGATCCGGGAGATCGGCATGTTCCGCTTCCTGGGTCGGGCCGAAGGCGAAATCGGCCGGCGCCTCGTGGCGCTCTCAATCTTCATCACCTTCGCTCAGGTCGCCCTGCAGCTTCGCCTGAATTTCTGGCATCGCGACCTGTTCAATGCGCTGCAGGAGCAGCAGGCCGACGTCTTCTGGTATCAGCTCGTCGGAGTGTTCCTTCCGCTGGCCACCCTATGGGTGATCCTCGGCATGCTCGATGTCTTCGTGGACGCGAGCCTGCAGATCCGCTGGCGCACATGGCTGACCCGCAGCCTCTACGAGCGCTGGCTCGCAGGTGGAACGCACTACCGAATCCCCTACACGGGCGAGGACGCGGACAATCCGGACCAGCGCATCCAGAGCGACGTCAACATGTTCATCAAGCAGACGATGATGCTCTCGATCCGCCTGCTCTCGCAGGCCGCTACGCTGGTCTCCTTCATGATTATCCTGTGGGGCCTGTCGCGCGACTTCGTCCTGCCGCTCTTCGGCACGGTGGTCCCGGGCTTCCTGGTCTGGTTCGTGATTGGCTACGCCGTCGTCGGCACATGGCTGGCCCACATCATCGGTCGCCCTCTCATCGGGCTCGACTTCCAGCAGGAGAGGGCGGAGGCGGATTTCCGGTTCTCACTCGCCCGCTCACGTATCTATTCCGAGCAGATTGCGCTGCTGCGGGGCGAGCGCGCCGAGACGATACAGTTGTCGAATCTCTTCAGCTCGATCGTCGAGAACTACGTCAGTATCATTTACAGGCGGCTCAAGCTCGGCGGCTTTACATTCTCCTACACTCAGCTAAGCGTCGTGTTCCCGTACATCCTCGCCGCTCCGGCCTACTTCGCCAAGGCAATCACTCTGGGGCAATTTCGGCAAACCGGGGACGCTTTCACCGGTGTGCAATCATCGCTCTCGTTCTTCATCCAATCCTACGACGTGATCGCGGCCTACAAGGCGAACACAGATCGTCTCGCCTCGTTCGATCATGCGATGACCCGGGCCGAGTCCCTTGGAAGGGGCGGTCATGGCCTCGTATACGGCAACGACACCCGCGACGACGTCACCGTGCGGGATCTGGTCTTAAGCTTGCCGGACGGCCGTGAGATCGTGCGGATCGGCTCCCTAACCCTACCGAAGGGGCGCGCCACGTTGGTGACCGGCCCCTCGGGTTCAGGCAAGTCGACCCTGTTTCGGGCGATGGCCGGGATCTGGCCCTTCGGCCAGGGTCGGATCGACGTGCCGCCGGACCAATCGGCCATGCTGCTGCCGCAGCGTCCCTACCTTCCGCTCGGTTCTCTGCGCAGCGCGGTGGTCTATCCGAACACCGCCGGACGGTTCTCCGACGCGGCGATCCGTGAGGTGCTTGTCGCCACCCAGCTATTTCACCTCGCCGATTGTCTCGACGAGGTTGACGCCTGGGACCGGTGCCTCTCCGGCGGTGAGCAGCAGCGGCTCGCGATGGCGCGTGCCATTCTGGCCCAGCCCGCTTGGCTCTTCCTCGACGAGGCGACGGCGGCGCTCGACGAGCCAAGCGAGGCCCATCTCTACGAGATGCTCCGCGCGCGGTTGCCCGAGACGACGATCGTGTCGATCGGTCATCGCTCCACCCTGCTCCGGTACCATGACCATCGCATCGACCTGACACCGAGCGCGAGCCGCCGTTTTTCCATCCGCGACCGCGGAACGCCACTCCCAGCTTCGTCGAGCTAGCCTGTTGTCGTTGGAGCCGATCGAGCGTTGCGGCGAGGACTTGAAAACGAGGACGCGCCAGAATTCTCAATCCGTGCAGGCGACGAGAGGTCCTAACGAAAACCTTAAGCGCTTCATGAGCTGAACGCATGGCAGAGGATCTGCAAAGCCGATTGCTGCAGCGCAACATGCGGCAGAATGATGGGTCGAATGTGGACGGCGGAGCACCTGCATCCGTCCGTTTCTCAAGGAGACGATCAATGGCCGATGCGGCGCTTTCGAAGCCGGCGAAGTCGCAATCTTTCAAGCTGAAGGTTGCGAAGATGCTCGGCCCCTGGGTTGATCACTATCAGCGCGTTTTGACGTTCCGCTGAACATCGGCTTGGGCGCTGCAGGGCCGAGACAGCGCCCTTCCGGAAGCGGATAATCCACACTAGAGATGCTTTAGGCCGTAGCGGGCAAGCAGCGGCAAGAGTTCATCGCGTGCCCGGATCCGATGTTGCCGTGCGGCATCGGCTGCATCCGCCGGATTGCCGAAGCGGATGGACTGAGCGATGCGCCGGTGTTCCGCAACCGATGCATCGAGCCCCCGGCGCAGGTTCAGAGTCAGCATGCGCAGGCGATGCGACTGATCGTTGACGGTCTGAATGATGCGGGACATCCGGCTGTTATTCGCCCCCTGGATCAGCGCCGTATGGAAGGCGCTGTCGGCGTTGCCCCAGGCCTGGAGATCATTGCGCTTCTCGGCCGCGGCCATTTCATCGGTCCAGCCATCGAGGATCTTCACGTTAGCGGTACGCTCGGCCTGAGGCAGCGCTGCGATGAGTTCAGCGGCGCGCCCTTCGATCGCGATGACGACATCGTAGATCTCGCGCAGGTCATCCGGCGACAGGGCCACGATCAGGATCCCCTTGCGCGGCAGGACCTCCACCAAGCCTTCCGCCTGCAGGCGGATCACAGCCTCATGAACCGGGGTGCGGCTCATGCCGAGCCGATTGGCGATCTCCTGCTCCGAGGCCTGATAGCCCGGCGCAAAGGTCGAGTCGCGGATGGCCGTTCGCATGGCCTCATAGGCGTCGTCGACGAGTGAGCTTTTCCGCTCCGTTCCCTCGTCGACACTGTCCCTCGCAGGGCTGACCCGCCTCACTTTACGCCTCCTACGATACAACACGCCAATACCTTCCATACCAGTTGCGGAGCGAGGGTTGACATCGCAATTGCAGCCTCCTAACCACATTCATGCTTGCATGGAAGATGGTGCTCAAGAGTCAATGGAGCGCTCCGGCAACAGGAGGAAACGATGGCTGACTCGCTTGAGCGAGCGACCATGCGCCGAGTCTCATGGCGCTTGGTCCCCTTCATCTGTCTGCTCTACTTCATTGCCTTCATCGATCGCGTAAATATCGGCTTCGCCGCGCTGACGATGAATAAAGATCTCGGTTTCTCATCAGCCGTTTTCGGCTTTGGGGCCGGCGTATTTTTCTTCGGTTACTTCCTGTTCGAGGTGCCTTCGAACATCGTCCTCGACAAGGTCGGGGCTCGCATCTGGATTGCCCGGGTGATGATCACCTGGGGCATCATCTCAGGCTCCTTTGCTTTCGTGAGCGGCGAATACAGCTTCTACGTCCTGCGCTTCCTGCTCGGCGCAGCCGAGGCGGGTTTCTTTCCCGGCATCATTCTGTACTTGAGCTACTGGTTTCCGACGCGCTACCGCGCAGGCGTCGTTTCGCTCTTCATGGCGGCGGCCCCGATCTCCGTGGTGATCGGTTCGCCTCTCTCGAGCGCGCTGCTGGCGATGGACGGGATCTGGGGCCTGCACGGCTGGCAATGGATGTTCATCATCGAAGCCATCCCGGCCGTCATCCTCGGCGTCGTCGTTCTGTTCTACATGACCGACCGGCCCGAGAAGGCGAAGTGGCTGCCCGAGGACCAGCGGAACTGGCTCGTGGCGGAGATGAACGAGGAACACGCCCGCAAGCAGGTGGCCGCCAAGCACGGGATCCTGGCCGGCATGGCCGATCCCCGCGTGCTGGCACTCGCGCTGGTCTATTTCGGCACCTCGGCCGGCCTCTACACCCTCGGCATCTGGGCGCCGCAGATCATCAAGAGCTTCGGCCTCTCGACCATGGCGGTCGGCTTCCTCAACGGCGTGCCGCCGACCATCGCGATCATCGCCATGATCCTGTGGGCGCGTCATTCCGACAAGACGGGCGAGCGCACCTGGCACGTCGTCATCGCCTGTCTCGTCGCCTCGGTCGGCCTGATGCTGGCCGGCGGTGCGACCTCGGCCCTCGCGGTCATCGCCGCGCTGAGCCTCGTCAACGTCGGCATCAGCGCGGCCAAGCCCCCGCTCTGGGCCATGCCGACCATGTTCCTCTCGGGCCAGGCAGCGGCGGTCGGCATCGCCACCATCAACTCGATCGGCAACCTCGGCGGCTTCGTCGGGCCCTGGGCGATCGGCTGGATCAAGGATCAGACCGGCAGCTTCACCGGTGGCCTGATCTTCGTCTCCGGGCTGCTCGTCCTGTCGGCCGTCGTCACGCTCATCGTCGCCCGGTCCGGACGCCGCACAGAGGCCACCGGCGCCGTTGCGCGCTGATCCTTCCCCACCCTTCAAGCAGTAAGAAAGGCTAGCGCCATGAAGACCTACAACATCGCCGCCATTCCCGCCGACGGCATCGGCATCGAGGTGATCGCCGCCGGCATCGAGGTGCTCGACGCGCTCGCGGAAAAGAACGGCAGCTTCAACTTCAAGTTCGACCACTTCGACTGGGGTTCGGACTACTACAAGAAGCACGGCGTGATGATGCCGGCTGACGGCCGCGAACAGATCAAGGACCACGACGCGATCTTCTTCGGCGCGGTCGGCGCGCCGGACGTGCCGGACCACATCACCCTGTGGGGCCTGCGGCTCGCCATCTGCCAGCCCTTCGACCAGTACGCCAATGTCCGCCCGACCCGGATCCTGCCGGGCATCACCAGCCCGCTCCGCCACGTCAGCGGTCCGGAGCTGAACTGGGTGATCGTGCGCGAGAACTCGGAGGGCGAGTACGCCGGCGTCGGCGGCCGGGTCCACCAGGGCCATGCCAACGAGGTCGCCACCGATGTCTCGATGATGACGCGCTCGGGCGTCGACCGGATCATCCGCTTCGCCTTCAAGCTGGCCCAGTCCCGTCCGCGCAAGCTCCTGACCGTGGTCACCAAGTCGAACGCGCAGCGTCACGCCATGGTGATGTGGGACGAGATCGCCGCCGAGGTGGCGAAGGACTTCCCCGACGTGACCTGGGACAAGATGCTGGTCGACGCCATGACCATGCGCATGACGATGAAGCCGGAGACCCTGGACACCATCGTCGCCACCAACCTGCACGCCGACATCCTCTCGGACCTCGCCGCGGCGCTGGCCGGCTCGCTCGGCATCGCGCCGACCGCCAACATCAACCCGGAGCGCACCTTCCCGTCGATGTTCGAGCCGATCCACGGCTCGGCCTTCGACATCACCGGCAAGGGCATCGCCAACCCGATCGCCACCTTCTGGACCGCCTGCCAGATGCTGGAGCACCTCGGCGAGAAGCCGGCCGCCGATCGTCTGATGCGCGCGGTCGAGCGTGTCACCGCCGACCCGAGCCTGCACACGCCCGACCTCGGCGGCAAGGCGACGACCCGCCAAGTCACCGACGCGGTCATCGCCGCGATCCAGGGCGACAACGAGTGAGGGGGCGAGGGTGACCGAGCCCGGAGATCTCCTGCGGCGGCTGTTCGCAGCCGCCGTGGCGGCGGCCGACCCGGCCGTCAGCCTTGCACAGCACCTGCCAAGTCCGCCGCCGGGACGCACCATCGTCGTCGGCGCCGGCAAGGCAGCGGCGTCCATGGCCCGGGCCGTCGAGGCGGCTTGGCCAGGAGAACTCTCCGGGCTCGTCGTCACCCGTTATGGGCATGGCGCGCCGACCGCGCGGATCGAGGTGGTCGAAGCCGCCCATCCCGTGCCGGACGCGGCCGGCGAGGCCGCCGCCCGGCGCGTGCTTGATCTGGTCGCCGGGCTCACCCCCGACGACCTCGTCCTCTGTCTGATCTCGGGCGGTGGCTCGTCGCTGCTGTCCCTGCCGGCGGAGGGACTGACGCTGGCCGACAAGCAGGCCGTCAACCGCGGCCTGCTCAAGTCCGGCGCGTCGATCGGTGAGATGAACTGCGTCCGCCGGCATCTCTCCGCGATCAAGGGCGGGCGGCTCGCCGCCGCCTGCCATCCGGCCAGGGTCGTGACGCTGCTGATCTCCGACACCCCCGGCGATGATCCGCTCGATATCGCCTCGGGGCCCACCGTCGCCGATCCGACCACCGGTGCCGATGCGCTGACGATCCTCGACCGCTACCGGATCGAGATCCCGGATACGGTGCGGGCGCATCTGCTGAGCGGACGGGGCGAGTCGGTCAAACCCGGCGATCCGCGCCTCGGCACCCCGGAGGTGCGGATGGTGGCCACGCCGTTGATGGCGCTCCGTGCGGCAGCCGACCTTGCTCGGCAGGAAGGCGTTCCGGCACTGATCCTGGGGGACGCGATCGAGGGTGAGGCCCGTGAGGTCGGCCAGGTCATGGCCGGTATCGCCAGAAGCGTCGCCACCCACGGACTTCCCCTCGCCAAACCCTGCCTGCTGCTGTCCGGCGGCGAAACCACCGTCACCGTGCGTGGCAGCGGACGCGGCGGCCGCAACGTCGAGTTCCTCCTGGCGCTGGGTGTCGCGCTGGGCGGCCAAGCCGGCATCTATGCCATCGCCGGCGACACCGACGGCGTCGACGGGATCGAGGCGATCGCCGGCGCGGTGCTGACCCCCGAAACCCCGGTGCGGGCCGCGGCGGCAGGCCTGTCGCTCACCGACAGCCTCGATCGCAACGACGGCCATGGGTTCTTCGAGTCCCTGGGCGACGGCGTCATCACCGGCCCGACCCTGACCAACGTCAACGACTTCCGCGCGATCCTGATCATCTAGGTGATCCCGATCACCCGATTCCACTCTTGCAGAGGCGGTCCGATACGGCCGAACCAGCGCATGCGTCGTCACCGCCACGCCAAGATCGTCGCCACGGTCGGCCCAGCATCGAACACGCCCGAGATGCTGCGCACGCTGTTCCTGGCCGGCGTCGATACCTTCCGCCTCAATTTCAGCCACGGCGTCCAGGCTGATCACGCCCGAGTCCACGCCGCGATCCGCGCGTTGGAGCAGGAGATGGGCCGGCCGATCGGCATCCTGCAGGACCTGCAGGGTCCCAAGATCCGCATCGGCACCGTTGCGGGGGGACGCCTGGAACTGGCGACCGGCGAGACCGTGCGCTTCGTGCTCGAGGAATCGGACGGCGGCAAGGACGCCATTCCGCTGCATCATCCCGAGATCTTCGCAGCCGTGGTGCCCGGCCAGGAACTGTTGATCGACGACGGCCGCGTCCGTGTCCGGGTGAGCGGCCTGGGCGCAGGAACGATCGAGGCGCTCGTCGTGACCGGCGGCCCGATTTCCAACCGCAAGGGCGTCAACCTGCCCGGCACTCTGCTCGATGTGTCGCCGTTGACCGAGAAGGATCGGGCCGATCTCGCCTTCGGGCTCGAACTCGGCGTCGACTGGGTCGCGCTCTCCTTCGTGCAGAAGCCCTCCGACATCATCGAGGCCCGTGCGCTGATCGGCGATCGGGCCGGCCTGATGTCGAAGATCGAGAAGCCGCAGGCGTTGGAGCGGATCGAGGACATCGTCCGCCTCTCCGATGCCGTGATGGTTGCCCGCGGCGACCTCGGCGTCGAGATCCCGCACGAGGACGTGCCGGGCCGCCAGAAGGAGCTGATCCGCCTGTGCCGGCATCTTGTGAAGCCGGTGATCGTGGCAACCCAGATGCTCGACTCGATGGTCAATGCGCCGGCTCCCACCCGCGCGGAAGCCTCGGACGTGGCGACGGCCATCTATGACGGCGCCGACGCCGTCATGCTCTCGGCCGAGTCGGCCGCAGGCCAATATCCGGCCGAGGCCGTCTCGATGATGGACCGCATCATCCGCTCGGTCGAGGGACACAAGCTCTACTATTCGATCATCGCCGCTTCCGAACCGGAGACCGAGGAAACGGCCCCGCACGCCGTTGCCACGGCCACCGCAACCCTTGCCGAGGCCGTCCACGCCAGTGCGATCGTCACCTACACCGAGAGCGGCACGACCGCCGCAAGGGTTGCTCGCAAGCGGCCTCGACCGCCGATCCTGGCGCTGACGCCGAACCTCGCGACCTCGCGGCGGCTGAGCCTGCTCTGGGGCGCGCACAGCATTCACACGCAGGATGTCGATTCCTACGAGGAGATGACCGCCAAGGCGGCGCACTACGCGCAGGCGGAAGGCTTTGCCAAGCCGAACGACGTCGTGGTGGCCGCCGCCGGCATTCCCTTCCACGTCCCCGGCAACACCAACAACATCCGGCTCATCCCGATCTGAGCGTGATCACGGGGACCGGGCACGGTCCCCGCCCGCTCGCGACCGGGCATGGTGCGATCGGGCATGGAGGGGCCTTCCCCGCTTCCGGGCGGAAGCGGGGTCGAGGCAGTGACCTCGGGCGTCGGGCTCAGGCCCGGCGGGCCGGGGGATCGGTGGCGAGCGCGGCGGCGTCCGCCTCGCTGAGGGAGGGGCGGACCACCGGCGGATGGCGCGGGTCGTAGCCCTCCGGCATCGCGTCCCGCAGGGTGCGGGAGCGGGTCACGAGGAAGTCGATCAGGTGGTTGCGCAGGGCATAGTAGCCCGGCGCGTGGTGGAGCTGAGTGCGGTCGCGGTCCTTGGGCAGCGGGTTCTCGACGATCTCGGCGACCTTCGCCTCCGGGCCGTTGGTCATCAGCACGATCCGGTCGGCGAGATAGATCGCCTCGTCGACGTCGTGGGTGATCATGAAGACCGTCTGCCCGGTCTCGACGCAGATGCGGCGGACCTCGTCCTGCAGCGTTCCGCGGGTGAGCGCGTCGAGCGCCGAGAACGGCTCGTCCATGAGCAGGATCTTCGGCTCGATGGCCAGCGCCCGGGCGATGCCGACGCGCTGCTTCATGCCGCCGGACAATTCGGACGGGCGCTTGTGCTCGGAGCCGGCGAGGCCCACCGTTGCGATCGCTCGGCGGGCGCGGGCCTCGATCTCGGCGCGCTTCGCCTTGCGCCAGCGCGAGGACACCGCGTAGGCGACGTTGCCGAGCACGCTGCGCCAGGGCAGCAGGGCGTGGCCCTGGAAGATCACGGCGCGGTCGAGGCTGGTGCCGGTGATCGCCTGCCCATCGACGATGACGACGCCCTCCGAGGGCGCGTCGAGCCCGGCCAGGATGTTGAGCACCGTGGTCTTTCCGCAGCCGGAATGGCCGATCATGCAGACGAACTCGCCGCGGCGCATTGGCAGCCACAAGTCGTTGAAGATCGTGGTGCTCTTGCCCCACGGCGCCGGGTAGCGCCGGGCGATTCCCTCGATCGAGATGAACTTTTCGGACGTCGACATACGGCGGGTCCCGGCCTCGGCGGTGTCGGGGGCGGGGCGGCCGGCGCGCCGCGCGAAGGGAAGGAGCGTGCTCATCGGACGCCTCATTCTGGGAAGGTGACGAGGCGCTGAGCGCGGGCGAGCAGCTGGTCGAGGACCATGCCGACGAGGCCGATTACCAGGATCGAGGTGATCACATTGGTGATCGAGAGGTTGTTCCACTCGTTCCAGACGAAGTAGCCGATGCCGGTGCCGCCCACGAGCATCTCGGCCGCGACGATGACGAGCCACGCGATGCCGATCGAGATGCGCATGCCAGTGAGGATCGTCGGCGCGGCGGCCGGCAGGATCACCGTGAAGGCGCGGCGGACCGGGCCGACCTCCAGGGTGCGGGCGACGTTGAGCCATTCCTTGCGGGTGCCGGCGACGCCGAACACCGTGTTGATCAGCATCGGCCAGACCGAGCAGATGAAGATCACGAAGATCGCCGACAGGCTCGAATCCTTGATCGTGTAGAGAGCGAGCGGCATCCAGGCGAGCGGCGAGACCGGCTTCAGGATCTGGATGTACGGGTCGAGCGCTCGGCTCATCAGCGGCGACATGCCGATGAGGAAGCCGACCGGGATCGCGACCAGAACCGCGAGGCCGTAGCCCAAAGCCACGCGACCGATCGAATAGGCGAGCTGGATGCCGATGCCCTTGTCGTTGGGGCCCCGGTCGTAGAACGGGTCCTTCAGGTGATGCCAGATCGTTGCCCCGACATCGAGCGGCCCCGGCATCGCCGATTTCCCCGTGGTGGCCGCCTGACCCATCAGGGCGGCGTATTCCGGGTCCATGGCTTGGGTGCTGGCCGTGCCGCTCACCGCGACCTGCCAGCCGAGCAGGATCATCGCGAGGAGCGCGAGCGAGAGGATGCCGGCGCGAAGCCGCAGGGTGCCTTTCATGGCTCAGCTCGCGCGCTTGATCTTGAAGGAGTCGAGGTATTCGGCGGGCTTGGCCGGATCGAAGGTCTTGCCCATCACCACGAAGGTCTTGGTCGTCGCCTCGGGCGGGGTGAGCCCGTCCTGCTTCATGAGCTTGGCGGCGTCGGTGGCGCGGTAGACCTGTTGGGCCACCGCCGCGTAATCGACATCGCCCTTGATCTGGCCCCAGCGCTTCATCTGGGTCAGGGTCCAGATCGCGAAGCTTTCGTAGGGGAAGGGGTCGAAGGCGACGCGCTTGGGATCCTTCTTCACGCTGCCGAGGCCGTCGGCATAGGTGCCGGTGAGGACCTGCTCGACCACCGTGACCGGCTGGTTGAGGTAGTTGGCCGGGGCGATGGCCGCGGCGATCTCCTTCCGGTTCTCCGTCTTCGAGGCGTAGGCGGTCGCCTGGAGGATGGCGCGCAGCAGGGCGGCCGTGGCGTTCGGCATCTCGCGGATCGTGTCCTGCGCCACCGAGAAGGAGCAGCAGGGATGCCCGTCCCAGATCTCCTTCGACAGGATGTGGATGAAGCCGACGCCGTCGTAGACCGCGCGCTGGACCACGTTGTCGGGAGCGAGGAAGCCGTCGATGTTGTCGGCCCGCAGGTTGGCGACCATCTCGGGCGGCGGGACCGAGCGGAGCTGCACGTCGGTGTCGGGATCGATGCCGTGCTCGGCGAGGTAGTAGCGTAGCAGATAGTTGTGGTTCGAGTAATCGAACGGGATGGCGAGCTTGAAGCCCTTCCAGTTCTTCGGATCTCGGTTGTCCTTGTGCTTATTCGCGAGGCAAATTGCCTGCCCGTTGACGTTCTCGATCGCCGGCACGGCGAAGGGCACCGGGTTCGAGCCGAGACCCAGAGTGATCGCGAGCGGCATCGGCGCCAGCATGTGGGCGGCGTCGTATTCCTTGTTCAGGGTCTTGTCGCGCACCACCGCCCAGCCGGCGGTCTTCACCACATCGACGTTGAGACCCTGCTTCTCGTAAAAGCCCATGGGCTTGGCCATGATGATCGGCGTGGCGCAGGTGATCGGAATGAAGCCGACCTTGAGGTCGGTCTTCTCCGGCTTGCCCGCCTCGGCGAAGGCCTCGGCCACGAACTTCGTCGGCAGGAACTGGCTGACGGCCGCCGCCGCCGTCGCGGCCCCCACGCTCCTGAGGAAGGCGCGGCGCTCGGGCGCGTGCGGGAACAGGGCGCGCAGCATCGTCGCCTCGACCGCCCGCTCGATCGCAGCGTCGCCGGCCGGCAGAGCCGCTTCGTGCGCAGCCTGGCTCTCGTGCGCCCCGCAGGAGCAGCCGCCGCGCCTGAAGCGGCGTTTGGCGTCGAAGGGATTGTCGAAGGGGGCCATCACGGTCTCCGGCAGGGCAGGTGAAACTCTCTCAGCAACAGTCGCGCCAAGGGCTGGAATTTTTTATTTCTGATTTCAGTTCAGGGGTTTGCTGGATTCGGCGTCGGGCTGTCGGATCGTAGGGCTTCGACAATGTCGACCGATTGTCGACATTGTCGGCAGGCTCAGCGCACCAGCATCACGAGACCGGCGCCGGCGATGAGCCCGGCCAGAACGGAGTCGAGCAGGCCCTTGCGGGCGGCGCAGGCGGAGCGCAGCCGCAATCCGGCGAGGCCGCCGCCGGCCCCGCCCGCGACGAAGGCGAGGACGAGGGGCCAGTCCACGAGTTGCGACAGGGCGTAGCTGATGCCGGTGGTGAGGCCGAAAGCGGTGATCACCACCAGCGAACAGCCGACCGCGCTGACGAGCGGCATCCCGGTCGCGGCGACGAGCCCCGGCACGACGAGGAAGCCGCCGCCGATGCCGAAGAAGCCCGACATCAGCCCGGTGGCTCCGCCGAAGCCGACGAGTTTCGGCACGCTCTCGCGCGGCGCGTCCGGCTCCGCGGCGGGCCGGAACCGGCGCCGGAGCATCATCCCCGCCGCCGCGAGCATGACCAGGGCGAACAGAGCCTGGAGCCGCGGCCCGTCGAACTGCTTGCCGAGATCGGCCCCGAGTAGGGCTGCGAGGATGCCGGCGAGGCCGAACCATCCGGCCGCCCGCCACGGCACCCGCGCCACCCGCAGATGGCCGACGAGGTTGACCAGCGCGCAGGCCGCGACCGCAAACGCCCCGGTCCCGACCGCGACATGGACGTTCCTGAGCCCGACGACATGGATCAGCATCGGGATCGCGAGGATCGAGCCGCCGCCGCCGGCAAGCCCCAGGATCAGCCCGACGACCGAGCCGGAGGCCGCCCCGAGGGCGATTTGGACGGGGTCCGGCATCGGCTTAGCCCCGGCCCGTCGTCAGCGGAATCTTGAGGTAGCGCGTGCCGTTCTCTTCCGGCTCCGGCAGACGGCCGCCGCGCATGTTCACCTGGATCGACGGCATGATCAGCCGCGGCGCCGCCAGCGTCCGGTCCCGGGCCTCGCGCATCGCCACGAAGTCGTCCTCCGCCGTCCCGTCGCGGACATGGACGTTGCCGGCGCGCTGGGCCGCGACGGTGGTCTCGGTGACGAAGCGGTCGCGGCCGGGCGCCTTGTAGTCGTGGCAGAGGAACAGCCGCGTCGCGTCGGGCAGCGACAGCAGGCGTCGGATCGAGCGGAAGAGTTGCCGGGCGTCGCCTCCGGGGAAGTCGGCCCGCGCCGTGCCGTAATCCGGCATGAACAGGGTGTCGCCGACGAAGGCGGCGTCGCCGATGACGTAGGCGAGGTCGGCCGGGGTATGGCCCGGCACGTGGAGGGCGGTCGCCTCGAGGCCGCCGAGGCTGAAGCGATCGCCGTCCTCGAACAGGCGGTCGAACTCGGCGCCGGTGCGGGCGAAGGCGGTGCCGGCGTTGAACAGCTTGCCGAAGGTCTCCTGCACGCCGACGATGCCGCGCCCGATGGCGAGCCGGCCGCCGAGCTGGCCCTGGAGATAGGGCGCGGCCGAGAGGTGGTCGGCGTGGACATGGGTTTCGAGGATCCACGCGACCGTCAGGTGCTCGGTGCGGACGTAGTCGATCACCCGGTCGGCGGCCGTGAAGGAGAGGGCGCCGGAGGCAGGGTCGAAATCCAGCACCGAGTCGATCACCGCCGCCGCGCGGCTCATGGGATCGTGGACCACGAAGGTCGCGGTGTGGGTCGGCTCGTCGAAGAAGCCTTGGACGACAGGGCGCGGGGTTTGACCCGAGAGGCTCGCCTCGACCTGTGTCTGCGCCCGTTCGAGGGCGGCGTCGGCGGCGGGAGTCGAAGGATTCATCGTGCCCTCCTTCAGGCCGCGAGCCAGGCGGTGACGGCGTCGCCCTGCCGCTGCTCCATCGCGAGGCGCTGCGCGCTGTCCTCCACGACGTGCCAGGGCGCCCCGGCGACGGGCGTGCCGTGCAGCGCGATCGGCGCCGAGCGGGTCTTCAGGCGGATGACCGGGGCGGCATGGGCGTAGCCCGGATGGTCGAGGCCCAGGATCGCGCCGGCGATGGTCGCGGCTTGGCGGGCGACCGGCTCGATGAAGCGGCAGGGATGTCCGCCGAGACTGATGCAGTCGCCCAGCGCGAAGATGTCTGGCCCGCTTGTGCGTAAGGTCACCGGATCGACGACGATGCCGCGGTCGAAGGCGAGGCCGGCGCTCCGCACGAGGCGCGAAGGCGTGGCGAGGCCGGTCGCGGCGATCACGGTCGCGGCGGAGAGGCTGGTGCCGTCGGCGAGCGCCAGCGCGACCGTGCCATCCGGCCGTCGGCTCAGGCCGTGCACGAGGCTATGTCCCCGGTAGCGGATCCCGAGGCCCTCGAGGCCCGCCAAGAGGCGCCGCCCGGCCTGTTCGGGCAGGAGTTCGGGCATCGGCAGCGCGTCCGCGCCGATGAGGGTGACGCTGTGGCCGGCGCGCGCCAGATCCTCGGCCAACTCGCAGCCGACCATGCCGGCGCCGATCACCGCGACCGCGCCCGGACCGCGCGCCAGTTCGGCATGCAGCCCGGACCACGCGGCGAGGTCGTTCACCCGCCAGCACAGGGCCGGGTCGAGGCAGGCCAGCAGCGCCGGGCGGGCGCCGTGGGCGAGGACGAGATGGGTGTAGGGAAGCGTCCCCCGGGTGGTGCGCAGGGCGTGGCGGTCCGTCGAGAGGCCGACCGCGACGGTGTCGGCCATCAGGCGGAGGCCCAAACGTGCCGCCGCCGCAGGGCCGGTTTCGCGTCGAAGCGCCTCCGGATCCAGGCCGCGCCCGAAGGCGACCGACAGTTCGGGCTTGTGGTAGCGGGCGCCGTCGCAGGCCGTCACCAGGGTGATCGGCAGGCTCGCGTCTTCGGCCCGGATCGCCTCGGCGACGCTCCATCCGCTGACGCCGCCGCCGACGATCACCACGCCGGGCCGGCGCTGCGGCGCGACGGAGACCGGCCTCGGCGCGACCGTTGCGCGCCGCGTATAGGGTTCGAAATCGGCCTTGGTGACGCCGCAGATCGGGCAGGCCCAATCCTCGGGGATGTCGGCGAATCGCGTGCCGGGGGGGAGCCCGCTGTCGGGATCGCCCTCGCCCTCGTCGTAGATCAGGCCGCAGGCCCGGCAGAGGAATTGCTGCCAGGGGCCGAGGCCGTCGCTCGGCGCCGACGCGCTCATGCCCGGCCTCCTTCGGAGGCGGGAAGCGTCTCCCGCGACAGCCGCGCCATCTCCCAGCGCAGATGCTTGATCGCCGGGGTGACGATGGCGACGAAATGCGCCTCGCGGATGCGGCGCTGGGGCGCGGCCGACATCAGGTAGCCCCGCGCGCCCTGGTGCAGCAGCGCCGATTGCGAGGCGCGCAAGGCCAGTTCCGAGGTCTGGGCGCGGGCGTCGAGGACGTCGATCAGGTAGTCGGTCGAGCCGTCGTAGGGCGTCTCGGCGAGGCGCATCACGCGGGCGCGCAACTCGGCGAGTTCGGCCGCGATGGCGTCGGGGCGGTCGTCGAGGAACTGGTTGACGTGGCCGAGCGTCTCCTCGACCGCCAGCATGGCGTCGAGGCTGCCCTCGGTGACGCCCAGCCCCATGCCGCATTGAAGCAGGATGAAGGCGCCGCGGATGCGGCCGATGAGGGGGCGGGCCGGATCGGCGATGATCTCGTCGCGTCCGACGAAGAGGTCGTCCACGCGCACGCCCCAGGTGCTGGTGCCCTCCATGCCGGAGAAATGCGGGCAGGGCCGCAATTCGGCGCGGTCGCAGGCCAGCAGGAACATGATCTCGTGGCTGATCGTGTCGCCGGCCCCGACCACGCCCGCGATGGCGCCGCAATACTGGCCCGGCCCGATATGGCTGACCCAGGGCAGCATGCCGCTCACCCGGTAGCCGCCGGGGACGCGGCGGGCGCGCAGCAGGATCGGCTCGATCCCGGCGAACGCCTTCATCGGATTGGAGAGCGCCGTGCCGCCGAAGGTCCGCCCCGCGGCGTGGGCGTCGAGCACCGCGCCGGAGAGCGCCGGATTGCCCGATTGCTCCAGGTAGAGGCCGCAGACGTCGTGGCACCACATCAGGAAGCCGGTGGCGCCGCAGGCTCGGCTCGCGGCCTGCATGGCGGCGATCGACAGGCCGAGGCGGGCGCCGTGGCGGTCGAGATGGACGCCGAGCGCCCCGGCGTCCCCGAGCCGTCCGAGGAGGTCGAGCGGGTAGGCGCCGCGGTCGATCCCGGCCGCCGCCGCGCTCAAGGGGCCTTCGGCGATGGCCTGGGTGGCGGCGAGGACGGCCGCGTCGGTCCAATCGGGGGTCCAGTCGGGATGATCCGGCGCGGCCGCCATACGATCGTCCGCCGGCCGGAGAGCGAGGGCGCTCGGCATCGTGCAGTCTCCTCGAGGATGGGGAAGACGGCGGGGCACGCCCGGCCCCGCCGCGGGCGTCAGGCAGCCAGCCCGATCTTGAAGGCGATCGGATTGCGCAGGGAGTTGGCGACCGGCGAGAAGACGTTGGCGTGCTGCACGATGGCGTCGAGATCCTCGCGGCTCGCATCCCCCTCGATGGTCACGGCGACCCGGATCTCCTGGAAGCCCATCTCGGCGGGCTGCTTCTCGGCGCCGCCGGCGCCCCAGGCGGCCGGGTTGCCGATGTCGCCTTCCAGATGCAGTTCGAGGCGCGAGAGGCGCACCTGCTTCCACGTGGCGACGGCGGTGATGCCGACGGCGAGGCAGCCGCCGAGCGCCGAGAGCACGATCTCGCCGGGCGCAGGCGCCGTGTTCTCGCCGAACAGGTGGAGCGGCTCGTCCACTACGACCGGCTGGTGGTCGCCGACATAGCTGAGGGTGCGGTACTGCCCCTCGACGACCGTGTGGACCTTGTTGGTGCCGCGTGAGCCGGGATTGCTGCGGCCCTTCTCGGCGAACTGCATCAGGCCGTCCCGGTCGATCGGGCGCAGATAGGTGGTGATGGTTTTGGGGGCGGCGCTCGCGCTCATCGGCAACTCCTGTTGGGCTCGGGCCCCGGATGGGTCGGGGCCGGCTCGGAGGGACTTGCGCAAGGCGGGTGCCAGATCGCGTGAGCGATCGGCTATTTCACAAAAACGATATTTTTCAATGGTTTAATTGATGATTTCGCCTACGAGGCCATCGCGCGGCGTCGATGATTGTCGACATTGTGTCGACAATGTCGGGTTTGGTCGGAGCCTGTCACGCCGTCGGTTGAAGCTTGCGCCAGCGATAGGAGAACTGCCGCTCGGTCAGCCCGAGTCGCTGCGCCGCACGGGTCTTGTTGCCGCCGGCCTGGCTCAGGGCCATGCGCAGCTCCGCGTGCCCGTGGGAATCGGCGGGCAGGTAGGGCCGCACGGTGCCGATCGCCCGCAAAGCCGCTTCCCGTTCCGGCGCCGGATAAGGGCTCGTCGCAAGAGCGGCCGGCGCCGTGACGAGGGCGCCTTCGAGCATCGGGCGCACGTCCTCGACATCGAGGACCCCCTCGCTCCCCAGCAGCACCAGTCGCTCGATGAAGTTGGCGAGCTGGCGGATGTTGCCCGGCCAGGGCTGCCGGGCGAGATGGGCAACCGCCGCTTGCGTCAGGTTGACGTTGCGCTGGTTGCTCTGGTTCGCCTGCGTAAGGAAATGCAGCACCAGATCGGGGATGTCGCTGCGCCGCTCGGCCAGCGGCGGCAGGGTGATCGGCACGACGTTGAGGCGGTAGAACAGATCCTCCCGGAAGCGCCCGTGGATGACCTCGGCGGCGAGGTCGCGGTTCGTCGCGGCGACGAGACGCATGTCGACCCGGATCTCGCGGGTGCCGCCCAGCCGCACGACGGTGCCCTCCTGCAGGGTGCGCAACAGCTTGGTCTGGAGAATCGCCGGCATCTCGCCGATCTCGTCGAGGAAGATCGTGCCGCCGCTCGCCTGCTCGAACCAGCCGGCCCGCGCCTCGACCGCACCGGTGAAGGCGCCGCGCTCGTGTCCGAACAGCTCGGATTCGAACAGGCTGTCGGGGATCGCCGCGCAATTGACCTTGATGAACGGCCGGTCGCGCCGGGGACTCGCGAGATGGAGGGCGCGGGCGAAGAGTTCCTTGCCGGTTCCGGACTCGCCGAGAAGCAGCACGCTCGCGGTGGCATTCGCGACCTTCTCGACCTGGGTGAGGGCGCGCAGCAGTGCGGGCGAGGTGCCGATGATGCCGTAGCGGGCGCGCTTGAGGCGCAGCTCCCGCGCCAGCATGTCGTTGTGCTCTTCGAGCGCCCGCGTCTTGCGCTCGACCCGTTCGCTCAGGGTCAGCAACTGGCTGACCATGGTGGCGATGATGCGCAGGATGGTGAGATCGTCCGAGAGCGCCCGCTCCCGGTGCCGGATGCGGTGGCAGGCAATGGCGCCGACGGTGCGGTGATCGACCCGGATCGGCAGCGCCAGGAACGAGACGGCGCCGCGGGGCAGCTGCGCCCGCGCCACGGCGCGCCCGAGGAACGTCGGGTCCTTGTCGATGTCCTGCACGATGATGAGGTGGCCGTCCTGGATGACGCGCCCGGTGATGCCCTCGCCGGGCGCGTAGCGGCCGCGCGCCGCCTCCTCGCGGGTCAGCCCGTACGAATGGGCGATGCGATATCCCTCACCCTCGGGATCTTTGAGGACGATGCGCCCGCGGTTCAGCCCGACGATCTCGGACAGGAGATGCAGCATCTCACGGGCGACCTGATCGAGGCGCAGGCCCTTTCCGATCAGGTTCATCACCTCCTGGATGAGGAACATCTCCTGCGTGCGCCAATGCGTGCCCGACGCGGCTCTGCGGACATGTCCATCCATTCCTCGGCTCGCCCCGGATGCTCGATCGCTGCCGCACCGGCCTGCAAGGCGCGTGCAAACGCGACGACGGCCCGGTCGCGAACACCGAAGGTGAGACGGCCAGACGATCGCCCGGGTTCTTGCCCTTTGCAGTCCCGAGAGGGCCGCACCGATCCGGGAATCGATCACCCGGATCGGTGCGCTCGCAAAACTCAGGTGCGCCAGGGGTGGTCGGGCAGCTCGGTGTCGCCGATGGCGCTGGCGCCCGCGAGCGCCACGGCGTCGTCGTTCTCCACCGAGGAGCCGCTGACCCCGATGGCGCCGGACATCTCACCGTCGGCGTCCACGATCGGGATGCCGCCGGGGAAGGTGATCAGGCCCTGATTCGAGTGCTCGATGCCGTAGAGCGAGCCGCCGGGCTGCGACAGCGAGCCGATCTGCCCGGTCTTCATGCCGAAGAACACCGAGGTCTTGGCCTTCTTCTGGGCGATGTCGATGGAGCCGACCCAGGCGCCGTCCATGCGGTGGAACGCCTTCAGGTTGCCGCCGGAATCCACGACGGCGATGCACATCTGGGTGCCGAGTTCGACCGCCTTGGCACGGGCGGCCTCGATCGCCTTCTCCGCCTGTTCGATGGTGACGTGCATCGCGTCTTCTCCCTGAAACTTGGCCGCTATCGGCAGGATCGAGGTAAGTTTTCGCCGGCCCCGATCAAGTTGCCTCGCGCGCCACTGATCGCATTCCTCGGCATCCCTCGGCATCCCGCGTCGCAGCGCTCATCCCATGCCCGCGCCCGCCGCTCTTGAGCCGGTCGTTCGCAGCGGCTAGGTCTCTGCCCGGAGGGCCGGGTGGCGGGGCTGAAGCCGCTGTCCCGCTCGTTCCGCCTCCCCGAGGTGCATGCGTGGCGCCGACCCTCTCGCCGATTCCGGACGCTCCGGAACCCGCCTCCTCCAAGACGCGCGTCAGCGCCCGCGGTCGGCTGCGGACCTACTTCCTCACCGGCGTGATCGTCGCGGGACCGCTCGCGATCACGATCTACATCACGTGGTGGTTCATCGCCCTCATCGACGGCTGGGTGAAGCCGCTGGTGCCGGCGAGCTACCTGCCGGACCATTACCTGCCGTTCTCGATTCCCGGGATCGGCCTCGTGATCGCCTTCGTCGCGGTGACGCTGCTCGGCTTCCTCACCGCCAACCTCGTCGGGCGCTCGGTGGTGGAATTCGGCGAGGTGCTGCTCGCCCGCACGCCGGTCATCTCCGGGCTCTACCGCGGCCTGCGCCAGATCTTCGAGACGCTGTTCTCGGCCAACGGCACCTCGTTCCGCACCGTCGGGCTCGTGGAGTTCCCGGTGAAGGGAACGTGGTCGGTGGTGTTCCTCTCCGCGCCCGCGGCCAACGAAGTGCAGGGCGCGCTCCACGCCAAGGAGGGGGGCGAGGCCAAGGATTATGTCGGCGTGTTCCTGCCCTGCGCGCCGAACCCGACCACGGGGTTCTTCTTTTATCTGCCGCGCGCGGAGATCGTGGAGGTCGCCATCAGCGTGGACGACGCGGCCAAGCTCGTGATGTCGGCGGGTGTGATCCAGCCGGAGGATCCGCGGGCCGGGCTGCACGCCATGGCCGCTTCCCTGAGGCAGGCACAGATGCAGGACGACGAGCAGGCCCCGGACACGAAAAAGGCGCGCCGGGAACCGGCACGCCCTGATCTCTGAAGACTTAAAGAGGCTCGTCCCGTGGCTCGGCGAGCCTCAGTGGTGCAGGGAGGCCTTCTCCACGGCGATGGTCGGCGGCGTCGCGTCGGCGACCTGATGCCCGGTCACCGGACGGGAGACCGGCGACGACCAATCGACCGCGATCTGGGCGCTCAGCAGCAGGGCGAGGCCCGCGCACAGCGCGTTGGCCGCGATCCAGAACCGGCGCGAGGATTGCCGTACGGCGCTCACGAGCGCGTCCGTCGTGCTCTCGTCGCGGGTCTCGCGATCCGAGATCGGCATGAGCCAGGGTTCGAGGGCGAGCGCGTCGGCTCCCCAATTCTCGGAGGAACCCGGCAGGCGTTGGAACGGTGCGATCGACATCGCGATCCTCCTATTTTCCAGTGGCACCCCGGTCTACGAGGCCGTTTGTTCATCTCCAGTTAAGCGGCAATTTGGGCAGATACAAGGTAATTTCGCTTTCTCTGCCCGCACCAGGCTTCGGCAGAAGCGCGAGAATAAGGCAATAAGCTCCTAATTTTATTGAGGAATCGCTGCCAAGTCGCGCAGCGTTGCCGCAGGCGTTCGGCCTTTTGCCCGGTCGGGAGGTTCCTGAACGGGACGTTCAGATTTCCGCGAACCTGAACGGCAACCTGAACGGATTGCCTCGCTCAGCCGGCCCCGATCAGTCGAATCGCCGCCTCGCGCTCGAACAGGTAGAGCAGAACCCGCAACGCCCGGCCGCGCTCGCTCGAGAGCCGTGGGTCGCGCTCGACGATCAGCCGCGCATCGTCGCGAGCGGCCTCCAACAGGTCGCCGTCGCTCTCCAGCCGGGCGAGGCGGAAGGCGGCCATGCCGGATTGCCGGGTGCCGAGCACCTCGCCCTCGCCGCGCAGGCGCAGATCCTCCTCGGCAATGCGAAACCCGTCCTCGCTGCCTCGCATCATCTCAAGCCGCGCCTTGGCGACTTGGCCCAGGGGGCCGCGGTAGAGCAGCAGGCAGGAGGAGGCCTTGGAACCGCGCCCGACCCGGCCGCGGAGCTGATGGAGCTGGGCCAGCCCGAAGCGCTCGGCATGCTCGATCACCATGATGGTGGCCTCCGGCACGTCGACGCCGACCTCCACCACCGTGGTCGAGACGAGCACGCGGGTGCGGCCGGCGGCAAACGCCTCCATCGCCGCATCCTTCTCCGGCCCCGGCATCTTGCCGTGGATCAGGCCGACGGCGTCGCCGAAATGTTTTTGAAGATCCTCGAACCGTTCGGCGGCGGCGGCGAGATCGACATATTCCGATTCCGCCACCAGAGGGCAGATCCAGTAGACCCTGTCGCCGGCCTGAAGCGCCCGGTGCAGCCCCGCCACCACCTCGTCGATGCGCTCCACCGGCACGGTGATGGTCTTGATCGGCTGGCGCCCGGCCGGCTTCTCGTCGAGCACCGAGACGTCCATGTCGCCGAAGAAGGTCAGCGCCAGGGTGCGCGGGATCGGCGTCGCCGTCATCACGAGGATGTCCACCGCCTCGCCCTTGGCACCGAGCGCGAGGCGCTGGTGCACGCCGAAGCGGTGCTGCTCGTCCACCACCGCGAGGCCGAGGTCGCGGAACGCCACCGCCTCCTGGAACAGGGCGTGGGTGCCGACCACGATGTCGATCTCGCCCGCCGCCAGATCCGCCAGCGTCGCCCGGCGCTCGGCGGCCCGGTCGCGGCCGGTCAGCAGGCGCAGGCGCATCGCTCCGGCCAGCGGCACCAGCCGCTCGTAGTGCTGGCGGGCCAGAATCTCGGTCGGCGCCATCAGGGCGGCCTGTCGCCCGGCCTCGACGGCGGAGGCCATGGCGAGCAGCGCCACCGCCGTCTTGCCGGAGCCGACATCGCCCTGCAGCAGGCGCAGCATCCGCCGCTCGGCGGCCATGTCGGCGCGGATTTCTTCGACCGCCCGCGCCTGGGCTCCGGTCAGCGCGAAGGGTAGGGCGGCCGCGACCTGCTCCTTGAGGTGGCCGTCGCCCGCATTCACCCGGCCGGCCTTTCGCCGCTGGCGGGCGCGCACCAGGGCGAGTGCGAGCTGCGAGGCGAGCAACTCGTCATAGGCGAGGCGCTTGCGCGCGGGGCTGGCCGGCGGCGCCTGCCCCTCGACCGGGGGAGGGGGGGCCTCCTCCGGCCGGTGCTCGATGCGCAGCGCCTCGGCGAAGGGCGGGAAGCGGTTGCGGGCGAGATAGGCCGGATCCTGCCACTCGGGCAGGACGGGCAGCCGGTCGAGCGCACCGTGGACGATCTTGCTGATGACCCGCGAGGTCAGCCCCTCGGTCGCGCCGTAGATCGGCTCGACCGCCGGAAGGCTGGCAAGCCCCGCCTCGTCGAGGATGCGCGAGGGATGCACCATCTGCCGGGTGCCGTCCCACAGGTCGATCCGCCCCGAGACGTAGCGATGCGCCCCGATCGGCAGCATCTTCTCGATGCGCCCCCGCGGCATGCCGAAGAAGACGAGGCTGATGTCGCCGGTCCCGTCCTCCACCAGGACCCGGAAGGCGCGCTTACCCAGCATCGGCGGCCGGTGCGCCACCACGGTGACGCCCAGCGTGACCGGTTCGCCCGTCGGCGCGTCGCGGATCGAGCCGCAGAGCGGCCGGGCGACGCCGCTCTGGGGCAGGTGGAACAGCAGGTCGGCGACGCGGGCCGGCCGCTCTTCGGAGCCGAGCAGCTTTTCGATCAGCGGCGCGATCTTCGGCCCGACGCCGGGCAGGCCGCGGGCGGGGGCGAAGAGCGGGTCGAGGATGCTGGGCCGCAGGCCGGGCCCGTCATCCCCACTGGGGCGGGGAGGGGGCGCCTCCGCGCGGTGCGAGAGGGTCTGGCTGGTGTCCGAGGTCATGTGACCGGAAGCTTGGGCCTCTGAAGCGTGAGCGATGCGCAGCCATCGTATACCCCGCTTCACGCCTCGCCCACATCTGCGCATATGGCATCATGCGCGTGCTTCTCACCGGTTCCTCCGGCTGGCTCGGCCGGTTCCTCGCCCCGCAACTGCGCGCGGCGGGCCATGCCGTGATCGGCCTCGACGTGGCGCCCGGCACCGAAACGAGGGTGATCGGCTCGGTGGCCGATGCGGGCCTCGTGGCGAGGGTCTTCGACGCGCAGGGCATCGAGGCGGTGATCCATGCCGGCGCCCTGCACAAGCCGGACATCGCCCGGTATCCGGCGCAGCGCTTCATCGACGTGAACGTGACCGGCACGCTCAACCTGCTGGAGGCGGCGGTGAGAGCCGGGCACGACCGCTTCGTCTTCACCTCCACGACCTCGCTGATGATCTCGCAGGCGATCCGCGACGAGACCGCCGACCACGCGGTCTGGCTCGACGAGGAATCGGGGCCGCTCGCGCCGCGCAACATCTACGGCGTCACCAAGCGTGCCGCCGAGGATCTCTGCCGGCTCTTCCATCGCGAGCACGGGCTGGCTTGCCTCAGCCTGCGCACCGCCCGCTTCTTCCCCGAGGAGGACGACACCCATCGCGACCTCACCGGCGAGAACCGGAAGGCCAACGAGTTCCTGCACCGCCGCCTCACCGTGGAGGATGCCGCCCGCGCCCATGTCGTCGCGCTGGAGCGGGCGCCGCAGATCGGCTTCGATACCTTCGTGCTTTCGGCGCCGTCCCCCTTCGCGCGCGCGGACGCGCGGGCCCTGAAAGAGGACGCGGCGGGCGTCATCGCCCGGCTGTTTCCCGATGCGCCCGACCTCTATGCCCGGCGCAGCTGGCACCTGCCGAGGCGCATCGGCCGCGTCTACGATGCTTCGCGCGCCGAGCGGGTGCTGGGCTTCCGCTGCGAGACCGACTTCTCGCGGGTACTCGACGCCCTGCGCACGGGCGCCCCGCTCCCCTTCGCGCACGATGCGGACTACGTTTCGCCGCAGGTGCGGGCCGAGGCGGGATCCCCGCGCTGACGCCGTTTGCCCGCAGCCGTCCGCCCCTCTACATGCCTGTGCAGACGATTGCAGGGGAAAGCCCATGTCCGGCACCACCCGAACCAGCGCCGATCTCGACCCGCGCCGCCGCCGCACGCTGTTCCGCGCCTGGCACCGCGGCATCCGCGAGATGGACCTGATCATGGGCCGCTTCGCCGATGCCGAGATCGGTGACCTCTCTGAGGAGGAACTGGCGCAGTTCGAGGCGCTGATCGAGGTGCCCGACCGCGACCTGTTCCGCTGGCTCACCGGCGAGGACGCGACGCCGGAGAACTACGACACGCCCGTCTATCGCCGGCTCCAGGCGTTCCACCGGCACGACGCGCCGATCCACTCCTGAAACGCGGATCGGCGCCCCCTATCTCCTCTTCGCCCCATCCTGAGGTGCCCGCGTCGGCGGGCCTCGAAGGAGGCTTCAGAAACCGCGCGATTCCCGGAGCCCACTTCGAGGCTTCGCTTCGCTCCGCACCTCAGGATGAGGGGAATGGTTTGGATCGAGGGTGATCCACGCTCCGTCCCGATCCGTTTCCCCTGATACATTACGCCCGATGGCCAAGCCCCAACCCAAGCCCCAATCCAAGCCGTCTGCGCCGAAGCCGCAGACCGCGCGCTTCGCCCTGCCGAAATCG
This sequence comes from Methylorubrum thiocyanatum, assembly GCA_014138645.1. Classification (GTDB taxonomy): domain Bacteria; phylum Pseudomonadota; class Alphaproteobacteria; order Rhizobiales; family Beijerinckiaceae; genus Methylobacterium; species Methylobacterium thiocyanatum. The sequence goes on along the minus strand of JACJIB010000004.1, from coordinate 231,315 downwards.
GCGCCGCTGACCAAGGCGCTCGATGCGATCCGCCGCGGCGACAGCCCGACGCTGGCCTCCGTGCCCGACGGCTTCGACGCGCTGGTGGCGGCCGACCTCGCACGCGCCCTGTCGAGCACCTTCGAGGGGCCGGCGGTGCTGGTCCATGTCGCCCGCGATTCGGGGCGTTCCAACGCCTTCCAGAACGCGCTGAAATTCGTCGCTCCCGAGATCGAGGCGATGAGTTTCCCGGCCTGGGACTGCCAGCCCTATGATCGCGTCTCGCCGAACGCCGCGATCGCCGCGCAGCGCATGACCGCGCTCTCGCGGCTGACCCGCTCGCGCTCGTCCGAGGAGAAGCCGCGCATCCTCTGCACGACGGTGAACGCCCTGGTGCAGCGGGTGCCGCCCCGCGCCCGGGTCGCGGTCGAAACGTTTTCGGCGGCGATCGGCAACGTGGTGCCGATGGACAAGGTCGTCGCCTGGGTCGAGGCCAACGGCTTCCTGCGCACGGGGACGGTGCGGGATACCGGCGAATACGCCGTGCGCGGCGGCATTCTGGACCTGTCGCCGCCCGGCCTGCCGAACCCGATCCGCCTCGATTTCTTCGGCGACACCCTCGAATCGATCCGCGCCTTCGATCCGGAGACGCAGCGCACGGTGGGGTCCTTGCGCTCTCTCGACCTCGTGCCGATGAGCGAGGTGCAGCTCACCACCGAGACGATCCGGCGCTTCCGCCAGGGCTACCTGTCGAGCTTCGGCGCGGCGACCCGCGACGACCGGCTCTACGAGACGGTGAGCGAGGGACGGCGCTATGCCGGCCTCGAGCACTGGATGCCGCTGTTCTACGACGGCCTCGACACCCTGTTCGACTATCTCGGCGATGTGCCGATGCTGTTCGACCCGCAGGTCGAGGAGGCGGCGGCCGAGCGGCTCTCCCTGATCCAGGACTATTTCCAGGCCCGCGAGGCGGCGCTGAAGAACCCGCAATCGGGCGTCGCGCCCTACAAGCCGCTGCCGCCGCGCGCGCTCTATCTCACGCCGAACGAGTGGAAGGGGAAGGTCGAGGCCGGCACGGTCGCCCGGCTCACCCCCTTCGCCCAGCCGGATTCGGAGGAGCGCGCCGTGATCGATTGCGGCGCCAAGGCCGGCCGCAACTTCGCCCCCGAGCGGGCCGACGAGGCGGCCAGCGTGTTCGACGCGGCGGTCGCGCATATCCGCGATCTGCAGGCATCCGGGCATCACGTGATCCTGGGATCCTGGTCCGACGGCTCCCGCGACCGGCTCTGCGGCGTTCTGACCGATCACGGCCTAAAGAAGCCCATTGAGATCAACACCTTCACCGCCGTGAACGCGTTGAAGCGCGGCACCGACGTGGCGGTCGCGGTCTGGGGGCTGGAGGCGGGCTTCACCCTCGACAAGCTGGCGGTCGTGGCCGAGGGCGACATCCTCGGCGACCGGCTGGTGCGCCAGAAGCGCAAGTCGAAGCGCCCGCAGGACATCATCCTGGAGGTGCAGGCGCTCCAGCCCGGCGATCTCGTGGTCCATGCCGACCACGGCATCGGCCGCTTCGTCGGCCTCAAGACCGTGACGGCAGCCGGCGCCCCGCACGACTGCCTGGAGCTGCAATATGCCGGCGGCCTGCTGCTGCTGCCGGTGGAGAACATCGAGCTTCTGACCCGCTACGGCTCGGAAGACTCGGAGGTCGCCCTCGACCGCCTCGGCGGCGGGGCGTGGCAGGCCCGCAAGGCCAAGATGAAGCGCCGCATCCTCGAGATGGCGGGCGAACTCATCAAGGTCGCCGCCGCCCGCTTCGTGAAGCCCGCGCCCTCGCTCAAGGCGCCGGAGGGCCTGTACGAAGAATTCGCCGCGCGCTTCGCCTTCCAAGAGACCGAGGATCAGGCCAACGCCATCGATGCGGTGCTCGACGACCTCAATGCGGGGCGGCCGATGGATCGGCTCGTCTGCGGCGATGTCGGCTTCGGCAAGACCGAAGTGGCGCTCCGCGCCGCGTTCGCCGCGGCGATCTCCGGCAAGCAGGTGGCGGTGGTGGTGCCGACGACGCTTCTCGCGCGCCAGCATTACCGGACGTTTGCCGAGCGGTTTAAGGGCCTGCCGATCAACGTGGCGCAGCTCTCCCGCTTCGTCTCCGCCGGCGATCAGCGCCAGACGCGCGCCGGGCTCGCCGAGGGCAAGGTCGATATCGTCGTCGGCACCCATGCGCTGCTGGCCAAGAACGTCGCGTTCAAGGATCTCGGCCTCATCATCGTCGACGAGGAGCAGCATTTCGGCGTGGCCCACAAGGAGCGGCTGAAGGCGCTCCAGGCGGATGTCCACGTGCTGACGCTCTCGGCAACGCCGATCCCGCGCACGCTGCAACTCGCCATGACGGGCGTGCGCGAACTCTCGATCATCGCCACGCCGCCGGTGGATCGGCTGGCCGTGCGCACCTTCGTGACACCGTTCGATCCGCTGCTGATCCGCGAGGCGCTGCTGCGCGAGCGCTACCGCGGCGGCCAAGCGTTCTACGTGGTGCCCCGCATCGAGGATCTCGCCGAGGTCAAGCGCTTCCTCGATCAAGAGATGCCCGAAGTCACGGTGGCGGTCGCCCACGGCCAGATGGCGGCGGGGCAGCTCGAGGACGTGATGACGGCCTTCTACGAGGGCAAGTACGACGTGCTGCTCTCGACCACCATCGTCGAGTCCGGCCTCGACATTCCGACCGCCAACACGCTGATCGTGCACCGGGCCGACATGTTCGGACTGGCCGCGCTCTACCAGCTGCGCGGGCGCGTCGGCCGCTCCAAGGCGCGGGCCTACGCGCTGTTCACCACCCCGGCCAACCGCCAGCTCACGGCCCAGGCCGAGCAGCGGCTCAAGGTGCTGCAGAGCCTCGACACGCTGGGCGCCGGCTTCCAGCTGGCCTCCCACGACCTCGACATCCGCGGCGCCGGCAACCTTCTGGGCGACGCCCAGTCCGGCCACATCAAGGAAGTGGGCTACGAACTCTACCAGCAGATGCTGGAGGACGCGGTCACCGCGCTCAAGGCCGGCATCGAGGAGCCGGTGGAGGAGGCGTGGTCGCCGACCATCGCGCTCGGCGCCCCCGTCACGATCCCCGAGGATTACGTCGAGGATCTCACCGTCCGGCTCGGCCTCTACCGGCGCCTCTCGACGATCGAGAACGACGCCGAGATGGAGAGCTTCGGCGCCGAGCTGATCGACCGTTTCGGCCCGCTGCCGCCCGAGGTGGAGCAGCTCCTCAAGATCGTGACCATCAAGATCCTGTGCCGCGAGGCGAATGTCGAGAAGGTGGAGGCGGGCCCGAAGGGCGTCGTGGTCCACTTCCGCGACAAGTCCTTCGCCAACCCGCAGGGGCTCGCCGCGATGGTCGTGGAGCAGGGCTCCTTCGCCAAGGTGCGGCCGGACATGAGCGTCGTCTTCATCCGCGAACTCGACGGCATCCCGAAGCGCCTGAAGGAGACGACGCAGATCATGCGCGGGCTCGTGACCATCGCCAAACGGGCGAAGAAGGCGGCCTGAGAGGGGAGGCGAGGGGAGCGGCTTGCGCGCCGCCGCCCGTCCTCGCTTCCGCCGCCGGGCCGGGGACGGCCGCAGCCAACGCACGCTACGGGCTGAAGAATCAGTGCGAGCGGCAGGTCATGGCGAAAGACCTGCCAACAATTCTTGCATTGCGAAAAATAAAATGCGGCCTTGATAAAGCTTCAATCGAATTGCATATAAGTTTGATCGATGCGAGGCCGGATTTTCTGGGCCGTGACGCCTCCGCAGGGCGGTTCTCATTTTCCTTCGTGATCGGTGAACTGAAATGTCCGCTGCCTCAGGGCAACGGGCTCTCGATCTGCATCCTGCGGGGACAAGGACCTTTTATGAGCACCGGCACCGTCAAGTGGTTCAACGAGCAGAAGGGCTTCGGCTTCATCCAGCCTGAGGACGGCTCGAAGGACGTGTTCGTTCACATCTCCGCGGTCGAGCGCGCCGGCCTGCGCGGCCTCGCCGAGGGCCAGAAGGTCTCCTACGAGCTGGAAACCGATCGCCGCTCCGGCAAGCAGTCGGCGGGACAGCTTCAGGTCGCGTAATCCGCGCCTGAACCTGAGATATCGAAGCCGCTCCGCTCGGAGCGGCTTTGCGCTTTTTAAGGCCGATGGCTCGCCCTCGAGCCCGGCACGATCAAGGATACTCAGTGAGCTTCAGCAAACAAAACTCCTTCGGCGACCGTCGCCAGGATTCGGCCTCCGCCCGGGAGGCCATGCTCGCCCGCTTCCGCGCCCGCCCCTCCAACGACGATCCGGCCGTGCAGGCCCGCCAAGCGGAGCGCCGCGCGATCGTCGTGGCCCGCGAAGAGCGCGCCAAGGAGCGTGAGACGCAGCGGCGCCTCGAGGCCGAGCGTCTGGCCGCCGAGGCCGCCGCCGAGCGCGCGGCGGAGGCGGCGCGCAAGGCCGCCGAAATCGAGGCCGCCGCCGAGCGCGCCCGTCTCGCCCAGGCCAAGCAGAAGGAGGAGCGGGACGCCCGCTACGCCGCCCGCAAGGCCAAGATCAAGCTGCGCCGCTGACGACCCTCATCCGCGCACCGGGCTGCCCGGTTCGCGGACCTGCCCCGACATGCAGCCGGGCCAGTCTCGTTCGCAGGCGCGACCGGGGCTGGCTTCCGCGCGTTGTCCTGCGGGGCTCTCCTTCGCCGAAGCTTTGTCCCGCTTCGGCGGACGGCATTCGAGGAGACACCGATGATGCATAAGTTCAAGCTCGGCCAGCGCGTCCGCCGCGCCCAATCCTCCCCCCTCGACGAGCGGCTGGGCTTCGGTGCGGTCAGCGAGATCGTCCGCCTGATGCCCGACGATCCGACCGGCGAGCCCTCCTACCGCATCCGCTCGGGTTCGGCGGAGCGCGCCGTCCGCGAGAGCGAGATCGTCGCTGCCGCCTAGAATCGTATCCGACCTGACTGCATCAGGCCGGCGCCTCTAGGTCTTTGTTTTGACGCGCGTTCTTCCGACGAACCGGTGACCACTTCGCCGGAATGCGCTCGCGCCATCCGGCCGAGCCCGTGATGACAGGCATGCACACGAAAAAGGCGGGCTCCCGGCCCGCCTCTGTCATGGCCCCGTTAAGGGAAGGCCCTACAGCTCCGGCTCGTTGAGCACGTAGGGGCCGATACGGCTCTTGAGATCGACCGGTGCGCCGGGGCGGGGCCCCGCGTCGTCCATCTCGATCACCGGGATGCCGCCGGCCCGCATCTGCGCGCGCAGGCGCTCGGCGAGTGCGGCGGTGTGCGGGTTGGTGCTGTTGGAGAGCTGAAGCAGGATCGCCGCGGGACGGGCGATCACGGCCAGGACATCGTCTGCCGCCTCGATCGAGGCGGTGACGCTCGCGTAGCCGAGCCCCGCAAGGTCGGCGGCGAGGGAACGATCGACGGCGCGGCGGCCATCGTCGACGACAAGCACTTGTTGCAGCGCACCCATAAGCTTCAGCGTTACCCCATGTCGCGCCCTGTGTGAAGGGGCACCCCGGATAACCCGCATGGCTACGATTGGTTCGCCGGCCATGCAGATGAGGCGAGCATGGAATCGCCGGGCTGAAGGCCCGATGAACTGCACTGCACAGGTGGCGGAGAGCGGCGGCGGCCCATGCAGTCGTCTTTCAAGCCCTTATTTTATATCCTCTTTTTCCAGGGGTTCGAAAAGGGGGCACCGTTGGCCGCGGCCGTCACCGGCCGGATTGCGCAGGTGCAAAAATTTCTGGTGACGCAGCGGCGTCCGAGGATTCCACCTCCTCGATCGCGGTGGCGAAGCCCGCGAACAGCACCGGCGCGTAGGGCGTCTCCTGCCACGCATTGCCGGGCACGGCCTGCTGATTCCCGCGCTGCAGTGCCGTCACGGCGCAGGCTTGGCCGCGGAAGGCGAGGCGCCCGTCGGGGCCGCGGCGCAGGGACATCAGGGCGGCGGGAAGGGTGAGCCGCTCCAGCTTGCCGAGCACCAGCGAGAGGTCGCTCGTGGTCCCGCGCCGTCCGGAGAGGAGCGCCGTCTCGCCGAAGGCGATCGTATCGATCACCAGATCGGCCCGCAGGCCCTGCGGTCCGCCCGCGGCGCGGCTGCGGCCGGGAAAGCGGGCGGGGGCCCGGTGGACCAGGGCGATGGAGCGCAGCTCGGCCGGCAGGTCGCGGCCGGCGAGGTTCTTCTCGATGAAGGCGGGGGCGACGAGATGCGTCGGGCCCGGCCGCCGCAGGGCCGCGGCGAAGGCGGCGCCGTCGAACAGCGGCATCGTCTCGAGGGTCGCGCCCGCGACGAGCGCGGCGGCGAGCCCGGTGGCGAGGCCGCGCAGGTCGTGCGGGCCGATCAGGCTGAGGATGCGCTCGGTGGGCGCGACCCGCATCGCCACGAGGTGGGCGGCGGCGGCGGCCACCACCGCTTCGCCGCTGCGATAGACCGGCCGTTCGGGATCGCCGCCGACGAAGCTGACGAGGCCCGCCGCGGCGGGGACCGGTCCGGCCGGTTCTCTGGCGGGGCCGTCGAGGACGAAGCGGTCGAGGTTGATCACCCCGTCCGGCACGTCGGGACCGAAGGCGGCGAGGTAGCGCAGGCCGAAATAGCGGGCGGCGACGGCGCAGAGGCGCTCGGCGGGTCTTGCCGAGCCGAGGCGGGCCTGGGTCAGGACCGCGCTCAGGGCCACGTTCTGCGCCGCGGCGAGCAGGCGCTCCTCGTCCCAGGAGACCGGCAGCAGGCAGGCGACATGGCCGGCCGCCTCGACGGCCAGGATCGCCAGGGCGCTCTCGGCCGAGCCCGGCAGGCACAGGCCGATGCGGCTTCCCGGCGGCAGGCGCCAGCTCCGCAGGCCGCGGGCGAGGCGCTCCACGATCTCGGCCGCGGCGGCGTAGGTCCACGTGATGGCGGGCCGGTCGCTCCAGTCCGGCTTGTCGGCGGGATCGACCACCGCGATCCGCTCGGGATGGCGCCGCGCCGTGGCGGAGAGCAGGCTGCCGAGGCTGACCCGCCTCAGCGGAACGTCGGCCGGTATCCCGCGCGAGGCATCCGGCGGGGTCCCGTCCGAGGCTCTCGGCAACGCCTCAGCCTGCATGATTGCCCGTTGCGCCGACACGCGAGCCTGCCCTCGAAGACCATCCCCGGTGATGCGCGAATAGGGTTAAGCAAGACTTAATGTTTGGTCGCCGCCCGCGTCTCGCGTAGAGAATCGGCGCGAGGGGAGGCCGCATCCGCCGGAGAACCCGATTCTGTCTAGCTTGCGCCTGCGCGGCCTGTAGGATCCTGCGTAGAGGAGCCGGGGACCGGAGCGATGCTCGAACTTCTGCGGCGGCTGTGGGAAGTCGAGAACCTCTCGCCCCACGGCATCTGCCTGCTCTGGCGCCCGGAGCTGATCTGGACCCACGTCGTCTCGGATAGCCTGATCGCCTTCGCCTATTTCTCGATTCCCGTCGGGCTCGCCTATTTCGTGTCCCGCCGCCGCGACGTGGTGTTCGGTTGGATGTTCTGGTCGTTTGCGGTGTTCATCACCGCCTGCGGCGCCACGCATCTCATGGCGATCTGGACGCTCTGGGTGCCGGATTACGGGCTGGAGGCGGCGGTCAAGCTCCTCACCGGCCTGGCCTCGATCGGCACGGCGGTGGCGCTCTGGGTGCTGATGCCGAAGGCGCTGACGCTGCCGTCGCCCACCCAGCTCCGGCAGGCCAACGAGGCGCTCGAGGCGCGGATCGCCGAGCGCGATGCGGCGCTCGCCGCGCTGGAGGCTGCCAATGCCGAGCGCGCGCGCGCCGAGGAGGCGCTGCGTCAGAGCCAGAAGATGGAGGCGATCGGCCAGCTCACCGGGGGCGTGGCCCACGACTTCAACAACCTGCTCAACGTGGTGCTGCTCAATCTCGACCGGGTCGAGCGCGGCTTGGCCCCGGACAGCCCCCTGCGCCGGCGCCTGGACGACGCGGTGAAGGGCGCCGAGCGGGCGGCGACGATGACGCACAAGCTGCTGGCCTTCGCCCGGCGCCAGCCGCTCTCGCCGGTCAGCACCGACGTCAACGCGCAGATCGCCTCGTTCGCCGAGTTCGTCCGCGGCACGATCGGCCCGCGGATCCGGCTGGAGACCGACTTCGCCCCGGACCTGCCGCGGGTGAACATCGATCCGAACCAGCTGGAGAACGCGCTCCTCAACCTCGCCGTCAATGCCCGCGACGCGATGCCGGAGGGGGGCACGCTCACCCTCGCCACCCGGCCGCTGCCCGAGGGCGACGGCTTGGCCGTCGAGGTGTCCGACACCGGGATCGGCATGGCGCCGGAGATCGAGGTGCGGGCCTTCGAGCCGTTCTTCACCACGAAGCCGCTGGGGCAGGGGACCGGCCTGGGGCTCAGCCAGGTCTTCGGCTTCGCGCAGCAATCGGGCGGCAGCGCCGCCTTCGTGCGCCGCGAGCGGCCCGGCACCACGGTGCGCCTGGCCTTTCCGTCGCAGGCGCCCGCCGGGCGGGGCCCGATTGCGGCGCGCCCGGCTCCAGCCTCGACAGCCCCAGCCTCCGGGCCGGGCTTCGTCGCGCCGCTGCGACCACCGGTCCCCGTTGCGAGTTGAGGTGCCGGCGCGTCCTGTGCCGCCGCGCCGCCGAAGCGCGGGACCCGTCGAAGGATCACGAGAGGAGCAGAGGGGGAGGGATGGCCGACAAGCGGACGGTGCTCGTCGTCGAGGACGAGGAGATGCTGCTCAACGCCGTGATCATGGAGTTCGAGGATGCCGGCTTCGCCGTGCTCAGCGCCGGCACCGCGGAGGAGGCCTACGGCCTGCTCCAGGGCGCGGAGCGGGTCGATCTCCTGTTCACCGACATCCGCCTGCCGGGCCAGCTCGACGGCTGGGATCTCGCCGAGCGCGCCCGCGCCCTCCACCCGGCGCTGCCGGTGATCTACGTGACCGGCTACAGTGCCGAGCAGCCGCGGCAGGTGAGTGCGAGCGTGCTGGTGATGAAGCCCTACCGCATGACCGCGATCATGAACGCCGCGCAGCAATTGGGCTTGGGGTGAAGCGCAACCCTCACGCCTCCCGCGCCTTCTCCCGCAGCACGAACTTCTGCACCTTGCCCGTCGAGGTCTTGGGCAATTCGCCGAACACCACGTGGCGCGGCAGCTTGTAGGGGGCGAGCCGCTCGCGGCACCACGCGACCAGTTCCTCGGAGGTCGCCTCCCGCCCCTCCTTCAGCTCGATGAAGGCGCAGGGCGTCTCACCCCACTTCGCGTCCGGCTTGGCGACGACCGCGGCGGCGGCGACCGAGGGGTGTTTGAACAGCGCGTCCTCGACCTCGATCGAGGAGATGTTCTCGCCGCCTGAGATGATGATGTCCTTCGAGCGGTCCTTGAGCTGGATGTAGCCGTCGGGGTGCTTCACCCCGAGATCGCCGGAGCGGAACCAGCCGCCCTTGAAGGCGGCCTGCGTCGAGGCCGGGTTCTTGAGGTAGCCGCGCATCACCACGTTGCCGCGGAACATCACCTCGCCGAGACTTGTCCCGTCGGCGGGCAGTGATTCCATCGTCTCGGGATCGCGCACATCCAACTCTTCCAGCACAGGGTAGCGCACGCCCTGGCGGGCCTTCTTCTTCGCCCGCTCGTCGGGGGCGAGCGCGTCCCACTCTTCGTGCCAGGCATTCACCACCGCCGGACCGTAGGTCTCGGTCAGACCGTAGAGATGGGTGACGTTGAAGCCGGCCTCGCCCATGGCGGCGAGCACCGCCTCGGGCGGCGGCGCGGCGGCGGTGAGGAAGTGGACGCGGTGGGGCAGGGGGCGCTTCTGGTCCTCGGGGGCGTTCAGGAGCGTCGACATCACGATGGGTGCCCCCGACAGGTGGGTGACGCCGTGCTCGGCCAAGGCCGCGTACATCGCCGGCGCCCGCACCTGCCTGAGGCAGACATGGGTGCCGGCGACGATCGACAGCGTCCAGGGGAAGCACCAGCCGTTGCAGTGGAACATCGGCAGGGTCCAGAGATAGACCGCGTGCTGCGGCAGCCCGGCGGTGATGACGTTGCCGAGCGAGAGCAGGGCCGCGCCGCGGTGGTGGTAGACCACCCCCTTCGGATCGCCCGTGGTGCCGGAGGTGTAGTTCAGCGAGATCGCGTCCCACTCGTCGTCCGGCATCGCCCAGTCGAAATCGGGATCGCCCGCGGCGAGGAATGTTTCATAGTCGCCGGCCTCGCCCAAGGGACCGCCCTCGCCGGAAAATTCCGGGTCGTCGTAAGCGATGACGAGGGGCGAGACGCCGGCCCGGTCGAGCGCCTCGCGGCCGATCTTCGCGAACTCGCGATCGACGATGAAGAGCTTGGCCTCGCCGTGGTCGAGGCAGAAGGCCAGCGCCGCCGCGTCGAGACGGGTGTTGAGGGTGTTGAGCACCGCCCCCGTCATCGGCACGCCGTAGTGGCACTCGATCATCGCGGGCGTGTTGGCGAGCAGCACCGCCACCGTGTCGCCGCGGCCGATGCCGCGGGCGGCCAGGGCCGAGGCCAGGCGGCGGCAGCGGGCGTAGAGCTCGGCGTAGGAGCGGCGCAGCGGGCCGTGGATCACCGCCACTTGGTCCGGGAAGGTACGGGCGGCGCGGTCGAGATAGGTCAGCGGCGTGAGCGGTTGATAGTTGGCCGGATTCCGGTCGAGATCCCGGTCGTAGATCGTCGCGCGCGCCATGGTCCCGCCTCCCGTTTGGGGGCAGACTAGCGGAGCTCTGCAGAGGAGACGACAGAGAAAAGGCCCCGCGGGCGCGTGCCCGGGAGCCTTGTTCGGTCAGGTTCGAGGGATTTGGGGCGAAAACGGCTGAAAGGGGCCGATCAACGCTCCCGGCCGCTGAGGAGCTTCTCCAGGGCGGCGAGCCCGCTGCGCTCGGCGGCCTCTTCCGTGGTCTGCACGCGATCCGCGCGCTGGAAGAGCTTGCCGTTCCGGCGGATGGCCCAGGTGAAGTGCCCAGCCGGGCGCTCGCAGGCTTCGATTTCGAGGGTGTAGGGATTTGCGCTGTTGTTTGCCATGGAGAGGCATATAGGGTCGCCCTCCCGGCCCGGCTACCCGCCGGGTGCATGGTTGCGTTGCTTTTTGCGGGAAGGCCCGCACCCGGCGAAGCTTTGCCGCGCCTTGCTCCACCGCATTTGACAATCCCGGCGGGATCACCGACACGGCGCCCCGGCCGGATGCGGGCCGCCGCCGGCCCGAACGTTCCGCTCGCCCGAGCCGCCGATGCCCGTTTCCTCCCGCCCGAGCCAGACCGTGCCGAAAGCGGGCAGCCTCCGCCGATGACGAGCCTCAGTGCCGGTCCGTCCGCGCCCGTGCGCATGGACCTTTCTCGACCGCTCGGCGGTGCCGTGACGCTCGCGGACCGGGTGCTGGGCTTCGGTGCGGCGAGCCATGTCCGGGCCTGCCTGCTGCTCCTGCTGATCGGCCTCGCGAGCTTTCTGCCGGGCCTTGCCTCGCTCCAACCGATGGACCGGGACGAGCCGCGCTTCGCGCAGGCCTCCAAGCAGATGCTGGAGACGGGCGACCTCGTCGATATCCGCTTCCAGGCGGAGGCGCGCCACAAGAAGCCGGTCGGCATCTACTGGGCGCAGGCCGCCGCGGTCGCGGCCGGCGAGGCGCTCGGCGTGCCGCGCGCCCGCACGCAGATCGGGCTCTACCGGATCCCCTCGCTCGTCGGCGCGCTGGCGGCGATCCTCCTGACCTACTGGGCCGCTCTCGCCCTGCTCGACCGGCGCCGGGCGCTGCTCGCTGCGGCTTTGTTTTCCGCCTGCATCATGCTCTCGGCGGAAGCGCGGCTCGCCAAGACCGACGCGCTGCTCACCGCCTGCTCGGTCGCCGCCTTCGGCGCGCTCGCCCGCGCCTGGCTCGGGCGCGCCCGGCTGGAGCGGCGGCGCGGCCCGGCCTCTCTCGGAACGGCTCTGGTCTTCTGGCTCGGCATCGCCCTCGGCATCCTCGTGAAGGGGCCGATGGTGCCGCTGTTTGCCGGCCTCACCGCCCTGGTCCTGTGCCTGCGCGAGGGCTCGGCCCGCTGGCTCCTCGACCTGCGCCCGCGCTTAGGGCTTCTCCTCACCCTCGCCGTCGTGGCGCCGTGGTTCCTGGCGATCGCCTGGAAGAGCGGCGGCGCCTTCTTCGGCGAGGCGGTGGGGCGCGACATGCTCGGCAAGGTCGGCACCGGCGCCGAGAAGCACTGGGGCCCGCCCGGCGCCTACGCGCTCGCCTTCTTCGCCACCTTCTGGCCGGGCGCGGCCTTCGCCGCCCTCGCCATTCCCTTCGCCTGGAGGCAGCGGGGAGAGGAGGCGGTGGCGCTGCTGCTGGCCTGGATCGTGCCGATGTGGCTGATCTTCGAGGCGGTGCCGACCAAGCTGCCGCACTACGTCCTGCCCCTGATGCCGGCGGTGGCGATCCTCACCGTGCTGGCGCTCACGCGCGGCGCGCTCGATCCGCGCCGCCCGGGCGCGCGCTGGGTGGCCGGCCTCGTGGTGCTGATCCCGGTCGGGCTCACGCTCGGCCTGAGCCTCGCCGCTTGGCGGCTCGACCACGCCCTGCCGCTCGCCGCCCTGCCGCTTCTCCTCGCCGCCTGCGGCCTCGCGATCCTCGCCTGGGCCGCCTTCGCTCAAGGGGCCGGGCAGAGGGCCGGGCAGAGGGCCGGGCAGGGGGCCGGGGAGGGCGCCAGAGAGGGGGCTCTCGCCCTCGGCGTCGCCGCCTCGGTGCTGCTGTCGGGGGGCGTGTTCGGCCTGACCCAGCCGGTGCTTCAGAGCCTCAAGGTCTCGCCGCGGCTCGCCGCGATCCGCGACGCCCTGCCCTGCGCGGCGCCGCTTGTGGCGAGCCTGGGTCTTCGCGAGCCGAGCCTCGTCTTCACCATCGGCACGGATCTGGCCATGCTGAATTCCGGCGCGGAGGCCGCCGCCTTCCTCCGTGAAGGAGGCTGCCGCCTCGTGCTGGTCGAGGACCGGTTCGCGGCTGAATTCGCCGCCGCGGAAGGTGGACAGCCGCTCAGCCCCGCCGGCCGGGTCACGGGCTTCAACATCAACGGCGGCAAGCCGGTCGGGGTCTCCGCCTACGCCGCGCTGCCGGGCGCCACACCATGAGCATGATCAGCGAAACCGAGCCGCCGCGCCTCAGCGTGGTGGTGCCGGTGAAGAACGAGGCCGGCAACATCGCGGCCCTGGTGGCCGAGATCGGCCATGCCTGCCACAACCTCGCGCCGTTCGAGGTCATCTACGTCGATGACGGCTCGACCGACACGACGCTGGCCACCCTCCGGGGCCTGCAAGCGAAGCACCCGTGGCTTCGTGTGGTGCGCCATGATCGCAGCGGCGGCCAGAGCGCGGCGGTGCGCAGCGGCGTGCTGCGCGCCCGCGCCCCCGTCATCGCGACGCTCGACGGCGACGGCCAGAACGACCCGTCCTTCATCCCCGTGCTCTTCGCCGCTCTCGACCAGGGCGGCGCGGGCGTCGGCCTGGCGCAGGGCCAGCGGATCGGCCGCAAGGGCGCGTGGAAGCAGTTCCAGTCCCGGATCGCCAACGGCGTGCGCGGAAAAATCCTGAAGGATGCCACCCGCGACACCGGCTGCGGGCTCAAGGTGTTCCGCCGCGAGGTCTACCTCGCGCTGCCCTATTTCGACGCGCTCCACCGCTTCATGCCGGCGCTTGTCACCCGCGAGGGGTTCGGCGTGGTCCACCGCGACGTCGTCGACCGGCCGCGCTTCACCGGCCGCTCGAATTACGGGATGTTCGACCGCCTCTGGGTCGGCATCCTCGATCTTGCCGGAGTCTGGTGGCTGATCCGGCGGCGGCGCCCGGCCCCGCGGGCCGAGGACGTGCCGCAGAGCGAGACCCGGTGACCCCATGCTGATCCAGCTCGCCGAGGACCTCCCGGCCTATTTCTACGACGTGTTCGTCACCCGCTTCGATTTCTGGCTGGTGTTCGGCATCGCCGCCCAGCTCGTCTTCGGCTCACGCTTCATCCTGCAGTGGATCGCCAGCGAGCGGGCGGGCAAGAGCGTGATGCCGCTCTCGTTCTGGTTCCTGTCGATCGCGGGCGGGCTGATGACCCTGGTCTACGGCTTCGTGCGCCGGGAGCCGGTGATCATCATCGGGCAGGGGCTCTCCACCTTCATCTACCTGCGCAACCTCGCCCTGATCTTCCGCGAGCGGCGGCGCGCCCGCAGGGCCTGAGGCGAGCCCGACGGCATGTTCCAGACCGCGCCGGGCGATCCCGACAGCATCGCCCACATCATCCAGGTGGCGCTCGCCCCCGCCTTCCTGCTCTCGGCGCTGGCGACCCTGCTCAACGTGTTCTCGACGCGCCTCGGCCGCGTCGCCGACAAGGTCGATGCCCTCTCGGCCACCCTGCCCGGCGCGGACGGGGAGGCGCGGGCGACGCTCGACCGGCGCCTCGCCTATCTGCGTCGGCGCTCGCTCCTGCTCGACCTCGCCGTGGTGCTGGCGAGCTTGGGCGGCGTGATGACGGGGGCCGCCGTGCTGACCCTGTTCGTCGGCGCGCTCCGGGACGCGTCGGCGGCCTCCGTGCTGTTCGCCTGCTTCGGCCTTGCGCTCGTCTGCACCATCCTGGCGATCCTGGCCTTTCTCGCGGAGATTCTTCTGGCCGGCCGGGGCGTGCGCCTGGAGGTCGAGCGCAAGCGGGATAAGGCGGGATAGTCAGGGTTTCGAAAGGGCGGGCCCTTTCGCAGGGGCAGGGCGGAGCCCTGGAGAACCGACGAAGTCGTAGTCTTCCGCCCGCAGCCGCGCAGTCCCGCGGACATAATCGCCCACGCTGCCGGGCCAGAGGGTGCGGTTGCGGCCCGCGCGGTCGAGATACCAGCTGCCGCAGCCGCCGCGCGTCCAGATGCTGTCCCGCATCCGCGCATCGACCTCGGCGCGGAAGCGCGCCTGCGCCTGCGGGCGCACCTCCAGCACACCGCCGGGATGGCCCCGCAGGCGCTGCAGCGCGTCGAGCACGTGGGCGACCTGGGCCTCGACCATCAGCAGGACCGAGTTGTGGCCGAGCCCGGTATTGGGGCCGAGCAGCAGGAAGAAGTTCGGGAAGCCCGCGACCGAGACGCCCCGGAACGCATCGGCGCCGTCCTTCCACGCCTGCAGCAGGCTCACGCCGTCGCGCCCGATCACCTCGGTGCGCAGCAGGCTGCCGCCGGGGGAGAAGCCGGTGGCGAAGATCAGCACGTCGAGCGGATGCTCGGCGCCGTCCGCGGTGACGATGCCGTGGGGCAGCACCGCGCGGATCGGCGCGGTGACGAGGCTCGCATGGGGACGGGCGAGGGCGGGATAGTACGCGTCGGAGAGCAGCACCCGCTTGCAGCCGAGGCGGTAATCGGGCGTCAGCTTCCTGCGCAACTCCGGGTCGGAGACCGAGGCGGCGAGGTGCCGGCGGGCCAGTCCCTCAGCCAGGGCGGTCACGCGCGAGACGCGGGTGAAGCCGGCGAGCGCCGCGACCTCGCGGCGCCAGAACAGCGAGGCGCGGTAGAGCCGGCGCAGGGGGCCGAGCCGCATGAGGCGTCGGCGCGCGTCTCCGACGAGGCGGTCGCCGCGGGGCAGGATCCAGGGGGCCGAGCGCTGGAACTGGGTGAGGTGGGCGACGCGGCCGACGATCTCCGGCACGAACTGCACCGCACTCGCCCCTGTACCGATCACGCCGACGCGCTTGGCCCTCAGGTCGCAGGCGTGATCCCAGGCCGCGGAGTGGAAGGCGGTGCCGGAGAAGCCGTCCAGGCCGGGGATGCGGGGCACGGACGGGTGATGCAGGGCGCCCATCGCCCCCACCAGCACCCGGGCCGAGAGCGTCCCCTTGTCGGTCTCGACCCGCCACAGGCCCGCCGCCGCGTCGAACACGGCGCGCTCCACGCGGGTCTCCAGGCGCAGGAACGGCGCGAGGCCGTGCCCGGCGACGAGCCCTTCGAGATAGCTCTTGATCTCGGCCTGGGGCGCGAACAGGCGCGACCAGTCGGATTTCGGGGCGAAGGAAAGGGAGTAGAGCTGCGAGGGCACGTCGCAGGCCGCACCCGGATAGGTGTTCGCCCGCCACGTGCCGCCGATGCCCGCGGCCTTCTCCAGCACGAGGAGGCGGTCGATCCCCGCCTGTCGCGCGCGGATCGCCATGGCGAGGCCGGAAAAGCCCGCACCGACGATGATGAGGTCGAGGGGCGCCTCGCTCACGCCGCCGCCTCCGCTCCGGGATGGGAGCCCGCCTCCAAGGCGCGGCGCAGGAAGAGAGCTGCGCCATCGAGGGAGCTTCGCGCCTCCGGCAGAAAGCTCTCGGCGAGCTGCCAGGCATGCGCCACCACGGGGAACACCGTGAGATCGACCGGCACGCCCGCGGCCCGCGCCTTGTCGGCGAGCCGCAGGGAATCGTCGCGCAGGATCTCGCGCGCTCCGACGTGGATGAGCAGCGGCGGAAACCCAAAAAAGTCCGCCTCGATCGGCGAGGCGCGCGGATCGGCGGGGTCGGCCCCCGCAAGGTAGGCCGGCACGAGCCGCATCAGCGATTCGGGGCGGAACATCGCGTCGCGGCGCCCATTCGTGCGGAACGAGGCGCTGCGGCCGATCAGGTCGGTGGCCGGCGAGAACAGCGCCGCCGCCGCGGGCGGAGGCAGGCCGAGGCGGCGCGCTTCGATGATCGTGGTGAGCGCCAGGGTGCCGCCCGCGGAATCCCCGGCGACGACCGCCGGCCCGGCTCCCGCGAGCGCGGCCCAGACCGCGCTGCAATCCTCGATCGCGGCCGGGAAGGGATGCTCCGGCGCCAGCCGGTAATCCGGCGTGAACACCCGGAAGCCGGCCCTGGCGAAGCGGCCGGTGACCGGGCGGTAGACCTGCGCCGAACAGGCGATGAAGCCGCCGCCGTGAAGGTAGAGCAGGGTGGGGCGCTCGCCCGCCGTCCCTGCCGCCTGCGCCCATTCGCCGGGCACGCCGCCGACCTCGCCGGGGGTGAAGGCGACGCCGGGCGGCTCCGGGAACCGGGCGCTCTCGAAGGCGCGACGGATCGCAAGCACATCGAGGGTCTTGCCGAGCCGGCGCTTCACCGCGAGACGGATGGCGAGATCGTAGAGGTGGGCACGCAGGCTCGCCATGGTCATGTGTCCCGAACGGCGCGGCGGATCAGCGACCAGTAGCGCACCGGCATCAGCCGCTGGACCAAGAGGGCGCGGCGGGCATCGGCTCCGATCACGACCCGGGGCGCCCGCGCCTCGATCCCGCGCAGGATCGCCGCGGCCGCGGTCTCCGGGCGCAGGGTCAGCAGGCGCTCGAAGGCGGCCAGCCCCGCGGCGGCCTCCCGCGGATCCATGGAGCGCGGTGTGCGGGCGTTGCGGGCGATGGCGGTGGCGACCCCGCCCGGATGCACCAGGGTGACGCCGAGCCCGGTGCCCTCGACCTCGTGGCGCAGGGCCTCGGTGAAGCCGCGCACGGCGAACTTGCTTGCCGCGTAGGCTGCCTGCCCCGCCGGCGCGATGATGCCGAACACGCTCGACAGGTTGACGATCTGCGCCTGCGGTTCGGCCCGCAGCAGCGGCAGGCAGGCATGGGTCAGCCGCATCACCGCGTGCAGGTTCACGTCCATCAGCCAGTCGATATCGGCGGGATCGGTCTCCTCGAACCGGCCGCCGAGCGCCACGCCGGCATTGTTGACGAGAAGCTGCAGGCCGCCATGACGGGACCGGACCGCCTCCGGCAGCGCAAGGAGCGCCGCCCGGTCGGCGAGGTCGAGGACGTGCTCGCTGACTGCGACGCCGGAGGCGCGGGCGGCCCGCGCCGTTTCGGCGAGGCCCTGCGCGTCCCGGTCGGCGAGCGCGAGGGCGCAGCCGCGGCCGGCCAGCGCGAGGCTCAAGGCCGCGCCGATGCCGCTCGCGGCCCCCGTGACGAGGGCGGTTCGGCCCCGCAGGACGAAGCGCTGAGCCATGTCCGCCTCAGGTCTCCGGGGGGAGGGGACGCGTGCCGGTGGCCTCGGCCATCGCCTCGACCTCGGCCAGCTTGGCATGGACCGCCGACCAGTCGTCGGCCTCAGCGATCGGCGCCCAGAGCGCCTCGACCTCGTCGATCAGCATCGTGCAGGGCTTTTCGCGGGCGAAGTAGGGGTGGTCAAGCTTGGCCTCGGCCGCGGGGCGCATCGCCTGGAGCGCGGCGTGGACCGGGCGGAAGGCGTCGCTGGCGTAGTGCTCGCCCGCCGGGCTGCGCGCCGCGCGGGGCTCGCTCGCCAGCCCGCCGCGCCAGTCGAAGAACACCTGCTCGAACGGGGCGCGGCTCTTCTCCAGGAAGGCCCAGAACGCGCCGACCAGCCGGTGGACCGCGCCCTCGCCCTCCCCTTGGACGGGAGTGACGCCGAGGCGGAACAGGATCGCCTCGGCGAAGGCGTCCTGCAGCGCCGGGCCGAAGGTCTTGAGCCCCGCTTCCAACCGCTCCTTCGGCACGAGGCCGAGCAGGCAGTCGGCCAGCCGACTCAGGTTCCAGAACAGGGCCTCGGGTTGGCGGCCGAAGCTGTAGAGGCCCCATTCGTCGAAATAGGCGGCGGTGAAGGCCGGATCGTGCACGGGGGCAAAGCGCCACGGGCCGTAATCGAAGCTCTCGCCGGTGACGTTGATGTTGTCGGTGTTGAGCACGCCGTGGACGAAGCCCGCGGCCATCCATTGCGCGCCCATCCGCGCCACCCGTGCCGTCATCGCCTCGAAGAACAGCGCCGCCCGCTCGGCTCCGTCCGCGGCCCGGATGCCGGGATAGTAGGTCTCGACCACGTAATCGACGAGGCGGGCGATGGCCTCGGGCTGTTCGAGGAACAGGAAGCGCTGGAAGGTGCCGATGCGCAGGTGCGAATGCGAGAGCCGCACCAGCACCGCCGAGCGGGTCGGGGAGGGCTCGTCGCCCCGTTCCAGCGCCTCGCCGGTCTCAATCAGGCTGAAGGTTTTCGAGGTCTCGACGCCGAGTGCCTCCAGCATGGCGGTGGCGAGCACCTCGCGCACCCCGCCCTTCAGGGTGAGCCGCCCGTCCGCCCCGCGCGAGTACGGCGTGGTGCCGCTGCCCTTGGTGCCGAGATCGAGCAGCCGCCCGTCGCGCAGGTCGTGGAGTTGCGCGAACAGGAAGCCGCGCCCGTCGCCGAGATCGGGATTGTAGGAGCGGAACTGATGGCCGTGGTAGCGCAGGGCCAGGGGCCGCTCGAACGAGCCGGGCAGGGGGGTGAAGCGCGCGAAATGCGCGATCCAGGCCTCGTCCGACAGGTCGCCGAGCCCGATCCGCCGCGCCCAGGCCTGGTTGCGGTAGCGCAGGATCGCCGACGGGAAGGCGGCCGGCGCCACGACGTCGGAGTAATCGGGGCCGAGATCGGCGTGGCGGCGCGAGGGTCGATGGGCGGGCAGGGGAGCGGCTCCTGAGCGGCGGGAGGAGTCGGGCAGGCGAGGGGAGACGTCAAGCCGACGAAAGGGTGAACCCGTCGGCGGGGAGGGGCGATCCCAACACGAAATGGCGGCACGGAATGCCTGCCGTGCCCTCCCCTGGCTATCCCGCGCCCGGCACGGCATGGCATCGGACCTAAAACGAGGCCCGAGCACGGATCGTCCCGCTTGACCCAAGGCACCCCCGGCGCCCGCGCCTCCGCAGCGGCCTACCCGCTTCTGACGCTGACCACGTTGCTGTGGGCGGGCAACACCGTGGCCGGCAAATGGGCGGTCGGGGCGGTCTCGCCGCAGGTGCTGACCACCCTGCGCTGGGCCTTCGCCTTCACGGTGCTGCTCGTGGTGGCGCGCCGCGCGATCCTGGCGGATCGGGACCGGCTGCTGCAGCGCTGGCCCTACCTGTTCCTGATGGGCGCCTGCGGCTTCACGGTCTTCGCGAGCCTGTTCTACGCCGCCGGCATCTATACCAGCGCGGTCAACGTCGCCCTGATCCAGGGGGCGATCCCGGTCTTCGTCATGGTGCTGAACTTCGCCGTGCGCCGGGTGCCGGTGCGGGCCGGGCAGGTGCTGGGCGCCGCCGTCACCCTTCTGGGCGTCGCCGTGGCGACGACCCACGGCGATCTCGCGGTGCTGGCCCATCTCGGGCTCAATCGCGGCGATGGGCTGATGCTCGCCGCGAGCTTGGTCTATGCCGGCTACACCGTGGCGCTCGCCGGGCGTCCCGCGGTCTCGGGGCTCGCCTTCTTCACCGCTTTGGCGCTGGCCGCCTTCCTCACCTCGCTGCCGCCGCTGGCCGCCGAATGGACCCTCGGCCACTCGATCTGGCCCAAGAGCGCGACGGCCTGGGCGATCGTCGCCTTCGTCGCGCTCGGACCTTCGCTGCTGGCGCAGCTCTCCTTCATCCGCGGGGTCGAGCTGATCGGCCCGAACCGGGCCGGGCTGTTCGTGAACCTCGTGCCGGTCTTCGGCGCCGGCCTCGCCGTGCTGCTGGCGGGCGAGCCCTTCGGCGGGGCGGAGACGCTGGCGCTCCTCCTCGTCCTCGGCGGCATCCTCATCGCCGAAACCGCCGGGCGGCGCGCGGCAAGGTCCGGGAACCGTTGAGCGAAGAGTGGGACAAGGACGGTGAGGGGTGAGGGCAGGGCGCTGCGTCATCCTCGACCCGGTGCCGGTACGGATGCGGGCCGTCGTCTCATCGGCCATTGCATGGCCGACCGGCGCAAAAACCATGCGCCGCGGTGGGTAAGACACAGATCGGGCCTGAAAACCGTCTAATGTTCGTCCGAATCACATTTCGGATCTTTCCCAGCCCGATGTCATCCCCCCTCGCCCCCCGGCCACGGGCCTCTGCCCCTGCCGCCGGCCGGCTGCCCGTGCCGCCATGGTTCGGCGACATCGCCGCCCTGGGCGCGACGGGGATGGCCATCGCCCTGCGCCAAGCCCTGGACGACGTGCTGCCGCCGGGCTTCCCGTTCCTGACCTTCTTCCCCGCGGTGATCCTGACGACGTTCTTCTTCGGGCTGCGGCCGGGAATCCTCTGCGCGGCGCTCTCGGGGCTTGCCGCGTGGTACTTCTTCATCGGGCAGGCCGACACGTTCCTGCTGGACGCGCCGACGGGGCTGGCGCTCGGCTTCTACGCCTTCATCGTCACGGTCGACATCGCGCTCATCCACCTGATGCGGGTGGCGGGCGAGCGCCTGAGCGCGGAGCGGGCGGTGAGCGCCGAACTCTATGAGCAGCAGCGCACCATGTTCCAGGAGCTGCAGCACCGGGTCGCCAACAACATGCAGTTCGTGGCGGCCCTCCTCGCCCTGCAGAAGCGCAAGGTCGCCGAGAATCCGCAGGCGGCCATCAGCGTCTTCGACGAAGCGCAGACCCGGCTGGAGACGATCGCGCGCATCCATCGCCGCCTCTACGACCCGGCGCGGGCCGACCAGCCCATCGGCCAGTACCTTCAGGAACTCTGCTCCGACCTGCTCGACGCCACGGGCGCGCGCAACATCGTCTGCCTCGTGGACGTGCCCCCGGTGCGCCTCGACCTTCCTCGCCTGACGACCCTGTCGCTCCTCGTGGTCGAGGTGGTGACGAACGCGCTCAAGCACGCCTTTCGCGAGAGCGAGCGCGGCACCATCACCATCCGGCTCGAGGCCCTCGCGGCGGGGCAGGCCGCCCTCAGCATCGCCGATGACGGGCCGGGCATCCCCGCAAGCTTCGATCCGGCCCGCAGCCGCAGCCTCGGCTTCCGGATCGTTCAGGGGCTCGCCACCCAGCTCGACGGCACGCTGACCTACGCCAACGACGGCGGCACGGTGGTGCGCCTCGTCTTCGCCACCAGCTCCACGCCGGCTCCCATGCCCGCCGCAGCCTGACCGGACGGGCCAGTCCGTACGGGCTCAGTCCGTCAGCCCGACTTGAACGCAGATCGCGGCTGAGCCGGCGAAGGGCAGGGGCATGGCCGAGGTCGCGAAGCGCCGCGAGGATGGGCGGGGCGCTGGTTTCGCGATGAATGCACACGAAGGCTCCGGCGAGCCGTCGGTCAGATCGTCCGGCCGCCGCACCAAAGCTGTTCGCATAAGATATATTATGGAACCATGGGATGGATGTGGGACGCCCTGGAGGCATCTGTTAACCATAAGGGCCCGGCTTTTTCCGGTTTTCGGCAGTCCGGCGCCGATCCGGCATACGCCTCGGAGATCGGTGTCCGTGCGGGTCCAGCTGACACCGATCCCGAGGGCGTCCCTCGCAATCGTCACAATCTTCGGGCACCAGCCGAAGGCATCGGGAAACAGTATCGGCTGCCAGACGTTCCGCCATGTTGATCCGCCCGCTCTCCGGCCTGATCCTCGCCACTGCCCTCGCCGGCCCGCTCGGGGCTTCCGGCGCCCGGGCGCAGCCCGACGCGCCGCCGGTCACGGCTCCCCAGAAGCCGGCATCCGTCGAGCGCCTGCCCGCGAAGCTCGCTCGTCTCGCCTCGATGCTCGGGCGGGATGGCGACGTGCGGATCGTGGCCTTCGGCTCCTCCTCGACGGAAGGGGCGGGTGCCTCGTCGCCGGCCATGGCCTACCCTGCCCTGCTGGAGCGCGACCTCGAGGAGCGCCTCCAGATCGGGGCGTCGAGCCGCCGCTCGATCACCGTGATCAACCGTGGCAAGGGCGGCGACACCTCGGAGGCGATGGCGCGGCGCCTTGAGCGCGACGTGCTCGCCGAGCGGCCCGATCTCGTGGTCTGGCAGACCGGCAGCAACGATCCGCTCGCGGGCGTGCCGCTGGAGCGCTTCGTCGAGCTGACCCGTGCGGGCATCCTGGCGATCCGCGCCACGGGCGCCGACGTGGTGCTGATGGACCAGCAATGGTGCAGCAAGCTCTCCGGCGCCGCCGGGGCCGAGCGCTATGGCGAGGCCCTGCACGCGCTCGCGGCCGAGCTTGGCGTGCCGGTGATCCGACGCCGGGCCATGATGCAGGCCTGGGTCTCGCACGGCCTGATGACCCCGGCCCAGATGATCGGTCCCGACGGCCTGCACATGACCGATGCCGGCTACCGCCAGCTCGCCAAGGCGGCCGCCGCTCAGATCCTCGTCGGTGCCGGCCTGATCCAGCCCTCGCTCGCCCGGAACTGACCGGGGCAGGGGTGGCTTTCGCAACCATGAAGCCCCCTCCCCGCCGAGCCCCATGAAGCAGGCTGAATGAAGCAGGCCGAACTGACCGAGGCGGCGCTCGCCGTCTTCCTCGACGCGTTCTACGCCCGGGTGCGCCGCGATCCGCTGATCGGTCCCGTGTTCGCGGAAAAAATCCCGGACGAGGCGTGGCCGCGCCATCTCGCCACGATCCGTGATTTCTGGTCCTCGGTGCTGCTGAAGACCGGCCGCTACAAGGGCAACCCGTTCGGCCGGCATCTCGGCATCGCGGGGATCGCGCCGCCGCATTTCGCCCGCTGGCTCGGCCTGTTCGAGGAGACGGCTGCCGAGGTGTTCACCCCCGCGATCGCGGCGGAGATCGTCGAGCGGGCGCATCGCATCGGCGACAGCCTCAAGGCCGGGCTGTTTTTCCGGCCGGAGATGCGGAGCGTGCGGGCCTGAGGCCCGCGAGGCCGTCACGGCGAGCGGCGCTGCCGGCCGATGAAATCGACGAAGGCGCGCAGCGGCGCGGGAAGGTAGCGGCGGCCGGAATAGTACAGGAACGGACCGGAAAACCGCGGCCACCAGGGCTCCAGAACCGGTTCCAGGGCGCCGCTGTCGAGATGCGGCCGGAGCCAGTCCTCGAACAGGGTGATGATGCCGACACCGGCCACCGCCGCGTCGACCGCGAGATCGCTGGCCGTACCGACCCGCACGACCAGGGGGCCGCTCGGATCGACGCGCACGACCTCCCCGTCCCGCTCGAACTCCCAGGCCAAAGCCGCGCCGCTCGCGAACCGGCCGCCGATGCAGGCATGGTCCAGAAGCGCGCGCGGATGTTCCGGGCGACCGTGCCGGTCGAGATAGGCCGGCGCCGCGGCCGTGGCGAAGCGCTGCTCGCGCGGGCCGATCGGGACCGCGATCATGTCCTGCTCGAGGCGCTCGTCGTAGCGGATCCCGGCATCGCAGCCCGCCGCCAGCACATCGACGAAGCTGTCCTCCGCGATCACGTCGAGGCGGATGTCCGGATAGGCGGCCAGGAACGGCGGCACGATCGCGGGCAGCACCAGCCGCGCCGCACTGACCGGTACATTGAGTCGAAGCGTGCCGGCCGGGCGGTCGCGGAAGCCGTTGACGACGTCGAGCGCCGCCTCGACCTCGCCCAGCGCCGGCGTCAGGCGCTCCAGGAGACGCTGACCGGCCTCGGTCGGGGCGACGCTGCGCGTGGTGCGGTTGAGCAGCCGGACCCCGAGCCGGTGCTCCAGCCGGCGCACGGCCTCGCTGAGGCCGGACGCGCTCAGGCCGCTGGCCCGGGCGCCGTCGCGAAAGCCGCCCGCCTCCGCCACGGCGACGAAGGCGGCCAAGTCACCGAGATCCCCCGCCACTGTCCGCCTCGCCGCACAGCCCGTACCGATTGAGACGTATTATCGCGCAGGCCGGCGGCGTCTAGGTCATGGGCCTCTACAGGAGAGACGCCATGACAGACCCCCTGACAGACCTCGACCGAGCCGGCAGCTATGCCCTGGGCGACCGCCGCGTGAAGCGCCTCGGCTACGGCGCGATGCAATTGGCCGGGCCGCACGTCTTCGGCCCGCCGAAGGACCGGAACCGCGCCCTCGCCGTCCTGCGCGCGGCGGTCGCGGGCGGCGTGAACCACATCGACACGAGCGACTTCTACGGACCGCACGTCACCAACCAGATCATCCGCGAGGCGCTGCATCCCTATCCGGACGATCTCGTCATCGTCACCAAGGTCGGCGCGAAGCGCGGAGCGGACGCCTCGTGGAAACCGGCCTTCTCGGCAGAGGCCCTGACCCGTGCGGTCCACGACAACCTGCGCCATCTCGGCCTCGACGCCCTCGATGTCGTCAACCTGCGCGTCATGTTCGACGTGCACGGGCCGGCGGAGGGATCGATCGAGGCGCCTCTGACCGTGCTGGCCGACCTGCAGCGGCAGGGGCTCGTGCGCCGGATCGGCCTCAGCAACGTGACGGCGCGGCAGGTCGCCGAGGGCCGCTCGATCGCCGAGATCGTCTGCGTGCAGAACGCCTACAATCTCGCGCACCGGGCGGACGACGCGCTCATCAACGCGCTGGCCGACGCCGGCATCGCCTACGTGCCGTTCTTTCCCCTCGGCGGTTTCAGCCCGCTGCAATCGACAACGCTGTCCGAGGTCGCGAGAAGGCTCGGCGCGACGCCGATGCAGGTGGCGCTCGCCTGGCTGCTGCGCCGTGCGCCCAACATCCTGCTCATCCCCGGCACCTCGTCCGTCGAGCACCTGCACGAGAACATGGCCGCCGCCGGCCTGACGCTGCCGGACGCGGCGATGGCGGAACTCGACCGGATCGCGACTCCCGCGGGCGGGGGCTGATCCGACCTGCGCGGGGTCGGGAGAGCGAGGTCAGAGATCGACCGTCGCCGTCAGCCCGTCATAGGCCGGCACCACGCCCGGCGGCAGCTTTCCGGCGAGCGTCGCGTAGTCGAGGTCGGTGTGGAGGTTCGTCAGGATGGCGCGGCGCGGCGCCACCTCCTCGATCAGGGCGAGCGCATCCGAGACCGAGTAGTGCGACGGGTGAGGGGTCTCGCGCAGCGCATCGATGATGAGAAGGTCGAGGCCGTGCAGGCGGGCCTTGGCCGCCTCGGGCATCAGGCTCACGTCCGGCGCGTAGGCGGCGGGGCCGAAGCGGAAGCCGTGGGCGATCTCGTTGCCGTGCTCCATGCGGAAGGCTTCCGCGGCGACCGGGCCGCCCGCGCCGTCGATGGACAGCACCTCGCCCTCCCGCATCTCGTGCAGGTCGAGGATCGGCGGGTAGGCGCTGCCCGGCGGCGTCTCGAAGGCGTAGCCGAAGCGCTTGATCAGCATCGTGCGGGTGAGGGGATCGGCATGGACCGGGATGCGCCGGTGCATGTGGATCACGAGGGGGCGCACGTCGTCGATGCCGTGGGTGTGGTCGGCATGGGCGTGGGTGTAGAGCAGGGCGTCGAGGCGGGTGACGCCGGCATCGATGAGCTGCTCGCGCAGGTCGGGCGAGGTGTCCACCAGCACCGTGGTGGCGCCCCCTCCCCCATCCCGCCGCTCCACCAGGAGCGAGCAGCGGCGGCGGCGGTTGCGCGGCTCGGCCGGGTCGCAAGCGCCCCAGCCGTAGCCGACCCGCGGCACGCCGCCGGAGGAGCCGCAGCCGAGGATGCGCAGGCTCAGGCTCGGCATGCGCCCTCCCCCATTCTCATGCGGCGATTCCCTCGATCGCGGCGGCCTTCGAGAACAGCCGGTAGAAGTTCGCCGTCGTGCGTGCGGAAAAATCCTCGAAGGGCAGGCCGAGCGCCTTGGCCAGCACCCGGGCGGTGTCGGCGGTGTAGGCCGGCTCGCAGCGCTTCCCCCGGTGCGGCTCGGGCGCGAGGAACGGCGCGTCGGTCTCGACCAGGATGCGGTCGAGGGGCACGCTGCGGGCGATGTCGCGCAGGGCGTCCGAGCGGCGGAAGGTGACGATGCCGGAGAACGAGACCGACAGGCCGAGTTCGACCCCGACTTCGGCGAGCCGCGCGCCGGACGAGAAGCAGTGCAGCACCGCCTTGAACGGGCGTCGCGCCATCTCGTCGGTGAGCACCGCTTCCATATGCGCGTCGGCGTCGCGGGAATGGATCACCAGCGGCAGGTCCGAGAGACGGGCGGCCTCGATATGCGCGCGCAGCACCCGCTCCTGCACCGCCTCCGGCGCGGCGTCCTCGTAATGGTAGTCGAGCCCCGCCTCGCCGATGCCGACGCAGCGCGGTGTGCCGGCGAGCGCAGCGATCGTGTCGGCGGGCACGTCCGGCTCCTCGGCGGCGCCGTGCGGGTGGGTGCCCACCGTGTACCAGACCGCCTCATGCGCCTCGGCGAGCGCGCGGTAGCTGTCGGCCTTGGCGACGCGGGTGGAGATGGTGAGCAGGCGCGTCACGCCCGCATCCCGGGCGCGGGCGATGACGCCCGGGATGTCCTGCGCGAAGTCCGGGAAGTCGAGGTGGCAGTGGCTGTCGACCAGCATGGTCTCTTCGAGGCGGTCAAGCGGGGGGAGGGAGCCGGGGCGGCAGCCGTCAGGCCGTCGCCTCCGGCCGCTCGAAGCGGGGGAAGATCGGGGCCGGGGCGGGCAGCGCCGTGCCGCCCTGCAGGCGGTGGTCCTCGCCGGCAAAGGCGAAGCTGCGCCGGTCCACCGGCACGGCGAGCAGGTCGAGCAGCGCGGCGCCCGCCGTCGGCACGAAGGGCTGCACCATCAGGCCGACCCGGCGCAGGGTCTCGACCGTGACGTAGAGCACCGTGTTCATCCGCGCCGGATCGCTCTTGCGCAGCTTCCACGGCTCCTCGGAGGCGAAGTAGCGGTTGGCCTCGCCGACCACGGCCCAGATCTCGGCCAGGATCGCGTGCAGGGCGAGGTTCTGCATCAGCCCCCTCGCCTTCTCCGGCAGCGCGGCGGCGGCGGCGAGCAGGCGTGCGTCGGCCTCGGTGAAGTCACCCGGCTCGGGCACGGCGCCGTCGCAGTTCTTGGCGATCATCGACAGCGAGCGCTGGGCGAGATTGCCGAGATCGTTGGCGAGGTCCGCGTTGATGCGGTTGATGATCGCCTCGTGGTCGTAATTGCCGTCGCCGCCGAAGGGCGCCTCGCGCAGGAGGAAGTAGCGCACCGGATCGACGCCGTAGGTGCCGACGAGATCGAGCGGATCGACCACGTTGCCGAGCGACTTCGACATCTTCTCGCCGCGGCTCAGGAAGAAGCCGTGGCCGAACACGCGCTTGGGCAGCGGCAGCCCCGCCGACATCAGGAAGGCCGGCCAGTAGACCGCGTGGAAGCGGACGATGTCCTTGCCGATGATGTGGAGCGACGCCGGCCAGAACCGGGCGTTGGGCGCCCCCGCATCGGGAAAGCCCGTCACGGTCAGGTAGTTGGTGAGCGCATCGACCCAGACATACATGACGTGGCCCGGCCGGTCGGGCACCGGCACGCCCCAGTCGAAGGTGGTGCGGCTGATCGAGAGATCCTTGAGGCCGGAGCGCACGAAGCTCGCGACCTCGTTCATCCGCGTCTCGGGCGCCAGGAAGTCCGGCTGCTCCGCGTAGAGCTTGAGCAGGGGTTCCTGGTACTTGGACAGGCGGAAGAGGTAGTTCTCCTCCTCCATCCACTCGACCGGCGTGTCGGTCTTGGCCGAGCGGCGGCTGCCGTCGGGCGCGAGCACGGTCTCGGCCTCGTCGTAATAGGCCTCGTCGCGCACCGAGTACCAGCCGGCATACTTGGCGAGGTAGATGTCGCCGTTGGCCTCCATGCGCCGCCACAGCTCCTGCGCCGCAGCGTAATGGTCGGGCTCCGTGGTGCGGATGAAGCGGTCGTAGGCGCAGTCGAGCCGGTCGGCCACCGCCTTGAAGCGCCCGGCCATGTCGTCGACGAAGGCGCGCGGCGTCACCCCGGCCTTGGCCGCCGTCTGCTGGATCTTGAGGCCGTGCTCGTCGGTGCCGGTGGTGAACAGCACCTCGCGCCCGTCGAGGCGGTGGAAGCGGGCGATGGCGTCGGTGGCGATCACCTCGTAGGCGTGGCCGATATGCGGCGCGCCGTTGGGGTAGGAGATCGCCGTGGTGATGAGGAAGGGCTCGTTCGCCTTCTCGCTCGCGCTCACGTCAGAAGATGTCCCGGATGCGATGGGTCGGTCGGACTGAATGCTCTCATCGAACGCCCGCCACGCCGTCGCGGCCGGAACGGGCGCCGTGCGTGATCGGGAGGCTTGCGAGGCACTCGGACATGCCTTGTGGCGCGCAACGTCCCGCGACGCAACCGGACCACGGGCGCGAGGGATACCCGCACGGGGCACCGGCAAGTCGGTCGCAAGCCGGTCGCCAGACGTCGGCCCCGAACGCGAAAAGGCCCTGCCAGGAGCTGGCAGGGCCTTTCATCGGACAGCGTGCGCGTGGTGCGCAGGGCGCTCAGGCGGCGCGGCGGGCGGCCAGAACCGAGGCGTTCTCGTTGCCGACCCGGACGGCGCCGCGGGTCGCGGGCGTCGCGTCGGCAACGGCCGCGAACTCACCGGCGGACAGCGTGCCGGTCTTCGGGCCCAGGCGGTCGGCCAGGAAGGCGACCAGAGCGATGTTGATGGCACCGGCAGCGATGACGGCGGCGAGAACCAGAGAGATCATGATGGGCGTCCCGTGCGGTGTGTTGCGTTGCAGCGTATGTGCCATCACGCAGCCCGCTTTGGTATACCACGTGCCAGATGCCAGTCATTCGCTGGACGCATGCGCAAGCGGGGATAGGCCCTGAGACCCGACTTAAATGCAATATGGTTCCAATCAATGTGGCAATAAGCTCTATTTTGCATGGACACGGGAACGGTGATCTGATTAATCCTTCCTCGTCGCGCCGCGAGTGAAGGCCAAGGCTTCGGCATCGATGCCAAGCTTTCGCTGCGGATGCCCGCCACTTCAAGGAAAGTCTTCCGATGTCCGTTGCCAAGGCTCGCGAGTCTTCTGAGCAGTGGATCGAGCTGCCGGAGCCGGATCTTGATCGCTACTTCATGCGGTCGCGTCCCAAGGCTGCCAACGACAACCGCCGGATGCTGCCGGAAGTCTTCCGCGCCGTGCAGCTCGGCGCGTGCGTGGCCCTGATCGGCGCCGTCACCCTCATCGGCGCGCTCGTCTGACGCTCGTCGGGCGGCCGGCTCTCCTTCCGAGCCGTCCCTCGCCCGAGCCCGCTACGGCGAGCTTGTCCCGGCCGCCTCCGCCAGGTCCCGGAAGGCGGCAAGCACCAGCGGGCGGCGGTCGAGGTTGTAGATCGCGGCCTCGCGGGCCGCGGCGGCGATGCGCTCGGCCGCTTCCACCAGGGCCAGCAATCGGGCCGGGCCTTCCCCCTGTCGCCGGTCGATCTCGGCGGCGACGTGGCGCTGGATCGCATCGAGGGCAGTGGCCAGCAGCTTCTCGGCGTCGCGCCCGGCCAGCGTTTCCGCGAGCTTGAGCACGCGCCGTCCATCGGGCTCGGGCAGGTCGGCGAGGAGCGCCGAGACCTCCGCCTCGACGGCGGCGGTGGCGGGGTCGAGCAGCGCCACCGCGCGGGCGACGGAGCCCTCGCTGAGCGCACAGGCCCGCTCCAGCGCCGCCGCGTCGGGCCGGACGAAGGGCGGCGGAAAGGCTTCGATGATCGCGCGCACGTCGGAGGCGGCAAGCGGGCGCAGCGCCAGAGCACGGCAGCGGGAGCGGATCGTCGGCAGCAGGCGGCCCGGCGCGTGGGAGACGATGAGGAAGATCGCCCGCGGCGGCGGCTCCTCGATCATCTTCAGCAGCGCGTTGGCGCTGTTGGCGTTGAGATCCTCGGCGCTGTCGACGATGCAGACGCGCCAGCCCCCCTCCCCACCCGCGGTGGTCCCGAACAGGGCGAGCGCCTCGCGGGCGGCATCGACCGAGATACGGGTCGGCAGCGTCTTGGCGCCCGGCGCCTGGACGCGGCGGAGCGCTATGAGGTTCGGATGCGACAGCGCCGCCACCTGCCGCGATGCCGGGTGATCCTCGGGCACGTCGAGAGAATCGGGGGAGGGGAGCGTGCGCGGATCGGCCACGAGCCGACGGGCCACCCGGTAGGCCAGCGTCGCCTTGCCGATGCCCTGGGGACCGCCGATCAGCCACGCGTGATGGAGCCGCCCGGAGGCGAGCGCGGCGGCGAAGGCGGTCTCGGCGTGCGACTGGCCGAGGAGGCGGGTCTGCTCGCGCGGGCGCGGCACATGGCCGAGATCGCCCGCCTCGGCCTCGGTGCGCGCGACCTCGCGGGCGGCGCGGGCGGGATCAGGCGGCATGGTCGTGGCCCTCCCCCGCCGCCGCAGACAGAAGATCCGGCCGCCATGCCGCGACGGCCGCGCGGATGGCGGCTTCCACCGCATCGGGGCCGAGATCCGCGTCGATGATCCGGCAGCGCTCCGGCTCGGCCTCGGCGATGGCGCGGAAGGCGGCCCGCAGGCGCTGATGGAACCGCATGCCCTCCGCCTCGAAGCGGTCGGCGGGTTCGCCCCCGCCGCGGCTTTGCGCCCGGGCGAGCCCGGCCTCGGGCGGCAGGTCGAGGATCAGGGTGAGGTCGGGGCGCAGATCCCCGAGCGTCACCCGCTCCAGGCTCGCGATCAACTCCGGTTCCAGGCCCCCGGCCGCGCCCTGATAGGCGCGGGTCGAATCGGAGAAGCGGTCGCACAGCACGATCGCGCCGCGGGCGAGCGCCGGCCGGATCCGATTCTCGATGTGATCGATGCGGGCGGCGGCGAACATCAGCGCCTCGGCGAAAGGCCCGTAGGGCTTGGCCACGCCCCGCAGCAGAGCCGCGCGCAGCGCCTCGGCGCGGGGCGTGCCGCCGGGCTCGCGGGTGGTCACGACCTCGCGCCCGCCTCCTTCGCGCCCGCCTCCCTCGTCGCGCAGGGTCGCGGCGAGGCGCGCGATCTGGGTGGACTTGCCCGCCCCCTCCCCGCCCTCGAAGGTGATGAAGACGCCCCGGGGCGCATCGCTCGACATCGGGCGGGGCTAGCACACTGGGGAGCGGGGCGCGACCACGGCTAGACCGCCGCCCCTTTTCGCCCCGTCAGCCAGGAGGCGGTCAGCACCACGAGGCCGACGGCGGCGATCAGCAGGGTCGAGGCGGCGTTGATCTCCGGATTCACCCCGAGGCGGACCTGGCTGTAGATCCGCATCGGCAGGGTCGTGGCGCCGGGGCCGGAGACGAAGCTCGCGATCACGAGGTCGTCGAGCGACAGGGTGAAAGCGAGGAGGAATCCGGCCGCGACCGAGGGCGCGATCAGCGGCAGGGTGATGCCGAAGAACACGCGGGCCGGCGCCGCGCCGAGATCGGCGGCGGCCTCCTCCAGGGAACGGTCGAGCCCCTTCAGGCGGGCGCCCACCACCACCGCGACGAAGCCCGTGGCGAAGGTCGCGTGTGCGATGACGAGGGTCGCGATACCCCGGTCCAGCCCGATGCCGACGAAGAGCAGCAGCAGCGACAGGCCGGTGATGACTTCCGGCATCACCATCGGCGCGTAGAGCAGCCCGGTATAGGCGCCGCGCCCGCGGAAGCGCCCGTGCCGGTCGAGCGCCAGCGCCGCGCAGGTGCCGAGCACACCGGCGATGGTGGCCGAGAGCGCGGCGACCTTGAGCGAGACGAGCGCTGCGGCGATCAGCGGGCCGTCCCGGAACAGCACCCCGTACCACTGGGTGGAGAACCCGCCCCAGACGGTCACGAGCTTCGAGGCGTTGAAGGAATAGACGACCAGGACCGCGATCGGCACATAGAGGAAGGCCAGCGCCAGACTCAGCGCGATGCGGGCGAAGAGACTCATCGCGTGGCCTCCTCGCGGCGCAGCTCCGCCTCGCGGAACAGCACCACGGGGCCGACGACGAGAATCAGCAGCAGCACCGCCACGGCCGAGGCGAGCGGCCAGTCGCGGTTGGAGAAGAACTCGCTCCACAGCACGCGCCCGAGCATCAGCGTGTCCGAGCCGCCCAGCAGGTCGGGGATGATGAACTCGCCGACCATCGGGATGAAGCAGAGCAACGCCCCTGCGGCGAGGCCGGGCAGGCTCAGCGGCAGGGTGATCGTGAAGAAGGCCCGCGCCCGCGACGCGCCGAGATCGGCCGCGGCTTCCGTCAGCGACGGGTCGAGCCGGCTCATCACCGCGTAGAGCGGCAGCACCATGAAGGGCAGGTAGGCGTAGGTGAGCCCGATCAGCACGCCGCAGGGGCTGTCGAGGATCGGCAACGGCGCGGCGATCAGCCCGAGCTTCAGGAGGCCCGCGTTGAGCAGCCCCTCGGGTTTCAGGATCGCGATCCAGGCGTAGACGCGGATGAGAAAGCTCGTCCAGAACGGCACGATGACGAGCGCCACCAGGATCGGCTGCCAGCGCGCCGAGGCGCGGGCCATGGCATAGGCGGTCGGCGTCCCGATCAGGACGAGGATCGCGGTGGCGAGCGCGGCGTAGCTCAGCGAGGACAGGGCGGCGTCGCGGTAGAGCGCGTCGGCCGCGATCATCTGGTAGTTCTGGAAGTCGAGCGCCTCGAAGAATTCGCGCCAGCCCTCCAGGCCGCCATCCCATTCGAGCACCGGCAGGTAGGGCGGCTGGGCGGTGGCCGGCGAGGAGAAGCTGATCTTCAGCGTCACCGCGAAGGGCACGAGGAAGAACAGCGCGAGCCACAGCAGCGGCAGGCCGCGCACGAGGCCGCGGCCCAGGCGCTGGGACAGGCGCTGCGAAGGGGCGCGCGCAGGGGACCACGCTTGGCCGCTCATGCCGGCAGGATCCGGGCGGATTCCGGCGGCACCGCGACGGTGACGCCCTGCCCCACGGACAAGGCGGGCCCGGCCGCCGGCAGGGGCGCGGAGGCGCGCAGGACCGAGCCGTTGGCCATCTCGACGCGGTAGCGGATGCGGTCGCCGAGGAACGTCGCCTCGGCCAGCGTTCCGGGCAGCCCCGCCCCGGCCCCGCTCACGATCAGCCGCTCGGGGCGCACCGCGACCACGACCGGGTTGCCCGCCGCGCCCTCCCCCCTCGCGCGCAGGAAGCCCAGGGCCGTCTCGACGCTGCGCAGGTCGCCGGGCTCCGCCCGCCCGAGGCGGCCGTCGATCAGGTTCACGTCGCCGAGCAGCCCGGCGACGTAGCGGCTCGCCGGGCGCTCGTAGAGGTCGCGGGGCGGCCCCACCTGCACGAGGCGCCCGCGCTCCATCACGCCGATCCGATCGGCGAGCGCCATCGCCTCCGCGGCGTCGTGGGTGACGACGACGAAGCTCGTGCCGAGCCGCCGCTGGATGGCCCGCAACTCGCCTTGGGTCTCCTCGCGCAGGGCCCGGTCCAGCGCCCCGAGGGGCTCGTCGAGGAGGAGGAGGCGCGGCTCGCGGGCCAGCGCCCGGGCCAGCGCCACGCGCTGGCGCTGGCCGCCGGAGAGCTTGTCGGGGCGGCGCGCCTCGAAGCCTTCGAGGCGCACGAGCCGCAGTAGCGCCTTCACCCGCTCGGCGCTCTGCGCCCGGCTCAGACCCAGGCCCTTGAGCCCGTAGGCGAGGTTGGCGGCCACGCTCATATGCGGGAACAGGGCGTAGGACTGGAACATCATGTTGACCGGCCGCCGATGCGGCGGCAGCGCGGTCAGGTCGGTGTCGCCGAGCCGGATCGTGCCGGAATCCGGTGTCTCGAACCCGGCCACCATCCGCAGCAGGGTGCTCTTGCCGCAACCGGACGGCCCGAGCAGGCAGAAGAACTCGCCGCCCGCGAGATCGAGGGAGACGGCATCGACGGCCGTGTGCGCGGAGAAGCGCTTGGTGACCCGCTCCAGGCGGAGCCCCTGTTCCGGATGGACGGTGTTCGCGTGCACGATCGATCTTCGGACCGGCGTCGCGACGGATCTGCGCGACGTGTTCTAGGGGAGATGATCTGGGTGGAATCCGCTGCGGGGCGACTCACGCGTCCTCTCGCAGCGCCTCCTGAACCCGCGCTTCCAGCAGGTCGGGGCGGCGGATGACGAGGGCGCCGCGGGTGCGGTCGATCAGCCCTTCGCCCGCCATCACCGTGAACTCGCGGGTCACCTGCTCCCGGCGGCAGCCGATGCGGGCGGCGAGCACGTGGTGATAGGGCGGCGGTGTCACCACCCGCTCCCCGTCCTGCCCGGCCCGCGGCACGGACAGGCGCAGGAGTTCGGCGTAGAGCCGGTGGCGCAGATCGAGCAGGGCGTGTTCCATCAGCCGGGTGTTCAGCTCGCGCACGCGCTTGGCGAGCAGGCGGAACAGCCGGTCGGCGATCGCTTCCGAGGCGAACACGATCTGCCGGAAGACCGGGGCGGGCACGACGCAGACCTCGCCGCGGGTGAGCGCCGTGACGTTGGCCGAGCGGCCGATGCCGTCGAGTGCCGCCAGCTCGCCGAAGAAGGCGCCGGTGCGCATCTCGCCGAGGATCACCTCCTTGCCGGACTGGGACCGGTTGAGGATGCGCACTTCGCCCATGGCGAGGAAGTACACGTCGGTCGAGATGTCGTCGTAATCGACGAGGGTCTCGTTCTCGTCGAAGCGCCGCCAGTGGCAGCGCGTCTCGAATGGGGAGAGATCGACACCCGGTTCCTTGAAGAACGGGATGCTCGCCAACCGGCCTGTCGCCACGCCTCTTATACCTTGTCTACGCGCGTAGACTGGATGGTGAGGCTCCCGTCGAGGCGGGTCAAGTCGCCGCGCGCCTGCGCCACCCGATTGGCGTGGACGGTGCAAGCCCGTGGACCGCCCGGGCACCGGGCCGGGGCGCGAGGCCGGGCGATTCCGGCCGTCCCGGGCCATCCGCCGATTCGGCCGCCGCTTGGGCCGCTGCGGGACTAAAAGTCTCGGATGAGAGGCACTTAGCCGAAGAACGAAGAAGAGCTCTCGTTTTGGCTTCCATGAACTCGCGCGCCGCGCAACAGGTTTTTTACAGCGTACATCACCATTTTCCGCGTGATTTCAGGGCCTGTTAACCGTAAAGTTAGGCTGCGGATCTGAGGCAAGCGCGGAGTTAACCGATGTTGGAAGGTTACCGTGACTTATTTCGGCAGGACGCTTTCAAAGTAGGACTGATTTCATCTTCCGGGAGCCGTGGCGATATTGGATGCCTCATTTGGGACGAGACACCCGATGGAGTCGAAGTCGAAGTAGGTCCCGATGTTTTCGTTCCTGATTCTGTGCGGTTATCCATCGCCTGTCTGAAGATCGATTGTCCTTGCGCCGTCGTCGAGCGCGAAGGCTGCCGTCTTCATCTTGCGTTTGTCCGCTGAGGCGGCGCGCAGGCGGCGTTCGCCGGGGACGGCGCAACAGCCAAGTATTTGCAAGATCGCGCGATCCATAGGATCCGTGCCGCCACGATTCACGAGCGTGTGAGCCCCCGCACCCCGACAGGGCCGGAAGCGAGGCTAGCTTCGCCGCTCCCGAAGCGGACGGCCGGCCTATGGACGATGGTCTTTTCCTGAGTGCGGTGCTGATCGCGCTGGCGCTTGCCCTGTCCGGTCCGGCGGGCCTGATTCTGGCGCTGCGGCAGCGGCACCGCCTCCACGTGCTGGAGCGGCGCCTCGCCCTGGTGGAGGCGCGCCCGATCGCCGGTGCCGGCCCGGTCGCCGCGTCCGCCCCACCGCCCGCACCGGAGCCGCCCCGCCCGGAGCCGGTGCCCGAATCGACGCCGCTCGTCCCCTCCCCCGTTCCCGCTTCCTCCCCCGGCGCTGCGCCGCCGCGCGGCGCGGTTCCGGCCGTGGCGCCGCAGCAGCCGGCCGGGCCCTCTCGACCCTCCTCGCCCTTACCTTCCCCGCCCTCGATCGAGGAGCGCTTCGGCACCCGCTGGACGGTGTGGGTCGGCGGCCTCGCCCTGGCCTTCGGGGCGGCGCTGCTCGTGCGCTACTCGGCCGAGCGCGGACTGTTCGGGCCGGGTGTGCGGATCGCCGGGGGCTTCGCCCTCGCATTCGGCCTTGCCGGGCTCGGCGAGGTCCTGAGACGGCGCCTGCGCGGCGCGGCGCCGGTTCCCCCGGCCTGGCCCGACGTTCCGGCCATGGTCACCGCCGCCGGCACGGTCGGCCTGTTCGGGACGATCTACGCCGCGCAGGCCCTCTACGGCTTCATCGGACCGGGGCTCGCCTTCGCCGGACTGGCGGCGACGGGCCTCGCCGCCATGGTTGCGGCCCTGCTGCATGGGCCGGCGCTTGCGGGCATCGGCCTCGTCGGGGCGCTCGCCACGCCGCTTCTCGTCGGGGGCGGAGGGGCGAGCCTGTGGCCGCTCGCCCTCTACCTGCCGGTGGTGGCGGGCAGCGCCTACGCCTTCGCCTGGCTGAAGGGCTGGCGCCCGCTCGCGGTGGCGGGCGGCGTCGGTGCGGCGGCCTGGGCCCTGTTCCTCACGATCCTGCCCGGGGAGAGCGTGGCCGTACACGCTCACCTCGTGCTGCAGCAGGCGCTGGCGGTGCTCGTTCTCGCCGTGCTGCCGGGGCGCGGCGTACCCGACGGGCAGGCGCGGCTCGACCGCTTCGCCGCCCTCGCCCTCGCGCTCGCGGCCGGTGTGGCGCTGGCGGTGCTGGGAGGAACGGCGTCCGACGGCGACGCCCTGAGCTGGGCCGCCGCCGCCCTGGCCGCGACCGTGCTGCCCGCCCTGGCCGGCTTCGTCGCCGCGCCCGCCGCGGCCGGCAGCGCCGTTGCCGCCCTGACGCTGGCCGGCGCCCTCGTGCTCTGGCCGGGGGCATCCGATCCCGCGAACGCGCCCTCGTTCCTGCTCTGGTACGGGGTCGAGAACCCCGGCTTGCTGATTGCGCTGGCCGCAGCCGGTTCGCTCGCGGTCACCGCTCTCGGCGCCCTGCGGCTCCTGGGCGGCAGCCGGCTGCCCTACGCCACGGCGCTGAGCTTCGCCGCCGGCGCGGCGGCGGCCCCCCTCGCGGCCCTCGCCCTCACCGATCTGCGGGTCGCGGGCGGCGCGGTGGCGCCGGACTTCGCCGTCGCAGCCGGAGCCCTGGCCGCCGGCTTCTGCGGGCTCGCGGCCCTGTGCCGACGCCATGGCAGCGAGACCCCCTCCCCCGCCCTGACGCTGGGGCTCGGCGCCTTTGCCGCGGCGGCGGTGGCCAGTCTGTGCCTCGGCCTCGTCTTCGCCCTCTCGGGCGGCACGCTGACGCCGGCTCTGGCCGGAGCGGCGCTCGCCACCGCCCTGATCGCCCGGCGCCTCGACATCCCGGCCCTGCGCTGGTGCGTGGCCGGCCTCGCGGTCGTCGTCGCCGCACGGCTCGCCTGGAACCCGGCCCTGGTCCGGGAGGATCTGTCGAGCCGGCTCATCCTCAACGGGCTCGTGCTCGCCTATGGCTTGCCGGCCCTGGGCTTCGGCCTCGCCGCCCGGGCCATCCGCCTGCCCGAGCGCCGGGCGGACATTCCGGAGCAGGTGGCGCAGGCCCTGAGCCTCCTGCTCTCGGGCCTGTTCGTCTTTCTCGAAATCCGCCACGCGCTCCATAACGGCGACCTGTCCGCCTCGGGCACCAGCGTGCTGGAGCAGGGGCTGACGACGCTGGCCTCCCTCGGCTTCTCCCTGGTGCTGACGCGGGTCGCCGGTTCCTCGTCCTCGCCGGTGATCCGCTTCGGCGGTCTCGCCTTCGCCTGCCTCGCCCTGATCCAGGGGGCGCTCGGCCTCGGGCTTGCCGCCAACCCGTTCCTGACCGACGAGCCGGTCGCGGGCGGGCTCGTCCTGAACGACGCCGTGCTCGCCTACGCCCTGCCGGCGGCGGCGGCCTTCGCCCTGGCACGGGCGGCGCGAGGCGTGCGGCCCCTCTGGTTCGTGCGGATGGCGGGCGGCCTCGGGCTCGGCCTGAGCTTCCTCGCCCTGTGCCTCGCGGTGCGGCACGGCTTCCAGGGCGCGCGGCTCGGCCTCGATCGCGAGACGGGGCAGGCCGAATGGTACGCCTACTCGGCGGCATGGCTCGGCCTCGGGCTCGCCGCCCTCGGCTACGGCATCCTGCGCGGCTCGGCGACGGCACGGCTCGTCTCCGCCGTGCTGGTGGGGCTGGCGACGCTCAAGGTGTTCCTGCTCGACCTCTCGGGGCTGGAGGGGCCGCTGCGGGCGCTGTCCTTCCTCGGGCTCGGCGCCTGCCTGATCGGCATCGGCCTCGTCTACCAGCGCCTCGTCTTCGCGCCTGCTCCCCCACCCGCCGCGCCGGACGCGTGATCCGGTCCCGTTCCGGCACGCGGCCGGTTCGCGGCATTGACCGTCGGCTAACCGGTCGCGGTCATTCTACGAGGGAGCCACGTTGCGTATCGGCTCGGTCGTGCGAACGACATCCCCCCGCCGTCCCGCTCGGACGGCGGGGACGCCCGCCGCGCGATCCGGCTCGATCGCCGCGCGACGGCGGGATCGGCCTTCGGTTCAGGTGCTCGCCGATACCGTGTCCGCTTCGGCCGGGCCGTGGGCCTCGCGCCGCACGAACGCGATGCAGCGGCGGCGGGCCTCCGGATCCTCGATATCCAGGAACAGCGAGATCAGGGTGTGCGCCTCCTGCGCGAGACCGAGATCATCGTCGAGGCCGCCCTTCCGACGCGGCGCCGTCGAAGGATGCGCACGCCCGACGCCGCGATCCTGTGGTCCGTACTCCTGACCGGGCATCGATCCTTGTATCCGCTGAGCCGATGAAGGGGTGGCTGGGGCTCGAAGGGTGGGCGTATGCCGGAACATCCGTCACGCTTCGCGTCACAACGGCGTGATACGGCATGAACGCCCATATGCCTATGCATTGTGCGCAATTCACGCGGCGGGGCGTCGCGGTCCGGAACAGGGCCGGCATCCACCCTCTTCACACCGCGAGCCGGCGCCCTCGCACGGCCGTCCGCGGCGGTGACTTCGCCGGAAGGCGGCCCGTTCATCCAAGGGGGTGCCGTGGACCCACCGCGAAGGATCCGCGCATGCCCCGACACCCGAACCGCCTCCGAATTCCGGCCGCCCTGCTCGCCGCCGCCGTCGGCCTCGCCCTGCCGGCTGCGGCCCGGGCGGAGGGAAAACCGCTGCCGCCGCCGGCCAGCGATGTGATGCCGCCGGTCGAGCTGACCGTCGAGATGCGCGACGGCCATCCCGTCTGCCAGCCGGCGGAACTGCGTCTGCCGGCCGACACCAACGTGGCACTCAACGTGGTGAGCCGGGCCGACCAGCCGGTGACGATCACCATGCCGGGCCAGTTCGAGAACGGCCGGGTCCTGCACGCGGACGGCGATCTCGTCCACGTGGCGAGCGAGAAGGGCTACACGGTCAAGCGGGAGGGCCGCGGCCAGCTGCGCCTGCGTACCGTCGCGGCCGGCGAGAAGACCTTCGCCTGCACCGGCGCCAACAGCCGGAGCAACCCGTTCGAGGGCAAGGTGATCCTGACCCCGCCCTCGGGCTGAACGCGTCCCGCTTCGCCCGGGCGAGGCGCGCCTGGGCTTACCGGACCCCTGGCAGACGGCTCGTCATCCTTTAAGGAGAGGGACGACCGCCTGCCCCTCCGGTTCTTGCGGGGGGATGGGGCAGTGGACCAGAGTCGGCAGGACACAGGGCGCATGGCGAAGCCGGGGGACGACGACGAACAGGCCATCGACCGCCTGACCCTCTACATGCTCAAGGAGACCTATTGCGCGGCCGCGGGCGCCCTGATGCGGATGAACCCGCAGGCCGCCGAGGCGCTGTTCCAGGCCTTCGAGCGGCAGATCGCCGACGCGCTCCAGCGCATGCACGCCCATCGCTCGGAAGGGCCGGATTCGACCGCCATCGCCCTGGCGGTCGGCGACCGAATCGCCGAGATCCTCGATCAGGCCCACCGCCGCCAGTTCGAGCCGGCGGTCGCGTCGGGAGCGGTCGCGTCGGGTCCTGAGGACCGCAGCCTCGAGGCGGTGCGGGAAACGGGCATTTCGAGCGAGGCGGTCGCGGTTCTGGCGGACCTCCAGCGCCGCTTCCCCTCGTCCTGACAGGAAGGCCCGCCGCCGCGGCGGCGGGCCGGTTCCCTACTCCGCCGGTACCACCCGTGGCGTCAGGGGCGTGGGCTCGTCCTCGAACGGCCGCTCCGGATGCATGGTGAAGGCGAGCCCCGCGCCGAGGAGCAGGAGGCCGATCGAGCCGGCGAAGGGCAGGATCCAGTTGCCGGTCAGGTCCACGATCAGGCCGAAGGTGAGCGGCGAGACGATGGCCGCGAAGGCCGAGCCGAAATTCATCAGCCCGCTCGCCGTGCCGGCATATTGCGGGGCGATGTCCATCGGCACCGACCAGATCGGTCCGATCACCAGTTCGAGGAAGAAGAATCCGCCGCTGAGCAGCAGCGCCACCAGGGTCAACTCCTTGGTGAAGAACACACCCGCGAGGCAGGCGGCCGCACCCAGCATGCCGAGGCAGATCACGTTGCGGCGCGCCTTCTGCAGGTCGCCGGTCTTCTTCAGGATCCGGTCGGAGACCACGCCGCCCAGCGTGTCGCCGACGACGCCCGCGAAGAACACGCCCGAGGCGAACAGGGCCGAGTTCTTGATGTCGAGGCCGTAGCCGTCCTTGAAGAACGAGGGCAGCCAGTTGAGGTAGAGCCACAGCGACCAGCCGTAGCAGAAATAGGTCAGCGTCACGGGGGCCATGCGCGGCACGAGCCGGCGCCACGGCACGGGGGGCTTGGCTGCGGGCTTGGCCGTGCGGTCGCGGATCGCCAGCCGCTCCAGATCCTCGCCGGTGATGCCCTTATGCTCGCGCGGATCGTCCCGGTAGTAGAACGCCCAGACCAGCACCCAGGCGAAGCTGACGATGCCGAGGATGACGAAGGCGCCGCGCCAGCCGACATAGGCCATCATCAGCACCACCAGCGGCGGCGTCACCGCGTTGCCGAAGCGGGCGAACGAGTGGGTGATGCCCTGCGCGAAGCCGCGCTGGTCCTTGGCCACCCAGGACTGCATCGCCCGCGTCGCGGTGGGGAAGGTCGCGCCCTCGCCGAAGCCCAGGGCGAAGCGGGCGAGGAACAGCGAGACCACGCCGCCGACGAAGCCGGTGGCCACCGTCGCCGCCGCCCAGATCAGGCCGCAGATGAGCAGGGTGCGCCGGGCGCCCCACTTGTCGGCCATGGCGCCGCCGATGATCTGGAACACCGCGTAGGGGTAGGCGAAGGCCGAGAAGACGAGGCCGAGTTCGGTGTTGCTGAGTCCGAGTTCACCCTTGATCGCCGGGCCGGCGGTGCCGACGTTGACCCGGTCGACATAGGTGATGAAGTACATCAGGCAGAGCAGGAACAGCACCATGCCCGGCGCCGTCACACGGCGTGGGATCGTGATCATCGGGGCTTCCTCCAGTTTTTATGAGCGACCGCCCCAGGCCCCGCATCTGACGTGCGGATTGCCCGAGGCGCAGGCGTCGGTGGGCGTCGTGAAGACGGATCAGCCGTCCAGGCCGGAGCGCAGGCTCGCCATCGCGGCGAGCACGCCGCCGCGTTGGTGCGGCACGCCGGCCGCGGCCAAGCCCATTTCGACGCCGGACAGGGCGCCCATCAGGGTCAGGTCGTTGGTCTCGCCGAGATGGCCGATGCGGAAGATCTTGTCGGCAAGCTTCGACAGGCCGGCGCCGAGCGACATGTCGAACTTGTCCAGCACCAGGGCGCGGAAGGCGTCCGCGCCATGGCCGTCGGGCATCATCACCGCGGTGAGCACCGGCGAGTACTCGTCCGGGTTCCGGCACAGCACTTCGAGCCCCCAGGCCTCGACCGCGGCGCGGGTCGCGGCGGCCAGCCGCTGGTGGCGGGCGAAGACGTTGTCGAGGCCCTCCTCCAGCAGCATCGCCACCGCCTCGCGCAGGCCGTAGAGCAGGTTGGTGGCCGGCGTGTAGGGGAAGTAGCCGTTGGCGTTGGGCTTCAGCATCTCCTCCCAGTCCCAGTAGGACCGGGGAAGGTTGTTCGAGCGGCCCGCCGCCCGCGCCTTGTCCGAGATCGCGGTGAAGCCGAGGCCCGGCGGCAGCATCAGGCCCTTCTGCGAGCCGCTGACGGTGACGTCGACGCCCCACTCGTCGTGGCGGTAATCGACCGAGCCGAGCGAGGAGATGGTGTCGACCAGCAGCAGCGCCGGGTGCCCGGCCGCATCGATCGCCTTGCGGATCGCCGGGATGCGGCTCGTGACGCCGGTGGAGGTCTCGTTGTGGACCACCATCACCGCCTTGAACGCGTGGCCGCGATCCTCGGCGAGCCGCGCCTCGACCAC
Organism: Methylorubrum thiocyanatum; assembly: GCA_014138645.1. GTDB lineage: Bacteria > Pseudomonadota > Alphaproteobacteria > Rhizobiales > Beijerinckiaceae > Methylobacterium > Methylobacterium thiocyanatum. Next base: position 188,676 of record JACJIB010000004.1, on the reverse strand, counting down.
GGCCGGATCGACGCCGTGGCGCCAGTCGCCGGGCACGAACTCGACCTCGATCCCCCAGCGCGCCGCCATCTGCCGCCACAGGGTGGCGAAATGGCCGGTTTCGAACATCAGGACACGGTCGCCCGAGGAGAGCGTGTTGACGATGGTCGCCTCCCAGGCCCCCGTGCCCGAGCCCGGATAGATCACCACCGGCCCCTTGGTGCGGAAGATCGTGCGGCAGCCCTCCAGCACCTCGCGGCCGAGCACGCCGAATTCCGGCCCGCGATGGTCGATCACCTGCCGGTCCATGGCGCGCAGCACGCGCTCCGGCACCGGGCTCGGGCCCGGAATGTGCAGGAAGTGTCGTCCGGTGCGGCTCGTCATGGTCCCTCCCGTCGGGCCGGATGCCGGGCGCTTCACGGCGCGTCCGGTCGTTTCATCCCACAGGTTTGCATTCATTTCGAGCTGAGACAAGAAGTATCATGCCTTCATTCATCCCATCGACGGCGATCGAGCCCGCTGCTACCAATCCGCCATGACTTCCGCCATGACACGCGCCGAACGCGAATCGGAGGGCGCGGACGGCCCGGGTCCCCTCCCCGCCCAGCTCTCTGCCGAGATCCCTGCCAGAATCCCTGGCACGCTCCCGGCCGAACCTCAGGCCAAGTCGCGGGAAAACCTCGTTCATTCGCTTCACGACGAGGTGCTGGCGCGGCTGCGCGAGTTCATCGTCGAGGGCAATCTCGCCCCGGGCGCCCGCGTGCCGGAGCGGCTCCTGTGCGAGCGCTTCGGCATCTCGCGCACCCCCTTGCGGGAGGCGCTGAAGGTGCTGGCCTCCGAGGGGCTGATCGATCTGCTGCCGAACCGCGGCGCGCGGGTGCGCCGGATCGGCGAGGGAGAGATCATCGAACTGTTCGACGTGATGGGTGGGCTCGAGGCGCTCGCCGGCCGCCTCGCCTGCGAGCGCATCACGGAGGCGGCCTATGCCGAGATCGAACGTCTGCATCACGAGATGTACGGTCACTACCTGCGGCGCGACCTGCACGGCTACTTCGCCTGCAATCAGGCGATCCACGACCGGATCGTCCAGGCCGCCGAGAACGGGCCGCTGAGCGCCACCTATGCCAGCTTCGCCGGGCGGCTGCGGCGCGCCCGCTACTCGGCCAATCTCGATGCCAACCGCGACCGCTGGGGCGAGGCGATGCGCGAGCACGAGGAGATCCTCGACGCCCTGCGCCGCCGGGCGGGATCGGAACTCAGCGATATCCTGTTCCGCCACCTGCGCAACAAGCGCAGAGCCGCCGCTGATCGCGAGGCCGCCGCCCCGGTTCCCGGCGAGCCGGCGGTGGACAGCGTTTGAGCTTCGCTCCTTCTGTCATTTTTGAATGCATTTTGCACGATCGAACGGCCGAACCATGCCTCGCTTCGCCGCCAATCTGAGCCTGCTGTTCACCGAGGTGCCGCTCCAGGACCGCTTCGCGGCAGCCCACGCCGCCGGGTTCACGGCGGTGGAGATGCAGTTTCCCTATGCCGAGGCGAAAGCGGTGCTGGCCGCGCGCCTCACCGAAACCGGCCTGCCGCTGGTGCTGCACAACCTGCCCCCCGGCGACTGGGCCGCGGGCGAGCGCGGCATCGCCGCCCTGCCCGGCCGTGAGGCCGAATTCCGCGAGGGCGTCGCCCGGGCGATCGATTATGCGGGCGCGCTCGGATGCCGCCAGCTCAATTGCCTCGCCGGCCTCGCGCCGCCGGAGGTCGAGCCGGCCCGCCTTCGCGCGACGCTCACCGAGAACCTCGCCTACGCCGCCGAGGCGCTGGGCCGGGCGGGCATCCGTCTTCTGATCGAGCCGATCAACGACCGCGACATGCCGGGCTTCGTCCTGAACCGTCTCTCGGACGCCGCGGCGGTGATCGAGGCGGTGGGATCCGACAACCTGTTCATCCAGGCCGATCTCTACCACATGGCGCGGATGGGCGAGGATCTCGCAGGCAGCCTCGAAGCCCACCGCGCCCGCATCGCCCATGTCCAGATCGCCGACAGCCCCGGCCGCCACGAGCCCGGCACCGGCCGCATCGATTTCTCCGCCGCGTTCACGGTCCTCGACCGCCTTGGCTATGCCGGCTTCATCGGCTGCGAATACCTGCCCGCGTCCGACACCGAAGCGGGCCTCGGCTGGATGACCGCCTACCGCTGAACGTCACGGGATCCCAAAGGGATCATCCCTTTGGCGGGGCGCCGGGGCGGCGCCCCGGCATTTTTCCAGGGCTCCGCCCTGGACCCGCGAAAGGACCTGTCCTTTCGAAACTTGGACTTGTGGCATGCAGGTGGCGCCATGTCCGTGGGGCCAACCCTGTCCAGCCGAGGAAGGCGCGGGTGAAGTGGGCCGCGTCGGCGTAGCCGAGATCGAGGGCGATCCGTCCGATGGGCGTCGTACCTCCTGCCAGCAGTGTCTCGGCCTGCGCCCGCAAGACGCCTTGGAGGATCGGTGCGAAGCCCGTGCCCTCCGCCTCCAGCCGGCGTTGCAGACTGCGGCGCGACAGGCCGAGCCGGCGGGCGACTCCGTCGATCGAGGGGCGGCCCTCGAGAAGCGCGAGTTCGATCAAGCCGGCGACGCAGGCCGTCAAGCCAGCGTTGGGCGGCGGAGGTGCCGCTCCGAGGAGCCGGTCGGGAGCCGGGTTCGGCGTCGCCAGCAGTGCGGCGTCGAAGTGCAGGCCGGCACGCGGGCCGAGACCCAGGTCGCAGTCGAAGATCCGCTCGGCCTCGCTCCGGTCGGGTAGGATCGCGCCGGTCAGCACTGCCCGCCGTGGCCGCCAACGCGGCCCGAGGAAGTGGCGCACGGTGCCGAGCAGATAGCCGAGCGCCAGCATCTCGTTGGTTTGCCGCCCGGCCTCGATCCGCTCGGTGACGGCGTAACCGTAGACGGCGTCCTCGCCCTGTCGGCACAGCCCTGTCCAGGTCGCCGTCTGGAGGAGCGCCGGCGTGACAGCCTCGACCTGCGCCAGCGCATCGCCGAGGGTTGCGCAGGCCCGCACGTGCCGGCCAATGGGACCGAGCCCGCCGATTCCGGTGGCGACCGCGAGACGCGCCGGCAGGGCCGGGTCGCCGCTCTCGCGCACTGCGCCATCCACGAGGCGGAGCTGATCGCGGAGCAGGATGAGACGGTCGGGTGCGTCCATCAGGGCGAGGGGCATGCCGGCCCGGCGGAACACGCGTGCGATGGAGCCGCCGGCCGCCTCGACCGCCGCCACAATCGGGCCCATCGTGCAGGCCCGCGTCAGTCCGGGCTCGTCCATGCGCTCTCCTCCCGGCAAGCAGGCTCAGCCCGGTGGCACCGAATGGCAAGAGGCCATGCGAGTGCGGTCATAACCTCCGTCCGGGCCGTGCAGGGCGGCGCCGGAGGGGGGGTGATGACCGGTAAATCTCGTGAAGGGTGGTGGGGGATGCGGCTTGCGCTGACGATTCTCGTTCTAGGCGGATCGGCTGCCGCTTCCCGCGCCGACCCACCCAAACTCACGCTGGCAATCCTGCCGCTCAAGCTCCTCGACACCTCCGGTGAACCGGTCGATCAGGCCCCCGAGCATGCCCGCCGTCTCGACGCGATGGCGCGAAACCTCGCGGAGGATCTCGGCGCATCCGGTGATTATCGCACCCTGCTCATCGCCCCGGAGAGGGTGCATGCACGCTGCCCGGACGAGCGGCCGGACTGTCTCCTTGAGCTCGCGAAAGAGGCCGGCGCGACACGCGTCTTCGTCGGCGTGGTCCACAAGAGCAGCACGCTCATCCTGCAACTCTTCGCACGCGTGGTCGATGCCCGCACCGGCCGAGCGGTGCTGACCCGCGACCTCAACTTCCGCGGCGACACCGACGAGGCGTGGCGCCGCGCCGGAGTCTTCCTGGCCAGGCAGGTCGGGGAGGCCGGCCCCTGAGCGGATGTCATGCGACATCCGCTCAGGGGCCGCGCAGGCTTCTTCCTGAGACGGTTTCCGATCTGATCGACCGGAAACCTGCGATCAGAAGATCGGCATGCCGCCGGCGACGGTGATCAGCGCGCCGGAGGTGTAGCTGCTCTCCTCCGCCGCCAGCATCACGTAGGCCGAGGCGAGTTCCGCCGGCTGGCCGGGGCGATTGAACGGCACTTGGCTGCCGAAGGTCTTCACCGCATCCTGGCTCATCCCGGCGGGAATGAACGGGGTCCAGATCGGGCCGGGCAGCACGCCGTTCACGCGGATGCCCTTTTCGGCCAGCAACTGCGCGAGGCCGAGCACCATGTTGCTGAGCGCCCCCTTGGTGGCGCTGTAGGCGAACAGGGTCGGCACCGGGTGCTTGGAATTGACCGAGGAGGTGAAGATCACCGAGGCGCCGGGCTTGAGATGCGCCAGTGCCGCCTTGGTGGCGTAGAACGGGCCGAAGATGTTGGTCTGGAAGTGCTTCTCGAAGATCGCGTCGTCGATGTCCGTCACGCCCTGGTTCGGCTGCTGGAAGGCGGCGTTGTTCACCAGGATATCGAGCCGGCCGAATTCCTTGGCCGTGCGCTCGACGATCTCGCGGGCATAGGCCGCGTCCTTGATGTCGCCGGGAAGCAGCAGGGCGCGCCGGCCCGCCTTCTCGATCCAGGTGCCGACGGCCTCCGCGTCCTTCTGCTCGTCGGGCAGGTAGGAGATCGCCACGTCGGCGCCCTCGCGGGCATAGGCGATCGCCACCGCCCGGCCGATGCCGCTGTCGCCGCCGGTCACCAGGGCCGCCTTGCCGGTGAGCTTGCCGGAGCCCTTGTAGCTCTCCTCGCCGTGGTCCGGCTCGGGCGCCATCTGAGCCGTCTTGCCGGGGAAGCTCTGAGGCTGCGTCTCGAAGGGCGGGCGCGGGTATTTGGTCAGCGGATCGGTCATCACGGCTCCTGTACGGGATTGCCGCGACAACCGGATGCGAGGGCCTGCGTTCCGAAGCGGCGACCCTGAGCCGCGGTCAGGCCGTGGGCACGAGGGCCGCGTCGAGCACGCGGGCGACGTGGATCGCGTCGCGGCCGAGGCCGTCATGGATCTGATGGCGGCAACTCGTGCCGTCGGCGACCACGAGATCGTCGGCGGAAGCCTTTCGGAGCGCCGGGAACAGCGACAGCTCGGCCATGGCGAAGGAGACGTCGATCGTATCCCGGCCGTAGCCGAAGGCGCCGGCCATGCCGCAGCAGCTCGATTCGATCACCCGCACGTCGAGCCCCGGCACCGCGCGCAGCACCGTCTCCACCGATCCCATCGCCCCGAACGATTTCTGGTGGCAATGGCCGTGCAGATGGGCGACCCGGCCGCCCTGATCGGCGAGCGGGAGGGTGATGCGGCCGGCCGCGAGGTCGGCGGCGAGCAGTTCCTCGAACAGGAGGGCGCTGCGAGCCAACTCGCCCGCTTCCTCCCGCGGCAGCAACGACAGGAACTCGTCGCGGAAGGTCAGGAGGCAGGAGGGTTCCAGGCCCACCACCCGGGCGCCGGCCCGCACGAAGGGCAGCAGCGTGTCCAGCGTGCGGCGCGCCTCCTCGCGCGCCCGGTCGGTCTGGCCGGAGGCGAGATAGGTGCGCCCGCAGCAGAGCGGGCGGCGCCCTTTGTGCGCGACGACGCGGTGCAGGCGGTAGCCGGCAGCGTGCAGCACCCGCTCGGCGGCCTCCAGATTCTCGCGCTCGAAGGCGCGGTTGAAGGTGTCGCCGAACAGGACGAGGTCGCGGAAGTCGCCGGTCACGTCCTCCGGGTGGGCGACCTCGCCGGTCTCGCGCCAGGGCCGGCGCCATTCTGGCAGGGAGCGGCGGGCTGAGAAGCCGGCCCATTGCTCACCGAACCGGGCGAGCGTCGGATAGCGGTTGCGCAGGTTCAGGAGCGGCGCGAGCGCCGCGGCCACGCCGGCATAGCGCGGCATCTCGGCCACCAGCCGCTCCTTCAGCGGCAGGCCGTGCCGGGCGTGGTAGTGGTGCAGGAACTCGACCTTCATCTTGGCCATGTCGACGCCGGTCGGGCATTCCCGGCGGCAGGCCTTGCACGACACGCACAGATCCATCGTGCGCTTCATCTCGGGCGAGACGAACGCGTCCGCGCCGAGCTGGCCCGAGATCGCGAGGCGCAGGGAATTGGCCCGGCCGCGGGTGAGGTGCTGCTCGTCGCGGGTGGCGCGGTAGGAGGGACACATCGCGCCCCCGGCGAGCTTCCGGCAGGTGCCGTTGTTGTTGCACATCTCGACCGCCGGGCCGAAGCCGCCCCAATCCGACCAGTCCAACGCCGTCTTGCGCGGGGTGCTCACCGCGTAATCGGGCGCGAAGCGCATCAACGTGCGGTCGTCCATCTTGAGCGGGCGGACGATCTTGTTGGGGTTCAGGCGGTTCTCGGGGTCGAAGCCGTCCTTCACGGTCTCGAAGGCGCGGGTGAGTTTGGCGCCGAACAGCGGTTCCACGAATTCGGAGCGCGAGATGCCGTCGCCGTGTTCGCCCGAATAGGAGCCCTTGTGGCGGCGCACCAGCTCCGCCGTCTCCTCGGCGATGGCGCGCATCTTCCGGACATCGCCGCCCTGCTTCATGTCGAGGATCGGGCGCACGTGCAGGCAGCCGACCGAGGCGTGGGCGTACCACGTGCCGCGGGTGCCGTGCTTGGAAAACACCTCGGTGACGGCGTCGGTGTAATCGGCCAGATGCTCCAGGGGGACGGCGCAATCCTCGATGAAGGAGACGGGCTTCGCGTCGCCCTTCATCGACATCATGATGTTGAGGCAGGCCTCGCGCACCTCCCACACCGCCTTCTGGCGGTTCGGCTCCACCACCTCGACCACCGCGCCGGGAAAGCCGTGATCGGCCATGCACTGGTCGAGGCGCTTCAGGTCGCGCTTGAGCGCGGCGAGATCGTCGCCGGCGAACTCGGCCAGCAGCAGGCAGTTCGGCTGGCCCCGGGTGATGTCGGCGAGCGTCGTGCGGAACAGCGGGATGTCGGCGCCGAGCACGAGCACGTTGTTGTCGACGAGTTCGACCGCCACGGGATCGAGGGCCACGATGTGGCGCGTGGTCTCCATCGCCGCGCGGAACGAGGGGAAGTGGCACACGCCCATGGCGCGGTGGGCCGGCAGGCGCGAGAGCTTCAGCGTGACCGAAGTGGTGGCGGCGAGCGTCCCCTCCGAGCCGACGAGGAGATGGGCGAGGTTCGGCCTCGGCTCGACCAGCGAATCGAGATTGTAGCCGCCGACCCGCCGCTGGACCTTCGGGTATCGCTCCGCGATCTCGTCGCGGTGGGCGTCGGCGAGCGCCAGCATCCGCCGCGCCAGATCCTCCGCCCGCGCGCCCCCGGTGACCGCGCTGGCCTCGTTGCCGGTCAGCCCGAAGCCGAAGGCGGCGCCATCGTGGAACAGCGCCTCCATCCCGAGAACGTTGTCGCTCATCTTGCCGTAACGCAGCGAGCGGGCGCCGCAGGAATTGTTGCCGGCCATGCCGCCGATGGTGCAGCGGGTGGCGGTCGAGGGCTCGACGGGGAAGAACCAGCCGTCCGCCCTCAGCCGGGCGTTGAGCCGCTCCAGCACGTGGCCGGGCTCGACGGTGACCGTGCCGGCCTCCGCGTCGTAGGCGAGCACGCCGTTGAAGTGGCGCGAGCAATCGACCACGAGGCCGGAGCCGATCGGCTGGCCGTTCTGCGAGGTGCCGCCGCCGCGCAGGATCACCGGTAGGTCGTACTGGGCCGCCACCTTCAGGGTCGCGGCGATGTCGGCGGCGCTCCTGGGAAACACCACGCCCGCCGGCATGATCTGGTAGATCGAGGCGTCGGTCGCGTAGCGGCCGCGGGTGAAGGCGTCGAAGCGGGCCTCGCCCTGGAGGACCTCGGCGAGCTTGCGCGGCAGCCCGGCATCGTTGCGGGCCTTCGCCCGCTGGGCCGGAGCCGGTGCCTCAGCCGGCTTCGCGCTGGCGCCCGAGTTCGCGCTCAAGTGGAACCTCCCTCCCCGTGCCGCACCCTGGACGGGCGTCCGGCCTTTTTGAATGCATAATTCGATGGCGAGGGTGGGTCAAACGCAACGGTGCCGCGGCAGGCCGGTCACGACGAAGCGGCCGCCGATCGGATCGGCGGCCGCTTGGCAATGCGTTCAGTTGTGAGACCTGTCCTAGAGCGCGATCCGCTGCGGGATTGCCTCCTGCGGGCCGTGTCGCTTGGCGAGACCCGGACCGGGCTCGGGCAACAGGATCGGCCGCTCGGGCAGAGCGCGCGGCGGCTGGATGGCGGGGCCATCGCGCAGGAGGATCGGGTGCGGCTCCGGCACCGGCACCACCGGGGCCGGTCGCGGCGCGGCGGGCCGCAGGCTGCGCTCCATGAAGTCCCGCACCAGCGGCACGATGTCGGCGCGGAAGCGCGAGCCGTTGAAGATGCCGTAATGCCCGGCGCCCGGCTGCATGTGGTAGCTCTTGGCCGCCTCCGGCAGGTTCACCGCAAGGTTGAGGGCGGCTCTGGTCTGCCCGAGACCGGTGATGTCGTCCTTCTCGCCCTCCACCGCCATCAGGTGGCAGCGGCGGATGGCGCCGAGATCGACGCGTTCGCCGCGATGGCGCAGGGTGCCGCGGGGCAGATCGTGGTTGATGAAGACCCGCTCGATCGTCTCGAGGTAGAATTCGGCGGTCAGGTCCATCACCGCGAGATACTCGTCGTAGAAGGCCCGGTGGCGGGCGGCCGAGTCGCCGTCGCCGCGCACGAGGTGGTCGAACATCGCGTGGTGGGCGTCGGCGTGCCGGTCGAGGTTCATCCCCATGAAGCCGGCAAGCTGCAGGAAGCCCGGATAGACCGCGCGGCCCGCCCCCGGATAGCCGGAGGGCACGGTGTGGATGCAGTGCCGCTCGAACCAGGCGAAGCCCTTTTCCCGGGCCAGCGCGTTGACGGCGGTGGGCGAGCGGCGGGTATCGACCGGCCCGCCCATCAGCACGGCCGAGCGCGGCACGAGCGGGTGATTCTCCGCTTCCATCCGGGCGAGGGCGGCGAGCACCGGCACCGAAGGCTGGCACACGGCCGCGACGTGCAGGTCCGGCCCGAGCGCCGCGAACAGGGCGATGCAGGTGTCGATGTAGTCGTCGAGGCCGAACCGGCCGGCGCTCGCCGGCACCTGCCGGGCATCGGCCCAATCGGTGATGAAGACCTGATGGCTGTCGAGGAAGGCCTCGACCGTGCCGCGCAGGAGCGTGGCGTAGTGGCCCGACATCGGCGCGACGATCAGGAGCTTCGGCTTCGCCTCGAGCGCCGCCGAGGGTTCGCCGAAGGCGACGACCCGGCAGAACGGGCGTTCCCAGACGATCCGCTCCGGCACGCCGAGCCCGAAGGCCGGCTTGGCGTAGACGCGGGTGGCACGCTCGAACATCTCGCATCCCGCGGCCAGGGTCCGGCTCTGCGGGGCGTAGGCCAGGGGGTTGAACGGGTTCTCGCAAGCGAGCCGGGTGGCTTCCGCCGCCAGACGCATCGGTGCGAGCATGAGGTGGCCGGCCTCATAAAGAGGATACAGCATGCGAGCGCTTCCCCGGAGCAGCTCGCTTGAACCAAGCTGTCCTAATTCTTGCGGTGGTGGAGGGTGCAACTCGCGGATCCGACAAAAGGTTTCGTTTGTACAAGACTCCCCTGTTGGTGGCGTCGCCCGAGCTTGAAGACGGGCAAGAAAAAGAGGCTGGCCCGCCGCCCTCGATCGCTGCGTGCGGCAGCGCCTGTCGCGGGCTTGCGCAGGGCGGGCCGATGATCCGGAACCGCCCGGGTCAGCCGGCGGTCCGCTCCTTCGCGGACCGACCTGTTGAAGACGCCGAGGGGCGTCGTCCGAAGAGGTGCCTTCAGGAATGGGCCTGCGTCACGAACTTCGTCGTGAGATAAGCCTCGATCGCCTCCGAGCCGCCCTCGCTGCCGTAGCCCGAATCCTTGACGCCGCCGAAAGGCGTCTCGGGGAGCGCGATGCCGTGGTGGTTGATCGAGATCATCCCGGACTCGACCCCTGCCCCCACCCGGTTCGCCCGGGTGGCCGAGCGGGTATAGGCGTAAGCCGCGAGCCCGTAGGGCAGGCGGTTGGCCTCGGTGATCGCCTCCTCGTCCGGCCCGAAGCGGCGGATCGCCGCGATCGGCCCGAACGGCTCCTCGTTCATGATCCGGGCCTCGAGCGGCACATCGGCGAAGACGGTCGGCGCGAAGAAATGGCCGCGGTTGCCGATGCGGCTGCCGCCGGTGAGGAGCCGGGCGCCCTTGGCCTCGGCATCGGCGACGAAGGCCTCCATCGCCTCCACCCGGCGGCCGTGGACGAGGGGGCCCATCTGCGTCTCGGGATCGAGGCCGTCCCCGACCTTGAGCGCTCTTGATGCCGCGACGAACCCGTCGACGAAGCGGTCGTACACGCCCTCCTGCACGAGGAAGCGGGTCGGCGCGACGCAGACCTGACCGGCATTGCGGTACTTGTTGGCCGAGAGAATCCGCACGGCGGTGTCGATGTCGGCGTCGTCGAACACGATCGCCGGGGCGTGGCCGCCGAGTTCCATCGTCGCCCGCTTCATGTGCTGGCCGGCGAGCGCCGCGAGCTGCTTTCCGACCGCGGTCGAGCCGGTGAAGGTGATCTTGCGGATCACCGGATGCGGGATGAGATAGCCGGAAATCGCGGCCGGATCGCCGTAGACCAGGGCGAGCGCATCGCCCGGCACGCCCGCATCGAGGAAGGCGCGTACCAGCTCGGCGCAGGAGGCGGGGGTGTCCTCGGGGCCCTTCAGAATGACGGGGCAGCCGGTGCAGAGCGCTGCCGAGAGCTTCCGCACCGCCTGATTGATCGGGAAGTTCCAGGGCGTGAAGGCCGCCACCGGCCCGACCGGCTCGCGGGTGACGATCTGCAGCACGCCCTCGGCCCGTGCGGGGATGACGCGGCCGTAGGCGCGGCGCCCCTCTTCCGCGAACCACTCGATGATGTCGGCGGCGACGCCCGTTTCGATGCGGGCCTCGGCCAGCGGCTTGCCCTGCTCACGGGTCATGGTGCGGGCGATGTCCTCCGCACGCTCGCGCATCAGCGCGGCGGCCCGGCGCAGCACCCTGGACCGGTCGAAAGCGGAAACGCGCCGCCACGCGGCAAAGCCGCGCTCGGCCGCCTCCAGCGCCTCGTCGAGGTCGGCCCGCGTGGCGACCGCGACGCGGCCGACCGGGTCGCCGGTGGCGGGGTTCAGGATGGCCAGCGTCTCGCCGCCGCCACCGGAACGCCAGCGGCCGGCGATGTGAAGCGAAACGTCGAGGTCCATGAGCCATCTCCGAGGAAGGATGGCCCTCCATATAGGGGCTGCGGGCGCAGGGCACGTCCACAGGCCTCGGTGCGTTGCCCGGCGGCCCGCTCGAACGGCGCGCACCCCCGCCGGGACTCGGCAGGGGCGCGGCCGGTGATCGGAGCGTGCCGGATTACGCGGCGATCCACGCCTGCGTGTCGGTCCAGGCGCCGTGCGCGTCGAGTTCCGCGGCGAAGACGCCGTCGAGCCGCGCCCGCTCCCGGTCGATCAGGCTGCCATCCACCGCCACCGGGCGGCAGCGGCCGTGCTCGCCGGCCGGCACGAAGTCCGGATCGGTCAGCACGCCGTCATCGCCCGCGAACCAGACCCGGCTGCCCATGTCGTAGAAGCTCTCGGCGGGCAGACCCTCGGCCAGCAGGATGTCGTGGCTGTCCAGCTCGACATGCCAGTAGGTGACGCGGGTCGCCGCCTCGCGGACGACGGAGGTGCCGTTGATCAGGCACATGATCGGCACCAGGGCTCCGCCCGCGCCGTCGACATCGGCGCCGACGAGAACCGGATGGCCGTGCGAGAGGCGCAGGTCGCGCGCCGGGAGGCCGGGGCCGAAGGCGCCCGCGCGGATGCGGATGGGCTGCTGGTCGTGGGACAGGGCGTGGCCCTGGCCATCGACGTCGCGGCGGCCGATCCAGGTGATCGGGCGCAGCGCGCCGGAGGCGGTCACGGCGAGGTCGCCGACGACCAGATCCTCGACCGCGACCTCGCCCCGGGCGGTGCGGATGAGCGTGCCGGTGGTGAAGCAGGGCGCGGCCTGGGCGTTGTAGGTGCCGAGATTGTTGTCGTCGGCCGTGAAGCGCGTCCGCGCGGGGTTCCCGCTTCCGAAGACCTGCGTATTCGAGAGAAGGTAGCGGTAGTTCCCCACGCTGGTTTCACCGGGAGGGATGTCCCTGCTGGTGAACAGGATCTGGTTCGCGTTGTCGTACTGCGTCGAAGTCAGCTGAATGGACCGACCCGCATAGCCCGTCGGCGCGTCGGCGCCATAGGTCAGGGTGACCGTGTCGCCCACCGCGTTGACGGTTCCGTTGACGGAAACGGAGTATGTGGAGGCAGCATCGACCGAAAAGCCGGCGGATGCGCCGCCGTCATCGATGCCGAGAAAGCCAGCGCCGTAAGTCTGGTTGTTGAAGGTGATCGGTAAAGCCATAGTTTTCCCCTCCCGTCTTGAGCGGGCGCTCTTATTTTAGGTCGCGCGTCATTTGGTGATTCGGCGACGGAATGCAGAAAAACGGATCTAATTGGAGGCTTGTGAAGGCCTCAACGCTGCTATTATCGATTTCTGCTTTCAGTCACGGTCGGAGCATGTGGGGAATTCGCTCGGCTGACAATCCATCGGGATGTGTTGTTCGGCAGGCGGATTATTTTTCTCTCATCATCGTGGCTCTCTGTGCCAGTTCTGCAACATCATGCCGCTCAAAACGCTCGAAACATCAGTCCTTTAGGCAAATTGATCGGGATCTTTAGGCAATCGATTTGCGCATTGATCTTGTGCTTCGCGGGACCCGTGCGAAGACCCGTCGATCGTGCGGGAAGACTCGGCCGCATGGCGCATGGAGAAGCGTGTTGGGTGGGCCTATCCGGGGCGCCTCACCGGTGCCTGCGTGACGATGTGCGGGCGCTCGGCCCGGGCGTCGGCGTCGTTCGGGGCGGCGGGCGGCTGTCGCGCTCCGTCGAAGGTGATGGGCGAGCGCGAGCGCCTTCGTTGCCGCTGGATGGCGGTCGGGGCCTTCTTGCCGACGCTGTCGGCGGCCCAGCGGTCGACAAGAGCCGCGACGGTGCCGCCCCCGCGGGTTTCCGCGTGGCCGCGTCGAGCTTCGTCGATGGTCCTTGGTCGGGGGGAGCCTGGATGGCCTCGACCGCTGTCATGGGGATGCTTGGCATCGCCACGAGCCGGTCGCGCTCTGACGATCCAAGCGGTGGAGCGGTTCGAGCATCGTGCACGAACGAACGGAAAAGCGTCCCCGTCTTCGGGGGCTTCCGTGGTCGGGCTGTCAAGAACGAGATGTGTGAAAGTGCGGGCTTCACCAACCCATCGTCAGGACCAACCTTTTGACTTCCAACAGGAAGTAGGTTGGTGCGGCCAAGAGGACTCGAACCTCCACCCCTCGCGGGACTAGCACCTCAAGCTAGCGCGTCTACCAATTCCGCCATGGCCGCCCTTGCCGCCGTGCCGCTTCGTCAGCGGCCGGTGTCTTGTGTGGGCGGCGCAGCGGATAACAGATGCCCGGGGCGGGCACAAGCGCCGGATTCGCATCTTCGCGTTTTGCCGCCTCGAAAACCGCGCGGAGACCGCTCAGAGCCCACCCTCGCCGTCGTCGAGGATCGGCACGGCCCCTTCGCCGATGGTCACGCCGGGGGTGCGCACGACCTCGGCCTTGCGGATCAGCTCGGTCACCTCGACGGAGATCCGGTTGCCGGTCACGACAATCTGCCCGCGGGCGATCGGGTGGTCGTTGGCGAGGATCTCGACCATGTCGGTCTCGGTGGCCTCCAGCTCGATCACCGCGCCGCGGCCCATGCGCAGCAGCATGTGCAGCGGCATGTGGCTGCGCCCCAGCACGACCTTGAGATCGACCTGCAATTCGTCCAGGACCGCCACGTGCGGATGCTCCGTTTGTCAACCCTCGGAAAACCTTCCGCATGCAAGGGTGAAGTCTTGGTAAACAATTCCTTCACGGCGCCCGCTTCCCGGCTTTCGATCGCACCCGCGACATTCCTGCCGCGCGCGGGCGCGCCGCCGGTGGCTTGGCGCGTGACCGACGCCCTCGTCGACTACGCCGTGGCGGAGGCCGAGATGGAGGCCCGCGCCGCGGCGATCGCCCGGGGCGAGGCGGACGAGCTGGTCTGGCTGCTGGAGCATCCGCCGCTCTACACCGCGGGGACTTCGGCCAAGGCGGCCGACCTCGTCGAGCCGGAGCGCTTCCCCGTTCACCGCACGGGCCGGGGCGGGCAGTACACCTATCACGGGCCGGGCCAGCGCATCGCCTACGTGATGCTCGACCTCAACCAGCGTAAGCCCGATCTGCGGGCCTACGTGGCCAGCCTGGAGGCGTGGCTGATCGCGACGCTCGACGCCTACAACGTCCGGGCCGAGCGCCGTGAGGACCGGGTCGGCGTCTGGGTGCGCCGCCCGGAGAAAGGGCCGACCGTCGAGGACAAGATCGCGGCGATCGGCATCCGCGTGCGGCGCTGGGTGAGCCTGCACGGCATCAGCCTCAACGTCGAGCCGGACCTCACCCACTTCTCCGGCATCGTGCCCTGCGGCGTGCGCGAGCACGGCGTCACGAGCCTGGCCGATCTCGGCCGCATCGTCAGCCTGCCCGAAGTGGACATGGCGCTGCGCGCGGCCTTCGAGCCGATCTTCGGCGCGACCCGCGACGAGGCCTGAGATCCGGGGGTTCACAAGGATCATCCCGTTCGCGGGTCCGGGGAGGAGCCATGGTTGAAGGCAGATCGGGGCGCTGCTCTGATGCCCCGCCAAAGGGGTGACCCCTTTGGGATCCCAAACTCAAGCGTCCGCGGTGGCCGTCGGTACCCTCGGGAGCGATGCAGCCGGTGCCGACCGGCGCAGGCGCAAGCCCGCGCGCAGCAGCGGCAGGACGAGGCGGGCGAGGCGGATCTGGCCGGGGAGCTGCCGCGGCATCAGCGGGCGGTAGGCGAGGCGCGGGCTGGCGCGGTCCGCCGCCGCGACGATCTCGCCGACCCGCGGCAGGGCGGCGATGCGGCGGGCCTCCGCCTCGGGGATGCCGAGCCGGCGCGCCCAGGCGAGGTCGCGGGCGAGCCGCCCCTGGCCGTGCAGGCGGCGCAGGCGCGCCCGCCACGCGTAGCGGTGCAGCGCGCGCGGCACCGCCTCCATCCGGGCGTCGCACAGGGCGTCGGGCTCCTCGCAGCGGGAGCGGATCGTGTCGGCGACGCCGCCCGCCGCGCGGCCGGTGAGACGGGCCGAGATCAGCACCAGCACCGCCCGGTCGTGGCGCACGCGAAAACCCCGCTGAAGCAGGGCGCCGACGAAGGCGCCGTCCTCGCCGAGCGGGATTTCCGGCATGCCCCCGACGTCGCAATAGGCGGAAAGCCGCACCGCGAGGGAGGCGCCGATCGTGGTGCGGTGGCAGGGCCAGGGATCGTGCGGATCGGGATCGATGCGCGCCTCCATCTCGGTGATGAGCGCGTCGTAGGTGTCCTCCAGCCGGCCGCGGGCGGGCAGCGAGGGCGGCAGCAGGGCGGCCTCCGCCGGGATCAGCTCGACCCGGCCGGCCACCGCGTCGGCGCCCGCCTCCAGGGCGGCGAGATTGGCCGCGACCCAGTCCGGCGGCACGATGCTGTCGGCATCCGTGGTCAGGAGCGTGCCGGATGCGGCTGTTCCCGCCTCTTCGAGCCACGCGACGGCCGCGTCCATCGCCGCCCGGCGGGCCCAGCCCGCATGCGCCCCGGCATGGACCCGTTCGATCACCCGGACGGGAATCGACAGCCCCGGCACGCGCTCGGCGACGATCCGGGCGGTGTCGTCGGTGCAGTTGTTGAGGAACAGCACGAGCCCGAGCCGCCCCGGCGCGAGGCCGCTCTGCGCGTCGATCGCGTTCAGGCAGCGGGCGATCCGCTCGGCCTCGTTGCGGACGGGGATGGCGATGATCGTGTCGGGGCACGACGGCGCGAGGGAGACGGACGGCACGGACACAGGCTCCGGGAAGGCCAATGGAAGGCGCAGGCGCCGTTCCTAGGCCACGCTTGATGAACCGCGGCTGATGGTCCCGTGCCGACAGCGGGACCAACGGGCCGGGCGACGGAACAGGAGGGACGGCCCCTGGTTTCCCGGGCACCCCACGCCCCGTCGCGACCCAGCAGCAAGGAGCCTTCCATGTCGGCACCCGGCAGCCTCAAGGACATCTATCTCGACGAGATGAAGGACCTCTGGTCGGCCAACGACCAGATGAGCCGCGCCGTGCAGCAACTGAGCGATCAGGCGAGCGATCCCAAGCTGAAGCAGATGCTGCAGGATTCGGTCGGGGGCATCGCCAAGCACACCGATATCCTCAAAGGCCTGATCGAGGAGAACGGCGGCCAGACCGCGCCGGAGCATTGCAAGGGCATGGAGGGCCTCGTCGCCGAGGCGCTCAAGCACGGCATCAAGGAGGCGCCGAGCGACGGCCGTCTGCGCGACGTGCAGATCATCGCCCAGTACCAGCGCATGTCGCATTACGGGCTCGCCGGTTTCGGCTCGGCCGTCGCCTACGCCCGGGCGCTCGGCAAGTCGGATCAGGAGAACAAGCTCAAAAGCGCGGTCTCCGAGATCTACAAGGCGGACGAAGTCGCGACCCGCCTCGCCGAGAGCGTCGAGCGCGCCGCAGCCTGACCGCGCGTCCGCCACCCCTCCCCCACGCCTGACAAGCCTTGCGACGGCGGCCCGGGTCGAGACAGCGATCCGGGCCGATCGCACGTCATTTTCGAAGCTGTTCCCAAGGAGAGATCCGCATGAGCGTCCTGTCCGCCCTCGGCCTGACCTCGGGCAAGAAGGTCCGCTACGCCGTCGTGGCGCTCGGCGACATCTCGCAGGAGGCGATGCTGCCGGGCGTGGCCCATACCGGCAACTCGGAGGTCACCGCCTTCGTCACCGGCGATCCCGAGAAGGCGCGCCGGGTCGGCGAACTCTACGGCGTCACCGACAGCTACGGCTACGATGAGTTCGGCGCGCTGCTCGCCTCGGGCACGATCGACGCGATCTATCTCGCCACCCCGAACTGGCGCCACGCGGAGTTCGCGATTCCCGCGCTCAAGGCCGGGATCCACGTGCTGGTGGAGAAGCCGCTCGAGATCTCGAGCGAAAAATGCCGGGAGATCATGGCGGCGCAGGCCGGCTCCTCGGCCAAGCTGATGGTCGCCTACCGGCTGCATTTCGAGCCGGCGACGCTGGCCACGACCGATCTGATCCGCTCCGGCAAGCTCGGCGAGATCCTGACCTTCTCTTCGACCTTCACGCAGATGGTCTCGCCGGAGAACCACCGGGCGACGAGCGGCGTCGCGGCGGGTCCGATCTTCGACATGGGCCCCTATCCGATCAACGCCGTCCGCACCCTGTTCGGCGACGAGCCGACCGAGGTGGTCTCGGCAATCGGCGTGCGTCACCCGGAGGCCGGGCTCGGCGACTTCGACGACACCGTCGCGGTGACCCTGCGCTTCCCCGGCAACCGCCTCGCGCAGTTCGTGCTGTCCTATTACGGCAACGTGCTCGACACTTACGCGGTTGTCGGCACCCAGGGCAGCGTCGAGGTCAATCCGGCCTACATGTACGGCAAGCCGCTGGAGCGCACGGTGACCATCGGCGAAACCAAGAACCACGAGAGCTTCAAGAACACCGACCATTTCGGCGGCGAGCTGAAATACTTCTCCGATTGCATCCTCAACGGCACCGACCCCGAGCCCGATGCCGAGGAGGGCTACGCCGACATCCGCGTGATCGAGGGGATCCTGAAGGCGCTGGAGAGCGGCGGCCCGGTGCGGCTCGAGCCGTTCACGCGCACGCGGCGCATCGATACCGCGGCTCAGAAGGAGACGCTGTCGGCCCAGTCCTCGCCGGAACTCGTCAACACCTCCAATCCCGGCAAGGGCAAAGAGAAGGTGCCGAAGAACTGAGGCCTTCGCTCGGGCGCCCCGTTCACCGCTTCGCCCGCCCCCTGGCCCGCCCCCTGGCCCGCCGCCTGGCCCGACACCCGTCCCCATGCCGTCCCCAGGCATCGCAGGAAGCGCGAAACGATGATCGTCCTCTACGGCATCGCCCTGCTTGCGGGCATCGCCAACGCCGTCCAGCCGGGCCAGAGCACGCAACTGGCCAAATCCTTCGGGCAGCCCTTCGCGGCGGGTCTGGTCTCGATGCTCGTGGGCACCGCCACCATGCTCCTGATCGGCCTCGTGAGCGGGCGGCTGCGCGTGCCGAGCCTGCAACAGGCGCTGGACGTACCCTGGTGGGCATGGTTCGGCGGCGCGCTCGGCGCCGGCGTCATCCTCGCTCAGCTCTTCGTCGCGCAGCGGATCGGGGCGGCGGCGTTCCTGGGCCTGCTCGTGACGGGGGGCGTGATCGCCTCGATCGCCCTCGACCATTTCGGCCTCGAAGGCTTCGCCGTCCACACCGCCGGACCCGTTCGCCTCGCCGGTGGGGCGCTGATGATCGTCGGCGTCGCCCTCGTCGCCCTGTTCTGAGGCGGGTGCCTACTCGGCGGCCCTGAGCACCGGGGCCACCGCCGGGGTGCTGCCGGCCTGAGCCCGCTCCAGCGCCGCGTCGAGGGCGTCGCTGAGCGAGGTCACGAGCAGGTCGGCGGAGATCGCCCGGCGCAGGCGCCCGAGGGAGGCCGGGTCGCGCTCGCGCCAGAAGCCGACGAGGATCGTCACCCCCGGCGCCGCCTTGCGGGCGCGGCGGATGGTGAGGCGGATCTGCGACAGGCTGATCGGGTCGAGATACGAGAAGCAGATCATCGCCGGCCGCTCGGCCTTGGGCAGGCCGTCGCGCAACACGTTGCTCGGCGCCACCCGCGCCCCGAGCCCGTGGCGGGAGAGGGTCTGGGCGAGCATCAGCGTCGCCGCCTCGTCGAAGGCGCCGCCGCTCGGCACGCACAGCACCGCCGACCCGCCGCGCCAGGCCGGGGCCAGATCCTCCGGACGCAGCACGATCCCCGCCGCGCGCCGGTCCGGCCCCACCGCCGCGAAGGCGGCCTCGGCCTCCGCGCCGACGGGCTTGCGCGAGCGCCGCGGCAGGCCGCGCTTGCGCGCCTGCCCCAGCGTCTCGACCACCGCGCGGAAGCCTGCGCCGACCTCGCCCTGCCGCTCCCGGTCGAGCATGCCGCGGGCCGCATCCTCCTGGGCCATGCGCAGCCCCGCCAGCACGACCTCGTCGTAATAGGTGACGAGCGCCCGTTCTTTGAGGAACAGCCGCCCCTGGTCGATCGCCTCGGCCGGATCGCCTGCGAGCATGCGCTGGTAGAAGATTTCCTGGGGGCCCAGCGCCGGCCGGTCGCCGAGGATCACGTCGAGGAACCACAGCCGCTCGACATGGCGGCCGAGCACCACGAGGCAGACCGTGAGCGGCGTCGCGAGCAGCAGGCCGATCGGCCCCCACAGGAAGGTCCAGAGCGTCGCCGCCAGGATCACGGCCACCGGCGAGATGCCGGTCGAGTGCCCGTAGAGCAGCGGTTCGACCACGTGGCCGGCGATCGGCTCGACGATCAGGAACAGGATCGCGACCTGGATCGCCATCGACCAGCCGGGATCGACCGCGACCGCGATGGCGAGCGGCAGCACCGCCGAGATCACCGCGCCGACATAGGGCACGAAGCGCGAGATGCCGGCGATGACGCCGAACAGGATCGGGCTCGGCACGCCGATGAACCACAGGCCCACACCGATCACGAGGCCGAAGGCGACGTTGAGGATGAGCTGCGCGATGAAGAACCGGCTCAGCCGGCTCGTGGCGTCGTCGATCGCCGCGGTGGTGCGGCGCAGGTCGCTCGATCCCGCGAGCCGGATCGCGCGATTCCGCAGATCCTCGCGCTGGAGCAGGATGAAGATCGTGAACAGCAGGATCAGGCCGAGCGTCGCCAGCGGGTGCAGCACCCCGCCCGCCACGCTGCCCAGTGTCTTCAGGACGCCGGAGCGGGGGGCGTGGATCTCGACCTGCATCGGCCGCTCCGCCGTACCGAGCTGGGAATCGCTGTCGGTCTTGGCGGCGGGAGGCTGCAGTTCCTTGCCGATCTCCTCCGCCATGTCGAAGAAGCCGGAGAAGGTGTCCGATAGCCCGCCCCGCTCGGCGGTGGCCGCGCGCAAAGCCGTGATCTTGTCGCGCAGCGTCAGCGAGTAGCGCGGCAGGTCGGCGGCGAGCTGCGCCGCCTCCCGGGCGATCAGGCTGCCCACGGCCCCGAGCATGCCGAAGGCGAGGAGCACCACGAGCAGCACGGCCGCCGCCCTGGGGACGCGCAGCCGCCGCAGGGCGCGCACCGCGGGGACCAGGACGAAGCTCAGGAGGATGGCGAGCGCCACCGGCACGAGGATGTCGCGACCGAAATAGAGCGCGCCGGCCAGCGTCACGACGAGGAGCAGCGAGGCGAGCGTCGTCACCACCGGCAGCGCCTGCCGCAGGAGCCGCTGGGTGACCGGATCGGTGGTCATGGCGTCCTCATGATGCCGTCCTCACGGACGGTGAGAGATGCAGCCGATCCCACCCTTTCCCTCAGGATGAGGAAGAGGGGTGGGATGAGCGATTGACGTGCGATGCGCTCAGCCGGCCGCTCCGATCGCCGTCCCGATCTGCGTGAGCAGCTTGGGGAAGTCGATCGGCTTCGGGTGGTAGTCGTCGCAGCCCGCCTGGATCGCCTTGTCGCGGTCGCCCGACATGGCGTGGGCGGTCAGCGCGATGATCGGGATGGCGCGGGTGTCGGTCGCGGCCTTGAGGGCGCGGGCGGTCGACCAGCCGTCGAGGATCGGCAGGTTCATGTCGAGGAGGATCACGTCGGGCTGGGCGGCGCGGGCCTGCTGCACACCGGCCTCGCCGTCATGGGCCAGCACCACCTCGTAGCCGCGGCGCTTGAGCCGGCGTGACAGGAAGTCCCAGATCTCTTCGTGGTCTTCCACCAGCAGGATTTTGCCCGACACGCCCGCACACCCCTTCTCGCGCTGCACGCGCTTCCGCCACACAACGCACGGAAACCCGCTGCGGTGTCATCGCTCCGCTCGCAAACTGCGCTCCATGTGTCACCCGCGCCCCGTCGGCTGGCTGCACTGTGTCCGCGATGACCGCTGCGTCCGCGAACTGCGCTCGGTTTGCAATCTATCCGCCCCTCGCCTTGTCTCGCTCCGGCACGGACCGCTAAGGGGCTTCGAGGGCTCGAAGATGCGGGGCATGCGCGGTGCGGAATGGCGGAGCGGGGGACGACGATCCGCGCGTCGCGGCGCTGCTCGCGCGCCTCTCGGACGGTGACGCGCCGTTCTCGATCGGCGGGCGCGACGACCTCGCCGGCCTGCCCCTCGGGCGCGCGGCCCTGGGCGGGCGGGTCGATCCGCAGGCGCCGCCGCGCTGGTGGGCCGCCGCGGGCGGTCTCGACCTGCCGCGGGCCGACCTCGCCGATGCGCGGCTGGAGGAGACGGACCTGTCCGGCGCCAACCTGCGGCAGGCCTCGCTGGCCGGGGCGCTCGCCCGCTCCGCCGGCTTCGAGGGCGCCTGCCTGGAGGAGGCGGATTTTTCCGGGGCCGACCTCAGCGGCGCCCGTTTCGCCGGGGTCGCCGGGGGGCAGGCCGCTTTCCGCGAGGCGATGCTGGAGGATGCCGACTTCTCCGGTGCGACCATGCGCTTCGCCCGGCTCGACAAGGCGCTGCTCGACGGCGCCCGCTTCGAGGGCGCGGACCTGTGGGGCACCGACTTCACCGGCGCGGATGCCGACGATTCCGTCTTCCGCGGCGCGCGGCTCGACGAGGCCAACCTCTCCGACTGCAACCTGACCGGCGCGGATTTCGAGGGGGCGAGCCTGAAGAAGGCGCGGCTCGTCGGATCGCGGCTGCGCGGCGCCAACTTCTCCGGTGCCCGGCTCGACGGGGCGGACCTATCGGGCGCCGACTTCTCCCGCACCAGCCTCGTGCGGCTCGACCTCACCGCGTGCAAGCTGCGTCACGCGCGCTTCGCCGGCGCGTGGTTGGAGGGCGTGCGGCTCTCCGTCGAGCAGATCGGCGGCGCCGTCGGCGAGGAGATCGCGGGCGAGTACGAGGCGGCGCAGGCGAGCTATCTCGCCCTGGAGCGCAACCTTCAGAGCATCGGCAGCCACGAGGGCGCGAGCTGGGCCTACAAGCGCGGGCGCCGCATGGGCCGCCGCCATGCCGGGGTGCGGGCACGCGAGGCCTTTTTCACCCGCGATCTTCGTGGAACGTTCAGCTCCGGCTACCGCTGGATCGCCGACCGCTTCGTCGAGTGGCTGTGCGATTACGGCGAGAGCCTGTCGCGGATCGCCCGCGCCTTCCTCGTCGGAATCTTTCTGTTCGCCGGGGCTTACGGCGCCACGGGCGGGCTGTTCCACGAGGGCGAGAACGTGCCGACCTACAACCCCCTCGACCTCGTGAGCTACAGCGCGCTCAACATGATGACGGCCAACCCGCCGGAGATCGGCGTGAAGCCGCTGGGGCGCGTCACCAACCTGCTGGTCGGGCTCCAGGGCGCGGCGGGGATCGTGCTGATGGGCTTGTTCGGCTTCGTCCTCGGCAACCGACTGCGGCGCTGAGTGGCAGCGCGCGGCGCCGACTTGTGATTTCGCATCCTCACGAAAGCCGGCCACAGCTTTCGGACGGTGCCAGGACCAGAGCGGCATGACGGGAGACATCACGGTGACCGTACAGGACGGGAAGGTGCCGGCCACCGGGCCGACCATGGCGGATTTCCGCAACCTCGCCGACGCGCTGCCGCAGCTCGCCTGGATCGCCGAGGCCGACGGCAACCTCGTCTGGTACAATCGCCGCTGGTACGACTACACCGGCACGACACCGGCCGAGATGGCCGATCACGGCTGGCGCAAGCTGCACCACCCGGACCATCTCGAGCGCGCGGCGGCCCGCTTCGCCGCCTGCATCGCGGCGGGCGAATCCTGGCAGGACACGTTTCCGCTCCGGGGCAAGGACGGCCGCTACCGCTGGTTCCTGTCGCTCGCCGAGCCGGTCCGCAACGCCGACGGCGTCATCGTGCGCTGGTACGGCACCAACACCGACGTCACCGAGACCCGCCTCGCCCAGGACGCGCTGGGCCATTCCGAGCAGCGCTTCCGGGCGCTGGTGGATGCCTCCGCCGCCGTGATCTGGAACACCACCGCGCAGGGCGAGCTGATGCCGCCCCAGCCGCGCTGGGCCGCCTATACCGGCCAGGGTGAGGAGGCCTACCAGGGCTGGGGCTGGGTCGATGCCGTCCATCCCGACGACCGCGCGCGGGCCGCCGAGGTCTGGGCCGAGTGCGTCGAGGCGGTGAAGGTCTACGAGGTCGAGTACCGCTTGCGCCGCTACGACGGGGTCTGGCGCGACATGGAGGTGCGCGGCGTGCCGGTGCTCGCCGAGGACGGCACCATCCGCGAATGGGTCGGGCTCAACATCGACATCACCGCCCGCAAGGAAGCCGAGGCCGCGATCGAGCAGGCCCGCGCCGCGGCGGAAGCCGCCAACCTCGCCAAAAGCCAGTTCCTGGCCAATATGAGCCACGAGCTGCGCACCCCGCTCTCGGCGGTGATCGGCTATTCCGAGATGCTCGGCGAGGAGCTGGAGGATCTCGGCCAAGCCGAGCTGCTGCCGGACCTGCGCAAGATCGAGTCGGCCGCCCGCCACCTGCTCGGGCTCATCAACGACGTGCTCGACATCTCCAAGATCGAGGCCGGCCGCCTGACGCTGGCGGCGGAGAGCTTCGACGTCGCCAGCCTGATCGAGGACGTCAGCGCCGCGACGCAGAGCCTGATCACGAAGAAGCGCAACCGCTTCCGCCTCGACCTCGAAGGGGATCTCGGCGCGATGCATCAGGACCAGCTGAAGCTGCGCCAGTCGCTGATCAACCTGATCGGCAACGCCGCCAAGTTCTCCGAGGACGGCGAGATCGTCCTCTCCGTGCGCCGCGTCCGGGAGGAAGACGGCGAATGGCTGAGCTTTGCCGTCTCCGACACCGGCATCGGCCTGACGCAGGAGCAGATCGGCCGGCTGTTCGAGCGCTTCTCCCAGGCCGACGAATCGACCACGCGCCAGTTCGGCGGCACCGGCCTGGGGCTTGCCATCACCCGCGCCTTCATCGAGCGGATGGGCGGCACGATCGGCGTCGAGAGCACGTTCGGTGCTGGCGCGACCTTCACCATCCGGCTGCCCGCCACCCTCGCGGCCCACGAGGAGGAGGTCGAGGCGCAGAGCGTCGCCGCCCGCGTCCACGAGATCACCGAGGGCGAGGCGCATCTCCACGACGTGGTGCTGCTCGTCGACGACGACCCCGCCGCCCGCGACCTGCTCCAGCGCTTCCTCGAACGCGAGGGCTTCCGGGTGCGCACCGCCAATGACGGACGGGCCGGCCTGACGCTCGCGCGGGCGCTGAAGCCGCGGGCGATCCTGCTCGACATCGAGATGCCGCGCATGGACGGCTGGGCGGTGCTGCACGCGATCCGCACCGATCCCGAGATCGCCGAAACGCCGGTCATCATCACCAGCGTCGTCAACGAGTTCAGCCTCGCTCACGTCCTCGGCGCCACCGACTACATGGTCAAGCCGATCGACTGGGGCGCGCTCAAGGACGCGATGGAGCGCTATCGCCCGGTCGATCACGAGGGCAGCGTGCTCGTGGTGGACGACGATGCCGATGCCCGCGAGCGGGTGCGCCGCACCCTCGAGCGCGACGGCTGGCAGGTGCGCGAGGCCGAGAACGGCGCCGCCGCCCTGGAGAGCCTGGACCATGCCCGGCCGAGCCTGATCCTGCTCGACCTGATGATGCCGGTGATGGACGGCTTCGCCTTCCTGCGGGCGCTGCGCGGACGCCCGGACGGCAACAGCATCCCCGTCGTGGTGCTCACAGCCAAGGAGATCACCCCCTCGGAGAAGGAGAGCCTGGGCGCCCAGGCCGACCGGCTGATCATGAAGGGTTCGATGAGCCTGTCCGAGATCGGCCGGCAATTGCGCGACCTCTACGCCCGGCAGGACGGCACCCCGCTCCCCGGACAGATCCAGGGGCTGATCGACAAGCTGTCGCCGTAGGACCGGCCGCGTCGTCCGACCCATGCCCTCACCCTGAGCTGCCGCAGCGAAGCGCGGGCCTCGAAGGAGCCTCCGGAGATCGCGCGCGTCCTGGAAGACCCTTCGGGGCCTGCTGACGCGGGCAACCTCAGGGTGAGGATGCGGGTGGGGTCTCCGAACCCGCCATCGCCCGCGCGAGCGCCTCGTAGACCCGCGGATCGGTCATCTGCGCCACGTTGAAGCGCATGAAGCCGGCGGCCGTCTGCGACACGCTGAAGACGTTGCCAGGGGCGAGCACGAGGCCTTCGCGCAGGCCCGCCCGGGCGAGCGCGGCGGCGTCGCAGCCCTCGGGCAGGCGGCACCAGAGGGTGAAGCCGCCGCGCGGCTCGATCCAGGGCGCGATCCCGAGCGCCTTCAGCCGCCCGCCCGCCTCCCGGCGCGCCCGCGACAGGCGGCGGCGCAGGGCGTCCAGATGCTTGCGGTAGCTGCCATCGGCGAGCGTGCCGGCGATCAGTTCGGCGGCGATCGGACTCGGACCGCCGAAACTCGTCGCGACCTGAAGATCCACCAGCGCCTCGATCCAGTCGGGCCGGGCCACGATGAAGCCGCAGCGGATCGAGGCCGAGAGCGTCTTCGAGAAGCTGCCGATGCGGATGACGCGGTTGAGGCCGTCGAGGGCGGCGAGCCGGGGTGAGGGCTCGGGCTCCAGGTCGGCGAAGATGTCGTCCTCGACGATGGTGAGGTCGTGGGCCGCCGCCAGCGTCAGGAGGCGGTGGGCGGTGCCGGGCGCGAGCGTCGCGCCGGTCGGATTGTGGAGCGCGGAATTGGTGACGTAGAGGCGCGGGCGATGCTCGGCGAGGGCCGCGGCGAAGGCCGTGAGATCGGGGCCGGCCGGTGTGTAGGGCACGCCGACGATCCGCACCGCGTGCACCCTGAGCAGGGCCTGGAAGTTGAAGTAGCAGGGATCGTCCACGAGCACCGTGTCGCCGGGCCGCAGGAGGAAGCGGCCGATCAGGTCGATGGCCTGCGTGCCGGAGGCCGCCAGCAGCACCTGATCGGCGCTGGCATCGATCCCCTCCCCCGCGAACCGGCGCACGAGGTGGCGGCGCAGGGAGAGCGCACCGCGCGCCGCCCCGTACTCGGTCAGCAAAGCGTCCCCGGTGCGGGCGAGGCCGCGCACCGCCCGGCGGATCGCCCCGTTCGGCATCCATTCCACCGGCAGCCAGCCGCAGCCCGGTTTGAGCATGTCCGGCCCGGCATCGAGGGATTGGCGCGAGACCCAGAGCGGGTCGATCGCCCGCTCCCGGCGCGGCTCCGCCTCGGTGAGTGCCAGCGGCGAGACCGCCCCCGCGACGTAGAAGCCGGAGCCCGGCCGCGCCCGGATCAGCCCCTCCGCCGCGAGCCGGTCGTAGGCCTCGACCACGGTCGAGGGCGAGACCCCCATCGTCGCGGCAAATCCCCGGATCGAGGGCAATCTCTCCCCCGGCATCAAGGCGCCGCCGGCGAGCTTCCGCCGGATCGCCGTCACCACCGCTCCGGTGCGTCCGCCCGCTTCATCCGTCATGTCACGACCGTCCAAGCGTATCGATCCGGTAGACCATACAGTTCGGATAAAACCGTACGGTACCGTTTCTGTCGCCGCCAGGGTCCGTCGGCTAGCGTCGGTGGGTTCAAGAGGCGAACGATGCAGGATCATCACACGAACGGACGGGGCGGGACGCGTTGGGACGGCTGGGGCCACGGTCTTGTCGGCGTGATCATCTTCAGCGGGTCGTTGCCGGCGACGCGGCTGGCCGTCGGCGGCTTCACGCCGCTGTTCCTGACGGCGTCCCGCGCCGTCATCGCCGCCGGACTCGGAGCGGCGCTGCTGGGCCTGCTCGGGCAGAAGCGGCCGGCGCGGGCGGATCTCCCCCCGCTCGCCGTGGTGGCGCTCGGGGTCGTCGTCGGGTTTCCCCTGCTGACGGCGCTGGCGCTGCGGCACATCACGTCGGCCCGCTCCATCGTCTTCATCGGCCTGTTGCCGCTCGCCACCGCCCTGTTCGCCGTCCTCGCGCCCGGCGCCGAGCGGCCGAAGCCCGCCTTCTGGCTGTTCTCGGGGGCGGGCAGCCTGCTGGTCGCGGGCTTCGCCCTGATGCGGAGCGAGGGGGCCGACCTCACCGGCGACGGGCTGATGCTGGGAGCGATCCTCCTGTGCGGCCTCGGCTATGCCGAGGGCGCGCGCCTGTCGCGCCGGCTCGGCGGCTGGCAGGTCATCTCCTGGGCGCTCCTGCTCGCGGCACCCGCCATGGCGGTGCTGGCTTTCGTCACGCTGCCCGAGACGTGGAGCGGGATCGGCCTGCCGGCCTGGGCCGGGCTCGGCTACGTCTCGGTGTTCAGCATGCTGGTCGGGTTCGTGTTCTGGTATCGCGGGCTGGCCCTCGGCGGCATTGCCGGCGTCGGGCAGCTCCAGCTGCTCCAGCCCTTCCTCGGCCTCGGGCTTGCCGGCCTGCTGCTGGGCGAGCCGGTCGAGGGCGCGATGGTCGCGGTCGCCGCCGGGGTGGTGGTCTGCGTCGCGGCGGCGAAGCGGTTCGCGTGAGATGCGCGGCTCAGAAGCCTCCGCCCGCCTGATCGAAGTCGAGATAGGCGGTCTCGATCACGATCTGCGTGCGGCTGATGACTTCGAGCTTGCGCAGGATCTCGGAGACGTGCGCCTTCACCGTCGAGTCGCCGACCTGCAGCTCGTAGGCGATCTGCTTGTTGAGCTTGCCCTGGCGGATCATGCCGAGCACCCGCATCTGCTGCGGGGTCAGGCGGGCGACCCGCTCGGCGATGGGCGCCTTGTCGCCGCCCCGCGCCGGGGCCGGGGCGGTGGCGAGATCGGGCGGCATGAACAGGGCGCCGCCGAGCACCTCGGAGATCGCCCGGGTCAGGGTCGCCTTGTCGACGGCCTTCGGCACGAAGCCCGCCGCGCCGTGGCGCAGGGCCTCCCCCATGATGCGCGGCTCGGTGACGCCGGAGACGATCAGGATCGGCACCCGGGGGAAGCGCGCGCGGATCGTGTCGAGCCCCTCGAAGCCGGTCACGCCCTGCATCGAGAGGTCGAGCAGCGTCAGGTCGATGGCGGAGTCCCGGCTCAGGATCTCGCAGGCCGCGCCGATGCCGTCCGCCTCGTGCAGCTCGGCCTTGGGGAAGGCCAGGGCGATGGCGCTCGCCAGCGCCTCGCGGAACAGGGGGTGGTCATCGACGACGAGGAGGCGCAAGGCGCTCTCGCCGGCCAGGGGGACCGCCCCTCCGGAGCCGTGTCCGAAATCCGATACTGCGCAGGCCGTCATCGCGATCATGCCTTCCGGCGGGCCGGCACGGTCCGGAGCGTCGCCATGGCCGAAGACCGGCCAGCGCCTTTCGGGACGATGCTCTCGCCCAGTGCCCTCTCGTCGACCTGCTTAGGACATTTCGCGTGCCGCCGCTGCCCGGACTTTCGTCCAGTCCGCGCCTCCCGTGCGACGGCGGTGGACGAGGGGCTCGCGCGGCGGGCGTCACGCCCCTTCGTGGACGAGCTGGCGGCGGCCGGGGCGGTGTCCCTCCGAGCCGGTCTCGCGAAAGCCGAGCTTGTGCAGCAGGCCCCAGGAGGCGACGTTGCCGGGCCGGCATTCGGCCACGATCGCCCGGCGGGGGAAGCGGCGGCGCAGCAGGCCGAGGATGGCGGAGACCGCCTCCGTCCCGAAGCCGCGCCCGCGGGCCGCGCCGCCGATCCAGTAGCCGATCTCGACCGCCCCCTCCCCCCGCAGATGCGTGCCGACGACGCCGACGAGCGCCGTGGCGTCGTCGCGGCTCCAGGCTCCGAGGAAGCGGTCGCGCCCGTGGCGGCCGGAGGCGATCAGCGCCTCGGCATCCGCCAGGGTGAAGGGCGTGGCGAGGAAATCGACGGCGCCGGTGATCGCCGGATCGTCGGTGAGCCTGCGCAGAGCCGGCGCGTCCTCCGCGCCGAGCGGCGTGATCGTCAGGCGCGCGGTCTCGAGACCGGGCAGGTCGATCAGGCTATCGCGGCGGGCGCGTCGGAAGAACATTTTCGCGGGATGATGTGGCGCGCGTGACAGAGTGAACGCGCCGGGGCCGCCGTTTAATCCCTCGCGCCTGGAAAAAATCCCGGCTCGAAAAAATCCGCCCGATCCCGCATGGGTGGCGTGCGGGGGCCTTCGCGAACCAACGCAGCGGGGCGCCGGTTGCCCCGCCAGGAGACCGTGATGACCGATACGCGTGACGAGACCCGGTACGAGCCTCAGGCGCCGCTCGCCGTGGCGGCGCGCAGCGCCTGCCCGCGCTGCGGCCGGGGTCACCTGTTCAAGGGATTTCTGAACATCGCCCCGCGTTGCGACGTGTGCGGGCTCGACTTCTCCTTCGCCGACCCCGCCGACGGTCCCGCCTTCTTCGTGATGATGACGACGGCGGTTCCGGCGGTCGCCTTCGGCCTGTGGCTGGAGCTGACCTACGACCCGCCGCTCTGGCTCCACTTCGTCCTGACCCTGCCCGTGGTGCTGATCACCTGCACCCTGCCCTTGCGCTTCTTCAAGGGCTGGCTGGTGGCGAGCCAATACGTCCACAAGGCCGAGGAGGGGCGCCTCGCCCGGCCGGTCGCGCCGCCGCCCGCGGAGCCGGACGCGCCCGGCCGGCGCTGAGGCGAGAGGATAAAAAAAAGCCCGCCCCGGTCTCCCGGGGCGGGCTTTTTTGTTGGGCGGGGATCGATCCGGCCGGTCAGTGCGCGGCGGGCGCCGTGGCGGCCGGATGGATCACCATCTCGGTGAACGGGTAGACGTAGGCCTGGAGCATCACGAGGCCGCCGACGAGGCAGGCCAGCACGATCGAGTGCCAGAACACGAAGCGCAGGATCTTGCTCTCCTGGCCGAAATAGCCCGTTGCCGTCGAGGCCACGACGATCGACTGGGCGTCGATCATCTTGCCCATCACGCCGCCGGACGAGTTGGCCGAGGCCATCAGCACGCCGGACAGGCCGAGCTGCTCCGAGGTGATCCGCTGCAGGCCGCCGAACAGCACGTTGGAGGCGGTGTCCGAACCCGTGAGCGCGACGCCGAGCCAGCCGAGCAGGGTGCCGAAGAACGGGTAGAGGATGCCCGTGCCGGCAAAGGCCAGACCGAGCGTCGCGTCGACGCCGGCGTAGCGGGTGAGCACGCCCAGCGCGAGCATCGCCGCGATGGTGATGAGCGAGTAGCGCAGCACCCAGATCGTCTCGAAATAGGCGGTCACGAGACGCACCGGCGAGAAGCGCATGATCAGGCCGGAGATGATCGCGGCAAACAGCACGCCCGTGCCGGTGTAGGACATGTAGGTGAAGGCGAAGATCGCCGGCTCGGCCTTCGGCGCGGCCTCCACCGGCGGCACCTTCATGATCATGTTGTGCAGGCCCGGAATCTCGTACTTCCAGGTGAAGAGCGGGTTCACGATCCCCTTGAACCAGCCGGTGCCCCAGACCGCCACGATCACCGAAAGGATGATCCACGGCACCCAGGCCATAATCAGCTCGCTCGTCGAGGCGGAGCGGCCGGTGAGGTTCACCTTCGGCAGGTCGCTCGGCACGCCGGCGCCGAGGGAGGCCGGCCGCGGCTCGCCGTAGCCGATCGACGGGTCATGGCCGCGCAGGGCCGGCGAGGACCAGACCTGCGACGGACGCCACACCTTGAGGAAGGCGACGAGCGCGGCCATCGATACGAGCGAGGCGCCGATATCGACGATCCAGGGGTTGATGTAGTTCGAGATCAGGAACTGGGCGAGCGCGAACGAGACGCCGCACACCGCGATCGGCGGCCAGATCGCCAGCATGCCGCGGAAGCCCGCGAACACCCAGATCAGCCAGAACGGCACGATCACCGAGAAGAACGGCAACTGGCGGCCGATCATCGCGCCGAGCACGTAGGGATCGTAGCCCGTCACCGAGGCGAGGCCCTGGACGGGCGCGCCGAGGGCGCCGTAGGCCACGGGGGCGGTGTTGGCGATGAGCGAGAGGCCGGAGGCGGCCAGCGGCGAGAAGCCGAGGCCGATCAGGATGGCGCCGGTGACGGCTACCGGGGTGCCGAAGCCGCCCGCACCCTCGAAGAAGGCGCCGAAGGCGAAGGCCACCAGCAGGAGCTGGATGCGCCGGTCCTCGGTGATGCCGGCCACCGATTGCTGGAGGATCGCGAACCACCCCTTCTCCACCGTCAGGCGGTAGAGGAAGATGACGTTGAGGATGATCCAGCCGATCGGGAACATGCCCGTGACCATGCCCAGGATCGTCGCGCGGACCGCGAGATCGACCGGCATGGTGAAGGCGACCGTCGCCACGAGGAAGGCGATGACGAGGGCGAGGACCGCGGCGATATGCGCTTTCACCTTGCCGCTCGCGATCATCCCCAGCAGGGCGATCACCGGCAGCGAGGCCATGAAAGTCGAGAGCCATTGGTTCCCGAATGGATCGTAGACCTGATTCCAGGGTGTCACGGGCCGTGCCCTCCTCCCACGTCCCGATCTTACGCCGGGACCTTCTGGCAGAGGGTGCTAGCAGAGCCGTTAGATCCGCTCAACGCACGTCATCATGTATTCAATCCAGTCCCCGGAAGAAGTTCGGCCGGGTGACGTTTTTTCGACACGACCTGTGGTGGGGCCCGATCGCGACGTTTGTCACACCGGTGTGAGCGCTGGCGCGGATCGGCCCGGGAACCCGGCTGGTGACCACCGGTTCCCGCTGGACGCCCTGGAGTGCTTCCCTGGCGATTCCCGAACGCAGCGAGAGGAACTTCCTCCCATGTTCATGCGCGTCGACAAGCTACAGGCCGAGCTTCCCGCCCCCAAACGCAGGGATCCGAACGCGGCCGCCGCGCTGCAGGAGCTGCTGGGCGGCAAATACGGCGAGATGTCCACGCTCGGGAACTACATGTTCCAGAGTTTCAACTTCCGCAGCAAGGACAAGCTCAAGCCGTTCTACAGCCTTGTCTCCAGCATCACGGCGGAGGAACTCGGCCATGTCGAGCTCGTGAGCAACGGCGTGGCCATGCTCAACAACGGGCCCGACAACGACGGCGACACGACCGACGGGGGCGACATCTCGGGTGCGCCGTTCGAGGACATGAAGGACATCCGGCTCGCTGCGGCCTTCCTCTCGAACGGCGGCGGCTCGGCGCCGATCAACAGCAACGGCGCCTCGTGGAACAACGACTTCATCACCTCGACGGGCAACGTCGTCGTCGATCTCCTGCACAACTTCCACCTCGAATGCGGCGCGCGGCTGCACAAGCTGCGGGTCTACGAGACCCTGTCCGACCCGACCGGCCGCGAGGTCTGCGGCTACCTGCTGGTGCGCGGATCGGTCCACGCCCACGCCTACGCGCTGGCGCTCAAGCAGATCACCGGCGTCGATCTCGACAAGTTCCTGCCGACGCCGAACATCAACCTCGACAAGATTCCCGAGTGCCAGAAGTATCTGCAGGAGGGCTCGCACCGCCGGCTCTACACCTGGAGCCCGAACGATTATCGCGAGATCGCCGGGATCTGGAACAGCGGCGAGCATGCGCTGCCGGGCGATCCGCCGGGTGAGCTCGAGGTCGTCGAGGGCATGCCCGACGGCGGCAAGATCCACCAGCTCACCGGCATCCCCTCGGCTTTCGCGCCGGACTACGCGCCGGAGGAGATGTTCGAGATCGCCCAGAAGCTGACGAAGAAGGCGCGCTGAGGCGGCCGAGGCAGTCGGCGGCGCTGCCGCCGGCTGCAAGCTCGGTTGGGACTCAGCCGGCGAGATCGTCCAGGGAAACGCCCAGGGCCGCGGCAAGCTTGCTGTAGGTTTCCACCGTGCCTTCCCGAGCCCCGGTCTCGATCTGTGACAGGTAAGCCTGTGCGAGACCTGCCTGCTTCGCCAGCGCGGCTCCAGTCAGGCCCCGGTGCTCGCGCCAGACACGGACACGATTCTCGCCGGAGACGAGACGCTCCACGACGGAAGCCGGGATCAGCTCCTCCTCGCCCGCGGCGAGCTTGCGACGGAACTCCGCCACGGCGGTGCGGTCGGCGTTGTCTTCGGCCGCTGCCACCAGCGCTTCGAAGTCTGCCTCGGGCACCAGCACGAGACGCTCGCCGCCGGGGGTGATGATGATCCGCGTGTTCATGGTCGTGGTCTCCCTCGCCGGTCAGTCGTAGGCGTCACCCCGTGGTGCGATCTTGATGACGGCAACCACGGTGCCTTCCTCGGTGAAGAGCACGCGCCACTCTCCGACCCGCAGACGCAGGACGCCGGGCTCGCCTCGAAGCGCTTTCACGTTATTGGCGAGTGACTCGGGTTTGGCCGCGTATTGCTCGATCTTGAGGCGGATCTTCCGCGACACATCCGTGGGAAGTCGGATCAAAGCCCTCAAGGCAGCTTTGCTGTAGACGACTTCAGCCATGTGCATTCAATAGCAAAATGCTATAGAATAGCAATCCGCTATTGAGTGTGATCGCATAAATCCGGTGGTCCTGGCTCGGGTCCGCTTCTTCACCGCCCCGTGCGCGCCGCCCGCCACAGACGCCACAGGCGGCGCCAGCGGGGGATCTCGATCACGCTGTTGAGCGGGTCGTAGCCGGACCGCTCCATCGCCGCGAGATAGGGCTCGACCAACGCCGTCGGCAGGAAGGCGGGCCGGGCCGCCGGGGCGATGGTGGCACGGGCCGCCTCGCAGGCGGCGAGGTGGCGCCGGGCCAGCGCCCGCAATTCGGCGCAGGTGCGCACGAGTCCGGGCCCGCCGCGGCCCGAGACGATGTCCTCGCGGGTGACGCCGTTCTGGCGCAGCAGGTCGCCGGGCAGGTAGACCTGCCCCTGGCGCGCATGCCAGGGCAGGGCCCGCAACAGGCCGGTGATGCCGTAGGCGACGCCCGCATGGCCGGCGGCCGCCGCGCCGCCGGGTTCGGCGCCGTCGGCGAGGACGAGGCCGGAGAGGCGGATCAGCGAGGAGGCGGTCTCGCCGCAATAGCCCTCGAGATCGTTCACCCGCGGCATCGGATCGTCGTAGAGGTCGAAGACGCGGGCGTCGATCAGATCGACGAAGGGCTGGCGCCCGAGGCGGCGGGTGACGATGGCGTCCTCCAGGGCCGCGGCGACGGGGTTGGCCCGCACATCGCCCCGCGCCTCCCCTTGGAGCGCATCGCGCCACCATTGCAGGCGGATCTCGCCGGCCATCGAGTTCGAGGCGGCCTCGCGGACGCGGGCGATGCTGAGGCTGAAGGCGGCGAGCGCGAACAGGTGCGGCCGGAAGGCCGCCGGCGCGAACAACGTCGCGAAGTAGCGGTCGGGATCGCCCTCGCGCACCAGCTCCTCGCAATGCCGGAAGGCGAAGGCGAGCCCGCCCTGGCCGGCCTCGGGGCTCGTCTCGGTTCGGGTCTCGGGGCGCGTCATGGAGCGGGGCTCATGCGGCGTTCTTGAGCTCACGGGACGGCGAGCAGCGCGGCCGCGACCTTGCGGTTCTCGGCCATCAGGATGTTGTAGGTGCGCGCGGCCGCCCCCGTCTGCATCGTATCGAGCCCGATGCCCGCGGCCTTGAGGCGCTGGCGCAGGATTTCGGGCAGGAACACGATCTCGGCGCCGGTGCCGATGAGGAGCAGTTCGATCCCCTCGGCCTCGGCCAGGACGGGCGCGAGGCTCGGCCCGTCGATGGCGGACGGCGCGCTCACCTCCCAGGCGCGCACGCCGGAGGGCAGGAGCAGGATCGAGCCGCGGTGGGACATCTGCCCGAAGCGGAAGCCGCCATTGCCGTAGGCGTCGATCCCGTGGCGGCCGGGCAGGAAGCCGTCGTGGATCTGCCCGGGAATGCGTCCCTCGCTCACGCCGCGCCTCCCCTCATCCCGTACCGGAGGATGTCGGACGTGCAGGCCCCCATCTCAACCGCCGCGGCGGCGAAAACCGTCCCGGACCGGTGCTGCGCGCTCCGCCGCACGCCGCGCCCTACTCGGCCGCCTGCGGCAGGCCGGACTCGCGCTGCGACGCCTTCGCCCCCGACAGGCGCAGGCCGATATAGATCAGCGCCGGGGTCGAGACGAAGATCGCCGAGTAAGTGCAGATCACCACGCCGCACAGCATCACCACGGCAAACCCCTTGATCGCCTCGCCGCCGAACAGCACCAGCGCCACGAGCGACAGGGTGGTCGAGAGCGAGGTCATCACCGTGCGCGACATGGTGGAGTTGATCGAGAGGTTGAGGAGCTCGACCACCGGGATCGTCTTGTAGCGGCGCATCAGCTCGCGGGTACGGTCGAACACCACCACGGTCTCGTTGAGCGAGTAGCCGACGATGGTCAGGATCGCGGCGATCGAGGTCATGTTGAACTCGATGCGGGTGACGATGAACACGCCGACGGTGAGCACGATGTCGTGCAGGGTGCCGACGATGGCGCCGAGGGCCAGCTCCCGCTCGAAGCGGAACCACAGGTAGAGCAGAACCGCGAGCACCGAGAGCACGACGCCGATCGTGCCGGACTGCACCAATTCGCCCGAGACGCGCGGTCCCACGGTCTCGGTGCGGCGAAAATCGTAGCCCGCGTCGAAGGCGGCGTGCGCCTTCTGCATCACCGCGGTCTGGCCCTGCTCGCCGGCCTGGAGCGGGAAGCGCACCAGCACCTGCCCCTCGCCGCCGAGTTCCTGCACCTCGGTCTCGCCGAAGCCGAAGCCGTTGGCGGTGTGGCGGATCTCGGCGACATCCGCGGTCCGGCCGGGCTTGGCCTGAAGCTCGACCAGGGTGCCGCCCTTGAAGTCGATGCCGTAGTTGAGCCCGACGGTGATGAACAGCACCAGGGTCACGACCGACAGCACCGCCGAGAGCGGGAAGGTGACACGCCGGAACCGCATGAAGTCGAAATGCGATTCGTCGGGCCAGAGGCGGAGCAGGCGCATGGTCGGTCTCGGATCATGAAGGCCAGCGCGCGGGCCTTGAGTCTTGCGAAGCGGTGTCGCGGCCCGCGTCGCGCGGGCCGCCTCAGGTCCCCGGGCGGGGTACGATCAGAACGGCAGGGCCTTGGGCCTGAACCAAGTGTACCACAGCGCGATCATCATGCGCGTCAGCGTCACGGCGGTGATGACCGTGGTGAGGATGCCGAGGATGAACACCACGGCGAAGCCCTTCACCGGGCCGGAGCCCATGAAGAACAGCAGCAACGCGGCGATCGCCATGGTCGAGTTCGAATCGATGATGGTGGCGAATGCCCGGTCGAAGCCGGCCTGGAGCGCCGAGACCAGGGAGCGGCCCGAGCGGGCCTCCTCGCGCATGCGCTCGTAGATCAGCACGTTCGAATCGACCGCGGTGCCGATGGTGAGCACGATGCCGGCGATGCCCGGCAGGGTCATGGTCGCCTCCAGCACCGACATCAGCCCGAGGATCAGGCCCACATGCACGATGAGGGCGATGTTGGCGATGAAGCCGAAGACGCCGTAGGTCGCGAACATGAAGATGATGACGAGGGCGGCGGCCACCAGAGTCGCCTTCTCGCCGGCCTCGATCGAGTCGCGGCCGAGGCCGGGGCCGACGACGCGGCGCTCGACCACCGTGAGCTTGGCCGGCAGTGCGCCCGCCCGCAGCAGCACCGAGAGGTCGTTGGCGTCCTTGACGGTGAAGTTGCCGGTAATCTGGCCCGAGCCGCCGGTGATCGCCGAGCGGATCACCGGGGCCGACTGGATCACGTTGTCGAGCACGATCGCCATGCGCCGGCCGACATTCTCCGAGGTCGCCTGACCGAAGCGCTGGGCGCCGCGCAGGTTGAACTTGAAGCTCACCATCGGCTCGTGGGTCTGCGGGTCGAAGGCGGGCTGGGCGTCGGTGAGATCGCTGCCGTCGGCCATGACGCGGCGCTCGACCGGCACCTTGGCGCCGCCCTCGTCCTTCGAGGGCAGCAGGTCGACGTCGCCGGAGGGCGAATCGGCCAGCATGCGGAATTCGAGCTTGGCGGTCTTGCCGAGCTGGTCCTCCAGCTCCTGCGGGTTCTGCAGCCCCGGCACCTGAACGAGGATGCGGTCCGAGCCCTGCTGCTGGATCGACGGCTCCTTGGTGCCGCCGAAATCGATGCGCTTGCGCACGACCTCGATCGCCTGGCTGACCGCGCGGCGGGTGCGGTCGTTGATGCCGGCGTCGGTCAGGACGAGCTGGATCGTGCCGTTCTCGGCCTCGTTGACCGTGAGGGTCTGGCCGCCGGCGGCCAGCGGGTTGTTGATCGGCTGCGCGAGTTCGCGCAGCTTCGGCATCACCTTGGCGCGGGCCGCCGCATCGGGGATGCGCAGCTCGACCCCGCGGTTGATCACGCGGATGCCGCCCTCGGGCGAGACGGAGGCCTCGCGCAGGATGCGGCGCACATCGTCGCGCAGACCCGTGACCATCGAGCGGACGAGGTCGGGCTGGTCGATCTCAAGCAGGATCTGCGAGCCGCCCTGCAGGTCGAGGCCGAGCACGATCGCACGGCTCGGGATGATCCAGCTCGGGAACCACGACGGCAGCGAGGCCATGAAGGCCTTGCGGCTATCGGCCGGGATGAAGCTCGGCACCGCGAGGCTGAGGCCGATCAGGATGACGGCGAGCGTCGCGACGATCTTGGTTCTCGAGAAGCGCAGCATCCGCCCGGTTCCGATTTTTGGTCATTGGTGCCGATGATGGACGACCGGCACGTCTGTCGCGCCTTCAGGAGGCTTTGACCGGGGCGCCCTTGACGCGGACCTCGGAGATCATCGAGCGCACCACCTTCACGCGCACGTTCGGGGCGATCTCGACCTCGATCTCGGAGGCCTCGTCCGCCACCTTGGTGACCCGGCCGACGAGGCCGCCATTGGTCACGATGGTGTCCTCGCGCCGGACGTTCTTGACCATGCTCTGGTGATCCTTGAGCCGGCGCTGCTGCGGGCGCAGGATCAGGAAGTACATGATCACGAAGATCAGGACGAAGGGCACGAATTGCAACGCGACTTCCGCGCCGCTTCCGGCACCGGCTCCTTGCGCGAAGGCGGGAGTGATCAACGCGGCAAACTCCTGGTCGAGGGCATGGGCTCGTGAGGCCCGGCGGCGCCGGAGCCTTGCGACGACGACCCTGCCGAAAAGCGCGCGGACTATAGCGACGGGCGACTCGAAAGCAACGGCAGGGCGATGCGTTCACAGGCAATCGCTCGAAGAGCGATCGCACCGCGTATCGGGCGCGACGAGTGCCCGGCGCAGCGGGGCTCGGCCCGGCCGAGGCCTCGAGCGGAGCGAAAGTCGGGGCCGCGGCGGCGGCCGCCGGCATCTGAAGACGAAGAGAAGTCAGGCTGCACGGCCGCGATTCCCCTTTCATCCCGCCTCGGCCTAAAAGGCGCCACCTCAACGAGGGCCCACCGCCCTCCCCCGCAACCGGACCCGCCCATCATGGCCGCAGAGCCGACGCCCGCCGACCTTCTCCCGCTCCTGGAGCGGATCGCCGCAGCCCTGGAGCGCGCCGCTCCGCCCGCCGTCCCGAAGGTGGACACGAGCGCCGCCGACGCCTTCCTGTGGGGACCCGAGCGCCGGCTGATCCCGGTGCCGCGGGTCAACCGGGTCGAGATCGGCATCCTCACCGGCATCGACCGGGCCCGCGATACCCTGGTGGAGAACACCAAGCGCTTCGCCCGCGGACTGCCCGCCAACAACGCCCTGCTCTGGGGCGCGCGCGGCATGGGCAAGTCTTCGCTGGTCAAGGCGGCCCATGCCGAGATCAACGCCCGGCGCCCCGAGGGCGCGCTGCCGATGAAGCTCGTGGAAATCCACCGCGAGGACATCGAGGCTCTCCCTGAGCTGATGAGCCTGCTGCGCAACGACCCGCACCGCTGGCTGGTCTTCTGCGACGACCTCTCGTTCGATGCCGACGACACCTCCTACAAGTCGCTCAAGACGGCGCTCGACGGCGGCATCGAGGGGCGGCCCGGCAACGTGCTGTTCTACGCCACCTCGAACCGGCGCCACCTGCTCGCCCGCGAGATGGTCGAGAACGAGCGTTCCACCGCGATCAATCCCGGCGAGGCGGTGGAGGAGAAGGTCTCCCTCTCCGACCGCTTCGGCCTCTGGCTCGGCTTCCACAAATGCAGCCAGGACGAATATCTGGCGATGATTTCCGCCTATGTGGAGCGCTACGGCCTGACGATGGCTCCGGATCGGGTGCGGGCCGAGGCGCTCGAATGGGCCACCACCCGCGGCTCGCGCTCCGGGCGCACGGCGTTCCAGTTCATCCAGGATCTGGCCGGGCGCCTCGGGCAGCGGCTCGACGGGTAGTTCGGGCTCCCGTGCATCCCCTCACCGCGCGCGGGAGAGAGGCGGGAGAGGGGCAAGCCGCCTGAACCGAAGGGGATCGAACGAAAAAGGGCGGCTCCGTGAGGAGCCGCCCTTCGTCTGCAGGTCTTTGTCTGCGGGTCTTTGGAAAAATCAGCCGCCGAGATGGGGCATCGGATCGACCGGGGTCGCGCCCTTGCGGATCTCGAAGTGGAGCTGGGGCGAGGTCACGTTGCCGGTGGCGCCGGATTTGGCGATGGTCTGGCCGCGCTTCACCTTCTCGCCGGGGCGCACGTCCAGCTCGCCGTTATGGGCGTAGGCCGAGACGTAGCCGTTGTTGTGCCGCACCAGCACCAGCTTGCCGTAGCCCTTCACGTCTGAGCCGGCATAGGCCACCGTGCCGTCCTCGGCCGCCTTGACCGGCGTGCCCTCGGGCACGGCGATGTTGATGCCCTCGTTGCCGCCGGAGCCGTAGCCGTTGATGATGCGGCCCTTGGCCGGCCAGCGGAACGATTCCGCCGGGGCCTGCGGGGCCGCCGCCGGGATCGGGGCGGAGGCATCGGCGCTCGCGACCTTCACGGGCGCGGCTTCCTTCGCGGGCGCCTTGGCAGCTTCCTTGGCGGCTTCCTTGCTCTCCTTGGCGGCGGCCTTCGCGGCGGCTTCCGCGGCGCGGGCCTCGGCGAGCTTCTTGGCGGCGTCCGCCTTGGCCTGCCGGGCGTCGGCCTCGGCCTTGCGGGCGGCCTCCGCCTTCGCCGCGTCCTTCGGATCGGGCTTGGTCTCGACCTTCGTGTCGGCCTTGGCGAGCTTCTCGGTCCCCTTCTGGCCCGGGCGCGGATGCTTGGCGGCGTCCGCCGCCTTCTTCGCCTCCGCGGCCTTGGCCTCGGCGAGCTTCTTCGAATGCGCCGCCTTCTCCGCGGCCTTGGCTTCCGCCGCCTTGGCCTCGGCGATCTTGGCGGCGGCGGCCTGGCGCTCGGCGTCGCGGCGGGCCTCGGCCGCCTTCGCGGCGGCGGCCTCGGCGGCGCGCTTCTCCGCAGCCTTATCGACAGGCTTGCCGAACTGGAGCTTGGGCTGAGGCGCCGGGGCGGAGGCGCGCGGCGTCATCGCGCGGCCCGAATCCGGGTTCAGGCCGGAGACGCTGCTCGCCATTCCACCGGAGATCGGCTCGGCCGTGGCGACGCGGGTCGCGGTCCGGGCCGGGGCGGCGCTGATCGCGCCGGGCCGCGGCGACAGGGCCGGGCCGGGAGCGGGCAGCGCCTGCGACTGGATGCGCGGGGTGCGGATCGCCGGGGCCGGCGCCATCTCGCCCTCCGCGCCCCCGTCCGGCAGGCTGCCGGTGGCCGAGGGTTCGCCGGTCAGCGCGGCGAACGGGTTGGTGAAGGGATCGCCGAGGCGCGAAGCGTCCGACGAGCAGGCGGCGGTCCCGCCGCCGATCATTCCGATGAGGGCGAAGCGCGACAGCGTCCTCAAGCCCAGAACTTTCCCCCGAACCGGCATCGACGCACCCGTTTGAACACTGACGCAACGTGATGCGCTATTCAAACGGGATTCAGGTTAAGCAACCGTTCCCGAGATCGATATGCAGAACGGTTTCGCGTGGGTTCCGTAAAGGTTGAGGCGTCGTAACCACGGGGCCGATCCCGTCTTCGATCGCACGCACCGCTACGGCGCGAGGGCGCGACCGGGCGTCAGCGGACCGAGGCGCAGGGCCGCCCCTTCCGTGCGGGCGTAGGCTGCCGCGCCGTCGCGGGTCAGCGTCACCAGCCGGCTCCCCCGCCCGGTCCATTGGCCCGCCACCAGCCGGCCGCCGGATCTGAGGACGGCGGGAAGGTGCGGCGGCAGCGCGGCGAGGCTGCCGTTGACGAGGATGCGGTCGTAGCTGCCGCCCCGCACGATCTCGGGGGCGAGCCCGTCGGTGGTCTCGACGGCGGCGGCATCGAAGTCGCGCCCGAGATGGCTCCGCGCGGCGCGGGCAAGGCCGTCGTAGCGCTCCAGGCTGCGCACATGGGCGGCGCCCAGCTGCACCAGCAGGGCGGTGACGTAGCCCGTGCCCGTGCCGACCTCCAGCACCCGCGCGCCGGGGGCGATGTCGAGGGCGCCGAGCATGGCCGCGACGATGCTCGGCGCGGTCATGGTCTGGCCGCAGGCGAGCGGCAGGGCGATGTCGCGCCTTGCATGCGCGCGCAGGGCGGGCGGGGCGAAGCGCTCCCGCGGCACCCGCTCCATCGCCCGCAGCACGGCGGTGTCGCGCACGCCCCGCTCGCGCAGGGCCAGAACGAAGGCGGCGTTGCCGGTCGCCGCGGCGAGCCCGTCCGCCACCCCGTCGGGATCGCCGGTCTCAGACGGCATGGCGCCCTAATCGGCCGCCGGATCGGCCGCCGCCGCTCACGCCCGGAACGCCGCGGCGAAGCGGGTCAGTTCCGGCTCGTCGGTGAGGTCGAGCCGCAGCGGCGTCACCGCGATGCGGTTCTCGGCGATGGCCTTGAGATCGGTGCCGTTGCCGGGCTCGAACCGCGCCTTGGCGAAGGCGAGCCAGAAATAGGGGTTGCCGCGCCCGTCGTGGCGGGCATCGATCTGCAGCAGCGCCTGGTTGCGCTGGCCCTGCGCCGACACCGCCACGCCCTGCACCTCCTCCGGCTCGCAATCCGGGAAGTTGACGTTGACGAGGATGCCCGGCTCGATCCCGATCTCCAGGATCTTGCGGATCACCGCGGCGCCGTGCGCGGCGGCGCAGGACCATTTCAGGTTGGCCCGCCCGCCCGCGCCATAGGCTTGGCTCAGCGCGATCGCCCGGATGCCGAGGATCGTACCCTCCATGGCGCCGGCGATGGTGCCGGAATAGGTCACGTCCTCGGCGACGTTCTGGCCGCGGTTGACCCCCGACAGCACCAGATCCGGCCGATGGTCCTTGAGGATGTGCGACACCCCCATGATCACGCAGTCGGAAGGCGTGCCCTTCACGGCGAACCGTTTCTCGGAGACCTGCCGCAGGCGCAGGGGATCGTTCAGCGAGAGCGAGTGCGAGACGCCGGACTGGTCGTATTCGGGGGCGACCACCCAGACGTCGTCGCTGAGTTCGCGGGCGATCCCCTCCAGCGTCTCCAGGCCCGGCGCGTGGATGCCGTCGTCGTTGGTGACCAGGATGCGCATCAGGTGTTCGGTCCCTCGATCCGGTTCAGGCCGCCCATGTAGGGCTGGAGCACCGACGGAATCGTGACGCTGCCGTCGGGGTTCTGGTAGTTTTCCATCACGGCGATCAGGGCGCGGCCGACCGCGACGCCCGAGCCGTTGAGGGTGTGGACGAAGCCGACCCCCCTGCCCTCCTTGGCCCGGTAGCGCGCATTCATCCGCCGCGCCTGGAACTCGCCGCAGACCGAGCAGGACGAGATCTCGCGATAGGTCTGCTGGCCCGGCACCCAGACCTCGATGTCGTAGGTCTTCTGGGAGGCAAAGCCCATGTCGCCGGTGCAGAGCGTCATGACGCGGTAGGTCAGGTCGAGCTTTTGCAGCACGGCCTCGGCGCAGGCGAGCATCCGCTCGTGCTCTTCCGCGGATTTTTCCGGCGCGGTGATCGAGACGAGCTCGACCTTGTTGAACTGGTGCTGGCGCAGCATGCCGCGGGTGTCGCGCCCCGCCGCCCCGGCCTCGGCGCGGAAGCAGGGGGTGAGCGCGGTGAAGCGCAGGGGCAACTCGTCCTCGGCCAGGATGTTTTCGCGCACGAGGTTGGTGAGCGGCACTTCGGCCGTGGGAACGAGCCAGCGGCGATTATATTTTAGTACTATTTCTCGCACGCCGCGTTGTTCATTTTCTTCCAAAGCTTTGGATATGCTTCCGCCATTGCTGTCCACTGGGTCAAGCGAGTTGAGATATTTGAGTGCGTCGGCTACGCCTCTCTCAATTTCGAGGGTGTTTCCGGCAAAAAACTGATCATCTTCAAATTTCGGTAGTTGCGCTGTGCCGAACATCGCCTCATCCCGAACGAGAATCGGCGGCGCGACCTCCAAATAACCGTGCTCGCCCGTGTGCAGGTCGAGCATGAACTGGCCGAGCGCCCGCTCCAGCCGGGCGAGCTGGCCCTTGAGCACGACGAAGCGCGAGCCGGAGAGCTTCGCGGCGGCCTCGAAATCCATCAGGCCGGTGGCCTCGCCCAGCTCGAAATGCTGGC
This sequence comes from Methylorubrum thiocyanatum, assembly GCA_014138645.1. Lineage (GTDB taxonomy): Bacteria > Pseudomonadota > Alphaproteobacteria > Rhizobiales > Beijerinckiaceae > Methylobacterium > Methylobacterium thiocyanatum. The sequence goes on along the minus strand of JACJIB010000004.1, from coordinate 145,318 downwards.
GGCCTTGCGCCAAGCGCTCGCGGGAGGAATCGAAGCGGCGGTACTCGACATTGCCGTGCTCGTCGGCGCCGAGGGGGACGTCGGCCTTCGGCCGGTTCGGGATCGCAGCGAGGCGCTCGTCGAGGACCTTGGCCGCCTGCGCCTGCGCCGCGTCCAGGCCCGGCGCCTCTTCCTTGAGGCGGGCGACCTCGGCCATCAGCTCGGCGGCGCGGGCCTCGTCCTTCGCCTTCTTGGCGGCGCCGATCTCCTTCGACAGGGCGTTGCGCCGCTCCTGCGCCGCCTGCGCCGCCGAGACCGCGCCCTTGCGCGCATCGTCGAGGGCGATCAGCTCGGCGCTGAGCGGCGAGAGGCCGCGGCGTTCGAGGTCGCGGTCGAAGGCCTCCGGATTCTCGCGGATGGCGCGGATGTCGTGCATTTCGGGGCTCTTGAAGCTCTAAGGCGCGCGAGGGCCCCGCTTTGCCGCATCGCCCCCCGCATCACAAGAGTGGGCGGGACGGTGCGCGCCGGCGCTCGGCCACGATATGGATGCGCCGCCTGTCCCAGTTGGACCAGGCGACGGGGGCGCAACGCGGCGGATTCCCGATAAATCGGTTCGGGAAAAAGAGGCAATCAGAGGGGAAAACTCTCCCGGCGCGTCCGCTTGTGGATCAGGCCGGCCGGCACCATATCACTGAAGCCTCAGCATTTTTCCCGCGCGACCGGCAGAAAGGTGCCGCTCACCGGCGCCAGCGTGGCCGTTTCTGAGAGCTCTCTATGAGAAATATAAGTGTAGGGTCCGCTTGAATTGCGCCCAACGGATTGTCTATATCAAGGGCGTCGAACACGAGGGGCCCGGTAATCGAAACGGCCACCACCTCCGTTCGAGGTGGGTCGGTTGTGAGACCGTCCTTCGTCTTCAAACTGTCATCAGGAGACACGCCATGAAGTGGTCTGCCCCCGTCGTTGCCGAGATCTGCGTCGGCATGGAAGTCACCTCCTACGAGTCCGCCGAGATCGACACCTTCAACTAAGAAGGCGTCACCGGTCGGGATGCACTTTCCTGCCGGTTCCGGTATCCAATCTTTGTCATCAGGAGAAACGTCATGAAGTGGTCCGCTCCCGTCGTTGCCGAGATCTGCGTCGGCATGGAAGTCACCTCCTACGAGTCCGCTGAGATCGACACCTTCAACTAAGAAGGCTGTCGCCGGACTCGATCCGGTGAGACCAAGGGCGTCACCCGACCAGGGTGGCGCCCTTTTCGTGTGCGGGGCGCAGCGAAAAGCAGAAGGGCCGGCGGGTTCGCGAACCCTCCGGCCCTTCTGCTTTTTTCAGTGCGTCGATGCGCGGCTCAGAGCCGGTAGCGGATGGGGTCGGTCCAGAAGCGCGCACAAGTCCGGTGTTCCGGACTTGTGTCACTCTTGAGCGAATCTGAGCGCTTCCGCTCTTAGAGCCGGTAGCGGATCTGGTCGGTCCAGAAGCGCTCGAGGCGGGACAGCGCGAGGTTGAGGCGGCCGAAATCGTCCTCGGAGATGCCGCCGATCGGCTGGATCGTGCGGGCATGCTTGTCGTAGAGGCCCTGGATCAGGTCGTGGATCTCGCGGCCCTTCGGCGTCAGGCTGATGCGCACCGAGCGCCGGTCGGTCTTGGAGCGGGCATGGTGCAGGAAGCCGGCCTCGACGAGCTTCTTGACGTTGTAGGACACGTTCGAGCCGAGATAGTAGCCCTTGGAGCGCAGCTCGCTGGCGGTGAGCTCCTTGTCGCCGATGTTGTAGAGCAGCAGCGCCTGGACGCTGTTGACGTCCTCCCGGCCGCGCCGGTCGAACTCGTCCTTGATGACGTCGAGCAGGCGGCGGTGCAGCCGCTCCACGAGGTGCAGCGCCTCGAGATAGGAGCCGGCGGCGCCCTGGGCCTCGGGAGCGGCGTCGGTGGTCTTGAGGGCGGTGTTGGCGGCCTTCGTGCTCATCGTGGTGCCTTCCTGTCGGTTCGTGCCGGCTTTTGGCCGCCGGCCTCGCTTATGAGGTGAACCTAAGGCCCACCGATGAAAGCCGATTTAAGCGACAGGATGAACTCGCGATTTACTTCTGTCGGTAAATGCAAAATGAAACGATGATGTTGACCACTCGTTCAGCCTACATCGCGGGCCGCCAGCCAGGATAACACGAAGTAAACAGCGACAATGCTTGCCTGCACTGCGATCACCGGCATCGACATCGGCAGGAGCTGCGGCGTCAGCAGCGCCAGCGTCAGCGCCGAGGTTGCGGCGAGCAGCCAGACCACCCCGCCCCAGGCGCTCGTCAGCCACAGCCCGACCGCCGCCACGAAGTCGATCACCGCGAAGTAGATGATCGCCGATTGCCGGCCCATCGGCAGGTCGGCGAATGGGGGGCGGCCGGGGATCAGGTCGAGGATCTCGCCCCAGGTCGCGAGCCCCTTGACCAGCCAGACCAGCGCGGTGATGCGCATGAACCAGACCAGCACCACGTCCCAGCGGGTCTGCGCCCGCGGCGCGCTGCCCTCGATCCGGTCGCCGGCCCCGGCGCTCGGCCGCCCGCGCCCGTCGAGGGTACTGCCGACCTTGGCCAGCGCCCTCACGACTGGGCTCCTGCATCCGGCGCGGGTTCGCGCGGAACCGCGCTGCCGTCGAAGCGCGGCTCGGTGCCGTCGGGCGGGGCGAAGGCGGCCTCGATCGCCGCGCCGTCGACGTCGTCCAGGGTAGCGGGCCGCCAGGCCGGTCGGTTGTCCTTGTCGATGATCACGGCCCGTACGCCCTCGTAGAAGTCGTGCCCGCGCATCGCCTGCTCGGCCAGCCGGTACTCGGCGAGCATGGCCTCGGCAAAGCCGAGATCGCCGCCCCGGCGCATCAGCGCCAGCGCGATGGTCAGGCTGGTCGGCGAGCGGGTGCGCATCGTCGCCGCGGTCGCCTCGGCGAAGGCGGAGCCCTCCGCCGCCGCCGCGTCGAGGCGGGCGAGCACCTCCGCGACGGTGTCGGCGGAAAAGCAGGCATCGATCAGCGCCCGCTCGGCCACCAGCGGGCCGGTCTCCGTCCCGGGCGCGTCGAGCCCCTCGAAGGCGCGGGCGATCGCCCCGCCCCCGGCGAGCCGGTCGATGAGGGTGTCAAAATCGGCCGCCCGCGCCGCGTGGGTCGCGAGCCCGACGGCGAGCGCGTCGCCCGCCCCGATCCGGGCCCCCGTCAGCGCGAGGTAGCGCCCTGTACAGCCCGGCAGGCGCGGCAGGGCGTAGGTTGCGCCGACATCGGGGAAGAAGCCGATGCCGGTCTCGGGCATGGCGAAGCTGTAGCTCTCCGCCGCGACCCGCACGTCGCCGTGCAGCGAGATGCCGACGCCCCCGCCCATCACGATGCCCTCGATCAGGGCGATGTAGGGCTTCGGGTAGGTCTTCACCGCGGCGTCGAGCCAGTACTCCCCGCGCCAGAAGGCCATCACGTCGGCGTGGCGTCCGGCCCGGCCCAGGGCGTGGATCTGGCGGATGTCGCCGCCGGCGCAGAAGGCGCGCCCGCCGGCGCCGCGCACGATGATCCGGCTGACCCGCGCATCGCCGGCCCAGGCCCGGAGCTGCCGGTGCATCGCCTCCACCATCGGCAGGGTCAGCGCGTTGAGCGCCTTCGGCCGCCGCAGGGTGATCAGCCCCGCCTCCCCGCGGGTCTCGAACACGATCTCGGGTTCGATCGGTGCCGCCTGCGAAGATGCCGCCTGCGGCTCCACGCGCTCACCCGCCATTCCGCGCTCCACCACCCGCGCCGCACTCCGCTGCAAGCTCCCCGCGCGGACCGCCTCCGCCCGGGCGACGGGCTGACCCATCATGTCCCATGGGGCAAGCCTCGCGCGGCTTCTTAGACGAACTCCCGGCGGGGGCGTCAACGCGGCGGCGTCGTGCCGGCCCCGTCGAGCGCGCCGCCACCGGCCGCCGGGACTGTGCCGCATCCGTGCCGGGAGGTACCTCGAACGTATACATTTCTGGATACAACGATCTCCGGATGCATCTTGAGGTCGATGTCTCCGCGGAATTCGAGTGACCGATAGGCATGTTGGCGACCGCATTTGTTGTTGAGCCGCATGAGTGGCCGTTGCACTTGTTGAAATCGGGGTCGGCCGTCGCGTGACCCGAGCCGAGACCGTAGACGCTGCTGTGTTGCCCGAGGCGGAAGGGATGACGTTGCCTCGCTACTACTTCGATATCGAAGACGAGACCGTCGTCCCGGATACGAAAGGCCGGGTGCTGCCCGACCGCGCCGCCGCCCGGATCGAGGCGCTGGCGCGCGGGGCCGACTTCGCCGCCGATCCGGAGAAACTCGGTGGCGCGGGCGTCGTCGTGGTGACGGTGCGCGACGCGCCCGACAGGGTGGTGATGCGCCTGCGCCTCGTGTGTCAGATCGAGGATCTGGTGGAGTGACGCCGAAGGAGAGGGGCCGGGTGCCCCGCGCCATCGCCATGAACCTGCCGGGAAACGGGAGCCTGCCCTGCGGCAACGGCGCCTTTCGGGTCCGAATCCGGATGTGCTAGGCGCATCGTCACGGCCGCGCGTTCCGCGGGCGTCCGTCCCATCGAGGATTTTCGCGGGGATACCGCCGGTCACCGGCGGTTGTCTCGGGCGGTCCCCGGGGATGCGAGCCCGGAATGCGTCCGCCTCGGGTCACGCCGATCGACTTGCCGTCGACCCTGGCCTGACGTCTTTGTCGTGACGCGTTCTTCCGCGCCGAGTCGGCGCGCCTTTCGGCGCCCCTTGCGAGAGCGCGCCGGAGCAACCGGAGTCCTCAGGGCCATGTCTGACGCCACCCCGCGCCCGCTCGCCATCGAGACCGCGCGCGAAGCCGCCCCCGGCGCCGGGCCGCTGAGCCTGACCCAGCGCCCGCGGCGCAACCGCAAGGCGGACTGGTCGCGCCGCCTCGTGCGCGAGCACAGCCTCACCGTCGACGACCTGATCTGGCCGCTCTTCGTGATCGAGGGCGAGCGGCGGCGCGAGCCGATCGCTTCCATGCCCGGCGTCGAGCGTCTGAGCGTGGACGAGATCGTGCGCGAGGCCGAACGCGCCGCCCGGCTCGGCATCCCGGCGGTGTCGTTCTTCCCCTACACCGAGCCAGGCTTGCGCGATCCCACCGGCTCCGAGGCTCTGAACCGTGAAAACCTTGTCTGCCGGGCGGTGCGGGCGGTGAAGCGGGCGGTGCCCGAGATCGGCGTGATGACCGACGTGGCCCTCGACCCCTATACCAGCCACGGCCATGACGGCCTGATCGAGGACGGCGCGATCCTCAACGACGAGACCGTGGCGGTGCTGGTCGAGCAGAGCCTGATCCAGGCCGAGGCCGGCACCGACATCATCGCACCCTCCGACATGATGGACGGGCGCGTCGGTGCGATCCGCACCGGCCTCGACCGGGCGGGATTCCGCGATGTCCAGATCATGGCCTACGCCGCCAAATACGCCAGCGCCTTCTACGGCCCGTTTCGCGACGCCATCGGCACCAAGGCGGCGCTGGTCGGCGACAAGCGCACCTACCAGATGGATCCCGGCAACGCGGCCGAGGCGCTGCGCGAGGTCGCCCTCGACCTCGCCGAGGGCGCCGACTCGGTGATGGTGAAGCCGGGCCTGCCCTATCTCGACATCATCACCCGGGTGAAGACCGAGTTCGGCGTGCCGACCTTCGCCTACCAAGTGTCGGGCGAGTACGCGATGATCGAGGCCGCCGCCCGCAACGGCTGGCTCGACGGCGAGCGCGCCATGACCGAGAGCCTGCTCGCCTTCAAGCGCGCGGGCGCCGACGGGGTGCTGACCTATTACGCCCCCCGCGTCGCCGAGCGCCTGCGCGCGGGCGCCTGAGGGCCGGTTCGGCCGGAACGGCGAGCGGGACGACCGTGCTCCGGGGCCGTCGGGGCGCCGCGCTGGCGGGCGCCCTCCTCCTCTGGCTCGCGGCCGGATCCGGCTGCGATACGGCGCTCGACGCGCGCCGGATCACGCTCTGCCGCCGGGCGGTGCCGGCGCTCGCCCCGCCCGGAGCCGAGATCGGCCTGCTGCGGGTCGGGGCCGGCGCGAGCCGCGGCAGCGTGCGCGTCGATTATCGTGTTCTGGGCGGCCCCGGCCCCCATCCGAAGGCCGAGGCGACCCGGACCCGCTTCCTCGTCTGCCATTTCGGGGCGGCCGACGACCTCACCGCCGTGACGACCGAGCAGGGGCCGGTGAACGGCGCCTCGCTCTACCTGCTCAAGCGCTACTATCTGACCACGCCCGAGGCCGAGGCGGCCGATCCCGGCGCCCGGTGACGGGGAGAGAGCGGAGGGCGGGGCGTCGTCCCTCCCACGCCGCACCCCCGACATTGCCCTTGGCAGCGCCGCTTCGTCTCCCCACTTCATCGGGGTGCACGCAACGGTCGAGGAAGCGGCGGCCATGACGGATTTTCAGCCCGGCTATCACCCCGGCTACACCGACCCGGCGCGGATGTCGGGCCCCGGCGGATACCCCGTGCCGTATGTGCGGGCGAGCCTCGGCGGCCGCACCGTCGCCTACCTGCTCGATCTCGCCTTCATCTTCGTCTTCACGGCGGTGCTCGCCACGGCGATCGCGATCCTCGGCGTGCTCACCTTCGGCTTTGCCTGGATGCTGTTCCCGATCCTCGGCATCAGCGGCATCCTCTACAGCGCGATCACCGTCGGCGGCCCCAAGCAGAGCACGCTGGGCATGCGCATGCTCGGCCTGCGGGTGGTGGCGCCCGAGAGCGGCCGGCCGGTGGATTTCCTCACCGCCGCGATCCACGCGCTGCTGTTCTACGTGGCGATCTCCACCTTCCTGCTCTGGTGCCTCGACATCGTGTTCGGCCTCGCCCGCTCCGACCGCCGCCTCGGTCACGACCTGCTGCTCGGCCTCGCCATCGTGCGCGATTGAGACCCTGCATCCGACGCACGACCGCCGCCCCGCCGTCGCGGGGACAACCGGCGATCCGCCCTGATCATCTCGATGGGGGGCTCCCCCTTTCGGGTGAAGGGATGGCGGCGGAAAGCCGCCGTCCCGGTCCATCAATCCGGTTGAGCGCCGCCGCGATCCCGCTACATTGACAGCGGCGTCGGCGTCCGATGCCGCCGGCCCCGAGGGCGAGCCTTCCGAGCGTGACGAGTCATCCGCGCGACACCCCGCAATTCTACCTCACGGCCCCCTCCCCGTGCCCCTATCTGCCGGGCCAGGAGGAGCGGAAGGTGTTCACCCACCTCGTCGGGCGCCGCGCCCGCGACCTCAACGAGATCCTGACCCAGGGCGGCTTCCGCCGCTCGCAGACCATCGCCTACCGCCCGGCCTGCGAAACCTGCCGGGCCTGCGTCTCGGTGCGGGTCGTGGTCGAGGATTTCGCCATCACCGGAAGCCAGCGGCGCATCCTCCAGCGCAATGCCGGCCTGATCGGCACGCCGGAGCCGAACCGTCCGGCCTCCGAGCAATACGCCCTGTTCCGCCGCTATCTCGATGCCCGCCACGGCGACGGCGGCATGGTCGACATGACCGTGCTCGACTACGCGATGATGATCGAGGACAGCCACGTCGACACGCATCTCGTGGTCTACCGCGAGCGCGGCCCCGACAGCGCGATCCACGGACGCGGCGTCGGCGCACCGGTTGCGGTCTGTCTCACCGACGTGCTCGCCGACGGCCTGTCGATGGTCTACTCGTTCTACGATCCCGAGGCGGCCAGCCGCTCGCTCGGCACCTACATGATCCTCGACCACATCCAGCGCGCCCGCGCGCTCGGCCTGCCGTATCTCTATCTCGGCTACTGGGTCGATGGCTCCCGCAAGATGGACTACAAGGCCAAGTTCAAGCCGCAGGAGCGCCTGATGCCGCAGGGCTGGGTGCGGGTGGAGTAGCGGCCTGCCGGCACTTTGCCGTTCGTCACCCATCCCTGTCTTGAATGGTAACTTTCAGGGTACTATTCTGGATGGAGATCCGGGAGTTTCTGGATAGCGGTGGCCGCAGTCCGTTCGCTTCCTGGTTCGACCGCCTCGGCCCTCAGGCGGCGGCCAAGGTGACAGTCGCGCTGGCCCGCATGGAGGCGGGCAATCTGTCGAATGCGAAACCTGTCGGCGAAGGGGTGCAGGAATACCGGATCGCCTGGGGCCCAGGCTATCGCCTGTATTTCGGCCGCGATGGCGACGTGCTGATCATCCTCCTCTGCGGCGGCACCAAGCGTCGGCAACAGGACGACATCGCCGAGGCACGGGCCCATTGGGCGGATTACAGGCGCCGGAAAAGGGAGACGGGATGATGGCCCTGACGCGCAGCTTCAAGGAGACTGTCAAGGCACGAGCCGAGCGCGATTCGGCCTTTCGCGACGCTCTGCTCACTGAGGCGGTGGACCAACTCCTGGCGGGCGACATCGAGACCGGCAAGGCCGTTCTGCGCGATTACATCAACGCGACGATCGGCTTCGAGCGGTTAGCGCAGGAGACCGGCACATCGTCAAAGAGCCTGATGCGCATGCTTGGGCCAACCGGCAATCCGACTGCGACCAATCTGTTCGGCGTCCTGCGGACGGTGCAGAAGGCCTCCGGCGTTCAGCTCTCCGTCGCCGTCGGGCGCTGACCGGCTGCGACTTGCCCGCGGCCGGGCCGCTTACTCCTGGGTCCACTTCACCACCTTCGCCGGGTTGCCCGCCACGACCGCGCCCGGCGGGACGTCGCGCGTCACCACGGCGCCCGCGCCGATCACCGCCCCGTCGCCGACGGTGATGCCGGGCAGCAGGATCGCGCCGCCACCGATCCAGACGTCGTCGCCGATGGTGACCGGCCGGGCCGATTCCCAGAAGGCGGCGCGCGAGGCGCGGTCGAGAGGGTGCTCGGCGGTGTAGATCTGCACCGCGGGGGCGATCTGCGCCCGATGTCCGATCGTGATCGGGGCGCAGTCGAGGAAGACGCAGTTGAAGTTGCAGAAGAAGTCGTCGCCGACCGAGATGTTGCCGCCGTAGTCGCAGGCGAAGCCGGGGCAGATCGTCGGATTGCGTCCGGCCGATCCGAGAAGCGCCCGCACCACCGCCTCGCGGCCCGCGGCATCCTCCGGCTCCATGGCGTTGAGCCGCAACAGCAGCCGCTTGGCGGCGTTGCGCAGCCCGACCAGTTCCGGATCGTCGCCGCGATAGAGCTGCCCGGCGAGCATCCGCTCGCGCGCGGTCTCGGCCATGTCAGCCTCCTCCGAGGTTGGCGAAAGGATCAGCCGCGGCTGGCGCGGAAGGTGTCGCAGGACTTGGTCTGCCCGCTCTTGTAGCCCGTCATGAACCAGCGCATCCGTTGCTCGGACGAGCCGTGGGTAAAGGAATCCGGCACCGCGTAGCCCTGCGACTTCTCCTGAAGCTTGTCGTCGCCGATGGCGCTGGCGGCATTGAGCGCCTCTTGGATGTCGCTCTGGTCGAGGGAATTCCAGCGGTCGTTGGAGTTCTTGGCCCAGACGCCGGCGAGGCAATCGGCCATCAGCTCGACGCGCACGGAGAGCTGGTTCGCCTCGGTCTTGCTGCCCGCGTTCTGCTGGCGGCTCTGTACCTTGCCGAGGATGCCGAGCACGTCCTGCACGTGGTGGCCGACCTCGTGGGCGATGACGTAGGCGTAGGCGAAGTCGCCCTTCACGCCGAACTTGGTCTGCATCTCCTTGAAGAAGCCGAGGTCGATATAGACCTTCTTGTCGAGCGGGCAGTAGAACGGGCCCATCGCCGCCTGCGCCATGCCGCAGCCCGAGCGGGTGCCGCCCTGGTAGAGCACCATCGTCGTCGGCGTGTATTGCCGCCCGGTCTGGTTCGGCAGGATCTCGTTCCAGACGTCCTCGGTGTTGCCGAGGATCTTCGTGGCGAACTGGCCGGCGCGGTCGGTCGGCGCCTCGCGGCGGCGCGCCTGCGTCTCGGGATCGACCCGCTGCTCGCGCTGCTGCCCGCCGCCGGCCATCTGCTGGGCGCCGCCGAGCAGGATCGCCGGGTTGATGCCGGTGACCCAGGAGATCAGCAGCACGATGACGATGGTGCCGATCCCGAGCCCGCCCATGCCGCCGCCGGGAAAGCCGCCGCCACCGCCGCCTTCGCCGCGCCGGTCCTCGACGTTCTCAGAGGCGCGAAAATCGTCCCAGCGCATAGAGTCTCCCGCCACCCGCATCGTGCCCGGCCTGATCGGGATTCCGGGCTTGGTTTCTAGAATGGCTGCGCGGAGGCTACGGTTCCGCTTCCGGCCGCTCCGGGGCCTACTTGCCCGGGGCGCTCCCGTCGAGGGCACTTTTCAGCATGCGGAAGTCGCGCCAGGCGAGGCGCTTCTGCACCGGCTGGCGCAGCAGGTAGGCCGGATGGAGGGTGGCGAGTGCCCGGATCTCGCGGCCGTCGCTCAAGCGATAGGGATAGAAGCGCCCGCGCGCCTTGAGGATGCCGTCCTTGGTTCCGGTCAGCGTCTGCGTCGCGGGGGCGCCGAGGCAGACGAGGATGTCGGGATTGGCGAGTTCGATCTGGCGCTCGACGAAGGGGCGGCAGATCGAGATCTCCTGCGGGGTCGGGTTGCGGTTGCCCGGCGGACGCCAGGGCACGACGTTGGAGATGTAGGCGCTGGTCCGGTCGAGGCCGATTGCCGCCATCATCCGGTCGAGGAGCTGGCCGGAGCGACCCATGAACGGCTTGCCGATCCGGTCCTCGTCGGCGCCCGGCGCCTCGCCCACGAACATCACCCGCGCCTGCGGATTGCCGTCGGCGAAGACGAGGTTTTTGGCGGTGAAGCGTAAGGTGCAGCCCTCGAAGCCCCGCAGCAGCGCCTCCAGCTCCTCCAGGGTCTGCATCTGCGCGGCGCGCGCCCGCGCGTCGTCCGCCGCCTCGCCGGGCTTGGCCCCGGCGGCGTTGCCGTAGGTGCGGGGGGGTTCCCGCGGCGGCGGGTCGCGACTCGGAAGTTCGCGCCGAAATTCCAGGGGCGCGTCCTCACCGGGGGGCGCCTCTCGACGCGGCGGCGGCTCGCGGCGTGGGGCCGGTTCGGCCCGCGGGGCAGCGGCCTGGGCTGCCTCGGCCTCAGCGAAACGGTCATGGGGGCGCTCGTCGAGGGCCGCATCGATCCCCGCCTCGACATGGAAGTCGAGGTAGGAGATCAGGTCGGCCCTGGCGTCGCTATCCGCGTGGTTCGCAGTCATCTCATTCATGTGGCGTGGAAGCGCCCTGTGGACAACGCCCGGGTGCGCCCCGCGGATCGTCGCACGGGCGCACCCTCCGTTCCCCTGCGCCGGCCTGCCGCTACCCGAACAGACTTGCCTTCCTACCTTGGAATCGCTTGAGAGACATCTTGACAATGGATTGGGCCGCAGCGGCGTGAGACAGCGCCCCAACGAACGGCCGCAGGAGGAATGAGGATGGCGCTGCCCGAACGCGAAGGCATGGATTTCGACGTGGTGATCGTCGGCGCGGGACCCGCCGGCCTCGCCGCCGCGATCCGCCTCAAGCAGCTCTCCGCGGAGAAGGGCGAGGAGCTCTCGGTCGTCGTCGTCGAGAAGGGCGGCGAGGTCGGCGCGCATATCCTCTCCGGCGCTGTGGTCGATCCGATCGGTCTCGACACCCTGCTGCCCGAATGGCGCGACGATCCCGACCGCCCGCTGAAGACGGCGGTGGAGCGCGACGAGTTCCTGTTCCTGACCAAGAACAGCGGCGTCAGCCTCCCCAACGTGTTCTTCCCCAAGCTCCTGTCGAACCACGGCAATTTCGTCGGTTCGCTCTCGAACACCGTCAAGTGGCTCGGGGCCAAGGCGGAAGGTCTGGGTGTCGAGATCTATCCCGGCTTCCCGGCCTCCGAAGTGCTCTATGACGAGCGCGGCACGGTGACCGGCATCGCCACGGGCGATCTCGGCATCTCCCGCACCGGCGAGCCGCGGGACGATTTCACCCGCGGCATGGAGCTTCGGGCGAAGTACACGGTGTTCGGCGAGGGTGCGCGCGGCTCGCTCACGAAGACGCTGATCGACAAGTTCGGGCTGAACCGCAGCAGCGACCACCAGAAGTACGGCCTCGGGGTCAAGGAGCTGTGGCAGCTCTCGCCGGACAAGTTCGAGCCGGGGCTGGTGCAGCACACGATGGGCTGGCCGCTGCCGAACAAGGCCGGCGGCGGCTCCTGGCTCTACCATTTCGACGATCGCCTGCTCTCGGTCGGCTTCGTCACGCATCTGAACTACGAGAACCCGACCCTGTCGCCGTTCGAGGAGTTCCAGCGCTTCAAGACCCACCCGATGATCCGCGACGTGTTCGAGGGCGCCAAGCGCATCGGCTACGGCGCGCGCGCGATCATGGAGGGCGGCTGGCAGTCGGTGCCCAAGCTCGTCTTCCCCGGCGGCTGCCTCGTCGGCGATTCCGCCGGCTTCGTGAACGTGCCGCGCATCAAGGGCTCGCACAACGCGATCCTGTCCGGGATCCAGGCGGCGGACGCGATCTTCGACGCCCTCGTCGCCGGCCGCCAGGGCGACGAGCTGACCGCCTACGAGGAGGGCTGGCGCGACAGCCCGATCGGGCGCGACCTCAAGCCGGTGCGCAACGTCAAGCCGCTCTGGTCGAAATACGGCACCCTGGTCGGGATCGGCCTTGGCGGACTCGACATGTGGATGAACTCGATCGCCAACGCCTCGCTGTTCGGGACTCTGGGCCACGGCAAGCCGGACCATGCCTGCCTCAAGCCCCTCGCCGAGGTGACGCCGATCACCTACCCGAAGCCCGACGGCAAGCTGACCTTCGACCGGCTCTCCTCGGTCTATCTGTCGAACACCAACCACGAGGAGGATCAGCCGCCCCACCTCAAGGTGAAGGATATGGGGCTGCAGAAGACCTCCGAGCACGACGTCTACGGCGGTCCGTCGAGCCGCTACTGCCCGGCGGGCGTCTACGAGTGGGTGGAGGATCAGTCGGCCAGCGACGGCGTCCGCTTCCAGATCAACGCGCAGAACTGCGTCCACTGCAAGACGTGTGACATCAAGGACCCGAACCAGAACATCAACTGGGTCACCCCGGAGGGGCCGGGCGGGCCGAACTACACCAACCTGTAATCCGGGTTTCGAAAGGACGGGTCCTTTCGCGGGTCCAGGGCAGCGCCCTGGAAGAATGCCGGGGCTCTGCCCCGGCGCCCCGCCAAAGGGACGATCTTTGTGGAATCCCGGACGGCTAAAGCTCCCGCCAGGCCGGCAGGTCGAGGCAGGGTAGGCGGGTCGCCGCGTGGACGCCGATGGCGACCGCCCGCGCCAGCGTCTCGGCCGCCGCCGCGCCGAGGCGGGCAAGGTCGGCCACCTCGTCCCCGAGCGGCACCGCCCCGGTGGCGACCGCGAACACCACGTCGCCGTCCAGCGGCGTGTGCGCCGGATGGATCGCCCGGGCGAGCCCGTCCTGGGCGGCGATGGCGAGGCGCTTGGCCTGGGCCTTGGTGAGCGCCGCATCGGTGGCGATCACGGCGAGCGTGGTGTTGGCGCCCGGCAACGGCGCACGCGGCCATGTGAGGGCGTCGTCGGGCACGCGCGGCGGAAGGCCGAGGCCGCCGAACTCAGCCCCGCGCTCGAACGGCGCCGCCCAGAAATGCGGCCCCTGCCCCATCGTCACCCGGCCGAAGGCGTTGACCGCCACCAGCGCGCCGACCTGCGCGGACAGGCCCGGCACCGCGCTCGAGGCCGAGCCGAGGCCGCCCTTGAGGTTGGCGGTGCGGGCGCCGAGCCCCGCCCCGACCGAGCCGAGGGGAAAGGCGCCGTCCCGCGCGGCGAGCGCCGCCGCGTGGCCGAGCTCGCGATAGGGCGGGAAGCGGCCCCATGCCTTGTCGCCGCCGTTGAGCAGGTCGAACAGGATGGCGCCGGGCACGATCGGAACCCGCACCGCGCCGACCGCGAAGCCGCGCCCCGCTTCCCGGAGATGGGCGACCACGCCCGCCGCCGCGTCGAGCCCGAAGGCCGAGCCGCCCGACAGGACGAGGGCGTCCACCGCCGGCACCGTGGCGGCCGGGTCGAGCAGGTCGGTCTCGCGGGTGCCGGGACCGCCGCCGCGCACGTCCACCGCGCAGGTGAAGGGGGTGTCGAAGACCAGCGCCGTGACGCCGCTCGCGATCCGCGCATCCTCGGCATGGCCGACGCGGATTCCGACGATGTCGGTGATGCGGTTGAGCCGGGTCATCGCACCTCTCCTGCCGCCCGGCGGCGCCTGCGCTCGTGACGGAGCGCATCGTAGGCATAGAGCACCAGCGCCAGCCAGATCAGCCCGAACAGCACGACGCGGTCCGGCGTCAGGGTCTCGCCGTAGACCAGCGTGCTGAGCCCCATCAGGCAGGAGGGGGCGATGTACTGCATCAGGCCGAGGGTCGCGAGGGTCAGCCGTGTCGCCGCGGCGGCGAACCAGATCAGCGGCAGCGCCGTGGTCACGCCGGTGAGGGCCAGCAGCACCCAGGTGCGGGCGTCCTCGGGCACCGGGGCCGCGGCGAAGGCGAGGTAGGCCAAGGCGGCGGGCAGGAGAAGGAAGGTCTCGGCGCAGAAGCCGACGATGCCGTCGACGGCCACGAGCTTCCGCGCCAGTCCGTAGAGGGCGAAGGTGACCGCCAGACCGAGCGAGAGCAGCGGCAGCCGCCCCGCCATCGCCACCGCGATCACCACGCCGAGCACGACGATGGCCACCGCGACCCCCTGGACCGGGCGCAGGCGCTCGCCGAGGACGAGGGCGCCGAGCGCCACCGAGACCAGCGGGTTGATGAAGTAGCCGAGACTCGCGTCGAGCATGTGCCCGCTCGTCACCGCCACGAGGTAGAGCATCCAGTTGACCGCGATCAGCCCCGCCGAGACGAGGAGCCCGGCATGGCGCGGCCGCAAGGGTAAGGGGTTGGCGAGCCGCTTGCGCAGCAGCGCGATCAGGCCGGTGACGAGCAGCGCCGACCAGAGGATGCGCTGCGCCAGGATCGTCCCGGGCGGGACGCCGTCGAGCAGGCGGAAATGCACCGGGACGACGAGGCCCCAGCTCAGATAGGCGGCGAGCGCGTAGATCAGGCCCAAGATTGCACGGTCGGCGGCGTGGCGGGGCGCCGCTTGTAGCCTGGAGCGGGCCCGCGGTCAGCGCTTGCGCGCGGGTGCCGGAACGGTCTCGCCGCGCATGAGCGCGTTGAGGCGCTCGGTGTCGAAGCCGGTGAGCATGCGCTCCTTCTTCGACTCGGCCGCCGGTCCCTGCGTCACCGTGCCGGTCGTGACGGGGTCGGGCAGGATCGGTGCCGCCCGCGCGATCGTCGGGGCCGGTACGGCGGCGACCGCCTGATGCATGAGGCGGTCCGCACTCACGAGGACGACCGACAGCGTGCCGAGGCCCGTGACGGTCGCGAAGGTGATGACGCGCAGGATGCTCACGATGGGGAACTCGGATACGCGGGCGACGCGGGACCGGGAACGGCGGCCCCGGAAACAGGATGCGCCCGTTGTCGTTAATGAACCGGACGGCCGGACCCGCCGCGGACCGGCCCTATTCAGGACAACCGGCAAAGGATTGCGCCATGAACGAGCAGGCGACGGCGAGCGATAGCCCCTTCATCCAGGGCCGCAACGCCCGGCTCTACGGCAAGAGCGTCGAGGCGTGCCCCTATCCGGAAGGCTCCCAGGACCGTGCGGCCTGGCTCCAGGCCTACGAGGAGGCGGCCACCGACGACCCGGCGGAGTGAGGCATGTCTTGACGCTTCCGGCCCCGGAGGGCTGAAAGGGCGGCAACGCCCGCTCTCTCCCCTTCCGAGGCCGATGTCCAAGTCCCCTCCCCGCGACCGCGGCCGCTTCGGCGCCGACACCCGCCTCGTCCTCGCCGGGCGCGATCCCGGCGCCCAGCACGGCTTCGTCAACACGCCGATCTATCGCGGCTCGACGGTCCTCTATCCCACCTACGACGACATCAAGCACCGGCGCGGGCGCTACAATTACGGCACCTCCGGCACGCCGACGATGGACGCGCTCTGCGAGGCCTGGAGCGAGATCGCGGGGGCAGCGGGCACGGTGCTGGCGCCGTCCGGCCTCTCGGCCCTGACGCTCGCGCTGATGACCTGCGTCAGCGCGGGCGACCACCTCCTCGTCACCGATTCCGCCTACCGCCCGACCCGGATTTTTTGCGATGGGGTGCTCAAGCGCTACGGCGTGGAGGTCGAATATTTCGACCCGGTGATCGGCGCGGGCATCGCCGGCCTGATGCACGAGAACACCCGTGCTGTGCTCGTGGAGGCGCCGGGCTCGCAGACCTTCGAGATGCAGGACGTGCCGGCGATCGCCGAGGCCATGCATGCCCGCGGCGGCACGGTGGTGATGGACAACACCTGGGCGACGCCGCTCCTGTTCCCGCCGCACGAGCGCGGCGTCGATCTCGCGGTGGAGGCCGGCACCAAGTATCTCAGCGGCGGCTCCGACCTGCTGCTCGGCCTCGTCTCGGCCAATGCGGAGCACTACCCGGCGCTCAAGCGCACCTACGAGCATTTCGCCAACTGCCCCGGCCCCGAGGACATCTTTTTGGGGCTCCGCGGCCTGCGGACCATGGGCCTGCGCCTGCGCGAGCACGGCGCCCGCGGGCTCGCCATGGCCGCGTGGCTCCAGTCCCGGCCCGAGGTGCTGCGGGTGCTTCATCCGGGGCTGCCGGACGATCCCGGCCATGCGATCTGGAAGCGCGATTTCTCCGGCGCCTCGGGCCTGTTCGGCGTGATCCTCAAGCCCGTCTCGGAGGAGGCCTTGGCCGCGTTCCTCGACGGGCTCGAACTGTTCGGGATGGGCTTTTCCTGGGGCGGCTTCGAGAGCCTCGTCATCCCCTTCGACCCGACCGTCTACCGCACCGCCACACGCTGGCAGCCGGGCGGCCCGGCGCTCCGCTTCCATATCGGCCTGGAGGATCCGGAGGATCTGAAGGCGGATCTGGAGGCCGGGTTCGCGCGGATGGCGGCTGTGGCGTGAGGTCAGAATTCTATCGAACTGATGTTGTGAGAAACCGCCGTAGGTGCGGACGGTCGCTGGCTTGACAACCGGAAGGGACGTCCGGCTCCGAGCCCGCGTCGGACGCGTGGCGAATCCGGCATCGAAGCGGATGCGGGCCGTTGCTCAGGCGACCGTCTGTTGTGGTTGCCTCCGCCGGCCATCCTCGCAGTAGCCGTCGAGCCAAGTCGTCCGCCCGTTCTGCTCCGACCACGTGTACGGGAAGAAGCTCTCATCGAGGGCCGGATCGTCATAGCGCTGATATCTGCGATAGATGTAGCCGCCCGGCCGGTCGCTGAACCGTACCTCAGGTGAGATCATGTGGATGCCCACCGACCGGCGCATGTGGTCACCCGTCGTGTTGGGGCCGGAACCATGCCAGATCTCCCCCGCGTGGAACACGCATGATCCCGCCGGCACCGCGATGAACACTGGTTCCGGCGGCTCGATGCCCACGGACGTTGCGGCGTTTCTCATCGGAGCGCGGTAGTCGTCCTGACCGTGGAATGCCGTCGGCAAGGGCGTGAGCGGCCACAGGTGCGAACCGGGGACGTATTCGAGGGTACCTGCCTCCTGGTGTGTATCGTCGAGCGTGACCCAGCACGTCACAGTCTGGGTGGGGTCCAGGAAGTCCATGAAGGATGAATCCTGGTGGTGGGCGATGGGCTTCGTCTTCGGAGCCTTCCACCAGATCGTGTCCTGACCGAGCCGTGCGCCTGACCAGCCCGCGAGGTGAGCCGCGGCCCGACCGATGTCGGCCGACAGAGCCAGCTTCGCGATCGTCAGATCCGCCTTCCAGGCGTTGGCCATGTGCCGGGTGACGTCGGGAAGGCTCATGCCCTCGCGCCAGTACCACTCGTCTGGATAGACGCCCGTGTCGAACCGGCCCGCAAAGAGCCGAGGAAAGCTGTCGCGGAGCGCCGTGATCCGCTCGTCGGACAGGACGCGCTCGACGACGAGGAAACCGTCCCGACGAAAACGCTCGACATCGACGTCCACGAGCTCGGCAAGCCGGGGCAGGTCGAAGGCTGGCATCGGTCTTTCCTCTGTTCGGCTCCTAATCTCCTGATACTATCGTCGGTATGTCGGCCGATCGAACGAATGGATTACGGCAAAAGAAGCCGGAGGACGATCTCGACCGATTGGACGTCGGCATTTTGCGCCTTTTGCAGCAGAATGCTCGGCTGTCCGTGAAAGAGATCGCCGCAGAGGTGGGGCTGGCCCCATCTTCTACGCACGAACGTATCCGGCGGCTGCGAGAGAGCGGCATCCTGCGTGGCATGCATGCCGACGTGGACCCGCAGGCGCTCGGTATCGGGCTCGAAGCGCTTTTCATGATTGAACTCGCCAAGCACGAGCGCAGCACCGTGGACACGTTCATGGATGACATCGTCGAGGTGCCCGAGGTCCGCTCGGCATTCCTCGTGACCGGCCGCTACGACTTGGTTGTCCACGTCCTCGTACGGGATACCCGGCACCTGAAGGATCTCGCTCTCGATCACTTCACCAACAGACCTGGCGTCACACGTATTGAGACATCGATCATTTTTGACGCGCGCCGCCGATCCGCGTTGCCTGTTTTCCGCTCCCTCGACTGACCGGAGGCCCGCTCGGGCGACAAGCAGACCTCAAGAAAGTCCGAGACGGGTCACACGCCGCTCCTTGTATGCTGAAGGCGAACGGGGTTTTGCCCTCAAGGCGCCACCCACGTCCCGTCCCAGCCCGCTCCCTCCCAGGAAAAAACCGCCCGCCGGTGCCCGCGCCGGTCGAGGTAGAGCAGGTCGATCCGTTCGGCGGTGAGCACCACCGCGCAAAAGTTTTCTCGGCCGAGGCGCGCCTCCGGATCCTCGCCGGGCAGCGCGTAGGCGTCGCCCGTGGCGAGCGCGGTGCCGGGGGCGGGCTCGATCCCGTAGCAGACCCGGCTCATCGCCAGGGCGCCGGCCCAGGCCGCGTCGGCCACCGCGTCGTCGTGGTGCGGGCGCGCCCGCCCCTCGAGGCGGAGCTGGAGCTTGGTTTGGCCGTCGTAGACGTGAAGCGCGGCGCGCCCGCTCCGCGCGATCTCCCGCGCCTTGTCCGAGCGCCGGTCGCAGTGGAAGCGCAGGCTCCTCTCCCCCGCCTCGACGGCGCGCAGCACCACGGTGCGCAGCCGCGGGCGCCCCGCCGCGTCGACGGTGGCGAGCGCGGGCGTGTGGAACGGACTGTGCCGGTTCGCCACCCCCTCGGCGAGGCGCCGCCAGCCCTCCGCGCGGAAGCCGTCGAGGTCGTCGTAGAAGGAAGGCAGCGCGTCCACGAAAAGGATCCCCTCGGGTACCAGGCTCGGGTGCCAAGCGCGGATGTCAGGCCGCGTGGCAGGCAGACCGCAGGCCGCCCGATCCGGTCTGGGCCGGTGCCGGCCGAGTGCGCCGCGGGCCGCCGGATGCTGGCGCGGCCGGTGCGGCGGCGCAAGGTGCGGCCGTCCTCACGCCGTCCTCACACGGTTCGGGCGAACCGATCGAGCGGCATCAAACCTCTGGCGCGACCCGCCGGTTCGCGCCATGGCATGCATCCGGGAGGCGCCCGACGCGGCTTCCGGCATCCAGTGATGGCACGGCTGCCCGATTGTTGCGTTGAACGCTCTCGAACACACGGTCGCGCTTCACCCTTGTCCGCTTCATTCCCGTCTCCGCATCGGCCCTCTGGTCCGATCCCCTCCCGCTCGCCACTCCGCCGACGCGCGCCGCGTCCCGGCGGAGGGCTCTGGCCGCGCCGGAGGCCGGCCGCGTGACCACCGCACCCTCCTTCCTCGCCGGCGGCGGCGCGGCCGGCGCGCTGATGCGCGGACTCGACTGGGCGGCGACGCCGCTCGGGCCACCCGAGACGTGGCCCGCGGCGCTCAAGACCCTGGTCGGCGTGATGCTCGGCTCGCAGCAGCCGATGCTGATCGTCTGGGGCGAGGCGCATGTCACGCTCTACAACGACGGCTACGCCCCGATGTGCGGCGCGCGCCACCCGAAGGCGCTCGGCCGGCCCTTCGACGAGGTCTGGCACGACATCTGGGATCAGGTGGAGCCGATCCTGTCGCGGGCCTATGCCGGCGAGGCCACGCATATGGAGGACATCACCTTCACGATGCACCGCAACGGCTACCCGGAGGAGACGCACTTCGCCTTCGGCTACACGCCGGTGCGGGGCGAGGACGGCACGGTGGCGGGCATGTTCTGCGCCTGCTCGGAGACCACCGCCGCGGTGCGTGCCGGACGGCAGATGCAGGCCGAGCGCGAGCGCTTCGCCCGGCTGTTCGAGCAGGCGCCGAGCTTCGTCGCGGTGCTCGACGGCCCCCACCACGTCTTCGCCTTCGCCAACGCCGCCTATCGCGGGCTCGTCGCCCACCGCGACATTCTCGGCAAGCCGGTGCGCGCGGCCCTGCCGGAGGTCGAGGGCCAGGGCTTCTTCGAGCTGCTCGACGAGGTGTACGCCACCGGCCGCAGCCACACCGCGCACGGGGCGCCGGTGACCCTCCTGCGGGTGCCCGGCGGCGTGCCCGAGCAGCGCTTCCTCGATTTCGTCTACCAGCCCATGCGCGACGCGTCGGGCACCATCACCGGCGTGTTCGTCGACGGCTCGGACGTGACCGAGCGGATCACCGGCAACGCGGCCTTGGCCGAGAGCGAGGCGCGCTTCCGCACCATGGCGGACGATGCGCCGGTGATGATGTGGGTCACCGATGCCGACGGCGCCTGCCAGTACCTGAACCGGCGCTGGTACGAGTTCACCGGCCAGACCGAGGCGCAGGCCCTCGGCCTCGGCTGGTTGGAGGCCGTCCACCCGGACGACCGCGGCTGGTCCGGCGAGACCTTCCTGACGGCCAATGCCCGGCACGAGGGCTTCAGCCTCGAATACCGTCTGCGCCGCCGCGACGGCGCCTATCGCTGGGCGATCGACACCGCGAGCCCGCGCTTTGCCGCCGACGGGCGTTTTCTGGGCTATATCGGCTCGGTGGTCGATATCGAGGAGCGCCGCGCCGCCGAACTGGCGCTCGCCGAGAGCGAGGAGCGCCTGCGGCTCGCCGTCGAGAGCGGCGAGATCGGCCTGTGGGACTTCGATCCGCGGGCCGGCACCCTGTTCTGGCCGCCGCGGATCAAGGCGATGTTCGGGTTAGCCCCCGAGGCGGACGTGACCCTCGAGGATTTCTCCGAAGGCCTTCATCCGGACGACCGGGCGCGGGTCACCGCCGCCTTCGCCGCCGCCCTCGATCCCGGCACCCGTGCCTTCTACGATGAGGAGTTCCGCACGGTCGGAGGTGCGGACGGCACGATCCGCTGGGTCGCGGCCAAGGGGCGCGGGGTGTTCGATGCGGAGGGGCGGTGCCTGCGCGGCGTCGGCAGCGCCATCGACATCACCGCGCGAAAGGCGACCGAGGAGCGGCTCGTCGAGGCCACCCGCCGCCTCGACGCCGTGCTCGACAACGCGACCCAGGCCATCTTCATGATGGATGAGCGCCAGCACTGCGCCTACATGAACCGCGCCGCCGAGCGGCTGACCGGCTACACTCTGGAGGAGACGCGGGGCCAGGCGCTCCACGATGTCGTCCACCATACCCGGCCGGACGGCAGCCCCTACCCGCTCCACGAATGCCCGATCGATCAGGCGTTCCCCGAGAACAACCAGGAGCAGGGCGAGGAGATCTTCGTCCACCGCGACGGCTCGTTCTACCCCGTCGCCTTCACCGCGAGCCCGATCCGCGACGAGGGCGGCGCGCCAATCGGCACCGTCATCGAGGCGCGCAACATCGAGGCGGAACTGCGGGCCAAGGCGCAGCTGGAGGCCTTCAATGCGAGCCTGGAGCAGCAGGTCGCGGCCCGCACCGCCGAACTGATGCGCACCGAGGAGGCCCTGCGCCAGTCGCAGAAGATGGAGGCGGTGGGCCAGCTCACCGGCGGGCTCGCCCACGACTTCAACAACCTGCTCACCGGCATCACCGGCTCGCTCGAACTGCTCCAGACCCGCCTCGCGCAAGGGCGGCTCACCGAGATCGACCGCTACGTCAACGCGGCGCAGGGGGCAGCCAAGCGCGCCGCGGCGCTGACCCACCGCCTGCTCGCCTTCTCACGGCGCCAGACCCTCGATCCCAAGCCCACCGACGTGAACCGGCTGGTGATGGGGATGGAGGAACTGCTGCGCCGCACCATCGGCCCCTCGATCACCCTGGAGGTGGTGGCCGCGGGCGGGCTGTGGTCGGTGCTGGTCGATCCGAGCCAGCTCGAGAACGCGCTGCTCAACCTCTGCATCAACGCCCGCGACGCCATGCCGGATGGCGGGCGCATCACCATCGAGACCGCCAACCGCTGGCTCGACGACCGCGGCGCCCGGGAGCGCGACCTCGATCCCGGCCAGTACCTGTCTCTGTGCGTGACCGATACCGGCACCGGCATGAGCCCCGACGTGATCGCCAAGGCGTTCGATCCGTTCTTCACCACGAAGCCGATCGGCCAGGGCACCGGTCTCGGCCTGTCGATGATCTACGGCTTCGTGCGCCAGTCGGGCGGGCAGGTGCGGATCTACTCGGAGGTCGGCCAGGGCACGACGATGTGTCTCTACCTGCCGCGCCATTACGGGGCCGCCGAGGAGCCGGATCCCGCTCCCGACCTCGCCGCCGCGCCGCGAGCCGAGCAGGGCGAGACGGTGCTGATCGTCGACGACGAGCCGACGGTGCGGATGCTGGTGACGGAGGTGCTGGAGGATCTCGGCTACACCGCGATCGAGGCCGCCGACGGCCCGTCCGGCCTCAAGGTGCTGCAATCGGACGTGCGCATCGACCTCTTGGTGACCGATGTCGGGCTGCCCGGCGGCATGAACGGGCGTCAGGTGGCCGATGCGGGCCGCGTCCTGCGGCCGGAGCTGAAGGTGCTGTTCATCACCGGCTACGCCGAGAACGCGGCGGTGGGCAACGGCCACCTGGAGCCCGGCATGCAGGTCATCACCAAGCCCTTCGTGATGGAGGTGCTGGCCGGGCGCATCAAGGAGATGATCAGTTCGGGGTGAGCGGGCAAGTCCCTGCCTTTTCAGGACAATCGACGGCGGGCATCCCCTCTCCCCGCGCGGCGGGGAGCGGGGATCTCACCCCGCAAAACATCAGAACCGTGCCGGATCGAGTTCGAAGGTCGGCGGCAGCGCCTCGAACCACTCGCTGTAATAGGGATCGCGCGGAATCGCCTCCGCCCAGCGTGCGCGGAAACGGGCCTGTTCGTCCTCGGCCACGGTGCGCGCCCGGTTGCGGCTCTCGTAGTGGTAGAGTTCGACCTCCGCGCAGTAGACGCTGCGCAGGCCGCGCTCGCGCAGGCGCAGGCAGAGATCGACGTCGTTGTAGTTGATGGCGAAGCCCTCGTCGAAGCCCTGGATCGCCTCGAAATCGGCCCGGCGCACCATCACGCAGGCGCCGGTCACCGCGAGATAGTTGCGGTTGCCCGCGGTCGAGAAGAAGTGGCCCGGATCCTCCCGCGGATAGGAGCGGCGGGGATGGTCGGGGGTCGCGTCAATCACCGTGACGCCGACATGCTGCAACTCGCCGGTCTCGAACAGGAGCTTCGGGCCGACGGCGCCGACGCCGGGGATCTGCAGGAGCGCCAGCATCGCCTCGATCCAGTCGGGGCTGATCACCTCGATGTCGTCGTTGAGGAAGACCAGCACGTCGCCCTTCGCCGCCCGCGCGCCGAGATTCATCTTGGCGGCGACGTTGAAGACCGGCTGGTCCCAGGTGACGGCGCGGGCGCCGAAGCGCTCCAGCGCCTCCTTCGTCGCGGGCCGGAGGTCGCCGTTGTCGACCGCGACGATCTCGATGTTGTCGTAACTGCTCTTCTCGCGGATGCTGGCGAGGCAGGCGGCGAGCAGATCGACGGTGCGGCCGCGAACCGCGCTGTCGCGGCCGGCGGTCGGGATCACGATCGAGACCACGGGCCGTTCCGTGAGCGGCCGGCGCAGGTGGAAGCTGCCGGCGAAGGCGGTGGGGCGCACGGAATCGAGCCCGCCGGTGCGCCGCGCCCGGTCCTCCAGGGCGCGGATGGCGGCGGCGACCACGTAGCCCTTGTTGTCCATCGCCTGGGCGGTCGAGCCGGGGATCGCCCGCCAATGGTAGAGCACCTGGGGGACGTGGTGCACGCGGGTGACGTGCTCGGTGTAGCGCAACGCGAAGTCGTAATCCTGCGCGCCCTCGCACTCGGCCCGGAACGCGCCGATCCGGGCGACGATGTCGCGCCGGTAGAGCGCCAGATGGGCCGTGTACATGCAGGCCTCCAGCGTCTCCGGCGACCAGTCCGGCTTGAAGAACGGCTCGTAGCGCTCCCCCTCCACCGTGATCTTGTCCTCGTCCGAGTAGAGGAAATCGATCTGCGGATCCGCGTTCAGGGCGCTCACGAAGGCGAACAGCGCGTGCGGCGGGATCACGTCGTCGTGGTCGATCAGCGTGATCCAGTCGCCGGTGGCCAGCGCCAGGGCGTCGTTGCTCGCCCCCACGATGCGCCCGTTCTGCGTCCGCCGGTGCAGCCGCACCCGCGGTTCGTCCGCCGCCAGCGCATCGAGCATCGGTGCGATGTGCGGGGCGGTCGAGGCGTCGTCGCAAAGGCACAGTTCCCAGTCGGGATAGCCTTGCGCCCGGATGCTGGCGAGCGCCGCCGCGAGATAGGGCTTGGGCGTGTTGTAGACCGGCATGACGATGGAGATGCGCGGCCGGAGGCGGAACCCCGCGATCGCCGTCCGCATCGCCTCCGGGCTCGGCAGGGCCGGGCGCTCGACCTGCTCGATCCAGGCGGCGTAGGAGGCCGCGGCGGGACGCGGCCGGGCGCTGTCCCAGAACGCCCGCCACAGGGCGGCGGGCGGCCGGCTCAGGGCGAGGCCGGCAAGCCGCCCGAGCAGGGCTGCGGCCCCCCGCTCTTCCTCCGGCAGCCGCGCCACGAGCCGGCGGGCGACGGCGAGCGCGGCCGCCGGCCCGCGCAGCGGCTCCAGCGTCGCCCGGGCGAGGCGGAAGCGCCCGCTCGCGGCCAGCGGATCGAGGCGCAGGCCCCGCACCCGGCGCGGCAGGCGCACGAGGTCGTCGATCCCTCCGTGCTCCCGTACTTCGAGCCGGACCGCCTCGTCCTCGCGGAAACCCGAGCCGTCATCGACGTAGAGCAGCGGCACCGGTTTCGTGGAGCCCAGCCCTTCGAGATCGGCGCGGATGCGGACCCAGCCCCCCGCGAGCCGGAACGGGAACAGGCGTCCGCCGCGGGGATGGGTCAGGCGGAATTGCGGGTCGGAGCCGGTGGAGCGCCAGACGCCCTCCCCCTCCGGCTCGATCTGTCCCTTCGGTTCGATGCGGCACGCGATCATGGGAGAACGCGTTAGCGCGGCGCGAGGTGAACCGCGAGCCAGATCGTCGGATTGGCGGTGCGCTCGACGCGGTGGCGGCAATGCGCCGGGATCAGCATGTGATCGCCCTCGGCGAGACGGCGCGGCGCCGGCTCGTCGGCGAAGCGCAGCTCGGCGCTCCCTTTCAGCACCGCGACCCACTCGTCGCCGTCCTGATCGTACCAGAAGCCCGGCGGGCTCGCCTGCCCCGTCGAGACGATGCGCTCGACCCTGATCCCGGGGCGCGTGAGCAGGGTCTCGAAGATCTCCGCATCCGTCCGCGTCGGCGGGCCGGCATAGAGGTTCGGGTGATCACTCATGCGCGGGCTTTCTTCGAGCGAGAGGGGCGGGCCGGGGAAGCAAGGCGGCGGGACACCGCACGGCGATCCGGGCGTTGAGGCAGGAAGGCGGCGCGCCCCGTGCCGCCGCACCTTGCGATGGAACGATGCCCGAGACCAAACCCGCGCCGCCCCCGCCTCCGCCCGTGACCGAGGATGCCGGCCTGCCGACGCCGCCGAGCCCCGGCCGTCTGCCGCCGCCGAACCTGCCTCCGCCGTCCGAGGACGGCGCGTCCCGCGACGGCGGCGACGGCACGCCCACGGAGTGAAGCCGTGCCGGATGCCGCCCGCGCCCGGATGGTCGAGACGCAGCTGATCGCCCGCGGCATCCGCGACGCGGTTCTCCTCGACGCGATGGGACGGGTGGGGCGCGAGGCCTTCGTCCCGGCCGAGTTCGCGGCGGAAGCCTATGCCGACGGGCCGCTGCCGATCGGTGCGGGGCAGACGATCTCGCAGCCCTACATCGTCGCCCTGATGATCGAGGCGCTGGCGCTGCGGCCCGGCGAGCGGGTGCTGGAGGTCGGCGCCGGCTGCGGCTACGCGGCGGCCGTGCTGGCCACGATGGGCGCACGGATCTTCGCCATCGAGCGCCACGCCGCCCTGGCCGAGGCCGCCCGTGCGCGCCTCGCCGCCCTCGGCCTCGCGGTTCGCCTGCGCGTCGGCGACGGGCATGCGGGCTGGCCGGAGGCCGCGCCCTTCGACGCGATCCTCGTCTCGGCGGCGGGTGCCGCGGTCCCGGAGGCGCTGAAGCGCCAACTCGCGCAGGGCGGGCGCCTCGTCATCCCGGTCGGCCCGCCGGGCGGGCAGACGCTGCTGCGGCTGGCCCGGCGCGGCCCGGAGCGGTTCGAGAGCCGCGATTTCGGCCCGGTCTCGTTCGTGCCGCTGCTGCGGGGCGTGGGGGCGGCGGAGACGGGGTGAGGGCCGACGAAGGGGGTTCTTCCCAGGCGTCGGAATGGCCATCTATACTGATGGAACTCTCACCGCTTCCCACCGGATGCGGCTCTCCGTTCACGAGCGAGGCGTATGACTCTCTTCGACTCACTTCGTCGGAATGCGGAGGCGATCCGGCGGATAGGCGTCGAGGCGATCGATGAGGCCAAGCGCCTCGGCGTGCCCAGCCATTACGTCGATCCTGTCGTCGGTGAAGGCATCGTGCGGGAATGGCCGGATGGAACCCGGCAGCGCCTGCGGCGGCAGAATGGATCCGTCTCGATCGAACCGGTTGATCCCAGGCGCTGACCCCGGGCCTGGGCCGTGGCCGCACCGATCTGCACGATCCTGGGCGGCCCCAACGGATCCGGGAAGTCGAGCCTTTACCGGGCCCTCGACCTGCCGGGCGAGTTCGTCAACGCGGACTTGGTCGCTCGACGCATTGATCCAGTCGATCCCGAGGCGGCGTCCGTCGCGACCGGACGGGACTTCGTTTACGAGACGACGCTCAGCAGCAACCAAGCAATCAGCCTCATGCGTCGCGCGCGGGAAACCGGTTATCAGGTCGCTCTCGTCTTCGTGGCTCTTGAGTCGGCGGACCTGAACGTGGAGCGCGTCGGCGACCGGGTGCGGAAGGGTGGTCACGCCATTCCCGAGCCTGTCATTCGGCGGCGCTACGGCATCGCGTTGTCCCGGCTCGCGCAGGCGATCCCGCCGGCCCACGAAACGGCGGTCTTCGACAACTCGGAGGCGACGACGCGATTGCTGTTGCGGATCGCGGGTGAGGCGATCGAGGAGAATCACCTCGACAGGCGGAAGGCCCTTCATGGTCGGATCGCCGATGCCGTGGCGCAGGCTCTCGGCATCGGTGTGACCGAGGCTTTCCTCCTGGGCCGCTCCGACTGAGCGGGACGACCCTGGCCGGCTGCGGCCTTCACCGCCGCCCGAACAACCGCTCGATATCGGCGAGGCCCAGGGTCACGAAGGTCGGGCGGCCGTGGTTGCACGAGCCGGAGAGCGGCGTCGCCTCCATCTCGCGCAAGAGCGCGTTCATCTCCTCGGGCTTAAGGCGGCGCCCGGCGCGGATCGAGCCGTGGCAGCTCATCCGCGACAGGAGCGCGTCGAGGCGCCGGCTCACCGGATCGGGATCGCCCTCGCCCGCCGGGCCGCCCTCCTCCACGCCGCTCGCCTCCAGGGCGTCGAGCACGTCGAGGACGAGGTTCCTGACCGAGCCGCCGGCGAGTGCCGCCGGCACCGCCCGCACCAGCACCGCGCCCGGACCGAACGCCTCCAGGCTGAGGCCCAGCCGCTCCAGTTCGGGCGCGGCCTCGACGAGGCGGTCGGCCTCCTCGGGGGCCATCTCGACCACGTCGGGGATCAGCAGGCCCTGGCGCGCCACGCCGCCGCCGGCCCGCTCGCGCTTCAGCCGCTCGTAGACGAGGCGCTCGTGGGCGGCGTGCTGATCGACCAGCACGATCCCGTCGCGGGTCTGGGCCAGGATGTAGGTCTCGTGGATCTGCGCCCGGGCGGCGCCGAGCGGATGGGAATCGGGCGGCGTCCCGGCCTCGAACACCGCCTCCGGTTCGGGCCGCAGGTCGGCGCCGGGCGGGGCGAGGTCGGCGGAGAACAAGGCCTGCGGCGTCTCGGCGAAGCCGGGACGTTCCGTCGCGAAGGCCGGGTTCTGCGGCGCGCGGTAGCCCGCGGGCGCGGCCACCGAGGGGCCGGAGAAGAGGCGAGCCGCGGAGCGGGGCGTGAGCGGGCTCGCGGCGGAGGCGCCCGTATGCACGGCGAACCCGCCGCCGGAGCGCATCGCCGGAACGCCGCCCAGGCTCCCGCCGGCCAAGCTGCCGCTAGCCAGGCTGCCGCCGGCCCGAAGCGCATCGAGCGCCGCCTGCGTGCCGGTGCTGGAGGAGCGCGCCCCGGCCCGGCGCAGGGACTCGTGGATCGCGCTGACGATCAGGGCGCGCACCAGCCCGGGCTCGCGGAAGCGCAGCTCGGTCTTGGCCGGATGCACGTTCACGTCGACGAGGGCGGGATCGCAGGTGAGGTGGAGCGCCAGGACCGGGTGCCGGTCGGAACTCATGGTGTCGGCATAGGCCCCGCGCACGGCGCCCAGCAGCAGCCGGTCGCGCACGGGCCGCCCGTTGACGACGAAGTGGATGTGGTTCGCCGCGCCGCGGTGGAAGGTCGGCAGGCCGACATGGCCGGCGAGCGCGAAGCCCTCGCGCGCCATGTCGACCGGGACGGCATTGCCGGGGAAGTCGGGACCGAGCACGGCGCCGAGCCGGCGCAGCAGCGCGGCCGGGCCGGGCTCGCTCTCGGCGGGAAACACCGTCGGGCTGCCGCTCTCGGTGCGCAGGGTGAAGCGGATCTGCGGCTGCGCCACTGCGAGCCGGCGCAGAATCTCGGAGACAGCCGCGGTCTCGGCCCGGTCGGATTTGAGGAATTTCAGCCGGGCCGGGGTGGCGGCGAAGAGTTCGGTGACCTCGATCCGGGTGCCCCGGGTCGCGGGCGCCGGGCGCACCGGGCCCTTGGCGCCGGAATCGATCGTCAGGCTCACCCCCTCCCCGTCGGCGGTGCGCGAGGTGATCGTGAGGCGTGAGACCGCGCCGATCGAGGGCAGCGCCTCGCCGCGGAAACCCAGCGAGCCGATCCGAGTGAGATCGCCGTCGGGGAGCTTCGAGGTGGCGTGGCGCTCGACCGCCAGCGCCAGATCCTCGGGCCCCATGCCGATGCCGTCGTCGATGACGCGGATCAGGCGGCGCCCGCCGCCCTCGATCGCCACCTCGATGCTGCGCGCGCCGGCATCGATGGCGTTCTCGACCAGTTCCTTGACGGCGGAGGCCGGGCGCTCGACCACCTCGCCCGCGGCGATGCGATCGACCAGGATCGGGTCGAGGCGGCGGACGGCGGCGCGCGGCGGATCGCAAAGGTCGGGGGCGACGGACATGGCCTGAGAAATATAGGAGGCTTGCCGGCCCCCCGATAGGCGAGGCGCCGGCCTGTCCTCATCCCTTGCCTCCCCCTTGCCCCCCTCCTTGCCTCACCCCCGCGGCAGCATCCGGTCGCTGATGATGCGGCGCTGGATCTCGCTCGTGCCCTCGAAGATCGTCGTGAGCCGCGCATCGCGCCAGTAGCGCTCGATCCGCCGCTCGGTGGTGTAGCCGTTGCCGCCGTGGAGCTGCATCGCTTGGTTCGTCACCCGCACCGCCATCTCGGTGGCGAGGAGCTTCACGCTCGCCGACTCGCTCTCGGCGGGCAGGCCCTCGTCGAGGAGGTGGGCCACCTGCTGCCAGTAGGCGCGGGCCTGCGCCACCTCCGCCGCCATGTCGGCGAGCGCGAAGCGCAGGGCCTGGAACTGGCCGATCGGCTGGCCGAACTGCTCGCGCTCCTGGAGGTAGGCGGTGCAATCCTCCACCGCGGCCCGCGCCACGCCGACGGCGCGGGCCGCGGTGTGGACCCGGGCGATGTTGAGGCCGCGCTGCACCGAGGCGAAGCCGCCGGAATCCCCATCCGCCCCCTCGTCGCCGTAGAGGCCGGTGAGCCGGTCGCGCTCGGGCACGCGCACGCCGTCGAGCTTCAATTCGAAGGTGAGGAAGCCGTGATAGCCGATCTTGTCGATCACCGTGCCGGTCATGCCCTTCGGGAAGGTGCCGGGCTCCTTGACGACGAGGAAGGGTTCGAGGCCGGCCGAGCGCGGCTCGCCGGGCTCAGGGTCGCGCACCCGGGCCAGCACCTCGATGAAATCCGCTCCTTGAGCGAAGCCGGCCCAGCGCTTGGTGCCGGTGAGCACCCATTCGTCGCCCTCGCGCACGGCCCGGGTCTGCACCCCGGCGAGGTCCGAGCCGGCGGTGGGTTCGGACAGCGCGATCGAGCCGATCCACTGCCCCCTGGCGGATTTGGCGAGCAGCGCCCGGCGGCTGTCGTCGTCGAGGGTCTGGGTGCCGAGGCCCTGGCCGCGGGCCAGGATCGAGCCGGTGGAGAGCCACGCGCGGGCGAGTTCCTCCGAGATCAGGCAGTACTCGAACACGCCGAGCCCCATCCCGCCGTACTCCGCGGGAATGGTGATGCCGAACCAGCCCTTCGCCGCCATCTGGTCGATGAGCGAGCGGGGCATCTCGCCCTTCTGCGGGTCGAGTTCGTCGGCGATCGGCAGGATCACGTCGCGGGCGAAGGCCCGCGCCTCCTGCTGCAGGGCGGCGCGTTGCTCCGTGCGCCAGGGCGAGAGCAGCTCGGGCGGGCGCGGCGCCTTGAAGTCCGGCTTGGCGACGTCCGGCTTGGCGACATCCGGCTCGGCCATGGTTCCTCCGCTCGTTCTTGCCGTTGTTCGTCCGAGCCGAACGCTCAAGCTGGCAAAACGTTCGCGGACGCGCCGGGAATGGACGGCGCGGGACCGGCGCGGGGCCGGCGCGGGATCGGCGCTCTTGCACTGAGGCGCGCCCGCCCCCAGAACGCCGCTCATGCTGCGCGTCAACGATCTCACCTACCGCATCGGCGAGCGGGTCATCCTCGATTCGGCCACCTTCGCCATTCCCGACCGGGCCCGCGTCGGGCTGGTCGGCCGCAACGGGGCGGGCAAGACCACCCTGTTCCGGGCGATCCTCGGCGACTTGCCGACCGATGCCGGGGCGGTCTCGATCCCGAAGGGCATGCGCATCGGCGCGGTGGCCCAGGAAGCGCCCGCCGGCCCCGAGACCCTGCACGAGGTGGTGCTCGCCGCCGATCTCGAACGCGCCCGGCTGATGCGCGAGGCGGAAGGGGCCGACGGCCTGCGCCGGGCGGAGATCGAGACCCGGCTCGTCGATATCGGCGCGCATTCGGCCCCGGCCCGCGCGGCGGCGATCCTGCACGGCCTCGGGTTCGACGCGGCGGCGCAGGCGCGGCCCTGCTCGGACTTCTCCGGCGGCTGGCGGATGCGGGTGGCGCTGGCCGCGATCCTGTTCTCCGAGCCCGATCTGCTGCTTCTCGACGAGCCGACCAACTACCTCGACATCGAGGGCACGCTCTGGCTCTACGACTATCTCGAAAAGTACCCGCGCACGGCGATCATCATCAGCCACGACCGGGAGCTGCTCGACACATCCGTCGATCACATCCTGCATCTCGACCGCGGCAAGCTCACGATCTACCGCGGCGGCTTCACCAGCTTCTCGCGCCAGCTCTCCGAGAAGCGGGTGCTCCAGGCCAAGGCGAAGGCCAAGCAGGACGCCGAGCGGGCGCACCTGCAAAGCTTCATCGACCGCTTCAAGGCCAAGGCGACCAAGGCGCGCCAAGCCCAGTCGCGGATGAAGCGGCTCGCCAAGATGGAGCCGATCGCCGCCCTCCTCGAGGACGAGGCTCCGGTGATCCACCTGCCGAGCCCGGAAAAGCCGCTCTCGCCGCCGATCGTCGCCATGGAGCGGGTGCAGGCCGGCTACGGCGAGCGGATCGTGCTCTCGGGGCTCAACCTCTCGCTCGCTCCCGATGACCGGGTGGCGCTCCTGGGCGCCAACGGCAACGGCAAGTCGACCTTCTGCAAGCTGATCGGCGGACGGCTTCCACCCTTGGCGGGCGAATTGAAGCGCTCCTCCAAGATGGAGGTCGCCTATTTCGCCCAGCACCAGCTCGACGAGCTGCGCCCGTCCGAGAGCGCGGTGGCGCATGTGCGCGACCGGATGCCCGATGCGCCGGAGGCGAAGGTGCGCTCGGCCGCCGCGCGCCTGGGCTTTCCCGCGTCGAAGGCCGACACGCCGGTTGAAAAGCTCTCCGGCGGCGAGAAGGCGCGGCTGCTGATGGGGCTCGCCGCCTTCGACGGCCCGCACCTCCTGATCCTCGACGAGCCCACCAACCACCTCGACATCGAAAGCCGGCAGGCGCTGGTCGAGGCGATCAACGACTACGAGGGGGCCGTCATCCTCGTCTCCCACGACCGCTTCCTGATCGAGGCCTGCGCCGACCGGCTCTGGATCGTCGGCAACGGCTCGGTGACGACGTTTGACGGCGACATGGACGACTATCGCCGCCTCGTGCTCGCCGGCCCGGAGCGGGTGGATTCTGCGGGCGAGGGCACCGGCGGCCAGAAGGCCGAGGCGCGCCGCTCCGCGGTGGAGCGGCGCGCGGCGCTGGCGCCGCTCAAGAAGCGCCTCGAGACGATCGAGGCACGGATGGCCAAGCTCTCGGGGGCGATCGAGAAGATCGACGCGGCATTGGCCGACGGCACCGCCTTCCTCAAGGACGCGGCCAAGGCCGGCGATCTCGCCCGCATGCGCGCCGAGGCCGCCGAGGCTCTGGCCAAGGCCGAGGAGGAGTGGCTGGAGGTCAGCGGGGAGATCGAGGCGGCCTGAGGGTCCCGCCGCGAACCTGTCCGAAGCGCGGAGGCGGTTCGGCCATCGCTCTCCATGCCGAGGCGGGCGGTCGGGGCAACGCCGGTCTCCGTCCCGCGTTGTCCGCTGCGAGGGCGGAGCGGAGACATCATGCGCGGCACGAGCCATCCCGTGACACGAAAGAGCGGCAAGGCCCTCGCTCTGCTGCCGCTCGCGGCGGCCGGCGCCTGGATCGCCTGGAGCCATCTCGGGCTGAACCGGGCCGGCCCCCTCCCCCCGGCCCTGCCGGGGCGGCGCACCACCCTGCGCACGCGCTCCGGCCGGGTGAACCTCTACGCCGCGGACGCGCAGGGCGGCCGGCCCCTGCTACTGATCCATTCGATCAACGCGGCGGCCAACGCCTACGAGGTGAAGCCGCTCTACGAGCATTACCGGGGCCGACGCCCGGTCTACGCGCTCGAACTGCCGGGCTTCGGCTTCTCCGAGCGGGCGGACCGGATCTACACGCCCCGCCTGATGACCGACGCGATCCTCGATGCGGCGGCCGAGATCGCCGGACGTCACGGCGGCGCGGCGCTCGACGCCATCGCGCTCTCGCTGCCCTGCGCCTATCTCGCCCGCGCCGCACTGGAGCGGCCGGACCTGTTCTCGACGCTGGGCCTCATCAGCCCGACCGGCTTCGACGCCCGCCTCTCCGGCCGCGGACCGGAGGATGCCAACCGCGGCAAGCCGCTGGCCCGTGGGCTCGCCGCCTTCCCGCTCTGGGGCCGCCCGCTCTTCGACGCCCTGGTGAGCCGTCCGAGCATGCGCTTCTTCCTGGAAAAGACCTGGGGCAGCCGCGACATCGACGAAGGCCTGTTCGCCTACGATCAGCTCTCGGCCCGCCAGCCCGGGGCCGAGCACGCGCCGTTCTCGTTCCTCTCCGGCTACCTGTTCCCCGACGACACGACGCGGGTCTACGAGGCGTTGCGCCTGCCCGTCTTCATGGTGCACGGGGCGCGCGGCGACTTCGTCGATTACCGCCATGTCGGCGAGGTGGCGGGGCGTCCGAACTGGACGATCCTGCGGCTCCCCACCGGCGCCTTTCCGCATTTCGAGGACCGGGCGGCGGTCACGGGCGCCTACGACGCCTTCCTCGCCGCCCACCGCGAGAAACGGGATCATACCAAATCCGTTTGATCCCTTCGGGATGGTGGATTTGGACGTCGCTCAGGCGCCGCGCGGGCTTGCTGATACGGTCTTCGCTTTGATCAAGCGAAACCGTATCAGCCGACCGGTTCGATCCGGTAGCGCAGCCAGACCGTGCCGTCGTCGAACGGCTCGCAGGCGGTGCGGGTGAGGCGGCGGCGCGAGCCCATGGAGTCCGCCTCCCCGCCCTCGAAATCGAACAGGGCGGGCGTGCCGATCACGCCATCGACGGCGGGCGCCAGCAGCAGGCTGAGTTCGTCCACGAGCCCGGCCTTCAGCATCGAGCCGTTGATGCGCCCGCCGCCCTCGACCAGAAGCCGCTCGATGCCGAACAGGCGCTTGAGCTTGGCCAGCGCCAGGGCGAAGTCGACCGCGCGCTCGCCGGCGATGATGTAGGACTGGCCCCCGGCCTTCAGGCGGCGCAGACGGTCGTCCGAGGCCTGTCCCGTGGTGAGCACGATGACGTGATCGCCCTCGATGTCGTTGCGCGCGCCCCAATCCATCGCGCCGCGGGCATCGAGCGCCACCGCGTAGCCCGGGGCATCGGTGCGGGCGACGTGATCCTCGCGCGACACGGGCTCCTCGGCGGGTGCGGATGTGAGCGGCTCGGCGCTGTCGGCGTAGCCCTGCATGGTGATGCGCCCGCACATCCAGGCATCGCCCCCGAGGCGCTTGTGGACGACCTCGTAGTGCGAATCCGCGTCGATGGTGGTCCAGCGCCGGACCTTGATGCGCCCATCGACCGAGGTGGTCATGTGGCACAGGACGTAAGGGCGCTCCGAAGTCTCGGCCATGGCGGCGGCTTCCTGCTGTTTTTTGGATCGGAGGCCGCAACTAGACCGCATTCGCTCGCCGGCCAGGGCTGAAGCATCCCGCCTTTGCCGGGCTTCGCGCCGCGGATAGGCTGAGCGCCGAAAACGAGGAGGCCGAGCATGGCGACCTACACCGCGGATGTCCGCTGGACGCTCGCCGCGGGCGAGGACTTTTCCGCCGGGCGCTACAGCCGCGGCCACACTCTGCGCTTCGACGGCGGGGTGGAGCTCGCCGGCTCGGCCTCGCCCCACGTCGTCGGCAAGTGGGCGGTCGCGGCGGCGGTCGATCCCGAGGAGATGCTGGTGGCGGCCCTCTCCTCCTGCCACATGCTGAGCTTCCTCCACGTCGCGCGGCTGGCCGGCTTCGTCGCGCAGGCCTACCGCGACCATGCCGAGGGCCGAATGGAAGACATCGCCCCCGGCCGGCAGGCGGTGACGCGGGTGGTGCTGCATCCGCGCATCGATTGGGCTGGCGCGGCGCCCGACGCGGAACGGCTCGCCGCGCTCCACACGCAAGCGCACGAGACCTGCTTCATCGCCAATTCCGTGCGCACCGAGGTGACGGTCGCCTGAAGCCAAGCTCCGCACCGCTTGGCGAAACCGCCCCCGCCGGTGCATGTCCTCACGACGATTTGCCCCTTCGACTTACCCCTTCGACTTGCCCCTGCGACCTGCCCCTTCGAGGACATCCGGATGACCGACCTGACGCTCGCCGCCGCCCAGACCCTCGTGGCGACCGCCCTGAAGACCGCCCGCGAACGGAGCCTGAAGCCGCTGGCGGTGGTCGTCTACGACGCCCGTGGCGCCCTCAAATGCCTGGCCGCCGAGGACGGCACCTCCCTGCGCCGGGCCGAGATCGCCCGCGGCAAGGCCAACGGCGCGCTGGCGCTCGGCCTGGGCTCGCGGGCCATCGCCAAGCGCGCCGAGGAGCAGCCGCATTTCGTCGCCGCGGTGAGCCACCTCGTCGGCCCGGACGCGCTGGTGCCGGTGCCCGGCGGCGTGCTGATCCGCGATTCCGACGGGCGCCTGCTCGGAGCGGTCGGCATCTCCGGCGACACCTCCGACAACGACGAGATCTGCGCGCTGGCCGGCATCGAGGCGGCGGGTTTGAAGGGGGATACGGGGGCGTGAGCGTCTCCGGTGTCGCTTCGACGTGAATGCTGGAATTCCCCTCTCCCCGCTTGGCGGGGAGAGGCCCGCGGGCACCCCGTCGTGCCTGCGGGAAGCGCAGGCGAAGCCGGAGCGGCGGTGAGGGGGTATCCCCGGATGAGGCTTTTCCGGCACCGCCCCCTCACCATCGGCTGCCGCCTCGCTTCGGCGACGACGAGGTCGCCGAAGCCCTCTCCCCGCGTGCGGGGAGAGCGGGCTGAAGCGACGGCCCGTGCGTACAACGAGACGCCGCGTCCGCTCGGCGCCCGGTCCGTTCCATGACCCTCCCCCGCCGCACCCTCCTGCAGACCGGCGCGGCGCTCGCCGCCGGGCTCGCCCTCCCCGCGCCCGCGCGGGCGGCCTCCCCCGTCTATCGACGCGGCAACGACGCCGATCCCGAGACTCTCGACCCGCACAAGACCTCGACGGTGGCCGAAGCGCACATCCTGCGCGACCTGTTCGAGGGACTGCTGACCTACGACAACCGCGGCACCATCATCCCCGGCATGGCCGAGCGCTGGACCGTCTCCGACGACCGCCTCACCTACCGCTTCCATCTCCGGCCCGACGGGCGCTGGTCGAACGGCGATGCCGTCACGGCCGAGGATTTCCTGTTCTCGCTACGCCGCATCCTCGATCCGAAGACGGCGGCGAAATACGCCGAGGTGCTGTTCCCGATCCGCGGGGCGGCCGCCGTCAATGCGGGCGAGCAGCCGCCGGAGACCCTCGCGGTCGCCGCCCCCGAGGCCCGGACGCTGGAGATCGGGCTCGCCGAGCCGGTGCCCTATCTCCTCGAACTCCTCACCCACCAGACCTCGCTGCCGGTCCACCGCCCCTCGCTGGAGCGCTGGGGCGATGCCTTCGCGCGGCCCGGCAACCTCGTCTCGAACGGCCCCTACGCCCTGGTCGATTGGGTGCCGAACGACCGCATCACCCTGACCAAGAATCCGCATCACCGCGACGCCGCCGCGATCCCGATCGAGCGGGTCGACGTCATCCCGACCCCGGACCTCGCCGCGGCGGTGCGGCGCTATGCGGGCCGTGAGATCGATTCGCTGTCCGATCTGCCCGCCGATCAGATCGCCTCGCTGACACAGCGCTTCGGCACCCAAGTGCAGCTCGGGCCGGGGCTCGGCCTGCTCGCCATCGCCTTCAACCTGCGAAAAGCACCCTTCGACGATGTCCGGGTGCGCCGCGCCCTGTCGATCGCCATCGACCGGGAGTTCTTGGCGGACATCGTATGGGGGCAGACCATGGCCCCGGCCTATTCCTTCTGCCCGCCGGGCCTCGACAACGCCCTGCCGCCCCCGCTCCTGCCGGGGCGCGAGGACGGGCCGATCGATCGCGAGGAGGAGGCGCTGCGGCTGCTGGCGGAGGCCGGTTACGGGCCGGGCAACCCGCTGGCGATCGAGTACCGCTTCAACGTCACCGACAACAACCGCAACACCGCGATCGCGCTGGCGGACGCGTGGCGCGGCATCGGCGTCGAGACCCGCTTCGTCTCCACCGACGCCAAGACCCATTTCGCCTATCTGCGCGACGGCGGCACCTTCGACCTCGCCCGGATGTCCTGGGTCGCCGACTATTCCGATCCGCAGAACTTCCTGTTCCTGCTGCGCACCGGCAATGACGGGTTCAATGCCGGGCGCTGGTCGAACCCGGCCTTCGACGGGCTGCTGACGCGGGCGGCGGGGGAGCGCGACGTTCAGGCCCGCGCGCGGATGCTGTTCGACGCGGAAAAAATCGTGCTCGACGAACTGCCCTGGCTGCCGCTGCTGCATTACCGCTCGAAGGCGCTGGTCTCGCCGCGGCTGCACGGGATGCACCCGAATATCCGCAACGTCGCCCCCACCCGCTACCTCCGGCTCGATCCGTGATCGCCCTCATCCTGCGCCGGATCGCCCAGAGCCTGCCGACCCTGTTCCTCGTGGTGGCGGGCAGCTTCTTCCTGATCCGGCTGGCGCCGGGCGGCCCGTTCGATCTGGAGCGGCCCCTGCCGCCGGCGGCGATGGAGAACCTGCGCCGGGTCTACGGCCTCGATCAGCCGCTGATCGTGCAGTTCGGGCGCTACCTCCTGAGCCTGTTGCGGGGCGATCTCGGCCCCTCCTTCACCTTTCGCGATCTCACCGTCACCGACCTGTTCGCCCGCGGCCTGCCGGTCTCGCTGACGCTCGGCAGCCTCGCGCTCGTTCTCGCGCTGGGCCTCGGCTTGGCGCTCGGAAGCCTCGCCGCGTTCGACCGCGGCGGGATCGCCGACCGGGGGGTGGGGCTCGCCGCCTCCCTCGGGCTCGCGGTGCCGAACTTCGTCACCGCGCCCCTGCTCCAGATCGTGTTCGGCCTCGGGCTGGCGTGGCTCCCCATCGGCGGCTGGGCCGACGGGAATCCGAGAAACCTTGTCCTGCCGGTTCTCACGCTGGCCCTGCCCCACGCGGCGGGCATCGCCCGCCTCACCCGCGCCTCGCTCGGCGAGGTGCTGATCCAGCCGCATATCCGCACGCAGCGCGCCATGGGCCTGTCGCGGGCCCGCATCGCCCGGCACGCGCTGCGCGGGGCGCTGCTTCCCGTCGTCGCGACGTTGGGGCCGCTGGCGGCGGGGCTGATGACCGGCTCGGTCGTGGTCGAGACCATCTTCGGCCTGCCCGGGATCGGGCGCTACTTCGTCGAGGGCGCGCTCAACCGCGACTACACCCTGGTGATGGGCACGGTGGTGCTGGTGGCCGTTCTGGTGATCGTCTTCAACCTGATCGCCGACCTGATCGCCGCCGCCCTCGATCCGCGGGTGAGGCTCTCGGCATGAGCGCGGCGCTGGCTCATCGCGCCCGCCGCCGCCTCGCCCGCGACCGTCCGGCGCTCGCCGCGCTGGCGAGCCTCATGCTGGTCGCGCTCGCCTGCCTGATCGGCCCGTTCCTGACCGGCCACCCACCGGAGCGGATCTATCCGGATTTCGTCCGGGTGCCCCCGAGCCTCGCCGCCCATCCGCGTTCCGACGAATTGCGCCCGGCGCTTCAACGCCTCGCCTTCCGGATGCGGGCCTCCCTGGAGGACGTGGCGCAGGAAGGTGAGCGGGTGCGGCTGACGCTCACGGCGCCCAAACCCATCGACGAGCGCTCCCTCCGCCTGCTGCCCCGCTCCGGACTGTTCGGCGAGGCGCAGGTGCTGGAGCGGTCCGCGGACGGCCGCCGGCTCGTGGTCGAGGCGCCGATCCGAAGGCTGTACTTCCTTCTCGGCACCGATGCGCTGGGGCGCGACCTGCTCACCCGCTGCCTCGCGGCGGGGCGGGTCTCCCTGCTGATCGGGCTCACCGCGGCGCTCGCCGCGCTCCTCATCGGCGTCGCCTACGGCGCGGTCTCGGGCTTGGCCGGGGGCACGGTCGATGCGCTGATGATGCGCGTCCTCGACATCCTCTACGCCCTGCCCTTCGTCTTCTTCGTCATCATGCTGCTGGTGTTCTTCCGCGCCGGGCTGTGGCTGGTGCTGGTGGCGGTGGCGGCGGTCGAGTGGCTCGACATGGCCCGCATCGTCCGCACCCAGACGCTCTCCCTGAAGAGCCGCGACTTCTTCCGAGCGGCCATTGCCCTGGGGGCGGGCACGGGCACGATCCTGCTGCGCCACGCCGTGCCCAACATGCTCGGGCCGATCATCGCGGCGGCGACCCTGCTGGTGCCGCGGGTGATCCTGCTGGAGAGCTTCCTGTCGTTCCTCGGTCTCGGCGTGCAGGAGCCGGCGACCTCCTGGGGCGTGCTGATCGCCGAAGGGTCGCGGGCGCTCGAATCGGCGCCCTGGATGCTCGCCGCACCGGCGGGCTTCCTCGTCGTCACCCTGGTGGCCTTGAACCGGCTCGGCGACGGCCTCGGCGAGGCGCTCGACCCGAGGCTCCAGCGGGGCTTGGATCAGCGGGACTCGGCCGGCAGGTAGCCCTGGTAGACGATGCGCACCGTGCGTCGCTCGCCGGGCAGGTCCGAGACGGGGATCGCCCGCGACCCGCGCAGGGCGGGGGCGGGCTCGACCGGTGCGGAGCCCGCGGCCGCCGGCGCGGCCGGTGCGCTCAGGGCCTTGGGCCGCAGCGCCCAGCGCTCGGCTCCACCCGCACTGGCCAGAGTGGAGATCGCGATCACGGCGCCCATGGAGGCCAGTCCGGCGGCGATCGGAGGAAACAGGGTTCGGACGGAAAGACGCTTGAAAAAAGTCATGGCGGGTGGCCCGGCGGATGGGGCCATTCCGCAACCTGAAGCGTTTCCGAACGCCGCCGCCCGCCCTCACCGGGCCGGGGTTGCGAACACTTTTACCGAGTCAGGGTAAACGGAGGGGCAATGACGAGCCGAGCGGAAGGTCAGGCCGGGGCGGTTGCCCCGGAGCGCGTCGCGGCCGGCACGGTCATCGACACCGACATCTCCGCCCGGCTCGACCGCCTGCCCTTCGGCCGCTTCCACACCCTGGTCATCGTCGCGCTCGGCATCACCTGGGTGCTCGATGGGCTCGAAGTCACCCTGGCCGGCGCCCTGGTCGGCGCCCTGCGCAAGGCGCCGATGTCGTTCACCGAGTTCGACGTGGGCCTCGCCGCGAGTTCCTACCTGATCGGCGCCGTGACCGGCGCGGTCGGCTTCGGCTGGCTCACCGATCGGATCGGGCGCAAGAAGCTGTTCTTCATCACGCTCGCCCTCTACCTCATGGCCACCGCGGCCACCGGCCTGTCGTGGAATATCTGGAGCTTCTGCCTGTTCCGCTTCCTCACGGGGGCGGGGATCGGCGGCGAGTACACCGCGATCAATTCCACCATCCAGGAACTGATCCCGGCCCGCGTGCGCGGCTGGACCGACCTCGTCATCAACGGCTCGTTCTGGATCGGCGCGGCTTTGGGCTCCTTCCTGTCGATCGCGCTGCTGCGGCCCGAATGGATCGACCCGGCCTGGGGCTGGCGCATCGCCTTCTTCGTCGGCGGCGGCATCGGCCTCGTGATCCTGCTCCTGCGCACCTGGATCCCCGAGAGCCCGCGCTGGCTCGTCACCCACGGTTACGCCGCGGAGGCCGACCGGGTGGTGACGGGCATCGAGAAGCGCTTTACGGACGAGGGCATCACCCTGCCTCCGCCGGACGCGTCGCGCCGCCTCAGGCTCAAGGTCCGCAGCCACACGCCGCTCGCGGAAGTGGCGCAGGCGATGTTCGTCACGAGCCGGCGCCAGACCGTCGTCGGCCTCGCGCTGATGATCGCCCAGGCCTTCTTCTACAACGCGCTGTTCTTCACCTACGCTCTGGTTCTGGAGCGCTTCTACGACGTGCCCGGCGGCGATGTCGGCTGGTATCTCCTGCCCTTCGCGCTCGGCTCCTTCCTCGGGCCGCTGCTGCTGGGCCGCCTGTTCGATACGGTGGGGCGGCGCCCGATGATCGCGGCCACCTACGGCATCTCGGCGGTGCTGCTGGCGGTGGTCGGCCTCGTCTTCCGGGCCGACCTGCTCGGCCCGTGGGGCCAGACCATGGCCTGGATGGGCGTGTTCTTCTTCGCCTCGGCCGCGGCGAGCTCCGCCTACCTGACGGTGGCCGAGACCTTCCCGCTCGAGATCCGGGCGCTGGCGATCGCCGCCTTCTACGCCATCGGCACCGGTATCGGCGGCGTCTCAGGCCCGCTCCTGTTCGGCACCCTGGTCGAGACCGGTTCGCGCGACCTCGTGCTGGTCGGCTACCTCATCGGCGCGGCGCTGATGGCGGTGGCGGCCGTCGTCGGCGCGATCTGGGGCACCGCGGCCGAGGGCAAGTCGCTGGAGGATGTGTCGAAGCCGCTGGCCGCGGCGTGAGCCTGCGGAAAAGCCGCTCGATAGGACGCGTATTCCCTCTCTCCGCACGGGGGAGAGGGAATGGCAATCGATCGAAAATACAACTCGGAAGTCTACGTCGGCCCGGATTGCGGCTCCGATCCCTTTCGCCGCAGCCAGATCGCCGAGGCCACCGCCAGCGCGTCGAGCGGCAGGGTCACGGCGCCCTGGCGTTTGCCCCAAAGCTCCAGCCCGCCGAAGCCGACGCCGCGGATCGTCAGCCATGCCCCGAACGGAAACACCGTCTCGGTGCCCTCGCCGGGGCCGAAGCACTCCTCGAAGGCCAGGGGATCGATCATGATCGCGTCGTATTTGGCGAGATGGTCGGCGATCGCGACCTTCGAGCGGAACGGGCCGCGATCCCGGCGAAACGAGGCGAAGCAGGGCTCGAATTCGGTGAGCGACACCCACAGCTTGCCGCCGATGCGCAGGTAGGGCGGGTTCGGGCCCTCACGCCCGAAATTCTCCGGCCCCCAGCCCGCTTCGCTCATCAGGGATTCGGCGAGCGTCACCGGCTCGCCGGATCGATCGGTGCCCGCTCGCCGGTCGAGCGCCGCCGGGGCGTGATCGGACAGGGCGGGATCGGTCATGCCGCCCTCCGCCAGGCCGCCGGGATTCGAGCCGCTCGGGGGAGAGCCACTCTCGGTCAGGCCACCGTGGATCATGCCACGTCCTCGCGCTGCCGCCGCTCCGCGGGAGCGGCCGGATGGCATTATTTCTCATTTAGCGCGAGTGGGCGAGCAGTTTCTTTCATCTGGCCTGATGCCGTCCGCGGGCGGCGGGTTCTCGGCCCGGACGCGGCCCGAGGCCGGGACGATCAGTCCTCGTCGTCGTCCTCGTCGATGCGGCTCATGCCCTTGAGCTTGGCGAAGACCGCGTCGGCGTTGAGATCCTCCTCGTCGCGCTCCTCCTCGCGCTCCGCGGCGGCCGGGGCGGTCGAGATCTCGGTGGGCAGGAGCTTGGCGCCGCCGTCGGTCGGCAGCACGGCGGGGCGGTCCTTGGCGGCGCGCTGGACCTCGAAGTCGAGGTCGATCTGCGAGCAAAGGCCCAGCGTCACCGGGTCCATCGGCTGGAGCGAGGCGGAGTTCCAGTGGGTCCGCTCACGGATCTGCTGGATCGTCGCCTTGGTGGTGCCCACGAGACGGATGACCTGCGCGTCCTT
This sequence comes from Methylorubrum thiocyanatum, assembly GCA_014138645.1. GTDB lineage: Bacteria > Pseudomonadota > Alphaproteobacteria > Rhizobiales > Beijerinckiaceae > Methylobacterium > Methylobacterium thiocyanatum. The sequence goes on along the minus strand of JACJIB010000004.1, from coordinate 102,367 downwards.
CAGCTCGGGATGATTGCGGATCAGCCAGAGGATCGCGTTCGGCCGGTCCTGGCGGCGCGACAGCGGAGTGTAGCGCGGGCCCTTGGTGGTGCGCTTGACCTCAGGTAGCTTCACCTTCGAGACCGCGACCTTGAGCCGGTAGTTCGGCGACTTCTGCGCCTTCTCGATCTCGTCGCGGGTGAGCTGGCCGGTGGTGATCGGGTCGAGGCCTTTGATGCCGGCGGCGACTTCGCCGTCGGCGATGCCCTTCACCTCGAGCGGGTGCAGCTTGCAGAAGTCGGCGATCTGCTCGAAGGCCAGCGAGGTGTTCTCGACGAGCCACACGGCGGTCGCCTTGGGCATCAGCGGACCTTGGGACATCGGACAAAGCTCCAGGCGGTTTTCGGGGTTCGCGGCAGGACAGACGCGGGATTTTGCAAAAGGCTTTCCCGCGGCCTCCGGCCCGGTCAGGCCCGAAGGATCCCATGTCGCGATGAATGAGGGGATTGCCTCTTATACAGGCGGGACCGGGCGTTGCGCAATTGCGTCGAGCGCTCGGACCAGGGCGATCGCTTGAAGCGATCACCCTGGTTTTCTGACGGGCCTCAATCGCCGGCGCCTGCCTCCGCGGGCTCGAGGCTCCCGCTCCGCGCGGCGCTCTTTGCGCCGCGAAGCCGCTGACACGGCTTCGAGCGACGGCTCTGACCTCTGAGGATCATCCGGCTTGGCGCCCTTCGAGGGCTGGGCGCAGCGGCGCGACCTCGGCGGCCACGTGATCCATGAAGGCGCGCACCCGCGCCGCGTGGCGCAGGTCCGGATGGGTCAGGAGCCAGAGCGAGGCGGCCAGTTCCGGATCCGGTCCCGAGAGGCGGCGCAAGCCGGCGATCCGGTCGCCGCGGTAGCAGGGCAGTGGGCCGATGCCGATCCCCTCGCAGATCGCCTCGCACAGGCCCTGCACGGTGTTGAGGCGCATCGCCACTCGCTCCGGTCCGGCGCGGGCGGCGACGAAGCGCGCGAACAGGCCGCCGGCCACCGCCTCGCTCGGGCTGACCCAGACGGCATTCGCGCCGTCCGCGTCCCCCCGTGCCGGCCCGTAGACCGCCCAGGCGATGGTGGCGAGCTTCCGCCCGACGAGGTTCGGCGGCGGGTCGCGGGTGGCGCGCAAGGCCACGTCGGCGTCGCGGCGGGACAGGTTCAGCGCCTCCTCGGAGACGACGAGTTCGATCTGGACCTTCGGGTAGCGCGTCCGGAAGCGGCCGAGCATCGGCATCAGCAGGTCGGTGACCAGGGGCGCCGCGGCGGTGACGCGCAGCAGCCCCGAGGGGGTCTGCGCCCGGTCGGCGACCTCCCGGTCGAACCGGGCGACCTCCTCCTCCATCCGCGCGGCAGCCACGGCCATCGCCTCGCCCGCGGGCGTCGCCACGTAGCCGGAGCGGTGGCGCTCGAACAGGCGCGTGCCGAGCTCCGCCTCGATGGCGGCGAGCCGGCGGAAGGCGGTGGAAGGATTGATGCCGAGAGACGCCGCGGCCGGGGCCAGCGCCCCCCGCTCGGTGATCGCCCGCACGAGGCGGAACTCGTCCCAGGCCACCGGCACCGGAAACTCCTTGCAGTGATGCAAGAGCAATCTTGCACGGCAGGGCGTTTCTGCAAATGGCGCGAACCTCCATAGGAGTGGTGCATTCGACGCTCGGGCCCGATCTGCGGGCCCCATGAACGGGAGAGACGACGATGGCGAAGGTTCTGGTGCTCTATTACTCGTCCTGGGGGCATGTGGAGCAGATGGCCAACGCCGTGGCCGAGGGCGCCCGCGAGGCCGGGGCCGAGGTCGCGGTCAAGCGCGTGCCGGAACTGGTGCCGGAAGAGGTCGCCCGGCAGTTCCACTACAAGCTCGACCAGGCGGCGCCGATCGCCACCGTCGAGGAACTGGCCGATTACGATGCGATCATCTTCGGCACGCCGACCCGCTACGGCAACATGGCCTCGCAGATGAAGCAGTTCATCGACCAGACCGGCGGCCTGTGGGCCAAGGGCGCGCTGGTGGGCAAGGTCGGCTCGGCCTTTACCTCGACCGCCTCGCAGCACGGCGGCCAGGAGACGACGCTGACGAGCTTCCACACGGTGATGTTCCACCACGGCATGGTGGTGGTGGGCCTGCCCTACAGCTTCGCGGGCCAGAACGGCGTCGAGCAGGTGAAGGGCAACTCGCCCTACGGCGCCACCACGATCGCCGACGGCGACGGCTCGCGCCAGCCCTCCCAGGTCGAACTCGACGGCGCCCGCTTCCAGGGCCGCCACGTAGCGGGCATCGCCGCCAAGCTCGCGGGCTGATCAGGGCTCCCCCCTCTCCCCGCTGTGCGGGGAGAGGCCTGTCTGCACCTTGTCGTGCAGACAGGAAGCGGAGGCGTAGCCGGAGCGGCGGTGAGGGGGCGGCTCAGGATGAGGCTCATTCGGCCAAGCCCCCTCACCTTCGGCTGCCGCCTCGCCGCGCCGACGACGGGGTCGTCGCGGCCCTCTCCCCGCGTGCGGGGAGAGGGGATGGGCTGAACCGTGATAGGGCCCTACTGCGCCGCCGCGACGTCCTTCTGTCCGATCGCCGCGAGCACGATTCCCTCGGTCAGGAGCTGCGGCAGCACCTGCGCCTCGCTTGTGCCGCGATAGACGAGGTAGAGCGGCACGCCGCTGCGGCCGTAGCGCTCCAGGAGGCGGGTGATCTCCGGGTTCTGGTTGGTCCAGTCGCCCTTCAGGTAGACAACCTGTCCCGCCCGGAACGCCGCCTGCACGCCCGCGCGGGCGATGACGGTGCGCTCGTTGACCTGGCAGGTGATGCACCACGCCGCCGTCATATCCACGAACACCGTGCGTCCCTCCGCGCGGAGCGCGTCGAGGCGGGCCTGTGTAAACGCTTCCTCGCCCTGGGCCAGAGCGGTGCGCGCGGTGGCGCGGTCGCCGTCGAGGATCGCGACGAGGCCGAGGGAGGCGGCGAGTGCGACGAGGGCCGCCGCGCGGCTGAGACCCGTGCCGAGCCGCCCCGCATGGCGGGCGCGCTCCCAGGCCCAGGCGGCCAGCGCCACCAGCACGAGACCGGTCAGCCCCGCGAGCAGCCCGTCCGGCCCGACCTGCTGCGCCAGCACCCAGACCAGCCACGCCACGGTGGCGTAGACGGGGAAGGCGAGCGCGCCCTTCAGTACGTCCATCCAGGCGCCGGGCCGGGGCAGCAGGCGCAGCGCCTGCGGGAACAGGGTGAGCATGAGGAACGGCAGGGCGAGCCCAAGGCCGAGGCTCGCGAAGACGGTGAGCGCCGTGAGCGGCGATTGCGTCAGGGCGAAGCCCACCGCCGCGCCCATGAACGGCGCGGTGCAGGGCGTGGCGACGAGCGTCGCCAGCACGCCGGTGAAGAACGAGCCCTGATAGCCCGCCCGCCGGGTCAGGCCGTCGCCGAGCCCGGCGATCCCGCCGCCGAGATGCACCACGCCCGACAGGCTGAGGCCCATGGCGAACAGCCCGTAGGCCAGCAGCGCCACCACCACCGGCGACTGCAGCTGGAAGCCCCAGCCGATCCCGGCGCCGCCGGCCTTCAGCGCGATCAGCAGCCCGGCGAGTCCGAGGAAGCTCGCGAGCACACCCGCGGTGTAGGCGAGCCCGTGCAGCCGCACGCGGGTGGCGGATTCGCCCGCCTGCCGCACGAGGCTGAGCACCTTGATCGAGAGCACGGGAAAGACGCAGGGCATCAGATTGAGCAGGAGCCCGCCGAGAAGCGCCAGACCCGCGGCGCTCCACAGCGTCAGGGTTTCTTCGCTCGCCGGGGCGGGGGGCGCCTCGGGTGCGGCGAGAGCGGACGCCGTCGGCGCGGGCGCGGGTTCCGGTCCCAGGGCGTAGGCCCGGCGCGTGCCGTCCTCGGTGAAGGCGAGCACGCCGGCGAGCGCCTCGGGCGCCGCCTTCGCGTCCCCCGGCGTGAGGGTGAGGCGCAGTCCGGCTTCGTCGACGGCGAGATCCTGCGGGGCGGCGTTGTCGAGCGCGCCTTCCGCATAGGGGAAGAACGCCGCGCCGCTGACGCCCGCGAGGCCCGGCCGGTCGAGATGCAGCACCAGCCGGTCGCCCGCGCGGGTGGTGCGGTGGGGGCCGGGCGCGGCCTCGGGCAGGGCGGCGCGGGCGCGGGCGAACAGGGCGGCTTGGCCCGAGGCGGGCTCGGCGCTGCTCGCCACCGGCAGGTCGAGGCTCAGTTCCGCCGAACCCGGAATGCAGATCTCCTCGCAGACGAGGTAGGAGAGCGTGCCGGCGAGCCGCACCGTCCCGCCAACCTTGGCGTTCTCCGGCACTGTGAGCGGCACCAGCAGGGTGACGGCGCCCTCGTAGCCGAAATTCATCAGGGTCTGGACCGGGATGCGCTCCGGGACCGGCCACTGCACGGCGCCCACGGCAAAGCCCTCCGGCAGGCGCCACGCCATCTCCGGCGGCAGGCCGGAATCGCCGGGATTGCGCCAGTAGACGTGCCAGCCCGGCTTCATCGCCATGTGCAGGCCGAGCATCACCGTGCCGCCGGGCACCAGCGCCTCGCGCTCGGCCACCAGACTCGCCCGCACGAGATCCTTGGCCTTCACCGCCGTCATCGCCCCCTGCGCCGCGGCGAGGCCGGGAGCACTGAGCGTCAGGAGGAGGGCGAGGACGAGACGGAGCATCGAGATCTGTTTCCGAGCGGCCCGGTGCCCCCTCCCCCGTGCGATCTCCCAATCCCGGGCTGGCCCAGGATCGCGAGGGGAAGAGACGACGGTCGGGCCGGAGCGGGGCCGGCATCTGCGCAAGGCTCTATAGCAGACCTGTTCCGTCCCGTGAGCCGCACGGTCCCGCGGCCTCGGACCGCGCCGCGCGCGTCGGAGCCGCCCTCACCCCGCGGCCCGCTCCTTCTTCAGCCGGTAGAGCGCGTCGAGCGCCTCGCGCGGGGTCAGCGCGTCGGGATCGAGGTCGTCGATCAATCGGCCGAGCCGGTCGTCGGGCTCGGGCTTCACCGGTTCCGGCGGCGGGGGCGGTGCGGCGGCGAGGCTTGCGAAGAGCGGCAGGTCGTCGATCTTGCGGCGGGCGGGGCGCTCGCGCTCGGAGCTTTCGAGACCTTTCAGGATCGCGCCGGCGCGTGCCACCACGCTCGGCGGCAGGCCGGCGAGGCGGGCGACCTGCAGGCCGTAGGAGCGCTCGGCCACGCCCGGCACCACCTCGTGCAGGAACACCACGTCGCCCCGATCCTCGGCCACTTTCAGGGTCGCGTTGTCGAGGCGCGGCAGGCGCTGGCTCAGCGCCGTCAACTCGTGGAAGTGGGTGGCGAACAGCGCCCGGCAGCCGTTCTTCTCGTGCAGGTGCTCCAGGCAGGCCCAGGCGATGGAGAGGCCGTCGAAGGTCGCGGTGCCCCGCCCGATCTCGTCGAGCACCACGAGCGAGCGGCGCGTCGCCTGGTTGAGGATCGCGGCGGTCTCGACCATCTCGACCATGAAGGTCGAGTGGCCCCGCGCGAGGTCGTCGGCCGCGCCCACGCGGGAGAATAGGCGATCGACCACGCCGAGCCGGGCGGAGGCCGCCGGCACGAAGGCGCCCATCTGCGCCAGCACGGCGATCAGCGCGTTCTGGCGCAGGAAGGTCGACTTGCCGCCCATGTTCGGGCCCGTCACGAGGCGGATGCGCCCGGCCTCGTCGCCGGACAGGTCGCAGGCATTGGCGATGAAGGCCTCGCCCGCCTTCGTCAGCGCCGCCTCCACGACGGGATGGCGCCCGCCCTTGACCTCGAAGGCGAGGCTCTCGTCGATGACCGGCCGGGTCCAGGCGAGTTCGACGGCGAGTTCGGCGTGGCTCGCCGCCACGTCGAGGCCCGACAGCGCCTCGGCGATGTCGGCGATCGCCTCCGCGCCCTCGCTGACCCGCGCGCTCAAGGCATCGAACACCGCCGATTCGAGCGCCAGCACCCGGTCGGAGGCGCCCGCGATCTTCGATTCCAACTCGCCGAGCTCGACGCTGGTGAAGCGCATCGCATCGACCATGGTCTGGCGATGCACGAAGTCCTGCATCAGGCCCTTGAGGCAGGCCTCGCCCACCGCCTGCGGCACCTCGATGTAGTAGCCGAGCACATTGTTGTGCTTGATCCGGAGCGTCCGGCAGCCGGTGGCCTCGGCATAGCGCGCCTGGAGCGCGGCGATGACCTTTCGCGAATCCTGGCCGAGGAGACGGGCCTCGTCGATCTCGGCGTGGTAGCCCGCGCGCACGAAACCACCGTCGCGGCGGTTGAGCGGCAGGTCGTCGCTGAGCGCGGCGGCCAGTTCTTCCGTGAGCGCCCGGTCGGCCTTGTCGAGGCGGCGGGCGAGGCGGGCGAGCCCGTCCGGTAAGTCTTCGCACGACAGCCGCTCGCTGATCGTCGCGGCGGCGGCGAGCCCGTCGCGGAGCGCCGCGAGGTCGCGCGGGCCGGCCCGGTTCAGGCCGATCCGCGAGAGCGCCCGGGCGATGTCGGGGGCGGCGTGCAGCGCGTCGCGAAGCTGCACCCGCAGCGCGCCGTCCTGCGCCAGGAAGGCGACGGCATCGTGCCGCCGTCCGATCTTCGTCAGGTCCGTCAGGGGCCCGGCGAGGTGTTCGGCGAGCAGCCGGGCGCCGCCGGCCGACACCGTGCGGTCGATGGCGTCGAGCAGGCTGCCCTTGCGCTCGCCCGACAGGGTGCGGGTGAGTTCGAGGTTGGCGCGGGTGGCCGCGTCGATGGCGAGCGTCGCCCCCGTCGCCTCCCGGCTCGGCGCGGAGAGCGGCACGCGGGTGCCGAGCTGCGTCCGTTCGAGATAGAGCAAAGCCGCTCCGGCGGCGGCGATCTCCGCCCGGCTGAAATGTCCGAACCCGTCGAGCGTCTTGACGCCGAACTGCTCGCGGATGCGCCGCTCGGCCGAGGCCGGCTCCAGCTCGCCCTGGGCCAGCGGCACGACCGCGGCCTTGGTCTCCCGCCACAGCTTGGCTAGGCCTGGATCGGCGTGGATGACCTCCGAGAGCACGATCTCCCGCGGCTCGTGCCGGGCGATGGCCGCGGCGAGTTCGGAGCCCTCCACCTCGCTCAAGGAGAAGCGGCCGGTCGAGATATCCAGCGCAGCGAGTCCGTAGGCGTCGCGGGTGTCGGAGACCTTCCGCCGGCCGATGGCGAGCAGCAGGTTGGCCCGCGTCGGGTCGAGCAGGCGGTCCTCGGTGAGCGTGCCCGGCGTGACGAGGCGGATCACCTCGCGCCGCACCACCGATTTCGGGCCGCGTTTCTTGGCCTCGGCCGCGTCCTCGGTCTGCTGGCAGACGGCGACGCGGTGGCCCAAAGCGATCAGCCGGTGCAGGTAGTCGTCGGCCCGCTCCAGGGGCACGCCGCACATCGGGATGTCGGCGCCGCCGTGCTTTCCGCGCTTGGTCAGGACGATGCCGAGCGCGCGGGAGGCGATCTCCGCATCCTCGAAGAACAGCTCGTAGAAGTCGCCCATCCGGTAGAACAGCAGGCAGTCCGGATTGGCGGCCTTGATCTCGATGTACTGCGCCATCATCGGCGTGGCGCCGGGGATGTCGAGGGGCGAGGAGGTCACCGTATCCGCCGCCTGGGCACGCCGTTCGAGGGGTTGGGAGCGTTTGGGGCTGGGCATGGGAGAGAGGCTAGCAGCCCCGCCCCGGCCGGGCACCGCCGGGCAACCGTGAAGTCCGTGGACAAGTGGGCGCTCTCCCCAGCCGTCGCAAGCGCGGGTGGCCGCGGGACCGACCCGAGAACGGCGGAGGCCCGCCCGGCATCGTGCCGGGCGGGCCCCAGAAGCGGTCGGCGGATCGGCGCGCTCAGTAGCGCGGGCCGCCCGTGGTGCCGCCGAGCTGCTGCTGGTAGCCGGGCCGCTCCGGGTTGCGGGCGTTCGGATTGCCGTGATGGTGGGTGTTCATCCGGCGGCGGTGGCGCTCGGCCTTGGTCGAATGGTGGTGACCGAGCACGCTCCGGTGGGGGCGGTGCCAATGGTCGTGGTGCTGGTCGCGCACGGTCTCGGCCGTGCGGCCGGCGATGGCGTCGGGCGCCGGCATGGCGGGGGCGGCGGAGGCCGACACCGCTCCCAGGCCAAGGCTGCCGAGCAGCGCGCCGGCTGCGAGTGTCAGGGCAATACGCATCGTCGTGTCTCCGTCGCGTGCACGTGCCGCACGCCAAGCCCACAAGTCGCGATCCGTCCGTCCGTTCCGAAAAATCCCAAGATATGTTAACAAATCTTCGTGGGTCTCGACCCGCGGTCCGAGACGGCAGAACCTTAGCGAAACAGTTGCGCCCGGACCCGAACCGCGGCACCTCGCGGACCATGTCCTCGCCTGTCCCCACGCTCCCGATCGAGGCCGCCCTTCCCGCCCTGCGAGCGGCCCTGTCCGAACGCGCCTCCGCCGTGCTCGTGGCCCCGCCCGGCGCCGGCAAGACCACGCGCGTGCCGCTTGCCCTGCTCGAAGAGTCCTGGCTCGGGGCGCAGAAAATCATCCTGCTGGAGCCCCGGCGGCTCGCGGCGCGGGGCGCGGCCGAGCGCATGGCCGCGACTTTGGGTGAGCGGGTCGGCGAGACGGTCGGCCTGCGGGTGCGGCTCGGCTCGAAGATCTCGGCCCGCACCCGGATCGAGGTCGTCACCGAGGGCGTGTTCACCCGGATGATCCTCGACGATCCGGAACTGGCCGGCATCGGCGCCGTGCTGTTCGACGAGTTCCACGAGCGCTCCCTCGACGCCGACCTCGGGCTGGCCTTCGCCCTCGACGCGCAGGGCGCGCTGCGGGAGGACCTGCGGATCCTGGCGATGTCGGCGACCCTCGACGGCGCCCGCGTCGCGGGGCTCCTCGGCGACGCGCCGGTGGTGGAGTCGGAGGGGCGTGCCTTTCCCGTCGAGACCCGCCATCTCGACCGCGAGGGCGGCGAGCGCATCGAGGATGCGATGGCCGCCGCGATCCTGCGGGCGCTGCGGGCCGATCCCGGCTCGGTCCTGGCCTTCCTTCCGGGCCAGGCGGAGATCCGCCGCACCGCCGAGCGGCTGGCGGAGCGCCTGCCCGACGACACCGACCTCGCCCCCCTCTACGGCGCGCTCACCCCGGGCGAGCAGGACCGGGCGGTGGCCCCGGCGCCACCGGGGCGGCGCAAGGTGGTGCTGGCGACCTCCATCGCCGAGACCTCGCTGACGATCCAGGGCGTGCGCATCGTCGTCGATTCCGGGCTCGCCCGGGTGCCGCTCTACGAGCCCGGCAACGGCATGACCCGGCTCGTCACCGCGCGGGCCTCGCGCGCCTCGGTCGACCAGCGCCGGGGCCGCGCCGGGCGCACCGAGCCGGGGGTGTGCTGGCGGCTCTGGCCGGAGGCGGCGACCGCTTCCCTCGAACCCTTCGCCCGGCCGGAGATCCTGTCCGCCGACCTGGCCGGTCTGACCCTCGACTGCGCCGCCTGGGGCGTGACCGACCCGACCGCCCTGCCCTTCCTCGACCCGCCGCCGGCGCCGGCGCTCGCGGAGGCGCGGGCGATGCTGACCGATCTCGGCGCCCTCGATCCCGACGGGCGGCTCACCGCCACCGGCCGCACCCTGCGCAGCCTGCCGCTGCCGCCCCGGCTCGCCCGGATGGTCGCCCGCGCCGCCGAATCCGGCCAGGCCCGCGCCGCCGCGGATCTCGCCGCGGTGCTGGTCGAGCGCGGGCTGGGCGGGGATGCGGTCGATCTCGCCGAGCGCCTGGACCGCTTCCGCCGCGACCGTGGCGGCCGGGCCGCCGACATGCGCCGCCTCGCCGAGGGTTGGGCGCGGCAGGCGGCCAAGGCAGCGGGGGCCGTGGCCGAGCCCGATCCGGCGCTCGCCGAGCCCGGCGCCCTGCTGGCGCTCGCCTATCCCGACCGGGTGGCGCGGGCGCGGGGCCGCGACGGCGCCTTCCTGATGGCCAATGGCCGCGCCGGCCTCGTCGATCCGGCGAGTCCGCTCGCCCGCGAGCCCTTCATCGTCGTCGCCGACCTCACCGGCGCCGCGGCCTCCGCCCGCATCCTGTCTGCGGCCGCGATGTCTTCCGAGTCCATCGACGCGCTATTTTCCGACCGCATCGCGACCGTGCGCAGCGTCAGCTTCGACCGTGAGGCCCGTGCGCTGCGCGCCCGCGAGGGCCGCCGGCTCGGGGCCGTCACGCTGGACGAGCGCACGATGCCCGTTCCCGCCGACGCGGAAGCGGCGCGGGTGCTGGCCCGCGGCATCGCCGGCCTCGGCCTCGACCGCCTGCCCTGGACGCCCGCCCTGGCGCAGTGGCGGGCGCGGATCCGCTTCCTCCACGAGGCCGAGGGCGGGGAATGGCCGGACCTCTCCGACGCGGCCTTGGCCGAGAGCGTCGAGGACTGGCTGGCGCGCTCCCTCGTCGGCCGCACCGCGCTGGCGGCGGTCACCGCGGACGATCTCGGCCAAGCCCTGCAGGGCCTGCTGCCCTGGACCCTGCGCGCCCGCCTGGAGGCGGAGGCGCCGAGCCATATCGAGGTGCCGACGGGCTCGCGCATCCCGGTCGATTACGAATCCGGCCCCGAGCCGGTGCTGGCGGTGCGGGTGCAGGAGCTGTTCGGTCTCGACCGGCACCCGACCCTCGGCGGGGGCCGCGTGCCGCTGGTGCTCCACCTGCTCTCGCCGGCCCACCGCCCGATCCAGATCACCCGCGACCTGCCGGGCTTCTGGCGCGGCTCCTGGGCCGCGGTCCGCTCCGAGATGCGCGGCCGCTACCCGCGCCACCCCTGGCCGGAGGACCCGCTCAGCGAGGCCCCGACCCGGCGGGCGAAGCCGAGAGGGACGTGATCGGGGATCGGGCGGGCGCCTCGGGCATCAGCCGGATCAGGAGCCGGTGGGTCGGCCAGCAGATCAGCGCCGGAATGCCGACGGCGAGGCCCGCGAACCACGCCCAGGCCGGCATGAAGGTCTGGGCGGCATGGTCGCTCATGCCCCAGACGTAGTTGATGTTGACCGGGGTCAGACCCGGATCGGGCCGCGGCGGCGGCATCAGGAAGAAGCAGACGCACAGGACGACGACGGCCAGCGCCGACCAAGCGCCCCAGGCGCGGCGGTCGTAGCCGAGCCGCCACACGAGGTAGACGAGCAGGAACGGCAGCCAGCCGTGGAACAGCGACAGCCCCCGCAGGAACGGCGAGGTCTGCGCGTTGAACATGTAGGCGGTCATGCCGGTCAGCGGATGGCCCGTGGCCTGGACCAGGAAATCGACGTTCCAGAGCAGTTGCGGCGCGAGGATGCCGACCGCGCAGACCGAGACGAGCAGCGCGCTCTCCATCCAGAGGCCGACGAGGGTCAGGATCAGGGCGATGTCGCAGAAATACAGGAAGTTCGTGGGCCCGTAATGGAAGAGGTAGACCGGGACCAGCACCGCCATGAAGGCCGAATAGGCGAGCTTGAGGCTCAACGGGATGCGTCCGCGGCGCGCCTTCTCGCGCGCCCTCTCGACCCCACTGTCCGTCGCCACCGCCACGCTGCCGGAAGGACTCATTGCCGCCCCCTGTCGTTTCCAGCTTGACCGTGGCCGAGATTCGCTCCCGAGAGCGTGAGGGAACGCACGCGGCCTGTCACGGCCGCGCGATCTTCGAGACGGCACGTCGCAATACGAGCGCGAGACAGGCGCGAGACAGGAAGGAAACGGTTCGATGCGTTCAGCGGTCTGTCGCGTCTGCGCGTTCACGCTCGCCGTCCTCGCGGCCTTCGCGGCCTGGGCGCAGACGCCGCCCGATGCGGGCCATGCCCGGCCGCTGGTCATTCCCCAGGCCGAAGGCGAGCGCGAGGGCAAGACCCTCGGTCGGGCGCTGGCCTGCGGTGCCGAGCGCGAGCGGGTCGAGCGCGTGCTGCGGGCCGGCCGCGCGCGCATGCTGGCGGCGGTCGGCCGGGCGCTCACCGAGGAGCGCTACGTCCTGTCGCTCGACGACGCGATGCGCCTGGAAACGAGCCTGCCGGCGCCCTCTCCGGCCTCCTGCGAGAAGGCGCTGGCCGCCCTGGAGCGGCTGGAGAAGACCCCGTAAAGCCCTGAGGTGTCAGGCGAAGCGGCCGCCCTTCTGGATCACCTCGATCTTGTAGCCGTCCGGGTCGGTGGCGAAGAAGAAGGTCGCGAGCGCGGTCTCGCCGTGCTTGAGGGTCTTGACCGGCGTGACCGGGAATCCCTCGCGCTCGAAGCGGGCATGTTCGGCCTCCGCGTCCTCGACCACGAAGGCGAGATGGCCGTAGCCGTCGCCGAGATTGTAGGGCTCCGAGCGGTCCTTGTTGACCGTCAGTTCGAGTTCGAACGGCGAGGACGGGTCGCGCAGGTAGAGCAGCGTGAAGTCCGGAAAGTCGAAGCGGTCGGCCGGTTCGAGGCCGAAGGCGCGGGCGTAGTAATCGCGCGAGCGCGCCTCGTCGCGGACGCGGATCATGGTGTGGACGGGCTTGGCCATCGGCCCTCTCTCCCTTTGGCGGATGGGCGCACATCTGGCGCGAGGACGGCCGGGTGGAAAGGGTCTTGGCCGTTTACCCTTCATCAACCCTACCGGGCGCTTGCTGCCGCCGATGATGCGCGCCGCGTCCCCTCACGCCGTCGATGCCGAGGCCCTGCTGCCGCCGGGCGACGCCGCCCTGCGCGCGGCGATGCTCGGCTGGCGCGAGGCGCTCGCCCGCGAGCGCCGCATGGCGGCCAACACCGTCGAGGCCTACGAGCGGGATCTCCGCCAGTTCCTCGCCTACCGCGCCGCCCGCTTCGGCACGCCGACCATCGCCGGGCTGATCGCCCTCAAACCCCGCGACCTGCGCGCCTTCATGGCCGCGCGCCGGGCCGAGGGCATCGGCGGGCGTTCCCTGATGCGGATGCTGGCGGGTTTGCGCTCCTTCGCCCGCTTCCTCGAGCGCGAGGGACACGGCAGCGTCGCGGCTTTGGGCGCCGTGCGCTCGCCCAAGGTCGAGCGGCGCCTGCCGCGCCCGCTGCCGGTGCCGGCCGCGCTGGCCATGACCGCACCCGGAACCCGCCCCGATGACAGCCGCGAGCCCTGGGTGCTCGCCCGCGACGCGGCGGTGATCGCGCTGCTCTACGGCTCGGGCCTGCGCATCTCCGAGGCGCTGGGGCTCGCCGCCCGCGACGCGCCGGTGCCGGGCATCGACGAGGTGCGGGTGACGGGCAAGGGCGGCAAGGTCCGCGCCGTGCCGGTGCTGCCGGCGGTGGCCGAGGCGGTCGCCGCCTACCTGTCGCTCTGCCCGCATCCCCTCGATCCGGAGGGCCCGCTCTTCGTCGGGGTGAAGGGCGGTCCGCTCTCGCCCCGCGTCGTCCAGTACGCGGTGGCGGCTTTGCGCGGCGCGCTCGGCCTGCCCGAGAGCGCGACCCCGCACGCCCTGCGCCACTCCTTCGCGACGCACCTGCTCGCCCGCCAGGGGGAATTGCGCGCGATCCAGGAGCTGCTCGGCCACGCCTCGCTCTCGACCACGCAGATCTACACCAAGGTCGATGCCGCCCGCCTGATGAGTGCCTTCGAGGACGCCCATCCCCGCGCCCGGCGGCTGCCGGAGCCGCGGCGCGAAAAAACATCGGGGCCGCCGGACGGCACTGATTCAGAGCAAAGCCCAAGCTCCCGCGCGGGATATGTTGTCCGCTCCAGCGTCCCCTCGGAGCGCAGAAATGCGTGATTGCGCTCCGTTTACCTTGGTCTTGCCGCGATTGAGTGGCGGATTGTCATCAACAGGGCGGTCGCAAGCCGCCGGGTCAGCAGCTTCAAGGAGTGTCCGATGCGCGTGAGCGGAATCTGTCTCGCGATCCTGCCGGTCCTCGCGGTCCTCGCCGTCACCGCCACGGTGAGGACGCTGCTCCTCCCCGTCACCGCCGTGCGGCTGCTCGCCCGCGGCCGCGCCGCCCGGGCCTGACGGACCCACGGGTCCGCCCCATCGCGGCCCATCGGGACGGGACACGGCGGAGGCCGCGCGCCCCGCCTCGGGCGCCCGTCATGCCCAGCGCCAGCCGGCGGGCTCGATGACGAGGATGCTGCCCTGGCGGATGCCGAGCCGCGGGGCGGCGTAGATGTCGAGATGGCCGAGGATGACCAACAGGGCCCGGGCGACGCCGCCATGGGCCACCATCACGGTCGGGCGGCGTAGCTCCGCCACCACCTCCTCCACCCGCGCCTCGACCATGGCGTAGCTCTCCGCCCCCTCCCCGCGGGGCTGGTAGCCCCAGCGGTCGCGGTCGCGCGCGGCGGCGCCCGACGGGTCGCGCCGCCGGATCTCGGCCCAGGTCCGGCCCTCCCAGGCACCGAAACCGATCTCCCGCAGCCGCAGGTCGGCGCGGTAGCCCGCCGCCGGCAGGCCGATGCCCGCGCGCAGGATCTCCATCGTCCGCCGGGTGCGGGTGAGCGGGCTCGCCACGTAATCGGCCGTGGGCAGGTCCGCCCCGGCGATGCGGCGCAGCCGCTCGGCCGCCTCCGCCGCCTGGGCGAGCCCCCTGGCGTTGAGATCGGTGTCGCGATGCCCCTGGAGGCGCCCTTCCGCGTTCCAGTCGGTCTCGCCGTGGCGCACGAACCAGATGGTCGGCACTGCGCTCATGCGGCCGCCCCGCCGCAACCGGCCCATCCCCTCGGGAACCCCGACGCGCCGGATCGGGAACGGCGAAGGCGGCGCATCTGTTGGGGCTCCAAGCTTTTCCCTTCCTGCGGGGCCGCGCCGGCGGCCTCGTGATCGGCTCGTGAGCGGGTAATCTTCGGCATGGCACGCAAGAACGGCAAGGATGGCAACGGCGCGAGGGATGACAAAGCGGAGGAAACAAGGTCGCAGGCGCCGTGGAGCGACCATCCGCCGTCCTTCGCCGGGTGGGCTCGCGCCGCGATCGCGGGCAGCGGCACGGCGCCGAGCCTGTCGCCGCATCTCCACCTGATCCCGCCGCCGGCCGCGCCGGGCATCGTCACCGTTGGGCCAGGTCAGGCCTTCAGCCTCGCCGCGATCAATCCCGATGCCACCGGCGGGCTCGACAAGGCCGAGGCCAAGGCCGCCCTCGACGCGCAGCGCACGCGCATCAGGAGCTTGCAGGAGAAGCTCTATGCCGAGCATCGCCGCTCCCTGCTCGTGGTGTTCCAGGCGATCGATACCGGCGGCAAGGACGGCACCATCCGCAATGTTCTGGAGGGGGTGAACCCCCAGGGCTGCCGGGTCTGGTCGTTCAAGGTGCCGAGCCCGGAGGAGCTCGATCAGGATTTCCTCTGGCGCTACCACCGGCGCACGCCGGGACGCGGCCTGATCGGCGTGTTCAACCGCAGCCATTACGAGGACGTGCTGGTGGTGCGGGTGAAGGGGCTCGTGCCGGAGGAGACCTGGCGCGAGCGCTACGGGCTCATCAACGAGTTCGAGCGGCTGCTGACGCTCTCAGGGTGCGTGATCCTCAAGTTCTTCCTGCACATCTCCAAGGACGAGCAGAAGGAACGCCTGGAGGCGCGCCTCGCCGACCCGGAGAAGCATTGGAAGTTCGACCCGGCCGACCTCATGGAGCGCAAGAGCTGGGACGCCTACCAGACCGCCTTCGACGACGCGCTCACCCGCTGCTCGACGCCCTACGCGCCCTGGCACGTGGTGCCGGCCAACCGCAAATGGGCCCGCAACGTCATGGTCGCCCGCACCATCGCCGACACCCTGGAGGCGATGGACCCGCGCTTTCCCGAGCCGCGCAAGGGGCTGGAGGGGATCACGGTGCCGGATTGATCTTTGACCGCGTTCCACTTCCGGCGAGCTTTTTACGTATCGTCGTCCAGCTCGGTTGACGCTCAGTCGCTTTCGGTTCGAAGAAGCGGCCGGCGACTTGCCTGATGAGGACGACTGAGCCGTGCAGGTGGTGATCGGGGCCGTGCTCACCGGGCGCGTCGCACCTCTCGGGACGGCGACGAGCGCCATCGCCAAGGCACCCGTGGAGGGGTCCGTCGCGGTGGGGCCGCTCGGGCTCGCGGGCGACGAGCAGGCCGACCACCGCGTCCATGGCGGGCCGGACAAGGCCGTCCACCACTACGCCCTCGATCATGCCGCGGCGTGGCGCGCGGACCTGCCCGGCCTGCCCGATCTGCTGGAACGGCCCGGCGCCTTCGGCGAGAACTTTTCGGGTCTCGGGCTGACGGAGCGCGACGTCTGCGTCGGCGACCTGTGGCGGGCGGGCAGCACCCTCCTCCAGGTCTCGCAGGCGCGCCAGCCCTGCTTCAAGCTGAACCTGCGCTTCGGCGTGCCGGACATGGCCCGGCGGGTTCAGGCCAGCGGACGAACCGGCTGGTACTATCGGGTGATCGAGCCCGGCCTCGTGACGGCAGGCGCGACGCTGACCCTCGTCGAGCGCCGGCATCCGGACTGGCCGCTGTCGCGGCTCCTGCACCATCTCTACGTGGACCGCCTCGACACGGCGGCCTTGCGCGCGATCGCCGCCCTGGCGCCCCTCGCGGAGTCCTGGCGCAGGATCGCCGCCCGCAGGCTCGCGAGCGGCGCGGTGGAGGATTGGCGCCGCCGGCTCGGGGAAGAGGGCTGAACCCTCCAGCATCGTCCCGAAAGGTGGTTGCCGGCTTTCGGAAAAAGACGATGCGCTAATCCCGCTCGCGGGTGATGTCCGGCGCGTCGGGGTTCTTCATGCCGACGACGTGATAGCCCGCATCGACGTGCAGGATCTCGCCGGTCATGCCGCGGGACATGTCGGAGAACAGATAGGCCGCCGTCTCGCCGACCTCCTCGATGGTCACGGTCCGGCGCATCGGCGCGTTGTACTCGTTCCACTTGAGGATGTAGCGGAAGTCGCCGATGCCCGAGGCCGCCAGCGTCTTGATCGGTCCGGCCGAGATCGCGTTGACGCGGATCTGCTTGGGACCCAGGTCGGCGGCGAGGTAGCGCACAGAGGCTTCCAGCGCGGCCTTGGCGACGCCCATGACGTTGTAGTGCGGCATCCACTTCTCGGCGCCGTAATAGGTCAGGGTCAGCATCGAGCCGCCCTCGCGCATGATCTTCTCCGCCCGCTGCGCCACCGCGGTGAACGAGTAGCAGGAGATCAGGAGCGACTTGGTGAAGTTCGCCTCGGAGGTCTCGAGGTAGCGGCCCGTCAGCTCGTCCTTGTCGGAGAAGGCGATGCAGTGGACGACGAAATCGATCCCTTCCGGAAAAACCTCGGCGGTGGCCGCGAAGGCGGAATCGATCGAGGCCGGGTCGGTCACGTCGCAATGGCCGACCACGTGCGCGTTCAGCTCGCGCGCCAGCGGCTCGACGCGCTTCTTCAGCGCCTCGCCCTGATAGGTGAAGGCCAGTTCCGCTCCGTGCGCGGCGGCGCTGCGGGCGATGCCCCAGGCGATCGAGCGGTTATTGGCCACTCCCAGCACCAGCCCGCGCTTGCCCGCGAGCAGCCCGCCCGGCTTCTGTTCCGACATGCGTCACCTTCGCTTCGGCCGCGCGGGCGCCTCTCGAGGGACGGCCCTGCGCCGGGGGCTTCCTTAGCGGAGGGTGGCCGGAGGGGGAAGCCTCAAGGCGTTCGGGATCGCTTGGCAGCGACCCCTGTTTGTCGCCTGGCCTCGATCACCGGGACCGCCGCCGCGGCCTCAGGCCCCCGCTTCGCGCGACGCCCCGGCACAGGGCCGAGGCCCGCTCCGCGGGCGCGCTTGGCGCCGGCCATTCGGCAGCATCACCGTCGGCCTGAGCGCTTCGAGGCCGCGCCTCACGCCGTCCCGGCCCTCGCCTCGCGGCGGCGGCGGGCATACTCGGTCAGCGCCGCATCGTCGTCGGCCGGCAGAGCGATGGCGGTGGTGGCGAAGAGATCGCCGCGGCTGCCGTCCTTCTTCGGCAGACCCTTGCCGCGCAGGCGGAAGGTGCGGCCGGAACTCGTCATCGCCGGCACCTTCATCTCCACGGCGCCCGTCAGCGTCGGCACCCGCAAGGCGCCGCCGAGCACCGCATCCTCCAGCGGCAGATCGACGGTGGCGCGCAGGTCCGCCCCGTCCACCTTGAACAGCGGATGCGGCAGGACGCGGATGGTCAGGAGCGCGTCGCCGGGCTCGCCGCGGGGGCCGCCCGCGCCGCCGAGACCCCGCAGGCGGATGGTCTGGCCATCGACGACGCCCTTCGGGATCATCACGTCGACGTCGCGCCCGCCCGGCAGGCCGATGCGCATCTTCTCCTCGCCCGCCACCTGTTCGAGCGTGACGCTGAGTTCGGCCGCGACATCCTCGCCGCGGACCGGACCGCCGCGCCCGAACCCGCCGGGCCCCGCCCCGCCGGCGCGGAACGCCTCGCCGAAGATGTGGCTGATGAAGTCCTCGCCGACGCCGCCGGGACCCGCCCCGCCGGCCCCGCCGCGTGCGCGCGTGAAGCCCTCGAAATCGAAGCCGCCGCCGCCGCGCCCGCCGCCGAAGCCGGAGAAGCCCTCGAAGCCGGTCGCCCGCGGCTTGCCCTCGGCGTCGATCTCGCCGCGGTCGAACTGCGCGCGCTTCTCCTTGTCGCCGAGGATCTCGTAGGCGGTGTTCGCCTCCGCGAAGCGCTCGGCGGCCTTCGGATCCTTGTTGCTGTCGGGGTGATACGCCTTGGCGAGCTTGCGGAAGGCCTTCTTGATCTCGGCCTCACCCGCGCCCTTGGGCACACCCAGAACGTCGTAGGGGTTTCGCATCGGGATTCTTTTGTGGGGGTCGCAACCGTGTAGGGATACGGCCTTGGCCGCGTGGCGACAACGTGGGAAGGGCGTTGCGGTTCTGCAACACCCCTGTACACGATCTCACCGTTCCGCGATCGCTTTTTCGCGGCCCCCTGTGGACCGTCAGGATTTGGCGCCGGCGTTGGACGCGCGCAGCCGCTTCAATTCCCACTCACCGCCGGAGGGCTTGCAGCCGGTGCCGCGCACGAAGCGGCTGTTGGGGCCGCCGACGACAGTGGCGAGGAAGTCGCGGCAGATCTCGTCGCCCGCGACGTAGGGCAGGCCGGTCGGGTTGATCGCCCCGCGCATGGCGGTCTCCGGGTTCTCCCACTTCACGGGGCGCCCGTTGCCCTGCGGATCGAGGGCGACGGAGAGCGCCGCGTGGGCCCGGCGCCAATCCTCGCCGTCGAGGTCGCGTCCGAAGCTCGCGGGCCGCTTCGGGATGCTGCCGGTGACGAGCGGCTCCGGTGCGGCCGACGCCTCCTCCGCCTTGAACGAGAGGATCGGGCCGCTGCAGCCGCCGCAGGAGAGGGCAGCGAGACCCAGCGTCAGGAGGCCCGCGACCCGGCCCGCGATCCCGTGTCGTGTCGCCGGCCCGCGTGTCGCGGCGCCCTCCCGGACGCAGAGCGTTCGGGCGACGGCCTTACCGAGGGCTTTACACGGACGCAGACGCATTACACCTGAACTCGAGACAGACGGGGGTCCGGCGGGGTGTGCTGCCCACGTCGGTGCCCCCCGACCCGGCTGCCACAGGGACGAAAATGGCCATCGATCGGTTAAGAGAGGGTGATGCGGGCGCGCCGCCGGTCGACCCGCAGGATTTCACGTTGTCGTCAGACCCCTGGGCGCTGTTCGCCGCGTGGATGGCGGAGGCGGAAGCCTCCGAGCCTTGCGACGCCAACGCCATGGCGCTCGCCACTGCCGGACCGGACGGCCTGCCCGACGTGCGGGTGGTGCTGCTGAAGGGGCTCGATCACCGCGGCCTCGTCTTCTACACCAATGCCGAGTCGGCCAAGGGCCAGCAGCTCATGGCCAATCCGCAGGCGGCGACGGTGCTGTACTGGAAGTCCCTGGGCCGGCAGATCCGCGCCCGCGGCCCGGTCTCCCCCGTGACGCGCGAGGAGGCCGACGCCTATTTCGCCAGTCGTCACCGGGACAGCCGCATCGGCGCCATTGCCAGCCAGCAGTCGCGCCCGCTGACCGACCGCCCGACCCTGATGGCCGAGGTCGCCGCCCTGTCGGAGACGTACGAGAACGGCCCGGTGCCGCGCCCCGAGCACTGGCTCGGCTTCCGCATCGCTCCCGTTCAACTCGAATTCTGGCAGAACGGCGCCTATCGCCTGCACGACCGGGTGCGCTTCACCCGCGCGGGCGACGGCTGGACCCGTGCGCGGCTCTATCCCTGACGGGAGGGCGCTTCGGTCACGGCATCACCGAGCGGATCGCCGCGATCAGGCCTTCCTCGGTGTAGGGCTTGCGGATGAACAGCCCGTCGTTCGGCACGTCGCCGGGCGCGGGCCGCACCTTGCCGGAGGTGATGACGATGCCGATGCCCGGCCAGCGCCGGTTGATGCAGGCGGCGAGCTTGATGCCGTCGATCCCGAGCGGCATGTCGATGTCGGTCACCACGACACACACCGCCTCGCCCGCGTCCAGCCCGTCGTCGAGGATGCGGATCGCCTCGTTGCCGTTGGTGGCCTCGCGCACGGCAAAGCCGGCATCGGTCACCATCGCGACCGCGGCGTGACGGATCACCGCGTCGTCTTCCACGACGAGGACGGTCGATTTCGCTTCCGCCTCGCTCACGCGCGTCGCATCTTTCGCTCGTCCTTGGCTCGATCCGTCGGCACGGTCCCGAGAACGCGCGTCCCACTCCGGGTCGCATGAAGGCGGACACAGGACAAGCGCGCAAAACGTAGGCCAACTCATGGCTTGGCCGGGAGCCCAGCGCCGATTGCATGAGGGGCTGCGCGCCGCCCCGGCGGCGATCCGTCCCGCCGATCCCCACGCCGTCTTTCGCAATGCAGCGCGGCCCTGGATTTCCGGCGGGGCGCGGCTTATCCCTTGAGGCGAAGATCCGCCCTGGCCCGCTCTTTCGCGGGCCGCGTCGCGGGCAGCGAGGAACCGGCCTTGGCCTCATCCAACGAACGTCGACGGGTGATGCTGCTCACCGGCGCCAGCCGCGGCATCGGGCATGCCACCGTCAAGCGCTTCTCCGCCGCGGGCTGGCGGGTCATCACCTGCTCGCGCCATCCCTTCCCCGAGAACTGCCCGTGGGAGATGGGGCCGGAGGACCACCTTCAGGTCGATCTCGCCGACGCGCAGGACACCGTGCGCGGCGTGCGCGAGGTGGCCGAGCGGCTCGCCGCCGAGGGCGGCCTGCTGCACGCGCTCGTCAACAATGCCGGCATCTCGCCCAAGGGCCCGGAGGGCGAGCGGCTCGGGGCGCTGACCACCGAGTACGAGGACTGGGCCCGCGTCTTCCAGGTGAACTTTTTCGCGCCGATCCTGCTCGCGCGGGGCCTCACCGACGAGCTGACCCGGGCGCGCGGCTCCATCGTCAACGTCACCTCGATCGCCGGCTCGCGGGTCCACCCCTTCGCCGGGGCGGCCTACGGCACCTCGAAGGCGGCGCTCGCCGGCCTTACCCGCGAGATGGCCGCGGATTTCGGGCCACTCGGCGTGCGCGTGAACGCGATCTCGCCGGGCGAGATCGACACCTCGATCCTGTCGCCGGGCACCGACAAGCTGGTGCAGCAGATCCCGCAGCGCCGGCTCGGCACCCCGGACGAGGTCGCCAAGGCGATCTACTTCCTCTGCACCGAGGCCTCCTCCTACGTGAACGGCGCCGAACTCCACATCAACGGCGGCCAGCATGTCTGACCGCCGGGCGGTTCTCGCCGCCCTGCTGTCGCTGATCGCCCTCCCCGCCCTCGCGGCGGAGGAGGGGAGCGGGGTCGAGCCGGTGGCGCTGCCGTTTGCCGTCAAGGCGATGCGCGGCCCCGGCAGCGACGTGGCCCTCTCGGTGGCGACTTCCGGATTGCTGCCGGTCGCCCGCGCGCCCGCCAGCGCCGACCCGAAGGCCACGGCCAGCACGGCGCCGCCGCCCGTCGTCGTGGTCTGGGGCGAGGGCGGCGGCGCCGTGCTCAGCCTCGACGGCGCGACGCTGCGCACCACGCTGATCGGCGCCGAGGCGATTAAGGGCTTTGCCGCCGCCGAGACGCCGCGCGGCGCCGTGCCGGGCTCGCGCCGCGCCCTCGACGGACCCTTGAGCGCCTATCTCACCGGACCGACCCGCGCGCTCGGCGGCGCGCCCGGGCAGGGCACGGTGCTCACCTTACGCGAACGCCAGCCGCTCGGCGTCACCGCCGAGCCGAAGGCGGTGCCGGTGACGACGCACACCCTCGCGCCGGGGGGCGACCGGGTCTTTGCCGGCCGCACGCCGCGCATCACCCGCCTCGACGGCCGCCCGGCGGTGGTCGCCGTGACCGCGCAGGGCGCGGCCGGCTCCGGCCTGGCGCTCGCTGTGAAGGGCAAGGACGGGGCCTGGA
The DNA here is from genome assembly GCA_014138645.1 of Methylorubrum thiocyanatum. Taxonomy (GTDB): domain Bacteria; phylum Pseudomonadota; class Alphaproteobacteria; order Rhizobiales; family Beijerinckiaceae; genus Methylobacterium; species Methylobacterium thiocyanatum. The sequence continues at coordinate 80,201 of JACJIB010000004.1, read as the reverse complement.
CGCTTGCCGCGCAGACGCCGCCCCAGGCGGGCCAAGGGCCGGGCACGGCGCCGCTGGCGCTCGCCGGCCTCGCCGATTTCTCCGGGACCGGCACGCCGCAGATCGCCACGATCCGCGCCCCCGACGGCGAGGGCGTGCTCCAGCTCTGGCGGATCGCCGACGGGGCCCTGACCGAAGGGGCCCTCACTCTTGCCGGCGAGGCGCCGGGATATGCCGGCGCGGCGGCGGGCGAGGAGGCGGAGCTTGCCGCCCTCGTCCCCCGCGGCGGCAACCCGCCCGACCTCGCCCTGCCGGCGGCGGGCCGCGGCGCCGTCGCGGTGGTGGCGCTGAAGGACGGCCGCCCCGTCGAGCGTGCGCGCATCCCCCTGCCCGCTCCGGCCGCCCACGGCCTCGCCGTGCTCGACGCGGGCGGAACCGCGAAGAAAATCCTCGTGGGCTTGGCCGACGGACGCCTCGTCGCGGTGTCGGTTCCGTGAACGAAGCGGGGCAGGAGGACGGGCGGCTGTTTCCGGCCCGCCCGCTGATCGGCGTGTCGATCGCGGTGATCCGCGGGGGGCGCGTGCTGCTCGCCGCCCGCGCCAACGAGCCGATGCGCGGCGTCTGGACCCTGCCCGGCGGCCTCGTGGAGGCGGGCGAGACCCTCGCCGCGGGGGCGCTGCGCGAGTTGCAGGAGGAGGTCGGCGTGCGCGCCGAGGTGGTCGGCCCGAGCCTGACGCCGACCGAGATCATCCTGCGCGACGAGGCCGGCCGCATCCGCCACCACTACGTGATCCATCCCCACGCCGCGCTCTGGCGCGCCGTCGAGCCGGCACCGGGGCCGGAAGCGCTCGCCGTGCGTTGGGCGAGGCTCGACGAGGTCGAGGGTTTGCAGACGACGCCGGGATTGATCGACACCCTGCGTGAGGCGTTTTCCCGCGTGGGCTCGGTGGAAGGTTCAGAAGGTTCGGTATGAGAACGGGACTCGTTCGCCTGACTCTCGCCGCCCTGCTCGCCCTCACGCCTGCGGCGGAGGCATTCGCGCAGCAGCGCTCCGGCACGGCCAAGTCCGCCCCGAAGCCGTCCGAGAAGGACAAGGAGCCGCCGCCCCCGGCCGAGCCGCCGCCCGCGCCCTACGACCGCGACCTGATGCGGCTGTCCGAGATCGTCGGGGCGCTCGCCTTCCTGCGCAGCCTCTGCACCGAGCCGGACGCCGCCGAGTGGCCGGCGCGGATGAAGGCGATCCTCGACACCGAGGGCGTCACCCCGAATCGCCGCGACCGGCTGGCCGGCGCCTATAACCGGGGCTTTCGCGGCTACAGCCTGACCTACCGGATCTGCACCCCCGCCGCGGGCGAGGCGGCCCGCCGCTACATCGCCGAGGGCGAACGGCTCTCGCATGCCATCGCCGGGCGGTTCGGGGGGTAGATGTCGCCGGGCAGAAGCGTTTGTGGCAGGCGCGCCACAGTGCCGGTCCGTTGCAAAAAACCTTCGCAATCGCGCGGTCGCATTAACCTCTTCGCAATTCCCTGCTTCCCGGCCCGTGAAGGCTGCCGTATCGTGGCGATGTCTTGCCGGCACTGTTCCGGCCGAGAAGTGAAGCCACCCGCCATGATCCACGACTCCGACACCGCTCCCTTCGACGTCGATGCGGAGAGCAAGCGCCTCGCGCTCGGACTCGTGACGGAGGCCTTCGCCGAAGGCTGTCTCGACGGGATCGACGGCGACTGCATGGCTCAGGCCGCCCTGTTCGCGGCGTTCCAGGAACTGGTCGCGACCTATGGCGAGGACGCCACCGCCCGCTACGCCGAATCCCTGCCCGAGCGCATCCGCGGCGGCGGCTTCACCACGACGCTTCAGCACTGAGAGGCGACGCCGGCCGCGCGGGCGAGTGTCGCCGCGACACCGCACATCCCATACGCCGCCTCGTCCTGAGGTGCCGCCGCGAAACGGAGGCCTCGAAGGATCGTCCAGCGATCGCGCACGGGAAGACCCCTCGAGGCCGCTTCCCAGCGCTTCAGCGTGAGGTTTTGGGTGAGAGGGCCGGCCGGTCGTTAACCCGCGGCCGGCAGCGCCTCCTCGAACACGACCGCTTCGCCCCGGGACGGGTTGGTTAATTCGCCCTGCCACATCACCGGGGTGCCGCGCACCACGGTGCCCACCGGCCAGCCGGTGACGGTGACGCCGTCATAGGGCGTCCAGCCGCATTTCGAGGCGATCCACGCGTTGCGGATGGTCTCGCGGCGCTTGAGGTCCACCACCGTCACGTCGGCGTCGTAGCCCACGGCGAGCCGCCCTTTCCGGGCGATGCCGAACAGGCGCTTGGGGCCGGCGCTCGTGAGATCGACGAGCCGGGCGAGCGAGAGCCGTCCGGCATTCACGTGGTCGAGCATGATCGGCACCAGCGTCTGCACGCCGGTCATCCCCGAGGGGGAATCCGGATAGGGCTTGGCCTTCTCCTCGAGCGTGTGCGGCGCGTGGTCGGAGCCGAGCACGTCGACGACGCCGTCGCCAAGACCGCGCCAGATCCCGTCGCGATGCCCGGCGTCACGCACCGGCGGGTTCATCTGCACCAGCGTCCCGAGCCGGGCGTAGGCCTCGCCGCCGTCGATCGTGAGGTGGTGCGGCGTCACCTCGACGCTCGCCACGTCCTTGGCGTCCGCCAGGATCGGCATCTCGTCCGCGGTCGAGATGTGCAGGATGTGGATGCGCGCGCCCGTCTCCCGCGCGATCGCGATCAGGCGGCGGGTGGCCTTCACCGCTACCTCTGGCGAGCGCCAGACCGGGTGCGAAGACGGGTCACCCGGCACGCGCAGCTCCTTGCGCTCGCGCAGCATCGGCTCGTCCTCCGAATGGAAGGCGGCCCGGCGGCGGATGCGGCTCAGGATCGCGCGCACGCCGGCATCGTCCTCGACCAGGAGCGAGCCGGTGGAGGAGCCGATGAACACCTTGATCCCGGCCGCCCCCGGCAGCCGCTCCAGCTCGGCCACCTCCGCCGCGTTCTCGTGGGTGCCCCCGACCCAGAAGGCGAAGTCGCAATGCATCCGGTGATGGGCGCGGGCGACCTTGTCGGCGAGCGCCGCGGCGCTGGTCGTCTGCGGGTTGGTGTTGGGCATCTCGAACACCGCCGTGACGCCGCCCATCACCGCTGCGCGCGAGCCCGTCTCAAGATCCTCCTTGTGATCGAGGCCGGGCTCGCGGAAATGCACTTGGCTGTCGATTACGCCGGGCAGGAGATGCAGGCCGCGGCAGTCCCGCCGCTCCTGCGCCGCCGCGCCCGCGAGGTCGCCGATGGCCGCCACCCGTCCGCCGCGGATGCCGAGGTCGGCGAGGGCGGCGCCGTCGTGGTTCACCACCGTGCCGCCGGACAGGACGAGGTCGAAAGGCGCTTCCATCGGGCTCTCCCGGTTCGCGAGGGTGCGCAGGGGTGCGCAAGGGTGCGATTGAGACGAGGATAGCCGCGGCTTATGTCAGGCGTCCCACACGCGCAACGCCACCCGTGCCTCGCCCGCGCCCCGAAGGAGATGCCATGCCGATCGCCCTGCTGCCGGACCGAGCCGTCGTCGCCGTGTCGGGGCCGGATGCGACCGCCTTCCTGCAAGGCATCCTCACCTGCAATGTCGAGACGCTTCCCGAGGGTGAGGCGCGGCTCGGCGCGCTGCTGACGCCCCAGGGCAAGATCCAGTTCGATTTTTTGCTCTCTCGCGACGGCGGTGACGGTTTCAGGCTCGATGTGGCCGCCGAGCGCGTCCCCGATCTCCTCAAGCGGCTCGGTCTCTACCGCCTGCGGGCCAAGGTGACGGTGGCCGCCGACCCGACGCTCGGCGTCGCGGCCGCGTGGGACGGGTCCGAGACGGCTGCCGACACGGTGCGGGTGCGCGACGGGCGCCTCCCCGCTTTGGGCGAGCGGCTGTACTTTTCGCAAGGTGCCTTCTCGGCGGACGCGACGGAGGAGGATTACCACGCCCACCGCATCGGCCTCGGCGTGCCGGAGGGGGGGCGCGACTTCGCGCTCAGTGACGCCTTCCCGCACGAGGCGCTGATGGACCAGCTCGGCGGCGTCGATTTCAAGAAGGGCTGCTATGTCGGCCAGGAGGTCGTCTCGCGGATGCAGCACCGCGGCACCGCCCGCACCCGCATCCTGCCGATCGTCTACCGCGACGGTCCGGCCCCGGCGCCCGGCACCGAGGTGACGGCCGGTGCCCGCAGCCTCGGCACGACGGGCAGTGCCGCGGGCCATCGCGGGCTCGCCACCATCCGCCTCGACCGTCTCGGCGATGCGCTGGCCGCCGACGAGCCGGTGCGGGCGGGCGGCACCGTCGCGGCCGTGGGCAAGCCGGATTTCGCGACCTTCGCCTTCCCCACCGACACGGCCGCGGCCGGATGAGCGAAGCCGCCTCCGGACTGATCACCGGCCATGCCGACGGCTGCCCGCGCTGCTGGTGGCCAGGGCACGACCCGCTCTATGTCGCCTATCACGACACCGAGTGGGGCGTGCCGGAGACCGATTCCCGCGCCTTGTACGAAAAGCTGATCCTCGACGGGTTCCAGGCGGGCCTGTCGTGGATCACCATCCTGCGCCGCCGCGAGGGGTTTCGCCGGGCCTTCGAAGGCTTCGAGCCGGAGCGCGTGGCCCGCTTCACCGAGGCCGATGTCGAGCGGCTGATGGGCGACACCGGCATCATCCGCAACCGCGCCAAGATCCGCGGCGCGATCGCCGGCGCCCGGGCGTGGCTCGCCATCGAGGAGGCGGGTCCGGGCTTCTCGGCCTTTCTCTGGGACTTTTGCGACGGCCGCCCGATCCAGACAAACGCGGCCACCCGCGCCGAGATCGCCACCGAAACCGATTTGTCGCGAAAGATGGGCAAGGCTCTGAAGGCGAAGGGCTTTACCTTCTGCGGCCCGACCATCGTTCACGCCTTCATGCAGGCGGTCGGCATGGTCAACGACCATCTCACCGGCTGCCACCGCCACGCCGCCTGCGCCACCCTCGGTGCCGCGTTGCGTGAGGGGCGCCATCCGTGACGGTCCCCGCGAAGAAACAGCCGCGGGCGTGGCAGCGGATGCTGTCGGGCCGCCGCCTCGACCTGCTCGACCCCTCGCCGCTCGATGTCGAGATCACCGACATCGCCCATGGGCTCGCCCGCGTCGCCCGCTGGAACGGGCAGACGGCGGGGCCGCACGTCTTCTCCGTGGCACAGCACTCGCTGCTGGTGGAGGCGATCGGCGGCGCCCTCGATCCGCGGCTCGGGGGCCCGGAGCGCCTCGAACTGCTGCTGCACGACGCGCCGGAATACGTGATCGGCGACATCATCTCGCCGCTCAAGGCCGCCATCGGCGATGCCTATCGCAGCGTCGAGCGGCGCCTGCTCGCGGCGATCCGCCAGCGTTTCGGCCTCTCCGCCCCCTCGCCGGCCCTCTCGCGCCTCGTCAAGCGCGCCGACCGGATCGCCGCCGCGATCGAGGCGACCCGGCTCGCGGGCTTTTCAGGCGCGGAGGCCGACGGGATCTTCGGCTGCCCGCCGGCCCTGCCCGAGCCCGTTCGCGGGGAGATCGAGCGGCTGATCGCCGGATGGCCGACGGCGGAGGCGGAGGCGTGCTATCTCGCCCGCTTCGAGACGCTCCAGCGCGGTGCGTCGGCCGTTTTCAGTTGATGCCTCGATACCGGCTCCTCCGTCATCCCGGGGCCGCGCAGCGGAACCCGGGATCCACCCGTGACGCGGGGCCCACGGCCATGTCGAGGCCGGCCGTGGATTCCGGGTTCGCTTTTCAGCGCCCCGGAATGACGTTGGGTCGGTTGAAACGAACCGATTAGCCGGAAACCGTGTGAGATTGGCAAGACAATGCCCACCCTCCACATCTGCCCCCTCTCCCGTCTGCCCGAGACCGTCGCCGCCACCGGCGCGAGCCATCTCGTGACGCTGGCCACCCTCGGCAGCACGGTCGAGCGCCCGGCCGCGATCCGCCCGGAGCACCACCTGCGGGTTGGGTTCAGCGACATCGTCGCGCCCATGGAGGGCCACCTGCCGCCGGGCGAGGCGCATGTCCGGGCCGTGCTCGATTTCGTGGCGGCGTGGCCGCGCGAAAAACCGATGGTGCTCCACTGCTATGCCGGGATCAGCCGCTCGACGGCCGCGGCCTTCGCCGCTTCCTGCGCCCTGCAGCCGGACCGGGACGAGGCCGAACTCGCGCGGGAGCTGCGGCGGCTCGCGCCGAGCGCCACGCCGAACCGCCTGTTCGTGGAGATCGCCGACCGCCTGCTCGGACGCCAGGGACGGATGAGCGCGGCCATCGCCGAAATCGGGCGCGGGGCGGAGGCCTTCGAGGGAACGCCGTTCCAATTCACCCTGGCGTGACCTGACGTCTGCGGACCGCGGAGATCGGTCGCACGCAATCGACCCGGACTTGTGCGACCGCACGTCGCCCGTCATAACCCGCCCCAAAGGGAATCCGGATGAACGATCAGACACCCGACGGATCTGCACCCGACGCCGCTGCGGCGCAGACGCCGGACGATCTGCCGTTCGAGCGTGCGATGGAGCAGCTCGAGGAGATCGTGCGCCGGCTGGAGCGCGGCGACGTTCCCCTCGATGAGTCGGTGGCGATCTACGAGCGCGGCGAGGCGCTCAAGCGTCACTGCGAAACCCTGCTGAAGCGGGCCGAGGCGCGGATCCAGAAGATCGCCATCGGCCCGGACGGGCGGGCCGCCGGCACCGCCCCGCTCGACGTCGAGTAGGCGGGCCGGGTGCGGGTTCACTTCCAACGAAACTCATCGCACGCAAAGCTTTGCGCGCTTTTCTTCACTTCGGGCATGAGGCTGGTCCGGTGGCACTAGCGGACACGACGATCCTCGAGGGTCTTGAGACGCCGGATCGTCTCCGGCTTCTGCCGGAGAGCGAGCTGCAGCGGGTCGCCGACGCGGTGCGCGCCGAGATGATCGACGCCGTGTCGATCACCGGCGGCCATCTCGGCTCGGGGCTCGGCGTGGTCGAGCTGACGGTGGCGCTCCACCACGTCTTCGACACCCCCGACGACCGCATCGTCTGGGACGTCGGCCACCAGTGCTACCCGCACAAGATCCTCACCGGCCGCCGCGACCGCATCCGCACGCTCCGCCAGGGCGGCGGCCTGTCCGGCTTCACCAAGCGCTCGGAGAGCCCGTACGACCCCTTCGGCGCGGCGCATTCCTCGACCTCGATCTCGGCCGCGCTCGGGATGGCGGTCGCGCGCGATCTCGACGATGCCGAGGCCAAGGCGAAGGGCGAGGCGCCGGGGAAGCGCCGCAACATGATCGCGGTGATCGGCGACGGCTCGATGTCGGCGGGCATGGCCTACGAGGCCATGAACAATGCCGGCGCGCTGCATTCGCGCCTGATCGTCATCCTCAACGACAACGACATGTCGATCGCGCCCCCCGTCGGCGCCATGTCGGCCTATCTCGCACGGCTCGCTTCGGGGGGCACCTACCGGAGCTTGCGCGAGACCGCCAAGCAGCTGGGAAAACTGCTGCCGAAGGCGCTCTACCAGCGCGCGGCGGCGGCCGAGGAATATGCCCGCTCGCTGATCGTCGGCGGCGGCACGATGTTCGAGGAGATGGGCTTCCACTATGTGGGGCCGGTCGACGGGCACAACCTCGACCACCTGCTCCCCGTTCTGAAGAACGTGCGCGACTCGGATCAGGGTCCGATCCTGCTCCACGTGGTGACGCAGAAGGGCAAGGGCTACGCCCCGGCCGAGGCCTCGGCCGACCGCTACCACGGCGTGGTCAAGTTCGACGTGGTCTCAGGCGTGCAGGCCAAGGCCAAGGCGAACGCCCCGGCCTATACGCGGGTGTTCGGCGAGAGCCTGATCAAGGCGGCGGATGCCGATCCGAAGGTGGTGGCGATCACCGCGGCCATGCCCGGCGGCACCGGCATCGACCTGTTCGGCAAGGCGCATCCCGATAAGACCTTCGACGTCGGCATCGCCGAGCAGCACGCGGTGACCTTTGCCGGCGGTCTGGCGACCGAGGGCTACAAGCCGTTCGTGGCGATCTACTCGACCTTCCTGCAGCGGGCCTACGATCAGGTCGTGCACGACGTGGCCTTGCAGAACCTGCCGGTGCGGTTCTGCCTCGACCGGGCCGGTCTGGTGGGGGCGGACGGGGCGACCCATGCGGGCGCGTTCGATCTGGCCTATCTGTGCTGCCTGCCGAACATGACGGTGATGGCGGCCGCCGACGAGGCCGAGCTGGTGCACATGGTGGCCACCGCGCATGCGCATGACTTGGGGCCGATCGCCCTGCGCTACCCGCGCGGCGAGGGGGTCGGCGTCGAGCTCCCGGAGACCGGCGAGCCGCTGGCCATCGGCCGCGGGCGTGTGGTGCGCCGTCCGGAAGGGGCGCGGGTGGCGTTGCTGTCGCTGGGCACGCGCCTGTCGGAGGCGCTGAAGGCGGCCGACGCGCTGGAGGCGGAGGGTGTTGCGGTGAGCGTGGCGGATGCGCGCTTTGCCAAGCCGCTGGATGCCGAGCTGATCGTGGATCTGGCCAACAGCCACGAGGTTCTGGTGACGGTGGAGGAAGGCTCGGTCGGCGGCTTCGGCGCGATGGTGCTGCACCTGCTGTCGGAGCGCGGCGTTCTGGATGCGGGCCGGGTCCGGGTGCGGACGCTGACGCTGCCGGACGTCTACCAGGACCACGACAAGCCGGAGAAGATGTACGCCGAGGCCGGTCTCGACGCCGAGGGCATCCTCAAGGCCGTCCGCGCCGCCCTGCCGGAAAAGGCGGTGCAGCGCGAAGGCAGCGTGGTGAACCTGAAGCGGTAACCGCCGCACCCGACCCTCCCCCTCGACGGGGGAGGGCTTTCGGAGACTACTTGATCACCGCGCAGCCGATGCGCGGCCCCGCGCCGCCGATGGGCTGGCTGGTGTGGTCGTCCTCGTTGGCGTGGATGATCAGCGCCGAACCGTCGCCATCGCGCAGGCCGCCCTCGCCGGTCAGCGGGGTCTCGCTCGACACCTCCGCATTCACCGAGCCGTCGGCGTTGGCGAAGACGTTGGGCAGGTCGCCCTCGTCCGGACCGTCGGCGTTGAGCAGGCCGTGCTTGCTCTGGTCGTGGTTCACGTGGGCCTTCGACTTCTCGAACTTCTCGGTGTCCGAGCAGTCGCCGACCGCGTGGAAATGGATGCCGTGCCAGCCCGGAGGCAGGCCGCCGGCCCCAATCATCACCCGCATCACGAGCGAGTTCGCCCCGTCGCGGATCATGATCTTGCCGATGGTCTCGCCCTTGCCGTTGGTGATCCCGCTCTCATAGGTCTGCGGCGCGCCGGCCGCCTCCGTCTTGGCGGGAGCCGGCTCCTTCGGGGCCTCCTTGGCGTCCTGCGCGAAGGCGGGTCCGGCCAGGCCCGCGATCAGGGCCGCGGCAAAGGAGATCGAACGCGGAAGGCGTCGAATGGCAGGCGTCGTGGCCCCTCGCATGATGGCACCTCTCATGAACTGACTCACTCCGTTGCTGCACCCCGTCCGGCGCCGCGCCACCGCTTGAGGCGGTACGAGATCCGGGCTACCGCGGCCGGCGGTTCCGGCCCGCCCCGTCTCGGGCGATGCTGTAGGTAACGCGAAGCGGCACCTTTCGACAGGGGACAAGCCGCTTCCATCTCTGTCACCATGACGCGGCCGGGCGTTTTCCGGAAGGGAGATCCGATGACGGGCGAGCGGCTGCGGGCCGACCGGTTCCTGGTCGAGCACGGGCATTTCCGCAGCCGGGCGCAGGCGCGGGCGGCGATCGAAGCCGGCCTCGTCCGCGCCGACGGCTCCCTCGTCACCCGCCCCTCGGACCTCATCGGCGCGGGCGCGCGGATCGAGGCCTCGGCCCCCCACCCCTACGTCTCCCGCGGCGGCCTCAAGCTTGCGGCCGCGCTCGACGCGTTCGGCCTCGACCCCGCCGGCCTGCGCTGTCTCGACGTCGGCGCCTCGACCGGCGGCTTCACCGATGTGCTGCTGCGGCGCGGCGCCGCCCATGTCCACGCCGTCGATGTCGGCCGCGACCAGCTCGACGCCGCCTTGCGCGCCGACCCGCGGGTGACCAGCTTGGAGGGCACCGACATCCGCACCCTCGCCCCCGGCGCGATCGAGCCCGCGCCGCGGCTCGCCACCATCGATGTCAGCTTCATCGGCCTGCGGCTGGTCCTGCCGGCGGTGGCGGCGCAGCTCGCCGGGGAGGCGGCGCTCGCCGCGCTGATCAAGCCGCAATTCGAGGCCGGTCGCGAGCGGGTCGGGCGCGGCGGGATCGTGCGCGACGCGGAGGTTCATGCCGAGGTCTGCGAGGGCGTGCGCGCCGTGCTCGTCGGCCTCGGCTTCACCGTATCGGGACCGATCCCCTCCCCGATCGAGGGCGGCGACGGCAACCGCGAGTTTCTGGTCGCCGCGAGGCGCTCCGCTCATGATGAATGACATGTCCGACGTAACCCGAGAATCCCCGGTCGAAGAGACCCTGACCATCGCCCGGCTCGGCGCCCGCGGCGACGGCCTCACCGAGGGCGGGCTGGCGGTGCCCGGCGCCCTGCCCGGCGAGCGGGTGCGGGTGCATCGCGGCGACCGCGTCGGCACGCTCATCGCCGTGGAGGAGGCCTCGCCGGACCGCATCGCGCCGTTCTGCCCCTACTTCTCCGCCTGCGGCGGCTGCGCCGTGCAGCACCTCGCCCCCGCCCCTTACGCCGAATGGAAGCGCGGTCTGGTCGCCGGCGCGCTGGCGCAGGCGCGGATCGAGACGCAGCTTGCGCCGCTCGTCGATGCGCGCGGTGCCGGCCGGCGCCGCATCACGCTGCATGTGCGCGAGATCGAGGGCCGGGCGAAGGCCGGGCTGATGGCGGCGCGCAGCCACGCGCTCGTGGCGATCGACCATTGCCCGATCACCGTGCCGGGCCTGCACCGGGCGCCCGCGGTGGCGGAGGCGCTGGCCGCCCCGCTCGGGCACGGGCGCAAGCCCCTCGACATCGCCGCCACCGCCACCGTCACCGGGCTCGACATCGACATCCGCGGCCATGGGCCCGTGAGCGAGGGCGTGCGCGGCGTGCTGACCCGGCTCGCCGGCGAACTCGATCTCGCCCGGCTCTCGATCCATGGCGACGTGGTGGTCGAGCGCCGCCCGCCCGAGATCGGCGAGGGGCCGGCCCGGCGCGTGCCCCCGCCCGGCAGCTTCCTCCAGGCGACGCAGGCCGGTGAGGCGACCCTGACCGCCCTGGTGCTGGAGGCGATGGACGAGGGGAAGGCTAAGGTGCGGCGCGTCGGCGACCTGTTCTGCGGCAGCGGTCCCTTCGCCCTGGCCCTCGCCGCGGGCGGCCGCGAGGTCCACGCCGCCGAGGGCGAGGCGGCGGCGATCACCGCCCTCACCCGCGCCTACCGGGCCGGGGCCGGCTATGCCCGGATCACGGCGGAGGCCCGCGACCTGTTCCGCCGCCCCCTGCTCGGCCCGGAACTCGATGCGCTCGACGCCGTGGTGTTCGATCCGCCCCGGGCCGGGGCCGAGGCGCAGGCCCGCCGGATCGCGGAATCGAAGGTGCCCCTCGTCGTCGGCGTCGCCTGCGATCCCGGCACCTTCGCCCGCGACGCGGCGACCCTGATCGCCGGCGGCTACCGGCTGGAGCGGGTCACGCCGGTCGATCAGTTCGCATGGTCGGCCCATGTCGAGCTGGTCGGGGTGTTCCGCAAGGCGGCGCGCAAGCCGGCGGGGAAGACGCTGCGGCGCCCGCGCTAAGCCCTGGTTGAAGGGAAGCCGGGGTTCCACCCCGGCGCCCCGCCAAAGGGATGATCCCTTTGGAAACCCGGGACCTTACCGCAGACCCGCAGCCGCGAGAGCCGCGCACAGGGGCTCGGGATCGATCGCGAAATCCCGAAGATATTCGGGCGCGTCCGACGGGATCCGCGGGCCGAAGACCGCGCGATAGTTCTGGCCGCAGGCGGTGGCGATCTCGCCGTAGAAGAGGTCTTCCCAGCCCTCCGGCACGAGGTGGATGACCGGCGTGCCGGGCCGGCAGAACACCGTGTTGGCCATGCCCGCCCCGGCGATGCCGACCACGATCTCGGCACCCGCGAAGCGAACCACCTGCTGCCGCACGCTGGTGAGTTCGGGGTCGAACGCCTCGAAGCCGAGGTCGCGCAGCCGAGCGAGCACCGCCTCGCGGTTGGCGAGCCCCCGCCCCCGCCCCGGATGCCGATCGACGAACAGGCGACGTCCCCGACCGGTGAGCGCCCGCAGGGCGAACAGCCCGCGCGGCAGGCGCGTCCGCGCGCGCATCTGCCGGGTGAGATCGTCCATGGCGTAGGGGGACTTACCCGTGCTCGGCAGGCTGCACGGCGTGGTGTGGTGCAGGCGGGCGAAGCGGTAGGTCTTGGACCGGTCGAGGAAGCGGATCGAGACGCCGCGTCGGCGGCCGAGAAGAAGCTCGATCGAGTGCCGCCGCGCCGCGTCGAGATGCGGGAAATAGGAGACGAGCGCCACGGTGACCGGCTCCCGCGGATGGCGCTCGCGCAGCCGCGCGAGGCCGCGCAGCCGGGGCAGGTCGTCGATCAGCCAGTGTCCGTAATTGAACGAGCCGGCCGAGTTGAGGAGGAAGACGAGCTCCTCCCCGTCGATCGTCTCGTCCACGCGCCCGAAATCGGGGCCGGGGCCGGTGACCACGTGCCGCTCCTGGGGCCGATAGGTCTCGAACAGCACCTGCGGCCGGCCGTCCTCGACGTGGAACAGGGCGTTGCCGGCGAGGTGGACGTCGCGGGTCTCGCACAGGAGCGTCGGCGGCCCGGCCGGGCGCCGGGCGGCGAGGGCGGCGCCCTGCTTGTCGCGGAAGGCGTCACTGCCGCCGAACAGGCGCGGCGGCGCAGGATCGTGGGCGGGAAAGCCGGGGAACACCTCGCCGAGCACCTGGGTCTGCCGGCTCACGCGGCCCCGCAGCCGGTCGAGCAGGGCGGCATCGCCGGCAAACCCGCCGTCGGAATAGAGGCGCTCCGCCGCGCAGGTGAGGACGAGGTTGTCCTCGATCAGCCGGGCATGCGCCGCAGCCGCCTCCGCTCCCGCCCCGTCCACACGCGCCCCGCCCACACTCGACCCGTCCAAACCGGCTCCTCGCGGATCGACGTCCGCTCAAGGGATTTTCAACCTCACTTGCGCATCGTCCTGGATATCGGATCCGGGACAAGGCGCGAGGCTTTTGTCTCTGCATCATCGCGAAAGCCGGAGACCAGCCTTCGCGATGATGCGCACGCATGTCCTCCGCTCCCGGCCCGATTTGCCTTGGGACCGCGGAGGCCTGTAGGGAGCCCCGGCCCGCCCACACGTTCGGCATCGGCGAAGACGGTTGAGGAAGGGCGGGACTGCGTGTCGGACACGGCCACCGATCAAACCACCGATCACATCCATATCGGCAAGGACGGCTGGCTCTTTCTCGTCGCCGGCAGCAACAACGTCATCGCCCAGTTCAACGAGTCGGGCTTCATGGCCCACCAGAGCGAGCTGTGGCGCCGGCTTATCGCCGCCCGCGCGACGCGGGCACACGGGCTCGGCATCGCCTACCGCCACGTCGTCGTCCCGGAAAAGCTCAGCATCTACGACGATTTCCTGGATGGGATCGCGGTCGATCCCCGCCTCTCCCCGGCCCGCCGCCTGATCCGCGGCCTGCCGCGCCGCCGCTGGCTCTCCCGGCTGAAGGGCCGGCTGCGGGACTGGCCGGTCACCCGCATCCTGCGGCGGACCTGCGTCGACCTCGTCGGGCCGATGCGGGCGGCCCGCGGGGGCGAAGACCTGTTCTACCGCACCGACAGCCACTGGACCTTCGCCGGCTGCCATCTCGCCTATCGCGAGATCTGCCGCGCCCTGGGTGCCGCGCCCTGCCCGGACCTCGCCGAGCGCGGCTCTCGCGAGACCGAGATCTCCGGCGATCTCGGCAGCCGGTTCGATCCGCCCCGCAGTGAGCGGACCCGGATCCACGATCTCCAACGCGACGCGGTGCGCCACTATGCGAGCCCGGTCGTGGCCGCGCGGGAGGCGGCGGGGCGGGCGGACACGCTCCATGTCGGCTCGCACGTGATCTACCGCAACGCCGCGCCCCGCGACCCGCGCCGCCTCGTCCTGTTCGGGGATTCCTACGCGCATTTCGCGCCGCTGATGCTGACCATCATGCTGGCCGAGACCTTCGCCGAGGTGCACTTCGTCTGGAGCACCGCGATCGACTGGCCCTACGTGGAGCGGGTGCGGCCCGACATCCTGCTGACCGAGATCGCCGAACGGTTCATGTTCCGCGTGCCCGACGACGACTTCGACCTCGAGGCCTACGCCGCCGAACGGTTCGGCGAGGAGGCGGTCGGCGGCAGTGCCGCGGCCTGACGGGCGCGCTCAGAACAGTTCGCCCTGGAGCGAGGCGGCCGTCGTCCGGCCCGCGGGTGCGGCCGAGGCCACCGGCTCGGGCAGCCCGACATCGTCGTTGCGCACGCTGTTGACGCGCTCGCTCACGGGATCGAGCCGGAGCCACGCATCGGGGCAGGGCCGGCACAGGCGGGCCGCCTCGGGGGCATCCACGGCCGCGTCGAGCCACGGCGCGATCGCCTCCGGCGCCAGGATCGCGGGCATCCGCTCGTGGATCGCGCTGAGCGTCCCGTTGGCCGAGCAGGTGACGATGGCGGCAGTGTCGACCTCCGAGCCGTCCGCCCCCATCCAGGGCTCCCACAGGCCGGCGAACGCCATCGGCGCCCCATCGGCCCGGCGCACGGCGAAGGGCGTCTTCGTCGCGGTCCGGCCCTCCCCGTCGCGGCGCCATTCGTAGAAGCCGTCGGCGAGGAAGACGCAGCGGCGGTGGCGCAGGGCCCCGCGGAAGGCCGGCTTCTCGGCGGCCGTCTCGATGCGGGCGTTGAACAGGACGGGGAAGCCCGACGGGTCCTTCAGCCAAGCCGGCCACAGGCCCCAGCGCATCAGCCGGAAATGCCGCTCGCCCTGCTCCCGCACCACCACGGGCACGGGCTGGGTCGGGGCCACGTTGAAGCGGCCGGGGAAGTTCGGCTGTTCGGAGTAGCCGTAGAAGGCGCGGTAGACCTCCGGCGGCTGGCCGATGAAGAAGCGTCCGCACATGAGGCGGATATGGGCGCGGGGCCGGTTCGGGATCAAGGCGGGATCCGGCCTCGGCCACAGGGATGACGACGGAGATCCACCCCTCCCCCTTATCCTGAGGTGCCCGCGCCAGCGGGCCTCGAAGGATCCTTCGAGGCTCCGCTTCGCTCCGTACCTCGGGATGAGGGCGCGTGTCGGAGCCGTCCCAGTATGTCGCGCCTCGCCTGTGCAGAACCGGTATCCACATCCGCGCCCGGACGCCCTACCTTGGCGCCCATGACCACCCCCGCGACGGCGAACGCGTCCGAGCCCGTCCTGCAGGTGCGCGCCGTGCCGGGCATGGCCCGGTTCGACGCGGCCGAATGGGACGCGCTCGCGACCTCCCCCGAGACCCTCGCCTCCGGCGACGAGACCTTCAACCCCTTCACCAGCCACGCCTTCCTCTCGGCGCTGGAGGAGGCGGGATGCGTCTCCCGCCGCACCGGCTGGCTGCCGCTGCATGTCCGCGTCGAGCGCGAGGGACGGCTCGTCGCCGCCGCGCCCTGCTACCTGAAGTCCCACAGCCAGGGCGAGTACGTGTTCGACCACGGCTGGGCCGATGCCTACGAGCGGGCCGGCGGCAGCTACTATCCGAAGCTCCAGGTGAGCGTGCCCTTCACCCCCGTGACGGGCCCCCGCTTCCTGATCGCCCCCGGCGAGGATCCCGACGCGGCGGCCGCGGCCCTCGTCGCGGGCCTGCGCGCCCTGCGGTCCGAGACGGAAGCCTCCTCGGTCCACGTCACCTTCATGCGGGCGCGCGAGGCGGAGCAGGCGGCGGCCCTCGGGATGCTGCCGCGCACCGACCAGCAGTTCCACTGGGTGAACGAGGGCTATGCGGGTTTCGACGATTTCCTCGGGGCGCTCGCCTCGCGCAAGCGCAAGGCGATCCGGCGCGAGCGGCGGGAGGCTCTGAGCGAGGGGATCACCGTCGAGCACAGGACCGGCGCCGACATCTCGGAAGCCGACTGGGACGCCTTCTACGCGTTCTACCAGGATACCGGCGCCCGCAAATGGGGCCGGCCCTACCTCAACCGAACGTTCTTCTCGCTCATCGGCGAGCGGATGGCCGACCGCATCCTGCTCGTCATCGCCCGGAATGCGGGCCGGCCGATTGCGGGAGCCATCAACTTCATCGGCGATACCGCGCTCTACGGGCGCAACTGGGGCTGCATCGAGGATCACCCCTTCCTGCATTTCGAGGTCTGCTACTATCAGGCCATCGACTTCGCGATTGCGCGGGGGCTGAAGCGGGTCGAGGCCGGCGCCCAGGGCGAGCACAAGCTCGCCCGCGGCTACCGGCCGGTGCCGATGCATTCGGCCCACGACATCGCCGATCCGGCGCTGGCCCGCGCCGTCGCCGACTATCTGAAGCGGGAGCGCAGCCACGTGCGCGCGGCGATCGCCGAATACGAGGCGATGTCGCCCTTCCGCCGAACCTGCGAGGATTCCAGCGAATGAACGCGATCGACCGCATCCGTGAATACGCCGACGAGCTGACCGCCTTGCGGCGGGATCTCCACGCCCATCCCGAGATCGGCTTCGAGGAGGTCCGCACCTCCGGCATCGTCGCCGAACACCTCGAAAAATTCGGCATCGAGGTGCACCGGGGCCTCGGCAAGACCGGCGTGGTCGGCGTTCTGCAGGGGCGGCCGGGCGCCCGCCGGATCGGCCTGCGCGCCGACATGGACGCCCTGCCGATCACCGAGGAGACCAACCTCCCCTACCGCTCCACCGTGCCGGGAAAGATGCATGCCTGCGGGCATGACGGGCACACCACGATGCTGATCGGTGCCGCCCGCTACCTCGCCGAGACCCGCGACTTCGACGGCACCGCCGTATTCGTGTTCCAGCCGGCGGAGGAGGGCCTGGGCGGCGCCCGCGCGATGATCGCCGACGGCCTGTTCGAGAAATTCCCGGTCGACGAGATCTACGCGATCCACAACGCGCCGCACGGGCCGCACGGCGTCCTTCAGGTGAAGCCCGGCCCGATCATGGCGGCGGCCGATTTCTTCGACATCCGCATTACCGGCCGCGGCGCGCACGCGGCGATGCCGCATCAGGGCATCGACCCGATCGTGATCGCCACGGGGTTGGCCCAGGCGATGCAGTCCATCGTCAGCCGCAACAGCAACCCGCTGAAATCCGCCGTGGTCTCCATCACGCAATTCCACGCGGGCGCGGCCTACAACGTCATTCCCGAGGGGGCGCATCTCGCCGGCACCGTGCGCACCTTCGATGCGGAGCTGCGCAAGCTGATCGCCACCCGCATCCGCGAACTGGCGGCGGGCTTCGCCGCGGCCTACGGCGCCACCATCGAGGTGGATCTGCGCGACGTGTTCTCGGTGCTCGACAACCATCCCGAACAGGCGGCCGCCGCCGCCGAGATTGCCACGGAGCTGTTCGGCTCCGACAAGGTTGAGGCCAACACCGTGCCGCGCATGGGCAGCGAGGATTTCGCCGACATGGTCGCGGCGGTGCCCGGCGCCTATGCCTGGCTCGGGGCCAAGCCGGGGCCGGGCCTGCACAATGCCAGCTTCGACTTCGACGACAGCCTGATCCCGCTCGGCGCGGCCTATCTCGCGCGGATGGTGGAGCGCCGCGCGTCGGCGTGAAGGATGGGCCTCCCTCTCCCCGCATGCGGGGAGAGGGGGCTTGCGACGGCATCGGGATTTGACCGCAAGGGACGGGATGCGCGCGCCACGCTGATCCGTCAGGATCGCCTCATCCGCCCGTCCCGGAGGAAGCCCGTGCTCGCCGAATTCGACGCCATCGCCCCCGACGAAGCGCCGCTCACCGAGGCGCGGATGCGGTCCGCCGTCTCCGCGCGCGATGCCCGCTTCGACGGGCGCTTCGTCTACGCGGTGCGCTCCACGGGCGTCTATTGCCGGCCGGGCTGTCCGTCGCGGGCGGCGCGACCGGAAAACCTCTCCTTCCACGCCGATCCCGCGGAGGCCGAGGCCGCGGGCTTCCGGCCCTGCCGCCGCTGCCGGCCGGACGAGCCGGCCCTGTCCGAGCAGCAGGCGGAAAAAATCACCCGTGCCTGCCGGCTGATCGAGGCGGCGGAGACGCCGCCTTCCCTCGACGCGCTGGCCCGGGCGGCGGGCCTGAGCCCGTTCCATTTCCACCGGACCTTCAAGGCCGTGACGGGGGTGACGCCCAAGGCCTACGGGCAGGCCCACCGCGCGGGCCGCGCCGCCGACAGCCTCGCGGCGGGCGAATCCGTGACCGGGAGCCTCTACGCGGCGGGCTACGGCGCGCCGAGCCGGTTCTATGCCGACGGCGCGAAGCGGCTCGGGATGAGCCCGTCGGCCTACCGCAAGGGCGGCGCGGGCGAGCGCATCGCCTTCGCCACCGCACCCTGCGCCCTCGGGCTCGTGCTGGTGGCGGCGACCGGTCGGGGGATCTGCGCGATCCTCCTCGGCGACGAGGCCGAGGCGCTCCGGCGCGATCTCGCGGCGCGCTTCCCCAGGGCGGAGATCGCGGCCGGTGACGAGAACTTCGCCGCGACGGTGGCCGCAGTGGTCCGTCTGATCGAGGCGCCCGGAGCCGGCCTCGCCCTGCCCCTCGATATCGGCGGCACCGCCTTCCAGCAGCGGGTGTGGCAGGCCCTGCGGGCGATCCCGGCGGGCACCACCGCGACCTACGCGGACATCGCCCGCGCCATCGGCGCACCGGCCGCGGTGCGGGCGGTGGCCATGGCCTGCGGCGCCAACGCGCTGGCGGTGGCGATTCCCTGCCACCGGGTGGTACGCTCGGACGGGGCGCTGTCGGGCTATCGCTGGGGCACGGCGCGGAAGGCGGCGCTGCTCGCCCGCGAGGGGGAGCGGTAGGGGATCAGGCCGGCACGGCCGAGCCGGGCGGGGCCGCGTTCGAACCCGTGTCCGATCCCATGTCCGAATCTTTGGGTGCCGCGGCCGGTGCGCGTCCGGCGGTAGGCCCTTTCCGCGACTGGATCTCGATGAAGACGCGGGTGACGTTGTGGCTCTTGGCCTTGATGCGCTGTTCCAGCCGGGCGACCGTCCGCTCGACCTCGCCCGCGGGCACGTCGTCGGCGAAGTCGAGGCTGAGGTTCACGAGGATGTCCGAGGGGCCGAGATGCTGGGTCAGCACCTCGTTGACGTGCTGCACGGCGGCCTCCTCCCGCACCGCCGCCTGGATCGTGCGCACCACCTCCGGGTCGGCGGCCTCGCCGATCAGCAGGCCGTGGGTCTCGATCATCAGGAAGATCGACATGCCGATCAGCACGAGGCCGATGCCGATCGAGGCCCAGCCGTCCAGCACCGGCATGTCGAGGACGTGGGCGAGCACCACGCCGGTCATGGCGATGACGAGGCCGATCAGCGCGGCGACGTCCTCGACGAGGATGGTGTAGAGCGACGGATCCTTGCTTCGGTGGATCGCGGTGATCGCGCTGCGCTCGCCCTTCTCGGCCCAGAACGCCTTGACCGCGACGAGGCAGGAATACCCCTCCGCCAGGATCGCGAAGCCCAGGATCGAGACGTTCACCCAGAAGCCGGACAGCTGGACGCCGAACACGGTGGCGTCGGCGGCGGGCTCGGGATGCTCGATCTTGTGGGCGCCCTCGTAGATCGCGAAGATGCCGCCGCCGAGAAAGATGAACAGGGCGACGATGAAGGCGTAGAAATACACCTCGCGCCCGTAGCCGAAGGGATGCTTGGCGTCCGCCGGCTTCTTCGCGCGCTTCAGCCCGACCAGCAACAGGAGCTGGTTGGCGGTGTCCACCAGCGAGTGCGCGCCCTCGGCCAGCATCGCCGTTGAACCGGTGAGAAAGGCGCCGACGAACTTCGCCGCCGCGATGGCGAGGTTGGCGCCCGCCGCCGTGTAGATCGCACCCGTGCTCTCGGCCATGTTCCGCTCCCCGGCGCGCATCGCCGTCACGGGGGGCTCAACGCCGCCGTGGAGGCCAAGGTTGCCCGGTGACGGCCGGCCGCCGGGACGGCTTTGGACGGACGCCCGGATCCGGGCTCCGGCGGTGGACGGCGCGGGGCTGCCTGTGCAACCTGCCGCCCGCTTCTGCGAGGAACCGTGCGATGACGCCCTACGATCCGGACAACATCTTCGGAAAGATCCTGCGCGGGGAGATTCCCGCCCACAAGGTCTACGAGGACGAGCACAGCCTCGCCTTCATGGACGTGATGCCCCAGGGCGAGGGCCACACTCTGGTGATCCCGAAGGCGCCCTCGCGCGGGCTGCTCGATGCCGAGCCGCAGACGCTCGCGGCTCTGATCGGCACGGTGCAGCGGGTCGGGCGTGCGGTGAAGGCGGCGTTCGACGCGGACGGGCTGACGCTGTTCCAGTACAACGAGCCGGCGGGCGGGCAGACGGTGTTCCACCTGCATTTCCACCTCGTGCCGCGGCACGACGGCGTGCCGCTGAAGCGCCACGAGGGCGGCATGGCCGACAACGCCGTGCTCGCCGAGCACGCCGCGCGCATCCGGGCGGCCCTGGACTAAGAGTGCCTCACAAAACTCCCGGTCACCGACCGTTCTCGCTCTGGCGAGGACAGCGCGGCGGAAGTTTTGTGAGAGACACGAATGCGGCTGCCGGATTTCGGAAAATTACGAAGTCAGGAAAACAGGCTCGCACGTCGTCCCGGTGATCGGAACCGCCCCTTGCCTCAGGCGAGGGTCGGCGTCCCGGCTTCGGGGCGTGCGCCCATCGTGGCGAGCACCGAGCGCAGGGCGGCGTTCTCGGCCTCCAGCTCGCCGATGCGGCGCAGCAGGACGGCGAGCGACGGATCCGTCACCGCGGCGGGGGCCGGCTCGGCAGCGGGCTTGTGCGCCTCGGAGAAGGCGACCCCGACCGCGTCGCCGCGGCGCCAGCGCAGGTTCGAGCGGAGGGTGATCTCCTTCTGCGGGATGTAGAGGTCGAACGATTCCGGCAGCGTGTTGGTCTCGCTCAGCTCCAGCCGTGCGCCCATCTCCGAGAAGTCGCGGATGAGGCAATCCATGCTGGAGGCCCCCTTGTTGAAGTGGATCCGTCCCTTGAGGAAGGTCCGCTTGCGGGTCTCCTGGCGCTTCTCGCTGATCATGATCGGTCTCCGGCCCCTCCGAACGGCCCGCCCGGTCTAGCATTCCGGCCGTTAAGGAATGCTCGACGCGATCACGCCCGCCCTCACGGGTCGTCGGCCCCGCGGCGCGTGCCGCCCTCGTCGAGGCACTGGAACAGGTAGAAGCCGTTGAAGCGCACGGCGGTCGCCGCGGCGCGGTCGTCGAAGCCGGGGGGCGGGTTCGCGCCGGCGTCGATCCGGCCGCCGAAGGTCCAGCGGCGCCCGCCGACGAAGCGCGGCACGGCGCAACTCTCCGGCACCGCGCACAGGAGAGACTCCTGGCCCCGGCGGCGGAACAGGTTGTAGCTTCGCATCGGATCGCCTTCGCAACGCTGCACCCTCGCGAAGAGAGTTAACCCGACAATCGGTCCGGTTTGTGTCGCGCGGCATCGAACCGATCAATCCTCCGGGAGGACGGAGGCCGGTCTCGCGCGAACGCCGCGCGGTGTCCGTCCGCGGGGCTCAGGCCGGGACGGTCTGGGCGTCGGCCCGGCAATCGGGCTCGTCGGTCCGGGTCTGGCCGTCGCGCGCGGCGGCGAGGCGGACGGCGTGGTTGATCACCGCCATGTGGGTGAAGCCCTGCGGCAGGTTCCCGCGCTGCTCGCCCGTCCGCGCGTCGATCTCCTCGGCGAACAGGCCGAGATCATTGCCGCGGGCGAGCAGCCGCTCGAACAGGGCAGCGGCCTCGGCGTTGCGGCCGGCCAGGGCGAGGCAGCCGACCCGCCAGAAGGCGCAGGCGGTGAAGGTCGCCTCGTCGCCCTCCAGCCCGTCCTCGATCCGGTAGCGGTAGACGAGGTCGCCCGCGCCGAGTTCCGCGGCGACCCGCTCCAGGGTCGCCGCGACCCGCGGATCGTGCGGGTCGAAGGCATCGAACAGAGCGGCGCGCAGAACCGCCGCGTCGAGATCGTCCGAGCCGTAGGCCATGGTGTAGGCGCCGCGGGACGGATTCCAGCCGCGCGCATGGTACTCGGCCCGGATCTCGGCGGCGGCCCGCTCCCACGTCGCGATCGTCGCCGCGTCGGCGAGGCGGTGCTTCGGATCGGCGCGGGCGATCTGCACGGCGCGGTCGAGGCCGACCCACAGCATCGCCTTGGTGTGCAGGCTCTGGCGCTTCTCCGTCCGCATCTCCCACAGGCCGTGGTCGGGGGCATGGCGGGCGCGCAGGATGTGACCCGTAAGGTGGCCGAGGGCCTCGGGCAGGTGGTCGTTGACCTTCACCGGCGGGTCGTATTCGACCGCCTCGAGGTAGCCATGGAGGGCGACGAGGAACTCGCCGTAGATGTCGTACTGGTCCTGGTCCGCCGCCGCGTTGCCGATCCGCACCGGCGCGACGCCGCGCCAACCGCGCAGGTGATCGAGGGTCTCCTCCTGCGGCACCGGGCCCTTGAGGGCGTACATCAGGTGGAGGTCGCGGCCCCGGCTCGTATCGGCCTCGCGCAGGAAGCGCAGGAACTCGGCGGCCTCGCGGTCGTAGCCGAGATTGACGAAGGCAGTGACGGTGAAGCTCGCGTCCCGCATCCAGACGTAGCGGTAATCGTAGTTGCGGTTGCCCGGCACTGCCTCGGGCAGCCCCGCGGTCGCGGCGGCGACGATCCCGCCCGAGGGGCCGTGGGTGAGGAGCTTGAGGGTCAGGGCACTGCGCAGGACCGACTCGCGGTAGGGCCCCTCGTAGGTGCAGCGGTCGGACCAGGCCTCCCAATAGGCGCGGGTGGCGGCGAGCGAGGCATCGACCTCGGCCGTGAGCCCCTCCCCCGCCGCGTCGTCCTCACTCTCGGCGCCGTGATGTTTGGCGCCGTGGGCGATCACGAGGTCGGCGCGGGCGCCGGACGTCAGCGCAAATCCGCCCTCGGCCGCGCCCTCGCGGAGGGTGAGCGGCACGGCGCAGGCGGCGCGGATCGCGTCGCCGCCGCCGTGGAAGCGGATCTGTGTCTCGCTCGCCACCACCGCTTCGGTCGGAGCGCGGGCATAGTCGAAGGTCGGACGCAGGAACCAGTGGCCGGATACGCGGCCGGCGATGCAGGCGAGACGGCGGACCACCCGGCCCTGGGCATGGCCGTCCGGCCCCTCCTCCGGCACGGCCTCGTGGGGATGGAGCGGCATGAAATCGGTGAGCACCGCCCGGCCGGTGGCGGTGACGAAGGTGGTCTCGAGGATGTTGGTGCCGGGCAGATACCGGCGCGTGACCTCGGTCAGACCGTCGAGGGCGAGGCGGCAGGTGCCGCCGCGCTCGCGGTCGAGCAGGGCGAGGAAGACCGCCGGCCCGTCGTGGCGGGGCCAGCACAGCCAGTCGAGGGAACCGTCGCGGGCGATCAGGGCCGTGGTGCAGGTATCGCCGATCACGGCGTAGTCGGCGATGGGTTTGTCCGTCACGGTCGCTTCCGGTCGAGTGGCGCCGCGCCAACGTTCCGAGGCGGGCAGGGTTCGACCCTGCGACATCGGCGAACCGGCGAGCGGATCCGGATGACCGAGCGCGAATCGCGCTCAGAAGCGCGGGGCGCCGCGCATCATCCGCCGCTTCTTGACCGGGCGGTGAGCACGCCGCGTGCCGTAGCCGCCGGGCCGCCGATAGTTGCCGTTGTTGACCCCGGCGGAGCGGTCATTGCCGGTGGCGCTCGATGACGGCGAGAGGCCGCTGCCCGCATTGCTGCTGGCATCCTGCGCGCCGGCCGGGCCGGCCACGGCCAGGAAGAGCGTCGCGGCAAGGGCGACGAGGCCGCTTCGAAGCGGAAGCTTCATGGTTCGAATCCTTCGAGACATCACAGCCCGCTGGGGCTTTGTGAGGGAGCGAACCGCGGTTCAGGGGGCTTGTTCCCCGCCGCTCTCCTCGCCGCTCTCCTCGCTGCTCTTGCCGCCGATCCAAGTGCCGAGCACTATGAGGTCGTCGGAGAGGGCGACGAGATCCGCGGCGTAGCCGGGGGCTATCCGGCCGAGCCGCGCGTCGAGCCCGAGGAACCGGGCCGGCGTCAGCGCGGCCATGGCCAGGGCTTCTTCGAGTGAGGCGCCCCCACGGCTGCTCATGTGGCGCACGGCCTGGGCCATGGTGATCGCGGCGCCGGCCAGCGTGCCGTCCGGGCCGGTGAGGCGGTCGCCGACGCAGGTGATGCGGCGGCCGAACAGGGTGAAGGACGCGTCCGCCCGCCCGTCGCCGACGGGGGGCATGGCGTCGGTGACGAGCATCAGCCGGCCGCTTCCCTTGAGGCGCAGGGCGAGCCGGAGCTGGTCGTCGCCGACATGGTGACCGTCGGCGATGATTCCGGCGAAGGTGGCCGCCTCGGCGAGGGCGATGCCGACGGCGCCGGCCTCGCGGGGTCCGAGCTGCGACATGGCGTTGAACAGGTGGGTGAAGCCGGTCAGCCCCTCCCCGAGCGCCGCCCGGATCGCGGCGCCGGTATCCGCCGTGTGCCCGGCGCAGACGCGGGCGCCGCGGGCGACGAGATCGGCCACCGCGCCGGGCGGCACCCGCTCGGGCGCCAACGTCACCAGGGTGAGGCCGCGCGCGCCCAATCCGGTCAGCAGCGCCGCATCGCCGGGGCCGAACTCCGCCAGCCGCGCGGGATCGTGGATGCCGATGCGCTGCGGGCTCAGGAACGGCCCTTCCAGATGGATGCCGAGGATGCCCGGTACGCCCGCCGTGATGGCGGCCGCGACGCCCGCGATCGCCGCGCGGATGGCGGGGCGGGTGTCGGTGATGAGGGTCGGCAGGAGCGCGGTGGTGCCGCCGCGCCGGTGCGCTGCCGCGATCCGGGCGATGCCGGTCACGCTGGAATTGTCGTTGAGGAGCACCCCGCCGCCGCCATTGACCTGCAGGTCGATGAAGCCCGGCGCCAGGATCGTGCCTTCGGCCAGGCGCGTCACGGGCAAGCCCGCGGGCGGTTCGGCGGCGAGATCGGCGATCCGCCCCTCGCGCACCACCACGGTGCGGTCGCGCAGGAAGCGTTCACCGTCGAAGACCCGCCCTGCTGCCAGCGCGTAATGATCTTGAGATCCCAAGGGATCATCCCTTTGGCGGGGTGCCGGGGCCGCGCCCCGGCATCCATTCAGGGCCCTGCCCCGGACCGGCGAAAAGGCTCGCCTTCTCAAGACCCGAACGCGTCATCACAGCGTCTCCGTGACCTTGGTGAGGCCGGCCGGCTTGTCAGGGTCGAGGCCGCGGCGGCGGGCCTCCGCCTCGATGGCGCGGTAGGCCGGCACCAGCATGGCGATGGGATCGCAGGCCGGGTGGCCGTCGCCGAGCCAGGGCAGGGTGCCGAGGGGACCGCCGCAGGCATGGACCCGCAGGCCGTCGCGGGTCAGGTCGCGCACGAGTTCGTCTACGCCTTCAGCGAGCGGATCGGCCTGGCGCAGGGCCAGGACCGGCGTCGCGGCGGAGAGGGAGGCGCGGGGACCGTGGCGCAGCTCCGCCGCCGAGTAGCCGAGTGCCGGCAGGCGCAGGGTCTCGGCGAGCTTGAGGGCGATCTCCCGCAGCGGCCCGAGCCCGTGACCGCGCCCGGTGATGAAGGCCGCCGGGGCGCCGTCGAGGTCGGCGCTCCACGCCGACCAGTCCAGGGAAAGGGCGCGGTAGAGCCGTTCCGGCAGGGCGGCAAGGCCCCGCTCCAGATCCCCGTCGCCGGCCCAGGCCGCCACCAGGGCGGCCCCCGCGATGGCCGAGTTCGTCACGGTCTTGGTGGCGGCGACCGCCCGCTCCGGCCCGGCGAGGATCGGCAGGACGAGGTCGCTCGCCCGCGCGGCCGGCGAATCGGGATCGTTGACGAGGGCGAGCGTCAGCGCCCCGCCGGCCCGCGCGGCCTCCGTCGCCGCCACGAGGTCGGGCGAGCGGCCCGATTGCGAGACCACGACGAAGAGCGCGCCCGCGACCTGGGGCGGCCGGGCATAGCCCGTCACCACCGAGGGCGCGGCGGCCGAGACCGGCAGGCCGAGCCGCGTCTCGATGAGGTAGCGCAGATGCACCCCGGCATGGCCCGAGCTTCCGCGCCCGCACACGACCACGAACGGGAAATCCCTGGCGCCGAGCGCCTTGCCGATCCGGGCGGCTTCGCCCGCTGCCAGCACCGCGTCGGCGGCGGCGGGAATCTCGGCGATTTCCCGCGCCATGAAGGTCGTTGCGCCCAAGATCGTCGCGTCCAAGGTCGTCGCGCTCATGATCGCCCCACCTCGCGAAGTGCCCGGCGCAGACTGCCGTCGTGGCGCAGGAGCAGGTCGTCGGCCCGTGCCTGGCTCATGCCCCCCGCGAGCAGCACCGCGCGCTTGATGTCGCCCTCGGCCCGCGCCAGGGCGTCGGCGGCGGTGTCCGCCGGGCAGCCGGCGAGTTCGGAGACCATGGCGACGCCGCGGGCGCGCAGCTTCCGGTTGGTCGCGCGCATCGCCACCATGCGCCCGCGATAGACCCGGCCGAGCCGGATCATCACCAGCGTCGAGAACAGGTTGAGGATCACCTTCTGCGCGGTGCCCGCCTTCATCCGGGTGGAACCGGCCAGCACCTCGGCCCCCGTCGCGGCGAGGATGCCATGGGCGGCCTCGCGCAGGATCGGGGCTTCGGGGTTGTTGCTGATGCCGATGGTGACGGCGCCGCGGGTGCGGGCGGCCTTGAGCGCCTCGACGGTGAAGGGCGTGATGCCGCTGGCAGCCAGCCCCACCACCACGTCGCGGGGGCCGACCTCGGCTCGGGCGATCCAGGCGGCGCCGTCGGCACCGGAATCCTCCGCATCCTCCACGGCGCGCAGGAGCGCCCCCTCCCCCCCGGCGATGGCGAAGCCCAGCTGCGCCTCCGGCCAGTCGAAGGTCGGCGGCAGCTCCGCCCCGTCCTGGACGCCGATCCGGGCCGAGGTGCCGGCCCCGACATAGACCAGCCGTCCGCCCTCGCGCAGGCCGGGCTCGGCGGCGCGTGCCGCCGCCTCGAGCGCGGGCAGGGCCGGCCCCACCGCCGCGACCGCCGCGAGCTGGCCCTCCCAGAGCGCCTGGAGGATATCGAGTCCGCCCCAGGCGTCGAGATCGACGTAGCGGGCGCTGGCGTCCTCGGTCCTCATGACGGCCCTGCCCCTCTCGTCCGCATCGTCGTCCATCCGGTCCCACTCTCGGCGGGGCGTCAATCGCCTCGCCTCTTCGAAAGAGGTCATCCCCGGTGCGGTTCCGCCGCGAGAGGAAAACGGCGCAGGGCGGGATCGGGCCGCATCGCGCCCGGCCCGGTCAGGGATCGGTTGGCCCGGCCCGGCGTTCGGTTGGCGCGCGCCTCTCCGTCTCTTCGCCGACGGACGCGCCGCACACCGGCCGGGGGAGAGGACGTGCACGAGGGGCCAGTCGAGGAAGACATCGGGGGGCAGGTCGCCGAGCGGCCGGGCATCGCGGCGGGTGCGCCGGAGCCGGCGGGCTCGCGGCCCTTGCGCCTCCTCACCTACAACGTCCGCCATTGCCGCGGCACCGACGGACGGGTCGCGCCGGAGCGGGTCGCGCGGGTGATCGCCGCGCTGGAGCCCGACATCGTCGCCCTCCAGGAGGTGGATGTCGGGCGCGCGCGCACCGGCGGCCTGGATCAGGCCGAGGCGATCGCCCGGCTGGTCGGCATGTCCTCGCACTTCCATCCGGCGCTCCATGTCGAGGAGGAGCGCTACGGCGATGCCCTGCTGACCCACCTGCCGTCGCGGCTGCGCCGGGCGGACGCCCTGCCCGGCCTCGTCCGGCGCCCCGGCCTGGAGCCGCGGGGGGCGCTCTGGGCCGAGATCACGGTCGGCACGGCGCGGCTTCAGGTGCTCACCACCCATTTCGGGCTGCTCGGGGCGGAGCGGATCGCTCAAGCCGAGGCGCTGCTCGGGCCGGACTGGCTCGGCGACCCGGCCTGCCGCGAGCCGGTGGTGCTGCTCGGCGACTTCAACGCCACCGGTTGGTCGCGGGCCTACCGCCGGCTGGGCCGGCGCCTCACCGATGCGCGCCGACTCACCGGCGAGCGCCGATGGCGGCGCGGCACAGCGAGCTTCCCGAGCCGCTTGCCCCTGCTGCGCATCGACCATGTCTTCGTGAGCGAGGGCGTGAGGGTCGATCGGATCACGGTCGTGGACACCCCGCTCGCGCGGCTGGCCTCGGACCACTTGCCGGTCCTGGCGGAGATCCGGATCGGGCCGGCCCGAGACTCCGCTTGAGGCTCGGCGTGGGTGCGCGCAGGGTTGCTCCGGGCCGGCACGGACGACCGGCCGTGTCAGGTGAGAGGATGCGCCGCGCGATGACGAAGACGCTTGGATACCGGACCGCTCTCGGTCTCGCCGGCCTGATCGCGCTGACAGCTGCGACGCGATCCGCGCCGGCCCTGGCCGAGCCGCCGCGCATCGCCGTGGTCGCCACCGGCGGCACCATCGCGATGAAGCTCGACCCCAACACCCACGCGCCGGTCCCGGCCCTGTCCGGCGAGGATCTCGTCGCGGCGGTGCCGAAGCTCAAGGACATCGCCACCA
The DNA here is from genome assembly GCA_014138645.1 of Methylorubrum thiocyanatum. Lineage (GTDB taxonomy): Bacteria > Pseudomonadota > Alphaproteobacteria > Rhizobiales > Beijerinckiaceae > Methylobacterium > Methylobacterium thiocyanatum. The sequence goes on along the minus strand of JACJIB010000004.1, from coordinate 51,606 downwards.
TCGAGGTCACCGAATTCAGCAACGTGCCGAGCGACTATATGGGCCCGGACCGCTGGCCGGCGCTGACCGCCCGGCTCGACGCGCTGCTCGCCGATCCGGGCATCCGCGGGGCGATCGTCCTGCACGGGACCGACACTCTCGATCAGACCGCCTATTTCCTCGATCTGACCCTGAAGAGCGACAAGCCGGTGGTGCTGGTGGGCGCCCAGCGCAACGCCTCGGACGCCGACGCCGACGGCCCTCGCAACCTCCTCAACGCCGCGCGCCAGATCCTGGCGGAGGGCGCGGCGGGCCAGGGCGTGACGGTGACGCTCAACCACCGCATCAATGCGGCGCGGGAGGTGCGCAAGACCCACACCAGCAACGTCGAGACCTTCAATTCGGGCGAGGCCGGCATCCTCGGCTACGTGGACGAGGACCGGGTGGTGTTCGGCCGCCGCTCCCTGCGACGCCAGACCCTGCCGCTGCCCGAGCGCCTGCCGCGGGTCGATCTCGTGGCGATGTATGCCGGCGCCGACGGCTCCCAGGTGCGTCACGCCGCCGAGAGCGGGGCCGAGGCGATCGTCGTCGAGGCCTATGGCTGGGGCAACGTCAACGCCGAGATGCACGATGCCATCGCCGAGGTCATCGCCAAGGGCGTGCCGGTGATCGTGGCGACCAAGGTCCATGACGGCCGTGCGCTCCCGGTCTACGGCTTCAAGGGCGGCGGCAACACCCTGCGCAAGGCTGGCGCGGTGTTCGCGGGCGACCTCACGCCGGACAAGGCACGCATCCTCACCCTCCTAGCACTGCCTGCGAGCAAGGACCGGGCGGCGCTGCAGGCCGTGTTCGACCGGTAGCTTCGGTCGACGGCGCCGCTAGCGGACCGATCGCCCGACTTCGTGGGGCCGCTCTGGTCCGCTCTGGTCCGCTTTCTTGGGCCCTCCCCCTCGGCGCATTCTGGCGTCCACAACGCTCCTCATGCTGAGGTGCTGCGCCAGCCGCCTCGAAGCACGCCACGGCGCTTCCCCAAGCAGACCTGTGCCTCGGATCGACCGTTCAGGCGGGCTTCGAGGCCGAGCTTTCGCGCGGCACCTCAGCATGAGGACCGACGAGTTTGCCGGAAGAGGACGCTCGAAGGGGCACTTATGACACCTCCAGGGTTGCCCCTTGCGGCGACGCGCCGGCTTCCGAGACTGCGGCGTCGGCGACCCGGCGCATCGCCTTGCGTCGGCGCCAGGGCCGCCACGCATCGGCGGGGCTGGCCGGATCGCCGAGATGGAACGCCTCAACGAGGCGGGCCACGGGGCCGCGGCGGGAGGGGATGAGCGGGCAGATCCGCGAGCCCGGCATCAGCCGGGGATCGTCGAGCACCGCCCGCAGGGAGCCGCGCGCCTCGAAGGCCTGAGCGAACACGTCCGGTGGGCAGCCGCCGTGATGGGCGAGCAGCCGGATCAGCAGCCGGCGCAGGGCGGCACGGGCCTCCGTGTCGCCCGCGGGCACCTCGACGGCGAGGTCGCACTCGGTGTCGTAGCCGAAGGAGCGGTTGTTGAGGTTGGTCGAGCCGATCCGCATCAGGCGCTCGTCGATGATCGCGACCTTGGCGTGGACCAGGATCGGCCGGCGCTTCTCCGTATGCGGCGCCACGATCCGCAGGCGGTCGAACCGGTCGGCGCGGCGCAAGTGGCGGATCAGGCCGCGGCGGGCGCTGTCCATGGTCAGGCGGTCGAAGCCGCTCGGGCTGCGCTCGGACAGCACGATGACGATCTCCGGCCCCTCCGGCTCGGCGAGGCGGGCGGCGAGCGCCTCCGCCACCACCGGCGAGGTCAGGTACTGGTTCTCCAGATAGATGAAGCGCTCCGCCGCCCGGATCGAGGCGCGGTAGAGCGCGGCGCTCTCCGTGACGGCCGGGCGCCCGGCGAGCGGCGGATCGGTGCGGGCGAGGCCCACCGTCACGTCGGTGAGATGGGGCGCGAGGGCGGGGGGCCAAGGATCCTGATCAGAATCCTGATCGGAATCCTGATCGGAGCCGGCCGCGGCGGGCGGAAAGGTTTCGCCGGTGGCGCGGCGCCAGCGCTCGCGGGCCAGTTCCGCGAGCGCCCCCGCGGCGGAGCCGTCGACCAGCATCATCACGTCGTGCCGGGGCGGGTAGTCCTCGCCGGAGGGCAGGCGGCGGCGGGGATCGCGGTCGCGATGGGCCGGCGTGTCCCAGCGGTTCACTTCGAAGTCGCTGCCGCCGCTGAACGCGATCGCGTCGTCGATCACCAGGATCTTCTGGTGCTGGCAGGCGCCGAAGGGCAGCGTCCCGTCGATGCGGAAGTCGATGTCGGGCCCGAGGCTCGCGCGCACGCTGTCGGGCGTGTGGTCGTTGCCCGCCGAGATCGGCCAGGGCATGTCCCAGATCAGGATGCGGATGGCGAGGTTCGGCCGCTCGGCCTTCAGGCGCCGCAGCAGTTCCGCCAGGGTCTCCCCGGCATCGGGCGACGTCCCCGGCAGCAGACGCGCGCGGGGGTCGAAGCTCCAGCCGATCAGGGTGACGCTCTTCCGGGCCCGCAGGAGCGCGGCATGGGCAGCGGCGAAATAGGCGGCGCCGTCGTGCAGCACCGCCGCCCGCCGCGCCCGCTCCCGGCGCCAGCAGGTGAGCCCGGGCCGCAGCCAGCTCTCGGCCGATCCTTCACCCACTCCGAGATCCATCCTCATCCGCATTCCGACCGATCGCGCCCTGACGGCGGCGGGTTCCCTCGCCCCGGCATCCGATTAAGCATTCGCGCGGGCGTCGCCCGGCCCCGCCGGATCGGTGCCGAACCGGAGCCGCTCATCGGGCCCCGGCCCTTCCGCCCTCGAGCTTCGCCCGCACCCGCCGCCGGGTGAGTTCCACCGCCGCGAGGGTGGCGAGCAGCCCGAGACCCAGGGTGATCCAGTGGGTCGGCTCGTCGCTGCCGGCATGGCGGCCGATCACGCCGAGATAGACGCAGACCACCGTCCCCGGCAGCATGCCGATCACCGTGGAGACCAGATAGGCGGGGGTGCGGACATCCGTCACCCCGAGGACGTAGTTCTGGGCGTTGAACGGCACGAAGGGGCTGAGCCGCATCAGGGTCATGAGCCGCCAGCCGCCGTCGCCCACCGCCTCGACGGTGGCGTTGAGCGCGGGCCGGCGCTCGATCAGCCGGCGCACCCGGTCACGCAGCAGCGTGCGGGCCGCCACGAAGGCGAGCCAGGACCCCAGGGTCGCGGAGACCAGCACCACCGGCATCACCGCCCAGCCGAAGGCCACGGCTCCGGCGATGGTGAGCGGCGTGCCCGGCACGACGAGGAGGGTGGCGAGGAAGAACAGCACGCCGAAGGCGAGGAGGCCCCACGGGCCGAGGCCGTTCGCCCAGTCGGAGAAGGCCCGCAGCCCCTCCTCGACCGGCAGGAGATACCACGCCGCGACCGCCAGGGCGGCGGCGCCGGCCATGGCGGCCCATGTCTGGACCGGCCTCGTGTGGGCCGGGCGGCTGGTCTTGTCCATTCAGGGGCTCGAAGGGGTCGGCGCGCTGGTCGCCCGCGTCCCCAAACCGTTGGCCGGCGTAACTGTTCCCGCCAAGCTCGGCCGTTTTTGCCCCCGGACGACTCTCGGGCGACCGTACGCGCTGCTCCCGGCCGCCGCTCCCACCCTCAGCGCAGTGGCCGGACGCGCGGTCCGCTCCTCACCAGTCGCGGTCGAGCCGCACCGCGATCCGGCTCGGCCGCGCCCCGGCCAGCGCCCGTTCGAGGGCGGCGAGCGCCTGGCGTGCCTTGCCCAGCCGGGGACCGCGCCAGCGGCGCTCGTAACCCCGCGGCGCGACCACCGACTCGCCGAGGCGATCCCCGGCGGCGACGAGGCGATCCACGGCACGCCGGATCGGCGGCGTCTCCTCGGTCAGCACGCAGAGATCGGAGAGGATGTTGCGCAGGGCATGCAGTTCGTTGCGCCCGCCCTCCTCCCCCGCCAGCGTGGCGAGGGTGCGCTCCATGGCCGCGACGAGAGTTGCGAGGGGCTGCGGGACACGGCGGGAGGCTTCCTCCCTGTCGGGACGGACGAGGCCGTCGGGCCCAGCTCTGCCGAGGGCGACTTCCATAGCAGCTCCGCTCATTCCGGGATGGAAGGCGCGATTCGCGACGCTATTCGGTCTACAGCCGGATCCCAGCCGGAATAATAACCTAAGCAATGTTTTCGAAAAGGATTTCACGCCGGCGGATTAAAAACATCTTCCTGAGCGCGGACGTGCCGGCGCTCACCGCGCCGCGGACGGCTGCCTGAGGACGAAGATCAGGGCACCGGCGGTCATCAGAGCCAGCGCGTACCATGTCAGCGCATAGACGAGGTGGTTGTTGTGGAACGCCACCACCGTGAGCCCGCCCATCGGCAGGCCGCCGGGATTGGGGGCGCCGTCGGCATCGACGAAGTAGGGGGCGACCGCGGTCGGGCCGTCGATGCCGCGGGCCGTGGCGATGGCGGCGACGTCGCGGGAGTACCAGCGGTCGGCTGCCGGATCGTTGCGGCGCAGGAAGCCGCCGCCGGGCTCGGACAGGCGCAGCAGGCCGGTGAGCGTGACCTCTCCCTCCGGCTCGCCGGCGGCGCGGGCGGAGCGCTCGCGCGCCTCCGTGGGCACGAAGCCGCGATTGACGAGGACGGTGAAGCCGCGATCGGTGACGAGCGGCACCAGCACCCAGAAGCCGGCGCCGCGCTCGCTCAGGGCCTGGACCAGCGTGGCGCGGTCGTGGGCGAAGCGGCCGGTCAGCCGGACCCGGCGGTACTCGGCGGAAGCCGCGGTGAGGCCGGCCCATTCTTCCGGCCCCGGCGCGGGGACCGGCTCGGCGTGGATGCGCGCCTCGACCCGGTCGATCAGGGCGAGCTTCCAGACCCGGCGCTCGACCTGCCACGTGCCGAGGCCGAGGAACACGCCGGTCAGGGCGAGGCCCGCCAGGACCAGCACGATCCGGGCGAGCAACGGGCGCCGCCGGCCCGTCGCGGGGCCGGCGGGGTTCGGGGATGCACGGTCCGGGGACGCGTCAGGGGGCGTGACGCATCTCCTCGGCCGAGATCGGCATCATGTTGGTGTTGAGATGGTGCATGACCCAGATCGACCCGCACAGGGTGATGACCACGAGGGTGATCGTGAAGATCAGCGCCAGGAAGGTCCAGCCGCCCTCCGACTTCGTGTTCATGTGCAGGAAGTAGATCATGTGGACCACGATCTGCACCACGGCCAGCGCCAGGATGACGACGCCGGTGACGACCTTGTCCTCGATGACGTTGCCCATCACCAGCCAGAACGGGATCGCCGTCAGGATGACGGAGAGCACGAAGCCCGTCACGTAATCCTTGAACGAGCCGTGCCCGTGAGCATCCTGCCCGTGGCCGCCATGGCCGTGGGCGTGATCGTCGGCGTGCGCTGCCCCGCTCATTGCAGGACTCCCATCAGGTACACGAAGGTGAAGACGCCGATCCAGATGACGTCGAGGAAGTGCCAGAACATCGACAGGCACATCAGCCGGCGCTTGTTCTCCGGGATCAGGCCCTTCCACCGGGTCTGGACCATCAGCGTGACGAGCCAGATCAGGCCGAAGGTGACGTGCAGGCCGTGGGTTCCGACCAGGGTGAAGAACGCCGACAGGAAGCCGCTGCGCTGCGGCGTGGCGCCCTCGTGGATCAGGTGGGAGAACTCCCACAATTCGAGGCCGACGAAGGCCGCGCCGAACAGGCCGGTGACCGCGAGCCACAGCTGGGTCTTGGACAGGTCGTCCTTCTCCATCGCCAGCATGGCGAAGCCGTAGGTGATGGAGGAGAACAGCAGCATCGACGTGTTCACCGCCACGATCGGCAGGTCGAACAGGTCCTTGGGCGAGGGCCCGGCCGCGTAGCTGCGGCCGAGCACGGCGTAGGTGGCGAACAGGACCGCGAAGATGAGGCAGTCGCTCATCAGGTAGATCCAGAAGCCGAGCATCGTGCTCCCTTCCGGGTGATGCTCGCCCTCGAGATCGAGGAAGTTCGGCGCGTCGGCGTCGGACATCCGTTCGCCGACGAGGGTGTGGGTCGCGTGGGTTGCCATGATGCTGCTCAGACCCGCGCCGCCAGCGCCTCGGTCCGCCGCTGCTCGGTCCGGGCGACCGTGTCAGCGGGGATGTAGAAGTCGCGGTTGTAGTTGAAGGTGTGGCCGATCGCGACGACGAGGGTCGCCACGAAGGCCAGGGCGGCAAGCCACCAGATGTACCAGATCATCGCGAAGGAGAAGGCGATGCTGATGGCGCCCAGGATCACGCCGGTGGCGGTGTTCTTGGGCATGTGGATCGGCTTGTAGCCCGAGATGGGGCGCTGGAAGCCGCGGGCCTTCATCTCCCACCACGCGTCGAGGCCGTGCACCACGGGCGTGAAGGCGAAGTTGTAGTCCGGCGGCGGCGAGGAGGTGGCCCATTCCAGCGTCCGGCCCTGCCACGGATCGCCGGTGACGTCGCGCAGCTTCTCGCGGTTTTTGATCGAGACCGCGAACTGGACGATCATCGCCCCGATGCCCAGCGCGATCAGGCCGGCGCCGATGGCGGCGACGACGAACCAGGGCTGGAGCGAGGGATCGTCGAAGTGCTGGGCGCGGCGGGTGACGCCCATCAGGCCGAGCACGTAGAGCGGCATGAAGGCGACGTAGAACCCGATGGTCCAGAACCAGAAGCTGACCTTGCCCCAGAACTCGTCGAGGCGGAAGCCGAAGGCCTTCGGGAACCAGTAGTTCACGCCGGCGAACATGCCGAACAGCACGCCGCCGATGATCACGTTGTGGAAGTGCGCGATCAGGAACAGCGAGTTGTGCAGCACGAAGTCGGCCGGGGGCACGGCGAGCAGCACGCCGGTCATGCCGCCGATGACGAAGGTGACCATGAAGCTCACGGTCCACAGCATCGGCACGTCGAACCGGATGCGGCCGCGATACATCGTGAACAGCCAGTTGAAGATCTTCGCACCCGTCGGGATCGAGATGATCATCGTCGTGATGCCGAAGAACGAGTTCACGCTGGCGCCCGAGCCCATCGTGAAGAAGTGGTGCAGCCACACGAGGTAGGACAGGATCGTGATGACGACGGTCGCGTAGACCATCGAGGTGTAGCCGAACAGGCGCTTGCCGCAGAAGGCGGAGGTCACCTCGGAGAAGACGCCGAAGGCCGGCAGGATGAGGATGTAGACCTCCGGGTGGCCCCAGATCCAGATGAGGTTGAAGTACATCATCGGATTGCCGCCGAGGTCGTTCGTGAAGAAGTGCGTGCCGACGTAGCGGTCGAGCGTCAGCAGCACGAGAACGGCGCCCAGGATCGGGAAGGCAGCCACGATGAGCACGTTGGTGCACAGCGAGGTCCAGGTGAAGATCGGCAGCTTCATCATCGACATGCCGGGCGCGCGCATCTTTACGATGGTCGCGACGAGGTTGATGCCGGACAGCGTCGTGCCGATGCCCGCGATCTGCAGGCCCCAGATGTAGTAGTCGACGCCGACCCCCGGACTCATGTCCGCACCGGAGAGCGGCGGATAGGCGAGCCAGCCGGTGCGGGCGAACTCACCGACGAACAGCGAGATCATGATCGTGACCGCGCCCGAGACCGTCATCCAGAACGAGAAGTTGTTCAGGAATGGGAAGGCGACGTCGCGGGCGCCGATCTGCAGCGGCACGACGTAGTTCATCAGGCCGGTGACGAAGGGCATCGCCACGAAGAAGATCATGATCACGCCGTGGGCGGTGAAGATCTGATCGTAGTGGTGCGGCGGCAGGTAGCCCTCGTTGGCGCCGAAGGCGATCGCCTGCTGCGAGCGCATCAGCAGCGCGTCGGCGAAGCCGCGCAGCAGCATCACGAGCGCGAGCACCACGTACATGATGCCGATCTTCTTGTGGTCGACCGAGGTCAGCCAGTCGCGCCAGAGCGGGCCCCAGAAGCGGAAATAGGTGATGGCGGCGAGCACCGCGATCCCGCCGATGGCGACGCCTGCGAAAGTGACTTGCAGGATCGGCTCGTGGAACGGGATGTCCTCCAGGGTGAGGCGCCCGAGCAGCAGGTGCTGCAGGTCCGTGTTTGCGAACATGGAATGAGGCTCGTCCGTGAATCCTGAGGCGGCGACGGATCAGTTGTTGGTCTGGTCGGGAGCGGAGTGGCCTTGGCCACTCCCCTCGTGGGTCTTGTCGGCGTCGGGCGACTCGCTCTTGGGCGCGCGGTGCGAGGCGGGCGTCGTCGCGCCCGGCGGCTCGTCGCCGCGCTGCGTGTGGCGGTTGTCGTACTGGAGCCGCTCGGCGTTCTCGCGGCTCTCCTTGCCGGCGCCGCCCTTGGCGTCGATGGCCATCATCTCGTGCATGCACATCTTGCCGGGCACGGCGCACATGCCGACGATCTTGTCGAAGAGCCCGTCGGCGAACGAGGAATAGTAGGTGACGGGCACCCGCTCGCTCGGGCGCTCGAGTTCAAGATAAGCATCGCGGGTCAGGTCCGAACCCTGCTGCTTCACTTTGGCAACCCACTGGTCGAAGCCGTCGCCCTCAAGCCCGTGGAACTTGAACGTCATGCGCGAGAAGCCGCTGCCGCTGTAGTGCGAGGACAGGCCCTCATACTCGCCGGCCTTGTTGATCACGGCGTGGAGCTGCGTCTGCATGCCCGGCATGGCGTAGATCATGCCGGCGAGCGCGGGGACGTAGAAGGCGTTCATCACCGAGGAAGCGGTGATCTTGAACTGGATCGGCCGGTTCACCGGCGCGGCCAGCTCGTTGACGGTGGCGACGTTGTATTCGGGGTAGAAGAACAGCCACTTCCAATCGAGGGCGACGACCTGCACCTCCAGCGGCTTCACATTCGCCGCGACCGGCTTGCCGGGCTCGATGCGCGAGAGCGGCCGGAACGGGTCGAGGGTGTGGGTGCTGATCCAGGTCAGCGCACCCAGCGCGATGATGATCATCAGCGGCGCGGTCCAGATCACCACCTCGAGCCCGGTCGAGTGGTCCCAGTCGGGATCGTGGCGGGCCGCGGTGTTCGAGGCGCGGTAGCGCCACGCGAACAGCAGGGTCAGCACGATCACCGGAACGATGATGAGCAGCATCAGGCCCGTCGAGGCGAGGACGAGGTTGCGCTGCTGCATGGCGATGTCGCCGGAGGGCTGCATCACCACGAGGTTGCAGCCGGCGAGAAGGCCGAACAGCGGCAGCAGGACAAGGCTCCGCAGGATCCGGCGCGCGGAGCCGGCCCCGGCACGGGCTCTCAATGAACGGTCGGCGGTCATGGCCACGAATCTTCGTTCCATCGCAAGGGCCGCGCGGGTCTCTGGCCCGCACGGCAACGATACGGTTCGGCTTCCGTCGGCGGGCTTGGCCCGCCGGCGAAAGGAAAACATCACATCTGGCGCATCTCGGAGCGGTCGAGCGCGAGGGCGAGCAGCGTCGCCAGCGCGCCGGACAGCAGGTACACGCCGACCATGGCGAGGCCGTATTCGGTCGAGAGGTACAGCACCACGAGGGGGGCGAACCCGGCGCCGAACAGCCAGGCGAGGTCGGAGGTGAGCGCCGCGCCGGTGTAGCGGTAGCGCGCCCCGAGCCGGGACGTCACCGCGCCGGCGGTCTGGCCGTAGGACAGGCCGAGCAGCATGAAGCCGATATTGACGTAGATCGTCTGACCGATGGCGTTCTCGCCGAAGATCAGCGGCGCCAGGATGCTGCCGCAGGCGAAGACGGCGATCAGCCCGGCGCTGATGAGCAGCACGTTGCGGCGTCCGATCTGGTCGGCGATCAGGCCGGAGGCGGCGACCGCGCCGGCGCAGATCAGGGCGCCGGAGAACTGCACCATGAGGAAGTCGCCGGCGGAGCGCTCGCTCGACAGGGCGAGCCACGCGATCGGGAAGATCGTCACGAGGTGGAACAGGGCAAAGCTCGCCAGCGGCACGAAGGCGCCGATCCACACGTCGAGGGCGTGGTGGCGGGCGAGGTCGACGACGCTCACGGGCTCCAGCCGGCCCTTGTCGAGCAGCCGGGTGAATTCCGGCGTCGCGACGAGGCGCAGGCGGGCGAACAGGGCCACCACGTTGATGGTGAAGGCGCAGAAGAACGGGAAGCGCCAGCCCCAATCGGTGAAGTCGGCCTCGGTGAGGTTGACGACGAAGAAGGCGAACAGGGCGCTCGCCACCATGAAGCCGATCGGCGCGCCGAGCTGCGGGATCATCGCATACCAGCCGCGGCGCTCCCGCGGCGCGTTGAGCGCGAGCAGCGAGGCCATGCCGTCCCAGGCGCCGCCCAGCGCGAAGCCCTGCGCGACGCGCAGCGCCGCGAGCAACTCGATGGCGACGGCGCCGATCGAGTTGTAGCTCGGCAGGAAGCTGATCGCCGCGGTCGAGCCGCCGAGCAGGAACAGGGCGGCGGTGAGCTTCACCCCGCGACCGTGCCGCTTGTGGACCCACATGAAGAAGATCGACCCGATCGGGCGGGCGACGAAGGCGAGCGCGAAGATGGCGAACGAGTAGAGCGTCCCCTTGAGCGGGTCGGCGAAGGGGAAGAACACCTTCGGGAACACCAGCACCGAGGCGATGCCGAACACGAAGAAGTCGAAATATTCCGAGGCCCGCCCGATCACCACGCCGAGCGCGATGTCGTTGGGGCTGACGTCGTGGTGGCTCATGGCCACCTGCGCGTCGCGCTCGAGCGGGTGGGAATTGGCCGTGGCGTGGTCGGTGGTCATCGCGGGCAGCCGGCTCGCCTGAAGGTACATCGAGGCCGCCGCCTTGCCGCGGCGTTCGGCACGTGCCTAGCGGATGGGTTGACATCCGCAAAGAGAATTTGGCGTCGCGGAGGGTCGCACAGGCCCGCCATGCAACCAGAGCAGAGATTGTACATTTACGCGCGTACTGGACGCGAATCCCCGCGCGAACTGCATAATAGGTCAGGTGGGATCACCGAATCCGCCTCCTCCGATGGTCGGAAAACCATCATAGGGCATTCGGCGATTCTCTTCGTCGTCTGTTCACGAACGCGGATCGCGAGCGTGGCGGATGCGCCGTGCGCGTCCGCCGCACCCGCCTGCGGGCGCTGTAACCGGCCGCTCAGTGGCCGGCGGCCGGGCGCGGCGCGGTGCCGCGCGGCGGCGGCTTGATCCGGTACCAGCCGACATAGAGGGCCGGCAGGAACAGCAGCGTCAGGGCGGTCGCCGCCAGGATGCCGCCGATCATCGCATAGGCCATCGGGCCCCAGAACACCTCGCGGGCGATCGGGATCAGGCCGAGGCTCGCCGCCGCGGCGGTGAGCAGGATCGGCCGCATGCGGTGGCGGGTGGCTTCCACGACGGCGTCCCAGGGGCTCAACCCCTCGGCCTCGCATTCCTCGATCTGGCTCACCAGAATCACGGCGTTGCGCACGATGATGCCGATCAGCGCCAGGATGCCGAGGATCGCCACGAATCCCATCGGCTTGTCGAAGAGCAGCAGGGCCGGCACCACGCCGATCAGGCCGAGGGGCGCGACTGAGAACACCAGAAAGAGCTTCTGGAAGCTCTGGAGCTGGATCATCAGGAAGAAGGCCATGGCCAGCAGCATCACCGGCACCACGGCGGCGATCGGCCCCTGGCCCTTGCCGGCCTCCTCGACCGCGCCGCCGGTCGCCAGCGTGTAGCCCTCCGGCAGCGCCTTGATGTAGGCGTCGATGGCGGGCTGGAGCGCGGCGACGACGGTCGGCGGCTGGGTCGCGTCGTTGATGGTGGCGCGCACGGTCACCGTCGGCACCCGGTCACGGCGCCAGACGATCGGCTGCTCGAGGTCGTAGTCGATCTTGGCAAATGCCAGGATCGGCACGACCGAGCCGTTGGAGAGGGCGACCTGGAGACTCTGGAGCGTGTCGAGCGAGGTGCGCTCGACGGTGCGGGCCCGGCCGACCACGTTCACGAGGTAGATCGAATCGCGCACCTGCGTGATCGCCTGACCGCCGACGATGCCGTTGAGGATGCCGGCGATGTCCTGGCTGGTGACGCCGAGCTGGCGCGCCTTGTCCTGAAGGATCTCGACCCGCAGCACCTTGCCGGGCTCGTTCCAGTCGAAGGTGGGCACCGCCAGCCGCCTGTCGGTGGCAACCACGTCGGCGAGGGTGAGCGCGAGGCGGCGCACCTCCTGCACGTCCGGTCCGGAGAGGCGGTACTGGATCGGACGCCCGACCGGTGGGCCGAGGTTGAGCGGCTGCACCAGCACATCGGTGCCGACGAAGTCGCGCCGGCCGATCCGCTGCAGGCGCTTGATTACCGCGTCGCGCACCTCCAGGGACTTCGTGACGATCACGACCTGCCCGAAGAAGGCGTTGGCGAGTTGCTGGTCGAGCGGCAGGTAGAAGCGCACTGCGCCCTGGCCGACATAGGAGGACCAGCGCTCGATATCGGGGTCGTCCTTCAGGTTCGCCTCGAAGCGGTCCATCTGCACCCGCGTCTCGGCGATGGTCGCGTTCTGCGGCAGGGTCAGGTCGACGAGCACCTCCGAGCGGTCGGAGGACGGGAAGAACTGCTGCTGCACGTGGCCCATCCCGACCACCGCCAGTCCCATCAGGACCACGCAGGCGATCACCGTGATCCAGCGCAGCCGCATCGCGACGCGCAAGGTCGCCATGAAGGCGCGGGTGAACAGGCCCTGCTTCTCCGAATGGTGCTTCATGGTCTTGGGCAGGATGGTGACGCCGAGAAGCGGCGCGAACAGCACCGCGACCACCCAGGAGACCAGCAGTGAGGCGGCGATCACCACGAACAGCGAGTAGGTGTACTCGCCCGCCGACGAGCCGTTGAAGCCGATCGGCAGGAAGCCCGCCACCGTCACCAGGGTGCCGGTGAGCATCGGGAAGGCGGTGGAGGTATAGGCGAAGGTCGCCGCCTTCTTCAGGTTGTCGCCGAGTTCGAGGCGGGCCACCATCATCTCGACGGTGATCATCGCGTCGTCCACCAGCAGGCCGAGCGCGATGATGAGCGCGCCGAGCGAGATGCGCTGCAGCGTCACGCCCATGATCTGCATGACCACGAAGACGATGGCGAGCACGAGCGGGATCGAGACCGCGACGACGAGCCCGGCGCGCAGGCCCAGGCTGACGAAGCTCACCACCAGCACGATGACGACGGCCTCGACCAGTGCCTTGGTGAAGCCGCCGACCGCCTCCTCGACGATCTTGGGCTGGTCCGAGACGAGGTGGATGCCGACGCCGATGGGCAGCTTGCCTTCGATGACGTGCATGCGTTCCTTCAGATCCTCGCCGAACTTCAGGAGGTTGGCATTGGGGCGCATGGCGATGGCGAGCCCGATCGCCGGCTGGCCGTCGACGCGGAACAGGGCGGCCGGCGGATCCTCGTAGCCGCGGGAGATCTCGGCGACGTCGGCGAGGCGGAAGAAGCGGTCGTTGAAGCGCAGGTTGACGTTGCGCAGCGAGTCTTCGGACGTGAACTGCCCGCTCACCCGCAACGACACCCGTTCCGGGCCCGCCTGGACCACGCCGGAGGCGGCCACCGCGTTCTGCGATTGCAGCGCCTTGATCAGCGCCTGGAGGTCGATGCCGTAGCCCGCGAGTTTGCGGGTCGAGAAGTCGAGATAGATCGTCTCGCCCTGCACCCCCATCAGCAGGGTCTTGCCGATATTGGGCACCTTGAGCACCTCGGTGCGCACGCCCTCGACGTAATCGCGCAATTGCCGGTGGGTCAGGCCGTCGGCGGTGAAGGCGTAGACGTTGCCGTAGACGTCGCCGAACTCGTCGTTGAAGTTCGGGCCCTGCACCCCTTGCGGAAAGGTGTGCTGGATGTCGCCGAGCCGCTTTCGCACCTGATAGAAGGCGGGCTGGATCTCCTCCTTCTTCGTGGTGTCGCGGAACTGCACGAAGACCGTCGCCTGCCCCGGCGTGGTGTAGCTGCGCACGTAATCGAGCGCGTTGATCTGCTGGAGTTCCTTCTCGATCCGGTCGGTGACCTGATCGAGGGTGTCCTTGATCGTGGCGCCGGGCCAGCTCGCCTGCACCACCATGGTCTTGATGGCGAAGGGCGGATCCTCCTCGCGGCCGAGCCGGGAATAGGCCATCACGCCGGCCACCAGGCAGACGAGCATCAGGAACCAGACCAGCGAACGGTGGCCGAGCGCCCAGTCGGAGAGGTTGAAGTCCTTCACGCGCGAAAACCCTTGCAGCTTGTCTTGCCGGTTTCCGGCTCAGTTCCGGTCGTCGGCCAGACGGACGGCCTGGCCGTCGCGCAGGGAGTGGACGCCCGCCACGACCACCCGCTCGCCGGGTTTCAGCCCCGTGCGCACCGCGATGCGCCCGTGCCGGTCCGGCCCGTCCCCGTCGAGGGTGACCTCCCGGCGCGCGACGTGCCGCTCAACCTGCCGCTCGCCCGCCTCCGCGTCCCCCGGCTGAGCGGCCTCCGGCACGATCCAGACCGAGCGGCGCCCGTCCGCATCGAGGAGCGCGGTGGCGGGCAGGACGAAGCGGCGCTCGGTGTGCCGCTCCAGCGCGACGGTGATGGTGGCGCCGAGCCGGAAGGCGGGGCCCGGCTCCTCCAGGGTGAGGCGGACGCGCCGGGTGCGGGTGCCCGATTCGGCGAAGGGCGCGACCTCGCGCACCCGGCCGCGGGCGGTGATCTCCGGTGCGCTCTGGAGCACGACGGTGAACAGCCCGTCCTTGGGCATGGCGCCGGCCAGGGTCTCGGGGATGTCGACCACCGCCTCGCGGGTCTCGGGCCGGGCCAGCGCCACGATCCCCTGCCCCGGACTCACCACCTGCCCGATCTCGGCCAGGCGCTGGGTGACGACCCCGTCGAAATCGGCGTGCAGCTCGGTGTAGCCGATCTGGTCGCGGGCCTTCTGCAGGCTGGCCCCGGCCTGGGCGAGGCGGGCCTGGGCGGTGTCGCGCCGGGCCACTGCCGCGTCGAGCTGGGCCTGGGTGACGTTGCCGCCCTCCATCAGCCGCCTCGTGCGCGCCTCGGTGGCCGTCGCGTTCTCGGCCTGGGCCTTGGCATCGGCGAGTTCCGCCTCGGCGCGGCTGAGATCGAACCGCGACACGATCGGATCGAGGGCGGCGAGGCGATCGCCCTTCTTCACGACGTCGCCGACGGTGACGTCGCGCGCCACCACCCGTCCGCCGATCTGGAAGCCGAGCTGCGACTGGTAGCGCGGCTCGACCGTGCCGGCGAAGGGGCCGAAGATCTCGCTGTCGGTGGGCTGCGCCAGGGTGGTCAGGACCGGCCGCACCGGCGGCGGCGCGGGCGTCTCCTGCGACGGCTGGCAGGCCGCGAGCGAACCGGCGCCGGCAACGACGGCGCAGACACGAAGCACCCGCCTCATCGTCGGCCTCATCGTCCGCCCTCCCCCGCCGCGGATTGCGTGGGGGCCCGGCCGGCGTCCTGCGCCGCCAGCGCCACGCGCTGGCCGGGACGCAGGAACTGGATGCCGGCGGTCACCACCGTCTCGCCGGGCTCGACGCCGGCCTTCAGCACGATGTCGTCGAAGCCGTAGCGGTCGATCTCGATGCGGCGGACCGAGACCGTTCGCGCGGCGCTGTCGTAGATCCACACCGCCGGGCGGTCGTCGTAGCGGTAGAGCGCCGACCAGGGCAGCACCACCGCCTCGCGCGAGGCGAAGCGGCCCCGGCCGATCACCACGGCGCCGAGCGACATCGCGGGCGGCGTCCGCTCCAGCCCGACCTTGACCCGCACCGTGCCGCTCGCCGCATCCACCGTCGGCGAGATCTCGCGGACATGGCCCGTCGCCGCCACGGCGGGATCGGATTGGAGCGTGATGTGGATCGTCTTGTCGCCGGGCGGATGGGCGGTGAGCGCCTCGTAGACGTTGAACACCGCGTCGCGCGGTCCGTCCTGGGCCAGCACCATGACCGCCTGGCCCGCCTGCACCACCTGCCCCACCTCGAAGGTGCGGCTCATGACGATGCCGGGCACGCCCGCGCGCAGCTCGGTGTAGGAGAGCTGCTCCTCGGCGGTGCCGAGCGCCGCCCTGGCCGAATCGACTGCGGCCTGGGAGGTGCGCAATTGCTGCTCGGCGTTGTCGTAGGAGGGCCGCGTGGTATAGCCGCCGCTGATGAGCTGCTTCTGCCGCTCGAAGGTCACCTTGGCCTGGGTGAGCTGCGCCTCCGCCGAGACCAGGGCGGCGCGGGCATTGTCGAGATTGGCCCGCTGGGTCAGCGGCTCCAGCACCGCGAGCACCTGATCGGCGCCGACGTGATCGCCGACCTCGACCCGGCGTTCGGCGACCTTGCCGTTGGTGCGGAAGGCGACGTTGGTCTGGGCCTGGGCCTGGATGTCGCCGGTGAGCACCACGTCCGAGGTGACGGGCCCCTTCGTCGCCTTCACCACCCGCACCAGCACGAGAGAGGGGTCTTCCGCCTCCGGAACGGCGGGCGCGGCCGGTGCCTCCCCCGGCTGCGCCGCGCGCGCGAGGACAGGCGCGACGAGAGCCGAGAGGACGACCGTGGCGGCGAGGACGGAGCGGAGCCCTGGGGACATCGGCCGAGTTTCCGGGCGGCGGGGACGAGGCGTGCGGCCGTATTCCGGCCGGGTGGCTTTCGCCGTGCAGGCTTATCGCCTATCGTACCGACCGTCCAGACGGTTTTTAAGCTCGCCTGCCTCGGAAGACCTTTCCGGTCCCGCCGGAAAGCCGATGTATGGCAGTGATTTAGGGCGAGGTGCCGGTTATGGTGCCCTGGACGGCGTGAGGGAGCAGGGGCGACCATGTCGCAGAGGACGCGCAGCCGGCGCGATGACCGTGCGGGAGTGATTCTCGACGCGGCGGGCGCGGTGCTGCGCCGGGGCGGCGGGCGGGCGCTGACCATCGACGCGGTGGCGGCACAGGCGGGTCTGAGCAAGGGCGGCGTGCTGCACCATTACGCTTCGAAGGACGCGCTGATCCTCGCCCTCGTCGCCCGCAAGCTTGCGGAGCTGCGCAGCGGGATCGCCGCCTGCGAGGCGGAGCATCCGCCGGGGCCTGCGGGGCTGGCACTCGGCATGATCGAGCACCTGCGCCGCAGTTATTGCGAGGAGGACGAGTTCACCCGCGCCCTGCTCCTGGCCTCGGCCGAGAATCCGGAGGCGCTCGCCGATTATCGTGCCTTCGTGGCCGAGCGGCTGGCGCGATTCGATGCGGCGAAAGGGCCGTCGGGCGTCGGCGCGGCGTTGTTCTTCGCGCTGCTCGGCATCGTGATGGGCCGGACCCTCGGCTTCCACGATCTGAGCCAGGGGCAGGTCGAACCGCTGCTGGGCGCGCTGGAGCGCGCGGCACGAGAACTCGACTGAGCAGCAACCCGGCTGAAATGGCGCACCGAGAGCGGAATCGGGCGCATGATCGGGTCATGGACGGCTTCGAACGGATCTGGAGGCGTCGAGAACGAAACGGTGTTTTTGAAAAAGTCACACCAAGGATGGTGGCCGATCCGACGAAAGTCGCTTATTTTCGGTCTCAAGCCAGCCCTGTCCGAGGGCGTAGCGGACGATGCTGGCGCGGGAACGGAGACCGAGCTTCTTGCAGCCGCGGATCTTGTAGGTATCGACCGAGGCCACCGAGATCGAGATGGCGAGGCTGACCTCCTTCATCGTCAGGCCGAGGGCGATGAGCCGGAGCACCTCGCGCTCCCGGGCGGTGAGACCGCCCTCCTCACCGGGCTGGGGGACGGGTGGGCCGGCCTCCGTGCGGCTGGCAGGAGCAGGCGGAGCGCGCATCTCGGCATCGATGTAGCGACCGCCGGAGACAACCGCCTCGATCGCCTCCAGCAGACTGGTGCCGGCGGAACGCTTCAGGACGTAGCCTTGGGCGCCCGCGCTCAGCGCCTCGTCGACGAAGGCCAGATCCTCGTTGACCGTGAGGAAGATGATGTGCGCCGCGGAGCCCGCCTCGCGCAGCGCACGCGCCACCGCGAGGCCGCTCAGGCCGGTCATGGTGATGTCCATGACGACGACGTCGGGGCGCGTCCGATGCACGAGGTCGAGGGCGTGCCGGCCGTCGCTGGCCTCTCCGACGACCTCGATGCCGGCCGTCTCTCCCAGCAAGCCGCGCACACCGCTTCTAAAAATCGGGTGATCGTCGATCAGGGCAACCCTGATCCGTGTCTTCGCCGTTCCCACATCATCCCCCTGTTATCGGCGTCATCGGCAAACGTGCCAAAATCGTGGTCCCGCCGCCGGGAGACGATTCGATCACGAGCGTCCCTCCGAGCAGCGTCAGCCGCTCGCGCATGCCCGTGAGTCCGAACCCGCTCTC
The DNA here is from genome assembly GCA_014138645.1 of Methylorubrum thiocyanatum. GTDB lineage: Bacteria > Pseudomonadota > Alphaproteobacteria > Rhizobiales > Beijerinckiaceae > Methylobacterium > Methylobacterium thiocyanatum. The sequence continues at coordinate 33,386 of JACJIB010000004.1, read as the reverse complement.
CGCGCGATGCTCTTCCGTCATGGCCTCGGCCGCTAAGCCGGGCCCGTCGTCCTCGACCGCCAGGGTGACGCCGGCCTCCGCGTATTGCAGGGTCACGGAGACGTGGCGCGTCCCCTGCGCGTGCTTCACCACATTGGTGAGCGCCTCTTGGACGAGCCGGAAGATCGTCACCTCGATCTCCGGCGTCAGAGGCGTCCGTGTTCCGGAAAGCTGGAACTCGATGGCGATGCCGCTCTGGTCGGACCATTCGCGCACCAAGCCGCCGAGGGCGAGGGTGAGGCCGAGTTCGGTCAGGGTGCCCGGGCGCAGTTCCCGGACCACCTGCCGGAGGCTGGCGGAGATCGCATCGACCTGCTTCAGCATCGCCTCGACTTCCGTCGGCGAGGGCGCGCGCCGCAGGCGGTCGAGACGGAGCTTCAGCCATGCAAGCTGCTGGCCGGCCTCGTCGTGCAGCTCGCGGGCGAGGCATTCCCGCTCCGCCTGATGCGCCCGGTAGAGTCGGGCCAGGACCGCGTCCCGGTCGCGCTCGGCCCGGGCGCGGGCCTGCGCGGTGCTGCGCAGGTTCGCGAGCAGCAGGTCGCGCTCGCACAGCAGCGTCTGCAGGCGCTGCTGATAGCGCTCCCGCTCGGCGAGTTCACGCCGCAGCCTGACCGCCTCGCTCGCCAGAAGGTTGAAGCGCGTGTCGCGCGCGGGCAGCAGCCGCAGCAGGACCAGCGGATCGATGCTCTCCCGGTTCAGGCGGCAGCCGTGGCAGCGGTAGCGCCGCACCCCTGTGCCCCGCTTGAGCGCGATCACGCCGGGCACCGGCGTCCGCGTCGCCCTGGCCCGGGTCAGGAACGCCGTCGACGCCTTGCCGGCGATGTGGAGCCGGGCGGAATCCACCTGCGTCAGGAGTTGGCGGGCGGGTGCGTTGGCGTAGGCGACGGATCCGGACCGGGCAACGATCAGGATTGGATCGCCGACCGCTTCCAGAGCCCGTTCCGCCTCCACCGTCAGCGGAGACGGACGAGCCGCCGTCGTTGCCACGCCCTGATCCATCGACGGAGGCCCTCGACGCGTCAGCGGCTTCGCACACTTAACTGCGTCGTTCTATCATATGAGGGACTCATTAAAACAGGTTCGGGGCGATTTCGGCGTGCTCGTGCGCACGCCGGCATCTTGGTCGAATCGAAGTCGGCTGCCGCGATTACTGAAGACATCGACGCCCCCCTCACCTTCGGCAACCGTGGCAGGATGATCCATCCGAGTTATAATCGGAGCATCAGATCAATTCCGCCCGAGCCACCGTAGGATTGTAGGATAGGCTTCCGCTGCAGCGCGGTATATAACAAAAGAGGTTCGCGGATACCTAATTGTTGATAGTCCGAAGGTCGTATTCAATCGATGACCGGAGGCCAATCGCAAGTTGCCGTCTGAATGCGCTGCTGAGTCGATAGTACAAAATAATTTGCGCCTATATAGGGTAATCTCTTGAGGGTAACTTGTTGCCTGCGGCCTGTATGCTAGGCATTAACCGGTTCGCATCCTGCGGTGCGGTAACAAAGCCGCCCGAAAGTACATAATCGAAGTATCGTAGTCTGATCCGCGTTGCCCGCATTGTCGCATTGGCGGGTTGCTCGTGTGTCGAAGACTTCGATGAATGCTCCGTGCAATGATTCCGGCAGACATCGCCTTGTCACGAAGCGGTCTGGAGCGATGTCGCCCAAATTGGGAGTATATGCGCGGTTATGTTGCGGATCATCATCGCAGATGAGCAGAAAAGCTTCCGCACTGTGCTGCGCAGGAGTCTGGAATCGAATCTCAGTGGCGTTGTCGTCGAAGTCTCCAACCCCTCCGATCTGATCAACGCTCTCAGATCTCCACTGAAGACCGACCTCGTCATCGTCGGGTCGCGTCTCCTTCCCGCTGGTGATCCGACTTATCTGGCCGCGCTGAAGCGTGCGGCCGGAGCCGTGCGCCTCCTGCTCGTCGTCCCCCATGCCTCGGCCGACCTGTTTCAGGACGCCTTGAGCCTCGGCTTCCACGGCTTGGTTCTCCGGCGGCAGCGCCACGAGGAGATGCTCGAGGCGATCCGCACGACCCTCGAGGGCCGGCTCTACGCCCCCGACGCCATCCTCGCCGTGAAGCCGACGGCCGCCGCGCCGGCGATGCGCCAGCCCGAGCGCGGAACGCGGACGTTCGGACTGACTCTTCGTCAGCGCGAGGTTCTGGCCCTGATCGGCAAGGGCTTATCCAATCGAGAGATCGCGGCGGCCCTGAGCATCGCCGAGGCAACGGTGAAGATTCATGTCTCCGCCGTGATCCGAATGCTCGGAGTCAGAAATCGCACAGAGGCTGCTCTCCTGGCGCCGACCATCCTGAAGGGTCAAGTCTAGTACCAATGGGATAGGTCCTGTTGGGGTGTCCAAGTTTTTTCTGACATGACAGGAAAGCTTCCATTCGGTCTAGTTAATTTGTGCCTAACATCCTGCGGCGCACAATATGACTGTGCGAACGACCCGAATAGAACGTGGCGGTCGGGAGTATCGGGCGCGGGAGGTTGTCGGCAGATGAGGGGAGTAGCTCCGATGGAACATATCGACACGCTGATTGTCAGCGACAATCGCATGGTCAGAGAGAGCTTGGTTGCGCTTCTGTCCGGTACGCGCTTCACGGTACGGCAGGTCGCAGCCAGCCCTGCGCTGCACCTGTCGGGTTTGGAGTCGGGGCTCGCGGCGGCACGCTTGGCGCTGGTGGTCATCGACGAGGAGGCGGCGGGCATGATCGGGCAGGTCGCCGAGGCGCTGCCCGAGGTCCGGATCGTCGCGCTCGCGCTGCGCGACACCGAAGGGCTGATGTTACGCAGCCTTCAGCTCGGGGCCTCGGCCTATCTGACCGAGGACGTTTCCCCAGCCGATCTTCTCAAGACCCTGGAGGTGGTGATCGCCGATTGCGCGGTGCTGCCGATGAGCTTCCTCGGACGCCTGTGCCTCGCGGCCGAGCCGGTGCGGGCCCCCGGCCCGGTCGCCGCGCTCACCGGACTCCAGCGTGCGGACGGAACCTCGCTCTCCTCCCTGTCGAGCCGCGAGGTCAACATCCTCGAAGGCCTCGCACTCGGCGAGTCCAACAAGGTCATCGCCCGCAATCTCGACATTGCGGAAGCCACGGTGAAGGTCCACGTCAAGGCGATCCTGCGCAAGGTCCGGGTGAAGAACCGGACGCAGGCCGCGGTCTGGGCGATGAACAAGGGCATCGTCAGCAACGGCAGCGTCCCCACCGAGCGGTTCGGGGGCCTCGTCCCGCCCCTCCCCCTGGTCGGCGGCCGCGACAGCTTCTCCTCCAACGCCCTGTCGTCGGGCGCTCTGGCGGCCGTCGCCTGACGCTCGCGCGGCGCCGCAAGGGCCCCGGCGCCGTCCGTCCCCAAGATCTCGCGCGCGGGACCCTATGCGCGTGCGGATGCTGCTGCGGATGCGCCTGCGCGCCCTCCCGAGGGCGCTCCTCCCTGCGTCCCTTCTACGCCCTTTGTGCGATCGAAATCAGAAACGAGCCAGAACGAGGAAGACGGCCATGAAGGTGTCCGTGGTCACGCCGACGCTCAACGGCGTCGAATACCTGCGCGAATGCATCGAATCCTCGCGCGCCAGCGCCCGCAACGGCATCGAGGTCGAGCACATGATCGTCGATGCGGGCAGCACCGACGGCACCGTGGAACTCGCCCGAAGCCTCGGCGCCACGGTGCTCCAGGGCAAGGATCGCGGCATTTTCGACGCGATCAACAAGGGCTCCTTCGCCGCGTCCGGCGAGCTGCTCGGCTTTCTCGGCGCCGACGACGTGCTGCTCCCGGGCGGCCTGGAGGCCGTGGTCGCGGCCTACCGGGGCAGCCGTCGGCGCTGGGTCGTCGGCGGCATCCGCTGGATCGACGGGCGCGGCCGGGGCCTGGGCGGGCTCGCGGCCCCGCCGAACTGGATGACGCCGCGCATGCTCGTGTGCCTCGGCTGGAACCCGGTGATGCACATGGCGACCTACATCTCGCGCGACTTCTACGCCGAACTCGGCGGGTTCGATCACGCCTTCAAGGATTGCGGCGACTACGAGATGTTCTGCCGGGCCCTGGCGCGGGAGCCCTATGCCCGCGTCGGCCGCCCGGTGGCCTGCTTCCGCCGCACGGGGCAGAACAACAGCGCCAACCTCGCCCACAAGGCGCGGGCGCTGGGTGAAGTCGCCCGCGTGAAAGCCGTGCACGGGCCGTCCTCCCGCGCGGAGGAGCGGTTCTGGCGCTACGCGCTGAAGGGCTACTTCAACGCCCGCAACCCGGACTGGCTCGTCAGCAAGCAGCTCGATCTCGGCCGCAGCCGGCTGAAGCTTCAGCCCCACGCTCATTTCTGATGTCCCGCACGGGCTCCCCTCGATCCCGCCGGAAGGGCGGGGGCCGTCGCAGGCGCGGCCCCGCAGCCGCCACGGAGCCGTCATGGAGACGTTGAACGACCGCTCCCGCCCGACGTCGAAGGCGTCGGAGGCGCCGTCGGAGGCCCGGCCCGATCCGCCGCGGATCCTCGAGTTCGGCCTGATGCCGCTCGTGACCAACGCTTTTCCCGAGCGCACGACGTTCCTCGACACCCGGCTGCGCTGGGCCGATGTCCGCACGCGCGCGCCGCGGTCCGGCAGCTTGGCCGCGCGGGTGCTGAGGCTGGCGCGCCGGGTCGCCGGCATCGGCCATGCCTGTCTCGTCCAGGACTACGACATCGTCGTGGCCCGCTGCGTCGGCCCCGTGAACAGCGCCGGGCGCGCGATGCCCGTCCACGCGGCCCTGAGCCTGCTCGGACTCGCCTTCCGCGGGCTCGTTCTGTTCGCCGCCCGGGGGCCCCGCGTCCGGCTCGCGATCCTCGACGTCACCGACCATCTCACGATCCACCCGCGCGACCGGTCCTTCCTCCGGCGCTGCGACCTGTTCTTCAAGCGCGAACTCGCCGCCAACCCGTGGAACACCCTCGAGACGGTGCTGCCCCGCGGCGCCTGCGCCGGCCATGCCCGGCAGGACCCCGCCTGCCTCGCCCTCCGGGCCAAGCTGCGCCCCTTCGCCCTCGGAATCGAGGCCGCGGCGCTGAAGCCGCCGGTCCCGGCCTCCGCGCGCCGCTATGATCTGTTCTATGCCGGCTCGGCGCAGGGGATCGCCTTCCGCGAAACCCTGGCCGGCATCCTGCCGCGGCTCGCTACCCGCGGCTGGCGCGTCCACGCGCCGACCCATCGCCTGAGCCGGGAGGCCTTCGCCGACGCGATCACCCGGAGCCGGTTCTGCCTGTCGCCGGGCGGTGTCGGCTGGGATTGCTACCGGCACTACGAGGTGGCGGCTTTGGGCAGCGTGCCGATCTTCGACACCCGCCCGTTGACCGGCATCGAACCCTTCCTGCACGGCCGCGAGGGATTCTACCTCGATCCGCAGGAGGATCTGGAGCGCGCCCTCGACAGCCTGCTGCGCACCGACGACGCGGCGGTCGATCGGATGACCGCCGCGGCGCAGGCCCTGGTGACACGGGTCTACACCTTCGACGCGCTGGCCCGTTACGTGATCGCCGAGACGCTGGCGCTGGGCCCGGCCCCCCGCCCCGCCCCCTCCGCTCCGCCGGAGGAAGCGCTTATCCCGGCCGAAGCCGGCCACCGGCACCCCTCCTAGGGCCGTATCCGACCGGATCGCCTCAGGCCGGAGCCTCCCGCGCCTCGGGTCCACGCGCCGGCCCCTCGACGAGACGGGTTCCGCTCCGTCGGACCGCGCTCCGAACGCAGCCCTCTCCGGATTGGCGCCGCCGCGCTGCCGGAGTGCGGGCATCCTTGCCGGAGAGTCTCGCCCCCGGGTCAGCGTGGCAACTTGGCCGCACTCCGACAATCCCGCTCTCATCCGTGTTGACGCGGCGCGCCTCACAGCCTATCTGACGCCAGCACCGAGCGCGGGGATCCGGCAGATGGTTCCCCGTTCGCATCCGGCCGATCCGGCCTGCGATGCAAGGGCTCCGGTGGGGGATAGTTTAACGGTAGAACCGCGGACTCTGACTCCGCTAGTCCTGGTTCGAATCCAGGTCCCCCAGCCATCCATGTTCACCCGCCCGATCATCGATCCGGCGGGTTTTTCCATTGTCCGATCGGATTGCGCGGTTTGACCCGCCCGGCAACGTGTGCCGTCACTCCTCGCGCTTGCCGGCCGCGAGGCCGCTGACCTCGATCACGAATTTCCGCCGCAGGGCGCGCGAGAAATCGCCGTATCCCGCTGCCTTCAGCAGGAAGGCGCCGGGCCCGGCGACGACGTGGGCTCCGTACCACTGCGCCAGATCCGTCCGCTCCTGCGGCAGCGGCGTGGCGCGCAGCCCGTAGCCGGGGGCCCGGTAGGCACCGGCGCCGACCACGTCGTTCTCGCCCGGTACCAGGATCGGCAGGCCGTTGATCGTGGCCCCGGTGGCGAGCAGCGCCGTCCGCTCGGCCTCGAGATCGTCCGGATCGGTGCAGTTGTCGATGCCGTCGCCCGAGACGTCCACGACGATCCGCTCGGCCGGCACCGGCAGGGCCGGGATCACGCTGGCCGTGACGGTGCGGAACATCTGGCCGAGGCAGGTGAATTCGCCCGACTGCCGCGGTGTGGCGCGGACCTGGGCCGCGGTCGCCAGGGCGTCGGCGCGGGTGGCGATCCGCCGCCAGCCCAGGGCCAGGCCCGCGCGGTCGGCCCAGGTGACCATCGCGAACAGGGTGCCGCCGGGATGGCCGGTCATCGCCGCGATCACGCCGGGATCCTCGAGCGCCTCCGCGATGCCCTCCATCTGCAGGCGGAAGCGGCTGTCATCGACCGATTGCGACACGTCGACGGAGACGACGAGGGCGACCGCGGCCGTTTGTTCGGGCCGCGCGCCCCCGGCGGCCTGGAGGGCCGGGAGCGCCGCGGCAGCCGCGAGGCCGATGCGGGCGAGGCGGCGCAGACCCCGGCCGGAGCCCACGCGGTGGCCGGTTGCCGGACGCAGCCGGCGGGGACGGGATCGGAATGGCCACATCAGCGGGGCTCGGAATCAGGTCTTGCCGGTGAAGCGGACGGTACAGCCCGGCCACCCGGCCACGAGCCGGCCCCCTTCCTCGGACCCGAGCACCATGCAGGCCGTCGACAGGCCGTCGGCGACGAGGCCGGTTCCGGCGGTGACGGTCACGGAGGCGAGGCCGCGCGGAGAGCGTCCGGTGGCGGGATCGAAGATGTGGTGGTCGGCCCGATCGGGTGAGAAGCTCATGCCGTAATCGCCCGACGTCGCGGCGAAGCCCGAGAACGGGGCGATCACCGCCGACAATGCCTCCGGTCGGCGCGGATCGGCGATGCCGAGCTGCCACGGCGCACCGTCGGGATGGGCGCCGATGGCGCCGAACTCGCCGGTATCGACGAAGGCGTCCGCGATGCCCTGTGCGCGCAGGGCCGCCATGACCCGGTCGGCGGCGTGGCCCTGGATCAGGGCGTTCAGCGTCAGCGCCGTGCCAGGCTCCAGAACGATCCGCTCCGGCGTGAGCGCGACCCGGCGCCAGCCGATCCGGGCGAGCGCGTCGCGCAGGGCGCTCGGATCCGGCCTCTCGCCGCGTGCGGAAAAATCCGACCAGACCGGCCAGAGCGGCTGCACGGTGGGATCGAAGGCCCCGTCCGTCCGCTCCGCGAGGTCGAGGGCGAAGCGCAGCATCGCCACGAGGTCGGCCGGCGGCGCGTCGAGCCGCCCCTCGCGGTTGAGGCGCGACAGGGCGCTGTCGGCGCGAAACAGGCTCCCGGCGGCCTCGACCGCGCGCATGGCGGCAAACCCGTCAGCGAGGCCGGCGTCGAGCGCGGCCGGGTCGGTGCCGGCGGCGGTGAGCGCGACGGTGGTGCCGAAGGCGAGGCCGGCGCGGGTGCGGGTCGCGAGGCCCCGCGCGGCCGCGAGCGTCCGGAAGGCGGCGGGGCCGCTCAGGGCCGCGAGGCCGGCGAGCCCGGCCATGCCGAGGAGGGCGCGGCGCCGGGACGGAGGGGGCGTCATCGGCACGGCCTCACTCCGCCGCGACCGGCTGCAGCGCGATCCGCCGTCCGCGGCGGCGCGCGACGACCTCCGGCACGCATTGCCCGGGATCGTGGATGATCGTGACGCAATCCATGCACTGGAAGCACTCGGGATAGTCGATGCGGCCGTCAGCGCGGATCGCGCCGTAGCGGCAGCGCACCTTGCAGAGCTGGCACGGGCTGCCGCATTCGGCCCGCCGGGGTATCCAATCGAGCAGCCGCAGCCGGCCGAGGACGGCCAGACTCGCGCCGAGCGGGCACAGGTATCGGCAGAACCCCTTGTAGACGAAGAGGTTGAGGACGAGCAGGCCGAGCGCGTAGGCGACGAACGGCCAGGCACGGACGAAATACAGGGTGATTGCGGTCTTGAACGGCTCGGCCTCGGACAGGCTGTCGGCGAGCGGCGAGCCTGTCGCCGCCGCGACAAGGATGCCGGCCAGCACCACGTATTTCGCCAGCCGCAGGGTATGGTCGAGCCGCGGCGGTACCGTGACCTGACGGATGCGCAGGGGCTTGGCCAACCACGCGACGAATTCCTGCAATGCGCCGAAGGGGCAGAGCCAGCCGCAGAAGGTGCCCCGGCCCCAGACGAAGAGCGTGGCGATCACGAAGGCCCAGAGCAGCAGCGAGGGCGGGTCGTAGAGCAGGAAGGCGAGGTCGTGCGTCACGGTGGCGGCGCGCACGAGGCCGACCAGGGTGACGATGGAGAGCTGCGCCTGCGCGTACCAGCCGATGAAGAGGAGCGTGAAGGCAAGGTAGGCGAGCCGGAACATGGGGAAGCGGCGCCGGTCGGCCACGAGCCCGCGCTGGCGCGCCAGCACCGGCACCAGCCCGGCCAGCGCCAGCGCGATCATGCCGAGTTCGACGCCGCGCGCCCGCCACGGATCGGTCCAGCTCGGTCCCGCCTCCGCCGCCTCGCGGACGAAGAGATCGGCGGGCAGCGCGTAATCGGCGGAGAACTCGCGGGCGATCTTTTCCGGGAAGATCTGGCCGCGCTCGCGCACGAGCTTCGTCGTCAGGGTCCAGGGGGCGGAGGGGTCGAAGCCCGCCGCGCCCGTGATCCGCAGGATCGTCCAGGCTCCGTCCGGCAGGGCGGGCGCGGCGCCGCGCCGCTCGATCGCCATGTCCCGGGCGTTCACGGCGAGGCCCCCTTGCGTCACCGTCAGCCGGTCGGGGATCGAGCCCAGCACGAAATCCTCGCCGAGGGGGGTCTCGGGACCGTGGCTCACCACCATCACGGCATGGTCGCCGGGGCCGAGTTCGCGGGTCAGCGCGGCGAAACGCTCGGCCCCGAGCAGGGTCCGGCCGATCGCCGGCACGTTGAGATAGGCGAAGGTCAGATCGATCAGCGGCGCCGCGGCCGGTCCGTCACCGGCGCCCGCCACGCCCGCGTCGCGGAAGGCGGTCTCGGCCCGTTCGTTGCTGACGGTGAGGCGCCGGAGCCAGCCCCGCGCGGTCAGCTCGGCCACCGTCGGGGTTTCGCCGGTATCGGGACGCGCCTCGACCTTCAACCCGACATTGGCGGCCCCGAAGCCGAGCTTCGCCCGGGCCACGGCGAGGGAGGCGGCGAGGATCGATTCGTTGATGACCCGGGTCGAGGCCGTGGCCATCGAGATGCCGTCGACCGTGGTCTGGGGCGCGGCGCCCGAGCCGCGGGCGTTCGGGCGCCCGACCCGGATCGGGCGGCGGGCCGACATCCCGACATATTGCTCGACGAAGGCGAAGAGCGGTTCCGAGCCGAGACCTTCGAGGAAGACCGGCTCGTGATGGGAGACGACCCGCACGTCGCGGAAGGTCCCGTCGGGGGCGAGCGCCACCAGGAGATCGGGCGGCGTGCCGCCGAAGCCGGGGATCGGTGCGAGGTCGATCGACTCGAAGGCATAGGCGAAGACTTCGTAGCTGCCGGCCTCCTGCTTCAGGATCGGCCAGACCGGCAGCGTCGCGTCGCGCTCGCCGACCACCAGCGGTGCGGGGAAGTAGCGTTCCATTCCGGCCCGGTCGAGCGTGCCCGCCGCGGCGAGCGGGACGGCCAGGAGCAGGGCGAGAAGCGCGAGGAGTGCCGGCCGCAGGAGGTCCGTGGCGCGTCGAGCCGCCATCACGGGGCGGCGCCCGCCGACCGCTCGGGCGTGCCGGAAGCGGGGCGCACGGCGACGCCCCAGGGGAAGCGGCCGACCTTGACGCTGCGGATCGGGCGCTGGGTCGCCACGTCGATCACGGTGACGTCGCCCGACACGCCGTTTGTGGTGAAGAGCCGCGATTCGTCGGGCGTCATCGCGAGCTGCCAGACCCGTCGGCCGACGAGGATGTAATTCACGACCTTGTAGGTCTTGGCGTCGATCACCGCGACCCGGTCGGAGGGGCCGAGCGCGACGAAGGCGAAGCGTCCGTCCCGGGTCAGGGTGATGCCCACGGGCTGGAGCCGGTCGGCGGCGATGCCCTTCACCGCGAATTCGATGGTCTCGACCACCTTGCGGGTGGCGGCGTCGATCACCGCGACCGTGCCGCCGATCTCGGAGGAGGCCCACAGCATCCGCCCGTCCGCGGAGAAGGCGGCGGCGCGCGGGCGCTGGCCCACCGGGGTCGCGTCGGTGGCAGTGAGCGTCGGCACGTCGATCCAGTGGACCATGTTGGTGGTCTCGGAGGTGGTGACGGCGGTCTTCCCGTCCGGGCTCACCGCCATGCCCTCGGGCTCGATGCCGACATCGATCTGGGCCAGCACTTTTCGCGTCTGCGCGTCCACCACGGTGGTGGTGGCGTTCTCCTCGTTGGCGATGAACAGGGTGCGGTCGTCGGGGGCCAGCGCGAACTGCTCGGGGTCCTCGCCGGAGGGCAGGTTGTGGCGCAGCGCGCCCGTATCGGGGTCGATCACCTGCACCGCGTCGGAATCGCTGGCGCAGACATAGAGCGTCCGGCCGTCGCGCGAGAAGGTGAGCCCGCGGGGGCGCCGGCCGACGGGGAAGCTGCGCGTGACCTCGAGGGTTGCTCCGTCGATCACCGAGACGGTGTTGTCGCGTTCGTTCGAGACGAAGATTTCCTGCGACTTTGCCGATCCGGCGAGACCGAGCAGGCCGGCGCAGAGGAGGAGGCGTGCGGTCGCAGCGCGGTTCATGAGGCGGGTCCCACTCTCGGTTACGGCGTCAGCGGACGGCACGCGCATCAGCCCGGCTTCCGAAAGGCCCGGCACGCGCTCTCCGGCTCGTCGGGGCCGAGCGTGTCGAGTTCGGTGCGGTGATGCAGGAAGCCTTCGATCGGAGCGGTGGCGGTCACCGCGCCCGGCCAGAGCAGGAAGACGGGCTGTCGCAATTGTCCGTCCCAGGCGCGGAAGCTCAGGGGCCGCCCCTTGAAGCCGCCGACCTCGAAGCGCGGCGAGAGCACGAGTGCCGCCACGGTGTCGGAATCGGTGCTGCGCGCCTGGACCGCCGCCTCGCCGAGCGCGTGCACCGCCATCCAGCCGGCATAATCGATCGGGCGCATCGCCCGGCCGGCGAGGCGGCGGAACCGGCTCTGGAGCTGCACCGCCGCCCAGGCCTCGACCGGGCGGCCCCAGGCGGCCGGCGTGAGCCCCTGCGTGCCGATGACCGGACGCGCCGCGGCGGTGTTGTAGACGAGGTTCGCCCCGAACGCCCCGGCCTCGTCGGCGACCGCGACCACGTCGTGCTCGGGACCGCGGGTGGGCAGCACGAATTCGCGCAGCGCCGTGTCGCGGGTGTCGCCCCCCTGCGGGTCGAAGCGGGATTCGGCGACGATCCGCGCGCCGAACTTCTTGGCGCTCGTCTTCAGGGCCTCGGCATAGAGGGCATCCGCCGGAGCCGGGCCGGAGAGCAGCAGGATGCGGGTCCAGCGCTTGTAGGCGAGGAACTGCACCAGCGCATCGGCGAGCATCGCCCGCGAAGGCAGAACGTGGAGCAGGCGCGGCCGGCAATCGGCCTCGCGCAGGCGTGAATCCGGCGCGCCGACATTGAGGAACACGGTGCCCTTGGCCTCGGGCATGTCGGCGAGCGCCAGCACGTCCTCGGCGGGCGCGTTCAGCACGACGAAGCGGGGCCGCTCGCCGAGGGCGCGGAACGCGGCGCGAAGATCCTCACCGGGTTCGACGACGCGGCTGTCGAGGGTGAAATTCAGGGCGACGAAGCGGCCGGTGGCGTTCGAATCCTTCAGCCCGAGTTCGGCGCCCTTCAGCCCCTCGTCGTCGGGGATCGGGTCTTCGTTGTTGAGGGGCGTCGGGCGCTCGATGCGCCGCTCGAGATAGTGGATCGCCAGCGGCTCGGCCTGCGCCGGGAGGGCCAGCAGACCGAGCAGGATCAGGCCGACGCGGCGCGTCCTGCGCCGCGGCGGCGTCACCCGGAGAGGGCCGCCTTGCCGTGTCCCGAGCCGCGCCAGCATCGCGCCCTGCTCGCCTCCCGATTGTTGTTGGACGAGTGATACCGGCGAACGGGGCGCTGCCGGTATTGGACCAAGGTGCTAGCGGCGGCTGCCGCTCACCGCCCTCCCGGCCCCGTACCAAAGCACAATGGGTTCGGCCGGGCCCGCTTGCTAACCGTCCTTCCTAAGAATGAGCCTAAGAATGGGAGGAATGAGAATGAAGGCTGCACCCCTCAAGGGCGGGCTTCTTGCCGTCGGCCTTGTCCTGTCCGTGTCCGCCGCCCTCGGCCACGGCGACGTGCAGCCGCAGCCCGTCGACACCACCGGCCTCGCGCCGCTGGGCGAGACGTGGCGCGAGGAGAACCCCTATCGCGGCGACGCCAAGGCGATCGCCATCGGCGATTCCGGCTTCAACCAGAACTGCGCCCGCTGCCACGGCCTGCAGGTGATCTCGGGCGGGCTGGCCCCGGACCTGCGCTACCTGCCGCTCGGCAAGGAGGGCGACGAGTACTTCGTCGAGCGCGTCCGCCACGGCGCGACCACCAACGGCGTGATGAAGATGCCGGCCTTCGAGGGCGTGCTGTCGCAGGAGGCCCTGTGGTCGATCCGCACCTATATCGAGTCGAAGCACGAGGAGTAGGACACCTGTCGCCGATGCGTGCCCTGTCCCGCCGCGGCTTCGCCGCCGCCCTCGCGGGCCTGACCGTCGCCGGAGCGTTCGCAATCGGGCCGGTATTCGCGCGTCCCTTCGACGAGGTGATGGCCTCCGGCGTTCTGCGCGTGGCGATCTACGACGACAACCGCCCCTTCTCCGAGGCGGCACAGGCGGGCCCCCGCGGCATCGATGCGGACCTCGCCCGGGCGATCGCCGAGCGGCTCAAGCTGAAGCTCGACCTGCGGGTGGTGGATGCCGGCGAGAACGTCGACGGCGACTTCCGGCTCAACCTGTGGCGCGGCGATCTCGCGGGAACGCCGCTCGCCGACCTGATGCTGCACGTCCCCCACGACCGCATCCTCGCGACCCGCAACGAGCAGATCTTCCTGACCAATCCCTATTTCGAGCAGCGCCTCGCCTTCGCCTACCATCGCGGCCGGATCGAGGGTTTCGAGGGCGTGCGCGACTTGGAGGGCAACGCCGTCGCGGTCGAGGGCACCAGCGCCTCCGACAGCCTGCTGATGAACGCCGAAGGCGGCCGTTTCCGCGGCCAGGTCCGGCATTTCCGCAGCTTCGACGAGGCGGCGAAAGCCTATCTCGCGGGCGAGACCCCGATCCTCGCCGGCACCCGCGCCGGCATCGAGGCGGCGCTCGCCGCGGCCGGCGTTGCGGGGGAGGACAACCCCGTGGTCGAGGTGCCGATCCCCGGCCTCGTGCGGACGCGGTGGGAGATCGGCGGCGCGGTCCGCAGCGATTCCCGCGACCTCGCCTACGCGGTCGGCGACGCCCTCGCCGCCCTGGCGCAGGAGGGACGCCTCAAGACGATCTGCGCGACCTACGGCGTCACCTACGCGCCGCCGCAAGGGTATTGAAATCGTTCCACGCTCATCGGAGCGATGAGCGCCGGATCGCCATGCGACCTGCGGGTCAGTTCGCCCGGGAATGCTCTCGGTGCACCGTTGCTTGCGGCGGCATTTGCTCTTGTTTGCACAAGTCCTGCGAACGCGCTCCGCCGACCTTCGACCAATGGCCAATAAGCGTTTCCTGAGAAGCGCTCTACGCTCCGAATCCAAGGGGCGCCCCGCCGATTCTGCGGGACGGCAAAGCCCCGCGGGTCCCGGAAAACCGGGTCCGGTACGATGGAGGACATGCCCGATGAGAATGCGGAACCAGTTCCTGGCGGCGGTGGGGCTCGCCGCCCTCAGCGTCGGCCTCGCCCTTCCCGCGATCGCCGAGGTGACCGAGCAGGACATCCTCAACGACGCCAAGACGCCCGAAGACGTCGTCACCTACGGCCTCGGCCCGCAGGCACAGCGCTTCAGCTCGCTCAAGACGCTCAACCGTGAGAACATCAAGGGCCTCGTCCCGGCCTGGTCGTTCTCCTTCGGTGGCGAGAAGCAGCGCGGCCAGGAGAGCCAGGCGCTGGTCAAGGACGGCGTGCTCTACGTCACCGGCTCCTATTCGCGCCTCTACGCCGTCGATGCGCGAACCGGCGAGAAGAAGTGGGAATACAACGCCCGCCTGCCCGAGGGCATCCTGCCCTGCTGCGACGTGGTGAACCGCGGCGCCGCGCTCTACAAGGACAAGGTCTATTTCGGCACGCTCGACGCCAAGCTCGTCGCGCTCGACCAGAAGACCGGCAAGGTCGTCTGGCGCAAGGACATCGACGACTTCAAGTCCGGCTACAGCTACACCGCCGCGCCGATGATCGTGAAGGGCAAGATCATCACCGGCGTGTCGGGCGGCGAATTCGGCGTGGTCGGCCGCGTCGAGGCGCGCGATGCCGAGACCGGCGAGATCGTGTGGAAGCGCCCCGTCATCGAGGGCCATATGGGCGAGCTGAACGGCAAGCCCTCGACCATGACCGGCAAGACCAACGAGACTTGGCCCGGCGACACATGGAAGTTCGGCGGCGGCGCCACCTGGCTCGGCGGCACCTACGATCCCGAACTGAACCTGATCTATTTCGGCACCGGCAATCCGGGTCCGTGGAACTCGGCCCTGCGCCCGGGCGACAACAAGTGGTCGGCCTCGCGGCTGGCCATCAACCCCGACAACGGCGAGATCGTCTGGGGCTTCCAGACCACGCCGCATGACGGCTGGGACTACGACGGCGTCAACGAGTTCGTGCCCTTCGACATGCAGAAGGACGGCAAGACCGTGAAGGCCGGTGCCACCGCCGACCGCAACGGCTTCTTCTACGTCCTCGACCGGACCAACGGGGCGTTCCTGTCGGCCACGCCGTTCGTGTCCAACATCAACTGGGCCAAGGGCATCGACGAGAACGGCCGCCCGATCTACGACGAGGCCAACCGCCCCGGCGACCCGGCCAAGTCCGAGGACGGCAAGAAGGGCAAGTCGGTCTACGCCACGCCGGGCTTCCTCGGCGGCAAGAACTGGAACCCGATCGCCTACAGCCCCGACACGAAGCTGTTCTACGTCCCCTCCAACGAGTGGGGCATGGACATCTGGAACGAGCCGGTGAACTACAAGAAGGGCGCCGCCTATCTCGGCGCGGGCTTCACCATCAAGCCGACCTTCGAGGACCATATCGGCTCGCTCAAGGCGATCGACCCGGCGACCAAGAAGGTCGTGTGGGAGTACAAGAACAAGGCTCCGCTCTGGGCCGGCGTGCTCACCACCGCGGGCAACCTCGTCTTCACCGGCACCCCCGAGGGCTTCCTGAAGGCATTCGACGCCAAGACCGGCGAGGAAGTCTGGAAGTTCCAGGTCGGCACCGGCGTCGTCGCCTCGCCGATCACCTGGGAGCAGGACGGCGAGCAGTGGATCGGCGTCGCGGCCGGCTGGGGTGGCGCGGTGCCGCTCTGGGGCGGCGAGGTCGCCAAGACCACCGCCGGCATCAACCAGGGCGGCAGCTTCTGGGCCTTCCGCCTTCCGAAGGCCCTCGCCTCTCGCTGAAGCGGCGTCCATCGCGGGTTTCCAGAGGGATCATCCCTTTGGCGGGGAGCCGGGGCAGAGCCCCGGCTTTCCTGTTTCAGGGCTCTGGCCCTGGACCCGCGATAGGACCAGTCCTTTCGAAGCCTGGATCTTCGGTCGCGCCGAGATGCGCGACCAAGTGCTCGACGAGCTGGCGGGCATGCGGCGGGAGTGCCGCGAAGCGGCGGGCGCAGAGCCGCAGGCGGCGCAGCGCCCAGGGCTCGTCGATCGGGATCGCGCGGATCGCCAGCGTCTCCGCCGCGCGCCGCGCCGCCGCCTCGGGCACGATCGCCACGCCGACGCCCCGCTCGACCATGCGGCAGACCGCGTCGAGCCCGTTCAGCCGCACCCTCAGCTTGAACGGCCGGCCGGCGCGGGCGGCGTGGGTCGCCAGATGCGTCTGCAACGCCCGGCCGTGGCTGAGGCCGACCAGCGGCTCGTCCAGCACCTCCCGGAACGCGACGCCGCCGCGCTGGGCAAGGGCATGGCCTGCGGGCACCACGAGGACGATCCGGTCGAGGTGGAGCGGCACGGTTTCGAGCGCGCCGAGATCGGTGGTGTCGGCGACGATGCCGATATCGGCGAGCCCGCCTGCCAGGGCGTCGACGGTCTCGCGGCTCG
This sequence comes from Methylorubrum thiocyanatum, assembly GCA_014138645.1. GTDB lineage: Bacteria > Pseudomonadota > Alphaproteobacteria > Rhizobiales > Beijerinckiaceae > Methylobacterium > Methylobacterium thiocyanatum. The sequence goes on along the minus strand of JACJIB010000004.1, from coordinate 16,791 downwards.
TGCGCTCCTCCAGATCGATATCGATGCTCGGATGCGCTGCGAGGAAGCCCGCCAGCGCGTCGGGCAGGAAGGCGGCCGCCGCCGCGGTGATCGACAGCAGGCGCACATGGCCGCGCAGGCCGTGGGCGTATTGACCGAGTTCGCCCCGCATCTGTTCGAGCTGACCCAGCACGAGCCGGGCGTGATGCACCACCGCCAAGCCCGCCGGTGTCGGGCGCACCCCGCGGGCATGCCGCTCCAGCAACGGCACGCCGCCATCCGTCTCCATGCCGCGGATCCGCTCGCTTGCCGAGGCCAGCGCCATTCCGGCCCGCTCCGCGCCGCGGGTGATGCTCTCCGCCTCGACGACGTGGAGGAACAGGCGCAGGTCGGTCAGGTCGAAGCGCATCGAGTCTGCTCCCGAAAGGGGTCGCCGGCTTTCGGGAAAAAGACGATGCCGAAACGAAAAGCGAGAGCATTCTCGGCGGACGAGCGCCTCCCGGCCAGAAGCTCAGCCGCTATAGGCTTCGGCTGAGCCGAAGGCTGCCCCGGCCCACTTCCGCATTGTCCCGCGCTGTCACGCTGACACAGTCGGGCCATGGCACGGAACGCGCAAACCACGACCCGCCCGGGCGACACCCGCCTCGAAGCCGCCGCCCTTCTCCTCGCGGCCTTCACCGCGCTCGTCGCCATCGCCCGCTCCGATGCGGCGGCAACCGTCTGCGCCGCGCCGCGCGCGGCCGCCCGGCCGGCACCGGCCATCGGGCCCATCGCAGCACCGCCCTCCGCACAGGAGACGGAAGCGGAGGCCGCCCAGCAGGCGACGCTGCGCGACATGCTGCTCCACGACTGACCCTCACCCCTCCTTCGGAAGATCAGAACGCGGTCATGTCCTTGTCCCTGGACCCCCTCCCCCTCGCGGTCGCGGCGTCGGCCTTCCTGCTCGCCGGCTTCGTCAAGGGCATGGTCGGGCTCGGCCTGCCGCCCGTCGCCATGGGGCTGCTCAGCCTCGTCATGGCGCCGGTCCAGGCCGCGGCCCTGCTCGTGGTGCCGGCCTTCGTCACCAATGTCTGGCAGCTCGCGGCGGGCCCGCGCTTCGGCACATTGCTGCGCCGGCTCTGGCCGATGCTGGCGGCAAGCGTGGTCGGTACCCTGGTCGCGGCGGGGATCCTTCACGGCGATTACGGCGCCGAGGCCACGGTCTTCCTCGGGCTCGCCCTGATCGCCTACGCCGTCGTCGGCCTCGCCGCCCTGCGGCTCCACGTTCCGCCGGCCGCGGAGCGCTGGCTCGGACCGCTCGTCGGTGCCGCGACGGGGCTGGTGACCGCGGCCACCGCCGTCTCGTCCTTTCCCTCCGCGCCCTATCTCGGCGCGCTCGGCCTGACGAAGGATGACCTGATCCAGGCGCTGGGATTGTCCTTCACCGTCTCGACCGTGGCGCTCGCGGTTGCGCTTGCCGGCGGCGGCGCCCTCTCGCTCAGCGTCGCCGGCTCCTCCCTCATCGCCCTCGTCCCGGCCCTGCTCGGGATGGTCCTCGGCGGCTGGGTGCGGGGCCGGGTGAGCGAGCGGGTGTTCCGCCGCTGCTTCTTCGTCGGTCTGCTGGGGCTCGGACTGCACCTCGTCCTGCGGCCGCTGTTCTGAAGCCTCGTCCCGAACGGGGATGGCGGGCTTTCGGGGCAGACGATGCGACGACGAGCGTTCGGAGCGCGGCTCGCTTACGGCTCGACCTTCCGGAGCACCAGGGGCGCGCCGATCTCGGGATCGCGCCGCCAGCGCCCCTCCCCGATCGCCACGAGGTTCACCGCATGGCCGCGCCGCGCCTTCAGCGTCAGGTGGCCGTTGGCGAAGCGCCAGCTCACCGGATCGAACACGGTGATCCCGCTGTCGCGGCAATCCGGCAGCACCCGCACGGGGGCTGTGTCCTTCCCGGCGTCAGGGGACGGTGAGAAGTCGAGGCGGCAGACGTCCTTCTGCGCGGCGCGGTCGAGGGCGTAGAGGCCGGGAGCCGGCCCTTGGACGGAGGTTTCCGCCGGCTTTTCCGGCGCCGTGGCGGTCGGCGGTGCATCGCCCTGCGCCGCTGGCGTGACGGTGGCGGTTCCGGCGGCGGCGGGCGGCTGCATCGCCGCGATCTGCAGCGGCACGAGGTTGTAGCGCTCGCCGTTCTCGGCGGTGGCGCCGAGGCTCAGCCCATCGGGGCTTCGGGCGAAGATCAGCATCGGCCGCAGGTTCCGGTCCACGAGGCGCAACGTCTCGCCGGTGAACAGCCAGCCGCCGATGCCGGCCATGAGCGGTAGGGCCCGGCGGCAGCCTGCGGGAAAGCGCGCCGCGCGCCCGCTCGGTCCGGTCTCCATCGCCAGCGTCAGCACGCAGCGCCGCCGCCCGCCCTCCAGGGAGAGGTCCCAGGTGCCCGCCGCGCCCGCGAGGGTGGTGGGCAGGGTCGCGAGGCCGGGCGGCACGGCCCCCCCGCTCTCAGGAGGCGCTGTCGCGGGCGCCGGCTCCGGCGGGCTCTCCTGCGCCTGGGCCGCGGTCAGCGCCAACAGCGCCAGGGCCCCGGCCAAAGCGATGCGCGTCATGATTGGGCCCCTCATTACTGGCCCGTCCAGGGCGTTTCCGGCACCGGCGTCACCGGCCCCTTGCCGTCGAACCAGGAGAACAGGTTGTCGGTGAGCATCCGGCCCATCGCCGCGCGGGTGTGGTGCGAGCCTGAGCCGACATGCGGCAGGAGCACGGTCTGATCGAGGTCGATCAGCGCCTGCGGCACCTGCGGCTCGTTCGCGAACACGTCGAGCCCCGCTCCGAGGATTGTCCCCGCCTGGAGCGCGGCGATCAGCGCCGGCTCGTCGATGACGCTGCCGCGGGCGATGTTGACGACGATGCCGTCAGGCCCCAGCGCCGCCAGCACCTCGGCATCGACGATCCCCTGCGTGCCCGGCCCGCCGGGGGCGGCCACGATCAGCGTATCGACCGCCTGCGCCAGCCCGAGCAGGCTGTCGTGATAGGCGTAAGGCACGTCCGCCCGAGGCGTGCGGCCGTGATAGGCGATCGTCACGCCGAACCCTTCCAGCCGCCGGGCGATCGCCCGTCCGATCCGCCCGAGCCCGAGGATGCCGACCCGGCGCTCGCGAAGGCTCGTGGTGAGCGGGAAGCTGCCCGCCCGCCAGTGCCCGGCGCGCAGGTAGCGGTCGGCTTGCGGGATCCGGCGCAGGGTGGCGAGCAGCAGCCCCAGAGCGAGGTCGGCGACCTCGTCGGAGAGCACGTCCGGCGTGTGGGTGACGACGATGCCGCGGCGATGCGCCTCCACCGCGTCGATGGTGTCGTAGCCGACGCCGAAGCTCGCCACGATCTCCAGCCGCGGCAGCCGGTCGAACAGGGCGGCATCGATCGGGCACATGGCACCGACCGCGAGCGCCCGGATGCGCGGCCCGACCGCATCGAGGAAGGCCTCGCGGTCGGGCGCCTCCTCCATCCGGTGCAGTCGGAAGCGCTCGGCGAGCCGGCCGGCCACGTCGGGGCGGGTCTGCCGGATCAGCAGGATGTCGGGGGTCTCGGCTGGCGGCACAGGCTCACGGCCTCCCGGCTCGACAAATCAGGGATATCAACCGGCGATGACGATCGCGCATCGCCGGTTGCCCCCGCGAATGCGGGGCGGCGGGCGTCCGCCGGACGCAGAGAAGCCGAGTCTCGCTCGGCTTCTCTGCAAGCTTGATCTGAGCCGGAGTAATGCCGCGCCGCGCCCCGGTCCAGCCGAGCCCGGCCGGCGCGGCGAGCGCACGGCAAAACTGTCATGTGCGCCGCTGCCCTTCCGAAATCGCCCGCGGAGCATTACACAAGGACTTCTTCCGGATATTCCCCGCGATCCGGCCGCACGGTTTCCCGCGGCCCGGCCGGGGCGTTTTCCGCGATGGAGCCTTCAACCCGTCAGAATAGCTGCACCATGACCGCGCCGCGCACCCTCTACGACAAGATCTGGGACGACCACGTCGTCGATGTTGGGCCGGATGGCTCCGCCCTCCTCTACATCGACCGCCACCTCGTGCACGAGGTGACGAGCCCCCAGGCGTTCGAGGGGCTTCGCGTCGCCGGCCGCAAGGTCCATGCGCCCCACAAGACGCTGGCGGTGGTCGATCACAACGTCCAGACCTCGGACCGCTCCAAGGGCATCGAGGATCCGGAGAGCCGCACGCAGCTCGAGGCGCTCGCCGAGAACGTGCGCGACTTCGGCATCGAGTTCTACGACGCCCTCGACCGACGCCAGGGCATCGTCCACATCATCGGACCGGAGCAGGGCTTCACCCTGCCGGGCCAGACGATCGTGTGCGGCGACAGCCACACCTCGACCCACGGCGCCTTCGGCGCGCTGGCCCACGGCATCGGCACCTCGGAGGTCGAGCACGTGCTCGCCACCCAGACGCTGATCCAGCGTAAGGCCAAGAACATGCGCGTCACCGTCGACGGCACGCTGCCGCCGGGCGTCAGTGCCAAGGACATCGTGCTGGCCATCATCGGCGAGATCGGCACCGCCGGCGGCACCGGCCACGTCATCGAATATGCCGGCGAGGCGATCCGCGCCCTCTCGATGGAGGGCCGGATGACGATCTGCAACATGTCGATCGAGGGCGGGGCGCGGGCCGGTATGGTCGCGCCCGACGAGACGACTTACGCCTACGTCAAGGACCGCCCCAAGGCGCCCAAGGGCGCCGCCTTCGATGCGGCCCGCCGCTACTGGGAAAGCCTCGTCTCCGATGAGGGCGCGCAGTTCGACCGCGAGATCCGGCTCGACGCGGCCAACCTCCCCCCGCTGGTCTCCTGGGGGACCAGCCCCGAGGACATCGTCTCGATCCTCGGTACCGTGCCCGATCCGGCGCAGATCGCCGACGAGAACAAGCGCCAGTCCAAGGAGAAGGCTCTGGCCTATATGGGCCTGACGCCGGGCATGCGGATGACCGACATCACCCTCGACCGGGTGTTCATCGGCTCCTGCACCAACGGCCGCATTGAGGATCTGCGCATCGTCGCCAAGATGGTCGAGGGCCGCAAGGTCCATGACGGCGTCTCGGCGATGGTGGTGCCGGGCTCCGGCTTGGTGAAGGCGCAGGCCGAGGCCGAGGGGATCGATCGTATCCTCAAGGACGCGGGCTTCGACTGGCGCGAGCCCGGCTGCTCGATGTGCCTCGGGATGAACCCGGACAAGCTGCGGCCGGGCGAGCGCTGCGCCTCGACCTCGAACCGCAACTTCGAGGGCCGACAGGGTCCGCGCGGGCGCACGCACCTCGTCTCCCCGGCCATGGCGGCGGCGGCAGCGGTAGCCGGCCGCTTCGTCGACATCCGTGAGTGGCGCGGCTAAGGCGTCGTCCGCGACGCGCGGCGCGGGCCTGTTGCTCCCACGCCGCGCCGAAAGCCGGCTTCGGGATTTTTGGCCATCGGCGGCGAAACAGCGATTGACGCCTTCGCCGCCGCCCCCTAAACGAACCCCATCGCCGACCGGCAACGGTCCGGCGCCCAGGTGGCGGAATTGGTAGACGCGCTGGTTTCAGGTACCAGTCTCGCAAGAGGTGAAGGTTCGAGTCCTTTCCTGGGCACCATCAGCCGCATAAAGCGCTGATCCGCAAAGAAGTTCCGATAGATCATGTAGTTAGCGGGCCTCGCGTGGTACGCCCGTTGGGTACACGCATGGTCTTGTCGATGCCTCGACCCCAACTCCGCTCGGGTTCGCACACGTACCGCCTACGCCGGCACGTACCCGCTGACCTCGTCGTCGGCCGTCGGGAGGTCACCCTCAGCCTGAAGACGAAGGACCCGGCCGAGGCTAAGCGCCTGATGGCCGAGCAGTTGGTGAAGCTCGAAGCCCGCTGGGCGGCATTGCGGAAGGGACCGCAGACGCTGAGCGAGCGCGAGGCCCACGAGATCGCGGCAGCAGTGCATGATGCGTGGCTGACCCGGCATGCCGACGAGCCGAGCGCCCAGACCTTCTGGCCGGTCGATGTGGGGGGCGCTGCTTCACCCGCCCGCCACTCGACGCGTCGAAGTCGGCCGTGGATATGGCCTGCGACGTCCCGGATCTCGGGCGGCTGATGGCTCTGGAGCAGTGGTGCTACGAAGGCGCTGATCGCGCGGTGCGGGAGCGCGGTCTCGTCGTCGACGAGGACGCCCGCAGGAAGCTCGCCCGGGCAGTCGGGGCGGCGGTGCAGCGCGCGAGCCTGACCCTGCAGCGGATGGCCCGGGGCGAGATGCCTGACGGCTATGCCCGGCCAGCGGCCACTGCGCCGATGCGGACACCGGCTGCGCAGCAGATTGCAGCGCCCAGGCCGGCACCGCGGAACGGTGCGGCTTCGGTTCGGGGCAAAGCGCGGGTGACACTGACTGGCTTGGTGGAGGGATGGTGGGCGGAGGCCGAGAAGACGGGCAAGTCCGCTTCCACCCGCGAGTCGTACACAAACACGATGCGCGGCCTCGTGGCGTTCCTGAAGCACGACGACGCGACCCGTGTCACCGCTGACGACGTGATCGCCTACAAGGACTACCGTCTGAAAAGCGTCGGGCGTGGGGGTAAGCCGATCTCACCGCAAACGGTCAAGAACAGCGACCTCGCCGGGCTGAAGTCGGTGTTCGGATGGGCGGCGGCGAACCGCCAGCTGCCGGCGAACCCCGCCACTGGCATCAGCGTGATGAAGGTCGCCAGGACCGAGACGCGGGACAAGTGGTTCACGGACGAGGAGGCGGTGCGGATCCTGCGGGCAGCCTTGCAGCATCAACAAGGCGAGGAGCTGCCCGAGACCTTCGCGGCCAAGCGCTGGGTGCCGTGGCTGATGGCGTTCACCGGCGCGCGGGTCGGAGAACTTGTGCAACTGCGCAAGCAGGATCTGCGTAGGGTCGAGTTGGACGGGCACCCTGGCGGGACGTGGGTACTGACGATCACGCCAGAGGCGGGCACGGTGAAGACGAAGAAGCTGCGGGAGGTGCCGTTGCACCCGCAACTCGTCGCGCTGGGGTTCCCCGAGTTCGCGGCGAGCGTCAGGAAGGAGCGGTTGTTCCTCGTTCCCGACGAGACCGGGGGGATCACAGGCCCATTGCAGGGGGTGAAGAACCGCCTAGCGGAGTTCGGGCGCGAGCAGGTGAGCGACCCCGGGGTGGCACCGAATCACGGCTGGCGGCACCGTTTCAGCTATCTGGCGACGGACCTCAACACCGGCGAGAAGGATACCAACGCGCTGTGTGGATGGTCGGCGAAATCGGTGGCGGAACGTTACGGCGGCGTGTCGCTGAAGGCCCGTGCTGATGTGATCAACCGGTTGGCCTGGGTCAAGGTGTAGTCGGTCTTCCTTGGTTCCGGCTTGGCGACATCCGGGAGCGCAAGCGCGGGGTCGGACCGTGGTGAATCGAAAGGGTCGCCTCAGGGGCGTTCGGGTGGGCTGGGCGGCAGGATGCGGCCGAGCTTGCGGAACATGGCCTCCCGCTCCTTGGGCGGCATCAGTCCATCGTTCTTCTTGAAGTATTGGATGGCCAGGTACTTCTTGTGCAGCCGTTCGTTTTCATTCGGCATGAGGATGAATGTGTAGTCGTCCCCTACGCCACGCGAGAAGCAGTTCACGTCGTAGTGTGCGACGGCGTCGCCCTTGTCCCGCTCGGTCTCGCAGAGGCAGGTCTGTCCGCCGACCTGCAGGAACTTTCGGGTGAGCTGTTCGAGGGTGCCGAGCTGGACCTCGCGGAAGTCGTCGGACAGGGTTTGGATGGGCCAGCTCAGTGCGTCCTCGGCCGCGCGAGCGGGCGCAGCGCAGACGAGGGCCGCAAAGATAACGAGCGCAGATCGCGTCATGGGAGGAGCCTCGTCGAGCCGAGCGGATCAGGGGTGGTTCGGGTCGACGTCGAACAGGTCGCGGAACGCGTCGGCCCGCTGCCCGCTGTTGAGGGGCCTGGCGTCGCGCTGGAGGTCGGAGAGCACGAGGTTGCCGAAGCCGTTGTTCTTGAGGACGAAGCTATAGGTGTGGGAGTTCACCGAGCACTCGACGTCGTAGAGCATCGCCTCCTGTCGCTCCTTCGGCGTGCAAGATGAACCCTGGTTGGTGACCGCGAGGTTCTTCCGGATCTGGGTAAGCGTGCCGAGGTCGACAGGGCCGACTTTGGGCGCGATCGCCAAAATGCGGAACTTGTCGAGCATGGTCTCGATGGGCACGACCTTCTTCAAGAAGCTAGCCGCAGCTGGTCCCGTGAGCGAACGACCGCCAATCTTGAGGTCAGTGAGGACGTAGAGGTTGTCAGCGTAGCGGAGTTGGGCGGAGATGGCGGGGCGACCGTCCGGCTTGTCGCAGGTGAGCTGCTGCACGCGGTAATCCGGCTCCCGAACTGGCGAGACCATACAGAAGTGGTCGGTGCTGGCCTCGAACGCCGCGATCACGGTCTGGAGCGGAGCTAGACCGAGGCTGGTCTGCCCCAGGTCAGCCTCCACATGAACGTTGGGCCACGTCACTTCGCCGACGTGGCGGCAATGGTGGAGGCGGGCGGTCTCCGCGAGGGCCGCACGTTGGATCTCAAGCAAGCCCCGGTGGGCGGCAAGGATGACGACAAGCGGGAGTTCCTGGCCGACGTATCCGCCCTCGCCAACACAGCCGGCGGTGACATCGTGTTCGGCATCACGGAGGCTCAGGGCGAGGCCACGGGTGCGCCTGGCTTCGAGCTGCCCGACCCTGATGCGGAGGTCTTGCGCCTTGAGAGCATCCTGCGAACTGGCCTTGAGCCGCGCCTGCCCGGGTGGAACTGCGGTGGCTGCCGGGGACGGACGGCAAGGGGCTCTTGATCCTGCGGGCGCCACGGAGCTACTTAGGACCGCATCGAGTGACCTTCCGCGGCCACGGCCACTTTTATGGCTGGACCAATGCCGGGAAGACCTCCATGGACGTGGGCGAGCTGCGGGCCGCCTTCCTGGCCACCGAGGGCCTTCACCAGAGTATCCGCCGCTTCAGGAATGAACGGCTCGGCATCATCGACGCTGATGACAGCGTGGTCTCAATGTGGCCCGGCCCGAAGGTGATCCTGCATGTCGTGTCGCTTGAGGCGTTCACATCAGATCGGCGGATCGAAATCACAAAGCCGAATGACATCCTGCTCCCGCTTGGAGCTGATGACTACGCGAACGCACGCTGGACGCTGGAGGGCTTAGCCAGTCTCCCAAGCGGTGGAGACGAGCAGACTAGCGTTGAGGATTACGCCATGTTGTTCCGCACTGGCGCTATCGAGGCGGTTTCATCGCTCGGCCGGCGCATGGAGGGAAGCAACCGCCTTCCGCTCCCATCAGTCGAGAGGGATCTAATATCGAGCCTAAGGGTATACCGAGCCAAGTTGGCTGAGAAAGATATCAGTATGCCGCTCTATGTCTTCGTCACGCTGATAGGTGTGCGAGGTAACTACCCCTGGGTATGGCGAACCACAGGTTTGAAAGACAGCGCTCTACGAAGCTTGAAGCTATCATCCTGCCGGAGGTGGTGATTAACGATGCGGAGCAAAGCGAGGCATCAATCTTGAAGCCCATCTTCGATCAAATATGGAATGCCTTCGGCTACGAGAGAGCCTTCAGTTTCGATGCCGCTGGCGAGTACGTGGGCTAGGGCGTGTCTGCAAAGGGTTCACAGACTGGGTGGTCGGCCCCATGTGGGCTGGATGCGACGCTTTGAACTGACCGACGCGCAGTGGGAGCAGATCGCCCCGCTGCTGCCTCCGCAGAAGCCGCGCACGGGCCGGCCCGCGGAGGATCACCGCCAAGTCCTCAACGGCATGCTCTGGATCCTGCGCACGGGCGCGCCGTGGGAGGATCTACCCGCGCGCTACGGCGCAGTCGGCACGGTGTCGAGCCGGTTCTACCGCTGGCGCAAGGCCGGTGTGTTCGACCGGGTGCTGCAGCGACTTCAGGCGCAGGCCGATGCGCGCGGGGAGCTCGACTGGGACCTGCACTTCGTGGACGCGACGGTGGTGCGCGCCCACCAGCACGCCGCCGGGGCACGCCGGTCCGGCGCCATCGGGGGGTGAGGCGACGGTCGAGGGCGTGGGCGAGGCGCTCGGGCGTAGCCAGGGTGGTTTCTCGACCAAGCTGCATCTGCGTGCCGAGGGCGGGGGTAAGCCGATCACGGCGGTGCTGACGGCGGGCGAGCGCCACGAGCCGTTCGCCTTGGACGCCCTGATGGACAAGGGGGCGGTGCCCCGCAAAGGGCGAGGCCGCCCACGCCTGCGTCCCCGCCGGACGGCAGGCGACCGGGGCTATGCCAGTCCGCCGGCACGTCGCCGCCACAGGCCGCGGCGGATCGAACCGAACATCCCAACCCGCAAGGACCAACCGCGCCAGCCCGACTTCGACACGGCCGCCTACCGCGAGCGCAACAAGGTCGAGCGGCTGATCGGCCGGCTCAAGTAGTACCGCCGCATCGCCACTCGCTACGAAAAACGGGCGACCAACTACCTCGCCATGGTCACCCTCGGCATGACCATGCTCTGGCTCACATGACTTTGCAGAGACGCCCTAGGACCGGCCGTGAACGATCAGGCGATAGATGCCAGCAATCAGCATCCCGACGAAGGCGACGGCAAGTGTGATGACCAGCCCGAGCCACTGCGTGCCGCTGAGCACCTTCAGCATAAATTAAAGACCCGCCGCGATCACGACCAACGACACGCACAGCATCACCCGCTTGCCGAGCGGGGTGTCTTCCCACTTCGGCGCTGGCTTCTGCCGGTTGTCGTTCGTCGGCCCCTCGGTCGGCTACATCTCCTCAACGTGGCCCGCGCATCCCGCTCGGGCAAGTCTCAATCCAGTCGTGCCCCATCGGGCCCTCTTCGGCTGAAGCGCATCCGCCTTACCATGGTAGGAAGCGGTCGGAAGCGGGCCGTCCTGCCAGCATGAAGGCAATGGCTCCGACGATCCCTGCGAGCATCACGAAAACTTCTGCCCCGAACATGCTTTCCCCTCGGCCCGGCACGGGCGGGGTGCGTCTGGAGCGAAGTTGAGGCGCTACCGCGACTCAGGGCGCGTCTTCATGGTCGCAGGGCGAGCGGCGGCAGCAAGAACCTCTCGCGCAGCCCGAGCCCCGCCCGTAGGCTGCGGAATGCTTCCTCCCCGCTGCGTCCACTACATCGGCTTCAAGGACGACCGCTACTGGAACGCCTTCCGGATCTGGGGCGGACCGGTGATGATCCATCGGCGCTGGGATCGCACCGCCAAGCACAACATTGGACCCGACGATGTGGCCATCTTCGCGGAAGGCGATGAGCATCAGCCGCTCGCGGAATACAACGCGACCGACATCGACGAACGATGGCTATGACGAACATCATCCGCCCCCACTTCGGCAGCCATGATCGAAAAATTAACCCACCGCCTCGGTTGGCGCAGACCGAGCACAACCCGATCTACACCCACGGGAACGCCACAGGCCACCTTGTTCCGCTGACGGAGGATGTGCGGGTTCGACAAGGCATGTCCTCGAAGTGGCTCTCGGTCCGGCCGACAGGAACGTAGGCGAGGCTGTCGCTATGATGGCGGCCACCGACGAATGTCGAATAATTGAAGACGCCGCCACGGGCGTTCTGCGCGTGATAGCTCGTCGAGCGACGGCGGCGCATCCGCCTCTGGATAGGCCGCTAACAGGACTATCTCAGCCCTCGTCAGATCGCTTGTCTAGAGCCAACCACGGCCATTCGCGCCAGCTGCGAGGCTGGGATTGGCTGAGCATATCGAAGAACAACAATGAACCTGCGAACGTGATGTGTAGGTGAGCGGTCGAAGGGCGGCATGCTCCCGTGGGAACCTCAAACCTGAGCTATTCGGCGCAAGCGCTTCCCCGTCGGCTCTGCCTGCGATAGAGCCACGACCTAGGCTGCAAGCACGACGCTTGCATCTGGGTTTGCTCACAGGGCCAGGAGGCCGAGGAATGAGTCAGCGCATCGCGATCATCGGAGGAGGTTGGTATGGCTGCCATATCGCCTCGTCGATGATAGCCCTGGGCTTCACGGTTCGATTGTACGAGCAAAATGAAAGGCTCTTACATGAAGCCTCAGGGAACAACCAGTTCAGGCTTCATCTCGGATTTCACTATCCTAGGCACGCAGGCACACGCATACAATCGCGCGACGGATTTTCCCGATTTATTGAACGGTACGGAGATCTAAGCAAACCAATCTCGGAAAATATATATGCCGTCCCCAAAGATACGTCACTTATTGATTTCGATACATATAAGCTCATCATGACTGCAACGGGAATACCTTATCGTTCCGTTGATCGATGCAGCCTCGGCCTGACAAATATCGATGGAATGATACGCGCTGAAGAGCGCGTCATACTAATCGATAAAGCTCGATACTATTTTCAGCACCACTTGCGGCATGTGATAAGCATGTCGGTTCAAATCAAATCAATCGAGCAATTCGCTAAATACATCTTAGTAAATGGAGAGCGGTTCGATTACGTGATTGATGCCACATGGGGGCACTTCGGGAGAAATATTGTATCGACATACTATGAGCCGACACTACTTCTGTACTTTGAGGCGGCGGCTGGGCTGCCTGCGGTCACCTTTGTAGATGGACCGTTGTACTCGATCTATCCTACGGAAGTCGAGACAATCTACACATTATCGAGCGTCCCGCACACGCCCTTAGGCCGATTTTCTAGGTCTGAAGAAGCGCGCTCAGTGCGCGACCGTGTAAACTCCGAGCAAATCGAGGCTAAGCGCAGCCTGATGATCGAACAAGCGCAGGAGAACGTGCCAGAGTTTCTTGATATCTATAAATTTATAGGGCCGCAAATTTCGATTAAAACCAAGCCAATCGGCAATAGTGACGATCGCAGCTGCTACGTTGGCAGAGATGGGCGTGTGTTCACTGTCATGTCCGGCAAGATCGATACGATTTTCTTTGCGACAGAACGAATCCTCTCGATGATTGAAGCGGATCAAGACGAAAGTGCTGCCGACGTTCCTTCGTCGCTGCCTGCGTCCATCCGAGCGAAGGTCGAGTCAATCGGGCTGAAACTGGACTAGTATATGCGCGCATTAATTGGACATACCGGCTTCGTCGGAGGCAATCTTATTCATGCCGGGAGGTATGACGCGTTATTTAATTCCAGCAACAGCGAAACCATGCGCGGCTACCATTTTCAGGAGGTCGTATGCGCTGGTATTTCCGCCGTGAAATGGAAGGCAAACAAAGAGCCAGAGACCGACAAGGCTGCCATCAATGTCCTCGTTGAGAACCTAAAACACGTTACGGCAGACCGCTTCGTGCTACTGTCGACAATCGACGTGTATCAGCCCGCCTTAGACGTCACCGAGCGCGATCCTGCATCAAGTGAGGGCGCGCCTTATGGTACCCATAGGGCAGCATTCGAACGCTTCGTTGCCAGAACATTCGCCAATCACCTCATTATCCGGCTCCCAGCACTCTATGGGCGAGGGCTAAAGAAGAATGCGATCTTCGATCTGCGCTACGACAATATGGTTGATGCGATCGACCCTCGCGGCAGCTTCCAATGGTACGACGTCCGCCGCTTGGAGCGCGATATGGCAAGAATCACGGATGCAAACTTGACCCTCGTCAACATTGCACCGGAGCCCGTCAGCATGTCCGCGATCGCCCAACGATTTTTCCCTGGTAAGCTCCGCCAAGCGGACCTGAACAAGCCTGCTGCCTCCTATGATATGCGGACGATCCACGCGGGTGTCCTTGGGGGCACCGATCCCTACCACTTCGATAGCGAGTCTGTTCTCAACGGCATCGGTAACTACTTGGAGAGCGGTGAATGACCCGCCTCTCAATCTCCAACATCGCGTGGCCAACAGACCTCAGCGATCAAGTTTATGCCTTGCTCGCTGACGCAAGAGTCGCCGGACTTGAAATCGCCCCTACGAAACTTGCGCCTTGGCAGGATCTCACTGAGGAGCTCGCTCGAGCTGAGGGAGATAGAATTCGTCAAGCTGGGCTCCAGGTCAGCTCGTACCAAGCACTCTATTTCGACCGGCCGGACTGCCAACTTCTCGGCGATGCTGCTTCATTCGAAGCGATGCGTAAGCATACGGTGCGAGTGGCGACTTTTGCCGAGCATTTGAGCAGAGGGGGAGCCGGCGTCTTTGGCGCGCCTCGCAACCGACAACGTGGGCAACTCACATCCGAGAATGCCTTCGAGCTTGGAGTGCAACGCTTTAGGTGCCTAGCGGAAGCTGTAGCCGCAACCGGCTTCACTATTGTCCTTGAGGCTGCTCCTGAAGAGTATGGTGGGGACTTCCTGGCAACGACTGCACAATGCGCTGCGATGGTGCGGGCTGTCAGCCATCCGTCCTTCGGACTTCACTTCGACAGCGGCTGTCTGGCGTTCACCGGAGAAAGTGCACAGGACATCATCAGAGAGCACCACGATATTATTGCACACGTGCATCTCTCAAAACCAAAACTAGCGCCGATCGTTGAAGCGGATGCGCCGATATATGCGCCACTGTTATCGAATCTAGACGATGTTGGATATTCCAGCTGGGCTGCGATTGAGATGCGGGAGGCCGACGATCCTCTGAAAGTCATTGGCGAAGCAATCTCCGCAATACGTCTATAAAATGCAGTGACCTGGGAACACTTATGATCAATTCTGCGCTGCCATTAGGATTCGAAGCCAAGAATTTCGAGGCGAAGACTTGTTACGGCACTTACCGGAAAGTGTCAAAGCACGGCGAAGCATGGCAGATTGAGCTTCACGGGACCAAACGGACAGTTATCCGCCAGGACGGAGGTGGGCCTGCAACACTGTTATCGAATTGGACTGCAGCATCTTGCCTGGACCTTGACGGCCATGGCTTCATCCTACTTCTGCGAACCGATGACGGCGTCTCAGCTGGTTGGGTGCTGACGCCAGGGCTTCGGTTTGTCTGTGATCTGGCGTGGCTGAATGAGAACGTGGATCTCGCACTCAACGCCGCGGTGCGAGCATCGGCCAATGCTTTCGCAAAGGCGCTGAGACATAACCTCACGATTGATCCCCCTTTCGGCTCCGAAACGTTCGTATCGATTGGAGGCGATTTGCTGAAGACGTATCTGACGTTCGCCAGCAGCTCTGCTCAGACTTTTTGTATTGACACGTTTGAGGAGCCCGTTTTTCTCACGGGCCTTCATGGATCTATAGAAGTACATCCATCAGATATCGGGCAAACCCTTGAGCACAACACAAGGTGGATCGAAGACTCAGCAGAGAGAGGCTTGGTGGCTATCCCATCTCTCATCAAACGAGGGGCGTTCGTGCAACGAGCGCTGTTAGTAGACGTCGATGGAAATAGGGGAACATATTTTTGCAAAGACGTTGGCGGAGAAATAGAATTTTACCTCATACAAGGTCCCGGCACCACAGCGTCCCTGTATTTCCCGAACGACAATCTGTTCATTACTAAGAGGGAATCGTCACCAGAATACTCCTCAGCATCGCTAAATAAGCTAAACAATGCGCTGTCGCACGTTGCGTTCGGTCTGTCGCGGATCGGAGTGTGGGCGTTGCCGGACCGGACGGTTGGCCTCGGCCTCATGACCTATGGCATAGCCAATTTCGGACACGCAATCTGGGACGAATTCCAAGCTCTTGAAAGATTTGCTCAATCGGCCGAAAGGAGCCCGGTTCGTCCGTGGTTGCTCGCCTCAAGCGATTTCACGGGAATGGACCTGTATTCTCCTGTTGAAGCTCTTTACCCAGAGTTCGACGGAAGAATCATCCGTGAGACGGGCTACTGGAATGTGTTCGCCCGGGCGATTCAGTGCGGTATTGGCGTCGTGATGCGCGATGGGCAGCGCGCAACTTGGACGACTCGTAATCGTATTCAGAAACTTATTGGTCGTTCGGCCGAGAGGCAAGGATGGCACACTCAATTGGCTGAGGTGCGATCTGTGGTTGGCCTTGATGCCCCGCTGATTACCTTCGGCATACGCCTGTCCAACCGTAGGCCGTCCGAATTCCTTGGCCTTTATGTTCGCTTAGCGCGCTACCTTCGTCAAACGATTGGGCCATTCATTCTCGTTCTCGACGGCATCAACGGCAGTTCCGATCCTGGGCAGGCTGCGGCCTCGATCTTTAACGGCAGAATGTCGTCGAGTTTGGAGTTCAACACGATTTACCGAGACGGATCTGAGGCTCTGAATGAGGAGCGCAGATGGGCGAACGAATTCATTTCTTCTTTCGAAAATTCCGACATCCATATAATTAATTGCGTTGGAATGCCAATCATCCAGAATCTATTCTGGATGCAGCAATCATCTTTCTTTGTGGCCCCGATGGGTGGCGGCCTCGCAAAACTTCGTTGGGCACTCAATGTTCCGGGGTATATACTCATAAGTAGGACAAATATCGAGCGCTGCCTGCTGCTACACGCCTACGATAGCTCGGAGCATATGGAGCCGCCATTCGCTCCGCTGACCTTCAACACTGCCGACGAAGTCCAAGATCTCCCTCTAGACCCTCCTCGCACAGATCCCGCACCTGCTCACGGCATTCCGCATCCTGAAGATTTTATCGTTGATGAGACTGTTGTATTTCCCAGCATACTCGCTGCCATCAATCGTGCTCGTACAACATATCCGTCACAAGCGCGAGCTTAGTGCCTTCAGTCCCAGCCGCAAACACGTTGCCAACAGGCCTATATTATGGCCGGATTATCGCTGATTTTGGCGTCAGGTCTGACGACCGGGTGTCGAGGACGTGGAGTCGGATGTGACCTTGCCCCCTGGTCTGCCCTCATTCTGAAGCTAGGGTCCGTCGAGCAGGAGACGGACGATGAAGAAGAGCGATTCAGCGAAGAGCAGATC
>JACJIB010000003.1 GCA_014138645.1 Methylorubrum thiocyanatum | reverse complement strand
AGGCCGGCGCCTTCTCGGTGAACCCCGGCACCAACGCGCTCTCGGGCTATGACTGGGGCTACGAGCGCCTCTCGGGCGCGCTCGTCATGACCGAGGTCGGCACCAAGACCGACTACACCATGACCGCCTATCCCGGCCGCGCCTCGCTGACCGGCTTCTTCAACACGGCCGATCACGACGACAACTTCAAGACGGTGTTCGGCACCTCCAAGGGCCTCAACCCCGGCGCTCCGGTGCTGCAGAAGTCGGGCACGTCGGGCATCGTGCTGACCGGCACCCAGACGGTCTGGCGCGCCGATGGCGGGCTGGTGGCCAACCCGCACCCGACCGCGGTCTCGCTCTACACCGGCACGGGCTATTCCTTCGACCCGACGGTGCCGATCCGCTTCAACTCGTTCGTGGGCGTGCGCCTCGACGCGCCCGACCAGAGCCGGCCCAACGACAGCTACGGCCTGAAGATGAACTGGCAGCGCCTGTCGGAGAACTACACGCAGTTCCTGTCGGACGCGAACTTCATCTCGGGCGGCTCGGGCGCGCCGTATTCGCGCGACAAGTTCGTGTTCGAGGCCAACGCGCATTTCGACGTCGGCGCGGGCGTGATCATCGAGCCGGTGGTGCAGTACGTGGTCAACCCGAACTCGTTCTGGAACCCCTTCACCGCGCGCCGCGCCAAGGACGGCTTCTACGCCGGCGCCACCCTCGTCGTCCCGCTCGGAACCCTGCTGGGCCTCGCGCCGGGCTAATCCCGCCTTTCGAGCAAAAGACGTCGAACCAAGACGATGGGCCGCGCGCACACCGGTGCGGCCTTTCCCCCAATCCAACCGGAGGAAAACGCCGCCATGATGCACGGCGATATCTCATCGAGCCAGGACAGCGTCGGCGTGGCCGTCGTGAACTACAAGATGCCCCGGCTGCACACCAAGGCCGAGGTCTTGGAGAACGCCAAGAAAATCGGCGACATGATCATCGGGATGAAGGCCGGCCTGCCGGGCCTCGATCTCGTGATCTTCCCCGAATACTCGACCCACGGGATCATGTACGACGCGGCGGAGATGTACGAGACCGCCTCCTCCATCCCCGGCGCGGAAACCGACATCTTTGCCGATGCCTGCCGCAAGGCGGGGGTCTGGGGCGTGTTCTCGCTCACCGGCGAGCGCCACGAGGAGCATCCGCGCAAAGCCCCCTACAACACGCTCATCCTGATGAACGACCAGGGCGAGATCGTGCAGAAGTACCGCAAGATCATGCCCTGGACCCCGATCGAGGGCTGGTATCCGGGCGACCGCACCTACGTCTCGGACGGTCCGAAGGGCCTCAAGATCAGCCTGATCATCTGCGATGACGGCAACTACCCTGAGATCTGGCGCGACTGCGCCATGCGCGGCGCCGAACTCATCATCCGCTGCCAGGGCTACATGTATCCGGCCAAGGAGCAGCAGGTTCTCATCTCGAAGGCGATGGCGTTTGCCAACAACACCTACGTCGCGGTCGCCAACGCCGCCGGATTCGACGGGGTCTATTCCTACTTCGGCCACTCGGCGATCATCGGCTTCGACGGCCGCACGCTCGGCGAGTGCGGCGAGGAGGAGATGGGCATCCAGTACGCGGCGCTGTCGAAGTTCCTGATCCGCGATTTCCGCGCTCACGGCCAGTCGGAGAACCACCTCTTCAAGCTGCTGCACCGCGGCTACACGGGCATGATCAACTCGAAGGAGAACCGGCACGGGATGTCGGAATGCCCCTACGACTTCTACCGCCGCTGGATCGAGGACCCCGACGGCACCCGCGACGCGGTGCGCGCCATCACCCGCTCCAGCGTCGGCACCGAGGAATGCCCGATCGAGGGCATCCCCTTCGTCGGAAAGGGCGAGGGTCCGCCGGACCCGCGCTGAGCCGATCTCCGAAGCCTCACATCCGGTCTTCGAGCGCCCTTCACCCGATCCGGGTGGAGGGCGTGCTCTTATTTTCAGGGCCCCGTCTCCCTTGAGATCTCCTGCAGGCTTTCGATGAAGATTTTCGGCGCGCCACGCATGAAGACGCCGACATCATCGGCCAAGGTCTGAGAAAGATCTTCCGGAATCGGCCAGCCATAGACGAATTTTCGAATCGCCAGATAGAACACCTTTCCGTGCAGGGCCCAGGCCGCCTCGGCTTCCCGCTCGGTCAGCGGCACCGCGGTACAATCCGGCAGGCCCAGCTCTGCCCGGATCTCCGCGCAGATCGGATGGATGACGCGGTCGCGCACGATCTCGAGATAGCGCGGAGCGATGTCGTAGCCCTTCAGTCCGGAGAAGACGAAGATCCGGACCCAGACATAGTCGAAGATCCGCTCGGCATACTCGCTGTAGAAGCGCAGGATCCGGGTCTCCAGCGGCTGCGAGCGGTCCTGTACCAGCCCGTCCCAGGCCGGATTCCAGCGCTGGACGTAGACGTGCTCGTAGACGCGATCGAGCAAAGCTTCCTTGGTGGGGAAGTAGCGGAAGATCGCCGAGTGCGTGATGCCGAGGTTCTTGGCCAGTTCCCGGGTCTGACCGCCGAGGCCGTGCTCGGCGAAGAACTGCGCCGCCGCTTCCACGATCTGCTGCTCGCGCTGGGCCGCGGGAAGGCGCCGCCGGCCCATGGTGTCGGGCGTCGGCGGCTTTCCGTCCGGGACATCCTCCAGGGTGGCGGGCGAATCCATGCTTCGTGACCGTTTGGTTATTTCGCTTGACGCGATCAGCTGCGCTTGGATAGCTTGTAACCAAGCGGTCAACAACGATCGGGCAAACGATCGACCGCGGCGACATGCGGCCTGTGGGAGGGACGCTCATGAAGGCTCGTGCCTTCGATTACCGCCGCGTGGCAAGCGTGGCGGAGGCGCTCGACGCCTATGCCGCCTGTGAGGGCGAGGCGCGCTTCCTCGCGGGCGGCCAGAGCCTGCTGCCGGCGCTGAACCTTCGCCTCGATGCGCCCGACCTCCTGATCGATATCGGCCGGATCGAGGCCCTGCGCGGAATCACGCTCGAGGGCGACCAGCTGCGCATCGGTGCCCTGACGCGCCACGCCGAGACCCTGGCCTCCGAGCTGATCGCCGCGCACGCGCCGCTCCTGACCCAGGCCGCGGCCTATATGGCGCATCCGGCGATCCGTAATCTCGGCACGATGGGCGGCAGCCTCGCCCTGTCCGATCCGGCCTCCGAATTGCCGGCCTGCATGCGGGCGCTCGGTGCCGAACTTGAAATCACCGGCCGCGACGGCACCCGTAGGGTCGCGGCGGACGACTTCTTCCTCGACCTGTTCGAGAACGTGATCGAGCCCGGCGCGATGCTGACCGCGGTGCGGGTTCCGCTGCCCGCGCCCGGCACGCGGATGCGGTTCGAGGAGATCGCCCGGCGGCGCGGCGACTATGCCCTGGTCGGCCTCGCGGCGCAGCTTGTCGTCACCGGCGCGACGGTGGAATCGGCCCGCCTCGCCTTCTGCTCGGTCGGCCCGACGCCGATGCGGGCGCCGAAGGCCGAGGCTGCCTTGGTCGGTCGGCCGCTCGATGCGGCGGCGATCGCTGACGCCACGGCGGCGCTCGCCGATGACCTCGCACCGGACGAGGACGAGGGCTTCTCGGCCGCGGCGCGGATGCAGCTCGCCCGCGTCCTGCTCGGCCGGGTGCTGTCCGCCCTGATGACCCGAGAGCACGGGGAGATGGCGGCATGATCGAGCCGCAGCCCATCGCCGTCACCGTCAACGGGGCCCGTGTCCGCCGCTTCGTCGAGCCGCGGGTCTCGCTCGCCGATTTCCTGCGGCGCGATCTCGGCCTCACCGGCACCCATCTCGGCTGCGAGGTCGGCGCCTGCGGTGCCTGCATCGTCAATCTCGACGGGCGCCCGGTCCATGCCTGCCTGATGCTCGCGGTCCAGGCGGACGGGATGCGGGTCGATACGGTCGAAGGCCTGTCGGATTCGGGCGAGCTCGCCGCGCTGCAGGCGGCCTTCCACGCCCGCAACGCCCTGCAATGCGGGTTCTGCACGCCGGGAATCCTCGTCGTCGCCCAGGACTTCTTGCGTGCGTGCCGCGCCGCCGGCCGCATGCCGTCGCGGGCGTCGATCCGCGACGCGCTGTCGGGCAATTACTGCCGCTGCACCGGCTACGAGGCGATCGTCGACGCGATCGAGAGCGTCGCCCGCTCCCAGGCCGAGGCGGCCCTCGGGGAGGACGCCGCATGAGCGCGACGACCGACAGCCCGAACGGCGGACGCTATATCGGCCGTGGCCTGCCGCGCCCGGGCGCCAAGCGCCTCCTGGCCGGGCGCGGGCGCTACACCGACGACGTGGTGCTGCCGCGCATGCTCCACGCCGCCTTCCTGCGCAGCCCCTATGCCCATGCCCGCCTCGGCGCCATCGACGTGTCGGAGGCCGCCGCCATGCCCGGCGTCCACCGGGTGCTGACGGGTACGGATTTCGCCGCGATCTGCACGCCCTGGATCGGGACGCTCAGCCACTTCAAGGGCATGCGCTCGGCGCCGCAGCTTCCGCTGCCGCTGGACAAGGTCGTCTGGGCCGGCCAGCCGGTGGTGATGGTCGTGGCCGAGAGCCGCGCCGAGGCCGAGGATGCCCTCGAAGCGATCCAGGTCGCGTTCGAGGAACTGGAGGCGGTGGTCGATCTCGACGCCGCCCGCGGCGCGCAAGCCCCCCGCATCGACGCGGACGCACCCGACAACGTCCTGTTCCGCACCCGCATCGAGTCGGGCTCGACCGAGACCGCCTTCGAGGGAGCGGAAAGCGTCGCGGTGGATCTGCGCTTCGGCCGGCACACGGCGGTGACGATGGAGCCGCGCGCGACGCTGGCCGATTTCGATCCGGGCGAAGAGCGGCTCACCGTCCACCAATCGACCCAGACGCCCTACCAGTTCCAGGATCTCTACGCCCGCCATTTCGGCCTGTCCGAGGCGCGGGTGCGGGTGATCGCACCCGATGTCGGCGGCTCCTTCGGGATGAAGCTGCATGTCTACCACGAGGACATGGCGGTGGTGGGCGCGAGCCTGCTGCTCAAGCGGCCGGTGAAGTTCACCGCCGACCGGATGGAGGCCTTCGCCAGCGACATCCATGCCCGCGACCACCGGGTGCGCGCCCGGCTCGCAGTCGGGCCGGATGGGGTGTTCCGGGCGATCGAAGTGGACGACGTGACCGGCGTCGGCCCGTTCTCGGCCTATCCGCGCACCAGCGCGGTCGAGGGCAATCAGGTCGTGCGCCTCATCGGCGCGCCCTACCGGCTGACCGATTACCGCGCCGACCTCACCGTGGTGGCGCAGAACAAGGTGCAGATGAGCCAGTACCGCGCGGTCGGGCATCCGATCGCCTGCGCGGTGACGGAGCGTCTCGTCGACCTCGCCGCCGACCGGCTCGGCCTCGACCCGTTCGAGATCCGGCGGCGCAACTACGTGACCGAGGAGATGTACCCGCACACAACGCCGAGCGGGTATCGGTTCGAGCGGCTTTCGCTCGCGTCCTGCCTGTCGAAGCTGCACGACCTGATGGATTATCCGGCGCTCCGCGCCGAGCAGGCGCGCCTGCGGGAGAGGGGCATCCATCGCGGCATCGGCATCGCCACCTATGTCGAGATCACGAACCCGACGCCCGCCTTCTACGGGGTCGGCGGCGCCCACATCTCGGCGCAGGACGGTTGCGTCCTCAAGCTCACGCCGGCCGGCGAGGTGCAATGCGCCATCAGCATCACCGAGCAGGGCCAGGGCAGCGAGGCGATCGTCGGCCAGATCGTCGCCGAGGGCCTCGGCGTCGACCGTGACGCCGTGCGCGTGCTCACCGGCGACACCGAGACGACGCCCTCGGGCGGAGCCACCTGGGCCTGCCGCGGTGCCGGCATCGGCGGCGAGACCGCGCTCCAGGCGAGCCGGAAGCTGAAGGCCCGCATCCTCGAGATCGCCGCCGCGATCCTCCAGGCGGAGGCCGGGAACCTCGACATCCGCGAGGGGGCGGTGACGGATGCGGACGGCCGCGCCCGCATGACGCTGAAGGAATTGGGAAACCTCGCCTATTACCGCTCCGACCTCCTGCCGCCGGGCGTCTCGCCCGCACTCACCGTGGCGCACCACTTCGCCCCGCGCGGCTACCCCTTCGCCTTCACCAACGGCATCCACGGCAGCCTCGTCGAGGTCGATGTCGAGACGGGCTTCGTCACCCTCCTCAAGCATTGGGTGGTCGAGGATTGCGGCCGGGTCATCAACCCGCTGCTCGTCGACGAGCAGATCCGCGGCGGCGTGGTGCAGGGGCTCGGCGCCGCCTTCTTCGAGGAGTGCCGCTACGGCGAGACCGGCCAGCTCCTGAACGGGTCGATGACCGACTACCTCGTGCCGATGGCCTGCGAGATGCCCGACATCGTCATCCGCCACGTCGAGACGCCGACGAAGGACACCGAACTCGGCGCCAAGGGAGTCGGCGAGGCCGGCACCGCCGCCTCCTCGGGCGCGGCACTCAACGCCGTCAACGACGCCCTGCGCCCTCTCGGCGCCAGCGTCTCGCAACTGCCGATGACGCCCGAACGCATCCTGAGGGCGCTCGCCGTGATCTGAGCGCGCTCATTCGATTTCGCGACGCGGACCGCACGCACGAGTCCGCGCGACGAGAGGGAGAGAACGATGAACCGACAGGGACCGGGATACGGCGCCGTCTCGCGCCGGACGCTCGTGCGGGGCATGGCCGCCGCCGGCACGCTCGCGGGCATCGGCATGCCCTTCGTCGCCCGCGCGGCGGAGCCGATCCGCATCGGCTTCCCGACGCCGGTCACCGGGCCGTTCGGCGCCGAGGCCAAGGACCAGATCCGCTCCGCCGAACTCGCGGTCAAGCAGTTCAACGAGGCCGGCGGCCTGAACGGCCGGATGGCCGAATTGCTGGTGCGCGACGACAAGCTCAATCCCGGCGAGGCCGCGACCCGGACGCTGGAGCTGATCGAGAAGGATCGGGCCCACTTCATCGTCGGTGCCCTGTCGAGCGCGGTGCAGCTCTCGGTCAACGAGATCACCCGCTCGCGAAAGGTCATCTACGTCTCGATCAGCCAGTCGGACACGATCAACGAGGCCAAGGATTTCAGCCGCCACACCTTCCACGAGGCTCTGAACCCGCACATGACCACCGCCGCGGTGGCCAAGCACGCCTTCAAGAAGGGCACACGGGTCGCCTACCTCGTCGCCGACTACGCCTACGGCCACGAGATGCTGCGCGGCTTCAAGCGCGCGGCGGCCGCCATCGGCACCGAGACCGCGGGCGAGATCCTGCACCCGTTCGGGGCGCCCGATTACTCGACCTTCATGCCCCGCCTGCGGGCGATGCGCCCCGACATCCTCTGCATCTGCAATTTCGGCCGCGACCAAGCCAACAGCATCAAGCAGGCCAACGATTTCGGGCTGAAGAAGGTGTCCCGGATCGTCGTGCCCGTGCTCCTGCACAACCAGCGCCTCGCGGGCGGGGCCGACGCCTTCGAGGGCGTGGTGGGCGCGAGCAACTACTACTGGCGCCTCGAAGAGACGGTGCCGACGGCCAAGGCCTTCAACGACGCGTTCCGCGCCGCTTATGCGGGGGCGGTGCCCACCGATTACGGCGCCTACGGCTACACCGCCGTGCGCTCCCTGCTGATGGCGGTGAAGGCGGCGGGCGATACCGACACCGACAAGGTCGTCACGGCCCTGGAGGGCCTGAAATACGACGTCGCCAAGGGCCCCGAGAGCTACCGCGCCTGCGATCACCAAGCGATCCAGTCGGTGCTTATCACCGAGTCCAAGAAGAAGTCCGAGATGCAGGGCGAGGCCGACCTGTTCAAGATCCTCGAGGTCGAGCCGGGTTCGGAGGCGATGCTGCGCTCCTGCGACGAACTCGGCCACCGCGCCTGACGGTCCGACGGCAACGGGAGGCGAGCATGGATCCGGGCTTCTTCGACCTCGAACTGATCGCGATGCAGCTCTTCTCGGGCGTGGCGCTCGGCGCCGTGTTCGTGATGCTGGCGCTCGGCCTGTCGATCATCTTCGGCATGCTCGGCATCGTGAACTTCGCCCACGGCAACGTCTTCATGGTCGGGGCCTATGCCGGCGTCTTCGTCATGGAGCGCACCGGCTCGTTCTGGGCTGCCCTCCTGTTCGGCCCGCTGATGGTCGGGGCGCTCGGCCTCCTGATCGAGCGCTTCCTGATCCGGCCGCTGGCCGGGCGCTCGCCCGACGATCCGCTGCTTCTCACCTTCGGCCTCGGCTACGTGCTGGTGGAGGGCGTGCGCATCCTGTTCGGCTCGGACGGCCTGCCCTTCGCCACGCCGGAGGAACTCTCGGGCGTCGCCGATCTCGGCATCGGCTTCTTCCCGATCTACCGGCTGTTCGTGGTCGGCGTGGTCGCCCTCGTCCTCGTCGCCCTCTGGTACGGGCTGGAGCGCACGCGGCTCGGCCTGATCGTGCGGGCCGGCGCCCGCGACCCCGAGATCCTGCGGGTCCTCGGCGTCGACATCCAGCGGCTCTGGCTCTGGGTGTTCGGGCTGGGCATCGCGCTCGCCGCGCTCGGCGGCGTCCTCGCCGCGCCGATGCGCTCGGTCAACCCGGAGATGGGCAATGTCGTGCTGGGCGAGGCCTTCGCCGTCACCGTGATCGGCGGAATGGGCTCGCTGATGGGCTCGGTCGTGGCCGGGCTGCTCGTCGGGGTCGTCGTCTCGATGACGGCGCTCTTCGCCCCCGAAATGGCGAGCATCGCGATGTTCGCCTTCATGGCCCTGGTGCTGCTCGTCCGGCCGCAGGGCCTGTTCGGCAAGCCCGGCCTCGGCGTCTGAGGAGCCGGATCGCGATGCAGACTCTCGACCAGACCGTCGTCGACGCGCCGACCGCGCGCCCGGCCCTCCCCCGCCGCTCGCCGATCGCCACCGACGCCCTGTCGCGCTGGCGGGCGCCGCTCTCGATCCTCGCGCTGCTGGCGCTGCCGTTCCTGCTTCCATCGCAGGCGCTCGCCGTCAACGTGCTGATCTACGGTCTCTACGCCGTCGGCTACAACCTGCTCTACGGCTATACCGGCCTGCTCTCGTTCGGCCATGCCGCCTTCTTCGGCACGGGGGCCTACGTCACCGGCATCGCGATCGGCACCTACGGCCTGCACCCGCTCGCCGCCATGGCGCTGGCGGTCGTCGTCGCGAGCGGGCTGGCCCTCGCCCTCGGCGCGCTGTCGATCCGTTCCCGCGGCATCTACTTCGCCATGGTAACGCTGGCGCTCGCCCAGCTCGTCTACTACGTCGCGCTCCAGGCCTCGACCTGGACCGGCGGCGAGAACGGCCTGCGCGGCTTCACCGTCACGACAATCGATCTCGGGATCGTCTCCCTCGACATCCTCAACCCGCTGACGAAATACCTCTTCGTGCTGGCCTTCGTCGGCGCCGCACTCGCGCTGATCTCGCGCATCCTCGCCTCGCCCTTCGGCGCTGTGATCGAGGCGATCCGCGAGAACGAGACGAGGGCGCGGGCCTGCGGCTTCGACGTGGAGCGCACCAAGCTCCTGGCCTTCGTGCTCTCCGGCCTGTTCTGCGGCCTCGCGGGCGCACTCTCGGCGATCCACCTCTCGATCGTGCCGCTGGACAGCCTCGCCTACCACACCTCCGGCACCGCGGTGGTGATGACCCTGGTCGGCGGCGCCGGCACCTTCTTCGGTCCCTTCGTCGGTGCCCTGACCGTGCTGGTTCTGGAGGACGTGCTCAGCCTCTGGACGCCGCACTGGCAACTCGCCCTCGGCTCCGTCTTCATCCTGTTCGTGCTGTTCATGCCCCGCGGCCTGTGGGGCACGGCGCTGGCGCGGCTCACCGCGTTCCGGGGGCGCGCATGAACCCGATCGCGAATCCCATCCTCGAGGTCGAGAATCTCGGCCGCCGCTTCGGCGCCTTCACCGCGCTCGAAGGCGTCAGCGCCGCCTTCGGCGAGGGGCGCATCACCGCGATCATCGGTCCGAACGGAGCGGGGAAGAGCACCTTCTTCAACCTGCTCTCCGGCGCTCTGAAGCCGACGAGCGGGCGCTTACGCTTCTCGGGCCGCGACATGACGCGGGTGCCCCAGGCGCGCTTTGCCCATCTCGGCATCGCCCGCTCCTACCAGATCACCAACGTCTTCCCGCGGCTGACTGCCCATGAGAACGTGCGCACCGCCCTCCAGGCGCGGGTCAGCCGCTACGATTTCTGGTCCCGACGCGACGCGCGCACCGATCTCGCCGTCCGCGCCGACGACATCCTCGAATCCGTCGGCCTCGCCGGGCGCCGCGACCGGCCCGCCGCCGCCCTCGCCCATGGCGAGCAGCGGGCGCTGGAGATCGGCATCGCGCTCGCCGCCGATCCGCGTCTGCTGCTCCTCGACGAGCCCACCGCCGGGATGGGGCCGGAGGAGACCAAGGAGATGGTGGCGCTGCTGCGCCGCCTGGGCGAGAGCCGCACCATCCTGCTCGTCGAGCACAAGATGAAGATGATCCTCGGCCTGTCGGAGCGGATCCTCGTGCTGCATCACGGCCGGCTCATCGCCGACGGGACGCCGGCCGAGATCCAGGCCGACCGGGAGGTGCGCCGGGTCTATCTCGGCCAGAGCGGCGGGTACGGCCATGCTTGAGATCGATCGCCTCGACGCGTGGTACGGCCCGAGCCACGTGCTGCACGGCCTCTCCCTCGACGTGCGCCAGGGCGAGATCCTGGCGCTGGTCGGCCGCAACGGCGCGGGCAAGACCACCACCATGAAGGCGGTGATGGGCCTGATCCCGAAGGTGGCCGGCTCCGTCCGCTTCCTCGGCCAGGATCTGCTCGGCCGCCCGGCCCATGCCCGCTTCCCGCTCGGGCTTGCCTACGTGCCCGAGGACCGGCGCATCGTTCCGGGCCTGAGCGTGCGCGAGAACCTGAAGCTCGGCCTGCTCCGGGCCTCCGCCGCGATCAAGGAGGGGCCGGCCATCGCCGAGATCGCCGAGACCTTCCCGCGCCTCGCCGAGCGGCTCGACCAGACGGCGGTGACGATGTCCGGCGGCGAGCAGCAGATGCTGGCCATCGCCCGCGCCATGATCGCGCGCCCCAAGCTTATCCTGCTCGACGAGCCCTCGGAGGGCATCATGCCGGTGCTGGTCGAGGAGATGGGCCGGCTGTTCCTCGCCCTGCGCGAGCGCGGCGTCACGCTGCTCCTCGTCGAGCAGAATGTCGAGTGGGCGCTCAACCTCGCAGACCGCGCCGTCATCATCGATCAGGGCGCCGTGGTGCACGAAAGCTCGGCCGCGGCTCTGCGCGCCGATACCGAAATTCAGGACCGCTACTGCGCGGTCTGAGCGGCTGATTCCGATCGGGAGGAAGTGATGGACATCACCGGCGAGTATCGCATCGCGGCGCCGCGCGCGTCGGTCTGGGCCGCCTTGAACGATCCGGAGGTGCTGGCTCGCTGCATCCCCGGCTGCAAGGAGCTGACGCAGGTCTCCCCGGAGGAGATGGCTGCCAAGGTCGCCCTCAAGGTCGGGCCGGTCTCGGCGACCTTCGCCGGCACGGTGCGCTTTGAGGAGATCCGCGCGCCGGAGGGTTATACCCTCGTCGGCCAGGGCAACGGCGGCATGGCGGGCTTCGCCAAGGGCCGCGCCACCGTCACGCTGCGCGAGGATGGGGCGGAGACCGTGCTGACCTACGAGGCCAAGGCCGAGACGGGCGGCAAGATCGCCTCCCTCGGCGGGCGCCTGATCCAGGCGACGTCCCGCAAGCTCGCCGACCAGTTCTTCGGCAGCTTCGCCGCCGAACTCGGCGCCCCCGCACCCGAGGCGGCCGTCGCCGCCGCCTCCTGACCCCGTCCCGTCAGGTTCCTGCGCCGGATGAAAGGGTCTGGTTGTAGGCGCCGACGTCCGGATGCTCGCGCAGCACCGCGTCGACGGCGGCAAACATCTCCCGCAGCCGCGCCTCCGAGACCGGGCTCTCCACCACCACCACCAGTTCCGGCTTGTTCGAGGAGGCCCGCACCAGACCCCAGGTGCCGTCGTCCGTCGTCACCCGCACGCCGTTGACCGTCACCAGATCGGTGATCGCATGGCCCCCCACCGGCTCGCTCGCCGCGTGCAGCGCCCGGAACCGCTCGGTCACCGCCGCCACCACGCCGTACTTCACCTCGTCGGCGCAGTGCGGCGACATCGTCGGCGAGCCCCAGGTCTTCGGCAGCGCCCGGTAGAGATCGGCCATCGAGCGATCCGGGTTGCGGTCGAGCATCTCGATCACCGCAATCGCGGTCAGCAGGCCATCGTCGTAGCCCCGCCCCACCGGCGCGTTGAAGAAGAAGTGCCCCGACTTCTCGAAGCCGGCCAGCGCCGAGAGTTCGTTGACCCGGCGCTTGATGTAGGAGTGCCCCGTCTTCCAGTAGTCGGTGCGCACGCCGCGGGCCTGAAGCTCGGGATCGGCGGCGTAGAGGCCGGTCGACTTCACATCGACCACGAAGGTCGCGTTCGGATGAAGCTTGGACAGGTCGCGCGCCAGCATCACCCCGATCTTGTCGGCGAAGATCTCCTCGCCCTCGTCGTCGACCACGCCGCAGCGGTCGCCGTCGCCGTCGAAGCCGAGCCCGACATCGGCGCCGGTCTCGCGCACCTTGTCGGCGATGGCGTGCAGCATCGCCATGTCCTCGGGGTTGGGGTTGTAGCGCGGGAAGCTGTGATCGGGCTCGACGTCGAGCGGGATCACCTCGACCCCGAGCCGCTCCAGCAAGGCGGGGGCGAAGGCGCCGGCGGTGCCGTTGCCGCAGGCGGCCACGACCTTGAGTTTGCGCGAGACGGGCTTGGTGCGGGCCACGAGGTCGTCGAGATAGACGTTCGCGAAGTCGGGCACGAATTCGTAGGCACCGCCGTCGCGGTACTGGAACGCGCCCGTGGTGACGATCTCCTTGAGGCGGCCCATCTCGTCGGGGCCGAAGGTCATCGGCCGCTCGGCGCCCATCTTCACGCCGGTCCAGCCGTTGTCGTTGTGCGAGGCGGTGACCATGGCCACGCACGGGCAGTCGAGGGCGAACTGGCCGAAATAGGCCATGGGCGAGAGGGCCAGCCCGATATCCTTCACCCGCAGGCCGGCCGCCTGCATGCCGGCGATGAGCGCGAGCTTGATCGCGGCGGAGTAGCTGCGGAAGTCGTGTCCGGTGACGATGTCGGGGCGCACGCCGCGCTCATGGATCAGGGTGCCGAGGCCTAAGCCCAGCGCCTGGACGCCCATGAGGTTGATCTCCTGCGGGAACAGCCAGCGGGCATCGTACTCGCGAAAGCCGGTGGGCTTGACCATCGGCAACTGCTCGAAGGCGAAGGTGTTGGGCTCGAGCTTCGGCCGGGGCGTGGGGAAGGTCATGGGGGAGGCCTTGGGAAACCGGTCGGAGGACATGGCAGACCTTTCGCGCGGGCGGCGGCGAACGAGACCCCGTGCACCGCCGCAGGAGACGCCGAAACGAGATCAAATTCCAGGCCAGCAGACCGTCTAGGGTGAGCCCGGAGCGAAATTCCACACCTCGATCGCCGCCACCGTCGGGTTCTTCGTCGCTTCCAGCCAGAAAGCGAGATCGCATGTTCGTCAGCGTTTGAACTCCAAGGCAGTCCAGCGATCCGCTCGTGCCTCGATGGCACGACGAATGCTTGTGTTCCGGCAACTGAAACCAAGGCATGCCATCCGATTTCCCTGGGGCCACTGGCATCGCTGTCGGACCGGTCCTCCATGGCTCGCCTCTGATCAATCGGTGACGTTCGAGCGTGCCTCACACCTCTTTGCCTGTTCGGTCCCTCTCGCGAGACGGACCGGGCACGACAGAACGTCCTCTTGTCATTGTCGCGGAGGACGAGATCGCCGTCCGGACGACGACCTGTGAAGCACTGTCTCGCGAGGGCTTTCGTGTGATCGCCGCCCCGACCTGCGACGATGCTCTCACCTGTCTTCGCACGACGCCCGATGTGCAGGCGCTGATCACGGACGTGATCACGCCGGGACGCGTCGATGGATACGAGCTGGCGCGGATCGCCCGCGCCGACTTCCCGCATATCGCCATTCTCATCACCTCCGCCCAGAGCCTGCCTCGGCTTGGGGACATCGCTCTGGGAGCTTGGTTTCTCGCAAAACCGGTCGATCTGAACGTGCTCGGACTCGTCCTGCGTGAATGCTTGGAGGCGACCGGTCGGGATCTGTAACGAATTCGTGTCGAAAGGGTTTGATGTCGCACGGCTGCAGCAAAATTCATTCACGACAGGATTTTGCGATATCGTTCCATGCCGCGAAATAAGTCTGTTGCTTTCGTATTTGCCTCAAAGTTGGACATCCGATCGATGCGCCGGCTATCGACATTGAAGATGTCTCCCGCCCAGCGATAGGCTGCAAGCCAAAAGCCTTAAGCGACTCCGGCCCACGAAGTGAGCCAAACCGAAGGAAAGCTGATCACGTGCGCGAGTCCTCTTCTCTCATCCGCCCTGTGATCCTGTGTGGCGGATCGGGCACGCGGCTGTGGCCGGCCTCACGCGAGAGCATGCCCAAGCAATTCGCCCGCCTTGTCGATGCGGAGCAATCCACCTTTCAGGCCACCGCGCGCCGCGTCGCCGAGCCGGGCCTGTTCGCCCGGCCCACCGTGATCGCGGCGGCCGAGTCCCGCTTCATCGTGGCCGAACAGCTCGTGCAGGCAGGGCTCTCCGCCGATATCATCCTCGAACCGCAAGGGCGCGACTCGGCCGCCGCCGTCGCGGTTGCTGCCCTCCACAGCGCCCGGACCGATCCGAGGGCAATCGTCCTGATCATGGCTGCCGATCACGTCATCGGCGATGCCGACGCCTTCCGCCGGGCGGTCGCCGCGGCCGCCGAGGGGGCACGCGCTGGCTACACCATGACGCTGGGCATCGAGCCGACCCGCCCCGCCACCGATTACGGCTATATCCGCCGCGGCAGCGCTCTTTCCGAGGCCGAGGGGGGAGCCGGAGGGGCCTGCACGGTCGAGCGCTTCGTCGAGAAACCGGACGCGGCCGGTGCCGAGCGGCTCATCGCCGAAGGGGCGCTGTGGAACTCCGGCTACTTCCTGTTCCGCGCCGATGTGATGATCGCCGAACTCGAAGCCTTCGTCCCGGATGTGCTCGCGGGTGCCCGCGCGGCGCTCCAGGCGGCGACGACCGATCTCGACTTCGTGCGCCTCGACGCCGACGCCTTCGGACAGGTCCCGAAGATCTCGATCGACTACGCGGTGATGGAGCGGACGGCCCGGGCCGGTGTGCTGCCGGTCTCCTTCGCGTGGTCGGATGTCGGCACCTGGGACGCGGTCTGGGGCGTTCTGGAGCGCGATGCCCAGGGCAACGCGTTGCGGGGCCGCGTCGAGCTGATCGGCACGCGTAACAGCCTCGTGCATAGCGAGGGCGAAGGCCTGACCACGGTGGTCGGCCTGGAAGACGTGGTGGTGGTGACGACCCCCGACGCGGTGCTGGTCGCCTCCAAGGCGCAGTCGGGCCGGGTGAAGGATCTCGTCAGCGTCCTGCGCGAGAAGGCGCATCCGGAGGCGGACGCTCACCGCCGGATGTACCGCCCCTGGGGCTGGTATCAGCGCATCGACATCGGCGAGCGCTTCCAGGTGAAGCGGATCATGGTGACGCCGGGTGGCCGTCTCTCGCTGCAGAAGCACTTCCACCGGGCCGAGCACTGGGTGGTGGTGAAGGGCACTGCCGAGGTGACGGTCGACGAGCGGGTGGTGCTGGTCCACGAGAACGAGGCGGTCTACCTGCCGATCGGCTCGATGCACCGGCTCACCAATCCGGGGAAGATCCCGCTGGAGCTGATCGAGGTGCAGGTCGGCTCCTATACCGGCGAGGACGACATCATCCGCGTCGAGGACATCTACGGCCGCTGAGACCGGCGCGTGTGGTCCGACGGATGGCCTCGCCATGTCCGTCGGATCGGCCGGCCCTGTCGCGACCGGCGGTGGGGGACCCTGACCTACGACAAATAAACGAACGCATTTTCCCCGGAGAAACAAACCTCGAAATCATAGGCCGATACCGCCCTGAAGAAGTTCAGGCTGGTCTTATCGTAGGGTTGCAACGAGTCGTGCGTCTCGATGATGATCAGCGGCACGCGGCCGATCCAATCGGTGTTCTCGGAGAAGAGCTGCCGTTCACCGCCCTCGATATCGATCTTGACGAGCAGCACACTCTCCCAATCCGCCTCCTCTTCCACGATCTCCTGAATCGTGACCGTGTCGGTGAGGCCGGACTGGCTCTCGGAGGCCGGGGCGCTCTCTTCGGAGAAGCGGAAGGCCCACATATCGTCGGCGGGATTATCGAGTTTGACCGTCGTCTTGTGGCTCCAGACGGCGGCATGAACACATTTTATCGCCTCATCGCCGCTCGTGTTTCTTGTAAGTGCCGCAAAGTTATCCGCGGCGGCTTCGATCGCCACGATCTTCGCAAGCGGGAACATCTTGCGCCACCACAACGTCGCCATACCGGAATTGGCACCGCAATCGATGATCAACGGGCGAATGCCGCGACTGACAAGATTGTTGTAGCGTTGGAAGACTTTTGAAGATTGTGCGAAATTGTCGAGCGCGTACTCGCCCATTGCGAATATTTGCATAAAAACATTGATATCGGTGGACTTTTTTCTGATCTTGACCGGCTGATGCAATCCCGGAACATTGACTTCGTAGTTGCTTTTTCTCGAAATTCCGGAATAGGCCTCGTACAAGAGCCGGGATGCGCCCGGAAGGCCTAAGCATTCTACCGCGCCGAGCCAGCGAGACACGTTTCTGCCAATCTTGTACGATCGACCGCCCATGAAGATTCCTCCTCACGTGTATCTTCCGCGATCCGCAGCAATTCTCGGACCAGCCCTCGCTTCGTCTGACGAACGCGTGTTCGGCGGCGCCGCGAATCGACGGGCGGCGTCTCCGCGTCGGAGCATCGGATCACCGAGAGCTGCTCAGGCGATCATCGCGAGTCTGTGAGGTCCATGATCGAGGTGCGAGCTCCCGTGCCTCACTCCGACGGATGGTTGCGCCACGCTTGGTCGGTGCCTCCCGCCCAGAGGTCATCGAGGGCATTGGAGTGCGTTCCAGCGTCCGGCGCCGCAGGCAAGGACGTATCGGTGCGCCTCGGATCCACGCTGCCGTCGCGTCCGCTGGCGATCGAGCGAAATCATGATGCCGCGTTGATCTTCAAGAAACCATTATGCTGAGCGCCTGTTGTTTTCCGCAGCTTCTGCATCGCGAGCGATATCGATTCAGGTTTTCTTAGAAGTGAGCCGCCAACCCTCTCACGAACATCTTTGCGAGATGTACGATTGTTGAGGAACGGACGATGTCGGCTCCGGCGGGATACGCTCTGGTTTACGCGGACGAGTTCAGCAGTCTCAGCGTCTCCGCGAACCGAACCGCGGATGCGAACTGGTATAGCGGCCAGGCCTGGGGCGGCTCCTTCGGCGAGGCGCGGTTCCTTCCGGCCAATGCCAGCAACACGCCCTTCTCGCTCGTTCAGCAGGGCGGCGAGACGGCACTGCGCATTCACATGACCCGCGACGCGAACGGGCAATTGCAGAGCGGTCTGATCTCCAACACGTTCCCCGACGGCACCAGTCGGACCACGCGCGACGGAGATCCCTACGGCTACTACGAGGCCCGGCTCTGGCTGCCGACCGGCAAGGGCGTCTGGTCGGCGTTCTGGTCGCTCGAATCGGAGCGGCTGTCGGCCACGCGCGATCACGTGGTCGAAGTCGACGTGATGGAGAATTACGGCACCGCGATGCCAACCCAGTATTCGAGCGTGGTGCACGACTGGGATTGGGCGGGCAAGACGCTCGAAGGCCATACCAGCGAGTATGCCCGCGCCAATCCGGGCGCCGGCGTCGTGTCGTCGGGCTGGCACACCTACGGCGTGGAGATCACGCCGGAGCGGATGACGTTCTACTTCGACGATCACGCCTACTGGTCGCGGGCGACCCCGGCGGGCCTCGACACCGATCCGATGTTCATGATCAACCTCGCGGCCGGCGGCGGCTGGGCGATCGACCCGAACCTCAAGGACGCATCCCTGTATGTGGACTATTTCCGCGCCTACGAGGCTCGGCCCGCGGACACGCAACCGGCGGGGCCGTTGCTGAAGGGGACGAGCGGCGACGACACGCACATCGTCACCGACTCGAACACGCGGATCGTCGAGAGCGCGAAGGGCGGCTACGACACGGTCCGCAGCTCCGTATCCTACGCCCTGCCCGACAATGTCGAGAAGATCGTTCTGCTGGGCAAGACCGACATCGGCGCGACCGGCAACGGGCTCGCCAACGAAATCTACGGGAACGACGGCGCCAACGTGCTGTCGGGCCTGGGCGGCCATGACCGCATCTTCGGCGGGGCCGGCAACGATGTGCTGATCGGGGGAGACGGAGACGACCGGCTGGCCGGCCAGGACGGCAACGATGTGCTGATCGGCGGCGCGGGAAGCGACCGCCTCTACGGTGATGCCGGCGCCGACCGGTTCGTCTTCCAGCACATCAGCGACAGCCCGGTTTCGGCGGGCGACACCATCGTCGGCTTCGCGGCCGCGCAGGGCGATCGCATCGATCTCTCTCAGATCGACGCCAACGCACTCCTCCAGGGCGACCAGCACTTCACCTTCATCGGCACCCACGCGTTCAGCGGCGCGGGTCAGCTCCGCTTCGAGAAGGGCGTGCTCTCGGCCGATATCGATGGTGACCTGCGGCCCGACTTCGCGATCACGCTTCTTGATGTCAAGGTTCTGATGGCCGACGCGCTGATCCTGTGATCGCCGCGCCGATGACCGGTTGGCACGGTTCATGGTAAAGGAATCCTTTACGACGCTCGGTCGATCGACGTCGGGTGAGGAATCCTTTCATGCAGGATCGCGACCCGCTCTGGTACGACCACGCCGAGCCTGAAGAGGAGCCGGGCCTGCTGCTGAAGGCGGTGGCGCTCCTGTTCGTCGGCGCGGTCGACCTCTACGGCTTGCCGTATCGCCTCTGCCAAGCTCTCGCCGACGGACTGATCCGCCTCATCGTCCATCCCGCCCCCCGGCCCTGAACTTTCGCGGCATGGCGGCGTTTTTCGCTGAGGCCGAATCAGACCGAACGTTCCGGTCCGCCACAAGCGCTCGCCGCGAAGACAGATCTCCTGTATCTGTTCCCCGTCACCCCCAAAGCGCAGTCGCTTCGGCGCGAGAAAGATTTATTCATCGGTGGCCGGCATCATCACGGCGCCATCGGGCATAGTCATCGGACCGTCCGCTGTCGTCGGTCGGCATCGTGGCGTTTGGGCCGCGGCCGGGATACGCCGGGATACGGAGAAGATTGATGGGAACGATCACGATGTGGGCAGTTTTTGCCCTCTTCGGCGGCGTCTGCGCCCGATACGTCTCCGTGATCGGCTTCACCCTGACGGCCGTAGGGATCGTCGCCCTCCTCGCTCTGACGGGCGCCCTCACCGGCAGTGAAAGCTTCAGCGCGGGAATGCTGCTTGGCGGGTTCGTGGCGCTGCAGGTGGGCTACTTCTGCGGTCTCGTCGGGCTCG
The DNA here is from genome assembly GCA_014138645.1 of Methylorubrum thiocyanatum. Classification (GTDB taxonomy): domain Bacteria; phylum Pseudomonadota; class Alphaproteobacteria; order Rhizobiales; family Beijerinckiaceae; genus Methylobacterium; species Methylobacterium thiocyanatum. The sequence goes on along the minus strand of JACJIB010000003.1, from coordinate 749,053 downwards.
TGCTGATCCGGCACACCGCGCGTCTCCTGTTCAAGAAGGATATGCGCCGGGTCGAGAAGGCCGACCTCCACATCCATCACGACTGACGACCGCACCCGGCAGGCTGCGTTCGCCGGGCAGAGCGCCTTGTGACGAAGAGGTCACCGGTTCGCCGAGAGACTGCGCGTCAAAACGAGGACCTCGAGACGTCGGCCCGGTGCAGTCGGGTCGGTTGCGGCTCTAGGTGGCGTCCGGCGACTTGCGCGCGAACGCCCAGACCATGACGGGATAATCCGGCTCGTTGGCGAGCGAGCCGAAAAAGCCGCGCTTGCGCCATGAGCGGAGATTGCCCACCAGGCAGGCACGGTTCCCCCAGGCCTGGGCACGGATGTCCTGCGCGGCGAAGCCGCATTCCTGCAGGAGGTAGCTCAGCCCGTCCGGGGTCCAGCGCGAGCAGTCGATCGGCACCCGGTGGACGCGCACGAGGAAGGGCGTCGCGATGACGAGGTGCCCACCCGGCTTGAGCATGGACCAGACGTTCCGTCCGGCCCGGTAGGGCCAGGGCAGGTGTTCGAACACCTGATCGGCAATGATCAGGTCGAACTGGCGCGGCAGCGTCTCGGCGCAGATGTCGAAGCCCGGATACTCGGTGTTCTCGTAGCTCTTGAAGGCGAAGTCGCGCGTCCACTGGTTGCCGCCGGAAATCTCCAGCACGTCGAGCCGCTCCGGCCCGAGCGTGTGGATGAAGGCGAAGCAGTCGCGGTACATCGCCGAGCGGACCCAGTCGGTGGTGTCGTAGCCGACGCTGCGAAGCATCCCGCGCAGCTTTTCCCACAAGGCTGGCCTCTGCCAGATCGCGTCGAGAAGGCCTGCGATGATCATCCCTGATGCGTCCCCGTGGCGGTTTGAGGCCGAGCCCGTCCGCCGAGGCGGAACCGGCCTCCGAATCCTGGTGCGACACCCGCGGCGGCATCCCGCCCGGGCCATGGGCGATCCCGCCCGCGCGCGGCCCGGCCTGTCCGGTCCCTCATCGGCGCATCAGGCGGCGGAGGCCGCCGAGATCCTCCCGCAGGCGTGAGCCTTCGAGCAGGAACAGGACGACGAGGTAGCCGACGAGGCCGGCGACGAGCCCGAGGGCGATGCGCGGGATCTCCGTGGGGGCACCCTGCACGATGACGTGGCAGGCGAGGCCGGCGGCGATCCCGGCCAGCGTCGGCGCCAGCATTCCGCGCAGCAGCGGCCCGGTCGGCGACAGGCCGATCCGGCCGGGCGCCCGCAGCATCAGTCCGGCGAAGAGAACCTGCGCGACGCCGATGCCCCAGGCGACGCCGAAGGGGCCGAGCCAGGGGCCGGGCAGCACCGCGGCGACTCGCGCGACGACGAGGAGGAGCGAGAGGCGAAACAGCGTCCAGCCCGAACCCTTGGCGAGCAGGAGGGCTCCGCTCTGATGCGCCACCGCGTTCAGCGCGTAGAACGGGATCAGGATGCTCAGGATCGTCGCGGCGTCGCTCCATGCCGGCCCAAGGATCCGCAGGATCAGTCCGGGCACGACGGCGGCCGTGAGGAAGGCCACCGGCGCCAGGAGCAGGCTGAGGATGTGCACGAGCTTGGCGTGCAGGCGCGCGAGATGCGCATCGTCTTCGCGCAGGGCGTGGGCGTAGAGGGCGCCCCAGAGCGGGCCCGAGGCCGCCTCGCAGACGAAGCGCGGCACTTGGTTGGCGAAGGTGAAGGTGCCGAGCGCCGCCGGACCGAAGTTGCGGCCGAAGACGAGGTTTTCCACGAGCCGGCCGGCGAAGTCGACGAGCCGGCTGGCGACCAGCGCGCTGCCGGTGGAGACATGCGCCTTGAGCATCGCGGGCCGGAAGACGAGGCTCGGGCGCACGAAGGCGAGGAGGTTCAGGACGCTCCCGCGCACGAGATAGAGGATGACGTATTGTGCGGCGAGGCTCATCGCGCCCGCGCCGCCCAGGGCGAGCATGACGGCGACCGCTGCGCCGATCAGGTTGCCGGCGAGATCCGCCCCCGAGATCGCCGCGAGCCGGCGTTCCCGCGTCAGACGGGCGTAGGGCAGCACCGAGACGGTGACGAAGAGGAAGCTCACCGAGAGCAGTCCCATCACGTCCGCGACCCGCGGTTCGCGCGACAACTGCGCCAGGATCACCCCCCAGCCGGCCACGATGAGCGTGAGGCCGGCCCCGACCATCAGGACCAGCCAGAAGGCGGTCGACCAGATCTCGCGCGACTGCGTCGGCTCGCGGGCGAGGGAGGCGCCGAGGCCGCCATCGGCCAGGGTCATGAAGAAGGCGACCGTGGGAAGCGCCAGGGCGTAGACGCCGAACTCGGCCGGGCCGAGCAGGTGCGCCATCAGCGGCAGCATCACCAGTTGCAGGCCGATCTTCACGAGGTTCGCGCCGCCCCCGGCCAGCACGTTCACCGCGAGTGTGCGGGAGCCGCTGCCCGGTGACGGTTGTGCCGATCCTTCGGCCGATCCCTGTACCTGCGCCGCGATCAGGGTCGGATCCGGCATCGGCTGGGCCGCAGGCTCCGGAAGCGGGACGGCCGCCTCCGGCGGCAGGGCCCGGTCCAGGTCGGACGCAGCGCCTTGATCTCGGAGATGCTCGTTCTCTTCCTTCATTCTGAAGCGCACCCCCGCCGAACCAAGGTTTCTCGATGCGCGAAGCCGTTCGAGGCCGCGCGGAACAGCAGTCGATTCGGCGAAATCAGTTCTGTGCGGCGCCGCAAAGCCAAGACCTACACAATATGCCGCTGCGCCGAAAGACCGGGTGCATGGCTGACAGATCAACGATTGTTCATCAGAGGCGCATCTTGTCCGGCATGCCTTGCATCCACGCTTCTTCCCGCCGATGATGCGTTGCAAAATCCATGCACGAGTCCGGCCGCGGGCGGTCCGCGGACGATTTTGCGGGTGAGCGTGTCCCGTTCCGGGCACGGATACCTGCAGGGACCGTGCGCGTCAGGCAGGTGCGCCGTTGCAGGTGGATGCGCAGGAACCCCGCGTTGCCGGAGCCGATCGCGCCGGGAGAGCCCGTGGTGGCGGCCCGCTGCGCGTCTTCGTCCACTTGGCGACCGACAAGGACGCGGCGGCGTGGCGCCGGTCCTGGCAGGCGGGCACCCTGGTCGGTGTCAATGACGAGACGCCCTACGGGTATGGGCGTGCCGAGCGGATGGGCTGTACGCTCGCCTTCTCGCGGGCGCATCCGGAGAATCCGGCGGCCCGGTTCCTGCGGTTGGGCCTGCGCGTTCTTCTCGGGTTCGACCTGCTGCATGCCCTGCGCCAGGGCCCGGCGCTGACGGCCGCCGACGTGGTCTGGACGCACACCGAATCGCAGTTCCTCGCGGTGGCCGCGGCCCTCGCCGTCCGGAGGCGGCGGCCGAAGCTGATCGGGCAGAGCGTCTGGCTGTTCGACCGCTGGGCGCGCCTCGGCCCGCTCCACCGGATGCTGTACCGCCGCCTGATCCGGGACGTGGACGTGCTCACCGTCCATTCCACCGAGAACCTCGCGGTCGCCCGCACGCTGTTTCCCGGCAAGCGGGTGCTGCACGTGCCGTTCGGGATTCCCTCCGAGCGCGTCGCGGCGCCGGTCCGGCGGCCGGGCCATCCGCTGCGCATCCTGGCGGTCGGCAGCGACCGGGACCGGGACTGGGCCTGCCTCGTCGCGGCCCTCGACGGGCTGAAGGAGGCCTCGGCGATCATCCTCTCGGGCACGGCGCCGCGCCGGCTCGCCCGTGGGCGTCCGAACCTGCGGATCGGGCAGGCCCGCAGCCAGGCCGAACTCGCGGCGCAGTTCGCCGAGGCCAGCGTGGTCTGCGTGCCGCTGAAGCCCAACCGCCATGCCAGCGGTATCACGGTGATTCAGGAAGCCGTGCTCGCCGGCCTGCCCGTGGTGGCGACCGCCACCGGCGGGCTCGAGGACTATTTCGGCGCCGATGCCGTCCGCTACGTGCCACCGGGCGATCCGGCCGCGCTCCGGGCGGCGCTCCTGGAGATTGCGGCCGATCCCGAGGCGGCCCGCCTCCGCGCCGTACGGGCGCAGGCGCGCATGATCGAGGCCGGGATCGGGGCCGAAAGCTACATCCGCCGCCATGTCGACATCAGTCGGGAGATGCTTAATCGATGAAGGCTCCGATCCTGCCGCCGGCCCTGCGCGCCGCCCTCCTCCTGTCTGCGCTGGCCGCCAGCCCGCTGGGCCCCTCCCCCGCCGCCGCAACTGACGAGGCGCTCGACCTGTGCGCCTACAAGCCGGCCTTCATGGAGGAGTTCGACCGCCTCAGCGTCGCCCCGCGGGTGCTGAACGCCGCGCGCTGGATCTCGCACACGCCCTGGAACGGCGATTTCGGCGATGCCCGCTTCGTCGACGACGCGCCGGCCGGCCCCTTCTCGATCAAGGACGGCATCCTCCACATTACCGCCCGGCGGGACGAGGCCGGCAAGTGGCGCTCCGGCCTGCTCGCCGCCTCGGACGGGACGGGTGCGGGGTTCGGCCTGCGCTACGGCTACTTCGAGGCCCGCATGCGCCTTCCGCCGGGACCGGGCACCTGGCCCGCCTTCTGGCTCGGGACGAAGCGCCCGAACACCGACAAGACCCCGAGTATCGAGATCGACGTGATCGAGTATTACGGCCATTCGGATGCGGCCTACTCGGCGGCCCTGCACGTCTGGTACAAGGGCGAGGACAAGAAGCGCACCACGAACACGGTGCAGAAGATCCCGGTGCTGGCCGGTTCGCTCCTCGACGACTTCCATACCTATGGCGTGCGGGTGACGCCCGAGACCATCACCTACTATCTCGACCGCAAGCCGGTCTGGCGGCGACCGACCCCGCCGGAACTCGACAAGCCGCTGTTCCCCCTGGTCAACCTCGCCCTCGGCTCGGGCTTCCCGATCGACAGGACGCCCAACCCCTCGGTGCTCCTCGTCGACTATGTGCACGTCTATGCCCCCGATCCCGAGGGCCGGGCGGCGCGCTGCCCAGGGCATTGACGGCGCGGGCGGGGCGGCGGCCCCAGGGATTTGGCTCCGCCAAGTGTCCAGGGCCCGACATCAGCCGGCGCCTTTGACCAGAAGCCCCGCCTGCCCATCATCGGCCGGCGCGAGACTGGGGCCGGAACCGAATTCGGGAAGTGCTTTGATGACCCTGGCCGGGACGCCCCCTACCAGCACCCCCTCGGGGACGTCCTTGGCCACGACGGCTCCCGCGGCCACGATGGAATTCTGGCCGATCGTGACGCCCGGCAGGATGATGCATCCGGCGCCGACCCAGACATTGTCGCGGATGACAACGGGCTTGTGGTAGGAGTTCCTTTTATTCGCTTCCCGATTGAACCAGTGCCCTGCCGTATCAATCGAGACGCCTGGACCGATATTGCACCGATCTCCAATCGATACTCTCGATTTCAGAGCCGAAATCCTGCAGTAATTGCCGATGAAGCTATCGCTGCCGACGATGACGTTCTTGACGCTCGGCTTCCGAAAACTGAACTCCAATACGAGATTTCCGGATATGCGGGTCTCTGGGCCGATCTTCAGTCCTGCAATGCGGAGGAGCGAAGTCCGGATGTAGTCCAGCGTGTGAAACCTGGGAATGATATTCGCCACACCAATGAGTAAGTATCTCATCAATTCAACGGCAAATTTCATATTCGCGCCTCGCGGCTGAATGGGTCTTGCCGATACAGGTTCCATTATGGAAACGGAATGCGGAACCCGTATGACTTTGTATCAAAAAGCATTCCCTTTTGATCATTTCAATGTGAAATAACGGGGTATATTCTATTCAAATGGATGGATTTCTGCGGCAATGACCCAATGCTGTCCGTCTTGCATTGGCGCGCCGAAAGCAGAGACTGGCGTCGATCGGGCCCTGCTTTCAAGGAAGCGGGGCGTGATACGGACCGCCGACGGTCCTGGCCGCGCGTCGACGGGGCCCGCACCACCAGGGTGTCGGACGATCGCCGGACGCGGCGCGGCCGATCAGGCTGCCCGCGCCGGCATCGCCTCCGCTAGGACGGCGGCGTAGGCATCGAGCAGCGCGTCGGTCCAGCTCTCGGTGCTGTGGCCAAGGTCGGCCGTGCGGCTGAAGGCGTTGCGGCTCATCCGCTCGGTCAGCGCGTCGTCGCCCGCCAGCCGCGCCATGGCCCCGGCCAGCGCCGCCTCGTCGCGGGGATCGCAGGCGAGGCCGGCTTGGCGGATCACGATATCGGCGGCGAGCAGCGCCTGATCGGTCAGGATGACCGGCAGGCCGCTCCACAGGGCCTCGCCGGCCACGAGGCCATAGGGCTCCGGATAGCGCGAGGGCATGACCAGCGCGCGGGCGTCGCGGACGAGCCGCGCCACCGCATCGGCCGGCTGGCGGCCGGCGAACCGGACCTCGGGATGGTCCCGCTGCAGCCGTTCGAGGAGCGGCCCGTCGCCGATCACCAGCAGCGGCACCCCCGCCGCCCGCGCGGCCCGCGCTGCGAGATCGGGGCCCTTCTCCTCGTTGAGCCGTCCGACGAAGACGAAGGCGCGGTTGCGCTCGGCCGCGATGCGGGTCGTGCTCCAGGGATGGATCGGGTTCGGGACGGTGGTGATCGCCGCATCCGGCACCCCGCCGCGGACCAGGAGCGGGCGCATCGCCGCGTGGATGGCAAGGACGCGCGGCGCCGCGTCCCGGTAGCGCAGGGTGCGAGCCTGGACCGTCTGGCGGGCCACCCGCCAGAGCTTGTGCGCGTAGCTGCGGCGGTCGCACTGGGTCGCGAGGCAGGCGAGGCCGAGCGGCACGTGCGGGCAGGTCCGGCCCTGCCGGAACAGGGCGTAGGCCCCGTTCGGGCAGGTGAGGAAGAAGTCGTGCGCGCTCACGAACAGCCGCTCGCGCACCGGTTCGAGGGCGCGGAACACCGCGGGCGACAGGATCTGGCTCCAGGTGTGGAGATGGTAGACCGTGCCGGGATCGTCGTGGCGGCGGATCAGGTCGCCGACGAGGTCGAGGGTGGCCGGGTTGTAGAGGCCGCGGCGCAGGCTCGCCAGCGCCCCCGCCTCGAGGAGCCGCTTGCCTCCGAGGGCATGGACCGGGATTCCGGCCTCCGCGAGGGCGGGATTCTCGCCCTCGTCGCCGGCGAGATAGGTCACCGGGATGCCGCGCGCTTGCAGCAGGCGCGCGCTCAGCAGGGCGAGCCCGGTGGCGCCTCCGAAGGCGAGGGAGCGGTCGTTGATCACGACGACGCGGCTCGGCGCGGGTCCCGGGACGGCCTCGCGCGTGATGTCGGCGGTTGCGGGAGAGCCGCTCATGGGTGCGCCTCGTGCAGCCGCGCGGCCCGTGCTTCGACGCTCGTCGTCAGGGCCTCGGCGAGGGCGGCCACGTCCGCCCGCGCCTCGTTGAGGATCGCGGCGTGGCGGCGGCGGTCGAGGCCCTCGCGCAGGCCGCGCTCGGCCAGCGCCAGCACGGCCTCGGGCCTCTCGCGGCCCGCGGTGCGGACATAGTCGCTGCGCCCGACGAGATCGAAGAAGCTCGCGAGCTTGAGGTCCCAGGTGAAGCCGATCTGCGGGATGCCGTAGGAATAGGCCGCGATGTTGGCGTGCAGGCGGTGGGCCATCAGCAGGTCGAGCCCCGAGACGAAGGCCGCCAGCTCGGTCGGGTTGCGGAAGCGCGGGGCGAAGGTGATGGCCGGGCCGCCGGCCGGCGCCGGGGCGGTCTCGGCCAGGATCGTGCGGAGGCGGCGCAGATAGGCCTCGTCCTCCGGAGAGCCGTTGGTGAAGACGTCGACCGTCCAGCCCCGGGCGAAGCAGCCGCGGACCAGCGCAGCGTACCACGCGTTCAGATCGCGCTCGCTCACCGCCGCCTCGTCGGAATGGTAGCGCAGCGTGGTCGGATGGGTGAGGCCGAGGCCGATCCGCGGCGTCGTGCCGGGTCGGCGCAGCTGCGGCACGTGCCGGGCGACCAGAAGGCCGGGATCGTGCACCACCTGCGCGCGGGGCGCGCCGGAGGGGCCGAGCCGCCGGTTCCAGATCTCGGCCGAGCGCGCGTCGCGCACCGAGGCATGGAGGATGCGCGTGCCCGCGAGCGCGCGCCGGAACAGGGCGGCCCCGGTCTCGGACCAGTTGTCGGCCACGCCGACGGCGAACACCGCGGTCGGGATGCCGGCCGCGCGCAGCTCGCCCCAGGCCGCATCGATCTTCAGGGGGAAATTGAGGTCGGCGTCGCTGAACAGGTTGCCGCCGCCGGTCACCGCCGCATCGATGCCCGCCAGCCGGGCGCGCCAGACCGGGCGCTGACGGCTCAAGGACCGGCCGAGCAGCGTGCGGGCGAGGCCGTGGCGCACGGGGGTCGGGCTGCTCTGGAGCAGGCTCAGCGCGGTGCCGCGCAGGCGCCCGCCCGCGACGTAGTCCGTGCGGCCGGCCAGATCGAAGGCCTCGACGGAAAGCCCGGGCACGATCCGCTTGAGCTCGGCCTCGATACATTCCGAGAGCAGTCCGTCGCCGAGGTTCGGGCTGTACTTGACGTTGAACAGGCCGACGCGCAGCGCGCCAGACCGCCGGCTCTCCGCTCGCGGCTCCGCACTAGGCTGATGCACTGGCCTGCCTCCTGGCTTTGCGGGATGGCGCCGGATCGTTGAGGACAATCCCCAGGACGCGGCAATCGGTCGACCGGAGGGCGCGGATCGCATCCGAGAGCTCGTCGAGCTTCGTCCGGTTCAGGCTGGCGACGAGGACGATGCCGGTGAGCATGTGTCCGATCGCCTGAGCGTCGGGGGAGGCATCGAGCGGCGGCAGGTCGAGGACGAGATCCCGCTTGCCGTTGACCCGCGACAGCGCGGCGCGCATCGCATGCGCCCCGAGAAAGGCGTTGGGGTTGGCCGTCCGCCCGGCCGCCACGGCGGGCACGAAGCTGAGCGTGCCGGCGAGGGCGACTTCGGGCAGGTCCGCGCCGATGACGGGTGAGAGCACGAGGCTTTCGAGCCCGGCGGTCGCTTTCGGTGCGAAGCGGCGGGTGAGTTCGGGGTCGCGCAGGTCGGCATCCACGAGCACCACCCGGTCGCTCGATGTGGAGAGCAGGCCGGCGAGATTGGCGCTGAGGGTGCTGCAGCCCTCGTCCTTCCGGCATGAGACGAGGCCGACCGTGATGTAGCGGGCCTCGCCGCCCACGGCGAAGAGGACGGTGCGGAGGCGGCGCAGAGCGAGCGCGAAGTCGGAATCCGGCCGGTCGAGGGCGGTGGTCTCCGTCAGGCGCCCGCCCTTGAAGCGCGGGACGACGAAGCTGTCGACGCCGAGCATGCGGCGGATCTGGGCCGGCGAGCGCACGGTGCGGTCGAAGCTGTGCAGGACCGCGATGCAGCCGATGCCGCTGACGAGGCCGAAAAGCGCCCCGAGCAGGAGGATCAGCTTGGTCTGCGGATAGGCGGCCGCGAGCGGTCGCAGGGCCGCGCCGACGATGCGGGCATCCGAATCCGGGAACTGGAAGTCGGTGATCACGCCCGTGGCGACCGCCTCGTCGGCGGCTTTCTTCTGGGCCTGGATCAGGGCGATCCGGCCCTGCAGGAACTCGCTGCCGCGCTGATCCGAGGCGGCGCGGACGAGCACTTGGTCTCGGATATAGGCGGCCGCGATCGCGTTCGTCAGGCGGGCGGCATCCTGCGGCGTCAGCCCCCGGAAGGACACTTCGAGAACGTAGGACTGCCCGAGCCGCTTGACCTGGATCCGGTCGGAGAAGTTCTGGAAGGCGATTTCGCGGGCGCGCATCGCCTCCTCCTCCGGCGAGAGGGGCGGCGCGGCCAGGAAGGGAAGCAGGCCCGAGACCCGGGCGAGGGTCCGGCTCACGAGGCCCGGTCCCTTGGCCGCGTAGGCCGGATCCTTGTCGAGACCGAGGGTGTCGAACACGTAGCGCAGGTTGCGCGCCGAGCGGATGACCTGCACCTGGCTCTCCGCCTGGGCGCTGTCGAGGGTCGGAGCCGTGGCGGCGGCGGCCGCCGCCGCGTCGGCGCCCGGCGGCAGGCGCACCCGCGGTTCGAGCGCGATCTGGGCCGCCGCCACGAATTCGGGCTGGGCGATCAGCACGTAGGCGACGCCGGCGGCCGTACAGAGCAGGACCCACAGCGCGAGGGCCAGGGCCTGCCGCCGGACGGCCGCGATCAGGTCGCCGATCAGCGTCGTCTCGGGATCGTGCCCGAGCGGGCCCGGATCCGCCGCTTCGAACCCGGGACGCGGGCCGTCATGCGGATCGTCCGGGCGGACGATCATGGAGCTGTAGTTCATAGGGAGGCAGCCCGTTCCGGCGTCAGGCGCAGGCGCAGCAGGTCGAGCGCGGCGATGAGATTTCCGACGAGGCGACCGCGACGGTCCACGTAGGGCTCGGGCCGGGCCGACTTGACGAGATTGGAAGCGACGTTGCGCGCGATCTGGCGGATCAGCTGCGCGGTGGTCATCGTGCTCTTCCGGTGCATGTAGACCGGGTTCATCACCTGGGAGTAGCCGAGCTTGCGTCCGGAGACGCGGCCGCCCTTGACGCCGAGATGGACGCCGGTCGCCGTGCCGAGCTTGATCAGCCGTCCGCCCCGCTGCGCGACCCGGGTGCCGAAATCGCGGTCCTCCAGCCATCCGTAGAGCACGAGCCGCTCGTCGAAGCGCAGTCCCGCGATGGTCTCGCAGCGGAAGGCCATGTTGCAGCCATACGGGCTGTAGCCCTCGATCACCCAGTCGTCCGCGGCCGGGTCGTGGGCGGCGATGCAGGCCAGCGCCGCCTCGCGCGTGAGCCCGGGCCCGAGGATGCCGTCGGCCAGCACGTGGCCGGTGATGCAGGCCAGATCCGGTTCGGTCCGGAAGGCCCGCGACACGGTCTCGATCCAGCGCGAATCGGGATAGAAGTCGTCGTCGAAGAAGACGACGAAGTCGGTACCCTCGGGGAGCGCCCGCAGGATGCCGTTGCGCTGCCGGGCGAGGCCCGGCTGTTCATAGACCACCGTCACGTCCCCGCGCGCGGCGACCGCGCCGACATCCTCGGGGCCCGAGCAACAGACGATGATCGCTTGCGGCGGCAGGGTCTGCCCGGCGAGGTTGTCGAGCATCGCCGCGAGCTGGTCCGGGCGACCGCGGGTCGCGATCCCGACGCAGACGCGTGCCGGTTCCGTCTCGGCGATGTTGAAGGGCGCCATGCTCGTCACCGCTGGCCTCTCTCGCTGTCAGGGAAGGATCGGGTGCGGCGCTGCGGCGGAGCGATCCGCGTGCGCGGCCGCGCCGCGCCGAGCGCGGCTCCGGACCGGGCTGCGATCGGGCGCGGCGCTAGAGGCGGCGGAGCAGGTCGAGATAGCCCTGCGCCGAATCGCGCCAGGAGAAGGCTTTCGCGCGCTCGAGCCCGCGTCCGCGCAGGTCGGCCCGGAGGTCCGGCGACGCGATGAGGTTGCGGAAATGCGCCTGCCAGGCCGGCGCATCGTCCGGCCCCGCCAGCAGGCCGGCCTCGCCGCAGATCTCCGGCAGGCAAGATTGGTCCGAGGCGACCACCGGGCAGCCGAGCGTCATCGCCTCGAGAAGGGGCAGGCCGAAGCCCTCGGAGCGCGAGGGAAAGGCGAGGCAGAGGGCGTGGGCGTAGAGCCAGGCGAGGTCGTCGTCCGTGACGAAGCCGAGGCCGCGGATGTTGCTCGCCCTGACGGATTCCGTCCGCGAGAAGATCGCCGCCGATCCGCCCGCCACGATGAGGTCGATGCCCAGCGCGTCGAGCGCCTCCGCCTGCCGCAGGATGAAGGCGGCGTTCTTGTGCCGGGCGCGGCTTCCGAGCAGCAGGACGAAGGGTCGGATTCCGCTCAGGCGAGCCGGCAGGCCGGACGCCGCCGCGTTCCAGCGGAACACGTGCTCGCGCCCGTTGTACATGATCGTGATCGCCTGCGGCGCGATCCCCAGACGCTGGGCGAGCTGGCGGGCGGAGAAGTGCGAGACCGAGGTGATCACCGCCCCGCGCTTCACGAGGCCCGGCAGCAGCACCCGGTACAGCGCACGGAAGGCGGGGCTGTAGCTCTCCGGCTCGTCGAACACGTTCGTGTCGTGCATGCACACGACCTGCCGGCGCATCGACAGCGGGCCGGTGTTGCACAGGTTGAGCAGCGGTGCCTGCAACCGGAACGGCAGGACCGCCTGTTCCCAGAGATGCCCCGCGGCACCGCCCGCGCGACGCGGCCGGATCGCTGCGAGAACCGGCGGAGGCGCGGCCGCCGGCGGCAGGATCATCCGGGCCCGAGCCCCCTGTCGGCTCAACAGGCCGTCGAGTTCGGTGACGATCTCCCGGGCATAGCGCTGCACCCCGGTCACGGGCTGGGCATAGAAGCGCCCGTTGATCGTGAAGGCCGCGGTTTCGGAGGCAGCCTCCGCGCGCGTCAGGGGCGGATCGCGGGTAAGAAGATGGACATCGCCACGATACATCGGCCCCTCGCCGACTGAACAAGGAAGCGGAGGCCTCGACACGCGGGACGAAGTCGGCGTGCCGTCTCCGACCGGATCGCCTCGGCCATCCTGCCGAAGAGCCAGCCTCATCCGGTTTAGGCCGATCCGCTCCGCCGGGGATGACAACTTCGTGTGATCGGTCCTTTGGACCGAGCGCAGGGGCGTGATCGATCAGGCCCTGCGCCCGGTGCCGGGTCCGTCCCGGCATCGGCCGCGTCCGGCCCACGGGTGCACCGCTCCGAACGTCGGTCGGGCCGGCCCCGCCGCGGGCCGCGATCGCGCTCACGACCGGAACCCCGAGGGAGCGCCGACCGGCGCGGACCGGCCGGCGAGCGACGGCGGAGGGACGGCCCGCCGCCGGGCGGACGGTGCGTGGGTGGCCGCAATCATGCCGAGCGCCGCGGAGGCGGCGATCCCGATATCGGGAATGGTGCCGGAGAGCTGGTACATCACCAGAACCGGCACCAGCCCGAGCTTCGTGACGGTGGCGAACACAACCACCTCGCGCGAGGCGTTCCGTGGGACGGCCACGAGCTGCTGCGCGATGAAGCCGAACATCATCAGCGCACCGAAGATGCCGGTGCTGCCGAGGATCGAGATCGCCCAGTTCGAGACGCGGACCGAGCCGAGCCCGACGCCGAGGCCGCCGGAATCGAGGAAGGCGTGCCAGCCGACCCGGTTCCACAGGCTGCGCTCGACGTAGGAGGCCGAGCTGGACTTCTGGAAGACCATCTTGTCGACCATCGCGACGATCGGATCGAACAGCGCCGGCTTGATCACGAAGGCCGCGAACACTGCGAAGACGACGAACACGATGAGGCCGACTTCCAGACCGATCTGGTCGCGGCGCGCATTGCCCGCATCCAGCATGCGCACGAGAAGATCGAGGCCGTAGATCAGGCCGAACACGGCGAGGCCGACATAGGCGGTCGACGAGGTCGAGAGCATGGTCATCAGCACCAGGGCGCCGATCGCGACGATCACCAGACGCTGCTCGTTGCCCGGGCTGTAGAGGGGGCGGTTGAAGACGAGCGCCGCCGCGAGGCCGACACAGGCCGTGCCGTAGCTGGAGGCTTCCGGCATCAGGCCGACCACGCGCTTGGCGCCCTCGGCCTCGACATCCGTCAGGAGCGCGTAGGTCGCGGTGCGGAACGGTTCGAGGACGGCGCCGATGTTGAGGGTGAAGGTGATCAGGTCGACGAGGCCGGTGGCGACGAGCGTGCAGGCCCCATAGAGCAGCGCGCGCCGGTAATGCGCGCGCATCGCCTCCGTCTGGCCGATGACCGTGAAGGACAGGGCCGTGGCGTAGGACAGCATCATGTAGCCGGACTGGGTGATGTTGCCCGCCCCCGGCTTCAGGATGTCCGTGCCGAACCGGAAGGCGGAGACCGGCACCACCTCGATCATTCCGGAGAACACCCGCGGCAGCACCACGGCGCCGAAGAGGGCGTAGACGAGGAAGGCCGAGAACAGGGCGAGGCGCTGCGGATCGAGGCCGGCCTCGACGGCGCGCAGGACGTTGCCGCGCTGGATCAGCACCTTGCCGATGAAGACGGCGGCGCAGGCCGACTGAGGCAGCAGATTCGCGCCGCCGCTTCCCGGCAGCATCTGCAGCGAGCCGAACGCGCCGCAGGCCATCAACAGGTAGAGCAGGCCCGGTCCGTTCGAGGCGGCCGCCGCGAAGATCAGAACCCAGAGGAGCGCGGCAGGCCAGCTCACGGGCTCGCCTCACTCATCGTTGGCCGGTCCGGCAAGGGCGCTGGCGCCCCCCGCAGCGGACGGGCTCGGGGCGTTCATCCGCGGCTGCACGCGCACCACGTCGCCGGGTTGGAGTAGGTCGTCCTCGTCGGCCGGCAGCGTCTCGGCCTTGGTCCCGCGGCGGCGGAGGATGAGGTAGTCCGGCTTGGCGAAGGCCTCGGAATTGGCCAGCACGGCGGCGGGCGAGGTGATTTCCGCTTGGCGCAGGAGGTTGCCGGCCGCTCCGAGCTTCGCCTCGGTCTCGTTGAGCTTGATCCGCGTCTCGGCCGATTCCTGCAGGGCGACGTTGCGGCGCTGATCCTTGAGGTCGAGGATGTCGCGGTCGGCCTTCGAGATGTCCTGCCGGGCCCGGATCACGGCGATCTGGATGTCGAGCCGGTTCGATTCGAGCGTCGCGATGGTCTGCGAGGCCTCGATCTGCCGCGGCATCGCCGAGAGGCCCTTGGCCACGAGACCGGTGATGCGGGCGAGTTCGCTCTTCATCACGTCGAGCTGGTCGGCCGTCTTGGCATCCTTGGTCGTCAGGGAAGCGATCTGCTCGGTCAGGAAGTCCTTGTAATGCTTGAGATTGACGATCTGCGCGTCGAGGGCGGCCCGGCGGGTGTCGAGGGCGAGGCGCTCCTCGCGCAGGATGCGGGCGATCTCGGCCTCCTTGCTGCGAAATTGGAGTTCGGTCGGGAAGGTGATCGCGGTGTCCCGGATCTCCGCATCGAGCCGGGCTTGGCGCGCGATCAGGGCCAGTCGGGTCGCCGAGAGCTCCTGGATGTCGCCGCGCGCCTGCACCGCCTCGCGGGTGAAGCGCAGCAGGATGTCGGTGGGCACCCGCTGCATGCCGCCGGCGATGCTGACCGCCTGAAGCACGCTGAGCTGGGGCCGGTAGTCGTACTCGCCCGGCTTCTCGACGCTGCCCATGACGTAGAACGGACGGAACTTCACGATCTGGACCGAGGCGTCGGGCTTCGCCGCGAGCCCGGCCTTGGCCCTCAAGCGCTCGGCGAGGTCGGCGGCGACCTCCGTCGTCGTGCGGCCGCTGGCCTCGATCTCGCCCACGACCGGAAGCGCCACCTGTCCCGACGGGGCCACCGTGAACTCGCCGTTGAACGCCTGCCACTGGTAGGCCTCGCCGGTTCCGGCACGCAGATCCGAGACCTTGACCTCGAGCTGATCCTGGGGGCCGAGCCGGTAGGGCTCCTCGGCCAGGGCCGTACCGGGGGCGGCGAGCAGGAAGGCCAGGGCCAGACGGGCCGCGGCATGCCGGGAAGGGGCAGGCGTCCTCATGCGATCCTCACGCGTTCAGGCGAGTGTGCGATCGAGTGTCCGATCCGCGCGGCCGGGCGCGTGGGCCGCGGTGTCGTCCGCGGCAACAGCACGATCAGCAGACCGCTCACCGCCCCGAGTCCGGCCATCATGGCGAGCAACGGTCCCGGCTTCGGGAAAGAACTGCGCAGCGGCAGCGTGGCGGGCCCGAGCAGGCGCACGTCGGCATCGGGCATGCCGGTCTCGGGCACGATCCCGAGGCGCAGGCCGGCATCGGCCGCCAGGAGCTGCGCCTGCAGGCTCGTCAGGCGGCTCTCGAGATAGACGCCCCTGCGCTGCGCGCGGGCGAGCACGCCCCGCAGACGGTGCGCGGCGTAGGCCACGGCGATGGCGTTCACGACCCGGGCCGCTTGGCCGGCGCTCTGCGCGCGGTAGGAGATCTCGATCACGTAGGACAGGCCGAGGCGGCGCGAGCGCACCCGGTTGGCGAAGGCGTAGAAGGCCGGGACACCGTCGTCGGCGGGACCGATGAGGCGCTCGAACTGACGGGCCTTGGCGTCGATATAGGTCCACAGCCCGTCCGGGCCGCTGCGGATCTCCGGCGCCTCGGCGAGGTTCAGCGCCTTGAAGACGCGGTAGAGCAGCTGCTCCGAGCGCAGGACCCGCAATTCGGTCTCGCACTGCTCGCCGTCGATCATGAACTGGTGGAAGTGCCGCACATCCTCGGGGCCGTCGTTGATGATGACGCGCGGTTGCAGGAGGACCTGCGTCGTGGCGACGAAATCCGGCCGAAGCAGCTTCACGTAGACCGCTCCGGCCGCGACGAAGGCCGCGATCCACAGCGCCAGGAACGGCAGCTTCCGGCGCAGGAGCCCCAGGCTCGCGGCGATGCCCGCCGAAGCCTCCTCGGCGGGACGCGCGCCGCTCCAGATCGTCAGGGGCGCCGGCGCTGACGCCGTGCGGAGGCGGGCGATCCTCATCGCCGCTGCGCCCCGGCGCCGAAGGAAGACTCACGCATAGGCCGGGCGTCTGCGGCTCAGGGGAATCGGGGCGCCGGCCTCCGGCACCGCCGCGGGCGGCTGGCGGCCATAGGCTTCCACCCAGGCCGTTGCGACCGCCTCCCGCATCTGACGCTCGAACCGGGCGGGATTGAATTGCCGCGCATGCAGAGCGATCTCGGCCGGATCGAGATCCAGGCCCTCGAGGCGCGCGATGGCGTCGATCAGCGCATCCTCGCTCTGTTCGTCGAAGAACAGCCCGGTATGCCCGTCCACCACGGTCTCGGTCGCGCCGCCGCGGCCGTAGGCGATCACCGGGCGCCCGCTCGCCATCGCCTCCACCGGCACGATCCCGAAATCCTCCTCGCCGGGGAAGACGAGGCCGCGCGCCCGCGCGTAGTGATGGCGCAGGGCGGCGAAGGGCTGCGACCCGAGGATCTGCACGGTGGGGCCGGCGAGCGCGCGCAGCTCGTCCAGCATCTCGCCGCCGCCGATCACCACGAGGCGCCGCTTCAGGGTGTTGAAGGCGCGCACGGCGATGTCCGGCCGCTTGTAGCGGACGAGTTCGCCGACCATCAGGTAGTAGTCGCCGACCTCCTCCGGTGCGACCGGGGCGAAGGCGCTGACATCGACCGGCGGATGGATGACCTCCGCGTCCCGGCGGTAATACCGGCGCACGCGACCGGCCACGGTGCTCGAATTGGCGACGAACCGGTCGACCCGCGCGGCCGAACTCGCGTCCCAGGTCCGCAGGTAGTGGGTCAGCAGCGGCATCGCCGCCCGCGCGACCGGCCCGGCGGTGCGCCGGTAATCGTGGTACATGTTCCAGATGTACCGCATCGGCGAATGGCAATAGCAGAGGTGGACCGCGCCCTCCGGCGGGATAATGCCCTTGGCCGGCCCCGACTCGCTGCTGATGATCAGATCGTATCCGCTGAGATCGAGCTGTTCCAATGCCAGCGGCATCAGCGGCAGATAGGACTTATACATCCGCGCCGCCCGCGGCAGCTTGGCGATGAACGAGGTGCGGATCGTGTGGCGGCGCAGTTCCTCCGACAAGACCTCCGGCACGACCACATGCGTGAAGATGTCGGCTTCGGGATACATCCGGCCGAGTGCTTCGATCACCTTCTCGCCGCCGCGCATGCCCACGAGCCAGTAGTGGATGATCGCAACACGCATGACGCTTCTCCGAGACCGGGACTTCGGACGACAAGGCTCGCCTTGGAACGGCCATGCTCGCTGGCCGGCCCCTCTCCGTCGGCCGCTCAGCAAAGGGCCGAGCCCGCGGACGATTTTCCTCGTGGTGATCCGGCGGAGCCGATTGTGCGGGAGCGAAGTCGCCCCGGCTCAGGATCGGCCGCGACCGGCTCTCGAGGCTAGTAGGAGCCCTTGACCATGAAGACCGCCGGGATCGTGCGGAGGATGATCAGGATATCGCCTGCGAAGTTCTGCGATTCGACGTATTGGCGGTCGAGGCGCACGCGCTCCGCGTAGGTCGTGTCCGAACGACCGCTGATCTGCCAGGCGCCGGTGAGGCCGGGGCGCACAGCGAAGTAGGCCGATGCCGCATCGCCGTACTTCTCGATTTCTTCCTCGACGATCGGCCGCGGCCCCACGAAACTCATCTCGCCCCGGATGATGTTGACGAGCTGCGGCAACTCATCGAGGCTCGACTTGCGCAGCACATGTCCGATCGGCGTGATGCGCGGATCGTCCTTGAGCTTGCGGGTCAGGTTCCATTCGGCGAGCGCGGCCGGGTTCTCCGACAGATGGCGGGCGAGCGCCTCCTGGCTGTCGATGCGCATGGTGCGGAACTTCAGACAGCCGAAGCTCTTCTGGCCGCGTCCGAGCCGCCGATGGCGATAGAAGGGCGAGCTGCCATCCACGGCCCAGATTGCCAGCGCGAACATGACAAACAAAGGCAGCAAAATAATCAGTGCCGTCAGCGCGGCGCTCACGTCGAAACTGCGCTTGAGCGCCCGATCGACAACCCGGTGTGGGACGAACTGCCGACCCTGCGAGAGGAACGGCGCCCACTTCAGACGTGGGCCGGCAATGAAGAGATTCTGATCCGACACCTGAGTCTCCGTTTTGACGAAATCCCCGAAAGACGCCGTTAACCACGTACGATTACAATTGCCTGCTGCGCCGCAGCATCGCAAGTCACGGCGTGTGCAAGGACAGCTCAATTTCTCGGCATCGCGGACTTTTTATGAGGTTTTTTGAGGCCGATGCGTTGATTTTATTCCTAATAAATATTTGTTAGGAATTTGTTAGATCACCTATGGAAATTCGACCGTCCGAATTCGCTGGTTTCCAGACCTGCGCGAGTTTCAGGCCGCGTCTGGACGCTCAGGCTGGTCGGCAACGCACGCGGATCGGTGCCGAGGTGCCTCGCTTTCGCGCCGTCGATCGGGCTGGGTGGCGCTGCTCCCGATGCACGCGCTTGGGTCGGGAGACACGGCGCATCTCGTGTGCGGCCCCTTGCGGGAGGTGCACGACGTCTTGGGAACGCTCGACGCCGCCAGGGCCCCGCGGGGCGGCCGACCACTATGCGGTGCGCGATGGGCTGGATGCTGCGTGGCACCAACCCCATGACGCAGGCTGTTCGTCGCGCACCTCGGCGACATCGGGGAAGTACGCTGCCCGCCGCCGGACGCGGATGACGCCGGACGCGGTCGTGCCCGCCCACCGGGTGCTGCGGTTCGGTGAAACCACGACGGGCCGCACCCCCGGCCGGCTCGTCGACACGAACCCGCGCTACGGCATCCCGATGCTGTGCAACATCCCATCCTGCCTCGCCGCGACCGCCATCGGCGCCGCAATGGGCGCGCTCGAAAGCTCTCGCGAGGCGGTCAGCGGGCGCGTCACCCGTGGCGCGGCGGCCGGTGGTGGCAACCGCATGGCCGAATGCGCGACCGTCCAGCTGCGGGTCGCCGAGGCCGCCGCATCAATCGACGCGGCGCGGACCATTCTGCTGCGAGTCGGCGGTTTTGCTGCCGCCTTCGAATAGTCGCGCTCAGATCCTGCTCGCCTAGGCAAGGCTTCCGGCCTGGGCTTCCATTCGCAGTGGGACGGATTCCGGCCGCGCCGAGGCTGGCGACGCCGATCGTCCAGAGGCTGCGCCCTCGGTTAGACGAGGTCCTGCGCGGCCTTTTTGGAGCGGATGACCGACAGACGTCCCGCTCCTGCCGACAAACGTCCCGTGTGCTGACAATCAGTCCTTCACGATCACCTTGGTCCCAACCCGCACCCGGTCGTAGAGATCGACCACGTCCTTGTTGGTCATGCGGATGCAGCCCGAGGAGACCGCCGCGCCCATCGTCTCCGGCTCGTTGGAGCCGTGGATGCGGTAGAGCGAGGAGCCGAGATACATCGCGCGCGCGCCGAGCGGGTTGTCCTGGCCGCCGGCCATGTAGCGCGGCAGGTCCGGGCGGCGGGCGAGCATCTGCGACGGCGGGCGCCAGGCCGGCCATTCCTTCTTGCCGGTGATCGTCTTCGTGCCCGACCACGAGAAGCCGCGCCGCCCGACGCCGACGCCGTAGCGGATCGCCTCGCCGCCGCCGAGCACGTAGTAGAGCCGGCGCTGGCTCGTGGAGATCACGATCGTGCCGGGCTTCTCCTTGCCGGCATAGGCCACCGTCTCGCGGGGGATGGCCTGGGTCTTGAAGACGTTGATGAAGTCGGCGAGCGGCCCGCTGTCGAGCGGGTTGGCGCGGGCCGGCACGAGCGTGGCGGCCGCGAGGGCGCCGCTCAGGGCGAGCGTCGGGGCGAGGCGCGACAGCGCGGGACGGCGAAGCCAGGATCGGGTCGGCAAGACGGGGGTCCTCCTCGAAGGGGCGCCGCCGCGCGAGAGCTCCGGCGGGCCGATCCGGCACTTTTGGGCCGCCGGCCGGGGCAGGAGAAAGGCAGAGCTGTGGGTTCCCTGCAACGCCCGCCCCGAATCGTCGGGCCAGGGTTGGGCCAGACCCGAACCGCGTGCGGCCCGGCACATCGGCCGCGGGCCGGAGCGTGCTCCGCAGGATGAAAGGGCCGCGGGTCCTGCTCCGGAGGCCAGCCAGGATGTCGCAGTCGATTGCGTCGCAACGTTTCATCCACCACAATGACGTCACCGTGATCCTCATGCCCCGCCCTGCCTCGCCGGGCCGTGCACATGCCGGCCTTCCGACCCGTCTCGCCCTGTCCGCCCTGGTCGGGCTGCTGAGCCTGCTCGTCGTCATCGGCCTGCCGGCCGACGGCTCGGCTCTCGGCGGCATCCCGCAGGCCCGCGGCGAGGTGACCTTCGAGCAGCGGCCCGAGACCGACCCGCTCGCCAGCGTCCGGATCGGACGCTCGATGCTCGATCTCGACGAGGTGGCGAGCCACGGGCGCATCGGCGTCATCATGCCCGGGCCTGACCGGGCGGAAGCCTCCGCCCTGCCCCGCCCGGCATCCGACCGCAGCCCCTTCGCGGCGGAACGCGGCCAGCCTGAGCGTCCGCCCCGGGTCTAGAGCCTCATTCCGAAAGCCGGCCTGCGGCTTTCGGGAGAAGACGAAGCGATCCGACGCGCGAGCGCGTCGTACCGGCCGCACGGGCGCTTCGAGGGGGGCGAGCGATCAGGCGGCGGCGTTGCGTGCCGTCGTCGGATTGCCAAACTTCACCCTCAGGATGCATTCCGACCGCACTTGGCGCGTGCCGTCTCGGCCGTTCCCGATGCTTCCGGCATCCTCGTCCAGGGCCTTCCGATCCCCGATCGTCGTGGAGGCCCGGTGATTGCAACGGTGCGTGAGGCCGATCCGGTCTTCGCCCGTCATCCGTGACGCTGGGGGCTCTTTTCCGTGAGAGCGCCGTCCGCGCTCACGGCATCGGCCCGGAGGCAGACCCGCTGCCCTCGGACAGACGCCGATGCGACCCGTAGAGCATCGTAGGAGTATCCCTATCGTGACGCCGTCTCCCCAGTTGCCTGGCAGCGAGCCCGGTCCCGCCGAGGCCGGCCGCCGCCGCTTCCGCTGGTCCCTGCCGGCCTCCGGCCTCGTCGGTGCCGTCCTCCTCGCCGTCTCCGCCTGCAACGAGCAGAAGGCCGCCGCGCCCGTGCCGCTGCCCCCGCCGGAGGTCAGCGTCGTCAGCGTGCGTCCGCAGCCGATTCCCTATGTCCGCGACCTGCCCGGCCGCGTCGCGCCGATGCGCATCGCCGAGGTGCGCTCCCGCGTCTCGGGCCTCGTGATCAAGCGCCTGTTCGAGCAGGGCAGCCACGTCAACGAGGGCGACGTCCTCTACAAGATCGACCCCGCACCCTATCAGGTGGATCTCGCCAGCGCCGAGGCGACGCTCGCCAACCGCGAGGCGGCGCTGGTGCTGGCCAACCAGCAGGCCGAGCGCCTGGAGACCCTGCTCGCCCGCAACACCGCGAGCCAAGCGCAGTACGACACGGCCTTCGCCGCCAAGAAGCAGGCCGAGGCCGAAGTGGCCGGCGCCAAGGCGGCCCGCGACCGGGCGCGGCTCAATCTGTCCTGGACCGACGTGCGCGCGCCGATCTCCGGCCGCATCGGCCGGGCGCTGCTCACCGAGGGAACGCTGATCGAATCCGGCGCCACGGGCGTGCTTGCCACGATCCAGCAGCTCGATCCGATCTATGTCGACATCACGCAGTCGGTGGGCGAACTGAACAAGCTGCGCCGCGACATCGCCTCGGGCGAACTGGCCAAGCTCGCCGCCGACACCGCCAACGTCCACCTCATCATGGATGACGGCACGCTCTACGGTTCGGCCGGGCGCCTGCTGTTCTCCGACGTCACCGCCGACCCGAGCACGGGCCAGGTGACGCTCCGCGTGCAGTTCCCCAACCCGCACAACGAGCTGTTCCCCGGCATGTATGTCCGCGCCCGGATCAAGCAGGGCATCGATTCCGACGCCATCGCCGTGCCGCAGCAGGCGATCCAGCGCACCAACGACGGCAAGCCGGAAGTCTGGGTGGTCAAGCCGGACGGCAAGGTGATGCTTCAGCCGGTCGAGGTCGGCCCCGTGGTCGGCGGCAACTGGCTGATCCGCGAGGGCTTGGAGGGCGGCGAGAAGGTCGTCGTCGAGGGCTTCCAGAAGATCTCCGCAGGCATCCAGGTGAAGACGATTCCCTGGAAGACGGAAGCCGCCGCCGACGAGGGCAAGCCAGTCGATACCGATAACCACGACACCGACGGTCACGAGACGAGTGGTCACGAGACCGGCGGCAAGGGGGCGGCCGCGACCGACCCGAGCGCCCAGCCCGTCGCCCAGTTCGCCGACTGATCCTTCTTTCCGACCTCGCGTGGCCGGCGGGTGCCTCCCGTGCCGCCGGCCCGATGACACAGGACTTCAACGCGCCTCATGGCTCGCTTCTTCATCGACCGGCCGGTCTTCGCCTGGGTCGTCGCCCTGTTCATTCTGCTGGGCGGCGCGCTCTCGATCCCGCAACTGCCGATCGCGCAATACCCGATCATCGCCCCCCCCGCGATCGCGCTCTCGACCTCCTATCCCGGCGCCTCGGTGGAGAATCTCTACACCGGCACGACGCGCCTCATCGAGGATGAGCTGAACGGCGCGGCCAACATCCTGAGCTTCGAATCGGCCTCCGACTCGTTCGGCGTCGTCGAGATCACCGCGAGCTTCCAGCCCGGCACCGATCCCGGCTATGCCGGCGTCGAGGTGCAGAACCGCTTGAAGCGCGTCGAGGCGCGCCTGCCGGCGGAGGTGCGCCAGCAGGGCATCCTCGTGGAGGAGGCCTCCGCTGCGACACTCAACATCATCACGCTGGTCTCCACCGACGGGAAGACCGACGAGGTGGGCCTCGGCGACTTCCTCATCCGCAACGTCATCAACGAGATCCGCCGCATCCCCGGCGTCGGCCGCGCGACCCTCTACTCGACCGAGCGGGCGCTGCGGATCTGGATCGACCCGGACAAGCTGCGCGGCCTGTCGCTGAACGCCGCCGACGTGACCAAGGCGATCGGCCGGCAGAACGTGCAGATCGCCTCCGGCGCCGTGGGCGCGCAGCCGAGCCCTGAGCGCCACGCCGTCAACTTCCCCATCATCGTCAAGGGGCAGATGACCGAGCCGGAGGCGTTCGGCGCCATCGTGCTGCGGGCCAATCCCGACGGCTCCAACGTGCGCCTGCGCGACGTCGCCCGGATCGAACTCGGCGGCGACGACTACAAGTTCACCACCCGCCTCAACGGCGGCCCGGCGGCGGGCATCTCGGTGACGCTGGCGCCCGACGGCAACGCCATCGAGACCGCGAAGGCCATCCGCGCCAAGATGGAGGAGCTGTCGCAGTTCTTCCCCGACACGGTGAAGTGGGACATCCCCTACGACATCACGCCTGCGGTCGACGCCTCGATCGAGAAGGTGCTGCACACGCTGATCGAGGCGGTGGTGCTCGTCTTCGTCGTGATGTTCCTGTTCCTGCAGAACATCCGCTACACCCTGATCCCGACCATCGTCGTGCCGATCGCTCTGTTCGGCACCTGCACGGTGATGCTGCTCGCGGGCTTCTCCGTGAACGTGCTGACCATGTTCGGCATGGTGCTCGCCATCGGCATCCTCGTCGACGACGCCATCGTCGTCGTCGAGAACGTCGAGCGCATCATGAACGAGGAGGGGCTGCCCCCGAAGGAGGCGACCCGCAAGGCCATGGGCCAGATCACGGGAGCGATCATCGGCATCACCCTGGTGCTGATCGCCGTGTTCATCCCGATGGCGTTTTTCCCCGGCTCGGTCGGCATCATCTACCGGCAGTTCTCGATCGCGATGGTGACCTCCATCGCCTTCTCGGCCCTGCTCGCGCTCTCGCTGACTCCGGCGCTCTGCGCCACGATGCTGAAACCCATCGAGAAGGGGCACGGCCACGCCAAGGGCGGGGTCTTCGGCTGGTTCAACCACTTCGTGGACCGGGAGACCGCCCGTTACGGCCGCGGCGTCGCGTGGTTCATCAAGAAGTCCGGCCGGGTGATGCTGATCTACCTCGTGCTCGTCGCTGGCGTGGCCTACGCCTTCATGCGCCTGCCGGAGGGCTTCCTGCCGCTGGAGGACCAGGGCTTCTTCACCGTCGACATCCAGACTCCGCCGGGCTCCTCGTTCAACCGCACGGAAGCGGCGGTGAAGCGGGTCGAGGAACACCTGCTGGCGCAGCCCGGCGTCGCCACGGTGACGGTCATCAACGGCTTCTCCTTCTCCGGTCAGGGCCAGATGACGAGCCAGGCCTTCGTCACGCTCAAGCCCTGGAGCGAGCGCGACGCGGAGAACTCCGCCGCCAAGCTGGTGGAGGGCACCAACAAGGCGTTGGGCGGCTACAAGGATGCGGTGATCCAGGCGCTGGAGCCGCCGCCGATCGACAACCTCGGCAATGCTTCCGGCTTCTCGTTCCGCCTGCAGGACCGAGCGCAGAAGGGCTACTCGGCGCTGATGGCGGCCCAGGAGCAGTTGCTCTCGCTGGCGCGTAAGAGTCCGGTGCTGACCAAGGTCTACGTCGAGGGCCTGCCGCCCGCGCCCGAGGCCGAACTGATCATCGACCGCGAGAAGGCGGCGGCGCTCGGCGTCGATTTCGAGGACATCAACAACACGATCCAGGTCAATCTCGGCTCGGTCTACGTCAACGACTTCCCGAACCGGGGCAAGATGCAGCGCGTGATCGTGCAGTCCGAGGATCTCCAGCGCCTGCACGCGTCCGATCTACTGAACTACTCGGTCAAGAATGCGCAGGGGACGATGGTGCCGATGTCCTCCTTCGCCGACCTGAAATGGGGCGTCGGCCCCGCCCAGATCATCGGCTTCAACGGCTACCAGTCCGTGCGCATCACCGGTGATCCGGCCCCCGGCTACACCACCGGCGACACCATCAAGGAGATGGAGCGGCTGATGACCTTCCTGCCGAAGGGCTTCGGCTACGCCTGGACCGGCCAGTCGCTGCAGGAGAAGGAGGCGGGCAGCCAGGCTTCGCTGCTGCTGGCGCTCTCGGTGCTGATCGTGTTCCTGTGTCTGGCCGCGCTCTACGAGAGCTGGTCGATCCCGATCTCGGTGCTGCTGGTGATCCCGCTCGGCGTCATCGGCTCGGTCGCGGCGGTCTACCTGCGCGGCATGCCCAACGACGTCTACTTCAAGATCGGGCTCATCACGATCATCGGCCTCTCGGCCAAGAACGCGATCCTGATCGTGGAGTTCGCCCGAGAGCTGTGGAAGCCCGGCACCAACATCGTGCAGGCGACGATCCAGGCGGCGACTCTGCGTTTCCGCCCGATCGTGATGACCTCGCTCGCCTTCATCTTCGGCGTGGTGCCGTTGGCCATCGCCACCGGCGCCTCCTCGAAGAGCCAGCAGGCGATCGGCACCGGCGTGATGGGCGGCATGATCTCGGCCACCGTGCTCGCGGTGTTCTTCGTGCCGGTGTTCTTCGTGGTGGTGATGCGCCTGTTCAAGCGCAAGGAGGTCGCCGCGGGCGAGAACGCCGGCACCGCGCCGGGGGCGGTGCACGCGCCGCACGGGCATTCGGTGCCGGCGGAGTAGCGGATGGGAGCGGACGCAGCCGGGCCGCGTCCGCTCCCATCTTGATCAGTGGAGCCAGTTCGGCTCGATGCCGGTGTGTGACGCAATGCGGTGCCGCTGTTCGTCGTCCGGATCGGCTTCCGCCCGTTCGAACCGGATGAGGGTGTCCTGCGGGATGCCGGTGGCGTCCGCGAGCCCGGCGAGGGTGCTACCGTGGTGGGCACGGGCGGCGGCGACCGGCGAGCCGTACTGAACCACGAGCTTCACGAACCAATGTGGGATTGCGGCGCCTCGACCGGCCTCTTCCTCGGCGAGGTACGCGTCCGCCAGCTGCGCGGCGGCGCGATCCTCATCCTCCTCGTCATCAATGGCCGCGACAAGGGCATCGTACTCCCGCCGCGTCAGCACGACGAGTTCCTCGCCCGTTTCCGTTCTGATGATTTGCGGCTTCATGGCTGCTGCACCCTCTCAGGTGTAGATGTCACGCCGATCGCCGATCGCAAAGACAGAGATCGCGTCGGCTGTCTCGGTGAAGACGACACGGTAATCGCCGACACGCAACCGCACGCCGGGCCGGCCGATAAGGGCCTTGGTCGAGCCTGAGCCGGTTGTCGCGTAGCGCTCCAGCTTGGCCAGGATATCGGCCTGCGCAGGCTTCGGAAGTTTGGTCAGGCTCTTGAGGGCGGCGGCTGTGTAGAGAAGCGTCTTCACGGCATCGGCGTCGCGTCGAAACGCCAGTGAACGCCGAATCGCCCAGAGAATACAACCTAAAAGTGTGGAGGGGCGCCCTCAGGAATGGCGCTTGAGCACCCGCCGCGCGCCATAGCCCACCGCGGCCCAGAGAAACGCCGCCACCGTCCGCACCGGGAAGAACGTCGGCAGGTCGGCGGCCACGGGGGCCGGCCACGGCAAGCCGATGCGGGTGACGAGCCACGCGAACAGCACCGAGATCGCCAGCGCGGCGATGGCCGCGATGAACACCTTGCCGAACTGATCCGCCTTCCAACCGAGGAAGAGCGCCACGGCGATCAGCAGGGGGTCGAAGCCGGCCTGGATCCAGACCGAGAACGCGTAGACCGGGACGACGGGGTGCGCGTTCACGCCCACCACGCCTTCGGCAGGCTGATCCGCCCGGCCGCGTTCTCGATCGTCTGCGCGGCGGCGAACAGCGTCTCCTCGTCGAAGGGACGGCCGATGAGCTGGAGGCCCAGCGGCAGCCCCTGCGCGTCGAGGCCGGCCGGCACCGAGATGCCCGGCAGCCCGGCCATGTTCACCGTCACCGTGAACACGTCGTTGAGGTACATCTCGACCGGGTCGGCCGAGGCCATCTCGCCGATGCCGAAGGCCGCCGAGGGAGTTGCAGGCGTCAGGATCGCGTCGATCCCGGAGGCGTAGGCCGCCTCGAAGTCGCGCTTGATCAGCGTGCGGATCTTCTGCGCCCGGACGTAGTAGGCGTCGTAGTAGCCCGCCGACAGCACGTAGGTGCCGATCATGATGCGCCGCTTCACCTCGCGGCCGAAGCCCGCGGCGCGGGTGTTCTCGTACATCCCGGCAATGTCCTTGCCCGGAACCCGCAGGCCGTAGCGCACGCCGTCGTAGCGGGCGAGGTTCGAGGAGGCCTCGGCCGGCGCCACGATGTAGTAGGCCGGCAGCGCGTATTGCGTATGCGGCAGCGCGATTTCGCGGACGGTCGCGCCGGCCTCCCTCAGCCAGTCCGCACCCTGGTCCCAGAGCCGCTGGATCTCGGCGGGCATGCCCTCGACCCGGTACTCCTTGGGGATGCCGATGGTGAGCCCCTTCACGCCGCGGGTGATCGCCGCCTCGAAATCCGGCACGGGCAGATCGACCGAAGTGGTGTCGCGCGGGTCGTGTCCGGCCATCGAGCCGAGCAGGATGGCGCAATCCTGCACCGTGCGGGCGATCGGGCCGGCCTGATCGAGGGAGGAGGCGTAGGCGATGATACCCCAGCGCGAGCAGCGGCCGTAGGTCGGCTTGATGCCGACCGTGCCGGTGAAGGCCGCGGGCTGGCGGATCGAGCCGCCGGTATCGGTGGCGGTGGCGCCCAGGCACAGGTGGGCGGCCACCGCCGCCGCCGAGCCGCCGGACGATCCGCCGGGCACGAGCGGCGTGTCGGAGCCCTGGCGGCGCCAGGGCGAGATCGTCTTGCCGTAGGCGCTGGTCTCGTTGGACGAGCCCATGGCGAACTCGTCGAGGTTGAGCTTGCCCAGCATCACCGCGCCGTCGCGCCAGAGCTGGGACGAGACGTTCGACTCGTAATGCGGCTCGAACCCTTCGAGGATCTTGGAGCCCGCGGTGGTGTGGACCCCTTGGGTCGCGAACAGATCCTTGATGCCGAGCGGCAGCCCTTCGAGCGGGCGCGCCTCGCCCTTGGCGATCTTCTCGTCCGACACGTCGGCCATCTTCAGCGCGCGGTCGGGCGTCGCGACGATGTAGGCGTTGAGCGCCTTGGCCCGCTCGATCGCGTCGAGATGCGCCTGCGCGATCTCGCGGGCCGAGAAATCTTTGGCCTTCAGCCCGTCGCGGGCCTCGGCCAGGGTGAGTTCGTTGAGTGCCGTCATGCCCGTTCCAGACCTACGCGCCCGGCCCCGCGGGCGTTGGTTCGCCTCCGCGAGGGGCCGGAGAAACCGCTCCGACGATGCCGAGAAACCTTACTCGACGACCTTCGGCACGAGAAAATAGTTGTCCTCGGTCTCGGGGGCGTTGGCGACGATGTCGCTCGCCCGCCCGCCGTCGTTGACCACGTCCGCACGCTTCTTCATGCGCATCGGGGTGACGGAGGTCATCGGCTCGACGCCTTCGACATCGACCGCGCCGAGTTGCTCCACGAAGGCGAGGATCGCGTTGAGTTCGCCCTGCAGCGGGCCGACATCCTCGTCGGCCACCGCGATGCGGGCCAGATGCGCGATGCGCCGTACCGTTGTCTCGTCGACCGACATGCCGCCTTGCCTGCCTCGGGCGCGAAAGAGCCCCGCCCGGAATGCGCCGGGCTATAGCACCCGCCTTCGCGAAGGGGCAACGCTCAGGGCCGTTCCCGGGGCAGCGCTCAGGCGCAGCGCCGAGGAAGGCCGGCTGCGCACGGCGCCGTCTCAGACGATGACGTGGCCCCGCGTCGCCGGGATGTCGACGCTGATGCCGGGGCGACGGTAACGGTCGGCGTTGTAGGCGCCGACGAAGAGGATCTCGAGGGCGAGCGCCAGCATGAGCGCGTGCCGCCGCGAGAAGCGGGTTGATCCGGAGTGGACGGCGGGCTGCGGCATGGAGGGCACGGGCGGTTACGGTGTAGTTAACGAAACCTTAACACCGCTTTTCGCTTTCCGCTCCATCCCGGTGCGAACGGTCGTTCGTCATGGTTAATCTGCGCGGTGGACAAGTCCGCGCGGGCCGGCGTAAGCCGCATCCTCGCCGGGCGTGCAGGGAGGACGGGGCATGTGGGATAGCGTCTTCCGGGACTTCCGTCCGGGGCTGACCTCGAGCGAGGCGGACCTCGCCCGCGCCGAGGCCGAACTCGGCTTCCCCCTCCCCCAGAGCTACCGCAGCTTCGCGAAGGAATGCGGCGCCGGGCGGATCGGCGGGCATCTGCGCATCTTCACCCCGGTTCCAGTGGCGGCGGCGGATCTCAGCGCCCGGGCGCACCTGATCTCCCACGGCGTGGCGCTCGCCCTCGACGGCCTGCGTGACGGGGACAGCGACGAGCCGCACCGCTTCACTATCGAGGGCGATGCCGATGCCGAGCTGATGGAGCGGGCCTGCTTCTTCGGGCAGACCGAGCGGGGCGACTTCCTGTTCTTCGACGTGACCCCGGGTTTCCCCGAATACGACATCTGGGTGCTGTGCGCCGATCTGGAGACGGTGCATTTCGGCGGCGCCGACCTCTCCGCCTTCCTGCGTGGGCTCCAAGGGCTGGAGATCGTGCACATCCTCGGCGAGGGCGAAGGCCCCCTGCCCGCGACCTTCGCGGGCGACGACGCGGCGGCCCTGGAACAGCTCGGAGCGGCGGCTTCGTGAACCGGGACGAGATCGCGGCCTTCGCCGAGGCCTCGCGGGGGGCGCCGCGCCTGATCGGGCTCGACCTCGGCACCAAGACCATCGGGATCGCCCTGTCCGATGTCGGCCGCCAGATCGCCTCGCCGCTGGAGACCATCCGCCGGGTGAAGTTCACCCCCGATGCAGGGCGGATCGTGGCGCTCTGCGCGGCCCACGGCGTCGGCGGCCTCGTGATCGGCCTGCCGCTCAACATGGACGGCTCGGAAGGCCCGCGGGCGCAATCGAGCCGAAGCTTCGCCCGCAACCTCAGGCCGCTGCTGCCGCTGCCGGTGCTGTTCTTCGACGAGCGCCTCTCCACCGCCGCCGTCACCCGCACCCTGCTGGAGGCCGACGCCTCGCGGGCGCGGCGCGGGGAAGTCGTCGACAAGCTCGCCGCCGCCTACATCCTCCAGAGCTGCCTCGACGTCATGGGCGGGATGTTTTCGGGCGCGGCCGAGGAGGCGGACCGGTTCTAGAGCATCGTGCTGGATATCGGATCCAGCACGATGCTCTAAGCTTTTGTCTTTGCATCATCTTTTTCCGAAAGCCGGAAACCACCTTTCGGGATGATGCTCTAACCCTGCGCTTGCGTGAGCCGGGCCACGATCGCCTCCCGCTCCCGCCGCGTCGCCGACAGCCGCTCGCGGGCGGCAGCCAGCGTCTCGGGGCCCGCGGTCTCGGGCCGGCCGGCCTCGAAGGGTGGGGCCGGGGCGTATTCCAGATGGAGCTGGATCGCCCGTGCGGTGGCCTCGTCGGCGAGTTCCGCCGCGAGCGTCAGGCCGAAATCGATGCCCGCGGTCACGCCGCCGCCCGTGATCAGGTTGCCGTCGCGCACCACGCGTCCCTGCGTCGGGATCGCGCCGAGGGGGCTGAGCAGGTCGTGCGCCGCCCAATGGGTGGTGGCGCGCTTGCCCCGCAGGAGGCCCGCGGCGCCGAGCACCAGGGCGCCGGTGCAGACCGAGGTGACGGTGCGGGCGCGCTCCGCCTGTCGGCGCAGGAAGTCGAGGGTCTCGGCATCCTCCATCAGCGGGTTCACGCCTGAGCCGCCCGGCACGCAGATCACGTCGAGAGCGGGGCATTCGGCGAAGGTGATCGTGGGCGTCAGCACGAGGCCGGTGGCGCTCGCGACCGGGGTCAGATCTTTCGCGACGAGATGCACGCGGGTGTCCGGCACCATGGCCAACACCTCGTAGGGGCCGGTGAGGTCGAGCTGCTGCACCCGGGGGAAGACGAGGAAGCCGATCTCGATCGTCATCGTGGAAATCCTCCGCGCGGAAAGGGCCTACCGCAGATAGATCACGCTGTAGAGCGAGGCGCGCAGCTCGTCCTCGTCGAGCCAGACCCGGCCGAGATCGCAGCGCTCGGCGATGCCGGGCCGCATCCGGGCGCAATACTCGCCGGTATTGTCCTGCAGGTGGTACTGGCAGCGTCCGCCGGCGTTCCGCCGGGCGATGATCGGGCTCGAATGGTCGGCGGCGATGTCCGGGTCCTTCGGCAGGCGCTCCTCCAACACGTACCAGGAATAGCCCACCACCGGCAGGCGGTTGTGGTCGAGGGCGTAGTCGATCATCGCCATCAGCCGGTCGGTGCCGGCCGCGAGGCCCGGCTCTCCGCGTGCCGCCTTGTCCATGAAGTCGAGCTGGTTGTCGGCGATCGCGTCCGAGACCGGGATCAGCGGCACCGGCAGAGGTGTTCGCCGGCAGCGCCGCTCGACATGGGCGATCCAGCCGGCGTTGAAGGCGTCGGTGGCCGGATCGCGCAGACGCGGCACCGTCCCGCCGAGGCTGCGCCAGGATATCTTCGGGGCGGCGACGCGGCTGCGCCAGCGCAGGGCGCCGAAGGTGCCGAGGTGCTGGCCGTAGCCGTCGAAGGAGGGCAGGTCCCGGTCGGTGCACAGGCCGCCGAGGTTGTAGAGCAGAGCCGCCGCCTCCTCCTGCCCATCCTCCAGCTTGTCGAAATAGGGCTTGCGTCCCGGGTTGCGCTCGCGGCTCGCCTCGGTGTCGTTGCGGCTCTCGGCGATCTCTTCCGCCAGATCGGGATGCCGGCGCAGATAGTCCCGCAGCGCGCGGTCGCGGCTGCGGGACAGGCCCGCCGGGTCGGCGAAGTAGTACCGGGTGGCGACATCCAGCGCCGAGACGGTGACGCCGACCCGCTGCGAGATCATGTCGGCGGTGGCGTAGGCGAAGCAGATCGCGCTGTCGCCCTGGCTCATCGGCGACAGCGCCGGGTTCGGGCTGATCCGGTCATCGAGGGGATGCGTAGCGGGACGGCGGGCCGGCGCCACCACGGTCACGTCGGCGCATGTCCGGTTGCGGGCGTAGCGCGGATTCTCGGGGAGTAGGCGCGTGTCGGCAGCCGCGGCGGGCATGGCTGCAGTGAGGATCGCCGTAAGGAGGAAGCCGAGCCCGAGACAACCGGCGACGCGCATCGCCTGGAAGACCTGCCTCAATCCGTCCCCGCCTCCGCGAGCGCGACCGGCGCCGCCTCGGCGCCGTCGAGCACCGCATCCTGCGCGGCCTCGGCGAGCAGGGCGTAGCCGCCATCGGCCATGTGCAGGCCGTCGCTGGCGAACAACTCGGTGCGGGTGAGCCGGCCCTGGCCGATCCAGTCGCGCATCAGGTCGGAGCGGCGGATCACCGCGACGCCGAGATCGCTGCCCAGCGCGCGCACCGCGTCGCGGAAGCGGTCGGCGCCGGGCGTGGCGTCCAGCGCCGGGCACCATTGCGGCTCCATCAGCACCACGTCGATCCCCGCCTCGCGGATGCGCTCCAGCGCCGCCTCGGTCGCCTCGCGGAAATGGTCGAGGGAGACGCCGCGCAGGGCGTCGTTGCTGCCCGTCTGCCAGATCACGAGATCGGGGTGCGGCGCGATCACGTCGCGGTCGAGCCGGGCCAGCATCTCGTCCACCGCCTCGCCGCCGATGCCGCGGTTGGCGACCGTGATCCGGCTGCCGAGATGCGGCAGGGCGCGCCGCAGTCCGGCTTCGAGACGGGCGGGATAGGCGGCGGCGGGCGTCGAGGCGCCGACGCCCTCCGTCGAGGAGGAGCCGAAGGCGACGATGCTGAGCGGCCCGCCGAGCGCGATCTTCTGGGCGACATGCGGAAGGCCCGTCGGATCGGCCTCCGCGAACAGGCCGAGATCGAGGTCGAAATCGAGATTCTGCGGCAGTAGGTCGGCGTAGGCGAGCACGGCGGTCGAGGAGAGGCTGAGGCCCAGCAGCAGCGCCGCCGCGCCGACGAGACGCCGCGGACGTCCCGTCAGGACTGTCCGCATCCGAGCATGACGAAGAAGCCGCGCCACCGTTTCCGAGCCCCCGCCCGCGTGCCGCCTTGATCGGGCGGCTACGCGGAACTGTCGATATCGGTCATTCTAGCCGAACCGATACCGGATTGCGGCCCAATAATCGCGATTCGCCCCCTCGGCAATGCGCCGTGTTTGATGGACTCTTAAGAACACGCGCCGCGCGAAGGGATCTTTGGTCGTCGCAGCACTTCGTCCGTGACGCGGTGCCGGTCCGAGGCGGCACCCGTCCTGAGGATTGACGATCGATGGCGGTGACGGCGGCTCGTGCGGGCGCTTGCCGTTCTCTGCCGGCCTCACGCCCGGGACACCAGGGAAACCGTCCCGCTGCCGTGACGCTCGATCCGGCCGTCGAGTTCGAGTTCGAGCAGCGTCGTCTGCACGACGCGAACCGGCAGCCCGGTGGAGCGGGCGAGTTCGTCGGTGGCGACCGGGGTCGGGCTGAGCCGCGCGATCAGCCGGGCACGGTCGTCCTTGGGCTCGGAGCCCGTCTCGACCGGTTCGTCCGCACCGGGGAACAGCGACAGGGCGACGGGTGCGGTGCCGTCGAAATCGATCTCGTCCCAGTAATCGGTCGTCCCCGACGGCTCCGGGCGATCGTCGAGGCCGCCCGCGGACGGCGCACCCCCGGCGATCAGCGGCTCGAGGACGGAGAGGACGTGCTCGACCTCCGAGACCAGCGTCGCGCCCTGACGGATCAGGTCGTTGGTGCCCTCCGCCCGCGGATCGAGCGGTGAGCCGGGGACCGCGAAGACCTCGCGGCCCTGTTCCAGCGCGAAGCGGGCGGTGATGAGCGAACCGGAGCGGCGCGCCGCCTCCACCACCACCGTGCCGAGGCTGAGGCCGGAGATGATGCGGTTGCGGCGCGGAAATTCGCGGCCCCGCGGCACCCAGCCCATCGGCATCTCGGCGACCACCGCGCCGCCCGCATCGACGATCGCGTCCACGAGACCGGCAAGGGTCTCCGGGTAGATCTTGTCCTGCCCGCCCGCGAGCACGGCGACGGTGCCGGTGGTGAGGGCGGCCTTGTGGGCGCGGGCATCGATGCCGCGGGCAAGCCCCGAGACCACGACGAGACCCGCCTCGCCGAAGCCGCGGGCGAGCCGTTCGGTGAAGGCGAGGCCGGCGGTCGAGGCGTTGCGCGAGCCGACCATCGCCACCGAGGCTTTCAGCAGGACGGCCGGATCCCCGCGCACCGCGATCAGCGGCGGCGCGGTCTCGGTGGCGTGGAGCGCCTTCGGATAGGCCGCTTCCCCCATGGCGATGAAGCGCGCCCCGAGCCGTGCGGCCGCCGCCATCTCGCGCTCGGCCTCCGCCCGCGTCGGCGGCACGGCGCGTTTTCCCGCGCGCTTCGTCAGGTCCGGCAGGGCGTCGAGGGCGGCGGAAGCGCTGCCGAAGCGGTTGATCAGGCCGCGGAAGCTGCGCGGGCCGATACCGTCGGTTCGGATCAGGCGCAGCCAGTCGAGACGCTGCGCATCGGTGAGCTGCATCGAACCCCCTCCGTTCGGGAGGGAGCCGTCTCAGCCCTTCTGCCCGATCCGCCCCTCGGTGCCGGCGGCGAGTCGGCGGATATTGGGCGCGTGCTTCCACCATAGCAGCGCTGCGAGCACGAGGAAGAGCGCTGCAACCCCACCGTGTCCGAGCGCCCACAGGATCACGGGCGTGGCGGCCGAGGCGGCGAGCGCGGCAAGCGAGGAGTATTTCAGGGCGAAGGCCAGCCCGAGCCAGATCGCGGCGAAGGCGGCCAGCGTCAGCGGGCTCAGGGCCAGCAGCACGCCGATGAAGGTTGCCACCCCCTTGCCGCCCTTGAAGCCGAGCCAGACCGGAAAGAGATGGCCGAGGAAGGCACCGAGCCCGGCGGCGAGCGCCGGCCCCTCCCCCCATTGGCCGGCGGCGAGCACCGGCAGCGTGCCCTTGAGCGCGTCGCATAGCAGCGTCGCGGCGGCGAGACCTTTTCGGCCGGTGCGCAGCACGTTGGTCGCGCCGATATTGCCTGAGCCAATCGTCCGCACGTCGCCGAGGCCCGCGACCTTCGTCAGGATCAGCCCGAAGGGGATCGCGCCGCAGGCGTAGCCCAGGACGAGGGCGGCGATGAGAGCCGGCCAGCCGGCCGCGAGAAGCGGGGTCATGCGGCGATCGCGGACAGGTCGGAGCGGTGGACGACCCGGCCCTCGACCAGGGTCAGCACCGCCGCGCCCTGAAGCCGCGCTTCGTCGAAGGGCGAGTTCTTGGAGCGCGACTTCAGTTGCCGCTTGTCGAGCACGTAGGGCAGATCGGGGTCGATTAGCACGAGATCGGCGGGCGCGCCCGCCGTCAGGCGCCCGGCCTCGCGGCCGAGCAGCTTGGCCGGGTTGGCGGAGAGCGCTTTCAGCAGCGTCGTCAGCGTCACGTCGCCCGTGTGCAGCAGGCGCAAGGAAGCACCGAGCAGCGTCTCGATACCGAGCGCGCCGTCCGCGGCCTCGGCGAAGGGCAGGCGCTTGGTCTCGACATCCTGCGGGTTGTGGTCGGAGACGATGACGTCGATCACGCCCTCGTTCAGCGCGGCGATCACCGCCTGCCGGTCGTCCTCGCGGCGCAAGGGGGGCGAGAGCTTGCAGAAGGTGCGGTAGTGGCCGATGTCACCCTCGTTGAGGACGAGGTTGTTGACCGAGACGCCGCAGGTGACGGGCAGGCCCGCCTCCTTGGCCCGGCGCACGATCTCGACCGAATCGGCGGTGGAGATCATCGCCGCGTGGTAGCGCCCCCCGGTGAGGCGCACGAGGCGGATGTCGCGCTCGAGCATGATCGTCTCGGCCTCGCGGGGGATGCCGATCAGCCCGAGGCGGGAGGCCATCTCGCCCTCGTTCATCACCCCTTCGGCGACGAGGTCGGGTTCCTCGACATGCTGCATCAGCAGCGCACCGAAGTCGCGGGCATAGGTGAGCGCCCGGCGCATCACCTGCGCGTTGGTGACGGCCTTCAGCCCGTCCGTGAAGGCGACGGCGCCGGCCTCCGCCAGCAGGCCGAACTCGGTCATCTCGCGCCCCGCCAGCCCCTTGGTGATGGCGGCGGCCGGCAGGACATTGACGCTCGCCGTGTCGCGGGCGCGGCGCAGGACGAAATCGACGATGGCCGGCCCGTCGATGACCGGGTTGGTGTCGGGCATGCAGACCAGCGTCGTCACGCCACCCGCGGCGGCCGCGGCGCTCGCCGAGGCGAGGGTCTCACGGTGCTCGGCGCCGGGCTCGCCGACGAAGGCGCGCAGGTCGATCAGGCCGGGGCTGAGGGTGAGCCCGCCGCAATCGATCCTTTCACAGTTCTCCGGTGCGCCGGGCGCGGCACCGAAGGCGACATCGGCGATGCGACCGTCGCGCACGAGTACGGCGCCGGGACCCTCGCGGCCGGTGGCGGGGTCGAGGAGCTGGGCGTTGGAGAGGAGGAGTGCGCTCATCAGGGTCACCCGTTCGGCAGGTGGGTCGCCAGCGCTTCCAGCACGGCCATCCGCACGGCGACGCCCATCTCGACCTGCTCGCGGATCAGCGATTGCGCTCCGTCGGCGATGTCGGAGGCGATCTCGACGCCGCGGTTCATCGGGCCGGGATGCATCACCAGCGCGTCGGGCTTGGCCAGCGCCAGCTTGTCGCCGTCGAGGCCGTAATAGCGGAAATACTCCTTCACCGAGGGGACGAAAGAGCCGTTCATGCGCTCGCGCTGAAGCCGCAGCATCATCACGATGTCGCAGCCCTTCAGCCCCTCCCGCATGTTGGTGAACACCTCGACGCCGAAGCGCTCGATGCCGGTGGGCAGCAGCGTCGAGGGGCCGATCACCCGCACCCGGGCACCGAGCGCCTGGAGCAGGATGATGTTGGAGCGCGCAACCCGCGAATGCAGCACGTCACCGCAGATCGCGACCGTGAGCCCCTCGATGCCGCCCTTGTTGCGGCGGATGGTGAGCGCGTCGAGCAGCGCCTGGGTCGGGTGCTCGTGGGCGCCGTCGCCCGCATTGACCACGGCGCAATCGACCTTGCGCGCCAGCAGATGCACCGCGCCCGCCGCATGGTGGCGCACGACGATGATGTCGGGGCGCATGGCGTTCAGGGTCGCGGCGGTGTCGATCAGGGTCTCGCCCTTCTTCACCGAGGACGAGGCCACCGACATGTTCATCACGTCGGCACCGAGCCGCTTGCCGGCCAGCTCGAACGAGGATTGCGTCCGGGTCGAGGGCTCGAAGAACAGGTTGATCTGGGTGCGCCCGCGCAAGGTGGTGCGCTTCTTCTCCACCTGCCGCGACAGGGCGACGGCGGCATCGGCGCGCTCCAGGAGCGACTCGATGTCCGGACGGCTCAGGCCTTCGATGCCGAGCAGGTGCCGGTGCGGGAAGGCGGGTGCGGTCTGAGCGGTCATGCGGAGATCATTGCGTCGGTCGAGGGCTATAGGTGTCCGGGAGGAGCCCGGCAAGACGCGGGGCCGGCCGCGCCGCGACGGCCCACGGCGCCCTGAGGAGAACCGCCTCCCCTGGGCGCCGCGAAGAGATTTTCTTCATTGTCGCGAGTCCGTGATCGGGGAAAGTTTGAACGATCCCGCCTCGCTTCCGTTCTTCCAACATCCGTTGGGTTTCGAAGCGGCCGAAGGCTGTCCACGGTCTTCGTCTGCTCGCCCGGAAACGAAAGGAAACCCATGAATACGCGACTTCTCCTGACCGCCGGCGCCCTCTCGCTCGGTCTGGCCCTCTCGTCGGGCGCCTATGCCCAGGGCATGCAGCGGGGCGGCATGGAGCCCGGCATGGGCGGCCAGATGGGCAATCAGATGGGCGGCCAAATGCAGCAGGGCGCCATGGGTGATGACATGGGCCAGGAGCAGCGCCCGATGAAGCGCAGCTCCAAGAAGATGAAAAAGCCGATGAAGAGCAAGAAGATGATGCGCTCGAAGCGCATGAATTCCGGCTCCGGCATGGAGTCCGGCGCGGGCGGCATGTGATCGGCCTGTCACCCGACTGTGACCGGCTCGCCATCTAGGCGATCCTCGGCCCGCCCGGTTAGACCGGGCGGGCTTTTTCGTACGGAACGAAGGCTTACCTCATCCCCGCGCCAGACGGTCCTCCGATCCGGTGGGGACGGCTTCAGCTAAGGAACAGTGCGCGGTGGCCGCAGGATCGACGCTCTCGGGGCCGGACATCGTGGAGACGGTGCGACGGCGCTGGATGTTCCGCCACCCACTGGTGATCCGGCTGGCGCATTGGATCAACGTGGTCTGCCTCGCCATCCTGCTGATGAGCGGCCTGCAGATCTTCAACGCCCATCCGGCGCTCAACTGGGGCGCGGCCTCGACCTTCGACTCGCCGTTCGTCGCCATCACCGACGACCAGCGCGACGACGGCACGCCCCGCGGCATCGTCTACGTCGCCGGCCACACCTTCGACACCACCGGCGTGCTCGGCCTGTCGAACCTCAACGGCCAGCCGGCAGGGCGCGCCTTCCCGTCCTGGGCGACCCTGCCGGCGCATCAGGATCTGGCCACCGGCCGGCGCTGGCACTTCCTGTTCGCCTGGGCCTTCGTCATCAACGGGCTGATCTACCTCGTCTATGGGATCGGCACCGGCCAGTTGCGCCGCCGCGTCATCCCCGACGGCGACCAGATGCGCGGGTTCGGTTCCTCGATCCGCGAGCACCTGACCCTGCACTTCCCGGAAGGTGACGAGGCCAAGCGCTACAACGTGCTGCAGAAACTCTCCTACCTCGTCGTGGTGGCGGTGCTGCTGCCGCTGATGGTGCTCACGGGGTTGGCCATGTCGCCGGGCATGAACGCGGTGGTGCCCCTGCCCGACCTGTTCGGCGGCCGGCAATCGGCCCGCACGGTCCACTTCATCGTCACGAACCTGCTTGTGCTGTTCGTGATCGTCCACGTCCTGCTCGTCCTGCTCTCCGGCGTAGCCAACAACATGCGCAGCATGATCACCGGATGGTTCGTGATCGAGCGCCGAAAGCTTCCCGCTGGATCGGGAGAGAGCCGATGAAAGCCCGCCCTGAGAGACCCCGCCTGTCGATTCCGAAGCCCCATCGCCGCGGCTTCCTCACGGCGGCGGCGGGCCTGTTCGGCGTCTCGGCGCTCGGCGGCTGCGACCGCTTCGCGGCGAGCCCCACCGGGCAGCGGGCGCTGAAGGCCGGCGAGGATGCCAACCTGTTCGTGCAGCGCCTGCTGCTGACCCCGGCCTCGCTGGCCAAGGAGTTTCCGGACTCGCAGATCTCGCCCTGGTTCAAGCCGAACGGCACGATCGACCCGCCGGACCGGGCCTACAAGGCGCTCGCCGCCCAACGCTTCCAGGGCTTCAAGCTCCGCGTCGACGGCCTCGTCGAACGGCCGCAGGATCTGAGCCTCGCCGACCTGCGGGCGCTGCCTGCCCGCACCCAGACGACCCGGCACGATTGCGTCGAGGGCTGGAGCGCCATCGGCAAGTGGACCGGCGTGCCGCTCTCGGAGGTGCTGCAGCGCGCCGGTCTGAAGCCGAACGCCCGCTACATCGTGTTCCACTGCGCCGACACGATGGAATACGCCGCGAGCGAGGAGCCCGACGAAGCCGAGGAGAAGCCAACGGAGAAAACCGCCAATCCCGGCATGGAGTCGCGGCCGGAAGGTGCGGAGAATCAGGCCAGCGATTCGAAGGCCGCCGGTGACGAGGCCCCGGCCGACGTGGACGAGGCAGCGCAGGGCACCCCGGTGCGCTACTACGAGAGCATCGATCTGACCGACGCCTTCCATCCGCAGACGATCCTCGCCTACGACCTCAACGGCCAGGCCCTGCCGGTCTCGAACGGCGCCCCCCTGCGACTACGGGTCGAGCGCCAGCTCGGTTACAAGCAGGCCAAGTACGTCATGCGGATCGAGGTGACCGAGACCCTGAACGGCATCGGCGAGGGGGGCGGCGGCTACTGGGAAGACCGCGGCTACGAATGGTACGCGGGGATTTGAGGCCGCGCCCTGCGCGTTCGCCCGATTTGACAACGCCGCCCGGCTCACCCACTTCTGCGCGGCGCGAGAGCCGGCCCCCGACCGGTACGCTATCCGCGCCATCCCCAAAACCGTACCCGCGGTGAGGCTCTGGCGAGAGGCAGAGGTTCATGAAAGTCGTCGTCGTCGAGTCGCCGGCCAAGGCCAAGACGATCAACAAATATCTCGGACGCGACTACGAGGTTCTGGCCTCGTTCGGCCATATCCGCGATCTGCCGGCCAAGGACGGCTCGGTCGATCCGGAGGCCGATTTCGCCATGGTCTGGGAGCTGGAGGATCGGGGCTCGAAGCGCGTGTCCGAGATCGCCCGGGCGATCAAGGGCGCCGAAAAGCTCATCCTCGCCACCGACCCGGATCGCGAGGGCGAGGCGATCTCCTGGCACGTCATCGAGGCGCTCTCGGCCCGCAAGGCGCTGAAGGGCATCCCGGTCGAGCGCGTGACCTTCAACGCCATCACCAAGGCGTCGGTCGATGCGGCGATGCGCAAGCCCCGCGAGATCGACCAAGCGCTGGTCGATGCCTATCTCGCGCGCCGGGCGCTGGATTACCTCGTCGGCTTCAACCTCTCGCCGGTGCTGTGGCGCAAGCTCCCCGGCGCCCGCTCGGCCGGCCGCGTGCAGTCGGTGGCGCTCCGCCTCGTGGTCGAGCGCGAGATGGAGATCGAGCGCTTCAAGCCCCGCGAGTACTGGTCGATCGTCGCCACGCTGGCCACGGAAGCCGGCGGCGTGTTCGAGGCCCGGCTCGTCGGCGCCGACGGCAAGCGCATCCAGCGCCTCGATGTCGGCAATGCCGAGGAGGCCGCCGCCTTCAAGCGCGACCTCGAACTCGCGACCTTCCAGGTGGCCTCCGTCGAGGCCAAGCCCGCCAAGCGCCACCCGCAGCCGCCCTTCACCACCTCGACGCTGCAGCAGGAGGCCTCGCGCAAGCTCGGCATGGCGCCGGCGCAGACCATGCGGGTCGCCCAGAAGCTCTATGAGGGCGTGGATGTCGGCGGCGAGACGGTCGGCATCATCACCTATATGCGAACCGACGGCGTCGACATGGCGCCGGAGGCGATCTCGGATGCCCGCCGGGTGATCGGCCGCGAGTTCGGCGACGACTACGTGCCGGGCGCGCCGCGCAAGTATTCGGTCAAGGCCAAGAACGCGCAGGAAGCGCACGAGGCCGTGCGCCCGACCGATATGGGCCGGTTGCCCAAGCAGGTCGCCCGCTACCTCGAACCCGAGCAGGCGAAGCTGTACGAACTGATCTGGACGCGCACGATCGCGAGCCAGATGGAATCGGCCGAACTCGAGCGTACCACCGTCGAAGTCGCCGCGAGCGTCGGCCCGCGGCGGATCGACCTGCGCGCGACGGGCCAAGTCGTGAAGTTCGACGGCTTCCTCGCCCTCTACCAGGAGGGCAAGGACGACGAGGAGGACGAGGATTCGAAGCGCCTGCCGGCGATGGCGGCCGGCGATCCGCTCAAGCGCGAGCGCATCGCCTCGACCCAGCACTTCACCGAGCCGCCGCCGCGCTATTCCGAAGCGAGCCTCGTCAAGCGGATGGAGGAACTCGGCATCGGCCGGCCCTCGACCTACGCCGCGGTGCTGCAGACCCTGCGCGACCGCGAATACGTCAAGATCGAGAAGAAGCGCCTCCAGCCGGAGGACAAGGGCCGGCTCGTCACCGGTTTCCTCGAGAGCTTCTTCAAGCGCTACGTCGAGTACGATTTCACCGCGAGCCTGGAGGAGCAGCTCGACCGGGTCTCGAATGCCGAGATCGACTGGCGCTCGGTGCTGCGCGACTTCTGGCGCGACTTCTCGGCGGCCATCGGCGGCACCAAGGAGCTGCGCGTCGCGGAGGTGCTCGAAGCCCTCAACGGGCTGCTCGGACCGCACATCTTCCCCGAGAAGGCGGATGGCAGCGATCCGCGCGCCTGCCCGACCTGCGGCTCGGGCCAGCTCTCGCTGAAGCTCGGCAAGTTCGGTGCCTTCATCGGCTGCTCGAACTACCCGGAGTGCAAGTACACCCGGCAGCTCTCGGCCTCCGGTGTCGAGGGCGAGGGCGACGGCTCCTCCGCGGAGGGCGGCCAGCCCGGCGTGCGCGTGCTCGGCGACGATCCCGCCACCGGCCTGCCCGTGACCCTGCGCGACGGCCGCTTCGGACCCTTCGTGCAGCTCGGCGAGGCGTCGTCCGAGAAGGGCGCGGAGAAGCCGAAGCGCTCCTCGCTGCCGAAGGGCACGAGCCCGGGCAGCGTCACGCTGGAGATCGCCCTGCGCCTGCTCTCGCTGCCGCGCGAGGTCGCCAAGCACCCGGAGACCGGCGAGCCGATCCTGGCCAATCTCGGCCGCTTCGGCCCCTACGTGCAGCACGGAAAGACCTACGCCAACCTCGGCAAGGACGACGACGTGCTGGAGATCGGCGCCAACCGCGCCATCGATCTCATCGTCGCCAAGGAGCAGGGCGGCGGTCGTGGCCGCCCCTCCTCCGATCCCGGCCGCGCGCTGGGCCCGCATCCCGACGGGGCGGCGCTCGTGGTCAAGGCCGGCAAGTACGGCCCCTATGTCAGCGACGGCTCGGTCAACGCGACGCTGCCGAAGACGATGGCCGCCGAGAGCCTGACGCTGGAACAGGCGATCGAGCTCATCAACGCCAAGCGCGCCTCGGGCGGGGGCAAGAAGCCGGTTCGCAAGACGGCCACGCGCGCCCGCACGGCGACGAAGGCGGCGGACGGTGCCGAGGCGAAGAAGCCCGCGGTCCGCAAGACGGCGAGCAAGACGGCCAGCAAGTCGACAACGAAGGCTGCGGCCAAGCCGGCGGCTGCCAAGAAGGCGGCGGCGAAGACCAAGGCGAGCTGAGGCGCGCTTACGACCCTCCCCCTCCCTGTGGGGGAGGGAGTTCGCGCAGCGAACGGGAGAGGGATCGGCTCAGGTTCTTTCCGGACACGTCGCTCTCCTCCCCCGACCCCCTTCGGGGGCTGCTCCCTCCCCGCCGGAACGGGGCTTGCCCGGCCTGGGCCAGAGAGTCGGCGCTCGGCCGAGCTCGACATCCGGGGGGCGAGGGACATGCAGGGCGAGGTCGCGCCTGGAAATCAGGCGGCTTCGACGCGCTCGAACGTCAGGTAGCTCGGCAGCCGGCCGGCCGCGAGGGCCTTGGCCTCGTAGCGGGTGCCCGGCCAGCCGGGGAAGGGCCGACGCCAGTCGTCGGCGCCCTCGGCCGTCCAGCGGAGCTGAGGACAGCGGGCGGCGCGGACCAGGGTCCAGCCGACGTAATCGTCGATATCGCTGGCGAAGCGGAAATGCCCGCCGGGCCGCAGCACCCGGGCGATCTCGGCGAGCGAGGCATCCGAGACGAAGCGGCGCTTGCGCTGGCGGCGCTTGGGCCAGGGATCGGGATAGAGCAGGTAGACGCGGGCGAGGCTCGCATCCGGCAATGCGGTGAGCAGGGCGGTGGCGTCCTCGTCCCAGACGCGGACGTTGCGCAAACCGCGCTCGTCCACCGCGCGCAGCAGCTTGACCACGCCGTTGACGAAGGGCTCGCAGCCGATGATGCCGGCCTGGCGGTGGGCCTCGGCCTGGGCCGCGAGGTGCTCGCCGCCGCCGAAGCCGATTTCCAGCCACACCTCGTCGACCGGCACCGAAAACAGCGCCGGCGGATCCAGAAATTCGCCGCGCTCGGGCAGCGCGACGCGTAGGCGGGGCAGCGCCCCTTCGAGACGCTGCTCCTGGCCCGGCCGAAGGCGCTTGCCCTTGCGGCGCCCGTAGAAGGCCCGCTCGGTCTCCGCCGTCCCGCCCGTCTCGGGAGGGATGTCGTCATCCCTCCCCATCATGGTTCGGGCTCAGAACGCCGACTTCAGCTTGTCGGCGAGATCCGTCTTCTCCCAGGAGAAGCCGCCATCGGCGTCGGGCTCACGGCCGAAATGGCCGTAGGCCGAGGTGCGGGCGTAGATCGGCTTGTTGAGCTGGAGCGCCGTGCGGATGCCGCGGGGCGAGAGGTCGAGGGCGTCCATCAGCACGCCTTCGAGCTTGGCCTCGTCCACGGTGCCGGTGCCGTGCAGGTCGACGTAGATCGACAGAGGCTTGGCCACGCCGATGGCGTAGGAGAGCTGGATCGTGGCGCGGCGGGCGAGGCCGGCGGCGACGACGTTCTTGGCCAGATAGCGGGCAGCGTAGGCGGCCGAACGGTCGACCTTGGTCGGATCCTTGCCCGAGAAGGCACCGCCGCCGTGGGGGGCCGCGCCGCCGTAGGTGTCGACGATGATCTTGCGGCCGGTGAGGCCCGCATCGCCGTCGGGGCCGCCGATCACGAACTTGCCGGTCGGGTTGACGTGCCAGACGGTGCCCTCGTTGACCCAGCCCTGCGGCAGGGCCTTGAGGATGTAGGGCTCGACGATGGCGCGCACGTCGGCCGAGTCGAGCGACTCGTCGAGGTGCTGGGTCGAGAGCACGATCTGCGTCACCTCGACCGGGCGGCCGTCGGCGTAGCGCACGGTGACCTGGCTCTTGGCGTCCGGACCGAGCTTGGCGGCGTCGCCCTGCTTGGCCTTGCGCGCGTCGGCGAGGTCCTTGAGGATCTTGTGCGCGTAGAAGATCGGCGCCGGCATCAGGGCCGGGGTCTCGTCGGCGGCGTAGCCGAACATGATGCCCTGGTCGCC
Organism: Methylorubrum thiocyanatum; assembly: GCA_014138645.1. Lineage (GTDB taxonomy): Bacteria > Pseudomonadota > Alphaproteobacteria > Rhizobiales > Beijerinckiaceae > Methylobacterium > Methylobacterium thiocyanatum. Next base: position 704,180 of record JACJIB010000003.1, on the reverse strand, counting down.
CGCGCCCTCGTCCTTGTTGCCGGCGGCGTCGACGCCCTGGGCGATGTCGGCGGACTGCGCGTGCAGGTGGATGGCGACGTCGTTGTTCTTCCAGTGGAAGCCGGACTGCTCGTAGCCGATGTCGCGCACGGCCTCGCGGGTCAGCTCCTCAAGGTCCTTGAAGGTCACGGAATCGGGGCCGCGCACCTCGCCCGCGATCACGACGCGGTTGGTCGTGGTCAGCGTCTCGACGCCGAGACGGGCCTCCGGCATCGCCGCGAGATAGGCATCGACGACGGTGTCCGAGATCCGGTCGCTCACCTTGTCGGGGTGGCCTTCGGAGACGGATTCGCTGGTGAAGAGGTAGTCGGAACGAGGCATTGGCTGCACCCCCGATTGTCGGGCGCGCCTTCGTCTCGCAACGGCGCTTGACCCGGTCTCCAGAGGCGCGGCTTGTCGCATCGGTGTGACGGACGGTCAAGCCGGAATGGCGAAATCGTCCGTTTTAACGAACGCTGTTGCGCCAATCCTTCGCTCGCGCCGCGACCACCGCTTGGATCCGATGGTCGTCGGTTGCGGGGCTGTGGCCGTCAGCTCTTGAGTTCGCGGCTCAGAACCTCGATCGCGGCGGAGAGCTCGCGGCGCTGATCCTCGCTGAAGGTCTCGACGAATTGCCGCGCGATCGCGCGGGCAAGGTCGGACCACGGCTCGACAGCATAGGATTGCTGTCCGCTCTCCGAAAAACCACGTTCCGTTTCCGGGTCGGGGTGGGGGATGCCGTCGAGGAACTCGGAGATCGGTGTATTGGTGAGCCGGCCGAGGATCGCGAGGTGGATAGCACTGATCCGGTTGACGCCCTTTTCATATTTCTGAAGTTGTGCAGCGGACATCCCGAAGCTGTCAGCGACGGCGCGCTGTGTTAGTTTCGAACGTTTGCGTTGCTCAGCGATCCGACGTCCGAGAAGGACATCGCGCTCATCGGTCTTCTGGCCTGCCATCGTGACTCCGCCCAAGCTCTTTTGGGGGATGCTTCGAACGAAAACTTTCCTGTTGCAAGGCCACGCCGGGAGACAATGGCAACGACACACAGAATATGTCATATGTTAAAGGTGCGACATGGCGCCGCATTCAGATCTAAGGATGAACTAGTCGGCCGTCCGCAATCTACAGGTCGAACGTAGGAATGGCGTCCCCGGCAGGGCTCGAACCTGCGACCCCAGGTTTCATACCACTTCGACTTTCGCCGCCGCGCTGTTTTGCGCGTTCGTGGCCTGGACTATCCCTTCACCATGGACCCCGGATGGGGACTTTAGGTGCCGCCCGTCTAGTCTCTACACCTTCCGTTGAACCGAACGGCTCTCGGGCTTGGCTCGGGATCGGCAGGGCGCCGCGGCGCCGGAAGCTTTCCCCGAATTTGAGCGGATCCGCCGCGCGGTTTCCCATCACGGCGCCCAATTGTGGAGTTTAGGAAACCTGTGCTCTGTCCAGCTGAGCTACGGAGACGTCTCAACAGGCTTAGCATCATCGCACGGGACCGCCAACCGTTCCGGGCTGGGCCGTCCGAGGATGTGCCATAGGGAGTCGAGGGTGCCGCGGGCCTCGACCTGTTGTCCGAAAGACTCAAGGGTTCGACAATCCATGACGGCGCGCCGCGGACGCGCGCCCGTGCCGTGATCCGGGCCATTTTCGCGGATCATCCTCGGCTGGAGACGAGAGGCCGAGCGCGAGCGGTGACGATGGTACCCGGTGGTCGGAGAGAGGCTCACGGTGTCGTTCCTGGTGCGGGCCGCTTCGGTGCCCCGGGCCCGGCCCTGGTCTGGCTGCTCGCGGCCGCCTGCGGAGGAAGCGCGGCGCCCCACACCCTGGCCGCCGCGCCGCAGGCGGAGGAGGCGTGCCGCCCGGCCGCCGCGCGGGCGGATCGCCTCGCCGATGTCGGACCGCGGGGTGAGCTGATCCTTGCCTCCGGCCGTCGGGCGGTGCTCTCCGGCCTGCACTGGCCGGACGCGCCGGAGATCGACGCGGCCGCCCGATCCTGGCTGCTGGCGTTTCGCGGCATGCCCCTGGTCCTGACCGAGCGCGGCCCCGAGGATCGCTGGGGCCGCCGCCGTGCCGACGGGATTGCGGGCGAGGCGGAGCCGGTCGATCTCGCGGGCGGGCTGGTGGCGGCCGGGCTCGGCTACGCCGGTGCCGGCGAAGCCGAAGCGCTCTGCCGCCCGGCGCTCCGGGCCCTTGAGGCGGCGCCGCGCGCGGCCGGGCACGGCCTCTGGGCGGGCGGTCCGCTCGCCGCGACCGATGAGCCGGCTCTGAGCGCGCGCGCCGGCCGCTTCGTGGTGGTGGAGGGGCGCATCCGGCATGTCGGCGAGCGCTCCGCCCGGACCTATCTCGACTTCGCCCGTCGCGGCGAGCAAGGCTTGACCGTAACCGTGCAGAAACGCACTTGGCGGAGTCTGAGCGAACATGGTTTGTCGGCGGCCACGCTGAAGGGCCGTCTCGTGAGAATCCGCGGCACGGTGGAGATCGGGCGGGGACCGCTCATCGATCTGGCCGGCGTCGAGGGCATCGAAGTCGTCGAGGGGGAGCGGGCGCTGCGGCGCTAGAACGGCATGGCGGGGGATCGGCAGCACGGATCGGGGCGGCGGAGCGCGGGTGGTCGCCGCCGGGAAGGGTTTGCGCAACCTCTTGCGCAAGCCGGCTTGCGGCTCGGCGCGCTGGCCGCGCTGGCGGGTCTGCTCGTGGCCTGCGCCGCCGACCAGACCGGCAGCGTGCTCACGCCCGCGGTCATCAAGGTGCCGGAGCAGGCGCCCAAGACCACGGGGCGCACCCGCTCCGACGAGGCGGACCACGCCAAGCTCGTGGCCTCCTTCGGCGGCGAGTACCGCGCCCCGGCCGCCCACCGGCTGATCAGCGAGATCACCGACCGGCTGGTGCGCGCCAGCGACCGGCCGCAGGAGAGCTACGCGGTGACGCTGCTCGACTCGCCCGTCGTCAACGCCTTCGCCCTGCCGAGCGGCCGTCTCTACGTCACCCGCGGCCTGCTGGCGCTGGCGAGCGACAGTTCGGAGGTCGCGGCGGTGCTCGCCCACGAGATCGCCCACGTGACCCTGCGCCATGCCACCGCCCGCAGCGAGATGGCCCTGCGCTCGCAGCTCGTGAGCCGGGTCGTGGCGGACGTGCTGAACGATCCGGTCACCGGGGCGCAGCTCGAGAGCCAGTCCAAGTTCACCCTCGCCCGCTTCTCCCGCGAGCAGGAACTGGAGGCGGACACCAACGGGGTGCGCGTGCTGGCGCAGGCCGGCTACGATCCCTTCGGCGCCGGCCGCTTCCTCGACGCGCTCCAGCGCACCATGGCGCTCAAAACCGGCAACGGCAGCGCGGCCGAGCCCGACATGCTGGCGACGCACCCGGCCACCGCCGAGCGCATCGCCCTCGTCACCCGTGCGGCCCGGCGCATCGGCGCCCCCGGCCTCGGCACCGACGACCGCGCCCCCTACCTCGCGGCGATCGACGGACTCGCCTACGGCGACAATCCCGGCGAAGGGCTCGTGCGTGGGCGCCGCTTCCTGCATCCGGGGCTCGGTATCGCCTTCGAGGTGCCGGACGCCTTCGCCATCGAGAACACCCGCAATGCCGTGCTCGGCACCACGCCCGAGGGCAGCCGCCGCCTGCTGTTCGATCAGGTCGAGGCCAGCGGCGACCGCAGCCTGGAGGACGTGCTGCGCGCCACCTGGAACGATGCCATCGAGGCCGGCTCCGTCGAGAACCGCATCATCGGCGGGCGCTCGGCGGTCACCGCGCTCTCCCGCGGCAAGGATTGGACCTTCCGCCTCGCGGCGGTCCGCATGGGCGAGACGACCTATCGCATGATCATGGCGGCCAAGGGGGCGACCGATCCCGAGCCGGCCTTCCGCCGCTGGCTGGAGAGCCTGCGCCCGATCGAGCCGGAGGAGGCCGCCGCCCTCAAGCCGGCGCATCTGCGGATCGTCACCGCCGCCCCGGGCGACACCGTGGAGGGTTTGGCCCGCCGCATGAGCGTGCCCGACCGCGCGGTCGATCGCTTCCTCGTGCTCAACGGCCTGCAGCGCGGCGCGGCGGTGAAGCCCGGCCAGGGCTACAAGCTCGTGGTGGAGTGAGGTTTCAGGCGGCCGGGCTTGCGTGACCGCGGGACGGCGCCTAGGCCCGTGGCCGCGAAACAGGTCCCACGTGCAGCGCCCCGATCCCTCAGCCGACACCGCCGTTGCGGTCGTGTTCTTCCGCCCCTCGCCCGAACAGGTGGCGCGGATCGTCGAGCGCTTCGCCGGCCGCATGCCCGTCCTCGTCTACGACAACGGCGGCATCCCGCCCGAGGGGCGGGCGCGGCTGCGGGACGCGGAGGGGCTCGGCCTGCTCGGCGAGGGCCGCAACCGCGGCATCGCCGCCGCCCTCAACGCCCTGGCGGAGGCGGCGCTCGTGGCGGGTTTTTCGCGCCTGTTCCTGCTCGATCAGGATGCCGACGCCACCGTCGAGACGGCGCGGGCCCTCGGCCAGGCTCTCGATCGGGCCACCGGGGAAAGCCCGCTCCCGGCCCTGGTCGGGCCGGCACCCGCGCCGAAGCCCGGCCACAAGGCGCCGGCCTATCCCCTGCGCCCCGACCTGCCGCCCCGCGAGGGTTTGAGGCCGGTGGAGTTTCTGGCGACCTCGGGCTCGCTCGTCGATCTCGCCGCCTTCGCCCGGATCGGCCCGTTCCGCGAGGACTTCTTCATCGACGCGGTCGATCTCGAATGGTGTTTTCGCGCCTGGGCGCGGGGCTGGAGCTGCTGGATGGATCCCGGCACCGCGATCCCGCACAGCGTCGGGCGCGGCACCCTCCGCGCGCGGTTCCTGCCCGTGGCGATGCCCGACCAGCCGCTGTTCCGCATGGCCGTCTACGTGCGCAACACCGCCTATGGCTGGCGTCTGCCGCACGTGCCGGCCCGCTGGAAGCTGAAACAGGCCGCCTACCTGCCGCTTCAGATCGGGCTCTACTGGAGCCGGCACCGGTTCTCGCCCCGGGTGCTGGCGCGCCTGCTCGCGGCGCTGGCCCAGGGGCTGGCCGGGCGTCTCGGCCGGCCGGCGGACGCCCCGCCGTGACGCAGGCGCTCGACGTCGTCATCGTCAACTGGAATGCCGGCGACCAGCTCCGGGCCTGTCTCGCGAGCCTTGCCGCGAGCGAGGGGGCGGAGCAGCTGCGCGTCGTCGTCGTCGACAACGCCTCCGGCGACGGCTCGGCCGATGACCTCGACCGGCCGGGTCTCGCGCTCACGGTCCTGCGCAATGCCGACAATCGTGGCTTCGCCCACGCCTGCAACCAGGGGGCGGCGCTGGGATCGGCCGGCGCCATCCTGTTCCTCAACCCCGACACGCAGGTGAGCCGGAGCGGGATCGCCGCCGCCCGCGCGCAGCTCGAGGCCGATCCCGGCACCGGCATCGTCGGCGCGCGTCTGGTCGACGAGGCGGGGCGCACCCACCGAACCTGCGCCCGCCACCCGACGGGAGCGAGCCTGATCGCCCACACGCTCTTCCTCGACCGGCTGCTGCCGCGCCTCGTGCCGCCGCACTTCCTGCTCGACTGGGACCATGAAGAGACCCGGGCGGTCGATGCGGTGATGGGCGCCTTCCTGATGATCCGCCGCCCCCTCTTCGCCCGCCTCGGCGGGTTCGACGAGCGCTTCTTCGTCTACTGGGAGGATGCCGACCTCTGCGCCCGCACCGCCGCGTCCGGCTTTGCCGTGTGCCATGCCGCACAGGCCGAGATCCGCCATCGCGGCCAGGGCACCACCGAGGCGGTGAAGGACCGGCGCCTGTTCTACTTCTTGCGCGCGCAGGCGCTCTACGCGCGCAAGCATCATGGCCGGGCGGCCTTTCTCGCCGTCCTGGCCGCCGCGATGGCCGTGAACCTGCCCGTCCGCCTCGGCCGGGCGCTGGTGCGGGGCAAGGTCGGGGATGCGGGTGCGGTGATCCGCGCAGGGCGAATGCTGACGGCGGCCCTGCCGGGCCTGTTGACCCGCGGCGACCGATGAGGCTTGCCTGGAGCGGGGGGCATCTTGTGGTCCGCGGCGGCCTCGGTCATGGTGCCGCCCTCCGGACGGTCCCGCTTGCACCGGCGGCGGGCGGCTGAACGGGGAGTGGCGTGTACGACAGAGCGGACAAGGGCTCTCGACCGGCGGACCTGTCGCCCGCGCTCTACCGTGCGGCCTTCGACGGAGCGCCGGTCGGCCTCGCCGTCTTCGCGCCCGACGGGCGTACGATCCGCACCGCCAACGCCTGCCTGTGCCGCTGGCTCGGCTACGTGCCGGGCGACCTCGACGGCCGCCCGATCGACCAAGTGATCGGCCGCGAAGCCTTCGGCGAGGGGAGCACGGAGGTGAAGGCCGGCATCCGCCGCTGGCTGCGGGCGGATGGCAGCAGCCTCGATCTGCGCCTGACCCTGTCCGGCGCGGATGCGACGGAAACGGTCGCGGTGGTGACCCTCGTCGATGCGGACGATCTGGTGCGGGCCGAGCAGAACCGCGACGCCCTGACGGCGGCAGGCCTCGGCGAGTGGCGCTGGGACCTCGTCACCGGGCAGATGGTGTTCTCCCGCCGAGCCGCGCAGATCCTCGGCTACGCACCGGGACGCTCCGTGACCTGGGCCGGCATGCGCGGTCAGGTCGATCCGGAGGATGCCGCGCGCATCCAGGCCGCGGTTACCGACGCCATCGCCCAGCGGCGGCCCTACGCCTTCCAGACCCGGTTCCGCCGTGCCACAGACGGAGCCGAGATCTGGATCGGTGCCCGCGGCGAGGCGCTGCTCGCCGCCGACGGCACGCCGGTCGGCATCGTCGGCGTGGTGCAGGACGTGACCACCCGCGTCGAGGCCCGGGAGGCTCTGGCCGAGCGGGAGGAGCGCCTGCGGGTCGCCACCACGGTGGCCGATCTCGGCATCTTTGAGTGGCACGTCCTCGACGACCGGGCGACCTGGGAGAACGAGCGGATGTTCGCGATCTTCGGCCGCCGGCCGGAAGAGGGCAGCATCGGCAAGTCCACCTTCCTCAAGGAGATCCTGCATCCCGAAGACCGCCCCGTCTTCCGGCAAGCGATCCTGCGAGCCCTGCGCGAGGACACGATCCTACACGCCACCGGCCGCATCCGCCGCCACGACGACGGCCAGTGGCGCACCATCGACATGGCCGGCCGGTTCGAGCGGGTGCGGCCGGGGGCACTGCCGCGGCGCCTGATCGGCGTCGTCGCCGACGTCACCGACCGGCACCTCTCCGAGGAGCGCCGCAGCCTTCTGATCCGCGAGCTACACCACCGGGTGAAGAACACGCTGGCCACCGTCCAGGCCATCGTCGGCTCGACGGCGCGCACCGCCACCAGCATCGACAGCTTCCACGAGGCCTTCGTCGGCCGCATCAAGTCGCTGGCCCACACCCACAGCGTGCTCACCGAGGCGACGTGGCAGACGGCGAGCCTGCGCGACCTGCTCGCCTCCGAGCTGATGCCCTATGCCGAGACCGAGACCGAGACCTCGCCGGACCTGCGCATCGTTCTCGACGGCCCGCCGGTTGACCTTCCCTCGGAGATCGCCGTGCCGGTCGGCATGGCGATCCACGAACTGACCACCAACGCGGCCAAATACGGCGCGCTCTCGACCGGCCGCGGCCGGATCGCGATCGCCTGGAAGGTCGAGGCGGGCGTGTTGCACCTCGATTGGCGCGAGAGTGGCGGCCCGACCGTGGCTCCGCCGACCCGCCAGGGCTTCGGCTCACGCCTGCTGCAGCGGGTGCTGACCACGCAGGTGCAGGCGCAGATCACGACCGATTACGCGCCGGAAGGATTCCACCTGACGCTCGCCGCGCCGCTGCCGGAACGGAATCCGGCGCTCAACCCGCTGGTGTGAGACGGTCGGCGCTCCTCACCCGCCGGTGAAGCTGCCCCCGCGCGTGTATGATCTTGAAAGCCGAGGCCTGCGTTGCGGGGCGCGGCCTAGGCGGCGCCCCGGGCCTCCTCGCCGCCGGCATTCACGAAGCTCTTCAACTCGTCGAGCGAGCCGAAGGTGAAGCGACCGCGCGGCGTGTCCGCCTCGATCGAGCCGTCGGAGAACATCACGTAGGTGTTGGCGCCCGACGCGTAGGAGCCCACTGCGTGCCGCTCTTCGGTGGCCGCTTCCTCCGACTCCCCTTGCTCCGCCTCCGCTTCCGGCGGCACCGGCTCGACGACGACGGGTTCCGGCGCCGACTCGAACGCCGCCGCGGGTGCCTCAGGCTCCGGCGCGGGGGCCGGCTCGTCGAGGGAGGAGCGCAGGCCGATCGGTTCGGCCGCCAGTGTCTCCGCCGCGTTCCGTGCGTCCTCCCGCGCCTCGGCGGCGGGCTCGGCGGAGGAATCGGCAGAGGACTCGGGAAGCGTGATCGGCTCGGGTTCCGGGAAGGTCGGCGCCGGCTCGGGCGCGCGGAAGAGGTCGTCCGCGGCGGTCGGGCGCGGCGTGGCCTCGGGCAGGAGGTCGGGCAGAAGCGGCTCGGCGGCGCTCGGCTGCGGCGGGGCCGGATCCTCGAAGACCGGCTCGGAGCCGCGACCGCCCGGCCGCAGCGCGCCGAGCGACAGGCCCGCGAGTCCGGCGGCGCCGATGCCGGCCGCGCCCATCCCAGCTCCGCCCATACCGGACCCGCCCGTCCCAACGAGCGAGGGACGCTCCGGCGGCTGAACCTCGGGCACTGCGGGGACCGGCGCCTCCGCGGCGGTGTCCGCCCAGGGCGCCGCCGCGGCGGGGAGTCCGGCCTGGACCGGCTGAGGCGCGATCGCGCGCCGGTCGGCGACGACCCGCTGGATCGCGAGCAGGCGATGGACGACCGCCGTCAGGCCGAGCAGGACGACACCCGCCGACGCGGCGGTCGAGCCGCCGATCACCATGGCGAGCCCACTCTCCAGGCGGACATAGGGGAAGCCCTGGACCACGGCGGCGATGCCACCGAGGATCATGACGGAACTGAGCGCGAGCAGCGCGACGACCATGGTACTCTCGACTGACTGTCGCGGACGGCGTGAGGCGTACAGGATAACCCCCCACCCGCACATTGCAAAATCGCACGGCCGAGGCGGACCCGGAATCCGGCGTTTCCGTCTCGCCCTGCACAGCCGGATACCCGCTGCGCGTGCGTGCCGCGCGTTATCGGACCGCTGAGCGGGCGATCGTCGCCGTAAAACGGTGGATGCCGCCCTTCGATCGGCGTCATGCGTGCGGATACGGCCGCGGTGGCGTTGCCGAGCCCGGCCCGCCGACTTACCTACCCGCCCGTCACCTCGCCGGCCGCGTGCTTTCCATCGCGCGCTTCGCCTCCGCTCCCCGCGAGACCCGGACAACCTAGGAGACACGCATGACGTTCACTCTGCCCGAGCTGCCCTACGCCTACGACGCGCTGGGCCCGTACATGTCGAAGGAAACCCTCGAGTTCCACCACGACAAGCACCACAAGGCCTATGTCGATACCGGCAACAAGCTGCTGGAGGGCACCGACCTCGCGGGCAAGAGCGTCGAGGAGATCGTCAAGGCGAGCTACAACACCAATCAGGCGCTCTTCAACAACGCCGGCCAGCACTACAACCACCTCCACTTCTGGAACTGGATGAAGCCCAACGGCGGCGGCCAGCCCCCGGCCGAGCTCGCCAAGAAGATCGATGAGGATCTCGGCGGCTACGAGAAGTTCAAGGCCGACTTCATCCAGGCCGGCGTCGGCCAGTTCGGCTCGGGCTGGGCTTGGCTCGCGGTCAAGGACGGCAAGCTGGCGATCCTGAAGACCCCGAACGGCGAGAACCCGCTCGTCCACGGCGCCAAGCCGATCCTCGGCGTCGACGTGTGGGAGCACTCCTACTACATCGACTACCGCAACCGCCGCCCCGACTACCTCAAGGCGTTCATCGAGAACCTCGTGAACTGGGAGTACGTCGAGAAGCTGTACGGCGAGGCCAAGGCCTGATCCGCTTCGCGGTCTGACAGCGCCGCCCCGTTTGCCGACGGGGCGGCTTTTTCATGCGCGCCGTGACCTTGCGGCCCTAGCCGCGCCCTGGCCCGGAGGCCTACTGCCACGACAGGGCGATCCCGCCTGCGCCCTCATCCCGAGGTGCCGGCCGCGCAGCGTCGGCTTTGATCGATCCTCCAGATCCCGCGCGATCCCTGGAGGATCCTTCGAGGCCGCTACGCGGCACCTCAGGATGAGGGCGTAAGCGGGATCGACTGTTCGCACGGGATCGTCTGCCAAAAAAATGATCCGCTCGATCCTCTCCGTCGGCGGCTGGACGCTGGTCTCGCGGGCCACGGGCTTTGCCCGCGACGTGGTCACCGCCGCCGTGATGGGGGCCGGACCGATGGCGGATGCCTTCGTCGTCGCCTTCCGCCTGCCGAACCATTTTCGCGCGATCTTCGGCGAGGGGGCGTTCAACACGGCCTTCGTGCCGGCCTACACCCATCTGGAGCAGGCCGGCGCCGAGGGCGCCGCCGCGCGCTTCGCCGACCGCGTCTTCACCCTGATGCTGCTCGTGCAGGTGGTCCTGCTGGCGCTGGCGCTTCCGGCGATGCCCTGGGTGGTGCGGGCGCTGGCGCCGGGCTTTTCCGAGGACGGGGAGCGCTTCGCCCTGGCGGTGAGCCTGACGCGGATCACCTTCCCCTACCTGCTGTTCATGACGCTGGTGACGCTGTTCTCCGGCATCCTCAATGCTCATCGCCGCTTCGCCGCCGCCGCCGGCGCGCCGGTTCTGCTCAACCTCGCCATGCTCGCGGCGCTGGCGCTGGCCTTCCTGTTCCCGAACGCGGCCTATGCCGCGGCCTGGGGCGTCTCGGTCTCCGGCGTGCTGCAATTCGCGCTGGTGTGGTGGGATGCGCGGCGCCGCGCCTACGCCCCGCGGCTGACGAAGCCGACCGTACGCGATCCCGACCTGATCCGCTTCTTCAAGATCCTGGGGCCGGCGGTGATCGGCGCGGCCGGCTTCCAGATCGCGGCCTTCGCCGACACCATCATCGCGAGCTTCCTGCCGACCGGCGCCGTCTCGGCGCTCTACTACGCCGACCGGATCTACCAGCTGCCCTTCGGCGTCATCGCCATCGCGGCCGGCACCGTGCTCCTGCCCGAGATGAGCCGGCGCATCGCCGCGGGCGACGTGGCCGGGGCGCATGCGGCGCAGAACCGGGCGGCCGGCTTTTCGCTCGCCCTCTCAGCCCCCTTCATGGTCGCCTTCCTGACGCTGCCGGGGCTGATCATGGCCGCCCTGTTCCAGCGCGGCGCCTTCACCGCCGAGGATGCCGCCCGCGCCGCCTCCGTGCTCGCGGCCTACGGGCTGGCCCTGCCCGCGGTGGTGCTGGTCCGCTCGGGCGTCGCGAGCTTCTACGCCCGGCAGGACACGACGACGCCGCTCTACGCCTCGCTGACCGCGATCGCCGTCAATGTCGGGCTCAAGCTCGTGCTCACCGGCCCCTACGGCGTCGCCGGCCTCGCGCTCGCCACCGCCATCGGCCAGTGGATCAACCTCGCCTTGCTCTACGGGCTGGCGCTGCGCCGCGGCTGGACCGCGCCGGGGCGGGTTCTCGGCGTCACCGTCGCCGCCGTGATCGTCGCGAGCGCGGGGCTGGCGGGCTTTGCCGTCTACGGCCTGCCTTTCGCCGAGCGGATCGTGCCCGCCCTGCCCCATTTCCGCGAGATCGCGGTGCTGGCGCTCCTCGGGCTGGCCGGGGCTCTGGCTTACGCCGGCACTCTGCTCGCGGTGATGGGCGTCTTCGGCGTGCGCTTGCGCCGCAGGTAGGTTCTGGCGCGCCGCCCCATCTCACGCCGCATGAGCGATCCCGATCTCCTCGCCGGCAAGACCCACGCCGTGTTCGACGCCTACGGCACGCTGTTCGACGTGCACTCGGCGGTCCAGCGCCACGCCGGCGATCTCGGGCCTCAGGCCGAGAGCCTGTCCGAGACGTGGCGCACCAAGCAGCTCGAATATTCCTGGGTGCACGGCCTGATGGGCCGCTATGTCGGCTTCTGGGACCTCACCGAGCGCGCCCTCGATTTCGCCCTGGCCAAGCATCCTGGAATCGACCGGGGCTTTCGCGAAACGCTTCTTGCGGCCTATCGCGAGCTCGACGCCTACGGCGAGGTGCCCGGCGTGCTGGAGCGGTTGCGCCAACGGGGCGTGAAGACCGCCCTATTTTCCAACGGCAACGCCGCGATGCTGGAGCGGGCGGTGGCCTCGGCGGGACTTGGCGACCGGCTCGACGCGGTGCTCTCCGTCGATCCGGTCCGGACCTTCAAGACCGCACCCGCCGCCTACCAGCTCGTCCTCGATCGGCTCGGCACGGCTCGGGACGACGTGCTGTTCTTCTCCTCGAACCGTTGGGACATCGCGGGTGCGACCGCCTTCGGCTTCGATGCGGTCTGGGTGAACCGCAAGGATCAGCCCGACGAGTATCCGGATCAGGCGCCTCGCGCGGTCGTGAAGGCTCTTGACGCGGTGATCTGAACCGCCGGCAACGGCGCGTTCGCCAATCCTTAAGCTTGACCGGATTAACTCGGCCGCAAGTGCCTATCGTCTCCTTGCCCGCTCAGTCCGGTTGTCCAGAGGATCGGTTCTCGTGCCCGCCCTGTCCTTCTCCGTCCTCGCCCGAAAGGGCGTCTGCGCGTCGCTTCTCGGCGCCGCCCTCCTCTCCGCCGTCCCGGCTCAAGCCCGCGACGGCCGCAACGGCGCCCTGATCGGCGGCGCGGCGGCCGGCGTCATCGGCGGTCTGGCCGTCGGCGCGCTCCTCAACGGTGCCGCGCCTCCGCCCCCGCCGCCCGCGCGCCGGGTCTATGTCGAGGAGGAGCCGGTCTACGTCGCGCCGCCGCCGCGCCGCGGCCCGATCTGCCACTACGAGCGCCGCAAGGTGTGGCTCGACGAGGTCGAGTTCACCTATCGCCGGGTCGAGGTCTGCGAGTAGGTTTTCCGCGGGCGCGCCGCGTGAGGATGAAGGGCGTCGGCTTCAGGCCGGCGCCTTTTTCGTCAGGATCCAGTCCTCGACCACGATGGCGTCGAGGCCGGTGGTGTAGAACATCAGGATCGCGTCCTCCGCCGTGTGGAGGATCGGCTTGCCCATCACGTTGAAGCTGGTGTTGAGCAGGATCGGCACGCCGGTGATCTCGGCAAACGCCGCGATCAGCGCGGCATAGGCCGGGTTGCGCTCGGCGGTGACGCTCTGGAGCCGGCCGGTGCCGTCGGCATGGACGACCGCCGGCACGCGCTCCCGCACGGCCTCGCGCCAGACCAGGGTGCGCTCCATGTAGGGGCTGTCCGCGTAGTCCTCGAACCAGTCCGGGCCGGCCTCGGCCAGGATCGAGGGCGCGAACGGGCGGAACGCCTCGCGGTACTTCACCTTGGCGTTGAGCGATTCCTTGGCGTGGGCCGGGCGCGGGTCGGCCAGGATCGAGCGGTTGCCGAGCGCCCGCGGGCCGAACTCCGCCCTGCCCTGCACCCAGCCGACGAGGCCGCCTTCCGCCAGGATCTTGGCCGCCTCCCGCGTCACGCCCTCGTGGCCGAGGCGGCGGGCGCGGGGCTCCCACTCGGCCATGCGCTCCAGCGGCTCGGTCGAGACGGTCGAGCCGAGATAGGGCGAGAGCGGGCGCACTGCCCGCGCCGGGCCCTTCCAGTCGGGATCGTCCTCGGCGAGCGCCAGCCACGCGGCGCCGATGGCGTTGCCGTCGTCGGCGGGCGCCGAGGGGACGTGCAGGCGCTTGAAGCCGGAGCGCCCGAGCACCCGCCCATTATAGGAGGAGTTGAGGCCGCAGCCCCCGGCAATGACGAGGTTTTCGGACGGCGCCAGACGCCAAGCCTCGGCCACCAGCACGTCCATCAACTCCGAAAAGATGTCCTGGCCGCAGCGGGCGAGGTCGGCCCAGCCCTGCTCGCCGACATCCGCCGGGCGCCGCGCCAGGATCCCGGCGGCGACCGCCTGGACCGTGCCCTCGTCGGCAAATTTCAGGCGTCCGTCCTCGACCGTGTAGAGGCGGCGCAGGATTGCCATCAGCTCCGGGTCGGTCCGGCCATAGGGCGCGAGCCCCATGATCTTCCACTCCTCGCCCTTGATCTGGTCGAACCCGGCGAGGTCCGTCACCAGCCCGTAGAGGAAGCCGACCGAGCCGCGCCCGCGCTGGCGCCGCACCTCTTCGATCCGCCCGTCCTTCAGGCGGTAGATCGCCGCGGCGCCGGTCTCGCCCATGCCGTCGACGATCAGCGCCGTCGCCTCCTCGAACGGGCTGCCCCAGAGCGCATAGGCCGCGTGTGCGCGGTGGTGGGCGTAGCGGCGGCGGCCCGCGATGGTCGCCCGCGGCTTGCCGCCGAGTCCGCGCGATTCGTTGTCGAGCGCGAGCACTGTGCCGTTGCCGGCCCGCGCCTGCATGGCATGGAGGTCGGCGATGAAGACCCGCTCTGCTCGCTCCGGCACGAAGGAGCGGTTGAGGGTGGAGGGATGCGCGGCGAGCGCCGGCAGATCGAAGGCGCCCGAGGCCGCCTGCCCCTTCAGGAAGTCGGAAAACTGCTCGCCCCAGGAGGTGGCGACGACGAGTTCCGTTCCCTCCGGTACGTGGCGCTTCAGCAGGCCCGCCATGCGGGTGCCGGGATCGGGCTCGCAGTTCGGGGCGCGCTTGTATTGCAGGTAGCGCTCGGCGGCCTCGGCGAACAGCACGGTTCCGTCCGGCCCGACGAGGGCGAGCGCCGGATCGTGGAAGGTCGTGGCGAGGCCGAGATAGGTACGCATGCTGCCGGGCTACACGCCGGCAGGCGGGGCGACAACCGCGCGCGGCGACAACGGCGTTGCCGAAGCGTGAGCCCCATGCGAGACGGGCCGCCGATGACGGATGCCTTCCCCGCCGCGCCTCCCCTCGCCCTCGTGATCTTCGACTGCGACGGTGTGCTGATCGACAGTGAGCCGATCAGCCTCGCGACCCTGACGCGGGGTCTCAACGGGATCGGGCTCGCCATCGACATCGATGCCGTGCGCGAGCGCTTCGCCGGAACCTCCATGACCTCGATCATGGACCGCGTCGCCCGAGAGGACGGGATCACCGCCCCGGACGGCTTCGTCGAGCGGGTGAAGGCGGAGACGCTCGCGGCCTTCGAGGCGGAGCTGACCGCCATGGCCGGCATCGCCGAGGCTGTCGGCCTCCTGACCCTGCCCTTCTGCGTCGCTTCGAGCAGCGATCCGGTCCGGCTGCGCCGCTCCCTCGGCCTCACCGGCCTGCTGCCGCTGTTCGAGGGTCGGGTCTTCTCCTCCGCGCAGGTGGCGCGCGGAAAGCCGTTCCCGGATCTGTTCCTCTTCGCCGCCGAACGGATGGGCATCGCGCCGGCAAATTGCCTCGTGATCGAGGATAGCGTGCCGGGCGTGCAGGCGGCCCGTGCCGCGGGCATGCGCGTGGTCGGCTTCACCGGCGGCGGTCATTGGAGCCACGACCGGGACGGGCGGGATCTCCTGGCGGCCGGCGCGGCCACGGTCTTCTCCGCGCATGCCGATCTCGGACGCATCGTGGCCGGAGACTGAGGCAGCTGTCGGCCCGGGATTTGCTCCGGTCGGCGCAAGTCCCGGCGCGACAGGCGGGACTCGCCGCATTCGGCCCGAAACGCGGCGCGATCTTTCCCTGTCAAGCTGAACTTCGAAAGAACATTCCGTTGACGGTTGGGGGTAGACCACTCATCTTAAGGACGTGCGAACGACTTCGTACCGCGGTGATTTGTAGTGGCACGCTTGCGCCGCGTTATCAAACGCTAATGCATCACGGCGCACTTGCGTCGTGGTCCTCGCGAAAGAGGAGGACTTGCCTTGGTCGGTCATTTTATTTGGAAGACTTCGAAATGGCCCGGCGCCTGGGATAGCCGGGTGTGGGGATGTTGTCGGCGGACAGTCACATCCGTGGGCTAGAGCGTCGCCTCGAACGGAGGCCCCGGTTCGCGGGGCCCGACGATGCAGCGATCCAGCGCCCACGACCGCCTTGCCGATAACCGGCCGACGATGGCCGCAGGAGTTCACCCCATCATGACCCGTGCCCAGACCACTGCCTATTTCGACGACGACGCGCTCGACCTCTCCAGCGCCGACGCCGCCCCCGCCCGCGTGATCGAGATCGGCGAGATCACCGCCGGCATCGCCGTGCCCGAGCGCGGCGGCGTCCGCTTCTTCTCGTCGGAGCGCCGCTTCGACGGGCTCGACGGTACCCTGTTCCGCACCGTGGAGCAGGCCGCCCGCGCCGCCCGTGAGAAGGGACGCCAGCCGCGCCTGCGCGCGGTGTGAGCCTTCGAGCCTGCAAGCAAGATCGCCGGCGGCGCCCTACGGGGCCGCCGGCTTGTTTTTGGGAGGCGGTCACCGGAAGCCGCGGCCGGGATGCCGCGGCGAAGATCGCACCGGCGACGCAAGGCCCACGGTCAGGCGGTCATGGCGCTCGACGCCGACGGCCTTCTTTGAAACGGGTGGCTACTTGCACTCCTCGCGGGCGCGTTTGAGCGCATCCGCGAAGCCGCCGAGCGCGTAATCGTCCTGGGTCGTGTTGCCCCGCTGGGAGGTGGTCCGCACGGTGGCGGTCTGCGCCCGGCTCAGCTCCGTCACGATACGCGGCTCGTCGGCCTGGTTCTGGATCCAGGCGTTCTCGTCCTTCACGACGAGGCCGTAGCGGGTGTTGCCCACCGTCAGATACGGATCGCTCGGGGCGGCGGCCGCACCGGGCTTGGCTTGTGCGGCGGCGGGCTTGGGCTTGAAGCCGAGCATCACCGCGATCTCGCCCTGGCCCCCGCCCTTGGGGAAGGTCACGAACAGGTAGCCGGTGTCACGGGCGAGCGTCTTGGGGCTGCGGGCCGTCGGCTGGGCGATGACGTAGCAGAGCTTTTCGCGCGCTTGGGCACCGTTGGTGAACACGTTCCAGTCGCCGAAGACGGCGAGTGGAACCGCCTGCTGCATGCCCGGCGGGAGAGCCGAACTCTTCTCCTTGCGGCGGCTGGCCCGGGCCAGGATGACCTCCGCCCCCTGCACCCCCTCCTGCGCGACGGCCCGGCCGGTCGGGACGGGCATGGCCACGGAAGCGGTCAGAACGAGGGCCGCGATGGCGCGGCCTTTGCGGGGGATCGGGCGAAGGAACGGGAGGCGGGGCCGCTGCATCTCAACTCGTGTGTACGGACGGCGGGGCCGGTCCGGCCGTCTTCGTGCGCGTCAGGATGCCGAGCCGAAGCGGAACAGGAAAGCCCTGCCCGCTCCGATCAACCGAAAACGGCAACAGGCCGCACCCCATGCCGCACCCGCGGCGCGGCCGCACCGCCCCGATGCGCGTCAGGCTGCCCGGATCTCCGCCGCGAGGGCCGCGGAGGCGAGTGCTGCCGCCGGCAGGTCGATCGACGGATCGATCACCGGCAGGCGGATCTCGACCGCTGCGGGGGTCGAGACCGGCTCGACCGGCGTCGGCTGGGCGGGCTTTGCCGGATCGTTGTAGGGCGTGTTGTAGGCCTTGCGGATCGAGGCCCAGAAGGCGTCCCGCTCCGCATCGGTCAGGCGCGCGAGGCGGGCATCGATGAGGGCCGCCGCTTCCGCGGCCATGGCCGGCGTCTCTTCGACGGTGATCCAACTCTCAACGTTCATCGACGGCACTCCGCAGGTTTGGACAGTCGGATAGCCAAGCTCAGTTAGCTGAAACCTGAACGCCGCATTTTCCGTGCCTGTTCCCGCGGGTCTGATCCTACTTCTCCACAGGACCGAGCCGCTCCAGCCAAGCCTGAGCCTGCCGGCGCACGTTGTCCGGCGCGGTGCCGCCGTAGCTGGTGCGGCTCGCCACCGAGTTCTCGACCCCGAGAACCGCGAAGACCGCCTTCGTGATGCCCGGCTCGATCGCCTGCATCGCGTCGAGGGAGAGGTCCTCCAGGCCGATGCCGCGCTCCGAGGCGGCCGCGACGACCCGGCCGGTGACGTGGTGCGCCTGCCGGAACGGCATGTTCAGCTCGCGCACCAGCCAGTCGGCGAGATCCGTCGCGGTGGCGTAGCCGGAGCCGGCCGCGCGCTTGAGCGTCTCGGCCACCGGTTCGAGGTCGCGGACCATCCCGGCCATGGCGGCAAGGCACAGCGAGAGCGACTGCAGGGCGTCGAACGTGCCCTCCTTGTCCTCCTGCATGTCCTTCGAATAGGCGAGCGGCAGACCCTTCATCACGACGAGCAGGCCGGTGAGCGCGCCGATGATGCGCCCGGCCTTGGCGCGCACCAGTTCGGCGGCGTCGGGGTTGCGCTTCTGCGGCATGATCGACGAGCCGGTGGTGAAGCGGTCCGACAGCCGCACGAAGCCGAACTGCGCCGAGGTCCACACCACCAGTTCCTCGGCGAAGCGCGAGAGGTGGACGGCGCAGATCGAAGCGGCCGAGAGCGATTCGAGGGCGAAGTCGCGGTCGGCGACGGAATCGAGGGAGTTCGCTGTCGGCCGGTCGAAGCCCAGCGCCGCCGCGGTGGCGTGCCGGTCGATCGGGAACGAAGTGCCGGCGAGCGCCGCGGAGCCCAGCGGGCATTCGTTGAGCCGGGCGCGGGCGTCGCGGAACCGGCCACGGTCGCGCGCCAGCATCTCGACATAGGCGAGGCAATGGTGGCCGAAGGTGACGGGCTGGGCCGATTGCAGGTGGGTGAAGCCCGGCATCACCGTGTCGGCGTGCTTCTGTGCCGTCTCGGCCAGCGCCCGCTGCAGGTCGGCGACCTGCGCGTCGAGCGCGTCGAGGGTGTCGCGCACCCACAGCCGCATGTCGGTGGCGACCTGGTCGTTGCGCGAGCGGGCGGTGTGCAGGCGCCCGGCGGCGGGACCCACGATCTCGGTCAGGCGGCTCTCGACCGCCATGTGGATGTCCTCCAGCTCGCGCCGGAAGACGAATTCGCCGCGCTCGATCTCCGCCTCGACGGACTTGAGCCCGGCTTCGATGGCTGCCACATCCTCGGCGGGCAGGATGCCTCGGCTTCCCAGCATCGCGACATGCGCCAGCGATCCGCGGATGTCCTGGGGCGCGAGCCGCCTGTCGAACCCGATGGAGGCGTTGATCTCCTCCATGATCTCGGCCGGGCCGCTGGCGAAGCGGCCGCCCCACATCCGGTTGCTCATGGCTGATCCCACCTTCCGCACGCGAAACGAGGTCCGGCCGTGAAGGCGACCCCGCAAATCCTTGTCGGCACTCTGGCCGCGGGCGGCGCGCTCGCCGCCGTCCTCGTCGGCTTCGCCCTATACGGGACGGGCTCGAACCTCGGCAACCTCGCGGCCTCCGGTCC
Source organism: Methylorubrum thiocyanatum (assembly GCA_014138645.1). Lineage (GTDB taxonomy): Bacteria > Pseudomonadota > Alphaproteobacteria > Rhizobiales > Beijerinckiaceae > Methylobacterium > Methylobacterium thiocyanatum. Next base: position 684,934 of record JACJIB010000003.1, on the reverse strand, counting down.
CTGCGCCGAGGCCGCCCCCGCCGCGGCCCGGCTCGCGCCGCTCGCCCGCGGCGAAGTCGCCGCCTTCGACGCCTCCGCCGCGCCGAAGCCGGCCCCGGTCGTCGCCTTCAAGGGGCCGGACGGGGCCGCGACCGATCTCGCCGCCCTGCGCGGAAAGCTGCTGCTGGTGAATCTGTGGGCGACGTGGTGCGCTCCCTGCAAGGCGGAGATGCCGGCCCTCGACCGCCTCCAGGCGGAACGCGGCGGCGACGCCTTCCAGGTGGTGGCGATCAATGTCGAGACGCGCAATCTCGACAAGCCGCCGGCCTGGTTCAAGGCCAACGGCATCGCGCACCTGACTTATTACGGCGACCCGGAGGGCAAGGTGCTGCCGGCGATCCAGGCCGCGGTCGGCTCCACGGGGCTGCCGACGACCATGCTGATCGACGCCAAGGGCTGCACCCTCGGCGTGATGAAGGGGCCGGCGGAATGGTCGAGCGAGGGCGGTCAGCGGCTGATCCGCGCCGCCCTCGGGACCGATACCTGAGCGCGGCCGGGGTTGCCCCGCCGGGCCTGACGAGGCAGTCAGCGGCCCCATGAAGCCCATGCCCCGTCCGATCCTGCGGCGCCCGCTCTCGGTGCTGCGCAGCACGCTTGCCAACGAATCGGCGGGCGGCCTCGTGCTGATGGCCGCCGCGGCGGCCGCGCTCGTGGTGGCGAACTCGCCCTTGGCCGAGGCGTATCACCATGGGCTCCACGTCTCCGTCGGGGCGATGAGCCTGCTCCACTGGATCAACGACGGCCTGATGGTCGTGTTCTTCCTGCTGGTCGGGCTCGAGATCAAGCGCGAGGCGCTCGACGGGCAGTTGCGCACTTGGCCGGCGCGGGTGCTGCCGGGTCTGGCCGCGGGCGCGGGCATGGCGGCGCCGGCTCTCGTCTACCTCGCCTTCAATGCCGGCCAGGCGACCGCCCGAGGCTGGGCGATCCCGGCGGCCACCGACATCGCCTTCGCCCTCGGCGTGCTGGCGCTGCTCGGCTCGCGCGTGCCGGTCTCGCTCAAGATCTTCCTCTCGGCGGTGGCGATCGTCGACGATCTCGGCGCGGTCGTCATCATCGCGCTGTTCTATACGGGGCAGATCGACGGAGCGATGCTTGGCGCCGCCGCCGGCATCCTCGCCGCGCTCTTCGCCCTCAACCGCCTCGGCGTTCGCGCGCTGACGCCCTACCTGCTCCTCGGCCTCGCGCTCTGGTTCGTCGTGCTGCGCTCCGGCGTCCACGCCACCGTAGCCGGGGTACTGCTCGCCCTGTTCGTGCCGATCCACCCGAGCCCCGGCAAGCCCGAGGACACGACCTCGCCCCTGCACCGGCTCGAACACGGCCTGAGTCCCTGGGTGTCGTTCGTGATCGTGCCGATCTTCGGCTTCGCCAATGCCGGGGTGACCCTGCTCGGCCTGCCGGCGCGGGCGCTGGTCGATCCCGTGACCCTCGGCGTGGCGCTCGGCCTGTTCCTCGGCAAGCAGGTCGGCATCTTCCTCATCGTCCGGCTCGCCGTCGCGACGGGCCTTGCCGCCCGCCCGGCGGGGGCGACGTGGCCCCAGGTCTACGGCGTGGCGCTCCTGTGCGGGATCGGCTTCACCATGAGCCTGTTCATCGGTGCGCTCGCCTTCACCGACGGCCTGCACGAAACCGAGACGAAGCTCGGGGTGCTCGGCGGCTCGCTGCTGTCGGGCATCCTGGGGGCGGCCCTGCTCGCGCGCTCCGCGCCCAGGGAGCCAAGGGTCTGAGCGAGGCACGTGGCGAACGGCTCCCGCCGACGGTCCGGCCGAAGTTGTCGTCCCGCTTCTTGCCTCGGTCCTCGCCCGAGTTCTTGCCTGAGGTCTTGCCTGAGTTCTTGCCTGAGTTCCCCCCACGGCCTAGTCACGGCTGGACAGAGCTGTCGCGGAGGCGGACCGCTTCCGCGCGAGGGCGAACATGCTGCGAACCGTTTCCCGTTTTCTCGGACTGCCGTTCCTCAGCCGGGCGCTCGGGCTCCTGCTCATGGCGGCGGGCTTCGTGCAGCTCTGCTACGACGGCGCCCGCTCCATCGCCAATAACGGCCTGCGGGTCACGAGCCTCGCCGAACTGATCCGGTTCCTGCCGCAGGAGCGGATCACCGCCCTCGGGGCGACGATCCGGCAGTCTGCGCCCTGGGCCGACACGGTTCTGCTGACCCCGCTCGGCCTCGTCCCGGCCGCCCTGTTCGGGCTCGGCCTCGGGGCGGTGCTGGTCTGGCTCGGCCAGCCGCCGCGGGAGCCGATCGGGTTTTTGACGCGGCCGTAGCGCGTCCTCAGATGCCCCAATAGGGCGCGGCGTTGTAGTAGCGGTGGACGTGCTCCTCCCAGGCGCGCTCGTCCTCCGGGTCGCCGCCCTCCGGCGAGCGGGCGGGCGCGTCGCGCAACTGCGCCTCGGTGATGTCCACCACATAGGCGTCGCGCTCGGTGTCGTAGCGCAGAACCGCCCAGGGCAGCGTGTAGTAGTCCTCGCCCATGCCGAGGAAGCCGCCGAAGCTCATCACCGCATAGGCGACCCGGCCGGAGCGCTTGTCGAGCATCAGCCGCTCGATGCGGCCGAGTTTGGTCCCGTCGGGCCGGCGCACCTCGGTGCCGATCACGCGGTCGCTGGCGATCAGGCTGCGCGGAGCCAGGGCCTCACGCGCCGCGCCGTCAGCCGTCTTGTCGGAACGAACCGGATCCATGGCGGTCACCCTGCAACGTTGTTACAGCTTGCCATAAAAAACGCCCATGCGGTCGGGCACGTTCCGGCCCGCCCCGCCCCTTCCCCGCTTTCCCGGACGAGCCGACGCGCATGCCGCTGCCCCGCCTGACTCTCCCTGCCCTGGCGCTCGCCCTGCCGGCCCTGATGGGACCGGCCGCCGCGCAGGACCGCGGCAGCGTGAACCCAAAGCCGCTGCCGCCGCTGGCCAACCCCGACGATCCCTCGACGCCGGCCAAGGCCCTGTTCGGCCGCGTCACCGCGCCGACCGGTGGACCGGCTCGCCCCTTCGGCTCCTATGCCAAGGGCTGCTTCTCCGGCGGCGAGGCGCTGCCCCTCGACGGCGCGACCTGGCAGGTGATGCGGCCCTCGCGCAACCGGATGTGGGGCACCCCCCATCTCGTGGGCTTCATCGAGCGGCTGGCCGCCCGGGCGCCCCAGGCCGGCTGGCCGGGTCTCCTCGTCGGCGACATGTCGCAGCCCCGCGGCGGGCCGATGCTCACCGGCCACGCCTCGCACCAGCTCGGCCTCGACGTGGACGTGTGGCTCACCCCCATGCCCGGTCACCGCATGAGCCGGGCGGAGCGCGAGGAGACCTCGGCCACCGACATGGTGCGCTCCGACCGGCGCGACATCGACCCGGAGGTCTGGACGCCGCAGCACACGGCGCTGATCCGCATGACGGCGAGGCAGCCCGAGGTGGCGCGGATCTTCGTCAACGCGGCGATCAAGAAGGCCCTGTGCCGTGAGGCGGGCGGGGATCGCGGCTGGCTCACCAAGGTGCGCCCGATGTACGGGCACAACTACCACTACCATATCCGCCTCGCCTGCCCGGCCGGCGAAGGCGCCTGCGACGACCAGGCGCCGCCTCCCCCCGGCGACGGCTGCGGCTCGGAACTCGATTACTGGTTCAGCGCGGCGGTGCTGAACCCGCCCAAGCCGAAGACCCCGCCGAAGCCGCGCCCGCCGATGACCCTGGCCGGCCTGCCGGACGCCTGCCGCGCGGTGCTGCACGCGCGGTAGAGGTGCTGATCCTCCGGAGGAGGGATCGCGGGACGGCATGATCGGGCGCTTGTTCCCATTTTTGGAACATGCTAGTTGCCATCATGCAGATCGTTGCCAAACGGACGCTCCGGCTCTTCTGGGACGCGCATCCGCGCTCACGGAGCGGTTTGTCCGATTGGTACACGAGAGTCAGTGCTGCGAACTGGTCAGGTCCCGAGGACATCAGGGCTGAATTCGGCAAGGGAGTGGATTTCGTCGGCGACCATCGTGTCATCTTCGATATCCGCCGCAACGAATTCCGTCTGATCGTGCATGTCTCCTATCGCTACAAGCGCGTGCTGATTAAGTTCTTCGGTACCCATGCCGAATACGATCGGATTAATCCGGAGACGGTGGGATGATGGATGTCAGAGCCATCCGGAACGACGATGACCTCACCTGGGCCCTGAGGGAGGTGGAGGCGTATTTCGACCGGGAGCCGGAGGTCGGATCGCCCGAAGCTGAGCGCTTCGAGGTTCTGGCCGCGCTGATCGAGGCTTACGAGGGCAAACATTACCCGGTTCCCGAGAGCGATCCGATCGACATCCTCAGCTTCGCGATCGCCGAACGGGGGCATAGCCAAGCGGAATTGGCCGAACTGCTCGGCTCCCGTTCGCGCGCCTCGGAAATCCTCGGCCGGAAACGCGGAATGACGCTGGAGCAGATCCGGACCATCAGCAACGCGTGGAAGATCCCGATCGCTGCCCTCGCAAAGCCCTATCCGCTCAGCGGGGAAACGGCGCCCCGCCGCAAGCGCAAGCGTGACGTCTCGGCTGCCGCGTGAGTGCCTGCGGCGGATCCCCGGTGCGGCGGTCGGTCATTTCTCGTGGTGTCCGGCCGAGAGCCGGTCGGTCAGCGCCATCAGCAGGCCGGACACCACGAAGACCATGTGGATGCCCACCAGCCAGGAGAGGTCGCGGTCGCTGTAGTTCTTCACGTCGAGGAACGATTTCAGGAGCTGGATCGCCGAGATCGCGACGATGGAGGAAATCAGCTTCAGCTTGAGCCCGCTGAAATCGATCGTGCCCATCCAGGTGGGCCAGTCCTTGTGGTCGGTATGGTCGAACTTCGAAACGAAGTTCTCGTAGCCCGAAAAGATCACGATGATCAGCAGCGAGGCCGTGAAGGTCAGGTCCACCAGGGCCAGCACGCCCAGGATCGTCTGCGACTCGGAGGATTCGAGCGCGTGCGTGACGACGTGGCCGAGCTCCATCAGCAGCCGAACCAGCAGGACGACGAGGGCGACCGTCAGCGCCGCGTAGAACGGGGCCAGCAGCCACCGGCAGGCGAAGAGAAAGCGTTCGAAGCCACGTTCCAGCATTGTCCCGTAATCCCGGCCATCCGAGGGGCCGGGGTTTGGCATGGGCGCCCCGGCCCCGCAAGACGGTCAAGCTTGGGTCCGCCTTGCGGGTGCCGGCCGTCGGGGATTACTCCGCCGCAACGCCGACGCCGACAGGGCAAGACACCCCGGTGCCGCCCAGCCCGCAATAGCCGCCGGGATTCTTGGCGAGGTATTGCTGGTGGTACTCTTCCGCGAAGTAGAACGTGTCGAGCGGCACGATCTCCGTCGTGACCGGACCGTAGCCGCGCGCGTCGAGCGCCCGCGCATAGGCATCGCGCACCGTCCGCGCCGTGGCGGCCTGCGCCTCGTCCCGCGTGTAGATGCCGGAGCGGTACTGCGTGCCGACATCGTTGCCCTGGCGGTAGCCCTGGGTCGGGTCGTGGCTCTCGAAGAAGGTCTTGAGCACGGATTCCAGCGGCAGCACGGCGGGATCGAAGGCGACGAGCACGACCTCGTTGTGTCCGGTGAGGCCGCTGCAGACCTCCTCGTAGGTCGGGTTGGGCGTGAACCCGCCGGCATAGCCCACGGCGGTGACGTGGATCCCTTGCGGCAATTGCCAGAATTTGCGCTCCGCCCCCCAGAAGCAGCCGAACCCGAGCACGATCGTCTCGATGCCCTCGGGATAGGGCCCCTTCAGGGGATGGCCGTTGACGAAGTGGCGCTCGGCGGTCGGCAGGGGATGCGGGCGGCCGGGGAGTGCCTCGGACGGCGCCGGCATTTCAGGCCGCTTGCGGAACAGGAGCATCGCGGATTCCTCTGATCATCGCGAATATCGCGAAGCGTGACGCCCGGTCGGCGAACCGACCGGCATCCCGCTCGGTTGCGCTTGATATGGTGACGGCCGTCGGCTTTGGCGACGGCAAGGGCAAGGGCAAGGGCAAGGGCAACGGCGTCGGCGGTGTAGAGCGGGTTTGCAGCGACTTGCGGCGGCGTGAACGGGGGCGATCGGGAGCGTATGGAGGCCGGTGACGACTGGCAGTTGACGGAGCGGATTCGCGCCAGCGCCCGCTCCGGCAAGGGGGATCCCTTCGCGGCGGCCGTGCGGGCGACGCGGATGGCGATGATCATCACCGACCCGCGCCGGCTCGACAACCCGATCATCTACGCCAACGACGCGTTCCTGCGGCTCACCGGCTATACCCGGCTCGAAGTGACCGGCCGCAATTGCCGCTTCCTGCAGGGGCCGGAGACCGACCTCGACACGGTGGCGCGGATCCGGGCCGCGATCCGGTCCGAGCAGGACGTGAGCGCCGAGCTTGTAAACTACCGCAAGGACGGCTCGACCTTCCACAACGCGCTGTTCATCAGCCCTGTCCACGACGAGGACGGCACGCTCCTGTTCTTCTTCGCCTCCCAACTCGATGTGAGCGAGCGCCACGCGCTGGCCGCCGAGCGCGACCGGACGCGGGCTGCTCTCGACGCGAACGCGCTGCTGCTGGGCGAGATCGGCCACCGCGCCGGCAACGACCTCCAGATGATCTCGGCGATGCTGACGCTTCAGAGCAGCAACAGCCGCGATCCGGCGGTGCGCGCGGCGCTCGCCGAGGCGATCGGGCGGGTCGAGGCCCTCGGCGCGCTCTACCGTCAGCCCGTCCCGGCGGATGAGAGCGAGAGGCACGATCTCGCCGATCTCGTCCGTGAGATCGCCGTCACCCGGGTCGAGGCGTCGGGCCGGGACGACATCGCCCTCGCATTCGATCTCGCACCGTATCGCATCCGGCCCAGGGTGGCGGGACCGCTCGCGCTGGTCGTCAACGAGGCCGTCTCCAACGCCATCCGCCACGCCTTCCCGTCGCGGGCCGGAACGCTCACCCTGCGCGTCGTCCGCGAGGGCGAGGATCTGATCGTGACGGTGGAGGATGACGGGGTCGGCTTGAGCACGACGGCCGACGGCAGCTTCGGGACGACGCTGACCGACGTCCTGAGCCGGCAGGTCGGCGGCACGAGCCGCGTCCGGCCGCGTGATCCTGCGGGCACCGCTGTCGAATTCCGCTTCCCGGCCGAGCCCATTCGGGCCTGAGCCGCTCCCGTCCGCGAAGGGATCAGTGTCGGTCGTCGGGGGCCGGCGGCAGGGGCAGCACCTCGATGCCCTCCTCGATGAGCGCCCGCGCTTCCTGCGGGCTCGCCTCGCCATAGATCGGGCGGCCCTCCGCATCGCCGTAATGGATCGCCCGCGCCTCGTCGGCGAAGCGCTCGCCGACATGCTCGGCACTCGCCTCGACCTGTGCCCGCACCGCCCGCAGCAGGGCGCGCAGTTGCCGCTCGGGCTCGGCGATCATCGACGCGGGTGTCTCCGCCGGGGCCGCCGGGACGGGCAGCGACGGTGAGGACGCCGCGGGCCGGCCGCGATCGGTGCGCGCGACCGCCGGGGCCATCGGTGCCTTCGCCACCTTGGCCGAATCGCAGAACGGGCAGGTCACGAATCCGCGGGCGGATTGCTCGTCGTAAGCCGCGTTGGAGGGAAACCAGCTCTCGAAATGGTGGCCCGACTCGCAGGCGAGGGTGAAGCGGATCATGGCCCGTAGATGGGGAGGGTTCAGGCGCGGCGCACGCCGAAGCTGCGCGCGTGGGACAGGGTGGGGATGCGGGCGCGCGCATCCGCGACCCGCGCGAGGTCGATCTCGGCGAGGATGATCCCCGGCGCATCGCCCTCGGCCTCGGCGAGGATGCGGCCCCAGGGATCGACGATGAGCGAGTGGCCGAAGGTCTCCCGCCCGTCCTCGTGCCGTCCGCCCTGGGCCGCGGAGATCATGAACGAGCCGGTCTCGATGGCGCGGGCCCGCTGCAGGATGTGCCAGTGCGCCTCGCCGGTCTGGCGGGTGAAGCAGGCCGGCGCGGTCATCACCGTGGCACCGGCCTCCGCCAATGCCCGGTAGAGGGCGGGGAAGCGGATATCGTAGCAGATCGTCAGCCCGAAGCTGGCCAGCGGCGTGTCGGCGACGACGGCGCAATCGCCTCCCGAATAGGTCGCCGATTCCCGCCAGCGTTCGCCGTTGGGCAGATCGACGTCGTAAAGGTGGAGCTTGTCGTAGGAAACCTGGATCTCGCCCGCGGCGTCGATCAGGAAGGCGCGGTTGGCGATCTTCTCGCCGTCACGGATCGCCAACGAACCGATCTGGAGAACGATCTTTTCCGCCCGGGCGACCTCGCGGAGGGCGGCCAGCGTGGCGTCCTGCTCCTGCGGGCCGACCTTCTCGAACAGCGCGGTGCGGTCGCGCTCGATCAGCGAGGTCGTCTCCGGGGTCTGCACGTAGGCCGCGCCGCGGCGCGCCGCCTCGCGCACCGCCGCCACCGCCGCCTCGCGGTTGGCGGCCGGATCGCGCCCGCCGCGCATCTGCACGCAGGCGGCGACGAACGGCTTGCGGTCGGACAGGTCGGTCATGCCGCGAGCAGGGGATCGAGGTCGCCGGCCCGCTCCAGGGCGTAGAGGTCGTCGCAACCCCCGACATGCCGGTCGCCGACGAAGATCTGCGGCACCGACGTGCGCCCGCCGGCCCGCTGGACCATGGTCGCGCGGGCGCCGGCCGTCTTCTCGACGTCGATCTCGTTGAAGGAGACGCCCTTCTCGCGCAACAGGCTCTTGGCCGCCGAGCAATAGGGGCACCAAGCCGTGGTGTAGATCGTGACCGGCTGCATGGGTCCGTCGCGCGCCCGAGTGAGGGAAGCGACGGATATAGGCGAGCCGCGGGGATCTTCCTACTGCGGCGGAGACACAGGCGTGGCGAGACCGCCGCGTGAGCGGCCCCGTGCCCCGGCTCAGGCGGCCAGCAGCTTCTCGACCTCGTTGACGAGGTCGCGCAGGTGGAAGGGCTTCGAGAGCACCTTCGCATCCTTGGGCGCCTTCGAATCCGGGTTCAGCGCCACCGCGGCGAAGCCGGTGATGAACATCACCTTGATGTCGGGGTCGAGTTCGGTGGCGCGGCGCGCCAGTTCGATCCCGTCCATCTCCGGCATGACGATGTCGGTCAGCAGAAGCTCGAACGGCTCCTCGCGCAGGCGGTTATAGGCGGACAGGCCGTTGTCGAAGGACAGCACGTCGTAGCCGGCGTTCTGGAGCGCCTTGGCCAGGAACCGGCGCATGTCGTTGTCGTCTTCCGCGAGCAGGATCTTCATCGAACGGCGTCCCGGTGCCCATGCGCCTTGGAGTGTCTCAGGAAACGTCCGGTCGCTACCATGCCGCTTGAGGGCACGACAGCGCGGCCGGCGCTTTGCGAGAGGTGCTCAGTGGGTGTTCATTTCATAAAGCGGCGGCTTGGTAAACAGAGCGTTAAGCCGGGCCGGTGTCGCGCCGCACCCGACGATCGAAGCGCCCTGCCCTTCCGCTCCGTCGCTGCTCCCGCGTCGCCCTACGTCACGGTGCGTCGCATGGTGGACAGGGCCGGCGCGTGGCCGCAAAGTGGCGCGATGTTCCTTCCGCGCCACGCTCAGGCCCCCGCGACTCGATGAGCCCATCCCAGCCCGACGGTCCCGAGGCGTTCGATCCACCCTTCGTCGTGGATGAGCCGGCGCAGCACACGATTCCCTTCGTGTTCAACGCGCCCCATTCCGGCGCGCATTATCCCGCTTCCTTCCTCGCCGCCTCCCGGCTCGACGCGCTGGCCCTGCGCCGCTCGGAGGACGCCCATGTCGACCGGCTGTTCGCCTCGGTCGTCGGCCTCGGCGCGCCCCTGATGCGGGCGAACTTCCCCCGCGCCTATCTCGACGTGAACCGCGAGCCCTACGAACTCGACCCGCGCATGTTCGCCGGCCGCCTGCCCTCCTTCGCCAACACCCGCTCCATGCGGGTCGCCGGGGGGTTGGGCACGGTGCCCCGCATCGTCGCCGACGGACAGGAGATCTACCGGGAGCGCCTGCCGGTCGACGTGGCGGTGCAGCGCATCGAGACGCTCTACAAGCCCTATCATCGGACCCTGCGCGGCCTGATCCACCGCACGGCGCGGACCTTCGGTCGGACCTTCCTGATCGATTGTCACTCGATGCCCTCGTCGAGTCTCGGGCGCGACGAGAGCGCCCAGGCCGACTTCGTCCTCGGAGATCGCTTCGGCACGGCCTGCCTGCCTTCCCTGGTGGAGGGCGTCGAGAGCCGCCTGCGGGGGCTGGGCTACAAGGTGGTGCGCAACAAGCCCTATGCCGGCGGCTTCATCACCGAGCATTACGGCGAGCCGGGCCTCGGGCGGCATGCGCTGCAGATCGAGATCAACCGTGCGCTCTACATGAACGAGCAGTCGCTGGCGTTGACGGCGGGCTTCGCGACGCTCGCGGAGCATCTCGCCAAGGTGATCGCCGACGTCGCTGCCGAGACCGTCGAGGTGCCGCCCCACCGCATCGCGGCGGAATGATCCGCCCGGACCGCGGCTTCCGGCTCCCGCAAGACGGCGCCGCCCCGGTCCGCATTGGGTTGAGCCCTGATCGGAAAAGAAAAAAGGCCGCCCCGAAGGACGGCCCGAAGTCTAGGGAGGAAACGCCCAAGAAGGGCTGCGGGACCGCGACGCCATCGCGATCTCGCAATGCACAAATCGCATCGCGTCGCACAAATCGCAAGGGCGATGATAACGTTTCCACATGCGCGCAGAGCATGGCTCTGTCGCGCATATGCATGGAACCGGTCAGGCATCGCCGAGAAGGGCCCGGATCTCCGCCTTCAGGGCGTCGGCCAGCTCCGGCCGCTCCAGTCCGTAAGCGAGATTGGCGGTGAGGAAGCCGATCTTGGAGCCGGTGTCGTAGGTGCGCCCGTCGTAGCGCATGCCGTAGAACTTCTGCTGCTCGGCCAGCCGGATCATCGCGTCGGTGAGCTGGATCTCGCCGCCGGCCCCGGTCTCGCCGCGCTCCAGGATCGAGAAGATCTCGGGCTGGAGGATGTAGCGGCCGGAGATGATGAAGTTCGAGGGTGCGGTGCCCTGCTTGGGCTTCTCCACCATGCCGGTGATCTCGAAGGTCTGGCCGAAGGTCTCGCCCACGCCGACGATGCCGTACTGGTGCGTCTCCTCGGGCTTCACCTCCTCCACCGCGATGATGTTGCCGCCGTGCTGCTCGTAGGCCGCGAGCATCTGGCCCATGCAGCCGCGGCTCAGCATGTCGGGCAGCAGCACTGCGAAGGGCTCGTCGCGGACGATCTCGCGGGCGCACCAGACCGCGTGGCCGAGGCCGAGCGGGGCCTGCTGCCGGGTGAAGCTCGTCTGGCCGGCCTTGGGCAGGTCCTTCTTCAGCTCCTCGTAGGCCGCCGTCTTGCCGCGCGCCTGCAGCGTGTGGTCGAGTTCGAACGCGATGTCGAAATGGTCCTCGATCACGGCCTTGCCGCGGCCGGTGACGAAGATGAAGTGCTCGATGCCGGCTTCCCGAGCCTCGTCGACGACGTGCTGGACGACCGGTCGATCGACGACCGTGAGCATTTCCTTCGGCACGGCCTTGGTCGCCGGCAGGAAGCGCGTGCCGAGGCCCGCGACGGGAAGGACGGCCTTGCGAATTCGTTTCATATGGCGGGACCCGCATTTTGGGCGATTGTCGGGGTGAGCCCTGATCGACAGGGATCAAATAGTACGCGAGCCGCCGCTAACAGCCCCGCTTGGGTATGATTGGCAGGATTTCGTCATAAAATCATGGCTGAAGCTTTCGCTCGCGAAGGGCGAACGACGAATCGGGGGTTGAGCGATGGCGGTTCTGGTCACGGGCGGCGCAGGGTACATCGGCAGCCATATGGTGCTGGCGCTGGTCGATGCCGGCCACGAGGAGGTCGTGGTCCTCGACGACCTCTCGACCGGCTACGACTGGGCCCTGCCGCCGGAGGTGCGCCTCGTCGTCGGCGACGTGGCCGACCAAGCCCTCGTCACCGAGACCATCCTGCGCCACCAGATCGATGCGATCGCGCATTTCGCGGCCAAGATCGTCGTGCCGGAATCGGTCGCCGATCCGCTCGGCTACTACCTCGCCAACACCGTGAAGACCCGCGCGCTGATCGAGACCGCGTCGCGCACGGGCGTGAAGCACTTCATCTTCTCCTCGACGGCTGCCGTCTACGGCGAGCCGGAGATCGTGCCGGTGCCCGAGACCCTGGCGACGAACCCGATCAATCCCTACGGTCGCTCGAAGCTGATGAGCGAGTGGATGCTCGCCGATGCGGCGGCGGCGCACGGCTTCACCTACGGGGTGCTGCGCTACTTCAACGTCGCGGGCGCCGATCCGCGCGGGCGCTCCGGGCAATCGATGCCGGCGGCCACCCACCTGATCAAGGTCGCGACGCAGGCCGCGCTGGGCCAGCGCACGCATCTGGAGGTGTTCGGCACCGACTACCCGACCCGCGACGGCTCCTGCCTGCGCGACTACATCCAAGTCTCCGACCTCGCCGCGGCGCATTTGGTTGTGCTCGATCACCTGCGCGGCGGCGGCGAGAGCCTGACCCTCAATTGCGGCTACGGCCGGGGCTACTCGGTGCTGGAGGTGGTGGAGGTGGTCAAGCGCATCTCCGGCCGCGACTTCGAGGTGCGCCTGTCGCCGCGGCGTCCGGGCGACCCGGCCCAGATCATCGCCGGCGCCGACCGCATCCGCAACGAACTCGGCTGGACGCCGAAGCACGACGACCTCGACGCCATCGTCGCCCAGGCGCTCGCCTGGGAGGATGCCCTGGTGAAGCGGAACCGGCGGTGAGAACCCGACGCGCCGTCCTCGCTCTCCCCCTCTGCCTGGCGCTGCTCGCAGCGCCCGGTCCGGCCCGGGCGCAGGACGGCGACTATCCCGGCTTCGTCGCGTCCCTGCGCTCCGACGCCACCGCACGCGGCGTCTCGCCGAACACCTTCGACGCCGCCTTCGCGGGCCTGCGCGGACCCGATCCCGACGTGATCGCCCGTACCCGCCGCCAGGGCGAGTTCAGCCGGCCGGTCTGGGACTATCTCGTCGGTGCGGTTTCGCCCGGGCGGATCGCCAGGGGACAGGCGCAGGGCAAGCGGCTCGCGACCACGCTCGCCGCCATCGAGGCCAGGACCGGGGTGCCGCGCGCCATCGTGTTGGCCTTCTGGGGCGTCGAGTCGGATTTCGGCGCGAGCGCCGGCTCGCTGCCCACGGTCCGCGCCCTGGCGAGCCTGGCTTACGTCCGGCACCGCGGAACCCTGTTTCGCGACGAGTTGCTCGCCGCCCTCCAGATCCTGGAGAAGGGTGACATCGAGCCGGCGCGGATGGTCGGGTCCTGGGCCGGCGCCATGGGGCAGGTGCAGTTCCTGCCCTCGGTCTACCTGCGGGAGGCGGTCGATTTCGACGGCGACGGGCGGCGCGACATCTGGCGCTCGGAGCCCGACGCACTGGCCTCGATCGCCCATTACCTGCGTTCGCTCGGCTGGAAGCCCGGCCTGTCCTGGGGCTACGAGGTCAGCCTGCCGAAGGAGTTCGACCTGACCCGCTACCGCGGACCGCTTTCCGATTTCGCCGCCCGCGGCGTGCGCCGCACCGACGGCAAGCCGCTGCCGGTGAACGGCGAGGCGAGCCTGTTCCTGCCCGGCGGGCTCGGCAGCCCGGTCTTCCTCATCACCGACAATTTCGAGGTGATCCGCGGCTACAACACCAGCGATTCCTACGCGCTGGCGGTCGGACACCTCGCCGACCGGTTGGCCGGCGGCCCGGCGCTTGCCGCGCCGTGGCCGAACGGCGACGCCCGCCTCGACGGGCCGGGCCTCAAGCGTCTTCAGGCGGGGCTCGCCGCACAGGGGCTCTATGCCGGCGAGCAGGATGGGCGCGCCGGTCCGAAGCTGCGCGAGGCGGTGCGCCAGTACCAGATCCGCGAGGGGTTGCCGGCCGACGGCTATGCCCGGCCCGCGCTGCTGGAGCGCCTGGAGGGGCGGCCTTAGACGCGCCGGCTTCCCCGCGCTATCCTGCGGGATCAAAGGCCGGCCCCCGGCCCTCCCCTTCGATCGAGGCTCCGCGCATGCAACGCCGCCCGACCGATCGCACCGCGTTCCCGCGTCTGCCTGCGATCCTCGGCCTTCTCGCTCTCGCAGCCCTCTGGCTCGCCGCCGCCTGGACCGCGCTGCCGCAACCGGCCGCGGCACAATGGGGCGACAGCTACGACGCGCCCGCCGCCGATCCCTACGCCGCGCCGCCGCGCCGCCGCGCCCGCGGCGCCTATGCCGACGAGTACGGCTACGGCCGGGCGCCCGCCCGCCGGGCAGCCCCGCCGCAGGAGGCGCCGCGGCAGTTCTACTGGCCCTGGGAGGATCAGCCGCGCGCGCAGCCGACCCCGCCGCCGCAGCCCACGCCCGGTTACGCCCGGCCGTCACGCCCGCGCGCGCCGGCCGCGACCGCCGGACGCTCGGATGAGGAGCGCGCCGCGCGCCGCCGCCGGCCGAGTCCGGCCCCGACGGTGGCGCAGCCCAAGGCCAAAGTGGCGAAGGCGGCGCCGACGACCCAGATCGCCGTGTTCGGCGACTCGCTCGCGAGCTACCTCGCCAAGGGGATCGACGAGGCCTTCTCCGACAATGCCGAAATCGCCGTGCTCGACCGCTCGAAGGCCGATAGCGGCCTCGTGCGCAAGGATCTCGTGGATTGGGGGAAGAGCGCCGAGGAGTTTCTCAAGGCCACGCCCAACGTCTCCTACGCCCTGATGATGATCGGCGTGAACGACCGGCAGGCGATCCGCGAGGGCGACCAGACCGTCGAGACCCTGTCCGACAAGTGGCGCGAGCTCTACGGAGCCCGGGTCGATGCGGTGGTGAAGGTGTTCGCCGATCACAAAGTGCCGCTGATCTGGGTCGGCCTGCCGCCGGTCCGCAGCGAGTCCCTGAGCCGCGACTTCGCAACGATCAACGACCTCGTGCGCGAGCGGGTGCAGCGGGCCGGCCAGTCCTATGCCGAGATCTGGCAGGGCTTCGTCGACGACCGCAACCGCTTCACCGCTTCGGGGCCCGACGTGGACGGCCAGGAGGCGCGGCTGCGCACCTCGGACGGCATCCACTTCACCGCCGCCGGCTCGCGCAAGATCGCCCACTTCGCCGACGTGGAGCTGAAGCGCCTGATGGGGGAGAAGGGCGGCCTGCCCTCCGAGCAGCCCGCCGCCGCGATCGCGGCGACCCCCGGCGAGGGTGGCGCCGGACTCGGCAGCGACGATACGGCGGCGATCGACCGCAAGATCACGGCGATGCTGCCGAGCCTGCCCGAGCCGCCCGGCATCCCGAGCCTGCCGGTCAAGCCTGCGGCGGGGCCGGTGGTGCCGCTCGGCCGCACCGAGACCTCCCCCGGCGGCACGCTGCTCACTGGCCGCTCGCAGGAGGGCGACGCCACCGGCACCCGCGAGCGCAGCCTGCAGCGCGGTGCCGCGCCCCTGCCGCAACCCGGACGGGCGGACGATTTCCGCTGGCCGCCGGGCTAGCGCATCATCCCGAAAGGCGGTTTCCGGCTTTCGGAATAAGAGGATGCAAAGACAATCGCTTAGGCCATCGTGCCGGATCCGAAATCCGGCACGATGGCCTTAGACGTCTTGGACCGAAACCGGTTCAGCCGTCGCCGGAGGGTGGACCGGGCGGGGCCTCCACGAGCCCGGCACCGACGGCGATCCAGACCAGATGGGCGTCCGTGCGGGCGCCGAGCTTGGCCCGGATCAGCGAGAGGTTGTTCTGAACCGTCTTGAGGCTGAGGCACAGCGCCTCGGCCACCGCCGATGCCGTCGCGCCCGCCGCCGTCATGCCGAGGATCTCGATTTCCCGCGGGCTGAGGTCGTCGAGGGCGGTACGCCCGTCGGAGACCTCGTCCTGTGCGATGGCTAAGGCGATGTCGGGGCTCATGGCGCGCTCCCCGCGCAGCACGCCCGCCACGGCTGTCAGGAGGTCCCGCGGCGGGCTCGCCTTGCTGACATAGCCGGCGGCGCCCGCGGCGAAGGCTTGGCGCGCGATGGCGGCGGCGGTGCGCATGCTGAACACGAGGATGCGGGCTGCGGCGTCCCATTGCCGGATATGCCGGATCGCCTCGATGCCGCTCGGCCCCGGCAGCGAGAGGTCGAGGATGACGAGGTCCGGCGCCTGCGCCTTGTAGAGGCGGTAGGCTTGCGCCGCGGTCTCCGCCTCGGCCACCACGGTGAAACCCGGCTGCCGTTCGAGCAGGCGGCGATAGCCCTCGCGCACGACGGGATGGTCGTCGACGAGGAGGATGCTCGGCATCGCGCACCTCAGCCGCGGGTCGGGACGGTGGCGCAGGCGCGAAGGCCGCTGCCGTTTCCGGTGAGCGACAGCGCGCCGCCGAGAGCCGCGAGCCGCGCCCGGATTCCGGCAAGGCCGCGGCCGGACGCCCCGGCGATGTGCGCGGGATCGCCCCCGCCGTCGTCGTCCACGACCAGCGTGATCGGCCGCCTTCCGGTCTCAATGCGCTGCAACCGCAGAAAAATCCGGCTCGGCCGCCCGTGCCGCAGGGCGTTGGTCAGGAGTTCCTGCGCGATCCGGTAGAGGCTCGCGGAGACCTGCGGCGACAAGCCCGCCCAATCGCCCATCACGTCGAGGTGAAGGCTCGGACCCGTCCGCAGCCGCGCCTGCCAATCCGAGACGAGGCTGCGAAGGCCCTCGCCCAGGCCGATGCCGGCGAGGTCTGGCAGTTCGAGCTGGGCCAGGGCCCCGCGCAGGCTCTCGCGCATGGCGCCGACGACCGCCTCGATGCCGGCGGCATCGGCGCGCAGATCCGCTCGCTCCTCCGGGACGCCGGCTTCGATGGCGGCGGCGAGCGCGCCCGCGGCGGCGAGGCATTGGCCGAAGGCGTCGTGCAGGTCGCGGGCGAGGCTCTGGCGCTCCTCCTCCTGGACCTGCACCAGCCGGCGCATCAGGTCCGTGCGCTCATCTTCGATGCGGGACAGGCGCCCGGCGAGGGCGTTGAACGCGGTGGCGATCCGATCGAACTCGGCGGTGCTGAAGCGCGGCAGGGGCGAAGGCGTGCGCCCGGCCTCGAAGCCATCGACGCCTTGGACGATCCGGGCCGCCGGTGCGACGAGCCGGGCGGCGGCAAGCCAGCCGAGGATCGCCGTGGTGCCGGCGAGCGACAGGGCGAGGCCGCTCGCGAACCGCACCTGCCGCCACGCCCGCCCCGCCGCGGCGATGGGGTCCGGCCAAGCCGCGACGCTGCCGAGGGAACGTCCACGGTAGACGATGTCTCGGATGACCGGTGTTGCCCCTGTCTCCGCCGCCAGGGCGCCCGCGAGCCAGGCCGGCGCCGTGCCGAGCCCGTCCCAGTCGCCGCAGAGTCGGCGCGGCGCCTCGGCGCCGAGGCGGATTTCGGCGCAGATGCCCGGCAGGATCATCAGAACGGTCGGTTCCGCCTGCGGCTCGGCGATCGGCAGGGCCGCCGGTCCGACGCTGCCGAGCCCCGGCTGCCGGGCGAGCCCTGCCGCGATCCGCCCCGCCGAGACCGCGGCCTCCTCGCGCAGACCGGTGCGCGCCTCCCACAGGGTCCAGGCGACGGCGCCGGTCAGGCAGAGCAGCGTCACGACCAGAAGGCGCAGGGCGAGATGCGCGGGCAGGCTCATCGGGGCAACCGGGCGTGGGACGTCCGCCGAATTGGCACCCTCCGCCGGTCAGGGCGCAAGGGGCGCCGGGCGCCGTCGGGAAAAATGCCCGGACTCCGCCGGGTGCGCTTCCCTGGGCGGCGGCGGTCCGGCTCGTCAGGATCACGGCTTCGATGTTCCGACACCGGACCCGCCGCCCATGCCTCTGCCGCTCACCCGCCGCTCCGTCCTCGCCGTGGGCGTCGGCCTGCCGCTCCTGCGGATCGTCGAGGCGCGGGCGGCGCCCGCCTCCGCCTATCGCGTCGGCGCCTTCTCCGTCACGCCGCTTCGCGACGGCCTGTTCCCGCTCCAGCCGAGCATGATCCCGGCCGCCGACGGCGAGGCCGGGCGCGCCCTTCTGGCGCAAGCCGGCCTCCCACCGGGCGGCCCCTCACCGGAGCCCGTCAACGCCTTCCTGATCCGGCATGGCCCCCGGCACTGGCTGCTCGATGCCGGCTGCGGAACCGTGTTCGGGCCGGGCTTCGACCGAGTCACGGCGGCGCTCGCGGCGGAAGGGGTCGGGCCCGATCAGATCGACACCGTGTGGCTGACCCATCTCCACGCGGACCATGCCGGCGGTCTGCTCACGAGCGACGGCGCCGCCCGCTATGCCCGGGCGGAGTTGGTGATTCAGGAGCGGGAGGCGGCCTTCTGGTCCGATGCCGGCGCCCGCGCTCGGGCGCCGGCCGCGATGGCCGTCTTCTTCGACACCGCGCAGGCGGTGCTGGCGGCCTATGCCGGCCGGGTGCGCCGCGTCTCCGGCGCGGCCGATCTCGCGCCCGGCGTCGCCTTCCTGCCGCTGCCGGGACATACGCCGGGCCATGCCGGCGTGCTGATCGAGGATGGGTCGGACCGGCTGCTGATCTGGGGCGACATCCTTCACTCCCGCATCCTGCAGATGCCGCATCCCGACTGGACCGTGATCTGGGATGCCGACCCGGCGGAGGCGGTCGCCACCCGCCGCCGGATCCTCGACCGCGCCGCCGGCGAGGGACTGGACGTCGCCGGAATGCATCTCGCGACGCGGGGCCGGATCGTCCGGGACGGGGCGGGCTACGTGTGGGAGGTGCGCGACCGCGCCGGACCCGAGGGCATCTCTCGCTGAAATGCTCCAGGCCCAACTAAAAGGGCCACCGCCTTTCGGCGATGGCCCCGTCTCGTTCGAAGCTGGTGCGGCTTAGCGCGGCAGGACGGTCGCGCCCATCAGTGCCTCGTCGATCGAGCGCGCGGCCTGTCGGCCCTCGCGGATCGCCCAGACCACCAGGGACTGGCCCCGGCGCATGTCGCCGGCGACGTAGATCTTCGGATTCGAGGTCAGGTAGTCCTCGTCGTTGGCGATGACGTTGTCGCGCTTGTCCATTGCGACGCCCGACTCCTCCAGCAGGCCCTTGCGCACCGAGCCGGCGAAGCCGATCGCCATGAAGACGAGGTCGGCCGGCAGCACGAACTCGCTGCCCTCGATCGGCTGGCGCCGCTCGTCCACGCGGGCGCAGACCACGCCGGTGAGCTGGCCCTTGCGGTTGCCCTCGAGCCGCAGGGTCGCGGCCTGGAACTCGCGCTCGGCGCCCTCGGCCTGGCTCGACGAGGTGCGCATCTTGGTCGGCCAGTAGGGCCACACCGTCAGCTTGTCCTCCCGCTCCGGCGGACGCGGGCGGATGTCGAGCTGGGTCACCGAGAGCGCGCCCTGGCGGAAGGCGGTGCCGACGCAGTCCGAGGCGGTGTCGCCGCCGCCGATGACGACGACATTCTTGCCGGCCGCCAGGATCGGCAGCTCGCCGTTGCCCGGCATCGGTTCGGCCCCGACCCGGCGGTTCGACTGCACGAGGTAGGGCATGGCGTAGTGCACGCCGTCGAGATCCTGGCCCGGCAGCTGCGGGTTGCGCGGCTCCTCGGCGCCGCCGCAGAACAGCACGGCGTCGAACTGGCTCGTCAGCTCCTCCAGCGGCACGTTCACGCCGACATTGGCCTTGTAGTGGAAGACGACGCCCTCGGCCTCCATCTGCTTCACGCGCCGGTCGATGTGGCGCTTCTCCATCTTGAAGTCGGGGATGCCGTAGCGGAGCAGGCCGCCGGCCTTGGGCTCGCGCTCGTAGACGTGCACGTCGTGGCCGACGCGGGCGAGCTGCTGCGCCGCGGCCATGCCGGCGGGGCCGGAGCCGATGACCGCCACGCGCTTGCCGGTGCGGGTCGCCGACGGCTCGGGCTTCACCCACCCATTGTTCCAAGCGCGGTCGGCGATCGCCTGCTCGATCGTCTTGATCGCGACCGGCTGGTTCTCGAGGTTGAGCGTGCAGGCTTCCTCGCAGGGCGCGGGGCAGATGCGGCCGGTGAATTCGGGGAAGTTATTGGTGGAGTGGAGGTTGCGCGAGGCCTCCTCCCAGTCCGACTGGTAGACGAGGTCGTTCCAGTCCGGGATCTGGTTGTGGACCGGGCAGCCGGTCGGCCCGTGGCAGAACGGGATGCCGCAATCCATGCAGCGCGCGGCCTGTTTCGACAGGTCGTGCTCGTCGAGCGGCAGCGTGAATTCGCGGAAGTGCCGAACGCGGTCGGCGGCGAGCTGATACTTCTGCTCCTGCCGGTCGTATTCGAGGAATCCTGTGACCTTGCCCATCGATCAGTCCAATCGCGCCGCTTTGCCTGTCGCGAAGAGCCCCCGTCGCACCGTCCGCACTTGATCGATCAGGGCCGGACCCAGTTCTCGATCGTAAGGTCGGTGAGCCGTTCGAACTCCCTCGTGTTGTCCGTCACCAGAACGCTGCCATCCGCCAGCGCCTGAGCCCCAATGAGCAGGTCGTTCGCACCGATCGGCGTCCCGGCCCGCTCCAGTCCGAGACGCAGTTCCGCATAGATCCGACCGAAAGGCTCACGCCATGGTTCGATCGGGATGGATCCGAGCACGGCCTCGACCTGTCGAGACAGCCGCTCCGAGCCCTTGCGCGCCGCGCCGTAGCGAAGTTCCGCCTCGACGATGACGCTCGTATAAACACGCGCCTCACCAACGCGCCGGATCTGCTCCGTCACCGGTCCCCTCGGCGAGCGGATCAGCGCCGAGAGCATGTTGGTGTCGAGCAGATACCGCATTCAGACTGCTCACAAAACTCCCGGTCACGAACGGTTCTCACGCTGGGCAAGACAGTGCAGCGGGAGTTTTGTGAGAAACACTTAGAGCCGGACGTCGTCCGGCACCGCGTCCTCGATCTCCGGCCAATCCTCGTCGAGATCGTCGAGGTTGCCGAGCACCGACAGGAGAGAGGGCACGGCGACCGGTTCGACCACGAGGCGGTCGCCCTCCGTGCGAAGGATCGCCTCGTCCCCGCCCAGCATGAACCCGGGCGGGATGTCGAGTCTCTGTCCGTTCGCAGTCCGGACGAGGCGTACACGCATCGTCGGCTCGGCCATCGCTGCCTTCCCTCCCTACTCCGCCGCCACCGGCATCCGCGCCATCTCCATCTCGCGCAGGGCCCGGCGGTACTCGACCGGCATCACCTTGACGAACTTGGTGCGGTAGCCCGCCCAGTCGTCGAGGATCTGCTTGGCCTTCGGAGAACCGGTGTACTTCAGGTGGTTGGTGAGAAGCTGCGACAGCCGCTCCTCGTCGTGGCCCGACATGTCGGCCAGGATGTCGACCCGGCCCTTGGTCTCCAGATCGCCGTCCTGGTGGAAGCGGCGCATGATGTCGTCCTCTTCCTCCACCGGCTCCAGATCGACCATCGACAGGTTGCAGCGGTCGCGGAACGAGCCGTCCTCGTCGAGCACGTAGGCGATGCCGCCGGACATGCCCGCCGCGAAGTTGCGGCCGGTCACGCCGATCGAAACCACCACGCCGCCGGTCATGTACTCGCAGCCATGGTCGCCCATGCCCTCGACCACGGTGATCGCGCCCGAGTTGCGGACGGCGAAGCGCTCGCCGGCCGCACCGCGGATGTAGCACTCGCCCGCGATCGCCCCGTAGAGCACGGTGTTGCCGGCCATGATCGTGCGGGCGGGGGGCGCCTTGAGCGCGTCGCTCGGACGGATGATCAGCTTGCCGCCCGACAGGCCCTTGCCGACATAGTCGTTGCCGTGGCCGGTCAGATCGAGGGTGACGCCCGCCGCGAGCCACGCGCCGAAGCTCTGCCCGGCGGTGCCGTTGAGCTTCACCACGATGGTGTCGTCGGGCAGGCCGTCATGGCCGTGCTTCTTCGCCACCGCACCCGAGAGCATGGCGCCCGCGGCGCGATCCGAGTTGCGGATCACGTCGGTGAGCACGACCGGCTCCCCGGTCTCGATCGCGTTCTCGGCCCCCGCGATCAGGCGGCGGTCGAGAACGGTGTCGATCGGGTGGTGCTGCGTCTCGACATGGCGGATCGCCACCTCCGGGCCGACGTCGGGCCGGTGGAACAGCTTCGAGAAGTCGAGGCCGCGGGCCTTCCAGTGCTCGATCGCCTCGCGCTTGTCGAGAAGGTCGGAGCGGCCGATCAGGTCCTCCAGCTTGGTGAAGCCCATCGACGCCATCAGCTCGCGCAGCTCTTCGGCCACGAAGAAGAAGTAGTTGATGACGTGTTCGGGCGTGCCCTTGAAGCGCTTGCGCAGCACCGGGTCCTGGGTGGCGACGCCCACCGGGCAGGTGTTGAGGTGGCACTTGCGCATCATGATGCAGCCGGCCGCGATCAAGGGCGCGGTCGAGAAGCCGATCTGGTCGGCGCCGAGCAGCACGGCGATCATCACGTCCTTGCCGGTGCGGATGCCGCCATCGGCCTGGAGCGCGACGCGGCCGCGCAGGCCGTTCATCACGAGGGTCTGCTGCGTCTCGGCCAGACCGGTCTCCCAGGGGCCGCCCGCGTGCTTGATCGAGGTGAGCGGGGCCGCGCCCGTGCCGCCATCGAATCCCGAGATCGTGATGTGGTCCGCACGCGCCTTGGCGACGCCCGCCGCGACCGTGCCGACGCCGACCTCGGACACCAGCTTGACCGAGATGTCGGCCGCCGGGTTCACGTTCTTCAGATCGAAGATCAGCTGCGCGAGGTCTTCGATCGAGTAGATGTCGTGGTGCGGCGGCGGCGAGATCAGGCCGACGCCCGGCGTCGCGTAGCGGACCTTGGCGATCTTGGCGTCGACCTTGTGACCGGGCAACTGGCCGCCCTCACCGGGCTTGGCGCCCTGCGCGACCTTGATCTGAACCATGTCGCCGTTGACGAGGTACTCGGTGGTCACGCCGAAACGGCCGGACGCCACCTGCTTGATCGCGGAGCGGCGCGAGCGCCCGTCCGGGCCGGTGATGAACCGGCGCGGCTCCTCGCCGCCTTCGCCCGAATTCGAACGACCGCCGAACGAGTTCATCGCGATGGCGAGCGTCTCGTGCGCCTCCTTCGAGATCGACCCATAGGACATGGCGCCCGTGGCGAATCGCTTGACGATCTCGGCGGCCGGCTCGACCGCCGAGATGTCCACCGGCTCGCGGCCGAGATCGGCGGCGGTCTTGATCCGGAACAGGCCGCGCAGGGTCTTGAGGTGGTTCTCCTGCTCGTTCACCAGCCGGGCATATTCGCGGTAGCGCTCGGCCGCGCCGAGGCGCACCGCGTGCTGCAGCGTGGCCACCGTGTCCGGTGTCCAGGTGTGGGTCTCGCCGCGCAGGCGGTAGGCGTACTCGCCGCCGACATCCAGCGCGTTGCGGTAGATCGGAGCGTCGCCGAAGGCGTCCTGGTGGCGAAGCGCCGTCTCCTGGGCGACCTCGGCCATGCCGATGCCCTCGACGGTCGTCGCCGTGCCGAAGAAGTCCTTGGCCACGAAGTCCGAGTTCAGGCCGATCGCGTCGAAGATCTGCGCGCCGCAATAGGACTGGTAGGTCGAGATGCCCATCTTGGACATGACCTTCAGCAGGCCCTTATCGATCGACTTGATGTAGCGGTAGATGATCTCGTCGTTGGTGAGATCCGGCGGGAACTCGTCCTTCATCGCGATGAGCGTCTCGAAGGCGAGGTACGGGTTCACCGCTTCCGCGCCGTAGCCCGCGAGGCAGGCGAAGTGATGCACCTCGCGCGGCTCGCCCGACTCGACCACGAGGCCGACCGAGGTGCGGAGCCCCTTGCGGATCAGGTAGTTGTGCACGGCCGCGGTCGCGAGCAGCGCCGGGATCGGGATGCGGTCCGGCCCCACCATCCGGTCGGACAGGATGATGATGTTGTAGCCACCGCGCACCGCGACTTCGGCCCGGTCGCACAGGCGATCGAGCGCGCCCTCCATCGCCGCCGCGCCGGATTCGGCCGCGTAGGTGATGTCGAGCGTCTTGGTGTCGAAGCGGTCCTCGAAATGCGAGATCGACCGGATCTTCTCCAGATCGCCGTTGGTCAGGATCGGCTGACGGACTTCGAGCCGCTTGCGGCGCGAGGCCCCCTCCATGTCGAGCAGGTTCGGGCGCGGGCCGATGAACGAGACGAGGCTCATCACGGCCTCCTCGCGGATCGGGTCGATCGGCGGGTTGGTGACCTGCGCGAAGTTCTGCTTGAAATAAGTGTAGAGCAGCTTCGGCTTGTCGGAGAGCGCCGAGAGCGGCGTGTCCGAACCCATCGAGCCGACCGCCTCCTGGCCGGTCACGGCCATCGGGGCCATGAGCAGCTTGAGGTCTTCCTGGGTGTAGCCGAAGGCCTGCTGGCGATCGAGCAGGGACACGTCGGTGCGCGAGGCGCGCGGCTGGATCGGGTGCAGCTCCTCCAGCACGATCTGGGTGTTCTTCACCCACTCGGCGTAGGGATGCGCCGAGGCCAGCTCGCCCTTGATCTCCTCGTCGGAGACGATGCGGCCCTTCTCCAGATCGATCAGCAGCATCCGGCCCGGCTGCAGGCGCCAGGACTGGACGATCTTCTCGTCCGGGATCGGCAGCACGCCCATCTCGGAGGCGAGCACGACGAGGCCGTCATCGGTGACGATGTAGCGGGCCGGGCGAAGGCCGTTGCGGTCGAGCGTCGCGCCGATCTGGCGGCCGTCGGTGAAGGCGACGGCGGCGGGGCCGTCCCACGGCTCCATCAGGGCGGCGTGGTACTCGTAGAAGGCGCGCCGCTCCTCGCTCATCAGCGGGTTGCCGGCCCAGGCCTCGGGGATGAGCATCATCATCGCGTGCGCGAGCGAGTAGCCGCCGGCCACGAGGAATTCGAGGGCGTTGTCGAAGCAGGCGGTGTCGGACTGGCCTTCGTAGGAGATCGGCCAGATCTTCGAGATGTCGTTGCCGAACAGCTCCGAATCGACGCTGGCCTGGCGCGCGGCCATCCAGTTCACGTTGCCGCGCAGCGTGTTGATCTCGCCGTTATGCGCGACCATCCGGTAGGGGTGCGACAGGCGCCAGGTCGGGAAGGTGTTCGTCGCGAAGCGCTGGTGGACGAGCGCCAGCGCCGAGACGAAGCGGGAATCCTTCAGGTCGAGATAGTAGTGGCCGAGCTGGTGCACGAGCACCATGCCCTTGTAGACGATGGTCCGGCTCGACACCGAGACGGGGTAGAATTCCATCAGCCGCTTGTCTTCGTGGCCGTAGACCTTCCCCGAGATCACCTTGCGGGCGATGTAGACGCGCCGCTCGAAGGCGTCCTGATCGGTGACGCTCGCCGGGCAGCCGATGAACAGCTGACGGTGATGCGGCTCGGTTTCCTTCACCGCCTTGCCGAGGTCGCTCGAATCCACCGGAACGTCGCGCCAGCCGAGAAGCGGCAGGCCCTCGTCGGCCAGCGTCTTCTCGACGATGGCCTCGATGGCGGCGCGGGCATCGGCCTCCTTCGGCAGGAAGAACTGGCCGATGGCGTACTGGCCGGCCGGCGGCAGCTCGAAGCCGAGGCGCGAGCATTCCTCCGAGAAGAAGCCGTGCGGGATCTGGGTGAGGATGCCGCAGCCGTCGCCCATGGTCGGGTCGGCACCGACCGCGCCGCGGTGGTCGATGTTCTCGAGGATCTTCAGACCCTGCTGGACGATGGTGTGGCTGCGCCGGTCATGCATGTCCGCGACGAAGCCGACGCCGCAGGCATCGCGCTCGTGGGCGGGGTCGTAGGCGCCCTGCGCCCGCGGCAGGGCCGGGTCGCGCAGGATCAGCGGCGCGGCGCCGGCGCGCGGGGGCGCAGCGGTCTCGCCGTCCAGGATCTCGCCGTTCACGACCGGCACCGACAGTTCAGACGGGATTTCACGCATCGTCCGCAGATCTCCGACCCTGCCCGCACGCGAGCATGTTTTATGCCCGAACACCATCGGTGCCCGGGCCGCCGCTTCATTTTTTCGAGTCGGGTCTGGTGGGGTGCTTCCTGCCGGAATCGCCCGCCAACCCGCGGGCTGAAGCCCCGGCTCCCTCAGCCGGCGCTCGCCCGGATCGCCTTGGCGATCGCCGGTTTGTCAGCTCGTTCGGACGTCACGTCGATCACGTGATGGATCCCCAAAGCTCGCCCGACGGCCAAGCACAACGAAAAGGTGAGTGCGACAAATGGGACAGTCTTGCTGTCCTATAGGCGGACGTTGCCAGATTTCATTCATTCCAGCAAGGGGCTGCCGGCCACCGCCGCCGGCCTTTTGAACATGCCTCGAATTCGCGCAGCGCACCCGAACGCCGATCACCGGCAGCGTGCCGACAAAGTGCCGACCAGCACCGCGGCGTCCCGATGCCCCTGGCAGGTTCCGGGCCGGTTCGCAATGTCGCCCCAATCAATCGTTTAGAAAACCTTGCCGGCACGGAGGGAATGCGGGGATCGCGTCTGCCGTGACGCCGGGGGACCCGCGGTCAACAGCGGGCTCCCGGGACCTTCCCTTCTGCGAGAGCTTGGTCCGAGAGGTCCCTATGGCTTCGAGCCGTCATGCCCCTGACCGTGTGATTGGCGTCATCGGCCGCGCCACGAGAGCGGCGCTGCGTCGCGGCCTTGGTCTCGGCCTCTCCGGCGCCCTCCTGACCGGACTCGGCCTGCAGGCCGCGGCCGCCCAGGGCTTCTACCGCGAAATCTATGGTCCGCCGCGGGCGGTCTTCTTCGAGGAGGACGGTCTGATGCCCCCGCGGGAGGTCGTCGACGACCTGCGCGACCGCGGCTTCAGCGAGATCGCCCGCCCCCGCTAC
The DNA here is from genome assembly GCA_014138645.1 of Methylorubrum thiocyanatum. Classification (GTDB taxonomy): domain Bacteria; phylum Pseudomonadota; class Alphaproteobacteria; order Rhizobiales; family Beijerinckiaceae; genus Methylobacterium; species Methylobacterium thiocyanatum. The sequence continues at coordinate 658,264 of JACJIB010000003.1, read as the reverse complement.
GACGGACGCAACTACCGCGTGGAGGCGACGAGCCCGCGCGGTCAGCGAGTCCGACTCGTCGTCGACGCCCGCGAGGGCGACGTGATCGGGCGCGAGCCCCTCGGCGTCTACTACCCGTCCGACCGGGTGCGGCCGGCGGCGCCCGGCTACGGCTGGACCGAGGAAGACATGCGCCCGCGCCGCCCGATCCGCGAGGCGGAGCGCATCGTGCCGCCCGCCGACATCCCCTCCGTACCCGGCCTGCGCGGGGCTCCCCTCGGCGACGCGCGCGGGGCGCCGCGGGCGGAGCGCGTGACGCCGGCGGCCCGGCCCGAGGCCAATCCGCTCGGCCTCAACCCGGATGCGGCGGGCCGCCCGGAAGCGCCGCGGCGCGCCGCCGCCCGGACCGCGCCGACGCCCAAGCTGCCGTCCCAGGCTCGAATCGCCCCGGCCGCGCCGGAGCCCTCGCTCCGCTCCACGCCGTCCGGATCGCCCGCGATGACACCCGCGGCGAAGTCGGATGCGGCCAAGTCGGACGCCAAGCCCGACCCCAAGCCGGAGTCCCGGGAAGCCAAGGCGGTCGAGCCGAAGCTGAACGAGTCGAAGCCCGACGTGGGGAAGGCCGAGGCCGCCAAGCCTGACGCGAAGGAATCCGGCAGGGAGCCGACGAAGACGGCCGAGTCGAAGTCGGCGCCGGCCGCGGGCAAGGGGTGGCAGGATCCGCCGGCCGACGGTGCCCGCAAGAACGTGCGGGTGATCGGCGGGGCGACGGTCGTGCCCGGCGGTACGGGCGAGGCCGCCGGCAGCGACTGACGCGGGATCGGTCCCGGGGAGGCGGCGTCAGCCGCCTTCGCCGGCCAGGAGCAGCCGCTCGCGCCCCGAGAACACGGTCAGCGTGTCGGAGCGGGCGATGGCGCAGAGCGTCATGTCGTGGCAGCGCGCCCGCTCGATGGCGAGCGAGGTCGGGGCGGAGATCGCCACCAGCACCGAAGCGCCGAGGGTCGCGGCCTTCTCCGCCATCTCGAAGGAGCAACGGCTGGTGATGACGAGGAAGCCCTCGTCCGGCCGCACGCCCTCCCGCAGCAATGCGCCGATGCACTTATCCAGAGCATTGTGGCGCCCGACATCCTCGCGCACGGCGGCGAGCGTCCCGTCGAGGCCGGCCCAACCCGCGGCATGGACCGCGCGGGTCTCCCGGTTGAGGGTCTGGCGGTCGGACAGGGCGGTCAGTGCCGCCTGGATCGCCGCCAACGTCACCTGCGGCCCCTTGCCGGAGCGGGTCTTGGCGGTCGGCAGGGCCGCGAGATCCTCGATGCCGCAGACCCCGCAGCCCGTGCGACCGCTGATCGCGCGCTTGCGGGCGAGGTGCTCGCGCAACCGCCCCGGGGCGAGATCGACCAGGAGCCGCAGGCCGCCCTCGCCGGGCTCCACGGCGACGCTGCGGATCTCGTCGGGGGACTCGATCACGCCCTCGGTCAGGCTGAAGCCGTAGGCGAAATCCTCGAGGTCGGCCGGCGTCAGCATCATCACCGCGTAGGGGACGGTGCCGTAGACGACGTTGACCGGCATCTCGACGGCCAGCGCGCGGGCGTCGGGCCGCGCCTCGGGCGCATCGTAGGCGACGACGAGCGTTCCGACCCGGATCGAGGTCGCGGGCCGGTCGGCGGCGACGTCGTCCTGTAGCTCGCCTTGAGGTTTGCGGCTGAAGTCCAGCATCCGTATCCCCAGAAGCAGCCAGATTTACCGACGCGCAACCCTGATCCCGCGTCTAAGCGACGCTTGGCGGCGCTGTTGCGGTTGCGGTTTTACGATCAGTATGGTTCTACGTCGCGACCGCCCATCCGGCAGCGACATGGTCACGCCGGAACCGGCTAGGCCCGCGAAAAGGTCGGGCAGCCCTCGGATTTGCGACGCCGGTCGGCGAATTCAAGGGCAAACAAACCATAGGCACCAGGGGAGCCAAGCGGGGACATGCGGACGACGCAGGCGCAACATCGGTCATCGTGGGGGCTCGCCGCACTCGGCGTGTTCCTCGGTTCGTCCTCCTCCGCTCTCGCGGCCGGCATCGGTCAGCCCGAGCCGTGGCAGATGAGCCGTCAGGTTCCGGTCACGGCCGAGGCCGCAGACCTCCTCAATTTCGAGCACGGGCTGCACTGGCTCGCCTTCGCGATCTCGGTCTTCGTTCTCGCCCTGATTCTCTACTGCATCTTCAAGTTCAGTGAGAAGGCGAACCCGACGCCGTCGCGCACCACGCACAACACGGCGATCGAGGTGGCCTGGACCATCATCCCGGTCCTGATCCTCGTGGCGGTGGCGATTCCCTCGTTCCGCACCCTGCGCACCCAGCTCTCCGACCCGAAGGCCGACGTCGTGGTCAAGGTCGTGGGCCACGCGTGGTACTGGTCCTACGTCTACCCGGCCGAGGGCGACAAGGGCGGCTTCACCTTCGACGCCAACGTCGACGAGGAGCAGCAGCCGAAGCTGCTCGCCACCGACAACGACATGGTCGTGCCGGTGGGCAAGATCGTGAAGGTGCAGGTCACCTCCGACGACGTGATCCATTCCTGGGCGATCCCCTCCTTCGGCGGCAAGATCGACGCCATCCCCGGCCGCCTGAACCAGTGGTGGTTCAAGGCCGACCGCGAGGGCACCTATCACGGCCAGTGCTCCGAGCTCTGCGGCGCCCGTCACGCCTACATGCCGATCACCGTGCGCGTGGTCAGCGAGCAGGCCTATGCCGAGTGGCTGACCGAGGCGAAGACCAAGTACGCCGCCATCGACAACGGCGCGCGCCTCGCGGACGCCCGCTGACGCTTCACCGGGCCGGCGCAAGGCCGACCCGGATCTCCCTTCGCCAGAGGCGACAGACATCTGATTAAGGCAAGGATCGATGGCCACCGCCACAGCACATGCCGGGCATGACGCCCACCACGACCACAAGCCCTCCTTCTTCTCCCGCTGGTTCCTCTCGACGAACCACAAGGACATCGGCTCGCTCTACCTGATCTTCGCCTTCATGGCGGGCATCATCGGCGCGTTCCTGTCCTTCGGCATCCGCATGGAGATGGAGGAGCCCGGGCTCCAGTACTTCTCCAACCCGGCGACCTACAACGTGTTCGTCACCGGCCACGGCCTCATCATGGTGTTCTTCATGGTGATGCCCGCCCTCATCGGCGGCTTCGGCAACTGGTTCGTCCCGCTGATGATCGGCGCGCCGGACATGGCCTTCCCGCGGATGAACAACATCTCGTTCTGGCTGACGGTGTCGGGCTTCGCCTGCCTCCTCTGCTCGCTGTTCGTCGAGGGTTCGCCCGGCGCGACCGGCGCGGGCACCGGCTGGACCGTGTACCCGCCGCTCTCCTCCTCGGCCGGCCACCCCGGCCCGGCGGTCGATTTCGCGATCTTCTCGCTCCACCTCGCCGGTGCGGGCTCGATCCTCGGCGCGATCAACTTCATCACCACCATCCTCAACATGCGCGCCCCCGGCATGACGCTGCACAAGATGCCGCTGTTCGCCTGGGCCGAGCTGGTCACCGCCTTCCTGCTGCTCCTGTCGCTCCCGGTGCTCGCCGGCGCGATCACGATGCTGCTCACCGACCGTAACTTCGGCACCACCTTCTTCGATCCGGCCGGCGGCGGCGATCCGGTGCTCTACCAGCACCTGTTCTGGTTCTTCGGTCACCCCGAAGTGTACGTGATGATCCTGCCGGCCTTCGGCATCGTCTCGCACATCATCGCCACCTTCTCGCGCAAGCCCGTCTTCGGCTACCTCGCCATGGCCTACGCCATGGTCGCCATCGGCGTCGTCGGCTTCGTCGTGTGGGCCCACCACATGTACACCGTCGGCCTGTCGCTCCAGACGCAGTCCTACTTCGTCTTCGCGACCATGGTGATCGCGGTGCCGACCGGCGTGAAGATCTTCTCCTGGATCGCGACGATGTGGGGCGGTTCGATCCGCTTCACCGCGGCGATGCACTGGGCGGTGGGCTTCATCTTCCTGTTCACGGTCGGCGGCGTCACCGGCGTCGTGCTCGCGAACTCCTCGGTCGATAAGTACCTGCACGACACCTACTACGTCGTCGCGCACTTCCACTACGTGCTCTCGCTCGGCGCCGTGTTCATCATCTTCGCCGGTGTCTACTACTGGTTCCCGAAGATGACCGGCCACGTCATCCCGGAATGGGCGGGCAAGCTGCACTTCTGGCTGGCCTTCATCGGTGCGAACGTCCTGTTCTTCCCGATGCACTTCCTGGGTCTGGCCGGCATGCCGCGTCGCTACGCCGACTATCCGGAGGCCTTCGCCGGCTGGCACAAGGTCGCCACCCTCGGCGGTCACGTCTTCGCCCTCAGCATGGTCGTGTTCGTGATCGGCATCGTCCTGGCGTTCCGCTCCAAGACCCGCGCCGCGGACAATCCGTGGGGCGAGGGTGCCACCACCCTGGAATGGACCCTGTCTTCGCCTCCGCCCTTCCACCAGTTCGAGACGCTCCCGAAGATCGTCGACGAGCCGGCCCACTAAGGCGGCAAGAGCATCGTCCCGAAAGCTGCCCGCCGGCTTTCGGGAAGAGACGAGGCTCCACGAACAACGAGGATCGCGAGGACCGCCGAGGCGGTCCTCGCTCTTTCCCGGAGGCCTCCCGCGAGACCTCCCGCAAAGGGCGGCGCCACGAACGGCGCGATCCGAACACCTCAGAACAAGCGTCAGATCACGGTTCCCATGACGAGCCTGTCGAACAGCCTGAGTGCCGACGCCGGCCGCGCGTCGCTCGCCTCCGCCGCGGGCGGTGAGGTCTCCGACTTCTTCGCCCTGCTGAAGCCGCGGGTGATGGTGCTCGTGATCTTCACCGCGCTGGTCGGCATGGTCGTCTCCGACGCCACCGTGAACCCGGTGATCGCGGCGATCTCGCTGTTGATGATCGCGGTCGGGGCCGGCGCCTCGGGCTGCCTCAACATGTGGTGGGACGCCGACATCGACGCGCTGATGACCCGCACCGCCAAGCGGCCGATCCCGGACGGGCGCATTCGCCCCGACGAGGCGCTCGCGTTCGGCATCGTGCTCTCGGTCGGCTCGGTGCTGATCCTCGGGCTTGCCTCGAACTGGCTCGCCGCCGGGCTCCTCGCCTTCACCATCGTCTTCTACGCCGTGATCTACTCGATGTGGCTGAAGCGGGCGACGGCGCAGAACATCGTCATCGGCGGCGCCGCCGGCGCCCTCCCCCCGGTCGTCGGCCAGGCCGCGGTGACCGGCCATGTCGGCATCGAGTCGCTCGTGCTGTTTGCCATCATCTTCATCTGGACGCCGCCGCATTTCTGGGCGCTGGCGCTCGTGAAGAGCGGCGAGTATGCCCGCGCCGGCATCCCGATGATGCCGAACGTCGCCGGCCCCGATTCCACCCGCCGTCAGATCGTCTGGTACTCGCTGCTGCTCGCCCCGCTCGCTCTCGTGCCGGTCTGGCTCGGCTTCGGCGGCTGGCTCTATGCCGTGGTCGGCGTGCTCGGCGGTCTCGGCATGCTCGCGGGCGCGGTGCAGGTCTACCGGCTGCGCGAGGGCGAGCCCGAGCGCAAGGCGGCCATGGGCCTGTTCGCCTTCTCGATCCTCTACCTGTTCCTGCTCTTCTCGGCGCTGCTCGCCGAGCAGGGGCTCGGATTGTTCCGCGCGGTCGCAGCGTGAGGCCCGGCATGTCCGATCTGCCGGAAGGCGTGCGTCCCCTGACGCCGGAAGAGGCGAAGACTCGCCGCAAGCGCTCGATCGCCATCGCCCTGACGCTCGGCGCCCTGGTGTTGCTGTTCTTCGTGCTGACGATCGCCAAGCTCGGGCCGCAGGTCCTGCAGCGGCCGCTCTGAGGGCGTGAACCGATGACCGACGCGAAGGAGCAGCAGAAGCAGGCGACGCGCGGCGCGCGCTGGACCGTGATCGCCTGCGCCGGCGTGGTGCTCGGCATGGGCGGCCTCGCCGCCGTCTCCGCCCCGCTCTACTCCATGTTCTGCAAGGCGACGGGCTACGGCGGCACGCCGCTCGTCGGTGCCGCGCCCACGGCTGCGATGGGCGAGGCCCTGGCGCCGGTCTCGGTCCGCTTCGACACCAACGTGTCGAAGGCCCTCTCCTGGCGCTTCCAGCCGGAGCAGTCCCGCGTCGAGGCCGTGCCCGGCCAGACCGCGACCGTGTTCTTCAAGGTCACGAATACCGGCCCGGCGCCCTCGACCGGCATCGCCGTGTTCAACGTGCAGCCGGACTTGATGGGAAGCTACTTCGTCAAGGTGCAGTGCTTCTGCTTCGACGAGCACACGCTGCAGCCGGGCGAGTCGGCGGAATTCCCGCTGGTGTTCTACGTCGATCCGGCCCTGCGCAAGGACCCGGATATCGGCACGCTCTCGGAGATGACGCTGTCCTACACCTACTACCCCTCGAAGAACGGTTCGCCGGTGGCGGAGGCGCCTAAGCCCCGCACGACGACCAATTTTTGAGGGATCGCGCGGGCTCAAGCGTGACAATGGCTTGGCTGCCGAAGTAGACGGGTTTCAACCGAGGTCCGGTCGCGCCGGACCTCCAAGGCAACAGGGCCCGGCCGTCAGGCGGTGACGGGCAAGGGCTGAGGGAGAACCATTGCGATGGCCGGGGCGCACGCCAAGAACCACGACTACCACATCATCAACCCGAGCCCGTGGCCCTTGCTCGGCGCGTTCTCCGGGTTCCTGATGGCCTTCGGCGCCGTCTTCTGGATGAAGGGTCTCTCCGCCGGCGGCCTCGCCATCGGTCCCTACGTGTTCGGCGCCGGCACCCTCGGCGTGCTCTACACGATGCTGTCCTGGTGGCGCGACGTCACCCACGAGGCGAATTCCGGCGACCACACCCGCGTCGTCCAGCTCCATCACCGCTACGGCATGATCATGTTCATCGCCTCCGAGGTGATGTTCTTCGTGGCGTGGTTCTGGGCCTATTTCGAGGCCGCCCTCTACACCGCCGATCCGATCCAGCCCCAGCGCGTCGAGTTCACCGGCGGCATGTGGCCGCCGAAGGGCATCGAGGCGTTCGATCCCTGGCACCTGCCGCTCCTGAACACGCTGATCCTGCTCACCTCGGGCACCACCGTGACCTGGGCCCACCACGCCCTGCTGCACGGGGATCGCAAGGGCCTGAAGATGGGCCTGTGGCTCACCATCATCCTCGGCGTGCTCTTCACCGCCTGCCAGGCCTACGAGTATGCCCACGCCCATTTCGGCTTCTCGGGCTCGATCTACTCGGCGACCTTCTTCATGGCGACGGGCTTCCACGGCGCCCACGTCATCATCGGCACGATCTTCCTCGCCGTCTGCCTGCTGCGCGCCTATGCCGGCGACTTCACCCCGAAGCAGCATCTCGGCTTCGAGTTCGCCGCCTGGTACTGGCACTTCGTCGACGTGGTGTGGCTGTTCCTGTTCGCCGCCATCTACGTGTGGGGTGCGGGCGCCGGCGGCGGCGCTCACTGAGCCGGTCCGCATCGGCCGCCCTGCACGGGCGGCAACCCGGAAGGGCGGCGCGAGCCGCCCTTTTTTGCGTGCGGTGGGCCGCGCGGTACACCATACCGGCGGCCTGTGAGGAGCCTTCCGTGAACCGAATCGCCACGACCCCGCCCCCCTCCCCGTTTTCGACGGGCCTGCGCGGGCGCTGCCCGGCCTGCGGCGAGGGGCATCTGTTCCGCGGCTTCCTCGCCCTCAAGCCGGCCTGCGACGCGTGCGGCCAGGATTTCTCCGCCTTCGATTCCGCGGACGGTCCGGCCTTCTTCGTGATGTCGATCACCGGCTTTGTCGTGGCCGGCACGGCGCTCTGGATGGAGTTCACCTACGAGCCGCCGGTCTGGGTCCATGCGCTCGTCGCCGGCAGCCTCGCCATCGGCCTGAGCCTCGCTCTGGTGCGCCCGCTGAAAGGTGTGCTGGCGGCGGTCCAGTTCGCCAACAAGGCCGAGCAGGGACGTTTCCGCTAGTGGCTGCACTATCGGCAAGCGAGCGTAGCGCACGTCTGCGCAGTCTGTGGGCGCCGGGCCTCGCGACCCTGGTCTGCCTCGCGATCCTTCTCGGCCTCGGCGTCTGGCAGCTCGCCCGCAAGGGCGAGAAGGAGGCGCTGATCGCGCGCATCATCGAGCGCTCGCACGCCGAGCCGCCGGCCGCCCCGCCCCCCTTCGACGCCTGGGACGCCAAGGCCGATGAGTTCAGTCGGGTGCGCGCGCGGGGCACCTTCCTCCACGACCGGGAGACCCTGGTGCACGGACTGGCGCCGGGCGAGCCCGGCCGCGCGCTCCAGGGATTCTACGTCCTCACGCCGCTCAAGCGCGACGACGGCACGACGATCCTGATCAACCGCGGCTTCATCCCGACCGAGCTGAAGCGCCCCGAGGACCGCGCCGCCGGCCAGGTGAAAGGCGAGGCAACGGTGACCGGCATGCTGCGGGCAAGTGAGGCCCGCGGGCTGTTCGTGCCGGAATCCGATCCGAAGCGCGACGCGTGGTTCACCCGCGACATCGCCGGTATCGCGGCCGCGCGCGACCTGACGAACGTCGCCCCCTACCTGATCGAGGCCGATGCCACGCCGAACCCCGGCGGCTGGCCCCGCGGCGGTCAGCTTCGGGTCGATCTGCCCAACAACCACCTGCAATACGCCTTCACGTGGTTCGGCATCGCCGCCTGCCTGATCGGCGTCTTTTCCGTTTTCGCATGGCGGCGGTTGCACGATCCGGCGGAGCCGAAGGCGGGGTGACGGCGTTGGCCCGCGTCATGCTCCGGTGAGGGCTGGCCGGGCGGGACACCAAGCCTCCCGCCGCGAGCGATGCGGAGTGCCCGCGATGCGCCATGTTGCCGTCCTGCTCCTTCTCGTCCTGACGTCCGGACCGGTCCGGGCCGACGACGCGGCCCGCGGGCGTGCCCGCGCCGCCATCGAGCGGCAGATCGAGGCGTTCCGCCGCAACGACGCGGCGGCGGCCTATGCCGAGGCCGCGCCGCAGATCCGCAACCTCTTCCCCTCGGCCGAGACCTTCATCGCCATGGTGGCCAAGGGCTACGCCCCGGTCCTGCGCCCGCGCAGCTACCGCTTCGAGACGGCCCGTGAGACCGCCGAGGACGAGATCGCCCAAGGGGTGAGCCTTCAGGACGAGGCCGGCTTCGACTGGATGGCGCTCTACACGCTGCAGCGCCAAGCCGACGGCGAGTGGCGCATCACCGGTTGCCAGCTCAAGAAGGCACCGGGCGAGGCGATCTGAGTTCGAAGTCCCGGAATTCGTCACCGGCTCCGCTTCGACATGGCCGAATCGATCGTGTAGAGGGGGCGCCTTCCCGGAGGCATCCTTGCTGCACGTCTCGACCCGCGGCGCCGCCGCGCCCTTGAGCTTTTCCGATGCGCTGCTCGCCGGCCTCGCCCGCGACGGCGGCCTGTACGTGCCCGAGAGCTGGCCGCAGCTCGACCGCGACACGATCGCGGGCTTTGCCGGCCGGCGCTACGCGGAAGTGGCCAAGCGCGTGCTGCGCCCGCTCATCGACGGCGAGATCCCGGACGAGGCCCTCGATCGCATGATCGAGGACGCCTATTCGACGTTCCGCCATCCGGCGATCGCCCCGCTCACGCAGCTCGACGACAACCTGTTCCTGATGGAGCTGTTTCACGGGCCGACGCTCGCGTTCAAGGACGTGGCGATGCAGCTCCTCGGGCGGCTGATGGATTACGTGCTGCGCCAGAAGGGCGCCCGCGCCACCATCGTCGGCGCCACCTCGGGCGACACCGGCAGCGCGGCGGTCGAGGCGTTCAAGGGGCTCGATCAGGTCGATGTCTTCATCCTGTTCCCGCATGGCCGCGTGTCGGAGGTGCAGCGGCGGCAGATGACGACGGTCAATGCGCCGAACGTCCACGCGCTGGCGATCGACGGCAATTTCGACGATTGCCAGAACATCGTGAAGGCGATGTTCCAGCACGGCGACTTCGCCGACCGGGTGAAGCTCTCGGGCGTCAACTCGATCAATTGGGCCCGCGTCGCGGCGCAGACCGTCTACTACTTCACCAGCGCAGTCGCTCTTGGCGCCCCGCATCGCAAGGTCTCGTTCGCGGTGCCGACCGGAAATTTCGGCGACATCCTCGCCGGCTGGGTCGCCAAGCGGATGGGCTTGGCCGTCGAGCGGCTGATGATCGGCACCAACGCCAACGACATCCTGGCCCGCACCCTGGAGCACGGCGCCTACGAGCCGCGCGGCGTGCAGCCGACCACCTCGCCGTCGATGGACATCCAGATTTCCTCGAACTTCGAGCGGCTGCTGTTCGAGGCGCTCGACCGCGACGCCTCGGCGCTCGGGCGGCTGATGGCCGGCCTGAAGCAGTCGGGCGGCTTCACGCTGAGCCCCGACGTCCTGGCCAGTGTACGCGAGGAGTTCGACGCGGCCGCCGTGCTTGAGACCGATGTCGCGGACGAGATCGCCGGCACCTACCGCAGGACCGGCATGGTGCTCGATCCCCACAGCGCCATCGGCGTGCGCGCCGGGCGCAAGCTGCTCGAGAAGGATCCGGCGACGCCGGTGGTGGCGCTCGCCACAGCGCACCCGGCCAAGTTCCCCGACGCGGTCTCGCAGGCGACCGGCGCCGGGCGCCCGGTGCTTCCGCCGCACCTCGCCGACCTGATGACCCGACCGGAGACCGTGGCGAATCTGGCCAATGATCAGGCCGCGATCGAGCGCTACATCACGGAGCATGCCCGAATCACGCGCGGCGCCTGAGGTGAAATGAACCAGCACTTCTCGACCTTCGGCGCCTCGCCGGGCCTCACCGTCAGCCGCCTCGACAACGGCCTGACCGTCGCCACCGAGACCATCCCCGGCGTCGCCACGGCGACGCTCGGTGTCTGGGTCGGGGCGGGCTCGCGGCACGAACGGCCGGACGAGCACGGGCTCAGCCACCTCATCGAGCACATGGCGTTCAAGGGCACGGCGACGCGCTCGGCCCGCAAGATCGCCGAGGACATCGAGAATGTCGGCGGCGAGATCAACGCCGCCACCAGCACCGAGAGCACGAGCTACACCGCGCGGGTTCTCGGCGAGGATGCGGGCGTGGCGCTCGACGTGCTCGGCGACATCCTCACCCGCTCGGTGTTCGATGCCGGCGAACTCGCCCGCGAGAAGGGCGTGATCCTCCAGGAATACGCGGCGGTCGAGGATACGCCCGACGACGTGGTCTACGACGCCTTCATCGAGACCGCCTTCCCCGATCAGCCGATCGGCCGGCCGATCCTGGGCCGGCCCGAGACGATCCAGAGCTTCGACCGCGCGGCGATCGAGGCCTACATCGCCCGCGAATACGTGCCCGAGCGCATGGTTCTGGCCGCCGCCGGGGCGGTGGAGCATGCCGAGATCGTCGAGGCGGCCGAGCGCCATTTCGGCGGCCTGAAATCCGTCGAGGCGCCCGCGGTCGTGGCCGGCATCTATGGCGGTGGCGAGCGGCGGATGCAGAAGCGGCTCGAACAGGCCAACCTCGTGCTCGGCCTGCCCGGCCTCTCCTTCCGCGACGAGGGCTACTACGCGCTGCACCTGTTCTCCCAGGTGCTCGGCGGCGGCCTGACCTCGCGGCTCTGGCACGAGGTGCGCGAGACCCGCGGGCTCGCCTACGACATCCAGGCCTTCCACTGGCCGTTCAGCGATTGCGGCCTGTTCGGCATCGGTGCCGGCACGTCGGGCGCGGATCTGGCCGAACTCGTCGATGTCACCATCGCCACCACCCGCGAGACGGCGGAGCGCCTCGACGCGGCCGAACTCGCCCGCGCCAAGGCGCAGCTCAAGGTCTCGCTGCTGACCGCCCTGGAAACGCCGGGCGGACGCATCGAGCGCAACGCCCGCCAGCTCCTCGCCTGGGGCCGGGTGATCCCGCCGCAGGAGCTGATCGCCAAGGTCGACGCGGTCGAGGTCGAGCACGTGCGCGCCGCCGGCCGCACCCTGCTGCAGGGCGCGCCGACGCTCGCCGCCATCGGCCCGGTGAAGGGGCTGCCGCCGCTGCCGCGCGTCGCGGCGGCCCTTCAGGCAGCCTGACGGCGCTCTAACTCGACACCTGAATCCCGATGCCCGGAGAGGCGTCGGCCGGCCCGATCAACGGCAAAAAACCCCGCCATGAATCCCGTCGCCGTCGCGACCATGCTCGGCATCGCCCTCGGCTTCTTCGGCCTGCTCGCCTACGCGCTGACCGTGGGCGAGGCGTGGCTGCTCGCCGTCCTCGCCATCGTCGCGATCGGCGTGTTCGTGCGCTGGGGGGAGTAGGCGCTGCCGCCCTCGATGCGCGGCCCTGAACCGGTCACCCGGTCAAGACGTCACTTCTCCTCCAGCGCCGGGCCTCGCGTCGCGTCCGGCCCCTGCCCCGTCCCGGCGAGCGGACCGACCGTGACCGGCTGACCGGAGCGGGCGGCCGCGTAGATCGCCTCCATCAGGATCATGTCCTGCAGGCCCTCCTCCCCGGGCGTGCGCGGGCGGCGATCGCCGAGGATGCACTCGGCCATGTGGTCGAGTTCGAGCGCGAACTGGTTCTTGTGGGTCAGCACCGGCTCGTCGCGCTGCACGTGGCCGCCGTCGCGGTGGGCGACCGTGAGGCGCTGGCCGCGATAGGCGAAGGCGTTGGCTAGGTCGAGCGAGCCGCCGGTGGTGTGGACCCGGAGCGACCGGCTCTCGTGGACGCCGTAGCTGGTGCCGCATTGCGCGATCACGCCGGAGGGGAAGCGCATCGTGAAGGCGACGCTCTCCTCGACCTCCTTGAAGCGCGGGTCGTTCTCCGGCGTGACGATCTGCGCCTGGATCGAGACCGGCTCCTCGTCGAGCAGGGCCCGCACGCCGTTGAGGCAGTAGAGGCCGATATCGGGAAGCGCGCCGCCGCCCGCGAGCGCCTTGCGCAGGCGCCACTGCTCGGGCAGCGCCGTGGTCTGGCCGTTGAAGGCCTCGACCATCTTCACCCGCCCGAACTCGCCGGAGCGGGTGAGCCGCACCACCTCGCGGTTGAACGGCTCGTACTGGCAGCGATAGGCGATCATCAGCTTGACGCCGGCCTTCTTGCAGGCCTCGACCATCTCCTGCGCCTCGGCCGAGCTGTTGGCCATCGGCTTCTCGCACAGCACGTGCTTGCCCGCCGCCGCCGCGGCCAAGACGTTGTCCCGGTGCAGGCCGTTCGGCGTGACGATATAGACCGCCTTGACCGCCGGGTTGGCCTTCAGCCGGTCCCACTGGTCGTAGCCGTAGATCGCCTCCTCCGGAATGCCGTACTGCGCCGCCGTGAGCCGCGCCTTGTCGGGCGAGCCCGACATCAGCGCGACGGGCTTGGCCTTCTTCGCCTCGCCGAAGGCCGGCAGGATCTCCTCCAGGCTCAGGCGGCCGAGTCCGACGATGGCGAAGCCGACCCGCTCGGAGGGCGGCATCGGCGCGGGCGGCGGCGGGGGCGGTGCGTCGCCGGCATCGCGCCAGTTCGGGAACACGATCCGGCCGCCCTGGACCGCGCCGGTATCGGCCGGCACCGACGGGCCCGGCGGGCCGGAGGCGGCCCGCGCCCCTCCGCCGAGGCCGAGGGCCGCGCCGGTCAGGCCGGCGGTCCCTGCGAGGAGGAGGCGCCGGGACAGTCGGAGGTCGTCGTTCATGAAAGGATTTCCGGCCTTGCTCTCTACGAGGCCGGAACGCCTCAGCCCGGCGTGGCGGTTCCTTTGATCTGGCCCGGGCCGGTCGACGCAGGCGTCGGATCGGGATCCTCCACCTCGCCCCGGCGCTGGAGTTGGAGCGCGACGAACCAGCACAGGGCCGCCCAGGCGGCGCCGACGCACCAGCCCGCGAGCACGTCGCTCGGCCAGTGCACACCGAGATAGACGCGGCTGATGCCGACCAGCACCGTCATGCTGATGCCCAGCACCAGCAGCAGCGCCTTGACGCTGCGCCGCCGCTCGACGCGGGCGAGCAGCGTCGCGAGGGTGAGGTAGGCGATCGCCGACATCATCGCGTGGCCGGAGGGGAAGCTCGCCGTGAACACCTCCATGCCGTGCGGCACGAGGTCGGGCCGCGGGCGGTGGTAGAACAGCTTGAGCACCGTCGAGACCGCCTCGCCGCCGCCGACCGCGGCGAGCACGAACACCGCGACGCGCTTTCGGCCGGACAGCGCGAGGTAGATCACCGCCGCCGCCGTGAGGAAGACGATGGTGACGACGCTGCCCCAGCCGGTGATGTCGCGCATCGCTTCCTCGAGCCAAGCCGGTCCGAGCGGGTCGGACAGGTCGGCGGGGTTGCGCAGGGAGAGCAGGATCTTGCGGTCGAGGGCGGCGGTCGAGCCCTCGCCGACTTCGCGGGCAAGCGCGAAGAAGCCGTAGCCGAGGGTGCTGACGAGAAGCAGCGAGACCAGCGGCCCGACCTCGTTGAGGTGGAGCCGCAGCCACACCGCGGAGGAGCGGCGCCAGAGGGCGCCGCCGCCGGTGCGTGCGATACCGGGCAGTCTCATGCCGCATCCCCGAATGCGATGGTCGCGACCCGCTCCCACGGGCCGCCGAGGTAACGCCATAGCAGCACGCCCGGTGCGCGGAAGTGCGAAGGCTCGAAACTCTGGCTCAGCGCGGCATGCAGGGCGCGGGCTTTTTCAGGGCTGACCTTGTTCTGGACGGTGATGTGGGGGCGCCAGCCCTGCCGATCCTGGGCCGTCAGATCATCGCGGAACGCCGCCGCGACCCGACCGCGGAAGGCGGACAGGGCCTCCGATTCCAGCGCGTAGGCGACGCCGCGCCCGGTGAAGCGCACCCCCGTCACGGCGACCTCCGGCAAAGCCTCCGACCGGGCCAGCGCGGTCACCGCCTCGGTCACGCCCGCCGCGTTGTCGCCCGGCAGGTGGTGGAACAGCGTGGCGTGGGCGGGGATGTGGTTCAGCGCCTCGGGGAAATGCCGCCGCCTCAAGCCGTCGAAGGTGGCGAAGGCCGCCTCGTCCATCTGCAGCGTCAGGATCAGCGGGGCGGGCTCGGGCAACGCTTCGGACTCTCAAGGTCAGGCCGGTCGTCCGGCGCGGTTCGAGCAAGATGGTGCGGCGGGCGCGTGTATCCAGCCGACGCGCTGTGGTGCGGCTGCGCTGTTCAGCCGGCGGCACTGCGGCTAGGAGACGGGCATGGCCCGCAGGAACAGAGAGATCATCCACCAGGGACGCGACGGGTGGCTGTTCCTGATCGGGGGCACCAACGGGGTGCTCCTGCAATACCGGCGCTCGCTCGCCGGCTGGTGGCATCTGCGCCGCTGGGCGCGGCTGATCGAGGCGCGCGCCGCCCGGGCGCAGGCGCTCGGCATCCGCTACGTCCACACCATCGTGCCGGAAAAGCTGTCGATCTACGACGACCGCACCCTCGATCTCGATTACGACCCGCGCCTGTCGCCGGCCCGCCGGCTCGCCCGGCGCCTCGACCGGATGGGCGGCTTCGTCGATCTCGTGGCGCCCCTGCGCGCCGCCCGCGACGACGGCGCGCCGCTCTACCGACGCACCGATTCGCACTGGACCTACGAGGGCTGCCTGGTCGGCTACCGGGCGCTGCTGCGGGCCTGCGGCGCGGTGGCCCCGCCCGACATCGCCGAGCGCCCGCGCTTCCCCCATGACGGGCTGTGGGATCTCGGCGACAAGCTGCCGGGGCGGCCGCGGGAGACGGTGGTGAACTGGGCGGTGCACCGCGACGCGTCGCGCGCCTATGCCAGCCCGCTGGTCGAATCCTACGAGGCGGCGGGAAAGGCGGGCGACCTGCATGTCGGCGCCCATGTCATCTACCGGAATCCTTCCCCCCAGGCCGACCCGCGCACCCTGGTGCTGTTCGGGGATTCCTACGCGCATTTCGCGCCGATCATGCTGACGAGCTTCCTCGCCGAGACGTTCCGCGAGATGCATTTCGTCTGGTCGTCGAGCATCGACTGGGGTTACGTCGAGCGGGTGCGCCCCGACATCCTGATGTTCGAGATGGCCGAGCGCTTCCTCGTGCGCATCCCGGGCGACGATTTCGACGTCGCGGCCTACGAGAAGCCGGGGATGGAGAAGCCGGTGCGTCAGGCGGAGACGGCGCCCCTCGTCTGAGGCCCTGGTCCGTCGCGCTGCGGCGCCCCTCGATGGAGGAGCGCCGGATTGGTCTTCACGAAATCAGGATCTCAGCGGGAGCAGACCCGCTGACGGGCCGGGCCGCCGCCGCCGGCCTGATAGCTCTTCGCGTGGCCGATCGAGCCGGTCATGTCCTGGGTCGGATTGCCGCCGCCGCGCTTCACCACGATGTCGCAGTAGCCCGAGGGGCCGCCCACCGCCAGGGGAAGCGCGCCGAAGCCGCCATTGGCGACGCGCGGCGGGGCCGGCGGCACGACCTGCGACGGAAGCGCGGACCAAGTGCCCTTCTTCGACCGGGCCGACTGAGCCGAGACCGGGGTCGCCGCCGTCGCGACCGCGAACAGGACAGCCGAGGCGAATGACGCGAAACGCAGCATGTTGTGCTCCTCTCGTGTTCATACATCGATTAATTTCGAAGCAATAGCACAAGTAACATGCAAATCTGCGGATAAAAGTGTGTTTGAGCACAATAATGCGATAAATTTTAATCCCACGAACTATTTATAATTTTGTTGGGATTAGATCTGTTTCTTGGACGTAAGGCTCGAATAGCAGCAAGGCCGGGTGTCGGCTGAACTTTATGTTCGGCGGCCATGCCCTGGGGCCTGGGGCGGTGCCTGCGATGGAGCCGGCCGGGGGCGCTTCGAACCGCGCCAGTCGAGGTGGATCCGCCGTCACAGCAGACGCCGGTCACGGCCTCAGCGCGGCGGGAACGACAACAGGCCGCGTCCCTGTCCGGGGCGCGGCCTGGCTGCACGTCGTGAGATCCCGGGCGTGTGGCGCGGGCTCCGGTGTCTCTCGCGGACCGCCGCGGATCGCGGGCGGCCGGAGCGTCTCGAGGCGCTGTTACACCCCGACCCGCTTCTGCGCCGCGTGGGACGGGGCGTTCGGCAGGCCCGGAGACGGCGCGCCCATCAGGGACATCGGCGCCGCGGCGGTGGCTTTCGGCGACGGCGCCTCGTTCGCGGCCGGATCGGCGGCCCGCGCCCGGAAACCGGAGGCGAGGGTTTTGGCCTCGGTGAGATCCTTCGGCGAGAGCTTGGTGGCGACCTCGTCGCGCTTGCGGCCGGCCTCCTGATCGCCCTGCGCCGCGGCGGCGGAGAACCAGAGATAGGATTGGACGAGGTTCTGCTCGACGCCGAGTCCGCGGGCGTAGAGAACGGCCAGATTGTACTGGCTGTCGCGCACACCGTGCTCCGCGGCCCGGCGGAAGGCGTTCGCGGCGCTCGCGAAATCCGGCCGGCCGTTGGCCGCCGGATTCTCCGCGTGCAGGACCGCGAGGTTGTGCATCGCGCGGATGTTGCCCTGATCCGCCGCGCGGCCGTACCAGACCTTCGCCTTCTCGATGTCCCGGACCACGCCGGAACCCTTCTCGTAGGCATTGCCGGTCTTGAACTGGGCCGGTCCGTAGCCGGCCGTCGCAAGCTTCTCGTAGAGCTTGGCGGCGAGCGCGAGGTCGCGCGTCACGCCGCGGCCCTCGGCCTCGCGGGACGCGATCTCCCAGACCGCGGCGCCGTCGCCGTCGAGGGCATCCTGCTTGAGCTTGGCCAGGCCCGGCGGCAGGGGGGCGAGGTCCGAACCCAGGGCGGCCATGCCGGCGACCTGGGGTAGCCCGCGCTTGGCCACCGGGGATTTCGCGTCGGCGATGGATTGCGTCGTCGCCGGGTCGGCCGGCACCGCCGGGGGATTGGCCCGAGCCGGCGCCTCGGCCGAAGCCTCCGCAGGCGCGGCCGACGCCGGCTCCGAACCAGGCTCGGTCTTGGCCTCCGCGCTGCGCGTAGTGCCGCCCTCGGAGGCAGCCGGGGCGGTGCTCGCCACCGTGGGGCTTTCCGGCGCGGCGGCTTCGCCGGCCGGCGTGCTCTTGCCGGCGAGGAAGGCTTGGTAGGCGCCGAGCGCCAGCACTACGGCGGCGAGCCCGAGCAGCAGCGTGCGGCGGCGGCCGTCGAGGGCGCCGCGGAGCCGCGAGAGCGGCGTCGCCTCCGCGCCCGCAGCGCCCGGCACGCGGGCGGCCGGGGCGACCTTGTCGCGTAAGCGCGCCGTCAGCGGGGTCTCGGCGGCGGTTTCGGCCTGGGCCGCCTGGGCTGCGCGCCGCGCCGCGGCGATGAAGCTCGTCTTGATGTCGGCGCTGCCGGCGGAGGATCCCGCCTCCGGCGCGGCCGGGCGCCCGGCCGCGGGCCGGCCGGCGCCGGGCTCCAGCAGCTCCTCGGACATGCGGTTCGCCTGCGACGGGGCCGCGGCGTCGGGCTTCGGGGTCTGGTGCGGCCGGCCCAGCGGCTGGCCGGCCGTCTTCGGGGCGGCCGTCTTCGGAGCGGCCGGGCGCTCCTGGGCGATGCGCTCGCTCCGCGGCGGCGCGGCGGGGGCGTGCTCCTGCGGAGCGCCCGCGGTGAGCGCGGCGGCGGAGGTCATGGTCCGGTCGAGCTGCTCGCTCAGCCGCATCAGCACCGATTGCACACCCTCCATGGTCGATTGGAGGCGCTGGTCCGAACCCTTCTGGTGGGCGCGGATCTCGGCGAGATCGGCCCGCAGCAGCTCAACCTCGCCGCCGGCCGCCGCGAGCGGGCCAGCCGAGCCCGACACGGCCTCGCGGACGGCGCGCTCGACGGCGGCGTCCAGACCGGCGCCGTCGCGCAGGGCCGCGACCTGGGCGAGCAGGTCGCCCATGGAGCGTTCGAGGCGCGCCACGGCCGGATCGGCGGTGCGCGGGGCGTCGAGCCGGCTCGCCAGGGCGAGGACATGGCGCTCCAGGGCATCGAGGCCGCTGCCGCCCGCGCTGACGCGATCGACCTTCTCGGCCACCGCTTCGAGCCGCTCGATCAGGTCGCCGACGGAACCGGCCTCGGCCCGGTCGAGCCGGTCGGCCAGCGCCTCGAACCGGCCGAGCAGCGCGCCGGGAAGCTCCTGGGCGGCGGCGGGCGCCTTCAGCTCGCCGCGGATCTCCTCCAGCAGCGGCTTGATGGCGGCGAGCCCCGCATCCTCGTCCCGCTGGAGCTGCGCGATCTGGGTGCTGATGGCCTGCACGCCCTGGGCAAGGCTCTGAATCCGCTCCGGTCCCGCCAAGGCGGCCACGAGGCGGCGGATCTCGTCGAGTTCGCGGAAGACGCTTTCGAGGGCGCTCTGGTCGGCCGGACCCGACAGGGCGCCGGAAAGAACCTCGTCGACCTTGAAGGCCAGGCGCTCCACCTCGCCCGCGACGCGAGCATGGACGTTGTCGGCCACGTCCTCGGCCAGCCGCTCCACCTGGACGCGCATCAGCTCGATCGGCGCGGCGATGGCGGCGACTTCGCGCGGGTCGCGTGCCCGCCGGAGGTCGCTGGCGACGGCGTGCATGGTCTGCTCCAGCTCGCCCACGTCGCGGCCGGTGGCGAGGCCGCCGAGCGTGTCGCGCAGCCGGCTCGTCTCGCGCTGCAGCTCGGCGATCGCCGCCGACGGTATCGCGCCGGAGACGGTATCGGCCTGCATCTCCGTCCGCACCGGTCCGTCGTCCTGCCGCCCGGCGGCGGCGTCGGCGGCGTCAACGGCGGTGTCGGCGTTCCACTCGGCGATCCCCTCCTCCAGCTCGCGCTGGCGGCGTCGCACCTCGGCGACGGCGTCGCGGACCTCGCTGGCGAGCGGGCGCCCGCGCCGGCCCAGCGGTCGCGGGGTGTTCAGTTGTCCGGCCAGTTCGCCCATCCTGCGCTCGATGTCGCCGGCCATCCGCGCCGCATCGGCCTTGGACGCTTCGCGTTCCGCGCTGATCGAGTGGTCGAGGGCGTCGAGCCGCCGCATCATCGCGCCGAGCGAGGCTTCGAGCGAGGCCATCGCCGAGGCCTCGGCCGCCGGAGCAGAGGAGGATTCGCGGCGCTTGTGCTGTGGGGCCGCCGCGCCGGGGTCGGACGCGGAGGCCGGTTCCGCCGCCCGTCCTCCGACCTGCCGCACCGGCTCCGTGCCCGTGGCCGCCGGCTTGTTCGCTGTCTTGGTGGATGGTGGCGCGGCGTCCGAGCGTCGGCGGCGCGGCGCCGGCTTCGACGGGGTGGGCGCAGCCACCGAGGCGATCCAGGTCTCCAGCGGCACCCCCGCCCGCCGGGCGACCTCGCGGGCAGCCGCGAGCACCTCCGGGTCGAAGCTGTCGAGGCTGATCGGGGCAGTCTGTTTCATCTCGCGGAGATCCGAAGTCGGCGGCTTCCGGCGTCCGTCCCCCGGCCGGTTCGCAAGGGGGCGAGGCGCGGCGGCGTGCGGATCGGACAGGGCCGACCTTTTCCATTCTTGGTAAATGGCCGGTTAAGAATGCGCTCGAAGGCGGCGCACTTTTCCGGGACGCGCGGACAGAGCGGCGCTTCGGTGGCCCGCCAGCCACCTCGAGCCGTGATGGGCCGCCTGTGGGCAGCGGCCCGGCCGGCCCTTGCGGAGCCGCGGCGGGATAGTTTACATGTGAACTATCGAGGATCGGCACCGGTCGTATCGGGCCGGCCCACCTCAAAAGGATGCGGGAGGCTGACGCGATGCCGAGCTACCGGGCCCCGGTCGAGGACACCCTGTTCCTCCTCAACGACGTTCTCGCGATCCATCGCTACGACAACCTGCCGGGCTTCGCGGAAGCCTCCCCGGACGTGGTCGAGGCGGTGCTGGGCGAGGGTGGCAAGCTCACCGCCGAAGTCTTCGCGCCGCTGAACCTGTCCGGCGATCAGGAGGGCTGTACCCGCCGCGGGGACGGCAGCGTCGCCACGCCGAAGGGCTTCAAGGCGGCCTACGACGCCTATGCCGCGGGCGGCTGGATGGGCCTCTCGGTGCCGGAAGAGTTCGGCGGCCAGGGCCTGCCGCACGTGCTCAACACGGCGATGCAGGAATTCATCTCCGGCGCAAACCTCGCTTTGGGCATGTATCCCGGCCTGACGCAGGGGGCGATCGCGGCGCTCCTCGTCCACGGCTCCGAGGCGCAGAAGGCGACCTATCTGCCGAAGATGGTCGAGGGCGCCTGGACCGGCACCATGAACCTCACCGAGCCGCATTGCGGCACGGATCTGGGGCTCCTCAAGACCAAGGCGGTGCCGAACGGCGACGGCTCCTACAGCCTCACCGGCACCAAGATCTTCA
The DNA here is from genome assembly GCA_014138645.1 of Methylorubrum thiocyanatum. Classification (GTDB taxonomy): domain Bacteria; phylum Pseudomonadota; class Alphaproteobacteria; order Rhizobiales; family Beijerinckiaceae; genus Methylobacterium; species Methylobacterium thiocyanatum. The sequence continues at coordinate 637,140 of JACJIB010000003.1, read as the reverse complement.
TCTCGGCGGGCGAGCACGACCTGTCGGAGAACATCGTTCACCTCGTCATCGCCCGGATCGAGGGCGCGCCCTCGGGCACCAAGGGCATCTCGCTCTTCGTGGTGCCGAAGTTCCTCGTGAACGAGGACGGCTCGCTCGGGGACCGCAACCCGGTCTCCTGCGGCTCCCTCGAGCACAAGATGGGCATCCACGGCAACGCCACCTGCGTGATGAACTACGACGGGGCGAAGGGCTGGCTCGTGGGCCAGGAGAACCGTGGTCTCGCGGCCATGTTCGTGATGATGAACGAAGCGCGGCTGGCCGTCGGCGTCCAGGGGCTCGGCCAGTCCGAGGCGGCCTACCAGAACGCGGTGGCCTATGCCCGCGAGCGCCTCCAGGGCCGCGCGCTGACCGGGGCCAAGGCTCCGGACAAGGCCGCCGACCCGATCATCGTCCACCCGGACGTGCGCCGCACCCTGATGCAGATCCGCGCCTTCAACGAGGCGGCCCGCGCGCTGATCCTCTGGACCGCGCTCAATTCCGATATCGCCCACCGCTCGCCGGATGCCGGGCAGAGGCAGGCGGCCGACGACATGCTCGGCCTGATGACCCCCGTGGTGAAGGGCGTGCTGACCGACCGGGGCTTCGCCAACGCGGTCGAGGCGCAGCAGATGTTCGGCGGCCACGGCTATGTCGAGGAATGGGGCATGTCGCAGTTCGTGCGCGATGCCCGCATCGCCATGATCTACGAGGGCGCCAACGGCATCCAGGCGATGGATCTGATCGGCCGCAAGCTGCCCAAGGACGGCGGCCGGGCGATGATGGCGTTCCTCACCGAGGTGCAGACCTTCATCAAGGACCACGGCGAGGACGAGGCGATGAAGCCCTTCACCGCCCCGCTCCAGCCCGCGCTCGATGACCTCCAGGCCGCGGTGATGTGGCTGATGCAGAACGCCTTCTCGAAGCCCGACAACGCCGGCGCCGCCGCCACCGACCTGATGCACCTCCTCGGGCAGGTCGTGCTGGGCTACATGTGGGGCAAGATCGCGCGGGCGGCGCTCGCCCGGAAGGCCGAGGGGGCCGACGTCGAGCGGATGGACGCCAAGCTCGTGCTCGGCCGCTTCTTCATGGAGCGGATGCTGCCGGAGACGAGCCTGCGCCTCGCGCGGATCAAGGCCGGCGCCGAGACCACCATGGCGCTGCCGGCCGAGGCGTTTTAAACGCTGCCCGGAACCCCGATCCCCCGAGCTGGGAGAGGGGTATCCTGCGGCGCTGGCGACCGGGAAGACGAGGAAGCGTACGATGCCCGAGGCCTACATCTACGATCACGTCCGCACCCCACGCGGCCGCGGCAAGCCGGACGGTTCGCTGCACGAGGTGACGGCGCTGCGCCTCGCCGAGACGGCTTTGCGCGCCCTGAAGGACCGCAACAATCTCGACACCCGGGCCGTGGACGACGTGGTGCTCGGCTGTGTCGATCCCGTCGGCGAGGCCGGCGGCGACATCGCCCGCGCGGCGGCGCTCGTGGCCGATTACGGTACCCATGTCCCCGGCGTGCAGATCAACCGCTTCTGCGCGTCGGGCCTCGACGCCATCAACTTCGCCGCGGCGCAGGTCATGGCCGGCCAGCACGACCTCACGGTGGGCGGCGGCGTCGAATCGATGAGCCGCATCGGCCTCGGCGCCTCCGGCGGCGCCTGGCCGGTCGATCCGGCGATCGCCGTCAAATCCTACTTCATGCCGCAGGGCGTCTCGGCCGACCTCATCGCCACCAAGTACGGTTTCTCCCGCGACGATTGCGACGCCTACGCCGTCGAGTCGCAGAAGCGCTCGGCCAAGTCGTGGGACGAGGGCCTGTTCCGGAATTCCGTCGTACCGGTGCGCGACATCAACGGCATCACCCTGCTCGACCGCGACGAGCACATGCGGCCGACCACCGACATGCAGTCGCTGGCGAGCCTGAAGGCCTCCTTCGTGCAGATGGGCCAGATGGGCGGCTTCGACGCGGTGGCCGTCGATGCCCATCCGGATGTCGAGGCGGTGGAGCATGTCCATCACGCCGGCAATTCCTCCGGGATCGTCGACGGGGCGGCCGCGGTGCTGATCGGCTCGCGCGAGGCCGGCGATGCGGCGGGCCTCCGGCCGCGGGCCCGCATCCGGGCGTTCGCCAATATCGGCTCCGATCCGGCGCTGATGCTGACCGGCCCGGTCGATGTCACGAAGAAGGTGCTGGCGCGGGCCGGGATGGAGCTGTCCGACATCGACCTGTTCGAGATCAACGAGGCCTTCGCCTCCGTGGTCCTGCGCTTCCACCAGGCCTTCGACCTCGACCCGGCGCGGGTGAACGTCAACGGCGGTGCCATCGCCATGGGCCACCCGCTCGGCGCCACCGGGGCGATGATCCTCGGCACCGTGCTCGACGAGTTGGAGCGCACCGGCAAGGAACGGGCGCTCGTCACCCTGTGCATCGGCGCCGGTATGGGCACCGCCACGATCATCGAGCGGGTGTGATCGCCGGGCGGCGTCACGCCCGCCGCCCTGCCCTGCCATCGCTGCGCAAACGCTGCTAAGGGCCTCCCACGCCGCGCCCTTTCGACCGGGTGCGGTCCCAGAACACCAATGGGAGCAACGCCACGATGAAGACCACGAAAGCCGTCCTGTGCCTCGCCGCCGTGCTGGCCCTGCCGCTCGCGGCGCGGGCCGACGACAATGCGGACAAGCTCGCCGTCGCCACCAAGCTGACCGAGAAGACGGTTCTGAAGAACCTCGATACCGGCTTCGGCGGCGCGCTGGAGAAGACCGTCTCCACCATGCCCGAGGGCAAGGCCGAGAAGGTGCGCAAGGAGGCCAAGGCCGAGTTCGACAAGCAGCGCAAGGAGCTGCTCGACGGCCTGTCCAAGCAGTATGCCGACAAGTTCAGCCTCGACGAGCTGAAGGAACTCGACAAGATCTACGACGACAAGACCTACCAGAAGTTCCAGGCCGTCAATGCCGACCCGAAGTCGGAGGTGAACCTGCTGTCGCAGGCGGTGGTGACGCGGCTCCTGAACATGCTGACGCTCGCGGCCGCCAGCGACCAGACCGGCGGCGCTCCGGGCGGCCTGCCCGGCGGCATGCCGACCCCTGCGCCGACCCCCGCCAAGTAACCGGGCGGAGGCGTGAGGATGCGCGGCGCGGCGGAGAGCTTCGGGCGGAGGGCGTCAGGCGACGCGCTTGGCCGTCGCGCCGTCGGCCGCGAAGCCGGCGACCGGCGGCAGGGCTTCCAGCGCCGGACGGGCGAAGTGGTAGCCCTGCAGCAGATCGATGCCGAGGCCGTGCAGCGCCGCGGCCTCGGCCGCCGTCTCGATGCCCTCGGCGATCACCGCGACGCCCAGCGCCCGCGCGATCTGGTTGATGCCGCCGACGATGGTACGGCGCCCGGCATCCGCGTCGAGGCCGCGCACCAGATCCATGTCGATCTTGATCAGGTTCGGGCGGAAGTTGGCGAGCAGGCCGAGGCCCGCATAGCCCGCGCCGAAATCGTCGAGCGCCGTGAGGAAGCCCTGCCGCCGGTACTCGGCGACGATGCGCTGGACATGGGCGACATCGTGGAAGCGCTCGTTCTCGGTGAACTCGAAATTCAGGCGGCCGTTGTCGAAGCCGACGCGGCGGGCGGCCTCCAGCGAGGCGCGGATGCAGGCCGCCGGCTCGTAGACCGCGTTGGGCATGAAGTTGATCGACAGCTTGGTGTCGCCGCCCGGCGGGAACAGCCGGCCGGCCAGTTCGATCGCCTTGACCCGGGCGGCCTGATCGAAGCGGTACAGCGTCTCGTCGGTGACCCGCGACAGGATCGAGCCGGCCGACTCGCCGCCCGGCCCGCGCACCAGCGCTTCGTAGCCCCAGACTCGCCGGTTGGCGACGTCGACGATGGGCTGGAAGGCCATGGTGAAGGCGAAGTCGAGATCCGCCCCGTCGCGGCAGGCTCGGCAGGCGGGGCGCGGTCGGGCGTCCGTCATCATGGGCTGTTCGAAGGCTGGCGTGAGGGGCCGGGGCGGATCGCGCGCCGGTTGCACCCCCCATGACGGGCCCGTCCCCTTAAGATTCCGATACGGCCAGGCTTTTTTCCTTCGAGGTTCCGCGATGACCGCCACCGAGAATTTCCGCTTCGAGACCGATGCCGACGGCATTGCGCTCGCGACCTGGGACATGCCCGGCCGCTCGATGAATGTCATCACCATGGAGGTGATGGCGGAGCTGGAGCGGATCGTCGACGCGGTCGTCGCCGACGAGGCGATCAAGGGCTGCGTGATCGCGTCCGGTAAGTCCAACTTCTCCGGCGGTGCCGACCTCACCATGCTCCAGGGGCTCGGCGCCGAGTACGAGCGCCTCAAGGCGGCCGAGGGCGAGGATGTGGCCATGCGCCACTTCTTCGAGGAATCGCGGCGCCTCAGCCTCGTGTTCCGCAAGCTCGAAACCTGCGGCAAGCCCTTCGCCGCGGCGGTGCACGGCCTCTGCCTCGGCGGGGCCTTCGAGCTGGCGCTCGCCTGCCATCACCGGGTGCTGGCCGACGACGACAAGACCCGCGTCGGCCTACCCGAGATCAAGGTCGGCCTGTTCCCCGGCGGCGGCGGCACCCAGCGGGTGGCGCGGCTGATGCAGACCGGCGACGCGCTGCAGATGCTGTTCAAGGGCGAGCAGATTCGCCCACTCATGGCCAAGAACATGGGGCTCGCCCACGCGGTGGCGCCGGCGGCCGAGATCGTCGAGCGGGCGAAAGCCTGGATCCGCGAAGGCGGCTCGGCGGTGGCACCCTGGGACGTTCCGAAGTTCAAGGCGCCGTCCGGCAAGGTCTACTCGCCCGCCGGCATGATGATCTGGCCGCCGGCCAACGCGATCTACCGCCGCGAGACCCACGACAACTATCCGGCCGCCAAGGCGATCCTGGCCTCGGTCTACGAAGGCCTGCAACTGCCGATGGATCTCGGCCTCAAGGTCGAGAGCCGCTACTTCGCCCACATCCTGCGCACCAAGGAGGCGCAGGCGATGATCCGGACGCTGTTCATCTCCATGGGCGAGATCAACAAGGGCGCCCGTCGGCCGAAAGACGTGGAGCCGACGAAGGTCGGCAAGGTCGGCGTCATCGGCGCCGGCTTCATGGGCGCGGGCATCGCCTATGTCAGCGCGCTGGCCGGGATGGAGGTCGTGCTGATCGACCGCGATCAGGAGGCGGCCGAGGCCGGCAAGGCGCATTGCCACAAGCTCATCACCGGGCAGATCAACCGCGGCAAGGCCAAGACCGCCGACCGCGATGCGCTGCTCGCCCGCATCACCGCGACGCCCGACTATGCCGCGCTCTCCGAATGCGACCTCGTGATCGAGGCGGTGTTCGAGGATCCGAGGGTCAAGGCCGAGGTGATCGCCCGAGTGGAAGCCGCGCTGCCGGAGCACGCGATCTTCGCCTCCAACACCTCGACCCTGCCGATCTCGGGGCTGGCCCAGACCTCGAAGCGGCCGGAGCAATTCGTCGGCATCCACTTCTTCTCGCCGGTGGAGAAGATGCTGCTCGTCGAGGTGATCCGCGGCAACCAGACCGGCGACCGCGCCGTCGCCACGGCCCTCGACTACGTGCGGGCGATCAAGAAGACCGGCATCGTCGTCAACGATTCCCGCGGCTTCTTCGCCAACCGCTGCGTGCTGGCCTACATCAAGGAGGGCCATAAGATGCTCGCCGAGGGCGTCCCCCCGGCGATGATCGAGAACGTGGCGCGGATGGCCGGCATGCCGGTCGGCCCGCTCTCGCTCAACGACGAGGTGGCGCTCGATCTCGGCCTCAAGATCATGCGGGCGACCGAGGCGCAGCTCGGCGAGGGCGCCGTCGATCCGGATCAGAAGCGGCTCCTCGTCGCCATGGTCGAGACGCATGGAAGGCTCGGGCGCAAGAACAAGCGCGGCTTCTACGACTATCCCGAGGGCGGCCAGAAGAAGCTCTGGCCGGGTCTCGCCGAGATCCAGCCGAACCGGCTCGACCCCGACGACATCGACGTGGAGGAGCTGAAGCACCGCTTCCTCGTGGTGCAGGCGCTGGAAGCCGCCCGCACGGTGCAGGAGGGCGTGGTGACCGACCCGCGCGAGGCGGATGTCGGCTCGATCCTCGGCTTCGGCTTCGCCCCGTTCACCGGCGGCGCGCTGTCCTACATCGACTTCATGGGGGCCGGTGCCTTCGTGGAACTGGCCCGTGCGCTCGAAGCCAAGCACGGCCCCCGCTTCAGCCCGCCGGACAACCTCCTGGCGATGGCCGAATCCGGTGGCCGCTTCTACGACGCGCTGAAGCAGGCGGCCTGACCCTTGGGGCGGTCGCCCTCCGGGAAGGCCGCCCCGCACGGAACCCAACCGCTCCGCTTTCGTTCAACGCCCGACTGCAGTGAGCGAACCGGAGTTCTCCTTGTCGACTCTCATCAAGATCCTGATCGCGTTCTTCCTACCGCCGATCTCGGTGCTGATGACGAACGGGATCGGGATCCAATTCCTCTTCAACATCCTGCTCTGCCTGCTGTTCTACCTGCCGGGCTCGATCCACGCGCTGTACCTGCTGCTGCGCGACCGCTGAGCCGGATCAAGGCGCATCCCTCAGGGCGTCCCGCTGCGCCCTGAGGTGATCCATCAGCCGCTCGGTGATCCGTCCCGGGGGACGGCCCGCCGGGTGGATCATCACGGTCTCGATCGGCAGGCGCGGCCGGAAGGGCCGCAGCACGATCGGCAGGCCGACGAGGATCCGCGCGGGCAGCGGATCGACGATGGCGATCCCCAGGCCTTCGGCCACGAGCGCACAGCGCGCGGCCGTGTACTGTGCCGTGAAGGCGATGCGGGGCGTGATCCCCGCGCCTGCGAAGGCCGCCTCGACCCTGTCCTGAAACAGGCCCCGCGCGCCCGCGATCAACGGGGCGTCCGCGAGATCGGCGGGGGTGATCGTCGCCCGACCCGCCAGGACATGCCCGCGGGGCAGTGCGCAGACCGCATCCATCGCCAGGAAGGGTTCGCTGACGATCCCGTCCCGGTCCGGCTGCGGCCGCACGAGGCCGATGTCGCACTGCCCCGATGCCGTCCAGGACCAGATCGTCTCCGGGCCCGGCACATGCACCGCGACATGGATGCCGGGATTGTCCGCGCTCCACGCGCGGATGGCGCGGGGCAGCAGGCCGGCGGCGAGGGAAGGCTGGCAGGCGACGCGCAACGGGCCGGTGCCGAGATCGCGGATCCGGTGCCCGGCCTCGCGCAAGAGGTCGAGCCCGGCATAGCTCCGCTCGACCTCGCGGGCGAAGGCCTCGCCCTCCCGCGTCGGCAGCGCGGCGCCGTGGCCGCGCACGAACAGCGCAAATCCGAGTTCGGCTTCGAGCCCGGCGATGGTGCGGCTGACATGCGGTTGGCCGATACCCAGGGCCGCCGCCGCTCGCGTCATGCCGCCGTAGCGCAGTACGGCGCGGAACAGGTCGAGATGAGCCGGGTTCATCATGCCTCATTCGCATGGAATGCGCCGCCACGGGCATTTGACGGCATGGCCCTCCAATGGTGTCAATGACCCTGCCGTATCCCACCGGCCGTTCGACCGGCCCGCTCCATGACACCGAGGGCCGATGCTCCGTCTCCTGGTTCCCTCTCTTCTCACCGTTGCGTCGGGTGTCAGCATCGTCGTCCAGCAGGTGTTGAACACGCGCCTGCGGGCGGATCTCGGTTCGGCGGCGTGGGCCGGCTTCGTCAGCTACGCCGTGGGCCTTGCCTGCATGACGCTGCTCATCCTGGCGCTGCGCGATCCGCTGCCCTCCGCGAGCGTGGCGGCGCGGGTGCCGTGGTGGGCCTGGAGCGGCGGCGTCTTCGGCGCGCTCTTCATCGGCCTCGCCACCGTCCTCGTGCCGCAGCTCGGCGCTGCGGCCTTCATCGCCCTGCTCGTGGCCGGGCAGATGCTCGCCTCGATTGCCTTCGACCATTTCGGCTGGATGGGGCTCGCCCAGCGCCCTCTCGACGGACCGCGCCTGATCGGCGTCGCCTTGCTGGTCGGCGGCGTGGTCCTGATCCGGCGCTGAAGCGGGTCAGGCGCCGGCGGCGTGCAGCACGATCTCGCGCCGGTGCCCCCGGTCACGGTGCTCGATCAGGTAGATCCCCTGCCACGTGCCGAGCGCGAGGCGTCCGCCCTGCACCGGGACCGTGAGACCCGAATCGGTCAGCATCGTGCGGATATGCGCCGGCATGTCGTCCGGCCCCTCCATGCCGTGGACGTACTGCCCATGGCGGGGCGCGAAACCGTCGAGCGCGGTCATCAGATCGACGCGCACGTCCGGGTCGGCATTCTCCTGGATCGTCAGCGAGGCCGAGGTGTGTCGGCAGAACAGGCTGACGAGGCCGGTGCGGAGGCCGCTCTCGGCGACGAAGGCCGCCACCGCCTCGGTGATGTCGGTGAAGCCCTGGCCGGGGGTGGCGACCGTCACCCGTGCGCTCGCCTGCCGGGTCACATCACCGGCCGAAAACCCCTCGAGCGGCCCGATCTTCCCCGCATGTCTGCCCGCCTGCCTCATTCCGATGCCTCCATCGCCGCCCCCGGCGCGACCTCGCGCTCGCCGCGGGCCAGGATCCGCTCCAGCACCTCGACCCGGTCGGCCTCCGCCGCGGGCTTGTCCCAGCGGATGCGGCTGACACGGGGGAAGCGCATCGCCACGCCGGATTTGTGCCGGGTCGAGCGCTGCACGCCCTCGAAGGCGATCTCCAGCACGAGGCCGGCATCGCGGCCGTAGGCGACCTCGCGCACCGGGCCGAAGCGCTTCGTCGTGTGGTTGCGGACATAGCGGTCGAGCTTCTGCAGCTCGGCGTCGGTGAAGCCGTGATAGGCCTTGCCCACCGGCACCAGCTCCTCGCCCTCCGCGCTCTCGCGCCAGCAGCCGAAGGTGTAGTCCGAGTAGAAGGACGAGCGCTTCCCGTGGCCGCGCTGGGCGTACATCATCACCGCATCGACCACGTAGGGCTCGCGCTTCCACTTCCACCACGGGCCCTTCGGCCGGCCGGGCAGGTAGGGACTGTTGAGCCGCTTGAGCATCACGCCCTCGATGGCGTCGGCATCGGCGCCGGCGCCTGCGGAGGCCGGATCGGCGCGGGCCGCCGCCACGTCGTCCCAGGTCGCGAAGGGGACGAGCGGCGAGAGGTCGATGCGGGCATGGTCGAGCCGCCGCACCAGGGCCTCCAACCGCGGCCGCCGCTCGGCGAAGGGCAGGCCGCGCAGATCCTCGCCCTCGGCCGAGAGCACGTCGTAGGCGCGGACATGGGCGGGGAACTCGTCGAGCAGCTTACCCGTCACCGCCTTCCGGTTGAGCCGCTGCTGCAGCACGTTGAAGCTCTGCACCCGGCCTTCCCGCAGGATCAGCAACTCGCCGTCGATTGCGCCGTCGAAGGTGATCGCCTCGGCGAGATCGGGGAAGGCGTCGGAAATGTCCTCGCCGGTGCGGGAGTAGATCTTTTGGACCTGGCGTCCCTGATTGTCGCGCCCGCCCGCGAGCTGGACGCGGATGCCGTCCCACTTCCACTCGGCCGAGAAGGCTTCGGGCTCGAGCTTGTCGAGGTCTTCGAATTCCTCGACCGGATGGGAGAGCATCGGTGGACGGAAGGGGGCCGGGTTCCGGCTCTCGGGCCGCTCGCCCCGGCCCTCCACCCAGGCGAACAGCTCGGTATAGGGCGGCTTCAGCCCGTGCCAGACCTCCTCCACCGCATCCGCCTCGTGGCCGCCGAGCGCGCCGACCGCGGTCTTGGCGAGCCGGGCCGAGACGCCGACGCGCAGGTTGCCGGTGACGAGCTTGAGGAGCGCCCAGCGCCCGGTCTCGTCGAGGGCGTCGAGCCAGCGCGTGAGATACTGCGGCAGGGCGCGCTTCGGGGTGGTGGCCAGGGTTTCGACCACCTCGGCGAGGGTGGGGACCGATGGGGGCGGGTTGTTGTGGCCGAGGCCGGGGGAACCCTCGCGCGCGGAGGGGGGCGGATCCTGTTCCGGCCCCGGCCAGATCAGCGCCGTCGTCTCCGCGAGATCACCGACGTAGTTGTGCGAGAGCGAGAACAGCACCGGATCGACCCGCTCCTCCACCAGGGCGCGGATCAGGGCCGGCTTGGCCTCGCGGAAGGTCAGCCCGCCGGTCATGGCGGCCAGCGCCCAGCCGCGCTCGGGATCGGGCGTGCCCGCGAAGAAGTCCTGGAGCAGGCGCAGCTTGGCGTTGCGGCGCGGCTCGTAGGCGAGGCGGTCGAGGAGATGGGCGAAGTCGTTCATGCCGACGCCTCCTCCATCTTCGGATCCTGTCCCGGATCGGGCTCGGCTTCGCCGTCATCGCCGTAACCCAGCAGGTGCAGCGGCTTGGCGCGGATCCCTTGCGTGCCGCACCAATGCACCAGCGCATCCTCCTGGCCATGGGTGACCCAGACCTCCTCGGCGCCGGTGTCGCGGATCGTGCGGCACAGGTCCGGCCAGTCGGAATGGTCGGAGATCACCAGTGGCAGCTCGACGCCCTTCTGCCGGGCGCGGGCGCGCACCCGCATCCAGCCCGAGGCGAAGGCGGTGACGGGATCGGGGAATTTCCGCGACCAGAGATCCTGGATCGACGAGGGCGGACACAGCACGATGGCGCCGTGCAGATCCTTCCGGTCCGCGGCCACCACCTTCGGCGTCTCGCCGAGCGGCACGCCCTCGCGCTTGTACAGCTCGGTCAGCTTCTCCATCGCCCCGTGCAGGTGGATCGGCCGGTCCCAGCCCTCTTCCCGCAGCAGCGCCATCACCCGCTGCGCCTTGCCGAGCGCGTAGGCGCCGACGATGTGGGCGCGCTCGGGAAACAGCGTCACCGACTCGATCAGCTTGCGCACTTCGCCCCGCGTATCGGGATGGCGGAAGACCGGCAGGCCGAAGGTCGCCTCGGTGATGAAGACGTCGCAGGGCACGACCTCGAAGGGCAGGCAGGTCGGATCGGGGGCGCGCTTGTAGTCGCCCGAGACGACGATCCGCTGGCCCTCGCGCTCGATGGCGATCTGCGCCGAGCCGAGCACGTGGCCGGCGGGGGCGAAGAACACGGTGACGTCGCCGATGCGCATCCACTCCCCCAGCCGGGCCTCCTGGCGGGATCGGCAGAAATCCTCGCCGTAGCGCACGGCCATGATCCGCAGCGTCTCAGGCGTGGCCAGCACGGTGCTGTGCCCGGCGCGGGCGTGGTCGGCATGGCCGTGGGTGATCAGCGCCCGCTCGACGGGCCGCGTCGGATCGACGTGGAAGCGCCCGAGCGGGCAATACAGGCCCTCGCGGGTCAGGGTGAGGAGATCGGAGGCGCGTTGCGACATCGGCCGGGATATAGGGCGGTTCGTTTCTCATCGCCGCCAACTCACGATGTCACGCCAGCGCTCCTCCGGCGACCTCCTCGCCGACCGCCGCTACGCCTATGCCGAGGCCTGCCTCGCCGAGGACGACCCCGCGGGGGCCGCGGAGATGGCGGAACAGGCGATCGACATCGCCCCGGACTACGCCCCCGCCTGGTTCCTGCTCGGCCGGGCGCGGGAAGTCCTGTTCGGCCGCAGCCGCGACGAGGCGGATCGGCAGGCGGCGCTCGCGGCGTTCGAGCGGGCGCTCGGGCTCGACCCGGAGGATGCGCTGGGCAGCCGCCTGCACCGGGCCGCGCTCGGCGGCGGCGACGCCCTCGCGGCGATCAGCCCGGCCTATGTCCGGGCGCTGTTCGACGGCTACGCCCCGCGCTTCGAGCGGCATCTGGTGGACGAACTCGGCTATCGCGGCCCGGAGATGATGATCGCGGCGCTCGATGCGCTTGGCGCCTGGAATCCGTCTTGTGCGGCGCAACACTTCCCGAACGTGCTCGATCTCGGCTGCGGCACCGGGCTTATGGCCCGTGCACTCGCGGGTCGCGCCGGGCGGCTGGCCGGCTGCGACCTCTCCCCGGCGATGCTGGCGCTCGCCCGCCGCACCGGCCTCTACGCCCGCCTCGCCGAGGCCGACCTCGTCGCTTTCCTCGCCGGTGAGCCGGCGGGTGCCGCCGACCTGATCGTGGCGGCGGACGTCTTTATCTATCTGGGAGATCTGGCTTCGGCGCTGTCCGCCGTCGCCCGCGCGCTGCGGCCCGGTGGGCTCTTCGCCTTCACCGTCCAGTCGCCGGAAGCGGGGGAGCCGGGCATCGTCCTCGGCGAGGACGGACGCTACGCCCACGCCGACACCTACCTGCGCGCGGCGGCCGGGACGGCCGGCCTGGCCATCGCCGAGATGCGCCCGGCGGCGATTCGGCGCCAAAAGAAGTCAGACGTGCCCGGACGGATTCTAATCCTGCACAAACACTTGATCAAAACTGGTGCAATGGACGCAACCGGATAGCCGTAATACCGTTGTGTTGCGGAGCAAAATCAGGGGAACCAATGGCTGACGAGTCGAACAAGTCTTTTCCAGCAAGTCCTGTCACGCGGGTGCCGATCGCGCTGATGTTGGCCGGCATCGCGGGCGCGGCCGATTCGATCGGCTTTCTCGAGTTCTCCCAGCTCTTCATGTCGTTCATGAGCGGCAACACCACGCGCTTCGGCGTGGCCGTCTCCGGCCTCGATTGGGACGGCACGACCCGGTTCGCCAGCGTCATCGCCTTGTTCTGCTTCGGTGCCTGCATCGGCACGTTGATCGCCGCCTGGGCCGGGCGCTTTCGTCTCTCGGTCCTGCTGATCATCCAGGCGGTTCTGTTCGCCATCGGCCTGTTCGCGCCGTTCGGCACCACGGCCTTCCCGCTCCACGCCTATCCGATCGTGCTGGCGCTCGGCATCCAGAACGCGACGCTTCAGGACGAGGCGGGCCGCAGCCTCGCCCTCACCTACGTCACCGGCACGGTGGTGCGCTTCGGCGCGGGCGTGGCCAACCTGATCCTGCACAAGCCGGCGCCCTCGTTCTGGCTTCAGGCGCCGCTCTGGGGCGCGCTGAGCACCGGCGCCGTGGTCGGCGGCTTCCTGCATGGCTGGTACGGCGAGCGGGCCTTCCTGTTCCCGGCCGGCTTCGCGGCTCTCCTGGCACTGGTGTCGCTCGTCATGACGATCCTGCTCAAGGACACGCCCTACGTCTCGGGCGTCGCCGCCCCGCAGCCCGACGCGCATCCGGAGGCGAAGCCGACAGCGACGGTTCCCGCCGCGACGTGAACCGTCACCCGCCCATCATCTAACCCTCATCGCCCGGGCCGCCGCGCAGCCGCTTGACGCTGCTGCGGCGGCTCTTCTCGTCGAGACGCCGCTTCTTCGAGGCGAGCGTCGGCCGGGTGGCGCGTCGCGGCGTCGGCGGCACCGCGGCTTCCGCCACCATCTCTGCCAGCCGCTCGCGGGCATCGGCCCGGTTGCGCTCCTGCGTGCGGAAGCGCTGGGCGGTGATGACGAGCACCCCCTCCCCCGTCAGGCGCCGGCCGGCCAGCCGCATCAGCCGCACCGCCACCGCATCCGGCAGGCTGCGCGAGCGGCGCACGTCGAAGCGGAGCTGCACGGCCGTGGACAGCTTGTTGACGTTCTGCCCGCCCGGACCCGAGGCGCGCACGAAGCTCTCCTCGATCTCGGCCTCGTCGATCTCGATCTGCGGCGTGCAGCGGAGCGCCACGGAACCCGCCCTCCCCGTCCGGAGCCCGCGGGCCTCAGCCCGCCTCGCCCGGCGTGCGGGCGCGCACCGCGAGAGCGTGCAGGCCGCGTTTAAAAGCGTCGTCGAGGAGCCCGTTGACGAGTCTGTGACGCTCGACCCGGCTCTTTCCCTCGAACGCCGCCGAGACGACATCGAGCCGGAAATGGGTCTCCCCCTCCGGCCGGGCGCCGGCATGGCCGGCGTGCAGGTGCGATTCGTCCACGACCTCCAGCGCGGTCGGCGCCAGTTCGGCGTCGAGCCGCCCGGCGATCCAGTCCTTCAGGGTCCCGGTCATCGTTTCCTCGCTGCAGAAGGCGGTGCTTCGGACGTGCTTTGCCGGCACGGTCCCGGTGCATCAGCGTCAACCCCGGAACGACGCATGCGGCATCAGGCCCGACGGCCTTTCCGTCGGCGCGCCCGCCCCTCATAATCGGCCCGTCATGGATCTCAACTCGCCGCTGTTCGACCGCATCCGCATCAAGCCGACCTGTGACGATCCCAAGTCGGGAGCGAAGGCAGGAACGCGGGCCGGTGGGCGCACGGGTGCCGGCGCCGCTGCGGCCACGAACGAGGCCGCCTGCGAGGCGCCCGGCTGCGCCCATCCGGGTCTCTACCGCGCCCCCAAGGGCCGCAAGCAGGAAGGCCAGTACTGGCGCTTCTGCATCGATCACGTGCGCGCCTACAACGCGTCCTACAACTACTTCGACGGCATGAACGACGCCGCGGTCGAGGCCTACCAGAAGGACGCGATGATCGGCCATCGGCCGACTTGGTCGATGGGCGTGAACCCGGCGGCCGGCGGCGAGGGCAAGGGCGAGAAGGGCGGCGCCAAGGGCACGAAGCCCGAGGCCGAGCGCGACTGGGCCTATGCCGACCCGCTCGGCATCCTGCGGGCCAACGGCCTCGGCGGCGGCGCGAACCGGCGGCAGGCGGCGCCGGAGCCGCAGCGCCCGCGCCACTCGGCGGCGGTGCGCAAGGCGCTCGATGTGATGGGCCTGGACGAGAACGCCGACACGGCGGCGATCAAGGCGCAGTACAAGACGCTGGTGAAGCGCTTCCATCCGGACGCCAATGGCGGTGATCGCTCCTTCGAGGATCGCCTGCGCGACATCATCCGTGCCCACGACGTGCTGCGCGCCGCCGGGATGTGCTGACGGGTCGCGCGGTGACGGGTACCGTCGTGGAGCGCCGTCGGGGCGGCCCGGCACGAAGGATGCGTGCCGGGAATGCGCCGGGTGCCGGTCCGTTCGGCGGCGGGTGGGGCAGCAAATGTCCGTGCGCGCCCTATATGCTTCGGATACCGCTTCCTCGCGAAGCCGACTCTACGGATGGATCCTCCGTCTCGCAGAGCCCTCTTTCTGGCTGAGCCCCCTTGGCGATGCCGAGGGGCGGCGATTAAGGAAGACATCCGCCCGCTTACCGACGGGCTGCCCGGCAGGTGAGTTGACGACTTGAATTGCGCGGTCGCGCGGGTTTCCGCACGCACCCGGCCGCCCCGATGAGGTTTCGTATGCTGTCCGACGATAGGCCCGCTTCCCTGCCCGACCGCCAGGTGTCCGTCCGCGAGGTGTTCGGCATCGACCTCGACCTCAAGGTGCCGGCCTTCTCCGAGGTCGATGAGCATGTGCCGGACCTCGATCCGGATTACATCTTCGACCGCGAGACCACGCTCTCGATCCTGGCGGGCTTTGCCCGGAACCGGCGCGTGATGGTCACCGGCTA
The DNA here is from genome assembly GCA_014138645.1 of Methylorubrum thiocyanatum. GTDB lineage: Bacteria > Pseudomonadota > Alphaproteobacteria > Rhizobiales > Beijerinckiaceae > Methylobacterium > Methylobacterium thiocyanatum. The sequence goes on along the minus strand of JACJIB010000003.1, from coordinate 621,812 downwards.
TCACGGCACCGGCAAGTCGACGCATATCGAGCAGGTGGCGGCGCGGCTGAACTGGCCGTGCATCCGGATCAACCTCGACAGCCACGTCTCGCGCATCGACCTCGTCGGCAAGGACGCCATCGTCCTGCAGGACGGCAAGCAGATCACCGCGTTCCAGGACGGCATCCTGCCCTGGGCGCTGCAGAACAACGTCGCCCTCGTCTTCGACGAGTACGATGCCGGCCGTCCCGACGTGATGTTCGTGATCCAGCGCGTGCTGGAGCTGTCCGGCCGCCTGACGCTGCTCGACCAGAAGCGCGTCATCCGCCCGCACCCGGCCTTCCGCCTGTTCGCCACCGCCAACACGGTGGGCCTCGGCGATACGTCGGGCCTCTACCACGGCACCCAGCAGATCAACCAGGGCCAGATGGACCGCTGGTCGATCGTGACCACGCTGAACTACCTGCCGCACGACCGCGAGGTCGACATCGTGCTCTCGAAGTCGCCGCACTACCAGAGCGAGGGCGGGCGCGACACGGTCAACCGGATGGTGCGCGTGGCGGATCTGACCCGCAACGCCTTCATGAACGGCGACCTTTCGACCGTCATGAGCCCGCGCACGGTCATCACCTGGGCCGAGAACGCCGACATCTTCCGCGATATCGGCTTCGCCTTCCGGGTGACCTTCCTCAACAAGTGCGACGAGCTGGAGCGGCCCTTGGTGGCCGAGTTCTACCAGCGCGCCTTCGGCAAGGAGCTGCCCGAGAGCGCGCTCAACGTCGCGCTGAGCTGATCGCGCGTCCGTCTCCGCGCCGACGCGCGGCGGGGACGGTGCTCGCACTCCCGGACTCGAGGCAATCCCCCGGCCGGGCCTTCGAACTCGATCCGGTGGCGTCCGCGAAGATATGGCCCTGACCAACCGCCCCAAGACCGGCGACCGCAAGGAGCCCGGCGCCGAGCCGCTGAAGCGCTCGGTGGCCGGCTGCCTGCGCGCCATCGCCAAGCGGCCGGACATCGAGGTCACCTATGCCAGCGACCGTCCGGCGCTGATCGGCGACAAGGCGAGGCTGCCCGAGCCGACCCGGCGGATCACCGCCGAGGATGCCGCGATCCTGCGCGGCCATTCCGATTCCATGGCGCTGCGCCTCGGCTGCCACGACACGAGCGTCCACCGTCGGCTCGCTCCCGACAACGCCGCGGCGCGGGCGGTCTACGATGCGGTCGAGCAGGCCCGTGTCGAGGCGATCGGCTCACGCCGGCTGGACGGCGTGGCCGCCAACATCACCGCGATGCTGGAGGACCGCTACCATCGCGGCGGCAAGTACGAGAACATCACCGATCGCGCCGATGCGCCGATGGAGGATGCCATCGCGCTGATGGTGCGCGAGCGCCTGACCGGTCAGAAGCCGCCCCCCGCCGCCGCCCGGATCGTCGATCTGTGGCGCGAGCATATCGAGGCGCGCGCCGGCAAGAACCTCGACGGCCTGCTCGGCTCGATCGAGAACCAGCGCAGCTTCGCCCGCTCGGTGCGCGACCTGCTCTCCTCCCTCGACATGGCCGACGAGACGCCCCTCGATCAGGACGACGAGAGCGACGAGGACGAGAACCAAGCCCAGGACGACGAGCAGCAGCCGAGCGAGGGCGAGGCCGAGGAGCAGTCGCAGGGCGACCGCGCCGAGATCGAGGTGACCGACGAGGCCACCGACGAACTCGACGAGGGCGCCACCGAATCCGCCGACGCGCCCTCCGGCGAATTGCCGGAGGAGGCCGAGGACGCGGAATCGGAGGAGGCCTCCGAATCCTGGCGCCCGCCGAGCCAGCGCGGCAACGAGCGCACCGGCCCCGACTACAAGGTCTACAATCCGCGCTTCGACGAGATCGTCGAGGCCGAGGAGCTGTGCGACGCCGAGGAGCTGACGCGCCTGCGCAGCTACCTCGACAAGCAGCTCGCCCATCTCCAGGGCGTGGTCGGCCGCCTCGCCAACCGCCTCCAGCGCCGGCTGCTGGCGCAGCAGAGCCGCGCTTGGGATTTCGATCTGGAAGAGGGACAGCTCGATCCGGCCCGCTTGGTCCGCGTCGTTACCGATCCGTTCCAGCCGCTCTCCTTCAAGCAGGAGAAGGACACCGATTTCCGCGACACTGTGGTCACGCTGCTGCTCGACAATTCCGGTTCGATGCGCGGGCGGCCGATCACCGTCGCGGCGACCTGCGCCGACATCCTCGCCCGCACGCTGGAGCGCTGCGGCGTGAAGGTCGAGATCCTCGGCTTCACCACCCGCGCCTGGAAGGGCGGCCAGTCCCGCGAGGCGTGGCTCGCCAACGGCAAGCCGCCCTCCCCCGGCCGCCTCAACGACCTGCGCCACATCATCTACAAGAGCGCCGACGCCCCCTGGCGGCGGGCGCGAAAGAACCTCGGGCTGATGATGCGCGAGGGCCTGCTGAAGGAGAACATCGACGGCGAGGCGCTGGACTGGGCCCACAAGCGCCTGCTGGCGCGGCCCGAGCAGCGGCGCATCCTGATGGTGATTTCCGACGGTGCGCCGGTCGACGACTCGACCCTCTCGGTCAATCCCGGCAACTATTTGGAGCGTCACCTGCGCTACATGATCGAGGAGATCGAGACGCGCTCGCCGGTCGAGCTGCTCGCCATCGGCATCGGCCACGACGTGACGCGCTACTACCGCCGCGCCGTCACGATCATCGACGCCGAGGAACTCGGCGGCGCGATGACGGAGAAGCTCGCCGAGCTGTTCGAGGAGGATGCCGGCCTGTCCCGCGGCGGCGGAGGGATGCGGCGGGCGGCCGGACGGCGCTGAGGGACAGCGCGCGGTCGGGCGCGATGGGCAATCGTCTCGTGCCGTCCTAGCATCCCGCAGGGTCGGCGCTTTCGAGCGGGGATCGTGCGATGTCGGCTGGTGACGTGCGCGGAGCGCCGCGCTTGCTCCTGAGGATCGAGGGGGCGTCCTTACTTACCTGCGCCCTCGTCGGCTATGCCTGGGTCGGTCAATCCTGGTGGCTGCTGGCAGCCCTCATCCTGCTGCCCGATCTCAGCATGGTCGCTTATCTGGCCGGCCCTCGGATGGGCGCGGCGAGCTACAATGCCGCCCATACCAGTGTCGCGCCCTTCCTCTTACTGGCAGCCTCGGTGGCGCTCGGAAGCTATGCGGTCGCCGGTCTGGCGCTCATCTGGCTGGCCCATATCGGGCTCGACCGCGCCTTGGGGTACGGGCTGAAATACGCCAGCGGCTTCGGTGATACCCATCTCGGTCCGCTCGGGAGAGCGGGAGAAAAGTCCGGCGTGCGGTTTTGCCGGGTCTGACATCCGAGCGGGAGGCCGCTGCATGCCGGGGCGAGGCGGCTACTTCTTGTGATCCGCTGCGTCCGCCTCGATGCGAGCCAGCATCATACGCCCCTCGAAGCCGTCGTAGCCGCCGCTATAGGTGAACCGGTTGAGCGCGAGCTGCTGACGTCTCTCCGAGGTCAACTCGCTTCCGTGATGGGACCGGTGTGAGTTCCTGATCGGCCGCCGCCCCTTCGCGAGTGTCGTGCTGTACGGCTTCGGCATTCAGGCACTCCTTTCGATCCTGCGTTCGAGCCCGGATGTATTTCTCAGATCTAGGGCATGGGGGCCGCTTCGCGACAGTAGCGGCGACAGGGCCCGCCTCAGAACGGACTGACCGGAAAAAACCGTAGATAAAGCTCGGCATATTTCCCGTCGTCCCAGACCCGCTGCAGCGCGTCGTCGAGGGCGCGGGCGAGCGCCGCGTCCTCGGTACGGGTGACGAAGCCGATGCCCTCGCCGAAATAGCGGTTCTCCAAGTAGTCGCCGCCGGAGAAGGCGCAGCAGCCCTCCGCCTCCTGACCGTTCAGCCAGAGCGCGAGACTCAACCCATCGGCGAACAGGTACTCGACCTCGCCGCGCTTGAGCGCGCTCTCGGCGGCCGAGAGGTCGGTGAAGGTCTTGCGCGTCGTGCTGGGAAAGAACGCCTTCAGGTAGGCCTCGTGGGCGCTGGCCTCCACGACGCCGACGCTGCGCGCCGCGAGACTGGTCGCCGAGGGCGCCGGCAGGCTGCGGTCCTTGCGGGCGACGAAGCGGGCCGGCCAGCGGAAATAGGGGCGGGTCGCCAGGAAGCGGGTGCGCAGGCCCGCGGTCAGGGGCACGGCGGCGGCCACCACGTCGCCCTGCTTGTCGGCGAGCGCGTCGAGCAGCGTGTCGAACCGGCGGGCCTGCACCGTGCAGGTGATCGTCAGCCGCTCGCAGACCGCGCGGGCGAGCTCCACCGCAAAGCCGGTCGGCGTGCCGTCGGGGCCCGCGAAATGCAGCGGCGGAAACTCGTCGTCGGTCATGAACCGCACGGCCCGTCCCGTCTGCGGCGCCTCGATGCGCTCGCCGCGGGCCCGCGGATTCCAGAAATTCGGAATGGCGACGGAGGGGTCGGGCACCGACGCTTGTTGCGCCTGTGCAACGCTGGTTAACAAAAGGTAAAACATCAGCCCGAAGAGCTGCTGCATCCGACGACGGACGGTTGACGCTTTGGTTGTGGCGCTGGCGAAATACACGCCATCGGAGAGGTTCTGGCCCATGCTTCTCCCTAGCACGGCACGGGCTCGCAGGGAGCCGCTCCCCTGTCCGATCTCGACCGCCGCCGCCGCAGCCGGGCGGCTCCGCTCCCGCCGGAAATCGGTTTCCTCGCCACCGAAGGCGTGTCCCTCGAGACGCTGGGCCGGGCTGCGACCATCGCTCGCCGCTGCGGCACCGACGCGGCCACCGCTCTCCTCAACGAAGGCCTCGTCTCCGAGGAGGTGTTCTACCGTGCGCTTGCGCGCCGACTCGAAACATCCTTCCTCCAAGGGACTTTGAGGCTCGCAGAGGGCGTGTCGCACGCGCGCTGCTTCGCCGCCGATGCCGCACCGCTGGCTTGCGGCGAGGCGCCCGAACGCATCGTGGCCGCGCCGCGCGGGATTGCTGTGGCCGGCTTGATCGCGGCTTCGGCGCGGCTGGCGCTGCCGCCGGCGATCACAACGCCCACCGCCCTGCGGCAAGCGCTGTTTGCCCGGCACGGAGCCGCCATCGCCGAGGATGCCTCCGAGGCCTTGCGGCGTCGGCGTCCCGAATGGTCCTGCCGGCCGGGACCTCAGGCCATCGATCTCGCGCTGGTCGGGATCGGTCTCGCCCTCGTCATCCTGCTGAGCCGCTTGCCGACGATGTCGGGCTTCCTTCTGTTCGCGTTCGTTCAGGGTCTGATGCTCGCCCTGCTCACATTCCGGCTCGCTGCGGCGGCGATGGGAGCCACCGAGATGATGAGGCGGGAGGTCTCCCCAACCCGATCCGTGCTCCTGACCGACGAGGCCCTGCCGACCTACACGATCCTCGTCGCGCTCTATCGGGAGGCGAAAGTGGTGCCGCGGTTGCTCGGTGCGCTGCGTCGGCTCGACTACCCGGCGGCCAAGCTCGACATCAAGTTCCTGCTGGAGGCCGACGACCGCGAAACCGCGGCCGCGTTCCAGGCTGCCTCCCTCCCCGCCCGCTTCGAGATCGTCACCGTGCCGAAGGGGATGCCGCGCACCAAGCCGCGGGCGCTGAACGCAGCCCTGCCGCTCGCCCGCGGCGAGCACCTCGTGGTCTACGATGCGGAAGACGTGATCTCGCCCGAACAACTGCGCCTCGCCGCGACGATGTTCGCCTCTGCGCCGGTCTCGACCGCCTGCCTCCAGGGTCGCCTCGTGATCGACAATCACGGTGACGGCTGGCTGCCGCGCCTGTTCGCGATCGAGTACGCGGCCCTGTTCGACGTGATCGGCCCGGCCCTGTCCGCATGGCGGATGCCGACGCCGCTCGGTGGCACCTCGACGCATTTCCGCACCCGCGTCCTGCGCGAACTCCATGGATGGGATGCCTGGAACGTCACCGAGGATGCCGATCTCGGTCTGCGCATGGCGCGCGCCGGATATCATGTCGGCGACCTGCCGAGCTCGACCTTCGAAGAGGCGCTCGCCGACCCGCGCAAATGGCTGCGTCAGCGCACACGCTGGATGAAGGGCTTCCTGCAGACGAGCTTCACCCACGGGCGGCGTCCGCTCGACCTCTACCGTCGTCTCGGCGCGGCGGAGAGCCTGTGCGTGCTGGCGCTTCTGCCCGGCACGGTCGTCTCGGCTCTGTTCTATCCCTTCATGCTGCTCGGCGGCCTCGCCGAACTGGTCTACGCCGTCGAAGACGAGGACAGCCTCACCGTCGTCAAACGGGCGGCGTCCACGACGGTGTTTCTCGCCGGGCTGGCGGCGATGTGTCTGCCCGGCCTTGTCGGCTGCCTTCGGCGAGGGTGGTTCGACCTCGTGCCGCTCGTGCTGCTGCTGCCGGCCTACTTCCTCCTCGGCAGCCTCGCGGCGTGGCTCGCCGTGTTCGAACTGGCCCGGCATCCGCACCGCTGGAACAAGACCGAGCACGGGCTGGCCCGCACCTCCCGCACCGGCGCGCTGGGACGGCGTCAGGCTCGGCCCGTCAGATCCGCTTCGACAGTTCGGCCGCCGTCTCCGCTGCCGGTCGGTTCAGGTTGACCGCACCGACGAAGCCGTTGCGGGCGTCCATCAGGTAGACGAGCGCCGTGTGTTCCATCGTGTAGTCGCCGCCCTGGCTCGGCACCTTCTTGGCGTAGGCGCGGAAGGTCTTGACCGCGGCCGCCACCTGCTCCGGACTGCCGGTGAGGCCGACGATGCGCGGATCGAAGCTCGACAGGTAGGTCTTGAGCGAGTCGGGTGTGTCGCGTTCGGGATCGACGCTGACGAAGGCGACCTTCAGCGCGTCCGCCTTGGGGCCGAGCGCCGCCAGCACGTCGCTGATCTGCTGCAGCGTGGTCGGGCAGACATCGGGGCAGTGGGTGAAGCCGAAGAACATCAGGTAGGGTTTGCCGGCGAAATCGCGCTCGGTCACCGTCGCCCCATCCTGGTTCACCAGGGTGAAGGGCCCGCCGATGCTGCTCGGGCCGCTCTGCGGATGCTGCGGCACCAGCGTCATCACCAGAGCGACGGAGATCACCACGAGGCCGGCGACGAAGGCGGCGAGCGGCAGGAGAACGCTGCGGGACGGACGCATGGAGCCCTCGAAGGCGTGACGGTCGAAGCGGCCGATCGAGGCGAGGCGGCCGCGTGAGAGTTGGCCCCCGCGCCATCGGCCGGGAGGGGGCGCCTGCAATGTCGGGGCGCGGCCCGTCACATCACAGAGCCGGGGCGTGGGGCAAGTCCGCACGGCGCGGCAAGGCGTCGGGAGGCTTTCCGTCAGGATGGCTTTCCGTCAGGAGGCTTCGGCCCGGATCCCCATCCCCTGCTCCGCGCTGCGAGCATTGTGGCGGCGCACGGCCTCGCCGACCATCAGGAGGGCCGGCCCTTCCAGCTCCGACGCCTCGATGCGGTCGGCGAGGTCGGCGGCGGTGCCGGCTACGGTCGCCTGCTTCGCGCGGGTGGCGTTGAACACGACGAGGGCCGGCGTCTCCGGGGCCAGCCCCTCGGCGACGGCCCGCTCCAGCAGGGCGCGCAGCGTGCGCTTGGGCATGTAGACCACCGTGGTGACGCTCTTGTCAGCCAGCGCTCCCCAGTTCAGATCCTCGGGCAGGGCTCCGCGGCGGTCGTGGCCGGTGACGAATTGCAGGCGCCGGGCCGCGTCGCGGTGGGTCAGCGACACGCCGAGAGAGGCCGCCGCGCCCTGCGCCGCGCTGACGCCGGGGACGATGGTGCAGGGAATGCCTGCCGCCTCGCAGGCCTCGATCTCCTCGCCGGCCCGGCCGAAGACCAGCGGATCACCGGATTTCAGGCGCACCACCTGCTTGCCGCTCTTGGCGAGCGAGACCATCAGCGCGTTGATGTCGTCCTGGCGGCATGAGGGGCCGTGGCCGGTCTTGCCGACCAGCATGGTCCGGGCCTCGCGCCGGGCGTAGTCGAGGATTTCGGGCGCGACGAGGTCGTCGTAGAGGATCACATCGGCGTTGCGCAGGGCCCGCAGCGCCTTGAGCGTCAGCAGCTCGGCGTCGCCCGGACCGGCGCCGACGAGCGTCACCGCGCCGCCCAGGGGCAGCGCCTCGGCCTGCCCCATCAGGTCGGTGAGGTCGGCCTCCGTCGGCGTACGGTCCGGCTCGGCGAAGGCGCGGTCGGTGAAGCGCTCCCAGAAGCCGCGACGCTCGGAGAAGCCGTGGAAGCGGGCCGAGACCGCCTCGCGCCAATCGCGGGCGGCGGCGACCCAGTGCTTGAAGCCGCGGGGCAGCATCGCCTCGATGCGCGCCCGCACCGTCTGCCCGAAGACCGGGGCGGCGCCCTCGGTCGAGATGCCGACGACCAGCGGCGAGCGGTTGACGATGGCGCCGAACTTCACGTCGCACAGATGCGGCCGGTCGACGGCGTTGACGATGGCGCCGGCCGCGCGCGCCGCGGCGACGAAGGCGACGCAATCGTCCTCGTCCTCCATGGCACCGATGGCGAAGGCCGCGCCTTGCAGATCCTCCGGTGTCCAGCGCCGCTCGTGCAGGGTCACAGAGCCGGCGGCGATCTCGGCCGGTACGCCGCGCAACTCGTCGCTCGGCTCTTCGGCGTAGACATCGACCCGGGCGCCAGCGGCGGCGAGCAGCTTCACCTTCCAGGGAGCGCCGCCGTTGGAGCCGGCGAGCACCGCGCGCTTGTCCTGGAGCGGCACGAAGACGGGCAGCACCGCCAGCGGCTCGAGGCCGGCGCGGGTTTCGCGGGGTTGGCGGGGCGTGCTCATGGGCTTCGTGTGCGACTCGTTTCAAGACTCCACCCCGCCTCCCTCATTCCGAGGTGCCGGAGCGAAGCGGAGACCTCGGACGAAAGGTCTCCAGATACCGCCATGTCCTCTGGACTCATCCATCGAGGCTGCTTCGCAGCACCTCAGGATGAGGGCGAGGGTGAGGCGCAGAAACGGAAAGGTGCCCCTACGCGGCGCTGCGCGCAAGCGTCGGCGACAGCAGCTTACGGATCTCGGGGATGCACGAGCCGCAATTCGTCCCCGCCTTGCAGGCCGCACCCACGGCCTCGACCGAGCCGGCTCCGGCTGCGATGGCGGCGTTGATGACGTCGAGCCCGACGCCGTGGCAGGCGCAGACCACCGGCCCGGCCGAGGCCGTCGCCGCCCGGCCGGAGAGCAGGGCGCGCCGATCGATCGCTTCGATGTCGGGGCTGGCGAAGATACCCTTGGCGATCTCCCAGTCCGGCCGCCGGTCGCCCGGCGCCACGCTGAGCGCGGCGACGAGCCGGTCCTCGCGATAGACGGCGCAGCGGTAGAGGCCGCGGGCGTGATCGACGTATTCCGCCAGTTCGTGGCCGGGGAACATCCCGCGGATCGCCAGGGCCATCTCCCGCGAGCCCTCCCCCGTGGCAAACAGCAGGCCGGAGCCGCCGGAGACCGTCGCCCGCGCCCACCACCAGCCGGCGGGGGCGGCATGGGCCTCCCGCGTCAGCAGGTAGCCGCGGGAGCGGTAGGCCACGGCCTCGACCGAGGCGGGTGTCGCCTTCAGTTCGGGCTGGCCCGAGACCGGATCGGTGATGCCGCGGGCGAGTGCCGCGGCACGCCCGTCCGAGGCGGTCATGTCGCTCCAGTGCATCGGCACGAAGACGGAACCCGGCAGGACGCCGTCCGTCACCGTCACTTCGAGGATCGCTTGGCCGAGATCGGTGGTGACGCGGGCAAATCCGCCGTCGCTCAGGCCGAAACGCGTCGCGTCGTCGGGATGGACCTCGACGAAGGGTACGGCGCGGTGCGCCGAGAGGCGCTGGCTTTTGCCGGTGCGGGTCATCGTGTGCCAGTGGTCGCGAATGCGGCCGGTGTTGAGCACGAGCGGACGCGCCTCGGTCACGGGCTGGGCGAGCGCCGGCGGCTGCACCGCAACGAAGCGCGCCCGTTGATCGAAGGTGTAGAAACGCCCGTCGGAGAAGAGCCGGGCACGGCCCTTGCGCGCGTCGGGACCGCGCTTGGGCACCGGCCATTGCAGCGGCAGATGCGCGTCGTAGGCGAGCGCGCTCATCTCGGCGAGGCCGCCGAGGTCGAAGTCGCGGGTGCCCTCGTTCTCGAAAGCCGAGAGGGCGGCGTGCTCGCGGAAGATCTCGGCCGCCGAGCGATAGGCGAAGGCCTCGCCGTGGCCGAGGCGGCGGGCGACGTCGCACAGGATCGCCCAATCGGCCCGCGCCTCGCCCGGCGCCTTCAGGAAGGCGCGCTGGCGCGAGATGCGGCGCTCGGAATTGGTCACCGTGCCGTCCTTCTCGCCCCAGGCGAGGGCCGGCAGCAGCACGGTCTTCTTCGCGGTGGCGCGGGCGCTGTCGCTGGTCGCGACCGCCTCCGAGACGACGTAGAGGTCGAGCCCCTCGATCGCCTTGCGGATCTGGTCGGCGCGCGGCATCGAGACGAGCGGGTTGGTGCCGATCACCCAGAGCGCCTTGATCTTCCCCCGCTCGATTGCCTCGAACAGCGCGACCGCCTTCATGCCCTCGCCGGTGATGATGTTGGGCGCCTTCCAGAAGCGGCGGACCCGGTCCACCTCCTCGGGGGCGAAGTGCATGTGGGCGGCCAGCATGTTGGCCAAGCCCCCGACCTCGCGCCCGCCCATGGCGTTGGGCTGGCCGGTGAGCGAGAGCGGGCCCATGCCGGGCCGGCCGATCCGCCCGGTGGCGAGGTGGCAGTTGATGATGGCGTTGCCCTTGTCGGTGCCCTGCGCCGACTGGTTCACCCCCTGGCTGAAGCCGGTGACGACCCGCTTCGTCCGCGCGAACAGGTCGAAGAAGGCCTGCACCTCGGCCTCCGCGAGGCCGGTGGCGCGGGCGGTGGCGGCGACGTCCGGCGCGATCTGGCGGGCGCGCTCCAAGGCGCCCTCGAAGCCGGCGGTGTGCTCCTCGATGAAGCGCAGGTCGAGCTTGGCCGTGCCGGCCAGATGCACCAGCAGGCCGGAGAACAGGGCGGTGTCGGTACCGGGCTGAAGCCCGAGATGGAGGTCCGCCTCCTCGCCGGTCTGGGTGCGGCGGGGATCGATGGTGACGATCTTGGTGCCGCGGCTTTTGCGGGCATCCATCATCCGCCGGAACAGGATCGGGTGGCACCACGCGGCGTTGGAACCGACGAGCACGATCAGGTCGGCCTCGTCGAGATCCTCGTAGCAGCCGGGCACCGTGTCGGAGCCGAAGGCGCGGCGATGGGCGGCGACCGCCGAGGACATGCACAGCCGCGAGTTGGTGTCGACGTGGGGCGTGCCCAGGAAGCCCTTCGCCAGCTTGTTGGCGACGTAGTAATCCTCGGTCAGGATCTGCCCCGAGAGATAGAAGGCGATCGAATCCGGCCCGTGCTGCTCGGCGATGCGCCGGAGGCCGCCGGCCACGGCGCCGAGCGCGCCCTCCCAGGTCACGGTCTTCCCGTCCACCCTCGGCGAGAGCAGCCGATCGCCCAGATCGACGGTCTCGCCCAGTGCCGAGCCCTTGGAGCAGAGGCGGCCGAAATTCGCCGGATGCTCGGGATCGCCCGCGATCGCGACACCGCCCTGCCCGTCCGGTGTAGCGAGCACGCCGCAGCCGACGCCGCAATAGGGGCACGTCGTCTTCACCGCGGGGGCGGCGAGATCGGAGGCGGGCTGAGACATCGCGAATCCTCGGCGGATTTTTCCGTCGTTCTGACGTTTCGCCGAGGGGTCGCAAAAGTCGGGCCGACCACGCCGGCGCCACCTGAGGGGGGCCGAAAGGCCAAGTCGTTCCGAGAGGTTCGGGCGGGCTTCGTCTGCTATCGTCGGGCGAAGTGTCCCTCCGCGTGGACATCCGCTGCCGCAGCTTCAGATAAGGACAAGAGACCGATCAGGGAGACGATACCATGAGCGAGCCCGCGAGCCCTTTGGCCGAGGCCGTCGAACCCGTCACCGCCGAGCAGGCGGACAATGCCGGGACGCCCCTGCGGGTCACCGCGACGCCGGCGGCGCTGGAACTGATCGAGGAACTGAAGGCCGAGTACGGCCCGGTGATGTTCCACCAGTCCGGCGGCTGCTGCGACGGCTCCTCGCCGATGTGCTATCCGGTCGGCGACTTTGTCACCGGCGACGGCGACGTGCATCTCGGCCGGGTCGGCGGGGCGGATTTCTTCATCTCGCGCTCGCAGTTCGAGGTCTGGAAGCACACCCACATCATGCTCGACGTGGTGCCCGGCCGCGGCGGCATGTTCTCCCTGGAGAACGGCCGCGAGAAGCGCTTCCACATCCGCTCGCGGCTGTTCACCAGCGCCGAGAACGCGGCGCTGTCGGGCGCCTGCCGGCTCTGACACTCGCGTCCGCTCAGCGCAGGCCGATCTCGGTACGGCCGTCCTGCGCGGCGAGGCTCAGGCTGGTCTCGCCCGCCGCATCGAGCGGGGCGAGGCGCGCCGATGGGCTGCGGAGGGCGCCCGTCGTCTCGCCGCTGAAGCGACCGTCGAGGAGGCCGGGACGGCTGCGACCGTCGGCGGTGACCACCTGCCACGTCAGGATGCGCTCGTCCGCCTCGCCCTCCCGGTGCGGCAGCAGCGCGGCATAGGACTGGCGCAGGCCGTCCTCCGTAACGAAGGTGCAGGCCGCGACCCGCGCCGTGCCGATGACGAGGCTGAGATCGGTGCGCGTGCGGCAGGTCAGCGTTCCGGCCGCCCGGCCTTCCCCCGCGGCATCGGTGGTGCGCGCGTCGGCTGCGGTGGCGAGGAGGGTGGCGGCGAGAACGGCGAGGACGGTGCGCATGGTAACGGCTCCGTGAGGATCGATCCGCCTCCCCGGGGAAGCGTTGCCGTTAACCATGATCGGTCCGCATTGCCGGCCGATGTTGTGGCGATGCCCGATTGTTTCGTCGGGCACCGCGAGGACGCAATGGACGGCTGAGCTTAAGCCTCGCGACGAAGCGCATGGACCGAGAACAGCCCGTCGGCGTCGGTCCAGGCCTCGACCGATGCCCAGCCGGCGCGGGCCGCGAGCGCCCGGAAGCCGTCGAGGGTGTACTTGTAGCTGTTCTCGGTGTGGATCGACTCGCCCTCACGGAAGCTGAAGCTGCGCCCGGCGACGCGCACCGTCTGCGCCCGGCGGCTGACGAGATGCATCTCGATGCGCGAGGCGGCCTCGTTGAAGACCGCCCGGTGCGCGAAGCTGTCCGGGTCGATCGCGCCGTCGAGTTCCCGGTTGATGCGGTGGAGGAGGTTCAGGTTGAACGCCGCCGTGACGCCGGCCGCGTCGTCGTAGGCTGCCTCCAGCACCGCCCGGTCCTTCACCAGATCGACGCCGAGCACGAGCGTCGCGCCGGTCCCGAGGATACGGCCGAACACGTCGAGGAGGCGGGCCGCCTCGTTGGGCTCGAAATTGCCGATGGTCGAGCCGGGAAAGAAGCCGGCGAGCGCCCGGTCACCGTAGCCCGGCGGTAGGGCGAAGGGCCGGGTGAAGTCGGCGACCACCGGCTCGACCGCGAGCCCGGGGAAGTCGCCGCGCAGCGTCTCGGCCTGCTCGCGCAGGAACTCGCCCGAGACGTCGACGGGAAGATAGGCCGACAGGCCCGGCAGGTGCCGCAGCAGGCGCCGCAGCTTGGCGGTCGAGCCGCTGCCGAACTCGACGAGTGCTGCGCCCTCCGGCAACAGGGCGGCGATGGCCGGACCCCGCGCGTCGAGGATGCCGAGCTCGGTCCGGGTCGGGTAGTATTCCGGCAGGACGGTGATCTCTTCGAACAGGGCGGAGCCGGCCGCGTCGTAGAAGTACTTGGCCGGCAAGGCCTTCGGGCTCGCGCCGAGCCCGTCCCAGACATCGGCCAGGAACAGGCCGTTCTCGGTGATCGGGGCGGCGGGGCTGGAATCCGTCAGGCGGGGATCGATCGTCAAAGGCTTTCTCCGGAGCGGCGGATGATCGGGAACGGGACGAGCGATCAGGCCCGCGCGTCGGCGAGGCGCAGGCCGGTGAACTGCCAGCGCTGGTGCGGATAGAAGAAGTTGCGGTAGCCGACCCGGGCATGCCCCTCCGGCGTGGCGACCGAGGAGCCGCGCAGCACGTACTGGCTCGACATGAACTTGCCGTTGTATTCGCCGAGTGCCCCGGCCACCGGCCGGTAGCCCGGATAGGGGCCGTAGGCGCTGCGGGTCCATTGCCAGACGAGGCCGAAGGCATCGTCGATCAGGCCGTCGCGGGCAGCGACCTCCCACTCGGCCTCCGTCGGCAGGTCGCGGCCGGCCCAGCGGGCATAGGCATCGGCCTCGTAGTAGCTGACATGAGTGACGGGCGCGGCCGGATCGACGGCCCGGCGGCCGGCCAGCGACATCATCGACCAATGATCGGCCTCACGGCGCCAGTAGCCCGGTGCCTCCCAGCCCTCGCGCTGGACGCAGAGCCAGCCCTCGTTGAGCCACAGCTCGGGCCGGGCGTAGCCGCCATCCGCCATGAAGCCGAGCCAGTCGCGGTTCGTCACGAGGCCGCGGTCGAGGGTGGTTCCGAGCATCAGGACGTCGTGGCGCGGGCTCTCGTTGTCGAAGGCGAAGCCCTGGCCCGCATGGCCGATCTGGGTGATGCCTCTTTCGAGGGCAGCCTTGCCCGAGGCTGCCTGCGCCTTGGGCATCGACCAGCCGGCCTCATAGACCGGATCGAGCGGGTTCTGTGCGAAGGCGTGGAGGATGTCGGTGAACATCAACTCCTGATGCTGCTGCTCGTGGTAGAGCCCGATCTCAAGGATCGGCAGCGCCCGCTCCAGTGCCTCGGCTGAGGTCTCGCGCAGCCACACCGTCACCGCGCGATCGACATGGGCGCGGTAGGCCGCGGTCTCCGCAGCGGTCGGCCGGGTGATCATCCCGCGCATGAAGCGCGGCTGCCGCGGGCCGGCCTGCACGTAGTAGGAATTGAACAGGTAGTGCAGGCGCTCGTCGTAGATGGCGTAGCCCGGCAGGTGCTCGCGCAGCAGGAACTGCTCGAAGAACCACGTCGTGTGCGCCCTGTGCCACTTGGTCGGGCTCGCATCCTCCATCGACTGGATCTGCTGATCCTCCGGCGAGAGCGGGGCGGCGCGCCGCTCGGTCTCGTCGCGCACGGTTCGGAAGGCCGCGATCCAGGCGTCGCGGTTGATCGGGCGGGCTTCGAGCGGGGGCGGCGGGAAGGCCGCGCCGCTCTCAGGATGGGTGAGAATTGCTGCGCCGGCTGCCATTGCTGGAATCTCTTCCTCGGTTTCGTGCCGGAAATAGATGCCGAATGCTGTATGACAACGCTGGAACCCGTTAAGCTGTTCGTCGCACCCCTTGTCGCACCCGCCTCGAAGCGCGGCCTTTTTGCAGCCGCAGTGAGGTGTCCTTAACCGTCCGCGCCGGACACTCGCGCCCCGACTTTCGAGGACGCGCGAGCCCAGGGCGGCGGTCATGCGGATCGATCTGATGGCAGGGGCGACCCTTTCGGCCACGATGCCGGCGCAGAACGCGCAGCCGGTCATTCTCGTCTTCGATTCCGGCCTCGGCGGCCTCACCGTGCTGGAGCAGGTGCGCCGCGCCCGGCCGGATGCGGCCTACGTCTACGCGGCGGACGACGCAGCCTTTCCCTACGGCGCCCTCACCGAGGCGCGGCTGGTGTCGCGGGTGATCGCGGTGATGGAGCGGCTGCTGGCCTGCCACGCCCCCGACCTCGTGGTGATCGCCTGCAACACGGCCTCGACCCTGGTGCTGCCGGCCCTGCGCCAGCGCTTCGTCACGCCCTTCGTCGGCGTGGTGCCGCCGATCAAGCCGGCTGCCGCGCTCACGCGCTCCCGCCTCATCTCCCTGCTCGCGACCCCCGGCACGGTGGCGCGGGCCTACACCCACGATCTCGTGCGGAACTTCGCGGCACATTGCGCCGTGACCCTGGTGGGCTCCAAGAACCTCGCGGGCTACGCCGAGGCCGAGATGGCGGGCGAGCCGGTATCGGACGCCGCACTCCTGGCCGAGATCGCGCCCTGCTTCGTGGAGCAGGCGGATGGCCGACGCACCGATGTCGTGTGCCTCTCCTGCACCCACTACCCGCTGCTGCTGCCCCGCTTCGAGCGCCTCGCGCCCTGGCCGGTCACGTGGATCGATCCGGCCCCCGCCATCGCCCGTCGCGTGATCCAGCTTCTCGGCGAGTTGCCGGCGCAGGCCCCGGAAGCGCCGCCTGCCCGAGCCGTGTTCACCGGAGGGGCCGGGCTCACCCCGGCACTCGGCCGCTCGCTGGAGCGGCGGGGTCTCACCGAGACGATGGTGGAGGCGATGCCGCTGGCGGTGGGTTGAGCCGGGCCCTCAGCCCCCGTCCCGCCGAGCGAGTTCCTCCGGCACCAGCGTCGCCGCATCCTGCCGAGCCAGGATCTCGGCGAGACCCACCGGCGAGAAATCCCAGGCATCGACGCCGACATCGCAGGAGCGGGTGGTGTCGGGCAGCGTCGCGTGGGTGTGGCCATAGAGATGCCGGGTCTCGCGCCACAGGCCGGGCCAGGCGCGGTGGGCGTAATGCGCGAGGAACAACCGCCAGGTCCGCCCCGCCGCGTCCTGCACCGAGATCCGGGCGCTCTCCACCGGCGGCTCGGCCCAGGGCAGATCGAGCACGCGGTTGCTGTCGTGGTTGCCCCGCACCAGCCGTTTGATGCCGTTCAGCCGATCGAACACGGCGGCACAATGCTCGCGGCTCGCATGAGCCGCGAAATCGCCGAGATGCCACACCTCGTCCGCGGCGCCGATCCGCGCGTTCCAGCGCGCGATCAAGGCCGCGTCGTGCGCCTCCACCGAGGCGAAGGCCTGCCGCCGTCGTTCGACGAGGTGGGTGTCGCCGAAATGGGTATCGGCGATGAAGAACGTGGCCATAGGCACTTCACGCATACGTGATACAAACCGTTCGCCCAGGGAGGGATGACGGCTCCGGTTCGTTTCGGAGGTGGCGCCGTGCAGGCTGGCAACAAGCCGCCGCGTCGATGCGGTCCAAAAACAACAAATGGTAGGATAATGGCAAATCGGCTGCCGGCTAAGATTGGATTGGCCACGGATACGGGCGGATTAAATCCGATTTTGCAGAATTTTTCCGAGGACTCGTGACCGATTGTCGCCGTGGTCGCTCGGCTGACCTGCACGGACGTGCTAGCGCGGATCTCATGCCGGTCTGGACCAAAATCCTCATTGTCGTCGCGATTGCCGTGCTCCTGACGGCGTGGGGATGGATGCTGGACTTGAGTCTCTCCACGGCTCATGCTTGGCTCCTGGAGAAGATCGGCCATACGGGAATGCGTCTCTTGATCGGGGCGATGGTATTCGCGGGGGCGTGGGCCCTCTGGCGGGAGACGGAGGATCGATGAGCCGCCCTCTTGCCGTCGGTCTTCTGGCGCTCTCCTTGTACCTCGGCGTGCTGGACTGCGTTCTCCAGCTCGGCTTTTCTGCGGTTCACGCTTGGCTGGTCGATCTCGTCGGTCGGACCGGCCTCTGGGTCGTGATCGCCGCCACGCTGTTCGGCGGCAGCTGGATGATCTGGAACGAGCCGGAAGACGCCTGACGGCCTTCGCCGGGCGGTGACGTCCGCGCCGTCCGGTCCCGCATCGTCTCTTTCAGGAGAGCCGGGACACGCCCTCGGGGACGGCCTAAAAGCGGTCGATCACCGCGGCCGTCCAGATCAGGGCGGCGATGACCTGGGTCAGGAATGCGCCCGCCGAGGCCAGATCCTTGACGATGCCGATCCGCTCGTGCCGCCCCGGATGGAGGTGGTCGCACAGCTTCTCGACGGCGGTGTTGAGTAGTTCGGCCGCCAGCATCAGGAGAAGGCTCGCGATCAGCGCCACCCGCACCCACAGGCTGCCGCCGAGGGCAAGCGCCACGGGCAGGCCGAGCGCCAGCAGAACGAGTTCGAGCCGAACCGCCCGCTCGGTGCGCCCGCCATAGACGAGGCCGCGCCAGGAGTTGAGGAAGGCGAGGTAGAGCGCGGTCACGGCGACTTTTCCGGGGTCTCTCCCGGCACCGCCCGGGCGATCCATTTGGCGAGGATCGGGCCGATCGCCAGCACGACGAACAGGCGCAGGGTCTGCACCGCCAGCACGAAGGAGACGTCGGCGCGCGAGCCGACGGCGATGATCGCCACCGAGTCGAGGCCGCCGGGGCTGGTGGCCAGGAAGGCGGTGAGGAAGTCGATCGGCAGCCAGTGGGTCAGCGCCCAGGCCCAAACGCCGCAGAGCAGGATGATCCCGGCGGTCGCCGTCAGCACGCCCGGCAGCGCGTGCAGCGTCTCGTCCAGGGTCCGCCGGTTGAAGCGCAGGCCGACATACCAGCCGACCGCGGCGTAGGCGGCATCGAGCACCGGTCCGGGCAGGGCGATGTCGAGGAGGCCGGTGGCGTGCAGGAGCGCGCCGAGCAGCATCGGCCCGATCAAGGGGGCGGAGGGCAGCCGCAGCAGCGCCGCGAGGCCGAACCCGGCGACGGCCACGGCGAACGTGGCGGCGAGGCCCGCCCAGCTCCAGGTCTCGCCGGACGCGGCGGCGCCGGCGGCGCCTGAGACATCGGCGAGGAGGCGCGCGGCGAGCGAGGCCGAGAGCACCACGGCGGCGACCCGCACATATTGCATGAAGGCCACCAGCCGCGGGTCGGCGCCGTAATCCTCGGCCATCGCCACCATGGCGGCGGCCCCGCCCGGCGACGAGCCCCAGGCCGCGGTGGTGCCGGGCAGGACCCGCAGCCGCGTCAGCGCCAGTCCCGTGAGCGCGCCGGCCAGCACCGTCACGCCGACGACCGCCAGGATGATGAGGCCGTCCTCGCGCAGGGTCGCGGCGATCTCGGTCGTTGCGGAGCGGGCGACGAGGCAGCCGATCACCGCCTGAGCCGCCAGGAACAGCGGGCGCGGCAAGGCGAGGCCGGCCCCGCGCACCCCGAAGACGATCGCGGCGAGCATCGGTCCGAGGAGAAGGGCGGCGGGGAAATGCGCGCGGCTCAGGCCGTAGGCGAGAGCGGCCGAGACGGCGAGGAGCGCCGTCCAGCGCAGGAGAGTGCGGGGTTCGGGCACGGGTTCGGGAGCAGGAGAGCGCGGGGCAAGGTTCGCGCGTGACCCGCGCTACACCCTCCCGCCCGAACTGTCACGGTGAGGCCGGCGGCATCGGCGCGCCTGACGGCCTGTCCGGCCCCCGCCGCCGGTCTTCCCCGTGCGGCGGCAGTCCGTAGGCCTCCTCCTCCCGGCAGGCGGCGGTGCCGGCCGGGGCGTGGGCGCGGAAGAAGGCGGCGAGATGCGCGAGACCCGCCGCCCGCGGATCGCTGGAGCGCCATGCCAGGGCCACCGTGCGACCGGGCCCCTCCCCCTCGAAGTGGCGCATCACCGTGAGCCCGCTCGGATCGGGCCCGGCGGGCACCGCCAGCGCCGGGATCAGGGTGTAGCCGGCCCCGGCCGCCACCATCGAGCGCAGCGTCTCCAGGCTGGTGGCGTGGCGGCCGGCGCCCCGCAGGGTGCCGCAGGCGGCGATGGTCTGGTCGCGCAGGCAATTGCCCTCGTCGAGGAGCAGCAGGTCCGGCCCGTTCAGATTTTCCGCCCGCGGTGGCGCGCCCTGAGCAAAGGCGTGATCGGCCGGGCAGGCGAGTCGGAACGGCTCGACGAAGAGCGGCGAGACCGTGAGCCCGGAGGCCGCCACCGGCAGGGAGACCAGGGCTGCGTCGATGCGCCCGTCGCGCAAGCCATCGAGGATTTCGGCGGTGCGCGCCTCGCTGAGCGCCAGCGTCAGCAGCGGAAACTCCTGGCGCAGCAGGCGCAGGACCAGCGGAAAATAATAGGGCCCGAGCGTCTGGATCGCCGCCAGCACCAGCCTCCCGGTGAGCGGCGAGCCGCGCCCCTCGACGGCGAGCGCCAGCAGGCGCTGGGCCTCGCCGAGCACGACGCGGGCCTGCCGCACGATCCCCTGCCCTGCCACCGTGAGCAACACGCGACGGTTGGATCGCTCGAACAAGGTCAGCCCTAGCGCGTTCTCCAGTTTGCGGACCTGCACGGACAGCGTCGGCTGGCTCACGTTGCAGCGTTCCGCGGCCCGGCCGAAATGCCCCTCGTCGGCGACAGCCACGACATATTCGAGATCGCGCAGGGACAGACCGGAAAGATTCATAGGCTGCATCTATCACAGTGTTTGTGACGATGCATTTGCCAATGGGTCATGCCTGGGTCATACCGTCGAAACAGAATGGTTCCAGGCTGTGCAGGCGCCACCGGCGCCGCGACCTGAAGCCCCTGCCTCCCAAGGAGAGAGTGACGCATGAGCGAGAACCGCCCGATTCTGACGACCCGACAGGGCCATCCGGTCCGTGACAACCAGAGCACGCGCACGGTCGGCGAGCGGGGGCCCGCGACGCTCGAGAACTACCAGTTCATCGAGAAGATCACCCACTTCGACCGTGAGCGCATTCCGGAGCGCGTGGTGCATGCCCGCGGCGCCGGCGCCCACGGCTGGTTCGAGGCCTACGGCAAGATCGGCGACGAGCCGGCCTCCAAGTACACCCGCGCCCGCGTCCTCAACGAGACCGGCGTGAAGACGCCGATGTTCGTGCGCTTCTCCACCGTGGCCGGTGCCAAGGAGAGTCCGGAGACGGAGCGCGACCCGCGCGGCTTCGCGGTGAAGTTCAAGACCGTCGAGGGCAACTGGGACCTGGTTGGCAACAACCTCAAGGTCTTCTTCATCCGCGACGCGATCAAGTTCCCCGACATGATCCACGCGTTCAAGCCGGACCCGGTGACGAACCGCCAGGAGGCATGGCGCTTCTTCGACTTCGTGGCGCAGCACCCCGAAGCGATTCACATGGTGACGTGGCTGAAGTCGCCCTGGGGCATCCCGGCGAACTACCGCGAGATGGAAGGCTCGGGCGTCAACACCTACAAGCTCGTCAACGACAAGGGCGAGGCGGTGCTGTGCAAGTTCCACTGGCAGCCCAAGCAGGGCGTCCGCAACCTGACCTCGGCGCAGGCGTCCGAGATCCAGGCTAAGGATGTCGGCCACGCGACCCGTGACCTCTACGACAACATCTCCGCCGGCAACTTCCCCGAGTGGGAGTTCTGCGTGCAGATCATGCCCGACGGCCCGAACGACCACCTCTCGTTCGACCCGCTGGACGACACGAAGCGTTGGCCCGAGGATCAGTTCCCGTTGCTGCCGGTCGGCCGCATGGTGCTCGACCGCGTGCCGGACAACTTCTTCGCGGAGGTGGAGCAGTCGGCCTTCGGCACCGGCGTGCTCGTGGACGGCATCGACTTCTCGGACGACAAGATGCTCCAGGGGCGCACGCTGTCCTACTCGGATACGCAGCGTTACCGCGTCGGCGCCAACTACCTGCAGCTTCCGATCAACGCGCCGCAGCCCGGCGTGAAGGTCTACTCGAACCAGCGCGACGGCCAGATGACCTACGGCGTCGACGGCACGGGCCAGAACCGGCACATCAACTACGAGCCCTCGACCCTCGGCGAGGGGCTCGCCGAGGCGCCGAAGAAGACCGAGTACCACCAGCCGGTGGAGGGGCGTCTCGGCCGCTACCAGACCTCGCGCACCGAGGACGACTACGCCCAGGCGGGCCACCGCTACCGGACCTTCGAGGACTGGGAGCGTGAGGATCTGATCGCCAACCTCGTCGCGGACATGAAGCAGTGCCCGGAGCCGATCCAGCTACGGATGGTCTGGCACTTCTGGCACGCCGACGAGGATTACGGCCGCCGCGTCGCCGAGGGCGCCGGGATCGATCTGGAGAAGGCCAAGGCCCTGCCGCCGCTGCCGGGCCGCGCCGCCCCGCACAAGCGCCTCCAGGCTGAGACCTACACCGAGGGCGGCAACGCCCCGCAGAAGGTCGCCGCGGAGTAACATCGCCCGCGGAACAGGATCGATGGTCCTGTTCCGCACAGTCCGCCGGAGACCCGCGATCACGCGCGCCATGCTCTGAAACGAAAAGCCCCGCCCGACCGTCAGGTCGGGCGGGGCTTTTCGTTTCAGCGCGACGGGAGCACCGCTCGGTGCTCCCGCGGATAGAGCTTACGGGCAGGAGCGGCGCACGCCGCGCTTGGCGATGTAGGTCTGGGTCTGCGGATCGTAAGTCTTGAAGCGGCGGGCGCACTCGGCAATCAGCTCGTCATCACCGCCGGGCGCGACACCGGTGGTGACCGTCTCGGTGCCGTAATAACCAGCCGGCGCGTAATAGCCGTCGTCGTAGCCATACCCGTAGCCGTAGCCCGGATAGCCATAGGCGCCGTAAAGGCCGCCAGCAGCGAGGCCGAGCCCGGCTCCGAGCCCCAAGCCGAGCCCGAGACCGCCGTAACCGTAGCCCCGGCGATGCCAGCCGGCATTCCGCCAGCCGCGGTTGCCGTACCAGCCGGGATTGCCGCCGAAGCCGGGCCGCACGCCCGCGACGCCGTTGCCAAAGCCGGGGCGGCCGGCACCGAAACCGGGACGGCCAGCGACGCCGTTGCCGAAGCCGGGGCGACCGGCACCGAAACCGGGACGACCGGCGAAGCCGCCGCCGCCGATCCCGACTCCGCCACCGCGGAAGCCGCCGCCGGCGAGGCCCGCACCGCCGCCGCGGAATCCGCCACCGGCGAACCCGCCGCCGCGGCCGAAGCCGGTCACACCGCCTGCGCCCAAGGCACTGCGGAAGTTGCCGCCGCCGAGACCGCCGGAGCCGCCGACGCCGATCGGGCGCGCATCCGCGCTTGCCGGAAGGTAGGCCAGCGCGCCGATCAGCGCGGCCGAGGCCAGGAACATGCGCTTCATCGTGGTTTCCTCATCGCTCGAGAGGGGAGCCTGTGCCGGAAATCGCTCGGCGGGATCAGGCGTTATGGTTGCAACTCTCGATGACGGGACTCGATCCTACGGCCAAGATTGTTCGAATGTCGCGGGACAGCCGCGCCTCTTCTCGGGATCATTGCGCGGCCGGCCGGAACGCGGTGCGGGACGACAGGGCCTCGGCTCCGCGTCCGGGGACGGTCAGGGCCGGCGGCGGGCGGCCAGCGCGATCAGGAGGCAGGCGACGAGGCCGGTCCCAAAGGGCAGGTCGCCGAAGCTGGTATAGAGGGTTCGGCCGGGCAGCCGGGCCGGCAGGCTCGCATCGAGCACGCCCTCGACGCCCAGCGGCAGGCTCGCAACGATCCGGCCATGGGCATCGACCACCGCCGAAATGCCGGAATTGGCGTCGCGCACCAGCGGAAGCCCCTCCTCCACGGCCCGCAACCGGGCCTGCGCGAAGTGCTGGCGCGGGCCCGGCGTGTCGCCGAACCATGCATCGTTGGTGAGGTTCAGGATCAGCCCCGGCACCGCGGGCGCACCCTCGGACGGTTCGGGCGGCAGGATCGCACCGGGAAAGATCGCCTCGTAGCAGATCGTCGCCGCGACCGGGGGCAGGCCCGGCACGGCGAGGATGCGCTGACCCGCCCGGTCGCCCGCGGTGAAGCCGCCGGGGATCGATACGAACTGGCGCAGGCCCAGCGCCCGCAGGAGCGCGTCGAGCGGTCCCGGCAGGTACTCGCCGAAGGGCACGAGATGGACCTTGTCGTAGATCTCGCCGAAGCGTCCGCCCGCGCCGATCGTCAGGATCGCGTTGAAGAAGACCGCGTTCTCGCGGGTCAGCCGCTCGCCCTCGGGCAATTCGCGCACCCGCGCGGCGCCGGTGATGAGCTGTGTGCCCGCCGGCAGGGCCGCGCCGATCCGGCCGAGCGCCTCCGGGTCGCGCTGGACCAGAAAGGGAAAGGCCGATTCCGGCCAGATCAGGTGGGTGACGTCGGCGATGCCGGTCCGGTCGGGCGAGAGCGCGCGGTCGCTGAGTTCGAGGTACTTGCTGACGATCCGCTCGCGATTCTCGGAGCCGAACTTGTCATCCTGTGGGATGTTGGGCTGGATCAGGCGCAGGCGCACGCCCGCCACCGTCGGATCGGGCGCGGCGGGGACGCGTCCGGCGCCGTAGGCCGCCAGACCCGCGAGCGCGACGATTGCCGCCAGCACCGGGCCGAACCGGCCGCGGGGCGTCGCGCCGGTGGCCAGCGTCGCCGGGGCGGCGGCGATCAGGACCGCGAGCAGGGTGAGGCCGTAGAGGCCGACGAGCGAGGCCGCCTGCATGGTCCAGAGGTTGCCCCCGAGCGCCATCCCGAGGGTGTTCCAGGGAAAGCCCGTGAGCACGTGCCCGCGCAGCCACTCGGCGGCGGCGAGGCCGAAGGCCAGCGCCGCGATGCGGCCCGCCCCCCGCGACCAGATGAGGCGGGCCGCGGCGAAGCCCGCGGCGAAGAACAGGGCGAGCACCGCGGGCAGGCCGACGACGCCGAGCGGCAAAGCCCAGGCGAACTGGTCCGCCTCCACGAGGAAGGCCGCGCCGAGCCACCACAGGCCTGCGGTGAAGAAGCCGAATCCCCAGGCCCAGCCGATCCCGGCGCAGACCCACACCGTGCGCCGGCCCGAACCGCCGATCGCCGCGCCGTCGATGAGCCAGACGGCGATGCAGAGCGAGACGACGAGCGCCGGGAACAGCCCGAAGGGCGGCATGGCCAGCGCACCGCAGGCCCCGGCCGCGATGGCGATCGCCGCTCGCACCCAGCCCTGGCTCAGGATGATCCTGTGCGCGACGGCCTCGAGAAGGCCGGTCCGCGCCACGGCCGGGCCCAATCCGGCGCCGGACGCGCGGCCGAGCGGAGCGGTCATGCCTTGTCGCTTCGTTCCGTTGTGACGTTACCGGCCGGCTTCGGCAGCCTGTGCCGTATCCGGTTCGGCCGAGCTGTGCGGCACCGCGCGCGGCGGCGGCAGGGCAAGCGGCACCACGGTGCCGATCTTGGCCGGAGCGCGCTGGAGCTTGATCCGCTTCACCCGCCGGGGATCGGCATCGAGCACCTCGAACTCGATGTCCTCGGGCCCGGCGATCCGCTCGCCGCGCTCGGGCACCCGCCCGGCCAGGGTGACGACCAGACCGCCGATCGTGTCGATCTCCTCGGCGACCTCGCCGAAGGCGGCGGCGAGATCGAGGCCGGTGGCCTCCGACACCTCCGCGAGCCCGGCGCGGGCGTCGGCGATGTAGGCTTCCGCCTCGCCTTCCATGCGGTTGACGAGCCGGCCCTCGGCCACGTCGTGCTCGTCCTCGATGTCGCCGACCACCATCTCGATCAGATCCTCGATCGAGATCAGCCCGTCGGTGCCGCCATACTCGTCGATGACTAGCGCCATGTGGGTGCGCGTGGCCTGCATCCGCACCAGCAGGTCGATGGCCGGCATGGAGGGCGGCACGAACAGCACCGGGCGCTGGATGCGGGTGGAGGCGAGCGTCGCGGTGAGATCGACCTTCCCGAGATCGAGGCTGCGGAGCGCCCCGCGGGCGGAAGCGGTGCGGCGCGGGCGCGGTGCGGGCTTGCTCTCTCCGTCGGCCTCGCCGTCGTTCACGACCCGCGGTGCCGGACGGCGTGGGGTCGCCTCGGCCTGCGTCGCGAGATACTCCACGAAATCGCGGATGTGGACCATGCCGCGGGGATCGTCGAGGGTCTCGCCGTAGACCGGCAGACGCGAATGGCCGGCGGTGCGGAACAGCCTCAGGAGATCGCCGAGGCTCGTGTCGCTGGCCACCGCCACGATGTCGGCGCGGGGCAGCATCACGTCGTCCACCCGTACCTTGTGCAGGCCGAGCACGTTCTTGAGCATGGCCCGTTCGAGGGGAGAGAAGGCGTCTTCGCCCGTATCGGGCTCGGCCAGGGCCTCCTCGATATCGGTGCGAAGGGAGTCGCGCGGACGCAGGTTGAAGACGTTCAGCAGACGATCGTACCACGCCTCGCGTGGGGGCGGTTCCGCGTCCGCGGCTGGCGCGGCCAGGGCCGCGCCGCGACTTCGGTCGTTGGTCATGGGTCTCTGGGTTGGATGCAGCGGGAGTGCCGGGTGTCAGTCGTCGTAGGGATTCGGGATGCCGAGAGTCCGGAGCGCGGCGACCTCGAGCGCCTCCATGGCGTCGGCCTCTGCCTCGCCGGTCTCATGGTCCTGTCCGAGAAGGTGAAGGGTGCCATGGACGAGGAGGTGGGCGAAATGGTGCTCGAACGGCTTCGACTGCTCCGCACTCTCGCGCAGGAGCGTGTCATACGCAAGAACGACGTCGCCGAGCGGCCGCGCCATGCCGGGCTGGAGCGGCCCGTCTGCTGCCGGAAATGACAACACGTTGGTGGGCTTATCCTTGTTTCGCCAGGTCCGGTTCAGGGTCTGGACGGTGGCATCGTCGGCCAGAAGGACGCTGACCTCGACGGATTCGGAGGCCGAATCGGGCAGGATCGCCAGTCCGGCCTCGACCGCCCGCAGCGTGAACGCCTCCAGATCGGGGACGGCCTGTTCCCAGCGCACATCCTCGACGGCGATGTCGATCTCGTTGTCGCTCATGTGTGGGTCTGGTCCGGCGCCGTCAACGTCCGTGCGGTGGCATGACATCCGCGATTCGTTCCGGGAGGGCCCTCACGCCAGCGGCCGGCGCCGCGGGTTCGGGTTGCGGTCGGCCTCCGCCTCGCCGTGGGAGGCGGCCTCGTAGGCGGTGACGATGCGGCGCACGAGGTCGTGGCGCACCACGTCCACATCGCGGAAGCGCACGCGGCCGATGCCCTCGACGCCGTCGAGCACGTTCACCGCCTCGACGAGGCCGGATTTCTGGCCCGGCGGCAGGTCGATCTGGCTCGGATCGCCCGTGATGATCATGCGCGAGTTCTCGCCGAGCCGCGTCAGGAACATCTTCATCTGCATCGAGGTGGTGTTCTGCGCCTCATCCAAGAGCACCACGGCGTTGGTCAGCGTGCGCCCGCGCATGAAGGCGAGCGGCGCGATCTCGATGATCCCGGTCTGGAGCCCGCGATCGACGTGGCGCGCCTCCATGAAGTCGTAGAGCGCGTCGTAGATCGGGCGCAGATACGGATCGACCTTCTCGCGCATGTCGCCGGGGAGGAAGCCGAGCCGCTCGCCGGCCTCGACCGCGGGCCGCGACAGGATCAGGCGCTCGGCATGGCCCTGCTCCAGCAGCGAGACCGCGTGGCCGACGGCGAGCCAGGTCTTGCCGGTGCCGGCGGGGCCTTCGGCGAAAACGAGTTCGTTAGCCCGCAGGAGCTTGATGTAGTCGCTCTGCGCCGCGTTGCGGGCGCGCACGCCGCCGCGCTTGCGCGTGGCGATCTGCTCGAACTGCTCGCGGCCGTTGTCGGCGACGATTTCGGCGGAGGGGAACAGGTTGCCCTGGACCGTGACCTCCTGGATCACCCCGTCCACGTCGCCGAGCGTCAGGGTCGTGCCGCCCTTCTGCACCCGGGCGTAGAGCCGCTCGAACACGCGCCGCGCCTTCTCGGCGGCCTCGGGCGTGCCCTTGACGACGAGGTGGTTGCCGAGCGCGGTGCCGGTGATGCCGAGCCGCCGCTCGATATGGGCGACGTTCTGGTCGTACTGGCCGAAGACGAGGCTCGCGAGGCGGTTGTCGTCGAAGGTCAGCGAGACCTCGACAGTCTCGGACAATCCGGGGCGCCCCGGCGAAGGGCGGTTGTTGCGGCCGGCAGGGCCACGGGCGGACGCAACGTCAATCGGCACGCGAGAGATCCGGCATGATGGTATGCCTCATATAGGTCACGCGGCCGCCGCCGCACCCTCCAGCACCTCGCCGAACAGGCTGTTCGAGCCCGCGCGCGTGATCCGCACCGGGACCAGCGTACCGATGGTGGAGGCCGGCGCATCGAACTGCACCGCCTGCAGATGCGGCGTCTTGCCCGCGACCTGCCCCGGATGCCGGCCGGTCTTCTCGACCAGGATCTCGGCGACCGTGCCGACCGCGGCCGCGTTGAAGGCGTGGCGCTGCTGGTCGAGAAGCTGCTGCAGGGCCGCGAGCCGCTCGGTCTTCACCGCCTCCGGCACCGCGTCCTCGCGCTCCGCCGCCGGAGTGCCGGCCCGCGGGCTGTACTTGAACGAGAACGCCGCCGCGAAGCCGATCTCGGCAACGAGCCGCATGGTCTCGGCGAAGTCGGCGTCGGATTCGCCGGGGAAGCCGACGATGAAGTCCGAGGACAGGGCGATGTCGGGGCGCGCCGTCCGGATGCGCTCGATCAGCCGCCGGTAGGCGTCGCCCGTGTGGCGGCGGTTCATGGCGTGGAGGATGCGGTCCGAGCCCGACTGCACCGGCAGGTGCAGGTAGGGCATCACCAGCGGGTTGCCGGCATGGGCGGCGATGAGGTCGTCGGCGAAGTCGTTGGGATGGCTCGTGGTGTAGCGCAGGCGCAGGAGGCCCGGCACGGCGCCGAGCGCGTCCATCAGGTGCCCGAGCGTCGCGGGTGTGCCATCGGGTCCTTCGCCGTGATAGGCGTTGACGTTCTGGCCGATCAGCGTGATCTCGCGCACCCCGCCCTCGACGAGGCGGCGCGCCTCCTCGACCACCGCCGCCACCGAGCGCGAGACCTCCGCACCGCGGGTGTAGGGCACGACGCAGAAGGCGCAGAACTTGTCGCAGCCCTCCTGGACGGTGAGGAAGCCCGTGACGCCGCGGTTGCGCCGGGCGGGCAGGTGATCGAACTTGTCCTCGACCGGAAACTCGGTGTCGACGACTCGCGTCTCGCGCGACTGGCGCAGCAGGTCCGGCAGGCGGTGGTAGCTCTGCGGGCCGACGACGACGTCCACGGCCGGGGCGCGCGAGAGAATCTCGCGTCCCTCCGCCTGGGCGACGCAGCCCGCCACCACGATGCGGGTGTCCTGCCCGCTTTCGGCCCGCTCGCCCTTGAGCACGCGCAGGCGCCCGAGTTCCGAATAGACTTTCTCGGCGGCCTTCTCGCGGATGTGGCAGGTGTTGAGGACGACGACATCGGCCTCCTCGACCGACTCCGTCGCGCTGTAGCCCTCGGCCGCCAGCACGTCGGCCATGCGGCCGGCGTCGTAGGCGTTCATCTGGCAGCCGTAGGACTTGACGTAGGCTTTCTTCAAGGTCGCAAACCCTGCCGCTGACGGGCGGCGTCTTTCCGAGATGTCCGGTTCGAGGGCCCCTTACCACGGTTCCGCCGCCGACACGATTCCGTTCCGAATCCTGTAGAAGCCACCGATGAGCCTTGCCGACGATCCTCGCTTCTTCGCCCTGCTGACCGGCAGCTTCCTGCGCCTTGTCGGCCGTCCGCTGGTCTCCGCGCTGGATCTCGGACCGGCCTGGCTCTACGAATCAGCGCCCTTCGCGGTGCTCGCGCACGACACGAGCGCCGATCCCCTCTTCGTCTATGCCAACCGGGCGGCACAGCGGGCCTTCGGCTACAGCTGGGATGAGTTCGTCGGCATGCCGTCGCGCCTCTCGGCCGAGGCACCGGAGCAGGCCAGCCGGCAGCGCCTGCTCGACGCGGTCGCCCGCGACGGCTTCGTCACGGGCTATGCCAGCATCCGGGTCGCCAAGAACGGGCGGCGCTTCCCCATCGCCGAGGGCATCGTCTGGCAGCTCATCGATGAGGACGGCCGCGTGCGCGGGCAGGCGGCGACGTTTCCGCTGCCGGCCTGAGGCCTCACACGGCGGCGATGCCGGGCGCCGAGACGTCGGCGCCCTCCCCGAGCGGTTCCGGCGCCGCCGGGACCGGGCGGGACGCCGGGCCACCGAGGCGGATTTCGCGCAGGCCCTGCCGCACGGCGGCCTCCGCCTGGGCGGTAGCGCGCTTGCGGTCGGTGGCGGGCTCGAAGGCGATCGGCGCACCCCAGTTCACATGCACGTCGATGGGTCCGCGCTTCGCGAACAGGGCGAGATGCGGTGCGAGGTCCATGTCGCCGTACCACGCGATCTCCGGCCGCTCGGCGCGGGTCACCGGCAGGCCGTTGCGGCGCGGATAGGCCAGGGCCAGGGGCTGGAGCCGGATGCGGGCGAGGCCGCCGGTCTCGGCGGAGAGGGCCGCACGGGCCGCGCCCACCAGCGAGGAGCGGAACGGCAGCAGCCGTAGGCCGTCGCCGGTGGTGCCTTCGGCAAACAGCACGATCAGGTCGCCGCTCACGAGCCGCTCACCCACCGTCGCGTTGACGCTCGCGGTCGCCGCGCGCTTGGCCCGCTCGATGAAGACGGTGCGCTGGAGCTTGGCCAGCGTGCCGATCAGCGGCCAGCCCTCGATTTCCGACTTCGCGACGAAGGAGAGCGGGCGCAGCGAGCCGAGGGCGACGATGTCGAGCCAGGAGACGTGGTTGGAAAGCACCAGGGCCGGCTCGCCCGGCGGCGGCGGCGAGCCGCTCTGCGTCACCCGCACCGAGAACAGGCGCAGGAACAGGCGGTGGAACAGCACCGGGATGTGCGCGGCGAGCCGCCCCCTGCCGAAGCGCAGGCTGAGCCAGTGCGGCCCGATCACGATGAGGAAGGCCACCGCCTGGACGAACAGGCGCAGGCCGATGCCGACGCGCGTCATCAGGCTGAGGCCCTGTCGCGACGTGTCACGAGAGCGTCGCGCTCATGGTCAGCGCCGTGGCCCGGCTGCCGTCGGGCAGCGGGTAGTAGCCCTTGCGCTCGCCGACTTTGAGGAAGCCGTGGCGGGCATAGAGCTTCAGGGCCGGCGTATTGCCCTCGTCGACTTCGAGATGGACAGTGCGGATGCCGGCAAATGTCAGCGCGGTCAGGTGCTCGCTCAAGAGCCGACGGCTGTGGCCGCCGCCGCGGGCGGAGGGCGCCAGCACGATGGTGAGAATCTCGGCCTCGTCCACCGCCTTGCGCGACAGCACGAAGCCGAGCAACGCATTGCCCCGGCGCAGGGCGTGCGCCTCGGTGGAGCGCTCGCACAGCAGACGCTCGAATTCGTGCGCCGCCCAGGGGCGGGCGAAGGCGGTGGCGTGCAGCTTTTCCAGGTCGGCCGCCTGGCCCGCGTCCCGCAGGGGCGCGACGTAGGGCACGGAGCCCCAGGCGTCCCACCACGCGGACCACCAGTCGAGCGGCCAGAACGGGGAGACGGTGCGCGTCATGCCCTTGCGAGCCTCGCATGGTCCTGCGGCTGGGCGTCCGGCCCGCGCAGATAAAGGGGGCGCGGCAGCGCCTGCTCCGGATCGGCCACGAGCCCGAGGGAGGCGACCCAGGCGATCTGCGGCGCGCCGGTTTCGGCGACCTCGACGGTGAGGCCCGCCGCACCCGCCGCCGCGGCGAGAGCGGGGGCGCCGGAGCCGGTCAGGATTGCCCGTCGTCCGCCGAGGAGGCCGACCGCCTCCGCAAGGCCGACGTGCCGGGGCGGGATCACCGCGCCTTCCGTCACGCTCATGGACTGGAGGTAGATCGCGCCGTGGCGCGCATCGATCGCGGCGGCGACCATGTCCTCACCGTTGAGGGCAAGCTGGGGCGCCAGCAGGGCGGAGAGGGTGGTGACGCCGACCACGGGGATGCCCGTGGCCAACCCGATGGCGCGGGCGGCGGAGAGGCCGACGCGCAGGCCGGTATAGCTGCCCGGTCCGACCGTGACCGCGATGCGGTCGAGCCCCTCGAAACCACCCTCGACCCGGGCCATGACCCGCTCGATCAGCGGCAGCAGCGCCTCGGCATGGCCGCGCACGAGCGGCATCGACTCCTCGGCGAGCAGGTCGTCGCTGTCGTCGGTGGCCACGCAAGCCGCACAGGCTTCGAGCGCCGTATCGATGGCAAGGATCCGCAAACGTCGATTCCATCCGGCGGCGGGCCACAGGCGCCCGCCATCGGAGTCAGTTTAGGACGAAATGTTTCCGCGCGTCAGCGCATCCGCGACCGGGCTCCCCAGGAAGCGGGGCGGTGTTGCACGGGCGCCAGCGGAGCCGGTGCCCGATTCGCATCGCCAGACCGACTTCGCCGGACTCAGATCGCCTGCACTTCCCGCACGGAGGGGAGGAAGTGGCGGAACAGGTTCTGCACGCCCTGGCGCAGGGTCGCGGTGGAGGACGGACAGCCCGAGCAGGCGCCCTTCATCTCGAGATAGACGATGCCGTCGCGATAGCCGCGGAAGGTGATGTCGCCGCCGTCGCCCGCCACCGCCGGGCGCACGCGGGTCTCGAGCAGATCCTTGATGGTGGCGACCGTGTCGTGGTCGGCCTCGTCGTAGAACTCCTCCGTCTCGTCCTCGGCGAGCGCCGTGCCCTCGGCCAGCACCGGGCGGCCGGACTGGAAGTGGTCCATGATCGCGCCGAGCACGGCGGGCTTCACCTGCGGCCACTCGTTCACGCCGTCGGCCTTGGTCACCGAGATGAAGTCGTGCCCGAAATAGACGCCCGAGACGCCGGGCACCGAAAACAGGGCAGTGGCGAGCGGCGAGCGCTCGGCACCCGCGGCGTCGCGGGCCTCGAAGGTGCCCTCGGGCAGGACCACGCGCCCGGGCAGGAACTTGAGCGTGGCGGGGTTCGGCGTGGCTTCGGTCTGGATGAACATCGAAAAATCCTCGGGTCCGCTGGCGCCGGTTCAAGGCCGGCCGGGAGTGGCGCCGGATCGAGCCGGCACCGCTTTCCATGTGGACCGGGCGGGAGGGATTCTCAACCGGGCGCCCTTGAGACACGTGCAGAGGAGAACGCCTGCAGCGTACCGGCTTGAATTTTCCTCCGAAATCTCAATTCTCTTAAGAGTGGAGCGAGGAGGTGCGATCCTCCCCGCCCCTTTCGGTGCCAGCCTTAGCCGATGCTAATGCGGAGGATCAGGGTCAAGCTGGTCCTCCGCAGACGGCGAAACGCCACCGAAACGCGAAAGCGTGGAACGAGCCACACCATCGACGCCTCCTGGATTGTGATCGAGCGATGCCTTCGCCCCGGACGCCCGGCGGCTGACCGGACGTGACCCCTTGCCGGCTTGGCGCTTCCCGCGCGACCACTGAACAGTCGTGGCATGCGCGTCCCAGCGCTTCAAGCAAGGGTTGTTTCAGACTGGATCGCCGATCCCTGATATGTGCGATCGTTGGGCGCGACGGCTCGAAAGCGGCGACTTGGCAGGCGCTTGTTGCGCGGCCCCATCCGGTGTAGGAAGCCCGTTCATCACGCATATCGTTCGTATCCGCGCCTGAGGAAGGAGCCGCCTCGCATGGCTCGCGTCACCGTCGAAGACTGCATCGAGAAGGTCGAGAACCGCTTCGAGCTGGTCCTGCTCGCCAGCCACCGCGCGCGCCTGCTCGCCGCCGGCGCCCCTCTGACCGTCGAGCGCGACCGCGACAAGAACCCCGTCGTGGCCCTGCGCGAGATCGGCGACGAGACCATCACGGCGGAGGATCTCAAGGAGCAACTCATCCACTCGATGCAGAAATACGTCGAGGTGGACGAGCCGGAGGCCGAGACCGTGCCGCTGCTCTCCAGCTCTCCCGCTGCCGCGGCGGTCGCGCCCCAGTCGTCCTCCGACGACAAGGACGTGCAGTTCGACCGCATGAGCGAGGAAGACCTTCTGCGCGGCCTGGAGAACCTGGCCCCGCCGACCGAGACGGACGACGAGGGCGAGTAAGCTCTCTCCGCCCTCGACCCCGCTTTTTTTGCGCCCGCCCTCGGTCCCCGAGCGGCGGGCGTTCTCGTCTCGCCGTTCTCGCCCGTCGTGCAGCCCGTGCAGGGCACGCGCGACCGTCGCGCTGTCGCCGCGACGCCATGCGTGACCTCCGGGGTCTGGCGAAATGGCCGCCGATGCAGGAAGGTGGCGGGCGTTCGACCGCGGCCTTCCGGCCGGGTCCCCTTATCCGATTGAGAGCAGGATCCTTCGGCGGATGATGCGCCAGTACGAACTCGTGGAGCGGGTCAAGCGCTACAATCCGGCCGCCAACGAGGCGCTTCTGAACCGCGCCTACGTCTACGCCATGCGGGCGCACGGCACGCAGAAGCGCGCCTCGGGCGATCCGTTCTTCGCCCATCCTCTCGAAGTCGCCGCGATCCTCACCGACCTGCGCCTCGACGATGCGACCATCGTCGCCGCCGTGCTGCACGACACGGTGGAGGACACCGCCGCCACGCTCGACGAGATCCGCGAGATCTTCGGACCCGAGATCGGCGCGCTGGTCGACGGCCTGACCAAGCTCAAGCGGCTCGATCTTGTCTCGAAGCGGGCGGTGCAGGGCGAGAACTTCCGCAAGCTGCTGCTCGCGGTGGCCGAGGACGTGCGGGTGTTGCTGGTCAAGCTCGCCGACCGCCTGCACAACATGCGCACCCTCCACTTCATGCGCGACGACAAGCGGGCGCGGATCGCCGAGGAGACGCTGGACATCTACGCGCCGCTCGCCGGCCGCATGGGTATGCAGGAGCTGCGCGACGAGCTGGAAGACCTCTCCTTCCGCACCCTCAAGCCCGAAATCTACGCCACCATCACCAAGCGGCTCGAAGACCTCTCGGCGAAATCCGGCAGCGTCATCGAGAGCATCGAGCACGACCTCACCGCGCGGCTCGCCGCCCGCGGCATCACCGCTGCGGTGAAGGGCCGTCTCAAGAAACCGTTCTCGATCTGGTCGAAGATGGAGCGGAAATCCGTCGCCTTCGAGCAATTGTCCGACATCGTCGGCTTCCGCGTGATCGTCGGTACGGTCGCCGAATGCTACGCGGCGCTCGGCGTGGTGCATACGAGCTGGCCGATGGTGCCGGGCCGCTACAAGGACTACGTCTCGACACCGAAGCAGAACGATTACCGCTCGATCCACACCACGGTGATCGGGCCGAAGCGTCAGCGCGTCGAGCTTCAGATCCGCACCGCCGAGATGGACGAGATCGCCGAGTACGGCATCGCCGCCCATGCCCACTACAAGGAGGCCGGCAAGGAGGGGGCGGAGGGCGAGGTCCATCCCCGGCTTGCCACCGAGAGCGGCGCCTATCAGTGGCTGCGCCGCACCATCGAACTCCTGGCGGAGGGCGATTCGCCGGAGGAGTTCCTCGAACATACCAAGCTCGAGCTGTTCCAGGATCAGGTGTTCTGCTTCACGCCCAAGGGCCGCCTGATCGCCCTGCCGCGGGGCGCCACGCCGATCGACTTCGCCTATGCCGTGCACACCGACGTCGGCAACACGGCAGTCGGCGCCAAGATCAACGGGCGTCTCGCCCCCCTGCTGCACGAACTCGCCAACGGCGACGAGGTCGAGATCGCCCGCTCCGACGGCGCCTCGCCGCCGGCGGCCTGGGAATCGCTCGTCGTCACCGGCAAGGCCCGCGCTGCGATCCGGCGCGCCACCCGCACCGCCGTGCGGCGGCAATATGCCGGGCTCGGCCGGCAGATCCTCGACCGCGCCTTCGAACGGGCGGGCAAGAGCTTCTCCGAGGAGAAGCTGCGCGGCGCCCTGCCCCGGCTCGCCCGCGCCAGCACCGAGGACGTGTTCGCCGCCGTCGGGCGGGGCGAGATGTTCTCCGGCGACGTGGTGAAGGCGGTCTATCCCGACTTCAAGGAGGAGCGCCGGCCGGGGGCCAGCGGCGGCCCGGCCGCCAACGGGGCCGCGGGGCGCCTGACCCGCTCCAAGGATCAGACCATGCGGCTGACCTTCTCGGGCGAGGCCGACGGCACCGCGTCCTCGGGCAGCATCCCGATCCGGGGATTGGCGGGCGACCTGCCGGTGAGCTTCGCCCCGAACGGCGGTGCCGTGCCGGGGGACCGCATCGTCGGCATCCTCACGCCCGGCGTCGGCGTGACGATCTACCCGATCCAGTCGGCCGCGCTCGCCGCCTTCGACAACGAGCCCGAGCGCTGGCTCGACGTGCGCTGGGACGTGGAGGGCTCGCAGGAGCGCTTCCCCGCCAAGCTCGCCCTCGAATCGATCAACGAGCCCGGCACCCTGGCGCAGATCGCCCAGGTGATCGCCGAGCACGACGGCAACATCGACAACGTCTCGATGAAGCGGCGCACCCAGGACTTCACGGATATCTCGATCGATCTCTCGGTGCCGGACCTGAAGCACCTCACAGCCATCGTCGCCGATCTGAGGGGCAAGCG
This sequence comes from Methylorubrum thiocyanatum, assembly GCA_014138645.1. Lineage (GTDB taxonomy): Bacteria > Pseudomonadota > Alphaproteobacteria > Rhizobiales > Beijerinckiaceae > Methylobacterium > Methylobacterium thiocyanatum. Next base: position 586,054 of record JACJIB010000003.1, on the reverse strand, counting down.
TTCGGTGAGCCGCGTCGAGCGGGTGAACGGATAGGGCCTCGTCGTCGAAGGCGCCCGCCCGATCCGTTGCGGCGGATCGACAATCGCCGGTCGCCTGCCGGAACCGATGCACGGACCCGTCATTCCGTCATCGGGCCGGTCGATGGGATGCTGCGCCCGCGACGTGCTGTTCCGGAGCGATCTGTGATGAAGCTTCCCCTTATCACCGCGGCCCTCCTCGTGCTGAGCGTCCCGCCCGCGGCCGAGGCTCAGCCCCAGACCCTGCAACCCGGCATGCGGACGATGATCCAGCGGGGCGGGACCGAGGGGCTGCCCCTCATCCCCGCCCATCCCGACGATCTGGATGACAGCAAGCTGCAGCCCGGTATGCGCACGATGATCCAGCGCGGCGGGACCGAGGGCGTCCTGCTCGGCTCGCTGCTCCCGTTCGGCGCATACGACCCCTACGATCCCTACGACGCGCCCGCCTACGGCACACGGCGGTATCCGCCGCGGGCCGTCCTGCGCGCCCGCAACTAGACCGCCGCCGCCGCGTCGGCTTGCGCCGTGCGCGCGTCGCTGCAACAAGCGGCGGATCACGGATTGGCGAGCGGTAGGTCATGACGCCGGAAGAAGTTCTTGAAGAGTTCCGTTCGGCGGGTGCGCTGCTCCAGGGGCATTTCATACTCAGTTCCGGCCTGCGCTCGCCCACCTTCCTGCAGAAGATGACGATCTTCTCCGATCCGGCCCGGACCGAGCGGCTGTGCCGGGCTCTGGCCGAGGTCATCACCGCGCGGTTCGGGCGGATCGACATCGTCGTTTCGCCGGCCATCGGCGGCATCATCCCCGGCTACGAGACCGCCCGCCATCTCGGTGCGAAGGCGATTTTCGTCGAACGCGATCCGGGCGGACCCTTCACCTTGCGCCGCGGCTTCTCGATCCCCGCCGGCAGCCGCGCGGTCATCGTCGAGGACATCGTGACGACGGGTCTTTCCGCCCGGGAATGCCTCGCCTCGCTGAAGGACGAGGCCGGCGAGGTGGTCGGCGCGGCCTGCCTGATCGATCGCTCCGGTGGGCGCGGCGAGATCGGCTTGCCGCTCGTCTCCCTCGTCACCCTCGATATCCCGGCTTATTCGCCGGATGCCCTGCCCCCGGAACTCGCCGCCATTCCTCCGGTCAAGCCGGGGAGCCGGGCGCTGCCGAAGCCCTGACGAGGAAGTGCAAGTGCCGAGCCGGAGCGGTTCGGCACCGAACGGAAAGCGGCGAAGTCTCCGTAAAGTTAACTCAGATCAAGCCGCTATTTCTGGCAACTTCAGGTATGTGAGCGTATGATTTAATTCTTGCTGATGGCGCGTCACAACCGCTGGTTCGGTGTAGATCTTTCAGGATAAGCTTTTGGTTGCGGGGTATCATCTTCGATAGATCCCTGTGCGTTCTGCCTCAAATCTTTATCGCGCTTGACAGAACTTCCCTGCTCCGCCACCACGGTGGCGGCTCGGGGCTGGTGCCCCTTGCGTCATTGCGCGGACCGCGATCCCCGACACTGCCACCCCGTTGATCGGGCACAGCCTGTTCGAACGAACGCGTGTTCCGGACTTCGAAGACTGTTATCAGTCGAAAGTTCAGGAATGCCGGATTTCGGGGTGCATCGAGTTCGCGTTTTACATCGTGCATTCGTACTCGAATTTTTAAGCTAATACCTTTCAGCTCCAGCACACGGATCAATCATGAGCGATAAGCAACGGACCGCAGTTTTCATCGACGGCGCAAACTTGTATGCGACCACCAAGGCGCTCGGGTTCGATATCGATTACAAGCGTCTGCTCAAAGATTTTCAGAGCCGCGACAATCTCATCCGCGCTTTCTACTACACCGCAATGATCGAGGATCAGGAATACTCCTCGATTCGCCCCCTGATCGACTGGCTCGACTATAACGGCTACCGCGTCGTGACCAAGCCCGTGAAGGAGTTCACCGACTCCGCCGGGCGCCGTAAGGTCAAGGGCAACATGGATATCGAGCTCGCCATCGATGCGCTCGAACTCGCACCCTATATCGACCATATGGTCCTGTTCTCCGGTGACGGCGACTTCCGCTCGCTCGTGGAGGCGATCCAGCGCCGCGGCGTGCGCGTCTCCGTCGTCTCGACGATCCAGACCCAGCCGGCGATGATCGCCGACGATCTGCGCCGTCAGGCGGACGAGTTCATCGATCTTGCCCATCTCGCGGGCCGGATCGGCCGCGATCCGAGCGAGCGCCCTGCCCGCGCCGCCGGCGAGGGGCCTCGCCGCGACTTCGCTGAGCGCGCGCCCCGCGCCAATCCGGGTCTGGAAAGCCGCTACGGCATCCGTCCGCCGTCCGAGGACGAGGCGGAAGGCTGACAGCAGCATCCGCGCCTGGGCCGCTTGCGGCCCGGCGCTCTCGCGGCGACGGTGAGGCGCGGTCTGCCGTCGCCCGAAGACCGTCCGCCGTTAGGATCGGAGGGGCGGGACCGCCGCCGGTTGGCCGGCTGGATCGGTGATCGGCCGGATCAGCCCTTGTCGCGCATCAGCCGGGCCTTGTCCCGCTGCCAATCCCGCTGCTTGACGCTCTCACGCTTGTCGTGGAGCTGCTTGCCCTTGCCGAGCCCGAGTTCGACCTTCGCCCGGCCCTTGTCGTTGAAGTAGATCTTCAGCGGGATCACGGTGTAGCCCTGGCGCTGGGTGGCGCCGATCAGCTTGTTGATCTGGCGGCGGTGCAGCAACAGGCGGCGCGGCCGCTTGGTGTCGTGGTTGAAGCGGTTCGCCTCCAGATATTCCGGGATATAGGCATTGAACAGCATCAGGTCGTTGCCGGACGGCCCCGCATAGGACTCTCCGATCGTCGCCTTGCCGCCGCGCAGCGATTTCACCTCGGTGCCGGTCAGCGCGATGCCGGCCTCGAAGGTGTCCTCGATCGCGTAGTGGAAGCGGGCGGAGCGATTGTCGGCGACGACGCGCCGGCCGGGTTCGGTTTTGGGGGCCATTCTTCTTCAGGTTCGCGAACGCACGGCGGCGGTCCCCTCATATGGGAACCGCCCCCTCTTCGGACGAGGGATCAGATCAGGCCGGCATGGGCCAGCGCGGCATCGACCGCGCGGCGGCACCCTTCCGTCGCCGGCACCAGCGGCAGGCGCACCTCTTCCGACATCAGCCCGAGGCGCGAGAGCGCGTATTTCGCCGGCACCGGGTTCGACTCGTAGAACATCTGCACGTGCAGCGGCATCAGCCGATCCTGGATCTTCAGGGCCTTGGCGTAATCGCCCGCGAGCGTCGCTTCCTGAAGATCGGCGCAGAGCCGGGGCGCGACATTCGACACCACGGAGATACAGCCGACGCCGCCCTGGGCATTGAATCCGAGCGCCGTCGCATCTTCGCCAGAAAGCTGGATGAAGTCTTCACCCAAAGCCTGCCGCTGGAGGCTGACGCGGTCGATCTTGGCCGTAGCATCCTTCACGCCGGCAATGTTCTTCAACTCGAACAGCCGCTTCATCGTATCGACGCTCATGTCGACCACGGACCGGCCGGGAATGTTGTAGATGATGATCGGGATGCCGACGGCGTCGTTCACCGCCTTGAAGTGGGCGTACATGCCCTCCTGCGTCGGCTTGTTGTAGTAGGGGGTGACGGTGAGCACCGCATCCGCGCCGACGCTCTCCGCATGACGGGCCCGTGCGACGGCCTCCCGCGTCGAGTTCGAGCCGGCGCCCGCGATCACGGGCACCCGGCCCGCGGCCTCGGCGACGCAGATCTCGACCACGCGGTCATGCTCGCTGTGGCTCAGCGTCGGGCTCTCGCCGGTGGTGCCGGTCGGCACCAGGGCGTGGGTGCCCTGCTCGATCTGCCAGTTCACGAATTTCCGGAAGGCCGCCTCGTCGAACTCGCCGTCGCGGAAAGGGGTCGCGAGCGCGGTCATCGAGCCGCGGAGGCGGGCGTGGGTATCGGTCATCCTGGCGTTCCCGGCCGTTCTTCTTGCCTGTCTGGCATATCCCGGCGGATCCGGCCTCATCTTGGCCGCGCACGGGACGCGCGAGACATAGGCCCTCCCCAGCCCGCGCGCAAACGCTTCGCTTGCGCAGTTAATGCCATCTTAACGGACCGGAGCCCAGCTTAAGGCTTGGCCTCCGTGTCGGGGTGTCTGATGACCATGGCGTTCCCCGCCCGCTCCCTGCCCCTGCTCCTCGGGCTCCTGTTGTCCGGCACCGCCGTGCTGCCGCAGCCGGCCGGCGCCGTGGAGGTCCGCAACCCGCAGCCGGCCTCGGCGCCCGCCGCGCCCGTCAGCGATGCCGCGGCCCCCGCCGGGCAGCCGAGCGACGGCCAGGGCCCCGCCTCCGATCCCGTCGCGGCCGACGCCCTGCGCCTCGATCCGAGCGCGGGCGAGGCGGCCTCCGACAAGCCGCTGCCCGCCGCGGCATCCTCCTACGCCTCCACCGAATCGGACGGCCCCGTCGCCTTCCCGCTGCCCGATGCGGCCGTCTCGCCGGCCGCCCCCTCCCCGGAGGTGCCGGATCCGGCCCGTCCCGTCGCTTCCGGCGAGACCCATCTCGGCCCGCTGCGCGAGGCGATCGACCTCTACCGCAAGGGCAAGGTCTCGGACGGCGACCGGCTTGCCGCCGGCTTCACCGATCCGGCGGCGCGGGCGCTGCTCGAATGGGTGGCGATCCGCGCGGGCGCCGGCATTAGCTTCGAGCGCGTCGTCGCCTTCACCCGCGCCAATCCCGATTGGCCGGCGGGTCCCCTGCTGCGCCGCCGCGCCGAGGAGCGGCTGCTGACCGAGAAGAAGAGCCCGGCCGTGGTGCGCGCCTATTTCGCCACCGCGCGGCCGACGAGCGCGCCGGGCAAGTTCGCCCTGGCGCTGGCCCTGCGCGCCGACGGGCTCGACGCGGACGCTGCCGACCTCGTGCACGATCTCTGGCGCGAGGAGAGTTTCGGCCGCAGCCTGGAGGCCAAGGTCACCGACGCCTTCCCCGGCGTGCTCACGGTGATCGACCACCGCTACCGGATGGAGCGCGCGCTTCTGAAGGAGGATTGGACGACGGCCGCCCGGGCGGCGGATTACGCCGGCGGCTCCTATCCGAGCCTCGTGCGCGCCCGCCGGGCGGTGCAGGGCAAGGCCGGGGCGGCGGCCGCGCTCGCCGCAGTGCCGCCGTCGCTGCGCAACGATTCGTCCTACCTGCTGTCGCGCGCCCAGTATTTCCGCCGCGCCGACAAGGCGGCGGAGGCGGCCAAGGTGCTGCTGTCCGCCCCGACCAACCCGGAGGTGCTCGCCGACGGCGACACGTGGTGGGTCGAGCGCCGGATCGTCGCGCGCAAGCTGATGGATGCGGGCGATACCAAGACCGCCTACGCGGTGGCCGCGGCGCATTCCGCCCGCACCTCCGAGAAGCGGATCGAGGCGGAGTTCCATGCCGGCTGGATCGCGCTGCGCTTCATGGCCGATCCGGCCGCGGCCGAGCGGCACTTCGCTTCGGCCGCGAGCGTGGCCGAGACGCCGATCTCGCTCGCGCGTGCCGCTTACTGGCAGGGCCGCGCGGCCGAGGCCGCGGGCCGGTCCGCCGAGGCCAAGAGCTTCTACGAGCGCGCCGCGCTCCAGCCGATCGCCTATTACGGGCAGCTCGCCCGCGCCCGGCTCGGCCAGCACAGTCTGCCCCTGCGCCGGGCGGCCGAGCTGAGCCCGACGGCGCGGGCCGCCTTCGACGACCGTCTGTTCGTGCGCGGCCTCAAGCTGCTGGCCGCCGCCCAGATGAAGGATCTGGCGCTGCCGCTCTACATCGACGCGGCCCGCTCGCTGACCGAGGAGGCGCAGGTCAACGCGCTCGGCGAGACCGCGGTGGAGATGCGCGACGCGCGGGCGCTGGTCTCCATCGGCAAGCTCGCCACGCAGCGGGGTCTGGCGCTGGACACCCACGCCTACCCGACCATCGGCATCCCCGATTACGAGACCTTCACCGCGGTGCCGCAGGTCGAGCGGGCCATGGTCTTCGCCATCGCCCGGCAGGAGAGCCAGTTCGATCCCCGCGCCCAGTCCGGCGTCGGTGCCCGCGGCCTGATGCAGATGATGCCGGCCACCGCCCAGCGCACGGCCAAGCGCGTCTCGACCTCCTACGAGACCGACCGCCTCACCAGCGATCCCGCCTACAACGCGCGGCTGGGGCAGGCCCATCTCGGCGAGCTGATGGAGGACTGGAAGGGCTCCTACATCCTCGCCTTCGCCTCCTACAACGCGGGCGGCGGCAACGTGAAGAAATGGGTCGATGCCTACGGCGATCCGCGCCGGCCCGAGGTCGATCCGATCGACTGGGTCGAGCGCATCCCCTTCACCGAGACGCGCAACTACGTCCAGCGGGTGATGGAGAACCTGCAGGTCTACCGCAACCGCCTCGACGGCAAGAGCGCGCTGATGATCGAGCGCGACCTCGCCCGCGGCGCCCGCACCGCCGTGAGCGCCGAGGCGCAGCCGGTCACGCCGTAGCGCCGCCCCGATAGTGGCGGCGCACCAGCGCCTCCACGAAGGGCCAGAGGCCGGGGATACCGCGTTCGATCACCGGCCGGTAGCGCGCCATCACCTGTGCCTCGCTGAGCCCGTTCTCGGCCCAGGTGCCGCCGTCGGTCAGCGTGTTGAGCAGAAGCGGCTGGAGCCGGTCGAGCGCCTTGGCGAAGCGGGCCTCCGCCGTCTCCACCGCCTCGAACTCTTTCCAGAGCGCCAGGAAGCCGTCGCGTTGCGCGTCCGGCAGGAGGCCGAAGATCCGTGCCGCCGCCGCCTGCTCGACCAGGGCCTGGGCCGCGGCGTCGTAGGCGCCGTGGATCGGCACGTCGCCGGCATCGACCTCGACGATGTCGTGCACGAGCAGCATCGCGACGACGCGGGCCATGTCGAGGCCGGGCGCGTGATCGCCGAGCACGAGGGCGAACATCGCCAGATGCCAGGAATGCTCGGCCGAGTTCTCGCGGCGGCGCTCGCCGACGGTCCGGTTCTGGCGCAGCACGGCTTTCAGCCCGTCGATCTCGGCCAGGAACGCGAATCGGCGCTCGAGCGCGGCGGTCTCGTCGGTCACGTCGTCGATGTCCTGTCTCTGGGCCGTCCCGCGCACGGTTGAAGCGTTCCGCGCCGCGGGGCAAGGCAGGATCCCGCCCTTTGCCCACAGGCGCGCACGCATCGCGCTTTCGGATCCGTCCCGGGCGCGGGTAAAGTCGGGTTTGACATGGCTGCCACGGATCCGATCTCCGACACTGCTCTCCGCCGCATCGAGGCCCGTTTCATCGCGCGGGCGACGGAGTCGGACGAGGCGGAAACGATCATCACGGAGTTCTGCGAGGCGCTGGCCGCGGCGGGCCTTCCGCTCTGGCGCTTCAGCCTCGCGGTGCCGGTCATCGACCCCGTCTTTCGCGGGGTGAGCGTCGCGTGGCGGCGTGAGCAGGGCACGGCGGTGTTTCCCACGGTGCACGGACCGGAGGGCGAGGATACGTTCTTCCGCAGCCCTGTCGGCTGGCTGAGGGCCAACGACCTCTCCTTCGTGCGCTGGCGGCTCGATCGTTCGAACGGCTGTCCCGATCTGCCGCTCCTAGGCGAGCTGAGGCAGCAGGGCGCGACCGACTACCTGCTTCATGCCGCCGCCTTCGCCCCCGGCAGCGCCATGGAGGGCGTCGGTATCTCGTTCGCCACCGACCGTCCCGGCGGTTTCACCGAGGCGGAGCAGGCGATCCTGGCCGGGCTGGTGCAGGTGATCGCCCTGGTCACGGCCAAGCTCAGCCTGTCGCATACGATGCGCGAGATGCTCAGCACCTATCTCGGGCCGGCGACGGGCGCGCGGGTGCTCGCGGGCGAGATGCGACGCGGGCAGAGCACGGTGGTCCACGCCGCCATCCTGCTGGCGGACCTGCGCGGCTTCACCACCGTGGCGGATCGCGACGACCCGTTGAAGGTGGTGGGCTGGCTCGACGAGCATTTCGATGCGCTGGGCGAGCCGGTGCAGCGCCATGGCGGCGAGATTTCGAAGTTCCTGGGCGACGGCTTCCTCGCCGTCTTCCCCGTGGACGAGCCGGATGCCCTGGTCTGCACGGCCTGCGCCGGGGCACTCAACGCGGCGCGCGAGGCGCTGGCGCGCAACGAGGCTCTGAACGCCGCCCGCCTCGGGGACGGGCTGCCGCCCCTGGAGGCGGACATCGTGCTGCATTACGGGCGCGTCGTGTCCGGCAATGTCGGCACCGACCGGCGCCTCGACTTCACGGTGATCGGCCGGGCGGTCAACGAGGCGAGCCGGATCGAGCGTCTCTGTGACGAGGTGGAGCGACCGCTGCTGCTCTCGGACGCCTTCGCCCGGCGCTGCGGGGCCGGCCTCGTCCCGGTCGGCGAGTTCGCCCTGCGCGGCGTCGGCCGCAAGCAGCGGATCTGGGGACTGGCGCAGGAGGCGGAGTTGTCAGAGAGGCCGGCCGGAGGCCGCGCGCCCGAGCCCGCCGAGAACGCAGCCCGCGAGATAAGCCCCTAGCACCAGCGCCGCCGTCTCGATCCACAGGCCGGTCCCTCCGGCCACCGTCCGCAGCACCGCGAGACCGGCCAGGACGGCAAGCCCGACGAGCAGGATTGCGGTGGAGGCCAGGGCGAATCGTTCGCGGGGAAGGCCGGTGAGCGCGCCGACGACGAGGCCGAGTGCCAGCGCCGCCGCCAGTTCGGGCCAGAGCGAGAAGGCGAGGTCGGTCACGAGCGCAGGCTGAGGCCGATTCCCTGCCGGTCGGAGAGCGGTGCGACCCCTGTCGGGGCCGCGGCACGTTCCAGCGGTACGCCGGCCTTCTGGAGGTAGTCCACCACCGCGAGTGCCCGCGCCCGGGCGAGGTCGGCGCCGGTCTCCGCCGTCTCGGCCTCGGTCTTCTCGGGCTTGGATTCGCTCTTCGGCTCGGACTTCGGCTCGAGCTTCGGCTCGGACTTTGCCGCGTCCCTCGTCTCCGTCTTACCCTTGCGGCCCTTGCCCTCCCGCTCCTTGGCGGTTCTCGAGTCGGCCTTGGCGGGCTTGGCGGCCGTCTCTTTCGCCGCCTCCTCGGTGACCGGATCCGATCGGGTCTCCGGCTTGGCGCCTGCGGGGTCGAGATGGCCGACGACCTCGATTCGCTCGCCCGGACAGGCGCGGGCCAGCGCCGCCACGGCGTCGAGCACCGGGTAGAATTCGGGCGCGAGGGCCGTGCTGCCCGGTGCGAAGCGCAGGGGATGCCCGGCGGTGCGCGCGGCGAGACGCTGTCCGCACGGACCCGATTCAGCCGCCGTGGTCACCGGTTCGCCCGCCGAGACGGAGACCGTGGTGCTCCAGCCGGAGGGCAGCGCCTGCGGCAGCGCCCGGCGGAGGCGGGCGGCGCTCTCGGGGTAGAGGCTGGTGCCGGTCAGGCGAAGATCGGTGCCGGTTACCGTCAACTCGCCGCTTGCCAGCGTCGAGAGCGGATCGACCGCCGCCGCCAGCGCCGCCGCCAGCCCGGCCGGGGCGCCCGCCGCCAGCCGGGTGCGATCCTGGATCGATTCGCGAAAGAAGCGCGGGTTGAGGCGCGCCAGCAATGCCTCGCGGGTCGCCTGATCCGGCAGATGGCCGCTCACCGTGACGCTGTCGGCGCCGCGCCGGATGCGCAGGACGTAAGGGACGATGGGGCGGGCGGTGAGTGCCACCCGGCCCGCGGCGATGCCGGCGGGGCGGCCTTCGCGCATCAGCGCCTCGGCCTCTCCGACCGCGCCGGCATCGAGCGCGTTGCCCTCGACGGAGACGGTCGCCCCCTCGAAATCGACGCGTCCCTCGTGCAGCAGCCCCGCGAGCCTGAAGACGAATCGGGCCAATTCCGGCCCGTCGACGCCTTGCGGCAGGCCGCGGGCCTCGTGCATCCGGTCGTCGACGGCGGCGCCCTCCGCGGCCTCCGCGGCGGCGGCACGGATCTCCTCGCGCGCGCCCTCCGAGGCGACGTGGCCGTTCAGTTCGAGGCTGCCATCCGGCCGGCGGGCGACGCTGAAACGGAAATCGCCGACGACCGGCGGCAGGATCTCGACGGTGCCGAGCGTGTAGCCCTGCGGCGGGTTCGCCAGGGCCGTGCGCAAGGCATCGTAGGCGGCCAGACTCGCCGCCTCGCCGCGGATCGAGATGACGGTGTCGTTGAGCGTGGCGACGGCGCCGGTGGTGAGATCCTGAAGCCGCTCCACGGCGAAGGCCGCCGCGTCGGGGAAGTCGCGCGGCGCGCCCCGGGCCGCCCGGGCGCGGTCGCTCAAGGTGGTGTCTCGCGGGAGCGCCGGCTTCAGGCGCTGTGCCAGCTCGAACGCGCCGACCTCGGCCGGGCGGCTGCCATTGGCCTCGACGCGGTCGGCGGCGGGACGCTCCACCGACCAGACGAAGGGAGACGCCTCCTCGATCACGCCGGTCCGGTCGTCGAGGCGGCGCAGGCCCTGAATCCCAGCGAGGCGGCCGATCACGGCCTCGCGCTGGGTCGCCTCCGGCGCCTCGCCCGCGGCGGTCAGGTCGCGGCCCTTGATCGAGACCCGCAGCCAGGGTTCGGGCTGCCCTTCCGCGGTCGCGGCGGCGATCTCCGCCGCCTGCCGCTCCAGGCGCTCGGTGACGCGCGTCGTGCCGAGATAGGCGGCGGCGGCGATCAGAGCCAGGACCGGAAGGCCCGCAAGCCACCCGACGCGGATCAGGCGTGACCGGCCGCGCGCGGGCTGTGACGGCGGAAGCGTAGGCGTGGAAGAAGGTGAGGACGAAGGTGAAGACATGGGGCTCGACCTCCTCGGCGGCCGGCGACGGCGGCTAGAAGACCGCTCCATCGGGGCGTTTTAAGGGCCGCCCGGGCACCGCCGCGCCGACCGGCACATGATTCGCTCCTGCCTTTCCGTCCGGCGCGGAGCAACAAAAAACCCCGGCCGCGAGGCCGGGGTCTGGAGGTTCCTGATCGTCTTCGGCTCCCGCGCGGGCGGGGACCGACGGAGTGAGGCGGCAGGCGTACGGCCCGCCGCCCGCTTTCGACTTAGAAGTCGCGCTGCACCCGGAAGCGAGCCTGGAACACGTCCTCGCTGCTGACGGTGCGGGTCGGGATGTTGTTCACGAACCCGCCCTTGTCGCTGTCGGAGACGCGGCCGTTCTTGACGCCCGTTTTGATGTACTGGCCCTCGACGCCGATATCGAGATCCTTCACCGGCGACCAGATCAGGCTCGCGCCGGTGACGACCTGGTAGGTGTCGCGCAGGGCGGGGCTGAGGCCGTAGCCGGCGGCGTTGGTGAGGTAGGAGGGCGGAGCCACCGTCGAGGCCGCGCCGACCAGGGCGTTGGCTTGGCTGACGGCCTGGCGGGCGCCCTGCGAGAACCAGATCTCACCGTAGCTGGCGTAGAAGGCCGAACGCCATTCCGGCGACCAGTAGTGGAGGTAGGAGGCCACCGCGGTGAAGCTGTTGGACAGCTCGATGCGGCCGGTCAGCGGGTTGACGATGGCGTCCGAGAGGTACTGGTTGAACGGGTTGCCCGCGTAGACCGAGGCGTTGCTCAGGTAGCCGGCGGTGAAGCGGTTGATGCCGGTGTAGAACGAGGCACCCTCGCCGTAAGCACCCTGGAGGTACAGGCCGTCGCCGGGGGCGATGAAGGGCAGGTTGAACTTCATACCGCCCTGGATGGCCCAGCCGTACTCAGTCTGCGCGCCAGCGTTGATGCCGCGGGCGGCCAGAGCCGCCGCCGTGTTGCCGGCCAGCACGGCGCCGGTGCCGGGAACGCCGATCGACGAGTTGGCGATGAAGCCGCCGGTGTTGATATCCTTGACGGCGGCCGAGAACTGGGCGGAACCCCAGGGGGCGTCGTAGCGCAGCGAGCCGACGAAGTCGGGCATGCGCGAGCGCTGGACGGCGTCGATGAAGGCCACCGCCGTGGCGTTGCCGACGGCGTTGGTGCCGAGGATGATCGGGGTCGGGGCGGTGGTGAACACGTTGTTCAGACCGGCCTGACCGGGAACCAGACCCGTCGCGTTGGCCGCATCGGAGTAGAGCGGGTTCTTGCGGTAGTTCGGATCTTCCATCGACAGCGTCGCGGACCAGCCTTCACCGAACTTCTGGGTATAGGCGAGCAGGTTGGTGGACGGCAGGTCGGAACCCAGCGACGAGCCGATGATCTCGAAGTCGTGGGCGTAGAAGTCGAAGAACGAGGAGGCGCGACCGGCGGTCAGGCCGGCGAACTGCACGAACGCCTTGTCGACGTTGATGAAGTTCTGGACGCGGCCGAGCTGGTCCTGGCCGGTGCCGGAGAAGGCGTAGGCGCCGCGCAGGTTCGTGCCCGAGGAATACTTGGTGTTGCCGGTCCGGCTGGCGGCGTCGAGGCGCAGGAAGGCGCGCAGGGTGCCGTAGCCGGTCTGGGTGCGGGCGTCGAAGTTGAAGCGGGCGAGGCCCGTGAAGCCCGAAAGGTCACCACCGCCAGGGATGTCGCGGTTGTCGCTGCCGATATAGCCGTACTCGGCACGGGCGCGGCCCGAGACGCGCAGGCAGGTATCGGTGCCCGGAATGTAGAAGAAGCCGGCGCCGTAAGCAGTGCAGACGCGGACGTACTCGATCGGAACGGCCTTCTTCACCGGCAGGTCGGCGGCCTGAGCCCCACCCACGACGGCCAGCCCCGCTGCCGATCCAAGGAGAAGGCTCTTGACGAGCTTCATGATAAACCCTCCAGAAGTTTCGAGACCCGCGGGATCGGACTTCTGTTTTGGCTGGCCGCCCACCGCTGAGTGGTCGCCCGGGCCCGTCCTTTATTCCCTTGGTACTTGGTCCTCTCCCGGTTGGGTTTCGGCCAAGCTGCAGCGGGGTTTTCCCGTCCGCAGCGGCACCATGGTCGAGCGTTGCCGTACGGGCAACAGGGTTGGCCGTCTTGGAGCCGTCACAAAACGGCTTCGCTGCAATCTGTTGCAGCCTCGCAACTTAATCCCGGTCGGCGCGTAAAAGTTTTCCACGGATCCAGGGTCCGCACGCACGATCCCTCCTCCGCGGCCCGGTAAAGCGCTTCGTCGGCGCTCCGGTGGACCCGCTGCGCCCTCAGCCGCCCTGCGACTCGCGCTGCATTTCCAGGGTGAGCCAGCGCTCCTCCGCGGCAGCGAGTTCGGCCTCCGCCGCGCCGAGCATGGCGGTCGCCTTCTGGAAGCGGGCGGGGTCGCGGCCGTACAGGCCGGAATCGGACAGCACCTCGCGCAGCTTGGCGATGCCCGCCTCCAGCTCGGCCATGCGGCCGGGCAGCGTCTTCAATTCGTGCTGCTCCTTGAAGCCGAGCTTCGTCCGGGCCGGGGCCGCCTCGACCCGGGGCGCCTTCTCCCGCGGCTCGGAGCGCTCGCGAGCGGTCTTCTCCCGTCCGTCGGTCCGCGCCTCCACGCCGCGCCCGCGCTGGCCGAGCATGTCGGTGTATCCGCCGGCATATTCGACCCAGCGCCCCTCCCCCTCGCTGACCAGGACGTTGCCGGCGACGCGGTCGAGGAAGTCGCGGTCGTGGCTCACCAGGATGAGGGTGCCGGCATACTCGCCGAGCATCTCCTGAAGCAGGTCGAGGGTTTCGAGATCGAGGTCGTTGGTGGGCTCGTCGAGCACGAGCAGGTTGGAGGGCTGGGCGAGCGCCCGGGCGATCAGCAGCCGGTTGCGCTCGCCGCCCGAAAGCACGCTGACCGGCGTGCGCGCCTGCTCGGGGGCGAACAGGAAGTCCTTGAGATACCCGATGACGTGGCGGCTGCGCCCGCCCACGGTGACGCTGTCGCCGCGCCCGCCGGTGAGAACCTCGGTCACGGTGGCCGTCGGCTCCAGCACGGCGCGCGCTTGGTCGAGATGGACCATGTTCAGGCCGGTGCCGAGCCGCATCTCGCCCGAATCGGGCGCGACCGCGCCCGTTAGCAGGTTGATCAGCGTGGTCTTGCCCGCCCCGTTCGGGCCGACGATGCCGAGCCGGTCGCCGCGCAGCACCCGCAGCGACAGGTCGTGGACGATGCGGCGCTCGCCGTAGGACTTCGAGACATGCCGGGCTTCGGCGATCAGTGTGCCGGAGGCTTCGCCCTCGCTGGCCGTCAGTACCGCCTGCCCGACCGGACGACGGTGCTCGCGACTCTGCTTGCGCAGGGTCTGCAGGTCGGAGAGGCGGCGGACATTGCGCTTGCGCCGGGCGGTGACGCCGTAGCGCAGCCAGTGCTCCTCGTCGGCGATCTTGCGGTCGAGCTTGTGCTTGTCGCGCTCCTCCTCCTCGAAGAAGGCGTCACGCCACGCCTCGAAGCTGGAAAAGCCCTGCTCGATCCGCCGCGTCACGCCCCGGTCGAGCCAGACGGTCGCCCGCGACAGGGCGGAGAGGAAGCGCCGGTCGTGGCTGATGAGAACGAGGGCCGAGCGGGTGCGCTTCAGCTCGGATTCGAGCCACTCGATCGCGGGAAGGTCGAGGTGGTTGGTGGGCTCGTCGAGGAGCAGGATGTCGGGCTCGGGCGCCAGGGCCTGGGCGAGCGCGGTCCGGCGCGCCTCGCCGCCGGACAGCCGACGGGGATCCTCGCTTCCGCTCAGGCCCAGGCTCTCCAGCAGGTAGCGCGCACGATAGGCGTCGTCGCCGGGGGCAAGGCCGGCCTCCGCGAAGGCGAGCGTCGTCTCGAACCCTGAAAAGTCCGGCTCCTGCGCGAGGTAGCGGATCGTCGTGCCGGGCTGGACGAACCGCACCGCGTGATCCGGCTCGACCAGCCCCGCGGCGATGCGCATCAGGGTCGACTTGCCCGAGCCGTTGCGGCCGACGAGGCAGGTGCGTTCGCCGGGCGCGATCGTCAGCTCGGCCCGCTCGATGAGAGGGGTGCCGCCGAAGGTGAGCGCGACGTCCTGAAGGGTGAGAAGCGGGGGAGCGGCCATGCCGGGCTTATGGCAGCAGCCGCAGCCCGGAACAACGGAAGCCCGATCGAAGCGGGTGCCTCAGGCGGTCGGGTTGGCCGGGCCCGTCGGCGTCGAGTCGGGAAGGCCGGGACTCTCGACGGGGATCTCCGTCGGCATGGTTCCCGGCGCCTCGGCGGGCGTTCCACCGGGAATCTCCGGCCCAGGGCCCGGTTCGGGGATCTGCGGCGCGTCGGGCGTGGCGGGGCCCGGCGTGTCCGGTCCGGGGGCGTCCGGGGCCGGAATCTCGGGGCCGGGCGTGGGGGTTTCCGGGATCGATCCGGGATTGGCCATTCTGACGCACCTCGCTGACGGCCGCGCATCGTGCCGACGTGCGGGGCCAACGGGGGGCGCGCGGGCAGGTTCCCGCGCCGTCCCTGCGCTACTTCTTGGTGAGGAGGAGCTTGTTGCCTTCCTTGCCGACGATCTGCTGGATCTTCTGAGCGAACATCGACAGCAGCAGCGGCATGCGCACCTCGACGCGCACCATGTCCTGGCCGACGTCGATCTGACCGTCCACGGTCTGGGCGAGCGCCGTGACCGAGTAGTCCAGGCGGTCGCCGGTCCAGTTCAGCGTGTTGATGCTGATGCCGCTCCGGCCGAGCGCGTCGCGGACCTTGAGGGTGCCTTCGTCGATGCGCCGCCGGGCCTCCTCGCGGCCGAGTTCATGCGGAATCTCGACCACCATCGGCTTCGCCATCTCGGCTCCTCTCCTCAAAGCGCGGGCCCGGCCGCCATCACCGGTCCGGGCCACGCAGGTCTGGAGACAAGTATGGGAACGGGTCGGTTCCCCGGCAACGCCCGCGCCGCGAGAGCGCCTCAGCGCACCACGTTGAGCGAGACGTAGCTCGTGCCCGACATGCCGATGGCGCGGGCCGAGCCGCGGGCCAGATCGATCACCCGGCCGCCGACGAACGGGCCGCGATCGTTGATGCGCACCACGACCGAGCGGCCGTTGGCCCGGTTCGTCACGCGGACGCGGGTGCCGAAGGGCAGGCTGCGGTGGGCGGCGGTGTATCCGTTGGGGTTGAACCGCTCGCCGTTGGCCGTCTTCTTGCCGCTTCCGTACCAGGAAGCCTGTCCGCCCTGAGCCTGGGCGGGCAGCGCGGCGAAGGCGCCGACGAGGGTGACGAAGCAGGCGGCAACGGTCCGGTTGGAAACCTTCATCGAGGATCGCATTCCCTTGTTTTTGCGATGCGTTGTGAGCGCCGCGGAAAATGAGCCCGATCTCGGCCAAAATAAGACAGGGATTTTTCGCCCCCTGTTAGGCTGCTGTTAAGACTATCGGTTGTGGCCGGTGCCCTGGCTGCCGCGGCAAGCATTGATTACTTGGCGTGACACGCGCGGGTCATGACTCGAAATCATCAAAACTTGTCGGGCAAGCATTCGTCCGCGTGCGATGGTGCGGTGCGAAAGCCTTGGTAAATCTGTCGCGGCGCCTGCCTGCGAGGCGGCGGACCCTTGCATGTGCTGCATGGCGCAGGGCGGCAAAAACTGCCGACCCATATCGAGACGCAACGGTGTGGTGACGGCAAACCCGGCCTTTACCGTGATCGGGGCATGGTCCCGGTGTCAGTCGCGTAACCGGTGTTTGCCATGGCTTCCCCGCGTACCGCGGTCGTCGGCGCCACCGCCCGGAATCAAGTTTCGCGTACCGGGCGGATCGCGTCGGCGCCGCGGATGGGTCTCGCACCCTCCGTTCAGCGTCTCCCCAACACCCTTCCCCTCGACGAGATCCTGATCGGCGACTGCATCGCCGCGATGGACCGTCTGCCGGCAGAGAGCGTCGACTGCGTCTTCGCCGACCCGCCCTACAACCTCCAGCTCGGCGAAGCGGGCCTGACCCGTCCCGACCAGAGCGTGGTCGATGCGGTCGACGACGACTGGGACAAGTTCTCCAGTTTCGCCGCCTACGACGACTTCACCCGTGCCTGGCTCAAGGCCGCGCGCCGCGTGATGAAGCCGAACGCGACCCTGTGGGTCATCGGCTCGTACCACAACATCTTCCGGGTCGGCAGCGCGTTGCAGGATCTCGGTTACTGGATCCTGAACGACATCGTCTGGCGCAAGGCCAACCCGATGCCGAATTTCCGCGGCAAGCGCTTCACCAATGCGCACGAGACCCTGATCTGGGCCTCGCGCTCGCCGCAGGCGAAGTACACCTTCCACTACGATGCCCTGAAGGCCGGCAATGAAGACCTTCAGATGCGCTCCGACTGGTTCATCCCGCTCTGCACCGGCGAGGAACGGCTGAAGGACGAGGCGGGCCGCAAGGTCCACCCGACCCAGAAGCCGGAGGCCCTGCTCGCCCGCACGCTGCTGGCAGCGACCAATCCCGGCGACGTGGTGCTCGATCCGTTCTTCGGCACCGGCACCACCGGGGCGGTGGCGAGGCGCCTCGGGCGCCACTTCATCGGCTGCGAGCGCGATCCGACCTACGCCGCGGCGGCGCGGACCCGGATTGAGCGCATCGAAACCCTGTCGGCGGCCTCGCTCGCGCTGGCCACCCCGAAGCGGGCCGAGCCGCGCATTCCGTTCCTCAGCGTGGTCGAGGCCGGCCATGTCCGCGCGGGCGAAACCCTGACCGACGAGCGCCACCGCTTCCGGGCGACGGTGCGGCCGGACGGTCAGCTCAGCGTCGGGCCGGCGATGGGCTCGATCCACAAGGTCGGCGCACTGGTGCAGGGCCTGCCCGCCTGCAACGGCTGGACCTTCTGGCACGCCGAGCGCGGCGGGAAACTCGTCTGCATCGACGATTATCGCAGTGAGATGCGGGCTCGGACGAGCGCATAACGCCTGTCGCGGTTTCGAGAGGACAAGTCCTTGTCAAAGGGTGCAGGGCAGAGCCCTGCATCCTCCACTACCGTGTCCGCACCGGCTTGGGCGCCTTCTTGACGATCCGCGCCAGATCCGAGGGCCGCGACGAGGCGGGTTTCGGGATCGGTCCGCGCCGCGGCGGCGGCTCGGGCTCGGGCGGCGTGGCGAGATCCGGCTCGGGCGGCGGCTTCGCCACCGGCGCGGCGAGCGGCACCGGCCCGGCGAGGGCATGCGCCAGCACCTTCTTCATCGCGCCGGGCAGCGGCTCGGTGTCGAGCGCGGCGCGGGGTGTGAACCGCATTCCGTCGGGCGGCTTCGTATCCGCCGCGACGCGGGCCAGGAACACCGTCAGCTCCAGGGGGAAGTGGGTGAAGCCGTGCTTCACCACGCCGGGGAGGCGCTTCCAGCGGGCGTCGAGCGGGGCGTCGAGCAAGCCCTTGGCCGGATCGTAATCGGGCAGCCATTCGCTCGTCGGCGGCTCGGCCATGGCGCCGAGCAACCCTTCCGCCGGCCGCGTGCGCAGCAGGATCGCCTCGTCGCCGGCCCGGAGCGCGACGAAGGCGGCCCCTTTCCGCAGGACGCCCTTTTCCTTCTTCACCTTCCTCGGAAAGGTGTCCTGCAGCCCCTCGGCGCGGGCACGGCAGGGGAGCATCCACGGGCACAGGGCGCAGGCCGGGCGCTTGGGCGTGCACAGCGTCGCGCCGAGATCCATGAGCGCCTGCGCGAAGTCGCCCGGCCGCCGGTCCGGCACCAGGGCCTGGGTGAACAGGCGGATCTGCGCGCGGGCGGCGGGAAGCGGCGTCTCGATGGCATGCAGGCGGCTCATCACCCGCTCGACATTGCCGTCGACGGCGGCTGCCGGCCGGTCGAAGGCGATGGCGGCGATGGCGCCCGCCGTGTAGGCGCCGATGCCGGGCAGCTTGCGCAGGCCGTCTTCGGTGTCGGGGAAGGCGCCCGCGGCGGCGACCGCCTTGGCGCAGGCGTGCAGGTTGCGCGCACGGGAATAGTAGCCGAGCCCGGCCCAGGCCGACATCACCGCCTCTTCCGGCGCGGCGGCAAGCGCCGTCACGCTGGGAAACAGCGTCAGGAATTTCTGAAAGTAGGGTTTGACCGCCGTGACGGTGGTCTGCTGCAGCATCACCTCCGAGAGCCAGACCCGGTACGGGTCGGGTTGCTCACCCGGCAGCGCCCGCCAGGGCAATGCCCGGCGGTGGCGGTCGTACCAGGCGAGGAGGTCGGCGGCCGAGGCGGCGGGCATGGCCCGTCCATAGCGGGAGCGCGGGAGCGGAAAAAGCGTCTTCGCGCCGTCGGCCGCAAACGGGCGAGGCTCAACACCGAGCCTCCGTCACCCCCTACGGCGGATTCGGCCGGCACGCATTCACGCGGCCGCCGAACGTCGGTATCCCGGGTTGCATGATATCGGCGATCCTCATTCTCTTCCTGTTCGTCGGTGGTCCCGGCGCCCTGCTGGTCCTGTGCGCGATGGCGAACGGCTCCGATCTCGCCCTCACGCTCTGGCGGCAGGCCGTCCGCTGGATCTACGCCGTCGTGCTCCTCATCGGTGCGGCCGGTCTTGCGCATTGGGGCCTCGTCGCGGGCGTCGCCGAAACGGATACGGGGCCTCAGTATGTCGCGGCGCTCTGTCTGGAGTTCGTGACCGTTCTCTCCGCTTTCGTGGCCTGGACGATCGTGAATGTCCTGAAGCGGCGTGGTTCCAGGGCTGCGGTTCGTGCGTGACGCCGGGACAGGCCGGGACGTCGCCGGCTCGGCAGGGCCCGCGCATTCGCCCGGGCGGGCTCGGCATCATCGGCACGGCATCCCCGCTTCCGACTCCCGTGCGGGCCGCTTTTCGGATAGGTTCGCGGGCGGGGCGCGCCGGCCGTGCGGCCCTTGTGTTCCGGGGTGCCGATGGCGCGCGTCAAACCGCTCAGCGAACTGATCGAGGGCTGTATCGGCCCGGCGTTTGCCGCGCAGGGATTCGCCTCCTCCGACATCCTCGCCGCGTGGCCGGACATCGTCGGCGCCCGGCTCGCCGGGGCCTGCCAGCCGGTCAAGCTCGAATGGCCGCGCCGTGCCCGCCGTGATGCGGAGGGGCGGCCGGAGCCCGGCACCCTGGTGGTGCGGGTGGAGGGCGCCTTCGCCCTCGAACTCCAGCATCTCGCCCCGGTGGTGATCCAGCGCGTCAACGCGCATTACGGCTGGGCCTGCATCGGCAAGATCGTTCTGCGCCAGGATCGCCTGCACCGGACCAGCCGCCGCACGCCGCCGATGGTGCTCGATCCGGCCCGCCGCGGCGAGGTGGCTCTCGCCGTCGCCCGTATCGAGGAGGATCGCCTGCGCGATGCTCTTGACCGCCTCGGCATCGCCGTGGTGGCGCGGCGATAGCGGCCCGGCGTCGCCCGAGACCAGCCGGGACCAACCGAAGGACGTGCGGGCGGCCGCGCAGCGTGATAAGCGGCTCGCGAAAGGCCGTGCGGCGACGCGTCCCTCGGCCGGACGGAGCCGTTCCGTCTAATCCTGCGCGCGATCGGGCCTCCCCATGGCCCGCGAACGGAGCCCGCCCTGCCATGATCACCCGGCGCGACGCCCTGAAACTGACCGGCCTTGCCCTCGGCACCGCCGCCCTGCTGCCGTCCTTCTCCCTCGAAGCGCTGGCGCAATCGGCCGACACGGCCGCCTTGATGCAGCCCGGTCCCCTCGGCGATGTCTGGCTCGGGCCGGCCGACGCCAAGGTGACGATCATCGAGTACGCCTCGATGACCTGCTCGCACTGCGCCCACTTCCACGCCACGACCTGGCCGGTGCTGAAGGAGCGCTACATCGACACCGGCAAGGTGCGCTTCACCCTGCGCGAGTTCCCGCTCGATCCGCTCGCCACCGCCGCCTTCATGCTGGCCCGCTGCGACGGCGACGCGAAGTACTACCCCATCACCGATCTGCTGTTCGACCAGCAGCCGAACTGGGCCTTCGTGCGTAAGCCGCAATCGCCGGTCGATGCCATGGAGCAGCTGCTGCGTCAGGCCGGCTTCTCGAAGGAGAAGTTCGAGGCCTGCCTCAAGGACCAGAAGACCTACGCCGCCATCAACGCGGTCAAGACCCGGGGGCTCGAGACCCTCAAGGTCGAATCGACGCCGACCTTCTTCATCAACGGCGAGAAGCGCGCCGGTGCCCTCTCCATCGAGGAGATGGAGAAGATCATCAAGCCGATCCTGGGGGCCTGATCCGGCTCGCCGAAGGCCGTGGAAAAACAAAAATCATGTTGATTTATCAACAGCTTAATAGGTGCTTCGGTCGCCTTGACACTCAAGGTTGGCGAAACTATGGTGCGCCGCGCCGAGGGCACTGGCCGGTTCCTTCCGCTCCCGACGACGTGTGGGGTCGCCCGTGAGCGGTGACCCGGCAGGCCAGGGGAGCGGGCCGGAAAAGGCTCCCGCCGACGGCGATCTCTCCGCGAGGCTCAAGCGTCTCGAGACGCAGCTCGAAGGCAAGCGGCCCAAAGCCGCTCCCGACAAGCTTGCGCGCACCGGCACGTCCGGCGGGGCAGCCCCGCTCGGTCAGGCCATGCGGCTCTCGACCGAGTTCATCGCGGGCGTGATCGCCGGGGGCATCCTCGGCTACATCGTCGATCATCTCTTCGGCACCAAGCCGTGGGGCATGATCGTTCTGCTGATGCTGGGCTTCGTGACGGGTATCTACAACGTCATGCGGGTCAGCGGCTTCAGTGGCCGGAAAAACTGAGAAAGATCACCGGTAAGGGTCGCCAAGGCGCTTCTAGGGTCTTGAGACTCGCCCGGCATCGTGTAAGGGCGACGCGCGACAGACGGGAGCCGCTGAGGCTCCCTCGCGCGGACACACAAAAGGGGCGGAAGCGGGCACATGGCGGTCAGTATCGACCCGATCCACCAGTTCGAGCTGCAGCCGCTCGTCTCGCTGGGTCACATCGGCAACCAGCAGCTCGCGTTTACGCAATCGGCTCTCTACATGTTCGCCGCGGTGGGCATCATCGCGCTGCTGACCATCGTGGCGACCTCCGGGCGTTCCGTCGTCCCGGGCCGGCTCCAGGCGCTGGCCGAGACGCTCTACGAATTCATCGCCGACACGGTGCATCAGGCGACCGGTGCCGACGGCAAGCGGTTCCTGCCGCTCGTGTTCTCCCTGTTCATGTTCGTGCTCATCCTGAACCTCCTCGGGATGATCCCCTACGCCTTCGCGGTGACCAGCCACCTCATCGTCACCTTCGGCCTCGCCCTCGTGGTGATCCTGACCGTGGTGATCTACGGCGTGGCCAAGCACGGCACCCACTTCCTCGGTGTGTTCGTGCCGTCGGGCGTGCCGAAGCCGCTGCTGCTCATCATGGTGCCGATCGAGATCGTGTCGTTCCTGTCGCGTCCGATCAGCCTCTCGGTCCGTCTCTTCGCCAACATCCTGGCCGGCCACATTGCCCTGAAGATCTTCGCCTTCTTCGTGGTGCAGCTTCTGGTCGCCGGTGCCTGGGGCGTGCTCTCGCCCCTGCCGCTCGCGCTCACCATCGCGCTGACGGCTCTCGAGTTCCTCGTCGCGGCCCTCCAGGCTTACGTCTTCGCGACGCTGACGGCGGTCTATCTCGCCGACGCCCTCCACCCCGGCCACTGATCCTTCCCGGCCGGACCCTTCCGCCCACAACGAACCCCGTTCGAACTTCAGGAGTGTTTCATGGATCCCGTCGCTGCGAAGTACATCGGCGCCGGCCTCGCCTGCCTCGGCATGGCGGGCGCAAGCATCGGCCTCGGCAACCTGTTCGGCCAGTTCTACTCGGGCGCCCTGCGTAACCCGTCGGCCGCCGACAGCCAGCGCACCAACCTCCTCCTGGGCTTCGCGCTCACCGAGGCGCTCGGCATCTTCTCGCTGCTCGTCGCGCTGCTGCTGCTCTTCGCCGTCTGACGTGCTTTTCGAGGGCGTGCGAGCCGGCTTTTGAGCCCGCCTCGCACGCCCTCGCTCGTTGATCCGGCCGCTCCGCCCGCGGAGCCGGCCTTCCGACGTCACCGGACAGGGCCATGGCCGAGCAGAACATCCTCACGACCCCCTCCCCGAACGCGGACACGACGATCGTTCCGCCCGGGAGCCCGCACACCCATACCGAGCAGCCCTCCGGCGGCCACGGCGGGGCCTTCCCGCCCTTCGAGAGCCACACCTTCCTCGCGCAGCTGATCTGGCTCGCGCTGGCATTCGGCCTGCTCTACTACCTGATGTCCAAGGTCGCGCTGCCGCGCATCGAGGCGATCCTCGGCGACCGCGCCGGCCGGCTCTCGTCCGACCTGAACGAGGCCCAGCGCATGAAGACCGAGGCCGATGCCGCCGGCGCCGCCTACGAGACGTCGCTGCGTGAGGCTCAGGCGAAGGCGCAGGCCATCGCTCAGGAGACCCGCAACAGCCTCACGGCCGAGGCCGACGCCAAGCGCAAGACCCTCGAAGCCGAGCTGAACCAGCGGCTTGCCGCCTCCGAGGCGACCATCCGGGCCCGCACGAGCGAAGCCATGGGCAATGTCCGCACCATCGCCGGCGAGACCGCCTCGGCCATCGTCGAGCGGCTGACCGGCCAGGCCCCCGACCCGGCGAGCCTGAACCGCGCCCTCGACGCGACGCCCGCCGTCCACTGATCCGAGGGCCGGCCTCGCCGCCGGCCCCACCATCCGAACCGACCCCGCACCGGCCCCGCCGGGCGGAAGGCCGACCAAGGGTTTGAGACCGACATGCTGTTGACCGCGGAATTCTGGGTCGCCGTCGCCTTCGTGGCGTTCCTGGTCATCGTCTGGCGGGTCGGCGGCTTCTCGATGATGACGAGCGGCCTCGACAGCCGCGCCAAGCGCGTGCGCCACGAACTCGACGAGGCCCGCCGCCTGCGCGAGGAGGCCGCGGCCGTCCTCGCCGACTACAAGCGCCGCCGCACCGAGGCCGAGCGCGAGGCCGAGGCGATCGTCGCCGGCGCCCGCGAGGATGCCGAGCGCATCGCCGCCGAGGGCCATGCCCGCCTCAACGATTTCGTCGCCCGCCGCACCAAGGCCGCCGAGGCGAAGATCGCCCAGGCCGAGGCGCAGGCCTCCGCCCAGGTCCGCGCCGCTGCCGCCGACGCGGCGGTCAAGGTCTCCGAAACCCTGTTGCGCGAGCGCCTTCAGGGGGGCGCGGCCCAGGATCTCGTCCGTGCCAGCCTCGGCGACGTGAAGAGCCGTCTGCAGGCCTGATCCGAAAGGCCAGCGCCGCCTTTCGGCAAGCCGACGGCGCGAATCGACAAGACGCGCCGGCCGCTGCGGCTACGGTCACCGGAAGGGTGAGCGGGGCCGGCGACAAATCGAACCGTCGGTCCAGCGACACCCGGCTCTGCCGGGTGTTTTTGCGTGTGCAGGACCACGCGGGGGCTGCGCTGCCGCAGCGCAGGGCCGCTCCCGTGAAAAATTTTGAACGCAGGCGTAAAATCACCTGTGCTTGGCCTGTCGTTCGACGACGTGTACGAATAGTGCCGAAATTCACCCCCGCACACGCCAGCGGGAGAACGGGTGGGTTCGCCCGTAAAACAACGAAAAGAGGCTACGCTCATGAGCGCCGGAACTGCGTCCGACACCACTGCCCTGAACACCTTCTTCTCGGCTCAACTTGCGGAGACCGATCCGGAGATCGCCAAGGCCATCTCGCAGGAACTCGGCCGGCAGCAGCACGAGATCGAGCTGATCGCCTCCGAGAACATCGTCTCCCGCGCCGTGCTCGAGGCGCAGGGCTCGGTTCTGACCAATAAGTACGCCGAGGGCTATCCGGGCCGTCGCTACTACGGCGGCTGCCAGTTCGTGGACATCGCCGAGGAGCTGGCGATCGACCGCGCCAAGCGCCTGTTCGGTTGCGGCTTCGCCAACGTTCAGCCGAATTCCGGCTCCCAGGCGAACCAGGGCGTGTTCATGGCCCTGATGCAGCCCGGTGACACCTTCCTCGGCCTCGACCTCGCCGCCGGCGGCCACCTCACCCACGGCGCGCCGCCGAACGTCTCGGGCAAGTGGTTCAAGCCGGTCTCCTACACCGTGCGCCGCGAGGACCAGCGCATCGACATGGAGCAGGTCGAGCGCCTCGCCCAGGAGCACAAGCCGAAGGTGATCATCGCCGGCGGTTCGGGCTACCCGCGTCACTGGGACTTCGCGAAGTTCCGTGAGATCGCCGATTCCGTCGGCGCCTACTTCTTCGTCGACATGGCCCACTTCGCCGGCCTCGTCGCCGCGGGCCTGCATCCCTCGCCGTTCCCGCATGCCCATGTCGCCACCACGACGACGCACAAGACCCTGCGCGGCCCGCGCGGCGGCATGATCCTGACGAACGACGAGGCGCTGGCCAAGAAGTTCAACTCGGCGATCTTCCCCGGCCTTCAGGGCGGCCCGCTGATGCACGTCATCGCCGCCAAGGCGGTGGCCTTCGGCGAGGCGCTGAAGCCCGAGTTCAAGATCTACGCGAAGCAGGTCATCGATAACGCCAAGGCGCTGGCCGACACCATCATCTCGGGCGGCTACGACATCACCTCGGGCGGCACCGACAACCACCTGATGCTGGTCGATCTGCAGAAGAAGGGCCTCACCGGCAAGGCCGCCGAGGCGGCGTTGTCGCGGGCCGACATCACCTGCAACAAGAACGGCGTGCCGTTCGACCCGCAGAAGCCGACGATCACCTCCGGCATCCGCCTCGGCACCCCGGCCAGCACCACCCGCGGCTTCGGCGTCGCCGAGTTCAAGCAGGTCGGTTCGCTGATCGTGCAGGTGCTCGACGGCCTCGCCGACAAGGGTGAGAGCGGCGACTCCACCGTCGAGGCGGCGGTGAAGGAGAAGGTCCACGCCCTGACCGATCGCTTCCCGATCTACAGCTAAGCTCTTCGAGCCTCTCTCGGTCCGCGCAAGCGGGCCGATGCGACCGCGGATCTCCCGATCCGCGGTCGCTGTCGTTTCAAGACAACTTTCGAGTTAATCTGCGCGAACTTTGTCGCCTAAGGAGTGTACACGTCATTCTGTTCTTGGAATGATGGATGCCGAATTCGCCTTCGCCTGAAGGTTGTGCGGCGTCGCTCGGGAGGGAGCTCCTGCATCTCTCGCTTCATACGGATTATGGCCTGCGTCTCCTGATGCGCCTGACCCTGGTTGAGCCGGGCGCCTGGATCGCGACTCCGACCATTGCGCAGCGCTTCGGCATCTCGGTGCACCATCTCCAGAAGATCGCCCAGGCACTCGTCCGGGCCGGTGTCGTCGAGGCGCGGCAGGGCCGCGCCGGCGGCGTGCGCCTGGCACAGAATCCGCGGGACATCCGGCTCGGACGCCTCGTCGCGGAACTGGAGGGTGTCGGGACGGTGGTGGATTGCCAGCGTGACCCCTGCCGTCTCCTCAGCCGCTGTCGCCTCAAATGGGCCCTGGACGCGGCGGAGCAGGCCTTCTTCCTCGAACTCGACCGTCTCACGCTCGCCGACGTGGCGGCCGGTTCGACGGCGGCGGCGCTCGGCGCCCTCTTCGACGAGCCGGACGACGAGAGTTCCACCCCCGCCGATCCCTTCGACGACACCCTCGCCGACGCCTCGGCCGATCCGGCTCCTGGCAATTGAGCGGCGAGTGGGGCAGAGAGGGCGCGGCTGAGAGAACGTGCCGGACGAGGTGGTGAGCGCGCGATGCGGTGTCCGTTCTGCGGTGGCCCCGACACCCAGGTGAAGGATTCGCGGCCGAGCGAGGATTCCTCCGCGATCCGCCGCCGTCGCGTCTGCCCGGATTGCGGCGGACGCTTCACGACCTTCGAGCGGGTGCAGTTGCGCGAACTCGTCGTGCTCAAGCGCTCGGGCAAGCGCGTGCCCTTCGACCGCGATAAGCTCCAGCGCTCGATCGACGTGGCGCTTCGCAAGCGCACGGTCGATCCCGAGCGGGTGGAGCGCCTCGTCAGCGGTATCACCCGCCGGCTGGAGAGCGGCGGCGAGGGTGAGGTCACCAGCGAGGCCATCGGCGAGGCGGTGATGGAGGGGCTCAAGGGGCTGGACGACGTCGCCTATGTCCGCTTCGCCTCGGTCTACAAGAATTTCCGCGAGGCGCAGGATTTCCAGGACCTGCTCGGTACCCTTGGCGGCCGTCTGGCGGGCGAGGCGCTCCTGCCCGAAGAGGAGGAGGCCGTGCCTGTCGCGACCGACGAGGCGGCCGCCGCACCGCGCCGCGGCCGTCCGTCCCGCAAGCGGGCATGACGGGGCCGGCCGTGGATACCGCCGTGCAGCAGGCTCTCGATCGCCGCGCCATGCGCCTCGCCCTGGCACT
Organism: Methylorubrum thiocyanatum; assembly: GCA_014138645.1. Lineage (GTDB taxonomy): Bacteria > Pseudomonadota > Alphaproteobacteria > Rhizobiales > Beijerinckiaceae > Methylobacterium > Methylobacterium thiocyanatum. The sequence goes on along the minus strand of JACJIB010000003.1, from coordinate 559,094 downwards.
GGGACGGCGCAATCTCGGCCGGACTTGGCCCAATCCGAGCGTCGGCGCCATCGTGGTGACCCCTGACGGCCGTATCGTCGGGCAGGCGGTGACGGCCCCCGGCGGGCGGCCGCATGCCGAGCCGCTGGCGCTCGCCATGGCGGGCGAGGCGGCGCGCGGCGCCACGCTCTACGTCACCCTGGAGCCCTGCTCGCATCACGGCCGTACGCCGCCCTGCACGGAGGCGACGATCCGCTCGGGGGTCGCCCGCGTCGTCACCGCGATCGAGGATCCGGATCCGCGGGTGGCCGGGCGCGGCCATGCCGGCTTGCGCGCCGCCGGAATCGCGGTCGAGACCGGCCTGCTGCGCGAGGAGGCCGCCCGCGACCATCGCGGCCATTTCAGTCGGGTGACGAAGGGCCGCCCGAGCCTCCACCTCAAGCTTGCCCGCACCCGCGACGGCTTCGCCGCCCCCTCGACCGGCGAGCGGCTGAAGATCACCGGTGCCATCGCCGACGGGGCGGTGCATCTGTGGCGGGCGCATGCCGACGCGATCATGGTCGGCATCGGCACGGCCCGGGCCGACGATCCGTCGCTGACCGTGCGGCTGCCGGGGCTCACCGAGCGCTCGCCGCTGCGGATCGTCCTCGACTCGACCCTGCGCCTCAACCCGGCGAGCCACCTCGTGCGCGGCGCCCGCGACCTGCCAACCCTGGTGCTGACCGGGCGCGGCGCCCCGGCCCATGCCCGGCGCATGCTCGCCTCCTTCGGCGTCGAGATCGCCTTCGTCCCGACCGATGCACAGGGCCGAATCGATCTGCCCGCGGCGCTGGCCGCGCTGGCGGAGCGCGGCCTCACGCGGATCTGCAGCGAGGGCGGGCCGGCGCTTGCCGATGCGCTCGCCGCGCACGATCTGATCGATGCCTGCACCCTCATCACCGGCGCCGTCGCGCTGGGGGAGGCCGGCGGCCTGCCGGCGCTCGGGCCCAACCTCGCCCGCCGCCTCGCGGACGGCTCCTTCGCCACGGTCGAGACCCGCGACCTCGGCCCCGACACGGCGACCACTTACGAGAGGATCTGACATGTTCACCGGGCTCGTCAGCGATGTCGGCCGGGTCGTCTCGATGGAGGGCTCGGACCGGTTGCGCCGCATTGTCATCGAGAGCGCCTACGATCCCGCCGGCATCGCGCTCGGCGCCTCGATCGCCTGCTCCGGTCCCTGCCTCACCGCCGTCGCGGTGGAGCCGCACGGCGCGGGCTGCCGCTTCGCGGTGGATGCCGCCGCCGAGACCCTGGCCCGCACCACCGTGGGCACGTGGCGCGAAGGCACGCGGATCAACCTCGAACGCTCGCTCAAGCTCGGCGACGAACTCGGCGGCCACCTCGTCACCGGCCATGTCGACGGCATCGCCGAGATCCTGGCGCGCGAGACCGTGACCGGCGAGGACAACCCGTGGGGCGCGAGCGAGCGCTTCACCCTGCGGGCGCCGTCCGCGCTCGCCGGGTTCATCGCCGAGAAGGGCTCGATCTGCCTCGACGGCACCTCGCTCACCGTCAACGCGGTCTCGGGCGCCGACTTCTCGGTGCTGCTGATCCCGCATAGCCTCTCGGTCACGACCTGGGAGGAGCGCCGCGCCGGCGACCGGATCAATCTCGAAGTCGATCTGCTCGCCCGCTACGCCGCGCGCCTCGCCGAGACCCGCGGGCTGCTGCAGGGGTGAGTCCGCTCCGGCTCGGGCGAAAGATCGCGCTCCCTTGCCGCATAGGCGGCTCACGCGGGCACGGGCCACCCCGGTCGAGAGCATCGAACGTCCCAAGACCATGATGTGCCCTGGTCGGCCGCCTCGTTCGACGCGGTTGAGCGGAGGCCTTGCTGACTTTTGCCTGGCTCTCAGGAACGCCACTGGATTCCTGATCAGCTGAACCGACCGTCGCGGCGTGCGAGGGCTCGGCCTCGATTGTCTTTCGTCCGCTCACCTGCGGCAATGCCGCCGTGGGCCGCGACCATGACCGGTCTTGCCCACGGCAAAGGCCAAGGTTCACATGGGAGAGACTTCGCCGTTTCCGCCCCGTCGGGCGCCTTGATTCGGGATTGTCTGAAGAAGGGCGGCGGGGCGCATGACGGGACCAGTCGAGACGCGCCGCGACCGAGTGCTGGCGGCGCTGACCGCACTGGGCGGTGCCCTCCTCCTCGCCCTGCTCCTCGGACGGGGCGCCCTGCGCGATGCCGGCTTCAATTCCCACGGGGCCCTGGCCGACGCGCTCCTGCACGGGCGGCTCTGGGTCGAGCACTGTCCCGAGATCGATTGCGCCCTGTTCGAGGGGCGCCGCTACATCATCTTCCCGCCCCTGCCGGCGCTGCTGCTCACGCCGTTCATCGCCCTGTTCGGCTTTCCCGGCTTCAAGGGCTTCGTGCTGCTCGGTCTGTGCCTGTCGGCCCTGAGCCTGTTCACGTGGAGCCGCATCTTCAGCGCCCTCGGGGTCGGGCGAACGGAGGCGCTGTGGCTGCTCGCGGCGCTCGCCTTCGCGAGTCCGCTCTATCAGGTCACCCTGCGCTCGGACGGCGTCTGGTTCTTCTCCCAGACGGTCGGGTTCCTGATGATGAGCCTGAGCGTCTGGGCGGTGATCGGCCGGGCCTCGCTGCCGCTCGCCGGGCTGTTCGTCGGCCTCGCCTTCCTGTGCCGGCAGATGGCGATCTTCTATCCCCTGTTCCTGCTGGTTCTGGCCCTGCCGCGGGGGCGTCCGCTGTTCGCGGATTCCGCCGCCGTCGTGAAATCGGCGCTGCTGGCGGCTCTGCCCGTCGCGGCCGCCCTCGCGGTGTATTGCGCCTACAACGCCGCGCGGTTCGGCAGTCCGTTCGAGACCGGCTACGCCTTCATCCACAATCCCGGCCAGGACAGCTTCATCTGGCGCCGCATCACCGAGGGCGGCCTGTTCTCGCGCGACTACCTGCTGTTCAACACGCTCTACCTGTTTCTGCAGGGCACCCATTTCGAGTTCGGCGGGCCGCGGCTGACGGATCTCGTCGGCTTCGACAAGGCCGGCACGGCGATCCTCGTGGCGAGCCCCTGGCTGCTGCTGGCCTTCTACGCCCGGCTCGACCGGGTGTTCGCGGCCGGCGCCGCCACCATCGCGGTCATCGCCGGGCTCACCCTGCTCTACCATTCGAACGGCGCCGAGCAGATCGCGACCCAGCGCTACGTGCTCGACTGGCTGCCGATCCTGATCGTGCTGATGGTGCGCGGCGAGCGCCCGCCGGCCTTCGCCGCCCTGCCGCTCCTCGTCACCTGGGGCGTGACCGCGAACCTCGCCGTGGTGACCCTGCTCTCGGTCTACAGGCTCTGAGGCACCTGAGACGACGGTCGCGGCGCCGAGCCGAAGGTGAGGAGACGGTGACCGCAATAGTTCGCCACCGCACCGACGGCGATGCCAGCGCCGTGGGCGATGGCCTCGGCGAAGGACGGCCTCAGCTCCGGCAGCAGAACGGTCAGGCCGTCGAGCACCACCAGGCTGACCGCGAGCACGACGCCCGCGCCGGCGGCGTTCACCGCGAGGAACAGGCCGACCTGCCCGCGCAGCGAGCCGCGCGACGCCCCCCGGAACACGAAGGCCCGGTAGAGCCAGAACGACGCGAGCATGCTGAGGCCGTAGGCGGCGAGCAGGGCGGCCTCGAACGGCAGGACGAGCGAGAGCGGGATCCGGATGAGCCAGTTGATCGCGGTCGCCGAACCGCCGGCGATCAGGAAACGGACGACCTCATGACCCATGACGGTTCGAATCCCTGCGGAAGGAGGCGGTGCGGTAGGCCGAAGGCGGCGACCGCGAAGGCGAGACCGGCGATGCCCGCGAGCGCGAGGCTCGGACGATCCTTGACCGCGAAGGCGACCGGATCGTCGTGCAGGGCATCGCGGCCCGCCAGCAGCCAGACCCGGCCCATGAACAGAACGAGGATGAGTGGGAAGCTCCACAGCGCCAGCGGTGCGGCGAGCGCCGCGTGGTGGAACGCCTCGTTGGCGAGATACAGGATGAAGATGACGACGCTGGCGAGCCCCGAGGCGACGCCGAAGGCGAGCACGACGCCTTCGTCCGCCGGCTGGTAGCCGCGCCCGGCGATGGGGCCGGCTTGGCCGCGCCGGACCGCCCCGCGCAACTCCGTGTGGCGCTTCGCGAACGAGAGCGAGGTGAACAGGAACATCGAGAAGGTGAGCAGCCAGGGCGACCACGCCACCCCGACCGCCGCGACGCCGAGCACGATCCGGAGGGAGAACAGGCCCCCGAGCGTTAGCGTGTCGAGCATCGGCACCCGCTTCAGCCACGCGGAATAGGCCAGCGTGAGGGCAAGGTAGGCGAGCACGCCGGCGACGACCGCCGCGCCGGCGAGGGCCGCCAGCGCGAGCCCGCCCGTCAGGCCGAGCACGAGCGCGCCGAGACCGACGGCGAGCGGCAGCGCCCCGCTCGCCAGGGGGCGCTCACGTTTCGACCAGTGGGCGCGGTCGTGCGACAGGTCGAGGAGGTCGTTGAGCAGGTAGCTCGCCGAGGCGACGAGCCCGAGCGCCAGAAAGGCCAGGAGCGCGCTGCCCCAGGCCTGCGCCTCCCCGGCCCGGCCGCCGAGGACGAGAGGCAGGAATACGAGGGCGTTCTTGACCCATTGGTGCAGGCGCAGGCCCTTGAGCAGCGCCCGGGATCGTGAGGCGGCGGGAAACGCCTCCACCGGCTTGCCGAGCGCCTTCGCGGCGCGGAGCACGGCTGTGGAGGCTTCCACCACGATCACCCGCCGTGCCGTCGCCCAGACCGGCAGATCGGCGGCGGAATCGCCGGCATAGTCGAAGCCCTGCGGGTAGAGTGCCCGGAGCTGGGCCGCCTTGGTCTCGCCCTTGAGGTTGCGCACCCCGTCGCTCGCCACCACCCGGTCGAAGACGGGAAAGCGCCGCAGCGCCCGCAGCGCCATCAGCTCGTCGGCTGCGGTGGCGAGCACGATCTCCTGGCCGGCCGCCTTCCGCGCTTCGATATGGGCGAGCAAAGCCGCGTTGGCCGGGAGGGTCGCGACATCGAGGCCGGCGCCTTCCGCGATCCGGCGCTTGAAGTAGGCGCGGCCCCGCGGCAGCCACAGCAGCATCGCGAACAGCATCAGCGGATTGGCCCGCAGCAGCGCGATGACGCCTTCCAGCAGCAGGTCGGTGCGCAGCAGCGTACCGTCGAGGTCGATCACCAGCGGAACCGGCCGCGGCGCGAAGGCCGGATCCCCGCCCCGGTCGTCGATCGGGACCGGGGCCGCCTCCGCCCTTCTCGCGCGCGCGGTCGCCATGCTGGATAACCCCCGTTTCCAGTGCGCGGCCGCTATGGGCGGCCCCGCTTACTTGCGTTCGACAGTCTATCGCCGACACCGACTTCAGGCGGGTTAATAGGTGTCATCGCAGGTTGTGGGGCGGCCATTTCGGCGCGATGTGATTGATCAAACCTCTCCGCTACAACTGAAATGCGAGGGGTTTTCCGCGCCGCGTCGTGCGCCTCTTGCCCGTCGCACGCCTGGGCTGCGCCCGGCCCGGCTCCCATGGCGCTTGTGGAGCCGGCGGCACTTGGGCTAACCCTCCGGCCCGCCCCACACTTCCGCGAACTCGCCTCGGAACGTCACACCCATGGTCTCCCAACGCCGGGACGCGGACGCGCCCAAGAGCATTCTCGAGAGCCTCGCCGGCACCCGCGTGCTGGTGGTGGAGGCGCGCTACTACGACGACATCGCCGACGAGCTGCTGGCGGGGGCCCGCGCCGCCATCGAGGCGGTCGGCGCCGAGGCGCGGATCTTCACCGTGCCGGGCGCCCTCGAAATCCCCTCGGCGATCGCGATCCTGATGGAAGCCGGCCGCAAGGCCGGGGGCCCCTACGACGCGGCGGTGGCGCTGGGATGCGTCATCCGCGGCGAGACCGGCCACTACGACATCGTCGCGGGCGAGAGCGCCCGCGCCCTGATGGATCTCTCCGTTTCCGAGCACCTGCCGCTCGGCAACGGCATCCTCACCGTCGAGACCATGGAGCAGGCGCTCGCCCGCGCCCGGGTCTCCGAGATGAACAAGGGCGGCGGCGCGGCGGAGGCGGCGCTCAGCCTCCTCGCCATCAAGCGCGCCGCCAACCTGGAACCCGCCCGATGACCGAACCCGCCGCACCGCCGGCCCAGACGCCAGCTCAGTCGAAACCGAACACCCGCACCGGCGCCCGCCTCGCCGTCGTGCAGGCGCTCTACGAGATGGAGATCTCGGACAAGGGCGTGATCGACGCGCTCGCCGAGTTCGAGGCCTTCTGGATCGGCCAGGAGATCGACGGCGTCGTCCACCCGCCGGCCGAGACCGCCTTCTTCCGCGATGTGCTGCGCGGCGCCGTCGAGGAGCAGCGCGCCATCGACCCGAAGCTCGACGCGGCGCTCGCCAAGGGTTGGCCGCTGCGGCGGCTCGAAGTCGTGCTGCGGGCGATCCTGCGGGCGGGGGCCTACGAGCTGATGTTCCGCCGCGACGTGCCGGCCCGGGCCGCGATCTCGCAATATGTCGATGTCGCCCACAGCTTCTACGGCGGCGACGAGCCCGGCATGGTCAACGCCGTGCTCGACCGGGTCGGCCGCGAGGTGCGCTCCACCGAGTTCGGCATCCCGGCCGCCCCGAAGAAGGCCTGAGGAACGATGGCGCGCGCGGGCGAGGAGGCGCTGATCGCCCGCTATTTCGCGCCGCTGTCCGGCCCCGGCGCCGAGGGCCTGCGCGACGACGCGGCGAGCCTCGTCCCGGCGCCCGGCCAGGATCTCGTGGTGACCGCCGACGCGATCGTGGCCGGTGTCCACTACTTCCCCGACGACCCGCCCGGCTCGATCGCCGTGAAGGCGCTCGGCGTGAACTTGTCCGATCTGGCGGCGAAGGGTGCGGTTCCGCGCGGCTTCCTTCTCACCCTCGCCCTGCCGAATGACTGGACGGAAGCGTGGCTCTCGGCCTTCGCGGAGGGGCTCGGCACCGTGATCCGCGCCCATGGCTGCCCGCTCCTCGGCGGTGATACCGTGCGGTCCGGCGGCCCGGCGCTGATCGGCGTCACCGCCATCGGCGAGGTGCCTGCGGGCGCGATCCTCCGTCGGCAGGCGGCGCGGGCCGGCGACCGGCTCTGCGTCAGCGGCCATATCGGCGACGCGGCCCTCGGGCTCGCCCTGCGTCTCGCACCGGATGCCGGCTTCGAGCCGGCCCACGGCGACATCCTCCTCGACCGCTACCTCCACCCGCGCCCGCGTCTGGCGCTCGTTCCCGCCCTGCGCCGCCATGCCCGCGCGGCGATGGACGTGTCCGACGGGCTCGTGGGCGACCTGACGAAGATGCTCGCCGGCACCGGGCTGACCGCGCGGATCGATGTTGCGTCCGTACCGCTCTCCCCAGCCGCGCGGGCGGCCATCGCCCGCGATCCGGGGCGACGCGCCACGGCGCTCACCGGCGGCGACGATTACGAGATCCTCTGCGCGGTGCCACCTGACTCCGTGGCGGCGTTCCTGGCCGATGCGGAGGCCGCCGGGGTGCCCGCCGCCGAGATCGGCAGCGTGGAGGCGGGCGACGAAGCGCCCCGCTTTCTCGACGCGCAGGGGCACGCCATGGATTTCGCCCGCACCGCGTTCAGCCACTTCTGAAGCCGCGCGCCGCACGGTCGCCCCCTTATCGGAGGGGACGCGACGCCTCGATCCCGGCCTGCCGCCGGCTCAGGCTCCAGACCCGTTCCTGAAGGGCCTCGTCCCGGCTGCGGGCGGAGGAGGCCGTCTCGCGGCACTTGGCGAAATAGCGCCCGCTCACGCCGTCGAGTTCGGGCGCGGTGGCGACGTGCAGCGAGGTCCTGGCGCCCGCCTCGGTCGAGATCAGGAAGGGACGGATCAGGCTCCAGGCGAAGCCGAGCCCGCCGCTGGTGTTCTTGGCGAAGTCGCTCGCCACGACCCCCGGATGCACGGCGTTGACGGTGACGCTGCTGCCGGCAAGGCGCCGGGCCAGGGCGTAGGTGAACAGCACGTTGCCGAGCTTGGCCTGGGAATAGGCCTTCATCGCCGAATAGCGGCGCTCGCCGCCGAGATCCTCGAAATCGATGCGCCCGCGGGTATGGGCGGCGGAGGCGAGATTGACGATGCGGGCCCGCGGCGCGGCCTCCAGCGGCGCGCGCAGTTCGTGCGTCAGCAGCACGTAGGCGAGATGGTCGAGGGCCCAGCTCCGCTCGATCCCGTCGACGGTGACGTGGCGATCGGAGAAGATTGCGCCGGCATTGTTCACGAGGATGTCGAGGGCGCGATAGTGCGCCCTCACCTCCCCCGCGAGCCGGCGGATCTCGGCCTGGCTCGACAGGTCGGCGAGGAAGACGTCCGCCGCGCCGCCGGTCTCCCGGCGCAGATGCGCGGCGGCGCGTTCGGTGCGCGGGCGGTCGCGTCCCACGAGGCCCACCCGCGCCCCGAGGCGGGCGAGCCCCAGGGCCGTCTCGGCGCCGATCCCGGAGGAGGCGCCGGTGACGAGGGCGGTGCGACCGTCGAGGCGCACGCGGTCAGGCCCAGCCGATCAGACCACCGATCAGAACACCGCCTGACCGACGGCCAGCGCGATCACCACGATGACGATGGCGAGCACGAGGAACAGGCCGAACAGGACGCGGGCGATCGAACTCGCGCCGGAGGCGATGCCGGTGAAGCCGAGGGCGCCCGCGACGAGCGAGATGACAAAGGCGATGGCGGCCCACTTGAGAAGCGTCATGGCAGTTCACTCCGAAACGAAAGCGGAGCAATAACCGCGATCGGGCCGGCGGCGTTCCGCCGCGGCCCGCGCTTTACGCACTCCGCTCCCCGGCGGCGCGGCGCACCAGCAGCTCCGCCAGCGTGTGGTAGAGGCCGCCGCGGCAGACCAGCTTCGACACCGCATCCGCGATCAGAGCCGCGAGCATCAGCGGAATCATCATCGCGTGGTTCTGGGTCATCTCGGTGACGATGACGAAGGAGGTGATCGGCGCCTGGAGCACGCCGGTGAGGTAGGCGGTCATGCCGATCAGCACGAGCGCGCCGACCGGCACATGCGGCAGCAGCAGGGCCGCCTCCGCCCCGAGTCCCGCGCCCACGGCGAGCGAGGGGGCGAACAGGCCGCCGGGAATGCCGCTGATCGAGGACAGCACGGTGGCCAGGAACTTGAGCGGGGCGAAGTCCGAACGCGGATCGTTCGCACCGTGAAGGAGCGCCCGCGCCTCCTCGTACCCGGTGCCGTAGACGGCGCCGCCCGAGGCGAGGCCGCACAGGGCGAGGCCGAGCCCGCACAGGGCGGCGAACAGGATCGGGCGGTGGGCGATCCACCGGCCCGCCCGTCCCGGCAGGCCGCGACTGACCGCGATGACGATGCGGCTGAACAGACCGCCCGCGAGCCCGCCGGCCACGCCGAGCAGCGGCACGGCGAGCCAGCCGGCGGCCAGGGAGAGCTGCGCGTCCGACGTGCCGAAATAGGTGTAGTCGCCGAGGATCGCCAGCGAGGTCAGGCCGGCGGCGATGATGGTGGCGACGATGAGCGCGCTGCCGCGGCTGTCATAGGCCCGGCCGAGTTCCTCGATGCCGAAGACGATGCCGGCAAGCGGCGTGTTGAAGGCCGCCGCCACCCCGGCCGCGCCGCCCGCGAGCAGCAGGCCGCGCATCCGCTCCGGGCTCAACCCCCCGAAGGCCGCCATGATCGCCGCCCCGACCTGCACGGTCGGCCCCTCGCGGCCGATCGAGGCGCCGCACAGGAGCCCGAGGCACATCACGACGATCTTGCCCCCCGCGACCTTCAGCGAGATCAGGGCGTGGCGCGCGCGTCCGGCGTCGAGGGCGCGGGCGGCGATCACCTGCGGGATGCCGGAGCCCTGCGCGTTCGGGAAGACGGTGCGGGTGAGCCACGCGGCGAGCGCGAAGCCGGCGGGACAGAGCACGAGCGCCAGTGCCGGCACGGCGTGGAGCCCGTGACGGAACAGCTCCTGCGCCGCATCCGCCGCCTTGGCCATCAGAACGGCGGCAAGGCCGACACAGACGCCGCCGGCCAGGAACAGGGCGCGCCGGCGCCAGGTCGTCCAGGCATCGCCGGAGGCCCCGCGCAGCCGGGACAGGGCGGGTCTCAGGTCCGTGGGGCGCAGCGGCATGGGAGGAATCGAGCAGAGGGCCGTGTTGCAGGCATCCTGACGGTGCCGAGGGCCCGGAGCCATGCCCCTGGCGCGGCTATCCCGCACGGATTTTCACCTTTGACGTGCGGACCGACGCCCGGTGCTGCAACAAATGGTCCCGGTTGCGGGATGGATGCGGATCTGCGCGTTTACAAGGCTTCACGATCATCCCGCATCGACGCCGTGCCCTTCATGGGCTCTGACGGCGGGTGGGTCGGATCGGGCGATGCGGGATCCGGCGAGGGCTGGACCGTGCGACAAGCAGCCGGGGAGACGGCATGGGGCGGCTGAACACGGTACCCGCGAGCGCGGTCCTTCTCGGCATCGCGGGGCTGATTCCGTTCGTGGGCTTCGCCGCCCTGTCGGTCAGCGGCACGGATGTCGGACTCGGCACGATCGGACTTTCACCGCGGACCATCCTCTCCGCCTACGGGGCGGTGATCGCCTCGTTCCTCGGCGGCATCCGCTGGGGCGTCGCCGCGGCCCGCGGCGCCGGCTGGCGCGACTACGGGCTTGCCATCGTGCCCTCGCTGCTGGCCTGGGCGGCGCTGGCCGCCCCGGCGCCGTGGGATCTGCGCATCCTCGGCGCGCTGGTGCTGCTGTGGGGACTGGTCGATCAGGATCTCGCCCGCCGCGGCCTGATGCCCAACTGGATGGGCCGGCTGCGGCTGGCGCTGTCGGCGGTTGCCGGGGCGGCGCTGCTGGTCGCGGCGTGAGCCCGCGTCAGTCCCGCCCGAGCATGGTCCGGCCGATGGCGAAGACGCGCCCGTCGCCGAGCAGATAGGCGGTGAACCCCTTCGGAAAGAGCGGCTCGAAGGCGGCGTCGCGCACGTTGAGCCCGCCGGTATAGGCGCCGAAGGCCGGCATCACGAGGCGCTGCCCGTCGCTGACGAAGCAGCGGCGGCGCACGGAGCGGCCGCGCATGCTGACCTTGCCGCAGGGGTGGAGATGGCCGGCGATCTCGCCCGCCCCTGCCGCCGCCAGCGGCTCGTGGCGCAGGGTCAGGCCGCCGAGCTGAACGGTCTCGCAGTAGCGCCCGCCGACGCCCTCGCTCACCGCCGCGTCGTGGTTGCCGGCGATCCAGACCCAGTCGCGGCCCTCCTGCAGGGCGGCGATCATGGCGCGGTCGCCGGGCTCCATCCGCTCCGGGCCACGGGCATCGTGGAAGGAATCGCCGAGCGCGACGACGCAGGCCGGATCGAGCCGCTGAACCACCTCGTGCAGGCAGGCCAGGGTCTCGCGGGTGTCGTAGGGCGGCAGGAACTGGCCGGAGCGGGCGGCGAAGGACGAGCCCTTCTCCAAGTGCAGGTCCGACACCACCAGGGTGCGGTGTTCGGGCAGCCACAGGGCGCCGGTGCGGTCGAGGCTGAGCGCCTCTCCGGCAAGCGCAAGGTCGGTGCCCTTCACGGTCTTCTCGAGTCTCTGGCCGAGTGCCAACGTCATCGTCCTCGCAAGCGCATTCCGACGAAGTGGTCGCCGGTTCGCCGAAAAATGCGCGTCAAAACAGTAGCCTGGAGCCGTACCGACCTGATGCCATCAGGTCGGTACGGCTCCAGGGCGCGGAGGAGGCGGCACACCGCTTCAGCCGAAGGGCCTAAGCCAAAGCCTCCTGCAGAAGCTCGGCTTCGGCCTCGGCCAGGATCTCGTCGGCCCCCTCCCCGTAGACCCGCTCGCGCCCGATTTCGAGCATGACGGACACGGAGAGCGGCGAGACGCGGTCCAGCGCCCTATGGGTGATTCGCCCCCGGATGCGTCTCAGCATCATGCCGAGGCGGGTCACGTCGAGGAGTCCGGTTGCCGCATCCTGGCGCGCGGCGCGCAGGAGCAGGTGGTCGGGCTGGTGGCGGCGCAGCACGTCGTAGATCAGGTCGGTCGAGATCGTGACCTGCCGCCCCGTCTTCTTCTGCCCCGGGAAGCGCCGCTCGATCAGCCCGGCGATCACGGCGCATTGCCGGAAGGTGCGCTTCATCATCGCGGATTCGTCGAGCCACGCCTCCAAGTCGTCGCCGAGCATGTCCTCGTCGAACAGCGCCTCCATGAAGCCGGGCGAAAGCACGGCGCGCTCGCTGACATCCTTCGTGCACCAGATGGCGATGCCGTAATCGTTGGCGGCAAAGCCCAGCGGACGCAGCCGCGCGCGCTCCAGGCGCCGGGTCAGCAGCATGCCGAGCGTCTGGTGCGCCAGCCGGCCCTCGAAGGGAAAGGCCGTGAGGTAGTGGCGCCCCGCCCGCGGAAAGGTCTCGACCAGGAGGTCGCGCTCGCCCGGCAGGACGGAATGGCGGCGCTGCTGCGCGAGGTAGTTCGAGAGCTGCGCCGGCAGCCGGTCCCACTCGAACGGATCGGCGATGATCGCCCGCACCCGCGCGGCGAGGAAGGTCGAGAGCGGGAATTTCGAGCCGGCATAGGAAGGGATCGCCGGATCGGTTCCGGGTCCGGCCCGTGTCACGAGGCACTCGTCCTCGGACAGCCCCTCGAAGCGCAGAACCTCGCCCGCGAACAGGAAGGTGTCGCCCACCGTCAGCGTCTCGGCGAAATCCTCCTCGATCTCGCCCAGCGTCCGCCCGCCCTTCGGCAGCACGGTGCCCGGCTTCGAGCGGAGGCTGCGGGCCATGCGCACCTTGATGTGCGTCGACTCGACGATGGTGCCGATATTCATGCGGTATTGCTGCGCCACCCGCGCGTCGCGCACCCGCCACTTGCCGTCCGCGCCGCGCAGGATCTTGGCGAAGCGCTCGTAGGCGCGCAGCGCGTAGCCGCCGGTGGCGACGTAATCGACCACCGCCTCGAAATCCTCCCACGAGAGGGTCGCGTAGGGCGCGGCCGAGATCACTTCCTCGTAGAGTTCGAGCGGATCGAACGCGTCGGCACAGGCCATGCCGAGGACGTGCTGGGCCAGCACGTCGGGAGCGCCGAGGCGGGCGTCCGGGGTGTCCTGGGCCGCCTCCTCCACCGCGTCGAGGGCGGCCCGGCATTCCAGCATCTCGAAGCGGTTGCCGGGGACGAGATAGGCCTTGGAGGGCTCGTCCATGCGGTGATTGGCCCGGCCGATCCGCTGCATGATCCGGCTCGCGCCCTTGGGCGCGCCGAGATTGACCACGAGATCGACGTCGCCCCAGTCGATGCCGAGATCGAGCGTCGCGGTGCAGACGATGGCGCGCAATTGCCCCGCCGCCATCGCCGCCTCGACCCGGCGGCGCTGGGTGGCGTCGAGGGAGCCGTGATGGAGGGCGATCGGCAGCGTGTCGTCGTTGAGCCGCCACAGCTCCTGGAACGTGTACTCCGCCTGGAGCCGGGTGTTGACGAAGACGAGCACCGTGCGGTGCTGGCGGATCAGCTCGTAGATCGCCGGCATGGAGTGCCAGGCGGTATGGCCGGAGAGCGGAAGCGTCCGGTTCACGTCGAGCATGTGCAGGTCGGGCTTGGCGCCGCCCTTGACCACGACGAGGTCGGCCCGCCGGTCCTCGCCGGGCACCTGCCCGACGAGGTACTTCCTCAACTCGTCCGGCTCGCGCACCGTCGCCGAGAGGCCGATGGCGCGGGCCTCGGGCGCCAGACGCCGCACCCGTGCGAGCGCCAGGGACAGGAGATCGCCCCGCTTCGAGGTGACGAGGGCGTGCAACTCGTCGAGCACGATCGTCTTCAGCCCGGCGAAGAACGCTTCCGCCTCGCGATGCGCCAGGAGCAGCGAGAGCTGTTCGGGGGTGGTGAGCAGGATGTCCGGCGGGCGCTGGATCTGACGGGCGCGCTTGTGGGCGGGGGTGTCGCCGGTGCGGGTCTCGACCGTGACGGGCAGCCCCATTCCCTCGATCGGCGCATCGAGGTTGCGGGCGATATCGACCGCGAGCGCCTTGAGCGGCGAGACGTAGAGGGTGTGGAGTCCGCGCGCCTTGCCGTTCCGGCCTGTCGGCCGCTCGCTCAGCGCGACCAGGCTCGGCAGGAAGCCGGCCAGCGTCTTGCCCGCCCCCGTCGGCGCGACGAGCAGGGCCGAGCGCCCGGCTCGGACGGTCGCGAGCAGTTCGAGCTGATGCGGGCGGGGCGACCAGCCGCGCGAGGCGAACCACGCGGAGAACGGCGGCGGAAGGTCTGGAGGCGCGGGCACCCGGCTCAGGTAGGATCGCGGCGGCGCGGCGTCACCGCGTCACGCCAGCGCCATCAGGAAGCGGTCGATCAGCTCCAGGGCGCGCTCGGTGAGTGCGCCGGGATAGCGCACGAAGATGTGGCAGCCGCCGGCATAGACCGCGGTGTGCCCGCCATTGTTGGCCGCCGCCCAGCGGGCCGACATGTAGAGCGTGTCGTCCAGGAGCGGATCGGCGGTGCCGACGGTGAAGAGCGCGGGCGGAAGGCCCTTCAGGTCGGCGTAGAGCGGCGAGACGTCGGGCCGGCGCCGGTCGATGCCCTCGCGCACGTAGCCGTCGGCGAAGCGCTTCAGATCGGTGGTGTTGATGACGAGGCGCTCGTCGCCCCACAGCCGCACGCTCGGGGTCAGGCCGAGATCGTAGAAGCCGGCATTGAGGTTGGCGCCGCGGAAGGCGCGGGGCAGGCCGTGCCGGTCGCGCAGCCGCAGCAGGGTCATCACCGCCAGATGCGCGCCGACGGACTCACCGCCGATGGTGAGCGCGTGCACCCCGAGTTCCGCCCGGCCGGGACCGGCGAGCCAGAGGGCAGCAGCCTCGCAATCCTCGAGGGCGGCCGGATAGGGATGCTCCGGCGCCAGCCGGTACTCGACGGAAAGGCAGACGAAACCGCAGGCATCGGCGATGCGCTCGAGCCAGGGATCCTGCTCGTCGGCCGCACCCCAGACCCAGCCGCCGCGATGGATGTGCAGGTAGGCGCCGCGCGGTTTGCCGTTGGGCCGGATGACCCGGAGCGCCAGCGGCCCGCCGGGCCCCTCGATGGTCAGGGTCTCGGCGCGGGGGCTGCGCGGCATGGCGGGCGAGGCCTGCGTGCCCGCCCGGCGGCGCGCCCGCACCTGCTCGATCGGCAGCGACCAGGGGTCGGCCTGTGCGGCGTGGGCGGCCACGATCTCAGCGTTGAGCACCTTCGTCTCGGCATCGATGGTCGCCGGGTCGAACAGAGCGTGGTCGATCATGGACTTTATCGGGTCGCGCGCGGTTGAGGTATCGGGTGAGGTGTCGGGAGCCTGCGGGGTGTGATGCAGCCTGCCATCTTGAGCGGAACGTTCGAGGATGCCATCTGGCTGCTACCCCGAATGCGTCGAATGACGCCGCGGATCCGTGGTTTCGTATGAGTGTTGCTGAATGGCAACGCCGTTGCGGGGGTGCCACGGGCCTCGGAGGCCGGGTCAGGAGAGCGAGTGAATGATCGGCGATCACGACACGCGGCGCCGGGCTCCGCTCGAATCCGGCGCCTATCCCGCCGATCCGCGCATCGGCGCACCGCGCCGCCGCTCCGGCCTCAACCGCTTCCTCGGCGGCTCGCCCGCGGCGGTGTTCGTGAAGCTGCTGTTCCTGTCCGTGCTCGTCGGCGCGGTGATGGCGATGTTCGGCCTGAGGCCGGGCCTGCTGTTCTGGCAGCTCTACGATCTCACCCGCTCGCTGATCGATCTCGGGCTCGACACCTTCCACGATTTCGGCCGCTGGATCCTCGCGGGGGCGGCCGTGGTGGTGCCGATCTGGTTCATCGCCCGCCTGCTCACGGTCTCCCGCGAGCGCTGAGACCCTCCGTCCGGGTCGGCCATCGGGCCGCGCCCATGCGACACAGCAACAGCTTAGAACCGTTCCGATTGCCTCGTCCGCGCGAACGGTTCTAAGAGACGAGAGAGAAGCAAGAAACCGCATCGAGGCGTGTCGTGCAGACCAATTTCGCCCCCGAGCAGCTCGCCGACCCCGCCATGGCGGCCTCGGAGAAGATCCTGCGCACCTGTGTGCATTGCGGGTTCTGCACCGCGACCTGCCCGACCTACCTTCTGCTCGGCGATGAACTCGATTCACCGCGCGGACGCATTTACCTGATCAAGGACATGCTGGAGGGCGGCAAGCCGGCGAGCCGCGAAGTGGTCAAGCACGTCGACCGCTGCCTCTCCTGCCTCTCCTGCATGACGACCTGCCCGTCGGGCGTGCACTACATGCACCTCGTCGATCACGCCCGCACGCATATCGAGAAGACCTACAAGCGCCCGTTCTCGGACCGGGCCCTGCGGGCGGTGCTCGCCCTCGTCCTGCCCTATCCGAACCGGTTCCGGCTGGCCCTGCTCGCGGCCAAGGTCGGGGCGCCGTTGCGCCCGCTGGTCGCCCGGCTGCCGCGGGTCGGCAACCGGCTCGCGGCGATGCTCGACCTCGCGCCGGCGCAACTGCCGAACCGCAACCGGACCGACCGTCCGGGCACCTTCCCCGCCGATCCGTCGGCGCAGGAGATCAGCGCGCTGTTCCAGACCGGTGAGGACAAGGGGCCGGCCCCGCGTCGCGGCCGGGTCGCGCTGCTGCGCGGCTGCGCCCAGTCCGTGCTGCGGCCGGACTTCAACGAGGCGGCGATCCGCCTGCTCAACCGCCACGGCGTCGAGGTCGTCCTGCCCAAGGGCGAGGGCTGCTGCGGCGCGCTGACCCACCATATGGGTCGGGAGGATTCGGCGCACGGTCATGCCAAGCGCACCATCGACGCCTGGATCGCCGAGATGGACGGGCCGGGGCTCGACGCGATCGTCGTCACGGCATCGGGCTGCGGCACGACGATCAAGGATTACGGCTTCATGTTCCGCGACGACCCGGCCTATGCCGAGAAGGCGGCGCGGGTCTCGGCCATCGCCAAGGACGTGACCGAGTATATGGCCGAGATCGGCCTGCTGCCGCCGGTCGAGGACACCGACCTCGTGGTCGCCTATCACTCCGCCTGCTCGATGCAGCACGGGCAGGCGATCCGCACCGAGCCGAAAAATCTCCTGAAGAAGGCGGGCTTCACCGTGAAGGACGTGCCGGAGGGCCATATCTGCTGCGGCTCGGCGGGCACCTACAACATCCTTCAGCCGGAGATCGCCGCACGCCTGCGCGACCGCAAGGTGGCCAATATCGAGCGGGTGCGGCCCGACCTGATCGCTACTGGAAATATCGGCTGCGCCACCCAGATCGGGAAGGGCACCGACATCCCGATCCTGCACACGGTCGAACTGCTCGACTGGGCGACCGGCGGACCGCGGCCGGAGGCACTGGCCCATCTTCCCGCGCGTCCGGCGCCTGTCCGAGCGCACGCGTAAGGTCAAGATTGATATTCCCGCTATGCACACTTGTGCGATGGCCCTTCCTTGACCTCGCTGCAGGTGCGAATTAGGCCGGCAACCAGTATCGGCCCGGAACCGTTTGCAGCTTCATGACAGAGAACCCGACAGAGTCGCCCGTCGTCCTCCTCGTCGAAGACGACGGTCTGCTGCTGATGGAAGCGTCCGATACGCTGGCGGAAGCCGGGTTCAACGTTCTCGAAGCCCACCATGCCGACAAGGCGCTCGACGTTCTGGAAGGGCGGCCCGACGTCGGGGTCCTGATGACCGATGTCGACATGCCGATGGGCTCGATGGACGGCTTCGCCCTGGCCCGTCTCGTCGCCCACCGCTGGCCGGAAATCCCGGTGCTGATCGTATCGGGGATGGGCACGCCGGGCCCCGGCGACATGCCGGAGGGCGCCCGCTTCATCCCGAAGCCCTACGCGCCGACCATGCTGGTCCGCACCCTCAAGGCCTGCCTCAAGCGCGCGGCCTGACGCTCCTTCCCGGACGCTCCTTGCCTGACGCGGTGCGCAGTCCTTCCGTGCATGGCCGATGCGCGCAGGGGCCGATCGCGGGTTTCGCTGCGGACCGTTTCGCGGCAGAAGGCGCATGAGAGGGGCTGTTGCCCCACGCGCCGACAGACCGATCAGTTCAGGTCCCGCCATGACCGCCGAGCCAAAAGCCCTCCGCCTTGCCACGCAGGCGGTCCATGCGGGCGCCGCCCCGGACCCCGCCACCGGCGCGCGGGCGCAGCCGATCTACTTCACCAACGGCTTCGTCTTCGACTCGACCGAGCAGGCCGCCGACATCTTCGCCATGCGCAAGACCGGCTTCTCCTACTCGCGCGGCTCGAACCCGACGGTGGCCGCGCTGGAGCGCCGGATCGCCGCGCTGGAAGGGGCCAAGGCGGCGGTGGCCGTCTCGTCCGGCCAGTCGGCGGTGCTGCTCGTGATGATGACGCTGATGCAGACGGGCGACGCCTACGTCGCCTCGCCGCGCCTGTTCGGCGGTTCGCTCGGCCTGATGCGCCGGCTCGAGGGCCGCTACGACCTGACGCCGCACTTCGCCGCCGACCTGACGCCGGAGGCGTTCGAAGCCGCGATCACGCCGCAGACCAAGGCGATCATCTGCGAGTCGATCGTCAATCCCTGCGCCACGGTGATGGACATCGAGGGCATCGCGGCGGTCGCGAAGCGGCACGGCCTGCCGCTCGTCATCGACAACACCCTGGCCTCCCCTGCCCTGATCCGCCCGATCGAGTACGGCGCCGACATCGTCGTCCACTCGACCTCGAAGTTCCTCGGCGGCTCGGGTCAGGTGATCGGCGGCATGATCTGTGATGCCGGCACCTTCGACTGGAAGGCGCAAGGGTCGCGCTACAACCTCATCAACGATCCCTGGCCGGACTATGATGGCCTGATCGTCAGCGAGCGCTTCCCCGAGATCAGCTTCGCGGTCGCCTGCCGCCTGTTCGGCCTGCGCGACCTCGGTCCCGGCCTGTCGCCGATGAACGCCTTCCTGACGCTGACCGGCATCGAGACCCTGCCGCTGCGGATGGAGCGGCACTGCGCCAACGCCAAGGCGGTCGCCGCCTTCCTCAAGGACCATCCGGCGGTGGAGTGGGTGAGTTATCCGGCGCTGCCGGGCCAGAAGGGCGAGGCGCTGGCCAAGCGGTACGTGCCGCAGGGGCCGGGCTCGATCTTCACTTTCGCGCTGAAGGGCGGCGAGCCGGCTGCTTTGCAGCTCATTGCAGGTCTGGAACTGATCTCGCACCTCGTGAATATCGGCGAGATCAAGTCGCTGGCGATCCACCCGGCGACAACGACTCACCGGCAGCTCCGACCCGAGGAGCGCGCGGCGGCCTGCGTCGGCCCCGAAACCGTGCGTCTGTCGATCGGCCTGGAGGATCCGGAGGATCTGATCGCCGATCTCGAACAGGCTTTGGCCAAGATCGGTTGAATTATCGGCTAGGAGATCGGCGCCCGCGCGTTCCGCAACCCGCGCAGCGCCGCCCCTCTCTCGCTCAAGCTGTCGTATCCCCCTCCCGACGCGGCGTTGCGGGCCGGCAGCGATCCGCGCGGTCAGGACCGCGTTACGCACGGGCCGATGAACGGCTTTTCCCGGCGCGGCCGCCTGCACGAGCCGATCGACTGAACCCGTGGCGGCGTCACCGCGGGATGCGCACGATCCATGCCCGCACGGATGCGGGCAGGCCCGTCGAGATCCGGCCCCGCGCTTTTGCTGTGCGGAGTGAGGCCGCGGGTACCGGCCTGCAGCCTAATTTCGCCCGGCAAGTTTCAGGCTCTTCGAGCATTCCTCGGTCGCCAGCGATGCATCGAATGATGCGTCGATGGTGCTGCGTCATCCGCTTGACGGGTTCGGTTCGCATTCCAGCTTACCGTCTCACTTGAGTGAAAGCCGTCAGGTGGCGCCGTGTCATGTGATTCGGTCGCATTATCGGACTGTTGAGCGCACACTTTCGATGCCGCCGTAGGTCAGGATCCTGAGGGTTGAACGGGAATTGGTCCGTATCCGTCCCGTGATCTGCCGGATGCATCTCTGCTTATATCGAAAATGATCCGGAAACTTATTCGACTTGAAGAATAGATTTCGTTTGGTCTATAAAAAATTCGATTTGAAATTCATAATTGGCAGAGCATGAATCCAGTCAAATTAGAAATTTCACCATATCTTGAGCGTCGTTCGTCCTATCGATCAGGCAAAGAATGCCAGAACGAGGATACTACGAGTTGACGGTCCGATGCCCTTGGCATGCAGGATTGTTTCAACGTGCTTCCTCCATTGATAAATGTATGATATATAAAGCCTTCTCTTCTGGATTTCCGTTTATTTACGTATGTAATTTTTTCGAATCCAAGCCATAATTCTCTGATGTGAGTGGCAAATATTCTGTAGTACAGATACGATACCGTCTAGATGCATCGGTGTCGAATTTGTTGAGGCTCAGAGCGGATTTAATATATTTGTTAATTTAAGCGGTTCACGACTGAATGGTCTTCAAAGACCTGGGTTGTCCGTGCGCGGCGGGTGATTCGGCCTTTTACGCGCCTCCCGCTCCAATGCGTTTGACTCTCAAGGTTACCCTGATCGCTCTGTTCGGCGGCCTCATGCTCATTACGGTCGGTCAGGGCGTCGTGGCCCTGACGCAACTTTCGACCATCCGCCACCGCGTGAATGAAGTCGCCGCAAACTGGCTTCCATCCGTCATAACGGTCAACGAGATGAGCGCTACTGCAAGCCAGATGCGCCTGCGGCAATATCGGATCATCACGACATCGACGGATGCCGAGAAGCTTCTGGCGAATCGGAGCCTCTACGACCGGGCGGTGGCAGGGATGGCCGACGCGCGTAAGCGCTACGAACCCCTCATCTCATCCTCGGAGGAGCGCGCCCTCTACACGAAGTTCTCCGAACTGTGGTCGCGTTACGAAGAGGCGAGCCGGAGGCTCATCGATCTGATGGAGCGTGGTCAGCGGCAGGAGGCCATGGCCGAACTGGTCGGTCCTACCCTGATGGCGCTCTACAGCGAGGCCATGGATGTCATGTCTCAAGCGATTACGCTCAACCGCGAAAGCTCCCAACATGACGCGGACGCCGCCGTGATCAGCGCCGATGCGGCGTCGATGGTGACTTGGATTGCGATGGCGGTGGCCCTGCTCGCCGCCGTCGGTGCCACTTTGTTCGGCTTCCTGCGGATCTCCCGACCTATCACCGGCATCACCGGCACGATGGGGGCCCTCGCCACCGGCGATGTCGAGACGCCGGTGCCCTATCGCGAGCGCGGGGACGAGATCGGCGCCATGGCCGGTGCGGTCCAAGTGTTCAAGGACAACCTGATCCGTACCCGGGCCTTGGAGGCTGAGACGGCCCTGGCCCGCGCTTCGGCGGAGGAGCAGAGAAAGGCCGGGATGCGGGCGATGGCCGACAGCTTCGAGGCGGCCATCGGCGGGATCATCGGCACCGTGACGTCGGCGGCGACCGAATTGCAGGCGACCGCGCAGAGCATGTCGGGAACCGCGACCGAAACCGCCTCGCAGTCGATCACCGTCGCCTCCGCGGCCGAGGAGGCGGCGACCAACGTGGAGACCGTCGCAGCCGCCGCGGAGGAGCTCGGCACCTCCGTGCACGAGATCGGCCGGCAGGTGGCCAACTCGTCCGAACTCGCCCAGATGGCGGTCGGCGAGGCGGATCAGACCGCCGGGCTCGTTCAGAACCTGTCGAGCGCGGCCTCCAAGATCGGCGATGTGGTGTCGATGATCTCGACCATCGCCGGCCAGACCAACCTTCTGGCGCTCAACGCCACCATCGAGGCCGCCCGCGCCGGCGAGGCGGGCCGGGGCTTCGCCGTCGTCGCGGCGGAGGTGAAGGAACTCGCCAACCAGACCGCCCGGGCGACCAGCGAGATCGCGGGGCAGATCGGGATGATCCAGGGCGCGACGGGTCAGGCGGTCGCGGCGATCGGCGGCATCGCCGGGCGCATCCGCGAGATCAACGGTGTCGCGGCCGGCATTGCGGCGGCGGTCGAGCAGCAGGGTGCGGCCACCCAGGAAATCGTGCGCAACGTCGCCCAGGCGGCGACCGGCACGGGCGAAGTCACCACCAACATCGCCGGCGTCGCCCGTGCCTCCGAGGAGACCGGTGCGGCGGCCGCCCAGGTGCTCGGCGCCGCCTCCGAACTGTCACGCCAGTCCGAACAACTCTCGGCGGAAGTGAGCCGCTTCCTCGCGACCGTACGCGCCGCGTGAGGGCTTGAGGGATGCGGATTCCCCTCTGTCGGAGGAAGGCCGCGCCTGGGACGGCATCGCGGCGGCGGGGCACAGCCCGGCGCGGGTGAGCCTGAGCGGCGGCGTGTGATCGGTGCGGAAGAGGTCGCCTTCGGGCGGCCTCTTCCCATATGGGCCTCCGTCGATCCGCGTATCGAAATCCGACAGGAGACCGCCATGCGTGCCTACGAGATGTCCGCCGCCGCAGGCCTCGAAAGCTGGAAGAGCGCCGAGCGCCCGAAGCCCGAACCAGGGCGCGGGCAGGTTCTGGTGCGGATGCGTGCGGCCTCCCTCAACTATCGCGACCTGCTGATCTGCCAGGGCCGCTACCCCTTCGCGATCAATCTCGACCGGCTGATCCCGGTCTCCGACGGGGCGGGCGAGATCGTGGCGCTCGGCGAGGGCGTGCGCCGCTTCCGGGGCGGTGAGCGGGTCGCCGGCATCTTCTCGCAGAGTTGGCTCGGCGGCGCGCAGGTGGCCGACACGTGGCAGACGGCGCTCGGCGGGGCCATCGATGGCGTGCTGACCGAGTATCGGGTGTTCGACGAGGGCGGACTCGTCACGCTGCCCGACCATCTGAGCTTCGAGGAAGGCGCGACGCTGCCCTGCGCGGCGGTGACCGCGTGGAACGCGCTCTACGGCCTGAAGCCCCTGCGGGCCGGCGAGACGGTGCTGACGCTCGGCACCGGCGGCGTCTCGATCTTCGCGATCCAGCTCGCGCACGCGGCGGGCGCGCGGGTCATCGCCACCTCGTCGAGCGATGCCAAGCTGGAACGGGCGCGGGCGCTCGGCGCGCACGACACCATCAACTACCGCACCCATCCCGACTGGGAGGGGGAGGTGCGCCGGCTGACCGGCGGGGTCGGCGTCGATCACGTGGTCGAGGTCGGCGGCACCGGCACGCTGCCGCGTTCCATCGCCTCGACCCGGCCGGGCGGGCATATCGGCCTGATCGGCCTGCTGGCGCAGGGCGAGGCGATCGACCCGCTGGCGATCCTCGGCGCGAGCTGCATCGTGCGCGGCGTCGCCGTCGGCCCGCGGGAGATGTTCGAGGACATGAACCGCTCGATCGCCCTGCACGCGATCCAGCCGGTGATCGACCAAGTCTTCGGCTTCGACGAGGCGCCCGCCGCGCTGGCGGCCTTGGCCGAGGCCTCGCATGTCGGCAAGATCGTGATCCGGATCGGCTGACGGCCGGTCGCGGGGGGAGAGGCAGGCGATGCGTGCGGTTCTGGGATGGGGGCTTCTCTCAGTGCTCTCCGTGTCGGCGGCGGCCGCCCAGGACGTCACGCAGGACGTCACGACGGTGCGGACCGAGTCCTTCCCCCGGCCGCCCTATTCCGGGGCGACCTACTACGTCTACGAGCGGGCGGGCCGGACGATCTGCACCAAGCTCGCGGTCTGCAACAAGTTCGACCAGTGCGAGACGACCTACGTCCGGGGCGCCTTCCGCGCGCCCGAGGACACGGCGACCGGCGAGCCCTACGGGACGACGCCGGCCACGCCGATCACCCCCGCCTCGCTCGCCAAGCATGTCTGCCTGACGCGGTTCGGACAGGTGCGGCGGTAGGCCCCTACGCCTCGTCGGTCTTCGGCCCGCGCCGGTGGAGCGCCCGCAGCGCGCCGCGGAACGTGCGCACGTCCTGCTCGGTCATCGCCATGCGGTGGAGCATGTCGCGCATGTTGCGGGCGATGATCTCGCGCTTCTCCGGCGGGTAGAAGCCGGCCCCCGCCAACGTCTCCTCCAGGCTGGCGAACAGCGACAGCAGGGCCTCGCGGGTTGCGGGCGGCGAGAGCAGTTCGCCGGAGAAGCGCAGCGTGGCGAGCCCGGCGGCACGGCGCCACTCGTAGCCCATCAGCAGCACCGCCTGGGCGAGGTTGAGCGAGGGGAATTCCTCCGTGACCGGAAAGGTGACGATGGCGTCGGCCAGCGACACCTCGTCGTTGCTCAGGCCCACCCGCTCGCGCCCGAACATCAGCCCGACCTGCTCGCCGCGCCCGATCCGCTCGGCCGTGGCCGTCATGGCCTCCTCGGGGGCGAAGACGCGCTTCATCTGCCCGCGTTCGCGGGCGGTGGTGGCGAGGAGGCAATGCAGGTCGCCGACGGCCTCGGCGAGCGTGGCGAAGACCTTGGCGCGATCGAGCACGTGGGTCGCGCCGGAGGCCGCCTCCCGTACGCCCTTCTTGGGCCAGCCGTTCTTCGGCGCCACGAGGCGCAGCTCGGACAAGCCGAAATTCGCCATGGCGCGGGCGGTCATGCCGATATTCTCGGCAAGTTGCGGCTCGACCAGGATGACGACGGGGGCGCTCATGGCCGCCCTCTCGCATGCTTCGGCGACGGTCTCAATTGGCCGGTCGCAAGGCGCCGTGATGGTATCGCGCCGCCGGCAAAGCCGGCGGCGCAGAGTCCCAAGGAATCAGATCTTACCGTCGAGGCCCATCTGGTAGTATTTGTGGACGATCTTGTCCTGGTTCTCCAGGAGCCAGTCGATTGACGGCTCGTTGGTCATGGCCTTGCGGATCGCCTCGGTCATGCCCTTGCGCTGGATCTCGAACAGCGCCTTGTGGTCGACGTTTTCGGCCTGGATCACGCCGGGGCTGAGCCAGACCGAGCAGATGATGCCGAGATCGTTGGCCTTCTCCTTGGGGATGTAGCCGGCGCGCACCGCGTCGAGGACGCCGTTGGCGATGGCGTACTGCACCGTGCCCATCAGGATCGAGGTGTACTTGTTCTCGGTCACGCTCACCTTGGACACGCACAACGTCACCGGACGGACCATGATGTCGGTGTTCAGGAGCGCGAAGACGCGGCTGTGGCCGACGACCTGATCGCCGGTCAGCGTGGCGAGCGCGGTGCCGACCGGCCCGTCCAGCTCACCGATAATGACCTCGGGCTCGGACGCGGTGTTGGGCGGGCCGCCCGCGACGAGGGCCTCGCCGGCGCGCAGGATGATGCGGTCGCTCATGGTGTGTCCTTCCTCGTGATCGGCCGTTTTCTTGCCGCGCGGGTCGTCGCAGCGGCGGCCGGGTTTGTCCAGGCCGCTTAGCGCGGCCGGGGCGTGCGCTCTTGTGCGGGAGCGACACTCCCTTTGGCCGAGGATCGCCCCGGCGGGTGGCCGCGCCGCGCCGGCTCGTCTATGTCCGGCGCCCATGACGGATGCCGTGAAAGACCGCGACGGCCTGCGCTACGCCGTGGCGCTGATCGAGATCCAGGGCGGGCTGGTGGGCCTCTGGGCCTTCCTGCACGACCTGATCCAGACCGGAGCATCGGTTCCGCTCACCCTGCTGCCGGGTGTCCTCTTCATTGGGCTGGTGCTGGCGGCCAGCGTGGTCGCGGGCGTGGCGCTCTGGCAGGACCGGCGCCTGGGCTACACCCTGTCCGTGCCGGTGCAGCTCGCACAGGTGATCTGGTTCGTGAGCGCGGGCCTCACCGTCCGCATCTCGGCGAGCGGCTGGCTGCTCGCCGACGTGTTCTTACGTGCGCCGGCCGAGGGCGGGCTCGTTGTGGGCTGGCAGTTCGATGCCGCGCGCAAGAGCGGCTACGCCCTCTCGCTGGCGCCGCGAGAGGATTTCACCCTGGCGCTGAACCTGATCGCCCTGGCGATCCTCGTCTGGCTCGGATTTCGCCTGCGCGCCCTGCTGCCGTTCCGCAGGGGGCGGTAACAGTTTCGCTGATCCGAAACCGACGCTCGGAGCCCGGCTTTGTCGCCTTGCTGCGCTGCGTTATAGGGGCGGCGACCGAGTTCCGGGGAAGACGCGCGACGGGCAATCGGCCGGGCGCACGGCACCGGGCAACTGAGGGACCGACATGGCGAAGATCAAGGTGGCCAATCCGGTCGTCGAGCTCGACGGCGACGAGATGACCCGGATCATCTGGGCGGAGATCAAGAACAAGCTCATCCACCCCTACCTCGATCTCGACCTCGACTATTACGACCTCGGCGTCGAGCACCGCGACGCCACCAACGATCAGGTCACGATCGATGCCGCCGAGGCGATCAAGCGCCACGGCGTCGGCGTGAAATGCGCCACGATCACGCCGGACGAGGCCCGCGTCGAAGAGTTCAAGCTCAAGGAGATGTGGCGCTCGCCCAACGGCACCATCCGCAACATCCTCGGCGGCGTGATCTTCCGCGAGCCGATCATCTGCTCGAACGTGCCGCGCCTCGTCCCCGGCTGGACCCAGCCCTTCGTGATCGGCCGCCACGCCTACGGCGACCAGTACCGCGCCACCGACTTCAAGGTGCCGGGCAAGGGCCGCCTGACGATCAAGTTCGAGGGCGACGACGGCACCGTCATCGAGAAGGAGGTGTTCAAGTTCCCGGATGCCGGCGTCGCGATGTCGATGTACAACCTCGATCAATCGATCATCGACTTCGCCCGCGCCTCGTTCAACTACGGCCTCGCCCGCAAGTACCCGGTCTATCTCTCGACCAAGAACACTATCCTCAAGACCTATGACGGGCGCTTCAAGGATCTGTTCCAGAAGGTGTTCGACGAGGAGTTCAAGTCGAAGTTCCAGTCTCTCGGCCTGACCTACGAGCACCGCCTGATCGACGACATGGTGGCCTCCTGCCTCAAATGGTCCGGCGGCTATGTCTGGGCCTGCAAGAACTATGACGGCGACGTGCAGTCCGACACGGCGGCGCAGGGCTTCGGCTCCCTCGGCCTGATGACCTCGGTGCTGATGACGCCGGACGGCCAGACCGTCGAGGCGGAGGCCGCCCACGGCACCGTGACGCGCCACTACCGCGAGCACCAGAAGGGCAAGGCGACCTCGACCAACTCGATCGCCTCGATCTTCGCCTGGACCCGCGGCCTCGCCCACCGGGCCAAGCTCGACGGCAACGCGGATCTCGCGAAGTTCGCCTCGACGCTGGAGAAGGTCTGCGTCGACACCGTCGAGGCCGGCCACATGACGAAGGATCTCGCCCTCCTCGTCGGCCCTGACCAGAAGTGGCTCACCACCAACGGCTTCCTCGACAAGGTCGACGAGAACCTGAAGGCGGCGATGGCTGTCTGAAGGCAGCCACTTCGACAACCCTCCCCCTCTTATGGGGGAGGGTTCAGGTGTGGACGATCAACCCGCCTTCTTCGCCGCGTTGCGCTTGCGCGTCTCGGCGGCCTTCTTGGCCGAGGCCGAGCGCTCTTCCTTGGTGCGGGAGGCCGAGGCCGTGCCACCGCTGCGCCCGCCCTTGTGCGCGGCGGGATGGTCCGTCGCCTTGCCGCGGCCCGAGCCGCCGGGCTTCTTGCCGCCGCCGTCATCCTTGTTCACCGTCGCCCAGGCGCGGGATTCCGCTTCCTTCTCGGGGACGCCGCGGGACTCGTAGGATTCGGCGATGTGCTCCGCCTTGCGGATCTGCTTGTCCGTGTACTTCGACTTGTCACCCTGAGCCATGATGCTCTCCCGATCTGTCGCGCCGGTCAGGCCGGGCCTGTGGCGTCGAGAGCCGCCCGCACCCGCCGGATCAGATCGGCGCGGCGGTACGGCTTGTTCAGGATATCGAACTCCGGACGCGCGAGGCCGGTTCGTTCCAGGCTCGCCTCGGCGTAGCCGGTGGTGAGCAGGATCTTGAGGGCGGGATGGCGGCGATGCGCCTCGCGGGCGAGCGACAGCCCGTCCATGCCGCCGGGCATGATCAGGTCGGAGAACAGCAGGTCGATCTCCGAATGGTCGGCCAGGATCTCCAGCGCCTCGCGGCCGTGGCGGGCCATCAGGGTGCCGTAGCCGTAATCGCGCAGGATCGCCCGGGCGAGTTCGGCGACATCGGCGCGGTCGTCCACGATCAGGATCGTCTCGGAGCCCGGCCGTGCCTCGGCGGGAGCGGCCTCCTCGGCCGCCTCGTCCTCCGCCGCCTCGGTCGCCGGGAAGGACAGGCGTACGGTGGTCCCCTCCCCCATCACCGACTCGATCTGCGCGAAGCCGCCGGACTGCTTGGCGAAGCCGTAGACCATCGACAGGCCGAGCCCCGTGCCCTTGCCTTCCTCCTTGGTGGTGAAGAACGGGTCCATCACCCGCGCGAGCACGTCCGAGGGGATGCCCGCGCCGGTATCGGTGACCGAGACGCTGACGAGGCGCTGTCCGTCCGGACGGCCGGGTTCCTCGTTGCGGGTCGCGATGGTGAGGTGCCCGCCCTCCGGCATCGCGTCGCGGGCGTTGATGAGCACGTTGAGCAGGGCCGTTTCGGCCTGGGTCCGGTCGATCCGGCACGGCCGAAGGTCGGGGGCGAGATCGGTCTCGATCGTCACCGCATCGCCCAATGTGCGCCCGACCAGCTCCGACATCTCGGAGATGAGCGTGTTGAGGTTGAGGGTGCGGCCGTCGAGCCGCTGCTTGCGGGCGAAGGCGAGCAGTTGCTGCGTCAGGGTCGAGGCGCGCTCGGCCGCCTCGCGGATGTTGCCGACGGCGCGGCCCATGCGGCCCCGGTCGGCATCCGGGCGCTCCAGATTCGTGGCGAGCGAGTCGGCGTAGCCGAGGATCACCTGCAACAGGTTGTTGAAGTCGTGGGCGATGCCGCCGGTCAGCTGGCCGATCGCCTCCATCTTCTGCGCCTGATGCAGCGCCTCCTCCGCCTGCCGACGCCGGGTGATGTCGAGCTGGGAGCCGAAGAAGTACACGAGGTCGCCGGCCGCGTTGTAGACCGGGCTCACGAACAGCGCGTTCCAGAACGACGAGCCGTCCTTGCGGTAGTTGAGGATCTCGGTGGCGATGTCGCGCCGCTGCTCGATCGCCGCGCGGACCTGCGCCCGCGTGGCCGGGTCGGTCTCGGGGCCCTGCAGGAAGCGGCAGTTATGGCCGATCACCTCCGCCTTCGCGTAGCCGGTCATCTCCAGGAAGGCTTGGTTCACGAAGACGATCGGGTGGTCGTCCTGGTTCGGATCGACCACCACCATCGGCATCCGCGTCATCGACACCGCGGCGAAGAAGATGTCGCTGCCCGCGTCAAACTCGTGGCCGGCCGCACCGGTCTCGACGCTCGGATGGGCGCCGTGGGGTCGTTTCTCGGGGATGTCGGTCATGCGAACCCGCGGCGTGGCATGTCTGCAAAGAGCGCCGGCCGCTTCGCCGCAGCTCCCTCGGAAAGAAAGACTAGGACGGAGCCGGTCGAAGGAAATCGGCTCCGGGTCGGGGGTGGGCCGGGCCTATATCCCGACCGGGAGGGGCCGCGCCGCGCAGGGCGGGCGACCCCTCGGTCTCGTGTCAGTCTTCCTCAAGGCCGAAGCGGACGCTCTCGACATTCGCCCGCTCGAAGGCCTGCATCACGTACTGGTAGGAGCGCTCCATGTCGGTGTGCTCCTCGCCCTCGCTCTCGACGGGCTTGAGGACGAACATCAGCATCGAGCGGCCCGTGACCGCGTAGCTCTCGCCGACGGCGAAGCTCTCCACCTCCTGGCTGTCGGGCAGGTTGGTGTCGAGCAACCGCGTCCATGCGGTGCCGCCCGGCGCCTCGGGGAAGGTGAAGTCCACCAGGTCGTGATAGGCGTTGTAGAACAGGAGCAGGGTGGCATCGCCGCCGCGCTTGTGGATGCCGCTCGCCTGGGCGCGCCCGTCGAGCAGAACGGCGAGCGTGCGCGAATTGCCGTCGTTCCAGTTCTCCGGGCTCATCTCGGTGCCGGCCGGCGTGAGCCAAGTGACGTCCTTGACCCCGAATTCCTCGTCGTAGGCGCCCGTCACGAAGCGGCCGCGCGACAGCATCGGCAGGGCGTTGCGCAGAAGGATCAGACGCTGCGTGAACTCGGTGAGATCCCGCTCCTCCTCGCCGATGGCGTCCCAATCGACCCAGGAGACCTCGTTGTCCTGGCAATAGGCATTGTTGTTGCCGGCTTGCGTGCGGGCGAACTCGTCGCCGGCCAGCAGCATCGGCGTACCCTTCGACAGGAACAGGGTGGCGAGCATGTTGCGCATCTGGCGCAGCCGCACCGAGCGGATCTCGGGATCGTCGGTCGGGCCCTCGACGCCGTAATTGTAGGACAGGTTGTGGCCGTGGCCGTCGCGGTTGCCCTCGCCGTTCGCCTCGTTGTGCTTCTCGTTGTACGAGACCGTGTCGTTGAGCGTGAAGCCGTCATGCGCGGTGATGAAGTTCACCGAGGCCCAGGGACGGCGCCCGCGCTTGTTGAACTTGTCGGCCGAGGCGGTGATGCGCGAGGCGAGCCCCGGCAGCAGCCCGGCATCGCCCTTCCAATACCCTCTGACGTCATCGCGGAACCGGTCGTTCCACTCGGCCCAGCCGGGCGGGAAGCCGCCGACCTGATAGCCGCCGGGACCGCAATCCCACGGCTCGGCGATGAGCTTCACGTCGTTGAGCACGGGGTCCTGGCGGCAGGTATCGAGGAAGCCGCCGCCCTCGTCGAAGCCGTAGGGCTCGCGTCCGAGAATGGTGGCGAGGTCGAAGCGGAAGCCGTCGACCCGCATCTCGGTCGCCCAGTAGCGCAGCGAGTCGGTGACGAGCTGAAGCACCCGAGGATGCGACAGGTTGAAGGTGTTCCCCGTGCCGGTGTCGTTGATGTAGTAGCGCGGCTGGTTCGGCAGCAGCCGGTAGTACGAGGCGTTGTCGACGCCCTTGAACGACAGGGTCGGCCCTTTCTCGTTGCCCTCGGCCGTGTGGTTGTAGACCACGTCGAGGATCACCTCGAGACCGGCGCCGTGCATGCGCGCCACCATCTCCTTGAACTCGGAGAAGGCGAAGTCCGGCACCGCGGCGTAGCGCCGGGCCGGGGTGAAGAACGAGATGGTGTTGTAGCCCCAGTAATTGATCAGATTCTTCTGCTGCAGGTAATCGTCCTGCACGAAGGAATGCACCGGCAAGAGTTCGACCGAGGTGATGCCCAGGCTCTTGATGTAATCGAGCACCGCCGGGTGGCCCATGCCGGCATAGGTGCCGCGGTGCTTCTCGGGCACCGCCGGGTGCAGCTTGGTGAAGCCCTTCACATGCGTCTCGTAGACGATCGTGCGCTCCCACGGCACGCGGGGCTTAGCATCGCGGCCCCAGGTGAAGGCCGGGTCGATCACGCGGGAGCGGCGGGTGTAGGGGGCGGAATCGCGCTCGTCGAAGGTGAGGTCGTCGCCGGTCTCCATCTTGTACCCGAACAGGGCCGGGTTCCACTCGATGGTGCCGACCAGCCCCTTGGCGTAGGGGTCGATCAGGAGCTTGTTCGGGTTGAAGCGGTGGCCGGCCTCGGGCTCGTAGGGGCCGTGGACGCGGTAGCCGTAGATCGTGCCGGGGCGCGCGTCGGGCAGATAGCCGTGCCAGACCTCATCGGTGTATTCCGGCAGCTCGATGCGCTCAATCTCGTTCTTGCCCTCGTCGTCGAACAGGCACAGTTCGACCTTCGTCGCATGGGCCGAGAACAGGGCGAAGTTGACGCCGCGCCCGTCCCAGGTCGCACCGCGGGGATGCGGCGAGCCTTCGCGGATTCGCGTGCGCGATGTGCGCGGCTTCGGCATCCCGGTCCTGTCGGTCTCGGCCATCGTGGTCCCATTCTGTCTTGCGGCGGCCCCCGCGGGTCCAGCCGGACTCTGAACGTTCACGGAACCGCGAAGCTCCGTCCCGGCTGACGCGCCGCAGCAAATTTTTCGTCGTCCGCTGCGTGCCGTCGCGGATGTGGTAGGCCTTGGACGAAACTCGCGGTGGAGCTTCGTGTTGCAACGAGCCCCGCCGATCGACACGGACGCGTTCCAGGGGGAGCCACCGCCCATGATCGAAGACCCCGAACATCGCCCCGTCGGGCTGCAGGCCTTGGCCGAGCGGCACGGCGTCGGCCTGGAGGCGGTGCGCCACCTGCTGCGCGCGCTCCAGGCCGGTCAGGGCAACATGGCCCAGTTCGACCATCCCGATCTCGGCGGCTTCGGCCAGTGGTCGCGGGGCGGCATGGTCATGGTCGGGCGCATGAACGACCACGCCCTGAAGGCTCGGGTCGATGCCCTGTGCACCGAACTCGCCGCAGCCCTGCCGCTCTCCGGCTTCCGCGAGGAGGCGGCGTCCGGCAATTGGTGGCCGGACGAGCTGGGGCTGCCGTCGAGCGCGGGCGCGCAGAACACGACGCGCTACGCCTTCTTCCCCGAGCACCGGCGCCTCGCCATCGAGACCGACGGGCGGCTCACCCTCTACGACACAGGCGAACGCATCGTCACCGGCGCCTCGCAGCAGCAGGGCGGGTCGTCCTCGCTGCGCTTCAGCGGTCCGCAGGGGAGTTTTTCGCTCGAGGATCTGACGCCGGTCGAGCGGGAGGCGGCGGTGACGCCGTCGGCGCCGACGGCCGGCGCGGCATCCTCCGCATCCTCCGCCGCGATGTCCGGCTCGTCGGCCTTCGCCGCGCCTCCGGCCGCGCCGGAGCCGCCTTCCCCTTCCCCTTCTCCGAGCCCGGCCGCGCCGGGTACCGGGTCCCCCGACATCCTCTCGGTGCTCGAGCGGCTGGCCGAGCTGCACAAGAAGGGCGTGCTGACCGAGGCCGAGTTCTCGGCCAAGAAGGCGGAGCTGCTGGCGCGGCTCTGAACGACGGCCTGTCGCCGCAGGCCCCGCCGGACCGTGGCGGCCGCCCTAGATCCAGGCGATGGCCCCGCGCGACCTCATCGACATCGACCGCATCTTCCACGAGCCCGCGGTCGCCGATTACCCGCGCGGGCGCGAGATCCTGTCCCGCTTCCCCAATGCCGAGCGGATCGAGGTTCCCTCGCACTGGAACATCCCGGAACTGCACGGCAACGAGGGCTCCGTCGAGGACTGGGTGCGGATCAAACGCTCCACCCTGGTGCTCGGGGTGAAGAAGGGGCTCGCCATGCGTCCCAACGGTCGCTCCGCCCACTTCATCGCGCCCTCGACCTCGAACGGTTGCGCCATGGCCTGCGCCTATTGCTACGTGCCGCGCCGCAAGGGCTTCTCGAACCCGATCTCGCTGTTCGTGAATGTCGAGGCGGTGGGGGCGGCGATCGCCCGCCACGCGGGCAAGCAGGGGCCGCTGCCCGAGCCCGACCAGATCGACGGGCAAGCCTGGGTCTACGATCTCGGCGAGAACGGCGACCTCTCGGTCGATGCGATGATCTGCGACAACGTCCGCGACCTCGTCGCCCTGTTCCGCGGGTTGCCCAACGCCAAGGGTTCATTCGCGACGAAGGCGGTCAACCGCGACCTGCTGGCCTACGATCCGCAGGGGCGCACCCGCATCCGGTTCTCGCTGATGCCGGCGCGGATCGCCCGCGTGGTCGATGTGCGGACGGCGCCGATCCGCGAGCGCATCGCCGCCATCGACGACTTCCTGCGGGCCGGCTACGAGGTCCACGTCAATTTCTCGCCCGTGATCCTCTACGAGGGCTGGGAAGCGGATTGGACGGCTCTGTTTGACGAGATCGACGGCACGATCTCGGATGCGGCCAAGGACCAGCTCGCCTGCGAGATCATCATGCTGACCCACAATGCCGGGCTGCACGCCGTCAATCTCGGTTGGCACCCCAAGGCCGAGGACCTGCTCTGGCGGCCGGACATCCAGGAGTCCAAGCGGTCCGAGGGCGGTGGCGACAACCTGCGCTACCGTGCCGGCTGGAAGGGAAAATGGCTCGCCCGGTTCAAGGCCCTGCTCGCCGAGCGGATGCCCTATTGCCGCGTGCGCTACGCGTTCTGAGGAGGAAACGTATGCCGGATCACGAGAGCTATCTCCGCGAGGCGACCGAACTCGCGCTCGCCAACGTCGCCGAGGGCGGCCGACCCTACGGCGCGGTGATCGTGCGGGAAGGGGAGGTCGTCGCGCGGGCGGCCAACCGCATCCACGCCACCAACGATCCGAGCGACCACGCCGAGATGGTGGCGATCCGCGCGGCGAGCCAGCGGCTCGGCCGACCCAAGCTCGACGACTGCATCGTCTACGCCAGCGGGCGGCCCTGCCCGATGTGCCACGCGGCGATGCGGCTCGCCGGGGTGAAACAGGGCTACTTCGCCTTCACCGCCGAGGAGGCGGAGGCCGAGGGGCTGCTCAGTGCCGGGATCTATGCCGAGCTGTGCCGGCCGCTCGAGGAGCAGCCGATGCAGGTGCGCCACCAGCCGCTCGCCGATCAGCCGAGCCCCTACCGCGCCTGGGCGGAGCGGAAGGGAGGCTGACGCCCGAGCGCAGTGCGCTCAGTGCGTCCAGGGCGCGGTGCGGTTGAACTTGAAATTGTCAGAGTAGGACAGGCCCTTGCGGGCGATGGGCGGCGGCGTCTCCTCGACCCGGTAGGCGATGCCCGCCGCCTTGGCGTAGGCTACCGCCTCCTCCGAGGTGTCAAATTCGAGCCGCACCTGCTGGAGCATGTCGGAGGAACCGGTCCAGCCCATCAGCGGGTCGGTCTCGCGCGGTTCGGTCTGGTCGAACTCCAGCACCCATTGCTTGGTGCGGGCGAGCCCGGACTGCGTGGGATCCTTGGCGGGACGGTAGATGCGGGCGCTCGGCATCGGACGGCTGACGTCTCCGGGGAAGGTATGGTCGGGGCGATAGGATTCGAACCTACGACCCTCTGCTCCCAAAGCAGATGCGCTACCAGACTGCGCTACACCCCGACGCTGCGACGGAGATACCGCCTCGTGTGTCGGGCGGCAAGGCGCCGCCCCGTCACACGGCCCGTCAGACGAGAATATCGAGGACGCGCTTCTCGGACTCGATCGCGGATTTCAGCACCGCCGTGTTGATCGACACGCCGAGCGAGGCCGAGGCGAGGTCGGTGACGGCCTGGACCGGCTCGGCGGACGATGCGGGCGAGGTGACGCGGGCCGCCGCGCCGTCGAAACGCTGCATGGCGGCGCTCAGGCCCGCCGAACTCGTGGACACTGCCGAGACCATGATCCGTCCTTTCGTGCGTTCCGGCATCCCAGCACGGAAAAGGTAAAGGACGACCTCCGCCGATCGGCGCAAATGGCGGCACCGGTCCCGGCTTGATCGAAGCGCGCCGGAGTCCCACTTCGCCGCAGGCCGGAGCCCCTGCCCTCGCGGCTCGAAGACAAGGCGTAGCGATGATCGACCTGCATTATTGGCCGACCCCGAACGGTCACAAGGTGACGATGTTCCTGGAGGAGGCCGGCCTCCCCTACACGATCCACCCGGTGGATATCGGCAAGGGAGCGCAGTTCGAACCGGCCTTTCTCAAGATCGCCCCGAACAACCGCATGCCGGCGATCGTCGATCGCGAGCCGGCGGATGGCGGCGCCCCGGTCTCTCTGTTCGAGTCCGGCGCGATCCTGCTCTACCTCGCGGAGAAGACCGGGCGCTTCCTGCCCGCCGATCTGCGCGGCCGCGCCGAGACCCTGCAATGGCTGTTCTGGCAGATGGGCGGGCTCGGGCCGATGCTCGGCCAGAACCACCACTTCTCGCAATACGCGCCGGAGAAGATCCCCTACGCGATCGAGCGCTACGTGAAGGAGACGAACCGCCTCTACGGCGTGCTCGACCGGCGGCTCGCCGACCGTGCCTTCGTCGCGGGGGCCGACTACACCATCGCCGACATGGCGGCCTATCCCTGGATCGTGCCGTGGGAGAAGCAGGGCCAGCGCCTCGACGACCACCCGAACCTGAAGCGCTGGTTCGAGGCGATCGCCGAGCGCCCCGCCACCAAGGCGGCCTATGCGAAGGCGGCCGAGGCCAACCCGAACCACGGCCAGCCGATGAGCGAGGACGCCAAGAAAGTCATGTTCGGCCAGACGGCGGCGAACACGAAGCGGTAGCGGCTCAGCGCCCGCTGCGCCGGGCGGCCACCGTCGCGAGCCCCGCAAAGTCCTTGTCGCCGTCGCCATGGGCGATGGCGTCGAGGAGGTTGTCGCGCAGCACGCTGGCGAACGGCATCGGCACGTTCACCGCATCGCCCGCGGCCAGCGCCAGCCGCACGTCCTTGAGGCCGAGCCGCATGGTGAAGCCCGGCGGTTCGTAGCGGCCTTCCATGATCATCGCGCCGTAATTCTTGTAGACCGGCGAGGCGAAGAGCGTGCTGGTGAGCATCTCCAGCACGTCGCGGCCCGGGATGCCGTGACCCTCGGCAAACGCCGAGGCCTCGCCCATCGCCTCGATGGCCGAGACCAGCATGAAGTTGCCCGCAAGCTTCACGGCGTTGGCCTTTTCCGGCTCCGCGCCGAAGCGCCAGGTCTTCGTGCCCATGGCGTCGAACAGCGGCTGCACCCGGGCAATCGCGGCATCATCACCCGCGGCGATGATGTTGAGCGCGCCCTTTTCCGCCGCGTCCGGGCGACCGAAGACCGGGGCGGAGACGTAAGGCACGCCCGCCCGGCCGTGAACCGCGGCCAGTTCCTTGGCGAGCGCCACCGAGATCGTCGACATCCCGACATGGACGCCCGGCCTTTGGCCGGAATCGAGCAGGCCGCCCTCGATGGTCACGGCGCGCAAAGCCGCGTCGTCGGCGAGCATCGTGATCGCGGCATCCCCGGAAAACGCCTCCGCCGCGCTGTCCACGGGCTCGGCGCCCTCGACGCTCTTCGCCGCCTCCGGCGAGCGGTTCCAGACCCGCACCCGGTGGCCCGCCGCGACGAGCCGCGCCGCCATGACCCGGCCCATGCGGCCGAGCCCGATGAAACCGACATCCATGCTCTAAACTCCGAATTGGTCGTCGCGCCCCTGCACGGGGGGAACGCACCGGCCCGCGATGCGTCGCGAGCGGGCGCTCAATGCGTGTTGAGGAACTCGAGCGTCAGCGTGTTGAACATGTCGGTCGCCTCTATGTGGACGAGGTGGCCGACATTGTTGAGGACCTCCGCCTTGCCGTTCGGCATCCGGCCGGCGAGCGCGCGGGCGTGCCCCGTATTGTCGCCCATGCCCGAGCGCATCTCCGCCGGCGCGAAGCCCTTGCCGGGGGCGTTGTGGTCGTTGGCGCCCATGATGAACAGGGTCGGCGCCCTCACCAGCGGGATCTCGTGGACGATCGGCTGGCCCCAGATCATCTGGTAGGAGTTCACGAACGACTTCAGCCAGCGCGGATACTCGCCCGAGCCCTTCACCCGTTCGCGGATCGAGACGAACGGCTCGATCGCCGAGGCGGGGATCGAGAGCGCGTAGCTCGTCATCAACTG
The DNA here is from genome assembly GCA_014138645.1 of Methylorubrum thiocyanatum. Lineage (GTDB taxonomy): Bacteria > Pseudomonadota > Alphaproteobacteria > Rhizobiales > Beijerinckiaceae > Methylobacterium > Methylobacterium thiocyanatum. Next base: position 521,922 of record JACJIB010000003.1, on the reverse strand, counting down.
CTTGCGGTAGGCCTCCGCCGTCAGGTCCGCCTCGCGGGCGATCAGCGTCTCGTCGGAGACGGGCGGGACGGTGTAGCGGTAATCCTCAAGCCCGATCGGCGCCTCCAGGACGAGGCTGTTGACCCGCTGCGGGTAGTTGCGGGCCATCCGCACCGCGAGCATGCCGCCCATGGAATGGGCCACCACGTCGAAGCGCTGGATCTTGAGGCTGTCGGCGAGCGCCACGGTGTCGGCGGCCATCCGGTCGAAGGTGAAGGCGCCGACCGGCTTCGAGGACTTGCCGAAGCCGAGCTGATCGGGGACCACCACCCGGTAGCCCGCATTCGACAGCGCCCGGATCACCGGCTCCCAGTAGCTCGACGGAAAGTTGCGCCCGTGCAGCAGCAGCACCGTGCGGCCATTGGCGTTGTCGGCGGCGGGCACATCCATGTAGGCGAGGCGCTGCGCCTCACCGTCGCGCGTGAGCGGCAGGAAGCGCACCGGGAACGGATAGGCGAAGCCTTCGAGGCCGATGCCGAGCGGCGGCTGCTCTTCGGCGCGCGCGGCTTCAGGCGTCAGCGCCGGCAGCAGCGCGAGACCGAGTGCGAGGCAGGGTGCGAGGATCGGATGGGCACGCATGAACACTTCGTCTCCGGTGGCCGGCTTTCTGGACAGGACGGTGCAGACACGAGCCTCCGGCGCATCGTCCCGGACTCCGACACCCCGGGGACGGTGCGCGATCGGCTCGGGTTCTGCCCGGGCGGCGCCACGCCTGCACTCGGCACATCGTCCGGTGAGGGACAGATAGGGCGGATTGGCCGCCTGCAAGCACCGGATCGTGGAAGGTGACGGTGCGGAGAACGGGAGAAACGGGCGGCGACGGGCTGCCGTTGCGGGAGCGGCTCCTGGCGCTCGCCGCCATGGGTCTGGCCATCTCCATGGCAGTGCTCGACGGGGCGATCGTCAACGTCGCCCTGCCGGTGATCGCCCGCGACCTCGCGGTGCCGGCCTCCGACGCGATCTTCATCGTCAGCGCCTATCAGATCGCGGTCACCGCCACCCTGCTGCCGCTGGCGACGCTCGGCGAGATCTGGGGTTATCGCCGGGTCTATCTCGCCGGACTGGCCGTCTTCACCGCGGCCTCGCTCGCCTGCGCGGTGGCGCCGGGCCTCGCCAGCCTCACCGCCGCGCGGGTCGCCCAGGGACTCGGCGCGGCCGGGATCATGAGCGTCAACATCGCGCTCGTGCGCTTCATCTATCCGCACCGGCTGATCGGGCGCGGAGTCGGCAACGTGGCACTGATCGTGGCGGTGGCCTCCGCCGCCGGCCCGACGGTCGCCGCCGCGATCCTCTCGGTCGCGACCTGGCCCTGGCTGTTTCTCGTCAACCTGCCGGTCGGGCTCGTGGCGCTCGCGGTCGGCGCCCGCACCCTGCCGCAGACGCCTCGCTCCGCCCGCCGCTTCGACCTGACTAGCGCCGGCCTCAACGCCCTCACCATCGGCCTGCTGATCGTCGGCCTCGACGGCCTCGCCGACCCGGACACGCGCCTGCCGGCCTGCATCGCGATCGCCGCCTCGCTCGCGGTCGGCGTCGTCTTCGTGCGCAGCCAGATGCGGCGCGCGGTGCCGCTCTTGCCCCTCGACCTGTTGCGGATCCCGGCCTTCGCCCTGTCGATGGTGGCCTCGGTCTGCTCGTTTTCGGCGCAGATGATCGCCTATGTCGCCCTGCCCTTCTACTTCCACGATGGCCTGGGCCTGTCCGAGACCCGCACCGGCTTTCTGATGACGCCCTGGCCGCTCGCCATCGCGGCGATGTCGCCCTTTGCCGGGCGGCTGGCCGACCGCTTCCCGCCGGGGCTGCTGGGCAGCCTCGGCCTCGTCCTGCTGGCCGCCGGCATGGCGGCGCTGGCCCTCCTGCCGGAAGCGCCCACGACCCTCGACGTGGTTTGGCGGCTGACGCTTGCAGGCATCGGCTTCGGGCTGTTCCAGTCGCCCAACAACAAGGTCATCATCACCAGCGCCCCGCGGGAGCGCAGCGGCGGCGCCAGCGGCATGCAGTCGAGCGCCCGGCTCGTCGGCCAGTCGCTGGGTGCGGCCCTGGTCGCCGTGCTGTTCGGCCTGATTCCGGGCGGACCGGTGGGCGCCTTCGCCGTCACGCTCTGGTGCGCCGTCGCCCTGGCGCTGACCGGTGCCCTGGCGAGCGGCCTGCGCCGGACGAGGCCCTGACCCCGCATCCGCGGTCAGCACCAAGCTCCGGCTCGCGCGTTGCATCCTCGACACGGTTGGTTGCTGTGAGGAGGCGGAGGATGGACATCGATCTGAAGGGGCGCCGCGCCCTCGTCACCGGCTCGACCGGCGGCATCGGCTACGCGGTGGCGCGGGAACTCGGCCGGCTCGGTGCCACCGTCGCCGTCAACGGCCGCACCGCCGAGCGGGTGGATGCGGCGATCGCCCGGCTTCGCGACGAGGTGGCCGGGGCTGAGTTCATCGCCGGCATCGGTGATGTCGGCACCGAAGAGGGCGCGGCCGAACTCGTCGCCGCCGTGCCAAGGGTCGACATCCTCGTCAACAATGCCGGCATCTTCGAGCCGAAGCCGTTCTTCGAGATCGCGGATACCGAGTGGCGCCGCTTCTTCGAGGTGAACGTGATGAGCGGCATCCGTCTCTCGCGGGCCTACGGCCCCGGCATGGTCGAGCGCGGCTGGGGGCGGATCGTCTTCATCGCCAGCGAGTCGGGCGTCAACATCCCGCCGGAGATGGTCCATTACGGCATGACGAAGACGGCGCAACTCGCCGTCTCCCGCGGGCTGGCCGAGACGGTCGGCGGCAGCGGCGTCACCGTCAACAGCGTCCTGCCCGGTCCGACCATGACGGAGGGCGTGGCGGATTTCCTCGAATCGATGGGCGGAGGCGACGGCGATCTCGAGGCCAAGGGCCGCGCCTTCATCGCCGAGAACCGGCCGACCTCGCTCCTGAAGCGCCTCGCACAGCCGGAGGAGGTGGCCAACATGGTGGCCTATCTCTGCACGCCCGCCGCGAGCGCCACCACGGGGGCGGCCCTGCGGGTCGATGGCGGCGTCCTGCGCGGCATCGCCTAAAGATCGCGCCTGAGCGCACCCGGAGCCCGTCGGACGTACGGACCGGCCTGACCGGCTCCGTACTCCGAGGGACGGTCCGCGAACGGCTCGCGTGATCAGGACTTCAGGTGCGCGGCGAGATGCTTGTTCATCTCGAACATCGAGCACTTGTCCTTCCCGAAGATCTTCTTGAGCTTGTCGTCGGCGACGATCTCGCGCTTGTTCTCCGGGTTCTGGAGGTTGTGCTTCTTGATGTGCTCCCACACCTTGCTGACGACCTCGCCGCGCGGCAGGGGCTTGTCGCCGACGATGGCGGCGAGTTCGGGAGACGGCTTCAGGGGCTGCTGAAGCGCGTTCGGCTTGGTGCCGGAGGCAGCCTTGGTGGCGGTCTCCTTCTTCGCGGCGCTCTTGGGCGCAGCCGCCTTCTTCTCCGTCGTCTTGGTAGCCATGGTTTCCCTCCGTCCTGCGGACCGGCAGATTCGTGTCCCGAGCCCGAGGGGGTCCCCTGGGGGCATTGGGGCACTGAGGAGCAACAACTAAGCGGTGCCGCGCCCGTTCCAAGTGGAGAACAGCACCGCTGCGCTGTCCATCCACAGATCAGCGGGCCTTTCCGCAGCCCAATCCACCGTTCGCGGGATTTTTTCGCGCCGGCCGGAGGGAGCGGGGCCGTTCACGGAGCCCGCACCCGAGGCGGGCGGACGATAGAGCGGGAACCGTGCCGGCCGCGTCGCATTCAAGCAAGAGCCCAGGGTCGCAGCCCTGTTAGGGACAAGCTGGAGACGTGGATGCCGACGGATCTGCCCGAAGAGCGGGCCTATCGTAAGCCGGGAACGCTCGAACTCGACCCATCATCCGGCACGGGCGTGGCGACCAACGAGACCCCCCGGCTGATCGCCTCGGACAAGGTCGAGGGCACGCCGGTCTACGACGGCACCGGGCGCCATCTCGGCAGCGTCTACAATTTCATGGTCGATAAGGTCTCGGGACAGGTCGCCTATGCCGTCCTGTCCTTCGGCGGCTTCCTCGGCTTCGGCGAGGCCTATCACCCCCTGCCGTGGAACGCGCTGACCTACTCGGTCGAACTCGGCGGCTACGTGGTCGATATCGACCCGGCCGACCTCGAAGGCGCGCCGACCCACGGACCCGGCGAGGAGCCGTTCAACGATCCCGGTTACGGCGGGCGCCTCGACGACCATTGGGGAGGCCGTAAGGCGCCGACCGCCTGAGCGATCGCGCGAAGCGGGGCGACGCCTGCCTCAGAACTTGCCGCCGAGGCCGACGCTGCCGCTGGCGCCCATCTGCGGGGAGAGGCCGCCCGAGCTCGAGCGTGTGGTCGGCTCGCCGTCGATCTCTTCCCGGCGGATGCGTCGCGGGCCGTCATCGGCGGTGCGGGTCTCGCCGCGGATGTTCTTCGGCAGTTCCAGGGCGCGCGTGGGCGTCGCGGCCAGCGGCCGGCCGTCGTCATCGGTCTGGGCGCTGCGCAGGGGGCGGCCGGGCAGCGTGCCGCGGGCGGAGGGGGGCGGGCCGAGATCGGTCTCCGGCATCACCCCGCCGCCGCCGCCGAGGGCCTGGCAGCCGCCGAGGCTCGCCGCAAGAAGCGCCGCGGCGCAGAATCTCGACGGGTTGAGCATGAAAGTCCTGTCCTCGTACCGGCCATTGCCTCCGGAAGGCCGGCTAGGAGCCCGGCCCGGAGACGGCATCGTTAAGATCTCCTGCACCCGTCTAAGGCAGGGTTTGGGCGAAAACCAGACGGCGGCGGTCCGTGTCCACCCCGCAGGCGGCGCATCGCGGCCGACCCCGCACAGGGCGGCCGAAAACCTGCCGGCGAAAGGCTCGACAAAGCGTTTGCCGAAAGGCTCGGCGAAGAGCCGAGCGGGAAATCGGGCGGAGGATGGCGCGGCCCGGCCATGCGGGGCCGGACCCATCCATAACTTCGCCGTGGTTGCCGGGCATGGACCATGCGTCCGCCCGCTTCATACGTTCAAGGCTGGCCGGCTCGTTCGGCCGGCACGCGGATCTTGCAGACTGTCGAGAGGTGTAGGGGTGCTCAGACTGATCCGGCCGATCGTGACACCGGCGATCGTCCTCCTCGCCACGGCGGCCATGGCCGCGGATGGTTCCCCCGGCACCTCGGGCGAGACCCCGCCCGCCGCCGCTCCCCCGCCGGCCGCGGCCCCCGCGACGCCACCCGCTGCGCCGGCGAATGGCGCCGTCGCGCCGTCCCAAGGCGGTGGAACTCCGGCGGTCGTTCTCGACACCCAGGATTATGAGAGCCTGCTCGGGAAGAGCGTGCGCGCCATGAACGGCGACGACCTCGGCCGGATCATCGACGTCATCATCGACCGCGAAGGCCGCCCCCGCGCCGCGGTGATCGATTTCGGCGGCTTTCTCGGCGTCGGCTCGCGCAAGATCGCCGTCGACTGGCGGGTCCTGAAGTTCACCACCGAGGGCAAGGTCGGGCGCCTGACGCTCCAGCTCAACCGCAACCAAGTCCGCGTCTCACCGGAATACAAGTCCGGCGAGCCCATCGTCGTGCTCGGCGCCACCAGCCCGGGCGCCGTCGGCAGCAGTGCTCCCGCCCAGCCGGAAAGCGATGCCTCCGCCACGGCCGAGAAGGCCGCCGTCCCGTCCGACAAGGCCCCCGACCGGCCGCAGGAGAAGACGCCGGACAAATGACGGCAATCCCGGTGACGGAACGGCGTGCGTATCCCGCGCGCGAACGCGACATCCATCGCAGCGACCTGCGCGAACGGGCCGGCGCCCGCCCGGCACGCCGCGCCGGCCGCCCGAGCGAGCCCGCGACCGGCCCCGCCGGGCCGTCCCGCCGGGCGACCTACGGCCTCGACGCGTTCACGTTCTTCATCGCTAATCTGCAGACCGGGTTCGGCCCCTTCCTCGCCGTCTACTTCACCCAGCAGAAGTGGACGCAGTCGGATATCGGCCTCGCCCTGACCGTCGGCAGCCTCGTCAGCCTGCTCGGGCAGATGCCCGGCGGCGCCTTCGTCGATGCCTCCCGCTCGAAGCGCTTCGCCGCCGGCTTCTCGGCCTTCTGGGTCGGCGCGAGCGCGGTGATGCTGGCGGCCCTGCCCACCTACCTCGTCGTCATGCTGGCCATGGCGATCCACTCGGCGGCGAGCTGCGTCCTGACGCCGGCCATCGCCGCGATCTCCATCGGCCTCGTGGGCCACGCCCGGGCCGGTGAGCGGCTGGGGCGCAACGCCAGCTTCTCGGCGATCGGCAACGCACTCGGCGCCGCCGGCATGGGCGCCATCGGCTACTACCTGTCGAACAACGCGGTGTTCTACCTCGCCGGCCTGCTGGTGATCCCGGCGCTTGTCTCGCTGTCGTTCATTCCGTCCGGCCGTGCCACGGAAGCCGGCAAGCCGCGGCCGGCGGTTCGCGAGCCGGAGCCGCGCGAGGCCGGCGGCGTCGCGGTGCTCCTCAAGAACCGGGCTCTGCTGTGCTTCGCCGCCTGCATGGTGCTGTTCTTCCTCGCCAACGCCGCGATGCTGCCGCTGGTGGGGAGCGTGATGACCCTGCGCGCCAGCGAGACCGCCACGGCTCTGGTGGCCGCCTGCATCATGGTCCCGCAGGCCGTCCTCGCCCTCACCGCCCCCTTCGTCGGGCGCCTCGCCCAGAGCTGGGGGCGCAAGCCGCTCCTCGTGATCGGCTTCGCGGCCTTGCCCGTCCGCGGACTGCTCTTCGCCTTCGTCAGCGATCCCTACTGGATGGTCGCGATCCAGGTCTTCGACGGAATTTCGGCCTCCGTCCTCGGCGTCATGGTCCCGCTGATCGTCTCCGACGTCACCCGCGGCACCGGCCGCTTCAACACCGCGCTCGGCGCGGTCGGCACCGGCATGGGTATCGGCGCCGCCCTCTCCACGGCGCTGGCGGGCTTCATGGCCGACGAACTCGGCAGCCGCACCGCGTTCCTGGGCCTCGCTGTCGTCGGTGCCGCCGGGCTCGCCCTCGTGCTGCTGATCATGCCGGAGACGCGGCGGCAAGACGGGGACGAGGCGCGGGACCCGTCTTGACCTGGGGCGGCCGAGCGGGTTGGAATCCGTTTTGCGCCGCACCTTCGCTCAAGCCCGGTTCATCTTCGCCATGCTATGCGGCGGAAAGCTGCGCGCGCTTGAAACATAAGGCGACGCTTCGCGTTGCGGTTAACGGGTGCCCTGTGCGCCCTCCAGCCACAATCGGCGCCCAGCGGGTCTGATCGAATCGGGACTGACGATCACGATGGAAGATCTCTGCCAATACGCCAACAGACCGGGGGCCTTCGTCGGGCGCTACCTCAAGCGCCGGATCATTCCGCACCTCGTCATCCTGTTCTCCGTACTCGGCGCCGTGACCTTCTCGGTCTCGACCGACTATGCCCTGAAGGGCGTGGTCGATGCCCTCGGCAAGGGGCCGAGCGCGGGGCAGGTCTGGTCGGCGCTCGCGCTGCTCATCGCCTTCATCGCCGCCGACAACATGCTCTGGCGCGTCGCGGCTCTGGTCGGCGCATTCACCTTCGTCGGCGTCACCGGCGATATCCGCCGCGATCTGTTCCGCCACATGACGGGCCACGCGCCCTCGTTCTTCGCCGACCGGCAGCCGGGCACGCTGGCCTCGCGCATCACCGCGACCTCGAACGCGATCTTCACCGTCGAGAACATGTTCACGTTCAACGTGATGCCGCCCTGCGTGGCGGCCACGCTGTCGATCATCTACATCGGCACCGTGAACATGACGATGGCGCTCGTGCTCGCCGGCATCTTCGCCGCCGTCGTGCTGCTGATGTTCAAGATGGCCTCCGCCGGCAAGCCGCTGCACCACGACTTCGCGGCCAAGGCCGCCAGCGTCGATGGCGAGATGGTCGATCTCGTCGGCAACATGCCGCTGGTGCGCGCCTTCTCCGCCTTCAACCGCGAATTCGTGCGCTTCGACGGCACCATCGGCACCGAGATGCGGGCGCGGCGCTCCTCGCTGCTCTACCTCGAGAAGCTGCGCATCACCCACGCCATCCTCACCGTGCTCTCGATCCTCGGCCTGCTCTACTGGTCGATCAAGATGTGGGAGGCCGGCCAGGCCACCACCGGTCAGGTGGTGCTGGTCTGCACGCTGGGCATCCGCATCCTCGCCGCGACGCGCGACCTCGCCGTGGCGCTGGTGGACGCGACCCAGCACACCGCCCGCCTGTCGGAGGCGCTGCACACCCTGCTGCAGCCGCACGAACTCGTCGATCACCCGGAAGCGGAGACGCTCGTCGGCCACACCGGCGCCGAGATGCATTTCGACCACGTCGCGTTCAGCTATCCGGACGGGCGCACCGTATTCTCCGACTTCGACCTGCTGATCCCGCCAGGGCAGACCGTCGGCCTCGTCGGCAAGTCCGGCGGCGGCAAGTCGACCCTGTTCTCGCTGATCCAGCGCTTCTACGAGGTGCAGGGCGGGCGCATCCTCATCAACGGCCAGGACATCAACCGCGTCACGCAGGAGAGCTTGCGCGAGGCGATCACGGTGGTGCCGCAGGACGTGTCGATGTTCCACCGCTCATTGCGCGAGAACATCCGCTACGGCCGGCCCGACGCGACCGACGAGGAGGTGTGGAAGGCGGCCGAGGCCGCGCACTGCACCGACTTCATCCAGGCCCTGCCGGAGGGCTTCGACACCATCGTCGGCGACCGCGGCGTGAAGCTCTCCGGCGGCCAGCGCCAGCGCATCGCCATCGCTCGCGCGATCCTGAAGGATTCGCCGATCCTGCTCCTCGACGAGGCCACCTCGGCGCTGGACGCCGAGTCCGAGGAGGCGATCCGCGCCGCGCTCGCCAACCTGATGAAGGGACGCACCGTCATCGCCATCGCCCACCGGCTCTCGACGCTGAAGGACTTCGATCGGATCGTGGTGCTGGAGGGCGGCAAGATCGTCCAGGACGGCTCGCCGGAGAAACTCACCCATCTCGACGGGTTCTATCGCGAGCTGATGAAGAAGGAATCGATGTCGATGGCGCTCGCCGCCGCCTGACGGGAGCGCGGGTCAGCCCCTTCTCGCAGGTGGTTGAAGAGCGGCGCACGCCTCGCCTAAAACGTGAAGGTTCATTGTGGCGGGCCGGGCGATCTCCATCGTCCGGCTTCGTCCGTTTTTGCCCGATGAAGCGGAGCGCGCCGTGGCCGAGCAGCAATTCGCCAGCGACAACTATGCCGGGATCTGCCCGGAGGCCCTTGAGGCGATGCAGGCGGCCAATGCCGGCCACGCCCCCGCCTACGGCGCCGATTCCTGGACGCAGGCCGCGGCAGACGGGTTTCGCCGGTTGTTCGAGACCGATTGCGAGGTGTTCTTCGTCTTCAACGGCACGGCGGCCAACTCACTGGCGCTGGCCTCGCTCTGCCAATCCTACCACAGCGTGATCTGCGCCGACTCGGCGCATGTAGAGACCGACGAATGCGGCGCGCCGGAATTCTTCTCCAACGGCTCCAAGCTGCTCACCGCGGCGACGGAGGACGGGAAGCTCACCCCCGACCTCGTGCGGGCGATCGCCGGCAAGCGCAGCGACATCCATTTCCCGAAGCCGCGGGCGGTGACGCTGACGCAGGCGACGGAGACGGGCCGCGTCTACACGCCCGAGGAGATCGCGGCGATTTCCGCCGTCTGCCGTGCCGCGGGCCTGCGCCTGCATATGGACGGCGCCCGCTTCGCCAATGCCTGCGCCTCGCTCGATGCCGCGCCGGCCGAATTGACCTGGAAGGCCGGCGTCGACGTGCTCTGCTTCGGCGGCACGAAGAACGGCATGGCCGTGGGTGAGGCGGTGATCTTCTTCGACCGTCGGCTGGCCGAGGATTTCGACTATCGCTGCAAGCAGGCGGGCCAGCTCGCCTCGAAGATGCGCTATCTCTCGGCCCCCTGGGTCGGCATGCTGGAGAGCGGAGCGTGGCTCGGCAACGCCCGCCACGCCAATGCCTGCGCCCGACGCCTCGTTCAGGGGATTGCCGACGTTCCGGCGGTTTCGCTTGCCGCCCCGGTCGAGGCCAACGGCGTGTTCCTGAACCTGCCTGCAGCGGTCCAAGAGGCACTGCGCGCCCGCGGCTGGCAGTTCTACGGCTTCATCGGCGGAGCGTCCCGCTTCATGTTCGCCTGGGACTCGGACCCGGCGCGGGTCGATGCCCTGGCGCGGGACATCCGCCTCTGCGCGATGCCCGCGGCGGCTTGACGGCTCCCTCGGAGAGCGGCTGACTCAGACGAGATAGGTGATGGTGGCCGCGACCGCCGTCGCCACGGTGGCGATAGCAAAGCCCGATGACGAGAAGAGGATCGCGGAGCGGGGGGCGACCGGCTCCGGCTCGTCGGCGTAACCGAAGGCCTGGCCTGCGGCCTGTTCCAGGCGCAGGAGGGAGATGTGACGCGCTTGGGTGGCGGCGGGGGTCATCGGCGTGGCTCCCTTACGGTCAAGCTGAGCTTGCTGAGTTAACGTCCGGAAACCATCCTCTGTTCCCGTGGCCATCCTGGGCTGCGCCCCCTCAACGTTTCGCTGCCCTGTTTCCGCCGCAGGATTGCCGCCCGAAACAGGCTTCGTGAGGCCGTCTTAACCATCGGCCCGCATCAATGAGATGACATCGCGTCGGCCACCCCGCGGCGGCCGGGCTCCGAACACGGCCGGCTGCCGTGATACTGCGACCGGCGGAAGCGGACGGGAGGCTTTTTGTTTCCTGTTTGTTCCTGTACAACGAGGGTATGAAGAGCCATGCAGCCCGTCTCCGACCCGATTCGAGGAGCCGTCGCGTGAGCGATCCGGCACGCGACCTGTTCGGACCAGGAAGCAAGCCTCCCGCTGCGGAGGCCGAGCGCCGCCGTCGCCTCACGCCTGTCGCCTCCCCTTCGGCGCCACAGCCTGCGCCCGCGCCCGAGATGGCGGAGGCCGGCTACGACGCTTCGGCGATCGAGGTGCTGGAGGGGCTGGAGCCGGTGCGGCGCCGGCCCGGCATGTATATCGGCGGCACCGATGAGCGCGCGCTGCACCACCTCTTCGCCGAGGTGATCGACAACTCCATGGACGAGGCGGTCGCGGGTCACGCGAGCTTCATCGAGGTGGAGCTGGAGGAGACGGGCGCCCTCGTCGTCACCGATAACGGCCGCGGCATCCCCGTCGATCCGCACCCGAAATTTCCGGGCAAGTCCGCGCTCGAGGTCATCATGACCACGCTGCACGCGGGCGGGAAGTTCGATTCGAAGGTCTACGAGACCTCCGGCGGCCTGCACGGCGTCGGCATCTCGGTGGTCAACGCGCTCTCGGACGTACTGGAGGTCGAGGTCGCCCGCAACCAGACCCTCTACCGCCAGACCTTCTCCCGCGGCCATGCGCAGGGTCCGCTGGAAACGCTCGGCCGAGTGCAGAACCGGCGCGGCACGCGGGTGCGCTTCCATCCCGACGCGCAGATCTTCGGCTCACTGAAGTTCGATCCCCGCCGCCTGTTCAAGATGGCCCGCTCCAAGGCCTATCTGTTCGGCGGCGTCGAGATCCGCTGGCGCTGTGCGCCGGCCCTGCTCGAAGGACTGGAGGATGTGCCGGCCGAGGCGGTGCACCGCTTCCCCGGCGGCCTGTCCGACTACCTCGCCCGCGACATCGAGGGGAAGGAGCTCGTCCTCGACGCGATCTTCTCAGGCAAGGTGACGAAGCCCGGCTCGCACGGCTCGCTCGAATGGGCGGTGGCCTGGACGGTTGCCGATGACGGCGTCTCGCATTCCTACTGCAACACGATCCCGACGCCGGAGGGCGGCACCCACGAATCCGGCCTGCGCGTCGCCCTGCTGCGCGCTTTGCGCGAGCATGCCGAGCGGGTGAACCAGGCCAAGCGCATGACGTCGGTGACCACCGACGACGTGATGGCGACCTGTGCCTCGATGCTCTCGGTCTTCATCCGCGAGCCGGAATTCCAGGGGCAGACCAAGGACAAGCTCGCCACGGTGGAGGCCTCCCGGATCGTCGAGACGGCGGTGCGCGACGCCTTCGACCACTGGCTCGCCGCCTCGCCCGCCCAGGCCAACAAGCTGCTCGATTGGGTGATCGACCGGGCAGAGGAGCGCCTGCGCCGCCGCCAGGAGAAGGAGGTCGCCCGCAAGTCGGCGACGCGCAAGCTGCGTCTGCCCGGCAAGCTCGCCGACTGCTCGGCGGCCGGCACGGCGGGCTCGGAGATCTTCATCGTCGAGGGTGACTCGGCCGGCGGCTCCGCCAAGCAGGCGCGCGACCGCGCCACCCAGGCGGTGCTCCCGCTGCGTGGAAAGATCCTGAACGTGGCGTCGGCCAGCCGCGACAAGCTCGGCGCCAACCAGCTCATCTCGGACCTGACGCTGGCGCTCGGCTGCGGCACCGGCGCCAACTTCCGCGAGGGGGATCTGCGCTACGACCGGGTCATCATCATGACCGACGCGGACGTGGACGGCGCCCACATCGCCTCGCTCCTGATCACGTTCTTCTACCGGCAGATGCCCAAGCTGATCGACAAGGGGCATCTCTATCTGGCGATCCCGCCGCTCTACCGGATCAGCCAGGGCGCGAAGTCGGCCTATGCCCGCGACGACGCCGACAAGGAGCGGATCATCAAGACCGTGTTCAAGAACGGCAAGGTCGAGATCGGCCGCTTCAAGGGCCTCGGCGAGATGATGCCGGCGCAGTTGAAGGAGACGACGATGGACCCGAAGAAGCGCACATTGCTGCGCGTCGCGGTCCTCGACGAGGCGCGGGAATCGACCGGCGACACGGTGGAACGCCTGATGGGCAACAAGCCCGAGGCCCGCTTCGCCTTCATCACCGAGCGGGCGGCGTTCGCGGACGGGACGGAACTGGACATCTGATCCGGACTGGCATCGCGGCGGGCGAACGAAGATCGCCTGGATATGCGCGAGCAGCCGGTCAGCCCGGTGCATCTGAGCAGGCAAGGAGGAGAACCGGATAACGCGGCATGTTGCGATCCTCGGACACCAGCGTCGCGCCTTCTGCGATGGCTTGCGCGATGAGCAGATGATCGAACGGGTCGCGATGGTCCGGCAGACGTTGAAGGCCGGCCAGCGTTGCGAGGTGGGACGGATCAATTGGCAGGGTCGTGAAGCCCTGCTGTTCGATCGTCTTCACGATCGCATCGATGTCGGCTTCGAGCTTTCCGATCCGAACCTTGACGACGATCTCCCAGAGGGAGACGGCGCTGGCCAGGACGGTGGTATCCGGATCGGCGATCAGAGTTCGCGCCCGCTGTTCCAGCCGCGGGTCATCGCTCAGCCACCAGAGCAGGGCGTGTGTATCGAGGAGGAGCCTCACTCCGCCTCGCTCTCCATTGCCGCGAGAAGGTCGGGCGGCATCGCGTCGAAGTCCGCAGCCATGCGGATCCGGCCGCGTAGGGCTCCCGGCTGGCGTCCGGAGCGAGTTCGGGGTGCAGGCGGACGAAGCTCGGCGAGAACCTCGTCGCGAGACGTGATGAGGAACGACTGTCCTTCCTGAACCTGACGCAGGAAGTCCGCCATCTTGCCGCGAAACTCGCGCACCCCGAGCCGCTGCGGTTCCGCTATGCTGTCCGGCTTCGCGTCGCTCATTCCGGCACCTGAGGCAGTTGGCGTACGCGCTATGTGTACACCACTCACGCCGCGCCATGCCAGGATGTCGGACCGGCAACGGGCGCGGATCAGGAATCCGGCCTCGTGCTGCCGCTGGCATCAGTCTGGGGTCGACCGCATCGGGTAGTGACCCATTCCGCTGCCCGGTCAGACCGGCTCGGCCGTCGCGCTTGCCCTCTCCGTGAGCCTCACGACCCGCCCTTCCGCCAAGTGCAGGACCCGGTCGGCGGCGTCGAAATAGCGGTCGTCGTGGCTGATGACGACGAGCGTTCGTCCGCTGCGACGCAGGTCCGGCAGCAACTCCTCGTAGAACCGCCGCCGGAAGGTCGGATCCTGCTCCGCCGCCCACTCGTCGAGCACGAGGACCGGGCGCCCTTCGAGGGCGGCCTGCACCAGGGCGAGGCGCTTGCGCTGGCCGGTCGAGAGATCGGTGGTGGAAAAGCGGCCCTCGGCGATACCGACCTTCCCGGCGAGATCGAGCCGTTCCAGCAACGGCCGGGCGGACTCCGGGCCGGCGCCGTCGGCCGGGATCAGCTCGTCGAACAGGTGGTAGTCGAAGAAGATCGCCGAGAAGTGCTGGCGGTAGGTGTCGCGGGTCTGCGCCGTCACCGCAACGCCGTCGAGCAGGATCTCTCCCGTTTGCGGCGGGTAGAGGCCGAGCAGCAGCTTGATCAGCGTCGTCTTGCCCGAGCCGTTCTCGCCGACGATGAACAGGATCTCGCCGGCCCGGATCGTCAGGTCGATCGGGCCGAGGGTGAAGGGCGCCCGATCGTCCGCTGCCGGGAAGCCGTGGCTCACGCCGCGAAGGGTGATCGCGCGGATGCGGCGGGGCGGCTCCGGAGGTCGGGCCGAGAGGAGGCCGGCTTCCGCCTCGGCCCCCTCCTCCGCGAACTCGGCGATGCGCCGGTAGGCCACCTGGGCCTGTCCGATCAACGGCACGAAGTGGATCAGCTGCGCGATCGGCGTCTGGATGTAGAGTAGCACGAGCACGAAGCCGGAGAGTTCGGCGCCGCTGATGCCGGCCAGGATCTTGTAGGCGATGAGGCCGGCGAACAGCAGGAAGTTGGTCGATTGGCTCAGCATCGACAGCGATTGCTGGATGACGGCGATCCGCGTCGTCAGGCGGCGTCCCTGCTCGATGCAGTCCCGGAGTGCGACGTTGCGAAGATGAAGCCGACGTTCGCGGCCGATGCGCAGTTCCTTCGCCGCCTCGGTCAGGGTGAGGTAGTGCTTCTGGGTCGCCTCGCGGTTCTTGCGCACGTCCTCGAAGTACCGAAGCATGTTCCGGCGCAGGATGTTCGCGCCGAGGCTTTCGAGGATCAGGACCGTTGCCGTCACCGCCGAGAGGGCGGGTGACAGGATGAGCATGTAGGTGCCGCAGCCGATCAGCGTCCCACCGGCGACCACGATCGGCGAGAGAAACGCGATGGCCGTGAAGATGGTGCTGACGTCACCCTGGAGCGAGGCGAGCAGCTTGTGCTTGCCGAGGCGCTCGAGCCGCTCGATCGGCGCGGTGAGGATCTTGTCGGTGAGGTCGCAACTCAGGGCCGCCTGGATGCGCCCGCCCGCATAGGCGTTGCCGAGGCTGGCCGCGAAGGTGCCGATCACGCTCAGGGCCGCGAACCCGGCAAACACCAGCAGCACGCCGTCGGCGAGCCCGCCCTCGCCGTAGAAGGCCTCGTTGATCTTGGCCAAGGCGGCCGCGGTGGCGAGGCCGCCGACCGAACCGAGCGCCGTCGCAACGGCCACCAGCGGCCAGACCGGTCTGAGCAGCCGGATCGCGTCCTGCACGAAGTGACGAAGAACCGCTTTGTCCTGCCCCATGCTCGACGAAGTCCCTCTGAGCAAGGTTGCCGCCCGCTGCCGAGATCAAACATCGCGCCGATCCGGTCAGTCTCGGGGGCGGGATCGGTGGGCGACGGCTTACGGCTTGGTGCCCACGCTCACCACGGGCGTCGCCTCGCGATCGCCCACGATCATGATCAGCATGTTCTGCGCCATGCTGGCGCGGCCCTGATCGTCGAAGACGATACCGGAATGGCCGTCCTCCGGCTGCTCCAGGCGGCGGATCGTGTCGCGTACGATGGCGACCGCGCCCTCCACGATCTGGCGGCGGGCCGCGATGATGGCGCCGGCCTGCTGGCGCTTGAGCATCGCGCCGGCGATCTCGGGCGCGTAGGCGAGATGCGTGATCCGCACGTCCTCCACCACCACGCCCGCGAGCGCCACGCGCTGGCCCAGCTCCGCGATGAGGTCGGCATGGATCGCGTCGCGGTCGGCCCGCAGCGAGGCGACGCGGGTGGCCTTCTCCGCGAGCCGGCGCTTGGCGTCGCCCGCCTCCTCGCCGACATTCTCCGCCTCGTCGTGGTCGTAGGGCCGGGTCGAGGCGATGTTGCGCAGGGCCGCCTCCGCCTGAAGCGAGACGAATTCGTGGTAGCTGCCGACGTCGAAGGTGGCGCGCGCGGCATCCTGCACCCGCCAGATCGCGGCCGCCGCGATGGTGATCGGATTGCCCATCAGGTCGTTGACGGTGATGATCTTGGTCTCCTGCGCCTCGGTGGCGAGCGAGACCTTCGCCACCGCGGTGAGCGGGTTGCGCCACCAGAAGCCGTCGCGGGCGATGGTGCCGTGATAGCGCCCGAATAGGGTCAGCACCGCCGCCTGCCGGGGTTTCAGGGTGATCAGCCCAGCGAGCAGCACGATCCCGGCCGCCAGCGCCCCGGCGGAAACGAGCAGGAAGACCGAACCGGCGCTGCCGCGGCCGAGCACCAGCACGCCGCCGCCGAGGAAGGTCAGGGCCGCCAGAGCGAGGCAGGGGATGGCAAGGCCGAGCGCCAGCCAGCCGTTGAGGGCGCGATAGGGCACGTCCTGCGTGACGCTCGCTCCGGCCATGCTTGCTTCTCCCCGGCTGTCTGCGGGCCGGACATTACGGGCGGGGGAGGTGCAATCCTAGGCCGCCTCCGCCATCCTGGGGCCTCGCGAAGCGCGCCTGATTGGCGGCAGCGCAGGCGCGAGCGGGCCGGAGGATTCTGTTGAGCGAGCCTCGGAAACAACTCCATCTTGGCGCCTTCATGCGCCCGATCGGCATCCACACCGCGTGGTGGCGCTATCCCGGCGGCTTTCCGGATGCGAACTTCAACCTCGACCACCTCGTGCGCTTCGCCCGCACCCTGGAGGCGGCCAAGTTCGACGCCTTCTTCATGGCCGACCATCTGGCGGTGATGAACATGCCGATGGAGGCGCTGAAGCGCTCGGCGACCGTCACCTCCTTCGACCCGCTGACGCTGCTGCCGGCGCTCGCCATGGTGACGGAGCGGATCGGGCTGATCGCCACCGCCTCGACCACGTATAACGAGCCCTACCATGTCGCCCGCAAGTTCGCCTCGCTCGATCACATCTCGCGGGGCCGCGCCGGCTGGAACCTCGTCACCTCCGGCAACCCGGACGAGGCGCTGAACTTCGGCCGCGACGCGCATCTCGACCACGCCACCCGCTACGCCCGCGCCCGCGAGTTTTTCGAAGTTGTCACCGGCCTGTGGGACTCGTGGGCGGATGATGCGTTCTTGCGCGATGTCGAGCAGGGGCTGTTCTTCGATCCTGACAAGCTCCACACCCTGGATCATCGGGGCGAGTTCCTGAAGGTGAAGGGGCCGCTCAACGTGGCGCGCCCGGTTCAGGGCTGGCCGGTGATCGTGCAGGCAGGCGCCTCCGAGGCCGGGCGCCAGATCGCGGCGGAGACCGCTGAGATGGTGTTCGGCTCGGCCTCCTCGCTGGAGGCCGGCCAGACATTCTACGCCGATGTGAAGGGCCGGATGGCGGCGGTGGGCCGGTCCCGCGACGCCCTGAAGATCCTGCCCGGCGCCTTCGTCGTGGTCGGCGGCACGGAGGAGGAGGCCAAGGCCAAGAAGGCGCGCCTCGACGCGCTGGTGCCGGTCGAGAGCGGGCTCGCCAACCTCTCCGTCCGCCTCGGCACGGACGCCACCGGCTTCGACCTCGACGCGCCGTTGCCCGAGATTCCGGAATCGAATGCGAGCAAGAGCGGTCAGGCCCAGATCGTCGACTATGCCCGCCGCACCGGGGCGACCGTGCGGGAGCTGGCGCGCCGCGTCGGCGGCTATGGCGGCCTCACCTTCATCGGCACGCCGGAGCAGATCGCCGACCGGATGGGGGAATGGCTCGCGGGCGAAGCCTGCGACGGCTTCAACGTGATGTTTCCTTTCGTGCCCGAGGGGCTCGACGACTTCTGCGCCGGCGTGGTGCCGGAACTGCAGCGCCGCGGCCTGTTCCGCACCGCCTACGAGGGCACGACCCTGCGCGAGCATCTCGGCCTCGAACGGCCCGGCAACCGCTTCTTCGAGGCACGCTAGAGCATCGTCCCGGATACCGGATCCGGGACGATGCTCTAGCCTTTTGTTTTCGCATCGCCTCTTGCCGAAAGCCGGCAGCCACCTTTCGGGCCGATGCTCTGGGCGCCCTGCTGGATCGGCGCGCGGTCCCGCAGGGCGCAGGGCGCGTCAGCGCCGGTTGGCCAGCCCGTAGAGCGCGAAGCCGGCCAGCGCCGCGAGGCCGAGGGTGAGCAGGCGGTTGCTGCCGAGGGTGTCGGCGGCGGCCCAGCCGGTGCTCTTGGCGCTCTCGATCATGGCGCGTCCCTTCAGGATGCGCTCGGCGCGCCGCCGGTTCGCTTCCTGGGTCGGCAGATGCACGATGTAGGTGTCGCCATCGCGCTCGATGTCGATGCTGTTGCGGGCAAACCCCGCGCGCACAAGCCGGGCCTTGGCGGCGTGGGCAGCCTCGCGGCTCGCGAAGTCGGCTTCGATGCCGACGGTGTCCTGGGCCATGTCTCCTCCTGACGGACGTGGGGATGTGCCGCTGACGAAACGCCGCCCCGCCCTCGCCCCCGCGGGAGGCGGTGGCCGGAAGGCCGGCGCTTCGTGTGGCACTCCAAGCGGGAGGAGCAATCCGGTCCCGCCGTTCACGGTTCCGCGAGAGGGGTTCAGGCTGCGGCTTCGGCCTCGCAGGCATCGACCCGTACGGCGCCGTCGGCCGTCAGCGAGCAGATCACTTCCGTGCCGTCGTCGAGCGCGAAAGCATGAAACAGGCGGCGCTCGAGTTCTTCGAGCCCCTCACCCGGTAGTTCAGCGATTTCGCCCCGCGCGCGTTGTTCGAGAACTGGAAGAACACCGCTTCGCTCGGCGATTTCCTGCGCGGATTGCGTCAGAACGATCTCGAAAGACATTGCCGCCTCCCTGTTAGAACGCCGGTCACGACCTTGTCCGATCCACGCGAAGACAGGACCCTCTTGCGACTTTTTTGGGGCAGCCTCTCAAGGCCGGTGAAATCGCGTGGTCGACCAAGGACTTCGCGGGCTCCTGCAACCTCGCCGCCGGTCGCGACTTGTCGGCTGGAACCGTTCGAGACAGGCGTGAGGACATCCTACATGGCGGCCGGCGAGATCAGGATCAGGCTCGAGGACATCCCGCTGGGCGGCATGGCCGAGGGCAAGGCGGGGGACGAGGCGGCCCTGTTCGTGCGGGACGGGGACAGCGTGCGCGCCTTCCAGGCGAAATGCCCGCATTACGGCGCGCCGCTCGCCAAGGGCGTGCTGTGCGGCAAGCGGGTCTACTGCCCCTGGCACAAGGCGGCCTTCTCCATCGCCGACGGCGCTCTCCTCGAACCGCCGGCCCTGGAGAGCCTGAAGCGCTATCCTGTCCGCATCGAGGGCGAGGAGGCGGTGGCGCGGCTGGAGCCGATTGCGGCGGACACGCCCCGGTGTCCCTCCAAGATCGACCATCTCGTCGTGATCGGGACCGGCGCCGCCGCGGTCGCCGCCGTCACCACCCTGCGCCGCGAGGGGTTTTCCGGCCAGATCACGATGATCGGCCGTGAAGGGCATCCGCCCTACGACCGGCCGATGCTCTCGAAGAACTTCCTGGCGAAGCCGACCCCGCCGGAGAAGGCCCTGCTGGAACCGGATTTCTACGCCGCCCACGGGATCGAGGCGGTGCAGGGCCGCGCCACCCGCATCGATCCGGCCGAACGTAGCGTCACGCTGGAGGATGGACGGAGCCTCTCGGGCGACGCCCTGCTCATCGCCACCGGCAGCCGCGCCGTGGTGCCCGACTTCCCCGGTGCCGGCCTCGACGGCGTGCTGACCCTGCGCAGCCTCGACGACGCGGTCGATCTGAGCGAACGCGCCGAGACGGCCCGGCGGATCGTCGTGGTCGGCGGCGGCTTCATCGGTTTGGAGGCCGCCGCCTTCCTGACCAAGCGCGGGCGCACCGTGACCGTGCTCGCGCGGGAGGAATTTCCGCTCGCCAAGCGCTTCGGCGAGGCGGTGGCCGGCGGGCTCAAGCGCTTCCATGCCGGCAACGGCGTCACCTTCCGGCAAGGTGAGGTGGCCCGGATCGTCGGCGAGGGCGCGGTGCGCGCCGTCGCGTTGAAGGAGGGCGGGGAGATCGAGGCCGACCTCGTGCTGATCGGTGCCGGCGCCGCGCCGGAGACCGACCTGATCGCCGGCGTCGCGCCGCGCGAGGATGGCGGCCTCGCGGTCGGATCGGACCTCGCTCTCGCGCCGAATGTCTGGATCGCCGGCGACATCGCCGCCTTTCCCGAGCACGGCAGCGGAACGCGCGCTCGGATCGAGCACTGGCGGCTCGCCCAGCAACACGGCATGCACGTCGCCCGGGCGATCCTGGGCGAGGCCAAGCCCTTCAAGGAGACGCCGTTCTTCTGGAGCAACCAGGGCGAGAAGCGGCTCGATTACGGCGGTTACGCCCCCGGCTTCGACCGCATCATCCTGCGCGGCGATGCCGACGCGCTCGATTTCATCGCCTTCTACGTCAAGGACGAGCGGGCGGTGGCGGCCTGCAGCATCGGCCGCAACGCCGAGTTCACCGCCTTCCTCCACCTCCTTGGCGAGGAGCGCGTACCCTCCCCGACCGAACTCGACCGGGGTGCGGACCTGACCGGGCTGCTGTGACGCATCGGCTCAGGGCAGCCTTTCGGGATGATGTACGGTTTCAGCCGGGGGGAAGCGCGGACTACGCTTCCTCGCCGGTCTCCACGGGCCGCCGGAACCGCGACAGGCTCCGAACATCAAGACGCAATCCCGGCGGGGAGGCCGGCCCCATGAACTCCATCCTCGTCGTCGCCCTGATCTGCGCGTCCAGCGTTCAGATGCCCGATTGCTCCCGCGAGACCGCTCTCGACGTGATCATCGGGCCGGCCCATACGCTTCAGGAATGCCTGATCCAGGGGCCGGTGCTCGCCGCGAGCGCGGGCCACGGCGGGGATACCAACACCTACGTGAAGACCCGCTGCGAGCAGCGAAAAGAACGCTAGGAGAGGGCGATGGCGGAGGAAGAAACGGTCGATCCGGTCCGCGCCGTCGAGATGCGGCTGCGCGCCCGCCTCGCCGTGGTCGAGCGTACGGCGTGGTTCGGCTTCGTACAGGCGATGCGGGCCCGTCCGGAGGAAACCCAGGCCTTCATCGAGGCCGAGCGGGCGCGCTGCCAGGAAGGCTTCGGCAGCGGAGCCTGGGCCAGAGATCTGACGGCGGCCGAGCGCGCCCTGCTCGGGGCGGAGGTCGATGCCGGCCTCGCGCAACTCGTGGAGGATGCCCGCGCCGAGATCGGCGAAGCCCCCTGAACAGGGGCGCACGAGCGAGCCCTAGAATCGGGCCCCAGAATCGAGACCTTGGCGGGCCTCCCCCGCGCCATCCTTTCGCCTTGCGGACGTGGCGGGAAGAGTTCAGTGTCCCCCGCCAAACCGGAGCCGGCCGGAGGAAACCCCGTCCGCCGGTCCCGCGAAGGAGCCGTGACTGGTGCCCATGTTCGGATACGCCGCCCGCCGGAGCGCCACCGCGCTCACCCTGCTGCTCGCTTCGACCGGTCTCGGCACTCTGCCGGCGGCGGCCATGCAGCCGCGGGAATCCTCGCCGCTCTCCGAGTACGAGCCGGCGGAATCGCTCGAAGGCAACTTCCTCTCCGCCTATATCGCCGGCGCCTCGAAGGACACGGCGGCCGCCGCGAGCTTCTACCGCGAGGCGGTGAAGGGCGACCCGCGCAACGCCGAACTCCTCGAGCGCGCCTTCGTGTCGCTGCTCGCCGACGGCGCGATGACCGACGCGTTCCGTGCCGCCGAGCGGCTCGCCACGCGGGAAAGCT
Organism: Methylorubrum thiocyanatum; assembly: GCA_014138645.1. Classification (GTDB taxonomy): domain Bacteria; phylum Pseudomonadota; class Alphaproteobacteria; order Rhizobiales; family Beijerinckiaceae; genus Methylobacterium; species Methylobacterium thiocyanatum. Next base: position 500,121 of record JACJIB010000003.1, on the reverse strand, counting down.
CGAACGGCCTCGCCCAGCTGGCGCTCGGCGTGCGCCAGCTCAAGGCCGGACAGTACGGTCCCGCCCGCCAGAGCTTCGGCCGCAGTGGCCGGGGCGCGGCTGCCGACCTCACCGGGACACTGCTCACGGCCTGGGCCTATGCCGGCGCGGGCGACGGCAAGCGCGCCTACGAGACGCTGAACCGCCTGCGCGGCGAGCGCTACTTCAACGTCTTCCGTGACTACCATGCAGGCCTGATCGCCTCGGTCATCGGCGACCGGGCGGAGGCCGAGCGCAAGCTGAAGGCGGCCTACGACGCCGACCATAACACCCTGCGGATCGTCGACGGCTATGCCCGCTTCGAGGCCGGCATCGGTCGCACCGATCTGGCCATCGACGCCTATAGCGAGTTCGAGAAGGTGATGCCGCGCCATCCCCTCGTGGTGGACGCCCTCGACAAGCTCAAGGCCGGCAAGCCCCTCACACCGCTGATCGCCTCCGCTCAGGAGGGTGCGGCGGAAGTCCTCTACGGCCTCGGCTCGGCCGGCTCGACCCAGGGCGACGAGCTTCCGGCGGTGGTCTACCTGCGGCTCGCCCTCTACCTCGCTCCCGAGCACGCCGTGGCCCGGCTGACGCTTGCCGACACGCTCGACCGCATGAAGCAGACCGAGCGCTCGAACGAGGCCTACGCGCAGATCCCGGCCTCCTCGCCGCTCAAGCTCAACGCCGACATCCAGATCGGCCTCAATCTCGAACAGCTCGGCCGCGGCGACGAGGCGCTCCAGCACCTCGACGCGGTGCTCAAGGCCCATCCCGACAACATCGACGTGATCTCGGCACTCGGCAACGTGCAGCGCGCCCGGAAGAAATTCACCGAGGCGACCGAGACCTATACCCGCGCGATCAACCTGATCGAGCCGGGCCGCGAGGCCAACAACTGGACGCTGTTCTACTTCCGCGGCACCGCCTACGAGCGGGCCGGCGAGTGGCAGAAGGCCGAGGCCGACCTCAAGAAGGCGCTCAACCTCGTGCCGCCGACGCAGCCGAACGCCAAGGCGCAGGTGCTCAACTACCTCGCCTATTCCTGGGTCGATCGGAACATGAACATCGACGAGAGCTTCACGATGCTGAAGCAGGCCGTCGATCTCTCGCCGCGCGACGGCATGATCATCGACAGCCTCGGCTGGGCTTACTTCCGCCTCGGCCGCTGGGACGACGCGGTGCGTGAGCTGGAGAAGGCGGTCGAGCTGAAGCCGGGCGATCCGACCATCAACGACCATCTCGGCGACGCCTATTGGCGCACCGGCCGCCGGCTCGAGGGCAAGTTCCAGTGGCAGCACGCCAAGGACCTGAATCCCGAGCCGGACGATCTCGCCAAGATCAACGCCAAGCTCAAGGACGGCTTGCCCGAGCCGGACAAGCCGACGGCCACGGCCGAGAACCCGCCGACCCAGGATCCGGCCCAGGCCGTGCCCGCCCCCGTGGCGGCGCCGCACAACCCGGAGAACCCGGAACTGCCGAAGGGCGCGCCCGCGCCGAGCGAGCCGCCGGGTGCGGCGGACAAGAAGCCGGGGAAGTAACGGCTGAGAGCATTCAGCGGCGGGGAGCGACGTTGCGCGCGGTCCCGCCGCCTTCGTCTATGTCGAAGTGCCGCCGTAGCTCGGTGATGAGCGTGTCGATCCGTTCGAGCGCTGCCGCCACCCGATCCATCGGAGGCGAGATCGGGACGCGGCCTGTCGGTGTGCCGTAGCGATAGCTGGTGGAATAGGCTTCCAGAAAGCTGATCGATGTCAGCATGGCATGATCGGGATGCTTCGGCGGAAGCCGCCGCGGATAATCGTATCGAGCTGGTGGGCATCCTTGCGCTCGATATGGATGTCCTCGGAGGTCGCGACGGCCGTGATGATGTGCTTCGCGGCCTGAGAGGCCAGATAGGCGGCGTTGCGTGAAGCGGCGCCGATCAGCAGGCGGGCGTCGTGTGCGCAGCCTTCCGCCAATTCCAGGCAAGCGGCGATCTTACGGCCTTTGGACATCGACCCTGCGACCCTCCCGCGCCAGAGCGTAGCCGAGTGTGTTCGGGCATCGCCAGCTCTCGCTCAGCTCGCTCTCCCGCGCCGTGAGGATGGTGGCCGGAACGCCTGCATCCTGCCGGATCGACCAACCCAGAATTGGATCCAAGTCGGCCTCGGGGGCATCGTCGGGAAGTGCGACGACGAGATCCCAATCGCTGTCCGGGCGATGATCGCCCCTGGCACGGCTTCCGAACAGCCAGACGGCGCGCGGAGACAGGCGTGACTGTATGGCGACGAGGAGCCGTTGGAGTTCGCGCTCCGATGCGCCTGCTGCGGATGCGTCGATCATCGAAAGTTATGATAGCCGCGCAGGAGCGGACGACAATGGACTTCGTCGCCCTTCCCTAAGAGTGCTCCCGCCTTGCCCGTTCGAGACGCGCCGCCTAAGGCAGGGTGCATCCCCTGCCCCTTCGGCCGAGAGCCTTCGTGTCCCTGCTCACCACCCGCGCGCCGGCCAAGATCAACCTGACCCTCCACGTGCTCGGGCGCCGGCCCGGCGACGGGTATCATGCGCTCGAAAGCCTCGTGGCCTTCGCCGAGGTGGCCGACACGCTCGAACTGCTGCCCGGCCGTGACCTTGCGCTGGAAGTCTTCGGCCCGACCGCCGGCCCGGCGGGGCCGCTCGACGACAACCTCGTCCTGCGCGCCGCCCGCCACCTCGCCGCGGGCGTTGACGGGCTCAGGCTCGGTGCGTTCCGGCTTCACAAGCAACTGCCCGTGGCGGCCGGGATCGGCGGCGGCTCGTCGGATGCGGCGGCCGCCCTGCGGCTGCTCGCTGAACTGAACGCCCTCGCCCTCGACCACCCGGCCGTCATCGCCGCCGCCCGCGCCACGGGGGCCGACGTGCCGGTCTGCCTCGATCCGCGGGCGCGGATGATGCGCGGCGCGGGCGAGGAGATCGGGCCCGTGCTCGAACTCGCGCCCCTGCCGGCGGTGCTGGTCAATCCGGGCGTGCCGGTCTCGACTGCGCCGGTGTTCAAGGCGCTCGGTCTCGCGGTCGGTCAGCGCCTCGACGGGGCCGAACACCCGAGCGTCGCCGCAGGCCTCGATGCCGACGCCGTCCTCGGCGTGATCGCCCCCGCGCGCAACGATCTGGAAGCGCCCGCGCTCACCGTCGCCCCCGTCATCGGTGAGGCGCTGGCGCTGCTGCGGGCGCAGGGCGGCTGCCGACTGGCGCGGATGTCGGGCTCGGGCGCGACCGTGTTCGCGATCTTCTCCGACACGGCGGCGGCGCAGTCGGCCGCGGGCGCGGTCCGCGCCGCGCAGCCGGGCTGGTGGGTCGAGCCGACGCGGCTTGCCTGAGGCGGCCAGGCCGCGGGCGCGTCAGTGCGCCCGGGCGATGCAGAAATCCACGACCTGCAACAGCGCGGACTTCATCGGCCCGTTGGGGAAAGGCGCGAGCGCCTCGCGGGCCATGGCTCCGTAATGCTGCGCCCGCTCGATCGTCTCTTCGAGCGCGCGATGGCGGCGCAGGATCGCGAGCGCCTGTTCGAGGTCGCCCTCGCCGAGATCCTCGCGTTCCAGGGTGCGGCGCCAGAAGGCGCGCTCCTCGTCCGAGCCGCGGCGCAGCGCCAGCACGATCGGCAGGGTGATCTTACCCTCGCGGAAATCGTCGCCGACATTCTTGCCGAGCGCCGCGCTGGTGCCGCCGTAATCGAGCACGTCGTCGATGAGCTGGAAGGCGATGCCAAGATTCATGCCGTAGGCGCGGCAGGCCGCCTGCTCGGCTTCCGGCCGCTGGCTCAGCACCGGCCCGACCTCGCAGGCCGCCGCGAACAGCTCCGCGGTCTTGCCGCGGATCACGGCGAGGTACTCGTCCTCGCTCGTCTCGGTGTTCTTGGCGGCGGTGAGCTGCATCACCTCGCCCTCGGCGATGACGGTGGCCGCCGCGGACAGGATGTCGAGGGCGCGGAGCGAGCCCACCTCGACCATCATGCGGAAGGCCTGACCGAGCAGGAAGTCGCCGACGAGGACGCTCGCCTCGTTGCCCCACTTGATGCGGGCGGCGACGCGTCCGCGGCGCATGTCGCTCTCGTCCACCACGTCGTCGTGGAGGAGGGTCGCGGTGTGCATGAACTCGACGGCGGCGGCGAGCTTCACCGCGCCGTCGCCGCTGCCGTAGCCGCACAGATCGGCGCAGGCCAGCGTCAGGATCGGGCGCAGGCGCTTGCCGCCAGACGCGATGAGATGGTTGGCGACCTCGGGGATCATCGCCACGTCGGAGCCCGTGCGCGACAGGATCGTCGCGTTCACCCGCTCCATCCCGTCCGCGACGAGGCGGACGAGATCGGTGAGGCTGGCCTCCGGATCGGAGCGGCCTTCATCGAGGGTAACGACGACGCCCAAGCGCGATGCCTCCGGAAAACTCTCGACCGGCATCCTGCCGGAACCCCTGCCCCGCGGCTGCCCCTGTCGCACGGGGCCGGCTGCAGGGCAACACACGCCCGTGCCGCACGGCTGCGCAAGGACGTGGAGAATGCTAGAGCATCAGCCCGAAAGGTGGTTTCCGGCTTTCGGAAAAAGATGATGCAAAAACAGAATCCTAGCGCATCGTGCCAGCACGATGCGCTAGGAGCGCGGTGCCGCCCTCCCGGCCGCGGGGGATCGCCGAAGGGTGAGGATGCCGTGAAGGAACTGATCCGTAGCAACGACATCGTTCTGATCGGCTTCGCCCGCTCGCTCCTCGAAGAGGCGGGCGTGCCGCTCTTCGTCGCCGACGAGCATATGAGCGCGCTGGAAGGATCGATCGGCATGTTCGGCCGCCGCCTGCTGGTGCCCGACGATCATGCTCGGCAGGCCCGCCGTATCCTGATCGATGCGGGCCTGTCCGCCGAATTGCGCGATGAGTGCTGAGCATGAGTGCTGAGCCGGACGCCTTCCTTGGAGGGCGCCTCCGGCTGCGCCAGCCGCCCCGCGGCGCGCATCGCGCCGGCACCGATGCCGTGCTGCTCGCCCGTCTGCTCGCTCCCGCTCCGGGCGACACGCTCTACGATCTCGGTGCCTCCACCGGCGCGGTCGGGCTCGCGGCGGCACGGATGTCGGGGGCGTGCCGCGTGGTGCTGGTGGAGCGCGATCCCGATCTCGCCGCGCTGGCGCGGGAGAACGCATCGTCGAACGGCCTCGCTGAGCGCGTTGCGGTGATCGAGGCGGATGTCCTGGCGCCGGGGGCGCAGCGCCGGGCGGCGGGCCTGGAAGCGGGCTGCGCCGACATCGTGCTCACCAATCCGCCCTTCTTCGAGGCGGGCGGGCACCGCCCCTCCCCCGTCCCTCAGAAGGCCTCGGCGCATGCCTTCGCGGCCGGCGGACTCGACCTCTGGCTCAGAACCTGCGCCGACCTGCTGCGCCCCGGCGGACGGCTCGGCCTGATCCACCGGGCCGACGCCCTGCCCACCTGCCTCGACGCCCTGCGCGGACGCTTCGGCGACTGCGCCGTCCGCCCCGTCCACGCCCGGAGCGACCGGCCGGCGATCCGCGTGCTGATCGCTGCCGTGAAGGGCAGCCGCGCGCCGTGTCAGTTGCTGCCGCCGTTGGTGCTTCAGGACGAGGCCGGGCGCTTCACCCCGGAGGCCGAGGCGCTGCATCGGGGTGCCCCCTGGCCGGCGGCGTGAGTGATGAAAAAGGGAGCCCGCCGGGCTCCCCTCGCTGCCGTTCAAGGCGCCCTCAGGACCACGGGCGATAGAAATGCGGGCGATGGCCGTAGCGGGCGCGCCAGTACGGCCGGCGATAATAATGGCGCGGACCCCAGTAGGCCCGACGATAATAGGGCCGAGGACGCCAGTAGACGCGGCGATAATAGGGCCGCGGGCGCCAGTAGACCCGGCGATAATAGGGTCGCGGGCGCCAATAGGCCCGGCGATAGTGGCGGCGGCCGTACCAGTGAACCTGAGCGAGCAGGGGCGCGTCGGCGCTGCTGCCGGCGACCGGGGCGATGGGGATCGGGGCGGCGTTCGCGGTGGCGGTCAGGCCGGCGAGGCCGCCGAGCATCCCGAACGCCAGGATGACCAAACTTAGGACACGCATCGGGCAGGATTTCCTTCCGTTCCGTCCGATGGGCCGCGCGGACGGTCCACGACCCCGCCATGCCGAGACACGCGTCCTCGGCTTGTCCAAAAGCAACGCTTCGGTGCCGCGGCCGGTTGCGGAAGCCCGCGGCCTCGTGATCGCGTCCGCGCCCCCGGCCCCGATGGATCGGCCGGCGGCGTCCTGCTAACGGAAGTCCGATCCATCCTTCCGTTAGGCCGTGCCCCGGCGCGGCCTCGAACAAGGCCGCCATGCCGCTGACCGTCCCGAACTGGATGCGTGCCCTCCTGCCGCGCCGCTTCCGCAAGACCGTGGCGCGGGTCGCCGTGGTGCGCTTGAGCGGGGCGATCGGCGCCGTCTCGCCGATCCGGCCCGGCCTCTCCATCGCCACGGTGGCGCCGAGCCTTGAACGGGCCTTCTCGATGCCGGGCCTTTCGGCCGTCGCGCTCGTCGTCAACTCGCCCGGCGGCTCACCGGTGCAGTCGCACCTGATCTACCGGCGCATCCGCGCGCTGGCGGCGGAGAAGGAGGTCAGGGTCTTCGCCTTCGTCGAGGATGCCGCGGCCTCCGGCGGCTACATGATCGCCTGCGCCGCCGACGAGATCGTCGCCGATCCCGCCTCGCTCGTCGGCTCCATCGGCGTGGTGTCGGCCGGCTTCGGCTTCGATCGGCTGATCGAGCGCATCGGCATCGAGCGGCGCGTCCATACCCAGGGCGAGGCCAAGGCGATGCTGGACCCGTTCCGCCCGGAGAATCCGCAGGACATCGTCCGGCTGAAGGAGATCCAGGCCGACGTGCAGGCGCTCTTCACCGGGCTCGTGCGCGAACGCCGGCCGGGGCTCGACGCGAGCCGCGACCTGTTCACCGGCGCGGTCTGGACCGGGCGGCAGGCGCTCGAACTCGGCCTCGTCGACGCGCTCGGCGACCTGCGGACCACCCTGCGCGCCCGCTACGGCGAGAAGGTGGATTTGCGGCTCGTGGCCGAGAACCGCGGCACCTGGCTCGCCCGGCTTCTTCGCCGCGCCGGCCCGGGCCAGACCGCAGCCGGCCTACCCGACGCGCTGATCGCGGCGGTGGAGGAGCGGGCGGCCTGGGCGCGGCTCGGATTGTAAGCGTCTGCATCGGCGACCGCCCAGTCCGATGGCCTCGCGCAGCGAAGGGCCATCACTGCGGAAGGCTCACTCGGCGTTGCGTCCCTCAGAAAGTTTCTGTACCGATCGGTCCGCAGTTGACCGATAGGTACAGAAAGGCGCCCCCATGTCCCGTCCCCCGCTTCCCCCCTTCACCGATGAGACCGCCGCGCAGAAGGCGCGCATGGCAGAGGATGCCTGGAACAGCCGCGATCCGGAGCGGGTGGCCCTCGCCTACACGGTGGACAGCGTCTGGCGGAACCGCGCCGAGTTCGTGAAGGGCCGCGAGGAGATCGCCGCCTTCCTCCGGCGCAAGTGGGCGCGGGAGCTGGAGTACCGGCTGATCAAGGAAGTCTGGGCGCATCAGGGCAACCGCATCGCCGTGCGCTTCGCCTACGAATGGCGCGACGACAGCGGGCAGTGGTTCCGTTCCTACGGCAACGAGAACTGGGAGTTCGACGAGGCCGGCCTGATGCGCCGCCGGATCGCCTCGATCAACGATCTGCCGATCGCCGAATCCGAGCGGAAGTATCACTGGCCGCTCGGCCGCCGGCCCGACGACCATCCTTCCCTCAGCGATCTGGGGCTGTAGCGCGTGGCGCGCGCCGAGCGGTCCGACCTGTTGCCACGGCTCGCGGAGGTGTTTCGCGAGCACGGCTACGAGGGCGCGAGCCTGTCGCTGATCTCGCAGGCGACGGGGCTCGGCAAGGGCAGCCTCTACCACTTCTTCCCCGGCGGAAAGGAGGAGATGGCGCAGGCGGTGCTCGCCGAGATCGACGGCTGGTTCGCGGCCCAGGTCTTCCGCCCCTTGCGGGAGGCAAACGACGCGGACGCGGACGCGGCGGTGGCGGCGATGTTCGGGACCGTTGCCGCCTACTTCCGCTCCGGCCGCCGGGTCTGTCTCGTTGGGGCCTTGAGCCTGAGCGATGCCCGCGACCGGTTCGGAGAGAGGCTGCGGGCCTATTTCGCGGAGTGGGTGGTGGCGCTCTCGCAGGCGCTGGTCCGCGCGGGTCACCCGCCGGAGACGGCGGACGCGCTGGCCGAGGAGGTCGTGGGCGGGATCCAGGGGGCGCTGGTGCTGGCCCGCGCCCTCGACCGGACGGAGGTGTTCGAGCGGATTCTCGCGGGGCTGCGGGATCGATGCGCGATCCGGCCCTGACGGCGGCCCGTCAGCGCAGGCAGCCGGCCGGGGCGGTGGCGTAGCCGGAATAGACCACCCGGACCTTGCGGGTGCAGGTCTCGGCGGCGGGCATGGCGGCGACCGGCGCGACCTCTACGGGCGTGACCGCGACCGTCTTCTCGATGGTCTCGGTGCCGTCGGACGTCGCGCGCGCGTTCGAGCTCGCCATGACGAGCGACGTGGTGGCGAGCGAAGCCGTGACGAGAGCGGCGAAAACAGTCAATCCCTTGCGCATGATCGATCCAAATCTGGTATCCGCTCGCCGAGAGCAGCGAAGCGCGGCTGTTCCTTCGCCCTATTAACTTGGCTGAAACCTTTGCCGTTCCCGGTGTGGCGCTGCGCATCGTAAAATGATGTGCCGCGACGCACGGAACCCGGCGCACCCGTCCGATTTCCGTCGGCCTCGTAAAGCGGCGCCGCCGCCCCATATGATGGAGACCCTCCGCGCAATCCCGTGCCTTGGGCGTACATGCGGAGGCCACGATGGCTCAGGCTCTGGATAAGGGGGGCGCACGCCCCGTCTCGTCGTCCGACTTCAACGAACGCGTGAAGCGTTTGCTGTCTGCCAAGCCCGCGATTCAGGCGGTGCCGAAGGACCGGACGGCCAAGCGGAACTTCACCCGGTCCGCGCCCCGGACCTAGCGCATCGCGGGGGCGGTTCGCTTGACACCCCGCCCCCCGCTCTTAAACGGTCCGGCACCTTCCCTTCTGTCGGACCTTCCATGCCGAGCGACGCCGACCTCTCGCCCACCCGCTCGTTCCAGGGCCTGATTCTCACCCTGCAGCGCTTCTGGGCGGCCAAGGGCTGCGTGATCCTCCAGCCCTACGACATGGAGGTCGGCGCCGGCACCTTCCATCCGGCCACGACCCTGCGGGCGCTCGGCCCGAAGCCCTGGAAGGCGGCCTACGTGCAGCCCTCCCGCCGCCCGAAGGACGGGCGCTACGGCGAGAACCCGAACCGGCTGCAGCACTACTACCAGTTTCAGGTGATCCTGAAGCCGAACCCGCCGAACCTGCAGGAACTCTACCTCGCCTCGCTCGACGCGATCGGCGTCGATCTCAAGCTCCACGACATCCGCTTCGTCGAGGACGATTGGGAGAGCCCGACGCTGGGCGCCTGGGGCCTGGGCTGGGAATGCTGGTGCGACGGGATGGAGGTGAGCCAGTTCACCTATTTCCAGCAGGTCGCGGGCTTCGAATGCGCGCCGGTGGCCGGAGAGCTGACCTACGGGCTCGAGCGCCTCGCCATGTATGTGCAGGGCGTCGAGAACGTCTACGACCTCAACTTCAACGGCAGCGAGGGCGAGGACAAGGTCACCTACGGCGACGTCTTCCTCCAGGCCGAGCAGGAATATTCGCGCCACAACTTCGAGGCCGCGGACACGGCGATGCTGTTTCGCCACTTCGCCGACGCGGAGAAGGCCTGCCACCTCTATCTCGAAGCCGGCGCGCCCGAGTCGGAGGCCGCGCGTCACCGCATCGTGCAGCCGGCCTACGACCAGTGCATCAAGGCCAGCCACGTCTTCAACCTGCTCGATGCCCGCGGGGTGATCTCGGTCACCGAGCGCCAGAGCTACATCCTGCGGGTGCGCGAACTGGCCAAGGCCTGCGGTGCCGCGTGGCTGAAGACGGAGGCCGGCGGCCACGCGGCGGCGGCCTGAGATGCGGCGGCGCGCCGTCCTCGCTGCGACGTTCGCGCTTCTGGCGGGGCCGGCCTTCGCCCAGTCCGCGACCGATCCGGTCGAGACCGTGCGCGCCTTCTACGCGACGGACGATATCAACGCCGTGCGCTTCTATGCCCGGTCCCTGCGCGCGCTGTACGAGCGCGACCGGCGCGAGGCGAAGGGCGAGGTCGGGCGGCTCGGCTTCGCCTTCCATGTCAACGGCCAGGACACCGAGCCGGATTTCGCCAGATCCCTGACGCTGACCCGTCTCCCCGGCGAGGGGGACCGGGCCGAGGTGCGGGCGACCTTCCGCAACGGCGGCCCGCAGGAACTGCGCTACGTTCTCCTGCGCGGAGACGGCGCCTGGAAGATCGCCAATGTCCGATCGCTGAAGGGCGAGACCTGGGATCTCGTGGCCCTCCTCTCCGCACCGCTTCGATAGCGGCCGCCACGCCGCTGACCCGAAAGCGGTCCCGTCATCGAAGCGACATCTGGCGGGCGTAGGCGCGCCGCCTTCGAACGGCTGATGAGACGCGCCACCATGTCCGACTCGCCCGACGGCCCGAGCCCAAACGCCCCGACACTCGACGCGGTGATCGCGCTCCGCTTCTCCCGCCGCGACCTGATGCGCGGCTCGCTGGCCGCCGCCCTCGCGGCCGGCCTCGCGCCGCAGGCTGTGCCCTCCCGTGCCGAAGCATCCGAGATTTCGGCTGAGGCGGCGGCCTTCGACTTTCCCGAATTGACGGCCGGCGTCGACGAGCACCTGCACGTCGCCGATGGCTACGAGGCCAAGCCGCTCCTGCGCTGGGGCGACCCGCTCTTTGCCGATGCGCCCGCCTTCGATCCGCGCCGACAGAGCGCCGCCCGGCAGGAGCGCCAGTTCGGCTACAACAACGACTTCGTCGGCTTCATCCCGCTCGACGCTGCGGGCCGTCGCGGCCTGCTCGTCGTCAACCACGAATACACCAATGCCGAGCTGATGTTTCCCGGCCTTGCGGCCGCCGACCGCAAGGGGGTGATCGGCGCGTTGAGCTCCGAGCAGGTCGCGGTGGAGATGGCGGCCCATGGCGGCTCGGTGGTCGAGATCGTGCGCGACGATGACGGTTGGCGCCCTGTCATCGGCTCGCCCTACACCCGGCGCATCACGGCGCAGACGCCGATCGACCTCACCGGCCCCGCCGCCGGCCATCCGCGCCTCGTCACCGAGGCCGACCCGAGCGGCCGGCGCGTGCTCGGCATGATCAACAACTGCTCCGGCGGCGTCACGCCCTGGGGCACGTGGCTCTCGGGCGAGGAGAACATCAACTACTACTTCGCCGGCGCCCTTCCCGCGGACCATCCCGAAGCCGGCAACGCCAAGGCCCTCGGCATGGGCGCGGTGCAATACGCCTGGAGCCGCTTCCACCCGCGCTTCGATCTGGCGCGGACGCCGAACGAGCCGAACCGTTTCGGCTGGGTGGTCGAGATCGACCCGTTCGATCCGGGCTCGGCCCCGAAGAAGCGTACGGCGCTCGGCCGGTTCAAGCACGAGGGCGCGGCCGGGGCGCGCTCGCTCGACGGGCGCTATGTCGTCTATCTCGGCGACGACGAGCGCTTCCAGCACGTCTACCGCTTCGTCAGCCGGGACCGGGTACAGCCGGAGCGCGGCGCCAATGCCGATCTCCTCGATGCCGGCACGCTCAGCGTCGCCCGGTTCGAGCCCGATGGCACCGGCCGCTGGCTGCCGCTGGTCCACGGCGCCAATGGGCTCGACGCAGGAAGCGGCTTTGCCAGCCAAGCCGACGTGCTGATCGAGGCCCGCCGCGCTGCCCGGCAGCTCGGCGCCACGCCGATGGACCGGCCCGAGGATATCGAGGCGAACCCGCGCACCGGCCGGGTCTATGTGATGCTGACCAACAACGGGAAGCGCACCGCCGACCAGGCGGAGCCGGCCAATCCGCGCGGCCCCAACGCCTTCGGCCACGTCATCGAGATCGCTCCCGACGGCACCGACCACGGCGCGGAGACCTTCCGCTGGGAGGTGCTGGTGCGCTGCGGCGACCCGTCGAAGCCCGCGGTGCAGGCGAGTTTTTCCGCGCTGACCACCGAAAATGGCTGGTTCGGCATGCCCGATAACTGCACCTTCGACGGAAGCGGCCGGCTCTGGATCGCCACCGACGGCAACAACCGCCGTGCCACCGGCCGGGCCGACGGCATCTGGGCGGTGGAGACGGATGGTCCGCGCCGGGGCACGTCGCGCCACTTCCTGCGGGTGCCGGTGGGCGCCGAGATGTGCGGCCCCTGCTTCACCCCCGACGACGCGACCTTCTTCGTCGCGGTCCAGCACCCCGGTGAGCCCGACGAGGAGGGCGCGCTGGGCTCCTACGAGAAACCCTCGACCCGCTGGCCGGACTTTTCGCCGGATCTGCCGCCGCGCCCGTCCGTCGTGGCGGTGCGGCGGAAAGGGGGCGGCCGGATCGGGTGATCGGCTCCGGTGGATCCGTTCGCTGCTGCGTCGCGCCCTGACGAAGCGGCGGCGGTGACAGGCGGAGCCCATCTCCCGTCTCGACGCGGCTTGAGCGGGCGGCTATTCCCGCGCGCATGCCTGACCTCCTCCTCGAACTCCTCTCCGAAGAGATCCCCGCGCGCATGCAGCGGCGTGCGGCCGAGGATCTGAAGAAGCTCGTCACCGACGCGCTGGTCGAGCGCGGTTTCCTCTACGAGGGCGCCAAGGCCTTTGCGACGCCGCGGCGGCTGGCGCTGCACGTGGCCGGGCTGCCCGCCCGCGGCGAGGCCGTGCGCGAGGAGCGGCGCGGACCGCGCGTCGGCGCGCCCGAGGCGGCCGTGCAGGGCTTTCTGAAGAGCGCGGGGCTGTCGAGCCTCGATCAGGCCACCACCGTCACCGATCCGAAGAAGGGCGAGTTCTACCTCGCGGTGATCGAGCGGCCCGGCCGCGAGACCCTCGACGTGCTGGCCGAGATCCTGCCGGGCATCATCAAGAGCTTCCCCTGGCCGAAATCGATGCGCTGGGGCGCGGCCTCGGCCCAGCCCGGCTCCCTGCGCTGGGTGCGCCCGCTGCAATCGATCGTCGCCACCTTCGGCCCCGAGACCGAGACGCCGGACGTGGTGCCGTTCGCGGTCGAGGGCATCAGCGCCGGCACCACGACGCGCGGCCACCGCTTCCTCAGTCCCGAGCCGTTCGAGGTGCGCCGCTTCGACGATTACGTGCCGGCCCTGGAGCGCGCCGACGTGATCCTCGACGCCGACCGGCGCAAGGACATCATCCTGCACGACGCCAAGGATCTCGCCTTCGCCCGCGGCCTCGACCTCGTGGAGGACGAGGGCCTGCTGGAGGAGGTCGCCGGGCTTGTGGAGCGGCCCGTGGTGCTGATGGGTTCGTTCGAGGAGCGCTTCCTCGAGATCCCGGCCGAAGCGATCCGCGCGACCATCCGCGCCAACCAGAAATGCTTCGTCCTGCGCAAATCCGGCTCGGAGGAACTGGCACCCGCCTTCCTGCTCGTCTCGAACCTCGTCGCCTCCGACGGCGGCGCGGCGATCACCGCCGGCAACGAGCGCGTGGTGCGCGCCCGTCTCTCGGACGCACGGTTCTTCTGGGAGACCGACAAGGCGACCAAGCTCGAAGACCGGCTGCCGAAGCTCGATGCGATCGTCTTCCACGAGAAGCTCGGGACGCAGGGCGAGCGGGTCGCCCGCATCGCCGGTCTGGCGCGTCGGATCGCCTCCGACATCGACGTCCAGTTCGACCTTGATCTCGTCGAGCGGGCAGCGCGCCTCGCCAAGGCGGATCTCGTAACCGAGATGGTCGGCGAGTTTCCGGAACTCCAGGGCTTGATGGGGCGCAAATATGCGACCTTGCAGGGCGAGGATCCGCGCGTCGCGGCCGCCATCGAGGAGCATTACAAGCCGCTCGGCCCAAGCGATCGCGTGCCGACGGAGATCGTGTCGATCGCGGTCGCGATGGCCGACAAGCTCGATCTGCTGGCCGGTTTCTGGTCGATCGACGAGAAGCCCACGGGCAGCAAGGATCCGTTCGGTCTGCGCCGTGCCGCGCTCGGCGTGATCCGCCTGATCCTCGAGAACGGATTGCGTCTACCGCTTCTCGACGGGCCGATCTGGGATGCCTTCGACGAACTGCCGGGGAAGTCCGTCGCGATCCTCGACCTGTCGAGCGTCGCCGCACTCGACGCGCTCGACGAAGACACCGAGTTGACCGATCCGCGGGCGAAGGACCTCCTCGCCTTCTTCGCCGACCGCCTCAAGGTCTACCTTCGCGATCAGGGCGCTCGCCACGACCTGATCGATGCCGTCTTCGCTCTGCCTGGCCAGGACGACCTCCTGCTCGTCGTGCGCCGGGTCGAGGCGTTGGGCGCGTTCCTCGCCACCGACGACGGAAAGAACCTGCTCGCCGGCTACAAGCGCGCGGCCAACATCCTGCGCATTGAGGAGAAGAAGGACGGCCGCGCCTACGATGCAGAGCCCGACGCGGCGCTTGCGGCTTCCGGAGAGCCGGAGGAGCGGGCGCTCGCCGAGGCGCTGACGGCGACGCGCGAGGAGGCCTCCGCAGCGGTGGCGGCCGAGGACTTTTCGGGGGCGATGCGGGCGCTATCGCGGCTGCGGGCGCCGGTGGACGCCTTCTTCGAGAAGGTCACCGTCAACGCCGACGACCCGGCCCTGCGCCGGAACCGGCTCCTGCTCCTCAACGCCCTGCGCGCCGCCACCCGCGAGGTGGCCGAGTTCTCGCGCATCGAGGGCTGATCGCCGGTCGAGCGGGGTGGTTCCGGGACGCGCTCTGCCTCTCCGGCTTCGAGGCCGCGTGTCTGCTCGGTCTTCAGATGCGCCGCAGCGATCAATCCCAACGGAAGGGACGGCCGGGAGACGCGTCGAGGCTTGCTTAGAGACTTCCGGCGCCGATCTTCAGCATGAGGATTGTTGTGAGCGCCGGAACAGCGCTCCAAACCGAGCGACCCGGTGTATCAATCCGGTCTTCGTGTTGCATTGTTGCGATTTCGGAACAGCCGTCCGGCGCGAAATGTGCTTCAAATCGAGGCGCATCTCACGCAGCTCCGGTCGATGTCGGGTTTCGAACCACTTGCCCTGATCGACGCCTGCTACGCGGCGGCCCTCGATCCCGCGGCGTGGCCCGACGCGCTCGACGGGCTCGCCGACGCGGTCGGCGCCCGGGGCGCGGTGATCGTCTCTCATGATCCCAAGCGAACGGCGCAGACGCTGGCTTCCGAGCGGATCGGCGACGTGAATCTCGATTACGGCGTCGGCGGCTGGTGGCAGCACGACACGCGCATCCGCCTCGGCCGGCAACGCGGCATCATGCGGCCGGGCACGGTCACGGTCGACGAGATGTATCTCACGGCCGACGAGAAGCGCTCCGATCCCTTCTTCCAGCACTTCATCGATCGGCACCGCCTCGGCAACCTCTGCGCCTATGTCGGTGCCGACCCGATGGACAGCCACACCCTGTCGTTCAGCACCCCCCGCGACGTGCGCAAGGGGCCCTTCGAGGGGGCCGAGGTCGAGCGGATCGGGCTCATCGGCCCGCATGTGGTCCGCGCTTTCCGCCTGACGGCACTCATGGGCGAGATGCGGCTCGAGGCGGAGGGTCTTGCCAACGCCCTGGAGCGGATGCGGGCCGGCATCGTCATCCTCGATCCGCGGGGCCGGGTCCGGCTCGTCAGCCCGGCGGCGGAGGCGCTGGCCGTGGGCTACCTCTCCCTGCGCACCGGCGCCGAGCCGGAGGCGTTGGAGCCCGCCGAGGCCGCGCGCTTCGACCGCTTCCTGGCCGACGCCTTGCCGATGCGGATCGGGCCGCGGCAGGACGTTTTCCTCCTGCGCCGCCGGGGCGGCGGGCGCCCGCTTGCCCTCGAAGGGCTCCCCCTGCGGGGCGGCGATCCGTTTCCCGCGGCCGTGTCCGGCCTCGGAGGCGGGATGGTGCTGCTCCTGCGCGACCTGATGGCGCCGGCCACCCGCCCCATCGAGCCCTTGCTGGAACAGTTCGGGCTGACCCGGGCCGAGGCGCGGGTCGCGGCCCTGGTCGGACGCGGCGCGGCGCCCCGGGAGGTGGCCGACCAGTTCGCCATCGGCGAGAGCACGGTGCGCAGCCAGCTCAAGGCGGTCTACGGCAAGCTCGCGATCCGCCGCCAGAGCGAGCTGGCGGTCTTTATCACCCGCCTCGACAGCCTGTAGCGGCCCGCATCCATCCTATTCCGGCTCGTCCCGGCGCTGGCGCAGTTCGGGGGCCGGCATCTCCGGCTCGGCGACCGGCGTTCCCTGGCTCTCCGAGCGGCTCGTATCCACGAACAGCCGCGCCTCGCCCTCGCGCACGCCGAGGCTGCGCAGCGCGTAGGTCATCATGCCGAGCGCCAGTTCCCGCTCGGCCATGAGGACGAGGCCGACCCCGTCCTCCTCCAGCCGGCGGCGCTCGGTGTCGCTGTGGGTGCGCACCACGCTGTCGATCTCGGGGTTGGCCGCGCGGGCCTTGGCGAGCAGCCGCCGGGCCTGATGCGGGTCGGGCGTCGCCACCACGACGAGACGCGCCGAGGCAATGTCGGCAGCGTCCAGAATGCCGGGTGCGGTGGCGTCGCCGAACACCGCCGGCACGCCTTGCACCCGCAACTCCTCGACCCGGCGCCGGTCGCGTTCCACCACGACGAAGGGCAGGTTCCAGTCCTGCAGCGCCTTGCCGATGGCGCTGCCGACCCGGCCGTAGCCGATGATCACCGCGTGGCCGCGCATCTCGGGGGCGGCGGCGCGCACCGGCAGCGGCGCGGCGGCGCGGCGCTCCAGGCGGCGGCGCAGCTCCGGCCGCTCGCCGAGCCAGCGCGACACGCGATCGGCCAGCACGAAGAAGAGCGGGTTGAGGGTGATCGACAGCAGCGCCCCGCCGAGGATCAGGTCGCGCCCCTCCTCCGGCAGCAGCTTGAGCGAGATGCCGAGTCCGGCCAGGATGAAGGAGAACTCGCCGATCTGCGCGAGGCTCGCGGCGATGGTGAGCGCGGTGCCGACCGGGTGGCCGAAGGCGAGTACGATGGCGATGGCGGCCACCGACTTGCCGAGCACGATGACGCCGACCACCCCGAGGATCGAGAGCGGTTCGCGCAGCACGATCCCCGGATCGAACAGCATGCCCACCGAGACGAAGAACAGGACCGCGAAGGCGTCCTGCAACGGCAGGGAATCGGCGGCCGCCTGATGGCTGAGGTCGGATTCGGCGAGCACCATGCCGGCGAAGAAGGCGCCCAGCGCGAAGGAGACGCCGAACAGTTCGGAGGAGGCGTAGGCGATGCCCACGGCGCTCGCCAGAACCGCCAGGGTGAACAGCTCCCGCGAGCCGGTGCGGGCGGCGAGCCCCAGCAGGTAAGGGACGACGCGGCGCCCGCCGAGGAGCATCACGGCGATGAACACGCCGACCTTGGCGAGCGTCAGGCCCAGCGTGACCCAGAGTCCGTGATCCGGCGCGACGTGGTGGCCCACGACCCCCGCCGCCTCGCCGCCGAGCGTGGGCGCCAGCGCCGGCAGAAGCACCAAGGCCACCACCATGGCGAGATCCTCGACGATCAGCCAGCCGACGGCGATGCGGCCCTTGTCGGTGTCGAGCAGGCCCTGCCCTTCGAGCGCCCGCAGCAGCACGACGGTGCTCGCCACCGAGAGGGCCAGCCCGAAGACGAGGCCCGCCCCCGCGCCCCAGCCATAGCCCCAGGCCAGTCCCGCCCCCATGGCGGTCGCCACCGCGATCTGCACGATCGCGCCGGGCAGGGCGATGGTGCGCACTGCCAGCAGGTCGCCGATGGAGAAGTGCAGGCCGACGCCGAACATCAGCAGGATGACGCCGAGTTCGGCGAGCTGGCTCGCCAGTGCCGGGTCACCGACGAAGCCGGGGGTGAACGGGCCGATGGCGATGCCGGCGACGAGGTAGCCGACGAGCGGCGGCAGCCGAAGCCGCTGTGCCAGCATGCCGCCGATGAACGCGCAGACGAGACCGAGCGCGATGATCGAGATGAGTTCGGTGGCGTGCTGCACCGTGCTTCCATCCTCCTGGGGCGGGGGCCGACCCCAGGGTCAGATAAGGCAAATCACGGTCCCGTGTCCGCAACAGCGTTGCGGTGGGTGCACGGTTCCTGTCGATTCCTCACGCCTTCATGCGCACATAGGTGCCCGGTGCCGGGCAGAGGGAGGGCAGCGCGCCGGTTCCGGGGATGCGGGCGGGCACGCGCTCGGGCGCCTGCTCCTCCAGCCACTTGAACCAGTACGGCCACCACGAGCCCTCATGCTCGGTCGCCCGCTCGACCCATTCCTCGAACTTGACCTTGGCCGGTCCACCGGTGCGGAAGCCGTACTTGGCCTTCGGTCCCGGCGGATTGACGACGCCCGCGATATGCCCCGAGCCCGCCAGCACGTAATCGACCTTGCCGCCGAACTTGCCCGAGCCCTCGAAGACGGAGAGCGCCGGCGCGATGTGGTCCTCGCGGGTGGCGAGGTTGAACACCGGCACCTTCACTTTCTTCAGGTCGAGGCGCACGTTCCCGAGCACCATCTGTCCCTTGGAGAGCGTGTTGTTGAGGTAGCAGTTGCGCAGGTAGAACGAGTGGTTGGCCGCCGGCATCCGCGTGGCATCGGCGTTCCAGTAGAGCAGGTCGAAGGCGGCCGGTGCCTTGCCGCGCACGTAGTTGTTGACGACGTAGGACCAGATCAGGTCGTTGGGCCTGAGCATGTTGAAGGCGTTGGCCATACGCGCGCCTTCCAGATAGCCGCGCTCGGCCATCCGCTCCTCGATCACCTTGATCTGCCCTTCGTCGGCGAAGACCTTGAGGTCGCCCGCATGGGTGAAATCGACCTGCGTGGTGAGGAAGGTCGCGCTCTTGATGCGGCGGTTGCCGGTCGCCGCCTGATAGGCCAGCGTCACGGCGAGCAGGGTGCCGCCGACGCAGTAGCCCGCCGCCGCGACCTCGGTCTCGCCGGTCGCCACGCCGATCATGTCGATGGCGGTCTCGATGCCCTCGCGCATGTAGGACTCGAAGTCCTTGTCGCGGTGGCGCTCGTCCGGGTTGACCCAGGAGATCACGAACACCGTGATGCCCTGGCTGACCATCCAGCCGATGAGGCTCTTTTTCGGGTTGAGATCGAGGATGTAGTACTTGTTGATCCAGGGCGGCACGATCAGGAGCGGGCGCTTCAGCACCGTCTCCGTCGTGGGCGTGTACTGGATCAGCTCCATCAGATCGTTGCGGAAGATGACCTCGCCGGGGGTCACCGCCACGTCCTCGCCGAAGGTGAAGGCGTTGAGATCGGTCTGGCGCACCCTGAGCTGGCCGCCGCCGGCCTCCAGATCCTCCTGCAGCATCTTCATGCCGCGCATCAGGTTGGCGCCTCCCTCCTCCAGCGTCTGGCGCAGGAGTTCGGGGTTGGTCATCACGAAGTTCGAGGGCGAGTAGGCCGAGAGGAGCTGGCGCAGGTAGAACTCCGCCTTGTGGCGGGTGTGCTCGTCGATGCCTTCGGCCGTCTCGACCATCTCCTCCGCCCAGCGGCCGAGGATGAGGTAGCTCTGCTTGATGAGGTCGAAGACCGGATTGGCGCTCCAGTCGGCATGGGCGAAGCGCTTGTCCCTGGCCTCGGGCTCGACCACCGGCGCCGCGGCCGCGCCCTGCATCCGCGTCAGGGCCGAGGCCCAGAGCGCGGCGAAGGATTGATTGAGCTTGGTCTGGGCCTGGAGCGCCTTCTCGGGATCCTTCAGCCACGTCTCGGCGACCCGCGTGAGGGTGCGGGTCATCTCGTCGATCTCGTCGGCGCCCTGGAGCTTGGGGGCCTGGAGCGCGTTTTCCTGACCCGGCTGCTCGAACGGTTTCAGGGAGGCGACCGCCGATTGCCGGAACATCTCCGCAAGTTGATTCGCGCCCTGCGCGATCCTCTCGAATTCCGGCGTTGCCGGGCCCGTCCGCTCCGTGGCCACGCGACACGTCCTCCCAGGGTCCGCCCGCATCCCGCCCGTTGCGGACGGCCCGAGCCTCGTTTCCGACAAATTAACGCTCCACCCAGCAGATGTCGCCCGCCCCAGGCTCCATTTCCAGACCGTTGTCATGATCGTGCGCCGCGCCGTCCGCGCCATTGCCCTGGCCCTGCCGGTCCTCGCCGCCGCGGCCTCGGTCGGCGGCTGCTCCGGTGACGTGAATCCGCTCAAGGCGGCGATGGTCGGCGCGGGCTCCGGCATCAAGCCGGTGGAGACGCCCGACTTCGTGGCGCAGTCGCGCAAGACCGATGCGAGCTACATGCCGGTGGGGGAGTCGGCGCCCCGACGCGCCATCCGCGCCCGCAACGCCGCCGGACAGAGCGCATTGCAGGCCGAGCTGGAAGGCGCCCGCAACCGCAACGAGGCCAAGGGGCGTGCGGCGGAGGGGGCGGCCAAGAACGCCGCCAAGGGGCTCGCGCCCAACCCGGTGGAGTGAGCGTTCCGCTCCACCTTTCGGGCCCGGCATTGAGATTTCGTATCGGCGCGCGGGCGCGTCGATGGTAAACAGGCCGACTCCTCACCGCCGACGATTCCTTGCGGGGGGAGGGTTCGCGACACCGGACAGACCGACGCCATGACCGATTTCCACCGCATCAAGCGCCTTCCGCCTTACGTCTTCGAGCAGGTGAACCGGATCAAGGCCGCCGCCCGAGCCCGGGGCGCCGACATCATCGATCTCGGCATGGGCAACCCCGACCTCGACGCCCCGCGCCACGTCATCGAGAAGCTCGTCGAGACCGCCGGCAAGCCGCGGACCGACCGCTACTCCGCCTCCAAGGGCATCGCCGGCCTGCGCCGGGCCCAGGCCGGCTATTATCAACGCCGCTTCGGCGTGAGCCTCAACCCCGACACCCAGGTGGTGGCGACGCTGGGCTCGAAGGAAGGCTTCGCCAACATGGCCCAGGCGATCACCGCGCCGGGCGACGTCGTGCTGGTGCCCAATCCGAGCTACCCGATCCACGCCTTCGGCTTCCTGATGGCCGGCGGCGTGATCCGCTCCGTGCCGGCCGAGCCGACCCCGGCGATGTTCCCGGCGCTGGAGAAGGCGGTGGTCCACTCGATCCCGAAGCCCGTGGCGCTCGTGGTCTGCTATCCCTCGAACCCGACCGCCTACGTCGCGAGCCTCGACTTCTACCGCGACCTCGTCGCCTTCGCGAAGAAGCATGAGCTGATCCTGCTCTCGGATCTGGCCTATGCCGAGGTCTATTTCGACGAGAACAACCCGCCGCCTTCGGTGCTGCAGGTGCCGGGCGCCATCGACTGCACGGTGGAGTTCACCTCGCTGTCCAAGACCTTCTCGATGGCGGGCTGGCGCATGGGCTTCGCCGTCGGCAACGAGCGTCTCCTCGCCGCGCTGACGCGGGTGAAGTCCTACCTCGATTACGGCGCCTTCACGCCGATCCAAGTGGCCGCGACCGCCGCGCTCAACGGGCCGGACGACTGCATCAAGGAGATGCGCGCGACCTACAAGAAGCGCCGCGACGCACTCATCGAGTCCTTCGGCAAGGCCGGCTGGAAGCTGCCGACGCCGGAAGCCTCGATGTTCGCCTGGGTGCCAATTCCGGAGAAGTTCCGGGAACTTGGCAGCCTGGAATTCTCCAAGTTGCTCCTGGAGAAGTCCGACGTCGCGGTGGCGCCGGGCATCGGCTTCGGCGAGCACGGCGACGATTACGTCCGCATCGCGCTGGTCGAGAACGAGCAGCGCATCCGGCAGGCGGCGCGCAACGTTCGCCGCTTCTTCGACAATGCCGACCGCACGCTCCACAACGTGGTGCCGATGCAGAAGGCGGTCTGAGGCGCGGACGCAACGCCTCGAACGTTGTTGCGGCGGGGCGACAGGGCCGGGCAATCGGCTCGGTCGCCCCATGCATCGGGCCGGGCAAGCTTGTCAGCAGGCGCTTGCGTCCGCAGGGTCTTCTCCCGTTTTGCCGCCGGGCCGTCCCGGCGGACGGACGCGTTTCGAGGACTCGCATGCGCCGCCTGAAGCTCTTCGCCGCCCTGGCGCTCGCCGGCGCCGCCGCCGGAGCCTGCGCCCCCCACCCGATCGTGGCGCGCGACCCCGTACCCGCCCCCTCCCCCGAGGAGGCCTATTCCTGCAGCTCGACGCCGCTGCCGCTGAACGCCTACAAGTCCGACTGCACGCCGGTGGTGCGCGAGCCCCGCGCCGTCCTGCGGTCGAAGGGCTGACGCGGCGGCTCCCGCGCGCCCGTCAACCTTTCCTTGTCACGTCCCGGAGTTTGATCGCGCCTTCGAGACGTCTGCCCGAGCCGGTCCCGATCGCAGCGTGGTCGGTTTCGGCTCTTACCTGTATCGACGCGCTCCCGCGCCGAGGCGGCGTTCGCTTCGGCCCGGAGCCGTACCAACGACGGAGCAAGCCCTTGGCCCGTGCCCGCCTCCTCCTTGCCGCTTCCCTCCTTGGGCTCGCCGCCCAGGGAGCCGGTGCCCAGACCTTGCAGGATCGCCCCTACGGCGATGCGCGCGGGCCGACGGTGTATGAGGTCGATCCCGAGAGCGGCCGCTTCCGCGGGCCGCCGATCAGCACCGACGGCCAGGATCTGCGCGCCATCGGGGCCGTGCCGGTGCCGACCGTGATGAACGGCGGCGGCTTCGGCCCCACCGGCAACGACTATTTCGGCAACGTGCTGATCGCGACCCCGCAGGGCCCGCGCCGCGCCTCGGACGGATACGTTCTGGCCCCCGCCTACAAGGCCCCGCCCCTGCGCTGAGGCTGGTTCACAGCGACGACGTTGTCGAAGGGCGCAGGTCAATCCTGCGCCCTTCGCCGTTTCAGGCGCCGCCTCTGATTACGGCAGGCTCCATCCTCCGGCCTCGACACGCGTTTCGCATTGCCGTTGCTGCAGCGCAGCGAGTCGAAACTTGTCACTATCCTTCATCGTGGCCGTTTCGAAAGGTTCTCAACGGCACGAGGCATTTGCGCCGGACGCCGAAGTTTGGCAATTAAGTTCAGCTTCTCCAGGGAGGGCGCCCGAAAACCGAGCAACCGTCCCGTGGCCATCCGGCCATGCTCGGCAAACCACAATCAAAATCCAAGGACGCACGCATGACCGCACTTTTGCTGATCATCGTGGGCGGGCTCTGCGCCGTTGCCTACGGTGTTGTGACGATCCGTGACGTAATGCGACGGGATGCGGGGACGCAGCGCATGCAGGAGATCGCAGGCGCCATCGCCGAGGGGGCGCAGGCCTATCTCCGGCGCCAATACGCCACCATCGGCGTCGTCGGCCTCGTTCTCTTCGTCCTTCTGGCTTGGTTTCTCGGCATCAAGGTCGCCATCGGCTTCCTGATCGGCGCGGTGCTCTCGGGCGCGGCCGGCTTCATCGGCATGAACGTGTCGGTCCGTGCCAATGTGCGCACGGCGCAGGCCGCCACGCAGTCGCTCGGCGGCGGTCTGGAGGTCGCCTTCAAGTCCGGGGCGGTCACCGGCATGCTGGTGGCGGGCCTCGCGCTGCTGGGTGTGGCGCTCTACTACCTGTTCCTCACCCGCGGCGCCGGCCTCGCGCCGGGGAGCCGCGAGGTCATCGACGCCCTCGTGGCGCTCGGCTTCGGCGCCTCGCTGATCTCGATCTTCGCCCGTCTCGGCGGCGGCATCTTCACCAAGGGCGCCGATGTCGGCGGCGACCTCGTCGGCAAGGTCGAGGCCGGCATCCCCGAGGACGATCCGCGCAACCCGGCGACCATCGCCGACAACGTGGGTGACAATGTCGGCGACTGCGCCGGCATGGCCGCGGACCTGTTCGAGACCTACGCGGTGACCGTGGTCGCCACCATGGTGCTCGCCGCGATCTTCTTCGCGGGCAACGCCGCCGTGCTCGAAGCGATGATGCTCTACCCGCTCGCCATCGGCGCGGCCTGCATCGTCACCTCGATCGCCGGCACCTACGCGGTGAAGCTCGGCGCCAACCAGTCGATCATGGGCGCGCTGTACAAGGGCCTCATCGCGGCCGGCCTCCTCTCGATCGTGGCCATCGCCGGCGTGAACCTCGCCCTGTTCGGCGGCTTCTCGACCAGCTTCACGACGAATACCGGTCTCACCTTCACCTCGGGGGCGCTGTTCGGCTGCGCGGTGCTCGGCCTCGTCATCACCGCGCTGATCGTCGTCATCACCGAGTACTACACCGGCACCAACTTCCGCCCGGTGAAGTCGATCGCCACCGCGTCCGTCACCGGTCACGGCACCAACGTCATCCAGGGACTCGCGATCTCGCTCGAATCGACGGCGCTGCCGGCCATCGTCATCGTCGCGGGCATCATCGCCACCTACGCGCTGGGCGGCCTGTTCGGCATCGCCATCGCGGTCACGGCGATGCTGGCGCTCGCGGGCTTCATCGTGGCGCTTGATGCCTTCGGTCCGGTCACCGACAATGCGGGCGGCATCGCCGAGATGGCGGGTCTGCCCTCCGACGTGCGCCGGGCGACCGATGCGCTCGATGCCGTCGGCAACACCACCAAGGCGGTGACCAAGGGCTACGCCATCGGCTCGGCGGGCCTCGGCGCGCTGGTGCTGTTTGCCGCCTACACCTCGGACCTGAACTACTTCATCGCCAATGCGAGCCCGACGCAGTACCGCTTCTTCCAAGGGGTCTCCGTCGATTTCTCGCTGTCGAACCCCTACGTCGTGGTCGGACTCCTGCTCGGCGGCCTGATCCCGTTCCTGTTCGCGGGCATCGCCATGACGGCGGTGGGCCGCGCCGCCGGTGCGGTGGTCGAGGAGGTGCGCCGCCAGTTCCGGGCCAAGCCCGGCATCATGCAGGGCACCGACCGGCCCGATTACGGCCGCGCCGTCGACATGCTGACCCGCGCCGCGATCAAGGAGATGATCATCCCCTCGCTCCTGCCGGTGCTCTCGCCGATCGTGCTGTTCTTCGTGATCCAGGCGATCGCCGGCAAGTCTCAGGCCTTCGCCACCGTCGGCGCCTCGTTGCTCGGCGTGATCCTCACCGGCCTCTACGTCGCGATCTCGATGACCTCGGGCGGCGGCGCATGGGACAACGCCAAGAAGTACATCGAGGACGGCCACCACGGCGGCAAGGGCTCGGACGCTCACAAGGCGGCCGTGACGGGCGACACCGTCGGCGACCCCTACAAGGACACGGCGGGCCCCGCCGTGAACCCGGCGATCAAGATCACCAACATCATCGCACTGCTTCTGCTCGCCGTGCTCGCGCACGCCTGAGCCGAATGGGGGTACGCAAAGAAGAACCCGCCGCAGGTCACCGCGGCGGGTTCTTCTTTCTCAGGAGCAGAGCCTTGAGAGAATCAGTCGCAGTTCTCCTTGGTGACCGTCTTGCGGTCACCGACGTCGTTCTCCTTCGTGACGGTCTTGCTGGAGCAGCCGTCCGAATGCTCACGCCGCTCGACGGTGGTCGAGGAGGCGCTCGGTCCGCGATCCACCACGACCCGATCCGGCGCGTCGCGCTCGATCACGGTGGTCTGGGCGATGGCGCCCGAGGCCCCGGCGAGCGTCAGGAAAGCGGCGGCAGCGAGAAGGGATTTGCGCATGACAATCCTCCGATTGGGATGAATCTGCGCCTGTAACGGCGAGCGAACCTGAACCGTTCCAGCGAACTTCAGGTCGGAATTCCTGTCGCCGCCCGGTTCATCGAAGATGTGCGAGGAGAAGTTGTGCGGCCGGCGCTGCCCCGAACTTTCGCGCGTCCTTTCGCTTCGCTCCCTCACATCTGTTGAGCGGCGAGACTTTCGCTGAAGGCCTCCCCGATCCACCATCATGACGGTATCGAGACGCTCGCTCCCGACAAGGACGAGACCATCGACCGGGCCATCGCCTCGATGACCCTCAATGACCCATGAGAGCGAGAGCACCGCCGACCGCGACGGCGCAACGGCCGCCGGGCTCGCTGAGGCGTGCGCGGCTGAAGACCAATCAGGCGCTCTCCCGCTTCCGCCACGGGCGCAACCGAGCGGCGGAGGTCGAGCCGGGCGCGTTCGAAAAGGGGCTGGCCCGGGGTAGTCAAACGGGATCGTGAGGGACCCCGGCCAGCCGCGGCGGGGTTCCGTCGGGCAATTGCGCTCGATCCCTCGTCCGAGGCTGCCCGACATGACCCGATCCCTCACCGCTCTCGCCGTGGCACTTCTCGCCGGCACGATGGCAGGCCCCCTCCCCGTCCGGGCACAGGAGGGAAAAGCCGAACTGACCAAGGTCGCGAGCTTCGAGCATCAGGTCACCGGCGTCACCGTCGCCCGCGACGGGCGCATCTTCGTCAACTTTCCCCGCTGGAGCGAGGATGCGCCGGTCTCGGTGGCCGAACTGAAGGACGGCAAGCCCGTCCCCTAC
Organism: Methylorubrum thiocyanatum; assembly: GCA_014138645.1. Lineage (GTDB taxonomy): Bacteria > Pseudomonadota > Alphaproteobacteria > Rhizobiales > Beijerinckiaceae > Methylobacterium > Methylobacterium thiocyanatum. Next base: position 473,748 of record JACJIB010000003.1, on the reverse strand, counting down.
CCCGACGACCGGTGGAACGCGTGGCGCAATGCGCGGGCCGACGAACTTTCGCCGAAGGACCATTTCGTCTGCGTCCAGAGCGTCGTCGCCGACGGGCAGGACCGGCTCTGGGTCGTGGACGCCGCCGCCCCTGCCATGGCCCACGTGATCAAGGACGGCCCGAAGCTCGTCGGGATCGACCTCAAGAGCAACACGGTCATCAAGACCATCCCCTTCGACACCAGCACGGTGCTCCAGGCCTCCTATCTCAACGATGTGCGGATCGCGCCGGACGGCAAGACCGCCTACCTCACCGATTCCGGGGCCGAGGGCGCCCTGATCGTCGTCGATCTCGACAGCGGCTCGGCCAAGCGCATCCTCTCGGGCGATCTTTCGACCATGCCCGACAAGTCGGTGACCGTGCGCTACGACGGCCAGCCGCTGCGCCGCCCCGACGGGCGCGGCGTGGAATTTTCCGCCGACGGCATCGCGCTGTCGAACGACGGCAAGACGCTCTACTGGCAGGCGATCAAGGGCAAGACGCTCTACAGCCTGCCGACCGACGCCCTGACCGGCTGGGCCGCCGCCTCGGTGGTGCCCGATACGCTCACCGACAAGAGCCTCGCGGGCAAGATCGCGAAGGTCGGTGAGAACGGCGTCGCCGACGGCCTGCTGATCGCCCGCCGCGACGGCCGGATGTACGTGACCTCGCCTCAGGACGATGCGGTGAAGGTGCGCGACCTCTCGGGTAAGACGGGGAGCGCGGACGGCCTGACGATCCTGGTGCAGGATCCGGCCCTGCGCTGGCCGGACACCTTCAGCGAGGGGCCGGACGGGACGATCTACGTCACCACCTCGCACATCCAGGATTCGGCCGATTACAAGCCCGGTGCGCCGGTCAGCCTGCCGACGGAACTCTGGGCCATCAAGCGGCCCGCCGACGCCACCGGCTCGACCGGCAATGCGCCGGCCCGTTGATCGGGCGGGTCAGCCGTCCTGAAGCGCGGCCGGAGCGTCGACCCCGATCAGGTGCGCCCGCAGCGGCCGGGCCCGTCCGGTCAGGGTCAGTTCCTGAAGCGCGCCGGGGGGAAGGCCGGCAGCCTCGTAGACAGCTTCCGAAACGATCGCGACCTGCCGCATCGGTCCGGTCAGGCCCTCCAGCCTCGCGGCGACATTGACCGTGTCGCCGAGCACGGTGAAGCGGGATTCGGTCTCATCCCCGAGCTCGCCGACGATGGCGAGGCCGGCATGCAAGCCGACGCCGTAGCGCAGGCGCTCGCCGAGATCGGCGGCGAGCATGCGGTTGAGCTGCTCCACCTGCACCGCGATGCCGTCGACCGCCTTCAGGGCGGCGCGGGCGGCGTGTTTCGGATCACGGTCGAGGCCGAAGATCGCCATCAGCCCGTCGCCGAGATGCTGGTTCACCGATCCGCCCGCCTCGCGCACCGCCCGGCCGACCGCGCCGAGGAAGCGGCCGATGACGAAGACGGTGTCGTAGGGCAGGTGCTCCTCGGCGAACCGGGTCGAGCCGCGCAGGTCGGCGAACAGCACGACGACGAACCGCTCCTCGCCGGTCGCGGCCCGTTCCGCATCGGGCACGGAGCGGGCGCGGGCCTGCGGCGTGAACAGCGGCGCGACGGTGAGGTCGCCGTCGGGCCGGAGTTGGCAGGCGAGCCGGATGCCGGGACTCGCGCCGATGCGTTCCAGGACGAGGCGCTCCGCCCGTTCCGGCTCCGGCAGATGCCGGCTGCGCTCCGGATCGACCACCCGGATGCGGCAGGTCGAGCAGCGGCCGCGCCCGCCGCACACGCTCGCATGGGGGATGCGGCCGCGCCGGCTCGCCTCGAGGACGCTGCTGCCCCGCGGCACGCGGACGGTTCGCCCATCGGGATAGCCGATGCGCACGAAGCCGCCCCGCGTCTCGGCGAAGGTGCGGGCGCCGCGGGCCAGCACGACGAGGGCGAGCGCCGCCATGTAGGTCGAGAACAGCCCGCGGCGGACGGCGCTCAGTCGCTCGCCCTGCGCTGCCCCCCCGAGATGGTTCGCTCCGAGTTCTTCCGCCCGCCAAGCGGGGTCGGCGGCGAGCAACGCCACGCTGCGTCCGCCCTGAACCACGCCGAGGAGCGCCAGCACCGGCACCAGCACCGCGCCCGCGAGCAGCCACGGCGCGGCGCCGGGAAAGCCACGCTTGAGCCGGAGCCAGAAATAGAGGCCGAAGCAGCCGTGCAGCCACGCCACGACGAGGCCGGCGGCCTGCATCATCCCCTGTCCCGGCGCCGCGACCCAGGTGGCGTAGAGAACCTGCGCGTAGCCGCGATCCAACCCCTCAAGGCTCCAGGCGAGGCGGGTGCCGACCACGTGGCTGAGGAGGAGCAGCGGCACCGCGAGGCCGAGCAGGAGCTGCGCGGTCTCGGCCGGCCTCACCCGGTAGAAGCGCCGCTCGTAGAAGGCGTAGAGCCCGAGGACGAGGTGAATGAGAAGCGCGCCGTAGAGGAGAAGCAGGGCCGGCGGCGTGCGCCAGAGCGCGACCTTCACCGTAAGCCCGGTCTCCAGCGCGTCGAGGGAGATGTTGCCGAGCGCGTGAACCAGCAGGTGCGTGAGCACGTAGGCGAACAGCACGAGGCCGCTGCCGAGGCGGAGCTGACGCAGAGTCGGCCGGGCGGGCCGGCGCAGGCGGAAGGGGCGGCCAAAGCCCGGACGCGCCGCCTGCCCCACTCCCCCCGCTCCTTCTTCGAAAACCAGCTCCGCCCTTCATAGCGCGAGGCGGCGCAACGACGAACCCTTCGTCCGCCCCGTTCGGCGATGGCTGGCTGGCGCTCGCCTTGGTCGACGGATCGACGGACGTCCGGTTCGACAGAGACGGCGGGGGCGACAACTTCCAGACGCTTGTCGTTCTGCAGGGTGTCGATCTCATCGATCGGCAGGGGACTGCGTTGATCGTGTGAGCCGAGCCGCTGACCGCCATCGCGGGAACGGTCGCGCCGCGCGGCCGGAGGTCGGGCCGTGGGTCTTACAGCGGCCCGGCCAGCACTTCCTCCAGGGTGACGACGCGCCCCGCCTCGCCGAAGCGGCGCAGCAGCGCCGATTGGCGGAAGCGCGGATCGCCCGTCACCTCCCGGCCGAGCCAGGGCGGCGGCTCGAAGGCTTGCGCCTCGTGCTCCAGCTCGACCTCGGCCAGGATCATCCCGGCGAGCGTTCCGCCATAGACATCGACCTCCCAGAGGAGTCCGGCATGGGGGACGCAGTGGCGGGTCTTCTCGATGAAGCAGGTGTCGCAGACGAGGCTCAGCATCGCTTCCGCGTCGGCGCGGGGGATCTCGTACTCGAATTCCGGCCGTCCGAGGCCGACGCGCTCGCCCTTGACGGTCAACCAGGCCCGATCCTCGTCGAGCCGGACGCGGACCTTGTTGCCCGTCTCGAACTGTCCGATCAGGCCGTCCGTGAAGCGGCGGCGGCGGGTGACGCCGGCCTGCCATCCCTCATCGGCCACGAGAAACTTCCGCTCGACCTCGAAACGCATGAGCGCGAAAAACTTTGGCAGCGGAAACGTTCCCGCCCCTTCAACCCGGCCCGGTTACGGCAACGTTCGATTGCGGGCAATCGGGCGGCGCGCAGAACACCGCCGCAACCTGAGCGGACTTAGAAACCGCTCAGGTCGATTGACACGGGAGCCGGGTTCAGAACGGGCCCGCGCGCGGCGCCCGGTCCCGCTCCGGGCGATGCGTCAGCGCCAGAACGGCTTGGTGTCGACGAGATCCTCGTGCGCCTCGGCCGCCGCCTCGAGCAGCGTGCGGGTGCGCGCCTCGATGTCGGCCGCCGTCATCCCGGCGGCGAACAGGGTCGAGGCGCCCGTCGGCGCGTCGGTCAGATCCCGCATCAGCTCGTGGCCGGTGGCGATGTCGTTGAGCGCGCCGAGATGGTCCTGCAGGTCCGACAGAGCCTTGCCGAAGGCGGTATGGCGCTTGGCCGCCTTCTTGCCGGAAAACAGGGGCGCGAAGAACTCGGCACCGTAGCGCAGCTTCTTGGCGGCGATGCGCACCCGGTGACGCTCTTCCGGTTCGAGGTCGTCGAGATGGCGCCCGCGCCGCTTCACCTGCCGCCGCCGCCGGTCGAGTTCGCGCGCGGCGAAGACGCGGGCCGGCTCGGCGCGGAGCGAGGCCCGGCCGGGACTCTCGTCCCGCAGCCACGGGCCGGCATTGATCCAGCCGACGAGGTCGAGCAGCAGCATCCGCCACGCATCCGAGCCCAGCAACGCGGCGATGTCGCGATAGGCCTTCGCCCGCTCATCCTCGAGCTGCCGCTCGAGGCCGAGCAGGCCGGTCTCGTCCGGATGTCGCTCGCGCTCGGCCGGCAGGATGGTGGCGAGGAAGACGTCGAGGTTGCGCGCCCGGCCCAGCGGCTCGGTCACCTCCTTCAGCTCCGTCCGGATGCGCACGCCGAGCGGGTCGTCCACGAGGTCGCCGAACAGGGAGAAGGCCGAGCGCAGGCGGCGGAGCGCGACGCGCATCTGGTGCAGCGCCTCGACGTCGCGGCCCTTGAGCAGGATGTCCTCGTTGATGCGCATGTGGCGCAGGCAGGCATGGGCGACGCTGCGGAATGCGTCGGCCGCGCTCATCTCCTCGCGCAGCGGCACGGGCTCGGCCTTGCGCACCCGGTCGAGCTTGCCCGCGGCGAGCGCGTAGCCGCGCTCGGCCTTGCTGAGCACCCCGAGGCGCACGGGGACGAGATTGGCGACGGCCTGGGCGAGGGCGAACAGGTCGCTCGCCGTCCCGTCCTTCAGTTCGAGCTCGATCTCGCAGAGCGACACGATCCGGTCGCCGGCGGCGGGCGCCTCAATCCGGCCGGTATCGAGGGCGACCTCGATGCGCGTTTCGCCCTGCTGGACGAGATAGGTCCGCCGGGTGACGCGCGTGGTGAAGAGCGGCTCCAACGCCGCCTCGGCCTCGACGCGGCGCGCGAAGGGCGTGTCGGCCAGCGCCGCGCGGTCGGGCTCGGGCCCCTCGACGGGCTGCTCCCATTCCGGCCGGTCGAACAGGCCGTCGCCCTCCGCCTTCAGGGTCTGCACGAAGCGCCCCTTGCTCTCGCGCACCCGCAGGCCGAGCTTGGCCGCGTGCAGCTGCCGGTCCGGCGTGTCGAAGTAGACGGAGGTCAGCGCCGCCTCCTCCTGCACCGCCGCCTCCCGCAGAAGCGGGTGGTCGCGCAGGGCCGCGAGGTCGGAGGGCTCGCATTCCAGCTTCAGCTCGATCTCGCGGGGGTCGCTCATGCGGTTTCGTCCTGCTCCTTGTGCGGGGTGCGGCGGTTTCGGGACCTGCATCCTGCCGCATTGTCCGGGACAGGCACAACGCGGCGGCGCAAGCATGGATCAAGCATCCGCGTGACGATCCGGCGACAAATGCGACGATAGAGCGTGCACGACCGCCGCCATCGACGGCCGCGCCCGCGGATCGGGCTGGCGGCAGGCCCGTTCCAGCGCACGCAGATCCGCGATCCCGGCGGGCATTTCCGCGCAGCGGTCGAGCAGCTCGCCGAGCAGGAGGCCCCAGGCCCGCGTCTCGACGCGCTGCCAGGGCGCCCCGGCGGCGCCTGCCGGCAGCAGCGAGGCCGCGCCGAAATCGCTCAGCACCGCCGCGCCGGTGCGCCCGTCCCACAGCGTATTGTGCCCGTAGAGGTCGCCGTGCAGCACGCCCCGATCGTGCAGATGCGCCGCCGCCCGCGCCACCGAGGCGGCGATGCGGAGAGCCGTGTCCGGCGCCAGGGTTAAATCCGGCGCGTAGACGTCGCGGCTGCAGCTCTCCAGGCTCGGCGGCCCGGCCAGAACCCGCCAGTCCTCCGGGATCAGCGGCATCAGCAGCCCCTGGACCCCCTCCGGATGCCCCTCGATCCGCCCGAGCGCCCCGGTGAGGTTGGGGTGGCGGCCGGCGGCGAGGCAGGCCGCCATCTCCCGCTCGGGCAGCCCGTCGCTGGTCATGCGGCCCTTGAACAGCTTCACCGCGACCGCCTCGGCCGGCTCGGCGCGGCGCCACAGCGCCCGGTGGATCCGCCCCGAGGCTCCCTCGCCGAGGCAGGGGCCGAGATCGAGCGCCTCCCAGGCGACGTGCGGCACCGCGGCCGGCGCCGGCTCCCCGTCGAGCGGATTGCCGGCCCAGGCGATCCAGGCGAGCCGCGGCAACTCGCCGAGCCAACCGGGCAGCGCCTCGAAGCCGTTGGCGGACAGGCGCAGCAATTCGAGGTGTTTCGCGTCCGCGAGCGTGGGCGGCAGCGCCCGCAGCCGGTTGCCCGCCAGCATCAGCTTCTGCAGCTTCGGGCGCCGGCCCAGCGCCTCGGGCAGGTGCTCGATTCGGTTATCCGTCAGCGTGAGCCAGCGCAGGGCCGGCGGCAGCGCCTCGGCCGGCACCTCCCGCAACCCGGTGGCGCGGAACCCGATCTGGCTCAGGGCGGCACAGTCGCCGAGGGCGGGCGGCAGCCGCTCGAAGCGGTTGCCCGAACAGAACAGCACGCGCAGCCGCTTGAGCCGGCCGAGATCCGCCGGGAGGTCGGTGAGGCCGCAGCCGCTGAGGTCGAGCACCTCCAACGTCTCGGCGAGCCCGAAGATTGCCGGCGGGAATTCGGTGAGGGATCCGCTCAGGCGCAGCTCCCGCGCCCCGGCGAGATCGCCGCGGCGGAGGGCGTGCAGCGCGGGTGGCAGGGGGGCGTCCATCGGGATCTCGCGTTCGGTTCGAGACCGGGATGGCGCTGTGGCGTCCGGTGATCAAGCGCCTTCGAGCGGGAGAGGGTGGCATCGCCCGGCCTCGATTTCCTGAGCACGGGCGACCCCCAGCCGGTGACTGAATCTTCTGTCCGCAACGGCTTGTGAACAACTATTGCATCGTGTTGACCCGTCTGAGTCTCGGGCCGCCGCATCCATCAACGGCGCGTCGGCGGCAGCGTTACGAGAAGGCCTTGAGGATGCTCGGCGAAATCGCTGCGGCCTTGGGTATCAAGGCTGGCGCTAACTGGGGCGAGCACTTCCAGCCACTGCGGCATACTTAAAATTGGGCGTAGCTTGTGCAGCCTCCGCGCCATCTGCAGCTTGTAAAATCTCTCCGCGTTTGTAGGATCGCGGTAACTCATAATTATGAAATCAAATCATCAGCCAATACACTCGCCATATGACGCTGCGCTGCAGCACAATAATTCTGAATTTGCTTGGATATTCGATATGATACATAGGTATGAATACGTCATTTCAGTGAACATGCTCCATGAAATGCGTCTTTACAGACTCCCGGACTTTCCTGACATCTCCCCTGGGTGCCCAGAGCTCGCGACCAAATATATCTACGAACCCTACGTCGATGATTTTCTTATCGCGGAGCGCCTCATGTAGTGGGGTTAGATAGACGTCGACTTTGTCGCCAACGACTAATTTCCTGGGAAGTCCTCCAGAGCGTAGCCCAGGTGTCGTGGGAATCTCAGGCCTATCGAATGAATTCAAGAAGGCATATTGCCAATTCCGCCGAAGATATGGGAATTTTCTTGGCAGGATTTCGCGGCAAATAACACCAGTTAGCTGATTGTCTGTTGGCCCAAAGTTCGTTGCAGTCAGGCCAAGTATTTTTCTATTATCGAAAGCGTCAAAAATAATCAACATATTAAATCGAACTTTGATCTGGCTTTTGGGATAAATATATTTCGACCAAATATTCCAAATGAAAGAAGCAAGTGATACAACGAACGAAAGAAGGCTGATAACGAGAGCCCAATCTGCGGTTGTCATTCTGGCAGAGCTAAGTTCGAGTGCGGGTATTTAGAAAAACGCGGAACGACCGCGTTGGCGGACGTCGTGTGGCTGTAAGCCGTGGAGACCTGAGCCCCGCAGAGCAGCAATAATCGCTATCGGCAGACATTGGCCAAAATCGAGCATATTACATTGGTGATCATTGGTGATGGGGGGGTGCCTCGAAACGCTCCCGCCAGGCACTGCAATTCGACATGCTCCTTAGCTTGCGAAGCGCGAGCGCACCCACTCCGTCACAGACCTGCGTGGCGTCGCTATCGGTTCAGCACTTCGGGTATCATCTACATCAAAGCTGTCGATGATATTGCTTTCTATTTCTTCGCGCTCTTTACGATTGGTTACCTCAACCTTGAGATGATTTCCGGTCACGCTATAATCGAAACTGCGTGATATGCGCTCTAAACTATTTGCAATTTTCTCCTCGTTGCTGTCTGATAGGCGGCTAACATATGCGTACTGGCGGGCATCTAAAACCGTTTTGCGTTTAAATTGTTGGCCATCTACGTTTCTATAAGAGAGATCAACTGTGAAGGGCGGGAGTTCTGGTTTAGCTAGTATTCTAAAGCCTTGGCCAAAAAGGGTAAGAATTTTTTCGCCCTGTGGCAGCGCCGTTATAGGGACTGTGCCGATGTCTATTCTGAAAAAGCATTCCTTCGATTTTAGAATCTCAGGATCAAGATCTGTTTCAAATCGCACTTCGAAGGCCGGGCCGTTGCCAACGTTTGCTATCGCGAAATTAATTACGTTGATATTCCTATCATTTGGTATCAAATATGCGATAACTTCCGGCTCTGTTCCCGCTTTTCGAAGAATTCTGTTTTCGTCGAGTAACCTTTTAGACAGCCACACTGCTGAAATGGCTACAAAGAGCGCAGCTATAGATGATAGCGCACTAGTAGTAGATCCAAGCGCGCTAATTGCATTGGCATTGTCATTAACGAAGTTAATCAACCGCTGGAGCATATCAGTTGGGTACCTTCAAGCGTTGACTATTAGGCTTCCGCGAGAAGGCCGTGGTCCATCTGCGTTGCGCGGACTAACCTACGCCGCGTCATAATCTGTTGTAAAATCACATAGCTTGTTGCGGCCGGCCACAAGCCTTTTGGGACACTTCCCAGTATAGAAAAACCCGCCAAGTCATTGACCAGGCGGGCGAAATCTATGGTGAGCGCGCTGGGACTCGAACCCAGGACCTACAGATTAAAAGTCCGTTGCTCTACCAACTGAGCTACGCGCTCGCATCCGGTGGGCGCGGGGCGCCGCGGGGCGGGCCGGTTGCGCTCGGAGCGTGGGGCTCGCAATAGGGGCTCGGGGCGGGAGGGTCAACACGGCTCGCGAGGCCGCCAACCGTTCAATCGCGATGTTGAGCCGATGACGAGAGCGAACCCGGCCGGCGCGCCGTCGGAATGGCGGCACTTCGTCCTGCTGTTCCTGGGCGTGGCCGCCCTCGCGGGCTTGGCCTGCATCGGCTTCGTGGCCGCCCTCGATCCCTACGGATTGCGCGCCGGGCCGGGCCGGGCGCCGGGGCCGCTGATGGATGGCAACCAGCGCTTCATGTATCCGCAGGTCGCCCGCAGCGGCACCTATGACGGGGCGGTGTTCGGCACCTCGACCCTGCGCCTGCTCGACCCGGCGGCGCTCGAGCGCGCCTTCGGCGGGCGCTTCGCCAACCTGTCGATGAACGCCGCCACGCCCTACGAGCAGGCCGAACTGGCCCGGCTCTACCTGCGCCACAACCGGCCGAAGGCGCTGGTGTTCGGGATCGATCCGACATGGTGCGAGCCGGAGGCGGCGGAGCGCCGCCTCACCTTCCGCGCCTTCCCCGCCTGGCTCTACCGGCCGGATGCGGCGTGGGCTGTCCTGCGGCAGGTGAACGGGCAGAGCGTCAGTACGGCCGCCGATGCGTTGCTGTCCCGGCTCGGGATCGTCCGCGCCCGGCTCGCCGCCAACGGCTACGCGGTCTTCACCCCGCCGGAAGAGTTTTACGATGCGGCCCGCGCCCAGGCGCATATCCGCAGCGCCCGCGCGGCCCAGGCTGCCGCCGAGGCCGAGCCGGGCTATCGGCCGCCCCCCGCCGACGCGCCGATGCCCGCCCTCGGCTGGCTCGACGCGCTCCTGGCGCAGGCGCCCCCCGAGACGCGCACGTTCGTGGTCTTTCCCCCCGTCCACGTCGCCCAGCAGGGCGCGCCCGGAAGACCTGCGGCCGAGCGGGAGGCAGCCTGCAAGGCGGCGGTGACGCGGATCGGCGCGGCGCATGGCGCGACGGTGGTCGATTTCCGCATCCCCTCCCCGATCACGCGACAGGACACGAACTACTGGGATCCGCTGCATTACCGCCTGCCGATCGCGGCGCGGATCGTGGCGGATCTGAAGGCGGCGCAGGAGAGCGGACGCGACGATCCCGAGGGCAGCTACCGGGTTCTGGCGCATGCCCCGTAGCCCCGGAGCGGCAGTGAACCGCACCGGGGAATCGGGGGTTTAATGGGGCGGATGAGTGGCTTGGCCTGCCACGGGGCGGCCGCACTCTCGCCCGATCGGCAGGCTCTACACCCCGCGGCCCGGCCAAGCCGGGCCTCCCTTTCGCCGTCCGTTCCCAGAGTAGCCGGGAGCGGGCGGAGACAGTGATGTCGGAGTTGGTAGAGAGTCCCATGATCGTACGCACAGCCCTCGCCCTGATGATCACCACCAGCGCGGCGCTCGCCGGCCCGGCGGCCCCGGTGGCCGACCGCGATGCCCTGCGCCAGCACTGCACCGGGGATTACCTGAGCTATTGCGGCGAGTTCGCCCCCGACAGCGCCGAGGTGCGCGCCTGCTTCAAGCAGAACAAGGCCAAGCTCTCGCCGAACTGCCAGGCGGCGATCACCAGCTACAACAAGGCCCAGAAGCGCGCCGACCTCCGCTGAGACGCAAGCCCCAAGCCTCCGCCTCACGCCTTCGCGGCGGCTTCCGCCCGCGCCCAGCCGTCCTTGGTTTCGGCGACGAAATCGGCGAGGCGCCCCGCGGCGATGGCCGCGCGCATCCCGGCCATCAGCGCCTGATAATAGGCGAGGTTGTTCCAGGTCAGCAGCATCATCCCCAGGATCTCGTCCGAGCGGACGAGGTGGTGGAGATAGGCGCGGGAATAGTCCCGGGCCGCCGGGCAGTCCGAGGCCTCGTCCAGCGGCCGGGTGTCCTCGGCATGGCGGGCGTTGCGCAGGTTGATCCGGCCGTGCCTTGTATAGGCGAGGCCGTGGCGGCCGGCGCGGGTCGGCATCACGCAATCGAACATGTCGATGCCGCGCATCACCGACTGCATCAGGTCGTCCGGGGTGCCGACGCCCATGAGGTAGCGCGGCTTGGTGGACGGCAGGTGCGGCTCCACCGTCTCGATCATCGCCAGCATCACCGCCTGCGGCTCGCCGACCGCGAGCCCGCCGATGGCGTAGCCCTTGAGGCCGAGATCGGTCAGCGCCCGCGCGCTCTCGACCCGCAGCTCCGGCACGTCGCCGCCCTGGACGATGCCGAACATCGCCTTGCCCGGCTGCTCGCCGAAGGCGACGCGGCAGCGCTCGGCCCAGCGCAGGGACAGGTGCATCGCCTTCTCGATCTCCGGCCGCTCGGCCGGCAGGCGCACGCATTCGTCGAGCTGCATCTGGATGTCGGAGCCGAGCAGCCCCTGGATCTCGATGGAGCGCTCCGGGCTCATCCGGTGGGCGGTGCCGTCGATATGCGAGCGGAAGGTGACACCCTCCTCGTCGATCTTCCGCAGCGCCGAGAGCGACATCACCTGGAAGCCGCCGGAATCGGTGAGGATGGGTCCGTCCCAGCGCATGAAGCGGTGCAGGCCGCCGAGCCGCGCCATCCGCTCGGCGCCGGGGCGCAGCATCAGGTGGTAGGTGTTGCCGAGCACCACGTCGGCGCCGAGGTCGCGCACCTGCTCGGGATACATCGCCTTGACGGTGGCGGCGGTGCCCACCGGCATGAAGGCCGGCGTGCGGATGTTTCCGCGCGGCATCGCAATGTGGCCGGTGCGGGCTTGGCCGTCAGTGGCCGAGACCGTGAAGGAGAAGTCGAGAGGATCTGTCATCGGTCCGGGGATGTGGGGGCCGTCTCGGGAGCCTGATACCCCCCGGCGCCGTCGATCAGGAAACGCATGGTGTCGAGGCCGGCGCGCAACTCCGCTGGCGAGACCCGCTCCAGCGCCCCGTCACGGGCGTCGAGCGCGTCCCACACGGCCTGCTGATGTTCTTCCGGCAGGCGCTCCAGCACGAAGCGCCCGCCCTCGCGCTTCGAGACGATCCGCCCGGTGGCGAGGGTGCAGAGAATGCGGCTCACGCCGAGAACGCCCCGTTCGAGGTCGGCCGCGTCGCTCTCCGCGTCCGGCGCTTGGCCCGCCAGCGCCGCCTCGCATCGCGCAATCCAGGGGCGCCACGTGGTGTCCAGCTCGGCCAGGGCGTGGGCGTGGAGCGCCGCGTCGTCGTCGGCGATGCCGAGGGCGGCAGGGGTGGCGCCGAGGATCGGACGGCTGGCGCGGGCGAGACAGCGCCAGAGCACCGGATTGACCTCGCGGCAGGGCTCGCCGGTGCGCAGCCGCCCCTCCATGCTGAAGGGCAGGACGGCACCCCTCTCCGGCGTACGCCGAAGGGCATCGATCGGCAGGTAGACGCCGTCGAGAGACGGGCCGCCGGCTTGCGCCAGGATCGCGTGGATGCGGGCGAGCGCGTCGGTCGCCTCGGCCGATGCAGGCGCGTCGAGGAGGGCGACGAAGTCGATGTCGCTGCGGCCGGGCCGGAAATCGCCGAGCGCCACCGAGCCGACGAGATAGAGCCCGCGCAGCCGCGGACCGCCCTCGCTCGCCATCAGGCCGAGGAAGCGATCGACGGTGCGGGCGACATCGACCCGGAGCGGCGGGCGCCGGCTGCTCATGGCAGGGCCTTCATGGGGCACGCTCCGGAAACAGCAGGCTGGCGTCGCCGTAGGAGTAGAAGCGGTAACCCGAAGCGATCGCGTGGGCATAGGCCGCGCGCATGGTGTCGAGGCCGGAAAAGGCCGAGACCAGCATGAACAGGGTCGAGCGCGGCAGGTGGAAGTTCGTCACCAGGGCATCGACCGCGCGGAAGCGGTAGCCCGGCGTGATGAAGATGTCTGTGGCCCCGGAGAACGGGCGGACCGTGCCGTCGGGGTCGGTCGCGCTCTCCAGAAGCCGCAGCGCCGTGGTGCCGACGGCGACAATCCGGTTGCCCCGCGCCCGCACGGCGTTGAGCCGTTCCGCGGTGGCCGTATCGAGGATGCCGATCTCGGCATGCATCCGGTGGGCCTCGGTATCGTCCGCCTTCACCGGCAGGAAGGTGCCGGCGCCGACATGAAGCGTGACATGGATCCGCTCGATCCCGGCGGCATCGATCCCGTCGAGCAGCGCGTCGGAAAAATGCAGGCCGGCGGTGGGGGCGGCGACCGCGCCCGGCTCGCGGGCGTAGACGGTCTGGTAGTCGGTCGTGTCCCTCGCGTCGGTGGCGCGCTTGCCCGCGATGTAGGGCGGCAGCGGCAGGGCACCGAGCCCGGCAATGGCCTCGTCGAGGGCCGGCCCGGCGAGGTCGAAGCGCAGCAGGATCTCCCCGCCCTCCCCCCGTTCCTCGACCGTCGCGTCGAGGCCGGACAGGACACAGACTTCGCTCGCCCCTTGGTTTGCACCCTCGCCGCCGAAGCGGATCCGGTCGCCGGGAGCGAGGCGCTTGGCGGGGCGGGCGAAGGCGCGCCAGCGGTCCGGCGCCTCGCGCAGATGCAGCATCGCCTCGCAGCGCTGGCCGGTGCCGCCCTCCCGGTGGCGGATGCCGGAGAGCCGGGCCGGGATCACCCGCGTGTCGTTGAAGACGAGGGCGTCGCCGGGATTCAGGAGCGCGGGCAGATCGCGCACGCCGCGATCCGCCAGCGTTTCGCCGGGGCGCACCACGAGCAGGCGGCTCGCGTCGCGGGGGCTCGCCGGCCGCAGCGCGATCGCAGCCTCCGGCAACTCGAAATCGAACAGATCCACGCGCATGCCGCGCCATCAGCACGGATGGGCGCGCGACGCAAATGGCGGATTGATCCAGGGCGAGGCTCGGCGCAGCATGACCCGCGGAGACGGCGATGGAAAAGGTCCTGATCGTCGGCGCCGGGCCGGTCGGCCTGACGCTCGCCTGCGAACTGGCACGCTATCGCATCGGCGTCCGGCTGATCGACCGCGCGCCCCGAGCGACGCAGACCTCGAAGGCGCTGGTCGTCTGGTCGCGCACCCTCGAACTGATGGACCGGATGGGCTGCACCGGGGCCTTCCTCGCGGCGGGTCTGCGCGCCCGCGGCGCGACGCTGCGGGCGGGCGGCCGGGTGCTCGGAGGCCCGGACTTCTCCGATATCGCCAGCCCCTACGCCTTCGGGCTGATGATCCCGCAACGCGACACCGAGCGGCTTCTGGCCGAACATCTCGGCTCCTTCGGCGTCGCGGTCGAGCGGGAGGTCGAGCTTCTCGCCTTCGCGCAGACGCCGGACGGCGTGGAGGCGCGGCTCTCCCATGCGGACGGGCGGCAGGAGAGCGTGACGACCCCCTTCCTGCTCGGCTGCGACGGCGCTCACAGCACCGTGCGCCACGGGCTCCGCCTGGCCTTCCGCGGCTCGGCGCAGGGCGACGAATGGCTGCTCGCCGACATCCGCCTCGCGGGCGGCGGCGCTCCGCCGGGCGATGCCATCGCGGTCTATCTCCACCGGGACGGGCCGTTCGTGATCTTCCCGATCCCCGGTGGCCGGGCGCGGGTCGTCGCGACCGTCGGCTGGGCGGACGGACGAGCGAAGCCCGATCCGACGCTTGCCGAGGTGCAGGCGCTGGTCTCCGCCAGGGCTGGCGCCGGGATTCAGGTGTCCGATCCGGTCTGGCTCAGCCGCTTCCGCATCCACGAGCGCAAGGTCTCGGAATACGGCCGAGGCCGCGTGTTCCTGGCGGGCGATGCCGCGCATATTCACAGCCCGGCCGGCGGCCAGGGCATGAACACCGGCATGCAGGATGCGGTGAACCTCGCCTGGAGGCTCGCCCTGGTGCTGCGGGGCGAGGCCCTCCCGACGCTGCTCGACAGCTACAGCCCGGAGCGCAACGCCGTCGGCGAGACGGTGTTGCGCAATGCCGGGCGGCTCACGGCCCTGGCGACGCTGGCCAACCCGGCGGCTCAGGCGCTCCGCAATCGCGCTTTGCGGTGGCTCCTCGGCCTCTCCACGGTGCGGCGGCGGATGGCCGCGATGATGAGCGAGATCGAGATCGGCTATCCCGGCTCCCCGCTTTCCGTCGGGGCGGGGGCCGGCCTGCGGTGGCGGCCCGAGGATTCGGACGGGCCGCCGCCGGGCGCGGGCGCCGATCCGCGCTTCGTTCTCTACGCGGCGGAGGAAGAGGGCGGTGCCGCACTCGCCGCCCGATACCCCGGCTTGGTCCAGCCCGTCCCGCGCCGGACCCCGACGCCGGGGCGCCTGCATCTGGTGCGGCCCGACGGCTATGTCGGCTTCACCGCCGGCGCCGCCGATGTGGAGGCCGCCGCTCACTACCTCAAAGAAATCAAGACATCCTAAGGGTCGTGCAGCCGAGGCGCCGCCTCGCGCGTTGAGACACCGTTTCGATCGAGAAAGCTGTCCACGATGAAATGGTACGCCGTCCAACTGCGCGATCCCGCCGACCCGCGCTGGCCCCTGCCCGAAACGCCGCGGATCACCCTCAAGGCCGAGGACGCGAACGACGCCCGCTGCCGCTTCGAGGAGGCCTATCCGAGCGAGCCCTTCGGCACGCCCGGCCACCCGACCGGCGATGTCGGTCCCGGCAGCTTCCGGGGCGATGCGGAGGCGCTGGTGGTCGAGCAGACCGATGCACCGCCCGCGCCGCACGCGTGACGCAGACCCACGGCTTCCGAGGATGTTCGCGCCATGACCGAGACCAGCAGAAAGCCGCCGCACGAGACCCTCGACGCGCAGCTCGTGCGCTACTGGGAGCGGGAGGCGGCCCGCTTCGACGAACTCTCCGCGCGGGCGAGCTTCGGCTGGATCGCCCGCAACTACGCCCGCCGGGCCGAGCGCGCCCGCGACAAGGCCGAGCGTTCCCGCGCCAAGGAGATCGCCCGCGGGCGCCTGCCCGCTACGGCGCAGGCGCGGTCCGGCCCGGACGGCGATAGCCCGGGCTAAAACCTTTGCCGTGGCCTTCCGGGGCCGCGGGTCTTAAGGGCGGGGCATCCCCGTTTCCCGCCCTCCCCGCCCTCGTTGAAGCCGCATGTCAGGAACCGAGAAGGCCGCCCTGGCGAGCGCTGCCGTCGGCGTGCTCGTCACCGCCCTGAAATTCACCGCCTACTGGCTCACCGGCAGCCTCGCGCTCTACTCCGACGCGCTGGAGAGCATCATCAACGTGGTGGCCGCGGCCTGCGCCTTCCTGGCCGTGCGCGTCGCCGCGCAGCCGGCCGACGAGGACCATCCCTACGGCCACCACAAGGCCGAGTACTTCTCCGCGGTGATCGAGGGGGCGCTCGTCATCGTCGCCGCCCTGCTCATCCTGCGTGAAGCCTATTTCGGCATCCTCGACCCGAAACCCCTCGACGCGCCGGCGATGGGTCTGGCGATCAACGGCGTCGCCACGGTCATCAACGCCGTCTGGGCGATGCTGCTGTTCCGGCGCGGCCGGCGGCTGCGCTCGCCCGCCCTGCTCGCCGATGCCCGCCACATCGCCGCCGACGTGGTGACCTCGGGCGGCGTGCTCGTCGGGCTCGGGCTGGTTCTCGTCACGGGGACGCTGGTGCTCGATCCGCTCGTGGCGGGTCTGGTCGCCCTCAACATCCTGTGGTCCGGCTGGTCGATGGTGCGCGACTCGATCAACGGCCTGATGGATCAGGCCGCCTCGCCCGAGATGGTGGCCCGTATCCGCGCCCTGATCTCGACCCATGGCGAGGGCGCGCTGGAGGCGCACGACGTGCGCACCCGCCACGCCGGCAGCGCCACCTTCATCGATTTCCACCTCGTCGTGCCGGGCGAGATGACGGTGTTCGAATCCCACGCCATCTGCGACCGGCTGGAGGAGGTGATCGAGGCCGCGATCGAGGGCGCGGTGGTGGTGATCCACGTCGAACCAGGCGATCAGGCCAAGGGTCGTGGCGTCCCGGTGATTTGAGGCGGGCGCCCGGCTATAGGGCTTCACATGAAGCGGGTCTTCCTCACCTCCACGCCGAGCCATCGCAATGCCTACGACCTGTTCGAGGGGCGCTGGGCGAGCGATCTCAGCGAACTCGTGTCCGACCTGCCGGTCGGCGGTGGCCTGCCGGGCTTCCGCGCCGATCCCCGCCCGCGCCAAGCGGCGGAGACCCTCGGCCGCGAGGGGCGTTTCGACGGCTACGACATCCTCGAACTCGGACCGCTCGAAGGCGCCCATACCTGTCAGCTCGAAGCGCTCGGCGCGAACAGCGTCACGGCAGTCGAGTCGAACTCGGAGGCCTTCCTCAAGTCGCTCGTCGTCAAGAACATCGCCGGGCTCACCCGCTCGACCTTCCTGCTCGGCGACGTCAGCCGGCATCTGGCCGCGCCGGGGCCGCGCTACGACCTGATCTTCGCCTGCGGCATCCTCTACCATATGTTCGACCCGCTCGAACTGATCCGGCTCGCCGCCGCCCGCTCCGACCGGTTGTTCCTCTGGACGCATTACTACGCCCCGCAGGCCCGCCTGCGCCGCCACGTGCCGCGCCCCGTGGAGCAGGACGGGATGCGGCTCACCCTGCACGAACTGACCTATCGCGACCGCGGGCTCGCCACCTTCTGGGGCGGCAACCAGGGCAAAACCCGATGGATGGAGCTGCCCGACCTGATCCGCGTGCTCGCCCATTACGGGCTCACCGAGACGACGGTGATCGCCGACGACCCGGACTTCGTGAACGGGCCGGCCGTGACGCTGGCCGCGCGGCGTCCGTCGGCGCCCCCGCCCGCTTGACCCGTCCCGCACGGGCTCCCTACACAACCCTCGAAGGCGCCGATCCGGCGGCGCCGGCACCGAAGTCGAAGAGAATGACCGAGCGCGTCGATCCGAAGAAGCTCATCAAGGGCGGCCTGCACGACTGGGAGGTCGTGATCGGGATGGAGATCCACGCCCAGGTCACCAGCCGCTCCAAGCTGTTCTCCGGCGCCTCCACCGCCTTCGGCGGCGAGCCCAACGACCACGTCTCGCTGGTCGATGCGGCCATGCCGGGCATGCTGCCCGTCATCAACGAGGAATGCATCGCCCAGGCCGTCCGCACCGGTCTCGGCCTGAAGGCGCAGATCAATCTGCGCTCGGTGTTCGACCGGAAGAACTACTTCTACCCGGACCTGCCGCAGGGCTACCAGATCTCGCAGTACAAGGACCCGATCGTCGGTGAGGGCGAGGTGCTGGTCGATCTGCCCGACGGCGAGTCGATCACGGTGGGCATCGAGCGCCTGCATCTGGAGCAGGATGCCGGCAAGTCCCTGCACGACCAGGATCCGACCAAGAGCTTCGTCGATCTCAACCGCTCCGGCGTGGCGCTGATGGAGATCGTCTCGCGCCCCGATCTCCGCTCGTCGGAGGAGGCCAAGGCCTACGTGACCAAGCTGCGCACGATCCTGCGCTATCTCGGCACCTGCGACGGCGACATGGAGAAGGGCAGTCTCCGCGCCGACGTGAACGTCTCCGTGCGCCGCCCCGGCGACCCGCTCGGCACGCGCTGCGAGATCAAGAACGTCAACTCGATCCGCTTCATCGGCCAGGCCATCGAGACCGAGGCACGCCGCCAGATCGCGATCCTGGAGGATGGCGGCAAGATCGATCAGGAGACGCGCCTGTTCGATCCGGGCAAGGGCGAGACCCGCTCGATGCGCTCGAAGGAGGAGGCGCACGACTACCGCTACTTCCCCGATCCCGATCTGCTGCCGCTCGAATTCGACCAAGCCTATGTCGATGGGCTGGCCTCAGGCCTGCCGGAACTGCCGGATGCCAAGAAGGCCCGCTTCATCAAGGATTTCGGCCTCAGCGCCTACGATGCCGGCGTGCTCGTCGCCGAGCGGGCGTCGGCCGATTATTTCGAGGCGGTGGCGCGTGGCCGCGACGGCAAGGCCGCGGCCAACTGGGTCATCAACGAACTGTTCGGACGCCTCAACAAGGAGGGGCGCTCGATCGAGGACACGCCGGTCTCCGCCGAGCAGCTCGGCACCATCGTCGATCTCATCGGCGAGGGCGTGATCTCCGGCAAGATCGCCAAGGATCTGTTCGAAATCGTCTGGTCCGAGGGCGGCGACCCGCGCGCGATCGTCGAGTCCCGCGGCATGAAGCAGGTCACCGATACCGGCGCCATCGAGGCGGCGGTGGACGCGATCATCGCCGCCAACCCCGACAAGGTGGAGCAGGCCAAGGCCAAGCCGACCCTGCTCGGCTGGTTCGTCGGCCAGACGATGAAGGCGACGGGCGGCAAGGCCAACCCGGCCGCGGTCAACGCCCTCCTCAAGGACAAGCTCGGGATCGAGTAGCCCTCGGGCGTCGTCCGGATCTGGACGGAAGGCCGAGCCAAGATTGCGCGCGTCGGTTCGCGGGACTCCAACGTCTTTCGGATCGGCCGCTGCCCGCCGCGAAGGCGCGGGCGCTCGTCAAGGGACGGAAGGCGGCCCGAGCCTGCGCGGTATCCGCTCGAACGGACATTTGCGGAGGATGACGCCTGTTCAAGTCATGACCGCGGATGGCCGGCGAAATTTTGCAACAAAGACTGAAATTTAACGTCGAGTCCGTAATCCTTGCACCGTGACGTCGATGGCCGAGATGCGGGCGATGATGCCGGGACAGGTGCAGCAGCAGTCGGATCCTAGCCTCGAACGCGCCCGGATACCTGCGGAAGCCGCCTGGGAGGCACTCGGCCGATACGGGCTTCCCCCCTCGCCCCGGAACTACGAACTGCTGCACAGCTTCTACAGCGGTGCCAATCCGACGCTGCGCGAACGCCTCGCACCCTGCCTGGCTCCCGGCGGGACGCTGACGGAGGAACTCGCCGGCACGCTCTACGAGTCCTGCATCGCCGACACCGCGCCCGGGGCTATCGTGCTCGATGGCGCGAGCCGACTGGCCGACGCGGCGGGCCGCTTGGCGGAACGGGTCGCGGGCAGCCGGAGGGCCCTGGCCGGCTACGCCGACGCCCTGACTCACTGGTCCGGCCGCCTGAATGCCCGCCCGACCGAGGACGAGTTGATGACGGCGCTCGTCGCCCTGATCGGCGAGACGGAGCAGGCGCAGGCCCGCAACCGCCTGCTGGAGGAGCAGCTCTCGGTCTCCGCCGGCCATATCGACAAGCTGCACCGCGAACTCGTCGAGGCGCAGCGCGCGGCGGTGACCGACACGCTGACGGGACTCGCCAACCGCAAGGCGTTCGATCAGTTCCTGCGCGACGCCATCACCCGGACACGGGCCGATCCCGGCAGCACCTTCTGCCTGATCATGCTCGACATCGACCATTTCAAGGGGCTCAACGACCGGCACGGCCACCGCTTCGGCGATCAGGTGTTGCGGCTCCTCGGGCGCCTGCTGTCGGAAAAGACCACCGACCGCGATCTCGCCGCGCGCTACGGCGGCGAGGAGTTCGCGATCGTGCTCGGCGAGGCCGGTATCGGCGCCGGCGTCGCCCTCGCCCAGCTGGTCTGCGACCGGCTGCGGGGCCAGCGCCTGGTCAAGCGCGGCTCCGGCGAGGTGGTGGCACAGGTCACGATCTCAGCCGGCGTCGCGCAGTACCGGTCGGGCGAGGCCGCCCGCGACGTGATCGAGCGGGCCGACCGCGCGCTCTACGAGGCCAAGCGGACGGGCCGCGACCGCGTCTGCCCCCGGCCGCAGGCCGCCGGTGCCTGAAGGCGCCCGAAACGTCGCGGCTTTCAGCGGAAGTCCGTCGGCGCGAGACCGTAGCGGGCGATCTTGTCGTAGAGGGTTTTCCGCGGAACGCCGAGGGATTCCGCGGCGCCCCGCACATCGCCGCCGGCCATGATCAGCTCCTCGCGGATCAGACCGCGCTCGAACCGCTCGACCTGCTCCGACAGCGTGAGGGCCGTCGTCGGCGCCGCCTCCGGTGCGGCCTGACCGGCGAGGCCCAGGGCGCAGCGCTCGGCGAAGTGGTCGAGCTCGCGCACGTTGCCGGGCCAGGAATGGCGTAGGAGGTGGTCGCGCATCGCCGCCGTCACCGGGGGCGCCTCGCGCCCGAACCGGGCGGCGGCCCGGGCGAGGAAGTGCTGGAACAGCAGCAGGATGTCCTCGCGCCGCTCCCGCAGCGGCGGGATCGCCACCGTCACCACGTTGAGCCGGTGGTAGAGGTCGTCGCGGAACGTGCCGGCGGCGGCCTCCTGTCCGAGATCGACCTTGGTCGCCGAGACGACCCGCATGTCGACCGGGCGCCGCTCGTTGGTGCCGAGCGGCTCGACCACCCGCTCCTGCAGCACCCGCAGCAGCTTGACCTGCAGCGCCAGCGGCATGCTCTCGATCTCGTCGAGGAACAGCGTGCCCCCCTGCGCGTGCTCGATGCGGCCGACCCGGCGTTTCAGTGCCCCGGTGAAGGCGCCGGCCTCATGGCCGAACAGCTCGCTTTCCACCACGCTGTCGGGGAGCGCGCCGCAATTCATCGCGACGAAGTTCTTCGCCGCGCGCCGGCTCCAGCGGTGGAGGGCGCTGGCCACCACCTCCTTGCCGGAGCCGGTCTCGCCGAGCACCAGCACGTCGACATCCGCCGAGGCGACGTCCCGCACGAGGCGGCGCAAACGCACGATCTCCGGCGAGATGCCGAGGAAGGCCGGATCCTCCTCGATCGCCGCGTCGAGCCGGGCCGTGAGCCGGCGGTTCTCCAGAACGAGCCGGCGATGGTCGAGGGCGCGGCGCACCGAGCCCATCAGGGCCTCCGCCGGATACGGCTTGGCGAGGAAGTCGTAGGCACCCGCGCGCATCGCCGCCACCGCCATGGAGATGTCGCCGTGCCCGGTGATGAGGATCACCGGCAGGTTCGGATCCTCGGCGCGGATCCGCTCGAACAGGGCGCGCCCGTCGAGCCCCGGCAGGCGGACATCGGTGACGACGACCCCCGGCGGCTCCGCCCGAATCGCCGCGAGCGCGGGTTCGGCCGCCTCGAAGGTCTCGACCGTGAAGCCGTCGAGTTCGAGGCTCTGGCGGTTGGCACGCCGCACATCCTCCTCGTCGTCGATGAAGACGATCCGTTCGGACGCGCCGTTCGGCTCGCTGCTCATGTGGCCTCCAGGCTCCCGGCCGTCCGACTGTCCTGTGCCGCGTCCGGCGGGGCGAGCGCGCGCGTCAGCTCCATCCGGAAGGTGGTGCCGTCGGCGCCCGAGCGAAGGCCGAGCGTGCCGCCGCATTCCTCGACGATGCCGCGGCAGATCGCCAGACCGAGCCCCAACCCTTCGGATTTCGTGGTGAAGAACGGATCGAACACCTGCGCCCGGACGGCTTCGGGGATGCCCGGCCCGTTATCGGCGACCTCGACCGCGACCCGCTCCCCCGCCTCCTCGATCCGCACGGCGATCCACGGATCGGGCCGGCCGGTCACGGCGTCCAACGCGTTCTGAAGCAGGTTGACGACGACCTGTTCGAGCCGCGGCCCGTCGCCAAGCACGGCGAGGTCGGGCGCGGGCGGCGGCACGTCGAGGGCGATACCGGCCTGCGCGGCGCGCCAGGAGACCACTTCGAGGCTTCCATGGACGATGTCGGCGAGACGGACCGGCTCGCGACGGCCCGAAGCGCGGCGGGCGAAGCCCTTGAGCTGGCGCGTCAGCGTGCCGATGCGCTCGGTCAGCCGGCCGATGGCGGACACGTTCTCCGCCGCGTCCTCGATGCGCCCGCGCCGGACGAGGATCGCGGTGTTGTCGGCGTAGGAGCGGATCGCGGCGAGCGGCTGATTGATCTCGTGGGCCATGCTGGCGGCGAACTGCCCGAGGGCCGCCAGCCTCCCGGCCTGGGCGAGTTCACGGCCCAGGCGCTCGCGCTCGGCCTCGGCGCGGCGGCGCTCCTCGATCTCGGCGAGAAGCTGCTGGTTGGCCTCGCTGAGCGCGTGCGTGCGCTCGGCGACACGAGATTCCAACTCCTCGCGCCGGGCGGCGGCCTCGGCGAGCCGGATCCGCATCCGCCGCCGCCGGCCCATCAGGGTGGCGAGGCCGGCCCAGGCAAGTCCCGTGGTCAGCAGGGCGATGACGTAGCCCTGCGCCCGCTCGCGCTGAACCGCGGCGGCGATCGGGGTCAGGGTGTGCAGGCGCCATTCGGTGCCGGGGATCGGCGCATCGAGCATCAGCGCCGGCCAAGCCGGCCGGGCGGTGCCGCCGACGCGTACGAGGTCGCCCGCCTCCGCCACGGCGTGGATCGGCAGGGGAGAGAGCGGCGCCTGCCCGAATTCCAGCGCCTCGCGGATGCGCTTGCGCTCCGCCTCGTCGATGCTGCGCAGGGCCTTGAAGCGCCAGCCCGGCTCGCTCGCCACCAGCACGATGCCGCGGGCATCGGTGACGAACACGCTCTCGCGGCTCGCGCGCCACGCCGACTCAATGGCGTCGAACTCGATCTTGACCACGACGACGCCGGCCGAGCGCGGCAACCGGCGGGCGAGATAGAAGCCCGGCCGGCCGCTGACCGTGCCGAGGGCGAATTGCGATCCGGATCCGGTCGCCATCGATTCCCTGAAATAGGGCCGGAAGCCGTAATCGCGGCCGATGAAGCTCTTCTCCGCCGTCGCGTTGCTCGCAGCCACCGTCACGCCGTCGGCGCCGATCACGTAGATCACGGCCGCGCCGGTCGCCGCAGCGATCTGAGCAAGACGGCCGTTCACGCCTTCGACGAGAGCGGGATCGGGGGCCGGTGCCACGACGCGCTCGATCTCGGGATCGGCCGCGAGCGCGAGCGGCAGCGCGCTCTGCGTCTGCATCTCGGCCCGCAATGCGGCGACCTGAAGCCCCAGCGCCGAGGTGGCGGAGCGCCGCAGGTCGGCGAGCGCCCAGCGTTCCGCCACCCGCCCACCGAGCCAGCCGGCCAGCACCAGGGCCGCCAGCCCGACCATCAGGGCCAGCGTCCGGCGGTAATCCTTTGCGGAGAGAACGGCAGCGGCGATCACGCCCACGGGTCCGGTGCGGAATTCCGGAACGATCCGGCGCCTCGCGTGCGGATCCCCGCAAGGGGCTTGCGGAGCGAATCCCGGTGCGAGCGAGAAATATCATTCATGTCAGTGCTTTAACAAAAAGTTATCAGCTCCTGCGAGCTGGCATGCCGGTTGCCATTCCTCTGTCGAAACGCAGCCATGAGCCAACCGCAGAGCTGTGTGCCGCGAGGCCAAAAGCAAGAGCGGACGGCGCCGGAATCCTCCCGAGAGAGCATTCGGCGAACCGATCCGACGGACCCGCCACCGTCCGACAGGGAGAAATGTCCATGGCCGCCGTGCCGTCTCCGCTGACCGCGCCCCACGCGCCGTCCGCGCCCAAGCCAATCTACCGCACGCTCTACTTCCAAGTGCTGGTCGCCGTCGCCATCGGCATCACGCTGGGGCACTTCTACCCGAAGCTCGGCGCCGACATGAAGCCGCTCGGCGACGCCTTCATCAAGCTCGTCAAGATGATCATCGCGCCGGTGATCTTCCTCACCGTCGTCTCCGGCATCGCCGGCATGACGAACCTCGAAAAGGTCGGCCGCGTCGGCGGCAAGGCGCTCGCCTACTTCCTCACCTTCTCGACGCTGGCCCTCATCGTCGGCCTCATCGTCGCCAACGTGCTCCAGCCCGGCCACGGCCTGCACATCGACCCGAACTCCCTCGATCCGAAGGCGGTCGCGACCTATGCCGGCAAGGCCAAGGAGCAGAACATCGCCGACTTCCTGATGAACATCATCCCGACGACCGCCGTCGGCGCCTTCGCGGGCGGTGAGATCCTTCAGGTGCTGTTCTTCTCGGTGCTGTTCGGCTTCGGCCTCGCCTTCCTCGGCGAGCGCGGCAAGCCGGTGCTCGACATCATCAAGGTGATGTCGGAGGCGATCTTCGGCGTCGTGAACATCATCATGAAGGTCGCTCCCATCGGCGCCTTCGGCGCGATGGCCTTCACCATCGGCAAGTACGGCATCTCCTCGCTCGCCAACCTCGCCTACCTCGTCGGCGCCTTCTATCTGACCTCGGCGATCTTCGTGCTCGGCGTGCTCGGCGCGGTGGCCCGCTACAACGGCTTCTCGATCATCCGGCTCATCCGCTACATCAAGGAAGAGCTGATGCTGGTGCTCGGCACCTCCTCCTCGGAATCCGCCCTGCCCTCGCTGATCGAGAAGATGGAGCGCGCCGGCTGCTCGCGCCCCGTGGTCGGCCTCGTCGTCCCCACCGGCTACTCGTTCAACCTCGATGGCACCAACATCTACATGACGATGGCGGCGCTGTTCATCGCCCAGGCCACCGACACGCCGATCACCTACGGCGAGCAGATCCTGCTGCTGCTCGTGGCCATGCTCTCCTCGAAGGGCGCGGCGGGCGTGACCGGCTCGGGCTTCATCACCCTGGCCGCGACGCTCGCCGTCGTCCCCTCCGTGCCGGTCGTCGGCATGGCGCTGATCCTCGGCATCGACCGCTTCATGTCCGAGTGCCGCGCGCTCACCAACTTCATCGGCAACGCGGTGGCCTGCATCGTCGTCGCCCGCTGGGAGGGCGAAGTCGACGAGGCGAAGCTGAGAGCCGCTCTGGGCGGCAAGCCGGTTGCCGAGGCGCCCGCCCCGGCCCTCCAGCCGGCCGAGTGATCCGGGCCGGAGGGCGCACCGTCCTGCGTCCTCCGTCCGGTATGGGAGCCGCGGCAGCCTGAAACGGGCTGCCGCGGTTTCTCGCTTTCAGGCACCGCCCTCGGGCTCTATCCTCCGGCGCGTCGCGGCAACGCTTCGGGATTCGTGCCGACCGGGATCATGATCCCTCATCGCGGGCTTCCAGGCATCGTCGCATCGGGGATCGGACGCCATGCTCAAGGGACGCTGCCATTGCGGGGCCATCACCTACGAGATGCCCTCGGAGGTGGTTCACAACGCCCTGTGCCACTGCTCCGATTGCCGGCGCCATTCCGGCGCGCCGATGGTCGGCTGGGCGATGGTGCCGGCCGAGCGCGTGACGATCTCCGGTGCGCCCGCAATCTACGCCTCCTCCGAGCACGGGCGGCGGCATTTCTGCGGGCGCTGCGGCACCGGCCTGTTCTACGTCAACGAACAGATGCTGCCGGGCATGATCGACGTGCAGACCGGCACCCTCGACACGCCCGATGCTCTACCGCCACAGGCGCATGTCCAAGTGGCCGAACGTGTGAGCTGGATGGAGGAGGCGCACCACCTGCCGAGCTTCGAACGCTTTCCGGCGGGCTGACGCGGCTCAGAACGCCGAAAGCGCCCTGCGGACCCGCTCCAGGAACCGGGTCCGCGCCTCGTCCGTGGCCCTGTCCATACCGGTGAGCGCGATCCAATCGAGCCGGCAGCGCCGGGCGCAGAGTGGGCGGATGCCGAAGCGGAACAGCCGCCAATCGGGCCAGCCGACGAGCCAGAGCAGCCAGCGCGGCGAGCCGTAGGTCGTCACCACCGCGATCCGGCGGATGTTGGTGAGGCGCGGCTGGAGCACCTTGGCACCGCCCAGCGCGAAGGCGACGCCGGGCAGCCAGACCCGGTCGAACCAGCCCTTCAGCATGGCCGGGAGCCCGAACCACCATGTCGGGTAGACCAGGACCAGAGCCTCGGCCCGGCGCAGGGCGGCGATGTGGCCGGCCAGCTCCGGCCGCCCGGTTTCCGCGTCGTAATAGGCGCCCCGCTCCCGCGCGCTCAGCCGCGGATCGAAATTCTCTTCGTAGAGATCGAGGCTCTCGACCTCATGACCGGCCGCTTCGAGCGCCGAGGCGGCCGCCTCGCGCAGGGCCGCGTTGAAGCTGTCGGGCCGAGGATGGCAATGGACCAGCAGGACGCGCATCGGACCGCTACGGTGCCGCCGGCTTGTCCGCCGCCCGCACCCGGTCGAGGAGCGCGGCGTCGGCGTAGCCGTCGGGCACGAGGCCCTGCGCTTCCTGGAAGGCGCGGATCGCGGCGCGGGTCTTCGGCCCGATCTTTCCGTCGGCGCCGCCGGCCGGGTGGCCGAGGGCGGCGAGTCGGGTCTGGAGGTCGGTGCGCTCCTCCGTCGTGAGCATCCGATCCTCCCGCGGCCAGTCGCGGGTGAAGCCGGGGGCACCACGCAGGCGGTCGGAGAGATGCGCCACCGTGAGTGCGTAGGCGAGCGCCGTGTTGTAGCGCAGGATCACCCGGAAGTTCGGTTCCAGCAGGAAGGCGGGACCCTTGGCGCCGGTCGGCAGCAGCAGGGCGGCCCGGCGCTCGGCACGCTCCGGGAAGCTGCCGTTCGCGGGCTTGAGGCCGAGCCTTTGCCACTCGGCGAAGGACCGCTCGGTGGTTTCGTCGGCGAGGCGGTAGTCGAAGGTCTCCGGCAGGAGCACTTCGAGGCCCCAGCCCTCGCCCGCGCGCCAGCCGGATTGCTTCAGGAAGTTGGCGGTCGAGGCGAGCGCGTCCGGCACCGAGTGCCAGATGTCGCGCCGGCCGTCGCCATCGAAATCGACCGCGTGGCGCAGGAAGGCGGTCGGCATGAACTGGGTATGGCCCATGGCGCCGGCCCAGGAGCCCCGCATCCGCGCCGCGTCGGCATCGCCGTCGGCCAGGATCTTCAGGGCCGCGACGAGTTCGTCGCGCCACAGGCCCGGACGGGCGGGATCGCCGCAGGCGAGCGTCGCCAGCGCCGGCACCACCGGGCGGATGCCGGAGCCTTCGAGGGCGGCCCCGTAATTCGACTCGACGCCCCAGAACGCGACCAGGATGTGCCGGTCGACGCCGTAGGCCGACTCGATCCGCCCCAGCACCTCGGACCACTCGGCGAGCTTGGCCTGACCCGTCGCGATCCGCTCCGGGGTCACGCTCGCCTCGATATACTGCCAGACCGGCTTGACGAATTCGGCCTGGGACTGGGTCGCGGGCACGACCGCCGGGTCGGGCGCGATCCCCGACAGAGCCGTCTCGGCCACCGGTGCGGGGACGCCGCGCTCCTGGGCGAGGGTCTTCAGCGTTCCGAGGCAGGCCGCGAAATCCGGCGGCGGATCGGCCGGCGCCTCGGCCCGGGCCGGGTTCAGGCCGGTGAGGGGCGAGAGGGCGGAGGACAGGAGGGCGAGGAGGAGCACTTCGGTGAAAGGCCGCATGGATGCAGCCTTACCATTTCTCCGGCCAATCGCGAGGCCGGGCCTCAGCTTCCGAAGGCGCTCGCCCGGGCGAAGGCGGCGGCGAATCCCGAGAGCGGCACGGTGATGATCGTCGGCTCCTTGGCGTCCGGCTTCGTCGCCGAGATGGTCAGGTTGGTCGCCGTCTTCATCGTGTCGGTGGCGAGCGTCGGCAGGCTGACCGGCACGAGGCAGCCGTCGCTGACGCAGAACGAGAACGGCGCGCCCTTGCCGAGCTGCCGGTCGTCGAGCTTGAACGAGACGCCGGGCTCGATCTGAAGGCCGAACGGCATCAGGATCAGGCCCTCGCTCTTCCCGTCCTTGGGCGGACGCAGCTCGATGCTGAACAGCCGCTTGCCGGTGCGCCGGTCGCCCTGCGACTGGATGATCACGCAATCGGTGCGCGCCTCGGCGCGGTTGCAGTTCATCGTCCAATCGCCGTAGCTCTCGCTGACGGAGCTGGCGCCGGCCGGCCATTGCGCGGAGCCGGACGCGGCGGCGGGTTCCAGCACCGTGCCGGAGGGGGTCGGGCTCGCCGATTCCTTGGGCTCTTCCTTCTTCGGCGCGGGCTTGCGCGGGCGCGGCTTCGGCTTGGCGGCGGGCTCCGACGGGGCGGCTTCCGGCGCGGGGTCGGCCGCGCCATCCTGAGCGGACGCGGTGTTCGGCCATGCGGCAGCCAGCAATCCGGCGAGCAGAAGCGCCGTGGCGGAGGCGGTTCCGCGGGACAGAGGCGGCATGGTGAAGGCTCCTGCGAGTGTCGTCCGGCGCGCCTAGCTCCGCTTGCGAAAGGATGCAATTGCACGGACGCCGCAGAACACGGCGACGGTGGAATTTGCGGTCGAGCCTGGAATCGTTCAACGAAAATCAGGAGTATATCCCGTCTACATCCGGGATACTTGAGCAATCTGGGGGCCGAAAGCGGTGATGAGCGACATCTACGATCATAGCCCGCGCGATGCGCGTGGCGCCCCCCATCCCCTGTCGCAGTATCGCGGTAAGGTTCTCCTCGTGGTCAACACCGCCTCGAAATGCGGGTTCACGCCGCAATATCAGGGCCTGGAAACACTCTGGCGGCGCCACCGCGCCCGCGGCCTCGTCGTGCTCGGCCTGCCCTGCAACCAGTTCGGCGCGCAGGAGCCGGGCGATGCCGCCGCCATCGAGCAGTTCTGCTCGCTGACCTACGACGTGACCTTCCCGGTGCTCGCCAAGATCGAGGTCAACGGCCCGGGCGCCGACCCGCTCTACGTCGATCTCAAGCGCGAGCGGCCGGGGCTCTTCGGCACGCAGGGCATCAAGTGGAACTTCACCAAGTTCCTGATCGGCCGCGACGGCCGGGTCATCGAGCGCTTCTCGCCCTCGACCAAGCCCTCGGCCCTCGAGGGCGCGATCGAGCAAGCGCTGGCGGCGCCGGGCGGGTAGATCGCGTCAGCGCTTGGGGAGATCGTAGAGCCGGATAATAACGTCTCCGTCCGCCTCCAGCGTCACATCGAGAACACGGTTTACGAGGTCGTCGCCCAGTGCTGCGAGCTTGTCGAGCGCGATCGCGAACAGGTCCCTCTGCAGGTCGAGATCCATCCCCGGCGGGCCGTTGAGACAAATCAGTCCGGCGTGAAGGTCAAGGGCGGCGTAGAGGCCTTTCGAGCCTTGGGCGTCGGCGGGGCCACGGAAGTCGATGGAGTTCTTGGTGACGAGCGTCAGATCCTCCGCCAGTACGATCGGCAGGAGCTTCCAGTCCGGCATGCCTTGAAGCCCACGCCGCTTCACGCTCGTCGAATTCCAATGCCCGCGCTCGATCGCCATCCGGGTGACCTCGTCGCTCAGGCACTCGTCGATGAAGAGGTTCATCCGGCCTTGCGGCGGGTGATCCGCTCTTCGGAGACGAGGCCGGCGCCGTCGAGGATCGGGTTCGCCCTCGGCCGTCCCTGGCGCGGGTTCGCCGCCGCATAGAGCGCGGCCAAAGCAATCCGCTCGTCGTCGAGGCCGGGATAGGCGGCGTGGATCCGCTCCGAGGGCTGTCCGGCCGCGACGGAGGCCGCCACATCATGAACCGGGATTCGGGTGCCCGCGATCACGGGCGTCCCGGACAAAACGGACGGCGAGGACGAGACCAGGGCCAAGGCCCGACGATAGCGTTCCCAGCGTTCCGCGGCGCCTGTGATGAAGGGTTCGAAATCGATCTGGAGGAAGCCGTCCCGAACGACCCATCCCTGGGCCGGTCGGGCAAAATCCGGCTCCGCCGGCTCGGCGCGGATCCGACGGCCCACCACGCGGATCGCAGACAACCGCTCCTCCGCGGTCAAGCGCTTGGCGCTGCCGTAATAGAAGGCGATCAACGGGCAGCCTATCGCTGAGACGCGGCGTTCCTCTCCCAGCCTGACGAGCTCATCGGGAAGAACGCCTCGGTCGATCGCGTGATGGACCTCGCGCAGTCCGACGCCCGACACGACGGCCGCTTCCGTCGGCCGGAGCATCTCCATCGCGGTCATAGGGATCTCTTCCGAAAAGTCTTCCCACTGCCGGGAAGGTATAATCGGAGAGATGCCTCCGCAAGAGGCCGTGAATCGCTGCGTCACCGCGCCGGACGCGCCGCCGGGCCCGGATCGATCGCCGGCAGCTCGCCCGGCGGCAGGCCCGGCGCGGCGGCGGAGGCCTGCGGGGCATCGACGCCGCGGGCGCGGTTGGCCAGCGCCACGGTCAGCTTCTCGGCGGGCTCCGAGCCCATCAGGGCCAGAACCTCGGCCATCTTGCGCGGATTCATCGCCGTCACGATCGGCACCAGGGTGTCGAGGCTCAGGCGATCGAACACCCGGGCCGCGTCCTTGGGCTTCATCGTCTCGTACATCAGGACGATGCCCTTCATCCCGGCCTTCTCGGCCTCGGCCCGCTTGGCCCCCTCGGAGCCGACCTTGTCCTCGGCCCCCTTCAGGTCGGCGACGCCGGATTCGAGCTTGCGCTCGGCATCCTTGAGCATCTGCTCGCGCAGATCGAGTTCGTCGCCGCGCTGCTTGAGCGACTCGCGCCGGGCGGCGAGCTTTTCCAGGATCGCCCGCTCGCTCTCCGAGACCGGTTCCGGCACCTGCGGCTGGTAGACCGGCGGCGGGGCGGGCTCCGCTGTCTTCGGCGGGGCCGAGACGGAGCCGGTGGTGGTCGGGTCGCCCGGTTCGTAATTGGTCCGCGCCTTGGCCAGGACGCGGGCGAAGTCCGGCAGCGGCGCGCCCGGCAGCGCCGGCTCGTCGGCCACCAGGGCCGTGAGCTTGAGCACGAGGAGCCCGATCGCCGCCAGGGTCACGGCGTCGATCAGGCGCAGCCGGAAGGGGCGCGCCGGCAGGCTCGCGAGTCGTGCGAGGCGGCGCGCGGGCAGGCTCATGCGGCCCTGGCCCGGAGGCGGTCGAGGGCGCGCTCGGACAGGGCCTGGGCGGCGGCGAGGGCCGCACCGACGCGCTCGCCGTTGCCGACGGTGGTCTCGACGGCCGCCGGGCGCGGAACGGCCGGCGCGGCCGCGGGACCGGCCGAGGGAGTCGCCGCATTCCGCGCCTGGCCGACGATGGCGGCGATGCGGTTGATGACGCTCTCACCCGCCTGCACATGCGCGGAGAGGTCGGCGCTGGTACGCTCGGCGGTGGCGAGGCGCTCGGCGAGCGTGCGGTCGCACTCGTCGAGGGTGGCGCGCAGGCCGGCGATGGCGCGCTCGGCGGTGGCGCTCGCCACCACGAGGTCGCCGATGGTGGAGCGCAGGGCCGCCTCGTCCGCCTTGAGCCGGTTGATGCGCGCCGACAGCTTCACCGACGAGGCGATGGTGGCGACCAGGAGGACGGCGACGAGGACGTCGGCGGCCATCGAGATGAAGAAGGTCATCATGGTCTTCCTGCCGCTCAGCCGTCGTTGCGGTTCTGCATCGAGATTTCGTAGGCCTGCAGCGTTGTGCGGGACTGCCGCAGCGGCCGCGCGACCTGCACCGCGATGGCGTCGTCGATCCGGCCGATCCGCCCCTGCGTCAGCGCCCAGTCGCCGCAGCGCACGGTGATGAGGTCGCTGGGCTTGCGGTCGAACATCAGCGTGTCGCCGACCTTGAGGTTGAGCACACGCTTCAGCGGCAGCGTCACCTCGTGCAGCACCGCCTCCATCTCCACGTCCGCCTGCCAGATCTCGGTGGCCAGATGGCTCTCCCAGACCTGATCGCGCCCGAGCCGTTCGCCCATGAAGCTCTGCATCAGCAGGTCGCGGATCGGCTCGACGGTGGCGTAGGGGAACAGGATCTGCATCCCGCCGCCGCGCCCGTCCATGTCGAGCTTGAGCGTGATCAGGATCGCGGCGTTGCCGGGCCGGGTGATGGTGGCGAAGCGCGGGTTGGTCTCGATCCGGTCGATCCCGAACCGCACCGGCGAGAGCGGCTGGAACGACATCTCCAGATCCGTGAGGATGATCTCCACGAGGCGGCGCACGAGGCTCATTTCGATCGTGGTGAAGGGCCGTCCGTCCAGCCGGCTCGACGAGCCGCCGCGCTTGCCCCCGAGCAGCAGGTCCATGGTCGAGTAGGCCAGCGTCTGCTCCACGGTGACGAGGCCCGATCCTTCCCAGGAATCGGCCTTGAA
The DNA here is from genome assembly GCA_014138645.1 of Methylorubrum thiocyanatum. GTDB lineage: Bacteria > Pseudomonadota > Alphaproteobacteria > Rhizobiales > Beijerinckiaceae > Methylobacterium > Methylobacterium thiocyanatum. The sequence goes on along the minus strand of JACJIB010000003.1, from coordinate 441,168 downwards.
CACGCCGAGCAGCGTCGGGAGCGGGATCGCGTTGAGGTAGTCGCCGAACCGGACCGAGGTGATGTTGTCGAGCGTCACCTCGACGTTGTCCTGGAAGAAGTTGCGCAAGGACGTCGACAGCAACCGGATCATCCGGTCGAAGACGATTTCCAGCATCGGCAGGCGTTCGTACTGAACGACGCCCGAATCGACGATGGCGCGCACGCCCCCCGCGCCCGAGGCGGAGAGTTCGCGCAGCGAGAAGCCGAGGACGCCGTCGATCTCGTCCTGGTTCAGGATGCGGTCGTTGCCGGCGAGTTCGGGGAGATTCTCGGTCTCCCCGTCCTCGATCATCGTCGCCCATTCGGCGGCGACGTCGCCCGCGCTCTTGGTCGTGCCCTGCTCGGCGAGCGCCGCGCCCCATTCCTCGGCGAGCGAGGCGTCGCCGCCGCCGTCGGCGCCCTGCTCGGCGAAGGCGGCCGCCCAATCGTCCTCCAGCTCGTCCTCGGGTCCGGTCATGCCTGTCGCGTGCTCGCGATTGTCGTGGAGCGTCGGGGTTTCGCAGGAAGGGCGCCGTTCACTGGACGATCACGTCCTTGAACAGCACCGCCTCGGCCTTGGCCGGATGCAGCGCGATGTTGACCCGCCGCAGCAATTCCTCGCGCAGGCGGTACAGGCCGGCGGATCCGGCCAAGTCGCTTGCCCGGATCTCGCGCAGGTAGGTCTGGAACGCGTCCTCGACCCGCGGCATCAGCGGCTTGACCGTCGATTCGACCTTGGCGTCCTTCAATTCCAGCGCGACGCGCAGCTTGAGCACGTTGGCCTTGGTCGCCCCCGGATCGGGGCTGAGGTTGACCATCATGTCACGCATGTCGAGGAATACGGCCTGCGCCTTCGGATCGACCTTCTCGCCCGCATGCTCGCCGTGAGCGTCGGCATGCGCCGCCCGGCTCTTCATGAACATGAAGCCGCCCCCGCCGCCGCCGAGCAGCAGAACCGCGGCGGCGATGATGATGAGCTTCTTCTTGGACTTCGGCGCTTCCGCGGAGCCTTCTTCGCCCTCGGCAGCGGGTGCCTTCTTCGGCTTCTTGGCCATGAGCAGCTCGTCGGCAATCCGGATCGGACCGATGGGGCGGGGCCGCGCGCGAGGCGCAATCCCCTTCCCTTCCTTCTCCGCCGACGTGGTTAACCCTCGGTTAAGCCGGCAGAACTTGCCGGGTCGGACTTGCCGCCGACCCGCGGCGGCCCGGCGCCCCCTCGCCGGCGAAATTACGGCAAGTAACTGCCTGTTAAGGTAAAAACGAAACGGCGGCGGTTGGCACGTCCCCTGCGGTGGTGAGCACGAACCCGTCGCCACCCGAGGCACACCATGCAGAACGCGCTCTTCGTCGGAGTCTCCGCCCAGGCCGCGCTCGCCCGCGAACTCGACGTCATCGCCAACAACATGGCCAACGTCTCGACCACGGGCTTCAAGGCGCGCTCCGCACGCTTCCAGGAATACCTGATGCCGGTGGCCTCGGCCGACAGCTTCCAGCGCTCGGACCGCCGCCTCTCCTACGTCATCGACCAGGGCACGCCGCTCGACCTCACGCAGGGGCCGGTGGAGCCCGACGGCAACCCGATGCACGTCGCGCTGCGCGGCGACGCCTTCCTCGCCGTCCAGACGCCGCAGGGGGTGCGCTATACCCGAAACGGCGCTTTTGAACTCAACGCGCAGGGCAACCTCGTCACCTCGGACGGATACGCGGTGCAGGGCGACGGCGGCCCGATCACCATCGGCCAGCAGGAGACGGGGCTCTCCATCGCCCCCGACGGCACGGTCTCGACCAATCTCGGCATCCGCGGGCGGCTGCGCCTCGTCACATTCGCCAACCCGCAGGCGCTGAAGTCGGAAGGCGCCAACCTGTTCTCGTCGGATGCGCCGGCCCGGGCGGCCGGCCCCGGCCAGCATCTGGAGCCCGGTGCCCTGGAGCGCTCCAACGTGAAGCCGGTCGTCGAGATGACCCGGCTGATGGACGTGAACCGCACCTACACGATGGTCTCGAGCGTGATCTCGCGCCTCGACGACCTGCGCGGCACGGCGATCCGCCGTCTCGCCGACGTCGCCTGATCTTCCGGCTCTAAGGACCGACGCCGATGCGCGCCCTCTACGCCGCCGCCACGGGCATGGCGGCCCAGGAACTCAACGTCCAGGTCATCTCGAACAACATCGCGAACCTGCGCACCACCGGCTACAAGCGCCAGCAGGTGCATTTCCAGGATCTGCTCTACCAGAACCTGCGCCGCTCCGGCTCCTCGACCTCGGACCAGAACACGATCCTGCCCGCCGGCCTTGCCCTGGGTTCGGGCGTGAAGACCACCTCGACGGCGCGGGCCATGTCGCAGGGGCCGCTGGCCCAGACGGACAAGGACTACGACGTCGCGATCCGCGGCGAGGGCCTGTTCCGCGTCCGCCTGCCCGACGGACGCAACGCCTACACCCGCGACGGCTCGTTCGACCTCGACGCGCAGGGCCAACTCGTGACCCGCGACGGCTACCTGCTCGATCCCGGCGTCACTGTGCCCAACACCGCGACCTCGGTGACGATCTCGGCCACCGGCGCGGTGCAGGCGACGCTGCCGGGCCAGACCGCGCCGCAGGCGCTCGGCCAGTTCCAGCTCGCCCGCTTCGTCAACAAGGTCGGCCTCGAATCGATCGGCGACAACCTCTTCGTCGAGACCGCGGCCTCCGGCCCGGCCATCACCGGCCTGCCGGGATCCGAGGGCTTCGGCAACCTGCAGCAGAACTGGCTCGAAGAGGCCAACGTCAACGCGGTCACCGAGATCTCGTCCCTGATCGCGGCGCAGCGCGCCTACGAGATGAACTCCAAGGTCGTCACCGCCGCCGACCAGATGCTCTCCACCACCTCGCAGATGTTCCGCGGCTGAGGATCGGACCCGTGATGCACGCCCTCAGGCCGATCCGCCCCGCCGCTCCGCTCGCCGTCACCCCGCTCTCCCGCGGCACGATCGGCCGGACGCTGTTCGCGCTCGCCGCCTTCATGGCGATGACCCTGTTCGCCCTGCCGCTGATGGCCGCCGGCACAACACTGCGCCTGCGCGGGGACGTGACCGCGCGCGGCGACACTCTCAGCCTCGGCGACCTCGTCGAGGGCGTGCCGGCCGAACTCGCCGCCCGCCCGCTGTTCCGCGCCCCGGCGCTCGGGTCGATCGGCACGATCCAGGCCCGCCGCATCATCGAGTCCGTCGCCGCCCTCGGCCTCACCGGCATCGAGACCGGCGGTCGGGTGCAGGTGACGGTGCAGCGCGCCGCCCGCCGGGTCGGACCGCCGGAGATCGAGGCCGCCCTGAAGCGGGCTCTGGAGACCGGCTACGGCCTCGACGCCAAGGCGCTGTCCGTGCGGCTCGACGGCGACGCGCCGGTGCTGCTCGCCCCGCTCGACCTCGACGGCCAGGCGGTGGCGGTCGATGTCACCTTCGATCCCCGCACGCGCCGGGTCGCCGGCCTGATCGTGCTGGGCGAGCGCCAAGCCTCGCTCCGGGTTGGCGGCGTCGCGGTCGAGACCCGCGAAGTGGCGGTGCTGACCCGCAGCCTCAACCGCGGCGAGGCGGTCGCCAGCGCCGACCTCACCCTGGAGCGCCGCCCGCGCGATGCCGTACCCGCCGACGTACAGGGCGCGCCGAGCCTCGTCGTCGGCCAAGTGGCGCAGCGGCCCTTGAGCGCCGGCTCGGTCCTGCGCTCAGGCGACGTGGCGCCGCCCGACCTCGTCGCCCGCGGCGACAGCGTCGCCATCGTGTTCGAGACGCCCGGCGTGTCGCTGTCGATGCGCGGCGTCGCCAACGAGAGCGGCCGGCTCGGCGCCAGCGTCTCGGTGACCAACGGCGCCTCGAAGAAGGTGCTCCAGGCCGTGGTGATCGGCCCCGGCCGGGTCTCGGTGAGCCCCGCGCCGCAGCCCCAGCCCGTGCTCCAGGCCAGCGCGGCCCCGTAAGGCCCGCCTCTCACCCTAACCCTTCCCGCCAGCGCCGGACCCCTTCCGATGACCGCTCGCCGTCCCCGCCTTTCCCGCCTCGCCGTGATCCTGGCGCTCGCGCCGCTCGGCGCCTGCAACACCGTGGATCGCCTCTCGCAGGTCGGCGCGACGCCGACGCTCTCGGCGATCGAGGACCCGACCGCCCAGCCCGGATACCGGCCGGTGCGCATGGCGATGCCGGACGTGGCGCCCGTCTCCTATGCGCCGAACTCCCTGTGGCGCACCGGATCGCGCGCCTTCTTCAAGGATCAGCGCGCCGCGCGCATCGGCGACCTGCTCACCGTCAAGGTCAACGTCACCGACCGGGCCAACCTCAACAACGAGACCAAGCGCTCGCGCACCAATGCGGAGGGGTTCGGCCTGCCCAACGCCTTCGGCCTGGAGAACAGTGCGGGCGTGGCGGCGGCCGGCATCAGCCCGGACAAGCTCATCAACGGCTCCTCCACCTCGTCGAGCGACGGGGCGGGCTCGGTGCAGCGCGCCGAGACGGTGACCACCAACGTCGCGGCCGTGGTCACGCAGGTGCTGCCCAACGGCAACCTCGTGGTCGAGGGCAAGCAGGAGATCCGGATCAACTTCGAGGTGCGCGAGCTGATCGTCGCCGGCGTGGTGCGGCCCGAGGACATCGAATCGGACAACACCATCGATTCGACCAAGATCGCCCAGGCCCGTATCGCCTATGGCGGCCGCGGCCAGATCACCGACGTGCAGCAGCCCCGCTACGGCCAGCAGCTCGTCGATATCCTGCTGCCGTTCTGATCGGACGGGGCAAGCGGGCCCCGCCACGCGGTCGGGCGCGTCAGTGCTCGGTGCCGGGCCGGTTCGGCCGCGGCGCGTCGCCGTGGGCCTGGGTGAAGGCGGAGCGGCGCGGATCGTTCTTCGACTGCGCCACCCGGCCGCGCTGCCAGATCGCGAAGCCCGCGACGAGGACAATGGTCACGATTGCCAGCAACGGAATGAGGACGTCGTTCGACATGGGCATTTCCTCCGAACATTGTGTTCGGAGGCAAGTGGCACGCAGGACGGAAGTTCCAGTCGGTCGGATCTTCGGTCGATTTCGCAAGATCATGCGGTCGAATCGGATAGGAACGTCCGTGACGGCATAAGATCGTAGTCTTTCGGGCCGCGCCAAGTGCGGATTATTTGCCGCCCGCTATCGGCCCGCCGCCAGGATTGAATCGTAGCGCTTCAGCACGTCCTTCCGCGGATCGGCGCTCGTGGCAATGCGCTCGCCGGACATCACCGCCATGTAATCCTCGGCCGCCGAGGTGAAGGCGCCGTCCTCGAGCACCATCGTGCCGGAGAGGCGCTGGATGTCGAGCATCCGGGTCGTGTACCGGCCATAGGCCCGATCCTGCTCGTCCTGGCTTCGGGCGCTCTTCTTCTCGTCGTTGTAGAGTTCGAGCGACTTCTGTGCGGCCCGCATGGATTTGAGGGAGGCGATGGCTTCGAACTCCTTCGCAAGCTCCGGATCCTCCTTGAGGACCTTCTCGACCTTCTTGCGATAGGGGCTGTCGGTGACGAGCGTCCCGGATTCGACCCGAAGCGCGATCGGATCGTCGAGGGGAATGCCCTCCCGCTTGAAGGCCGCGCCGAGCTTGGCGGCGAAGGCATCGGAGCGGACCTTGAGGTGCTCGTCGAAGGACCGGGCCGCGATCGCGGCGGCCTCCTGATCGGCCTTGAGCGTATCCGCCGCCGCCTTCGCCTTGTCGGAAAGATGCACGGTCGCGGCGGGATCGGCGGCCGACTTGCCGCCCTGAGATAAGCGATCCGAGATGCCCGCGTTCTTCGCGGGAAGAGCCCCGCGCTGAAACAGGGGGAGGCTCGGCTCGCGGTTCGTGGTGATCCTCGACATCGACGGTTCGCCTCGGTCGCCTGCAGCAAGGCGCCGAGAGGAGGCCGGGGTCGTCCGCCGCGTCGAGGCGCTACAACCACAAGATCGGATCGTCGTTACGAAACCATGAAGGGATGCGGTCCCGATCTCTTTGAACGCCGTCTCTTCAGAGGCTGCGCGAAAACACCAGCGGCCCGCCCTGCGCGCCACGGCCGTAGGGCGAAGGCGAGACCGAGGGGCGGCCGTAGACGGTCGGCGTGCGGGTCTTGGCGACCTCCTCGGCGAGCGTCTTCACCAGCCCTTCGGAGACGGCGCGGGCGGTGGCGAGCACCTGCTGGTTGGTCTCGACCGCGGCGGCGAAGCGGTGCTGGGCCGCCTTCAGCGCCTCCACCCCCTCCGGCGCGAATCGGGCGAGCGCGATGGCGTTGGCCTTGGCCGCCTCCAGGCCGTTCATGTAAGCGGAGGCGAGCTCGGATTTCGGCGCGGCTTCCGCCAGCGCCTGCGCGATCCGCCCGGCCCGCACGCCCTCGCTCTCGCGGGCGAGCACGCCTTCCAGCGCGTCCATGGTGGCGAGCAGATCCTTCACGAAGCCGAGCGCGGCCGCGCGGTCGGCGATGCGGAGGGGAAGGGTCCGATCAGCGGCCACCGCCCGCCTCCTGCATGCGCATCATCTCGGAATAGACCTGGTTGCTGATGCCGACGCCGCCGGTCTTCACGATGGCGTTGGCGTATTCCTTGGTCAGCATCGAGCGCCAGACGCCGCCGCCGGTGCCGTTCTCGCCCAGCGGCCCTTCCGTGCCCGCGCTCTGGGTCAGCCGCTCCAGGCTGTCCTCCAGGAACATCTTCTCGAAGTCGTCCGCCGTCTTGCGGGCTTTCGCCGAGGCGGTGGCCTTGGCCGTGTCCATGGTCTCGGCATCGGTCTTGGCGAGCGAGCCGATCAGGCTCTTGCCGACGCCGACGGCGGCGGAGGCGGCGAAGGTTGCGAGGGGCAGCATGGAGGCGGTCTCCGCTTGGGACGAAATCACATCAGCTCGATATCGGCCTGGAGCGCGCCGGCCGTCTTGATCGCCTGGAGGATCGAGATCAGGTCGCGCGGGCCTACGCCGAGCGCGTTCAGGCCATCGACGAGTTCGCGCAGGCTGACGCCCTCCTTGACCAAGGCGAGCTTGTTGCCGTCGCCGGTATCAACCTTCACGCCGGTGCGCGGCACGATCGCGGTCTGGCCGTTCGACAGCGGCGCGGGCTGGCTCACCATCGGCTGCTCGGTGATCGTCACCGTCAGGTTGCCCTGGGCGATGGCGACCGTGGAGACGCGCACGTCGCGGCCCATCACGATGATGCCGGAGCGCTCGTCGACCACGACCCGCGCGGTCTGGTCGGGCTCGACCTTGAGCTGCTCCACCTCGGTGATGAGGCGGATCATGTTGCCGCGGTACTTGGCCGGGATCTGGAGCGTGATCGTCGCCGGGTCGGTCGGCTCGGCAGTGTCGGCGCCCATGAAGTCGTTGATCGCCGAGGCGATGCGTTTGGCGGTGGTGAAGTCGGGGTTGCGCAGCGAGAGGCGAAGCGAGCGCGCCTCGTTGAGCTTGAACGCCATCTCGCGCTCGATCAGCGCGCCGTTGGAGATGCGCCCGTTGGTCGGCACGCCGCGGGTGATCTTGGCGGCTTCGCCCTCCGCCGCGAAGCCGGCGATCGCCACCGAGCCCTGCGCCAAGGCGTAGATCTCGCCGTCGGCGCCGAGGAGCGAGGTCGCCACCAGGGTGCCGCCCTGGAGCGACTTGGCGTCGCCCAGCGAGGAGACCGTCACGTCGATATGCGTGCCCTGGGTCGCGAAAGGGGGGAGATTGGCCGTCACCATCACCGCCGCGAGGTTCTGGGTGCGCATCGTCGCGCCGCGGGTGTTGATGCCGAGCCGCTCCAGCATCGCTTGCAGCGACTGCTTGGTGAAGGGGATGTTGTTGAGCGTGTCGCCGGTGCCGTTGAGGCCGACCACGATGCCGTAGCCGACGAGCTGGTTGGTGCGCACGCCCTCGACGGCGGCGAGATCCTTGACCCGCGACAGGGCGCTGGCCGGGGCCGGCGGCAGCAGCGCCGCCAGGCAGGCGAACACCGCGACCAGATGGCGGATGGGGTTCAAGCGAGGCAGGGGCATCGGAACTCGGCGACGGGTGACGGCGTCTTCACGCTGCACCGATCCTAGCCAGGGCCGTGCCAACGGCTAAGCATTTGATATAGATGCTGTTTGTCTCGCGAGGCGGGGTCTGGGCGGCGCGGCGGGCCGGCGCGTTTCCTGCCGCCCCGGCAGCTTCTGCCGGGCTGTTTACCCGCGCTTAACCGTAGCGGCCGATTCCTTCACCGTTCAGCGCGCGCCGTATCTCGGCGGGCGCGAAAAGGTCTCGAACCCTCATGCGCGTCGACCCACGCTTTGCCGCCGCCGCCGCAGGTGCGCTCAACGCGACCCGCCGCGCCGCCGCGCCGGGCGCCTTCGCTCCCACCGAAACGGGAGAGACGCCCCGCGCCGCGACCGCGGGCACGAGCCAGACCGGCATGCTGACCGGGCTCGACGCGCTCCTCACGCTGCAGGGGCAGGACGGGGCCGAGGCGCAGAAGGAGCGCCGTCGCCGCTCCGTACAGCGCGGGCACGATCTGCTCGACGGACTCGACCGGCTGAAAGCCGCGCTGATCGGCGGCCGGGTGGCGACGCGCGACCTTCAGGCCATCGCCGGCCGCCTCGCCGAGCGGAAGGCGGAGAGCGGCGACCCGCGCCTCGACGGGCTGGTGGCCGAGATCGAGCTGCGCGCAGCCGTGGAACTGGCCAAGCTCGAAGCGGTGCGAGGCGCTTGACCAATGAAAAAGGCCGGACCCCTGTCGAGGTCCGGCCCGAGCGATCATCCGTCGGTCGATTACCAGTAATAGGGCCGCGGGCGGTAATAGCCGTAGGGCCGGTAGAACGGCCGCGGGCGGTAATAGCCGGGAGGCGGACCGCCCCAGTAGCGCCGCGGTCCCCAGTTCGGGCGGCAGATGCCCCAGGGATTGGGATGGAAGCCCGGCCCGCAGCCGCCGGCGGTGCGCTCCACGAGCGCGTTGTCCGTTGCGGTCGCGAGGGGGGCGGGGCTGAAGGGAGCCGCCTGGGCCGATCCCGCCACACCGAGGCTGCCGGCGATCACCGCAGCCAATGCGAACGCCTTCGCGTGCGTCATCGTACGATTTCTCCGTTCGGGCCGAAGCATACGGCCGATGCTCGAAACTAGGTCCGTCTCGATGAACCGAAGCTGACTGGCTCAGGCCCCTGCGGTCCCGGGCGATCGTCGGGTTGAAGCTTGTGCACATCGGCGTGAGCCGCGCGTAAGCCGCGCGCCTGACCTTGCTCGGCGGCCCGATCTCCTCTCATCGCCGCAGGCGCATGAGCACGCCCGCGCCCGCCGACCCGCCGCGATTGACGGCCCCGCTCCGATCCCCGACAAGGCTGCCCGCGTGAGCGGGCGCGCGCCGGTCTCGCCGGACGCATAGGGATTCGCCGCGCCGCGATGCTGTTCAACTCCTTCGTCTTCCTGCTCGCCTTCCTGCCGGCCGCGCTGGTGCTGCACGCTGCCGCCGAGCGCTACCGGCCGGACTTGCGGCTGCCGCTCCTCGTCGGGCTGTCCTTCGTCTTCTACGCGTGGTGGGACTGGCGCTTCCTGCCGCTGCTCCTCGGCTCCATCGGCGTGAACTGGCTGATCGCGCGCGCCCTGCCGCGGGACCGAACCGGCTGGCTCTTCCCCGCGGCGCTCGCGGCCAATCTCGCGGTGCTGGGGCTCTTCAAGTATCTCGGCTTTCTCACCGACCTCGCCGACCTGATCCCGGGTCTCGATCTGCCGCGGATCGACCTCGCCCTGCCGCTCGGGATCTCGTTCTTCACCTTCCACCACATCATGTACCTGACGGACCTGAGGGCGGGACGTGCCCCGTCCTTCGGGCTGACCCGCTACGCCCTCTACATCGCCTTCTTCCCGCAGGTTCTCGCCGGCCCGCTCGTGCGCTGGAGCGAGATCATGCACCAGTTCGAGGAGCGGCCCTACGCGCGCCCCGACGCCGCCGAGCGGATCGGGCGCGGGGTGATGCTGCTCACCGTGGGGCTCGCCAAGAAGGTGTTCCTCGGCGATCCGCTCTCGGTCTACGTCAATCCGGTGTTCCAGGCGGCGGCCGCGGGCAAGGCGGTGACGGTCGCCGAGGCGTGGCAGGCGACGCTCGGTTTCACCTTCCAGATCTATTTCGACTTCTCCGGCTACACCGATATGGCGCTCGGCCTCGCGCTGCTGTTCGGCATCGTGCTGCCGCAGAACTTCGACGTGCCCTATCGCGCCACTTCCCTGCGCGACTTCTGGCGGCGCTGGCACATGACGCTGTCGCGCTTCCTGCGCGACTACCTCTACATCGCCATGGGCGGAAACCGCCGCGGGCTCGCCATCCAAGTGGGTGCGCTGTTCGCCACCATGACGCTCGGCGGCCTGTGGCACGGAGCCGGGCTGACCTTCGTCGCCTGGGGCGCCGCCCACGGGCTCGGCCTCGGTGCCGGCGTCCTGTGGCGCCGGGTGGGCGGGCGGATGCCGCACCTGCTCGGCTGGGCGCTGACCGCCGGGTTCGTGATCCTGACCTGGGTTCTGTTCCGCGCCGCCTCCTTCGATGCGGCGCTGACGATCTACAAGGGGCTGTTCGGGCTGGCGCCGACGGGCTCGGGCTTCAAGTGGCGGACGATTCTCATCGCCGCCGCGGTCGCGATGATCGGCCCGACCGCCTGGGCGGCGGTCCACCGCCTGCCCCCGAGCCGCTGGCTCGCGGCCGCCTTCGCCGTGCTGTTCGTCGTCGTGCTCCTCAAGATCGGGGACGATGCGAACTACGAGTTCATCTATTTCCAGTTCTGAGATGGCATCGAGTCCCACCAGGGCCGGAGAACGGATGTGGGCGGGGTTCGCGCGCCTGTTCGTCCGCATGGCGATCGGCCTGCTCGCCGGCTATCTCGCGCTGGCCTACCTCGTCGATCCCTACGACAGCGGCCGCTCGACGCTGTTCTCGGCCGGCGCCGTGCGCCCGCAGGGCCCGCGCACCGCCGCGGCCTCGCGCGGGCGCGACCCGGCCTTTACAGGCGCGATCTTCGGCAATTCCCACATCCAGCTCGTCGAGCCCGCGCGGCTGACGGCGGCGACCGGCATCCCCTTCGTCCAGCTCTCCGTGCCCGCGACCGGACCGGGCGAGCAGCTCGCCCTGCTGGCGTGGTTCCTGCGCCATCATCCGGAGCCGAAGGCCGTCGTCCTGTCGGTGGACGAGTTCTGGTGCACGAGCGATCCGGCTCTGCCGAACGAAAAGCCGTTCCCGTTCTGGCTCTACGGCGACGAAACGCTGGCCTATCTGCGCGGGCTGCTGCGCTTCTCCGTGGCCCAGGAAGTCGTCGGCCGGATCGGCTGGCTCCTCGGCCCGCGCCGCAAGCGCGCGGCGGCGGACGGCTGGTGGGATTACGAGCCGGATTACCTCCGGCTCGGCGATCTCGACGGCGAGCGCTTCCGCGCCGCGCGGGAGGCCCCGGTCCCCGACGCGGCCGCACCGGGACAGGCGGGTCCGGACTTCCCCGCTTCCGGACGCCTCGGCGACGCCCTGGCGGCGCTGCCGGCCGGGACCGCCGTCGTCATGGTCTTCCCGCCGGTCTACGCCGCCGGAATCCCGCGCCCCGGGACGCCGCGGGCCCGCGCCGAGGCGGCCTGTCGCGCGGCGATGGCCGCTGCGCTCGCGCGGCACGACCGCAGCGCCCTCGTCGATGGGCGGCGGGAGCGGCCGGCCCTGCACGACCCGGCGCTGTTCTTCGACCAGACCCATTACCGGCACGCCCTGGCGCGCCCGCTGACGGACGAGATCGCCGCTGCCATCGACCGGCTGCGGCGCGCGCCCTGAGGCGGATGCATCGAGCCCTGGGGACTCGCGCGAGGCGAGATCGAGGGGGGCGCTGTCGCATGTGCGTTCGCCGGTCCGCCCTCAACCTGATGTCGGATCGAGAGGGACTTGAGCGTGTCGTGTTTGCCGCAGCGCGGGAGCTTTTTGCGCGAGACGGTGCGAGGCGGCATCCGCGCGTTGTGGAGCTTGCCCGGCTCGATTATAGCCTCGCCCAAGATCGCCGCTGACCGGCAGGGAGCGCGAGGAAAAGACGATGGCGAAGGTCACGATCGAGGACGGCTACAGGCCCTCCGACGACGAGCCCTTCATGAATGAGCGGCAGCGCGAGTACTTCCGGCGCAAGCTGCTCACGTGGAAGAGCGAGATTCTGCGCGAGGCGCAGGATACGCTCACGGCGCTCCAGAGCGAGAACGAGAACCATCCGGATCTCGCCGACCGCGCCTCGTCCGAGACCGACCGGGCCATCGAACTGCGCGCCCGCGACCGCCAGCGCAAGCTGACGAGCAAGATCGACGCGGCCCTCGCCCGGCTGGAGGACGGGTCCTACGGCTTCTGCGAGGAGACCGGCGAGCCGATCTCGCTCAAGCGGCTCGACGCGCGACCGATCGCGACCCTGTCCCTGGAAGCCCAGGAGCGGCACGAGCGCCGCGAGCGGGTCTACCGCGACGACTGATCCGGCTCGCGCCGCTCAATGTGCCCCGGCCTCGATCCGGACGAAGCTGCGCACGGGCCCCAGGGCTGAATTGCCGCGGGCATCGACGGAGACACGACCCTGCACCGGGGCGGCGGTGCGGCCCGGGCCGGCATCGATTCCGGCCCTGACCCGGCCTGACAGGCGCAGTCAGGTCGTCGTGCCGGGAATGCGGAAGAAGTTCGCACCCTGGCTCGGGCACGGCTCCATCGGCGCCTCCGAGGGAAGCGGTGCGCGTTCGAACGCAGCCGCCGGCAGGATGCCAGCGGACAGGAGTAGCGCTGCGAGGCACGAGCCGAGAGGCCGCAATCGCTCCTGCCCCTTGAAAGCCGTCCTACGCATCAGACCCTCCGCCCCGTCGGCCCCATCATCCGCGATCCGCCGTCAATAATGCGGCGGCGGCGGCTCCGGCGCACCGCTGGCGGCTCGGAAGGCGCTCTCCTCGACCTGTTCCTGCAACCGCCCGAGCTGCCGGGTGAGTCGGTCGATCACCGTCCACTGCGCGGTGAGGGCTGCGTTCAGATCCTCGATCACCGCTTCCTGCTCCGTCAGCCGGATCTCGAGGCGCGCGATTCGCTCGCTGTCGGGCGGCCTGTCGCTCATGATGTCGCTCATGGACCGACCATGCCTGCAGCCGGTGGCCGCTGACAACCAGCCATTCCGCGAAGGCCCGCTGGTCCGATCCGTGCGTGTTATGGCGTCGATGCATGACGGCTCTGACGAGACCGCATGAATTGCAGATCCGATAGCTTTGATCGCCTTTCGGACCGCGGTTGCGCGCCAAGCGGCTTTACAGTCGCAAGGGTTCGCTCCGACCTCAGCATGCGGCGAGATCTGACATTTCGTCTGTTGCCGTCTCGATTGTGGGCAAAGTTTCTGGATCGACGCCGTGCCCGCGTTGTCATCGTGCGAGACTGCGTGAAACCAAGGTCAGGAAGCCGCGCATTCGCCGCTCTGCTTGCGTCGCAACGAATTGCCGGAAAAATCCTGGAAAAATCGAAGCGTTTCTTCCGTCTTCCCTTCAGGGCTGTGCCGGCAGTGTTGCGAAACGACGACACGTGAGACCATGACCGAGCGCCCCGCCTCTGACCTTCGCACGGTGTTCCTTCCGGCGCTCTGCTGGAGCCGTCGGCAGGCCGACTTCTACGCAGTGACGCAGGACCTCTCCCCCGACGGCATCACCTTCCGCTCGGCGTTCGAGCCGGCGGTCGACGAGTCGCTCACCTGCAGCATCCGCTATATCGGCCAGGTGGAAACCCGCGTCGTCAGCGTCGACGACAACCTTTTCGTTGTTCGCCTGATGACCTCGCGGCAGCGGGCGGCCGAGGTCGCCCGCACCATGCTGGCGCTGTCCCGCGAGCAGGGGCGCAGCTTCGAATCGGCCCGCGCGCATCCGCGGATCAACCCGGCGCGTAAGGACGTGCTCGTGACCCTTGAGGACGGACGGGTGCTGCCGGGCCGTCTCATCAACGTCTCGGCCTCCGGCGCGGCGCTCGCCCTCGACCATACGCTCGCCAGCGGGGCCCGCATCACCATCGGCGCCACGGCGGCGCAGGTGGTGCGCATCTTCCGCGACGGCATCGGCGCCGCCTTCGCCTTCCCCCTCGATCCGGCGCAGGTCCATGCCGAGATCCGGCTCTGAGCCGGGACGGTCCCTGACGGCCCCGCCCCTCGCATCCCGGCTGCGGAAGGTCTAAGTCCCCGGGTAAGCCCTGCCCGATGACGCGGCCGAAAGCCTGCCCGTGACCGACTACATCAAGAAGATCCTCTCCGCCCGCGTCTACGACGTGGCCATCGAGAGCCCGCTCGACCCCATGCCGCGTCTGACGAAGCGGCTCGGCCGACCCGTTCTGCTCAAGCGCGAGGACCTGCAGCCGGTCTTCTCGTTCAAGCTGCGCGGCGCCTACAACAAGATGGCCTCGCTGCCGCGCGAGCAGTTGGAGCGCGGCGTGATCTGCGCCTCGGCCGGCAACCATGCGCAGGGCGTGGCGCTCGGCGCGGCCCGGCTCGGGGTGCGGGCGGTCATCGTGATGCCGCGCACCACGCCGGCCATCAAGGTCGATGCCTGCCGGGCGCGGGGCGCCGAGGTGGTGCTGCACGGCGACGCCTTCGACGAGGCCCTGGCCGAGGCGCGCCGCCTGGAGGCGCAGTGGGGCCTGACCTTCCTGCACCCGTTCGACGATCCCGAGGTGATCGCGGGCCAGGGCACGATCGGCATGGAGATCCTGCACCAGCACACGGGGCCGATCGAGGCGATCTTCGTCCCCATCGGCGGCGGCGGCTTGGCGGCCGGCATCGCAACCTTCGTGAAGTATCTGCGCCCCGAGACCAAGGTCATCGGCGTCGAGCCGGACGACGCCGCCTCCATGGCCGAGGCGATCCGGGCCAGCGAGCGGGTGACCCTGCCCACCGTCGGCCTGTTCGCCGACGGCGTCGCCGTGCGGCAGGCGGGCGAGGAAACCTTCCGCCTCTGCCGCGAGCATCTCGACGCGGTCATCACCGTCGACACCGACGCGATGTGCGCGGCGGTCAAGGACATCTTCGACGACACCCGCGCGATCTCCGAGCCGTCGGGGGCGCTGAGTCTCGCCGGAGCCAAGGCCTGGGCGGCGCAGAACCCCGGCACGGGGCCGCTGGTGGCGATCTCGTCGGGCGCCAACCTCAATTTCGACCGCCTGCGCCACATCGCCGAGCGGGCGGAAATCGGCGAGGAGCGCGAGGTGCTGCTCGGCGTCACCATCCCCGAGCGGCCCGGCGCCTACCGCGCCTTCATCGCCGCCCTCGGTCCCCGCGCGATCACCGAATTCAATTATCGCTATGCCCAGGGCAGCGACGCGCGCATCTTCGTCGGCATCAACCTGCCGGGCGGCAAGCCCGAGAAGCGCGACCTGATCGCGGCCCTGGAAAGCGCCGGCTACCGCGTCGCCGACATGAGCGACAACGAGATGGCCAAGGTGCATGTCCGCTACATGGTGGGGGGGCGCGCCCAGGGTCTCGCCGACGAGCGGCTCTACCGCTTCCAATTCCCCGAGCGGCCGGGCGCGCTGATGAAGTTCTTGGAGGCGTTGGGCGACGGCTTCAACATCAGCCTGTTCCACTACCGCAACCACGGCGCCGATTATGGCCGGGTGCTTGCCGGGATCGAGGTGCCGGCGGCGGAGCGACCCCGGTTCGAGGCCGCCCTCGAAGCCCTCGCCTACCCCTACGTCGACGAGACCGACAACCCGGCCTACCGCCTCTTCCTCGACAATGGCCTGAGTCAGGAGGCGGTGCGCCGCTGAAGGCCGTCGTTCGCGACGCGTCAGGCCACCTTTGCGGTGTCGGCCGATCTGCCTATCATCGGATCGGCCGGCATCGCGTGCCGGCCGGAGAACGGAGCCACGGCCGATGCGCGCTGCCCCTTTCGCCCTGCTCGCACTCGTGACCCCGGCCCTGGCCGGTCCTCTGGAGGGTGACGGACCTGCTCGGCCGTCGCAGGCGATGGACGCCTCGATCCTCACGCAGCGCAGCGCCGAGGAATCCATGGCGCGTCAGGCCGCGTTCGACCAGCGGATCGCCGAGCGCAGCCATCGCGCCGCCCGCTCGATCTGCTCCGGCTGCGGCGCCGGCTCAGGCGCACGCGGGGCCTCCGTCACGCCGGGCCTGCGCAACCCTGGGCTCGACGAGGCGCGGCCCGCCGACCCGGCCGCGGCACCGCTCGACTGATCGGGCGGCGACCTTTCCGATCGCGTCAGGCCGGCACGGAAGCGGGCTGGCTGCGGAACAGGGCGGTGCAGCCGGCATCGCGGTGCATGCTCAGGATCGAGGCGCGGTCGATTTCAGGGTGCTCGGCCAGCACGCGCCGCACGTCCTCGACGACCCGCTCGTAGCGATGGGCGTCGAAGTTCTTCTCGAGAGGACTGACGGCGATATAGGCCTCGACCACAAGCACCCGTTCGGTGCGCTCCTTGGTGATATCGACGGCGATCCAGGCCGATTTGACCAAGCGGTTGGCGGCGAGCATGGGACGATCCTCCGATGCCGCCGCGTGATCCGGCGGCTTTCGTGGGGAAAGCATGAACCGCGCCGGGGAGCTTGCCAAGGGATTCACCGGCCGAGCCGGGCAAATCATCACCGATTCCCATCGAGGCCGGAGCGGCGCGCCTTCGAACGCCGCAGCGATTCCTCGCGATTCCCCGGGTCAGGTGTCGGAGACGATCCGCAGGGCGGGGTAGCCGTTGGGGCGGGACGGGGCCGCGAAGCCGGCCGCACCGTCCTCCGCTCCCGCCACGGCCGATTTCGAGCGCCCCTTCATCAGCGTCGGCCGCGCGATCCAGCGCACCACCTTGTTGCCGTCGTAGCGCCCGGCCCGCCGCTCGTCCCTGCGTAAGACCCAGCGCGGATGAACCGCCCCATTCCTGATCATGATCCGTTCCCCCTCGGGGCCCCGAGTCCGCCCTCGGCACGCGCCATCGCGTCGTCCAGCCTCACGTCGGATCGGGCGCCCACGGCCGAAGCAGGCAACGAATTCGGGACAATTGCATCCTCCAAATTAGGGATATCCGGCATGTTTTGCACTTAAGTAGTCTCGCGCATCCTTAAAGAAAATTTTCAATCCCTCGCCGTATCGAGGTTGCCGGGCGGCCGCGGCCGGTGGCGAGGAAGACGACGCAACACTCGGCGCAACATGCCTGCAAACAGCCGAGGCTAATCCGCCTCTTGCGAGACGTGAGACGTCGCGAGGGGAAAGATGTCGAAGATCGCTGCTGCCGCCGGACGGGCCGTCTCGATCCTGCTGGTCGTGTCCTGCGCCGCTCCCGGTCCCGCTGTGGCTGCGACCGTGTCGAAGGACCGCTCCGACATTCTGCGCGCCGCTCCCGGTCCGACGGGCGGCGCCGCGCCCTCGGCACGCGGGACGACGCGTGCGTCGTGCCCGCCGCGCTGGCCCTACATCGTCCTGACCTGCACGGCGTGAGGCGAGCGTGACCCTGTTCGTGATCCTGCTCGCCTGCAACCTGGCTCTCGGGCTGGTCTTCTCGTTGATCGCGGCGTCGGTGGAGTGAGGCCACCTCGCGGTGTATGCCGCCCGCTTGACCTCGGCCCCGGCTTGCGCACACGAGACTCCATGCTGACGCTTGTTCGCCTGATGGCGTGGACCGTGGCCATCGGCCTCGTCGTCGTGACGCTCTCGCCGCTGGAGGCGCGCCCGGTCGTGGCCTCGGCGAACCTGGAGCGGGCCGGCGCCTACGCTCTGTTCGGCTTCCTCCTCGCCCTCTCCTATCCCCGACGCTGGGTGCTGGCGCTTCTCGCCGCCGTCGTCCTCGCCGGAACCCTCGAAGCGGCGCAGGGCCTGACCGCGAGCCGGCACGGCCGGGTGGTCGATTTCCTGGTGAAGGGGGGCGCAGCCCTGATCGGCGGCCTCGCCGCGCAGACGCTGCACCTCCTGCTCGCCCGCCGCGCTAAATCGGCGGAGTCGAGCGGCGGAGTCGAGCGGCGGGTTCGACCGAACGGGGGCTAAGTCAGTCGCGGCTGGCCAGAGCCCCGACGCCGACATGGCGCAGGCCGTGGCGGCGGGCCTCGTCGGGCGCGTAGACGTTGCGCAGGTCGACGAGGACGGGGGCGGCCATCATCGCCTTCAGCCGCGCCAGATCCAGAGCCCGGAACGCGTTCCACTCCGTCACGATCACCAGCGCATCCGCCCCTTCGGCGCAGGCATAGGCATCCTCGGCATAGTCCACGCCCTGAAGAAGCGGCCGCGCCTGCTCCATCCCCTCCGGATCGTAGGCCACGATCCGGGCGCCGGCATCCTGCAAGCCGGCGATGATCGACAGCGACGGCGCGTCGCGCATGTCGTCGGTGTTCGGCTTGAACGTCAGGCCCAAGAGCGCCACCCGCTTGCCCCGCACCGACCCGCCGCAGGCCGCGATCACCTTGCGCGCCATCGCGCGCTTGCGCTGGTCGTTGACCGCCACCACCGTCTCGACGATCCGCACCGGCGTGCCGTAATCCTGCGCCGTCTTCACCAGCGCCAGCGTGTCCTTGGGAAAGCACGAGCCGCCATAGCCCGGACCCGCATGCAGGAACTTCGACCCGATGCGGTTGTCGAGCCCGATGCCGCGGGCGACCTCCTGCACATTGGCGCCGACCTGCTCGCACAGATCGGCGATCTCGTTGATGAAGGTGATCTTGGTGGCCAGAAACGCGTTGGCGGCGTACTTGGTCAGCTCCGCCGTGCGGCGGCCGGTGAACAGGATCGGCGCCTGGTTGAGGTAGAGCGGGCGGTAGACCTCCTGCATCACGGCCGCCGCGCGGGCGTCCTCGGCGCCGATGACGATGCGGTCGGGGCGCTTGAAGTCGCCGATGGCGGCGCCCTCGCGCAGGAATTCGGGATTGGAGGCGACGCCGATATCGAGGTCGGGGCGGGCCTCGCGCAGGATGCGCTCGACCTCGTCGCCGGTGCCGACGGGCACGGTCGATTTGGTGACGACGACGGCGTAGCCGGTCAGCGCCTCGGCGATCGCGCGGGCCGCGGCGTAGACGTAGGAGAGGTCGGCGAAGCCGTCGCCGCGGCGCGACGGCGTGCCGACGGCGATGAAGACGGCCTGAGCCCCTGCGACGGCGGGCTTGAGATCGGTGGAGAAGGCGAGGCGCTTCTGGCGGACGTTCTCGGCCACCAGCGCGTCGAGGCCGGGCTCGTAGATCGGCATGCGGCCCTCATTGAGGGCGGCGATCTTTTCGGGATCCTTGTCGATGCAGACGACCTCGTGGCCGAAATCGGCGAGGCAGGCGCCCGACACCAGGCCTACATAGCCCGACCCAATCATCGCGATGCGCATCGGCGATCCGTCTCCCCTGCCCTGGCGGCCCTCGATCCTCGGGAACCGCGGAGGAGGCCGGCCGTCACAAGGGTCGGCATATTTTCCGAAGTGGGCAATGCGCGCAGCGTGGCCGGCCCGGGCGCATCCGGGTGAGCGTTGCGCCCCGAAAGGCTGTGATCCGTCTTTGAACGGGGGCCGCGCTCTACGGTGTCCCGTAGTAGCCGAGGTACCACTTCACGAAGGCCGGAATGCCGATCTCCAGCGGCGTCTCGGGCAGGCGGCCGACGAGGTCGGCCAGCAGATCGGTGCTGGCATGGGTGCGGATCACGTCCCCGGGCGGGAGCGGCTTGAGCACACGCTCGGCCTTTCGCCCCAGAGCGGTTTCGAGGGCACCGATCATGGCGTCGAGCCGGACCGGGCGACCGCCACCGATATTGACGAGACGATAGGGCGCCACCGCGCTCAGGGTATCGGCCGGCGAGACCGGGCCGCCCGCGGATGGAAGCGGCGGCGGGCGCTCGGACAGGGCCAGGATCGCGTCGACGAGATCGTCGATGAAGGTGAAGTCGCGCTCCGCCGCGCCCTCGCCGAACACCTCGATCGGTTCGCCGGCCAGGATCTTCCGGGTGAACAGGAACAGCGCCATGTCCGGCCGGCCCCAGGGGCCGTAGACCGTGAAGAAGCGGAAGGCGGTCGTCGGCACACCGAACAGGTGGGCGTAGGAATGCGCCATCGCCTCGTTGGCGAGCTTCGAGGCGGCGTAGAGGGTGAGCGGGGAGACCGCGCGGTCGGTCTCGCGGAACGGCACACTCGTGTTGCCGCCATAAGCCGAACTGGTCGAGGCCGTCAGCAGGTGCCGCACCGGATGGGCGCGCACGGCCTCCAGCAGGTTGGCGAAGCCGACGAGGTTGGCTTCGACATAGGCGCCGGGGTCGATGAGGCTGTAGCGGACGCCGGCCTGGGCCGCGAGGTGGAAGACGAGGTCGGGTTTGACGCGCGCCATCACGTCGAGGAGCGCACCGGGCGTCTCCAGCCGCGCCTCCACAGCCTCGAAGCCGGGATGCCGGGCCAGATCCGCGTGCCGCGCCCGCTTCAGCGCGACGTCGTAATAGGGCGAGAGGGCATCGAAGCCTGTCACGCCGTGGCCCGCCGCCAGCAGGCGGCGGCTCAGCGCATGGCCGATGAACCCGGCCGAGCCCGTGACGAGAGCGTGCATGCGAGGCCTGGTCCATCGTTCGTGCGCGGATCAGGCCGGATACTCTCGACGCGCCCTCCTCGCAAGGAACGGCCTCGGAAGCGCGGCGGCGCTGCGGTGGGAACGTCCCGCCACCCATCCGATTATCGTTTTCACAGGGTTTTTCGGCCAAGTCGTCGCTGTCTGCGTCGGTGGCCGTCTGCCCGGTTCATGGATCAAGCCTGCTTCCAGCGCGCACCTGTCGCGCCGGCTCAGGGCTTGTTTCTTGGGGAATCAGGTATACTTACGCCAGACTATCAGCCGACCTATGCCTCGCGCCCGCCCGCGACGCCGGTCCCGCCTTCTGCCGGGGCCGAGCGTCTTCGCACGGAACGGGTGAGAGCGCGAGGCCGGCCGAGACATCCATCCAGGCCCAGGGCGCCGTGTCGCCCCTCGCTTGGGTCCAGCGAGTTCGAACACCGAGTGTCCGCCCGATGAACCAGCTTTTCCGCCTGCCGCAAGTCGGCGAGGCCGATGCGATTGCGGAGCCTTCCGCCGATCTCCGTGTCCCTTTCGCGCAATCCGGCACCTTCGTCTGCAAGTTCATCATCGGTGAGCCGAGCGACCAGGCCGTGTGTTGCGGGGCTCCGGTCGCCGACGGCAAGAGCTGGTGCGCCTATCACCGCCGTATCGTGTTCGAGCCGGCGCGTCCCGGCCGGGTTCGCTGAGAACGGCCGCCTCTCGGCTGGCTCGAGCGCCGTGTCCTTCACGGTGCCCGCTGCCCCCTCCCCTCTCGGGAGGGCGGTGACGGTGCGCTACTCCGCACCGAACGGATTGAGCGGCGACGGTGGATCGACCACCACGCCCGCCGGACCTCCCGTCCCGCGCCAGCGCATGACGAGACGACCGCCCTCGCGCATCCCGACGGTGCGATAGGCCGGATCGTACGACGGCAGGCCGAGATCGCTCGGTCTGTTGCCCGCCGTGCCGAACCGGCGCTGCTCGTAATAGGCCTCGGCCGGAGCATCGGGCGGGATGAAGCCGTAGACGGGGCGCAGGTTGCGCGCCACCGGACCTCTCACGAACCGCGGCGGCACCGAGATCCGCGCTGCGACCCGCCGGCTTGGCCGGTCAACCTCCCGCACCACTGCGACCCGTGCCGGCCGTGTCCGGCTCGCAACGGTCCGGATCTGGGCCCGGCGGAGCTTGGCCATGCGCCGTGGCGCCCGGGCTTCGGGGCGGCGTGCCACTGCCGGCTCGTCGATCTTGGCGGGCGTTGCCATCGGCTTCGGCGCGGCGGCGTTCGTTGCCGGCTTCTCCGCCTTGGCGGGCGGATCCGTCCACTGGCCTGCGGCCTTGGACTCGGCGGGGCGTGAGCCGGACGTGGCGCCCGGCGTATCCTGGGCAGCGGCGGGGAAGGCTGCCAGAATCGTGCCGATAAGGATGAGAACGGCGCGGGATCGGCTGCTCCGCGACATGGTGAATCCCTTCAGGATCGGAGAAGGAGAATGTCGGCCGTCAGCTCCGAAATCGGGTGCAAGGGCACCCGCCTGCGGAAGCTCGCTGCTACGGTAGTGCTGCCATGGCGTGGCGTCCATAGATCAATGTATCAAAACGCGAAGTTCTGACGCTGTTCCACCGTAAGTCTCAAGAACGACGCTTCCTCAACGATCGATACGGTCCGATCTTCGCTATCCGAAACGGCCGGAGCCGTGACGGATCCGGACTCTTCTTCGAACGGTCTCGCGATGAGCGACGGAGGCGCTGGGCGCGACGACATCGGACGGCTCGTACCCCGCTGCGAGATGGATTGGGCGCTGTTCACCCTCGGCGAACGCCGCTCCTCCCGCGCCCACGATCCGTTCGCGGCGCTGGTGCTGTGCCCCTCGGTAGCGAGACCGGGCGCCTGTGCGAGGCGCAGTCACGGCTCGTGCGGCATCCCTTCGGGTGACTCAGCTCCCGCGATAGGTCTGGTAGCTCCACGGGCTCGCAACGAGGGGGACGTGATAGTGCCCCTCCGGCTCGGCCACGCCGAAGCGGATCGGCACCATGTCGAGGAAGGCGGGCTCCGGCAGGGCGAGCCCGCCGCGGCGAAAATGCTCGCCGATGTGGAAACGCAGCTCGTAGGCCGCGATCGGCACCGGCCGTCCGCCGATCAGCGGCGCATCGGTGCGCCCGTCCGCATTGGTGACGGCACGGGCGACGATCACGGATTCATCCGGGCCGACGAGTTCGGCGAGTTCGACCGCCACGCCCGCCGCCGGACGGCCCGTGACGGTGTCGAGCACGTGGGTCGAGAGACGTCCGGTCACCCGCAATCCCCCCTCGCCCGCCACCAGGGCATCGAGGCGGATCGCGGCGATGCGGAAGACTTCCGTCTCCGCCGTCTGCCGCTCGCGCGCGGCATCGCTCGTTAGCCGGGCCTCGAACTGCCACAGCAGGGAGGCGCGGCCGTGCCGCTTGATACAGAGGATGAAGGGGAAGCCGAATTTCTTGACATAGGCGGCGTTCAGCGTCGCGAACCGTGCGTATTCGCCCTCGCTGAGCCGGTCGAGGCCGGCGGCGGCCTGTTCGGCGATCGAGGCGGCGGCGATGGTGCCGTCCCGGGCCGAGCGCCCGGCAAGTTCGGGGTGTCCCTGCAACAGGGCGAGCCGCCGCGCCTCGGGCGCCGCGACCACCGCTTCGCGCATCGCCTCGAAAAGCGCCTCGACGCTGCCGAACGGCCGACGGTCCGCGGCAGCCTCGGCGACCCAGGGCGCATGCTCGAAGATCGCGCCGAGCGACGCGACGAACGCCTCCGTGGGGGCGGTGTTGAGCGCGTCGAGGGTCAGAGGCATGGGCGGGTCTCCGCGTAGGCGAAAGCGGCGGCGCACCGGTGGCCAGGACGATTATGGACTGGCTTGGCCGCGCCGCATTCCCTTCTCCCTCGCCCTGTGCCGCGCCTCAAACAAGACCATGAGGCGGCCGGGGCTGCGGATGGACGTCCGAAGTCGGGCATGTATTCCCATCGAAAGCGGGACTCGTGACATCACGCACATGCTGGGAAAGGTTCGTGCCAGTTGCCGAAAGGGCGGGCAGAAATTTTTACATGTCCATAAATCATTGATATCGCTTGGCAATTCCTATTATTTCTTAGCGTGGTGTTCACGTGCCAGCCGAGGCTCCGAGTCTTATATGCTCGCATTCTATGCAAAGCATGATCATCCGAGAGGCGTACTGCACAAATTCTAGAAGCAAAACGCCGCGTTCGTGTCTAACTACCCAACGGAACCCACCTGTTCGGGAGACAAGACATGTCCACACGCCTCCTCTCGAGCGCAGTCCTGGCGCTCGCCCTCTCGGCTGGAGCCGCCGCGGCCGGTGATCAGGACCGGGCCGGACGCCGCGCCCCCGAGACCACCGGCAGCGTTCGCGGCGAGACCGAAGCTCCGTTCTTGTTCGGAGTTCCGCAGCAGAATCCGGGCGCCCTTCTGCCCAGGGGCCGCAGCAGCTTCAACGCCGACACCGCCCGCGCCCGACACTACGAGCGCTGAGGCGGATCGGGGCGCCACCGCCCGCTGGCGCCGGCCCCGCTCGCGTCACTCCGCGGCCGGGGCCTCGCGCCGCAGGACCCGGTAGCGCCGCCCGGCGTAGAGCAGGCCTTCGGCGCCGCCGATCCCGCCGAGCGCCTCGACCGCGCAGATCAGGACGTCGTGGGTGCCGACGGCGTGGCGATCGACGATGCGACAATCGAAGGCGACGAGGGCCCCCGGCAGAACCGGGGCTCCGGTCCGTAGCGTCGTCCAGTCCCGTCCGTCGAAGCGCTCGGCCTGCTTCACGCGGCCGGCAAAGTCGGCGGCGAGGCGATCCTGCGTGGCTCCCAGCGTGTTGATGCAGAGCACGCCGTTGCGCAGGAAGACGGGATAAGCGGAGGAATTCCGGTTGAGGCAGACCAGCAGCGTCGGCGGGCCGTCGCTGACGCTGCACACCGACGTGGCCGTGAGGCCCGCCCGGCCGCCCGTACCGTCCGTGGTGACGAGATGCACCGCGCTCGCGAGCTGAGCCATCGCCTCGCGGTAGGCCGAGGCGGACACGGGCTCGTGGTCGGGGGAAGGGGTGCCGGCGGTCATGGCGGGACTCGTGGCGGAGTTCATGGCGGTCGCCTCTCGGGGCCGATGAGGTCCCGACGGTTGAGCGGGACGGGGCAAGGCTCGGCTGAGCGCCCGCGAAAGCATGACGCGGTGGGCGTTCCGGCCGTTCCGGTCAAGTGTCGGAGTGGCCGACGGGTGCCCTCGGCGGCCTCATCCTGCGCCGCCGCTGCCCAAGATCGGTGCGGGATGGCATCGAAACGACCGGGATCGCGATCTTGCGGAGCGGGCCGCCCTTGTCCGAAGAAGCGCGGGCCCGATCCGCCGGAGGCCGCGCCATCCTCGCCGAATCGCCCCGATCTGTCCCGTCCCGCCAGCGCTCGCACGGTGTGGTGCGCCTGCGCGTCGCCCGGGCCGGGACCGCCGCGGACGCCCCGACACGGATCGTCGATCTTGCCGAGGGCGGGCCCCTGCGCCTTCGCTTCCCCCGCCAGGGCGCCGAGCGGATGCTGGAGGGCGTGCTGGTCAATACCGGTGGCGGCGTCGCCTGCGGCGACGTCTTCGAGGTGTCCGTCATGGTCGAGGCGGGCGCGGCCTGCCTGCTGACGACGACGGCGGCCGAGAAGATCTACCGGTCGGACGGCGCGAACGCGACGATCCTCAACCGGATCGAGGTCGGCCCGGCCGGGCGGCTCGACTGGCTGCCGCAGGAGACGATCCTGTTCGACCGCGCCCGGCTGGTGCGCCGCTTCGAGGCGGATCTCGCCCCCGACGCATCCCTGCTGGTGGCCGAGATCGCGGTGCTCGGCCGGGCCGCCCGCGGCGAGCGGCTGGAGCAGGCCCTGTTCGAAGATCGCTGGCGCATCCGCCGCGACGGCCGCCTCGTCTATGCCGACAGCCTGCGTCTCGACGGCGCGGTGAGCGATCTCATGGCCCGCGCGGCGACCGGCGGCGGCGCCCGCGCCCTCGCGACGCTCCTCGATCTCGCCCCCGGTGCCGAGGCGCGGCTCGACGAGGCCCGTACCCTTCTCGACGCGCTGCCCGCGGGGGTCGAGGCCGGCGCCAGCGCCTGGAACGGGCATCTCGCCGTGCGGATGCTGGCGCCCGCGATCGCGCCGCTGCGCGAGGGGGCCGCCCGCTTCCTCGCAGCCTGGCGGGACCGGCCGATGCCGCGGGTCTGGCAGAGCTGAGCCTTCTCGATCGGCCGGCTTGGCCGACCGACTTGGCGAACCGGCTTGACCTCGGCCCGAGCATGATCCTTGCTCGCGCCGATCCTACACCGACCCCAGGATACGTGCCTTGCTCCTCACGCCCCGCGAGAAAGACAAGCTCCTCATCGCCATGGCCGCGCAGGTCGCCCGCAACCGGCTGGCGCGGGGGGTGAAGCTCAACCATCCGGAGGCGGTCGCCCTCATCACCGATTTCGTGGTGGAGGGCGCCCGCGACGGGCGTTCCGTCGCCGAACTGATGCAGGCGGGCGCCACGGTGCTCGACGCCTCGCAGGTGATGGAAGGGGTGGCCGAGATGATCCACGACATCCAGGTCGAGGCGACCTTTCCCGACGGCACCAAGCTCGTCACCGTCCACCACCCGATCCGCGGCGCGCCCTCCGCGGACGTGCCCGGCACGGTGACGACGAAGCCCGGCGAGATCGTCTTCAACGAGGGGGCGCCGCGCACGGTGCTCGAAGTCGCCAATACCGGCGACCGGCCGATCCAGGTCGGCTCGCATTACCACTTCTTCGAGGTCAATCCGGGCCTCGTCTTCGACCGCGAGCGGGCCCGCGGCCAGCGCCTCGACATCGCGCCGGGCACGGCAGTGCGGTTCGAGCCGGGCTCGACCCGGGAGGTGACGCTGGTGCCGCTGTCGGGCACGCGCACGGTCTACGGGTTCCGCGGCGACGTGATGGGGGCGCTGTGACCGCGTCCCAACAGGGCCGGCGGGAGGATGTGGTCCTCGTGATGCGGGCGGCCGATTTCGCGTCGCGACGGCACGCGGCCCAGCACCGCAAGGGGAGCGCGCGCGAGCCCTACGTGAACCATCTCGCCGAAGTCGCCTCGCTCCTCGCCGAAGCGGCGCGCGAGCCCGACGCCGCCCTCGTCGCCGCCGGCTGGCTCCACGACACGCTCGAGGACACCCCGACCGATCACGCGGAGCTGGAGCGGCTGTTCGGCCCGGCCGTGGCCGATCTCGTCGCCGAGGTGACGGACGACAAGTCCCTCCCGAAGGCCGAGCGCAAGCGCCGGCAGGTCGAGACCGCCCCGCGGAAATCGGCGGGGGCGCGGGCGATCAAGATCGCCGACAAGACCAGCAATCTCCGCTCGCTCGCCGCCAGCCCGCCGGAGGGTTGGGAGCGGCAGCGCATCGCCGACTACGTCGCCTGGGCGGAAGAGGTCGTGGCCGGCTGCCGCGGCACCAATGCCGCCTTGGAAAGCCTCTTCGACCGCGCCGCCGCCGAGGTGCGAGGGACGCTTTGATGCCGCGCCGGGGCGTGACGCCGCCCGCGCTCTCGGGTAGGCGCACGGGCAACCGCTTCCGCAGCGATGGCGTGGGTAGCCTGTGAGCCTGACCGACGAGGGGCACGAGCCTGATCCGGCGCCGATGGCGCTCGACGCGCCGGCGCAGCCCGTGCCCGCGAAGAAGCGGGCGGTCTGCGCCATCACCGGTGTCGAGATGAACCGCCGGAACCTCGTTCCGGTGGCGAGCCTGCGGCCGGCGCTCGCGGAGCATATCCGGGTCGATTACCCCGAGCTGAGCGAGGACGCGCTCATCAGCAGCAAGGCGCTCGCCGGCTACCGGACGCGCTTCGTCGCCGAGTTGCTGGCGGAGGAGCACGGCGAGTATTCCGATCTCGACCGGCAGGTGGCCGAGAGCATCGCCGCGCAGGACACGATCGCCGAGAACATCGAGGAGGATTACGACGAGCACCGCAGCTTCGGCGAACAGGTCTCGGACGGGCTCGCCGCCTTCGGCGGATCCTGGGCCTTCCTGATCAGCTTCGCTCTGGTGCTGGTCGCCTGGATGGCGGTGAACGTCATCATGGGGGAACTGAAGGCGTTCGATCCCTACCCGTTCATCCTGCTCAACCTCGTCCTGTCCTGCCTCGCGGCGATCCAGGCACCGATCATCATGATGAGCCAGAGCCGGCAGGACAAGAAGGACCGGCTGCGCTCGAACAACGACTACCGGGTCAACCTGAAGGCGGAGCTCGAGATCCGGCATCTGCACGAGAAGATGGATCACCTCGTCACCAAGCAGTGGCAGCGGCTCGCCGAGATCCAGCAGATTCAGCTCGAGATGCTCCAGGACATGCGCACCCGCGTGGCGCGCAAGCCCGTCGTCAAGGTGAAGAAGGTGGTGCGCAAGAAGCGCCCGAAGGCGCCGCCGCCGGGTCCGGACAAGCCTCCCCCCGCGGAGGCCGCGCCGGCCGCCGGTGCACCGCCGCCCGGACCGGCGGGCTGACCGGAGCGGCCGCTCGCCGCTTCCGGCACCAACCCTGCTTCCCCCATCGACCGACCCACGATTCGAGCCTCTGCCATGTCCGCCCGCCTGCCCCGCGCCGCCTATGCCGACATGTTCGGGCCGACGACCGGCGACCGCATCCGCCTCGCCGATACCAGCCTCGAGATCGAAGTCGAGCGCGATTTCACGGTCTACGGCGAGGAGGTGAAGTTCGGCGGCGGCAAGGTGATCCGCGACGGCATGGGCCAGTCGCAGGTCACCAACGCAGAGGGCGCGGTCGATACCGTCATCACCAACGCGGTGGTGCTCGACCATTGGGGCGTCGTGAAATGCGATGTCGGCATCCGCGCCGGGCGAATCGTCCGGCTCGGCAAGGCCGGCAACCCCGACATCCAGGGAAGCGTCGACATCGTCGTCGGTCCCGGCACCGAGGTGATCGCGGGCGAGGGCAAGATCCTCACGGCCGGCGGCTTCGACAGCCACATCCATTTCATCTGCCCGCAGCAGATCGAGGAGGCGCTCTGCTCCGGCGTCACCACGATGCTGGGCGGCGGCACCGGGCCGGCGCACGGCACCTTCGCCACCACCTGCACCCCGGGGCCCTGGCACATCGCCCGGATGATCGAGGCGGCCGACGCCTTCCCGATGAACCTCGCCTTCGCCGGCAAGGGCAATGCCTCGGTGCCGGGTGCGCTGGAGGAGATGATCCGTGCCGGCGCCTGCGCGATGAAGCTGCACGAGGATTGGGGCACGACGCCCGCCGCGATCGACACCTGCCTGTCGGTGGCCGACGCCTTCGACGTACAGGTCATGATCCACACCGACACGCTCAACGAATCGGGCTTCGTCGAGGACACGATCGCCGCCTTCAAAGGCCGCACCATCCACGCCTTCCATACCGAGGGCGCGGGCGGGGGCCACGCGCCGGACATCATGCGCGTGGCGGGGCTGGCCAACGTGCTCCCGTCGTCGACGAACCCGACGCGGCCCTTCACGAAGAACACCATCGACGAGCATCTCGACATGCTGATGGTGTGCCACCATCTCGACCCGTCGATCCCGGAAGACCTCGCCTTTGCCGAGAGCCGCATCCGCAAGGAGACCATCGCGGCCGAGGACATCCTGCACGACATCGGCGCGCTCTCGATGATGTCCTCCGACAGCCAGGCCATGGGCCGCGTCGGCGAGGTCGTGATCCGCACGTGGCAGACGGCGGACAAGATGAAGCGCCAGCGCGGCGCCCTGCCGGGCGACGCCTCGGGCAACGACAACCTGCGCGCCCGGCGCTACGTGGCGAAGTACACGATCAACCCGGCCATCGCCCACGGCGTGTCGCGCCATATCGGTTCGGTGGAGCCGGGCAAGCTCGCCGACCTCGTGCTGTGGACGCCCGCCTTCTTCGGCGTGAAGCCCGATCTCGTGCTCAAGGGCGGCATGATCGCCACCGCGCCGATGGGCGACCCCAACGCCTCGATCCCGACGCCGCAGCCGGTGCATTACCGCCCGATGTTCGGTGCCTATGGCCGCGCGCCGTTCGCCACCGCGCTCACCTTCGTCTCGCAGGCGGCGGTCGAGGACGGACTGAAGGAGCGGCTGCGGATCTCGAAGGAGCTCGTCGCGGTGGAGAACGTGCGCGGCGGCATCTCGAAGAAGAGCATGATCCTCAACGACGCGACCCCGGTGATCGAGATCGACCCCGAGACCTACGACGTGCGCGCCGACGGTGAGTTGCTGGTCTGCGAGCCGGCAGAAGTTCTGCCGATGGCGCAGCGGTATTTCCTGTTCTGAGCTATCATCGGCCGGGTAGAGGAGATCCCCGATGACCAAGGCCGCGCTGAAGCCGCCCCCGGCGGCCGATCTCTACGAGACGGATTTTTACGCCTGGGCCCGCGGGCAGGCCCAGGCAATGGCAACGCGCGAGCGGAGCGCGCTCGACATCGAGAATCTGATCGACGAGGTCGAATTTTTGGGACGGAGCCAGCGAGCGGCGATCGAGTCGCATCTGAGCGTGCTGATCGTCCACCTGCTCAAGTTCAAGGTTCAGCCGGAGCGGGCGACCGTGAGTTGGCGCATCACCCTTCGAAATCAGCGGCGGGATATCGAGCGGTTGACCCAGCGAAGCCCGAGCCTTCGCGGCTATCCGGCAGAGATCCTAGCGGAGACGTATCGCGACGCGGTGCGTCGCGCCGCTCAGGAGACCGGGATCGACGAGGCCGCCTTTCCAGACGAGCTGTCCTTCACCCTGGCGCAGATCCTCGATCCCGATTTCCTACCCTGATCCGTTCCCTGAATCCTCGCCCCGATGCCCAGCCCCATATCCATGCCATCGAGCGAACTTTACGGTGCCGACCTCGCGGCCTGGGCTGATGCCCAGGCGCGCGCGCTCCGCGAAGAGCGGATCGACGCCCTCGATTTCGACCATCTGTCGGCGGTCGTCAGCGAACTGGCGGCCGAGCAGGGGCGGGAGTTGCAGGCGCGGCTTGAGGTCATTCTCACCGGGTTGCTGCGCTGGGCAGAACAGGTTGACCTGCGCGGTCATTCTTGGGCGGCGACGATCGACATCCAGCGGCATTGTGTCGAGCGCCTCTTGAGGCAGAATCCGAGTCTTCGCCCTGCCGTGCCGGTCATGGTTGCCGCTGCCTATCCAGCCGCCAAGGCACGCGCCGTCTTGGAGAGTGCCCTGTTCGACGACAGCTTTTCCGGTTCTTGCCCGTTCACCGAGGACGAGGTGTTGCGCGGCGGGTTCTTCCCCGACCCCTACGGTGACGACGTGATCCGCGGCGAGGGCTGGTGGAAGCACCGGGCATGATCCGCGCCACCCGCGTCATCCGCCGCGACCGTCTCGGCTCCGGCGAGATCGTCGACCGCATCGTGCTCGACTCGAACGATCGCCACCGCCGCCGCATGGCGATGCGCGGCGTCGGCGGCACCGCCTTCCTGCTCGACCTCGGCGAGGCGACCGTGCTGGATGACGGCGACGCCCTGGCGCTGGAGGATGGGCGGCTCATCTGGGTCGAGGCGGCCCCCGAGGCGTTGCTCGAGATCCGCGCGCCCTCCCCGCTCGCCCTCAAGCGGCTGATCTGGCACATCGGCAACCGGCACATCCCCGCCGAAATCGGCGAGGATGCGGTCTGGATCGCCCACGACCACGTGCTTGCCGAGATGGTGCGGGGCTTGGGCGGCCGCGCCGAGCCGGTGACGCGGCCGTTCCGGCCGGAAGGCGGCGCCTATGCCGGCGGACATGCCCAGGGCCACGGGCACGGCCATGCGCACGCGCATCACCACGTCCATGACTGACGCCCTCAGGCTGATGGCGTGGCTCTCGCCGACCTATCCGGTCGGCGCCTTTGCCTATTCGCACGGGCTCGAATGGGCGGTGGAGTGCGGCGACGTGCGCGACGCCGCCACGCTCGCCGACTGGCTCTCCGACGTGCTGGAACGGGGCGCCGGCCGCAACGACATGATCCTCTGTGCCTGCGCCCACCGCGCGGTCACCGCCCGCGACGATGCGGACCTCGTCGCGATCAACGATCTCGCCCTGGCGCTCGCACCCTCCCGCGAGCTTCATCTCGAAACCAGCCAGCAGGGCCGCAGCTTCCTCGACGCGACGCTTCAGGCCTGGCCCTGCCCCGCCCTCGCCGAGGTCTCGGCCCGGCTCGAAGGCCGGCTCGCCTATCCGGTCGCCGTCGGCGCGGCGGCGGGCGCGCACGGTGTCGCGCGCGAGGCGACGGTGGCGGCCTATGGCCTCGCCTTCGTCCAGAACCTCGTCTCGGCCGCCCTGCGGGTCGCCCCCGTCGGCCAGAGTGCCGGCACGGCCGTGCTCGCGTCGCTCACGCCCCGCGTCGCCGCGCTCGCCGAGACCCTGCACGCGGCCGATCGCGACGCGCTCGGCAGCGCCACCCTGCGGCTCGATCTCGGTTCCTTCCGGCACGAGACGCAGTACTCCCGCATCTTCCGCTCCTGAGGAATCGTCTGGCCCAATGGCATCCCTGAACGGACCCCTGCGCGTCGGCATCGGCGGACCTGTCGGTTCCGGCAAGACGGCGCTGATGGAGCAGCTCTGCCGCCGCTTCCGCGACCGTTACGAGATCTGCGCGATCACCAACGACATCTACACCAAGGAGGATGCCCGCATCCTCACCGTGGCCGGGGCGCTGCCCGAGGAGCGCATCCTCGGCGTCGAGACCGGCGGCTGCCCGCACACGGCGATCCGTGAGGATGCCTCGATCAACCTTGCGGCGGTGGCCGAGATGCGCCGTCGTTTCCCGAAGCTCGACCTCGTTCTGATCGAGTCCGGCGGCGACAACCTCGCGGCGACCTTCTCGCCGGAACTGGCCGACATCACCCTCTACGTCATCGACGTGGCGGGCGGGGAGAAGATCCCGCGCAAGGGCGGCCCCGGCATCACCCGCTCGGACCTGCTCATCGTCAACAAGACCGACCTCGCTCCGCTCGTCGGCGCCGACCTCTCGGTGATGGAATCCGACACGCAGCGGATGCGCGGCACGCGGCCCTACGTTTTCGCCTCGCTGCGCGAGGGGCACGGCGCGGACCGAGTGGCCACGTTCATCGTCGAGGCCGGCGGCTTGAGGTAAGGACGCCCCGGAACGACCGGCCTCCCCTCAGGACGGTGCCGAGCGGCGGAAGGCGTCGCGCTCCTCCAGCGCCTCGATGAGATCGAGCACGCGCACGACTTGTCCGGAGAAATCCCACCAGGGCGGCGGGCGATGCGCGGCCGGGAGCGGGTGGCTCAGCACCGCCTCCACGAGGAAGGCCGTCTCGGGGAGCGGCGGCGCGGAGAGGCCCCGCCGCCGGCCCGTGGGCAGGAGCGCACCGGTGAGGAGGCCGGCCTTGCGGGCGCCGCTCACGCGGGCGCGGCGGGTCACCGAATCGAGCCCGTTCGCCTCCACCGCGCGGCCGATCTCCGCGTAGATCGTGCCGGCGGCCCGGATCGCCGGGCGGCACCGCAGCGGGAGCGCGGCGATGCCGGGCTCCGCGCGGGCGTAGAGCCCGTTGGCGGCGGCGAGCAGGCCGGCGACCACCCGTTGCAGGCCGGGGCTGAGACGGGGATCGGCAAGGAAGGTGCGCTCATCGACGCCCGCTTCGTCGAGCCACGCCCGCGGCAGGTAGAGGCGCCCGGCACGGGCATCCTCGCCGACATCGCGGGCGATGTTGGTGAACTGCATGGCGACGCCGAGATCGCAGGCGCGGGCGAGCGCAGGCCCGTCACGCACCCCCATCACCAGGGTCATCATCGCCCCCACCGCCCCCGCGACGCGGGCGGCATAGGCCGCCAGATCCGACAGGGTGTCGTAGCGCCGGCCCTGCGCATCCCAGGCGAGCCCTTCGAGAAGCGCCCGCGGCAGCGCCTCGGGGATGGCGTGGCGTGCGATGACCTCGGCGAGCGCCCGGTCGGCGGGGTGGTTGTCGGGGCGGCCGGCGAGCGCCGCCGTCAGGCGCCGCTCCAGCCGGGCCACGGCCGCGCCGCGGTGGCCCCCCGCCTCGTCCACCGCATCGTCGGAGAGGCGGCAGAAGGCGTAGAGGCCGTAGGCCGACACCCGCACCGAGGGCGGCAGCAGCATCGAGGCCGCGTAGAAGCTCTTCGAGCCGGCGCGGATCGCCGTGCGGCAGGCGGCCAGATCGTCGGCGAGGGTCGCCCTGATGGCGGCGGAGGGGTCAAGCGCGAACACGGGCATCCGGCACCACGGTATCGAGGACACGGGCCGAGGACAGCACCCCCGGCAGACCGGCGCCGGGATGCGTCCCCGCGCCGACGAGGAAGAGGTTGGCCACGTCCTCGGAGCGGTTGTGCGGGCGGAACCACGCCGATTGCGTCAGCACCGGCTCCAGCCCGAAGCCCGAGCCGCGGAAGCTCAGGAAGTCGTCGGAAAAGTCCTGCGGCGTCGTCACCCGCGAGGTGACGAGAGCGGCGGAGAGCCCCGGCAGCACCGCGTCTTCGAGGAAGCGGGCGATCCTCTGCCGGTACGGTTCGGCGAGCCGCGCCCAGTCCTGGCCGCCGGCGAGGTTCGGCACCGGAGCGAGGACGTAGAAGGCGTCGTGCCCGGGCGGGGCGAGCAGCGGGTCGGTCGCGGTCGGGCGGTGGAGGTAGAGGCTGAAATCGTCCGCCAAGTGCTTGCGGTCGAAGATGTCCTGAAGCAGGCCGCGGTAGCGCGGGCCCATCAGGATCATGTGGTGATCGACCTCCGGGTACTTTCTCCGGGTGCCGAAGTACCAGACGAACAGGCCCATGGAGGACGCGGCCCGTGCGAGCCGTCGCGCGCTCCAGCGCCGGGTCGTGCCGCCCAGCAGCGTGCCGTAGGTGAAGGCGGAATCGGCGTTCGAGACGACGACGTTTGCGGGGATGGCCTCGCCGCCCGCCAGCACGACACCGGTCGCGGCCTTGCCCTCGACGCGGATGCGCGACACCTCCGCGCCGCAGCGGATCGTCCCGCCCTGCCCCCGGATCAGCCCGCAGAGCCCGTCCACCAGCCGCCCGGTGCCGCCCATGGCGAAATGAACGCCCCATTGCCGTTCCAAATGGGCGATGAGGCAGTAGATCCCGCTGGCGCGAAACGGGTTGCCGCCGATGAGCAGCGGATGGAAGCTGAAGATGGTGCGCAGCCGCTCGTCGCGGATGAATCGGGCGACCACGTCGTAGACGCTGCGATGGCCGGAGAGTCGCAGGAGGTCGGGCGCGATGCGCAGCATCGAGCCGAGGCTGCCGAACGGGACATGGCCGAGTTCCTCGAAGCCCAGCCGGCACACCGCCTCGCTGTGGGCCATGAAGCGCTCGTAGCCGGCCACGTCGTCCGGCGAGAAGCGGGCGACCTCCGCCCGCATGGCCGCGCGGTCGCCGCTATAGGCGAAGCTCTCGCCGTCCTCGAAGCGGATGCGGTAGAACGGCTGCATCGGCACGAGGGTGACGTCCTCGTGCATCTCCCGTTCGCACAGGCGCCACAGTTCCTCGAACAGGAACGGCGCGGTGACGATGGTCGGCCCGGCATCGAACGTGAAGCCGTCCTGCCGGTGGACGCGGGCGCGGCCGCCCGGCTGGTCGAGCCGTTCCAGAACGGTGACGCGGTAGCCGCGCGCGCCGAGGCGAACCGCCGCCGCCAGCCCGCCGAAGCCGGAGCCGATCACCACCGCGTGCGGCCGGGCATCGGGGCCGTGCGCGTCCATCGGCTTGACGGCGAGTGTCAACATACGTTGACACTATGGCTGGGATTTCCAGCAACGCAAGAGGTGTCTCAGGCCGGCGACGCCTGCGCCGTCGCGGCTTCGGCGAGAACGATCTCCGCCACCCGCTCCGGCGCCTCTTCGTGGGCGAGGTGGCCGAGCCCACGCAGCAGTTCGACGCGGGCGCTCGGCAGACGCGCGCGGAGCGCGAAGGCGTCCTCCGGCTTGATCGCCTTGTCGTCGCCGCCGACGACCAGCAGCGTGCGGGTGTCGAGCCGCGGCAGGTCGCGGGCGAGCGCCGGGAGATCCCAGTTCGCCATCATGCCGAGCGCCCCCGAAACATGGCCGGCGCGGGTGAAGAGTCGCCGGTAGAGGTCCAGTCCCTGCGGGTCGAGGCGCGAGCCGGTGCCGTCGATGAGCCGGCGCACCGCCGCCCGGTCGGCGCTCCAGGCAAAGAGTTTCGGGGTGACAGGGTTCAGGAACAGCATCCGGGCGATGCCGGGGAAGAGGAAGCTGGCAAAGCCCGGAAACGGCGTCAGAGCGCCGTTGATCGCCACGAGAAGGTCCGGGGCGATGCGCCGGTCGAGGCACATCCGGGCCAGCACGGCGGCGCCGGCCGAATGGCCGATGGCGAGGCGCGGCGTCAGGCCGAGAGCCGCGGTGAGGCCGCCCACCGCCTCGGCCATGCCCGGCAGGGACAGGCGGCGGGGCGGCAGCGGATCGGTGAAGCCGTGGCCCGGCAGATCGGGTGCGACCACCCTGAACCTCTGTGCAAAGAGCGGCGCCAGCCCGCGCCAGGAATGGGTCGCGGCCCCGGTGCCGTGCAGGAGCAGGAGGCTGGGCGCTTGCCGATCGCCGAATTCCTGCACGTGCCAGCGCAGGCCCGCGGCCTCGACGAAGCGGCTCGCGGCGCGGTGCGGCCAATCGCGGCCGTCGCGTTCCCAATCCGGCCGGTCGTCGTAGGGCAAGGGCAAGGTCCGCTTTCCTTGTTGCAGCGACATCGGCCGGACTCGTCATCGATGCGCCCGGCGACGATCCGAGTCGCGTCCCGAATGTCGCCCCGAATGTCGTCGCCGGCTGCCTCAGGCCGTGGCGGCGCGCACCGCCGCGCTGACGCTGCCCGCATCGGCGTGGGGCAACGGACAGTAGCGCGCCTGCGCCGCCTCGGCGAGGCGGCGCGCGCCGTCGGGCCGAGCACCGGTATCGATCACGAGGGTGGGCAAGGCCTGCGCCCGCAGCAGGCGGGCGGCCGAGAGCGCCTCCTCGCCGGCCAGCGCCCTTCCGCCGAGGCCGGAGCGAGCGACGTTGGCCCGCCCATCGGTGAGCAGGACGATCACGGGACTTCCGCCGGAGCGCCGGACGCCGAGCGCCAGGATTGCGGCGGCGTCGAGTCCGGCAGCGAGCGGCGTGCCGCCCCCGCCCGGAAGGCCGGCCAGCACGCGCTTGGCCCGCACCAGGGAGCGGGTCGGCGGCAGCACGGTCTCGGCGCCCGTCCCGCGGAAGGCGACGAGGGCGATGCGGTCGCGCCGGACATAGGCCTCGGCCAGCAGCAGTTCGACGGCGCCCTTCGCCTCGGCCAGCCGCTCCAGCGCCGCCGAGCCGGAGGCATCGACGCAGAAGATCGTCGTGGTCTCGCTGCGCCGCTTGAGCCGGCGGATCCGGAAATCCTCGGGGGTGACGGCGATGCACCGCGGATCCGTTCCGGCTCGGCGCAGGCGCTGCCAGGGGGCGGCGGCGCGCAGGGTCGCGATCAGGTCGAGCCGCCCGCGGCGCGGATCGCCGGGCCAGCTGCCGACCGGACGGCCGGAGAGCGGCGAGGCGGAGGCGGCGCCCATCCGCCCGGCCGGAGCGGCGCGCAGCGGCGGACCGCCGGCGAGGAGCCGCACCAGCAGGTCTTTCGGGAGGGCGGCGCGGACGGCGTCGAGCACGACCTCGTCGGGCGCCTGCGCCGCGCTGTCCGCTTCTTCGGCCGCGTCCTCGGGCGGCCGATCCGCATCCGGCGGCGGGGGCGGCGGCGGCTCTGCCGCTTCCTCCGTCTCCGGCTGCGCTGGGGCCGGCAGGCGCGTCGCCCGGGGCGCCAGGACGAGGCGGGCGGCCTCCATCAGGTCCGCCCCCTCCGGCCCTTCGCGGCCGGATGCCGCCGCGATCCGCCGGGCGGTCCGCAGGGCGAGGAGCGGCGCCCGCAGCGAGGCGATGCCGAACGCCTCCGCGACGGCGCAGAGGGTGGCGATCGGATCGCCCGTCGGCTGCGCCCTTCTCCCGGTGGGGTCGGGCTCAGGCTCGGGGTGGTTCAGGAACGAACGGGAGGGTGCCGCCGAGGCGGCATCGGTCTCCGGAGCAAGCGGATCGCCGCCCCCGTCTCCACGAACGTGGAAGAGAAGCGGCACTTCTTCCAAAGGGAACCTCGCCTCCCGCAGGCTCACGCCGCTCAGGTCGATGCGCAGGGCGAGGCGGTCGGCGAGCGCCTCGGCGACCGTTTCGTCCTCCTGGCCCTCGTCGAGCAGCACGAGGCCGAAGCGGGCGGGCAGCCGCGCGGCGAGGCCGTCGCGCTCCAGCGCCAGCGTTCCGGTATCGAGGGCCGCCGCGAGCCGGGCGACGGTGCCGCGCTCCAGGCGCTCGGCCATCGGCACGACGACGACCCCGCCATCGGCCTCCGCCAGCAGCCCGCGCTGGATCACCGGACGGCCGGCGCGGAGGGTGGCGGGCAGGTCGAGCCCGCCGATCAGCCGGTCGTCGGCGATTCCCGGCGGCATCCGCCGGACCGGGCCGGCGAGCATCCCGCGCAGGTGATCGAGCCAGCGGTCGCGCACGGGGCCCGCTCCGGCTCGCAAGATGACGCCGCCGAGGCCGTGCGGATCGGCGGCGAAGAGAGCGGCGGCGCGCAGCGAAGCGTCCCAGACCCCGGCCGGATCCTCGGTCTCCGGGGCCATGGCGGGGATCAGCGCTTGAACATCGCGTGCTCGACCCGGTCGCCCGCGCGGATGCCGAGCTTGGCCGCGGTTCCGGCGTTGAGTTCGAGCACTGCGAGCACCGGCTCGCCCGAGGAGATGACCTTGGTCGAGAGCGGCTCGGTGTCGGCGGCGATCCGTGCGATCGAGCCGTCGGAGCGGATGAACACCATGTCGAGCGACAGGTAGGTGTTCTTCATCCACATGGTGGCCGGCGCCGGCCGCTCGAAGTCGAACAGCATG
This sequence comes from Methylorubrum thiocyanatum, assembly GCA_014138645.1. GTDB lineage: Bacteria > Pseudomonadota > Alphaproteobacteria > Rhizobiales > Beijerinckiaceae > Methylobacterium > Methylobacterium thiocyanatum. The sequence goes on along the minus strand of JACJIB010000003.1, from coordinate 402,844 downwards.
CCGTGGTCGGCGGCCATGGAGCGGCGGAACATCAGCCCCTTGGCGCGCTGCGCATCGGTCCGCATCACCTCCACCTGGAAGGCGTGGCGGCCGCTCTTGCCGACGATGCCGAGCGGCTCGGTCGCCGCCTGCGCGGCGGGGGCCGCATCCTGCGCGAACGAGGGCGGCGCCGGCAGGGCCGCCAGCGCGGCGAGGCAGGCGGCGAGGCGCAGGAACTTGGAGGCGGAGGGAAGCACGGGCACGCGGGTCACCGTCAATGGGAAGCCGGAAGCGCCCCGTCGACGAGGCGGACTTCCGCCGCCATAGCACCCTTCGAGCCGTCGCCGTAGCGCACCAGCACCTGCTCGCCCGGCTTCAGCTCGGCGATGCCGTAGCGGCGCAGGGTCTCCATGTGGACGAAGATGTCCGGCGTCCCGTCGCCCCGGCTGAGGAAGCCGAAGCCGCGCAGGCGGTTGAACCACTTCACCACCGCGACCTCCAGGCCGCTCGTCGGCGTCACGGTGACGTGGGTGCGGGCCATCGGCAGTTCGGAAGGGTGAAGCGCGGTGGACTGATCCAGCGAGACTACGCGGAACGCCTGCCAGCCGCGCTCCCGCCGCGTCGCCTCGACCACGATCCGCGCGCCCTCGCTCGCGGCCTGATGCCCGTCCCGGCGAAGGCAGGTGATGTGCAGGAGAACGTCCGCCGAACCGTCATCCGGCACGATGAAGCCGAACCCCTTCGAGACGTCGAACCACTTGATGCGCCCGGCGATCTCCACGAGTTCGGCCGGCCGCTCGTCCTCGCTCTCCCGCTCCATCGCCCGGCCTCGCGTATCCGGCATGCGGAGTTGGACGGCACTCAGTTCGTGATCGTTCGACATGTAAGCAACCCGTGCCGAATCGCGCGGCGCAATTCCGAAGCTACGTTAACAAAGTCAGATTACGCGGAAAGCCCGTTTGGCCGGCAACGGGACACCTCAAATGATCATTTTTCGGATGCATGGCGACAATGCCGCATCCGATTGACGGCGGGCCGGCGCCCCGCCGGATCGCGCCGACGGCCGATGCCGCGCGAGAGAGCGTGGCCATGCAAGGGGTTACGCCTGCGCGGGCTGTCGCAGGAGAAAAATGCGACGCTTCCACGCCTGATTCGAATGGCTGCAAGGCTGCCCGATCGGCAGGCACCGGCCGCCTCGCGTCCTTCGCGCGAAACGGCGAACGGTGATAGGGCGCGGCCATGCCTGCCTCCTCCCCGTCCTCTCCGCCCCCGCCGGGCCGGCGGATCGATGCCCTCGACCTCGCCCGAGGCGCGGCGCTCGCCGCGATGGCGACCTATCACGGGCTGTGGGATCTCGGCTTCCTGCAGCTCACGCCGCAGAACCTCGCGCTGACACCGCCGGGGCGGGTGGCGGCCCATCTCATCGCCGGTTCATTCCTGCTGCTGGTGGGCATCGGCCTCGTGCTCGCCAATGGCGGCGGCGTGCGCTGGCGGCCCTTCCTGTGGCGGCTCGCGCGGATCGGCGGAGCGGCGCTCCTCATCACGGCGGCGACGCGGATCGCCTTCCCGCAGAGCTACATCTTCTTCGGCATCCTGCACTGCATCGCCGCCTCCAGCCTGCTCGGACTGCCCTTCGTGTTCCTGCCGGTCCCGGTCACGGCGCTCGCCGCCGCCGCGGTGATGCTGGCGCCGCAGGTCGTGGCGCATCCGCTGCTCGACGCACCGGCGCTCTACTTTCTCGGCCTCGGCCGGGGCCTGCCGGACACCAACGACTGGGTGCCGCTGTTTCCCTGGTTCGGAGTGGTGCTGGCGGGGATCGCGCTGGCCCGGATCGCGCGGCCGCGATTGGCCGGATCCGCGATCGTGCGATGGCGCGCCCGGAACGGCGCGGCGCGCGGGGCGGTGCTGGCCGGGCGGCACAGCCTTGCGGTTTATCTCGTGCACCAGCCGGTGCTACTCGCCCTGTTCACCGGCCTCGTGACACTGACGGGGCCGCACCCGAAGGCGGGACTCGCAGGCTTCCGCAAGGATTACGCGGCGAACTGCACCCGCACCGGCGGCGAGCCGCAGGCCTGCCGGATCGCCGCCCGCTGCACCGCGGACGCCCTGCGGCGGGAGGGCCTGTGGGGTTCGGGCAAGCCCTACTCGGCCGAGCAGCGCGCGAGGGCGCAGAGCCTGTCCCAGCTCTGCTACGAGGCCGCGGAAGGCACCGCGGCCCCGCCGTAGGATCAGTCCTTGGCGCGTTCCACGTAGGCGCCGTCCGCCGTCATGATGACGACGCGGGTGCCGGTGGTGATGTGCGGCGGGACGCTGGTCTTCACGCCGTTGGAAAGGATCGCCGGCTTGTAGGACGAGGAGGCGGTCTGACCCTTGGTCACCGGCTCGGTCTCGACAATCTCGAGCGTCACGCGCTGCGGCAGCTCGATCGCCAGCGGCACGCCGTTATGGGTCGAGAGCGTCACCACCATGCCCTCCTGCAGGTAGGGAGCGGCATCGCCGACCACGTCCTCGGGAACCGCGAGCTGCTCGTAGTTCTCGGGGTTCATGAAGTGGTAGCCCTCACCGTCCTGGTAGAGGAAGGTGTGGTCGCGATCCTCGACGAAGGCGCGCTCCACCTGCTCGGTGGTGCGGTAGCGCTCGGAGATCTTCACGCCGTCGGTGATGCGGCGCATGTCGAGCTGCGTCACCGGCGTACCCTTGCCGGGGTGGATGTTCTCAGCCGTCAGGATGACGTAGAGCTTGCCGTCCTTGTCGACGACGTTGCCCTTGCGAAGGGTACTGGCAATCACTTTCACGAGCGTGGACCTTGGCTTGACGAGAACGGCGGCTCTTCACCGGCGTCTCGGCCGGGCGAGCGGAATCATCCGCGAGGCCCTACCCTATCCGCGGCTCGGTTGCCAGCCGGAGGCTGTTTTCGCGTGAGTCACGACTCCTCGCCCTGGTGGCATCCCGGCCTCCATGCGGATCGCCGGCCGCTGCTGCTGACCCGCAACCGCATCCTCGCGGCGTTCCGCGCCTGGTTTTCCGACGCGGATTTCGTGGAGGTGGAGGCGGCGGCGCTCCAGGTCTCGCCGGGCAACGAGGCGCATCTCTCCGCCTTCGCAACGGAGGCGATCCTGCCCGATGGCGGCCGCGAGCCGCTCTACCTGCACACCTCGCCGGAATTCGCCTGCAAGAAGCTGCTCGCGGCGGGCGAGCCGCGCCTGTTCAGCCTCGCCCACGTCTTCCGCAACCGCGAGCGCGGCGCCCTGCACCATCCCGAATTCACGATGCTCGAATGGTATCGTGCCGGAACGGACTACGACGCGCTGATGCAGGATGGCGCGGCGTTGCTGGCGCTCGCCGCCGAGACGGCAGGGGTGAAGCGCCTGACGTTCCGCGGGCGCGAGGCGGATCCGTTCGCAGCCTTCGAGCGGCTGACCCTGGCCGAGGCGTTCCACCGCTACGCCGCGATCGATCTCCTCGCCACGGTCTCTGCCGACGGGGCGACCGACCGTGATACGCTGGCCGACGCGGCGATGACCCGCGGGCTTCGCGTCGCGCCGGACGACACCTGGGCCGACCTGTTCAGCCGCGTCCTCGTCGGGCTGATCGAGCCGCATCTCGGGCAAGGGCGCCCGACCATCCTGTGCGAGTATCCGGTGAGCGAGGCGGCGCTGGCGCGACCGAGCCCGCGCGATCCGCGCGTGGCCGAGCGGTTCGAACTCTATGCCTGCGGCGTCGAACTCGCCAACGCCTTCGGCGAACTCACCGACCCGGCCGAGCAGCGTCGCCGCTTCGAGGCGGAGATGGCGGAGAAGGCCCGCGTCTACGGCGAGCGCTACCCCATCGACGAGGAGTTTCTGGAGGCGCTGGCCATGATGCCGGCGGCGAGCGGCATCGCGCTAGGCTTCGACCGGCTGGTGATGCTGGCCACCGGCGCGCCGCGCATCGACGACGTGATCTGGACGCCGGTCGCGCGGGGCCGGTCGCGGTGAGCGCTGCCTTGAAGAGCACGACGGCGCTGGCTCGCGCCGGGCTGTTGCCGGCCGAGGCGCTCCCGGCCCTGGAGCGGGTCGCGGCGCGCTACGCCGTCTCGGTGACGGCGGACATGGCCGAGCTGATCGACCGGGACGATCCCCATGACCCGATCGCCCGCCAGTTCGTACCGCGTGCCGAGGAGATCGAGACGCGGGTCGAAGAGCGCGCCGACCCGATCGGCGACGACGCGCATGCGCCCGTCCCGGGCATCGTCCACCGCTATCCCGACCGGGTGCTGCTCAAGCCGCTTCATGTCTGCCCGGTCTATTGCCGGTTCTGCTTCCGCCGAGAGCGCGTCGGACCCGCCGGCCACGGCTCGCTGAGCGAGGCGGAGCTGGCGGCGGCCTTCGGCTACATCGCCGACCATCCCGAGATCTGGGAGGTGGTGGTCACGGGGGGCGATCCCTTCGCCCTCTCGCCCCGGCGGCTTGCAGACATCGCCGCGGAACTCGGTGCGATCCCGCATGTGCGGGTCTTACGCTTCCACACCCGCGTGCCGGTGGTGGAGCCGGCCCGCGTGGATGCGGATGTGGTCGCTGCTCTCAAAAAATTTCCCGGCGCGGTGTTCGTGGCGCTCCACGCCAACCACCCGCGGGAATTCACGCCGGCCGCGCGGGCGGCCATTGCCCGGCTCGTCGATGCCGGCTTGCCGATGGTGAGCCAGAGCGTGCTCCTGCGCGGGGTCAACGACGATGCGGCCACGCTGGAAGCCCTGATGCGGTGCTTCGTCGAGAACCGCATCAAGCCCTACTACCTCCACCACGGCGACCTCGCGCCGGGTACCGGCCATCTGCGCACGGAGCTTTCCGAGGGGCAGGCGCTGATGCGGCACCTGCGCGGGCGCCTGTCAGGCTTGGCCCAACCGCTCTACGTCCTCGACATCCCCGGTGGCCACGGCAAGGTGCCGGCGGGGCCGGGCTATCTGGAGGAATCGGACGGCGCGTGGCAGGTGACCGATCCAAGCGGGGGCGTTCACCCCTATCCCCCGGGATGCGACGACTAGGACGAGCGATGACGCTGAAGCTGTGGGGGCGCGCAAGCTCCGGAAACGTCCAGAAGGCGCTCTGGGCGCTCGACGAACTGGGGCTGGCCTACGAGCATATCGAGGCGGGCGGCGCCCACGGCATCGTCGGTGATGCGTCCTACCGCGCGCTCAACCCCAACGGCCTCGTGCCGACGCTCGAGGAGGACGGCTTCGTCCTGTGGGAGTCGAACGCGATCCTGCGCTACCTCGCCCACGCCCATGGTGGGCCGCTGGCGCTGCCGGAGGCGCCGCACGCCCGCGCGCTCATCGATCAGTGGCTCGACTGGCAGGCCACCGCCTTCACCCCGGCGATGCGCGACGCCTTCCTCCAACTCGTGCGCGTCGCCCCCGAGAAGCGCGACCCGCGGGTGGTCGAGGCGTCGCGGGCCAATTCCGAGCGCTGCGCCGCTCTGCTCGACCGGCATCTCGCGGACACGCCCTTCGTGGCGGGCGAGACCTTCAGCATCGCCGACATCGCCGTGGGGCTCGCAGCCCATCGCTGGTTCCAGCTGCCCCTGGAGCGGGAGGAGCGGCCGAACATCCGCCGCTGGCTCGAAGGGCTCGCGCAACGCCCCGCCTCCTCGGCGGTTCTGTCGCTGCCGCTCACCTGACGCGTGGCGGCGGAGGCCAGACCGTGACGCGTGCCGCAGCCCATTCCGGACGAAAGAAGGCGATGTTCTTCCCGCTCTCGAAGCTGATCTTCTTCGTCCTGACGCCGTCGAACTTCCTGATCCTGCTCGGCCTCCTCGGCTGCCTGTTGCTCTTCACCGAGTTCGGCCGCGGGGTCGGGCGGATCCTCGCATGCGCCGGCTTCCTCGGGCTGCTCGCCGCCGGGCTGTCGCCGCTCTCGGCCTGGGTCCTGGGTCCGCTGGAGAACCGCTTCCCCGCCTTCGCCGATGACGAGCGGCCGGTTGCCGGCATCGTCGTGCTCGGCGGGGCGGTCGAGGCGGACACCTCCATCGGCCGCAATCAGATCACCGTGAACGATGCGGGCGAACGGGAGATCGCGCTCGCCGACCTCGCCCGACGCTTTCCCCAGGCGCGGCTCGTCTTTTCGGGGGGCGCCGGCAGCCTGCGCGAGGATGCGGTCTCGGAGGCCGAGATCGTCAGCCGCTACGCCGACACCCTCGGCGTGCCGCGCAACCGCCTGATCCTGGAGCAGCAATCGCGCAACACCCACGAGAACGCGGTGTTTTCCGCACGGATGGTGCAGCCGAAGCCGGGGGAGCGCTGGCTCCTCGTCACCTCGGCCTGGCACATGCCGCGCGCGGTCGGCTGCTTCCGCAAGGCCGGTTTCGACGTCACCGCCTATCCGGTCGATTACCGCACCAACTGGCCCCGCGACGCCACCCGCTTCGCCAGCTTCGCCTCCGATGGCCTGGGCGAACTCGACATCGGCGTGAAGGAGTGGATCGGCCTGATCGCCTACAAGCTCGCCGGCTATACCGAGGCGGTAATACCGTCGCCGTAGCCGACGCTACGGGCGCGGCAGGCTCAACCGATAGATCCCGCGGAAATCGTCCGGGTCGGCGACGGGCTTGCCCTTGCGGAGAATCTGCACCCGGCCGGCCTTGGTCAGCCGCACGGCGACGCGCCGCACCGGTTGCATCAGCGGGCTCCAGCCATCGGGATGGGGGCCGCCGAGCGCGCGGGCGACCTCGGAGGGGCAGCAGGTCTTGTCCGCCCCGCGCTCGCTCACGAGGCGCAGCATCGTCTCTTCGATCGCGGCCTCATCGACCATGAAAATCCTCCTCGGCGAGCAGAGCGGCGCGGATCGGCGAGGCGAACTGGCGCCGCCACATCACCCAGACCACGCTGGCGGTGGCGAGCATCAGCACCGGCGCGCTCACGAACCAGCCGAGATAGGCCAGTGCGAACAGGAAGGCACGCTGTCCTTTCGCGAAATGCGAGCCCGCCGCGACGTTCATGGCGCCGGCCCGCTCGGCCGCGCGACGCATCACCTCCTCGGAAGCGCCCGAGCCCTTGGGCGGCACCGCGCCGATCAGGATCGCGCCGTAGTTGAACAGCCGGTAGGCCCAGGCGAACTTGAAGAAGGCGTAGACGAACACCATCGCCAGCCCGGCCACCTTGATCTCCCAGGTCTGGCGGGTGGTGCCGGTCCCGAAGGGCAGCGCCGAGAACAAGTTCAGCACGTCGTCGCCCGAGCGCGACAGCGTCAGCACCGAGCCCAGGGCGATCAACGAGGTCGAGGCGAAGAAGGCGGTGCCGTTCTGCAGCGAGGCGTTGATCGTGGTGTCCACGACGCGGTTGTCGCGGGCGATCATCTGGACCGCCCAGTTGCGCCGCTGCCGGTTCATGATCTGGCTGAGGCTGAGCCGGTCGCCGCGCCGCCGCGCCACGGCGAAGCTGTAGCCGACCCAGGACGCCACGAAGAAGACGAGCGCCGCGAAATCGAGCGGAGAGAAGGCGTGGATGTCCCACATGGTCAGGGCGTCGTCTCGCCGGTCGGGGTCGGAAATCTGTCCCGGCGGCTACAGTCCGGCGGCCCGGGGGGCAAGCCCTCGCGGCGATGAGAGCGGCATCCGATCAGGGCGCATCGTCTCCGGCTGCGGCGAGACAGGCTCGCCACGCAGCGAGCGCCTCGTCCTGAAAGCCGGCAACCACCGTACGGGACGATGCTCTCGTCGGGCAACAGGGCAGCTTTCGAGTTAGACCGCATGAGTTCCGACGGCATCCTCCAGCGGGGGTGCGTTGCGCGCCGGCGCCCGTCTACTAGCCTGGCGGTGCAACCGTCATCGTCGCCTATCCGGCGTTGAAGCAACACCCCGTTATCAGACCGGGAGCGACACGTGCCGCCGAGCGACATCGACGAAATTCGGGCTCGCCTCGCCGCGCATCCGCGACCTGCCGAACTCGCTGAGCGGCGCGCCCGGATCGAAAGCCTTGGGGCGAGTTACAGCCTGCCTCCGGATGTCCTGGTCGAACCTGTCGACGCTCAGGGTGTGCCGGCGGAGTGGACAAGCACGCCCGCGGCCGATGGCGCGCGCGTCGTTCTGTTCCTGCACGGGGGCGGCTACGTGTCCGGATCGCTGAAGAGCCATCGCCACATGGTTGCGCAGGCCGGTCGCGAAGCGCGGGCACGCACCCTGGCGATCGATTACCGCCTCGCGCCGGAGCACCCGTTCCCGGCCGCGCTCGACGACGCGCTCACCGGCTACCGCTTCCTCCTCGCCTCGGGCATCGCACCGGCACGGATCGCGCTCGCGGGCGAGAGCGCGGGTGGCGGTCTCGCTCTCGCGACGGCCCTGTCGTTGCGCGAAGCAGGCTTGCCGCTGCCGGGCTGCCTCTGGCTGAGTTCGCCCTGGGTCGATCTCGCCCTCACCGGCGCAAGCCTTGAATCCAAGGCCTCGGTCGATCCCCTGCTCAGCCGGGCCTACCTCGCCGAGTTGGCGAGCCTCTACCTGAACGGCGCCGATGCGCGGGGTCCGCTCGTCTCGCCGATCAACGCCGATCTCGCGGGCCTGCCGCCGATGCTGATCCAGGTTGGATCCGCTGAAACGCTTCTCGATGATTCCGTGCGGCTCGCGGAGGTTGCGGGTGCCGCCGACGTCGCCGTGCACCTCGAGATCTGGCCTCGCATGATCCACGCTTGGCATCTCTTCTACCAAGACGTCGCCGACGGGCGGCGCTCCCTCGCGAGCGCGGGGACCTTCATCCGGAGCCATCTCGACGCTCCCTGAACGGCGGGGACGAAACAGGCCGCGCCTCTCGACCCGCGCCCCCTCACGGGCCTGCGGGTTGAGAGCGTTCGGCCGTTCGACCCGATCCTCTGTTGGCCGTTTCACCGCACGCGGATGGCGCTCTAGCTTCGGATCTCGAAGCCCTGACCTTTGAACGCGTCAGTCTCGCTCACCTCGATCCCGTCGACGCGGGCGGCGAAGGGCCCGCGCCGGCAGGCGGCGAGCAACGTCTCGACCGCCTCGGCCGGACCGGAGAACAAGGCCTCCACGGTCCGGTCGGGCCGATTACGCACCCAGCCCGCGACGCCGTGCCGGTCCGCCTGCTTCTTGGTCCAGGCGCGGTAGGACACGCCCTGCACGCGGCCGCGGATCACCGCGCGGATCGTCTTGCTGTCGATGCTCAAGGTGGAGGCGACTCCCGGTTCCTGTCGGAGCCGGGAGCACTCGCTTCCGGCTAGCGGGTGGCCATGGCGGCGGAGGCCGCCGTGGCCTCCGAGCGGCGCGCGGCCTGCGGACGATAGGTGAGATACCACGCCAGCGAGATGAAGAGCACGCCGCCGACGAAGTTGCCGAGCGTGACCGGGATCTGGTTCCACGCCCACCATTGCTCGAACGAGACCGGCGCGCCGAGCATCATGCCCGCCGGGATCATGAACATGTTCACCACCGCGTGCTCGAAGCCCTGCGCGAAGAACAGGAAGATCGGCAGCCACGCCCCGAAGATCTTGCCGAAGGTCGAGGTCGACATCATCGACATCGTCACGCCGAGGCAGACCATCCAATTGCACAGCATCGCTTTGACGAAGCAGGTGATCATGCCCGCCGTACCGAGATTCTCGTAGGCCAGCGTCTTGGCTTGGGTGATGTCGATGATCTTTTTGGCCACCGGGTTCGCATCCGCGCCGGTGTGCCAGAAGTTCGTCAGCGCGATCACGAGCAGCACGGCGTAGAGCAGGCTGCCGATCAGGTTGCCGAGGAAGCTCCAGCCGAAATTGCGCATCATCGGTCCGAAGCCGACGCGGCCCTCCATGAAGGACAGGCCGAGGATGCCGAAATTGCCGGTGCAGAGTTCGAGCCCGAGGCAGACGATCATCACGAAGCCGACCGGGAAAATGATCGCGCCCGCAAACGGCACACCGGTCTGCACCGCCCCGGTGATGGCGAGGCTGGTGGCGATGCCGAGGATCGCGCCGGCCATCATGCCGCGCACGAGCATGTCGCGCACCGACAGCTCGGCGCGCACGACGCCGGAATCGCTCATCGCCTTGGCCATCTCGGCCGGTTTCACGAAATCCATGGATACCTACCTGACTCACGGACCTTTTGGTCTGCGAGCCGCGAGGCAGGTTCAGTGCCAGGAGGGCCTTTCAGCCTTGCGCGTCGCGCGGGTCAGGCCGGAGTCCGGCGCTGCCAGCCGCGGATCTCCTGAAGGTAGGGGCCGGGCAACTGCGCGGCCTGCCCTGCTCCGAGCACCGCTTCGAGATAGCCCGGCCGCGGCAGGCCGCCGGCTTGGCTGCGGCCGAGATAGATCAGGGCGCGCTTCGTGCCGCTCTCGGTGACGATCGGCTGATAGGCCTTCACGTAGAGGCCGCCCGCCACGCCCTCGTAGCGGTCGAGGGCGGGCACATCGGAGAGTGCCAGCTCCCACAAGACGCCCCAGACGGTCGAACCGGGGGCGCGCACCACGGAGGCCCAGCCCTCGCGCATGATGATGAAGCGGTGCCGCGGCAGCCGCCCACGCCCGATCAGCCGCGAGGCCGGGCAGCGCAGAGCCATGGCGGCGGCGTCCATATTGGCGCCGTAGGCGAAGTAAAGGGGCATGGTTTTTCGCGGCAGGGATGCGAGCGGCGTGCCTACTCGCCGGGCGTCCGATGCTCGCGCTCGACAGCGCGCTTCACCGCGCGCTCATTGGCCAGCATCGCAACGTAGGCCATCGTTAGAACGACGGCCGGGATCACGAAGGTGACGAAGATCTCGCCGGAACTCACGGCAGAAGGCTCCTGAGGATCCGCCTTGCAATCCAATGTAAGCCTGCCGCTGTCGAAATCCAAATCGCCGCGAATGCGATGGTTCCGACGCTGAGCTTCGGCGCATTCGCGACGCCAAAACTCAGGGCGGTGACCGGCGTGACACCGCCGATCACCACGAAGGCCACGGCGACGTTGTTCAGGCCCGTCGCCAGGAGCTTTGTCTGCTCGTTGTGGATCTGGCTCACGTCGACCGACGGCCGCCGCGCCGATCAGGCGAATTCTAGGATCACCGCGTCGACCGCGAGGCTGTCGCCTTCCTTGGCGGCGATCTTGGAGACGGTGCCGTCGCGCTCGGCGCGCAGCACGTTCTCCATCTTCATCGCCTCGACGATGGCCAGCGGCTCGCCGTTCTTCACCTCCTGGCCTTCCGTGACCATGATCTGCTTGACGAGACCGGGCATCGGGCAAAGGAGCTGCTTGCCGGAGCCGGCATTCTCCTTGACCGGCATCAGATCGGCGAGTTCGGCCTCGCGGCGGGTGAAGACCCGCGCCTCCGCGGCCGCGCCCGCATGCTGTAGGAACACGCCGTTGAGGAGCGGCCGCACCTGGATCGCCACCGGCTCGTTGCCGACGCTGCCGCTCCAGACCGGCGCGCCGGGGCGCCAGTCGCTGCGCACCGCAGCCACCGTGCCGTCGTCGAAGGTGACGAGGAGATCATCGTCCTGCGTATCGACGGTGACGTTGAAGCGCTGGCCGGACAGCACCACCACGCGCTCGCGCTGGAAGCTCAGCAGGCTCGGATCGCGCATCTGGCCGGAGATGCCACGCTTGCGGATGTTGAGCTTGTGGTCGATCGCCGCCGCCACCGCCGCGAGCCGCCGGGCGACCTGCCCCTCGGGCGCGGGGGCGGCGAAGCCCTCCGGGAATTCCTCCTTGATGAAGCCCGTGGAAAGCTGGCCCTCGCGCCAGCGCGGATGGGCCATCAGGGTGGCGAGGAAGGGGATGTTGTGGCGGATCCCGTCGATGGCGAAGGCGTCGAGCGCGGTCGCCTGCGCCTCGATCGCCTCCAGCCGGGTCGGTGCCCAGGTGACGAGCTTGGCGATCATCGGATCGTAGTGGATCGCGATCTCGCCGCCCTCCTCCACACCGGTATCGTTACGCACGATCGCGTCGCCGAGCGGGCCCTCCTCCGGCGGCTGGTAGACCGTGAGCCGGCCGATCGAGGGCAGGAAGTTGCGGGTCGGATCCTCGGCGTAGACGCGGCTCTCGACTGCCCAGCCGTTGAGCTTCACTTGGTCCTGCGTCAGCGGCAGCTTTTCGCCCGCGGCGACCCGAATCATCAGCTCGACGAGGTCGAGCCCGGTGATCATCTCGGTGACCGGGTGCTCCACCTGCAGGCGGGTGTTCATTTCGAGGAAGTAGAACGACTTGTCCTGACCGGCGACGAACTCGACCGTACCGGCGGAATCGTAGTTCACGGCCTTGGCGAGAGCGACCGCCTGCTCGCCCATCTTGCGGCGGGTCTCCTCGTCGAGGAGCGGCGACGGCGCCTCCTCGATGACCTTCTGGTTGCGGCGCTGGATCGAGCACTCGCGTTCGCCGAGATAGATCACGTTGCCGTGCTTGTCGCCGATCACCTGGATCTCGATGTGGCGCGGATCGGTGATGAACTTCTCGACGAACACCCGGTCGTCGCCGAAGGAGGACGAGGCCTCGGACTTGGCGCGGGCAAAACCCTCGGCGACCTCGTCGGCCGATTCGGCGATGCGCATGCCCTTGCCGCCGCCGCCGGCCGACGCCTTGATCATCACCGGATAGCCGATCTCGTCGGCGATCTTCACGGCGTGCTCAGGGCTCTCGATCACGCCGAGGAAGCCCGGCACCGTCGAGACCTTGGCCTCGGCCGCGGCCTTCTTCGACTCGATCTTGTCGCCCATGGCGGCGATGGCGCCGGGGTTCGGGCCGATGAAGACGATGCCGGCTTCGGCCAGCGCCTTCGGGAAGGCCTCGCGCTCGGAGAGGAAGCCGTAGCCTGGATGGACCGCCTGCGCGCCGGTCTGCTTACAGGCGTCGATGATCTTGTCGATCAGGAGATAGGACTGCGCGGCGGGCGCCGGGCCGATATGCACGGCCTCGTCGGCCATGGCGACGTGGACCGCGTCGCGGTCGGCGTCGGAATAGACGGCCACCGTCTTGATGCCCATCTTCTGGGCAGTCTTGATGATGCGGCAGGCGATTTCGCCCCGGTTGGCAATCAGGATCTTATCGAACATCGCAGCCGCTTCTTGAGGGAGACTGTCTCGGCCCACCCCTCCCGAAGGCGAGCCCGAACGCATCCCGATAAAGCAGTTGCGCGGGAGACGGAAGCTGTGCCGCACTCCCCAAAAGGCTGAGGTCGGTGAAATTCGATTGAGTGCCCTTCAATTCGAATTTCGGGGGCGCCCGGATGCTGGGCGCGGCACCGGTGTCGAAGACGCAGCCGGTGCTTAAACTGAATTCATCATGCAGCGCACGGCAGACGGCCGGGGCTGCAGGCGGCGGCCTTGTCCGCCGTGTTCTCGGTCAGGCTCTTGGCCAGGCTCTTGGCCAGCGCGCTCTTGGCCTTCAGGGCAAAGGCGATCAGCGTCTCGTCGCTGGTCTCGGCCTCGCGCACGATCTCCATGGCGATCCGGCTGCCGAGCGCCGTCGGGCCCTTGCGGCCGGCGATGGAGGCGGCGAGCCACGCCGACATCTCGCGGGTGATGATGCCGGTGGGGCGCTCGCCGTAGACGGCAAAGTTGACGACTTCCGCCGTGACGAAGGCGGAAAAGCCCTCGTGGATGTCGGCGACGGCGCGGTCCAGGGCCAGCAGCAGGTCGGCCTCGTCCCGGCCCATGATGCCGTCGGGCAGGATCTCGCGGGCGAGTTCGCGAACGTCGTCCTGGGTCAGGCGGCCGGCGTCGACGATGCGGGTGCAGAACAGTTCAAGCGCAGTGTTGGTCATGGTCTGATGCCTCTCCAGCTCGTTGTCGCCGGTGTTTGTTCGTGTCTGTGCTGACATTACGGGCCGACAACGCTCGAAGAGGTTAATGGCCAAATCTGAACCCGTGTTCAGGTAAACGGCTGCTCACGATTGAGCCTTTCGGAAAGCTTGCTTTTTCGCGGTAAGACTCCGTTTAACGTGCCGACTTTCGTCCCGATAGGGCGTCCCGCTCGGGCCCGGGCGGAAGGGGCGGAACCGCGGGCCGTTCGGCGACCGACTGGATCGGCGCCACGGCCTGGGCTGTCGGCGACTGGCAGGCGGTCAGGTGCGGCGCGAGGCCCACGGGGAAACGAGGGCGAGCGAGGGGCGCATGTGGAAGGCCCGTGGTGCGAGGCAATCCACCGGGGGTTGCGCACCGCTCGATGGCCGAGCGTGGGCCGAAATGATGCCGGCGCATGGAGACGGTGATCGTGCATCGCCGTCTTCAACTGTGCTGTTGCGCGCCGGGGCCAAGATCGACAAGTTCGAGCCAACGAGAACGGTGGCCCTGGCCCAGACCGGGAGCGCCGCATGGCAGCAACGAGGTTGCCCTGCCCCCGCAGGGCGGCGCGTGACGAGGCGGGATGGCCGTGGCCCGGCATCACCGTCTCGCGCACCCGGGAGAAACGGCCCTGAGCACCCTGTACGTCACCCATCCGAGCGCGCTGGAACACGCGGTTCCCACCGGCCATCCGGAGCGGCCCGCCCGCATGCAGGCGGTCGAGCGCGCCCTCGAGGACGAACGCTTCGCCGCGCTGGTGCGCTGCCACGCGCCGAAGGCCGAGGCTTCCGTCGCCGAACTCGTCCACCCGGCGGCCTTCGTCGAGACCATCCTCGCCGCCTCGCCCGACGAGGGCTTCTTCCAGATCGACGGCGACACGCTGATGTCGCCCGGCTCGCTCAACACCTGCCTGCACGCCATCGGCGGATCGAATCACGCGGTCGATGCGGTGATGAAGGGCGAGTGCGCCAACGCCTTCGTGGCCATGCGTCCGCCCGGCCATCACGCCGAGCGCGAGCGCGCCATGGGCTTCTGCCTGTTCAACCATGCGGCGATCGCCGTGCGCCACGCCCAGAAGGCGTTCGGTGCCACCCGCGTCGCCCTGGTGGATTTCGACGTCCACCACGGCAATGGCTCGCAGGACATCTTCTGGTCCGACAAAAGCGTGATGTACGCCTCGACCCACCAGATGCCGCTGTTTCCCGGTTCGGGCGCGACGGGGGAGCGGGGCGACCACGACACCATCGTCAACGCGCCGCTCAAGGCCTTCGACGGCAGCGAGATCTTCCGGGAAGCCTTCGAGGCGCGGATCCTTCCGCGGCTCGACGCGTTCGCGCCGGATCTCGTGGTGATCTCGGCCGGGTTCGACGCGCACAAGCTCGACCCGCTGGCCAACATCCAGCTCGAAGAGGCGGATTTCGGCTGGGCGACGCGCCGGCTGATGGAGGTCGCCGACCGCCACGCGGGCGGCCGGGTCGTGTCGATCCTAGAGGGCGGCTACAGCCTCGACGGGCTCGCCCGCTCCGTCGCCGCGCATGTGGACGCGCTGATGGGGCGGTGACGGGCACCGCCCCGGTCCCTTCGGCTTATCGGTGGGTCAGGATCAGGGTGATGAGCACGGCCGCGAAGCTGATGAACATCACGCTGCCGAGGATCGCCCCCGTGATCGCGTTGGCGGAGACGTAGGTTCCGGCGAAGCGGCCCAGCGCCGGCACGAGGCCGTGCCGGTCGCTCCCGCTGCCGGGATGCCCGCAGGAGGGGCAGGCGACGGCCTTCTCGGAAATGCGGTGATCGCAGGCGGGACAGGCGACGAGGACCATGCGCGCTCCTTTTCCGCAGATAGCGGCCGAGAGAGCCGCCTCGGAAAGGAACTGGGAACGGCCGCGCTTGCCCGCAAGGGGCAGCGCGGCCGCCTGCCTTCAACCCTCCAGCGGCTCTTCGCTCACCAGCTCGATGCCGAAGCCAGACAGGCCGACATAGGAGCGCGACGAGGAGGACAGGTTGCGGATCGAGACCACGCCGAGGTCACGCAGGATCTGCGCGCCGAGTCCCACCTCGCGCCACTGGCGCACGCGCTGCGCCTCGGCCCCCTCCTCGGCGTAGCGGTTGAGCGGGACGCCCGCGGTGCCGTCGCGCAGATAGACGAGGATGCCGCGGCCCTCCTTGGCAAAGCGGCGCATCACGCTCTCGATCTGGCCGCCGCCCTCGATCACGTCGGCGACGACGTTGGAGCGGTGCAGGCGCACCGGCACGTTGCGGCCGTCGCCGATGGCGCCGTGGACGAAGGCGAATTGCTGGATCGGCTCGAACGGCGTGACATAGGCGTAGCCGGTCATGGCGCCGAACTCGGTCTTGACCGGGAAGGTGCCGACCCGCTCGACCAGCCGGTCGCGGGCCTGCCGGTAGGCGATGAGGTCGGCCACCGAGACGCGCTTGAGGCTGTGCTGCTCGGTAAACGTGTCGATCTGCGGCCCCTTCATCACGGTGCCGTCGTCGTTGGCGAGTTCGCAGATCACGCCCACCGGCGGCAGACCCGCGAGCTTGCACAGATCGACCGCCGCCTCCGTATGACCCGAGCGCATCAGCACGCCGCCGTCGCGGGCGATCAGCGGGAAGACGTGGCCCGGCCGCACGAAGTCGCCCGCGCCCATATTGCCGTTGGCGAGCGCGCGGACCGTATTGCAGCGCTGCTCGGCGGAGATGCCGGTGGTCAGCCCGTGGCGCACGTCCACCGTGACGGTGAAGGCGGTGCCCAGCGGCGCGTCGTTCGAGGCCACCATCGGGTCGAGATGCAGACGGCGCGCCTCGTCGAGGGTGATCGGCGCGCAGACGATGCCGCAGGTGTTGCGGATGATGAACGCCATCTTCTCCGGCGTGCAGAGTGAGGCGGCGACGACGAGGTCGCCCTCGTTCTCACGGTCGTCGTCGTCGGTAACGACCACGATCTCGCCGCGGGCAAAGGCCTCGATGGCCTCGGTGACGCTGCAATGGGGCACGGGCTTCGTCTCGTTCAGCACTTCGAATGGGGCGGTCAGGCGCGGTCGCCGACCTGCCCGCGATGGCGGAGATGGTGATCGGCCAGCACGCACGCCATCATCGCCTCGGCGACGGGAACGGCGCGGATGCCGACGCAGGGGTCGTGGCGGCCCTTGGTGACAAGGTCGATTTCTTCACCCTGGCGATTCACGCTTTGCCGCGGCGTCAGGATCGAGGAGGTCGGCTTCACGGCAAAGCGCACCACGATCGGCTCGCCTGACGAGATGCCGCCCAGGATGCCGCCGGCATGATTGCCGAGGAAGCGCGGGCGGCCGTTATTGCCCGCGCGCATCTCGTCGGCATTGTCCTCGCCGCGCAGCGCGGCGGCCGCGAAGCCGTCGCCGATCTCGACGCCCTTGACCGCGTTGATCGACATCATCGCCGCGGCGAGATCCGCATCGAGCTTGCCGTAGATCGGCGCGCCGAGGCCGGGGGGCACGCCCTCGGCGATCACCTCGATCACCGCGCCGACCGAGGAGCCGTCCTTGCGGATCCCGTCGAGATAGCTCTCGTAGAGCGCGGCCGCCTTGGCGTCCGGGCAGAAGAACGGGTTGTTGCCGACCTCCGCCCAATCCCAGTTCGCGCGGTCGATGGCGTGCGGGCCCATCTGCACCAGGGCGGCGCGGATGGTGATGCCGGGGATCACCTTGCGGGCGATCGCGCCAGCGGCGACGCGTGCGGCCGTCTCTCGCGCCGACGAGCGCCCGCCGCCGCGGTAATCGCGAAAGCCGTATTTGGCGTCGTAGGTATAGTCGGCGTGGCCGGGGCGGTAGCTGTCGCGGATTTCGGAATAGTCCTTCGAGCGCTGATCGGTGTTCTCGATCATCAGCGCGATCGGCGTGCCGGTGGTGAGCTGGCGCCCGCCCGTGCGGTCGTCGCCGAATACGCCCGACAGGATCTTCACCTGATCGGGCTCGCGCCTTTGCGTGGTGAAGCGCGACTGGCCGGGCTTGCGCCGGTCGAGCTCCGCTTGGATCTCCTCGGCTTCCAGCGCGAGGCCGGGCGGGCACCCATCCACCACGCAGCCGAGCGCCACCCCGTGGCTCTCGCCGAAGGTGGTGACGCGGAACAGGTGGCCGAAGGTGTTGTGCGACATGGCGCGCGTGCCTTAGCGCGGGATGCGGAGCGGCACAAATTCCGCCCGCCCTTCAACCCATCGTGCGGGGCCCGCGCTCGGTCTGATCGTGAAGCCCGTTGTCGAAATGTAGCCTATGGGCTACGATCCGGAATGCCGGAGATTATCCGAACCCGCGTGTTCGCGGACTGGCTTCGAAATCTCCGGGACGATCGTGCCAAGGCACGGATCGCCTTGCGGATCGACCGCCTTGCACTCGGCCACGAAGGTGACTCGAAGCCTGTCGGCGGAGGCGTCAGCGAACTGAGGATCGATTACGGGCCGGGTTACCGGATCTACTTCAAGTACCGCGACGGAACGCTCGTCATCCTTCTTTGTGGAGGGGACAAGTCCAGCCAGAAGCGCGACATCGCCCGTGCGCTCTCCCTCGCGGCGACGCTGAAAGAAAAGCCATGACAGAGTTGAGCCCGTACGACTCGGCCGAGTTTCTCGACAGCGACGAGGCTGTCGCTGAGTATCTGGCTGCAGCCATCGAGCAAGGCGATGCCGCGCTGTTTCGTCGGGCGCTTGGCGTGGCGGCGCGGGCCCGAGGCATGACCCAGATCGCCCGCGAAACGGGCTTGTCGCGGGAAAGCCTCTACCGGGCGCTGTCGGATGACGGCAATCCCAGCCTCGACACAGCCTTGCGCGTCCTCAACGCTCTGAACGTGCGCCTTACGGCCTCCGTGATGCCTCACTGAAGCTTCAGCGTTGAGTTGGAAGATCGAGCCCACCCCGCGCCTTCAGCGCCCGGTAGGCGGCGAGGCCGGTGGCGAGGTCGGCGTGCAGGCGCCGCTCATCGGCGAGCGCGGCGAGATCGTAGGTCAGGCCGAGGATGTGGGCGGCCTCGTAGCCTTCGGGCAGCTCGCCCGCACTGCCGAGGGTGATTGCCGTGACCGGCAGGTCGGCGGCGAAATCGGCCAGCCGTTCCCGCAGCCGGGCACCGCTTTCGCGCAGATGGTCGCCCGAGCGCGGCCCGTATTCGCGGATCGCTGCCACCGTCCCCTGCGCCAGCGAGAGATGCACCGCCTCGCGATGCGCCGGAAACAGGTAGACGAGGTAATAGCCGCGGGTCGCGCTCGTCGTCACCGCCGGGTCGAACAGAGCGAGCCAAGGCACGGCGGCCCAGTGGCTGCCGCGGCCTGGGCTGCCCTTGACCACGAACGGGCTGCCGAGGGGAGCCAGCGCCCGGCGCAGCTCGTCCGGCGCGCCTTTTCGGATCACGTGGGCGAGCGGGTGCCCGGCCGGCGGATCGGTGCGCGCCAGCGGATACTCCTCGACGATGCGGCGCAGGGCGTAGCCGAGGCTCACGGCTCGGAGACGATCCCGCCCGTGACCGGTTCGCTGACACCCGTCGTCGTCGGATAGGTGAGCGGCAGGCCCTCCAGCGCCCGTAGGGCGAGGTAGGCGAAGGCCTGCGCCTCCAGAAAATCGGACGACCAGCCGATCGCGTCGGCGTTCAGCACTTCCGCCTTGAGGAGGCGTTCCAGCATCGCCATCAGCGTGCGATTCTTCGCGCCGCCGCCCCCGACGATCCAGCGGGTCGGGCGCTCGCTGGCGAAGGCGAGGCTGCGGGCGACCGCGTGGGCGGTGAAGGCGGTGAGCGTCGCCGCTCCGTCCTCGATCGTGAGATAACCGGCCAGACGATGCGAGAACCAGTTGCGGTCCAGCGATTTCGGCGGCGGGCGCAGGATCAGCGGGTGGCCGAGCAGGTTTTCGAGCAGATCCTCATCCACCGTGCCGCGGGCGGCGGTGGCGCCGTCCTCGTCGAGGTCCCGGCCGGTTCGCTCCTTCATCCAGTCGTTGATCGGCCCGTTGCCCGGCCCGGTGTCGAAGGCGAGCATGTTCCCGCTCGAATCGATCAAGGTCGCGTTGGCGAGGCCGCCGATGTTGAGGATGCCGAGCGGCCCGGCAAAGCCCGCAGCCCCGGCCAGGGCCTTGTGGAACACCGGCACCAGCGGCGCGCCCTGGCCGCCCTGGGCCACGTCGTTGGCGCGCATGTCGGACACGACGCGGATGCCGAGGCGCCGGGCGAGCGCCGCGCCGTCGCCGATCTGCACGGTGAGGCCGAGCTTCGGCCGGTGGATCACCGTCTGGCCGTGGAAGCCGACGACGTCGATATCCGCGGGGCTCAGGCCGTTTTCCGCCAGGAAGGCTTCGATGGCCTCGGCATGGGCGCGAGTGACGAAATCCTCCGCCTGCGGCAGGCGTCCGGGCCGATCGGCGCGCGCCCGGATGCCCTCGGCGTCGCGGGTCGCCTCGCGCAGCAGGGTCTTCTCGTCCTCACGGTATCCGCGGTAGCCCGTCGGCCCGAGCGGCGCGATGAAGCCGTTGGCCGATTTGACGATACGGATGCTCTCGCCGTCGCTCTCGATCAGCGCCACGTCGATCCCGTCCAGCGAGGTGCCGCTCATCAGGCCGATCGCGCGCTTCATCGTCATGCCGCCCTCTCCCCCGAAATCCGGGCTCGTGCCTTTCGCGGCCTGCCCTGCTAAGAGCGCGCGCGAGCGCTTCCCCTCGCGGGATAGCATTGCGGCCGCGCCCCTGTCGCGCCGCCAAACCATCCGAGACCGATCATTATGACCGCCGAGAGCTTCGCGCCGAAATCCGACTTCATCCGGGTGCTGCAGGAGCGCGGCTACATCCACCAAGCCTCGGATCTGCCCGGCATCGACGCCCTGGCGGCGGAGGGGGGGCTGACGACCTATACCGGCTACGACTGCACGGCTGCCTCGCTCCATGTCGGCCACCTGCTCTCGATCATGATGCTGCACTGGCTCCAGAAGACCGGCGGCAAGCCGGTCGTGCTCATGGGCGGCGGCACCACCCGCGTCGGCGACCCGTCGGGCCGCGACGAGGCGCGCAAGATCCTGACCCTGGAGCAGATCGAGGCCAACAAGGAGGGGATCAAGCAGACCTTCGCCCGCTTCCTCAACTTCGGCGAGGCCGGCAACGACGCGATCATGGTCGACAACGCCGAGTGGCTGACCAAGCTCAACTACATCGAGATGCTGCGCGACATCGGCCGGCATTTCTCGGTCAACCGCATGATGTCGATGGACAGCGTGCGGATGCGGCTGGAGCGCGACCAGGAACTCTCGTTCCTGGAATTCAACTACATGATCCTCCAGTCCTACGACTTCGTCGAGCTGAACCGCCGCTTCGGCACCCGCCTGCAGATGGGCGGCTCGGACCAGTGGGGCAACATCGTCAACGGCATCGATCTCGGCCGCCGCATGGGCACGCCGCAGCTCTACGCCCTGACCTGCCCGCTGCTGACCACCGCGTCGGGCGCCAAGATGGGCAAGACCGCCGCCGGCGCCGTCTGGCTCGATGCCGGGATGCTCTCGCCCTACGATTACTGGCAGTTCTGGCGGAACACCGAGGACGCCGATGTCGGCCGTTTCCTCAAGCTGTTCACGCTGCTGCCGCTCCCCGAGATCGAGCGGCTCGCCGCGCTCCAGGGCGCCGAGATCAACGAAGCCAAGACGATCCTTGCCACCGAGGCGACCGCGCTGATGCACGGGGCGGAGGCGGCGACCGCCGCCGCCGAGACCGCCCGCAAGACCTTTGTCGAGGGCACGCTGGCGCAATCCCTGCCGACGATCCCCGTGCCGTCCGCGGTGCTGGAGGCGGGCCTCGGCGTGCTGACCGCCTTCGGGCCGGACTACGCCCGGCTCGTGCCGTCCACGAGCGAGGCGCGCCGCCAGATCAAGGGCGGCGGCCTGCGGATCAACGACGTGCAGGTGAGCGACGAGAAGGCGGTGCTGCGGCCTTCCGATCTCACGGCCGAGGGCGTGATCAAGCTCTCGTTCGGGCGCAAGAAGCACGTGCTGCTGCGGCCGGAATAGCGTTTCTGTCCGGCGACGGTTCCTCGAACCGTCGCGCCGTCCGAAGACGCGACGAGGTCGATCGCCCCTCATCGTGCGCGTCCACGACGTGACCGGGCCTCGGCACCCATGGATGCCCCGCGGGTTCGATCCTGCTACCGCGTGGGCGGGCGCGTGCCGTCGCGGATCGCGCGAAACACCGGCAGGGCGCTCGGCAGCGCCTGTTTCGTCGTCGCGCAGACGACGTCCGTTCGGCCGATGACGCGGTCCATGATCGCCATGTAGATGCGGATGGTCCGGTGGTCCGGCCCGCTGTTCGGGATCGAGACGATCTCGAAGCCGGCGAACGCGCTGCTCTCGATCGGATCGACGGTTTCCGTCTCCAGGCCCTGGCCGGCCAGAACGGTCCTGGCTTCGGCCACCCTGCGTTTGAGGGCCGGCAGCGCGTTCAACTCCGCCTGCGAGGCGACAGCGCCCTCTGGATTCCGTCTGAACCCTGCGGCGCAGAGCGCGTGGCTTCGTCCCGCGACCGGCGGTTGCCCGGTCAGGCTGACGATGCCGACGAGGATCTCGTGGTTCGGATCCTTGCGCGGAGGGCGCAGGGCGAACCCGGCCGGCACCGTCACCGAGAATCCGGTCGACGGGTCGGTGAACGCCTCACTGCGTGCGGGTGGGCCGAGGATGGTGAGGGTGAGCGATAACCCGAGCGCCTGGATCCATCCGCGCGGCATGCCCTCTCCCATCACTCGATGCTCGACCGCAGGGTGCCATCGCACTTCATCGTGGTGAGGCCCTGCGCTTGCCGGCCAGGGCTGTTCGTCATCGTCACGGGCCGACCGGGCCGCGCCCTTACTGCTCCGGTCCACTCGGTTGCGCGCCATTGGCAAACGCATCGCCGCCGCCGGCGCCGAAGAGCTTGCGCAGGAAGCCGGGGGCGACCGCCGAGAGCGGGTTCACGCTGACCGTCGGCTTGGCGATCGGGCCTGAGACGGCGAAATTGACCGCGAACAGGCCCTCGTTGCTGCCGCCGCCGAGCAGAGGTCCGATCAGCGGTACCTGCGACACGACGTTGTTGAGCCCGTAGAGTGGCACGAAGGCGCCCGTGATCTCCGTGCGCTCCTTGGCGGTGTCGAGCCAGCCCTGGGCCGTGAATCCCATCGCCGGGTTGGAGATCGCCGCATCGGTGAAGCTGACCTTCGAGCCGTTGCGGGTGAAGTTCGCCCGCATTCTGTCGAAGTTGACGTCGTTGGCGCTGGAGGCCGCCCGCCGCCCGTCCGCGGGCGGCGGCGCCTGCGCGACGATGCTCGACAGGGCCGGTTCGTTGCGCAGGGCGAAGTCCTTGATCTGGACCACGCCGGCCTGCGGCCCGTCGTTGAGGTAGACGTTGAGCGCGAGCCGCCCGCCATACATCCGCTTGTAGATGTCGAGGAAGCGCAGCGTCGCGCCGGAATCGACGGAATCGAGGGTGAGCAGCGGCGCCCCGCGCTCGCTCCGGACCACGGCGCTGAGCGGGGCCGCACCGAAGCGGCCCTTGAACTGGGCGGCGCGCAGGTCGCCGCCCTTGAAGTTCGCCTTGAGCGTCGCGTTGGTGAGCGATTCGCCGTTGAAGCCGGAGACGATGCTGGCGGCGACATCCGCCTCGATGTCCTTGCCGGGATCCTTGCTGCCCTTGGCGTCGTCCGTCATGCCCTTGAGGAAGGGCCGCGCATCGATGACCGCGCCCTTCACCGCCACCTTGTAGGTCGAGCCGGCCCGGTCGAGGCTGACGCGCATGTCGTCGCCCGGCGAGATCTTGAGCGCGGTCAGGTCCGCCCGCTCCAGGTTGCCCTCGGCCGAAATCGCGGCACTGCCGCGGGCGAGCGCCGGAGCGGCGTCGAGGTTGATGTCGCGCAGCTCCATCCCGCCGCCCGCACCCTCCACCAGGGTGAAGCCGAGGCGGCCGGCCTTGCCCGCGGGCTTGCTCCAGCCCGGCAGCAGGCCGTTGATCGAGGCGCGGGTCAGGTCGGCCTCGACCCGGGCCGGCGGCTTGCCGGCGGAAGCCGGGCGTCCCACCGGTATGACGACGCGGGCCGGGATGACGCCGCCGAGCTGCGGCGCGGTCGGCAGGCCGCGCTTGGCCCGGAAGGCGTCGTCGAGGGCGAGGCTCACCACCGCCTCGCCGGGACTGCCGGGCTTGGGCTGCTTCAGGTCGATGGCCACCGCCGCGCCGAGCAGCCTTCCGTCGCCTTTGAGGGCGAAGCCGCTGCGGTCGTACGAGACCGTGAAGCGGCCCCCCTCGAAGCGGTCCTTTCCGACCGCCTTGTCCATGCTGAAATCGGCGAGCGTGCCCGTGAGCGTTACCGGCATGTCGGCCAGATCGGGCATGTGCTTGAGGTTGATCGGCACGTCGAGGCGCAAGTCCGCCTTGCCCTTGATCGTGGACGGATCGATGTCGGCGCCGGTGAGCCCCTTGAACATCGGGGTTTCGAGCAGCGCGGCCAGGGAATCGGCCGATCCGGACAGGCGCAGGCCGAGCTGGGCGACGATCTTGTCCGGCGCGGGATCGCGGATCAGGAAGGAGGCGTCCGAGATCGTCAGCGCCCGGGTGTCGGAGAGCCGGATATCGGCGGTGGCGTTCTGGATCGTCGTGCTGCGGCCGGTGATCGTGCCGGCGACGCGCCCGCGGCTCAGCGGCGGCGCGTCCGGCGAGACCGTGAGGCCGGCATCCGAGATCGCGAAGGTGACGTTGAGGGCGTGGTCCGGCATCGGATCGCCGTGGGTCGCGGCGGCGAGTTCCGGGCCGCTCATGTCGACCTGGATATCGGCCTGATCGAGCCGGCCGCCGCGCAGCTCGTCCACGAGGTAGTTGCGCACGCCGGGGGCGATGTTCTCGGGCCAGAGCCGCAGCGCCTTGCGGCCGTCGGTGTCGCTGGCGACGATGTGCAGGGTGAGGCCGTCGTCGTCGGCGCGGGTGCCGACCGTGCCGCTCAGGCGGCCGTGCAGGCCGTCACCCGCGATCGCGATCGATTCGATGTTCACGCCCCCGGCCCGGCCGGTGAGCCGGCCGGTGATCTCGCCGATGCGGAAGGAGGGATCGCTGCGGGCCGCGCCACGCAGCAGGGCGTCCTTGCCGGCGAAGTCCAGGGTCCAGGCATCCTCGGCGCCGGGCGGGCCGATGGCGAAGGCGCCGGTCAGGTGCGCGTCGTTGCCGCCACCCTTGTAGTCGATGGCCGAGATCGCGAGGGCGCGCCGCGCCTCGTCCCAGGCCGCCTCGGCGCGCAGCTCGTCGATGACGACCGGGTTGAAGTCCTTCTCGTCGACGAGGAGCGTGCCGCCGCCGGTCCTGACCTCGGCCTTCATCGTGTCGATGCGCCCGCCCGACAGGGCCACGTCGGCCTTGGCCGAGAGCTTGAGGTCGGTATCGACCGGCATCTTCGAGTGGCCGGACAGGAGCAGCAGGTCGGTGACGGGCAGGTCGTCGAGGGTGATGACGCCCGCGCGCCGCCCCTCCCCCACCTCGTGGACACGCCCGCCGAAGCGCCACTCGCCGTGCGGGCCGTCGATGCGCAGCTCGAACACCCGCGAATCGTCGCTGGTGCCGCGGCGGAACAGGCCGTTCACCCGCTCGAAGGTCGCCTGATGCCGGGCGTCGTCGACCAGGGTCAGGCGTCCGTTGGTGATCCGCGCCCGGTCGAGGGCGCCGATGACGCCGGCCGGGTCGAGCACGACGCCGAAGATCGAGGCGACCGCCGCCGAGACCGGCGAGACGGTGCCGCGCGCGGCGTCCACGCTCGGAAGGGTGTGGGGCTTGGCCGCCTCCCCTTGCGCCGGCGCCGACGCCGCGAAGGCGATGGAGCCGTCGTCGTGGACGAGGGCCGTCATCTCGATGTCGCGGAACTCGATGGAGCGGGGCTGGACCGAAAGGCGCAGCAGGCTCCACGTGTCGAGGCTGACCACCGCGAGCGGCGCGCGGACCACCAGCGCGCCCTCCGGATTGAAGATGTCGAGCCCGCCGACCCTGAGCGCCAGGGAGGATTCGCTGTCGAGTTCGAGCGCGCTGTCGCGCAGGGCCACGCGCCATCCCGGCCCGAAGCGGCCCGCCACCGCATCCGCGACCTGATGCGTCAAGCCATCGATGCGCAGCGGCCCCTGCGACAGCCGCAGGACGACGAGACCGCTGCCGAGCCCGATCAGGAACATGAGAAGCAGCGTGCACCAGAGCACCGGCCGCCGACGACGGCGCACCGCGCGACGCGCTTTGCGCGGCGCAGGAGGCTCGACGGCTTCCTGGAGCAGGGTCCTGGCCGTTTCCTGATCCATCACTCGTTCGCTGCTGCACCCGTAGGTTCGGGCGGAGGTCCGTTCACCGCGGCGTCTTTCCTCAGGATTCAAGCCACTCCGACATGGCGTCCCGGGAGGTCTGCGTGCATGGGTTCAGGCACACCATCAATCGGCCGAAAGGAAGGCGAGATGCCGCTAGAACCCGGCAATGCCGCGCCCCTGTTCTCGTTACCCGGAGCGGGTGGAGAGACCATCTCTCTCGAAAGCCTGCGTGGTCACAAGATCGTGCTTTATTTCTATCCCAAGGACGACACGAGCGGTTGCACCTTGGAGGCACAGAACTTCAACGCCCAGAGCGACGCCTTCGCCGCCGCCGGGGCGACGGTGATCGGCGTCTCACCCGACTCCGTGAAAAGCCACGATAAGTTCAGGGCGAAGTACGGCTTGACCTTTCTGCTCGCCTCCGACGAGGCGAAATCGATGCTGGAGACCTACGGGGTCTGGGTCGAGAAAAGCATGTATGGCCGGAAATACATGGGCGTCGAGCGCACGACCCTGCTCATCGACCGGGAGGGACGGATCGCCCGGGTTTGGAACAAGGTGAAGGTGCCGGGCCATGTCGAGGAGGTTCTGGCCGCCGCCCAGGCCCTCGCGTAACGGCAGATCATCGACCGCGTGCCGGATCCCGGGAGCTGGCCCTCAACTCTCGGGAGACGGGCCTGCGGTTGCGGCGGCACGGTGCGTCGTCCGGACTGTCCGTCCCGAAACGATGCGATAATCTTCCTTAACCTTAATCAGCTGTGATCGAGCGCGTCACCGTAACCTTCGACGTGCCATGCCATCGACTGCCCAAGGCCGCCGCAGCGCCGGCCTCACGCCCCTCCTTCAGCATCGTCTTCTGGTCACCCTGAGCCTCGGACTGGTCCTCTCGACGCTCTGGGCGGGGGCCGCGAGCTACTACCTCGTTTTCCACGACGAAGTTCTGGCCCGCTTCGTCTCCCGCCAGAGCGCGATGCAGTTCGCCTACGAGGAGCGGCTCGGCACGCTCCAGCGCGCCCTCGACCGGACGGCGGCCGAGCGCAGCGCGGAGCGCGGCAGCGTCGAGAACCGGCTCTCGGCACTGACCGAACGGCAGGCCCTGATCGAGAAGCGCCAGGGGCTGCTCTCCGGTCTCGGCGGGGCGGCCGCGCCGATCGATGAGCCGCCGCCGGCGCCGATGCCGGTCGCGGAGCCCGCGCCGCGGGTGCAGAAGCCGTTCCCGACACCGGAACTCCGGATGGGGCGCGAGGATCGGGCCGAGGCCGCCGGGCGCGATTCGGCCGGGCGCCTGTCGCGTCTGGAGGCGGGGCTGCAGCGGGTCGCCGAGGCGCAGGCGCGGTCCGTCGCCGGGATCGCCCTGCAGGCGGGGCGCAGCGCCGAGCGGTTCCGCGACCTGATCGCCCTCACGGGCCTCTCGCCGGCCCGGTTCGACCCGCCCGCGAGCGGCATCGGCGGCCCCCTGGTCCCGCTCGGGCTCGATGCCTTCGAGCAGGCGCTGGTCGAGGCCCGGCGCCGGATCGAGGAGGAGACGCATCTGCGCCGGGTGACCGCCGCCCTCCCCTTCCGCCAGCCGCTTCCGGGCGAACTCGCCTTCACCAGCAGCTTCGGTGCCCGCCTCGACCCGTTCACCCGCGGCTACGCCCTGCATACGGGCGTGGACATGCGTGCCGAGACCGGTGCCCCGGTCCAGGCCACCGCCGCCGGGCGGGTGACGGCATCCGAATATGCCGGCGGCTACGGCAACATGGTCGAGGTCGATCACGGCCGCGGCCTCGTCACCCGCTACGCGCACCTCTCGGCGAGTGCGGTCTCGGTCGGGCAGCAGGTCGATGCGGGGAGCGTCGTGGGATTTGCCGGCTCGACGGGCCGCTCGACCGGCAGCCACCTGCACTACGAGACCCGCATCGACGGCGAACCGGTCGATCCGCAGCGGTTCCTGAGGGCTGGCGCGCAGCTCGTCTTCGCGGACTGATCGCCGCCCGGTTCTTTCGAAACATATCGAGCGGAGTGTCGGCGATGCGGCGAAAGCGGCGGTCCCGACGAAGGCCGGGACCACCCAACAATCAGTCGATGTCCGCGACCTCTTCGCCGCCGCCGAAGACGCGTTGCGCCAGCGAGGCTTCCATGAACGGGTCGAGGTCGCCGTCGAGCACCTCGTCCGGGTCGGTGGACTGCGTGCCGGTGCGCAGGTCTTTGACGAGCTGGTACGGCTGAAGCACGTAGGATCGGATCTGGTGGCCCCAGCCGATCTCCGTCTTGGAGGCGGCCTCGGCGTTGGCCTTCTCCTCGCGCTTCTTCAACTCGGCCTCGTAGAGGCGGGCGCGCAGCATGTTCCAGGCGGTGGCCCGGTTCTTGTGCTGCGAGCGCTCCTGCTGGCAGGCCACCACGATGCCGGTCGGATTGTGCGTGATGCGCACCGCCGAATCGGTCGTGTTGACGTGCTGGCCGCCCGCACCCGACGACCGGTAGGTGTCGATGCGGCAGTCGGATTCCTTGATCTCGATCTCGATTCGGTCGTCGATGACCGGATAGACCCAGACGGACGCGAAGCTCGTGTGCCGCCGCGCATTCGAATCGTAGGGCGAGATCCGCACCAGCCGGTGCACGCCCGATTCGGTCTTGAGCCAGCCATAGGCGTTGTGGCCCTTGATCAGGAGCGTGGCGCCCTTGATCCCGGCCTCTTCGCCGTCGGTCATCTCGACGATCTCGACCTTGAACTTCCGCCGTTCGGCCCAGCGGGCATACATGCGCTGGAGCATGTTGGCCCAGTCCTGGCTCTCGGTGCCGCCGGCACCCGCATGGACTTCGAGATAGGTGTCGAAGCCGTCGGCCTCGCCCGAGAGCAGGGTCTCGACCTGCCGGCTCGCGGCCTCCTTCTCGACCGCCTTGATCGCGTTCTCGCCCTCGGTGATGGAGGCTTGGTCGCCCTCCATCTCGCCGAGTTCGATCAGCGTCACGGCGTCCTCGAGATCCTGCTCGAGCTTCTTGATCGCGGTGACGGCCTCGTCGAGCTCCTGACGCTCGCGCATGACCTTCTGCGCGGCCTCCGGATCGTTCCAGAGGTCGGGGTTCTCGGACGCGGCGTTCAGCTCCGCGAGGCGTTTATCGACGGTGTCCCAGTCAAAGATGCCTCCTCAGCAGCCCTATAGACTGCTTGGCGGCATCCGAGGCCTGCTCGATCTCGGCGCGCATCTGGTGTGAAACTCGTATGTCGGTGTGGCCGGGGGTGATACCGGGCGGTTCCCGCCCTGTAAACCGCCGCGCCCTCATGCCGAGCCCCCAGACCCGCCGCCTCGGCCTGCTGGCCGCCATCCTGATCGTGATCGCGGCCGGCATCGGCGTGCGCCTCCTGCCGCTCGGCCTGCCGCGGGAGGTCATGAAGTATGCGGGCTCGGTGCTGTGGGGCGCGATGGTCTACGGGCTCGTCGCCCTCGTCCGCCCGCGCGCCGCGACCGGTCGGCTCGCCGCCGTCGCCCTGGCGCTCGCGGTGCTGGTGGAGCTGTTCCGCCTCGTTCACACACCGGAGCTCGATGCGTTCCGCCGCACGCTGGCGGGTCAGCTGCTGCTAGGCCGCATCTTTTCTGTCTGGAACGTAGTCGCCTACGCCGTCGGCATCGGACTGGCGGCGGGATTGGACGCTGGAACGCGGCGACGCTGATGCGTCGCAGCCGGAACGCTCAGGCCCACGATCCGTACCGTCTCCTGCTGGGCGAGATTGTTCTTACATCTAGGATGTAGTAACAAACCTACATCCTGATCGCGCGTTATGCGGGTGCCCTCATGACCATCACGACACTCTCCAGCCGCGAGCTGAATCAGGACGTGAGCCGTGCCAAGAAGGCCGCGGAGAACGGTCCCGTGTTCATCACCGACCGCGGTAAACCTGCCCATGTTCTGTTGAGCATCGAGGAATATCGACGGCTGACGAGGCAGCGGCGCAGCATCGCTGAAGCCCTGGACATGCCGGGCGCCGCGGAGATCGATTTCGAGCCTCCGCGCGCGAACATCGCAAGCCGACCGGCCGATTTCTCCTGATGTACGTCCTCGACACCTGCGTCGTGTCCGAGTTGCGGAAGGTCCGCTCCGGCCGGGCCGATCCCGGTGTCGCCGCTTTCGAGAAGACGGTCGATGCCAGCGCGCTGTTCCTGTCAGCCGTGACGATCTTGGAACTGGAACTCGGCATCCTTGCGCTTGAGCGAAAGGATGCTGCCCAAGGCTCGGTGCTTCGCGCTTGGCTGGAAAAGAACGTTCTGCCGGAGTTTTCCAGCCGGACGCTGCCGGTCGATGTCGCCGTCGCTCGGCGGTGCGCCCGGTTGCACGTTCCCGACCGGCGAAGCGAGCGCGATGCGTTCATTGCCGCGACAGCACTCGTGCACGGGATGTCGGTCGTGACCCGGAACGTTGCCGATTTCGAGCCGACCGGTGTCGCGATCATCAATCCCTGGGCGGTATGAGGATCGGGCGAAGGGAGGGCGAGAGCGCGGCTTACCCTCCCACCGCCCCGCGCCAACTCACTCCGCCGCGGCCTTGCGGCTGTCGAGGAAGGCCGCATGTTCGGCCACCAGCGCGCCGCTCAGCGCCTTCTCGATCAGCGCCCGCGTGCCGGCCACGCCGTAGAGCGCGATGAACGAGCCGAAGCGCGGGCCCTGCGCCTCGCCGAACAGCACGTTGTAGATCGAGGCGAACCACGTCTTCGACACGCCGGGCCGCCCGTCCGGGCTCTTGGCCTTGCCCGACAGGTCGGGGAAGTGGCGCCGGCCGACCTCGTAGACCACCGCCTGCAGCGCCTCCGGATCGGTCGAGCCCTCGTGCTCCTTGAGCGTCTCGGACAGATCGCGCAGGGCCGCGGCTTCTTCCTCGGTGGGCGCGCGGTACTGCTTCTGCGGCCGCACGAAGTCCCGGTAATAGGCGAGCGCCCGGGTCACGAGACCGGCGAGTCGCGGATGCGTCTCCGGCCCGACATTCGGCGCGTAGCGGCGGATGAAGCCCCACAGCACCGCCTCGTCCTCGGCATTGGCCACCGCCACGAGGTTCAAGAGCATGCCGAAGGACAGCGTGGTGCCGGCCTCGTCGATGGTCTCGACCGCCGGCGGCGCGCCCGCGTGCAGATGCCAGACCGGGTTGCCGAGCCGGTGCTTCGCCTCCTGGCCGGCGAAGCGGCCGAGGAAGTTGTCGTATTCGTCGACGTGGCGCGGAATCACATCGAAGAACAGGCGCTTGGCCTCGCGCGGCTTGTTGTACATGAACAGCGCGAGCGACTCGGGCGTGGCATAGGTCAGCCACTCGTCGATGGTCAGGCCATTGCCCTTCGACTTCGAGATCTTCTGGCCTTTTTCGTCGAGAAACAGCTCGTAATTGAAGCCCTCGGGCGGTTCCGCCCCCAGGGCCCGTGCGATCTGGCCCGAGAGCTTGACCGAATCGATCAGGTCCTTGCCCGCCATCTCGTAATCGACGCCGAGCGCCACCCAGCGCATGGCCCAATCGGGCTTCCATTGCAGCTTGACGTGGCCGCCGGTCACCGGCGTCTCGTAGACCTCGTTCGTCGCCGGGTCGCGCCAGACGATGGTGCCGGCGCTCGGGCGCACCTCGTCGATCGCCACCTGCATCACGTGGCCCGTGACCGGGTGGATCGGCAGGAACGGCGAGTAGCTCGCCGAACGCTCGGCCCGCAGCGAGGGCAGCATGATCGCCATCACCGCGTCGTAGCGCTCCAGCACGAGGCGCAGCGTGTCGTCGAAGACGCCCGACCGATAGCACTCGGTGGCCGAGCGGAACTCGTAATCGAAGCCGAAGGCGTCGAGGAAGCGGCGGAGCTCCGCGTTGTTGTGCGCGCCGAAGCTCTCATGCGTGCCGAACGGGTCGGGCACCTTGGTCAGCGGCAGGTTGAGCGCATCGCGCAGCATCTCGCGGTTCGGCACGTTGTCCGGCACCTTGCGCAGGCCGTCCATGTCGTCCGAGAAGGCGATCAGCCGGGTCGGCACCGCGTCGTTGGTCAGCACGCGGAAGGCGTGGCGCACCATCGAGGTGCGGGCGACCTCGCCGAACGTGCCGATATGCGGCAGGCCCGAGGGGCCGTAACCGGTCTCGAACAGCACCTCGCTCTTCGGCTTCTTCTCCAGCCGCGCCACGAGCTTGCGCGCCTCCTCGAACGGCCAGGCGGCGGCGGAGGCGGCGGCCTCCAGGATATCGGGGTCGAGGCGGAGGGGCGCGGACATCGGAAGCGAGCTTTTCGGGGTTCAGGACAGGCGCCGCGCCGGCCATCCGGGCCGGGGCGCGAGAGCGGGCAACCTATGGAGCGGGCGGGCCGGGGTCAACGTAAGGCGGTTATCCCCGTCCGAGCAGCATCAGCCAGCCGACGGTGGTCGCCGTCGCGGCCAGCGTCGAGACCAGCACGGCGGCGGCCACCAAGCCCTGTTCGCTCTTGTAGCGGGCGGCGAGCAGATAGGCGTTGATGCCCACCGGCATCGCCGCGAACAGCACGGCCACGCCCGCATAGGCCGGTGGCATGGTGAAGACGTGAAAGGCTAAGAGATAGACCGCGAGCGGGTGCAGCCCGAGCTTCAGGGCCGCGACGATGCTGGCGCCGGGCAGATCGTGCAGCACCTTATAGCGGGTCAGGCCGGCGCCGAGGGCGATCAGCGCGCAGGTCGAGGCGGTGCCGCCGAGGGAATCCACCAGCGCTTTCGGGATGCCGGAGAGCGAGAGGCCCGTCGCCTTCATCGCCATGCCGACGGCGAGCGCCAGGAAGATCGGGTTCTTGGCGAGCACGAGGCCGAGCGACGTGAGACGGTGGCCGAGCGGGCGCCCACCCTCCGATTCGATCAGGAAGGTCGCCGCGCCCATCATCAGCGGCAGATGGACGGCGAGGAGCATGAACAGCGGGAAGGCCCCGGCCTCGCCATAGGCCTGGAGGATCATCGGAACGCCGACGAAGACGGTGTTCGACTGGCTCGCGGCGAAGCCGTGCAGCACGGCGCCGCGCCGGTCCACGCCCTCGGTGCGGCGCCCGATCAGCGAGCCGGTGGCCCAGGCGATGGCCGCGCCGCCGAAATAGCTCGCCCAGTAGCCCCAGGCGATCTCGCCCGACAGGCCCGGCCGCGTCAGCGTCGAGACGATGAGGGCCGGCACCGCGAGCGAGAAGACGTATTCCGACAGGCCGTCGCCGACCCGCTCCGAGATGATCCCCGTGAGCGAGGCGATCCAGCCGACCAGAACGAGGCCGAAGATCGGAATGATGAGGGTGAGCGCCGTCATCGGCAGCGTGTGTCTCGCGCAACGGAAAAGGCCACCGGGCGCGCGCTGCGCATCCGGTGGCCTCCCGATTCGGTTCTGGAAGAAGCGCGGGCCGCTATGGGCCCGGGCGCGTTACGCGGCGGCGGGCGTCGCGGTCTCGGCGATCTTCTTCTCGATGTCGCGCTTGAGCAGGCGAGCGGTCTGCGACAGCTCGATCTCGCGCGCCTTGATGAGGAAGGCGTCGAGGCCGCCGCGGTGCTCGACCGAGCGCAGCGCGTGGGCGGTCACGCGGAGACGGACGCGGCGGTTGAGGGCGTCCGACTGCAGCGTGACGTTGCAGAGGTTCGGCAGGAACCGGCACTTGGTCTTCCGGTTCGAGTGGCTCACGAGGTGACCGACCTGGACGGCCTTGCCCGTGAGTTCGCAGCGACGCGACATCGTTACAGTCCTGTCAACGTTAGGCCGGGTCTCGGCGCTGAGGCGTTTCGGCAATGCCACACGGCTCTCGCGCCGAGGGCGTCGAACCCTCGCGACAATCGATACCGGCGGAGTCCTATGGGAGTGGCGAGCCTATAGGGGAGTTGCGCCGGATTCGTCAAGGTCGGAAGGCGAGAACTTTCGTGGAACCGGCCCAGGGCTTACTGGATCGCCGTCCGAGCGAGCTGCCGCCCCGGCGTCGGTTCGGCGGCCTGCGCCGTCTTCGGCGCGCTCCGCTTGGCCGCCATGGCGCGGATGGCCTGCACGTTGGCCGCCGCTTCCGCCGGACCGAGATCCTGGGCCAGCACGCGTTCCGCCTCGTCGTAGCGGCCCTTGAGCCCGAGCACCAGGGCGAGGTTCTGGCGCACCCGCGCATCGGCCTTCGGCTGCGCGACCGCGAGGCGCAGGGTCGTCTCGGCCTCGCCGAGTTGGCGGGAGAGTGCGTAGGACAAGCCGAGATTCGACAGGATCCGCGGCTCGTTCGGCGCGATCTTGAGGGCGGCGTCGTAGAGGCTCTGCGCTCGGGCGTGGTCGCCGGTCTCGTCGGCCACCATGCCTTGCGCCGAGAGCACGCGCCAATCGGGCTGGGCCGGGCTGTGGGCGTTCTGGAGAACTTCGCTGGCCTCCTGGTAGCGGCCGGCATCGGCAAGGCTCTTGCCGTAGGCGGCGAGCACCGCCTTGTCCTTCGGGTTGCGCAGGGCGACCTGCTGCAGCACCGCCGCGGCCTGGGATTTCTGGTCGGTCGCCCGCAGCGCCGCGGCATAGCGCATGGCGTTGCGCACATCGCTCGGGTCGGAATTGTAACGCGCCGCAAGCGCGTCGATCTCGGCGCGGGGCGAGCGCTCGGGGCGGCTCGTGCCGAGGAGGTTGAGCCCGCCGATGGAGCCCGTCGTCTCCGGCGAGCGGCTCTGGCAGCCGGCGAGGCCGAGGCCGATCACGGCCAGAGCGAGCAGGCGCCGTGTCCGGACCGTTCCAGGCCGGTCCGAAGCCCCGCCGCAGATGCCGGTCATGTCGTCCTCCCCCCCAATGCCACGGCCGGCGCTTGCGCCGTACCGATGACGGGGTGATAGAGCGTTAACCCTAATGGCCGGTTAAGCTTATTTTCCATGACCCCAGCGCAGATTCCGCACGGACCAGCTCTTCTGGACGCAGCCGCGGGCGCGGTCCCGATCCGCTGCGTCTCGGCGGAGGGATGGAAAGCCGTCGAGTCCGGCCTGCCGCCGCTCCAGCGCAGCTTCGCCGCCGCCACCGGCTTTGCGCCGAAGGCCGGGCGCATCGCACTCCTGCCGGGTGAGGATGGCGGGCTCGGCCTCGTGCTGTTCGGCCTCGGCGATACGAACGCGGCGGGCCACGACCGCTTCCTCGCCGGCAAGCTGCCGGGCGCCCTGCCCGCGGGCGATTACCGCTTCGAGCCCACGGACGGCTTCGATGCGGGCGAGGCGGCCCTGGCGTGGCTGCTCGGCAGCTACCGGTTCGAGCGCTACCGCAAGCCGGGCGAGCCGCGCCCGCGCCTCGTCGCGCCACATGGCGTCGATGCGGTGGCGGTCGGGCGGGTCGCCGCGGCGGTCGCGGCCGGACGTGACCTCGTCAACACTCCCGCCAATGATCTCGGCCCCGCCGAGATCGAGGCGGCGGTGCGGGCTCTGGCCGAGCGGTTCGGCGCGGCGGTGGCCGTGACCGTCGGCGAGGCCCTGGAAAAGGAGTTTCCGCTCGTCCACGCGGTCGGCGCCGCCTCGCCGCGGGCGCCCCGGCTCATCGACCTGACTTGGGGGCCGGCGGACGCGCCGCGTGTGACGCTGGTCGGCAAGGGGGTCGTGTTCGATACCGGCGGGCTCGACATCAAGCCCGCCTCCAACATGCTGCTGATGAAGAAGGACATGGGCGGGGCCGCCGCGGCCCTGGCGGCGGCCGAGATGATCATGGGCGCGGATCTGCCCGTGCGCCTTCGGCTGATCGTGCCGAGCGTCGAGAACGCGATCGCCGGCGACGCCTTCCGCCCCGGCGACATCATCCGCTCCCGCGCCGGCCTCACCGTCGAGATCGGCAACACCGATGCGGAGGGGCGCCTGATCCTCGCCGACGCCCTGGATCTGGCCGATGCCGATGCGCCCGACCTCATCCTCGATTTCGCGACGCTGACCGGCGCCGCCCGCGTGGCTTTGGGCCCCGACCTGCCGGCCTTCTTCACCGAGGACGAGGCGCTGGCGGGCGCGGTCGCCGCAGCGGGCCGACGGGTCAACGATCCGGTCTGGCGCCTGCCGCTGCACGCGCCCTACGCCGGCCAGCTCGATTCGAAGGTCGCCGACCTCAACAACGCGCCGGGGGGCGGTTTTGCCGGGGCGATCACCGCCGCCCTGTTCCTGCGCCGCTTCGTGCGCCGGACTCGGGCGCACGTGCATTTCGATCTCTATGGCTGGAATCCCTCGACCAAGCCCGGACGGCCGGAGGGCGGCGAGGTGCAGACCGCTCGCCTCGCTTACGCCCTCGTGGCCGAGCGCTACGGGCGTAAGCCCTGACGCGCGGGCGGGCTTCCGCGATCGGGTTCAGCGCCGTCCGGACGGCGGCGAGGTCTCCGGCCGTCGACGCTCCTGAACCCGTGCCACGCTCGGTGGTAGTCCGTCCTCCGGCTTCGCCGAGCCCGGCAGGCCGGGGGCGTCGCGAGGGCCGCCGCGCTCGAACGCCCAGCCCGCATTCACGCCGGCATAGAAGCCGGTGAAGTCTTCCGCCGCGGCCGGTGCGGCGCATAGGAGAAGCAGGCCGAGCGCGCTCACGGTCCGACGCATCGCGTTCCCATCATGATCTCTGCCGGCCGGCGCCTTTTGTAGGCACCGTCTTCCTCCGAAAGCCGGCCACCACCCTCCGGGACGATGCGATCGCGCCGCCATGGCGCCAAACGAAAACGGCGGCCGTGAGGCCGCCGCTTCCATCAAACTGTCAGGCGTCGATCAGTAATCGACGGTGATGCTGGAAGCCTCGCGGCCCTTCTGGCCCTCGACCACGCCGAGGGTGACCTGCTGGCCTTCGGCCAGGGAGTCGAGGCCGGCACGGGAGAGCGCCGAGCGGTGCACGAACACGTCCTTGCCGCCGTCGTTCACCGAGACGAAGCCGAAGCCCTTGGCCGGATCGTACCACTTCACGGTGCCGGTCATCTCGACCGACGGGCCGGAGGCGAAACGCCCGCCGCCACCGCCGCCGCCACCGCCGCCGAAGCGATCACGGCCACCGCCGCCGAAGCGGTCGCCACCGCCGAAGCGATCGCCGCCGCCACCGAAGCGGTCGCCGCCGCCGAAGCGCGGGCCTTCGCGCCGGGGCGGAGCCGCCTCGGCCGTGGAGGTGTCGACGCTGTTCACGGCGGTGACCTGCGGACCCTTCTGCCCCTGGGCAGTCTGAACCGTCAGGCGCGTGCCGGGAAGGAGGTCGTCGTGACCGGCGGCTTCGACCGCGCGGATGTGGAGGAAGGCATCGCCGGAGCCGTCGCCGAGCTCCACGAAGCCGAAGCCCTTCTCCTTGTTGAACCACTTGACCGTCGCGTCACGCTCCGGTCCCGTCGGAGCCGCCGCTGCGCGGGCCGGGCCGCGGTCGAAGCCGCCGCCGCCACCGCCGTAACCGCCGCCGCCGCCGAAGCGGTTGCCACCGCCACCGCCGCCGCCGAAGCGGTCACCGCCGCTGGGGGGGAGTTCATCGGGCCAACGCGGCTCGGAACCACCCTCGTCGAAGCCGCGCTTCTGCGGCCCCCTGAAATCACGACCACGTCCCATTGAAAGCTCGCAAAAACCGTTCGCCCGCCAAGTCTCGAATACCGCGTGCGCGCTATCTCGAGACAGCCGACGCGCCGCACTATCATCCCCCCGGCTGCGGCCACCGGGAGCGATGCCTCAGGTCTGACGCAATCCCGTCCATACCGCAAGGATCTTCTAACCGATCCGTGCTCCGGGCTCCGCATTTTCGCGGTGAAACTGCGTACGTACCCCGTTTGGGATGGCAACGGCTCCGATTTCCGCTTGCACGCAGAGGCAGCAGTTCCGGATGATTCTCGCCCGCGAGTCCCGTCGCTGATTCATGTCGATGATTCCCGCAGGCCGCCGCCGCTTTAGGGAAACGCAAACCCGATCCGACTTAGCCTCGCCCGTGAAACGCTCCGGATTCGAACCGGGCGCCGGCCGCCGATGATCGCAACTCCGACCTTCCCGGATCTCTCCGCCCTCGTCGTCGACGAGAGCCTCTATATCCGCCGCATCGTGCGCGACATGCTCATGCGCGTCGGCATCAAGCGCGTGCTGGAGGCGCCCGACGGCGCCGAGGCGCTCGGCGTGCTGGCCGAGAGCAAGCCGGACCTCACCATCATCGACTGGGATCTGGCGATCCTGTCGGGCGAGGAGTTCATCCGCCTCGCTCGCACCCCGGCTACCTCGCCCTCGCCGACGGTGCCGATCATCCTGATGCTGGCCCAGCCGCGCCGCAACGTGGTCGATCGGGCGATCGCGCTCGGTGTCAACGAGATCATCGCCAAGCCGTTCTCGCCCAAGACCCTGTGGTCGCGCCTGGACGAGGTGATCAACCGGCCGCGCCCCTTCTCGCAGGTGAAGAGCCTTCTGCGCCCCCTTCCCCGGGCCAATGGCATGGCGAAGCTGGGGGCGCTCTGAGGGGGCAGGGCTTGGCGGATCGGGGCGCTGCCGCCTCAGCCCCGGAGCCGCCGACGTTTCCGATAGCTCAGCCCGAGCCGGTCCGCCGGCGGCGTCTCGATGTCGAAGCCCGACAATTCGCCGATGCCGCCCGCCTCGTCGAGGCCGCGCTCCGTCACGCCGATCCGGTAGCCGCTGTCGTGCGGTGTGACCGTGTAGAGGTAATAGGAGGCGCGCCGGTTGGTGAGCAGGGTGCGCGCCGAGGCCGAGGGTGCGCCTACCACCGGCACCGGCCGCCCGTCCGGCCCGAGGATCTGGGCCACCGAGCCGACATGGTTGTGCCCGTGCAGGATCAGATCCGCCCCGGCCCGGCCGATCATCGCCGCGAAATCCGCCGCGTCCTTCAACTCGCGTCCCGCGGCCGCCCCGCCCGGATGGGGCGGGTGATGGATCATCACCACGCGGCAGGGCCGGTCCGGCGCCGCGGCGAGGTCGCGCAGCAGGCGCTCGGCCGCGTCGATCTGCACCGAGCCGAGGCGCCCGCTCGCAACGAAGGGCTTGGTCGGGATCGCCGAGGACAGCCCGACCAGGGCGAGCGGCCCGCGCCGCCGCAGATAGGGGAACAGGCGGCTCTGCCCGTCATCGGCCGCGGTCCAGCCGCCGCAGGCGGCGAGCAGGCCCTCCAGCGAGCCGCGCACATAAGCGTCGTGATTGCCCGGCACGAAGCTGACCCGCTCCGCCGGGCCAAGCGCTTCGAGAAACAACCGGGCGCTCTCCCACTCGTCGGGAAGGCCGAGATTGCACAGGTCGCCGGTGCAGGCGACGTGATCGGCGCCCTGGCCGTGCAGATCGGCGATGAGGGCGCCGAGCAGATCCATGTCGTGGTGGTGGCAGCGGCCCCGGCGCCAGTTCACGTAGCCCGCCGCCCGCTTGCTCAGGAGCTGGCGCAGGCGCGGCCGCGGCAGCGGCCCGACATGGGGATCGGTGAGATGGGCGAGACGGAACATGCGTCGCCCCGCATCGCGGCAATGCGCTCCGGCGTCAATATCCGCATCCTGCCGCACCGCAGCGTAGGGGTTGCAACGTATAACATACGTTATAATGTGCGCCCGGCTCCGTTGCGTCCGTCGCACGGACGGGTCTAGACAGCCGGCGGATCCGGTCGTCTCGTCGTGGGAGGCGGGCGGGCACGTGGTGCACGAAGCGGGACAGGGCGGTCCGAACCCATGGGCCTGATCAAGACCATCGGCCGCAAGCCCGGTGTCCAGCGGGTGCTGAGCCTCGTCGCCTCGGGCTATCTCCAGCTCGTGCGGCGCACCAACCGCTTCACCGTCGAGCCGGCGGATTCCGATGCACGGCTGGACAGCTACGGCCCGTTCATCGCGGCGATGTGGCACGGCCAGCACATCATGATCTCGTTCATGCGCCGTCCGCACGACCGGATCGCGACGATCATCTCCCGCTCTCCGGACGGCAACATCAACACCATGGCCCTGACGCGGATGGGCGTGCGGGTGATCCGCGCCTCCGGCGCCCGCGGGCGCGTGGTCAAGGATGCCCGCGCCAAGGGCGGCGCCGAGGGCCTGCGGGCGATGGTGAAGGCGCTGAAGGGGGGCGAGACCGTCGCCTTCTCGGCGGATGTGCCCAAGGTGTCCCGCGTATGCGATGCCGGGATCATCATGCTGGCGCGCTTCTCCGGCGCCCCCATCGTACCGGTGGCGGTGGTCACGAGCCGGCACATCCGGTTCAATTCCTGGGACCGCGCCTGCCTCGGCCTGCCCTTCGGCCGCGGCGCGATGGTGTTCGGCGAGCCGATCTACGTACCCCGCGAGGTCACGCCGGAGGAAGTCGATAGCCTGCGCCAGCGGGTTCAGACCGAGCTGAACCGCGTCCACGACCGCGCCTACACCCTCGTCGGCCGACCGGACCGGGTCGGGATCGCCGCCTCCGCCCCCGACGCGCAGGGCAGCCCGGCGTGAGGGTGCCGAAGCTGCCCGTGGCGCTGCGCGCCTACCGCTACGGCCTCTATCTCGGCGAGCCTGCGGTGGCCGGCCTGCTGGCGTGGCGTTCGCGCCGCGGCAAGGAGGACCCGGCCCGGCTCTCCGAGCGCCGCGGCCTGCCCGGGCGGGCGCGGCCGGTGGGCCATCTCGTCTGGATGCACGGGGCCAGCATCGGCGAGGCGCTCTCCCTCGTCGGGCTGATCGAGGGCATGATCGCCCGGGGCTGCTCGGTGCTCGTCACCACCGGCACGCGCAGCGCTGCCGACCTCCTGAGCAAGCGCCTGCCCGCGGGGGCGGTGCACCAGTACATGCCGCTCGACGCGCCGCGCTGGATCGAACGCTTCCTGGCGCATTGGCAGCCGGATCTCGCCATCGTCGCCGAATCCGAGATCTGGCCCAACACCATCGTCTCGCTGCATCGCCGCGGCATTCCGCTCGTCCTCGTCAACGGCCGGATGTCGGAGCGCTCCTTCAAGGCCTGGACGCGCTCGCCCGACACCGCGCGCGCGCTGCTGGCGCGGATCGCGGTCTGCCTCGTGCAGACGCGGGAGGACGGGGAGCGTTTCGCCCGGCTCGGCGCGCCGCGCATCAGCGTCGTCGGCAATCTCAAATACGATTCGGCCGTTCCCCCCGCCGATGCCCAGCAGGTGGCCTATCTCGGCGACATGATCGGCGATCGGCCGGTCTGGGTCGCGGCCAGCACCCATCCGGGCGAGGACGAGGTCATCGCCCGCGTCCATGCCGGCTTGAAGGCGCGTTTCCCGCGCCTGCTGACGGTGATCGTGCCGCGCCATCCGCGCCGGGGCGAGGAGGTCGCCCGGGTCGCCGCTGAGGCCGGCCTGCGGGTGAGCCGCCGCGCCAAGGGCGGGCGCCCGCTGCCGTCGATCGACCTCTACGTTGCCGACACGCTGGGCGAACTCGGTCTGTTCTACCGGCTCTGCCCGCTGGTCTTCCTCGGCGGCTCGCTGGTGCCGCATGGCGGCCAGAACCCGATCGAGCCGGTGCGCCTGGAAAGCGCGATCCTGCACGGGCCGCACGTCCACAATTTCCACGAGCCCTACGGTGCGCTCGATGCCGGGGACGGCGCCCGCATGGTCGCCGACGAGGCGGCGCTCCTGGCCGCCGTCGCCGCGCTGGTCGCCGAGCCGCGCGCGCTGGCGGCGATGTCCGCCCGGGGACAGGCCGCGCTCCTGCCCCTGGAGGGCGCGGTGGCGCGCACCTTCGCCGTGCTCGAGCCCTATGTCGCGCAGATGAAGCTCTCCGCCCGCGAGCGCGCCTGAAGCCGCGATGCGCCCGCCCGGCTTCTGGTCCCGCCCGCCGACACATCCCCTGGCTCGGATCCTGGCTCCCGTGGGGCGGATCTATGGCGGGCTGACCGCGGATCGGATGGACCGCCCCGGCGCGGCACCGCCCTGCCCGGTCCTGTGCGTCGGCAACTTCACCCTCGGCGGCGCCGGCAAGACGCCGACCGCCCTGGCGCTCGCCGACCTCCTGCGCGATCTCGGCCGAACGCCCGCGTTCCTCAGCCGCGGCTATGGCGGCCGGCTCTCCGGGCCGGTGATCGTCGATCCCGCGCGGCACCGTGCGGAAGAGGTGGGCGACGAGCCGCTCCTGCTGGCGCGGGCCGCGACCGCCGTCGTCGCCCGCGACCGGCCGGCCGGAGCCCGGCTCTGCGCCGGCTCCGGCGCCGACGTGATCGTCATGGATGACGGGCTGCAGAATCCGAGCCTGAGCAAGTCGCTCTCGCTCGCGGTGATCGATGGCGGTGCCGGCATCGGCAACGGACTGCCCTTCCCCGCCGGGCCGCTGCGGGCGCCGCTCCTGCGGCAATGGCGGCACGTCGCCGGGCTGGTCCTGATCGGCGAGGGCATGGCCGGCGCGGGTGTGGCGGCGGAGGCGGAAGCCCAGGGCCTGCCGGTCCACCGCGCCCGGCTGGTGCCCGAGGGCGGCGCGGATTGGGCCGGCCGCCGCGTCGTCGCCTTCGCCGGGATCGGGCGCCCGCAGAAGTTCTTCGAGACGCTGCGGGGCTTGGGCGCCGAGATCGTGGCGGAGCGGGCTTTTCCCGATCACCACCCCTACCGGCCGCGGGATTGGGCGGCGCTGACCGCGCTCGCCGCGCGCAAGGGGGGCGACCTCGTCACCACGGCGAAGGACGCGGTGCGTCTGCCACCGGAGGCCCGCGGAGCCGTGGCGGTGCTCACGGTCGCCCTCGCCTTCGACGACGAGGCGGGTCTGCGCC
The DNA here is from genome assembly GCA_014138645.1 of Methylorubrum thiocyanatum. GTDB lineage: Bacteria > Pseudomonadota > Alphaproteobacteria > Rhizobiales > Beijerinckiaceae > Methylobacterium > Methylobacterium thiocyanatum. The sequence continues at coordinate 360,298 of JACJIB010000003.1, read as the reverse complement.
GCCAGCTCGCGGCGGCGCTCCCGCGGGCCTGACGCCCGAGCGGCCTTGCCGCGCCGTCAACGGGCCGCGCCGGTCTCCTTCAGGCGCTGCATCGCCGCCTCGGGCGTAGCGTAGGCTTCCTGGCGGTCGACGTTCCAGTAGCGCAGGGCGTCGAGGGCGATCGGCTCGCCGGTCACGGCGCAGCGGACATAGGTGCCCGGCTTGATCACCCGCATGGTCCCGTCGCCGTACTCGACCTTGGCCTCGCCGTTAGTCGGTCCCCGATCGTAGCGTCCGAGCATTGTGTGGGCTCCCGGTGCCGCGTCCGTGCGCGCTCGGGACTGCCTTAGAAGCCGCCGCCGCCGCTGTCGATGGCCTGCCCCTCGACAGCGGCCCCGCCCTCGGGCCAAACGGGGCCATGCGCCTCACTTCGCTTCGGTGTCGCCCGTGACCGAGCCCGATCTCGATGCCCTGTTCACGGCCGCCAGTGCGGTGCGTGGGCAGGCCCATGCGCCCTATTCGGGCTTCCGGGTCGGCGCGGCGCTGCGGGACGAGGCCGGGCGCATCCATGCCGGCTGCAATGTCGAGAACGCCGCCTACCCGGTCGGCACGTGTGCCGAGGCCGGCGCCATCGCCGCGATGATCGCCGCCGGCGGCCGGCAGATCCGCGCGATCCTCGTGCTCGCCGACAGCCCCGCCCCGGTGACGCCCTGCGGCGCCTGCCGCCAGCGCATCCGCGAATTCGCCGGCCCCGACACCCCGATCCTCTCGGGCGATTCCAGCGGCCTGCGGGCGCGCTACACGCTGGACCAGTTGCTGCCCGCTTCCTTCGGTCCGGAGCATTTCGTCCATGGCAGCTGAGGACCGAGCGCCGGGAGACGCGGCCACCGCGCATCTGCGGGCGGCGGGCTTCGCCGGCCCCTACGACCTCGCGATCGTCACCGGCACCGGCCTCGGCGCGCTCGTGGAGGCGGTCGAGGATCGTGTCAGCCTCGCCTACGCGGCGATCCCCGGCTTTCCCGCTCCGGGTGTCAGCGGGCATGGCGGGCGGCTGCATCGCGGGCGCCTCGCGGGGCGGCCGGTGCTGGTGTTCGAGGGCCGCGCCCACGCCTACGAGACCGGCAACGCGGCTGCCATGCGCGTCCCGCTCGCCGCCGCGCGGGCGCTCGGCGTCAGGCGGCTTCTGCTCACCAATGCCTGCGGCTCGCTGCGGCCGGAGGTCGGTCCCGGCAGCCTCGTGATGCTCGCCGATCACATCAACCTGTCGGGGCTCAACCCGCTGATCGGCGAGGCGAGCGAGGCCCGCTTCGTGCCGATGACGGAGGCCTACGACGCGGGTCTGCGCGCCCATCTCGCTGCGGCGGCCGGAGAGATCGGTCTGCGGCTGCATTCCGGCGTCTACGCATGGTTCTCCGGCCCGAGCTTCGAGACGCCCGCGGAGGTGCGCATGGCCGGCTTTCTCGGCGCCGATCTCGTCGGGATGTCGACCGTGCCCGAGACGATCCTGGCTCGCTTCCTCGGCCTGCCCGTGGCGGCCGTCTCCGTGGTGACCAATCTCGCGGCGGGGATCGCGGGCGGAGACCCGCATCACGCCGAGACCAAGGCCGTCGCCGCCGGGGCCGGGGCGGATCTGGCCCGTCTCGCCGCCGTTTTCGTCGGCCGACTCGACGCTTGAGGAACCGGATGACCGCCCCAGCCCCCCTCCCCCCGCAGGATGCGGCCCTTGTGGCGCGCCGCGCCCTGCCGCTGCTCGACCTCACCGACCTGAGCGACGCCTGCACCGCGGCCGCCGTCGCGGAGCTGTGCGGCAAGGCCCGCGCGAGCGGGGTCGCGGCCGTCTGCGTCTGGCCGCGCTTCGTCGCGGATTCGGTACGCGCGCTCGAGGGCAGCGGCGTGCGGGTCGCGACCGTCATCAACTTCCCCGAGGGCGGCGAGGATGCCGAGCGCGCGGTCGCCGATACGAGCGCCAGCCTCGCGGGCGGCGCCGACGAGATCGACCTCGTCCTGCCCTACCACGCGCTGATGCGCGGCGATGCGGAAACCGCTCGGGGCATGGTTGCGGCGGTGCGCGCGGCCTGCGCCGGCCGGCTCCTCAAGGTGATCCTGGAGACCGGCCGGCTCAAGGAGCCGGACCTGATCGCGCGGGCGAGCCGCCTGTCGCTGGACGCCGGCGCCGACTTCATCAAGACCTCCACCGGCAAGACGCCGGTTTCCGCCACGCCGGCCGCCGCCGAGAGCATGCTGAACGTCATCCGCGCGCGCGGCGACCGCTCGGCGGGGCTCAAGGTCTCGGGCGGCCTGCGCCGGGTCGAGGATGCGGGCGCCTATCTCGCGCTCGCGGACCGGATCATGGGGCCGGACTGGGCAAGCCCGAACACCTTCCGTATCGGCGCGAGCGCGCTCCACGCCGACCTCGTCCGCGCCCTGGAGGCGGCACCATGAGACTTCCCCAGGAGATCATCCGCGACAAGCGCGACGGGCGCGCCCTGTCCGAGGCGGACATCGCCGGCTTCATCGAGGGCCTGACGCGGGAGCAGGTCACCGAGGGGCAAGCGGCCGCCTTCGCCATGGCGGTGTTCTTCCGCGGGCTCGCCCTCGACGAGCGCGTGGCGCTGACCCGCGCCATGACGCAATCGGGCACGGTCCTCGAATGGGATCTGCCCGGTCCCGTCCTCGACAAGCATTCCACCGGCGGCGTCGGCGACACCGTGAGCCTGCCGCTCGCGGCGATGGTGGCGGCCTGCGGCGGCTATGTGCCGATGATCTCGGGGCGCGGCCTCGGCCATACCGGCGGCACCCTGGACAAGCTCGCCAGCATCCCCGGCTACGACGTGACGCCGGGACTCGACCGCTTCCGCGCGGCGGTCGCGCAGACCGGCTGCGCCATCATCGGCCAGACCGCCGACCTCGCCCCGGCCGACCGGCGCCTCTACGCCATCCGCGACGTGACCGGCACCGTCGAATCGCTCGATCTCATCACCGCGTCGATCCTGTCGAAGAAGCTCGCGGCGGGGCTCCAGGGCCTCGTCATGGACGTGAAGACCGGCTCCGGCGCCTTCATGGCGGAGCTTGAGGCGGCGCGGGCTCTGGCCGAGAGCATCGTCACGGTGGCCAACGCCGCGGGGCTGCGCTCCCGCGCCGTCATCACCGACATGGATGCGCCGCTCGCCTCCTGCGCCGGCAACGCGGTCGAGGTGGCCTACGCCGTCGATTACCTCACCGGCCGCGCCCGCGAGCCGCGCTTCCACGCGGTGACGCTGGCGCTCGCCGCCGAGATGCTGGTGATCGGCGGTCTCGCCGCGGATCTCGCGGAGGCGCAGGCGCGCCTGACGGCGGCGCTCGATACGGGGCGGGCCTGCGAGGCGTTTTCGCGGATGGTCGCGGCGCTCGGCGGCCCCGGCGATTTCGTCGAGGCGGCGGAGCGGCATCTGCCGCGGGCGGCCGTGATCCGGCCGGTCATCGCCGGCGTGGACGGGATCGTGGAGCGGATCGATACCCGTGCCGTCGGCCTCGCCGTGATCGGCCTCGGCGGCGGGCGCACCCGGCCCCAGGACGCGATCGATCCGAGCGTGGGCTTTACCGGTCTCGCCCGCCCCGGTGACCGGCTGGAACCGGGCGCTTCGCTCGGAACCGTCCACGCGGCGAACGAGACCGCAGCCGAGACGGCGGCTCGCGCCCTGCGGGCGGCCTACCGCCTCGGCGAAGCGCGGCCGGAGCCGCGCGAGGCCGTGTTGGAGCGGTCGGGCTGAGCAGGCTCAACCCGTCTCACGCCCTACCAGTGATGGTGGTGGCCCCAGTGACGGCGGTGATGCCCCCAATGGCCGTGATGGTGGTGGCGATGCCCCCAGTGGCGGCGGTGATGGCCCCAATGCCCATGGTGATGGTGGCGGTGGCCCCAATGGCGGGGATGGTGGCGATGGCCGAAATGGTGGTGCTGCCACTGCACCGTCTCCACCGTGGCCTCCGCGGCGAGCGTCGTCGCCGGAGCCAGGGGGGCGGCGTTGGCGGCGCTACCGCCGAACAGGCCGCCGGCCATCAGCGCGAGAGCGGCAAGGGCGAAGCGGGAGCGGCGTGTCGTAGATCGCGACATGGTGTGACCTCCGTTCATCGGGCCGTCCGAGCGGCCTTGGAGGCGAAGCTAGGAGCCGACCGATGAACGGGTACTGAGCGGGATCGGAACAATGAGAAACATGTCCGCTTCCGACCGCGGCGCGACTTCGAAGGCGGTCGAGCGCGACCTGGGATCAGACCGCTTCCGGTAGATCCTTCCAGTCCCGCCACCATTCCGTCATCCCGAGGCCGCGCAGCGGAAGTCGGAGGCCGCGGCCCGTCGCGGATTGCGGGTTCGCTGGATCAGCGCCCCGGAATGACGGCGGGAGCCTGGATCCGAACGATTCCGTGGAAGCCGTATCAGACCGCGCCGGCCTTCGGCTCGGGGCGCCGATAGACCCACACCCGCGCCGGCGGCAGGTTGAGCCAGACCCGGTTGGAGCGGCTCGCCGTGTAGCTGCCCGCCTCGCACTTGGCCGGGATCGGCGGCACCACCGCGTAGGTGAACTGCACGAAGGGGGCACCTGGATGCATCAGGTCATGGGCGCCCTGCAGCAGCTCGAAGCGCTGCTCCAGCGGCTTGGTGAACAGCGGGAGGCTGGAGATCGTCGCGGCGCAGGGGCCGCCGAGCTTGTCCCGCAGCGTCTCGCGGATGCGGTAGGCGTCGCCGCAGATCACGGTCACGCCGGGGAAGCGGCGGCGCAGCAGCGTGCAGAAATCGGGATTGAACTCGACGAGGACGAGCCGGTCCTGATCGAAGCCGCGGCGGATCAAGGCCTCGGTCACGGGGCCGGTGCCGGGTCCGAGTTCGATCACCGAGCCGCTGACGTTCGGATCGGCATAGGCCGCCATGGTGCGGGCCAGCATCCGGCCCGAGGGCGTCACCGCGCCGGTGACGAGCGGGCGCTCGAACCAGGAGCGCAGAAAGCGCGCCTCGTCCTCCAACGGATCCTTGCGCTCGCGGATGACGCGGGTGGCGGCGACGGCTCGGGCACTGGAACGGCGAAGCGGCGGCACGTCCGAAGGTCCTCGGCTCATCATGGTTGAGACAGGCTAGACGACGAAAACCCGTGGGCAGTCAAGCTTCGCGGCGCGGTGTCGAACGCACGATCAGCACATGACCGCAGCGATGCGCCGCGGTCATAACCGGCGGAGAGACGGGTTTGATCCCGGGTCGTGGGAGCGGTCACGCGCGGGTCGCGCCGCTCACGAAGAAGTCACGCACCTTGGAGAAGAAGCCGGCGCTCTCCGGGTGGTTCTCGTCCGAGGCGCTCTGGTCGAACTCCTGCAGCAGCTCGCGCTGGCGCTTGGTGAGGTTCTGCGGCGTTTCCACCGAAACCTGGATGTAGAGGTCGCCGACCTCGCGCGAGCGCAGCACCGGCATGCCCTTGCCCTTGATGCGGAACTGCTTGGCCGTCTGCGTTCCGGCCGGGATGCGGACCTGCGTCTGCGAGCCGTCGATCACCGGCACGGTGATCTCGCCCGAGAGCGCGGCCGTCACCATCGAGATCGGCACCCGGCAGAACAGGTCGGCCCCGTCGCGCTGGAAGAACGGGTGCGGCTTGATCGAGAGGAAGACGTAGAGGTCGCCCGACGGTCCGCCGCGCAGGCCGCTCTCGCCCTCGCCGGCGAGGCGGATGCGCAGGCCGTCATCGACGCCCGCCGGCACGTTGATCGAGAGCGTGCGCTCGCGGTTGACCCGGCCGGCGCCGGAGCAGGCCGTGCAGGGGTCGTCCACCACCTCGCCGCGGCCGTGGCAGTTCGGGCAGGTCCGCTCGATGGCGAAGAAGCCCTGCGCTGCCCGCACCCGGCCGTAGCCGCCGCAGGTCGAGCAGGTGCGCGGCTTCGAGCCGGCCTTGGCGCCGGTGCCGGAGCAGGCCTCGCAGGCAATCGAGGTCGGAATGCGAATCGTCTCGGTCTTGCCGGAGAACGCCTCTTCGAGGCTGATCTCGAGATTGTAGCGCAGGTCCGCGCCGCGCTCGCGGCCGGGCGCGCCGCCGCGTCCGCGTCCGCCGCCCGGCGCGCCTCGGCCATCCCCGAAGAAGTTCTCGAAGATGTCCGACATGAAGTCGCCGAACTCGTTGCCGAATCCGGGGCCGCCCGCGCCGCCCTGGCTGAAGGCCGCGTGGCCGAAGCGGTCATAGGCCGCCCGCTTCTCGCCGTCGGAGAGGCACTGATAGGCCTCGTTGACTTCCTTGAACTTGATCTCGGCTTCCTTGTCGCCGGGATTGCGGTCCGGGTGATGCACCATCGCGAGCTTGCGGAAGGCAACCTTCAGCTCGCTCTCCGAGGCCGTCTTCGCGACGCCCAAGACCTCGTAATAGTCCCGCTTCGACATTCCCGGCCCCTGGAGCCTCTCGTTCGCGCCGGCTGCCTGCTCAGGTGCAGAGCTTCGGCCGCGCCGCGATCCGCCTCCCGACTCGAACGGGACAGGCCGGATCGACCTTCGCTTCTGTCGGACGCCCGGCATGGTTGATCCCCGAGCCATGCCCGAGGATCAAGCCGTCCGCGCCGCTGACGATGAAAAATTGTCGGGAGCGGCGCTGGCGCACCGCTCCCGAACCGCCGGACTTACGCGCGCTTCTTGCGCTCGTTCTCGTCCACTTCCTGGAAGTCGGCGTCGATGACGTCGTCCTTCTTCTCGCCCGAGGCTGCGGCACCCTCGGCGCCCGGCGCGCCCTCGGCCTGGGAAGCGGCGTACATCGCCTCGCCGAGCTTCATCGAGGCCTGCATCAGGTCGTTGGTCTTGGCCTTGATGCCCTCGGCGTCGTCGCCCTCGAGCGCCGTGCGCAGGGCCGCGATGGCGGACTCGATGGCACCCTTGTCGGCGGCCGAGACCTTGTCGCCGTACTCCGACACCGACTTTTCGGTGGCGTGGATCAGGCTCTCGCCCTGGTTCTTCACCTCGACGAGTTCGCGGCGCTTCTTGTCGGCCTCGGCATTGGCCTCGGCGTCCTTGACCATCTTCTCGATGTCGGCGTCCGACAGTCCGCCCGAGGCCTGGATGCGGATCTGGTGCTCCTTGTTCGTCGCCTTGTCCTTGGCCGTCACGTTGACGATGCCGTTGGCGTCGATATCGAAGGTCACCTCGATCTGCGGCATGCCGCGGGGCGCCGGCGGGATGCCGACGAGGTCGAACTGGCCGAGCAGCTTGTTGTCGGCCGCCATCTCGCGCTCACCCTGGAAGACCCGGATGGTGACCGCGTTCTGGTTGTCCTCGGCCGTCGAGAAGACCTGGGACTTCTTGGTCGGGATCGTGGTGTTGCGGTCGATGAGGCGCGTGAACACGCCGCCCAGCGTCTCGATGCCGAGCGAGAGCGGGGTCACGTCGAGCAGCAGCACGTCCTTCACGTCACCCTGGAGCACGCCCGCCTGGACCGCGGCGCCGATGGCGACGACCTCGTCCGGGTTGACGCCCTTGTGGGGCTCCTTGCCGAAGAACGCTTTGACGACCTCCTGCACCTTGGGCATGCGGGTCTGGCCGCCGACGAGCACGACCTCGTCGATCTCGGAGGCCGAGACGCCGGCATCCTTGAGCGCCTTGCGGCACGGCTCGATCGTGCGCTGCACGAGGTCGTCGACCAGCGACTCGAACTTGGCCCGGCTGAGCTTCAGCGCGAGGTGCTTCGGGCCGGAGGCGTCGGCGGTGATGTAGGGCAGGTTGATCTCGGTCTGAGTCGCCGAGGACAGCTCGATCTTGGCCTTCTCGGCGGCCTCCTTGAGGCGCTGGAGGGCGAGCTTGTCCTTGGTCAGGTCGATGCCCTGCTCCTTCTTGAACTCGGCGGTCAGGTACTCGACCACCCGGTTGTCGAAGTCCTCACCGCCGAGGAAGGTGTCGCCGTTGGTGGACTTCACCTCGAACACGCCGTCGCCGATCTCGAGGATCGACACGTCGAAGGTGCCGCCGCCGAGGTCGTAGACCGCGATGGTGCCGGACTTCTTCTTGTCGAGGCCGTAGGCGAGCGCGGCGGCCGTCGGCTCGTTGATGATGCGCAGCACCTCGAGACCGGCGATCTTGCCGGCATCCTTCGTGGCCTGGCGCTGGGCGTCATTGAAGTAGGCGGGCACCGTGATGACGGCCTGCGTCACCGGCTGGCCGAGATGCGACTCGGCGGTCTCCTTCATCTTCTGAAGGGTGAAGGCCGAGATCTGCGAGGGCGAGTACTTCTTGCCGTCGGCCTCAACCCAGGCGTCGCCGTTGTCGCCGCGAGCGATCTTGTAGGGCACGAGGCCCTTGTCCTTCTGCGTCAGTGGATCGTCGTAGGTCCGGCCGATCAGACGCTTGATCGCGAAGAAGGTGCGTTCCGGATTGGTCACGGCCTGCCGCTTGGCGGGCTGGCCGACGAGGCGCTCCCCGTCGTCGGTGAAGGCGACGATGGACGGAGTGGTGCGGGCGCCTTCCGCGTTTTCGATGACCCGCGGCTGCGTGCCTTCCATGACGGCCACGCAGGAATTGGTGGTGCCGAGGTCGATACCGATGACTTTACCCATGGTGGGATCCCTCTGTTGGATTCTTCAAGCAGACCGCCGAGCCCCGAAGCAGCTCGACCCATGGCGGTTGAAACGTCAGGTTTGAGAACGGGATGGATCCGAAGCGCATCACCCTGGCGGGCTGTGCTTTCCAGGCTTCGTCCCGTGTCCCGCCGCATATAAGAAGACGGCTACGCCGCCGCAAGAACGCCGGCCGAACGGTTGCGCGACGACCCCCCATCCTCTGCCGCATCAAGGCATTTTCCGGGATCGGGTCGTCCCGGAAGGGCTTGTTTGTTGCCAGGCTGCCACGTCCGCGCCACGGGTGACGTGTTAGGACGGTGGGACATGGCCCGTGAAGTGGCTTCAACCGGGAGGCCGACGGCCTGATGTTCCTGCCCGTCTCCGAGAAGGTTTCCACGACCAAGGCTCGCCCGTCGCGCGTCGCGGCGGGGGCGCTGCTCGTGTTTGCCGGCCTGACCGTGGTTCCCACCACCCCGGCGCGGGCGCAGAACTTCTTCGAGGAGCTGTTCGGCATCGGTCGGGCGGCCCGTCCGCCGCAGCCGCCGCGCAACGTGCCGGTCCAGCCGCCGCCGCAACAGCCCGTCGATCCCGCTGCCCCCGCGCCGGGCGACGGCGCCGAGACGCGGCCGAGCGTGCCGGCTCCGCCGCGCCAGCCGGTGGTGCTGCGCGTGCCGGCCGAGGACAACGTCGCGGGCCAGGAATTGCTGTTGAACGGCCTGAACGGCTCGCTGAAGATCGAGCGGAACGGTTCGGCCTACACCGCACTGATGAGCCTGCCGGGCACCAAGATCTCGCAGCCGACGGAGAGCTGCACCGTCAAGCTCAACGGCGGCAAACCGGTCTCGCTGAGCGCCGAGGGGCGTGCGCAGGGCGTCTCCCGCTTCTCGGCCTCGAGCGCCGAATGCCCGCTGCGCCTCGAGATCCTCGACGGCAGCGTGCTCGCCACCCCGCTCGGGTCGGGGCCCGCCTGCACCTTCACCGCGGCGGATTGCGAGACGACGCCGTCGGGTCTGTGGGGGCCCGGCGCGGCGAGCCTGATTCCGCAGGCCGGCGAGTTCGACACCGCCCGCGGCGTCGCCGACAAGGCGGTGCGCGACAATTACAAGATCATGACCCAGCGGTCGCGGGGCAGCGACGTCCGGCCGATCGTGCAGGAGCAGGCGGCCTTCTCCTCCGATCGCGAGCAGGCCTGCCGGACCTATGCCCGCGAGGGGGCGCACGGCTACTGCCACCTGCGCTTCACCGAGGCGCGGGCGATCGCCCTGGCCACGCGTCTGGGCGCCAACACCGCTACGCCCACCGCGTCCAACACCGCGCCGCGGCCCCGCCGCAGCCGCGCTCCGGTCGAGGGCATGAACCCGGACGCGCCCGGGGCGGAGCCCTTCGCCGATCAATAGGGGCCGCCCCCTGCGCGACGATCACCGGCCGCGATCCTCGAATCGGAGCCAGCGTCGCACGGGCGGAACCCGGCGTTTCGCGTAGGTGTTGCGCCGAGGTTCACGCGAGACGCGAGCCCGGCCATGCCCGACGAGAAAATCGAAGCCTATACCGACCCGGCCGGCGGATGGGGCTCGGCCCGGTCCCTCGTCGATATCCTGACCCGCGAGGAGATCCCGGCCTCCGGCGCGGCGATGCTGATGAAGCAGAACAAGCCGGGCGGCTTCATGTGCGTGTCCTGCGCATGGTCGAAGCCGGCCAAGCCCTCGACCTTCGAGTATTGCGAGAACGGCGCCAAGGCGACCGCCTGGGAGCAGACCCGCAAGCGGATCGGACCGGACTTCTTCGAGCGCTACTCGGTCACCGAGCTCCTGAGCTGGCCCGATTACGACCTGGAGGAGAAGGGCCGCATCACCCATCCCCTGCGCTACGATCCGCAGCGCGACCGCTACCTTCCCGTTTCCTGGGAGCAGGCGTTCGAGGAGATCGGCCGCGAGCTGAAGGCGCTGCGGGAGGAGGACCCGAAATCGGCGGTGTTCTACTCGTCCGGGCGGGCCTCGCTGGAGACGAGCTACATGTACGCGCTGTTCGCGCGCATGTACGGCAACAACAACCTGCCCGACTCCTCCAACATGTGCCACGAATCGACGTCGAAGGCGCTGCCGCAATCGATCGGCGTGCCGGTCGGGACGACGGTGCTGGAGGATTTCGAGACCACCGACCTGATCCTGTTCTTCGGCCAGAATGTCGGTTCGAATTCGCCGCGGATGCTCCATCCGCTGCAGGACGCGCGGCGGCGCGGCGTTCCGATCATCACCTTCAACCCGCTGCGCGAGCGGGGCCTGGAGCGCTTCACCAACCCGCAATCGCCGATCGAGATGCTGACGCATTCCTCGACGCAGATCTCGACCCAGTACCATCAGGTGAAGGCGGGCGGCGACATCGCGGCGATCGCAGGCATCTGCAAGGCGCTGTTCGCCATGGATCGGCAGGCGCAGGAGGAAGGGCGCCCGCGCATCCTCGACATCGATTTCATCAGCGAGCACACCCACGGCTTCGAGAAATTCGAAAAATTCTGTGACCGGCTCGAATGGCCGGCGCTGGAGGCCAAATCCGGCTTGAAGCGCGAAGGGATGGAGGCGGCCGCCGCCGTCTACGCCCGCGCACGGGCGGTGATCGGCATCTACGGCATGGGCCTGACGCAGCACCGCCGCGGCACCGAGACGGTGCAGATGTTCGTCAACCTGCTGCTGCTGCGCGGCAATATCGGCCGCCCCGGCGCCGGCATCTGCCCGGTGCGCGGCCATTCCAACGTGCAGGGCCAGCGCACCGTCGGCATCGCCGACGAGCCCGAACTGGTGCCCCTCGACAAGCTCAAGGAGATGTACGACTTCGAGCCGCCCCGCGAGAAAGGCCTCAACACGATCGAGACCTGCGAGGGCGTTCTCGACGGCAAGGTGAAGGCGTTCGTCGGGCTCGGCGGCAACTTCGTGCGCGCGGTCCCCGACACGCAGCGGATGGAGGAGGCGTGGCGTGGTCTGCGGCTCACCGTCCAGGTCTCGACCAAGCTCAATCGCTCGCACCTCGTCCACGGCGAGGTCGCCTATATCCTGCCGTGCCTCGGCCGGATCGAGATCGACGAGCAGGCGAGTGGGCCGCAGGCGGTGTCGATGGAGGATTCCACCTCCTGCTTCCACGGCTCGCGCGGCGTCGCCTCCCCGATCAGCGACCACGTCCGTTCCGAGCCCTGGATCGTGGCGCAACTCGCCAAGGCCACGCTGCCGGTGAATCCGAAGGTCGATTGGGATGCCTGGGTCGGCAACTACGCCAAGGTGCGCGACGCGATCGAGGCGACCTACCCGGAGAAGTTCAAGGACTTCAACGCGCGCCTCTTCGAGCCCGGCGGCCTGCACAAGCCGCTCGCCGCCCGCGAGCGCAAATGGGAGACGCCGACCGGCAAGGCGAACTTCGTCGTGCCGCCGGACGGCCTCGACATGGATCCGGACATGAAGAGCGACCGGCGCGACGTGCTCGACCTCATCACGCTTCGCTCGAACGACCAGTTCAACACCACGATCTATGGTTATCACGACCGCTTCCGTGGGGTGAAAGGCACGCGGCAGGTGTTGTTCATGAACGAGAACGACATCGAGCGCCTGCAGCTCGCCGACGGCGAGACCGTCGATGTGGTGACCGAGGCCGCCGATGAGTTCGCCCGCGAGGTGAAGGGGCTGAGGATCGTCAAATACGACATCCCCGAAGGCAATTGTGCCGGCTACTACCCGGAGCTGAACGTGCTGATTCCGCTCTGGCATCACGACGCGCAGGCCAAGGTCCCCGCGGCCAAGGCGATTCCGGTGCGCATCGCCAAGGCGGCGGAGCTGGCCGTGACGGATTGATCGCACGCTCGTCGGGTGCCTGTGATACGCCGCCGGGCAAGACGGTCAGATCGATTGTGCGGTGTGCAAACGAGGCACATCCATGGTGGCGTGACGAAGCGGTCACGCCACCGGAATGATTCAGGTCGACGCTGTTGCGGGTCTTTTACGCACGGCGCCGCCGCGCAAGGCCCGCGACGAGGCCAACGACCGGTACGCCTCACGGAGGTCGAGGGGCGCGCGGCCGATCCGGAGACCCGCGCCATGGCGGCCCTCGTCTCGGGCCGCGGGGATCGGGCCCGCGCGGCGGCCGAGACCATCGCCAGCCTTGCGACGGAGCGGACTACCCTGCGCGCCGCGTAGGCGGCCTTCGCCGCGGAGGTGGTGCGGCTGTGTGCCGTGCTTGCCGATGCGCCCCGGCGTCGGACGTCCCTGGAGCGCGACGGGCGGTTCACCGAGCGCCGGCTGATGCCGGTGGGCAAGGCGTGATCCCAGGACCGGCGAAAGACGGCGGCCTGGGAAGACTCGACGCGCGCCCGCGCCGGTCCATATTCCGTTGCATGGACAGTTCGGACGGAGCTCACGCGCGACGGCAGGCGATCATCGATCGTCTGCTCAGCGACGCCCTGCGCCCGGCCGGCGGGATCGTGCTGCCGAGTCACGACGCCCTGCCGGCCGACATCCGCATGACGGTCGATCGCCTGCTCGCCAAGGCGGATGCCGAGCGCCGCCGTTCGCTGACCTACGACGACCTCGAAGAGGCGCTGCCGCCCCGCGACGTGACCGCGGACGATCTGGAAGCGATCTTCTGGGTGCTGGCCGAGTATGGGATCGAGCTGGACGAGGGCGATTAGGGAGTCCGTGTCGCGCGTGCTCAGGCGAGCGGGAGCGAGGCCGTAAAGGGGAGGATCGCGCCGCTGCGGCCCCTAGCCCGAACGTTTCAGTAGTCCGGGGCTTGGGCCGGATCGCCGACAAGATTCTCAGGTTGTTGGGCCAAGGCGACGAGCCTCCGGTGCGAGACGCCGACGAGCCGATCCGGCTGGCAGCCCTGGCAGATCGAGCGGGCGGCCCTGTCTGCATGATCGTCGAGCCGCCTGTAGAGGGCTTCCATCCGCGCTTGGGCCACGGCACGCTCGGCTTCGCCGGGCATGTGCGCCCGCTCCTCCGGTGCGAATTGCTCGCAGAGCCCCTGCGTCGAAGCCGCCGTCGGCTGCCGGACCGGCCGGCCGGACTGCGCCTCGGCTCGATCGATCCAGAGTAATGCTACGGAGGCCGCCAAGGCGCATCTGATCTGCATAGCGAGACCGCGAAATGCGAAGTATACTGATATTTGATGCCAAGATGGAAAACGGGCCGTTAACAGCGGCGCTCTCGACACACTTTTCCCGAATTGACGGGCTCTGATCGAGCGCGCGTTCGGCCTCACATAGCCCAGGCCGCCGGTGCTGAGCGGCGGTCTTTCTTTGAAGAGGACGATGCCCTGCGATCGGCGGCGGGCCGGCCTGATCAACGCACGTTGAGGGGATGGTCCGGCAGCCGGAACGATCACGGAAATATTGACGAATGCGCCCGGCCGGATCAACCTCGTCGCGCATCTTCGCGAGCTTCAGCGCCCCCGCATGCAAGAGACACTGATCGATCGGTGGCGTCGAGAGAACCTTGCGACCGATGAGTCGCCGTCAGCGTTGCAGCAATGCGTGACGGGAGCGATCCGGGGCGGCCTGCTCGGGATCGTCCTGCTCGCAGTGCTCTTCCTGGTCGCTTGGGTCGGTTTCCTCTGACATGCGGCGTCATCGCCGTCCGATGTCGGGCCTCGCCGCACGGATCGGCGAGCGAGAGGACTTGGCAGGACGTTCGAGTCCGCGACGCATTCCGTTCGGATGCGAGGGGACGACGGGTCAGCCCTCCGCGCCCTGAAGCAACCGTGCCGCCGCGGCGCGGGCCTCGTCGGTGACCGTGGCGCCCGCGAGCATCCGCGCGATCTCCTCTCGGCGCGCATCCGCCGCGAGGCCGACCACGCGGGTCGTCACCCGATCGGCCTTTTCCGCGCCCTTGGCCGTCTTCCCCTTCACGCTGTCCTTGGCGATGCGGAAATGCGTCACGGCGCGGGCGGCGACCTGCGGCGCGTGCGTCACCGCCACCACCTGGACCTGCTCCGAGAGCCGGCCGAGCCGGGCGCCGATGGCATCGGCCACCGCGCCGCCGAGGCCGGTGTCGATCTCGTCGAAGATCAGGGTCGGCGCCGAGCCCTTGCCGGCGAGCACCACCTTGAGCGCCAGCATGAAGCGGGACAGCTCGCCGCCCGACGCCACCTTCATCATCGGGCCGGCGCGGGTGCCGGGATTGGTCTGCGCCCAGAATTCGACCCGCTCCGTGCCCGCGGCATCGCGTGAGGCCTCGTCCACGGTGATCTGGGTGATGAAGCGCGCGCCCTCCAGCTTCAGCGGCGGGAGTTCGGCCTGCACCGCCGCATCGAGGGCTTTGGCCGCCTTGCGTCGCCCGTCGCCGAGCTTCTTGGCGGCCTGGGCATAGGCGGATTCGGCCGCTTCCAATTCGGCTTCGAGCGCGGCGAGCGCCTGCTCGCCGGCATCGAGGGCGGCGACATCCGCATCGTAGCGGCTGCGCAGGTCGGCGAGGTCGTCGGCCGGGACCGAATACTTTCGCGAGGCGGCACGCAGGGCGAACAGGCGCTCCTCGACCCGTTCCAGCTCGCGCGGGTCGAACTCGGCGGCGAGGACGGCAGCGTCGAGGGCGGCGCGGGCCTCGTCGAGAGCCACCAAGGCCGCATCGAGGGCGGCGATGCTCGGATCGACCAGGGTCGGCACCGTGGCGCTGCGCCGTTCCAGGCGGCGCACGGCGGAGGACAGGTGCGGCACCAGCGAGCCGGAGCCGCCGACGAGGTCCAGCGCCTCGTTCAACTCGCGGGCGACCTTCTCACCCTGCTGCATCACCGTGCGGCGCTCGGCGAGCGTCGCCTCCTCGCCCGCCTGCGGATCGAGGGTACCGAGTTCCTCCACCGCGTGGCGCAGGAAGTCGGCCTCCTTCCGCGCCGCCGCGACCCGCTCGCGCTGCTCGGACAGGGATGTGCGGGCGGAACGGACGCGCTTGGCGGCGGCGGCGACCTGATTGAGCGGGCCCTGGAGGCTGCCGAAGGCGTCGAGGATGGCGCGGTGGGTCGTGGGGTCGGCGAGCGCCCGGTCGTCGTGCTGGCCGTGGATCTCGACGAGCGCCGTGCCGATCGCCCGCATGGTTTGGACGCCGACCGGCTGGTCGTTGACGAAGGCGCGTGTGCGTCCGTCGGCGAACTGCGTGCGGCGCAGGATCAGGTCGCCGTCGGTATCGATCTCGGCCGCCGCGGCGACAGCGCGGGCGGGATGATCCGCCGCCACGTCGAACACGGCGGTGACGCCGCCCTGCGCCTCGCCCTGGCGCACGAGGCCGCCATCGCCGCGCCCACCGAGCGCCAGGGCGAAGGCGTCGAGCAGGATCGATTTGCCCGCACCGGTCTCGCCGGTGAGCACGGTCAGCCCGCCGGAGAATGTCAGTTCGAGCTTATCGATCAGAACGATGTCGCGGATCGCGAGCTGGACGAGCATGCCGCTGCCCGGTTCCCCTTCGTTGTCGTGAGCGTGATCTAGACGGAAGAGGCTGCGACTTCACGCGGAAAATCGCTGCCGTCCATTTCGAGAGGATCGGGGCCGATGGACCGATCGGCGCGTCTGCCGCTAGAAGGCGGGACAGGCAACGGCGTGTCGCGGCCGAGCGGGATCATGACGGCCTATTTCATCACCTGCCACCAGTCACCCGCCTTCGTTCGCGATCAGTTCCGCTTCCTCTACCATCCCGATCACCTCTACCTCTATCACGTCGATGCGAAGGCGCCGGTCGTCCTGCACGAGACCGTGCGGCACTTGGCGCAGGCCTTCCCGAATGTCGCCGTGCTGCCGAGCCGGCACTATGCCTGGGCCTCCTACTCGCAGGTCGCCACCACGCTCGAAGCGGTGGCCTGGGCGCTGAAGGCCGCGTCGGCATGGTCGCATTTCGTGGCGCTGAGCGAGCAGCACTGTCCCTTGCGTGATCCGGCCGAGATGGCGGTCGCCCTGCAGCCCGGCGTCTCGTCTGTCGGCATGACGCCGTTTGCAGCCCTGGGGCCCGGTGAACAGGAGGACGTCGCCCACCGTTCCAGCATGGACTACCGCGAGCTTCCCGGAGTCGGCAGCTTCGGTGTC
Organism: Methylorubrum thiocyanatum; assembly: GCA_014138645.1. Taxonomy (GTDB): domain Bacteria; phylum Pseudomonadota; class Alphaproteobacteria; order Rhizobiales; family Beijerinckiaceae; genus Methylobacterium; species Methylobacterium thiocyanatum. The sequence goes on along the minus strand of JACJIB010000003.1, from coordinate 343,731 downwards.
GCCCCCCTCGCGCGCGATCCCGCTTTTCTCGCCCGGCTCCGCCACGGCAGCAACTGGTACGTCCTCTCGCGGGCGGCCTGCGCCTATCTGCACGACGTTGCGCCCGCTCTGCCGGACGCCGCGCGCTTCCGGCGCACGGTCCACGCGGACGAGGACATGGTGCAGACGCTGCTGGCGCAAGCGGGCGGCCGGGCCGGCACGGTCGCCGACCGCGAGACGACGTTCGTGGCGTGGCCGCACATCATCGGCGACGACAGCATGATCTTCCGCGAGGCGGACTTCTTCGCGGCCCGCGACGCGGGCTGGCTGTTCATCCGCAAGCGCCCGACCACGCTGCCGGAGCGGGTGGCCGCGACCCTCGAAGCATCGGCCGGAATGACGGAGGCGGAACTGACGGCCGCGGCCGGCGCGTGTCCGGAGACGGTCCCCGTGCTGCCCGATCCGGACGGCATCGCGCTCGCCCGACGGGTCGCACGCACCGTGGTGCGGCGCGGACGCGGCGTGCGGGCCGATCTGCCCAACCTTCGCCGCGGCCGGCGCGACCCTCTCTTCAGCCTGACGTTCCAGACGGATCGCATCCCGGACGATGTCGAGGTCAGGGTGGTTTCGCAGAACCTGCAGGATTTCCGCGTTCTGCTGCTCGCGATGGCCCCTCCGGCCATCGACTTTTCCACGCGGCACATCCACGGGCGGCTGGCACCGCTGCTGCGCATCCGCTGCGACGACCTCTATTGCCGCCGGGAAATCCTCGTGCCGGAGGATCCGGCGCACGGCTTCTGGACCCGTCCGTCCGATGGAAGCGTCTCCGGCCTCGTCCGACGGATCGAACTGCATCTTGCTGCGGCCGAGACCCTGGGCTGCCGGAGCGAGCCTCTCGTCCAGCCGCGGCCCCTTGCCGTCGCGGCCCGGGAGGCCGCGGCCCGCTGGCGCAGCGCGCACGGGATGCTGCGGCGGCTCCTGCGCCGCCGGCCGGCGGCTTGAGCGACCGCTTCCATCACCGGAATTCGGACAGGCGGGCCCAAACGAAACGGCGCCGATCCCGGTCTGGGATCGGCGCCGTTTCGACAGCCAAGGAAGACGGGCTTACTCCGCGGCAGCGGTCCGGCCGATCACGCCGCGGTAGACCTTGCTGATCCAGGAGGTCTTCTCCTCCCGCGGCTCCAGGCCGCCGGTCTGCAGGAGCTTGTAGGCATCCTGGTACCAGGGGCTGTCGGGGAAGTTGTGGCCCAGCACCGCCGCCGCAGTCTGCGCCTCGGCCGTGAGGCCGAGTGCCATATAGGCCTCGACGAGACGCTCCAGCGCCTCTTCGGCGTGGCGGGTCGTCTGGTACTTGCTGACCACGTCGCGGAAGCGGTTGATCGCCGCCGGGAAGGCGCGCTTCTCGAGGTAGAAGCGGCCGACCGCCATCTCCTTGCCCGCGAGCTGGTCGCGGGTGATCTGGATCTTGGCCTTGGCGTCGGCGGCGTATTCGGAGGTCGGGTACTTCTGCACCAGCTCCTGGAGGGCGACGAGGGCGCGCTCGGAGCGCTCCTGATCGCGGGTCACGTCCGGGATCTGCTTATATTGCGACATCGCCATCAGGTACTGGGCGTAGGCCGCGTCCTTGCTCGCCGGGTGGCGCTGCAGGTAGCGCTTCGAGGCGTTGATGGCGTCGTCGTACTTCGCGCCCTCGTAGTTGGCATAGGCCGTCATCAGCAGACCTTTCCGCGACCAGTCGGAATAGGTGTACTGCTTGTCGAGCTGCTCGAACTGCTTGGCGGCGTTCTCGTAATCCTTGTCTTCCATCTTCGCCAAGCCCTCGCTGTAGAGCTTGTCCGCCGGCGTGTCCGGGACCGCCTCGGGCTTGTACTTCTCGGCGAAGAGGTTGGTCGGGTCGAGGGCGTCGCAGCCGCCGAGCCCGAGGCCGAGGCTGAGGAGCACGGCCGCCATCGCGCCACGGGTCGGGAAGGTCAGAGGCATCTCGGTCAAATTCCCTGTCAGGCCCGGCCGCTTCGAGGCGGCACGCGACCTACGCGCAGGCTTTCACGGGTGGAGGCCGATTCGGGCGTCAAAACGGCAGGGCGGCGGAAACCGTTAATGGAGTCCGCCGGAAGCGTGGATCGCGGACCGATGTGGCGCAGCGGCTACAGTTCCGCAGCGAAGGCAGCGATGCCGAGGCCGAACTCGGCGCGGGCGGGCTCGCGGCGGGCGCCCGGACCCTCGACGATGGCGAAGTTCGCGCGGTCGGCGAACAGGGCTTCGAGGATGCCGACATTCATGCGGTGGCCGCCGCAATAGGAGCGGTAGGCGCCCTGGATCGGCAGGCCGGCCAGCGCGAGGTCGCCGACCGCGTCGAGGAACTTGTGGCGGACGAACTCGTCCGCGAAGCGCAGGCCTTCCGGGTTGACCACGGCGGTCTCGCCGACGGCGACCGTGTTGTCGAGGGAGGCGCCGAGCGCGAAGCCCGCCTTCCAGTAGCGCTCCACGTCCTTCATCATGCCGAAGGTGCGGGCTGGGGCGATCTCGCGGCGGTAGGCGGCCGGGGTCAGGTCCATCGCCTTGCGCGAGCGGCCGATCACCGGGGATTCGAAGTCGATCTCCACGTCGAGGCGGAAGCCGCGGTCGAGCGGGCGGAGTTCGGCGAAGGCGCGGCCGGCCTCGATGCGGACGGGCTGGAGCACCTTGATCCAGCGGCGCGGCGCACCGCAGGTGGTGAGGCCGACGCTGTCGATGGCAGTGACGAAGGGGCGGGCGCTGCCGTCGAGGATCGGCATCTCGGGGCCGTCGATCTCGATCAGCGCGTTGTCGACGCCGAGCCCGTAGAGAGCCGACATCAGGTGCTCGATGGTGGCGACGGCGCCGGTCTCGACATCACCGATGACGGTGCACAGCTCGGTGGCGGAGACGCAGGCGAAATGGGCCTTGATGAGCCGGTCGTTGCCGGTGGTCGTGCCCGTTCGGAGGAAGGCGATACCGTGGTTGGCTTTGGCGGGGTGGATCGTGATCTCCGCCGGGTTTCCGGAGTGGACTCCGATTCCGGTGAGGGTCACGGACGTTTTGAGCGTTGTCTGTTGGTTCGTCCGCATACCTTAGCCCTCGGCCAGGATCCTTCCCGCGCATCCCCGTTTCGGGGCGCGGTGTGGGAAAGTCCGTCCGCTGCTTGAAGCCTCTGCGGGCGCTGCCGGTCGTGAGACCCTGCGCGCCTTCTGTCGTTCCGGCATGGTGTATAGCTGTGGCAAACAGGGCGGCCAAATCACGGATTCTTACGATCTGTTACAGCCACGGTTTCGCCATGATCTTTGAAAAGCATTTTGTGTTCAATGTCTTAACAAGCAACTAAACCCGGGATCTTGCGATCCCGGGTCTGTTGCCGAAACACCTCACCGTAGGCCGATGGAGGTAGGGTTGCCCCCATCAATCCACAGCTGATCCGATCCTCAGTTCGCCTGCCGGCGAAGGAAGGCGGGGATTTCGAGCTGGTCGTCCTCCATCATCCGCGGCGGCAGGGCGCGGCCCTGGGCGTCGAGGTTGCCCTGAGCGGCGCGGTACTGCGGCGCCTGGGGCGCGGGTGCCCGCAGGGCCGGCTCGACGCGGGGCGCGGCCACGGGCGCCGGGGCCGGCGCCGCGGCGCGGGCGGGCTGCGCCGGGGCGGGCTCGGCCTCCTCGCGGCGACCGCCGAAGCCGACGGTGGCGAGGCGGCGCAGCAGGGTCATGCGCTTGGAGTCCTGGCTCGGCTCCGGCTGGGGCTCCTCGCCGCGGCTCTTAAGGATCTGCGCCTGGGTGTGGGGCGGCAGGTCCGAGATCTGCGGCATCCGCGGCGGCCGGGCGAGCTGCGGACGCGGCGGCACGTAGGGGCCGTTCGCCACCTGGGCGGGCTCCTGCGCCTGCATCGGGGCCGGCGGCTCGTATGCCGGGGCGGCGGCGCGGGCCGGTGCCTGGGTCAGCACGACGTCGTGGTGGTGCAGGGCCGGCGCGGGCTCGGCCCGCATCGGCTCCGGCGCGACCGGCTCGGACAGCATCGCCCGCGGCCCGGCGTTCGGGGCGAGCAGCGGCTCGGGGGCCGACATGCGGGGCGCCGGCTGATGCGCGCTCTGCTGCACCGGCTGGTGCGTCGAGGCGGGGCTCAGGGCGGCGGAGGCGCGGGCGCGGGCCTCGGAGCGCAGGCGCTCGGCGACCTCGGCGATGCGCTGCTCGGTCTGGGCGATCTCCGGGTTGTTCGGGGAATCGGCCGAGATCAGCGCCGGCTCGATGCCGGTGGCGACCACCGACACGCGGATGATGCCGTCGAGGCTCTCGTCGAAGGTGGCGCCGAGGATGATGTTGGCATCGGAATCGACCTCTTCGCGGATGCGGGTGGCGGCTTCATCCAACTCGTACAGGGTAAGGTCCGAGCCGCCGGTAATCGAGATCAGCAGGCCGCGGGCGCCCTTCATCGACACGTCGTCGAGGAGCGGGTTGGCGATGGCCGCCTCCGCCGCCCGGTTGGCGCGGTTCTCGCCGGAGGCTTCGCCGGTGCCCATCATCGCCTTGCCCATGCCGCGCATGATCGCGCGCACGTCGGCGAAATCGAGGTTGATCAGGCCTTCCTTGACCATCAGGTCGGTGATGCAGGCGACGCCCGAGTAGAGCACCTGATCGGCCATGGCGAAGGCGTCGGCGAAGGTGGTCTTCTCGTTGGCGACCCGGAACAGGTTCTGGTTCGGGATGACGATCAGGGTGTCGACCGCCGCTTGAAGCTCCTGGATGCCGGCCTCGGCCGTGCGCATCCGGCGCATGCCCTCGAACTGGAAAGGCTTCGTGACGACGCCGACCGTGAGGATGCCCATGTCACGCGCTGCGCGGGCGATGACCGGGGCTGCGCCGGTGCCGGTGCCGCCGCCCATGCCGGCGGTGATGAAGGCCATGTGCGCGCCCGAGAGCTGATCGCGGATTTCGTCGATCACCTCCTCGGCCGCCGCCGAGCCGACTTCCGGGTGCGAGCCGGCGCCGAGGCCCTGCGTCACGCCGATGCCCATCTGGATCACCCGCTCGGCCTTCGAGGAGGTGAGCGCCTGGGCGTCGGTGTTGGCCACGACGAACTCGCAGCCGAGCAGCCCCGACTCGATCATGTTGTTGACGGCGTTGCCGCCCGCGCCGCCGACGCCGAACACGGTGATGCGGGGCTTGAGTTCCCGGATGTCCGGAGCCTGAAGAGAGATGGCCATGTGGTCGAACCCTTCGTGACTTTCGATTGCCTGAACGACGCCTTGCGACGCCTGCCCTGTCTTGCTTGTCCCGCGCTGGCCTCGTGGCCGGCGGGGCCGTTCTTTGTTGGAGACCTTCCCGCCCCTTCAGGTCAGGGAGGCCTCCAAGTCATTGTCTTGACGCGATTTCTTCACGCGAACCGGAACCACTTCGCTCGAAATCGCTCTAGAAACTCTCCCGGATCCAGCGTCCGACCCGCGAGAAGTAGCCGTCCGTTCCCGTGCCGGCGAAGGCGCCCTGCCCCCGCGGCTCGAAATGCTCCGCATGCGCCACCTGCGGGTAGACCAGCAGGCCGACGGAGGCCGAGAAGGCGGGCCCCTTGGCGGCTTCGGGCAGGCCGCGGATGCCGAGCGGGCGCCCGATCCGGACCTGTCCCTGAAGGATGCGGCGGGCCGTCTCCGGCAGGCCGACGAGCTGGCTCGCGCCGCCGGTCAGCACCACCCGGCGCCCGGCCTGGGCGCCGAAGCCCGCGTTGCGCAGGCGGTCGCGCACGAGTTCGAGCACCTCCTCGACCCGCGGCTTGACGATGCGCACGAGCTGCGAGCGCGGCACGTGGCCGGGCGCCTCGCCCTCGTCCTCGCCGACGCCGTGCACGGCGATCATGTCCCGCTCGTCGGAGGCGGTGGCGATCGCCGAGCCGTAGAGGGTCTTCAGCCGCTCGGCGACGTTGACGCGGGTCGAGAGACCGCGGGCGATATCCATGGTGACGTGGTGACCGCCGACCGCGACCGCGTCGCAATGGACGAGGTGGCCGCCCATGAAGACGCCGACGCTGGTGGTGCCGCCGCCCATATCGACCACGGCGCAGCCGAGTTCGGCCTCGTCGTCCACCAGCGCCGAGAGGCCGGCGGCGTAGGGCGTGGCGATCACCGCATCGACGCCGAGATGGCAGTGCTCCACCGCGAGCATCAGGTTGCGCGCAGCCGCCGCCTCCGCGGTGACGACGTGGAGATCGACGCCGAGCGCGTTGCCGATCATGCCGGAGGGGTCGATCACCGCCCCCTGGCCGTCCAGCGCGTAGCCGGTCGGCAGGGCGTGCAGCACGGCCCGGCCGGGGCTGACGCCGTGGGCGCTGGCGGTCTCCAGGACGCGCTCGACATCGGCGCCGGTGACGGTGCCGGAGCGGACGTTCACCCGCGCCTCGAAATGCTGCGAGGCGATGCGGCCGCCGGAGATGTTGACGATGACCGACTGCACCTCGGCCTTGGCCATCCGCTCGGCGGCGTGGACCGCCTGACGGATCGCGCCCTCGGCGGCTTCCAGATCGACGATGGCGCCGCCCTTGAGCCCGAGCGAGCGCTGGTGGCCGATGCCGATGATGCGGGCGAGATGGGTGCGGCCGCGCAAGGTCGACATCGCCTCGGCCGGCTGCAGCTCGGCGATGAGGCAGACAACCTTGCTGGTGCCGATGTCGAGCACCGACATCGTCGCGCTCCGGCGGGCGGAGAGCGGTTTCAGGCGCGGCGTGAGGCCGTGGTGGGTCTGCATCGGACGCTACTCGGCGGATACGCGACAGGACACGGAGGATGCGGCGGCGGGACGGGCAGCGTTCATGTCGCCGTCCCCTTCTTCGGCTTCTTGCGGCTCTCGGCCCGGGCAGCCGCGGCCTCCTCGGTCAGGCGCACCACGACGCGGTCGGCCATGCGCAGGTCGACCGCGATGATGTCCTTCTCCAGAATCCTGCTGTCCCGCTCCAGGCGGACGAGGCGGGCCAGCGCCTCGGCGGGTTCGGTCTCGGGCAGACGGATATCGACGCCGTCGAGCTTGAGCGTCCAGCGGCGGCCGGAGACGTAGGTGCCGGCGCGGATGCGCGAGCCCAGTGGACCCGCCGCCTCGATCAGGTCGAGATATTCCTTGAGGCGCTCGTTGGCGCCCGCACCCACGACGAGGGGCAGGTTGACGTAGCGCTCGTCGCGCAGGTCGTCGATCACCTTGCCGTCGGCGGCGATCACCTGGATCTCGCCGTTCTGCTGCCACAGGGCCGCGGGTTCCCGCTCGACCTGATTGATGACGATCTCGTTGGGGTAGAGCTTGCGCACCGAGGCGCTGGCGATCAGCTTCTCGGCGAGCAGGCGGTCGCGGACTTGATCGACGTCGAGGAACGGCACGGAGGAGCGCCAGTCGATGCCGGCGGTGCTCAGCACCTCGCGCTCGTACATCCGCGACAGGCCGGTGATGGTCACCCGCTCGACGCCGAAGCCGGCGATCCGGGCGAGGATGTCGAGCGGACGGCCGTTCTCGGCGACGAAGCCGTCGTAGCGCCCGCTCATGACGAAGCCGGTCAGCGCGACGGTGCCGGCGAGCCCGGCGACCAGCGCGGTGCCCGCAAGCCGCGGCACGCGCGCCTCGATCGGCACCGCCGGCCGCAGCCGCCGCGCCGACGAGAACCGCCTGAGGATTCTCGGGAGCCGCAGCCCCGCGAGGAATCCGCCGCTGCCGGACGTGCCGGCGGCGTTCAGCGGTTGAGAGAAGCGTCCTCCACCATCCATCGGACGAGTTCACCGAAACTCAGGCCTGCGTGGGCCGCGATCTCCGGCACAAGGCTCGTCTGGGTCATCCCTGGCTGCGTGTTGACCTCGAGGACGACGAGGGCGCCGGTACCCCCCGGCGTGTCGTCGTAACGAAGGTCGGCACGGCTGACGCCACGACATCCCAGTGCTTGATGCGCCGTTAACGCCAACTCTTGGACACGCTGGTAAATATTTAGTTTAAGATCCGCGGGGAGGACGTGGATCGACCCCCCGCCGGCGTACTTCGCATCGAAGTCGTACCACTCCCCCGAGACGGGCTTGATCTCGGTGACCCCGAGCGCCCGGTCGCCCAGCACCGCGCAGGTCAGCTCGCGACCGGCAATGTAAGTCTCTGCAAGGACTTCCTCCCCGTAGACCCATTCGTCGGAGGCCAGGATCTGGGGCGGGTGGGAGCGCTCCTCGCGCACGATGATGACCCCCATGGACGAGCCCTCGGCGATCGGCTTCACGACATAGGGAGGGGTTAACGGGTGTGACTTCGCCGCATCATGACGGTTAACGACCCGGCCCTCCGGGACGCTGACGCCGGCCGCGCGCATGACCGTTTTGGCACGCTCCTTGTGCATGGCCAGCGCCGAGGCCAGCACGCCGGAATGGGTGTAGGGGATCTTCAGGATCTCCAGGAGGCCCTGGATCGTGCCGTCCTCGCCGGCCGGGCCGTGCAGCGCGTTGAGCGCCGCATCGGGCTTGAGGTCGGTGAGCACCGTGGCGATGTCGGGCCCGACATCGACGCGGCTGACGCGATAGCCCTCCCCTTCCAGCGCCTCGGCGCAGGCATTGCCGGAGCGAAGCGAGATCTCCCGCTCGGAGGACCAGCCGCCCATCAGGACGGCGACGTGCTTGGACATGATGGGACTCCGGGCGGATGCCGTAACGGCATCGGTCAGGGATGAAGGGGATGCGCCGGTCGCTCAGGCATCAACGTATTCGGCCCGGCTCGTCGGCTCGGGCACAGGATCGCCGTCGGCACGAAGGCCTTCGATGTGGAAGCGGATGGCATCGCGGATCTCGCTTTCGACGGCTTCAGCCGTCGGGGCGGTGGCGATGCAGCCCGGCAAATCGGGGACGTAGGCCGAGTAGTTGCTTCCGGCTCGTTCGATGACGACGGCGTAGCGCATCAGTACTGTCCTTTCAGACCCGCCTGCTTGAGGATGCTCCCCCGCGTTCCGGGCGCGACCTCGTCCGACATCGCCCCGGCCACCGTAACGCGGCCGGGCTTCGTCGGATGCTTGTACTGCCGGTGCGAGCCCCGTGTCGCGACGAGAGTCCATCCATCGGTCTCGATGAGGCGGATGATCTCGCGGACCTTCATGGCCGTTCAGCCTTTGGAGGATTCGACGCCGATCCGCTTGATCTCCCAGTGGAGTTCGAAGCCCGAATGCTCGCGCACCCGGCGGCGGACCTCCTCGCCGAGTCCCTCGATGTCGGCGGCGGTGGCGCCGCCGCGGTTGATCAGAAAGTTGCAGTGCATCTCGCTGACCTGGGCTCCGCCCCGGATCAGGCCGCGGCAGCCGGCGGCGTCGATGAGCTGCCACGCCTTGCCGCCCTCCGGATTCTTGAAGGTCGAGCCGCCGGTGCGCTCGCGGATCGGCTGGGCGGCCTCGCGGGCGGCGGTGACCCGCTCCATCTCCGCCTCGATTTCTTCGCGATCGCCGGGTCGGCCGCGGAAGGTCGCGCTCGTGAAGATCACGTCGTCCGGCGCCGAGGAGTGGCGGTAGCGGAAGCCCATCTCGGCATGGGTGAAGCTGCGGACCGCGCCGTTGCGGTCGATGCCGCGGGCTTCCGTCAGCACATCGGTGGTTTCGCCGCCGTGCGCCCCGGCATTCATGCGAAGCGCGCCGCCGACGGAACCGGGGATCCCGCGGAAGAAGGCGAGCCCGTCCAGGCTGGCCTCCGCCGCCGCCTTCGCGAGACGCATGTCGGGCACGGCAGTGCCGGCGCGGATGGTTTCGCCATCGATCTCGACCGAGCCGAAGGCCTTGCCGCCGAGCCGGATCGTCACGCCGGGAATGCCGCCGTCGCGCACGATCAGGTTCGAGCCGAGACCGATCACGGTCACCGGCACCGACGGATCGAGCGCGGCGAGAAAGGCGGCGAGGTCATCCTCGTCGGCCGGGCTGAACAGCACCTGCGCCGGCCCACCGACGCGGAACCATGTGAGGTCGGAGAGCGACTGGTTCTCGAGGAGCCGCCCGCGAAGATCGGGCGCGGCGGCGCGGATGTCGTCGATGAGGGAATGCGCGGTCATGCTAACCTGTCGCTCGCATCTGTCGATTCTGGCGGAGGACCGCGGTGGGACGGAGCCTGGTTTTCACCCGTGCTGCCGCGCGCACCTTGAGCCGGATGCCGCGGAATACCGAGGAATTGATCCGCGGCAAGCTCCGTCAGCTCGCCGACGACCCGTCCACCCTCACGAACAACGTGAAGGCCCTCAAGGGAAGCGACGGCCGGCACCGCCTGCGGGTCGGCGACTGGCGCGTGCTCTTCACCATCGTGGCGGATCAGATCATTGTCCACGAGGTCGGCCCCCGAGGCTCGATCTACGGGTAGGAGAGGCACCATGACCATCGTGCGCACCCGCACGCCCTCGGGCGAGGCGATCGTCATCCTGCCCGAGGCCGAGTTTGAGCGGCTACGGGAGCTTGCCGAGGATACGCTCGACATGCGCGCGCTCGACGTCTCCGAGCGGCGTCTGGACGCTGGTGAAGAGGAAATTCTAAGCGAGGACGACCTGGATGCCCTGCGCCGGGCGCCGAGCCCCCTGGCCTTCTGGCGGGAGCGGCGGGGCATCGCTGCGGATACCCTCGCGCAGCTCTGCGCCATCGAGGCCGGACTTTTGGCGGCGATCGAGCGGGGCGAGCGCACGGCGGAGCGCGCCATCTACCAGCGGCTCGCGCACGTCCTCGACGTCGATGTCGAGGATCTGGCGCCCGAACCGGCCAGCGCGTGAGGCCCTCGCACCGATCTCACCCCTTCAAAGCCGCCAGTTCCCCCGGCAGGGCGTAGGCCCACTGGGTGATCGTGCCGGCGCCCAGGCACACGACGTAATCGTTCGGCTCGGCGCGGCCGGACACGAGCCGGGCGAGATCCTCGGGCCGCTCCAGGGCGACGGCGTCGCGGTGGCCGCGGGCCTTGAGGCCGGCAATCAGCGAGTCGCGGTCAATGCCCTCGATCGGCGCCTCGCCCGCGGCGTAGACAGGCGCGACGATGACCGTGTCGGCGTCGTTGAAGCAGGTGCAGAAATCCTCGAACAGCGACTGCAGCCGGGTGTAGCGGTGGGGCTGCACCACCGCGATCACCTTGCCGTCGGTCGAGGAGCGGGCCGCGCGCAGCACTGCGGCGATCTCCACCGGATGGTGACCGTAATCGTCGAAGATCGCCGCACCGTTCCACTCGCCCGTGCGGGTGAAGCGGCGCTTGACGCCGCCGAAGCCGGCCAAAGCCTTGCGGATCGCGTCCTCGGACACGCCGAGTTCGTGGGCGACCGCCAGCGCCGCGGTGGCGTTGAGCGCGTTGTGGCGGCCCGGCATCGGCAGGACGAGATCCTGCATCTCCAGGCGGAAGCCGGGGCGCCGGTCGCGGATCATGACCCGGAAGCGGCTCTGTCCGCCCTTCAGGTCGATGTCGATGAGGCGCACGTCGGCCTGCGGATTCTCGCCGTAGGTGATGATGCGCCGGTCCTCGATATGCCCGACCAGATCCTGCACGATCGGGTGATCGATGCACATCACCGCGAAGCCGTAGAACGGGATGTTGTCGATGAAGCGCCGGAAGGCGTCCTTGATCGCGTCGAACGAGCCGAAATGGTCGAGATGCTCGGGGTCGATGTTGGTGACGATGGCGACGTCGGCCGGCAGCTTGAGGAAGGTGCCGTCGGATTCGTCGGCCTCGACCACCATCCAGTCGCCGGCGCCCATCCGGGCATTGGTGCCGTATGCGTTGATGATGCCGCCGTTGATCACCGTCGGGTCGAGGTTGCCGGCATCGAGCAGGGTGGCGACGAGCGAGGTCGTGGTGGTCTTGCCGTGGGTGCCGGCCACCGCGACGCAGGACTTGAAGCGCATCAGCTCGGCCAGCATCTCGGCGCGGCGCACCACCGGCAGGCGGCGCTCGCGGGCCTCGATCAGCTCCGGATTGTCGCGGCGGATCGCGGTCGAGACGACGACGAGGGCCGCGTTCTCGACGTTCTCGGCGCGGTGGCCGACGAAGGTGCGGATGCCGTTCTCGGACAGACGCCGGACGTTGGCGTTGTCGTTCGCGTCCGAGCCCTGCACCGTGTAGCCGAGATTGGCCATCACCTCGGCGATGCCGGACATGCCGATGCCGCCGATGCCGATGAAGTGGATGGGGCCGAGCTTTTCGGGCAGCTTCATATCGAAAACCTTTTGAGTCCGGGGCTCTGACGAGCCTCGGCTGTCTCGTTCCGGACGCCGACGATCCTGGATCGCCGAAATCCACCCCCGCGCCCGCGGGGCAGCGGCCGTCCGCCTCTACGAGGTCGCGGCCGCGGTCTCGGCGACGAGGGCGGCGAGGCGGTCGGCCGCGTCGAGGATGCGGGCGGTTTTGGCCGCAGCCGCCGCCTGGGTCAATTTCCGCGGCGCCTCGAACAGGTCCACCAGCTCGGCGGCGAGCCGATCCGGCGTGAAGGCGCTCTGAGGGATCGACAGCGCGGCGCCGATCTGCGCCAGGGTCGCGGCGTTGGCCGCCTGATCCTGATCCAGCGCCCCGGGCAGCGGCACGAGGATGGCGGGCCGGCCGATGGCGGCGAGTTCCGAGACGGTCGAGGCGCCGGAGCGCGCCACAACGAGATGGGCGGCGGCCATGCGGCCGGGCAGATCCTTGAAGAAGGGCGCTGCTTCGATCCCGCCGAGCCCCATGGCGAGGTAGCGGTTCTGCGTGGCGGTCAGATCCTCGGGCCGCGCCTGCTGCACGAGGTGGAGCCGGGCGCGCAGGTCCTGCGGCAGCTTCTCGATCGCCGCCGGCACGATCTCGCTCATGACGCGGGCGCCCTGGCTGCCGCCGAAGACGAGGAGGCGCAGGGAAGAGCCTTCGTCGAGGGCGGGATAGGGCGTCTCGGCCACCGCCAGCACCGATGGGCGGATCGGGTTGCCGGTATGGACGCGCCGCGCCGTCGCCTTCTCGGGCACGCCGCGCACCTCCTTGAAGCCGGTGGCGATGACCTGCGCGCCCTTGGCCAGGAAGCCGTTGGCCCGGCCCATCACCGCGTTCTGCTCGTGCAGGATGGTGGGCACGCGCAGCAGCTGCGCCGCCAGCATCGGCGGCACGGTCGGGTAGCCGCCGAAGCCGACCACCGCCGCCGGGTTGAGGCGACGCACGGCGCGGGCGGCCTGTCCGAAGCCGCGGCCGAGCGTCAGCACGGCCCCGGCCCGGCGCAGCATCGAGCGGCCGGAGGGGGTGGCCGAGGCGATGGTGACGATCTCCTCCGCCGGGAAGTCGCCCGCGATCGAATCGACGCGGGCATCGGTGGCCAGCGCGACGCGGATGCCGCGCGCCTTCAGGGCGTAGGCGAGGCTCTGCGCCGGGAACAGGTGGCCGCCGGTTCCGCCGGCACAGACGAGGACCAGGGGGGTGAAGACAGTCATGACGGTTGTCCTCGATGCTGTCGCTTCGAGGACAGTCCGCCGCAGGGGCGGCGGGGCGCGTTCGCGCTTGCCGGCAGCATTCGGCAGAGGACTTCCATGATGATCGCCGCCGGGATCACTGCATCAGTCCTGGAACGGCGGAGGGGGTGGTGCCGGGCGGGCGCTGGTTGATCGCCGTGGTGCGCGGGCGCTTGCGGGTGAGCGCCACGAGGAAGCCCATGCCCAGAGCCAGCGAGATCAGCGAGGAGCCGCCGTAGGAGACGAACGGCAGGGTCATGCCCTTGGCCGGCATGAGCTGCGTATTCACGGCCATGTTGATGCAGGCCTGGAGGCCGAAGAGCGTCGTCAGACCGGTGATGGCGAGCCTCGTGAAGGTGTCGTCGGTGCGGCGTGCGAGCTTCAGCCCGCGGATGACGATGTAGGCGAAGAGTGCGACGAGGCCCAGGCACACCAGCACGCCGAATTCCTCGCCGGTGACCGAGAAGATGAAGTCGGTATGCGCGTCGGGCAGGTGGCGCTTGGCCACGCCCTCGCCCGGCCCGGTGCCGAACCAGCCGCCGGAATTGAATGATTCCCGCGACCAGACCTCCTGGAAGCTGTCGCCGGATTCCGGGTCCATGAAGCGGTTGATGCGCTCACGCACGTGGTGGAGGAAGGTATAGGCGGTGAACACGCCGATCATGCCGGCAAAGCCGAGGCCCGCCACCCAGAACCAGTGCAGGCCGGCGACGAAGAACAGCGTGCACCAGACCATCGTGATCAGCATGGTCTGCCCGAAATCGGGCTGGAGGATCAGCGGCACGATGGTCGCCGGCAGCAGCAGCAGCGCGAGCGTCACGCCCGGCATGTCGCGTCGGTTGGCGCCCTCCGAGAAGGCCCAGGCGGTCACGACCACGAAGGCGGGCTTCACGAATTCCGAGGGCTGAAGGCCGAAGGAGCCGAACTGGATCCAGCGATGCGCGCCCTTGATCTCGGGGCCGAACTTGCCGGCGAGGATGCAGAGCACCACGCCGAGGAGCCACGTCACCAGCGCGAAGCGGCGGATATGACGCACCGAGAGGAACGACACCGCGATGATGAGCAGGATCGTCGGGGCGAGATACATCGCCTGCCGGTTCAGGAAGTAGAAGGTCGGTAGGCCGATGCGCTCGGCCACCGGCGGGCCGCCGCCCATCAGGAAGACGAGGCCGGCCACCATCAGGCAGCCGAGGCCCGCGAGCAGGCCGCGATCGACCGTCCACCACCAATCCGCAAGGGGACTGCGTTCGGCCCGGGACATCATGACAGCGGCGCTCTCCGTTGGCCGGCCGGATGGGCATGGCCGGCCGGAATGGTGAAGCGGAAGGGTTAACGCCGTCTTGCTTCCGTCGATCGTCAGAGGCGAGCGGGTCTGCGGTGACGGGAAGGCGCGATGCAGCCGAGGCTCTCACCGAGCTGACCTCCCGCAGGCGACCGTCGCGCGGCCACTCGACGATGGACCCGGTCGCCCAGCCCTCGCGGAAATTCATCCCCACCCATGCGCGGCGCACCGACACGGTGCCTTTGCGCGTTTAACCCGCGCGTGATACTGGCGCTTGCCAATCCGATCACGCCGGCAGACCGGCGGCGCCCGGTTTTTTCAAGCCCGTCTCCGGAGTTGGCAAATGGCCCGTATCAGCGCAGAAACGATCATCGAGGGCCTGACCTTCGACGACGTGCTACTGCGCCCTGCCGCGTCCTCGGTGATGCCGGCGGAGGTCGACATCGCGAGCCGCCTCACCCGCACGATCCGGCTCAATATGCCGATCATCGCGTCGGCGATGGACACCGTCACCGAGGCGCCGATGGCCATCGCCATGGCGCAGAACGGCGGGCTCGGCGTCATTCACCGTAATCTCGAGCCGGCCGAGCAGGCCGAGCAGGTCCGCCTCGTCAAGAAGTACGAGTCGGGCATGGTGCTCAACCCCATCACCATCCATCCCGACGAGACGTTGGCCGACGCCTTCGACGTGATGAAGAAGAACCGGATCTCCGGCATTCCGGTGGTGGAGCGCGGCCCCAACGGCTCGCGTGGGAAGCTCGTCGGCATCCTGACCAACCGCGACGTGCGCTTCGCCACCAATACCGGCCAGCCGGTGGCCGAACTCATGACCCGCGACCGGCTCATCACCGTGCGCGAGGGCGTGACGCAGGACGAGGCCAAGCGCCTGCTGCACCAGTTCCGCATCGAGAAGCTGCTCGTCGTCGACGATCACTACCGCTGCATCGGCCTCATCACGGTCAAGGACATCGAGAAGCAGGTCGCCTACCCGAACGCGGTCAAGGACGAGCAGGGCCGCCTGCGGGTCGCGGCGGCGACGACCACGGGTGATTCCGGCTTCGAGCGCGCCGAGCGCCTGATCGATGCCGGCTGCGACGTGATCGTGGTCGACACCGCCCACGGTCATTCCCGCAAGGTGCTCGACAGCGTCGCGCGGGTGAAGCAGCTCTCCAACGCCGTGCAGATCATCGCCGGCAACGTCGCCACCGCCGAGGGCGCCCGCGCCCTGATCGATGCCGGCGCCGACGCGATCAAGGTCGGCATCGGTCCGGGCTCGATCTGCACCACCCGCATCGTCGCGGGCGTCGGCGTCCCCCAGCTTACGGCGCTGATGGAGGCGGTCGAGGCGGCGCAGGGCGCCGACGTGCCGGTGATCGCCGATGGCGGCATCAAGTTCTCGGGCGATCTCGCCAAGGCGATCGCGGCGGGTGCGTCCGTGGCGATGCTGGGCTCGCTGCTCGCGGGCACCGACGAGGCACCGGGCGAGGTCTTTTTGTATCAGGGCCGTTCGTACAAGAGCTACCGCGGCATGGGCTCCGTGGGCGCCATGGCCCGCGGCTCGGCCGACCGCTACTTCCAGGCGGAGGTCAGCGACACCCACAAGCTCGTGCCGGAGGGCATCGAGGGGCAGGTGCCGTACAAGGGCCCGGTCGCGGCGGTGCTGCACCAGCTCGCCGGCGGCCTGCGCGCTGCCATGGGCTATGTCGGCGCGGCCACCGTGCCGGACTTCCAGGAGCGGGCGCAGTTCGTCCGCATCACCAATGCCGGCCTGCGTGAGAGCCACGTCCACGACGTGACCATCACCCGCGAGAGCCCGAACTATCCGAGCCGCTGAGCGAGGTCTGCGCGAGGTCCCGGCTTCGGGGCCTCGCCGCGCGGGCTCACAGCCAGATCAGGCTTGCGAGCAGGATCAGGCATTCGAGAAAGACCATCACGCCGAGCGTGAAGGGGACGACGCGGTCGAGCATCGTGCCGGGCTCCGAGGATCGGATATGCCGCATCGTGGCCTCCGCGAGGTCACCAGCGTAGCCGGGTCACAGGCTCGGCGATTCCATGAAGATCAAGTCCGTCGTAGAAAGTCTTTCCTGTCATCAGAAAAATCTCCGCAGACCTGATCCGGTCGCGGAGATGAGTCTGGGGAGGAAAGCACACGACGAGGGGTGCGGCGCCGCGGCTTCGGGACTTGCCGGAAACCGCGTTCGGCGCGACGGAAGACTCGCACGACCGCTCGCCCGGCCCAATGATATGGGTCAAACGATCCCGCCCGATCCGGCGCGGCGCTACGGCTTTGCGACGGGCGCGGCCGGGGCTGCCCCCGCCTGCCGGTCGATCGCTGCGGCGAACTCGTCGGGGCTCAGGGCAATGAAGCGGCGCAGCGCCTCTTGGAACTCCGCCTCCTTGTCGGCGGTCGGACAGGCGAAGCCGCGGGACTTCGTGACCTGCGCGCGGATCGCCGTCTCGTAGGGCGCCATTTCGGTGCGGAGCGCCGCCATCTTCGCCTCGACCGCCTCGCGCTGGGCATCGGTCGCGGCCATGCCGCAATTCTGAAGCCCGGCCTGGAGTGCGAGACCCACGGTATAGGTCGCCATCCGCGCCCGGGCCGGCAGCGGCGGTTCTGCCGCGACGGCAGGCCGGCTCGGAGCGGCAGCGGCACAGCGCCGCAGGGCCGCGACGGCGGCGGCGAGATCGGGCGCCGCCACCGCCATGTCGCCGTCGGCGAAGCGCAGGGCCAAGGCCCGCGCCGCCAGCATCGCCGGTACGATCGCCTCCGGCAGCGGGGTGCGCAGGATCTGGCCGTCGCCGGTCCAGATCGGAGTCGACCCGGCCGGCTTCCCGTCGAGGAGGATCGGTACGGCGAACCGGGCGCCGGCCGGGAAGTCCCAGTTCCGGTCGGCGACCGCCAGCGTGAACCCGCCGCGATCGAGGGAGAGGATCACCAAGCGGGCGATCTCACCCTGCGCGTCCTGCTCGGTGCGGGTCATCCGGCAGGCGGGGGCGCCGGTCTCGCCGCCGCGGCGCTCGATCGCCCAACCGCCCACGGTCTCGAACGGCGCACGGTCCGCGGCGGCGAGCGGGCCGCCGAGAATCGTCGCCAGCATCGCGGCCGTGACGGGTGAGAGACGCACGCGACAACTCCGCGGGGACGGCCGGCCGCCGCCGCCCGCCGAATGCAGGGGGGGCCAACCGGCCGCGGAAGCCTAGCCGCAGCCCGTCGGCACAGCCAGCCTCGAAGACGGCGTCCCGCACAGCGTTCTGCGGATGGGAGGCGAAGGATCGAGCCTCGGCCCGATCGCTCGACCCCCGGCGGCCGCCTCGTGCGACATGTCCACGGTCGCGAAAGCTTCAGAGCTTCGGACCGGTCTGGCTCTCCGTATTCTTCTCCGCGGCGGGGGCCTTCTCGAGGGTGGCGATCAGGTCTTCCGGGCTCAAGTCGATGAACTTGGTCAGGATCGCCTGGAAGTCCGCCTGCTTGTCGGCCGTGGGGCAGGACTCGCCGTTGCGCTTCAACTCGCTGCGCACCTGCGCGTCGAGCGGCGCCATCTCCCCTTGAAGCGCGGCCATTCGCGCCTCCACGGCGGCGCGCTGCTTGCCGGTCGAGGGCACGTCGCATTCCTTGAGCACGCGCTGCACGGACAGGCCGATCACGTAGGCGGCGATCCGCTGCTGCGACGGCAGAGCGGGCTGAGCCGGCGCGGCCGGAACCGCGGTGGCGTTGGCGGTCTTCGCCGGGGCGGCATCGCAGCGTCGCAGCGATTCATAACCCGCTGCGAAATCCGGAATCCGGAAATCGGCGTTGCCGTTGTCGAAGCGCAGGATCACCGTCTTGGCCGCGAGCAGGTCGGGCACGACGCTGTCCGGCAGTTGCGTGCGCAGGGTCTTCCCGTCGCCGATCCAGGTCGTCTTCACCTTGATCGGCTTCTTGTCGAGGAAAAGCGGCACCTTAACCGCCTCCTCCTTGTCGAAGTCCCAGCCCTGGTAAACCAGCACCAGCACGGCGGTGGAACCTTGAAGGGCGAAGATCACCGCGTTGGCCGCGTTGTTGTCGTCCTTGTCTTCGTAGGCATGGGTCATCATGCAAGGATTGGCGCTGGTATCGCCGACCGTCCGCTCGACTTCCCAGCCTTTCACGACTTCGAAGGGCTGGCGCTCGCCCGCCGAAGAGGGTTGCGAGACGAGTGCGGGAAGAAATCCTGCGGCCAGGGCGGCAAGGGCCTGAAACGTGCGCATGGGCGAAACCTGCAAGTGCCAGCAATCGCCGGTGCGGAATGCAGGGGCCGTCTGGTGGAATCAGGATTAGCCTCTGAAAAGTTACGATTCCGGCACGGCGAAGGACGCGGCGCCCGTCCGTAGATTGGTGGCGGCATTCCGGTCCCGCCGGGATGCGGCGGCCGAGGCTTCGCGGTAAGGGAGAACGCAACAGGAAAGGGGAGGACGATGCGGATTCTCGTGGTCGGAGCCGGCGCGACGGGCGGCTATTTCGGGGCGCGGCTGCTGGAGGCCGGGCGGGACGTGACGTTTCTGGTGCGCCCGGCGCGCGCGGAGAAACTGGCGGCGCAGGGCCTTTCGGTTCGCAGCCCGGTCGGCGATCTCCATATCGACGCGCCGAAGACCGTGACCGCGGACGGGCTCGCCGGGGCCGGTCCGTTCGATCTCGTGCTTCTCTCCGCCAAGGCCTACGACCTCGACACGGTGGTGGCGGATGTCGCGCCCGCCGTCGGGGCCGGCACGGCGGTGCTGCCGATCCTCAACGGCCTGCGCCACCTCGACGTGCTGGATCGCGCCTTCGGCGCCGAGAGGGTGCTGGGCGGAAGCTGCGGCATCGTCGCGACCCTGACCCGCGATGGTGAGATCCGGCAGATGACCGAGCTGCACACCCTCACCTACGGCGAGCGGGACGGCTCGCGCTCCGAGCGGGTCGCGCGGATCGAGGCGCAGATGGACGGCGTGCGCTTCCAGGCCCGCGCCAGCGACAAGATCCTTCTGGAGATGTGGGAGAAGTGGGTCTTCCTCGCGACGCTCGCGGGCGCGACCACGCTGATGCGGTCGGCGGTCGGCGATATCGTCGCCGCGCCGGGAGGCCCGGCCTTCATGGAGGCGCTGCACGACGAGTGCCAGGCGGTGGCCGTCGCCAACGGGTACGGCGCCCGCGAGAAGGTGTTCGCCGGCGCCCGCAAGATGCTGACGGCGGAGGGCTCGGCGATGACCGCCTCGATGCTGCGCGACATCGAGGGCAACGCCCGCATCGAGGCCGACCACATCGTCGGCGACCTGATCGAGCGCGGACGGGCCAAGAATGTCGCGACGCCGGTGCTCGAGCGGGTGCTGACGCACCTCAAGGCCTACGAACACCGGCGCGCCCGAGAGGCGGCCTGAACCGCTCCGGCCCGGCTCAGTAGCGGCCGGGCCGAAGCGGGGGCGGGTTGCCGTATTCGAGCTGCGTCTTGGCATCGGGCCGCGGCGCGGGCGGCGGCACCGGATCGAGTGCGGGCGCGGCCGGGGCGGTGGAGCAGGCGGCGAGCGTGAGCGCCAGAAGGCTCGCGCAGATGACGGGCTTCAGGGATGGCATCCCGGGATCCTTTCCTCACATGTCCTTGACGGACGGGGCCATCGTGCCGTTCTGAACGGTCAAAGGGCCGGAAGCTCGGCCAGACCGTGACGGACCCTGGGTCCAAGCGTGGCCGCACCGCGGCAAGTTTAACGAAACCTTTCCGGAGCCGACCCTGACCCCCTCCGCTCGCCTCTCCGCCGCCATCGAGATCCTCGACGAAATCGCCGCGCGCCGCCGTCCGGCCGCCGACGCCCTCAAGGATTGGGGCCTCGCCCACCGCTTCGCCGGCTCCGGCGACCGGGCCGCGATCGCGAGCCTCGTCTACGACGGGTTGCGGCGCCGGGCATCCGCCGCCTGGATCATGGGGGCGGAGACCGGGCGTGCCATCGTGATCGGCATGCTGCGTCTGCAGCGGGGACTGGCCGAGCCCAGCATCGCCTCGCTGTTCGACGGCGCCCGCTTCGCCCCCCCTCCCCTCACCGAGGACGAGCGCAGGCGGCTGGCGGAGGGCAGCCTTGCCGATGCGCCCCCGGAGGTGGCGGGCGACGTTCCGGCCTTCGTCTTGCCCTCGCTCGCCGAACTCTTCGGTGACGCCCTGCTGCCGGAGTTGCGGGCGCTCGGCCGCCGGGCGCCGCTCGACATCCGCGCCAACACGCTCAAGCAGGATCGCGAGGCTGCCCTGGTGGCACTCGCCGACCTCTCGCCCGAGGCGACGCCGCTTTCGACCCTCGGCCTGCGCATCCCGCTCGGCGAGGACGGGCGCGGCCCGGCGCTCCACGTCGATCCGCTGTTCCTGGAGGGCGGTTTCGAGATCCAGGACGAGGGCTCGCAGATCGCGAGCCTGCTCGCCGGGGCGCAGCCGGGCGAGACGGTCGTCGATCTCTGTGCCGGCGGGGGCGGCAAGTCGCTGGCGCTCGCGGCGATCACCGGCAACGCCGCCCGGCTCATCGCCACCGATGCCGATCCGCGCCGGCTCGCGCCGATCCACGAGCGCCTGCGCCGCTCCGGCGCACAAGTCGAGGTGCGCACGCCGCGCACCGGCAAGGCCCGCGCCGACGTGCTGGCCGATCTCGACGGCACCGTCGATCGTGTGCTCGTCGATGCCCCCTGCACCGGCACCGGCACGTGGCGCCGCAACCCCGACGCCAAGTGGCGCCTGCGGCCGGGCAGCCTCTCCGGCCGGATCACGGAGCAGGCCGAGGTGCTCGACCGGGCCGCCCGGCTCCTGCGCCCCGGCGGCACCCTCGTCTACGTCACCTGCTCGCTCCTGCCGGAGGAGAACGATGCCGCGGTGGACGGCCTGCTTCAGCGCAGCGGCGACACGATCGGCGCGGCGGCGACCGATCCGGCGCCGGTGCCCGGCCTCTCCGAGAGGGTCCGCCGGACGGCGCGCGGCATCCAGATGAGCCCGGCGCTGACCGGCACCGACGGTTTCTATGTCGCGACGATGACACGCAAAAGCTGATCCGGGATCGGATCGCCCGGGCGCCTTCCTCGTTGTCCACGGGACCGCGTGCGGGACATGCCGGGGCAGGCGCCGCGGACGAGATTCCTGCGCGGTGGCGCGGCAGGAGTGTCGATGACGGCGAGGCCGAGACCATGACGTTGCACCGGCGAGCCCTGCTGGCGGGGACGGCGGCGGTGCTGACCGGGACCGAGGCGCGGGCGCAGCAGCCGGACGCGCCTTCGATCCTGCGGCTCCCGGTGCGTCCGCAGACCGGCGACGTCGTCCAGCCTCTGCCGAAATCCGCCCCCGGCTCCGATCTCGAAGTCATCGATCTGTGGCCGGACCTGCCGCCGGGCGGCGGCGGCCCGTTCCGCTCGGAATATCGCTTCGACGAGACCCTGACGGGGGTCATCACCGGCGTGGTGCGCCCCTGCCTCCTCGTGATCCGCCCCGAAAAGCCCAACGGTGCGGGGATCGTCATCGCGGCCGGCGGCGGCTACCTGCGCATCGATATCGGCAACGAGGGCCTTCCCGTCGGCCAATGGCTGGCACGGGCCGGCATCACCGCCTTCGTGCTGGTCTACCGCCTGCCGAGCGAGGAGTGGCGCGACGGCCCCGACGCGCCGCGGCAGGACGCGCAGCGGGCGATGCGCCTCGTGCGCTGGCGGGCGGAGGATTACGGTCTCGATCCCGACCGGATCGGCGTGCTCGGCTTTTCCGCCGGCGGCCACCTGATGGGTGTGACCGCGACCGATGCCGAGCAGGATCTCTACGACGACGCGGACGACGCCGACGGGCTCAGCGCCCGCCCGTCCTTCGCCGGGCTGATCTATCCGATCATCACCATGCGGGCGCCGTTCGACCGGACCATGTCGAGCCGGCGGGTCCTTGTCGGCGACGATCCGCCCGATGCGCGGCGGCGGGCCTATTCGGTGGAGGTGCAGGTCAACGAGCGCACGCCGCCGGTCTTCATGGTTCAGGCCTCCGACGACCGGATCGCGGTCACCGACCATCCGCTCCTGATGTACGCCGCCCTGCGGGCGGCGAAGGTGCCCGCCGAGATGCATCTGTTCGAGCGCGGCGGCCACGGCTTCGGGCTCGGCGTGCCGGGCAGTCCAGCGGCGGCCTGGCCCGCCCTGTTCATGGCCTGGATGCGCGGCCACGGCCTGCTGAAGTCGTAAAAAAAACGGCCCCCGTCGCCGGGGACCGCTCATCGTCGCCCGGAAGGGGCGGCCGGGATCAGAAGCAGCGGCGCTCGCGGGTGATGACCACCCGGCCGAACCGACCGCGACGCTTGGTGACGACGGTCTTGCAGCGCGGACCGCGCACGACGCGGCGGCTGTACTGAGCCTGCTGGAAAAGTCCTTCCGACGCCGGGGCGGCGCCTGCGAGGGGAAGAGCCTGGGCCGGCGCGATGGCGCCGAGACCTGCGATCGTGACGGCGATTCCGAAGAGGGCTGCTCTCATGGTCGGATGGCTCCTGTCCGTTTCGAGGGGCGTGCCGTGTCGCCCCCAAACCGTGAACGTGAGATTAACGCGCATAATCTGAGGGCCGCCGCATATGCCCTCCGACGCGGCGCGCGTTGCGCGGTTCCGAGGCCTCGTCTAACCGGTATCGCAGAAGGCCCGAGGCAGCATGACCATCGACACGTCCCACCACGACAAGATCCTGATCGTCGATTTCGGCTCCCAGGTGACGCAGCTCATCGCCCGCCGCGTGCGCGAGGAGGGCGTCTATTGCGAGATCGTGCCCTTCACGAAGGCGGACGCCGCCTTCGACGAGCACCGGCCCAAGGGCGTGATCCTGTCGGGCGGCCCGGAATCGGTGACGACGGACCTGTCCCCGCGCGCACCGCAGAAAATCTTCGAATCCGGCGTGCCGGTCTTCGGCATCTGCTATGGTCAGCAGACCATGGCGGCCCAGCTCGGCGGCGAGGTCGAGGGTGGCCACCATGCCGAGTTCGGCCGGGCCGAGGTCGAGATCGTGTCCGACTCGCCGCTGTTCCGGGGCATCTGGCATCCGGGCGAGAAGTACCCGGTCTGGATGAGCCACGGCGACCGGGTCACCAAGCTGCCCGAGGGCTTCGCCACCATCGCGATGTCGCGCAATGCGCCCTTCGCGGCCGTCGCGGATGAAGCGCGGAGATACTACGCCGTCCAGTTCCACCCGGAGGTGCATCACACCCCGCACGGCGCCCTGCTGATCCGCAATTTCGTGCGCGACATCGCCGGCTGCTCCGGCGACTGGACCATGGGGACCTACCGCGAGGAGGCGATCGCCAAGATCCGCGAGCAGGTCGGCACCGAGAAGGTGATCTGCGGCCTGTCGGGCGGTGTCGATTCCTCGGTCGCGGCGGTGCTGATCCACGAGGCGATCGGCGACCAGCTCACCTGCGTCTTCGTCGATCACGGCCTGATGCGCCTCGGCGAAGGCGAGGAGGTGGTCCGCCTGTTCCGCGACCACTACAACATCCCCCTCGTCCACGTTGAGGCGCAGGACCTGTTCATCGGTGCGCTCGAAGGGGTCGACGACCCCGAGGTGAAGCGCAAGACGATCGGCCGTCTGTTCATCGACGTGTTCGAGGCCGAGGCCAAGAAGATCGGCGGCGCCGCCTTCCTCGCCCAGGGCACACTCTACCCGGACGTGATCGAGAGCGTCTCGTTCTCCGGCGGTCCCTCGGTGACGATCAAGAGCCACCACAATGTCGGCGGCCTGCCCGAGCGCATGAACATGCGCCTCGTCGAGCCTCTGCGGGAGCTGTTCAAGGACGAGGTGCGGCTGCTCGGCAAGGAACTCGGCCTGCCCGAAGCCTTCGTCGGCCGCCATCCCTTCCCCGGTCCCGGCCTCGCGATCCGCTGCCCCGGGATCATCACCCGCGAGAAGCTCGAGGCCCTGCGCAAGGCCGATGCGATCTATCTCGACGAGATCCGCCAAGCCGGGCTCTACGACACGATCTGGCAGGCGTTCGCGGTGATCCTGCCGGTAAAGACGGTGGGCGTGATGGGCGACGGGCGCACCTACGACCACGTCTGCGCGCTGCGCGCCGTCACCTCGGTCGACGGCATGACCGCCGACTTCTACCCGTTCGACATGGCCTTCCTCGGCCGGGTCGCCACACGGATCATCAACGAGGTGAAGGGCATCAACCGGGTGACCTACGACATCACCTCGAAGCCGCCCGGCACGATCGAGTGGGAGTGAGGTGGCTACCCGCGGCGGGACGGTAGAGCGACCCGGCTCTCCCGTTGCGTCGCGGGCGGATGGCCCGATGCCGCCGGTCGAAGTCGGGTCGGTCGCGGCGCTCCTGCACAGCGCGCTGGCCGATCCCGATACGGCCTGGAGCCTCGGCAGCTTCGGCGCCATCGCCGTCTTCAGGCGCGGGGCCGATGAGCCGATGCGTGCCCTGCCCGACGCGCGACTGGGGCTCGCCACCGAGCGTGGCGCCATCGCCCTGACGCCCGGCGCCGATCTCAGGCCCGTCGCCTACGAGACCGGCTTCTCCGGCGGCTACAATCATGCCGTGGCGCTCTGCCTGCCCGACTCGGCTTGTGCCATGAGCGGGCGGACACGTGTCACCGAACTCGGGCCCGACCGGGACGCGGCGCGGGACGAGGATCGCGAGGCGATCCTCTTCGATCTCGGGCTCGGTCTGCGCGCGGTTAATGCCTGCCTGCGCGCGCATGATCCGGAGGTCGTCGCCTGCCTGCGTGCGGGTACCGGAAGATCCCTCTTCGCGGCGGACAACCCGATCGGCCCGCATCTTGTGGCGATGAGTCCGCATCGCGTGTTTCAGGCACGCATCGGGCGGATCGAGGTCTACGCGCCGATCCCCGGCCCCGGCGAGACGAGCCCGGCGGGACCGCACACCCACGTCCTGCCGCAGGTCCTGCGGGCCGGCCGGACCCACGCGGCGACGACACCGATTCCCGCCGGCTTCGTGCCCTGCGCCGGACTTCACCCGCCCCACCCCTACAAGGACGCGATGGGCCGCCGCATCGCCTTCGTTCCGGCCCGCCATGCGGCGTTTCAGGCCCTGCTCGAACGCTGGGGCGACCCGGATCTCTTGGCGGTCAAGCGCGGGCGGGCGCCCTCGCCGCGCGTTTCGCGCAGACATGCCGGGTCAGCCCGCCGCGTTGCCGCGCTTCAGTCGCAACTGCTGCGCGGTGAGTGCGTGGTGCCGGGCGAGACCGACGGGCCTGCATGAGCCTTTAGTCGGCCGCCCACCACCGCGCGCCCCCCCTGCCCTTCAGAACGACAGCTTCATCCCGGCCACGAAGGTCCGCGGCGGCCCGGCGAAGATCGAGCCCGTCGTGCCGGCGAGCACGGCGCGGCCGTTCTGGGCGCCGGTCGTCGCGTTGATCGTGTTCGCCAGCGGGTTGGCCGAGCCGACATAGGTCGCGTCGAGGACGTTGCGCAGCTCCGCGTAGAGGTCGATCCGTTTCGCGGCGCCGTTGGGAAGCGGCGCCGCGTAGTGGACGTTGAGGTTCAGGATCGCGAAGCCCGGCACCTTCAGGAAGTTGGCGTTGTCGACGAAGTAGCCGTCCTGCGCCACCACTTCGGCGAAGCCGCCGAGCCCGGCCAGCGGCCCCGCCGGGACGTCGTAGCCGACGCGGGCCAGGAGCTGGTGGGCCGGTACGCCGGGGATGCGGCGGCCCGCGCGGTCGAACTGGGCGGTAACGCTGCCGGCGCTGATCTGCTCGACGTAGTCGGTGTAGACCTGATCGTCGAAGGTGTAGGCAAGCCGGCCGTTCCAGCCCGGCGCGAAGGCCCAGTCCGCCCCGACCTCGACGCCGCGATGCTCGGAGGCCGGCGCGTTGAAGGTGTAGTTCAGCAGGCCCGCCCCCGGCGACTGCGTGACGAACTCGTTGCGGAAGAACTCGTAGAAGCCGGTGAGGCTGAGCTTCATTCCCTCGAAGGGAATGAAGTCGGCGCCGAGATCGAAGCCGAGATTCTCCTGCGTCTTCAGGTCGGTGTTGTTGCCGGGCAGACCGGTGGCGTTCACGAACAGGCTCGCGAAGGACGGCGTCGCGTAGCCCGTGGCGACCCGGCCGCGCAGGGCCCAGTTCGGATCCGGCCGGTAGACCAGGGCGAGTTCCGGCGCGACGTTGAGGAAGCTGCGGTCGGCCAACGCTACGGCCGACGTCGTGCCGGCGGCACTGATCGCGAAGGTTCGGTTGCGCCCGAGGATACTCGATTGCTCGGCGCTGATGCCCGCCACCGCCGTCCATTGCGGCGCGAGTTCGAGTTCGAGCCGGGCCCGACCGCCGAGATTCGACTGCACCGTATCCTGCAGCCCGATCAGTGCGCCGAGTCGGGCGCCGCCGTAGGGGGCCCGGTTGTAGACCGAGGCGGCGATGTCCACCGTGCTGTAGGCGAGCGCGACGTAACCGACCGCCGGCAGGCCGAACAGCTCGCCGCGGCGGGTCAGGTCGGTCTGCACGAAGTAGGAGGGCAGGCTGCCCCGGCCCGAGGTGGTGTAGAACGGCTGGTTGTAAT
Organism: Methylorubrum thiocyanatum; assembly: GCA_014138645.1. GTDB lineage: Bacteria > Pseudomonadota > Alphaproteobacteria > Rhizobiales > Beijerinckiaceae > Methylobacterium > Methylobacterium thiocyanatum. The sequence goes on along the minus strand of JACJIB010000003.1, from coordinate 316,582 downwards.
TGCGCTCGTCGAAGCCGACCTGCACCCGCCACGTCGTCTGCGCGTCGATGTCGTGCTCCCAGCGCCCGGCGATGATGGTGCGCCGGTCGTTGCGGCGGAACGCCCCCTCGGTCGCCGTCACCGGCACCCGCGGGCCGAAGGCGCCATTGGCGAAGAGGCCGAAGGTGGTGCAGCCGGGGGCGGCGCTCGCCGCCGCGTCGCAGCCGCGCTGATACGGGTTGATGCGGAACTGGTACAGCGACGAGCGGGCCGGGATGTTGGCGGTGAGCTCGTTGTTGATGACCTTCAGGGTGAAGCGGTTGTCCGGGCTCGGCGTGTAGCTCGCGAGCAGGTTGATCGTCTGCGTGTCGTAGGAGCTGTTGTCCTGATAGCCGTTGCCGCGCACGTCGCTGGCGAACAGGCTGACCTCGAACGGGCCGCTCGCGCCGCCCACGGTGAAAGAGTGGCTGAGATAGCCGAAGCTGCCGGCATCGACGCCGATCTCGTAGCCGTCGATCTCGCGGCCGGTGCGGGTGCGGAAGGCCAGCGCGCCGCCGGTGGCGTAGTTGCCGAACAGAGCCGATTGCGGTCCCCGGAACACGTCGATGCGCGAATAGGCGCGGGGATCGACCAGATCGAAGCGCGAGGCGCCGTCGGGCTGGGTGACGGGAAAGCCGTCCTCCAGCACCACCATGTTGCGGGTGACGCCTGTCGCGCGGGCGTTGTTGCCGCGGATCGAGATCACCACGTCGCGCCCGCCATTGCCCTGGCGCAGGGTCACGCCGGGGCTGTCGAGCAGCACGGTGCCGATGGAGGTGGCGGGGCGGTTGGCAATGGTGCCCTCGCGCCCGACCGCGGTGACGACCTGACCCACCGGGCGCTCGATGACGAGGGGGGCCGCGCCCGGCAGGGCGGCGACGCCGAAGCCGGACGCACCGGCCCCTGCTTGCCCTTGCGCGCTGCCTTCGCCGGTGACGGCGAGTTCTTCCAGGGTGACGGATTCGCTCGCGGTCTGAGCCGAGGCAGCCCCGGACAGGGCGAGCGGCGCGGCGGCGAGGAGCCAGGCGGCAGGGCGCATGGCGGGGCTGGACGGCATGGGGCGGCTCGTGAAGGACGTGAGATCGGCGCGGGCCGGGAGCGGCCCACGGAAGGCGGGGCGTCAGGCGCGGGCGGCGGACCGCAGGCTCTGAGCGGCGAGATCGAGTCCGAGCAGAGCCAGGATCGCGAGGCCGGTCAGGGGAAACAGGGCGCCGAGGCCGAGCACCAGAACGGTGACGATGGCCACGACCCGCCGGTCCCGCGGCCAGGGCGGCGTGCCGAGGCGCCCTGCCGGGCGCCGCTTCCACCACATCACCGCGGCGGTGACCGAGAGCAGGATCGTGCCGAGGCAGAAGGCCAGCATCACGAGCTGGTTCGCCCGGCCCCAGAACTCGCCCTTGTGAATGCCGATCCCGAGCTGGATCGCCCGTGCCACCGGGCCGAGATTGGCAAAGTGCACGTCGAGGATCGGCTGGCCGCTGAAGCGGTCGAGGGAGACCATCCGCTGGCCTGTCACGTCGCGCGGATAGGCGGAGGCGGCGAAGACACCGGTCTCACCCGTCGGCAGCGCCAGCTCGAAACCGGCGGGCATGCCCATGCCGCGCAGGATCGCCACGGCGCGGTCGATGCCGAGAGCCGGCGCTCGAGAGGGCTGTGATTCGGGCAGCGGGGCCTCTTCGAGCGCCCAGCCGACACTCTCCAGCCGCGCACCCATCGGCACGGTGGAGACCGGTCGGCCGGCCCAGAGCGCGCTCGGTTGGCCGAGCCCGACCCGGTTCGACCATGACCGCAGCTCCTGCCCCCACCAGACCGACCACGGCAGGCCGGTCAGCGCGAGAAAGAGCAGGCCCGCCCCGGCGAACAATCCGGTCGCGGCGTGGAGGTCGCGCCACCAGACTCGGCGCCGCGGCGTCTCGCGCAAGGTGACGGCACCGCCCTGCCCTCGCGGCCACCAGAGATAGGCGCCGGTCACCACGAGGATGATCGCGAAGCCCGCCACGATTTCGATCAAGGCATTGGCCGCGGTCCCGAACAGGCTGAGGCTGTGCAAGCCGCGCACGATTCCGAAGAATTCGCGGTTCGCCGCGATCCGGTCGAGCACGTCGCCGGTATAGGGGTTGAGGTAGACGAGGGTCCTGCCCTCGCCCGCGGTCAGGGTGACGAGGGCCGAGGCGGTCGGGCTCGCGGGCTCGGTATAGGCGAGCGGGTTGCCGTCCGGCACTGCCTGCATCGCGTTGAAGATCAGTCGATCGGGGCCGAGCGGCGGGCTGCCCGCGGGTACGACCGTCGTGCGGTGTGCGAAGACGGTGGCGTTGATCTCGGCCTTGAACAGGTAGAGCGCCCCGGTGACCGAGAGCAGGATCAGGAAGGGCAGGCAGAGCAGGCCGGCATAGAAGTGCCAGCGCCAGACGGCGCGGTAGATCGCATCGCGCGACATGCGCAGGGCCGCTGCGGCGGAGAAGCCGGCGGCGCCCGAGACGGTGGAAGGCATGGCTTTAGGGTCCGTGTCCGAGGGATCGGGTGATCGGCTCAGACGGCGGGCGGACCTCGGGGACTGGTGCCCTGGTCGGGCGGGGCGCGGGCGCGGACCGTCTCCGCGGCGCGCCAGATGACGGGGACGGCGCGCGGCGGCCACACGGCGAGGGACGAGGCCGCTTGAACCGGCGGCGGGAGATGGACGGCCTGGACCTGCGTGCAGCAGGCGTGATGGCCGCAGGACTGCCCATCCTTGGATCGCTCGCCGGACGCGGCATGCTCCGCGCAGAGCACGCCGCCGTCGAGGCGCGGCGGCGTGGGGGCGAGCACCGTGACGAAGGCGTGCAGGACGAGCGCGTAGAGCGCGATCACCCCGATGATCGCGCGGCCGTGCACGGATCGGTGCGGGCGCTCGCGCATGGTCACGCTTCTAGGTGGCGTCGGCGCGACGGGTCAACGCCGATGCGACGGCTGTGCCCACACCTTGACGGCACCCGGGCTCGGGCGCCGTTCGCGCGGAAAGATCAGGCCGGCAGGCCCGCCGGCTCGAACAGGAAGTCGTCGACGGAGGGGATGGTGACGGCAAGACCCGCACCGTAGCCGGCCTTCGACAGGCGCCAGGGCCGCTCGGAGCGGGCGCGGATCGCCTCGGACGGACGCAAGCGGCGCAGGGAGCCGTCCTCGCCCATCTCCTCGATCGTCAGGAAGCCGTAGACCTGCAGGCGCGAGGCGATCAGCTTGGTCTCGCGGTCGCCCGCCGGAACCCGCAGGCTGCCCGTGGCATAGACCGCGTCCATCAGGCTGCGCTGGTCGGCCCGCGACCGGCTGCGCGGAGCCTCGACAGCGCCGAACCCGGAGGCGATGGCTCCCTGCCGGGCCGCGGCGGGGCGGCGGAAGGGGATGACGTTGTCCGTTCCCGGAACGCTACGCATACACACAGCACCTTCGTATCGCGAAAAGCTCCCCGACCGGTGCGCTCTCGCGGCGCCGTCCCGGTCGATGCGTAGCTTTCGACGATCCCGATTAATGCCCGCTTAGCCATGCCCGCCCGCGGGACGCGGGATGCGTCCCGAAACGGGCCGCCTCCCGCCTCCGGACCGCGAACGTCAGTTCAGGGCGACCTTGAACTCGCCCTCGGTCTTGGCGCGGATCTCGTCCTCGGAGACGCCGTCGGCGAGTTCGACGAGGGTCATGCCGCCGTCGCCCTTCTTGTCGATGGTGAAGACGCCGAGATCGGTGATCACCATGTCGACGACCTGCGTTCCGGTGAGCGGCAGGTCGCAGGCCTTCAGGAGCTTCGGGCTCTCGGAGCCGTCCTTTCCCTTGGCGACGTGCTCCATCACGACGACGACTTTCTTGACGCCGGCGACGAGGTCCATCGCCCCGCCCATCCCCTTCACCATCTTGCCGGGGATCATCCAGTTGGCGAGGTCGCCGTTCTGCGCCACCTGCATCGCGCCGAGGATCGACAGGTCGATGTGGCCGCCGCGGATCATCCCGAACGAATCGGCCGAGGAGAAGTAGCTCGTCGTCGGCAGCGCGGTGATGGTCTGCTTGCCGGCATTGATGAGGTCGGGGTCCTCCTCGCCCTCGTAGGGGAAGGGGCCCATGCCGAGCATGCCGTTCTCCGACTGCAACTGCACCGACATGCCGTCGGGAATGTAGTTCGACACCAGCGTCGGGATGCCGATCCCGAGGTTCACGTAGAAGCCGTCCTGCAGCTCCTTCGCGGCGCGCTCCGCCATCTGCTCACGGGTCCAGGCCATTGTTTGTGACTTTCCCTCGTTTGGCACCTTCAGGGCGACGCGCCGGCCGGCAGGGGCGGGCGGCATCGCGCGGGGTGGCCTCGCGGCCGATTTTCGAAGAATCAGATCTGGCCGCCGCCGGCCGCGGCCGCTTCCGGCTCCTTGCGCTTGCGCACGGTGCGCTGCTCGATCCGCTTCTCACGCACCGGCACATGGATGATGCGGCCGATGAAGATGCCCGGCGTGTGGATGTGGTCGGGGTCGATCTCGCCGGGCTGGACGAGGTTCTCGACCTGCGCGACCGTCACCTCCGCGGCGGTGGCCATCATCGGATTGAAGTTGCGCGCCGTCTTCCGGTAGACGAGGTTGCCCTCGGTATCGCCCTTCCAGGCGTGGACGATGGCGAGATCCGCGAACAGCCCGCGCTCCATCACGTAGCTCTCGCCGTCGAACTCGCGCACCTCCTTGCCCTCGGCGACCTTGGTGCCGACGCCGGTCTTGGTGAAGAAGGCCGGGATGCCCGCGCCGCCAGCGCGGATGCGCTCGGCCAGGGTGCCTTGGGGGTTGAACTCGATCTCCAGCTCGCCGCCGAGATACTGGCGGGCGAATTCCTTGTTCTCGCCGACATAGGACGAGATCATCTTCTTGACTTGGCGGGTGTCGAGCAGCTTGCCCAGGCCCACGCCGTCGATGCCGGCATTGTTGGAGACGATGGTCAGGTCCTTCACGCCCGAGGCCTGGATCGCGTCGATCAGCTCATCCGGGATGCCGCACAGGCCGAAGCCGCCGGCCATGATCGTCATGCCGTCGCGCAGGAGCCCGGCCAGCGCCGCTCCGGGATCCGGATAGACCTTCTTCATCGACAGCGTCCCTTCCTCGTCTTCCGCCATGGCGGGGTCGGCTCGCATCGTTGGCCACGATTCGGCGGCCGCCCGCGCTCTCGATCGACGGTGATCGGGTGTGCAACGCGGGGCAGCCTTCGTCAAACCGGCGACGCATTTGTGCGCGATGCAAAAATCCTGCGCCGTAACCGTCCGCCGGCCCGAACGGGGGCGGCCGCTCCTTTTCGGGAGCACGGCTCCCGCCATCCACCGCATTGCGGAGGGATCGACCTCGGGTTGCAGGACAGGAGCCGCGGAACCGGCTAAGGAGTCGGATCGCACGGCTCGCCACGCCGATGCGGGTCGGCTCAGATCCGATCCGCGTCGCCCGCCTACGGAGTGCAATGTCGCTGCGCCGCACCCTCTCTGCCGCCGGACTCGGGCTTCTCGCCTTGGGGCTCGTGGCCGCCTGCCTGCCGTGGTCGGTCGAGGCCCCGTCCGCGTCCCGCTTCGTGAGCCGGGGCCTGCAGCAGAGCTGGGGCGTGGCGCTCGCGGCACGAGGACGGACGGAGATCGTGCTGCTCCCTCTTCCCCGGGTCGTCTTCGAGGATATCCGCCTGACCGAGGGCGATGCTGCCGGGCCGGTGCTGGCCTCGGGCGGGAACCTGTCGCTCCAGCTCGGGCTGGCCGCCCTGTTCACCGGCCGGGTCGAGGTCGAGTCCCTGACGCTTGACGGCGGGGAGGTGGTGCTGCCGCAGGAGGCGAGCGACACCCGCTGGTCCGCCACGGTCGAGCGCCTGACCCGCAGCATCGCCGGCGAGGTCGGTGACCGGCCCCGCCGCATCATCCTCGCCCGGTGCGCGGTCAAGGGCCGCGACCCGCGGGACGGTACACTGCAGACGGCCCGCGACGTCGATCTCACGATCTCCTGGCCGGCGTGGAGCGAGAGCCTCGCGGTGAGTGGAGGCTTTCACTGGAACGGAGGCAGCGCCCGGATCGCGCTGGCCGGTCTGCGCCCTCACGCGCTGCTGTCGGGGGGCGAGAGCCCGTTCACCGTCGCCCTGACCTGGCCGACGGGTTCGCTGAATGCCGAGGGCAGCGGCAGCCTGCATGACGGTCTCAAGGCCTCGGGCACCGGCAGCCTCCAGACCCGCTCCCTGCACCGGACGCTGGCGCTGAGCGGGGGCGGTCTCGCCCTGTCGCCCTTCGTCGAGGATTTCTCGGTGGAGGGCAGCTTCGAGGCGGCCGCGAGCCAGATCCAGTTCCCGAGCGTCACCGTGCGCAGCGACGGGAACGTCTTGGAGGGCGCCGGCTCGGCCAGCTTCGGGTCGCCGCGCAACGCGGTGCAGGCGACCCTTGCCGCCGAAAGCCTCAATCTCTCGCCGCTGCTCGCCGGCTTCCTGCGCCTGACCGGCTTCGATTCCGCCGACGATCCGGCATGGCGCCGCCAGCCGCTCGACCTGCGGCCGTTCACCGGAGGCGACCTCGATCTGCGGATTTCGGCCGGCAATGCCCGGGTCGGGCCGGTGCAACTGACGGATCTCGCCTCCAGCGTTCTCGTGCGCGAGGGCGGCATCGAAGCCACCCTCGGCCGTGCCAGCCTGCGCGGTGGCATGGTCAAGGGCCGCGTCTCCCTCGCGGCCGACGAGGGCGACGCCGCCCTCACACGCGTCAAGGCGCAGGGCAGCTTCGACGGGCTCGATCTCGGCGCGTTGATGGACGATCTCGGCCAGCCGCGCTGGCTGCACGGGGCGACGCGGGGCAGCCTCGCCCTCGAGGGGGCCGGCCACGACGTCGACGCCCTGACCCGCTCGGTCTCGGGCCGCGTCGCCCTGGAGAGCGCCGACGGCGCGCTGTCCGGGCTCGACCTCGCCGACGTGATCCACCGCGGCGGCGCCGTGGCGCCGGGCGCGCTGGCGCGCCGCAACGGCCGGACGCCGTTCGAGCATGCCGCCCTGACGCTGCTCTTCGTCGATGGCATCGGCGAGATCGTCGAGGGCCGGCTCGCATCCCGCACCCTCGGCGCCTCGCTGAACGGGCGCGTCGCCCTGGCCGACCGCCGCTTCCAGGCGCGAGCGGAACTCCAGTCGCGAACGGCCCCCTCCGCCGAGGGGGCGACACCGCCCACCACGCTGTTCGAGATCGCCGGTCCCTGGGATGCCGTCAGCGTCCGGGCGAGCGCCGGCCCGCGTCACGACGGGGACGAGGCGCGTCAGCGCGCCGCCTCCGACGCCGTCCGCCGACCCGGCGCGGACCTCCCGCTCGGCATCCGTGCCTACGCCCCGGCGAACGCGGCCGCGGCCCCCTAGGGCCGTCTCCGACCCGATATCTTCTGCCCGGCGTCTCTCGAGCATCGTGCTGGATATCGGATCCGGCGCGATGCTTTAAGTTTCTGTTTTTGCATCGCCTTTTCCCCGAGAGCCGGAAACCGCCTCTCGGGATGATGCGTCAGGATCGATGTCGTCACGCGCACGCTCTCGACGAAGCGTTGGCCGCTTCGTCACGATGGGCTCTCGGTCCGGACCCGGAAGGCTCTCACGAATTGCCGTTCGCCGTCCCGGCGGCGGAAGAGCCACCGGAGGCGTTGCCACCCTTGGCCTTCTCGAAGGCGCGGCGGACGAGGTCGGTGCCGACTTCCATCGCCGCATCGAGCGCCCGCTGCGACAGGGTGCCGGCCTCCACCGTCTCGCCGGCATAGAGCGGCTGCTCCAGGGCGAGGACGTCGCCGCGGGTGACGCGCAGGCGCCCGACCTCGCGGCCCTGCTCGACCGGGGCGACGAGCGGGCCCTGGTAGACGACCTTGGCCGTCACCCGATCCGAGGTGCCGCGGGGCAGCAGCAGGCGCACGGGCTTGTTGGCGACCACCGGCACCGAGCCCTTCTCGCCGCCGAAGACCGACACGTCCGCCACCGGCTCGTTCGCGGCGAAGACCTGCCGCGGCTCGAACGCGCGGAAACCCCATTCCATCATCTTGCGAGACTCCGCCGCGCGGTCGCGGGCGGTCTTCAGGCCGGACACCACCATGATGAGCCGCTGGCCGTTCTGCACCGCCGAGCCCGTGAGAGCATAGCCCGATTCCTCAAGGTAGCCGGTCTTCAGTCCGTCGGCGCCGATATCGAGGGTCAGGAGCGGGTTGCGGTTCTGCTGCTTGATCTTGTTCCAGGTGAACTCGCGCTCGGAGTAGATCTTGTAGAATTCAGGGTAGCTGTCGATCAGGTGCTGGGCGATCCGCGCCATGTCGCGGGCAGTCACCTTCTGGTCGGGGGCCGAGTAGCCGGTCGCGTTGCGGAAGGTCGAGCGCGTCAGCCCGATCTCCTTGGCGCGCTGGTTCATCATCCCGGCGAAGGCCTCCTCGGTGCCCGCCATGTTCTCGGCGATGGTGATCGCCGCGTCGTTGCCCGACTGGACGATCAGGCCGCGCAGCAGGTCGGACAGCTTGATGCGGCTGTTGACCTGCGCGAACATCGACGAGCCGCCGCCGCCCGCACCGCCCCGGCGCCACGCGTCCTCGGTCACCGTGAATTCGGTGTCCATGGAGAGGCGCCCTTCCTTGATGGCGCGGAACACGATCTCCGCCGTCATCAGCTTGGCCATGCTGGCCGGGGAGAAGGGCTCGTCGGCGGCCTTCTCGAACAGCACCGAGCCGGACTCGGCGTCGACCAGGATCGCGTGGGCGGCCGCCGTCTGGAAGGTCTGGGCGCGGGCGGGCGCCGGCGGGAGGACCGCGTTCAGAACCGCGGCCAGCATCCCCGCGAGCGCCCAGCGCGCCGCTCGGAACCGTGTCTCACTCATCCTCGCCTCTCCCGCGATCCTGATTTTCGCCCGCCCGCGCCAAGCGTGACCTTAGCCCGGATTCAATCCGATTCCGAAGCCAAAGTTCGCTTTCGCACCGCGTCACGACCGCACCCAGCGGGCTGCGCGCACGCTTGTGGACAACAGGTCGAAATCCCATATCAAGCCCATGGAATTCCGAGACTTTCACCCTACCACTGCGCCCGCGTCCCGGGCCCGCCGTCCGGCGGCGCAGGCGCCGTCCGGAGAGGCTCACGGCCTGTGGCGGACGCTGCCCCTCGAAGGGGCCTTCGAGGTCGTCTACGAGGACGCCCGCGGCGCCTGGACGACCCGCATCCTGGACGCGCGCGAGCTGAAGCTCGGGCCCGGCCGCACCCTGCTCGGCGGCACCGACCGGGCGCACGGCCTCTATCGCGGGTTGCGTGCCGACCGCATCCGGCGACTGACGGAGCCGGCCAGCGGCACCCGCATCGAGACCGGCATCCTCGACTGGCTCCTCGCCCGTGCCGAGGCGCAGCGCAGGGCCCGCGGCGGGCGTCAGCGCCCCCGCGCCGCGTGAGGCGGCAAAGTTTTCCGCATCCCACGCATTCGCGTGGGGACAAGCGCCCCCTCGTCGTCTCGCGATAGCGCACGACCTCCGGTATAGCCGGTCTATGGAACTGATCTCCGCAACGCAGGCCCTGTCCGACGCCTGTGCCCGGCTCGCCGCGCAAACCTTCGTCACCGTCGATACGGAGTTCATGCGCGAGACGACCTACTATCCCAAGCTCTGCCTGATTCAGATGGCCGGGCCGGACGGGTTTGCCTGCCTCGTCGATCCCCTGGCGAAAGATCTCGATCTCAAGCCGTTCTTCGAGCTGATGGCCGACGAGAGCACTGTGAAGGTGTTCCACTCGGCCCGCCAGGATCTGGAGATCATCTGGCTTCTCGGCGGACTCCTGCCGCACCCGTTCTTCGACACGCAGGTCGCGGCCATGGTCTGCGGCTACGGTGACTCGGTCTCCTACGAGCAACTCGTCAACGACGTCGCCAAGGCGCGCATCGACAAGTCCTCCCGTTTCACCGACTGGTCGCGCCGCCCGCTTTCCGAGGCGCAGCTCGCCTACGCTCTGTCCGACGTCACCCACCTCGTGACGATCTATCAGGTGCTCGCCGCCGAGCTGCTCAGCACCGATCGCGGCCTCTGGCTCGACGAGGAGATGGCGGTCCTCACCTCGCCCGAGACCTATCAGGCCGAACCCGCCCAGGCGTGGCGCCGGCTCTCCGGCCGGATGCGCAAGCCGCGGGAGATCGCGGTGCTGATGGAGGTCGCCGGCTGGCGGGAGGCGGAGGCGCAGAGCCGCAACGTCCCCCGTGGACGCATCCTGAAGGACGAGGCGGTGATCGATATCGCCACCGCCGGGCCCCGCAGCGTCGAGGCGCTGGGGCGGTTGCGCACGATCCCCGCCGGCTTCGAGCGCTCGCGCACCGGCACCGAGATCCTCGCCGCGGTCGAGCGCGGTTTCGCCCGCGACCTCTCCCAGATCGCGGTGCCCGAGCGCAGCCGCTCCCGCGGCGGCGGCAACGGCGCCCTGGTCGATCTGCTCAAGGTGCTGCTGAAGGCGGTGGCCGAGGCCGAGGGGGTCGCGCCCAAGATCATCGCCACCGTGGACGATCTCGAGGCGCTGGCCGACGACGATCACGCGGACGTGGCCGTGCTCCAAGGCTGGCGCCGCAGCCTGTTCGGCGACAAGGCGCTGGCGCTCAAGCACGGGCGCATGGCTCTGGCGGTCGAGCGCGGCCGCGTGACCGTGCGCGAATTGCCGTGATCGCGTCGGCGCCCGCACCGACCCGGCAGCGCCGAAGCGGTGGGAGAAGCGCGAGACTGTTATCGAAGGATCTTGGCGCCGGAACGCCGGTGACGTAGTTCGGGATCAAGTGGCAAATCTTTTTGCCTGTCGGTCCCGGCTGCTGTCCCCCGCCTCATGTTCGAGCCGAACGAAGTCCTACAAGTTCTGAGCGGCCGAGGTGCCCTGTCCGCTGAGGGGATCGAGCCGGTCAAGGTTCGCTACAAGCTCGTCATCGAGCGCCGCAACGGCACGGTGCTCGCCCATGGCAGCGTGACGGGCCGGCACGCCGCCCTGCACCCGCTCTGGCTCACGCCGGATGCGACGCTGCAGTTGAAGGACACCCGCCTCCTGGCGGTCTCCCTCACCGATCTCGTCGGCGATACCGCGGAATTCGAGAGCACCGAACCGGTTGCGCCCGGCTGACGCGCGCCCGAGAGTGGCGCGGTTCTTCGCGCCACGCCGCCACCCAACGATGATCCTCGCCCCTTCGCCCACGGTCCGCACGGACGGCGCATGCTTCCGGCTCGCCCTGCGTCCGCCCTACGATTGGGGCCATCTCGAACGTTTCTTCGCCGACCATGCCAGCCCCGGCGTCGAGACCGTCACGCCCGGCCGCTATGCCCGCACCTTCATCCTCGCCGGTCGGCCCGGCACCCTGTCCGTCACCTGCGAACGGGGCAGCCTGTCGGTTCGCATCCGCGGTCTCGAAGCTGGTGATTCCTTCGAGGCGATCCTCGCGCGGCTGCGCGCGATGTTCGATCTCGGTGCCGACGCGGACGCGATCGCCGCCGGGCTCGGCCGCGATCCGACGATGGCCGCGCTCGTGGCGCGCCGGCCCGGGTTGCGGATGCCCGGGGCCTTCGACGGGTTCGAACTGGCGGTGCGGGCGATCCTCGGCCAGCAGGTCTCGGTGGCGGCCGCGACGCGTCTGGCCGGCCGTCTGGTCGCGGCCTTCGGCACGCCCCTCGGTCCGGAGGTGGACGGGGATGAGCCGGGCCTGACCCACCTCTTCCCGACGCCGGAGCAGCTTCTGGAGGCTGAAATCTCGCTCGTGCTCAACATGCCCCGTGCGCGCGGCCGGGCGATCCAGGGGCTCGCCGCAGCGGTGCTGGCCACGCCCGATCTTTTCGCCCCCGGCGGCGATCTCGACGCGACGGTCGCCCGGCTGAAGGCCCTGCCCGGCATCGGCGACTGGACCGCGCATTACATCGCCATGCGCGCGCTGGCCCAGGCGGACGCCTTCCCGGCGGGCGATGTCGGGCTGATGCGCGCCCTCGACGACGGCGCCGGGCGACCGGGCCGGGTCGCCCTCCTCGATCGCGCGGCGGCGTGGCGGCCCTGGCGTGCCTACGCCGCGATCCATCTCTGGGCCGAGGATGCGGCACGGAGGATGCCATGACGGCTGCCGGGAAGCCCGCACTGATCCGCGATCCTGCCGCCGACGACGAGGCGGACTGGCGCCGGCTCTGGGCCGGCTATCTTGCCTTCTACGGCGAGGATCTGCCGGAGGCGGTCACCGCAGCGACTTGGCGGCGCATCCTCGATCCGGCCTCTCCGGTCTTCGCGCGCTTTGCGGCCTGTGACGGGACGCTCGTCGGCATGACGGTCAACGTCCTGCACGAGGGGACGTGGACCGTCGCGCCGGTCTGCTATCTGGAGGATCTTTTCGTCGCGCCGGAAGCGCGGGGCGCCGGCATCGGCCGGGCGCTGATCGCCGACCTCGTCGATCTCGGGACGATGCGGGGCTGGTCGCGGCTCTACTGGCACACGAAGTTGGGGAATGCGGAGGCGCGGCGGCTCTACGAGCGCTTTGTCGCGGCCGACGATTTCTGCCGCTACCGCCTCGTCCTGTGAGCGTTAACGCCTCGTTTACCATGACCGCCTCACGGTCGGGTTCAGGAGAGAGAGCCATGAACCGACGAGTCGGCCGTAGTTTCGATGTCCTCAGCGAGGCACAACTCGTGGCCGGGCGCACCAACGCCCGCCGGGTCGCCCCGGACGCGCTAGTCGCCCAGGCCGGCCCGCGGCCGATCGCCCAGCTTCTCGACACGATCCAGCACGTGGCCGAGGTCGCGACCGGCGAGCGCAGCTTCCTGCATGTCGGCGCCTCGGGGGCGCGGAAGGGCTGAGGAGACGGCCCGTCAGGATACGGGCGCGTCTCCGCCCAGTTCGATCAGCACGATTTCCGGCGGCACCCCGAAGCGGATGCCGACGCTGCTGACGCCGAGACCGCCGGAGACGATCAGGTGGCGCCCCTCCTCGACCACGTGGCCGTAGGCGAAGCGCTGGCCGTAGCGAGAGGGCAGAACCGGCGAGTAGCCGAACAGGCGGATCTGGCCGCCATGGGTGTGGCCCGACAGCGTGAGTGAGACGCGGGCGGGCACACCCACGAAGATGTCGGGCTCGTGCGCCATCAGGATCACGGGGGCCGCATCGGTGACCTTGGCCAGAGTGCCCGGCAGGTCGGCGAGGCTGCGGCGGCTGCCGATCGGTAGGAACGGCTCCTGATCGGCGAGACCGGCGATCCAGAACGGGCGCCCGTCGTGGACGAGGCGCACGGTGTCGTTCTCTAGAACCGGGATGCCGCGCGCTTCGAGCAGGCGGCGGACCTCCACCGGCCCCTTGCCGGCCCGCATCGCCTCCCGGTCGTCCCACCAATCGTGATTGCCGAGGATGGCGTAGGTGCCGAGCGGCGCGCGCAGTTCGGCGGCGAGCCGCGCGAAGTCGGGGAGCGGCACCCGGTGCCACGTGACCTTCCGGCCGGCCGGGTAATCGCCGAGCAGGAGGATCAGGTCCGGCGCGAGGGCGTTCGTCGCCGCCACGATCTCCGCCACCCGGTCGAGCGGCATGTAGGGCTCGCAGACATGGATGTCGGCGAGCACCGCGATGCGCAGCCGGTGCGTGGGATCCCAGCCCGGCGGGGTCAGGCCGTAGCGGGTCAGCGCGAGACGGAACCGCGGCTCGACCACGAAGGCATAGGCGCCGCCGGAGCCGAGGGTCAGCGCCGAGGCGCCGAACCCGCCCAGGACCTGCCTGCGGGTCGGGAGGATGAGCATCCCGCCAGAGCCGACAGACCGACGGCGGCGTCAAGCCTCAATCGACGGGCTCGTCCTCGTGGACGACGCGCACGCGGGTGCCGACCTCTGCCTTGGCGCGCGCTGCCTTGACGGCGGCGCTGCTGACGTGGACGGCGGCGGCGAGCGCCGGAAGGGCGACGGGGCGGAAGTTCTCGCGATCCCCGGCCACGGTGACCGGGGCGCTTCCACCCGGTTCGGCCGCGAAGGTCGGGGTTCGGCTGGGGGCGTACATGGGTCCTGTCCTGTTTGCTCGTCGGGACGGCCGGTTCGCGGCCGCGGCGGCTTGTTCCTGCACCGCGTGAACGGTGCCAGGACGCCCCTTCAACACCCCGGTCGTGGCGAGATTGCGAAGATGCCGTCCTTGCTTTGATCAATCCGGTGACCTGAACGGAAGCTTAAAGCTTCCATCAAGCCTGGATTTCGAGCAAGGCGTTCTATTGAGCATCGCCTGTTGTTGCTTCTCGGCCACGCGATAGTGCAATGCAGCGCCGGCCACCTTGCAATGCCCTCGGTCGATGTACGCCGGAAGAGCCCGCGACTGCATCCGCTGGCTGCCGGCCATCGCTCAGGTGGCCGGCATGGCTTCAAGACGCTCCTGCGCGATCCATGCCGCAGTGCGGTCGAGGGCGCGGGCCAAGCGTTCGAACAGGGTATCGATCTCGTCCGGCTCGATCACCAGGGGTGGGCAGACCGCGATGCGGTCGCCGGCCAGAAACCGCACGATCAGCCCCTCGTCCTGCGCAAAGGCGACGCAGCGGGCCGCGACCGCGGCCTTCGGCTCGAACTGCCGCTTCGACGGCTTGTCGGCGACGATCTCGATGCCGCCGATCATACCGAGGCCCCGCGCCTCTCCGACGAGCGGATGGTCGGCGAGGCGCGCCAAGGCCGCCTGGAAATGCGGCGCGCGCTCGGCGGCGCGCTCGACGATGCGGTCGCGCCGGTAGATGTGCAGCGCGCGGTTGGCGACCGCGCAGGCGACCGGATGTCCGGAATAGGTGGTGCCGTGGCCGAATCCGCCGAGCTTCACGCTCTCGTCGAGCATCGCCCGGTAGAGCGGCTCGTCGATGCTGATGCCGCCGAGCGGCAGGTAGCCGGAAGTCAGCGCCTTGGCGAAGGACAGGGTGTCCGGCCGCATGCCGAGTGCTTCGCTGCCGAACCACGTTCCGAGCCGGCCGAAGCCGCAGATCACCTCGTCGGCGACGAGGCGCACGTCGTAGCGGTCGAGCACCGCCTGGATCGCGGCGAAGTAGCCTGCGGGCGGGACGATGGCGCCGCCCGCCCCCATCACCGGCTCGGCGAAGAAGGCGGCCACCGTGTCGGGATCCTCGGCCAGGATCTGCGCTTCGAGTTCCGCCGCGAGACGCTGGGAGAAGGCCTCCTCGCTCTCGCCGGGTTCGGCGCCGCGGTAATGATGCGGGCAGGCGGCGTGCAGGAAGCCGTCGATCGGCAGGTCCCAGTCGGCGTGGTTGGCGGGAAGCCCCGTGAGCGAGGCGGTCGCAACGGTGACGCCGTGATAACCCTTCTTCCGGGCGATAATCTTCTTCTTGCGCGGGCGCCCGAGGGCGTTGTTCATGTACCAGAGCAGCTTGACCTGCGCGTCGTTGGCCTCCGAGCCGGACGACGTGAAGAAGATCTTCGAGGTCGGGACCGGCATCAGTTCCTTGAGCGTCTCGGCGAGTTCGATCGCCGGATCGTGGCTGCGGCCCGAGAACAGGTGGGCGAAGGGCAGCCGGCCCATCTGCTCGGCCGCAGCCTCCACCAACTCCTCATTTCCGTAGCCGAGCGCCGTGCACCACAGCCCGGCCATGCCTTCGAGATAGGGGCGCCCGTCCGTGTCGTAGACCCAGACGCCGTGACCTCGCTCCAGCACCAGCGGGCCGGTGTCGCGGAACGTGGCGAGATTGGTGTAGGGGTGGATCAGGGTCTCGACGTCGCGGGCGGCGATGTTCGACAGCATGGTGCGGCAGCCGGAAGACTTCGCCGACGGGGCGCGCCGGCAACCCCGCCACACTAACGGCCGCAATCTCCCTCAGGAAGGCGGCGTCGACTTTACCGAAAGACGCACGAACGCCTGCGATGCTCGATCCGGCCACCATCGTCGCCGTGCCCGCTCCGGGCCGCGTCTGCGGATCCTGCACGCTCTGCTGCAAGGTGTACCACGTGCCGGCGGTCGAGAGCCCGGCCGGGCGCTGGTGCCGCCACGTCCGCTCCGGCGGGGGCTGCGGCATCCATGCCGAGCGGCCCGATCATTGCCGGGCCTTCCACTGCCTCTGGATGACGGAAGCTTGGATCGGCCCGGAATGGCGGCCGGACCGGGCCAAGATGGTGCTGAGCCTCGACCCCGTGACCCGCTTCCTCAATGTCCAGGTCGACCCCGGTCAGGCGGGGGCCTGGAAGCGTGCGCCGTATCACGACCAGCTGCGGCGATGGGCAGCGGCGTCGCTGCCGCTCCAGCGCTACGTGCTCGTCCACGTCAACACGTTGACGACGGTGATCCTGCCGGACCGGGATGTTCCCCTCGGTGCCTTTGCGCCCGGCGACCGGCTCGTGGCCCGTGAGCGGATGGGCCCGGCGGGAATCACCGCCGACGTGGAAAAGGTCTCTCAGCCGGCCTGACGCCCAGGCACCCCCGCATCAGGTCATGCAGCGGCCGGGGACCATGCGGCGCGCTTCGGGGCCGACGAGGGAGCTGAGCGGCGCCTCGCAGCCTTCCTTCGTCAGGCGCCGGGGCTTGGCCGGAACCTCCTCCTGAGCGGAGCGGGCCGGGGCCGACTCCGTATGCGCGGCCGGGCGGCGCGCGGTGGCGACATGGATCGGGTAGAGGGCCGTGGAGTAGGGGCGCATGCCCGGCAGGGCCGTGGCGGGCGCCTCGTAGGCGACGCGCGGGGCGGTCGGCGCCCCCATCGCATCGGCCTCCTGCCGGACGACCGGCAGCAGGGCCAGGGTCAGGATCGCAGCGGGAACACTCACACCGAGGACAAGGCCGGTCCGAAGCATCTTTGCGATCTCCGATGGGAGCTTGACAGGTTGTTAGCACAACGCTGCTTTCGGATCTTCGGTTCCTTCACTGTCCCGCTTCGGATCAAGTCAGTATTCTAGCCTCATCCGGAGATCTCGGCGCGGCCATGCCGATCCCGGGCGGCGTGGGATGGACGTGGCAAAATCGCATCTGTGGATGAAAAATCGGCGTTCGAGTGTGGCTTTCGGAACCCAGGCCTCCGACATTCGTTGAAGAAGCACCCGGCCACCTGGTCCTCCCCGCATTCCCCTTGTGCATCGGCCGGAACCTCTTCACGGGTCGGACAATCGTCCGGCCCGTTTTTTGTTGCGCGCCGTCCGCGTGGCGAATCCGCCCGCCTGAGGGTCGAGCCCCCGGGTTTCCAGCGCCCACGAAAAAGGGCGCCTGCCACGTGGCCGGCGCCCTGCTGGTGCGTCTCTGACGCGACGGATCAGGCGTTGTGCGCCTCGCGGCGGCGGGCGCTCTGCTGGAAGAACAGCGCCTGACTGATGACTGCGGACACGTTGGCGGGCTGGAACGGCTTGGCAATCAGGAAGGCCGGCTCCGGCCGCTCGCCGGTGAGGAAGCGCTCCGGATAGGCGGTGATGAAGATCACCGGCACTTCGAAGGTCTTCAGCAGGTCGTTGACCGCATCCAGGCCCGACGAACCGTCGGCGAGCTGAATGTCGGCGAGGATCAGGCCCGGGCGCTTGTTCTCGGAGGCGATCTTGACCGCCTCGGTACGGGTGCGCGCCACGCCGATGACGTTGTGGCCGAGTCCCTCGACCAGGGCCTCCAGATCCATGGCGATCAGCGGCTCGTCCTCGATGATGAGGATTTCGGTCGCCATGTCGGCCGCGAGTTCACGGCCGGCCTCGTCCACGAGGTCGCGCACCTTGCTCACGTCCACATCGAGGATCACGCCCGCATCCTCCTCCGAGAAGCCTTCGAGGCACGAGAGCAGGAACGCCTGCCGGGGCAGCGGCGTGATCTGGCCGAGTCGGACTTCGGCCGGCAGATCGTGCTGCACCTGATCGCTGTGGCCGTTCACGGACAGCGAGTTCCAGATCCGCGTGAACACGCGGAACAGGTCGGCCTTGACGTTGGTGCTGCGACCCAGGGTCTCGGGTTCGTTAACCAGCGTCTCGAGTGTGGCCGCGACGTAGGCGTCACCGGCGACCTGACTGCCCGTGAGCGCGCGCGCGTAACGGCGCAGGTACGGAAGGTGCTGCACGACCAGTTGTGCTGTCGACATGAATTCCCCTGAGCCTCTTCGCTCTTCGCTCTTCGCTTGTCGCTGCGCCCCTAACGCGGGGGCGCGACGTCCGTTCCTGAACCGCGCGGAACTCATGCCGCATGGCCGCGTTGCTGCTGCAGCCATGACTCATGTCAAGCTGCAAGACAATCGCGGCGGGTGTGGCGGCAAGGGGATCTTGAAAGCATGAACGAGGACGAGCCGGCTGGCGGGTTCCCGCAGGGGGGCCGGGCCACTCGGGTGCGTGGCGAGAACGGTTTGAATGACCAGACGCAGCGGCGCATCGGAAATCACCTGCGCGCCCTCTACGATTCCGTCGTGCAACAGCCGATTCCGGACCGTTTTCGGGACCTGATCGCGCGGCTCGAGGATGAGCAGCCGAAGCCGGACGATCCCACGGAAGCCTGATCTCTGTGCCGTACTATCTTTCGGCGGTGAGGGCCGCCCCGATGCCGGGTGCGGCCCTTCTGTCATGCGACGGTTACAAGGTCGTCGAGCGACCGCGCATCAGGCCGATCACGGCCGAGATCGCGAACAGGACGATCGCGACGAAGAACACGAGCTTGGCGGCCTCCATGGCCGTGCCGGCGATGCCGCCGAAGCCCAGCAGGGCCGCGACGAGGGCAACCACCAGGAACGTAACAGCCCACCCGAGCATGTCGAACTTCCTTCCAACAACTGGCGCGGCCCGTGCCGCAGCCTCTTGGAAGCAATAACGCCAAGTTTTCGTCGCAGGTTCCTTTGAGGGCTTCCGACGGCGTGAAGACTTGATTACGACAGGTGAGGCGGTCCGGTGCCCTGCGTCGCAGGCCCTCGGAACCGACTGGCAAATCCGGCCGTTCGTCACCATCTCACTGCAAGACGACCAGACGACGATCAGACTTGATCATGTGAAGGAGGCCTCTGGCGTGCCCGCACAGAAAATGCCCTTAGTTCCCGGCCTTGCCAAAGGCATCGCTCAAGCGAAGACCGCGCTTGAGGCCGCCGCGCGGCTCGTGTCGACGCTGTCGCCGCAGCCGGTCGTGCAGCCCATTCCGGTTCGTGTAAAATCGGCTCGCCGCCGCTAGAGCGCAGTCCGCTGAAATGGTCGCCGGATTCGCCACGGATGCGTGCCGAACCGGACGGGGAAGACAGTGACCCGGTCAAGTCGCATCGGGCGTTGCGCGAAGGCGGATCGCTTCCCTCGACCCCAACGTCATGATCTCGAGCGCCGTCCGGATGGGCGGCGCTTTTTTCGTGCCTTCCCGGTTTCCACAGCCTCGCCCTCGCTTCGAGCGCTCGACTGATTTGATGGACGAACCCGATGACGCTGGCGGCGCAAGGCTTTGCGTGTCGGCAGACCCGATTTTGGCGACGCAAAGGGGCGGGGCGTTCGTCCCTGCGTGGTTTCTACGAAATTGTCACCGCCAGGACGGGCGGCCTAGCTCGAGGCCGGGCGAGGCATCCGGCCCGTCATGCCCGTGATGCGGGTGCGTCGCGCGCACCGGATCGACGGGGACGGCGGAGATGGGTTTCGGCAAGCGCGCCCCCGGCGCATGGACGGCGAAGAGCGATGCGGATTCCGCAACCGTGCCGCGGCGTCCTCTCGTCGCCACCGCCCTCTTGGGTCTGCTCATCGGCCTCGGCGCCACGAGCGCGGCGACGATGGTGCGCGCCTCCGAGCGCGGACTGCTGAACGGATTGTTCGAGACCATCTTCGGCGTCGGCGCCCCGACGCCGGTGCCGGTCGCCAAGCCGGCATCGACGCCGCCGCGGCGCTACGCGGCGCTCCCCGACGCGCCGCGCTCAGCCGGACATCGCTTGGTGCAGCGGACGCCGCGGTTCGATGCCCGCCCGGTGAGCGCCGGCGGCCAGGAGCGGAGCCCGAGCCCGGCCGCTTTCGCGGCAGGAACGCGGACGGTCTGCGTGCGCCGGTGTGACGGCTATGTCTTTCCGCTGGGCCGCCTGCGGTCGCGGACCGACCTTCCCATCCATGCCGCGGCCTGCGCCGCCGCTTGCCCCAACGCGACCACCGACCTGTTCACCCTGGCGCCCGGTCGCTCCGAACTCGACCAAGCCGTCGGTCTCGACGGTCGAGCCTATCGCCGCACGGCCTCGGCCCACCTCTTCCGCCGCATCCGGGTCGAGAACTGCGCCTGCCAGCCGCCGGGCGTCGCAGGTCCGCTGATGACGCTGGCCGCGGACCGTACCCTGCGCCCCGGTGATGTGGTCGGCTCCGAGGAGGGGGCGGATCTCGTCGCCGGTCTGTCTCCAAAGGGGCCGGTACTCGTCGATTACCGGATCGCTGCCCTGGGCCGGCAGCGCCGCGATGCCATCGAGGATCGGGTCGGCGCCCTCCGCCGCGACGCGGCGCGTCTGGCGTTCCGCGAGGTTCTGCGCGCGGCGCGGACCGAACCCCGTCGACTCCGCGTCGCCGAGGCGCAGATCATGCCGGCGCGGATCGATGCGGCGCCGGCAGGCTTCGCGCCGGTCGCCGCCCGCGGCGAGGGCTTCGCGCCGGTCCGCGTCGTGTCGCCCTCGCCCTTCGGTCGCTGAGCGCTCCGGGCGAGTTGGCGAACGCGCCGGCCTGTCGTAGGCGGGCGGCCCCGTCGTCGTTTGAAGCCGTTGCCATGAGTGAATCGTCCGCGGACACGCAAGGCCCCGCGCCCGGCTTCGAGAGCGCCCTGCCCGTCTCAGGGCAGACGGAAGCGCTGAGCCCGCTGGTGCGGAGACGGATCTGCCCCAATGGCGGCCCCTTCACCGCGAGCGGAACCTGCAGCTACATCGTCGGCCACGGCCGGGTCGCGGTGATCGATCCGGGGCCGGACGACGCCGGGCATATCGAGGGGCTGCTCGCCTCGCTCGCCGGCGAGCGGGTCGCGGCCATCGTCGTCACCCATACTCATCGCGATCATTCGCCGGGGGCGCGCCTCCTCCAGGCGCGCACGGGCGCGCCGATCGTCGGATGCGGCCCGCACCGGGCCGCGCGGCAACTGGCCGAGAACGAATTGCCGGCTCTGGATGCCAGCGCCGACCGCGAGCACCGGCCCGACCGGGAACTGGCTGACGGGGAAAGTCTGGATGGCGACGGCTGGACGCTCACCGCCGTGGCGACGCCGGGCCACACCATGAACCATCTCGCTTTCGCCCTGCCGGAGGAGAACGTGCTGTTCTCTGGCGATCACGTGATGGGGTGGTCGACCTCCATCGTCGCACCGCCCGACGGGTCGATGCGGGCCTACATGGAGTCCCTGGACCGCCTGCGCGAGCGCGGCGAGACGCTGTACTGGCCGGGTCATGGCGGGCCCGTGCGCGATCCGCGCCGCTTCGTGCGCGGTCTGGCCGCCCATCGACGCCAGCGCGAGGCGGCGATCCGCGCCCGGCTCGCCGCGGGCGACCACGACATCGCGGCCATCGTCCGCACCGTCTACCAGGGCCTCGCGCCCCACCTCCTCGGCGCGGCCGCCCTCTCCGTCTTCGCCCATCTGGAAGATCTGGTGGAGCGAGGCCTCGCCGTCACCGACGGGCCGCCCCTTCTCGGCGGGACGTTTCGGCCCGCCTGAATGGCCGGCGCGCTACTTGAGGGCGATGGCGAGGTTGGCGACCTCGTCGAGATAGGAGCGGATCCGGTCAGCATTGTCGCCGAAATCGCGGTCGCCGATCCGGGAGGCGGAGCGGACGTCGATGCGTGCGCCATCGGCACGCGGATGGACCCGCACGGTGATGTCGGCCGGCAGGTTCAGGATCCGGGTATGGGCCACCGCCTCGATCCGGCCGTTGCCGATCCGTCCGCCGGGCCGGATCGCCTCGACGATCTGCCATTTGCGGTTCACGGCGGCCTTGCGCGCCAACTCGAACGCCTCGTCGGCTTCCACGTCGAGGGTGAGAGGCGCGATCTGCGGATAGGCCGCGCGCTGCGCCTCGCGCGTCGCCGGTCCGGGCTCGGGCGGATAGCGGCCGTCGCGGGCGGCGAAGGCGAGGCGCGAGCGCGAGAAGGCGGGCGGGCGCTCGATATCCGTCGTCACGTCGGTGAGCGCCGGAAGGCGCACGCCCTTGAGCGCGGCATAGGCCGGATAGGCCAGGACGAGGCTCGCCAGAAAGAGGCCGCCGATCGCCGCTCCGAGACCGCCCGCGCCCTCGCGCCACACCCGCGCCATCGCGAACAGCGCGAAGGCGACGGCAATCACGGAAAGGGCGATCCCGCTGCCCAGTACCGCCAGGGCCGGCGCCGGCTCGGCCGACGGGCTGCGCACGATAAGAACGGCCATGGCGGTCACGATCAGGGAGAACAGGGCCAGGGTCCGCGCGTAGCGGCCGGCCCGCGTCACCGGTTCATCGAGAAGCTGACGACGCATGGTCCCGGAAAATGGAAGGTGTGGGGGAAGGAAAATCCGCTGGCCAGTCTACAGGCTGGGGGTGACGTGCGCCACTCGGCTGCCCGGCGCCCCGCCCTCTGCTACAAGCTGGACGGACATGTCCGAGCGTCAAGCCCGCCCCGCTTCGAACGCCGAGGCCGTCGATCCGCTGCGGGTCTGGTTTCGGTTCATCCGCCTTAGCCGGCGCGTCACCGCCGCGGTGGCCGCTGAACTGCGGGACCTCGGCCTGTCGATTCCGCAGTTCGATGTGCTGTCGACGTTGAGTGAGCGCGAGGGACTGACACAGCAGGAACTCGCCGCCCGGCTCTACGTGACGAAGGGCAATGTTTCGGGGCTGATCGACCGGCTCGTCGATGCCGGACTGGTCGAGCGCCGGCCGATCCCCGGCGATCGCCGCTCCCACGCGCTCCATCTGACACCGGCCGGGGCAGCGGTCGCCGAGCGTGGCATCGCGGCGCAGGCCGCCTATGTCGCGCGGACCTTGGGCCGTCTCGATGAGGCCGAACTGGAGACGTTCGAGGAACTCGTCGTCAAATGGCGCGAACTGGCCCGCACCGACGCGTCAAGCTGACCCCACGAGCGAAAAAAGAAACAGACGCCCATAGCGTCCGTAGATTGAAATATAATTCTTGATTTCGAAAGGGCCAGGCGGTCGGACGTGCACGTCACGCCCGGATCCGCCTCGGCCGAATTAAGCCTCGCCGGTGCGGCCCGTCGACTGGCCGCCCTTGCGGCCGGCGGACGACGCCAACTCACGATCCTGCGAGAACGACCGCTTCTCGGCCGGCACCGAACGACCGCCCTTACTGGCGATCTCGCGCTGCCGCTCGATATTCATGGAAGCGAAACCTCGCTTCGAGGTGGAATTACCAGATGCCATCAGCGCCTCCTCAGGCTAACTCTTCACACCTTCCTCAACCATCATCCCTTTCGATTGTTCCTTGGCTGTATCGACGGCCGAGCTCGGGGAAACCGCTGTTTCATCCAAACGTTAGCGCTGCTCATGACCGCGCGTCGCGCGGAGTTGTGAACAGGTCTCCACAGGCCCGTCCACATCCCCGCCGACAGCCGTAAGGAGCCAGAATGACGAACCGATACATGGTGAAGGCTTCGCTTATCGCCAAGGCCGGCGGCCCCCCGACTGGGGTGTCAGGCGGCACCGGCCTGCCCGAACCCAATCGCACGCCGCTTCCGGCGATGCCGGCTCCGGAGGACAGCCTGACGCCCACCACGAACGAGGAGCCGATCGACTCGCCGCAGCCGAACGCCAGCCTCAAGCGCAACCCGCCCGGCCCCGGTGAAGTCGGATTGTCGACCGACCGCGACGGCTGACCGACGGCATTATGATGCCGCTGTCCGGGCGTCCCCGACTTTGGGATGGTTCGGCGGAAGCCGCCCGTTCGCTCTCCAGAGGCGCGATGGCCTCGCCGCTTTGACACGGCCCGCGCCTGCGTCTACCCGCGGGCCTTTCGCCGGCCGCCCTGGAGGCGCATCGGAGTGAGTCCATGACCCTCGACACCGAGGTGATGTCCCTGCGGCAGGTGCCGTTGTTCCGCGAGGTGGAGCCGTCGCGGCTCAAGCTCCTGGCCTTCACCAGCGAGCGCGTGCATTTCGAGGCGGGCCAAGCCTTCTTCGCCCGCGGCGAGGCAGCGGACGCGGCCTATCTCATCCTTGAAGGTTCCGCAGCGGTTTCCATCGACGGACCGTTCGGCCCCGTGCGCCTCGCGCTGCTCGGTCCCAATGCCCTCGTCGGCGAGATGGGCATCCTGGCCGATCAGCCGCGCTCCGCGACCGTGATCGCCGATACGGCGACGACGGCCCTGCGGATCGACCGGGACGTCTTCATCGAGCTACTGGCGCAGTTCCCGCAGATCAGCATCGCCGTCATGCGCGAACTCGCCGTGCGTCTCGAACAGACCAACCAGCGGCTCGCCGAGCGCGTCGGCAACGCCTGAGCCCTGGTGCTGCGCCCGCGAGCGCTCCCCGCGCGCGGCCCCGCTGCCTAGCGGTACTTCCAGCCCCACTGGCCGTAGATCGGATAGCCGCGCCGCCGGGCTTCGTATTCGGCGCCCGGATCGTTCGGTCGGTAACCGTTGCGGTAGGCATAGGGGCTCGGCTCGATGTAGCCGGGATTCTGCAGATCCTGCCGCAGGTACCCGTCGCCCTCGCCCGAAGACCCGCCGCCCGCGCCGAAGGCTGCGGCTGGGCCGGCCGAGAGGGTCGCAACAGCCAGGGCCGCCGTCGCAATCGTCAAGCCCTTCATTGCTTGCTCCTTCTCCGATCTGCGGGGTGCATGTCCGAGTAACCGCCGATCGCGGCGCCCGGTTGCGGGCCCGGCCCTGCGGCCGGCGCGTCACGATGTCGAAGTCATGGAGGCGGCGTCACGGGGTCGGATAGGTGATGAACTCCATCAGCGAGCCGTCGGGATCGCGGAAATAGACGCTCACGCCCTGTCCCGCCGCCCCGTTCCGCTCCACCGGACCCAGTTCGACCGGGACGCCGTGGGCGGTGAGATGGGCGATCGCCTCCTCGATCGAGCCCGACCATCGGAAGCACAGGTCGCTGCCGCCGGGCATGACCGGCTCCCGCGCCCGCGGCGATCCGATCTGGCCGGGACCGTGCACGTTGAGCTGCACCCCACCGAAGCGGAACACCACGCCCTTGCCGAAGGGGATCACCTCGGCCCGCAGCACGTCGCGGTAGAAGGCAGTCGCGCGGTCCCAGTCGGAGACGTGGATGACGCAGTGATCGAGATGGATCGCTGGCGCGAGCGCGGCGATGTCGGCGCCCGTCGCCTCGACGAGCTGGGTCTCGGTCTCGGGCATCCGTCTCTCCTTCGTCCGTGCCGCTCACGCGATTTTGCGCCGCAGATAACGCTCCCCGTGCTTCCGACGAGGCGACCTCACGGCAACGTTCCTCGCCCGATGCGGCCTCGAAGTCACACCCGATCCGGGCAAGGGCGGGTAGTCATGGGCCATGACTTGTAACGCCAACCCGCCCCGGGCGGCGACGACAGGAGCCGCCATGGCAGCCCCCAGGACCGCCCAGAAGTTTGCCCCGAAGAACGCTCCCCGCATGGCCGCTCGCCGGGTGATGCTCGCCGCGCTCTGCCTTGTCCCGCTCGCGGCCTGCAAGACCTCGAAGCCTGGTCCGATGGCCGGCGGTGACGATGATGCGGCTTGGTATATCGGCACGATGCCGGACAAGCCGTTCGACGTGCCGCTCGTCGACCGGTCGCGCATCGACCCGAAATATCGCCGTCAGGAGGTCGCCTATAGCGGCCCCGAGGCGCCGGGCACGATCGTCGTCGACATCGACAAGCGCCAGCTCGCCCTCGTGCAGGAGGGCGGTACCGCGCTGCAATACGGGGTCGGCGTCGGCAAGGCCGGGTTCTCGTGGAAGGGCGACGCACGGGTCGGCCGCAAGGGCGTGTGGCCGGATTGGAGCCCGACCACGACGATGGTCTCGCTCAATCCGGGCATCGAGCGCTCGCGCAAGGGCGGCATCGACAACCCGCTCGGGGCGCGCGCGCTCTACCTCTACAATGGCAACCGCGACACGCTGTTTCGCATCCACGGCACCAACGAGCCCTGGAGCATCGGCGAGCAGATGTCCTCGGGCTGCGTGCGCATGCTCAACGAGGACATCGTCGATCTCTACGAGCGCGTCCCCGTCGGCGCCCGCGTCGTGGTCAAGCGCAACGGCAAGTACCGCGTCTGACCGGCCAAAGATGCTCGGAAGCGTCCGTCCGGGAACCTTTGGGCCGCGTCGTGCGTCCTCATCCCGCGGTCAAGCTTGACCGCGGGAGCGCCTCCGAACACCCGTCCATGACCATCACCCTCTCGCACCTCCAGCCGATCGTCGCGATCCTGGCGGGCATCCTGATCCTGATCGCGCCGCGGCTGCTGAACTACATCGTGGCGATCTACCTGATCGTCGTCGGTCTGATCGGCCTGGGCGTTCTGCGGCACTTCTCCTGACGGGGGCCGCGCGGAGCGATCGCGAGCGGCCGCGGTTCAGAAGTCCGGCGATGGGCCGGGATCCGGTTTTCGCAGTGCAATCTCGCCGTCCCGCGCCCGTCTGCGCCGGGGCGCACTCCCCTTTTTGCGGCGAGCGCTCTAGGCTCTGACAGAGCTATCATATCGTCACTCCTCATCGTGGAGTGAGACGAAGCTTATCCTTGCACTGCGACATGAGATGCGCCACGCCCGCGTGAGCGGCGCTTCAAGTCGCCATATCCGTCCAGCGGAGAGACTGATGACGAAATGGGTCTATTCCTTCGGTGACGGCAAGGCCGAGGGCGAGGCGTCGATGCGCAACCTCCTCGGCGGCAAGGGGGCCAACCTCGCCGAGATGTCGAACCTCGGCCTTCCGGTGCCACCCGGCTTCACCATCACCACGGAAGTCTGCACCTGCTATTACGAGCACGGCGAGACCTATCCGGCGGAGCTGAAGGACGCTGTGAACGCGGCGCTCGACACCGTCGGAAGGCTCACCGGCCGCCGCTTCGGCGATGCCGACAAGCCGCTGCTCGTCTCGGTCCGCTCCGGTGCCCGCGCCTCCATGCCGGGCATGATGGACACGGTGCTCAACCTCGGCCTGAACGACACCACCGTCGAGGCCCTGGCCAAGGACGCCGACGACGAGCGCTTCGCCTACGACTCCTACCGCCGCTTCATCACGATGTACTCGAACGTCGTGCTCGGCGTGGAGCACCATGCCTTCGAGGAGGCGCTGGAGCACTACAAGGAGGAGAAGGGCCTCAACCTCGACACCGAGCTGAAGGCCGACGACTGGAAGCACCTCATCGGCGTCTACAAGAAGATCGTCCGCGACGAGCACGGCTCGGACTTCCCGCAGAAGCCCGAGGACCAGCTCTGGGGCGCGATCGGCGCCGTGTTCGATTCCTGGATGATCCCGCGGGCCAAGAAGTACCGCGAGCTGAACAACATCCCCGAGAGCTGGGGCACGGCCGTCAACGTCCAGGCCATGGTGTTCGGCAATATGGGCGACACCTCGGCCACCGGCGTCGCCTTCACCCGCAACCCCTCCACGGGCGAGAGCGCGCTCTACGGCGAATTCCTCATCAACGCCCAGGGCGAGGACGTGGTGGCGGGCATCCGCACGCCGCAGGACATCACCGAAAAGGCCCGCATCGAGGCCAAGTCCGACAAGCCGTCGATGGAAAAGGCGATGCCTGAGAGCTTCGCCGAGCTGACGCGGATCTACGGGATCCTCGAGAAGCACTACCGCGACATGCAGGACATGGAGTTCACCATCGAGCGCGGGAAGCTCTGGATGCTCCAGACCCGCAACGGCAAGCGCACCGCCAAGGCGGCCCTGCGCATCGCCGTCGAACTCGCGGGCGAGGGCCTGATCTCCAAGGAAGAGGCGGTCAAGCGCATCGAGCCGGGCGCGCTCGACCAGCTCCTGCATCCGACCATCGACCCGGATGCCGAGCGCAAGGTGATCGCCAGCGGCCTGCCGGCCTCGCCGGGCGCGGCGGTGGGCGAGATCGTGTTCAACTCGGAAGCGGCGGAAGCCGCCAAGAAGGCCGAGCGCCGCTGCATCCTCGTGCGCATTGAGACCTCGCCGGAGGACATCCACGGCATGCACGCCGCCGAGGGCATCCTCACCACCCGTGGCGGCATGACCAGCCACGCGGCGGTGGTCGCCCGCGGCATGGGCAAGCCCTGCGTCTCCGGCGTCGGCTCGATCCGGATCGACTACAAGGCGCAGACGCTCACCGTCGGTGGCGTGACCCTGAAGGCCGGCGACGTCATCACCATTGATGGCTCGACCGGACAGGTGATCGAGGGCGAGGTCAAGATGCTCCAGCCGGAGCTGTCGGGCGACTTCGCCGCGCTGATGGAATGGGCGGATGCGGTCCGCACCATGAAGGTGCGCACCAACGCCGACACCCCGGCCGATGCCCGCGCCGCCCGCAAGTTCGGTGCGGAAGGCATCGGCTTGTGCCGCACCGAGCACATGTTCTTCGAGGGTGACCGGATCGTCGCGGTGCGTGAGATGATCCTCGCCGACGACACGGAAGGGCGCCGCGCGGCGCTCGCGAAGATCCTGCCCTATCAGCGTCAGGATTTCGTCGAGCTGTTCACGATCATGTCGGGCCTGCCCGTCACGATCCGCCTGCTCGATCCGCCGCTGCACGAGTTCCTCCCGCACACGGACGAGGAGATCCGCGAGGTCCAATCGGCCACCGGCATCCCGGAGGATAAGATCCGCAACCGCATCCGCGAACTCTCCGAGCACAACCCGATGCTCGGCTTCCGCGGCTGCCGGCTGGCCATCGCCTTCCCCGAGATCGCCGAGATGCAGGCCCGCGCGATCTTCGAGGCGGCGGTGCAGGCGGCCAAGGATACCGGCGCACCGGTGACCCCGGAGGTGATGGTGCCTCTGGTGTTCACGCGGATGGAGTTCGACATCGTCAAGGCCCGCATCGACGCCATGGCCAAGGCCGTGACGGAGGAGACCGGCGCCAAGCTCGAATATCAGGTCGGCACGATGATCGAGCTACCGCGCGCGGCGCTCAAGGCCGGCGAGATCGCCGAGACCGCGGAGTTCTTCTCCTTCGGCACCAACGATCTCACCCAGACGGCGCTCGGCATCTCGCGCGACGACGCGGCCACCTTCCTCGGGCCCTACACCCAGAAGGGCATCCTTTCGGTCGATCCGTTCGTGTCGATCGATCAGGAGGGCGTGGGCGAGCTGGTGAAGATCGGCGCCGAGCGCGGCCGTGCGACCCGCGACGGGCTCAAGCTCGGCATCTGCGGCGAGCACGGCGGCGACCCGGCCTCGATCGGCTTCTGCCAGGAAGTCGGCCTCGACTACGTCTCCTGCTCGCCCTTCCGCGTGCCGATCGCCCGCCTCGCCGCGGCGCAGGCGGCGCTCGGCAAGGACGCCTGAGACCGACGCCTGAGACCGACGCCTGAAATCGGCGAACAGCGACCCCGCGGGCCATGGCCCGCGGGGGCCTCTACGGAGCGGAACCAAGCTTCGCAATAATTTTGCGGACAGCGTCCTGAACCCGTGTTGCCCGGGCACGTTACCTGCTAGCGGAAGACCTCAGCGCGGTGCGCGCCGATGGGTCTTCCGACCAGGGCGCACGCGGGACTTCCAGCCATGTCGAATCCCGACTCTCCCTCCGCCCTTCTCGACCATCGCGCCGTCGTCCCCGGTCACCGGGCGATGCAGCTCGCCTATCTCTGGATCATTGCGACCTTGGCGGCCGCGGCCGGCGTCGTCGGGCTCGTCTATCTCGAGGCCGACCGCAACGGGCGCGAAGCCGGTCGGGCGATCATTGCCTCGCAGAACGGCAGCGGCTACGTCGCCGTCCTGATCGACGGCATGCTCCAGCGCCACGGCCGCCCGACGCCTTAACCGTCCGGCAACCACGTTCACGATTAAACTCCGCTCGTGAGGAACGGTCGCTTCGGCTTGGACTAAGCTGAAGCCTCCGGCCGCTCGTGAGTGTGGAGTGTCGGCGTTGCGTACGAGGCGCGTTCGAGGCCTGGGCCTCGGCCCCAGCTGGATCGTCTCGGCCGTGGTGCCGTGGATGCTGGCGAGCGGCCTGCTGGTGTCCTTCACGGCCACCGCGGGCACCGACGCCACGCTGCGGCCCGAGCGCCTCTTCGAGCGGGACGCCGCGGCCGCCGGGTCGCTCGGTGCCGCGACCGGCTTCAGTCCGGACGTGATCGAGGCCGGGCTGGTGGTGCCGGGCGCCGCGCACGAAGCGGAGCCGGGCGAGGACGGCCTACCTGCACTGGCCGATTCCGACGGTGCCACGCCCGCCACGCCGCGCGCCGTTGCCCTCTCCTCGGTGACGCCGGCCCCTGCCGACGCGACTCCGATCGAGGTTGCCGCGGCGAGCCTCGCCCTGCCCGGCTTCACGGCCCGCCTCGATCGCAACCCGTCGGTGCTGGAGCCGCCGATGTCCTCGCCGGAGGGCAAGTCGCACTATGCCGATCTGATCAACCCGGATGCGATGGACCGCGAGCAGCGCTGCCTCGCCGAGGCGGTCTATTTCGAGGCCCGCAGCGAGCCCGAAGAGGGGCAGGCGGCGGTGGCGCAGGTGGTGCTGAACCGCGTCAAGAGCGGGCTCTACCCGTCGTCGGTCTGCGGCGTCGTCTACCAGAACCGCCACCGCTTCATGGGCTGCCAGTTCTCGTTCGCCTGCGAGGGCAAGTCGCTTCGCATCACCGACGCCGAGTCCTGGCGCAGCGCCACCCGCGTCGCCAGCGCGGTGATCGAGGGCAAGACCTATGTCAGCGAGGTCGGCGGTGCGACCCACTACCATGCCGACTACGTCCGCCCCGGCTGGTCGCGCCGGCTCAAGCGCAAGGACATGATCGGCCGGCATATCTTCTATCAGTTGAAGCCGAACCAGACGTGAGATCCGCTTACGCTGCGGCCGGCGCTCACCGCCCCTGCTTCAGGTAGTTGGCCCCTCCGATCACCAGGAGCTTGTCCGAAGCCCGGTCGGGCGCGAACAGGCTCAGCGCCTCGCTGCTGCCGCCGTCATCCGTCAGCGTGAGCCGGTAGCCGGAGACCGTGTAGCGGCCGGCCCGCACCGGGCGGCGGCTATGGCCGGCCACCACGGTGCTGCCGTCCATCGAGCCGCCGGTCGAGGAGAAGCCGACGCCGCCCTCGCGGGTGAAGCGCCCGTCCGGCGTCAGGGTCAGCGTGTGCGTGCCGCCGACCGAGCCCATCGCCCCGCTCGATCCGAAACTGTGATTCCACGTGCCGTCGAAGCGATGCCCGTCGGCGAAGGGCGGCACCGCGAAATAGGTCACGTCGCCGAGCGTCAGCCGATCTTGCGCGCGGGAGAACGCCTCGCTGGAGCGCGAGACGCGGCCGAACCCGTCCTCGACCTCGACCCGCTCGATTCGGTTGGCCGAGAACCACCCGCCCTTGAGCGTGTAGGTTCCGCAGGTCGTTGGCTCGGCCTGGCAATGGGCCGCCATGTCGCCGTCGCGGGGGAAATCCGTGGTGTAGAACCCGCCCTTGTCGAAGAGCAGCGTGTCCTGATCGGCGGTGAAGTCCATCCCGCCGAAGGCGTTCGGCCGGAGTTGCGTCCGCGTGCGCGAATAGAGCCCGTCAAGGCCGCCGTCGCCCCGAGCCGGGACCAGAGCGAGGCCGCGGTCTTCCGGCGAGGGGCGATAGGACCTCACCAGCGCCTCGAAGCCCTCGCGAATCGGCTTCTCCTGCTCTCGCTCGGTCTGGAGCATGAGGAGCATCAGGAAATGCTCGCTCGTCTTGGTGGCGATCCCGATATGCCACGCGGACATGCGGATGCCGTCGGGCGTTCGGCAGCAGCGCTGCTCGATCCGGATGCGATGGCCGTCGAGGGTTTCGCCGGTCTTCGCCGTCAGCGGCTTTCCGTCGGATGGGATCTGCTTGAGGCTGCGGACGAAAGCGGCGAACGCGTCGTCGAACCGGCCCGTAGCGGGCTTCGGCTTGGCCACGATCAGGATCGCGGCGCCCTTGCGCCCGCGCGATCCGGTCGGCTCGAAGACGCGTTCGAAGACGAGGCCGTCGCCGGCCTCCCGGCGGGTCCAACCCTCGAACACGGCGGGCATGTCGAAGCGGGAAGGCCCGAGCGCCACCTTGCCGCCGTGGGCGGGCGGCCCGGCGCTGAGCAGCAGGACGAGGCCGGCCCCGCCTGCGCCAAGCCGGCGCCCCGTCACGTCACGACGCTCGGCTCCGCGCGCCCGGTGATCGCCTCGATATCGGCCAGCGCCCGCGCCACGGCGACGACGGGCCCGAGCACGTCGGCCACCGGCCGTTCCAGCCGGTCGGGGGCGGATTCGTAGCGCTCGATATAGACCCGCAGGGTCGCCCCGGCGGTGCCGGTGCCCGACAGCCGATAGACGATGCGCGCATCCTCCGCGAAGGTGACGCGCACGCCCTGCGCCTCGGTCACCGAGCCGTCCACCGGATCGACGTAGCGGAAATCGTCCGCCGCCTTCACCGTCAGGCCGCCGACCTTGGTCCCCGGCAGCGTGCCGATCTTGGCGCGCAGGCCTTCCATCAGCCGCTTGGCGGCGCCGGCATCGATCTCCTCGTAATCGTGGCGGGTGTAGTAGTCGCGGCCGAATTTGGCCCAGTGCTCGCGCACGAGGTCCTGCGCCGGCTTGCCCGTCGCGGCCAGGATGTTGAGCCAGAGCAGCACCGCCCAGAGCCCGTCCTTCTCGCGCACGTGGTTCGAGCCGGTGCCGGCGCTCTCCTCGCCGCACAGGGTGATGCGGCCGGCATCCAGCAGGTTGCCGAAGAACTTCCAGCCGGTCGGCGTCTCGAACGCCTCGATCTTGAGGGCGGCGGCGACGCGGTCCACCGCCCGGCTCGTCGGCATCGAGCGGGCGACGCCCGCAAGGCCGCCCGCATAGCCCGGCGCACGGTGGGCGTGGGCGGCGAGGATCGCGAGGCTGTCGCTCGGCGTCACGAACAGGCCGGGCGCCACGATCATGTTGCGGTCGCCGTCGCCGTCGGAGGCCGCGCCGAAATCCGGCGCGTCCGGGCCGTGCATCAGGTCGAACAGCTCGTGGGCATGGACCGGGTTCGGATCGGGATGGTGCCCGCCGAAATCGGGCTTGGGCTCGCCGTTGACGACCGTGCCCGGCGCCGCGCCGAGTGCCCCTTCCAGGATCGCCTTGGCGTAGGGGCCGGTCACCGCCGAGAGCGCGTCGAAGCGCATCCGGAAGCCGGAGGCGAACATCTTCGACAACGCGTCGAAATCGAACAGCGTGCGCATCAGTTCGGCGTAGTCGGCAACCGGATCGATCACCTCCACCGTCGTGCCGTCGATCTCGGTCGTGCCGATCCGGCCGAGGTCGAGGTCGGGCGCGTCGGAGATGCGGTAATCGCCGATCGCCTTCGTGCGCGCGAAGATCGCCTCGGTGACGCTCTCCGGCGCCGGGCCGCCGTTGCTGCCGTTGAACTTGATGCCGAAATCACCCTCCGGCCCGCCGGGATTGTGGCTCGCCGAGAGCACGATGCCGCCGATTGCCCCGTGCTTGCGGATGACGCAGGAGGCGGCCGGGGTCGAGAGCAGGCCGTCCTGCCCCACCAGCACCCGCCCGAAGCCGTTGGCGGCGGCCATCTTCAGGGCGATCTGGACGACCTCCTTGTTGAAGAAGCGCCCGTCGCCGCCGATCACCAGGGTCGCGCCCTTCCTCTCGGGGATGCAGTCGATGATCGCCTGGACGAAGTTCTGGACGTAATGGGGCTGCCGGAAGACGGGCACCTTCTTGCGCAGGCCCGAGGTGCCGGGCTTCTGGTCCGGATAGGGGCTGGTGGGGACCCGCTTCGACGCCATGATTCGCTCGATTCTCGCGAAGGATACACTCCGCACGTCGTAGTGCGGTTTGCCGGTTCGAGTAGGGTTGCGGCTTCGATTTTGGCGATGCCGGATGCGGCGGTCACAGGTTGGAGCCGAGGCGGACCTTCACCACGTTCGGATTCTGCCTCAGGCGTTCGGCGATGGCCGCGACGCTCGTCTGCGACAGCCGGACGAAGGCGATCGTCACCTCTTCCTGGCCGTCCGCCTGGCCGGGGCGGACCACGAACTGCCGCACCCGCGTGGCGCGCTCGCCGGTAACCTCCTGAAGGGTTTCGATCGAGAGGCAGCCGGCCTTGACGGTGAGCTGGAGCGAGCGGGTGTGCAGACGGTCGCGCCAACGCTCCTCGAGCGGCTTCACGCCGGCGAGGATGCCGACGACGAGCACGGTCGCGGCGATGCCCGCCACGTAAAGGCCGCCGCCGACCGCGAGCCCGATCGCCGCCACCGCCCACAGGCTCGCGGCGGTGGTGAGCCCCTTCACCACCTCGCCGCGCAGGAGGATCGTCCCCGCGCCGAGGAAGCCGATGCCGGAAACGACCTGAGCCGCCACGCGCGAGGGATCGAGCACCACGTCCTTCTGTCCCAGCACGTCGGAGAAGCCGAAGGCCGAGACGATCATGAACAGGCAGGCGCCGACGCAGACCAGCATGTGCGTGCGCAGGCCCGCGGCCCAGAGCAGCCGCTCGCGCTCGAAGCCGACGACGCTGCCCATGGCGCCCGCGAGCACGAGGCGCGCGACCATCTCACCGTTGCCGAGCATCGCCCCTCCCGATCCAAGCCTTGCCGCCGAGATTGCGCCGGGTGCCGTCGTCACGCAACGATTCCGCGCCTTGACGCCCCACCGGGCGCGGGTCCAATGCGGCGCGGATTCCAGATCCGTCAGCCGCTCGTGGGCCGTCGATGCCGCCGCTTCTCGCCCTCCCCTTCCCGGCCATCGATCCCGTCGCGGTCTCGATCGGACCGGTCGAGATCAAGTGGTATGCCCTGTCCTACATCGTGGGACTCGTCGGCGGCTGGTTCTACGCCCGTCGGCTCGTCGCGACGGACAGGCTCTGGGGCGTGGTCAAGCGCCCGACGCTCGCCGACATCGACGACGTGATCGTCTGGGTGGCGCTCGGCGTCGTGCTCGGCGGCCGCATCGGCTACGTGCTGTTCTACAATCTGCCGCTCTATCTCGAGCACCCGCTGGAGATCCTGGCGATCCGCAACGGCGGCATGTCCTTCCACGGTGGCTTCATCGGCGCGATCCTGGCGCTGCTGCTCTTCGCCCGCGCGCGCGGGCTCAGCGGCTACACCATGCTCGACATCGCCGCGGTGGTGGTGCCCGTCGGCCTGTTCTTCGGGCGCATCGCCAATTTCGTGAACGGCGAGTTGTGGGGGCGCGCCGCCCCGGACTTTCCCTACGCCGTCGTCTTCCCCACCGGGGGCGACGTGCCGCGCTATCCGAGCCAGCTTTTCGAAGCGGCCACGGAAGGGGTGCTGCTGTTCATCGTCATGGCGCTCGCCGTGCGCCGTTTCGGCTTCCGCAAGCCGGGGCTCCTCGGCGGCATCTTCGTGCTGGGCTACGCCCTGGCGCGCACCTTCTGCGAGTTCTTCCGCGAGCCGGATCGCCAGCTCGGCTTCCTCTTCGGTCAGGACGTCAACGCGCTTGGCGGCGGCGTGACCATGGGGATGCTGCTCTGCGTGCCGATGGCGCTGGTCGGACTCGTCTATATCGTGCTCGCCGCCCGCGGGGTGACGCGGCCCCGGCGGACGGGGCCGGAGATCCAGGCGGAAGCCGGGCAGATCTGAGCGTGACCGCCGAGGCGACGCCGCTCCTCGCGATCCTCGCGCGGGAGATCCGCGCCAGCGGGCCGATCGGTCTCGATCGCTACATGGCGCTCTGTCTCGGGCATCCGCGCCACGGCTACTACGCCACGCGCGATCCCTTCGGCCGCGGCGGCGACTTCGTCACCGCGCCGGAGATCAGCCAGATGTTCGGCGAGCTGATCGGCGCCTGGGCTGGCGCCGTGCTCGCGACGATGCAGGCGGCAAGCCCGGCGGCACGCCCCTGCCTCGTGGAACTCGGCCCCGGCCGCGGCACGCTGATGGCCGACGCCCTGCGGGCCCTGCGCGCGGCGGGCGCCGCCTTCGATCTCCACCTCGTCGAGACCAGCCCGGTTCTGCGCCGGCTTCAGGCGGACCGCCTGGCCGCGGCCGCGCCTGTCTTCCACGACTCGGTGGAGAGCCTGCCCGATGCGCCGCTCCTCGTCATCGCCAACGAGTTCTTCGACGCCCTGCCCGCCCGCCAGTTCGTCCGGACCGGCCACGGCTGGTGCGAGCGCCGCATCGGCCTCACGCCGGAGGGCGACGCCCTGGCCTTCGGCCTCGACCCGGAACCCGATCCGCGCCTCGCTGCGGAGGCGCCCGAGGGTGCTGTGCTGACCGTGCCGAGTCAGGGACTTGCCGTGATGCGCGATCTCGCCCGGCGCCTCGCCGCACGGGGCGGCGCCCTCCTCGCCATCGATTACGGCCACGACCGGTCCGGTTTCGGCGATACCTTCCAGGCGCTGGCAGGCCATCGCTTCGCCGATCCGCTGAGCCGCCCCGGCGAAGCCGACCTGACGCTTCACGTCGATTTCGGAGCGCTCGCCCGCGCGGCGAGCGCCGAGGGCGCGGCGGTGCACGGACCTGCGACGCAGCGCGATTTCCTGCTCGGGCTCGGTCTCCCGATGCGCGCCGAGCGGCTCAAGGTCCGGGCGACGCCGGATCAAGCCGCGGCCATCGATGCCGCTGCCGCCCGCCTCACCGATCCGGACCCGCGCGGCATGGGCGCCCTGTTCAAGGTGCTCGGGGTGAGTCACCCCGCGCTCGGACCGCTCCCGGCGCTTCCGCCCCCCTCCTGAAATTCTCCGAGAGAGCCTGCGAGACCATGTTCATCGAAGCGCCCGAGCTGAGCTCGCACTCGTATATCCGCCACGCCTTCTTCACCCGGCAGGGCGGCGTCTCGGAGGGGCTCTATGCGTCCCTGAACGGCGGGATCGGCTCGAACGACGATCCGGCGCGCGTCGCCGAGAACCGGGCACGGATGTGCGCGCAGCTCGGGCTCCCGCGGGAGAACCTCGTCAGCCTCTATCAGGTGCATTCCGCGGAGGTGGTCACCGTCGAGGCGCCGTTCCCCCTGGCCGAGCGGCCGAAGGCGGATGCCATGGTGACCCAGGTGCCCGGCCTCGCGCTCGGCATCGCCACGGCCGATTGCGGTCCGATCCTGTTCGCTGATCCGGAGAACCGCGTCGTCGGCGCGGCCCATGCCGGCTGGAAGGGGGCGCTCGGCGGGGTCGTCGAGGCCACGGTCGCGGCCATGGAAGGGCTCGGTGCCGAACGCGGAAACATCGTCGCCGTCCTCGGGCCGACGATCGCGCAAGCGTCTTACGAGGTCGGCCACGACTTCCTCGAACGTTTTCGCGCCGAGGTGCCGGACTGCGAGAGGTTCTTCGCCGAAGGACGGCCCGATCACGCGCAGTTCGATCTGCCGGCTTACATTTTGGCACGACTGGCTGAAGCCGGGGTCGGCGAGGCGACTTCGCTCGGCCTGTGCACCTACGCTGATGCCGAGCGATTCTTCAGCTTCCGCCGTACCACGCATCGGAACGAACCGGATTATGGTCGCCTGATATCGGCGATTGCACTCACTCCGTGATTGTTTTCCTAAGTTCCGCACAAAAGTCGTTGCATCCGTGCAACGCACATCGCAACGGAGCCAATAGCCAGGCTTTTGTGCGCTGAAGCACTCGCATACCGCGCCGCATCCATCGTAAGCCTCGCCTTGTCGCGGAACGCCGTGGTTGCATCCCCTGCGACACTCTGTCCGGAACCTTCACCGAAAAAAGCTTGGCCGTTCGTGAACCTTGGCCGTTCGGTGGCGTTTCCCGGTTGGAACGATGGCAGACCAAGACCACTGCCACAAAGGGGCCGCCTTCGGGACGGTCGGCGTGGTCAAGCCGCAACAGCATCTTCCGGGATGCTGGCATAGATACGGGGCACCGTGCCGCCTCGCTTCTCCGGAAGCACCGGCACAGTCAGAGAGGACCAGAGTAATGAAATCCTTCCTTCGCGCCGGCACGGCCATCGCTGGCATCGCCTTCGCCGGTTCGGCGCTCGCCGCCGACCTTCCGCGCCGCGCGGCCCCGCCGCCGGTGTTCCAGCCGGTGCCGGTCTTCACCTGGACGGGCTTCTACGCCGGTTTCAACGCCGGTTACGGCTTCGGCACCCAGGACGACCGCGTCCCGACCGTGATCGGCGTCGGCCCGGCCTCCCTGCTCGTGCCCCCGGGCACCACCGCCGTGGTGGCCTTCAGCAACCGCGAGTCCAACGAGGGCTTCGTCGGCGGCGGTCAGATCGGCTACAACTACCAGTTCACCCCGGGTTCGGGTGTCGTGATCGGTATCGAGGCGGACGCTCAGTACGCCGACTTCGGCCGTGACCGGAACCGCTTCCTCTCGACCAGCCCGCTGGCCGCTCAGCAGGTGTTCAACCCCGGTGGTCTCTCCGGCCTCGACTTCTTCGGCACCGTCCGCGGTCGCCTCGGCTACGCCTTCGACCGTACCCTCGTGTACGGCACCGGCGGCTTCGCCTACGGCTCCGGCGGCGGTCGTGAGTTCGGCACCGGCGTGTCGAGCGACGACTTCCAGACCGGCTGGGCCGCGGGTGGTGGTATCGAGTACGCTCTCCCGACCGACTCGTTCCTGAACTTCTTCAAGTCGTCGGCCGTGACGCTGAAGGTCGAAGGCCTGTACGTGAACCTCGATCGCGGCACCGGCGGCCGTGGCGCCTTCGCCGTCGACAACCAGGGCCGCACGGTCTCCATCGGCAGCCCCGGCACCGTGCTCGTCAGCGGTGGCCAGCAGGTCCGCGACACCGAGTTCGCCGTCGTCCGCGCCGGCCTGAACTACAAGTTCGGCTCGTACTAAGACCCGGATCCCCGGCGGTCCCGCAGTGGACCGCCGGACTTTCCAAACGAAAAGCCCGGCCGCGTGCCGGGCTTTTTTGTTGTCTAGCGCGGTGCGCCCGCGCTCTTTCGGTCGCTGCCGCCCGCGGACAATCGACGCCCGGCCCCCTGACAAAAGCTCGACCGGTCCCCATCTCCTAGCCGCCGTGCGGTGACGACGCCGTCGGCGTCTCAGGGAGACGGCTCCATGAACAGCGAAGAACGCGACATCATCAACGGCATCTTCCAGCGGCTCGAACAGGCGTCCGGCCAGCCCCGGGACGTCGATGCGGAGCGCTTCATCGCCGAGAAGCTGCGCAACCAGCCCTATGCGCCCTACGCCATGGCGCAGCTCATCTACGTGCAGGAAGAGGCGATCAAGAGCCTCAACCAGCAGCTCGAACAGGCCCGCGCCCAGGCGCAGTCCCAGCCCTCCGGCGGCGGCGGCTTCCTGTCCAGCATCTTCGGCGGCGGCCAGCGCTCCGAACCGCAGCGCCCCGCCGGTCAGGCCTGGGGGCAGCAGCCCGGCTATGGTCAGCAGGGTGGATACGGTGGTCCGCAGGGCGGCCCGCAGCCGGGCTACGGCCAGCAGCCGGGTTACGGCGGACCCCAGCAGGGCGGGCCGTGGGGCGGTCAGCCGCAGCAGCCGGCGCGCGGCGGCGGCTTCCTCGCCACCGCCCTTCCCATGGCGGCCGGCGCGGCCGGCGGCATGCTGCTCGGCAGCGCCCTCTCCAACGCCTTCGCCGGCGGCCACTCCGCGCTCGGCAGCGCCTCGGCGGCGGGCCTGACCGGCGGCGGTGAGACGATCGTCGAGAACAACTACTTCGGCGGCGGCGGAGACCAGGATCTCGGCTCGGCGCTCGGCGGCGGCGATGGTGGCTTCCAGGACGCTTCGTTCGGCGGCGGCGGCGACGATTTCGGCGGCGATCTCGGCGATGGCGGGGACGACGACTGGGCCTGATCGCCTCCACCTGACGTGAACATCGAGAAGTCCGGCGCCCCTCGGCGCCGGGCTTCTTCGTTGCGGACTCCGATGTCAGATCACCTCGACGCGGGTGCCGACCGGGGTGCGCTCGTAGAGGTCGATCACGTCCTCGTTCATCATGCGGATGCAGCCGGAGGACACGTTCTGTCCGATCGTGTGCGGCTCGTTGGTGCCGTGGATCCGGTAGAGCGAGGTGCCGAGATACATCGCCCGGGCACCGAGCGGGTTCTCCGGCCCGCCCGCCATGTGGCGCGGCAGGTCGGGGCGGCGGCGCAGCATCTCGGCGGGCGGCGTCCAGTCCGGCCATTCCCGCTTGGCGCTGATCGTCTTCGCGCCCGTCCAGACGAAGCCGGGCCGCCCGACACCGATGCCGT
This sequence comes from Methylorubrum thiocyanatum, assembly GCA_014138645.1. Lineage (GTDB taxonomy): Bacteria > Pseudomonadota > Alphaproteobacteria > Rhizobiales > Beijerinckiaceae > Methylobacterium > Methylobacterium thiocyanatum. The sequence goes on along the minus strand of JACJIB010000003.1, from coordinate 276,536 downwards.
AGCGGATCGCCTGCCCGCCCGGCTGGATCAGGTAGAGATACTTGGCGTTCGTATCGATCACGATCTGGCCGGCCCGGCCGGGCCCGTCATAGGCGACGACCTGGCGGGCGTAGCGGGGATCGACCGCCCGCGTGATCGTGGCCTCCTCGGGTGCCGGTCCGGTCGGCAGCGCCGCGAACCGGGCGCGCGGCTGCATGGCCGGCTCGGTGGCGGTGTGACGCGGTCCGCCGAGGGCACCGTAGCCATCGACGGCGGGCCGGCGGGCCGGGCCGTAGGCATCCCCGGTCATCAGGTATTCGATGAAGCCGCCGCCATACTGGCCCGGCCTTGCCTGCGCCAGGGCGGCGCCGCTCGATCCCATCACCGCGAGCGCCGCCAGCGCCACGCTCCACTTCGTCCGCATCCCTCACTCCCGCCCTGCACACGCGATGCGGGAAGCATTTTCGGATCCGGCCCTGCGGGCCATGAAGGAACGTGGTGAATCGCTGTTCGCGGCGGCCGTGCCCCCGAAAACTCCGGCTTGTCGTCAACGGGCGGTAAACACCCGCGATCCTGTGAAAACTTTTAGCAAATCGAAACCACTGCGCGGGATGGTGGCGGGCACGATCCGTTCCCGAAGGCCCGTCCGACCGATGATCACCAAGCGCTACCGCATCGAGGAAAGCCTGGGCCTGCCCGTTCCGGCACCCGGCATCTCCGCGGTTGCGATGGAGGCGGCGCCGAACCCGCGCCTCGACGAGATCCTGACGGCGATCAACGACCTGCGCCGCATCACCCAGGCCAGCGCCGGCGAGACCATCGAAGCCTGCCGCCGCGAACTCGGCGAGGCGTTCGCCATGCGCCACGAACTCGAAGTGATGAAGGAGGCGATCACCCGCACCAAGTCGGAGATCGCCAGTCTTCACCGCTCCGAGAGCACGGGCAAGGGCATGCGTCGCGTGGCGGGCGAACTCGACGCGGTGGTGGAATCGACCGAGCAGGCCACCTCGACGATCCTCGGCAGCATCGAGAAGATCGAGATCAACGCCAACATGATGCGCGGCATGCGCCTGACCAAGGCCGCGCAGGAGAATGTCGACGGCATCCTCGACAACGTCATCTCGGCCTACGAGGCCTGCAACTTCCAGGATCTGACCGGCCAGCGCATCAGCAAGATCGTCAACGTGCTCAAGTTCGTCGAGGAGCATCTCGACCGCGTCATCGAGGCCTGGAGCGGCCTCGAAGGCTTCCGCGATCTCCTCGCCGTCGAAACGGCTGCGGTGGACGAGAACGACGAGAGTTCGCTGCTCAACGGGCCGAAGCTGCAGGACGACCCCGGCCACGTCGATCAGTCGGACATCGACGCCCTGTTCGATTAGGCGCCCGCATCGCCGCGGATCGTCCGCCGGCCCTTCCAACCGGAATCGCCGCGGCCTACATCGGGGCCATGAGCCGCGCGACCCGATCCGCCTTCGACGACGTCCCGCCCGACGGGTTCGACGAGGACGAGAACGAGGCGCCCTCCCTCGACGAGGCGCCCGAGATCGATTTCGATTTCGAGCCGGGTGCCGTCAAGGCGGGCACCGAGATCATCCGCCGCTTCTGGACGACCCTGCCGACTTCGCCGGGCGTCTACCGGATGTTCGACCACAAGGGCGACGTCCTTTACGTCGGCAAGGCCAAGAACCTGAAGGCCCGCGTCGGCTCCTATGCCCGCGGCCAGGCGCATTCCAACCGCATCGCCCGCATGATCGCGCAGACGGCGGCGATGGAATTCGTCACCACGGCGACCGAGACGGAAGCGCTGCTGCTGGAGGCCAACCTCATCAAGCAGTTGAAGCCGCGCTTCAACGTGCTGATGCGCGACGACAAGTCGTTTCCCTACATCCTGCTGACCAGCGACGGGCCGGCGCCGCAGATCGTCAAGCACCGCGGCGCGCGCCGCCGCAAGGGTAACTATTATGGCCCCTTCGCCAATGTCTGGGCGGTCAACCGCACGGTGAACGCGCTGCAGCGCGCCTTCCTGCTGCGCACCTGCTCGGACAGCTATTACGAGAACCGCACCCGGCCCTGCCTGCTCTACCAGATCAAGCGCTGCTCCGGCCCCTGCACCGGCGAGATTTCATCCGACGACTACGTCGCCTTGGCCGACAACGCGCGGGCCTTCCTGTCCGGCAAATCCAATGCCGTAAAGGACCGGATGCGCGAGGAGATGCAGGCCGCCTCCGAGAACCTCGAGTTCGAACGCGCCGCGCGCTTCCGCGACCGCATCGCTGCGCTCTCGGCGATCCAGGGGACGCAGGGCGTAAACACGCAGGGCGTCGAGGAAGCGGACGTCTTCGCCCTCGACGAGCAGGCGGGCCAGTTCTGCATCGAGGTGTTCTTCTTCCGCAACTTCCAGAACTGGGGCAACCGCGCCTACTTCCCCAAAGCCGACCGCTCCATGAGTGCGGACGAGGTGCTCGCCTCGTTCATCTCGCAGTTCTACGACGACAAGCCCGCGCCGCGCCTCGTGCTGGTGAGCCACACGATCGAGGATGCCGAACTGATGGCCGCGGCCCTGTCGAGCCGGGTCGAGCACCGGGTCGAGGTGCACCAGCCGCAGCGGGGGGAGCGCAAGAACCTCGTCGATTACGCTCAGCGCAACGCCAAGGAGGCGTTGGGACGCCGCCTCGCCGACACCGCTTCGCAGGGCAAGCTGCTCGCCGCGCTCGGCCAGTCCTTCGGCCTCGACAAGCCGCCGCGCCGGATCGAGGTCTACGACAACTCGCACATCTCCGGTACGGCCGCGGTCGGCGGCATGATCGTCGCCGGCCCGACCGGCTTCATGAAGACGCATTACCGCACCTTCAACATCAAGTCGGAGGAGCTGAGCCCCGGCGACGATTTCGGGATGATGCGCGAGGTGCTGACCCGCCGCTTCAAGCGGCTGGCCAAGGAAGCGCCGCGCACCCCGCGGGAGGGTGATGTCGGCGAACCGCAGGCCGCGGCCGAGGGGCAGGCCGTGCCGGCCGCGACCGAGGCGTTGCCGGATGACCCCGACGCTTTCCCCGCCTGGCCCGATCTGGTGCTGATCGACGGCGGCGCCGGGCAGCTGGAGGCCGCCCGCGCCTCGCTCGCCGAGATCGGCGTCATCGACGTGCCGCTCGTCGGCATCGCCAAGGGGCGCGACCGTGACGCCGGCCGCGAGACCTTCTTCGTGCCCGGCCGCACGCCGTTCAAGCTGCCGCCGCGCGACCCCGTGCTCTATTTCGTCCAGCGCCTGCGCGACGAGGCGCACCGTTTCGCCATCGGCACGCACCGGGCGCGGCGCAAGCGCGAGATGACCAAGAACCCGCTCGACGAGATCGCGGGCATCGGCCCCACTCGCAAGCGCGCGCTGCTGCACCATTTCGGCACCGTGAAGGCCATCGAACGCGCCGCCCTGGAGGATCTCGCCAAGGCGCCGGGCGTCAACGCGGCCACCGCGCGGGCCGTCTACGACTTCTTCCACGCCAACGCTTGAGCGGAGCCCCGTGCCGACAGAGCCTGTGCCCGACGCAATCCCGACGCGGTTGACGCCCCACGCCGCCCATGATTTCACCGCGCCGATGAACGCCGTCCTCCCCCGACGCCGGTCGCAGGCCTGGACGCTCGCGAACTGCCTCACCTACGGCCGCCTCGTCGCGGTGCCGGTGGTCGTCGTCCTGCTGTTCTGGCCCGACGAGATCGCCGCCCGCTGGAGCGCCTTCGGCGTGTTCGTGGCGGCCGCGATCACCGATTATCTCGACGGCTACGTGGCCCGCGCCTGGGCGCAGAGTTCCGCGCTCGGGCGGATGCTCGACCCCATCGCCGACAAGCTGCTGGTGGCCGCCTGCCTGCTGATGCTGGCGGCCGACGGGAGCATCAACGGGATGAGCCTGTGGGCGGCCATCGTCATCCTCTGCCGTGAAGTTCTGGTCTCCGGCTTGCGCGAATATCTGGCGGAGCTGAAGGTCGGCCTGCCGGTGAGCCGGATCGCCAAGTGGAAGACGACGGTGCAGCTCGTCGCCCTCGGCGTGCTCGTGGCCGGCCCGGCCGGCGAGTCCCTGATTCCCGGCAGCCTGACAGCCGGCATCGTCCTGCTGTGGCTCGCCGCCGCCCTCACGCTCTATACCGGCTGGGATTACATGAGGGCCGGGATCCGGCACGTGATCGACGATCCGCGCTGACTGTTTCGGATTTCTTGGGGCGGCGCCCGTGATGCGCCGCCGGGGATACACGCGATGAAGCTCGTCTATTTCGCCTGGGTACGCGAGCGCGTCGGCAAGCCCGAAGAGACCGTCAGCCCGCCGGACGGCATCGCCACGGTCGCCGACCTCATCGGCTGGCTGAAGACGCGGGGCGAGGAATATGCCTACGCCTTCGAGAACGAGGGCGTGGTGCGCGCGGCGATCGACCGGGTTCACGCCAAGCCCGGCAGCACCATCGCGGGCGCGCAGGAGATCGCCTTCTTCCCGCCGATGACGGGCGGCTAGCGCATCATCCCGGAAGCTGGTTTCCGGATTTCGAGATGATGGTCGAAGCCCTCAGCTCAGCGCCTCGCGAAACGCGGTGAGGTTCGAGCGCATCATTTCCAAATAGCCCGGCGCCGGCCCACCCGGCGCACTCAGCGCGTCGGAATAGATCCGCCCGCCGACCTTGGCACCGCTCTCGCGGGCGATCTGCTGCATCAACCGCGGATCGGCGATCGATTCCACGAACACCGCCGGCACCTTGTCCCGGCGGATCTGCCGGATGATGCGGGCGACGTCCTTCGGGCCGGCCTCGCTGTCCGTGGAGATGCCCTGCGGTGCCAGGAAGCGCATCCCGTAGGCGGCGCTGAAATAGCCGAAGGAATCGTGCGTGGTGATGATGCGCCGGCGCTCCTGCGGAATCGCGGCCAGCGCCGCGCGGATCTCCGCGTCCAGCGCGTCGAGCTTCTGGGTGTAGGCGGCGGCGTTGGCGGTGTAGAGGGCGGCGTTCGCCGGATCGGCGGCGGTGAGACCGTCGCGGATATTGGCGACGTAGAGCTTCACGTTCGCCACGTTCTGCCACGCATGCGGATCGGCGTGGTCGCCCTCGCCGTGGTCGTGATCGCCATGATCATGGTCGTCGTGATCGTGGCTGCCCGCGATGGTCTTCACATTCTTCGAGGCGACGACGAGCGGCGCCTTGGAGCCGGACGCCTTGATGAGGCGCTCCATCCAGCCCTCGAAGCCGAGGCCGTTGACGACGATGAGGTTGGCTTCGGCCAGCTTGCGGGCGTCGCCGGGCGTGGGCGCGTAGCCGTGGGCGTCCGCGTCCGGTCCGACGAGGCTTGTCACCGCGACCCGATCGCCGCCGACCTGCGCGACGAGGTCGGCCAGGATCGAGAAGGTCGCCACCGCCTTCAGCTTCGCGTCCTCGGCTGCGGCGAGCGACGGCGCGAGGCCGACGAGCACCAGAAGTGCGGCCGCGATCCCGCGACGCCCGAACCAACCCATACCGAAACTCCTCCGTTCGGCAGGCGTGATAATGTAACATTATCACATCGCCAAGTGCCCCGATGAACATGGACAAGCTTTCATGTTGCAGACACGGACCAGAGACGCGCCGACACACGCGAGAGAAGAAGCGGTCGCATCGTTGCGGGATCGGGGCCGCACGCCCCTCACCTGTGGAGGCGATCCATGACCATGACCAGGAAACACGTGACGGGTCTTCTGCTGGCGGGCATGGCGGCCGTCGGTGCCGCCGGGATCGGAGCCGCGGCGGTTCACGCCGACGAGCGCGGCGGGCCCTTCGGCGAGCGAGGCTGGGGCCATCGACACGGGCGCTGGGCCGCGCTCTCGGCCGAGGATCGGGCGGCCTTCACCGACGCCCGCATTGCCGGGCTGCATGCCGGCCTGAAGCTGAACCCCGAACAGGAGAAGCTTTGGCCACCGGTCGAGGCGGCCCTGCGCGACCTTTCCAAGCAGCGGGATGCCCAGCGTGCGGCGCGGCGCGAGCGCGGCCGGATGAGCGAAGACGCCCCCGGCGCGCTCCGCGCCATGGCGGATGCGGCGACGGCCCGCGGCGAGGCGTTGCGCAAACTCGCCGATGCCAGCACGCCGCTCTTTGCGAGCCTCGACGAGGGCCAGAAGCGCCGCGCCATGGTGCTCGCCCGGCCGATGCGTCCCTTCGGCGGCCCGCACGGGTTCGGCCACCGTCACGGCGGCGAGCGCGACTGAGGCGAGCCCCCGCTTGATCCGAAGCCCTCGGGGCTGCAAACACCGCGGGCCCCGGCGTTCCGGCCGGGGTCAGCAGAGACACGGTACAGTATGGCGCGACGGCCGCTCCTGAGGGGCGACACCCTTCCCCTGCTCGGGCGGCTCTGGCGGGAATGGCTCTCCCCCCACCGCGCGACGCTGGCGGTGGTGCTCGTGCTCATCGTGATCATCGGTGCGACGACAGGCCTCTACCCGGCTCTCATCAAAGCCGCTTTCAACACTTTCGACCGCAAGGATACGGCTGCCCTGACTTACGGCCCGCTCGTGGTCATCGCCGTCACGTCCGTGCGCGGCTTCGCCTTGTTCGGCCAGACCGTGCTGACCAACCGGGTCGTCACCCGCGTCGAAGCCGACATGCAGGCGGCCCTCTACGCCCACCTGATCGATGCCGACCTCGCGCAACTCGGCCGCGAAAGCCCGGCGGCCTTCACCCAGCGCTTCACCACGGACTTCGCCTTCATCAGGGAGGCGCTGACCCGCATCTCGACGGTGCTGCTGCGCGACGTGGCCATGCTGGCTGCGTTGGTGATCGCGCTGATCTGGATGGACCCGCTGCTGACGCTCGCCGCTGCCGTGACGGCGCCCCTCGTGGCCGGGCCGGTCAACCGCATCGGCAAGCGGCTGCGCCAGGTCTCGACCACGACCCAGGAGCAGATGGGCGCGACCGCGAGCCTCATCACCGAGAGCCTTCAGGGTGCGCGCGTCGCCAAGACCTACGCCCTCGAAGGCTATCTGAAGGGCCGTGCGGCCCAGGCGCTCGACGAGGTGCGTCGCCTCAAGATGAAGGCGGCCAACGCCCGCGGCCGTCTCGACCCGCTGATGGAGATCGGCGGCGGCCTCGCCGTGGCCGGCGTGCTGGTCCTGGTCGGCCAGCGGGTGATGTCGGGCGACCGGACCGTCGGCGACTTCACCGGCTACGTCGCCGCCCTGCTGCTGGCCGCACAGCCGGCGCGCGCGCTCGGAACCCTCAACGCCATCCTGCAGGAGGCGGCGGCTGCGCTCTCCCGCTACTTCGCTCTGATGGACGAGCAGCCGACGATCCGCGAGGCCCCCTCCGCCCGACCGCTGACGGTGTCACGCGGTGAGATCCGCTTCGAGGGCGTGCATTTCCGCTACCGCGCCGATGCCCCCGCCCTGGAGGGCATCGATCTCGTGGTGCCGGCGGGCTCGACCACGGCGCTGGTGGGGCGCTCCGGCTCGGGCAAATCCTCCCTGCTCAATCTGGTGCCGCGCCTCCAGGATGTGACGGCGGGCCGCGTCCTCATCGACGGCACCGATGTTCGCGACGTGACCATCGCCTCCTTGCGCGCGGCCGTCGCGGTGGTCTCGCAAGAGGTCGTGCTGTTCGACGACACCATCGCCGCCAATATCGGCTTCGGCCGCCCCGGTGCGTCGCAGGAGGAGATCGAGGCGGCCGCGAGAGCCGCAGCGGCGCACGGTTTCATCGCGCGCTTGAGCGAGAGCTACGCGTTTCGCGTCGGTCCGGGAGGCGGGCGCCTCTCGGGAGGCGAACGCCAGCGCATCTCGCTCGCCCGCGCCTTCCTCAAGAACGCGCCGATCCTGCTCCTCGACGAGGCGACCTCGGCGCTCGATTCGGAATCCGAGCACCTCGTGCAGGAGGCGCTGGAGCGGCTGATGCGCGGGCGCACGACCCTGGTCATCGCCCACCGCCTCTCGACCGTGCGCGAGGCCGACCGCATCGCCGTGCTGGAGGCCGGCCGCGTGATCGAACTCGGGCGCCACGACGAGCTGGTCGCTGCAGCCGGCACCTATGCGCGGCTGCACAGGCTGCAGTTGTCGGACGATATCGTTGCTGCCAGGGATGGCATCGTGCCTGCGTAATGCTACGCTCGGGCGCCATGAGCCTGATCGACAACGAGCAGACCAAACTTCTCGCGACCGCCCTGAACACCGCGGCCACATCGTGCTTCACCGTCGGCATTGCCACGCCGGTCGCCGGGTACCTCTACAACGTCGGCGGTCTTCAAGCTTCGCTCTCGCCGTGGGTCGTTCTGGTCGGTCTTCTGATTTGGTCCGGCGCCGCGATGAGCCTACATCTGACGGCAAGGCAGGTGCTCAGGAGGCTGCAATCGTGAACGCCTCATTCCTCGTCGCCTTCGTTGTGACGCCGCTCTTCGCTGTTGTGTTCGGCTATGCGGCCCTGCGCTGGCATGCATGGGATCTGGATCGGCGCCATGGAAAGAATCCGGCCGAGTAGCGACGCTTCGGCGCCGATCAACTCGCCTCGTGCGACCCTTCCAGCCGCTTGCGCGTAATCCTCGACGTGCGGCGGGAGCAGCGGATGACCTCGGAAACGTTCGGAACAACGCGGACCGGCGAGACGGTCACCCGGCATACCCTGACTCTCGGCGATCTGCGGGTCCAGGTGATCGATTACGGTGCGGTCGTAACCGCCATCGAGGTGCCGGACCGGGAGGGACACCGGGCCAATGTCGTTCTCGCCCTCGACACGGTCGAGGGCTACGAGACCGTGAGCCCGCATTTCGGGGCGATCGCCGGGCGCTACGCCAACCGGATTGCGAAGGGCCGGTTCACCCTGGACGGGCAGACCTACGCGCTGCCGATCAACGAGCCGCCCAACACCATGCATGGCGGCCGGGAGGGGTTTGCCAAGCGTCTCTGGCAGACGGCGGAGGCGGATGCCACGCGCCTCGTGCTGAGGCGGCGCAGCCCCGACGGCGAGGAGGGTTTTCCCGGTAACCTCGACGTCGCAGTCACCTACAGCCTGCCCGAACCCGGAACGCTGCGCATCGACTACCGCGCCGTCACCGACCGGCCGACGGTCCTGAACCTGACCAACCACAGCTACTTCAACCTGGCCGGCGAAGGAGCGGGCGACGTGATGGATCACATCGTCCAGGTGTTCTCGGACGCCTACGCCCCGACGGACGCGACGCAGATCCCGACCGGCGCCCTTGCCCCGGTCACGGGCACGCCCTTCGATTTCCGCGAGCCCACGCCCCTCGGCGCGCGCATCCGCGAAGGCGACGCGCAGATCGTTCTGGCGGGCGGCTACGACCACACCTTCGCCGTGAGAGGCCCCGTCGGCAGCTTACGTCCGGCGGCGTCCTGCCTCTGCCCCGCGAGCGGGCGCCGCCTCGACGTCGCCACGACCCAGCCGGCGCTCCAGCTCTACAGCGGCAATAACCTCGACGGTTCGCTGGTGGGCCCCTCCGGTCGCACCTACCGTTCCAGCGACGGCGTCTGCTTCGAGACGCAGGGCTTTCCCGACGCGCCGAACCAACCGGGTTTTCCGAGTACCGTCCTGAGGCCGGGCGAGGTGTTCACGTCGAGCAGCACCTATCGCTTCTCGGTCGTCTGATCCCACCATCGGCCGCCGCCGCACGGCGAGCGGCACATCCCGCCGTCTCGCCGCTTGACATCCAAATCGTTTGGTCTGAAATTTCTGTCATGACTGAAACTTCAGACCAGCCGCAAAAGCTCGCTCCGGCGGTGGAGCGGTTCATCCTGCACTGGGGGGATCTCGGCGGGCAGTGGGGCGTGAACCGCTCCGTCGCGCAGATCCACGCCCTGCTCTACCTCTCCGACAAGCCGCTCGCGGCGGAGGATATCGCGAGCACGCTCGGCATCGCTCGTTCCAACGTCTCGAACTCGCTCAAGGAGCTGGCGGCCTGGAACCTGATCCGGCGCGTGCCGGTGATGGGCGAGCGGCGCGACTTCTTCGTGGCCGAGACCGACCTGTGGGAGATGGTGACCCGCATCGCCGCCGGCCGCAAGGAGCGGGAGATCGACCCGGCGCTGAAGGCCCTGCGCGAATGCGTGGCCGAGGCCGAGGGCGATCCGCGGATCGGAGCGGTGGCCGCGCGGCGCCTCAAGGCGATGCTCGACTTCACCCAGACGCTCGATAGCTGGTACGCGCAGATGCTGAACGTGCCCCACAACACCCTGGCTAAGCTGATCCGGCTCGGCGGGCGCATCGTCCGCTACCTACCCGTGAAAGCCGAACCCTGATCCGCCGGCCCTTCCGCCGGAGGGATGTTCGAGGAGGCTCCTCCATGCGCGCTGTCGCCGAAACCGCCCCTGCGGTCAGCACTCCCCGCCACGCGGAACTGCTCGATCTGCGTTTTCGCGCGCTGGTGCCGGAGGCTGACTGGGCGCGGCTGCCGCCCGCCGTGCGGCGGCGCTTCTCCAAGCGGCTCGGCGAGGGCGAGAGTGCGGTCTATGTCGGGCGCGTGGTCGAGACCGATCTCAGCCCGCTCGGCTGGCTGCTGGCGCAGAGCCTGCGCCTCGTCGGTGCGCCGCTGCCGACGACCCGCGTCGCCGATGTGCCGAGCGTGGTCGCCGTCACCCAGGACGGCGCCGGCAGCGGCCAGATTTGGACGCGGCTCTACGCCCGCGGTTCGGGGTTCCCGCAGGCGATCCACTCGGCCAAGCGCTTTCGCGGCCCCACAGGGCTGGAGGAGCGGGTCGGCGCCGGGCTGGGCATGAGCCTGCGGGTGCGGGTGGAGGATCGGGCGCTGGTGTTTCGCAGCGAGCGCTACTTCATCGACCTGCCGGGCCTCCGGCTCATCCTGCCGCGCTGGCTGACGCCGGGTACGCTGACCGTGAGCCACGGTGCCACGGGCGCCCGCAGCTTCCGGTTCGTTCTGGAGATCCGCCACGCCTGGCTCGGCCGCCTGCTGCGCCAGGAGGCGGAATTTTCAGACCATGTCGAGGCGCGCGATGAGATCGCCGCCTCAACCTGACGCTCAGCCCGCGAGAAGGGCGCCCGTCGGCCGGTCGGCGCCCCAGATCTTTTCGAGGTTGTAGAAGCCGCGCACCTCGGGCCGGAAGATGTGGACGAGGATGTCGCCCGCATCGATCAGCACCCAGTCGCAGGCCGGCAGGCCCTCGACACGGGCGTTGCCGAAGCCCTTGGCCTTCATCTCCTGGATGATCTTGTCGGCGATCGAGCCGACATGGCGCTGCGAGCGGCCGGACGCGATGATCATCGTGTCGGCGAGGGAGGTCTTGCCCGCGAGATCGATCTCGACGGTCTCCTCGGCCTTCATTTCGTCGAGGCAGCCGAGGGCGAGGGCCTTCAGGGCGTCGGAGGAAGCGGGCTCGGCGGCGGGGCCGGCGGTTTCCGGGTGGAGGTGTGCGGACAGGGTTCGGTTCCCGGCGATCGGATCGTGGCGACGCCGCCACGGGCTGAAATTGGCGGCTTTCGGCCGGCTTTTCAAGCGGGCGGAATGCCCTATGCACCCGACCGCAGCGCCGTCGAGGACAGATCGGAGCGCGGACCGTGCAGAAAGGTCCAGGCCGGCGGCTGGCGTCCGGCGAGTGTCGATGCCTCCGCCTCCGGCACCCGAGCCGCCGCAAAGGCGCGGGCCGCCCGCGCCGACGGCGCCTTCAAGGTGTGGCCCGGCCGGTCGATGACGGCAACCGGCATCAGCGACAGGATCTCTTCGAAGCGGCGCCAGCGATGGAGGCTGCCGAGCGAGTCCGCGCCCATGATCCACACGAAATGAACTGCCGGCCGGCGTCGGACCAGCCAGCGCAGCGTGTCGACGGTGTAGTGGCTGCCGATGCCCGCCTCGACCGCCGTGACGGCGATGCGCGGGTCGGCGGCGAGGGCGCGTGCCTGCGCCACGCGCTCCGGCAACGGCGCGAGCAGGCGATGGTCCTTGAGCGGATTGCCCGGCGTCACGAGCCACCAGACCCGGTCGAGCGCTAAGCGCCGCAGGGCGGTGCGGCTGACATGCCGATGCCCCGCATGCGCCGGGTTGAACGAGCCGCCGTAGAGGCCGATCCGCAGGCCCGGCGCCGTCGGCGGTAAGATCGTCTCGCGCAGGGGGATGGCCGTCAGGAGGTCACGGCCGCGTCTGGCCGCTGCCGTGGACCCGATACTTGAAGGTGGTGAGCTGCTCGACGCCGACCGGACCGCGGGCATGCATCCGGCCGGTGGCGATGCCGATCTCGGCGCCGAAACCGAACTCGCCGCCATCCGCGAACTGGGTCGAGGCGTTGTGGGTCACAATTGCCGAATCGACCTCGTTGAGGAAGCGCGCGGCGGCCTCGGTGTCGTCGGTGATGATCGCGTCGGTGTGGTGCGAGCCGTTGGCCTCGATATGCGCGATCGCCGCATCGAGCCCATCGACCACCTTCGCCGAGATGATCGCGTCGAGATACTCGGTGCGCCAGTCCGCCTCGTCGGCCGGCGTCACCCGCGGATCGACCCCCTGCGTCGCCGCGTCCCCGCGCACGGCGCAGCCGGATTCGAGCAGCGCCTCGACCAGCGGCTTGAGATGGGTCTTGGCCACCGCCGCATCGACCAGCAGCGTTTCGGCAGCACCGCAGATGCCGGTGCGGCGCATCTTGCTGTTCAGCAGCACGGTGCGGGCCATGCCGAGGTCGGCGCCCTCGGCGATGTAAACGTGGCAGATGCCGTCGAGATGCGCGAAGACCGGCACCTTGGCCTCGGCCTGGACGCGCTCCACGAGGCTGCGCCCGCCGCGGGGCACGATGACGTCGACGCAGCCGCCGAGGCCCGTCAGCATGAGGCCGACCGCCGCCCGGTCACGGGTCGGCACGAGCTGGATTGCGTCCGCCGGCAAGCCGGTGCGGGCCAGTCCCTCGCTCATCGCCGCAGCGATGGCGGTGGCGGTGCGGTGCGAGTCTGATCCGGCGCGCAGGATCGCGGCGTTGCCGGCCTTGAGGCAGAGCGCGCCAGCATCCGCTGTCACGTTGGGGCGGCTCTCGAAGATGACGCCGACGACGCCGAGCGGCACCGAGATGCGCTCGATCAGGAGTCCGTTCGGCCGCTCGAAGGCGGCGAGCTGGCGCCCCACCGGATCGGGCAGGCTCGCTACCTTCTCCACCGCCTCGGCGATGGCGGCGACGCGGCCCTCGTCCAGGGTGAGCCGGTCGATGATCGCCTTGGTCTGGCCGGCAGCCTGCGCGGCGGAGACGTCCCGCGCGTTCTCACGCAGGATCGTCGCGGCGCTGGCGCGGATCTGCTCGGCGATGGCGCGCAGGGCCAGATCCTTGGTCTGCGCCGGGGCGAGTGCCATCGCCCGGCCGGCGGCGCGCGCCCGCCGGCCGATACCGGCCATCAGGGTGTCGAGGTCGTCGGCGTCCGCAAGATCGGACTTCAGGTTCAGGACAGGCACGTTCCCGCTTCCCGTCTGGCGCCGGTCGGATGGCGCGAATGAGCTCTGGAATGCATATGCACCCTCCCGCGCCCCTTTGCACATCGCCCTGGGGTTGAACAAGCGCCGATGACGGTTTGCCCGGCCCTGATCGCCCGCGTCAGGTACCGATCATCGCGAGGTCGTCGCGGTGGATCATCTCCGTGCGTCCGGCCTGGACCGAGGCGGCGGCGATCTCGCGGCTGGAGCGGCCGATGATGGCGGCGGCATCCGCGCTGTCATAGGCGACGAGGCCGCGGCCCAGGATGCGTCCCTCGGGCCCTCGGATGAGCACGGTGTCGCCCTTGGCGAAGCTGCCCTCGATGGCGGTGACGCCCACCGGCAGCAGGCTCGCGCCGCCCTCAAGTGCGCGGGCGGCGCCGGCATCGACGATGAGGGTGCCGGACGCGTCCAGCGATCCCGCGATCCAGGTCTTGCGCGCGGCGGTGGGCGTCGAGCCCGACAGGAACCACGTGCAGCGGCCGCCCTCGCGAACGACCCGCAGCGGATTCTTCCCGCGGCCGTCGGCGATGACCATGTGCGTGCCGCCGATGGCAGCGATCTTGGCCGCCTCGACCTTGGTGCGCATGCCGCCGCGGGACAGCTCCGAGGCGGGGCCGCCGGCCATCGCCTCGATCTCCGGCGTCACCCGCTCCACCACCGGCAGATGGCGTGCCTGCGGGTCGCTGTGGGGCGGTGCGGTGTAGAGGCCGTCGATGTCGGAGAACAGCACCAGCACGTCGGCGCCGATCATGGTCGCGACGCGCGCCGCCAGACGGTCGTTGTCGCCGTAGCGGATCTCGGCGGTCGCCACGGTGTCGTTCTCGTTCACGACCGGCACCGCGCGCACTTCGAGGAGCTTCTGCACGGTCGCGCGGGCGTTGAGGTAGCGGCGGCGCTCCTCGGTGTCCTTCGGCGTCACCAACACCTGTCCGGCGACGATGTCGTGGTGCCCGAGCGCCTCGGTCCAGTACCGGGCGAGCGCGATCTGGCCGACCGCGGCCGAGGCTTGGCTCTCTTCCAGGCGAAGCGTCCCGGGCGGCAGGCCCAGCACCGTGCGCCCGAGGGCGATGGCACCGGAGGAGACGACCACCACATCGACGCCCCGGCCGTGCAGGTCGGCGATGTCCTCGGCCAGCGCGGCGAGCCAGGCGTGGCGCAGGCGGCCCCGAGCGCGATCGACCAGGAGGGCCGACCCCACCTTGACGACGACGCGGCGGAAATCTTCGAGAGCGGGAGGGCGGACCACGGTCATGCGACAGTCGTTACGGGTAACGCAGCGGTTTCGGATGTGAAGCCGGTTCCTGTGCATGAACCGCCCCCTCTTGGCCAGATCTCCGGCGCGCATGGCGCACCGACGAGTCCTTCGCCGAATGCGCAATCATACAACTCATGCGTGTTTGTGTCGCAATTGAGTGGCGTGCGATGGAATATGCCCCATGTTAAACCGAGGCGCCAAAAAGCGCGCAGGGGAGGTGTGGACATTCGCCGTCCTCCGTCGCGGCCGATCGGTGTCCCGGATTCGTCGGTTCGCAGGGAGCTTTCGTTGCCGGACGTCGCCCTCTCGGGCCGCCGCCTCCTGATCGTCGAGGACGACTATTTCTGGGCCCACGAGCTGCTCCGCGGCTCGCAGCGGGTCGGAGCGATGGTTCTCGGTCCGGTCGGCTCCATTCGGGCGGCCGTGACCATGCTCGATCTGAACCTCGCCGTGGACGGCGCGATCCTCGACATCGATCTGCGGGGGCGGCAGGCCTACGCCGTCGCCGACCGTCTGATCGAGCGGCAGGTGCCGTTCCTGTTCGTGACCGGCTACGACGCGGGTGCCATCCCCGGAAGCTATGCCGCCGTGCCGCGGTTCGAGAAGCCGGTCACGGTCGAGACCGTGCTGGAGGCCATGAGCGCGCTGCTACCCGCCGCCTGAGCCGACCCGCCCTCCGGCGCCGGTGCCGCCCGCGCGCCCGTCCTCGAGGCGGGGACGCGAAGCCTCATCCCCAGAATCGAACCCCGGCCTTCGGACCGGGAAGTTAGTGCATCTCGCGCAGCAGCCGTTCGGCGACGACCTTCACCGGCGCGCGCCGGCCGATCAGCACGGCGAAGCGCGATTGCTCGGGATCCGACTCGAAGCGGGTGCGTCCCCAGGCGACGAGAAACTTGAGATATTCCGCTCCGAGGAGCCGAGTGACCGCCGGATCCGCCCACCAGCGGCCGAGATCGAGCCCGTCGGAGACGACCGGATAGGGGATCAGCGTCTCGCCGTCCCGCAGGGCGTGCCGCAGCTCCACGAGCGTGCGGGGCATGTGGTAGCTCGACGTCACGACCGCGATGGCGGTGAAGCCGTGGCGGCGCATCCAGCGTCGGGTCTCGATGGCGTTGCCGATGGTGTTGCGCGCCCGGTAATCGAGATCGACGCAGCAGGTGATCCAGTGCTCCTGTGACGGGTTGAGGCGCACGATCTCGTCGCGGGTGGTGCGCTCGTTGACGCCGGAGATCAGCAGCCGCTTGCCATGGCCCTCCGCCAGCAGATCGATGGCATCGCCCACGCGCTGGGATCCTCCCGTCATGGCGACGATGCCGTCGATGCCGTCCAGGCTCGGCCGCTCCGCCTGCTCGACCACGGCGACGAAGGCGAGGAACCCGCCCGCCAGGGCGAGCAGGCCGAGGACGGCGAGGCCGACGAAGACCCGAAGCAGCCGGATGCCGCGCCCCGGACGCGCCTCCGTCTCAGTCATTCGCGCGGCGGGCTGCGACGGGCGGCGTGCCGCCCGATCCGTCCAGCTCCATCCCAGAGCCTCGCAGGACGCGTCGCGGGGCGCACCGGTTTCGGGGCTGGCCTGGAGTCGGCCCGGGCCGGTCGCCTGTCGGCGGGGCGCTCGCGGAAACATGGTGGACGGAACGGGAGCTCATGGCGGTGTCGATGCCGGGACTGTCGGTTCCGAATGGTTGTCGAAACGTTAACGGGCTCGCTTGGCCGGACCCTAACGGAGGAATCGCCGCACGGTGAACCGCGATACGGCGGCCGTGACGAGGGAGGCGATCACGCCGATCAGCACGATCATCGCGTAACCCTGCCAGCCGATCTGGAAGGTGCCGAACAGTGCCTCGATCTCCTCGCCCGCCGGACCCGAGCGCCACATCCGGGCCAGGAGGCCAGCCATCGCGCAGGTCACCAGCGCGGCGCCCGCGCCCAGGGCCCCTCCCCTGAGGCCCAGGCGGAAGAAGCGGCTCTGGAAGGCCTTGGCGATGTAGTCGTCGTCGGCGCCGACGAAGTGCAGCACCTCGACCACCTCGCGGTTGCCGGCCATGGCGCCGCGGGTGGCAAAGACCACGGCGAGGCCAGTCGCGAACAGCACCAGCAGGACGATGCCGATGCCGATGCCGGCGAAGGTGTTGGCCATGGTCGAGAGGCGCTGGAGCCAGAGCGCGTGGTCGTCGAGGCTCGCCACGCCCGGCAGGGCCTCGACCAGCGCGGCGCGAAGGGCCGGCAGGTCCGGGTTCCGATCGCGGGCGAGCGTCAGGGCGATCAGGCGTGGGACCGGCAGGTCCGACAGGTCGAGGCCGCTGCCGAGCCAGGGTTCGAGCAGGCGCTCGGATTCCGCCTTCGAGAAGATGCGCGCGCCGGCGATGCCGGGGGTGTCCTTGGCCAGGGACTCGGCCCGCTTCACATCCGCCTCGATGTCGCGCCCGGCGCTCGGCCGGATCTGCACCGTCACCTCCTGCGCGACGCTGCCCTGCCACTGGCCGGCGCTGGAGACGGCGATCTCCGCCGCGCCCGCGCAGAGTGCGGCGAGGAAGGTGAGGATGGCGATGACCGCCGCCAGCGCCCGGCTCGCGGCCGAATCCGTCGGCACAAGGGGCGCGTTGCGTCGAAGGTTGGCCGGCAATGACGGCTCGGGCGCGGGCGGCGCCTTCGCCGCGGCGGTGCGGGCGGGGGAGCGCACGTCGCTCATGGGCCTTCCACCCGCAAGCGGCCTTCGGCGAGCACCATCCGGCGCGCCTCGACCAGATCCATCAGGCCGTAGTCGTGGGTTGCGATCACCACCGAGGTGCCGAGCCGATTCAACTCCATGAACAGCCGCAGCAGACGCCGGGCGAGGCTTGGATCGACGTTACCCGTGGGCTCGTCCGCGAGCAGCAGTTCCGGGCGGGCAATCAGCGCCCGGGCGATCGCCGCGCGCTGCTTCTCGCCGCCCGACAGCAGCGGCGGCAGGACATGCATCCGCTCGCCCAAGCCGACCCAGCGCAGCAGCTCCACCACCTCGGCGCGATAGCTGACCTCCGCCCGCTCCTGCACCCGCAGGGGCAGCGCCACGTTCTCGTAGGTGGTGAGGTGATCGAGCAGGCGGAAATCCTGGAACACCACGCCCATGCGGCGGCGCAGGCCCGTGAGCGCATCGTTGGAGATCCCGCTCACCTCCCGGCCGAACACCGAGACGAGGCCGCGGGTCGGGCGCACGGAGAGCAGGATCAGGCGCAGCAGCGTCGTCTTGCCCGCCCCCGAAGGCCCGGTGAGGAACTGGAAGGAGTGCGGCGCGATCTCGAAGCTCACGTCGGACAGCACCTCCGGCCCGAGGCCGTAGCGCATCCCGACGCTTTCGAACCGGACGACGGGCTCCTCCGCGCCGGACAGGAGGCTGCCCGTTTTCATCCCAGCCGACAAGGCCCGCTCACTCCACGCTTCTCACGCGACACGACGACCTTTGTGCCGCAGCCGGCTTCACGACCGGTTAACCCTACTCGGGGACAACGTTTGTGTCCTTTTCGAGAGCGCGGCAACCCGCTGCCGGGACCTGACACCGACTCCGGCTCCCTGCCTATGCTGATCGTTTGCCCGGCCTGCGCCAGCGAGTATCGCATCGATGCCGAGCGCGTCGGGACCGGCGGGCGCTCGGTGCGCTGCGCCGCCTGCCGCGAGACGTGGTTCATCTCCGCCGACGAGGTGGTCGCGGCGATGTTCGACGAGATGGCGGGGGACGAGGAGCCCGCCGCGCCGCCTCCCCCGGAGCCTCCGCCTCCGGCGGAGGAGCCCGCGCCGCGCCCGGCATCCGCCAGACCCGTCAAGCGGGGCAAGCCCAAGCGGCCGGCCCGGCGCTTGTCCCCGGCCCTTGCGGCCTGCCTCGTCCTCGCAGCCGCCCTGCCGCTGGCGCTTCTCGGGCGCGTCACCGTCGTGCGGGCGATGCCGCAGACGGCGGGGCTGTTCGCCCGCATCGGCCTGCCGGTGAACCTGCGCGGCATCGATCTCGCCGACGTCGCGGCCTTCCAGGTGGCCGCCGACGGAAGCAACCCCGCACGCCTCGTCGTGGAGGGGGATCTCGTCGCCGTCGCCCGCGAACGCGTCGCCGTGCCGCCCATCGAAGTCGAGGTGCGCGACGCCGAGGGACAGCCGCTCTACCGATGGAGCGTGCCCGGCCCGCGCCCCGCCCTGGAACCCGGCGAGCGAGCGCGGTTCAAGGCGAGCCTGTCCGCTCCGCCGGAGAAGGGGCGGCGGATCGAGGTGCGCTTTTCGGATGCGGCCCAAGCGGAGACGGGCGCAAGCGAGAGCCGGTGAGGTCCGCCGGCACGATCGACCGTTGCCCGCCGGGTACCCATGATAGAAGGCCTCGAAATCACGGCCGCCCGCGAGCGTGGTGACGATGCGGGCGCGGTCCGCCTCGACCCGATCGGCGATGGTGGCCGAACGCTCGAACGGCGCGGCGCCTAGGTCCGGGTTGAGATCAACGCGCGGTCGGCCGCCGTGCGGTATCGCCGATCGGGTGATGCGTTACGGCGATGAATCAACGGGTGTCCCGCCTCCGTCAGCCTGCAACGCTGGCGGAGGCGCCCGCACATGGTATGGTGGGTGACGGGATGGCCGAGAGCGGCCCGCGCCGCTGAAAACTCCAGCACAACATCACGAGCCGCATGAGCACCGCATCCAAACGCGTCCGCGTCCTGTTCGACGAGGCAGCCATCGCCAAACGCAACGAAGAGCTGGCCGCTCAGATCGTCGCGGCCAAGCCCGAGAACCTGCTCGTGGTCGCGGTGCTCAAGGGCAGCTTCATGTTCGCCGCCGACCTGCTGCGCGCGCTCCACCGGGCCGGGCTCTCGCCGCAGGTCGAGTTCGTGCATCTCTCCAGCTATCGCACTTCCACCGTCTCCTCGGGGCAGGTCGAGATCCTGCGCGACGTCCAGAGCGAGGTGCGCGGGCGCGACGTGCTCCTGATCGATGACATCCTCGAATCCGGCCGCACCGTCGTCTTCGCCAAGGACCTTCTGATGGCCCGCGGCGCGAAGCGCGTGCTCACCGCCGTGCTCTTGGAGAAGCCGGGCAAGCGCGCCGTGACGATCGATGCGGATTTCGTCGGGTTCACCTGCCCGGACGTGTTCGTCGTCGGCTACGGCATGGACGCCGCTCACGCCTTCCGTCAGCTCCCCTTCGTCGGCCTCGTGGACTACGACAGCAGCGACGCGGACCTGTTCGGCGGCACCTGACCGGGAAACCCCGCCCCGGAAATTCCTGATAAACTCGCGACACTTGCGGTAAATCGGCGGTCGATGGAACTCCTTCGGCTTATGAGGCTTGACAGGCCACGCTTCCGCGCGGTCACTCGGGCGTAGCAATCCACATCGAAGGAATGGGAGAGGGCTCCCGAACATGGCGCGCATCCTGCTGGTGGATGACGAGGATACGGTTCGCGGCTTCCTCAAGCGGGGGCTGGAGCTGGACGGTCACACCGTGGTCACGGCCATCGATGGCAGCGACGGGCTCGACCGCCTGTCCGAGGCCGGCGGCGGCTTCGACCTGATGCTGACCGACATCCGCATGCCGCTGATGGACGGCATCGCGCTCTCGCTCGCGGCCAAGCGCGATTATCCCGAACTGACGATCCTGCTGATGACCGGCTTCGCCGACCAGCGCGAGCGCGCCCGCGGCCTCGACGCCATCGTCACCGACGTGCTGACGAAGCCCTTCTCGCTTGCCGATCTGCGCTCCACGGTGACGCGGGCGCTGGCGGCTTAGGAACGTCGCGGGCGCTGCGCCGCGCACGGCGCGACGCCGCTGATCTCCGCGCCACCGAACCGGCACCGCCTCCGCACGCGCCATCGGCCCGATCATGCCTGACGCCTTCGGCCCGTCCGAGAGTGAGGTGCCGAAAAAGATCGTTTCCGGCCAAGCATTTCGCGGAAGTGGCGTCACGAAACGCCCGGGGTGTCGCCGAAGGCGAGCCTCGTCGGCTTTTCGCACTGCAATATTGCTGTATGGCGGGCGCTCAATCACGCGAGGCGCAGGCGAAACGATGCCGGGCACGGACAGCTTCACCCTCCAGGATCAGGTCAACATCGTCCTCGCCGAGAACATCGCGCCCTCGGCGGTGGAGGTTCTCGCGCGGGCGGGCATCCGCGACGTGCGGCGCCTGCCGCGCGCGGTCGGCTCGGCGGATGCCGGCGCGCTCGCCGACGTGCATGTCCTCGGCATCCGGTCGCGCACGCAGGTGACGACCGGCCTGCTCGACGCCGCTCCGGCCCTCGTCGCGGTCGGCTGCTTCAGCGTGGGCACCAACCAAGTCGATCTCGACGCCGCCCGGGCGCGCGGCATCCCGGTCTTCAACGCGCCCTTCTCCAACACCCGCAGCGTCGCCGAACTGACGATCGGCGAGATCGTGATGCTGCTGCGCCGCATCACACCCCGCTCCGCCTCGGCGCATGAAGGCGGCTGGGACAAGTCGGCGGAGAATTCCTACGAGGTCCGCGGCAAGACGCTGGGCATCGTCGGCTACGGCAATATCGGCGCGCAGCTCTCGAACCTCGCCGAGGCGATGGGCATGCGGGTGATCTTCTTCGATCTCACCGATAAGCTGCGCCACGGCAACACGGAGCCCGCCGAGAGCCTCGACGAACTGCTCGCCGCCAGCGACGTGGTGAGCCTGCACGTGCCGGAAACCCCGCTCACCCAAGGGTTCATGAACGCCGAGCGCATCGGCCGGATGAAGCCCGGCGCCTATCTCATCAACAACAGCCGCGGCACCGTGGTCGATCTCGATTTCCTGGCCGCCGCCCTCAAGGCCGGCCGCCTGCGCGGGGCGGCGGTCGACGTGTTCCCCGTCGAGCCCCGCTCCAACGACGAGCGCTTCGTCTCGCCGCTCCAGGGCATCCCCAACGTCATCCTCACCCCGCATATCGGCGGCTCGACCGAGGAGGCGCAGGACCGCATCGGTTCGGAGGTCGCGCGCAAACTCGTGGACTATGTCGAGACTGGCTCGACGCTGGGCGCGGTTAATTTCCCGCAGGTGCAGATCCCGCCGCGGGTCGGCGGCGTGCGGTTCATGCACGTGCACCGGAACGTCCCCGGCGTGCTCGGCCACATCAACCAGGCCTTTGCCCGGCGCGACGTCAACATCGCGTCCCAGTACCTTCAGACCGAGGGGGAGTTGGGCTACGTGGTGGTGGAAGCCGATACCGCCCCCGCCGACCGCGCCAGCATCCTCGCCGAACTCAACGCGATCGAGGGCACCGTGCGCACCCGCCTGATCCAGGCCCGGATCGCCTGAGGGATCCTTTGCAAGCCATGAGCGCGACCGGCCTGCCGTCCGACCTTCTCGCCCGGCTCGAAGCCCAGCTGGGACCGGGCGGCCTCCTGACGGACGAGGCCGATTGCGCCCCCTACGGGATCGACTGGCGACGCCTGTTTCCGGGCAGGGCCGCCGCCGTTGCGCGGCCGTCGAACACGGCGCAGGTCGCCTCCGTGGTCGGGCTGTGCCGCGAGGCCGGCATCGCCCTGGTGCCGCAGGGCGGGCATACCGGCCTCGCCGGCGGGGCCACGCCCGACGCCTCGGGGCGCCAGATCGTCCTCTCGCTCGCACGGATGAATGCGGTGCGTGCGGTCGATCCGGTCGGCCTCACCATGGAGGTCGAGGCCGGCTGCGTGGTGCAGGCGGTGCAGGGCGCGGCGGAGGCCGCCGGGCGGCTGTTTCCGGTGAGCTACGGCGCGGAAGGCTCGGCGATGGTCGGCGGCATGATCGCCACCAATGCGGGCGGCATCAACGTGCTGCGTTACGGCATGACCCGCAGCCTCGTGCTCGGTCTCGAGGTCGTGCTCGCCGACGGCAGCATCGTCGACGGCCTGCGCTCGCTGCGCAAGGACAATGCCGGCTACGACTGGAAGCAGCTCTTCATCGGCAGTGAGGGCACGCTCGGCATCGTCACGGCGGCGGTGCTGCGCCTCGTGCCGCGGCCGCGCTACACCGAGACCGCCCTGCTGGCGGTGCCCGACCCGGAGGCGGCTCTGCGCATCCTGTCCGCCGCGCAGGACGGCCTCGGCGACACGATCCAGGCCTTCGAGCTGATCTCGCGCTGCTCCTTCGATCTCCTGGAGCGCCATGCCGGCCTGTCGCGCCCGCTGCCCCCCTCCCCCTGGTGCGTCCTGCTCGAGGCGGGATCGAGCCTGTCGGGCCTGCGCGACGCGGTCGAGGGTACCCTCGGCGAGGCCTTGGAGCGCGGCGATGCCGTGGACGGCGTGCTCGCCGAATCGCAGGCGCAGTCCGCCGGCCTCTGGTCCCTGCGCGAGCGCATCACCGAATGCGAGGCGCATCAGGGCAAGTCGGTCAAGCACGACGTTTCCGTGCCGATTCCGGCGATCCCCGCCTTCCTTGAGGCCGCCGACCGGGCGCTCGCCGAGGATGCGCCCGGCACCGTCGCGAACGTGTTCGGGCACATGGGCGACGGAAACCTGCACTACAACGTCCTGGTCGGGCCCGAGCATGACGGCGCCGCCATCAACCGCCTCGTGCACGACGTCGTCGATCGCTTCGCGGGCAGCATCTCCGCCGAGCACGGCATCGGCCAGTACCGGGTCGACGAGCTGGTGCGCCGCCGCCGGCCCGAGGAAATGGCTCTGGCCTCTCGTCTGAAGCGCGCGCTCGATCCTGACGGCCTGCTCAATCCAGGCAAGGTTCTGCGGGGCTGATCCCGTTCCAAGGACGGATCTCCGGCCCCGTTCGAAGAGACGTTTCGCGTCTTCCGAAGATGGACAGGGGCCGTCCCGAGCCTCAGTTCATCTGCCAGATCGTGCCGTTGAGCAGGCAGGCGAAGGCGACCCAGGCGGCGTAGGGCACGAGCAGCCACGCCGCGGCGCGGTCGAAGCGCCAGGACAGGCGGATCGTCCACAGGATCATGATCAGCATCGCCAGCGCGACGATCAGCGCGAGGCCGAGTTGGTGGGCGGCGAAGAAGACCGGCGTCCAGGCGGCGTTGAGGACGAGCTGGGCGGCAAAGGCCGCGAGCGCCAGCCACCACGCCTTCCGCGCCGGACCCGGCACCGGGCGGGCGCCGAGCAGGCGCCAGAGCGAGATCGCGATCAGCGTGTAGAGCAGCGTCCAGGCCAGCGGAAACACCCAGTTCGGCGGGTTGAAGGCCGGCTTGCGGATCGTCGTGTACCACTCCTCGATGTTGGAGCCGGTGGAGAGCGTGCCCACCGCCGTCACCAGCGCGACCGGAAGGATCGCGGCGGCGAGCCGCGGAATGGGCGGAAGGGCCGGCCGTTCGGGGATGTCCAGGGCGCTCATGCGCTGCGCTAAGCTCCGTCGCTCGTCTGCCCGCCTTGCCCGGTTCGGCGGATTCGCTCAAGTCCGGTTCCGAACGGATCTCGAGCGAGGAAACCCATGAGCCGGTCCAACGCGCCTCACGGCGATTCCGATGCAGCCGCGCCGCAGGGGGGCTCGCCCGAACGTTCGCCCCAGCTCTCGCCCGAACACTGGAGCCCGCGCACGCTCGCCGCGCAGGCGCTCGGCCGGATCGAGCCGGTGACCCGGGCGGTGGTGCCGCCGCTCCATCTCTCGACCACCTATCTGCGCGATCCCGACAACGCCTACCGCTCCGGCTTCTCCTATGCCCGGCCCGACAACGCGACGACGCGGGAGGCGGAGGACGTGATCGCGGCCCTCGAACGGGCGGAGGCCGGCGCTCTGCTGTTCGGGTCCGGCATGGCGGCGGCGGCGGCGGTCTTCTGCGCCCTGGAGCGCGGCGACCACGTGATCGCGCCTCAGGTCATGTATTGGGGCCTGCGCCGCTGGCTGCGACAGGAGGCGCCGCGCCTCGACCTCGCCGTCGATTTCGTCGCGATGGAGGATCCGGAGGCGGTGCGCGCCGCGATCCAGCCCGGCAAGACCCGGCTGGTCTGGATCGAGACGCCGGGCAACCCGCTCTGCACGGTCACCGACATCGCCCACATCGCCGAGATCGCCCGCGCCGCCGGAGCGCGGGTCGCGGTGGATTCCACCGCCGCGAGCCCGATCCTCACCCGGCCGCTGACGCTCGGGGCCGACATCGTGATGCACTCGGCCACCAAGATCCTGAACGGCCATTCCGACGTGGTGGCCGGCGTCCTGGCCGGCGCGCGCCGGGATGCATTCTGGGAGCGACTGACCGTGATCCGCGGCGGCTGGGGCGCGATCCTCGGGCCGTTCGAGGCCTATCTGCTGATGCGGGGCCTGCGCACGCTGCCGCTGCGGGCCGCCGCCCAGAGTGCCGGCGCGCTGCGCCTGGCCCAACGCCTGTCGCAGCATCCGCTGGTGAGCGCGGTGCTCTATCCGGGCCTGCCCGACCATCCGGGCCACGCGGTGGCCGCGCGCCAGATGGAGGGTGGCTTCGGCTACATGCTTTCGATCCGCGCGGCGGGCGGCGAGGCGGCGGCAATCGAGACCGCCGCCCGCGTGGCGCTTTGGAAGCGGGCGACCTCGCTCGGCGGCGTGGAGAGCCTGATCGAGCACCGCGCCTCGGTGGAGGGACCGGGCACCCCGTGCCCGCCCGACCTGCTGCGCCTCTCCACCGGGATCGAGGATCCGGATGACCTGTTCCGCGATCTCGACGCGGCTTTGACGGGCGCGCACGGGGCGAATGACCGGCCGAGTGCCTGACCCTTTCGGATTTTTGTGGAAAGGGCGTGGGCGGTTGCGGATGCCGCGCGTTGTCGGGACGACTAATCTCGAACCCGCCACGCGAACCGCCATGCTCAACCGCACGCTCCTCCTGCTCGCGCTGTGTCTGTCCACCGGCGCGGTCCGGGCCGCCGATGGACCGCCCAAACTCGACGTCGAGGCGACCTGCAGGTCGGCGGAGCGGGTGCAGAAGACCCTCAGCGACAATGCCAGCAAGGATGCCTGCCTCAACTCCGAGCGCGGCGCGGAGTCGGATCTCAAGAAGCGCTGGGGCCAGTTCCCGGCCGCCGCCAAATCGCAGTGCACGCAGCAGTTCGAGGCCGGCGGTTTCCCGTCCTATGTCGAGCTGCTGACTTGCCTGGAACTCGCCAGCGGCACGGTGCCGACGCAGCCGTCCTCCGACCAGCCCGCCACGTCCGATGTCGGCGGCGCGGCCGGCAGCGGCGGCAGGAAGACCGGGAGCAGCCTCACCCGTGAGCCCGCTCCGACCCAGCGCACCAACCCGATCGAAGTCCTGGACGGCAAGTAGCGGGGCGATCCGGCGGGACGCGGCTCAGCGCAAGGTCGGCGCCCCTGCCTCGTCGATGGCGACGGACAGCCAGGGCGAAGGCGCGCCGACGATCGCGGCGGGCTCGGCACCAGCCGTCCGGCCGTGGTGCAGTTCGAGCAGTTCCGGCGCGGGGCGGGTGTCGTCCTCGGTCAGGAACAGGCCGCGCGCCTTCGAGCCGAGGCCGAGGCGGGTGCTGCTGGTGAGCACGCTCTGAACCGGGCTCGTCAGTAGGGCGAAGGCGATCGGGGCCATCCACAGCGCGAGCCAGGGGCTGCCGAAGGCGAGCAGCACCGCCAGCGCGCCGCCCGCGGCCACCGCGTCGCTCTGCAGGCGGAAGGCCTCGCCCCACGGGACGCTGCGATCGTCGCGGGATTGCGCGTCCCAGCGCACCACCCGGCCGAACAGGGTCGTTACCACGGCGCCGGCGGCAAACAACGCCATCACCGGCCAGAGCAGCACCCAGATCGCCTGTTCGAGCGCCGCGCTGACGAGGAGCGAGCGGGTGCCGCCGAAATCCGCCCGGCGTCGGGGCGAGGTGAGGACGTAGCCGAGGCTAAGGAGCTTCGGCAGCGCCATGATCGCGACCACGAGCGCGGCGAGCGCCCAGGCGGCGGGGCTTCCGCCGTCGATGCCGTAGCCGATCAGGCCGAGTTCGCCGGAGCGGAGGGCCTGCCACGTGCCGAGCGCCAGGAAGGCGATCCAGAGCGGGTAGACGCAGTAGCCGAGGATGCCGACGCCGAGATGCCAGCGGCTCGCGCCCGGCAGGCCCTTCCAGGGCAGCACGCGGATGTGCTGGAGGTTGCCCTGGCACCAGCGCCGCTCGCGCCCGAGCAGATCGATGAGGTTGGTCGGCATCTCCTCCCAGGTGCCGCCCATCTCCGGCAGCAGGCGCACATCCCAGCCGGCCCGGCGCAGCAGCGCGCCCTCGACGATGTCGTGGCAGAGGATCTCGCCTCCGAGCGGCGGCTTGCCCGAGAGCACCGGCAGTTCGGCATTGTGGGCGAAGGCCTCGATCCGCAGGATCGCGTTGTGGCCCCAGTAGGAGCCGTCCGGCCCTTGCCACGTCTCCAGGCAGCGCAAGGACAGCGGCGCGTAGAGGCGCACGGCGAATTGCTGGATGCGGGCGAAGAGCGTGTCGCGGCCGGCGGCGTAGGAGACCGTCTGGATCAGGCCGGTGCGCGGGTTCTCCTCCATCAGCCGGGCGAGGCGGCGCATGGCGGCGCCGGTCATCAGGCTGTCGGCGTCGAGCACGATCATGAAGTCGTATTCGTGCCCGTAGCTGCGGCAGAACTCTGCGATGTTGCCGGCCTTGCGGCCGCTGTTCTCGGTCCGGCGCCGGTAGCGGATGCGCGGCAGGCCGCGGCCCTCCCGCCGGGCCCAGGCCTGGATGCGGGCGAATTCGTGCTCCTCGACCGCGCTGATCGCCCCCTCCCGGGTGTCGGAGAGAACGAAGATGTCGATGTCCGAGCCGTCGCCGCCCTCGCGCTGAAGCGAGCGGGCCATCACCCGGATCGCCGAGAACACCGCGATCGGATCCTCGGCATGGATCGCCACCACCGCCGCCGTCCGGCTCAGGCCCGTCGGGCGGGTCGAGATCGTGGCGGCCCTCCGCTCCAGCGGCGAAAGGGCGCGCTCGCCCATCAGCGCGGCGATCAGGCCGTAGAGGTACTGCCACGCGGTGAAGCTCTGCCACGCCATCAGAACGGCGAAGAGCCCGAACACCGTGCGCCCGAGCCACGTCTCCGGCAGACCGTAGGCGGCGAGCGCCAGGGCCGCGATCGCGGCGGCGGTGAGGAGCGTCGGAGCGGCAAGCGCGAGCCGGCGCAGCCGGAACGAGGCCGGGCGCGGCGCGGGGCCCGCGCCCCTCGGGCGGGTTTCACCCCCGGCCCCCGGCTCGACGGCGCGGTCCGCCTGCGGCAAGTCTGGGCTGGACATGATCGGCGTCGACACTCGCGGGAGGGATGAACGGATGGCAGGACCGATGGACGCGGACCCTGAGGCGCCCGTGGCGATCGGCGTTTCGCGGCGCGCCCTGGTCCGTGGCGCTGTTCGTGGTGCGCTTGCCGGTTCGGC
This sequence comes from Methylorubrum thiocyanatum, assembly GCA_014138645.1. Taxonomy (GTDB): domain Bacteria; phylum Pseudomonadota; class Alphaproteobacteria; order Rhizobiales; family Beijerinckiaceae; genus Methylobacterium; species Methylobacterium thiocyanatum. The sequence continues at coordinate 248,626 of JACJIB010000003.1, read as the reverse complement.
CGGCTTGGGTGTTTCTGCCCTTCTCGACCTGAATGCCGCCAGAACGATGGCTCAACCGTTGGAAAACGCCCAGCCCCGAGCGGCCCCGAAAGCTCGTCCCGTCACCTTCGAGGCCGTGGCGGAGCGTGCCGAGCGGCTTGCCGCGGCGGATTACCGCCCGCAGCCCGCCGACCTGCCGCCGGAACTGGCGACGCTCGACTACGACGCCTTTCAGGCGATCCGCTTCCGGCCTGAGGCGACGGTGCCGCTCGGCCCCCGGTTCTCGCTGCAGCCCTTCCACCGCGGCAACCTGCACGCCAAGCGCGTCGAGATTTTCCTGCAATCGCGCGACGGCGTGCGCCCCTTCGGCTACGACCCGGCCTTGTTCGACCTCGGGCCGGCGCTGCAGGGCCGGCGCTACCCGGCCTCGCTCGGCTATGCGGGCTTCCGCATCGCCCACGGCTTCGATGGCGACCAGCCGGGCAACCACGAAGAATTCCTGGTCTTCCTCGGCGCCTCGTACTTCCGCATCCGCGGCCGGGGACAGACCTACGGCCTCTCGGCCCGCGGCGTCGCGGTGAATACCGGGCTGCCGCAGGGCGAGGAATTTCCCGATTTCACCACCTTCTGGATCGATGTGCCGGACGGGGATGCGGGCGCGATCACCATCCTCGCCCTCCTCGACGGGCCGAGCCTCGCGGGGGCCTACCGCTTCGCCGTCACGCCGGGCGATCCGTCGCGCGTCGCGGTCGAGACGGCCTTGTTTCCCCGGCGCCCCGTCGCCGCGCTCGGGCTCGCGCCGCTCACCAGCATGTTCCTGTTCGGCGAGAACGGGCCGGCGATCCGCGGCGCCGAGCCGTTCGACGATTTTCGCCCGCAAGTGCACGATTCCGACGGGCTCCTCGTGCAGACGCCCGGCGACCGTCTGTGGCGGCCCCTCGTCAACGGCCGGGCCGCGCCGCAGATCTCGTCGTTCCGTGCCGCCCCGCTCGAAGGCTTCGGGCTGATGCAGCGGGAGCGGCGCTTTGCCGCCTATCTCGACGTTCAGGCCCGCCACGAGGATCGGCCGGGGCTGTGGGTGACGCCGACGGAGGGTTTCGGTGCGGGCGCGGTGCGCCTCTTCGAGATCCCCTCGCGCACCGAGGCGACCGACAACATCGTCGCCGCCTTCGTGCCGGAGGCGCCCGTCGCGGCCGGCAAGTCCCTGCGGCTCGCCTATGCCCTCGCCACGGTCGGTCCCGAGCCGGTGCCAGCGATCGCGCCGCCGCTCGCCCGCGTGGTCTCGACCCGCGTCGGTTCCGCCGAGCGTCTGCGCCCGACCAACCCGCCTTCGCCGCAGCGTCGCCTCTACGCCATCGACTTTGAGGGGCCGGGCCTGCCCGAGGATCCGAAGGCGGCCATCGACGTGGCACTCTCGGCCACCGCCGGCGCCCTGGTCGAGCCCTATGCCGAGCGGGTGCCGCAGACAGGAGGCTGGCGCCTCTACGCCGAGTTCCGGCCGCCCGAGTCCCGGCCGGCGGGCGACGTGGTGCTGCGCGCCCGCCTCTCCCATGCCGGGCGGGTCATCACCGAGACGTGGGACGCCGTCGCCTGATGCGGGTGAACTGGGCGGGCTTCGGGCCGTTAACCGGGCATCATCACGCCCGAACCCGGAGTCAGGGATGCGTCCCAGCCTGTCCAGCGTCCCGAGATCCGTCCTTCCTGCCCTCGCGCTCATGCTCGCCTGCGCCCCCGTTACGGTGCGCGCCGAGGCCGCCGCGTCGGGCAGCCAGTCCGCGCCGCGCTTCATCGAGCAGCCCGAGGCCGGCACGATGCGCGGCTCGAAGGTGATCGGCGTCGGCGTGGTCGGTGCGGACCATGTCCGTGTCGGCAAGATCGAGGACGTGCTCGTGGACGGCACCGGCCGGATCCAGGCTGTGGTGATCGGCGTCGGCGGCTTCCTCGGCGTCGGCGAGAAATACGTCGCCGTGCCGTTCGACCAACTCGCCTGGAACTTCGGTGATGTCCCGCTCACCGGGGGCGTCACATCGGTGGTGACACCCGAGAACGCGCCCAGCCAGAAGGCCGCCGATCAGGCCGGTCCGGAGACGATGCCGGGCTCCCAGACCTCGCCCGAGACGCTCGGCGCCGTGCAGAACCAGCATAGCGGCCGCGTGACCGACGCGACCGGCTCCGTCGAGGCGAAGCGGCCCGCTTCCACCCCTGCGACGGTGCTCGCGGGCCACGACCTGATCCACGCCGAGGTGCGCCTGACCAAGGCGCAGCTCAACGACGCGCCGGCCTTCCGCTTCGAAAAGGCCGACTGATAACGGTCCCCGATCCGGGCGGCCCGATTTTTTGGAGTTCGCGTAGCATGAGACACGCCGCCCTCGCCCCCGCACTCTGGCTCGCCGGTCTCCACGGGGCGCTCGCCCAGGCGAACAAGGACGCCCCGCCGATCCCCGAGACGGGCCCGGCGGGTTCAAGCTCCGGCGCGGCCACCGCCGCAGCGACGGATTTCAACTGGGTCTGGATCACCGTGCTGATCGCGCTCGCGGTTCTGGCCCTGTGGATGTTCGCCCGCCGACGTCAGTCCGGCCCGCCGCCGCGGCGGTAGGACCCCTTTTCAGGCGCAGCCGCCCCCCTTCGCGCACCGTGACGGCCGTTAGGACGGCCCAGGGGCGGCGATCCTCAGCTCTTCTTCGCGCTCGGGAAGAACAGTTGCTCGCCGTTGATCGTGTAGTCGGCGATCGCCTTCTGCCCCTCGGGCGAGACCAGCCAGTCGATGAAGGCCTGCCCTTCCTTCACCTTCACGCTGGGGTGCTTGTCCGGGTTCACCAGCATCACGCCGTAGGGGTTGAACAGGCGCGGATCGCCCTCGACGAGGATGGTCAGATCGCCCCGATTCTTGAACGAGAGCCAGGTGCCGCGGTCGGCCAGGATGTAGGCGCCGAGGGACGAGGCGGTGTTCAGTGCCGGGCCCATGCCCTGGCCGACGTCGCGGTACCAGTCGCCGCGAACCGCGCCAAGATCGATGCCCGCCTCCTTCCAGCTCCGCAGCTCGGCGCTGTGAGTGCCGGAGCGGTCGCCCCGCGAGACGAAGGGTGCCTTGGCCGCCGCGATCTTCCGGAAGGCCTCCTCGACGCCCTTGCCGCGGATGCCGGCCGGATCGTCCTTCGGGCCGATCAGCACGAAGTCGTTGTACATCACGTCCTGCCGCGCCTTGGCGAAGCCCTCCGCGACAAACTTGTCCTCGGCCGGACGGTCGTGGACGAGCACCACGTCGGCGTCCCCCCGGCGCGCCGCGTCGAGGGCCTGACCGGTGCCGAGCGCCACCACCTTCACCTCGATACCGGTCTTCTGCTTGAACAGCGGCAGGATGTGCTTGAACAGGCCCGATTGCTCGGTCGAGGTCGTGGACGCGACCACGATCGAGGCCGGCTCGGCCGAGAGCGGCGTGGCGGCGCCGAGCGCAGCGAGGAGCGAGAGGGTCAGGAAGCCGCGGCGAAGGAGGTCCAAGGCAGTTCTCCGGTCAGATAGGCCCGCGCCTCGACGGTGCGGGGTGAAAAGAGGAGGGATCGAGTCGGGCCCCGCTCCACGGCGCGGCCGGCGGCGAGCACCACGGTCTCGTCGGCGAGCCGGGCGACCTGCCCGAGATTGTGCGAGACGAGGAGCACGGCGGTGCCGGCCCCGGCCATCTCGGTGATCAGGCCCTCGATGGTCTCGGTCGCGGCCGGATCGAGGCTCGCGGTCGGCTCGTCGAGGAGCAGGAGGTCGGGCCGCATCGCCCAGGCCCGGGCAAACGCGAGGCGCTGCTGCTCGCCGCCCGAGAACCGGGTCGCGGCATCGCCCGCCCGCTCGAGGAGGCCGACCCGGGCGAGCGCGGCGTCGATGCGCTCAAGGCGCTCACGGCGCGACAGCTTCAGGGAAACGAGGCCGAGGGCGACGTTGGCGCGGGCACTCGCCCGCACCAGGGCCGGACGCTGGAACACGAAGGCCCGGCGGCCCGGAGACAGGCGGACCGTGCCCGCGTCCGGCCGGATCAGGCCGTCGATCACGCGCAGCGTCACGCTCTTGCCGGCCCCGTTCGGGCCGATCACCGCGGTGATGCCGGGCGCGGCGACGTCGAGATCGAGACGGTCGAGGATCGTCCGCCCATCGCGCGTCAGGCTGACGTTTTGCAAATGGATGGCGGGGGGCTCGCTCATCCGTAGGCCTTCGCCGCATGGCTGCGCAGGATCGCCGCGGCGGCGTTCACGGCGAGCACGAGGGCCATCAGCACGGCGCCGAGCGCCAGGGCGAGGCTGAGATCGCCCTTCTGCGTCTCCAGGGAGATCGCCGTGGTCATGGTGCGGGTATGCCCGTCGATGTTGCCGCCGACGACGAGCACCGCACCGATCTCCGAGATCGCCCGGCCGAAGGCGGCGAGCGCGGCGGTGAAGAGCGAGAAGCGCGCGTCGTAGATCAGCACGCCGGCCCGACGCGGTGCCGAGAGGCGCAGCGACCGGAGTTGCTCGCCCAGATGCGCCTCGGCGTCGGCGATGACCTGCCGGGTCAAGGCTGCGACCAGCGGCGTGGCGAGCAGGGCCTGCGCCGCCACCATGGCAGCGGGGGTGAACAGCAGGCCGAGGGCGCCGAGCGGCCCTGAGCGCGAGAGCAGCAGGTAGAGCACGAGCCCGACGATGACCGGCGGCAGGCCCATGAAGGCGTTGAGCAGGCCGACGACCGCCCCCCGACCCGGAAATCGCGCCACCGCGATCAAGCTCCCGAGCGGAATGCCGAGAAGCAGGCCGATCCCGACGGCAGTCAGGCTGACACGCAGGGACAGCCACGCGATCGACAGGACATCCCGGTCGAGCGTCGACAGGCGGAAGAGCGTCTCCTGAAGGGTCTGGCTCAAGGCGGTTGGAATAAAGGAATGGGGGATGCGTGGGGCAGGCCGGGATGATACGCCACGAGGCGTCAAATCAATAGGAAAGGCCTTGCATATGCCTGTCGAGGCCCTGCCCGCCGCGTCTCCGGTCGGAGCGGAGCGGGAGCCGTACGGTGTGCGCCTTCACGTCGAAGGCCGCTGCGATGGGGCGTCTGCCTTCGCCTTGCGCGGCGCCCACCTGCTCCTCGACGCTCTCGGCCGGACGGGATCGCTCCAGGGAACGGCGGAGGCGCTGGCGATCTCCTACCGCTCGGCCTGGGGACAGCTCGAAGCCCTGGAGCAGGCGCTCGGCCGTCCGGTCGTGGTGAAGACCAAGGGGCACGGCACCAGCCTGACGCCCTTCGGCAACGCGCTGCTGGCCCTGCTGCAGGCCTCGCAAACGCGTCTGGCCGCGGCGCTCGCGGCGGAGGAGATGGCGCTCACCGACGGGCTGCGGCGGCTTCTCGAACCGGCCGATGCCCGGCTCCGCCTCGCCGCGAGCCACGATCCATTGATGCTGGAGACGGTGGAGGCCCGCCGCGAGATCGACCTGATGGTGGCGGGCAGCCTGGACGCCCTGGCGCGGCTGCGCGGCGGATCCGTCGATGCGGCGGGCTTCCATTACGGGTCCGACGGCGCGCCGCCGCCGCCTTTCGATGCGCTGTTTCGCGATCCCGACATCCGGGTCGTCCCGCTGTTTCGCCGGGAGCAGGGTCTGATGCTGGCCGCGGGGAACCCGCTCGGCCTGACGAGCGTGGCGGACATCGCCGCGCGGCGGGCGCGGTTCGTCAACCGCCAGCGCGGCGCCGGCACCCGGATCTGGTTCGAGCGCCTCTGCGCCGAGGCCGGCGTGGCGCCGGAGATGATCGACGGACACCATACCGAAGAGTTCACCCATCAGGCGGTGGCGGCCCTGATCGCCACCGGCGCGGCCGATATCGGCATGGGCACCCGCGCGGTGGCCGAGCGTTTCGCGCTCGATTACCGTCCCGTCGGCTGGGAGACCTATTTCCTGGCCCTTCGCGCGGGCGTCGACGGTAAGAGGCTCGACGCGTTCCGCGCCGATCTCCTCGACCGGGCCGGACGGATGCCCGGCTATGCGCCGCCGGAGACGCGGGAGCACGCCGCCGCCTCGTGATCGGTCTCGGGGCGAGCAGAGGCTCGGCCCTGCCTCACCACAGCAGGCTGTGCGGGTAGTAGGCCAGGGTGTCGCCCGGCGCGATGCCGATGGCGTCGTCGGGCAGTTCCACGAGGCCGTCGCTCTCGCTGAGCGAGGTCAGCACGCCCGCCCCGTCGCGGGGGAACTTTCGGGCCTCCACCGTGCCGTCCTCACCGCGGACGAGGCTGACGCGAACGAATTCGCGCCGGCCCGCCTTCTTGCGGTAGCCGAACCCCGCCCGCACCGGCCAAGCGAGCGGCGGCTCGTGCCGCGCGCCGCCGAGCCGCGCCAGGAGCGGGCGCACCACGAAGAGCAGCGTCACGTAGACCGCCACCGGATTGCCCGGCAGGCCGACGAAGGGCGTACCGGCGACGAGGCCCGCCGCCACCGGGCGGCCCGGCTTGATCGCGAGGCGCCACAGCATCAGCGCCCCCAGGGCCTCGACGGCGGCCTTCACGTGGTCCTCCTCGCCGGTCGAGACGCCGCCGGAGGTGAGAATCAGGTCGTGGTCGCGCGCGGCCTCGGCGAGGTGGGCCGGCAGCGTGGCGGGGTCGTCACGCAGGATGCCGAGATCGTCCACGGTGACCCCGAGCCGGGTCAGCAGGGTCGCGAGCAGCACCCGGTTCGAATCGTGGATCGCGCCGGGTCGCAGGGCGGCGCCGGGTTCGATCAGCTCGTCGCCGGTGGAGAACAGCGCGACCCGCAGGCGGCGGCGCACCGCGATCCGCGCATGGCCGGTGGCGGCGGCCAGGGCCAGATCCTGGGGGCGCAGGCGCTGCCCAGCGGGAATCGCGAGGCTGCCCTTCTCCAGATCTTCGCCGGCCGGCCGCGCGTTGGCCCCGGGCTTCAGCCCCGTCGGCAGGACGACGCGATCGCCCTCGCGGCGGACATCCTCCTGCATGAACACGGTGTCGGCGCCCGGCGGCATCGGTGCGCCGGTGAAGATGCGGATCGCCGTGCCCGCGGGGATGGCCCCGGCGGCCGCCCCCGCCGGGAGTCGGCCGCCCACCGGCAGCACGCTCTCCGTCTCCGGGTTCAGGTCGGCGAAGCGCACCGCGTAGCCGTCGACCGCCGCATTGGCGAAGGGCGGCAGGTCGTGCCCCGCGAAGACGTCCTCGGCGGCGATCCGGCCGTCGGCGAGGCCGAGCGGCACTGTCTCGGTGCCGGCGATTACGGGGAAGCGTTCGGCGATGAGCGCCACCGCCTCCTCGATCCGCATCGGCTTCGTCCCGAAGGCGAAGCAATCGTCCGTGAGCTGTGCCATGGCTCAGGATCCTTCCAGCCGGGCGAGCACCGTTTCAAGGGCCTCGGCGCGCTCCAGCACGAGACGGGCGACGCCCTCGATGTCGTCGAGCCCGACCACCGGCACCCTCGCCTCCGGGAAGGGGACGTCGCTGGCGATGCCGACGATGCGGGGATCCTGCGCGTGCAGCGGCGGGCGGCCGTTGGCGGCGCGAAAGACTTCGAGCTTCGGATGCGCCTCGCGCTTGAAGCCCTCGACCAGGGCGAGGCCGCTCGGCGTGAGCCGCCGCAGCAATTCAGGCAGCGCGGCCTCCGCCTCTGCCTCGACCTCGCGGATCTGCGCCCAGCGCCGGGCCGAGGAGATGATGACCTCGCTCGCCCCCGCCTGCCGATGGACGAAGGAATCCTTGCCCGGCTGGTCGATGTCGAAGGCGTGGTGGGCATGCTTGAGGGTCGCCACCCGCACCCCGCGGGCGACGAGCACGGGAACGAGGCGTGCAAGCAAGGTGGTCTTGCCCGCCCCGCTCCAGCCCGCGAGACCGATGACGCGCAGGGTGCTCACGCTTCGTCTGCCCCCGGTTCGAAACCCAGACTTTCGAGGGCCGCGTCGGCCTCTGCGGTGCCGAGCAGTGCCAGGAAGGCGGCGAGCGCGGGCCTTTCGCGGTCGACGGTGCGGTAGGCGAAGTCGTAATGCTCCTGCGCCAAGGGCAGGAAGCCGAGGCCGTAGCCCTCCGCGACGCTCGCGATCGCCACGCCCCAATCGGCCCGTCCCTGGGCCACCGCCGCCGCAACGGCGTTGTGCGAGCGCGGCTGGTTCCAGAAGCCCGGCGGCCGGGCCGCGCCGATAAGGCCGTCCACGAGGAGCCGGGTGCCGGAGCCGGCATTGCGGTTGACCATCACCGAATCCGGGTCGGCGAGCGCGGTCCTGACGGCCTCCTCGGCGCTGCGGCCGTCGAAGCGGGGATCGCCGGCGCGGAACACCACGCCCTGGAGCCGGCGCCAGCCGGGGGCGAGCGTCATGCCGGGTTCGAGGAAGGGCGCGTTGTAGCGGCCGGTCTCGGGATCGAGCAGGTGCATGGCGGCCAGATCGCATTCGCCCCGGCGCAGGGCCGCGAGCCCGCCGGCCGAGCCGACCCAGACCGTGCGCGCGCGAAACCCCCGCTCCGCCAGCAGCCCGACGACGCGGTCGAGCCCGATGCAGTGGCTGCCGATGACCGTAAGGTCGGGCGGACGCAGCCCGGCGCCGAGGCGCACCACGGAGACCGTCTCGCCGGCCTCGAGCCCGGAGCGGGCGGCGGGCACGGCGAAGAAGCCGTCGGCCTGGGAGAAGGCGGTGACGGAGCCCGACCCCTTCGGCAGCGGCAGGGCGACCAGACCGTCATCGCCTTGCGCGAGGGAGGCCATCACGAATTCGGTGCGGCCGAGTTCGGAGGTCAGGCGCTGCGGCAGGCGCGCCGGGACCGCGGTCTCCTCCCGCGGCGGCAAGCCCGCCAGGGCCCGCACCAGCGGCACCACGAATTCGTGGAAGGTGAACATCGCGGAGGTCGGGAAGCCGGGCAGCACCACCACCGCCTTGCCCTCGGCAACGGCGAGGCAGAGCGGCTTGCCGGGTTTGAGCGCCACGCCGTGGACGAGGATGCCGGGCTCGCCGAGCCGCGAGAGGATGCGGTGCGAGACGTCGCCCGCGCCCTTCGAGGTGCCGCCCGAGAGCACGACGAGATCGCTTTGCGCGAGGGCATCGCGCAGGGCGCGTTCGAGCGCCGCCTCGTCGTCGCGGACGATGCCTAGAGCGACCGACTCGCCGCCGTTCTCGGCGACCGAGGCCGCGACGATGGCGCCGTTGGAATCGTAGATCGCGCCCGGGTGCAGTTGTTCGCCCGGCGCCATGAGTTCATCGCCGGTCGAGAGCACGGCGACGCGGGGGCGCCGCACCACAGCGATCTCGGCGAGCCCGCAGGCGGCGAGCATGCCGATCTCGCGGGCGGTAACCACCGTCCCCTTGCGCAGGACCGTCTCTCCGAACGCCATGTCGGCGCCGGCATAGCCGAGGAACTGCCCGGGCCGGACCGGACCGCTCACGTCGATGGCAAGGGCGTCCTCGAGGAACTCGGTCTGTTCGACCATCACCACCGCGTCGGCCCCGCGCGGGATCATGCCGCCGGTGGCGATCGGGGTGGCGGTGCCGGCGGCGACGGGTAGCGCCGGCGCGACGCCGCAGGCCAGGATCTCGCGGTTCAGGACCAGCCGGCGGGGCCGCGCCGCGTTGGCGCCCTCGGTGTCGGCGGCGCGGACCGCGAAGCCGTCCACCAGCGCACGGTCGAAGGGGGGCACGTCGATGGGCGAGGCGACATCCGCGGCCAGCACCCGGCCGAGCGCCTGCGCCAGCGGCACGGTCTCGGGCGGCAGCGCCGCGTGCGGCACCGCGGCGCGGAAGGCGACCAGCGCCGCCTCGCGACTCATCACCGTCAGGAACTGTTCCTGCCGTGCCGCCGCGGCGAGGCGCCGGGCGAACTCGGCTTCGCGATCCGCGCTCATCTCCGCACTCACAGGAGCACCATCTCGACCTCGCTGCCTGCGGGGTAACCCTCCCGCTCCGGCGGCACCAGCACCGCCCCGTCCGCCTCGATCAACCGTCGCAACGGCAGATCGGCCCCGCCCAGCGGTTCGAATTCGCCTCCCTGCGCGCGGACGAACACGATCTCGGCAAGACCGACGATGGAAGTGACCTTGCGCCGAAGCGGTGCGGTCCGGAGGGAGGACTCAACCGCCCCCGCCAGGGCTGCGATCAGCGGCCGACCGAGGGCCAGGAAGGCAGCAAGCGCCGCGTCGGGACGGCCGGGCAGGAGCAGGATCGGGCGTCCCCCCGCCTCGCCGAGCCCTCCCGTCTCGCCGGGCCGCAGGGCGAGGCCGTGGGACAGGACACGGCCGGCCCGGGCGAGCCCTTCGGCGCTGCGGTCGCTGCGGCCGAAACCGGTGCCGCCGAGGACGAACACCGCATCCGCCCCCTCGGCCGCGAGGGCGCGGGCGATCGCGTCGGGATCGTCCGGCGCCGCGACCGTCTCAGGCGTGCCGCCCGCCTGGACGATCAGGCCGGTCAGCATCGGCGCGAGGGCGTCCGGCTCGGGCGCGCCCGTCACGACAAGGCGAAGGCGCGGCTCGCGGATCGCGACCTCGGGCAATCCTGCGGCGGCAAGAGCGAGGAGATGGCGCGGCTCGATCCTCTGACCCGCGGTCAGGAGTCGATCGCCCTGCGAGAGATCGTCGCCCGCCATCCGGCAGTCCTCACCCGCGCCGACCTCCGCTACGGCGGCGCGGCCTTCCAGCCCTTCGGCGGGCAGCACCGCATCGGCGCCAACGGGCAGACGGTCGCCGGCTTCGACCCAGGACGGCTCGCGCGGCAGCAGGACCGGCGCATAGGGCGAGGCGCCGCCGAGCTGCGCCGCCTCGACGGCGTAGCCGTCGCGCAGGGCCGTGAGACCGGCCGGGAGGTCGCCGGGAGCGAGAACATCAGTCGCGGCGATGCGCCCGGCCGCGCCAACCAGCGGCACGGCCCGCGGCGGGACCGGCTCGGCGATGCGGCGCAGCCCGGCCAGGGCGTCGGCGAGCGGCGTCAGGGCGGCGGAGGCGGCGCGCACGGTTCAGCGCCCGCGCGACGGCGCAGCGCGCGGAACGGCGTGGTTGCGTGGAGCGCCTTCCTGTCTCATCGCCTGAGCGATGCGCCATCGCCGGGCGCGGATCAAGGTCGTCGCTCCATCGGCACCGGCGCATCGGCGCGCATCGGGCAGCATGAGACACAAACCCTCACCCTTGCGGGCGGGCGCCGCTCCGATCGCTCGCGTATGGTCCGCCGCTCACGATCAGAGAACCGAGTGCCGATGCCGATACGGGGTCCGTGGATTTCCGGCCTGTTCGCCGCCCTTCTGCTGGTGCTTCCCGCAGCGGCGCAGATGCGCGGCCATGGCGGGCCGGTGCGTGCGCTCGCGATCACGGGTGACGGCCGGCTCGCGGTCTCCGGCGGGTTCGATCAGGCCGCGATCGTGTGGGGGCTCGATACCGGGGCGGCCTTGAGCGTCCTGCGCTTCCATGACGGCGCGGTGAATGCGGTCGCGGCGCTCCCGGACGGGCGCTTCGCCAGCGCCTCGGAGGACGGGCGCATCGCCCTGTGGCGGCTGGGGCAGACGGAACCCGAGCGCGTCCTCGAAGGCCATGCCGGGCCCGTCGCCGGACTTGCGGTCGCGCCGGACGGGTCGGTGCTCGCCTCCGCCGCCTGGGACGGTACCGCCCGGCTCTGGCCGCTGATGGGCGGCGCGGCGCGGGTGCTCGAAGGGCACAAGGGCAACGTCAACGCCGTCGCCTTCCTGCCCGACGGGCGTCCGGTCACTGCTGGGGCGGACGCCACTGTGAGGATCTGGACGCGGGAGGGCGAGGCGGTCGTCACCGCGACGCTGCCGAGTGCGCTCAGCGCGCTGGCCGTCACCGCTGATGGCCGGATCGCCGCCGCGGGAGCGGATGCGACGGTGCGATTTCTCGCCGAGGATGGAAGCACGCGGGGAGAGGTCGAACTCGGCCCCGCCCCGGTGATCGCGCTGGCGCCCTCGCCCGATGGCACACGGATCGCCGCGGCGAGCGCCGGAGGTACCGTCGCGATGATCGAGCGGGCGACCGGAAAGATCCTGTTCACGCTGGTCGGGCCGGGCCTGCCGGTTTGGTCGGTGGCATGGCGGCCGGACGGAAGCGAACTCGTCACCGGCGGCGGCGACCGGCTCGTGCGGCGCTGGAATGCGGCGACCGGCGAGCCGATCGGCCCGCTCGCCATGCCTCGCCCGGCGGATGCCCTGGCTGCCTTCCACGGCGAGCGCGGTGCCGAGGTGTTCCGCGCCTGCGTCGCCTGCCACACGCTCACGCCCGACGAGGCGCCGAGGGCCGGGCCGACGCTTGCCGGGATTTTCGGCCGGCGCATCGCCGCCGTTCCGGGCTACCGCTACTCGGAGGCGCTCAGGGCGATGGACATCGTCTGGACTCCGGAGACCGTCGCCCGCCTGTTCGAGGTCGGGCCCGCGCGCTACACGCCGGGCACACGGATGCCCGAGCAGACCATCAACAGCGCCGAGGATCGCGACGCGCTGATGCGCTTTCTCGCCAGGGCGACCGACAAGAGGGCGACCAAGGCGGATACGACCGCGCCGAACTGAACCGCCGCGGTCGATACCGTCAAAAGATCAGCCGTGGCAGCTGCAGCCGGCGTGATCGCAGCCGGCATGGTCCGGGTGGCCCTCGGCGCACTCATCGCAGCAGAAGGCCTTGTCGTCGCGGGTGACCGCCTTCGAAAGCGAGACCACGCAGACGCAATCCGGGCACGCACACTTCACCATCTCGACATCGACGCTCGCCATCAGGGTCATCCTCTCAGAAGATTGTTCCACGCACCGAAGCAGCGGCGGCGCGTCGTCATCTTCGTCTTCGCCGAAGCGGAGTGCAATCCTTGCGCGCAAGGGTTTGCCGAGCGTGGCAGGAACGCTTCACCCGAAATCGTCCGACGACCGGGACGGTCAGGTCGGGTTTTCGAGAAGCTGCGAGACGCGGGCGGCGAGTTCGGCGGAGGCGAAGGGCTTCGTCATCACCGGCAGGTCCGCGGGAATCTGAACCGCCTCCGCGTGGCCCGTCAGCAGGAGGACCGGCACGCCGGAGAAGCGCTGGCGGATCGCGGCGGCGAGTTCGACGCCGGTCATGCCCGGCATGGCGAGGTCGGCCACCACGAGATCGAAGCGCTCGCCCTGCTCCATCAGGGCCAGCGCCGCGCGCCCGTCGGCAGCCTCCGTCTCATCGTAGCCGAAATCGTTGAGGAACGAGGCGGTGACGTGCCGGACCTCGCGGTCGTCATCGACGACGAGGATGCGGGCGGGGACGGCGGCCGCGGGCACCGTCGGCGCGACCGGCTCCTCATTGCCCGCCACGGTGCCGTCCGCCCGCGGCAGGGCGAGCTCGATCCGCGTGCCCTGCCCGACCTCGCTGGTGATGCGCAGCCGCCCGCCCGCCTGCTGGGCGAGGCCGAACACCATGGCGAGCCCGAGGCCCGTCCCCTGCCCGACCGCCTTGGTGGTGAAGAACGGCTCGCACACCCGCTCCAGGATCTCAGGCGGGATCCCGGTCCCCTCGTCGGCAACGGTGACGACCGCGTAGGTGCCGGGTTTCAGGTCGGGATCGTCGTGGATCTCGGCGCGGCGCGTCGAGATGGTGACAGTGCCGCCGTCCGGCATCGCGTCGCGGGCGTTGATGCAGAGGTTGAGCACGGCGAGTTCGAGCTGGTCGGGATCGACCAGGGCGAAGGGCATGCCGGGTTCGAGGTCGCGCTCGACCCGCACGAGGCTGCCGAGGCTCGACCCGAACAGCGCGCTCATCCCCTCGATCAGCGCGTTCGGATCGACGGGCCGCGCATGGGCGTCGTTGGAGCGGCTGAAGCTCAGGAGGCGTTTGGTCAGGGCCGAACCGCGCTGCGCGGCGCCGGTGGCGTTGTCCACGAGGCGTTTGACCCGCGGCTGGTCGGCGATCTTCGGGCCCACCAGTTCCAGGCTGCCGAGAATGGCGGTCAGCAGGTTGTTGAAATCGTGGGCGATGCCGCCGGCCAGCGTGCCGAGCGCCTGCATCTTGTCGGATTGGCGCAGCCGCGCCTCCAGGCTCTTCTGCTCGGTGACGTCCCGCTCGATGGTGGCGAGATGCGTGACCTCGCCGGCGCCACCGCGGATCGGAACGCGGATGACGTGCGACCAGCGCTCGGCGCCGAGCGCGCCGCGGGCGATCACCGTCGAGCCCGCCTCCCCGGCCGCGATCGCGCGCCGGTCCGCGGCCTCCGCCTCGCGGGCTTCGGGCGTGTCAGCGACCTCAAGTTCGGTCCGGCCGAGGCAATCCTCGACCGCGCTGCCGACGACGCCGGCCTTGCGCGCGTTCAGGCGCACGAAGCGGCCCTGCGCGTCCTTGAACGAGATCGCTTCTTCGGCGTGGTCGAGCAGACCGCGCAGCAGGGCGCGCTCGGTGGCGAGATCCCGGCCGAGGCGGTGGCGCTCGTAAGCGTTGCGCACCGTGGCGCGCAGGAGCGTCGGATCCCAGGGCTTGGCGACGTAACCGATAATGCCGCCGCGGTTGAGCGCCGCGATCACTGCCGAGATGTCGGCGTAGCCGGTGAGCAGGATCGCCTGCGCCTCGTGGAAGCTGCGGGCCTCGGCGAGGAGGGCGTCGCCGGTCATGCCGGGCATGCGCTGGTCGGAGACCACGACGGCGATGTCGGGGTCGGCGCGCAGGATGTCGAGCGCTTCCTCGGGCTTGGCCGAGGTGAGCACCCGGTACTCGTCCTCGAACAGGTCCTCCAGAGCGATCAGGATGTCCGGCTCGTCATCGACGGCCAGGATCGTGCCTTTGCTCATACCGGTGCCGGTTGCCTCGGAATGCCGATGACGAAGCTCGCGCCGCCGCCCGGCGCCGTCTCCACGGTCAGCGAGCCGCTATGCGCCTGAACGACGCTGTACGCAATCGCCAAGCCGAGTCCCGTCCCCGATCCGACCGGCTTCGTCGTGAAGAACGGCTCGAAGATCTTTTCGCGTAGATCCTCGGGAATGCCGGGCCCCGTATCGCTGATGCGGATCACGTCGGTCTCCGCATCGGAATAGGTTGCAACCGTGATGGTGCCCTCGCCGTGGACGGCGTCCGCGGCATTGCCGAGGATGTTCATCACGACCTGATTGAGCAGGGCCGGCGTGCACGAAATCTCCGGTCGGCCGGAGAAGTCGCGGTGCACGTGGATGCGGGTGCCGAGCTTGTGCTGGATCAGCGCCAGAACCGTCTCGATGGCCTCCGGCACGTTGACGAGGCCGCGCTCGCCCTCGTCGAGCCGCGAGAACTTGCGCAGGTTGAGGACGAGATCCTGGATGCGGGTCAGGCCGAGCCGCATCGAGCCGACCCGATCGCGGGCCTTGGTCAGGGCGCGCTGCCCCTCCGGCGCCTCGGGCGGGGGCAACTCGCCGAGCAGGCGCTCCACCGTGCCCTGATGGGCCAGGATGAAGGCGAGCGGGTTGTTGATCTCGTGGGCGATGCCCGCGACCAGCTCGCCGAGGGAGGCCATCTTCGCGGCCTGGACCAGCTTGGCCTGCGCCTCCGTCAGCTTTCGGTTGGCGTCCTCCAGATCGCGGTTGGCCTGTTCCAGCGCGTCGGCGAGCGCGGCGCGGGCGGCGGCCGCCTCGGCCTCGGCGCGGGCGCGCTCGACCGCGCGCTCGCGGTCGCCGAACTCGCCGGAGATGCGGCGGTTGTCCTCCTCCAGCAGGCGGCGGCGCACGAGGCCGCGCACCCGCATCGCCAGCACCTCGCCGTCGGCCTTCGACACCACGTCGTCGGCGCCCGCAGCGAAGGCGGCGACAAGCAGGCTCTTGTCCGGCTTGTCGCCGGCCATCCCGACCAGGGGAAAGGCTTGGCCCGCGGCCTCCGTCGCCTTCAGGCGGCGCTCGGCGATCTCGGTGCAGAGCGCGATGCCGTCATAGGCGCTGCCGACGAGGTCGAGGGTGACGCAATCGAACGCGGCGCCCGGCTCGTCGAGGGCGGCGAGCGCCGCCGAGCGGTCGGCGGCGGCCACCACCGTGTGGCCCTCCTGGGTGAGGAGCCCGGTGAAGAAGGCGCGATAGGTGGCGCTGCCATCGACGATCAGCACCCGGCCGCGGCGGAAGGCGGCGCCCGACGGCCCCTCCGCCGTCCCGCCCCGGCGCTCGCGCAGCAGGGCGCGGATGCGCAGCACCAGCAGGTCGCGGTCGGCCGATTTCTCGACATAGGCGTCGGCGCCGCTCTCGAAGCCGTGGCGCTCGCCGTTGCGGGCGCTGGTGAGCATCACCACCGGCAGCGCCCGGGTGCGCAGCGACAGGCGCATCTGCCGGGTGAACTCGTCGCCGTTCATGCCGGGCAGGTGATGGTCGGCGACGACGAGGTCGGGAAGGTCGGTGTTCAGCAGGTCGAGCGCCGCCTCCGCCGTGGCGCAGCGCTGCACGGCAAAGCCCTGCGCCTCGAGCTGGAGGCGCAGTTCCAGGGCCTGCGTCTCCGAATCCTCCACCAGCAGCAGCCGGTGGCCCGGCACGGGGCTCGGGGACGCGGTCATGCCGGCTTCCTCTGCGCGAGACGCACGAGATGGGGCGCTACCTGATCGACGGGCAGCACGCGGGCGGCCGCGTTGAGCCGCACCGCCGCCGCGGGCATGCCGTAGACGACGGCGCTGCTCTCATGCTCCGCCACCGTGGCGGCGCCGGCCCTGCGCATGTCGAGGAGGCCCTGCGCGCCGTCCTCGCCCATGCCCGTGAGCAGGACGCCGATGCCCTGCGCGCCGGCCTGCCGGGCGACGGAACGGAACAGCACCGTCGCCGCCGGGCGCTGGCCGCCGACGGGAGCGGCGTCACTCACCCGCAGCGTTCCGTTCGCGCCGAGTTCGAGATGCCGGTCGCCGGGGGCGACGTAGACGTGGCCGGCCTGCATCGACTGCCCGTCCCGCGCCACGCCGACGGAGAGCGGCACCACACCGTCGAGCCAGTTCGCGAAGCCGTCCATGAAGGCCGCGCCCATATGCTGGACGAGCAGCACGGGGAGCGGGAAATCCGCCGCGAGCCCGCCGATCACCTTGGCCAGGGCCGGCGGGCCACCGGTGGAGGCCGCGACCGCCAGCACGCTCGGCGCGGCGTCGGGCTCGATCGTCGGCAGCGGCTCCGGCGCCGGTCCGGTCCTGCGCGCGTTCCACTCCGCGCCGATCGGCCGGCGGCGGATCACCGGGACGGCGGCCATGATGCGCAGTTGCGTGCAGATCTGCCCGGCCACCGCCTCGTAGCCGTCATTGGTGGTGGCGACCGGCTTCTCGACCACCGAGAGCGCACCGGCCCTGAGCGCGTTCATCGAGATCTTGAGCGAGGAATCCTCGACCGAGTCCGCGATCACCACGATCGGCGTCGGCCGGCTCGCCATGATCCGGCGCGTCGTCTCCAGCCCGTCGATGCCGGGCAGGCGGATATCCATGGAGATCACATCGGGCCGCACGGTCTCGATCGCGGCCAGCGCCGCCTCGCCGGACTCCACCGCGCCGGCGAGTTCCAGGCGCGGATCGCGGGCGATGATGTGCGTGAGGAGGATCCGCACCACGAGCGAATCCTCGACAATCAGCACGCGCACGCGCGGATTCTCAGCCTCTCCGCTCACAGCAACTGACCGATGGTATCCAGGAGTTCGCGCTGATCGAATTTCTGCTTCGTGAGATAAGCATCGGCGCCGAGTTCCAAGCCCTTCGCCACGTCCTCCTCGTCGCCCCGCGAGGTCATCAGCACGATCGGAAGGCGGGCGAAATCCTCCTCCGCCCGCAACGCCTCGACGAGGCCGAAGCCGGTCAGCCGCGGCATCTCGACGTCCGCGACGACGAGATCGACCGGCTCGATGCGCGCC
This sequence comes from Methylorubrum thiocyanatum, assembly GCA_014138645.1. Classification (GTDB taxonomy): domain Bacteria; phylum Pseudomonadota; class Alphaproteobacteria; order Rhizobiales; family Beijerinckiaceae; genus Methylobacterium; species Methylobacterium thiocyanatum. Next base: position 230,903 of record JACJIB010000003.1, on the reverse strand, counting down.
CGAAGGCGGTCGAGCGCCTCCTGCCCATCGACGCAGACGATCACGCGGTAGCCCGCCGCTTCCAAGATGCTCTTCTCCAGAGTGCGGGTCGTGATCGAGTCGTCCACGACAAGAATCGTCGAACGTCGCTTTTCCGGGATCGTTCCGCCGCCGTCTTCCCCTGCTTTCGACGGAGACCGCAGGGCCCGCGGACCGGCGCGGCCGAGCCGGTCGATGAGCCCGTCGGGGTCGAGGACGAGGACGGGCGTGTCAGTGCCGAGAATCACGGTTCCGGTAATCAGGGCCGGATCGCTGCCGATCGGCGGCGCGGGCAAGACGAGCAGCGTGCGCACCTCCTCCAGACGCTCGACCGCGAGCAGGCAGCGCCCGCGGGTGCCGCGCAGGCGCACGACCGGAATGGTCGCGCCGTCCGGACGGCCCGATCCGAGCCCGAGCAGGTCGCCGAGTTCGGCCACGGGCAGCGTGACGGTCTCGCCGTCCTCCCCCGCCACCTGCGCCACCGGGCGGCCTCCGACCGTGGACAAAGCCCCGGGTTCGAGCCGCGAGAGCGCTTCCGCCGCCCCGCTCGGCAGGGCGTAGCGGGTGCCCCCGGCCGCGACGATCAGCACCGGCCGCCGCGCCGCCGAGAGGGGGAGCGTCAGGATCAGCGAGGTGCCGTGCGGATGACGGCGGGCGAGCTGCACCTGCCCGTGCAGGGAGCGGGCAACCTCAGCCACCACCGACAGGCCCATGCCCCGGCCCGACAGGGCATCGACCGCGCCCGCGGTGGAGAAACCCGGCTCGAACGGCAGGGCGAGGAGGGCGTCCGCGTCGAGACTCTCGCCCGGCGCGATCAGGCCACGGGCACGGCCCGTCGCCTCGATGGCGGCGAGGTCGGGACCGCGTCCGTCGTCGTGGATGCCGAGGACGAGCCGCCCGCCCTGCGCCTCGACGGTGAGTCCGATCGTCAGAGCGGCCGGCTTCCCCTGCCGCTGGCGGGACTCGGGAGAGTCCGCACCGTGGCTCAACGCGTTGCGAAGCGCGTGCAGCACCGGATCCTTGAGGGCCTGGAGCATCGCCCGGTCCACCGGCAGGTCGAGCCCGCGGGTCGTGACCTCGACCTCCCGGCCGTCTGTGCGAGCCATGTCGCGCACCGCGCGGGCGAGGCCGCCGAACACCGTCTCGGCGGGAACGAGGGCGAGGCGCTCGGTCTCCTCCCGCAGGCGGCGGGCGGCGGTCTCCACCGAGAGAACCGCGGCCTTGTGGCCTTGAGCGAGATCGGACGCCTCGCGCGCCAGGGCGGCGAGTCCGGTCTCGATCTCGGCCAGCGTCCGCCGTAGCGCCGCCGTCTCGCTCTCCGTCTCCGTCGCCGCCCCGTAGGCGGGGCCTGCGACGGGCGCGCGGCGGGCGGCTTCCGAGCGGCGGCGCAGCTCGCCCGCATGGACCGACAGCCGAGCGATGCGCTCGGCGGTGGCGGTCTGGCCCGGCAAGGCTGCCCAGAGGCCGTGACTGGCCCGCGACAGCGATTCGACGGCCGACGCCGGAACCCGCAGCACCGCCTGGGCGGGCTCGGCCGCCGCTTCCGGGGCAGCGGCGGGAGCAGCGGCCGAAGTCGTGGCTGGAGCCGCGACCGTGGGGGCCGCCGTGGGAGCGGGCTCGGCGGGAGCCGGCGCCGCGACGTCCGGATCGAGGCAGGCCTCGAGCGCCGCCAGCGCGTCCTTCGGCATCACCGCCCCGCCCGCGGCGCTCGCCGCGACGAAGGCCTCGATCCGGTCGAGGGCGAGATGGGTCGCGGCCCGCGCCTCCCGGTCGAGGGGTCGCTGTCCGGTGCTGATGCGTTCGAACAGGGTTTCGAGCTGGTGCGAGACCGCCTCCACCGGGGGCAGGTCGACGGCGCGCGCCGCCCCCTTCAGGCTGTGGGCCCGGCGGAACACGTCGTGCCAATCGACCGGCCCCTCGGCCGCGAGGGCGGCGCGGATCGCGTCGAGGTGCTCGCGGTGCTCGATCTCGAAGGCGGCGAGAAGCTGCTGGCGGATATCCATGCGGCGCGACGTTCTTGCGGACCGCTAGAGCCGGTAGCGCTCGGCCAGCGCCATCAGTCCCTGCGCCAGCTCGGTCAGGTTCGCCGAGGCGGTCTCGACCTCCCGGGTGCCCGCGGCCGTCTGCTGGCTCGCCTGCCGGATGTTCTGGAGCGCCCCCATCACCTGCTCGATGCCGAGCTGCTGCTGGTTGGTCGAGGCCACGATCTGCTGGAAGGTCTGCACGCCCTCCTCCACCCGAGCGGCCATCTCCTCGATCGTGCGCACGGTCGAATCGGTGCGGTTCTTGCCGGCAGCGGCGCGCTTGACCGCCTCCTCTGTGAGCATCACCGAGGCGTTGATGCCGCGCTGGATCTCCCCGAGGATGCCGCGCACCTGGGCTGTGGCGCCCTTCGCCTGATCGGCGAGCAGCTTCATCTCCGAGGCGACGACGGCGAAGCTGCGACCGCTCTCGCCCGCCGCCGCCGCCTCGATGGCGGCGTTGAGGGCGAGCAGGTGGGTGCGCTCGGAGATGTCGTTGACGGTGACGATGATCTCGCCGATCGCCTGCGTCTTCTCGGAGAGCGCCACGATGTTGCCAGCGACCGCTTCGCCCTGCTCGCGGATCGATTCCATCGCCTTGGCGGTGTCGGTGGCGGCGCGCAGGCCCGAGCGAGCGGTCTGCGCCGCAGCTTGCGCCGTAGCGATCACCTCGGTGGCGCGCTTCGAGATCTGCGCGCCGGAATGGGTGATCTCGTCGACCGTCGCCGCCGTCTCCTGTACCGCGGCGAACTGCTCCTCGACGCTCGCCGCCTGCTCCTGGGCCGAGGCACGGATCTCCGCCGCCGCGGCGTTCAGGTCGGCGGTGGCGGCGCGGTTGGTCCGGGCGAGGTCGGACAGGCCGGCCACCATCCCGTTCAGCGTGTCGCCGAGCCGCCCGATCTCGTCGTTGCCGGTCCGGTTCAGGCGCCCCGTCAGGTCGCCCGCGCCGATCTGCGCGACGAAGCGCATCACGTCCTCCAGCGGGCGGACCACGGCGCGGCTGATCAGCGCCGTGACGAGGATCGACAGCAGGATCGAGGCGGCGACCGTGATCGCCACGGAGAGGAGACTGTTGCGGTAGATTTCGCTCACGCTGTGCTGGCCGGCCGCGATGACGCCGTCCAGCGCCGTGCGGGCGTTGGCGATGCTGCGCAGCAGGCCGTCGTGAAGCCGGTTGACCTCGTCGTTCCGCGTCTCGACCGTGGCGATGTCCCGGGCGTCCACGGCGCGCAGCTGCTGTTCGCTGGCGCTGCGGACCAGACGGAACGCCTCGCCGGTCTCGGTGAAGACGCTGCCGAGGCGGTTCCAGGCGGCCACGCGCTCGGCGGAGAGGGCGGTGGATTGATACTCCTTCACCTCGCTGGCGATGGTGTTGAGCAGCCGCTCCAGCTCCGCCACGTTCTGCCGCCAGCTCCCCAGGAAGTCGTCCTGCCGGGTCGACGGGGAAGCGCTGTTGCCCTGTCCCTGCGTCAGGACGGCAATCACCGCGTTGCGCCGTACGAGGCCCATATTGCGGGCGACGTTGCCGAGGTCGTCGAGCTGGCGCAGTACGCCGACGTCGCGGGTCACGATCAGGTCGGTCATGTCGCGCACGCTGCCGATCTGGCGCAGGGCGTAGGCGCCCAAGGCCGCGACGATCAGGCTGGCCGCGACGAAGCCGAGGAGGATGCGTTTTCCGATCGAGAGCGACACGGGCGACTAGGCTCCGGCAGACGGTGCGGGGAGAGGAAGGCCGACCTGCGGCACTCAGGTCGTGTGGCGGGTGAGCAGGGTCGGCACATCGATGAGGGAGAATCCCTCGCGGATGTCGCCCGTCCTGTCCGAGCCGGGCGGTGCATAGCCCGAAAGCGGGCCGCGTCCCAGGCTTTCCGGTTCGTTCACCGATCGCGCCAAGCCGGGCTCGATCCGCGCGATGCCGAGGACGCGGTCGACCGCGAGGGCGATCGGCGGCTCCTGCGCCCGCAGATGCACCACGTGGCCGCTCTCGTCGCCGTCACGGTCGAGCCCGAGGCAGGCGGCGAGATCGAGCACGCTGACGATCACGCCCGCCACCGCCGTGATCCCGCGCAGGGCGGGCGGTGCGCCGGGCAGGCCGGTGCAGGGGCGCTCGGGCGTGACGCCCGCCACCGCCGCGAGCGGCAGGCCGTAGCGCTCGGCACCGCAGGCGCAGACGAGATAGGCTGTCGTCTCGACCGCCTGTTCGGCGCCGGCAGCGCGGCCGGCGAGCGCGGCGGCACGCGCATCGAGCAGCGCGGCCGTGCGCGCCTTCGGGTCCGCCCCCGCGGTGAGGCCGATCTTCATGCCTCGCTCACCGTGATTCCGGCCAGGGCGCGGCGGGCGCTCTCGGCCAAGCGTGCGGCGCTCACTCCGTCTCCCTCCGGCAGGATCGTTTCGGGCGACAGTCCTTGCGCGAGGCGCAGGGCATTGTCGAGGGCGCGGGCAGCCTCACCCCGGCGTCCGGCACGGGCGAGCAGCAAGCCGAGCTGGAAATGGGCCATGACGAAGCCGCGGTCGAGGAACAACGCTCCGCGCAGGGCGCGTTCGGCCTCCCGTTCCCTTCCGAGGTCGAGCGCGAGCAGGCCCTCGTAGTAGCGCAGGGCCGGATCGGTGGCGTAGCTCTCGATCTCCTCATGCAGCCGGCGCCACGCCCGCGCGGTTTCGCCCGAATCCGCCAGGACGCGGATCTCGGCCAGGAGATCGCCCGGCGACAGGGGATGCTCCGTGGCGGGCTCCGCCGGGAGCGGGATGGGGATTCCGATCGGCTCCGGCATGGGCGCTGCCGGTTCCACCGCCACGAACGCGGGCAGCGGGGTGAGCGGGATCGGCACCGCGTCCGGACGCGCCGGCACGAGGACCGGTGGCTGCTCGGTCGTCGGCGTATCGATCGGGCGATAGGCGACCGTTCCCGGCAGGGCCACGGGCTGGAGCCATTGCGAAAAGGTGGGGTTCGGCTCGGCATGGCCGATCAGGAGCCAGCCCCGCGCGTCGAGCCGCTCGCCCAGGGCCCGGACGATGCGATTCACATGATCCGGACTGAAATAGATCAGCACGTTGCGGCACAGGATCAGGTCGAAGCTGCCCTGGATCCGGTCGCTTCCGTCGATCAGGCCCAACAGGTTCTGCCGCTCGAAGCGCACCATCCGCCGGAAGGCCGGGCGCAGGGCGTAGCCGCCATGCGGCAGGCCCGGCCGTGCCGGGGTACGGCGAAACCAGCGCGCGCGCTCTTCGGTGTCCAGGGTGCGCAGGGCCCAGGGGCCGAACTCCGCCGCGCGGGCGGTGGCGAGCGCCGCCGCGCTGAGATCGGTGCCGAGGATCGTCACCGACCAGTCGGCGAGCGCCTCGCCGAGCAGGTCGTGAACGAGGATGGCCAGCGAATAGGGCTCCGCCCCGGTCGAGCAGCCCGCGCTCCAGATTCGCAGGCGGCGGAGCTCGCCGCGGGCCGCGATCAGCTCCGGCAGGATGGTCCTGCGCAAGGCGGCGAACTGCTCGGCGTAGCGAAAGAAGAAGGTCTCGCCGATGGTGATCTCGGCCTCGAGCGCCGCCCATTCGTCCCGTCCGGCGGCGCCTTCGAGCAGGACGCGATAGGCGGTGCAGTCGCCGACCCCGCATATCCGCATCCGCTTGCGCAGGCGGTCGTAGAGCAGGTCGTCCTTGTCCTCGTAGTAATTGTGCCCGGTGCGGGCGATCACCCGCTCCTTGAGAGCGGGAAAACCGGGATCGGCCATCGCGCCCGCGGCGCGACGGGCCCGCTCGGCGGAATCCGTCACGACCGGGGCCTCAGAGGGCGCGCGCCCCGTCCGGCTCGAACCGGGCGAGCCGCGCCGTCGCCTGCCGCGTCAGCGCGTCGAGCCGGGTCCGCTCCTCGAGCGTCAGGATGCGGTCGAGCGACAGGAGATGCACGAGCCGATCGCCGCGCGCGAACTCGCCGACGACGCAGCCGTTCAGGCTGCGGGCGGATTCGACCGGCCGCAGGCTCTCGGACTCGACCTGGACCAGGTCGAGCGCCCGGTCCACGAGGAAGGCGATGCCGCCCTGGCGCGCCAGCAGGACATGCCGGTACGGATCGTCCAGGGACGCACGGTCCCCGCCGCCCGCCGGGCGCAGCTCGAACAGGGCGGCGAGGTCGATGACGGGCACCGGCTCGCTGGCCAGGTTGAGGAAGCCGGCGAGGGGGCCACCCGCAGTCGGCGGCGCGTGCAGGCGCGGCAGCGGGAGGATCTCGCGGATCTCGGCCCGCGGCAGCGCACAGGTCGTGCCGGCAATGTCCAGAAGAAGGGTCGCCAAACGCGCCATCGCATGTCCTTGGGGCGGCTCGCCGCCGGAGCGGACGAAGGGACCGCTCGTCACCTCGATCATGCGGTTGACGCTCGCCGAAGGCAAAGGTTTCACGAACGGCGCGTCCGGCCGTTCGTCACAGCGGCGAGCGTCGAATCAGGCGACCTTCTGGCGCGAACGGGATTTCGGCTCGGGCGCCGGCGCCTCTTCCTCGATGCGGCCGCCCGGACGGCCGAGGCCGATCGACTTGGCGAGCGCGGAGCGCTGTGCGGCGTAGTTCGGCGCGACCATCGGGTAGTCGTTCGGCAGGCCGTAGCGCTGACGGTACGAGTAGGGATCGAGGCCGTGGGTGCCGAGATGGCGCTTAAGCGTCTTGTAGGGCTTGCCGTCGATGAAGGAGATGATCGCGTCCGGCGTGACGGACTTGCGGATCTGCCCGGAAGACGGCTTCTCGATCACTTCCTCGGCCGGAGCGGCGGCGGTCTCGGGACTGCTCAACCCGGTCAGGGCGGCGTGCACGTTGATGATCAGGCCCGGAAGCTCGGACGCCGGCACTGAGTTATTCGACACGTAGGACGAGACGATATCGCTCGCCAACTCGACGAAATCGTTGAACGATTTTTGGTTTTCTTCTGTCATTCTGCTTGTCCGTTCCGGAGCCCCCGGGCGCCAAGATCATACGTGATGCGCAAACATGCAAGGGAAGAATTTAAAAAACTACGTCAGGCTTGTGGGTATTGAGGAGGGTGCACTCAAGTCCATCGTTGCCGACAAAGCGTAGAAGGTTAAATGGAAGGCAAGCTCGCACGGTCCAGTGGTGGATCAGAGCTGGACCTTTCCCACGGCAGGCCCCGGGCGATGCGGGCGCCGCCGCGCCGGCCGTCTTCCCTCTAAGCCATGGACGGATCGAGCGGTTCGTCTTCGTGTTCACAATTACAACAGCGGGCACAACAGCGGGACGGATCGCGGACAGGCGCCGACCGAACCCCGCCGCGACCTCGAAATTTGGGAATTCTGCGGAAGCGGAGAATCGGTCGAGACGGTGATCCCCCGAGACCGACGTTGCCGACGATACAACTTGCGCGAGACGATCTGCCGCGCCCTGATCCGAGACCTGACCTGTTCTCTCCGGACTGATCGACGCCCGTCTCTTGCCGAAACGTCCCGTCTGCGGGTCGCGTTTGCCGATCTCCGGTCTTCGGTGGTTCGCGAGATCGGCCGACCTCTGTTTGCGGCGGCGCGTCCGTGCTATGCAGCGGCTGCAATGAAGTCCGCTCGACCCATAGCGCTCTGGCTGGCAGCGGTGATCCTATCGATCGCCGCGGCGCTGCTGCCGTCCGGCGCGCAAGCGCACGGCGCCCATGGACACGGGTCGCAGCCCGCAGCCGCGGCGGTGACGGACGTCGCGGCCTTCGACCTGTCGGCCCTCTCCGCTGCGGCGGTGCGGTTCGCGGGACTGGCCTCGTTCGTTCGGAAGGGCGTCGTTCCGGTCGTCGCGACGGCGCGACTGGCCTGCGCTTGCGCCGCGTGCCTGGCCGGCGGCCTGTGCGGACACGCGCCGTCATCCTGCTGCGCCACCGGACTCGCCCCCTCGCCGGGTCCCATCCTGCCCTCGGCTGCCGCGCGCGATCCCGCGCCGACGCGGGACGGACCATGCCTGTCGGGTATCGTGCCCGAGGCGCAGATCGAACCCCCCAGACCCCTCGCCTGACGCCTCAGCTCATCCGGCCCGCTCGCGGCCGGATGACGTCGTTGCTTCTCCGGCGAAGGTTTCGTTCGACATGTTCATCCGTTTCACGACGGTGCTCCAGGCGCTGGTCGTTTCGCTCGCGCTCGTGGCCGGAGCGGCTACGGGCGGCAACGCACGGGCGCACGAGGGGCACAGCCACGGCGCCCAGGCACCGGCCCCCCCGGCGCAGGCCGCACCCCGGGCCGAGGCGGTCTCGACCGACTTCGAACTCGTGGCCGTGGCCGCAGGTGACCGGGTCCGGCTCTATCTCGATCGCTTCGCCACCAACGAGCCGGTGACGGGCGCCGACATCGACGTCGAGACGCCCGACGGCACCGTCGAGGCGAAGGCTGTCGGTGACGGTGTCTACGAGATCGCGGCGCCGTGGCTGGCGCGCGGGCGGCGGCACGATCTTCTCGCCACCGTGACCGCCGGGGGCACGACAGACGTGCTCGCCCTCGAACTTCACCTTCCCGAACAGGCAGCGCCCGCCGCGGCCGTCCCGGCGCCGGCGCCGGCATGGCTCGCCAACCTGCGCCATCACCTCACGCATCAGGGGCCGGTCGGCGCCGCTGGGGGCGGCTTTCTGCTCGGGCTCGCCTGCATCATGCTGCTGCGCGCGCGCCGTGCCCTGCCGGCTCTCGCCATCCTCGCCCTCACCGTGACGCTGATTCTCGGCACGGCCGCACTCGCCCATGAGGGGCACGACGCGAACGAGAGCGCCCCGGTGCAGGGGGCGGCGCTCACCGCGCCTTCGGCCTCGAGCCTCGAGCGCGCCCGGCGCCTGCCGGACGGGGCGGTGTTCGTCCCGAAATCGGCGCAGCGCCTGCTCGCGCTGCGAACCGGCGTGACCACCGTCGCCGAGCATCGCCGCACGGTCGAGTTGCCGGGGCGCGTCATCGCCGATCCGAACGCCAGCGGCGTGGTGCAATCCTCCGTCGGCGGACGCCTCGCGCCCCCGCCCGGCGGCTTCCCGAATCTCGGCGCGCGGGTCCGCAGGGGCGACGTGCTCGCCACCGTGACGCCGCCGGTCCAGGCGGTGGACCTCTCCGACATGCGCCAGACCCAAGGCGATCTCGACCAGCAGATCGCCATCACCGGGCGCAAGGTCGCTCGCTACGAGCGCCTCGCCACCACCGGTGCCGTGGCGCAGACCGCGCTGGAGGATGCTCGCGCCGAACTGTCCGGCCTGAAGGACCGCCGCGCGGCCCTCGACACGATCCGACGCGCACCGGAGGAGCTCGTCGCCCCCGTCGATGGCGTCGTCGCCGAGCGGGCTGCGGTGGCGGGCCAGATGGCCGCGCCGGGCACGATGGTGTTCCGCATCGTCGATCCGGACAAACTCTATGTCGAGGCCCTGAGCTTCGTCGGACTGGAACCCGGCGCCGCCGCCACGGCGCGGCTGCCCGATGGGCGCACCCTGGCGCTGGCCTCCCGCGGAGCCGGCCTCGCCGACCGCAATCAGGCGGTGCCGGTGCAATTCGCCATCACGGGTTCGGCCGAGGGCGTGCGGCTCGGCCAGTTCGTCACCGTGCTGGCCCCGACCGGCGAAACGCTCGCCGGCCTTGCCGTGCCGCGGTCGGGCCTCGTCCGCACCGAGGGTGGCGCGGTCGTCTACGAGCACGTCGCCGCCGAGCGGTTCGAACCGCGGCCCGTGCGGGTCGAGCCGCTCGACGCCGAGCACGTGATCGTTGCCGGCGGCCTCGGGGCCGGACGACGCGTCGTCGTACAGGGCGCCGAACTGCTCGATCAGGTCCGCTGAGGGGAGACGCGCCATGTTCGCCCTCCTCGTCCGCAACGCCCTGCTCAACCGGGCGCTGGTCCTCGCACTCTGCCTCGGTCTCGTGCTGGCCGGCGGCCTCGCGCTCACGCGCCTCCCCGTCGATGTTCTGCCCGACCTCAACCGCCCCACCGTCACGGTGATGACGGAGGCGGAGGGCTACGCCCCGCCCGAGGTCGAACAGCTCGTCACCTATCCCATCGAGACGCGGATGAACGGTCTGCCCGGCGTCACGCGGGTCCGCTCGGTATCGAGCGCGGGGCTGTCCATCGTCACCGTCGAGTTCGGCTGGGACACCGACCTCTACCGCGACCGTCAATTCGTGGCCGAGCGCCTCGCCCTGGTGCGCTCGGAACTGCCGACGGGCGTCGTGCCGCAGATGGGCCCGGTCGCCTCGATCATGGGCGGCATCCTGCTCGTGGCGGTGACGAGCGAGCAGGCGAGCCCGATGCAGGTCCGCGAGACCGCCGACTTCATCCTCCGGCCGCGTCTGCTCTCGATTCCGGGCGTGGCGCAGGTGATCCCGATCGGCGGCGAGGTGCGCCAGTTCCGGGTCAGCCCCAACCCGGCGGCGATGCGGGCGCTCGGCGTCAGCAACGAAGCGCTGGCGAACGCCCTGTCCGGCTTCGGCACCAATGCCGGCGGCGGGTTCGCCGACGCCAATGCCCGCGAGATCCTGATCCGCAACATCGGCCGCACCGTGAGCCTGGAGGATCTGCGCAGCCTCGTGATTCCGACCGGTCCGCAAGGGGCGACCGCGGCGGCCGACCTGCCCGGCACCGGCAATCCGGCGATGGAGGGCCGGGTCTATCTGCGCCAGATCGCCGACGTGGCCTTCGCGGCGCGGCCCAAGCGGGGCGATGGCGGCTATCGCGGCGAGCCGGCGGTGATTCTCTCCGTCGAGAAGCAGCCCGGCGTCGATACGGTGCGCCTGACGCAGGCCGTCGAGGCGGCCTTGCGGGAGATCGCCCCTACCCTGCCGCAGGGGATGGACGCGCAGAAAATCCTGTTCCGGCAGGCGGACTTCATCGAAACCTCGCTCGCCAATGTCGAGCGGGTGCTGCTGGAGGCCGTGGCGGTGGTGGCCGTGGTGCTGTTCGCCTTCCTGATGAACGCGCGCACCACGCTGATCTCGCTCACCGCGATCCCGGTCTCGATCCTGACCACGGCTTTGGTGTTCTGGGCGCTCGGCTTCTCGATCAACACCATGACCCTCGGGGGGCTCGCCATCGCCATCGGCGAACTGGTCGACGACGCGGTCGTCGATGTCGAGAACATCTTCCGGCGGCTCCGCGAGAATCGAGCCGAGGGCTCGCCCCGCAGCGTCTTCGACGTAGTGGTCGCCGCCTCCAGCGAGGTGCGCTCCGGCATCGTCTACGCCACGGCGATCATCGTCCTCGTCTTCGTGCCGCTGTTCGCCCTCTCCGGCATCGAGGGGCGGCTGTTCGCGCCGCTCGGCCAAGCCTACATCGTCGCGATCCTCGCGAGCCTTCTGGTTTCCGTCACGCTGACGCCGGTGCTGGCCTCCTGGCTGCTTCCGGGCATGAAGAGCCTCGCCGAGCATGAGCCGGCCCTGGTGCGCCGCCTCAAGGCCGGCAATGCCGCGCTGCTCCGGCACGCCCTCGCCCATCCGCGGGTGCTGGTCACGGGCGTCGCCCTCAGCGTCGTCGCGGCGGGCGTCTCGGCGGCGCAGTTGCCGCGGACCTTCCTGCCGGCCTTCAACGAGGGCTCGCTCACCATCAACGCCACCTTCCGCCCCGGCATCTCGCTGGCCGAGAGCAGCCGCGTCGGCGCCATCGCCGAGCGCCTCCTCCTCGATCTGCCCGAGGTGGCGACCGTGGGACGCCGCACCGGCCGGGCCGAACTCGACGAGCACGCGGAAGGCGTCCACTCCTCCGATCTCGAAGTGCGGCTGAAGGCCGGCCGGCCCCGCGAGACGGTGATCGCCGAGATCCGCGAGCGGCTCGCTGTGCTGCCGCTGACGGTCAATGTCGGCCAGCCGATCTCGCACCGGCTCGACCACATGCTCTCGGGCGTGCGCGCCGAGATCGCCCTCAAGCTGTTCGGCGACGACCTCGACACCCTGCGCGCCGCCGCCGAGACTCTTCGCGAGACGATTGCGGCTGAGGTGCCCGGCGTCGCTGATCTTCAGGTCGAGCGGCAGGTGCGCATTCCGCAGCTCGACATCCGCGTCGATTACGGTCGTGCGGCGCTTTACGGCGTCTCGCCGTCCAACGTGGTCGAGACCATCGCCCGGCTCGCCAACGGGCGCACGCTCTCGACCATCGCCGACGGGCCGCGCCGCTTCGACGTCACCCTGCGCCTGCCCGAAGGCCGGCGCGGCCCGCAGGCCCTCGGCGACCTGCTGATCGAGACGCCGTCGGGCTGGGTGCCGGCCCGCGAGATCGCCGATATCCGCGAGACCGACGGGCCGAACCAGATCCTGCGCGAGAACGGCCGCCGCCGGATCGTGGTGCAGGCCAATTCCGACGGCCGCACCGATATGGGTCAGATCATCGCCGGCATCCGCCGGGTGCTGGACGAGACGCGCCTGCCCGAGGGCGTCAGCCCGCGGCTGGAGGGCACCTACGAGGCGCAAGGCGAGGCCGCGCGAACCATCGGTGGGCTCAGCCTCGTCTCGCTGGCCCTCGTCTTCGCCCTGCTGCACGGGCGCTACCGTTCGGTGCCGCTGGCGCTGATCGTGATGGGCAACGTGCCGCTGGCGCTGATCGGCAGCGTGCTCGCCCTGTGGATCGCCGGGCTGCCGCTCTCGGTCGCCTCGATGATCGGCTTCGTCACGCTCACCGGCATCGTCGCCCGCAACGGCATCCTCAAGATCAGCCACATGCTGAACCTCGCCCGCGACGAGGGCCTGCCCCTCGGCCCGGCCCTCGTGATCCGTGCGAGCCTGGAGCGGATGACCCCCGTGCTGATGACGGCCATGGCGGCCGGCATTGCCCTGGTGCCGCTGCTGATCGACGGCGACGCGCCGGGCAAGGAGATCCTGCATCCCGTGGCGGTGACGATCTTCGGCGGCCTCATGAGCGCGACCCTGCTCGATGCCGTGCTCACGCCCGTCCTCGTCCTGATGTTCGGACGCGGCGCCTTCGCCCGGCTTCACGCGTCGGCCCCGACCGAGAGCCTGCACGTCCCCGTGCGCGAGGCCTTCTGACCCATCCAGCCGAAGGAGACGATCGATGAACCGCGCGATGCGCTGCGCCGCCCTGGCGCTGACCCTTCTCACTGCGCCGGCGGGCGCACAGCAGGCCCGTGATCACAGCCATGACCACAGTCATGACAACGCGCATGACCACGACCACCCGCCCGGCCCCAACGGCGGCCGTGTCGAGGATGCCGGCCGATGGCACGCGGAACTGGTGACCCGGGCCGAGACCGTCACCGTCTATCTGAGTGACGGGGACGGCAGGCCGCTGCCTGTCGAGGGTTTCAAGGCGGTCGCGATTCTCAAGTCGGGCGCGAAAGCCGCGCGCATCCCGCTCAATCCCGAGGGCGACCGGCTCGCCGGCCGCGCCGAGTCTGCCCTGGCCGAGCGCCCCACCGGTGCCGTGCGCATCACCGCGCCCGACGGCGTCACCGCCAGCGCCCGCTTCGACTGAACTGGTCTCGATTCAGGAATAGACGCGATGATCAAAATCCTTCCTGCAACGCTTCTCGGCTGTCTTCTTGCCGGATCGGTCGCTGCCGAAGAGGCGCACCATCATCACGGGCACGGCCAGCCGGACGCGAAGACCGCGGCAAGCGACAGCGCGGCCACCAAGGCGTTCCGCGATGCCGACGCCCGCATGCATCGCGAGATGGATATCCGCTACACCAACGACGTCGATGTCGATTTCGTGCGCGGAATGATCCCGCATCATCGCGGTGCGGTGGCGATGGCCAAGATCGCCCTCGAGCATTCGAAGGATCCGGAGATCCGCCGCCTCGCCGAGGAGATCATCAAGGCGCAGGATGTCGAGATCACGCAGATGGAAGCGTTCCTGAAGCGCAAACAGGGCGCCGGGCAGCGCTGACACGCCGGCGGCCTCGTCGCGGGACGGGGCCGCCGACCCCGCGATTGCTTCGCCCGCCGCGCCGGGACGCCCTGTTCGGACCAGCCGGACACGGCCTGGATTAAAGACGCTTCGCATCCGAGATTTGACGCACCGTGATCCGATGATCGGGTTCGTTTTCTGCGCGATCGACCGGTCGGACCGGCTCCGGCAATGGGCGAGCACTTCCGGTCCCCTCGGCGCTTGTCATCCCTACAAAGCCCAGATCCGCGTCCGCGATGTGGATCAGCCGGATCGGCGATGATTGTCACCCGAGACGACCTCCGGTTCGAAACATACTGCCTCCCGTCGAGCGGCTGCTCCTGGCGCGGTGAAGCTGCGCCGTTTCTGCTGCCAAATCGCCGATCAACGCCTGCAGAGGACCGCCTATAAGCTGCGCGTGCATTTTATCAGCTTGAGACCGGATTAAATCCTGATCTGATCTGATCGATTTTCATCCGTCGATCACGCGCAGTTTATCGGCGGCATGTGCAGTTGCGCACCCGGCGCACGGACGCTCGGGATTAAATTTATAGTATTTTTGCGTGATAAAACGCACTTTCCAAATATAAATCCTGAAATTACTGTCTTATTGCGGCATTCGAAGAAGACGAAAAAAGTTCGCGTCTCAGGGATTAAGAGGAGATATCGATATGAAGCAGATGATGACACTCGGCCTCCTGGCTGCTGCGGCGATCGCTCTGCCGATGACGGCGCAGGCGCAGGACGGCGGCAGCGGCAGCCGGCAGCAGGCGGGCGGCGGCTTCATGAGCAGCTATGTGGACGACCCCTACCACGATCCCCGCTCGCTCCACTCGCAGCGGGCCGGCACGGGCCAGATCCTCGGCGCGCCGATGCTCAGCGAGAACGCCGGTGCCAAGAGCGTCGCCGCCCGCGCGGCCGTGCGCCGGGGCGTGGTCGAGCCGCATTGGTCGGCCGGCACCGCACCCCGCCGGGCGCGGTAATCACAGGCTCACCCGGCGGCGTCTCTCAGGTCGCGTCGCCGGCCACCGTCCTTCTGAACGACCCTTCGGTCGCCCCGCTTCGGGCCGGCCGAACACCCCGAACATGATCCTGCTGGCTCCACACCGCCGCAAGCCTTGCGGCGGTGAAGGCCCCCTTGTGCCCGACGGATGCGCCGGCAGGGCCGCGTCTCGTCTGATCGGACTACGCGACCGGCCGGCGAACGCCGCCGGTCATCCAGCCAGCATCTCATGCGTCCCAGCGCGTCAGCCCACGCGTGGTGACGGCCAGCGGGGTTTGACGTGGACGGCATCATCCAAGGCCTCTCGAATTTCCGGGGGACGGTCTTCCCGGGCCAACAGCAGATGTATCAGCAGCTGGTCCGCGACGGTCAGCAGCCGCAGGCGCTGATCATCGCCTGCGCCGATTCCCGCGTCTCGCCCGAGCACATCACCCAGTCGGGGCCGGGCGATCTCTTCGTGTGCCGCAACGCCGGCAACATCGTACCGCCCTTCTCGCAGCAGAACGGCGGCGTCTCCTCTGCCATCGAGTACGCGGTCGTCGCCCTCGGCGTGCGGGACATCGTGATCTGCGGCCATTCCGATTGCGGCGCCATGAAGGGGCTCATGAACCCCGAAGCGCTCGGAAACATGCCCAACGTGGCGGCGTGGTTGCGCCACAGCCACGCGGCGAACCGGATCGTCTGCGAGGCCTATCCCGAGGATATGGATCCGAAGGAGCGCCACCGGGCGCTGGCTCTCGAAAACGTCGTGGTGCAGCTCAACAACCTGCGCACCCATCCGAGCGTGGCGGCGGCCCTGGCCCGCGGCAAGCTGCGCCTGCACGGCTGGTTCTTCGAGATCGAGAGCGGCCAAGTGCTCGCCTATTGCGGCGAGCGCGGCCGTTTCGTCCCCATCGACGAGGCCGCGGGATTCCCCGTCGCCCAGGCTTCGGCCGCCCGGATCGCCACGCCGGAATTCGCCGGCCCTCATGCCATCGCAGCGGAGTAGGAATCTTGCAATGCGCGCCGCCCTCGCCCGGCTGATGCCGTCGACCCTCGGACGAGACCTTCCGTCCTCCTTCGTCGTCTTCCTCGTGGCGATGCCCCTCTGTATGGGCATCGCCATGGCCTCCGGTGTTCCGGCCGAGCGCGGGCTGATCACCGGCGTGATCGGCGGCATCGTCGTCGGCTTCCTCGCCGGTTCGCCGCTTCAGGTCAGCGGCCCGGCTGCGGGCCTCGCCGTCATCGTCTTCGAATTCGTGCGCGAGCACGGCATCGACGCCCTCGGCCCGGTCCTCGTGGCGGCCGGCGCCATCCAGCTTCTCGCCGGCGCCCTCCGGGTCGGCGGCTGGTTCCGGGCGATCTCCCCGGCGGTGGTGCACGGCATGCTCGCCGGCATCGGTATCCTGATCGTGCTGGCGCAGATCCACGTTCTGACCGACGCCCTGCCCAAGGCCAGCGGCATCGACAATCTCGTGGCGATTCCCGCCGCCTTCTTCAACTTCGTCTCCGGCCCCGACGGCAACCGCCCCGGCGCCGTGATCGTCGGCGGCGCCACCATCATCGCGATGCTGGGTTGGGAGAAGATCCGGCCGGCTCGCTTCAAGCTAATCCCGGGCGCCCTGGTCGGCGTCCTGGCGGGCACCTTCGTGGCCGTCGTCGGGAACATGTCGGTCAAGCGGGTCGAGGTGCCGGAGAACATCCTGTCGGCGGTGGCCCTTCCGGGCGCGGGCGACTGGAGCCGTCTGGCCGAGCCGGCGATGATCCTGATGGCGGTCACCCTCGCGGTCATCGCCAGCGCGGAGAGCCTGCTCTCGGCGGCGGCGGTGGACCGGATGCATGACGGCCCACGCACGCAGTACAACCGCGAACTCGGCGCGCAGGGCATCGGCAACATCCTCTGCGGTCTCGCCGGCGGCCTGCCGATGACCGGCGTGATCGTCCGCTCCTCGGCCAACGTCCAGGCGGGCGCGGCCTCGCGCGCCTCCACCATCCTGCACGGCACCTGGATCCTCGCCTTCCTGCTGGTCCTGCCGATGGTGCTGAAGGTGGTGCCGACGGCATCGCTCGCCGGCATCCTCGTGGTGACGGGCTGGCGTCTGGTCAGCCCCGCCCATGCCTTCCACCTGCACGAGCGTTACGGTCTGCCCACCGCCGCGATCTGGCTCGCCACGATGGTGATGGTCGTCGCCACCGACCTGCTGACCGGCGTGCTCACCGGCCTCGCCCTGAGCCTCGTCCAGGTGATCCCGCACTACCTCCGCGGGCCGCTGAAGATCGAGGGCGGCGCGGCGCAGACGGTGCAGGGCGGTGCGGTCCAGGCGGTGCCGGAACTGCGCCTCTCGGGCTCGGCGACCTTCCTGCAGCTGCCGCACCTCAACGCGGCGCTGGAGCGCACGCCGGAGGGCTCGCCGGTCCGCCTCGCGGCGGAGGATCTGCGCCATGTCGACCACACCTGCCTGGAGATGATCCGGGAATGGGCGGCGCGCCGGGCCCGGTCGGGCTCCCGTGTCGAGGTCGTCGGTGGCGGCGCCAGCGGCCTGCACCACAGCCTCGCCATGGTCGCCCACGCGGCGCCGAAGGATTGAGGACGCAGGACCGCAGAGAAAAAAGAGCCGGTGCCGCCAGGAGCGGCACCGGCTCTTCCCGTTTCAAGGGCAGCATCGTTCGAGGAACGGTTGCGGCACTGGGTGAAGGAGCCGCCAAGCGACCGTGAAGGGGCGGCTCAGGCGGTCGGCGCAGTCACCGGGCCGCCGATGCGCTGGGCCGCCTCGAACCGGTTGAGGAAGCGCGGCTCCTTCTCCGGTGCAATCCGGATCGTCAGCGCGATCGCGCCGCCGGTCTCGGATTGCCGGTCGAGCACCTCGGCATTCTCGTAGAGCCAGTTGAGAGCGGCGCCGTCCTCCGGCGGGAGCGTCACCGCGAAGGTCGAGCGCGCCCGCGCCACCTGCCCCTCGATCCGCTCGGCGAGCGCCGGCAGCCCCTCCCCCGTCAGCGCCGAGACGAGGATCGGCGCCGGACCCGCGCCGCGATGCGCGGCGCTGAGGTTGAGAAGCCGGGTCCGCTCGCCGTCGTCCAAGAGGTCGGCCTTGTTCCACACCTCGATGATCCGCTCCGCATCCGGCTCGATGCCGAGTTCGCGCAGTACGCCCTCGACGTCCTCGGCCTGCGCCTGGGTGTCGCCGTGCGAGACGTCGCGCACGTGGAGCAGGATGTCGGCCTCGATCACGTCCTCCAGCGTGGCGCGGAAGGCAGCGATCAGCGAGGTCGGCAGATCCGAGATGAAGCCCACGGTGTCGGACAGGATCACCGTCTCGCCGTGCGGCAGCTTGGTCGCCCGCGCCGTCGGGTCGAGGGTGGCGAACAGCATGTCCTGCGCCCGCACCTCGGCCTTGGTCAAAGCGTTGAACAGGGTCGATTTCCCCGCGTTCGTGTAGCCGACGAGCGCGACGATCGGGTAGGGCACCCGCGCCCGGCTCTTGCGGTGCAGGCCGCGGGTGCGGGTGACGGCGTCGAGATCGCGCTCGATCCGTGTCATCCGCTCTTGGATCATCCGCCGGTCGGCCTCGATCTGGGTCTCGCCGGGGCCGCCGAGGAAGCCGAAGCCGCCGCGCTGCCGCTCCAAGTGGGTCCAGGACCGCACGAGGCGGGACTTCTGGTAGGCCAGATGGGCGTGCTCGACCTGCAGCGTGCCCTCGCGGGTCGAGGCGCGCCGGCCGAAGATCTCGAGGATCAGCCCGGTCCGGTCGATGACCTTGGCGCCCCAGGCCTTCTCGAGGTTGCGCTGCTGCACCGGCGAGAGGGCGCAGTCCATCACCACGAGGCCGATCTCTTCGGCCTTGATGAGGCCGGCGACCTCCTCGACCCGGCCCTTGCCGAGATAGGTCGAGGGACGCGGGCGCTGGAGATGCACCGCGATCGCCCGGGCCACGTCGAGGTCGATGGCCGCCGCCAAGCCCACCGCCTCGTCGAGCCGCGCCTCGTCGGAGCGGACGGTCTCCGTCTGTCCGGGCACGGGACGCTGGGCGGCGCGGTTGAGGTAGGGACCGAGCACCAGGGTGCGGGTCGCGGCGGCAATCTCGCCCTCGGGGGCGGCCTTCGCCTGCAGGCGTGCTTCGCCCGGCGGAAGGATTTCAGTCATGGAGTCTCCGTGTCATCGCTCCCTTATGTCGGAACGATGACGCCATTTTGCATCCGCCCGCTTCCGCAAATGACGGGAAATATCCGGTCGCGCCGTCAGATGTCGGTTACGAGCGTTACGCCTTCTCGGGAGCGGTCTCGTCCGGCTCGAACAACTGCACCGGGTGGCCCGGCATGATCGTCGAGATCGCGTGCTTGTAAACGAGCTGCGAGTGCCCGTCGCGGCGGAGCAGGACGCAGAAGTTGTCGAACCAAGTCACGACACCTTGAAGCTTGACGCCATTGACGAGAAAGATCGTCAGCGGGATCTTGTTCTTGCGGACATGGTTCAGGAACGTGTCCTGGAGGTTTTGAGCGCGCTCGCCCGCCATTTCTTTTTATCCTTGTTTCGAGACCGCAACCGCGGATCGGTCGGCCCCGTGCCTTGAGTCGCGGGCCGGCGCCTCGTCCGTTTCGGGACCGCTGCTCCCGGCCGATTCCATTACAGGGCGAAGCTTGCCGCGATGCAAGAGGTCCCCCGCGGCGCGCAGCGTCAATATCCACCCCTTGCAATCGCTCCCACCGCCGATTTTCGGCTCGGCGCGCGCACCAGCGCCGAACCGGCGGACCGTCTTACGGGCCGATGCCGAGCGACTTGAGCTTCCGGTGGAGGGCCGAGCGCTCCATGCCGATGAATTCGGCGGTACGGGAGATGTTGCCGGAGAAGCGGGCGATCTGGGCGATGAGATATTCCCGTTCGAAGATCTCGCGGGCCTCGCGCAGGGCCAGGCTCATCAGCTTCTCGCCGCCCGCGCCCGTCGGCGTCGTCGGCACCAGGGCGCCGATCTCGGTCGGCAGCATCTCCGACGTGACGTCCTGCTCCGGATCGCTCTGGGTCAGGATCATCAGCCGCTCGACGTTGTTGCGCAGCTGGCGGACGTTGCCGGGCCAGTCGTGCGACTGCAGCACCGCCATGGCATCCTCGGCGATCCGTCGCCGCGGCAGGCCGGTCGCCGCCGAGATCTGCTCCATGAAGAAGGTGATGAGCTCCGGCACGTCCTCGCGCCGTTCGGCGAGCGAGGGAATGCGGATCGGCACGACCGAGAGGCGGTGGAACAGATCCTCGCGGAAACGGCCCGCGGCGATCTCCTCCGTCAGGTCGCGGGAGGAGGACGAGATGATGCGCACGTCCACGTGGACGCGGGCGGTGCCGCCGACGCGCTGGAAGTTCTGATCGACGAGGACGCGCAGGATCCGGCTCTGCGTTTCCTTGGGCATATCGGCGACTTCGTCGATGTAGAGGGAGCCGCCATGGGCCTCCTCCAGGGCGCCGACGCGCCGCACCCGGCCCTCGCCGCCCTCGACGCCGAACAGCTCGGCTTCCATCGTCTCCGGCGTGATCGTCGCCGCGTTGATGACGACGAAGGGGCCGCTCGCCCGCGAGGAGGCGGCGTGCAGGGTGCGCGCCGAGAGTTCCTTGCCCGCGCCGGGCGCACCCGAGATCATCACCCGGGCGTTGGTCGGCGCCACGCGCTCGATGGTCTGACGGAGCTGGTTGACCGCCACCGAGCCGCCGACGATGCGGCTCGCCTGGCCCGAGCGGACCTTGAGATCGCGCACCTCGCGCTTGAGGCGGGACGCCTCCAGAGCGCGCTCGGCCACGAGGATCAGGCGGTCGGCCTTGAACGGCTTCTCGATGAAGTCGTAGGCGCCGGATTTGATCGCCGCCACCGCGGTCTCGATGTTGCCGTGGCCCGAGATCATCACCACCGGCAGGTCGGGGTGGCCGGCTTTGATGAGGTCGAGCACCTGCAAGCCGTCCAGGCGCGAGCCCTGGAGCCAGATGTCGAGGAAGACGAGGTGGGGCCGGCGCGACTCGATCGCCGCCAGCGCCTCGTCGGAGCCCGCCGCCGTGCGGGTGCGGTGCCCCTCGTCGTCCAGGATGCCCGCGACCAGATCGCGGATGTCGGCTTCGTCGTCGACGATCAGGATGTCGGCGCTCATGGCTGCATCTCCGCGACGCGTCGCGCTTCCATGGCGCCCTCCGTATTCTTGTCCATCGTTGTCCCGTCACGCGCGTCCGGCGCCGCGGAGCGTGTCCGCCCCCCTCCCGCGCCGGGCTCGGAATTCTGATCGCCGTCCCGCCCGACCTCCCGCGGCAGCCGCATGCGGACCTGTCCGCCGCGCCCCTCCGGGTTGTCGTTCAGTTCGATCCCCCCGCCATGCTCCTCCAGCACCTTGGAGACGATGGCCAGGCCGAGGCCGGTCCCGCCCTCGCGGGTCGTCATATAGGGTTCGAGCAGGCGCTGGCGCCCCTCTGCCGGAAAGCCTTTTCCGTTGTCGGTGACTTCGATCACCACGAACGCATCCTCGACCATCAGCTTCAGGGCGACCCGGCCCTTGCCGCCCTCGGCCGTCAGCACGTCCTCGGGCACCGCCTGGACCGCCTCGACCGCATTCTTGAGGATGTTGGTGAGCGCCTGCGAGAAGAGTCGCACGTCGAAGGCGGCGACGACACGGCCCTGCGCATCGGCGCCGACCGTATCGAACGGAAAGTCCAGATCGGGATGGGCCATGCGCAGCATGAACAGGTTCTGCCGGGCGATCTCGGCCAGATCCTGCTGCGTGATCGCCGGCTTGGGCATCCGGGCGAACGAGGAGAATTCGTCCACCATCCGCTTGATCTCGTCCACCTGCCGCACGATCGTGGCGGTGCACTGCTCGAACACTTCCTTGTCGGCGGTGATCACTTTTCCGTACTTGCGCCGGATACGCTCGGCCGAGAGCTGGATCGGGGTCAGCGGATTCTTGATCTCGTGGGCGATGCGGCGGGCGACATCGGCCCAGGCCGACGTGCGCTGCGCCGAGACGAGATCGGTGATGTCGTCGAGCGTCACCACGTAGCCGCGCGCTTCGCCTTGCGCCTGCTCACTGGTGACGCGGACGGCAATCGTGCGCTCGCGACCGCCGCGCACGAGCTGGATCTGCTGCTGCAGAGCGCGCTGGCGTCCCTCGGCCTCGGGGAACAGGGCGGCGATCTCCGGCACCACATTCGTCAGCGGCTGGCCGACGAGTTCCTTGGCCGTGAGCCCCAGCGTCCGCTCCGCGCCCGGATTGGCGATGGTGATGACGCCATCGGCATCGACGCCGAGCACGCCCGGCGAGACCCCCGAGAGCACGGCCTCGGTGAAGCGGCGGCGCCGGTCGATCAGGTCGTTGGCCGCCCGCAGGCCGTCATGCTGGCGGCGCAGCTCCTGCGTCATGGTGTTGAAGCTCTCGCCGAGATGGGCGAGATCGCCGTCCGATTTCCGCGCCGGCACGCGGGCGTAGAAGTTGCCGGCGGCGACCTCGTCGGCGGCGTTGATGAGCCGGCGGATCGGGGCGACGAAGCGGTTGGCGAAGTTCAGCCCGAACCACACCGCCGAGAGCAGCGTGATCAGCGCGATCAGGATGAAGACCGAGGCGAAGGCGATCTGCACGTAGCGGCGCAGCTCGTCGTAGGTCAGGTACTCGGCCGCCGCCGCGCGGGCGACGCCGGGGAAGTCGATGGCGAGCTGGCTCACCTCGCGCTGCACCAGGAGCACGGCGTTGTCGTAGGCCGGCATCCGCATCAGCGCGGCGAAGACCCGGCCCTCGTTCGGCAGCAGGCAGATCGGGTCGCTCGACTTCGCCGCATCCTCGAAGGCGGCGGCCGAGGGCAGACGCGTCTGCTTGAGCACGTCGATATTGGCGCGGGCCACCACCTCGTTGGGGCCGCGCATGATCTTGACGATCGGCAGGCCGAGCGCCTGGGCGCGGACCGTCATGAAGCCCTCGAACCACTCGCGGTTCACATCGAAATTCGGCCGGGCGCGGGTCAGGTCGTCGGCGAAGATGCGGATCTCGCGGGCGAGCGACTGGCAGTGATTCTCCTGATAGGCGTCCGCAACCTGCACGGACTTCAGCACCACGTCGCGGACCCGGTCGGTGAAGCCGAGCGACAGGCCGACATCGATCGTGACCGAGGCGACGATGGCGAGCAGGATCGTCGGCAGAATCGCGATCAGGCTGAACAGGCCGACGATGCGGGTATGCAGCCGCGCCACCGAGGCATGGGTGCGCCGGGCATGCAGGAAGACCCGCGCCTCCCAGGCGATCACCACGACGAGGGCGAGGACGAGCGCCGCATTGACCGCGAGGAGCACGACGCCCGAGGTCGGCGTCCGTGTGATCTGGATGATGCCGGCCAGGATCAGGAACGTGACCGAGGCGGAAACCAGAGCCGTGACCACGACGGCCGCACCGATCCAGCCCGGCCCCTTCGGAGGCGAGTCGAACCGGCGCGCGACCGCCTCCGCGCCGTCCTCCGGGGACGGGGCATCGGACGGCGCTTCCTGGGTACGTCGCGACAGCAGCGGCATTGCTGATGCGGGGCCACAACAGTGTGGCGAAATTAATACGAATCAGCCACGCTTGAGTCCCGGATCACGCGGCCAGACCGCCCCAGCGGCGCAGGTCGCGGAAGCGCCGCCCATCGGAAAACCGCACCGTCACGCTCTCGGAGAGCCGGCCGGCGGTGTCGATCTTGAGGGCCTCAGGCCGCTCCAGCTCGTCCGCCCGCTCCAGGGCCGCGGCGACCGACATCGGCACCGGCTCGGCGCCGCCGAAGCCGCGCCACCAGGACACCGCCTTCTCGCGTGCATGGCCCGAATGCTCCAGGCAGACCTCGACCCGGCAGCCGCCGCCGCGCCAGCGCAGCGCGACTTCGAGCCGGTCCGGACCGGAGCCGCCGGGTCCACGATCGAGGTGCCAGCCG
The DNA here is from genome assembly GCA_014138645.1 of Methylorubrum thiocyanatum. Lineage (GTDB taxonomy): Bacteria > Pseudomonadota > Alphaproteobacteria > Rhizobiales > Beijerinckiaceae > Methylobacterium > Methylobacterium thiocyanatum. Next base: position 207,153 of record JACJIB010000003.1, on the reverse strand, counting down.
GTCACCTCGCGCCAGGGCGAGATCGCCTCCGACAGGATCGGCAGCGCGTCTTCGGCGCTCGCGGCGTGGGGCGCCTCGTCCTCCTCGGAGTCCGGCTCGACCCAGCAGGCTTCGCAGGTGCTCGCGTTCAGCGCGATCAGAGCGCCGCAACCGGGACAGGGCTTGGCTCGGCCGATCCCTGGGGCTGCCGGCCCGAGCGCGACGCTGCGGGCGCTCACGGCGTCGACGGGGCCGTGCATCCGCACGAGGCCGGCATAATCGAGCACGATCGCGTCGCTCTTGCCCGGCGCCCGGCGCAGGGCGCGCCCGACCTGCTGCACGTAGAGCCCGGCCGACTGGGTCGGGCGCAGGAGCGCGATGAGATCGACCTCCGGCACGTTGAAGCCGGTGGAGAGCACGCCGACCGAGGCGAGGCAGCGGATCTTTCCGGCGCGGAACTCGCGGACGATGCGGTCGCGTTCGCGCTTGCCGGTTTCGGCCGTCACGGTTTCGCACGAGAAGCCTTCCGCCCGAATCGCGTCGCGCACCGACTCCGCATGAGCGAGCCCGGCGCAGAAGGCGAGCCAGGCCCGCCGCTCGCGGCCGTAGCCCACCATCTCCTCGACCGCGGCGCGGGTGATCCATTCGCGGTTGACCGCCGCCTCCAGGGCCGACGGGATGTAGTCGCCGCCGCGCTTCGGCACGCCCGTCACGTCGAGGGCGAGCGCGGTCGCCTTGCAGACGAGGGGTGCGAGATAGCCTTGATGGATCAGGTCGCCGACGAGGGTTTCGGTGACGATCCGCTCGAACACCCGCCCCTCGCCCTCGTCGAGCCGGCCGGAATCGAGGCGATAGGGCGTCGCGGTGAAGCCCGCGACCTTGAGATCCGGGCTGGCGGCGCGCGCGGCGGCGAGGAAACGGCCGTAGCCGGTCTCGCTCGAACGCGGCACGAGATGAGCCTCGTCGATCACGACGAGGTCGATCGACCCGAACAAATCGGCGCGGTCGCGCACGGACTGGATCGAGCAAAAGACGACCTGCGCATCCGCCTCCCGCCGCCCGATTCCGGCGGAGAAGATGCCCGCGGGCGCCTCGGGCCAGTAGGCCAGCAGCTCGCCGTGGTTCTGCACCACGAGTTCGCGGACATGGGTGAGGACGCAGATCCGCGCGCTCGGCGCCCGTTCCAGCCATTCGCGGATCAGGGCGGCGATGACGAGCGCCTTGCCGGCGCCGGTCGGCAGCACGACGAGGCCGGGGCCACCGCCCTGATCCCAATGCCGATCGAGCGCGTCGAGGGCGGCGCGCTGGTACTCGCGAAGGCGCAGCATGCCGCGCCTTTAGCGAAGCGCGGCCGTTGAGAACAGAGGAGAAACAAGGCCGTGTGGACTTGGGCCTGGGATCGAATACCCTCCGGTCGTCATTCCGGGTCGCTGACAAGCGAACCCGGAATCCACGACGGGGCTCGATATCACCGCACATCGCAGGTTGATCCCGGGTTCCGCTGCGCGGCCCCGGGATGACGGCTCCCGATTGATGAGGTCAGAGCGCACCGCCATCGGCCCACGATGCGAGCCCTGACTGATCGATCGATTCGAGGATCAAGTCACCGCGAGGTGCGGAACACCTGCAGGTCGAGATCCCGCACCTTCTTGCGGAGCGTGTTGCGGTTGACCCCCAGCAACTCCGCCGCGCGGATCTGATTGCCGCGGGTGGCGGCGAGGGCCGCGCCGATCAGCGGCCCTTCGATCTCGCGCAGGATGCGGTGATAGAGGCCGGGCGGGGGCAGCGTGTCGCGATAGCCCGAGAAATAATCGGCGAGGTGCCGCTCGACCGCACCGGACAGCGTCTCGCTGTCGGACGCCCCGTTCTTGCGGGCTGCGCCGTTTCCGGCGGTCGCCGGCTGCGCCAGCGGCAGGGTGTCGAGTTCCGCCTCGATGACCGGGCCGGTGATGGTTTCCTGCGGATAGAGCGCGGCGAGCCGGCGGACCAAGTTCTCGAGTTCGCGCACGTTGCCGGGCCAGCGGTATCGCTTGAGCCGCTCCATGGCGTCGGCGTCGAGAGTCTTTCGGGTCAGGCCCTCACGCTCCACCAGCACGAAGAAGTGGCGCACGAGATCCGGCACGTCCTCGGCGCGCTCCCGGAGCGCCGGCAGACGCAAGGGGACGACGTTCAGGCGGAAGAACAGGTCCTCGCGGAAGATGCCCTGCTGGATCGAGACCCGCAGATCCTTGTTGGTGGCGGCGATGATGCGGACGTTCGTCTTGATCGGCACGCGCCCGCCGACGGTGGTGTACTCGCCCTGCTGAAGCACGCGCAGCAGGCGGGTCTGCGCCTCCATCGGCATATCGCCGATCTCGTCGAGGAACAGCGTGCCGCCCTCCGCCTGCTCGAACCGGCCGGCCGAGCGCGAGAGCGCGCCGGTGAAGGCGCCCTTCTCGTGGCCGAACAGTTCCGACTCGATCAGGTCGCGTGGGATCGCCGCCATGTTGACCGGCACGAACGGGCCTGTGCGGCGGCGGCCGTAATCGTGCAGCGCGCGGGCGACCAGCTCCTTGCCGGTGCCGGACTCGCCCGTGATCATCACGGTCAGGTCGGTGGGCATCAGCCGCGCCAACGCCCGATAGATCTCCTGCATGGCGGGCGAGCGGCCCACCAGCGGGATGTCCTCGTTCTCCGGACCCGCGCCGGGCGCGGGCGCGCCGCGGGGCCGGGACAGCGCGCGGCCGACGATCGCCGTCAGTTCCTTCAGGTCGAAGGGCTTGGGCAGGTACTCGTAGGCGCCGCGCTCGGAGGCGCGGATCGCCGTCATGAAAGTGTTCTGCGCGCTCATGACGATGATCGGCAGTTCCGGCCGCACGCGCTTGATGCGCGGCAGCAGGTCGAACACGTTCTCGTCCGGCATCACCACGTCGGTGATGACGAGGTCGCCCTCGCCCTGCGCGACCCAGCGCCAGAGCGTCGAGCAATTCGAGGTCGTGCGAACCTCGTAGCCGGCCCGGGACAGGGCCTGGTTCAGCACGGTGCGGATGGCGGCGTCGTCGTCCGCGACGATGATGTGGCCGTTGGGCATGGCTCTCGACTCAACGCTCCGCAGCCGATTCACGCCCATCACGGGCGCTCGACATAGGCAGCAGGATCCGGAAGGCGGTGCGGCGGGGAACGGGATCGCATTCGACGATGCCCCCATGATCGCCGACGATCTTGGCCACCAATGCAAGTCCGAGGCCGGATCCCTGCGCCTTGGTGGTCACGAAGGGATCGAACAGGTCGGACAGCATGTCGGGCGGAATGCCCGGCCCGTTGTCGCGCACCGCCACCTCGATGGGCAGGCTGACGCGCTCGCGCGAGCCGGGGATTTGAAGGCGCAGGCCGGTGCGGAAGGCGGTCGAGAGCGTGATCTCGCCCTCCACCGTGTCCGTGCCGATCGCCTCCGCGGCATTCTTCACGAGGTTCAGGATCACCTGGATCAACTGGTCCCGGTTACCGAGGACGGGCGGCAGCGAGGGGTCGTAGTTCTCGATGAAGCGGATGTGACGGGCAAAGCCGGATTGCGCCGAGCGCTTCACCTGATCGAGCACGCCGTGGACGTTGACGGGGCCGCGCTCCACCGGCCGCTCGTCGCCGAACAGCTCCATCCGCTCGACGATGCGCACGATCCGATCCGATTCATCGCAGATCAGCCGCGTGAGGAGCCGGTCCTCGTCGTCGCGCTCCTGTTCGAGCAACTGCGCGGCGCCGCGGATGCCGGCGAGCGGGTTCTTGATCTCGTGGGCGAGCATCGCGCCGAGGGCGATCATCGAGCGGGCGGCCCCGCGATGGGTGAGCTGCCGGTTCATCTTGTCGGCGATGGTGCGCTCCTGGAGCATCAGCACCACCGAGTCGTCCTCGTCGCGAAGCGGCGTGGCGAAGACGTCGACGCTGCGCTCGGTGCCTGAGCGGGGCTGGACCAACTCGACCCGGTATTCCGAGACGCTGGAGCGGCGGCGGCGCACCTCGGCCACCAGCGCGATGATCGGCGAGGAGAAGGGGATGATGTCGCGAAGCCGCCCCCGCAGCATCAGCCGGGCGGAGGCGTCGAAGAACAGCTCGGCGGCGTGGTTAACCCGCAGGATACGCTCGTCCGGGCCGATGGTGAGCACCGGCAGCGGCAGGGCGTTCAGCACCGCTTCGGCCGCCGGCAGGGAGGCCGGGTTCGGGTCGTCGGCCGGATGAAGGGAATCGGGCATCAAGCCGCCTCACCGAGGGGCGGCGTCGCCCTCCCGGCCGGTTCGAGGAAAGCGCGGCGCAGGAGCCGGAGCGCCTCCGCCGGATCGGTGGTGGTCACGAGGCGGCGCCGGTCGTCGGCGCTCAGGCCGCCATCCGCATCGGCGTAGGCGGCCAAGTGTTTCCGGGCGTGGCGCACGCCCATCGCCGCGCCGTAGAGGGCGATCAGCCCCTCGTAATGCTCGCAGGCCGCCGCCGCCCGCGCCTCCGCGGAGAGCGGCACGACCGCCCGGCCGGCCAGGCCGGCGGCGATCTCGCCGACGAGCCAGGGACGCCCGACCGCCGCGCGCCCGATCATCACGCCCGCCGCGCCCGATTCCCGCAGGCAGGCTCGGGCTTCGTCCAGGCTCGTGATGTCGCCGTTGGCGATGACGGGGATGCCCACGGCCTCGACCACGGCCCGGATCGCCGACCAATCGGCCCGGCCCTTGTAGAATTGCTGCCGGGTGCGGCCGTGGACCGTCACGCCATTGAGCCCGAGTGCCTCGGCGCGGCGTGCCAGGTCGGGAGCGTTGAGGCTCGCATGATCCCAGCCCAGCCGCATCTTCACGGTGACCGGAACCGCCACCGCGCCGCGCACCGCCGCGAGCAGCCGGGCCGCATGGTCGAGGTCGCGCATCAGCGCCGAGCCCGATTCGCCGCCGGTCACGGTCTTGGCCGGGCAGCCCATGTTAATGTCGATGGCATCCGCGCCGTTCGCCACGGCGATACGGGCGGCCTCGGCCATCGGCGCGGGGGCGCAGCCGGCAAGCTGCACCACGTGGGGGCTGATTCCGGCGCCCTCGGCCCGTACCTGCGATTCGGCATCGCCCTTCGCCAGTTCGGCCGCCGCGACCATCTCGGACACCACGGCGCTGGCACCGAGCCGTTGCGCGAGGCGTCGCATGTGGAGATCGGTGACACCTGACAGGGGCGCCAGAAGCACGGGCGGGCTCTCGGCCCCCCGGTCGTCCGTTCCGCGCAGCGCGCTCAAATAATGGTCACGTGTCATTGTGCACAAGAAATAGCCAAACGGTGGAAGGACGCAAGCGCCTGCCGCGTTTGCCTTCGCGCATCTTGACGCATAAGGACGCGGCGACCCCATCCATCCCCAGATGATTTTCGTTCGAGGCCCCAGCATGTCCGATGAAGCCGCGCGGTCTCAGGACAGCGAAACGGTCGCGGCGGTCGTGGTCGCCGCCGGTAAGGGGTTGCGGGTCGGCGGCGACCTGCCCAAGCAGTACCGTCGCGTCGGCGGGCGCGCGGTGCTGACGCGGACGCTGGCGGCCCTGGCGCAATCGCCGCGCATCGCCCGCATCCAGCCGGTGATCGCGCCCGACGCGCAGGATTTCTACCGCGAATGCCTCGCCGACCTCGAACCGGCGCACCGCGCAAAGCTCGCCGAGCCGGTGCCGGGCGGGGCGACGCGCCAGCAATCGGTGGCGGCGGGACTCGAAGGGCTCGCGCGCGATGGCTCGCCGGATCTCGTCCTGGTCCATGACGCCGCGCGCCCCTTCGTCGACGACGCGCTGATCGCCCGCGCGGTCGCGGCGGGGAGCCGGCACGGGGCGGCGGTGCCGGGCATCGCGGTTTCCGACACGATCAAACTGGTTGAAGAGCTTGCCCCGGGCATCGGCCGCGTCCACGAAACCCCGGCGCGGGAAAATCTTCGCGCCGTTCAGACACCGCAGAGCTTCCGCTTCGGCTTGCTCCTCGACGCCCATCGGCGGGCCGTGGCTGAGGGCCGCGACGGCTTCACCGATGACGGAGCCCTCGCCGAATGGGCCGGCCAGCCGGTCGTGGTGTTCGAGGGCGACGCGCGCAACCGCAAGATCACCCAGGCCGCGGATCTGATCGAGGCCGACCGGGCATTCTCCGGCCGGGCTTTCTCTGACAACGCGCCCGCGATATCTGATGGCCCCATGACCACCTACGTAACCCGCCTCGGCACCGGCTTCGACGTCCACGCCTTCACGGAGGGCGACCATGTCTGGCTCGGCGGCGTGAAGATCCCCGCCGATCGCGGCGTGCTCGCCCATTCCGACGGCGACGTGGCCCTGCACGCGCTGACCGACGCGCTGCTCGGCGCCATCGCCGACGGCGATATCGGCACCCACTTCCCGCCCTCCGACGAGAAGTGGCGCGGCGCCGCCTCCGACCAGTTCCTCGCCCATGCCTGCGAGCTGGTGCGGGCCCGCGGCGGCAAGATCGACCATCTCGACGTGACGGTGCTGGCGGAAGCGCCGCGCATCGGCGCGCACCGCGAGGCGATCCGCGCCCGCATCGCCGAGGTGGCGGGCGTGCCGCTCTCCGCCGTCTCGATCAAGGCGACGACGACGGAGAAACTGGGCTTCGTCGGCCGCGCCGAGGGCCTCGCCGCCCAGGCCGCCGCCACGGTGCGCCTGCCGGAGGTCTGCGCCGAGATCGAGACCGAGGCCGAGACCAACGAGCGTCGCTCGTGATCGAAGACGCCGCCCTGCTCGCCCGCGCCGAGGCGCTGGTGCGGGCCTATGCGGCGGCGGACCAGAAAATCGCGACCGCCGAGTCCTGTACCGGCGGGCTCGTGGCCGGGCTGCTCACGGCGGTACCCGGCTCTTCGGTTGTGGTGGAGCGGGGCTTCGTCACCTATTCCAACGAGGCCAAAGCCGAGGCGATCGGCGTGCCGATGGAGCTGATCGCGGCGCACGGCGCGGTGAGCGAGCCGGTGGCCCGTGCCATGGCGGAGGGTGCGCTCAAGGCTTCAAGGGCCGATATCGCCGTTTCCATCACCGGCATCGCCGGGCCGGGCGGCGGCAGCGCGGCGAAGCCGGTCGGGCTCGTGCATTTCGCGCTCGCGGCCAAGGGCGTGCCGACGCGCCATGTCGAGCGGCGCTTCGGCAATCCGGGCCGGACGGCGATCCGGCACTTGGCGGTGGCGCAGGCGATCGAACTGCTCGAAGAGGCGGTCGGCCTCCACCCCGACGCACCATCACGCAAAACAGCCTGAGCGCACGTCTCCAACCCTGGACCCCATCCTGAGGTGCGCAGCCAAGCGAAGCCTCGAAGGATCCTCCAGACGTCGCGCGGGATCTGGAAGATCCGTCGAGGCCGCTCCGCGGCACTTCAGGCTGGAGGCGCGGGTTGGAGGGCGACCGGCAGCGCTATCAGCCCAGCAACCGGTCCAGCGTGATCGGCGTCTTGCGCACCCGGATCCCCGTCGCGTGATACACCGCGTTGGCGATGGCGCCCGCCGTGCCGGTGATGCCGATTTCGCCCACACCCTTGATGCCGAGCGGGTTCACGTGCGGGTCATGCTCCTCCACGAGGATCGCTTCGATCGAGGGCACGTCGGCGTTCACCGGCACGTGGTACTCGCCGAGATTGGCGTTCATCACGCGGCCCGAGCGCGGATCGACCACCGCGTTCTCGTGGAGCGCGAAGGAAACGCCCCAGATCATACCCCCGTAATACTGGCTCTCCACGAGCCGCGGGTTGACGATCCGGCCCGCGGCGAAGGCGCCGACGAGGCGGGTGACGCGGATCTGGCCGAGATCGGGATCGACGCTGACCTCGGCGAAGACGGCGCCGTGGGCGTGCATGGCGTAGGCCTCTCGCGAGGCCGGATCGGCGGCGCCCTGCCCCTGCGCCGAGATCGCAGCGCGACCCGCTCGGTTCAGGATCTCCGAGAACGCCTCGCTGCGGCCCTCGTCGTCCCGGCGCACCAGCCGTCCGCCGCGGGCATAGACGCCCGCGTTGCCGGCTCCGTAGAGGGGCGAGCGCGCGTCGTTGGTGGCCAGTTCCGCGAGCTGCGCCAGCACCGACGCGGCGGCCGAGTGGATCGCCGAGCCGGCGGTGGCCGTATGGGCCGAGCCGCCGGCGATGCCGGCATTGGGCAGATCGGAGGTCCCGCTCTGGAAGTCGAGCTGGTCGAGGTCGATCCCGAGACCGTCGGCGGCGATCTGCGCCAGGGCGGTCCAGGCGCCCTGGCCCATGTCGTGCGCCCCGAGGGCAACGGTGCCCGTGCCGTCGGCGCGGATCTCGGCCCGCGCCTCGGCCTGCATCATCAGCGCCGGGAACAGGGCGGTGCCCATGCCGTAGCCGATCAGGCGGCCGGCGGTATCGCGCATCGATCGCGGCTGCTTCGCCCGCTTGTCCCAGCCGAACCGGGCCGCCCCTTGCGCGTAGCACTCGCGAAGCGCCTTCGAGGAGAAGGGCCGGCCGGAGATCGGCTCGGATTCGGCGTAGTTCCTGAGGCGGAATTCCAGCGGATCGAGGCCGCAGGCTTCCGCCATCTCGTCGACGGCGCCCTCCAGCGCGACGCTGCCCGAAGCTTCGCCCGGCGCGCGCATGAAGAGCGGCGTGCCGGTATCGACCCGCACGCCGGAATGGCGCGTCGAGACAGCGGGCGCGGCGTAGAGGTAGCGGGAAATGGCGCTGGCCGGCTCGTAGAAGTCGTCGTAGCGGCTCGTCGCTGTCAGCGTGTGGTGGTCGAGGGCGGTGAGCGCCCCCGACGCATCGGTGCCGAGCCGCAGCGTCTGCCGCGTTTCGGCGCGGTGGCCGACGGGGCCGAACATCTGCTCCCGGCGCAGCACCAGCTTGACCGGCGCGCCGACGAGCTTCGCCGCCATCACCCCGAGCACCTGCGGCCCGGACAGGGAGCCCTTCGAGCCGAAGCCGCCGCCGAGGAAGGGTGAGCGGATGAGGATCTTCTTCGGATCGAGGCCGAACAGGCCGGCGAGCCGCATCTTGGCCATCGCCAGTCCCTGGCTCGGCGTGTCGACGATCAGCCGGTCGCCGTCCCACTGCGCCACGATGGCGTGCGGCTCGAGAGCGTTGTGATACTGGGCCGGGGTCTCGTAGGTCGTCTCGACCGTCCGCTCCGCCTGCGCCAGCCCGGCCTCGACATCGCCTCGGGCGGCGACGGCCTTGTCGCCGGCCCCGACGACCTCCGGCGCCTGCGGCGCCTCCGCGTCGAGCCCGATCCGCGGCGGATCGACCTCGTAGCGCGGTGCCAGCAGCTCGGCGCCCTCGGTCGCGGCCTCCAGCGTCTGCGCGATCACCACCGCGATCGGCTGGTGCGCGTAGCGGACCCGATCGTTCTGGAGCAGGTCGAGCCGGAACATGAAGGGATTGTCCTTCGCGTCCGGATCCTGGGCGAGCCGCGGGGCATTGGCACCCGTCATCACTTCGACCACGCCCGGATGGGCCTTGGCCGCGGCGACATCGAGATGGGTCACCCGGCCGCGGGCGATGCGGCTCACCGCGACCACGGCGTGGAGGAGACCCTCCGGCCGGTTGTCGGCAGCGTAGGTCGCCCCGCCGGTGACCTTGAGAAAACCGTCGCGGCGGGTGAGCGGCTGGCCGATGCTCGACCCGTGCCGGGCCTGCTCGTAGGCGATGTCAGGCATGGAGCGCGTCTCCCGAGAAGGCGGAGGCCGGAAGCGCCGGCATGCGGTCCGGCGTCCCAGCGGCGGCACGTGCGAGCGTGCGCACGATCAGGCGGCGGGCCAGCTCGATCTTGAAGGCGTTATCGCCGGAGGGCCGGGCGTCCGTCAGGGCGGCATCCGCCGCGGCGCGGAAGTTCGCTTCGCTCGGTTCTGCGCCGGCGAGCACCGCCTCGGCGGCGCGGGCGCGCCAGGGCTTGAGGGCGACGCCGCCCAGCGCGATCCGCGCCTCGCCGATGCCCCCGCCGTCGAGCCGCAGCGAGGCCGCGACCGAGACCACGGCGAAGGCGTAGGACGTCCGGTCCCGGACCTTCAGGTAGCGGGAATGCCCGGCGAAGGCTGCGGCCTGCGGCGGCAGACGCAGGGCGACGATGAGGTCGCCGGGCTCGAGCACGGTCTCGCGGTCCGGCCGGTCGTCCGGCAGGCGGTAGAGCGCTTCGAGCGGCACCTCGCGGGCGCCCGCCCGGCCCTCGATCTCCAGCACGGCATCGAGCGAGACCAGGGGCACGCAGAAATCGGAAGGGTGGGTGGCGATGCAGTGCTCGCTCCAGCCGAGCACGGCGTGAAGCCGTGTCTCGCCGCCGCGGGCGTCGCAGCCCGCGCCCGGATCCCGCTTGTTGCAGGCGCTGGCCGGGTCGTAGAAGTAGGGGCAGCGGGTTCGCTGCAGCAGGTTGCCGGCGACCGTGGCGGCGTTGCGCAACTGCGCCGAGGCCCCCGACAGCAGCGCCTCGGCCACCGCGGGATGGGCTTTCGCGAAGCCCGCGTCGTAGGCGAGGTCGCTGTTGCGCACGAGGGCGCCGATCCGCACGCCACCGTCCGGCAGATGCTCGATCCGGTCGAGACCGGGCAGGTGCGTCACATCCACGAGGCGACCGGGGCGGGTGAGGCCGCCCTTCATCAGATCGAGCAGGTTGGTGCCGGCGGCGAGATAGGCCGCGCCGGGCTCGGCAGCCGCGGCGACGGCCTCGGCGACGCTGCCCGCCCGGACGTAATCGAAGCGGTTCACGCGGCCTCTCCTTGTTCGGCGGAGAGACGGGCCTGCGCCTCGAGCACGGCCTGCGTGATGCCGATATAGGCGCCGCAGCGGCAGAGATTGCCGCTCATGCCCTCGCGTATCCGCTCGGGATCGTCGCCGGCATGGCCCTCGCGGATCAGCCCGACGGCGCTCATGATCTGGCCCGGCGTGCAGAAGCCGCATTGAAAGCCGTCATGTTCGATGAAGGCGGCCTGGACCGGGTGGAGCTGCTCGCCGCGGGCCAAGCCCTCGATGGTCAGAATCTCGGCGCCGTCCAGGCTCACCGCCAGCGCGAGGCAGGCATTCACCCGCCGTCCGTTCACGAGCACGGTGCAGGCCCCGCACTGGCCGCGGTCGCAGCCCTTCTTCGAGCCCGTCAGGCCGAGCCGTTCGCGCAGAAGATCGAGGAGGGTGACGCGCGGATCGTCGAGGTCGATCGCGCGGGACTCACCATTGACGGTCAGTGTCAGGTGGAAGGTCATGCGGAGGAGGCTCCCGGGCCCGCTTCCAGTCTTGAAGCGTCTCAATTAGCCCGGCCGTGGCGCGCGACCAGTGCGACGCAGCGAAGTCGATGAGGGATCAGGCTTTCACCCCGTCGCGACGGCCTGTCGGGAGCCGTCGTCGTGCGTCTTCCGCGTGCGGGCGAAGGGCCCGGATACCGCTCGATTTGCCTGCTGGTCCGGCGGCGCCGCGTCAGCGTGATGAGAGACAGCCCGGCGCAACGGTGTAAAGACTTGGCCGTACCGATCCGGTGGCGTCCTGATTTCGAGTGTTCGGACAAGGTTTGACTGATCGGCGCCGTCATCCCGCCACCCGGGCAAGTCGAAGCGCGGCGTGAAGCCGTCTTCGACGTTGCAAATCGGGTCATCGTTCATTACCAATCGATTCGGTCGCGTTCGAACAGGGGGGCGCAGCATGGTAGTCGGCATCGTCTCCCGTCGTGCAGGAATCGCTGGATCTCCTGCCGGAATCGCCTAGGCGCATTCCTCCGCCGCCCGGCCTGACGGCCCGCTCGGCGCACGCACCCTTCCTGATCTGATCTCGCCGGACCGTGCTTCGAGAGCGCGGCACCCGCGCCTTTCGGAGCCGACGCTTCGCCGTCGGGCGCTTCCATGTCCCTGACTTCTCCTCGCCGCGCGGACGCTGTCCGCCGCGTGCTGGCCTTCGTCGTCCGCGGCTGGCGCCAACGCCTCGGTCTCGTGTCGGGCCTCGTGGCCGCGATCACGCTCGCCACCCTCGCCGACGTCATGCTGCCGCTCTATGCCGGGCGCCTCGTCGACGCGCTGGCGGGCGCGGAGCGGGAGGCGGCGCTGGAGGCGGCGATGCCGGCCTTCCTCGCGATGACCCTGTTGAGTCTCGCGACGGTGGTTCTGCGCCACGTCGCCTGGAGCCTCGTTGTCCCGCTGACGCTCGGCACGATGTCCGACATCGCGAGCCGCAGCTTCGCCCGCGTGCAGCGCTTCTCGACGGAGTGGCATGCCAACACCTTCTCGGGCTCGACCGTGCGCAAGATCTCCCGCGGCATGTGGGCGCTCGACGGGCTCAACGACGTGCTGCTGCTCTCGATCCTGCCCTCCGTCGTCGTGCTCGCGGGCACGACGGTGGTGCTCGGCCTGCACTGGCCGGCGATGGGGGCGGTGATCGGGCTCGGGGCGCTCGCCTATGTCGGCACCGCGATCGTCCTGGCGACGCGGGTGATCGCGCCCGCGGCGACGCTGTCGAACGCCCTCGACACGCGGCTCGGCGGGGCGCTCAGCGACACGATCGGCAACAACGCCGTGGTGAAGGCCTTCGGCGCCGAGGCGCGGGAGGACGCCCGCTTGGCGCGCGTCCTGTCGAAGTGGCGGCGGCGCACCCGGCGCACCTGGATGATCGTGACGTGGAGCGGCACGGCGCAGCTCGGACTGCTGCTGGCCTTCCGCACCGCCATCGTCGCCACGGCGCTCTGGCTGTGGTGGCACGGCCGCGCGAGCCCCGGCGAGGTCGCCTACGTGCTCACCACCTACTTCGTGGTGCACGGCTACCTCCGCGACATCGGCGGGCACATCAACCACCTGCAGCGCGCGGTCAACGAGATGGAGGAGCTGGTCGCCCTCGAAGCGGAGCCGGCGGGCGTCGCCGACCACCCCGGCGCGGTGCCGCTCGCCGTCGATGGCGGCGCGATCCGCTTCGACGACGTGCGCTTCCACTACGGCGACCACGGCCAGCCACTCTACGACGGATTGGCGGTGACGATCCCGGCGGGCCAGCGCGTCGGCCTCGTCGGACGCTCGGGCTCGGGCAAGACGACCTTCGTCAAGCTGATCCAGCGGCTCTACGACGTGAGCGGCGGGCGCGTGCTCATCGATGGGCAGGACGTGGCGGGGGCGACGCAGGCGAGCCTGCGGGCGCAGGTCGCCATCGTGCCGCAGGAGCCGGTGCTGTTCCACCGCTCGCTCGCCGAGAACATCGCCTACGGCCGGCCCGGCGCCTCGCCCGACGAGATCGAGCGAGCGGCGCGGCTCGCCAACGCGCATGAGTTCATCGCGCGGCTGCCGAAGGGCTATGCCACGCCGGTGGGCGAGCGCGGGGTAAAGCTCTCCGGCGGTGAGCGGCAGCGGGTGGCGCTCGCCCGCGCCTTCCTGGCGGATGCGCCGATCCTGATCCTGGACGAGGCGACCTCCAGCCTCGACTCGGAATCGGAGGCGCTGGTGCAGGAGGCGATGGAGCGGCTAATGCGCGGGCGCACCGCCCTCGTCATCGCCCACCGCCTCTCGACCGTGCGCGCCCTCGACCGCATCCTCGTGTTCGACCGCGGCCGCATCGTCGAGGACGGGCGGCATGCTGCGCTGATGCGGCGCCCGAACGGAGCCTATCGCGCCCTGTTCGAGCGGCAATCGGTGCTGGCGGAGAGCGCGTGAGGATCCTGTTCGTCTGCGGCCGGGCTCGTGCCCGCAGTCCGACCGCGGAGCAGATCTTCTCACGATGGCCTGGCCTCGAGACCGCCTCGGCGGGCGTCTCGCACGACGCCGACGAGCCGGTGGAGGTCGACCATCTCGCCTGGGCCGAGACCATCGCGGTGATGGAGCGCGCGCATCGGCGCAAGCTGACGCGCCGCTTCGGTCCGGCGTTGCGACACGCCCGGATCGTCTGCCTGAACGTGCGCGACGATTATGCCTTCATGGAGCCGGCGCTGGTGCGTTTGCTGGAGGCGCGGGCGAGGCGGTTTTTCGAGCGATAGAGATTGCGGCTCGTCCTGTCGCCTTCGTCAGCATTGTTCATGCACGCCCGTCGTTGTACGTTGCGCGTATCATGTGGCGACGGGCATGATTCAAAGCTTCGCCGACAAGCGCACACGCTCTCTGTTCGAGGAAGGCGTCTGCCACCGTCAGTGGCGCGCCTTCGAGCGAATTGCTCGGCGGAAGCTTGATGCTTTGGACTACGCCGTCGTGCTGGACGATCTGCGCAGCCCGCCGGGCAACAAGCTTGAGGCTTTGCGCGGGGACAGAGCGGGGCAGTACAGCATTCGCATCAACGATCAGTGGCGGATTTGTTTCCGGTGGACTGAGTCAGGCCCGGAGAATGTCGAGATCGTTGATTATCATTAAACCCATTTTGGCTCAGCAGGAGTTTGTCCCATGATTCGAGTTCGGACGCATCCTGGCGAGTACTTGTCGGAAGAATACCTCAAACCACTCGGTCTCAGTGCCCGCCAGCTCGCGGTCGAGATCGGTGTTCCAGCCAACCGCATCACCGAGATCGTTCGGCAGCGGCGCGGCATCACCGCAGATACGGCGCTTCGTCTTGCACGCTACTTCGGGACAACCCCGCAGTTCTGGCTCAATTTTCAAGCCGGCTACGATCTCTCCAAGGCCCAGGCGGAAACGGACTACTCAACTGTTCCACAGCGGCGCGCCGCCGACGCGGCGTGAGCGATCGGCGGCTCATGCCGCCCGCTCGAACGCCGCGCCTCGCGAAAACACCGATCCGAACAGATCCTTCGGATCGCTCATGTCCGGAATCAGGTCGAGATCCGGCCCCGCGCCGGCGATCTGCCGGAGGCAGTGCAGCGCCGAGAAGTCCTCCAGAGCGAAGCCGACCGAGTCGAACAGCGTGATGTCATCGGCCGCGACGCGGCCCGATGCTTCGCCGCGCAGCACCCGCCAGAGCTCGGTCACGGGGTAGTCCGCCGGCATCTGCTGGATCTCGCCCTCGATGCGGGTCTGCGGCTCGTACTCCACCACCGTGCGGGTGCGCCGCAGGATGTCGGCATGCAGCTCGGTCTTGCCGGGGCAGTCGCCGCCGATGGCGTTGAGGTGCTGGCCCGGTTCCACGAGGTCCGGCGTCAGGATCGTGGCGCGGGCCTTGTCGGCGGTCGCGGTGGTGACGATGTCGGCGCCCGCCACCGCCTCGGCGACGGAGCCGGCACAGACGAGCCGCAGACCGCAACCGTCGAGATTGGCCCGCGCCTTGGCAACGGCCGCCGGGTCGACGTCGAACAGCCGGATCTCGTCGATGCCGATCACCGTCTTGAAGGCGAGCGCCTGGAACTCGGCCTGGGCGCCGGTGCCGATCAGGGCCATCGAACGGCTTCCGGGCCGGGCCAGCACGGAGGCCGCGAGGGCTGAGGTCGCCGCGGTGCGAAGGGCCGTCAGCACGGTCATCTCGGAGACGAGCAGCGGATAGCCCGTCGCCATGTCGGCGAGGACGCCGAAGGCGACGACCGTCTGCTTGCCGAGCCGGGTGTTGCCGGGATGGCCGTTGACGAACTTGAAGCTGTAGCTCCGCGCATCGGCGATCGGCATCAGCTCGATGACCCCGCCGGCCGAATGGTTGGCGAGGCGCGGGGCGAGATCGAAGTCCGGCCAGCGCCGGAAATCGGATCGCAGGCCGGCGACGAGGCGGCGCAGGATCGGCTCCGCACCCTCCCGCCGCAGCAAGTCCGCCATCTCGCCGGTGCCGATGTAGCGTGTCACGTCCGTCTCCCGAGACTGTCCTCGGAGCGAGCATGGCCGAAGGAAGCGGACAGCCGACAGCCGCTGAAATGCGCGATCGGGACAGGCCATTGCCCACTCTGCTAAGCTCGGCTGCTCACACTGGTAAGTCCATGCTCGACGAGACCGATCGCCGGCTGATCGCCCTGCTCCGGACCGATGCGCGGATGCCGGTGGCCAAGCTCGCCGCGGCCCTCGGCGTGACGCGGGCGACGGCCCGGGCGCGGCTCGACCGGCTGGTGGCCACTGGCATCGTCACCGGCTTCACCGTCACGGTGCGGGATCCGGAGCCCGAAGGCGTGCGCGCGGTGACGCTGATCGAGGTGGACGGGCGCCATGCCGAGGGCGTGATCCGCCGCCTGTCCGGCCTGCCGGAGATCCGGGCGCTTCACACCACCAATGGGCGCTGGGATATCGTCGCCGAGATCGAAGCGCCGACCCTCGGTGCCTTCGACGCGCTGCTGCGCACGATCCGTCAGATCGACGGCATCGCCAATTCCGAGACCAGCATCCTGCTGGCCGCGCGCAAGGGGCGTTAGTCAGGCGGGGGCGCCGTAGATCGCGGTGGCGCGGCCCTCGAAGGCATCGGTAAACTTGCGGAAGGCGCGGTCGAACATCGTGCCCATCAGGAGGCCGAGCGTCCGGCTCTTGAACTCGTAGGTGATGAAGAAATCGACCTCGCAGCCGCCACCCTCCGCATCGCGGAACGACCAGCGGTTCTCGAGGTGCCTGAACGGGCCGTCGATGTATTCGGCGGTGATCTTGCGGTTCTCGCGGTCGAGGCTCACGCGGGTGGTGAAGCGCTCACGGATCGCCTTGTAGCCGACGCCCATCTCGGCGACGCGCACCTGGGTGCCGTTCGGCCCCTCCGCGTCGCGCAGCACCCGCAGCGATTCACACAGCGGCAGAAACTCGGGATAGCGCTCGATATCGGCGACGAGATCGTACATCTGCGTCGCCGAGTGACGCACTTTCCTCGTGATGCGGAAGGAGGGCATGCGGGCTCAGGCGTTGACGGCGACGGGAGCGGGCCCGAGCTTGGCCAGACGCGCCGCCTTCAGCCGGGCGAAATCCTCGCCGGCGTGATGCGACGACCGCGTGAGCGGCGTCGCCGAGACCAGCAGGAAGCCCTTGGCATAGGCTGTGGTCTCGTAGGCTTTGAACTCGTCCGGCGGCACGAAGCGCACGACCTCATGGTGCTTGCGGGTCGGTTGCAGATATTGGCCGATGGTGAGGAAGTCGACCTCTGCCGAGCGCAGATCGTCCATGAGCTGCACGACTTCGTTCCGCTCCTCGCCCAGCCCGACCATGATGCCGGACTTGGTGAAGATCGTCGGATCGAGTTCCTTCACCCGCTGCAGCAGGCGCACCGAGTGGAAGTAGCGGGCACCGGGCCGCACGGTGACGTACTTGCCGGGCACCGTCTCGAGGTTGTGGTTGAACACGTCCGGCTTGGCCGCGACCACCACTTCGAGGGCGCCGGGCTTCCTCAGGAAGTCGGGCGTCAGGATCTCGACGGTGGTGCCGGGGCTCGCCCGGCGGATCGCGGCGATGGTCCGCGAAAAATGCTCGGCGCCGCCATCCTTGAGGTCGTCGCGGTCCACCGAGGTGACGACGACGTGGTGCAGGCCGAGCTTGGCCACCGCGTCGGCGACCTTCTCCGGCTCAGCCGCATCGAGCGATTCCGGCAGGCCCGTGCGCACGTTGCAGAACGCGCAGGCGCGGGTGCAGGTGTCGCCCATGATCATGAAGGTGGCGTGCCGCTTCTCCCAGCATTCGCCGATATTGGGGCAGCCCGCCTCCTCGCAGACGGTCACGAGGTTGTTGGCGCGGACGATATCCTTGGTCTCGGCCCAGAGCTTGGACCCCGGGGCCTTCACGCGGATCCAGTCCGGCTTGCGCTGGATCGCGGTGTCCGGCCGGTGCGCCTTCTCGGGATGGCGGGGGCGCGCAGGCGCGTCCGCCTTGGGCCGGGTGTCGTTGTTCAGGAGATCGAGGACGACGGCCATGGCGATGCGGGGTGAGCCTCACGGGAGCCGGACCGGGCAACCCCCGGCCGCGTCCCTGACTTAAGGCCTCCCGCCCTCGACGCATAGGGCGGGGGCGACAACCCGCCCCGGCCGTAACCATGCGCTGTGACAGTTTCTAGTTCTTGTCGCGGCCGGGAGCGGAGGCGTAGCGGGCCGGGCCGGGGATGCGCAGCTCGGGCGCGGTCGGCGCCGAATACTCGGCGGTCAGCGTCGGCTGGACACGGCCGGTCAGCGGCAGGCCGATCATGCCGGCATTGGTGGCGGCGACCTGGAGCGGCATCAGGCGGCCCGAGGCCGTCTGCACCACCGCGCGGGGCTGCACCGCCGGCAGATAACCCTCGCGATCGCTCTTCTCGTAGAACACGTTGCCGCCGGCCGCGACGACGTAGTGCATGTTGGTGTAGGGGAACTTGTATCCGGCGGTGTGGAAGTGCAGGGCCGGGCCGACACCATCGTGGCGCTTGCCCGAGAGCAGCGCATCGGCAACTTTCTCCAGCCGCGGCCGGTCCTGCTCACGCACGGGCTTAGTCAGCACGCCGTTGGCGAATTGCCGCTTCTGGCCGACGACCTCGCAGATCCGACCGGGATAGGCCGGCGCATCGAGGCGGTTCATCACCACCGTGCCGACGGCGAACAGCCCGTCCTCGTCGCTGCGGTTCGATTCGAAGTACATCGCTCGGGCGAGGCACTCCTTGTCGGCGGCGGTCGGTGCCTGCACGACCTTGGCGTTCGTCGCGATCGAACCCGTGGTCAGCTCCGCCTGGTGCGGAAGCAGACCGCATCCTCCAAGACCCGAACCGGTCAGCGCTAGCCCGAAGAGGCAGAGAAGACGGAGGGTCCGGTCGGCTTGCATGCAGGCTCCTGTAGGCTGACGACGCTGGCTGTCCAAGCTGGACCATTCCGCCCACAGGTGCAAAGAAACTGTTAAGCCTGGACTCTGAATCCAGGGGGGTGTGTCGTTTGGCACACGCCACCCGCCGCAGCCCCGCGCGACCCGCTCATGCATCCGATTGAACGGAGTGGCATGCTCCGGCGTTGTCAGCGCTGGATCGTCGTCAGCGGAGGGCCGGACCATGATGGACACGGGCATGGACTCGCCGGCCGCTTTCGACGAGCGGATGCGCGAGGAAGCCGCCGCGGCCGGCCGCGCCGAACTGGAAGCCTCGCTCCAGCGCTTTACCCACGAGCAGCGCGACGCATTCTGGAACGCGATCGGCCTCTACTACTCCACCCGCCGCCATCCGGGCGCCGATGAGGCCGCCGCGCAGCCTGCCGTCACCGCCGTCTGATCGCCTCTCAGGCCGATCCTCCCTTCCGGGAAGTCTCCGATGCGTACCTCCGCCAAGGTCGGCCTTGCCGCGCTCGCCGTCGTGCTGCTCGGCGGCGCGGCCTTCCTGCGCTTCGTCGCCTACCCGGAATCCGCCTCGCTCGACGTGGCGGCCAGCAGCGGGTCGAACCCGACCTTGCCGGCGCCGAACCCGACCTTCATGCCCACCGTCAACATCGCCCGGGTGGCGCGTTGGAGCGACGGCGCCAAGCCGCGGCCGGCCGAGGGGCTGACCGTCGCCGCCTACGCCACCGGACTCGATCATCCGCGCTGGCCCTACCTTCTGCCGAATGGCGACGTGCTGGTTGCCGAGAGCCAGGCGCCGAAATCCGGCGATCACTCCACCAGCGTCATCGACTGGGTCGCCGACAAGGTGAAGAGCATGGCCGGGGCCGGCGGCGCGAGCGCCGACCGCATCGTGCTGCTGCGCGATCGGGATGGAGACGGTGTCGCCGAGGAGCGCCACGTCTTTCTGAAGGGGCTGACCTCGCCCTTCGGCATGGCCCTGGTCGGGTCCGACCTCTACGTGGCGAATGCGGACGCCCTGGTGCGCGTGCCCTACGCGGAGGGCCAGACCGAGATCACCGCGAACCCGGAAAAGGTCTTGGATCTGCCCTCCGGCATCAATCACCACTGGACCAAGAATGTCGTTGCGAGCCCCGACGGCAGCAAGCTGTTCATCACCGTCGGTTCGAACAGCAATGTCGGCGAGAACGGTCTCGACATCGAAAAGGGCCGCGCCGCGATCTGGGAATACTCCCTCGCCTCAAAGGCGATGCGCGAGTTCGCCACGGGCTTGCGCAACCCGAACGGCCTCGCCTTCGAGCCGGTAACCGGCGACCTGTGGGTGGCGGTGAACGAGCGCGACGAGATCGGCAGCGACCTCGTGCCCGACTACATCACGCGCGTGAAGGAAGGCGCCTTCTACGGCTGGCCGTGGAGCTACTGGGGCCAGCACGTCGATGCGCGGGTGCAGCCGCCGCAGCCGGAGAAGGTGAAGACGGCGGTGGCGCCCGACTACGCCGTGGGCACGCACACCGCCTCCCTCGGCATCGCCTTCTCGATGGGTGCGAACCTGCCTGAGGCCTGGAAAAGCGGTCTCTTCGTTGCCCAGCACGGTTCGTGGAACCGCCGGCCGAAGAGCGGCTACAAGGTGATCTACGTGCCGTTCAAGGACGGAAAGCCGGCGGGCGCGCCCGTCGATGTGCTCACCGGCTTCCTCAACGCCGACGAGAAAGCGCAAGGTCGGCCCGTGGGTGTGGCGCTCGACAAGAGCGGCGCGTTGCTGGTGACGGACGATGTCGGGAACGCGGTGTGGCGGGTGACCGGCGCGGCCGCCTCGAACTGAATCGAACGCTGCGCCTTATTCCGCGAGGAGCGGCCCCGACGCGCGGAGCCGCCCCTCAGTAAAGGTCGCCGTATCCGACGCCCGCGCCGTAGCCGTCGTCGAACACGTCCGGAGAGCGGCGCCGCACCGGCGGCCCGTAGGCCTCGTCCTCCCAGCTCCGTCCCCGCGCGCGCACCGGAACGAAGCCGTCGTCACTGCCGCGGCGGGCCGAGCGCGTCCGAGCCGGGCGCTGGGTCTCGGCGATGGGGGCGTCGGCGACGCTGCCTTCGATGACGACGCGGGTATTGGCCATCTTCTGCTGCTTCACCAGAGCGAAGAGGGTCGCGGCGTTGCGCTGCGAGAGGCGGACGCAGCCATGCGAGGCGGCGCGGCCGAGGCGGCGGGTATGCGTGGTGCCGTGGATCGCGTGGCCGACCTGCGTGAAGAAGATCGCGTGCGGCATCGGCGCGTTGTCCCATTCGCGGGAGAAATGGGTCTTCTCCATGCGGAACGGACGATAGCTCCCGTTCGGCGTGTCGTGGCCCGCCACGCCCGTCGAGACCGGCCAGTCGTAGCGCGCCGCGCCATCGACGACGACGCTCATGCGCTGAGCATCCTTGTCGACGGCGATGAGGAGGTCGGCCCGCGCCGAAACGGTTCCGGCGGCCAGCGTGAGTCCCGCAACAATTGCGAGGAGAGGGAAGCGCATATCCGTCGTCCCGAACTTCGATCCTGCGAACATGCGCCACCCAAGCGCCGCTTCAAGCGGTGCGTCCCCAGGTATTTACAACCGAGATCACCAGCGGGGCGCCGCACTGCGCACGAAGCCGCGGGAAATGAGGCGGCTGTTCTCGCGGGCGCGGCGCTCCGCCTCCATCAGATCGGACAGGGCGTCGGTGATGGCGCAGCGCAGGGCAATCCCCGCATCGCCCTGCGTGTCGCTGAGATAGGCCTGGGCGATCTCCTCCACCGGGCAGGATTCCGTTCTCTCCTGTCCCGGTCCGGCGGCGGGGGTGAACGCGCCTCGGCTCCGCTCGACCGTCTGGGGCATGGGCTTGGGCATGGTCTCTCTCCGACTCGGCATGAGAACGAAGATAGAACATACCGGATAGGTTAACGAGATCTTACCGGGGTCGGTCGAGGCTGTGGACATCCGGCCCGAGGCGCCCGGCGGTGCGCGAATCCATGCTCTCAGCGCAGGCCGGAGCCGGAGAGGGGATCGAAATAGGCATCGGTGGGCCGGCGGGAGAAGCCCGCGCCGCCGGAAATGCCGGCGCCCGCGGGCGCTCCCCCTCCCCCGCCCGATCCGACGCTGCCGGTCACATCGTCGAGCGGCCGGCGCGTTGGGCTTCCGGATGCACTGGCTGCGCCGGCTCCACCGCCGACGCTCGTCGCAGCGGTCATGCCGCCGCCGAAACTGAGCCCGCCGGCACTGCCGACGGTCCCGGGCGTCGAAGTGCCGAGGCCGGAGACGCCGGAGGCACCGCCGAAGCTCAAGCCGCCGGGATTGGCAAGAGCCATGGTCGGCGTGGGGGCCGCCACCGTAGCAACCGTCGCAGTGGGGCCGAACGGCAGCCCGGGGGCGGTGAAGCCGGAGGGCAGGCCCGTGCCGGCCGCCGTTTGCGCCAGGGCAGGTGCGCCGGCAGCGCCGAGACCGGCGATCAGGAGACCGCAGCAGCCCTTTGCCATCTTCGACTTCGTCATCTCGTGCCCCTGCGCCGCGCCGGCCTTCTGCGATGAGGAGCCAACGCCGCGGGCGCAGCGCGGTTTCAGCTCGGCGGGGCTCGGCAGGACGGCAAGGCCGGTCCGATCGCCCGAGCCAGGGACGCCGTCATCATAAGCCTCTGCACCAAGCGCCTTCGACGCGCCTTCGACGGCTTGCGAGCAGGCCCACGCAGGCGATAGGACCCATGCTCCCTAGATCCGCATCATCGTGCGCAGGGAGGGGCCGAACCTCAGCCACGGGCGGCGGACGGTTTGTATAAGGATTGCCGGGAGTAAGATGCTCCTGCCGCAAACCGCCCCGACCGCAGACCCCGCCCGATGCTCGTTCACGAAGGCCAAGCCCGCACTCCCGGCATCGACCGGCGACTCGCGTGGCCTCTCGCCGGCATCGCCGGAGCGCTGAACGCCGCCGGCTTCTGCGCCTTCGGCACCTTCTCCTCGAACATGACCGGCAACGTCTCGGCCCTTGCCGACCATCTCGGCCTCGGCGAACTGGCGCTGGCCCTGCCGGCCGTCGCTCTCGTCGGCGCCTTCATGGCCGGAGCCGTGAGCGCGACGCTGCTCATCGGCGCCGGGCGCCATCACCGCCTGCGCGGCATCTACGCCTACAGCGTGTTGACGGAAGCGCTGCTGCTGGCCGGCCTCGGGGTTCTCGGTGCCTGGATGCCGGAGGCCGTGTACGGGCCGGTGCTCGTGACGGGCCTCAGCTTCCTGCTCGGCCTCCAGAACGCGACCGTCACCCAGATCACCGATGCCCGGGTGCGCACCACCCATGTCACCGGCATGGTGACGGATCTCGGTATCGGGCTCGGCTCCCGTCTCGCCCGGCGCGGCCGCGGGATGGGGCCGGATGTCGAGAAGATCCGGCTCTACGGCGTGACCGTGGCCGCCTTCCTGGCCGGCGGCGTCGCGGGTGTGGTGGCGTGGCGCGCCCTTGGCCACACCCTGCTGTTTGCCGCCGCCGCGATGCTGGCGCTGATGGCGGTGCCCGGCATCGCCTCCGCGCGTCGCCTCGGTCCGCCCTAGGCGCATCCGCCGACGGAAGGCGGGTCGGCCGAGGCAACCTTCGCGAGTCAGGGATGTTGGCGATGGAGCCTCGGCGCCCTGCGCCGCTCGCTCGACAGGCGAACCGAAGGGACCGGGAGAGACAATGTCCGTATCGCGACGCCGTGAGGCGCGGCTGCTGGATGCCGGCGAGATCGATCTGGTGAAGCGGTCGCACCATCCCGAACTGGATGCAGAGGACGACAAGGCTCTGCCCGAGTTGATCCGCCTGCTGCGCGAGCGCCGCGACCGTGCCCGCGACGTGTCCCGCCGCCAGCGGCGTGAACTGCGCGGCAAGGCCGCGCCCTCCGGCGCGAGCCGTGCTTCCGATAACACCGGCACCCGCGAGAAGGCGGCCCTGCTCGCTGCGGCGGTCAAGCGCGTCAGCAAGGAGCACGAGCGCCGCCGCAACGCGGATGCCCGTCGCCGGACCGTTGGCGGGGCACGCCGCGCCCTCGCCCTGAAGCGCGCCGCGGGTGATCCGGCCTCCGGCCGGCCCGCGTCGCGCACCGCGGACGAGGGGATGAATCCGGTTCCCAATCAGCAGGATGCGCCTTCGGGCGCGATCAACCAAGAGGGTCAGGAGATCGCCATGCGCCGCGGCGGCGGTCCCCGCTGACGCGACCCGCGCCGGTGAAGCCATGAGGGGAGCGACCGCGGGGCGGTCTCGCCCTTTTTTTCAAGGATCGCGCGATCCCGACTCCGCCTCTCCCGGCTCCTCGCGGAAGACGAGGTAGCTCAGAGGCCCGGCGCACAGGAACAGCAGCAGCAGGGTCACGTAGAGGTGGACCTTCAGCATCGCCAGAGAGAAATAGACCGCTCCAAGGCCGGCGACGAGCAGAAGAACTCGTAGGATCATGAGTGGGTGGGCTTTCGCAACCAGGGCGCACATCCCCTGGTATACGGCGTGCCTGCGTTTCTGAAGTTCAACTGGAAGGTATTCGGCCGGCATCCTTACCAACTTCAACCGCGAAATGATTTTTCCGCGCGGGTCGCTGCAGGATCGAGGGCAGTCGGAGTGAGCGCCAAAGACAAGGGGCGCCCAGGACACCGGCCTCCGGCCCGATCCTGTGCGCCCCTCGAAGCCTCAAGGTGTGTCGGTTTCGATCAGGTGTGGATCACCCGTCCGTAGGCGTCGAGCACGCTCTCGTGCATCATCTCGGAGAGCGTCGGATGCGGGAACACCGTGTGCATCAGCTCTTCCTCCGTCGTCTCCAGCGTCATGGCGACGACGTAGCCCTGGATCAGCTCGGTGACCTCGGCGCCGACCATGTGGGCGCCGAGCAACTGGCCGGTCTTGGCGTCGAAGATCGTCTTGATGAGGCCGTCCGGCTCACCCAGCGCGATCGCCTTGCCGTTGCCGGCAAAGGGGAAGCGGCCGACCTTGATCGAGAAGCCGAGTTCCTTCGCCTTCCCCTCGGTGAGGCCGACGCTGGCGATCTGCGGGTGGCAATAGGTGCAGCCCGGGATCTTGCCCTTGTCCATCGGATGGGTGTGCAGGCCCTTGATGGTCTCGATGCAGATGACGCCCTCATGCTCCGCCTTGTGGGCGAGCATCGGCGGGCCGGCGACGTCGCCGATGGCGTAGACGCCCGGCACGTTGGTGCGCCCGAGCCCGTCGGTGACGACGATGCCGCGCTCGATCTTCACCCCGAGCTTCTCCAGCCCGAGATTCTCGATGTTGCCGACGACGCCGACAGCCGAGATCAGCTTCTCGGCGGTGAGGGATTGCGTCTTGCCCTTGTCGTCCTCAACCGTGGCCGTGACGGAGTTCGCGCCCTTCTCGACCTTCGTCACCTTGGCGCTGGTGAGGATCTTGATGCCCTGCTTCTCGAAGCGTTTGCGGGCGATTCCGGCGATCTCCGCATCCTCGACGGGGAGGATCTGCGGCAGCAGCTCGATCACCGTCACCTCGGCGCCCATGGTGCGGTAGAACGAGGCGAACTCGATGCCGATCGCGCCGGAGCCCATCACCAGCAGGCTCTTGGGCATCGCCTCCGGCACCATGGCCTCGTAATAGGTCCAGATCTGCTTCTTGTCGGGCTCGATGCCGGGCAGCACGCGCGGCCGCGCGCCGGTCGCGACGATGATGTGCTTGGCCGCGTATGTTCCGGCGCCCTTCGCGCCCTTCGGCGGTTCGGCCCGCTTCGTCTCCTTCACCGTCACCTTGCCGGGCTCGTTGCCCTTGGCGGCCACGTCGATCGCGGCCTCGCCCCAGATCACGTCGACCTTGTTCTTCTTCAGCAGCATGCCGACGCCGCCGTTGAGCCGGCCCGAGACGCCGCGGGAGCGCTTCACGATCGCCGCCGTGTCGAAGCTCACCTCCTTGGCGGAGAGGCCGTAATCGGAGGCGTGCTGCATGTAGTGGTAGATCTCGGCCGAGCGCAGCAGCGCCTTGGTCGGGATGCAGCCCCAGTTCAGGCAGATACCGCCGAGATGCTCGCGATCGACCACGGCGGTCTTGAAACCGAGCTGTGCCGCGCGGATCGCGGTCACGTAGCCGCCGGGCCCCGCGCCGATGATGAGGACGTCGTAGGTTTCGGACATCAGGGGCTCCTCTTCCCCTCCGCTTGAAGGAGGAGGCAGGGGTGAAAGCGGGCTGTTCGGGCGACGGCGGCGGAACGGATGACAACAAGGGTCGGCGGGATAGGGAAGGCGCCGAAGCGCCTCGTCCCTAACCGACTATCTGCCCGCCCTCATGAGGTAAGAGTGGTGCTTCGTGTCGGGCGCTCTCAGACCAGCATCCCCATCGGGTTCTCGATCAGGCCCTTGAAGGCCGCGATCAGCTCGGCGCCGAGGGCACCGTCGAGGACGCGGTGATCGCAGGAAAGCGTTGCGGTCATGGCCTGCACCACCGCCGGAGCGCCGTCCTTGACGACGACGCGCTTTTCTCCGGCGCCGACAGCAAGGATCGTCGATTGCGGCGGGTTGATCACCGCGGTGAAGTGCTTGATGCCGAACATGCCGAGGTTCGACACCGAGGTGACGCCGCCCTGGTACTCTTCCGGCTTCAGCTTCTTGGCGCGCGCCCGGCCCGCAAAGTCCTTCATCTCATTGGAGATGGTGGAGAGCGTCTTCTGATCGGCCTTACGGATCACCGGAGTGAACAGGCCGCCATCGATCGCGACCGCGACGCCGACTTCGGCATGCTTGAAGCGCAGGATGCGATCCTCGGCCCACACGGCGTTGGCGGCGGGCACGCGGGTGAGCGCGAGGCCCATCGCCTTGATGACGAAGTCGTTCACCGAGAGTTTGAACAGCGGCTTACCGTCCTTGTCCTTACCGGCCGAGCCGTTGAGCGTCTCGCGCAGCTTCATCAGCGCGTCGAGTTCGCAGTCGACGGTGAGGTAGAAGTGCGGCGCGACCTGCATCGCCTCCGTGAGGCGCTTGGCAATGGTCTTGCGCATGCCGTCGAGCGGCACTTCCTCGAAGCTGCCCTTTTCGTAGAAGCCCTTCACTTGATCGAGGCTGAGCCCGGCCGGCGCTCCACCGGCGGGGGCCGCCTTGGGAGCAGGCTTGTCCGCCGCCGGAGTGGCAGCCTTGGTCTCTGGCTTGGCCGCGGCGCCGGCCTTGGCCGTACCGCCCTCGATCGCCGCCTGCACGTCGCGCTGGATCACGCGGCCATGCGGACCGGAGCCCTTCACCGCCGAGAGATCGATGCCCTCCTGCTTGGCGATGCGGCGCGCCAGCGGCGAGGCGAAGACCCGGCCGCCGGAGGCTCCGGGCTGCGCGGCGCCGTTGGGCTTGGCACCCTCGGGGGCCTGATCGACCCGGGCGTAGGAGGCGTGCGCACCATCGGGCGCGGCGTTCTGATCGGGGGTGCCCTTCGGCTCGACCGGCGCGGTCTTCGCCTCGCCCTTGGCCTCGCCGCCCTTCGGCGCCTCGACGCTGCCCGGATCCTCGCCCTCCTCGGCGATCAGCGCGATCAGCTCGTTGACCGGCACGTCGGCGGTGCCTTCGGCCACGAGGATCTTGGCGAGAACGCCCTCGTCGACCGCCTCGACCTCCATCGTCGCCTTGTCGGTCTCGATCTCGGCGATCACGTCGCCGGACTTGATGGCGTCGCCCTCCTTCTTGAGCCACTTGGCGAGGTTGCCCTTCTCCATGGTCGGGGAGAGCGCGGGCATCAGGACGTTGATCGGCATCGTGTCGTTCCCGAGCGGCCTTGAGGGAGGATCAGTTGAGGGGATTGTTGGGGTCGAGGCTCTCCGCCTCCCACCCGGCGCGGATGCGCTCGAAGGCTTCCTCCTCCGAGAGATCCGCTTCCATGGCGTAGGCGCGAGCGGCCTGCCGCGCGAGGTCGATCAGCAGGCGGCCCCAGGTCGCTGGATCGTCGAAGGCCCGCCGCAGCGCGACGCTCACGGCGCCATCGACGATCGAGGCGCGCACGATCTCGATCCCACCCTGTTCCAGGGCGTCGGGCGGGATCTCGAGTTCTTCGAATTTCTCTGACATCGAGCTGTATTTACTTGTAGCAGACGCTTTTGACGGCCTCGACGACTTCCGCCACGCTCGGCAAAGCCAGCTTCTCGAGGTTGGCCGCGTAGGGCATCGGCACGTCCTTGCCGGTCACCCGCAGCACCGGAGCGTCGAGGTAGTCGAAGGCATCGACCATCAGGCGGGCGACGATCTCGGCGCCGACGCCAGATTGCGGGAAGCCCTCTTCGACGCAGACGCAGCGGCCGGTCTTCTTCACCGATTCCACCACCGTGGCGCTGTCCATCGGGCGGATCGTGCGCAGGTCGATCACCTCCGCCTCGATGCCCTCCTCGGCGAGCGCCTGGGCCGCCTTCAGGGCGTAGGTCATGCCGATGGAGAAGGACACGATGGTGACGTCCTTGCCGGGGCGGTGGATGCGCGCCTTGCCGATCGGCAGGACGAAATCCTCGATCTCCGGCACCGGGAACGACTGGCCGTAGAGGATCTCGTTCTCGAGGAAGATCACCGGGTTGGGATCGCGGATCGCCGCCTTGAGCAGACCCTTGGCGTCGGAGGCCGTGTAGGGCGCGATCACCTTGAGGCCGGGCACGTTCGAGTACCACGCGGCATAGTCGTGGCTGTGCTGGGCGCCGACGCGGGCGGCCGCGCCGTTGGGGCCGCGGAACACGATCGGACAGCCGAGCTGGCCGCCGGACATGTAGAGCGTCTTGGCCGCCGAGTTGATGATGTGGTCGATCGCCTGCATGGCGAAGTTGAAGGTCATGAACTCGACGATGGG
Source organism: Methylorubrum thiocyanatum (assembly GCA_014138645.1). Classification (GTDB taxonomy): domain Bacteria; phylum Pseudomonadota; class Alphaproteobacteria; order Rhizobiales; family Beijerinckiaceae; genus Methylobacterium; species Methylobacterium thiocyanatum. The sequence goes on along the minus strand of JACJIB010000003.1, from coordinate 178,850 downwards.
CTTGAGGCCCATGAAGGCGGCGCCGACGCCGATGCCGGCGAAGCCGTGCTCGGTGATCGGCGTGTCGACGACGCGGCGCGCGCCGAATTCCTGAAGCAGCCCCTGCGTGATCTTGTAGGCGCCCTGATACTCGGCGACCTCTTCGCCCATCACGAGGACCTTGTCGTCCTTGCGCATCTCCTCGGCCATGGCATCGCGCAGGGCCTCGCGCACGGTCATGGTCTTCATCGGCGAGTCGGCCGGGAACTCCTCCATCACCGGGTCCGGCGCCTTGTTGGTGATGACGGCGGGCGAGGCCGGGGCCTTCTGCGCGTCGTCACCAGTCTTGGCGGTGGCAGCGGACTTCTCCGCCATGCCCTCGGCCTGCATGTCCGGGGTCGGGGCCGGCGCGCCGCCGTCCGAGGCACCGTTCGGCTTGCCCTTGCCGCCGCTCGCGGCCGCCGCCGAGACGTCCTCGCCCTCTTCGGCGATGATCGCGATCGGCGTGTTGACGGCCACGTTCTCGGTGCCGTCGGCAACGAGAATCTTGGCGAGGATGCCCTCGTCGATCGCCTCGACCTCCATCGTCGCCTTGTCGGTCTCGATCTCGGCGAGAACGTCGCCGGCTTTGACCGGGTCGCCCTCCTTCTTCAGCCATTTGGCGAGCTTCCCCTCCTCCATGGTCGGAGAGAGGGCGGGCATCAGGATGTCGGTCGCCATATGCGCTGCTCTATCGATCCGGGTGCGTCGGTCGGGCTTGTTCTTGCTGGCGTGCTTCTGCGAAAGCCCCGCCGGAGCCGCCGGCCGCGATCGGCCGGAGGCGTGTCGGGGAGACGTTCAGGCGCGGGCTTCGAGGAGAATGTCGGTCCAGAGTTCCGAGGGATCGGGCTCGGGATCGTGGGTCGCGAAGTCGGCGGATTCGTTGACGATCTCGCGGACCTTGGCATCGACGCTCTTCAGCTCGGCCTCGGGCACGCCGTGCGCCTCGAGCAGGCGCTTGCGCACCATCTCGATCGGGTCGTGCTCGTCGCGCATCTTCGAGACCTCGTCCTTCGACCGGTACTTGGCCGGGTCGGACATCGAGTGGCCGCGATAGCGGTAGGTCTGCATCTCGAGGATGTAGGGCCCCTCGCCCGAGCGGGCGTGATTGATGGCGCGCGCCGCGGCCTCGCGGACCGTGCGCACGTCCATGCCGTCCACCTGCTCGCCGGGGATGCCGAAGGAGAGGCCGCGCTTGGAGAAGTCCGTCTGGGCCGAGGCGCGGGCCACCGAGGTGCCCATGGCGTAGCGGTTGTTCTCGATGACGTAGACCACCGGCAGCTTCCACAGAGCCGCCATGTTGAAGCTCTCGTAGACCTGACCCTGGTTGGCCGCGCCGTCACCCATATAGGTGAAGCTGACCTTGCCGTTCTTCAGGTAGGCGTCGGCGAAGGCGAGACCGGTGCCGAGCGCCACCTGCGCGCCGACGATGCCGTGGCCGCCGAAGAACTGCTTCTCGCGGCTGAACATGTGCATCGAGCCGCCCTTGCCGCGGGAATAGCCGCCGCGGCGCCCGGTCAGCTCGGCCATCACGCCCTTGGGGTCCATGCCGCAGGCCAGCATGTGGCCGTGGTCGCGGTAGCCGGTGATGTTCTGGTCACCGTCCTCGCCCGCCATCTGCATGCCGACGACGACCGCTTCCTGGCCGATGTAGAGGTGGCAGAAGCCGCCGATCAATCCCATGCCGTAGAGCTGGCCCGCCTTCTCCTCGAAGCGGCGGATCAACAGCATCTCGCGATAGGCGTGGAGATCTTCGTCTTTCGTGAACTGGGGAATATTCGGGGCCGGCCGATGTTGCGGCGCGTCTGTACCCGCCGCAGGTTTCCCCGCCTCGCTCGCCGCACCCATCGGTGTCCTCCCGCAATCACGCTGTTGCAGGGGTTCTAGGGCAGCGATTTGCGGAAATCGAGGGGCGTGCTGACAGCCACCAAATGCTGTTACCGTCACGGTTGCACCGGTGGCCGGGCCGAAAAGACAGTGCAAACGAAACTTTTAAGAGCTCAATTCAGCAGAAATAAAAATTCAAGGGCCGATGATGACGAGATCATTGGCGTGGACGCGGCCGAGAACGACGCGGGCCCGCTCCTCCAAGAGGTCGCGGTCGATCTGCTCGCTGCGCAGCAGCGAGACGCGATGCTCCCAGGTCGCCCGCTCCGCCTTGGCGACGTTCAGCTCCTGGGTGAGCCCGTAGGCTTCGACCTTCAGAGCGCGCTTGGCTTCGAGGCCGCGGCTACCGCTCTCGGCCTGATGCACGAAATAGCCGACGACGAGCGCCGAGACCGTCCAGAGGACGGCGGGGACGACGATGGCGCGGACGCGGCGACGAATGACCATGGCAGGGGTGAGGATCGCGCGAACAGGGTGAAGAAAGCGTTTCCACGGGCCGAAATCGTCTCCGGCCCGCCCTGAACGAAAAAAGGGCGCGGCGAGCCTATCCGGCCCACCGCGCCCCCGATGGGACGCTCGTTCAGCGACCGGCGAGCTGCCGGATCGCGCTGCGGCCAGCGTACAGCGCCTGGGCGCCGAGACCCTCCTCGATGCGGATGAGCTGGTTGTACTTGGCCAGTCTGTCCGAGCGGGCGAGCGAGCCGGTCTTGATCTGCCCGCAATTCGTCGCGACGGCGAGGTCGGCGATGGTCGAGTCCTCGGTCTCGCCGGAACGGTGCGACATCACCGCGGTGTAGCCGGCGCGCTGGGCCATATCGACCGCGGCGAGCGTCTCGGTCAGCGAGCCGATCTGGTTGACCTTCACGAGAATCGAGTTGCCGGTGCCGGTCTCGATGCCGCGGGCGAGGCGCTCGACATTGGTCACGAACAGATCGTCGCCCACGAGCTGCACCCGGTTGCCGATCCGGTCGGTGAGCAGCTTCCAGCCCTCCCAATCGTCCTCGGACATGCCGTCCTCGATGGAGAGGATCGGGTAGGCTTCCGTGAGCCGGGCGAGGTATTCGACCTGCTGCTCGATCGAGCGGGTCTGGCCCTCGCCCTCGTAGTGATAGGCGCCGTCCTTGAAGAACTCGGTCGCGGCGCAGTCGAGCGCCAGCACGACGTCGCTGCCAGGCTTGAAGCCGGCGGCGTTGATCGACTCCATAACGAAGTCGAGGGCGGCCTCCGCCGACGGCAGGTTCGGGGCAAAGCCGCCCTCGTCGCCGACATTGGTGTTGTGGCCGGCCTTCTTCAGGGCGCTCTTGAGGGTGTGGAAGATCTCGGCGCCCATCCGAACGGCATCGGAGAGCGAGGTGGCGCCGACCGGCATCACCATGAATTCCTGGAAATCGATCGGATTGTCGGCATGCGCGCCGCCGTTGACGATGTTCATCATCGGCACCGGCAGAACCCGGCCCTGCACGCCGCCGACATAGCGGTAGAGCGGCAGGCCGGCGGTCTCGGCCGCCGCCTTGGCCACGGCGAGGGAGACGCCGAGGATCGCGTTGGCGCCGAGCCGGGCCTTGTTGGGCGTGCCGTCGAGGGTGATCATCGCCTCGTCGACCGCGACCTGATCCTCGGCATCCATGCCGCCGATGGCGTCGAGGATCTCGGTCTGCACCGCGTCGACGGCCTTGAGCACGCCCTTGCCGTTGTAGCGGCCCTTGTCGCCGTCGCGCAGCTCGACCGCCTCGTGGGCGCCGGTGGAGGCGCCGGAGGGGACTGCGGCACGGCCGAAGGAGCCGTCCTCCAGCAGGACATCGACCTCGACGGTCGGGTTGCCGCGGCTGTCGAGAATCTCGCGGGCGGCGATATTGGTGATCGCGGTCATGGGCGCTCCTTGGCGGTGCGTCGCGGCGGGGTCGTCTCGCGGATGCCTTCGAGGCCCGCGCGTCCTGCGACGCTCTGCGTCGCGGGCTTATCCGCCAACCTCGGGACGTCGGCAAGCGCCCCGACTGCGCGAGCGAGCGGGCAGGTTGTACAAAAGCCGCCCGATACCAAATTTTTCTCAAAATCGACGCGGTCGATCCCACCGGACCCGTTCCGCCGAATCCCAGGCATTCGCCGGAAGCCGTAGGCGGGGGCCGAGCCAGCGCGTATAGGCCGGAGATGGATTCGATCGAGACCCACGCCAAGCAACTCGGCCGCCAGACGCCGCTGCCCGCCTCACCCGAGGAGGCTCAGCTCGACCGCGTGCCGAACCCGCATGCCGACACCGATTATCTCGCCCGCTTCACCGCGCCGGAATTCACCTCGCTGTGCCCGGTCACGGGGCAGCCGGACTTCGCAACGCTCGTCATCGACTACGTGCCCGACCGCTGGCTCGTGGAATCGAAGTCGCTGAAGCTCTACCTCGCCGCCTTCCGCAACCACGGCGCTTTCCACGAGGACTGCACCGTCGGTATCGGACGGCGGCTCGCGGACCTGCTCGAACCCCGCTGGCTTCGAATCGGCGGCTACTGGTATCCCCGCGGCGGCATTCCGATCGACGTGTTCTGGCAGACGGGCGAGCCGCTCAAATCCGTCTGGCTGCCGGATCAGGGCGTGGCGCCCTATCGCGGCCGCGGCTGACGCCGGCTCGGTGCTGCTCGGCCGCCACACGCACGATGCGCGGCCGCTCGCGTTCGCATGGCGACAGATACGAAGAAGGCGGCCGGTGACCCGGCCGCCTTCTTCCGTCAGACCGAGGCGGATGCCTCAGTAGCCGTAATCGTAGTAGCCGCCGTAGGCCGGACGGCCGTAGTAGCTGTCGCGGGCATAGGCGTCCCGCGCCGCGCCGGCCGCGATCGCGCCTGCAGCGAGACCCGCGATGCCGAGGCCGACGGCCGCGCCGGTGCCGATGCCGCGGCGGCGTCCGCCGTAATAGGCGCGCGGGCCGTAACCGCCATGGTAGCCGTGATGGTGGCCGTAGCCGCGGCCATAGGGGCGCGCGTCGGCGGAGGTGGCGGTCAGCGTGCCGACCGAGATCAGGGCGGCGGTCACGAGGGCGAGCTTACGCATAGCGTCCTTTCCAATCCAGAGAAGCGTTTAGCCGAAAACGACTTGGCAATGAAAACCCCGAGCTTTGCCGGAAGTTCCCGCCAGGTTCGAGACGGACGAAGCCTTCGTCCGCACGGCCTTGTTCTCGATTGAGGTCGAAGATCGCGCCGGGCGCCTGAACGAAACCTGAAACGCGCGCGGGGGGCCCGTTCGCGGACCTTCGGACAGGATCCTCAGCCCGACGCCTTGGCGAGGCGGTCGAAGGCCATCAACGTCTCGACCAGAGCCGGCAGGTCGGCCAAAGCCACCATGTTCGGCCCGTCGGAGGGCGCGCGGTCGGGATCGGGATGGGTCTCGATGAATACGCCCGCCACCCCGACCGCGACCGCGGCGCGGGCCAGCACCGCGACGAACTCCCGCTGCCCGCCGGAGGTGGCGCCCTGCCCGCCCGGCTGCTGCACCGAATGCGTGGCGTCGAACACCACCGGGGCGCCGCCGGTGACGCGGGCCATGATCGGCAAGGCGCGCATGTCGGAGACGAGCGTGTTGTAGCCGAAGGAGGCGCCGCGCTCGGTGACGATGACGTTGGGGTTGCCGGCCTGCGTCACCTTCGAGGCGACATGCGCCATGTCCCAGGGGGCGAGGAACTGCCCCTTCTTGACGTTGACCACGCGCCCCGTGGCGGCGGCGGCGAGCAGGAGGTCGGTCTGGCGGCAGAGAAAGGCCGGGATCTGCAGGATGTCGACCGCCTGCGCCGCCCGCGCGCATTGCTCGGCCTCGTGCACGTCGGTGAGGACGGGAACCCCCAGGCTCTCGCGGATCTCGGCGAAGACCGGCAGCGCCTCGTCGAGGCCCACGCCGCGGGCCGAGCGGCCGGAAGTGCGGTTCGCCTTGTCGAAGGACGACTTGAACACGAGGCCGATGCCGAGCTTCTGCGCCATCTCCTTGAGGGCGGCGGCGACTTCAAGGGCGTGGGTCCGCCCTTCGAGCTGGCAGGGGCCGGCGATCAGCGCCAGCGGCAGGTGGTTGGCGAAGGCGACGCCGCCGGTCTGGACGACGGATCCGGAAGTCTGTGTGGTCTCGGGCATGACGCCCGCTCTAGCCCGGCCCCGCGGCGCGGGAAAGACCGCTCGATCGGCCGTGCGACCGTCGCCGTGCCGGCCGGTCCGCCGCCAGACGGCACAGGCTGCCGACGCCGAAGCCGTCCGGCCGGTCGCCGGGATCGCAGCGCAGCACCGCGCCTCCGACTTCACCGAGCTGCGGCGTGCCGGTGAGCAGGCTGTCCTGATGCAGGCGCCGGGCGAGGGTCTCGACGGCCCCGGCCGGCGCGCCGGTGAGCGTCCGGGCTGCAAGCCCGATCAGGACGAAGAAGGCGGCCGGCGGCTGGCGCAGATCCGATCGAAACAGCAGGCGCCGGGGCGCGACGCAATCGAGGCTCATCCGGTCGGCGTCGGCCGCGCGAAACACGACGAGCGATCCGCTGCGCCCGGCGAGGGCGGCGCCCGTGCCCCGGATCAGCCGGACGGTGAGGCCGTCGCAGGAATCCGCCCTGGCTGCCGAACCGAGGGCGAGGAAGAGGGCGAGGCTGGCGAGGACGACGCGCAGGGTCATGGCGCGTTTCATAGCATGGCCGTCTCGCTTGTGCCGCGTCGCCGACGCCGCCTCGCCGATCTCGTCTTGCCGATCTCGCCTTGCCTATGCCGCCTCGCCGAGCATGGCGCGCCGCTGCCGGTCCAATTCCTCGCTGTAGCGCTTGAGCGTGTGACTCTCGGTCAGAAGGCCGATGACCTTACGGCTCCGGGCATCGTCGAGCACGGCAAGCGCCTCGGCCTCGGCTCCGTCGAAGGCCGCCGCGGCCTGCTTGACGCTCATGTCGGCGAGCAGGAACGATCCCGGGTAGCGGACCACGTCGGACAGGCGCGGCGTCTCGGTGCCGTTCTCGGCGGCGCGGGCATGGGCCTCGGGAACGAGGACGATCCCGGCATAACGGTCGTGCTCGTCCACCACGACGACCCGGGACGGCGAACCGAGGGGATGGGCGCGCAGGAATGTCGCCATCGGCGTATCGAGGGTGACCGGCCGGATGTCCTTGCGCATCATCCGCCCCACGGTGAGGCTGCGCATCCAGCCGATATCGTGGGCGCTGCGGATGGTCTCGCCGCGCAGGTGGAAGCGCCAGGTGGCGAAGGAGTAGCCGAAGGTCTTGCGCACCGTCAGCGAGGAGGCGAGCACCGAGGCCAGCACCAGCCCGGTTACCGGGAAGCTGCCCGTCATCTCCAGAGCCAAGAAGGTCATCGTCAGCGGGCCGCCGACGATGGCGACGGCGAAGGCACTCATGCCGACCACGGCGTAGCCGACCGGGGCGAGGCCGAAGCTCTCGAATCCGGGCCAGAACAGCGGCGCGATGCCGGCGAACAGCCGCCCGACCAGTGCACCGAGGAAGAGAGAGGCGAAGAACAAGCCGCCGCGGAAGCCCGACCCGATCGACATCGCCGAGGCGGCGGCCTTGGCGATGACGAGTCCGGCAAGGGCACCGAGCCCCACCGCGACCTCCGGCGCGAGGTAGATGTGGAGTGCCCCGTGCCCGGCCGAGAGCACCTGCGGCGTCGTCGCGAGGGCGAGGCCGCCGACGCACAGGCCGCCGAGGACGGGCCGCAGGGGCGCGGGCAGGCGCGAGACGCGAAAACCCTGCTCCACCAGCGTCACGCCGCGCATCAGCAGCACCGCGAGGCCGGCGCAGACGAGTCCAAGAACGAGGCAGGGCAGCGTGTCGCCGGCATCCACCGCCGTGTTCTTGGCCAGCGCCAGGGCGCCGACATCGACGAAGGCGGGCTGGGGCGCGAGCGCGCGCACCACGAGGCTGCCGCACAGGGCGGCGACGACGACGGGAGCGAGCGTTGCGATGGTGTAGGTGCCGATGATGAGTTCGAAGGCGTAGAAGGCGCCGGTCAGGGGCGAGCCGAAGGCGGCCGCGATGGCCGCGGCAGAGCCACAGCCGACCAGGGTGCGCAGATCCGAGCGACGCATCTTGAAGGTGATGCCGAGCCGCGAGGCGATCCCCGCCGCAACCTGCGTGTAGCCCGCCTCGAGCCCGACCGAAGCACCGCAGCCATTCGAGACCACGTTCTGCGCCGCCACGTCGAGGGAGCCGCGCAGCGACATCCGCCCGCCATGCAGCGCATTGGCTTCGATGGGATCGACCACCGCGCGCTTGGCCTTCCCGCGACGCCACGTGGCGATCAGGAGCAGCAGCCCGAGCACGGCGCCGCCAAGCGCCGGGGCGAGGAAGGCGGCGCCCATCAGGCCGTCGGCGGGAAGGTCCGACAGGCTGCTCAGACGCTGGCCGGGGGGAAGCCGGTAGAGCTGTTCGCGCAGGAATTGGGTCGCGCCGCTCATGGCGGCCACGGCAAGCCCGCCGATGCAGCCGGTCAAAGCCGCCAGCAGCACGAGCGCGACCTCGCTCCCCCGCACCCAGGCCCGCAGCCGCACCGGTGCCTGGAGGAGCGGGGCGGGAACGGGCGGGGACGGAGTCGGGCTCATCGCGCTCGCGCAGGCTGGAGGGTCCGGGATGGCCGGCCCTGCATCATCTGTTCGGACAGGTCGGCCATCGCTTCCGGGACGAGGCCGGACGGAAAGCCATGGCGGCCATGCGCCCGCCGTCTAGCATCGGTGGATCGATGGGGCGATCCGGGACAAGGCGCGTTCAAGACGCTTGAAATGCCGCGAGGCTCGGGATAAGTCCCCCTCACGTGCCGCCGTAGCTCAGTTGGTTAGAGCACTAGATTGTGGATCTAGGGGTCCCCCGTTCGAGCCGGGGCGGTGGTACCATCCAATTCGGTATGGTCTTGAAGGGGTTGGCGATGAGCCGACCCCTTTTTCGTTTCAGACCTACCGCCGGGAAACGTGGCCCGGACGCATCGTCGAGCGGGCCGTCCCCTGCGGCTTCAAGTGCGCAGGGGACGGCCCTTGGCCTCAGGTGGCCGGCACCGGCTTCGGGATCGGCGAGCGGGTGAGTTGCTGGATCTCGCGCGGGGGCCGGCCGGCCTTCTGCGCGATTTCCGCCTCCTGCTCCGCGATCAGCTGGCGGGCGGGCTCGTCGCCGTCGAGCCCGCCGAGGATCTCCATCGGGACGCGCCGGTTCGAGGCGCGTGTGCCGTCCGCGTAGACGACATCGAAGAGGACGAAGCCGCGCTGCTGCGGCAGAGATTTGGTGCGCTTGGACATGCGCGCTGATAGGCGGCCTTCAGCAGAAAGAGCAATGGCGGCGGATGCAGACGGGGTCGCACCCGGCATCGGCCCGGGAAAGGCAGCGATGAACGACTGGGTGCATCTCGACACCGCCGAAGTGCCCGGCGGCGGCAAAAGCCTCGGCCTGATGCGGCGGGGCAGCGAGTTCTCGATCGTCGTCGGCAACATCGAGTTGATGAACAGCACGCGCGGCCATTCGGAGGAGGCGCTGGCCTCGCTGACCTGCGCCCGGCTGGCGGACCGCCCGGCGCCCCGCGTCCTGATCGGCGGCCTCGGCATGGGCTTCACCCTCCGCGCGGCGTTGCGCGAGCTCGGCCCGGAGGCTCGCATCGTCGTCGCCGAACTGGTGCCCGCCGTCGCTGCCTGGGCCCGCGGACCGCTTGCTCCGGTTTTCGGCGATTGCCTCAACGATCCGCGCGTCGATCTGCGCGAGACGGACGTGACCCGCCTGATCCAATCCGAACCCGCCGGGTGGGATGCCGTCCTGTTGGATGTGGATAACGGCCCGGAAGGTCTGATGCGGCGGGCCAACGACCGCCTCTACGACGTCTGGGGCCTGAAGCGGGCGCAATGGGCGCTCAAGCCCGGCGGGACGCTGGGGGTCTGGTCGGGGACGCCGGACCGCAAGTTCAAGGCGCGGCTTCAGCGCCTGGGCTTCGCCGTCGAGGAGGTTCGCCTGCCCGCGAGCGGCTCAAGCGGGCCGCGCCACGTGATCTGGCTCGCGGCTCAGCCCTGACGCTACATGCGGATCCGCGTTCGATCCGCGCGACATCCGGCGCTGCGTGTCGCGCCTTGCCGGATGCCGAGGGTCTGGGACGGCTCAGCGGTCCGCCTTTTCGCCGGCGACCGTGAGGTCGATGTAGCGCTTCGTCGTCGGGCCGATCAGTTCGCGCACCCGGCGCGCCATCGCCTCCTCCTCTTGGAGCGACTGACGGAACCCCGTCAGGCTGCCGCCCTGCCCTGCGGCCTCACCGATGCTGAGCAACGACTCGTAGGCCGCGATCTCGAAATTCTCGAAGGCGTGGTTGGCGTAGGTGTTCTTCAGGATCTCGTCCTGCGCCGGCGTGTGGCCCAGGGCCATCATGTTGCCGACGAAGCCGAGAATGCCCTCCTTGATCCTCGAGGGGCTGTCACCGAGCGACTGTAGCGCCTCTTCCAGCCGGGCGCGCTGGCCATGCGTCTCCTGGATATGGCGGCGCAAGGCCTCCTCCATCTCGGGGTAGCGGGTGAGCCGCTCCACCTGACGCTCCATGATCTGCAGGGCCTGCATCTCGAGGGCGTGGGTGTTCTTGAGGGCGGTGACGTAGATCTCGCGCGTGTCGAGCGCCATCGTCGGCTTCTCCTGTTCGAACGGTGTGGGGTCGATCGAGGTCGGCCGCCCGGATGCGTGTGGATCCGGGCGGCCGCGAAATCAGCCGATCTGCTGGGATTCGGCGCCGCTATCGGGACGGGCCGGGCCGAGCACCGGCTCCTGCCCCATGGGCTCGTTCTGGAAGACGTTGAAGTTGCCCTTGCCGTCGAGGGAGGGGCCGGCGGTCCAGCGGCCCTCGGGCGGCGGCGCGCCGTCGCGGTTCGTGGCGAAGAAGCTGTAGTTGAACTTCTGGTTCTCTTCCGATTGCGGGAAGCTGTTCGGAATCGGAAGCGCGCCCTCGACTCCGCCGAGTTCCTCGATCACCGCGAGCCATTGCTGCTGGTGCATCGTGTCGCGGGCGATGAGGAAGGACCACATGTCCTTCATGCCCGGATCGTTGGTGGCGTTCGACAGGCGCACCGCCAGCGTCCTGCCCGTCGCCTCGGCGGCGACGTTGCAATACATGTCCGCCGCGATGTTTCCGCTGGCGTAGATGTGGTTCATGTCGAAGGGAACGCCGTCGGAATTGCCGGGGAAAGCGGCCATGCCCGAGGAGAGCAGGTGCTTGTGCAGCATGCCCTCGGCGATGTGGCGCGGGTTCTCGCCGCCCATCACCGCGCCGACGATGGCATCGGCCGCGCCCGCTTCCTGAACCTTGGTGGGCGCGTTCTCCAAGTTCATCGCGACGGCGGTCGCGAGCATCTCAATATGGCCGAGCTCCTCCGTTGCCGTATGGAGCAGCATGTCGCGATACTTGGTGTTCGGCGCGCGATTACCCCAGGCCTGAAAGAAGTACTGCATACAGACCCGGATCTCGCCCTCGACGCCGCCGATCGCCTGCTGCAGCATCCGCGCGTAGATCGGATCCGGGCTGTCGACCCGCACCGCATATTGGAGACGCTTGTCGAAATAATACATAAGTTCACTTTCCGAACGATAAACCACACGGGCGGGCACGGCCAAGTCTTTCGACGCGGCTGTGCCTCGGCTCCTGTGTCGGGGAAATCGCCGGATGCGAGCTTTGTTCAGTAAAAACTAACGCCAATCTGGTGCGATCATATGTTGTGCTGATATAGCACAATGCATACTTTCGGAGGCGTCGATCAATATGCCTTGAGGATCCGAGCGGTGCCTTGCCCGCCGCCGCGCCTCAGGCCGCATTCCGTCCCAGCGTCGAGACCAGTTCGCGGATCGTCGCGGAGGGGACGGGACGGCTGAACAGGTAGCCCTGGCCTTCCTCACAGCCTTCGAGACGAAGCTGTTCGAGCTGTGCCTCGGTCTCGATGCCCTCCGCCGTGGTCGTGATGCCGAGACTGCGGCCGAGGCCGACCACCGAGCGCACGATCAGCCGTGCATTGCCGGTCTCGCCGAGGTTGCGCACGAAGGACTGGTCGATCTTGATCTTGTCGAAGGGGAAGCTCTGCAGGTAGCTCAGGGATGAGAAGCCGGTACCGAAATCGTCCATGGCCACCCGCACGCCAAGGCGCTTGAGGGTGTGGAGCGTCGCCAGCGTCGTCACGCTGTCGTTCAGCAGGACCGACTCGGTGATCTCCAGTTCGAGCCGGTGCGCCGGCAGCCCGCTCGCGGTAAGCGCCTCCATCACCGCCCGTACGACCGCCGCGTTCTTGAACTGAACCGCGGAGACGTTGACCGCCACGCCGATGCCGCCGGGCCATTTCGCGGCCTCGCTGCAGGCCTTGCGCAGGACCCATTCGCCGATCTCGCAGATGCTGCCGGTCTCCTCGGCCAGCGGGATGAACTCGGCGGGGGAGACGTAGCCGCGCTCGGGATGGCGCCAGCGCAGCAGCGCCTCGCAGGTGGCGATCCGCTGCCGGTCGAGCTTCACGATCGGCTGGAAGACCAACTCGAATTCGCCGTTGCCGACCGCCGTTCTCAGGTCGCTCTCCATCGCCCGGCGCTTGCGCAACTCCAGGTCCATCTCCTCCTCGAAGAACGACCAGCAGCCCCGGCCGGTCGCCTTGGCCCGGTAGAGGGCGAGGTCGGCGCTCTTGAGGAGCTTTTCCGGGCTCGTCCCGTGTTCCGGCGCGAGCGAGATGCCGATGCTGAGGCCGACGGTGACGGTATGGCCGTCGAGCAGGAACGGCTGTTGGAAGGCGGCGATCAGGCGCTTGGCCAGGGCGCTCGCGTCCCGGCGTGCATGCGTGCCGGCCTGGACGATGGCGAACTCGTCACCGCCCAGGCGCGCGACGAGATCCGTCTCCCGCAGGCAGCTCTGCAGCCGCTCCGCGACGCTGCGCAGCAGGCCGTCGCCGACCGGATGGCCGAGGGTATCGTTGACCTCCTTGAAGCGATCGAGATCGAGACAGAGGGTGGCGAAGCCGGCGCCGGACCCGTCCTCGAGACGGGCGGCCGCCTCTTCCAGGCGTTCGCCGAACACCATGCGGTTGGCCAGCCCCGTCAGCGCGTCCCGGCGCGCCATGGTGATGATCCGTGCCTCCGCCTCATAGCGCTGGGTCACGTCCTCGTAGGTGGCGATCCAGCCGCCCTCCGCGGTCGGCTGCTGCTTGAGCGAGACGATGCAGTCCTTCCGGATCGGGCAGCACAGCGATCCGCTCACGCCGCGGTGGAGCAGGGCCTGCTGCTCCATCAGGAGGCCGAACGCGCTTCCGTCATTGGACGTGGTTTCGACGAGGCGGGCCACCTCGCGGAGGCTCATCCCCGTCCGAAGTTCGCCGGCATCGAGACCGAGCATGTCGCAGAAGCGGCGGTTGTAGACGAGCAGGCCGCCCGCGGCATCGTAGAGGCACAGCCCCTGCAGCATGTTGCTGAGGGCCGCGTCGAGCTGGGAATTGCTGCGCTTGAGCTGCTCCTCCTGCTCCTTGAGCAGGGACACATCGCTGCAGACGGCGACAAAGCCGCCCTCCCGCGTCGGGCTGCGGCTGATGCGCAGCCAACGCCCGTCAGCGGACTGCGCCTCCGCCGTCAGGGTGCCGCTGCCAGGCATGGCCAGCAGGGTGTCGGCGACGGCCGATCCCCTCGCCTCCGACAGTGGACGGTGGCCGGTCTCGGCCGGATCGAACCCGAGCATGGCCGCGGCCCGCTCGTTGGCCAGAACGATACGCCCTTGCGGATCGACGACGACAATGCCCTCGATCGAGCCCTGAACCGAATCCGCGAGCAGGCTCTGGGCCGAGCGACGCTGCGCGACCTCCTCCTGCATCATCGCGGCGATGTTGTCGCGCATCACCGCCATCGCCCGCAGCAAGGCGCCGAACTCGTCAGCACCGCCTTCGGGCACCGTCACGCTCAACTCGCCCGCGGCGATTCGGCTCGCGACCGTCGACGCGTCGGCCACCGGGCGCATGATCTGCCGCAAGAGCAGGAGCGAGACGATTCCCGAGAGAATGATGGCGAGGGCCGTCGCGAAGACGCTGAACCGCACATCGCGGGCGACGACGGCCCGGGCGGTCTGGCGGTAGGCGAAGCCGTCACCGGCGGTGAAGTTGATGAGCAGGTCGATATGCTGCTCGGCCACCGCCGCATGGGCGTCGAGCGCCTGCCAGACATCCACCGTCTGCCGATCGGGACCGAACTCGCGCCGAGCGGCGAGCCAGTGGGTGACGGCGTCCTTGGCGGCAGCGGCCTCCCGCGTCGCACGCTCCGACTGAGCGCGGTCGGCGGCGATCTCCAGATCCTCCCCGAAGGATTGCGTCAGTTGCTCGATCCGCGTCTCGAGCGTGCGCCGCTCCTCGGCGTCACCCGCGAGGCGCGCGCGGGCGACGGTGGCCTGCAGCGCCGCGAGGTCGGAGGCGGCGGCGCGGGCATAATTGATCGACATCAGCGAGCGATCGTAGGTTTTGTCGACCAGCTCGCCGGTCGTCATGATGCCGAGGGCAGCATAGCCGCCGAGCCCCGCGGTGATCGCGCTCAGCATCAGGAAGGCGAGGAAGATGCGGCCGCGAATCGTGCGGGTGCCGCGCAGAACCGCATCAAGGGCCACGCGCCACCGCAAAATGCCTGCCGATCGGCGTGAAGGATTCATCGGGCACACGCTCGCTGGTCGCGGCCAGTCTGACGGTCAAATCGTTAAGGTAACGTGCCGCGCCGATGAATTCGGAAGCATACCCCATGAAACTGGCGATGACGTTAAGGCGAATGCAATCTCATCGATGTTTCCCTTCGCCGAGCGAGTGCGCGGAGGCGTCCTCGGGAGAACGAGGAGTAGGGCATGAGCGACGCCTGCCACCTGGGACGGACGGCCGGAGGGCGGCGGACGGGGGCTGTGTTGTTACTCAGCACCATCACCTTCGTCGCGTCCGGCGCAGCCCTCTCGCTGTCGGGTGATGCGGCCTCCCACCGGGTGACACAGAAGGGCCGGGCCTTCGCGCCGGGGGCGATCACGCTGCGGGCCGGCGAGTCCATCGCCATCGTCAACGACGACGGGGAACTCGTCCATCACGCCTATCTCGAGGGCCCCGACTTCAGTTTCGACACCGGCGAGCAACTGCCGGGAAGCAAGACGGTCGTCACCTTCCCGAAATCTGGACAATTCACGATCCTTTGCGGGATCCACCCCAAAATGAAGCTTGCCGTCTCGGTAAAGTAAAAAATCATTATACGCATCCGGGTTGGGAGATCTACGCTGACGCACTAAAATATCTGCGCCTGATGACCTTCGAAGACGATTCGATGAACGTCATTGCTGGGCCTCTTGCGTAAATTTTTAACTGAAATTTAAGCCAACGCCTCCAGGATCGATCCGGTCGAGGTTCGAATGGCTTGGAAATTCATGGGGGGCAAGGCCGCCCTCCTGACGATCCTACTGGGAGGCTTGGCGTTCGCCACGCACGGCGAACCCGATCGCTCGCTCGCTCTGGCCGAGTACCGCCGGCCGGCCGCGATCCCGTTCCCCGACGACAACCCCTATCGCGCCGCCAAGGCCGAACTCGGCCGCACCCTGTTCTTCGAACCCGCGCTCTCCCGCGACGGCGACCGGACCTGCGCCACCTGCCACATACCGGGGCAGGACTGGACCGATTCCCAGCCGCGCGCACCGCGGAGCGACGGCGGGTTCATGGATTTTCGCACGCCGACGCTGCTCAACGTCGCCTGGACGGAGGAGATCTACGGCTGGGACGGCAAGTTCCGCCGCCTGGAGACGGTGGCCCGCACGCCGCTGACCGCGCCCGGCAATATGAACATGCCGCCGGAGGAGATGGTCCGGCGCCTCGCCGCAGACCCGAACTACGTCAAGGCGTTCGCCGGGGCGTTCCCCGAGACGGCCGTGGGCGATGGCGGGGTGACCGCGGAGCGCATCGAACAGGCGCTCGCCACCTTTCAGCGATTGATCGTCTCCGGCCCGGCTCCGTTCGACCGCTGGGTCGAGGGCGATTCGACCGCCGTCGGTCCGGCGGCCAAGCGTGGCTTCGACGTGTTCACCGGCAAGGCGAACTGCGCCGCCTGCCATTCCGGCTGGAATTTCACCGACGGTTCCTTCCACGATATCGGCGTTGCCACCGAGGGCGCGATCGGCAGGGGCCGGTTCTTCCCGGGCTCGACGGCCCTGCGCCACGCCTTCAAGACGCCGACCCTGCGCAACGTCGCCCGGCGTCCCCCCTACATGCATGACGGCTCGATCACGAACCTGTCCGCCGTCATCGATCTGTACGACCGCGGCGGCATCGATCGGCCGAGCCGCTCCCGCGACATCCGGCCGCTCCACCTCACGGCGCGGGAGAAGGCCGACCTGATCGCCTTCTTGGAAACCCTCAACGACGCCGGGGCCGACGGACCGGCCTATCGGGTGATCGGGCCCGTCGCGCCGCGGCCATGAGGGGCGCCGCCCGCGGGACCGTCCCTCAGTAGTTGACCGTGGCGCGCAGGCCGAGGACCGTGGCGTTGCGGAGCCGGCGGCCGCGGTCGTCGGCCAGCCCGCCGCCGGGCCGCATGACGTATTGAAGGTCGGGTTGGACAGTGAGGCCGGGGACCACCTCCGCCTGATAGGTCGCCTCGAACACGGTCTCGCTGCTGCGCACCGGCCCCGGCCCGGTGCCGAAGAGCAGGGCGTCGCGGTCGAAGGCCCGGGCGGCCGGGCTGATGCGGGAATGGATCAGGCCGAGGCCCAGCGTGTCGTTGGGGCGGCCGGCGAAGAGGCCGCGATAGGCGATTCCGGCATCGACGTAGAGATCGACCAGGTTGCGGTTGCTCGGAACCGCCGAGATCCGCAGGAAGGCCGAGGCGCCCGCCTCGTCGCGGCCCGGCTCCCGGTAGACCGTCTGGTCGATCATCGCATAGAGGCCCGCATTGCCGCGGAAGCGCCGGGCAAGGCCGCTCGCCTCGGGATCGGCGAGCAGACGCCCGCCGACGGCGTCGAGGCGAGGGCTCTCGAACCGGCCGAAATGATGCCATCCGCCCAGGGTCGCGGTGCCGGGCAGCCGTTCCGTACCGGGCAGGCTGTGATAGGCATAGGCCACCTCCCCGATCAGCAGCGCCGAATCGTTGACGCGGAAATTCGTACCGGTGCGGTTGCGCCGCTGCGGGTCGGTCTCGTCGCCGGTGGGCGGCGTCCCCGCCGGGTCGCCGTTGAACAGGCCGCCTTGAAACGAGAGTTCGGCGGTCGGCTCGTATTTCAGACGGAGGGCGGGGGTGGCCAGCGGGTAGATCGGCCCGCCGCTTGGCAGCACCACGGCACCGATATTCGGCCAGCCGAAGCCGGCATTGAGGAACACCACCGCCGATTGTGCGATGGCGAACTCGGTATCCGCCGAGACCTGCCCGATCTTTACCGAGAAGCGATCGTCGAAGAAGCGCTGCTCAATCCAAAGCTCGAACAGCCGCGTGGAGGGCAACGCCTCGATGCCGCTCACCGTCGTCAGGTTGTTGACGAAGCGCCGCGACAGGCCGTGACCGTGAATCTGGAAGACGTCGGTGTGGAAGCGGGCGCCGCTCCAGCCGGCGAGCTTATCGAGGTCGATGTCGAGGGCGGCATCGAGGCGGCCGCCGAAGGTCGTGCCGCGCCGCAGCCCGCCGGACGTGTTGGCAAAGCCCTCGCCGATATAGGTGAGGACGTAGGTGATGCCCCGTGCCGCGAGCGCCGCGCGCAGGCCGAACGGATCGCCGTAGGGCCCGAGCGCCTCTTGGATCGAGCCCTCGTTCGTCACGGAGAGCTGATCCGACGTCCGCGATTGCGCGATCGCGGTCTGCGGGTCGCCGCCCGCGCCCGTCGGCAGAAAGGCCAGCGGCTGGGGCAAGGTCAAGGCTGGGGGCGATTGGGCCTCGGCCAAGCCGGACGCGGCGCAGAGCAGGGCGGAGAGGGCAAGGAGCCGGATGCCGCCTCCGAAGGGACGGGTCGCTCTCGCCCCGCGGCTGACTGTCGGTTCCGCTCTCAAGGCATCGTCCGGCTCGGCTCACCGCAGCTGTTCCGCGCGCGGCGTTCCGCCTCGAAGGCCGGCGGCAGGGTCGGGTTGTATCAGATGAACTCCAAGCAGATGCAAATGACAGGCTTGCGAAGAACGAGCCCTCGACGCCACCCTCCTCAGGGAGAAACGCGGGCCGTCAGGTCGGTCCGATCCCCAACACCTTCATGCGGGAGCGCAACGTTGTCGGCTTGAGGCCGAGCAACTCGGCCGCGCCACCGGCGCCGAACACCCGGCCGCCGCTGAGGTGCAGGGCCGCCTCGATCTCGCTGCGGGCACGGGCGCGGCGCTCCTCCTCCGTGAGCGGGCGGCCGAGATCCGCAGGCCGCTCCGGCGCCGGCTGCGGCAGACCGGACCCGCGGCTTTCCGGCAGATCGAAGCGCAAGCGCCCCCGCTCGGCGAGGATCGCGGCGCGCTCGATCACGTTCTCCAACTCGCGCACATTGCCCGGCCAGTCGTAGCGAGCGAGGCGGCGGGCATCGGCCTCGGTCAGGCGCAGGTCGCTCCGGTTCAGGCGACGCGCCGCCGCCCTCAGGAAGTGCTGAGCGATCAGCGGCACGTCCTCGCGGCGCTCGCGCAACGGCGCGGAGGCGACGGGGAAGACATTCAGGCGGAAATACAGATCCTCGCGAAACCGCCCGCGGCGCACCTCCTCCTTGAGGTCGCGGTTGGTCGCCGCGATCAGCCTGACATCGACGGCGCGGGTGCGCTCCTCGCCGACCCGCTCGAACTGACGCTCCTGCAACACGCGCAGGAGTTTGCCCTGGAGATCGAGCGGAATCTCGCCGACCTCGTCGAGGAACAGCGTGCCGCCGTCCGCGAGCTCGAAGCGACCGACCCGGTCGCGCAGTGCTCCGGTGAAGGCGCCCTTGGCATGTCCGAAGAACTCGCTCTCGAACAGGTCGCGGGGGATCGCCGCGCAGTTCACGCGGATCAGCGGCCGGTCGCGGCGGCGGCTCGCCTCATGGATCGCCCGGGCGATCAGTTCCTTGCCGGTCCCGGATTCTCCGGTGACGAGCACTGTGGCATCGGTCCCGGCCACCACGTCGATCTGGCGCAGCAAGGCCTCGATCGCGGGACTGCGGCCGATGATGCCCTGGTGATGGCTCTCGGAGCGGATTTCCTCCTTGAGGTAGGCGTTTTCCTGTTCCAGGCGCTCGCGCAGCGAATCCACCTCGGCGAGTGCCGAACGCAGCCGGTCCTCGGCCTCGCGGCGCTGGCTGACGTCGCGGAACACGATCACCGCGCCGAGCAACTGCCCGCCCTCGCGGATCGGCGTCGAGGTGTACTCGACGGGAAAGCAGCTACCGTCCTTCCGCCAGAACACCTCGCCATCGACCTGATGGACGGCGCCGTCGCGGAAGGCCGCATAGATCGGGCAATCGTGGTGGGGATAATGCGTCCCGCCCGCATGGGTGTGGTGGACGGTGGCGTGCATGTCCTTCCCAACGAGATCGGCAGAGCGCCAGCCCAGCATCCGCTCGGCGGCCGGGTTGACGAATGTCGTGACCCCTTCGGCGTTGACGCCGTAGATCCCCTCCCCCGCCGCCCGCAGGATCAGGCGGTTGCCGCGCTCGATGTCGCGGAAGATGCGTTCCATGCGCTGCCACTCGGGCAGGCCGGCACGCATATGCTCTTCGGCTTCCCGGTCGACGCGGCGGCGCTCGCGCTCGTCGAGGTCGTAGAGGGTGACGAGGAGGCGCGCGGGCTCACCCGCCAGCGTGCAGGCGGCATATTCGAGCCGCAGCGTCCGGCCCTCGCCGTGGCGAGGGGTGAGGGCGTGCGTCCACCACTGCCCCTTGGCGAGAACCGCCTGGGTGAACACCACGAGCGCGGGCCGCTGATCCGGATGCAAGGCGCTCACCGGCATGGCCCGCAGGGCAGCGCGGCTGTAGCCGAGCAGGCGGGCGGCGGCCGAATTGGCCTCATCGATGCGGTCGACCAGGGGCTCGAACACCAGCATCGCCTCGCGATTCTCGTCGAAGGCGGGACCGTAGACCGAGGACTCTTCCTGAGTGATGGCAAACACCACGAAATCTCGCAGTCGCTCTACGAGATCTCGTCATAAACGAAATTTCGTAGATAGGCTATTGACCGGCAAATCGTTGAAAAGTTTGACCAAATTTCTCAAGTGAGGGTTGGCACACCGCTTGCGGTCTCCATACGCAGAGGCGGATCCAGTTTTACGGCTCCGTCATCGGAGTGCCGTCCGGTCCGCGCGAGCGGGTCGCGACGGTCGGGCCGTTCGGAGGCTGCGCCCCCAGGCATCCGAACGGCCCACCCCGTTCACGGCCGGCCGATGGCCGGCAGGGAGACGAGCATGAAGCGCGAAGACCTCACCGAGAAGCTCCTCGACATCAAGCGCGAGAAGGGATGGACCTGGAAGTACATCCAGGATGAGATCGGCGGCATCTCGCCGATCCTCATCACCGCCGCTTGCATGGGCCAGATGAAGCTGCCGAAGGCGCAGGCCAAGAAGGCCGCCGAGCTGTTCGGTCTGAGCCAGGCCGAGGAGCGGATGCTGAACGAGGCGCCCTACCGCGGCTCGATTCCGCAGATGCCGCCGACCGACCCGCTGATCTACCGCTTCTACGAGCTGGTGATGGTCTACGGCACCACCTGGAAGGAGCTGATCCAGGAGGAGTTCGGCGACGGCATCATGTCGGCGATCGACTTCAACATGACGATGGAACGTGAGCCCAACAACAAGGGCGACCGGGTGAAGCTCGCCATGTCGGGCAAGTTCCTGCCCTACAAGTATTACGGCAACGAGGACGGCGTGCCGGAATACGGCTTCAAGGAGCCGTAGGCGTCGTCAGGCAGCGCGAAGCCCGGCGCCGTCAGGGCGCCGGGCCTGTTCGTTTCGATCGATCGGCCGCCGGTCGACAGCGTTCCCACCGGACCGGCTCAGCAGCCGACGCAGATGTCCTTCATGAGGAAGCTGTCCTTGACCGGCGGTTCGGGCTGCTGCCCGGCCTCGCCGGCTGCTGGCAAAGTCGAGCTTTGCGGACGCGGAATGACCCGGCCGGTCGGCGCGACATGCGGGGCTGTGATCGTCGTCTCCGGGCCGCCGCCCGTTCCGGTTCGCGCGGGATGATTCATCGCAACCGCGGTCGTGTGCGAGATCAGGTAGATCATTCCGACAAGCACGAGTTTCAAAGGCGTCGTTCCGGTCACGCTTCATCTCCCTTTCGATCGTGGATCCTTCTCGATTTTCGGTGATCCCTTTTCGCAGATTCATGCCTGATCTAACGATGCGGAGCCGCACTCGGCATTGTCCTCCGTCAGACAAGCATCGCAGGTGATTCCGCCGTTATGCGGGTCGCTTTACTCGACGTCCCGCTCACTATCGCATCGCGATGCTTCAGCGTGTTCCGGGAAGATAGCAGATCAGCGGGTTCGCTCGGCCGCCGCCGCTTTGATAGCTCTTTGCGTGGCCGATCGAACCGGTCATGTCCTGCGTCGGATTTCCGCCGGGACGCTTCACGACGATGTCGCAATGGACCCGATTGGGATCGGTAGGGCCCTGGAGATCCATCGTGCGCCGTGCCAGCGCCGACGCTGGCAAGACGATGAGGGCAGCGGCAACAAGAAGACCGAAGGCGCGGTTTAATCCACCAAACAACAAATTTCTCCTGTCTTGCGGAGCTCGGCCCAAACAAGAGGCACATTGCTTGAATATAAATCTGGTCCTGCAAGCCAAGTGCGCAAGAACACATCGTGACTAATGCAAATAAATTGCACAGAGCCCGCATTTTAATCAGGATTAAATCTTATACTTGAACGTAATGCGCTCGCAGCAGCGTCCCGACGGCCGACCGATATGGTCGCCGCAACTCGGCCGGGCTTCGGCCTCAGACGCGAGACGGGGGGCGGTTCGGATCACGTCCGGCGGCTTCCGGTCTGCGACGACGGTCCGCGCGTCGGCGCTGGTCAGGACAGGCAGGAGTGTGCGGACCGCGCTTCAATCCAGCGCGTCCGTGCCGTCAAAGAGACGCGATCCGCCATCTGCTTCCGGCGGACCGCTTCACCGTACCCAGTCTCTGGACGTTGCTAGGGCGCTGCCCGGCTCGGCGCCCGTCAGCGCCTTACCATTCCCACTCGGCACCGACGCCGACTGAGGTCCGTCCATCGCTGCCGGCCTCGCCGTTGAGCTTGATCCGGCGGGTCACGTCGTAGTTGATCGTCGCGGCGGTATCGGCGGGCTTGGCGCCGGCCTTCACGCCGACGCTGATGCGGTCGTTGATGTAGCGCGAGGCGCCGACCGCCGGCCCGCCGCTCGCGCCCGTCGAGACGTCGAGGCTGTCGAGGCCGAGGCCCTTTCGGGCGGCTTCGAACACGTCCGGTCCCCCGGCTCCGCCGGAGAGCTGGGCCACGGCCTGGGCGAGTTGCAACGCCTGGAACGGCGAGAGCCCGGCCGCCGCCTTCTTGAACAGGATGCGCGACAGAATCTCGTCCTGCGGCAGGCTCGGGTCCGAGGAGAGCGCGAAGACGGGCTGCGCCGCCGGGCCGGTGACCGCGATGCGGGCAGTGACGTCGGCGGCCTTGGTTTCGGCGGCGAAGTCCAGGTCGGGCTGGGCGAGATCGCCGGCGAAGAACACCCGGCCACGGGTGAAGTCGAGGCGCTGGCCGCCGAGGCTGAACACCCCGCGGCGGAGCGCGAAATCGCCGTTCGCCCGCGGATCGCGCGACGAGCCGGTCAGGTGCAGCTCGCCACCGAGCTCCGCATCGATGCCGCGCCCGCGCACGAAGATGCGGCTCGGCGCACTCACGATCAGGTCGAGGCTGGCGTCGAACGGCGGCGCCGCCTTCTGCCGCCGGCTTGCCGCCTCGATCTGCGCCTTGCGCTCGGCCCGCTTGGCGAGGCGCTCGCGCACCTGGGGCGTCACGTTGACCCGGCGGATGCCCGGAAGCGGCTGTACCGTCGCGGGCAGGCGGTCGGGAACCGAGACGTCGATGGAGACGACGTCGATCCGGCCCTTGATCGTCGGCTTGCGGGCGAGAGGCCCCGACAGGGCGAGGTTGAGGCTGGATACCGCCGTCATCAGCGGGCTCGATACCAGCTCGGCCCGGTCGGCCGTGATGCGCAGGGTGCCGGGAAAGCCCGAAGCCGGCTCGACGGCGACGCGCCCGTCGGCGGAGAGGCGTCCACCGTTGCGGGTCGCAGCCGTCAGCCGTTCGATGACGATGGTGTCGCCGCGGCCCGTCACGCGGCCCTGGATGTCGGTAAGACGGATGCCGTTGAGCGGATCGGTCAGGCTGCCGCCGGAGAGCGTCGCCGACCCCTCCACCTTCGGCACGGCGACCGTGCCGGTCACCCCGGCATCGAGAACGACGCGGCCGGCAACCCGCTGGCCTCCGGTGCTCAGCATGGAGTTGGCCAGAGCGACATCGAGGTTGCCGCGGGCGCGCAGGTTCAAGCCGCCACCGGCCTCGACGGGAACCGAACCGGTCACGGTCACGTCGGCGCCGCGGCCGGCGGAGACCCGACCGTCGATGCTCGCCTCGCCGTCGGCGAGCCGGCCGCTCGCCCGCGCGGTGATCGGCGGCAGGCCGGCCCGACGGGTCTCGGGGGTGACGAGGCCGGCGACGGAGAGGGCATAGCGGCCCTCCGGTCGCGCGGCGGTCCCGCGGAGGTCGGCCTCGCCTTCCAGCGTGCCCGACAGGGCGAGGCTGGGGCTGGCGATGCGTGCGAGCGACAGCGGCAGGGCGCGGATGCCGAGCTTGAGGTCGAGGTCGGACCCTGCCCTCCCCTGCACGCTGATCCGGCCCGAGCCGGCGGCAACGACGAGTCCCTCGATCAGGGCCGACCCGTCATCGAGCGTGATCGCGGCGGGTCCGGCGAGCGCCAGGCGGTCGCCGCCGCGCTGGGCCGTGAAGCGGGCGATCTCGATCCGGGTCCGCTCGGCCGGAATCAGCCGCGCCGCCCCATCGAGGGCAAAGCCGCGGGCCTGGGCGGTGAGCGTGATGTCGCTCGCCGCCGACGTGCCATTGGCGGTGAGACGGACCGTATCGACGCTTTGGCCAGCGGCGACGAGACGGTCGATGGCGGCATGGCCGTCGAGGACCGGATGCGCGCGCAGGTCGCGGCCGGTGAGGTCGGCATCGAGTTTTGCCAGGCCGAAGGCGCCGTAGCGCAGGCTCGTGCCCGTAGCGCGCAGGGTCGCATCCTGGCGCCCGCCCGCGCGGGACAGCGTGACCGCCGCGTCGAGGCTGCCGCCCAGGGGGGCGAGGGCGAGCGGCGACAGGTCGCTTAGATCGCCCGCGCGGATCGTCAGCGCGCCTTCCGTGAGGAGGCTGGCGGTATCGACGACGGCCCGTCCGTCGGCTGCGACGGAGCCGAGGGCGAAGGCGAGCCGGTCGAGCGCGTAGTCGGTCCGACCCGGCCGGGCGAGATGGGCTTCGGCCCGCAGCGGCTTGCCGGCGATGTCTCCGGTCAAGCGTACCGTACCGTCGAGGGCGTCGCGCAGGTCGTTCAGCACGGCGTCCAGGCGCAGATCGCGGATCGGACGTCCGTTGGCGCTGACATCGGGCGCACGAAGTGCGGCGGTGAGGGCGGGCTTCAGGAGCGAGCCCGTCAACCGCGCATCGGCGCTGGCCGGGCCGGCCAGCCGCTCGTCGAGGGCGGACAGGTTCTTGAGATCGACGCGGGCGGCGACGTCGGCCGTCTTGGCGTTGGCCAGTCCCTGGAGGGTGGCGACGAGCCCCGCGCCCTCGAAGCGCAGACGCTCGAAACCGTAGCCGTCATAGGTCTGCGATACACGCCCGGTCAGGTTCGGCGCGCGGCCGACGAGCCTGTCGGTCGCCGGCTCGCCGAGGACGAGGCCGCCGCCGCGCAGGTCGAGGTCGGCGGAAAGCGCCTTGCGCGCCGGGTCGCCGCTCAGCGTCGCCTTGGCATCGAGGCGTCCGGCCAGCGTCCGGCCCGCCATCCCCGAGAAGGCGCCGAGATCGGGAAGCATCGCCTCGACGGCCCCGGTCAGCGTATTCTGCCCGAGCCGTCCGGCATAGGCCGCGCGGGCGGTATCGGACTCGACGGTCAGGGTCTCTACGTCGAGGACGCCGTCCGCGCCGGCGGCGGCGCGCAGGACCAGCTTGGCGCGGCCGCCCACGGCGCGGCGCAGGGCAGGATCGGCGAGGCGCAGGCCGTCCATCGCCGCGTCGGCAGTGATGGCGAAGCGTTGCGTCTTCGGCGCGCCGCCTGTCCGGCCGGCATTCTGAGGCTCGACGCTCAACACCGCATCGACGCGCTCCAGCGACGACTCCTTGGTGCGCAGCCCAGCGGCCTTGAGGTTGCCCTTGACCCGCGGCGATGCGAGCGGTCCCTTCAGGCTACCGTCGAAGACCAGGGTTTCGAGTTCCGCCTCGGCCGCCTTAGTAACGCCGCCCTCGGTCGGGACGGCGCGTGCCGTAATCGTGAAATCCGCGACCCTGTCGGCGGTCAGGGTGCCGCCGATGCCGAGCCGCGCGGTGCGGGAGGCGAGGTCGAGCCGGTCGATGCGAAAGGCACCCGTATCGGAGAAGGCCATGCCGCCGTCGAGCTTGGTCTCGCCGGAAAAAATCGCCGCCGCCGGCCCCGGTACGAGGCCCTCGATCCGCGAGGCAAGATCGAGGCTCAGGCGCCGGTCCGTGCCGATGCGCGAGAGGCGCGCGCCGCCCTTGGCACCGATCTCCGGGCCGGCATCGAAATCGAGCCGGGCGTTGAAGGCATCGAGGGTGCCGCTGCCATCGAGATCGAAATTGATCGGCGGTGTGCCGGGGAGGTTTGCCGCCTTCGAGAGCAGGCCGCCCTGGGGCTCGACCAGGTTCGCCTTCACTTCCAGGCGCTCGCCCTTGGGCACGAACAGGAGCCGCGCGACGAAGCGCCCGGCCGCGTCGAGCCGGCGGAAATCCGCGTTGACGTCGAGCCCCTCGGACGGATTGCCGAGCTTAGCCTTGCCCTCGCCCGCGAGCCGCGCCGGCTGGCCCGCAACGCTCTCGCCGAGCACGAGTTCGGCCAGGGTGAATGCCTTGATCTCCACCTTCACGGGAAGGTCGGGCAGCAGGCTGCCGTCGGGCTCCGCCTCGGCCGGCGTCGGGCCGGGCACCGGCTTGCGCAGCACTTCGAGCCGGCCGATCTCAAGGCTGTCGACTTCGAGCCGGCCGGACAGCAGCGCGAGGCGGCGCCAGACGAGGCGGGCACGGTCGAGCTTCAGCCAGGGGCCGTCGGAATCGCTGATGACGACGCCGCGGATGGTGGCGTCCGAGGACAGGGCGCCGTCGACGGCGCCGATCGTGACCTGGGACGACGGCGTGGAGAGCGCCTTCGACAGGAGGCCGCCGAGCACCGTCTTCTCGCCTTCGGCGGCGCGGGTGTCGTCGGTCGGAAAGACGGCGGCAAACAGCAGCGCGACCGACAGGAACGCGGCTGCCAGCATCCATTGCCCACCCGCCCGGCGGCTTCCCTCAGCCGCGGTGCGGGACGGGTTCCAATGAGGCAGGCGACGCGGAAGAACCATTCAGAACGCCTGTCCGAGACTGATGTACAGGGCGACCGGCAGCTCGCGATTTCCCTTGATCCGATCGAGCGGGAAGGCGAGGTCGGCGCGGATCGGACCGATGCCGGTGTAGTAGCGCAGGCCGATGCCCGCCGCCTTGCGGATACGCTCATCGAAATCCGGCAGCGTCGAGGCGAAGGCCGTGCCCGCATCGAAGAACGGTACGATGCCGATCGTGTCGGTGACCTTGATGCGGGCCTCGATCGAGGCCTCCAGCAGGCTGCGACCGCCGATCGGCAGATTGAACGGTCCGCGCGGCCCGAGGGTGCGGAAGGCGAAGCCGCGGACCGAACCGCCGCCGCCCGCGAAGAAACGGAAATTGTCCGGGATCTCGTCGAGCCGCGCCCCCGAGACCGAACCGAAGCCGAGACGGCCGGCCAGCACGTATTTCCGCTCGTCGTCCAGAGCGTAGTAGGTCGAGCCCTGCGCCTTGGCGACGAAGATGCCGGGATCCGAGCCGAGGAAGCCGGGATAGGGTGCCGCCGAGGCGATGACGCGGAAGCCTTCGGTCGGATCGAGCAGGCTGTCCGTGGAATCGTAGGTGACGGAGAGCGGCACGCCGATCAGCCGGTAATCGACGGTGCCGATGGCGTCCTTCGAGCGGCCCACCTGCCCGTCCAGGCCGATCTGGGCCGAGAAGGTGTCGGAGAAGCGGTGGCGGACCGCCACCGAGGCGCCGGCCGCGTCCACGAAATAGCTCTGCTGCACCTCGCGGGTGACGAAGGCGTTGGCCAGGAGGTCGTTGCGGGTGCCGCCGAGCGCCGGCTTCACGAAGGTGGCGGAGAGGCGCCCGCCCAGCCCCGTGGTGTCGATGCCGGCGAGCTTGCGCTGGGTCGCGAACGGATCGTAGCCGAGGCCGAGATAGTAGATGTCCGCGTCGAGCCGCAGGGTCTCGCCGCCGCCCCACAGGTTGCGGTTGGCGTAGTAGGCGCGCACGCCCGGCCCATCGACGGTGGAGTAGCGCGCCGCCACACCGATCAGGTTGCGCTCGCGCTCGCTCACCTCGACGAAGATCGGCAGGTTGCCCTGCGCGTCGAGCGTCTCGCCCTCGCGCACGCGGACGGCGCCGAGGCCCTCGATCCGGGCGACCGAGCGGCGGATGTCGGCGACCGCCTTCGGCGAGTAGGGATCGCCCGGCTCGGAATAGATGAAGGAGCGGATCACCGCCGGATCGATCCCGTCCGTCGCCTTCACCGCCACCTCGCCGAGCCCGGCCATCGGTCCGGGATCGATGGTGAAGGTGACGTCCATGACATGGGCCGCATCGTCCACAACGGGGTCGCGCGTCACCACCTTGGCGAAGGGATGCCCGAGGGCGCGGAAGCGATCGACGATCTTCGCCTCGCGGGCGAGTACGGTGGCCGAGCGGGCCGGCACGTCGTCGCCGGTGCGGGTGAAGCGTTCGGGCAGCACCTCCTCCGAGAACGGCCGGCCGCGGGGATCGAGCACGCGCACGGTCCGCAGGGTATAGAGGGGGCCGAGATCGACCGCGATCTTCACCGGTACCAGCGCACGGGCCCGCGAACCCTCCGCGGCGCGGGCGGCGGCGACGAGCGAGGCCTCGCCCGTCACCGGCACGCCGTCGATCCGGATCGAGACCGTGCCCTGATAGTAGCCGTAGCCCGAGAGCACGTCGGTCAGGCGGCGGAGGTCGGCCTTGGCGCGGCGCACCAGCCCCTCGCCGTCCGGTGGCGCGTCCTGGCGCAGGCGGTAGAGCGTCGAGGTGTCCTGAAGCGCCCGCAGGACGTCGGAATCGTCGGTGCCGGTGATGCGCAGGCTGTAGGGCAGCGCCGAGGCGCTCGGAGCGGGCGGCTCCTCCTCGCTGTTGAAGAGCCCGAACAGGTCGAAGGCTTCCGCCGGCTGCGGCAGGACGAGCAGGGCCGCGACACTGAGAAGAACGCCACCCAAAGCCGGCGAACGCAGCAGGCAGTTCATCCGGACATGCATACGCGAGGCGGGTTCCCTGGCTCGTGACGGGCGATGCCTCCAGGAAAGCATCCAGATGTTAAGTACCCGTCGATGACCCCCGCGGCTACCCCGGCCACGCTTGGCACACCGCTCGATCGTGAAATGGTGACGGGACAACAGCCCGGTGTGCCCGATCCGCCGCGATGGGACGGGCGTCGTGCGGACTACTCCTCGTCCTCGACCAGCGTAAACTGGGACGTGAGCGGCAGGCTGATCGTGCAGCGCAGGCCGTGCGGCTCGAAGGCGAGCACCGTGTCCGCCTTCAGTTCGTAGCGAAGGCTGCGTTCGAGGACCTCCATGCCGAAGCCGCGATGCGGCGGCTCGGGTGCGAGGTCTTCGAGACCGCTCTCCGTCCAGATGAAGTTCAACCGCGGCGGCGATCCGGCCGCTTTCGGCGGCAAGACCGCCCATTCGATACGGATGCGGCCCTGCGGCACGGTCAGCGCCCCGTGCTCGACGGCGTTCACGGCCAGTTCGTGGATCGCCATCGCGAGCACCTCCGCCGCGCCGGGGCGTAGGTGCAGGCTCGGCCCCGAAATCGCGACCTGCTCGCCTTCCCGCGCGAGATGCACCAGCAACTCATCGGCGACGAGAGAATGCAGGCCGATCCCCTCGGGCACGCTGCGCATCAGCGCGTTGAGCACACGGGCGAGCGCATCGAGGCGTCCGTCGAGATGGGCGACGTAGGTCTCGAGCGAGTCACTCGTCTCCGCGGACCGGCGGATGATCGCCCGCAGCATCGAGAGCGTGTTGCGCACCTTGTGGCGCAGTTCGGCGGGCAGGCCGGTCTCGTCGAGGAAGCGGCGGAGGCGCCGGTTCTCGGCCTCGAGCTCCTCGATACGTGCGTCCCGCGGATCCTGGTTCATGGCTTAGCCGTTCGTTGACCTCAACAGGATTGAAACGGCTAGCGGCCGCTCATCAATCGGCGTCCGATACCGAGGGATCACGTTCGTAGTGGAGATAGGCCGGATCGAAGAGCGAGGCCGCCCGGAGTGCCGGGAAGTCTGGTATCGTCAACTGCCGGCCGCGCAGTCGGATCAATCCCTCGGCACGTAATTCTTTGAGCGTGCGGTTGATGTGGACGGTGGAGAGGCCCATCGCGTCGCCGAGGTCGGCCTGCGTGATCGGAAATTCGCAGCTCGTCTCGCTGGTCATGCCGACGGCGCGCAGCCGCAGGAACAGCTCGCAGAACAGATGCCCCAGGCGCTCCGTCGCCAGCCGCTGCCCGAGGCTGACGGTCCATTCGCGCTGGATCGCGGCCGTCATGAGCATTTCCCACCACAGCGCCTCGGCGAGGCGCGGGTATTCCTGGGCGACGTCCCGGATGGCGGTCTCGGGGATTTCGGCAAGAACCACCGGCGTCAGCGTGCCGAGCGAGTGGTCCATGTTCCGCAGCACGAAGACGTGCGGATCGCACAGATCGCCGGGGAGGAAGATCGAGATCACCTGCCGGCGACCGTCCTCCAGCTGCTTGTAGCGGCAGGCCCATCCCTCGAGGACGACGTTGACGTGACGCGGCCGTTCGCCATCGCGGATGACGTCCTCGCGCGCGCCGAGCCGTCGCGTCGGCTGAGCGATCCTCTCCAGCGCCTGCTTCTCCTCCGGAGACAGGCGGACGAAGTTTTCCAGCTTGCGGACGAGCGGGTTTGGCACTGGGTTTCCTTGGCCGAGTCGCCACAACCTAGCGCTCTCAAAACGGCACTGAACTAACCCAAGTTAAGTTTGAGCGCCAGGGCATCCGGCTGTGAACAGATTCCTGACCTCGCCGCTGGACGCGACGCAGACGAAGAAGGTTATGCTCTATGCCGAGGACCGACAACCGAGACTGTGGCAGGGTCGAGCCGCCTTGAGCGGCCACCTGTCGTCATCGGATGAGTTTGGTGGGGGAAGTAGGACTCGAACCTACGAAGCTTACGCAGCGGATTTACAGTCCGCCCCCTTTGCCGCTCGGGACATTCCCCCAAACCGGGTCACCGCGTTCTGTTCGCGGCGGGCGAGGCCCTTATGGTGAGGGTCTGATCGGGTGTCAACCGATCCGTTTCGTCCGATTTCTATCCACAGGGCGCCACGTCGCAGATTCGGATCTGGGCCCGCTCCGCGCCGCGCCAGCGGTCGCAGGAGAGCGTTCCGGCGACGTGGAAGCTGCGTCCGATCCCGCCGAGCAAGGCGACACCGAGCGGTCCCTGCGCGGCGCGGAAGGCGATGGCGCCGACGGCCTGACCGTCGCCGCTGACGAGGCGGGCACGGACATGGCCGTTGCCGACGACCCCCGCATCGACGATGCGGTGCCGGGGCAGCGCCATGACCGGCTCGGGCGCCCCCTGCCCGAAAGGACCCGCCCGCTGGATCAGGCGGACCAGCTCCGCGGTCGCGCCTCCGGCGCTCACCGTGCCGTCGATCAGCAGCGCCTCGGCCGCACGGGCTTGGCCTACCGCTTCGGTGAGGTCGCGGGCCAGGCTTTCGCCGAAGGCCGCGAGGCCGCCGGGTGGAAGCGTCACGCCCGCGGCCATCGCGTGCCCGCCGCCCTTGACCGCGAGGCCCGCCGCGACGGCATCGCGCACGGCCCCGCCGAGATCCGCTCCGACGACCGAGCGGCCGGAGCCGACGGCACTTCCGTCGGGTTTGACCGCGAAGGCGAAGGCCGGGCGACCGAACCGCTCCTTGAGCCGGGCGGCGATGAGGCCGACGATCCCGGGATGCCATTCGGGCGAAGCGGCGATGAGCACGGGGCGATCGGGGTCGCCCGCGAGGCGCGCATCCATGTCGGCCTCGGCCTCGGCGACGGCCTGCGCCTCGATCGCCTGACGCTCACGGTTGAGCCGGTCCAGTTCGTCGGCGATCCGCCGGGCTTCCATCGGGTCGGTGGTGGTGAGCAGGCGCGCGCCGAGCCCGGCATCGCCGATCCGCCCGCCGGCATTGATGCGCGGCCCCACGAGAAAGCCGAGATGCCACGCCTCCGGCGGCTCACTGAGCCCGGCGGCGTCGAGGAGAGCCGCGAGCCCCGGCCGCCCGCGCCCGCGCATCACCGCGAGACCCTGCATGACGAAGGCGCGGTTGAGGCCGACGAGCGGGACCACGTCGGCGACGGTGGCGAGCGCCACGAGGTCGAGGAAGTCGGTCAGCCGCGGCTCGGCGGCGGATGCGAAAACGCCCTCCCCCCGCAACCGCCGGGCGAGGGCGACGAGGGTCATGAACACGACGCCCGCCGCGCAGAGATGGCCGAGGCCGGACAGGTCGTCGAGCCGGTTCGGATTGACCAGGGCCCGCGTCGCCGGAAGCTCTTCCGGGGCGCCGTGATGATCGAGCACGATCACGTCGAGGCCGAGCGCCGCGGCGGCGGCCAGCGGTTCGTGGCCGGCGGTCCCGCAATCGACGCAGACGAGCAGGCCCGCCCCCTCCCCGCGCAGGGCCGTGACGGCCCCGACATTGGGACCGTAGCCCTCGGTGATGCGGTCGGGGATGTGGATGCGCACCGGCACGCCGAGCGCCCGCAGGTAATCGGCGAGCAGAGCCGCGCTCGACGCGCCATCGACATCGTAGTCACCGAAGATCGCCACCGCCTCGCGGCTCCGCACGGCGTGAGCGAGGCGATCCACCGCCGCCTCCATGTCCACGAGGACGGAGGGATCCGGCATCAGGTCGCGCAGGCGTGGGGACAGATAGGCCTCGGCCTCCGCCGGCCCGACGCCGCGCCCAACGAGAACGCGGGCGAGCAGGTCCGGCAGGCCGTAGGCCTGGGTCATCGTTGTCGCGAGGGCTTGCTGGCCTGGATCGCCGCAGCGCTCGCGCCACGGTCGCCCGAGCACAGAGGCGGTGACATCGAGGAACGGCCGCGGCCGATCGAGGGGGGGAGCGAGGGACATGGCGGCGGACACGAGGGCGACCATAGCCGCTTCCGCCGGCAAAAACTGCGCCCCGCAAACGACAGCGGGGCGGACGATTGCTCGCCCGCCCCGCCATGATGACCGCTGATGGGTCGATCAGAGGTTCTTCAGGATGTTGTCGACGACCTTCTTGGCGTCGCCGAACAGCATCATGGTGTTGTCGCGGAAGAACACCTCGTTCTCGACGCCGGCATAGCCGGAGCCCATGCCGCGCTTGATGAAGAGAACGGTCTTGGCCTTCTCCACGTCGAGGATCGGCATGCCGTAGATCGGCGAGGCCTTGTCGGTCTTGGCGGCCGGGTTGGTGACGTCGTTGGCGCCGATCACGAAGGCCACGTCGGCCTGCGGGAACTCGCCGTTGATGTCCTCCAGCTCGAACACCTCGTCATAGGGGACGTTGGCTTCGGCCAGGAGCACGTTCATGTGCCCCGGCATGCGGCCCGCCACCGGGTGGATGGCGTACTTCACGTCCACGCCTTCCTTCTTCAGCAGGTCGGCCATCTCGCGCAGCGAGTGCTGCGCCTGGGCGACCGCCATGCCGTAGCCCGGCACGATGATGACCTTCTCGGCGTTCTTCATGATGTAGGCCGCATCGTCCGGCGAGCCCTGCTTGACGGGGCGCGTCTCGACCTGGCCGCCGCCGGCCGCCGCGGCGGAGTCGCCACCGAAGCCGCCGAGGATCACCGAGATGAACGACCGGTTCATCGCGTGGCACATGATGTAGGACAGGATGGCGCCCGACGAGCCGACCAGCGAGCCGGTGATGATGAGCGCGAGGTTGCCCAGGGTGAAGCCGATGCCGGCGGCCGCCCAGCCCGAGTAGGAGTTGAGCATCGACACGACGACGGGCATGTCGGCGCCGCCGATCGGGATGATGATCAGGCCGCCGAGGATCAGCGACACGATCACGATCAGCCAGAACACCACCTTCGACTCAGTGCCGATGAAGATGGCGATCAGCACCACCAGACCGATGGCCATGGCGAGGTTGATGATGTGCCGGCCCGGCAGCATGATCGGCTTGCCGGACATGCGGCCGTCGAGCTTGGCGAAGGCGATGACCGAACCGGTGAAGGTGATCGCGCCGATCGCCACGCCGAGACCCATCTCGAACAGCGACTGCTTGTGGAAGTGGCCGTTCTCGAGGATGCCGAAGGCCTGCGGCGCGTAGAGCGCACCGGCCGCCACCGCGACCGCCGCGAGGCCGACCAGCGAGTGGAAGGCGGCGACGAGCTGCGGCATGGCCGTCATCGGCACCCGCTTGGCGATCACCGCACCCGCACCGCCGCCGATGGCGAGGCCGAGGAGAACGAGGATCCAGGCGCCGAGACCGGACGGCGGATGGCCGACCAGCGTGGTGAGGATGGCGAGCCCCATGCCCACCATGCCGTAAAGGTTGCCCTGACGAGCGGTCGTCGGGTGCGAGAGCCCCCGCAGCGCCATGATGAACAGGACGCCGGAGACGATGTAGAGAAGGGAAGAGACGTTTTCCGACATCGCCTCAGGCCTTCTTCTTGTACATGCCGAGCATGCGCTGCGTGACGAGGAAGCCGCCGAAGATGTTCACGGAGGCGAGAACGATACCGATGAAGCCGAAGAAGCGGGCCCAGCCGGTGCCCTTCTCGATCAGCGGGACGCCGACGGCGAGGAGCGCGCCGACGATGATGACGGAGGAGATCGCGTTGGTGACGGACATCAGCGGCGTGTGCAGCGCGGGCGTCACCGACCAGACGACGTAGTAGCCGACGAAGATCGCGAGCACGAAGATCGCGAGGCGGAACACGGTCGGATCGACCGCGCCGTGGGTGGCGGCGGCCACGCCGTGGCCGAGCGCGTCGGCGATGGACTGGGCGTGGGCGGCGTTCTGCTGGGCGATGTCGGCCGCGGCGCGAGCGGCGGCCGCGGCAGCGTTGGCCTGGTCAGCAGGCGAGACGGGCGGAAGGGGGGTTGCCATGGTGAGATCCTCCGCGACCGATCAGGCTTTGGGCTGAAAGTTGGGGTGGACCACCTGACCGTCGCGGGTGAGGTTGGTGGCCTTGACGAGCTCGTCGTCCCACTTCACCGCCAGCGCCTTCGCTTCCTTGTCGATCATCGTCTCGACGAAGGCGTAGAGGTTGCGGGCGTAGAGGCTCGAAGCGGTCGCCGCGAGGCGGCCCGGCACGTTGACGTGGCCGACGATCTTCACGCCGTTGCCGACGGTGACGATCTCACCGGCCTTGGCGCCGGCGACGTTGCCGCCGCGCTCGACCGCGAGGTCGACGAGCACCGAACCCGGCTTCATCGAAGCGACCATCTCCTCGGAGACGAGCTTCGGCGCGGGGCGCCCCGGGATCAGGGCCGTGGTGATGACGATGTCCTGCTTGGCGATGTGGCCCTTGACCAGCTCGGCCTGCTTCTTCTGGTACTCGGCCGACATCTCCTTGGCGTAGCCGCCGGACGTCTCGGCCTGTTTGAACTCGTCGTCCTCGACGGCGACGAACTTGGCGCCGAGCGATTCGACCTGTTCCTTGGTGGCGGGGCGCACGTCGGTGGCGGTCACCACGGCGCCCATGCGGCGGGCGGTGGCGATAGCCTGGAGGCCGGCGACGCCGACACCCATGATGAAGATGCGCGCGGCCGGAACGGTACCGGCGGCGGTCATCATCATCGGCAGGGAGCGGCCGTACTCGGCGGCACCGTCGACCACGGCGCGGTAGCCGGCGAGGTTGGCCTGCGAGGAGAGCACGTCCATCACCTGCGCACGGGTGATGCGGGGCATCAGCTCCATGGCGAAGGTGTCCACGCCGGCCTCGGCCGCGGCCTTCAGCGCGTCCTCGTGGCCGTAGGGGTCCATGATCGCGACGACCACGGCGCCCTTCTGGATCTTGGCCAGCTCGTCCGCGTTCGGGCGGCGGACCTTCAGGACGAGATCGGCGCCGGACAGGGCGTCCTCGGCGCTTCCGGCGATCTTGGCGCCGGCGGCCTCATACTCCGAATCGGGAACACCGGCCTTGGCGCCGGCCCCCGATTGCACCACGACCTCACTGCCCAGACCAATGAACTTCTTGACCGTTTCTGGGACGGCCGCGACCCGCGGTTCTATCGGGTCCGTCTCCGTCAAGACGGCAATACGCATCATTTGCTCCCGTTCTTACAGCCGCCCTTCGGCGTGCCGGTATCCGAGCCTTCTTGGAAGTTCAGATTTGGAAAAGGCCGACCCGATGGGCCGGCCCGGTAGAGGCGATCCTCAGCTCAGGAAGAGGATCGCGAGAAGAGCGGCGAGGACGAAGGCTTGGGCCTTCCAGCCGATGGCGGGGACGAAGGCGCCGACGGCCGCGGCCGCCCAGGACACCAGCACGCCGATGATCGCGGTCAGCCACGCCTCGTGAACGCCGCCGATGGCGAGGGACACGACCCAGCACAGAACCGTGACGGTGCCGATCTCGACGAAACGGACGAAGCCCCGGTAGGTCTGCTCGTGGGTCTTCTCGTCCATCGCCGGGCTGTAGTTCAGGCCGGTGAGGGTCTTCGTGTCCGCCATTGCGCGCCCGTTCCCTGGTATCGTTTTGATTGTCACGCGCGGATTTAGCGCAAGGCATCTCCGCTCGCAATCAGCTTGACGGTCAGGTCGGGGCGTCTTGAGCCGGCTTTTGTCAGACCGGAGCGGGGAGACCGGCCTCGGCGAGCGACGTCTGCTGCCGCTCGGCGAGGGTTTCGAGAGAGAACCGCTCGATCTCGGCCTCGAACAGGCGATGGTAGTTCAGTTCGGAGCGCAGGTGGAGGAAGACGGCGCCGAGGCCCACCGCCGCCCGGTCCATGAACACGAATTCCTATGGGATGGTGACCGGCCCCCGCTCCTTGAGCGCCTGGTGCACGGAAAACGCTTCCCGCCGGCCGTAGGCCCCCGGTTCGATTCCATCGGCGACGGTGCGCGTGCGGTCCTCGAGCAGCGGGCCATAGATGAACCGGGCCCAGATGTTGAGGATGTCGACGGTCTCCTTGTCGAGCTGCTTGAATCCCCAGACTTCGTAGGCGTGGACCACGCGATCCCGGTCATTCTCCAGCAGACCGCGATACAGGTCGACCACGCCGCCGACGAAGCGCGGGTGGAAGATGCGCACGCAGCCGTAATCGAGCAGGTTGATGCCCTGCGCCTCGCCGCCCTCGGAGAAGACGGTGTAGTTGCCCAGATGCGGGTCGCCGTGGATCACCGCCGCGCGGCTGAACGGGTGCCACCACGCCCGGAACATGGCCTGGGCGATGCGGTTGCGGGTCTCGATCGGGGCATCGGCGAAGTTCAGGATCTTCTCGCCGTCGAGCCAGCCGAGGGTAAGGAGGCGCTTCGTCGAGAGGTCGGGATGCACCGTCGGCACCCGCACCGAATCGATGTCCTTGAGCACGCTGCCGTAGAGGGCGGCGTGCTTCGCCTCGCGGCCGTAATCCAGCTCCTCGCGCACCCGGGCGCCGATCTCCTTGGCGATCTCGGTCGTATCGAGCCAGGAATTCATCCGCCGATGCAGGGCGAAGACGACCTGAAGCTGCTTGAGATCGGCCTCCACGGCCGATTGCATGTCGGGATACTGGAGCTTGCAGGCGAGCGGCTTGCCGTCGAGCGATTCGGCACGGTGGACCTGTCCCAGCGAGGCCGCGGCGGCCGGCCGGAGATCGAAGCTGCCGAAGCGGCTCTGCCAGTCGGCACCGAGTTCGGCCATCATCCGGCGCTTGACGAAGGCCGCGCCCATCGGCGGCGCGTCGGCCTGGAGCTTCTGGAGTTCCGCGGCGTATTCGGGCGGCAGCAAGTCGGGGACGGTGGCGAGCAGTTGCGCCACCTTCATGATCGGGCCCTTAAGGCCGCCCAGCGCCTGCGCGAGCGCTGCTGCGTTGTTCAGGCTCGCGCCGTCCTTGCCGCCGAAGAGACGCGCCGCGGCCATCCGCGCGGCCACGCCCCCGACATTGGCGCCGACGCTGGCGTAGCGGCTCGCGCGGGCGGTGAAGCGGTTGGCTTCGCGGTCGGTCTCGGCCATGGACGCGGATCGATTCCTATCGGGACTCGTGCCGAGATAGGAACCACGAGCGCCCGCGCCCAGGGCGATGGGACGGCGCGCCGCGGGCCGCGCTACGTCTTCGGCCAGTTGTCGCGGATCCAGCGGGTCAGGCCGGATTCGTCGATCTCGCCCGCGGCGAGGCCGCGAATCATCACCACTGCTTCCGCTTCATCGACGAC
Source organism: Methylorubrum thiocyanatum (assembly GCA_014138645.1). Classification (GTDB taxonomy): domain Bacteria; phylum Pseudomonadota; class Alphaproteobacteria; order Rhizobiales; family Beijerinckiaceae; genus Methylobacterium; species Methylobacterium thiocyanatum. The sequence goes on along the minus strand of JACJIB010000003.1, from coordinate 141,363 downwards.
GAAGTCGATGTCGTTCAGGCCGAGGAAGGTGACGAGCGCCAGCAGGGCGGCGCGCTTGTTGCCGTCGATGAAGGGATGATTCTTGGCAATTCCGAAAGCGCAGGCAGCCGCCAGCTCTGCGAGATCAGGCTCACCGTAGCCGGCCCGATTGATCGGGCGACCTAAGGCCGATTCCAGTGCCCCTTCGTCGCGTATGTCGGGCGGACCGCCGAAAAGCTTGATTTGATGAGCGTGAATGGCCTGGACGAGATCGCTCGTCAGCCAAATGACGTCACTCACTTCGCCAGCTCGGCTAGAGCATTCCGGTAGGTTTTCATAGCCCGCTCGGCGATCTTCATCCCCTTCTCAAAGGTCGGATCGTAGGGCGATAGGCGCACTGTGCCGTCAGCGTTCTCGGTCACATAGAGCCAATCGCCCTGCTCGAGCTTGAGCCGGCTGACGAGTTCCTTCGGCAGGATGAGGCCGGTCGAATTCCCGACGCGCTTGACCTCGAGCTTCATGGGCACCCCGCATGCGTTATACTGACCGTATAACACGCGCGGGGCACTCTGCCTATATCAGGTCGGCTAGGCGCCCTCCATCGCCTCCAGTTCGGCGATCATCCCCTCGATCATTCCGAGACCGATCTGCCAGAAACCCGGATCGCGGGCATCGAGCCCGAACGGCTTGAGCAATTCGCCGTAGGGCTTCGAGCCGCCGGCCGAGAGCAGGGCGAAGTAGCGCTCGACGAAGCCGGGCTCGGCGCGGGCGTAGACGCCGTAGAGCGAGTTCACGAGGCAGTCGCCGAACGCGTAGGCGTAGACGTAGAAGGGCGAGTGGATGAAGTGCGGGATGTAGGCCCAGAACGGCTCATACCCCTTATCGAGGGTGATGGCCGGGCCGAGGCTCTCCGCCTGCACCGACATCCAGAGTTCGTTGATCTGCTCAGCCGTCAGCTCGCCCTGGGCGCGGGCGAGGTGAACCTTTCGCTCGAACGAGTAGAACGCGATCTGGCGCACCACCGTGTTGATCATGTCCTCGACCTTGGCCGCCAGCATCGCCCGGCGCTGGATCGGGTCGGTGGTCTGGCCGAGAAGCCGGCGGAAGGTCAGCATCTCGCCGAACACGCTGGCTGTCTCGGCCAGCGTCAGCGGGGTCGGGGCCATCAGCGCACCGTTGGAGGCGGCGAGCACCTGATGCACGCCGTGGCCGAGTTCGTGCGCCAGCGTCATCACGTCCCGCGGCTTGCCCTGGTAGTTCACCAGCACGTAGGGGTGGGCCGAGGGCACGGTCGGGTGGGCGAAGGCGCCGGGCGCCTTGCCGGGCCGGGTCGGCGCATCGATCCAGCCGCCGTCGAAGAACTTTCTCGCGATGCCCGCCATGTCCGGCGAGAAGGCGTTGTAAGCCTCCAGCACGGTATCCCGCGCCTGAGCCCAGGGGATCGTGCGCTGCTCGACCTTCGGCAGCGGCGCGTTGCGGTCCCAGTAGGGCAGCGCCTCGACGCCGAACCACTTGGCCTTCAGCCGGTAGTAGCGGTGCGACAGGCGCGGATAGGCCGCCCGCACCGCCTCGACCATGGCAGCGACGACCTCGGGCTCGACCCGGTTCGAGAGGTGGCGGGCATCGGCCACGTCCTTGAAGCCGCGCCAGCGGTCGGAAATCTCCTTGTCCTTGGCGAGCGTGTTGGTGATCAGCGTGAAGATGCGCAGGTTCGCCTGAAGCGTGTCACCGATGGCGAGCGCCGCTTCCTTGCGCACCGCGCCGTCCGGATCCTGAAGCTTGTTCAGGGTCGGCTCCAGCGTCAGGCGCTCGCCCTGCACGGGGAAGCGCAGCGAGGCGATGGTCTCGTTGAACAGCCGGTCCCAGGCGGCGCTCGAGGTCACCGACTTTTCGAGGAACAGCTTTTCCGTACGGTCGTCGAGCTGGTGCGGCTTCTCGCGGCGCAGATCCTCGATCCAGGGCCGGTAGCGGGCGAGCGGCCCATCGGCCATCGCCGCATCGAGCACGGCGTCCTCGACCCGGTTCAGCTCCAGCCCGAAGAACAGCAGGTCGCCCGAGGCCGTGGTCAGCCGCTCGCGGGTATCGCCGTAGAACTTGGCGCGGATCTCGTCGGTGGTGTCGCCGGAATAGACGAGACCGGCATAGGACATCAGCCGGCCCATCAGATCCTCGATCCGCTCGTAGGTCTCGACCGCCTCACCGAGGACGGTCGAAGCGTCCGGCGCGGCGGCGATCCCGGCGATGCGGCCGGCATAGCGCTCGGCGAAAGTCCGGCTCTCGGCCTCGGCCCGGTCGAGGTCGTCGCGGAAGGCGGGCGCGTCCATGCTGGGATAGAGGTCGGTGAGATCCCATTCGGGCAGCGCGCCGAGATCGGCCGCCTGCAGCGCCCCGCGCACGGCCGAAAGCTCCTCGGCTCCCCTGGGCAACTCCGTGGACAGGGCAGCGAAAACGGCTCGTCTCGACATGATGTGCGGTTTCCTCGACGTGTCGGACCGCGGATTCGGCGTCGGGAGCGCCGGCACGGCCAGGCTCAGATATCGAGCGCGAGGCCCACGCGATCAACCGCGTCCTGCAATCCCAGGGCGCTGAAGCGCCTACGGATCGGGCGCAATGTCCGTCGGACGGGCGCAAGCGCCAAATTCGAGCGTCGTTAAGCGGCGCTTTACGCTCTTGGGCGACCCTGTGCCTCGAAACGAAACAGCCGCCGCCCTGCGTTCGCCGGGCCTCCTTCGAGGCCGCGTCCGCGCGCGGTCGGCTCGAGCGGAAAGCGAGGCGCCCCGCATGTCGACCACCGTTCTCATCATCGACGACGATCCCGTCCAGCGCCGCCTCGCCGAAGCGATGGTGCGCCGCCTCGGCTTCGAGCCGCGGATCGCGGAGAACGGCCATGACGGGCTCAACCTCCTGCGCGGCGGCGGGAATGTCGATGTCGTGCTGCTCGATCTCGTCATGCCCGGCGGCATGGACGGGCTGAGCGTGCTGTCCGAGATGCGCAAGAGCGGCATCGACACGCCGGTCATCGTGCAGACCTCGAACGGCTCGATCGATGCCGTGGTCAACGCCATGCGGGCGGGCGCCGTTGATTTCGTGGTCAAGCCGGCGGGCGCCGAGCGGCTCCAGGTCTCGATCAAGAACGCCCTGCGCGTCGATCAACTGGAGGAGGAGGTGCGCCGCATGCGCCGCCGCGCCTCCGGGGCGCTCGGCTTCAAGGATCTCGCCTCGAAGAGCCCGGACATGGAACGGGTGATCCGGCTGGCCGAGCGGGCGGCCAAATCGAACATCCCCGTCCTGATCGAGGGCGAATCGGGGGTCGGCAAGGAGGTGCTGGCCCGGGCGATCCAGGGTTCGGGCGACCGGCGTGGCAAGCCGTTCGTGACGGTCAATTGCGGGGCGATCCCCGAGAACCTCGTCGAATCCACCCTGTTCGGCCACGAGAAGGGCGCTTTCACCGGCGCCACCGAAAAGCATGTCGGCAAGTTCGTCGAGGCCTCGGGGGGGACGCTGTTCCTCGACGAGATCGGCGAACTCCCCCTCGATGCGCAGGTGAAGCTCCTGCGGGCGTTGCAGGAGGGCGAGGTCGATCCCGTCGGCGGCAAGCGCGCGGTGCGCGTCGATATCCGCCTGATCTCGGCGACCAACCGCTCGCTGCTCGACCTCGTGAAGCAGGGCAAGTTCCGCGAGGATCTCTATTACCGCCTCAACGTCTTCCCCATGACGCTGCCGCCGCTGCGGGCGCGGCGCGAGGACATCCCGGATCTCGTTCGCTCGTTCTGCGCCCGCTTCGCGGCGGAGGAAGGCAAGCGCCTGCGCGGAATCACGGCGGAGGCGATGGCGCTGCTCTCGCGCTATCCCTGGCCCGGCAACGTGCGCCAGTTGGAGAACGCGCTGTTCCGTGCGGTCGTGCTCGCCGACGGCGACGAACTGACGGTGGCGGAATTCCCGCAGATCGCCGCCCAGGTCGAGGGCTTCGACGTGCGCATCCCGCCGCTGCCGGTCCAGGCGGCGATGCCGGCCGGCGGCCTCGAGCCGGTGCGGGAGATCGTGCGCGTCGAGGTGCGCGACCCCCACGCCATGTCCCTCGTGGTCGAGGAGACCGGCGACATGAAGACGATGGAGGCGGTCGAGGCGGAGGTGATCCGCTTTGCCCTGCAATTCTACCGCGGCCGAATGTCCGAAGTGTCCCGCCGCCTCGGAATCGGCCGATCGACCCTCTACCGCAAGCTCAAGGAACTCGGCCTCGACGAGGACGAGCGCTCCGAAGACGCCGCCTGAGACGGAGGGCGGCGGAACAGCCGCCGGGGCTCGGCTGTTCGACCTCAGGATCCGGCTTGGCCGTAAAACGTGACCGTGTGGTTGCGCACGGCCATGGTCGGGTCAATGATCTTTAAGCGGGGCTGCGGCAGTCTCGGCCGTATTCAGGGAGTTGCCGACATGCGCGCTGCATCGGAAGCCGGAACGGGCGTCGCGCGGACCCTGTCCGTCGGAACGCTCTCCGTCGCCTTGGCCACCCTCCTCGCCTTCGGTCACGCCCCGGCCGGCGCCGAGGAACGCGCCGCGACGGAGTCCGGGATCGTCATCCGCAAGGCAGCCGTCGATCCCGCGGACGGGCCGGCGGTGACGCCGGAGGCGACCCAGGGCGCGGCACCGGCTGCCGAGGCGCCCGCTGCCGAGGCCCCGTCCCCGCCCGAGGAACCCGCCCCCAACCCTGCCCCTGCCGCAGAGGGGCCGCCGGCTCCGGTCGCGCCGAGCGAGCCGCTGCCGGCCGCCGTCTATGCCCGCCTCAACGATTCGACGCCGCTTCTGCAGCGGCTGACCGGCAAGGACCGCGAGGCGATCCAGGCCTTCTACGCGCTCGGCAACTTCAAGCCGGTCTGGATCGAGAACGGCGCCTTCAGCGCCGCCGCCAATGCGGCGATCGCCCGCCTGCGCGAGGCGGGCGAGGACGGGCTCGACCCGAACGCCTATCCGGTGCCGGTGGTGGGCAAGCTCAGCCGGCCGGACACGGATGCAGAGATCGCCGAGGCCGACCTGAAGCTTTCGGCCTCGCTCGCCCTCTACGCCCGCGATGCCCGCGGCGGGCGGGTGAATCCGGCGGCGATCTCGAAACTCCTCACCCCCACCCTCGACCTGCCTTCCGCCGACGCGGTGCTGACTCGCCTCGTCGCGGCCGGCGCCGGGGCCGGCGACGCGCTGCAGAGCTACAATCCGCGCCAGCCGGGCTACCTCGCCCTGAAGAAGCGCCTCACCGGGCTGCGGGCGGGACGCACGCAGGGAACGCCGAGCGTGAAGCTGCCCGACGGGCCGCTGCTCAAGCTCGGGATGAGCGACCCGCGGGTGCCGCTGCTGCGCAGCCGATTCGGCCTCGAGAAGCAGGCCGCCGGTACCCTCGATGCCGCCCCCGGCAAGGCCGACGCTTACGACGGCGCCGTCGCCGATGCGGTGAAGAGCTTCCAGCGCAGCCGCGGCCTGCCGGCAAGCGGGACGCTCACCCGCGCCACCGTCGCGGCGCTCGCCAATCCGAGCGTGCCGAAGACGGCGGCGAGCGAGGCCGACCTCCTCGTCAACATGGAGCGCTGGCGCTGGCTCCCGGCGGAGCTCGGGCCGGACTACGTCTTCGTGAACGTGCCCGAATTCAAGCTGAAGGTGTTCCGTGACGGTCACCTGCGCGACGAGACGCGGGTGATCGTCGGCAAGCCGACGAGCCCGACCCCGATCTTCTCGGGGATGATGGAATACGCCGTCGTCAACCCGTCGTGGTACGTGCCGCCCTCGATCCTCAAGCAGATGCTGGCCTCGGGCCGCACCGCCGGGTTCGAGGTGGTGCGCCGGGGCAAGACGATCTCCCTGCGCCAGCCCCCGGGCGAGCGCAACGCGCTCGGCTTCATCAAGTTCATGTTCCCGAACCAGCACTCGGTGTATCTCCACGACACGCCGAACCGCTCGCTGTTCTCCGCCTCGACCCGCGCCTTCAGCCACGGCTGCGTGCGCGTCGACGATCCCTTCCGCTTCGCCGATGCGGTGCTGCCGACCTGGACCGAAGAGCGCCTGAAGAAGCTGATCGGCAAGGGTGAGCGGACGCTGCGCCTGCCCGAGAAGCTGCCGGTACATCTCGCCTACTTCACGGCCGAAGTGGACGATCTCGGTTCCTACCGCACCCTGACGGATCTCTACGGCTATGACGGGCCGATGAAGGCGGCTCTGGGCCTTGCCCCTCGCTCGGAGGCGGTGGCGAAGGGCCCCGCGACCGCCAAGCGGGCGGCCGAGGCCACCCGCACCCCGCCGCGCCGGGCCGCGTCCCGCGAGGCCTCGCGCAGCGAGCGCCGTGCCGCGCCGCGGCGCGCGCCCGACATGTTCGGCGAGCCGGAGGGCGGCCCTGTCTACGCCTATCCGCAGCGCAGCTTCTGGTAGGTTGGTGACGCCGCCTTTTCCCGCGCAGGTCGGCACCCGCGTCACCTTGCGCGGGACAGCGTGCGCCGCGCCGCTTGCGAGGCTCTTTTTTGCCACGGTTGGCCCGTAGCCGTCGCGAAAGACGGCAAGCAGCACGGGCCCCGACGACCCGCCTTTCCGGTCCTCGGCCACCTTTGCGCCCTCGCGACATCGCCGATGTCGCGGCCGTCCCGCGAGGTGAGGACCATGCTGCGCACGATCCGGGACCGCCTGACCTCGATCCGCACGTCGCCGTCCCCGCGCCTGAAGCGCTCCCTGTCGGCCGCGGGGGTCATGACCGCGCTGCTCGTCGCGGGCACCGCCGAGACCCAGGACGCGATCGCCAACGGCGACACCCGAACCCTCTCGATGGTGCACCAGCACACCGGTGAGAGCCTGACCGTCACCTTCAAGCGCGACGGACGCTACGACCGCGCCGCCCTCGACCAGATCAACTGGCTCATGCGCGACTGGCGCGAGAACGAATCGGTCAAGATGGACCCGCGCCTGTTCGACGTGGTGTGGGAGGCGCAGCGCTCCGTCGGCTCGTCGGCGCCGCTGCGCATCGTCTGCGGCTACCGCAGCCCGAAGACCAACGGCATGCTGCGCCGCCGCTCCTCCGGCGTCGCCGAGACCAGCCAGCACATGCTCGGCAAGGCCATGGACTTCTTCATGACCGACGCCTCGATCGACCAGATCCGCGCGGTCGGAATGCGGATGCAGCGCGGCGGCGTCGGCTGGTATCCCCGCTCCGGCTCGCCCTTCGTCCATCTCGATGTCGGCTCGGTGCGCTCCTGGCCGCGCATGAGCCACGATCAGCTCGCCCGGCTGTTCCCGGACGGCAAGACCGTCCACCTCCCGGCCGACGGCAAGCCGCTGGCCCGCTACGAGGAGGCACGCGCCGAGATCCTGTCCCGCGGCGGCACGGTGCTCGGCTACACCGCGGTCGCGAGCGCCGACGAGATCGACGACGGACCCGGCCTCAAGGGCTTCTTCGCCTCGCTCTTCGGCGGCAGCGGCACGGATGCGCCGCCGGCCGCGCTCGCCAGCGCAGCGACGCCGTCGAAGGCACGGGCGAAGCCGAGCATCGCCGTCGCCAGCGCCGACCCGGCCGACACCACCGCGGCGATGGCCTACGCCGCGCCGAACGCCTCGGAGGCCCTGCGCGCCACGAGCCTGCGCCGGGACGGCAGGTCATCCAACGAACTTTCGGTCAAGGAGCTGCTGACCGGCGAGACCGAGCAGGCGATCGTCGCGCCGCTGCCGCCGCGGCGTCCCTCCGAATTCGCCGTCGTCGCCACCGCGCTCACCATTCCGCTGCCGCCACAGCGACCGACCCAGCTCGCCTCCCTCAACGGCGAAGGTCTCGGCGGCATGGTGCACGTGGCCGACGCCACCGAGGCGCAAGCCGACATGGCTTTGGAATCCTCGGCGCCGGCAGCGGCCGAGGTCCGGCTGGTGCCGGCGGATGCCGACCCGCGCGAGCAGGTCCGTGGGCTGCTGTTTGCGGCGGTACGGGGCATCTCCGAGCCCGCCGCACCGAGCGTGCCGGTCCACGTCGCCCTGGCGCGACCGCGGCCGGACGAGGCGCTGCCCGCCGAGGCGCTCCACCGGTCGTCGGCGGCGCCGGCGAGCCGCTTCTCGACGGAGCCGGCCGTGCTGTCCGCGGCCCGCTTCACCGGCTCCGCGACGCAGGCGCCCGCCGTCGACCGTTGACGGCCGAGGCGCCCGCGCCACCTCGGGGGATATCCAGCCGAGGTTGCCGATGCGGCTCTACGAGCACCCGCTCTCGTCCTACGCCCAGAAGATCAAGATCGCGCTGCGCGAGAAGGGCGTCACCTTCACGGCGGAGGTACCCGACAGCTTCGGCACCGGCCGCAGCGACACCCCCTTCGCCGACGCGAACCCGCGCACCGAGGTACCGGTCCTCATCGACGGCGACGTCACGATCTTCGAATCGACCGTAATCCTCGAATACATCGAGGAGCGCTGGCCCGAGCCGCCGCTGCTGCCCCGCGATCCCGCCGCGCGGGCCTTCGCCCGGCAGACCGAAGACGTCTGCGATACGCAGTACGAGGCGGTGAACTGGGGCTTCGGCGAGGTGCTGTGGTTCCGCCGCGCCACGGACGCCCTGGCGGATCAGCTTCGGACGCGGGCTGCCGGGCAGACGCGCACGCTGCAGGCTTGGCTCGAAAAGCGCCTCGGAGAGGCCGTGTGGTTCGGCGGCGACGATTTCGGTTGGGCGGACGCCGCGGCGGCGCCGATGGTCAACCGCTCGGTGCATTACGGCCTGGGGCCGGAGCCCGGGACGCCGCTGGCGCGCTGGCATGACCGCGTCCGGGAACGGCCTTCCGTCGCCGCGACCTTCGCGGAGTTCGACGTCGCTGCGGCGGAGATGGCCGCGGCCTCGGATCTCTACACGAGCGGCGGGCGGCGCCGGGAATATCGCGACCACCGGCTCGAATGGATGGTGAAGTCCGGCGGGATCGAGGTGGTTCTGGCAGGTCTCCGGGACGGCAACATCCGCTTTCCGTGGCCGGAAGGATGACGCGGCGCCCGTCAGCGCGTGGCGGAGCCGTCCGGCGGCCGGACCATCCCGAGGGAGGGCGCGTCAGACCGGTTCGGCTCCGCCGCACGAGGGCGTCTGACGGCTACGCCATCCCGAGCGCCTGGAGGTAGAGTTCGAGGATCGCCTCCTCCTCCTGGCGCTCGTCGTGGTCGCGCTTGCGCAGGGAGATGATCTTGCGCAGCACCTTCACGTCGAAGCCGTTGGCCTTGGCTTCGGCGTAGACGTCCTTGATGTCGCCCGCGATACCGGCTTTCTCCTCTTCGAGGCGCTCGATGCGCTCGATGATGCTCTTGAGCTGGTCGGCGGCGACCGAGGACGGATCGACGGCGGGGGCAGGCGAGGCGGCCATGGCGGCGCTCCTTCACGCGAGGGATGGCGTGCGCTGGGAGGCGCACGCCGGATGCCCCGGGATTACGGCATCAACCTTACCCGCTCGTTGATGACGGCGCTCCCGTCAGTGGCCGCCGGCTTGGCTGGAGGAGAAGCGCGCCTGCTGCTCGGGACTGGCGTCGGTCTGGTGCTTCTGCTTCCACTCTTCGTAGGGCATGCCGTAGACGTGCTCGCGGCTCTGGTCCTTCGAGAGGTCGAGCCCGCGCTCGTCGGCGGCGTCCTTGAGCCAGTTCGACAGGCAGTTGCGGCAGAACCCGGCCAGATTCATCAGGTCGATGTTCTGAACGTCGGTGCGATTGCGCAGGTGCGAGACGAGGCGGCGGAACACGGCCGCCTCCAGTTCGGTCTGCGTGGCAGGATCGATTCCGGTCATGGCGTCTCTCTCGGATCTTGGGATGCCGGAGAGGTCGCCCTGCGCTGCCCCGCCGTCAAGCCGCCGGGCGCAGCATCGGCTTCAGGATGCGGGCGAAACGCTGTGCCCATTCCTCTTGACCCTCGGGGCCGCCGATCAGGTCCTGCCTGATCTCGACCAGGGCGTTGGGCAGGCCACGGGCGGTGGCGTGACGATCGATCGTATCGCCGGGCAGGCCGCCGCCGTAAGGCTGGTTGTCGCCGACGCACAGCCCCGCCGGATCGGCCTTGAGCGCCTCGATCAGCAGACGGCTCATCCCCGCGTCGCGGTCGTAGAGGACGCCGACCTGCCAGGGGCGGGCGATGGTGCGCCAGAACGGCGTGAAGCTGTGCATCGTCAGGAACATCGGGCGCACGCCCGCTGCCTCGGCCTGTGCCACCGCCTCGTCCACGGCGCGGTCGAAGGGCACGTAGAAGCGACGGATCCGCTCGGCGATGCCGGCCGCGTCGATGCGGGCATTGCCGGGCACGATGGCGCCGTCGGAGAGCCGCATCACCAGGGTCGGGTCGAGGCGCCCCCGGTTCGGGTCGATGATGAGCCGCGAGAATTGCGTCAGCACCGCCGGAACGCCGAGCCGGGCGGCGAGGCGGCGCGTGACCTCGGCCGCGCCGATGTCGTAGGCGATGTGGCGTGAAAATTCCGGTTCCGGCACCCCGAGCCGGCCGAGATCCTCCGGCACCGCGTTCGAGGCGTGCTCGCAGACCAGCAGGAGCCCGCGGGCCGGATCGCCCGCGATGCGCTCCACAGGATGTTCGGGAAGGATTTCGGTCTCGGGTTCGATGGACAGCATGAGCGATTATCTGGGCCGGTGCGGCAGGATCGGAAGGGGCGCGGTCCGCAGGGCCGGTCCGCGATGGGGAAGGATCGTGCCGGGGTCAAAAAGATTGCTCCGCGGCACGAAAGTTTTGTGAAACCGCGAAGGCTTGCCGACACGGCAGCGCTCGGGCAAGCAAACGCTCAAACAAGAACCGTGCGAGGACGCCCATGACCGCCCCTGCCCCGACCGATCCGGCCCACGCGGAGCGTCGCGCCCTGCTCTCGTCGATCCTCGACGAGGCGATCGCCGCCGCCCATCCGCGCAAGTGCCTCGTCGGGCACCTGCCGGCACCGACGCCGGGGCGGCTCATCATCCTCGGCGCGGGCAAGGCCGGCGGCAGCATGGCGGCGGTGGCGAGCCGTTTCTACCGCCAGGAGCACGGCGTGCCGGAGGACCGGATCGTCGGTCTCGCGGTGGCGCGGCATGGCTACGGCGAGGATGCACCGGGCATCCGCATGGTCGAGGCGGGTCATCCGGTTCCCGACGCGGCCGGCATCGAGGCGACCAAGGAGGCGCTCGCCATCGCCGCCAGCGCCGGCCCGGAGGACGAGGTTCTGGTACTGCTCTCCGGCGGCGGCTCGGCGAACTGGATCGCGCCGGCCGGCAACCTGACGCTCGCCGAGAAGCAGGCGATCACCAAGGCGCTGTTGCGCTCGGGCGCGCCGATCAACGAGATCAACGCCGTGCGCAAGCACCTCTCACGCATCAAGGGCGGGCGCCTCGCCGTCGCCGCGCGCAACGCGAAGTCGATCCTGACGCTGGCGATCTCCGACGTGCCGCACGACGACCCCTCGGTGATCGCCTCCGGCCCGACCGTGCCCGATCCCTCCACCCTCGCCGATGCGCGGGCGATCTGCGAGCGGCGCGGGATCACCCTGCCCGACTCGGCCATCGCCCTGCTCAACGATCCGGCCAACGAGACCCCGAAGGCGGGCGATCCGGCCTTCGCCCGCGCCGAGTACCGCATCATCGCCCGGCCGATCGACGCTCTGGAGGCGGCAGCCGAGGCCGCGCGCCGCGCCGGTTACGAGCCGGTGATGCTGGGCTCCGACCTCGAAGGCGAGGCCCGCGAGGTCGCCGCCGAGCATGCGCGGCTGGCGCTGGAGGCCAAGCAGGCGGGCCGGCGCGTCGCGCTGATCTCGGGCGGCGAACTCACCGTCACCATCCGCGGCGAGGGCGACGGCGGGCCGAACCAGGAATACGCCCTCGCGCTGGCTCTGGCACTCGACGGCGCCGAGGGCATCGCCGGGATCGCCGCCGACACCGACGGCACCGATGGCGGGCGCGGCGCCGCGACCGACCCGGCGGGCGGTCTCGTCGATGCGACTACCCTGGCACGGGCGCGGGCCGCCGGGCTCGATCCTCAGGCGATGCTGACGGACAACGATTCGACGCGATTCTTCGCGACAATCGGTGATCTCGTTCAGCCGGGTCCCACCCGAACCAATGTCAACGACTGCCGCGTCATCCTTGTGGGCTGAGTTTCGGGCTCTGTCCCGTTCCGCCGGTTGCCGGACCCTGCTGCGGCTCGGCCTCGCGGCGGGGCTCGCCGCCCTGCCCTTGCCCGCTTTGGCAGACCTGCGCCTCTGCAACCAGACCGCCAGCAAGGTCGGCGTTACGCTGGGCTACCGCGACGCGCAGGGCTGGGTGACGGAAGGGTGGTGGGATCTGAAGCCGCGCAGTTGCGAGACCCTGCTACGCGGCTCGCTCGCGGCCCAATTCTATTATGTCTACGCGGTGGACTATACGCGCGGTGGCGAGTGGAGTGGCCGTGCGATGATGTGCACCCGTGATACGGCCTTCACCATCCGCGGCGTCGAGGATTGTCTGGCCCGCGGCTTCGACCGTAACGGCTTCATCGAAGTCGATACCGGCCAGCAGCGCAACTGGACGATCCAGCTGTCCGATCCCGGCCAGCCGCTGGCCGGCGGCCCGTAAGGCGGATCCGCCCCTCGCGGCAGGGAAGCAGCGGAGCATCCGGTGCGGGTGGATTCGCACCACCGATCATGGTCGCACGCCCGGCGCTGCCGGATGCTCGCTCTCGTGCACAGCGCCGTGCTGCGTGCCGCAGCACCAACTCACCGGATCGAAAAAGCGTCGCTGAGGCTCCGCGTTTCCGCGGCAGCGCTCGCCAGTTCCAGCCTGCTCAAACGAAAACGGGCGCCTCATCGAGGCGCCCGCTCAATCAGCTTCGAGGCTGTCGGTGACTCAGAGGCCGCCGAACTTGTAGTTGAAGCCGGCGCGGATCAGGCTGCCCTCGGTGGAGAAGCGCGAGGTGTAGGAGCCGGGCGGGGTCGGCGCAGTCTGATTGATCAGCACGTTGCGGCTGCCGAGATCGTAGCGGATGTACTCCACCTTGACCGTCACGTCGGACTGAATGCCGAGCCAGCGGCCGACGGAGAAGTAGTTCAGGAAGCTGTCGGGCGTGATCGCGTACTCGATACCGCCACCGTAGTTGTAGCCGGTCTCGAAGATCTTGCGACCGCCGCCGGTGTACTGCAGGACCGTGGCGCCCGGGTTGAAGAAGTCGGCGCCGTAGCTGACATGGCCGAAGGCGAGACCGCCGGTGCCGTAGACGAAGAACCGGTCGAAGGCGTAGCCGAGCTTGCCGTTGACGGTGCCGAGGAAGTCGAGGTCCTGCGTGTAGACGCTGGCATTGCCGACGACCGGGTTCGGCGTGCCGTAGAAGCCGATCCGCTTGTCGAGGTCGAGCCAGGTGGCGTCGAACGCCAGACCGGCCACGAAGCCGGAGCCCGGCGTGAACTGATAGTTATAGCCGAAGCCGCCGCCGATGCGGGAGAAGCCGTCGACTTCGCTCTTGAGGGAGGCGGGGCGGCGGGCGAGCTGCACGTTGGTGGCCGTGAAGGCGTCGTTGCCGCGGGTCTGGATGTTCGGGTTGTCGGTGAACGCGTAACCCGTGTGCAGGCCGGCATAGAAGCCGGTCCAGGTGAAGACGGGGACCGGCGTGAAGGCGACCGGCGGAGCCTCGCGGCGGGGCAGGTCGGCGGCGAAGGCCGCGGTGGTCGCGAGCGCTGCGGCGCTGCCCAGAAGGAGAGCTCTGATCACGGTGGGATGGCCTTCGAAAAGTGCTGAATTTCGAAGCGTAAGCTATCAGCGTTGCGGCCAAGCTGCCTATGACTTTCCAGCAACACGCAGCGAAGATGCCGAGAGAGTTGCGTTCACGAAAAGTTATAACTGCAGGTTCCGTGGAGTTGAGCGGCGTAGAGAACAGGACTTCGCAGAGAAAGTTCCCCTTGTCGGAAAATTCCCGACGTGCCTCCGGGGTGCGGCCTTGACCTCGGGGTCCGAGGGATGCTTGTGGCCCGCAAGCCCCCGTCCGGCCATCGGCACCGTCTCGAACGTGCCGCCCATCTGCCGGGCCGTTCCCGCGCGCGATGTCCGCGACCGGCGGGTCCAGCGGGTGTTGGAGGCTCCATGAAGCGCTCGCGCCGCACCAAGATCGTCGCCACCCTCGGCCCGGCATCCGACACGCCGGAGATGATCGAGAAACTGTTCCATGCCGGAGCGGACGTGTTCCGCATCAACATGAGCCACTTGGCCCGTGAAAAGCTGCCGGAGCGGATCGAGGTGATCCGCACCATCGAGCGCGAGGCCAAGCGCCCCATCGGCATCCTCGTCGATCTCCAGGGGCCGAAGCTGCGGCTCGGCACCTTCGTCGGTGACGCCGCCGAGCTGGAGAACGGCCAGACCTTCGTGCTCGATTCGGACCCGACGCCGGGCGACGCGGATCGCGTCTACCTGCCCCATCCGGAGATCCTGTCGGCGCTGGAGCCCGATCATGGAATCCTGATCGACGACGGCAAGCTCCGCCTCGTCGTCACCGAGGTGAGCGAGGGCCGCGCGGTCACCCGCGTCGAGGTCGGCGGGCGCATCTCGAATCGCAAGGGCGTGTCGCTGCCCCATACGGTGCTGCCGCTGCCGGCGATGACCGAGAAGGACCGCGGCGATCTCGAAGCCGGACTGGCCGCCGGTGCCGACTGGATCGCCGTCTCCTTCGTGCAGCGCCCCGAGGACGTGGCCGAGGTGAAGAAGGTCGCGGCCGGGCGCGCCCTCGTGATGGCCAAGATCGAGAAGCCGCAGGCGCTCACCCGCCTCGACGAGATCATCGAGATTTCCGACGGCATCATGGTCGCCCGCGGCGATCTCGGCGTCGAGATGCCGCTCGAGCAGGTGCCGGGCGTGCAGAAACGCATCACCCGCGGCGCCCGCCGGCTCGGCAAGCCGGTCGTGGTGGCCACGCAGATGCTCGAATCGATGATCACCGCCCCGGTGCCGACCCGCGCCGAGGTGTCGGACGTGGCCACCGCCGTCTACGAGGGCGCCGATGCGGTGATGCTCTCGGCCGAGAGTGCCGCCGGCCAGTTCCCGGTCGAGGCGATCAGCACCATGAGCCGGATCGCCGAACAGGTGGAGCGGGACGCACTCTACTGGTCGATCCTGATGGCGCAGCGCTCCGAACCCGAGCCGACCGCCTCCGACGCCATCGCGGCGGCGGCGCACCAGATCGTCGAGGCGCTCGGCCTGCGCTCAATCATGGCCTGGACTCATTCGGGTTCGACGGTGCTGCGGCTCGCCCGGGCGCGGCCCAATGCCAGCGTCATCGCCTTGACGCCGAAGCGCGAGACGGCACGGCGGCTCACCATGGCCTGGGGCGTGCACCCCATCGTCACCAAGGATGCCAGCGACGTGGACGACATGGCGTTCCGCGCCGCCAAGTTCGCGGTGCGCGAGCGCTTCGCCGAGATCGGCGATCGGGTGATCGTCGTGGCCGGCGTGCCGTTCGGCATCCCGGGGGCGACGAACATGGTGCGCATCGCCTTCGTGACCCGCGAGCACGCCGAGCGGGCGTGACGCGCTAGCGCATCGTGCTGGATATCGGATCCAGCACGATGCTCTAGGCTCTTGTTTTCGCATCGTCTTTTTCCGAAAGCCGGCAGCCACCTTTCGGGACAATGCTCTACCGCGCGAGGGACGCCGACAGCGCCTCGACTTCGCGCACCAATGTGTCGGGCGCGGTGTAGGTCAGCATGTGTCCCACGCCCGGCAGAACCACGCGCCGGGCCTGGGGCATCGCTTGGACCAACGGGTCGGTTTGCAAGCGTGTCTGGACGACCGGATCGGCATCGCCGGCTACGATCACGCTCGGTACGCGCAGGGTTTCGTAGCGCGGCGCCTGCTCGACGAGCGCGGCGGGAAGTCCCGCAAGATCCTGGATGTTGGCGAGCGCCGGGCCCGGCCGGAGGATCAGCGGCGCGCGGCTCGCCGCGACATAGTTTTCGACCGGTGGTTCCGGTCGGAACACGCTCCGGGCGACCGACGGCAGGTAGGCGAGGCCGACCGGGATCGCGACGGTCCGGGTCAGCAGCCACGTCACCGGCGGCGTCAAGGCGAGCCCTGCCCACCAGGGCAGCGGACGGGCCGGGAACGGCATCGCCACCGGCGCGACGAGGACCAGCCCGGAGACCTGTTCCGGCCGGTCGAGCGCCATCCGCAGAGCGAGCGCGCCGGACCAGGAATGGCCGAGCAGGATCACCGGTCCGGTCGCGAGCCGATCCAGGGCCTGCCCCAACGCCCTTCCCTGGAAAGCCGGGGACGCCGCCGCCGCACCGGCGAGACGGTCGCTGTTGCCGTAACCCGGCCTGTCGAAGGCGATGACCCGGAAGCCCGCGCGGGCCAGGTGGCGCCCGACGCCCTCCATGGGGTCGTAGGCGTTCGCCGAGGCGCCGTGGAGCAGGACGATCGTGGCCCGCGCTCCCTCCGCCGGCCCGTCTTCGAGATAGGCGATTCGGCCGCCCTCGAGAGCGACGTTTCGGTCGGCCGCCGGATAACGCGCCTCGACGCGCCACGCGATCAGCCGCGTCGCGATGGCGGCGCAGGCGAGCGCCAGAACCACGAGCCCGATCGTCGCCGCCAGGAAGCCCGCGGCGAAGCGCAGGAGATCGAAGAGGCTCACGGCGCGCGGCTCAGAGGTCGCGGCCCTCGACCTCGGGCGTCAGCCGCTCGATCGCCTTCTTGAGCATGTCCCATTGCGGGTAGAGCGCCTCCGCCCGGCGGAAGGCATCGAGGGCGCGGCCCTTGTCGTCCCGAGCGAGGTAGAGCTTGCCGAGGGCGGCCCAGGCCTCGAAATGGCGCGGCTCCAGAACCAGGGCGCGCTGGAGGTCGGCGACCGCGGTCGCCGAATCGGACAGGCGCCAGAACAGGGTCGCGCGCCGGCTCCAGCCCTCGGACCAGTTCGGCTCCAGGGCGACGGCGCGATCCATCAGTTCGACGGCGAGCGGCAGGTCGTTGCCGCTCATCGCCTGCCGGGCGCGGTCGGAGAGAAGGTCGGCTGTCGCGCTGCCGGAGCGGCCGAGACGGCGCTCGATCAGCGTGGCGATCGCCTTGGCCTCGGTCTCGTCGCCGGCCTGCTTGAGGCGGGTGTAGAGATCCTCGAGGCTGACCGGCGGATGCGCCTTGCGCTCCTTCTCCGGCGCGGCCTTGCCCGCTGCCGCGTGGCCGGCTCCCGCCAGACCAGCGACCGCAAGGCCGAGGCAGAAGACGGTCAGAAGTGGGGTGCGTCGCGCGTCCATGGGTCCGGAGCTTCCACCCCGAACCCGGCTCCCGTCAACGCGCTCCGGTGCCGCGTGCGATTCGCGGCACGGGCCATCAGCCCTGGCGGGCCTTGAAGCGCTTCTGGGTCTTGTTGATGACGTAGACGCGGCCCTTGCGGCGCACGAGCTGGTTGTCGCGGTGACGGCCGCGCAGCGACTTGAGCGAGTTGCGAATCTTCATCGGTCTCACATCGGCACGGATTCGAGACCGGCCGCCTGTTGTTCAAGGTGTCTCGAAGGAACGGAGCGTCACGAGGACGCTCCGGCGATGACGTCAGCGACATCGCGGGGAGGCGGTCGCCTTATCAGACAACCCGCCCCCGAGGCAAGGTTGTCAGCGCTCGCGCCACGCTTTGGCGATCTGATCGGTGAGCGGCTTGGTGAGATAGGACAGGACCGAGCGTTCGCCGATCTGGGTGAACGACTCGACCGGCATGCCCGGAACCAGCCGCAGGCCCTTCAGGCGCTCCTTCTGGTCCTCCCGGATGCGGATGCGCGCCGTGTAGTAGCTCTGCCCGGTCTTGGGATCCTGGGTCACGTCCGCGGACACCCGCACCACCTCGCCGTCGATCTCCGGCGTCGTGCGCGTGTTGAAGGCGGCAAACCGCAGAACCGCTTTCTGGCCGACCCGCACGTTGTCGATGTCCTGCGGCTGCACCCGCACCTCGACGAGGAGCTGGTCGGAGGCCGGCACGATCAGCATCGCCGGTTCGCTCGGCACGACGAGGCCGCCCACCGTGTGCACGCTCATCTGGTGCACGAAGCCGTCCTGCGGCGCGCGTAGCTCGACCCGCTTGAGCTGGTCCTCGGCCGCCACGCGCTTCTCACGCAGCTCCGACCACTTGCCGCGGATCTCGGCGAGATCCTTGCCGACCTCGGTGCGCATCTCGCCGTCGATCTGGATGATCTGCAGCTCGGTCTCGGCGATCTTGCCGCGCGCCGAAGCGGTGGAGGCGACGAGCTGGCCGCGCTCGCCCTCGAGCCGGGCGGCGTCGCGCTCCAGCGCCGTGACCCGCGAGAGCGGCACGAGGTTCTTGGCATAGAGGTCGCGCACGCCCGTCAGTTCGTGGCCGATCAGGTTGATCTCGCGGTCCTTGGCCGCCGCCTGCTTGGTCAGGCCGGCGATCTCCTGGCGGAGCTGGTCGACCCGCTCGCGCAGCTGCGCCTTCTGCCCCTCGCGCCCGGCGACGCGGGCGGCGAACAGCCGCGACTCGCCGTCGATCAGCCGGGCGACGGTCGGGTCGGTGTCGATGCGGGCGACGAGGTCGGGCGGGAAGGTGATGGTTTTCAGCCCATCGCGCTCGGCCTCGTCGCGGGCACGGCGGGCGGAGAGCTCGTCCATGGCCTTGAGCACGATGTCGAGGTTGGCCCGGGTCTGGGTCTCGTCGAGGCGGATCAGCACGTCGCCGGCGGCGACCCGCTGGCCCTCGCGCGCCAGCAACTCGCCGACGACACCGCCGGTGGGGTGCTGGACCTTCTTCACGTCGGTCTCGACGACGAGCTGGCCCGGCGCGATCACCGCGGCGGAGATGTCGGTAAAGGTGGCCCAGCCGCCGACGCCGAAGACCAGGGCAACCGAGAGGCCGAGCGCGACGGCGAGATGACGCCGGATCGAGCCGTGCGCGGCGGGCCGCGGCAGCGCCGGGGCGAAGCCGCTCAGGGGTGCGGGGGCAAGGGGTGCGGGGGCAAGTGTCGAGGACATCAGGCACTCTCTCGGATCGTGGGCGCGGCGACCGGCGCGGGCGCCGGCGTCGGGCGCAGGACGCGCTTGAGGATCTCATCCTTCGGCCCGAAGGCCTGGGCGCGGCCGTCGGCCATCATCAGGATCAGGTCGAGGGCGGCGAGCGCGCTCGGCCGGTGGGCGACGACGACGCAGATGCCGCCGCGCTGGCGCACGCCGAGGATCGCCTGCGTCAGGGCGTTCTCGCCTTCGCTGTCGAGGTTGGCGTTGGGCTCGTCGAGCACCACGAGGAAGGGATCGCGGTAGAGCGCCCGCGCCAGCCCGACCCGCTGGCGCTGCCCGGCGGAGAGGCCCGAGCCGCCCTCGCCGATCCGGGTGTCGTAGCCGTCGGGCAGCCGCAGGATCAGCTCGTGCACGCCCCCCGCCTTGGCTGCGGCGATGACGGCCTCGGACGGTGCACCGGGCTCGAAGCGGGCGATGTTCTCGGCGACGGTGCCGGCAAACAGCTCCACCTCCTGCGGCAGGAAGCCGATATGGGGTCCGAGGTCGCCGCTCGACCATTGATCGAGCGCCGCGCCGTCGAAGCGGACCTTTCCGCGCACGGGCGGCCAGACGCCGACGAGCGCGCGGACCAGCGAGGACTTGCCCGAGGCCGAGGGGCCGATGATGCCGAGCCCCTGCCCGGCCCGCAGGCCGAAGCTGACATCCTGCACCACGAGGCGCGGCGTGCCGGGCGGGGCGATGCTGGCGGCCTCGACGGTGATGGTCTCGGCGGGCGCCGGCAGCGCGTGCGGCCGCTCGCCCTGCGGCATCCGGGCGAGCAGCTCGGACAGCCGGTGCCAGCTCTGGCGCGCGGCCACGAACCCCTTCCAGTTGGCGATGGTGAGTTCCGCCGGAGCGAGCGCACGGGAGACGAGGATCGAGCTGGCGATGATGATGCCGGCGCTGGCCTCATTGTGGATGACGAGCCAGGCACCCAGCGCCAGCACGCCCGATTGCAGCGCCATGCGGAACACCTTGGAACCGGCACCGAAGCCGCTTCCGGCATCCGAGACGGCCTGATGCGCGTCCATGTATTCGCGGTTGGCCAGGGCCCAGCGGGCGGCCAGACGCTCCTGCATGCCCATGGCGGCCAGCACCTCGGCGTTGCGGCGCCCGGACTCAGCGAGCGCGTTGCGCCGCATGCCGTGGCCGGTGGCCTCCCGCGTCGGGCCCTTGCTGGCGCGATCGGTCAGGACCGTGATCGCGGCGAGGATCGCCATGCCGACCAGCGCCGCGACGCCGATCAGCGGATGGAACAGGAAGCAGATCAGCAGGTAGACCGGCATCCAGGGCAGGTCGAAGAAGGCGGAGGGGCCTGAACCGGACAGGAAGGCGCGGATCTGGTCGAGGTCGCGCAGCGGCAGGAGGCCGTCGCCCTGGTTCGCCCCTTTGAGCGGGGCGCGCACGACGAGATCGAACACGCGCCCGCTCAGGGCTTCGTCGAGCGCGGCGCCGATGCGGGCCAGGATGCGGCCGCGGATGGTCTCGAGCACGCCTTGGAAGGCGTAGAGCGCCAGCGCGAGCGCGGCGAGCCCGATCAGGGTCGGCACCGAGCGGCTCGGGATCACCCGGTCGTAGACTTCGAGCATGAAGAACGAGCCGGTGAGATAGAGGATGTTCACCAGCCCGCTCATCACGGCGACGCCCACGAAGGCCGTCTTGCACTTGCCGAGTGCCGCGGCGATCTCGTTCTTGTCGCGCTTCTCGCTCACGGTCCTGTCCCCCGATTGACGATGCCCTGGATGGGCTGCCGCTCTGACCGCCCAGCGGCCTATGCCGAATGAGCGTCTTGATAACGGAAAATGCGACTAAATTTCAGCATACGGCCCGTACTTAGATGGAGTTACGCCTTTCGATCTAGGAGCATATTGAACATATCATTAAATCGCACCAGCACCGCTCGCCGATAGATAAATATCTCCCCCGCATGGAGACTCGGGAAATCTTGAGGATTGTCTTGGTGCGTATTTGATGGATTTCGAAGTAGAACGGTACGCAATCAGAGTGCGTAACCGCTCCTCAGGGCCCCGATATCCAGGTTGCACCCGAAGAACTAAAAAAATACCGCCGGTCCGTTGGACCGGCGGCACCTCGTTTTCCGCTTCGCTTGAACTCTGATCCGTCGGCCAGCCGGCTATGGCGGCGCTGCCGGGGCCGGCGACACCGGCTCCGCAGCCGGCTGCGGCGTCGCTCCCGTCTCTGCCGTCGCCTGCGTCAGTTCGGGATAGCTCTCGACCACGTGCGCCCCCGCCAGCGGCTTGCTCTGGCCGTTGTGGCAGGTGGCGCAGTTCAGCTTCGGGGCGTCGCCGGTGGGACCGAGGCGGTTGGCCGGAAAGGTCGAGGTCAGCGGCTCGATGTAATTGCCGTTCAGGTCCCTCACCATCCGGATCGCGTGCCAAGCGAGCGTGCGCTGCGGCGTGCTCTGCGACCAGTTCGAGATCGCCCGGGTGTTGTGGCAGTAGGTGCAGTTCACGCCGAGCGACGACGACATGTGCATCATCAGGCCATAGGTTCGCTCGGCGGCCTGGATCGGCTTGCCCTTGCTCTCCGGCAGCGCCGTCGTCGCGTTGACGCGGATCAGGTTCTCGTCGACGTCCTTCTTGCCGAAGAACTCGCTCAGCGTGTCGTAGGGCAGCGAGGCGAGGCCGACGGAGGGCGAAGCGAGATTCTGGCCGTTGTTGCGGGCGATGAAGCCGGTCTTGTAGTTCGGCCCCGGATTCTGGAACCAAATGTTCGTCGGCACCGGCTGACCGCGGTGGCAGGTGTAGCAGTTCACCCCGGCCTCGCCGACATGCTTCTCCTTCCAAGTGGTGTTAATGTGCTGCACCATCTGGATCATCCGCCGGGCGACCTGCTTCTGGTAGAGGCTGTCGTCGGCCATGTTCTCGGTGTTGTGGCAGTAGGTGCAGCCCTGCTCCGGGCTAACCCACTCGGTCATCGAGACCATGAGACGGTTGAATTCCTCGACGCTGAGATCCTTGAGCACCTTCACGTTCTCGTAGACCGCGCCGGCCTTGTCGGTGCCGGGCTCGACCGGATCGGCCGGGGCCGGCGGCCGGTTGGCGGCTTTCAGCGCCGCCGCGCCGGCCTTGGTCTGGATCTGATCCATGCCCGTGCCGCGGAAGCCGTGCTGCTGGGCGAGGATCGGCGGCCGGGTCCAGCCGGCGGTGCCGAACTGGGCGATGGTAAGGAACAGGGCGACGACCGCGCCCGCGACGACGAGCAGAGTCTTCATTGTGCCCCCCCTGGCGCCGCGAGCGGGTCCGTGATCGGTCCGTAGATCTGCGGATAGGATGGGGCGACGCCGTGCTTGACCGCCCAGAGATACCAGTTGTCGACGACCGTGCCGGTCAGCAGGATGCCGATGCCGCCGGTGAGCGTGGTCAGCACCGCGAACCACCACGCCCAGCGGTGGATCGATTCCATCGTGGCGTTGAAGCCCATGGTCCAGCGCCAAAACAGGGCGGCGCGCTCGGTGGCGGTGCCGCGATCGACGATCTGGTCGATCTCACGCTCGGCACCGTAGCGGCTGGTGGCCAGGATCGTGCCCCCATGCATCGCGAATAGCAGCGTCGACCCGTAGAGGAAGACGATCGAGAGCATGTGGAACGGGTTGTAGAACAGGTTGCCGTAGCGCAGCGAGAACGCCGCCGTCCAATCGAGGTGCGGGAAGATGCCGAAGGGCACCGCCTCGCTCCACGAGCCCATCAGCAGCGGGCGGATGAAGCCCAGCACGAGGTAGAGCCAGATCGCCGAGGCGAAGGCCCAGGGCACGTGCGTGCCCATGCCGAGCGCACGGGCGCGGCGGTACATCCGCACCCACCACAGCAGGATCGAGGCGGTGAGGAAGAAGCCCGCGATCAGCCACCAGCCGCCCTCGTTAAGCGGCGGCAGCACCTTGAGGCCGTATTTCGGCAGCGGCGGCTCGAGCGCCAGCCAGGGAAGCTGGCGCACGAACTGGATCGGATCCCAGTTCACGCTGGCCCACATGTTGAGGCCGATGATCTCGAAGGCGATCAACCCGCAGGCGAAGGACAGAGCCCCGAGATAGCCGCCGTAGATCGGCCCGACCTGGGAATTGCCGATCAGCCCGAACAGGTAGCTGTTGAACGGCCGGCCGATGCGGGCGTCGGAGGAGATCGGGATGCCGTGTTCCGGCTCGACCGGGCGCACCTGCACCTGGGTGAAGATGTTTTGGTAATAGGCCACGGCGTTTTCCTCCATGGACCTGCGGCCGTTCGGGCCTCACGCCATCGGCGGAGATCCCTGCGCCCGAAGATCGGATTTGCGCCTCAGATCGGATGTGCGCCTCAGGCCGACCGGCGCGGATGCCGGCCGGCGATCCATTTCACCGCCACACCGGCAGGTTGAGCCACCAGCCCCACCATTCCGGCCACCCTTGCGTCCAGAACGGGCCGGAGATGACGATGCAGACCGCGCTCCAGAAGCCTGCGGAGAGCGCGAGGAACAGGCCGAGCCGGTGAATGCCGAGCGTGCCGATCGAGTAGCCGATCGTGTCGCGAAAATAGGTGTCCTCGTGCTCGGGCGTCTTCACCGTCTCTCCCTTGGCCGGGTTGGTCGAGGACAGGATCAACGAGCCGTGCAGCGCCAGCGCGAAGGTCGTCGTGAAGAAGAACGTCACGGCGAGCATGTGCGCGGGATTGTAGTGAAAGTGCAGATACTGGTAGCCCGTGTTCGACACCCAATCGAGATGGGAGAGGATGCCGTAGGGGAAGCCGTAGCCCCAGGCGCCCATCAGGAACGGGCGGATCACCACCAGCGAGACGTAGGCGAAGATTGCCACCGAGAAGGCGAAGGGCACGTGGTAGCCGATCCCGAGCTTGCGGCAGATCTCGACCTCGCGCAGGGCCCAGGACGAGAACGCCCCGATCGCGCAGAAGGTGATGATCTGCCACAGGCCCCCTTCCTTCAGGGGTGCCAGCGCCAGCCCGTATTTCAGGTCGGGCGGTGCGATGTTGATCTGCCAGATGTTCCAGGTCGGGCCGATCGCGGCGCCGTAGAGGATCAGGGCGGTGCCGAGCACCGAGAAGAAGATCGTCGTGACGCCGAAGAAGCCGACGTAGAACGGGCCGACCCAGAAATCGAACAGGTCTCCGCCCAGCAGGGTGCCGCCGCGGACCCGGTATTTGCGCTCGAAGCTCAGCATCGCCATGGCGGAGATCCCCGAAAATGAGGATGGAAGGTGCCGGGGCAGGCGCGCCCGCCCGCGGCAGGACCGGCGGTGAGGCCGGTCAGCCCGGCATCGTCGGAAGGACGAGGCTGTGGGCGGCGGCCGCCTTCGCGTCCTTCGGGCCTTCCAGCCAGTTGAACCGGTCGGTGCTGAGCAGAATGAAGTGGATCAGCAGCGCCAGGACGAACAGGAAGGTGAAGAGCGCGACGAGGGTGCGCCGCGGATCGAACAGAAGCCAGATCTTGTGCATCGCGCGTCTCCTCAGCCGATCATCGACACGAGGCCGTGGGCGGCGTTGGTCACGCCGTCGAGCAGGGCGTAGCCCTTCGGCCCGGGCAACCAGGGACGCCACAGCCAGACGAGGATGTGGGCGACCACCGCGATCGCCGTGAAGATGATGAAGCTCGTCAGGAAGATCGCGTGAAATTCCTTGGCTTCGGGTTCCGTCAGCCCGGACAGGCTGCTCGGTCTTTCAGTGACACCGTTGGCCATCGATCGAACCTCCGCTGGTTAGGCCGCGCGCTGACAGGCGTGGCGGGTGTCGCCGTGACTCGATGACATCACGGCGCAGGGTCCCCCGTGGCACCGCACGGAAGCGTCTGGGGCGCGTCAGCCCATGAATGCGAAGGGAATTGCCGAGACCGCCATGGCCTTGGCCTCGCCGAACACGGAGCGCCGGACCGCCGGCAGGCCGCGACGCGGCGCCTGTCCCGGCCGGACGCGCTGCACCAACGCCGCGGCGAGGAAGAAGGGGTAGGTCGCGGCCAGGATGATCCGGAACTGGATCGCCTCGCTGTGCAGGCGCGACGCGGCGGGCATCGATCGTTGCATGACGGCTCCCATGGCAAGTCTCTCCGCAGGCTGTCCGGCGCCGTGCGGCCCCGGTGGGTGAAGGGCGTGGAGAAGGCCCGCGCTCATGCCGCGGCCCCCATTTCGAGGTCGGTCTTCGCCCGCTCGACATGGTCGGGCGCGACCCGTGTCGCGGCGGCCCTACGGGCGGCGCGCTCCGCGGCGTCGCGCAGGCGCTTGGCGGCGGAGATCCGGGTGAGAACGGGATGCGCCTCGACGAGCGTGTCGAGCCGGGCGCGGGCGGCCTCGTCCCAGGGCAGCTCGCGGTGCGCCCGCGCGGGGGTCGCCTCCACCGCATCCATGTCGCGGGCGAGCGGCAGGATGTGGAAGAGCATGTCGAACAGGGCGTTGCAGACCTCCTGCACGAGGTAGGTCGCACCGGCGTAGCCCATGAACGGCGTGCCGGTGTGCCGCCGGATGATGGCGCCGGGGAATGAGGCCGGCACGTAGGCCGCCCGCCCGCCGGTCTCGGCGAGGTACATGCGCTCGTTGAAGGAGCCGAACAGGACGAGCGGCGGGCTGGCCTTGATCGCCGCGCGGACCGCGGCGTTGTCCGGCTTCGTGCCGGCGCTGCGTCCGATCGCGAAGTGGCAGGGAAGTCCCATCTCGTCTTCGAGGAAGTGCCGGACACCCCGTGCGTAGGTTTCAGTGGCCACGATGCCGAAGCTCGCGGTCCCGAAAAAATCCTGCGTCACCGAGCGCCACAGGTCCCAGACCGGCTTGATCGTGGTGTGGCGCTCGCGCTCGATGAAGGGCTCCGGGTCGAGCCCCAGGATCGCGCCGAGCGAGCGCAGGAACTTGGTGGTCGAGAGGATCCCGATCGGCGCCTGGAGATAGGGCCGCTCCAGGCTCTCGCAGAGCAGGCGGCCGAACTCGCGATAGAGGCAGATATTGGCATCCGCATTGACGAGCTTGGGCACGTCGGCGAGGTGCGCGCCGAGCGGAAAGGTGAGGTTCACCTCGGCACCGATGCCTTCCACGAGGCGGCGGATCTCGGCGAGATCGGACGCCATGTTGAAGCTGCCGTAGGCCGGGCCGACGATGTTGACCCGCGGCTTCTCTCCGGGCCTGCGCTCGGGCCGGGCCGGGATGCCCTTCTTGGCAAAGCGCCGGGCGCCGTATTCCTGCCAGAGCCAGCTCATCGCCCGGTCGGCGGATTGCCACTGGTCCTCGTCGATGGTGCGCGGCAGGAAGCGCTGCAGCCCGGTGCCCTCGGGCGTGACGCCGCCGCCGATCATCTCGGCGATGGAGCCCGTCACGACGACGCTCGGCTGACCGGGATCGAGCGTGGCATGCGCCCGCTTCATCGCCCCTTCCGTGCCGTGGCGGCCGAGTTCCTCTTCCGCGAGCCCGGTGACGACGATCGGCAATTCGTGCGGCGGCAGCGCGTCGGTGTAGTGCAGCACCGAGGTGACCGGCAGGTTCTCGCAGCCCACCGGGCCGTCGATGACCACCTGCAAGCCCTTGATCGCCGTGAAGACGTAGACGGCGCCCCAGTAGCCGCCGGCTCGGTCGTGATCGAGGATCAGCATCAAACCATCTCCCCGACTGGTTTCTCGGGCGCCCTCGCCTTCGGCACGGCCTTGGCCTGCGGCACCTCTTGCCAGATGCCGGCGGCGTGGCCGGTGCCGACGCCTTCGAAAAAGTCGCGCATGGCGTCGAAGCGCGGGCGGTTGGCCAGAGCCGCGTTGACGACCTTGGCGAGCGAGCCGGCGCCGGCCGCACCCATCAGCGGGCGCGCCGAGATCAGGTTGGTGAAGTAGAGGGCCGGCGTGCCGGCCTCTTTGGCCTTCTGCACCACCGGGGTCGTGCCGATGGCGAGATCCGGCCGGAATTCTGCGAACGCCCCGAGGTCGTCT
Organism: Methylorubrum thiocyanatum; assembly: GCA_014138645.1. GTDB lineage: Bacteria > Pseudomonadota > Alphaproteobacteria > Rhizobiales > Beijerinckiaceae > Methylobacterium > Methylobacterium thiocyanatum. The sequence continues at coordinate 114,537 of JACJIB010000003.1, read as the reverse complement.
TCCAGCGAGGCGCGGTAGCGGATGATGACGCCGCGCTCCTCCAGCCAGATCCGATCGGGCTCCGACCAGGGCGTGCGCGGGCAGGCCGTGCCGACATAGGGCACCTCGGCGCCGCTCTCGACGAGGAGACGCGCGACCAGAAGCTCCGAGCCCTCGTAGCCGGACAGCGTGATCCGCCCGCGGATCGGCGCGGCGGAAAGCGCACCGCGGATCGCCGGCAGCAATCGGTTCTGGGCGGCGGCCACCGTCTCGCGCGGCACATCGCAGACGTTGCCGATGGCCTCGAGCCAATCGGCTGTGCCGTCATGGCCGACGGGCGCGGAGCCCACCACCGGGCGCCCGGCCGCCTCGAACTCGCGCACGCTCGCGGTGTAGAACGGGTGGATCGCCGCCACGGCCGCCGCGTCGAGCGCGCCGTAGAGTTCGCGCCATTCCCGCGTCGGCACGACCGGGCCGGCGCTGAGACCGAGGGGTTCGAGCAGCCCGCCGATCACCACCGGATCGGCCGGGAACATCTCTCCGAGGAGCGCCACCGCCGGGCGCTCCGAACGTCCGCCGCGCGGCGCCTGGACCGGGCCGCTCTCCGCCTCGGTGCGGGCGAATTTCAGCATCGCGCCGGCCAGCACGTCCTTGGCCTCGGCATGGGTCGGCACGCCGAAGCCCGGCACGTCGATGCCGATGACGCGCACGCCGTCGATCTGCTTCGGCAGCAGCCGCAGCGGCACGCCGGACGCGGTGGGGACGCAGAGATTGATGACGACGATCGCGTCGTAATCCTCGGGCTTGGCCGAGGCGTGGACGGCGTCGCGGATGTCCTCGAACAGCTTGCCGGTGACGAGCGTCTCGGAGTTGAACGGCACGTAGCCGACGCTGCGGCGCGCGCCGTAGAAATGCGAGGTGAAGGTGAGCCCGTAGACGCAGCAGGCCGAACCCGAGAGGATCGTCATCGTGCGCCGCATGCGCAGTCCGACGCGCAGGGAGCCGAAGGCCGGGCACATGCTCTGCGGCTGGTCGTGCGGGCCGGCCGGGTAGTCCTGCCGGTACTGTTCCAGCGTCTCGGACATCCCGGCAGCTTGCGCGGCCGCGCGCATCGCATCCTTGCCGGCGTGGCAGCCGAGGCCGTCGCCCTGCGTCGCGGTAAGGTCGATGCCGTCCGGGCGGGGGGCGCGGAGCGCGGCGATGTCGAGGCTGACCGCCATGGCTCAGACCTCGTCGTAGACGACTTCGAGGGACGGCTTGGCGAGCGTGGTGCGCCCGCACATGTCCTCGATAGTGGCGGGCTCCAGAACCACGTCGCGTCCGGTGGCTTCGCCGGAGAACAGGCCGAGTAGCGCGTCCTGGCTCAGCGGCGTCGGCTGATGCGGCGCGGCCTCCGCCACGTTCTGCGAGAGGTCGGCGAAGAGTGAGCCCCAGCGCCCCTCGGGCTTGCCGATGATCTCGTAATTCGCGCTCTTGCGGCGGATGTCGTCGTCGGCTGGGATCGAGGCCAGCACCGGAATGCCCGCCGCCTCGGCGAAGGCCTGCGCCTCGCCGGTGCCGTCATCCTTGTTGATGACGAGGCCGCCGACGCCGACATTGCCGCCGAGCTTGCGGAAATACTCCACCGCCGAGCAGACGTTGTTGGCGACGTAGAGCGATTGCAGATCGTTGGAGCCGACGACGATGACCTTCTGGCACATGTCGCGGGCGATCGGCAGGCCGAAGCCGCCGCAGACCACGTCGCCCAGAAAGTCGAGCAGGACGTAGTCGAAGCCCCATTCGTGGAAGCCGAGCTTTTCGAGCAGTTCGAAGCCATGGATGATGCCGCGCCCGCCGCAGCCGCGGCCGACTTCCGGCCCGCCGAGCTCCATCGCGTAAACGCCGTCGCGCTTGAAGCAGACATCGCCGATGGCGACCGCCTCACCCGCGAGCTTCTTCTTGGTCGAGGTCTCGATGATGGTCGGGCAGGCGCGCCCGCCGAACAGGAGCGAGGTCGTGTCGCTCTTCGGGTCGCAGCCGATCAGCAGGACCTTACGTCCCTGCTGGGCCATCATGTAGCTGAGGTTGGCCAGGGTGAACGACTTGCCGATGCCGCCCTTGCCGTAGATCGCGATGATCTGCGTCTCGCGCTTGACCTCGCCGGTGACGACGGGATCCGGCTCGATCGCGGCCTCGTCCCGCAGCGTCGTCGCGGCAGCCAGCGCCGCCTTGTTGAGCTGTAGGTTCATGAGCAGGTCCTCCAATCGAGGATCATCTTCAGGCAGGAGGGATCGGCGAAGGCCGTGCGGTAGGCGCCCTCCGCCTGCGTCGCCAGCCGACGGTGGGTGATCAGCCCGTCGAGCGAGAGACGCCCCGTCTCGATCAGCGCGCGAACCGCCGCGAGATCGCCCGGCCGCCACTCCGCCGAGACCCGGATGCGGGCCTCGCGCATGAAGGCGGGTGGAAAGGCGAAGGCGAGTGGCGCCTCGTAGAAGCCGGCAAGCACGATCTCGCCGCCGGGGGCGAGGCGGCCTATCAGCGTGTCGAGCAGGCCCGAATCGCCGCTGACGTCGGTGATGACCGGATAGTCGCGCGTCGGATCGTCCTCGGGCGCGAGCACAGGATAGCCGAAATCGCCTGCGGCGCGGACCGGCTCGCGCTCCCACACCACCGGTTCGCCGCCCGCGATCCGCGTCAGCCGCGCGAGCAGCCGGCCGAGCACGCCGTGGCCGACGATCAGATTGCGCTCGCCGGGCACGATGCCGGACAGGGCATGATACGCCGTCGCCGCAAGGGCGATCAGGCAGGCACGGTCACCGAGTGCGGCATCGACCGGAACGAGCCGCGCGGCCGGGGCGATGAGGTGCGAAGCCGCGCCGCCGAACAATCCGTTGACCTCGCCGAAGCAACGGGCGCCGGGAACGAACACGGTCTGGCCGATCTTCAGGCCGCTGCCGGAGGCGGCCTCGACCACGGTCCCGACCGATTCGTAGCCGGGCACGAGCGGGTAGCCCATTCCGGGAAAGGGCGGCATCCGGCCGGACCAGAGCAGGCGCTCGGTGCCCGTGCTGATCCCACTCCAGGAGACGGCGACGACCGCATCGCCCTCGGCGGCGGGGGTCAGAGCGAGGCGGCTCAGCGCCAAGTGCTCTGGTCGCTCAAGGACGACGGCCAATGCCTCCATGTCCCTGTCTCCGCCCGTTGCCGAGTGCGACTCTACGGAGTGCAGGTCGCCTTATGTCATCCTAGATAGACACATCGTTACGTCAAGCAGTGATTACATAACGATCACCGCGAGGCGGTGAGAAGCCGTGCGAGAAGCGGGCGTCGCGTGCGCCTCTCACGGATGCCAGTGAAGCCCGCCTGCTTCAGCATCGCGGTCAGTTCCTCGACCGTGCGCGGCCGGCCGCTGCCCATGGCGAGGAGATAGAATCCGAAATAGGCATCGCCGATCGGCTCGGCTCCGGCGGTACCAGCCATGGGTTCGGCGATGGCAAGGAGGCCGCCGGGCGGCAGGGCCGTGTAGGCCGCACGCAGGATCGCCATCGCCTCGGCGTCGTCGTGATCGTGAAGCACTCTCACCAGTGTGATCGCATCGGCCCCCGCCGGGAGCGGCTCGCCGAGGAAGGTCCCGCCGACGCAGTTCACGCGGTCGCCCAGCCCTTCGGCGGTGAGGCGTGCCCCGGCCCTCTCGGCGACGGGCGGCAGATCGAGCAGGCGAAGCGCGAGGCCCGGATGGCGGCGTGCGACGTGGGCCAGGAAGACGCCCTCCCCGCCCCCGACATCCATGAGGCAGGTTCGGCCCGCGAGCGGCAGCGCGTCGAGGACATCGCCCGCAATCAGCGCCTGCGACGACGCCATCAGTCCGCTATAGGCCGCCACCGCGTCCGGGCCGACGCGCGCGGCGTCGGAACGCGGATCGGCGTAGGGCCAGTAGCGCGCAAGGCGCGTCGCGCCGCTCTCGCCCCGCAGCAGGGCGATGGGGTCGGCGAGATCGGCGTAGAGCATCGCGTGATGCTCGATCATTCGCCCGACCGAAGGATTGCCGATCAGCGCCGCGCCGAGATCGGCCAGGGCGAACCGGCCATCGCGCAGCCTCGACAGCAGGCCGAGCGACGCCGCGGCCTTCAGGAGCGTCAGACTTCGCTCCAACGGGAGGTCCACACGACGGGCGATCGTCTCCGGGGCGAGCGGGCCGTCCTGCAGCAGCTTGAAGAGATCGAGCCGGATGCAGGCGAACAGCACCTGCGCGTAGACGAAGCCGGCGCAGAGATCGAACAGGGCGCGCGTGTTGCGTTGCGCGGTCCGGCGGGTGAGCGGAAAGCCCGCCGCCCAGCGCTGGAATCCGGGCGAGGCGACAAGGCCGTTGCGGAGCGCCAACCAGCGCTCGCGCCAGCCGCGATGCGGTTTCGGCGGATGCCCGGCCTCGGTCATCGTGGCAGGGGGCACGGCGGGCTCAGGCCGGCTGACGCAGGGAGGCCGGCAGGAACAGACGCGTCTGCGCCTCGATCTCGGCGCGGATCCTGGCCTGCCCGGGACACGGCGGGATCACCTCGATCGCCTCTTCCGTCAGCCGCTTGAGCCGGTCGAGGGCGCCCCCCATCCCGAGCAGAGCGGCGGCGTTCGGGCGCCCGAGGGTGGCGTCGCGGCCGGCGGGCTTACCGATCTCTTCCTGGCGGCAGGCGACGTCGCGCAGGTCGTCGGCGACTTGGTAGGCCTCGCCGAGGCACTCGCCGAGCAGACGCCAAGGCAGGGGCGGCGCTCCCGCCGCGGCCGCGCCCGCGACGGTGGCGGCGGCAAACAACGCGCCGGTCTTGGCCTGCTGATACTCGACGAGATCGACATGCGGCTCGGATTCCCAGGCCTGCCCGGCAACGATGCCCGACGGGGAGCCGACGGCACGAGCGACCAATCCGACGAGAGCGGCCAGCCGAGCGGGCGATCGGGCCGCGCCCCGCGCCAGCGTCTCGAAAGCGGCGACGATCAGCGCATCCCCGGTCAGCACCGCGAGCGGCACGCCGAAGGCGGCGTGGACCGAAGGCTTCTGGCGGCGCGTCGCCGCATCGTCGAAGCAGGGAAGGTCATCGTGGACCAGGGAGGCGCAGTGCAGCAGCTCGATCGCCCCGGCGGCGGCATCGGACGCGGCGGGGTCGTCGTCGCCACAAGCCAGCGCCACGGCAACGCAGAGGCGGGGACGGATGCGGTGCCCGCCGGGAAAGACGGCATAGCGGATCGCCTCGGCGAGCCGCGGCGGTGCGCCCGGCGCCTCCGCATGCGCGACTGCCCCATCGAGAACCGTCTCGATCCGCCTGCCGACATCCATGGCGCTCTCCCGCGTCAATTCATGTTGTCTTACTCATGTGTCAACTATGATTGACACTGATGGCGCTGCGGATCAACGCTGATACGGTGGGAAAAGCGAGCGAGCTGTGACGGACAAGCGCGTCATCGTGATCGGCGCTGGCATCGGTGGGCTCGCCGCTGCGCTGATCCTCGCGGCCGCCGGCCTCGATGTGACGGTGTTGGAGCGTGCGGACCGGGTCGGCGGCAAAATGCGCTCGGTGCCGGTTGGCGGGTCCGCGATCGAGGCCGGCCCAACCGTCTTCACCATGCGGTGGGTGTTCGACGAACTGTTCGAGGAAGCCGGCACCAGCCTGGAGGCGGAAATCGGGTTGCGGCCCACTTCGATTCTCGCCCGGCATGCCTGGAGCGGACGCGAACGCCTCGACCTGTTCGCCGACGTCACGGCCTCGGCAGATGCCATCGCCGCCTTCGCGGGCGCGCGCGAGGCGGAGGGCTATCGCCGCTTCTGCGCCCGCGCGGCGGAGGTCTACCGCACGTTGGAGGGACCCTTCATCCGCGCCGACCGGCCGAGCCCGGTCGATCTCGCCCAGCGCGTCGGCCTTGCGGGGATCGGCAGCCTCTGGCGCATCCAGCCCTTCGCGACGCTGTGGTCGGCGCTCGGCGAGTATTTTCGCGATCCGCGCCTGCGTCAGCTGTTCGGGCGCTACGCCACCTATTGCGGAGCCTCGCCGTTCGAGGCGCCGGCCACGCTGATGCTGGTCGCTCATGTCGAGCAGGCGGGTGTCTGGACCGTCGAGGGGGGATTGAGCCGACTGGCCGGCGCCGTCGCCGATCTGGCGAAGCGCCGCGGTGCCCGGATTCGCACCGGCGCGCATGTGGCGCAGATCCTGACTGACGGACACCGCGTGGCCGGGGTCGAACTCGCGGACGGCGAGCGCATCGCCGCCGACGCGGTGATCGCCAACGCGGACGTCTCGGCCCTCGGCACAGGCCTGCTCGGCGCCGACGTGATCCCCGCTGGAGACCGGATCCCGCCGCGCGAGCGCTCGCTCTCGGCGGTGACCTTCTGCATGACGGCACGGGCGCAGGGCTTCGGCCTCGCCCATCACAGCGTGTTCTTCTCCGCCGACTACCGGTCAGAGTTCGACGCGATCCTGCGCGGACGCCGCCTGCCGCCGGACCCGACCGTCTACGTCTGCGCACAGGACCGGGACGGCGACAGCGACACTGCGCCGGGCGGGCCGGAACGCCTGCTGCTCCTCGTCAACGCCCCGGCCGATGGCGGGGAACGTCCCCTCACTCCTCGGGAGATCGCCGCATGCGAGACGAACATTTTTCGCAAGCTCTCGGACTGCGGCCTGACCCTGGAGCCGACGGAGCGAGCGACGATCACGACGCCGGACGGCTTCGCGGGACTGTTTCCGGGGACGGGGGGCGCCCTCTACGGCCGGGCCTCGCACGGTTGGACGGCAACCTTCAAGCGGCCGGGGGCCCGGACGCGGGTGCCGGGCCTCTACCTCGCGGGGGGGAGCGTGCATCCGGGGCCGGGGGTGCCGATGGCGGCGCAATCGGGCCGGCTCGCGGCGGCGGCACTGCGCGCGGACCTCGATTCGACGGCGCGGTCGCACAAGGCGGCTATGTCTGGTGGTACGTCGATGCGGTGAGCGCGGACGGGCGCCAGGGGCTCACCATCATCGCCTTCATCGGCAGCGTGTTCTCGCCCTACTACGCCTGGGACGCCAAGCGCGATCCGTTCGCCCATTGCGCCGTCAACGTCGTGCTCTACGGCGAGCGCGCCAACCGCTTCGCCATGACCGAGCGCAGCGCCCGCGCGCTTGCGCGGGACGCGGCGAGCTTCAGCCTCGGCCCGTCCTCGCTCGAATGGGACGGAAGCGTGCTCACCATCCGCCTGGATGAGCGCAGTGCGCCGATCCCGCAGGCGGTGCGCGGCACGGTGCGGGTACGACCGCGGGCGCTGACGGCGCAGCCCTTCACCCTCGACGCGCACGGCCTGCACCGCTGGTGGCCGATGGCGCCGGATTGCGAGGTCGAGGCGGATTTCTCCGCGCCCGCGATGTCGTGGCGCGGCAGCGGCTATCACGACACCAACGACGGCGACGGCGCCCTGGAGGATGCGTTCACGGATTGGACGTGGTGCCGGGCGCCGCTCCAGCGCGGCTCGGCCATCCTCTACGACGTGCGTCGCACCGACGGCAGCGGGCAGAACCTGACGCTGCGCTTCGACGCCGACGGCACGCGCCGCGAGATGCGCCCGCCGCTCGCCGCCGGCCTGCCGCCGACCGGCCTGTGGCGCATGCCGCGGACGACGCGCAGCGACGACGGGCGGGCGCAGGTGGTGCGCACCTTCGAGGACACGCCGTTCTACGCCCGTTCGCTGCTCGCCTCGACGCTGGACGGCGAGGCGGTGCAGCCTGTGCACGAGAGCCTGTCGCTCAGCCGGTTCCGCAATCCGCTCGTGCGGCTGATGCTGCCGTTCCGGATGCCGCGGCGGATCGGCTAAAGCATCATCCCGAAAGGTGGTTTCCGGCTTTCGGAAAAAGATGATGCGAAAACAGATGCCGAGCGCATCGTGCTGGATCCGATATCCAGTGCGATGCGCTCGGGCCGGTCAGCCGATCTTCGCGCCGGCCTCGTCCTTGCGCTCGTGGCGAAGCAGCAGCGGCGTCTGGGCGAGCGCGAAGGCGATGGTGAGCGGCATGATGCCGAACACCTTGAAGTTCACCCAGAAATCTTCGGTCTGCGTACGCCAGACGACCTCGTTGAGGACGGCGAGCGCCAGGAAGAACAGGCCCCAGCGGAAGGTGAGCTTGCGCCAGCCCTCGTCGGTGAGCGCGAACATGCTGTCGAGCACCACCGAAAGCAGCGACTTGTTGAAGGCAAGCCCGCCGAGCAGGACGAGACCGAACAGCGTGTTCACGATGGTCGGCTTCATCATGATGAAGGTCTTGTCCTGAAGCGCCAGCGTTAGGCCGCCGAACACCAGCACGACGACGCCCGACACGAGCGGCATGATCGGCAGGCGCCTCAGCAGGGCGAAATGCACGGCAAGCGCGATCATCGTGGCGACGATGAACACGCCGGTGGCTACGAACAGCTTGCTCTCCGCCGCCACGCCGAAGCGCTCGGCATAGGCGTTGCCGAGGAAAAAGACCGTGAGCGGGCCGACTTCCAGCGCCAGCTTGAGGAGCGGCGGCAGATGCCGGCGCGGCGGGACGCTCTCGACCTTCATGCTGGGACTCTCACGATGCTCGAAGGGACGGGCAATCGGCTACTCCTTGGGAAGGCCGGTGATCGCCCGGGCGAAATCCCGCGCGGCGAACGGCTCCAGGTCTTCCACGCCCTCGCCGACGCCGATGAAATGCACGGGCAGACCGAACTTCGCGGCGAGTGCCACCAGAATACCGCCGCGCGCGGTCCCGTCGAGCTTCGTCATCACGAGGCCGGAGACGGGGGCGGCCTGCGAGAACAGCTCGACTTGGCTCAGGGCGTTCTGACCGACGGTGGCGTCGAGCACGAGCAGGGTGGCATGGGGCGCCTCCGGGTCGAGCTTGCGGATGACGCGGACGATCTTTTCCAGCTCCGCCATCAACCCAGCCTTGTTCTGCAGGCGGCCGGCGGTGTCGATCAGCAGCACGTCGGTGCCGTTCTCCCGCGCCTCCTTGAAAGCGTCGAAGGCGAGCCCCGCCGCGTCCGATCCTTGCGCGCGGCTGATGACCGGCGTGCCGGTGCGCTCGCCCCAGACCCGCAATTGCTCGATCGCCGCCGCGCGGAACGTGTCGCCCGCCGCCAGCATGACGCTGCGGCCCTCCGCCTTGAACTTCAACGAAAGCTTGCCGATCGTCGTCGTCTTGCCGGCGCCGTTCACGCCGACCGTCAGGATCACGTAGGGCTTCTTGGCCGAATCGATCGCGATCGGCGTCGCCACCGGCTCCAGTGCGCGCTCGATCTCGGTGGCGAGGATGGCGCGCACCTCGTCGGGCGAGATGCCCTTCTCATAGCGGCCCTTGCCGACCGCCTCCGACATCCGCATCGCCGTCTCGACACCGAAATCGGCTTGGATCAGCGCGTCCTCGAGATCCTCCAGGGTGGTGGCGTCGAGCTTGCGCTTCGTGAACAGGCCCGTCACCCGATCCGACAGGGCCGACGATGTGCGCCGCATGCCCGCCGTGAGCCGCGACCACCAGCCCTGCTTCTCCGTGCCCTCCACGGCACCCGCGATCGCGTCGCTCGCGAGCGCGGCGGCGGCATCGACGGGCTGGATGTCGGTTTCCGCGGGCGGTTCCGCTTCGGTCGCGAGCGCGGCGACCTCCGTCTCGCTGCCGGTCAGGCGCGACCACCAGTTCCGCTTTTCCACCGGTTCGGCGGTCACGGCCAGGGTCGCGCTCCCGTCCGGCGTCTCGTCCGGCTGCGGCGCCTCGCCCGACGGCGGCTGCGGCTCGGGCTGAAGGTCGGCACCCTCCAGCTCGTCAGGGATCTGATTCTTGTCCGGATCGTCCGGTGCGGGCTCGCTGACCGGCGGCGGCACGTGGGACACGTCGTCGGCGGCCGTGGCGAAATCCGGCTGGCCCTCGGATTCGGAGGCCGGCGACAGCGGATCCGGCGTCACCGCTTCCGACGCGAACGGCTCCGGCGCCGGCGGGTCCTCGGGCGCAGTCTGGTCAGCGGGGGTCGGCTCGGCAGGCTTGGCCTCCGGCGCGCCCTTCCGCCCGAACAGGCGTCCGAACCAGCCGGGCTTCTCGTCGTCGCTCATCCTCGTTCCTTAGCTCAAGCCTTGCCCGCGACGATCCGGCATTCTAGCCCGTGGAGCATGAACCCGCGTGTTTCAGTGCCGGATCGCACCGTCGGACCGGACATAGGTCTTCCCATCCTCTACCGCGATGCCCTGATGCTCGTCATCGACAAGCCGGCGGGTTTGCCGGTGCATCCCGGACCGAAGGGCGGGCCGACGCTGACCGACCATCTCGACGCCCTGCGCTTCGGCCTGCCGCGCCGGCCGGAGGCCGCGCACCGGCTCGACCGCGACACCTCGGGCTGTCTCGTGCTGGGCCGCCACGCCAAGGCACTCGCGCGTTTGAACCGCCTGTTCGCCGACGGCAAGGCCGACAAGACCTATTGGGCGCTCGTCGAGGGCGGCCCCGACGAGGCGGAGGGCCGCATCGACCTGCCGCTGGCCAAGCGCTCGGACGATCCGCGCAGCTGGTGGATGAAGACGGACCCGGCCGGAGCCCCTTCGCTCACGCTCTACCGCGTGCTCGGGCGGGCGGATGGCCTGTCCTGGCTCGAACTGAAGCCGGTCACAGGCCGGACGCATCAGCTGCGCGTCCACTGCGCGGCGATGGGCTGGCCGATCCGCGGCGACGCGATCTATGGCAGTGCCGGGCGGGCCGGGCCGGGGCTGCAGCTGCATGCACGGGCCTTGAGCCTGCCGCTCTATCCGAAGCGGGACGCGATCCGGGTCGAGGCGCCCGCCCCGACGCATATGCGGGCGGGACTGGAGGCCTGCGGGATGGCGGCCGTCGCCGAAGCGCCTGCCCTCACCCGTCCCTCGGCGACCTGAAGGACAGCCCTCCCGGCACAAGCGAAATTGTCGCGAGATCTCGCTCACGCCGCGAGAAGTGCCTGCCCGTCATGCCCGCTCACGGTGACCTCGCGGATTTCGCCCGGCGGCACCGGCTCCGCGAACCGCACCAGCGAGAACGCTTCCGTCCGGCCCGTATCACCGCGCTCGGTCAGCACCCGCCGGCGCGTGCCGACCTCGCCGTCGAGATGGCGGGCCAGCGCCGCCGCCCCAGCCGCGCGCAACCGCGCGGCGCGGGCGCGGACCACGTCGCCCGGCACCGCCGGCATCCGTGCGGCGGGCGTGCCAGGGCGCGGCGAGTAGGGGAAGACGTGTAGATGCGTCAGTTCGCACTCCTCGACGAGGTCGAGGGAGCGGGCGAACTGCGCCTCCGTCTCGGTCGGGAATCCGGCGATCAGGTCGGCGCCGAAAACGAGGCCGGGGCGCAGATCCCGCAGTGTCCGACAGAGGCGGATCGCATCGGCGCGGGCGTGGCGCCGCTTCATCCGCTTGAGGATCAGATCGTCCCCTGCCTGGAGCGAGAGATGCACGTGCGGCATCAGCCGCGGCTCCTCGGCGAAGGCGGCGATCAGCTCAGGATCGGCCTCCACGGAATCGATGGAGGACAGACGAAGCCGCGCGAGATCCGGCACCTCCGACAGGATCGTCCGCACGAGGCGCCCGAGACTGAGGTCCGATGCGAGGTCGCGACCGTAGGCGGTGAGATCGACCCCGGTGAGCACCACCTCGCGGCCGCCATGCTCGACGATGCGGCGCACCTGCGCCACCGCCTCGGCGACGGGCACCGAGCGGGAATGGCCGCGGCCGAACGGAATGACACAGAAGGTGCAGCGATGGTCGCAGCCGTTCTGCACCGGCACGAAGGCGCGGGTATGCCCGTTCATGCCGAGGATGCGGGTCGGCTCGGCGGTTCGCACCGCCATGATGTCCTCCGGCGGAGGGACGGCGCCGCTGCGCCAGCTCTCGGGCCGGAGCTTCGCCGCGTTGCCGACGAGGCGGGCCACCTCGGGCATGTCGGCATAATGCGCGCGCTCGACCTCGGCGCCGCAGCCGGTCACGACAATCTCGGCGCCCGGCCGCTCGCGAGCGAGCCGGCGGATCGCCTTGCGGGCCTGTCGCCCGGCCTCCGCGGTGACGGCGCAGGTGTTGACGACCACGAGGTCGCGGCCCCCGGCGCCGGCTTCGGCATGGCCGCGCACGACCTCCGACTCGACGGTGTTGAGCCGGCAGCCGAAGGTGAGCGTCTCGACGCTCACCCGTCGAGCCCGGCGAAGAGGTCGGGAGAGAAGCTGCCCTCGCCTTCAAGGAAGACGGGGCCCGTCATCAGCACATGGTCGTCGGCGCGCCACTCGATCGAGAGTTCGCCGCCGGGCAAGGTTACGCGGGCGGCCCGGCCGATCATGCGCAGGCGCGCGGCCGCCACCACCGTGGCGCAAGCGGCGGTGCCGCAGGCGAGCGTCAGCCCGGCGCCGCGTTCCCAGACGCGCAGCTTGATCGTGTCGCGGCTCGTCACCTGGGCGATGGAGATGTTGGCCCGCTCCGGGAAGATCGGATGCGCTTCGAGCAGCGGCCCGATCCGGCCGAGGTCGAACGTGTCGGGATCGCGCTCGACGAAGAAGATCGCGTGCGGGTTGCCCATGCTGACGGCGGCGGGGGAGTGCAGGATCGGATCGTCGATCGGCCCGACCTGCAGCTCGATGCGGCGGGTATCGGGAAACGGCTCAGCCAGGGGGATCTCGTCCCAGCGCAGCCGCGGCTGGCCCATATCGACGGTGAAGGAACGATCGGTGACGCGCTTCACCGCCACCAGACCGGCCTTGGTTTCCAGCGTCAGGCAGCCGTTCTCGGCCGGTCGCGCCATGGCCGGGTCGTCGAGCAGGGCGTAGCCGACGCAGCGTGTGCCGTTACCGCAGGCGCCGGATTCCGAGCCGTCGGTGTTGTAGATGCGCATGAAGGCGTCGGTGCCGGGCGTGACGGGATCGTGCACGACCATGAGCTGATCGAAGCGTGAATGCGCGTCGGCGGCGATGGCACGGGCCTCCGCCGAGGCGACGCGGATCGAAGTGCCCCGTAGGTCGAGCACGACGATGGCGTTGCCGGCACCGTGCATCTTCAGGAAGCGGCGATTGGCGAGCGGGCTCATCGGACCTCTGACGAGCTTGTCAGCAAGGATGTGGGGGTTGGCGCGGCGTATATGGCAAAAGCGGGCCGCCCGCGAGTCGGGAGCCGGAGACTGCAACGTCGCGCCGCAACGGTCTCGCGCGGGGCGCAATTCACCCCTACCCTGTCCGGATCGGCCAATCGGAGCCACGCCACCTTGACCCGTCTCGCCTCCCTCGCCGCGGGCCTGTTCGCTCTCGCCCCGCTCCTCTCCAATGCGGCCTTCGCCCAGGGTGCGCCGCCGCCCACCAACGCCCCCTCCCCCGCCGAGACGAACCCGCTGCCGACGACGACCGTGCCGGACACGTCGAAATCGGGCCCCGATCCGGCTGCACCCGCGCCGCAGCAGGTGCCGATCCCGCGCCCGGCGCAGTCCGGCGCGGCGCGATCGGCCACGCCGCCGCCCTCGACCCTGCCGACCCTGGTGACGACGCCGGGCGAGCCCAACGACGTCGACGAAGTGACGCTGCCGGCCAAGCCCGTGGCGATCCTCTCGGGCGCGACCAAGTGGGACGAGGCGCGGGCGAACCTGCGGAAGGCGTTCAAGACGATCGGAGACGCGCTGGCGAAGCAGAACCTCAAGCCGGCGGGCCGACCGATCGCGCTCTTCACCAAGACCGAGGATGACGGCTTCCAGTACGAGGCGATGATTCCGATCGAGGCCGCGCCCGCGCAGGGCAGCGAGAGCGACGGCGTGACGTTCGGCTCAAGTCCGAGCGGCAAGGCGCTGCGGTTCAAGCACAGCGGTACCTACGAGGAAATCGACGGCACCTACGAGACGCTGATCGCCTATCTCGACGCCAAGGAAATCGGGGTTCAGGACCGCTTCCTCGAAGAATACGTGACAGATCTCGGCGAGGGTGCCGACGACAAGCTCGACATCAACATCTACGCCCTGGCGAAATAGGGTCGCCGACGTAGGGTTGTCGCAGGATGGGAACCGCCGAATCCGTTCGCGGATTCGGCTCCCATGCCGCTTTTCCCCGATACCGCTCTCCCGGCCGCCCCGCGCCAAAAGCGTCGAGAGACGCCGACGACGGACTCCGCGCCGCTCAAGGACAAGGCGTTGGAGATCCACCGCCGGCTCTGCGGCGTCTACGAATGCCCGATCCCCTACTTCCACAGCCTCGATCCGCTCTCGGAGCTAATTTCCTCGCTGCTCTCGCACCGGACCCGCAACGCCGATTCCGGCCGCGCCTTCAAGGCGCTTCGGGCGCGCTGGCCCGATTGGGCGGATATCGAGCAAGCCTCGGTCGAAGACATCGAGGCGACGATCCGCGGCGTGACATGGCCGGAATTGAAAGCGCCACGCATCAAGGCGGTCCTCGCGGCCGTGCGGGAGCGGGTGGGTGCGCTCAGCCTCGACTTCTTGGGAGACATGAGCGTCGATGAGGCGCGGGGCTGGCTCGAAGCCATTCCCGGCATCGGGCCGAAGACGAGCGCCGCCGTCCTCTCCTTCTCGACGCTGCGGATGCCGGCCCTGCCGGTGGACAGCCATCATCACCGCGTCGCCCAGCGCACCGGGCTGATCGGCTCGAAGGTCGATGTCGGGCCGAGCCACGCGGTGCTGCGTGCGCAACTCCCCGACGATTGGTCGGCGCAGAAGCTCTACGACAACCACGAGGTGCTGATGCTGCACGGCCAGCGCGTTTGCTTCCACCGCTCCCCGGCCTGCGGACGCTGCGTCCTGCTCGACATCTGCCCGACTGGACAGGCGCGCACGCCGGCCGCCGAGCGCCCTTAAGTCCAGTAGAGGATCCGTGCCGCGGGGAGGCGAAGTGCGATCCGCTCCGTGAGATGCGCGCGCATCGCTTTCATCAGATCGCTCGGAAACACGTACTTCACCGAACCGAACTTGGTGAGCTTGCGGGTCCGCTCGGCCTCGCGCATCGGCAGGTCGGAACCCGGATACCAGCCCTCCAGAACGGTCTTCGAGCCCGGCGTGAAGCGGTGGGTGATGAGCTCGACCGTCAGGTCGGGCCGCGCCACATCGGCCAGCGCTTCGGCCGCGTCGCGCAGGAGGGCGTCGTAGGCGTCCGGCCAGTCCTCGACCGGAAGGATCGGCGCGATGGTGAGCCCGACTGGATAGCCGGCCCGGGCGACCGCGCCCATGGCGGTGAGGCGCTCAGCGAGCGGGGCCGTTCCACCCTCGTAACGCGCTGCCGCGGCGGCGTTGACCGAGAAGCGGATGCGCGTGCGCCCGCGATGCGGCAGGTCGAGGAGCGGACCGACTGCGGCGAACTTCGTGGTGAAACGCAATTGCACCGGCGCATCCCAGGCGCCGAAATGGCGGATCACCGCCGAGAGTGAGCCGGTCAGATGCTCGATCCCGAGCGGATCGGTGTAGCAGGAGGCTTCGAACGTGGTGCCCTCCCCGGCCCGCGTTTCCGAGGCGCTGGTGACGCCACCCTGGCCGAGATAGCCTCCGAGGTTTCCGAGGATCGCGTCGAGATTGGCGTAGGCGCGGGTGACCGGCGGGCCTGACAGCGAGCCGGCGAGGTAGCAGTACTGGCAATGTGCCGGGCAGCCCTCGGCGAGATCAAAGCGCCAGTCGGCGCTCGGCGGGATCGGCTGCAGTTTCAACTTCGTCGGCGGGGCCGTGACGACGGCGAGCGTCGCCTTGGCCTCCGCATAGGCCCGGCGTGGATTTTCGTCGCGCAGGCCGGTGAGCCGGTTGCTCTTCAGCCGCTCGACCGGAAGCCCGAGATGTTCGGCCCGCGCAACGATCTGCCGGCCATGCGCATGATCGAGAGCGGCCGGCGTCACCAACACTCGGCGCGGGCGCCAGAGGCGCGCGGAACGAGGCTTCGCCGCAGGCCGGGTCTCGGCTTCCTCGGTCAGGACAAGGGTCATGCCGCACCAACCCTCCGGCTCCTCGGAAGGTCCGGGGGTGCGTCCCTGAGGAACCGCGGGGGCATTCGAGCGCTGTCCTCGCGCGAAACCTTTGCGGGGCGGCCGATGTCGGAGTTGGAGACGAAGCGCGCGGCGATCGCCGACCTTCTCGCGCGGATCGAAGGGCTCGACCCGCAGAACCGTGCGGCCCTCGACCAGCGGGTCGAGACGGTCGTGGAGGGCTTCGATCCTGGCGCACCCGAGCCGTCCGAGCCGGCGCGCGCGGATCTGCATCGCATGATACGCGACTACCGCGACTTGCGGGATCTGCCTGGCGATCGGGCGAACGTTCGGCTGGCCGAGAAGGGCGAGGTGTTCGCTCCGGAGGACGACGCGTAGGCACGGGGCCGGCAAGGCTTGGCAAAGCGGGGAGCCCGCGCCAAGCGTTGCCGATGAGCAAGACCCTTCTCGCCTATTCCGGCGCCGCGCTGGCGGAGATCGCCGGCTGCTTCGCCTTCTGGGCGTGGCTCCGGCTCGGCCGGTCGGTTTGGTGGGTCGCGCCGGGCATGGTCTCGCTGGCGCTGTTCGCGTGGCTGCTCACCCTGGTCGAGAGCGAGGCTGCGGGCCGCGCCTATGCTGCCTATGGCGGCATCTACATCGTCGCCTCGATCCTCTGGCTCTGGAGCGTGGAGGGGCACCGGCCGGATCGATGGGACATAACCGGCGGAGCGATCTGCCTCGCCGGCATGGCGGTCATCCTGTTCGGTCCGCGGGGCGGCTGAGCCGCCCCGCTCGCGATCAGCCTTCGCGGATCAGGATCAGCGTCGACAGCGGCGGCAGGATCAGGCTCAGGGAGTGCGGCTGGCCGTGACTCTGCTCAGATTGGCTGTGAACGCCGCCCATATTGCCGACGTTCGAGCCGCCGTAGCGCTCGGCGTCGGAGTTGATCGCCTCGCGGTAATAGCCGGCCGTCGGCACGCCGACGCGATAGCCTTCCCGCGGCACCGGCGTGAAGTTCGAGACGACGATGGCGACTTCGCCCTCCGCCTTGCCCTTGCGAGCCCAGGCGATGACCGAGTTGTCGGAATCGTCCGCCACCAGCCACTGGAAGCCGCCCGGTTCCACGTCCCGCGTGTAGAGCGCCGGGGTCGAGGTGTAGACGTGGTTGAGGTCGCGAATCAGATCCTTGACGCCGCCATGCAGCGGATCGTCGAGCAGGTGCCAGTCGAGGGACTGGTTGTGGTTCCACTCGCGCTCCTGGCCGAACTCGCCGCCCATGAACAGCAGCTTCTTGCCGGGATGGCCCCACATGAAGCCGAAATAAGCGCGCAGATTCGCGAATTTCTGCCAGCGGTCGCCCGGCATCTTGCCGAGCAGCGAGCCCTTCCCGTGCACGACTTCGTCGTGGGAGAGCGGCAGGACGAAGTTTTCCGAGAAGGCGTAGAGCAGGCCGAAGGTCAGGTTGTGGTGGTGGTAGCGCCGGTGGATCGGATCCTCCGACATATATTTCAGGGTGTCGTGCATCCACCCCATGTTCCACTTGAAGCCGAAGCCGAGGCCGCCGGTATAGGTCGGGTGCGAGACGCCCGGCCATGAGGTCGATTCCTCCGCCACCGTGATCGTGCCCGGCGCGTGGCTGTAGGTCGCCTCGTTGGTCTTGCGCAGGAAGTTGATGGCATCGAGATTCTCGTTGCCACCGTACTGGTTCGGGATCCACTCGCCCGCCCGGCGCGAATAGTCGAGGTAGAGCATCGAGGCCACCGCATCCACGCGCAGGCCGTCGAGATGATAGTGCTCCAGCCAGAACCGGGCGTTGGCGGTGAGGAAGGCCGACACTTCCGTGCGGCCGAAATTGTAGATGTAGGTTCCCCAATCCTGGTGGAAGCCCTGGCGCGGATCGGCGTGCTCGTAGAGATGCGTGCCGTCGAACAGTCCGAGCCCGTGCGCGTCGAGGGGGAAGTGCCCCGGCACCCAATCGAGCAGCACGCCGATGCCGGCCTCGTGGGCGGCGTTGACGAAGGCGACGAAGTCGTCGGGCGTACCGAAACGGCTCGTCGGGGCGAACAGCGAGACCGGCTGATAACCCCAGGAGCCGTCGAACGGGTACTCGGTGATCGGCAGAAGCTCGATATGGGTGAAGCCGAGTTCCTTGACGTAGGGGATCAGGCGATCGGACAATTCCTTGTAGGTCAGATAGCGGTTGCCTTCGCCCGGCACCCGAGCCCACGAGCCGAGATGCACCTCGTAGACCGACATGGCAGCGTGGCGGGGGTCCTTCTCGCCGCGGCTGTCCATCCAGGCGTTATCGTGCCATTCCGGCTCGTTGAGGCCCTGGAGTACGGACGCCGTCTGCGGCGGGTGCTGGCCACGAAACGCGACCGGATCGGCCTTGAGCGGCAGCAGCGCGCCATCGGGCCCACGGATCTCGAACTTGTAGTTCTGCCCGGCCTTGAGCCCCGGCACGAACAGTTCCCAGACGCCGCCGTTCAGCCACAGCCGCATCGGGTGGCGCCGGCCGTCCCAGTCGTTGAAGTCGCCGACCACACTGACACGGCGGGCGTTCGGCGCCCAGACCGCGAAGCGGAAGCCGGGGATGCCGTCGAGTTCGCCGGCATGGGCGCCGAGGACGCGGTAGACGAGATTGCTGCCGATCTGGCGCAGGCCCTCGATCTCGCTCTGTTCGAGGGAGGGGCCGAACCCGTAGGGATCGTGGCGGCGGGTGCTGCTGCCGTCCCAGGCCTCGACCTCGATCTCGTAGAGAGGGCGCCCCTCGCTCTTCACGCTCGCGACATAGAACCCATCCGGGTGGACACGCTCGAACGGGACGGTCTGCCCGCCGGTGAGCAGGCGGGCGGCCTTGGCCTCGGGCAGGACCGCGCGGACCTCCCAGGTGCCGGGCGCGACCTGATGCGGTCCCAGCACGCCGAAGGCGTCGCCGTGGTCGGCCGCCATGATGGCGGCGACCGCATCGGGATGGAGGTGGCCGTCGCGGGGCTGCGACGTGGGGCGGCCCACCCGGGGCGCTCCACCATCGCCGCCCAGCGAATCCGCCGGCCGGGGCGCGCGGGGCGCCTCGGTCGAGCCTGACCTGTTCGGGACGTTGGCGGCCGCCTGCCCCTCGTTTCGAGCCGCGGCCTTCTCGTCCAGAGCCGTCATCCAGTCACCTCTTCCAGGGATTCGCTGTCGGGCCGGGGCGGGTATCAGCCCGGCGCGAGAGCGCGATCGTCACACCGAAGCGCGGTCGCGCTTGGCTTCATCCAGTATGTTGAGAACACCCCGTGCCGGGATTTCGATCCAGTCGGGGCGGTTGTTGACCTCGTAATCAACCTCGTAGAGCGCCTTGGTGAGCAGGCTCAGACGCAGCAGGCCGCGATGCGTCTCCGCATCCTCCACCGCCGCCCGGCTGCCGGCCACCGCCTGCCCATAGCCGTCGAGGAACGCTGCATCGATCATGCCGCGCCACGCGATCGCCGCGTTGCGCGCCCGCTCCTCGCTGTCGCCGAAGCGGGCGGCGATCTCGCGCACCACCGTTTCGGCGCCGTAAGCGAAGGAGCGCAGCATGCCGGCCACGTCCCGCAGCGGCGTCGATTTCGACCGGCGCTGCTCCACCGGCCGCGAGGGCTCGCCCTCGAAATCGACGATGACGAGATCGCCCTCGGAGGCGAGAACCTGGCCGAGGTGGTAGTCGCCGTGGATGCGGGTCTTGGTGGCGCCCCGCAGCGGGCCGGCGGCCAACTCGTCGATGAGCGCCTCGACCTCACCGCGGCGGGCGGCGAGCGCCTCGCTCGCCGAGCCGGGCGACCATGCGGTGATCGCATCGAGCCCCTTGAAGGCGCGCGCTGCCTGATAGCGGGCGTCGTCCGCCAGGGCGGCGAGATCCGCCTCACCGAACGGCTCGACCGCGAAGGCCGGATCGTCGGTGTCGATGGCGAACGCCCGGTGCAGCTCGGCCGTGCGCTGGCCGAGCAGGATCGCCCAACGCAGATGCGCGTTGAAGGCGTCCTCCGGCGTCGGCGCCTCGCTCTCGGGGGCCAGCACCACGGTCTCGAAGTCGCGCCGCAGGCCCTCCAGCATCAGCGTCCAGGCATCGCCCTGGTTGAGGACGAACTTCTGCAGCAGCGCCAGCGCCGTGCGGGTGCCATCCTCGGCCACGTGCTCGACCACGCCGAGGAGCGCGGGCGTGTTGGCGAAATGCGCCTGCTCGGTGAGGAAGCGGCCGATCTCGATCTCCGGATGCGTGCCGGGCTGGAGACGGCGCAGGAGCTTGAGCATCATCCGCGCGCCGATGGCGATGGAGGTGTTGCTCTGCTCGGCCGAGAGGCGACGCACGTCGGCGGCCTCGAACGGCACTTCCGGATCGTAGGCCGAGGTGGTCGAGAAGACGATGCTGCCGCGCTCCGACGGGATCGTCACGCCGTCGCGCATGGCCTCGATCAGAGCGACGGTGAAGGGCGCGGCGGCGGCGGCCTCGTAGAGCAGGCCGGTGCGGGGGCCGCGGCGCACGCGGGCCACCGCGTGGTCCATCAGCGTCTCGTCCTCGCGGCCCTCCTCGACGGCGAGCGGCACGAAGTAGTCCTGGCGTTCGCCGTTGGCGAGCGTCACCGCCACTCGCGGCAGCAGGAACTTGCCCTCGCCGGTGGCGTCCTTGACGATGGCGCTGTCATCGACCTGGACCGACTTGATGCGCGAGCCCTTGGCACCGAACCAGCGCCGCGAGCCGATGAAGGGCGGCGCCACGGTGCGCTCGAAGGCCGTGCGTTCGCGGCCCTTGATCAGGGTCTCGACGCCGCCGGTCAGCACGAGGGTGAAGAGTTCGGGGCTCTGCGGCTGCGGGCCGATCTCGCCGGTATTCGCGACCGAGAGCGAGAACCAGTAGAAGCCGTAGGCCGGGAGCGTGAGCAGATAAGGCAGCTCGCCGATCGCCGGGAAGGCGGTGCCGCCCGTCAGCTCGATCGGAATCGCGCCGCGCAGGTCGGACAGGTCAAGCTGCACCGCCTGCGGTGCCCGCGACAGGTTGGCGACGCAGAGGATGCGCTCGTTGTCGTGCTCGCGGATCCAGGCGAGCACCTTGCGGTTCGTCGGATAGAGGAACTGGATCGCGCCGCGCCCCAGCGCGACCGAATTGTTGCGGATCGCGATCATGCGCCGCGTCCAGTTCAGCAGGGAGGTCTGCGCCTGGATCTGCGCCTCGACGTTGATCGCGTCGTAGCCGTAGATCGGATCCTGGATCGACGGCAGGAACAGCTTCTGCGGGTTGGCCCGCGAGAAGCCGCCGTTGCGGTCCGGCGACCACTGCATCGGCGTGCGCACACCGTCGCGATCACCGAGATAAATGTTGTCGCCCATGCCGATTTCGTCGCCGTAGTAGAGCACCGGTGTTCCGGGCATCGACAGGACGAGGGACTTCATCAGCTCGATCTTGCGCCGGTCGTTCTCCAGCAACGGCGCGAGGCGGCGGCGGATGCCGAGATTGATGCGGGCGCGGCGCTCGGCGGCGTAGAACGACCACAGGTAGTCGCGCTCCTCCGCCGTGACCATCTCGAGCGTCAGCTCGTCGTGGTTGCGCAGGAAGATCGCCCACTGGCAGCCCTCGGGAATCTCCGGGGTCTGGCGCATGATGTCGGTGATCGGATGCCGGTCTTCCCGGGCGATCGCCATGTACATCCGCGGCATCAGCGGGAAGTGGAATGCCATGTGGCACTCGTCGCCGTCGCCGAAGTACTGCGCCGTCTCCTCCGGCCACTGGTTGGCCTCGGCCAGCAGCATCCGGTCAGGATAGCTCACGTCGAGCGCCGCGCGGATCGCCTTGATGACGTCGTGGGTCTCGGACAGGTTCTCGCAGTTCGTGCCGTCACGCTCGATCAGGTAGGGAATCGCGTCGAGCCGCAGCCCGTCCACGCCCATGTCGAGCCAGTAGCGCATCACCTCGATGACGGCTTCCAGCACGGCCGGATTGTCGAAGTTCAGGTCGGGCTGGTGGCTGTAGAAACGGTGCCAGAAATACTGTTTCGCGACCGGATCCCAGGTCCAGTTCGACACTTCCGTGTCGAGGAAGATGATACGCGTGTCGCTATACTTGTCGTCCGTGTCCGACCAGACGTAGAAATCGCGCTCGGGCGAGCCGGCCGGCGCCTCGCGGGCGCGCTGGAACCAGGGGTGCTGGTCGGAGGTGTGGTTGATCACCAGCTCGGTGATGACGCGCAGGCCCCGCTCGTGGGCGGCGTCCACGAAGCGGCGGAAATCCTCCATCGTCCCGTAGGACGGGTTGATGTCCCGGTAGTCGGCGATGTCGTAGCCGTCGTCGCGCAGCGGCGAGGGATAGAACGGCATCAGCCAGATCGCCGTGACCCCGAGGTCGCGGACGTAATCGAGCTTCTGCGTCAGGCCCTCGAAGTCCCCGATCCCATCGTTCGACGAGTCGAAGAACGACTTGACGTGGATCTGGTAGATGATGGCGTCACGGTACCACTGCGGATCGCTGCGATCGATCATCCCGTCGCTGCCTCACGTCACTTTCGAGAGCGGAACCGGGCCCTGCGGCGCCGGACTGCGAGCTTCCTCGGCTCGCTTCTTGGCGAGAACACGACGGTGACCGCCGTATTCCGCCCGATCTAGAGCGCCCCGCGCCGAAAGTGGAGGCCGCTTCGGCGCGGGGCGGGTCGTCAGGAGCGCCGGGGCCGGAGTCGCCAGACGATGGCCGAGCGGTCGGCGGGATCGAGGGCGATCCGGTGGTTCTTGCCGTAGAGCTCGAACTTGTAGCCCAGCAGCAGATCCTCGACCTCGACCGCCCCGTCGTCGGGTAGGCCGAGCAGCCAGAGCGGCACCTCGTAGGTGCATTCCTGGCGGTTCTTCGGGTCGAGGTTGACCATCACGAAGACGCAGTTGTCGCGCTCCGGCGTCACCTTCGCGTAGGCGATGATGTTGTCGTTGCCCGCACCCGTGAAGTGGATGTTCCGGAAGTCCCACAGGGCCGGATTGTCCCGGCGCGCCTGATTGAGCTTGATGATGTGCTCGCGGATGTTGCCGGGGCGGTGATAGTCCCAGGCCTTCAGCTCGTACTTCTCCGAATCGAGATACTCTTCCTTGCCTGGATAGGGCGCGGCCTCGCACAGCTCGAAGCCGTTATAGATGCCGTAGATCGAGGAGAGCGTCGCGGCCAGTGTCGCGCGCACGATGAAGCCCGGTCGCCCGCTCGTTTGCAGGTAGTAGGGATTGATGTCCGGCGTGTTGGCAAAGAAGTTCGGGCGGTAGTACTCGCCCATCTCACCGGCCAACTCCAGCGCGTACTCGGTCAGTTCCTGCTTCGTGTTGCGCCACGTGAAGTAGGTATAGCTCTGCTGGTAGCCGGCCTTGGCGAGCTTCTTCATCATCTTCGGCCGGGTGAAGGCCTCGGCCAGGAAGATCGCGTCGGGATACTCCGCGTTCACCTCGCGCAGCATCCATTCCCAGAACGGAATCGGCTTGGTGTGCGGGTTGTCGACCCGGAAGATGCGGGCCCCATGGGCGCACCATCCGAGGACGATGTCGCGCAGCTCGATCCAGAGGGAGGGCAGCGCCCCGCCGTAGAAGTGGACGTTGGAGATGTCCTCGTACTTCTTCGGCGGATTCTCGGCGAATTTCAGCGTGCCGTCGGGGCGCCACTCGAACCATTCGGGGTGGTTCTTGATCCAGGGATGATCGGGGGAGCACTGGATCGCGAAGTCGATGGCGACTTCCATGCCGTGGGCATGGCTCGCGGCGACGAGCTGGCGGAAATCCTCCAGCGTCCCGAGTTCGGGATGCACGGCCTCGTGGCCGCCGTCCTCCGAGCCCACCGCGTAGACCGAGCCAACATCGCCGGGCAGGGCTTTCAGCGTGTTGTTCTTGCCCTTGCGGTTCGTCTTCCCGATCGGGTGGATCGGCGTGAAGTAGAGCACGTCGAAGCCGAGCTCGCGGATCTCGCGCAGCCGACGGATCACATCCTTGAAGGTGCCGTGGCGGTTCGGATCGCCCGATTGCGAGCGCGGGAAGATCTCGTACCAAGCCGAGAACCGGGCCGCGAGCCGGTCGGCGATGACCGGGATGTTGACGGGATAGCGCGACAGGTTCACCCGCTCGGCATTGCGCCGGATCAGCGACATCGCCTCGGGCGCCAGGATCTTTTCGAGGATGACGGGTGAGCCTCCGGGCTCGGCACCGAGCGAGCGGATCAGCGCGTCGAGCCGCTGCTTGTCGGCGCCCGTCGCCAGATCCTCCGCGATCTGGATCAGCTCGACGCCCTCGATGGTCTCGAGGCGCACATCCACGCCGGCATCGCGCTTCTTCAGGGTGTCGCGAACCCAGGAGGAAAAGCCGTCGCGCCACGCCTCGACCGTGAACTCGTAGCGGGCGTTCCTTTCGAGCGGGAAGTGGCCGGCCCAGCGGTCATTGTCGACGAACACCATCGGGTCGCGCCGCCACGTCTCCTCGCCGACGACGCGCGAGAGGATGGCGGCGTTGATGATCTCGTGCCCGTCCGAGAAGATGTCGGCCTCGACGCGCACCTGCTCGCCGACGATGCGCTTCACCGCCGAGCGACCGCCATCGATCTCCGGCGTCACCGCCTCGATGACGACGCGGCCCTTCCCCTCCGGCGTCGTCGGCGGCGGCGGGGCGGCGACCTTGGCACGCTCGGCCACGAGAATGCGCAACTCACCCGGCTGAAGGTCGATGCTGGCGCCCGGATGGAAGGCGATCGGCTCGGCATCGGGCGTGCGGTCGTTGAAGGTGCCGAGCTGTCCGCCGGTGCGCTCGATGAGGCGCCCGGCATCGACCGGCGCGGGCGTGTCGCCCGGATTGTACAGGATCAGGGTCGCCGAATGCGCCGAGGCCGAATGGCCGGTGTCGGTGCGGAACAGAGCGGTGAAGGGCGCGTCCGGCGCGGAAAGACGCATCTGCGCGCCTTCGACATTGGCGGCCGGGATCTCGGCCTTCAGCGCGTTGATCGCCGTGACGTAGGCAGAAATGTCGATGCCGGTGTCGTGCTCGCGCGAGCCGGGCGTGGTCTCGACCACGTGCAGCGCGCGGCGATAGCCCCACTCGTACCCGATCGGCATCAGCACGCCGGCCGAGAAGAAAGCCGAGAGGGCGTAGCGCGTCTTCAGCCGCCGGGCGATGGACTCGGCTCCGCCGGGGATGTCGGCGGCGAGGCGCGCCATGTCGTGGTTCTCGGGGAAGGCGATCGAGGGCGCGACCACCCGCAGACGATCGTACTGTTCCAGGGCCCAAGGCGCCTTGAGATTCCACCACGCGAACGAGTTGAACAGGTAGTCGAAGCCGGCGCCGGCGGTCGCCTGCGCCTCCTCGAAGGTGCAGCCCAACGTCTCCGCCGCGAACAGCGTCTCCGGCTCGCGCGCCTTGGCCGCTTGGATCAGCGCGCGCCAAACCTCCGGCGGCACCTTGTAGGCGGCGTCGCACCGGAATCCGCGCACGCCGAGGTGCTGGAGCTTGCCGATATAGCCGTCGAAGATGCGGATCAGTTCGCCCCGGGCGTGCTCGGAATGATAGTCGAGCTCGATCAGGTCGCCCCAGACCGTACGCTTGGACGGATCATCGGGGTCGATCGCCGCCGGGCTCACCGGCTTGCCGTCTGCGTCGCGCACGAACAGATCGGGCCGCTCGTGGAACAGGCGGGCGTTGTCGGCGGTGTGGTTGATGACGAGATCGCTCATCACCGAAACGCCGTGCGACTCTGCCGCCCGACAGAAGAGGGCGATCTGCTCGTCATCCGACGTGCCGTCGCTGTCGCGGAACCGCTCGTCCAAGCGATCAAGATCGGCCACGGCGTAGAGGCTGCGCGAGCCGCCGGTCTGATGGAAGGGGTTGAGATAGACCCAGTTGAAGCCGAGTTCGGCGATACGCGGCAGCTCCGCCGTCCAGGCCGAAACCGTCCCGACCAGCAGCGGGAACAGGTTGTAGATGCGCGGGCCCTCCGCGCGGGGGGCGAAGGCGGCGGGCAAGGCCACTGTCTCCGCGCCGGTCCGGGTCGCGGGCGCCATCGCGGTGTTCGGTGCGTTCATGGATCGCCTCCGTCTTGTCGCTACTCGCCGAGCGCGTTCTGATGGGTCGAGGCCGCGGGGTGCCTCTCGTGAAACCCCCGCCGACCCGGTGAGGTCACGGCCTGGACGGCCGATCGACGGGCATCTCGTGCGGGCCGCCTCAGGCAGCCCGCCGCAGCACCACATAGGGCAGCGTTGCGAAGAGCCGACCGAGATCGAGCCGGTCGCCCTCGGCGGCGACTTCGCCACCGCCGATTACGTCCACCCAGCGGCTGCCGTCCGGCACCGTCAGGGTCGTGCCGGCGAAGGCCTCGCCCGACCAACCCGATTCGGGCGTCAGCCGTGCGACGAGGCGGGGCACCGCCACCAAAAGGTCGTCCTCGCCGGAGGTCGCCGCCGAGCGGGTGAAGGCGATGACGTGGTCGGCGCGCGCGCCTTCCGCGGCGAGCGGCCGGTAGTCGGCGTCCGCGTAGAAGGCCGGTCGCGCCGCGCGGTCGGCGAGCAGGCGCGCCAGCGTCGCCTGCTTCACCCGTCCATCCGGCCAGGCGCCGATCAGCTCGGAGGGCGCACCGCCGGCCTCCAAGGCCCGAGCCCTCTCCTCGTAATCGACCGGCCGACGATTGTCGGGATCGACGAAGGAGAAGTCCCAGAACTCGGTGCCCTGGTAGGTGTCGGGAATGCCCGGCAGGGTGCATTTGAGGACGGTGCGGCCGAGCCCGGCGATCATGCCGAGGAAGGCGAGCCGCCGCACCAGCGGACGCAGCCGGTTCAGGCAATCCGAGCCGGGAGTGACGAGGGCCGCGAAGAGCGCGTGCACCGCGCCCTCGTAGCCCTCGTCGACATTGACCCAGCTCGACCGGCGCTTGCTCTCGCGCAAAGCCTTCTCGGCATAGGCGTCGAGGCGCTTGCGGAACGTCTCGATCTCGCCCGCGTCGTCACCTTCCAGAAGTTCCAGCGGCCACGCGCCCAGGATGGCCTGGAGGAACATCCACTGGTCATTCGGGTCCGGCGCCGGTTCGCCTTCGACTTGCTTGATGTGCGGCTCGGACGCCCGGCGCCACGTATCCCAGGCCCGCGCCCATTCCTCCGGCAACTCGGACAGGGCGAGCTGGCGCGAGCGGGCATCCTCGCCGCGCTTGGTGTCGTGAGTGGCCGTGGTGATCATCGCGTTCGGCCAGTCGCGGGCGCGCGCGGCCTGAAGCGCGTGGAAGTGCTCGGCGTCGATGCCGTACTCGCCGGGATCGCCGCCGACCTCGTTGAGGGCGAGCAGTTCGACGAAGCGGTAGAACAGGGTGTCTTCCAAGCTCTTGGCCATGACCGGGCCGGTGAGCTGCTGGAAGCGGCGGCGGAAGCGCAGGACCACTTGCTGGTCCGGATGTCCGGCGCCGCCGAGATCGATGCGGCCGAGCAGGGCGTCGGCGGCGAAATCGTGCACCGAGCGATCCGGCAGGGCGCTCCAGCGCTTGGCCTTGCGCACGGCCCCCTCGATCAACCGCACGTCCTCGGCCTCGATCTCGGTCTCGTCGAGATCGCCCGGGAGGTAGGAGCGGTAGACGGGAAACCGCGCCACGATCTCGATCAGCGCCCGGCGGATAGCGTTGGTAGAGAAGTCGCGGTTGCGCCGGTCGGAATCAGCGATCTGCTTGAGGTCGCCGGTCATCACCTCGAGTTCCGAGGCGAAGCTGATCTCCAGGATCTCCGCCTTCGCGGCGCGGAACTGGAAGCCGTAAGGCTCGTCCATATCGGTAGCCCACCGATAGAACTTCTCGATACGCGGCTTCAGCGCCTGATCGACTAGGATGCCGTCGAGCTGGTTCAGAACGTCGTAGCCGGTGGTCCCGGCCACCGGCCAGTCGCGCAGTTTCTCGCCGGGCTCCAGGATCTTCTCGACCACGATGTAGAAGCCGGGTCCGACCGCCGCCTGGAGCGCGCGGGCATATCCGAGCGGATCGGCCAGGCCGTCGATATGGTCGATGCGCAAACCGTCGATCCGGCCCTCGCCGATCAGGCGGAAGAGCAGGTCGTGCGACTTGGTGAACACGTCCGACAGCTCGACGCGCAGGCCGGCGAGCGAATTCACATCGAAGAAGCGGCGGTAGTTGATGTCGCTCGACGCGATGCGCCAGTGAGCGAGCCGGTAGGATTGCTGTTCCAGCAGCCGGTGCAGCGGCCCGAAGCTGTCGGGATAGTCGCGGTTGCCGTTGAGCAGGTGCAGCGCCCGGTAGATCGAGGCGGCGATCTGCGGCGAGGCGCGAACGGCGCCCGCAAGCTGACGCTTCAGCTCCTCGGCGGCCTCGGGCATGGCCCGACGGCGCTCGAAATTCGTCTCCTCCCCCATCGCCCGCAGGCGCTCGGTGATCGAGAGCACTTCGGCCGACATGTCGTCGCCGATCTCGCCCAAGGCCGCGAGCGCCCGGTTCAGAATCGTCGGGTATTGCAGCGGGCAGATCGGAAACTGATGCTCGTAGTGCCAGACGCTGAAGGCGCCGGCGGACTCGTCGAACTTCAGTTCCAGCGTGCCCTTCTCCAGCGCCTCGCCGTAGCGCTCGCCGAGGAAGGGAATGACGAGCTTGCCGTTGGCGCCGAGCCGCTCCCAGTCGATGTCGAAGGCATTGGCCGCAGGCGACAGGCCGCCCCATTCGAGCACCGAGAGCCACCACGGATTGTCGGCGCCGCCGACGCCCATATGGTTGGGCACGATGTCGAGCAGAAGCTTCAGTCCGTGCGCGTGAAGCGCGTCGGTGAAGCTGCGAAAGCCCTCCTCGCCGCCGATCTCCGGGTTGATCTGCGAGTGATCGACGATGTCGTAGCCGTGGGTCGATCCAGGCCGCGCCCGCTGCAGCGGCGAGGCGTAGACGTGGCTGATCCCGAGCTTGGCGAGGTACGGGACGATCTTCTCGGCATCCGCGAAGGTGAACCCCTCGTGGAATTGCAGGCGGTAGGTAGCCCGCGGCGGGGCCGAGGCGAGGCGCGCGGCACCCGAGCGGGGCCCGCGCTCCTCCGCCGACAGGGCGGCGGCGAGTTTCGCCAGCGGGCCGCCCGGGGCGGCAATGGCTTCCAGGTTCCGGTCGAGCTTGCGCCGCCAATTCGGATAGCCCTCGGTCGAGCCCGGCACGTTGGCCTGAGAGAGTTCGCCGACAACGTCCTCGTACTGGACCGCGGTGAGGATGGAGGGCGCGCGAGCGAGGTAGCGGGCCGCGGCCTCGAACGGGGCGTGCTCCGGCGGCTCGGAGCTCGGCAGCAATTGCTGCGCGGCCAGAGCCTCCGACAGGCGCCAGCGCTCGGCGACGCGCTCGGTGCGCTCGGCTTCGGCCCGGTCGGCATCGTAGAGGCCCAGGGATTGCCGGGTGTCGGTATCGACGCCGCGCCACCAGCCGACGAAGGTCGGCAGGTCATGCGTCGTGATCGCGGTCAGCGCGTCCTTCGGATAGGCGTCGGGGGACTTGAAGGCGCCGCCCTGCTCACGCTCGAAGGCGAGGATGCGGTAGCTGAGGATGCCGGAGTGCATCAGCGCGTCGGAGAAGCCCTCCGGCGCGGTACCGAGATCCTCGGCGATGACGAGGCATTTGGCGCGGTGGCTCTCCAGCCGCAGCACCGCCAGCATCGGCTCGAACGGCATCGCCACATAGGCGCCTTCGCGGGCGGACCTGCCGAGCGGGATCAGGAACAGGCGCGCGAGCTGGAATGCGTGATCGATGCGGATCGCGCCAGCATGGCGCATGTTCGCTTTGACGAGAGCGCGGAAGGCCTTGAGGCCGTCGCGCTCCATCTCCAACGGATCGAAGGCCGGCAGGCCCCAATCCTGGCCCTTCGGCGCGAGCAGGTCCGGCGGCGCGCCGATGGAGACGCCATTGGCGAAGCGCTCCGGGTGAGACCAGATCTCCGAGCCGCCCCGGTCGGCGCCGACCGCGAGATCGCGGTAGAGCCCAAGCCGCATGCCGGCCTTCAGGGCCAGATCGGACGAGGCCTTGAGCTGGCTGTCGGCGAGGTGTTGCAGGAAGACGTGATAGGCGATGCGCTCGGCCTGTTCCCGGGCGAAGGCGCGCACGGCATCGGTACCGGCCCGGCGGTACTCCTCGGGCCAGTCGCCGAGCCAATGCGCGCCTTGCTTCCGGAAATGCTCGGAGAGCGCGTCGAAGGTGGCGTGCGATTCGAGGTTCTCACCTCCCTCCGCGCGGAACGCGGCGAAGCCGGCATCCGTGCCGGCCCGCGCCCCCGATCCCTGCCAATAGGCTTCGAGGATCGGAGACAGCACCTCCCAGACACCGGCATGATCGACGAGGGAGGTGTCACGCAGGGCCTCGATCCGAGGGCCGTACTGCTCCAGAAGCGCGGCGGCGGGGCTGTCGGCGAAGCCGGGCAATGCGCCGGGTTCGATGTAGAGGGTTTCGAGAAACAGCCGCGAGGACGGCGAGTAGGGCGAGATCTTGGCCCGATCGGTCGGAAACAGGGCGTGGGCCGGGCTGAGGCCGAGGAACGACGCGCCGCGCAGGGCCGCATCGCGAGCGGCGCGGCCGGCATCGGCGTAGGTGCCGATGCCGAGGTTAGCGGGCGAGCGCAGGCCGTAGAGCTGGGCGGCGAGGCCCCAGTCGCGGGCGCCGTCCTCGGCGTAGGCGCGCGGGCGCCAGCACTTCTGCGGCGCGGACACGATCCAGGCCATGGCTCGGCGGTCGCCGACGGTGATGGTGAGCTGGTGATAGCCCGGCGTCAGCGGCGGCAAGTCGAAGCCGGCGCCGTCCTCGGAGGCGGTCAGGGTGGCACGGCCCTCGCGGGAGCGGTCGTGCTCGTCGACGAGCCGCCACGCCACGGCACCGGAGGTCACGCCCATCCGCACCGGCACACGGAGGCCGCGCCGCGCTTCGGCCGCCAGCAGCGGCGGTATCACGTTGGCGCGCACCGTCTCGACGGCGGCGAGGCTGCGTCGGATCGCGTCGTCGTCGCCCGCGGAAAAGCCGAGAGCTTCGAGCATACCGCGACGGACCTCGAGCGAGGTATCGACCCGCTGCCCGAAGGCATCGGTGAATCCGTCGGCGATGCCGACGAGGTCGGCAAGGCGTTCGAGGGCAGTCACGTCGGAAGCACTCACGTCTGAAGAGGTCACGTCGGAGTTCACTGGGCGCCCCCGATCAGGAACACGCCGGTCCAGGACGGCAGCTGCAGAGCCTGCCGCGAGCCACTGTTCGACCAGATCACCTGACCGCCGTCCGCAGCCGCGGAGAATTCTTCGTCGCCGACATTGACGACGAAGCGCAGCCAACCGTCCTCGTAGCGCCAGATGCAATCCACCACGCCCGGCGCCGGAATTTCGGCCTTGGCGCCGAGGAAGCGGCTCTTGCTCAGCGGTACGACGCTCTGCCGGCGGATCTGAAGCAGGTTGCGGGTATCGGCCCAGATGGCGCGATGCGGCTCGGTCTCGGCCTCGTCCCAGTCGATCTTCGAATCCTCGAAGGTCTTGGCCTCGGTCGGATCCGGGATCACCGAGGTGTCGTCGGCAAAGGCCGCGAAGCTCTTGAACTCGCGGCGGCGCCCCTCGCGCACCGCCTTGTTCAGCTCCTCGTCCGGCGCGAAATCCACGAAGAACAGGAACGGTGCGGAGGCCGACCACTCCTCGCCCATCCACAGCATCGGGATCTGCGGGGCGAGAAGAAGTCCCGCTCGGGCGAGCGCGAGCTTCTTCGGGTCGGCGAGGTGGCTCAGCCGCTCGCCGAGCGCCCGGTTGCCGACCTGATCGTGGTTCTGGAGGAACGTGACGAAGGCCGAAGGCGGCAAGTGGGCCGAGGGCTCGCCGCGGGGATGGTTGTCGAGGGTCGGGAACGGCTCGCCCTGATAGGCGAAACCCTCGGCGAGGCAGCGGGCGAGATGCTCCACGGGCTTGTCGGCGAAGCTCGCGTAATAGCCGGCATCCTCGCCGGTCAGCAGCACGTGCCAGCAATGGTGCAGGTCGTCCGCCCATTGCGCATTGTGGAGGATCGGCTGACTCTTCTCGTCGCGCTCCAGCCAGCGGGCCTGGTTGGCCTCGTTCTCCAAGATCAGATGGACGTGCCGATCCGGAAAGGTCTTGCGGATCGTGTCGCCGAGTTCGGCCAGGAAATGCGTCTCGGAATCGTCGAGGATCGCGTGGACCGCGTCGAAGCGGATGCCGTCGAAGTGGTATTCCTTGAGCCAGTAGAGCGCGTTCTCGATGAAGTAGTCACGCACGACCGGGCCTGATTCCGCCCCGTCGAAGTTGATGCCGGCCCCCCAGGGCGTCTGGTGACGCTCGGTGAAGAAGGTCTTGGCGTAGGCGTGGAGGTAGTTCCCGGCCGGGCCGAAGTGGTTGTAGACGCAGTCGATCAGCACCATCAGGCCCTTGGAGTGGGCGGTGTCGATCAGGTGCTTGAGCTCGTCCGGGCGCCCGTAGGCGGCATCCGGCGCGTAGGGGAGCACGCCGTCGTAGCCCCAGTTGCGGGTGCCCTTGAAGTCGGCGAGCGGCAGGAGTTCGATGGCGGTGACGCCGAGATCGACCAGATCGTCCAGCCGCCTCTCGAGGGCGGCATAGGTGCCCTCGGGCGTCGCGGTGCCGACATGCAGTTCGTAGACGACGGCCTCTTCCCAGGGCCGCCCCGTCCACTCGCCGTCCGACCACGGATAAGCATTGGGGTCGATCACCTCGGAGGGTGCCGAGACGTCATCGGGCTGAAAGCGCGAGGCGGGATCCGGCACCACCAGATCGCCGTCGATGCGGAAGCCGTAGCGCGCGCCGGCCTTCACGCCCGGGACCACGGTCCGGCGCCAGCCCTCGCCGACATCGGGAATGGGATGATCGGTCCCATCCACGACCAGGGTCACATCCGCGGCGGTCGGAGCCCAAAGGGCAAACCGCACACCGTCCTCGGCAAACTCGCTGCCGAACCGCATCGCATGGGCGCGCCGCATCAGGCCACCGGTCTCCGCTGGAGAAAAGGAATCGATCGTCGTTCTGGCTGGCGGGCGTTTCCTGTGTCTCACAAGGCGCCCGGGCTTCGCTTGTTCCCGGTGCCGGCAGTTATGGCGGCTCGGCACGGCGACAACCGCTCAGTGTGATGGAATCGCTGCACTGCACGCACTTTGTTCTCCAACACACAAAAGGGCCCCCCACCTGCCGGCGGGGAGCCCTTCATCAGATCAGATCGCGCTCGGGTTTTTAGACGATCAGGCGTTGATCGTCGGACCACCGCCCTCCGAGCGCCGCTTGGCCATGAAGGCGTCGAACTGCTCGCGGTCCTTGGCGCGCTTCAGCTCCTCCACGAATTCGGCGAAGGCGCGGCTCTCCTCCTGAAGGGCGCGGCGGCGCGCTTCGAGGCGTTCCAGCTCGGCCCGGCGATACTCCTCGAAGGCCCAGTTGCCGGAGGTGGCACCGGTGCCGGACGAGCCCGTGGCCGCCTCGAAGGCGCGGGCAAACCGCGACCGGCCGGAGCCGCCCGCGAAGCTGAAGCCGCCGCTGTTGGCGAACTCCTTCATCTGGCTGAGCGCGGGATAGCCCGCGATCTTCCAGGCAACGTAGGCGACCGCCACCGGCCACCAGTAGACAAAGGCGACGACGATGGCGCCGATTTCGAGCGAACGCTTGGGGAAAGGACCGCTGCGGTGAGACGCGCCGCAGGACCAGGGAGAGGTGGAGGACGTGTTCACGGCTGAGGACTCCGGGGTGTGAATGTGAACAACATTCACATGCGGGTCCGCCTCGGCCGTTTCAAGGGCCGGGGCTCAGGGCTTTTCCTTGACCCGGCCGCCGGCCCCATGAACGAGGGCGAGGACGCCGGCACGCAGCAACTCGTACCTGTCCGGGCCGGGCTTCGGGAGTTGGCCCGCGGCCGAGAGCGTGGCGATGCCGTGGGAGAGCGCCCAGACCTCCAGCGCGAGAAAGCGGGGATCGACGCCGTCGAAGCCGTCGGGAAAAGTCGAGCGCAGGGCCTCGACGAGGAGGTCGAACGGGTTCGGCCTGTCCGAGGCGGGCGCGGGGACCGCGTGGCCGCGCACCTCGAAGATCGCCGCGTAATAGCCCGGCTCCTCCTCGGCGAAGGCGAGATAGGCTTCACCCATGCGGGTGAAACGCTCCAGCGGCGTGCCGCGGCCGGCCAGCGCCCGCGCCAGCCGGTCAGCGAGGTCGGCAAAGCCCCGTCCCGCCACCTCCTCCAGCAACGCCTCGCGACCGCGAAAATGGCGGTAGAGTGCGGCCGGCGTCACACCCACCAAGCGCGCCGCGTCGACGAGCGTGAAGCCACCGATGCCGCGCTCGGCGATGAAGCGGCGTGCCGCCTCGATCAGCGCCTCCTTGAGGTTGCCGTGATGGTAGCTGCGCCGGTCGCCCGGTCCCTCCCGCCAGGGTCGCACCCGTCCCCTCCTCCACGCTGGCCGCACGCCTGCGGTGGTAACCGGCGCAGCCCCGCATCGGTCACGCGCCGCACCGGCCCTTCGTTCAGGCTGATCTCGCTCCCGGCCTTTTCTCCCGAGTCGGTCTACGAGTCGACCATCTTTTCCGTTGGCACGGCTTGACGGCAGCCTGCGAATGCAACGTTATAAAATAACACTGCCACGACCACCCTGTGGATGCCGATGTCTCACACCGATCGCCGCCTTCCCGTCACCGTCCTCTCCGGCTTCCTCGGCGCCGGCAAGACGACGCTGCTCAACCATGTGCTCAACAACCGCGAGGGCCGGCGCGTCGCGGTGATCGTCAACGACATGAGCGAGGTGAATATCGATGCCGACCTCGTGCGCGAGGGCGGCGCGGGCCTGTCGCGCACCGACGAGCGGCTGGTGGAGATGACCAACGGCTGCATCTGCTGCACCCTGCGGGACGACCTGCTCGCGGAAGTGCGCCGCCTCGCCGCCGAGGGCCGCTTCGACTACCTGCTGATCGAGGGCACCGGCATCGCCGAGCCGCTGCCGGTGGCGAGCACCTTTTCGTTCCGTGACGAGGCCGGCGATGCGCTCAGCGACGTGGCGCGGCTCGACACCATGGTGACCGTGGTCGACGCGGTGAACCTCCTGAAGGATTACGGTTCGAACGACTTCCTGCGCCAGCGCGGCGAGACGGCGGGCGCCGACGACAGCCGTACCCTGGTCGATCTTCTCGTGGAGCAGATCGAGTTCGCCGACGTGGTGGTGATCAACAAGGCCCGCGACGTCGCGCCGGAGAAGCTCGACCTCGTGCGCTCGGTGGTTCGCGGCCTCAACGGGGATGCACGCATCGTCGAGGCGTCGCACGGTCAGGTGCCGCCGGAGGCCATCCTCGATACGGGCCTGTTCGACGAGGAGAAGGCCCAGGAGCACCCGCTCTGGTTCAAGGAACTCTATGGCGCGCATGAGCACGTGCCAGAGACCGAGGAATACGGCATTACTTCCTTCGTCTACCGCTCGCGGCGGCCGTTCGATCCCCGGAAATTCCAGGCCTTCGCGAACACGACCTGGCCGGGGCTGATCCGGGCGAAGGGCCACTTCTGGCTCGCGACCCGGCCGGACTGGGTCGGCGAGTTCTCGCTCGCCGGCGCGGTCGCGCATATCGGGGCGATGGGGTTCTGGTGGGCGGCGGTGCCGCGCCAGCGCTGGCCCGAGGAGGCGGTGTTTCGCGAGCGCCTTCACACGGTCTGGAGCGAGGTGTGGGGCGACCGGCGCCAGGAACTCGTCTTCATCGGCCGCGGCATGGACCGGGCGGCGATCACCGCCGCGCTGGATGCCTGCCTCGTTGGCTCGGCCGAGACCCCACGCTTCGATCCCGACGCCTACCGCCACCTGCCCGACCCGTTCCCGGCTTGGCGCCGGGCGGCCGCCTGATCGCGATGGGCTTCATCAGCCTGAAGGATTGGCGCGCCCGCTCCGCCGGACTGGCGCAGGCGGCCTCGCGGGCGAAGGCGCTCTTGCGGCCTGCGCTCGCCTTGAGCGAGGCCGACGCCCTCTCCGTCAACGAGATCGCCTGCACCGATCCCGGATGCCCGGATGTCGAGACGGTGGTGCTGGTGATGCGGGCGGGCGAGCCGACGCGGGCCCTGCGCTTCCGCGGCCCGCTCGACGCCCTCGACGAGGCCGCAGCCCGCCTCCTGGCCCAAGAGGAAACCGGGCTTCGCGGGATTTGAGAGCCGGCTTTCATCATTCCGTCTTGGTCGGCATGGGAGTAGGCCTCGCGAGAGACCTCTCTCAGCCCTGGCCGAGACCGGACATGAGTATCAAACTGCGACCCCTGGAGCGCGAAGACCTGCTCTTCGTGCACCAGCTCAACAACAACGACAGCATCATGCGCTACTGGTTCGAGGAGGCCTACGAGTCCTTCGCCGAACTGGCGCAGCTCTACGAGCGCAACATCCACAACCAGACCGAGCGGCGCTTCATCATCGCCACGGACCGGAGCGAGCCCGCGGGCATGGTCGAGCTGGTGGAGATCAACCACCTGCATCGGCGCTGCGAATTCCAGATCGCGATCCATCCCGATCATCAGGGGAAAGGCTACGCCAAGCGCGCCACCCGCATCGCCATCGACTACGCGTTCAAGGTGCTCAACATCCACAAGCTCTATCTGCACGTGGACAAGGACAACAAGCGCGCGGCCGGCATCTACGAGAGCTGCGGCTTCCGCCCCGAAGGCATCCTCAGGGACGAGTTCTTCGTCAACGGCCGTTACCGCGACGCGGTACGCATGTGCCTGTTCCAGCCGCACTATCTCGCCGAGCGCGGTGCGGGCGACGTGGCCGAGCCGGTGCTCAAGACCTGAGGCTCTCAGCAAACGAAAACGGACCCCGAAGGGGCCCGCTTCCACCGCCGCAAGGGCGAAAAATCTTACCGGTACGGATTGCCGTAGCGCGCCACGTAGGAGGTCGGGTCGATCGCGTCGACGAACGACAGGTCCACGTTGCGGATCGCCGTCGAGCGCGCACCGATGAACGGGCCGTTGGTGATCGGATCGGGGAGAACACCGCGGCCGTAGCGGTCGGTGGGACCGTAGGCCGGCAGGAGCGCGTTCGACTGGGCGATGAAGGCCGGATTGGTGGCCGGGTTCGACACGGCGCCGCTGCCCGGCTCGACCACGTTGCCGGCATCGAGCCAGGAGCGCGGGCGGATGCGGATCGGCAGCGGCTGGCTCACGCGCACGTAACCGGGATTTCCGTAGGGGCCCTGCGCCTCCGCACTGGTTCCGAAGCCGATCGCGGTGAAGGTCATGGCGCCCAACAGGGCGAGCTTGGAAAAGCGCATGGCGTACCTTGTCGTGTGAGAGGCGACTGTATGGGCCGTTCGTTAAGAATCCCGCTTGTTGCAGAGTAGACGTTCTGGCGTGGCCGTTGTTCCCGAAATATGGCCGCGCTTCGTCATTTTCGCCGTGTTTTTGCCGCATTGTTTTTCGCGGGCACCGCCGCCTCCGCAACCGCGATCGAGCCGGTGCTGTCACCCGGCTCCGCCATCGCCGTTTCCTCGGCCCGGCACGCGCTCCGATCGGGGAAAGCTTCGGCGCCGAGCGTCGCCGTCACGCGGCCGGCGAGCGCGATCCGGTCGATGGCGCAGGCGACCGCGCGCGGTTCCGGCGTCTGGCCGAGGATGCCGCACAGCCAGCCG
The DNA here is from genome assembly GCA_014138645.1 of Methylorubrum thiocyanatum. Classification (GTDB taxonomy): domain Bacteria; phylum Pseudomonadota; class Alphaproteobacteria; order Rhizobiales; family Beijerinckiaceae; genus Methylobacterium; species Methylobacterium thiocyanatum. The sequence goes on along the minus strand of JACJIB010000003.1, from coordinate 77,106 downwards.
TCGATGCTCACCGCCTTCAGGTCGAGGCTGCGAAAGCCGGTGCAGCCGCGCTTGCCCGCAGCCGAGAGCGTGGTCTCGACGGTCTCGAAGCTGCCGAGGCGGGTCGCCACCACGCCGCGCATGCCGGTACGCAGGACCGAGAGGCCGCGCCCGTCCGCCGCCCGGCGCACCAGCGTGACGAACAGGCTCTGACCGGAATCGCTCGGGACCCCCGCATCGGTGGCGGTCACGAGGAGATAAGGCGCCTCGATCGTGTCGAACGTGCCCTGGCTCACGCTGTCCTCGCGCTGCCCATTGCCGGAATTCCAGCGCGTCGGTTCGGGCTGCGGCGCCAGTTCGGCGGCGTCCCCGCGCAAGGTCAGAAGCGGTTCGGTGGCGGCGATGGCGCGCCGCGCGCCCTCGGCCGCCCGCGGCGGCTCGCTCCAGGCGAGGGGCGGCTCGGGAGCGTTCACGCGGTCGCGGGCGAAGAGGGAAAGGCCGGCGATCAGCGCGGCGCTCGCCGCGAGCTTGGCCGCGAGCGGCAGCAGACGGACCGGCGGGGAGCGCGGCGCGTCCTTGCGATCATCGAAGCGGTCATCAAAGCGGTTATCGAAGCGGTCTTGGGCGTCGTCCGGATCGGGGAGCATGCGCAGGCCTCCATCGGGTCCGCGGGGCTGCGGGAGCCCTCGCCGTTGCCCGATCTCTGCCGCGCCGCCGGCCACCAGAGGGTTGCACGGGTGCCGTCTGTCCTCGGCTTTCTCGACCGATGGTGAATCGCCGGTTGTCTTTTGCGCGTCCTGTCATGCCGGCGGCGCGTCCGCCCGCGCACGCCTCTTGACAGGCCGGCGCCCGAGGCATCTTGCTCCCGGCGCCTGGCGAGCCCACCTCGACGACGAATCGGGGCGGGTTCTTCAGCCTATGGAATCTTCCCGAATGACGGTCTCGCGCGGTGCGTCCGCCGGCCATGGGAAGAGGCGGGCCGGTGTCATCCCGCCCGCGCAGCGGAGTTTGGTGAGATGGGTTACAAGGTCGCCGTCGTCGGAGCCACGGGCAATGTGGGCCGCGAGATGCTCGACATCCTGGCCGAGCGCGCCTTCCCGGCCGACGAGGTCGTGGCGCTGGCCTCCAGCCGCAGCCTGGGCCAGGAAGTCTCCTTCGGCGACAAGATTCTCAAGGTCAAAGCGCTCGACACCTACGACTTCTCCGACACCGACATCTGCCTGATGTCGGCGGGCGGCGACGCGTCGAAGGAGTGGAGCCCGCGCATCGGCCAGCAGGGCTGCGTGGTGATCGATAACTCGTCCGCCTTCCGCTACGACGCCGACGTCCCGCTGATCGTGCCCGAGGTGAATGCCGACGCGGTGGTCGGTTTTACCAAGCGCAACATCATCGCCAACCCGAACTGCTCGACCGCCCAGCTCGTCGTCGCGCTCAAGCCGCTGCACGAGGCGGCGACCATCAAGCGCGTCGTGGTCTCGACCTACCAGTCCGTTTCCGGCGCCGGCAAGGACGCCATGGACGAGCTGTTCAGCCAGACCCGCGCCGTCTTCACGGCCGGCGAGGTCGTCACGAAGAAGTTCACCAAGCGCATCGCCTTCAACGTCATCCCGCACATCGATGTGTTCATGGAGGACGGCTACACGAAGGAAGAGTGGAAGATGGTCGCCGAGACCAAGAAGATGCTCGATCCCAAGATCAAGCTCACGGCGACCGCGGTGCGCGTGCCGGTCTTCATCGGCCATGCCGAGGCGGTCAACGTCGAGTTCGAGCGCCCGCTCTCGCCCGAAGAGGCCACCGAGATCCTGCGCTCGGCCCCCGGCGTGCTGGTGATCGATAAGCGCGAGAACGGCGGCTACATGACCCCGCACGAGGCGGCGGGCGAGGATGCCACCTACATCTCCCGCATCCGCGAGGATGCCACGGTCGAGAACGGCCTGAACTTCTGGTGCGTCTCGGACAACCTGCGGAAGGGCGCCGCGCTCAACGCCGTGCAGATCGCCGAGGTGCTGGTGAACCGCAAGCTCCTCAACAAGGCGAAGGCCGCGGCCTGACGCATTCCTAGAGACGAAGGTCCGTCAAGCGCCGCCCCATCCGGGGCGGCGCTTTTCATTTGTGACGTCGCCATCCCACTTTGAAAGGGAGGGGCCGCGCTGTCGGGCAAAATAGGATTAAAAACTTGTAAAATGCGTTAAATCCTATTATGCATATATTCCTTCTGCCGAGCGGGAGGACCAGGACATGAGGCAGCGTGATAGCCTTCATCCCGATGTTGCGGCCGTAAAGGGACTGCTGGCGCGAGCGGCGATCGATCTCGAGGCGCTCCGCCTCGAACGGACTCTCCGACGCAAATTCTCACCTGACCAGCCGCGCGCGCCAGCGGGGCAGCCGGATGGCGGACAGTGGATCCCGTCGGGCGGCGGAGAGTCGGGCAGTTCCGAGAGCGACGTCGCCAGCCGCGAACAGATCATTCTGGACGATGGGACGCGCGTTCTCTCGCTGCGCATACGGTCCGGGCGCCGGGATTACGAGAGGCAAGATATCGTCACGGCTCCGGATGGTCAGAGCCGAATCTTCGAGACCTCGGGCCTGACGCAGACGATTCGTGATGGCGAGACCGGGGCTGTGCTCGGGCGCAGCACCTTCACGTCAACAGGTGCGGAGCCGGAGGCATTTGCACAGCCCGCATTCGCTCCCCCTGCGGTGACCGCCTGAGCAGCCATCGTCGAATTCGCTCTCGGACTTTATACGTTCTACGCGCAACGGAGCGATCCATACAACCGAACCGTGCTTGGCCTCTCAGCGCAAGAGTTCGTACCGAACCCTCAGAACGCTGCGAACCCGGCGATCTGGGTTGGCCCCGTCACTCAAACGATGCTCGACGCGGCATGCAAGCGAAACGGTCAAGTCGAAAAGATCACGAACCAAGTCACGCGGCGCGTTCGCGCCAGCGGCCGATATCGTACAGCTCAAGATCTCGCAAATAGAGTTCATTTTGAAATTCATCAGATCGTCAAAGGCATGTATGACCCAAATTTCAAGTCAAAAATATCATTTGATGCGGCGCAAAATCTAACACGATATGGCGCGCCCGGCTCGGTTCGATTGGATCTGCTTGAGCGAAGCGTTCCTGGGACGACGTGCATTTACGACTATAAGACAGGCAATTCCAAGCTCACTCTGAGGCGCGCACGCACTCTTGCGACTATGGCAAACATGTATTTTCCTGGAACTGTACGAATCATTGTGACGCAAGTGAAACCTCGCTGATGACCACCGCGCGACAGGTCCGGAAACTCGTCCGCCCTCTCCTTGAACGTCACGCGGATCTCACGCTCGTCACCGGCCATATGCTGTGGCTGACACCGGTGACGCATGTTACGCGGGAAATCTGGATCGATCGGACTTCGTCAGCTCTCGACTTCAATCCGCAGTGGACGTTGAACCCTCTCTTCCTGCCCAACGTGAGAGCCGCCGCTCACGCAGGTTTCTGCTGGGATTTCATTCGCCGACCCTTCGAGCCTTCGGAGGCCGCCAGAGGGTGGTGCTGGGATGACCCATCGATGCCAGAGGATCTTTTTGCCAGCATAGAGAAGACGTTGCGCTTCTTTCGCACGCTCGATACGTTGCAAGCTTGCCGTTCATTTACCGAAGCACATATGGACTATACGTGGGGGAAAGATTTTTTTGAGAACTTAGTCTTCGATATTGCGCTGGGAAATTTGAATCTAGCCCGTTGCTGGTGGCAAAAAGTCGAGGCATCACCTACATTCCAATATCCCCATCAAGAGGAGCCCTGGCGAACGTGGAGGCTGCGTATCCGCTCCCTGCGCGAGCCATTGATGGATGACGACCGCGCAGCGCTCGCTACGCTGCTGCATCGGTGGGAGCGTGAGAACGTCGCCGGGACCAAGGCCGAAGCGATCTGGCAGCCATCCCCCTTTCCCCTTGAGACGATGGATTAAACAGGCCCCTCCGAATGAGCGTGTGATAATTTCCCACATGATCCGGAAACAATCGTTCGGCAGGAACAGCGCACCGACACACGGGGTGCCTTTCCTTGCAAAGACAACACGAGAGACCATCGTGGTTCACGATTGTCGGAGAGGGCGCCCTTCTCACGCTTCTCCTGTTCTGGGTCGCGGCAGTGCTCTTCACTGAGCGCGGGCCAGTGAAACTGACGCCACCCCTGGTTCCTTACGGCGCGAGCGATCAGCCTTCCCGCGCCGTCATCTCCAGCGCGGCGATGTCGCCGCCGCTGATCAGGGGCAGGTGAGCGGTGATCCGCTCGATCGGCCAGTCCCACCACGCCACCGCCTGCAGCCGCGCGGCGTCCTCCCCCGAGAAGCGGCGGCGGACAACCTTCGCGGGGTTGCCGGCCACGATCGCGTAGGGCGGGACGTCCGCCGCCACGACCGAATGCGCCGCGACCACCGCCCCGTCGCCGATCGTGACACCCGGCATGACGGTGCTTCGGTAGCCGAGCCAGACATCGTTGCCGATGCGCGTGTCGCCGCGATTCGGGAAGCTCAGCTCGCCCTCGAAACGGCCGATCCAGTCGCCGCCGAAGATCGGGAAGGGGTAGGTCGAGAGCCCGTCGAGGCGATGGTTGCCGCCGTTCATCAGGAAGCGCGTCTCCGCGGCGATGGCGCAGAACTTCCCGATCACCAGCCGGTCGCCGATGAAGGGGAAGTGGTAGAGGATCGCGTCGAGAAAGGCCTGCGGGCCGGCCGGATCGTCGTAGTAGCTGTAGGCGCCGACGTCGACATTCTCCGGCAGGTCGAGATTGCGGATGAAGGTGACGCGCCGGTGCCCGGGCATCGGATGCAGCGCATCCGGATCCGGTCCGATCGTGGTGGCCGGCATGCTCCCCTCCCCGTTCGCGTGCCTTTCGCGTGCGCACGGGGCGGTGTTGACAGCCGGGCATGGCCGGATCGCGGCACCGGAGGGCGGGGATCGCGCGTCGAAGCGCTTGAATTCGTGTCCCGCCGGGGTTAAGTCACGGCTCAACATTTCTGGTGCAGTCGATAGGCTGCTTGCGGGAGTGGGCCCCCCGGGGTCCGCTCTTTTTTATTTCCGCAAGCACCTCCTGCACCGGAATTGCCAAGCTCAAACCCCGATCGAGACTTCCGGAAAACCACAGCATGGCGGAGCCCACCGAGAAACGTCTTGTCAGCGAGACCGGCGTCGCCGCGCGCGTCGCCCAGATCGTCGAGGGACCGATCGAGGGCCTCGGCTTCCGGCTGGTGCGGGTGAAGATCTCGAACACCAACGGCTGCACCGTCCAGATCATGGCCGAGCGGCCCGACGGGACGATGGGCGTCGACGAGTGCGAGACGGTGAGCCGGGCGATCTCGCCGATCCTCGATCTGGAGGATCCGGTCGGCGGCGCCTACTACCTCGAGATCTCCTCGCCCGGGATCGACCGCCCGCTGGTGCGCGTCTCCGATTTCGAGCGCTGGGCCGGCTACGAGGCCAAGGTGGAGCTTGCCGTGCCGATGGACGGGCGCAAGCGCTTCCGCGGCATCCTCGGCGTGCCGAGCGCCGACGGCGCCACTGTGCCGATCGACCTGCCCGACGTGAAGCCCGGACTTCCGAGCCGCATCGACCTGCCGCTGCGTGATCTCGGCGAGGCGCATCTCGTCCTCACCGACGATCTGATCCGCGAATCGCTGCGCCGCGGCTCGGCCCCGCCGCAGGACGGCGAGGATGTGGACGAGGAGGAGGGTGAGGCGCCGGAGGATGAGGTGCCGCAGGTGCGCTTCATCCCGCAGCCGAAGCGGCCCAAGCCCAAGACGGACAAGAAGTCGGACAAGCCGGTGAAGGCGAAGAAGCCGAAGCCCGGCGGCGGCATCGTCACCAAGGCCGCCCGCCTCAAGAACCGCGACACCCTGCACTGATCGTTTCGCGTTCGCCCGTCCCGAGTGACGGCACGCAAGACTGCAAGCACGACCTGAAGGAAGGACCAGGAACCATGGCCGTCGTCAGCGCCAACCGGCTCGAACTCCTGCAGATCGCCGACGCGGTGGCCCGCGAGAAGGTGATCGACCGCCAGATCGTCATCGAGGCGATGGAGGAGGCGATCGCCAAGGCGGCCCGCTCCCGCTACGGCGCCGAGACCGACGTTCACGCCGAGATCGATCCGAAGAGCGGCGCTCTGCGCCTATCGCGCCACCTGCTCGTGGTCGATCAGGTCGAGAACGACGCCCGCGAGATCACCCTCGATCAGGCCCGCCGCTACAATCCCGGCGCGCTGGTCGGCGACGTGATCTCCGATACCCTGCCGCCCTTCGATTTCGGCCGCGTCGCCGCGCAATCGGCCAAGCAGGTCATCGTGCAGAAGGTGCGCGATGCCGAGCGCGCCCGCCAGTACGACGAGTACAAGGATCGGATCGGCGAGATCCTCAACGGCGTCGTCAAGCGCGTCGAGTACGGCAACGTCATCGTCGATCTCGGCCGCGGCGAGGGCATCGTGCGGCGCGACGAGATGATTCCGCGCGAGACCTTCCGCCCCGGCGACCGCATCCGCGCCTACCTGTTCGACGTGCGCTCGGAAGTCCGCGGGCCGCAGATCTTCCTCTCGCGCTCGCACCCGCAATTCATGGCCAAGCTCTTCGGCCAGGAAGTGCCGGAGATCTACGACGGCATCGTCGAGGTGAAGGCGGTCGCCCGCGATCCGGGCTCACGCGCCAAGATCGCCGTTATCTCCCGCGATTCCTCGATCGACCCGGTCGGCGCCTGCGTCGGCATGCGCGGCTCCCGCGTCCAGGCGGTGGTCGGCGAGCTCCAGGGCGAGAAGATCGACATCATCCCGTGGTCGGAAGATCAGGCGACCTTCATCGTCAACGCGCTCCAGCCGGCCGAGGTCGTGAAGGTGGTGCTCGACGAGGAGGCCGACCGCATCGAGGTCGTGGTGCCCGACGACCAGCTCTCGCTCGCCATCGGCCGCCGCGGCCAGAACGTGCGTCTGGCCTCGCAGCTCACCGGCTGGGACATCGACATCCTGACCGAGGCCGAAGAGTCGGAGCGTCGCCAGAAGGAATTCGCCGAGCGTACTCAAGTCTTCATGGAGGCGCTCGACGTGGACGAGACCGTCGGCCAGCTTCTGGCGGCGGAAGGCTTCCGTAACGTCGAGGAAATCGCCTTCGTCGACGTGGCGGAACTCTCCAACATCCAAGGCCTCGACGAAGAAACCGGTGCCGAGATCCAGGCGCGTGCGCAGGACTACCTCGCCCGTATCGAGCAGGAGCAGGACGACCGGCGCCGCGAGCTCGGCGTCGAGGACGAACTGCGCGAGATCGACGGCGTGACCACGGCGATGATGGTGGCGTTGGGCGAGAACGAGGTGAAGACCGTCGAGGATCTCGCCGGCTGCGCCACGGATGATCTCGTCGGCTACACCGAGGGCCGCGGCCCCGAGGCCGTGCGCCACGCCGGCTACCTCGACGGCTTCGAGCTGTCGCGGGCCGAGGCGGAGGCGCTGATCATGGCCGCGCGCCTGCATGCCGGCTGGATCGAGGCGCTGCCCGAGCCGGAGGGCGAGGCCGCCGACGGCGACGTCACCGAGGCCGACTCGGCCGAGGGTGAAGAGGCCGAGGGTGGCTCGGCCGACGGCGAGGCGACCGAGAAGAGCGCGGCCGAGCCTCAGCAGGCCTGAGCCGGGAGCACGGCGAAACGGTGCCGGACATGAACGCACAGGAAGAGCCGGCCGGGGCCGGCCCGGATCTCGACCGCGGCCCCGGCCGCGGGCGGGAGCCCGTGCGCACCTGCATCGTCACCCGGACCGCGCAGTCGCCCGCGGCGATGGTCCGCTTCGTGCTGGGCCCCGACGGCGCCGTGGTGCCGGATCTGCGGGCCCGGCTCCCGGGCCGCGGCGCCTGGGTCACGGCCACCCGTGCGACGATCGATGCGGCGGTGAAGCGCCGCGCCTTCAACCGCGCCTTCAAGAGCAGCGAGGCCAGGGTCGCGCCCGACCTCGCCGATCAGGTTGCCGAAGGCCTGCGGACCGACCTGCGGCAGGCGCTGGCGCTTGCCAACAAGGCCGGCTGCGTGGTCACCGGCTTCGGTAAGGTCGAGTCGGCGATCCTCGGTGCCGAGGGGGTTGCGGCTCTGATTCACGCCAGCGACGCCGCTGCCGACGGACGCCGCAAGCTCGCTGCCGCCTTGCGGCGGCGCTACGGCGATGCCATATCGGTTATTCCCGTTGTCGATGACCTGTCCAACAACGAATTGGACATGGCATTGGGCCGGGATCATGTGATACACGCTGCCCTCATCGCGGGAGCCGGCACCACCGGCTATCTCGCGCGTTGGCGTCGGTTCCGCACCTTCGAGGGTATGGCGTCGGCGTCCGAGGAGGACGCCCCGCCCTCGGCTGGCGCGACCGCCTTTGTTTCGCACGACGACGACATGAAATGACAATCGGCCGGGCATGCCCGCCGCCGGCCGATGGGACGATGGAAGCCCTCAGGGTTCAGACTGAATGAGCGATACGAACAATCCGGGTGACAAGACGCAGACCAGAGCCCCCTCGAAGCCGTTGACGCTGAAGCGCCCGGTCGAGCAGGGGACGGTCCGTCAGAGCTTCTCCCACGGGCGGTCGAAGTCCGTCGTGGTCGAGACGGTGAAGCGGCGCACGATCGGCGCCGCCCCCGGAACGGTCGCGCCCCGTGAGCCCGTTGCCGCGCCCCCGCCGCGTCCTGCCTCCGTGGCGCCCGCACCGGCCGCGCCGGCGCGGCCGGCCGGTCGCAGCGCCTCCGGCGTCGTGCTGCGCACCCTGAGCGAGCAGGAGCGGGACGCCCGCGCCGCCGCTCTGGCCGATGCGCAGCGCCGCGAGGCCGAGGCTCGTGCCCGCGCCGAGGCCGAGGTGAAGGCCCGCCGCGACCGCGAGGAAGCCGAGCGCCGCGAGCGCGAAGCCGCCGAGGCCCGCCGCCGCGAGGAGGAGGAGCGCCGCCGTCAGGAGGACGAACTCCGCCGCAAGGCCGCTGAAGACTCGCGTCGCCGCGCCGAGGAAGAGGCCGCACGCGCCGCTGCCGCCGCCCCGGTTGACGAAGCACCGGCCGAAGCGCCCGCCCCCTCGGCTCCGGTTGCGGAGGCTGCGCCGACGGTCGCGCCGACGCCCGCCCCCGCACCGCGTCCGGCACCGGCTCCGGCACGCCCGGCCGCAGCGGCTCCCGCTGCACGGCCGGGTGCAGCTCCGCAGCGCCCCGCAGCGTCCGGCGCTCGTCCGGGTGTCGCCGGCGCACGCCCGGCGCCGACGGCCGCCCGTCCGGCCGCCCCCCAGGCACCGGCCGAGCCGCGCCGCACCATCACTGCGGACGTGAAGAAGCCGCGCGATCTCAACTTCATGGCCCGGCCGGCCCCCGCGCCGGAGCCGGAAAAGGCGCCGAGCCCGACCACCGCCGCCCGCCCTGCGGGTACCGCGGCGCGTCCGGCCGCCCGCCCCGGTGCGGCCGCAGCCGAGGACGAGTCGGACACCAAGCGGGTGATCCGCCGCCCCGGCATGCCGCTGAAGATCATCACGCCGCCCAAGACGCCGAAATCGCCGGGCGGCGACCGTAACCGCGGCCGCCTCACCATCGCCAACGCTACGGCGGGCGAGGATGAGCGCACCCGCTCCGTTGCCTCCTTCCGTCGCCGCCAGCAGCGCATGAGCGGCCACCGGCACGAGGAGCCCAAGGAGAAGATCGCCCGCGACGTGACAATTCCTGAGACGATCACCATCCAAGAACTCGCCAACCGCATGTCCGAACGTGCGGTCGACGTGATCCGTCTGCTGATGAAGCAGGGTCAGATCCACAAGATCACCGACGTGATCGACTCGGATACCGCCCAGCTCATCGCCGAGGAGATGGGCCACACGGTGCGCCGCGTCGCCGAGTCGGACGTCGAGGAGGGTCTGACCTCCGACGAGCCGGATCTGGAGGAGGATCTCGAGCCGCGTCCGCCGGTCGTCACGATCATGGGTCACGTCGATCACGGCAAGACCTCGCTGCTCGACGCCATCCGCCGGGCGAACGTGGTCGAGGGTGAGGCCGGTGGCATCACCCAGCATATCGGCGCCTATCAGGTGGCGGCGCCCTCGGGCGACCTCATCACCTTCATCGACACCCCCGGCCACGCGGCCTTCACCTCCATGCGTGCCCGCGGCGCCAAGGTGACGGACATCGTGGTGATCGTGGTGGCGGCCGATGACGGCGTGATGCCCCAGACCATCGAGGCGATTCAGCACGCCAAGGCGGCCGGCGTCCCGATGATCATCGCGATCAACAAGATCGACAAGGCGGATGCGAACCCGCAGCGGGTCCGCACCGAGCTGCTGCAGCACGACATCCAAGTGGAGTCGATGGGCGGCGAGACCCTCGAATTCGAGGTGTCCGCCAAGACCGGCGACGGTCTGCCGGAGCTTCTCGAGGGTCTGCAGCTCCAGGCCGAGATCATGAACCTGCGCGCCAATGAGAAGCGCGACGGCGAGGGCACTGTGATCGAGGCCCAGCTCGACCGCGGCCGCGGCCCCGTGGCCACGGTTCTGGTCCAGCGCGGCACGCTGTTCACCGGCGACATCATCGTGGCCGGCGCCGAGTGGGGCCGCATCCGCGCCCTCATCGACGACACCGGCAAGCACATCCCCTATGCCGGCCCGTCGGTGCCGGTGGAGGTGCTGGGCTTCAACGGGACGCCGGATGCCGGCGACCGCGTGATCGTGGTGCCGAACGAGGCCCGCGCCCGCGAGGTTACCGAGTACCGCGCCCGTATCAAGCGCGAGCGCCTGAACGCCCGCACCGGCGGCGCCAACCGCTCGCTCGTCGACATGATGCGTGAGGCCAAGGAAGGCGCGAACCGCAAGGAACTGCCGATCATCATCAAGGGTGACGTGCAGGGTTCGGTCGAAGCCATCAACGGCGCGCTCACGGCGCTCGGCAACGACGAGGTCGGTGTGCGCATCCTGCTCTCGGGCGTGGGCGGTATCACCGAGTCGGACATCACGCTCGCCAACGCTTCGAAGGCGGTGGTGATCGGCTTCAACGTGCGCGCTCACAAGGAAGCGCGCAACGCGGCCGAGCGGGACGGCACCGAGATCCGCTACTACAGCATCATCTACGACCTCGTGGACGACATCAAAGCCACGCTGTCGGGCATGCTGCCGCCGACGCTCCGCGAGGAGCGCCTGGGCGAGGCGCAGATCCTGCAGATCTTCGACGTGTCGAAGGTCGGCAAGATCGCCGGTTGCCGCGTCATGGAGGGCGTGGTCCAGCGCGGCGCCCATGTCCGCCTGCTGCGCAACGACGTGGTGATCCACGAGGGCAAGCTGGCTCAGCTCAAGCGCCTCAAGGACGACGCTAAGGAAGTCACCGCCGGCTACGAGTGCGGTATGTCCTTCCAGAACTACCAGGACATGCGCGTGGGCGATTTCATCGAGTGCTTCAACGTCGAGGAAATCAAGCGCACGCTCTGAGCGGCCTTCCCCCTACCGCTCTTCTCAAGCGGGGCCGCGGCGAAAGCTGCGGCCCCCTTTGTTTCCAGGCACCAGCCTGACGGTTCAGCGACGTCGATAGCCGATGGCCCAAAAGCAGACTCCCTCCGGTCCCTCGCAGCGCCAGCAGCGCGTGGCCGAACTCGTGCGCCACGCGCTTGCCGAGGTGCTCCAGCGCGGCGACATCCAGGATCCGGTGCTCGGCTCGCATGTCGTCACCGTGCCCGAGGTGCGCATGTCGCCGGACCTCAAGCTCGCCACCGCCTACGTCATGCCGCTCGGCGGACAGGACGAGGCGCCGGTGATTGCCGCGCTCGAGCGGCACAAGAAGATCCTCCGCCAGGAGGTGGCCCGGCGGGTGAACCTGAAATACGCTCCCGAGCTGCGCTTCCGCCGCGACGAGACCTTCGACGAGGCTGCCCGCATCGACCAGCTCCTGCGGAGCGAGAAGGTCCAGCGGGATCTGGAGAGTGCGCCCCGCGAGGACGACGAGGCCGAACCGGATTCGGCCTCGCGCGATTGATCCCAATCCGGGCGGCCGTTTTCGGGCCGCCCCATCACCCATGGGCCCCGAGTCGTGGCCCCATGACGGGACGAGTCCCTCAAAAAAACCCCGTCGATCGAGGACAGGATGCAGGACGAGATTTCTTCCGAACGCGCCGCCGAGGCTCCGCAGGGACCGCGCGGCGACGTGCGCCGGGATGGACCGCCGCGGGGCGGACGCCGCCCTCAGCGCGGCCGGCCGCGGCATGACCGCCCGAAGAAGAACGACGTGAGCGGCTGGGTCGTGCTCGACAAGGGCGTCGGCATCACCTCGACCCAGGCCGTCGCGGTGGTGAAGCGCCTGTTCAACGCCAAGAAGGCGGGCCATGCTGGTACCCTCGATCCGCTGGCCTCCGGCATCCTGCCGATCGCGCTGGGCGAGGCGACCAAGACCGTCCCCTTCGTGATGGACGGCCGCAAGGCCTACCGCTTCGAGGTGACCTGGGGCGTCGAGACCGACACGGACGATGCCGAGGGCCGGCCGGTCGAGACCTCCGAGAACCGCCCGATCCGCGAGGCGATCGAGGCGGCTTTGCCCGCCTTCGTCGGCGAGATCGAGCAGGTGCCGCCGCGCTACTCCGCCATCAAGATCCAGGGCGAGCGCGCCTACGATCTCGCCCGGGACGGTGAGGTGGTGGAGCTGGTGGCCCGCGCCGTGCGCATCGACCACCTCTCCGTCATCGAGCACCACGGCGACCGCACGGTGATCGCCGCCGAGTGCGGCAAGGGCACCTATGTCCGCGCTTTGGCCCGCGACCTCGGGCGCGTGCTCGGCTGCTACGGCCACGTCTCGGCCCTGCGCCGAACCCGCGTCGGCCCCTTCGAGGAGGCGACCGCCTGCAGCGTCGCCGCCCTGGAAGAGAGCACCGAGATGCACCTCCACGCGGTCGAGACCGCCCTCGACGAAATTCCGTCGGTCGCCGTCAGCCGCGACATGGGGCTTCGCCTGATGCGGGGCCAGCCGGTGATCCTGCGCGGGCATGATGCGCCGCTGGGCGGCAAGGCCTACGCCACCTGCGGCGGCGTGCTCGTCGCCGTCGGCGATGTGGAACGCGGCGAATTGGTGCCGCATCGCGTGTTCCATCTCGGTGGAACGGCACCTCAAAAAAACTGAGCGGAAGCTAAGCCGGTATCTTCGAGCGGAGAATTCAGGTTCAACATGAATCACGGTGTGTTCATCGGATATGCTCAAGAATAGCCGGCTTCATTTAACCTGAGGTCAAGCCTCCGCATCCTAGAAGCCCGTCGACTCTTCGGATCGGCGGGCTTTTCCATGCGGGTGTCTCTCGGCTTCAAGCTGGCCACGGTCGTCGCCCTCCTGGGGCTCGTCGGCGCCGGCATCTCGGCTTTCGCTCTGCGGCAGGCGTCGCAGGCGCAGGCACGGGCGGTGCTCACCGAATCGTTCTGGGAGGCGGGGCTCCAGGCACGGGGTCTCGCCCAGGCGATCGAGCACGCGGTCGTTCAGGCGACCGCCGTCTACACCGCCTCCGATACGGAGGAGGCCAAGCAGCGGCTCGCCGCACTTCAGACGGCGCTCGGCGATGTCGAGGCCTCGCGCGGGCCGTTCCTCGCGGCCATGGAAGGCCACCTGCCGCCGGAGAAGCGGCGGCGGCTGGACCTCGCGGTGAAGGAGTTCGTCGCCTATCAAACGGAGACCGCCGATCTCGGCCTCTCGGTCTCGCCCCGCGCCGCCCTGATCCAGGCGAGCGACGAAGCGACGGTGAAGAACCGCGAACGCATGGTGGCGGAGATCGGCGCGCTCGGCCGCGATGTGCTCGCGCGCCTCGACGGACAGCGTGAAGCGGCAGCGCAGGCGGAGCGCACCGGGTTCATCACCCTGATCGCCGCGCCGGCTGCGGCGCTGATCATCGCGCTCGCCACCGCCTTCTGGATCATCCGCACACAGATCCAGCGCCCGCTGCACCGGCTGAAGGCGACGATGCAGGCGCTTGCCGATGATCGCCTCGATGTGACGGTGCCGTTCACAGCCCGCCGCGACGAGGTCGGCGAGATGGCCGGCACCATCGCGCGCTTTCAGGCCGCGCTGATCGAGAAGCGGGGGCTCGACCACGCCGCCCGCCAGCGACTGGCGGCGGACGGCGCCCGCGGCGCGCGGCTCGACGCTGCGACGCAGGCCTTCGAGGACGAGACCCGGCGGGCGGTGGCCGATCTCGCCGACTCGGCGCTGGCGATGCGCGACGCCGCCGACCGGCTACGCGAGACCGCAGGCGACACGACGTTGCGCGCCGGAGAGGTCGCGGGCGCCTCGGAGCAGTCGGCCGGCGTCGTGGACAGCATCGCGGGCGCCGCCGAAGAGCTGTCGGGTTCCGCCCAGAGCATCGGCGAGCGGGTTCGCCACGCCAGCCGCATTGCCGAAGCCGCGATGCGCGATGCAAGCGGGCTCGAGACGACGGTGAGCGCCCTCGCGCGGGCGGCCGAAGAGGTCGGCGCGGTCGTGACGCTGATCCGCAATGTCGCCGAGCAGACCAACCTTCTGGCCCTCAACGCCACCATCGAAGCCGCCCGCGCGGGCGAGGCCGGGCGCGGCTTCGCCGTGGTCGCGGGCGAAGTGAAGGCGCTCGCCGGCCAAACCGCTGCGGCAACCGACCGGATCGCGGCCCAGGTCGCAGCGATCCAGCAGGCCGCCGGCAGCACCAGCGGCGCCATCGGCGAGATCGGACAGACGATCGCGCAGCTCAGCCTCATCGCCGCCGAGGTCGCGGCGGCGGCCGAGCAGCAGGGTCAGGCCAGCCACGAGATCGCCCGTTCCATTGCAGGGGCGGCGGCGGATGCCCGCACGGTCTCGGAGAGCATCGGAGGCGTCCGCGCCGCCGCCGCCTCCAACGAAGCGCGCTCCGACGAGGTCCGCTCCGGCGCCGGACGCGTCGGCGAGGGCAGCGCGGCGCTGCAGGCCGCGATCGCGACATTCCTGGAGCGGGTGCACGCGGCGTGAGGAGCGGAACGCGCGCCGCCCTCCGACGACCGCTTCTTCCTCCTGGATGCCACGGCGGCGAGGCGGATCAGCGACGGCTTCGTCGCTGTCACTCGCGGGCCGGCAAACCCGTCTCGATGATCCTTGCCCAAAGAGAGGCGCCGTAGGGGATGGCGGCGTCGTTGAAGTCGTATTCCGGGTGATGGAGGCCGGCGGAGGGGCCGTTGCCCATGAAGATGTAGGCGCCGGGCCGGTGGGCGAGCATGTAGGAGAAATCCTCGGCCGCCATCATCGGCGCCACGCCCCGATCCACCTGCGCTTCGCCGACGACCTGCGCGGCGATGCCGGCCATGAAATCGGTCTCGGCCGGATGGTTCTCGGTGGCCGGGTAGCCGCTAGCGAAATCGACGCTTGCCCGGGCACCGAAGGCGGCGGCGATGTTCTCGGCGATCGCGGCGAGCCGCTCGCGCATCCGGTCGCGGACGGCCGGTGTCAGCGCCCGCATGGTGCCGCGCAATTCCGCCGTCTGCGGCAGCACGTTGAAAGCCTCGCCCGCGTCCACGGCACAGACCGAGACGACCGCCGAATCGAGCGGGTCGATGTTGCGGGCGACGATCGATTGCAGCGCCACCACGATATGGCTTCCCACCAAGACCGTATCGACCGCCGCCTGCGGCAGGGCCGCATGCCCGCCCTGGCCTTCGATGAGGATCGTGAAGCGGTCGGTGGAAGCCATGATCGGGCCGGGGCGGATGGCGAAGGTGCCCAGCGGCTGACCGGGAATGTTGTGCAGGCCGTAGACCGCCTCGACGCCGAAGCGCTCCATCATCCCGTCCTGCACCATCGCTTCGCCGCCGCCGCCGCCCTCCTCGGCCGGCTGGAAGATCAGCACTGCGCGACCGTCGAAGTCGCGGGTTTCGGCGAGATACTTGGCGGCGCCGAGCAGCATGGCGGTGTGTCCGTCATGGCCGCAGGCGTGCATCTTGCCCGGCACCGTCGAGCGGTAGGGCAGGTCGCGGACCTCCTGAATCGGCAGGGCGTCCATGTCGGCACGCAGGCCGATTGCCCGGTTCGAGCCATGCGCCCGCCCCCGGATCACCCCGACGACGCCCGTGCGGCCGATGCCGGTCACGACCTCGTCGCAGCCGAAGGCGCGCAGCTTCTCCGCCACGAAATCCGCCGTGCGGTGCACGTCGTATTGAAGCTCCGGATGGGCGTGGAGATCGTGCCGCCAAGTGGTGATCTCCTCCGAGAGATCGGCGATGCGGTCGATGACGGGCATGGATCCAACCTTTCCGGAGGGTCCCAGCAAGCAGAAGGCCAGCAGCGGGTCAACGGCCAAGCTTCAACGCCATCGCTCAGGGCCGAGGATCAGCCTGTGTTCGGCCCGCCCGCCAGATCGTCGAGGATCGGGCAGTCCGGCCGCTCGTCGCCGCAGCAGCGCTCGGCCAGGTGTTCGAGGGTGCGGGCCATCGCCTCCAGCTCGCCGATGCGGCGGCGCAGATCCGCGACGTGGTCGAGGGCCACCGCCTTGACCGCGGCGCTGGCGCGGGAGCGATCCTGCCACAGCGCCAGCAGATCGGCGATCTCCCGCATCGAGAAGCCGAGGTCGCGCGCGCGGCGCACGAAGCGCAGGGCGTGCAGGTCGCCCTCGCTGTAGACGCGGTAGCCGGCGGCGGTCCGCCCGGCGGGGCCGAGCAGACCGGTCTCCTCGTAGTAGCGGATCATCTTGGCCGAGACGCCGGTGGCGCGGGCCGCCTCGCCGATTGTGACGGAGGCGGCACTCATGCCCCGGCCCGACGCAGGCGCAGGGCGTTGCCGACGACGAAGACGCTGGAGAGCGCCATCGCCCCGGCCGCCAGGACCGGCGAGAGTTGCGGCCCGCCGAAGATCGTCAGCACGCCGGCGGCCACCGGGATCAGCGCCACGTTGTAGGCGAAGGCCCAGAACAGGTTCTGGCGGATGTTGGCCAGCGTCGCCCGCGACAGGGCCACGGCCTCGACCAGGCCGCCGAGGGCGCCGGACATCAGCACCACATCGGCGCTCTCCACCGCGATGTCGGTGCCCGTGCCGATGGCGATGCCGATATCGGCCTCCGCCAGGGCCGGCGCGTCGTTGATGCCGTCGCCGACGAAGGCGATCGGCCCGTGGGCCTCGCGCAGGCGGCGCAACGCTGCCACCTTGCCCTCGGGCAGCACCTCAGCCTCGACCTCGGTGATGCCGAGGGAGCGGGCGACCGCCTCCGCCGTGGCGCGGGTATCCCCGGTCAGCATCGCGACGGTGAGGCCGCGGGTGCGCAGGGCGTCGAGGGCCGTCCGCGCCTCGGGCTTGACCGGGTCAGCCACCGCGAGGAGGGCGGCAAGCCGGCCATCCACGGCGGCGAAGATCGGGCTCTTGCCCTCCCCCGCAAGGCGGGCCGCGTCGGCCTCCAGCGTGTCGGTGGCGACGCCGAGCCGTCCCATGAAGCGGCGGTTGCCGAGCGCCACCGGCCGCCCCTCGATTCGGGCCGAGACGCCGTGGCCCGGCACCGCCTCGAACGCTTCGGTCTCGGGAACGGCGCCCGCCTCCCGCGCCGCCTCGGCGATGGCGCGGGCGACCGGATGCTCGGACCGCGCCTCGACAGCACCCGCCAGCGCCAGCACCTCCTCCCGGGTGAATCCGGGGACGGTGACGAGGTCGGTCAGGCGCGGGCGCCCTTCCGTGAGCGTGCCGGTCTTGTCGAGGGCGATGACACGGGCTTCCCGAAGCGCCTGGAGTGCGGCGCCCTGCCGGAACAGCACGCCGCGCTCCGCGGCGCGGCCTGTGCCGACCATGATCGAGACCGGCGTCGCGAGCCCCATGGCGCAGGGGCAGGCGATGATCAGCACCGAGATTGCCGCCACCAGCGCGTGACCGAAGGCCGGCGCCGGCGCGAAGACGAGCCAGGCCAGGAAGGTGAGAACGGCGACGGCGATGACGGCGGGGACGAACCACAGGGTCACCCGGTCCACCAGCGCCTGGATCGGAAGCTTGCCGCCCTGCGCCTCCTCGACCATCCGCACGATCCGCGCCAGCGCCGTGTCGGCGCCGGTGCGGTCCACGGTGAGGTCGAAGCTGCCGGTGGTGTTGAGGGTGCCGCCGACGACACGGGTGCCCATGCCCTTCTCCACCGGCACCGGCTCGCCCGTGATCATGCTCTCGTCGACGAAGGAGGATCCTGCGGTGACGGTGCCGTCCGCCGGCACGCGCTCGCCGGGGCGCACCCGCACCCGGTCGCCGATACGCAGGTCGGAGGCCGGCACCTCACGCTCACTCCCCTCTTCCACCAGCCGGGCAGTCTTGGGCGAGAGATCGATCAGCCGGGCGATCGCCGCACCAGCCCGGCCCTTGGCGCGGGCCTCCAGGGTGCGCCCGAGCAGAATCAGCGTCACGATCAGGACGCTCGCCTCGAAATAGAGATGCGCCGCCCCCTCCGGCAGAAGCCGCGGAGCCGCGGTCGAGACGAGGGAAAAGAGATAGGCCGCGCCCGCCCCGAGGGCGACGAGCGCGTTCATGTCGGGATGGCCGCGCAGCAGGTTCGGCACGCCGATGCGGAAGAAGCGGCGGCCGGGCCCGGCCAGGACCGCGGTCGCGAGCACCGCCTGCAGCCAAGCGAGCCCGCTCGCGCCGAGTACGCCCGTCACCGCATGATGGAACCCAGGCAGCAGGTGCCCCCCCATGTCGAGCACGACGACGGGGCTGGTGAGAATCGCCGCGATGGTAAGGTCGCGGCGCAAGGCTGCCGCCTCCCGCTCCTGCCGCTCTTCGTGCGAGGTGTCCGGCGCGGCATCGAGCGGGCGGGGCTCGTATCCCGCCCGCCGCACCGCCGCCTCGACGTCGCTCACGGAGACGATTCCGGCGGCGTGGCGCAATTCGGCCCGGCCGGTGGCGAGGTTGACGCTCGCCGCGACCGCACCGGGCAGGGCCAGAAGCGCGCGCTCGACGCGACCGACGCAGGAGGCGCAACTCATTCCCTCGACGGCGACGGCGGTGACGGACTCCGGCACATCGTAGCCGGCCTCGTGGATGGCCTCGACCGCGCGCGAGGCGGGAACGCTCTCGGGAAGGACGAGGCTGGCGCGGCCGGTGGCGAGGTTGACGGACACGTCCACTGCGCCGGGCAGAGCGGCAAGCGCCCGCTCGACACGGCCAACGCAGGAGGCGCAGCTCATCCCCTCGACGGGCAAGGTGAGGCGGGTGCCGGCGGACCCGCTGACGGGTGTGGACGGCCGGGTGGAAGGGTCGAGAACGGTATCCATGCCGCCTCAGTTGGGGCTTCCCATCATGGGAAGGTCAAGGGAGCGCGGCCCCCGATGTCATGCCGCCATCGCACGGCAGGCCGTCTCGCAAGTACGGCAGGCGGTGACGCACGCCTCCATGTCGCCGATCTCGTCGCAGGAGCGGGCACAGGCGGCGCAGATCTCGGCGCAGGCGCGGCATTGGTGGCGGTGGACCGGGCTGCCGATCAGCATCAGTTGGGCGGAGGCCCGACACGCCTCGGCGCAGGAGAGCATTAACCGGAAGTGCTCCGGCTCGACATGCCGGCCGCCGACTTCGAGACAATGGCTGGAAGCCATGCCGAGGCAGGTTCGGTAGCAGGACAGGCAAGCCTCGATACAGTCCTGCATCTGCGAAGACGTTGCATCCATGGGCGCTTCTCGCTCTGGCTGGAAAGACGGGCCGTCCGACGGCCCTTCTTCCATGCAACCGAACCGAGAGATCAGCGTTCCCACGCCTGCTCGTGGCAGAGCGAGCTAGTCCTGCGGTGGCAGTTCGGCCGGCGTCGTCTCAGACCCGTCCGGGCGATGCTCGGGCAGGCTGACCCGGACCGTTGTTCCGTGGCCGGGCTCGCTCTCGATGATGAGCTTGCCCCGATGGCGGTTGAGGGTGTGCTTGACGATGGCGAGGCCGAGGCCGGTCCCGCCCTGTTGCCGGCTCGACGCCGTATCGACGCGGTAGAAGCGTTCGGTCAGCCGCGGGATGTGCTCGGCGGCGATCCCCGGCCCCTCGTCGCGCACGCGCAGTTCGATCTGCGCCCCGCGGCCGGCGGCCCCCTCGATGCGGTGGAGCGACACGACGACCACGCCGCCGCTGTTGCCGTACTTCACCGCGTTCTCGACGAGGTTCTCGACGACGCGCAACAGCTCGTCCCGGTCGCCGAGCACGGGGAGCGGAATGTCGGGTCGTTCGACGGTCAGCGCGACGCCGCGCTCGCGGGCGAGCGGCGCCTGCATCTCGACCATCTGGCGGGCGATGCGGCCGAGATCGACGATTCGCGTCGGCGCGACATGCTCGTGCAGCTCGATGCGCGAGAGCGAGAGCAGGTCGTCGATGAGCCCGGTCATGCGCTGCGCCTGGGTGCGCATGATGCCGAGGAACTGCTCGCGCGCGCGGGCATCCTCCTTCGCCGGGCCCTGAAGGGTCTCGATGAAGCCGAGCAGGGCCGCGAGCGGGGTGCGCAGCTCGTGGCTGGCATTGGCGACGAAATCGACCCGCATCGCCTCCAGGCGGCGCGCCTCGGTGAGATCGCGCAGGAACAGGACGACGTTGGCCTCGCCGCCGCCGGGGGCGTCCGGAATCGGCAGAGCGCCGATCTGCACCTCGAAGGCGCGCTCGGTCGGCACGCGGGTGGCGTACTCGGTCCGCACCGCCGAGCCCGTGCGCAGAACCTCCTCGATGCCGTCGAGGACATCGGGCGCGCGCAGGGAGAAGGACAGAGGGTGGCGCAGCTTCAGACCCGGCAGGAGGCGCCGGGCGGCCGGGTTGGCCTCGATCACGACGACCCGCCGATCGACCAGGATCACGGGATCGGGGATATTGGCGAGCAGCGCTTCGGCGATGGTGTGGCGACGCGGCGGCCCCGCCTCGGGCCGCTGCTCGATCAGCACCCGCCCGCCGCGCCCGAGCAAGCCGCCGACGAGGAGCGCGAGGCTTGCCGAGATCATCAGCGCCGCATCGACCGTACCGCCCACCGCCTCCGCGAAGACGATGACCGCCACGGCGAGAGTCACGCCGAGCCACATCGGGCGGGCCGGAATCGTCGACATGCGGCGCTACGGGACCGGCCGGCTCATGGGTCGTTTGCCGCCCGGTGCCGCCGCAGCCGCTGAGCCCCCTCGTAGATGCCGAGCATCAGCAGGGCGACGATGAAGGGCACGAGATAGTAGCAGACCCGGAACAGCAGCAGCGAACCCAGCACCGACTCGCGCGGCAGGTAGGACAGGGCGAGAAGGATGGTGGCCTCGAACACGCCGATTCCGCCCGGCGCGTTGGAGGCGATGCCGAGCATCGCCGCCAGCACGTAGATCGCGAGGAAGGTGGTGAAGGCGAGGTTCATGCCCTCCGGCATCAGCATGTAGAGCACGGCCGCCGCCGCGCAGACATCGCCGATGCCGACGATCATCTGGCTGAACGACACCGTGGCGCCGGGCAGTTCGAGCTGCCAATGGCGCACCTTGATGTAGCGCCGCTTCACCGAGACCCAGGCAAGATAGCCGAGCACGAGGCCGAGGGTGCCGAAGCCCAGGATCTGGTTGAGGCGTGCGGTCGTGTTGACGCCGATGCTCTGGAAGGTGAGGCTCGCGAGCTGGCCCGCCTCGATGATGAGGCTGAAACCCAGCACCACGCCCATGCCGAGCCAGAAGGTGAAGCCGGCAATAACCGTCAAGGCGGCGATCTTGGCCGCGGAAAGCCCGCGCTTCGAATAGATCCAGTAGCGGATGGTCGCCGCGGTGATGAGCGGGAAGCCGAGGGTGAAGCTCACCGCGTAGCTCGTGAACGAGGCGAGCGCGGTGATGCGATAGGGCATCTTGAGCCGGAGCTGGCGCAGGGCGAGCGCGTCGTAGCAAGTCAGGAACAGATAGCTGACGGCCACGAACAGGAAGGCTTCGCCGAGTTGCGCGGCCGCGACGGCGGTGAACGCCTTCTGCAGCTCGGCCCAACTGATCTCTTCCGAGAGCTTCCACAACACGCCGAGCGAGGCGACGATGAGGACGAGGCTCGCAACCGTACCGATCCAGGCGTAGCGCCCACGCATCGAGGCCGGCTTCGATCCGGCGTCAGCCGCGCGGCCCGCATCGGCCGGCTCGGCCTCCGCGACCGTTCTGTGCTTCCCGGCAGATGTCATGTGAGAACGGCGTCC
This sequence comes from Methylorubrum thiocyanatum, assembly GCA_014138645.1. Taxonomy (GTDB): domain Bacteria; phylum Pseudomonadota; class Alphaproteobacteria; order Rhizobiales; family Beijerinckiaceae; genus Methylobacterium; species Methylobacterium thiocyanatum. The sequence continues at coordinate 55,023 of JACJIB010000003.1, read as the reverse complement.
GCCTCCGCTGGTCGATCGCAGGGTGCATTCGGCGCGGGTCGTCCCGGGCGGTGCCGATCCCGAACCGCCCCGCGAACTGCGCACCGGCATTTAGGATCTCCGATCGCCAAAGACCAGCGACGGACGAGAGCCACAGGGCTGCCCTGCACCGGGAATGCGGCCGAAATCACGCACGCTCGGCCGTTACGGCGCGGCCGCGAGATGCACGGCCGCGTGGTTGAGACCCGCGAGGATGCGCTCACGCACCGCGGGCGAGGTGCAGACATAGGTCGGACTCGGATGCGGAATCGGGATCACCGGCAGGTCGGGCCGCAGCCGGCTCAGCGGCGCGGCCGCCGCTTGCGCGAAGCGTCCGGCCGGAACCACGACGGCGAGCCGCGGCAGGAGGGCGAGCAGAGGCGCGAAATAGGGTGCGGCGGCCGTGGCCTCCGAGCGGCGCGGCGCGCGATTGCGGGCGCCGGGCGCGTGGATCACCCAGGGCACCGCGTTCCAGATCAGGGTGTCCCGCCGCGCGATGCCGGCCTCGGCCAGGAATCGGAACAGGTTGGCGGCGGTGCCGGTGGCGTTGTCGCGGGAGACGAATCCGGTCCGGCCGATCGAGGGCCCCGGCGTCTCCAGGAGCAGAAGCAGGCGCGCCCCGACGCCGCCATCGAGGGGATCGGGATCGGGCACGTCGGCGCCACGCTCTCCGGCGATTCTCTGCGCGAGGGCGCGCAACGGTTTGACGTGGTCTGCGTCCGCCATCGCCCGACGCGCTTCGAGCAGGGCGGGATCGCGCAGGCTCTTCGGCGCGTCAGGCGAAACCGGCATCGCGCAGGTCGTGCGGGAGCCGGCCCTGGAGGCGGAAGCGCTCGACCCCGTCCTCGGCCGCAAGCCGGGCGTGCAGTCCCTCCCGTCCGCCGAACTGAAAACCGATCTGCGAGGCATAGGCCCCGCAGGCCTCGGCCTTGCGACGCTCCGCCTCCGCATCGAGGCGCACGACCTGTTCGGGGAGGGGCGCGAAGATCGCCCGCAGCGGCTCCTTCGGCTCGGCTGTGCGGACCGTATAGGGGAAGTCGCGCCACCACAGCACCGGCAGGGGCGCCTGCGCGCCGCGGAGGGCGCGGACCACCTGAATGTGATCGACGTGGCCGCCGACGGCCTGCGGCGCGAGGATCAGGTCGGGGCCGGTATCTGCCACCAGCCGCTCGAAGGCGTCGGCGAGGTTCGCGCCGATCCGGTCGTCGGCACGAAGCTCGGCGAACAGTTCGGGAGCGGACGCGTAGCCGCGATGCGGCGCCTCGCGGAACGGCAGGTGGACCGGCTCGTCGATGCCGAGCGCGACCGCCGCCGCCCGATCCTCCTCGCGGCGCAGGGCCATGTAGTCGATCTCGGGCGCCAAGCCCTTGTCGAGCTGGCATGCCAGGGCAAAGCCCCGCGGATCGGACACCGAGGCGGTGAAGATCGTCGCCATCACGACGCGCCAGCCCCGCGCGGCAAGCCGTGCCAGCGTGCCGCCGGCGGAGAAGGCCGCATCGTCGAGATGCGGCGAAACGGCGAGCGCGGTACGCGTCACAGCAGGTGCGGCTCCTTGCGGAAGCGACAATCCGGATCGAGAGGCAGCGTGTCCGGAATGTCCGTATGGGGGTGCTCGCGGGCGACCTGGGCGTATACGTCCATGATCTGCCGGCCGACTGCGGTCCAGGAATAGACCCGGCGGCACTCCTCGAGTCCCGCCTCCGCAAGACGCTGGCGCAGATCGCCATCCTCGATCACGCGCCGCAGGGCGTCGGCGAGGCCCCGCACATCGCCTGGATCGACAAGCAAGCCGTTCTCGCCGTCGCGCAGACAATCGGAGACGCCGACCGAATGGGTCGAGACCACCGCGTGTCCGGCCGCCATCGCTTCGAGGATCGTGTTCGAGAATCCTTCCGCGTAGGTCGGCGAGACGAACACGTCCGCCTCGCGATAGAGGTCGGGCACGGTGTCGTAATCGGCGTAACCGGTGAAGCGGACCTGCGCCGAGGTGAAGCCGATCTCGTCGGCCCGCGCGCGGGCGGCCTCGACATCCGGTCCGATGCCGGAGATCGCCGCATCGAACGGTACCCCGGCCTCCCAGAGGCGCTCCAGGGCGTCGAGGAAGTCGAGCACGCCTTTCCGGCGATCCACCCGGCCGTGATAGAGCAGCCGCACCGGCTCCTCGTCCTCCAGCTCGGCCCCGAAGCGTGGTCCGGGCGTGAAGCGCGCGGTATCGACCGCGCCCGGCACGATGGTGAAACGGGCAGGATCGGAGCCGAGCCGGTCGCAGACCTCCTTCACGAAGGATTGGCCGCCGATCAGCAGGGCATTGGCATGGGCCAGCACCTCGACCATCGCCCGCCGATGGGTCTCGCAGCAGGAACCGACCCAGTGGCCATCGCCGCCCTGGATCGAGACGACGGTCGGCACGCCGAGCCGCTTGCCGGCGAGCAGCACCGCCCAGCCCGTGGGGTAGCCGTACTGCGCGTGCAGCACGTCGAACGGCTTCCTGGCGTGCTCGGCGCCGATCGTCTCGACGATCTCGTCGATGTCGCGCTCGAAGTCGCCGTTCTCCTGCTCGCCACGCTGTTCGAGACCGATGACGTGGACGCCCGGCACCGGCGGCGGCGGGCCGCCGCCATAGACGCGCGTGCCGAACGCGTCGCCCCGGTACTGCGAGATCATCGTCACATCGTGGCCGGCGGCCGCGACCTCGCGCAGGAGGTTCTGCGCGTAGACGCTCATGCCGGAGATCGCCGGGAAGTAGCGGCGGCTGACGAAGCAGATTCTCATGGCAGGTCGCTGTGTCCGTCGCTTGTCATGGGTTCGGCATTCCCGGAACGGCGGTCTCGCGCGGCGCGGTGTCCGGCGCCGGCAGGCCGGGGCCCGGACGGCGGCAGGTGCGCAGGAATTCGAGGGCTTGGCCAACCATGACGTCGGCGCGGTGCGAATCCCGCGACAGCTCCACGCAGACGAGCTTTTGGAAGCCGACGGCGTCGAGTGCATCGAGCACGGTCGGCACATCCATGTCGCCCTCGCCAAAGGGAAGATGGATGTGCTCGCCGCGTTTCATATCCTCGATCGCCACGGTGCCGAGGCGCGGGGCGAATTCGTGGACGGCCTCGGCCGGGTCGCGCTCCCCCGTGACGAGGCAGTGCCCGGTATCGAGGGCGAGCGACAGGCCGGGGATGTCCAGACCGGCGAAGTCGTCCAGCGTCTCGATGAGCATGCCGGGCTCGGGTTCGAGCGCGGCCACGACGCCCTTTTCGGCGGCGAAGTCAGCCACTTCGCGCAGGCCCTCGATCAGCCAGCCGCGGGCCTCGCCATGGTCGACGCCCGCCTTCGGCACGCCGGCCCAGAACGACACCGCTTCCGAATTCAGGATGCGGCCGATCTCGATCGCCCGCTTCAGGAAGCCGACGCGCCGTGCGCGGCCCGCCGCGTCGGCCGTCACCAGGGTCGGCTCGTGCTTGGCAGTCGGATCGAGCAGGAAACGGGCGCCGGTCTCGATCACCGAGCCGAGTTCGAGCCGGTTCAGGATGCTGGCAATGCGATCGGCCTCGACAACCCAGTTCTCGGCGAAGGGATCGAGGTGGTGGATGTCGAGGGTCAGCGCGACGCCGTCATAGCCCGCATCCTTGATGAGGCGGATCGCGTCCTCGATGCGGTGGTTGGCGGTGCCGTTGGTGTTATAGGCGAAACGCAGGCTCATGCCGTCCTCCGCTCGGCCCGGCGGCCCTGGCGCTCGTAGCGGAACGGCGCGTGATGCGATTCCGGCTCACGGTAGAGCGGGTAATGCGAGCCGACGATTTCTTCCGCGAGCGCCACGTCGAAGAGGGGCTGGCCGCCGAAGCGCTCGATCGCCTCCGGCGTCAGGCGGACGGGCAGAAGAGTCTCGCTCGCCGTGCCGAAGCGGATCAGCGGATGCTCGCGCTCGATCAGCTTGCGCGTGTTGCGCTCGCCGATGCGGTAATAGCTCATGGTCTCCACCTCGAGCCCCGGCACGATCGCCTTGACCACGCCGATGCCACCGTCGGGCGGCGAGCAATCGACGTAGAGCACGTCGAAACCGGCCTCTTCCAACCGCTCGCGCGCGATACGGCCGCGGGCATGTCCGTCCGGTGCGGAGGTCGTCGGCAATTCCGAGAACGCCTTCGTGCTGCGCTCGGAATAGACCGTCTTGCTCAGAACCTCGCGCAGTTCGGCCGAGGACAGGTCGATCCAGGCCAGCATCGCCTGGAGCGCGCGGCTCTCTTCCAGATCGAGGCTCGGCAGCGCCTTCTGGATGAAGGATTCGACGTAGCCGGGCGGCGCCACGGTGTCCGCCAGCGCCAGCGGCCCGTGCCCGAAGGTTTTTCGCACCCGCGCGGCCTGGAATTCCAGCAGGGCCTTCCGAAGTGCCCGCTCGCGGTCGGGGTCGCAGGCCTCGCCGCAGGCCGAGAGGGCGATCGGCGCGGGCGTGCGCGCCGGATCCTCGTCGTAGCCGACGACGTAGAGGTTGGTGAGGCCGAACTGGTCGGTGGCGAATTTCGGCAGAGCCCGGATGCCGAGGCTTTCCAGCCGGTCGAGCATGCCGCAGGTCTCGGGACCGATCCCGTCGAGGTCGAGCATCACGCCCTGGTCGAGCGCGCGAAACAGCAGACCGTTGCCGTCGCGCTGGAGCAGTTCGAGCAAGCCGTGGCCGAGGGCGAAGGCGACGTCCGGGCCGGCGCCGAGGCCGTTGGTGATGAGGTTGGTGAACGGCTGGTAGCCCTGGCGCAGCTCAAAATAGTCGGTCGCGGCGATGTCTAGCGGCATCCAGACGGATTCGCCGGTGCGGGCGCGGATCGCCTTGGTCCAGTCGAGCGGCGTGTCGCGGCCCACGGGGGAGCCGGCCGGCAGACAGAGGGTGAGCGGATCGGCGACGGAGCCTGCGCCGTAGACCCGCACGAGATCGGCATAGGAGACGGAGGCCTGATTGTCGCCCTTGCGCGGCAGCAGGGCGACGGAGGGCATCAGGTTCTCGGCGATCTCGGCCACCGCGCCGATCAGCGCCTCGTCGTCGGTGGCGCCGTAGCCGATGCCGGAGGGCATGGCGCCGACATAGAACGGATCGTCGAGGAAGAGCGCGACGAACCAGACCGGGATACCGGTGCGGTCGAGCCCGGCGAGGTTGAAGCCGACGACGCGCCCTTCGGGCAGCACGTCGAGATAGGCCCGCACGGCCTCGGGCAGCCGCTCGGGCAGGCCCTCGATCCGCCGCGAGGCGCCGCGGCGGTACGGGCGCGGGGCTGCGAGGCTCGGGTGGTGGGCGCGGTCGTCCCGGTCGAGGGCGTCGGTCGCTGTCATCGTTACCCTGTTTGCGGCTCGCCGATATTCATCCAACTCGCGTCCTCATCCTGAGGTGCGAAGCGAAGCGGAGCCTCGAAGGATCTTCCAGTAACCGCGCGAGATCTGGAGGATCCTTCGAGGCCGCTCATGCGGCACCTCAGGATGAGGACTTTGATTGGATGAGCCGGTCTCCTCCCAAATTGCGTCAGGCCGCGTCGCGGCCGGCCGGTTTGCCCGCCGCCGCGTAGGCGCGGGCGATCAGGCGCATGGTGTGAAGGTCGCGCTCGGCGTCCCAGGCAACGCGGGCGGCGGGATCGCGCAGGGCACGGCCGAAGGCGCGCACCTGTTCGAGGAAGGGCGAGGCGGCCTTGTCGAATTCGATGTCTTCGCTTCGGCCGTTCGAACCGTCCGTAAAGGTGACGGTGCCGCCCGCGGTCTGGCCCATCGTGTCGGTCGCCGTCAGCATGCCCCTGGTGCCGACGACTTCGAGCCGGCGTCGCGGCAGCGCGTCGGGGCAGTTGTAGGCGACGTTGAGCTGAGCAAGCGCGCCCGAATTGGTGCGGCCGATCAGCAGCGCGCCGTCATCGACCGAGTAATCCTGCGCCCGCGCCTGGGTCAGGGCCGCGATCTCGGCGATGGGCTCGCCGAGCAGGAAATCGACGAGGTCGATGCCGTGAGGCGCGAGATCGATCAAGGCGCCGCCACCGGCCTGGGCCGGGTCGATGCGCCAGTTGTCCTGGCCCTGGAACGAGGTCCAGGCCCGGTCGAGCCAGCAGGCATAGACGATGCGCACCGCCGTCACCGTGCCGAGACGCCCGTCGCGGATGAGGTCGCGCATGGCGCGGTGGCCGGGATGGTGGCGCTGGTCGAAGGCGGTGCCGTAGAAGGCGCCGGTCTTGCGCACCGCCGCCGCCATCGCCTCGGCGTCGGACAGCGCGGCGGCCATCGGCTTCTCGCAGAGCACCGCCTTGCCGGCGGCACAGAGCGCCTCGACGGCGCCGCGATGCAGGTGGTTGGGAGTTGCGACATAGACCGCCTCGACCGCCGGCTCGGCGATCAGCCCCGCGAGGTCGGCATGCGCGCACGCGCCCTCGGCCTCGGCCGCAGCGCGCGAATCCGCCCCGGGATCGGCCACCGCGACGAGGCGGTGCCCCGCGGCGCGGATGCCGGGCGCCATGTAGTCGCGGGCGACCCAGCCATACCCGACGATGCCCCAGCCGACGCTTTCCGCCATCACCAACGCTCCGGCAGATCGACATATTCGCGGCGGCGCACCCGCGCCGCGTCGGGCGCATCGGGCTTGCCGGTCCAGTCGATGGCCTCCGGGCCCTCCGAGTGCAGCGGGTAGGTCGCCTGCGCGGCGTACTCGGCCTCGTAGCGCTCGGAGGGCCAGCGGATCGCGAAACCCCCGTCCTCGGGCGCGTAGAGCGGATTGAGATGAAGCCTCGCATCGGCCGGCGGCAGGGTGATGCCGTCGATGAGTGCACGCGGGGCCGGCCGCATGCCGGGCCCGGCCACCACGGAAAAGGCTTCGCAGCTCCGGAGGTCACGCGGCTCGCGCGGCTGCGGGGCGCGCGCTTCGACGAGGGCTCGGGTCAGCTCGGCGTCGTCGTAGACGAGCCCATCCGGGAACAGCTCCTCGATCTCGGCGGACGAGATCGCCTTTCCGGCCGAGAAGCCCGGCTGGCCGCTGTTGTGGATGTGGCTGAGGGCGAGCCAGCCCTCCTCCCCGGCCGTCTGACGCAGGCAGGCGAGGAGGCCGGGCTTGTCGTCGAGGAAGTAGAAGGCGTCGTTGCAGATCACGAGATCGACGGGCGCTTCCGGGATCGGCCAATGGGCCGAGGCGGCATCGAAGCAGACGAGCTGCGCCTTCCCGCCGACGACCCAGTGCCGGGCGACCCAGAGCTTGGCGAAGACCACATCCGCGCCCGCGACCTTCACACCACGCCGCTTCAGCTCGCGCAGGTAGTGGCCGATGCCGCAGGCGAGTTCAAACGCGCAGACAGGACTGTTCCAGTGCGCTTCCAGAAGGCTCAGGCCGGCGAGGAAGGTCGGGTCGGTCCAGCGATTGACGAAGTAGTCGCCGACGCGGCCCCAGCCGAGCCACTCCACCGCCTGCCGCAGGGTGGCGGTCTCGCGCTCCCGCACCAGACGGCGCAAGGCTTCGGGATCGGCCGGCGGGCCGTTCCACCAATCGTCCTGATCGGCCAGCAGGAGGACGAGAGCGTCCTCCACACGGCCGGCGTCGAGATGGTCGAGGGCGGCGGCGACGAGGCTGTCGCGGCCGGTGCGAAGGTAGGGAATGCCATCGACGACCGGCCAGCGCGCCCCGGTCTCGACGTCGCGCAGGGCATGCGCGCCGTCGGCCTTCAGCGGATGGCCGGTCTCCGGCGAGAGGAGATCGAAGGGGATCATGATCCTGAGGTCTGCCGGGCAGCGCGGGACGTCACGGGATGCGCATATCGGTCAGAACGCGATCCTGGAAAGCCTTGACCGGCCCGGCATGGACCAGTTCCATCTCGCCGAGCACGGTGTCCATCGTCAGCGTGGCCGCGCGGAGATGCTGGGCGATCTGAAGCACCCGGTCGATGGAATCGGCGGCGTGGAAGGCCCGGCCCTCGGCCGTCGCATCGTCCGGCAGGACGAGTCGGGCGGCGCGGACGGTCTCGCGCAACGGCGGCTCCAGCTCGTCCAGCGCCCATTCCGAGCATCGGCCGACGATCGGCCAGAGGTGATCGCCCAGAAGCATCTCGCCGGTGAAGCCGGCATCGGGCATCGCCGCATTGTGGAAGTGATGCGCCATCGCCGCCAGGAAGACCGTGGTCGGGTCCGCGCGGTAGAACGGGCTCAGCAGCACGCCGTAGACCGCCACGACGAGGCAGTGCTCGGCATGGTTCTCCGGCGGCTCCAGCAGGATGCGCGGCTTGCCGGGACAGGTCACGCCCGCCCGCGGCTGCTGTGCAAGGGCGCCGACGAAGGCCGGCACCGGCCCGGACGAGAGAGCGACGGGCTCGCGCAGACAGGCCCGCAGACGATCACGCAGACCGGCCTCGACCGGCCCGGAGACGGCATCGAGCCCGGCGACCAGAATGTCGGCGGCCTGAGCCTCATCGAGCCCGGCAGCAGCGAGAAACGCCGCGTCGAGATCGCAGAGCCGCGCGGCGGCAAGCGCCTTCGCCGTGATGTCGAAGGCGACCGTTTCCGGTGCGGCCCCACCGGTCAGTGTCGCCCACCCCTGCGCGAATAGGCGCTCGGCGATCGAGCCCGCGCGGCCGGCCGAGCGGACGCGCTTGAGATCGCCGAGTTCGACCAGCAGTTCCCGCAACGCGACGGGGGCTGCCGGTCCGGTTTCCGAAAAACCCGCCACGGGCGCGGGCCCTTACTGCTGCGCGCCCAGCCAGTCGAACAGCATCCGCTGCTGCTTGCCGAAATCGTGCTCCGGCCCGTGCCCGTTCTTCACCATCGGCGCCTTGAAGAAGGTGGAGAGCTGCTCCTGCACGCCGCCGTCGCCGCGGGACTTGGCAAGATCCAGCACGCGGGCGATCTCGATGACGAGTGGCGCGGCGAGGATCGAGTCCTTGCAGAGGAAGTTCACCTTGATCTGCATCCGCTGGCCCATGAAGCCGGTGACGTCGATGTTGTCCCAGGCTTCCTTGTCGTCGCCGCGCGGGCGGTAATAGTGGATGTGGACCAAGTGATCCTCGACCGGGTAGCCGAGGATCGAATCGAGCACCGTGCCCTTTGTGTTGAGCTTCGACTGCAGCGAGTTCGGGTCGTTCAGGGCGAGGCCGTCACGGTTGCCGAGGATGTTGGTCGAGAACCAGCCGTCCACGTGGAGCTGGCGCGCCTTCAGCGCGGGGGCCAGCACCGTCTTCATCATGGTCTGCCCGGTTTTGCCGTCCTTGCCGGCCACCGGCACGTTGAGTTCGCGGGCCAATTCCATCAGGGCCGGCACGTCGGCGGCGATCGAGGGCGTGAAGTTGGCGTAGGGCACGCCGCTCTTGATGGCCGCGTAGGCGTAGAGCATCGCGGGCGAGATCGACTCGTCGCTCGAATCCAGCCCCTTCTCGAAGGCTTCGGCCGAGTTCAGCACCGGTTCGGCGAGGTCGGGCCAGCGCTCGGTCGAGGCGAGGTTGATCACCACCACGTCGTCGAGATTGCTCTCCTTGCGGAAGCGGTTGAGGTCGTTGGCGATGACCGAGACAGTCTCGCGATGATCCTTGGCGACGATGCGGTTGGCGCCGTCGATGTTCTTGCAGAACTTGGCCGAGCCGACCGCCGGCCAGGGCGTGATGCCCTTGAGCGCCTGGGCGCCGTTCTCGATGTCCTCGCGGGTCAGAACGCCGTGCCCGGTGGCGGCGGAGGCGAGGTCGTCGCCGTTCAGATCCCAGCCGCCGAAAACGAGATCCTTGTAGTCAGCCAGTCCGGCGACCGAAACGCCGGCGAGGGGCAGGCCATCCAGACGGTTCGAACCGGATTTGATGGTTTCGATGCCGGCGATGGCCGTCGTCGCGACGGCGCCGCCCATGCCAACGAACGCCACTCCGACGCGTCGACCGGTCTGAATGCCCATGGGAACTCGACTTTCTGTTGTGGTGGCGCTGACGCCTTAGGATGAGCCCTAACTGACCGCCGCGCGGCCCATGACAACTGTGACTGATCTAGAGCGTTCCAGGCCCTCGCCTGCCATCTTTGCCGCAGGCAGTTCGGCGCCGGCCCAGCACCGAACGGTTAATATATCGTAAATTCAATGGCTTAATGCCCCATTAACGGGAACACGTTTGGATCACGAGGTGGTCCCATTGTGGTCACACCCGGCGGCGAAACCTCCGCCGGTCAAAACGAAGCCCGGCACAAAAGAACGCCGAGGCATCAACAAGGAAGACCGATGGGGGTTTACCCGGAGCCGGCGCACCGCGCCGACGACGTGAGCCGACTCGTGCCGTGCGGGTCGAATGCCAGCACCGAAGCCGCATCGCGGCAGAAGCGTGCGCGTTCGCCGTTCGTGCGCGGTGTCGCAGCCGTCACCGCCAGCGTGACCCTGCTGCTGGCCGCGCCGTTTCCCGTGTCCGCCTATGAGAACACGCAAGCCGGGCTATCGATCCCGGCCATGGTGCGTGCCGATCTCCGTCCCGCCGGGGCCGAGGCGGAATGGGGCGGCATCGCGCTGCTCGGCCAGGATGGCGGACTGACCGCCTCGATCGACCGCATGCAGACCGCATTCGCGCTTCCGCGCCAGGACGAGGACGAAACCCTGCGCTTCGGCGAGATGAGCGTGCCGCGCGCGCTAGTGGAAACGATCCTGAAGGCCTCCGAGGTGACCGGCGTCGATCCCGTCTACATGATGGCGCTCGCCGACAAGGAATCGAGTTTCGACACCGGGGTGAAGTCGTCCGCCTCCTCGGCGCAGGGGCTATTCCAGTTCGTTACCGGCACCTGGCTCGAGATGATCCGGCAGTACGGTGCCAAGCACGGGCTCGCGGCTGAGGCCGCCGCCGTGAAGGGCCACGGCTCGAGCATCACCATCGCCGATGCGGCCGTGCGCAAGCGCGTGCTCGACCTGCGCAACGATGCCTACGTCTCAGGCCTGATGGCGGGCGAGCTGATCAAGCGCGACCGCAGCCGGATCGAGGCCCGGATCGGCCGCGAACTGAAGACCACCGAACTCTACCTCGCGCATTTCCTCGGCACGGCGAGCGCCGGCAAGTTCCTCACGCTCAGCGCCGAGGATCCGGACAAGGTGGCCAAGGCCGCCTTCGGGCGCGCCGCCCGGGCCAACCGCGCCATCTTCACCGCGAAGGACGGGGGCAAACGCCGCAGCCTCACGGTGGCGGAAGTCCACGAGAAGCTCGATGGCATGATCGACCGGCGCCTAAGCCAGTATCAGGCCATCGCCGACCTCGCCGCGCAGCAGGCCGAGGAGCCCGCCGAGCCGATCCTCGACGCCCGTCTGCGCCTCAACGAATCCGTCGCCCCGTCGCTGGCGCTGCACACGGTGCAGTAAGCCTTAGCCGGGATCAGCCCCACAGGTCGGGCAGCGGCGGATAGACCGTACTGCCCTCGTAGCGCAGCCCCGGCTCCCGGTCCCGGGCGAGCAGCAGCGGCCCGTCGAGATCGACGTAAGCCGCGTGATGCGCGAGCAGCATCGCGGGCGCCATGGCGAGCGACGAGCCGACCATGCAGCCGACCATGATCTCGAAGCCGCGTGCCCGCGCCTCATGGGCGAGCTTCAGCGCCTCGGTCAGGCCGCCGGCCTTGTCGAGCTTGATGTTGATCGCGTCGTAGCGCTTGGCCAGGGCGTCGAGTCCGGCGCGGTCGTGCAGGCTCTCGTCGGCGCAGATCGGGATGGTGCGGTCGATCTCGGCCAGGAGGCCGTCGTCGCCCGCCGGCAGCGGCTGCTCGATCAGGCCGACGTTCGCCGCCGCGCAGGCCGCCAGATTCTGCTCGATCGTTTCCGCCCGCCACGCCTCGTTGGCATCGACGATGAGGCGAGAGTCCGGCGCGCCGCGGCGCACAGCCGCGATCCGTTCGGGATCGCCCTCGCCGCCGAGCTTCACCTTCAAGAGCGGCCGATGCGCTGCGTTGCGGGCCGCCTCCTCCATCGCCTCGGGATCGCCGAGGCTCAGGGTATAGGCGGTGGTGACCGGCCCCGGCGCCGAAAGGCCGGCCAGCTCGTGAGCCGGCCTGCCGGTGCGCTTCGCCTCGAAATCCCATAGGGCGCAATCGAGGGCGTTGCGGGCAGCACCCGGCTTCATCCGGTCGGCGAGGTCGAAGCGGCTTCCGCCCCCGGCGATCCATCCCGTCTGCTCCTCTAGGGCGGCGGCGACGCTCTCCACACTTTCTCCGTAGCGGGCATAGGGCACGCACTCCCCCCTGCCCCGCACACCACCCTCCTCAAGGGTGGCGACGACGACGACCGCCTCGGTGCGGCTTCCCCGGGAGATCGTGAAGGCCCCGGCGATGGGGAAACGCTCGACGGCAACGGTCAGACGCGGCATCGGCTCTCCTCCCTCAGGCCGGGAACTCGGCGGCGATGCGGTCGACGATGGCCTCGACCCCGAATCGCACGGGATCGGTGGCGGGCAGACCATAGGCGGTCTCGGCCTCGCGCAGGACCGTGCGGGCCTCCGCCTCGCTCAGCGCCTGCGTGTTCACGGCGATGCCGACCGGGCGGATCTTCGGATTCGTGAGCGCGCCGCAGCGAACCGTCAGGTCGATGACCTCCTGGATCGAGGGCAGACCGGCTTCCACTCCGCGCATGCGGCTGCGGGTCGGCTCGTGGCAGACGACGAAGGCGTCGGCCTGTGCCCCGTGCAGCAGACCGAGGCTGACGCCAGCGAAGGAGGGGTGGAACAGCGAGCCTTGACCCTCGATCAGATCCCAGTGATTCGGTTCGGCGGCCGGCGCGACCCATTCGACGGCGCCGGAAATGAAATCGGCCACCACCGCATCGATGGCGACACCCCGGCCGGAGATGAACACGCCGGTTTGGCCGGTGGCGCGGAAATCCGCGTCGAAGCCGCGCTCGCGCATGCCGCGCTCCAGGGCCAGCGCGGTGTACTTCTTGCCGACCGAGCAATCGGTGCCGACGGTGAGCAGGCGGCGTCCGGGGCGCTTCGTCCCCTTGCCGGTGGGGAAGGTCTCGGTGGTGTGGCGAACGTCATGGAGGGCGCGGCCGTTGCGCTCGGCGGCCTCGGCGATGGCGCGGATCGAGCCGAGGCGCACGTGCAATCCGCTCGCCACGTCGAGCCCGGCATTCAGGGCCGCGACGATCTCCTTGACCCAGTGCTCGGGCAGCACGCCGCCGGCATTGACGACGCCGACGACCATCGTCTTGCAGCCCTTGGCGACGGCCTCTTCCAGGGTCAGATCGGGAATGCCGAGATCGGCCGCGCAACCCTCCATCCGGAGCTGGCCGACGCACCATTCCGGCCGCCAGTCATTGATGCCGTAGGCGGTCTTGGCGGCGAGCCGGTCTGGCACGTCGCCGAGGAACATCAGGTAGGGGGTGGCGATCTGCATGGGTCCGACGTCTCTCCCATCCGGAGCGAAGCTCCGCCTGAGAACGCGTCTATGCGTGATCCGTGCCCGATGCGCGAGGGGCCGCATATCCCATCGCTGACGGGGCAACCGGGCTCCTCAGGCTGAGGCGCCGAGCGTCCGCTCGGCCGCGAAGGACGCTGCGCCGGTCCCGCCATCGCGTCGAGCGACGCGGCGGAGCCTGGATCAGCCGCGCGCCGTGCTTCGGGACCCGCTGTGCGGGCACCTCCGCATGAGGATCGCTGCCTGGTCCAGGGCCTGTTCCCTTCCTACTCTTCGATCCGCCGCACGGCGCCCTTGGCGGCGCTGGTGGCGAGCATGGCGTAGGCGCGCAGCGCCGTGCTGACCTTGCGCTTTCGGGGCTCGGCCGGGCGCCAACCCTCGGCGTCGCGGGCGGCTCGGCGCTGAGCCAGCACCGCCTCGTCCACGGCGAGGTGGATGCGCCGGTTCGGGATGTCGATCTCGATGGGATCGCCCTGCTCCACGAGGCCGATCAGGCCGCCCTCGGCGGCTTCAGGGGAGACGTGGCCGATGGAGAGGCCCGAGGAGCCGCCTGAGAAGCGGCCGTCGGTGACCAGCGCGCAGGCTTTGCCGAGGCCCTTCGATTTCAGGTAGCTCGTCGGATAGAGCATCTCCTGCATGCCGGGGCCGCCGCGCGGGCCCTCGTAGCGGATCAGCACGACCTCGCCCGCCTTGACCCGGCCGTTGAGGATGCCGTCCACCGCCGCGTCCTGGCTCTCGAACACGTGGGCGGTGCCGGTGAAGGTCAGGATCGAGGAATCGACGCCCGCGGTCTTCACGATGCAGCCGTCCTCGGCGAGGTTGCCGTAGAGGACGGCCAGGCCGCCGTCCTTCGAGTAGGCATGCTCGGCATCGCGGATGACGCCCGCCTCGCGGTCGAGATCGAGCTCGTCCCAGCGCGAGGCCTGGCTGAAGGCGATTTGGGTCGGCACGCCGCCCGGCGCGGCGCGGAAGAACTCCTGCACCGACGGGCTCTGGGTCCGCTTCACGTCCCAGCGATCGAGCGCCGCGCCGAGCGTGCCCGAGCCGACATTGCCGACGGAGCGATCGATGAGACCGGCGCGGTCGAGCTCCCCCAGGATGCCCATGATGCCGCCGGCCCGGTGCACGTCCTCCATGTGGATGTTCGCGACCGCCGGAGCGACCTTGCACAGCACCGGGACGCGACGCGAGAGCCGGTCGATATCGGCCATGGTGAAGGGCACCTCGCCCTCATGCGCGGCGGCAAGCAGATGCAGTACCGTGTTGGTCGAGCCGCCCATGGCGATGTCGAGGGTCATCGCGTTCTCGAAGGCGGCCATGGAGGCGATCGCGCGGGGCAGGACGCTGGCATCGTCCTGCTCGTAGTGGCGACGGGCCAGATCGACGATGAGGTGACCGGCCTCGACGAACAGGCGCTTGCGGTCGGCATGCGTCGCCAGCGTCGAGCCGTTGCCGGGCAGCGACAGGCCGAGCGCCTCGGTGAGGCAGTTCATGGAATTGGCGGTGAACATGCCCGAGCACGAGCCGCAGGTCGGACAGGCCGAGCGCTCGATCACCGCGACGTCCTCGTCGGAGACCCGGTCGTCGGCCGCCGCCACCATGGCGTCGACGAGGTCGAACTTGCGGGTGACGCCGTTCATCACGACCTTGCCGGCCTCCATCGGGCCGCCGGAGACGAAGACCGCCGGGATGTTGAGGCGCAGGGCCGCCATCAGCATGCCGGGGGTGATCTTGTCGCAATTCGAGATGCAGACCATGGCATCGGCGCAATGCGCGTTGACCATGTACTCGACGGAATCGGCGATCAGTTCGCGCGACGGGAGCGAGTAGAGCATCCCGTCATGACCCATGGCGATGCCGTCATCGACCGCGATGGTGTTGAACTCCTTGGCGACGCCGCCCGCCTGCTCGATCTCGCGGGCGACGAGCTGACCCAGATCCTTCAGGTGAACGTGGCCCGGCACGAACTGCGTGAACGAGTTCACCACCGCGATGATCGGCTTGCCGAAATCCGAATCCTTCATGCCGGTGGCGCGCCACAAGCCGCGGGCGCCGGCCATGTTGCGGCCGTGGGTGGTGGTGCGGGAGCGATAGGCGGGCATTTCTTGGACTTTTCGAATCCGACCGGCCGTTCGACCGGTCATCCAAAACACGCCCTCATCCTGAGGTGCGGAGCGAAGCGGAGCCTCGAAGGAGGCTTCCAGAGATCGCGCGCCTTCTGGAGCCCTCCTTCGAGGCCGCTTCGCGGCACCTCAGGATGAGGGGATCGGGTGGGACGAGCGACGGCTAAACCACCGCCGCGTGCTGCGCATGCAGCCGCACGGAGGCCGCCGAGAGCTTGTTCAAGGCCGACAGATAGGCCTTGGCCGAGGCCACCAGCGTGTCCGGGTCGGCGCCGCGGGCCGTCACCGAGCGCTCGCCGGCCTTGAGGCGGACCGAGACCTCCGCCTGGGCGTCGGTCCCCTCGGTCACGGCGTGGACCTGATAGAGTTCGAGCACCGCGTCATGCGGCACGATCTCGTGGATGGCGTTGAACACCGCGTCCACGGGACCGTTGCCGTCCGCCTCCTCGGTGAAGGTGCGGCCGTCCATCTCGATCTTCATCGTCGCGCGCTGCGGCCCGCGGGTGCCGGCGATCACCGAGAGCGAGAGCAGCTTGATGCGGTCGTGGGCGGTGGCGAGCTTCTCGTCCACCAGCGCCTCGATATCCTCGTCGTAGACGTGCTTCTTGCGGTCGGCCAGATCCTTGAAGCGCTCGAACACGTCCTGGAACTGGTTGTCGGACAGTGAGATGCCGAGTTCGGCCAGCTTCGACTTGAACGCGGCGCGCCCGGAATGCTTGCCCATCACCAGCGAGGTCTTGGAGAGCCCGACCGAGGCCGGGGTCATGATCTCGTAGGTCTCGGAATGCTTGAGCATGCCGTCCTGATGGATGCCGCTCTCGTGGGCGAAGGCGTTCCGGCCGACGATGGCCTTGTTGTACTGCACGGGGAAGTTCGCCGCATGGCTGACGAGCTTCGAGGCGCGGGTCAGCATCGTCGTGTCGATGCCGGTGTCGTAGGGCATCACGTCGGCGCGGGTGCGGATCGCCATGACGATCTCTTCGAGCGCGGCGTTGCCGGCCCGCTCGCCGATACCGTTGACCGTGCACTCGATCTGCCGGGCGCCGCCCTCGAGACCTGCGAGCGAGTTCGCCACCGCGAGCCCGAGATCGTTGTGGCAGTGGACCGAGAAGATCGCCTTGTCCGAGTTCGGTACGCGCTCGCGCACTTGGCGGAACATCGCGCCGTATTCCTGCGGCGTGGCGTAGCCCACCGTGTCGGGCAGGTTGATGGTGGTCGCGCCCGAGCGAATCGCGGCCTCGACGCAACGGCAGAGATAGTCGATGTCGGTGCGGGTCGCGTCCATGGCCGACCATTCCACGTCTTCGACGAGGTCGCGGGCCTGGGTCACGGTCTTCAGGATGATCTCGATCACCTCGTCCTGCGTCTTGCGCATCTGGTGGGCGAGGTGGATCGCCGAGGTCGAGACGAAGGTGTGGATGCGACCGGCTTTCGCATGACGCACCGCCTCGCCCGCGCGGGCGATGTCGGCGGGGATGGCGCGGGCCAAGCCGGCGATGGTCGCGCGCTTGGTGCGCCGGGCGATCTCGGAGACGGCCTCGAAATCGCCGTTGGAGGCGATGGGGAAGCCCGCCTCGATGATGTCGACGCCCATGGCGTCGAGCAGCTCGGCTACCGCCAGCTTCTCGTCGAGGGTCATGGTGGCGCCGGGGCATTGCTCGCCGTCGCGCAGCGTCGTGTCGAAGATGACGACGCGGTCCTTCGCGCTCTCAGTGGTGTTCGCCATGGGTCTTCGTTCCTCGCAGCCGGCGCGCTCGACTCCTCGGGAGCGGCGCCGGAAAACCTGTCTTCCGGTGGACGAGCGGCACCCCCTGAGAGCCCAGGCGGTCGCGCCCGGACGGCCCTCAGGGGCGGCTAAGAAGCAGGCCTACGAGAATGAGCGCGCAGGACGACGCGGCCGCGGAGGCGGCGCCGTCGTTCGTCTGCACGGAGCGGCCAGGGGCCACGCTCGATTCTCCTCAGAGGCTGACACGCCGGCAAACCGCCTGCGACCAGGGTGGCGTTCTGTACCGATTGGCGGGGATCGTGACAAGCGCGGGGCAGCCCTGCGATTGACCGTTTCATCGAACCCGGCGCACAACCCTGCGGCCAAGCTTGGCTGCACCGAACTTACCCCTCTCATGATCGGAGAGACCTGTCGTGCCCGCGCCGCTTTTCCGAGCCGTCCTGATCGCCGCCCTCGGCTGCACCCTGAGCGCTTGCCAGTCGAGCGCGCCGCCCCCGGTGGCGACTGTGCCGGCCGCGCCCGCTGCGGCGGTTGCGCCCCTGCCGACCGGCACCGGCTGCGGTCCGAGCGTCGCGCGCACCCAGGCCATCGTCGCGACCGACGTGAAGACGGGCGACCTCTCCGCACCGGTCGGCGCGCGCTTCGGTGCCGATCTCTCCAAAGCCGAGGCCGCCTGTGCCGCCGGTCGCGAGGGTGAGGCGATGAACCTGCTCGCGGCGGCCAAGGCCCGTTACGGTTACCGTTGAGGTCCGCCCCTCACGCCGGGAAGACGCTCGCGAGATAGGCCTGGACGTATCCCGGCATCCGGGCAGCGTCGATATCGGCCCGGGAACGGACGATGACGCTACGGGCGAGCTCCGGCTCGTCCTCATGCCCGCGATGGGCTTCGATGCGAGCTTTCAGGGTCTCGGCGTCGGCGTCGAAGCGCACAGGGCGCAGGAAGGCGAGCTGGCCGTCGCCGCGCAGGAGCACCCATTCCTCCTCCGCTCCCTCGGGCAGGGTCAGGCCGGTTTCCTCCAGGAACTCACGCTCCGCGCTGCCGGCGAGATCGATCGTGCCGTCCCCCCGCAGGTCACCCGGATCGGGGGTACCGCAGGGGAAGTAGATCTGGCCGGCATTGGCGGTGTGGGCGCCCATCACGCCGAGCAGCACCGCCCCGTCGCGGCTATGCGGGACGATCGCCGCGAAGGCGTTGGCGACCAGCGCGTCGGGTACGCCCGCGTCGCGGAAGGCGATGAAGCGGGAGTAGCGCACCTCGAACAGGCTCGCCTCGCAGGCATCCTCCGCGATCGCGCATCCGCTGGCGAGATAGACCGGACCGTCGAACAGGCCCGGCGTCTTCGCCTTGCGCCGCTCCCAGTTGCGGTCGATCGCCTCCGCATTGTCGCACGCCCAGGCCCAGTCGTGCTCGACGCGCCGGGCCGCGACGCGCCGGAGCGGCGTGATGCTGAAGCCGGGTGCGGCCTGCGCCGCGATCTCAACCGACACGCAGCACGCCCTCGCTCACCACCACCGCCTGTCCGCCGATCTCGACGGAACGCAGCATGCCCTCATCGATGACGAGTTGGAGGTCGATCGTGCTCGGCCGGCCCATGGCGGCGCCCTGGCGGATCACCACGTCGTGGGTGCCCTCCCCCAGCGGCTCGAACTGCATCAGCACGCCGGCGAAGGCCGCAGCGGCGCTGCCCGTCGCTGGGTCTTCGGCGACCCCGAGATGCGGCGCGAACATCCGTGCCTGATAGCGATGCCCGAGCCCCTCCGGGTCGAGGGCGTAGAGATAGAGCGCATCGGCCTGCGCCTGCGGGAAAAGGCGCTCGAACCGGGCGGCATCGAGCCGGGCCCGCGTCAGCGCCTCGGTGGAAGACAGCGGCACGAAGGTGAAGAAGGGCCCGGCGCCGTGGCGGCTCGGCTGATGGCGGTTGAAGCCGATGTCGCCCGGCTTCAATCCGAGGGCTCCGGCAAGCGCATCGTTCGCGCGAGCGTCGCCGAGATAGGTCGGCAGGACCGGCAGCTTGAAACGGGCGCGGGCGCTGCGACCGTCCTCGGCCGCCTCGACGACGCAGGAGACGATGCCGATCCCCTCCTCCAGCCCGAAGGCGGCGGCATCGGCCAGACCGACCGCCTGCCGCTCGGCCCGATCGCGCAGGGCGAGAAGCACGGCGGTGCCGACCGTCGGGTGGCCGGCGAAGGGAAGTTCGCGCGCGGGCGTGAAGATGCGCAGGCGCGCCCGGTGGCGCGGCTCCTCCGGCGGCAGGACGAAGACCGTCTCCGAGAGGTTGAACTCGCGGGCGATGGCCTGCATCGCCGCATCAGTGAGCCCCTCGGCATCGAGCACCACCGCGAGCGGGTTTCCGGCGAGCGGCGTGTCGGTGAACACGTCGAGGGTGGCGAAGCGGCGTTCCAGCATCACGGCTCCTTTACAGCGTCAGACGCTCTCGACCGGGAAAGCCGCGCTCGGCGCGACGAACTCGTCCTGGGCGGCGACGGTCAGCAGCTCCTCCGAGCCGGCCTCGGCGGTCCGCCGCAGCAGTCCGTGAATCGAGGCCGCCGCCATGCCGAGCGCCAGGGCCGCCGAGCGTGTGCGCAGGTAATGCACGAGATAGAGCGCGGCGACCGCATCGCCCGCCCCCGAGACCGCTTTCAGGTCGAGCCGGGGCGTGCGCACACGCCAGAACGCGCCGCCCTCGGCGGCCATCATGTCGATCGCGTCCGGAGGCGTCTCGGCGGTGGTCAGCGAGGTGACGAGCAGGACGCGCGGCCCCAGCGCCTGCACCGAGGCGACCGCGCGCTTGGCCGCCTCCAGCGTGTCGCTCGGCGTGTCCGAGATCAGGTCGAGTTCGAACTGGTTCGGGGTCAGGATGTCGGCGGCCGGCACCGCCTGCGCCCGCATGAAGTCGGCGATGCCGGGGCGGACATAGACGCCGGAATAGGTGTCGCCGATGACCGGATCGCAGCAATAGAGCGCCTCGCGGTTAGCCGCCCGCACAGCGGCGACCGCCCGCAGGATCGCGGTGCCGATATCGGCCGAACCCATATAGCCGGAGAGCACGGCATCGCAGTCCTTCAACGCGCCGCGCTCGGCCACGCCCTGCACCACCTCCTCCACCGCCGGTCCGTCGAAGACGCGCCCGCGCCACTCGCCGTAGCCGGTGTGGTTGGAGAACTGCACCGTGTGGACCGGCCAGACCTCGACGCCGAGCCGCTGCATCGGGAACACGGCGGAGGAATTGCCCACATGGCCATAGGCGACGTGCGACTGGATCGACAGAACCTTCATGCTGCTCCGGTATCCGCTTGCGTGCCGTGATAGCGCGGCTGACGGCCGCGCGCATCCGATCGATGCGGCGACGCGTTACGGCTCAGCCCGACACGACCCGACTACCGGAGTGAGTATGGATTTCGACGCCGCCCGCCAGTCCATCCTCACGTTCATCGAGACCTATAAGGCATGGGCGCCGGTGGTGACGGGGGTGATCGCCTTCTGCGAATCCCTCGCCGTCCTGTCGCTGCTGGTGCCGGCCACCGCGATCCTGCTCGGCATCGGCGCGCTGATCGGCAGCAGCGACCTGCCGTTCTGGCCGCTGGTGATCGGGGCCGGCATCGGCGCCGGGCTCGGAGACTGGGTCTCCTACGAAGTGGGGTTCTACTACAAGGACGGCATCAAGCGGCTCTGGCCGATGAGCCGACATCCGGAGATGACGACAAAGGCGGAAGGCTTCCTGCGGCGTTGGGGAGCCGGGGCCATCCTCATCGGCCGCTTCATCGGGCCGGCGCGGGCGGTGGTGCCGCTGGTCGCCGGGAGCTTCGGCCTGCGCCGCATCCCGTTCCAGCTCGCGAACTGGAGTTCGGCCTTCGTCTGGGCTTTCGTGCTGCTCGCCCCCGGCGCCGGGCTGCTGACATGGCTGCACTATTGAGGGCCCATGCGCCGCTTTCCGCCCGAACGCATCGTCTGCCTCACCGAGGAGACCGTCGAGACGCTCTACCTGCTGGGCGAGGATCGGCGCATCGTCGGTGTCTCGGGCTACGCCGTCCGACCGCCGCAGGTGCGCCGGGAGAAGCCGCGGGTCTCGGCGTTCACCAGCGCGGATCTGCCCAAGATCCTTGCTCTCGCACCCGACCTCGTCCTCGCCTTCTCCGATCTACAGGCGGAGATCGTCGCCAGCCTCGCCCGGGCCGGCGTGGCGGTCCACCTGTTCAACCAGCGCGATGTCGCCGGCTGCCTGGCGATGATCCGCACCCTGGGCGCCCTGGTCGGTGCCGCCGAGCGGGCCGAGGCCCTGGCCCGCTCCTACGAGGATCGCCTTTCGCAGGCGGAGGCCGAGAGCGCGGGCAAGCCGCGGCTCAAGGTCTATTTCGAGGAATGGGACGAGCCGATGATCTCGGGCATCGGCTGGGTCTCCGACCTGATCGGCCATGCCGGCGGGGACGACGTCTTTCCGCTTCTCAGCCGCGCGCAGGCGGCCAAGGACCGGATCGTGACCGCGGAACAGGTGATCGCGGCGGCGCCCGACGTCATCCTCGCCTCGTGGTGCGGCAAGCGCGTCAACGTCGAGCGCATCCGTGCCCGCCCCGGCTGGTCTGCGATCCCGGCGGTGGCGCAGGGGCGCATCCACGAGATCAAATCGCCGCTGATCCTGCAACCGGGCCCGGCGGCACTGACGGATGGCTTCGCGGCGATCCGGGCGGCTCTCGCAGGGTGACTTTCGCGGGGTGACTCGCGCGCTGTGACAAAGCGGCCGGTGACACCGGCGTGATCCCGCTGGCAGGATGCGCCGACTCGATTCGGCCGCATCCGCAAGCCACCAGCCCGGTATGTCCACAGCCCTCGCCCACATCGTCCTGCCGCCCGACCGCCGCCAATCGCCCACCGCGCTGAACATCCAGCGCGGCGTTCGGCGGTTGCTCGCCGAGATGGGCTGTGTGAGTCTGCCGGAATTCTCCCTCGCCAACGGGCGCCGGGCCGACGTGATCGCGCTCTGCGGGGCGGGGCGGCTCACCATCGTCGAGATCAAGTCGAGCGTCGCCGACTTCCGCGCCGATCGGAAATGGCCGGATTACCGCGACTATTGCGACCGCTTCTTCTTTGCGATCCCCGAGACGGTGCCGGAGACGCTGATCCCGGAGGAATGCGGCCTCATCGTCGCCGATTCCTACGGTGCGGCGATCCTGCGCGAACCGCCGGACCATCCGCTCAGCCCGGCCCGGCGCAAGGCGGTGACCCTACGCTTCGCCCATTCCGCCGCCGGGCTCCTGCACGCCCTGGCCGATCCCGGCGCCATCCGCGAGGGTGCCCTCTGAGGGCCCGGAGGCGCCGCGACAGGCGCCGAGCACGAACACCCGGATCGCCGAGGAGAGATTGCGCTCCCCGCGCGCAGAATCGATGGCGCCGATCAGGGCCTGGACCGACTGTCCGCGCGCTCGCGCGATCTCCTGCAGCGCGCTCCAGAACTCCGCCTCCAGCGAGACGCTGGTGCGGTGGCCCGCGATCATGACCGAACGCTTGGCGTTCTCCCGCAGAGGGCCCAGCGTCATTCCTTGTCGGGATCGGTCAGGCGGTGGCCTTCGTGCCGGGCCTGTTCCAGGGCCTTGCGCGTCTCGGCAAGCGTCTTCGCCTTCTTCGGACGGCCGAACAGGATTCGGTTCTCGGCGGCCTTGGTCTCTTTCGCCGCCTTCTCACGGGCCTTGCGCACTTGGCGCAGATTGATGATCTCGGCCACCGCGTCAGCCCTCCGATCGGCCCGGCGCGGCGGGTCCGCGCCGGGAAACGATTCTAGCGCTTATTCCGCGCTCGGCGCCAGCATGGTTTCGGGCCGCACCACGCGCTCGAACTCCTCCGCCGTGACGTAGCCGAGCCGCAGCGCCTCCTCCTTCAAGGTGGTGCCGTTCTTGTGGGCGGTCTTGGCGATCTCGGCGGCCTTGTCGTAGCCGATCGAGGGCGCGAGCGCCGTCACCAGCATCAGCGAGCGGTTCAGCAGATCGTTGATCCGGTCGGTGTTGGCCTTGATGCCGACGACGCAGTTGTCGGTGAAGCTGACCGAAGCATCGGCCAGGATCCGTACCGATTGCAGCACCGCGTTGGCGATCACCGGCTTGAACACGTTCAGTTCGAAATGGCCCTGGGAGCCGGCGAAGCTCACCGTGGTGCCGTTGCCGATCACCTGGGCGCAGACCATCGTCAGCGCCTCGGACTGGGTCGGGTTGACCTTGCCCGGCATGATCGAGGAGCCGGGCTCGTTCTCCGGCAGCGACAACTCGCCGAGACCCGAGCGCGGGCCGGAGCCGAGCAGGCGGACGTCGTTGGCGATCTTGAACAGGCCCGAGGCCAAAGCCGTGAGCGCGCCCTGGAGAAAGACGAGGGCGTCGTGGGTGGCGAGCGCCTCGAACTTGTTCTCGGCGGAGGTGAAGGGCAGCCCGGTCAGCTCCGCGACCTTGGCCGCGAACTTGTCCGCGAATTCGGGATGCGCGTTGAGGCCGGTGCCGACCGCGGTGCCGCCCTGCGCCAGCGCCAGCACGCCGGGCAGAGCCGCCGCGACGCGGGCGCCGCCGAGCGCCACCTGGGCCGCGTAGCCCGAGAACTCCTGGCCGAGGGAGACCGGGGTCGCGTCCTGCAAGTGCGTGCGGCCGATCTTGACGATGCTCTCGAATTCCTTCGCCTTGGCGTCGAGCGCCGCGTGCAGGTGCGACAGCGCCGGCAGCAGCCGCTCCTGCACCTCGCGGGCGACGGCGATGTGCATGGCGGTGGGGAAGGTGTCGTTCGAGGACTGGCCGCGGTTGCAATGGTCGTTGGGGTGGACCGGCGACTTGCCGCCACGCTTGCCCCCGAGCTGCTCGTTAGCGAGGCTGGCGATCACCTCGTTGGCGTTCATGTTGGACTGCGTGCCCGAGCCCGTCTGCCAGACCACCAGCGGGAACTCGTCGTCGTGCTGGCCGGCGACGACCTCGGCCGCCGACGCGGCGATGGCGTCGGCGATCGTCGGATCGAGGGCGCCGAGATCCTTGTTCACCAGGGCGGCGGCCTGCTTGACGATGCCGAGGGCGTGCACGAGCGGCGCCGGCTGACGCTCGGTGCCGATCTTGAAGTTCTGGATCGAGCGCTGGGTCTGGGCGCCCCAGTAACGGTGGGCGGGCACCTCAATCGGGCCGAAGGTATCGGACTCGGTGCGCGTCTCGACGGTGGGGTTCTCGTGCGGCGACATCGTGGCCTCTTCGTTGGCTCGGATGCGGCCCTACTTAACGAAGCACGATGCCGAGCGCGATGCCGGCCCGAAACGGGCGATGACGCATTGCACACTCCGTCACCGCCGAGGTTGATCGCCCTAGATGCTCGATACGCTGCCCCTCGCGGCTCCCGTCACCAACGCCCCGCTCTTCCGCCCGAAGGTGCCGCCGCCGCTGACGCGGCCGCTCGGCCTGTTCGCCTTCCTGAAGGCGGTGCGCGCCAACCCCATCGCGACCTGGATGGACGCGCATTTCGAAGAATTCATCGTCGCGGGCGAGACGGCGATGGGGCGCGTCACCGTCGTTAGCGATCCGGCCGTGGTGCGCTACCTGCTGGTGGAGCGCGCCGCCAACTATCGCAAGGACGACCTGCAGAAGCGGGTACTGGCGCCGGGCCTCGGCGACGGCCTGCTCACCGCCGAGGGCGACGAATGGCGCCTGCAGCGGCGCACGCTCGCGCCGATCTTCTCGGCACGCCACGTCGCCGGCTTCGTCGCGCAGATGGATGCCGCCGGGGCGCGGCTCGGCCGGCGGCTGGCGCGGCGCGACGGCGCCACAGTCGATGTCGCCCTGGAGATGACCCGCGCCACCCTCGACGTGCTGGAGCGGACGATCTTCACGCAAGGTTTGCCCGGCGATCCCGACGCCCTCGGGCGCGCCATCACCCGGCTGCTCGAATCGATCGGACCGATCGATCCCCTCGACGTGTTCGGCTTTCCCGCCTTCGTGCCGCGTCTCGGCCGGCTGCGGGCACGGCCCGCTCTGCGCTTCTTCGCCGAGGTGGTGGATACGCTCCTCGATCAGCGCAAGGCGGCGCTCGCCCGCGGCGAGGCCCCCCACGACCTGATGACCCTGCTGCTGGCCGCCCAGGATCCGGAGACCGGCCGCGGCCTCTCCGACCTGGAGGTGAAGGCTAACATCGTCACCTTCATCGCCGCCGGCCACGAGACCACGGCCAATGCCCTGACCTGGGCGCTCTACTGCCTGTCGCAGGACGAGGCCGCACGCGACCGGGTCGAGGCGGAGGTCGATGCGGCCGCGGGACCGGACGGCGCGCTACGCCTCGACCGGCTGCCCTTCACCAAGGCGGTGATGGAGGAGACGATGCGGCTCTTCCCGCCGGTGCCGTTCCTGAGCCGGCAAGCTCTACGCGAGGACCGGATCGGGCGGGTGAAGATCCCGCGCAACTCGACGGTCATCATCGCACCCTGGGTGATGCACCGGCACCGCAAGCTGTGGGACGAGCCCGATGCCTTCATGCCCGAGCGCTTCTTCGGCGCGGCCAGGGACTCGATCGAGCGCTTCGCCTACCTTCCGTTCGGGGCCGGACCGCGGATCTGCATCGGCCAGAGCTTTTCCGTGCAGGAGGCGACCTTGGTGCTCGCCCACGTGGCGCGGGCGGTGCGGCTCACCCTGCCGGCGGATCATCCGCCGGTGACGCCGCTCCACCGGGTGACGCTGCGGCCGAAGGACGGCTTGCGGATGCTGGCGCAGCGCCGCGTCTGAGGCGGGCGACCGCTCCACCGGATCGGAGCGCGTCGCGCAGAAAAGATCAGTTCTTCTTCCGGAAGGCGTCGAGGCTCACGACCTCGGCGGTGCCGTCCCGGTCGGTCTTCTCGGCCGCTTCCGGCTTCGCCTCGGCGCCGTCCTCGGACTTGTTGTCCGACTTCGCATCCGCCTTGGCCTTGCCGGCGGCCGGCAGCGCCGGAACGATCTTCGGGCCGCCCTGCCCGCTCTGCACCGTGGCGAGGCCGGTTCCCTTCGGCTTGATCTCAGCCGGCTCGGAAGCCGCCCCGCGCGGACCGGGCTTGATCGGCGCGCTCGGCTGCGTCTCTTCCGTCTGCTCGCCCTCGGCGCCTTCGTTGAGATCGAATTTGAGGCCGAACTGCACGGAGGGGTCGAAGAAGCCCGACAGCGCGTCGAACGGGATCAGAAGCCGCTCGGGCACGCCGGAGAAGGACAGGCCGACCTCGAAGCTGTGCTCGGTGACGCCAAGATCCCAGAACTGGTGCTGCAGGACGATCGTCATGTCCTGCGGGTATTTTTCGCGCAGGCGCTGCGACATGCGCACGCCCGGCGCTTCGGTGCGGAACGAGATGTAGAAGTGGTGCTCGCCGGAAAGCCCCTCACGGGCGGCATCGGTCAGCACCTTGCGCACGACGCCGCGCAGGGCGTCCTGAACCAGGAGATCGTAACGGATCAGATCTTCGGCCATCGGCGCTCGCTTCACCGGTCACGGCCGGGATTGGGCTGCGCCGGGTCGTGGAAATTGAGTGGAGGTTTCTGTTGCCAGGTACCTCCGAACCCCGCCTATGCGGTGCTACCCGCTAGGACTTTAGGTCGGTTTTTGGCACCGCTTACGCGGCGACAGCCACCGGAGCAAAGTTGTCGTTGGCAACTATTGCAAAGGCCCGATAACGGCGGAACCATGCCGAGCGAAAGCTCTACCTTTACGCCCTCGTCGATCCTATTTCGCCCCCGCCGGAACCCAGCACCTTCGGCCGTGCGGCCATCGGTCCTGGGTTCGGGTGGAGGCGCCGGGTACCGCCCCCGGGTCCGATAGGTTTATTGCGAAGAACGTTTATCGCCATAGCCGGCCTTGCGACCGGCAAGGCGAATATAGAGAGGCCGACGGCGGTTTTGAAGAGCGATCCGCGCTCAGACCCGCTCTGCGTTGCGAGCGTGGCCGATATGCCGCCCGTCGCCGCCGATGCACGCCCGCCGAGGCTGCCCCATACCCGAATCTCGGCGGGGTTTTTCTGGCTTGGCCGGGTGCTGCTGCTCATCGCCGTCCCGCTCTCCATCCTGCTCCTGGCGAGCGGGCTTGCTCTCGTCATCGTCCGTGTCGGCGGCGACCTGCGGCTCGGGATCGATCCCCTCACGAGCGCCGCGGCGCGCCCGCGGCTTCCGCTCGCCGAGATCGCCGGGCGCGGCGTCGTGATGGATGCCCTGCGGCAGGTTCTGATGGCGCTGCTTGTGATCGGGCTTGCGGCCTGGGCCGGCGGCGGAGACTGGCGCCGGCGGCTCGGACTGACCCGTCCGGCCGAACCACGGGCGCCGATGCGGCGGCTCTGGCTGCTGCTGCCGCTCTGGCCGCTGATCCACATCGCCTGGGTGACGACCACCGCAGCGGCGCTCCACATGAATTTCGGCAACGGGGTCCGCCTCTCGCCCTTTCTCGGCCCCGCGACGCTCTGGCTGTGGTTCGCCTTCGTGGTGCTGCTGGCACCGGTCGCGGAGGAATTGCTGCTGCGGGGCGAGACCTTCGCCCGTGCGAGCGCCTTTCTCGGCCCGGCAGGGACGATCGTGGCGACCGCCCTCCTGTTCTGCCTCGCCCACATGTCCATCGATCCCGGTGCGAAGGGTGCGCTCGCACGGCCGCTGACCCTGCTGCCGCTCGCTATCACGCTTGGTTGGCTGCGCTGGCGCACCGGCCGGCTCTGGCCCTGCATTCTGCTCCATGGGTGGAGCAATTTCTGTCTGCTCGCCTACCAGCTCGGCCCGAGCCTCCTCCGGTAGGAGCCGAGCCCGCGTAACCAAGACGGCGGGAAAGGCGGGACGGCGGCGCGCCCCGACTCGACATCGGCCCGCACGCCCGCCAGACCTGAAGGGCCATGCGCGCGTATCACGATCTGCTCACCCGCATCCTGTCCGAGGGCGTCCGCAAGGAGGACCGCACCGGCACGGGCACGCTCTCGGTGTTCGGCCACCAGATGCGGTTCGATCTGTCGGAGGGTTTCCCTCTGGTGACGACGAAGCAGCTTCACCTGCGCTCGATCGTCCACGAACTCCTGTGGTTCCTCAAGGGCGACACCAACGTCGCTTATCTGAGAGAGAACGGCGTCACGATCTGGGACGAATGGGCCGACGCCAACGGTGATCTCGGCCCGGTCTATGGCCGCCAATGGCGCTCCTGGGCCAAACCCGATGGCGGCACCGTCGACCAGATCGCCTGGGTTCTCGACGAGATCGCCCGCAACCCGGATTCGCGCCGCCTCATCGTCTCGGCCTGGAACCCGGCCGATCTCGACCGCATGGCGCTCGCTCCCTGCCACTGCCTGTTCCAGTTCTACGTGGCCGAGGGCCGGCTCTCCTGCCAGCTCTATCAGCGCTCGGCCGACGCCTTCCTCGGCGTACCGTTCAACATCGCGAGCTACGCCCTGCTCACCGCGATGATGGCGCAGGTGACGGGGCTCAAGGCCGGCGATTTCGTCCACACCTTCGGCGACGCGCATCTCTACGCCAACCACTTGGATCAGGCCCGCCTTCAGCTCTCCCGCGCGCCGCGCCCCCTGCCCCGGCTGCGGCTGAATCCGGAGGTGCGCTCCCTGTTCGACTTCCGCTTCGAGGACATCGTGATCGAAGGCTACGAACCGCATCCCGCCATCAAGGCGCCGGTGGCCGTCTGATGGGGCAACCGCGCGTCTCCCTGATCGCGGCCGTCGCCCGCAACGGCGTGATCGGCCGCGACAACGATCTCGTCTGGCGGATCTCCAGCGACCTGAAGCGCTTCAAGGCCCTCACCATGGGCAAGCCGATCCTCATGGGCCGCAAGACCTGGGACTCGATCGGCCGCCCGCTGCCCGGCCGCCGCAGCCTCGTCCTCACCCGCGACCGCGCCCTGACCCTTTCGGACGTGACCGTCGTGCACGACTGGGACGAGGCGCTCGCCGCGGCCGGAGGTGACGAGTTGATGGTGGTGGGTGGCGCCGAGATCTACCGGCTCGCCCTGCCCCATGCCGACCGGCTGCACCTCACCGAGGTCGATGCGGCGCCGGAGGGCGACGTGCATTTCCCGCCCTTCGACCGCACCGCCTTCCGGGAGACGCTGCGCGAGGCGCATGGACCCGGCGAGCGCGACGAATTCGCCTTCCAATTCGTCGATCTGGAGCGGTTGGAGGGTCGTTGAGCGGCCGTCAGGCGCTTTGGCCGCAGGGCGGACGAAGTTTCTGGGTCGGAACGGACGTTGCGGTTGACGCGGTGCGGACCCACCTGCCAGCCTTGACAGGACCGCGCGGCGCCACTCAGGTGCGCAGCGTCCATGCGGCACCGCAAACGCGTTCTGGCGCTTGGGGAAACCGGTTTTTCCGGCCTCACGGCCGGTGGGCCGACCGAGGTCAGAGCGGGTTTAGGGCGAGGGTCTTCCGCATCCGCGGGGGCCGGCTTCAGCAGGAGTTCACGTCGAGAATGCCTTGGAGCAATCAGAGCGGCGGCGGAGGCGGCCCCTGGGGCCGTCCCGGCGGCGGCAATGGCGGCGGCCCCTGGGGTGGCGGGGGCGGCGGCAAGACGCCCCCCGATCTCGAGGATCTGCTCCGGCGCGGCCAGGATCGACTCCGCGGCGTGATGCCGGGCGGAGGCTTCGGCGGCGGCAAGGGGATCCTCGTGGCGGCGGGCCTCGTGCTCGGCGCGTGGCTGCTGACCGGCTTCTACATCGTGAAGCCCAACGAGGTCGGCATCAACACGATCTTCGGGCGCTACACCGGCCAGTCCGGCGAGGGCCTGCGCTACAACTTCCCCTACCCGATCGGCTCGGTGCAGAAGCCCAATGTCGGCATCGTGAACTCGATTCCGATCGGCTACATCAACGCCGGCAACACCACCCGCCAGCGCGACGTGCCGGAAGAGAGCCTGATGCTCACCGGCGACGAGAATATCGTCGATATCGATTTCGAGGTGCAGTGGCGCGTCAATCCGCTGAAGGCGGAGGACTACGTCTTCAACCTCGCCAACCCGGACGGGACGATCAAGGCCATCGCCGAGAGTGCGATGCGCGAGGTCATCGGCCGCCGCAACATCCAGGCGATCCTGACCAACGAGCAATCGAGCATCGCCCAGGAGGTCAAGGAGATCGTCCAGGGTGCCCTCGACGAGTACGGCGCGGGCGTGCGGATCGAGGTCGTGCAGCTCACCAGCGTCACCCCTCCGCCTGAAGTGCGGCCCGCCTTCATCGACGTGAACGCGGCGCAGCAATACGCCCAGCAGGTGCGCAACGAGGCCGAGACCTACGCCAGCCGCGTGGTGCCCGAGGCCCGAGGCAATGCGAGCAAGGTCGTCCAGGCGGCCGAGGCCTACCGTTCGCAGGCCACCTCCGAGGCGACCGGTCAGGCCTCCCGCTTCCGGCAGGTCTACGATTCCTACAAGGTCGCGCCCGACGTGATCCGCGAGCGGATCTTCCTCGAGACGATGGAGAAGGTGCTCGGCTCCGTGAACAAGGTCATCATCGACCAGAACGGCGGCGTGGCCGGCGCCAACAGCGCGGGCGTGCTGCCGGTGCTGCCACTGATGGAGAACGGGCGGACGCAGACGAGCGGAGCGACGGGCCGATGAACAATCCAGCGATTCGGACAGGCCTGATCGTCATCGCGGCCGCGGTCGCGATCGGGCTCTACGCCTCGGTCTTCACCGTCGGGCAGATGCAGCAGGCGCTGGTGCTCCAGCTCGGCCGCGTGCGCGACGTGCTGAACCCGGTGGGGCAGAACAAGCCTGGCCTCTACTTCAAGGTGCCGTTCACCGACAGCGTCGTGCTGTTCGACAAGCGCGTGCTCGACCTCGACCTGCCGGTGCAGACCCTGCTGACCGCCGACCGGCAGAACCTGGAAGTGGACGCCTTCGTCCGCTACCGCATCGTCGATGCGCTGAAGTTCTATCAGTCGGTCGGCACGACCGCGCTGGCGAACCAGCGCCTGGCGAGCTTCACCAACTCGGCGCTGCGCAACGTCCTGGCCCGCACCAGCCGCGACGCCATCGTGCGGACCGAGCGCGCGGACCTGATGAACACGATCCAGGAGGACGTGAACAAGCAGGCCAAGGGGCTCGGCATCGAGATCGTCGATCTGCGCATGACCCGCGTCGACCTTCCCGCCAAGAACAGCCAGGCGGTCTACGATCGCATGACGTCGGAGCGGAAGAAGGAGGCCACCGACATCCGCGCCAACGGCGACCAGGCGGCGACGCTGATCCGTGCCAAGGCCGACCGCGACGTCGTCGTGATCCTGGCCGAGGCCAACCAGCAGCAGGAAGAGCTGCGCGGTCAGGGCGATGCCGACAGAAACCGCATCCTGGCGGAAGCCTTCGGGCAGGATGCCGACTTCTTCGCCTTTTACCGGTCGATGCAGGCCTACGAGCAGGCGCTGAAGGGTCAGGACACGCGGCTCGTGGTGAGCCCGAACTCGGACTTCTTCCGCTACTTCAACGATCCGCAGGGTCGTCGCCCGCAGGGTGCCCGCAACGGTGCCGCCCAGCCGACGGCATCGGGTGCCGACGCCACCACCGGCGCCGTACGCTGAGCCTGCGGCCGATAGGACCATCCCGGCCGGCGCCCTTGATCGAGGGTGCCGGCCGCCGAATTTATAAGCCGGCCTGAAACAGGCACGCTCGGAGCTTGAGGGAACGTCCATGAGAGTCGCCGCGAACGCCGTCCGGGGCCGAACGCCGTCGTTTGCCCGGCGCGCCTCATCGGCCCTGGCCGCCGCGGTACTGGGCGTCACCGTCACGGTGACGGCCCTGCCGATGCCGGCCTTCGCCCGGGGTCCGGAATCGCTTGCCGACCTTGCCGAGAAGGTGACGGATGCGGTGGTGAACATCTCGGCTTCGACCACGGTCGAGGCCAGCAATCGCGGTGGCCGCAACCTGCCGCAGCTGCCTCAGGGCACGCCGTTCGAGGATCTGTTCGAGGAATTCTTCAAGCGGCGCGGCCAGGGCGCGCCGAAGGGCGACGAGGACAGCCCGCGCGGTCCCACGCGCAAGTCGAACTCGCTGGGCTCCGGCTTCATCATCGACGCCTCGGGCATCGTCGTGACGAACAACCACGTCATCGGCGACGCCAACGACATCCAGGTGATCCTGCACGACGGCACCAAGCTGAAGGCGGAGATCATCGGCAAGGATTCGAAGATCGACCTCGCCCTGCTCCGGGTGAAGCCCACTGCCGATCGCCCGCTCAAGGCGGTGCCGTTCGGCGATTCCGACAAGATGCGCCCGGGCGACTGGGTGATGGCGATCGGTAACCCGTTCGGCCTCGGCGGCTCGGTCTCCGCCGGCATCGTCTCGGCGCGCGGCCGCAACATCGAATCCGGCCCCTACGACAACTACATCCAGACGGATGCGGCCATCAACAAGGGCAATTCCGGCGGCCCGCTGTTCAACATGGACGGCGAGGTGATCGGCATCAACACCGCGATCCTCTCGCCCTCGGGCGGCTCCGTCGGCATCGGCTTTGCGGTGCCGTCGGGCACGGCCAGCCAAGTCGTCGATCAGCTTCGGCAGTTCGGCGAGGTTCGCCGCGGCTGGCTCGGCGTGCGTATCCAGAACGTCGACGAGGCCACCGCAGAGGCGCTCGGCCTCAAGGGCGGCGCCAAGGGTGCGCTGGTGGCCGGCGTCGACGAGAAGGGCCCCGCCAAGACCGCCGGGCTCGAGGTCGGCGACGTCATCGTCAAGTTCAACGGCGTCCCGGTAAAGTCGTCGAGCGAACTGCCGCGCATCGTCGCCGCGACCCCGGTGGGCAAGACCGTGGACGTTCAGATCGTGCGCAAGGGCGAGGAGCAGACGAAGTCCGTCCTGCTCGGCCGCCTCGAGGACGGCGAGAAGACCCAGGTCGCCAACGTCAAGCAGCCGGAAGCGGAATCGGTCAATCGCCAGATCCTCGGCCTCAACCTCTCCGGTCTCAACGACGAGGCGCGCCGCCGCTTCGGCATCAAAGAGAGCGTGAAGAGCGGCGTGGTCGTCACCAAGGTCGATCCGAACTCGACCGCCGCCGACAAGCGCATCCAGCCCGGCGAGGTCATCGTCGAGGTCGGCCAGGAGGCGGTCGCGAACCCGGCCGACGTGACGAAGCGCGTCGAGGCGCTCAAGAAGGAAGGCCGCAAGTCGGTGCTGCTGCTGGTCGCCAGCGCCAGCGGCGACGTGCGCTTCGTGGCAATCGGGCTGGACTAGCGCGATCGCTCACGGCTCGCCCCTATAAGCTGTCGTTCCCCTCTCCCCGATGCGGGGAGAGGGTGTTTGTGTCGGATCGTGCTGACCACGGCGAAACGCCGTGGCGGACTCAGACCGCGAACTCCGCCGCCGCGAATCCTTGCAGGTAGAGCAGCGCGGTCAGGTCGCCGTGCTCGATCCGAACGCGAGCGGCCTCGGCCACTTTCGGTTTCGCCCGGAAGGCGACGCCGAGGCCGGCCTCTCCGAGCATCGGCAGGTCGTTCGCGCCATCGCCCACCGCGAGCGTCTCCGATGGGCTCAGACTCCACCGCGCCCGCAATTCGAGCAGGCTCGCCCGTTTGGCCTCGGCGCCGACGATGGGTTCGACCACTTGCCCCGTGAGGTGGCCCTCGGCCACATCAAGGCGGTTGGCGCGGGTCTCGTCGAAGCCGAGCGTCGCCCCGATCGGGCCGGTGAACAGGGTGAAGCCACCGGAGACGAGGCAGGTGAAAGCGCCGTGCGCCCGCATGGTCGCGACGAGGGCGTGCCCGCCGGGCGTCAGGCGGATCACGTCGCGGATCAACCCGTCGATCACGCCGACCGAGAGGCCCTTCAGTAGGCCGACCCGCTCCCGCAGCGCCGGTTCGAACGCGATCTCGCCGCGCATGGCCCGCTCGGTGATCGCGGCGACCTGATCCTTGATGCCGACGACGTCGGCGAGTTCGTCGATGCATTCCTGCTCGATCATGGTGGAGTCCATGTCGGCCAGGAACAGCCGCTTGCGGCGGTGCTGATCGTGGGGAAGCACGGCAACGTCGATGGGCTCGTCTCCGAGCGCGGCGCGTAGGGCCTCGGTCAGCGCCGGCGCCTCTTCGGGGGCACCCGGCACCAAGAGTTCCGCCGCAACCTCGCCGTGCAGGATGCGCGGCTGATGCTCCGTCCGCGTCACCCGCCGCGCTTCCGCGAGCACCGCGTCGGTGATGGCGGGCTGGGCCGGGTTTGCTATCAGCGTCGCAACGAGGGTCATGGAGAGCAGCCGTGCGCAGTTCGGACGGGCAGGAAGCAGGGCGCCCGGCCGCCATCCTCATTGCAGGGCCCACCGCCTCGGGCAAGTCGGCACTCGGCCTGCGGATCGCCCGCGCCTTCGGCGGCACCGTGATCAACACCGACTCGATGCAGGTCTATGCCGACCTGCGCGTGCTCTCGGCCCGGCCCACCGCCGATGAGGAGGCCGAAGCCCCTCATCGGCTCTACGGCAGCGTGGACGGCGCGGTAAATTTTTCGGTCGGTCATTTCCAGCGGCAGGCGGCGGCGATCCTTTCGGAGATGCCGCCGCATCAACTGCCGGTCTTCGTCGGCGGGACGGGCCTGTATTTCCGCAGCCTCGAGGACGGCATCTCCGATCTGCCCGAAGTGCCGGAGCCGATCCGGCAACAGATCCGGGCGGAGGCGGAAGGCCGGCCGACCGAGGCGCTTCACGCCACACTGACGCTGCGCGATCCCGAGACGGCCCAACGCCTGCGGCCGTCGGATCGGATGCGGGTGATGCGGGCGCTCGAAATCTTCGCGGCAACCGGCCGCTCGATCGGCTCGTTCCAAGAGACGCGGCTGCCGGGCCCGCTTGCCGGACGTCCGCTCCTGAAGGTCTTCCTCTCGCCCGAGCGCGAAACCCTGCGCCGCCGCATCGACGCGCGCTTCGTGACCATGATGGAGAACGGCGCCCTCGACGAAGTCGCCGCGCTGCGCGACCGGCGCCTTGATCCGCTGCTGCCGGTGATGCGCGCCCACGGGGTGCCGGGGCTGATCGCCCATCTCGACGGGACGCTCTCCCGCGAGGAAGCGGTTCAGCGCGGCCAGGGCGACACCCGCCGCTACGCCAAGCGCCAATTCACGTGGTTCCGCCACCAGATGGGCGCAGAGTGGCACTGGACCACGCCGGAGGCGGCGTGGTCGCTGGCCGAAGCCCTGCTCAGCGCTCCAGTCGGGCGATGAGGGAGGAGGTGTCCCAGCGCTTGCCGCCCATGGCCTCGACCTCGGCGTAGAACTGATCGACCAGGGCCGTGACCGGCAGGCGGGCGCCATTGCGGCGGGATTCGGCGAGGAGGATGCCGAGATCCTTGCGCATCCACTCCACCGCGAAGCCGAAATCGAACTTGTCGGCGTTCATGGTGCGTCCGCGATTCTCCATCTGCCAGGAACCGGCCGCGCCCTTCGAGATCACGTCGAGCACGGCCTCGACGTCGAGGCCCGCGCGCTTGCCGAAATGGATCGCTTCGGACAGGCCCTGAACCAGCCCGGCGATGGCGATCTGATTGACCATCTTGGTGAGCTGGCCCGAGCCCGACGGCCCGAGCAGGCGGCAGGATCGGGCGTAGGCCATGATGACGGGTTCGGCCTCCGCGTAGGTGGCCTCCTCACCGCCGCACATCACCGTGAGAACACCGTTCTCCGCGCCAGCCTGACCGCCGGAGACCGGCGCATCGATGAAGCGGAGGCCGGCCGCATCGGCGGCGGCCGACAATTCGCGCGCGACTTCGGCGGAGGCAGTGGTGTGATCGACGAAGATCGCGCCCTTCTCCATGCCGGCAAAAGCCCCGTCGTCGCCGAGCACCACGGAGCGCAGGTCGTCGTCGTTGCCGACGCAAGCGAAGACGATGGCGCAGCCTGCCGCCGCCTCCCGGGGCGTCGCGGCGGACCGGCCGCCATTGGCCGCGACCCAGGCCTCCGCCTTGGCGCCGGTGCGGTTGAAGACGGTGACGTCGTGACCCTTCTTCGCGAGGTGGCCCGCCATCGGCGAGCCCATCACGCCGAGGCCCAGGAACGCGACTTTCGCCATGGTTGGTCTCCGAAATGCATTCAATTCGGAGCGGGTCTACGGGCGAGTCCAGGGACCGTCAAACGCCGAACCAATGTCTTCGGCAACCTGCGCTCGATCGCTCAGCCGCCGGTCACGCTCATATGCCGCGGCACGGCCGCCGGGCGGGCGCGCTCGATGACGAAGTCATGGCCCTTGGGCTTACGGGAAATCGCCTCGACCACGGCCTGCGTCACCAGGGCGTCGTCCGGCGAGGCGCGCAGGGCGGCGCGCAGATCCGCCGCATCCTCCTGTCCGAGGCACATATAGAGCTTGCCGGTGCAGGTCAGACGCACGCGGTTGCAGCTCTCGCAGAAATTATGCGTCAGCGGGGTGATGAACCCGAGCCGTCCGCCGGTCTCCTCGACGCGCACGTAGCGGGCCGGGCCGCCGGTTCGGTCGGGCAGCGGGGTCAGGGTGTAGCGCTGCTCCAGACGCTCGCGGGCGACCGAGAGCGGCAGGAACTGGTCGGTGCGGTCGCCCTCGATTTCGCCGAGCGGCATCACCTCGATCAGCGTCATGTCCATGCCGAGGCCATGAGCCCAGGCGATCATGTCGGCGATCTCATCCTCATTGACGCCCTTCAGCGCCACGGCGTTGATCTTGACCTTGATGCCGGCGGACCGGGCCGCCTCAATCCCGGCCAGGACGACCGAAAGGTCACCGCGCCGGGTGATCGCCCTGAACTTCTCCGCGTCGAGCGTGTCGAGGGAGACGTTAATGCGGCGCACGCCCAGATCGGCCAGTTCGGGGGCGAAGCGGGCGAGTTGGGACCCGTTGGTCGTCAATGTGAGTTCGTCGAGGGCGCCGCTCTTCAGGTGGCGCGAGAGCCGCCGGAAGAGGTGCATGATATCGCGCCGCACCAGGGGCTCGCCGCCGGTGATCCGCAGCTTGCGCACGCCGCGATCGATGAAGACGCCGCAGAGGCGGTCGAGCTCTTCGAGCGTCAGCAGGTCGCGCTTGGGCAGGAACTGCATGTCCTCGGCCATGCAGTAGGCGCAGCGGAAGTCGCAGCGATCCGTCACCGAGATGCGCAGGTAGGTGATCGCCCGCTGGAACGGGTCGATCAGCGGCGCGGGCCGCAGCGCCGCGGGAGCGTTGTCGGCGGGACCCCACATGCGCGCCTCTGAACTCGACTCGTTCCGGGATTGGGCCGTTTTGTCGGCTGACAGATCCAACATCGCCATCCATATGAGGGCGGTGGCATTTTCCGGCAAGCGCATCAGCGCAACGCCGGCATGAGAGCTTGAGACGCACGATCATGAGCGAGCGCTGGCCCACCGAGATCCGCCTGTCCGGCGACAAGCGCATCCTGACCGTCGCTTTCGACGGAGGCGGTCGCTTCGAACTGCCTGCCGAATACTTACGCGTCTCAAGTCCGTCCGCGGAGGTTCAAGGCCATTCTCCGGCCGAACGCAAGGTGCTGGGCGGCAAGCGCGATGTTGCGATTCTGTCGGTGGAGCCGGTCGGCAACTATGCCGTGAAGCTGTTCTTCGACGACATGCACGATACCGGCATCTTCGGGTGGGACTATCTGTTCGATCTCGGCCGCGAGTATCGCAACCGCTGGTCGACCTATCTTCGCGAGCTGGAGGAACGCGGCCTCTCCCGGGACCGCACCGCCTCGGCGCCGGCCAAGGCCAGCCATGGCGGCGGTGGCTGCGGGAGCGGAAGCTGCGGCTGTCACTGAGGTCGCCGGACGAGTCCCGGCGCGGGCCGCTTTCGCGAGCGGCCCGCGGACAGTGTCAGCTCGGCTGCTCCTCGACCTCGTCGAGATCCTCGTCGGGAATGGCGTCCGGACGCGGAGCCGGCGGATCGCCGGCCGGGGATTGGGGTGCGGGTGGCGGATCGCCGACCGGCTTCGGCTCGGCCTCCGATTGCGGCCGATCAGTCTGTGCAGTCACGCGAATCTCCGTTGAATGCGTCGTCGGGTTCAAAGGACAAGGGCTCGGCCTGGCGAAAGGCCGACATCAGGCTGCGCCCGACGTGCTCCACTCCTTCTTCACCTCGTCGGCGCTTCGATCGAGGCGGACCTGATCGCCCTCGACCGAGATGACGAGGTCGAGCGGGATGTAATGGTGAAGTCCGCCCGCGTCGGAATCGCTCTTCGTGAGCTTGATCTCGCCCTTCCCGACGTGATCGACAGTTCCGACATGGCCGCCGTCCGAACCGACGACGGTGGCGTGCTCGCGAATCTGGCTGACATCGACCATGGCTGTCTCCCTAATGAGGCTGGCCAACGGGCGTCGCGGATCGATGTTCCTTTGCGGCACTCCGCCGACAGGTCGCTCGATCCCCGGGCTTTGCCTGCGACCGCGCGGCATTGAACCATGCATTCGCCTCGCCGTTGCCCTGCGACATCAACAGGAGGCAGCGCGTGTCAGCCACGAATTCTCAGCACCGCATCGGCCAGGACGTGGATTCCGTCGATCAGCTCAGCAGCGTCGTCATACTCGGGCTTGCCATCGCGGGCGGCATTGCTGCGGTGGTGCTCGACCTTCTCCTGATCGGCTGACGCGCCCCCGAATCGGACCGCGCACAAAAGAAAAGGGCCGGCATCGCTGCCGGCCCTTTCTCATGACGTCTCCGGATGAGCGATCAGCGCTGAACGACGACCCGGGCGCCGACCTTCACGCGGCTGTAGAGATCCGTCACGTCTTCATTGGTCATGCGGATGCAGCCGGAGGAGACGGCGGTGCCGATCGTCTCCGGCTCGTTGGAGCCGTGGATGCGGTAGATCGTGTTGCCGAGATACATGGCGCGGGCGCCGAGCGGGTTCTCGATGCCGCCCTTCATGTAGCGCGGCAGGTCGGGGCGGCGGCGCAGCATTTCGGCTGGCGGGCGCCAATCCGGCCATTCGCGCTTCATCGTCACCGTCTGCATGCCGCCCCAGGTGAAGCCCGGGCGGCCGACGCCGACGCCGTAGCGCAGGGCTTCGCCATTCGGCTGGATCAGGTAGAGGCGCCGCTCCGCGGTGGAGACGACGATGGTGCCCGGTGCGTAGGGGCCGGCATAGGGCACCGTCTCGCGCGGAATCGCGGTCATCTGCGGCACGGTCGAGGCCAGCGGATCGGCCGCGGACGGCGCGCCGGGGATATCCGCCGGCAGGGCCGCGTTGGCGGTCGGCACGGTGTTCTGCGGGCGCACGCGCACCGTCAGGACATCGGTCAGCGGCTGGCGGGTGAGCGGGTCGATCTCATAGGCAGCGGCGGGGCTTGCGAGCGCGAACGTCGCGCAGGCAAGCCCGCCCAGGGCAACGACGAAACGGCGCATCAAGGGCCTCTCGGGGCAGGCGAAGAACAGGGAACGCGGTCGAACGAACCGCCGCACGATGCCGTGCGGACCCTCGCCAAGGCGTAAACGCTCGCCGTCCAAAGCCAAGCTTGATTTGCAGTGCGGTATCGCTTCCGCCATCCTCGTGACCGTGTGGCCACACTGTGGCAGCTTGGCCTTACGCGCAAGGATTAGGGCGGCCGCCGGAACCTTCAGGGGCCGGCTCCGATCTCCGAGACCCGATGTGCGGAAGCGGCCCGGACGCGACCGGCCGCTACGCCGCGTCGAGCCCGAGATCAATGATCGCCGAGCTATGGGTGATCCAGCCGACCGAGATCAGGTCGACTCCCGAGGCAGCGACCGCGCCCACCGTCTCCCGGTTGATCCGGCCCGAGGCCTCGGTGACCGCGCGTCCATCGACCATGGCCACGGCCTGCCGCAGGGTGTCGGGGCTCATGTTGTCGAGGAGCACCGCATCGGCGCCGACCGACAGCGCCTGTTCGAGCTGGGCCAGGGTGTCGACCTCGACCTCGATCTTCACGAGGTGACCGGTCCGCGCCCGCGCCCGCTCGATCGCCGGGATGATGCCGCCGGCGACCGCAACGTGGTTGTCCTTGATCAGCACCGCGTCGTCGAGACCGAAGCGGTGATTCGAGCCGCCACCGGCGCGCACGGCATGCTTCTCCAGCGCCCTCAGGCCCGGCGTGGTCTTGCGGGTGCAGACGATCCGCGCCTTGCCGTGGGGGCGCGCCGCCTCGACCAGGGAGGCCGTGGCCGTCGCAACGCCGCTCAGGCGGCAGAGCAGGTTGAGGGCAACGCGCTCCGCGGTCAGCACGGCGCGGGCCGGGCCTGAAAGGCGGATCACCGTATCGCCCGGCACGACCCGGGCGCCGTCGCCACGCTCGACCGTGACGGACAGGCTCGGATCGATCAGTTCGAAGGCGATGGCGGCAGCGTCGGTTCCGGCGATCACCCCGTCTTGGCGGGAGGCGATGACCGCCTCCATGCGCTCGCCCGCCGGGATGATGGCGTCGGTGGTGATGTCGCCGGCCCGGCCGAGATCTTCGAGGAGCGCCGCCCGCACCACCGGCTCCACGAGGAGGCGCGGCAGCGGCAGCAGGACATCGTCAGGCATCGGTGAGTTCCTGCAGCGCGCGGGGAGCATCGGCCAGGGCGGGCGTGACCACGGCATGGCGGGCCGGACGGGGATCGGGATAGTCGCTGCGCCAGTGGGCACCGCGGCTCTCGCGCCGGTCGAGGGCGGCCCGGGCGATCATCAAGCCGGTGGCGGCCGCGTCGCTGCCCTGAGCGGCAAGGTCGGCGAGTTCGGCGACGGCCTGCGTCAGGCCCGCATCGTCCCGCACCACGCCGACCCCGCGTTCCATAATGCTACGAACCTTGCCGAGCGCCGCCGCGTCCGAAGATCGGATTTCGGGCAGCCGCACCGGGTGATCGGCGCTGGCAGGGGCCGGAGCGTCGCCGATCGACTCGGCGATGCGAGGCGCGAAGGCGAGCGCTTCGAGGAGCGAGTTGCTGGCGAGGCGGTTCGCGCCGTGCAGACCGGTCGAGGCGACTTCGCCGCAGGCCCAGAGGCCGGGCACGGTGCTGCGGCCGGCCTCGTCCACGAAGATCCCGCCCATGTGGTAGTGCGCGGCAGGGCGGACCGGGATCGGCAGGATCGCCGGATCGATGCCGGCCTCGGCGCAGAGCGCGGCGACGGTGGGGAAGCGTTGCGGCATCCGGGCGCCAAGGCTGCCGCGGGTGTCGAGATAGACCGTGCGCCCCCGGCTCAAGGCCTGGAAGATGCCGCGGGCCACGACGTCGCGCGGAGCGAGGTCGCCGCCCTCGATCCCCGCCATCACGGGAGCACCGAACTCGTCGATCAGCCGTGCGCCCTCGCCGCGGAGGGCCTCGGTCGCCAGCGGCATCGGATCGCGGCCGGCGGCGATGGCAGTGGGGTGGAACTGTACGAACTCAAGGTCGCGCAGGGCGGCGCCGGCCCGCGCCGCCGCGAGAAGGCCGCGGCCGAGGGCGCCGCGCGGGTTGGTGGTCGAGGCGTAGAGCGCGCCGATGCCGCCCGTCGCTAGAACCACGGCCCGGGCGGGCAGGCGGAACGCCGCGCCGTCGCGCTCGCACACCACGCCGCGCACCCGGCCCTCGGCATCCTGCATCAGGCCGTGCAGCCCGGCGACGAGGATCTCGATCGAGGGCGTTGCCTGGACCACGCGCACCAGCGCGTCGAGAACGGTTCGGCCGGTCGAATCGCCCCGCGCCCGCACGATGCGGCGGCGGCTGTGGGCGGCCTCCAGGCCGAGCGCCAGCGCGCCATCGGCCTCGCGGTCGAAGCCGGTCCCGAGGGCGACGAGCCAGTCGATCAGGCCCGGCCCGGCCTCGGCCACCCGAAGGGCGACATCGGGTTCGGTGAGGCCGGCGCCCGCGGCCCGGGTATCGGCCGCGTGGAGGGCGGGCGCGTCATCGGCGCCCATCGCGGCGGCGATGCCGCCCTGGGCCCAACCCGTGGCGGTGCCGGCCCCGAGAGGTGCCGCCGTGATGAGGGTGACGGGGCGCGGCGCCAGGCGCAGGGCCGTGGCGAGCCCGGCCACTCCGGCGCCGACCACGATCACGCGGTCGGCGGGGCTGCGGGCGAGGACGCTCATCAGGCGGCCTGCCGCGCTGAGACGGTCTGGGTCGGCTTGACCGCGAGCATCCGCTCGACGGCGAGGCGCGCCCGCTCGGCCAGTCCCTCCTCGACGGTGATCTCGTGCGTCATCGTCTCCAGAGCCTGCCGGATGTTGCGCAAGGAGATCCGCTTCATGTGCGGGCAGAGATTGCAGGGCTTGATGAACTCGATGTCGGGATTGGCCACCGCGATGTTGTCGGCCATCGAGCACTCGGTCACGAGCACCACCTGGGAGGGGCGCTTCTCGGTGACGTAGTTCATCATCATCGCCGTGGAGCCGGAGAAATCCGACGCCTCGACCACCTCCGGCGGGCATTCCGGGTGGGCGATCACGGTGATGCCGGGATAGCTGTCGCGTACCTCGGCGATGTCGGCCGGGGTGAAACGCTCGTGCACCTCGCAGTGCCCGGCCCAGGTCAGCAGCTCGACTTCCGGCACCTGCTGCTGGACGTTGCGGGCCAGGAACTCGTCCGGGATCATCAGCACCCGCGGCACGCCGAGGGCGCGCACAACATCGGCGGCGTTGCCTGAGGTGCAGCACACGTCCGACTCGGCCTTCACGGCCGCCGAGGTGTTGACGTAGGTCACGACGGGCACGCCCGGATACTTGGCGCGCAGTGCCCGCACGTCGGCCGCGGTGATCGAATCGGCGAGCGAGCAGCCCGCGGCCATATCGGGCATCAGCACGGTCTTGCGCGGGTTCAGGAGCTTGGCGGTCTCGGCCATGAAGTGGACGCCGGCCAGCACAATGACGTCCGCATCGACCCGTGCCGCCTCGCGCGCCAGAGCGAGGCTGTCGCCGACGATGTCCGCCACGGTGTGGAAGATCTCCGGCGCCTGATAATTATGCGCCAGAACCACCGCGTTGCGCTCGCGTTTCAGGCGCAGGATCGCCTCCACGTCGGGAGCGAGCGCCGGCCACTCGATGGCAGGCACGTGACGGCTCACGCGCTCGTAGAGGTCGGGCAGCGGAAAGGCCCGTCCGGCCGGCTCGCGAAGGGCGGATCCTGCCTCGG
The DNA here is from genome assembly GCA_014138645.1 of Methylorubrum thiocyanatum. Classification (GTDB taxonomy): domain Bacteria; phylum Pseudomonadota; class Alphaproteobacteria; order Rhizobiales; family Beijerinckiaceae; genus Methylobacterium; species Methylobacterium thiocyanatum. Next base: position 11,873 of record JACJIB010000003.1, on the reverse strand, counting down.
ACATCGCGGTCTCCTTTATGCTCAAAGTGAGCATTGTGCCGCCTAACTTAGGGGCCGCGATCTGCCTTGTCCAGATATGCTGAGACTGAGCATAACGATTTTGCGACGCAAACTTTTGCTGCGTTCGCACAGTCTGAACGCCTTGGCAGCGCCCGGCTCAAATTTTCGAGAGAGTGGATGACGATCTGCTACGTTATCCCGGTCACAGCTGTGTAACCTAAAATGCGCCTATGGCGCCTTCTCAATGCGACGTTAACCGCTACGGGGCGATGATCTATCGCGCCACTAAAGAGAGATCTGTGTCAGGTGGTTTTGCAATCGGTCGTTGTGTGATCGGCTTCCGACAAAACTGTCCCGGATAGGCCTCTCGACAATAAACCGGCGTGGGAAACATTGGGGGCTTTCTGAAACCATGCTGCCTCTCAGGCTCCGTCTCAGCGCCGGCGCTCCGACGCCGGTCTCATCCACTCTGCCGGAGACCGGTGCGTCCGACGAAGCGCGCTTGATCGGCGCACTCAAACGATTGGCGGATCGGACCGGCCTCGACCACGCCTCGGCGACGGAAAGTGCCGTTGATGCGGCTCTGAGCGATCTCGAGCGGTCGCAGCGCAAGGATTTGCGCGCGGAGCGGGCAAACCTCGCCGCGGTCACCAAGGAAGCCTCGGAAGCGGCGATCAATATCGGCTGGACGACCTACGACGTCGGCGAGGTCGCGCAATCGACGCAGACCATCGCGAGCGCCATCGAGGAAATGGTCGCCTCCATCGCCGAGGTTGCGGAGACCTCCGAGGCGGCCGGCGCGAGTGCCGCCGAGGCGCGGGAGTCGATGACCGCCTGCATGTCCGATGTCGGCAACGCCCGCTCGGCCATGGATGCGATTCGCGACCGCACGCACCAGATCGACGAGCGCCTCCAGCTCCTGCAGAACGCCATCGCCGAGATCGGCAGCATGGCCGGCACCATCGCCACGATTTCCAGCCAGACCAACCTGCTGGCGCTCAACGCCACCATCGAGGCGGCGCGTGCCGGCGAGGCGGGCCGCGGCTTCTCCGTGGTGGCCGCGGAAGTCAAATCGCTCTCAGGTCAGACCGCCCGGTCGACCGAGCAGATCCGCACCTGGCTCAATACGCTTCAGGGCGAGATGAGCCAGATCGCCCGTGCCGTCGAGGAGAGCCGCGGAGCGGTCTCCACCGGCAGCACCGTGGTCGACAGCCTCGGAGCCCGAGTCGAGAGCGCAGCCGGGCGGATCGCCCGCACGAGCGAGATGAACGCTTCGCTCGCGGCGGCCATCACGCAGCAGAGCAGCGCGACGGCGGAGATCTCGAGCAGCGTCCAGAGCATCGCCACCAAGGCGTCGAAGACCCGAACCGAGATCGAGAGCATCACCAAGCGCCTGGTGAAGGCCGAGACACTGGCACAGACGGCCTTGGCGGATTCGAACGGGCTCGACCTCTACGAACTGGTGCGCCTGCCGGCCGATCTCGGTCTGTGGAAGCGCGGGCTCGCGACGATCCTGCTCGGTGCCGCCGCCGCCGATTCGGCCGCCGCGATCCTGCGCGGCCGAGCCGCCCGGAAAGCGGTGGAAGCGATCGCGTCCGATCCTGCACGCCGGTCGGCGGCGGAAGCGTTCCTGAAGGCCGAGGCCACGGCGCACGAAGAGGCCGAGCGCATGGTCAAGGCGATCGCTCAGACCAATTGGGATGTCGGCACGCCGGCCTATCAAGCCGCCAGCGCGGCGATGAAGGAGATGATCGCCGCCGCCGCCCGGATCGTCGAGGCGGCCTGAGCCGCCGCAGCATCGTCAGGTCAGATCGGGGCCGCCCTGCCGGTGAGGCAGGTGCGGCCCCGGCCGCGATTCAGGCGGCCGCGTCATCATCGAGCGTCGGATCGCCGGTCCAGGCCGTGGCGAAGGCGGCCAGATGGCGCGCATCGGAGAAAGCGAGCACCGTCACGGTGCGCTCCGCCGGCGCCGCACCCGGATAGGGCGCGAGCAACACCGTCTCCTGTGAGAGGCGGGCGTCGGGCGCCTGGGCATCGAGCCACGCCCGCGCCTCCGGCGTCAGCGTCGCCGGATCGGCGAGCGCCCGCGAATCGGAGCGCAGCACGATGATCGTCGTGCCGAGCGCCGGATTGGCCTCCTGAATCTGCTTGATGATGTCGATCATCAGCCTCTCACTTCCGACGCCGCGAAGTCGCTGAGCTGCACCGCCGGTTGCGTATCGGTGAAGTTCGGGATGTCCCCGAAGATTTCCGGCCCGTCCGCCGTCGCCGCGGCCTTGAACGCATCCGCCGATTCGAAACGCAGATGCGCCACGACCTGATAGGGCGGCGCCCCGCCATCCGGCGTACCGACACCCTTCACCACCGTGTAATCGTGGAGTCCCTTCGAGGTCCAGCGCTTGCTGACCAGCGGCATGTGCTTGTTGAGATAGTAGTCCATGTCGAAGCGGGTGCCGGCGCCGCTCGGATACATCACGCTGACGAGGATCATGGCGTCTCCTTACGCCGGCTCCTTCTTCGGGCCGGCGGACCGGAACATGACGCACCCGGCCGCCGGATCAAGCCGGACCCTTCGTCAGTGCAGTTTGACCCGCGGCTCGGTGCGACGGGTGAGCGCCCGGGCCAGGGCATCGAGGCTCGTCTTCCACCAGCCGTTCACCGCCGTCTCGTGCATCTTGTAGAGCGAGCGGTACATCAGCCGGGCGAAGAGGCCGGCGATGAACATGTTCTTCCCCTGGATGAAGCCCATCAGGTTGCCGACCGCGGTGTACTCGCCGAGCGAGACCAGCGAGCCGAAGTCGCGATACTTGAACGGCTTCAGCGGTTTACCAGCGAGGCGATTGGCCATCTGCCCATAGAGGTGCGAGGCCTGCTGGTGGGCGGCCTGGGCCCGCGGCGGGATCGGCGTCTGCGAGCCCTCCTCCACGAGATAGGCGCAGTCCCCCATGGCGAAGACGTCCGGGTCGCGGGAGGTCTGCAGCGTCGCCGTCACGACGAGCTGGTTGTTGCGGGTGCTTTCCAACCCGCCGAGATCCTTGAGAAAGGCCGGCCCCTTCACGCCCGCGGCCCAGACCACGAGTTCGGAGGGAATGAAGCCGCCATCGGCGAGCTGAACGCCGTCGGCCCGCACCTCGGTGACGCGGGCCTGCACCCGCACCTCGACGCCGATCTTGGCGAGTTGCCCCATCACCTCGACCGCGAGCCGCTGCGGCACCGCCGGCAGGATGCGGTCGGCCGCCTCGATCAGGGTGATCTTGAGATCCTTGGCCGGATCGATGCGGTCGAGGCCGGTGCGGGCGACCTCGCGGGTGGTGCGATGCAACTCTGCCGCCAACTCGGTGCCGGTCGCCCCCGCGCCGATCACGGCGACGTGGAGCTGACCGGGGCGCACCGGCCCCTCCTGGGTGTGGGCGCGCAGCATGCCGTTGACGAGCCGCTGATGGAAGCGCAGCGCCTGCTCCTTGGTGTCGAGGGCGATGGCGTGCTCGGCCACACCCGGCGTGCCAAAATCGTTGGTGGTGGAGCCCACCGCCATGATCAGCGTGTCGTAGGGGATGTCGCGCACGGGGGTGACCTCGCGCCCCTCGCTGTCGCGGCTGGCGGCGAGACGGATCACCCGCTTCTCACGATCGAGACCGGTCATCTCGCCGATCCGGTAGCGGAAGTGATTGGCGTGGGCGTGGTGCAGGTAATCGACCGCGTGGTGGCCGACATCGAGCGAGCCGGCGGCGACCTCGTGCAGAAGCGGCTTCCAGATATGGGTGCGCGCCCGGTCCACCAGCGTGACATGCGCCTTGCCGCGCTTGCCGTACTTGTTGCCGAGCTTGGTCACCAGCTCCAGCCCGGCGGCCCCTCCTCCCACGACGACGATCTTGTGCTGATCCGTGACCGATTCGCTCGGAACCATCCTCGCCCCACTCGCCTCGCGGCCCGCTTCTGCCAGCGGCCCTTCAGTTTGGAATGATCTTACATCAGTAACCGTGCAAGCACCCACACGTTCGCAACGTGCCTGCGACGCAAATCCTGCATTACTGACCGGGCGTTTTCATAAAAAAATTTTTTTGCCTTACGAAGCAGGGGCGCCGGGCTGCCGAAGGGGATGGGCACGGGCGACCGCATCGAGCGCGAGCAGTTCCTCGGCGATCCGCTTCACCGTCGGGTAGGGGGCGGTCTCGATGTCGAAGATCCCGGTGCCGACCCACAGGCTGATGAGGCACAGATCGGCGTGGCTCACCGCGTCGCCCTGGCAGAACCGGCCGGTGCCCGGCTCGGTGGAGAGGCGGGTCTCCAGGGTCTTGAGGCCGGTGGTGAAGGCGTTGCGCAGGAACTCCAGCATCCGCTCCCGCGGCAGGCCGTAATGTTCCATGAGGAAGGTGCGCACCCGCGGCACGTAGAGGGGGTGGGTGTCGCAGGCGACGACCTGAGCGAGCGAGCGGGCCCGTGCCCGCGCCCGCGGCTCCTCGGGGAGCAGCGAGACGCCGGGACGGGTCTCCTCGAGATAATCGAGGATCGCCAGGGACTGCGTCAGCGGCGGCCCGTCGCCGTCGAACAGGGCCGGCACCGCGCCTTGCGGATTGATCTTGAGAAAGTCGGGCTTGTGCTGATCGCCGGCGTCGAGATCGAGGAACACCTCTTCGTAGGCGATGCCCTTGAGATTGAGGGCGATGCGCACACGGAAAGCCGCCGCCGAGCGCCAGTTGCCGTACATCTTCACGAGACCGTCTCCCCTTCGTGGTCCGGCCCTTGGCGGCCGTTCAGAACGCCTGAAGCGTCAGTTCGGTGTGCTCCACCTGGGGCGGGGCCTCGAAGTACGGAGAGACCATCGCCCGGTAGTCCTTCCAGGCCTGCGAGCCAGTGAAGTCCTGGGTGTGCGCCTCCAGCGTATCCCACTCGATCAGCAGGCGGTAGCGCTGCGGCTTCTCGACGGAGCGCCGCACGGCGAAGCTGCGGCAGCCGGCGGCGGCGCGGAAGATCTCGGCGGCCTTGGCGATGGCGGCCTCGAACTCGGCTTCCGTGCCGGGCTTCAGATCGATCTGCGCGATTTCGAGGATCATGGAGGTCGCTTCCCAGGATGCCCGCCGCGTCGACCGGGCGGAGTGTTCGGGAGAGCGGCGATAGCCGATGTGCCGACGAGACGTCGAGTCGCGGCGGCTGCCGCGTCGTTCCTCATCACGAGGAGCGGCCCGCTGAATGAAAAAGCCCCTCCCTTGCGGGAGAGGCTTTCAACTTGCGCGAGCGAGGGCGGCGATTACGCCGCCAGGGACCGCAGCACGTAGGGCAGGATGCCGCCGTTGCGGAAGTATTCCAGCTCGTCGAGGGTATCGATCCGGCAGGTCAGCGGCACCTCCCGCTTCGAGCCGTCGGCGGAGGCGATCTCCGCGATCAGGGTCTGACGCGGCTTCAGCTCGCCGGCCAGCCCCTTGATCGTCACCGTCTCGTCGCCCTTGAGGCCGAGCGATTGCCAGGATTCCTCGCCCTGGAAGACCAGCGGGACCACGCCCATGCCGACGAGGTTCGAGCGGTGGATGCGCTCGAAGCTCTCGGCGATCACGGCGCGCACGCCGAGCAGCTTGGTGCCCTTGGCCGCCCAATCGCGGGACGATCCGGTGCCGTACTCCTTGCCGGCGAATACGACGAGCGGCGTTCCCTCCGCCGCGTATCGCTGCGCGGCGTCGTAGATGTACATCCGCTCGCCGTCCGGCTGATGCAGCGTCCAGCCGCCCTCGACGACGTTGCCGGCCTCATCCCGCACCATCTGGTTCTTGATGCGGATGTTGGCGAACGTGCCCCGCATCATGACTTCGTGGTTGCCGCGGCGCGTGCCGTACTGATTGAAGTCCTGCACCCGCACCTGATGCTCCTGCAGGTACTCACCGGCGGGCGAGGCCGCACGGATGTTCCCGGCGGGCGAGATGTGGTCCGTCGTGATCGAATCGAGGAACAGGCCGAGGATGCGCGCGCCCTCGATGTCGGTGATCGGGTCTGGCGTCTTGGTCATGCCCTCGAAATAGGGCGGGTTCTGCACGTAGGTGGAGCCGGCATCCCAGGCGAAGGTCTCGGCCTCGGTGACTTCGACGCCCTTCCAGTTGGCGTCGCCGCTGAACACATCGGCATAGCGGCTCTTGAACAGCTCCGAGGTGATGTTCTCCTCGATGAAGCGGTTCACCTCCTCCGAGGTCGGCCAGATGTCCTTCAGATAGACCGGCTGGCCGTCCGAACCCTGCCCCAGCGGCTCCTTGGTGATGTCGATCTGGAGCGAGCCGGCGAGCGCGTAGGCGACCACCAGCGGCGGCGAGGCGAGGTAGTTCGCCCGCACATCCGGGTTCACGCGGCCCTCGAAGTTGCGGTTGCCCGAGAGCACCGCCGCCGCGACCACGTCGTTGTCATTGATCGCCTTCGAGATCGGGGCCGGAAGCGGGCCCGAATTGCCGATGCAGGTGGTGCAGCCGAAGCCGACGAGGTTGAAGCCGAGCGCGTCGAGGCTCGTCTGCAGGCCGGACTTCTCGAGATACTCACCGACGACCTGCGATCCGGGGGCCAGCGAGGTCTTCACCCACGGCTTCGAAGTCAGGCCCTTGGCAACCGCGTTGCGGGCGAGCAGGCCGGCGCCGATCATCACGCTCGGGTTCGAGGTGTTGGTGCAGGAGGTGATCGCGGCGATCACCACATCGCCGTGGCCGATGTCGAAGTTCGTGCCCTCGACGGGGAAGCGGCTGGCGATGTCGGCCGCCTTCTTGAACTCCTTCTCCATGGCGTCGGCGAAGCCGGCCTTGGCAGCGTCGAGCAGAACCCGGTCCTGCGGGCGCTTCGGGCCGGCGAGCGACGGGCGCACGGTGCCCATGTCGAGTTCGAGCGTATCGGTGAAGACCGGATCGGGCGTCTGCGCGTCGCGCCACATGCCCTGCGCCTTGGCGTAGGCTTCGACCAGGGCGATACGGTCGTCCTGACGGCCGGTGACCTTCAGGAAGTCGATGGTCTTCTGGTCGATGGGGAAGAAGCCGCAGGTGGCGCCGTATTCGGGCGCCATGTTGGAGATCGTGGCGCGGTCGGCGACCGGCATGTCCTCGAGGCCCGGGCCGTAGAACTCCACGAACTTGCCGACGACGCCCTTCTTGCGCAGCATCTGCGTGACGGTGAGCACGAGGTCGGTCGCGGTGGTGCCTTCCGGCAGCTTGCCGGACAGCTTGAAGCCGATCACCTCGGGAATCAGCATCGACAGGGGCTGGCCGAGCATGGCCGCCTCCGCCTCGATGCCGCCGACGCCCCAGCCGAGGACGGCCAGACCATTGACCATGGTGGTGTGCGAGTCGGTGCCGACGAGCGAGTCGGGATAGGCGATCTCGGCGCCGTCCTCGTTCCTCGTCCAGACCGTCTGCGACAGGTATTCGAGGTTCACCTGGTGGCAGATGCCGGTACCCGGGGGCACGACGGAGAAGTTGCGGAAGGCCGACTGGCCCCATTTGAGGAAGGTGTAGCGTTCGCCGTTGCGCGCGTATTCGAGCGCGACGTTGTCGCCGAGCGCCTTCGGGGTGCCGAATTCGTCCACGATCACCGAGTGATCGATGACGAGATCGACCGGGACCAGAGGATTGATCTTCTGCGGGTCGCCACCGAGCGAGGCCATGGCGTCGCGCATTGCCGCGAGATCGACCACGGCGGGCACGCCAGTGAAGTCCTGCATCAGCACGCGGGAGGGGCGGAAGGCGATTTCGGTCTCGGCCTTGCCCTTGTTGCCGAGCCACGCGACGGCGGCCTCGATGTCGCCCTTGCGGACGGAGCGGTCGTCCTCGAAGCGAAGAAGGTTCTCGAGAATCACCTTCATCGAGAAGGGCAGCGCGGCCGCATCGGCCAAGCCGTTCTTCTGAGCCTCGGGGATCGAGAAATAGGTGTAGGTCTTGCCACCTGCCTCAAGCGTCTGGCGAGCCTTGAAACTGTCGAGCGATGCCACGGCGAGTCGGGTCCTGAGCTGGCGTTAGCGAACACGGAGCAGGCATAACCTGCGCCACGAGAGGTGTTCGGCCGGATGCGCTCCAAGGAGCGCGCGCCGCCCCGGGGGTGCCCGGGTAGCGAGTGCGTTCGACGGAGCCCCGGGCGCCGGGGCCCTCGCGGAAAACACTCAGGATGGTGCGCGAGGGGCGGTTTGGACGCCCTTGAATGATCGCGCGGCGCAGCCTGCGCCGGTCTATAGAACGTTTCGAAATTGGCCGCTACTGGCCCGATGACACAGGCGCGCGAGTGACATTCCGTCACTAGGCGGCGCGCAAAGGTGTGGGCCAGTGTTCCGTCCAGAGGCCGCGCTCAGTCCTCGTCGGCGCTGGTTCGGCGCAGGTGTAGCAGCGGCGCTCCGCTGCCCGGAACGGGTCGAGCCGGTCCGGAATCGGGCGGCCAAGCCGGGCCTTCGACGGCGCGCGTCCTTCCAATGCAGTGGGACCCCGAGCTGCCTCCTCTCCGGTCGGGCGGGGCGGAGCCTGCAGAGCCGGATCGGCGTCGATGATCGGCGATCGTGGCTCAAGGCTGAATCCTCCCGCCCTCAATCGAAGCGAGGCCGGCCCGCACGGTTCGCGCCGTGCCGGACGATGGGCTATAGGCCGCGCGAGGCCGTCGATCCCTCGCGACGAGGGGAAGATCCACCGGCCGTCCCTGGGGTGACGACGAGACGTGCGGACTTTTCCCTCATCGAAGGCCGAACCGTGCGGTTGATCGTCGAGAACCTCGCCTGCCGCCGTTCCGGGCGGCGGATCTTTTCCGGCTTGTCCTTCACCCTCGAACCGGGCGAGGGACTGATGGTTACCGGGCGCAACGGCGCGGGCAAGTCGAGCCTGCTGACGATGCTCGCCGGACGCCTCAAGCCCGATGCCGGTACGATCCGGGCCGAGGGCATCGGCGAGGCGACCCTGCCGGAATGCCTTCACGTGATCGGACATCGCGACGGGCTGAAATCGGCGCTGACCGCCACCGAGAACCTGGAATTCGCCCGCGATCTCCTCGGCCATCCGGCGGCCTCGCCGCAGGCCGCCCTGGATGCGATGGGTCTGCCGCACGTGGCGCGGCTGCCCGTCGGCTACCTGTCGGCGGGGCAGCGGCGGCGGGTAGCGCTGGCGCGGCTCCTGGTCTGCCGCCGTCCGCTCTGGCTCCTCGACGAACCGACCGCCGCGCTCGACCTCGCCTCGCAGGGGGTGCTGGCCGGCCTGATGGGGCGCCACCGGGCCGAAGGCGGCCTCGTGATTGCCGCAACGCACCAAGCGCTCGGCCTGGAGGATGCCCGCGAGCTGCGCATCGCTGCCGCCGCGGTCGACGACAGGTGCGAGGAGGACACGTTCGAGACGGAGAACTGGCTGTGATCCGCGCCTTCTCCGCCTTGCTCGCCCGCGATCTGAAGCTCGCCGCCCGGGTCGGCGGCTCGGGCGCGCTGTCGCTCGTCTTCTTCCTGATGATCGTGGTGCTCGTGCCCTTCGCGCTCGGGCCCGACCTGAATCTGCTATCGCGGATCGGCCCCGCCATCCTCTGGCTCTCGGCGGTGCTCGCCACCTTGATCGGCCTCGACCGGCTGTTTCAATCCGACGAGGAGGACGGCTCGCTCGACCTGATGACGGGCGCCGCCGTACCGCTGGAAGTGGTCGTGCTGGCCAAGGTGCTGGCCTCCTGGCTCACGACCGGCCTGCCCCTCGCCCTTGCTTCGCCGCTGTTCGGCCTGCTGGTCGCGCTCTCCCCGAAAGCCATGGCAGCCACGGCGCTGACGCTCGCCCTCGGCACGCCGGCGCTGGCCTTCGTCGGTGCGGTCGGTGCGGCACTGACCGCCACGATCCGCCGTGGCGGTCTGATCCTGGCGATCGTCGTGCTGCCGCTGATGATCCCGACCCTGATCTTCGGCGTCTCGGCGGCAGAGGCCGCGCTCGGCGGTACGGTGCCGTTCACGACCCCCTTGACGGTGCTGGCAGCCCTGAGCCTCATCGCGGCGGTGACAGGCACCCTGGCCGCCGCCGCCGCGCTCCGCTGGTCGGAGTGAACCGAAGGCGGAGAGAGGGGAAAACGCCGTTCGGCCGATCCTACTTGTCGCAGCCGATGCAGATTCCGGTATCGATCTTGTCGTCCTTCTTCTCCATGGCCGTCTCGCGATCGATGCTGCTCGGATCGCGCCGCTCGCCGCCTCCGGCGGGCGGCATCGTCCGGCCGACGGACGAGGTATTCGGCGCGTAGATCGTGGAAGCCGGATCACCGCCGGTTCCGGTCTGTGCGGGCCCCTGGGCAAAGGCGGGGGCGGCGAAGACGGCCGTCAGGGCCGCAGCGGAGATAAGACGTGCGATCATTGGTTGACTCCCTTGGAGTTGCAACGCGCTAGCCTCTCCCCGGTTCAGGCTCCAGGGCGGTTGCGGCACGTCCGCCCCTTGCCACCGGCATGACCGTACGAGGGCCGTTCGGCGGGCTGCAACGCTCAGTCAGGCCAGCAGATCGTCGCCTCGCGCAAGCCCATCAACTGCGCCTCGCCGAGACCGAACGAGCGGGAGGCATCGAACACCTCACCCGACACGCTCACCTCGCAATCCTCTCCGAGACCGCCACCGGCGCACATGGCCAGGGCACGCGTGCGACCCCGCGTCTCCGCCGCAGCGACCCGGATCAAGAGCTTGCCGGCCGCGCGGACCGTTCCGTCCGCGTCCTGCGGCGACAGGCCGATACAGGTGATCTCGTCCTCGTTGGCGTAGACGAGATGGCAGTGATCGAGGGTGACGCGCTCACCGATATGGTGACGGGCGGCTCCGGCGAAGGCGACGACATCCGCCGGTGCGTCGAGCGCCCCGGCCCCGGACGGAACTGCCAGCCCGGTCAACACCAGCACGCATCCGATGCGCATCGCCCTTCCCCTTCGAACGCTCCCGTCCCAACCGATTTCGCAATTTTCGGGCCGGACGGGATCAGGGAATCGGGAGCCCCCTGGAAGGCGGTCGCGTCAGTGGGTCTGGCCCGTCGCCGGGGCGTGGGTGTTCTGGTTGTCGGTCGGGCCGGTGCGGGTGAAGGCGAAGACGACGACGGCCGCCATGATCAGCAGCACGACGGGGAAGGCGTACATCCAGCGGGGCATCTCAGGCATCCATGGTGGGGAATCCGGACGACCGGAACCCGCAAGCGGCCGATTGGCTCCACCGGGCCAAGCCAACATATGCGAGCCGCGCATGGCCGTTCCGACACGCGGTCCGTTGTATTGTGCAGTGCAACGTGACAAATAGCGGTCATACGGGATCGCGATGGCGTCGCGGCCCCGTAGCCCTTCTTGGGCGTTTCCTCCCTAGACTTCGGGCCGCTCCAATCGGGGCGGCCTTTTTTCTTGCCGCCTCGTGGGGTCGCCCGCCGCGCGCACCCGGCTCCGGGGCCGATGTAATATTGTTGCACAAACATCGACGGAGCGATTGACCGCGGTACCGCTCTGCTCCTAGCTTGGCCGTTGACGGTTCCCGCAAGGGATCAAAAGGGAACGCGGTGAGGGGTCCATGCGCCCAATCCCGCGGCTGCCCCCGCAACTGTGAGCGGAGAGCCCTCCATCACCACGTCACTGGGCACGCCTCGCCTGGGAAGACGATGGAGGACGACGACCCGCGAGCCAGGAGACCTGCCGTCATCCGTGGTCACACGCGAGCCATGCCGGACGGGGGATTCCAGCAGGTGTCGAGACGCTGACGGCCCTCGGCCGGACGCGATTCGGCCTCGTTCGCGGTGACGTGCCACCGCTGTGCTCGAGGCTTGCCCGTCCCATGTCACCGATTTACCGCCACGTCTGCGGCTGGTCCCTGCTGTCCGTCGCGGCCGCCCTTCCTCTCGCGATGCCCGGCCCGGCCCAGGCTCAGGAAGCTCCCACGCGGCTCGACGAGATCGCCGTG
>JACJIB010000002.1 GCA_014138645.1 Methylorubrum thiocyanatum | reverse complement strand
GGGCTCACCCCGAACGCGTTTGCAACCCGGCCCAAACAGGACCAGAACCAGAACAGACTCTAGTTATGAACGGGGGAAGACAGGGGGCAAGGTCATCGGACACTGCCAGAGGATGCCCGATGACGATCGACCCCCGCGAAGCCGGTGCCCGTCCGCCTTTTCCCGGCGAGCAGCAACAGGAGCGGCCTGGTCTCACGTCGCTGATGACGCCGGCGCCCGATCACGGTGAGACGAGCTACGTCGGCAAGGGGCTGCTGACGGATCGCGTCGCGCTCATCACCGGCGGTGATTCCGGGATCGGCCGAGCGGTTGCGATTGCCTATGCCCGTGAAGGTGCGGACGTGGCGATCTCCTACCTGCCCGTCGAACAATCGGATGCCGAGGAGACGGCGCGCTGGGTCGAGAAGGCCGGACGACGCGTCCTGCTTCTCCCGGGCGACCTCCGAGAGGAGAACCATTGCCACGAGCTCGTGGCACGGACGGTCGCCGAACTCGGTCGTATCGACATCCTTAGCAACGCCGCCGCGCAAACGATCACGCCGTGCAGCGCGGCCGGGATCAGCGCCAGCGTGTCGTTGATCGCCTCCGGCAGCGTCACCACCGTCGAGACCGAGCGCGGCGGTTTGCTCCTGCAGATGGCGCACCGTGCCAACAAGCACGGCGAGGCAGGCACGGGCGGCTTGCCGGATGTCCGAGGAGGGATCCTCGATCTGGGCGATCAGCCGCTCGACGTGGGCGGGTCCCTTTGGTGCGATGAGGCCGTACGCTGCCAGATGGCCGCGTAACGCATTGATGGCCTGCGTGCGCTGGCCGACCAGCACGTCGCGAACCCGGAAGATCACCGCTGCCGCCTGCTTGGCCTCGCTCTTCACGGCTACCAAGCGCATGGTGGGGCGCTGTGCGGCCTCGCAGATCGCCTCGGCATCGGCCGCATCATTTTTCTGCCGCTCGACGAAGGGCCTCACGTAGGCCGGCGCGATCAGCTTCACTGTATGGCCAAGCTTGCCGATCTCGCGGCCCCAGTGATGCGCGCCGGGGCAAGCCTCTATCGCGACGACGCAGGGCGGCTGGACGGCGAGGAAGACCAGCACCTGATCGCGTCGCAACTTCTTGCGGAACACTGGCGCCCCGGCGGCATCCGCGTCGTGGGCCTGGAAGACGTTCTTGGCCAGATCCAGGCCGATGGTGCTAACCTCTGTCACGGACCGCCACCCTCCGGTGGCTCTCGACACCACTAACCTGACACGTCGATGACGTCGGGGGCATACACCCCATCACTGGAAAACCGACACCGTCACTGGAAGACCAACACCGTCACCGCCGCCCTGCGCACCAGCGGCCTCACCGCCACTGCACTCTTCGATGGGCCGATTACGGGCGCTCGCTTCCGCAGCTATGTCGAAGAAACCCTCGTCCCAGCTCTCGGACCCGGTGCTACCGTCATCCTCGACAACCTGAAGGCCCACAACGTGACGGGTGTGCGCGAGGTCATCGAGACTGCCGGGGCGAAAGTGCTCTACCTCCCGCCCTACAGCCCGGACTTCAATCCCATCAGGGGATACCCCGATCGACCTGTCGGTCGGTGACCCCTCCGCAGATCTTCGCCAAGCTGAAAGCCCTGCTGCGGAGCGCAGCCGGCCGCCCCGTGCCAGACCTCTGGGACGCCATCCGGAACGCCTTCACCCGGTTCACCCCAGACGAGTGCCGCAACTGCATCGCTTCCGCCGATTATGATACCGACTTGCCCGTTGCTACCTGAACCGGCCCGGCTCTGACGACCTACTCTGGCATACTGGGAAACCGGTCGAGGAGCGGAATGTTGTGAGGCAGTTCGTGGACCGGCCCCGGGGCGATGCGGAAGGCAACGGCGCGGCCGTCCCCTCGGCGATCACGAAGGTCTTGACGCCATAGCTGCCACAAGAGCGGCCACGTGCTTCAAGTACCTCTCGCTTGGCCGCAGATCCCGCTTTTTGCTACCCCAACGCCTTTTCGTGAACCGGCACGTTGCTGCCTTGAAGGAAGACCATGCTCGGCGCGACGCTGGGCTCATGCGCGATCGAGCAGCCGCTCTCCCACCACGGCGCGTGTCCAACGGATGAAGAACTGTGCCGCCTACCACCAGGTACCCAACTTCTCGAGGATGGCGAGCGACTTCGCCCCGCTCTGATGTCGCCAGAAGATTGCAGGGATCGTGCGCCGAAGCTCCTCGGACGGTGTCTTGGCCGTTAGGCGACAGGCGTCGGTCAACGGCTCCAACTCAACCAACTGCTCATCTGACAGCACACGTCTTCCCACTTGAAAACGAGAAAACGCCAGACTCTAAAATCTGTCCAGGCGACGGCAAGCCCTAAAGCGGACCTCTAAACTCCATCTCCACCACCGGTCTACTGAAAGTGTATCACGGGCTATGCGCCCTCGTCAGCGTCACTGGGATCACTGGGTTTGATAAATTTGCACTTGCCCTCGAACGACCAGGGGCCCCGCACGCCGAACTCGGCGCAGAAGGCATCGACCGCGCGGGTGACGCCGGGGAAGCGGCCTCCGCGGCGGTCGTAATCGTCTGCGATGAACAGACCGCCGGGGCGCAGCACGGGCCACCATGCCCGGAGATCGGCGGCGACCGATGTCTCTTCGTGGCCGGCGTCGAGATGGATCACGTCGGCAGTGACGCCGCGCAGGCGCAGCAGCTCGGCGGCGTTCACCGAGTCGAGCGGGAGCGGGATCACTCGCTCGGCCTGTCCCTCCCGCAGGACGTTGGCCAGGAAGGTGCGGTAGAGGCTCGGGAAACCGTGCTCCGTGGCGAGTTCGGCGAACAGGCTCGCCTCCGCCCAGTGATCGACGGCGCCGAGCCAAGTATCGACGGCGATGATCGTGCCGGCCACATCGCGCTCCGACATGGCGCGGGCGAAATGGAGTGCGCTCGCGCCCTTCCACGTGCCGACCTCGACGATCACGCTTGGGCGGAACTGCTCCACCGCCTCGTCGAGATATGGGTGCTGGCTGCGCCAGCCCTGCAGGTCGAGGGGACGCAGCGTCTCCGGCGGGTCGGCGAAGGGGTCGCGGCCGTGCCACAGGGCGGCGATGAGATCCTGACGGGTCAATGTCTTCTCGAAGCTCATGTACATCCTGGCCGGGGACGGCCGATTCGAAGGGCGACCCGGCTCAAGCAGCGCGGGCCTGTGCGTAGAGCGCCTCGCAGCGGTCGAGCCATCGCTCGCGGGTGAACAGGCGCAGGACGCGGGCGTGGGGGACCGTGCGCGGGATCGCCAGCGTCGCGCCGATCGCGCCCGCGAGGGCGGCTTCGTCGCCCACCGAGACGAGACGGCCAGCCTCGCCAACGACCTCCTCGGCCGCGCCCATGGCGAATCCCGCCACGGGCAGACCGCAGGCCATCGCCTCGACGGCGACCAGCCCGAACGGCTCGTCCCAGCACGGCGTGAACAGGAACACGGAGGCTCGGCCGATCCTGCGGGCGAGTGTCGCGCCGTCGCAATGGCCGCCGTAGCGGATCGGGCCGCCGAGCAACGGGGCGACTTCGGCTTGCCAGTAATCCGGTTCCTCGATCGGGCCGAACAGCGTCAGCGGCAGGCCGACCCGGCGGGCCGCCGCGACGGCGTGGTGGGGGCCCTTCACCCGTGCCATCCGCCCGCACCAGACGGCGCTGCCGTCACCCTCCTCCTGGAACGGCCAGGCGGCTGGATCGATGCCGTTCGCCAGCACCGATACGTCTTGCGGCACGCCGTCCGGCCACCAGCCCCGCGCATGAGCCTGCGAGGTCGCGGTGATCCGGTGGCCGGGGGTCAGGCTTTCGTGCACGAACCAGCGCAAAGCGTCGTAGGGCGGCACGTGCAGCGAGGTCACCGTCGGCACGGCCGTCGTGCGGTGGCGCTCCAGCGGCAGGCGGCTCAGGCTGTTGTTGTGCAGCACGTCGAAGCCGCCCGCCGCGATCCGGTCGCAGGCGGCGGCATAACCGGCGTCGACATGCGCCTTGAGCCCGGCGTCGCCCCGGTGCTCCATCCCCGGGAAGCTCGCCTCGTGATGCACCGGGATCACCGGGTCGATGACGAAACGCCGGTCGCTGTCGCCCGCGGCGAACAGCGTGACGTCGTGGCCGCGTGCGCTCAAGCCTTCGGCGAGATGCCACGTATAGGCCTCCAGGCCCCCGGCGAAGGGCGGGGCGATCGGATGGCGCAGATGGGCGAGGAGCGCGATCCTCACGCTGTCACCGGCGCGATCGCAGGCTCGGGTGCAGGTTCGGCCTCGCGCGCCCGCGCCTCGAGATGGCGGATGACGGAGGCCGAGTTGGTGTAGGGCTGATGGCTCTGCTGGCCGGTCAGCGCGAGGTCGGCGGCATCGGGCCGGCGCAGGATGCGGATCGGCCGGTCGGGCGTGTCGTCGATCAGGCCCATCACCCTGAAGGCGTGAAGCCAGTGGCCCATGGTGCGGTAGCCCCACTTGGCCTCGAACAGCTCGGCGTTGCGCACCACGCTGTCGAGATGGTGGATCGGCGGCATGTGGTGCGGGTGGTACTGGTGATAGGCCAGCGCGCCCTTCATCCAGGCGATCGGGATACCGCGCCGGTCGAGGATCTTGCCGAAATCGGTGTCCTCGCCGCCGTAGCCCGTATAGCGTTCGTCGAAGCCGCCCACCGCCTCGAACGTCGTCCGCGAAATCGCGAAGTTGAGCGACCAGAAGCAGCGGTAGTCGCTGCAGATCTCGATGCCGGAGGCCGGCGGGCCGCGCCGGTCGGAATGCTTTTCGGCGACCCGCGCGAGGTCGTCGTAGTCCCAGTCGCCGAACGTCGCGTGCTCGGGCAGGTGCAGCACCTCGCCCATGAGCAGGCCGTCGAGCGCCGACAGCCCTTGCGCGTACTCGGCCACGAAGCCGGGCGTCGGGATGCAATCGACATCGAGGAAGGCGATCCGATCGCCGGATGACGCCGCGACGCCGCGGTTGCGCGCGGCGGCGAGCGGCAGCTCGGTCCCCTCGACGCGGATCTGGCGCACCGGAAAGCCGACCTCGGGCAGGTCGTAGAGCGCGTCCTGCATGACGGCGACGACGAACTCGGCGGGTTTCTGGGTCTGGCGCTCCAGCCCGAGCAGGACGTTGCGCAGGTGCGCGGGCCGCCCCTTGGCCAGGGTGACGACGGAAACGGTGGACATGCGGGCTTCCTGGAGTCGGGCGAAGACGGTTCGTTCAGTGGGTCGCGACGACGCGCAGCGGGGCGGGCGCGTCTTGGGCGGCGCCCTGCCACAGCTCGTCGGTCAGCCCTTCGAGCCAGCCGGCGGCGCGCGCGGCGGCGTCGGGGGCGTAGAGGCCGCGCAGGATGCCGCCGTCGAGACCACGGGCGCGGGCCAGCAGATCGCGCCAGCCCTGAAGGTCGCCGGGCCATTGCGGGGCTTGGACCGCGGCGCCCAGGCGCACCAGCGCCTCGGCCTTGCGGGCCTGCTCGCCGAAATAGCGCCATTCGGGCATGACGATGAGGCGCCCGCCGACGCGGGCGACCTCGTGCACGGTGTTGTCGCCCGCCGAGGCCACGATGATGTCGGCAGCCGCCAGATAGTCAGTCACGGACGGCACCCAGCCGAGTTCGCGCAGGTTGGCGAAGTCGGTCTCGTGGCCCTCGCGGTGGGTCGGCCCGAGCGTCAGCCACAGGGCCTCGGGCGCGGCGCGGGCGGCGACGGTGAGCGGCGCGTAGGGCGTGCCGCTGCCCCCGCCGCCGGTGACCGCCACGATGATTTCGCGGTCCGGGTCCAGGCCGAGCCGGGCGCGCGCCTCGGCGCGCTCGGGCACGCGATCGACGCTGGTGCACAGACCGCCGCTGTAGAACGTCTTGGCCCGCAGAGGCGCCGCGTAGTCGTCCTGCTCCAGCCGCTCGTCGAAGGGCGCGAGCATGCCGACGCAGGCTTCGTAGGCGCCGAGATGGCCGATGTCGCCCCGGTCGCCGTGCATGCGGATCTGCACGGCGGGCACGCTGGCGATGCGTGCGAGCAGCGCGATCTCGGCGGAGACGTCGACCACGAACAGCCCGATCTCGCGGGCGTCGAGATGGTCGAGGATGGTCCGCATGGTCCGCCGCATCTCGGGAAGGCCCAGCGGCACGCAATGCATCACCGGCGGCGTCGGCTCGGCATAGAGGCGCTGAGTCGGCACCGCCGCGCCGATCATGTTCGGCAGCGTCACGATCTCGATGTCGCGTGAGAAGCCGTCGAACAGGTGCGGGCCGGCGGTCAGCACCGAGACCGGGCGGTCGCGGGCGAATTCGGCGGCCACCGCCATGGTGCGCTGGGCGTGGCCGCGGCCCTGGTGGTGGACGAAGAACGCGATGGGTTTTTTCATAGGCTCGCAGTCGTCAGGAGAAGAGCGCGTCGGGCCGGAGGGCTGCGGCGATCTCGTCCGCGCTCGGGGAGCGGAGGAGGCGGATCGCAGGCGCTTCCGCATTCCAGGCGATGAGGCCGGCGGCCCGAAACTGGTCGAGCCAGTAGGTCATGCACCAGCGCCCGTGCCTGGCACGGAAGCGGGATGCGTTGGCGAGAATGGCCGAAAAGTGCTGGAGCGGAGGCACGTGGACCGGATGGTGCTGGTGGTAGGCCCGCGCCCCGGCGACCCAGAAGGTCGGGAGCCTGGCTTCCGCGAGGCGGGCGGCCAGATCCGTCTCCTCGCCACCGTAGCCAACATAAGTCTCGTCCATGCCGCCGACCGCCCGCCACGCCTCCGCCGGCAGGGCGAAGGACAGGCCCCAGAGCTGGCCGGCATCGGGCTCGCGCCGCAGGCCCGAGGCGGGCACCGGGGGCCGGGCCGGGTGGGCGCGGCCGAGCCGGTCGAGCGTGGCGGGGTCGAGGCCGTCCGCGGCGGCGTCCGGCGGCAGGTAGAGCACTTCGCCGAGGAACAGCCCGCGCTCGGCGCGCGCCGCATCAGCATAGGCGGCCACGAGGCCGGGCGAGGGGATGCAGTCCACGTCGAGGAAGACGAGGAGGTCGCCGGACGCCGCCTCGGCTGCCCGGTTGCGCGCGGCGGCGAGCGGCATCGGCTCGCCGGGAACGTGGAGATGGCGCACGGGGCATTTGGGATCGGGCAGGTCGGGGGCGCGCTCCGGCTGCATCCAGGCGATCACCAATTCGCGCGGGGATACGCTCTGGCGGGCGAGGCCGCCCATCAGGCGGCGCAGGCGGTCGGACCGGCCGCGGACCAGAGTGAGCACGCTCGCCGGAGCGGGAGGCACGGGCGTGTCGGTCATGCGGTGGTGGCCGAGGCGGCATAGGCCACCGCCCGGCGGAAATGCAGGACGCCCTCGATGATGCCGCGGGCATGCGAGGCGCGGGCGACGTAGGAATGGGCGAGAGCCGCGTGGCTGGCCAGCCCATCGGAATAGTTCGCCACGATGATCGCCTGCGCCCGGTCGCGCAGCATCTCGACGTCGTTGCCGGAATCGCCCGCCACGAACACCGCCCGTTCAGGGAGGCCGTAGAGCCCGCGGACGTGATCGACCGCCGAGCCCTTCGAGGCGGTCGCGGGGAGGACGTCGAGGTAGCGGCCGTGGCTGTGGATCACGTTGGCGGTGAGCCCGGCCTGCGAGAGTCGCTCGCGCACCCGCTGTGCGGTCTCACCGTCGCCGAAGAAGCTGAGCTTGTGCCCGCGCTGCTCCAGCGGTCCCTGCGGGACGAGCCCATCGAGGCGGCCGAGCGCCGTGTCGATCCCCTCCCGGTCCCAACCGTCCGAGACCGCCGCGCGCCACGCGGCATCCGCCGTGTAGGTCACGCCATTGGCGTCGAGATGGTAGATCTCCGATCCGACCGAGGTGATCATCACCTGCGGACGCGGGCTCTCCTGCTGCTCCAGCACCGCCATGGCGCTGTGGAACGAGCGACCGGTGGCGACTCCGAAGGCGAGGCCCGTCTGGCGGCTGCGCCAGCGCCGGAAGGTCGCGAGCGCCGATTCGCAGCCGACCAGGGTGTTGTCGATATCGCAGATCAGGAGCTGGCGCGGGCTGCGCAGGGGCGGGGTGCGGGCGAGCAACGCGGCGAGCAGGGCATGGTAGCGCGCGGCGTGCCGGTCCCAGTCGTAGGCCGCGGCCGCCCGCGCCCCACCCACGACGCAGGCCGCGCGGAAGGCGTCGTCCGTGAGGATGTGCAGGCAGGCCGCCGCGATGGAGGCGGGCGCCCGCGGATCGACCAGCAAGCCGTTGCCGCAGGTCTCGACGATGTCGTTGGGGCCGCCGCTGTCGGTGGCGACCAGCGGCAGGCCGGCGGCGGAGGCTTCCAGCAAGGTCAGGCCGAACGGCTCGTTCAGCGCCGGGTTGACGAACAGGCCGCCGCGCTCGCGGGCATAGGCGTAGATCGCCGGCACGTCGTCGGGGCGGTGCGTCTTCGGGTAGGCCACACGCCCGTAAAGGTCGTAGCGGTCGATCAGGACGAGGAGATCGCGCAGGGTGGCGGCCATGTCGCCATCGAGGGCGTCGATGTCGTCGCGGGTGCCCGCCACGATGACGAGGTTGGCGTGTTCCTGAAGTTCCGGGCTCTCGCCGTAGGCCCGCACCAAAGCCGCGAGGTTCTTGCGCGCCACCGGCCGGGCGAGCGCCAGCAGCGGCGGCTTGTCCGGCTCACGCAGGAACCGGTTGATCGTGGCATCCACACGCGGATGCGGGCGGCTCGCCGAGAAGCGGGCGAGGTCGCTGCCCGGCGGCAGGACGCGCACCCGGCCCGGATCGTAGGAAGCGTAGCTGCCGTACTGCACCTCGGCTTCGTCGCGCGACGAGGCGACGACGAGGCTCGCGCGGGCGAGCGCCGCCTCCTCGGTGGCGATGCGCCGCGTCAGCTCGGGGCGGATCGCCGCCTCGCCGAGCATCGCCGCCTTCACCCGCCCGAGGGAGTGGGCCGTGAAGACGAAGGGGATGCCGAGCCGCTCTTCCACGATCGCCGCCACCGCAGCGGCCTCGGCGTAATGCGCGTGGACGATGTCCGGCGGGTGCGGTTGACGTCCGATCCAGGCCACGAGGTTCTCAGCGTAGCTCTCGACCTCGCCGTGCATCTCCTCCTTCGAGCGATAGCCCGGCGACGCGCTGGCGAGCCGCACCAGCCCGACCTTGTCGGCGATGCGCTCTTCGGGCACGGCGTAATCCGGGCCCGGCGCGCCGTGGAACAGCCGCGTGGCCATCACGATCCGCGTGACGGCCTCATCCCGGGCCGAGGCCCCGACCAGATCGAGCAGGTAGCGGATATGGCCGCCGGTATCGGCTGTCAGTCCGTAGACGACGTCGCTGCCGCGCAGGCAGCCCTGGAGGGCGACGTGTAAAACGAACATTGGATGGTCTATGGACCGGATCGTCCTACACGAGTCACATCATATGTAGGTGGAACGCTTGCTTCGCGTCGCTCAGATCGCCCCGAATATCTTTCCCGTTCCACCCCTGCACCATGGCGGCACCGAGCGGATCGTGCACGACCTCTCCGCGGCTTTGAGAGGTCTCGGCGTCGATGTGACGCTGTTCGCCTCATCCGACAGCGTGACCGATCTTCCCCGCATCGGTGACCATCCGAGTCTGGCGGCCCTGGAGCAGCGGTTCGGCCGGGTCGCGCCGGGCGTGCCGGCAGCCCTCGACGCCTTGCAGCTGGAGGCTCTGCGCCTGCGGCTCGACGATTTCGACATCGTGCATGGCCACGGCGAATTCGCCCATGCGGCTCTGCTCGGCCCCCGTCGCCGCCACAGCCTCACCACGGTGCATTGGCGCGTGGACGAACTCGACCGCGCGCTGTTCTTCGCAGGCTTTCCCGACCTGCCCGTGGCGGCGATCTCGGCGGCGCAAGAAGCCGGCATCCCGCCGGCCAACCGGGCGGGTGTGGTCCATCACGGCCTCGCCGCGGACCGCTACCCGCTGTCCCTCGCGCCCGCCGAGCACGTGGCCTTCGTCGGCCGGATGACCGACCAGAAGCGGCCGGACGTCGCGATCCGCGTCGCGCGCGCCGCCGGCCTCCCGATCCGCCTCGGCGGCACGATCGATGTCGGCAACCCGGATTACTTCGAGCGGAGGGTGCGCCCGCTGCTCGGGAATGATGCCGCCTATCTCGGGCCCGTGGACGACGCGGCGAAGAGCGACCTGCTCGCCGGGGCCCGCGCGCTCCTGTTCCCGATCGACTGGCCCGAGCCCTTCGGCCTCGTGATGATCGAGGCGATGGCGCACGGCACGCCGGTGATCGCCCGGAACAACGGCTCGGTCCCCGAGATCGTCGAGGACGGCGTGACGGGCTTCGTCGTCGCCTCGGAGGAGGAGGCCGTCGCGGCGCTCGCCCGGATCGACCGGCTGGATCGTCGGCAGGTGCGCCGCCGCTTCGAGGCGCGCTTCACCGCCGAGCGCATGGCCCGCGACTACCTCGCGATCTATCAGCGCCTGCGCGCCGCCTGATGCGCGTCGCGCTGCTGACCTGGGACTACCCGCCGGCCCCGAGCGGGCTCTCGACCGCGGCCCGCGAGATCGCCGAAAGCCTTGCCGAAGCGGGTGCGGACGTCACCGTGTTCACCGTCGACCGCATCGGCCGGGCGCGGGTCGGCGGCGTCACGATCGAAGGCCTCGCGCTGCCGCCGGGCGGCGGGCTGGCGCGCCTGCGCCTGTGGGGCTCGCTCGGGCATCTGGCAGCCCCTCTTGCCTTTCGGCGGGCGGTGCTGGCCGTGCACGCGCGGGCACCCTTCGACGTAATCGAGGCGACGAACTGGTACGCGCCCGCGGCGCTGCTCGCCGGCCGGCGCGACCTGCCGCTGGTGACCCGCAGCTCGACCCCGGCGGCCTTCACCCGCGAGGGTGAGCGCGGCCTCCGCGACCGCCTTGACGGCCGTGCCGCCGACGCGCTGGAGCGGCGGCAGGCGCGCGGGAGCGCCGGGCTTATCGCCAACACCGAAGCGCATGGCGCGGTGATCGCGCAAGTCTATCGCCTGTCCGGGCGGCAGCCCTCGGCCGTCATCGGCCTCAGCCTGCCGCCGGAGCTTCTCGCCAGCGCCCGCAGCGCCCCTTACCCGGAAGAGGATTCCCCGGTGCGCCTGCTCTTCGTCGGGCGGGCGGAGGCGCGAAAAGGCTTCGACGTCCTGCTGGCCGCGGTCGCGATCCTCGCCGGGGAGCAGGAGCGGGGCGACCTGCCGCCGTTCCACCTCGACCTCGTCGGCGTGCCGCCGGGCGACCTGCCGCCGGGCCTCGGGCCGGACTTGGAGCCGGCCGCGCACCGGCAGATCAACGCCCGCGGCCGGATCGACGCGGCGGCGTTGGCGCAGGCCTATGCGGAAGCCCACGCGGTGCTGGCGCCCTCGCGCTACGAGAGCTTCGGCCTCGTCTATCAGGAGGCCATGGCCTACGGCCGGCCGGTGGTCGCCTGCGCCGAGGATGCGAGCGCCCGCGCCTTCGTCGGCGAACCGGGGGCGGGACCGCTCGCAGAAGCCGCCACCGGCCCGGCCCTGGCGGATGCCCTGCGCCCGCTCCTCGTCGATCCCGCCCTGCGCCGCGCCTATCGCGCCCGCGCCTTGTCGGCAGCCGGGCGGTTCGACCGGGCGAGCCTCGGGCGGGAGACCCTGGCGCTGTACGAGGCGGTGCGGCGGGCCTGATCGGCTTTGCCGAGCCGACCCGGTCTTTGCCCTCGGCCCACCAGTGGTCTCAGCCGTCGGGATCCGATTCAGTCGCGGTAGGGGCTCAGCAGGGCCTGCGCTTCTTCGAGGCGGCCTCGGCCGGGATCCATCGACTCGTAGCGGCGGGAGCGCGCCTCGACATGGGAGCGGCTCAAGTGGTGTTCGATCGCCCCGTGGAGGGTGATGAAGCTCTCGGGCCAGCCGCCCGCCAGCAGCGGCCGCTCGTGCACTCGGCCGGCATAGGCCACGTCGCGGCGATTGAGCCGGTACTGCACGTCCGGGAAGACGTCCGCGAGGACGCCGTCGACGCGGTTCCTCCGCGCCAGCCCGATCGAACGAACGGCGCCGGCCTCGGCCATCCCCGCCAGCGCCGGCAGCAGCCCTCCGGTGGCGAAGGCGAGGCTCTCGTCGGCGTCGAGTTGCAGCATCCACGGGTTTCGGGCGAGCCGCTGAAGCGCATTGCGTTGCGCGGCGAAGTCGTCGGAGAGCGGCCGGGCCGCCACCCGCACGGCGCCAAGCGCGAAACCCGGCACCGCCACCGCCCGCGGTGGAGCCGTCTCCCCATCGAGCAGGATCGCGACGTCGTCGGTCCAGCCCGCCTGGGCCGACAGGCTCGCCAGCACCCCGTCACATTCGGACGGCCGGCAGAGCAGGCCGAGGGAGACAGGGCGCGTCTCCGCACGATCCAGATCGTAGAGCTCGGCCCGCGCGGCGTGCTCCGCGTGCGGATGGAGCAGGGCCCCGCGCCCCCCGGCGTCGAGCGGGCGGAGGCCGCGTCCGAGCCGGGTCGCGGCGATGCGCAGCGTATAGAGGTCGAGCCCGTAGGGCGCCTGCCCGTCGGGGACGAAGACCGCCCCGGCCAAGGCCTCGGTCAGGTGCGCGCGGCAGCGGGAAGCGTCCGCATGCCTATCGAGCAGGACGCCGCAGGAGCCGCAGGCGAGCGCAAAGGCGCGCCGCCCCCCATCCGGAAAGGTGAGGTGCCGCTCGCTCGGGTTCAGCATGTCGGCGGCGCAGACGAAGCACCGGCGGAGGGTCGTCACGTGGAATTGTATCCCCTGCGGCGCCAAGCGCATCCGGATGCACCGAACCAGCGCCCGACCTTGGCGGTTCCCCGCACGATTCCGCCGAGCCCCGACCTCCGTGCACGCTGACACCCCCCTCTTTCGATCCGAACCGTTGGATGTCTCGCCGGGCGCCTCCCTCGCGATCGTCGGCAATGCGCCGGAGACCGGCGCGGCGGCGGCGATCGATGCGGCGGCGATTGATGCGGCGGACTGCGTCGTGCGCTTCAACAACGCCGCGGGCTTTCGTGCCGCCACCGGCTCGCGCGTCACTCACCTCGCCCTGGTCAACCGCGGCGGCCAGATGCGCGAATGGCTGGAAGACCGGCACTTCCTGGAACGCCCGGCGGTACGGGCGGCGAGAGCCTTCATCCTGCCCTTCCCGATGCTGCCCGCGGAGCACAACCGCCCAGAGACCATCTGCTGGACCCGCGAGGTTTTGGCCCTGCTGCGCCCGTCGGGCCGTCCGGTCCACATCCTTCCGGAGGCGCTGCACGAGCGGGCGCGCCGCCTCCTGGCGCCCCGCACGCCGGGGCGCCCGAACCCGAGCACCGGCTTTCTCGTGACGCTGGCGCTCCTGCTCGCCCGCGGGCAGGGCGCGGCGCCGGTCCAAGCCTACGGCTTCGGCTTCGACGGCTGGCCCGGCCATCCCTGGGCCGCCGAGCGCGCGTGGTTCGCGGACCAAGAAGCGGCGGAGCGCCTAAATCTCCATCCCCTGAGCAAGTGACCCACGCCCATGCCTACACTGATCACGGTGCTGAAGGGCGGCGGCCGCTACGACGCGACCTGGGTCGAGAGGCTGGCTCGAGGCGCGCGCCGCCATGCCCCGGCCTTCGAGCGCATCCTCTGCCTGACCGACCTGCCGCTCGCCGTGGAGGGCGTCGAGGCCGTCCCCCTGCGCCACGATTGGCCGGCCTGGTGGGCGAAGATGGAGGCGTTCCGCCCCGGCTTGTACGAGGGCACTGCGCTGTTGTGCGACCTCGACACCGTCTTCAACGGCCCCGCCGACGCTCTGGCCGAACCGGGCCTTGCAGCGATGGAGGACTACTTCCACAGGGGCCGCGTCTCCAGCGCGCTGCTGCGCTGGGACGGCGATGCGCTCGCCGGGCTCTATGCGGGCTTCGCCGCCGAGCCCGCGCGCTGGATGACCCCCGGCTCCTGCGGCCCGGTGCCCAATGCGGTCCACGGCGACCAGGTTGTGATCGACCACCTGCTTCGGCGGGACGGCCTGCGCCCCCGCTTCTTCCAAGCCATCGCGCCGGACCTGCTCGACTTCTACGATCCCCGGCGCGACGCCCACGGCCCGGTCGTGATCTTCATCGGCGCATCCAAGCCCGACACCGCCCGCGGGTCGGTCCACGCGGCCTGGACCCGCGCCTGACGCCAGCGCGTCAGGACTCGGCCCGCAGGCTCTTGATGAAGCGCCGGGCGATCTCGCGCACCGCCTCGTCGTCGCGCGCCGTGCCCTCCGAGCGATCCCAGAGATGCGGAAGGCTGTCCTCGAGTTCGTCGAGCATGCCGGGATGGCGGCCGGCAAGGTGGCGCAGGGCCCCGAACAGAAGGTGCTCCACCGCCATCTCGCGGCGGCGGGCGGCGATCACCTCGGCGGTGTCGGGGGAGGCGGCAGTCGGGTCGGATTCGCTCATGCGCCGTCAACGGGACGGGCGCCTTGTGGGTTCGCGGTCGCCGATGCCGCAGCCGATCCCGCACCCGCATTCCGGCCGCCTCACCACGGCACCGTCTCTCCGGCATGGTCGAGGAAGACGCAGCCGCGCTGCCCGAGTCGGGCTTCCAGCACGCCGACCATGCCGCGCGCGCTCGTCTCGACATCGAGGGTGGCGCGTCGCCCGCCGAGATCGGTGCGCACCCAGCCGGGATGCATGAGCACGACACCCCAATCCGCTCCCTTGTGCTGGCCGGCGAAGGAGCGCGCGAGGGTGTTGAGCTTCGCCTTGCTCGCCCGGTAGCTGCTCCATCCGCCGCCCCGGTTCAGCGACACTGAGCCAAGCTTCGAGCTCATCAGCACGATCAGCCCGCCCGGCGCCACGCGGCGATGAAAGGCCTCGGCGAATCGAACCGGACTCACCGCATTGGTCTGGAACACCGCGCCGACGAGGTCCCGCGGCAGCAGGGCCGCGGGCGTGCCAGCCTGCGTGGCGACGCCGGCCACGACGAACACGAGGTCGAAGTCCGACGCCTCCGCCAGCCGTGCGCGCATATCGGCCACAGTGCCGTCGTCACCATCGCCGCCACGGTCCTATGGCTCCGGTAACTGTCCACGCGACCTAGAATGCCGAGGCTGGCGTTCGATGATGGACCGACATTCACACGACCCGTCAGGCGGGCTTCAAGCTGGCGGCGAGGCGCTCGCGCCGCTGGGTTCGACGGCCGGGCTCCGAGGTTGCATCAAGCCAGATGACGAGGGCGAGCGCGATCAGGGCCGGTGCCCCGAGCGCCAGAAACGAGCCATTCCAGCCGAGAACGGACTGGGCGAGGCCGCCGTACCAAGCTGAGAGCGCGCCGCCGATGCCCTGAACCGCGTTGACAGTGCCAAGCGCCGTCTGGGTTCGGCCTGAGCCCCAGGTGAGATCGGCCACCACCACCGGTACGGCCACGCCGACGATGCCGGAGGCCACTCCATCGAGGATCTCGGCCGAGATCAGCCACACTGGGTCGTCGATGAAGGCGGACAGGGCTGCGCGCACGGGCAGCACCGCCAGTGCGACCAAGAGGAGCTTGCGACGACCGCGCTTGTCGGCGAGCGAGCCCGCGAACAGCGCCACCGGAATCATCACCAATTGCGCCACCATGACGTAGCGGGCGGTCCAGGCCGTTGCGTCGCTCCCGGCGGCGACGAGCTTCTGGCCGAGCAGGGTCAACATCCCGCCGTTGCCGAGGTTGAACAGGGCGAGCGCCACCGCCAGCACCATCAGCTTACGGTTCGAGAGCACGCTGCGGGTCGTCGCGCGCTCCGGCCTGTCGTCCGGGTCGTCTTCCTTCCAGCCGACGGCGCGGCGCCCGTTGTAGCAGTGGCCCGGCGTCGTCAGCGTGGCAATGATCGCCAGCACCGCCATCGCCCCGAGCACCCAGAAGGCGACGGCCGCCCCGAAATAAGCGGTCCCGAAACTGATCAGGCCGGCCGCGATCAGGATGCCAAGATGGTTGTAGGCCTGATTACGGCCCTGTTGCTTGGGAAAGCGGTCCTTGCCGACGATGCCGAGAGTGAGTTCGGTGATAGCCGGCAACAGCAGCACGCCGCCGGCGGCGGCGACCATTTGTGCGGCGAACACGGCCGGGAAGGACTTGGCGGGCAGGATGAGCAACGTGCCCGCGAGAATGGCGGCGCAGGCGGCGGCGATGAGCAAGCGGGGTCGCCCGATCCGATCGACAACGGCTCCGGCAGGCCCGCTCAGGAGCAGGGCGCCGACCCCCACCAGGGTCGTGACGAACCCGACACGCGCGGGCGACCAGCCTCCGGTCTGAGCGAGCCAGGTGCCCAGGAACGGACCGAGGCCTCCCTGGATGTCGCCGGTGAAGACGTTGATGAGGGCGAGGTGAGTGGTGGCGAGCATGCTCTCGAACCCGTGCGCCGCGTGGCGCGAGGACAGGTCACGAGAGACGTTCTGACGACACAAACCGTTCCGCGGCGTCTGTCAGCGCAGGAGATGGTATGTACGAGCAATGAAAAAGAGGCGCATCCGAACCCTTTGAGCAACGTACTTGCTCGAACGGAACGCTCGGCATTCGAAGAACGTTTTGTCCGCGATGTCTGGATCCGAAGATTGACCTTGAAGAAGCTTTCCCCGGCCTTGTAAGCCGACGGGCGTCAGCGTCGATTGCGCCGATCGCGAGGTGGGGTGCCGCGTCGCCTTCCACCCGACCGATCGCGTCCGCGAACGCGAACCTGCCTGAGACCAGTACGGCTGTGCCGCCGCCGGTCTAGCCGCTCTCGCGCGGAACCTTGCCAGCGGGCTCGGCATTTCGATGCTCCTCCCCATTCGCGGGGGGAAACGGATTGCCCGAGGGCGTGGGCTCGAACCGAGCTTGGCGCATAACGGCATCCCGACCGGCGGCCTCCGCCTTGATCGCCGCTTACTTTGCCCCCCGGCCTAGCACTCGATCCCCCCGTTGCCGCGCGCCCGGTCGAGGGGGCGTCGGTTATGCAACGCCCCGACCGGGCGGAAGATGGCGTCACGGACGACCGCGAGTCTCCTCCCAATGACCACGCCGCTGCTCCGCGGTCCGGACCGTTCAGGTCCGCCCACCGCTCCGGCTCGGCTCAGCCCCGGATCACGTCCGCGATCGCGCAGGTATCCGATTCGATCGTGACGATGTCGTCGCGCAGCAGGTTGTAGCGGTCTCTCCGATAGGCCGACGCCAGGTTCGGCATGGCCGGCGGTAGGCTGTGCAGCGTGACCGAGCGCCGGACCGCAGTGCCGACGCCGACGCTCAAGTTCACGCGGTCGACCCAGCCGACGCCGGAGCGCGTGACGGACTGGCGGCACTCGGTACGCTTGCTGCCGTCTGGGCGGCTACGGACCTCGCGATGGCACCGACTTCACTGCGCGCAAAGCGCCGCAGGGTCTCAACAGGCAAACAATCTTCGCACCCAGCGCCCGGATGACAAGAAGCTGAGCGAATGTGACTACATTTCTGCCACATTTCCGTCAGTCGTGTGCACCGCAACCGTGAATTGGATACACGTTTACGATGAGTAAGAGCTGTCTATATCCAGAATATATTCTTGCATGGCTGCGTTCAATTCGAATTTAACGAAAAATTTTCGCAACCCTTTTGGCGCCGCAGCAATTCCTGGGGCGTCGCACGGCCGGTGATCCGAACGCTTGCCGCCCGCAGAGCGACCCATTCCACGCGCCTGGAGTCGGCCTCTTGTCACAGCCTACCCTCACGTCTGCGCCCGAGCACCGCCATGGCCGGCTCGTCCGCTTGTCGAGCGTCGGTCTTGCCTCGGTTCTGGCGATCCTGATCGGTACCTCAGTTCTTCCGCCCCTGGTGGCGGACCAATCCGATCGCGCGGTGGTCAACGCCCCGGTCACCCTGCTCACGGCTCCGATCGCGGGCGATATCGGGGCGATCCCGGTCGCGGCCGGGGACAGCGTCGATCGCGGTTCGCTGGTGGCCCAGATCACCAACGACCGCCTGGACCGCGCCACGGCGATCCAGCTTGCCGGGCGGGTTTCCGAATTGCGGGAGCGCGCGCTGGCCGCCGAGAACAAGCGAACCTCGAACGAGGCCTATCTCGCGGCTCTCGAACGAGCGATCCGGGATCAGTCCGCACAGATGACCCAGGTTCTCCGCGCGCAGGTGGAGGAGCTCAGAGCCAAGATCGCCTCGGCCAACGCGTCGGGCGAGGAGAAGCGGGTGCTCATGGAGCGTCAGGTCGGCATGGTCGCCCGCGACGTGGCGAGCCCCGACATGGTGAAGTCGACGACGCAAGCCTTCAACGCCGCGATTCAGGAGAAGAAGGCAGCGGAAGCCAAGCTCAATCAGAAGACGGTCCAGCTCGATGGACTGGCGCGCGGCCTGTTCCTGGGCGACGAACTGCGCAGCCTCGCCGACCTGTCGCAGAAGCAGCTCTCGATCACCTATGACACGCAGCGCCTCGCCATCGAGGAGAAGGAGCTGAAGGCCGCGATGGTCGATCAGCAGGCTTTGCTGACGCGGGAGAACCAGCGCCTCGACCGGTTGACGACCTCCGAGATCAAGGCGTCGGCCAAGGGTGTCGTCTACAACGTCAACGCGACGACCGGGCGGCATGTCGGCGCCGGCGACAGTCTCGCCTCCGTCGTGGATTGCGAGCGCAGCTTCGTCGTCGCCATCTTCTCCTACCGCCAGGGCCAGAACCTGCAGGTGGGAAGCGCGGTGACCATCTCCGGTGGATCCGTCGGGCCTCGCCGAGGCATCGTGACCGAGATCCTGCCCAAGACCAGCGACACGGTCGACGCAACCTACGCGGTGCCATTCCCGCAGACCGAGCGGCGCGAGCTCTACGTCCTGGTCAAGCCCGAGCCGTTCCCGGCTGGCGCCGCGGCATCCGACAGCCCCGTCGAGGCGGCGTGCGGCGTCGGGCGCTGGGTGACGGTCACGCGGGAATCCGGTTGGGTGCCGTCGACCTCCGTCGTCTGGCGCGATCTCGGCGACGGCGCGGGCGGCCTCGTGACGAAGGTCGCGGCCGCCGCACCCGATCTCGCGCAAACCGTGGCCGATCACACCCGGTCCATGGTCTCCTCGGCGAGCGATGTTCTGAAACAGGTCGTTGCCGCCGGGGCGGATGTCGTTGGCCCTTCGAAGGCCGGTCACGACGTCCCGGTGCGACCGGAGACGGGAAAGCCCCCGGCCAGCGCAGCCGTCGGCGGGGAGCGGTCCGCGACCCAATCGGCGGCCGTTGCGCCCGCTCTCTCCCCGGAGGGGACGGCCGATGCGCCCGTGGTGTCCAGTGAGACACCCGCGACCGATCGCATGGCCCCGGTTCCGCCCTTGCGCATGGGGCCGCAGCCCGCCGATGTCACGCCCGAGCGCCGCATCTCGATGCCGCCACTCCCACCAGCTCGGCCGCGCTTGTTCCAGAGCGAGGCTCCGAAGCAGACCGGTCGCACGGCCCAGGAGGCACGCAGCTGAGGGCGGTCGCCGCCGCGCTCGCTCTGATGGTGGGATTATCGGCCCCTGCCCGGGCGGATGATCTCGGCCGAGAGCTGTGCCGCGCCCTGTCCGGCGCCGTCGAGAGGACGGCGCCCGACGGGGACCCCGTGTTCCTCGCGAGCTACGAGCCCGGGCCGAACGAGAAGTCGGTTCCCCTGCCGCTGCGCAGCACCGCCTTCTCCTACGACAACGCTCTCGCGGCCACGGCGCTCGCGGGCTGTGGCGACCTGCGGCGGGCGCGTCAGATCGGCGAGGCCTTCCTCGCGGCGATCGAGAGCGACCGCACCTTCGAGGACGGGCGAATCCGGAACGCATACCGCGCCGGTCCCGTGCGCGAGCGCCCCGTCCTGCTTCCGGGCTGGTGGGATACTGCGAACAACCGCTGGTCCGAGGACCGCTATCAGGACGGCACGGCGACGGGCAACGTCGCATGGGTCGGGCTGGCGCTGCTCAATCTGCGCGACGCGACGCAGGACCCGCGTTTCGAGGAGGCAGCCTCCCGGCTCGCGGCCTGGATTCGGACGCGGACGGCCCGCCACGACGCGCCCGGCTTCACCGGCGGGCTCGACGGCTACGATCCGGATCAGGCTCCGCTGGGCTGGGCCTCGACGGAGCACAATCTCGACATCGTCGCGCTCGGGATGCGGCTCGGCAAGGCGGATGACCGCGCCATGGCCGGTTCGGCGCGAGCGTTCCTCGACGCCGCTTTCGACGAGGGGGCCGGCTGCTTCCGGATGGGAACCGATGCCGAGGGCCGCATGCGCGGCGTCGAGGCGATCGCTCTCGATACGCAGCTCTGGCCGCTGCTCGGGGTCGCCGACCCTCCGGATGCATGGCGGCGCGCCCTCAGCTGCGCGACTGCGCGGCTGGGCGTGCCGGGCGGGTTCGACTTCAACGACGACCGCGATGGTCTCTGGGTCGAGGGGACCGCGCAGGCGGCGCTGACCTACCGCTCCGTCCGGGACGAGGCCGCAGCGGAGGCTCTGCTGCAGACCCTCGCGGGCCAGCGCGCGCCCTCGGGCTGGCTCTACGCGAGCCGCGAGGCCCGGCTGACCACCGGTCTGCGGATCGGTCCGACGAGTACGCAGGACGACTTCTTCTACTTCCGCCGTCCGCATCTCGGCGCGACGGCATGGGCCGCGCTGGCCGCGCTTGGCCACAACCCGTTCACAGGAGGCCGCGTCCGATGATGTTTCCCTCTCCGGGCGACGCGAGCTCCGTGCTCGCCCTCTCCTTCGGCATCGCGCTCGGGCTTTTCGCCCTTGCCGGCCTGCTGCGTCCGGAGCGCGCCTTCGATCGCCTTCTGTTCGGCGCGCTGACGGCCGCGCTCATCGCCACCTATGCACGCTGGCGCTGGAGCGACACGCTGCCGCCGCTGACCCCCGAGGCCGGAGCCCTCTGGTCCTACCTGTTCTTCGCCTCCGAGATGGTGGCGGTGGTCTATACCCTGCTCTCGGTGGTGATCCTGTTGCGGTTCAAGGACCGCTCCGGGGAGGCCGACGCAGCCCAGGCGCGCCGCGAGGCGAGCGGCGACTGGCCGGCTGTCGATATCTTCATCTGCACCTACAACGAGCCGCGCGATGTCGTGGAGAAGTCGATCCTGCCCTCGCTCGCCATCGATTACGGCCCCAAGACCGTCTGGGTCTGCGACGACACCCGCCGCGCGTGGCTGCGCGACTATTGCGAGGAGGTGGGCGCCCGCTACATCACGCGCCCGGACAACAAGGGGGCCAAGGCCGGCAACCTCAACAACGCACTGCGCCACACCGCCGAGCGGACCGACGCGCCGCTGATCCTCGTGCTCGATGCGGATTTCGCGCCGCAGCCGGACATCCTCAAGCGCATGGTCGGGCTGTTCGATGATCCGAAGGCGGGCGTGGTGCAATCGCCGCAATTCTTCTTCAACGCCGATCCGATCCAGCACAATCTCGCGGCATCCGACAGCTGGGTCGACGACCAGCGCATCTTCTTCGACGTGTTCCAGCCGGCAAAGGACGCCTGGAAAGCAGCGTTCTGTGTCGGCACCTCGTTCATCGTGCGCCGCGACCGGCTCGGCGAGATCGGCGGCTTTCCTGACGCGGCGATCTGCGAGGACCTCAACCTGTCGCTCGGCATGTCGCGCCGCGGCTACGAGACCCATTGGCTGAACGAGCGGTTGAGCATGGGCCTCTCGGCCGAGGGACTCCCGGAATACATCACGCAACGCACGCGCTGGTGCCTCGGGACGATCCAGATCGCGCTGCTCGCCGACGGACCGCTGCGCGGGCCGGGCTATACCCTGATCCAGCGGATCCATTTCCTGCACGGCGTGCTGAACTGGGCCTGCAAGCCCTACATCGTGCTGATGCTGCTGGCCCCGGCGGTGTACTGGATCGCCGGCCTGCCGGCCTTCGAGGCCGACGTGCTGTCCTTCCTGCGCTACGGCGCACCGCCGCTCTTCGCCCTGTGGGCCTATAGCGGCTGGGTCTCGCGCTCGCGCACGCTGCCGATCTTCATGGAGGTGACCCACGCGATCAGCGCGCTCGCCGTCACCATGACGCTGATCCAGGCGGCAGTCCGCCCCTTCGGCCGACCGTTCAAGGTCACGGAGAAGGGCGGTGACCGCTCCCAGATGCGGGTTCGCTGGCGCATGGCGTCGGCCTTCGGAGGCCTCTCCCTGCTCTCGGCCTTCAGCATCGTCTGGGCCTTCATCGCTCCGACCGCACCGGCTGAGATCTCGGATATCGACTACTTCAACCTCGTCTGGGCCGGGGTGGCGATGGTGCTGACCTTCATCTGCTTCCTCGTCTGCTTCGAGCATCCGCGCGCCGATCTCGCGTTCCGTTACGACGCCGACGCACGGATCGAAGCCGGCGGCATTACCCGCGCCTGCCGGATCGCAACCCTCTCGCCCGGCCGGGCGACGCTGGCCGGAGACGGCGAGCCGGGCTCCGCACCGGGCGTGCCGCTCGTCCTGCACCTTCCGGGCATCGGCGCGATCGACGCGGTCTCGGACTCCGCCGGCCTTTCGCTCGATCCGTCACCGGAACAGTACCGGGCTCTGGTCGTCGCGCTCTACTCGACCCCGCGGGATACCATCGCCCGCGCCGCCCGGTTTGCACCGGCCGTCGGCGGCCTGCTCCGGCGAAGCCTCGGACTCGGCTGAGCGGGGTCGCGGGCCGACCGCGTCGGCAGATGCTCTCGCACGTCTTCCGACGGAGTGGCCGCCGGTGCGTCCGCACGACCCCGCGTCGGAACGAGAGGCTGGAGACGCCGGCCTGCGGCGAGCAGGCCGGATACGGTTCTAGGTGTGATGGTAGAGGTCGTGCACCGGATGCGCCTGATCCGAGACCCCGATCAGACCGACCGCGTGATGGGGCGTTGCCTCATCCGGCCCTTGCGGAAGGGCCGGTGGCACCGGATCCTGATGGGCGTCCGTGTGGAACACGAGATTGCCCTCCGCGTCGATCGCCGCGGGCGGGGGGCTCGGCCGGCCCGGCTTCGCTTGACCGGACGTCCCATGGGACGCCGCGGAGCTGGAGGGGCTGATCGGTGAAGGCCCGTCCGCTCGATCGGCTTCGAGATGCAAAGCGGGCTCGGTCGGCGGGTCAGCCCTGACCGGCTGGGCCGCATGTCCGGGCGCCTCCCGATCGGCGCGGCCGCTGACCGAAGGTCCGTCATCGACGGGGGCTCGATCGGGATGAGCCGTTGCGATCTCGTCCTGCGAAACCGGTGCGGAGGGCGACGTCGGATTTGGATCTGCCGACGGAACGGACTGGCCATTCTTGTCCACGCCGTGAACCGCCGCCGGGATCGGGTGATCGACGACAGGTCCCGCGCTGTCATGTGGTCCGTCAGGCTCGGCTTGGGTGTGCTCACCCTTCGCAGACGTAGTCAAAGCGTCCGACCCCGGTGAAGCGCCGTGTCCGACGGGGTTCTCCGCCACTGCCCGATCGCTTCCCCGATCCTGCAAGATCGGGTCATGGGCAACGGACGCAGGAATGGCAGCCTCCGCAGCGGGATTGGGCCCATGCGACGCTAACTCGTCTTGAGCATGCGACGCCTGTGGCCCGGTGCCCTCGACATGATCGTTCGATGACGACGCCACGGCGGCGTCGCTCGGCACAGATCCGTGGTCCTTCGTGCCGGACACGTCCCCGTTGGACGGCTCCGAGGCTGCCGCGTTCGAGGCGTGATCGGCGCTCTGCCCGATCGCATTGCCGCGTCCATGTTCGGAGGGCGACGAAGTCGGATTCTGAGCGCGCCCATCGGCTGCCACCGGTGTCTGTTCGGACGCCGCGGCATGCTCCGGGGCCGCCCGGTCGGTCGGTTCGCGCCCGCCACCAGGGAGCTCGGTCACGCTGAGCTTGTTCGATCCGTGGGGGGCGGAATCAGGATCCAGTGCCGGATCGGCCTTCGTGGTCGATGCCGCGTCGGATCGTGCTTCGCCGGGAGTGTCTGGCCTCCCGCGACTTGAGACAGTGTCGGTCGCGCCGGGACCGTGCGCTTCGGGCACCCGTTGGTCGTTCCGCTCGGCAGAGGCCGGGCTGTGCCCATCGCCGTGATCGGTCGACGGCCCCGTCTCGGGACGAGCGGCCTCGGCCTGAACCGTTGTTCCCCGCGCGTTGGCATCGCTCGAAGACCGATCGCGGCCGATGGCGGGTCCGCCTGAGCTCGGCTCGCGCAGCGCGACAGTCTCTGGCTGCGCGTGACTGCCCTGGCTCTGGCCGTTCTCGGCGCCTGTCGGCTCGATCTGCGGATCGTTTCCGGGCACCGCCCCGGTCTGCGGCAGCGAACCTTGATCGTCAGCATTCTCTTGATTGCTGGCGCCACCAGCCTGTTGAGCCTCGGGCCGCTCGCCATTCACGGCTTCGGCCCGCGCGCTTCCCGGACCAGAACCATCGGCACGGCTTTCACTCGGACCGGACTGCACGGAGCGCGGATTGTTTCCCACCGCATCCTGAGCCTGTGGCGGCTGCTCCCGAGCGACGACAGCGGCGGGCCTGCTGTCGTTACCGGTTTGCTCGGCGGGTGAGGGATTGCCATTTTCGGTCTGAGCAGCCGCGGCTTCTTGCCGAGCGACAACGCTGGCGTTGTCGTTGCCACCGCCGGTCGGCTCGATCGGTGGCTTGCTTCCGGTCGCAGCTTCGGCCTGCGGGCCCCGCTCCGGAGCAACGGTACCGGCGTTACCGCTGGCATGGTGGCCCGGTTCGACCGATGGGCCATGCGCAGCTTCGGCCTGTGTCGGCGCGGCTTCGTCCCGATCAACGCCGCTGGGGCGGCCCTCGCCACCGCCGGCTGGTGCGGTCTGCGGACTGTACCCGCTCGCCGCCTCGGGCGATGAAGCTTGGTCCGGAGCAACACTGTTCACTTGGCCGTCGATGGGACCGGTTTGCTCGGCCTGCGTGTCATGGGAGGCCTCACCCGACGCGGCCTGATCCGAACCTCGGGCGCTGGATTGACTCGGATGGGGGGCAACCTGCTCGGCGTTCGGGCTCGGTTCGACGGCCGTCATCGCTGGCGCGCCGCGGTCCTGATCGGCGCGATCGACGGAACCCTGACCGGGCCGGGCCTGCTCGGCCGGCGGAGTGTTCGCGGTCGCCGTCTCGGCTGGAACCCCTCGTCCTTGAGCGCCGCCGGCCTGGCCGTGATCGGGGGCAATTTGATCACCTGGCTGATGGGTCTCGGCGGCCGTCTCGACGGAGGATTCTCGATCCCGGCCCGCGCCATCGACGCGACCGTTGCCGGGACCCGCCGCATCCACCTTGAGGCCGTTTCCGGGCGCAGCCTCGGCCGGTCGGCCATCGCCCCGATCCTCGGCATCGCGCGACGAGGCTTCGGGGGACGGGACCCGGCTCGTCACGGCCTGCACCATGTCTTGGACCCAGGCCGGACGCGCAGACCCGCTTCCGGCGTCGGAGGATAGGGCCTGTCCAGGACGGGCGGGGGAGGGGGGCTCGGCGATCGCTGCGGAACCGGCGTGCTGATCACCCGAGTCCGGCCCCGGCACATCCGCTGCGGGCGCAGCGCTCTCGCTGCGTCCCGATGTCGACGTCGGTTGGGCGCTGGATTTAACGGCGGACGCCTCGACCGATGCGCCGGTCAGCAGGACATCGCTGCCAAAGCCCGGCGCCAGCGGCTGGTTCTGTGAGGCCGGAGACTTCGGCGCCTCACTCCCGAATTCGGTCCGCGCCACAGCGGTCGGATCGACCCGGCTCGCTGTTGGAAACGTCTCGGAAGCCGGCTGGGGACGAGCATCGGGATTCGTGCCGCTGCCCTGCGCCGTCAGAACGGCCGGCTGAGCCGACACGCCGCCACGGCCGGAGCCGGACGCGGTGCCCGACGCCTGGGCCGCATCCCCCTGCGCGACGGGGCTCAGGGCGTTGCCCGCCCCGTCCGCCAAATCGAGATTAAGCTCCGCGCCCACGGCGCGGTGATCGACGGCCATGGCCTCGGCTGCGAAGATCATCGCGGAGAGGATGATGGCTTCCATCTGCTTGCGATCGGTCTCCCGATCACCGGATCCGCCGCCGGCCTTCGATTGCGGCTGGCCCTGAGCGGGGCCGCCTTCCTGGGACGCGGAGGGCGCGGATAGGCCTTCGCCGCCGGCCACGAGCGGCCCGGCATGGGCATCCTCGGACGACAGGCTCAAGGCGATCGCGGCCACCAGAGCTGCCAGCAGCGCGGCCGGATGAACGACCAGCGTCGTCGCCGTGCCAGCCGCCGGGATCGGGAGCAGATGCGGATGCAAGCGAGCGATCTGATCGATCAGAGTACGGAAATCCGTCCCGCGCACCGGTCGGTCGAGGGCCTCCGAGGCGATGAGGTAGCTGCCGTCGATCTTGGCGAAATGGATGATCGCGTCGCCGTCCGCCCGGCAGAAGACGAACCACGGCTCCCCCTCGTCGCTGAGGCCTTGCTCGCTCGCGATGCTGAAGCCGGCCCGGAGGAGGGCCGCCTCGACGCGGTAGAACTCGGCCAGTTCCTGCTGCGACCAGTTGCCCTGTCGCGCCGACGCCGGACGGAAGAAGGGAATGACCGTGCTCATCGTCATCTCACCCTGTCGGCGCGTGGCGTCCTTCGACCGATGACGTCGCCTCGCATGGCGGAGCGTCCGGGCGCGGCGCTAGCGTTCATGGAAGGCGCGTCCCATCGCGTCGAAGAAGGGAGCGAACAGATATTCGAGGGCCGTGCGCTCCCCGGCCGAGACCACCACCTCGGCCGGCAATCCGGCGAGAAGGCGGTGCCTGACGTCGGCCGGAAGATGGTGCTCGTCGATCTCGACGGTACCGGCGAAGTAGGCCTGCTTCGTGCCCTCGTCCACGAGACGGTCCCGCGACACGACCGTGAGCGTTCCGAAGACGGCGGGCGTCCGGCGCGCCTGGAAGGTCGGAAACTTGATCTCCGCCCGCATGCCGGCATGGACGGCTTCGAGGTCGTTGGGCGAGAATTGTACGTTGACCACCAGCCGGTCCGCGGTCGGAACGATCTCCATCAGCGGCTCGCCCGAGCGGACGACCTGCCCGATCGCGACGACCTTGAGCGCCTGGATGACGCCGTCGTGAGAGGCGCGGATCTCGTGGCGTCGGAACACGTCCTGCGCGACGACGAGCTTTTCGCGCAGTTCGCCGATTCTCTGCCGCGTCTCGAGAAGCTGGCCGGTGACCGTCTCCTGAAGCTTCTGCTTCAATTGGGTGATCTGCAGCCCGGCCTCGCTGATGGCGTTCTCGGCCTTGGCTCTTTCGGCCACCGAGCGTCCGATCACGCCCTCCAGCCGGGTGCGCTCCCGCTCCATCACGAGAAGGCGTGACAGGGGGATCAGATTCCGCTCGTGCAGGCTGCGCAGGCCCTCCAGTTCCTGCCGGATGAAGCCGACCTGCTGCTCGACCGAGGATTTCTCGACGGCGAGGCCGGAGATCTCCGTCCGCAGCTGGGTGACCTTGGCCTCGATGAGGGCGAGTTGACCCTTGAGCGTCGTCCGCCGTTCCACCAACTGCCCGGCCTGATCGCTGATCATGCGCGCGAGGGCGGGCTCGTCGCGCCGCGCGGCGAGGTCGGCGGGCAATTGCAGGTCGTCGGACTGCGCCTGCTCCGCGCGCAGCCGCGCCTCCAGAACGAGAGCGGCGTCGAGTTGATTGCGGAACAGGTCCGCGCTCGCCTGGGACTGGACGGGATCGATCCGCAGGAGGACGTCGCCCGCGCGGACCGTCTGTCCATCCCGCACCAGCACCGCCTGGACCATGCCGCCCTCGAAGTGCTGGACGACTTTGCGGCTGCTTTCCGCGACGATGACGCCGGTGCTGATGACGGCGCGATCCAGGCGTACGGTGGCTGCCCATGCACCAGCGACACCGAAGGCGGCCACGATGAGGGCGTAGCCGGCGATCGCGTAGCGCTGCCACGCGATCGGAGCGACGGCGCTATCCTCGCTGCCCCGAGCCCGTGACGTCGGGGGAGCGGCGGGCGACGGGATCGGAAGCGGGGCAGACGGCGTGCTCATGGCTCAGCCCGCGCTGCGCTGGATTTCGGACACCCTCTCGGTCTCGGGCACGGTCCGGCCGGCGGTCGCGACCAGCGCCGGGACCGGACGGGGACCGGAGAGGTGGGCGAGGATCTGGTCCGCCGGGCCCGAGGCCCGCAGCGTTCCGCCATCCAGCATCAGGATCAGGTCGGCGCCCGCCAGCAGGCTCACCTTGTGCGTGACGATGACGACGGTCGTCCCACGCTCTCGAAGGTCCGCCACCGCCCGCATCAGCGCGGCTTCGCCGGCTTGGTCGAGACTGGCATTCGGCTCGTCGAGGACGACCAGGCTCGGATCCCCGTACATCGCGCGCGCCAGGGCGATGCGCTGACGCTGGCCGCCGGAGAGACCGTGCCCGCCCGTGCCGATCCGGGTATTGTAGCCGTCGGGCAGGGCCTGGATCAGGTCGTGGCAGCCCGCGCGTTGCGCAACCGAGACGATGGCGGCGTCGTCCTGAACGTCGAAGCGCGCGATGTTCTGCGCCACCGTGCCATCGAACAATTCGACATCCTGCGGCAGATATCCGAGATGCCGTCCGAGCGCCTGAGGATCCCAGTGCCGGAGGTCGGCTCCGTCGATGCGCACTGCGCCGGAAACGATCGGCCAGACACCCGTGATCGCGCGGACCAGCGTCGATTTCCCGGCCGCACTCGGACCGATGATCCCGACGACGCTGCCGGGCTCCAGCCGCACGCTGACGTCGTGGAGGATCGTTCGCGACGAGCCCGGCGCTGCGACGACCAGATTCTCGGTCTCGATCAGGCCGCGCGGGCGCGGCAGCATCACGCGCTCCGGCTCGAGTCCGATGCGCGCGACGATGTCCGTCAGCCGGGCGTGGCTGCTCCGCGCCGCCGTGAAGCTCTTCCAGTGTCCGACGACCGCCTCGATGGGCGCCAGCGTCCGCCCCATGATGATCGAGGCCGCGATCATCGAGCCGGCCGAGATCTCGCCATGGATGGCGAGGTAGGCGCCGACACCGAGGACCATCGTCTGCAGGACCATGCGCGTGAACTTCGTCGCCGCGGCAATGAGGCCGGCGCGGTCGCTCGCCCGGGCTTGCAGCAGGATCGCCTCGTCGTGATGCCGGCGCCAACGGGACCGCAAGGCGCCCAGCATGCCCATGGCTCGCAGGACCTCGCCCCCGCGGACGGTCGCGCGGGCCTGCTCGCCCGCCTCTCGTGCGGCTTGGCTCGCCACGTCGAGAGGCCGCCGCGTCGTGAGATCGGTGAGGAGCGTCAGCCCCAGGAGTGTGCCGCCCCCGAGCAAGGCCATCCAGCCGAACCACGGATGGAGGATGAAGCACGCGATCAGGAACAGCGAGGCCCAGGGCAGGTCGCAGAACGCCAGAATGGCCCCGCCCGTCAGGAATTCGCGCAGGACATCGACGTCGCGCAGGGCTGCTTCGTGCCCGGCCCGCGGCTTGAGCAGAGCGGCCCTGTGAACGATCTCGAAGACCGGTCCGGCCACCTTCCGATCGAAGATCATCCCGCCCCGCACCAGCAGGCGCGAACGCAGCATCTCGAGAGCGGCA
Organism: Methylorubrum thiocyanatum; assembly: GCA_014138645.1. Lineage (GTDB taxonomy): Bacteria > Pseudomonadota > Alphaproteobacteria > Rhizobiales > Beijerinckiaceae > Methylobacterium > Methylobacterium thiocyanatum. The sequence goes on along the minus strand of JACJIB010000002.1, from coordinate 765,038 downwards.
TAGACCGCCAGCGCGAAGGCCGCGATCGCGGTGACCCCGAACAGCGTCGCTTCGTTCCGACTCAGAAGAACGCGGTCGTAGACCTGCAGCATGTAGAGCGGGCCGGCGAACAGGAGCAGGTTCGTGAAGAAGGCGAAGACGAACACCGTCACCAGGACGGGACGGATCGAACGCAGCCCATCCTTCAGGACGGACCCGGCGAGAGGGTCGCTCATGGCACCACCCGGCGCGCCAGCACGCCTGAGCCGGATCCTGCGTCCGGGCACCCCACCTGCGGATGCCGGCCACATTCCGCCCATTGCCGGAACGGCTTCGGAAGGACCGAATCCGCTGCCTGAGGCCCGCCGTCAGGAAAATCGAACCGGTGCCGCCGCATGCCGCCTGCTTCCCCGGCCCGCGTCATCGCGTGCCGACCCATAAATCTTAGCGCAGGCTTATTGTATTCCAAGAAGCGGCGCCGAGGCCGCCGAAAATCAGGCGCGCCGAGAACTGGACGTCGGCCCGTGGAGCGACATATAGGGATTACTGTACCATTCGGCGCTGACGCGTTCGAGCGCTGGCGGGAGCCTTCCATTTGTATGTCCACCAGCAACGTCTCGGCTCCGAGGAGGTGCAGGAATTGCGCCGCGAAGGCGGCCGTTTTCTGAAGGAGCTTCGAGAGAAGCGCGGCCTCTCGCAGAGGCAGTTGGCTGCTGAGGTCGGGGCGGAATACTACACTTTCATCTCGCAACTGGAGACCGGGCGGGGCCGTGTCCCTCCGGACCGGTACCGGATCTGGGCCGAGGCCCTCGGGGTCGATGCGAAAGATTTCGTAAAAAGCCTGATGCGCTTCTACGATCCGCTGACCTTCGAGATTCTGTTCGGCGACTGACCGGGCACGCTCAGAGGCCAAGATCCAGCCGTCGGCGGCGCAGGATGTCGGCTGGCGGTCTCTATTCCGCAGCGAGGCTGAGCGCCTCCGCCTCGACGAGGACGGCGCCGCAGGCCGTCAGCACGTCGCGGAGCGTTGCCAGAGCGGTTTCCACATCGGCGGGACTCGCCAATCCTTCTCGGACATGCGTGCCGCCCCCGGCCAATGTGACGGCGATGTCGAACCGGCCATCAGGGCGTTCGATGATCCGATACGACGCGTGGCGAGGCATGAGCACGAAGGGGGAGCGGGGCTAAGGACGGAAGGTCCGCCCCTGTCATGCGTCGCCGCTTCATGCAGTTCAAGCTATGAACTTCACTGTATCCGGCCGGTCGATCACCGGCTTGGGCAGCATTGATGCAGCCTATATCGGGCACCACCTCGGCGTGCGGACGACTTCATCCGGTGCTCGCGGCAGAGCTGCATCGCTGCCGCACTTCACTCGATCGAATTCGATGAAGAAAGAGGTTCAGATCGGCACGTTGGTGGACGGTGTCCCCAGCCGCTCGATCAAGTAGGAGCGGGCACGGCTCACGCGGCTCTTCACCGTCCCGATTTGACAGCCCATGACCTCCGCAGCCGCTTCGTAAGTCATGCCCTGCGCACCGACGAGAAGCAGCGCCTCGCGTTGGGGCGCGGGCAGTTGCGCAATGTGGGACATGACGACCTGAAGGTCCGATCCGTGCTCCTGTGCCGCCAGGGCGACCTGGCGGCCCGCCATGACGCCGTCCACGTCCTCGACTTCACGCCTGTGCTTGCGCAACTCGGTGTAGAAGTGGTTGCGGAGGATGGTGAACAGCCACGCCTTCAGATTGGTGCCAGGGACGAAGCGACCCTGATTGGCCCAGGCTTTCAGCACCGTCTCCTGCACGAGGTCATCGGCCCGGGCCGGGCTTCCCGCAAGCGACTGCGCGTAGACATGCAGGCTGGGGAGTGCCGCCGTCAGTCCCTTGCGGAAAGCCGTGTCGCGCTCCCCGGCCAGGACCGCGAGCGTTCCCTCGAGAGCCCGGGTGAGATCGAGCAGATGCTGCGGGGCATTCCACGCACCGATCTCGAAATAGGTCGTCTGCAACTGCGCTCCGAGATGCTTCTGCACGGCCAAGGGCAGTTTGGCAGCGCCTGCCTCTCTGTTCCGATCCGAGCGAACCGGACCGAGTCCGCCTGCAATCAACATGTCGATCAACCCACGTCCTCTGTCAGAGCGAGCGGCACAGGCGTGCCTGAAAACAGACCGCCTCGCCGTACAGTGAACATGTAACTCGTCGACTCGAAGGATCGATCCATTCCGCGGCGGCGTTTGGGAGCGTCCTGAACGATTGCATGGTCGAGGTGATGACGCGTCCGGTGACATACAGAATCGTCGACTGCCCGGACGGTCGGTTTGCGGTTGTCGCCGTGGCAACGTCCGGGACCGCGTACTGGCGCGGCGGGCTGCTCACGCTGGCGGAGGCGGATGCCTGCGTCGAGGATCTGCGCGCCATGCTGTCGCTCTGCGGCGCAGCCCTAGCCTGCTCCGACCATGCACCCGATCCGCACACACCGAATTGGCCGCGTCCGAGGGGGTAGCGGGGAACCGCTCCCGCAACACCGGTGAGAGCTCCATACGTGAGTCACGCGCGTTGCCAAGCCAAGGCCCAGCCTTCGCCCGTGTCGATTGCCAGACGGCACGCGAGGGAGGGCAGGGATGCGGCAGCGGGGCGTGACTGGCATTGACCCCCGGCCATCTCGGCCACCCTAAGCGGCGGATCAGGGCATGACCGCGACCTTCAAGACGCCATCGCGTTGGTGGGCGAAGAGATCGTAGGCTTCCTCGATCGCCTCCAGCCTGAAGCGGTGTGTGACCAGCACGCGGGCATCGATGCGGCCGGAGGCGACGACCGACATCAGGCGCCGCATGCGCTCCTTGCCGCCGGGGCAGAGCGTGGTGACGATGGTGTGGTTGCCGAGACCCGCTACGAAGGGGCCGAGCGGGATCCGCAGATCCTCCGAATAGACGCCGAGTGAGGCGAGCGCTCCGCCCGGGCGCAGCACCCGCAGGGCCGCTTCGAAGGTCGATTGACGCCCCAGCGCCTCAATCGCCACGTCGACGCCTCGGCCGTCCGTGATCCGCAGGATCGCAGCGACCGGATCTTCCTTCGAGAAATCCACGATCTCGTCCGCACCCATGCTGCGGGCGACCTGCTGGCGCTCAGGTACGCATTCGACGGCGATAATCCGCGTGGCCCCCATCAGCCGCGCGCCTGCCGTGGCGCAGAGGCCGATCGGTCCTTGGGCGAAGACGGCGACCGTGTCGCCGATCCGCACGCCCCCGCTCTCGGCACTGGAGAAGCCGGTCGACATGATGTCAGGACACATGAGGACCTGCTCGTCGCTCAGGTCGTCCGGAACAGGGGCGAGGTTCGTCATGGCATCGGGTACGAGCAGGTATTCGGCCTGTGAGCCGTCGATGGTGTTGCCGAAGCGCCAGCCGCCCATGGGCTTGAAGCCGTACTTCGTGTCCGGGCCGTCCTGCGAGAGGCATCCGCAGAGACAGGCATTGCTGTGCCCGGAGGGCGTGATCGCGCCGGCCACCACCCGCTGGCCCTCTTGGAACCCTCGGACCGCGCTGCCGAGCCGCTCGATAATCCCGACCGGCTCGTGACCGATGGTCAGGCCGCGCGCCACCGGGTATTCGCCCTTGAGGATGTGGATGTCGGTGCCGCAGATCGTCGTCGTGGTGATGCGGATGAGGGCATCGAGCGGCCCGATCTCAGGGACCGGCTTCTCATCCAAGACGATGCGCCCCGACTGGACGAAGATCGCCGCCTTCATGCGCGCCCCGCGGGCTCGGTTGCGCTCGGTGATACGGGTGTCGGCGTGACCATTCATGCCCTGTCTCCATTCAGGGCCCCCCGAACCGCAACGCGCGAAACGACGGAAAGTTGTTCGAACGCATTCGCGCGCCACGTATGATTGTGCATGCGGACAGCACCTTCCACCCTCCGTCGGCTTCCGGCAGGCGATGCGGGGCACGAGTTTCCCCGTCACGAATCGACTCTCAGCCTGCGGCGCGCCGGAGGACGCCTTCACAAGCAGGCTGAAGAGTGCGGTGGAGTGTACAGCCTCGGACGTCACGGGCAGGGCCAGGAGATGGCCGCCTCGACCGGCGCACCGTCCGCCCGCCGCCCTGCGGCCTCCGCCTGAGACACGCCCTGGCAGCGAACCGGATCGCGTGATGGACGCAGCCGCGGCGCATGACCGGGCGGCTGCCTCGAAGGCCAGACTCAGAAATCGCGCTGAACGCGGAAGCGGGCCTGATAGAGCTCCTCGGACGACACGGTCCGGGTCGGCACGCCGGCCACGAACACGCCCTTGTCGCTGTCGGCGACGCGCCCGCTCGCGACGGCGGTGCGCGTGTACTGGCCCTCAATGCCGATATCGAGGTCCTTGACCGGCGACCAGATCAGGCTCGCGCCCGCCACGATCTGGCCGCTGTCTCGCAGGGCAGGGCTCAGGGCGTAGCCGAGCGGGTTGGTCAGCGGCGAGGGTGGCGCGACCGTCGGGCCGGCACCGACAAGCGCGTTGGCGAGGCCCGTGTTGTAGCGAACCCCCTTCCCGAAGCCGATCTCGCCGTAGCTGCCGTAGAAGGCCGAGCGCCATTCCGGCGACCAGTAGTGCAGGTAGGAGGCCACCACCGTGAAGCTGGTGGCGCGCTGCAGCCGGCCGCTGAGTGGATCGACGACGGCATCGGGCAGGAACTGATTGAAGGGGTTGCCGGCATAGACGTTGCCGTTGCTGATGTAACTGCCGGTGAAGCGGTTGATGCCGGTGTACATGTTGGCGCCCTCGCCGTAGGCGCCCTGCAAGTAAAGGCCGTCGCCCGGTGCGATCCAGGGCAGGTTGACCTTGAGCCCGCCCTGCACCGCCCAACCATAGGCCGTCTGCGCCCCCGCCTCGATGCCGCGGGCGGCGAGCAGGGCGGCGGCGGCCTCGGGTGCGACCGGCGTCGGCAGCAGGCTGGAGACCGCCGAGCCGGCGATGAACCCGCCCGTGTTAATGTCCTTGACCGCGGCGGAGAGCTGTACCGAGCCCCAGGGCGCGTCGTAGCGCAGCGAACCGACGAAGTCGGGCAGGCGCGAGCGCTGGACGGCATCGATGAAGGCGATCGCGGTGGCGTTGCCGGCGGCGTTGGTGCCGAGGATGATCGGCGTCGGGGCGGTCGTGAAGACGTTGTTCAGACCGGCCTGACCGGGAACCAGACCGGTCGCGTTGACCGCATCGGAGTAGAGCGGGTTCTTGCGGAAGTTCGGGTCCTCCATCGAGAGGGTGGTGGAGAAGCCGGTGCCGAAGGTGTGGGTGTAGGCCAGCAGGTTGGTCGAGGGGACGTTCGAACCGAGCGAGGCGGCGATGATCTCGTAGTCGTGGGCGTAGAAGTCGAAGAACGAGGAGGCGCGACCGGCGGTCATGCCGGCGAACTGCACGAAGGCCTTATCGACGGCGATCAGGTTTTGCATGCGGCCGAGCTGGTCCTGGCCCAGCCCCGGGAAGCTGGCCGCGCTGCGGTTGCCGGTGCCCGAGACGATCCGGTTGTTGCCGGTGCGGCTTCCGGCGTCGAGGCGCAGGAAGGCGCGCAGGGTGCCGTAGCCGGTCTGGGTCCGGGCATCCATGTTGACGCGCAGCAGGCCGATGAAGCCGGAGATGTCGCCGCCGCCGGGTATGGTGCGGCTGTCGCTGCCGAAATAGCCCGCCTCGAAGCGGGCGCGGCCGGAGAGGCGGATGCAGGTGTCGGTGCCGGGGATGGTGAAGAAGCCAGCGCCGTAGGCCGTGCAGACGCGCACGTACTCGATCGGCACGGCCTTGCCGGCGGGCAGGTCGGCGGCCTGGGCCGCGCCGATCATGGCCAAACCGGCTGCTGAGCCGAGCAGCAGATCCTTGATGCGTACCATTGCTGTCCCCCTCAATGATGGACGTCAACGAAGCAGAGCAGTGGAGAGGGGACGCGCTGCGCGTCCCTTTCCTAGGAAACAATGGTGCCGTGGGGCTGACACCAATCGAAATTCGGGGCGGCGAATTTATCTGTATTGATCTCTGATCGGCGGGATTATCTCGACGAACGTCTATACTGACAATTTATATGGGTGATTTCTGTTGACTTATCTTTCCTGTGCTGCCGTTGCCGAATGGGGCAGCCATGCATTGGGCGGAAGATGCCGCGCGAAGGCCTGTCTTAATGAAGATTAGTCGAGCTGCATGAGTTGACTGCATGTCTGCCCTTGAGCCTTCACACTCGAAAGGCTCGCGATCCGGGCGCATATTGCGGTGCAACAAAGGCGGGCCGGCGGAGGCTCACAGGAGATCGGGTGCCATGGCCGTCACCGGTTTGAGCAAGCATCATCGAACCTCACGAGAGGAAGCTGCGCGTGCAGGGCTGGCGGAGCGGATCGTCGCGGCGCTGCGGCGCGCAGGCGAGATGCGCTACACCCAGCAGCGCGATCTGATCGAGCGGACGGCTCGGGCCGGGGCGTTCTGAGGCGCGCCGCCCCGGTCCCGCTGGGACCGGGACGCGCCTTCTTCCTTTAGAGGAAGCCGATCGAGAACCAGGGCACCAGGATGATCGCGGCAAGGCCGATCATCAGGGCCGCCATGTAACCGACGATGGGCCGCATGCCGACATCGGGATTGATCCGGCTGATGGCGCAGGCGGCGTAGTAGCCGACGCCGAAGGGCGGCGCGAACAGGCCGATGCCCATGGCGAGGATCACGACCATCGCATAGTGGACCTCGTGCACGCCCACCGCCCGGGCGATCGGGAACAGCAACGGCCCGAACAGAACGATTGCGGGGATGCCCTCCAGCACCGAGCCCAGCACGATGAAGGCGAGGGCGGAGACGACGAGGAAACCGAGCGCGCCGCCGGGCAGGTCCTTCATCGCCGCGGCGAGCGCTTGCGAGAAGCCGGATTGCGTGAGCGCCCAGGCCATGGCAGTCGCCGCGCCGATGATCAGGAGGATCGCACCCGACAGCGTCGCTGTCGTCACCAGCATGGGTAGGAGGCGGCGCCAGTCGAACTGCCGGTAGACGAGGAGTCCCGCCAGCACCGCGTAGACGATTCCGATCGTCGAGACTTCGGTGGCCGTCGCCACACCTTCGACCACTGCAACACGAATGACGAAGGGTAGGGCGAGGGCGGGGACCGCCACCAGGAGCGCGCGCAGGATCGCCTTTCGGCCCGGCCATGCGACATGGGCAAGATCCTCTCCGCGGTAGCGCCACCAGACCAGGGCGCAGAGCGTCGCGCCGAGGACGAAGCCCGGCAGCAGGCCGCCGGTGAACAGGGCGGTGATCGAGACCCCCGTGACCGAGCCGATGGTGATGAGCACGATCGAGGGCGGGATCGTCTCCGTCTGCGCGCCCGTCGCGGAGAGCAACGCGACGAGATCGCCCTCCTTGGCGCCACGCGCCTTCATTTCGGGAAACAGCACGGGTGCGACCGCGGCCATGTCGGCCGCCTTCGAACCCGAGATGCCAGAGACGAGATACATCGCGCCGATCAGGACGTAATGCAGTCCGCCGCGCACATGCCCGAGCAGGCTTGCAAGGAAGCCGACCATGGCGCGGGCCATGCCGGTCATCTCGATCAGGAGGCCGAGGAAGATGAACAGCGGCACGGCGAGCAGGATGAGGTGGCCCATGCCCTCGTCCATGCGCCCGACCACGACCATGGCGGGGGCGTGCGTGGTGGTCATCAGGTAGGCGTAGGTCGAGAGGCCGAAGGCGAAGGCGATCGGCACGCCCGCGAAAACCAGCGAGCCGACGCCGAGGAGAAAGAACACCAAGAGATTGAAGTTGCCCATCGCCGTCAGCACCGGCGACAGGAGGGCGAGGACAGCCGCGACAGCCGCGCCGAGCGCCAGAGCGGCGCCGGTCATGCGCCAGTCGCTCTCGCGCATGAGCCGCAGCACGGCGGTCACCAGCATCAGCGCGAACCCGACCGGCAGGGCAGCCGCGCGCCAGGTGTTGGCGAGGTTGAGGGCCGGGGTATGCACCCAGGATTCCTCGCTCGCGAACTCGAACGCGGGCTCGAGGAGCAGGCCGACGAAGACGAGGCCGGCCACGATGGCCAGCGTGTCCATGAAGGCCCGGCCGCGGGGCGAGGCCATGCCGACGAACGCGGTCATGCGCATGTGCTCGCCACGGCGGAAGGCGATGACCGTCCCCAGCATGGCCAGCCACAGGAACAGGATCGTGGCGAGTTCATCCGACCAGACCAGGGGCTGGTGCAGGACGTAGCGGCTGACGACGCCGCTCAGGAGGACGAGGATCTCCAACACGACGAGGATCGCCGCCGGGATGTCGACCATTCGGTCGAAGACCCGCTCGAAGGTCTGGAACTGAGTACGGTCGCCAGGGGCCGGCAGGGCCGCCGCGTGCACGGGCAGATCGAGTTGCATGTCGGCCTCCTCAGGCGAGCTGTCCGGCGAACTCTTCGAGGCGGCTCCAGGCCGCATCGCCGAGCTTCGCCTTCCAGTCGCGGTAGAACGAGGCCCGAGCCAGCGCCTCGCGGAACGAGTCGCGGTCGGGATCGATGAAACGCAGGCCCTTGCCCGCGAGCGTCGTGCGCAGGTTCGCGTTGAGGGCCACGATGTCGGCCCGCTCGTCCTCCGCGGAGCGGTCGAGTTCGCGCGAGACGATCGCGCGCAGATCCTCCGGCAGGCGGGCCCAAGCGCGCTTGTTGCCGAGGATCCAGTAGGCATCCCAGATATGACCGGTCAGGCTGCAGGTCTTCTGGACCTCGTAGAGCCGCGTCGTCGCCAAGATCGGCAGCGGGTTCTCCTGGCCCTCGACCACTCTGGTCTGCAGGGCCGAGTAGAGTTCGTTGAAATTGATCGGTGTGGCGCCCGCGTCGAGCGCCCGGAACAGCGAGGTCTGCATCGGCGCTTGCGGCACGCGGATCTTGAAGCCGCGGATGTCGTCGTAGCTGCGGATCTCACGGGTCGAGGAGGTGACGTGGCGGAAGCCGTTGTCCCAGGCCTTCGACACCGTGATGATCGGCGTCCGGCCGATCTCGGCGCGGACGTAGGTGCCGAGGGGGCCGTCCATGGCGGCCCAGACGCTGTCGTAATCCTTGAAGACAAAGCCGACATTCGGAAGGCTTGCCACGGGCAGGAAGGTCGCCAGCACCGACGAGGACAGGTTCAGGAACTCGACGGCGCCGCTGCGCACCTGGGCGAGCAGGTCCGTGTCGGCCCCGAGCTGGTTGGCCGGGAACAGGCGGATCTCGAGGCGCCCGCCGCTCGCCTCGCGGATGCGCTCGATCGCCTGCTGGGCGCGGATGTTGACGGGATGGTTCGGGTCCTGGCCCGTGGCCAGCTTGTAGACGAATTCGGCGGCCGAGGCACGCCGGGTCAGGATGCCGAACAGGGGAAGGGCGGCCGCGCCCGCCAGCAGGCGGCGGCGGCTGAGAGAAGCCTCTGGCACGTGTCACTCCCTGGTGTCCGGCGTCGACCGTCGGATCCCCGCCGTTCACCGGTCTCTCGGGATCGTCGTCCGGTCTCGCCGGGTACGGGGAGCCGCGACCGGCTCCCGAATTGTCGGAGGATGCCCGGGGCTTACCCCGGGGGAAGGCGCCGGTTTCAGAGCCAGCCGCGGATGCTGCGGGCCATCGCCTGGGTGGAGATGCCGTAGCGCTCGTGCAGGGTCGGCAGGGCGCCCGCGTCGAGGAATTCGTCGGGCAGGCCGATCTGACGGTAGCCCGGCGGCACCGTGCCGGTGCGCAGGAGGAGGCCCGCCACCGCCTCGCCGAGGCCGCCGACCACGGAGTGGTTCTCGGCCACCACGACGAGCCGGCCGCCGCGGCCGACCTCGCGCAGGATGGTCTCCTCATCGAGCGGCTTGATGGTCGGCACGTGCAGCACCGCCACGTCGATCCGGTCGTCGCGGAGTTCCTGGGCGACCTCGAGGGCCCGCATGGTCATCAGTCCGGTCGAGACGATCAGAACGTCGCCCCCGTCATGGATCGTCTTGGCCTTGCCCCACTCGAAGGTGTAGCCGTACTCGTCCAACACGAGAGGCACGTTGCCGCGCAGCAGCCTCAGGTAGACCGGACCCTGGTGCTCGACCATGGCCGGCACGATCTGCTCCAATTCATGCGCATCGCAGGGGTCGAGGATCGTCAGGTTCGGCATGCCCCGGAAGATCGCGAGATCCTCGGTGGCTTGATGGCTCGGGCCGTAGCCCGTCGTCAGACCCGGCAGGGCGCAGGCGATCTTGACGTTGAGGTTCTCCTCGGCGATCGCGAGGCAGATGAAGTCGTAGGCGCGCCGCGCCGCGAACACCGCGTAAGTCGTAGCGATGGGCGTGAAGCCTTCGCGGGCGAGCCCCGCCGCCGCGCTCATCAGAAGCTGCTCGGCCATTCCCATCTGGTAGAACCGGTCGGGATGAGCCTGCGCGAAGATGTGCAGGTCGGTGTACTTGGCGAGGTCCGCCGATAGACCGACGACGTCGGGGCGCGTCTTGGCGAGTTCGAGAAGGGCGTTGCCGAAGGGTGCCGGCTTCGTGCGCTGGCCGGGCGCGGCCAGCGAGGCGATCATCGCCGAGGTCTTGGCTCCCCCGGACGCGCGCGGGGCCGGCTTCTCGTACTTCGAACGTCTCACTGGAGCCTCCCTTCGTCCAGAACCGCCAGGGCTCTGCGCCATTCGTCCGCCTCGACCCGCAGGAAGTGGTTTCGCTCCCGCGCCTCGAGGAACGGCACACCCTTGGCCATCTTCGTGTCGCAGATCACGATGCGCGGGCAGGCGCACGCATGGGTGCGGGCCGCATCGAAGGCCCCAACCAGCGCGTCGAGGTCGTTGCCGTCCACGCGCTGGACGAACCAGCCGAAGGCCTCGAACTTCGGCGCCAGCGGCTCGAAGTTCAGGACACCGCGAGAAGGCCCGTCGGCCTGCATGCCGTTGACGTCGACGATGCCGATCAGGTTGTCGAGACCGAAGGAGGCGGCCGACATCGCCGCTTCCCAGGTCGAGCCCTCGTCGAGCTCACCGTCGGAGAACATGTTGTAGACGAAGCTGCTCGAAGACTTCCGCTTCAGGCCGAGCGCCATGCCGACGGCGATGCCGAGCCCGTGGCCGAGCGAGCCTCCGGTGATCTCCATGCCCGGTGTGTAGGCGGCCATGCCGGACATCGGCAGGCGGCTGTCGTCGGAGCCGTAGCTCGTCAGCTCGTCCTCGGGGATGACGCCGGCCTCGATCAGGGCGGCGTAGAGGGCGATGGCGTAATGGCCGATCGAGAGAAGGAAGCGGTCGCGCCCCTCCCATTCCGGATCGTCCGGACGGAAGGTCAAGGCGTGGAAGTAGCTGACCGCCAGCACGTCGGCGATACCGAGCGCCTGCGCGATGTAGCCCTGTCCCTGGACCTCGCCCATCAGCAGGGCGTGGCGGCGGATGTTGTGAGCGCGGTCGGCGAGCGAGACGTTCGAGCGCTCGCGGGGCTGCCCGTCGAGGACGGTGTCCATGGCTGTGCTCCTTGCTCTCAGTGGATCAGCATGCCGCCGTTGACGTCGATGACCGTGCCGGTGAGGTAGGCCGACAGGTCGCTCGCCAGGAACAGGCACGCATTGGCGACGTCGTCCGCGACGCCCAGGCGGCCCAGGGGAATGCCCTTGATGATCTCAGCGCGGAGTTCCTCGGTCAGCTTCCCGCCGGTGATGTCGGTCTGGATCAGGCCGGGCGTGACCGAGTTCACGCGGATGCCGTCCGAGCCGAGTTCGCGCGCCATCGCCTTGGCGAGGCCGAGTACGCCGGCCTTGGCGGCACTGTAATGCGGACCGCCGAAGATGCCGCCGCCGCGCTGCGCCGAGACGGATGACAGGCACACGATCGAGCCGGCGCGCTGCGCCCGCATCGTCGGGACCACCGCCTGACTCATGTAGAGGGTGCCGCGCAGGTTCACGTCGGTGACGGCCTCGTAATGGGCCGCGTCGATCTCCATCAGCTTCAGGGGCTGGGTGATCCCGGCATTGTTGACGAGGACGTCGATCCGACCGGCTTGCCCGACCACCTCCTCGGCGGCGGCCCGACAGGCGGCCTTGTCCGTGACGTCGCAAGCGAACCCGAAATGAGCAGGACCGATGTCGCGCGCCGCAGCCTCAGCTTGGCCGGCATCAAGGTCGAGGACGACCACCCGGCCGCCCTGCGCGGCGAAGGCGTGTGCGGTAGCCCGGCCGATGCCGCGGGCTGAGGCCGCCCCCGTGATCACGCAGACTCTGTCTTTCAAAAGCATGATTGTCTCCCTGCGCGCCGGTGCGGACCGCCGTCCTGGCACCCGGCCCGTTCCGAGATGGGAGATCCACCCTCCGCCGGCTCGCCGAACTACGGCGCCTGGTGGCGAAGATCAGTCGAGTGGCTGCGTTGCCAATCGAGCTGCAGTTTGTTTCCTCTCATCTCTTGGGAGCGACGGTAGTTTACGAGGGAAAATGCAGCAAACGCGTACTTTTCAGCCTCCGATGAATTTCATTCATCTGCCGTCCGCTCTGACCGGGATCGGCGGTGCCTGATGTCGGTTCGGGATCACGCGATCTCCGGGGGCAGGCCGATATCGAGTTCCTTCGCCAGCCAGCGTGCGAAGATCACCAGCGGGAGACGGCGGCGCGTCGAGGCCGGCAGGACGAGTTGGTGGCCGGTGTAGGTGACATCGACCGCCCGCCCGACGAGCGGCGCGACCAAGCGCCCCTCGGCCAGCTCCCGCTCGGCCAGCAACGTCGATTCCAGGGCGATGCCGAGCCCATCGACCGCAGCGGCGATCGCCAGGAAACTGCGGTCGAAGCGCAGCCGGGCGGGCGCGGGAGCGTGCAAGCCGTTGCGCTCGAACCAGTGCGGCCAGCGCACGAGCTTGTTGTCGCTCTGGATGAGCATCCGGCTCAGCAGGTCGGCGGGTTCGCGGATGTCGGCGGCGAGGCTCGGCGCGCAGAGCGGCGTCACCGTCTCCGACCTGAGCGGGACGACAATGAGACCTTGCCCGCGCGGCGGTCCGTAGATGATGTCGGCGTCGAACTCGTCGGTGATGAAGCGGGCGTAGTCCATTCCGGCGGCGAGCCGCACCTCGAAGTCCGGATGATCCGCCAGGAAGCGAGCCAGCCGCGGCACCAACCACTGCGCGGCGAAGCTCGGTGCGCAGTGCAGGCGCAGGAGATGCGGCGTGCGCGTCGCCACGAGATCGAAACCGCGGTTCATCTCCTCGAAGGCGCGGCTGACATGATCGAGCAGCGCCTCGCCGGCCGCCGTCAAACTGATGCCGCTGCCATCGCGCGTGAACAGGATGACGCCGAGGGCGGCTTCGAGCTTGCGAATCGCGTGGCTGACGGCGCTTGCCGTGAGGTTGAGTTCGCTTGCCGCGTCCTTGAACGAGCGCCGGCGAGCCGCCGCTTCGAAGGTCCTGACGGCGGGAAGGGGAATGGGGCTGCGCATCGCCGCCAAGATGACGTCAGCCTTGCGACTCTGACAACCGGTCGACGGCCCTGAACGGGACCGCGGTCAGTTCTGGCCAGCGGCGAGGTGGCTGGAGACTGAGGTCGGCGCCCGATTGCTGATCAGATGGCGCCGAACAACTATGGAATATATCAAACAATCATTGTCATAGATTGAGATGGCCAATGATTAATATTAACTAAAACAATCAATTCGCAGGTGACCGCTCGACAATGTGCTTGCCGAGTTATACATAGCAGTGGGCGAAAAGGCATGTAGCGGAATAATGGGTTCTGACGGGTCCGTGTCTGAGTGCGCATGATTAACCATGAAGGCGAGGGCAGGGACGGGAGCCGTGTCCTGCGCCCCACGACCATCGGTTCGCACGTCGCCAACCCGCCGGTCGCAGCGGCAAGCGCCGGTCGATGGGACAGCGGCTCGCTGCGTGACACGCTGTTTCTCGTCACCTTCCTTCTGTTGTGGCTGACGGTCACGCCGTTCGTGGATCTCGGTCGCAGTGATGTGCTCGACGTGAACACGGGCGGCTCCCTGGCCACCATGGTCGCGAGCCTCGGACTGACTGCCGCGCTCGCGATGTTCCTAGTCCAGACCGGCAGCCTTCAAGCCCTCCGTGGAGCCGCGAGTCCGGCTCTGATCGTGACGCTGGTCTGGTTCGCGATCTCCGCGGTTCTTTCGGACAACGCCGATCTGGCCATCCGCCGCCTCGTCCTTGCGGTCATCACCCTGTTCCAGGCCTGCGCCTTCCTGATGCTGCCGCGCGACCTGCGCCATTTCGCGCGGCTCCTGACCATCGGCGCTCTCATCGTCGTGGCGTTCTGCTACTTCGGCGTCCTCTTCCTGCCGCACCTGTCCATCCACCAAGCGACCGACTTCGCCGAGCCCGGCCTCGCCGGCGACTGGCGCGGCACGTTCCGCCACAAGAACGATGCCGGCGGCGACATGGCGATCTTCATCTTCATCGGCCTGTTCGCGGCGCGGCTCTGGAACCCCGTCGCGGGTTGGTCGCTCGTGCTGCTGTCCGCCGTGTTCCTGTTTTTCAGCCACTCAAAGTCGCCGACCAATCTGCTCCCCGCATTCTTGCTGATCCCGGTCCTGGCCCTCCGGTTCCGCAGTGTCTGGATGCGGTCGGGCGTGCTCCTGGCCCTGCCTGTCTTCCTGTGCGTCATCACCATCGGATCGGTGACCGTCCCCGCGATCCGGTCCGTCGTCTCCTCGATCCTTTCCGACCCGACCTTCACCGGACGCGACGGCATCTGGAGCTTCGCGCTCGAGAACACCGTTGCACGGCCACTCTTCGGACATGGCTTCCAGGCCTTCTGGGGGACGAGCGCGCTGGTCTACAACTGGAGTTCGATCGAAACCTGGGCCATGCGTGCCTCGGACGCCCATAACGGCTTCCTCAATGTCAGCGTGATGACCGGCTGGGTCGGCCTGTTCGCGACCCTCTGCTGGGTCGTCCTCCAGCCCCTCTCGGATCTCGTCCGCGCCCGCGACGTGGATGCCGATCTTCAGCTGTTCTTCATGCGGGTCTGGTTTTTCGGTCTCTGCCTCTCATCGTTCGAATCCCTGCTGTTCGCCGTGGGCCGGACACAGTGGTTCATGATGACCGTGGCGATCTTCGGCCTGCGTCTACAGACCCTGTCGAGACTGAAGCGATGACCGCTGCGACACAGAACCGCCTCCTGTCGATCAACAACTACTTCTACGCCCGCGGCGGGGCTGAAGTTTTGTTTCTCGAGCAGAATCGTCTGTTCGAAGCAGTCGGCTGGGATGTGGTGCCCTTCGCGATGAAGCACCCGAACAACCTGCCCACAGCCTACGACGAATACTTCCCCGACGAGATCGAGTTCGGCAATGATTACGGGCTCGGACGGAAAATCCTGAGCGCACAGCGGGTCATCTACTCGCGTCAATCCCGCGCGAAGCTCGGCCGCCTCATCGACGCGAAGCCGCCCACGGTCGCCCACGCGCACAACCTCTACCACCACCTGTCGCCCTCGGTCCTGTCGCTGCTGAGCGAGCGCGGCATTCCGACGGTGCTGACGGTTCACGATCTCAAGCTCGGTTGCCCGGCCTACACGATGATGCGGGATGGCCGCCCCTGCGACAGCTGCAAGGGGGGACGGCTGTACAACGTCGCGGTGCATCGCTGCATCAAGGGCTCGCTGCCATTGTCGGGCCTCATCATGGTCGAGAGCTACGTGCACCGCTGGCTCGGGCTCTATGCCGACACCGTGACGCGCTTTGCCGTGCCGAGTCGCTTCGTGCTCGAGACCCTTGTCGAGTGGGGCTGGCCGCGCGACCGCTTCGTGCACGTCCCCAACTTCGTCGATGAGAAGCGCTTCTCGCCCGACGACCCGATCGGGTCGCGCTTCGTCTATTGCGGTCGGCTCGACAATCTGAAGGGGGTCGAGTCCCTGGTGCGCGCGGCCGCTCTTGCCCGGCAGCCGCTGACATTGGCCGGACGCGGCCCCGACGAAGCGCGCCTGCGCGCGGTCGCCGACGCGGTCGGAGCCGATGTCCGCTTCCTCGGCCATGTCGACAAGGCCGACCTGCCGGCGGTGCTTCAAGGCGCGCGCGCCGTGGTGGCGCCCTCCGAGTGCAACGAGAACGCCCCGCTCGCCGTGCTGGAGGCTTATGCAGCCGGGCGGCCGGTGATCGGTGCCGCCATCGCCGGCATCCCGGAACTCGTGCGCGAGGACGAGACCGGTGCCCTCTTTCCCTCCGGCGACGTCGAGGCTCTGGCCGAGGCGCTCGGGCGTTTCGCGGCTCTGCCGGATGCCCGGCTTGCGGCGATGGGAGCGGCCGGGCGCGCCTGGGTCGAGCGTGACTTCACCGCCGCGACCTACCGCGGTCGCCTGCTCGACCTCTACCGGACGCTGACGGGCGGTCGCCTCCAATGAGCGCCGATCCCGCAATTCAGGGAGGCGGCGAGGGAGCCTCGGCGCCGCTCCGGGTGACGATGCTCGGCCTTCGCGGCGTGCCGAACGTGCAGGGCGGTGTCGAGAGCCATGTGGAGAACCTCGCACTGCGCCTCGCCGAACTCGGCTGCGAGGTCGAGGTCATCGTCCGCTCCGCCTATGTCGACGCGGCTTCGCCCCGGATGTGGCGCGGGATCCGTCTCACACGCCTCTGGTCGCCGCGCCGCAGCGGCATCGAGACGTTTCTCCATTCGCTGCTCGGCGTGCTCCGCGCCGGCGTGAGCCGTCCCGACATCCTGCACATTCACGGGATCGGCCCCGCCCTGTTCACCCCGCTCGCGCGGCTGCTCGGCCTCCGGGTCGTCGTCACGCATCACAGCCCGAATTACGAGCACGAGAAGTGGGGCGCTGGCGCCCGCATTCTGTTGCGCCTCGGCGAACAGGTCGCCATGAGATGGGCGCACGGACGCATCACCGTCTCGACCTTCCTCGCCGAGGCGATGCGCCGACGCTACGGCGTTGCGATCGAGGTCATTCCCAACGGCATCGCGACGCCGCGCATCTTGTCGAGCACCGGCACGCTGACGGCCTACGGGTTGAGTCCGGGCCGCTACGTGCTGTCCGTGGCAAGGATCGATCCGGTCAAGCGCCAGCTCGATCTGATCGCGGCTCTGACGCGGCAAGCGCAACCGGCGGCCCCGGTCCTGGTGTCGGCCGAGGGCGGAGGCGATGACGGGTTCGAGCCGGCGGGCGGCGAGCCGTGGCGCCTCGCCCTCGTCGGCGGAGCCGATCACGGAACGGAGTATGCCCGCGCCGTGGCGGAAGCGGCGGCGGCCTCGGCGGAGGTCGTGATGCTCGGCTACCAGAGCGGCGACGCCCTCGCGGAACTGTTCAGCCACGCCGGTGCCTTCGCCATGGTGTCGAGCCACGAGGCGCAACCGATCGCCGTCCTCGAAGCGATGAGCTACGGGTGTCCGCTGATCCTGAGCGATATCCCCGCCCATCACGAGATCGCGCCCCCGGGTACGATCTTCGTCACGCCCGGCGATGTGGCGGGATTGTCCGCGCGCGTTGCCGCGATCGCGCCGGGCCACGAGACGGAAACGGTCACGGCCGCGGACCGCGCCCGGGTCGCCGAGCGCCACGACTGGCGCGCGATCGCCCGGCGGACGCTCCAGGTCTATCGCACCGTGCACAGCCCCCGCTCCGTCTGAGGACGGCTCGACAGCCCGAGCTCCGTCCCGGCTCAGCCTCCGGCGGCGATCTCCCGCAGACCGCGACGGCCGACCCCCGCGATATAGGCCGCCCCCAGGCCGGCGAAGGTCGCGCAGACGGCGAGCGTCGAGACGAGTGAGCCGGCATAGGCATGATAGCCGGCCGCGAGCCCGGCCAGGCCGAAGGCACCCACATCCCTGAACCGGATCGTCGCGATGCCGAACAGGGCGCGCACGCGCACGGCGATGATGGGATTGAGGGCCAGCGCCGACAGGATCATCGCGGCCGGGATCGCGACCGGGCCGAGCCAGGACGCGGTGGCGAAAGGCGTGGTCGCCAGCACGAGGAACGACGACACCGTGAGCGCCAGAAGCACGTTGGCCTTTCCGGCGATGATCAGCAGGCGGTCGGACGTCGCGTAGAACGCGCTGACGAAGGAGGGCAGGGCGAGCCAGACGAGAAAGCCCATCGCACCTCCGAAGCCGCCGAACAGGGGCAGGACGAACGGGGCACCGACGAGAATCCCGGCGATGGTCAGCGCGGTGAACCCGATCGTGAGTGAGCGACACAGATCCGTATCACGGCGCAGGGCCGCCACGTCCCCGGTCTCGAGAAGCTGGCCGGCACGCGGTGCGAAGCGCTTCAGCAGCACGATCTGGAAGAAGCTGTAGAGGGCAGCGATCCGCGAGGCGACGGCATAGTCGGCAACCACGTTCGACGGGAAAAGCGCACCGGCCACCACGAGGTCGATGGCCCCGAGCTGGTTGGCGAACAGCGTCGCTCCGACGAACTTGGCGGCGTACTGGACGTCCCAGCGGGTCCAGCGGCGCTGTCCCGCGACATCGCCCGACCAGATCCGACGCGACGCCCAGAGCCAGGGCACGAGCACGGACACGGTCAGGACATGGGCCACCGCACTCTCGGGCAGCGCCAGGAGGGCTACAGCTGGAAGCAGGACGATCCGTGCCGCCGATGGCGCGACCTCACCGATCAAGATCGATTCCGAGACGCGGGAACGCCCCTCCAGCGCGCCCGTCGCCACCACGAGGAGCGTGCTGAACACGGCGAACGGTGCGAGAAGCACCAGCCAGTGCGCGAGGCCGGGCTTGTCGAGCAGCTCGGCGATCCATCCCGAGGCCAGCGCGCCGACGAGCGCGATGAGGGCGGATATCGTACCCGCGAGGAGGGCGGTGGAGCGATGCAGGCGCACCTCCGCCGCCCGATCATCGGGGCGGCGCGAGACGTGATAGAGCAGAACGAGCGAGCCGCCGACGCCGAGCGCGGTGCCGATGAGCCGATAGATGCCGAAGGCGATCATCATCTCGCCGAAACCGGTCTTCGACAGCACACGGCCGAGCATGATCAGGACAACGAACTGCGAGGCGAGTCCGAACATCCGGGCGCCAGACCCGAACAGGACGACGCGCAGGTAGGTGCCGATCCCGGCCCCGCCGAGCAGGCGGGCGATGACGCCCCCCGTACGCAGGTCCGGCCGGTCGACGGCCGCCGCCATGGCCTCTTTCGCCGGGGCGGTCTCGGCAGGCACTGTCGTCATTCCATCACCCGGACCCGATTGCACGCGCAGCGCAAGGCCGCCGCCGCGGCCGCTCTCGAGCAATGCGCGCGGACCGTAAACGGTGTGTGGAGCATTCCGCAGCGTCCCCGGCACAGGTCCCGCCCCGCCAGCGAAGCGGAGGGGCGATGCGTTCGTGCCCGCTTACTCGGCCGCTGAGAGCCCGCGGCTGCGCAGCCGGCGCAGTTCCTCCACCGGGGCACGCAGGGCGGTGATCGCCGCGATCTTGACCGCATCGAAGGTGGGACGGCGGCCGGGCGCCGGTTGCGGCAGGCCATAGCGCCGCAGCATGGCATTCACGGCGAGCAGGCGGTTGGAGCGCTTCACCGCGGTGGATTTCCACGTGACCGCCATCGAGATGGAGTAGCTCGAACCGGTCCGGACCCAATGCGGCCAGTGATAGGGCACGAAACATCCGTCCCCGGCATTCATCGTGAACACCCGGGCCCGATCCTCGAATTCCGGCTTGTAGGTCAGGTTGCGGTGAGCCCCGGGGCGGAATTCCATCACCGCATCGGGGACGATGCTGCCATCGCGGTTGTCGATGATGTGGAAGTACTTCTCGCCATGGATCTGGACGAAGAAGTTGTCTTCCGGATCGACGTGGAACGGCGTCGTGGCGTTGGGCGACGACACGAAGATGAAGCCCTCGATGTTGGTGAAGCCGGCATCCGCCGCGTCGGCATGGCCGATATCACGCGCAACGCCGTCGAGGATGCCCTTCAGCAGGTCGGCGTAAGCCGGGACCTGTTCGACGCGCTTGAGCACCATCCAGGCATTCGCTTCGCGGATGCGCCGGACGATCTCCGTGGGCTCCATCTCGACCAGCGGCACCGTATCGGGATTCTGATCGATCGCGACGTTGCCGCCGTTGAACTCGATGCTGTGGCGCGGCAAGCGCGCCGCGAGGTCGATGAGGCGGTCGAGCGACAGCAGCGGATCGTCGGCCAGCGCGTGCTTGATCCCGAACGGGACCGACGGAAACGTTTCGCGGTCCTGCGCGGAAACGCTGATCAGACTGGCCATGACTTCACCGACCTCCTCAGCCTCGTGTGGTTCGCAACAATAGTGGATCGTAGCCCGCGAAGGCGATCGATCCAGCGCCGGAAGACTGCTTATTTGGCCTTAACCTTACGCGCGGCCCGCCAGGCCTCGAACCGATCCCGCAAAGGGCGGCTGCGGACGCGTAGAAGCTCGCGCAAATCCTCCGCACCGCGCAGCAAGCGGAAGGAGAGGGCCCGGTCTCGCGTTGTCTGGAGCAGCAGATTGGAGACGGCGACGCGCGCCGTCCACACCCGATCGATCATCGGATGATCCGCGATGGCAATCGAGTCGGCGCCTTCGATGGCCGGGTCGTCGAGCAGGTGCGCCGTCAGGTCGAGGGTCAGCAGAAGACCCGGCGAGAACCGCCCCAGGCTCTCGTCGTAGCACGTCTTCATGTAGAAGGCCCGGTCGCCCGCGACGGCCACGAGGCCGGCGGCGATGACCCGCTCGTCGAGGGTCAGCAGCGCGACGCGGATCGCATCGGCCCGGGCGAGGGCCGCGGTCGCCTCGCGCACGAAGAGGGCCGCGCCCGGCGCGCTGCGCAGATCGGTCCCCTCACGGCCCTTCCAGCCGGCCGCTTCGAGGGCGAGGAAGGCCTCGAGGGCGGCAGCCGCCTCCGGTCCACGGGCGACCCGGAAGGCGAGGGCGCCGGTCTCGGCCAGCCGCCGACGCTGCCGCTCCGCCTCCTTGCGTCGCCGGGTCTCGAGGGCGCCGCGGAGATAGGTGGCCCCGTCGAGGGGGCTGCGCAGGAAGGCGCGCTCGAAGCCGGAGAGGCGGCGCTGCTCCAGGCCGATCCCGCCGGCAAGACGGTTCAGGGCTGCGGCGACCGGCCCGTCGGTGTAGAGGTAGGGAAGGAGCAGCCCGCAGATGCCGGCTCGTCCGAGCGCGGCCAGCATTGCCGCCAGCGTCTCCTCCGCCTCCTGGCCGTCGATCAAAGGCGTGCTGACGGTCCCGTAGAAGCCCGCCGCCTGCCGGACCGGCAGCGGCACGCCGTGGCGGCGCCCGACCCCGACGACCGGCAGGATCCCGACGAGCCGTCGCGTGGCGCCCGCGCCCCGCCACGCCATGACGACCCGTCCGCCCCGGCCCTCCGGAAGGTGGCGCAGGCCGGCAAGGGTCATCTCCGGGCCGTAGAAGACGTTGGGTTCCAGCGCGCGGCCGGCCAGATCGCGCCATGCATCGGCGTGCGGCGCTGCCTGCTCGAACGGGACGACTTCCGCTGTCACGGATTCCCGGGTGGCAGCCTCGGACACCGTCAGCATCACCGGGTCTTCCGTTGTTCGCCCGGCATCCGCAGGCCGAGCGCGTCCGTCACGAGGGGATCGAGGTCCGGTCCCGTCTCGTTTCGCGCCAGGGCGAACCCGCCCAATCCGCGGTAGGCGAAGACGGACCACGCGAAGCCGTGCGCTTCGGCGACCTCGCGCATGTCGCGCAGGTATCGCCGACGCTCCGCCCGCTGCACCGCTCCGCCACTGAAGGGCGTCAACCGTGCGCCGAACTCGCCGAGCAGGATCCGTCCCGGTGCAATTCCGTGTCGGCGTGCCCAATCCGCGATGTCGTCGAAGCTTCGGCTAAGGGCCGCCCGGTCGAAACCGAAGCGGGCGTAGTGATCGATATGCCGCGTCGCTTCCGCCTCGGCCTCCGCTCTCTGCGCGGGCGTGCGATCGGAGGCGGCGATGGCCCGGCGGCTCGCTGCGAGCGTATCGCTCAGCGGGCGGGCCGAGGCGGGATACGGGACGTCGACGAGATCGGCTGCGGCATGCTCGGCAGCGCCCTGATGGGTGTATTGATAGGGCTCGTAGTCGTGAAAGGTGTAGATCACGGCGGGATCGTGCAGGAACGGCCGCAGATCCATCTTGAGCAGGCCTTCGAGGCCGTTCTGCCCGCCGCCGCCGAGAACGAGCGGCAGCCGCGGGGCTCGCTTCCGGGCCGCCGCGTAGGCCGCTTCCAGCATCGGCTGCCACACCTCCGGTGCTTGGCTCGGCTCGTTGAACAGTTCGAGGGCGACCCGATCCGACCTCAGGGCCGCGAGCCGTTCGGCCATCTGCGCGACCAGTTCCAGATAGGCGCGGAAGCGGGGCGCCCGTACCCCCTCGGTCAGCCGGTCGGCGACGTAGTCGGGAGCAAGGTCGCTGGGATGGATGTCGACGATGACGCCGAGATCGGCATCGAGGAAGCGCTTCACGCTGTCGCTCAGCGTCCGGTCCATCCAGTCGCGCTGGCGCCCGGTGAATTGCAGGAACGGACCCGGATCGACGCCGAGACGCACGAAATCCAAACCGGCCTCCCGCAGATTGCGCATCTCGGCGGCCGTCATCGCTCGATCCGGGCCGGAGAAAGGCGGAAAGCGGAAGCGGGACTCAGGTCCGCCCTCGACATTGGCCCAGGCCAGCGTGTGCGTGATGCCGATGCCGCGTCGGAACGGGACCGTCCCTGCGGCAGCGACCGTCGCGACGACGGTCGGCGTTGCCAGCGGCAGACACAGCGCAGCCATGAGCAGCCGCGCGGCGGACCGGCGCGACGGTCCCATTCGAAGCATCAGGGCCGATCTCCCGCCGCGTCGCTGCCCATATGTGAGACCGGAGCTCCAAGCCTGCTGTACACAGCACGATAGAAGCCGCTGAGCTTGCACGCGACCGTGTGCGGCGTGTCGTGAACGGACAGCGATTCCCGCGGCAGGGCATACAGGTGGTGGAGGTGGTCTGGAAACACCGCACCGTGGCGCGTGGTTACCGCTGTCTCGAAGCCGACGGCTTCAGCGAGACGCTCCTCGCGGGATCCGCAGGCGCGGGCATTTCCGAACGGATAGGCGAAGTGGCGCACCGGTCGGCCGATCGCCGCTTCGAGGAAGGCGCGGTTCGCCGCCATTTCTTCCCGCGCCACATCCTCGGGTGCCCGGGCGAGATTGATATGGGTCGTGCCATGGGCGCCGATCGTCGCGAGGGGATGCTCGGCGAGGCGGCGCAAGCGTTCGAGGGTGAGCCCTTCGGTCCGCACCAGACCCGGCAGGTCGAGGCCGGCTGCGGCGATCATGTCCCGGATTGCGGGAAGCAGTTCGTAGCGCCGATGGATCGCGCGTTCGATCGCATCGAAGGCTGCGACTTTGGAGGGCGCGTCGTTGCAGGCGAAGGTCGTGCCGTCCGGCAGCGCGATCACGTCCCGAGAGCGGATCAAAGCCGCGAGGCCGAGCCACCATGCGTCCAGATCGCCCGTGATCATGCCGGTCGCGACATAGACCGTGAAGGGCGCGCCGTGGCGCTCCATGACCGGAAGGGCGCGGGAAAGGTTGTCGTCGAAGCCGTCGTCGAAGGTGAAAGAGGCGAAGCGTCCGGGCCTGGGGTCGCGCAGTCGCGATACGGCCTCGTCGAGGCTCACCAGCGCGATGCCGCGACGGCGAAGCATCGTCAGGATGGCGTCGAGCTGCGCTGTCGGGCAGCGCAATCCGCGGTCTGGATAGAACGCCCCGTTCTCCACCACGCTGTGGAGCATGAAGATCGTGCCCGCACCGCCGTAGCGCCGCGACAGAGCCGAGGCGAGGCCGCTGCGGTGGACCGCGAGCGTCAGGCCGGCCTTCACCGCAGCCCGCATCGACCCGTTCGGTTTCCGTCGTCCACCCGGAACGCCAGGACGGGCTGGGCCATCGGAGCGGGCGGGGTCGTCATGCACAGATCGCTGTCCGAATGATTACGATATCGACATGAATCGGGTCGCATGCCGAAAAGAAGGATTAACGCGGGAGTGATACGCCTAAATTCGACCTCGTGATTGTTACAACGTCCGCCCGGCGAGCAAAATCCTTCATTCATGCAGATTTCTGGACATACAGCGAAATCGGGCGCCGCGCTAATCCCGGATGCGGATGACCGTGATTTGAAGAACGGCTGCCGGAGCGCGTTTCCGGCGGTCCAACTTGCGCGCGCCCCCGGCGCCTGGTCCGACCCGGCCCTGGCGGGCGCCACGGTGACGGTGTTTCCGAGCGTCGACGCCGCCGAGAGCGTCTGGCGCGAGACCGCCGCAACGGGCGCCTGCACCGTGTTTCAATGCTTCGAGTGGCTGGCCACGTGGCGCAGGACGGCCGGTACGTCGGAGCCGCTCAGCGATCAGATCGTCCATGTCTCGAGCGAGGCCGGACAGACGCTGATGCTGCTTCCGCTGGCGATACGCCGGAACGCCTACGGACGCAGTCTCGAGTTCCTGGGCGGAGATCTCACCGACTACAACATGCCGATCCTTGGCGCGGGGTTCTCGCCCGGCCCCCGGGATGCCGAGCGGCTCTGGGCGGCGATCCTCGACGTGTTGCCGCCGGTCGATTTCGTCCGCCTGCGGCGAATGCCTCTCGTCTTCGACGGGATCGCCAATCCGTTCGCCGGACTGGCGGGTTCGCGGCACGTCATCGATGCCTACGGCGCGAACTTGCCCCCGACCTTCAAGGACTTCACGACCCGAAGCCCGAGCTTCTTCAACAAGAACAGCCAGCGTCGCCGTCGGCTGGCCAAGGAGGGCGCGGTCCGGTTCGCCGTCGCGCAGGATCCGGCGGAGCGGGTCGCCCTGACGCGCTTCGTGATCGAGCAGAAGTCGCAATGGCAGCGCGACACCGGCCAGATGGACACGTTCGCGGCACCGGAGCGGCTTGCCTTCTACACGACCCTGGCGGGCCTGCCGTTCGAGGAGGGAGGAGTCGTCCCCGTCGGATTGTGGGTCGGGTCGGAACTCGTCGCCGGCATCTGGGGAACAGTGTTCCGCGGACGCTTCGCCGTCATCGTCGCCGCCTATCACCAAGATTGGGCCAAGTTCTCCGTCGCGCGGCTCTTGATGGAGAGTGCGGTCGAGATGTGTATCGCGCGTGACGATGTCGCAATCTTCGATTTGACCGTGGGCGACGAGGGCTACAAGACAGACTGGTCGGACCATAGCCTGCCCCTGCATGAGGTGATCGCGCCGCACTCGCTCCGCGGCCGGATGTTTATGGCCTATTGGCACCTTCGCGGACGGGCGAAGACTGTGCCGTGGCTGCGCGATGCCGTTCGCTCGGGCATGCGCTTGGCTCAGCGCGTCTCAAAACGGGACTAACGGTGTGGCGCCGGGGGTGCACTGACCCCTCGATCCGCGGCGCCGTGCCTCATTCCGGCGCAGTCCCGTTGCGACGACAGGTGATCCGATCGTGTCCGAACCGCTCGCCCTCAGCATCATCATCAAGGCGCTCAACGAAGAGCGCAACATCGCCGGCGCCATCGAGAGCGCGCTGGCGGCCCTCGAAGGTTACGACGGCGAAGTGATCCTGGCCGACAGCGCATCCACCGACCGAACCGTGGAGATCGCGTGCCGCTATCCGATCCGCGTCGTCACCCTGGAGCAGCCATCCGAACGATCCTGCGGCATCGGTGCGCAGCTCGGCTATCAGCACAGCCGGGGTGATTTCGTCTGCATCATCGACGGGGACATGCGCCTGCACCGCGGTTTCCTCGAAGCGGCGCTCGCGGTCATGGCCCGCGAACCGCGCGTCGCCGGCGTCGGCGGCCTGATCCTCGAACAGGATACCAGCAACGTCGAGTTCGAGGCGCGGCAGGCCCGAGACGAACCGGACCGTCGGGCCGGTTCGGTGAGCCGTCTCGATTGCGGCGGCCTCTATCGGCGCGAGGCGATCGAGGCCGTGGGCTACTTCACCGATCGCAACCTGCATGGGGGCGAGGAACTCGATCTCGGAGCCCGGCTGCATGCGGCGGGCTGGTCGCTGACGCGGATCGACCGACCGGCGATCGATCATTACGGCCATTCCGGCGGTGATTTCCGCCTGCTCCTTCGTCGCTTCAGGAACAAGACCGCCTTCGCGGCCGGCGAAGTCTTCCGAGCATCGGTCGGACGGGCGCATTTTCCCTTAATGTTCCGTAACAACAACGGCTTCACCCTGTGCCTGATCGTGCACCTGTGGTGGCTGACGATCCTCGCCACTCCGTTTCTCATTCATGGCTGGCTGTTGCCGGTCGCTTTGGCGACGCTCGTCGCCTTCCCGTTCGTGGCGATGGGACTGAAATGGCGTTCGATCCGGTACGCGGCCTACGCCGTGTCGGCCTGGAATCTCTACGCCGTCTGCTTCTGGTTCGGATTGCTCCGCCGACGGGTCCGTCC
The DNA here is from genome assembly GCA_014138645.1 of Methylorubrum thiocyanatum. Classification (GTDB taxonomy): domain Bacteria; phylum Pseudomonadota; class Alphaproteobacteria; order Rhizobiales; family Beijerinckiaceae; genus Methylobacterium; species Methylobacterium thiocyanatum. The sequence continues at coordinate 738,788 of JACJIB010000002.1, read as the reverse complement.
CGACGCGCGCATCGCGAGCCGCATCCTGGCCGATGCCGTCCCGTCCCGCCGCTCATCCTCTCAGATCGGGCTCCGGGTTTGAGGCTCGCAACTCACCCTGTCCGCCGTCCGGAACGGCTTGGCATCCTGGTTGCCCCGAAGCCGTCGGCCGGACGGGCAGGAGATCTCTTTGTCCCGATCCGGGACCGGGTCGTGCCAAGGTCGGACGAGTCGGCACGGAATACCGGAATGGAAGTGGATGTGGCGTAATGTACAGTTTCGCACATCAACCGCGGGCTGAGACCCGGATCGAGGCACCGCTGGACGTCGGAGGAACGGGCTTCGGGGATCTGGGACAGGCTGTCGACCGGATCCGCTCGGGGCTCGTCTGGGTGATCGCATCGGGGATTGCGGCGCTGGTCGCGGCCATCCTCGCGCTCGGGCTCATCCCGCCGATCTACACCTCGCAAACCGAGATCCTCGTCGATCCGGTCGATCTCAAAGTGATCGAGAACGGCGTCAACCCGAGCAATCAGCTCGCCGACAGCGGCGTCTCGATCGTCGAGAGCCAAGTCAAGGTCATTGCCTCCGACAGCGTGCTGAGCCGCGTCGTCAGCCGTCTCAATCTGCAGGACGACCCCGAATTTGCGCCGGCTCCGCCGCAACCGGGCAGTCTGAGCGAAACGGTCAAGCGCGCGCTGGGCCTCGCGCCCAGTGAAGGACCCGCCAATCCGGAACTGCAGGCGATCGAGGCGCTCCGGCGCAAGATGACGGTTCGGCGGCCGGAGCGGACCTTCGTGATCGAGGTCGTCGTGAAATCCAAGAGCGGTCAGAAGTCCGCCCTGATCGCCAACACGATTGCTGATACCTTCTTCACCGAGGAGACGGCCGCCCGCGCCAAGGCCGCCGGTCGCGCCTCGGATGCGCTGGCAGCCCGGCTCGCCACCCTTCGCGGCACACTTCTGGAAGCCGAGAAGAAAGCCGCCGCTTTTCGGGAGAAGCATAACCTCGTCAAGGCGCAGGGCCTGCTGCTCGGCGACCAGCGCCTCAGCGAATTGAACGCCCAGTTATCCGCCGCAGCCCTGCGCACCGCAGCGCTTGCGAAGCAGGCCGAACAGGCGCGCGACATGCGCGGCCGCATCGGCACCGCATTGCCGGAAATGCTCCAATCACCGGAGATGCGGGCGCTGCGCCAGCAACTGGTCGATCTGCTGCGCGCGCAGTCCGAGATCGGCAAGAAGTTCGGCCCGCGGCACCCCGCCGTGACCGAGCAGGGCGCGCAGGTGCGTGAACTCGAGGCCGCAATCGCGCACGAGAAGGGACGGATCATCGAGTCGACGATCAAGGAATACGACCGGGCCTCGACCTACGAGAAAACCATCCGTCGCGACATCGACGGCCTGAAGCGGGAGACCGAGCGCAACAACCGCGATCTGATCGTGCTTCGTGACCTCGAACGCAACGTCGAGACCCAGCGCACGATCTATGAGTCCTTCCTCAAGCGCTCGCGGGAGACCGGCGAGCAGGAGCGGCTCGACACCACCAACATGCGTATCATCTCCGCTGCGACCCCGCCGCTCGGCCGGTCCTGGCCGCCGTCGCCGAAGGTCGTGCTGCCTGTCGCCCTCCTGTTCGGACTCGGGCTCGGAGCGGCACTGGTGGCCTACGGTGGGATACTGCGAAGCCTCCTGCGCCGACGCGCCTAGGCGTCTCTGCACAGGGGTTCTGGCGCTGATCAGGTGCCGAACCTGAGCATTGCCGGCTCGGCCCTGCCGACGCGACGCGCACCGCCCTAGAAGCACCGGCGACGCGCCCCGAGCCAATGGCGATGGACCCGGTGCGCGAGGTCTATCTCTTCACAGCGGACGCCGCGGCCGCCGTGATGGCGCTCGCTCACCGATGAACGCCGCTCGACGCCAGGACGGGTGCCGCTCGGTCGGCGCAGTCGCGTCCGGCCGTCCAAGGATCCTGTCCGGCTTGAATGGATGCAAACCAATCGATAGTCTGCTATCAATCTATTCGGTACGAGGCATTTGCCTCAGCCCGGCCCAGAGGGAAGCAGTCGGATGGCAGCGGAGGGCTCGAGCCAGCTTTGGCTGACCTACACCCACGCGCTCCTGCTCTCGGGCCGCCAATGGAGGCGGCTCGCCAACGCCACCACGGATGCGCACGGTGTCTCCGAGGCGAAAGCGTTGCCCCTGGTGCTGATCGGTCGCCTGGGCGGTGAACCGCGCCAGAACGCGTTGGCGGAAGCGGTCGGGATCGAGGGTCCGTCGCTCGTGCGCCTCCTCGACCAGCTCGAAGCGGCCGGCCTCGTCACGCGCAAGGAGGACCCGACCGATCGCCGTGCCAAGGTCCTGAGCCTCACCGACACCGGACGCTCCCAGGTCGCGCGGATCGAAGCCGACCTCGACCGATTGCGAAAGGCGGTGTTCTCGAAGGTGAGCGCGTCCGACCTGGAGGCGAGCCTTCGGGTGTTCCGGGCCATCCAGGACCGAGTGGGCGGCCCGTCCGAGACCGGTCTTTCCGGGGATAGGATCGCGCACGGCGAGGCCGCGGAATGAGCCTGCCGGGCTGGCGTGACTGGGCGTTCGCGCTCAAGACCTTCGCGGCGGCGATGCTGGCCCTGTTCCTGGCGTTCTGGATCGACCTGCCGAACCCCTACTGGGCGCTCGGCACGGTCTACATCACCAGCCAGGTGCTCGCCGGTGCCACGCGCTCGAAGGCGCTCTACCGGGTGCTCGGCACCCTGCTCGGCGCCGTGGTGACGGTGGCCCTCGTGCCGAACCTCGTGAACGCTCCGGAACTTCTCACCCTGGCCATCGCGCTCTGGGTGGCGGCGTGCCTGTACTTCTCGCTGCTCGATCGCACGCCCCGCAGCTACCTGATGATGCTCGGCGGCTACACGGCGGCCCTGATCGGCTTCCCCGCCGTCGGCGACCCCGGAACGATGTTCGACACCGCCGTGGCCCGGGCCGAGGAAATCACCCTCGGCATCCTCTGCGCCAGCCTCGTGAACACGATCGTGCTGCCGCAATCGGTGGCGCCCGTGATCACCGCCCGGCTCGACCTCTGGCTGCGCGACGCCCGGGGCTGGGTCATCAACGTTCTCGGCCGCGCCCGCACGGGTAAGGATACGCAGGCGACACGGCTGAAGCTGGCGTCGGACGCCGTCGCGTTCGACGCGTTGGCGACGCCCTTGCGCTACGACATGACCGGGGCGGAACGCTCGGCCGAGGCGATGGCGACGTTGCGCCAGCACATGCTGATGTTCCTGCCCATCGCCTCCGCCGTCTCGGACCGGATCGACACGCTGGAGCGGATGGGCCCCCTGCCGCAGCGTCTGCGCTCTCTCCTCGACGACATGGCCGGATGGCTTGCATCCGGAACCACCGACCAGGCGCAGGCCGACCGCTTGAAAGCCGCCGCCGACGCGCTCGAGCCCGCCCTCGGCGAGCGTGCATCCTGGGATGCCCTGGTGCTGGCGAGCCTGCTGGCACGCCTGCGCGACTTCATCGATCTACGCCAGGACGCCCGCATCCTGCAGCGGCACATTGCCGACGGGACGCCGGTCACCGAGGCCATGACCTTCCGCTACACCGCCGCGGCGCGCACGATACGCCACCGTGACCATGGCATGGCGCTGCTTTCGGCCGTGGGCGTGTTCCTGACCATCCTCGTCACCTGCGCGATCTGGATCGCGACCGGATGGCCCCACGGCTCGGCCGCCCCGATGATGGCGGCGGTCGGCTGCAGCTTCTTTGCCGCGCAGGACGATCCCGCGCCGTTCATCGTCAGCTTCGCCAACTCGGCCATTCTCGGCGCCCTCGGGGCGGGCACCTACCTGTTCGCAGTCCTGCCGCTGGCGACCACCTTCGAGATGCTGGTTCTCGCGCTGGCCCCGGCCCTCCTAGTCTGCGGCGTCTTCATGGCGCAGCCGAAGACGGCGCCCCTGGCGATGGGAGCGGCGGTCAACGGCTCGGCCATGATCGCTCTCCAGGGCAGCTACACGGGCGACTTCGCCGCTTTCGCCAACTCATCCGTCGCGGTCATCGTCGGGATGTGGGTGGCCGCCATCGTCACGCGCCTCGTCCGCTCGGTCGGCGCCGGCTGGTCGGCCCGGCGCCTGCGGGCCATCAACCGCCGCAGCCTCGCCCGCGCGGCCGAGCGCCAGGTTGCGCAGAACGGCCTCGAACTCGCGGCCCTGATGCTCGACCGGGTCGGTCTGATCGCGCCACGGCTGGCCGCTCTGCCGCGCGAGGACGCGGAGTGGACCGCGGACCTGTTGGCCGAAGTGCGCATCGGCATCAACGTCGTGGAGTTGCGGCGCGACCGTCGACACCTCTCGAAGCCTGCCCGGGAGGCCGTCGAGACGCTTCTCGCCGCCCTGTCGCGGCACTTCGGGGCCGAGGCGGCGACGCCTGCCCGCGCACTGCTCGATACCATCGACGATGCGCTCGGCGCCGTGTCCCTCGATGCGCGGCAGGCTTCCGGCGTGCGGCGCTGATGGGGCTCGTCGGCATCCGGCGCGGCCTCTTCCCCGATGCGCCGCCCTACCGTCCGAACCTGCCTTCGACCACGCATCCGGAACTCGCGGCATGACGGGTGAACCATGACGGGTGAACCATGACGGGTGAACTCGACCTCTACGGCGTCTTCGTGCCGAGTCTGGCGGCCTGGATGCTGCTCGCCTTCGCCATCAGCCTGCCGCTGCGGCGGGTGCTGGCCTGGGCCGGGTTCTACCGCCTCGTCTGGCATCGTCCCCTGTTCGATCTTGCCCTCTACGTCGTGCTGCTGGGCGCCGTCGTCTCGGTCGCGGTGCCGTTGACCTCCTGATCGACGGGCACGCCCGGCCACGCCCCAGACCTTCCGGATTGACCCATGTCTCGGCTTCTCGCCCTCTCGTTCCGCCTCCTCGTCACCCTTGGGATGGTCGCCGCCGCCATCGTCGTCGGGCTGGCCCTGTGGGATTACTACATGGAGGCCCCCTGGACCCGGGACGGGCGGGTGCGGGCCGACGTGGTTCAGGTGGCCCCCGACGTCTCCGGCCTCGTCACCGAAGTGCTGATCACGGACAACCAAGTGGTCAAGCAAGGCGATGTCCTGTTCCGCATCGACCCCGACCGCTTCGCGCTGGCCCTGCGGCAGGCCGAGGCGGTGGTCGAGGGCAAGAAGGCGAGCGCCGTGCAGGCCGCGGCGGACTACGCCCGTTACCTGAAGCTCAGCGACGCCGCGGCGTCCCAGCAACGGGTCGAGGCGGCGCAGGCGGCCGACCTCGAGGCCAAGGCGGCCTACGGCCAAGCGATGGCCGACCGCGATCTCGCCAAGCTCAATCTCGACCGCTCCGCCGTGAAGGCCTCGGTCAACGGTCGCATCACCAATATGGGGCTGCGGCCCGGCACCTACGTCTCGACCGGCCACGGCGTCATGGCGCTCATCGACAGCGACACCCTGCGGGTGGAGGGCTACTTCGAAGAAACCAAGCTGCCGCGCATCCATGTGGGCGACAGGGCCAGCATCCGCTTGATGGGCGAGAAGGAGACGCTGTCCGGTCACGTTGAGAGCTTCGCGGGCGGCATCGAGGACCGGGAGCGGACCGCGGGTTCGAACCTGCTCGCGAGCGTCAACCCGACCTTCGCCTGGGTCCGGCTCGCCCAGCGCATCCCGGTGCGGATCAAGCTCGACGGCGTTCCGGACCAGACGCGGCTGGTCGCGGGCCGCACCGCCACGGTGGCGGTCGAACCCGATGGCGAGACCCCGCATTTCAGCCTGTCCGGTGCTTGGCGGGGAGCCCCGGACCCCGCGCCCCGGGGCGCAGCCACCCGTTGAACAGCGTTCAGCGGTTTGAACGAAGGGGTGCAAAGGACAGAGAGGCCGATCGTGACAACCGGGACATCCGGCGAGCCAGATCGCATCCGGTCCGGGGCGCCATACCGGGTCGGAGCCGTGATCTGGAGCCTGAGCCGGATTGTCTAGTTGCGCGCTCTCCTCGACTTTCGCGGTCTCGCCGAACTGATGGGAAGCGCGGTCGTGACAGGCGCAAAATCGGCGCCGCTGACAGCCGGAATTCGCGGGGAGCCGACGGCCCGCGGCCCCTGAGGAGCAGCGGGCCGTCCGGTCGCGCGTGGCTGCCGCGGGCGCGTCAGGTCGCTTGAAGGGCCGCTTTCACCTTGGCGGGCGTGAACGGCACCGAGCGCAGACGCGCGCCGGTCGCGTCGAAGATCCCGTTCGAGATCGCGGCCGGTACGATGGCGGCCGAAGGCTCACCCGCGCCCCACGGCTTCTCGGTCGGTCGATCGATCAGATCGATCACGACCTCGGGCACGTCGGGGAAGGTCAGGATCGGGTAGCTCACCCAATCGAGACTCGTCACCGCACCGCGGTCGAACGTGACCTCTTCCAGCAGGACGCGGCTCACGGTCTGGATGACGTTGCCGTCGAGCTGATTGCGCACGCCGTCCGGGTTGATGATCTGGCCGCAATCCTGAACCACGAAGAAGCGCGGCACGCGCACCTGCCCGGACCGGCGGTCGACCTCCACTTCGGCCACGCCCGCCACATAGGTCCGGTTCAACTCGTACTTCACGTAGGACAAGCCGCGCCCGCGCAGGACGTCGCCGGAGGCGTCGTTCTTGGGCGAGGGCCGGACCTGCCACTTGGCGATGTCCGCCACCCTCTTCAGCACCTCGATGCCGCGCGGATCCTTGAGGGCGCGCAGGCGGTATTCCAGCGGATCGGCGCCCGCGGCCGCTGCGCATTCGTCGAGGAAGGCCTCGTTGGCGTAGGTGTTCTGCATCCGGCCCGGCGTCCGGATCCACGAGGGCCGGAACGGCGTCGTGGCCAAGCGGTGGCAGACCGTGCGCACGTTCGGGAAGGCGTAGGGCAGGGCCGAGTTCTGGATGATGTTGCCCGGCGACATCGTGGTCTCGTGCGGCAGCCCGGCGAGATCGGCCGCCACCAGCGGCACGTTCCCAGCCGCGCCCTCGGGCACGTGGAACTGCGAGGACCAAGCGGCGACGTTGCCGTCGCCGTCGAGGCCGGCCTTCAGGTCGATCAGCGTCGGCGGTCCCTTCGGGTCCCATCCGTGCTCGTCCGCGCGCGACCATTGCACCCGCACCGGCCGGCCAACCGCGCGGGCCAGGAGCGCCGCGTCACCCGCCGCGTCCTCGTGGCCGTTGCGGCCGTAACAGCCCGACCCCTCGATGTAGATGCAGCGCACCGCCTCCGGCCTCAGGCCGGTCATCGCCGCGAGTTGCTTGCGCAGCGCGTGCGTCATCTGCGAGGCGGTCCAGCAGGTGAGGAGCCCGTCCTCGAACTCCGCGATGGCGCAGGAGGGCCCGATCGACCCGTGGGTGTGAATGGCGAAGTCGTAGCTCGCCTCCAGGACGCGCGCGGCTTGGCCGAGCGCCGTCTCGGCGTCCCCCGTGCTACTCGTGACGTCGTCCTTCGTCACCCGGGTGGCGCGTACGTGCTGCCAGAGCTTGTCCTGCTCCGGCAGGCCTTCCCAACGCGACCACGTCGCCTTGATCTGCCCGGCCGCCTTGACGGCCGCCCACTCCTTCTCGGCAACGACCGCGAGGAAGTTGCCCTGGCGCACCACGCGGATCAGACCCGGGATGTCCGCGACCGAGGCCTCGTCCACGCTCTGCAGTTCCGCGCCGATGGCCGGCGGGCGGACCACGCGGGCATGCACCATGCCGGGCACGCGATAGTCCTGCATGTAGGTGAAGCGGCCGGTGATCTTCTCCGGGATGTCGATCCGCGCCACCGACTTGCCGACGAGAGCGAAGGTCGCCGGGTCCTTGGTGGTAACGGTGGGATCGACCTTCAAGTCGAAGCGCCCCGCCTTGACGAGTTCGCCATAGGTAAGGCCCGGTCCGCCGGCCTTCGGCCGCACGGTGCCGTTCTCGCTCACCAGTGCCTCGGCGGGCAGACCGAGCTGTTCGCCTGCGAGCCGAACGAGGTGGGCCCGCGCCGTCGCGGCCGCCTGTCGGATCTCGACGCCGCCTTTCTGGATCGAGAGGCTGCCGTAGGTCGGTCCCTGGTCGGGAGTGAGCGCGGTATCGCCCTGCACGACGCTGACGCGATCGAGCGGCAGGTCGAGTTCCTCGGCGGCCATCTGCGCCAAGGCGGTCTTGATACCGGTGCCGAGATCGACCTTGCCGGAGAAAATGGTGGCGCGACCATCGGCGCCCAGCGCCAGGAAGCTGTCCACCTGATCCGGCGCGACCGGCTTCGAGAAGCCGTTGGTGGCAACCGGTGCAAAGACCTGCTGCGCGAGGGCGTCGCGACCCGTGAGCGAGAAACCGACGACCAGAGCACCGCCCTGGAGGAGCAGGCTGCGGCGGGAAAGGGTGGGCGCGTTCATCGCTGAAGACTCCCTCAGAGTGTGCCGGCGGCGCGCCGGACGGCGCGCACGATCCGCAGGTGGGTGCCGCAGCGGCAGAGGTTCTGTGCCAGCGCCTGCCGGATCGCCGCCTCGTCGGGCTTGGGTGTCTCGTTCAGGAGGGCCGCCGACTGCATGATCATGCCGTTGATGCAGTAGCCGCACTGCGCCGCCTGCTCCTCGATGAAGGCCGCTTGCACGGGGTGGAGCTTGTCCGGTCCGCCGAGGCCTTCGAGAGTCACGATCTTCGCGCCCGGCTTCAGGCCGGAGACCGGGGTGATGCAGGAGCGCACCGCTTGCCCATCAATATGCACTGTGCAGGAGCCGCACTGGCCGAGGCCGCAGCCGAAGCGCGGGCCGTGCAGGCCGAGATCATCGCGGAGCACGTAAAGAAGCGGCGTTTCGGGATCATCCACGGTCACGCGCGTCGCGTTCCCGTTCACGTCCAGCGACATCTGCTGCGCCATCGTGCGTCTCCCTGGAACTATTCTCGTATGCTCGGCCTATACCCGGCGCAGAGCCGGAGCAACGCGCCCGCATGACGGCAAGCATCCGTTTGCTGCCCGGGATCCCGATCCGGCTGAGCGTAATCAGGGAGGTTCCATGTCCGCGCGCAGCCGCCTCGCTCTCGCGTTCGCGCTCGTCCTGGCAGCCGGCGGGGCCGGGGCCGCCGAACCGATCGTGCCGGACTGGCCCGAGCCCGCACGACAGGCTGCGGCCTCGATCACGGCCAAGTACGGTCAGCCGCAGGAACGGACGGCGAGCCTGCTGATCTGGCACCGGAACGGGCCATGGATCCGGACCGTGGTGCACAAGGTCGGGGCCGAGCACGACTTTCCGGCCAAGCACAGCGACGTGGTGGAGCAGAGCCTGCCCTACAAGGTGCCGCTCAATCTCTACAATGCGGTCGCGACCTTCAACGGGAGCGTGATCCCGGACCGGACGCGGGGCACGCTCACGGCCTATGGCGGGAGTGAAGCCGAGAACGTCCTGAGCCTGAACCTCGCCCGCGCGGTGGTGCGGGGCGAGCTGACCCCCGAGCAGGCGCGCGAGAAACAGATCGCCGCGGCTCGGGAATTGCGGGACGGAGGGACACCGGAGTTGGCCGCGAAGCTGACCGTCGAGCAGCAGCAGGAAGGCGATGTCTCAGATCCCGATACGGCGATGATCCTACCGCCCGGACGCACGCCATAGGGCAGCGCTCTCGGGCCTCGCCGGCTTCTTTTCGGAAGACCGTTCAGACGACCGAGAGGCGAGGGATCCCGTCCCTTCGATCGAGACGGGGTCCGCCAACCTGCGCCTCAGGCGGTTGATTTGGTTTTACCGGATCGGGCCAGGAGGACGGCTGTGCGGATCGCCCCGGCGACGAAGGGAAAGGCGTTCAAAGCTTCGCTGCCGGTGACGGTGGTTCCGTCTCGAAAGCTCACGACGTCAGCCTTCGCGATCACGGCCTCGACGAACCGATCGAGTTGCGCTTCCGTCGCGGCATCGGTGTCGGCCTCCTCGACGAGGTGGTCCTTCTCGATCAGTGCCCGGGCGAGCCGGTCGGCGAGTGCCATGTATTGCTGCCCGATGTCCTCGAGGATCGTCGCCAGCTCCAGGGGAGGCTTGGGTTGAGCGCACATCTCCGCCACCAAGCTTTCGTGGAGAGGCATGACCGTGTGGATGTAGCTCCTGAAATGCAGGTCCGCGGTCTGGATGAGTTCTGTAGCCATGGAGGCGCCTATCCGTGACGATGTCTTGAGGGAGTCGGTGGCCGTGGGCCGGATCACCGGCCTTCCTTCGGCCGTTTGGCGGCACGATCGCCGGAACGCTCCAAGACGCCGGTGGTGTGCCAACGGCCTTCCGGGCGGATGATAACATAGGGGTCGGCACCGACCGCGATGGCGTTGGGGTGTGGCTCGATCTCCGCCAGCATCTCGACGTAGTCGTAGTCCGAGAAGGCGAATTCGCGGGCGCCCGGGAAGGGACGTGCGCCGGCGCGCCGCCAGAAATTCACCAGCCCCTTCTGCGCGTGCCCGTAGACGCGCGCATAGCCCTTCATCCGGCAGAGTTCGTGCGCGGCCTTGACGATGAGCGGGGCCAAGCGGGACCGCCGGTATTCTTGTCGCACGGCGAGCCGCTCGACCTTGGCGAAGGTCGCGAAGCAGCGGACGCGCAGCGAGGCCGCCGGCTCGTCACCGGCGTAGCCGATGAGATGCGTCGAGGAGAAGTCGTTGCCATCGAACTCCTCCTCGAACGGGCAGGCTTGCTCACCGATGTAGACCGCGCTGCGGATCGCCATCACCTTGGCGAGGTCATCATGGGTGCGCACGACCGTGACGGTGTAGTGCTGACCCGGCGTCGGATAGCTGTCGTACAGCGGCCGACCGAGAGGCGAGCCGGGCTTGCGGAACACGTACAAGCCGGAGGGGGCGGTCGGCTGGATCGTGTCGAGCGGCTCGAATCCCAGCGTTGTGATGAGCCGTCGTCCGCTTGTCGACGCGGCGCGGGCATAAAGGTCCGCGTGACGGTGGAGCGGGCTCGACATCTGGTCGAACGCGATCCCGACCCCGCCCGCCAAGCCGGGCGCGTAGATCGCCCAGACATAGATGGCCGTCGAGGGCTCGTGCTGAGCGGTGAGATGGAAAGGATCCGGGTCTTGCACGTTGAACGTGCCGTTGAGGAGCGCTGCGTGACCGGCCGCCGTGAGCGGAAGCCATGCGATGATGCCCTCCGCATGGGGGGCGGCGCAGTCGAACCCCTCGCGACGAGCGAAGGCCAGGACACTGGCCGGATTGTTTGACATGATGCGGCGGATCACGCCGAGGTTGGTTTCCGTGCCGAGATCGTTGCTGGCCCGCTCGAAGAGGCGGGCGACCTCCTCGAAGCCGGGGGTGTAGGCGACGACGCGGGTCGACAGTTTATGGGAGGCTTGCTCGTCGAGGGGATGCCGCCTGACCGAAACAAGGCTGTTGAAGGGGGCTGCGTTGGTGAAGTTGGTTTCGTGCCGCGTCATTGACGAGTTTTCCACGTCAAGATGAAAACTTACTGCAAAGCAATTGCCATCGCCCGAGGCTGATGTATGCCGACACGCCGCGAACGCCGCGTTCCACGGGCGGAACGCCTGCCTGTAGACCGGGCCGCCGACGACCTCGACTGGCACAGCCTCCGGCTCTTCCTTCAGTTGTACCGGGCCGGTAGCTTCCGAGCCTGCGCTGCTTCCCTGGATATCTCGGTGAATTCGCTGCGGCGGAGGATCGAGGCGCTCGAGGCTGCGCTTCAGCTCCCATTGTTCTTCCGCACCGTTGACGGGATCCGACCGACGGCCGGCGGCGAGCACATCCTGGCGGCCGCCGAGGCGATGGAGCAGGCCGCCTTCCGGGTCCTGCGAGCCCGAGGAAGCGTTTCGAACGACATCGAGGGGGAGGTGCGGATCGCCGTGACGGAGGGTCTGGGCACGGCGTGGCTGACGCCGCGACTCGTCGAGTTTCAGAATGCCTTCCCGAACCTCCGGGTGGCGTTGAACTGCGCCATGAACTCGGCCGACGTCCTCCGCATGGAAGCCGACATCGCCGTGCAGCTGACACGCCCAGAGGCGGCCGACGTGAAGCTCGTCCGGCTCGGCTACCTCCACACCATGCCGTTCGCGTCGCGGGCCTATGCGGCTCGCAACGGCCTTCCGACGAACGTGGACGAGCTCATCGAGCATCGTCTCATCCTGCAGATCGCCGAGCAGACCTCGCAGTTATCGATCTTCGGGGACATGCTGCCCCGGTTCCCCTACCCACCCACCGTCCCGATCACCACGAACACCAGCAGCGCGCTTGCCCTGGCGATCGCGAACGGAGCGGGCATCGGCTGGCTCCCGACATACGTCAGTTCACTCCAAACGGGTCTATTGCCCGTCGATTGCGGCCTCAACTTTCGCTTCGACGTCTGGCTGACGTACCATCCGGAAGTCGAGGTGATCCCGCGGGTGCGCCAGACGATCAACTGGATCAAGTCCTCCTTCGATGCGGGACTCTATCCCTTCTTCGGAGAGACTTATATTCACCCGGCCGATCTGCCGACGGTTGACCGGCACATTCCGTTGTCCGAGCTTTACAAAGGTTTCGTGCCCTGAAGGTGTGCCTTCTCTAGATTGGCCGAGATCAACGAGTTGCGGCAGCGGTACTCGATCCCCGGGGCTATTCCGCCCCGGTCCGATGCGGAAAGCCACTTCGATGAGCGCGGGACGGTGTGCACCGAACCGGCAGCAGGCCAGTGCGTCACTGCGCGGCGGCAGTCGAGCGGTTCAGCACGGTGAAACCTTGTTTCTCGAAGGCGGCCTTGGCGGCGGGGCCGCGCAGATAGCTCAGCAGCGCCGCTGCGTCCGGATTGCGCGAATCCTTGATGATCGCGACCGGGTAGATGATCGCCGGATGGCTGTCGGCCGGAAAGGTGGCGACGATTCTCACATTCGCATCCGCCGCCGCGTCGGTGGCGTAGACGATGCCGAGCGGCGCCTCGCCGCGCGAGACGAGGAGCAGGGCCGCGCGCACGCTCTCGGCCTGCGCGATCCTGTCCTTCACACCCGCCCAGCCACCGAGCTTCTCCAGGGCCGCCTTGCCGTATTTGCCGGCGGGTACCGCATCGACATTACCCATGGCGAGCTTTCCGGAACCGAGGGCCGCGGTAAGGTCGAGGCCGGGGCCCATCCTCACCTCGGCCTTCGACTCCTTCGGGGCGATCAGCACGATGGTGTTGGCCAGAAGGCTCACCCGCGTGCCGGGCTGGATGAGATCCTTCGTGGCAAGATAGTCCATCCAGTCGAGATCGGCGGAGAAGAACAGGTCGGCGGGCGCGCCCTGCTCGATCTGCTTGGCCAGCGTGTTCGAGGCCGCGTACGAAACTTTCGGGGCCGGCTTGCCGTCCTTGGCGTAGCTTCCGGCGATGTCGTCGAGGGCGTTCTTCAAGCTGGCAGCGGCAAAGACCGTCGGCGCGTCCGCCGCCGGTGCGGGGAGTGTGCCAGCCAGGGTGATGGCAACGAGACCGGCCAGGAAACGGGTGCGGGTGAGCTTGGCCATGCAGGGCAGATCCTGTGTCGAACGAGGGGAATGGATCAGGCGGCCCTGGGCAGGCTCGCCATGTCGATGACGAAGCGGTCCTTCACGTCGCTCTTCAGCATGCGGCTGTACGCCGTTTCGCACTGCTCGATCGAGGTCATCTCGATGTCGGCGGTGACGCCGAGCAGGGTAGCGAGCATCGCCCGGCGGGACAGGCGCGGCGAAGAGACGGTGGGGATCATTTCATCAGGATCAGCATGTTGTTGCTCGTGACGCGAAGGCGATAAGTCGCGCCGTCATGGACGATCACGACCGCGCGTCGCCCCTGCATCAACACGTCCGAGGCAATCATCGTCCCGGCTGTCCGAAGAGGAGGCATCGGGATGGGCTCGCCGTCTCGGGCATGAGCCGATAGAAACGTTCGTTCTAACTATCACGATTTTGAACTAAGGACCCGTTTATGGGTCCAGGCCAGCAAGGGTTAGACGTAATTCTGACATCGGACAAGGCGCGAGCATCGATGATGTTGCGCGACAAAGATGTGCTGCCGATTTCGATTACACGCAGCCTCGTCAATCCGATCCGCACGGCATTCGGCCGCGTCGCGTCGGCCGCGGACCGACGGCGCCCGGAACGTCACCTGAGGCGGCGCCAGCCGATCACCACGCCGGAGATCGAGATGATCAGGCCGGCGGCCGAGAGCAGCCAGAGCACGGCGTCCCAGGCTGGGCGCCGCTGCAGCAGGAAGCGGAAGTCGAAACTGTGCGGAGCGTTGAACAGCCAGCGATAGGTGCGGGAGGATCGGTCGGCACGGGTGAGCACCTCGCCCGTGGCCGGATCAAGATGGAACCAAGTTGCATCCGGATCGTCGAACGCCACCCGCAGCACCGGCAGGCGGCGCAACCCGTGGTGAGCGTACCAGTAGGCGTCCTCCTCGGTCAGCAGCGTGGCTTCGCGGAGCGAGGCGTCGGGGAGCAGGCGCCGGGCGGCCGTAACGAGGTCGGACATCGTCGGAGCAGCGGACACCGCGGCACAGCAAACCGACACCGCGCCATCCCGGCAGACCAAGACCGCCTGCGCTCGGCCGCCCAGCCAGCCGAGCCGCGCCTCGACCGCGTCGGGACAGGCCGCGGCGCGGAGGGCCGCGAGGTCGAGGTCCCAGCGGGCTTCTGTCATGCCGGCATAGCGTTCGAGCATGGCCTGGCTCGGAGTACGAGGACCGAACCAGTGGTTCGGATTCATCGACAGCCAGCCGCTGGCAACGAAGGTCAGCAGGGTCAGGCCGCCGATCAGGCCGCCGATATGGTGCCACGCCGCCCAGCCGCGATAGGGCGAGACCGAGCCCGACGCGTAGCGGCGGCGTAGCCGCACGCGGAGCAGGCCGACCCAAAGGCCGGTGACCGCACCGACGATCGCGACGCCCGAGACCCACAGGACCACGTCCCGCCACAACGCGGCCTGCGCCCGCAGCGGCGTCAGGTAGATCCAGTGCGGGATGGCGCCGAACCAATTCCACAACCGCTCCCGCCCCGTCGTGTTGAGGGCGATCTGACCCGTGCGGGCCGAGACGTAGAGCTGGGTGTCGTCCGGATCACCCAGGGCGACGAGATGGAACGGCCGCAGGGGATCGTAGCGCGCGGTCACCGACCACTGGTCGCGATCGACCGTGCCGAGGAGCCGGGTCCGGACCGCGCGCCGATCATGTTCCGCAATGGCGAGGGCCTGACCGGCCTCGATGCCGGTGATCGGACGAGGCGCGACAGCGGAGACGGTGGCCTGCCGGCCGTCCCAGCCGACCATGCGGTAGACCGGTTCCCGGTCGAGCATCGTCAGGCGCAGGTCGCGCGGGAACCGGGTCTGCCCGCCGGCTTCGAGCGCCTCGCGCGGCGTCACCGTCACCTGATCCCAGGCCAGGAGCGGCAGGCCACCCCGGCGCTCCGCCTCCGTCAGGCTGGGGAAGCCGACATACATCATAACGAGGCCCGACGCGAACCACGTCACGAACAGCAGGCAGGTCACGATGCCGAGCCAGCGATGGGCGAGATAGAGCCAGCGCTTCCCGCGCTTGATCAGCGGGCGCATCATCGATGGCACCCTGCAGGGCCGGTCGCGGGTCCGATCGGCGTGCGCGGGCGGCGGTCATCGACAGGGTTGCACGCGCGGGCGCGCCTTGCCACCCCGTGGCTGGCCGCTCCCGCATGGTTCGCCTGCGGCTGGAATCGTGCGCCCTGCTCGTCTTGCATCTGCGGACGCCCTCAGAAGGTCAGGTTGTAGGCGACTTCGACTGAGTGCGGGCGGCCCAGCAGCCAAGTGTTGGCGCTGCCGGTCACCGGGTAAATGGTGTCGAGCAGATTGTAGACCCGGACGCTGAAGCGGGACGTGTCGCTGACACGGTAGTCGAGGCTGCCGTTGACGACCTCGTAGCTTGGGCGCCGCACCGTGTTGGCGAAGTCGCTGAACGTCTCTCCGACGAATTGAACGCCGGCCCGCGCCTCCCAGCGCGGCGCGAAGGCCCAGGACAGCCAGAGATTGGCGATGCGCTCCGGCACGTTGACCGGCTGATTGCCGGCGAAGTTGACGGCCATGCCGCCGACGGCTTGCTGGAAGTCGTCGTACTGCGCGTGCAGCAGGGCGAGATTGCCCTCCGCGCGCCAGTTCTCCCACAGGCCGAGCGACAGGAACGCCTCGACGCCGTGCGACGACTGGCTGCCGACCTGGACGGGGACCTGCGGCCGCAGCGGATCCACGGTCAGCAGATCGCGCTTGTTGATGCGGTAGCCCGCGAGGGTGAATTCGCCGCGCCCGTCCCAGAACACCTGCTTGTAACCGATCTCGACCTGCTCGCCCGCGGAAAGCTTGAAGTCCTTCTGGGTGATCGGGATCGTGATCAACGATGTCACCGGATCGACCGCGGTCGCGTAGCTCGCGTAGAGCGAGCTGTCCGGCGTCGGGTTGAAGACGGCACCGACGCGGTAGCTCAGCGCGTTGAACGCCTTGGTGAAGCTCTGCGACGGCGTGACCAGATCCTCGCGCCGCACCGTCGGCGCGTCGTAGCGCAGACCGGCGATCAGCGAGAGCTGATCAGTCAGGATCAGCCGGTCCTCCGCGAAGAGCGAATACTGATCCGTACTCGACCTGTAGAGCGGGCGGACGCTGTCGGGGCTGCTGAAGAAGCCCGGATTGAAGAAGAACGGATCGACGCTGTTCTCGCCGCGATAGGGCGAGTTGTTCCGCACGCCGAAATCGATGTGGTTGACCTCGAAGCCGGCGACGAACTCGTTGCGGAAGCCGAAGAGCGTGCCCTTGACCGTTGCGTCGAAGCGATTGCCGATCTGCTCCTGGTGATGAAAGATCTCGATCGGGCTGGTCCGCCGGATGAGGCCCGTGCTCGGAACGAAGGCGTAGCTTTCGAGATTGCGCCAGTGGCGGTCCGAGAGCAGGCGGTAGGCGGTGTTGCGGATGACGATGTCGTCGCTCGGCGACCATTCGACCTTCAACTGCGTCCAGTTATCCTCGAAGACGATGCGGCTGCCGTCGATGTTGTAGTTCTGGAAGCGGAGGCGCGGATCGATGCGCCCGCCGATCAGAGGCGTTCCGAAGTAGCGCAGGGGCTCCTGATAGCCGTAATCGTGCGAGAGCGTCACCGCGAGATCCGGTGTCGCCTGGTACAGCAGCGAGCCGGAGACGGCGAGATTGGCGAAGTTTCCGTTCTGGTTCAGCCAGCCGTCGACTTGGTTTCCGCTGACGTTGAGGCGGTAGAACAGGTTCTCGCCGACCGGTCCGCCGCTGTCGACCGCGAGGCGCTTGACGCCATCGGATCCGAGGGCGGCGCGGGCGGCGTTGACCGGAACCGCGACCGGCTTCTTGGGCACGACGTTGATGACGCCGCCGATCGCGCCGTCGCCATACAGCACGGAAGCCGGCCCACGCAGCACTTCGATTCGGTCCACGTTCCAGGTGTCGAACGGATAGGTCGTGGTGTTGACGCCGACGAAGAGGCGGGTGCCGTCGTAGAGTTGCATCACCGAGTTCACGCCAGCGAAGCCCCGGGACGTGTAGGCACCGAACCCGTTGCCGGGTGAGCCGATGGTCGTGATGCCGGCGGCGTTCTGGGTGATGGCCTCCTGCACCGTCTGCTGGCCGCGCTCACGGATCTTCTGGCCGGAAATGACCTCGATGCTGGCAGGCGTCTGCAGCGGTGACAGGTCGAGGCGGCTGCCGCTGCGGTTCGGCGTGGTGAGATTGAGGCCGGTCGCCGCCGCCGTGTAGGGGGTCTGTGCCAGGAGCCGTGTGCCGGACCCCGCCCCCTGTACAGCCAGTTCCTCGAGCGCAATGGCGTGGGGGCCGGTGGTCGTCTCGGCACCCTCCTGGGCCGCCGACGGGAACGTGGTAAGGGCCAGTGCGCCGGTGGAGAACAACAGGGCAGCAGGCATGCGCCCGGCAAGCGAGCGGGTGCGATCAGCGGATGACATGAAGCGAGGCGCCTCGGGCAACGTCAGTGGCACGTCACCGCGAACGAAGCCTCGGGAGCCGCCTCCTCGCAGGATCGGCGGACCTTCGACACCCGCCAGGACACCCCGCCCGACGCGTTTCGCGTGTGACCACGACTGACGGCAGGTCTCCTGGCTCGCGGGTCACGGCCCTCTCACCGTCTTCCCAGGCAGTTGCCCAGTGACATGGTGGCGGAAGGCTCGCCGCTTACAGTTGCGGGGGCAGCCGCGGCATCGGGTTCCCCCTCACCGCGTTCCCTTTTGATCCCGAGGGGAACCGTCGAAGCTTAGCTATTCGGCTTCAGCAGGGGCTGTCAATTGCGATCCCACCGCCCCCGACAGGACGATCGGCCGGGCGAGGCGCTTGCGACGAGATCTATCCGGTGAACGATCAGTTTGCCGTCGGAGGATGGATCCTCGGACATGCTCCTCGTAATCTTCGATGACACTGTGTTTTCTTGCAGGGATTTTCTTGGATGCTTGGATTTCTCGTTTCCGAACCACAAACTGAGGCTCGTGGTCGCGCGAGAGCCTCCGATCGGAGCGCACAGGCCGAACGCGACGACGTTGCCTGAGGAGCTTCGGCGAACGATCGCGGCAAATCCCCGACGGCCTCGGAATCACGCGAAGTGGCGCGCCGCCGGTAAGGGTCTGTATCAACGCTGGCAGGCGGCCCCGTTCCTCATCCACGTGAGGCGCTCGACGGAAGGGGCAACGACACGACCGCGTGCCCGACTTTGCTCCCGCGCGGACCGCCGCAATCTCGTCCTCACGTTTTTCGATGATCCCTTCCGCCGCGCGGACGTTGACCGGTTCTTACGGCCGAGGCGGAGGACACCGAACCATGACGAAGCTCTTCATCGCGCGGGTGCGCGGCGCGGGCGGCGAGCGCCCGATGATCACGGTGCGGGCAGCAGCCGAGGGCGAGGCCCGCCTGTTCGTGGAGGCGGCCTATCCGGAGGACGAGGTGGTGGAGATCGCCGAACCCGGCGAGTGGGTGAGCGACAGCGACACCGGCACCCGGAACGGCGACGTGCGTGAGCATCCGGGCACCACGTGGCAGGCTCCGACGAGCCGGGCCTAGCGCGCCGCCATGTCTTGCCTGCCCGAGGACGTGCGGGCCCTTGCGCTGTTGCTGCCCGAGACGATCGAGGGCGCGCATCAGGGCCACCCCGACTTCCGGGTCGGCGGACGGATCTTCGCCACGCTCTGGACCGACGAGGCGCGCGTGGTGGTGCGGCTGACGCCCGAGGCACAGGCACGGGTGCTGGAGGACGAGCCGGACGCGTACGAGCCCGTGCCCGGCACATGGGGTGTGCGCGGCTGGACGAGCCTCGATCTCGACGCAGCCGAAGAGGAGATGCTTCGCGCGTCGCTTCTGACGGCTTGGCGGATCGTCGCGCCGCCCGGCCTCGTCGCCCGTTACGACGATCTCGCGCTCGATCCCTGAGGGGCGATCAGCTGCGCAGCCCCGGGGCTTCCTGGCCGGTGCTCGCCACGTATTCCGAGTAGCCGCCGCCGTACTGCCGGATTCCGTCACCAGTCACTTCGAGCACCCGGTTCGACAGCGCGGCGAGAAAGTGCCGGTCGTGGCTGACGAACAGCATCGTTCCCTCGAAGCCCGCCAGCGCGTTGATCAGCATTTCCTTGGTGGCGATGTCGAGGTGGTTGGTCGGCTCGTCGAGGACGAGGAAGTTCGGCGGGTCGTAGAGCATCTTGGCCATCACCAGCCGCGCCTTCTCGCCGCCCGACAGCACCCGGCACGGCTTTTCGACATCGTCGCCGGAGAAGCCGAAGCAGCCGGCGAGCGCCCGCAGCGAGCCCTGGCCGGCCTGGGGAAAGCTGCTCTCCAGATCCTCGAACACGGTGAGGTCGCCGTCGAGCAGATCCATGGCGTGCTGGGCGAAGTAGCCGAGCTTGACGCTGCCGCCGACGGTCACCGTCCCGGTGTCGGGCTGTGCCGTGCCGGTAATGAGTTTCAGCAAGGTCGACTTTCCGGCGCCGTTGACGCCCATCACGCACCAGCGCTCCTTGCGGCGGATCGAGAAGTCGAGCCCCTCGTAGATGATCCGGCTGCCGTAGCGCTTGTGCACGCCCTTCAGCATCGCGACGTCGTCGCCCGAGCGCGGCGCCGGCTGGAACTCGAAGGCGACGGTCTGGCGGCGGCGCGGCGGCTCGACCCGCTCGATCTTGTCGAGCTTCTTCACCCGGCTCTGGACCTGGGCGGCGTGGCTGGCCCGCGCCTTGAAGCGCTCGATGAACTTGATCTCCTTGGCAAGCATCGCCTGCTGGCGCTCGAACTGCGCCTGCTGGTGCGCCTCGTTCAGCGCACGCTGCTGCTCATAGAAGGCGTAATCGCCGGAATAGGTGGTGAGGGTGCCGCCGTCGATCTCGATGACCTTGGAGACGATGCGGTTCATGAACTCGCGGTCGTGCGAGGTCATCATCAGTGCGCCGTCGTAGCCCTTGAGGAAGGATTCGAGCCAGATCAGGCTCTCCAGGTCGAGGTGATTGCTCGGCTCGTCGAGCAGCATCACGTCGGGGCGCATCAGCAGGATGCGGGCGAGCGCCACGCGCATCTTCCAGCCGCCCGACAAGCGTCCGACATCCCCGTCCATCATCTCCTGGGAGAAGCCGAGGCCGGCCAGAACCTCGTAGGCGCGGCCCTCGAGCGCGTAGCCGTCGAGTTCCTCGAAGCGGGCCTGCACCTCGCCGTAGCGTTCGACCAGGGCATCCATCTCGTCGGCTCGGTCGGGATCGGCCAATCCCGCCTCGAGCTCCTTAAGTTCGGCCGCCACGGAACTGACCGGGCCTGCGCCGTCCATCACCTCGGCGACCACGGAGCGGCCGGCCATCTCGCCGACATCCTGGCTGAAATAGCCGATGGTGATGCCGCGCTCCGACGAGACCTGTCCCTCGTCCGGCTGTTCCTGGCCGGTGAGCAGGCGGAAGAGCGTGGTCTTGCCGGCGCCGTTCGGGCCGACGAGGCCGGCCTTCTCGCCCTTCTGCAGGGCGGCCGACGCCTCGATGAAGACGATCTGGCGACCGTTCTGCTTGCCGATCTTGTCGAGGCGAATCATGCGTCCGCGAGGCCCGAATGGGAGTGGGGTAGGGCGGGTATGCCGTGAACTCAGTCGGGGCCTTACGCGAAGGCCGGCGCGAGCGGAAGCAGGGCTGCCTCAGGTCAGATCCGCCCCATGAGCGCAGGCGAGGGCGACCCGCGGCTGCTGACAAACCACGTTACGCTGAAAAATATCGAACAACACTTTTTCGCAGCAAGCTAACCGGTGCGCCTTGTGGCTATTCGTACCCAATAGCCAAGCAACATATGTTTATAATGATACAACTCGAAATTTATTCACTCGGTTGCATCTTATTAACTGTCTCTTCCTCACAGAATTGTGATCCGCGGTGGCCGGGGCGGCTCGTGGATGCTTCGACACTGTCCCCGTGACGCAGACAGATGCGCTGGTTCACAAATCTCAGACTCCTCGGGAAGCTTGCCATTCCGGCGGCCTTGGTCGCTCTGGTGGCCGCGGGCGTCGTCGTCCTGGCGCGCGACACACTCGACCAGTTGCAGCGGACGACCCAGGACGTCGTCGATGTGCGCGCCGCACGGGTCATCACCGCCCTTCAGATCGCGCTCGCCATCGACGAGGCCGTCATCAGCGAGAAGAACGTCATCCTCGAAACCGACGCGGCGGTCCTCTCGGCTCAGCACCGGCGCTTCGTCGAGGCGCATGATCGCGCCCTCGGCGGCGTCGACCGCCTGATCGCAATGGCGGACACCGATGCGCGCCGGGCGATGCTGACGGGGGTCAAGACCACCGTCGCAGGCTTCTTCTCGACCGCCGAGCGCTCGGTCGCCCTGGGGCTGAAGAACCAGAACGAGCAGGCAGCGCGAGTTTCCGCCGAGGAGGTGCGTCCGGTCCGGATCAAGGCGATCGATGCGATCCAGAAGCGCGTCGCGGCCAACATCAGCGATCTCGAAGAGGCCAAGCAACAGGCCGTGGCGGTCGGCAACTCCGCCGCCCTGGCGCTGACCCTCATCGCGGCGACCGGGCTCCTCGTCGCCTTCGGCCTGCTGGGCCTGATCACCGTGGCCGGCGTCGTCCGCCCCATCGGCCGGCTCGTGCGCGTGCTCGAGCGGATGGCCGATGGCGAGATCGAGGCCGAGATCACTGAGGCGCGCCGCGGCGACGAAATCGGCGCCGTCGCCCGCGCCGTCGAGGGCATCAAGGCCCTGGTGGCGCGCAAGGCGGCCGAGCAGGCAGAACTCAAGCGCGTGTCCGACGAAGCCGCCGCCGTCGAGCGCCGCCGCACCATGATCGAGCTGGCGGACGGGTTCGAGCGCGCCGTCGGCGGCGTCGTCGGCATGGTGTCGTCCTCAGCGACCGAGCTGCAGGCCACCGCCCAGCAGATGACCGCGACGGCAACCGAGACCGCCAGCCAATCGACCACCGTCGCGGCTGCCGCGGAGGAGGCGGCCTCGAACGTCAGCACCGTCGCCGCTGCCGCGGAGGAACTCGGGGCCTCGGTGCACGAGATCGGCCGACAGGTCGGAACTTCGTCGGGCATGGCCCAACTCGCGGTGGGCGAGGCGGACCAGAGCGCCGTTCTCGTCCACGATCTGAGTCAGGCCGCCGCCCGGATCGGCGATGTCGTGAACCTCATCGCCAACATCGCCAGCCAGACCAACCTGCTCGCCCTCAACGCCACCATCGAGGCCGCGCGGGCAGGGGAAGCAGGACGGGGCTTCGCCGTCGTCGCGAGCGAGGTGAAGGAGCTTGCGGCGCAGACCTCGCGGGCGACCGAGGAGATCTCCGGGCAGATCGCTCAGATCCAGGGGGCGACCGGGCAGGCGGTGACGGCGATCGGCGGCATCACCGGACGGATCCGCGAGATCAACGCCGTGACGGCGACGATCGCGGCGGCGGTCGAGGAGCAGGGCGCGGCAACCCAGGAGATCGTGCGCAACGTGTCCCAGGCGGCGGTCGGCGCGGGCGAGGTGACGAGCAACATCGCCGGCGTGGCGCAGGCCTCCGAGGAGACGGGCGCCGCCGCCACTCAGGTGCTGGCCTCCGCCTCCGAACTGTCGCGCCAATCCGAGCATCTGCGGTCGGAAGTCGCCCGCTTCCTCGCGACGGTGCGCGCGGCCTGAGCCGGGCGGACCTGCCATAAGAAAGGGGGCACCCCGAGGGTGCCCCCTTTTTTTTCGTCCGCCGAAGGTGAGCCCGAGGCGGTGGTCGTCGACGATCGGCGACCACCGGGGGAGGGATCCTACCCCGGCACCTTCTTGTGGGTCAGGGCCGTGGCGACTTCGTCCGGACGCGCTTCGTCGCCGACGGCGACGGCGCCGGAGAGTGCGGCAGCATGCAGGGCGAGCACCGGTACGAAGACCAGTGCCATCATGAGCGCGACGACGAGCACGACGCTGCCGTTGCGGCCGGACTTCGCCGCGCGGGAGCGGGCACGCCGGGAAATGACGTTGGAGTCAGTCATGGCTCACCTCTTGTCGGACCAGCCGCCAAAGGCCGGTCGCGGGTGAGCCGGATCAGACGATCAGGCGCAGATCACGCGAAGGGCCGAAGGCGGCGTGGTCGATCGACTACTGTCGTCGGGCATGGGGGTAGAGAGTTCCTGTGGAGCCGCACATCGGACGCACGGCGACGATGGGCAGACAACGCGCGCATGCCGGAACGGTTCGATTCCGTCAAGTCCGAAGCCGGATGCGCGACGGGAATGGCTTGGAGCGCGGCAACCGTGCATCTGCCGACGCTCCGCTCAGGCGCCGGCGAACGCGGGCGGCGCCGCTCGCGTTGTGAACCCATGTCGACGGATACGATCACCTGGACCCAGGGCGGCATCTCCGAGGTGCCCTTGCAGCGATTTTCCGGCCGGGTCGGCGCCATCGAGGTCGCCACCGTCGAGTATGACGGCTCGAACCGGCTCTGGACGTGGTGGAGCCCGCTCTCGGAGGACATCTGGGGCCACGCCCAGGACGCCGACGGAGCCAAGCAGGCTGCCGAAGTCTGGCTGCGCGAATGGCTCGAAAATTTCCGGCCTTTCTTCGAAGCGAGGCGCTGATCGTCGTCAGGCCGCGACCGGAGCGGCGTCCCGGCTGCGCCACATGTAGCGGGCAAGAATCGAGCGGTACGGCGCGAAGCGCGCGGCGACGGCGACCGTGTCCTCGATGCCTGTCAGCCGGCGCAGCACGCCGACCGCGGCCACGTCGCCGGCCGGCCAGATGTCGGGATCGAGGAAATGGAAGATGCCGGCCATGTCGGCCGTCCATGGACCGACGCCACGGATGCGGCAGAGCACGGCCGAGCGCTCCGCGTGCGGCAGCGCGGCGAGATCCGGTCCGAGCAGGCCGGCTTCCTCGGCCTCGCGGATGGCGTGAAGCGCGCGCACCTTGTTTGCCGAGACGCCGCAGCCGCGCAGCACCGCCTCGTGACCGGGAACGAACAGATCGCGCGGTGTCACGACCTGCGCCGCAGCGGCCGCCTCGATCCGCGTCCAGATCGAGAGGGCAGCCTTGGTGGAGAGCTGCTGGTTCACCACCTCGACGAACAGCCGCTCGGCGAGGCTGGCATGAGGCGGCGGTGCAATCTCAATGACACCGATTGCCGCGATGGCGGTCCGCAACGGCTCCGAGACCTCAGCGGCCACGCCGAGCAGACGGTCGTACAGGGCGGCGTCGAGCATCTCACTCCCTGGATCGAAACGGTGCGGACTGGGAAACGCCCGGCGCCGTCCGTCGCTCCCGGATCGTCCCTTTGAAAGAAAGATGATGCGATATGGTGCAATGCGGCGCCGAATCCGGCTTGACCCGCACCATAAACGGCAGGATATTTCTCGAAAGGAAGCCAGAATTCCTTCCAAGAATGATCTCCCGGGAGGAGATGTGCCATGCAGGATGCACGCGTCGCAGCCATGTTCGGCCGTGATCGAGCGGCCGCCATTCTCGCGGTCGGACTGGTCTGGCTCGTCTACGCCTTCACCTTCTGGACCATGCGACAGGCCTGCGACACATGCGGCGTCACGCTGCTCGTGCTCGGCGTCGGCGCCTGCGTCGTGCTGCTCAACACCGCCGCGATCGCGGCGATGATCCGGCATTACCGCGAGGATCGTGACGCGATCTACGGCACGGACCTCTACTACCTC
This sequence comes from Methylorubrum thiocyanatum, assembly GCA_014138645.1. Lineage (GTDB taxonomy): Bacteria > Pseudomonadota > Alphaproteobacteria > Rhizobiales > Beijerinckiaceae > Methylobacterium > Methylobacterium thiocyanatum. The sequence continues at coordinate 713,739 of JACJIB010000002.1, read as the reverse complement.
GATCAGGCGCGGGCGATGCGTCGGCGGGGGAACGCCTGAGATGGCCGGGCGCCCCCCTTACGAACCGCCGATCCAGTCCGTCCTCGGCCAGATCGTCGATGCCGTGTTGATGCTGGTGCTGGTCTTCATCACGCTCTACCTGCCGCTGCTGTTCAAGCTCGCGGGCGGCGGTACCAGCACCACCGAACTCCCGAACCCGACCTGGGACTCGCTCGGTCAGAACGCGACCATGGCCGGGCAGTGGGAGAAGCTGGGCTTCACGCCGGAGAAGGCGGCCGGGATCATCGGCACGCGCTTCGATTACAGCTTCAACTGGGGCCTCGTGGCGCTCACCGCCGCGATCATCGTCGGCTACTTCATCGTCATGTTCCGGTACTCGGACCGCCAGTACCGCGAGGTCATCGCCGAGCACTTCGACGGTTCGTCGAAGGGCTGAGGTCTCGCGCCCCGCCCCGTGCGGCCGGGCCGGTCCCGCCACCGAGATGAGGATCTCGGGTCTTCCAACACTGTCGGGAGAGCACATCATGGTGTCCGTGATGAACTGGGGCGCCTGGGCGGCTGCGACCGCTCTCGCCCTGTGGATGGGGTTCGACCTCCTGCGCACCAACCGGACCTACGACGAGGGCTATCTCCTCTCGTCCGAGGAGGGTGAGATCGTCGACTCCGAGGTCGGCGAGACGGCGGCGAGGTCGTGATGACGACGGTGCAACCGATCGCGGAGCGCGCCTCCGTTCAGCTGGCCGCCGGGGCAGAGGCCGCGGCGCCGCCGCCGAGTGCGGGCCGGAAGGTCGCGCTCCTTCGCGTGCTCGGGCCGGGCCATGTCTGGGCCCTCGGCGTCGGTATCGTCCTCGTCGGTGAGTTCATGGGCTGGAACTTCGCGGTCGGGAAGGGCGGCGCCGTGGCCGCGCTGGCGGCCTGCTGGCTCGCCGGCATCCTCTATACCTGCGTCGCGATGATCGATTCCGAGATCACCTCGACGGTCGCCGCGGCCGGCGGCCAGTACGCCCAGGCCAAGCACATCATCGGTCCGCTCGCGGCCTTCAATGTCGGCCTCTACCTCGTCATGGCCTACACCATGCTGGAGGTCTCGAACGCCATCGTCGCCGGCGACCTGATCGAGGCCTTCGCGCAGAGCCTCGGCCTGGAAGGCGCGATCGACAAGCGCGCCTTCATGGTGCTCACCGTGGTGGCGCTCGCCTTCCTCAACTATCGCGGCGTGCTCGCCACCCTGACGCTCAACCTCGTCATCACCGCTGCCGCCTTCGCCGCGATCGTCGTGCTGTTCGTCGCCACCCAGCCCTGGGCGCCCGGCACGGTGCTGAAGCACGAGGCACTGCTCGGCGGCCTGCCCTACGGCGCGCTCGGCATCCTCGCGGCGATGCATTTCGGGCTGTGGTTCTATCTCGGCATCGAGGGCACCACCCAGGCCGCCGAGGAGGTGCGCTCGCCCGCCCGCGCCCTGCCGCTCGGCACGATGACGGGCATGATGACCCTGCTCATCGCCGCCACGCTAACGTGGTACGTGTGCTCCGGCCTGATGCCCTGGGAATATCTCGGCCAGGCGGTAACGCCGCTCTACGACGCGGCCCGGCTCACCGGCAGCCGCTGGCTCGAGCTGTTCCTGTTCCTCGGTACCCTGTTCGCCACGGTGGCCTCGGCCAACGGCTGCATCAACGACGCCTCGCGGGCATGGTTCGCCATGGGGCGTGACCGCTACATGCCGGTCTGGTTCGGCGCCGTGCATCCCACCTACCGCACGCCCTACCGCGCCGTCGTCTTCTTCGTGCCGATCGCGATCCTGTTCGCGGTCTCGACGCCGCTCGACCAGACCATCACCTTCTCGATCCTGTCGGGGCTGCTCGGCTACACGCTGATGGCGCTCTCGATCGTGCTGTTCCGTCGCAAATGGCCGCTCGGCTCGATCCAGCGCGGCTATGTGCACCCGCTCCACCCGCTGCCGGCGGCGCTGCTGCTCGTCCTGTGCGTCGTCACCTATCTTGCCGTGTTCCTCGGCTATGGCACGCAGCTCCTGGCGATGATGGCCTTCTACATCGCCGCCTCGGCCTGGTTCGTGCTGCACCGCTACAAGTATGTCCGGCGAGGCGAGCAGTTCACGATGCCCTGGCCGAAGCCCCGCGGCTATTGAGGCGCGGCGATGCTCGTCGCCCTCGCCGCCGTGTTCGTCCTAATGAGCGGCGCGTTCGGCGCGATTCTGCGCCGGCGCGAAGGGCGCTGGCGGGCGGACCTCCTGTCCGATTGCGCCGGCCGGCTCGCGGCGTCGCGGCTCGGGCGCGACCGGGCCGGCTTCGCGACCCTGCGCGGCCGATACGCGGGCACCGCCGTCGATGTCCGCCTCGTACCGGACACGCTGGTGCATCGCCGGCTGCCGCAGCTCTGGCTCCAGGTGACCCTGCGGACGCCGCTGTCGACAGGGTGTGTCCTCGACGTCCTGCGGCGCCCGGCAGGCGCCGAGTTCTACGCGCCCGATCACCTGCCGAACTGCTACGCCGTTCCGGAGGCATGGCCGCCCGATACCCTCGTGCGCGGAACGGCCGGCGCCGACAGCCTGCATGCCCGCCTCGCGCCCGTCCTCGCCCCGATCCTCGCGGATCCGCGGGTGAAGGAGGTGCTCTTCACCCCCGACGGCCTGCGCCTCACGCTGCAGGCGAGCCAGGGGACACGGGGCACCTACCTGCTCCTGCGCGGCAGTCGTTTCCCGATCGAACGGGTCCCGCCGGAGCTGTTCGACGGCATCCTCGACGCCGCTCGGCGCCTCCTGCTCGTCCTGTCCGAGACCGACCCGGAGACCCGGCATGCGCGCGCTGCCTGATCCCACCCGCGTGCTGCTGGTCGCGGCGCTGCTGCCCGGCATGGGCCATGTCTGGACGGGCCGCGCGGCCCGCGGGCTCGGCTTTGCCCTGTTCGCCCTTATCGGCGGCTGGCTCACCGCTCGCTTTGCCGCGCCCGAGGCGAGTTTGATCGGGCGCCATGCGGGTGGCTTCTTCGTCTGGGCGCTGTCGATCCCGGATGCCTATCGTTCCGCCCGGCTCGACCGGGCATGGGCCGAACGGGCACCGCGTTGAGCCCGGACGGAGCGATGCGCCGCGGCGGTCGCGGCCTCACCCGAGGCGAAGCGCGTAGATCAGACCCAGGCTGACGAGGAGCAGCAGCACGAGCGACAGGGTCACGGCGGCGGTGACGCGGCTGCCGACCCGCCCGATCACCCGCAGATCGACGCCGAGCCCGAGGGCGGCCATCGAGACCACGGTGAGGATGCCGGCCACCCGGGTGATCGGCGCGATGGCGGGATCCGGCACCAGCCCGAGCGAGCGGCAGGCGGCCAGCACGAGGAAGCCGAGGATGAACCACGGAACGAGCTTGAACAGACGCAGCCGCCCCGCCGGGTTCGGCCCGGCGACGGCCTCGCCGAAGCGGGGCGCCAGCAGGGAAAGCCCAACGACGACGGGGCCGAGCATCAGCACGCGCACGAGCTTGACCACGGTGCCGATCTGGGTGGCGACGAGGCCGGCCGGGACGGTGGCGGCGAGAACCTGCGGCACGGCGTAGACCGTCAGCCCGGCGAGAATGCCGTACTGGCCGGCACCGAGACCGAGCAGCGGAATCAGCAGCGGCAGGCCGAGCACCATCAGCACGCCGAGGATCGCCGTGAAGGAGATCGAGGAGGCGATGTCGTCGCTGCCGGCACCGATGACGGGGGCGACCGCGGCGATCGCCGAGTTGCCGCAGATCGCGTTGCCGCAGGCGATCAGGATCGACATCCGCACGGCGAGCCCGAGCAGGCGGCTGATGGCGAAGCTCGCGGCGATCGTGACGGCGACCGTCGCGACGATGGCCGCGAGCAGCACCGGGCCGGAGGCGAGGATCGCCGCGAAGCTGATCGATGCGCCGAGCAGCATCACCGCGACTTCGAGGAGTTGCTTGGCGCTGAAGGCGATGCCCGAGCGCCAGAGCGGGCCTGGTTGCCAGAGCGTGCGCATCGCCATGCCGAGCAGGATGGCGATCACCAGCGCCTCGACATAGGGATGCCCGAAGACGTCCTCTTCGAGATGCTGAAGGCCGATCGAAACGAGCGTCAGCGCGAGGCAGAGCGCAATGCCGGGACCCAGCGCCGCGAGCGGCGATATCCGGTGCGGGAGATGCAGTCGCCTCAAGTCTCGGTTCTTCCGCGGGAACGTTCCGGCCCGAGGCCGAGGGTCGCCGTAGCGGCTCCCTCATAGCAAACCGTTCTCACGATGCACGCTCGGCGAGGACGACGCGTCAGGCGCCGAGAACCGCCCTCAACCGATCCATCAGCGCGGCGACGTGGCCGAACTGTTCCGCGAAGTGCGGATGGAAGTAGGCGGCGCGCGCGGCGACGATCACGACCACCAATGTCCAGAACAGGCCGACCCCGGTGCGGAGCGCGATCCGTGACACGACGCGCTCGTCCCGGACGGGCTGAGCGATGGGCTCGCCGAAAGAATCGTACTGGACAGGACGCATGACGAGAGGGGCGGCGCAAACGGACGGCATGGGATCATGCCCAGCATAAACCGGCCGCCATGAACGTGTTTTCTGTATTACCGGGCGCCGATAGATCCTTGTTCTGCAAGCACCCCATCCTGAGAGATTATTTCTCTCCACACCTGCGAGGGCGCCCGCAGCGCGGGCGGCCGTTAGCCGGATCGCCGTTCAGAAGCGGGTCGTGAGCGCGGTCAGCCAATACGGCGAGGCCTCGACCAGCGCGGTTTCCAGTGGCCGGTCGTAGCCGGAGAGGATCAGCGCGCCGAGGGCGACGAAGATCACGCCCAGCGTCACCTTCAGGCTCTTTCCGAGCCCGAGCATCCGCTCGCGCCAGCGCACCAGAATCCCGCGCGACAGCATCCCGAGAACGACGAGGGGGAGGGCGGCGCCGAGACCGAACAGCAGCATGGTGACGGCGACGCCGCCGAGATCGCGCCCTTGAGCGGCCAGCAGGGAGGCCGCACCGAGGGTCGGACCGACGCAGGGGCTCCAGACCGCGCCGAGGAGGAGGCCGACGCCGAATTGGCCCGCCAGCCCTCCGGTCTCGAATCCGCCGAACCGCCTCTGCGTCCAGTCGCCCACCGGGCCCGCCGCCACGGCGAAGCGGTCTTGGGCCGCCGGCACGAGCAGAACGAGACCGAACAGCCCCATGAGCAGCGCCGCGGCCTTGCGGAACACGTCGCCGTCGAGACCGATCGCGAAACCGAGCGTGGCGACGAACAGGCCGATCGCGACGAAGGCGAGCGCCAAGCCGGCGGCGAGCGCCGCGGGACCGAGCCGGTGCTCCGCGGTGGCCGCACCGAGCACCAGCGGCAGCAGCGGCACGACGCAAGGCGAAAGCACCGAGAGGACGCCGGCAAGAAAGGCGAGGCCGAGATGAGTTCCCATGGTTTGCCTCGCCACACCCGTCCTGGGACGCAAAAAGCCCTCATGCCCGATGGCTCACGCCTGACGCGCCGTGCAGGGCGCCGGCGGGACGGAGCCGTCACTCCCTATGGACGGGAATTGATGCAGGACTGGCGGCTGACTGGCGGAAGCGGATCGGACACGAGCCCACTCTACGCTGTTGGCGTAGCAACGGTTTTGGAGACTGGAAGGGCCACCAGACTCCGTTCGCCTTTGAGGCCGCCTGTAGCACGGGGTTGGCCGGTCCGCACCGTGACAGGATGCACCAAAACGGGCGCAGTTTTTGAACCGCGCTTCCGAAGCAAGCTGCCGCCGGCTATTTCGCTTCGGAGGCCACCGGGCGGTATCCGGATAGGCCGCCGGCCCGCGCTCGCGCCTCGGCGACGAGTTCATCGATCCCGGATGCGGCGAGGGAACGGCTCGCGGCGAGGTAGTAGGTCTCCCAGCCGACCGGGAGGAAATCGAGGCCCAGCCGTTCGGCCGCGGCCCGCGCTCCCAGCCCGGCATCCGCCGCACCGCAGGCGATGACGGCGGCCACCGCCTGATGCGTGAATTCCTCGACCGCGTAGCCGTGGATGGCCGAGGCGGGCAGGTCGGCTTCCGCGAGCATGCGGTCGAACCAGTCGCGCGTGCCCGATCCCTTCTGGCGATTGACGTAGCGCACGCCCTCGACGGTCAGGTCGTTCAGGCTGCGGATGCCGTGCGGGTTGCCGGGGGCGAGCAGCAGCCCCTGTTCGCGCTCGAACAGCGGGTAGAGTGCGAGCCCGGCCGCCGGGTCGATCGACGAGAACGGCGGACCGGCGGCGGCGGGCCCGCGCGCGCCGCAATGGAAGCCGGCCGCATCGACGCCACCTTCGAGCAACCGCTCCACCGCCGCGCGACTGCCCGTCACCGTGAGCTCGACGCCACCGACCTCGGCCAACACGTCGACCAGCAGCGGGTCGTGGCTGGCGGCTAAGGTCAGGACGCCGGTCCGGCCGGTTAGAAGTTCGCGCAGACGGCGCTCGACGGCGCGGGTTTCGCGGCCGAATCCGGCCTCCAGCCCGGCTGCGGCGGCAGCGAAGGCCTCCGCCAGGGACGCTCCGAACGGGGTCAGGGCGGTGCCGTGGCCCCGCGTCTTGTGCACCAACGGCCGGCCGAGGGCGGTCTCGTAGACCTGAAGGCGAGCCCAGGCGGCCCGGTACGACAGGCCGAGCGCGTCGGCGAAGCCCTGCACCGATCCGGTCCGCGTGATCGCCTCGAACACCACCATGAGGTCGGACACCGCCACGGCACCTCCCTCGAGGCGGATCGTACCACCAAGGCCAAGGGCGACCTCAACGGATGTAGACGTCATATTGAGGGTGGATAAGGTGTCGTTCACAACATGATCTTCCGCAGAGCGGCCCGGCGCGGGGCCATGGTCCGGCCTGAGATGACGATCCCCGGAACACGGCCGGCCCGAGACCCACTCAAGGACGCATGGGCGGCCCACCGCAGATGTCTTCAGACTTCTTCGTTTCCTACCTTTGTCCCGCCCTGGTGGGGCAGGGAACTTTCGGAACCGTAGCGTCTCAGCGCGAGGCGGTCTCGCGTCATCTCGGCCGACGCGGTCGGCTGGTCGGTGAGATGATCGAGAGCGTCGGCGATCCGCAGCGGCCTCGTCTGCAAATGGCTCTCACCCTGTGCCGCCGCCACGGCGCGACGCTGCTCATGGCCGAGCTCGGAGCGCTCGCGGAGAATCCCGGTTTCTTGCGGCGCCTCAGCCGCGACCTGCACGCCCGCGAACTGCGATTCTCGGCCGCCGATCGGCCGGAGGTCAGCGAGCGCACCCTCTGCATCATGGCGGCGGTGGCCGAAGCCGAGGATCGACTGGGCGTACAACGCACCTCGGAGACGATGGCGCGGCGGCGCGAATTCTACGCCCGCTTCACCGCCGAGCGACGGGCAATGCCCACCGCCGATGCGCTCGGCACCGCCGCGGCCGCTCCGCGCCCCCTGGCGGAGAGCCTGGAGCGCGGAGAAACCACGTCGAAGAGCCGGGAGCGAGCCGAGGAGGTGGCGCCGATCCTCAGCGAAATCCGCGCCGCGGGCGCGCTCACCCTGGAGCAGGTCGCCAACGCCCTCAACGCCCTCGGCATCCCCTCGGCGCGGGGAAGCCGCTGGTACCCGATGCAGGTCACGCGCATCGAGAAGCGCCTCGCCGCCGCAGCTCGGGTCGTCGCGCCGCACAAGGCAGCCGGACCCGAACGCCCTCTCGCCGTCCCCGTGCAGCCCTCCGAGATGCGGCTGGCCTGACGCCGCTGGGGAGGGGGGTCTGCGCGCGTCCCGCGCATCTTTCTGGTCGCGTCTTCGGCAACGAGCACGCTTCGGTCCTCCGCCGACTTCTGCGCGAGGATCGCAGGCCTTCGAAGTGCCGATCAGGAGCCTCAGTTACGCCGTGGGATGGAGGGGAGAAGCCGGGTAGGCTCGTTCCCGGCACTGCCGATCCGGCTCGATGACCGGACGGTCGGGGCCGTCGACTGCTTTGAGGCGCCCGGACGGAAGTCTTGCCGGGCGCACCTGCGCAGGGGGCCGCAGCTCGCGCTCGCTGGAATGACGTTCTCGATCGCCGCTTGTGCCGGGCTTCAGCGATCAGGTGGAATGGCGCGCCCTGCGGGAATCGAACCCGCCTTTTCAGCGTGAAAGGCTGACGTCCTAACCGATAGACGAAGGGCGCTGTCCGTCGGCGCCCGGTCTATAGTCGGGTTCGCAGCCGACGGCAACGGCTATGCCGCAGGAATCCGACGCAACGATCCGACGCTTGACGCGGGACGATCCCGTCGGTTTCTCGGAAATCCGAGACACCTCCCCGCTTCCTCCCCTGAAAGACCAGCCCATGACCCCGCCGCGCGACCGCCCGGCCAAGCCGTACGGCTTCCGGCCCCGCCCGCGACCGCAGCAGCCGCCGGGACCCGCCGCCCGCGAGGGCCGGGACCATGTCGTGCTCTACGGCTGGCATCCCGTGTCGCAGGCGCTGGCCAATGCCGGCCGCCACTTCCATCGGCTGCTGGCCACCGAGAACGCGCTGGCCCGACTCAAGGAAGCCGGGATCGAGCTGCCGATCGAGCCGGAACTGGTCCGCCCGAGCGCCATCGACAAGCTGCTCGGGCCCGATGCCGTGCACCAGGGTCTCTACGCGGAGGCCGAACCGCTCGCCGCCCCGGCGCTCGACGCCATGCCGGACGATGCGCTGCTGCTCGCGCTCGACCAGATCACCGATCCCCACAATGTCGGCGCCATCGTGCGAACCGCGGCCGCCTTCGGCGTCACCGCCATCGTCACGACCGCGCGCCACTCGCCCAACGCCACCGGCGTTCTAGCAAAGTCCGCCTCCGGCGGCCTGGAACACGTGCCCCTGGTGATCGTGCGCAACCTCGCCGAGGCGCTCATCACCCTCGGCGAGCGGGGATTCACCCGGATCGGACTCGATTCGGACGCCGGCACGTCGCTCGATGCGGTCGGCCCCCGCCGGCCGGCGGTGCTGGTGCTCGGCGCCGAGGGCAAGGGCCTGCGCCAGCGCACCACCGAATGCTGCGACCTGCTCGTGCGCATCGACGCGACGGGGGCCATCCGCAGCCTCAACGTCTCGAACGCGGCGGCGATCACACTCTATGCCCTGACCCGGCCATCCGGCGGTCAGGACTGAGTTCGAGCCGTTCTCGATTGGCTGCGGCGCATCGAATTCGTCCGAGCGCACGCCGCTCGGTCGGCGGCGTTCGGGGCGACCGAACTTGAGACGCTCCAAGACATTGCGTCGGAGACGCAATTCCGATATCGCTCGCACCGATTTCCTCATCGATACCGTCAGGATCCGGGTGTTCTGCCCGGCGGACGCATCGCCGGGGCAATCGGCCCTCGACCATCGCTTCAAGCATGCGTCGGCCCTCCGAAAGGAGGCGAGCCCGGCCGGATCGTCCATCCGGCGGGCGGCGGTGACGGGGGTATTTCGCAACACGAGCCGCCGACGCCGGCCTCACGCGATGAGGCCATTCAGGAGAGAGAATGTCTGCTGGTCTGAACGTAAGCCCCTCGGCTCGCGAAGATTTCGCGGCCCTGCTCGAGGAATCCTTCCTCCAGCACGAGATCACCGAGGGCTCGGTCGTCAAGGGCACCGTCGTCGGCATCGAGAAGGATGTCGCCGTCATCGATATCGGTGCCAAGACCGAGGGGCGCGTCCCCCTCAAGGAATTCACCGGCCCGGGCCGCGAGGGCGAGCTCAAGGTCGGCGATGAGGTCGAGGTCTATGTCGACCGCATCGAGAACGCGCTGGGCGAAGCCGTCATCTCGCGCGACAAGGCGCGTCGCGAGGAGAGCTGGGTCAAGCTCGAGAAGGCCTTCGAGGCCAACGAGCGCGTCACCGGCACGATCTTCAACCAGGTCAAGGGCGGCTACACCGTCGATCTCGACGGCGCCGTGGCGTTCCTGCCGCGCTCGCAGGTCGATATCCGTCCGGTGCGCGACGTGACCCCGCTTCTCGGCACGCCGCAGCCGTTCCAGATCCTCAAGATGGATCGCCGCCGCGGCAACATCGTCGTGTCGCGCCGTACCGTGCTCGAGGAGAGCCGCGCCGAGCAGCGCTCGGAGCTGGTGGCCAACCTTGAGGAAGGTCAGGTCATCGACGGCGTCGTCAAGAACATCACCGAGTACGGCGCCTTCGTCGATCTCGGCGGCATCGACGGCCTGCTGCACGTCACCGACATGGCGTGGCGCCGCGTGAACCACCCGTCCGAGGTCGTGACCATCGGCCAGACGGTGAAGGTCAAGATCATCAAGATCAACCACGAGACGCACCGCATCTCGCTCGGCATCAAGCAGCTCCTCGCCGATCCGTGGGAGGGCATCGCCGCCCGCTACCCCGAGGGCGCCAAGCTCAAGGGCCGCGTGACCAACATCACCGATTACGGCGCCTTCGTGGAGCTGGAGCCGGGGATCGAGGGCCTGATCCACGTCTCCGAGATGAGCTGGACCAAAAAGAACGTCCATCCGGGCAAGATCGTCTCCACCTCCCAGGAGGTCGAGGTGCAGATCCTGGAGGTCGATTCGGTCAAGCGCCGCATCTCGCTCGGCCTCAAGCAGACCCTGCAGAACCCGTGGGAGGCCTTCGCCGAGAAGCACCCGGTCGGTTCCGAGGTCGAGGGCGAGGTCAAGAACAAGACCGAGTTCGGCCTGTTCATCGGCCTCGAGGGCGACGTCGACGGCATGGTTCACCTGTCGGATCTCGACTGGAACCGTCCCGGCGAGCAGGTCATCGAGGAGTTCAAGAAGGGCGACATGGTCCGCGCCCAGGTTCTCGACGTCGATGTCGAGAAGGAGCGCATCTCGCTCGGCGTGAAGCAGCTCGGCGGCGATCCCTTCGCGGAAGCCGGCGAGATCAAGAAGGGTCAGGTCGTCACCTGCGAAGTCGTCGAGGTGAAGGATTCCGGCCTCGAGGTGAAGCTCGTCGACACCGACATGCAGACCTTCATCCGCCGCGCCGAACTCGCCCGTGACCGCGGCGACCAGCGTCCCGAGCGTTTCGCCGCCGGCGAGAAGTTCGACGCCCGCGTCATCCAGTTCGACCGCAAGGCCCGCCGCGTGCAGGTCTCGATCAAGGCGCTGGAAGTCGCCGAGGAGCGTGAGGCGATGGCCCAGTTCGGCTCCGCCGATTCGGGTGCCTCGCTCGGCGACATCCTGGGTGCCGCCTTCAACAAGAAGAAGACCGGCGACGAGGAGTAAGCCTCGCCGCTGTTCGACGATGCCTCGGGGCCGGCTCTGCCGGCCCCGAACTTGTTTTGATCCCGATTTCGAAGCGTCCCGAGGTTCGCGCGATGGAGTACCGCCGCCCGAGCTTAGGCACCGGCCTGAGATGGTTGAGGGGAAAGTCCGCAGGACGGCGCCCCGACCCGCTTCCCCCGGATTTCGAGCCTGCGCTGTACCTCGATCTGAACGCCGACGTGGCGATGGCGATCGAGGCCGGCGCCATCGCCTCGGCACAAGAGCATTACCGCCTCTTCGGCCGCCGTGAGGGCCGCCCCTATCGACCGCCGGCGGCCAGCGCCGCACTCGGCGGCGGCATCGCGGGGCCGGGAACCTACCGCTACCCGTACGGCACGTGGCCGGATCTACCGCCGATCGCCTTCGCGGCGCCCCGGCCCGGCCCGGAGGACGCGCGCATCGCGCACCGTCTCATCGCGGCGTGGCGCTCCGGCGCCGGACGCTCGCCGGTCCAGGCGGACAGCGAGGGCATGTGGGCGGCGCGGACGCAGGGATTTTCCGCCTTTCACGGCGCGTTGCGGCACGGCGATGCCGGGGTCCTTGCCGACCTGCTGAACAATCTCTTCCAGTCCCATCTCGCGCACGGCATCGCCATGGGACGTACGATGGCGACGCTGGCCCGGCACGCTCCGGACCCGTTCGCCGCAAGCTGGTGCGACCGGCTGCTGCGCCTCTCCGAAGCCCTTGGCCTGGCCCCGATCCGCTCGCCGGAGCAGGGCGAGTTCGCCGCCCCGCTGGCCGGAACGCTGGCCCATCATGGAGAGCCAGCGCGTATCGAGGCCGAACTCGGGTTTCCTCTGGCCTTCCCCGATGTCGGCGCGCCCTTCGGCGTGCGTTACGGCGCCGGCATCCTGCCCGAACACGCCTTCAGCCATGCCTACGCCGCGTGGCGAATCGGGCAACTGGGAAGCTTCGAGCGGGTGGTCGAGATCGGCGGCGGCTTCGGCGGTCTCGCATGGTTCCTGCGGCGCCCCGGCCGCCGCTACACGATCCTCGATTTGCCCTTCACCAACGTCCTTCAGGGCTGGTTCCTGCTGAAGGCCGGCCTCGACGTGTCCCTGGCCGGCGAGCCCGAGGCCGCGGTCCGGGTTCTGCCGTGGTGGGAGATCGAGCGGGACGAGACTTACGACTTGGCGATCAACCAGGATTCGCTGCCCGAGATGCCGCCGGAAACGGCCGCCATGTACATCGCACGTATCCGCGCCATCGCCCCGCTGTTCTGTTCGATCAACCAGGAGGCCGCGGCACCGAACACCGATGCCTTCCGACAGGTCGTCGTGCCGGATCTCGTGGCGCGGGACGGCGGCTATCGGCGGCTGAGTCGGAATCTGTTCTGGATGCGCGACGGCTACGTCGAGGAAATCTACGCTCGGCGCTGAACCGGCCGGCGCCGGAGACCCTCGCGCTCGGCAACGACGGGTGCGGGTTGTACCGGCGCGAATGGAGCAGGCTCTTGCCGGCCTGCCTCGGGCGGCGTTAAACACGGTCCCGGACTCGACAGCCCCGATCGAACCCAAGCCCATCAAGGACTTGACCGGCATCCGGATCGGCGGGCTGAACCGGCGCCGCAACACCTTGCGGGATGCACCCGTCCCGGCGAGACCCGGCGCGGCGTGCACGATCCCAACAGAACAACGGCCGCGAAGCGCCGCTTGGAGAGGAGTACATCGTCGGATGGCCGCAGACGCCGAGTTTCTCATCGACCGCCGCCGTCTGCGCCGCAAGCTGACGCTGTGGCGGGTGCTCGGCATCGGTGCCGCCATCCTTGCCGTGGGCGCCTTGGGCTACCGCGCGCGGGTCGGCGAGGGACGCCTGTTCCCGGCCACCGAGAACCAGATCGCCCGGATCTCCATCGGCGGCTTCATCGCCGGCAGCGAATCGACCCGCAAGCTGATCGAACGCGTGGGGGAATCGAACGCCGTGAAAGGCGTCGTGATCTCGATCTCCTCGCCGGGCGGCACGACGACCGGATCGGAGGAACTCTACCGGAACCTGCGCGCCCTGGCGGCGAAGAAGCCGATCGTCGCCTTCGTGGACGGGACCGCCGCCTCGGGCGCCTACATCACCGCCATCGCCGCCGACCACATCGTCGCCCGCGAGACCGCGCTGGTCGGCTCCATCGGTGTGCTGTTCCAGTATCCGGATGTCTCCGGCCTGCTCGACAAGGTCGGCGTGAAGGTCGAGTCGGTCAAATCCTCGCCGCTGAAGGCGGAGCCCTCGGGCTTCAGCCCGACCTCGCCGGAGGCCCGCGCGGCCCTGTCCTCGATCGTGCTCGACACCTATGGCTGGTTCAAGGGCTTGGTGGCCGAGCGCCGCGGCATGGATGACAGCCAGCTCTCCGCCGTCGCCGACGGACGGGTGTTCAGCGGACGCCAGAGCCTGCCCCTGAAGCTCGTCGACGAACTCGGCGGTGAGCGCCAAGCCGTCGCATGGCTGGAGAAGGAGCGGAAGGTTCCGGCCAACCTTCCGGTGAAGGATTGGAAGCCGAAGGCCGAGGGCGGGCTCAAGCTTTGGTCGGCCCTCGGGCTCGGCGCGGACCTTCTCGGTCTCGATGGGCTGGCTGGCCGCCTGCGGGCGGTCGAAGCCGAGACCGCGGGGCTTGCGGGCGGCGGGCTCCTGGCCGTCTGGCGTCCGGCCCCCTGAGGCACCCCCTCCGCCCGCGCCTGCCCTGCATCCGGAAGAGAGCCGCATGATCAAGTCGGAACTCGTGCTCAAAATTGCCGAGCAGAACCCCCATCTCTACCAGCGCGACGTCGAGACCCTCGTCAACGCGATCCTCGACACGATCGCCGATGCCCTGGCCCAGGGCGACCGCGTCGAGCTGCGCGGCTTCGGCGCCTTCTCGGTCAAGCGCCGCGAGGCCCGGCGCGGGCGCAACCCCCGCACCGGCGAGTCGGTGTCCGTGTCCGAGAAGGCGATCCCCGTCTTCAAGACCGGCAAGGAGATGCGCCTGCGTCTCAACCGCGCCGGCATCGGCGACGAGCAGCCGAGCGCTTGATCGGCAGCCGCCCCGACACGGGGAAGTCACCGGCTTGCGTTTCGGTGCTCCTCTTAGCCCGGCCGCCATCCACTTCGACGGGGAGCGCTCTAGTTCTGCGATCTGAGCCTCGAGAAGCCCGTCGCTCGAAAGCCCCTAGCGGCAAACGGCCGGGCCGGTTCCAGGCCGTTGCCGTCCGTCGGAGACCCTTTGCATGATCCGTTTTTTGAAGGCGCTGGTTCTGCTGCCGGTCGCAATTGTGGTCGTCCTCCTCGCGGTGGCCAACCGCGAGGCCGTGACCCTCTCCTTCGATCCGTTCTCGCCCGAGCCGGTCTTCGCCGTCGTCCTGCCACTCTACGCCGTGATCTTCGGCGCAGTCGCCCTCGGGATCTTGGTCGGCGGCATCGGGAGCTGGCTCGGACAGAGCGGAACCCGCCAGCGGGCGCGCTACCACCGCCGCGAGGCCGACCGCCTTGCCAAGGAAGCGGCAGAGCTGAAGACCTTCGGGACCCCGGGCGTCGAGCCGGGTTACGGCAGCGCCGCGACTCATACGGCGCTTCCGGCTCCGGCGGCGGCGCGCTGACAGGAGCGCTCGGGCCGATGGCGGATGTCCGCGTCAAGATCTGCGGCCTCAGCACCGAGGCGACGCTGGACGCCGCCCTCGATGCGGGGGCGGATCTCGTCGGCTTCGTCCACTTCCCCCGGAGTCCGCGACACGTCGCTTTGGACCGGGGCGGCCGCCTCGCCGGACGGGCGCGGGGGAGGGCAGAGCGCGTCGTACTGCTGGTCGATCCGGACGATACTCTGCTTCGCGATGCCGTCGCGGCGCTCGATCCCGATCTGATCCAGTTGCACGGCAGGGAGACGCCGGAGCGTGTGGCGGAGGTCCGCGCCCGCACCGGCCGGCCGGTCATGAAGGCGGTCGGCATCGCCTCGGCCGAGGATCTGCGTGCGCTCCCGGCCTATGCCGCCGTCGCCGACCGGCTTCTGCTCGACGCGAAGCCGCCCCCCGGGGCCGATCTCCCCGGCGGCAATGGACGCAGCTTCGACTGGGGCATCCTGACGAATGCGGTGCTGCCCCGCGCCACGATGCTGTCGGGCGGCCTCGACGCCGGCAACGTCGCGGCGGCGCTGGCCCGCACGGGTCTTTCCGCCGTCGACGTCTCTTCGGGCGTCGAGGTGCGGCCGGGCGAGAAAGATCCGGCCAAGATCGTGGCCTTCGTGACGGCCGCCCGCCGCCAAGCCTGAACGCCCGCGATCCTCGTCTGATCCCGTCGAGCGGCCGATCCAGTCGGTTTGTCCGGCTGTGCCGCATTGCGGCCGTCGTTCCATGGGTCTAGCACGCCAAACAACAACTGTTTTCGCGAAGGACCGTCCCCGTGACGCTGAACCCCGCTCCCAATTCCTTCCGCACCGGGCCGGACGAGCGCGGCCGCTTCGGCATCTTCGGCGGCCGCTTCGTGGCCGAGACGCTGATGCCGCTGATCCTCGACCTCGAGAAGGCGTATGCCGAGGCCAAGGCCGACCCGTCGTTCAAGGCGGATATGGAGTCCTACGGCACCCACTATATCGGCCGGCCGAGCCCGCTCTATTACGCCGAGCGCCTCACCGAGCATCTGCGCGCCGGCGCTCCGGCCGGGCAAGGAGCGAAGATCTATTTCAAGCGCGAGGAGCTGAACCACACCGGCTCGCACAAGGTGAACAACGTGCTCGGCCAGATCCTGCTCGCCCGCCGCATGGGCAAGCCGCGGATCATCGCCGAGACCGGCGCCGGCCAGCATGGCGTCGCCACGGCGACGCTCTGCGCCCGGTTCGGCCTGAAATGCGTGGTCTATATGGGCGCCGTCGATGTCGAGCGGCAGGCGCCGAACGTGTTCCGCATGAAGATGCTGGGCGCCGAGGTGGTGCCGGTGCAATCGGGCACCCGCACCCTCAAGGATGCGATGAACGAGGCTTTGCGCGACTGGGTCACGAACGTCGCCGACACCTTCTACTGCATCGGTACGGTGGCCGGCCCGCATCCCTACCCGGCGATGGTGCGCGACTTCCAGTCGGTGATCGGCATCGAGACGAAGCAGCAGATGCTGGCGCTGGAGGGCCGGCTGCCGGATTCGCTCGTGGCCTGCATCGGCGGCGGCTCCAATGCCATGGGGCTGTTCCACCCCTTCCTCGATGACCGCGAGGTCGAGATCTACGGCGTCGAGGCGGCCGGCCACGGCGTGCAGAGCGGCCTGCATGCCGCCTCGCTCACCGGCGGCCGCCCGGGCGTGCTGCACGGCAACCGCACCTACCTCCTGATGAACGAGGACGGCCAGATCGCGGATGCCCACTCGATCTCGGCGGGCCTCGATTATCCCGGCATCGGCCCCGAGCATGCGTGGCTGCACGAGATGGGCCGCGTCACCTACCTGTCGGCGACCGATTCGGAGACGCTGGGGGCGTTCAAGCTCTGCTCGATGCTGGAGGGCATCATTCCGGCCCTGGAGCCCGCCCACGCGCTGTCGAAGGTGCTGGAGCTCGCACCCACCAAGCCGGCGGAGCACCTGATGGTGATGAATCTGTCCGGCCGCGGCGACAAGGACATCCCGCAGGTGGCCCAGATCTTCGGTCAGACGCTCTGAGCCGGAGAACCTGTGCGGGGGATCGCAACAGACCGTTGACACCCCCGCGCCCTTCTCCCTATATCGCCGCCCAGCGGACGACGCCACGGCGTCGTCGGCGAGCGTGGCGGGGTAGCTCAGCTGGTTAGAGCAGAGGAATCATAATCCTTGTGTCGGGGGTTCAAATCCCTCCCTCGCTACCACTTATTTCACCCGCTCGGTCCATGACTTGGCGGGTTTTTCTATGCCCGAAATCCCTATCGGCGTGCTCTGCGGTACGCTGCGGCGCGTCCGGTGGTGTCACCGCGGGTAATGACCCGGCATTGGCTGCTCCGTGCGACAGGGACGGAGCACAGTGGTGGCTCGCGGTGCCGGCCGTTTCCGGCCTCGTTGCGATGGCACCGCTCGTCCGAACCCTATCCGCCCACCACACGAAGCACCACGCCGAGACCGGCGTAAGGACGCCGAGCATCGCCGCTGCCGATGCGTCTGTCGGACCTTGGACGCCTCACGCCGCAAGACGCGCTGGCACCGGTCCTCGCCCACCCGCGAGCTTACGAACACGCAGCGACACGGCGATAGCCGTAGACCCCTACGCGGCTGCCAAAGCGATCAGGGCTCAGGTCGCGGCATCGTCGCCAGCCGGCACAGCGGGCTTGCGCAGGAAGCGGTCGCGCTCCCGGAGGCCACACGTCGCTCAAATCCCTTCAGCCGCCCGTCGGCACCGTTCCGAGGCTAGACGTTTCCCGCCGCGACGTTCGTAGCGGACGCAGTCGTCTGGTGGACCCTGAGATACGCGTATGCAAACAGCACCAGCCCGGTCCGACGCTACGCCACGATTTGTTTGTGTGGCCTGTTCTTAGGAGAGCGACGATGTTCACGCACATCATGATCGGCAGCAACGACTTGGAGCAGGCTCGGAGCTTCTACGATGCCACATTTGCCGCTCTGGGAGGCCAGCCCGGTGAGATGGATGCCCGAGGCCGGCTGATCTACTCCCACGAAGGCGGCCGGCTGATGATCACGAAGCCCATCGACGGCAAGCCGGCGACCGCGGCCAACGGCGGGACGATCGGTATCGCAGCAGCGAGCCGCGAGCATGTTCTCGCTTGGCATCGAGCCGGACTTGCGCATGGGGGCACCGCGATCGAGAGCCCGCCCGTTGAGCGTCCGAACGGCTCATTCGTCGCTTATCTCCGCGACCCGACCGGGAACAAGCTGACCGCACGGACGCCGCCTGCGCAGTGACCGTGTCCGTCGTCGGCGTTGCCTCGTCCGACATCAGGGCGGGGGCTGATGCGGTCCGTCTGTGATCGGTCGATGCGGTCTCGGTGATCGCTCTCGATTACGGCGCAGGCAGCCCTGGGCGCTCGATGCATGGCGCCGGCACCACTTCAAGCAATACCTCGCATGCGCGAGAAGCCCCGCCGCGGCTGAGCCGGGCGGGGTACCTCCGATGCGAAGGCCGGCTCGATTGCACCCGTTGGGTCGAACGGTGCGAACGGGCAGAGAAGTGACCGGCAGCAGCGGTGAACCGGAACGCATTCCGGCCGCATCATGACATCCCGCATCGACATCGCTCGGGATGTGCATGAATTCGTCAAAATTGCCGACACGTTTTGGGCACAGATTAAGCGAGATTAATTGACAGAAACGCCGGAGTACTGCATACGAAGCTGCTCTCTAGCGGAAACGCGCCTGACAAGGATTGCATCCGATGGAAGCGCATCGCACGAATAGGCTTGGCAACACGCTGGCGCTAGCAGCACTTGTTGCGTTGAGCTGTCTTTCACTGCCGGCAACTGCACAAGTCGCGGACGGTCAGCCTCTGGCCGACACTGCTACGCCCGGCAGCAGAAGCGATGCGGATCCCGGTCAAGGCGAGACATCTGATCTCTTCTTTTCGACGCACGATGTCTCGGGGAAGCTCGGCACCCCGCTTCCCCTGGAAATAAAGCTTGTCCGTACAGGCGCAATTTCTGTCGAGTCCATCCTCCTTCTCGGCCTGCCTCGAGGTGTGACGATCAGCGACTCGAACAACACGTTCTCGCCATTGGACGACACCGGGGACGTCGACATCAAGGCGTGGGATCTCCCGAACATCAAGATCTCGCAGAGCGACGAGCGCGAGAACCGCTTCTCCCTCGCCATTGCGGCGATCTGGACTGCGGCGTCCGCTGGGAAGACCAATGTCGCGACGAGCCTTGTCAATGTGAGTTTCCGCTCCGAGGCTCCTGAGCGGACCATTGCCGCGGGCGAGAAGCCGCCCAGCCCCGAAAACCCTGCAGTTGCCATCCCCGGAACAGCGTCGCCCCGTCAGATCGTCGCCGACGCTGCGACGCCCGATACATCCGCCACGGTCGAGGCTGTCGTGGTGCCGTCGGCCCCTGGCACAGCTCTCACGAACACGGCGGAGATCGATCGCCCGGCATCGCCCGTGCTCACAGAGGAAAAGCTGGCCGCTGAAAACGCGTCCGCGCGGCTCCCACGTTCCGCGGATACAGCACGGCCGACGCCTCGGGTGGACCCTCTGGTGGAGCGCGCCAGGGGCCTGATACGGCTCGGCGATATCAGCGGGGCTCGACTTCTGCTGGAGCGTGCACAGGCGCGCAACGCATCGAACGCGACCTTCCTCCTCGCACAGACCTGGGATCCGGACATGCTGCGGCGCTGGAATGTGCGGGGCCTGCGGGCCGATCCGGATCTCGCCAGAAGCCTGTACGCGAAGGCCGCGGGTCAGAACCGGACGGATGAGCGGCTGCTCGCCACGTCGGGCCGCTGACGGGACGCCTTGAAGAAGGTCCGACGACCACCGGGGGACACGCACATGTCGAGGCTTGCCCAATACGCTGCCTTTCTCGGGATCGCCTTGATGGCATGCGCGAGCGACCCAGTTGCGGGCGCGCCAGACTCCGCACCAGTTGAAACCGGCCCCGCCACGGAAGCCGCGCTCGGCGAGCGCATGAACGCCAACACCGTCACGGTGGTGACCGGTACGCCCGGCGGAACCTACTTCCGCGTCGGTGCCGAGTTCGCCTTCGTACTGGATGACGGCGATCGCCTTCGGATCCTGCCGATTCTCGGCAAGGGAGCGGGCGAGAACGCCTACGACATCCGTTTCCTGAAGGGTGTCGATCTGGGTTTCGTTCGCACCGATACCCTGGATCAGTTGCGGCAAGACAAGCGCCTGAAGAACATCGAACAGCAGATCCATTACATCGCCAAGCTGTTCAACGATGAGATGCATATCATCGCGCCGAAATCGGTCCGGACCATCAGCGATCTCGCGGGCAAGCGGATCAGCTTCGACGTCAAGGGCAGCGGCACCGATTACAGCGGCCGGGCCATGTTCCGCGAACTCGGCGTCGCTGTGGAGGGGATCAACGTCGATCAGCCCACCGCCCTCGAGATGCTGCGCAACGGCGAGATCGAGGCTGTCGTCTCGGTGGCGGCCAAGCCGGTGGCTTTCATCGCGAGCTTCGATCCGGGTGAGCGCTTCCACTTCGTGGCGGCGCCGTACCCGGACACGATGAACGAAGCCTATGTCCCGGCGACCCTGACACGGAACGATTATCCGAAGTTTGTCGGCGACGAGGCGGTGGAGACGGTCGCGGTCGGCACGGTCCTCGGGGTCTACAACAGTCCGAAGGGGTCTCCGCGCTATGAGAAGCTGGTCCGGTTCGTCGACGCCTTCTTCGGCAAGTTCGACAAGTTCCTGGCTCCGCCGCGGCACCCGAAATGGCGGGAGGTCAATCTCGCGGCCTCGGTGAAGGGCTGGCGGCGCTTCCGGCCGGCGCAGGAATGGCTCGACCGCCACAAGGAGCAGGAGGCCGAGGCCCAGCCGGATCTGGACCGGTTCTTCCAGTCACAACCCCAGCGACCGGCCGGGAAGGATGAGATCTACCAGGCCTATCTGAAGTGGCGGCAAGAGCGGCCATCACTGCGATCGACTCTCCCCCATTGAGGTGGTCGGCCCCGAGGTGTGGCTTTCGTGCCAGGACGAGGGCGGACCGATGGGAACGAAGCGGCACCTGTGCAGACCGTGTCCCGCCTGAAGCACAGCGCCGGCTGCGAGAGGGATGAGAGTCCCCATTTCGGGTAATGAATTTCATCCCTCGCCACGGTCAGTTCCACCCGCCCTTTCCATGACAAGGCGGGTGTCTCATTGGCCGGAGCGATTCAAACGGCTTGCACCACGCCTGCGGTCTTTCCGATGCAACGGATGCGCAGGCTCCGAGCGGCTTCGTCCCGAGCCTCGACGGAGCCGAACGGCCGGACAGGACCTTCGGCATCCGTGGCCGAGCGTCGGCCGGGTCAGACCGCGCGCTTCAGCACGAACCGCTCGGCGCTGAGGCGTTTCTGAATCACCTGCACGACGTATTCGGCATCGCGTCCGACCGCTCCGAACCGGCCGGATCCCCAGGTGTTCAGCCAGGGCAAACCGATGAAGTAGACGCCTTCCTCGCTCGTGACGCCCCGCCTGTGCTTCGGGCTCCCCGCGCCGTTGAAGACGGAGGCGTCGAGCCAGCGGAAATCGGGCGTGAAACCGATGCACCAGACGACGCTGGTGATGCCGGTCTCCGCGAGGGCGAGGCGGGTGACCGGCTCGCCGGGCTCCCAGACGGGCGTATAATGCGCCTGCGCCGGGGCATCGATGCCGTTCTCGGCAATGTATTTGTCGATGGCCGCGTTGATGCCGTTGTAGGTCCGATCGGCTTGATCGAGCGAGCGCTTCAGGCCGTCGCGGAAGTGCAGCGAGCCGTCCCGGTAATCCTCCAGAACGCCGTAGAGCCTCATGCCCTCGCTCGCGAAACGGCGCAGGTCGATGTCGCGTCCGCCGTCGCGGCCCGTCACGTAATGATTGGTGTTGTCGCGGACACCGTCGCGCAGCGGATGGTCATCGACCGTCATCTCGTAATAGCCCATGTCGGCCAGCCACGTGACGACGTCGCGGCCGCGGTAGAACCGGGCGCAGCGGGGCGCATCGCCCACCGCGAGGTGCACCGGGCGGCCGGCCAAGTGCAGGTCCTCGGCGATCTGCGCGCCGGACTGGCCGGAGCCGACCACCAGCACCTCGCCCGCGGGCAATTGGGCCGGGTTACGGTACTGGTTCGAATGGATCTGCGTGATCGACCCCGGCAGCCTCTCGGCCATGCGCGGGATGATCGGGGTGTGATAGCCGCCGGAGGCGACGACGATCTCGTCGGCGGTGTAGTCGCCCTCCGAGGTCTCGACTGAGAACAGGCCGTCGTCGCGTCGTGCGACCCGCGTCACCGCGACGCCCTCGCGGATCGGCGGATTCACCTTGGTCACGAACGCCTTGAGATAGGCGACGATCTCATCCTTCTGCATGAAGCCGTCGGGCTCCGGCCCGTCATACGGATGGCCCGGCAGGTCGCACTGCCAATTGGGGGTGACGAGGCAGAACGTGTCCCAGCGCTGTGTCTCCCAGCTATGCGCGGCGGACCGCTTCTCGAAGACGAGATGATCGATGCCGCGCTGCTTGAGGTGGTAACTGACCGAGAGGCCGGCTTGGCCGCCGCCCACGACGGCAACCGGAACGTGACGGGGCTCGGACGTCATGGCGCTCACTCCGTGATACTGCGGGAAGGCGTGCGGGCTCAGGGCTCGAAGGTCTCGACGGTGACCCGGCCGCCGGGCGCCTGCCTCTCGGCCGCGGCCTCGATCCGGGCGAGCTGATCGAGGGCCGAAGAGCAGGCGAAGCCGTACTTCTCGCGCACCCGCTCGCTCGCGATGTGCAGGGCCGTGCGGGTCTTTTCGACGAACTCGTCGACGGCGTAGCTCGCGCCGGGGGTGAGGTAGTCCTTCACGACGAGAGAGGGCGAGTAGCAGGCTTCGCGCCGGCCGTCGGGCCAGCGGACATGGAAGCGCATTTCAGGCATGGATCGACTCCTGTCGGGTGCGGGCACAGGCCGCGTAGGCATCGAGGTGGCGCGCGGCGCAGGCGCGCCAGGAATGGGCGGCGGCCCGCACGCGACCGGCTGCCCGCAGTCGGGCGCGGGTGTCCGCCGCCAGGGCCGCGGCCATGGACCCGGCGATGGCGTCGGGGTCGGCCGGATCGACGAACAGGGCGTCGGAGTCCTCCAGGTACTCGGTAAAGGGCGGTTGCCGGGAGACGATCGTGGGCGTGCCGCAGGCCATCGCCTCCAGCACGCACAAGCCGAAACCCTCCGTCCACGAAGGGAAGGCCAGGACATCCGCGATCCGGTAGAGCGCCGGCATGTCGCCCTGGGGAACGGGACCGGTCTCGATCACGGCCTCGCCGGCCCCGACGGCGAGACCGTGCGCCGCGAGGGCGGCCCGGCAGCGGGCGCGGTACGCGCTGTGGTCGAGCAGCGAGGCGCCGCCGGCGACGACCAACTGCGCCGCCGGGTGGTACGCCCGTAGGCGCGCGAACGCCTGGACGATGCCGAGGGTGTTCTTGCGCGCTTCGAAGCCGCCGACGCAGAGGATCACCGGCCCCGCGCCGAGGCCCCACCGTGCCCGCAGGACCGCATCCGCCTCGGTCGGCTCCCAGCGATAGACCGACAGGTCGACCCCGTTCCCCACGATGTCGGCCCGCGTCCCGAGGTCGTCCGCGATCCAATCGGCCCAGGAACGGCTGACGCAGAGCAGGCGCGCGGCCTCGCGGATCGAGCGGTCCTGCCACTCGGCAAGCAATGGTTCGGCGAAGCGGTCGACGTGGTGGACCGTGCGCACGAAGCCCGGGATCAGCCGCCGGTGTTTCAAGGTCGCCAGCGCGTTGCCACCGATCCCGTCATGGGCATGGAACAGGTCGAAGTCGCAGGCGGCCGGCGTCGCGAAATGGCGCAGGTAGTCGTTGATGCGCGTTCGCACGAGGTCGACCGTGGTGCCGCCGACCGACCGGGCGGCCACCGGGACCGTCGGACAGGCCGCATCCCGGAAGAAGCCGGCGCCGGTGGGATCGGGCGCGTGGACCACCGCCTCGTGGCCGAGGGTGCACAAGGCCTCGGCCAGGGCGAGGCAATGGGCGACGCCGCCGCGCGGATTGGTGGAGTGGGTCAGGATGGCGATGCGCAGAGCTGTCACGCGCTCGTCCCCGCGTCGTCCCGGCCGCAGCCGATGAGCGGGCCGGCTGCAAAGTCCCAGACCACGGCCTCAACGCCCGCGCCGCCCCGGACCCGAGCGACCCGGCCGGCATCGAGGCTGCCGATCCGGGATGCCGCGATGCCACGCTCGGAAAAGCGCGCGCAGACCGCCGCCGTCCGGTCGGGACGCACGCTGAGGAGATAGCCGAAGCTCGGGAAGGCGGTCAGCCAACGTGCGAGCGGAGCATGGTCCGGCCTCGGAATGGCGTCGAGGTCGATGAGGCCGCCGACCTTGGAGCATTCGAGCAGCATCAATGCCGTTCCGACGACGCCGGCCATGCTGATGTCCTTGGCAGCGCGGACCAAGCCGTCCTCGGCCAGTCCCGGCAGCAGTGCGAGGTCGCCGCGCAGGCGCTCCCCCGGCGCGCCGGTCGAGGCGTCCCAGTAGGGATGCGGATCGCGGAAGCGCCCGCGCAGGTCGATGGCGGCGACGAGGTCGTCGCCCGGCGCGGCGTCGAAGCTCGTCAGAAGGCGGGGGCCCGCGCGGCCGAGCACGGCGACGGCGAGATTGCCGGTCTCGGCGCGGGTGTTGGTGTGGCCGCCGACGACCGGGACACCGTAAAGCGCGGCGGCATCGGACAGGCCCGCCAGGATCGGATCGGCCGAAGCCGGGTCCCGGCTCCAGAGGGCATCGACCACCGCGAGCGGGCGCCCGCCCATGGCGGCGACGTCGCTGAGGTTGACCATGATCCCGCAATAGCCGGCGAAATACGGGTCGGCGGCGACGAAGCTGTCGAGGAAGCCTTCGATGGCGAAGAGCAGGTGGCCGTCACCGTCGGGGATCGCGGCGCAGTCGTCCCCGACCGGCACGGTGCTCCGGCGGCTGCCGAGCCCGAGCCGTGCGATCACGGCGTCGATGTCGCGCTTGTGCGCGAGGCCGCGGGCGTCGCGGATCTGACGGGCGAGCGCCGGGATGTCGAGGGCGACCGTCATCACGCGGCCTTGGCGAGGGTGACGAGCCCGTGCTCGGGATCGTGCATCGGCGGATAGGCCGCAAGATCCGCCTGCATCAGGTGATGCGGGCGTCCGTGCAGGTCCAGTTCGGCAAGGCTCGCCCAGTGCAGGGTCCGGAACAGCGGCGCGTTCTGCGCCTGGACGTGGGCCAGGAATCGCGTGCAGCCGCGGGCATGGGCCGAGGCGACGGCGACCTGGATCAGCCCGGCGCCGAGCGCGGCCGTGCCGCGGAAGGACCGCTCGACGGCGAGGCGTGAGCCCCACCACTCGCCGGGGCGTTCCGCGACCGCGTGGATGCGCACGGTGCCGACGACGGCGTCGGTATCGCCGCCGAGCGTCGAGAGGGCGCAGATCGGAATGGCCTGCGCGTCGATGGCGTCCCGATCGTCGCCCTCGAAGAGACCCTGCTCCGCGCAGAAGACGTGGCGACGCAGGGCGGCGCAGGCCCGTCGCTCCCATGGTGCGACCGCGAACTTCACGCGGAAATGGCTCGGCCGATACGGCGGGACGGGATCGAACATCAGGCCGCGCCCCCCGCACGCTCGTAGGTGGAGAGCGCCGAACAGGCGCCGCAGCGTCCGCAGCCGGCCTTGATGTCGGTCGAGCGCAGATCCGCGCCGGCCAGCATGGCCGCGAGCGGCTCGAGGATGGCATGCATGAAGGCCGGTGAAGGCGTCGGGTGGCTCTCCAGCGGCGTGCCCGAGATCGGCACGAAGGGCACCACGAAGGGATAGACGCCGATTGCGATCAAGCGCTCGGCCATCGCCAGGATGGCCTCGGGCGTGTCGCCGAGACCGGCTAGGATGTAGGTCGAGACCTGGCCCCGCCCGAAGACCGGCACGGCGGCCTCGAAGGCCGCTTGGTAGCGCTCCAGCGGGACGCTCGCCTTGCCGGGCATGATCCGGGCGCGGACCTCCGGGGTGACAGCTTCGAGATGCATGCCGAGGGCGTCGATGCCGGACGCCTTCATGCGCCCGAACCAGCGGTCGTCGTCCGGCGGCTCGCACTGCGCCTGGATCGGCAGATCGACCGCCGCCTTCACCGCGAAGGCGCTCTCGCACAGCACGGCGGCGCCCCGGTCGGTGGCGTTCGGCGTGCCCGTGGTCATCACCATGTGCTTGACGCCGTCGAGGAGCACCGCGGCGCGGGCCACCTCGGCGAGTTGCTCCGGGCTCTTGTGGGCCACGGTGCGGCCGGCCGCCAGCGACTGACCGATGGAGCAGAACTGGCAGGTCTTGGTGCGGCTCTGGTAGCGGATGCAGGTCTGCAGCACGGTGGTGGCGAGCACGTCGCGCCCGTGCAGCACGGCGATCTTGGAATAGGGCACCCCGTCGAAGGTCGAGAGCGCGTAGAAGCGCGGCTTGCCCGGAAAGGTGGCCCGCCCGATCACCACGCCGTCATGCTCGATCACCGCGACACCGTTCGCGTCCGGGCGGCGCACGAGGAAGGGCGAGTCGAAGGCGCTCTCGGTATGGACCGGGACCATCACGGTGCGGCCGGCGATGGTCATCGCCTTGTGGTCCGAGGGTCCGGCCCCGCCGCGGCGGCTCGGCGCGCCGGCGCGGCTGTCGGCCAGCCTAACGCCGTAGGACTGCAACGCGTTGATCAGGCGCTCCGTCGGCATCCCGATCAAACCCGTCGGGACCGACGCCGCCGGCGGATGGCTCGTCGGAAGCGGAGAACTGCTCATGGTCGAGGCTCCGGGAAGCGGACTGAGAACGGATCGGCCGGTGCACGAACGAGGCCGGGCGGTCGTCGTGGACGAGACTGAGGAGTTCGGGGCGCGCGTAGTGGCCGACCGAATCCATCATGCGCTTGCGCTTGGTCACGAGCGCGAGATCCATATCGGCGATCAGGATGCCCTCGCCGGGGCCGAGGGGATCGGCGAGATGCCGGCCCTCCGGCGTGACGATGGCGGTGCAGTTGCCGCCGCGGCAGGCGCCGCGCAGGCGCTCGTCGGGACAGACCTGCGCCACCTGCGCGTCGGTCAGCCAGCCGGTGGCGTTGACCACGAAGCAGGCCGCCTCCAGGGCGTGGTGGCGGATCGTCACCTCCATCTGGTCGGCGAAGATCTGACCCACCAGCGAACCGGGAAACTGGGCGGCGTGGATCTCCTCGTGGCGCGCCATGAGGGCGTAGCGGGCCAGTGGGTTGTAGTGCTCCCAGCAGGCCAGCGCGCCGACGCGGCCGACCGCCGTCTCGACCACGTCGAGGCCGGCGCCGTCGCCCTGACCCCAGATCATGCGCTCGTGATAGGTCGGGGTGATCTTGCGGCGCTTGAGCTTGAGGCTGCCGTCGGCGTCGAAGACGAGCTGCGTGTTGTAGAGCGAACCGTGATCGCGCTCGTTCACGCCCAGCACCACCACGGCGCCGTGACGGCGGGCGGCCGCGGCGACCGCCTGCGTCAGCGGGCCCGGGACGGTGGGCGCCCGCTCGTAGAGCTTCAGATGCTCCGCGCCCTGCATCGCGGGGGGAAGGACGAACGAGAAATAGGGGTAGTAGGGCACGAAGGTCTCGGGGAAGACCATGAACCGCGCACCCTTGGCAGCCGCCTCGGCGATGGCATTGAGCACGCGCTCCAGAGTGCCGTCCGGCCGGTCGAGGTCCGGCGCGATCTGGACGGCGGCAGCCCGCACGATCCGGTTGTCCGACATGGATGATCCTCCGGCTGTGGCGGCGGCATCGGGCCGCCGCCGGATGCGAGGCGCGGGCGTCAGACCGTCCAGGTGTCGATGATCACCGCGTTGTCGCGCTTGTGCAGGAGGATGCAGTCGAGGACGTCGAGGGGGTTGATCATGCGGATCCCCTCGATGAAGGCCGCTTCGCCGTGGCCGTAGAGGGCCTGGGTCGAGAACCGGCAGGCATAGACCTTGCCCCCCTCGGCCATGAACTTCTCGAGCTGGTTGTTGAAGTTCAGGTGCCCCGGGAAGGCCTCGTCGCCGAGACGCGGGAAGCCGCGCTGGACGCCGAGCGTGATGCCGGGGCCGTAGAGCAGGATGGAGGTGTCGAAGCCCTTCCGCTGGAGTCGGGTCGCCTGGAGCAGGTTCACGAGGCCGATGGAGCCCTCGAAGGCGACGGTGTGGAAGGTGACCAGCGCCTTCTGGCCCGGCTCCGCCTTCACATCCTCGAAGACCTTCTCCTCGTAATCGACCAGGAAATCGC
Organism: Methylorubrum thiocyanatum; assembly: GCA_014138645.1. Classification (GTDB taxonomy): domain Bacteria; phylum Pseudomonadota; class Alphaproteobacteria; order Rhizobiales; family Beijerinckiaceae; genus Methylobacterium; species Methylobacterium thiocyanatum. The sequence continues at coordinate 685,711 of JACJIB010000002.1, read as the reverse complement.
CCTTCTTGTGGGGCTCGCGGTTCACGGCAGGCATGTCTCTCGCTCCTTGAAGGATGAGACCGCGACAGGTGGGGCTGCGAACGGTCACGGGTCCTTCATGGCAAGCGGTGTGCCAATGCTCCGACGATCAATGGTGCCATCAATACGCTAGAGTATGATGCATACAATTATCCGATCAAGCTAATCGGCATGCTTATAACCTTTTTCCTAAACGCAGATCCATCACGAAGCATATCGTGCGTATTCCGTAATCATCCGATGCACGTTCTCTGCGCGATAATTGCTGGCATTGTATGGATGTCGAGGGCCTGCTTGCTTCAGGGGACACGTCGGTACGACGCTTGCTAGCCATACAATCGCGTATTGATCGCATGTTGATGGAGCGGACGCGGAGCGGATGGCGGCGACGGAGTACGATGGGCGCCCCGGCCCTCAGGTCGGGATGAGCGGCGCCTGGAGACCGGACCTCAAACGGTGGGGCAAGCCGCACTACCTCGCCATTGCGGAGGCCCTGGCCGACGACATCCGGACCGGCCGGTTGACGCCGGGCACGCGCCTGCCGACCCAGCGGGCGCTGGCCGAGGCGCTCGACCTGAACTTCACCACGGTTTCCCGCGGCTACGTCGCCGCGCACAAGCGCGGCCTCATCGAGGGGCGCGTCGGCCAGGGGACCTTCGTGGTCGACCCCGCCCGCTCCACCCGTCCGGGCAGCCCCGTCGGCGCGGCGCGGATCGGGCCGGTCGACTTCACCATGAACCTGCCTCCGGAGCCCGATGCACCCGCCCTGCGGGCGCGCATGCAGGCCTCGCTCGCCGATCTCTCCGGCGACCTCATCAACCTGCTGCGCTATCAGGGCTTCGGCGGGACCGACGAGGACAAGGAAGCGGCCCTGCGCTGGCTGAACGGCCGCGGGATCGACACGACGCGGGAGCGCCTGCTGATCTGCCCCGGTGCGCACAGCGCCCTGTTCAGCGTGCTGGGTCAGGTAGCCCGGCCGGGGGACACGATCTGCGCCGAGCGGATCACCTATCCCGGTATCCGCGCGCTCGCGGCCCATCTCGGATTGCGCCTCGTCGACCTGCCCATGGACCGCCACGGGGTCGATCCCGATGCATTCGCGGCGGTCTGCACCAAGGTCGCCCCGAGAGCCATCTATCTGAACCCGCTGCTGCAGAACCCGACCACCGCCACCTTGTCGCTCGCGCGGCGGCAGGCGGTCATCGCGGTGGCGCGGCGCTATGCCGTCAGCATCATCGAGGACGACGCCTACGCCCGCCTCTGCCCGGCTCCGCCACCGAGCTTCGCCGAACTCGCTCCCGAGATCACGTACTACGTGGCAGGCTTGGCCAAATGCCTCGGCGCCGGGCTTCGTCTGGCCTTCCTCGTCGCCCCGAGCGCCCGGTCCGTTCTGCCGCTCGCGGGCGCGCTGCGGACCGCGACCGTCATGGCCTCGCCGATCGCCACCGCGCTGGCGACGCGCTGGATCATGGATGGCACGGCGGACGCGGTGGTGCAGTTCGTCCGCGAGGAATCGGCCGCCCGCCAGCGCATTGCGGCCTCGCTCCTTCCGGCCGGGACCTACACCGCCGATCCGCACGGCTTCCATGTCTGGATCACCCTGCCGGAGGGATGGACGCGCGCGGCCTTCGCCAGCCAGGGCCGTTCGGCCGGGCTCGGCGTGGTCGGCAGCGATCCCTTCTGCGTGGCCGGGACGCCGCCGGAGGCCGTGCGGCTCTGCCTCGGCGGCCCCTCGACCCGGCAGCAGATCACGCACGGCCTGGAAGTGCTCGCCCATGCCCTCGAAGGCTCGCCGGCCCTGGCATCGACCTACATCTGAGGGCGAGCGTCCCGGCCGCGTGTCCGCGCCGGGGCCAAGCTGGCACGTGACGCCTTAGGGGTTGCTCGATCAACACGGGCGACCGCGCCCGGAACGGTGTGCGAGCAAGACTAAATCATATCGTCGATGCGGATCGGAAGCTCGCGGATGCGCCGGCCGGCGGCATGGTAGACCGCATTCGCGATCGCCGCGTTGACGCCGATGATGCCGAGTTCGCCCAGCCCCTTAATCCCGAGCGGATTCACGGTCTCGTCGAGATCGGGCACGAGGACGGCCTCGATCGCCCCGACATCCATGGCGGTCGGCACGAGATACTCGGCGAGGTCGGGATTGCGGTAGGCGGGGCCGTCGAGGACGGTTTCCTCCAGCAGGGCCGAACCCAGGCCCCAGATCATGCCGCCGACAAGCTGGCTGCGCGCGGTCAGCGGATTGAGGATGCGCCCGGCCGCGAAGGCGCCGGTGAGCCGCGGCACCCGGATCTCACCGGTCTCGGCATGGATATGCACCTCGGCGAACTGCGCCCCGAACGCCCAATTCAGCGCATCGCCCCCGGTCGTCAGGCCGATACGACCGGCGCGCAGGGTTTCCAGCGCGTCCGGCAGGCTGTCCGGCGGGACGAACTCGGCGAGCGTCTCGACGCGGATCGGGTCGATGAAGCGGACCGCATCGGCAAGGGAAAGCCCGCGCCCGTCGGATGCGGCGAGCCGGCCGTCGGCCAGACGAAAGCCGGCCGGATCCCTCCCGGCGAACGGACGGTCCGGCGCGACGGCCGTTTGCGCTAACCGCGCCCGCACCTGCTCGCAGGCGAGGGCGAGGGCGTTCATCAGGCTCGTCGTCGTACTCGATCCCCCCGAAAGGCCGGCCGCAGGCAGATCGGTGTCGCCGAGTTGCACCCGCACCCGCTCCACCGGCAGGCCGAGCCGTTCGGCCGCCCCCATCGCCAACAGGGTGGTGATGCCGTTGCCGATCTCGTGATGGGCGCATCCGATCTCCGCCGAACCATCCGCGAAGAGCCGCAGCCGCAGGGTCGCCGCGGCGATCTTCACGGGCCGGACCGATGCGGCGCAGCCGAGGCCGACGCGCCACGCGCCCTCCCGCATCGTCCCGGGTTGCGGCGCACGTCGCTTCCAGTCGAAGGCAGCGGCCCCGGCATCGAAGCAGGCCATCAGAGGCCGGCTGGAGAACGGCTTGCCCGAGACCGGATCGCGGGCGGTGTCGTTGCGGCGGCGCAGTTCGATCGGATCGAGGCCGAGCCGCCACGCCAGCTCATCGACCGCGCTCTCCAACGCGAACAGATACGGCACCTCGGGCGGCGCCCGCATCGGACCGGGCGTGTTGCGATCCACCCGCACCGCCCGCTCCTCCGTGCGGATCGCCGGGCAGGCATAAAGGCTCGCGGTCACGTCCGCGCCCTCCATCGCGAAGGGATCGAAGCGTGAGGCGATGACCTCAGCCTCGTGCACGAGGCTCGTGAACCGTCCGTCGCGGTCGGCGGCGAGTCGGATGTCGTGGCGCGTCTCGGGACGGTAGTTGGCGATGGTGAAGCATTGCCGCCGCGTCGGCACCAGCGAGACCGGACAACCGAGACGCTTGGCGGCGAGCGCCACGGGGGCGGTGTGCTGCGAGAGCGCGAACTTCGAACCGAAATGCCCGCCGATCAATCCGGAGACGACCCGGATCTGGGCCGGGTCAAGGCCGAGCTGTGCTGCGAGCCCGTGACGAACCGCGCCGATGTAGCGGCTCGGCTCGTGCACGGTGAGGCGGCCGCCGTCCCAGGCGCACCGGGTGGTGAACAGCTCGATCGGATTGTGGTGCTGGATCGGCGTCGTGTAACGCGCCTCGATCCGTGCCGGGGCCTCCCTCCAGCCGATCTCGGTATCGCCGACAGCGATATCCTCGTGATGAGCCTTGAGATCGGCGAGCCGCACGGTCTCGGAGCCGGGATCGTCGAAGCTCGCGGCAGCGGGCTCCGGTGCGTAGCGCACGCGGACCAGTGCGGCCGCCTGAGCCGCCGCCTCCGGCGTCCGACCGACGACGAGGGCCACGATCTGACCCGTATAGGCGACGCGGTCAGACCCGAGCGGGAGATGCGAGGAATTGGCGTAGCCGCCCGCCATCAGGTGCGGGACCGACGCGATCTCGCCGCCGAAATCACGATGCGTGAAGATCGCCAGGAGATCCGGCGCCTGCGCCGCCGTGGGGAGATCGAAGCCGAGGATCCGGCCGCGTGCGATCGTGCTGGTGACGAGTGCGGCATGGGCCGCATCAGGCTCAGACCCGCCTTCACCCCGGCGATCGGATGCGTAGAGCGCGGCTCCCGTGACCTTGGCACGGCCCTCGATCCGGACATGCGGATGCCCGATGATGCCGTCCTTCGCGACGCCGGCCTGATCCATTGCGATCGTCTCCGCGCATCCGATGCGTTTCCGGCGGTGCCATGCCCGTCCGGTCGCGCAACGTGCCTCTCGAACGAGTGGCAACGAGTCTCGCCCGCATCAGTCTCCCGGCAGGCGTCGAAACGACGCTCACCGGCAGGGGCGGGATGGGCGGTAGATGGAACAGTGTGGGTCGGTCGGATGCCGGGTGGCGTCTGTTCGGCGATCCGATTTCGATCAGGTGGCGCCGATCCATTGCGCGACGCCGATGGCGGAGCGGAACTCTTCGAGCGCATGGACCCGCGCGCCGGGGAGGGCGTTCCGGGCCATGGTGGCGAGGGCGTGACCGGGGCCGAGTTCCAGCACAGTGTCGCAGCCATATTCCCGGCAGGCGGTCAGGCATGCGGCCCAGTCGATGGTCTGCGAGATCTGGTCCGCGAGCTTCGAGAGGCCGGCCCCGGCATCGAAGACGGGCGCGCCGTCGAGCCCGCTGAGGAGCCGCGGTGCCCCGCGGGGAGGGCGCTGCGGGTGCTCCGCGGCGAGCGCGTCGGCGAAGTGCCGGCTCGCTTCGCGCAGGAGCGGCGTGTGCGAGGGCGTCCGCACCGACAGGATCACGGCCCGTTGCGCGCCGGCCGCGCGGGCGGCCGCGCAGATGTCCTCCAGGGCCGGGCGCGGACCGCCGACGACGGCGCTGTCGTCGGCGTTGCGGATCGCGAGATGGGCGCCGTAACGCCCGGCGATGGCCTCGATCTCCGCGAGGCGGATCCCGCGGATGCCGGCGAGCCCGGCACCATCGCCCGCGGCCGCGTCCATGGCCTCGGCGCGGGCGGCGGCCAGGCGCAGGATCGCCGCCGCGTCGAAGCGGCCGGCGCAGCCCCAGGCGGCGAGGTCGCCGATGCTGTAGCCGGCGACGACGGTGCGGACGGCGCCCGCCGCCTCAACAATGGTCCAGCCGGCAAGCGCGGCGACGCAGCAGAGGATCTGCCCGGTGCGGTTGCCGTGCAGGTCCGCCCCCGGCTCGCGCACGAGGTTGCGCGGGTCGCGGCCGAGGATGCGCTCGGCCGCCGCGAAGACCGGTGCGGCCGCGGGCCTGTCGGCCGTGAGGTCGAACATGCCCGGATGCTGGCCGCCCTGGCCGGACAGGAGGACCGCCAGCGTCACGGCGCCGCCTCGATGGCATCCACGAACACCGTCATGGCGAGCAGGTCGGCGCTGCCGCCGGGGCTGAGACGGCGGGCGACGAAGGCGCGGTGCAGCGCCTCGGCGCGGTCACGCCAATCCGGCTGCGCCACGCCGCCCTCGCCGATGAAGCGGGCGGCCTCGTCCCGCGCGAAGGCAAGACCGTCGGGGCCGCCCCGGTGCAGAAGGTTCGTGTCCTCGACATGGGCGATCAGGGCGAGGCAGGTTTCGACGCGGGCGGCCTCCTCGTCGCAGGGTTGGGCCGCGCGGCCGCGGCGCAGGGCCGGCAGGCCGATGCGGTAGACGCTCGGGAAGCCCGCAGCGGCCTCGGCCGGGGCGCCGCCGACGCCGTGGCGGCGGCGTACCCGCGCGCCCGCGGCGTGCAGCAGAACCGGACCGTCGAGGATCGCCGCGCCGTAGCGTTCACGCACGAAGCCGCCGAGCGCCCCGGCCGCGGGCCTGGGCAGGGCGCCCGCGGCGGCGCAGAGGAGACCGAGCCCGAAGATCGCGCCGCGATGGGTGTTCACGCCACCGGTCGCCACCCGCATCGCCACCTCCGCATCGAGACCGATGCGGCGCAGGGCCGGCATCGCCGCACCCGCCGCCCCGGCACCCACGAGCGCGCGGAAGAAGGGCGCGACCGCCGCGGTGCTCGCGCGGAAGGTGCCCGCATCCATGTCGGTGTGACTGCCCGCATCGACGTGGCTGACGAGGCCGGGCTTCGGATAGGTCTCGAGTTCGAGCCGCAGGGCACGGGCGGCGATCCGGGCGATCACCGCCTCCCTCGGGCAGGGATCGTCCTCGGGCGAACGCACAAGGCGCGCGGAGAGCGGGCTCATTCCGGATCTCCCGCGAGGATGGCAGCGGCCTCGCGCAGGGCAAGGCGATCGCGGTGCTTGACGAGGACCGTGCCGCGCGGACCGGCGGTGTCGAGTTCGCGCCAGTTCACGCCGCCGCCGTTGGCGAGGAGAATCTCACCGTCGAGGCGCATCGGTGCCCGCGCCCCGATCGCGGCGAGGCCGTCGAGGAGCGCAGGCGGCACCGCCCCGGCGATCGGCCAGAGCAGGTCGAGATCCGAGCGGTCCGACAGATAAGGCAGGCCGGTCAGGCTCTGCCAGAGCAGGCTGCCGAAGGGGCGCGGCGCGAGGCCGAGGCGTTCGCCGAGCGCGATGGCCGCCTCCACCGTCTCGCTCCAGGCTGGCGGGCAGGCATGGCGCGTGTCCGACAAGTCCAGGGGACGACGCGGGCGGACCGCCTCGGGCGGAAGCGTGAGGCCGATGCGGCGCTTGCCGTCGCGGGGCGGCAGGGGCAGGCCGACCGGTACGAGCCGTGGCGCCTCACCCGGATACGAGCGGCGCAGGATGACCGGGCGCCCGTCCTCCACCCAGGCCGCCACATGCGGCGCCTCGGCAAGGTCCGGCCGTTCGGACAAAGCCGCTCCCCAAGCGCCCGGCTCCACGTCGAGGAGGTCGTGGCGCCGGTAGGCCTCAGCCAAGGCGCGCGTCCCGTACCACCTGCGCTGCGATCTCCTCCGCGACGGGGCGTCCGCCGCGCGCGCGTCCGGCCTGATCGCGGATGTCGTCCGCCGGGAGCGCGTCGATCACGGCGGCGATCTGCTCCGCGAGCGGCCGGTCGGGGTCGAGCACCGCCTGCACCGCGCCGGTGCGCACCATGTTGTCGAGGCCCGGCGCGAAGACCGGCGTGTCCTTGGCCATCGCCTCGAGCCGGTCGAGCGGCAGCTTGGTGACGCGGGCGACCGACGGCAGGTCCATCACGCTGGGGTTCGCCCCCGGCAGGCCGACGAGGGCGCGCGTCGCCAGCGCCGTGGCGATGAAGGCGCCCGCCGCCGAGTGGCCGTAGATCAGGCCGAGCGTGGGATGGCCCTTCGCATCGGCGAGCAGCAGCGTCTTGGCGAGGTGGGCGAGATATTCGTTGAGGCCGAGCAACTCGTCGCGCCGGCTCATGCGCTGGCTGTCGGAATCGATCGCCACGAGGATCGGCGTTCGATCGCCCCGGCGCACCACATCGAGGACGTCGCGCGCGAGGCGGCAGGCGCCGTCGACGCCGAGCGCCGTGTCGCCGTCGATGCCGATCACCGCGAGCCGGCCGCCCCGGAACGGGCCCTCGCCGCTGACGAGACCGTCCGTGACGGTGACGGAATGGCCCTCGGGAAACAGCGCAGCGAGGATCTCAACGAGCGTCATGGGTCGTCTCCCCGAGATTGGCGAGCAGGGCGTCGAAGTCGGCCGTGCTCAGCGCCGGCACCGCCTCCGGGTCGTTCACGCCGAGCCGCGTCCAGATCTCGGTGGCGTCGCGGCAATCGCCGAAGCGGGCGAGGCGCTCTTCGAGCCGCCTCTGCTCGGCCTCAAGGGTGGTCAGGTCGAAGGCGGGCGCGCGCGCGATCGCGTCGAGCGCTGCCTGCCGGAACGCCTCGACCGTGTCGTCGGCGAAGGCGTCGGCGCCTCCGGTGAGCCGGCGGTGCTTGCCGCCCATGGTGCGCCAGACCAGGGCGCGGTCGCGGGAGTCGAACTCCTCGGCGCCCTTGTTGGTCTCGATCACCTCCGGCCCCGAGACGGAGATGCGCCCGCTCTCGGAGACCACGAGCCGCGAGCAGGTGCCGGCGATCAGCCCGCCGCCGCCATAGGCGCCGGCCCGCCCGCCGATCAGTCCGATCACCGGTACGCCGGCCGCGCGCACCTGCGTGATCGCCCGCATCACCTCGGCGATGGCGGTCTCACCGGCATTGGCTTCCTGGAGACGCACGCCGCCGGTATCGAAAAGGATCAGCACCGCGTCAGGATTCAGCGGCAGGGCGGCGCGGAGCAGGCCGACGAGCTTGGCGCCGTGCACCTCGCCGAAGGCGCCGCCCATGAAGCGGCCCTCCTGCGCGGCGACGAGCACCGGCTTGCCGTCGAGGCGGCCCGATCCGATGATCATGCCGTCGTCGAAGGCACGCGGCAGGTCGAACAGCGGCAGGTGCGGACTCATCCGGCGCTGCTCGGGGCCGATGATCTCGCGGAACGATCCGGCGTCGAGGAAGCCGTCGATGCGGGCGCGGGCGCTCGCCTCGTACCAACTGGTGGCCCAGCCCCTGGCGGCGGGGTCGATGATCCGTTCGCTCATCCTCAGACCTCCATCAGCCGGGCGCCCTGGAGCAGGCGCAGGGACACGGTGTCGGGGCGGGCGCCGCCATCGTTGACCGTGATGCGCAGGCCCCCGGGCTGGGCGCGGGCGACGAAGTCGGCCACCACCGCCGCCCACACGTCGCCGTAGCCGCGGATCGGCGTCTCGATCTCGACCGTGCATTCGGTCGCTGGCAGCGCGCGCTCCAGCAGCACTTCGAGGTTGCCGGAGGCGACGACGCCGGTGATGGCCTGCGCCTTCGCACCGGGCAGGGCTTTTTGCGTCGTGTGTCGGAAGCTGAGCTTTTCCATCGCGGCCTCACCAGTTCCGGAACTTGGCCGGCGGCTCGTAGAGCCCGCCCGACCAGTGCACGAGATCCTTGATCGACTTCGCCGCGAGCAGGGAGCGGTCGGCGTCGAGGGGTTCGATGCCGAGATCCTCCGGGCGGCGCACGATGCCGCGCTGGCGCAGTTGCTCGACCATGGCCCGGTCGCGTCCGCGGCCGATCTCGGTGTAGCCGGCCACCCCTCGGATCGCCTGTTCACGCTCGTCGGCGGTGCGGCACAGGAGAAGGTTGGCGATGCCTTCCTCGGTGACGATGTGGGTGACGTCGTCGGCGTAGACCATCACCGGTGCGAGTTCGAGGCCGATCTTCTTGGCCAGTTCCAGCGCGTCGAGCCGCTCGACGAAGGCCGGCACCAGTCCCTCGCCGAAGGTCTCGACGATCTGCACCACGAGCTTGCGCCCGCGCATCAGGGCGGGGTCGCCGGTCACCTGCGCCTCGCGGCCCGCCTTCATCCAGGTGTCGGAGGGATGGCGCCGGCCGTGCGGGTCCGAGCCCATGTTGGGAGCGCCGCCGAAACCCGCCACGCGGTTCTGCGTCACCGTCGAGGAATGACCGCTCAGGTCGATCTGCAGGGTCGAGCCGATGAACAGGTCGCAGGCGTAGAGGCCGGCGGTCTGGCAGAAGGCGCGGTTGGAGCGGAGCGAGCCGTCGGCACCGGTGAAGAAGATGTCGGAGCGCTCGCGGATGTAGCGGTCCATGCCGACTTCCGAGCCGAAGCAGTGGACCTGTTTCACCCAGCCCGACTCGATCGCCGGAATCAGGGTCGGGTGCGGGTTGAGCGCCCAATGGGTGGCGATCTCGCCCTTCAGCCCGAGGCGCTCGGCATAGGTCGGCAGCAGCAGTTCGATCGCCGCCGTGCCGAAGCCGATGCCGTGATTGAGCCGGCGGATGCCGTACTCGGCGTAGATCCCCTTGATCGCCATCATGGCCATCAGGATCTGCGTCTCGGTCATCGCCGCCGGATCGCGGGTGAAGAGCGGCTCGACGTAGAACGGCTTGTCGGCCTCGACCACGAAGTCGATCCGGTCGCCGGGGATGTCGACGCGGGGCACACGATCGACGATCTCGTTGACCTGCGCCACCACGATGCCGTTCTTGAAGGCGGTGGCCTCCACGACCGTGGGCGTGTCCTCGGTGTTCGGCCCGGTATAGAGGTTGCCCTCGCGATCGGCCGACACGCCCGCGATCAGCGCCACGTTCGGCGTGAGATCGACGAAGTAGCGGGCGAACAGCTCGAGATAGGTGTGCACCGCCCCGAGCTCGATCTGCCCGCCATAGAGCATCCGGGCGATGCGCCCGCCCTGCGGCCCCGAATAGGAATAGTCGAGCCGACGCGCGATCCCTTGCTCGAAGATGTCGAGATGCTCGGGGAGCACGATGCCGGATTGGACCATGTGCAGGTCGTGCACCCGGCCGGGGTCGCACTGGCTCAAGCCCCGCGCGAGGCAATCCGCCTGCTTCTGGTTGTCGCCCTCGAGGCAGACTCGGTCGCCGGGCCGGAGGATCGCTTCCAGCAGATCGACCACGGCCGCGGCCGCCACGACCTTGCCCGCGGCATGGGCCCGGCCTGCCTCGATCCGCGCATCGCGGGCTTCCCGTTCCCGACGCCAGCCGCTCATCCGGTCCGCTCCCTGTGATGGCCTCGCTGCGCATACACGCCTCGGCCGCTTGGCCGGCACCGTATGCCATGCGGCGTTCTAATTCCGGTTTTTGTATTCCTTCTTGCGTCGAAGTCAATATCTTGCATACGATGGCCCTACAAAAACGAATCACTGAATACGGGCAGGAGGCGCGCGATGGGCGCTGCATGCAAACGGCTCACGGAAGGCCGCCGGATTGACGAACGCGCGACCGCGCGTTCGCCGGGTTCGCACCGAGGAGACGTCCGATGACGGTTTTGGGTGTCGCGCTCCTCGCGCTCTGCACCCTGGTCGGCGTGTTCCTCGGCGACCTGCTCGGGATCCTGCTCGGCGTGAAGGCCAATGTCGGCGGCGTCGGCATCGCCATGATGCTGCTGATCGCCGCCCGGATCTGGCTCATGCGGCACGACCGGCTCGGTCACGCGACCAAGCTCGGAGTCGAGTTCTGGGCGAGCATGTACATCCCGATCGTGGTGGCCATGGCCGCGCAGCAGAACGTCGTCGCGGCGGTGAGCGGCGGTCCGATCGTGATCATCGCGGCCGTGGGCAGCGTGCTCCTGTGCTTCGCCGCGACCGCCCTGCTCGGACGCATCGGTGGGCGGCCGGCTCGGGACGGTGCCGAGGCCGAGCCGGCGGCTACCGTCATCGCCGGAGACGTCGAAGCGCCATCGCCCGTGCGGCCCACGACCGCGGGCGGGAGGTAGACCATGCTGCACATGCTGGAACACGTCTTCGTCGAGCAGAGCCTGGTCGCCGCCTTCGCGGTCATCGGCGGCCTGATGCTGGTGTCGAACGTCATCGGCAAGCGCCTCACCGGCGGCCGGGTCCACGGCTCGGCCATCGCCATCGTGCTCGGCCTCGTGTTGGCCTATCTCGGCGGGCTCGCCACCGGCGGCAAACACGGGCTCGCCGACATCCCGGCGTTGGCCGGCATTGGCCTGATGGGCGGAGCGATGCTGCGCGACTTCGCCATCGTCGCCACCGCCTTCGAGGTGGATGTGATCGAGGCGCGTCGCGCCGGCCTCCTCGGCGTCGTGGCGCTGGCGCTCGGCACGGTGCTGCCGTTCCTCGTCGGAACCCTGACGGCGGTCGCCTTCGGATACCACGACGCGGTGTCGATCACGACGATCGGCGCGGGGGCCATCACCTACATCGTCGGCCCCGTGACCGGCGCGGCGCTCGGCGCCGACTCGACCGTGATGGCGCTTTCCATCGCCACCGGCGTCACCAAGGCGGTGATGGTGATGGTGGGCACGCCGCTGGTCGCCCGGCTGATCGGTCTCGACAATCCGCGCTCGGCGATGGCCTATGGCGGGCTGATGGGCACGGTCAGCGGCGTTGCGGGCGGGCTCGCCGCCACCGATCCCAAGCTCGTTCCCTACGGGGCGTTGACCGCGACCTTCCACACCGGCATCGGCTGCCTCGTCGGCCCTTCGCTTCTGTTCCTGGCCGTGCGGGCTTTGGTGGGATGATGCGTGTGGGCGATGGTGGCGACAGGGACGGCACGCCGGAGGGGCGCGGCCTTCTCTCCGATCAGATCCGCAACGCACTGACGGACGAGATCGCCGCCGGCGTCCTCGCCGCGGGCATCGCCCTCGACGAGCAGGATCTCGCCGACCGCTTCGGCGCTTCGCGCACCCCCGTCCGCGAAGCCCTGCGCCAGCTCGCGGCCAACGGCCTCGTCGAGATGCGGCCCCGGCGCGGGGTCGTCGTCGCCCGCACCACGCCCGAACGGATCATGGAGATGTTCGAGACGACCGCCGAGTTCGAGGCCCTTTGCGTCCGGCTCGCGACCTACCGGATGACGCCGCTCGAACTCAGCGCCTTGATGGACCTTCACGAGCAATCGGCGGTGCCGGTCGCGGCGCAGGACTACGATACCTACGACGCCCTCAACCGCGCCTTCCACGAGGCTCTGTACCGCGCGACCCATAACGGCTTCATGGCCGAGCAGGCGCTGGCGATCCGCTCCCGCCTCTCGGCCTTTCGCCGGACGCAGCTGCGCCAGGGCGAGCGCATCCTGCGCTCGCGTGCCGAGCACGGCGAGATCCTCCAGGCGATCGCCGAGGGCGACGGCGACATCGCGGCGCGTCGGATGCGCGCGCACATGCTCAATGCCGCGAGCGCGCTCGGCCGCTACGTCGCGGACCATGCCAGCACGTGACGTGAAACGGCTAGCCTGCGCGGTTTGAGCGCGGGCCGAAACAGTTCGGCTCCTCGCGCGTACCCCCATCGCCACCGCATCGGAGCGGCGGGGAAGGAGAGGGCCGACGATGGGACACAAGCCTCTGCGCGAGCAGGTCATCGTCATCACGGGAGCGTCCAGCGGCATCGGACTGGCGACCGCCCGGATGGCGGCGCGGCGCGGCGCCCGGGTCGTGCTTGCCGCCCGCAGCGGAGACGTGCTCGCCGGGATCGCGGCCGAGTTCGGCCCTCGTGCCACGTTCGTGGCCGCCGATGTCGGCCGACGGGAGGATGTCCAGGCGATCGCCGACCACGCCGTCGCGACCTTCGGCGGCTTCGACACCTGGGTGAACGTGGCCGGCCTGACCGTCTACGGCCCCTTGCGCGAGATCGATCCCGAGGACCATGAGCGGCTGATCCGCACCAACCTCTGGGGCACGGTCTACGGATCGCTCATCGCCGCCGAGCACCTGCGTCGGCACGGCGGCGCCATCATCAATGTCGGTAGCATCGCCTCCGACCTCGCCTTTCCGTTCCAGGGCCTCTACGCCACCTCCAAACACGCGGTGAAGGGCTTCACCGATACGCTGCGCATGGAGTTGAAGGCAGAGGGGGCGCCGGTCTCCGTGACGCTGGTGAAACCCGCCTCCATCGACACGCCGCTGCCGGCCAGAGCCCGCAACTACATGGACCGCGAGCCGACCCTGCCGCCGCCGATCTACCCGCCGCAGGAGGTCGCCAACGCGATCCTGCGCGCCGCCGTTCACCCGCAACGGGACATCTTCGTCGGCGGCGGCGGCAAGCTGTTCGTCATGGGCAAGGAGTTCGCACCGGGGGCCTACGACGAACTCGCGCCGGCCATCATCGCTCTGCAGAAGCGGTCGGAGCCGCCGCGGAACCCGGAGGGCGCCCTGCACGCGCCGCGGTCCGCCGGCCGGGAACGGGGCGACCCGCCGGTCCCGGTGATGCGCACGAGCGCCTACACGCGCGCGACCCTGCATCCACTCGCGACGGCAGGAGTCGCGATCGGGGTTGCCGCGACGGCCGCTCTGATCCTCGGCGGCGGACGGGTGACGCGGCGATTCTGACGCCGCGTCCTCCCGGCTTCAGGCGGCCTGCTGCCCCGCATAGCGGCGGCAATGCTGAAGGTAGCCGACCTCGTGGCGGCCGGCGAGTTCGACCACGCTGGACCAGAGCCAGGAGGGCGTCCCATCGCCCGCCGCACTGCCGCGGGTTACGTCGGCCCGCCACGCCCGTCGGGCCGGCGCGTCCATCTGCCGGCCATGCGCCTTGCCGACCACGTAGGCGAGGTAGTGCGCCGCCCGCACCGCCTCTTCACGGCCGAACTGATCGACGTCGAGCTTCAGGTCCTGGGGCGCGAGTTCGCGCATGACGACCGACTTGCCGAGCAGGTGCAGCGGCATCATGCGTTCGCCGAGATTCGGCGACAGGGCCCGCGCACCCTCCACCACCCGCTCCGCCGGATCCGAGGGCATCCGCGCATCGGGCGCCGCCGGCGCGGCAGGCTCCACCGCCTCCTTCAGATCCACCAGGGCCAGCCGCTGCTTGGTCCCGGGCTCGGTGACGCCGACGAGGGTGGCGTAGCGAAGGAAGCCGAGCGAGCTGCAGCCCTTCATCCAGTAGGCCGCGTCGATGAGGCGGATCTCCGCCTCCTCGCTGCGCCCGTTCAGCGCCAGCACGAGGCGGCGCACCGCCTCTTCCCGGAAGAGGGCATCGAGGGCCTCGCGCTCCTCGGCATCGAGCGCCCAGAACTTGCGGCCGAGCGGAATGGCGGGCTCCTCGCCCTTGAGGCGCTCCCGCGCGAGATGCTTCCAATGCCGGCCGAGCGCACGGCGGCGCACCGAGCGCACGACGTCCGGCTCGGCGGGCGGCCGGTTCGTGTCCCGCTCTTCGAGGCCGGAGGCGTAGCCGAGCAGCATCTCCTCCAGCATCCGCGCCGTGACGACGCCGGGCAGGTCCGAGCCGCGGGCGGCGCTCGCGAGCGAGAGCCCGAGGCGGACGAGGTCGTGCGTCGGATTGCCGATGACGGTCTGGTCGAGATCGCGGATCTGGATCTCGACGCGACCGTCGGCGTCGGCGAGGGGGCCGAGATTGCCGAGATGGCAGTCGCCACAGATCCAGACCGGCGGCCCCTCCGGCAGGGTGCCGCGGGGGAGGCCGTCCAGCCACTCGTAGAACTTCAACGTATTGCCACGGACATAGGCGTGGGCCGACCGTGCCATTTTGAGCGTGCGCTGCCGCTCCAGCACCAGCGCGCGCTCCTCGGGACCATAGGTTCGGTTCACGCGCATCAACACACCTTCACTCGATGGCCCGACGCTCGCCGCGGCTCTCAGCAAAAACGCGCGTCGATGCGTGCCGGGGGCGCGGCTCATCGTCCCTGAAGGGGATTAAATCGACGCTGAAGACGTGCCGGGAATCGGGGTTAACGCGGAGCGGCGTGCAGGACGCGGGCCGTCGCTGAGCCCGGCGGTCCCGCCTTGGTTTCGACCGTTCATCGCCCTTCCGCGCCGAGCGGCTGGCGGTGGCCTCGTGCCGGTCCGAACTCCCACCGGGCAACGAAGGCTGGCGATTTGATTGTATCTCAAGACTTTTCACCACCGGCGCCCAGCATCCGGCGAGATCCGTGACCTAGGTTAGTCTAGACGCAGCTCGGATTTCCCCCGTCGCAACGGCTCTCTGTCTTGATCGCAACGGTTGGCCGTGATTGACATCTTCGGCGCTGCTATGTGACGGAACGCAATGCGCCCGCCTATCGCCGTCAAATTTTTTTCAAGAGCGGTTTGGGAGCCGTCCTCTCGCTATCGGAGCGTCCCCATTCACGCTCAGATCGACGCCGCGGCGCATCAAGACGACCCGCGCTTGTCAGCCGAATCCGACGTGGCCAGCGGCGCCCGTATCCACGTCGCCCCCTCAAGCCAGGATCGCCGCGCGTGACCGACGCCGAGGCCGAGGCGCTCCGCCAGCACGTCTCCACGCTGGAAGCCGAAAATGCGCGCCTGCGCGCGGCACTCGGGGGAAAGGACGGTCGGCCACACGATACGAGCGCGCTGCCGGCCTCTCCCCTTGCGGCGAGCCAAGCTCGTCTGCGGGAAGCGCTCACCATCGCCATGGTGGGCGGCATCTATTTCGACTTGGAGGGCCGGCTTCTCGACGCCAACGATGCCTTCCTGACCATGTGCGGCTACAGCCGCAGCGATCTGGAGGCCGGGCAGCTCAGTTGGCAGGCGCTCACGCCGCCCGAATGGCTCGACGTATCCTGGCGCGCCTTCGAGGACCTGAAGCGGACGGGGCGGACCAGCCCTTACGAGAAACAGTATTTCCGCAAGGACGGCTCGCGCTTCTGGGCCCTGTTCGGCGCCACGCTCCTGGAGGATGGCCGGGGCTTCGAGTTCGTCATCGACATCACCGACCGGAAGCAGACGGAAGCCGAACTCGCCGAACGGGAGGCGGAGCTCCGCCTGATCGCCGACGCGATGCCGGGGCTGATCGCCTTCGTCGATCGCAGCTTCACTTATCGCTTCGCCAATGCCGCCTACCAGACATGGTTCGGCTGCAAGCCCGAGCAGGTCGTCGGCCGCACCATCGCCGACCTTCTCGGCACCGAAGAGTTCGAGGCTCGCCGCCCGTACATCGAACGGGCCCTGGCCGGATCGGACGTGCAGTTCGAGCGAAGCTGGCCGCGGCCGGATGGGCAGCCGCGCGAAGCCGACCTGCGCTACATGCCGAGCCGCAACCAGGCCGGAGAGGTCGTCGGCCTCTACGTGTTCGTGCAGGACATCACCGGCCGCAAGCACGCCGAGGAATTGCTCGCCTCGCGGGCGCAGCAGCTCGAGGCGCAGGTCGCCGAGCAGGAGAAGGCCCGCGACCGCATCTGGAACCTCTCGCCGGTCCTGAAGTTCGTCGCGCGCCACGACGGCGAGATCCGGTCCGTCAATCCGTCCTGGACCCGCTCGCTGGGCTGGACGGACCAGGAGACCGTCGGGCGCAACCTGCTCGACTTCGTCGCCCCGGAGCAGCGGGAGCAGGCCGCCTCCGACCTGATGCTGCGCGCCGCCACGCCGCTCTCCGGCGATGTCGAGCTGACCCTCCTCACCAAGGGAAGCGGGCCGCGCCACGTTTCCTGGACCGTCGTGCCGGGGGAGGATCTGCTCTTCGGCTTCGGCCGCGACATCACCGAGCAGCGGCAGGCCGAGGAAGCCCTGCGCCAGTCGCAGAAGCTGGAGGCGGTGGGCCAACTCACCGGGGGTGTGGCCCACGACTTCAACAACCTGCTCACCATCATCCGCTCGTCCATCGACTTCCTGCGCCGGCCGGAACTGCCGGAGGCGCGCAAGGCGCGCTATCTCGACGCCGTCTCCGAGACGGTCGACCGTGCCGCCAAGCTGACGGGGCAGCTCCTCGCCTTCGCCCGCCGCCAGACGCTCAAGCCCGAGGTGTTCGAGGTCGCCGCGCGGCTGCGTGCCGTCGCCGACATGATCGATACGGTGACCGGCGCCCGCATCCGGGTGGTGACGGAGGGGCTCGAAACGCTCTGCTTCGTGCGTGCGGATATCAGCCAGTTCGAGACGGCGCTCATCAACATGGCGGTGAATGCCCGCGACGCCATGGAGGGGGAGGGGACCCTGACGCTGCGGCTCGCCTGCTCGGTGTCGATGCCGCCGATCCGCGGGCATGCGGGTGGGCCCGGGCCGTTCGCCGCGATCGCGCTGGCGGATACCGGCTCGGGCATCCCGCCCGACCGGATCGGCCGCATCTTCGAGCCCTTCTTCACGACCAAGGAGGTGGGCCGCGGGACCGGCCTCGGGCTCAGCCAGGTCTTCGGCTTCGCCAAGCAGTCCGGCGGCGATGTCTCGGTCGAGAGCGCCGTGGGACGCGGCACCACCTTCACCCTCTACCTGCCCGAGACGGAGGCCGTGCAGGATCGGGAGGTGACCGGGAGCGAGGGCGATGCGCCGCCGATCGGAGCGGGCCAGCGGATCCTGGTCGTCGAGGACAATGTCGAGGTCGGCCGATTTGCGACGCAGATCCTCCAGGATCTCGGATTCGAAACGCGCTGGGCGGCGAATGCCGAGGAGGCCCTGGACGCGCTCGGAACGGAAGGGGCGGCGTTCGAGGCGGTGTTCTCCGACGTCGTGATGCCGGGCATGGGCGGGATCGAGCTGGCCAAGCGGCTGCGCCGCACGCATCCGAACCTGCCCGTGATCCTGACCTCCGGATACAGCCACGTCCTCGCTCTTGAAGGCGCGCACGGCTTCGAACTCGTGCAGAAGCCATACTCGGCCGAGCAGGTCTCGCAGGCGCTGTGCAAGGCAATCAGTCCGCGGCACGGACGGGCCGGGCGAACGGGCGACGGCGCCTAAGCCGCCGGTCTGGTCCGCCCGACGCGCCACGACCGCGGAGCCGGGAGCAAACTGCCTCGTTAAAGAGATGTCCTTCTGGCGATGGGGCGACCGCTTCGGCCGTGTGTTATCGCCAGCATGCATGGACGGCTGCGGCCCCCCGGCGGGAAAGCCGAGACGGTAGAGGAGCTTCGTCGGAGCCGATGAGTGAGGGAGTAGGGACCCGACCGGGTTCGAAGACCCGAATTTCAACCGGCCTCAGAGGCCTGGACGAAGTTCTCTGCGGCGGCCTGACGCCGGACCGGCTCTATCTGCTGGAGGGGACGCCGGGCACCGGGAAGACCACACTCGCCCTGCAGTTCCTGCTCGACGGCGCGGCACGCGGCGAACGCAGCCTCTACGTCACGTTGTCGGAGACGGCCGACGAGCTGCGCGCGGCGGCCGCCAGCCATGGCTGGTCGCTCGACGGCGTCGAACTCTACGAACTCGTCAACGAGATGGGCCTCGACCCGGACAGCGAGCAATCCATCCTGCATCCTTCCGAGATCGAACTCGGCGAGACGGTCCGCGAAGTCATCGCCCGGGTCGAGAGCCTCAAGCCCGACCGCGTGGTGTTCGACAGCCTCTCGGAGCTGCGCCTGCTGGCGCAGAACCCGCTGCGCTACCGGCGCCAGATCCTGGCGCTGAAGCAATTCTTCTCCCGGCGATCCTGCACCGTGCTGATGCTCGACGACCGCACCTCGGAAGCGGGCGACCTCCAGCTTCACAGCATCGCCCACGGCGTGATCTCTCTCGACCAGGCGCCGCGCGAGTTCGGCTCCGAACGTCGGCGCCTGCGCATCGTGAAGATGCGCGGCATCAAATTCCGTGGCGGCTACCACGATTTCGTCGTCGAGACCGGCGGCATCCTGGTCTTCCCGCGCCTCATCGCCGCCGAGCATCACGCGGCCTTCGATCCCGGAGCGCGCTCCACGGGCACGGCCGAGCTGGACCTGTTGCTGGGCGGCGGCCTCGTGCCCGGCACCAACACGCTCCTGCTCGGCCCCTCCGGCGTCGGCAAGACGACGACAGGCGTGCGCTGCATGCTGGCCGCCCTGGAACGCGGCGAGACGGCGACCTACTACCTCTTCGATGAGGGGCTCGCGACCGTGTTGGCGCGCTCCACGATGCTCGGCATGGATCTCGCGCCGCATATCGAGGCCGGGCGGCTCACGCTCACGCAGATCGACCCCGCCGAGCTGTCACCCGGCGAGTTCGCGGCGCTGGTCCGGGAGGCGGTCGAGGAACGCGGCTCGACCTTCGTGGCCATCGATAGCCTGAACGCCTACCTGCATGCGATGCCGGGCGAGGAACATCTCGTCCTGCAGATGCACGAACTTCTGAGCTACCTGAACCAGACCGGCGTGACGACGCTCCTGGTTCTCGGCCAGCACGGCGTCGTCGGCGAGGTCCGCACCGATATCGACCTGAGCTATCTCAGCGACTGCATCCTGCTGTTCCGCTTCTTCGAGGCCGCCGGCGAGATCCGCACCGCGCTCTCAGTGGTGAAGAGCCGCGTCAACGTTCACGAGCGGACGATCCGCGAGTTGCGGATCTCCGCGGAGGGGCTTCGCGTCGGCGAGGCGCTGACCGATTTCGAGGGCGTGCTCACCGGGCTGCCGGCCTATCGCGGCCGGGTGGCGATGCTGCGCGGACCGGACGCGCCGGGGGACGACGCCTGATGCCGTCGCCCGAGGAGCGGGTTCTGATCCTGGCTCCCCGCGGACGCGACGCCGCGGTGATCGAACAGGTGCTGGACCGCGCCGGGCTCGCCGCCGCCGTCTGCGCGGATGTCACGGAATGGGTGTCTTGCCTCCGGGCCGGCGCCGGGTCCGCGATCGTCACCGAGGAGGCCCTGGCCGACAGCGACATGCAGCCCCTCTCGGGTTGGCTCGACGCGCAACCACCCTGGTCGGACTTTCCCTTCATCGTTCTGGCGACCCGTCAGGCCGGTCCGCGCACCCAACGCGCGGCGGATTCGCTGAAGCGGCTCGGCAACGTGGTCCTGCTGGAGCGTCCGATCAACGCGGAGACGCTGACCAGCGCCGTCGTCTCGTCGCTGCGCGCGCGCCGCCGCCAGTACCAAGCCCGGGAACACCTTCTGGAGCGGGAGCGGGCTCAGGATCAGCTTCGGCGTGCCAACGAGGAACTCGAGCGGCGCGTGGCCGAACGGACCCGCGAGGTCGAAGCCGCCCACGAGACCCTGGCCTTCGCCCTCGACGCCGCTGGCATGAGTTCGTGGGACATCGATACGGAAACCGGCATCCACCGCCGCTCGCCAGGCTTCGACGCCGTGTTCGGCTACGAGGGCAGCGGGCGTGCCTGGGATCGCGAGTCGTTCCTCGATCACGTCGTCGAGGAGGATCGCGACACCGTCGCGGAGGCGTTCGCGAGCGTGGCTGAGACGAGCAAGCTCGACTTCGAATGCCGCATCCGGCGCGTGGACGGAGCGATCCGCTGGATCGCCATGCGCGGGCAGGTCAAGCGCGACGCCGACGGCCGGCCGCTGCGCATCGCCGGCATCCTGATGGACCGCACCGAGCAGCACATCACCGAGGAGGCCCTGCGCCAAGCGCAGAAGATGGAGGCGATCGGCCAGCTCACCGGCGGCGTAGCCCACGATTTCAACAACCTGCTCACCGTCATCGTTGGCGGCCTCGACATGATGCTGCGCCGCCCCGAGCAGACCGACCGGGTGAAGCGGTTGGCTGAGGCGGCGATGGGAGCGGCACGCCGCGGCGAGCAGCTCACCCAGCAGCTCCTCGCCTTCTCGCGCCGCCAGATGCTGCGGCCGCAGACGCTCAACCCGAACCGCCTGCTCTTGGACTTCCGCCCGCTCGCCGAGCGCGCGGCGACGGGGGCCGTCGAACTGACCTTCGATCTCGATCCGGCGCTGGACCCGATTCGCATCGACCCGGCGCAGTTCGAATCGGCTGTGCTGAACCTGATCGTCAACGCGCGCGACGCTCTGGAAGGCAGCGACGGGCCTGCGCGGATCGTGGTGACGAGCCGCAACGTCCGGCTCGGGACCGCCACGGTCGCCGACAGGGGCGTGCCGCCGGGTCCCTACGTCGTCGTCTCGGTGGCCGATACCGGGAGCGGGATCCCGCCGGACAAGCTCCAGCGGGTCTTCGAGCCCTTCTTCACCACCAAGGAGGTCGGCAAGGGCACCGGACTCGGGCTCAGCCAGGTCTACGGCTTCACCCGCAGCGCCAAGGGCTTCGCGCAGATCGAAACGGAGGTCGGCAGGGGCACGACGGTGAGCCTGTACTTCCCGCGCTCGACCGATCCGGCCGGCGAGGAGGTCGGGACAGGGCCGGTCGGCGCCATCCCGCTGCGCCGGGCCGGCGAAGGCGAGACGGTGCTGCTCGTCGAGGATGACGAGCAGGTTCTCGGCATGGCCGTGGAGAGCCTGGAGGAACTGCGCTACCGGGTCATCGTCACACGCAACGCCGCGGAGGCGCTGGAGCATCTGCACGGCGTCGAACGCATCGACATCCTGTTCTCGGATGTCGTCATGCCCGGCGGGATGAACGGCTCGCAACTCGCCGTCGAGGCGCGGCGGGTGCGCCCGGACATCAAGATCCTGCTGACCTCGGGCTATGTGGCGAATCTCGACGAGGGCCAGGTCCTCGGCCGCGGCGAACTTCCGGTGCTCAACAAGCCCTATCGGCGCGACGAGCTGGCCCGCTCACTGCGGTTGGTACTCGGCGGCGAGAGGGTCTGAGCCGTCCTCATACTCAAACCGATCGATCCGTTCGGGGTGGCAGATCGGGTCTCCGCTCGAGCGCCGCGCGGGCTGGCCGTTACGGCTTCCGCTCCGATCGAGCGCGAGCCGTATCACTGGTTCAGATCGATGACGTTGGTCTTCGCCGCGGGGTTCTCGTGCGCCGAACTCTTGGCGGCATTGCTCTTCGAGGGTGAGGCCTTGGCGGGCGGGCCCGGCGGGGTACCGCTCTCCCCCAACCATCCGGGCGAGTCCTTGTAGCTCGCATTCGGCGGGGTTCGGCTGTCGAGCTGGTTGCGCTCCGCCTGGGCCGGCGTTTCGATCGGCGGAATCGGTGCCGATTGCGGGTATTGCGCCGCCGGCCCGCGGAGCTGAAACCCGTCGATGCAGCGCCTGACCGCGATCGGATCCGTGATGAAGGTGCAGTCGTTCACATTGGTGATGGCTTGCGCCATCGCCGTCACGGGCGCCACCGCGGACAGGGCGGCGAGAGCAGTCAAGGTTCGTCGCATCGATGGCCTCCCGATCCGCGATACCGATCCGAGCGAGCCGGATCTCACTCAGCGCCCGGCTGACGGCGCGACTTGGCGAATTTCAACCTCGCTCGGCTCGCTTGGGCGCGGCCGCTTGACCTGTACCTGCGGTGGCGACGTCGTCGCAGCGGGAGGGCGTGCGGCGGCAGCGGACGAGCCGGCGGGCAGCGCGGCGGCGGCCGTGTTCGCGCCCTTCCCGTCGATGCGCCCGAGGCGAACCTTCACGCCACGGACGGATTTTCCGGCCGTGTCGTATTCGCACTCATAGGTGATGCGGACCCATTGGCCCTGCGGATTGAGGAAGCGCACCGAGTCGCCGCGGTACTTCACGACGGTTTCGGCGCCGGACGGCGGCTCCGCTTCCTGGAAGATGGTACCGGTCGGCCGGTTCATCCACTCGAAGTCCGTCGGCGCTTGGCGCTCGATCCCCGGCACGCAGGCTTGGATCGCCGCCGGAATGGCCTGACGGGCGCAGTTGGCGTCGCACCCGGCCTTGGCCGCTTCTCCCGGAGCCGGCTTCGCCTCCTGGGCGGACGCGGCGGAGAGAAACAGCCCGGCCCAGCCGAGACAGGCCAGGGCGTAGGAGAGCCCAACTCCGGGAACGGCCGAGTGCGCCGCAGGCCCCGCCACAATCCGCGTCATCCGTCGAACTCTCCCCTTACCCGCCCGTGTCCCGTTCCCCGGATCGAACCGGAGACGGGATGCGGAGCGCCGACATAGCCGGGTTTTTCCGCCTCAACCACTATCGGACAGTCGTACCCGGCCATTTTTCTGGATGGTCCCGCGCATTTTCAGACTCCGTTGCCGAAATGCGAATGCAGCGGCGGTGATCGAAGCCCCATCGAAGAGAGACGAGGCCCTTGCACCGAAAAATGCTCGCGGGAAGCCTTGCGATGGGTGTCTTGCCGGCCGAACCGTCACTGCGAGGCGGCCGTAGATGGACGAACCCGCGCGCAATGCAAGTGAGCACCGGTCGGTTCACCTCATCGCAC
Source organism: Methylorubrum thiocyanatum (assembly GCA_014138645.1). Lineage (GTDB taxonomy): Bacteria > Pseudomonadota > Alphaproteobacteria > Rhizobiales > Beijerinckiaceae > Methylobacterium > Methylobacterium thiocyanatum. Next base: position 662,373 of record JACJIB010000002.1, on the reverse strand, counting down.
CACATCCGCCACAGCCGAAAACTGACAGACGCGCGAGAGCAGCGCCACCAACTCGGGCTGGCGCGAGGTTCCGGTCTTGCCAAAGATCGACGCGAGCTGCGTGCGGAGCGTGGTGATGCTCACATTGCGGCTCTGCGCGATCGTAGCCAGGGGGATGCCCCGGCTGAGTTCCGCCGCCAAGCGTCCTTCCGCCGCCGTGAGCCCGAAGATCTTCTCGAGCGCGGGGGCATAGACGTCGGTCCGGATCGCCAGATCGATTAGGATCAGCAGGCGATGGGGCTCACCCATCGCCGTGATGTCCATCGCCTGGAAGACCAGCCGCTGGTCGCTCCGCGGACGCTCGAGTTCGACCGTGCCGAACGGCTCCGTCAGTGCGTTCTGGATCATCCGGCTTGTGAACGGCTCCGCAACAGGAACTGCCGGGTCATGGGGGGCTTCCGAAATGATCCGCCGCGCGAGCACGTTGAAATCCGTCGTCCTCCCACGGCAATGTATCAGTACGGCGGCAGAACCGACTCTATCGAGAACATCAAGCAGAGCATACTTATCTGGCATATTATGCAGGCTTCACTCTTTCGACTGAGCATATCTGCAACCCGATTCTCCATACTCAATATCTGTCCGAGATGGGAGCCTTCAAGCGCAATCAGCCGTGGCATTTGCGATATAGATCCAGTGATGCCCCGGCGCCACTCTCTGCCATGACAGCGGAAGTGCGGTTTCGCATAACGGAAAACTACGCATCGACAAGCGCAGCTGTGATGGGGATTTGCATAAAATCGCAGACCTGCAATCGATGGGCTTCTATGTTTGTAAAACAATCAACGACCGTATGAGGTCTTTTCCAGCAAATCGCGGCCAAAGACGGTGAAACGGAAGCAATTCGCAACATTTGATATTTTAGGTGACACCACTTCAGGTGGAACAAACCACCATGAATAGCCAATAGATGCTATGCGGTGCGGCTCGATATCGCTTCAAATCTATCGCCAATCGAGGACGGATCTAAAGAAGTAAAGGCAGGGATCGACGCAAATTTTGCCATCACATTAACGTAAACGATCCGTTTCCATTCAAAACGGCATCTTATCCTTCGAATGAAGGATGCGGCTCGATCGCGCCTCTCGTATTTAACGCCTCGTTAACAACAGCTCGACGCAGCCGGCAAAGCGGCCGAACCGGTTGATGACCGGTAAAAGCAGCCGCCCGGTTCTTGGTTCGAAGACCAACCAAAGGGGATCCGTTATGAAGCATCTTTCGATCGCGACCGTCAGCGCGCTGGCCCTCCTGATCGCCTCGCCGGTTCTGGCAGCCGAGTGGAACACCGCGACCACGAACCAGAGCGGCGAGGGCAACGTCCTCGATCTGACCCAGTCGGGCACGAACGGCTCGGCCAACATCACCCAGGAAGGCAACAACAACGGCAACGGCACGGGTGATATCGTCATCGCGCAGGCCAAGCAGTCCGGCAACGCCAACAGCCTTACCATCGAGCAGATCGGCAATACGAACAACTTCGCGACCGATCAGACTCGTGGCGAGTACAGCAGCATCGACATCAAGCAGTCCAACGACAATAACTATGCAGCCTCTCAGCAGGTCGATAGCCGCTTCAGCACGGTGAAGATCGAGCAGGACGGCGCTTCCTTGAGGCTCGATGCCCTGGCGGAGCAGCGGAATGCGGTCGATTCGTCGATCTTCATTGGGCAGCAGGGTGTAAGCTTCCAAATCGCTTCAGCCTATCAGTCGGGAACGACCAAGGGTGCGGCCATCGAGATCGGACAGCTGGGCGACAACAACCTCGCCGGCGTCGCGCAGATCAACAGCGCGGGTGCCCTGGCTGCCATCGTGCAGACCGGCACGGTTTCGGAAGCCTCGATCCTGCAAACCAATGGATCGGATTACTCGTATGCCGGGATCGCGCAGACCGGGTATGACTCCCGGGCTCGGATCAACCAGAACGCTTCGACCGGTTCGTCGAGCCTGACGTATCAGTTCGGCAACGCCAACGATCTGTTCAGCGAGCAGAACAAGGCGCATGGCAGCAATATCCTTGCGATCCAGTGGGGAGACAACAACTCCGCAACGTTGAAGCAGAGCAATCTCACGGGCAGCACCATCTTCGTCGAGCAGGCAAGCAGCGGCGACACCGCAACCGTGACGCAGCGCTCTTCCGACTATGCGACCGCCCAGGTGACGCAGCTTGACGGAACCGGCAACGTGGCGACCCTGCTTCAGGCCAACGCCAGCGGCTCCGGGATCTACCTCGGTCAGGTCGGCAACGTGAACAAGGCCAATCTGACCCAGAACAATGCCCCGGCGAGCACCATGACCGTCGCCCAGGTCGGTGATTACAACCAGATCACGGCGACGCAGGCTGCCAACCTGAGCAACATCCTGAGCACGCAGACCGGCAACTCGAACAGCGCGACCATCCGCCAGCGCTGAATCGCCGTCAGGCAGACGAATGCAGCCTCTCGCCTCGGCGAGGGGCTGCACCTTTCTCCATTTCCGCCTCACGCGAGGAGGAGATGGGCTGACGCAGCAGGGCGGAACGATGCCGGCCGACCTTCCACCGCCGCCTCTCGCCTGCAGCCTGTCGGAACACCGCGCCGGCATGCAGGTCGAGATCCTGGCCGAGATCCGGGCCAACAGCGTGCAGCGGGGCCTCTACCGCCTCAGGGTGATGAAGGACGGCCCATCTGGGAGGACCCAGGTCAGCCAACAGGCGGCCTTCTCCCTCGAACCGGGTGCCGTCGCACGAATGCATGGAGTGTCGCTTTCGATGGAGCCCCAGGCTCGCTACCGCGCCATTCTCATCGTCGAGGCCGGCGACCAAGCCACCTATCGCTGCGAGCGCAGCGGCCCCGAGGCTGCGGATCCATTGTGATGCCGAGGCTCCGGGCGTCCCAGGTGACCCGCGTCGGCGACGTCGAGGGATCTCCGGTGCCGCTGTGACTTCCGCGTCACGCCGAGAAAGCCATCATACGTTAGGCCGCCCAACCCTCCGGAAGGCATGTTGACTCTGACAGGACCATCCCTATGGAAGATTGACCACGATCAGTTCAAAACTTCATACCATCCGTTGGAGTGTGGCTTAACGGACTGTTAGATCGTCTAATACTACATATCACGCGTCAACGCCTCCTGCAGGATTGTTGATGCCGCTGCGGAGAATCGAAGGATGAACAGAGCTTCGGGTCATTCAGCACGGAACGCTTTCATCATCGGTGTTTTCTCGGCGCTCCTGTTCACCGTAACTGCAAACTTGGCGTTCGCGCAGCCGTTCGACAGCACACCGGTCGTCGGCACCGGATCGGTGCCCACCCAGGTTGTCGTGGAGTACGCGACGATCGGAGACGTTCGCCTCTCGATTCCGGTCCTGCGCCCGGACGGCGCGACGGCGGTCGGAAACGGTCAGGTCGCCGTCAACCGGCAGTCCGGCGATCGTAACGTGACGCTGATCGACCAGACCGGACCGAGCAACGTCGCCGCGCTGCAAGCGATCGGGAACGACAATACCGGCCGGATCGTCCAGCAGGGTGCGGGCAATGTTGCCCAGGGCAGCCTGAATGGGAACACCATCCGTTTCGATCTCCAGCAGGTCGGCAACGCCAACCAAGCCGATCTCACCGTCATCGGAGCCTCGAGCTCCGGACCGGGGACGAGTCTGGCGGTGCAGCAGGTCGGCAACGGCAACGTCGCGACCGGCACGCTCCCGGCGGGGCGCGATGTCGTCGTCAATCAGCTCGGCAGCGGCCTCTCGGCTGACGTGAGCCAAGCCGGCGCCGCCAAGAGCATCACCGTGATGCAGGTTCGCACCCGTTGACGCGGGCACTTCCATTCCGAAAGAGTTGGACGTTGACCATGAAGACGTGCCTACCGCTCGCCCTCGCCGTCTTGCTGAGTTCAGCCGGTGCAGCCGCCGCGGGAAACCTGATCTATCAGCCGGTGAACCCGGCTTTCGGCGGCAGCCCGCTCAACGGGGCATGGCTGCAATCGGAGGCCTCGGCGCAGAACATCCCTCAGGCGCGCCAGCAGCGCGAGACGCAGCTCTTCAGCACGAATAGCAGTCTTTCACGTTTCAGCGACCTCTCGCCGAGCCAGATCTTCGCCCAGCAATTGCAGTCGCAGCTCTACAGTTCGCTCGCAAACCAGATCACCCGCGCAATTTTCGGGGAGAATGCGCAGCCGAGCGGCACGTTCAGCTTCCAGGGAACGACGATCAACTTCGAGCGCATCGGACCGAACGTCAGAGTGACGATCAATGACGGGCAGACGAACACAGAGGTCGTCGTCCCGGCAGGGCCCTGACGCGGGCACGCCGTCGCGATGGTCGCCCCTGCCCCGCGGTGAAGCGGCCTTGTCCGATCGATGCGTGCGAGCGACCGATGCAAATCTTTCAACAGGATGACCGGAAGCTGCGCCAAGCAGCCTGGTCTTGGTCGGAATCCTGATCGTGATGTGGGCTGAAACCCTCCCTCTTCGTCCCCTCGCTGCCGGCCTGTTGGTCGCCGCCGCGCTCAGTCTCGGCGGCTGCGTGCCGGTCGGTGGGCGCGAACCGCTCAGTGAGGCGCCTTCGGTCACCGAGACGTCGCCGACGGGGCTCGACCTCGCCCTGCTGCCGCCCCCGGCCAAGGCCGTTGATCTCGCGGTCTACAGCTTCCCGGACCTGACCGGGCAGAATAAGCCCAGCGACAACTTCGCGGAGTTCTCCCGCGCCGTGACGCAGGGCGGCGCTGCCTTCCTCGTCGATGCCCTGCGCCGCACCGGCGGCGGGCGCTGGTTCCGGGTCGTGGAGCGCGGAAGCCTCGCCAACATCCTGCAGGAGCGGCAGCTCATCCGCGCCACCCGCCAGGAATTCGATCAGGATCAAGCCAAGCCGCTTCCGCCGATTCGCTTCGCCGGCCTGCTGGTCGAGGGCGGCATCCTCGCCTACGACGCCAACTTCGTCACCGGCGGCATCGGCGCCCGCTATCTCGGCATCGGCGGCGACATCCGCTATCGGCGCGATGTGGTCACGGTCGGCATGCGCATCGTCTCCGTCCAGTCGGGCGAGGTGCTGACCAGCGTCACGACGACGAAAACCATCTACTCGATCGGACTTTCCACCAACACGTTCCGCTACGTCGCGGTCAACAAGCTGTTCGAGTTCGATGCCGGCGTGACGCGCAACGAGCCGACGCAGTTCGCCGTCCGCGAATCCATCGAACTGGCGGTCTACGCGACCCTGATGGAGGGCGTCCGCAAGGGACTCTGGAAGTTCCGCGATCAGGATGTCGGCCAGCGCCTGCTTCAAGAATACATCGAGCGGGACAAGCCGCTGCCGGTCGCGAGCGCGAGCGCCGAAGTCGTCCCGGAAGCCGTCGTCGTCGCGAAGAACTGAGACCATGTCCGGCGCGCACCGATGGATCGGGCCGGCCCTCGCCGCGAGCGTCTTGATGGGGTCTCAGGCGCGCGCCGATCTCCGCGCCCGGATGCCGGTGCTGGATCTGACCGCGACGATGCAGGTCGCAAGCGCGATCGAGCCGACTGGCCCCGGCGGCGTGGCGATCGTCGAGAGGATCGAGCCCGCCGTTCCGCTCATGCGCCCGGCAACGGTTCCGGTCTCCGCGATCTCGACCCTGATCGATCAGGCCGCTGCCAGCACCGGGGTTCCGGCCGACTTTCTGCTGCGGTTGCTGAAGCGCGAGAGCGGGCTCAATCCGGTCGCCGTGAGCCCGAAGGGCGCGCTCGGTATCGCCCAGTTCATGCCTGCGACGGCGGCCGAGCGCGGCCTCGGCGATCCGTTCGATCCCTTCCAGGCGATTCCGAAGGCGGCCGAGCTTCTGCGGGATCTGCGGCTCCGTTACGGCAACTGGGCCCTGGCCGCCGCCGCCTACAATGCCGGGCCCGGCCGGGTCGATGCGTGGCTGCTCGGCCGTCTGGAACTGCCGCGGGAGACGGTGGACTACGTCGCCAGCATCACCGGCGTGAACACGGCGACTTACCGCCCGGCCGGAAGCGGCTGGCCGCTCCAGACCGCATCCTTCACCACGTCCCTCTCCCTGTTCGGCGGCACGCCCGATCTGGCCACGACCCGGATCTCGACGCGCCCGGAGGCTCCGGCCGAGGGGAAGAAGACGGGGCGGGCGACGGACGGCGCCAACGCACCGTTATCGACGGCGCAACTCCGCGCCGCAGCCGGCGGCGCCCTCAGGGTCGGGGTGGGAGGACCCTGCGCCGCCCTGCTCAGCCCGGCCGCGCCCTGCCTGAACTATAGCCGGTACTGACCCGTCCTCCGCATCGCGCCGCCGTGTCTTCCGAAGACGGTCGTGGAACGCGATCCCGGGGCGGGATCGCGCGCGGGGTCCGGTGTCAGCGGCTCTGCCGCAGGATGATCTGGTTGAAGGATCCCGACTGCGTCATGACCGCCGCGTTCGACAAGCCGGTCTGCGTGATGCGGATCAGGTTGCCGGTCCCGGTCTGGGTCGCGTCGATCCGGTTATACTGGCCGTCCTGCACGCCGTAGAAGGCATTGCCTTGCATGCCGGTCGGAGCGGGCGTGTCGAGGCTGGCCGATGTGCGGTTCATCGTGTTGCGCAGGGCCGAATTCTCGAAGTCCTGCATCGTCGCGTCGGATCGGGCCATCAGGGCGGACAGATCCTGTGCGCTCGCGGGCGCAGCGAACTGAATGAGAGCTGCGCTGAAGGCAACAGCCGAAACGATCTTCAACATCGGGAGGGTCCTCATAGTCACCCGAGGATCCGTTTCGCCCCTTAAAGAATGTTAAATTCACCGCGGTGCGTGGCCGCCGACCACAAGAAATCGAGGACAATTCTGCATAAGCGATCGGCCTGCAGGTCAGTGACACCAGCGCTCTGCGTGTTTTCGCAATCGACCGGCTCTGGAGACGAACCATTAACTGTGTTGGTGAGGCAAAAACTCTGTTCACCGTCGCTTTCATGCAATCACGGTTTACAATCCGGTGTTGGACAAACCCGACGGGCCCGGCCCGAACGTCAGCGCGGCCCTCGCCTGTCCGGACGGATCAAGCGACGACTGCTCTGTCGTTCAACACGGTCGATCCGCTCCACGCCGTCGCCGTCTCCGCCGCGTCGCGTTCAATGAGCTGGGGCGATACCGCGGACTCAACTGTTGGCGAGACGGCTCAGGGTGTCGGTCAGCGTCAGCACGAAGAGGATGGCGAGCCAGAACAGGCCGCAGGCGGCGGCGAGCCGGACCAGGGCGTCGGCCCGGTCGAGCCGCATGAACAGCAGGGCCACGAGGCCGGCCTGGGTCGCGGCGATGCCGAAGTTGATCGCCGCCGTCCACGGCGCGGGCACGGCGTAGGCCGCGACGAGGCTCGCGCCCAGAAGGGCGAGCAGCAGCGCCCAGACGACGAGGCCGCGCAGCCAGATTCCGTCGGCGGCTTTTCGAGGGCGCCCGCTCATCCGCCGCGCCCGTCGAGATAGAGCATCGGGTAGAGCACGATCCAGATCATGTCGACGAACCCCCAGTAGAGCATCGCCACCTCGACCTGCGGGCTCTCGAACAGGAAACCCGGCGCCCGCCACTCCTTCCAGATCAGGCGCAGCACGAGGCCGATGCCGATCGACAGGTGGATGGCGTGGATTGCCGTCGAGAGCCAATAGAAGCCGAAGAAGAGCTGGGTCGCCCGCTCCTTCAGGGCGAAGCCGGCGCCGGGCACGAGGTGCCGCTCGATGTCCTCGCGGTATTCCAGCCCCTTCACCACCATGAAGGCGAGGCCGAGCCCGGCGGTGAGGGCGAGGCACCAGAGGGTCAGGCGGCGCAAACCTTCCCGCTCCGAGGCCTGCGAGGCGATCGCGGCGCAGAGCCCGCTGGTCAGGAGGAGGGCAGTGTTGAGCGTGCCGTAGACGATGTTGGTCTCGCGCGCGGCGGCGGCGAAATCGGCGGCGTGCTCCAGCCGCATCGCGGTGTAGAGCAGGAAGAGAGCGCCGAAGAAGAGCACTTCGCTGGCGATGAAGATCCAGATACCGAAGGTTGCCCCCGCGCGCTGAAGGGCGAAGGCGCGGCCCTCCGCGAGGCGGAGTTGGTCCCAGGGCTCGCGCAGGTGCCGCGCGGCCGTCTCGTCGAGGAGGTCGCCGCCCGCGCTCACGTCAGCGCCCCTTCCTCGGCGATGCGCGGCTCGTCACCCGGCGGCGTCGCCTCCGGGTGGTAGTCGTAGGGCGGCGCAAGAACCTGCGGATTGCCGAAGAAGTTCTGCCGCGGCGGCGGCGAGGTGGTGCGCCATTCGAGGCCGGAGGCGTTCCAGGGGTCGTTGAGGGCGCGGCTGCCGTAGAACAGCGACCAGGTCAGGTAGCCGAGCGGCATCAGATAGGCGACGGCGAGCACCGCTGCGCCCGAGGAGGAGAGCACGTTCCAGACCTGGAACTCCGGCGGATAGGAATAGTAGCGCCGCGGCATGCCGAGATAGCCGGCGATGAATTGCGGGAAGAAGGTGAGATTGAAGCCGAAGAACATCAGCAGGGCGGCAAAGCGCGCCCAGCTCTCGGGGTACATCCGCCCCGTCACCTTAGGCCACCAGAAGTGCAGGCCGGCGAAGTAGGCCGACACGGAGGCACCGACCATGATGTAGTGGAAATGCGCGACGACGAAGTAGGTGTCCTGCACGTGCACGTCGATCGGCACCGAGGCCAGGAATAGGCCGGTGAGCCCGCCCATGGTGAAGAGGCCGAGGAAGCCGAGGGCGTAGAGCATCGGCGATTCGAAGCCGATCTGGCCGCGGTAGAGCGTGGCGGTCCAGTTGAACACCTTGATGGCCGAGGGCACCGCAACGATGAACGACAGGAACGAGAAGACCAGTGCGGCGAAGGGCGACATGCCTGAGGTGAACATGTGGTGCCCCCAGGTGAAGAAGCCGATCACCGCGATCGCCACCAGGGCGTAGACCATGAAGGAATAGCCGAAGATCCGCCGCCGGGCGTAGCAGGTGATGACCTCCGAGATCACGCCCATGGCCGGCAGGATCATGATGTAGACGGCCGGGTGCGAGTAGAACCAGAACAGGTGCTGGAACAGGATCGGATCGCCGCCGCGGGCCGGATCGAAGATCGGCAGGCCGAAGGTCCGCTCGGCGATGACGAGGATCAGCGTCAGGGCGAGCACCGGCGTGGCGAGTACGAAGATCAGGCTCGTCGTGTACATCGACCAGACGAAGAGCGGCAGGCGGAACCAGGTCATGCCGGGGGCCCGCAGGTAGTGCACCGTGGCGATGAAGTTGACGCCCGTGGCGATGGTCGAGAAGCCGGAGACGAAGACGCCGAGCACGGCGAGCGTGACGAAGGTGTTCGAGAACACCGTCGAGTAGGGGACGTAGAAGGTCCAGCCGGTGTCGATGCCGCCCGCCAGCACGGCGGCGAGCGTCAGGAGCCCTCCGGCCAAGTTGAGATACCACGAAATCAGGTTGAGTTTGGGGAAGGCGAGGTCGCGCGCGCCGATCATCAGCGGCAGCAGGAAATTCCCCATCGTCGTCGGAATCGACGGGATGAGGAAGAACCACACCATGACGATGCCGTGCAGCGAGAACAGCTTGTTGTAGGTGTCCGCCCCGACGACGTCGCCCTGCGGCGTGAACAGCTCCAGCCGCACCAGCGTGGCGGCCGCGCCGCCGATGAAGAAGAAGAACGTGATCGACAGCGCGTAGAGGATCGCGATGCGCTTGTGATCGGTGGTGAACAGCCAAGAGCGCACGCTGTGCCCCTCGGCGAGGTAGCTGACCGGCAGCCCCAGATCCAGCTCACGCGGATTGGCCAGCGTCGAGGCATCGGACGAGGCGCCGCTCATCGAAGGCTCCCGGCGACGGATGGGTTGCGCGTCATGGCGGCGTGTCTCCCGAGGCGGGCGCGCCGGGCACCATGGCGGGGCTGCGCAGGGATTGGTTCGGCGCACTCTCCTGCGTCGTCTCGCCGGGTGCGCAGATGTTCTGCGCGGGCGCGAGGTTGAGCGAGCCGATCAGGTCGAACCGGTCGGTGCCGTGGCGGATATAGGCGGTCAGCGCCTGGATCTCGCCGTCGGAGAGCTTGCCCTCGTAGCTCGGCATGATCGGTTCGTAGCCGGCCACCACGTCGCGCTGCGGCTGGAGGATCGAGTCGCGGATGTAGGCCTCGTCGACGGTGGCCGTGCGCCCGCCCTCCAGCGGCACCGACTGGCCCCAGATGCCCGCGAGCGAAGGCGCGTGCACCTTCGAGCCCGCATTATGGCATCCGGAGCAGCCGCGCTCGGAGAATAGCCGCTCGCCGAGTTCGGCGAGCCCGTCCCGCTCCGGCTGCTTGGTGAGCCACTGCGCGTAGTCCTGCGGCTCCATCACGATCACCCGGCCGAGCATGCGCGAATGGTCGGTGCCGCAATATTCGGTGCAGAGCAGGTGGTAGGTCCCGGTCTTGGTCGCCTGGAACCACGTTTCGGTCTGCTGATAGGGCAGGGCGTCGCGCTTCAGGCGGAAGGCCGGGACGTAGAACGAGTGGATCACGTCCTGCGAGGTCAGGAGCAGGCGCACCGGGGCACCGACGGGAACGTGCAGCTCGTTGATCTCGCGCGTGCCGCTCGGTCCTTGCGTCTTCCACATCCACTGCTTGCCGACGACGTGGATCTCGATGGCGTCCTTCGGGGCCGAGAAGGCGCCGATCTCGATCGAGGCCGCCCACCAGAAGATGAAAAGGAAGATGAACAGCGTCGCCGCCGTCCAGCCGATCTCGAACTCGCGCGAGACGAGGCTCGGCATCTCGCCGCGCTTGGCCGACGAGCCCCGGCGGAACCGGATCGCGAAGGTGACCACCAACCCGACCACCAGCAGGACGATGGCCGAGGAAATCAGCAGCAGCCCGATGAAGATCGCATCGACCTTCGCCGCCTGAACCGAGGCGGATTCCGGTCGCAGGAAGGCGGGGATGAGGGCATCGAGCATCAGGGCAACCCTTTCCCCGGCTCGATCGTGGCGGGCGTGTTGACAGCGCCCGGCCCGGCTCCGGGCGAGAGCACGGCGCTCGACGCGCCGCCGCGGCTTCCGAGCGTCGGCGTCCGCTCCGGCTGGACCGGCGCTGCGTAGGCGGCGTTGCCCCGCTCGGCGAGACGCCGCATCGCCTCGCTGATGGGCAGACGGGCGATCCCCTTGTCGCGGTCGATCCAGGCGTACCCGTCCAGCTTCGCGCGCTGCTCCTGCAGCATCGCCGCGAGGTCCGCCTCGGGGTTCTGTTGCAGCCGGGGTGACGGGAAGGTGCGCGCGGCCTGGACGAGAGGCCCGAGATCCTGGCGGTTGTAGTAGAAGCGCAGGCCCCCGATGGTCACGGCGGTGAAGACGACGATGAACAGCCCGGTCAGCAACAGGGGCTTCAGCCGGACATCCGGCGCTTCGGTGCCGGGCGGAGCGTGGCCGACGGCATCGTCGTAGACCGGCGAATGGCGCTGGCCGCGGGCGGCGTCAGACATGACGGAGCCTCCGCGTGCGGCGAGCGAGGATCCGGCCGGCGAGCGAAGAAAGCAGCGTCAGACCGGCGAGGAGGAACAGCGCCGCCATGGCGGCCGGGCCCGCCCCGGCACCGTAGGCGGGCAGGACGAGCCATGCGAAGTGCCCGGCGATGCCGACGAGCACGAGCAGGCCGACGCCGCGCAGCAGGGCAGGGCTTTTTCGAACCGTGGCGAACAGCAAGGCGAAGAAGGGCAGCACGCCGCCGATGACGAGGCTGGCGACGAGGACGGCGCTCCAGGGGCTTTCGCCCCGCTTCAGATACCATGCCGCCTTCGGCGGAAGGTCGCCGTACCACGCGACGATGTAGGACATCAGTTCGAGGTAGATCACGCCGAGAAGGGCCGCGAGCATCAGCCCCGCGAGGTCGGAGGCCCCGCGCGCATCGAGGCTCGGCGGGCTCGCCAGGGCGGCGAAGGCCAGCGCGGCGAGGATCTGGTGGAGCGCGACGTCCGCGGGGAAGGCGGAGGAATTGAAGCCGGGCTCGACCGAGAGGATCCAGTCCACGGCCACGAGGCTGATGGTCAGGCCGTAGAAGGAGAGGCCGAGGCCGGCGGCGAGCTTGCCGCACCGTCCGGTCAGGCACAGGAATGCGAGCACCGACCAGCCTACCAGAGTGACGGCGGCGCGCGCGCCGAACAGCGCCGGGTCGAGGTAGTATCGCAGCACGTCGGGTTGAGCGCCCGTGCCCGCGGCCCAGGGGAAGGCGGCCTCGAGCCCGGGCACGACGCCGAGGAAGGTGAGGGCGACGAGGGGAACCAGGGTGATCGCCGGCCGCAAGGCGGGCGCCAGCACCTCGCCCCAGCGTCCGCCGGTGACGGCATGGATCAGGGTGAGGACGAGCGCGCCGACCGGCACCGCACTCCACACGATCCAGGCGAGCAGCCAGCCGCGGAACAGGGCATCGCTCACGGCAGCTTCTCCGCGAGTTCGGGCATCTCGGCCACGCGGGCACCCTGTGAGAGCTGCAGCGCGCGGATATAGGCGGCGATCGCCCAGCGGTCGCGCGGCTCGACCCGGTTGGCGTAGGCGTACATCACACCGTAGCCCCGTGTGATGACGTCGACGAAATAGGCGGCGGGCGCCGCCCGCAGGCGGTCCTCGTGGTAGGAGGGCGGTGCGGGAAAGCCCCGCTGCACCACCATGCCGTCGCCGTGGCCGGTATAGCCGTGGCAGGGGGTGCAGATGGCCTCGTAGCGCTGGCGTCCGCGTTCCAGCAGCGCGGCATCCACCGGCGGCGGATCGCGCAGGGATGCCGCGCGGGCGAGCGCTCCGATTTCGACGGTGCCCTCGGGCGGCCGGCGCGCCTCGGCGCGGTCGGGGAAGAGCGGCGCCTTGCCGTAGACCTCGTAGCGCGCCTGCCGGCTCATCGACTGGTCCTCGCAGGCCCCGAGACCGACGAGGATCGGGAGGAAGGGGAGGAGGAGGCGCCTCATGCATGCATCTCCGCCACGAGCAGCGCGCCGGCCCGTTCCAGACTCTCGCGCAAAGCCGTCGCATCCGCATCCTTCGCTGCGACGAGGAGGAGGAAGCGGTCCTGGCTCGCCCGCTCGAATTGCGGGATCGCGAAGAGCGGATGATGCAGGCGTGGCAGGCCGCAGGCCCAGAACATCGCCACGAGACCGGCGATTGCCGCCGCCAGCACCCCGAACTCGAACGGCACGAGCAGGAAGACCGGCCAGGAATGCAGCGGCCGTCCGCCGGAGTTGAGCGGATAGGCGATCACCGACGAATACCATTGCAGGGCATACATCGCGGCGGCCGCCCCAAAACCGGCCATCGCCATGATCGGCCGCACCGGGTTGCGCGACGGTGCGAAGGCGTCCGTGAGATCGGGCACGGGGAAGGGCGTGAAGGCGTCGAGCGCGCGGTGGCCGTCGGCCTGAGCCAGGCGCATCGCCCGCACCAGCGCCTCCGGGGTCGCGAACTCGGCGAGAAGCGGCGCGCTCATGCCACCCCTCCCTTCGGCACCCCGGCCGCAGCGGCGCCCTCGTCATGGGCGATCTGGCTGACTTCGTGGATCGAGACGATCGGAAAGATGCGGGCCAGAACGAGAAAGCCGAAGGCGAAGAGCCCGAGCGGTGCGATGAGGATCACCACGTCGTAGAAGCTGACATGGTAGGTCCGCCACAGGCTGACGGCGTGACCGTGCGAGAGCGTGTTCCAGACGATCAGGATGCGCTCGAGCCACATCCCGAGATTGATCACGACCGCGATGAGCGCGAGCGCCCACAGGTTGAGCCGGACGCGGGCGAACCACAGCGCCTGGGGCACGAGGCAGTTGCAGAACAACAGGCTGTAATAGAGCCAGCGATAATCGCCGGTGAAGAAGTAAGCGATCACCGAGCGGTCGGCGTGATCGCCGCCGTACCAGCCCATGAACCACTCCGTGGCGTAGGAGAAGGTCATGACGATCGAAGCGAACAGCATCACCTTCGCCATGGCATCGAAATGGGCCGGGGTGATCAAAGCCTGGAGGTTCAGGCCCCAGCGGATGGTGATGGCCAGCACCACCACCATGGCGAAGCCCGAATACATGGCGCCGACGACGAAGTAGGGCGGGAAGATCGATTCCTGCCAACCCGGCATCAGGCTCGCGGCAAAGTCGAGGCCGACGATGGAATGGACCGAGCACACCAGCGGCACGGCGAGCGCCGCCATCGCCTTGTGAAACGACTCGTAGAGCGCCCAGTGCCGGGCCGAACCGCGCCAGCCGAGCGCCAGCGCGCCGTAAAAGCGCCGCCCGATCCGCGTTTCGGCCCGGTCGCGCATGGTCGCGAGGTCGGGCAGCAGACCGGTGAACCAGAAGATCAGCGAGAACAGCAGGTAGCTCAGGATCGCCCAGAAATCCCAGACCAGCGCCGAGCGCCATTGCGGCCAGAGGTCCATAGTGTTGGGGTAGGGCGCGAGCCAGTAGGCGTAGAGCGGCCGCCCGAGATGGATGATCGGGAAGATGCCCGCGATCGCCGCGGCGAACAGCGTCATCGCCTCGGCGAAGCGGTTGATCGAGGCGCGCCAGTGCTGGCGCGTCAGCAGCAGCATCGAGGAGATCAGCGTGCCGGCATTGCCGATGCCGATCCACCAGACGTAGTTGGCGATCGAGAAACCCCACACCACCGTGGTGTTCACCCCCGAGAGGCCGATGCCGAGGGTGAGCACGGCACCGATCGCCGCGAGCGTCGCCAGCACGAAGGGCAGCGCACCGAGGAAGGCGATGGCCCAGGCACGGCCCGGCCCACGCTTCTGGATCGGATCGGCCACGGCGGCGCAGATCTCGGCATAGCCGAGGCGTTCGCGGTCGATCCACCGGTGCGGCTGGGCCGTCCCACTCACGCGTGGTCCTCCTTCAGCGCGGGGTTCGGCGACCGGAGATTGGCGAGGTAGGTGGTGCGCGGGCGCGTGTTCAGCTCCTCCATCAGCGCGTAGTGGCGCGGATCCTTGCGCAGCTCGGCAATGGGGCTGCCCGGCTCGGCGAGATCGCCGAAACGGATCGCCCGCGTGGGGCAGGCGGATTGGCAGGCGGTGACGACTTCGCCCATCGGCCGCCCGTCGCGCTCAGCGGCCTGCCGCTCGGTGGCGATGCGCTGGATGCAGTAGGTGCACTTCTCCATCACGCCGCGGGCGCGCACCGTGACGTTGGGGTTGCGCTGCGCCTTGACCGACTCGGCGCCGAGATTGGCGTAGGGCTGGCCGTCGGCGTAGCCGAAGAAGTTGAAGCGGCGGACCTTGTAGGGGCAGTTCGCCTCGCAGAAGCGGGTGCCGACGCAGCGGTTGTAGACCTGAAGGTTCAGGCCCTCGCCGTCATGGATCGAGGCCGCGACGGGGCAGACCGGCTCGCAGGGCGCGTGCTCGCAATGCATGCAGGGCACCGGCTGGAACCCGGCCCGCGGCGCCTCCGGGCTGCCCTCGTCGTAGATGTCGACGCGCAGCCAGTGCATCATCCGGCCCCGGGCGATCTCCTCGGGACCTACTACGGGGACGTTGTTCTCGGATTGGCAGGCGACGACGCAGGCATTGCAGCCGATGCAGGCATCGGTGTCGATCACCATGGCCCAGGCATGGCCGTCCTTGTCGCCGGTCCAGGGGGCGAGCAGGCTCGGCTGATCCGCGCCGATCCCCTTCGGCTCGGCCTCGCTCAGCGCGGCGAGGTCGATCTGCCGGAACAGCGTCTTGGTCTCGCCTTCGATCTCGACGTAGTTCTGCGTGCGCAGGATCGTCTCGGTCCGGCCGGTCTTCGTCAGTGCGACGTTCGTCAGGAGCCGCGGTTCCGCCTGCGTCGCCAATTTGTAGCCGTCGGCGCCAATGCCGTTACCGATCGCGCCGGCCCGCTCGCGGCCGTAGCCCAGCGTCAGAACGCCGACGCCCTCGGCCACGCCGGATTCGATGACGACGGGCACCTCGACGGAGCGGCCCCCGACGGCCGTCTGGACGACATCGCCGGCCTCCAGCCCGCGGCGCCCGGCCTCGTTGCGCGACAGAGCCAGGGCATTGCCCCAGACCTGTTTCGAGATCGGCTTCGGGCATTCCTGAAGCCACGCATTGTTGGCGAAGCGCCCGTCCCAGAGGCAGGGGTCCGGCCGCAGCTCGACGGCGAAGCCCTCGCCGCGGCGCAGCGTCGGCAGGGCAGGCAGGCGCGGCTCGCCCGGATCGAGGATCGGCGCCGCCGTCCCCTCGATGAGGCCATCATGCAGGCAGCGGCGCCACCAGCCCTCGAAATCGGCGCCGCCCTGATCCTTCCACGTCTCTCGGACGAGGGTATGGCCGGCGGTCGCCGGGCGGCCGGCAAACAGTGGCAGGATCTCGTGGAGCGAACGCCCGTCGTAGAGCGGGCGCAGCAGCGGCTGGACGAGGCTGGCGGTGCCGTCGGTGGCGCGCAGGTCCGACCAGCTCTCCAGCTCGTGCGTGAGCGGAAGGTGCCAGTGGGTCTTTCCCGCGGTCTCGTCCCCATGCAGGCCGGCATGGACGCTGAAGCGGGCGCGCTCGATGCGCGCGCCGAGGTCGAGATCGGCGGGTGCTGTCGCGACGGGATCGGAACCGAGGATCGCGAGGCAGGTCACCGACCCACGGTCCAGGGCGCCGGCGAGATCGGCGAGCGTCGCCGGCATGCGCCCCTCGATCCGGTCGGGCGGCGCGATGAAGTCGACCGGCGCCCGCAGCCGCGCGTTGATCCAGTGGGCGAGCGCGTGCCATTCCGGCGCGAGCGCGGGTCCCGCCAGGACAAGCGCGCGGCCCTCCTGCGCCTTGAGATCGTCGGCGGCCGCGAGAGCGAAGCGCCGGGCCTCGTCCGACAGGTCGGGCGGGGCCAAACCGGCTCCCAGAGCGTTGGCGATCACGGCCAGGATCGCCGGCTGGTCGAGCGGATGCACGGCACGCCGTGCATCGGCCTTGACGCCGGTCGGCGTCAGCGCGGCCTCCGCCACGTAGAGGCGGCCGAACCGGGCCGGATCGCGACGGCGGTCGATGAAGGCGCGGGAGAGCCGGATCTGGTCCGGCCCCGGCCCGAGCGGATCGGCGCCGACGCACAGGATCACCTCCGCCCGGTCGAGGCGAGGAAGCGCGCGCAACGGACGGCCGAAGGCGAGTTCGGCGCCGTGCTCGGCATTCCCGTCATTGACGGGCTCGTGCACGTGCCAGGTGGCCTCCGGCAGGGCGCGCAGCAGCCCCTCGATCTGGCGTGCCAGCGTCGGCGAGGTGATGCGGCCGGTGACGAGATGGAGGCCGCGCCCCCGCACGCGCTGGACGGTCGCGAACGGCCCGCTCAGGGCCCGCTCGAACATGTCCCAGGAGGCGATGCCGTTGACCCGCTCGGTCACCGTCCGCGAGCGGTCGGGATCGTAGAGGTCGAGGATCGCGGCTTCCGCGAACAGGTCGGTCGCGCCGAGGCTGCCGGGATGCAGCGGATTGCCCTCGATCTTGATCGGCCGCCCGTCCACCGCGATGGCGTGCACGCCGCGGGCCCAGCCGCTCAGCGACAGCGCCGTCGCGTAGCGCGCCGGAACGCCGGGCAGAAGCTGCTCGGGGGCGCGGACATAGGGCACGATCTCCTCGACCGGCCGGGAGCAGCCGCCGGCAGCGAGCGTGATGCCGGCACCGAGCAGCCGAAGCGCCTCGCGGCGGGAAGGCGGGATCAGCGGTGACATATCGAGCACTCGCTCAGCCGCTCGGGCGATTTGATGTGGCGCTCCTCGATGAAGCGGGCACCGATGGCGGCCTGATCGGCCGGCGGCTTCCACGTCATGTCGAACACCGCCTCGTGCGGGCGGAGGTTCGGTGCCGGGTCGCGATGGCAGTCGAGGCACCAGCCCATGGTGAGCGGCGCCGCCTGCCGCATCAGCTTCATGGTCTGGACCTCGCCGTGGCAGGTCGAGCAGCCGACGCCCTTGGCCACGTGGACCGAGTGGTTGAAGTAAACATAGGCCGGCAGATTGTGGACGCGGTTCCAGTGCAGCGGACGCCCCTCGGCGAGACTCTGGCGCACGGGCGCGAGCATCGGGGCGTTGGTCCATTCCTGCGAGTGGCAACTCATGCAGGTTTCCGTGGGCGGGATGCCGGCAAAGGCCGCCTTCTCCACCGAGGTGTGGCAGTAGCGGCAATCGATCCCCAGTCCGCCGACATGATGCTCGTGACTGAACGGCACGGGCTGCTCGCGGGTCACGTCCTGCGCCGTCACGTAGGGCGAGCGCCACAGCGTGTAGGCGAGGCCCATCGCCAGAACCGGCGCGGCGCCGATCGACGCGAGGACGACACGGGCAACGGTGTCCGCTCCCGGGTGAAAGATCTGCACCATCCCGCGAGAGACGCCTTTCGCCCGCCCACTTTCATATTGTTCCAGGGCGAGAGTGACCGATACCGCCCCGATAAGCAAGCAAAGAGGCCGAGATTCAGAAGCCGCTCGAAACTAATTCCCCAAACATGGATGGTTTTTGATGGTCGAAAGCGAGCCGACAACAAAGTTTGTTGCGACTTCTACTGACGAACTTTCGTGCAAGAGGCGGAAACGTCACTCGGTCGATCAAGTTCCTCCGTGTCTCTCTCGACCTCACCGATGGCGCGTCATCGTTGCTCCCACATCACGCCCAGCTTCCGGATCTCGAGACCGGCTGGGTGAAGCGAGGCCGGTACGACGGGCAAACCACCGATACGCGAGAAAGATCAAACACGGCCGAGATGCCGCACCGCGCGACCGGTGGCGCCGGACTGCATCGAGGCACGGCGCATCATCCCTCGGGATGCGGCGGTGGGCATGCCGACGGACGATGTCATTGTCTGCGCCATGCAGCACCCGGGGCCGAGTCCTCGGCGGCGTCTTCTGAAAGCGGCCTTGCCGGGCGGGCGCAGCCGGGCAATCCAGTTAGCGTCAGTGCATCCTGACGCGCGGCGGGAGCGCATTCGCCCCGGTAACCTTTCGGTAAACAAACATCGTTAACAGATTTCCTGAACATTGGACGCGCTGTCGAAGCAATGAACGCCTCGTCCCGGCCCATGTCGGGCGACGCTGTTGTTCGGGAGCCGTGTCGAGCGGAAGGCGGTGACGGGTCGAAGCGGGCCGCTTCTCGATCCTTCGCACGCGAAATTCATCGTTCGAGGTCTGAAAACCTCGTCAGCGGGAAACCTGTGCCATGTCGGAGACAGTCGAAGCGGGCAAGGGCGCGGCGAAGCAACCGGCCGAAAAGATCTCACCGGAGGATCTGCTGAGACAGGCCGTCACCGGTGCGAAGGCGGAGGCGACGGCAGGTCCCCGCAAGCCGTTCCGTCTCGGCGCCAACGGCCGTCTCGCTGCGGCGAGCGCCGCCGCGCTGATCGGCGGATTGTCCCTCGGCCTCGTGGCCGCCCCGCAGGAGCGCTCCGGCGACGCGCTCGCCCAGATGCGGGCGGAGCTTTCAGCGGGACGCTCGGAATCCGCCCGGCTCGCGCAGGAGATCGATCGTCTGGCCCGCACGGCGACGGCCCTGCGTGAGGCGAGCGAGGCGGCGCGCAGCGAGACCAAGGCCCTCGGGCAAAGCCTGGCGGATCGGATCGGACGCACGGAGCAGACGCTCGACAAGCGGCTGACGGCCCTGTCGGAGACGGTGACGCGCGGCGAGCGCGAGCAGAGCGAGCGCATCGCGGGCATGATCGCCCAGCTGGAGAAGAAGCCGCAGCCGGTAGCGGCGGTGCAGGCGGTCTCCGCGAAGCCCGAGCCGAAGCCCGAAGCGCGCCTGCCGGAACCGACGCAGACCGGAAGCCTGCCGGACAAGCCGAAAAGCGAAACCCTCGACGGCTGGGCGTTGCGCGACGTCTATGACGGCGTCGCGATCCTTGAGGATCGCCGCCGTCGTCTCGTCGAGGTCGGGAGGGGCGATGCCGTGCCTGGCATCGGCCGGGTCGAGGCGATCGAGCGTCGAGGCCGGCAATGGGTGGTCGTAACCCGTCAGGGCGTCATCACGCCCCAGGCTTGGTAGAGAGCGAGCAGAACCCTCAGGTCACCGGCTGAATCTTGTTGGGCCGCAGGGTGGCGAGCGTCGTGCCGGGCACCGAATGCGCCAACTCGGGCAGCATGGTCGCCCGCTCCAGGCGCATCCGCCCGCGCTCGCAGGCCGCGGCCCGCGCCTTCGGCGTCGGGTGAAGGATCATGGCAAGCATAGCCTCGCCTTCACTCTGTTCCGTCAGGTGCTTCCCATCGAAGACTGGCATGACCCGCTCCCGTCCTCATCGAGGACACGCGGTCTACGAGCGAAAGCTCGACCGTTCGTGAAAAACCAGCGTAACGAGGATAAGTTCCGCCGGCCACGCATCTTTTAACCGCGCATTCATCTTTGCGTCGCCGCGAACTCTACTGCGGTGCGGTGACGCACACGAGAATAGCAGTCGTCGGCGGTCTCAGCTCGGCGACAATTTCCATAGATTGGCTGGAATGCCGCGAAAGTCCGTCTCGACCTGATAAAGATGGCCCGCCATCGGCTCGATTGTCGGATCCCGGCCTCGAAGACAGGTCGTGACGTAGAGGGTCGTGAGGTCGTCCCCGCCGAAGGCGCATTTCGTTACCAGCGGCGTCGGCATCGGCACGACGTATTCCACGCCCCCGTCCGGCGCGAAGCGGGTGATGCGGCCGGCGCCGTAATGGCAGATCCAAAGGTGTCCCTCCGCGTCGAGGGTGAGACCATCGGGCTTACCCCATCCCTCCTCGAAGCGGATCAGCGGGCGGGCCTCGCCGATCCGACCGTCGTCGAGATCATGAACCCGCACGATGCCGTTGGCGGTGTCGATGGTGTAGAGGCACCGGCCGTCCGGGCTGACGACCGGACCGTTGGTCACCGCGGCGCGTCCGCCGAAGGTTTCGAGCCGCGTTCCGTCCCAGCGATGGTAACGGCCGCTCGGCACCTCCTCGCCGTCATCCATGCTCCCGAAATACAGCCATCCGTCGGGGCCTGCATTTCCGCTGTTGAGCCGGTTGCCGTCCGGGTAAGCGTCGGGGCGCACCAGCGGTGCGCGCGTCCCGTCCGAGAGCCGCAGGGCTGCAACGCCGGATTTGAAGCCGGCGACGACGCGATCGGGATCCGGCGTCAGGACGGCGAAGCCGATCTTCTCGTCGAGGGGCAGATGCACGGTCTCGCCGCTCGCGGGCCAGTGACGCCAGATCGCCGGGTTCTCGATATCGACCCAGAGGAGCGAGCCGTCGCGGGCATCCCACACGACTTCCTCGCCGAGCGCACAGCCGCAGGCGACCGCGACGCGCGGCGTATGGGGATGGACGGGCGGGGTCATCACGGCTCCGGAAGGCAGGATAGGGCAGGGACGGTTCGCCCCTGGCGTCCTGAACAACGCAGAGGTCCGGCTGTTTCTCCGTCGGACCGGTCGGTCGGCCGGCGGCGGCGCTACCGCGTCGCTTCCGCGACAAACTCGGCGTTGATGGCGAAGGCGGCCATCGCGCCCTCGGCGGCGGCCACGACCGCGAACTGGACACGGCGCGAAGCGTCACCCGCCACGTAGAGGCCGGGCACGTTGGTCTTCTCGTATTCACGGGTGGGCACCACGCTGCGGGTCTCGTCGAGTTCGCAGCCGAGCTGGGCGATGAGCGGGGAGGGGCTGCAGGAAAACGGCATCAGGAACAAAGCCGCGCAGGGCGTGCTGCCGTCATCGCGGAAGCGCAGGCAGGTGGGACGGCTGCCATCGCCTTCGAGCCGGGTGATCTCCGTCTCGATCACCCGCACGCCGTTGCGCGCGAGGCGTTCGCGATCCTTGTCGGACAGGTCGTCGTCGCCGCCATTGGTGCAGAGCGTGACGTCACGGCTCCAGCCGGTCAGTTCGAGGGCGAGCCCGCTGCCGCCATGCCCACGACCGTAGACGACGAGCGGCCGGTCACGGACTTCGAAGCCGTCGCAATAGGGGCAGGAATGGACGCCCGTGCCCCAATAAGTGTCGAAGCCTTCGATTTCGGGAATGTCCTGCGCAAGGCCGGTGGCGAGGATCAGGCGGCGCGAACGCTCACGGCGGCCATCGGCGAGGACGACCGCGAAGCCATCACCCTCGCGCGCGGCTTCGGTCACCGAGACCGCGCGGCATTCGACGGTCTCGTACCGCTCGAGATCGGCCCGGCCCTGCGCCCGCAGATCGAAGGGCGGGGTTCCGTCGCGGGTGAACAGACCCCAGGTGCGTGGGGTCGCGGCGTTGCGCGGCTCGCCCGCATCGCAGAGCAGGACCTTGCGCCGCGCCCGGCCAAGGATCAGGGCGGCGTTGAGCCCGGCCGGGCCGCCGCCCACGATGATGACGTCATGCATGCTTGTCTCCCGGCGTTTCCGCCGGGAGACAAGCCGTGCGATCGTGAAAGAGTTTCGTGAAAGGGCCGCCGGTCAGGCGGCGCTCTTCACCGGGATACCCTTCTCGGACAGGAACTGCTGCAGCTCGCCGGACTGGAACATCTCGCGGGCGATGTCGCAGCCGCCGACGAACTCGCCCTTCACGTAGATCTGCGGAATGGTCGGCCAATTGGAATAGGCCTTGATGCCCTCGCGCACGGCCATGTCGTCGAGCACGTTCACGCCCTTGAACGGCACGCCGAGGTAGTTGAGGATCTGAACCACCTGACCGGAAAAGCCGCACATCGGAAATTGCGGCGTGCCCTTCATGAACACGACCACGTCCTGCGAGTCGATCTCGGTCTTGATGGCGGTGTTGACGTCGGTCATCGCGGGTCCTCGTTCGTTCGATCGCTTCTGAAGTCAGGTCTGCCGGGCAGATTTCAAGCCTGCCTCAATCCTGCGGGACGCCCGTGGTCAGTGCAAGGGCGTGCAGCACGCCCCCCATCCGCCCCTGGAGCGCGCCGTAGACCATCTGGTGCTGGGCGACGCGGGTCTTGCCCTTGAAAGCGGAGGAGATGACGGTCGCGGCGTAGTGGTCGCCGTCGCCGGCGAGATCCTTGATCTCGACCTGCGCGTCGGGCAGCGCCTCGCGGATCATCGACTCGATCTCGCGCGCATCCATCGGCATGGGGGCTCTCCGCTCGTTTTCGTCTCGTTACGCCGCAGGTGCGGCCGGCTGGCTCGCCATGTAGGCGGGGAACCAGCCCTCGTGCGCGGCCTTCAACTCGGCCACGGATATGGTCTCCTCGCCCGGCAGCACCAGGGCGTCGCCGCCGACGATGCCGACGGTCGCCGCGTCGATCCCCTGCGCCGAGGCGCTGTAGAGGAGGTCGGCGGCTGCCTCTGCAGGGACCGAGATCAGGTAGCGGCCCTGATCCTCGCCGAAGAGATAAGCATGGGCCGGCACGCCGTCCGGCGCCGCGGGCAGCGCCGCGCCGATTCCCCCGGCGATCGCCATTTCCGCGAGGCCGACGGCGAGGCCGCCATCGGATAGGTCGTGCACGGTATCGGCGATGCCGGAGACGATCAGGCTGCGCACGAAGTCGCCGTTGCGTCGCTCGACGGCGAGGTCGACGGGCGGGGGCGCCCCCTCCTCGCGGCCGGCGATCTCGGCGAGGTAGAGCGACTGGCCGAGCCAGCCCTCGGTGCGCCCGATCAGCACCAGCACGTCGCCCTCGCGCTTGAGCGCGATCGTCGCGTGGCGCTCGACATCGTCCATGACGCCGACGCCGCCGATGGTCGGGGTCGGCAGGATGCCGATGCCGTTGGTCTCGTTGTAGAGCGAGACGTTACCGGACACGACGGGGAAGTCGAGGGCGAGGCAGGCCTCGCCGATGCCCTTCAAGCAACCGACGAGCTGGCCCATCACTTCCGGCTTTTCCGGATTGCCGAAATTGAGGTTGTCGGTGATCGCGAGCGGGCGCCCGCCCACCGCGGTGATGTTGCGCCATGCTTCCGCCACCGCCTGTCGGCCGCCCTCGACCGGATCGGCCTCGCAATAGCGCGGCGTCACGTCGGTGGAGATTGCGAGGCCCTTCGGCCCGTCCTCGATCCGCACGATCGCCGCGTCGCCGCCGGGCTTCTGCACGGTGTTGCCGAGGATGAAGTGGTCGTACTGCTCGTAGACCCAGCGCTTCGAGGCGAGTTCGGGCGAGCCGATCAGGCGCTTGAGCGCCTCCGCATTCGGCAGGCTGGCCTCGACGCTCGCGGCGGCGATGACCGGCTGGTGCGTGTTGGCGATATGCGGCCGGTCGTAGAGCGGCGCCTCGTCGCCGAGTTCCTTGATCGGCAGGTCCGCGACGGTCTCGCCGTTGTGCTTGATGACGAAGCGCAGCGTGTCCGTGGTGTGGCCGATGACGGCGAAGTCGAGCCCCCATTTCACGAAGATCGCCTCGGCCTCGGCTTCCATGCCGGGCTTGAGCACCATGAGCATGCGCTCCTGGCTCTCCGAGAGCATCATCTCGTAGGGGGTCATGCCCTCTTCGCGGGTCGGCACGTTCTCGAGGTGCAGCTCGACGCCGAGATCGCCCTTGGCGCCCATCTCGACCGCCGAGCAGGTGAGACCCGCCGCGCCCATGTCCTGGATCGCGATGACGGCGCCCGAGGCCATCAGCTCGAGGCAGGCCTCCAGCAGCAGCTTCTCGGCGAAGGGGTCGCCGACCTGCACGGTCGGGCGCTTCGACTCGCTGGCATCGTCGAACTCGGCCGAGGCCATCGTCGCGCCGTGGATGCCGTCGCGGCCGGTCTTCGAGCCGAGATAGACGATCGGATTCCCGACGCCGGTCGCCGCCGCGTAAAAGATCGCATCGGTCCGTGCGAGGCCCACCGCCATGGCGTTGACGAGGATGTTGCCGTCGTAGCGCCGGTGGAAGCCGACGAGACCGCCGACCGTCGGCACGCCGAAGGAATTGCCGTAGCCGCCCACGCCCGCGACGACGCCGGAAACGAGATGACGGGTGCGGGGATGGTCCGGCGAGCCGAAGCGCAGGGCATTGAGCGCCGCGATCGGGCGTGCGCCCATGGTGAACACGTCGCGCAAGATGCCGCCGACGCCGGTCGCGGCGCCCTGATAGGGCTCGATGAAGCTCGGGTGGTTGTGGCTCTCCATCTTGAAGACGCAGGCCAGCCCGTCGCCGATGTCGATCACGCCGGCATTCTCGCCCGGTCCCTGGATCACCCACGGCGCCGAGGTCGGCAGGCCGCGCAGGTGCTTGCGCGAGGACTTGTAGGAGCAGTGCTCGTTCCACATCGCCGAGACGATGCCGAGTTCGGTCAAGGTCGGTTCGCGGCCGACGAGGGCGCGGAAGCGCTCGTACTCGTCAGGTGTCAGGCCGTGCTGGCGCACCAGCTCGGGTGTGATCGGAACATCGTTGCGAAACATCCGAAGGCCCTGTCCCAAACCATTGCCGCAGGTCGTTCCGGCCCCAGCGGAGCCGTCCGACGGAGAGCCGTGTGCACTCGCTGCGACGCGAACCGACTTTGTGCATCGCTCTAGTGCGGATCAGCCGCGGCTGCAAAGGGCGCACGCTCCCGCCATCCGATTGTGCACCATTCGATCCCGTGTTTCCCTCAGCCCAGCTCCTCGCCGGCCGGTGCAAGGCGGTGCGTGCGGCAGCGTTCCACCGCCGCGTGGACCGGCTCGGGCCCGGCGACGAAGGCAACGTAATCGAACGCGTCCCGGTCGCGGCTCGACATCAGAAGCTGGAAGTGCATGCGGAACAGGTTCCAGCGCCGCCGCGCCACGAGATCGGGCTCGATCAGATCCTCGATATCGACCCGCATCACCGCAAAGCGGCCTGAGGGCGGCGCCGGCAAGCCCGAGGCGCTGACAGGATCGCGCAGATGGATCGAGAGCCAGTCCCAATTGGCGCGGATGTCGAGCCATCCGATCGCGGTGTTCCGCCCGACCCGATCGAGCGAGCCGCGCGTCTCCTTTGCCAGCGGGTCGAGGGTGATCCAGGGGATGACGCTGCCGATGGTCACGAGGGTCACCGGCGTCCCCCGCCGGCCGAAGCCGGGATCGGCCTTCAGAATGCGGTCGAGGCACTCGAAGGCGAGGAAACTCGACGACGAATGGCCGATCACTACGATTTCGTTTGCCCGCCCCTCCGCCGCGCGGATGCGCTCCGCCCAAGGGCCGAGCCGCTCGCGCATGGCGGTCTCGCGGCCGGAGGCATGGTCGTGGGTGAAGGCGGTGTCGTCGACGAGATGGGCGACGTAGAGCGGCTTCCCCCGCGTCAGGTGCGTGATGAGGCTCAGGATCGCGTAGGCGAGGACCGGGACGAGGATCGCGTCGGCGAACCATGGCAATGCTGCGAGCGGCGTCAGCGTCACCGCCGCGACGGCGAGGCCGAGGCTCAGCAGGACGAAGAGCCAATAGAACTGGTGCACGCTGACGATGACCCGGTGGAAGCGCCGCGCCTCGCGCCGGAACGTCCGCAGATAGCCGGAGCGCCAGAGCCGCCACCACAAGCCCGGCAGGCTCGTCAGCCGGCGCAGATTCGAGCGGGGGAAGCGGTCGCGGACGATGTCGTCCCAGCGCAGGAGGCTGTAGCGTACCCGCGTCTCGACGCCGGCGACTTCGCTTGCGACGTCCCAATCGAGGCTGATCCCGTCGGCGGAACGGACCGCTTCGCCGACCGTGAGGGCCATGCCGCGCCGCTCCGCCGTGATGCGGCTCTCGCGGCGGAACAGGCCCCAATAGGTCTCGGGCTCGCGCGGATCGAAACCCGGCAGGTAGAAGACCTGCCGCACCGGCTGCGTGTCGTCGGGGTCAGAAATAGCGGGCCGCCGTTCTCGCGATGGGCGGGGCGCCTCGGCAAGCCGCCCCTTCGCCCGCTGCCTACACGATGCGGCGGGGCCGGGGCGAGGGCAAAACGCAACGGTGGCCCGCGGCTCAGGCGGTCTCGAGCCATTCCCGCAGCTTGGTCCAGCGCCGCCGCGCCGCGCCCTCGCGGATCGCCAAGCCGACCGCCCGGCGTTGACCCACGAGCACGACGAGGCGGCGCCCGCGGGTCACGCCGGTATAGAGGAGGTTGCGCGCGAGCATCGTGCGGTGCTGCGTGACCACCGGAATCACCACGGCCGGGTATTCCGACCCCTGCGCCTTGTGAATCGTCGTAGCGAAGGCCGGCACCAGCGTGTCGAGTTCGCCGAACGGGTAGATCACCGGCCGACCGTCGAAATCGACCACGAGCGCCTCCTCCTCCGCGTCGATGGCGCTCACCGTGCCGAGATCGCCGTTGAACACGTCGCGGTCGTAGTCGTTGCGGGTCTCCATCACCCGGTCGCCGGGGGCGAAGCGCCAGCCGAAGCGCTCCACCTGCGCCGGGGGGGAGGGATTCAACACGCGCTGGAGGGCGTGGTTGAGGTTGCGGCTGCCGAGCGAGCCGCGGATCATCGGCGTCAGCACTTGGATGTCGCGGGCCGGATCGAGGCCGAAGCGGCGCGGGATGCGGCGGGTCACGAGGTCGATCAGCGTCTCCACGCCCGCCTCGGCATCCTCGATCTCCACGAGGTAGAAGTCGCTCTCCTCCCCCTTCGGCGCCGTGACCGGCATGCGGCCGGTGTTGATGCTGTGGGCATTGACGACGATCCGGCTCTGCGCCGCCTGGCGGAAGATCTCGGTCAGGCGGGCCACAGGAACGCGGCCGGACGCGATCAGGTCGGCGAGCACCTGCCCGGGGCCGACGGAGGGCAGCTGATCGACGTCGCCGACGAGGATCAGGCCGGCCCTCTCCGGCACCGCCTTGAGCACGGCATGCATCAGCGGCACGTCGACCATCGAGGTCTCGTCGATGACGAGGAGATCGCAGTCGAGCGGGTTGTCCTCCCCGCGCTGAAAGCCGCCGTTGCGCGGGTCGACCTCCAGCAGGCGGTGGAGGGTGCGGGCCTCCAGCCCGGTCTGCTCGGCCATGCGCTTGGCGGCGCGTCCGGTGGGGGCGGCGAGCAGCACGCGCACGCCCTTGGCCGTGAGAATGCGCAGGATTGCGTCGAGGGTGGAGGTCTTTCCGACGCCGGGCCCGCCGGTGAGCACGCAGAGCTTCGAGCGCAGCACGAGCCCGACCGCCTCGGCCTGCGAGGCCGAGAGCGTCTTGCCGGTCTTCGCCTCGACCCAGGGGCGAGCGAGGGCGAAGTCGATCTCCGGCCAGGGCGGCGCTCCCGTCGCCCGCTCGGCCATCCGCATGGCGATGGCGCGCTCGGCGCCGTGCAGTCCCTTCAGGAACAGGCAGGGCTCCCCGCGCAGGGTATCGGCAACGACCTCGCGGCCCTCGCGCAGGACGAGCGCGGCCGCAACCCGGACGAGGTCGGGCGCCACTTCGAGGAGATCGGCGGCGAGCCGCACCAGCCTCTCGACGGGCAACCCGCAATGGCCCTCGTCCATCGCCTTCTGGAGGGCGTAGGATACGCCCGCGGCGAGCCGCTGCGGCGCGTCGCGGGCGAGGCCGAGGCGCAGCGCGATGGAATCCGCCGTGCGGAAGCCGATGCCGCGGATGTCGCGGGCGAGGCGGTACGGATCCTCCGCCATGACCTTCAGCGAATCCCCACCATAGGTGTGGAAGATGCGGGTCGCTCGCGCGGTGCCGACGCCGTGGGCGTGCAGGAAGATCATGATCTCCCGCACCGCCTTCTGCTCGGCCCAGCCCTTGACGATGCGGGCGGCGCGCTTGCGGCCGATGCCCTCGACCTCGGTGAGGCGGGCGGGCTCGGCCTCGATGATCTCGAACACCGCTTCGCCGAAGGCGGCGACGATGCGCTTGGCCATCATCGGGCCGATGCCGCGCATCTGCCCCGAGGCGAGATAACGTTCGATCCCCTCGATGCCGGTCGGCGGTGTGACCTGGAGCGTCTCGGCGCGGAACTGGAGGCCGTGCTCGCGATCCGTGGTCCAGCGGCCCGCCGCCGTCAGCCACTCGCCCGCGGCAATGGCCGGCGCATGGCCCACCACCGGCACGAGATCGCGCCGGCCGCGGGCATGGACCTTCAGGACGCAGAATCCCGTCTCGGCGCTGTGGAAAGTGACGCGCTCGACCGAGCCCGCCAACACGTCGAGGTCGGGTGGCCGCACCGGCGCGTTCATAGGCTCACCCCATCATGGTTTCGAAAGGACAAGTCCTTTCGCGGGTCCAGAGCAGAGCCCTGGTGAGCGCCGGCGCTCTGCCCCGAGACCCCGCCGAAGGGCTCGCCCTTCCGGATCCCGTTACGCGGCGCGGCTGCCGCGGCCGGCCTTCTTGGCCGGCGGCCAGCCAAGCGCCCGCAGGCGCGCCTTGGCGTAATCGCGCACCTCCTCGCGGGTGCCGTGCGGCATGGCGTTGAGGATGCCTTGCGTGCGCTCATCGAGCATCAGATCGGTGACCGCGTTGATCGATTCCGCCTCATCGATCAGGCGCTTGAGGTCGGCCTCCTGCTCGGTCACCTCGTCGAAAGCGGGCGAGGCGTCGAAATCCTCGTCCACGGCACGGATCGCCATGGGCTGGTTCTGGCGGAACTCGTCCGCCTCCTCCTCCGAATAGACGAGACCGTGCAGCTCAATCAGCTTGAGGATCACCCGGTCCTTCGCCCGCTTCTCGGCCATGGCATAGACGTAGGCCGCCTGACGCCCGGAGACGCGGTAGTTCACGTTCACCAGCGCCTCGCCGATCGACCACTCGATCCGCTCCTCGCCGGCCTTCTCGCCCGGCATGCGGCCGGTGACGAGAATCACCGCCTCGTCGCGCTCGCTGCGCAGCAGGGTCGGCGAGTCGAAGCGGATCTTCGTGTGGGCGGCAATCCGCTCCAGCGTCTTGTGGTAGATGACGGCGGTGCCCTGCACGCGCCAGACATTGCCCGCGAAGGGCTCACCGTAGCGCACGAGGATGTCGGCGATCTGCTTGTCGGCGGTTCTCATGGTTCGTCCCAAGGCTGTGGACAGGGCCCGTGAGCGGATGCGCGCCAGCTTCACCAGCGGCCTATGTTCCTGTTATGTTCTTCCTGTGGACAATATGTGGATAAGGCTTGCATGGCAAATCGCCGGTCCTGCGGCCGGCGGTCGCGGCGAGTCGTCGGACGTGTGATCGAGACGGTTCAGACCATATCCGGTCGATCCGTTCCGGGTCGCGGATTCGGTCCTCACACCTGGGTCGCGCGAGCTTGCTGACGCGGCCCCCGCTCGGATCGCGCGGCACCCCGTTCAACCGGTCTTCTTGGCGTCGGCCAGAAATTCGCTGATCGCATCGGTGAAACGCTGGCCATAGGCCTCGCGCTTGCGCTCGCCGACCCCGTGGACCGTGCGGAGCGCCCAGAGATCG
The DNA here is from genome assembly GCA_014138645.1 of Methylorubrum thiocyanatum. Lineage (GTDB taxonomy): Bacteria > Pseudomonadota > Alphaproteobacteria > Rhizobiales > Beijerinckiaceae > Methylobacterium > Methylobacterium thiocyanatum. Next base: position 632,263 of record JACJIB010000002.1, on the reverse strand, counting down.
ACCGGCTTCGCACGCGCCATCTCGATCAGCGTCCGATCTGGAAACACCATGAAGGCGGCGATGCCCTCGGCCCGGGCGATGGTGGCCCGCAGGCCGCGCAGGTGCTGGAACAGGGCCTCGTCCGCCTCGTTCAGCGCGTTCGCCTCGTCGTCGCGGGCGACGGGGCGACGGCTCCTGGGTTCGGCCTTCTTCGGCTCGGGATCGGGGCGGACCTCGATGGTCTCGCGCCCGAACAGGATCGCCTCGCCCTTCTCGGTCATGACGAGGCCGCCATAGCCGTCGGTGTTCTCGGCCACGGCCCCCGCAGCGAAGAGCTGGCGCAGGAGGGCGCGCCACGCCGCGACGGGCTTGTCGGCGCCGACGCCGAAGGTCTTCAGCGCGGCGTGCCCGTTGCGGCGGATCGGTTCGCTCTCCTTGCCGTGCACGACGTCGCAGACATAGGCGGCGCCGAAGCGCTGGCCGGTGCGTACGATGGCCGAGAGCAGCTTCTGCGCCGCCACCGTGCCGTCGATGAGGGAGACGCCGCTGCGGCAGAGATCGCAGCGGCCACACCGCTCGCTCGCCTCGCCGAAATAGCCGAGCAGCGACTGGCGCCGACAAGCGGCGCCCTCGCAGAGCGCGATCATCGCCTCGAGCTTGCGCCGCTCCACACGGCGGCGCTCCTCCGAGATCTCCTTTTCGTCGATCTGGCGGCGGCGCAGCGCCATGTCGTCGAGGCCGTAGAGGGTCAGCGTGTCGGAGGGCAGCCCGTCGCGGCCGGCGCGACCGATCTCCTGATAGTAGCCCTCGATGTTGGTCGGCATGTCGGCGTGGCAGACGTAGCGCACGTCGGGCTTGTTGATGCCCATGCCGAAGGCGATCGTGGCGGTCATCACCACGCCGTCCTCCTGCAGGAAGGTGTCCTGGTTCCTCGCCCGCGTGCTCTGGTCGAGCCCGGCATGGTAGGGCAGGGCGTTGAAGCCGTCGCCCTTCAGGGTGTCGGCCAATTGCTCCACGCGCTTGCGCGACGAGCAGTAGATGATGCCGCTCTCGGCCCGCCGGTCGCGTAGGAAGCGCTCCAGCTGGCGGGTCGGGTTGTCCTTGGGCTGGAAGGTCAGCCGGATGTTCGGCCGGTCGAAGGAATGGACGAAGGTTCTCGGGGGCCGCCCCGCCGGGAACAGCCGCTCGGCGATCTCGGCCCGGGTCGCCGCGTCGGCGGTGGCGGTGAGGGCGAGCGTCTGCACATTGCCGAGCGCCTCGCGGGCGCGGGCGATCTCGCGGTATTCGGGGCGGAAGTCGTGGCCCCATTGCGAGACGCAATGCGCCTCGTCCACCGCGAGCCGCCGTACCCCGGCGCCGCGCAGCGCGTCCATGCAGCCGTCCATCAGGAGGCGTTCGGGCGAGACGAACAGGAGGCGCAGGTCGCCCGAGCGGATCTTGCGCCACGTCTCGCGGGAGGTGGCTTCGGCCACGGTCGAGTTGAGGGTCGCGGCCTCGATACCGAAGGCGTGCATCTGCTGCACCTGATCGTGCATCAGCGCGATCAGGGGCGAGACCACCACGGTCAGCCCGGCATCGACCAGGGCGGGCAGCTGGTAGGTCATCGACTTGCCCGAGCCCGTCGGCATCACCGCGAACACGTCCGCGCCGTCGAGCACGGCACCGATCACCTCGTCCTGACCGGGGCGGAAATCGTCGTAGCCGAAGGTCTTCTTCAGCGCGGCACGGGCCTCGTCGAGGCGAGCGGGCATGAGATCTCTGATGGCTTGAAATGAACGGTGGGAATGGAGCGACAGCTTGCGGCGAAGCGGGGCGGCACCTACCCTAGCCCAGTCCCGCGAGGCATGCAGCCATGTCCCTGACAATCGAAAGCGAGGAGATCGAGCTTCTGGCCGAAAGGCTGGCGGCGGTGACGCATGTCAATAAGGCGGAGGCGGTGCGTATGGCACTCTCCAACGAACTGCAACGGCGCGAAGCGTCGCTTCCACTGGCCGAGCGCATCAAGCCGCTTCTGGATCGCATCGACAGCTATCCCAGCACCGGCCTAGAGGCAGACAAGGCCTTCTTCGACAGCTTGAACGACGAGTGATGTTCGTCGATGCCTCTGCTCTGGTCGCAATCCTGACGCGAGAGGCCGGCTTCGAGGCCCTGACAGAGCAAATTGAGCAATCCAGCGAGCCGATCACGTCGGCCCTCGCGATTTTCGAGACCGCGACGGCCGTGTGCCGCAAGAAGCGGATTTCCATCGAGACGGCACAGCAGGACATTGGCGAGTTTATCAAAGCGGCGTCGATCGAGATTGTAGCGATCGAGCCCCGCGACGGCCACGCGGCGCTCATCGCCTTTGCCCGTTTCGGAAAAGGCCAGGGCCATCCCGCACAACTGAACATGGGCGACTGCTTCGCCTATGCCTGCGCGAGGACGCGCAACATTCCACTTCTCTTCGTCGGCAACGATTTTTCGCAAACGGACATCGCATCCGCGACGGCTTGAGACTCAGGTTGACGCGGGCAGAATCCGCCCGTCAGAAACACCGATCAGGTCGGCTCGCCCTTCCAATTCGGCGAACAGGGCCGGATCGGCGCCCGTCATCCAAACCTGGCCCTCCAGCGCTTCGAGCGCATCGAACAGCCCGCCACGGCGGCGCGGATCGAGATGGGCGGCGACTTCATCGAGGAGGATCAGGGGGGTGAGCCCGCTCATCGCGCGCACGAGGCGGGCATGGGCCAGAACGAGGCCGATCAGCAGCGCCTTCTGCTCGCCGGTCGAGGCGGTGGCGGCGGGCACGTCCTTGGGGCCATGGCGCACGAGAAGGTCGGTGGTTTGCGGCCCGATCAGGGTCCGCCCGGCCGCACGGTCCCGGTGGCGGCCCTGCATCAGCGCCCGGCGAAAACGGTCCTCCGCCTCCAAGGCCGGCCAGACCGCGACGAGGTCGTCGAGATCGCCCTCCAAGCGGATGGATGCCCAGGGGAAGGGCGCAGCGTCGTCCCGCGTCTCGGCAATCAGCCGGTCGAGCCGCTCCACGGTCTCGCGGCGGGCGAGGGCCACGGCGACGCCGAGCTCCGCCACCTCGCGCTCGACCGCGTCGAGCCAGCGGCCGTCATCCGGCCGCTCGTCCAGCAACCGGTTGCGCGAGCGCAGCGCCCGCTCCATCGCCGAGACACGGGCGCCGTGGCCGGCATCGACGGCCAGCACCAGCCGGTCGAGGAAGCGGCGCCGATCGCCGGCCGCGCCGCGGAAAAGCCCGTCGAAATCCGGCGTGAGCCAGACGATGCGCAGGAACTCCGAGAAGGCGACGGGGGAGGGGGCGGGGGCTCCGTCGATGCGGCAGACCCGGGTGCCGCGGCCGTCATAGCCCGGCGGCTCGTAGCCGGAGCCCAGCCGATGCTCGGCTTCCGCCGTCTCCAACGTCGCCGAGACGGCGAAGCCGCCGGGCCCGCCGACCCGCGCCATGGTCGCGAGATCCGCCCGGCGCAGGCCGCGACCCGGACAGAACAGCGAGACCGCCTCGAGGATGTTGGTCTTTCCCGCACCGTTCTCGCCGACCAGAGCCACGAAGCGGCGCGTCGTGGCCAGATCCAGATCGACGTGGTTGCGAAAATCGCGGGCGATCAGTCGGGTGAGGCGCGTGCCTCCCGGCAGGGTGTCCATCCGAGCGATATATCCGATCCGGCCGGAGCCGGAAGCGGACTCACACGCGCATCGGCATCAGAACGTAGAGGGCCGGCGCCCCGTCGCGATCCTGGATCAGCGTCGGCGAGCCGGGATCGGCGAGCTTGAACAGCGCCGTGTCGCCCTGGAGCTGCGCGGTGATGTCGAGGAGGTAGCGGGCATTGAAGCCGATATCGAGGGCGGAGGCCTCGTAATCGACGTCCAGCTCCTCGGTCGCCGAGCCGGCATCCGGGTTCGTGACCGAGAGGGCGAGCCGCCCCTCGGCCACGGCGAGCTTCACCGCGCGCCCACGCTCCGACGAGATCGTCGAGACGCGGTCCACCGCCTTGGCGAAGGCATCGCGCTCGACCGTCAGGCGCTTGTCGTTGCCGGTCGGGATGACCCGCTGGTAGTCGGGGAAGGTGCCGTCGATGAGCTTCGAGATCAGGGTCACGCCTCCGGCGAAGGTCAGGCGGATCTTGGCCGGCGACAGCTCGACCTGCACGCTCTCGCCGCCGTCGTCGACGAGCTTCTGGATCTCGGCGACCGCCTTGCGCGGCACGATGATGCCCGGCATGCCGCGGCTTCCCTCGGGCGCGTCGGTCTCGACCCGTGCCAGCCGGTGTCCGTCGGTGGCCACCGCACGCAGCTTCAGCGCGCCCTCCACCTCGACGGTGTGGAAGTAGATGCCGTTGAGATAGTAGCGCGTCTCCTCGGTCGAGATCGCGAACTGGGTCTTTTCGATCAGCTGCTTCAGCTCGGAGGCCGGGATCGAGAACGAATGCGGCAACTCGCCCGCGGCGAGATCGGGGAAATCGCCCTCGGGAAGGGCGCCCAGCGCGAAGCGCGAGCGGCCGGAGCGGATCGTCATCTGCCCCGTCTCGCCGGAGGTCTCCAGGGAGACCTGCGCGCCCTCGGGCAGCTTGCGGACGATGTCGTAGATGACGTGGGCCGGTACGGTGGTGGCACCGGCATCGAGCACGTCGGCGGCGACCGTCTCGGTCACCTCGATGTCGAGGTCGGTCGCCTTCAGCTGCAGGCCGTTCTCGCCCGTGCGCAGCAGGACGTTGGAGAGGATCGGGATCGTGTTGCGCCGCTCCACGACCCGGTGCACGTGGCCGAGCGATCTCAGGAGGGCCGCGCGCTCGACTGTGACTCTCATCGGAAAACCCGTCGTCTCTTGAACAAAGGCCCCGTCCGCTCGCGGTCCGGCCCGGGCACGGGAGCGGAACGGGGCTGGGCAGCTTGGCGAAGCGCCCCCCCGAAGGCAAGGGCGCCGCGGGCTCTGTCCCGCGCGCAAGCGGGGAGGTGGGCGGAGCCGCGTCGGCCCCGCCGTCACGCTCAATCCTGCAGCATGCGCTTCAGCAGCTCGACCTCGTCGCCGAGCACCGCGTCCTCGCCGATCTGCTTCTCGATCTTGCGCACCGCGTGCAGCACCGTGGTGTGATCGCGCCCGCCGAAGCGGCGGCCGATTTCGGGAAGCGAACGCAGCGTCAGCACCTTCGACAGATACATCGCGATCTGGCGCGGCTTCACCACGGCGGCGGTGCGACGCTCGGACAGGATGTCGGAGCGCGAGACGTTGTAGCGCGAGGCCACCAGCTTCTGGATGTCCTCGATCTTCACCCGCTTCGGCTCGCGGTTCTTCACGAGGTCGCGGATCGCGGTCTCGGCGGTCTCGACGGTGACCGGCGCGCCGGTCAGCGTGGCATGGGCCAGCAGCCGGTTCACCGCGCCTTCGAGATCGCGGCCGTTGGCGGTGATCGCCCGGGCCACGTAGGCCGAGACGGCCGGCGAAACCTCGAAATTCGGGTGGCTCTGCCGCACGGCGTCGAGGCGGGCGGAGAGGATCGAGGCGCGCAGGCCCTCGTCGAGGCCGCCGATCTCGACGACGAGACCACCGGCCAGACGCGAGCGCACGCGCTCGTCGAGCGCCTCCAGCTCCGTCGGCGGACGGTCGGAGGCGACCACGACCTGACGGCCCGAATCGATCAGGGCGTTGAGGGTGTGACCGAACTCGGTCTGGATCGACTTGCCCTGGATGAACTGCACGTCGTCGAGGATCAGCAGGTCGATGGCCCGCAGCCGCTCCTTGAAGGCCAGAGCGCTCTGCGTCTTCAGGGCGTTGACGAAGCCATACATGAAGCGGTCGGCGGTGAGATAGATCACCCGGCGCCCGGCCTCACGGGCGGCATGGCCGGCGGCGTGCAGCAGGTGCGTCTTGCCGAGGCCGACGCCGGCATGGACGTAGAGCGGATTGTAGAGGGCGCCATCGCCGTCGCTGCGGGCGATCCGCTCGGCAGCGGCATGAGCGAGCGCGTTGGAGCGGCCGACCACGAAGCTCGCGAAGGTGAGTCGCGCATCGAGCGGAGCACCGTTGAGATCGACCGAGCCCGATTCGCCACGCGGCGCGGCGATCTCGGTCTCCACCATCGGGCCGGGGCCCTGAAGCGCGGCGGGGGTCGCCGTCGCGTGGAGCCGGGTCAGCGGCCCGCTCGTCGGATTCGGTTTCGTCTGCGTCCCGGCGCTCGGCCGCGCCGGAGCGGAGGCACCGCGCACGCCGACTTCGATGCGGCTCACGCCGTCAGCCTCGGCCCGGAAGGTCGTCAGAACCCGGTCGAGATAGTGCGATTCGATCCAGCTCTTGAGGAATCGGGTCGGCACGGTGAGTCGGGCGACGCCGCCCTCCACATCCTCCAGTTCGAGGCGGGCGAACCAGCTCGCGAACACGTCCTCGCCGAGCTCCGCCCGCAGCCGCCGTTTCACCCGCGTCCAGGCCGCGGGGATGTCGGTGTTCCCCCTGCCGTTTCCGCCATCGCCGTCCGCCATGCTGCCGTCGAGGTGCATCACCGTGTCTCCTCGCATCCTCCCCCGGCGGACCGGAAGGGACGCGTACGCATACGCCACACGAGAGAGGCGCCGCCCGAGTCGGGCGGTGCCGAGAAGGCCTCCGGCGCTGTCAAGAGCAGCGCCGCCGGCCGCCGCTAAAGATGGCTGTGTATCAACAATCCTCTATCGTTCTCCTAACAACGGGACGATCGGGGAAAACATCTGCGCCGCCGTCGAGTCGTCGCCCTGGGGCCAAAGAGTCGAAGGGCTGCCCGCAACTTGGGGACGACTCGGGCAGCGCCGGTGCTGACCTTGTAGAGACGCCCGCTCGGCAACGTTTTGTTAAGCTACACGGGAGCGGCGGCAGCAGGCAACGAAAAGCACTGGAGACTTGGTTAATGAAGTCCGACCAGGGCCGCGCAGGGCCTGAGCAAGAGGCGGTTCGGGATAACGCGGCGCGATCTGTGGAGAAGAACGACGAGTCGGTGCAAAACCGAGCCGCATGGTCGAGCCCCTCACCGTCGCAAGCGGTTCTGGCCGGCGGTGGTCGCTGGCAGCGCAATCGGGGCGTCACGGTCGCGGTCGTCGATCGCCCTGAGTCGCGCAGCGATCGGACACGAAAAAAGCCCGGTCGCAGGACCGGGCTCGATTCGTCATCATGTCGATCGGCTCTCCAGCGCCTTCCTGTGAAGGCGGGGAGCCGTCAGGCGCCGCTCAGGCGGCGATCGCCTTCACGCGGGCGGCCAGGCGAGAGACCTTCCGCGAGGCGTTGTTCTTGTGAACGATGCCGTGCTGGGCAGCGCGCATGATCTCCGGCTCGGCGACGCGAAGGGCAGCGAGGGCCTGGCCCTGATCGCCGGTGGCAATCGCCTCCTCGACCTTGCGAACGAAGGTGCGCATCCGGGAGCGGCGCGAGCGGTTGATCGCCGTGCGCTTGGCGATCTTGCGGGTCATCTTCTTGGCCGACACGGTGTTGGCCATGGGGCATCCTCGTCTGGTCGTGGCGGCAACGACCCAGCTCCGGAGCGTCCGGTGTCGGTCAGCGCAGCCTGATGATAAGCAAAGGCGAAACGACCGGGCGCAATGCTGCGGCCGGACGTGGAGGCCGCTCTATAGCGATGCCCCCCTGATCCGTCAACAAATCGTCACGCCGGGGCCTCTTCGACCCTTTCCTGCAATTTGTTCGACGGAAGAGCGTTGCCAAGCCAAATCCGATCGGCTAATGCCGCGTCCAGTTCGGCGGCGGCACCGCCCCCCGACACCGCGCTGCGGTAGCTCAGTGGTAGAGCACCTCATTGGTAATGAGGAGGTCGAGAGTTCAATCCTCTCTCGCAGCACCATTCCCTTCAGGGACTTAGCCCCCAAAATCGAGAACGCTGCACCCCAGCCCAACGAGTTGGGTCGCACTGGGGGTGCACTGGCGCATGCTGCTCCCCAAGCTCGCACGTCCGGTCGTTGGAATGCGCCTGGCCCGAGACAGAGAGCATTTGAACGATCCCCTTCGCCTACGCTTAATCGGCATTCGGCATGCTGCTCTCGACCGTCGCGGGAGTGAAACATGCGTGGTGCTGTCGTGCTTGGGATCGCGATCCTCTCAGCCGCAAGCTGGCACAGCGCTGCCGAAGCCAGGGGAGGGCGGGGCGGCGGCGGTTACGGGGTCGGGACGGTTGTCCGCGTCGGTGGCTATGTGAACAGCCGGGGCACCTACGTGGCGCCTCACTACCGCACCAAGGCAGACGGCATCCTCAGCAACAATCTGTCCTACCGGGGCGGCAGTAGCAGCTACACCTATCGGGGCTCCGTGCCCGTAGCCTCGGCGGATCCGTTGGACGTGCCTGCCGCGACGGTGGCCTCTCTGTCGCAACCGACCGCACCGAGGGTGAAGATGCCTTGGTGCTCAGATGGCACCATCATCAGCGGCTTCTGCGTCCTGAATTGACGCGTGACGCCGCGTTTATACGCGGCGCCCGCGGGTTCGAAGATCAGCGGGTTGGAGCGCTCGTGCCCGCCCCCTTCGATCGCGGTGAGGAACCGGAACCCGCGTCGTTCGCTCCCGTGCTGTTCCCGGTGCCGGAACGACTTCCGCCGCCTGTCGTGGGCCCGCTTCCGGCCGCACCCGGCGAGGCTCCCGAGCCGGCATCGTTCGGACCGGTGCTGTTGGCGGTACCGGAGCGGCTTGTTCCTGACGCTCCCGATCCGCCTTCGGCCGCCAGGACGGCGGGTGGGAGGAGAAGCAAAGCGGTTAGAGCGAGGGCAGGGTATCCTTCGACTGTTGGCCAACTTGCCGCCTGATAACCCCAGCAAATCACCACCTGTTCCAAAATGTCGCAGCCGGCTGGGCCTGACGGCGCGCAAGCACCCTGGCTGTGACTAGGGATTGATATAAGCGTCAGACAGCCGATCTCGCGGGGTAACTGGCGCAGCCTTCACCGCCATCGCTCCGGGCGCAGCGAGTTACCTCTTTCTTCGTGTCATCCCGCAGCGGACGCCGAAGCCTCATCGCCTCATCGGCGGGTGCCTCCAGCCACGTAGCTCACACCTTGTTGCTGGTGAGCAAAACCGGCATCACCTTTGGACGCACCGGCCCGACCACACCCTTGCCCGGACACGTGAGGAACGAGAAAAGTAGGTAGTCCCCCCAAGAACGGCTCCATTTCTCTGCTCCTTAGAGCGGCATCCGATCAGGTTGCATCGTAGCCAGGGGCGGCGAGGTAAGCTCGGCACTCGGCCGGCGCGAAGCGGGACAGCTTGCGTCGGATGGCGTCCCAGAGGTCCGGGATGGTCCGCGCCGCCGCGCTGCGCAGCAGCGCCTTCAGCTTGGCGAAGGCCATCTCGATCGGGTTGAAGTCGGGGCTGTAGGCCGGGAGGTAGAGCAGCCGGGCTCCCACGGCCTCGATGCGCTCGCGGACGCCGCTGACCTTGTGGGCCGGCAGGTTGTCGAGCACGACGGTGTCGCCGGCCTTGAGGGTTGGGGCGAGCACGTCGGCCACATAGGTGCGGAAGGACTGCCCGTTCATCGCACCGTCGAGCAGCCACGGTGCGGTGATGCCGTTGCTGCGCAAGGCCGCCGTGACGGTGGTGGTCTTCCAGTGGCCCTGGGGCACGCTCATCCGACAGCGCTCGCCGCGCGGAGCCCGCCCGTTGCGGCGGGCCATGGCGGTGTTGGCGGCCGTCTCATCGATGAACACGAGGCCATCCGGCTGGAGGTCGAGCTGGCCCTCGAACCACGCCTCGCGCGCAGCCCTCACGTCCGGCCGGTCTTGCTAGGCCGCGTGGCCCCTGCTTTTTTTCGCGAGATCCCATGGCGCTTGAAGAAGCGCGAGAGGCTGCTCTGAGCCACGCTGACGCCGCGCTCGGCCAGGGCCGCACGGAGTTCATGCAGGTAGATGCCAGGCTGCGCCTCGTAGAGCGACAGGATCAGGTCGGTCTGCGTCTCGATCCGGTGCGAGCGTTGATCTCCGCCCATCGGCTTGGGCGCGACGTGGCCCTCCCGGGCGCATTGCCCACACCAGCGGCTGGCGCTCGCCAGACTGACCCCAAGCGTTCAGCCGCTTGGTGCCGGGACGCCCAAGCCTCAACGGCATGGATCACGCGCTCTCGCAGATCGACGGACAAGGCTGAGGACATCGGCGCTCTCCTTCACCGACCAACCTCATCACCCTGCCAGCCGTTTCAGCGCGCTCGGATGCCGCTCTCGTCCAGTCCAGGACCGCCAGCAGGACGAGGCAACGTTGCGCACGTTTGTGATTGGCCAGCCGCATGTCCAAGGCGAAAAAGGCTATATATTTTTAAAGCATATGCCGAGAATTAGGCGACCATCTATTACTTGAAGTTAGGGCTTAATGCCGAGGCAGTTCTCAAGTTCATCAGCAAAATCCGCAAGACTGACTGGACACCTTTTCCTCATTTTGTCGAGTGAGCTGAGTTCACAAACCCGCATGCGCGTTTCACGGCCATCTTCAGCATCAGCACTTAACGCAACGCGAGAAAATGCGTGCTTTGGATGATTGCCTTTAGGGTCGTCGCGATTGCCCCAAAGCTCTTCCGGGCTTTGAGTAGGGAGGATGGTTTTGTCTTTTAGGCCCAACTGAGCCCATGCATCACCATCGCTAAGAAGCCAACTCTCGGAGGCGCTACGTGGAACACACGGAACACCTTCAACCTCATTGACTATAAGTCCAAAGCCGTCAGCAATTTCTTTGACTTTTTTCTTCCGCTCTTTGTCATCATTACTATCGGCGTCGGTCATGAATATGACTACATCACATCCTTCCGTTGACGCGATCAATCTTGCAATAGCTGCCTTATCACTGTGCCCGTGAGGGATTGGCTTCAACGCGGCGGGTCTCCGCGTGAGAAACAGTTCCCGCAGTTGTTTCGTTTTGAAAGTAATATTGGGTCCAGAAATTTTTCGGACGAGCGGCTGCATCCATCCTTCTACATACGTATGTTCGCCTGTTTTCTTGTCCCAATCCTTATTTCCAATATCGTGAGGACCTTCGCCGCACAGTAAAACGGCTGTCATTTTCCCTCCAGAAACAAAGAGACCCTTTCCGCTTCTCCTTCAGGCCGAACAGACTTCGACCTCAACTCGTAAGTCTGCCGAACTGCCTTGGAGACAGTTTCGAGGCTAGCGTTAGCCCATATCTCGCCGACACCGAAATAGTCTGCACCTTTGAGAAACAGATCCATCTCGTCCGACTTGGCAACGATGGTCTGACCATCTTCGCGGCGTGCAACGAAACAAACCTGGTCCCGGTCGAAGAAATTCACGAGGTACGGAGAATGGGAGGTCATTATGAATTGGCACTTTGATGCGCCTGATATGAACTTTATCAGTTCAGGCAGGATATGCGGTTCGATCCCGTCTTCAACTTCGTCGAGCAGCACGATGCTTACATTTTCATCGAATTCGGGAATAGCACACAAAGCCAAAATGCGCATAAAACCATCACTCATATGCACCGGACTTATCCGAGCAATATTCGAGTAACTTTCCAGTATTCTCATGTCGATCCAGCCGGCGTTTTTGCGGATAGCCTCCAGATCAGCAATTGGATAAAATTGAGAAACACGCTTCACCAACTCCGCGCGTTTTGCTATAGGTAGTGCTGCTATAAAGCTCGCGAGGCGTTCACCTCGTGCACCGATGTCTTTTGGGCGGCCTCTGATCCCTCTGCGCATCGCAGCTGGACTTAACAGCTCAAGAGAAACGATGCCGTCCGCCCAATGCTTGACTTCATTTAATATTTCAATATCCCTGCCTTCAGCCAAGCGATTGGCAGGAAGGATCGACAGTATCGATCCCGGCAGGCGCAAGTCTTCGATCCTGAGCGGCGTATCAGCATCACTCGAAGAGGAACGGCTAGGTCTTGCATAGTTTACAATCTGTGTGAGCTTGTCCTCACCAGCATACTTAGCCCAAATTTTTTCATTTAATACAGTATTGGCAGTGTGACTCCAACCAAATTCCCAAAAAATGTCGGCTTGTTCGCACGACAGATGATAAGTAATTTGCAAGTTTTTAGGAGTGGCAAGGCGCAACGGAGCAGACCTGCCCGGCGCACGTACAGTACGAAGTGCTATGCGGGGCCTTGTATCCGAAGGTTGCCATCCACGCTCAGTGTAGTATTCACCAATTCTATGGTTGATAAATGATCGCGTAAAAGACAGCGCTTGCAACAGCGTGCTTTTTCCAGCTCCATTGACCCCTATCAAAAACATCAGATCGCGCGGAACAGCTACATCAAGCTCGTTCAGCGATTTGAAGCCATCGATTTCGAACCGGCGAAGTTTCAACTCATAATCTCGTTCAGCGCCAAGCCGCATGACCTTGATCATACGATCATTAAGAAAAGCTCGTGGCAGTCCCGCCTACCACATTTGTCCCCTCTCGCTGAAGCCCTTTCCAGGCCTTTTCAACGAGGATGCTCCTTAGATACACACACATCCGATATGAGGGCATCGTGCTGGCCTTGCAGCCATTTTTGAACGAGTTCAACGGTTCCGATCATGCTCGGTGTCCCATCACACGTGCTCCCCGTACCCGTATTAGGTTGAGCACGTCAGCATGGCTGCTCGCAGGACCGTCATAGAAGATGGGTTGTCGCGCCCAGCTTGCAGCACCGCGACGACCACCTCCTGGCGGCGAACCGTGTCGTTGAAGTCCGACAAGTCGACGCCGCACGCCTCTGAAGCACCGCACAGCAGCGCAGACCGGTGCGCGTCGCCTTCCCACTCGCCGATGACGCGCTCCAGCGCGCCCTCCAATGACCAGGCGATGGCTTCCGGGCTGTCAGCCGGCACCGAGCGCCCGGCGGCGTCCTCGGCAACGCCGTCGCGGATCCAGGCACCAGGGACGGCATAGTGCGCCAGGAGAGCGTCCAGCACGTCGGCAACGGTCTTGGGCTCGGTCATGTCGGGGCTCCTTAGAGGTTCACTAGCTCTCGGTCGGTATCGCTGCCGCGCAGCCAGATGAGCTGGCTGTCGTGGCCCTCCGGCGCACCGAGCGATGGTTCGAAATCCGCGCCGTCCTCGAGGTCGGCATCGCCGTCGAGCGCGTCGAGCATGGCGATGAGCCGTTCGATGGCGTCCTCGATCTGCTGGCGCATCTCAGTGGCTCCTGGCGCGTCGAGCGGCCTGCCAAGCGGCTCTGAGCGAGACGGACATCGCGACGGCCCACGTCGAGCCGTAGGAGAGCTGATGCGCCTTCGCGGTAGCGACGGCGGCGATCATGATGCCGGCGCGATCGAAGAAGCCATCAGCCTTCACCAACGCGACCTTGCCGACACGGGCGGCAAGCTCGATGCGACCACGAGCGCCGAGTAAGCCGGGCGGAACCTGAAGGCGGTCGGCGCGCATGTCGCGGCGGGCGGATGACCAAGAGAGGGAGCGGTGGGAGGACATCGCTTGATCCGTCGTTTTTCGATCGTTCGAGCGATAAACGACGGTTTAGGAAGTTTCAAGCCTTATTGGTCAGACTTGTCGTTTTTCGACGGATCTGAGACACTAAACCATGATTTCTGCCGCACAATGCCGGGCCGCTCGCGGCCTCCTGAACTGGACCCAAGCCGAGCTGGCCGCCGCCGCTTCGGTGGGGGTTGTAACCGTGCGTCAGTTCGAGGGCGCCAGCGCTGAGCCCCGTCCGGCTACTCTGACGGTGATCCGTCAGGCGTTCGAGACGGCAGGCGTCCAGTTCATCCCGGAGAATGGCGGCGGGGCCGGCGTGCGGATGAGGGATCGGAGTTGAACCGCCGGAGCTGATCTCGGCGCACATTCCACACCGAGACCACTCGCAGCTCACCGAGCCTCAACCCGGTCTAGAAACTCGCGCACCGCGCGGTTGATCACGACTGTCCGCGCCTCCCCGAACCTTCTAGCAACGACATCGAGCCGGTCCACCAGATCCGGCATGAACAGCACCGTGACTTGGAGCTTGTTCCCCATCCGATAGCCCTTGCCCTTCGGACGTGCCTTGCCCGCTCTTTGCGTCTGAAGCTTTGCGTCTGTCCTACCGTTCATGATCAAGATGCCTCCGACTTAAATTTGCGGGCATCTTGAATAGCCGCATCTACGTTCATCAGCGTGTACAGCTCTGCATGCTCGAACGGCATTTCAGAGCCTTTGCTAAATCTATAAAAATCTGCTCAATAGCCAGAACTGCGCGTGAACTTGGTACGATGCGGACCGCTTGCCGGGAGCTTCCACATGGTCTCGGTGTGGTAAGCACACCGAGACCATGTATTTCAAACTTCAGTCTGCGGCGTAGTGGCAGGGAACTTCCCTATCAACATCCTGTGAAAATTTAGTGATGCTAACAGTAATTTTTGGACCCCAAGGCTTCTCTTTAGGCTCCTTGCCCCGAGCCTCGTAAACTAGGTCATTCGGTCCAAGGCTGATTATGTGCCGAACCTGCCCCGTGCTCGTCACGTAGCAAAGGCCCTCAGCCAACGCCGCCGGTTGTACAGCCATCTCGTTTTCTCGCAGCCTGTTTCAGTGGCGCGAGCATCTGGTGCGGATCCTAAAAGGATCAAGGTGAAGCTCGGCTTCCTTCCGGCATTCAAAGGGACGGACGCAGCCGCGCATCCTGGTGCCTTCAGCCTCCGGCTGCTACCCTCTTGATGAGCTGCCGAATGGTGCCGCCCTTCTGGATGTTGTCGCCAATCGCATAGACGATCTCATTGGGACCGGGCGGGGGCACCTGGTCCCGGTCCACCACATAGACCGCGGTCTCCGCCTTCGCCGAGCTAGCGAACCGGGTCGGCTCTACCGGGGGAGCCTTCGCCATCACGCCCGCGCCCATAGTGTTCATGCGGTCTAGGGTCTCCCGGCCGATCACGTCCACCGCCGACCGCTTCAGGACGAACTCACCAGGCATGAGGGTTCGGGGGACGCTATCCCGGTTCGGCACCCCGCCCGTGACCATGCCGCCGAGCGCCATTCCGGGCGCGGCTGGCGCACCGAAGAAGCTGCTGAGGATCGAACCGAGCCCCCCACCAGCACCGGATGCGGTGGCGCTGCTACCACCCCCGATGAAATCACCGAACAGGGCCTTCATGATCTCGTTGGACGCGGCCTTGCTCGCGATCTGCGCCATGTCGGTGAGGAGGGAAGTGGCGAAGGTCTTGAAGGCGTCCTTCCCCCTCACCGTGCCGGTGGCCAGGCCCTGGAACAGGTTCGCCATCGAGCCCGACATACTGGCCATGGACTGCTGCCAGTAGCTGGCCATCTCCTGCGCCGCTGTCTTGAACTCCCCGGTTTTGCGGTCCACCAGCCCGGCCGACGTGAAGAAGTCCAAGGATCCGCGACTGAGCGCGGCCCCGATGTCATCCCGGCGCGCCTCTACCCCCCGCTGGAGGTTCGCGTTGGCGCCGTATTCGGCCTCCCGCTTCTTCAGCTCGGTGATCCGCTCCTGGATGGCCGCGCGCCCGGTCTCGCTCAACAGCCCCTTGTCGCGGAGCTGTTCGAGCTGCTGTTCCAGGGCCAGCTCCTCCGCCCGGATGGCTGCGGTCTGGCCCTCCAGCTTCAGCCGGTCGGCGGCCTGGCGCGCCGCGGCGTCGGCGGCCTGCACCTCGCTGGCCCCTACCTTCCCGGCCGTCTCCTCGCCCTTCAGGAAGTCGGCCCGCGCCTTGGTGCGCTCGGCCTCCTCCCGGTAGGTCTTCAGCGTGGCCTCACCGATGGCCCGCGCGTTCTCCTCCACCAGCTTGGCGGCCCGGTCGGCATAACTGCGCTGGATCCGCGCCACTTGGTCACCCTGCTCATCGGGGGCGAGGGAGGCGAAGCGGTCGCTGGTGCGCTCTCGCTGGAGGTCTTTGTCCCGGAGGGCGGCCAGGTCGGTAATGGTCCGGGTGGCCGGCGCGAGGTCGGGCGTGCGGCCCACGGCCCGGCGGTCCAGGGCGAGCCGGTCGGACAGCGCCTGCTCATCACGGGCAAGCTGCCGTTGCTCCAGCGCGATCCGCTTCTGGCGGATGGCCCTGGCGTTGGCCTCATCCGTCGTCGCGGCCTCCGCCCGCGCCTTCCGGCCGGCGGCCTCGCTTTCATCGAGCGCGTCCCCGGTGGGTGTCACCAGGCGGTCGGCGCGGGTGGCCTTGGCGTTGAAGGCGGCCAGCAGCCGGGCCGTGAACTCGGCTGAAGTGTCGCCCTCCCGGCCACCGTTGGCGGTGATGGCCTGCCGCGCCCGGCCCGCCTCCACCCCGGCATCCATCAGCGCCTGGATCGCGCCGCGGTTCGGGTTGGCCAGCAGGGCCGATCCGCCCGTCTCGCCTTGGTTGTACAAGACGTAACGGTTCTCGTCGGAGAGGTTCAGGCCCTTGGCCTGGAGGGTCTTGTCGATCTGGTCGAAGTAGCGGATCGCGGCCAGGGCCGACTGAGCCACGTCGGTGGGATCGGACAAGCCAAAGTCCGCCGCCGTCCCCCTGGTGAACTGGAACACGCCCCGCGCCCCGGTGGAGGAGACCGCCGCCGGGTTGAAGTCGCTCTCGAAAGCGCCGAACCGCATCAGGGTCCGCAGCCGGTCGTTCCGGCCGGCACCCTCCGCCGCGTCCGCGATCTGCCGGGCCACCGCGTTGCCGGCCGCGGATAGGGCCGGTGTCCGATTGAAGCCGGTGGGCGCGGTGACCGCTTCCCGAGCCAGCCGGAGCTGGCCCTGCTGGTCCACGATGCCGATGGCCTGCTGAAGCAGCTCGCGCACCTTGGCGGCCAGCTCGGCCGCCTTGTCCACCGTGGTGGCCGGGCCGCGGATTTGCTTTTCGAGCCCTGCCACCTGGGCATCGAGCACGGCCTTCTGCCGGCCGAGCGCCCGTTCCTGGCTTGCCAGCAGGCTCTCCGTAATCCGCCGGCGGGCCTCCGCCACGCGGTCGGTGTAGCCGGCCAGGCGCGCGTCCAGCTCCTCATTCGCGGCGGCCAGCCGCTCGCGCAGCTCGGGCCGGCGCTCCACCTCATCCGGGTTGGCGGTCTCGGCCTCAATGAGCTGCCGGGCGATGGCGCGCTGGCGCTCCATCAACGCCTTCACCTGTGCCTCGATCTCGCCCGGCTCGGCCGTGTCGCGCGTGATGCCGGCCCGCTTCATCAGCGTGTCGATCTGCGCCGCGGTGGCCTTCCGCTCGGCCTGAAGCTCGCGCGTCAGGTCCGGCCGGATGCTGGAGGCGATTTCGTCCAGCTCCTTCGTCACCCCGCGCCGGAGGCTCTTGAGCTGGTCCGCGATCCGCGCGCCGGCCTCGGTGACCGTCTTGTCGCTGGCTCCTGCCGCCTTCAGGCTGTCCAGGTAGGTCTCGAACTGAGCCTCCAAGATGGTGGCGTCGGCTTGCGTCTCCCGGATCGCGGCCACGATCCGGTCCTTCTTCTCGGTGCCGGTGAGGCTCCGGTCGGTGTCCACGGCCCGGCTGCGCTCGGCCAGCCCCGCCTGGAGGTCGGCCGCACGCTGCCAGAACGCCTGGAACTCGGGGGCCTGCTGGAGGCGGGACACGTCGGCACGGGCCGACAGCTCGGTGAGCTTGCCCTGCGCCGCGATGGCCCCGGCGTTGGTCTTCACCGCGTCCGCGAACAGGGCCGCGATCTTGTCCAGACGGTCCAGTGTGTCGGTGATGGCCGCCAGGCGGAGGGGGTTCGATGCGTCCAGCCGGAGCGGCGCGGCCTCGCGCTCCAGGCGCTGGCGCTCATCCAGGATGAGCTGCTGGTAGCGGGACACCCCGAGCGGATCATCCTGGCCGAGCGAGGCCGGGTTGCGGATCACGTCCAGCAGGGGCTTCAGGGCGGTGAGGCCGGCGCGGGCCAGGCCGGTATCGTCCGAGCGCGGGCCGCGGGTGGCCGCCGTGGGGAAGCGCGGGTCCGAGAACTCGGGAGCGTTGCTGCCGAGCGCATCGGCAATCCGCTGGTCGGCCGAGCGCCGATCCACGTTGCCCTTGGTGACCAGAGCGTCCAGCTCCTTCGCGGTCACGGCGAACTGGCGCTGTAGCAGCTCGGTGTTCTGGGACTGAAGCTCGGTGCGCAGCCGGCGGTAGGCCGCGATCAGCTCGTCAATGGAGGCGGCGTTGGCCGAGATGCTAAGCCCGAGGTCGCCGAACGCTTTCTGAGCTTCCAGGATGGTGTTCCGGCGAAGCACGGGGTCGGCGTTCAGCTTCTCCCGGCGCTCCAGCAGGAGCCCGAGCTGCTGGTCCAGCCCGCTGATGCCGGTCTCGGTGCTCTGCTGCTGGGACAGCACCTCGTTGCGGACGGCCCGCACCTGGTCCAGGGCCTCCTTCGCACGCTCGGTGTCCGACAGGATGCGGGCGAGGTAGGCACCGCCACCGATGGCCGCGCCGGTCGCCGCGATGGCCAGCACCGCCGGGTTGGCGAGACCGGCCAGGAGCGGGGCGAGGCTGGCCGCGAGCGAGCCGAGCCGGAGGCCGGCGGCGGCCACCGCGATGGTGCCGAGCCCGGTGCCGACGATGGGGAGCACCACCCCGAGCTTGTCGGCGGCAGTGGTGAGCGCGGACGCCCCGTCCACCGCGCTGGTGAGCCCGGTGACCATCGGCCGGAGGCTCTTGTCCAGCAGGCCGAAAGCGACGTTGCCGAACCGCGTCAGAGACGCGGTGAGACTTTCGTTTGCCTTTGCCGCGCCCTCCGTCGCCGCGTTCGACAGGGTGAGGTCGCCACCGAGCCGCTTGATTACGTCCACCTGGCCGAGCATGGCCGAGAAGGCGGAGGCGGCTCGGAGGTCCAGGGAGCGCAGGGCCTCGGACGTGCCGAAGCCCGCCCGGCGCAGGTTCTCGATCACCCCGATGAGGCCGTTGGCCCGGAGGTCCACGTCAGCCATGCTGAGGCCGACCTGGCGCAGGCCGTCCTTCAGCTTGTCCGTGGGGGCGGTGAACTCCTGGAAGAACTGCCGGAGGCCGGTGCCGAGCGTGGACCCCGACTTGATGCCAGCTTGCGCCATTCCACCGAGCGCCGCCGTCAGCTCGGTGAAACTCACTCCGCTGTCGCGCGCCACGTTGGCGGCGTAGCTGATGCCAAGCTGGAGCTGGTCCATGCCTAGCTTGGTGCGGTTCAGCGCACCCACGAACACGTCGGCCACGTCGCCCGACCGCGACGCTTCGAGGTTGTAGGCGCCGAGCACAGCGGTGATGGCCTCCACCGACTGCTGGAGGGTGGACCCGGACGCTGCGGCGAGGTCGAGCACCGGCTTCAGCGTCTGGCCGACGCCCTTTGCGGACAGACCGATCTGACCGAGCTGGATCGAGACGCCCGCCAGCTCGGTGACGGTGAACCGCGACGTGGCGGCGACGGCGAGGAGCTGGTCCCGGAAGCCGGCCATCTCGGTGTTGGTGGTCTCAGTGATCGCCTGGAACTGCCGGAGACGGTCATCGAACTCGGCGATGTCCCGGAGCCCGGTGCGGAGCACCGTAATGCCCGCACCAATGGTGGCGTAGTTGGCCGCGATCTGCGCCTGGAACCCGAACAGGCCGCCGCCCGCGCCGGGGGGGATACCCCCACCCTAGCCACCATCGGCACCGGGTGGGATACCGCCGGGGAAGCCGCCCGGCGGAGTGCCACCGGCACCACCCCCGGAGGCTGGCGGAGGTGCCGAAGCGGCTTGCCGGGCCGCCGTCAGGGCGGTGGTGGCGGCCCGAAGGTCGGTCTCGGCCTGGCGGAGCTGGTCCCGGAGCCCGGCCTGGAGGTCGCCGCCCGTGCGGGAGGCGGCCAGCTCGGTGCGGAGCTTGGTGACGGATGCTAGCAGCGGTTCGACGGTTCGCACCGTGCCCGCGAACTGGTCCTGGAGCGCGCGAGCGCTTTGGACCGTCGCGCGGATGTACTGCGCCGCGCGCTGGAGGCCGGTGTTCAGGGCCGTGTCGTCCAAGACGACATCGACATCCACCTGAGAGTTGTCGCCGCTGCTAGCCATTTACCATCTTCGCGAAGGCCAGCATGTCATCCACACTGGAAAGGGTTTCCTCAGACGTGGATTGCTTCGCACCGAAGATCTGGCCCGCCGTGTAAATGAGGCTCTCGGTGAAGGACATCGCCTTCACCATCTCGAATTGAACCTTCAGGTCGGTGAGCATGATGAGGTCTTCGAAGGTGTACGACCAATACACGACCGGCAGTGCGCTCGGCTTGACGCCGAGCGTGAAGATTACCGTGTCTCGGAAGCTGAGCCCGCCAAGCCATTCATCGACGACCCGACATCCTTCAGTCGCTCCCCGTTCGCCGCGAGGCTGCGCAGGTGTTTCTCCAGTCGCCCGAGAAAAAAATCCGAGAGGTGATCCTTCACGAAGTCCAGGACCGCCTCCCCGTCCTCGACGGAGAGCTGGTGGAGGTTCACGCTCTCGTCCTCGATCCGCCGGCCGCGCACGTCGCGGGGGGCCAGGCAGATGTCCATGACCGCCTGGCGGGTGGCGGCGTCGAAGTCCACGTCGGGGAGGCGTTCGAAACTGCCGACCAGCTTGGCCAGCTCATCAAGTCGGCCGAAGTACATCGTTACCTCAACCGGCTTATCACCGATCTTGATGTTGATGGTCGGGACGGGAGAAGCAGCGTTCATCTTGTTCTCGCTTGAGCATTGGCGCTAAGCGATAGGTGGTTACTGTTACGGGCGACGCAATAAGTCGAGGCTGTTCAAATCCTGTCGATCCATCTGCTTTCCACGTGCATATCAAGTGGAAGCAAGATCTTTGATGCGATCCAGCACCCGCTTCACCGCAACGGCGGACCACAGGGTGGCTTGAGGTGGTGCGATACCGGCCCGGTTCAGGCCAGCCGCCAGGGCTCGCAGGGACGCAGCGCCTCTGGTGCGCAACTCGGTGATGACTGGCGCGAGGTCAGCGGCCCGCCTCTGGGCCCGGCCGGAACGGATCGCGGCCGACGCCTGCGCCGCTTGGCGGGCCAGGGCGGGGAGGTGGTGGGTCATGAATGAGAGGTGGGCGTCGGCAAATGGCTGAGCAAGGATCGCTCACACGGCGCGATCGCTTATTGCTTGGCTCTTATTACAAGACCCGCGATGCAAATATTTGATATCTTCACAGCAACCACAACAAGCAATCAATCCAATTCAGCTTCGAAGCCATTTCTTATCCCAAGTGCATCTAAATACCGGCTAAACCCGCCTCTTGGCATATAATCCAAATCACGATTGCCGATAGCGCAAGAAAAAATCCCTCGCACGAATTCTTCGAAACTTTTGCCGCTCTCGAAATTTAAATCAATCGGAAAATTTGCAATATATTCAGTCCCCGAATAGAACCTAATTCCAACTTTAGAATAAATTACAACATAGGATGCATCCCCAGCAATTCGACGCATTCTCCTGCATTGTTTGAGTAGATACTCCTTATCTTTTGTGCCGCTCGGCATTTTAAGAAACTGTCCCTCGCCATCGTACAGTTTTGCTTGTATAAGAGCCGCCTTGCGTATAGGCTCGCCATCTATCTCCGCACGAAATCCCATTAATATATCAGCGCCAGAATAATTTTCTTCTGAGGCGGCATGTCGGCTCTTCGTAGCGCGAGCATGAACCGTATATTCTCTGGAAGAGGTTGCACCGTAGCCGGTTATATAGCTGGCTTCATGTTGTAGCTTCAGATCATTCAAGCCATCTCTAAGGGACGAAACAAGCGCACTCGAAAAATCATCTTCATCAACGATATCTCCATCGCGGAAGTCATTGCACTTCCGCGCTACGACATTTTTGACGATATCGGCAACAGCGTCCAGCGAATGCTCATTGAACATCTGCACACTCATCGTGAAGCGGTTATGATGTCCGCAAGTAGGGCTACGATGCGGGGATCATCGGTGATATCAATCGACCCTATATTTGCGCGCGCTCGGTGAGGGAAGGGGCTCGGTACGAGCCAGGACGCGCCTCACAGCGGTGGCAGTCCAGGCGGCGCCCCTTGGCGTGGTGATGCCGCGCCGGCCGAGACCAGCAGCGATGTCGCGGAGCGATGAGGCCCCTTCCGAACGCAACTCGGCGATGTCTCGCGCGAGGTCTGACGCTCGGTCCTGAGCCTTTGAGGACCGCGCCGAGGCAGAGGCTTCAGCCGCCCTACCGGCCTGCGCCGGGAGGTGGTGCGTCGGACCACCAAGCTTGACGCCTCGCTCCTTCGCGGCGGCGAGAGCGGCCTTGGTTCGGGCCGAGATCATCTTCCGTTCGGCCTGCGCCACGACGGCCATGATCCCGACGACCATCTCGTTGGCCTCCGGCATGTCGGCCGCGACGAAGCGCACCCGAGCCCGCTGGAGCCCGAGCAGGAAGTGAGCGTCACGGCTGAGCCGGTCGAGCTTGGCAATCACCAGGGTGGCGTTGTGGAGGCGGCACAGACGTAGGGCCTCGGTGAGCTTCGGCCGGTCCGCACGCTTTCCGCTCTCCACCTCCACCAGCTCGGTGACCAGTAACCACCGGCCCCCATTGAGGAAGTCGGTCACCGCCTTGCGCTGAGCCTCCAGCCCGAGGCCGCTGTCGCCCTGGCGCTTGGTGGAGACGCGCAGGTAGCTGACGAAGCGCCCTTCGGCCATGGTCGATGCCTCGGTGTCGGTGACCAGTACGGACGTACTGGCTAGCGACACACTTCATGGATGAGCCA
Organism: Methylorubrum thiocyanatum; assembly: GCA_014138645.1. GTDB lineage: Bacteria > Pseudomonadota > Alphaproteobacteria > Rhizobiales > Beijerinckiaceae > Methylobacterium > Methylobacterium thiocyanatum. Next base: position 609,746 of record JACJIB010000002.1, on the reverse strand, counting down.
GACCTTGTTGGTCAATCAAACAATCTCATGAACAAATACAATAAATATCTTGACAGCACATTGTCTTGGGATGGGTGGGTGCTTTTTTACAGATATTAATTCACCTCAATAAACACTATGTGCCATAAATTCTTTCGGAATTTTCGAGTTTTATTTTGATGATAACAGAGAGGCGAGGTAGTCTCGGAAGCCGGCTGAGGTGAACGCCACACCACCAGGGGGGCGGGGGCCGATTGCCTCCGCATACATCCGCGCGAACGCCCGCACCTTGTCCGGGTCGGTCACCTCTTGGTCGAACCCGGTGAGGAGGCTGCGCCTCCAGGTGTTGAGAGGGTCGAGCCGTTCCCCACGCTTGGCAGCGAGCCAGGTGAGAATATCGGAGACCTTGTAGACCAGGGGCGAGCCGGTGCTGCGCCGGAACCACGCTGCCGGCATCGGATCCGGCGTCAGGCGCCGATTGCGCCACACGTTCCAGGCGCCGGGGTCCGCCCCGATGGCGGTGGTGACGGCGGCGGAAGTGACCGGGGACCAGGCGAACACCCCCGGAAAGCTCACCTCGGAGGCCGGCGGGAGCGCCCTGAAGGGCGTCGCCGGCTTCCTCATAATAACCGTGGGGTCGGTCTCAGATCGCAGATCGCAGTACATGGAAAAAACTCCTAGACCTTTCAGATTACCGAAGGAGGGCCGGGCGCTTGCCGCCCGGTCCTCCTCCCTGGTGGCAACACAGTCCCCCAAGAGTTTGTGATGGGTACTGCGATCCGCGACTGTGCGATTAGCCGCCGGTCCGCCGCGCCGCCTCCTCCATCGCCTTCCGGAGCGCCGCGTCCCGCATGTCAGTCACGTTGTCCCCGGCGTCGCCAGGGAGGCGCAGGAACTCCTCCTTCAACTCCTCACGGGTCGCCGTGGTCCAGCGAGCGGTGTTGCGGATGGCCCACGGGCGGGGCTTCTTCCCGGGGCCGATGACCAGTTCCAGGTGCTTCCCGTCCTCCACGTTCACCGGCTTGCCGCTCACCGCCCGGATCACGTTCGCGATTTTCTGCGGGCTGATGCGCTCCAGGGTATGAGCGTAGTCCGACACCTTCAGAGCGTGGACCACCTCCTTCACCTCCACGATGTCCTTGTGGAACGGGGCCATCCGCTCCGTGATCAGCTCACCCAGCACCTGCGCCACCGGGGTGCGGCTGGCCTTCGTGGCCGTCTCCTTCGCCGTCGTCATGGGCGGCTCGCCCTTCGGCTTGAAGCCCTCCAGGCTCACCTCATGCTGGAGGTGGTAGGCGAAGGCGGCCAGCACCGTGTCATCCCGGTCCAGCACCTCGTACAGGCGCTCGAAGAAGGCCCTGTGCTCCCGCTTCTCCTCCGCCGTCTCGGGGGTCGGCAGGGTCGCGGTGAGAAACCACCGGCGGTCGCCGGGCGGCAGGACAATCGGGGCGTCGTCGTTCGACACCATGGTGATCCCGCGCGGGGTGCGGCCCTGGAAGCTGCGGATGTACTTGTCGTGGACGGTGATGCGCTCCGCGACCAGCAGCTCCAGGGTGCTCTTGAACACCTCCAGGCGCTCGCCGTGGTGGGCTTCCTCGATCATCAGCACCTGGCAGTCCACCCACCTGGCGTTGTACGGGGACGCCAGCTCGGCGCCCTCTAGCTTGCGCGCGTTGCCCTCGCCGAACAGGCGGCCCACGATCCGGGTGTGGAACGTGCTCTTCCCGGTGCCGAAGCCACCCACGATGATGGCCCCGAACTCGATCTTCACCTCCGGGTGCCGGTACAGGTGGGCGAGGAACTGGAGGAGAAATCGGCGCTCGTCCTCGAGGGGGATGAGGCGGTCGAAGTAGTCCAGGATCGGCTTGGGGTCGCCCTTCACCGGGGTGATGCCGCCCTGGTGCCAGAGGTTCACCGCCTTCGTGCCGTCCTCCTCCTGGATGATCAGGTCGGGGTTGCCGGGCCGGTAGTCCCGCCGCTTCACCTTAGGCATGGTGGAGGAGGCCATCAGCTTGTCGTGCGGGTTGGGGCCGATCTTCGCCCGCACCCCGTCGCCGAACTCCTGCGGGTCCAGCTTCTCGCCGCTCGGCAAGTCGAAGTAAGTCCGACCCTTCTCCACGTAGACCGCCTCCCGCTGAACCTTGACCACGGCGCGCGGCTGGCCTGCCAAGGTTATCGGGCTCTTGATAGAGGCCCGGAACGGGCACCGGGCGCAGCCCTCGAACCCGATCTCCCCGGCCACCCGATTGCAGAGGATGGGGCCGGCAGCCTCCAGCACGTGGTCGATCTTCTGCTCCGTCTCCTCGAAGGTGTAGCCCGCGTAGGGCTCGGACAGCTTGTGCGACAGAACCCGGCCGTTCTCGCACCGGCTGGAGATGCTGAGCATGCCGGTCCACTCGGGCTCCGGCAGGCTCGCAGCGTCGGCCTCGCAGTGCTCCATCCACGCGCAGCCGGCCAGCACCGAGGCCAGGTTGTCGGGCTTGGCCTTCGCGATGGCCGCCTGCTTCGCCTGGTCGTTCAGCAGGGCCGAGGCCCCGCCGATCTTGGCCGCCGCCTTGGTGGTCACCTTCAGCTCGGTGGCCACGATGTTGAGCACGTCGTCGCGCTCGATCCGCTGGCCCATGGTCACTAGGCGCACGGGCTTGGCCGGGTTGGTCTTGTGGTTCCATGTGTTGGGGATCTTCACCACACGGCACAGGTCGGCCACACCGTCCAGCTTGTAGCCGCGGGCCTTGAACACGGCGCGCAGCCGCGCCAACCACGCCTCCGCCAAGGCCTTCTCGGCGACGCGCTCGGCCTCCGTCATCAGCATGACCGGCACGGCGTAGGTCCAGTGGAGGTGGCAGCCGCCGCCCGTGTGGATGATGACGGTGGGATCGGGCAGGCCAGCCGCCTGGACTAGCGCCAGCGCCTCGTTGAGGTCGGCCGGCAGCGTCATCGGATCGACCGGCTTCTTCGGCGAGCCGTGCGGCCCCTCGCGGGTGTCGATGTCCGCCCAGACGCCTGAGACGAAGCGCACGCCCTCTTCATCGCCGCGATCGAAGCCGCGAACCGCGCTCTGTTGGAGGCCGCGGGCCGCGTAGGTGTCACCGACCGGGCTCAGCTCATCGAGCTTCGCGACGGCCCCCTTCATGTCGGAGATGTGGAAGGAGTGGGTGCGCTTGTCGTTCTTGCCCCAGACGACGATGTAGCCGTCCGTCGCCCCGTCGAAAAAGTGCTTCAGGAAGTCGAGTGCATCGTTGCCATCAGCAACGTGATGATCCATATTCGACATGCAAGCAGTTCCAGCAAAGAGTTGCGGCGAAAAGTTTGGGCTCAGGTCGTGTAGGCAGCGACCTGAGCCTTTCTTTTTGGGTTCAGAGCCAGCCAAGGCTCCGCAACTCAGCATCCGCTTCGCGAACATTCGGGATCAGAGGCAGATGACTGCCATCGGTGATCCAGTAATCACCGCGATCCTGGATCTCGGCGCCGCAGTGAGCCCCACGGCCGCCCTCGCGGACACGGTTGACACCATGCTCATGGATGCGTCCGCACCGAGGGCAGCGAACCCGCCACATCTCCTCCCCCTTACGGGTCAGATACCGCTGGATGGTCGGCGCAATCGGGACCGTGATCGAACCGAAGGGCGTATGCTCCGTCATGTCGCCGATGCAGACGGGGGCGGGGGCAGGCTTACGCGCGGCCATTGTTCGCCTCCCCGGTGATCTTCTGCACATCGACCAGTTGGATGAGGGGCCGATCGCGGCTGGCAAGCCAGGCGTCGAGGTCGTTACGCCGGATACCGATGCGGCGTTCACTGAGCTTCAGCACGCGGGGACCGCGACCGGCATTGATCAGCCGATACATCGTCGAGCGGGACAGATCCGCGATCTTGCACGCGGCATCGAAGGGAAGAACGTTGTTGCTCTGCGGGCGCACGTCGCCCGTGGTCATGCTCTGATGCACGACAGCCTCCAACTCTCGATTTTGAGAAGCTGGGGTTCGGCTATCGCTGACGCGTAGCCTGTTCGCCGCCCGCACCCAGTCGCGGGTCAGAAATGAAATGTAACTGGAACTGCAGGCAGAGATAATGTCTCAGAACGTTCCGGACAAGGTCAGATCGTAACAGATTTGTCCGTCCGCGATTTTCATCTGGCTTCCATGTGGAAATCAAATGGATCTCAGGAGTCTATGCCTTTACCAACTTTTCGACATGGGCCGCCCACCGATCCATGGCGTCCCGTTTCTCTCGCGCGTAGTCGTGACGCTGGTAGACACCAACGATGCCGCCGAAGGTGCCGCTCGTGTGATTGATCGCTCGTTCCACGACCTCGATGGTCACACCGAGCCGGGCAGCGCCCGTCGCAAACGTGCGGCGCAAGTCATGGATGCGCCAAGGCACGCTGATACCGGCCCGCTTGTCGAGCCGGGACTTGGCATGCCCGAAGCCAGAGAATGGCCCGGTGCCGCGACCGAACACGAACTCCCGACCGTCCCAACGAGGCACGTCGGCCAAGATGGCGAGCGCAGTAGCTGACAGAGGGACATCGTGTGGCCGGTGGTTCTTCGTCCGCTCACCGGGCAGCGACCACACACCGCCGGCCAAATCGAGTTCCGACCACCCCATCTCGCCAACTTCATCGCGGCGCTGGCCGGTCAGGATCAATAGCTTGAGGATGCGCCCGAAGTCGTCATCCCCGCAAGCTTTCCACACGGCCGCGAGTTCGGTGTCCGACAAGACGCGCGCCCGCGCGGTTTCGGCTGTTGCCTTGTTCGTCCCGACGACCGGGTTCGTCTCGACCAATCCCTCGCCGATGGCCCAAGAGAAGAAACCGGACAGCACCGCTCGCGCGCGATTGGCGGCGTGTAGTCCGTACTGCTCCGCAATCTCTCCGAGCCGCACCGCCACATCGGCTCGTTTCAGCCCACTCAACGGATGGCCGTGGAGCGGCTTCCAGTGCACGTTGAGATGGTTCTTCATGTTGTAGACGGTCGTCGGGCGCAAACGGCCCTCCGCGCCAGCGATGTGCCGGCCGACGACAGCACCTACGGTGACTGCGGCTTGCTGTCGCACCTGACGTCTGACGGCGTGCGGATCGTCGCCGAGCGTGGCCATCGCCAGCCGTTCACGAGCCGCCGTCCGAGCCTCGGTCAGCGTCAGGGTGTTGGCGGAGCCCAACGTGAAGATCCGCGACGCGCCGCCCATCCTTGGCGGCCGGATCACCCACGTTGCCTTACCGCTCGCTCGAAGTCGGTAGCCGAGCCTCTGTACCTCGCTGTCCCATACCGTCCGCTCGGCCTGTCCTGGCTCCAGCGTGATCGCGGCCAGCCCGGTCTTGGTGAGTTTAAGGAGGTTAGCGGATGATGCGCGACGGGCCACGGCTCACTCGGATCTGGGGTGCATTGGGGGTGCAATCGAGCGAAACACCCCGATCTGTTATGGCACAGCCTGAAGCAAAAGTGAGGATGTCATCACTGATTTTGCTAGCAAAATTGCCTTGATTGATACCCCGTGACACCCCCTGAAACCATCGACATTGCTTTTGGTAATGAGGAGGTCGAGAGTTCAATCCTCTCTCGCAGCACCATTCTTCTCAATGACTTCGCTGTCGTTTGTGGAGTGCTCGAAGGTTCTCAGGAACCTGAGCCCTTAGCCCAAACCCGTGAGCCGGTTCACGACATGCCCGGCTCCCCCACCGTCGGCGAACGCGTCGCGGCCGGTCCGGCACCGATGAGCCTGTGAAGACAGCGCCTTTCGCTGGCGCCGCCAGCCCCATTGGCGGCGGCATGTTTTGAGATCGGCTGCGCTGAGGGCGATGAAGCACAGACGCGGCTCTCTGTGCTCGAGAATCGCAGCGAGCTGCTGCGATGACGTCCCCACATGTGAAACCCTGCCATCTCCAGCACGTCACGGTCCGGGAATGTCGGATGGTCTGGAGCGTTACGCACCGGCCACCCCGCCGGCAGGCCTTCATCGTGACCTCGACCTCGATGGCCGGCGACGAGGTTGGGACTGTTGCGGGGCCGCTCATGCCGCGGCCTCGGTGTCGCCAGGCACACGGGTGCTCAGCGCATCACCGCTGAAGTGCCAGTTGCGATGCCGCACCAGCACAGCAGGCCGCTGCGGGTCAGCTCGAACGCAGAGTGATACACGCGGCTGAGATCACCAGCAGCCGGCACGCTTGATCACATCGAAGATCTACCCCGCCGGCATGTAAAGCACCGCCATCGCTTTTCGCAAAAAGCTGCGGCGCTTGTGCGAGCTATCCGAAAGGATAGTCGCGTGAGGGATGAGAAAACAGGAAAATCGTCCCCGGCGGAGCAGCGTTCAGGATAGCCAATCCGGATTTGAAATACGCTTTCAGCAACGGTAACGATCGAGATCGTGCGCTTTGGCTTGATTCGGATGCGTAAATCGGCGACCTACCTGTCCGGGCACAACCTTTTATCTGGCGCGTTAACAACCGAAATCGCCCCGATTACAAATAAATCTATCTGCTTGTCATCGGATTATAAAAATTCTTTTTCTAAGATAATTTTATATTTTGGTGTCCGATTGCAATCAAAACATCAAGTTATCAGCCTGTTGGAATGCATCTTCGTAGCATTCCCCAATTTTTGTGGCACCGGAGGTGTGCGCATTGTCGCATATCAACTAGGCGTCGATTTGAGAGGGTCATCATCGCACCGTTTCAAACCAATGCGGCTCGGATCGCGGCCCTGCGCTGCCTCAGAGCCGCGTTTTTGCGCAGACTTCGCTTGACGTCGCGCGTCGCGAGACGAGGAGGGCGGGAGGCCTTTGCTCGATGAACGTCCCTGCGATCAGCTTGGATGCACCACCGCCCCATTCGCCGGATCTCCTCGCTGTGGGAGAGATCGCAGCGGTTCCGGCGATACTCGACATCATCTGCCACGCCACCGGCGTCGGCTTCGCAGCGGTTGTCCGGGTGACCGAAGAGCGTTGGCTGGCCTGCCGGGTCCGGGACGAGGCAAGCCTTGGCATCCGGGCGGGCGATGTGCTTCGCGCCGATACGATGCCCTGCCGGGACGCATGGCAGAAGGGTGAACCCGTCGTCATCAATGACGTCGGTGCCGGCGGGCGGTCCGGGAGCACTTCTGCGGGGAGGCCGTTCGGGTTTCGCAGTTACATCTCCTTCCCGATCGTGACGTCGGATGGTGCGGTCTTCGGTACGCTCTGCGCCATCGGTGTGCAGCCGGCCCGGCTGGACAGTCCGGAGATCGCGCACATCTTCCGGCAGTTCGCTGCCCTGATCGGAACGCACCTCGATGCCCGGCGGCGATCTGCGGGTGTCGATCATCGGCGGGAGAAAGTCGGCACCACAGCGCCGGATCAAGGTGGGCCACTCGCGACGCTGATCGAGCATCTGCCCGTCGCCGCGGGCCTGTTCGGACGCGACGGTCAGGTTCTCCTCGTCAATCCGGCCCTCCGGAACCTTGTCCGACGAACGCCGCCGTCATCCATTCCTGGCGAGGGACCGGGCTGGACCGGCTATGCGGCGGACGGCGCAATCCTCGATCCCCAGCGCCATCCGTTCCCGCGCGCCCTGCAGGGCGACATCGTCTCGGGCGCGCGCTTCCTCTGCCGGTCCGATGACGGAACCGAACAGTGGTTGCGGATCACCGGGTTGCCCGCTCCGGCTGCTGCCGTCGGGGACGGCCTGCGGATCGCGTCGGCCCCGGCCGCGCTCCTTCTCGTCGAGGCGGAGCACGGCTCGAACGGGACCGAGCATGCCCTGCGACGGAGCGAGGCCCGCTTGCAGGCGGCCGTCGAACTGGTCGGCCTGTCACCCTATGGCTGGGATCCCGCGACGGGTGCGCTGGAGTGGGACGCACGTCTCAAGGCGATGTGGGGACTGCCCGCGGACGCACATGTCGATCAGGCCGTCTGGATTTCGGCGATCCATCCCGAGGATCGTCCGCGGGTCGAGGAGGCGGTCGCCCGCTGCTGCGACCCGGCGGGGGACGGGGTGTACAAGATCGATTACTGCGTGATCGGGATCGAAGACGGTGTCGAGCGCTGGGTCTCGACCCATGGTCGAACCCAGTTCGAGGACGGCCGGCCCACCCGGTTCGTCGGGGTCGCGCTCGACATCACCGAGCGCAAGCGGGACGAGGCCGTGAGCCGCGCGTGCGAGGAACGCTTCCGACAATTTGCCGAACATTCCGCCAACGTCTTGTGGCTCGCCAATCTCAAGAGCCGGCGCCTCACCTATCTCAGCCCGGCCGTGCGGCATGTCTGGGGCGTCCCGCCGGAGCGGCTGACTTCCATCGAAAATTGGCTCGACACGATCCATCCGGACGATCGCGACAGCGTCGAGCGCGCCGTCGAGCGGGTCGGCAACGGAGACGTCGTCGTGCTGGAATATCGCATCCTGCGTCCCTCGGATGGGATCGTGCGGCGGATCCGGGACACCTTCTTCCCGATCCGCGGCGAGGAGGGCGGCATCCGCCACGTGGGCGGCATCGCCGCGGACGTGACGGGACGGACCGGAGCCCGCATCTACGTGGTGGACCGGGATGCGGAGTCGCGGCAGGCGCTGCTCGCCCTCCTGCATCCGGCAGGCTACGAGGTTCAACTCTTCGAGAGCCCCGCGGCGCTGGCGGAGGTTGCGGAATCATTGCAGCCGGGCTGCGTCATCCTCGACCTCGAGGCCGCCGAGCCGGACGGTCTCACGGTGGCGAGAGCTCTCAAGGTCGGCCGGCTCGCCCTGCCGGTGCTCGTGGTCGGGCGCAGCCACGGTGATGTCGGCTTCGGTGTGCGCGCCATGAAGGCCGGCGCCGTCGATTATCTCGAGAAGCCGTGGCAGCCGTCCGCGCTGCTGACCGCCGTCTCCGCCGCCCTGGCGGAGCTGCGCACCGACAACGAGCGCAGCCAGGCGCGCGACGACGCCAAGCAACGCATAGGCGCCCTCTCGGCGCGGGAACGGGAGGTGCTGGAGGGGCTGCTCGCGGGCGGTACGAACAAGTCGATCGGCCGAGCCCTCGGCCTCAGCCCCCGGACCGTCGAGATCCACCGGGCCCATGTGATGGAGACGCTAGGGGTTCGAACTCTGCCGGAGGCGGTGCTGATGGCTGCCAAGGCGGGTGTGCAGCCGACCGGCGCCCTCTGACCGAGGCTGAACGCCACGCTTCGCAAAGCCCGCGCGCCGCACTCTGCATCCGTCGGTCGATTGCCCGGGGGAACGGCTGCGTTCCCGCCCGATCCGGAAAGCAGGGCCAGGACAGGACCCTGGACACAGCCCAGAAGCGGGCCCCGGCGCCCGGAACGGGACGCTAGGCGGCCGGCCGATCGCTGACGCAGGGACGCAGCGGGATCGCGGCGGGCTCCAGATAGGACGCATCGTATTCGGCCAGCGTCCTGAGCCCCTCGGGCTTCAGGATCGTGAGCCTGCGGCCGGACAGTTCGATCAGCCCGTCACGGCGCAGCTTCTGCAGGACGCGGTTGATGTGCACGCACGACATGCCGAGCGTATCGGCCAGATCGGCCTGGGTGATGGGGAAGCTGTACTGATTGTCGGATGCGAGCCCGGTCGTCCGTAGCCGAAGCAGCATCTCGCAGAGGAAGTGCGCGAGACGCTCGGGGCCGGACCGGGAGCCGAGATTGGTGATCCACTCGCGCAAGATCGCGGCTTCGGTCAGCCGCATCATCTGGAGACCGCGGGCGATCCGCGGGCGGCGGCGGAGCAGATCCTCGTAATCGGGTCGCGGAAGCACCGCGAGCCGGCAGGCGGTCAGGGTTCCGAGGGCGCAATCGAGGGGCAGGCGGTACTCCAGATCGAGTTCGAACAGGTCGCCGGGAACAAGGTAGGCGGTGATCTGGCGCCGGCCGTTCGTAAGGTACTTGTAGCGGCAGGCGAAGCCGTCGAGCACGAGGATGGCGTTCTCCGGAACGTCGGACTGGTGCAGGAGCGGCGTCTGGGCCGGGAAGCGCCGGCCGGTGGCGGCCAGCCGCTCCAATTCGCGAAGATCGCCGGCGGTGAGATCCACGCAGGTTGAGAGCTTGCGCGAGAACGGATCGCGCCCCTCGTGCCCCGGCGAGCGCCGAGTCGCTTCGTCGGAGCCGGTGGATAAGGCGAGCGGATCGAGGTCCGCCGATGCACCGGCAAGCGCTTGAGCGGGCGCGGAAACGAGCAGCGAGGCGGGGCGGTCCGTAATTTTCGGAAGCATACGATACTCGATCGCTCAGGACGTTTTCATCCTGCGGCACTTTGTACGCTGCCGCATCCGTCACTTACCTTAGGTAGTCCCACATGGCCAGGGGTTGTACGCTCCCTTGTGGAGCCGATGGCTCGTTGCGGAAACTGGATTTGCCGGGCTACCTCCATCGCGGCAGGGCGATGGCGTCGCGCGTTCGGGCCATGTAACCTAAGCCAATCTCGGGCAGAGGTGCCACGCCCGTCCCGCACCGTCACGGCCCGCGAGGCCGATCGGCGGTGCTCACGGCGCGAACGTATTTCGACATCTCCCGAGCCTGCACACGACGATGGTTCACACCGGCTACAATCCGGCTCTGGTGGCGCTGTCCCTCGCCATCGCCGTGCTCGCCTCCTACACGGCGCTCGACCTCGGCGGGCGTGTGCGCGGGACCACCTCGCGGCTGCGCTGGGCTTGGCTCCTCGGGGCCGCCCTGGCGATGGGGGGCGGCATCTGGTCGATGCACTTCGTCGGCATGCTGGCCGTCGAGATGGGCCTGCCCGCCGCCTACGATGTCGGCCGCACGCTCCTGTCCCTGGTGATCGCGATCGGCGTGACGGGTGCGGCGCTGGCTTGGCTCGGCCGGAGCCGGGCCGGACGCTGGGATGTCCTCGTCGCCGGTCCGGTGATGGGGATCGGCGTGGCCGCGATGCATTACACCGGGATGGCGGCCATGCGGATGCCCGGCCAACTCGCCTACAGCCTGCCGATCGTGGCGCTCTCCGTCGGAATCGCCGTCACCGCCGCGACCGTAGCCCTGTGGCTCACCTTTCGGCCGACCAGCATCTGGCAGCGCTTCGCCGCCGCGCTGATCATGGGCGTGGCGGTCGCCGGGATGCACTATACCGGCATGGCGGCAGCGACGATCACCGCGGAGGAGGCAGGCGCGCATTCCGCGCATTTTGCCGCCACGAGCGTGGATCAGCAGAACCTCGCCCTCTACATCGCAGGCATCACCTTCGTGATCCTGTTCCTTGCCATGCTCGCCTCCGCCTTCGACCAGCAGCGGATCCAGGGCGAACTGCAGGCGAGCGAGGAACGATTCCGGGCCGCCGTGCAGGCGGTGCGCGGCGTCCTGTGGACCAACGATCCGCAGGGCCGGATGGCCGGCGAGCAACCGGGCTGGGCCGCGCTCACCGGACAGAGCCGGGCTGAGTACGAGGGCTTCGGCTGGGCCGAGGCCGTGCACCCGGACGACCGCCAGGCGAGCATCGAGACCTGGAACGCGACGGTGGCCGCCCGCAGCACCTTCGTCCACGAGCACAGGGTGCGGGCCCGGGACGGGCTGTGGCGGCATTTCTCGATCCGCGCGATCCCGGTGCTCGACGCGCAGGGCGCCATCCGCGAATGGGTCGGCGTGCATACCGACATCACCGATCAGCGCGAGGCCGAGGCCGAACTGCGGGAATCGAACGATGAGATCCAGCGCTACGCCTATATCGTCAGCCACGACCTGCGCGCGCCGCTCGTCAACGTGATGGGCTTCACCAGCGAGCTGGAAGCCGTGCGCCAGGAGTTGAACACGCTGCTGCGGGACCATCCGCAGGGCGCGCGGATCGATGACGACATCACGGAAGCGCTGAGCTTCATCCAGGCGGCCATCGTCAAGATGGAGCGTCTGATCGCGGCCATCCTGAAGCTGTCGCGGGAGGGCCGGCGCCAATTTGCTCCTGAAGCGATCGCGATGACGCCCCTCATCCGCGGCATTGCCGATGCGCAGCGTCATCAAGCCGACCGCAAGGGCGCAACGGTGAGGGTGGCGGCGGATCTTCCCGCGATCATTGCCGACCGTCTCGCCATCGAGCAGATCTTCGGCAACCTCATCGACAACGCCCTCAAATATCTCGATCCGGCCCGGCCCGGCCGGGTCGAGGTCACGGCAGCGCCCGCGCCGGGCGACCGGATCCGCTTCGCCGTGTCCGATAACGGGCGGGGCATCGCGCCTCAGGATCACGACCGCATCTTCGAGCTGTTCCGGCGCTCCGGGGCGCAGGACCAGCCGGGTGAGGGGATCGGGCTCGCCAGCGTGAAGACCCTGGTGCGCGCGCTCGGCGGGCGGATCGAGGTCTCGTCGCAGCCGGGGACGGGCACAACCTTTGTCGTGACGTTGCCCCGCGAGCCGGTTACAGGCCGAGGCGAGGCCGCGAAATCCCATCCTCCCGAAACGATGCCCCTGGCCGCGGAGTAACCATGCAGCCTCCCTTCCACGCCGTCAGCATCGTGATGATCGAGGATGACGAGGGCCATGCCCGGCTCATCGAGCGCAACATCCGCCGCGCGGGGGTGAACAACGAGATCCTGCCCTTCCGCGACGGCACCTCGGCGCTGGAATTCCTGTTCGGCGCGGACGGGAGCGGCGAGGTGAGCGGGCGGCGCCACCTCCTGATCCTGCTCGACCTCAACCTGCCGGACATGACCGGGATCGACATCCTGGAGCGGATCAAGGCCAACCCGCACACCAAGCGTTCGCCGGTCGTCGTCCTGACGACCACCGACGACAGCCGCGAGATCCAGCGCTGCTACGACCTCGGAGCGAACGTCTACATCACCAAGCCGGTGAACTACGAAGGCTTCTCCAACGCCATCCGTCAGCTCGGATTGTTCTTCTCGGTCATACAGGTTCCCGAGAACTCATGAGCGACGAGAGCCCGGCCCCGGCCCGCATTCTCTACATCGACGACGATCCCGGCCTCGGGCGCCTCGTGCAGCGCTCGCTCCAGGCGCGGGGCCTCTCCGTCGAACTCGCCGCGAGCGGCGAGGAGGGGCTGGCGCGGGCGCAGACCGGCGGCTTCGACCTCATCGCCCTCGACCATCACATGCCGGGACAGACCGGCCTCGACCTGCTGCCGGAACTCCGCAGCCTACCGGAGGCGCCGCCGGTCATCTACGTGACCGGTTCGGAGGACAGCCGGGTGGCGGTGGCCGCCCTCAAGGCGGGTGCGGTCGACTACGTCTGGAAGGACGTGCAGGGTCAGTTCCGCGAGCTGCTCGGCGAAGCGGTCGACACCGCCCTGCGCCAGGAGGCGTTGCGGCGTGACAAGGAACGCGCGGAGGCCGCGGTCCGCGAGGCGCGCGATCGGGCGGAGCTACTGCTCCGGGAGGTGAACCACCGGGTCGCCAATTCGCTGACGCTCGTCGCGGCACTCGCCCGCATGCAGACCAACGCGGTGGCGGACCCGGCCGCCAAACAGGCGCTGGAGGAGATGCAGGCCCGCATCTCGGCCATCGCCGGCATCCATCGCCGGCTCTACACCTCGCAGGATGTCGAGGCCGTGGAACTCGACGCCTACCTCGCCGGCCTCGTCGAGGAATTGCAGCTCGCCATGAAGGCCTCGGGCCGCGACCACGCCATCCGACTTCAGGCCGCGCCGATCCGGCTCGCCACGGACAAGGCCGTCTCCCTCGGTGTCGTCGTCACCGAACTCGTCACCAACGCCTACAAATACGCCTATCCATCCGAGACCCAGGGCGAGATCCGGGTTCAGGTGCTGTGCCAGGAGCCCGGCACGCTGTTGCTCACGGTGGAGGATGACGGCATCGGCTGGACGGGGGACGGGGAGGCGCGGGGCACCGGGCTCGGCTCGCGCATCATACGCGCCATGGCCTCGAACCTGCGCTCCGCGCTGACCTACGCTCCCGACCGGATCGGGACCCGGGCCGTGCTGTCGTTTCAGACCTGAGCCCCATCGCTCGAAACGCCGCCCCCGGGACGAAGCTTGGCTTCGGATCGCATTTTCCAGGGCGGAGCGATGAACTGCCCTGGCGAAAGCAGGTTACCCGGGCAGCAAGTCTGCTTGCTGTTTCTCCCAAGACTTCGACCCGCCCGGCCTTGCCGACGCGGGCTTCTTTTTGTCGAGGCCCCCTGGATCAAGGGGAAGGGGCCAACACCTCGGCCTGACCGGGGCTTGGCCGACGGGCGCGGTCAAAAGCGGCGGCAGCGGGCCGAGTCGTCGGCGAGCGAGGCGTGCACGACACGTCCGCCCGCAGCTTCGCAGACGGAGCGGAACGACTTTTCGGAGCGGTGGAAGCCCCATATGGCGATCATCGGCGCGACCATGAGGAACACGGTCATGCCCATGATGAAGGCGGGAAACCATTCCGGCATCCGTGGCGGCGGCTCCGGCCGGATCGGCGGCAGAGGTGCCAGGAAGGCCAGGAGCGGGAGGACGTCCCAGGCGCTCATGGTTCGCACTCATTCGCGGTGGCGATGCGGGCCGGTGAGGCCAGCCGTCGCGACGTTAACCCCCGCGGCGGTGTCCGGTCACCGTGACACCGACGGAAAGGCGATGCGTCGCAGGCCAAGGCTGAACCGAACCGGTTGGCTGGGGTCCAGGAACGCCGACGTTGGACCTGTCTCCGGCCATCACAGGCGAAACGATCGCCTTGCGCAACAGTCTGCGCGTGGGGCGGCTTGATGTCATTCACAGTGCGGTCGAAGATCGCACCGAAGCAACCGTAACCGGTCGGCACGTCCCGATGTAACTCGGTATAACTTAGGCTAGGTTGTTTTTGGCCAGCACATCCTCGGCGTGAAGACGGTTGCTGGTCCTTCTCCTCCCTCCGGAGGAGGAAAGGCTCTTTCGAACGCTGATAATCTATGTTGGCGCGGGGAAAACCAAATCGCGAGACAAGTCCGGGGCTGGGGCACGAACCCCTGCCCGAGTCCGTGATCTGCCACAGGACCTGATGCCAAAGACTGCCCTCGACGACATTGCCTTGCCTCTCGAGGACGAGGCGCCGACGCTCCCTCCCGACGTTCAGCAACGCCTCGGAGCCCTTCTCGCCGAAGCCTACGCGCAGATGCCGGGCAGCCCGAACGCCGAAGCCGGCCGCTTCGACGCTCTGCTTGCACGGCTGGAGACCGTTCTCGTCGCCCAGGAGGGAAAGGACGAGGAGACGTTCCGTGCGGCCATCATTGAGATGACGCCGCGCCTCTACAACTTCGCGATGTCGCTGACCAAGAACCCTTCGGCCGCTGACGACCTCGTGCAGGACACGTTCCTGCGGGCCTGGCGCAGCCGTTCCCGCTTCACGGTCGGCACCAATCTGGGCGCTTGGCTGTTCACGATCATGCGCAATGCCTTCTACTCGCGCCACCGCAAGGAGGTGCGCGAGGTGGCCGACAGCGACGGCGATTACGCCGAGCGCCTTGCCGCCGCTCCCGAGCAATCGGGCCATGTCGATCTGATGGATGCGCAGACGGCACTGGCCAAGCTGCCTCTGCCGATGCGGCAGGCCTTGATCCTCGTGGCGATCGAGAACCTCAGCTACGAGGAAGCGGCCACCGTCATGAACTGCCGCATCGGCACGGTGAAGAGCCGGGTCTGGCGCGCCCGGGAACAGCTCGCGCAGATCCTCGGCTACAGCGCCGCCGATGTCGGCTCCGACGGCATGACGCTCTCGGCCGTCGGCGGCTCGACCTGGATGGCTTAGAAGCCTGCGTCTTCGCGGTGCCGAGCGTCGCGCCCGGCACTACTTTTCCCTCACGCACTCAGCTGCAGTTGCAACTGCGGCAGGCGTGAGTTGCGGGCGAGCCCGAATTCCTTCAGCGAAACGACCTCCACCAGCGCGTCCTTGCGGGCGATGACGACGCTGTTGTCCGGAACCGCCGTCCATGTGGCGTGCTCCTTGTCGAGCGGCTCCGAGACCACGACGACCCCGTCCGCCGACTGCCGGTAGTACATGCTGTTGGCCGCGTCGTTGGCCGCGTAGCGGAAGGCGTAGAGGTCGCGCCCGTCGGCGAGCGCCGCGGTGAAGCGGAACGGGTGCCCGCCCTCGATGCCGCCGACGAGTTCCGTCACCTTGGCGAGCGCAAGGGCCGTCGCGGTGATGGGGTCGCGCGGGGTCTCGCTCGCCATCAGGCCCTGGCCCAGGATCGCGAGGAACAGCGCCTCCGAATCCGTCGTCCCGTTGCGCGAGGGGTAGAGTTCGTCAGGGATGAGCGCCTCGATCGGCCGGCGCAGCCGCGCCCAGTCGCCGACATAACCATTATGCATGAACAGCCAGGGCCCGCAGGCAAAGGGATGGCAGTTCGGCCGGGTGATCGGCGTCCCGGTCGCCGCCCGCACATGGGCGAAGAACAAGTGCGAGTGCAGGTGGCGGCAGATGTAGCGCAGGTTCTCGTCGGACCAGGCCGGCTGCACCTCGCGAAAGCGGCCGGGCTCGGGATGGTCGCCGTACCAGCCGAGGCCGAACCCGTCGCCATTGGTGCTCGCCGTCGATTCGAGCGCCTTGATGCTCTGCGAGACCAGTGAATGCGCCGGCTCGGTCACGTAATGCTCAAGCGGGATCGTGCGGCCTCGGTAAGCGATCCAGCGACACATCTTATCGGGTCTCCCCAGCCTTGCATTCCAAGCCACCGCGCATCGGGGATGATCGTGGAGAATCCGCGTCACCTTGAGCACAGCCGCATGCGCCGACGCCGTATCGGCGCGGAGGGTCATGCGGGCAACGCAGGAGAGGCCGATCAGATGCTGTGCGACTGCAGCCACGCTTCGAGCAGGGCGACCTGCCAGAGCTTGGAATTGCCCTTCGGTGTCAGCGTCCCGTCGGGATCGGCGAGCAGGTGATCGACGTAAGAGCGGTTGAAGATGCCGCGCTCGCGCGCCGCCGGACGGTCGAGGACGTCGCGCACGAATTCCATGAACGGCCCACGGATGTGCTTCAGCGCCGGCACCGGGAAATAGCCCTTCGGCCGGTCGATCACCTCGGCCGGCACGACGGCGCGGGCGGCCTCCTTGAGGATGTACTTGCCTCCGTCCCGCACCTTCAGCTCGGCGGGGATGCGGCCGGCGAGTTCGACCAGTTCGTGATCGAGAAAGGGAACCCGCGCCTCCAGCCCGCAGGCCATGGTCATGTTGTCGACCCGCTTTACGGGATCGTCCACCAGCATGATCCGCTGGTCGAGGTCGAGGGTCTTGTCGATAGCGCTCTGGCTCCGCGATTCGGCGAAGAAGCGGGCGATGTAGTCGCGGCTGTAATCCTCATCGACGTAATCCGGGGTCAGCGCCTCGCGCATCTCCGCATGGTCGCGGTCGAAATAGGCTCGGGCGTAATCCGCGGTCGGATCGGTCGAGCCCATGAGCTTCGGATACCAGTGGTAGCCGCCGAACACCTCGTCGGCGCCCTGGCCGCTCTGGATCACCTTCACGTGCTTGGCGACCTCCTGCGAGAGCAGGAGGAAGGCCACCGCGTCGTGGCTCATCTGCGGCTCGGCCATGGCGTGGATCGCCGCCGGCAGGGCCTCCAGGGTGCGCGAGCCGTCCACGACGAGCTTGGCGTGATCGGTCTCGAACCGCTCTGCGATGATGTCGGAATACTTGAACTCGTCACCCTCGACGCCGTTCACCGCATCGAAGCCGACCGAGAAGGTCTTCAGGCCGCTCTGCCCATTCTTGGCCAGAAGCGCGACAATGACCGACGAATCGAGGCCGCCCGAGAGCAGGACGCCGGTCGGCACGTCGGCGATCTGGCGGCGGGATACCGCCGTGCCGAGGGAATCCAGCACCGCCGCGCGCCAATCCGCCTCGGTCATGTGGCGGTCCTCCTCGCGCGGGCCGACCACGAGGGACCAGTAGGTTTCCTCCCGGCGCGTGCCGTCTGGCTCGAAGGTCAGAGTGGTGGCCGGGTGGACCTTCCGCACGCCCTTGAGGATCGTCAGCGGCGCCGGCACCCCCGCATGCCAGCTCATGTAGTGGTGGAGCGCGACCTTATCGATCGTCGTGTCGATGTCGCCGGCGGCGAGCAGGGCCGGCAGCGACGAGGCGAAGCGGAAGCGCCTTCCCGTCTCGGCGTAGTAGAGCGGCTTGATGCCGAGCCGGTCGCGGGCGAGCGTCACGCGGCCCGAGTCGCGTTCGTGGGCCGCGAAGGCGAACATGCCGAGGAAGCGCTTCACGCAGTCCCGGCCCCAGGCGTGGAACGCCTTGAGCACGACCTCGGTGTCGCTCGTGGAAAAGAAGCGGTAGCCCTTGGCTTCCAGGTCCTGGCGCAAATCCTTGTAGTTGTAGATGCAGCCGTTGAAGACGATCGAGAGACCGAGTTCCGCATCGACCATCGGCTGCTGACCGGCCTCCGACAGATCGATGATCTTCAGGCGGCAATGCCCGAACACGACCCTGCCCTGGCCGTGGATGCCGCCGGCATCGGGCCCGCGGGGTCGCAGGACTTCCATCATCGCCCGCACCGCATTCGGGTCGGCCGCGCCGCCGAAATTGATCTCTCCGCAGATTCCGCACATCGTCGCCGGTCGTCCTCGTCTCGTCCTCGTTGCCCGAACTTGAGCGGCAGAACCGGTTCGCGCCCGGCGCGTTCCATCCTGCCCGCGAAAGCTTCACCTTCGTCGGATTCCGCACGGCGAGGTGCGACGGTCTCACGGCCAAGCGATTTCCAAGCCACGTCCGGCTGTGCCGGGCGCAGCATTTCGCTCCATGATCGAAGGCTTTCGGACGCGTCAGGCCGGAAGGGCCAGACCCTCACGGGCGAAGACCGACTGCACCGCCGGTCGCGCGGCCATCCGGCGGGCATGCGCCGTCCAGGCAGGAAACTGGTTGGGCATGTCGAAACCGATGAACGGTCCGCGCGCCCAGATCCAGAACACGAGGAGATAGGGATCGACGACGCTGTAGCGCTCGCCGAGCGCCCAGCCGCCGTCCGAGAGCCGTACCTCGGTCATGGTGCAGAGATCGCCGAAGGTGTCGGCGCCCTTGGCGCGGATGTCGGGAAAGGCCGCCTCGTCGGCGCTGTAGCGCTCGGGCCGGCGGACATGGGCATAGGCGATGTGGTGCCCGGTGGAGAGCCACGCCATCCACTCGTCGGCGACCGCCTGCCCGCGCGGATCCTCGGGCAGCAACGCGGCCTGCGGATGCGAGCGGGCGAGATGGCGCAGGATCGCCGCGTTCTCGGTGAGCACCCAGCCGTCCTCGTAGAGGGCCGGCACGCGCCCGCGCTCGTTGACCGCGAGATATTCCGGGGCTCGCTGGTCACCCTTGGCGAGGTCGAGGCGGACCGTCTCATAGGGCGCGCCGATCTCCTCCAGCACGATGTGTGAGGCCAGCGAGCAGGCGCCGGGGGCGTAGTAGAGGGTGCGGGTGGTCATGATGGCGGGACTCACTCGATCCACAGGCCAAGGATAAGGGCGAGTTGATGCCGAACGTCGGCAAGTACGTGATCCGTCACCGAACCCAGGTGACGAAGGATGCGGTTGCGTCGATCAATCGACCGAACCTGATCCGTCAGAACGGCTCCTTTGACGGCGAGCCCTTCGGGAAGGAAGACTTTGGTTGGCCAAGGATCCGTGTTGCCCGTGACAGGACAGACAACAGCCCGCCTTGTGAGCGTGTGCATCTCGGCAAACGAGACTACCAGCGCCGGCCGCCTTCCGTCCTGCTCGGTTTCCCGCACCGGACCGAGATCGACCAAGACGAGATCACCCGGTTCGATCGCGCGCTCAGCGTGGGTCGTCGTCATCGATGATCTCGGAGCCGACATCCGGCCCCCAATCCACCGCTTCCGGCTCGTAAGCGGGGCCGAGACGACGCATTTCCGCAATCATTTCAGCGAGCGTCATGCGGGGAGTTTTTGGGACGATCTCGACGACCTGCCCCTCGCGCATTCCCAGTCTTCGTACCTGCTCGGCGGGCAACGTCACGGCGAGGCCGTCGCCCCAGCGCACCAGCTTCGCTTCCATGGCATTCCCTCAACCGAACGGCAGCTATCGAAGGATAGCGCCGCCCGATTGAAAAACCCAGCTACAGCGGCTCCGCGCCACGCCCCATGGCGGCGATGCCGGTGCGGGAGATCTCGACGAGGCCGATCACCGTCAGCAGACGGATGAAGCGGTCGATCTCCTCGGTCGAACCGGTCAGCTCGAACACGAAGGAGTTCAGCGTGGCGTCGAGGGTGCGGGCGCCGAAGGCGGCTGCGAGGCGCAGGGCCTCGCTCCGGTGCTCGCCGGTGCCGGCCACCTTCACGAGGCACAGTTCGCGCTCGAGCGCCTGCCCCTGAAGGGTCAGATCGACGACGCGGTGGACCGGCACGAGGCGGTCGAGTTGCGCCTTGATCTGGTCGATCACCGCGTTGGTGCCGGTGGTGACGATGGTGATGCGCGAGAGGTGGCGCGCCTCCTCCGTCTCGGAGACGGTCAGGCTCTCGATGTTGTAGCCGCGGCCGGAGAACAGGCCGGCGATCCGGGCGAGCGCACCGGGCTCGTTGTCGACGATCACCGCCAGGGTATGGCGGTTGACGGTCTCGATGCGCGTCGGCTCGGGGTAGTGGGTGTTCATGGCGTTCATCGTCTGGCGTCCCTCAACTGTGTCCCTGCTTGATCCCGCTTTCGCCACCTGAAGTCGGCCCCGGCGTGCTGGACCCGCCTGCCGGTGGCGTGATACCGGCCGCGCCATGGATCGGCGTCAGCGTGTCTTGAATTTCGTCGTGCCGCACGGCCGAACCGGTGTCGAGCTTGGGCCCCTCTCGCGCCCGATCGTCCTCAAGAGCGACGGCAACGTCCTCTACGCGGACCATCTCTCGACCGAGGGATTGCGGCACCAGTACCGCGACCATCCCACCCTCGGCCCCGACGGCATCGAGGGGATCGTTCCCGTCGACGTCGTGCTCGGCGAAGGCGGCCTGCCGCGGGCGCTCGGTTCGCGCGGCCCGGTCGATTACATCGTCGCCTCGCACGTCGTCGAGCACGTTCCCGACGCCATCGGCTGGCTGCGGGAATGCGGCGAGGCCCTGAACGAGGGCGGCGTGTTCTGCCTGATGGTGCCGGACAAGCGCTTCACCTTCGACCATTTCCGCACGCCCACGAGCGTCGGAGCGCTCGTCGCGGCCCACCTGCTGCGGCTGCGGACGCCGCCGCCGGAGGCCGTCTACGAACATTTCGCGAGAGCCTGCGAGGTCGACGTGCCCGCCACCTGGCGCGGCCAGCCGGTTCCCGACAGGCCGATCGTCGGCGGTCCGCCCGCGGCGCTCGACGCCACCGCCACCGCCGTCGCCAGCGGGCGGCACATCGACGTCCACTGCACGGTCTTCACCCCGTACAGCTTCGGCCGCGTGCTCACCGAACTCCTCGCCCTCGACCTGCTCCCGTTCGAATGCGCGGCCCTGGAGCCGACCCGCCCGTGCGAGTCCGAGTTCTTCGTGCTCCTGCGCAAGCGCAGCGATCTCAGCGCCGCCGCACGGGCCGCGACGGTGCCCCGCCTCGACCCGGCCCGGCACGATGCCCTGCCGCCGCCCGCGGGTTGGCCGAAACGGACCCGTTTGGCGGCGCGCCGATGGGTCAGGCGCCTCCGAGGACGGAGGTCCTGACGCCGTGAGACGGGCGACGCTGGGCATGGCCGTCCGGGCGTTCGCGCGATGCCGGCCGGTCAGACCAGCATCTTGCCCTCGGCCGAGATGACATCGCCGAGCTCCACCCCGGTCTCGCCGAGATAGTCGGACAGCAGCATCTCGTTGTGCGCCTTGCCCGACGGGATCATCGGGAAGCAGTTCTCGGTCTTGTCGACGACGCAGTCGAAGATCACCGGCCCGTCATAGGCCAGCATCTCCTGGATCGCGCCGTCGAGCTCGCCCGGCTTCTCGCAGCGGATGCCCTTGGCGCCGTAGGCCTCAGCGAGCTTCACGAAGTCCGGCAGGCTCTCCGAGTAGCTCTGCGAGTAGCGCGAGCCGTGCAGCAGCTCCTGCCACTGGCGCACCATGCCCATGTACTCGTTGTTCAGGATGAAGATCTTGACCGGCAGGCGGTACTGCACCGCCGTCGAGAGCTCCTGCATGTTCATCAGGATCGAGGCTTCGCCCGCGATGTCGATGACGAGGCCGTCCGGGTTGGCGAGCTGCGTGCCGATCGCCGCCGGCAGGCCATAGCCCATGGTGCCGAGGCCGCCCGAAGTCATCCAGCGGTTCGGCTCATCGAACTTGAAGTACTGCGCCGCCCACATCTGGTGCTGCCCGACCTCCGTGGTGACGAAGGTCTTGCGGTTCTTGCAGGCCTCGTAGAGGCGCTGGACCGCGTATTGCGGCTTGATGATCGTGCCCGAGGGCCAGTAGGCGAGGCAGTCGCGCGATTTCCAGCGGCTGATCTTGTTGAACCAGTCCTCCATCCGCGCCTTGTCAGGCTGCTTCGGCAGGGCACGCCACTGGGCGAGCATTTCCTCCAGCACCGCGGCGCAATCGCCGAGGATGCCGACATCGACCTTGACGACCTTGTTGATCGACGAGGCGTCGACATCGACGTGGATCTTCTTCGAGTACGGCGAGAAGGCGTCGAGGCGGCCGGTGATCCGGTCATCGAAGCGCGCACCGATGCAGATCATCACGTCGCAATCGTGCATCGCGAGGTTGGCCTCGTAGGTGCCGTGCATGCCCAGCATCCCGAGGAACTTGTCGTCGGAGGCGGGGAAGGCGCCGAGCCCCATCAGCGTGGACGTGACCGGGAAGCCGGTCTCGGCGACCAGCTCACGCAGCAGGCGGGAGGCTTCCGGCCCCGAATTGATGACGCCGCCGCCGGTGTAGAAGACGGGCCGGCGGGCGCCCGCCATCAGCTCGACCGCGGCGCGGATCTTCTCCGCGTCGCCCTGGACCGGCGGGTTGTAGGTCTTGTGGCCGTTGTGGCTCGGGCGCTGGTAGACGCCGGTAGCGAACTGCACGTCCTTCGGCAGGTCGATGACGACCGGACCGGGACGCCCGTGGCTCGCGACGTAGAACGCCTCGTGCAGGATGCGCGGCAGATCCTCGATCGATTTGACGAGGTAGTTGTGCTTCGTGCAGTGCCGGGTGATGCCGACCGTGTCGCATTCCTGGAACGCATCGGAGCCGATCAGGTGCGTCGGAACCTGGCCGGTGACCGCGACGAGCGGGATCGAATCCAGCATCGCGTCGGTCAAGCCGGTGACGATGTTGGTGGCGCCCGGGCCGGAGGTCACGAGGACGACGCCGACCTTTCCGCTCGAACGGGCATAGCCCTCGGCCGCATGGACCGCGCCCTGCTCGTGGCGCACCAGCACGTGCTGAATGGTGGTCTCGTCGAAGAGCGCATCGTAGATCGGCAGCACGGCGCCGCCCGGATAGCCGAACAGGGTGTCCACACCCTGATCCTGGAACGCCCGGATGACCATCTGGGCCCCGGTCATGACCTCGCCGCTCATCGACTCCTCCATCAATCCGTTCTTCGTGTTCCGATCCGCATGCCGGCCCGCTGGATTTCGCGCAATAAAAAAGGGCCCCGAGGGACCCTGCATGCGCCACCGACCGGGCCTGTCGGGCTTGAGATCAAGCCCGCCCCGTCCGTGGCGCTTCCACTACGATAAGAACCGTGCGCATCGTCGATCCGTCCGCCGAGACCTCGCCGACCTTCGGCAAGTGACACTCAGCAAGTGAGGGGCGGGGATTAAGCGATGCGCACCCGCCCGTCAATCCGCGATCAACGTGTTTGAGGCGGCAAAGCTTGAGATAATCCGCCGCCTCAACACCCTTCTGCTTCAGGCCGCTCGCACCGTGCCGAGGAAGCGGGCCACTTCCGCGCTCAGATGCTCGGATTGCCGCGACAGCTCCGAGGCCGAAGCAAGCACCTGGGCGGCCGCCGCCCCGGTCTCGTCGGAGGCGCGCGCCACGCCGACGATGTTCGACGTCACCGCACCGGTGCCGGTCGCGGCCCGGGCGACGTTGCGCACGATCTCCTGGGTCGCCGCACCCTGCTGCTCGACCGCCGCCGCGATGCCGGTGGCGACGCCGCTGATCTCGCGGATGCGGGCGGTGATGCCGCCGATCGCCGCGACCGCCTGTCCGGTCGCGCCCTGAACCCGGCCGATCTGCCCGGAGATCTCCTCGGTCGCCCGGGCTGTCTGGTTGGCGAGTTCCTTCACCTCCGCCGCGACCACGGCGAAGCCGCGGCCCGCCTCACCCGCCCGCGCCGCCTCGATGGTGGCGTTGAGTGCCAACAGGTTGGTCTGACCGGCAATGGTCGCGATCAGGCCGACCACGTCGCCGATCCGGCTGACGACCGCATCGAGTTCGTAGACCAGGATCCCGGTGCGATCCGCCTCGGAGACGGCGATCGCGGCGAGATCGGACGAGTTCGACACTTGGCGGCCGATCTCCTGCACCGAAGCGCCGAGCTGCTCGGCCGCCGCCGCCACGGTTCCGACATTTGCGGCGGCTTCCTCGGCGGCCTCGGCGACATGACCGGAGCGGCTCGCCGTCTGCCGCGCGGTCGCCGCCATGGCTTCGGCGGTGACTTGCAACTCGGTGGCCGAGGACGCCACCATGCCGACGATGCCGCCGACCGCATGCTCGAATCCCTCGGCCATCGCGTCGAGCGCGTGTCGGCGCTCGATCTCGGCAGCGGCGCGGGCGCCGGCCCCCTCCTGTTCCAAGTGCCGGTTTCGGATCAGGCTGTTCTTGAACACCTGCACGGCGGCGGCCATGCGGCCGACCTCATCGCGCCGGTCCAGGCCGGGCACCGCCACCGTCACGTCACCGTCGGCAAGCCGCGTCATCGCGGTGCCGAGCCCGTCGAGCGGGCGCAGCGTCCGTCGGATCGCGAGGCGGAGGAGAACCATCGCGGCGAGGATCATCCCGCCGCCGACCAGAGCCGCCTGCCACATCATCCGGTCGAGCCCGGCGAGGACGTCGGCCCGCTTCAATCCGACATAGACGATGCCGGTGGCGTGCCCGTCCGTGCCCAGGAGCGGCTCGTAGAGCGTGAGGTAGGACGTGCCGAGGATGTCGGCCTCACCGCGATACGTCTTGCCGAGGCCGAGCACCGTGTCGTGGACGGGGCCGGGCGCGAGCCGGGTACCGACGGCGCGGCCGCCGTCGGGCTTGCGAACGGTGGTGGCGGAGCGAACCTCGCCGGTGAAGACCGTTGCGGTGCCGCCCGTGACGCTCTCGACCCGATCGACGGCGCGCGTGAGATCCGCGCCCGCGGCCTCCTGCTCGATGCCGGCTCGGAGCAACCGCATGCTGCTGTCGAGCGCATCGGCGGCACGGGCGTGCATGACGGCGCGCGCCTCGAACAGCAGATAGCCGCCGACGGTCAGGCTCGCGAGCAGCACGAAGAAGCTGCCGAGGAGCGCCACGCGACCGGCCAGCGACAGTCGAACCGCCTGATTCAAGCGGACGGTTTCAGCCATAACGACAACCCCGAACACATCCTAGAAGACGAGAGGACGGAACGGGGATGAGGCACGCATCCTTACCGAAGGATTGACTTCAAGATATCCAAATTTTGTCGAAAATGTTACGCATGTTATTGAACTAAACTATCCCTGACCCGTTCTCGATGGAGCTTTTCAAGGAAAGTATTCATTCTTATGTTCCGCAGAAGGTGCGGTAACCGCGGCCGCCGCCTTCCGGCGCTTCGGCAAACTGGGCGAAGTCGGGCTGGTCGTCGTAGGGGTGGGAGAGGACGGTCAGAAGCGTTTCGAACGGCACGAAGTCCTGCCGCTCGACGGCGGCCTCGATCATCGCCTCGACGCGGTGATTGCGCGGAATGAAGGCGGGATTGACCGACCGCATCAGCGCCTGTCGCCCGGCGACTGAACCGGGCTCCTCGTCGAGCCGGCGCCGCCAGCGTTCGGCCCAGGCATCGAAGCTGGTCGGATCGATAAACAGGCTTCGCACGGCCTCGACCGCTTCGGGCTCCGGCGCAGGCCCGGCCCCCGGCGCGGCCGCGCTCAGACGGCGGAAGGTGAGGGTGAAGTCGGCCCCGTTCTCGGCCATGGTTTTCAGGAGGTCGCCGGCCAGGGCCGGGTCGCCGTCGCGCATGGTGGTGAGGCCGAGCTTGCGATTGAGGAGACCGTGATAGGCCGCCTCGAACAGCCCGGCGAAACCGGTCAGGGCTGCCTCGGCCTCCGCGACGGCCTTGGTCTCGTCCTCCGACAGGAGCGGCAGCAGGGCTTCCGCGAGCCGCGTCAGATTCCACAGCGCGATGCGCGGCTGGTTGCCGTAGGCGTAGCGCCCATGCCGGTCGATGGAGCTGAAGGCGGTCGCCGGGTCGTAAGCATCGAGGAAGGCGCAGGGGCCGTAATCGATGGTCTCGCCGGCAATCGACATGTTGTCGGTGTTCATCACTCCGTGGATGAAGCCGACGCCGAGCCAGCGGGCCACCAGCTCGGCTTGGCGGCGGGTCACGCCTTCGAGCAGCGCGCGATAGGGGTTTTCGGCTTCCGCCGCCTCCGGATCGTGCCGGGCGATCGCGTGGTCGGCGAGGGCACGCAGCCCTTCGACGTCGCCGCGGGCGGCGAAGAACTGGAACGAGCCGACCCGGATGTGGCTCGACGCGACCCGGGTCAGCACGGCGCCGGGCAGCACGGTTTCGCGGATCACCGGCTCGCCGGTCGTCACGGCGGCGAGTGCGCGGGTGGTGGGGATGCCGAGCGCATGCATCGCCTCGCTGACGAGGTATTCGCGCAGCACCGGCCCAAGGGCGGCGCGCCCGTCGCCCCGGCGGGAAAACGGGGTCGGACCGGAGCCCTTGAGCTGGATGTCGCGGCGGCGCCCGTCACGGCCGACGACCTCGCCGAGCAGAATGGCCCGCCCGTCGCCGAGTTGCGGCACGAACTGCCCGAACTGATGGCCGGCATAGGCCGCAGCCAGTGGCTCCGCGCCTTCCGCAACGCGCCGCCCGGACAGGACGTCGAAGCCCTCAGGGCTTTCGAGCCGATCCGGATCAAGGCCGAGATCGAGGGCAAGTGTCCGGTTCAGCCGCACGAGCCGCGGCGCCTCGACCGCCGTGGGCACCACCCGCGCAAAAAAGCGGTCCGGCAGGCGCGCGAAGCTGTTGTCGAAGGGGAAGAGGGCGGTCATCGGCAGTACCGGCGTGGAGGGCGTACGAACGGATCAGAGGCAGTCGCGTGAGCGGACGCAAGCGTCCACGTGCCGGGATCCTCGCATGCAAGGATCCCTGCCTGCACGCGGATGCCGCGCTGAGGCGTACCGGGGCGGCGATGAGGCCAGCCGAAGAGGGGGCGGCTCAGCCGCCCTTCTCCTTGTCCGGCGGCCGCGTTCCCTCCTCGGTCGGCGGGGGTGGAGAGTGGGGGCCGGGCGTTGGTTCGGCGCGCGGCCGCTCCCGATCCGGGACGGGCCCCTGAGCCGGCGGCAGAGGATGATCCTCGGACACGGTCAGGCCGCCTTCTGGTTCACCCGGCTCTCGGCCAGTGCCGTGAGCTTCTGGTCCGTCGCCTTCTCCTCGTCGAGCGTCTGCTGAAGCAGCGCGGCGCAATCGTCGCGTCCGAGCCGCTTGGCCCAGGCGACGAGGGTGCCGTAGCGGGCGATCTCGTAGTGCTCGACCGCCTGCGCCGCTGCGAGCAGGGCGGCGTCGAGCACCTCCTTGTCGGCGACTTCGCCCGCGGTCTCATTGGCTTCCTTGATGATGCCGTCGATGGCGGGGCAGTTGACCGCCTTCGGCTTGTGACCGTGCATCTCGAACACCTGCTCCAGGCGTTTGATCTGCCCTTCCGTCTCGCGCAGATGCGTCTCGAAGCCTTGGCGCAGGCCCGCATTCGTCGCTTTTCCGATCATCGTCGGAAGCGCCTTGGTGATCTGGTTCTCGGCGTAATAAATATCCTGCAACGTGTGCACGAAGAGGTCGTCCAACGACTTGATGTCCTTCGTGAACAAACCCATGGCGTCCTCCTGTCACCGTCTTCGGAACCTGCCGGAGCACGGTCCTGTGACAAGGAAAGCCCTGCCGCGCGGCGCCAGTTCCGTTACGGGACGTGGCACGGCGGCAGGATCACCTGCGAATAGCCTCGCTTCACGTTCCGGATAACATAGTTTGTCCGATCCTCCGGGCGCCGGGCTCGCGACGGCCGACGACCCACCCGGAGCGCGCGAGCCGGCTTCTATCCGGCCGCCGGCAAGTTCGTTACGAGGGCGTCCCATGCACGGCATCCGGCGATGCTTCGAGGATCATGACGGGGCGCCGTACGGGCCGGCGCGGCCGCGCAAGCGAGCGGACAGGACGACGGGATGGCGGATGCGCTGACGGGCAAGGTGGCGCGGCGCCTGCTGCCCTTCCTGATGCTGTGCTACTTCTTCGCCTATCTCGACAGAGTGAATGTCGGCTTCGCCGCGCTGACCATGAACCGCGATCTCGGCCTGTCGGCGACCGCCTACGGGCTCGGGGCCGGCCTGTTCTTCCTCGGCTACGTCGCTTTCGAGGTTCCGAGCAACCTGATCCTCGAACGCGTCGGAGCGCGGCTCTGGATCGCGCGGATCATGGTGACGTGGTCGCTGGTTTCGGCCTCGACCGCGTTCGTGACCGGCGAGTGGTCGTTCTACCTCGTGCGGGTTCTGCTGGGCTTGGCCGAGGCCGGCTTCTTTCCGGGCATCATCCTCTATCTCACCTACTGGTTTCCCGCCCGCCAGCGCGCCGGCATCGTCGGCACCTTCATGATGGCCGTGCCGCTCTCGGCCGCCATCGGTTCCCCCCTGTCCGGTCTCATGATGAGCTTCACCGATGGCTGGCACGGCCTCGCCGGGTGGCAATGGCTCTACCTGCTCGAGGCGGCCCCGAGCCTGCTTCTCGGCCTCGCCACCCTGTTCGTGCTCACGGACCGGCCCGAGAACGCCTCGTGGCTGACCGCCGACGAGCGCAGGGACCTCATCGCGCGGATGGCGGAGGATCACCGTTCGCGGCCGCACCGGACGGCGCATCTCGGCGGCGCCCTGCTCGACCCGCGGGTGCTCGGCCTGGGGCTGGTCTATTTCGGGCTCAGCACCGGCCTCTACGCCATCGGCCTGTGGCTGCCGCAGATCGTGAGCGCCTTCGGCTTCACGACGACGGCGACGGGGTTCGTGACGGCCGTGCCGTACCTCGTGTCGGCGGCCGGGATGCTGGCCTGGACCCGACACTCCGACCGCACGGGGGAGCGGACCCGGCACGTGGCCCTTCCCACCGTGGCCGCCGGCCTCGCCCTTCTGGCCGCGAGCCAAGTCGGAACACCGCTCCTCACCATCGTGGCGCTGAGCGCGGCGGCGCTGGGGGTCTTCGCGGCCCTGCCGACCTTCTGGACGCTGCCCACTCGTCTCCTCACCGGCAGCGCGGCCGCCGGCGGCATCGCGCTGATCAACGCGCTGGGCAGCGTCGGCGGTTTTGCCGGACCGGCTCTCATGGGCTGGATCCGCGACGCGACCGGCCGCTTCGACCACGCACTCGCCGCCGTCGCCGCCCTGCTGATCATGGCGGGCCTGTCAGTGCTTCGCCTCGGCAGGGACACCGCGCCCGCTCCCGCCAGGACCACGCAAGTCGGCGACGCGTGAAGCGCGTCCCAAGGAGGGACCGGACGTGTCGCGGAAGCCGCCATCGCCACGGCGGAGGGTGATGCAACATGCGACCGGATCCGCCTCCCTCGGAGTCCGATCGCCGCCGAAGCCCGGCACAGGGCAGGATGAGGGCGCGCCGCTATCCATTCCGGTCCCGGCGACCGTCGTAGCCGCAGGCTCGGTCTGTTCCCGCTCGCCAGATCGGCCGATCGGCGCGGAGGCGATCACGGATCGACGGCAGGGATCTTGAACGGCTCGACACGAATTCCCGTCAGGCAGGTCGAGCCCGCCGGAGGGCATGTCTTGTCCCGCAACAGCGTCGTCGCAGTTTCATTACCGAAAAGGTGAATTGTCGGAATCCCAACGCAGAGCGTCGATCCGATTGACATCAAGTAGACACCTGGGAACGCTGTGTATCGGCGACACTCGGCAATCGTCCACACAAACAATCATTTGTAATAAAAACATCGCATGTCCGCGGCCGTGTCCTCGCTCATATCCGACGATGTTCTGCGCTTGGTCGAAGGCTTCGGTCTGACAGGGACGTGGTCCTGGAGCTTCACCACGGACGAGCACGTCTGGTCACCGGGCCTCTTTCGGATCCTCGGTCTCGAGCCGAGTACGGCCCGGGCGGAATACGGCCTTCTGCTCGCCCTCGTTCACCCGGAGGATCGGGACAAGGTCACCTCGACGTCGGAACTGCTCCAGACCGGCCAGATGACGCAGCAGACCTTCCGGATCATCCGTCCGGACGGGACCCTGCGCACCGTGATGAGCCGCGGCGAGGTGATCGTGGCGCCCAGCGGGCGTCCGCTGCAGGCCATGGGCGTGCTGATCGATGTGAGCGACCGTGAAATGCTGGCGCGTGCGCAGGCGGCTGAGCGTCGGCGCAAGAGGACCCTCTTCGAGCAGACGGGCGCATTCACCTCCGTGACTCCCGTCTATCCCTATATCGACTTCTCGCCGGAGTGGCTGGAACTCGTCGGATTGCCGAGGCAGGAACTGCTTGAGGAGCCGACGCTTCCGGTTCTGAAAGAGGAGCGCACGCGCTGGCGCGACCATGGCCGCGAACTCTACCTCGCGCGAAAGGTCGTCCACACACGCCCCCGCCTCATCCTGGCCAACGGCGAGATCAAGCCCTATCGCATGGTGATGGTGCCGATGCGGAACACCGCGGGCGATGCCGACGGCTGGGTGAACTACATCGCGCCCCTTCATCTCACGGGGATGGCGCCCGATGCGATGCGGCAGAGCCTAGAGCAGCTCGTCCGCGGGATGCATCTGCGCGCCGGCCGCGCGCTGCTCGGCTGGTCGATGCAGCAACTCGCCGAAGCGGCCGGCCTGTCGTTCTCGACCGTCCGCCGGCTCGAAGACGAGGACGAGAGCGCCTCGCGGCGCGCCTGCCAAGCGGCAGTCAGGGCGCTGCGAAGCCACGGCATCGTCTTCTCGTTCATGGACGATGGAACGCTCGCGCTCGGGAAAACCTGAGCGCCGTCTTGATCACCTCTCGCGCCCTCATCGGTGCGTTCAAACGTCCGAGAGATCTCTGACAGGTTCGACTCGGCCGACGGTCATCGCAAAGCCCGCGACGGCGGCAGGACCGAGGATCGCATCGATGGGTGGGCCGGGCGTCCCACGCGCATGCGCCGCTCGAGTGCGGCGTGCAGACCCGCGGGCGTGGCATCGATCGGATGGCTCAGCTCGGCCCCCGGCGTCGTTCTCGCGGCATCCTGGGACGACCCGTTCGCCTCAGCCCCTCGCTGGACCGGCTCCGGCTTGTCCGATCGCACCGGCACCAGCCGGGAAATTCCGAAGATCAGCAGACCGGCGATCCCCCAGCCCAGCGAGGCGAGCGAGGGCTGGGGTTCGCACATCATCAGGATCAAACCGCCGAGCGCAGCGGCCGCACCCAGGATTCGCAGGTCGGAGTGAGGCGAACTCATCCCCGGAGGCTACGATGCCTCGGTTGCGGCGACGTGCACGGGATCCGTCTCATTTGATGGATGAGCCTCGTGCGTCGCTTGGACGTGTGAACGCCCCCCGGCACCCGCAGCCCCTCAGACTCGTGTGTTCGACGATAAGCCTCCAGAACCGTCATCGACGGATTGGCGGCCGGACGCGAGAGACCCCGCCTCGGCGGACCGAGGCGGGGCTGTCGAGGACGTGCGACGTTCAAGTGCTTGCGATCAGCCGTTGGCGACGAGCCGCAGAACCGGGGCTGCAAACGAGACGGCGGCGTTCACCGGCATCGGCTCCGACACGGTCTCGACCGGGTAGCCCAGGAACCAGTCGGCCTGGAACGACAGCTCGCGGCAGACCGGCAGATGCGCCTCGCCCTCGGTCCAGCGCTCCTGGCCGTTGGGCTCGACCGCGTTCCAGCCTTGCGCCAGCTGCGCGTCCGCCATCGCCACGGCGGTGCCGTCGGCGCACAGCTCGGACACCCGCACGCCGAGCGTCCGGCGATCCTCGTTCTCGGCGATCCAGTGCGCCGGCACCGAGCTGCGCGAGCGCAGAACCAGCGTCTGCGTGCCCTCGGGCACCGCGAAGGTGAAGCGGCGGTTGTCGATCGAGGCCGGGGTCAGCACCTGGCCATCGGCCACGACCTGCAGGCCCGGATCCTCGACACGGCGCGCGCCCAGATGCTTGGCGCGGGCGATGAGGATCGCCTTGACGCCGTGCAGGCGCGGGCCGGACAGGGCGTGCGGCGCGAGCAGGGCGACGGGCGCCTTGTCGCCGACGCGGTGGCCCCAGCCTTCGGCCCCCTCGAAGAAGGCGTGCATGCCGCAGTCGCGGTAGCTCTCGGCCGGCGCGCCTTCGGCGAGCAGAGCCTCGTGGCTGTCGAGTTCGATGTGCCAGTAGCCGACCGCCTCGACCGCCTCCTGGCGGATGGTCGCGCCGTTGATGAGATGCTTGGCGGGGACGAGGACGTCGTCGAACACGAGGCAGTGGTCGGGCGAGACGAGCAGGTCGCGGACCGGCACGCCCATGGCGAGGGCGCCGGCGGTGATGCGCACGGGCCAGACGTCCTGCGGGTCGGCGTGATCGGCCGCCTCGACGAGGCGGTGGCCGATCCAGCGGATGGGCTTGTGCGCGCCGGAGGCCGTCACGGCGAGATCGCCGATCTGCAGATCCTCGACGGCGACCTCGCCGCGCTCCGTGCGGATCCGTGTGCCGGTCACGAAGCAGACGATGAGCGGGCTGTCGGGCGCCGTCACGTTCGAGGTGTCGATCGGGGCGGCTGCACTCAATAGAGGAACGGGCCCCGCGCTGACAGCGACGGTCACCGGCGTTCCAACGCCAGCCACGGTCGTATCGAAATAGTAGATCGGCTCCGCGGTTGGGCTGGATTGACTGAAGCCGCGGTAAGTTCCCGCCACGCTGGCTTGCGCAACGCCACCGACGTTGAGAGCGACCTGAACAGAAGAGCCCGGCTGATCGACTGCACCGTCAATCGTTACGCCGGTAAGCCCGCTCACCGCATTGGTTCCGGTAAACGTCGTCGTGTTCGTCAGCGGAACACCAAGCAGAACACCAGTCGTTGAGTTGCCAACTCCGAACGTTTGATTGTCGAATGTTTCGGCCATGTCGCGTCCTCCGCTGCTGACGGAGCAAAGCAACCACGAAATTACCGGCCTGAGCAGTTAAGCGTTTTGAAAGCAGTTTTTGCGTGTCAATTTTTGAGAGTTTCTTGATCGTTGCTCAATCGACACATCGCAGATCGCAAAGTCTGCATATTTCCATCGAAATGAATTTTCCAAGTTACATATCACTTAACGGCGGCTCGCCGATTCGTGCTGAGGACCGGCGCGTTCGGCACCAGCTGGAATGAAAGGCCGTTGCGGCGAAACG
Organism: Methylorubrum thiocyanatum; assembly: GCA_014138645.1. GTDB lineage: Bacteria > Pseudomonadota > Alphaproteobacteria > Rhizobiales > Beijerinckiaceae > Methylobacterium > Methylobacterium thiocyanatum. The sequence goes on along the minus strand of JACJIB010000002.1, from coordinate 576,461 downwards.
TGCGGCGCTGCCGGTTAAGCAACGATGAGGACGAAGGGTTTGGTCTCCCGCCGCCGCTTCTTCGGCGGACAGACACTTTCGGGCTCCACACCGCGACCCCATGTTGTCGTGGTCGTCGATCGACCTCGCCGCCCCCAGGCAGACGCCGGTCCCGTCAGCGTCAACCAATCTTCAGCACGTGCAGGACGCCGCAGCTCACAGTCGCTCGTCGATTCGCGGCCTTCGCCTCTGGCTAAGACATCAGTGCTGTTCGAACCGTGCCCCGATTTCATCCGAGAGCCGGAACAGCCGTGCAGGCGCACGTCTTCAAGACTGTAAAACCCAAAATCATCAAGTAAGCACAAACAGCAGCGAAGCGTTGCATGCGCGTCCCGACCTGCGCTGGGTAGCAAAGAGGCACTGGACCACGCGTCGTATCTCGGCAGTTCCCGGGGCGCTGACGATCACCGGATCGGAGCGGGCATGGCATCTCAGCGAGCCCCTCCGAGCTTGGACCTGACGCAGCCGAGATGTCGGTGCGCCGGATCGCGGCGACGGCACAGACCACACACCATATATCATTTATGCACTATCGCGTGCATGAAAGTGAGGTGACTGGGAGGTGTATCAAGTCGTCGGGTTCGTGGCTGTTGGAGCTGCGGGAGCCGCGGTGCTGCACAGTTGGGGCGCTTCGAGGTTCTTCAGCTTCGGATTCTTGTCTCTGAACGTGTTTGCGGCGGGTCTGGCCGCGCTTGCACAGACCGCAGAGCTGAAAAGTCCGCGCGAACCGATCCCCTACAACACCCATTCCGCGATGCCGCCGACTGCGGGATTCGTTGCTCCCCCGCGGATTCCGAAGCCGCAGAGCGAAAGCCCGGTCTGGTAAGGCTCACGATTGTGAGAGAGGGCTGAGGTCTCGCAGCCACCGGACCATGACGATCCACCGTCGGAAACTCATGGAGGTCCACAGCGAGGCTGGAGCGTGGCAGACGCGCGCCGCCATCTAATGCGAGGCGGTCATCATCCGCTTTGCCGGCCGGACCACGGCTGTACCGGGCATCATCGGCAAACGCGGTCGGGGGCGGCTCCCTGCACCGCAGACCGCGCTCGAACAAACGCCGGCCCGCAACGCGTCGTCACTCAAATCCGGTGATCGCTCGTACCTCCGGCGCGTCAGAGTCGAGCGTGTTGGGAACGGTCGAGAGCCAGTCCACGGCCAGGATGCCAGCCAGGACCATCGCCACACCGACCAGAACCGGGGTCAGCCACCTGGCGTAGGCGCGCAGGCCGTGGATCACCATGCAGCCGAATACGAAGACGCCGGCTTGGTAGAGGCTTACCGCGGGTTGGGCCATGGCACGATCTCCGGACGAAACGCCGAGGCGCATCCTTACGCGTAAGACAGGTTCCGATGAAGTCGCCCGCCGCACCACCATGCACTTGGACCACCACCCGAGGACGTGGCTGAGACGCTATGGACCGTCAGTCGAGAACGTCCCTAAGCCGCACTGCCCGCACGAGGATCGGATCGCCGCCGAACTCGCCGACATGCCGGACACGGTCGGGCGCATGGACGCAGGCGGGCGGAAGCACGGAAGGGCCGAGCGCCAGCACAGACCGCGCGCCCGGAAGCAAGGCCGCGATGCACACCAACAGGATCACGAGCGCGACGCGCTCACGAAGCGAAGACAGTCGACCGAATTAGGGGAGATCAGCCCAAGCCGCAAAGCCGCGGGAAACCCGGCTCCGGCAAGTCGACAACGCCTCGAAGGCGTTGGCTGCTAAGTGTGTGAGATGTTTGGTGGGCGCACTAGGGTTCGAACCTAGGACCCGCTGATTAAGAGTCAGCTGCTCTACCAACTGAGCTATGCGCCCTCAGCCTCTTTAGGGAGGCCGGACCGCCGGGCCACCAGTCCCGTGCGGTGGTGGCGAATTAGCAATGGCCGGCCGGTGTGTCCAGCCCCTTTCGAAAAGTTTTCCGACAAAGCGTCGGATCGGAGCCTAGGCCCCGCTCCACTCCCCACACGCTCTCGCACTTGCGCGCGGGTGCGTGACGGGCGGCGCCGTCTCGGCTACAGCGCAGGGATGAGCCTCTCGCGCCCCTTGAGAATCGGAACCCGTGGCAGCCCGATGGCGCTCGCCCAGACCGGCATGGTCCGCGACCGGATCGTCGCGGCGAATCCGGGACTGGAGACGGAGATCGTCGTCGTCTCGACGGTGGCCGATCGGGTGCTCGACCGGCCGCTCTCCGAGATCGGCGGCAAGGGCCTGTTCACGAAGGAGCTGGAACAGGCCCTGTTCGCCGACACGATCGACGTGGCCGTCCACTCCATGAAGGACGTGGAGACCTGGCTGCCCGACGGCCTCGCCATCGCCTGCATCCTGGAGCGGGACGACCCGCGCGACGCCTTTCTCAGCGCCGGTGCCGCCAACGGCCTCGCCGATCTGCCGCCCGGGGCTCGGGTCGGCACCTCGTCGCTGCGGCGGGGGGCGCAGGTGCTGATGCATCGGCCCGATCTCAGGATCGTCCCCCTGCGCGGCAACGCCAACACTCGCATGCGCAAGCTGGAAGCGGGCGAATGCGATGCCACGCTGCTGGCGCTCGCGGGCCTGCAGCGGCTCGGCATGGAGGATGTCGCGCGCAGCGTGCTTCCAGTGGAGGAGATGCTCCCCGCCGTCGCGCAGGGCGCGCTCGGCATCGAGTGCCGGGCCGGCGACGACGCGATCCGGGCGCTGCTGGCCCCGGTCGCCTGCGCCACGACGACGACGGCCCTCGACGCCGAGCGCGGCCTTCTCGCCGAGCTCGACGGCTCCTGCCGCACGCCGATCGCCGCCCTCGCGCAGGTGAACGGCGACCGCATCGCCCTCGACGGCCTGCTGTTCCTGCCCGACGGCAGCCGCCACTGGGCCGTGCATCGCGAGGGGCCGGCGGCGGAAGCCGACGCGATCGGCCGCGATGCCGGAGCCGAGTTGAAGCGGTCGGCGGGCGACGTCTACTTCGCCCACCTCAAATAGCCTCGCCTCGAACGGCCGTCCCTCAGACGAGGCTGCGCTCGATCGTCTCCTCGTCGCAGACGACCCCCGCGGTGCCGGCGAATTCCGCCTCGCTGGCCTGGACCGCGTGCGACACGGGTGTCTCCGCCGAAGCGGGCGAGAAGCTCGCCATGAACGCGCGCATCACGTGGGCGACCCCGGCCTCGGCGATGCTGCGCTGGTCCTCCTCGTAGTAGCGTCCGCCATTGGTGTGACTGGTGATGATTTCGTAGGAGGGGAAGTAGACGAGCCGCGGGTCACCGCCCTCGCACAGCTCTCCGGCCGCGGCCCGCAGCACCGCTTTCGAATGGGCATTGGCGACGAGCACGTGCTGATTGCGATAGGTCGCGATCAGCGGCACCGGCGAGACCGTGAGGATCACCCGGGCGCCGGCATTCACGCTCCAGAGCCGGTCGAGGAAGCCGGTCATGTCGGCGATCACCTCGGCGGTGCCGGCATTGACGAAGGCGACCTCGTGCGGGTCGAATTGGCCGCCGGCGACACCCGGGGCGAGGGAGAGCGCCGCCCCGTCGGCGCGGCAGCGCCAGCCCTCGGTGAGGCCGAGCGTCACGACCAGCACGTCGAGGCTCTCGAACAGCGTCCGCACCCGGGCGAGATGTCCCTCACGCGCCTCGATCACCGCCGCCGCGTCGGCGAAACCGTCCGGCTCGATGGTCGGACGGAACGGATCGACGAAGCGACCGTCTTCCCGCTGCCAAGCCTTGAGCTGCGGATCGAAGGCGCCGAACGCCCGATCGAAAAGCTGCACGAACTGGCGCGGGCCGTAGAGATTGCCGTAGCGCGCCGAAAAGGTGCCGTACTGGCGCGCGGATGCCTCGGCCTCGCCCATCCCCTCGGGCGCCCCCTCCGTGACGTGATAGCGGAAGCCGCCGCGCGCCAGCGCCTGCGAGACCCGCTGCGCGAAGCAGGAGCCGGCGGTGGCGACCCGGTCGGTGCGGGCGATGCGGAAGGCGTCGCGTGGGCCGGGATCGACGGCGAAAGGCGGCACACCCGCCACTGCCTTGCGCCAGAACTGCTCGGCCGGTAGATCGCGGTAAGGGTTCATCGCCTGATCCGATCCTGCACGCCCGCCCGCGAGAGGCCGCGCCGTTTGGCCCCGCTCCCCGCCCTTTTCAAGCCGATCGCCCCGGCCGTCCAGGCCGTCACGGCGCGGGCGTTCTCCGCCCGATCCTGGGCGAGACCGTGGCGGCGCTCCGCCGGGCACCCGCGCATCGCCGTCATCGGCAACTGCCAGGCGACCGGCGTGGCGCAGGCCCTACGCCTGCTGCTGCCCGGCGCCGAGGTCGAGACGATCCTCGTCGCCGGCCTCGACCGTCGGTTCGGGCATATCGACCGGCTCGCGCGCCATCTGAGCGGCGCCGACCATGTCTTCTCGCACTTCTTCCCCGAGGGCTTTATCGCGGGGGGCAACGTCCACGGCCTGGCCGAGCGCGTCCCCGGCCTCCGGCTGTTTCCGACGATCCTGTTCTCCGGCTTCCATCCCGATCTCGTCCATGTCGGCGACGAGGCGAGCCTCCGGCTGTCGCGGCTCGTCGCCTCGCCGATCGGCCCGTATCATTCGGCGGTCGCGCTCGCGGGCTTCCGTCGCGGCTTGAGCGTCGAGGCGACCCTGCGGCTCTATACCGGCCCCGTCTTCGAACAGCTCGGCTATTTCGATCTGTGGCAGGCGAGCGCCGACTACCTGCTGCGCACTGCCCGCGACGTCGGCTTCGGCCTCGAGTGGGAATTCGCGCTGTGGTGCCGCGGCGGCGTCTTCATGCATGTCATCAACCACCCGCGGCTTCCCGTGCTGGGCGACATCGCCCGCCGCCTCGCCCGCGAGGCGGGCTGCACGCCGCTCGACCTCCCGGTCGAGCGCTACGCGCCCGACACGCTGGCCGCCGAGCCGGTCTGGCCGGTCCTGCCGGGGATCGCCGAGCGGTACGGGGTGGCGGGCTCGACCCTGTTCAAGGGGGATGGCCGCCGCACCCCGCCGCGCCTGCTCGATCTGGCCGACTTCGTGGCCGAGAGTTTTGCCCTGTACGCCCGGCACCGGCCCGCGGATCTCACCTGCACCCGGGTCGAGAGCTGGGAGGCGATACCCGGGATCCGCGCCCTCTTCGACGGGGCGGCGTAGGGCGATCCGGTGTCAGCCGCGTCAGCCGGTGACGCGATGCCCGCCATCCGCGGCGAGGGACGCCTTGGCGTGGGAGGCGACGATCGCGCTCGCCAGTTCCGCGATCTCCCGCGCGTGAAAGGGCTTGCGGATGAAGAGGCTGCCCGGAACCGACCGGCCCTCGATCTGCGCCACCGTCGAGGCATAGATGACGGGACGCCGCGGATGACGGTCGCGAAAGGCGGCGGCCACGACCCAGCCGTCGATCAGGCCCGGCAGGAGGATATCGGTCAAAAGCCAATCGATGGCCTCGCCCCCGTCCCGCAGCGTCGTCAGCGCGGCCTCGCCGCTGGAGGCTGTCAGCACGCGCATGCCCTCCCGCTCGCACAGCCGCGTCAGCATCTCCAACAACAGGTAATTGTCTTCGACGATGAGCACGGTCGGGGCGGAGAGCATGGCCCTTATCCAGTTGAGCGTGCGCGCATCACACGGCCGAACGGTTAATGATACATTAACTCGAAGACGGCATAGCAAGCTTTCACAAAGCTGGGCAACGGAATGAATGAGCTGGCTGCCGCTGAACCCGGCTTCACCCCGTCGGCCGTCTTCGATGCCGACGCCCTGACCGAGCTGGAGGGGCTGTTCGGACGCCCCCGCCTCATGGATTTGCTCGGGGTCCTCGACCGGGAGATCGTGCTTCGTCTCGATCCGCCCGCCGACGAATCGGCGCAGCTCGCCCGCGACGCCCACGTGCTCGTCTCGTCCAGCGGCGCGCTCGCCTTCGGCGATCTGTCGAGTGCCTGTTCGGCGCTTGAGCAGGCGTGCCTGCGGGGAGGGGACATCGCGGCGCAGCTCGGGACCGCCGTTCACGCCGCCCGCCATGCGCGCCTCGCGATCGCGACCCTGCGCGGCGTCTGACGCAGCACCTGTTGCGCTAGGGCAACATCGAAGAGCAAAGCGGTGCCGTCTCGGCCGGCGCCGCCGACGCGCCGCATTCTTCGGCAGAACACTGCCATCACGAAGCGGTCGAGCTTGCGCCGAGGCCGGTCGCCTCACTCGCGGCAGGGCGCTGCCGCTCCGTTTCGCGAACGGACAGTGGTGCGGGCGCTTTCGTGAGAGACACTTAACCATCCGCGATTAGACCATTCGGAACCAGTACGCCTTCGGCCGCCGCGGATCCGCATGCGGTGATCGGGGCGCATCCAACAGGACGTCGGAACCGCCCGCGATCGCCAGACGATCGGAGTGGGCGCCGGCAGGACAACCGGCACGGCCCGGCCGTGAGGAGAGAGACGATGTCGACACCCGCGCGCTTCCGTGGGCTATCCCTGACCCTGGCCCTCTGCGCCGCACTCGGACTCGGCGCCTGCAGCAAGGACAGCGATCTCGCCGACGCATCCGGCTTCGGCGCCAACGGCGCCGGGGGCGTGGCACGTCCCGGCAGCGCCCAGGACTTCGTGGTGAATGTGGGCGACCGGGTGTTCTTCGAATCCGACTCGACCGACCTGACCCCGACCGCGACCGCCACCCTCGACAAGCAGGCGTCGTGGCTCCAACGCTACCCGCGCTACAGCTTCCTCATCGAGGGGCATGCCGACGAGCGCGGCACCCGCGAGTACAACTATTCCCTGGGTGCGCGCCGCGCCCAGACCGTGCAGGACTATCTCGCCTCCCGCGGCATCTCCGCCTCGCGGATGCGGACCGTGTCCTACGGCAAGGAGCGTCCGGTTGCGGTGTGCAACGACATCTCCTGCTGGTCGCAGAACCGCCGCGCCGTCAGCGTGCTGGACGGCGGCGCCGGCTCCTGAGATCCGCGGGTCCGTCCGGTTTTGCGGCCGGCCGGGCCATCTGCTAACGGGTAGGCGTGCCGCACGGGGCTTCCGGCCGCCGCGCGTTGCCGTTCGGCGACGCCGGCACCGCGGGGGTCGCGTGACGGTCACGCAGACGGCCGCGAACCAAACGACTGATCGGTGCCAGCGACCATGCTTCGCCGCCTCCTCCTGAGCCTCGCCCTCTCGGTCTCGTCGGCCGCGTTCTGCACCGCGCAGGCGCAGGACGCATCCGAACTGGTGGTACGGCTCAACCGCCTCGAAAACGTCTCTCGGCAGCTGTCCGGACAGATCGAGACGCTGCAATACGAGAACCGGCAGCTCAAGGAACAGCTTCGGAAGTTCCAGGAGGATGTCGAGTTCCGCTTCCAGGAAGGGAAGGGGAGCGCGGCGGCGCCCGCTCGGAAGGCGCCGGCTCCCGCCGCCTCGCCACCCTCGGCCGCGCCTTACGGTACCAATCCCGGCGAGGGGCGGCCCGGCAAGCGCAGCGACGCGTTCGACCCCGAGCAGAACCCGACCGCGCCCGGCGCGCCGAAGCCGCTCGGCACGACGCAGCCGTCGCTGCCCCTGCCGACCGGCGCCCTTGCCGAGGCCGAGACGCCGCTGCGCCGCTCCGTTCCTCCGACGGTGGCGGAGGCCGATGCGGGCACGTCCGACGACATGGAGCTGCCGCCGCCCGGCCTCGGCGGACCGGTGGACCTCTCGCCGCCCCCAGCGCGCACCGGCTCGATCGGGCTGGTCGAGACGCCCGCCGCCGGCGCCAGCATCGCCGCCACCGGCAGCGGCGATGCGCAAGCGGATTTCGAGGCGGCCTATGCGCTGATCCGCGAGCGCCAGTACGAGCAGGCCGAGATGAGCCTGCGCCAGTTCATCCAGTCGCATCCCCGCGACCGGCTGGTGCCGAAGGCGACCTTCTGGCTCGGTGAAAGCTACCTCCAGCGCAATCGCTCGCGCGAGGCGGCCGAGCAATTCCTGAAGGTGTCCACCGACTTCGCCAACTCGCCGGTGGCCCCCGAGGCGATGCTGAAGCTCGGCGCCTCGCTGCACGCGCTCGGCGCCAAGGCTCAGGCCTGCGCCACCCTGGCCGAGGTCGAGCGGAAGTTTCCGAGCGCCGGCACGAGCGTCCGCCAGGGCGTCGAGCGGGAGCAGAAGCGCGCCCGCTGCGCCGCTTGAGCGAAAGATCCGCGTCCCTCGACGAACGGCTCGCCCACGCCCTCGCCCCGATTCTCGACCGGCCCGCGGTGACGGCCCTGCTCGCCGTCTCCGGCGGGCCCGATTCCACCGCGCTCATGCATGCAGCCGCCCGCTCAGGGCGCACCGGGCTCCGTGTCGCCACCGTGGACCATGCCCTTCGACCGGATTCGGCCGAAGAGGCGGCCGAGGTCGGGCGCCTCGCCGCGCGGCTGGGCCTCCCTCACGCGACCCTGACCTGGGACGTACCGCGGCGCGGCAGCCGGATCCAGTCGGAGGCCCGTGCCGCCCGCTACCAGCTTCTCGCCGATCATGCTGCCCGGATCGGCGCCGGCCTCGTCCTCACCGCCCACACCCTCGACGATCAGGCCGAGACCGTCCTGATGCGGCTCATCGCCGGCAGCGGACCCTCCGGCCTTGCCGGGATGCGGGTCGAGCGCCCCCTGGCGCCGGGCATACGGCTGGTACGGCCCTTTCTCGATCTCCCGAAGGCCGATCTCGTCGCCTATTGCGAGGCGCACCGGCTGCCGTTCCTGCGCGACCCGTCCAACGCGGACGAGCGCTTCGCCCGTTCCCGGCTGCGCCGCCTCCTGCCGCTGCTGGCGGAGGAAGGCCTGAGCGCGGCGCGGCTCGGACGCCTCGCCGCCCGCACCGCGCGGGACGACGCTGCCCTGACGCAGCGCGCCGCAATCGTGCTGTCCGAGATGTCCGAACCCGACGGCGACCGGCTTCGACTCGACGGCCGCAGGCTGTGCCGCGAACCGGAGGCGATCGTCCTCCGCGTCCTGGGTACGGCCCTCGATCGCATCGTGTCGGGCTTTGCCGAGCCCGTTCCGGAGCGTCTGGAACGGCTCGAAGCCCTGGCCTTCGAAGCGCTGCTGCCGGCTTTGGCCGAGGGGAGGGCGCTGCGCCGCACCCTGCGCGGCGTGCTGATCGAGACCGACGCGCAGGGCAGGATCCGCCTCGCCGCCGCCCCGCCGCGCGGGGCAGGCGGGCGCCGCCGCTAACGCTATAGGGTCGCCCTCGCCGCAGGCACCGCCGATTTACTTGGCAACCGAGGGACCGCCGCCTACATTGGCCCGGAGCGCGTGGGGTATGCCGCGACTTTGCGGGACGACGCTCGCACGCCTCCCAGGACCGATCGATGAACCCGAATTTCCGCAATTTCGCCCTGTGGGTCGTCATCTTCCTGCTGGTGCTCGCCCTTGTGACCCTGTTCCAGAACCCGGGTCACCGCGGCGGCGGCAGCGAGATCGCCTACAGCCAGCTCCTGAACGACGCCGATGCCGGCAAGATCCAGTCCGTCACGATCTCCGGTCAGGATGTCAGCGGCACCTATGTGGGCGGCGGCAACTTCTCGAGCTACGCGCCGAACGATCCGAGCCTCGTCTCGAAGCTCCAGAGCAAGGGCGTGCAGATCACGGCCCGCCCCCCCTCCGACAACACCCCCTGGTTCATCCAGCTTCTCGTGAGCTGGCTGCCGATCCTGGTCTTCATCGGCGCCTGGATCTTCCTCTCGCGCCAGATGCAGTCCGGCGCAGGCCGCGCCATGGGCTTCGGCAAGTCGAAGGCCAAGCTCCTGAACGAGGCGCATGGTCGCGTCTCCTTCGAGGACGTGGCCGGCGTCGAGGAGGCCAAGGAGGATCTGCAGGAGATCGTCGAATTCCTGCGCGATCCCCAGAAGTTCCAGCGGCTCGGCGGACGCATTCCCCGCGGCGTGCTGCTCGTCGGCCCGCCCGGCACGGGTAAGACCCTGATCGCCCGCGCGGTGGCCGGCGAGGCCAACGTGCCGTTCTTCACGATCTCCGGCTCGGACTTCGTCGAGATGTTCGTTGGCGTCGGCGCGAGCCGCGTGCGCGACATGTTCGAACAGGCCAAGAAGAACGCGCCCTGCATCATCTTCATCGACGAGATCGACGCGGTGGGTCGCCACCGCGGTGCCGGCCTCGGCGGTGGCAACGACGAGCGCGAGCAGACCCTCAACCAGCTCCTCGTGGAGATGGACGGGTTCGAGGCCAACGAAGGCGTCATCATCATCGCGGCGACGAACCGCCCCGACGTGCTCGACCCGGCGCTGCTGCGTCCCGGCCGCTTCGACCGCCAGATCATGGTGCCGAACCCGGACGTGACCGGCCGCGAGCGCATCCTGCGCGTCCATGTCCGCAAGGTGCCGCTGGCGCCGGACGTCGACCTCAAGACCATCGCCCGCGGCACCCCCGGCTTCTCGGGCGCGGACTTGATGAACCTCGTCAACGAATCGGCCCTGCTGGCGGCACGCCGCGGCAAGCGGATCGTGACGATGCATGAGTTCGAAGACGCCAAGGACAAGGTGATGATGGGCGCCGAGCGGCGCACCCTGGTCATGACCGAGGACGAGAAGCGCCTGACCGCCTACCACGAGGGCGGCCACGCCATCGTGGCCCTGAACGTCCCCGCGACCGACCCGGTCCACAAGGCGACGATCATCCCCCGTGGCCGGGCGCTCGGCATGGTCATGCAGCTGCCCGAGCGCGACAAGCTGTCGATGTCGTTCGAGCAGATGACCTCGCGTCTCGCGATCATGATGGGCGGGCGCATCGCCGAGGAGATGATCTTCGGACCCGAGAAGGTGACGTCGGGTGCGCAGTCCGACATCGAGCAGGCGACGCGGCTGGCCAAGATGATGGTCACCCGCTGGGGCTTCTCGCCGGAACTCGGCACGGTGGCCTACGGCGACAACAACGACGAGGTCTTCCTCGGCATGTCGATGGGCCGTCAGCAGACGGTCTCGGAGGCGACCGCGCAGAAGATCGACGCGGAGGTGCGCCGCCTCGTCGAGGCCGGCCTGGAGGAGGCACGCCGCATCCTTGCCGAGCACAAGGACGATCTCGAGGCGCTGGCGCAGGGACTCCTCGAATACGAGACCCTCTCCGGCGACGAGATCCGCAAGCTGCTCCAGGGCGAGCCGCCGGTGCGCGACTCGGGCGACGTGCCGCCGACCCCGGCCCGCGGTTCGCCCGTGCCCTCGACCGGCCGCGGCCGTCCCCGCGGCAGCGACGGCGGCCTCGAGCCGAGCCCGCAGCCGCAGGGCTGAGACATCATCGACCGAACGAAAAGAGGGGCGCCGCAAGGCGCCCCTTTTTCATGGAAGCGGGCTCGCGGCGAGGTTCCGGCCCACGCTCCCTCAAACCTGCCGATGGAACTGCCGATCATGACGGGTTCGGTCTACGTGATCGTCGGTCTCGGGGCTGCCTTGGCCGGTTTCGTTCAGGGATTGTCGGGTTTCGCCTTCGGCCTCGTCGCCATGTCGATCTGGGCATGGGTGATCGATCCGCAGCTGGCGGCGGCGCTCGCCGTCACCGGCGCCCTGGCCGGGCAGGTCATCGCCGCCGTTACCGTGCGTCGCGGCTTCGACGCCGGCCTGCTCGCGCCGTTCGTGCTCGGCGGACTCGCCGGCGTGCCGCTCGGAGTTCTTCTGCTGCCGCATCTCGACATGCACTGGTTCAAGACGATCCTCGGCGGCGTCCTCGTCCTGTGGTGTCCTGTGATGCTGCTGTCGAAGGATCTGCCGCGGATCACCGTCGGCGGCCGTATCGCCGACGCCGCGATCGGCCTCGGCGGCGGCGTGCTCGGCGGTCTCGGCGGGTTCACGGGAACGCTGCCTACGCTCTGGTGCACGCTGCGCGGCTACGACAGGGACGTTCAGCGGGCGGTGATCCAGAACTTCAATCTGTCCATGCTCGCCGTCACGCTTGTCATCTACATCGCCTCCGGTCTCGTCACCCGGAGCATGGTGCCGATGATCCTCGTGGTGCTGCCCGCCATGCTGGTCCCCGCCCTCCTCGGCAGCCGCGCCTATGTCGGACTGAGCGAGGCCGGCTTCCGCACACTCGTGCTCGGGCTTCTCACCGCCTCCGGTGTCGCCCTGCTGGTCTCGGCCGTGCCGGAACTGCTCGGTTAGCCGCCGAGCCCGCGGGGGCCGCCCCATTTCGACCGCCTTTGTCGCGGAGCAACCGATTCACGATATCCGAGATCCGCTCCGCCGGCTGGGTCTCGATCTGGTAAGATGGCCCCTGCGAGCCACGCCGAGCGCGGAGAAGCGACGTTGCGCAAACACTTCGGGACCGACGGCATCCGCGGACGGGCCAACGGCGTCATCACGCCGGAACTCGCCCTGAAGGTCGGGCAGGCCGCGGGCGTGATCTTCCAGCGCGGCGACCATCGCCATCGGGTCGTGATCGGCAAGGACACCCGGCTCTCGGGCTACATGATCGAGACGGCGCTGGTGGCCGGATTCACCTCCGTCGGCATGGATGTGCTGCTGCTCGGTCCGATGCCGACCCCCGCCGTCGCCATGCTGACCCGCTCGATGCGCGCCGATATCGGCGTGATGATCTCGGCCTCGCACAACCCGTTCGAGGATAACGGCATCAAGCTGTTCGGTCCCGATGGGTTCAAGCTCAACGACGAGCTGGAACTGGAGATCGAGAGCCTGATCGACGGCGACATGCGCCGCCGCCTCGCCGGATCGCGCGATCTCGGCCGCGCCAAGCGGATCGAGAGCGTGCATGCTCGCTATATCGAGTTCGCCAAACGCACGCTCCCGCGCCACGTCACCCTGGACGGCCTGCGCGTCGTCGTGGACTGCGCCAACGGCGCCGCCTACCGCGTCGCCCCGGAAACCCTCTGGGAACTCGGTGCCGAGGTGATCGCCATCGGCGTCGAGCCGGACGGGTTCAACATCAACCGGGATGTCGGCTCGACGGCCCCGGAGAGCCTCGTGCAGAAGGTGCGGGAACTGCGCGCCGATGTCGGGATCGCGCTGGACGGCGACGCCGACCGCGTGCTCATCGTGGACGAGAAGGGCCAAAAGGTCGACGGCGACCAGCTCATGGCGGCCGTCGCCCGCTCCTGGAAGGAGGACGAGCGCCTCACCCAGCCCGGCCTCGTCGCGACGATCATGTCGAATCTCGGCCTCGAGCGCTTCATCAACGGCCTCGGGCTCACGCTCGCCCGCACCGCCGTCGGCGACCGCTACGTGCTCGAACACATGCGCGAGCACGGCTACAACCTCGGCGGCGAGCAGTCCGGTCACATCATCATGTCGGACTACGCGACCACGGGCGACGGGCTCGTGGCCGCCCTGCAGCTCCTCAGCGTCGTGAAGCGCCGCAACCTGCCGGTGAGCGAGGTCTGCCACTGCTTCGAGCCGCTGCCGCAGATCCTCAAGAACGTGCGCTTCCGCTCCGGCGAGCCGCTGCGCGCCGAATCCGTCGTCACCGCCATCGCCCACGCCAAGGATCGCCTCGGCCAGTCGGGCCGCCTCGTGATCCGCCCCTCCGGCACCGAGCCGGTCATCCGGGTGATGGCCGAGGGCGACGACCACGCTCTCGTCGCCGAGGTGGTGGACGAGGTGGTGGACGCCGTCACCCGCGCGGCGGCCTGAGGCATCTTTTCCGGTGCCGCGTCGGGGCAGGCCGCCCCGGCACCACCTCTCGATACAACCGCACAATCGGCGATGGTACTGACTTCCCGGCAGCTTTCCCGGTCTCCGCAAGGGATCGGCAAGACTAATTGTTACCGTTAAGTTCGACTTAACCTTCCTCGATCATCCTTGCACTCGCATCTCGGGCCAGCCTGACCTTTCGGCGCGCTCGATGGGTGAAGGATATCTTAATGCGCCGCCGCTCCAGAATTCCCGCACTGGCGCGTTCCCTCACGCTCCTCGCGGGCGTCGGGATCCCCTGCCTTGCACAGGCCGCCGACCTTCTGCCGCCTCCGCCCCCCATGCCCGCGCCGCTGCCCGAACCGGACGTGTTCGCGGGCGGCTGGTATCTGCGCGTCGATGGCGGCTACGGCTCGCTCGACCTGCGCAAGAGCATCGCCGAGGACGTCTCGCACCCGCCCAAGCCGTACGATTACGCCGTGGTTCAGGACAAGGTGTCGAACCAGTACTTCATCGGCGGCGGTGTCGGTTATCAGATCAATCCCTGGCTGCGTGTCGATGCGACCGGCGAGTACCGCTTCCGCAGCAAGTGGAGCTTCGTGGCCGAGGACAAGACCTTCGGCGACACCGGCGGCTACAACGTCACCAGCGGCAAGTTCGACTCCATCGTCGGCCTCGCCAACGGCTATGTCGATCTCGGCACGTGGTACGGCGTGACGCCGTTCGTCGGCGCCGGTGTCGGTGTCGCCCACCACAGCTTCGGCGGCGTGACCGACAGCGGGTTCGGCGCCTATGAGGGCGGATACGGGATCGGCCGCCGCAACGAGCGGACGAACTTCGCCTGGGCGCTCCACGCCGGTCTCGGCTACGCTGTGACGGAGAACGTCCGGTTCGAAGCCGCCTACCGCTACCTGAATATGGGCGAGGCCACGACCGGCGTCGTCACCTGCGCCCCCGACTGCCCCAAGACCGTCTACCGCGTGAAGGATCTCGAAGCGCACGACGTCAAGGTCGGCCTGCGCTACCTGTTCGGCGCCCCGGTGGCCGTAGCGGCGGTCGATTACGCGCCGCCGCCTCCGCTGGTACGCAAGTACTGATTGCTCGAGAACTCCCGATACACCTCGACGGCGCGGACATTCTCCGCGCCGTTCCTGTTTTTCGACGCCGCACGATCTCGGCCGGTTAAGGTTAAGCCGTTCATAACCTTTATCGGAAAGAATACCGGTCAAACGAGAGGCGGGCATCGTGTCGCCGCATCTCCGATGAGGCTTCCCATGATCGCATCGCATCGTTCGGCGCTCGCGGCCACGCTCGCGACCGGCACGCTCCTCGGGCTCCTGGCCGGCAGCTGCGTGCTCCCGGGCCGTGCGGCCGCAGCGGATCTGCCTCCGCCGCCGCCCCCGCCGGTGGAGGCCGCACCGGTGGCCATCGGCAGCGGCTGGTACCTGCGCGGCGACTTCACCCAGAGCTGGTACGACCACCCGCGCGACGACGCCATTCCGGACCCGTCTGATCCGGGCATGCCGCCGCTGGTCGGCCTGCGGCTGAGTTCGGAATCCGGCTATGGCGGCGGCATCGGCTACCAGATCAATCCGTGGCTGCGTGTCGACGCCACCATCGACCAGCGCGGCGCCTCGTCCTTCCGCGGCTACTCCTCGCGCTCGGTATTCGAGACCGGCTACAACCTCGAGGCCGGCAAGGTCGATGTCCTGACCGGTCTCGTCAACGTCTACGCCGATATCGGCACGTGGTACGGCTTCACGCCCTATGTCGGCGCTGGCGTCGGCTTCGCCGACAAGCGCATGAGCCGCAACTACACCCAGACCACCTGCCTCATCGACGGCTGCGACGGGCTCGAGGGCACGGGGCCGCGCAACGCCGCCTTCCGCGCCAACCACTCGGTAACAACCTTCGCCTGGGCCCTGACGGCCGGTCTGTCCTACGATATCGGCGCCGGCTTCAGCCTCGATGCCGCCTATCGCTACATCAATCTCGGCAAGGTCCGCAGCGGCTTCGACGAGTATGGCGGCGCAACTCGCCTGAAGGATCTCGCGGCCAACGAATTCCGCGTCGGCCTGCGCTACCGCTTCGCCGACGGCCTGCTGCCGGCCGTCGCCCGGGGCTACGGCAACTGATCTGATCACACCTTCCCTTCGCATCGCCGCGGCGTCCAGGCTCTGCCCGGGCGCCGCTTTTTTCGTTCGTGCACCTCCGGTTCGCCGGATGTGAGCGCGAGACCAGTCCCCATCTTGGATCTGTACGGAAAATTAAGGTTACCGAAGTAAGACGAAAGGGTCAGCCCGGCGCAATTCCGGCCCGGTGCTTGAGGACGACGACGATGCGTTTCGCGACCCTGGCTCTCCTGACTTCCGTTCTGGCAACGCCCGTCCTCGCAGCCGATCTCGATTACGGCGTGCTGCGCGGCTCGGACGACGATTATCTTCCTCCGGCGCCGGTGGTCGATTGGAGCGGCTTCTATGTCGGCGGGCATGGCGGCTATTCGTCGGCGGCGCTCGGGTTCGGCAATGCGTTTCAGTCAATCGTCGCGAATGCACTTCGGTACACGGCCGCAGAAGAAGAGATGAAAGCATCTCAGTTTCTCGCAGCACGTGGAATCCACGCCAGCGGCACCAGCTACGGCGTCTACGCTGGCGTCAACTACCAGTTCGATGACGTCGTGGTGGGCCTTGAGGCTGATTACACATATTTCGGAAAAACTGGCGCGGCCTTCGATCAGATTACTCGCGTCATGACTACTGCGAACGGCTATCGTAATACAGTCGCACTGGCTGGCGAAGCGAGTACAGAAATCGAGGATTACGGGACGATCCGAGGTCGGATCGGATATGGATTTGGAAATTTTCTACCCTTTGTCACCGGCGGCCTCGCCGTTGGCCGAGCGGTCGTCAACGATACCGTCGCCATCCAGAATTACGCGTACGACGAAGCAGCCTACAAAGCCAATCAAACTGGTGGACCGACGACCTATGTCAATCATTTTGGCTATCAAATTTTCGATCAGAAGAGCCCTCCCGGCAGCATTCCCGACTACCCTACAGTTCATGGGATAACAAAGAAAGTAACCGTGACTGGCGTCGCTCTCGGCGGCGGCCTCGAATACGCCATCACGCCGAACTTCCTCCTGCGTGGCGAATATCAATACGTCCTCTTCAACGATTTCCAGGGTCATAAGGCCGAGCTGAACACCGTGCGCGGCGGCGCCGCGATCAAGTTCTGACGCAGCTCTGAAGCCTGAGGTTCACCATGCGCCGCCTGCTCTCGTTCGCCCTTGCGGCACTGACCGGCCTCGCCGCTGCGGGCTCGCAGGCGCAGGCGGGCGAGTATGGCCGGCGCCCCGTCGCACGTCATGCCGTCACGGCGCTGCCGCCGGAGATGCCCTACCGCGATCCGAGCCCGCGTTTCCGCGCGCCGCCACCAGTGGCGCGGTTCGCCGTCCGGGCCTACGTCCCGCGCCCCACCAACCAGCCGATGTTCAACGAGCCGCCTCAGCCGCTGCGGTGTGGCGCCCCTGATAAGGGCGTACCGAGCGGCTGCTAAGTCGTTGGTCCAGGGCTGGCGCGCACCGCATATCGGCGAGCCGTCACATCCCATAAGGCCGCGAAGTCCAGGGCTCCGCACCGCATAAGCGTGCGAACCCTGTGAAAGGCCGTGGCACGTCACCTGCCGAGGCGAACGGCCTCCCATTCCTCGCTGGCGTCCCACTCGTAGTCCCGGCATCGTTCGCCAACGGCGAGGGGGACTGAGAGGACGGCCAAGAGGTCGTGACGCGGGCGAGGCTCGTCCTGCATCAGGTCGAACGCCCGGCCGAGGGCCGCATCGGCGAGTTCGCGAGCGAAGTGATGCATGCCCAAAGGGGCATCGTTGAGTTGGCTCAGGCGTTCGAGAAGCTGGTCCAAGGCATGCCCGGTCGCGGGTTTCGGCCTGTAGGGCGCGGCATCCACGACCGCCGTGAACATCTCGTAGGCATGAAGAAGCGTGTGGCAGGCCTCGTCGCCCGACGGGACGTTCCCGAACGCCTCGACGCTACCCTCGGGGGCTTTCGGCTCCCCATCCTCGTCCGCGCTAGCGGTCCAACGCGAAGGACGGTTCGCACGCCCCCGTCGAACGAGCCGAGCCGCCAGCTCCTGGGCGACATCGAGGTGCATCGCGGGCACGAGCCCCAGGGACGGCGGTGCGCGTCCGCCGAAGTCCGGCACTACGAGCGCGATCCCGCCGTCGTACCCGTCGAGCCGAGGGCTCCAGCCGAGCGCCCACATCGGGAGGGCGGCACGCTTGTGCAGCACCCCGCCTATCTCCGCCAACTCCGCCGCTGCGAGGGCGACCACGGCCGCCCCTGCCTCCTCCCGGTTCCCACCCACGACGCGGTCGTGCCGCGGCAGGAATTCCGGGGTTTCGGGCGGCCACCATCCCAAGGCATCAGGCCCCTCGACGTATCGGGCACCGAGCCGGCGACCATACGGGTGGTCGATCCACCGACGGGTTCTGGGCGACATCGGAGGCTCGGCGAAGAACTCCTCAGCGTCGACGCGCTGCGGTGCGCCCTTGTCGTCGAGGACGGGACGCCAATTCAGGCCGCGCCAAGCGCGCCACGCCATGTCCTGCGGCTCCCCGTCCCGAGCCACCCTGACACCCTCGGCCCGCAGGACGACCGGGGCATCGGAGACGAGCACCACGGGTATCCTGGCGCTCGTCCACCCATAGACGGGTAGCCGATGGACCCGCCCGCCATGTCGACGGACCTCGGCCGTGTACGGGTACGGGACCTCGACGTCCTTCACGACCGACATGGGACGGCTCCGGCGGCGCTCCCCGCAGGCGAGCGCATTCCCGCAAGATTGCAGCTCCCCCGGGCTTGCCACAAGGAGAACCGCTGTCCGGGCGGACGACGGGCGCACCCCATAACAGCGCAACGTAATTCGGCGCCGCCCCCCATAAATACGTCACGTCGGAAGCGGCCACATCCCATAAGCGGGTTATGTTCCTGATGCTGCACCCCATATGACCGTCACGCCAACGGTTGGGATGACGGCCCGATGACCCCCGAGAAGTTCAAGTCCGATGTCCAGACCGCCTACAAGAAGGCGATCGCCAACAGGAACTCTTGGACCCACCACGACGAACACAACCGCATCTTCGACGGCATCACGGTGTTCGGCAGGGAGGCCGGCGTGGACCTGATCCAGTCGGTCATCGGGTCTATCGCCCGCGAGGCCGTCCAGGCCGCTGAGGCGAAGCGGAACGCGCTCACGCTGAGGCCCGGCAAAGTCGGCAAGGCAGCCCTAACCGGCATCGTGGAGACCTTGCGGGAGATGACGGGCTTGCCGGTCTCGGAAGGGAACGGGGTGATCACCATCGCCTGGGCGAAGGACGAGCCGGACCTGTACTGATTGGCGCCGCTGGAACCCTGGCCGCCGAAGACCCACATGGTGGCTCGGGAGGGCGCATGGCCACGGTATTCTTCTCATACTCGCACAAGGACGAGGAGCTTCGCGACCGGCTGGAGGTCGCGCTGACGACGATGAAGCGCCAGGGCCTCATCGAGGCGTGGCACGACCGTCGGCTGCGCGCCGGCGACGACTTCGACAAGGGCTTTAAGGCTGAGCTCGAACGGGCGGACGTCATCCTGCTGCTGGTCTCGCCAGACTTCATCGCCTCGGACTATTGCCACGACGTCGAGATGGCTCGGGCGATGGAGCGTCACGAACGCGGCGAGGCCCGGGTCATCCCCGTGATCCTGCGCCCGTGCATGTGGCACCCGATGCCTTTCGGGAAGCTGCTCGGCATCCCGCGCGATGGTCTCGCCATCACGCGCTGGCCCGATCTGGACGAGGCGTTCCTCGACGTTGCGCAGCGGATACTGGCGGCCCTGCCCAAGCCCGTGGCGGCTCCTGCCCAGGCGCGGCTCGCACCGTCGACGGCCGGTGCGCCGGCCGCGGCCGCCAACGGCCCCCGGTCGAGCAACCTCCGCCTGAAGAAGACCTTCTCCGAGGCGGACCGCGACCGTTTCCTGACGGACGCGTTCGAGTTCATCGCGCGCTTCTTCGAGGGGTCCCTCACGGAGCTGCAGGCTCGCAACGATGGCATCGAGACGAACTTCCGCCGACTCGATGCCAACCGTTTCACCGCCGTGGTGTACCGGAACGGAACCGCCGTCTCACGCTGCAGCGTCGTTCTTGGCGGCATGCTTGGGAGCGGCATCTCCTACTCGGCCAACGACCGCGCCGAAACCAACTCGTTGAACGAGAACCTGCGGGTCGAGGCCGACGACCAAGGCCTCTTCTTGCGGTCCCTCGGCATGTCGAGCATGCGCAACAACGACGAGCGGAAGCTGACGCCGGAGGGGGGTGCAGAGCTCTATTGGGTCATGTTGATCGAGCGCCTGCAGCGGTGATGACGACGTTGCCCCCCGCCCCTTATCCCTCATGGGAGATATCAGCGGTACCCGGAAGCGATGCCCTGTTGCAACAAAGGTGCCCGGAACTTCTAACAAATCTCGCCGGCCTCAGCGATGAGCAGTTTATTGTCTCCCTTTCTGATCCACGCGATATCCATCGTCAGCTATTCAAAGATCTTACCCCAGAAGGCTTTCCTGAATATGCAGGAAATTTCCGTGGCAGCTCATATCCCTCGTTGCAGTACCGACGGCTAGGAGTTAACCCCGCTATTTCCGCACTTGTCGGTCCGTCACTTTCATTCTCTGAGCCGGATGCGGTCGAACGTACGATGTCGATGCTGGCATCTTTGATCGGTCTCCGCTTTAGACGTCCTGTGACCGACGGACAGTCAGCAGCCGACGCGTTCGCGACCGTTTTTCGCCTGTTTGGTCGGACTCACCCGTTTCTCGATGGAAATGGGCACGTTCAACGGGTGATGTTCCAGGGCATGGTGGAGCGATGGGGTCTCAAGCTTCGCCAGCCCTTCGTCCATCCTCGACCTTACGACATCGAGATGGGCGTGGCGCTCGCGAACAACGATGACACGGCGATTGCCGCGGTGTTGGCAACCTACGTCGTGTGAGCGGCGCTGGACGCCGATTGCGCAATAGGTGACGGCCACCGAAGATCGGCATCACGCAATCGGCGACGGGTAACGAGCATCTCTTCGCGCCGGACGATCAGCGCCTGCAGGTTCACGCCGGTGGCAAGGCAGCCATATAGGCCGAGCCGGCCCTCCAACGCCTCGCGGCAGAGGGCCGCCAGCGGCACCGCGTAGGCGTGGGCTGCAGCCGTCAGGGTGGTCTCGTCCTCCTCCGTGCAGACACGGGACGGCAGCCCGGTGGCAAGCCGCTCCAGCACCGCCTGTACCTCCGCCCGCAGGTAGACGTGCGCGTGCTTCGTGCGCCGGCCGCCGGTCACGTAGGGCTTGATGAGGCCCAGGGCGCCCAAGTCCGCCACGACCCGCACCGTCGTGCCGAGCAGGGCGGCGGCACCCCTGGCATCCACCGAGTCCCTCAGCACCGCCGCAATCGCCAGGATCTCGGCGTCGGGGATGCGGAACGGCCGACCGCGCTCCTTCGGGCGGTCGAGCAGGCCCTTCTGCTCCAGGATGTCGCGCATCACGCCCTGCGTGACCCCGCATCGGGCCGCGGCCTCGACCAGCGTGCAGGTCTCGGTCGGGGGCAGCATGGCGGCCCGGGCGCGCTTGTCGACCACGAACCGGCCCTCGGCATGGTCCAGCACGATCCGGAAGAGGTCCTCGGAGAAGGATCGGCCGCCCTTGCCATTGAGCCAGTGGTAGAACCAGCCGTAGGCCGTGGTCAGGGTCGGGCCCGCCCCCGCCGCCGCGCCGGCGTCGAAAGCCCCGTCGAGGGCGGCAGGCAGTCGGCCCTTGGCGAGCACGCCGTAGCCTTCCGCGAGCAGGTCGTTCCAAGTCAGGCCGAGCGAACGTGCGTCCGGCCAGCGCTTCGTGTAGCCGCCCCTAGACAGCGCCCCGACGCGTTCGAGGACGTCGACCGCCTCGGACAGCGGCAGCGCGTCGAGCAGCGGCAGATTGCCGACGGACACGACGCCCAGCCGGCCGAGCAGGTAGGCGTCGACGTCACGGAGGGATGCCGAGGCCGGCTCGGGCCGCGCGCCGGCCAGGTCGCCCGTGTCGCAGGCCCTACAGCCGCCGATCCGCCCGTCGCGCCAGGTCAGGGGCGTCCGGCCGGCGCAGCAGCAGCGGTCTTCGAGCAGGCAGCCGTGGCGCGGGCACGAGGCCACGAAGGCCAAGTCCCACCAGAAACGGGCATGCGGGCTCTCGGCGAGGCAGGCCGGACAGACGCGACGGCTCCTGCGCTCCAGGTCGCGCTTGATGGAGACCTGCTGGCCGCGGACCATGACCTTGGCCCCGGTGCCGTGGAGGAACGCGTCCGCCGCGATCCGATCCTCGTCGGAATCGACGAAGCCCGCCAATCGGTCCAGGCTCCGGCCGACCTTCACCTCGGACATCGCGATGCCGGTCTCCCGCTCCACGGTCGCCACGGACCGGAGCCGGTTGATCTCCGCGAGGCGCAGCATCAGCCCGGCCGGGTGCTCCTCCGCCAGGGGCTGGTCCCAGCGCGGGATGCCGAGCGCGGGAAAGTCGACACTCATTTGGTGAAATCCGGGACGCCCGCACGGGCCGCCAACGGCCGGCGCTCGGCCAAGCGCGACTGCTCGCGTGCCTCTCGCGCCTTCATGCGCGCGGCGACCAGCTTGAACCGCTCGGGGTCCGGGTCCTCGATCACGAACGGGTTCTCGTGGTCGGACGCACCCCTCGCCTTGCGATAGGTCTCCGCCAGGACCTTGCCGGTGATGCTGTCCAGGTCCTGCGAGATCGCGTTCCCGGCGGCGGCGTGCAGGAAGGGCACGTAGACGCCGGGGAACCCGCCGCACGCGAGGTGCATCCTCAGCGCGGTCAGGGGCGCGTCCAGCCCCGAGGGCCGGTCGAAGGGCAGGATGGCCTCCGCGTCCCGACAGAACCGCATGTAGGCGCTCTCAGGGTCGTCCGGCGTGCACTCGAACGGCTGGATGGTATGCCTCTCCCGCGTGCGGCGCCGGACCGCGGGGTTGATGTCGGCGATGTCGAGGGCATGCGGCATGCCCATGAGCAGAACCTGCACCCGGGCGGTGTTGACGAGGTGCCGGAACACGTTCGCAGCCTCCCAGGAGGAGGCGTGCTCGACCACCTCCTGGCTCTCGTCGAAGATGACCGTCCGCACCCGCTGCAGGATGCTGTGGTGGACGCATAGCGTGGTCAGCTCGCCGTAGGTGGCATTCGCCCGGGGCCGTATGCCGAGTTGCAGCAGGTAATCGGCCATCAGGGCGTTGAAGCGCGGCTTCGGCCCGATCTCGATTTTGATGACCGGCCGCTCGAACCCCTGGCTCGTTCGGACCCGCACGCCCCAGCTCGGGGGCATCTTCTCGCCTGACGGCAGCACCTCGACGTTGCCGCGGCAGGCCGTGCCACCCGTCTTCCCGGCGATGTCCTCCAGGAAGTCGTCGGCGACCGTGCTCTTGCCGGCACCGTTATCGCCGACGATGAAGACACAGGAGCCCTCGGCCGACGTCTGCCAGTCGGCATGCAGGTTCGCGATGATCCCCTTCGCCTCCAGGAAGGCGGGGGTGTCGGAGTGGAAGGAGCCGATTTCCCGCAGCCGTTCGCGGCGCGGCATGTCCCTGTACGCCATGGTCTATCCCCACATGTTGGTGGCCCTGCGCCGTCAGATTTCCCGACGGCGCAGGGTCGGGCTCACGCCGGGGGCCGGCGGGTCACGTGGCGAGGTCGGCGACGACCGATTCGGGAGGGCCTGGGGCGTTTGCCGCGCCGGCCCTGGCTCAATCAGTCCGGCCTCGGGACCAAATTCCGGGGCTACCGGCGTCGGTCGCGGCACGTCGCTCGGCACCGACGAGGCGCCGATGCCCGCTGCGGCCTCATCCGGGACGCCGATGCCGGCTGGCGGATCGCCGGACCCGCCCCAGGCGGCCCCAGGGACGGCCCCTTGCGGGTCCGGCGAGGGCTCCGCCTTCCGGTAGGGACCGGCAGCCGTATGGCGGGCGCGCGGGGCTCTGTCCGGATCGTGCCGGTGGCCCGGCCGTCGACCTCCGCTCTCGCCCGGCGAGGAGCGCTCGGGAGCCACGTGCTCCATCGGCTTGCGCCCATCCTCGGCAAAACGAGCGAAGCGCCGCGGGGCCTTCGAGCGGGTGTTCTCCTCCACGATGGCGCGGACGAACTCGAAGAGCTCGCCCCGCGCCCTGGCGACCGCTGCCCTCTTGCTCTCGTCGGGTTCGCGCGTCTCGCGGCCGCGCTTTCTGATGACCTCGTACTGGTGCAGCGTCTCCCCGACCTCGACGTCCTCCGTCATCAGGTCGCCCTGCACCCACTTACGGCGCTGCTGATCGAAGACCTGGGCATGCGCGAGGTCGAGCGGGTCGATCCGGATGTCGACCTCGGCGTCCAGCCCGATCCGGTTGCGCAGCGCCGAGAAGGCGTTCGAGTTCCAGCGCAGACCCTTGAAGCGGATGCCCTCGCGGGTCAGCACCCTGCGGGCAGCGAGGCCCGTCAGCGGCGCAAGGAGCTCCTTGGGCGGAGGCAACCTCTCGCCGCACAGGACAAGCCCGCGCATCCAGCGCTCAGCTGGGGCCTCGCCCGTCGCCGAGTGGTTCTCCTGGTGGTAGACGTCGACGACCCACTTCGCGATCACCCAGCGCAGTTGCGCCAGGCTCATCACCGCGCAGCCCTCCGGGTCGTAGTCCTTCTTCATCACCACGTTGGACAGGGTCGTCCCGGGGATGACGTGGACCACCTCCTCCTGCAGGGTCCGGAACCAGCGCTCGATCTTGCCCTTCAGGTCGCCGCGCCTCCGAGGAAGCGGCACCAGCTTCATGTTCAGGGCCGCTTCCAGCGCCCGCATCGAGGTGGACAGGAGTTCCCGGCCGCCATCGGTGAACAGCTTCTCGGGCACGCCATGGCACGGCCATGCCTGGTGGATGCCGCCCAACGCCGCGAGGAAGTCCGCCTTCGGCATCACGGCATGCTGCATCGCCTCCATGACGCTGGTCCAGGACGGCGGATGGAAGCCGACGCTGAAGCCGACGATGCAGCGGCTGTATCGGTCGATCAGCGCCGTCAGCCAGGGACGACCGAGCACCGCCTTGGTGACCGGGTCGACCACGATGATGTCCAGCAGCGTGTGGTCGGCCTCGACCTCGCCGAGCGGCCAGTCGCCTTGCGGGCCGACCCCCAACGTCGCCAGCATCCTGTCCGCCTCGTCCTTGCCGAGGCGCTTCTCGATCAGTTCGTACTGCTCGCGGTGCTTGAGGGCCCGCGCGATCACGTTCTTGCCGATGACGTCCTTCTGCCCGAGGTCCGGGATTCTGCGACCCTCCCGGGCGGCGCGCTCGCGGATGAGCGTGACCGCACGCCGGCGCGCCTGCGCCTCCGAACCTGCCGGTCGCGTCGCGTAGACCTCGTCGATGGCCCGGTCGATCTCCTCGACCATCCAGCGGGGCAGCTTCGGCGTGCGGTTGCCCTTCTTCCAAGTGAAGGGCACGAGCGCGCGGATGTCCTTGCCAGCTGCGAGCCAAAGACGGTCCCAGTCCCGGACCATGCGGGGAGACGGTCGGCGAGCCGGCGGGATCTCGTTCTCGTCACCGACCTTGTCGATGACGCCCTGGATCGTCGCCTTCTTGTGCCGGTCCCGCAGGAACACGTCCTCCAGGGCCGAGACGTAGCGGGCCTTCTCCTCGGCCGTCGCACGGTCGGTGATCGAGAAGGTGCCCCAGTCGGTCTCAAGCGCCTCGCGGACGTTCCCGTTCAGGGCCTGGAACGAGCCTTCGTCCGTCAGGCGGAAGGTGCGCGCCATCCGCAACTGCGCCGTGTTCGACAACGGCAGTTGGTGGCCCGTGGCCTTATCGGTGAAGATGCGCCCGTGCGGGCCGATCTCGCCGGCCACGAAGGCACGCCCCTCGATCCGGACGGGCTGGTTGGCGCGGATGCGCAGGGCGACGTCGGGCATACCCATGAGAGCGCCTCAGAGCACGCGCATGAGGGAGGAGCGGCAGAACTTCGCCGTCCGGTCGATCTCGACGTGGCCGAGCCAATCGAGGCGGAGGGCCAATGCGAAGGCGTCGACGTCCCCGCCGGTCAGCCCCTGCAGATCGGCCACGGAGGTCTCCAGCGGCAAGGCAAGCAGGGCCTCGCGCCCGCGTCGCACCAGGCCCTCCGGATAGAGGTCGTCCGCGTAGCGTGAGAGTAGCTTCGCGTTCCAGAGCAGCGGCTGGATGCGGATCTCGTCCTCGGTCTGGAGGCTGAACGCGAAGCCCTGGCGCATGGCGGCTTCGCCAACGGCTTCCCACCACCCCTCGACCTTCGCGGCCTCGGCCTCATCCTCCGGGTAGAGCGCCTCAAGCGTCTTGACCTCGACGAGCTCGGGCTTCCTGGCGCCGAGGCGCAGCATGAAGTCCGGCGTCCACTTCCGGAACCGGCCGGCGAACCAAATCCGAAGCGCGAGCGGCTGTTCGAGGATCTCGACGAGGTCCCGGTCGTAGGCGTCGACGATGGTGACGAAGTCCCCTTCCAGCAGGCTCTCGCAATCCACGACCTGCCCGCCGACCCGGTAGACCGGCACCTCCATGCGGTAGCCATCGCGGCCGGCGAACGGCACGACCGTCCGCGTCGGCTTGCGGCGTCCGACCTGGTGGCCCCTTCGAGGCATACGAGATCCCTCCGTCGCGGCGCGGGCGCGCCTCGGTTGCCGCCGGAGTTCCCGGCCGGGTACTTCAGGAATGTCGGCGGATCGACGGGGCGCCTGGGACGCCTCCTCACCCGTCGGCCCGAGCGATCCACCTTAGGATGACTCGCCTGGGCCGGGTGGCTCAAGCGGAAAAAGGGCAGCCGGTCGAATCGGTTGGCCCGAACCGACCCGATCTCACGTCACAAATTGAGACATGGCGCCGCACCCGGATTTCGGGGCTTTTCGACCCCCCGAATCGCAGACCCAGGCGCTCGGCCAGGGTCGATGCGGGGGTCAGGGCGCGGTCAGCAGACGGCCCAGGAAACGCGGGTGGCTGACGAGAGGAAGTGCGAGGCGGCCATGGCGTAGATTTCCCGGCACGAACGCAAATTATACCATTGGTATGAAGTGGGGCCAATCGAATTGCTTGATCGTGCTTAACGCGCGGCACGAGGCCAGCACGCCGTGGCAGCCGCTATCTGGTGCCAGTGTGACGGGCCTGCGTCCCTCGACCCTGCCGGCCGGAACGAGGGCGAGCCCTGCCCGGACAGCCTTTCCCATGCGGGTCGCACCGGTCATCACAGCCAGCACTTTGTTCGGAGTTCGCCAACAAAGCCATGGCGAGTTTGTTGGCGAACTCCGAACAAACTCGCTCCTACCTACCCTGCGGCGCCGGCTTCAGCGAAGCCATTGCGGAGAAACACCTTTCGGTAGTTTGACCCCGGAAGTTTGTTCGGCATTCGCCAACAAACCCCATGGGTGAGCCATGAGGCTGCCCTCGCACGGCCGGCCCGGACGGTCGGCCGGTTCCTCGGGCCATTGTCAGTTTGGCGATGATGCTCGTCCAGGCTGTCGGTATGGGCGTCCGGATCTCCCTTGCCGATCTTGAGATGACGTGGCGTGCGGTCGATGAGGCCGCCGGCGCCGGTCGAGGCGCGCTGGAGAGGACTGCGGTCGCGTTCGGCGTTCGGCGCGCCGTGGTGATGGCCGCAATCGACAGGGTCGAGGCTGCGGTCGGCGATCAGGACTTCTTCGACGCGCGGGTCAGGCGGTCCGGGGCGCTCACTGCCGCCGGGCATGCCTTCCACCGCAAGGCACCCGCTTTGATCCGGGCCTGGAAGGGACTGATGCCACCGGGGGTCAAGTAGCGGGTGGTTCGGCGACGGGCAGCAAAAGGGCGGCACCAGAGATCCGGCGCCGCCCCTAGGACGTTACGTGCTTATGGGATATAACAGCACGGACTTATGCTGTATTTGACGCCCTTATGGGGTGCATCACATGCGCTGACATCCGCTCAGCTGTCGAGTTCGCTGTCCCAGTACAGATAGTCGAGCCAGGTGTGGTGATACTGGCGGTGGTCGAATTCCGGCTGGCGGCGGTGCAATTCGTGGCGCGTCGGCCGGTGCGGCTCGTTGAGGAGGGGCATCTCCGCCTCGTCCGGGGTGCGGTTGGCCTTGCGCAGGTTGCAGGGTGAGCAGGCCGCCACGACGTTCTCCCAGGTGGAGAGGCCACCGCGGGAGCGGGGCACGACGTGGTCGAAGGTCAGGCCGCCGGAGGGGAGACGCAGGCCGCAATACTGGCAGGTGAAGGTGTCGCGCAGGTAGATGTTGTAGCGGGTGAAGGCCGGGCTGCGCGCCAGCGCCACGTAGCTCTTGAGGGCGACCACGCTCGGCACCTTGAGGGACCGGCTGGGACTGTGCGCCTCGATATCGTAATTGGCGACCAGGGTGACGCGATCGAGAAACAGGGCCGTAAACGCGTCCTTCCAGGACCACAACGACAGCGGATTGTAGGAAAGCGGCCGGTAATCCGCGTTGAGCACCAGGGTCTGAAGATCGATCATCGACGCCACTCACTGCTCGTGACGGCGCCCTTCGGGCGCCTCGGCCTCGGACGTGGACAGTCCGAAGGGCCATGCCGTGCCCGCGACAGCCGGAGCCCAGGGGGCGCCTCGGAACCGTGCCGGTGGGCATGACGCCCCGGCACGGCCGCGAGTCTCCGGCCTGTCGCGCTCTCTCGCGCCGTGCCCGAAGCCTGAGCGCAGCGCACTCCGGCCGGGTGGCGGATCGGATTGGGGAGGAAGGAATCCTGACGGCGACAGCTTCCCCGACCGGCGAGTCGTGCCGGTTCGGGCCGAAGCGGGGCAGGGCGGACGATCAGCGCCGCCTCCTCGCTGCGTGAGGATATGGCCAAGTCCATCGCCGCTTAGTGTAATATCAGCGTGACAAGCTTGTGAAGGCGAGCAGGCGGTCCGCGACGTCGCGGGTCCTGATTTTCTCCAGAAAAAGGGACTGTCACGGAGTCGATCCGCACGGTTTCGCCCCATTACGAGTTCAGACAGGCCCCGCCAGAGCCCTCTTGTGCGTTGCGGAAAAGATTGCCGGCTCGCCCCTCGGCAAGCGGGACTCAAGCCCTAGCTCCGGGGCGACGCGGGCCGACAGGTCTGTACCGCGCCGACGGCACCGGTCGCGTGCGACCCAACGGACGCAGTGGCCGGCGAGGCTGCCCTGGCGCCGGAAACCGACGCGTTCCCGATCCCCGCGCCCGATCCCCCCGCGAAGGATGACGATGCTACGAGACGTACTCCTCACCCGTTTCCGCCACGTCGTTCGCGGCGCCGCGCTGGTCGCGGCGCTCACCGCGACGAGTGTGCTGCCGAATGCGGCGGCGGGGCAGGGGAGTCCGCCGGCAGCCCCGGCTGCGCAAGCGCCGACTGCGAAGCCGGACGCGGCCCCACCGGCGGCGAACGGGCAGGCCGCGCCGGCCGCCAAGCCGGCAGCGCCGAAGGCGCCGGTCTCGGAGGCGCTGCAAACCCTCCGTGACCGCCTCGACACCATCAAGGCGGATCTCGAAGCCCGGGAGAAGGCGATTACCGGGCCCAATGTCGGCGCGGGCGACCTGACCCGCGCCCGCGACGGGCTCGATCCCCTCGCCGACCGGCTGCGGTCGGCGATCGAGTTGCTCGGCCCTCGGCTGGATGCGGCGCGCGAGCGCCTGACACAGATCGGGCCGAAGCCGAAGGAGGGCGAGGAGAGCGAGGAGGTCGCCCGCGAGCGCGCGGAGCGCGAGCAGGCGGTCAACGACATCGACGGCACCCAGCGGCTGGCCAAGTCGCTGCTGGTGCAGAGCGACCAGATCGTCGACCAGATCTCGAATCGACGCCGCGCCGCCTTCACCCGCGGCCTGTTCGAGCGCAGCACCTCGCTGCTGAGCCCAGACCTGTGGATGCGGGTCGGCGCCGACATCCCGCGGGATCTCAGCTCCCTGAGGAGCGGCTTCGACGACACGGTCTCGCTGTTTCGCCGCAACGGCAGCCTGTGGAACCTGTTGGTGCTCGGCCTTGCCTTCGGCCTGTCCTTCGCCCTGTATTTCGGGCGCCGCAACATCGCTCCCGCGCTCGGGCGCCGGGATATCAACGTCACCTCGCCCTCGAAGCGCGCCAAGCTCCTGGGTGCGTGGCGGGTGCTCCTGCTTGGAACGCTACCGGCCCTCGCAGGCAGCTACGCGGTCTACTACGCCCTCGACGTCACCGAACTGCTGCCCGCCCGCTTCCTGCCGGTGGCCAGCACCATCCTCGGCGGCATCGCCTTCATCGCCTTCGTCGAGGCGACCGGCGACGCGCTGCTCGCGGTAAACAAGCCGGCCTGGCGCCCCGCACCGGTCTCGGACGCCGCCGCGTGGCGGATCAACGCGCTTGCCGTCAGCATCGCCGTCGTCATCACGGTGTCGAAGTCGACCGAGGCACTGAACTCGGCGATCTACGCCGCGCTGCCGATCTCGATCGCGACCCGCGGCGTCGGCGCCGTGACGGCGGCCTTGCTGCTCGCCATCGGCCTCCACCGCTTCGCCGACACGGCGGAAAAGGAGGAGGAGTGCTTCGGCCCCTATGTCGGAACCGAGACCTCGTCCAATATCGGCGGGCCGCTGCGGCTGCTCGGCTGGGTCGCGGTCGCCGTGATCGCGGTGGCACCGCTCATCGGCTACGTCGCCCTCTCGGCCTTCCTCGTCGATCAGTTGATCTGGACCGCGAGCATCCTCGTCCTGCTCTGGCTCCTGATCGTCAGCGCCGACGTGCTGATCGGCGGCTCCCTGTGCGAAGACACCCGCATCGCCACGACGCTCCAGGCCAATACCGGCCTGCGCAAGCGCTCGCTCAACCAGATCGCGGTGCTGGCGACGGGCTTCGCCCGTGTCCTGCTGATCGCTGTCGCCGCGCTCCTGGCGCTCGCGCCCTGGGGACTCGATTCGACGGACATCTTCTCGTCGGTCCGCACGGCCTTCTTCGGCTTCAAGGTCGGCGACGTCACGATCTCGCTCTCGGCGATCGCCTTCGGCGTCAGCATCCTCGTGCTCGGGGTGTTCATCACCCGCGGGATCCAGCGCTGGCTGGAGAACACATACCTGCCGGCAACCGATCTCGATGCGGGCCTGCGCAACTCGATCTCGACGGTGGCCGGCTATGTCGGCTTCCTCCTCGCCCTGGCGCTCGCCTTCTCGTATCTGGGCCTGAGCCTGGAGAAGCTGACCATCGTCGCCGGCGCGCTGTCGGTCGGTATCGGTTTCGGCCTCCAGTCGATCGTCAACAACTTCGTCTCGGGCCTGCTGCTGCTGTGGGAGCGCCCGATCCGCGTCGGCGATCAGGTTCTGATCGGCGACAGCGAGGGCATCGTGAAGCGCATCTCCGTGCGCTCCACCGAGATCCAGACCTTCGACCGCTCGGCGGTCATCGTGCCGAACTCGAACCTGATCTCAGGGATCGTGAAGAACCGCGTGCGCGGCGACCGCACGGGCCGCGTCATCATCTCGGTCAACGTGCTGCGCAGCAAGGATCCCGTACAGGCGGCCGAGATGATGGTCGCCTGCGCCAAGGCCCATCCCGACGTGCTCAAGGAGCCGCCGCCGCGGGTGGTGTTCAAGAAGATCGGCGACCCCTTCCTCGAGTTCGAGCTGGTCGCCATGGTGATCGACGTCAATCTCGGCCAGAAGGTGCAGAGCGACCTGAACTTCTCGGTGTTCAAGACCCTGGCCGATGCCGAGTTCATCCCGCCGATGGGGCCGGCTTCGAGCTTCATCACCGTGCAGGGCCTGGAGCCGGTGCGCGATGCGCTCGGACAGATCGCTTACGCGGTCGGCCAGTCGGGAACACAGGTCGTCGCGCCGGCAGCCGCCTCGGGATCGAACAGCGGGGAGAAGGAGCCGGAGATGGCGGAGGAGGCCGCGTCGTCCTCTACCACACGCGAGGAATTGCGCCGGGCCCCAGGGGTCTCGCAGGAGGCGGCTCGCCGGCGCCTGGGATAGGGCGAGCGGATATCGGGTGAGCAGGCGCTGGCCCTGAGGATATCGGGGCCGGTGCCGCCGCTACACTTGAGTTTACCGCCCGCAGGGCCCACCTCGACGGTCTGCTTACGGGAAGAACGCCGTCGTGTCCGGACGCCAGACCCTGCTCGCCGCACCTGCGGCCCTCGCCCTCGTCGCCTTGCTCCAGGGCTGCGCCGGGACAATGACGCCCGACGCCACCGGCCTGCCCACCATGTACCTGCCGCTCACCACCGGCAGCACCACGGTCGATACGGCCGCGGCCCGGGACATGATCTCGGCCTATCGCCGCAACAACGGCGCCGCGCCGCTGGTCATCGATCCGGAATTGCAGCGGCTCGCCGAGACCGAGGCCGCCGCCATGGCCGCCTCCGACCGGCCGAGCAAGAGCCAGACGGTGCGCGCCGCGGTGACCCGGCTCGGCTACGACGGGGCGGATGCGAACCTCTCGGCGGGCTATCACACGCTGGCCGAAGCGTTTTCGGGCTGGCGCGACAGCCCCCCGCACCGGGCCGTCATGCTCGCACCCGAGGCGACGCGGATGGGCATCGCCACGGCCTACGCGCCGGGCTCAAAATACAAGGTCTACTGGGCGCTCCTGGTCGCCAAATAGGGGCTCGGGAACGTCGCCTTCAGGGTATGACCTTGCCGCTGGGCGTCGGCGGCGGTTCGGAGAGAAGCGTCACCGTCACCCGCCGGTTGGCCGCCAGATAGGGGTTGTCGGGAAACATCGGCTCGGTGTCGGCCTTTCCGGCGACGGAGGCGAAGCGATCATCCGGCAGCCCGGCATTGGCCAGGACGTCCCGTACGCTCAGCGCCCGGTTGGCGGAGAGCTCCCAGGGCGGGGCGGTGTCGCGAGTGCCGGGACGGGCGGTCGCTGTGAAGCCGGTCACGGCAATGCGGTTCGACAGCTTCATCAACGTCGGCGCCAGCCGCTCCAGCAGGCGGCGGGTGCGGTCGTTGGGCCGGCTCGACCCTTCCGGGAACATCGAGCGGCCATCCTGATCGACGATCGACACGTCGAGCCCTTTCCGGCTCGGTGCGATGATGACGTTCTTCGACAGCTCCGCCACTTCCGGCATGTCCTGCATCGCCTGCCGCAGGGAGGCGGCGGCCTGGCCGAACGCATCCGGGTAGCCGCGGTCGGGGATGCCGTCGTCGAGGCCGCTGTCGATCTGCGGCGGCGTCGTGCGGTCGGTGGCGCGTTCCGGCGGCACGTCGCGCAGGTGCTTGAACTTGTCCGCGGTCGGAATGCCCTCGCTCTCCAGGATGCCGGCGAACTTCGATTCCTTGTTCACGCCGAAGGCATCGCGCATCGAGCCGGCGACCACCTGAAGCTTCTTCTGGTCCTGGGTCGAGTAAGCGGCGATCATGACGAAGAAGCTCATCAGGAGCGCCATCAGGTCGGCGAAGGTCACGAACCAGCCGTGACCGCCATGGGCGCCGCCGCGCTTCTTCTTGGCCACCGCCTACACTCCCGTCACGCCGCTTCCGCGGCGAGATCCTCGCGGTGGTTGGCGGGCAGGTAGGCAATCAGCATCTCGCGCACCAGCGAGGGGCTCTTCTGGTCGCGGATCAGCAGGATGCCGTCGATGATGAGCGAGCGCGACACGTCCTCTTCTTCGAGCTTGACGTGCAATTTGTCGGCGATCGGCAGGGTGACCATGTTGGCGATCAGCGCGCCGTAGAGCGTCGCGAGCAGCGCGGTCGCCATGGCGGGTCCGAGCTTCGAGGGGTCGGACATGTTGGCGAACATCGTCACCATGCCGAGGATGGTGCCGATCATGCCCCAGGCCGGGGCGCAATCGCCGAAGGCGCGATAGATCTTCGAGCCCTCGTCGAGATGCATCAGAAAGTTGTCGCGGTCGCGCTCCATCGTGTCGCGGATGAAGTCGCGGTCGTAGCCATCGGCGATGTAGCGCGCCCCCTGGGCCAGGAACGGGTCGGAGATCTCCATGCTCTCCAGGGCGATGGGCCCCGACTTGCGCACGACGTCGGCGATCTTGGTGATCTCCTCGATCAGCTCGTGCGGCTTCACCGAGCGCATGGTGAAGGCGTAGCGCAGGCCCATCGGCAGGCCGTGCAGCATGGTCGAGAACGGGAAGCGGATCATCGTCGCGGCGATGGCGCCGCCGAAGATCACGATCACGGCGTGCTTGTCGAAATAGGCGGCGAAGTTGCCACCGTCGATCATGATCAGCGTGAACACCACGCCGACGCCGCCGAGCAGCCCGATACCGGTTGCGAGATCCATGACGCCGACGCCCGAAGCCCGACCGATCCTGCCGGCCGTCCCCGAGATGTAAAAAAACAGGCTGAAGGAACCGTAAAGGGACTTGGAGGAACCGCCCGTTCCCCGTCATGTGCCGTTCAGGGGCGGGCCGCCATAAGTTCCCGTGCCGGTTGCCCGAGTGGCGTCTTGCGGAAGAACCGCAGCCTCACGGTCGGCCGGCACCGGAGCGATCCGGTTCCAACGACGAGATCCCCACGGCCGCGGCCGGACGGGGCGGGGAGCGAAAGCACGATGTCGATGATTCGACTCTATGCGCGGGTGCTGGGCCTGCTCGGAGCGGAGAAGCGGCTGGCCATCGGTCTGATCGTGGCCAACGTCGCACTCGCGGTAGCGGCCTTCGCCGAACCTCTGATCATGGGCCGTATCATCGACGGCCTGACCCATCTCTCCAAAGATACGCCGGCGACGACCCTGCTGCCCTGGATCGTCGCCTGGGTGGTGTTCGGTCTGTTCACCATCGGCGCGGGCGTAGCGATCGCCCTGCATTCCGACAGGCTCGCCCACCGCAACCGGCTTTCGACGATGGCGAATTTCTTCGAGCACGTGCTCGAACTGCCGATCGCGTTCCACTCGTCCAACCATTCGGGCCGCGTGCTGAAGGCGATGCTGGAAGGCACCAACGCCATGGCCTGGGTCTGGCTCAACTTCTTCCGCGAGCATTTCTCCGCCCTTCTCTCGGTCGGCGTGCTGCTGCCGCTGACGCTGTTCGTGAACTGGCGGCTCGGCGCGATCCTCGTCGTGCTGGTCCTCGTCTTCACCGCGCTGGCGAGCTACGTCCTGCGCCGCACCGAGACGCTCCAGGGCGAGGTCGAGCAGTTCCAGTCGGGGCTCGCCGCTCACGCCTCCGACGCCCTCGGCAACGTCGCCGTGATCCAGTCCTTCACCCGCGCGCGCGCCGAGAAGGAGGCGATGCGCGACATCATCCACGACCTGCTCCGCGTGCAGATCCCGGTCCTGTCGTGGTGGGCGCTGGCGAACGTCGCCACCCGCGCCTCCGGCACGCTGACCATGACCGCGATCTTCATCACCGGCATCGCCCTTCACCAGAAGGGTGCGGCGACGGTCGGCGAGATCGTCGCCTTCATGAGCCTCGCCACCATGCTGGTGACCAAGCTCGATCACGTCGTGACCTTCGTGAACGGCGTGTTCATGCAGGCGCCGAAGATGCGCGAGTTCTTCGAGGTGGTCGACACGGTGCCGACCGTCCGTGACCGGCCGCACGCCAAGCAGGTCGCTCGGTTCGAGGGCGAGGTGAGCTTCGAGGACGTCGCCTTCTCCTACGACGGTCGCCGCAACGCGCTCGACGGCGTGTCCTTCACGGCCCGCCCCGGCGAGACCGTGGCGCTGGTCGGCACCACCGGCTCGGGCAAGTCCACGACGCTGGGCCTGTTGCACCGGACCTTCGATCCGGATGCCGGCGCGATCCGCATCGACGGCCTCGACATCCGCGACATCGGCCTCTCGTCGCTGCGCCACAACATCGGCGTGGTGTTCCAGGAGCCGATGCTGTTCAACCGCTCGATCCGCGAGAACCTTCAGGTCGGCCGCCCCGACGCGACCGATGCCGAGATGCTCGACGCGCTGGAGCGTGCCCAGGCCAGCGAGTTCATGGCTCGCCAGCCCGACGGACTCGACACCATCATCGGCGAGCGCGGCCGCTCGCTCTCCGGCGGCGAGCGCCAGCGGCTCTCGATCGCCCGCGCGCTGCTGAAGAACCCGCCGATGCTGATCCTCGACGAGGCGACCAGTGCCCTCGACGCCGCGACCGAGCGCAAGCTGCAGCAGGCCTTGGAGACCGTGATGGAGGGCCGCACCACTTTCGTAATCGCCCACCGCCTCGCCACGATCCGCAACGCCGACCGGATCCTCGTGTTCGAGAACGGCAAGATCGTCGAGGCCGGCAATTTCGACGAGCTGGTCGCCCTCAACCAGCGCTTCGCGGCGCTCGCCCGGGCCCAGTTCATGGCGGCCGAGGCGGACGAAGATCTACCGCTCGCCGCCTGAGGCGCCGAACAGGACCGCGTTCCCGGGCGAGGCTTCGCTCCGGGCGCCCGATGAGGTCTGGATCAGAACGTCGAGCCGCCCCGTGATCGCGACGCGACCGGGGCGGCTTTCACGTTTGAATCAATGCCGATTGAGAGCCCGCGGGTTGGGGCGGGGAGCCTCCTCCGCAACTGGAGGCCGGACCGCGTCGAAGGCGGTCTCGTCGAGTTCCAGAACCGGCAAGGCTCCGAGGTCGTTCGGAAGCGCGGCAACCGGCTTCGAGGCCGGAAGCGTCGGCGCGGGCGCGATGGGCGTGGCCGGCTGCGGCTCCGCGGCCGCGAGGGGGGCCTCGACCGGGGCGGTCGGTTCCTCCACCGGCGCGGCCTGCGGCGCCTGCACGGCACCGACGACCCGCACGGGAGCCATCGCCTCGGGAGCGGATGCGGCCGTCTCGACGGGAGCGGACCGCGGCGAGACCTCGCCGCCCGCACGAATCTGTGCGGCGATCGCCCATGTGGCGACGAGCGAAAGCCCGACCACGCCGACGCTCGCGACCCATGCCGGGTTGCGGCGGCTGCGCGCATCGATCGGCTTGAGCGGTCCGGGCAGGATGCGCCTCCGCCGGAGGGGGAAGCGCGGCTGCCGAACCCGCGGCAAGGGGTTCCCCGCGGCTGCGCGTTCGGCTCCTACCATCGGCGTCCTCCGGCGTGGTCGATCTTCATCGTCGATCATCGGCCGTTCATACACGGGTAACACCCTCGTCGAAAATAAGGCGGGGGCGCATGCCGCGAGCGAGGGTGGGATCGAGCCGGGCACCGGCCGACCGCGTCCTTCGACGACGGCGTCAGGCCGCGGCTGCCTCGCGATCGACGTACCACGTCACCCGCCCCGCACTCTCGACGTGCCGCGCCGGCAGATCCTCGCCATCGGCCAGTCGCTGCAGCGGCTCCCGCTTGCCCGCGCCGTTGACGAGGAACAGCACCGAGCGGGAGGAGGCCAAGGCCGGGAAGGTCAGGGTGATGCGCGGCACGAACGGCTCCATCCCCGCCTCCGGCACCGGCGCGACCCAGGCCTCTCGCTCGGCGAGCGCCGGCTTGCCCGGGAACAGCGAGGCCGTGTGCCCATCGCTGCCGAGGCCCAGCAGCACGAGGTCGAAGAGCGGCCGGTTCGGGTCGAGCCGGTCGGCGCCGTAGAAATCCTGCAGCACCCGCTCATAGGCCCGGGCCCCGGCCTCGGCGCCTTTGTCGGAGGGGATGAAGTGCAGGTGCGTCGCCGGCACCGGTGCGGCATGGCCGAAGGCCTCGCGCACCATCCGCACGTTGCTCAAGGGATCGCCCCACGGCACGACCCGGTCGTCGCCGAAGAACCAGTGGATGCGCGCCCACGGCACCCGCTCGACGAAGCCGGGCGACGCCAGCAGCGCGTAGAGCCGCTTCGGCGTCGAGCCGCCGGACAGGCAGATCGCGACACGATCCCCCGGCGCGCTTCCGGCGATTGTCAGAAGATGTTCGGCCGCCGCCCGGGCCGTCGCCTCGGCATCCGCCGTCAATTCGGTGTTGGGGGGAAGCGGAATCACGGAGCCGGCCCGCGGCGCGGCGGCTCCTTGTGGCCGCCGAAGCCCTGGCGCATCGCGGAGAGCAGCTTGTCGGCGTAGCTCTCGTCCTCGCGGGAGCGGAAGCGGCGATAGAGGGCGCTGGAAAGGACGGTGGCTGGCACGGCCTCCTCGATCGCCGCGTTGATGGTCCAGCGGCCCTCGCCGGAATCCTCGACATAGCCCGAGAAACCTTCGAGGCGCTCGTCGCCCGCGAGCGCCGAGGCGGTGAGATCGAGGAGCCAGGACGAGACCACGCTGCCCCGCCGCCAGACTTCGGCGATGTCGCCGAGATTGAGATCGAAGCGGCGCGCCTCCGGGATGTCAGGCGCGTTGGCGTGGCGCAGGATGTCGAAGCCTTCGGCATAGGCCTGCATCAGGCCGTACTCGATGCCGTTGTGGATCATCTTCACGAAATGGCCGGCCCCGCTCGGCCCGGCATGGATGTAGCCCTGCTCGGCCCGCGGATCCCGCCCGTCGCGGCCGGGGGTGCGCGGGATCTCACCGATGCCCGGTGCGAGGGTGCGGAAGATCGGGTCCAGCCGATCGACGGCCTCCTTATGGCCGCCGATCATCATGCAGTAGCCCCGTTCGAGCCCCCAGACGCCGCCGGAAGTTCCGACATCGACGTAGTGGATGCCCTTGACGTCGAGATCGCGGGCGCGACGGACGTCGTCCTGATAGAACGAGTTCCCACCGTCGATGATGCAATCGTCGGCGCTCAGGAGGCCGCCGAGTGCCGTCACCGTCTCCTCGGTGATCTGGCCGGCCGGCAGCATGACCCAGGCGGTGCGCGGCGCCTCCAGCTTCGCCGCGAAATCCTCGAGGCTGGATGCCGCCGTCGCGCCTTCCGACGCCAGAGCCTCCACAGCCTTCGGATCGCGGTCGTAGACCACGGCCGTATGGCCGTCGCGCAGGAGGCGGCGGACGATATTGCCGCCCATCCGGCCGAGGCCGATCATGCCGAGTTGCATACGCTCGCACTCCCATTGGGGGCCATCAGAAGCCGCCGCGCGATCGCTCGCGATTCACCGTCGGGCGTTTCGGGGCGGCGGCTGCACCCGGCAATGGTAGGGCGCAAAAACCGGAATCAAGGCTTCGGCGATGAGGCTCCCGAGGACGGCGGCTGACCCGGAGCCGCATCGACCCGCTTCTCCGGGTTCTTCACCTGACTGTAGGCGACGTTGCCGAACGAACCGATGGTGGCCGACCAAGGCAACGGCTCCGCGTCGCGGTCGCTGCGGTTCGCCTTGCAGAAGGCCGAGAGCAGCCCGTTGACCACGGCGTCGTCCCCGGCCTCGGGCGCGGCAGCCTTCACCTGCGGCGCCACGCGGGAGAGAACCGGAACGAAGTCGTTCGGCTTCAGCCCCTTCAACGCATCGCCGCCGGTGGCTTGCTCGACGCTCGCCTTGAGCTTGTCGTCGTCGATGGTCGAGCACGGCGCATTGCCGGCCATCATCGTCTTGATCTTCTGCCGCGCGGACGCGACGACGCCGGTCTCGGAGACGACGGGCGCCTTGTTGCCCCAGGAATTGCGGATGTAGTCGGTGACGTTCTTGATCTGCTCGTCGGTCATCTCCTGGCCGATGGCCGGCATCGGCGCGTAGCCGCTCTGCGCGGCGAGGCCGCCGACGATGACGTTGATGATGGTCTCGGGACCGCGGGACTGGATCGAGGTGTTGCCGGCGAGCGCCGGGATGGCGCCCTCGACACCCTTTCCGTCCGGCCGGTGACAGGAGGAGCAGTAGGTGAGGTAGGTGTCCGCCCCCGGCGCGCCCGGCTGGTTGAAGGCCTGGAGATCCTTCTCCTTGTAGGTCTGCTTGGCGGGGATCGTCCGCAGGTAGGCGACCATCGCCCTCAAATCGGCGTCGGTCATCTTCGACAGCGACTCCTCGATGGTCTGGCGCATCGGGCCCGCCGCCACGCCGGGCCGGTTGCCCGGCGCCGTACCGGTCTTGAGGTAAGCCACCACCTCCTCGTCGCTCCAGGCGCCGATGCCCTGGTGCCCGTCCGGGGTGATGTTGGGCGCGTACCAGCCGTCGATGACGCCGCCGCCGAACCGGCCGGCGAGGCTCGAATTGCCGACGAGCTTGCGCTCGTTGTGGCACATGCCGCAATGGCCGAGACCCTCGACGAGATACCCGCCGCGGTTCACCTCGGCGCTGGCATTCGGATCGGGCTTGAAGCGTTCGGCGGTGAAGAAGGCGGTGCGCCACGTGATCAGGGCGGTGCGGACATTGAAGGGGAACGGGATCTCGTTCTCCTCCCGCTTCTCCTTCACCGGCGGCAGCGACTTGAGGTAGGCGAAGATCGCCTTCGTGTCCTCGTCGGACACCTTGGTGTACCAGCCGAACGGAAAGGCCGGGTAGAGATACTCGCCCTCGTCGCCGATGCCGTGGCGGAAGGCCTTCTCGAAAGTCTCGTAGCTCCACTTGCCGATGCCGGTCTCGTCGTCGGGTGTGAGATTGGGCGTCTTGATCGCCCCGATCGGCGTGTCGAGCTTGAAGTTGCCGGCCATGAACTTGCCGCCGGCCTTGGTGTGGCAGGCGGTGCAATCGCCCGCCGTCGCGAGATACGCGCCACGCTTGATCAGATCGGCGTCCGCCTCCTGCGCATGGGCCGTTCCGACGGAGAGCAGCGCGGCGATAGCCAGCCAACCGGAGCCCAGGGCAGTGAGGCGTGTCATGAACCCGATCTCCAGATGCGAGGAATCCCGGCCAAGAATCGTTCAAAATCGGCGGTGGACGCGCACCGAACGCTCACCACCCTCGGTTGTTCCACGGCGGCTTGTCACAGCTCGTTGAAAGTGTTCCACCGTCGCGGCGGAAACGGAGCGCCATCTCGGTAAGGTGGGCGGCAAGCGCCGCGCTCAGCCAGGCGGCGACGGCGGACCACGACGCGCCGGTGAGCGCCGCCCGCACGGCCAGCATCAGCGCGGCCCCGGAGGCGAGGTTACTCAGGAGTGCGCCCGGCGCCGGCCCCCGGCCCATGCGCGCCCGCAGACCGATCAGCACCAGCGCCTCCAGGGCCACCAGCACGAGGATCGCATCGACGATCCGCCCTGACGCGAAGAGGGGGGCGAAGAAGGCGTCCATGGCTCACGCGCCCCCGAAGCGCGGGTTGAGCCGGACGATGGTACGGTTCAGGCAGGCGGCGACGCTCACCCAGGCGAGATAGGGAAGGTTGAGCAGCGCCGCCGCCACGGACACCCGGCCGAGGGTGAACACCACCGCGAGGATGGAGAACCACAGCAGCAACACCTCCGCGAAAGCCCAGTCGGGCCGGCGCAGGCGGAAGAAGATCACGCTCCAGGCAATGTTGAGCACGCCGTTGACGGCAAAGACCGCAATCAGCCGGGTTCGGGCCGCCGGATCGGAATCGGCGTTCCAGGCGATGATCGCCGAGGCCGTGGTGAGGATGAAGATGACGGTCCAGACCGGGCCGAAGGCCCAGTCCGGCGGCTTCCATCCGGGCACGCGCAGGCGATGATACCAAGCGTCGGTCCGGGTCGCGACCCCGCCGGCCACGGCGACCATGAGCGCCAGCAAGGCGGCGAGGGCGGGCGGCTCCCAGCCGCCGGCCAGCACCCCGTTCACGGCGAGACCCAGCGGAACAGGTGCGCGAGATCCTTGAAGAAGATCCGCGCATGGGCGGCGGGCTTCGCGCGCACCAGCTCCTTGTTCATGTAGGCGTCCCAGGTGAGCTGCTGGACGTCCTTGTCCTTGCAGATGGCGACGAAGCGCTCCCGCAGGCCGTCGCTGCGGTACCAGACCCACTGCATCATTCCGAGGATCCAGAAGACCCGCCCGTGCAGACGCATGAATTTCTTGCGCGCGCCGGCCAGCGCGCGGGCGTCGCCCGCCACGAGGAACGCGCCGGCGGCCTCCGCCGCGAGGCGCCCGCCGAGCATCGCGTAGTAGATTCCTTCCCCCGAGGCCGGCGCGACGACGCCGGCCGCATCGCCGGCAAGCAGCACGTCGCGGCCGTTGTCCCAGCGCCGCAGGGGCTTGAGCGGGATCGGCGCACCCTCCCGACGAATCGTCTCGCAGGCTTCCAGACCGGTACCGGCGCGCAGCTCGCGAATTGCGCCGCGCAAGGAGAAGCCCTTGCGGGCGCTTCCCGTGCCGACGCTCACGGTCTCGCCGTGCGGGAAGATCCAGGCGTAGAAATCCGGCGAGAGGCGGCCCTGGTAGTAGACGTCGCAGCGCGCACCGTCATGCTGAGGCCCCTCCGGGCGCCGGACGATCTCGTGATAGGCGAACACCTGCCGCATCCGTGCATGGCCCGGGATCTCGGCGCGTCCGACGGCCGACGTGGCCCCGTCGGCTCCGATCACGAGGCGGGTCTGCACCTGCCGCGCCTCACCCGCCTTGCCCTGCCGGTAATGCACCGTCGCGAGACCGGCGTGATCGCGGGTGATGCGCTCGAACAGGCCGTCGCGCAGGTCCGCCCCGGCGAGCGCCGCCCGCTCGCGCAGGTAGGGATCGAAATGCTCGCGATCGACCATGCCGACGAATCCCTCACCGACCGGCATGTCGACGTGGCGGGCACTCGGCGCCACCATCCGGGCGCTGCGGATACGCGCGACGAGGAGGGAATCGGGGATCGCGAAGTCGCGGATCAGCCGCGGCGGGATCGCGCCGCCGCAGGGCTTGATCCGCCCGGCCTTGTCGAGGAGCAGCACCCGATGGCCGGAGGCCGCGAGATCCGCGGCTGCGGTTGCGCCGGCCGGGCCACCGCCCACCACCACGACGTCGAACGTTTCGCAAGCGCCGTGGTGTGCCATTGGGCTACCTCGCCTCGAAGCCGGGATTGAGCTGGAAGGAGGCCGTCTCGGTCAGCGGATTGCGCCGCCGCCCGACGGTGACGTGCTCGACGCTCAGGCTGATGAGCAGCGCGACGAGGAACAGCACGCCCTCGGCCGCGAACACCGTGGCGTAGGCGTAGACGGGCTCGGAGGCGGCGAGGCGGGCGAGATCGACCGCCAGCGTTCCGAGGAAACCGCCGGCTCCGAATGCGACGCCCTGAGCCGCGCCCCAAACGCCCATGCGTGTGCCGCGTTCGGTCTCGCCGCCGCGGCCGGCGAGCGCCATCATCGAACCGATCGCCGCCACCGCGTAGACGCCGTTGCCGAAACCGAGCCCCGCCACCGCCGCCCGCAGGGGAAAATCCGGTCCGATCGGCCCGCCGACGGAGATCGCCGCAAGGGCCAGAGCCGAGAGCGCGCAGCCGACTGCGGTCCACAGCTTCAGCGAACCGAGCCACGGGCCGCCGACGAAGACGGTGACGCCGGCGACGAACAGCATGCCGGCCAGCACGCCGCCGTGCTGAAGCCCGGCCAGCTTGGTGGTCGCCCCCGGCGTCATCGCGAAGACGAGGCCGGCATAGGGTTCAAGGATCAGCTCCTGCGCGCTGTAGGCGAGCATCGAGACGAAGATAAACAGGGTGAAGCGCCGTGCCGCCGGTTCGGCCAGCACCTGCGCCAGCACCGCGCGGAAGGGCGGCTTCTTCTCCGCCCGGGCCGTGGCCGATGCGCCCCGTCGCGGCTCGATGCGGGTGACCGCGAGCACAGCCACGGCGAAGGCGATCAGCGAAACGGTCCCCGACACGGCCATGAGCCGCGCGCCGGAGAACGGATCGAGGAAGTGGCCGGCGAGCGGGGCGGTGACGGCGAAG
The DNA here is from genome assembly GCA_014138645.1 of Methylorubrum thiocyanatum. Taxonomy (GTDB): domain Bacteria; phylum Pseudomonadota; class Alphaproteobacteria; order Rhizobiales; family Beijerinckiaceae; genus Methylobacterium; species Methylobacterium thiocyanatum. Next base: position 533,314 of record JACJIB010000002.1, on the reverse strand, counting down.
CCCGCGATCATCATCACCCAGACGATGGTCGCCGCCGCGCCCCGACGCCCGGCCTCGACCCCGGTCGCAAGCAGGACGAGGAGCGAGGTCCCCGCCGCCCCCGCGCCCATGCCGACGAGCAGGAAGGAGAGGATGGCGAGCGCCAAGCCAGCGGTGAGATGACTGGCGGCGAGCGCCGTGGCGGCCGCGGCACCGAAACCGCCGAGGCAGAGCGCCGCCATCCCGCCGACGATCCAGGGCGTGCGCCGACCGCCGACATCGGAGCCGTAGCCCCAGCGCGGCCGCAGCACCTGCGTGGCGTAATGCAGGGCGACGAGTCCCCCCGGCACGATCGCGGGCAGCGCCAGCTCCACCACCATCACCCGGTTGATGGTCGAGGTCATGAGAACCACGACCGCCCCGAGTGCGGTCTGGACGAGGCCGAGCCGGACGATCTGGAGCCAGGAGAAGGCGGGGAACGAGGGGAGCGGCGCGCTTGTCATGACGCTAGCCCTTGCACGAGAGGGCGCAGGGCGAAAGCCGAGGCCAGCATGCCGAGGACGTAGAGTGTCGTGCCGGTGCCGTTGTACCAGGCGGCGCGGGCGCGGGGCGCCTTCAGGAAATGCGTCATCAGCGCGAGCTGCCCCGCGAGCAGAGCGCCGACCAGTGCGGCCTGCCAGGGCCGCTCCCAACCGATGAGAAGCCCCACCACCGCGACCTGCGGAAGCGCCATGACGAGGCAGGCGAAGCGCGCGGCGCGATCGGAGCCGAGCTGCACCGGCAGCGAACGCAGCCCCATGGCCCGGTCCCCCTCCACCGACTTGAAGTCGTTGAGGGTCATGATGCCGTGGGCGCCGACCGAGTAGAGCAGGGCGACGAGGAGCACCCGCCGGTCGGGCATCGACGCGGCCATCACCGCCGCGCCGGTGAACCACGGCAAGCCCTCGTAGCAGAGCGCGACCGCGGAGTTGCCCCACCAGCCATTGCGCTTCAGCCGGAGCGGCGGTGCGGAGTAGATCCAGGCGAGCACGAGGCCGAACAGCGCGGCTCCCAGGATCCAGGGTCCGAGCATCCCGGCGACGAGCAGCGACAGCATCGTCCAGCCGGCGGCGAGATAGAGCCCCCAGCGGCCAGGAATGCGCCCCGACGGGATCGGCCGGTCCGGCTCGTTGATGGCATCGACATGGCGGTCGAACCAGTCATTGGCCGCTTGGCTCGTCGCGCAGACGAGCGGCCCGGCCAGCACGACGCCCGCGGCGATGACGGGCCATTGTCCCGAGGGGGCCTGACCGGAGGAGATGACCCCGCAGCCGAAGGCCCACATGGGTGCGAACCATGTGATCGGCTTGAGAAGTTCGACGACGGCGCTCGGAGCAGGCGTTGCCATGCAGGCAAGCTACCGACGCCCCTCGGCTTGTGTCAAGCAAGCTTTACACATGGTCTAAAATAAGATGAGACAGCCTTACGCCCTGCGATCATGAATTATCCTGCAGGCGCGGAGCCTCCGCCTCAGGGTGTCAACTCTGGGTCGTTTCCATCGAGATCGCCGATGCCGTAGCGGCGCATCTTCGCGTAGAGACCCTGCCGGCTGAGGCCGAGCATCTCGGCCGCCGAAGCCCGGTTGTCCCGGGTGATTCGCAGAGCCGCCTCGATGCACAGCTTCTCGATGAGATCGGTGGTCTCGCGCACCAGGGCCTTCATCGAGACACGGCCGACGAGTTCGGTCATCTGCTCGACCGAACGCGGCAGGTCGTGGCTGCCGCCCGCATGGACGGGCGCGGTCCGCCGGGGCGTCGCCCGGATCGTCAGGCCGAAGCAGGGCTGGTCGGCATGGGAGGCGGACACCGCGGCAACCTCCACCTCCTCCACCGAGCCGTACTGGCCTCTCATGACCGTCGGGAAATGGCGGACCGATCCGTGGTCGCGCAGCATCGCGAACAGCGCGAGCGTGTCGGTCTCCTCACGGCCGAGCCAGCCGTCGAGTGACTGTCCGCGCACCTGCTCCTCGGTGGCGTGCTGCGTGAGATCGAGAAAGGCGGTGTTGGCTGTGAGAATGCGGCGCGAGGCGTCGGTGACGACGAACCCCTCCGGCATCCGCTGGATGATGTCGAGCGCGCCGCCGCCGAACTCGGCGCGCTCCGGCGCCACGCGGGTCAGCGGTGTGAGGCGCAGCAGCACCGAGGTCGCACCGTCGCCGCGGAACAGGGAGGCGGAGACGCGGACCTCGCCCCGTCCACCAGCCAAGGGCGCGACGAGGTCCGTCGCTTGGCCGGTGACGCGCAGGCCGGCGAACAGCGTCTGCAGTTCGCGCAGGCTTCCCGCGTCGAAAAGCTCGGCCGCATCCTGGCCGAGGACGCGCTTCTGCGGCCGGCCGAGCAGCCGCATCGCCGCCGGATTGATCTCCGTGACCCGCCGCGTGCCGGCATCGACCACCAGCACCGGCTCGCCGGAGAGCTGGAACAGGAGCTTGTAGCGGGTCTCGGCGCTCCGCAGGCGGTCGTAATCCCGCTCCAGCGCCTGCTGGGTTTCGGCCAGACGCCGCTGGAGCGCGGCAACGGTCCGGAGATCCTGGCCGATCACGATGATCGGCCCCTCCTTGCGGGGGCGGAGTGTGGCGTAACGGATCGGCAGATCCGTACCGGTGGGGGAGGGGTGATTGACCTGCCGCCAGCGGGTCATGGTGCCGGGCGCCGCGTCGCGCAGCAACGCATCGATCTTCGGGCGGCTCTCGACGGTCACCGTGTCGATCCATGGCCGCCCGAGCCAGGATTCGATGCCGTGGCCATCGAGATCGGCCTGCCCGGCCGCGGTATCGCGGATGATGCCGTGATCATCGACCACGAGGGACAGATCGGAGGTCGCAGCAATCAGCAGGCCGGCCGCCTCACCGTCGAGGAGACCGGCCGCCTGATGCAGCGCCGGGGAAGGGCGCCGGGGAGAGGGGCTCGCCAAGCTGCTCAAGGTCAACACTTCGTGATGGCGCGGAAAGCGCCCTTATCAACAGGCTCGCGTCCGCATTTCAAGCAAGCTTTCAGCGATGAGCGGTGCAAGCCGCCCATCTTCTGCGGTGCCGTCTGCGCCGACGAGGCGCGCTTGGTTCGGATTTCTGGCGAAATAGGGACCGCCGACCAGCACCTTGACCCTGGGATTGAGGGAAGCCGCGCGCAAGGCGCGGATCGCCTCCGGAAGGGCCGGGACCAGGACATCGCAGGCCAGGGTCAGGCCGAGGACATCGAACCATTCCGCGCCGATCAGCTCGACGGGGTCGAGGTTCGAATGGGCGCCGGTCGTCGTCACATCCCATCCCGACTCGCGGAAAATGGTCGCCACCAGGGACAGGCAGAAGACGTGGGTCTCCCCCGGGCACGGCAGCAGGAGGATGCTGCGCCCGGATGCATCGGCCGATTCGTCCTCGACGCGCGCGCAGAGATCGCGTGTGGCGGCCTGGAGCCGCCCGAGGGCGACGGTCACATCCACGAAGTCACAGGCGTCCTCCTCCCATAGATGGCCGAGATGCCGGGCCACGGGCGCAAGGAGTTCGACCAGCACCGCTTCAAGCGTCAGCCCTTCATCGAGGAACTGCAGGAGGTGAAGGGCGAGATCGGTGTCCGTGCGCGCCAGCAGCAATTCGCTGAGGCGCTGGACCTCGTCGGGGGTTGGACGGCGCGCCGATCCCAGCCCTCGCGGCTGCAGCCGCTGACGGTGCGCCAGCATGAGACGGGGCAGGATCTCGGCCTCGACCACGCTGGCCAGCTGGCTGCGCATCCCCGCGCCCTCACGCGGATGCTCGAAGGCCGAGCACGCCGGCGCCTCCGTTACCACGCCGCAGTCCGGTGCCAGGGCAGGGAGTTCCAGACGCTCGCCGAAATGCCTCCACTCACCCATGGGCGTCTCCCTGAGGATGCAGACCGGCCGGCTAAGTGCACTTTATTGCACTGCACGAGCCCGAAGCAACGGAAGCGTGTAGGCCAACGATACGCTCACTCTCACGTTTGGCAATCCCCGCCGCTTCTCTGACCTGAGGGAAATGTAATCCTTGTTGATCGTCAAGCTGGATTGACACTTTCCGACGTCCAGGCCTAGGCTCGGGTCAATCGAGGTCCCGCACGGATGGGACTGGAACGCGAGCGAGGGCGGACGCCATGCGTCAGCGCCAGGGCCGGCACCAACCGCTCTATTCGAGCGCCGAGCGTCAGAGGCGTGACGGCTCGCCCTGGACCCTGGTGCAGGGCGTGCTCGCTCCGCTGCAGTTCCTCGTCTTCCTTGTCAGTCTCGGCCTCGTCGTACGGACGCTGGCCAGCGGTGAGGGCGCCGCGGCCGCCAACGCCTCCGTCGTCGTCAAGACGCTCGTTCTCTACGCGATCATGGTGACGGGCTCGATCTGGGAGAAGGTCGTGTTCGGCCGCTACCTGTTCGCACCGGCCTTCTTCTGGGAGGACGTGTTCAGCATGCTCGTGCTGGCGCTGCACACGGCCTACCTTACCGCCCTCGGATTCGGCTGGCTCGACACGCACGGATTGCTCGTGCTGGCGCTCGCGGCCTACGCCGCCTACCTCGTCAATGCCGGACAGTTCCTGCTGAAGCTGCGCACGGCGCGGCTCGAAGCACCCGCCCCCCTCGCACTCGCGGGGGAGGTCGGTCGATGAACGCGCACGCCCCCCTTCCCTCAGGCACCTGCGGGCCTTCGATCCGCATCGAGCGCGGCCAGCGGGCGGTGTTCTGCGGGCTCACCGGCATCGTTTGGCTGCACCGGAAGATCCAGGACGCGTTCTTCCTCGTCGTCGGTTCGCGCACCTGCGCCCACCTGATCCAGTCGGCCGCGGGCGTGATGATCTTCGCCGAGCCGCGCTTTGCCACCGCCATCATCGACGAGCGCGATCTCGCCGGCCTCGCAGACATGAACGAGGAACTCGATCGCGTCGTCACCCGGCTGATCGAGCGGCGGCCCGACATCCGGCTGCTGTTCCTCGTCGGCTCCTGCCCCTCGGAGGTGATCAAGCTCGACCTGTCGCGGGCGGCGCTGCGGTTGTCGCAGCGGATGGCGCCGAGCGTGCGGGTGCTGAACTATTCGGGCTCGGGCATCGAGACGACCTTCACGCAAGGGGAGGATGCCTGCCTCGCCGCCCTGGTGCCGGATCTGCCGGAGGCGGTGTCGACGGACGAACTCCTCGTCGTCGGCGCGCTCGCCGACGTGGTCGAGGACCAGTTCGCCCGGCTGTTTTCCGATCTCGGCATCGCCGCCCGCTTCCTGCCGGCGCGGCGGACGAGCCAGATGCCCGCCGTCGGGCGCGGCACGCGCTATCTCCTCGCCCAGCCCTTCCTCGCGGACACCGCCCGCGCCCTGGAACAGCGCGGCGCCCGGCGCATCGCCGCCCCGTTCCCGCTCGGCGCCGAGGGCACCACGGACTGGCTGCGCGCGGCAGCCGACAGCTTCGCCGTCGATCCCGCCCGCTTCGCGGCGGCGACGGCCCCGGGCCTGCGCCGCGCCCGACAAGCCCTGTCCGCGCATTCGGAAAAGCTCGCGGGCAAGCGGGTGTTCTTCTTCCCCGATTCTCAGCTCGAAGTGCCGCTCGCCCGCTTCCTGTCGCGGGAGATGGGCGTCGAACTGATCGAGGTCGGCACGCCCTACCTGCATCGCGGCCACCTCGCCGCCGAGATCGAGCGCCTGCCCGACGGCACGCCCGTGGTCGAGGGCCAGAGCCTGGACGACGGGCTCGACCGCTGCCGGGCAGCACGACCGGACCTGACCGTCTGCGGCCTCGGCCTCGCCAACCCGCTGGAGGCGGAGGGGCTGACCACGAAATGGTCAATCGAGCTGCTGTTCACGCCGATCCAGGGCTACGAGCAGGCGGGCGACCTCGCCGAACTCTTCGCGCGTCCGCTCGACCGGCGCGCCCGGCTGGAGGTGTAGCACCGTGCAGCTCACCGTCTGGACCTATGAGGGACCGCCGCATATCGGGGCCATGCGGGTCGCGACCGCGATGGAGGGCCTGCACTACGTGCTGCACGCGCCGCAGGGCGACACCTATGCCGACCTGCTGTTCACGATGATCGAGCGGCGCGCCGAGCGCCCGCCGGTCACCTACACGACGTTCCAGGCGCAGGATCTCGGCCGCGACACCGCGGCGATCTTCAAGGACGCGGTCGCCGCCGCCTACGCGCGGTTCCAGCCGCAGGCGATGATCGTCGGCGCCTCCTGTACGGCGGAGCTGATCCAGGACGATCCCGGCGGTCTCGCCAGGGCGCTCGACCTGCCGGTCCCGGTGATCCCGCTGGAGCTGCCGGCCTACCAGAAGAAGGAGAACTGGGGCGCCTCCGAGACCTTCTATCGGTTGGTGCGCGCCCTTGCCGGCGCCCCGGCGGAGCGGCCTCCGCAGGGGACGCGCCGGCCGTCCTGCAACATCCTCGGCCCGACCGCGCTGGGATTCCGCCACCGCGACGATCTGATCGAGATCCGCCGGCTCCTCGACCGCCTCGGGATCGCGGTGAACGTGGTGGCGCCCCTCGGCGCCAGTCCGGCCGATCTGACCCGCCTCGGCGAGGCCGACTTCAACCTCGTGCTTTATCCCGAGGTGGCGCGCAGCGCCGCGCTGTACCTCGAAAAGACGTTCCGCCAACCCCTCGTCGACGTGGTGCCGATCGGCGTCGGGGCGACCCGCCGTTTTATCGAGGCCGTTGCGGCGCTCGCCGAGGTCGATCCCGCGCCTGTCCTCGCCGACGTCGCGTCGCGGCTGCCCTGGTACTCCCGCTCGGTCGACTCGACCTACCTCACGGGCAAGCGCGTCTTCGTCTTCGGAGACGCCACCCACGCCCTCGCCATTGCCCGGGTGACCACGCAGGAACTCGGCTTCCGGCTCGTCGGGCTGGGCACCTATATCCGCGAATTCGCCCGCGAGGTCCGGGCGGAGGCCGCTCTCCACGGCATCGAGGCGACGATCACCGACGACTACCTCGACGTCGAGGCCGCGATCCAGGCGGCGGCGCCCGAACTGGTGCTCGGCACCCAGATGGAGCGCCACATCGCCAAGCGGCTGGGCATCCCCTGCGCGGTGATCTCGGCGCCGATCCACGTGCAGGATTTTCCCGCCCGCCACTCGCCGCAGATGGGGTTCGAGGGCGCCAACGTCCTGTTCGATACGCTCGTGCACCCCCTGATGATGGGGCTGGAGGAGCATCTCCTCGGGATGTTCCGCGACGATCCCGAATTTCACGATGGCGCCGCCCCGTCTCATCTCGGCCACGGGCCGAACCGGAAAGCGGACGCCTTGGAACGGGTGCCGGAGGCTCCCCCCCTCGCTCCGGCGCCCGTTCCAGCCATCACCGTCCAGGGGGCCGACGCGGTTCGCACCGCGCCATGGGCGCCCGAGGCCGAGAAGGAGCTGAAGAAGATCCCGTTCTTCGTGCGCGGCAAGGCCCGCGCCAACACCGAGCGCTTCGCCCGCGAGCGGCACCTGCCGCTCATCACCCTCGAGATCCTCTACGATGCCAAGGCGCATTTCGGCCGCTAGGCCCCCGTTCCGCGTCGTCATCGTCACGCTCGACAATCACTTGGCGAGCGCGGTGGAACGGGCGCGGCTGCGGCTGGCCACGGAGATGCCGGGCCTGTCGCTGAGCTTCCACGCGGCCGCCGAGTGGGAGACCGACGGGGCGGCGCTCCGGGCCTGCGAGGCGGAGATCGCGCGCGCCGACATCGTCGTCTCGGCGATGCTGTTCCTCGACGAGCACGTGCGGGCGATCCTGCCGGCGCTGCTCGCCCGGCGCGCGTCCTGCGATGCGATGGTCGGCTGCCTTTCGGCCGCGGAAATCGTGCGCACGACGCGGCTCAACCGCTTCGACATGAGCGGGGCCAAGCGCTCGGCCCTCGACTTCCTGAAGCGGCTGCGCGGCAAGCCGGGCGCGGAGGGCAATGCCGCGCGGCAGATGGCATTGGTGCGCAAGCTGCCGAAGATCCTGCGATTCATCCCCGGCTCGGCGCAGGACGTGCGGGCCTACTTTCTCACCCTTCAATATTGGCTCGCGGGCTCGGACGAGAACGTGGCGAGCCTCGTGCGCTTCCTCGTACAGCGCTACGCCGCCGGTCCGCGCGCGGCATGGCGGGAGATCGCCGCCGCGCCGGCGCCGCAGCATTACCCCGAGACAGGCCTGTACCATCCGCGCCTGCCGGGCCGTGTCGGCGAGACCCTGTCCGCCGTGCCCATCGTGCCCGGCGCCCGCGGCCGCGTCGGCCTGCTGCTGATGCGCTCCTACGTGCTCGCCGGCAATACGGCGCATTACGACGGCGTCATCGCCGCCCTCGAAGCGCGGGGCCTGTCGGTGGTACCGGCCTTCGCCGCCGGGCTCGACAACCGCCCGGCGGTGGACGCCTTCTTCACGGAGAACGGCCGCCCGGCGATCGACGCGCTGGTCTCGCTCACCGGCTTCTCGCTGGTCGGCGGCCCGGCCTACAACGACGCGGCGGCGGCCGAGGCGACGCTCACGCGGCTCGACGTGCCCTATCTCGCAGCCCACGCGCTCGAATTTCAGACGATCGAGCAATGGGAGGCGGGTTCCCGCGGCCTTTCTCCGGTTGAGGCGACCATGATGGTCGCGATCCCCGAACTCGACGGCGCTACCGCGCCGACGGTGTTCGGTGGCCGCTCCTCGGCATCCGGCAGCGGCAATGCCCGCGACATGCGCGTGCATCCCGAGCGGGCCGAGCGGCTTGCCGCCCGGATCGAGCGCCTCGTCTCTCTGCGGCGCAAGCCGAAGCACGAGCGGCACCTTGCCGTCGTGCTGTTCAACTTTCCGCCCAATGCCGGCGCCACCGGCTCGGCCGCTTTCCTCTCGGTCTACGCCTCGCTGCTCAACACCCTGCGCGGGCTCGCAGCCGACGGTTACACGGTCGAGATTCCCGCCAGCGTCGATGCACTGCGCGACAGAATTCTCGGCGGCAACGCTGCGCGCTACGGCACGCCGGCCAATGTCCATGCCCGCGTGTCCGCCGAGGATCACGTCCGCCGCGAGACGTACCTGCCGGAGATCGAGGCGCAGTGGGGGCCGGCACCGGGCCGCCACCAGAGCAACGGCGCCGACATCCTCGTGCTCGGCGCGCAGTTCGGCAACGTCTTCGTCGGGGTGCAGCCCGCCTTCGGCTACGAGGGCGACCCGATGCGGCTGCTGTTCGAGCAGGGGTTCGCACCGACCCACGCCTTCAGCACCTTCTACCGCTGGCTGCGCGAGGATTTCTCCGCCGACGCGGTGCTGCATTTCGGCACCCACGGCGCACTCGAATTCATGCCCGGCAAGCAGACCGGGCTCTCGGCGGCCTGCTGGCCCGAGCGTCTGATCGGCGCGGTGCCCAACATCTACCTCTATGCCGCCAACAACCCGTCGGAGGGCACGCTCGCCAAGCGCCGCTCCGCCGCGACGCTGGTGAGCTATCTCACCCCGAGCCTCGCCGCGGCCGGCCTCTACCGCGGCCTGAGCGATCTCAAGGTCTCGGTCGAGCGCTGGCGCGGCCTGGAACCGGAGGCGGCGGCCGAGCGGACGGCGCTCGCCGCGATCATCCAGGCGCAGGGCGCGGCGGTCGATCTCGTCGCCGCCGAGCCGGCCTGGGACGGCAATCCGGGTCCGCATGTGGCCGCGCTCGCTGCCGCGCTCACGGAACTCGAACAGACGCTGATCCCGCACGGTCTCCACGTCGTCGGCGAGGGGATGGTGCGCGAGGAACGGGTCGATCTCCTGCTCGCCCTGGCGGACGCCTCGCACGGGCTCAAGCCCGCCCGCGCCGGGATCGACAGACTGGTCGAAGGCGCGAGCCTCGGGGAAGCGCTCACCGCCGCGGGGCTGCCCGCCGACGAAACGCACCGGAGCGCCTTCGCCGACCTTGCCCGGATCGACCGCGAACTCGCCCGCGACAGCGAGCTTCCCGCGCTGATGCGAGCACTGGATGGGCGGTTCGTGGCGCCCGTTGCGGGCGGCGATCTGCTGCGCAACCCCGGTATCCTGCCGACAGGGCGCAACCTGCACGGCTTCGACCCCTATCGCCTGCCCTCGGCTTTCGCGATCGCCGATGGCGCCAAGCAGGTGGCGCGAGTGCTGGAGCGGCACCTCTCCGAGGGTCGGGCGCTGCCGGAGAGCGTCGCCCTCGTCCTGTGGGGCACCGACAATCTGAAGAGCGAGGGCGGCCCCATCGCCCAGGCGCTGGCACTGATCGGCGCGGCGCCCCGCTTCGACGGTTACGGCCGGCTCGCCGGAGCCGAACTGATCCCGCTCGAACGCCTCGGCCGCCCGCGCATCGATGCGGTGGTGACGCTCTCGGGCATCTTTCGCGACCTGCTCCCGCTCCAAACCAAGCTGCTGGCGGAAGCGAGCTTTCTCGCCGCCAGCGCGGACGAGCCGGCCGACGACAACTTCGTGCGCAAGCATGCCCTGGCGATCCAGGCCGAGCAGGGATGCGACTTCGAGACGGCGGCCCTGCGCGTCTTCTCCAACGCCGAGGGCGCCTACGGCGCCAACGTCAACCATCTGGTCGAATCCGGCCGCTGGGACGACGAGGACGAACTCTGCGAGACGTTTTCGCGGCGCAAGAGCTTCGCCTACGGCCGCACCGGCCGCCCGGCGCCGCAGCGCGACCTGATGAAGGCGGTGCTGGCCCGGGTCGATCTCGCCTACCAGAACCTCGACTCGGTCGAACTCGGCGTTACGAGCGTCGATCACTACTTCGACGGGCTCGGCGGCATGGGCCGGGCGGTGGCCCGCGCCAAGGGCGCGAGCGTGCCGATCTACATCAGCGACCAGACCCGCGGGGAGGGCCGCGTGCGCTCGCTCGACGAGCAGGTGGCGCTGGAAACCCGCACCCGCATGCTCAACCCGAAATGGTACGAGGGCCTGCTCGGCCACGGCTACGAGGGCGTGCGCCAGATCGAGGCGACGCTGACCAACACCGTCGGCTGGTCGGCCACCGCCGGTGCGGTGCAGCCCTGGATCTACGAGCGCATCACCGAGACTTTCGTGCTCGATGCGGCCATGCGCGACCGCATGGCGACGCTCAACCCCACCGCCTGCGCCAAGGTCGCGAGCCGCCTGATCGAGGCTCACCGCCGCGGCTTCTGGACCCCCGACCGGGCGATGCGCGACGCGCTCGACCGTGCCGAGGAGGAGCTGGAGGACCGCCTCGAAGGCGTCACGCCCGGCGCCTTGCCCGGCATCACCGCAGGAGTCGCGGCATGAATATCGCCATCCGGAACCCGGTCCCGATCCGCCGCGAGGAGGGAAGCCTTCAGGTCGCCCTCGACCCCGCAGACCGTATCGAGACCGCCAAGGTCTTCGCGGTCTACGGCAAGGGCGGCATCGGCAAGTCGACGACGTCCTCGAACCTCTCGGTCGCCTTCTCGAAGCTGGGCAAGCGCGTCCTCCAGATCGGCTGCGACCCGAAGCACGATTCGACCTTCACGCTCACAAAGCGCCTCGCGCCCACCGTGATCGACGCGCTCGAATCCGTGAACTTCCACTCGGAGGAGTTGCGGCCAGAAGACTTCGTGGTCGAGGGCTTCAACGGCGTGAAATGCGTCGAGGCGGGCGGGCCGCCCGCCGGCACCGGCTGCGGCGGCTATGTCGTCGGCCAGACGGTGAAGCTCCTCAAGGAGCATCATCTCCTGGAAGACACCGACGTCGTCGTGTTCGACGTGCTGGGCGATGTGGTGTGCGGCGGGTTCGCCTCGCCGCTTCAGCACGCCGACCGGGCCTTGATCGTCACCGCCAACGATTTCGACTCGATCTTCGCCATGAACCGGATCGTCGCGGCGATCCATTCCAAGTCGAAGAACTACGGCGTGCGTCTCGGCGGCGTCATCGCCAACCGCTCCGCCAAGACCGATGAGATCGACCGCTTCAACGCGGCGGTGGGCCTGCGCCGGTTGGCGCATTTCCCCGACCTCGACGTGGTGCGCCGCTCGCGCCTGAAGAAATCGACCTTGTTCGAGATGGAGCCTTCGCCGGAGCTGAAGGCCGTCACCGACGAGTACATGCAGCTCGCCGAGACCCTCTGGGCCGGCGCCGACCCCTGCGAGGCGGTGCCGATGAAGGACCGCGACCTCTTCGAGTTTCTCGGGTTCGATTGATGAGCACGCCCTATCTCACCCGCCGCTCGCAACTCGAGACCTATTTCGACCGCACCGCGGTCGAGGCGTGGTCGCGTCTTACCTCCGACGCGCCGGTCTCGAAGATCCGCGCCACGGTGCGGGCCGGGCGCGACGCCATGCGCACAAACCTCCTCGGCTGGCTGCCGGAGGATCTGACGGGTCTGCGCCTGCTGGACGCCGGCTGCGGCACCGGCGCGCTCGCCGTCGAGGCCGCGCGCCGCGGCGCCGAGGTGGTGGCGATCGACGTCTCGCCGACGCTGATCGGTCTGGCCCGCGAGCGCCTGCCGGCGATCCCGGGACCCGGCTCCGTGGATTTCCGGGTCGGCGACATGCTCGACCCCTGGCTCGGCCGCTTCGATCATGTCGTCGCGATGGATTCGCTGATCCACTACCAGGCGCCGGATATCGTCCGGGCGCTCGCCGAACTCTCCTTGCGCACCGATGGCAGCCTTCTGTTTACGGTCGCCCCGCGGACAGCTCTGCTGACGCTGATGCACGCGGCCGGCAAGCTGTTTCCGAAAGCCGACCGGGCGCCCGCGATCGTGCCGGTGACGGAGGGCGGCCTGCGGCGCCGCATCTTGCGCGAGCCGGCGCTGGGGCGCTTCGCCATCGGCCGCACACGGCGGGTCAATAGCGGGTTCTATCTCTCGAACGCCATCGAGTTGCGCAAGCAGGCGTCGCCTCCGACGGCGGGCGCAGCGTCGCGATGAGGTCCGGCCTTGCCATCACCCAGGCGCTGCTGCGCCTCGGCCCGGCGATCCTTCCCTTCGCCGACGCGGCGACGAAGGAGCTGCCGCTCGGGCGGCTGATGCGGCTGTCGCTGTTCCAGGTCACCGTCGGCATGGCCGCGGTGCTGCTGATCGGCACGCTCAACCGGGTCATGATCGTCGAACTTGCGGTGCCGGCCTGGATCGTTGCGGTGATGCTGTCGCTGCCGCTGCTGTTCGCACCCTTGCGGGCGCTGGTCGGCTTCCGCTCGGATACGCACCGCTCGGTGCTGGGCTGGCGGCGCGTGCCCTATATCTGGTTCGGCACGCTGCTTCAGTTCGGCGGGCTGGCGATCATGCCGTTCGCCCTGCTGATCCTGTCGGGCGACACCACCGGCCCGCTCTGGGTCGGCCATGCGGCCGCCGCGCTCGCCTTCCTGCTCGTCGGTGCCGGGCTTCACACGACGCAGACGGTGGGTCTGGCGCTCGCCACCGATCTCGCCCCCGCCCATGCCCGGCCGAAGGTGGTCGCGCTGCTCTGCGCTATGCTGCTCGCCGGCATGATGGGCAGCGCCGTGCTGTTCGGTCTGGCGCTCGCCCATTTCTCGGCGGTCCGCCTGATCCAGGTGATCCAGGGCGCGGCCCTCGTCACCCTCGTGCTCAACGGCATCGCCCTGTGGAAGCAGGAGCCCCGCGACCCGCACCGTACCGACCGGGCGCAGCCGCGGCCGCGTTTCTCGCAATCCTGGCGCGGCTATGCCAGGGAGGGCACCGCGCGGCGGCGGCTCGCGGCGATCGCGCTCGGCACCGCCGCGTTCTCGATGCAGGACATCCTGCTCGAACCCTATGGCGGCCAGATCCTCGGCCTCACGGTCGCGCAGACCACGGCACTCACCGCGATGCTCGCGGCTGGCGGCGGGCTCGGACTGATCGCGGCGGCGCGCTGGCTCAACCGCGGCGGCGATCCCTACCGCGTGGCGGCGGTGGGCACGGTGATCGGCATCGCCGCGTTCTCAGCGGTGATCTTCGCCGCGCCGCTCGCCTCCGCCCGGCTGTTCGCCGCGGGCGTCACGCTGATCGGCATCGGCGGCGGCCTGTTCGCGCACGGCACGCTGACCGCCTCGATGGCCAAGGCCGGGCCGGAGGATACAGGCCTCGCGCTCGGTGCCTGGGGCGCGGCACAGGCCACCGCCGCCGGCACGGCCATCGCCGCGAGCGGCATCCTGCGCGATGTCGGCGCAGCGGTCGCCCAGTCGGGCGCGCTCGGCGAAGGCATGAACGAGCCCGCCATCGGCTACCTCATCGTCTACCACGTCGAGATCGCGCTCCTGTTCGCGACGCTCGTCGCCATCGGACCGCTCGTGCGCGCCGAGACCCCTGAGGCCGGCCGCCCGGACGAGGGACAGCCCGGCCCATTCCATCCCCTCGTCAACCGTCCCACCTGATCGGGAGGCCTGCCATGCCCAGAGGCGAGATCACCGGTTACATCGACGTCGCGCAGGTGACGCTCTACGCGTTCTGGATCTTCTTCGCGGGCCTCGTCTTCTATCTCCGCCGCGAGGATCGCCGCGAGGGCTACCCGCTGGAGAACGAGGCCGCCGGCCGCCTCAAGAGCCCGGATCCGATCCTGATCCCGACGCCGAAGGCCTTCCACCTGTCGAGCGGCCACACGATGTATGCGCCGCAAACCAACATCGCCTACGACACCAACGTGCCGAGCCGGCGCCGCGAGGTCTTCCCCGGCGCACCCTATTTCCGCACCGACACGTCGCTTCAGGCGGGCGTCGGACCCGGCTCCTGGGTGCCTCGGCACGATGAGCACGATCGGACCTGGGACAACCAGTACCGCATCGTGCCGCTGCGCGTCGCCGATGCCTTCGTCGTCCACGAGGACGGCCCGAACCCTATCGGCATGGCGGTGCTCGGCGCCGACCGGCAGGTGGCCGGCACGGTCGTCGATCTCTGGGTCGATCGCGGCGAGTCGTTCGTGCGCTACTACGAGGTCGAACTCGGTGCCGGCGGACGCCGGGTGCTGATGCCGGTGACCTTCTGCACCACCGGCCGCTTCTCGCGCACCGTGAAGACCGAGGCGCTGCTGGCGGCGCAGTTCGCCGACATCCCCGGAATCAAGGATCCGGACTCGGTCACCCTCCTCGAGGAGGAGCGGATCATGTCGTATTTCGGCGCCGGCACGCTCTACGCCTCGCCGGCCCGCCAAGAACCCATTCTCTGAGGGCCGATCCCATGAGCGAGTCGGAATTCCTGCCCGAAGGGACCTTGCGGGGAATGCCCGGGCCGCTGCCGGCGGGAGAGCGGATCCTGTGGCGCGGCGCCCCGACCCTGTCCGGCGTATTGTTGCGGGCCTTCCATGCCCGGCTTGTCATGCTGTGGTTTGCCGCCACCGCAACGGTGCTGGCCCTCGGCGCCGCGGCCAGCGGCGGTCCGATGCAGGCGCTCGCCGTCGCCGGCCCGACCCTGCTGATCGGCCTCGGCGCGCTCGGCCTCCTGACCTTCCTTGCTTGGCTCGTCCACCGCACCACGGTCTACACCCTCACCGACCGACGGATGGTGCTGCATGTCGGCATCGCCCTGCCGATCACCCTCAACCTGCCGCTGGTGCAGATCGTGTCGGCGGATCTGCGCCTTTTCGCCGACGGCAGCGGCGACATCCCGCTGCGTCTGCCGCCGGGGGAGCGGGTGGCCTACCTCCATCTCTGGCCGCATGCC
Source organism: Methylorubrum thiocyanatum (assembly GCA_014138645.1). Taxonomy (GTDB): domain Bacteria; phylum Pseudomonadota; class Alphaproteobacteria; order Rhizobiales; family Beijerinckiaceae; genus Methylobacterium; species Methylobacterium thiocyanatum. The sequence goes on along the minus strand of JACJIB010000002.1, from coordinate 517,779 downwards.
CGGCCCTGGCGGGTCAGCCGCCCGGAGCCGATGCTGCGCTCGATCCCCGAGGCTCGCAGCGTCGCGGCCCTGCTCGCGCCAGCGCTCGCGGCGCAAGTGAAGGGGACCATCGACAGGCCGGCCCGCGCCAGCGAACCGGCGATCCTGACCGGACGCACAGGCGCCGCCCCCGGCCGGCTCGCGCCCGCCGCGGCGCGCTAGGAAGGGGCCGATCATGCCCGTCGAGCTGAACTTCCGCCGACCGCAGGAAAAGCCGCCATCTCAGCGGCCGGCACTTCTCGCCGTCGCCGGTCTGCTGGCGGTGGCACTCCTTGCCGTTGCCCTCGGTCGCGGCCAGGAGGCGGAGCCGGAGGAACAGACGGCTCGGCCGGTCCAAACCCTGGCCTTCCACGCGGAGGATCTGCCGGACGGCGCCATCGACCTGCGCGAGGCCGGCGACGGGACATTGGTCGCCCGGATCGAGCCGGGACAGGACGGTTTCATCCGCGGCACCCTGCGCGGGCTCGCCCAGGCCCGGCAGAGGGAGGGTCTGAGCCGCGAGCCGCCCTTCACCCTCACGCGATTCGACAACGGCACGTTGTCGTTGGAGGATGGAGCCACCGGGCGGCACGTGCCGCTGCTGGCCTTCGGCCCTTCGAACGCGAAGGCCTTCGCCCGCCTGCTGCCCGGCACGGAGCTGCGGTGATGGCCGCAGCGAACATAAGGGGGGCGGACATGGCCTGGATCGGCAAGACGGTCGTCGAGGTGCCCTGCACCGTCGAGATCGAGCAGACCCCGGAGAGCCTTCACGCGCATGTGACGCTCGATGCCGGGTTCGAGATCGAGCCCGGCGACGAGGTTCAGGTCCACGACGCGCCGACGGAGATCCCCTACGGCGAGCGCCTCACCGTGCGCCGCACCGCCACCGTGACCCGCGCCGGCCGCCTGGAGCGCGCCTGGACCAAGCTGATCGCCCATCTCGAGCTGACCGAGCTCTACGAGGTGAGCTTTTCCGAACGGAGGAAGCTGTGAACGCCAACGTCCAGCCCCAAGCCGCTGCGGGAGTGCCGTTCCCGCGCCAGCCGCTCAATGAATCGACCAAGAGCGCGCAGCAGACGACCTTCCTGAGCCCGCGCTTCTACACCACCGATTTCGAGGAGCTCGACCGCACCGATGTCGAGCCGGTGCGGCGCGAGTGGGACATCCTGATCGATGAGCTACGCTCGGACCCGAACAAGCGCCACTTCGTGCGCAACGAGGAGTTCGACTGCGACCTCGCCGCGATGGACCCGGACCTGCGCAAAGAGTTCCTCGACTTCCTCGTCTCCTCGATCACCGCCGAGTTCTCCGGCTGCGTGCTCTACGCGGAGATGCGGAAACGCGCCAAGAACAAGGACATCAAGGAGCTGTTCGGCTTCATGAGCCGCGATGAGGCTCGGCATGCCGGATTCATTAACGACACGCTGAAGGATTTCGGCGTCGCCGTCGATCTCGGCTTTCTGACGAAGACGAAGAAGTACACCTTCTTCAAGCCGAAGTTCATCTTCTACGCGACCTACCTCTCGGAGAAGATCGGCTACGCGCGCTATATCACCATTTTTCGCGAGCTGGAGCGGCATCCGGAGCGGCGCATCCACCCGATCTTCAAATGGTTCGAGAAGTGGTGCAACGACGAGTTCCGCCACGGCGAGGCCTTTGCGCTGCTGATGCGCGCCAATCCGAAGTTGACGGAGGGCGTGAACCGCTACTGGATCCGCTTCTTCCTGCTGGCGGTGTTCGCGACGATGTATGTCCGCGACCATTGCCGCCCAGCCTTCCACAAGGCGCTCGGGGTCGATCCGACCGACTACGACTTCAAGGTCTTCCGGATCACCTCCGAAATCTCGAAGCAGACGTTTCCGATCACCCTCGATCTCGACGATCCGCGCTTCAAGGCCGGCCTCGACCGGCTGCTCGTCTGCGCCGACAAGATCGCCGCGGCCAAGGCGCAGGGCGGTGTCGCGGGCCGCTTCAAGCACGGGGCGCAGGCCCTCGTCGCGGCGGCGACCTTCGCGCGGCTCTACCTGTTGCCGGTCAAGCAGAACGCCATGCCCGCCGACATCCGCCTGCGGCCGGTCTGGTAGCATGGGCGCCTACGCCGCCCCGGCGCTCTACGCCGTCCTGCTGTGGTGGTCGGCCACCGGGCTCGTGCTGGTGCTCCAGCACCTGCCGCGGCCGACGCATCCCCGCAGCATGGTCGCGGCGACCGCCGCGCTGGCGGCGGCGCTCTGGGCGATCGGCGCGGTCGCGGACGACGAGACCGAGACGGGGGCCTATATCGGCTTCACCGCGGCGGTGATCGTCTGGGGCTGGCAGGAGATGAGCTACTATATGGGCTTCGTCTCCGGCCCGAAGCCCGCCGCCTGCGCACCGAACCTGCGCGGGGTCGACCGCTTCCTCGCCGCGCTCGCCACCAGTCTCTGGCACGAATTCGCGATCCTCGTCGGGGGGCTCGCCATCCTCTGCCTGACGTGGGGGCAGGGGAACCGGGTGGCCCTGTGGACCTACGCCCTGCTCGCGCTGATGAACGCCTCGGCGCGGCTCAACCTGTTCCTCGGGGTGCGCAATCTCCACGCCGAGTTCCTGCCGCCGCATCTGGGCTATCTCGCCTGCTACCTCAGCCGGCGGCCGATGAATCCGCTGTTTCCGGTCTCGGTGACGCTCGGCACCGCCGTGACGGTCCAGATCGCCTGCGCTGCGCTCGGGGCCGAGGCCATGCCAGAGACGGCGACGGGCCTGAGCCTTCTCGCAGCCCTCGCGGCGCTCGCCACCCTGGAACACTGGTTCCTGATGCTGCCGCTGCCCTCGGCAGCCCTGTGGAACTGGAGCCTGCCGGGCCGCACGGCCCCCGTCGCCGAGGTGCGGGAGACTGGGGTACCGCGCGAATGAGTCGAAGCGGACGCGAGATCCGCCCGCAGATCACGAACTTCAGAGGGGAGGACGGGCATGGACTACGAAGCGTTCTTCGGCAGCGCGCTCACCGGGCTCCATCGGGAGGGGCGCTACCGCGTCTTCACCGATCTGGAGCGGCAGGCCGGCCGCTTTCCCTACGCGACGCATCACAGCCCCGGTGGCGTGCGCGAGGTCACCGTCTGGTGCTCCAACGATTATCTCGGCATGGGCCAGCACCCCTCCGTGCTGCGGGCAATGCACGAGGCAATCGACCGCTGCGGTGCCGGGGCGGGCGGCACCCGCAACATCTCCGGCACCAACCATTACCACGTACTCCTGGAGCAGGAACTCGCCGACCTCCACGACAAGGAGGCGGCGCTGATCTTCTCCTCCGGCTACGTCTCGAACTGGGCCGCGCTCGGCACGCTCGCCTCCAAGCTCCCGGGCTGCGTCGTCTTCTCCGACGAGGGCAACCACGCCTCGATGATCGAGGGCATCCGTTCGAGCCGGGCCGAGCGCCAGATCTTTCGCCACAACGATCCGGAGGATCTGAACCGCAAACTCGGCCTGATCGAGCCCGGCCGGGCCAAGCTCGTCGCCTTCGAGTCGGTCTATTCCATGGACGGCGACATCGCGCCGATCGACGAGATCTGCGACGTAGCCGAGGCGCACGGGGCACTGACCTACCTCGACGAGGTGCACGCGGTCGGGCTCTACGGCGCGCGGGGTGGCGGCATCTCCGAGCGCATGGGGATCGCGCACCGGCTCAACGTGATCGAGGGGACGCTCGGCAAGGCCTTTGCCGTCCATGGCGGCTACATCACGGGCTCGGAGCAGCTCTGCGACTTCGTGCGCAGCTTCGCCTCGGGCTTCATCTTCACCACCTCGCTGCCGCCGGCCGTCGCGGCGGGCGCGGCGGCGAGCATCCGCCATCTCAAGGCGAGCAGCGCCGAGCGCGCGCGCCATCAGGAGCGTGTGGCCCGCGTGCGGCAGGCGCTGGATGCGGCGGCCATTCCAACGCTCGCCAACCACAGCCATATCGTGCCGGTGATGGTGTGCGATCCCGTGCTGTGCAAGGCGATCAGCGACTCGCTCCTCGACGAGTTCGGGATCTACGTGCAGCCGATCAACTATCCCACGGTACCGCGAGGGACGGAGCGTTTGCGCATCACGCCCTCGCCGCTGCATTCCAACGCCGATATCGACCACCTCGTGGACGCCCTGAGCACGATCTGGCGGAGGATCGGTCTGAACAAGGCCGCGGCGGAGTAGGGGCAGTGAAGGGATGGCACCCGCTGGCTAGCAGTATCAAAAATTGATACTAAATGAAGCTGAGTGGGAAGCATCGAGCAACGTTCGAAGCGGTTTTCGCCGATCCCGTCCGTTCCGGCATCGTCTGGACCGACATCGAGAGCCTGTTCGCGGCTTGTGGTGCGACGGTCGAAGAAGGTCGGGGATCTCGTATCCGGGTCGCCCTCAACGGTGTGCGTGCGGTGTTTCACCGACCGCATCCGAAGAAGGAAACAGACAAGGGTGCGGTGAAATCCGTCAGGCGCTTCCTGACCGAGGCGGGACTGCGACCATGACCGTCATGCACCACCATGGCTACGAGGCACTCGTCGAGTACGACGAGGAGGCCGAGCTGTTCCATGGTGAGGTGCTCAACCTCCGCGACGTGATCACCTTCCAGGGTCGCTCAGTGGACGAGCTGAAGCAGGCGCTGGCCGACAGCATCGCGGACTATCTGGCATTCTGCGCCGAACGTGGCGAAGAGCCGGAAAAACCGTTTTCCGGGCAATTCGTTGTTCGGGTCGATCCCGGACTGCATCGAGCAGCAGCGTCGGCAGCCCGCCGTGCCGGCCTCAGCCTGAACAAATGGGTCGCGCGAACGCTCGAAAAGGCAGCGGGGTGACCGTCCGAAGCAAAGGCAGCGCAACCGAGAGCGGCCTTACATCTTCTTCTCGAGCGCGGCCTTCACCTGCATGAGCTGATCCCACACCACGCCGGGGCTGGTGCCCATCGCCTCCAACACTGCGTTCACGCCCCAGAACAGGCCGAACAGGATCACCGGAACCAGGATCCAGCCCAGGATTTCCTCGCCGCGATGGCGGGATTTGCGGCGACGGCGGCGTCTCTCGCGGGACGTCAGCGGCGTCGGCCGCACCGGAGCCGGCTGTGGCGCGACAGGCGTGAGGCTCTCCTCCTGCGCGTCGCTCGTCATGCTACCCCCATTGCTGGCCGATGCCGGACCCTCTCGCGGAGGGCGGCGCCGCCCATATCCGGGAGCCGGCGCAGGAACGCAACCCGCGCCGGCCACGAAGGACGCTCACTCTTCCGAGGGAGCGTCCCCGTATACTCACACCTTGAGCGGCACCTTCGGCACGGTGCGGACCGAACCGCCGCCGGAGGATCCGCCGCCGGACGGCCCGCCATCGCGCTTCGCCGCCTTCTTGCGCGGTGCCGAGCGGGGCTTCGAGCGCTTGCGCTTGGCCGCGTTGGCGACATCCGTCTCCGGCTTCGGCGTCACCGGGCCGGCGGGGAACTCGAAACCGAGTTCGCCCTTGCCCTTTCCGGTCTCGACCTTGCCGTCCTCGCCCTCCGGCTTCTTCAGCACCACCCGGACCGCACCGCCGTCCTTGAGGCGGCCGAACAGCACCTCGTCGGCGAGCGGCGTCTTGATCGTGGACTGGATCAGACGGGCCATGGGCCGGGCGCCCATCGCATCGTCGTAGCCGTTCTCCACGAGCCAGTCGCGGGCCTCGTCCGAAAGCTCGATCGTGACGTTGCGGTCGGCGAGCTGCGCTTCGAGCTGGAGCACGAACTTGTCGACGACCTTGGCCACGACCTCCTTCGGCAGGTGGCCGAACGAGATGATCGCATCGAGGCGGTTGCGGAATTCCGGTGCGAACAGGCGGTTGATCGCCTCCACGTCGTCACCCGTGCGCTTCGACTGCGTGAAGCCGTAGGCCGACTTCGCCAGATCGGACGCGCCCGCATTCGAGGTCATGATGATGATGACGTTGCGGAAATCGACCTGCTTGCCGTTGTGGTCGGTCAGCTTGCCGTGGTCCATCACCTGCAGGAGGATGTTGAACAGGTCCGGATGCGCCTTCTCGATCTCGTCGAGCAGGAGCACGCAGTGCGGGTGCTGGTCGATTCCGTCCGTGAGCAGCCCCCCCTGGTCGAAGCCGACATAGCCGGGCGGCGCTCCGATCAGCCGCGAGACGGTGTGGCGCTCCATGTATTCCGACATGTCGAAGCGCAGCATCTCGACGCCGAGGGAGGCCGCGAGCTGCTTGGCAGCCTCGGTCTTGCCGACGCCGGTGGGGCCGGCGAACAGGTAGGAGCCGATCGGCTTGTCGGGATCGCGCAGGCCGGCACGCGCCAGCTTGATCGCCGAGGTCAGCGCCTCGATGGCGTTGGTCTGGCCATAGACGACCCGCTTCAGGTTCTCGGTCAGGTTCTTGAGCACCACCGCATCGTCCTTCGACACGGTCTTGGGCGGGATGCGCGCCATCGTGGCGATGGTGGTCTCGATCTCCTTGACGCCGATGGTGCGCTTGCGGCGCGCCTCCGGCACCAGCATCTGCGAGGCGCCGGTCTCGTCGATCACATCGATCGCCTTGTCGGGCAGCTTGCGGTCGTTGATGTAGCGCGCCGACAGCTCCACCGCCGCCTTCACGGCATCGGTGGTGTACTTCAGCTTGTGGAACTCCTCGAAGTAGGGCTTCAAGCCCTTGAGGATCTCGATCGTGTCCGGGATCGACGGCTCGTTGACGTCGATCTTCTGGAACCGGCGCACCAGGGCGCGATCCTTCTCGAAGTACTGGCGGTACTCCTTGTAGGTGGTCGAGCCGATGCAGCGGAGCGCGCCGGAAGCGAGCGCGGGCTTCAACAGGTTCGAGGCGTCCATCGCGCCGCCCGACGTGGCGCCCGCACCGATCACGGTGTGGATCTCGTCGATGAACATGATGGCGTTGGGATGCGCCTCGATCTCCTTCATCACCTGCTTGAGGCGCTCCTCGAAGTCGCCGCGATACCGCGTACCGGCGAGAAGCGTGCCCATGTCGAGGGAGAAGACCGTCGCGTCGGCGAGAACCTCCGGCACCTCGTGCTGGATGATCTTCCGCGCGAGGCCCTCGGCGATGGCGGTCTTGCCGACGCCGGGATCGCCCACCAGCAGCGGGTTGTTCTTCTGGCGGCGGCAGAGCACCTGGATCGTGCGCTCGACCTCGGAATGGCGGCCGATCAGCGGATCGATCTTGCCGTCGCGCGCCTTCTTGTTGAGGTTGACGCAGTAGGCTTCCAGCGCATCGCCCTTCTTCTTCGGGCGCGCCTCGTTGTCCTCGCCGCCGGGGCGCTCGGCCGCGCTCTCCTCCTCGGCACCGCGCACGGGCTTGGCCTCGGAGGCGCCGGGGCGCTTGGCGATGCCGTGGCTGATGTAGTTCACCGCGTCGTAGCGGGTCATGTCCTGCTCTTGCAGGAAGTAGGCGGCGTGGCTCTCGCGCTCGGCGAAAATCGCGACGAGCACGTTGGCCCCCGTCACCTCCTCGCGGCCCGAAGACTGCACATGGATGACGGCGCGCTGGATCACGCGCTGGAAGCCGGCGGTCGGCTTGGCGTCCTGGCGCCCGTCGCTCGTCAGGTTCGAGAGTTCGGTGTCGACATACTCGACGAGATTGCGGCGCAGCACGTCGATCTCGACGTTGCAGGCCCGCATCACGGCGGCGGCATCCTGATCGTCGACGAGGGCGAGCAGGAGATGTTCGAGGGTTGCGTATTCGTGGCGGCGCTCTCCGGCCAAGGCCAGGGCGCGGTGGAGGGCTTGCTCGAGGCTGCGTGAGAAGCTGGGCAATGCTCTGGCCTTCGCTGGATGCCTATTTCTTTTCCATAACGCACTGAAGCGGATGTTGGTGCTTGCGGGCGAAATCCATCACCTGCGTCACTTTCGTTTCCGCGACTTCGTAGGTGAACACGCCGCATTCCCCCACGCCGTTGTGGTGGACATGCATCATGATCTGGTAGGCGTCTTCGTGACTTTTGTTGAAGAAGCGCTCGACGACGTGCACGACGAATTCCATCGGCGTGTAATCGTCGTTGAGCAGCAGCACACGGTACAGGCTCGGCCGCTTCGCCCGCGGCTTGGTGCGGGTGATGATGGCGGTGCCCGAACGGTCGTCGTCGCCCGGATTGCGCGGGGTCGAGGCCGCACGCACCGGAACCCGCCCCCGAACCGCCTCCTGCACCTCGTTCTGGATCAGCTTGGAAGACATCTGAATCGAAGCGACCCTGGTCTGGCAGCCTTCGGCGCCTGCGCCCCGGGAGAGAGCGCATCGCTCGACAGGCAATCTATAGGCCGCGTGGCGACTGCGCCAGTGAGGTGCGTGAAACTGTCCGTCCCCTCCGCGTCCTCACTTTGCCGCCGCATGATCGTGACAGACCGCCCCGCAGAGCGAGCCGGTACCGCATCCGGCCCGCTCTGCGGGATGGTGCGGGGGATTGCGGGCAGGGTTCGTCAAGATCGGCTTAACCCCTGTGGCGAAAGGACGATCTCGTCCCTTGAGCGCGCGGCATTAACGGCCGCGTAACCGCGTTCATCCTACCGTCCTCAACAGAGATTGCGGAGCCGGTTGGCGGCCTCCGTGAAGGGTGCCAGCCGGGCGCAAAGGTCCGGCTGTCGAGGCGAAGGTTCCGAGATGCGTCGCGTAGAAGGCCGGCCCGCCACGGGGTCCCGCGCTGTCGCCGTGCTGCTCCTGGCGACGAGTTTCCTCGTCGCGGTGGCCGATCCCGCCGAGGCCAAGCGCCGAGGCCACGCCCGCAAGGCGGTGAGCGGCTACAACCCGCCCTACGCGGCCATGGTGGTGGACGTGAAGTCGGGCCGGACCCTGCACGCGGTCAACGAGGACGCGCTGCGTCACCCGGCCTCGATCACCAAGGTGATGACCCTCTACATGCTGTTCGAGCAGCTGGAGAAGGGCCGCTACGACCTCGACTCGCCGCTCTCCATCTCCGCCAACGCCGCCGCCCAGGCGCCGTCGAAGCTCGGCCTGCGCCCCGGCTCGACCGTCACCGTCGAGGAGGCGATCAAGGCCCTCGTGACCAAGTCGGCCAACGACGTGGCCTGCGCCATCGGCGAGAACATCGCCGGCTCCGAGCCGCGGTTTGCCGAGATGATGACCCGCAAGGCCAAGGCGCTCGGCATGAGCCGCACGCACTACGCCAACGCCTCCGGCCTGCCCGACCCTGATCAGATCACCACCGCCCACGACCTCACCATCCTGGCCCGCGCGATCCAGGACCGGTTTCCGCGCTACTACCGCTACTTCCAGACCCGCTCCTTCGCCTTCCGCGGCCGCACCATCGGCAACCACAACCGCCTGCTCGGCAATGTCGAGGGCGTGGACGGGATCAAGACCGGCTACACTCGCGATTCAGGCTTCAACCTGATGACCGCGGCCAAGCTCGGCGACCGCCAGATCGTGGCGATCGTCCTCGGCGGCAAGTCGGGCGCCAGCCGCGACCGGATCATGGCCGATCTCGTGCGCGCCAACCTGCCCCGCGCCTATGCCGGCGCCCGCCAGACGGCGCCCGTGGTGGAGGTGGCCGAGCGCGGCCGGCCGGCGGTCGTCGCCGAGGCCGATTCCCGCACCCGCACCGTCCTCGCCTCGGCGGACGACGATGCGGTCGAGACCACCAATTCCACCAGCACCGCGCCCCTCGACATCCGCCCGGCCACGACGACCCCGGGATCGCGCCGCGCCGGCCTCCAGGCGCTGCCGAGCGCAGCCCAGGCCTATGCCGGCCCGGCGAGCCAGGCGCCGTTCCCGGGCACCGGCGGCAAGTCGACCGCGCGCCTGCCCGCCGTCGAGGGCGTCGCATCCCGCGCGGAAGGCCCGCCGAAGGACGCCCGCAGCGACGGCGCCAAGTCCGTCACACCGACGCCGTGGGTGATCCAGCTCGGCGCCATGGATGACGAGGACAAGGCGAAGTCGATCCTCGCCGACGCCCGCAGCCGTACCGGCATGTTGTCGAAGGCCGCCCCCTACACGGTGCGCGTGACGCACGGCGGCACCACGCTCTTCCGCGCCCGCTTCTCGGGCTTCGCCGAGCAGGGCGCCGCGCAGGATGCCTGCACTGCGCTCAAGAAGAACGGCTTCAACTGCTTCGCCACCCGGAGCTGATCCCCCTTCCAACCCTCCGCGGTGCAGCGGCCGGCGCGTTCGGCCGGCGGCTGCCCGATGCGACAAGAGCCGCGGCCAGCGGCCGTGCCGACGTTCACATCATCGACCCTGACAACGCGCGTGGAGTTCTAGCGATGTCGGTTCACCAGCCTGTCACGCGCCGCGTTCACGCGCGCCGCCCGCTCGACGCTGCCGCCCTGGTCGGGATGCAGCCGCTTCATCAGCGCCCGATGAGCCGCGCGGACGTCCTCCAGGGACGCCCCGCGCTCAAGCCCCAGGACCTGATAGGCCTCCTCCTCCGTCATCGTCCCTGGCTTCGCCGCGCCGCCCGGCCGCGGGTCTCCATCGCCATCAGCGTCTACACGCCAGCCGGGCTGCCGGCGGTCGAGATACGCCTCTAGCAGCCGCGCGCCCTCGGGATCGTTGGTGCGCAGTAGCGCGGTCAGTTCGACCAATGCCTCCGGCGGCACCGCCGACAGGCGGCGCCCGGCGAAGGGCCCGACGAAGAGCGTGCCGTCCAGCGGGATGCCGTCGGGGCGGATGTCGAGTTCGAGGGAGGCCGTCCGCACGAGCTGCGGCGCCCGCTGCCCGCGCCACGCTCGCACGCGCCGGATCACGCCCGCCTCGCCCTCCGTCAGCCATACCCCTCCCGCGCCGAGCAGAAGGGCAGGGATGAAGCTGCCGCGCAGCGACAGCACGAAGGCCATCGCCAGAAGGGCGTAGCCGCCGAGCAACCGGGGCGTCAGGCCGAAGGGCAGGCGCCCGTTGCGGCGGCCGAGCCACCAGAATCCGATGAGCGCCAGAAGGCCGAGGGCGAGGAGCATGCCTCGCTCATCGGCCGGTTCGGCGCGCGGGTAAAGCGCTCATCCGGTGCGCCGCACTGAGGAGCGGGATTACAACCGCGTCTGCGCCACATCCGCCGTGTTCAGCCGAACCGTCCGCACCCGGCCATCGCGCTCCACCAGCAGCGTGACCGGACGGTCGAGCCCGGCCTCCTCGACCACGGCGGTGAGGTCCGACAGACGGTGGACCGGCCGTCCGCCCGCACCGACGATGACGTCGCCGATGTCCCCGGTGCGGGGATCGACGCCGCGCAGGCCGGCCTGCGCCGCGGGCGAGCCGGGCAGCACCCGCAGCACGACGACGCCGTCGATGCCGAGCCGTGCGGCGGTCGCCTCCTGGCCGGCGATGATGCCGATGCCGGGATTGCGCACCCGGCCGTTCTTGATGAGGTCGGGCACCACCCGGTTCACCACATCGACCGGCACGGCGAAGCCGATGCCAGCGCTGGCGCCCGAGGGGGAGAAGATCGCCGTGTTGACGCCGATCAGCCGGCCCGCGGAATCGAGCAGGGGTCCGCCGGAATTGCCGGGGTTGATCGCCGCATCGGTCTGAATGACGCCCGACAACTCGCGGCCCTCCTGCGTCGGCAGGCGCCGCTGGAGCGCGCTGATGACGCCGGTCGTCAAGGTGTGGTCGAGGCCGAACGGGTTGCCGATGGCGAAGGCCGATTGCCCCACCTTGAGATCGGCCGAGGTGCCGACGGCGAGCGGTGGGGGCATCTTGGCCACGCGGCCGAGCTGAAGCACGGCGAGATCGTAGCTCGGCGCGGTGCCGACGACCCGCGCGCCGACCACCTCCCCGGAGGCGAGCCGCACCGAGATCGAGCCGCCGCCCTTGGTCGCGGCCTCGACGACGTGGTTGTTGGTCACGACGTGGCCGGCCGCGTCCCAGACGAAGCCGGTGCCGGTCTGCGTGCCGGAGCCCTGTTGCTGCTCGCCCTGTCCGAACTCGTCGTCCGGCTCCATCAGGCCCCGGCCCTGCGCGGCGGACTGGGCGAAGACGTGGACGACGGAGGGCGAGGCGCGGGCGAAGAGATCGACGGTCGTCTTCTCCGCCGCGGAGAGGTCGCCGCGCGCCGCCACCGACCGGGGCGCGTCCGCCGAATAGAGGAAGGCGAGGATGTAGGGCTGCGCCACGAAGGCGATCAGCAGGCCCAGCGTCACGCCCAAGGCGACCCGCACGAAACGATCCGGCACCGACAACCTCAGACATCAACGGGGCAACCCGCGCCGCGTCGGCGGTACGGGCTACGTTCAGACAGTCTCCACCAAACTCCCATCCATCCGATCCGTGGCATCAACGGCAGCGGGAATTCAGCGAATGAGACTTAGCTGTGTCCGGTGTGGCTTCCGGTCAACAAATCCCCGCTTTCCCGCACAGGGAAGCCGGGTGCGGCACCGCACCGAGGACAGGCCCCTCGCAGAGTAACCAATTGCATACTGTTTCATACGCAGTGTCCTCCTACTGATGAAAAAGCATCGGTGGGTGGGCCTGGACCAATTCTTGGCGAAACCAAGGCAAGGTTCGGGCGAGGAACTGCGACGAAACGGTGACCGATCGGCCATCGAGCACTCGAATTGATCGCAAAGCCGCCCCAGAGATGCTTCGATCGCCCTAGACCTTTGAGCATACCGGCCCAGCGACCTCAGTCGTCGCCTCGGTCCTCTCACGGACGGTGCCGGTTCGAACAGGAAGAACAAGAGATGGAAACGGAAGCTCTCGAACGTCCTGCCGACCTGACGATCTGGCGCACCCTGCCGGCCTCGTCGCCCCTGGCCCAGCCCGAGCGCTACGACACCCTGCGCGAGGCGCTCCTTGCCGCGAAGGGCGCCCTCGGCGATCCCTCGCAGCAGCCCTGGATCATCACCGAGGAGGGCGAGATCCTCTCTCCGAACTGGATCCGCACCTACGTCAACTGACACGCCCGACCGCGTCCGCCCTCAGGCACGGGACGCGACGGCCTCGGCGGCTCCGGCCGCCGCCTCCTCCCAAGGCATCGCCTCCGGCCGGTTCACCAATGTGACCAGCACGTAGGAGACGATCATCAGGAGCAGCCACGAGCCGAGCTTGGCCGCCGAGACCGGCGACCAGCCGGCCGCTTGGTTTGGGTAGAGCTAGACGCGGCTTGCCGTGCCGATGTTCTCGGCGAGCCAGATGAACCCTGCGACGAGCACGAAGCCGAGCAGGAGCGGCATCCGGCGGTGCACCCGCCAGACTTGGAAGTGCACGATCGTGCCGCCGAACAGCACGCCGGTGGCGATGAATAGTCCAGCGCGCAGGTCCGCCATGGAGTGGTGGCTGAAGAAGTTGACGTAGATCGCGCCCGCCAGCGGTAGCGTGAACACGAGCGGCGGATGCCGCGTGAAGCGGAAGTCGAACAGGCGCCAGACGCGGGCGATGTAGGAGCCGATGCTGGCATACATGAAGCCGGTGAACAGCGGCACGCCCATGATGCGGAGCCAGCTCGCCTCCGGATAGATCCACGAGCCGATTCCGGTCTTGAAGATCTCCATCGCCGTTCCGACGACGTGATAGAGCGGGATGACCTTCGCCTCCTCCCAGCTCTCCATGCCGAGCGCGAGCAGCGCGACCTGGATCAGGATCGCCGCGAGCGTCAGGAAATCGTAGCGGGTCAGCGGCGCGTCGGCCGGGTAGAACAGATGCGTTCCGATCAGGAGGGCGCAGATCAGCCCACCGAACAGGCAGGCCCAGCCCTGCTTCATCCCGAAGCGCAGGAACTCGTAGGCGAATGCCGGGAGCCGTCCGGCGGCGCGGGCTCGTTCGCCGAGCCGGCGCTCGGCCGCGACGAAGCCCGCCAGGAACGGCCAGGTCCGCGCCGCGCTCGGCGCCATCCGCCCTGTTGTCATCCCGTCTTCCCGTTCCTCCGCACGAATTCGGCGACCCGAACCGCGGAAAGCGGCGGTTTGACGGTCCCGCTCGCCTCGTCCCACACTCGGCCCGGCAAGGGCGACGGGGAGGGGGCGTGCAGGCGGGGACGGTTGAGGATCGGGCGAACGCCCAGCATCGGGTTCAGCGCGAGCTGGGCCGGCTCGAGGCATTGGCAGGGCGCAAGCGCGTCCGGCGGCGGAGCCTGCGAGCGCTCCGCGGAACGGCCGGCGCCGCGGCGACCTTCGGCACTCTCCTGAAAGTGAAGCTGGTGGGAACGCTCGCGGGCAAGGCCGCCGTCGCCGTCCTCGTCGGCCTCGGCCTCGCATGGCCGGCCCTGGTCATCGGTGTGGTCGGCCTCATCGGGATCGTGCTGGCCGTCGTCAGCCTGTTTTCCGGCGAGAGCGGCCCGCACCATTTCGATTGCGACTGGCCCTGCGACTGTGCCGGCCGGGAGAAACGGGCGAAGCGGCTCAAAACGCTGATCGCGCAGCGCCGGGCGTGGCTCGCCGCGCCGTCGGGACCGGCGCCGAGCGTGCGGTGGGACGCGCGGGGCCGTCACCACGTGGCAGGAAGCCGGCGCAAGCGCGGCCGGTGAGCCCCGCCTTATGGACAGTAGCCGCGTTTGGTGGCTTGCCTATAATGCTCAAAAAAATTCATCGTCTCTGCCGATGCCGAGACTGACGCCAGGAACAGCCGCACGATGAGCTCCCGGATCCCCGATTTCGCCTCCGTCGCCTACGCGGCCGACGGCTTCAAGGCGCCGCCTCCGCCGGCCGGGGAGCCGTGGATGACGCCCGAGGGCATTCCGGTGAAGGGCTTCTACGGCCCCGAGGATCGCGAGGGCTGCGAGGGGATCGACTCGTTCCCCGGCCTGCCGCCCTACCTGCGCGGGCCCTATCCGGCGATGTACGTCACCCAGCCCTGGACCATCCGGCAATATGCCGGCTTCTCCACGGCGGAAGATTCGAACGCCTTCTACCGGCGCAACCTCGCGGCGGGCCAGAAGGGCCTCTCGGTCGCCTTCGACCTCGCGACCCACCGCGGCTACGATTCGGACCATCCGCGCGTCTCGGGCGATGTCGGCATGGCGGGTGTCGCGATCGACTCGATCTACGACATGCGCACGCTGTTCTCGGGGATTCCCCTCGACCAGATGACCGTGTCGATGACGATGAACGGCGCGGTGCTGCCCGTGCTCGCCCTCTACATCGTCGCCGCCGAGGAGCAGGGCGTGCCGCCGGAAAAACTCGCCGGCACGATCCAGAACGACATCCTGAAAGAGTTCATGGTCCGCAACACCTACATCTATCCCCCCAAGGGATCGATGCGAATCATCTCGGACATCTTCGGCTACACCTCGAAGAACATGCCGAAGTTCAACTCGATCTCCATCTCCGGCTACCACATGCAGGAAGCCGGGGCGACACAGGATCTCGAACTCGCCTACACGCTCGCGGATGGCGTCGAATACATCAAGGCGGGTCTCGCGGCCGGTCTGACCATCGACCAGTTCGCCCCGCGCCTGTCGTTTTTCTGGGCGATCGGGATGAACTTCTTCATGGAGATCGCCAAGATGCGGGCCGCGCGCCTGATCTGGGCCAAGCTCGTCAAGGAGTTCGAGCCGAAATCCGACAAGTCGCTGCCGCTGCGCACCCACTCGCAGACGTCCGGCTGGTCGCTGACCGCGCAGGACGTGTTCAACAACGTCACCCGCACCTGCATTGAGGCGATGGCGGCGACCCAGGGCGGGACGCAATCGCTCCACACCAACGCGCTCGACGAGGCTCTGGCCCTGCCGACCGACTTCTCGGCCCGCATCGCCCGCAACACCCAGCTCTTCCTGCAGCAGGAGAGCGGCACCACGCGCATCATCGATCCGTGGGGCGGCTCCTACTACGTCGAGCGCCTGACCCACGACATCGCCGCGCGGGCCTGGGAGCATATCCGCGAGGTCGAGGCGCTCGGCGGCATGGCGAAAGCCATCGAGGCGGGCATCCCGAAGCTGCGCATCGAGGAGGCCGCGGCACGCGCCCAGGCGCGGATCGATTCCGGCCGGCAGACCATCGTTGGCATCAACAAGTACAAGCCCGACGACGAGATGAAGATCGACCTGCTGCGCGTCGACAACGCCGACGTGCGCGCCAAGCAGATCGACAAGCTCAAGCGCCTGCGCGCCGAGCGCAATCAAGCCGACGTCGATGCGGCGCTGGCCGCCCTGACGAAGGCCGCCGACGGCGAGGGCAACCTGCTCGAACTGGCGGTGAACGCGGCGCGGGCCAAGGCCACGGTCGGCGAGATCTCGGAGGCGCTGGAGAAGGCCTGGGGCCGTCACCGCGCCGAGATCCGCTCGATCTCGGGCGTCTACAAGCGGGAGGTGGGCGGCATGTCGCCGGTGGTGGAGAAGGTCCGCGGCCTCGTCGAGGCCTTCGAGGAGAACGACGGGCGCCGCCCGCGCATCCTGGTCGCCAAGATGGGCCAGGACGGGCACGACCGCGGCCAGAAGGTGATCGCCTCGGCCTTCGCCGACCTCGGCTTCGACGTCGATATCGGACCGCTCTTCGCCACGCCCGACGAGGCGGCACGACAAGCGGTGGAGAACGACGTGCACATCGTCGGCGTCTCCTCGCTCGCGGCGGGCCACCTGACCCTCGTGCCGGAACTGAAGGCCGCGCTGAAGGCGGAGGGCCGCGACGACGTGATGATTGTGGTCGGCGGCGTGATCCCGCCGGGCGATTACGACGCGCTCTACGCCGCGGGCGCCTCGGCGATCTTCCCGCCGGGCACCGTGATCGCGGAGGCGGCGGTGAAGCTGCTCGGCGAACTCAACGGGCGCCTCGGCTACGGCGAGCGTCAGGCGGCCGAGTAGCCGGCCGATCGCATCAAGGCGGGGGCACGCCCCGCCTTCCATCCCGGGGCACCGGGAATCCGGACCGCATCGCGCCGCGCGTGGTGCGGCTTGGCAGGATCGGCTAAGACGGCGGGGCTTCTCTTGCGCCCGCCTTCTCTCGACGGCGGCGCCCCCGTTCTTCGAAGGTGTTGGGCGATGGCCGAGGCGGACCGGGAAACGATTCTGCCCGTGATCCTGTGCGGCGGCTCGGGGACGCGGCTGTGGCCGGCCTCGCGCGAGAGCATGCCCAAGCAATTCACGCCGCTGGTCGATCCCACGACCTCGACCTTCCAGGCCACCATCCGCCGCGTCGCCGATCCGGCGGTCTTTGCCCGGCCGACGGTGATCGCCTCGGCCGAATCCCGCTTCATCGTCGCCGAACAGCTCGCGCAGACGGGGATCGCCGCCGACATCCTTCTCGAACCCGAGCGACGCGACTCCGCTGCCGCCGTGGCGGTGGCTGCGCTCCACGGCGCGCGGCGAGGGCCGGAGACGGTGGTGCTGGTGATGGCTGCCGACCACGTGATCGAGGACGCCTCCGCCTTCGCCCGCGCCGCGCGGGAGGCCGCGCTCGGTGCCCGGCTCGGCCAGATCATGACGCTCGGCATCACCCCGACCCGGCCCGCGACCGAGTACGGCTATATCCGCACCGGCGGCGCGCTTCCCGACGCGCCGGGCCTGTTCCGGGTCGAGCGCTTCGTCGAGAAGCCGGACGCCGCCGGTGCCGAGCGGCTGATCGGGGAGGGGGCGCTGTGGAACTCCGGCTACTTCCTGTTCCGCGCCGATGTGATGCTGGCCGAAATGGAGGCGCATGCGCCCGAGGTGCTGGAAGCCGCCCGCGCGGCACTCGCGAACGCCATCACCGATCTGGACTTCGTGCGGCTTGAGGCCGACGCCTTCGCGCGGGCGCCCAAAACCTCGATCGACTATGCGGTGATGGAGCGGACGGCCCGGGCCGGTGTGCTGCCGGTCTCCTTCGCGTGGTCGGATGTCGGCACCTGGGACGCGGTCTGGGGCGTTCTGGAGCGCGATGCGCAGGGCAACGCGTTGCGGGGCCGCGTCGAGCTGATCGGCACGCGTAACAGCCTCGTGCACAGCGAGGGTGAGGGTCTGACCACGGTGGTCGGCCTGGAAGACGTGGTGGTGGTGACGACCCCCGACGCGGTGCTGGTCGCCTCCAAGGCGCAGTCGGGCCGGGTGAAGGATCTCGTCAGCGTCCTGCGCGAGAAGGCGCATCCGGAGGCGGACGCTCACCGCCGGATGTACCGCCCCTGGGGCTGGTATCAGCGCATCGACATCGGCGAGCGCTTCCAGGTAAAGCGGATCATGGTGACGCCGGGTGGCCGTCTCTCGCTGCAGAAGCACTTCCACCGGGCCGAGCACTGGGTAGTGGTGAAGGGCACCGCCGAGGTGACGGTCGACGAGCGGGTGGTGCTGGTCCACGAGAACGAGGCGGTCTACCTGCCGATCGGCTCGATGCACCGGCTCACCAATCCGGGGAAGATCCCGCTGGAGCTGATCGAGGTGCAGGTCGGCTCCTATACCGGCGAGGACGACATCATCCGCGTCGAGGATGTCTACGGCCGCTGAGCGCTCGGGGCGGCCGACGCGGTCGCAAGATAGCGCCCGAGCCGGGCCACATCCGTACGGCCCGTCCTCAGGCCGAGCTTCGAGCGGCGCCAGAGGATGTCGTCGGGCGTGCGCGCCCATTCGTGCCGCACGAGATAATCAACCTCGTGGGCGCTGAGATCGCCACCGAAGGTTTCGCCGAGGTCCGACAGGGCCCGCGCGTCGCCGAGCAGGCGTTCCGCGCGGGTGCCGTAGGCGCGGGCGAGCCGGCGGGCCGTCGCGTTCGGGAGGAAGGAGTGCTCAGCCGCGAACCTCTCCGCGAACCGGTCGAAATCCGCATCCTGCATGTCGCCGCCGGGCAGGGGCGCCTGTCCGGTCCAGCCGGGCTTCAGGCCGGACAGGTGTGGCCGCAGCCTCTCCAGCGCGTGCTCGGCGAGCCGCCGGTAGGTCGTGATCTTGCCGCCGAACACCGAGAGGACCGGCGGACCATCGGTGTCGAGGTCGAGCACGTAGTCGCGGGTCACCGCGGAAGCATTCGCGGCCGCATCGTCGTAGAGCGGGCGTAGCCCCGAGAAGCTCCACACCACGTCGTCGGGTCCGATCGACCGCGCGAACGAGCGGTTGATGCAGGCGCAGAGATAGCGGGTCTCCTCCTGCGAGATGCGGACCGGGCCGGGGCCGCCCTCATGCGCCACGTCGGTGGTGCCGATCAGGGTGAAGTCGCGCTCGTAGGGGATGGCGAAGACGATGCGGCGGTCCGGCTGCTGCAAGATATAGGCCTGGTCGCCCTCGTAGAGCCGCCGCACGACGATGTGGCTGCCCTTGACGAGGCGCACCTTCGGGCGGGCCTCGACACGGAGCGTGCGCAGCAGCGTCTCGCCGACCCAAGGGCCGGCCGCGTTGACGACGATGTGGGCCCGGACGCTTTTCCGCCGCCGCGTGGCGGCATCGTGGAGGGTCACGGTCCAGCCTCCGGCCTCGCGGCGGGCCGATTCGACGGTGGTGCGGGTGCGGATCTGTGCGCCGCGCTCGGCGGCATCCACCGCGTTCAGCACGACGAGGCGGCTGTCCTCGACCCAGCAATCGGAATAGGCGAAGCCCCGCGTGAGCCGGCTCTGAAGCGGCGCGCCGACGCCCTCGCGGGTGAGCCGCAGCGCGTCCGACCGCGGCAAGGCCTTCAGCCGCGCGAGATGGTCGTAGAGGAACAGCCCGATCCGCAGCATCCAGGCCGGGCGCAGGCCGGCATCGTGCGGCAGGACGAAGCGCAGCGGCCAGATGATGTGCGGCGCGAGCCGCATCAGCCGCTCGCGCTCGGCCAGCGCCTCGCGCACGAGCCGGAACTCGTAATGTTCGAGGTAGCGCAGGCCGCCATGGATCAACTTCGTCGAAGCCGACGAGGTGTGTTCGGCCAGATCCCCCCGCTCGCACAGGAGCACACGCAGTCCGCGGCCGGCGGCGTCGCGGGCGATGCCGACACCGTTGATGCCGCCGCCGATGACGAGGAGATCGAAAGGCTCGCTCACAGGCGGCCCAGGAGACTGACGACGATCCCGATCAGCACGACGCCGCCGAGGCAGCGCCGCCACGGATTGACCCCGCGGAGGATCTCATCGAGCGCCCAGACGGTGAGGCTCAGGAGCGCGACGAGGCGAAGGCCGACAAAGACCGGGGCCGGCAGGCCGGGCGCCAGAGCCTCGAGCAACCATTCCAGGGCCGCCGCCGCGCCGAAGATCCACAGCGGCAGGTTCGGCCATTGGCCGATCACCACGGCGCCGGTGCGCCGGTCACGGAAGAACCAGTCGAAGACCCGGCGCAAGCGACGCCTCAGATCGCGTCCGAGCCGCGGGCGGATCGGATCGGCTCGCAGATCTTCGGGCTGATCCGGTCGAGATGCGGGCAGGCGTTGGTCTCGTACCAGCCGCGCAGCTCAGGCTGCTTCGGCGCGACGTACATGGCCGTCAGCACGAAGCCGCCGGCAATCAGGATCAGCAGAAGCAGAAGGTTGCGCAACGAAAGTCTCCGATCCGACGAGCCCCGGCGGGAGGGCCGGCATCCTCGCGGCAGACGCGCGAAGGCCGGCAGAGTTCCACGGCCCGGTTTGACGGCGGGGTGTTATGGCCCGTTTTCATGGTCCGGTTCCTTGGCCCGGTTCCTCGGCTTGCGCTGCAGCCATCGTCAGCGGCGGGCATCGTCCAGGGTCTGCGGCCGCGTGTGGGTCAGCGGGCCCTGCGTGCCGGGCAGGAGCCCGAGATCCTGAAGCCAGAGCATGGCCAGAAGCGCGGCGATCAGGCTGCCCAGACTCATCAGCAGGGTGAGATGGCGCCGTCGCACGACGATGAGGACGATCACGGCGAGGAGAGCGAGCGAGAGGGCGAGCGTCAGCATGGGGCCCCTTCTACGATGATCGGCGGGCCGCGTCGCGGCGCCCCGCGCTCCCGCCGTGGCAGCCGAGGCGATCGCACCGCGGCCCGTTGTCAGTCCATTTCCAGACGAGACCCTTTTTTACGAAAGACAAACGGAACACAGTTGCTGCCCAGGACTGTGCAGCCGCGCTGTCATTGAAAATTCACGGAACCGGTCGCCCCTGCGACATTTGTAAGCGTGACGGTTAAGCCGGCCGCCCGGGGGCGAATGCCTTCCTCCTCACGGGCGATTCACCATCAGCGCATCCGAGGACGAGAGCCCGGCCGCCCCGTGAGGCCGGTCGGCCGACTCGGCCCATCCTTCGAGGATCAGATGTCAGACGCCTTCAGCCTGAGGGACACCGGTTCCGCCATTCCTCCATCGGACGCGTCCCAGGCCCGGTCGGCGCGGGGCCCCAAACTCGACGGGCGGATGCATCCGGCCGGCATCACCGTCTTCCTGCTCGTTCTCGTCGGCGGGCTCGGCTACGCGCTCTACAATCTGATCGCAGACATGCAGGCCGCCGGCCAGCCGCCGCTCGCCATCGGCGCCTTCGCGCTGCTCGGCCTCGCACTGCTCATCGCGCTCGGCTTCGAGTTCGTGAACGGGTTTCACGACACCGCCAATGCCGTGGCCACGGTGATCTACACCCACAGCCTGACGCCGGGCGTCGCCGTCGTCTATTCCGGCGTCCTCAACTTCCTCGGCGTGCTGTTCTCGACCGGCGCCGTCGCCTACAGCGTCGTGACGTTGCTGCCCGTCGAACTGGTGCTGAAGACCGGTTCGAGCGCCGGTTACGCGATGATCTTCGCGCTGCTCATCGCCGCCATCGTGTGGAACCTGGGCACCTGGGCGCTCGGTCTGCCGAACTCGTCCTCGCACGCGCTGATCGGCTCGGTCCTCGGCGTCGGCCTCGCCAACCAGTTTCTCGCCACCGAGGGGTCGAATACCTCCGGCGTGCAGTGGGATCAGGCCTGGAGCGTTCTGCGGGCGCTGCTGTTCAGCCCGGTCCTCGGCTTCGTCATGGCCGGCCTGCTGCTGCTGGCCATGCGCTTCGTCATCCGGAACCGGGCACTCTACCAGGAGCCCGAGGGCGACTCGCCGCCTCCGGCCTGGATCCGTGGCCTGCTGATCCTCACCTGCGGCGGCGTCTCCTTCGCCCATGGCGGCAATGACGGCCAGAAGGGCATGGGCCTGATCATGCTGATCCTGATCGGTGCCGCTCCGACCGCCTACGCCCTCAACCGCACCATGGCGGAATCGGCGACGCCGCACTTCGTTCAGATCTCGGAACAGGCCCGGACCGTGTTCCGGAACCGGGCGGACCAGAGCCCGCTGCCGAGCGCCGCCGAGGCACGGACGCAGATCACCGCAGCTTTGGGCAAGAAGGATCTCGACCGGCCGGAGACCTACGCGGCCCTGGCGGCCCTTGCCGACGACGTGGCCACGAAGGTGAAGGAATACGGGGCGATCCGCCACGTTCCCGCGGCGGCGACGCCGAACCTGCGCAACGACATGTTCCTGGCCTCAGACGCCATCCACAGCTTAAAGAAGCGGGAGAACCTGTTCGTCGGCGAAGAGGCGGAGGTGCTGAAGGCCTACGAGACGAGCCTGAACGACGGCACCCGCTACATCCCGGTCTGGGTGAAGGTCTCCGTCGCCCTCGCGCTCGGCCTCGGCACCATGGTCGGCTGGAAGCGCATCGTCGTCACCGTCGGCAGCCGAATCGGCAAGAAGCACCTGACCTACGCGCAAGGAGCGTCCGCCGAGATCACGGCGGCGGGCACCATCGGGCTGGCGGAGGCCTACGGCCTGCCGGTCTCGACCACCCACATCCTGTCGAGCGGCGTCGCCGGCACCATGGCCGCCAACGGCTCGGGCCTGCAATGGGCCACCGTGCGCAACCTCGCCGCCGCGTGGCTGCTGACCCTGCCGGCGGCGATCACCCTGGCCGGGCTGCTCTATGCCGGCCTGCGGTTCGTGTTCTGACGCGCGGGGTCACACGCCCGCATACATCCGGCCGGGATTGAAGATCCCGGCCGGATCGTGCGCGGCCTTGATGCCGGTCGTGACCCGCATCAGCGGCTCCGGCAGCGGTTCGAAGACCGGCACGGCCGCACGCAGGGTTTCGGGCGCACGCACCAGCGTCGCGTGGCCGCTGCCCGCCGCCTTCACCGCGGCGCGGATCACGGCGGCTCCGGCATCGTCCGCGGCGTCGGTGGCGAGCCAGATCAGACCGCCGCCCCAGTCGTAGAACCAGCGCGCGGGGCGCTGCGCCGCGATCGCCGCGGTGACGGCGGGCCCGCGGGTCGGAGCGGTCGAGATGCGCCAGACTGCGGCCTCACGCGGCTCCGCCAGCGGGGTGGCGTCGCGTACGGCGCGCCAGAGCGCGGCGCTCTCCTCGCCCTCGACGGTCCGAGCCTCGCCGTAGCGGCGCAGCAGGCGGCGCAACTCGCCGAGGCGATAGCCGACCGACTTCGAAAAACCCTCGACGCGCATCAGCGTGCGCGGCTCGGCTCCGGCGATGCCGGCGGGCAGATGGGCGGCGCCGGTCAGTTCGAACGGCGAGCCGAGGGCGGTGGCGAGCGCCTCGATCGCCGCCGCGTCGTCGAGACCCGGCAGGACGAGGGTGGCGACGTGCTCCTGCACCGGCAGCACCTTGAACGTGACCTCGGTCAGCAGGCCGAGGGTGCCCCAGGAGCCGGCCATCAGCTTCACGAGGTCGAGGCCGGTGACGTTCTTCATCACCCGGCCCCCCGACTTGATCGGCTGGCCGCGGCCGTTGACGAAGCGCACGCCGATCAGGCTGTCGCGGGCCGCCCCCGCATTGATCCGGCGGGGGCCGGAATTGTTGGCCGCCGCCACCGCGCCGAAGGTCGGCTCGCCGGAGGAGCCGAGGAGGGGGCGGTGATCCATCGGCTCGAAGGGCAGCATCTGGCCGCGCCCGGCGAGCAGCGCCTCGACTTCGGCGAGCGGCGTGCCGGCGCGGGCGGCGACCACCATCTCGGCCGGCTCGTAGAGGGTGATGCCGGTGAGCCCCGTTGCGGAGAGCGTCGCCTCGTCCTGCGGCGGGCGGCCGAACGCCGCCTTGGTCCCGCCGCCGACGAGCCGCAGGGGCTCCGAGCGGGCGGCAGCCTGCGTGACGATGGCGGCCGCGTCCTGCTCGCTGGCCGGCGCGTATGAGGTCATCGTTTCCGTCCCGTGGGATTCTTTTGACGCTTCGAAAGCTGCCGGACTCAAACCTCGTTTGGACGAAGGTGGCAAGCCGGCTCTACCGCGCGGTCGCCGGCATCCTCTTCGGAAAACGCTCGCGGGCGATGCTGCGCAGGCCGGCAATGTCGAGGAACCACACGAGCGTGCCATAGACGAGGACACCGGCTGCGACGCAGGTCGGCAGGGCCAGTGCCGGTTCGAGGCCGCGGAACGGCAGCACCGCCAAAACCATGATCAGGCAGGCGCCAGCGGTGAACGCGAGGTCGCGGCCGGGCAGGCGCAGGCGCGCGGACCCGGTCAGCGCCCGAAGGCCGAGCACGACGACCGCCGTGGCGAGGCCGAGGGTCTGGGCGACGGCGACGCCCTGCGGCCCCATCAGGCGCGGCAGGAGGACGAGCCCGATCCCGTTCACGGCGAGCCCGAGAAGCGCCGCGGCGACCACCGGGCTCGTTCGGCGCCGGATCTGAAAGACCGGATTGAGGGCGAAGTTCATGATCGAGAGGCAGAGCAGGCCCGGGATCAGCAGGTCGGTATAGCCGGCGAAGGGACCGCGGAACTCCTCCGGCACGATCAGCGCCTGGAGAGCCGGTGTCACCGCCCAGTAGCCGGCGGCGCAGGGCAGGAGCAGCGCCACCACGATGGCGAGATTGCGCGAGACCTGCGTCTCGGCGGCCTCGCGGCCGTGATGTTCCTCCGCCTGCACCGCGATCTGGAACAGCAGCAGGTCGAGGGCGGCACCGAGGGTCGAGAAGGCGCGCGAGCCGAGATCGGCGGCGAGCGCGAAGTAGCCGGCCTCGGCAAAGCCCGCGGTGCCGGCGATGACGGCACGGTTGAGGAAGGGCATGATCTGGTAGACGGCATTGGCCGCGATCAGGGGCAGCCCGTAGACCGCGAACAGGCGCAGGGTTTTTTGCACTTGGCCGGGGGGCAAGAGGGATACGTGCCCCAGGTCCCGATCGCCGAGAACCTTGCGCATCGGCAGCACCGCCAGGAACTGGCTCACGCCCCCGGCGATGAGCACCCAGACCGGCTGGGGAAACAGCCACGCGGTGCCCGCCATCAGCACGAAGGCCAGCGCATTCTTCCACACCACGAGCCGGAGATAGGCGCCGCCGATGAAGCGGGCGCGCGCGAGCGCGGCGTGATAGTCGAACAGTCCGATACCGATGCCCGCAACCATGGTGCCGGCCGTCATCACCAGGCGGCCCTCCGGCGTCGGGTTCACCACGATTCCGAGCCCGGCGCAGACGGCGGCGGCGGCGAACAGCGCCAGCGCGATGCAGGCATAGGCCCGGTCGAGCCCCCGGCGGATCCAGGGCTCGGCTTCGCGCACCCGCGCCGAGTAGAACCGCGTCGCCGAGAGTCGCAGCCACTCGAACAGTAGGGTGTTGAGCACCACCGCCCCCGCCGTCGCCAGGGCGAAGCGGCCGAAATCGGCCGGACCGAGCATCCGGGCGATGGCGATGCCGAGGACGAAATTTAGCCCGGCATTGAGGACGAAGGCGGCGATGACGGCCATGGGTCAGGGATGCATGGCTCGCGGGGCCGCGAGCATCGAAGGGGAACCTCGCAGCTAGCTGCCAACAAAGCCTGAATTGTGGGACGCCCGCGGCGGGTTCACGCCTGCGCGGTTCCAACAGGCCGGAGCCGGACCCATGCTATGAGCCCAGGATTCAAGGCCGAGGCTCGCGATGTCCGTCGATCTGCCCTTCGTCACGAAGGTTTTCGCTGCCCTGTTCGCGATCATGAATCCGATCGCGAACGTGCCGGTGTTCCTCTCCCTGACCGAAGGGGCGTCCGACGCCGTGCGGCGGCGCGTCGCCGTCACGGCCGCGATCGGAACGACGATCGGGTGCCTCGTCTCGATCCTGGGCGGACAGGCCGTCCTGGATGCCTTCGGGCTCAGCGTCGACGACTTCCGTCTTGCCGGCGGGCTCATCGTGCTGACGATCGCGCTCTCCATGCTGCAGGGCTCGTCGAGCCCGACGCACGGCCGCAGCCCCAAGGAGAAGGAAGACGCGGTCGAGGCCGAGAGCGTCGCCATCTATCCGCTCACCATTCCCCTGCTCGTCGGCCCGGGCACGATCGCGACGCTCATCGTCTTCGGCCAGACCGCCCGGGCGCAGTTCAAATGGCTCGAACTCGCGATCGGCGTCGGTGCCTTCCTCGCCCTTCTGTCGGCCGCGCTGCTCTCCGCCCCCTGGCTCGGCCGCCACCTGTCCGCCACCGCCACCGCGATCACGCGCCGCCTGATGGGGATGATCCTGGCCGCGGTTGCGATGGAGATGATCGTGGCGAGCCTGCGAGCGCTATTTCCCGGCCTCAGCCACTGAGGCGGTGTCCGGCCGTTACGTTTGGTGCAGCGCCACGCCCGTCATTCGGGGTCGCCGGCAAGCGAACCCGGACGCGAAGGGGCGCGCCGGAGGCGTGCAATCCATGAGAGCCCTCGACGTGGCCGTTCGCCTCGCATCGCGGGTGGATCCCGGGTTCCGCGATGCGGCCCTGAGATGACGGGGGAGGCGGGACCGACAGGATCGATCGACGATGGTGCGAAACGCAGGAAGCCCTGAGAGCGCGAGCACCCTGCGAGACGGCGCTACAGCCAGCCCCGCTTGCGGAAGTACAGCAGCGGCGCGATCGCCGAAATCACGATCAGCGCGAGCCCGTAGGGATAGCCGTACACCCAGTCGAGTTCGGGCATGTGCTTGAAGTTCATGCCGTAGATCGAGGCGACGAGCGTCGGCGGCACGCCGACCACCGACACCACGGTGAGCACCCGGAAGGCGTTGTTCTGCTCGATGTTGATCAGCCCCAGCGTTGCGTCGAGCAGGAACTGGACGGTCTCGGAGAGCCGCGTCTCGAACTCGTCCAGCGAGGCGATGTCCTGCGCCAGCGTGTCGAAGCGCGGCTCGTCGCCCTCCGTCAGGATCTGCCCGCACTCGCTCTTGGTGAAGGCGGTGATGCGCCCGAGACCGAGCAGGCTGGCGCGGACCTTCGCCAGCGACTTGCCGTGGCGGCCCACCGAACGGAGCAGGCGGCGCAGCGCGAGGTCGCGCCGCTTCGGCGCGGTGTTGTCGCCCTTGCGGGCGCCGGGCCGGGCTCCGGCATCGAAATCGAAGATGCGGGTGGAGAGGCTGTCGAGATCGCCCGACATCTCCTCAAGGAGGTCGGCGAGATTGTCGACCAACTCCTCGACGACGAGCAGGAACATCCGCGTGCTCGTGCTGCCGTCGCCGTCCCGCTCTTCCACGCGCTTCCGCACGGCCTCGATGGCCCGCATGTCGTGGAAGCGCACGGTGACGAGGTGATCGGGGGTCAGCAGGAAGCCCAGCGGTTTCAGAGTGAAGTCCGAGCGGTCGAAGGTCACCATCGGCGTCGAGAGGGAGAGGCCGTCGCGGTTGCGGCGCAGGCGGCTCGACGACTCGACCTCGCTCAGTGCCGCGCGCGACGGAATGCGGATGCCGGTCTTCCGCTCGACCTGCGCCGCCTCTTCCGCCGTCGGATCGTTCAGGTCGATCCAGAGAGCATGATCGGGCAGGCTCGCGCCGCCCTCCACGCCGTCGTGCTCGACCGCGCCGTTCGCCCCATGCAGGCTCATCATCGAGAGAAACTGTCCCCGCTGTGCGAAGCGCACGAAAGAATCATGCGAAACGACCGCCGCCGGGAAAAAGCTGCGCCTTGACTCAAAATCGGCCGGCGCCTATCTCGCGACCGTCGTTAGCACTCACTTGTTTCGAGTGCTAACAAACAGGTGGAGCGCGGTCGTCCCCGGCCGCATGAAGACCAACCGCCAATTCGAAGCAAGAGGGCAGCTCATGAAGTTCCGTCCGCTGCACGACCGCGTCGTCGTCCGTCGCATCGAGAGCGAAGAGAAGACGAAGGGCGGCATCATCATCCCGGATACCGCCAAGGAGAAGCCGCAAGAGGGCGAGATCGTCGCCGTCGGCCCCGGCGCCCGTGACGAGCAGGGCCGTGTCAACGCCCTCGACGTCAAGGTCGGCGATCGCGTGCTGTTCGGCAAGTGGTCCGGCACCGAGGTCAAGATCGACGGCCAGGATCTCCTCATCATGAAGGAATCCGACATCATGGGCGTCGTCGCCGCCTAAAGGCCGCCGCCCTTATCCACCGCCCTTCGAGGCCGCTCCCGCAGGCTTCAGGGCTTTCCGACACTCTCATTTGAGGCAGGTACTCACATGGCAGCGAAAGACGTTCGTTTCTCCGCCGACGCTCGCGACAAGATGCTGCGCGGCGTCGACATCCTCGCGGATGCCGTCAAGGTCACCCTCGGCCCGAAGGGCCGCAACGTCGTCATCGAGAAGAGCTTCGGCGCGCCCCGCATCACCAAGGACGGTGTGACGGTCGCCAAGGAGATCGAGCTCGCCGACAAGTTCGAGAACATGGGCGCCCAGATGGTGCGCGAAGTGGCCTCGAAGACCAACGACATCGCCGGTGACGGCACCACCACCGCGACCGTGCTGGCCCAGGCCATCGTCCGCGAGGGCGCCAAGTTCGTCGCCGCCGGCATCAACCCGATGGACCTGAAGCGCGGCATCGACCTCGCCACCCAGGCCGCCGTGAAGGACATCACCGCCCGCGCCAAGAAGGTCGCTTCCTCCGAGGAAGTCGCCCAGGTCGGCACGATCTCCGCCAACGGCGACAAGGAGATCGGTGAGATGATCGCCCACGCCATGCAGAAGGTGGGCAACGAGGGCGTCATCACCGTCGAGGAGGCCAAGACCGCCGAGACCGAACTCGACGTCGTCGAGGGCATGCAGTTCGACCGCGGCTACCTCTCCCCGTACTTCGTGACGAACGCGGAGAAGATGGTCGCCGAGCTCGAGGATCCTTACATCCTCATCCACGAGAAGAAGCTCTCCTCGCTGCAGCCGATGCTGCCGGTGCTCGAGGCCGTGGTGCAGACCGGCAAGCCGCTGCTCATCATCGCCGAGGACATCGAGGGCGAGGCGCTCGCGACCCTCGTCGTGAACAAGCTGCGCGGCGGCCTGAAGGTCGCGGCGGTGAAGGCTCCGGGCTTCGGCGATCGCCGCAAGGCGATGCTCGAGGACATCGCGATCCTCACCAAGGGCCAGACCATCTCCGAGGATCTCGGCATCAAGCTCGAGAACGTCGCCCTGCCGATGCTCGGCCGCGCCAAGCGCGTCCGCATCGAGAAGGAGAACACCACGATCATCGACGGTCTCGGCGAGAAGGCCGACATCGAGGCCCGCGTCGGCCAGATCAAGGCGCAGATCGAGGAGACCACCTCGGACTACGACCGTGAGAAGCTCCAGGAGCGTCTGGCCAAGCTCGCGGGCGGCGTCGCGGTGATCCGCGTCGGCGGCGCGACCGAGGTCGAGGTCAAGGAGAAGAAGGACCGCGTGGACGACGCGCTCAACGCCACCCGCGCTGCGGTGGAAGAGGGCATCGTCCCCGGCGGCGGCACGGCTCTGCTCCGCGCCAAGAAGGCGGTCGCCGAGCTGAAGTCCGACGTTCCGGACGTCCAGGCCGGCATCAAGATCGTGCTCAAGGCGCTTGAGGCCCCGATCCGCCAGATCGCCCAGAACGCGGGCGTCGAGGGTTCGATCGTCGTCGGCAAGATCACCGACAACACCGGCTCCG
The DNA here is from genome assembly GCA_014138645.1 of Methylorubrum thiocyanatum. Lineage (GTDB taxonomy): Bacteria > Pseudomonadota > Alphaproteobacteria > Rhizobiales > Beijerinckiaceae > Methylobacterium > Methylobacterium thiocyanatum. Next base: position 488,265 of record JACJIB010000002.1, on the reverse strand, counting down.
AGACCTACGGCTTCAACGCCCAGACCGAAGAGTACGTCGACATGATCCAGTCGGGCATCGTCGACCCGGCCAAGGTCGTGCGCACCGCCCTCCAGGACGCGGCCTCCGTCGCCGGCCTGCTGGTGACCACGGAAGCCATGGTCGCCGACGCGCCGAAGAAGGACAGCCCGGCCCCGGCGATGCCCGGCGGCGGCATGGGCGGCATGGACTTCTAAGTCCACGCACCCCGTCGAAGTCCGGAAAGGGGGTCGCCGAGAGGCGGCCCCTTTTTCGTTGCGGCTTCGACGCACGGCGAAGGCTCAAGATCAGGGAGCATGCCTTGATCCCGAGAAATGCAGGCAAAATGCATCCTATGCGATGGCGATCGGGAGGGCGCCTCGGCAGCTTTGTCGGGTTTTCGGTCTGATGTCTGCGAGTACCGTGACGGAACATACGCCCGCCCCTTTGACACCGTATTCCTATGTCCGTGAAAAGATGCTGGGCCTGATGCAAGCCCTGGCGGATGGAATACGGATCGATAGCCTGATGGCCGATCAGCTTTCTCAGATCTCAGAGCGCGCCCGCCTCAGCAACGAAGACGAGATGGCGGACGGACTCCTCGACGTGACGCGGCAGCACCGGGTCGCGGTGCTGGAGGGGCAGGGCCGGCTCGCCGCCCTCGAAGCGCGCTACGCGATCCTGTTTCCGGACGAGGCTTAGCGCGCGTTCCGACGAGGCGGTTACCGGTTTGCCGAAGAAATGCGCGTTGAAACAAAGACTTGAAGGCGCCGGCTTGAGGCAGGCAGGCCGGATGCGACCCTCGTGTCTCTCACCAACTCCCGCTTCGCCACCACGGCAGACGAGATGCGGCCGGTGTGACCGGGCTTTTCTGAAGGCGCCCTTACTCGGGGCTATCGGCGAAGCAGTCCACCTCGATCTCGACGAGCCATTCGGGATCGATGAAGCGGCGAACGCCAACGAACGTGCAGGCGGGACGAACCAGGCCGAACACCTCGCCATGGGCCTTCGCCGCATCGCGCCACTGCTCGATGTCGACCAGCATCACGCGGGTACGGATGGCATTCTCCAAGCAGCCGCCCGCATCCTCGATCGCCTTTTTGGCAATGGAAAAGCAGGCCTTGGTCTGTTCGTAGACGTTGCCGGGATGGAGCGCGCGCCCATCAGGGCCGATCGGAGCCGTTCCCGCGACGGCGAGATAAGGCCCCACACGAACGGCTCGGGAGAAGCCGATTTCGGGCTCCAAGGGCGATCCCGAGGACACAAGCTGACGCGGCATCTTCATCTCCACGTGCCATCCTCGGCTGGGCCCGTCGACCGTCTCCGGCGACGGCTACTGACGTCCCGACCCCGCCATGCGCACAGTCAAGCTCATGGGACCTCGACCTTAGGATACGTGTCGAGCGGCGCGTAAGGGGCTCAGCCCTTCTTCTTCTTACTCTTCTTGTCCTTCTTATCGCGGCCCTCCTTGTCAGCAGCCTTGCCGGCCGCCCTGCCGGCGGGCGCGTCGTGGTCCTGCCCGTCCCAGACCGCGGCGAAGGGGCGGCTGCCGAGCGCGCGCTCCGCCGGCGCCTGGACAGACGCCTTGGCCGTTGCGGCCACCGCCCTGGTCTCTCCCTTGCGGAACGGCGCCTCGCCGGCGGCCAGGGCCGCCAAGCGGTGCCGGTGCCAGCCCGGCGTCGCGGTCTTGAGCGAGGGGTGGTGCGGGTCGAGGCGGGTCACGAGCCCCTTCACCTCCGCTTCCGACAGGCCGTCGGCGATCAGGGCGAAGGGCTCACTGCCCAGCACCTCGCGGATCAGGCGCAGCGACGTGACCCGCAGGCCCCGCGCCTTGAGCTGCTTCACGACGAGGGCGCGGGCGGCCCTGGGGATCTCGGTGCGGATGTCGGGAAACGCGTCCGGAGCGGCGGCCATCGCCTGCAGCACCGCGTAGCCGTCGACATCAAGGGCCATGGAGGATTTCCTTCACTTCCGCGACCAGCGGAATCAGCACGTTGGGAACATGGGCGCCATACTTGGCCGAGAAGGTCGGGAGCGCGCCGTCGGTGGGGACCAGCGCCTCGGCCAGCGCCGCCGCCTGGGGAATCCGGGTTTCGAGCAGATGGAAGCCGGCATCCTCGGCCCTCGCCTCCGCCTGGAGCCGGGCCAGGGTCTGCTGATGCTGGCGCACCTGGGCCTGGAAGCGGGTCACGACGACGTAGGGCGCGCTCTTGGGCTTGATGTGGTTCGCCTGCCGGCCGGAGCGGCGCCAGATCGTCTCGACGAAGGCGTTGAGCCCGTAGGTCGAGAGGAAGTCGGGGATCGAGGCGACGAGGACGAGGTCGGCGGCGCGCACCGCGACCTCGGTCATCGGCGAGATGCCCGGCGCGCAGTCGAAGAAGACGTAGTCGTACGCGGCGGCCAGCGGTGCGAAGTCTTCGTGGAAAATCTTCCACAGCCGCTCGTCGATGGCGTGCATCGAGAACTTCCGCTCCGTCAGCTCGTAGAGGATCTCCCGCTCCACCAGCCGCAGATGCGGACCGGACGGGAGCAGCGAGAGCGAGAGCGGCGCGTTCTTGTGGACGGTCAGGCTGACGCCGGACTGGATGCGGGCCGACAGGTCCGGCTTGTGGCGGGTGATGAGCTTGAGGGCGAGATAGGCCTCGAGCGTACGCCCGCGGGTGATCATTTGGCTGAGCAGCGCATCGCCCGCGAGGCACACCGACACGCTCGCCTGCGGATCGAGATCGACCACGAGCACCCGCGCCCCGTCGGCGGCCAGCGCCTCGGCGAGCATGACCACGGTGGTGGTCTTGCCGACCCCACCCTTCATGTTCGCCACAGCGATCAGCTTGCCGCGCACCGACATCCCCCAAGAACCGCCCCCGCGCCCTCGACAGGCCGCGTCCGCAGCACGGCATTCTAGCCCATCGGTTCGTGCCGAAGACCAGCGCGACCGACCGGCAGACTGCTGAATGTCCCCAGGCACCATCCCGGCGACGCGCAAGGGCATGGGCATGGGCACTTGCCCGATACGGCATCGTGATCGCGGCCGCGGGCGGAACACGGCACCGATAAGCCTATTTCGCGAACCACGTGCGACATCCGCCATCCCGGCGGATCGCCGGTCCGAGGTTCTTCGCCGTGATTTATCCGACCACCACCGCCTTCTATGCCGCGATCCTGGGCCTGATCTATGCCGGCCTGTCGGGCTGGGTGATCGGCGGACGGGTCACCGGCAATGTCCTGTTCGGCGACGGCGGGCAGGACGCGCTTCAGCGGCGCATCCGCTCGCACGGCAACTTCCAGGAATACGTGCCCCTGACCCTGCTGCTGATCGCGCTCTACGAAGCCGGCGGCGGCTCCCATGCCTGGGTCCAGGGCCTGCTGATCGTGCTGGTGATCGCGCGCATCCTGCACCCGATCGGCATGTTCGCGCCGACGAATTCGCCGCGCCAGTTCGCCTGCCGCGGCGGCGGCATCCTGGCGACGCTCGCCGTCATGACCGTCGCGGCGCTTCTGCTGCTGCTGCGCGCCGGCTGAGAGCGGACCCTACGGCGCGGCGGCGATCCGCGGCGCCGGATCCTCGGTGAGCGGACGCGCCCCGTCGCGTTCGAGCGTCGCGACCGAGAGCGGCTGGCCGCGGCCGCGCAGGGCGTGGGTGCCGAGGGGGCGCACGACGACGCCCTCGGGTAGCCGCGGCAGGCGGGCCAGCAGATCCTCCGAGATTAGCGTATCGACGCCGAGCGGGCGGCACAGGGCCTCGACCCGGGCGACGACGTTCACGGCGTCGCCGAAATAGGCGATCTTGTGCCGGTCCACCCCAACTTCCGCCGTCACCACCGGGCCGCCATGCAGGCCCGCCCGGAGCCGCGGCACGGTGCCGAAGCGCGCCTCCCAGGCTTCCGCCTCCGCCTCGATGCGCTCGCGCACCGCGAACAGGCACTCGACGCAGCGCGCATCCTTCAGGCCCCGCTCCATCGGCCACGTGATCATGGCCAGATCGCCGATATAGTCGTCGGTCGAGCCGTAGAAGCGGCGCACCGGCTCGGCGAGCGTCGCGAAGACGGCGCTGAGATATTCCTGCGCGCGCAGGTCGCCATGGGTTTCGGCGAAGGCGGTGGAGCCGACCACGTCGAGGAACAGGAAGATGCGTTCCTCCTCCACCGGGCGATGGTAGCGGCCGACGAGGAAGTTGATGAAGACCTCGCCGCCGATCAGGTCGCGCATGCGGATCACGAAGACGAGGAGCGCGGAGACGGCGAGCGCGTAGGCCAGCACCCGCGGCGTGGTGCGCACCGCCTCTTCCAGGCTGTCGCCGGTCAGCCCGAGCAGCCAGACGACGAAGCCGCCGAGCGCGTTGCCGACGACGATCATCGCCACGTAGGAGAGTTCCGCCGCAACGACGTAGAGCCCGGCGGGCAGGCGGCGGATGCGCGACTGGACGCCCGCTAGCAACACACCCCGGTCGAAGGCCAGCGCCGAGATGCCGACGCACAGGCCGTAGGTGAAGCCCGCCGCCGGGGAGGCGCCGCCGGCGAAGATGACGTTGTAGAGCAGCCCCGCACCGCCCGCGGCGAGCAAGATCAGGAGCCAGAACCAGCGATGGTGCGGCAGCATCAGATCGGGCTCCGGCGGCCGACGGAGAAGGAAGCGCCCGGCCCGTTCGCGGCGGCCCTGGGGCCATGCGGGCAACGGTCGGGCAGACGGGTCGACACGGGGGCTCCTTCTGTCGGCAATCCGGAGAGGCCGGCGCAACCCCGGCCCTCTCCAGACCGCCGAAGGGTCATGCCTGCAACGTGGCGCGAATGTGGCGCACGGTCACAGGCCGTCTCCGAACGGCACCCGAATTTTTTCTCTCCCGCAGGGGAGCGGGAGGGATTAACCGCACCCTCCGGGAAGTTTGAGCAAAGCCTATTCGCCGACCCCGAACAGCTTCTCGAGGAAGTTGCGGTCATCCCGGCTCGGGCCTCGTTCCCGGCCGACAGAGCGCGGGGGGAGGGCGGAGGCGGTCTGCTCCGGCTCGCCGAGCAGGGCGCCGATCAGGCCGCCGGGGCCGGACTCGCGCTCAGGCTGCGGCGCCTCTGGCCGCGGCGCGCGCCAGCGGTTCAGGCCCGGCAGGCCCACCGGCTTCTCGCCCTTGAGGGCCGTCGTCATGTAGGCCTTCCAGATGTCCACCGGCAGGCTGCCGCCCGAGGCCCGCTTGGTCGGCTCGCCGTCGTCGTTGCCGAGCCAGACGCCGGTCACCAGCGTGGCGGAGTAGCCGACGAACCACGCATCGCGGAATTCCTGGCTGGTGCCGGTCTTGCCGGCCAGTTCCCAGCCGGGGATGTCGGCCTTCTTCGCGGTGCCCATGGTGAAGACGTCGTGCATCATGGCGTTCATCATGCCGACGGCGTTGGGATCGATGACGCGGCCGAGCCCGCCCTCGCCGCGCTTGTACAGCACCTTGCCGGTCGCGCTCTTGATGTTGGCGATGACGTAGGGGATCACCCCGGTCCCGCCATTGGCGAAGGCACAATAGGCGCCCACCAGTTCGAGCGGCGTCACCTCGGAGGTGCCGAGCGCGATCGAGCCGTTCGCCTGAAGCGGCGAGGAGATGCCGAGGCGCTGCGCGGTCTGCACCACCGCCTTCGGCCCGACCTCCTGGCCGAGTTTCACCGCCACGGTGTTGAGCGACAGCGCCAGCGCCTCGCGTAAGGAGACCGGGCCGCGGTAATTGTGCGAGTAGTTCTCCGGCGCCCAGTTGCCGATCCGCACCGGTCCATCCTCGCGGATCGTGTCCGGTGTCAGGCCACGCTCGACGGCGGCGAGGTAGACGAAGGGCTTGAAGGCCGAGCCCGGCTGGCGCCGCGCCGTGGTGGCGCGGTTGAACTGGCTCTGCGCGTAGTCCCGCCCGCCGACGAGGGCGCGGATCGCCCCGTCCGGCCGCATCGAGACGAGGGCGCCCTGGGCGACGTTGTAGCGGGCGCCCTTGCTGTTGAGTTCGTCGGTGAGCGCCTTCTCGCCCGCCGTCTGCAGGCTCGCATCCACGGTGGTGGCGACGACGATGTCGTCGTCGAACTTCGGCAGGAAGTCGTCGAGCACGTCCATCACGAGGTCGGCGACGTAGTTCGGCGAGCCGCCGCCGCGGGTCGAGGCCGGTCGAGCGGGCTGGGCCAGCGCGACCTTGGCATCGGCGCCCTTGGCGAAGCCCAGTTCCTCCATCGCCGCAAGCACCTGGGCCGCACGGGCCTGGGCCGCCTTCAGGTTGCGGTTGGGCGCGAGCCGCGAGGGCGCCTGCACGAGGCCGCCGAGCATGGCCGCCTCGGCCAGGGTCACGTTCTTGGCGGGCTTGCCGAAATAGCGCTGCGCCGCCGCCTCGACGCCGTAGGCGCCGGCCCCGAAATAGACCCGGTTCAGATAGAGTTCGAGGATCTCGTCCTTGGTGTATTTGTGCTCCAGCCACAGCGCCAGGATCGCCTCCTGGATCTTTCGCGAGGCGGAGCGTTCGGGCGTCAGGAACAGGTTCTTGGCGAGCTGCTGGGTCAGGGTCGAACCGCCCTGGGCGACGCCGCGCCGGGTCAGGTTCTGCGCGATGGCGCGGGCGACGCCGATCGGGTCGATGCCGAAATGGTCGTAGAAGCGCCGGTCCTCGATGGCGACGAAGGCGCGCGGCAGATAGGGCGGCAATTCCTTGATGGAGACCACCCGGCCGCCGGTCTCGCCGCGATTGGCGAGCAGGCTGCCGTCGCTGGCGAGGATCGCAATGTTGGGCGGGCGCTTCGGAACGGCGAGCTGGTCGATCGGCGGCAACTGCGAGGCATGGTAGGCGATGAGGCCGGCGAGCCCGATCGCCGCCCAGATGCCGAGAACCACGCCGGCATAGACCAGACGGCCGAGCCAGGAGCGCCGCCGCGGCGGGCGCCGACCACTGCCGCCACCGGACGCCTTGCGGGCACGCGCCTTCGGTGCCGGCGCGGAGCGACCGGCTGACGCCCGCTGCCCGCCCGCGGAGCGGTCATTGCGCGACAGGCGCACGTCGAGGCGGCCCGGCTCGCTCCCCTCCGGGATGTCGAAGGTGGGTTCGCTGCGTGGTTTGCGTCCGCGAGACTGCGCCATGCGTTCCATGCGTCCGGGGCCGCCGATCCTCGAAGGATCTGAGCCTTCCGCGACCGTGCTCCCTCTCGGGATCCGCGCGCAGGCACGCCCCGCCGGATCGATTCCCTTGAACGGGACTGCCGGCTCGCACCGCGGCACGGCCCTTCGCCCCTTCTCGACAGAGACAGTAAATGCGGCGGGTTTAAGGGTTGTTAAGCCAGCCCGATCAGGCCCGCCCTGCCTTTACCGGATCTTCACGCGTGATCGGCTGGCGCACGATCCAACGGCTGGCCAAAGGATCGAGCAAGGGCTGGCGCATCGGCGTGACTGCCCTTATCGAAGGTCCGCTCCCGCAGCGCCCGCATGGCTGCCGCGTCGGGAGCCGGACTGAACCGGACCGGGGCCGCTCGTCCAGGGACCGGATGGCCCTATCCTTGGCCGATGGCGCGAAGCCGTCGCCGAACGAGGCTCGAGGGTTGGATGGCGCGCTCCGTTTTCGTTCTGCTGCACCGCTGGGCCGGTCTCGCCATCGCCGCCTTCCTGCTGGTGGCGGGTCTCACCGGCGCGGTGATCTCGTGGGATCACGAGCTCGACGACTGGCTCAATCCGCATCTCCACACGGTCGAAAGCCGCGGCGCGGCGATCCCCGCCCTCGATCTCGCGCGGCGGTTCGAGGCCCGCGAGCCGGGTGCCCGCGTCGCCTATGTCCCGCTGGCGGCCGAACCGGGCGACTCGCTGTCGCTGTTCGTGGTGCCGCGGGTCGATGCGGCGACGGGCAGGCTGCACACGCTCGGCTACAATCAGGTCTTCCTCGACCCCGTCACGGGGGCCGAACTCGGCCGGCGGGAATGGGGCCAGGTCTGGCCGATCACCCGTGAGACGCTGATCTCCTTCCTGTACAAGCTGCACTTCTCCCTGCACCTGCCGGAGATGTGGGGCGAGGAGCGCTGGGGCATCTGGCTGCTCGGCATCATCGCCGTGGTCTGGACCCTCGACTCGTTCGTCGGCTTCTATCTCACGCTGCCGGTGCGCAAGGGCGCCAATCCCGCGCGACCGGCGCCGGTGGAGCGGCAGCTCGGCCGGGGCTGGTGGTCGCGCTGGAAGCCCGCCTGGAAGGTGAAGACCTCGGGCAGCGCCTACCGCATGACGTTCGACCTGCACCGCGCCTTCAGCCTTTGGACCTTCGCCCTGCTGTTCCTGCTCGCCTTCACGGCGTTCTCGCTCAATCTCTACCGCGAGGTGTTCCTGCCGCTGATGTCGAGCGTCTCGCAGGTGACGCCCGAGCCGTCGAACACCCGACCCTTCGTCTCGCCGCTCAAGCCGATCGAGCCGGGGGTGGATTACGCCCGAATCCTCGACGCGGCGCAGGCAGAGGGGCAGCGCCGCGGCTGGAAGGAGCCGGTCGGCGCGCTCGCCTACACGCCGATGCAGGGCTTCTACACCGCCCGTTACTTCGAGCCCGGCGACGATCACGGCGCGGCGGGCGTCGGCCCGGCGGCGATCTACTTCGACGGAGGGGACGGACGGGTGATCGGCGACCGCCAGCCCTGGGTCGGCACCGCCGCCGACATCTTCGTGCAGGCGCAGTTCCCGATCCATTCCGGCCGCATCCTCGGCCTGCCGGGGCGCATCCTGATCTCGCTCATGGGCCTCGTCGTGGCGATGCTCTCGGTCACCGGCGTCGTGATCTGGTGGCGCAAGCGCGCCGCGCGCCTGTCCGTGCGCCGGAAGGCCGTCGCGCTGCCGTCCGGCCGGCCGGTTCCGGCGGAGTAGGCGCCGCTCAGCGTCCGGCCGTCACCGTCCGGCGGCCCGCCCGCCGCGCGGGCGCGAGGCCCGACAGGTCGTCGTGGTGCAGAAGGAGCACGCCGGTGGTGCCAGCGAGCTTGCGGGCGGCGGGCGTGAAGCCGGCATTCGAGACGACGGCCGCCATGTCGCCGGACCAGTGCAGGGCGGCCGCCGCCACCTCCTGCACAGCCGCATTGCCGACCGGTCGGGCGTAGCGCTTGCACTGCACGACGAGCCGCACGCCCGCCTTCTCGGCGATCACGTCGCAGCCCTGGTCGCCGCTGGCTCCCGTCGGCCGGGCGTCCCAGCCCGCTTCGCCCAGAAGCTCGGCGCAGTAGCGCTCGTAGGCGACGCCATCCTCCGGCGTGTCGATCGCGTCGGGAAGGGCGTAGCCGCTGGCCACCCGCTCGACGATCGCCTCCATCTGATCGAAACGCGGGTCGACGTAGTCGGAAAAGCCGCGTGCCTCCACGAGCGGCAGGATGGTGCGCTCGACGAAATACGCGCGCTCGCGCAGCCAGCCATCCTCGATCGTGTTGCCATAGGCATCGAGGAAGCGCTCCTGCCATCGCCGCAGGGCCAGCGTCGCCGCGTGGCGCCGGGCGATGCGGCGCACGAGGGAGCGGAACCGGCGCGGGCGGTCGAGGCGGTGAAGGAGGATCGCGAGGCAGGCCGCCCCCGTGGCGGCCAAGGCCGGGGCCCCGTAGCGGAAACCGGCGGCGCCCCCGAGGACCAGGGTCCAGAACAGACGCGTGACGGTGGGAGACCGGCCGGACATCATGTTTCCCGCGAGAGGCCGGGACCACGCCCGGAATTCACGGGGCACTGTCCGGCCCAGGCGTTGCCCGACCTCTAACGGCGAGGCTGCGTCCGGCCGGCCCCTAAGGGGCCGGAACGCATCGCGTGTGGATAAGCCTCGTCCGAGCGGACCCGCCGCCCGGCGCGTAGGCGACCGATGTCTGAGACGGGCTCAGGCCGCGTCGCCGGAACGGGCCCGGCCGCTGCGGCGGGGCGCAGCCGCCCTGTTCTCCTGAACCGGCTCCGAGGAGGCTTCCGGCGCGACCTTGGCGGGCCATTTCCGGCGCTGTTGGCCGAGTCCCATGGTCCGCGCCAGTTCCGATCGCGTCGCGGCGTAGCTTGGCGCCACCATCGGATAATCGTCCGGCAGGTTCCAGCGCGCACGATACTCATCGGGCGAGAGGTTGTAACGCGTCCGAAGATGCCGCTTGAGCGACTTGAACTTCTTGCCATCCTCAAGGCAGATCAGAAAGTCCTGCTGAATCGAGCGGCGGATCGATACGGCCGGAACCAGAGGCGGCTCTTCAGGTTCGGCGGGCTTGTTCGACAATTGCGCAAGAGCGCCGTGGACCGCTGTGATCAGTCCGGGCAATTCCCCGACCGCCAGGGAGTTATTCCCGACGTAGGCCGACACGATATCGACAACCAAGCCCACGTGATCGCCAGCGGAGTCATCCTCAAGCGACATCCTCAATATCCCTTCCGATATGTGCAAACGACGAACATCAATACGCGTCGCGTGGACGACGCCTTCATTGCCGAGCACCGAGTGTCTGCGCTGAATGACGCAGGATTTAACCTTTGATGCATCCGGCCGCAAGACGGTTTTTAACGCTTGTAAAAAAACAATTGGACTTTTGCCCAACGAACGGAGCTATTGCGGCAAACCACGTATGCAGAACTCCACATAGCTGCCGCGAAAGCAGCGGAGTCTGCGCTTGCACGGGAGTGCAACTGCGTAGTGTGCCGGGTCTCACCATTCACGGCATTGGAACGCCGCTCTCGGCCGCAACCCGGATAGCTGAACCTCGCCTCTTCGCGGAACGCGCGGTCGAGAACGCAACCTTAAGATGAGTTAGGCGGCAAAAAGCCGCATCAACACAACCTAGAAGAAATCTAGGTCCGGATTCGCCGCGGTCGCCCGTCGATTTCGCCAGACGCCGTGATCCAGGCAGGACACAGGAAATATGTGACACAGCGAGATGCTGCGGTGGCAATTCGGCGTCGCCGCATTGCGCGGAGAAGCAACGCCCGACGTCGGACAAGATGTCGCGGAACGCCGATCGAGACCTGCGCAGCCGAATGCGACGCCACGAATTGCGGCCGTTGCGGCCGAGGGAGAAGCGCCTTCCGCGACCTCGGCCGCATCAAGCGGATTTTTCCCGCGGGCCATAGGATCGGAAACGCTCGACCGTCTCGGCCACCTCCGCATCGGTCAGCACCACCGGCGTGCCGACCTGCAGCGCGATGGCGTATTGGCGGCACAGGGCCTCGACCTCGACGGCGAGCCACATCGCCTTCGACAGGTTCGGACCCGTGGCGATCATGCCGTGGTTGGCGAGCAGGCAGGCGCTGCGGCCCTCAAGGGCATCGAGGGCGAAGTCGGAAAGGCGCTGGGTGCCATAGGGGGCGTAAGGGGCGCAGCGGATGGTCGGCCCGCCGGCCATGGCGATCATGTAATGCACCGCGGGGATCTCACGCCCGCAGATCGCGAAACCCGTGGCATAGGGCGGATGGGCGTGGACGACCGCTCCGATCTCCGGCCGGGCCGCGAGGATGTCGCGGTGGAAGCGCCACTCGGAGGAGGGCGCCAGCGGGTGGTCCCAGCTTCCGTCGAAATCCATGAGGACGAGGTCGTCGGGGCTGAGCTGCTCCGCCGGGATCCCGGAGGGGGTGACGAGGAAGCCCGCGCCCGACCGGACCGAGAGATTGCCCGAGGTCCCCTGACTGAGGCCGAGATCGAGCATGCGGCGCATGGCCTCGACCATCCCTTGGCGCATCGCGAAAGACGGCACGGGCAACTCCTTCGGACGGGGACCGGTCGGGCGCGAGCAAACCCACAGGTGCCCCGACCGGACACGACCCTATCCGCAGCGGCGTGTCGGCGAAACCGGCCGATAGGCCCCTCGCCGAGAGCGCGCATCGACCGTTGAGGTTCGAGCAGAACGCGTCGTTCGCGCTTCCGCCGCGGAGGCATGGCCGTCCGTAATCCATTCGCGGGGCAGTTTGACGCTCGGCCTCACGCCGCGGGATGGTATAGGCGGCCCATGAGCACCTATCGATTCGAGGCTCTGCTCGCCCCGCGCCGCATCGCCGTGGTCGGAGCGGGGGACCGGCCCGGCTCCGTCGGGCGGGCGATCATCGACGGCCTGCGCGCAGGCGGGTTCGCCGGCGAGATCGTTCCGGTCCATCCGCGCGAGACCAGCGTCGACGGGCTGCCCTGCAGCCCGCGCCTCGCCGACATTCCGCAGCCTCCCGATCTGGTGATGGTCGCCACGCCCCCGGCGGCGGTGCCGGACATCGTCGAGGAAGCCGGACGGATCGGTGCCGCCGCGGCGGTGATCCTCTCCGCCCATCTCGGCGACGGCGAGGCGGCTCCGGTCGGCGCGGCCCAGGCGGCGGCACGGCGGTACGGCCTGCGGCTGATCGGGCCCGACAGCATCGGCCTGAGCGTGCCGGCCCGCGGCCTCAACGCGACCCTGCTTGCCCGGCCGCCGAAGCCGGGAGATCTCGCCCTGATCTCGCAATCGGGGACCGTCGCCTCGGCCATCGCCGAGTGGGGATGGCGGCACGGCGTCGGCTTCTCGGCGGTGATGACGCTCGGCCGCTCCGCCGATGTCGACATCGCCGATTGCCTCGACCACTTCGCCGAGGACTATCACACCCGCGCGATCATCCTCTCGCTGCACCACGTGGCGGATGCGCGCAAATTCCTCACGGCGGCCCGGGCCGCGGCGCGCGCCAAGCCGGTCGTGGTGCTGCGCACCGGCCGCCACGAGGCGCCGGGCCGCCGGCCGGAGACCCATACCGGCGCGCTCGCCCGGCCCGGTGCGGTCTACGAGGCGGCGTTCCGGCGGGCCGGCCTGCTCGCGGTCGACGGGCTCGACGCGATGTTCTCCGCCGTCGAGACACTGGGGCGCCAGCGGCCCTTCCCCGGCAATCGGTTGATGATCGTCTCCAACGGCCGCGGCATCGGCGCCTTGGCCGCCGACCGGCTGGCCGATCTCGGCGGCACGCTGGCGGAGCCTTCCCGCGAGACGCTGGAACGCCTCGCGCCGGTGCGGCACGGCCGGCTGAACAATCCCCTCGATCTCGGCATCGACGCGGTGCCGGAGGATTACGTCCGCGCCCTGGAGCCGCTGCTCGCCGGCCGCGACAGCGACGCCGTCGTCTCGGTCCATGTGCCGACGGCGCGGGCGGGCAGCCGCGAAGTCGCGGAGGCCGTGGCCGGCACCGTCGCCAGGGGCCGGTCGGCCGGGCGCCGCAAGCCGGTCTTCGCCGTCTCGATCGGAGAGGATGCGGCGATCCGCGCGATCTACGCGGAAGCCAAGATCCCGCTCTTCGCCACGGATGCCGACGCGGTGGAGGGTTTCCTGCACCTCGTGCGCTACCGCGAGGCGCAGACTGACCTGATGCGCACCCCCGACGCCCTGCCGCGCGATTTCTCGCCGGACGTCGCCGTCGCCCGCCGCATCGTGGACGAAGCGCTGGTCGAGGGCCGCACCTGGCTCGACCCCCACGCGGTGACCGAGCTGCTGACGGCCTATCGCATCGTCTCGGTGCCGGTCACCCTGGCGCCCGATCCCGACGGTGCGGCGGCGGCGGCGTGGCCGCTGATCGCGGGCGGCGGCACCGTCGTGCTCAAGCTCGTCTCGCCGGACGTGGTGCACAAGTCGGAGGTCGGCGGCGTGCGCCTCGGCCTCACCTCGGAGGCCGACGTGCGCGAGGCGGCGCATGCCATGATCGCGCGGGTCAGGGAGCTGCGGCCCGACGCGCGGGTGGCGGGCTTCGCCGTGCAGCCGATGCTGCGCCGGCCGCAGGGGCGGGAGCTGATCGCGGGGCTGGCCGAGGATCCGGTCTTCGGCCCCGTCGTGGTGTTCGGCCGCGGCGGCACCGCGGTCGAGGTCATCGACGACCGGGCGCTGGCGCTGCCGCCCCTCGATCTTGCGCTCGCCAGCGAGTTGATCGGCCGAACCCGCGTGGCGCGGCGGCTCGAAGCCTATCGCGACGTGCCGGCGGCCGACCTGCCGGCGATCGCCCTGTTGCTGGTGAAGCTCGCCCAGCTCGCCGCCGACCTGCCGGCGGTGCGCGAACTCGACATCAACCCCCTGCTCGCCGATGCCGACGGCGCGATCGCCCTCGACGCACGCGTGCGCATCGCGCCGGAGCCGATCCCCTCGGAGCGCCGCCGCGGCAACTGGCATCCGCGCTTCGCGATCCGGCCCTATCCGTCCGACTGGGAGCGACGGCTCGATGTGGGCGAGCGCTGCGTCCAAGTTCGGCCGGTGCGGCCCGACGACGAGGACATGTTCCGGGATTTCTTCGCACAGGTGGACCCGGAGGATGTGCGGCTGCGGTTCTTCGCGCCGGTGCGCGACTTCAACCACGCCTTCCTCGCCCGGCTGACCCAGCTCGACTATTCTCGCGCCATCGCCTTCGTCGCCATCGACGAGGCGGCGGAGGAGGATCGGCGCATGCTCGGCGCGGTGCGCCTTCACGCCAACGCCAACCACGATACGGGCGAGTTCGCGATCCTCGTGCGCTCCGACATCAAGGGGACGGGCCTCGGCGTCGCCCTGATGCGGATGATGATCGACTGGGCTCGGGCCGAGGGCATCGCCGTGGTCGAGGGCAGCGTGCTGGCCGAGAACCGGCCGATGCGGGCGGTCTGCCGCCATCTCGGCTTCACGGAGGAACCGATGCCGGACGATCCGACCCTGGTGAAGGCCACGCTCAAGGTCGTGGAATAGGCGAGACGCCGGACGACCCCGCGAAACGAAAGGGCTGCCGACCCTCGCCGGATCGGCAGCCCTTTTCAGTTCGATCGCAAGGAGCGGTCAGTGGCCGCTATCGGTGGCCTCGCGGGTCGCCTCGTAGAGGAACCACGTGCGCTCCTCGGACTGATCGATCCACTCCTCCAGCAGGCTGGTGGTCGAGACGTCCTTGGCGTCGTCGGTGACACCGTGCAGCTCGCGCATGTTGGCGGTCAGCGCCTTGTTGTCGTCGCGCAGCTCCTTGAGCATCTCCAGCGGGCTCACGTAGTCGGCGTTGTTGTCCGGAACGCGCTTGAGCTGCTCGGCCTGACCGAGCGAGCGCAGGGTGGTGCCGCCGATCTTGCGGGCGCGTTCGCCCACCGCGTCGATGATCGCGAAGATCTGCTGCGACTGCTCGTCGAGCAGCAGGTGGTAGTCGCGGAAATTCGGACCGCTGACATGCCAATGGAAGTTCTTGGTCTTGATGTAGAGCGCGAAGAGATCCGACAGGAGGACGGTCAGGCCCTCGGAGATCTTCGCGACGTCGTTCGGGTCGAGATCGGTCGGGGTGTTGAGCCGATCGCTGGCAACACGCAGCTTAGCCTTGGCCATAGGGAACAATCCTCACACTCTGCAATCGTATATCCGCCGGCGACAACCGCACCGGCACTCGATCGGCAGAATGAGGAAGCGAGAGGCTTTGTTCCGCCTCGCATGGCAGCGCTGCTGTGGATGGGACGCAGGCACCGGATTAAACGTCAGCCGCGCCCGCCGACGAGTCCGGGCGGAAGCGGGACCGGGTCGCCCTCGGGCGCGCGGGCGGGGGGCACGGCCTTTCGCGCCTGCGGCTTCGGCGGAGCCGGGAGGCCGGTGGCGGCCGGCGCCGCGGCGGGCGCGGCCCCGATCGGTGCCGGCCGGCCCGTGATGGGCTTGTTCGGGCTGGGCCTGCTCGGGCCGAGCTTGGCGGAACCGGGATCGGCGGAAGCCGGCTTGGCGGGCGCGCCCTGCGTCGCGGGAGGCGCGGGGCGCGGCACCGGGCTCGGTGCGGTCGCGCGGGGCGTGATGGCACCCGTCGTCGTCACATCGGGCGCATTCGGCGTGGCTGCCGCCGGGGCCGGGGGCGTATCGAGACCGTAGATGTCGTCGCGGAAATGAACCCGGCCGTCCGAGGTCGCGTAGCCGGTGAGATAGACGAAGGCGACCGGCGTCGGCTTCACCAGTTTCACGTCGCGCCGCTCGCCCGCGGCGATGGCCGTCTCGATCTCGATCGGCCCCCAGGTCGAGCCGGCGCCGTTCGGCCCCTCGGTGCCCTGGAGCAGCCATGCGGCGAATTCCTTCACTTGGCCCACGCGGACGCAGCCGTGCGAGTGGAACCGCACCGAACCCGCGAACAGCGATTTCGAGGGCGTGTCGTGCATGTAGATCGCGTGCCGGTTCGGCATGTCGATGCGGATCTGCCCGAGCGAGTTGTCGAGGCCGGAATCCTGGCGCAGCGTGTAGTTGACCGCCTTCTGCGTGTTCCAGTCGATCGTCGTCGGATCGACTTCGACGCCACCGGGGCCGAGGATGCGGATGCGGTTCTTGGCGAGATAGCCGGGGTTCTTGCGCATCGTCGGGATGATCTCGTTGCGGATCACCGAGACGGGCACGGTCCAGGTCGGGTTGAGGTTCACGTCGGTGATGCGGGTCTCGACCGCGGGCGTCTGCTTGTCGGGCGAGCCGACAACGGCGACGTAGCGGCGCGTGACGGTGCCGTTCTCCACCGCCTCGACCGTAGCGGATGGGATGTTCACGGTGACGTAGCGCTCGCCGAAACCGAAATTCGAGCCCATCAGCCGCTGCGCCGAGGCGCGCAACTGCCGCTGGCGGGTGTCCGCCGGCACGTTGAGGGCGTTCAGCGTCAGCCGGCCGAGGATGCCGGCATCGGGCAGGCCGTGCCGGGCCTGGAAGGCTTTCACCGCGGCCACCAGCGGCGGGTCGTAGCGGTCGGAGGGCGGCGCGTCGGCGGGGAGGTCGCCGGTGAGCGTCAGGTGGTGGCGTAAGGACGGGATCGCCGGGTGGCTGTCGCCGGGCTTCGGCGCAAAGTCGGCGGGCAGCGTCTTCCAGCCGCCGGCCTCGGCATAGACCTGATAGCGCTCGGCCGCGCGCATCGTATCGACGAAGGTCTGCGCCGTGTAGGTCGGCAGCGGATCCTCGGAAACGCGGGCATAGACGACCGGCGGGAGTTCCCGCGATGCCTTCTTGGCCGGCGGCGCGTCGGTCGGAACGGCCACCGTGTCGGCGGTCGGGCGCTCCGTCTTCGGATCGGCTTTCGGGTCCGGTTTCGGCTCGGATCGGGCCTCCGCCTTCTCCGGCCGCGGCTCGGGCTTCGGATCGGCCCGCAACTCGCGCTTCGGTTCGGGCGCGCCCTCGGCCTTCGGCTCGATCCGCAGGTTGATGCGGGAATCGGGCTCAGGGGCAGGCTCGGCCTGCAGCGGAGCGGCGAGCAACAGGGCGAGCGCGGCGCCGGTGCCGCCGATGAGCCGGGCGCGGCGGGGGCCGCGCGGGGCGGAGAGAACGTGTCGCATCGCGGATCTCGTCGGGTGCACGGCGCGATCATCGACGCGGTTGGTTACCAAGTCGCTTCGAGGGGCCGAGGCGGGGTGTGCCGAAGCACGCCGCCGGGGTCGCTTTCGCCGCGGTGGTGTGGGCGCGCGGGATGTGCAAAACGCTGGCGAAGACGCCGCCCCGCGAGACCCCCGTGAGCGAAGACAGACCCTCGAAGCCGGGCAAGACCCTGTTGAATCCCGAGCGCAGAGCGGACGACGTCGATCAGTCGATCCGTCCCTTGAGCCTCGCCGAGTTCATCGGGCAGCGGGCGGCGCGCGCCAACATGCAGATCTTCATCGAGGCGGCCAAAAAGACCGGCCAAGCCCTCGACCACGTCCTGTTCGTCGGCCCACCCGGCCTGGGCAAGACCACGCTGGCGCAGATCGTCGCCCGCGAACTCGGGGTGAACTTCCGCTCGACCTCCGGTCCGGTCATCGCCAAGGCCGGCGACCTCGCGGCGCAGCTTACGAACCTGGAAGAGCGTGACGTCCTGTTCATCGACGAGATCCACCGCCTCAATCCGGCGGTGGAGGAAATCCTCTATCCGGCGATGGAGGATTACCAGCTCGACCTCATCATCGGCGAAGGCCCGGCCGCCCGCTCGGTGAAGATCGAACTGCCGAAATTCACCCTCGTCGGCGCCACCACCCGCGCCGGTCTGCTCACCACGCCGCTGCGCGACCGCTTCGGGATCCCGATCCGTCTCGAATTCTACGAGATCGACGAGCTCGAACTCATCGTCCGCCGCGGGGCGCGGGTGCTCGGCCTCGGCATGTCGGAGGAGGGCGCCAACGAAATCGCCAAACGCGCCCGCGGCACACCGCGCATCGCCGGCCGCCTGCTGCGCCGGGTGCGCGACTTCGCCATCGTCGAAGATGCGCAGACCGTCAGCCGCGCCATCGCCGACCGGGCCTTGCAGATGCTCGACGTCGATCCCGTCGGCCTCGACGTGATGGACCGCAAGTACCTGACCCTGATCGCCGCCTCCTTCGGCGGCGGCCCGGTCGGCATCGAGACGATCGCCGCGGCGCTCTCCGAGCCGCGCGACGCCATCGAGGACATCATCGAGCCCTACCTGATCCAGAAGGGCTTCGTGCAGCGCACGCCCCGCGGGCGGGTGCTGACTCCCCACGCCTTCCGGCACATGGGCTTCGCCGAGCCCCGGCGCGATCCGGGCACGCAGTTCGGCCTGTTCGGCGCCAGCGACGACCCGGATGCCTGAGAACGGCCGCCGAAGTCCGGTCTCCATCACCCGCCGGACGGTGCTGATCGGGCTCGGCGCGACGGCCCTGACCGGCGCCGGTACGGGCGCCTACGCCGTCGGCGTCGAGCCGATGCGGCTCACCGTGACGCGCTACCGCCTGCGGCCGTCCGGCCCCTGGCCTTCGGGCCTGCGCCTGCGGATCGTCGCGCTTGCCGACATCCATGCCTGCGAGCCGTGGATGTCGCTTGCGCGCATCGAGGGCATCGTCGCGGCGGCCAACGCGCTTCGGGGCGACGTGATCGTGCTGCTCGGCGATTATGTCTCCGGCATGCGCCTCGTCACGCGCTATGTCGACGCCGCCGAATGGGCGCCGGTTCTCGGGAGACTGTCGGCGCCGCTGGGCACACACGCCATTCTCGGCAACCACGATTGGTGGGAGGACAAGACGGCGCAGGCCCGCGGCACGGGCCCGACCATCGCCGGTGAGGCGTTGAAGCGGGCCGGCATCCGGGTGCTGGAGAACGACGCCGTGCCCCTTGCGATCGGAGGGCATGCGGTCTGGCTCGCCGGGCTCGGCGATCAGCTCGCCTTCCTGCCGGGCCGAAAGCGCCACGGCCACCCGCGCATCGGCATCGACGACCTGCCCGGAACGCTGGCGAAGATCCCGGACGGCGCTCCGGCGATCCTGATGGCGCACGAGCCCGACATCTTCCCGCAGGTGCCGCCCCGGATCGCGCTCACCCTGTCCGGCCATACCCATGGCGGGCAGGTGCGCCTGTTCGGCCGCTCCCCCGTGGTGCCCTCGCGCTACGGCAACCGCTTCGCCTACGGACACGTCCGCGAGCAGACCGATCTCATCGTCTCGGGTGGCCTCGGCAACAGCATCGCCCCGGTCCGCCTCGGCGTGCCGCCGGAGATCGTCGTCGTCGATCTCGGCGACGCGGGAAACGCCGCCGCCGAGCATGCATTTTTTGCATAGCAGAATAGAGCAGAGTGTCGAATGATGGTCTCACCTCCCGTCGGCGGAGGCTGGGACCCGTCGACAGCAAGGTAGAGCGCTAGCCGCCAACCGATTGTCTTATCGGATGATTTTCTGACGGTGCGTTGGCATGCTGCCTGCGCTGCTCACGCTCTGGATCCTGTGATCACAGCCTTGTGCGCATGCGGAACAGGAATGTGCTGCACCGGTTGGAAGCGCGACCCCGCTCCGTGCGAGCGCCGGCCCAACGAACGATTCCAGCACGACCTTCAAGGAAACATCCACCATGAAGACGACCGTCCTGGCCGCCCTCGGCCTGTCCGTCGCCGCCCTCGCCACGCCCGCTTTGGCCCAGGACGCCCTGCCGCTGCGCATCGGCGCCGACGCGCCGATCGGGCGTGCTGCCACCGATACCCGCGACTTCCGCGCCGAGGCGCTGCGCTCGGATGCCACCAGTATCGAGGCGAGCCGGATCGCCCTTGAGCGCTCCCGCAACCCGCGCGTCCGCAACTACGCCAACCGCGTGCTGGTCGAGCGCGAGGCCACCACCAAGGCGCTGCTGCCCGAGGGTACCTCGCTCACCGCCACCGGCCGTGTCGTCTCCGACAGCCAAGGCATTCCGACCCGCCTCGACAACCCGGTCGGCGTTGTCCTCGCCCCGGTGACGCTGGCGGCCAACATCGGCACCGGCATCGTCGGCGGCGTGCTCGGCGGCATCGGCCTCGTGGACAACAGCCCGGGCGAGCCGGGCCGCCGCGTCGCCCTCGGCCCGAACGGCCAGCAGCGCCTCGAGCGCCTGCGCTCGGCCCGCTCCGCCCGTGCGTTCGATCGCGCCTATATCGACGGGCAGGCCCGCTCGGATGCCCGCACGCTCGCCCTCTACAGCAGCTACGCCCGCAACGGCGACAGCGCCGCCGGCCGGGCCTTCGCCAACGAGGCGCTGCCCTACATCGCCGACGAGCACGCCCACTCGGCGAGCCTCGCCAACCGCATCGGCGGCTGATCCACTCCCATCCGACGTTCGAAGAGGGCCGTTCCCGAGGAGGGGGCGGCCCTCGTTGCTCCGGAACCCGCCGCCGCTGCGCCGCGGGTAGGCTTGTCGTCTCGCCACGCAGGGAGCGAACCGCTAGACACCGGTGCCTCTTCGGAACCGGATCTCCATGACGTCAGCGCCCCCAGAGAACGCGCACCGGCTCCCGGTGCGGATCTATTACGAGGACACCGACTTCTCGGGCTTCGTCTATCACGCGAGCTACCTGCGCTTCATGGAACGGGGGCGCACCGAGTTGCTGCGCGCGCTCGCGGGCGACCAGTCCGAGATGCACGCCGAGGGCGCCGGCCTCGTCTTCGTCGTGCGGAAGATGAGCCTCGATTTCCTCAAGCCTGCCCGCATGGACGACTGGATCGACGTGCTGACCTGGTCGAGCGAGTTGCGGGGGGCCTCGATGCATCTGACGCAGGAGGTGCGCCGCGGCGACGACATCCTGGTTCGGGCCGAAGTCGTGGTCGCCTGCGTCAAGAACGGGCGGGCGATCCGCCTGCCCGATGCCCTGCGCTGGGCCCTGACGCCACCGGTCGTCAGATCCGCCTGACTTCGATCAGGAAGTCCTGAACCGCCTTGGTGACCTGCTCCATCTGCTGATCGAACGTGGTCGTCGCGGACAGGACCGAGCGGGCGGAGCCGGCAGAGGTGTCCGCGGTCCCGGCGACCTCGGCGATACTGGTTCCGACACCATCGGTGCGCACCGCCGCCTCGCGGGCGCTCCGGCTGATCTCGTTTGCTGTCGCCGCCTGCTCCTCGACCGCCGCGGCGATCGTGGTGGCGCTCTCGTCCAGGCCATGGATCATGCCGGCGATCCGCTCGATCGCCGCGACCGATCGCGCGGTCGCGGATTGGATCTGCCCGACATGCTGCGCGATCTCGCCCGTGGCCCGGGCGGTCTGCCCGGCCAGCGCCTTCACCTCCGTCGCGACCACGGCGAAGCCCCGGCCCGCGGCGCCCGCACGGGCCGCCTCGATGGTGGCGTTGAGCGCCAGCAGGTTGGTCTGGTTGGCGATGGAGTTGATCAGGCCGACGACTTCGCCGATCCGCTGGGACGTCTGCGCCAGCAACCGCACGCTCTCCAAGGCCGCGCCGGCCTCGGTCACCGCCTGCCCGGTCGCCGTACTGGTGCGGTTGACCTGCCGGGTGATCTCGCCGTTCGAGGCGGTGAGTTCCTCCACCGCAGCGGCGACGGACTGGACGTTCGTCGTCGTCTCCGCCGCGCCGGACGCGGCGCTGTCCGCGGAGCGGGAGGTCGCGTCGGTCGCCGAAAGCACCCGCTCTGCCGCCGACCGCATGAGGCCCGTCGCCTCCGCCGCCTCGCGCAGTGCCGCGCTGATGAGCCCGTCGAAGCTGGCGATCGAGTCGGTCAGCGGCGTCATGTCGGACCACGTCAGAACCGCGGCGATGTAGCGGCCATCGTCGTCACGCACCGGCGAGACATGGAGGTCGAGGGTCTTGGGTCCGAGGCGGATCTTGGTGCGCCAGGGCAGGCGCGACGGATCGGCGACGATGGAGCGCTGGTGGGCCGGGTTCTTGTGAAACACGTCCATCGAGAGGCCGACCATGGCGTCGGGATTCACGGAGGGGGGCAGGTAGGTCCGGAGGGTGTGAAGCGTCTCGACGCTGCGCCGGTTGGCGAAGGTGATCGTCGCCTCGATCGGATGCAGCACGAGCACGTTGACCGGCAAGGCGTCGAGGACCGACTTGAAATCCGCGGAGAGGGCGTCATGTGCCTCCGGCTTATAGCGACTGACGTCGGCTGAGCGGGCCGCGCCTCTACGAAAAGTCATGACTGGGACGCTTTCGGGATGACGGAACGACCTGCTCCGTCGGTTGAACCGACCCCATCATATGTTGGTTTATGACTGGTAAAAATCAGTTGATTTGACAAGTATTTGGGTCAAATTCCCTTCGCGGCCCGCACGAATGCAGTCCTAGTAGAAACAAGTCAGTCCGGGAGCAACTTAGTGTTGCCTGAAGGACAGTTTTTTCCAGCTCGCTTCCTCACGCGGGTCGCAGCAACGAATCCTTAACCTTAAGACGGGCTAAGAGTCATGCGCGTGCCGGTCCGCACGGCAGCCCGAGACAGTCCGGACAAGCGCCTCCTGCGACCCATACTTTCGACAGATTCGCGAGTGATCTCAGGTCTCATCGCTCAAAGGATCAGTCGGCAGTCCGGCGCGCATCGGCGCAGCCCTGACGACGCGAGGATCGTTCGATGACTCCAGCCGACGCCATGCAGGCCGCGCCCGTCGCAGACATGAGCCTGTTCGGCCTGTTCTGGCAGGCCCACTTCGTCGTGAAGATCGTGATGATGGGGCTGCTCGGCGCATCGATCTGGTGCTGGTCGATCATCGTCGACAAGACGCTGCTGTTCCGCCGCACGGAAGCCGAGATGGACGCCTTCGAGGAGGCGTTCTGGTCCGGCCGGTCGCTGGAGGAACTCTACCGCTCCTTCAACGACCGCCAGCCGACCGGCCTCGGCGCCCTGTTCGTCGCCGCCATGCGGGAGTGGAAGCGCTCCTTCGAGGGCTCGGGCCGGCAAATCCACTCGCTGTCGCAGCGCATCGACAAGGTGCTCGACGTGACGATCCAGCGCGAGGTCGAGCGGCTCGACTCGCGCCTCCTCTTCCTCGCCTCGATCGGCTCGGCCGGCCCGTATATCGGCCTGTTCGGCACGGTGTGGGGCATCATGACCGCCTTCACCTCGATCGCGGCCTCGAAGAACACCTCCCTCGCGGTCGTCGCGCCCGGCATCGCCGAGGCGCTGTTCGCCACCGCCATCGGCCTGTTCGCGGCGATTCCCGCGGTGCTCGCCTACAACAAGCTCCAGGCCTCGGTCGCCAAGTCGCAGTCCCGGCTGGAGGGCTTCGCCGACGAGTTCTCGGCAATCCTCTCGCGGCAGATCGACGAGCGCCTCTCGGTCGCCGCCTGATCATCGCAGCTGAACGGAAGCGGGAGCCGGATCGATGGGCATGACGCACGGCGCGGCACAGGGCGGCGGCAAGCGCCGCCGCCGCGGACGGCGCGGACACGGCGCCATCAACGAGATCAACATGACGCCGTTCATCGACGTCGTGCTGGTGCTGCTGATCGTGTTCATGGTGGCCGCGCCGATGATGACGGTGGGCGTACCGCTCGATCTGCCGCAATCGAAGGCGAGTCCGCTCAATTCCGACGTCAAGCCGATCACGCTGTCGATCCGCCGCACCGGCGAGGTTTATCTCGGCGAGGTCGAGCTGAAGGACGACGATATCGTGCCCCAGCTCATGCAGACGGCCAAGACCGGCACCGAGGAGCGCGTCTTCGTGCGCGGCGACAAGCGGGTCGATTACGGGCGCGTGGCCCAGGTGATGGCGATCGTGACCGGCGGCGGCTTCAAGAAGGTCGCCCTCGTGACCGAGCCGGAATCGAATTAGCGGAGCGGGACAAAGTGGCTCTGCGCTGGCCCGAGTCGATCAGGAACCGTGAACCCGGCGTCTGGATCTCCGCTGCGGCGCATGCCGCCGTGCTGGGACTCGCGCTGTTCGCGGTCGCTGCCCCGGCGCTTCCCGACGCGCAGGAGGGCGTGCCGGTCGAGGTGCTGACCGAGCAGCAATTCTCTGAGCTGACCCGCGGCGAGCGCAACGCGGAGAAGCCGGAGAACAATCCGAACCGCGCCGACCGCATCTCCGAGACGATGGAGCAGCGCGAGCCGGAGAACGCCAAGACCGACGCGCCCGCCGCGCCCACCCGCACCGCCGAGACCAAGCTCGCGGCCGTCGATGCGATGCCGCTGCGCGCCGACACCGCCGATCCGGTGAAGGAGGAGGCGGAGGCCGCCGCGGCCAAGGCGGAGGCCGCGAAGGCCGAGGCCGAGAAGGCGGCTGCCGCCAAGGCCGCCGACGCGAAGGCCAAAGCCGACGCCAAGGCGAAGGCGGATGCCGCGGCGAAAGCGGAAGCCGCCAAGGCCGAGGCTGCCAAGGCGGCCGAGGCCAAGGCCGCCGCCGCGAAGGCGGAAGCCGAGAAGCGCGAGGAACTCCAGAAGCTGATCGAGCGCGAGCAGGCGGACGCCGAAGCCGCCGCGAAGGCGGCCGAAGCCAAGGCCAAGGCACGCGCCGAGGCGAAAGCCAAGGCCGATGCCAAAGCGAAGGCGGAGGCCGAGGCTCACGCCAAGGCGGAAGCCGAAGCCAAGGCCAAGGCCGAGGCCGCCGCGAAAGCCGAGGCGGAGGCCGAGCACCGCAAGCAGGTCGCCGAGGCGAAGGCAAAGGCGGAAGCCGAGGCGAAGGCCAAGGCCGAGGCCGCCGCGAAAGCCAAGGCGAAGGCGGTGGCCGAGGCCAAGGCGAAGGCCGATGCCGAGGCGAAGGCGCGCCAGCAGGCGGAACTCGCCAACAAGTTCAGCCCCGGCGACATTCGCCAGACGCTCGCCTCGAAGGCCGCCTCGCAATCGACCGGCTCGACCGGCCGCGAGGTTCAGCGCACGGCCTCCCTCGGCGCGGCGACGGGCAACGCCCAGCGCCTCTCGCCCTCCCTGCGCGACGCCCTCGTCGGCATGCTGCAGCAGCAGATCGAGCGGTGCTACTCGGCCCCGCCCGGCGCGACGCAGGGCGTCGTGCTGCCGATGCTCGATATCCGCCTCAACCCGGACGGATCCCTCACTGCCGAGCCGCGGGTGATGCGTGCCGGAAACAACTCGGTCGATCAATCGATCGCCCAGGCGGCGCTCCGGGCGGTGCGGCGCTGCGCGCCCTACAAGATCCCGGCCCAGTACGCGCCGTATTACAACGACTGGAAGGCCATCAACGCCGAGTTCGAGTTCTCGCCCGTGTGATCCGCCGGCTCGACCAGCCGATCCACCGCCCGACGGCCTTTCCCCCTCGCATTCCCTGACCGACCTGGACTTTTCCCATGCCTGGAACAGCCTTCACCCGGCGCACTCTCCTGCCGGCGCTCACGGCCGCGCTCGGCGTCCTCGCCCTGACGCTTCCCGCCGCGACGCCGGCGCGGGCGCAGCTCCAGCTCCGCATCGGCAGCGGCGCCTTCCAGCCGATGCCGATCGCCGTCGCCGACTTCGCCGGTGACGCCAGCCTCGGCACGTTGGTCTCCAGCGTCATCACCAACAACCTGCGCCGCTCCGGCTATTTCACGCCGCTGGAGAAGGGGCGATTCCCCGAGAATCCGAGCTTCGACGCGGCACCGAACTTCGAGGCGTGGAAGGGAGCGGGCGTTCAGGCCCTGGTGACCGGCCGGGTCGGACGCGATGCCTCGGGCCGGCTCACCGTCGCCTTCCGCCTGTGGGACGTCGCCTCGGGCCAGCAGATCACGGGTCAGCAATACGGCACCGACGTCGCCAATGCGCGCCGCACCGGGCACCTCGTGTCGGACGCGGTCTATACCAAGGTCACCGGCCTCGGGCCCTGGTTCGACAGCCGCGTCGCCTTTGTCGACGAGTCCGGCCCGAAGGAGAACCGCCGCAAGCGCCTGATGGTGATGGATCAGGACGGCGCCAATGTCCGCGCGCTCACCGGCGGCGGCGACGTCTCTGTGGTGGCGCCGCGCTACTCGCCGGCGGGACAGGACATCGCCTTCATGACCCAGGCGCCGGGCCAGCAGCCGAAGGTGCAGATGATCGATCTGGAGACCGGCAAGCGCCAGACGGTGGGCAACTTCGCCTCCATGAGTGCGAGCCCGCGCTTCTCGCCGGACGGGCGCCGCCTCGTGATGAGCGTGCAGCAGGGCGGCAACGCCGACATCGTCACCGTCGATCTCGGATCGAAGGCGCAGACGCCGGTGACGCAGGGGCTCGCGATCGACACCTCGCCGAGCTACTCGCCCGATGGCAGCCAGATCGTGTTCGAATCCGACCGCGGCGGCTCGCAGCAGATCTACGTCATGGGCGCCGACGGCTCGAACCCCCGCCGCCTCTCCTTCGGCGAGGGCTCGGCCTCGCAGCCGGCTTGGTCGCCCCGCGGCGACCTCATCGCCTTCACCCGCCAGCGCAAGGGGGGCTTCGCCATCTGCGTGATGAAGCCCGACGGCTCGGGCGAGCGGGTGCTGACCGAAGGCTTCCACAACGAGAGCCCGACTTTCGCGCCGAACGGCCAATACGTCATGTTCTTCCGCGATCCCGGCGGGCAGGGCGGCGGCAAGCTCTACATGGTCGACATCACCGGCAAGGTGGAGCAGCCGGTGCCGACCCCGTCCTTCGCCTCCGATCCGACCTGGTCGCCGCTGCTGTCGGGGAAGTAGTCGCGGACGAAGCCAGACGTCGTCGAGCGCGCTTGTCCTCCGCGTGCCGCCGCGCCGTCTTGGCCGTCTTATCGCGCCCTCATGCGGAGGCGCCGGGCGCAAGCTCGGCCCCGAAACACGCCCGAACGGCCGGTCCCGCCGCCCTCACGGCTGAGACAGGTGTTGCGGCGTGCGTCGAGGCTGCCGACGCAGCACCTCAGCCTGAGGATCGTTACGATCGCCGGAACGGATCGGCTGGAGGATCTCGAGAACGCCTTCAGCGATAGGACGCCAGCCGCGCGCCAACGGCGAAATCCGCGCGGGCCTCGACGGGCCGGAACGGTCAAAAGCCTCTCGCTTGCGATAGAAACCGCGGCGGAAGCGGTCCACAGGTGGGGCTGATGCGTGTTCGAAGTCGCGCCGTGTCGGCCGCTTCTGCGCCCCTAGGGATCCGCTTCCGTCCGGTGTTCGTGGCGGGCCGCTAAGTCCGAGACCGAACGGGTTCTCAGCCTATCGTTGCGGCTTCATGCTGCGGTGGAGTCATCCCTGTCTCCTCCAGCTTTCACCAACAAACCGTGCGCGGACCACGCGGTTTCTTGGCCGATGTGCTTGCGGCTGCGAAGCACGGATAGAGACTGCGTCCGTATTGGCAGGTCGTCAAGCGGGAATTTGCCGCCAAGCCGTCTGTTTTTCGCCCCCACGAATGCTTGATCAGCAAACTCGTTCGCCGGCAACGGCTTACGCGGCACGAGGGGAAA
The DNA here is from genome assembly GCA_014138645.1 of Methylorubrum thiocyanatum. Classification (GTDB taxonomy): domain Bacteria; phylum Pseudomonadota; class Alphaproteobacteria; order Rhizobiales; family Beijerinckiaceae; genus Methylobacterium; species Methylobacterium thiocyanatum. Next base: position 460,871 of record JACJIB010000002.1, on the reverse strand, counting down.
AGTCCTGTCCGCTTCGACCGCGAGGCGGGCAGAAGACAGCGTGAGGGCGTCGCGCGGAGAACCGGGAAGCGAAGACGGCGACCTGTTCAGCTCCACGCGGCCGGACGGAAGGCGGACCGATTTCGCAGGTTCGCGGCCGGGCGCCGACACAAAGCAGCATCAATCCTCCGCAAGGATGAGGCGCCTGTCCTCGCCTTCACCCCCCAGCGACAGGACGGGCCCGCGGGTCGGCGCGAAGCTCCCCGGCCGATAGGCCGACCCGCGGTCGAAGCCGGGCCGCAGCGCGGATCCGCCTCAGATTGCGGCGAGGCCGCGCTGAACCGCGGGCCGGGCGAGGAGCGCGTCGAGCCAGCGACGCACGTTCGGCAGGCTTTCCAGCTCGACGCCCTGCTTCCCGTGGAACTTCGCCCAGGTCAGGGCGGCGATGTCGGCGATCGAGTACGCGTCGGCGAGGTATTCGTGGTCGGCGAGCCGCCGGTCGAGGACGCCGTAGAGACGCTTGGCCTCCTCCGTGAACCGGTCGATGGCGTAGGGGATCTTGTCCTGCGCGTAGATGCGGAAATGATGAGCCTGCCCCAGCATCGGGCCGAGCCCTCCGACCTGCCAGAACAGCCACTCGTCCACCGCCGTGCGGGCGCGCTCGTCGCTCGGATAGAGGCAGCCGGTCTTGCGCCCGAGATATTGCAGAATCGCCCCCGACTCGAACACCGAGATCGGCGCGCCGCCCGGCCCGTCCGGATCGACGATGGCCGGGATCTTGTTGTTGGGGGAGATGGCGAGGAAATCCGGCGCCATCTGCTCGCCCTTGCCGATATTCACCGGCACGACCCGGTAGGGCAGCCCGCACTCCTCGAGCATGATCGGGATCTTCCACCCGTTCGGCGTGCTCCAAGTGTAGAGTTCGATGGGCTGCGCCGTCGTGACCGCCATGCTGGCATCCCGGAAAAGCGGGCCCGCGCCCGTCCTCGGTCAACGAGGTAGCGCGGAACGGCCCGGCGGCTCAAGCCGACGGCCAAGCTCACGCGCGATCGTGCGCAAGTTGTAGAGGGCGCTTGCTCTTTTGCGGCCGATGCGGCTGTGATGCGGTGCGGACGGCCACGCTGCCGAATCCGCCCTACCGGAGTCGCCCGATGCTCTCTCGTCTCCTCGCCGCGGTCGTGCTGGCCGCGCCGCTCCTCCTCGCTCAGGCCGCGACGGCCCGGGAGGCAACGAAAGAGCCGACGGCGAAGGAGCCGAGCGTGGCCCAATCCGCCGCCCGTGAGCGGCAGAAGAAGTGCGGCGCCGAGTGGCGCGCCCTCTCGGCCACCGAGAAGACGGCCCAGGGGCCGAAATGGCCTCAGTACTACAGCAAGTGCGTGAAACGCCTGAAGGAGCAGAAGGCCTGACCCGGACGCGAGCGACGGGCGGCCGTCCCGTTTCGGGGTAGACACCCCTGCGTGAACCGTACGGCGTCGGCCGTGTTGCCCCGCCGACCCGCCCCCACGGGCTGTCGCGCCGGACCGATGCCGGCTCCGCGCGCGAGCGCATCCACTCGAAGACCGAGAGCCTCACCGATATGGAGCGAGAACGCCGTATCCTGCAGCGGACGGTGGCGGTCGCCGCGATCGTCCCGGTTCTGGCGGGACTCTACGGCGTGCTGTTCGGCATCCACGGCATCGGCGGTCTGGGCGGCGGCACGCCGGTCAACATCTCGGCCGACAGCCACTTCCGCTACCTGTCGGGCCTGCTGACCGGTATCGGCATCCTGTTCTTCACCTGCGTGCCGGGCATCGAGGACAAGTCGCGGCTGTTCCGCTTCCTCACCCTCGTCGTGGGGCTCGGCGGGCTCGCGCGCCTGCTCGGGCTCGCCCTGACCGGCGTGCCGTCGCTGACGATGCTCGCCGCGCTGGCCCTCGAACTCGTCGTCACGCCGCTGCTCTGCCTGTGGCAGATGCGCGTGGCGCGCCTCGCCCGCGACGGGCGGCAGGGCCTGACCGGGTCCGGAACGCAGCGGTGAGCGGAGCGGCGCAGCCGGCGGACCGGGCGGGGCTCGGCGAGCGCCTGCTCGATGCCCTGGACCGCTGGGTGCCGAAGCCCGCCGCCTGGGCCTTCGCCCTGCGGATCTGGCTCGCCATGATGCTGGCACTCTACGCTGCGTTCTGGCTCCAGCTCGACAGTGCCTCCTCGGCGGCGGTCTGCGTCGCGATCCTCGCCCAGCCCAAGCGCGGCCAAGCCCTGTCGAAGGCCGGATACCGCTTCCTCGGCACGGTGGTCGGCGGCATCGTCGGCATCCTGCTGATCGCGCTGTTCGGGCAGGACCGGGTGCTCCTCCTCGTCAGCTTCGCCTGCTGGCTCGGCGCCTGTGTCTTCATCGCGCAGTTCCTGCAGGATACCCGCGCCTACGGGGCGATGCTCTCCGGCTACACGGTGGCGATCATCGCGGTCGCCCATATCGACGCGCCGCAGACGGTGTTCGACGCCGCCATCGGCCGCGTCGCCGCCATCGCCGTCGGCATCGTCGCGATCACCTTCATCAACGACGCACTCGCCTCGCCGAGCACGTGGCGATCCCTGCTCCCCCGCCTCGCTGGGGCCCACGCGGCGGCCAAGGCCTTCGCCCGCGAGAGCCTGACGCAAGGGGATCCCGGCCCGGAGCGCACCGCCGCCCTGATCCGGCAGGTCGCGCCGATGCGGGCGGATGCGAGCGCCATCGCGGGCGAACTCGACGACGGGGTGCACCGGGCCGCGGGCGCCCGCAGCGCCATCGCCGCACTCTACGTCCTGGCGGCGGCAAGCCGGGCGCTCGCGGCCGCGATGGACCGCATCCCCGAGCCGGGCCCGCGGGTGCGGGAGGCGCACACGCTCGCCCTGCGCGCAGTCTCGGACGGAGCGGACGCGAGCTCCCAGACGCTGGCCCGCGACGGCGAGCGGCTGCGCGACCTCGTCGATGCCGGGTTGTGCGAGGCCAACGCCTCCCTCGACGAGATCATGGCGCTCCAGCGCGCGCTGGACGTTACCAACGCCGCGACCTTCGCCGAGGACGGCGTGCGCGCCCTCGGCGACGGCCACGAGCCCCTGCGCGACATCGCCCTGCCGACCCATCGTGACTTCCAGGTCGCCGTGCGGGCCGCCCTGCGGGTGATGATCGCCTTCGGCCTCGCCGCCGGCCTCTTCATCCTGCTGGGGCTGCCGCAATCCTCCTTCGCCCTGGTGCAGGTCGCGGCGACCTGCTCCCTTTCCTCGGTCACACCCGATCCGCGCAAGTTCGCGCAGGGCGTTCTGATCGGGATGCCTCTGGCCGCCCTCTGCGCCGGGTTCATCCTGTTCGTGATGCTCAACGGCAACCAGGGCTTTCCCCTGCTCGCCATCGCCATGGCTCCGCCGGTCGCCTTCGGCTGCCTCCTCTCGCTGAACCCGCCGACCTTCACCATCGGCTTCATCACTCTGGTGTTCACGCCGGTGCTGCTCGCCCCGGAGAACCCGCAATCCTACGATCCGCAGGCCTTCCTCATGAACGGGCTCCTCGTCGTCGTGGCGGCGGTGATCCTGTTCCTGACAATCCGTCTCGTCCTGCCGATCTCGGCCTCGCAGCACCGTGCCTTCGCCCTCGAAGAGGCCCGCCGCGACCTCGCCGAGGCGCTCGTGGGGGAGGGCGGCGACGCCACCACCCGCACCAGCCTCAATGCCGACCGGCTGTTCCAGTTCTCGGCCTGGAATTCCGGCAGCGGCGCGGTGCGCCGCGCGAGCCTGCACCATGCCTTCGCCGTGGCGCAGCTCGAAGCCGCCGCCGCACGGGCCCACGCGCAACTGCGCCCGCTGAGCGAACTGAGCGGCCTCGTCCCGCTGGTCACGCGGGCGCGCGAGGCGCTCGCCTCCGCCCGCTCCGCCGACCTCGACCGGGCGGCGCGCGCGCTGATCGGAGAGGCGAGGGCGCAGGACCGGACCGTGCGCATGCAACTCGCGCGCACCGCCACCGACCTCGCCACCGCCTCGCACGTTATCCGGCGCCACGGACGTTTCTTCCGGCGCCTGTCACTCCCGAGTTCCTGACCCTGCCCATTGCGACTGTGCCGATGCAGCATGACCTCACCATTGGCGGGATCCTGGTCTCGCCCTTCATCGCCTACGCCCTGATCGCCTTCCTGGCGCTGGTGGCCCTGCGGGTGGTGTTCCGCTGGGTGCGCTTCGGCCGCTTCGTCGCCAACCCGCCGTTGGCGGAAGCCGGGATCTACATCTGTCTTCTCGCGATCGTGGTGGTGCTGCTGTGAAGGAGGACGACGCGACCGCCGACGACCGGCACCGGAACCGCCCAACCTCCGACGAGGCCGCCTCCGACGAGCCGCGCCCGAAGCGGCGGGCGGACACGAAGCCCGCGGCCGGACGGCGGCGGCACTGGAGTCGCCTTCTGCGGCTCGCGGCGACCGGCCTCGTCCTCGCCTGCGCGACGGTGGCGGCCTACGTGGTCTGGCAATTCTACGTGACCGCCCCCTGGACCCGCGACGGACGGGTGCGGGTGCAGGTCGTCAACCTCGCCCCGCAGGTAGCCGGCACCGTCGTCGAGCTGCGGGTCGCCGACAACCAGGAGGTGAAGCGGGGTGACGTCCTCTACGTCATCGACCCGTTCGACTATCAGGAGGCGGTCGTCTCGGCCGAGGCCGAGATCAAGAACCGCGAGGCCGATCTCTCGGTGAAGCAGGCGCAGGCCGCGAGGCGGGCGGCGCTCTCCACCGTCTCGACCTCGGTCGAGGAAAAGCAGCAATATGCCGGCACCGCCAAGATCGCCGAGGCGGCGCTGGAGACCGCCCGGTCGCAGCTCTCGCAGGCCAGGAAGAATCTGGAGCGCACCCAGGTCCGCTCGACCGTCAACGGCCGGGTGACCAACCTGCTCCTGCGGGTCGGCGATTACGCCCAGACCGGCACTGCCAACATACGTGTGATCGACACCGATTCCTTCTGGGTCGACGGCTATTTCGAAGAGACAAAGATGGCGCATATCCGCGTCGGCGCACCCGCCGAGATGGCGCTGATGGGCTACGGCACAGCCCTGCGGGGCACGGTGGAGAGCCTGACGCTCGGTATCTCCACGGCCAACGCCGCGACGAGCACGCAAGGCCTGCCGAACGTCGATCCGGTCTATACCTGGGTGCGGCTCGCCCAGCGGGTGCCGGTGCGGATCCGCATCGACCACGTGCCGCCGGAGGTGACGCTCGTGGCGGGCATGACCGCGACCGTCGTCGTCGGCGACGGCCGTGAGGGGCAGCCGCACTGGGTGAAGTCGGTGCGCGACTGGGTCCTCGGAAATCCCGAACCGAGCCAGTCCGGCTCGAACGGGAAGAACTGACGCGGCGCCCGCCCGCGGACGGTGCGACACTCACGAAAATTCGGTAGAGGGGCGGCATGGCCGCCTCACCTCTCGTCCGCTTCGCCCCTTCGCCGACCGGCTTCCTGCATATCGGCAATGCCCGGCCGGCGCTGCTGAACGCGCTGTTCGCGCGCCGCGCGGGCGGGCGCTTCCTGCTGCGCCTCGACGACACCGACCGGGAGCGTTCGACGGAGGAATTCGCGTCCGCCGTGGCCGAGGATCTCGGCTGGCTCGGCATCACGCCGGACCTGTTCTTCCGCCAGAGCGAACGCACCGCGCTCTACGACACGGCGGCCGAGCGGCTTAAGGCGGCGGGCCGGCTCTATCCCTGCTACGAGACGCCGGAGGAGCTCGACCGGCGCCGCAAGCGCCAGCTCGGGCGCGGCCTGCCGCCGATCTACGACCGCGCGGCACTCGCCCTCTCCGAGGCCGACCGGGCCGCCCTGGAGGCTGAGGGTCGCCGCCCGCACTGGCGGTTCAAGCTCGATCACCGGGTGGTGGCCTGGAACGACCTCGTCCGCGGCGAGAGCCACGTCGATTGCGCCTCGCTCTCGGACCCGGTTCTGGTGCGCGCCGACGGGAGCTACCTCTACACATTGCCGTCGGTGGTGGACGACGCGGAGGTCGGGGTCACCGATGTGATCCGCGGCGAGGACCATGTGACGAATACCGGCGTGCAGGTGCAGTTGTTCGAGGCGCTCGGCGCCGCGATCCCCGCCTTCGGCCACCACAACCTGCTGACGACGGCGGACGGGGAGGGGCTGTCGAAGCGCCTCGGCCACCTCTCGCTGCGCTCCCTGCGGGAGGCCGGCTACGAGCCCGCCGCGGTGCGCTCGCTCGCGGTGCTGACCGGATCGGCCGAGGCGGTGCGCCCGGTCGCCTCTCTCGACGAATTGGCGAGCCTCGTCGATCTCGCCCACCTGTCGCGGGCGCCGGCCCGGTTCGACCCGGCCGAACTCGACGGGATGAACGCCCGGCTCGTCCACGAGATGCCCCTCGACGCCGTGCGCGAGCGGCTCGCCGCCCTCGGTGTCCCGGCTGAGGCGGCGGACGCCTTCTGGGCCGCGGTGAGGGCCAATCTCGGCCGCGTCGCCGAGGCCGCCGACTGGTGGCGGGTGGTAGCGGGGCCGGTCACGCCGGTCGTGTCGGAGCCGGACTTCATCGCCCGGGCCGCCCGCCTGCTGCCGGAGGCGCCGTTCAATGCCGGTACGTGGAAGGCCTGGACCGACGCGGTGAAGGCCGAGACCGGCGCCAAGGGCCGGGCTCTGTTCATGCCCCTGCGCCTCGCGCTGACCGGCCTCGACCACGGGCCGGATCTCTCGGCGCTGCTGCCGTTGATCGGGCGCGAGCGGGCCGCGCGGCGGCTCGCGGGCGAGACCGCCTAATCGGAGACCCCGTCGGGCTCGGCCTCGATCATCATCACGTCGAGGGTGAAGCTGCCGTCGGCCTCGATCGCGAAATGGGTCCGCACCGGCTCGGGCGCGCCGGCCTGGAGCGCCCGGATCGCCGTGCGGCTCGCCTCCGGCGTGCCCATGCGGGCGACCCATGACGGGAAGTCCATGCGCACGCGCCAGCGCCGGACGGCGCCGGGCACGAAGCCGGCCTCCGCCAGCATCGCGCGCCACTCCGCCTCGCCGTAATCGCGCACGTGCGAGGGATCGCGCAGCAGTTCCCAGGCCTGGAGATGGGTGTCGAGAAGCGGCGGACCGGGATGCACGATGTCGACGATGCCGAGGCGTCCGTCGGGCGTGAGCACCCGGTGCGCCTCGCGCAAGGCGGCGGGCACGTCGCCCCAATGATGGGCGCTGTACCGCGACAGCACGCGGGCGAAGCTCGCATCCGCGAAGGGCAGCGCCTCGACGCTGGCCTGCCGCGTGGCGACATTCGCCAAGCCGCGGCGCCGCGCCTCCGCCGCCACTGCGTCGAGCATGGCCTGCGACAGGTCCAAAGCCGTGACCGCGCGGACCTGCGGCGCCACCGCGTAAGTGACATGACCGCCGCCGCAGCCGAGATCGAGCACGGCGGCGTGGGGCAGGTCCGCGAGGCCGGCCAGCGCCGTCAGATCCTCGCCCGCGGCGTGAACGGCGCTCACGACGTAGTCGGCGGCGCGGGCGCCGAACTGGCGCGCGGTGTGGGCGTCGTGGCTCTTCGCCTCGCTCATGGGGTCGACTCTCCTCCGGCCGCGGCGCGTTCGAGGGCCGCGATGTCGAGTTTCACCATGCTCTGCATGGCGGTGAAGATGCGCGCGGCCACGCCCGGATCGGGATCGGCGAGGAGGCGCGGCAGGATCTCCGGCACGATCTGCCAGGGCACGCCCCAGCGGTCGCGCAGCCAGCCGCAGGCGATCTCCGCGCCGCCTTCGGCCGTGAGCGCGGACCAGAGGCGATCGACCTCGGCCTGATCCCGGCACGGGACCGAGACCGAGGCTGCCGTTCCATAATCGGCCGGCAGGCCGCCGTTCAGCGCCTGGAAGCTCTGTCCACCGAGGGTGAAGACGATCAGGATCGGCTCGCCGGCCTCGCCCCCCGGCCAGGGGCCCGGCGCCCGTTGCACGTAGTCGATCCGCGAATCGGGAATGAGCGAGACGTAGAAGCGGACGGCCGCCTCCGCCTCCTTGCCGAACCAGAGGCAGGTGCTGACGCGCGCCATGCGATGCCCTCCATCTCCGCCACCAGGATAACGACGGGGGCCGCGGGCATTCAACCGGCTCCGGGACCGCCGGACGTCAGGGCGCCGGCCCGACCACCGGCGGCAGCGGCGCAAGGCGTGTCAGGCGCAGGGCGACGAGCAGGGCCGCCACGTAGAGGCTTCCGAAGAAGCCCGCCACGCCGGGCCAGCCGTAATGCAGAAAGAACCAGCCCCCCGCGGTGCCGAGCAGCGATGAGCCGAGATAGTACATACAGAGATAGATCGCGGAGGCCTGTGCCCGGTCGCTCGACGCCCGGCGCCCGACCCAGCTCGACGCCACCGAATGGGCGCCGAAGAAGCTCACGGTGACGACGACGATGCCGCCGATGATGAGAACGAGGTTGTCGGCAAGCGTCAGGGCGATGCCGCCGATGCCGAGCAGGATCGCCAGCCACAGCACCTTGCGCCGCCCCAACACCCCGGCGACGTGCCCGGTGATGGCGGAACTCGCCGTGCCCGCCAGATAGACGACGAAGATCAGGCCGATCTCCGTCTGGCTCAGGGAGAAGGGCGGGTCGAGCAGGCGGAAGCCGATATAGTTGTAGACGCAGACGAAGCCGCCCATCAGCAGGAACGGTTCGAGGAACAGCCAGGGCAGGCCGGCGTCGCGGAAATGGTGGGTGAAGGTGCCGGGCACCTCGCGCCAGCGCATCCGGTGGGCCATGAAGTGGCGCGAGGCCGGCAGGGCGAATTGGAAGGCCAGCGCCGCGAACAGCGCCAGCACGCCGATGATGCCGAGGCCCCAGCGCCAGGAGGCGTGATCCGCGATCACGCCCGCGAGCAGCCGTCCGACCATGCCGCCGAGCGCGTTGCCGCCGATCAGCAGCCCCATCGACAGGCCGATGGCGCGCCCATGCATCTCCTCGCTGAGATAGGCCATGGCAACGGCGGGCAGGCCGCTCGCGGCGATGCCGGTCAGCGCCCGCAGCACGAGGAAGCCGTGCCAGCTCGGCATCAGCACGGCGCCGATGGTGAGCAGCGCCGAGGCGAAGAGCGAAGCCGCCATCACCCGCTTGCGCCCCCAGACCTCCGAGAGCGGGCTGACGATCAGCAGCGAGACGGCCAGCGTGGCGCAGGGCAGGGACAGCGCGAGGCTGCTCTCGGCCGGCGAGACCGCGAAGGTGTCGTGGAAGACCGGAAGCAGCGGCTGGACGCCGTAGAGCACGGCGAAGGTGGAGAAGCCCGCCGCAAACAGCGCGAGGGTCGCCCGGCGGAAGGTCGGCGTCCCGGCCTCGATGAACCGGTCGCTGTCGTCCGCCATCGCCGTCCCGTGCTCTCAAGCTCACGCGTAACGTCCCCCCACTGCGCCGCAGCGGGGGGAGGGTCAAGTGGCCCTGGTTAACGGGGGGCGGGGGGCTGTTGCCCTTCCGCCTGCTGCTGGAGCAGCGGGGTGATCCGGCGGACGGTCACGCGGCGGTTCTCGCGGTTGGCCTCCTGCGTGTTCACCTTCAGGTACTGCTCGCCGTAGCCCTGCGTGGTGAGGTTCTCCGGCGGCACCTGGAAGTTCTGCGTCAGCACCGCAGCGACCGACTGCGCCCGGCGGTCGGAGAGCGAGAGGTTGTCGATGTCCGAGCCGACCGCGTCGGTATAGCCCTCGATCAGGAACACCTCCTGCGGATTGTCCTTGATCGTCCGGTTGATCGCCTCGGCAATGGTCGAGAGGCGCTTGGCCTGATCGGGCGTGACCGTGAACGAGCCGGTGTCGAAGGTGATCGTGTTGATGTCCACCGACGGCATCCGCGCCCGCAGCTGCGGGCTATAGCGCACCTGATCGAGGGTGTAGCGCCGATCCAGCTTCTGGACCGGCGGGGCGGAGAGCGCCTCGTAGACGGCGCGCTCGTCCGCCTGCTCGTAATCGACCACGTAGCGGTCGCGGGGGATGCGGATGTCCGGCGGCGGCAGCTCCACCACGTCCTCGTAGATCGGCCGGGGCGCGCCGCCATAGACGTTGTTGATGAGCACCACCTCGCGCCCGTCGCGATAGCGGCGGGACCGGCGCAGGAGCCGGCCGTCATCGTCGACGACGGTGATGATCTGACCGCCCGCCGGGCTGTCGACGTAGCTGTAGATCTCACCCCCGCGCCGCTCGCTGCGATAGCCGCGATCGCCGTAGATGGTGCGGAAGCGTTCGTTCTCGTCGTGGCGGATGAAGGTCGTGTCGCGGTCGCGCACGATGATGCGGCCGGGCTCGCGGTAATAGGTCCGGCCATCAACGTCGTATTCGCGACGGTCGCGGCGGATCGTGTCGTAGTCGCGCACGCGATAGTCGTCGTCGCGGAAGCCTCCGGGAATGTAGGCCGGCGTGCCGGGGATGTTGAAGCGGTCGCGGCGGTCGGAGCGGTCCCCGCGCCGGTCGTCGTCACGGCGGTCGTACCGGTCGCCCCGGCGATCATCGTCGCGGCGATCGTCGTTGCGGCGGTCGTCGACGCCGCGCGAATCCGGACGGCCGCCGGGCTGGTAGCCGGGCTGACCGGGCGCGACCGCATCGGGCGGCGTACCTGGGGGCTGAACCGGCCGGCCGGGAACGCCCGGCTGCTGGTTCGGCGGCGTCCGGCCGCCGGGTGCCTCGCGCGTGGCATCGGGCTGGGCCGCGGACGGCGCCGCCGGCTGATCCGGACGGGTGGGCTGCTGCGGATTCGGTGCGACCGGGCGGCCGGGAACACCCGGGCGCTGGTTCGGCGGCGTGCCGGGCTGGGCCGGGTTCGGCACGGAGGGCGGCGTCGGACGCTCCGGGCGCTCCGCGGCGGGCGGCGTCGGTGCCTCCGGGGCACGGCGCTGGGCCGGTGCCCCATCGGGACGCTCGCCGTCGCGGTCGGCGGGGCGGGCGGGACGAGTCTGCCCGTCACGGTCGGGACGATCCGGCGCCTCACGGCGGGCCGGCGCCTCGCGCTCGGGCGTCTCGCGGCGGGCGGGCGCCTCGCGATCCGGCGTGCGCTCGCGGGCAGCGGGCGGGGTGGGACGCTCCTCGGACCGGTCCGGCCGCTGCGCCGGGGCCGGCGCCCGCTCGGGACGCTCAGGCCGCTCTTGCCGTTCGGGACGCTCTTGCCGTTCGGGACGCTCCTGCCGATCAGGACGCTCCTGCGGCGCCGGACGCTCGGGACGGGCCGGGCGTTCGGCCGGGTCGGGCCGTTCGCGAGCGGCCGGGGCTTGGCGCGGCTCGGGCCGCTCCGGACGCTCGGGCCGATCCGGACGCTCCCGCGCCGGCGGGCCACCCCGCTCGACCCCGCCGCGCTCGGCCGGACCGGGGCCGCCGGGACCGCCGGGGCCACCCGGCCCGCGTCCGCCGCGCGGTCCCTCGCCGGGCTCCTCCCGCTGTGCCAGCTCGAACCGCCCCCCGTCGCCGAGGGACCGCGCCATCGACAGGTCGGACAGAACAAGCGCCGGCAGCATCGTGCCGGCCAGAAGCAGGGAGCGGGTGATCCGCATGAAGTCAGCCTCGTAGAACACAATCGGCGGTTCCGAACACGGTCGGGCCGGATTGGTTCCCCATCGTCTCGCGTCGGGATGCGCCGGAGACGGACCGAGGCGGCGGCGTCTTCGCCGGTCGAACGGCCGCTGAACGCGGTGCGTCCGGGCCGTTCGCTTATGGTGCGGGCGTCAGGGCCGGGGGCGGGAGCAGGCTCGGAACGATGACGCGGATGGCGCTGCGGCTCTCGACCGTCGAACCGGTCTGGTCGGCGGCCTCCTTCGATGCCGGCATCGTCACACCCTCGCGGCTGGCCACGTCGGCGGCGAGGCCCGCAGCGGTCCGGTCGGCACGGCCGACCAGGGTCAGGCGCACCTTCGGAGCGCGCGAGAGCCGTTCCGCCGTCATCGGCGTGACGAAGATATCGCCCTTGTGCCGCACGAGCATGCTCTCGGCCTTGGCGAGCGATTGCGCCCAGCTCTGGCCCGCCTGCTTGCAGGAGCAGTCCGGGGTGAAGCTCTTGCGGAATTTGAAGGCGGCGGGCAGCGCCGTGTAGGCGCGGCTGCCTTTGAGGGTGGCGGCGTATTTCAGCGCCTCGTCGCCGTGCGGCATCGAGTAGGCCACCGCCTCCGTGCCGGGACACAGCGCCTGGCACATCTCGTCGGCGCCGCCGCGGCCGTCGGGCAGGTTGGCCATCGGGAAATAGGAGCCGTCGCAGGTCTTCACGCAGATTACCTGCGCGCCGCCACGGGCGGTCTGGTTGCCGGCCGCCGTCTGGCCCTCCTGCCCCTCGCCGGGAATCAGGCCGGTGCAGGCGCTCGACACCGCGGCGACGAGTTGCCGCCGACGGGCGGCGACCACCTCGCCGTCGCCCCCGCCATAGGTGGCGTTGAGCGCACGGATCCGCGCCTCCACGGCGCCGCATTGCGGGGGCCGCGTGTCGAAGAACAGGAACTTGCCGCCCTCACAGTTGAGGCTGCGGTAATAGGTCTGGAGCCGCGCGACCTCGCTCTGCAGGGCGGAGGCGGTCGAGGCGCTGGCGTTGAGGTTGGCGAGTTCCGAGCGGTAGCGCTGGCAGGCCCAGACATCCGGCGCGGCGGCGGCCGGCGGCGCGCCGGCCAGGACTGCACCGGCGAGGGCGAGCACGGCAGCGAAGGTGCGGCGAAACTGCAGTCCGATCATCGGCATGGTGCGGATGCTGGGGATCTCGGGCAGGAGGTCGCGAGGAGGCATGGCGAGACCGCGGCGCCGCGAAGCGGCACGAGCGATCACCGACATGTGTTAAAGCCCCTCGCCCTTTCGGGACAGAGACACCATGTCTCTGCGGCCAAGCTTTGAGGGGATTGCGTCGATGATGTGGCTCATGGGCACCAATGGGAGCGGCCGGCGCCGCGCGGCGGCACGACTCGCGGCGGGTGTCGCCCTCTGCCTCGCCGCCGTTGCTCCGGCCCGTGCGCAGGAGCCCGACCGGATCTTCGACAAGTCGACCGTCTGGCGCCCGTTGACGCCCAACGACAAGCTCGTCGTCTACGGCATCGACGATCCGGCCGTGGCCGGCGTGGCCTGCTGGTACACCCAGCCCGAGAAGGGCGGCATCAAGGGCACGCTCGGACTGGCCGAGGACGTCTCGGACATCTCGCTCGCCTGCCGGCAGGTCGGCCCGGTCCAGTTCAAGGACAAGATGAAGCAGGGCGAGGTGGTGTTCAGCGAGCGGCGCTCGTTGATCTTCAAGTCGATGCAGATCGTGCGCGGCTGCGATGTCAAGCGTAACACGCTGATCTACATGGTCTATTCCGACAAGGTGGTCCAGGGCTCGCCCAAGAATTCCACCTCCGCCGTGCCGCTCGCCCCGTGGGGGACGGAGCCCCCACCGAAATGCGCGGATTTCGTGAAGTAGCGCCTTTGCCGTCTCAGTCCTGGCAGGTGATGCGCAGCGGGCGCGGCGCGCTCTTCACCGGGGCGGCGCCGTCGATGGCACCGGTATATTCGTCCTGCGCGGCGACGCCGTAATTGCTGGCGCTGGCGAACCCTTGCGATTCGCACCACGCGTTGGCGACGACCTGACCGCACTCGCTCGGGCCGCCGCTCAGGCACTCGCCGACGCCGTAGCCGTCCTCGGCCGGGATCAGGAACGTCTTCTCGACGGGCTTGCGCGTCGCGGCAGGCTCACTTCCGGCACGGGCCGGGAGGGCGGTGGCGGCGAGAGCGAGGGCAAGAAGAACGGCAGCCGATCGGCGCATGGTGAAGACCTTGTGAACGGGTTCGTTCGAGTGCGGAGTGTTCGGACGGCGCGGTAAACAAACCCTTGCCGGTCCGCTCACGGTCGGGCGAGGAACGGCGGGTGCGCCGCCCTTCTCGAATTCATCACCGTTTTGGGTTAGCCCAACCCCGGTGCGGCGACCGTCGCGGCGGCGCAACAGCGGCGGCCGGCGGCTCCGGCGACACTGTGGCAGCGGGACCGTCCGCAACCGTGCGGCGGCCGGCGGAAGACGCTGCGCAGCCACGACAAACGACGAGGGCGGCACAGGCCGCAGGGGAGGCCGGGCGAGCCCGGCAGGAACGCAGTCGATGACGCCGATGTTGCGCCTCTACAACACGCTGACTCGCGAGAAGGCGGCCTTCGCTCCGATCGATCCGACGAACGTGCGGATGTATGCCTGCGGCCCGACGGTCTACGACGCCGCGCATATCGGCAATGCCCGGCCGATCATCGTCTTCGATCTGCTGTTCCGGCTGCTGCGCCACCTCTACGGGCCGGAGCACGTCACCTATGCCCGCAACGTCACGGACGTGGACGACAAGATCAACGCCCGCGCCCTCGAGCGCGGCATCACCATCCGCGCGCTGACCGACGGCACCCTGGCGCAATTCCACAAGGATATCCGCGACCTCGGCGTGCTCATGGCCGAGGACGTGAACCGGGCCGGCGCGCCGGTGCGCTTCATCGAGCCGCGGGCGACCGACCACATCGGAGAGATGCACCGGCTGATCGAAGGTCTGGTCGCGGCCGGCCACGCCTACGTGGCCGAGGGGCACGTGCTGTTCGACGTGCCCTCCATGCCCGATTACGGCGCCCTCTCGAAGCGCCCGCTCGACGAGATGGAGGCCGGCGCCCGGGTCGAGGTCGCGCCCTACAAGCGCTCGCCCCTCGACTTCGTGCTGTGGAAGCCGTCGAAAGCCGGCGAACCGTCCTGGCCCTCACCCTGCGGGATCGACGCGCCGGGGCGGCCCGGCTGGCACATCGAGTGCTCGGCCATGTCGTGGAAGCATCTCGGGAAAACCTTCGACATCCATGCCGGCGGCATCGACCTGATCTTCCCCCATCACGAGAACGAGGTGGCCCAGTCGCGCTGCTGCTTCGGCACCGACGTGATGGCCAACGTCTGGCTCCACAACGGCTTCCTGCAGGTCGAGGGGGAGAAGATGTCGAAGTCGCTCGGCAACTTCATCACCATCCGGCAGGTGCTCGACGACTGGCCGGGCGAGGTGGTGCGCCTCAACATGCTCAAGACCCACTACCGCCAGCCGATCGACTGGACCCTGCGCGGCCTGGAGGAATCGAGCCGGATGCTCGACCGCTGGTACGAGGCGGCCGGCGAGGCGGCGCCCGACGCGGCGGTGCCCGGCGGCGTGGTCGAGGCGCTCGGCGACGACCTGAACACGCCGGCCGCCATCGGCGAGTTGCACCGGCTCGCCGGCAGCGATGCCGGGGCGCTCAAGGCCGGCGCGGGGCTGATGGGCTTCCTGCCGACGACGAAGGCGCAGCGCGAGGCGGAGCGGGTCGGCGCCGCCGGGATCGACGTGGCGCGGGTGGAGGCTCTCATCGCCGAGCGCAAGGCGGCGCGCGCCGCCAAGGACTGGGCCGCCTCCGACCGGGTGCGCGACGCGCTCACCGCCCTGGGCGTCAGCGTGAAGGACAACAAGGACGGCACGACGACCTGGACGGTCGCGGGCTGAGAACCCGCCGGCGCTTCAGCGCATCGCTCCGTGTCCGCCGCGATCGGGCGGACGCCGATCAGCCCGTCAGGCGTTGCAGCCAGCCGCCGCCATGGGCGTAGGAGCGCCCGCCGAGGCGGCGCAGCGCCTCCTCCGCCGGCACGATCGGGTGCTCGGCATAGACCTGCGCGATCTCGGCCGCGGTGTTGGGCAGCCGGGAGAACTCCTCGACGATCGCGTCGTAGTGGGTCTTGAGCGTGCGCGAGGACGGATCGAGGCCGGTGACGATGACGAGGCCGGTGGGTGCGGCATCCACCAGCATCACGTCGAGATCGGGCCGGTAGCGCTTCAGGATCGGCACGATCTTCCAGACGTCGCCGGTCCACCAGTTCTCGTAGGGGGTGCCGCGTCCGCGGATGCCGGCCTGCATCGGGTCGCGGTCGGCCATCGCCTCGGCCACCGGCAGGCAGTCGTGCATCGCGATGATCGAATCCTGCCGGCAGATCGCCTCCGTGTTGAAGAAGTCCCGCAACAGGAACTCGAACAGGTGCATGCCGTCGAGGAAGGCGAGATCGACCCGGCCGCCGATATGGCGGCGCAGGTTCAGGTTCGCGAAAAAGACGTCGCTCATCGTCTGAAACAGCGAGACCCGGACCTTGTTGGCCGCGACATTGGTCTTGAGCTGGAACTCCGGATCGACGGCGACGCCGTGCCGACAGGCGATGCCCGCGAAGATGTCGCCGAAGGCGACGCCGATCTCCAGGTAGCGCCGGACGGCGGCGTTGCGGGAGAGGCGCGCCAGCACCTTCCCATAATGCTCGCCCCGGTGCTCGCCGGCGATGGTGTGTCCGGGCTCGCTCGTGACCGTCATCAGAAACGCTTCTCGATCAGCTCATCCGCCAGCGGAGCCGGTTCGGACCGCGCCAGAACCTCGCTCAGCGTCTCCACCACGCGGTCGGGATCCTGGCCGACCAGGTAGTTCAGGTCGAGCCCCTCGCGGATGAAGCCGTGGGCGCGCATGTGGTCGATCAGGGTGATCAGCGGATCCCAGAAGCCGTTCACCGAGAGCAGCATGATCGGCTTGCGGTGCTGGCCGAGCTGGGCCCAGGTGAGCTGTTCGACGAGTTCTTCGAGCGTGCCGATGCCGCCGGGCAGGGCGACGAAGGCGTCGGCACGATCGAACATGAGCTGCTTGCGGGTGTGCATGTCGGAGACGACGATGGTCTCCTGCACCGCGTCGAGCATGCGCTCGCGCGACTTGAGGAAGTCCGGGATGATGCCGGTGACGTAGCCGCCGGCCTCGAGCGTCGCGCTCGCGACGGTGCCCATCAGGCCGACATTGCCGCCGCCGTAGACGAGCTTGACCCCCGCGCGGGCCAGCGAAGTGCCGAGCCGGCGCGCCGCGTCGGCGAAGGCCGGATCGCCGCCGAAGCCGGAGCCGCAATAGACGCAGACGGAGGAGAGCTGCGCCATTATGCGCCTCCCCGGCCGCGACGGCGGGAGACGCTCAAGCGCCCATCCAGGCCGAAGAATGCTGAGTTCACGGAGGAAATGGCGCCGCGCGCCGGTTCGAGATTTGGTGTTCTTCTCATGTTCGTTAATATGTCACCGGTTTGAGACGGGTTGTCGACACGCGGCGGCGCAATCAGCGCGCCCTCGGCGACCCGGAGCGCGGAGGAGTGGGCGGCCATGACGGCTGAGGTGCGGCGTAGCCTCGTCCTCGCGGCAGCGGGACTGCTCGGCGGCTTCGCCATGGTGGTCGCGCTGTTCGGGACCGGGGAGCTTCTCAAGCGCAACGCGGCGGTCAACCCTTCTGCCGAAACACCGGCCGCGCCAGACAAGCCTTCGGCCGGGGCGGAGACCGGCGACCGTGCAGGCGGGGCGCCCTCGACGGACTCTCCTCATGCCGCCCTCCAGGCCCTATCGCAAGGGGAAACCGGACAGGCTACGCCGTCCACGCCCGAGGCGAAGCCGCGCGCGGACGACGGCACGCCGAGCTTCGACATCGTGCGCGTCGAGCCCGACGGGGCGAGCGTGATCGCCGGCCGTGCGGCGCCGAACAGCCGCATCGACCTGCTGCGCGACGGCAAGCCCTTCGCCACCGCCACGGCCGACGCCGCCGGTCAGTTCGCCCTGACGCCGCCGGACCTGCCGCCGGGCACGAGCGAGATCGCCCTGCGCGCCACCGGACCCGACGGCAAGCCGCTGCCGGGACGCGAGAGCGTGACCGTCGTGGTCGCCGAGAAGCGGGACGCCAAGCCGCTGATCGCCCTGACTGCCCCCGACCTGCCGACCCGGGTGCTGTCCCAGCCCGACGCGCCCGGCACCGCCGGCAAGGCGCCGACGACCGCCATGGCCGGGACGCCTGGCGCGCCCGCACCGGGCGAGGGGAACCGGCCGGCGGCGGCCAAGCCGGGCCGGGATGCGGAGAAGCCGGCCGGCAAGGGTGAGGCGGGCGCGATCCGCATCGTCAGCGTGGACGCGCAGGAGGGCGGGCGCCTGCACGTCACCGGTCAGGCGACGGCGTGGAGCAGCCTGCGCCTCTACCTCAACGACACCATGGTGGCTTCGGGGCAATCCGGCGCCGACGGCCGCGTGGCCTTCACGATCGGGCGCGGGGTGAAGCCGGGCGCCTATCGCATCCGCGTGGATTCCGTCGATCCGGCGGCCGGCAAGGTGAGGGCGCGCGCCGAGGTCGCCTTCGCCTATCCCGACAGCGTGCCGCCGACGCGCTACGCCGACGCCGCGGCCGGGAAAGCCGGATCGGGTGAGGCGACGAAGCCCGCCGGGACGGCCAGGGATCGGTCTGCGGCCGAGCCGCGCGCCACCCCGCCGGGCCCGTCCGAGGCGGGCCGCACCGGGCAGATGGCGGCCAGGACCGCACCGGCGGAGACCAAGCCGGCCGAGACGCGCGGCGCACCGAGCCTCGCGGCGCCCCCGCCCGACGCGAATGCCGCGACTTCCGGAGCGGATCGCCCCGCCGCGTCCGGGACGCCGTCACCGGCCGCCTCGTCGGATGCGGCGCCGGGCGCGGATCGGAGGGCTACCGCCGCGCTCCCGCCGAACCCTCCGGGCGGCGGTGCCGCGCCCGGCGAGGCCGGGACCGTCTTCGTTCCGGAGGTCAGCACCGCCCGGATCACCCGCGGCGACAGCCTGTGGCAGATCAGCCGGCGCACCTACGGCCGCGGCAATCGCTACACCGTGATCTACGACGCCAACCAGGACCAGATCCGCGACCCGAACCGGATCTATCCGGGTCAGATGTTCGTGCTGCCGAAGGAGGGATCCGCGCCGGGCACGCCGTCGACGCCCTCGGCCAGGAGCGGTTCGGACCGCCGGACCTGACCGGACCGTCAGACGCCGCGGAAGGGGACAGGGTGCGCGAAGCCGCGCGAGGGCCTATATGCGCCTCGCGACGGCCGCCTCGCGCCGAAAGATCCTTCCGAACCTCACAATGGCAAAAGCACCCGTGCCGGCGGGGGAGGGCGCGCCCGCGCCCCTCGAACGCCCCGGTCTCCTGACGACCTATCGCCGGCTCTGGCCCTATCTCTGGCCCCACGGCCGGGCCGACCTCCAGCGGCGGGTGTTCATCGCCTTCGGCCTGCTCTTCGTTGCCAAGGCGGCGACGATGGTGATGCCGTTCACCTTCGGATGGGCCACCGACGCGCTGGTCGCGGCCATCGGCGAGAAGGAGGCCGCGGCCGCCGTACCGGCGGGGCTGGTCTCCGCGCCCTTCCTCCTGATCGCCCTCTACGGCCTGTCGCGCATCGCCATGGCCGGACTGACGCAGGTGCGCGACGGGCTGTTCGCCAAGGTCGCGATGCACGCCGTGCGCAAGCTCGCGCTCCAGACCTTCGAGCACATGCACCGGCTGTCGCTCCGGTTCCACCTCGAGCGCAAGACCGGCGGCCTGACCCGCGTGCTGGAGCGCGGTCGCTCCGGCATCGAGGAACTGTCGCGCCTGATGGTGCTGACGCTTGTGCCGACCATCGTCGAGCTGGTGCTCGTGCTCGGCATTCTCGCCTACGAATTCGACTGGCTCTACTCGGTGGTCGTGGCGACGATGATCGCCGCCTATCTCGGCTTCACCTGGAAGGCGACCGAGTGGCGCATCGGCATCCGCCGCCGGATGAACAACTCCGACACCGAGGCCAACACCAAGGCGGTCGACTCGCTGCTGAACTTCGAGACGGTGAAGTATTTCGGCGCCGAGCGGCGCGAGACCGCCCGCTACGACGCGTCGATGGAGCGCTACGAGAAAGCCTCGACCCAGACCTACGTGTCGCTCGCGGTGCTGAACGCCGGCCAGGCGGTGATTTTCACACTCGGCATGACCGCGGTGATGTGGCTCGCCGCCCGCGACATCATGGCCGGGCGCACCACCATCGGCGGCTTCGTGCTCGTCAACACGATGCTGGTGCAGCTCTCGATGCCGCTCAACTTCATGGGGATGATCTACCGCGAGATCAAACAGGCGCTGATCGACATCGACGACATGT
This sequence comes from Methylorubrum thiocyanatum, assembly GCA_014138645.1. Lineage (GTDB taxonomy): Bacteria > Pseudomonadota > Alphaproteobacteria > Rhizobiales > Beijerinckiaceae > Methylobacterium > Methylobacterium thiocyanatum. The sequence continues at coordinate 441,001 of JACJIB010000002.1, read as the reverse complement.
TCCTGATCCTCCAGCGCAATCCCGAGATCGCCGATCGCCCGGGCGCGCCCGCACTCAAGGTGGAGACGGGCACGGTCCGCTTCGAGGATGTGCGCTTCGCCTACAATCCGGACCGGCCGATCCTGCGCGGCGTCTCCTTCGAGGTCCCGGCGGGCCGCACGGTCGCCATCGTCGGTCCCTCCGGGGCTGGCAAATCGACGCTCTCGCGGCTGCTGTTCCGCTTCTACGAGCCGCAGTCCGGCCGCATCACCATCGACGGCCAGGACATCGCGGCGGTGCGTCAGGATTCCCTGCGCGCGGCCATCGGCATGGTCCCGCAGGACACGGTGCTGTTCAACGACACCATCGGCTACAACATCCGCTACGGCCGCTGGGAGGCCAGCGAGGCGGAGGTGCGCGAGGCCGCCCGCCTCGCCCAGATCGACCGCTTCATCGAGAGCCTGCCGGAGGGTTACGACACGCCGGTGGGCGAGCGCGGCCTCAAGCTCTCGGGCGGCGAGAAGCAGCGGGTGGCGATCGCCCGCACCATCCTGAAGGGGCCGCCGATCCTCGTCCTCGACGAGGCGACCTCGGCGCTCGATTCCTTCACCGAGCGCGAGATCCAGGCGGCCCTCGACCGGGTCAGCCAGGGCCGCACCACGCTGGTGATCGCCCATCGCCTCTCGACGGTGATCAACGCCGACGAGATCCTCGTGCTCGACCAGGGCCGCGTCGTCGAGCGCGGCGACCATGCGGGCCTGCTCGCCCGCGGCGGAGTCTACGCCGCTTTGTGGAACCGCCAGCGCGAGGCGGATGCCGCCCGCGAAGCGCTCAAGCGCGCCGAGGACGAGCGCTCCCTCGCCGAGGCCGTCCGGCCGGAGCCGGTGGAATAGAGCCGCGTCCGATCGCGCCGCAATCGGAGGCGGCTCTCAGCCTTCGTTTGACGCGCTCTCTTGCGCCGAACCGGCCTCCAGTTCGGCGGAGAGCGCTCTAACCCGCGGTTGACGGAACCGCGCCCCCCTGCCATCCGGCGGGGGCAGATTCGCCCCGCCGGAGTCCAACGGGAGCCCATGACCGACCTCATCGAGACGATCCGCCGGACGCTCGTGCCGATCCACAAGGAGGGCTACCCCTTCATCCTGATCGGCATCGTGCTGACCGTGGTGCTCGGCTACTTCTCGCAGTTCTTCGGCTGGATCTTCCTGATCCTCACGCTCTGGGTCTGCTACTTCTTCCGCGATCCCGAGCGCGTGGTGCCGGTGGGCGACGGTCTCGTCGTCTCACCCGCCGACGGGCGGGTGAACCTGATCTCCACCGTGCTGCCGCCGCCGGAACTCGACCTCTCGCACGAGCCGATGCTGCGGATCTCCGTCTTCATGAACGTGTTCGACTGCCACGTGAACCGCGTGCCGGTCTCCGGCAAGATCGGCCAGATCCACTACACGCCGGGCCTGTTCCTCAACGCCGAACTCGACAAGGCGAGCGAGGACAACGAGCGCAACGGCCTCGTCATGGAGACGACCCATCGCGGCCAGCCGCTGCGCATCGGCGTGGTGCAGATCGCCGGGCTGGTGGCGCGCCGCATCGTCGGGTTCGTCTCCGCGGGCGACAGCAAGCAGGTCGGAGAGCGGTTCGGCCTGATCCGGTTCGGCTCGCGGGTCGATGTCTACCTGCCGGTCGGCACCCGCGTGATGGTCGGGCTCGGCCAGAAGGCCGTGGCCGGCGAGACCGTGCTGGCCGATCTCGGCGGCGGCCCCGAGCGGGCCTTCCGCCGCATCTGATCTCTTTGCAGAAGGGCGACATGCCGAGAAGCGATGAGCCGACAGACACGTCGAGAGACGAGTCGAGGGACGACATGGACGATCTCTTCCCGCCCTTCGCGCCGGACGCGAACGATCGGCCGCGCCGGTTCCGGCCGGTGCCGTTCCGGATGATCGCGCCGAACATGATCACCCTGCTCGCGCTCTGCCTCGGGCTGACCGCGATCCGGCTCGCCTTCGAGGGCCGGTTCGAGCCGGCGGTGATCGCGGTGATCGTCGCGGCCGGGCTCGATGGGATCGATGGGCGCGTGGCGCGCCTGCTCAAGGGCACGTCGCGGTTCGGGGCCGAACTCGATTCGCTCGCCGACTTCGTCAATTTCGGCTGCGCCCCGGCGCTGATCCTCTACAGCTTCACCCTGCACAACCTGAAATCCGTCGGCTGGATCGTGGCGCTCGTCTTCGCCATCGCCATGTGCCTGCGGCTCGCGCGCTTCAACGCGATGCTCGACGATCCCAACCGCCCCGAATGGAAGAAGGACTACTTCGTCGGCATGCCGGCGCCGGCGGGCGCCATCACCGGGATGCTGCCGCTCTACCTCCACTTCCTCGGCCTCGATTTCAGCGCCTGGGGCCGGCCCGTTATCCTCGTCTACGTCCTGGCCATCGCGCTCCTCGTCGTCTCCACCGTGCCGACCTTCTCCGGAAAGACCTGGGGCAAGCGCGTGCCGCGCGACCTCGTGGTGCCGATCTTCCTCGTCGTCGTGGTCGGCTTCGGCCTCGTAATCAGCTTCCCGTTCGAGGCGATGGCGGCGGTGAGCCTGGCCTATCTTGTGGGCCTTCCCTTCGGCGCCGCGCAGTACCGCAAGCGCCTGAAGCAGGAGGCCGCGCGCACGACCGCTTCCGCTCCGGTGGAGCATCCGGCGCCGGGGGCATAACGCTCTACCCCTGCAACGACCCCTCCGCTGACCGGGATCCGGCACCGCGCCCCGTTCGGCCCGCTCCGTCACCGGCATCGGGGCGAGCGAGGAGACAGCCATGACAGGTGAGACGGGTTTCGTCCGGCGGATCGGGATCGTGCATCCGATCATCCAGGCTCCGATGGTCGGGCCGAAGGCGCCGCTCGCGGCTGCCGTCAGTGCGGCCGGCGGGCTCGGCTCCCTCGGCTGCGCCGCCCTCACGCCCGATCAGATCCGCGCCGAGGTGGGCGCGATCAGGGCCGTGACGGCGGCGCCCTTCAACCTGAACTTCTTCTGCCACGAGCCGGCCGCCCCCGATCCGGCGCGCGAGGCGGCGTGGCGGGACGCCCTCGCACCCTATTACGCAGAGTTCGGGCTCGATCCGACGGCACCGGTGGCGATGGCCAACCGCGCGCCCTTCGACGCCGCGATGGCCGAGGTGGTGGAAGAGCTGCGCCCGCGCGTCGTCAGCTTCCATTTCGGTCTGCCGGCGGAGCCGCTGCTGCGGCGGATGCGGGAGGCCGGCTGCCTGATCCTGTCCTCGGCCACCACCGTGCGCGAGGCGCGCTGGCTCGCCGAGCGCGGGGTCGATGCGGTGATCGCCCAGGGCGCGGAGGCCGGCGGCCATCGCGGCATGTTCGTCACCGAGGCGGCCGCCTCACAGGTCGGCACCATCGCCCTGGTGCCGCAGATCGCCGACGCGGTGGCGGTGCCGGTGATCGCCGCGGGCGGCATCGGCGATGCCCGCGGCGTGGCGGCGGCGTTCGCGCTGGGCGCCAGCGCGGTGCAGGTCGGCACCGCCTATCTGCGCTGCCCCGAGGCCGGCCTCTCTGCGCCCTACCGCGCCGCCCTGAGCACGGCGCGAGACGAGGACACGGCGCTCACCAACGTGCTGACCGGCCGCCCGGCCCGCGGCCTGCTCACCCGCGCGGTGCGGGAACTTGGGCCGATCAGTGCGATCGCGCCGGCCTTCCCCGGTGCCGCTGTCGCGCTCCAGCCCCTGCGCACGGCCGCCGAGGCGCGAGGCTCGGGCGATTTCTCGCCGCTCTGGTCGGGGCAGGCGGTCGGCCTCTCGCGGGAGCGGCCGGCGGCCGAACTGACCCGCCTGCTGGCGGGCGGCGTTCCGGCTTGAGCCGCAAACGAGAAAGGGCCGCCCCGAGGGGCGGCCCTTCTGATCTCTGAGAAAGATCTCGAAACCGATCAGCGCGAGTAGAACTCGATGACGAGGTTCGGCTCCATCTGCACCGGGTAGGGCACCTCGGAGAGGCCCGGGATCCGGGTGACGCGGGCGGACATCTTCTGATGATCGACCTCGATGTAGTCCGGCACGTCGCGCTCGGCGAGCTGCGAGGCCACGACCACGATCTCGAGCTGGCGAGAGGCTTCCTTCACCTCGATCACGTCGCCGGCCTTGACCTGGTAGCTCGGGATGTTGACCCGGCGGCCGTTGACCTTGATGTGCCCGTGGTTGACGAACTGGCGCGCGGCGAACGGGGTCGCGACGAACTTCGAGCGGTACACCACGGCGTCGAGGCGGCGCTCGAGCAGACCGATCAGGTTCTCGCCGGAGTCACCGCGCAGGCGGATCGCCTCGGCGTAGTAGCGGCGGAACTGCTTCTCGGTGATGTTGCCGTAGTAGCCCTTGAGCTTCTGCTTGGCGCGCAGCTGCGTGCCGAAGTCGCTCATCTTGCCCTTGCGGCGCTGGCCGTGCTGGCCGGGGCCGTATTCGCGGCGGTTCACGGGGCTCTTCGGGCGGCCCCAGATGTTCTGGCCCATGCGGCGATCGAGCTTGTGCTTCGCCTGGACGCGTTTTGACATCGCTGTTCCTCTGGAACAATTTTTTGAGGAACGCGCCCTCCTCTCCCTCTTCGCCGGAGCGGCGAGGGCGACAGGGCGGCTGTTACCGCCCACGGGTGCGCATGAAATGCGACGGGGCCCCAAACCGGAGCCCCGTACACGAGCGGGTGCCTAGACGAGAACGCCCGCATCGTCAATGCCGCGCCCGGTGTCGCGCTCGGCCGCACCCGGTCGTCATCCTTCATTAACCCTCGTATCGCCTGAATCGCGCAAGAAGATCCCCGAACTTCGACGGAGCGCCGACCCATGCCGACGCCAACCACCCGCGCCAGCCTCATCGGCCTTGCGCTGACCGGCAGCCTCATCACCGGCTCTGCCCGCGCCGATTTCCAGTCCTGCCTCGCCGGCATCCAGGCGCAGGCCGCGAGTGCCGGTGTCTCGGCCCAGACCTTCCGGGCGGCGACGGCCAACATCGCCTACGACGACAAGGTGATCGAACTCTCCCAGGCCCAGCCCGAGTTCAAGACGCCGATCTGGGACTACATGTCGGCGCTGGTCGACGACGAGCGGGTCGAGGACGGGCGCGCGGCCATGCGCCAGCACGCCCAGGCGCTGGCCAACGCCGAGGCCCGCTACGGCGTCGATCGCTACACCATCGCCGCGGTGTGGGGCGTCGAGTCGAACTTCGGCAAGAACCTCGGCAAGATGCCGCTGGTGCAGTCTCTGGCGACGCTCGCCTGCTCCGGCCACCGCCGCCGGGAGTTCTTCCGCACCGAGCTCATCGCGACGCTCAAGATCATCGAGCGCGGCGACATCGAGGCCTCGCGGCTGACCGGCTCCTGGGCCGGCGCCTTCGGCCAGACGCAGTTCATGCCGACGACCTACCAGCGCCTCGCGGTGGACGGCGACGGCGACGGACGGCGCGACGTGGTCGATTCGGTGGCCGACGCGGTCGCCTCCACCGCCAACTTCCTGCGCGTCGCCAAGTGGTCGAACGGACATCCCTGGGGCTACGAGGTGCGGCTGCCGCGCGGCTTCAACGCCGGGGCCGCCGGCCGCAAGAACAAGCACGCCGTCGGCCACTGGGCCTCGCTCGGCGTCACCCGCGTCGACGGCAAGCCGCTGACGGGGGAGGGGCCCGCCGGTATCCTCGTGCCGGCTGGCGTCAACGGCCCGGCCTTCCTCGTCACCAAGAACTTCGACGCGATCTACTCCTACAACGCCGCCGAATCCTACGGGCTGGCCATCGCCGTCCTATCCGACCGCCTGCGCGGGCGCCCCGGCGTCCAGGCCGACTGGCCGACCGACGACCCGCCGCTGTCGCGCGCCGAGCGCCGCGACCTCCAGAGCCGCCTGATCGCCCGCGGCTACGATGTCGGCGAGCCGGACGGCAAGGTCGGCTCCAAGACCCGCGAGGCGATCAAGGACGTCGAGCGCCAGCTCGGCATGCCGGCCACGGGCCGGCCGGGTGGCAAGGTGCTGGAGGCGCTGCGGCGGGGGTAGCGAGCGGTCAGCCACGCAGCACCGCCGTCAGGCGCCATATCACCGGCATGCGAACATGAGGCTCGCTCTTCTTGATAGGGGCGCGCCTCAGGCTCGAAAGAATTGGGCTCGCATCGTCGCCACGAACGCCTCGGCCTGTGTGACAGCCCATGCAGCCTCCTCGGCAGAGGGTGAGCCAGCCATGTAGTCGGCGCGGACGCGTACGTCCTGAAGCCGATTGAAAGCGCGACCGAAGGCGGCATCGATCTGACCGGTCTGCACCAGCGCTTGGCCGAAGGCAGCGATTACTCCCGCATGGGTCTTGATGTTCATCCCCTCGTGAAGATGACCGGTCGCTATCAGTGAGGCTCTGGCTGCATCGAACATGGCATAATAGGCGCGGCTGCAAGCACCTTCGGTATCTTCGGTTCTAAGGAGGATCCGAGCGGCCGTTAGCGCTCGCTCTGCCTTGCCGATAAAGGCGAGAGCCGTCGCGTGCGTCACAGCCGAGCACCGTCGCGTCGGATGCTCTCAATCAGAAGCGGGTTCGGAAACCGCTCGGTGTCCCGCCACTCGCTCTCCCAAAGCGGCAGAGCCTGAACGAGCAGACCGGTTTCCATCAGGATGTCGAAGGCGATCTCCGCCATCTCACCCGAAACGCGGCTGCGGTCGGCGCTATCACCATCCAACACGATGGCAAGATCGGCATCGCTATCAGCTTGATGCGTTCCCCGGGCCCGGCTTCCGAAGAGGAAGACCTCGCGGATGGGATAATGGCCGCCGATCCGATCCAAAAACGCGCGCACGCCGCGCTCCGTCAGGTCGTCCGGGAACGGCGACCCACGCGCTTTCCGCATCGGTTTTGGATCGGACATCGGACTGTGACGCATCAGGCGCCGGGCTCGCACACCGGCTCGTCTCATATGTGCATGAACGCGAGAAACAAAAAACCCGCCCCGAGCATCTCGGGACGGGCGCAACGGCGAAAAGCGGCTCCGCAGAGCCGCTCCATGACGGGATCACTCGGCGGCGGCGGGCGCCTTCTCGGCCTTGGCCGGGCGGTCGTTGCGCTCGACGATACGGGCCGACTTACCGCGGCGGTCGCGCAGGTAGTACAGCTTGGCGCGACGGACCTTACCGCGGCGGACCACCTTGATCGAATCGATCATCGGGGAGTGCACGGGGAAGACACGCTCCACGCCCTCGCCGTAGGAAATCTTGCGGACGGTGAAGCTCTCGTTGAGGCCGCCGCCGTTGCGGGCGATGCAGACGCCCTCGTAGGCCTGGACGCGGGTGCGCTCGCCTTCCTTGACGCGGACGTTCACGATGACCGTGTCGCCCGGCTCGAAATCCGGAATGGTCTTGGCGAGGCGGGCGATCTCTTCCCGCTCGAGCTGCTCGATGATGTTCATTGGAAAAGCTCCGGCCGTTAGCGCCCGTCCGGTGAGGTCCGGGCGTCAGGATTTCGGCATCCTGTTGTGAGTTGGGCGGGGCTGTACAGGATGTGCGGAGCTTTGTCGATGGGGTCCGCACGGCTCAGGGCGATCGCGCGACGGCGACCGCCCTGTCCCTTGGCCCTAGGGGCAGACCCGCTTGAAGTGCCTCAGTTCCGAAGGGAACCGGTGGTCGCCACGGATGCGTGCGGCTTCGCGGCGGAGGCCGTCTCCTTCGCTGCATCCTTGCCCGTGGGCTTCGGCTTGGCGGCCTCAGTGGCCTTCTCGTCCTTGCCCGGCTTGTCGTCCTTGCCCGGCTTCTTGCCCAGGACCTTGCTGAAGGCGCTCACGTCGCCGTCCGCGTCGGCCACGGCGATGCGGTGCGGCTTGGCCGCGCCCGCGCCGGACTTGCCGTCACCGGACTTGCCGTCACCGGATTTGGCCGGCTCCTGCACGGCGACCACCGTCGTCGGCTTCGCCTGTTCCTTGCGGGCGGCCGCGGCCTTGGTCGGGCCCGGCGCGTCGGCAGGCGCCGCGGCGACGAGGACGGGCTTGCCCTTGGCATCGACCTCGAACTCGTTCGGCCCCAGGGCGAGGCTCTCCGGCCGGCTGACGTCGCCGAGGTGATAGCGGCCGTACTCCTTGGCGGTGTAGGCCAGTTCCTTGCCCTTGTCCTTGTCATCCTCGATCAGGCTGGCGAAGGTCGGCCCCTCGGGCTTCTGCGGGCGGAAGACCGGATTCTGGCCGCCGTCGTCATAGACGACGCGGGTGGCGGGCGTGCCCTTGGCGATCAGCTCGGCCACTTCGTGGGCATCGCGGTCGCGCTTCTCGGCGACCAGCGGATCGACCCGCGGGGTGCAGTTGCCCGCCGCGACGTCGGCGCCGCCGAAGACGTATTTCGTGCCGCAGGCCGCGACCCGCGGCTCCTCCTTGAGGGCCTCGAAATAGTCCGAGCCCTCCTTGAGGTTCTTCCAGAACGGCGCATTGGGGTCGTTGCGGAACTTGGCGATGTTCGAAGCCGTCATCCGGAACGGGTAGGACTGGAACTGGAAGGCGCGCTGACCGCCGTTGAAGGCCTCGCGGGCGATGGCGTAGATCTCCGACATCGACGCGTCGGTCATCGCGAAGCAGCCCGAGGACGAGCAGGTGCCGTGCACCATGATGTAGTTGCCGGTGCCGCCCTTGGCCCGGTCGATCGCGTTCGGGTAGCCGACGTCGAAGGACAGGTAGTAGCTGGAATTCGGGTTCATCTGACCCGGCGTGATCGCATAGAAGCCCTCCGGCGCCTGCCGGTCGCCCTGCTTGAGCTTGGGGCCGAGCTGGCCCGACCAGCGGCAGATCGGGAAGGTCTTCAGCAGCGCGTACTGGCCGTTCGAGCCGCGCTTCCACACCTCCATCTCCGCTTCCTTCTTGAAGGCGCGGATCAGGATCGGGTCCGACTGGCTCATGCCCTTGGTCTGCATGAGCGCGAGCGTCTGAGGCGGAATCGGGGTGAGGCTGCGGGTCGAAGCGCCGCCCAGCATCGCACTGTCCTGGCAGGCACCGAGTGTCATCGCCAGAGCAACGGCAGCAGCCGCCACAAACGGACGCACAGCCATGGGGAACCCGTCCTTACGTGTCCTCGCCCGCAGGGCACCTGGCGGCCCTTTTGCGGACGTCACTCCCCAAACCCAATAGCCTCGCTAAGCTTACCCGGAGCTTACCGCAATCCATTCATCCACTTTGTGGACAGGCGTTGCAGGGCGGTCACGGTTCCGCGGGAAATCGTCCGCATTCCCGCACCCGGTCCTTCACGAAGGCGTCATCGGCCGGGTCGGCGAAGCGCAGGCCGATCGAGGACGAGCAAATCTCCAGCTTGAGCCAGTCGAGATGCGGCTCGCGGGCGATGACGGTCGCGGCCCGCTGCTCGCTCTGATCCAGGTGGAGCATCGTCAGGTGGTTGTCGGCACCGCGCGCCGCGCCCCGTGCCGTCAGCGCGTCGCGGATGGCCTCGACCGTCGCCGCCTCGGTGGGGAGCGCCGTCATCAGGTAGAAGCGGTTGCGGGTGCCGGGCCGGTCCAGCGCTGCACGCAGCCGCCGCACGCCGGCTGCGAGGAAGCGGTAATCCTCGTCGCTGGTCGCCGGATCGTGGTGGTTGAACACGAACGGGATCGCGTGGCGTTCACGATAGAGCAGGTGGCGGCAGCGGGTCTCGTCGGGCACCCGCCGCTCGGAGAGCGGCGTGCTCTCGTACTGGCGCCGGTCGAGCAGCGCCGAGAAATCGTCGGCGAGACAGTCGCGCACCATTCCCGGCGAGGAGAAGATCCAGTCGAAGGGCGCCGACCACGTACGCAGGCCGAGCCCCTTCAGGATCTGCGCGGTGTGGCAGTGGCTGCCGAGCGAGATGTGATTGACGGGGCCGGGCTCGCGGGTGTCGCGCCGGCCGAGGCGGCGCAGGCCGTCGAGCAGGCCCGCGCCGAAGCCCCGCGTCACAGCTTCCGGCCGATCTCGAGGAACTTTTGCGCGCGGCGGTCGCGGATCTCGTCGCGGCCGAGACCCTCGAACTCGGCCAGCGCGCGGGCGATGGCGTCGCCGGCCGCGTCGAGCGCCGCCTGTCGGTCGCGGTGCGCGCCGCCGGTGGCCTCCGGCACGATGGCATCGATGATGCCGAGCCGCAGCAGATCCTGCGCGGTGATCTTCATGGCGGTGGCGGCGTCGTGGGCGCGGCCCTGGTCGCGCCACAGGATCGAGGCGGCCCCCTCCGGCGAGATCACGCTGTAGATCGCGTGCTCCATCATCAGCACGGTGTTGGCGGTGGCGATCGCGATGGCGCCGCCCGAGCCGCCCTCGCCGATGACGAGGGCGACGTTGGGGACGCCGAGCGCGAGGCAGGCTTCCGTCGAGCGGGCGATGGCCTCGGCCTGGCCGCGCTCCTCCGCTTCGATACCGGGGAAGGCGCCGGCGGTGTCGACGAAGGCGAGGACCGGCAGGCCGAAGCGATCGGCGGTCTCCATCAGGCGCACGGCCTTGCGGTAGCCCTCCGGCCGCGCCATCCCGAAATTGTGCCGCAGCCGGGCCTCGGTCGTGGCCCCCTTCTCCTGGCCGAGCACGCAGACCGGGCGGCCGCGGAAGCGCCCGAAACCACCCAGGATCGCCTCGTCCTCGCCGAAGCTGCGGTCACCGGCCAGCGGCGTGAATTCTTCGATGAGGCCCGCGCAGTAATCGACGAAATGCGGCCGCTGCGGGTGGCGGGCGACCTGCGTCTTCTGCCACGGGGTCAGGGCGGCGTAGATCTCGGCGAGGGCCTGGGCGGCCTTGCCTTCGAGGCGCCCGACCTCCTCGCTGATCGAGACGGCGCCGTCACGCTGGCCCAGGGCCTTGAGTTCCTCGAGCTTCGCTTCGAGTTCCGCCACGGGCTTCTCGAAGTCGAGATAGGAGCGCATCACCGCCATCGATCGTCGGTCCAACTTCCTGTTCGGCAGCCGATCCCTTGCCCGGCCCGGCGGCCGGGCGAGGTGTTCGGGGAAGCGGGCATGGGTGTCAACCGCCGCTTTGCGTCAGAGCGTGCGGCGCAGCAAGATCGACTTCGCGGCAGGGTTGGGGCAAGCCCTGAGGCGAGAGGGTCCGCGCGGCCCGCGAACCGGAGGGAATTCATGAGCCTGAAAGGGAAAGCCGCCGTCGTCACCGGATCGACGAGCGGCATCGGCCTCGCCATCGCCCGGGGCTTTGCCAAGGAGGGCGCGAACGTCGTCCTCAACGGCTTCGGCAAGCCCGAGGAGATCGAGCGGACCCGCAGCGCCATCGAGAGCGAGTTCGGCGTCAAGGCGGCCTACTCGCCCGCCGACCTCACCAAGTCCGACGCGATCGGTGGCCTGATCGCGCTCTCGGTCGAGACGTTCGGCAGCGTCGACATCCTCGTGAACAATGCGGGCGTGCAGTACGTCGCGCCGATCGAGGAGTTCCCGGTCGAGAAGTGGGACCAGATCATCGCGCTGAACCTCTCCTCGGCCTTCCACACCCTGCGCGCCGCCGTGCCGCACATGAAGGCGAAGGGCTGGGGCCGGGTCATCAACACCGCCTCGGCGCACTCGATGGTCGCCTCGCCCTACAAGTCGGCCTATGTCGCCGCCAAGCACGGGATCGTCGGACTGACCAAGACCGCGGCGCTGGAACTCGCCACCCACGGCATCACCGTGAACTGCATCTCGCCCGGCTATGTCTGGACCCCCCTCGTCGAGAACCAGATCCCGGACACGATGAAGGCGCGCGGGATGACCAAGGAGCAGGTGATCGAGGACGTGCTGCTCAAGGCGCAGCCGACCAAGGAATTCGTCACCGTCGATCAGGTCGCCGCGCTCGCCGTGTTCCTGAGCTCGGACAGCGCCAGCCAGATCACCGGCGCCAACATCGCCATGGATGGCGGCTGGACGGCGCAGTAGCGCCACCCGCGATGCGCGGAGCGCGGCGGTCCCGCGGCGCTCCGCTCCCTTCCGCTCAGCGGCGCGAATGCAGCAGCAGGGCGAGGCCGTAGCCGACGGCGCCGGCGATCAGCAGGGCGAGGAACGGGTTCTCGCCGACCTGCGTCTCGACCCGCTCGCGTCCGTCGCGCAGATAGGTGCCGCCGTGGCGGCTGACGCGGTCATAGGCGTCCTCGGCGTAGCCGCCGACGTCGTCGGCGATATCGCGCACGGTATCCTTCGCCTGGCCGTAGAGGCGCTGCGCCCGGCCCTCGGCCTCCCGGTAGCGGCCTTCGAGCGAATCACGGTCAGAACCGACGGCATCGCCGATCGTGCCCTGCGCCCGTCCGCCGAGATCCTTCGCGGTGCCGACGATGCGATCCGTATCAACCATGGCGGAACTCCTGTTCTTCCCAAGCCCGCCACCTTGAGAGTTCGGGCGGGCGTCGGACAGGAGAACGTGCGAGGACGGGATCGGTCCCGCGCCGCAGCGAAAAACCGGCATTCGAGCTGCTGGAAACGGAGGCTCAACCCGCCTCGGCCAGCACCACCGCCCGCGGCGGCGGCAGGTTGGAACGCAACTCGCGGCTGACCGCCGAGGAGGTCGCGACCGTGCCGAGATTGACGTAGGTCTCGTGGTTCTTCTCGATCGCCGAGAGGTCGTAGAGGTAGTTCACCATCAGGCCGTAGGACTGCTTCAGGCCCTTCTTCGAGGTGTCGCCGAGGAAGTTCATCCGCTCCAGCCGGGCGCCGTTGCCGAGATGGAAGCGGGCGACCGGGTCGAGTGGGCGGCCCCGCTCGTTCTTGGCGCGCAGGAAGTAGGCGGCCGCCGCCGGCAGCATGGCGCGCCGCACGGCCTCGCACTTGGCCTTGTCGCTGCGCCAATCGTCGGATTCGAGCAGGCGCAGGGTCTCGACGTCCTCCCGCGTCAGGCCCTGCGGCGCGTCGGCGCCGCGCTCCCGGTCGAGCCAGGTGCGGAAGCCGGGCACGGGCGAGAGGGTGACGAAGGTCTTGAGCGAGGGGATTTCGCGGGCGAGATCCTCCACGACCTGCTTGATGAGGAAGTTGCCGAAGGTGACGCCGGCCAGACCCTTCTGGCAGTTCGAGATCGAGTAGAAGATCGCGGTGGTGGCGGTCCGTGCCGGCACCGGCTGGCGCCCGTCGGCGAGAATTGGCTGGATTGCCGGAGCGATGGCGTTCGTGAGCGCCACCTCGACGAAGATCAGCGGCTCGTCGAGCAGGGCGGGGTGGAAGAAGGCGAAGCAGCGCCGATCCGTCGGCTCGATGCGGCGGCGCAGTTCGTCCCAATCGGCGATCTCGTGGACCGCCTCGTAGCGGATGATCTTCTCGAGGATGTGGGCCGGCGTGGACCAGTCGATGTGGCGCAGCACCAAGAAGCCCCGGTTGAACCACGAGGCGAACAGGTGCTCGAAATCGCTGTCGAGGCTCACCGCGGCGTCGATCGTCTCGGGGGCGGCGCCCCGGTCCTTCAGGTGCTTGCGCAGGGCGAACAGGTCCTCGCGCATCCGCACCAGCGCCAGGGTACCGCCGCGGGCGAGGTTGAGGCGGCGGATCAGTTCCTGAGAGCGGGGCTCGGCCGCATCGTGCAGCCGGCCGAGGCGGGCGCGAGTCGGCTCGGCCCGGTAGGCCGCGATCGCCGCATCGACCGCGTCGTGGTCGGCACCGAACTCGGTCGCGACGAGTTCGAGGAAGGCGAGGCGCTCGCCCTCGGGGAAGCTGGCGTAGCGATCGAGGATCAGCCGGGCCAGCGCCACCCCGGAGGCCTCGCCGCGCCGGGAGATCAGATCCTCGCAGAGGCGAGCGAGATCCGTCGCGCTTGCCGTCCGCGCCAGATCGGTGCGGGCGAGACCGATGAGATCGCGGCCGCGGTCGCTGATGGTCTGGATGAGATCGCCGAGGAACGAGATCGCCGCCATGACCGAACAAGCCCTTGGATCCACCGGGCCGACGCATGGGAGGCTCGGCCGTTACCCGAACCTAGGGCCAGCGCCGCGTCGGCGCCAGAGATGCGGCGCGTGGCACGTCAGCCTCGAGCCGGGATCACGGCATTCCGGCGACACGCTTCCACGTGCGGATCGGGCCACGTGCCCCTCGGCCGCCGGCCATCGACGGCCGGCAGGGCTCAGAGTTCCGCTTCCCCGTGCGGGGCGAGATCCGCCGTGTCGGCCCGCTCGCGCCAATCGGTCACGCCGCGGGACCGGGCGAATCGGATCTCCGCCGCCCGGAGGGCGCGCTCCGGATCGCGGGCGCGGGCGATTTCGACGGACCCAACCGGAAAGGGAACGCCGAGGATCTGCTTCGCAAACTGGACGCGGTAGTTCGGCATACACGACTCCTTATCCTGAAGCGGCCGCCGGACGCTCGCAGAAGATGTGCGCCAGAAAACGCGCATCCGCAACGGCCGTCCGGCCAAGCCGCTGCAAAGGCTGTGCCTTTTTTCGTGCAAACCATCATATGGGGATCCTGGACGCGCATGCTACCGCCGGCCGTGGGAACGGCCGTGGACACTCCGCCGCGCGACAGTTGCGGACCGCACCCGCCGTGCCGGGGGCTGGCGTCCGAGCCGCGGCCTGCCGTAAGGGGCGATCCATGCCGTCGATTCCGCCCCTCAGCGCCCCGCCGTGCCGATCCTGCGAGCCCCGGGCTACGCGGGCATGAGCGGCGATATCAGCGGCCACCGCGCCCTTGCCCCGGCGACGCGCATCGGGCTCACGCTGATCGCAGGTGGGGCGGTCGCGAACATCTACTACAACCAGCCGCTGCTCGCGGTCTTGGTCGCAGAGTTCGGCGAGCGGGCGGCGCTGCTGGTACCGACGGCCAGCCTCGTCGGCTACGGCCTCGGCATCCTGTTCCTCGTGCCCCTGGGCGATGCCCTGCCGCGGCGCGACCTGATCGTCTGGCAGTTGCTCGGGCTCGCCGTCGCCCTGGTGGCCGCGGCGCTCAGCCCCAACCTGACCGTGCTTGCCGCCGCAAGCCTCGTCATCGGCGTGCTCGCCTGCGCCGCGCAGCAGGCGGTGCCCTTCGCCGCCGAACTCGCGCCCGATGCGAGCCGGGGGCGGATCGTCGGCGGCGTGATGACCGGATTGCTGTCCGGCATCCTGCTCGCCCGCACCGCCAGCGGGTTCGTCGGTGCGCAATATGGCTGGCGCGCGGTGTTCTTCGCCGCCGCAGGCCTCGCCCTCGCCATGGCCGGGGTGGCCTGGCGCACCCTGCCGCGCAGCGCGCCGAAGCAGCGCCTGCGCTATCGCGCCCTGATGCTCTCGCTGCTGCATCTGGTGCGCAGTCAGCCCATCTTACGCAATGCCAGCCTGTCGCAGGCGCTGCTGTTCGCGAGCTTCAACGCGTTCTGGGCGACCCTGGCGCTCCTCGTCGAGGCTCCGCCCTTCGACCTCACTGCGGCGGGGGCGGGGCTGTTCGGCGTCATCGGGGTCGCGGGCGCCCTGATCGCCCCGTATTCCGGCCGCTACAGCGACCGGCGCGGCGCCCGCCCGGTGGTGATCCTCGGAAGCGTCCTGGTCGCGGCGGCCTTCGCGGTGCTGGCGCTCGCCGGGCAGGTCTCGCTCATCGCCATCGCCGTCGGCGTCCTGCTCCTCGATATCGGCATCAACGGCGCGCTGATCGCCAACCAGACCCGCGCCTACGCCCTCGCGCCCGGCGCCCGCGGGCGGATCAACACCGTGCTGTTCACCGCCATCTTCATCGGCGGGGCGGCGGGCGCCTTCCTCGGCTCGCGGGCCTTCCTCCTCGCGGGCTGGCCCGGCGTCTGTGCCGTCGGCGGCGTCTTCGCGCTGGCCGCGCTCGCAGTGTCCTGGCTCGGCGGCAGGGCCAGGCCGGCCTGACCGCAGCCTACCGCAGCACCCGCGAGAGACGGCACCACGCCGCCTTGTCGGGCGGCAGGCCGAAGCGCAGCCGCTCCGGCGCCCCGGGGAAGCGCCGCACATAGATCCCGGCCTCGCCAAGCGCCCGGTAGAGACCCGGTGCGTCGGGGAAATCCGCCGTGCGGAACAGGGCCGTGCCGCCGACGACCCGTCCCCCGGCCCGGGCGATCATGCGGTCGAGGCGCGCCGCATCCTGCCCCCGCGCGGCGGCAGCCTCGCGGCGCCATTCCGCGTCGGGCAGCGCGGCGCAGCCCGCGGCGATGGCCGGACCCGAGACCGCCCACGGGCCGAGCGCGGATTCGAGGCGACGCGCCAGCGCCGGCTCGGCGAGCGCGAAACCGAGCCGCAGCCCCGCGAGACCGTAGGTCTTGCCGAAGGAGCGCAGGATCACGAAGGCAGGTCCCGGTGTCGCGGCCTCCACGGGCTCCAGATCGGCGAAGGCTTGATCGAGGACGACGAGGCCGCCGCCGGCGGCGCGCGCCAGCGCGGCGGGCGAGAACACGCGCCCGTCGGGATTGTTGGGGCTCACCGCGACCAGAACCTCGGCGCCCTCGGCCTCGGCCGGATCGGCCACCATCCGCACCGCGTGGCCGGAGCGGGTCCAGGCGGCGGCGTGCTCGGCATAGGTCGGACCGACCACCGCGACGCGGGAGCGCGGCAGGAGCCGCGGCAGGGTTTCGATCAGGATCTGGGTGCCGGGCGCGGCGGCGACATGGTCCGGTCCCGGCGCGCCGTAGGCCGCAGCCGCCGCAGCCTTGAGCCGGGCGAGGTCGCCGGGGGAGGGCAGGCGGTGCAAGGCACTGGCTATGAGCGGCGGCAGCGGATAGGGCACCGGGTTGATGCCGGTCGAGAGGTCGATCCACGGCTCGGGCGCGCCCGGAAACAGCCGGCGGGCCGCGTCGAGATCGCCTCCATGCACGATGGTGTCATGGGTGATCCCGCCATCGGCCATCGCGCCCTCCGAACCGTCCGCCCGCACCCCGCGCCCTTCCATCCCGACCCTGACCGACGATGCCCTGGATCGCCCTGACCCATCCGCCCGACGCTCTCGGCATCCTGGCGCTCGCCCTGCTGATCGAGGCCGTGGCGGGCTATCCGGACGGCCTGTACAGGGCGCTCGGTCACCCTGTCACCTGGATCGGCCGGTTGATCGCCGCACTGGAACGGCGTCTGAACCGGGGCAGCGGCACCGCGCGCCGGCTCGGCGGGATCCTGGGGCTGGGGCTGCTGCTTGCCGTGACCGCCGCTCTTTCCCTCGGCCTGACCGCGCTCGCCGCGCTCGCCGGCCACGGGGCCGGTCTGGTGCTCCTGGCGCTGCTCGCCGCGAGCCTGCCGGCGCAGCGCAGCCTGTTCGTCCATGTTCGGCGCGTCTCCGCCGCCCTGCGGACGGAGGGAGTGAGCGGCGGCCGGGCGGCGGTCTCGATGATCGTCGGCCGCAATCCGGAGAGCCTGGACGAGGCGGCCGTTTGCCGGGCGGCGATCGAGAGCTTGGCCGAAAACTTCTCCGACGGCATCGTCGCCCCCGCCTTCTGGATCGGTGCCGGCGGGCTCACCGGCGGGGCGCTCTACAAGGCGATCAACACCGCCGACAGCATGGTCGGCCACCGCACCCCGCGCTACGAGGCCTATGGCTGGGCCTCGGCCCGGCTCGACGACCTCGTCAACCTGCCGGCCTCGCGGCTCACCGCCGGGCTGCTGATCGTGTCGGCGGCGCTCAGCCGGGACGTCTCGGCCACCGGCGCGTGGCGGGCGATCCGGCGCGATGCCGGCCGCCACCGCTCGCCCAATGCCGGCTGGCCCGAGGCGGCGATGGCGGGTGCGCTGGGCCTGCGCCTCGCGGGCCCGCGCATCTACGGTGAGACTCGCGTCGAGGACGCCTGGATGGGCGATGGGCGGGCCGAGGCCACACCCGACGACATCGTGCGGGCGCTCAAGCTCTATCGCACGGCCTGCGCGCTTCTGTTCACCCTGAGCGCCTCCGGCGCCGGGCTCTGGCTCACCTTCGGCCGTTGAAACGCTTTTCGCGCGCGACTTCAGAGAGGCCGGCAGAGGCGGAGCAGCCCGTCGCAATCCAGATGCGCTTCGAGGTGGTCGGCGAATCGGTCGAGCACCGCCTCGATCCCGGCCTCGTAGTTGGTCAGCCCCGGCGCCGCGCCGAGCCGGGCGAGCCAGGCCGCGCGCTGTCGGTCGTTCGCGAACAGGCCGTGGACATAGGTGCCGGCCACGAGCCCGTCAGCCGAGACCGCTCCGTCAGCCCGGCCATCGGCGAAGCGCAGGAAGGGGCGGGCAGCGTCCGGGCCGGTCGTGTCGCCGACATGCATCTCGTAGCCGGAGAAGGGCTCGTCATCGGCCAGCGTCGTGCCGGTGACGGCGACGAGGCGTTTCTCGGCCGTCATCACCGTCTCGATATCGAGCAGGCCGAGGCCCGGGAGCGCGCGCGGCGCACCCTCGATCCCCTGCGGATCGGCGATGGCGCGCCCGAGCATCTGATAGCCGCCGCACAGGCCGAGCACCCGCCGGCCGCGGCGCAGATGCGCGCGGATGTCGATGTCCCAGCCCTGCGCCCGCAGGAAATCGAGGTCGTCGATCGTGGTCTTCGAACCCGGAAGGACGATCAGGTCGGCCTCGGCCGGGATCGGCTCGCCGGGGGGGACGAAGGCGACGGCGACGCCGGGCTCCTGCCGCAGCGGGTCGAGGTCGTCGAAATTGGCGATGTGGGGGAAGCGCAGGACCGCGATCAACGGCACCGATCCGTCGCGGCCAGCGCCGGCTACGTCGAGCGCCACCGCATCCTCCGGCGGCAGGCGACCGGCCTCGGGGAAGAACGGCACGAGGCCGAACGGCGTCCAGCCAGTCCGCTCGGCGATCAGGGCCATGCCGTCGGCGAACAGGGTCGGGTCGCCGCGGAAGCGGTTGACGATGAAGCCGCGGATCATCGCCGCGTCGGCGGGCTCCAGCACGGCCTGCGTGCCGACGAGGCTGGCGATGACGCCGCCGCGGTCGATGTCGCCGACGATCACCACGGGCGTGTTCGTCGCGCGGGCAAACCCCATATTGGCGATGTCGCCCTTGCGCAGGTTCACCTCGGCCGGCGAGCCGGCGCCCTCCACGAGCACGAGGTCGGAGTCCGCGCGCAGGCGCTCGAAACTATCGAGGACGGATTCCATCAGGCGCGGCTTCCAGGCCTGATAATCCCGCGCCCGGGCCGTGCCGATCATCCGCCCTTGCACCACCACCTGCGCGCCGATCTCGCTCTGGGGCTTGAGCAGCACCGGGTTCATGTGGACGGAGGGCGCGACCCGCGCGGCGCGAGCCTGGAGGGCCTGGGCGCGCCCGATCTCGCCGCCATCGGCGGTGACGGCAGCGTTGTTCGACATGTTCTGCGGCTTGAACGGACGCACCCTCAGCCCGCGCCGGGTGAAGGCGCGGGCAAGCCCCGCCACCAGCAGCGACTTGCCGACATCGGACCCGGTCCCCTGGATCATCAGGGCGCGGGTCATCGGCAGGGTGTCCTTCCAAGCGGCATGACCCTGCCATGGCACCGGGGAGGGCGGGCGTCGAGCCCGATTCACCGAGGACGGGTCAGGCGAGCCTTCAGCCAGAGCAGCGCGCCGGCGGCATCCGGAACCGCGGGCACGTCCGGCAGGGCAGGGCGGGCGACGATCACCACCGGAAGCCCGAGCCGACGCGCCGCCTCGATCTTCGGGTAGGTCGCCGCGCCGCCCGAATTTTTTGTGACCAAGACCTCGATCCCGGCCTCGCGCATGAAGCGGGTCTCGTCCTCCAGAGTGAAGGGGCCGCGGGCACTGACGGTGACGAGGTTCGGCACCGGCAAGGCATCGCCGACCGGCTCGATCGTGCGCACGACATAGGCGTGCTGCGGGGCGCTTGCGAAGGCGGAGACTTCCTGCCGGCCGATGGTGAGGAACACCCGCCGCGGCGCGAACCCAAGCGCCGTGACGCAGGCCGCGACGGTCGGCACCTCGCGCCAATCGTCACGGGGTTGCCGCGCCCAGGCCGGGCGGCGCACCGCCAGAAGCGGCACGGCGCCAAGTCGGCAGGCTTCGGCAGCGTTGGCCGAGATCCGCGCAGCAAAGGGATGGGTTGCGTCGATCACCGCGGCGATGCCGTTCTCGGCAAGCCACTGCGCCAGTCCCCCGGCGCCGCCGAACCCGCCGATGCGGGTCGCGACCGGCTCGGGCCGCGGTGCGGTGGTGCGGCCGGCGAGCGACAAGGTCGCCGCGATCTCCGGCTCGGCCGCCAGGCGGGCAACCAGCGCGCTGGCCTCGGTGGTTCCGCCGAGCACGAGGACCGGCATCGGATCCGTCGCGGCATTCGGCTTGGGATGGCGCGCGCGTGAGCCCTGGCCGACGGTTCCAGACATTCGTACAACCTGACTTGCCCGGACAAGCCCGGCACCGGCCGGGCGAGGTTTTCGACGTGAGACCCTTCTGCCGCGATTGCCTGACGATGCAAGCCGAGGGCGCCCTGCGGTGCCGCGGATGCGGCTCGCCGCGCCTGCTCGCGCATCCGGCCCGGGACGCCCTCAGCATCGCCCATGTCGATTGCGACGCCTTCTACGCGGCGATCGAGAAGCGCGACGACCCCTCGCTCCGCGACAAGCCGCTGATCATCGGCGGCGGCAAGCGCGGCGTCGTCTCCACCGCCTGCTACCTCGCCCGGATCTCCGGCGTGCGCTCGGCCATGCCGATGTTCGAGGCGCTGAAGCGCTGCCCCGACGCCACGGTGCTGCGGCCCGACATGGAGAAGTATGCCCGCGTCGGCCGCGAGGTGCGAGAGATGATGCTGGCACTGACTCCGCTGGTCGAACCCGTCTCCATCGACGAGGCGTTCCTCGATCTCTCCGGTACCGAGCGCGTGCATGGGGCGAGTCCGGCGCTCACGCTCGCCCGCTTCGCTGCGCGGGTCGAGACGGAGGTCGGCATCACCGTCTCGGTGGGGCTTTCCGCCAACAAGTTCCTGGCCAAGATCGCCTCCGACCTCGACAAGCCCCGCGGCTTCTCGATCATCGCGGGCGACGAGGCGGCCGCGTTCCTTGCTGACCGGCCCGTCGGCATCCTGCCCGGCATCGGCGAGAGCGCCCGCAACCGCCTCGCCGCCCTCAACATCCACCGCGTCGGCGATCTGTCGCGCGCCGATCCGGTGCGGCTGCAAGCCTCCCTCGGCCGGGACGCCCTGCGCCTCATCGATCTTGCCGCGGGCCGCGACCGGCGGCCGGTCCGCCCGAGCCGGGAGGCCAAGAGCGTCTCGGCCGAGACCACCTTCGCCACCGATCTCGTCCGGTTCGAGGATCTGCGGCCGATCCTGTGGCGGCTGTGCGAGAAGGTCTCGTCACGGCTGAAGCGGGCCGAACTGGCGGCCGGCAGCGTCACGCTGAAGCTGAAGGATGCGAAGTTCCGTCTGCGCACCCGGACCCGCGGCGGCCTCAAACCCACCCAGCTCGCCGACCGGCTCTTCCACGAGGGCGAGCCGATGCTGCGGGCCGCCTGCGACGGCACCGCCTTCCGGCTGATCGGCATCGGCGGCGGCGATCTCTGCGGCGCGATCCATGCGGATCGCGGCGACCTCGCGGATCAGGGCATCGAGCGCGTCGCCGCTCGAGAGGCCGCGCTCGACCGGCTGCGGGAGAAATTCGGCAGCGGCGCGATCCAGCGTGGCCTCGTCTTCACCGGGGAGCCGGAGCGGCGGCGCCCCTGACCCCGCGATCGATGGCCGAGGTCACTTCTTGCAATCGGCCAAGGCCTTCGGGTCCCCCTTCGGATCGACCTTGGCGAGATCCAGCCGGCTCATGTTGCCGTCGATGGCGAAGTCGCCGTAGTTGAGGTGCAGGCGGCCGCTGACGCCATCCTCGTAGAGATCGAAGGTGAGGGTGTAGATCGGCGTGCGCTCGCCCTCGCCGGGGGTGAAATAGCTCAAGGTCACGGGCCAGCGCCGCATGGCGGCGTGGTCGCCCTCGCGCAGCGGCTTGTCGCGCTCGGTGTCGGCGGCGGGCGCCGCGCTCGGGCGGCCGATGACGGCCAGCGTGTCGTAGACCTTGCGCCCGTCGTCCGAGCCGTCGAACACCTTGGCCGATACCGTGGTCTCGCCGGCCTTGGCCGCTTCGATCAAGCGGATCATGTGGTGGATCGGGAACAGCACTTCCCCGTCCGCCTGAAACTGATCCCGCTTGGGCTCCTTGAGCTTGACCTTGAGCGCGCCGGCCGCGGCCTCCGCCGTCCCGTCCACGGCCGGGGAGGGCGCGTTGTTGAGGATGGTCGTGGTGCGGAAACGAAAGCTCTTGCCGTCGCCGTTCTCGAAGGTGCTGCTGCGCAGGTCCGAGGTCCGATCCCCGGACTCGCCGGAATCGAGCATCGTCACCTGCCGCGTCTGCATGGTGTAGCCGCGGCAGGCATCGCCCGAGAAATCGATGACGATGCGCCCGCGCACGCCCTCGACGGCCCGCGTGCCCTCGGAGCGGGCCAGCGACAGGTCGTAGACCGCGCGGTGGCCGGCGAGGCGGGTCGCGGCCTCGGTCGGGACCGGTGCGGCGGGCCCCGCGGCCCCGGCGCTGCCGGGCAGCGCGGCGAGAAGGAACAGGGCCGGCGCGAGGCGCAGTCGCATGCGATCTCCCAAAGATCCGCTCGAGAAGCGTTGTCCACAGGCGATGGGCCGGCGGATGCCGCCCGTCACATAGTCATCCCCGTGGCCCGGACAATCTTTTTCGAGGGCGTCCGGGCCACCCCAGCCGCCGCTTCTGTGATCTGACGTCCTGCCGGAAGTAGGCGCGCCGTCCCTCCGCGTTCGCCCTCGGCTTTCGAGAAAGAGCAATTTTACGCAACGCCTTAACGGATCACGACCCACTCGGCCCCGCCCTCATCGAGCCGCGACGGTGCGAGCGTTCGGCGAGACCGATTGTCGGTGGAAACCAGCGCGTGAAACACGCTGACCCTTGCTCCGCGGTCGAGCTGTCCTGTAGTCTCCACAGCGTCGCCGAAAGGATCTTTGGCGTCTGTTAACCGACATGTGCGGGGCCGGATTGCGGGCCCCGGCGATGCCTGTCGTCGCCATGCGCGGCGGCCGCGCCGTGCTGTCGGCTGGTCTCGCGTTCAAGGACGTTTCGACGTGGAGGGGGCAATGACGGAAGCGGTCCCGAGCTGGACGGATGAGCGCGTCGAGCTGCTTCGTCGCCTGTGGGACGACGGCCTCAGCGCCAGCCAGATCGCCCTTCAGATCGGTGGCGTTTCGCGTAACGCGGTGATCGGCAAGGTGCATCGCCTCGGGCTCGCCGGACGCGTCAAGCCGATCGGACCGGCAGCTCAAGGGCGTCGCAAGGACGGGGCGATCGTCGAGATCGAGATGGAGACGGCGATCGTCGAGGAGCCGACCTTGCCGGAACCGCCCGCGATCGTGGCGCACCGTCCCGCACCGGACTTCCCGCTGCCGCCGACGCCCGCCCCGGAACCGGTGGCGCTCGCCGTCTCCGAGCGGGTCACCATCATGGACCTGCGGGACTCCATGTGCCGCTGGCCCATGGGCGATCCGACCTCGCCGGAATTCCGCTTCTGCGGTGCCCGCGCGATCACGGGTCTGCCCTACTGCACCCAGCACGCGCAGGTCGCCTACCAGCCGGCCGCCGAGCGCAAGCGCGACCGCCGCGTCGCCGGCTTTCGCTGATTCTTTGGAACAGTGGCGCGGTGACTCCGGTCGCCGCCAGCCTGAATCACACCCGCACGTTCGGACGTCATCCCGGCGCGCGCTGTGACGGGTCGGGCCGATCCGCGCTGCCCTCGAAGGGCGATGCCGTTCGACGGCGCGACACCCGTCCGTCGCGCGCCCGGCATTCCGCCGATCGCGTCGGGTCAGAGGGCGCCGGCAGCGCCAAGTGTCAGTTACTCCGCGCCTGCGAACATTTCGTCGAACGAGTAGCCGGAGCCGCGCACCGTGCGGATCGGGTCGCTCTGGCGCGGGCGGTTGATCGCCTTGCGAAGGCGGCCGACATGGACGTCGACGGTGCGCTCGTCGATGTAGACGTCGTGCCCCCACACGCCGTCGAGGAGCTGCTCGCGCGAGAAGACGCGGCCGGGGCTCTGCATCAGATATTCGAGCAGCTTGAATTCCGTCGGTCCGAGATGGATCTCGCGGCCCTGGCGGCGGATGCGGTGGCTGACGCGGTCGAGTTCGATATCGCCGGCCACCAGCAGGTCGGCGACATGGGCGGGCTTGGCCCGGCGCAGGAGCGCCCGGACCCGGGCCAGCAGCTCCGGCACCGAGAACGGCTTGACCACGTAATCGTCGGCCCCCGTCGAGAGGCCGCGCACCCGGTCGGCCTCCTCGCCGCGGGCGGTCAGCATGATGACGGGCAGCCGCTCGGTCTCGCGCCGCGCCCGGATGCGGCGGCATAGCTCGATGCCCGAGAGCCCCGGCACCATCCAGTCGAGCAGCACGAGATCGGGCGTCGTCTCATGCAGGCGCAGGTCCGCCTCCTCGCCGCGGATCGCCACGTCGACCAGGAAGCCCTCCGCTTCGAGGTTGTAGCGCAGAAGCGTCGTCAGCGATTCCTCGTCCTCGACGATCAGGATGCGCGCACTCGTCATCACCCGTCTTTCCATCCCATGCGCCCGGCCGGATCCGTCGGAGGGCAGGCCGGAGACGCCTCTTCAACGCCTCGCGTCCCGACCTTCGACGTCAGGCGCCCGGCGTCACCGTCGCGTAGTTCGACGCATCGTTCTTCGGCCGCTCGCCGGTCGGCGTCTCGCCGGTGACGAGGTACTCGATCGTCTCGGCGACATTGGTGGTGTGATCGCCGATGCGTTCCACGTTCTTGGCGCAGAACAACAGATGCGTACAGAACGAGATGTTGCGCGGATCCTCCATCATGTAGGTCAGGAGTTCGCGGAACAGTGAATTGTAGAGCGCGTCGATCGCGCTGTCGCGCTCCCACACCTCGCGGGCGGCGGTGATGTCGCGGCTGGCATAGGCGTCGAGCACGTCCTTGAGCTGTTCCTGCACGAGGTCGCTCATGTGCTGGACGCCGAGCACGATCTTCTGCGGCTGCGCCTGATCGCTGATCGCCACGACCCGCTTGGCGATGTTCTTGGCCAGATCGCCGATCCGCTCCAGATCGCCCGAGACGCGGATGCCGGAGATCGTCTCGCGCAGGTCGATGGCGAGCGGCTGGCGCCGGGCGATGAGAAGGACGGAGCGCTCCTCGATCTCCCGCTGCAGCAGGTCGAGGCGCTTGTCGGCCACGATCACCGCCTGGGCGAGCGTGGTGTCACGGCGCACGAGGGCGTCGGTGGCATCCGTCATCATCTTCTCGGCCACGCCGCCCATCTCGGCGATCGAGCGGCGCAGGTTCTCGAGGTCGGTGTCGTAGGAGGAGACGATGTGCTGGGCCATGTCGCGGATTTCCCGATCAGGCGGTCGGACATGGGCGCCCTCGGGCTGACGGGGTTGCCGGCTCAGCGGGAGGGCGCCTCGAAACGAAGGCGCGGGGTGGCCCGCGGCTGCCGCGGGCCACCAATCTTAGCCGAAGCGGCCGGTGATGTAGTCCTGGGTCTGCCGCTTGGCCGGGTTCATGAAGATCTTCGTCGTCGCGTCGAACTCGATCAGTTCGCCGAGATACATGAACGCGGTGAATTGCGAGATGCGCGCGGCCTGCTGCATGTTGTGGGTCACGATGACGATCGTGAAGTCGGCGCGCAGCTGCTCGATCAGCTCCTCGATCCGGCCGGTGGAGATCGGGTCGAGGGCCGAGGTCGGCTCGTCGAACAGGATCACCTCCGGGCGCTGGGCCACCGTCCGGGCGATGCACAGGCGCTGCTGCTGGCCGCCCGAGAGGCCGGTGCCGGACTGCTTGAGCTTGTCCTTCACCTCGTCCCACAGGGCGGCCTTGCGCAGGGATTCCTCCACCCGCACGTCGAGTTCGGCCTTCGGCAGCTTCTCGTAGAGGCGCAGGCCGAAGGCGACGTTGTCGTAGATCGACATCGGGAAGGGCGTCGGCTTCTGGAACACCATGCCGACCCGCGAGCGCAGCTCGTTCAGATCGATCCGCGGATCGAGGATGTTGCGTCCGTCGAGCAGGATCTCTCCCTCGGCGCGCTGCTCCGGATAGAGGCTGTAGATGCGGTTGAAGGTGCGCAGCAGCGTCGACTTCCCGCAGCCCGACGGCCCGATCAGCGCCGTGACCTGCCGGTCGCGGAAATCGAGGTTGATGTCCTTCAGGCCGTGGAAGCTGCCGTAATAGAAGTTGAGGTCCTTGCAGGCGATGCGCACCGGCGCCTTGACGTCGGCCGGGCTGCGGCCTTCGAACTGGCTGCGGATCGCGGGGGAGGCGCTCATCGGATGTTCTCGCAGGTAGGAGGTCTGTCCGGGGGCGGCCTCAGCGCGCCCGCTGGTCCTTGATGACGAGGCGGGCCACCACCGACAGAGCGAGGATGGTGACGGTAATGAGCAGGGCGCCGGCCCAGGCGAGGCTCTGCCAGTTCGGGTAGGGCGAGAGCGCGAACTGGTAGATCATCACCGGCAGGTTCGGCACGCCGCCGAGCAGGTTGGCGTTGAACCAGCTGTTGTTGTTCAGCGCGGTGAACAGCAGCGGGGCGGTCTCGCCGGCGATGCGCGCGAGCGCCAGGATGATGCCGGTGACGACGCCCGCGCTCGCCGCCCGCCACGTGATCGCGCGGATGACGAGGGAACGGGGGGCGCCCAGCGCCGCCCCGGCCTCGCGCATCGGGCCGGGGACGAGGCGCAGCATATCCTCGGTGGTGCGCACGATCACGGGGGTGGCGATGATGGCCAGCGCCACCGCGCCGGCCCAGCCGGAATAGGTGCCCATCGGCCGGACCATCAGCGTGTAGACGAACAGGCCGATCAGGATCGAGGGCGCGGAGAGCAGCACGTCGTTGAGGAAGCGGATCACGTCCGCGATCTTCGAGGTGCGGCCGTACTCGGCGAGGAAGGTGCCGGCCATCAGCCCGATCGGCGTGGCGATCACGATGCCGATGAAGGTCATCAAGAGGCTGCCGAGGATGGCGTTGGCGATGCCGCCGCCCTCGGAGCCCGGCCCCGGGGTCGGGGCCGTGAACAGGGCAGGGGTGAAGCCCTTCACGCCCTCGACGATCAGCATCAGCAGGATCGAGCCGAGCACGACGATGCCGAGAAGCGTCGCCAGGGTGCTGGCCAGGATCAGGACCCGGTCGGCGATCCGGCGGCCAGGGCGCACGCGGCTTGCGGCGAGAGGCGGAGCGGTCGTCGCGAGAGGGTTTGTGGCGTCCATGGCTCGATCTTTCCGAGGCTGGCGACGGTCGTCTCAGGCGACGGCTTCAGGCGACCTTGGCGCGCCGCACCAGCAGGCGCGCGATGATCAGCACGAAGAAGGTGATGATGAAGAGCAGGCAGCCGAGCGCCATCAGCGAGGAAAGCTGGAGGCCGTCGGCCTCGTTGAACTCGTTGGCGATGCGCGAGGCGATGGTCGAACCCGGATCGAAGATCGAGGCGGAGAGACGGTTGGCGTTGCCGATCACGAAGGTGACCGCCATGGTCTCGCCGAGCGCCCGGCCCAGGCCGAGCATGATCGCGCCGATGATCGAGACCGAGGCCTGCGGGACGAGGACGTGGCGCACGACCTCCCAGGTGGTGCATCCGATGCCGTAGGCGCTCTCGCGCAGGACGGTCGGGATCTGGTCGAGCATGTCGCGGGTGATCGAGGCGACGAAGGGCACGATCATGATCGCGAGGATGATGCCGGCGGTGAGCACGCCGACGCCCGAGGGGATGCGGGCGTAGAGGATGGTGCCGAGCACCGGCATGCCCTCGACGAGGTTCGAGACCGGCACCTGCACGAAGCGGGCGAAGAGCGGCGCGAAGACGAACAGGCCCCACATGCCGTAGATGATGCTCGGGACCGAGGCGAGCAGCTCGATCGTCATGGCGACGGGCTTGCGCGCCCAGCCGGGGCAGAGCTGCGTCAGGTAGATCGCGATGCCGAGGGAGACCGGGACGCCGATGATCAGCGCCAGGAGCGCGGCGGCGACGGTGCCGACGACGGCCGGGAGCGCACCGAACTGCTCGGTGCCGATGTTCCAGGCCGTCGAGGTGATGAAGCCGAAGCCGAACTCGGAGAAGGCCGGCACCGCGCCGTAGATGATCGAGCCGAGGATGCCGGCGAGCACCGCCAGCACGAGCAGGGCCGAGGCGTAGGCCGCGCCCTGGAACAGGCGGTCGGCGGTCTTGCTCGGGGCCGTGCGAGCCGTATCGCTCTCGCGGGCCAGGGCGATGGACTGGGTCAAGGCGGTCATCCGCGGAAGGGCTCTTCGAACGGGGGGCGTTTAGCGCGCCGTGGCGCGCGAGGCGAGCCGGACGGTCGGAGAAAGACCCTCTCCCGTGGCGGGAGAGGGCCGGAGACTCAAACCTTACATTCCGAAAACGGGCTTCCCGTCCTTGCCCTTGATGCCCTTCCACGCGTCGTGGATCAGGCCGACGACGTTGTCCGGCAGCGGGACGTAGTCGAGTTCGGTCGCGAGCTTGTCGCCGTTCTTGTAGGCCCAGTCGAAGAACTTCAGCACGTCGCCGGCCTTGGCCGCGTCAGCCGCTTCCTTGTGGACCAGGATGAAGGTGGCGGCCGTGATCGGCCAAGCGTCCTCGCCGGCCTGGTTGGTCAGCGTGATGCCGAAGCCGGGGGTCGACTTCCAATCGGCGCTGGCGGCAGCGGCCTGGAACGCCTTGTCGTCGGGCTGCGGGTACTTGCCGGCCTTGTTCTGGATCAGCGCGTAGGCAAGCTTGTTCTGCTTGGCGTAGGCCGACTCGACGTAGCCGATCGAGTTCGGAACCTGCTTGACGGTGGCGGTCACGCCCTCGTTGCCCTTGCCGCCCTGGCCGACCGGCCAGCTCACCGTGGTGGCGGCGCCGAATTCCTTCTTCCACGGCTCGGAGACCGAGGAGAGATAGGTGGTGAAGATGTTGGTCGTGCCGGAGGCATCCGAGCGGTAGACCGGCGTGATGTTGGCGTCGGGGAGCTTCACGCCCTCGTTCAGTGCCGCGATCTTCGGGTCGGACCACTTCAGGATCTTGCCGGCGTAGATGTCGGCCAGGAGTTCTCCGGTCAGCTTGACCTTGCCGGCTTCGACGCCCGCGACGTTGATCACCGGGACCACGCCGCCCATGACGGTCGGGAACTGGACGAGGCCGTCCTTCTCGAGCTGGGCGGGCTTCAGCGGCGCGTCGGTGGCGCCGAAATCAACGGTCTTGGCCTGGATCTGCTTGATGCCGCCGCCCGAGCCGATGGACTGGTAGTTCAGGCCCGTGCCGGTTTCCTTGCGATAGGCTTCCGCCCACTTCGAATAGACCGGGAAGGGGAAGGTGGCGCCGGCGCCGGTGATGTCGGCGGCCAGGGCCGAGGTCGCAAGCTGGGCGGCCGCAAGGCCGACGGCCAGAGCGTAAGTGAAAGGTTTCACGAGCATCTCCGTAAGGTGTCGGGCGCATTGTCGGGGCCGGGCCTGTTCTAGATCCGGTCTCGCTGCGACGCTGCTGCCATCTAGTGCACCGACGCGCCGGCTCTATGACGCCCACATGACGGTGACGTGACAGCGCTTACGGGAGCGGAATTTCGCTGCGGATGGCACTGCTTGACCGCCTCCGGCGTTATCGGAGGTGCTCGGACGCCTTGTTCCGTGAGATCCGGTCACGAGACTCGTCCCGTGAGATCTTGGAACGAGAGAGCCGGAGCGTTGACATCCCAAGGAGGCCGTCGGCGTGACGGAGCCGCATCCATCCCGCGAGGAGAATCCTCGCCTCGATCCGACGGACCCGCAGGAGGCGGCCTATCTCGCCCTTCATGCGGAGCGCGCGTCTCTGGAGGAAGAACTGACGCTGCAGCAGCAGCGCCAGCGCTTCGGCAACGATGAGCAGGAAATCGCCTCGGCTCATGCCGCCGAAGCCTCGCTCCTCAAGGATCTCGATCGCGTCCTGACCCTGATCCGCGCGGCCGAGGTCCGGCGCCAGCAGCCGAAGGCCCGGCGCTGGCAGTAGGGTGAGGGCCGGCGGGCCGCGGTATCGGCGCCCGTCAGGCGCGGCGGCGGCGGTCACGCTCCTTCTGCCGCAGACGCAGCAGCAGTTCGACCTGCGCATCGGTGATCGGCTGCGCGTCGCAGCGCTCGACGTAAGCGTCACGCAGGCCCTGCCCGATCCTGTGGCGGCTCTCGCCGCTTAGGGCCGGCACGGCGGCTTCGACGAGCGATCCACCGGGGTAGTCCGTCGCGAGATGTGCCATCAATCGACCAGGCCGAAACTGAAGGAACCCTATCGCACCCGGCAACACGGAGCGATGGTGGCCTAGATTGCATGAAGATGGTTAACGAAGACTTACCGTTGCGGGGCCGATCCGCCTCGATATCGCAAGGTGTCTTCCCCGGAGGCCGCGCGGGCAGATTCTTCTGCGTCACTCTGCTTAAAGAGACGAATAGTGTGCGCTGCCACACATCGTGCAAAAGAAAATTTCACCCTTCCGGGCGCCAGTGGCGCAGGAAACGTCAACTTTGACAGCACTTTGAGCCGTCCGAGGCCGGCTCGGTGGTGTGCCGCGCCTGGGATGAACGGCCCAGGGGGCCGCGTTTGCTTCCATGTCGTTGGGCTGCCCGCCCCCATGCGGTACGCAGGCGACAGGCGGGTCGGCTTTCTCCAGAGAAGCCGGCCCGCCACGAGGCCGCCATTGCGTTCCACGCGCGGTGGTCAGGACACGCGTATCGGCGCTCTGCGACCGGTCACTCGCCTTCGGCTTTGTCGCTCTGGCCCTCTTTCGCGCCGCCGCGCGGATCGGTGCTGTCCTCCTCGGACGACGTCCCGCTGCTGTGGCCTTGAGGCGTCAGGCGGGGCCGGTCCGGCGCTTCGACGTCGGCTGTCTTCTTCGTCTCTGCCATGAGGCACCTCCGACACGATCAACCCGGCGGGCCGTGGCCGGGTTCGGTCATCGCGGACGGATCATCGCAGCAGGATCGTCGCGAGAAGTCGCGAAGGCTTTATTACGGGAGAGACCCGAGCCGCCCGCCGGCGCCGGCGCCCGTCCCTGCGACGCGGCTTCAGCGATACCGCGCCCCGATCACCTCGTCGGTCCGCCACAGGGTGCGGCAGACCGCGACGGTCTCCAGGGGCGAGGATGTCAGCATGAACACGTCCGGGACGACCGACGTATCCAGAACGATGATCTCGACATCCTGCGCAGAGATGCCGCGCACCCAGCATCCGATCGAGGTGTGTTCGTCGACGGCGATCAGCCCGGCCTCACCAGCCGCAGAGGTCGTGTCGAACCGGCATTCCGCATCACTGGACATCGATGTCCTCACTCGCACTCGAAGCGTGGCAGCGAGGCGATAAGAGGCCGTTGCGTGATTTCCTAAAGTTGGATCCATCGCACCCGGGAGACGGACGGCCGTTCGGAGGAAGACGAATCGGGCTCGTTCATGCCGACGGAGTCGCCGGATCAGCGCAGCAGCCACACGATGAGCCCGACCGCCACGGCTGCGGCCACGACGAGCCCGTAATAGGCCGGCATCACCCACCGGTTGGCGCCGTGACCCGTTGCCATCCGAGCCGCTCTCTGGCGGCGAGGACGGGTCTCTTCGTCCCGTGCCAGCGCGACGCGGGAGGCGTCGGCGGGAGAGCCCGCCGCCTCGTCATCGGTGCCGAGGGGCGACAGGCCGGGATCGTGGGCGGGCATCTTGTCGCCGGTACGCCCGGAATCGATCTCGGCCTTCAGCTGCGCGCTGGTCGGCCGCGCCGAAGCGGCGGGCGCGTCGGGCACACGGTCGGCGGGAGGCGGCGGGGTCTCGGAACGGAGGGCCATCGATCACATGTCTCCTTCGCATCGACCACAGCCGCACCCGTCGCCCTTCGCGACGAGGCGGGCATTACTGGGCGCCGGCACCGCCGCTCGCGCTGCCGCCGGCCGCGAAATTTCGGTCGATCGTGCGAGCCCCGGTCGTGCCGCGTGCGATGGGTCTTGATGGCGCGTCCGGGAATGTCCTTCCGGGAAACCCGGGATCGACACGTTGTATCCTGTCCCCTCACGCCTTCTTCGACCGCGTGCCGGGATACGGCCGCTCACCCGGAGGCTTTACGCTCCAGCGTCGTCCGGGATCCGCGCCGGACGTTCCGCTCCCGACCCGCCCGGACGCGCATGCAGCCGCCCATGACCGAGAACCGCCTCACGCTCGATCGCCTGCGAGACCGGCCGCTTCCGATACCGGAGGAGGGCAGCAAGGAGCAGCGCGGAACGGTCCTCGTGGTCGGCGGATCCGCCGAGGTTCCGGGCGCCGCCTTCCTGGCCGGCATCGCCACTCTCCGAGCCGGTGCGGGGCGTCTCAGGATCGCGACCGTCGCCAGCGCTGCGTCGGCCATGGCGCTCGCGGTGCCCGAGGCACGGGTCGTCGGACTCGCCGAGACCGATGAGGGCGACATCGCCCCGGACGCGGCCGAGGCGCGCCTGCCGGCGCTGGCCGAACGCTGCAAGGCGGCGCTGATCGGTCCAGGCCTGAGTGCCGGCGAAACCGCCGAGGCCGTGTCACGCGCGCTCTTGCCGGGACCGGGGGCAGCGGCTCGGGAAACACCTGCCCTGGTGCTCGATGCCGGCGTGATCGCCGGTCTCGGCGCGCATGCCGATGCGGTCCGATCCTGCGGCGGGCGCGCGGTGATCACGCCGCATGCCGGCGAGATGGCCCGGCTCCTGGACATCGAGCGAAGCGCGGTCGAGGCGGATCCGCTCGCTGCGGCGCGCCGTGCCGCGGATCGGCTCGGATGCGTCGTGATCATGAAGGGCGCACGGAGCTGGATCGTCGATCCCGCCGGGGAGCCGTGGCTCTACGGCGGTGGTGGGGTCGGGCTCGCCACGTCCGGCTCCGGCGATGTCCTGGCGGGGATCGTCGCGGGCCTTCTCGCACGAGGCGCCGAGGCGGCGACCGCGGCAGCGTGGGGCGTCTATCTGCACGGGCAGGCCGGGCGGACGCTGGCCGACCGCGTCGGGCCGGTCGGGTTTCTCGCCCGCGAGATCGCCGATGTGATCCCCGCCATCCTGCGCGCGGCCGGGACAGGGTCCGGCGCGTCCGGATAGGCCGGGAACACGGCCGAAAGCGCGAGGGTTCTGCTCTACCTCACAGAAGAGAGGGCCGTCATGACGTCATCGGAGCCCGCGAAACCCGGCGATGAAGCGCCGCCCGGAACGCCCGGAACCGGCGAGAACCTGTGCCCCCGCTGCGGGGGAAGCGGTCAGATCGAGGCAAAGAGCTGCCCCGACTGCAACGGCACCGGCAAGGTCATCTCCGGCATCGGCGGCGGCTGACCACGACCACCGCGCCGTCACTCGGCAAGACAGAGAGGTTCAAGGCTGCCGGCCCCGGCCGGCGGTCTTTCGCCATGCGGCGCGCACCACGCACGCGCTCCAGCATCGTGCGATCCGACCAGAGGGAGCGCCGGCACGGCCGGCGCAGACCTGGAACGGAACGGCCTGCTTCTCCTCAACGCACCGCGTCGAATCAGGCTCACCGAACGCGCCGATCCGTGCTAGAACGAAAAAAGAACATGCAGGCACCGCCCCGTTCGGCACCAACGTCCAAGGCACCCTGCCGACGGCGCGGATGACGGCCAGCCGGCCCTGATGCGGGAGAACGACGGTGACGATGCGAACCACCTACCTCGTGCAAACCTTCGTGCTGAAACGCAAACGCCTGTGCCCGGGCGATCAGCAGGTCTCGCCGACGGTGAGCGGCGCCCTGAAACGGGCCGAGGCGATGGCGACGCGGCTGCCGGGCACGGCCGCCCTCCAGATCGTCGCCGACGACGAGACCGGCGAACTGGAGAGCGCGACGATCCTCGGCCGCTTCGGCGAGGTGCCCGAGGATTTCGCCGACAGCCTGCAGGCCGCCTGAGGCACGCATCACGCGACATCGCGAGAAGAGGAATCGAGAGGGATCCCATGGCTTTCAAGCCGAAATCAGCCGCGGAGACGAAGGCGCGCGATCTGGGCCTGGCGCTCGCCCGGCTCGCCGAGAGCGAGGGCATGCCGGCCCATGTCGGCGTGGACGCCCTGCGGCGAGCGAGCCCGCGCCTGACGCCGCTGGCGATCGGGCAGATGGTACGCAAGCACCGCGACATCCTTGAGGAAACGCTGACCGAGCGCGGGCTGACCCTCGTCGATTACGCCGACCAGGGACCGGGGCGCGGCATGGAATTCACGGTCGCCGACGCCTGAGACCGCATCAGCGCGGAGCCGCTCGCATGGAAGCCGTGCGCCGAGTCGGCGCCTATCTGCAGGTGCAGGACGGCGACGGCTGCCGCCATTTGCTGCGCGTCTCCAGCGTTCAGGCGGTGAGCGACACCGATCTGATGCGCAACGAGACCTTCATCACCGCCGCCGGCCGTACGATCCGCGTGCCGCAGCCCCTCGACGAGATCGTGCCGCTGATCTCGCCGGGCGAACGGTTGCCGGTCGAGGAGGAGAGCGAGCCTTGGCCGTTCTAAGGCAACGCGTCGGGCGGAACGAGGTGCGTCCGCCGGTGGTCGAAGGGGCGCCGGAACGATCGTCCCGCGTGGCGCTTGTCCCGGCACTTCGAGAGCCTGAGGAGGACCGCGTGGACGATGATCGGGTCTGGTCGTTCGAGAAAAGCCTTTGGACCGGCGACGCGGATCATTACCGCGAACTGGTCGATGACGAGTGCCTGATGGCGCTCCCGCAACCACCCTACGTCTTCGGCGGTGCGCAGGCGATCGAGGCGGTGGCCGACACGCCGCGCTGGTCCGACGTCGCGTTCGAGGACGGCCGGATCGCGCGCCCTCAGGAGGGCCTGATCGTCATCGCCTACACCGTGAAGGCGACGCGCGGCGACGAAACCTACGAGGCGCACTGCACCTCGACCTATCGCCGTCTGTCGCACGAGGAATGGCGGGTGGTGCAGCACCAGCAGACGCCGCGCATCCTGGCCCCCTCCGTCGACGACGCCCACTGACGGGTTTTTCTCTCGCGCAGGGGGGATCCGCCGCCTCATCCGGCGAAACAGGGCGGCTCCGCCCCCGCGATGTAAGCCTTCCGGCGGCCTCGGCCGCCCGAAGGCCGAAGCCGTCGACGGTTGACGATGCGCGTCCGGCCGATCCTGCCGATGACGTGTCTCGGACGCCGGGCACGGCATCCGGCGCCACGCAGCTACGGCCGCGGAAACCGCAGACTTTTCAGGATGTTGGAAAGATTTGGCTCCCCGAGCAGGACTCGAACCTGCGACAAAGCGATTAACAGTCGGGGTGATGTCATTGATTTTATTCGATGTCGTTACCGCGGGGAGGGTGTTTCGCTCCGGTGAACACCTCCTCGCGGTGACCGGCCGCCTCGCCTGCGCTTGAGCGGCGGGATAGGCTCGCGGGATGGCTGATCCAAACCCCACCGTCGGCGAGTTGTTTAAGGCCAAGGCTGTCACCGACGAGCAGGTGAACGCGGCCGTTGATGCTTACCACGCCGATCCTGGCACCACCGCCCACCCGATCGCCGACGGCTACAGCCTCGACCTCGGCGCGGCCGTCGCCGGGCACGCCTGGGCGAGCCAGGTCGTCGCCAACACCGAGTCGAGCGAGAACCTGAAGCGCGCGGCGGTCCGCACTGCGATCCTGCTCGCCCGGGCGGAGAAGGCGTGAGCGATCCCGACGCCGAGGTCTGGAGCCACACCTTCGAGCCCGGCCCCGACTTCACGCTCGAGGTCCGCAGCATCGTGGTCGGCCGGATCTACCGCAACGACAGCATCCCTGCTCCGCCGCGCTGGTACTGGACGATCACCTGCGTTCGCCAGTTCGTCGGCATGCTGAAGCCGAGCAAGACGGATTCGGGCTTCTGCCACACGAAGGAGGAGGCGATCGAGGCGCTGCGCGCGGCCTGGGCACTGGAGCGGGACTGGCGCGCGGAGATGCGCAAGCTCACCGCCCACGACAATGGCGGCATGACGTATTGGGTCGCCATGGTCGCGTGGGAGGGATACGAGCGCCCGGCCGGCAGCACGCACGAAAAAAGCCCCGAGGCCGAAGCCCCGGGGCGGTGTGTGGACGGATGTGGATAGCGGGGAGGTCAGTCGGGCCGGCGCCCTGTGATGGCCTGAAGCATCTCCCGGCGTGTCGCGGCCATTTCCTCGCGCATCGAGGTCACGAGGTCGTCGATGCGGCGCTCCATCCGGGTGATGACGTCGCCGGTGACGTAGGTTCGGGCGACCTCGACCTTGAAGTTGTGCAGGGCCTCGTTCTGCGCCGCGACCTGGATCTTCACCGCCGCCATGTCGATCGTGAGCGGCGAGACGGCGGCAGCGGTCCCGCCCTTCACCTTTCCGACAACCCAATCGGCGAGCTTCCCCAGGCTGACGAGGAAGATCGCGAGCGCGAACACCTGCACCCATGCGATCGGGCCGGTGGCGAGGAACGAGGTGTCCATGGCGGTATCCTTGGCGCGGCGCTACCGCGCGAACGTCTTCTTCACACCGAGCAGCCCGACCAGCCCGACGCCGGCCCAGATGATCGTCTTCTGGATTTCGAGGTACGGCCCCGGCATCGCCGCGATCCGCCAGGAGCCGACCTCGTGCCCCGGCCACGGGAAGCAGTCGAAGGTGACGGCGCCGAAGTGGGTGATGGCGATCCCGAACGCGAGCGGCATCATCCACGCCGTGAGGAGGGAAGCGCGGTCCGCATTGCGGGCGGCGGCGACCTGCTGCTGGGCGACGATCCAGGCCTGAAACGTCTGCGTGTTGGTCGCGACGTCGGCGCCCACGTCCGCCTGATGCCGCGCGAGATCCGAGTCGGCCCGCTTGTTCGCGAAATCGAGCAGCTTGCTGGCCAGCCCCGGCAGAACCGAGAGGATGAGGGACCACATCAGCGGGGCCCGCCCATCGAATCGGCCGGCGGCTTCCGCAGGCGCGCCTTCACGATGGGCGCGACGAGGCGCGCGACAGCCAGCCAGCCGGCCGCGCGCACGCCCCATCCCTCCGGCAGCAGCGGCGTCCAATCCACGCCGGCCGTCGCGTTGAGCAGGTCGGGCACGAGATCGATGGAGGCGAGCGCGGCCGACGCCGCATAGACCTTGTAGCCGCGCATCGCGGCCATGCAGCGCCGAGCCCGGCGGCGAAGGGCGGGGAACATCAGGCGGCCTTTCCGGTGAAGGTGGCAGCGAGCCGCGCGAGGAAGCCCGGCTTGGGGGTGGCGGGCGGGCTCACTACGGTCGGGATCACCGAATGCCCGGCGGCGCGCAGCGCATCGACCATGTGACCGCACTGGCCGGCGATCAGGTCGTCCTTGTCGGTGCCGTTGATGATGCGGCGGGCTCCGACCGGCTCGTAGCGACCGCCCCCGAAATAGTCGGCAAGCTTCTTGCCGGTGAACCAGCCCTCGACCATGCCGTAGAAGAGGATGGCCGCCGCCACATCGAGCCGCATCGCGAGCTTAGGCGTCGTCACCAGATCCTCGTCCGCTCGCAGGATGCCAAGCTGCCGCAGTCGCGCGGTCGCCTTGGCGTAGTTCACCTCCCAGGTGAGTTGCACGAAGCCGCGGCCCCAGAAGCCGGTGGGACCGTAGGCGCGGCCCTTGCCCCGGCCGTATTCCTCAATCGGCTGCATGGTGCGCGCCGTCTCGTGGAACGTGGTCGCCAGCGAGTAACCGAGGGACGTGGTGCCGAGCAGTGAGGGCGCAGCGTCGAGGATCGCGTCCATGCCGGTGACCTGCGAGGACTTCAGGCGCCCGTCGAACAGGGATGCGCGCACGGCCGCATAGAAGGCGGCGCGGTTCAGGCTCGCGGCCATCGGGTTCTCCAGATTGTCGAGGGGGGCGGCGGCGCAGCGGTGGCGCGGCTATTGAGCAGATCGAGCGGCGGGCGGCCGGTACGTCCCGAAGGTGCGGTCCCACAGGGTGGTGACGACGCCGAAGTTCACCTCGTCACCGCGGTGATGCATCGCGTGCCGGATCTTCAGGGCATAGAGCACGTGCCCCGGCGCGATCCGCCAGTGATGGATGGCGTGGTGGGCCGCGATGTAGGCGAGGTAGCCGAGGGCGAGGCCCGCAAGCGTGCCCGCCGGCAGCAGCAGGAACAGCGCCCCGAACACGAGAAGCGAGTGCCAGGACGTGACGCCGGTTCGCCCCGACGGCTTGGCGTGGTGCTCGTCGTGGCCCGCCTTGAATAGCGGCAGGCGGTGGAACAGCACGCGGTGGATCGCGTACTCGGCCAACGTCCAGGCGGCGAGGCCGACGACGATGCCCGGCAGCGTGGCGCCGCCGAACAGGATCAGCGCCAGCGCGAGCACCGGCATCGACACGAAGTCGAAATAGTAGGCGAGGCGGGACATCGGTGCTCCTGGCGCGGTGCGGGTCAGAGGGGCTGAAGCGCGACGCGGCATGTGCCGCAGCCGATGACGCGGGCAGCGCCGCGGGCGAGGTCGATGGAGCGGCCGGCGACGAACGGGCCGCGGTCGTTGATGCGCACGACCACCGAGCGGCCGGTGGCGGTGTTCGTGACCCGCACGCGCGTGCCGAAGCGCAGACTCCGGTGCGCGGCGGTGAGCGCGTTCTGATCGAAGCGCTCGCCGTTGGCCGTGAGCCGACCGTGAAAGCCGGGGCCGTACCATGAGGCGATTTCGGCGCGGGCCGGCATCACGCTGAGCACGAGGCAAGCGAGAGCGGCCCGCACCGAGAGGCGTTGCAGGAACATGGCGGGTCCGATTGTCGTGGGATGAAGGCTTTGGCCGGGTGGCGCGGCGAGCGGAGACGGGCCGGATCGACGCCCGGCCCCGCCTCAGTTTTCGGTGATCGTCACCTGAGTGTAGCCAAGCCCCGCAAGCGGCAGCGCGCCCCCCGAGTTTTGGCGGGCCGTCACGCGGATCACGTCACCCGGAACGACCGGGATGACCATGGACGACAGGGTGGATGCATCGTTGCCATTGGCCGACCGGATGTCGTGCAGCCACGGCACGGCGCCGTTGTTCTTGGTCACCCGGATGGCCCGCGAGCCCACCGCGCTGTTCCCGAAGAAGGTCATCGGGGTGACGGTGATCCGGCGGATCCCCTTGCCCGGCGGGACAGTGAACGAACCGTCCGCGTTACGGATCATGCCGAGGAAGTTGTCGCCGTTCGCGGCGTCGTACTTGATGACCGTCTCGACGTCGTTCGGGAGGGACTGGCCGGCGCTGGCCGCCATCTGAAAGACATCGCGTCGGCCGCCGTACTGGACGAGACCATTGGTTCTGTCGTCGATGTCGGTCGCGCAGTTCCAATAGTTGTCGTTGGCGATGGTGACGCCCGGCGTTCCTGCGGCGATGTAGGCACAAACGTCGAGCGGATTGGCCGTTCCACCGAAGTGATTTTTCGACACCCTGACATTGCGGGTGTTCGTTCCAGCCAGAACAAGTCCGGTTGATTTTGCCGTTCCAGTAGCAAACTTGAGCAATTGGTTGCCGTCGATCACGGTATCGGCAACATCGGTCAGGTTGAGCAGTACGCCGTCGCGTGTGCCGATGTGATAGCCGAGAATGTCCTTGATCCAGACGTTCTGCACCGCTCCGATCTTGGCGACGCTCTCGTAAACCGCGGCATGGCCATTCTGGAGGCTGAGGTGCGGTCGACCGCCGAAGCCGGAGTCGGGCGTCCAATCCAGGAAGGTGCCGACATAAACCGAGGTGAACTGATGCCAGCTCATCCCCTCGGCCGCGCCCGCAACCTTGAACACCGTTCCGAGGCTGTAAGCGCGGGTCTGCGAGAACAGGCCGTCCGTCGGATAGACGGTGCCGTCCCAGAGAACCCCAGTCTTCGTGATGTTGTGCTGCGCCTCGTCGATGCTGCCAGTGCTCTGCGGGGCGATGCCGTTGAGCTGAAGCTTGGACGAGGTCAGTCCGTTGATGTTGAGGAGGTGCGCGAGCGTACCCCAGCCCTGCGTCCTGGAGTTGGCCCCGGTGAACTCGACGTCATCCCACACGGCGCGGGTGCTGGCGCGATCATCGAAGCCGAGCTTGTAATAGCCCGCGGTGTAGCCGGTGCCGGAGTTGTACCCGGTCGTGTCGATTGTCACGCCGCGCAGGTCTGCGGACTGCTTGCCGTCATCGAGGACGACGGTCAGTCCGTCGCCGTTCCCGATCTTGCGCAGGCGCGTCAGGCGGCTGCCCTCGCCCGTCGCGATGAAGGTCTTGCTGCTGACCGTTTGCGTGGCAGAAGTCGGATAGACACCGGCCGTGAAGCGCACCGCTTGACCGTCCGAGACCCCCACAAAATAGTTCGACAGCGCCGACGTATCGTTCACGCCGTCGCCCTTGGCGCCGAAGTCCCTGGCGCTGCGGCGGTCACCGGCCCGCTCCGCGAGCGACCGGGCCGTCG
Source organism: Methylorubrum thiocyanatum (assembly GCA_014138645.1). GTDB lineage: Bacteria > Pseudomonadota > Alphaproteobacteria > Rhizobiales > Beijerinckiaceae > Methylobacterium > Methylobacterium thiocyanatum. The sequence goes on along the minus strand of JACJIB010000002.1, from coordinate 400,899 downwards.
CCGTGCCGGGCGCGGTGACGTTCATGCCATCCACGGGGCCGGTCGAGCCGGAGCCCAGGATCTGCAGCGTGTCGGGCGTGATGATCGTCTTGCCGGCGTCGCGCTTACCGAGCTTCAGTGCGTTGCCGAAGGTGATGTCGCCGTTGGCGCGGATCTCGCCGGGCGGCAGGGCGCGGGTCTGGGCGAGCGCAGGCGCCGTCAGAGCGACGAGGGCGAAGAGAGAGACGAGGAAGCGCTTCATCACAGGCGAATCCACAGGTTGGCGGCGCCGCGGCGGAAGCGAACGGCTTGGTAGGCGGAGGAAAGGACGATCGTAGTGGCGCCTTCGGGGCCGCCGATGATGTCGCCCGTGCCGGGGCCGGGCTGGATCGTTATCGTCAGCGTCTCGGAACAGGCGCCGCTCTCATCCGCAATCACGAGATCCTGGCCAAGCGGGAATGTATCCACGTCAGCTAGGGAAACGACTCGCGGTGCCGTCAGCACGGCCATGCCGACCTGAACGTCTGTCGGGAGAACCTGATAGTTCTTATCGAGAACCACAGTGTGCCCGCGCTGCACTGCTGCCGCGACGGCCTTGCCCACGGATGCTGGGGCGGTGCCGAACGTCTTCCAGGCCGGAAGTCCGCCGGGCCCGGAAGCAATCCAGGCCACGGAGTAAATCTGTCCCGGCTTGACGTCGCCCGCGGCGAAGACGGCGCCATCGGCGTCGATCCATTGCCGCGGCTCACTCCCGTCCACGGACAGGACGGGGCCGGCCGTGTTCGTGCGGTTTGCTGTGAACGACACAGCGACCCCCGGCTTCATCTCGCCGAAGCTGGAGTTCGTGGCGACGGTGTAGAAATTCCCGACGCCGCCCGAGATCAGCGCGCCGCCCTGGTCGAGAGCGAGGGCGGCCGCCTTGGCCATCAGACCGCGGATCGCCTCCGGAAACTCACGACCGGCCATGCCGTCGCGCGCGGGGATGGTGCGATCGGCCGCGGCGTTGCCGCTCGGCTGGGGGGACCAGTCGGTGACGCTCATGCGAGATGTCCGATTGTCAGGAGGAGGGCAGGTCAGCCCTTGATGGCGATGACGCCGACGAGGCCGGGCGGCATGTTCGGGTGCGCCTGACCGCCGCCGGCATTCGAGATGCTCACCGCGTGGGTGTGGTCGCCAACGCCCGTGATCGTGTGGGCGTGGTTGCCGTCAGCGCCGATTGTGTGCGCGTGGTCGCCGACGCCCGCGGTCGTGAAGTTGTGGGTGTGGTCGCCAACCGGGTCGGTCGTGAAGCTGTGCTGATGCACGCCCGCGGCTTCACTGGTCGCCGCTGAGTTCGTTCCCGGCGGGAAGAGCTGGCTCACGGCGGACAGTTGCCCGCCGCCGCCGTAGATGCTCAGCCGCTCATAGTTCTGGTTGTGCACGTGGTTGCCGGCGTTGCCGGTGGTGCCGCCATGGCTGTGCGCGCCCGCGCCGCCGGTCGTGCCGGTGTGATTGTGACCGCCCGCGTTCCCCGTCGCGCCGCCATGACTGTGCTGGCCGGCCAGCCCGGTACCGCCGCCGTGATCGTGTCCGCCGGCGCCACCCGTGGAGCCGGCGTGCCCGTGTGAGGGCATTTGCGCCTCGCTCAACGTCACGGTCTCGGAGCCGCCCGCATTGCCGACATTGCCGCCGAGCCCGCCAGCGCCGGTCAGCCGTCCCCGGCCGTTGTCGCGGCCGAAGATCGTGCGCCCGCTCGCATCCGGGACGTTGAACGTGGTCGAGCCGTTGCCGGCGCCGTAGGCCGTGCCGATTACCGAGAACAATGCGGCGTAGGAGACGCGCGAAAGCTCTCGGCCATCACATTCGACCCAGCCGGGCGGGATCGCGTTGGGCGTTGCGAAGATACCGATCTGGCCCGGCGTGTCGATCGAGGGCGCGCGCGAGATGAAGGCGCCGATGACCGGCACCCAGATCACGTCGTGCGTGACGAGGATCTGAAGGTCGCCCGGCGCGAACTCGAAGCCCCGCGGGCGCCCCCAGGGGCGCGGCCCGGTGTTGTCGACGTTGAGGGTGACGGGACCGGTATTCTCCAAAGGCAGCGCGAACGAGAGGCGAAAGGCATCATTGAAGTGCTTGGCCGTGAAGCCCTGTAGGGTCGCGACCGAGACCGCGTTGCCGGAGATGGTCGCGCCGAGGATGCCGCTGTCATCGGCCCGCCACCGCGCCAGCGCCGCCATCATCTCGCGGGCGGAGTTGTTGACCGCGTTCGCCGGCATGCCCTCCTTCCAGTTGACTGGCGGGGCGGCGGTTTCGTTCTCCGCGGCGAAGATCGAGAAGTCGATAAGGCCGGTCATCTCGGGCTCCAAGCGCGCGACCGTCCGTTCCCGCAGCGCTGGCAGCGTGCAGGTCGGTCAGGCCTTCAGCGGAATCGGGTCAGGTCAGCGGCGCAGCAGCGCGAGGAAGGCGTCGCGGTCGAAGGGGGCGGCTCGTCGCTGGATCGGCACCATGGGAGGCGGCGCTGGGGCGGCGGTGGCGCCGCCCGCTGCCGGCGCCGCCAGCGACCCGAGGTCTTTCTCGCCCGCGAGCATCTTGAGGATGGAGGCCGCGTCGAGCCCGTCGTCTTTCTTCGGGTCGGGCGTCGCCATCGTCGGCGCCGGCGCGGCCGAGGGCTCGATGCCGGAGAAGCCGAAGCGACCGGAGGCGACCGGCGCCGCCGTCGCGGTCTCGGCCGGCATCGTCATCGCCGCGTCGCCGCCGAGGAAGGCCGAAGCCTTGGCGCGATGTCCGGCCATCTGACCGTTCACCTTGTCGGCCACCGTACCCGGCGCACCGCCATTTCCGGCGTCGCTGCGATCGTAGAGTCCCGGCCGAGGCGCGCAGCGAGATGGTGGGCCAGCGTCGTCTTCCCGCAGCCGGGCGGCCCGTACAGCAGGGCCGTGCTGCGCGGTTTCACACCGACCGCCGCTAGGTCGTCGGCAGCGTGGATCTCAGCCAGCCACCCGAGGATGGCGGCGCGCACCCGAACGCCGAGGATCGGCTCTTCCGCGTCCTTCGACTCGCGCACATCTGCCAGGGGGCCGAGTTCCGTGCGCAATCGCTGGGCGGCGCTCGCCTCTTCCGCAGCAGCGCGGCCGCGCGAAATACGGGTCGGGGTCATCTCGCGGACGGGCCTCATGCCGAGGCCTCATCGCCCGCGTCATCCGCCGCCGACTTCTTCTTCCGGCGGAAGGCGTCCGGGATTTCCATGCCGTCGGAGCCCTTGCGGACGCACCAGCCCTCGTCCCAGGCGGCGCGCCGCGGATCGCCGGCGACGTAGGGATTCGCGAACACGCGCTCGCCGGCCTCGGCCGCGGCAGAGCCTTCCTCGCGCGCTGCCGCGATCGTCTCCTCGCTCATCGCTCCGGACGGCGGGGACGCATCCTCATGCTCCCCACCAAGCGAACCGTCGTCGTCACGGTCCGCGCCCTCGTCCGTCTCAGCCATGCCGTCGGCAGGATCGTCTATCGGGTCGAAGCGGCGGCGGGCAGCATCGCCGAGCGGCGTTCCGTCAAGCATCCCCAAGCTGGCGAGATAGACGTCGGCAAGGGCGGCCGTTTCCTGACGCGCCGCCTTATCCGCCGAATCCTCCATCATCCGAGCGACGACGAGCATCAGGGCCTTCTTGTCGTAGCCCTGCGCTCCCGCCTCGTTCCTGATGTCCTTGATGTCCGCCTGAAAAACTTTGATCTCTTCTTTCAGCCGAACAATTCGCTCCGCGAAGGATCGAAGCATATCGGCGGCGGACGAGTTGGGTTGCGCGCGACGGCGACTTGTGTTTCCCATGACGTTCTCCAACGGAAGACTTCAGACCGCCCGGCACCCGCTCCCCAGCAGGCCGGGCGGTTCGCGTTTCAGGGGTGGTAGCGACCGCCCGGCAGGCGCCGCGGCACGCGGGGCTCGTCGATCGCGGGGAGAGCCACCGCCGGCAGATCCGTCGCCGCGCCGGCCCGAAGCCGCTCCTCCGCCTGCCCGAGCGCGAGCAGCGCATACCGCCGGCACTGCACGAGGCTCCTCGCCGACGGCGACGCGTTGCTCCGCAGCAGCTCGTTCCGGCGCACGATCTCGTCGCGCACGGTGTCGATCAGGTCGGCGAGGCTGGCGTCGCTCAGATCGGCGAGGGCGCTCATCGTCAGGCGACCTGCACAGCGTCGTGCTGGCCGCGCGCGGCAGCCGCTTCGTCGGCAAGCCGCTCACGGAGGAGGTAGCCCTCGAGGGTACAGATCTTCTCGACGGCGTTCGCGCGGGCGTACTTCTCGCCCGTCGCCCGATCGTAGGCATCTGGGTCGGCGCAAGCGCTCTCGCCCGTGACGATGAAGCCGTTCCGGAGCGTCAGGAAGCACACCATGAAGGTGCTGCCCGGAACGCGGTGATAGTTCTCGCTCACGATGACGGACTGGATATCCGCCATCGACAGCCGCTTCGCGCCGGAGGCAGGCTCAGCCTGCCCGCCGATCGCTGCATAGCCCGCTTCGAACACCGCGCGCGGCGAGTGCGAGAGGTAGCCGTGCGGCTCCTCTGCCGTCGGCGCGTACCGCACCAGCATGTCGCCCTCGGTCACGGCACCGGGGCGGCGCAGGAAGCCGGCAGGGACCGGGACGACGAGGTAGCCGTGCTCCGGATGGTTCACGCCGACTTTGCCCGAGCCGTCGGCCTGGAACTCAGCCGCCGCAATCGGATAGGCCTCAACCTGCTTGTGGCTGACGTGGGTCGGGTTGAAGGGGGACATGCGCTCTCCTCTCGCTCAGCGGCTACGGCCGCGGCTCCATCGCCCCGAACAGGGGCAGCTCGGTCAGTTCACCCGAGGCCTTCTTGCGGAGGCGAGGCGCTGCAGCAGGCGGCGCGACAGGTGCCGATGCGGGCGCGTCTCGCTGACTGACCGCAGGCGCTTCCGCAGCCGACGGCGCTCCGCCCAGGCGAGCAGACGCAGGGCGATCTCCACGAAGAGCCGCATCCAGTTCACTCCGGAGTTTTTGGTTTTCGGCCTCGATGGCGTCGGTGCCGTCGGCGATGTGCTTGCAGAGGCGCTCGTAGGCGGCGCGGATGTTCAGCGCGTCGTGCAGCCCGACCGTCACGTCCGGGGCGCGTCCGAGCACCTTCCGGATCCAGGTCGGGGACCGCCCGAGCTTCGAGCCGAGAGCCTCGTAGGCGCGCATCCGCGAGCCGAGGCGCTCTTCCTTCGCGGCGACCACCCGAGCGAGATCGGGCCTGATCCATTCCGCGGCTTGTTCGGCCGTCATCGTCACGCGACCGCCCTCCAATTTTGACCGCATTCGGTCAGCCCTACGTGCGAGACAATTCTCGTGGAGGGTTGATCGAAGTGCTTCGGCAGGAAGAACAGGAACGCATACGCAAGTGCACAGCCGCTCTGTGCTTGGCGGCGAAGGCGGCTGTGCTGGTAGAAGAGACGTCCCGAGGAAAGGACCGCTCCCGTGGGGACGGGAGCGGCCAAGTCCTTGGGAGAAACACCCACGAGGGGTGTGTCGGCCGCGGGGCAGCGGCGGACCACGAGCGTGCCGCGGGAACGGCACGAATGGGGACGCCCGGCGCTGTCGTCCAAAACAGTGACCTTGAGGGGGAAGGTCGGCCGGGCGATCACGCGGGTGAGTCCGCGCGATCTGGGAAAGGGAAGGGCGGCGCTCATGGCAGCCACCACGCGAGCCAGCACACGGCGCCTGCCGCCGCATCGACCACGCCGACAGCGAGCGCCGAGGGCGACCCGCGCAACGCAGCGCGAGCGAAGCCGGCGACAGCGCAGACGGCGAGGGTGAGGGCGATGAGGCCGGTCATCTCAGGCGGCCCTCGCCAGGACGAGCAGGCCGGCGCCGATGGCGAGCAGGGCGCACGGGATCAGCGCCGTGAACCGGCTCTGGACCCGCACCGCATGGGCGCGCTGGGCGACACCGGCCGCGAGCACCGCGCAGTCGAGCGCGCCGATGTCTAGGAGGAGCGCGGCCATGTCAGGCGCTCCCGACGATAGGGAGGAGCCACAACGCCATCACGCCGCGGTGGCTCGCGAGCCGCTCGTCCTCGATGACGGCGCAGGCTCCGAACAGCGCGACCAGCGTCGAGCCATCGTCCTTGAACCGGACGCGGACCCGCAGGCGGGCAGGTCGCCCGCGGAGATCGGGGCGCGGGCCAACGCCGGAACACGGTGCGGAGCCGAGCGGCTGGGAGGCGAGGGCGCGCATCATGCGTCGCTCCGCGACTCGATCGGCGTCGCTCGTGGTGCCCAGTCTGTGAGACCGACCTCAGCGTTCGTCGCCTCATTGATGCGGATCGCCGTTTCGATCGAGGGTCCGCGCTCGCCGTACTTAAGCTTGCGGATACCGTGCGCGGTGATGCCGCCGACGCGCTCTGCCATCGCCGCATCGTCGAGATTTTTGGAGCGCATGTAGTCGATGAGCCTCATGGGCCCAGAACTTTCCCCAAAAGGGGAAGATCGTCAACCCCTACAAGGGGAAGGACGCGCACGTAAATTGTGGGTCATTTCTCCCCTCATGGGGAATGCGCTTAGAGAACTGCGATTGGAGCGTGGTTGGACGCACGATGAGGCGGCCGCCGCGATGGGGGTCTCTCGTGGACAGTTCATCAAACTGGAGCGGGGCGAGCGCGGACTCGTTGAGCGTACCATCGGCTTAGCTGCTAAAGCGTTTGGAGTGCCCCCAAGCCGAATTATCGGAGAGGCGCCGCCAACCGAAGCCTTCCCGAAGAGCGATGCTCAACCTGTTGCGGCCCCACAGACAAACGTCCAATTCCTCAACGCCGACGACGCAGTAGACACAAGCGCCTTCAAAGGGCCGCGTAACGTTCCAGTTTACGGAACGGGCTCGGGTGGCATCGGCGGCGATTTCAGCTTCAATGGCCAGTTGATCGATCACGTGCCACGACCGCCGGGCATCGCCAATCGCAAAGACGTCTACGCAATCTATCTGGTGGGAGACAGCATCGAGCCCGCCTATGAGGACGGTACGACCATTTACGTCGATCCCCACCGCCGACCGCTTCCCCGCGACTATGTTGTCGTCGAATTGCGTGGTGAACGGGAGGGGGAACCGGGTCCTGCTTTTGTGAAGCGCCTTGTTTCCCGGGGGAGCGGAAAGCTGAAGCTCGAGCAGCACAACCCTGCCAAACATCTAGAGCCGATCGACGAGCGTGACGTGCTTCGCGTCCACCGGGTTATCCCATGGCTTGAATTGATTGGCGTCTAGGAAAGCCGCGCGTGTTGGCCTCCAGACCCTAAGCCCGCCTTCATGCTGAGGCGCTCAAGCAAAATGAACACTCAACCAATTGATATAGATGCCGGCGGAGGCCGGACCAAAATGGCAAAACATCAATTCTCGATTATTGCATGCGCTCGATGGGAAACCGAGCATGTTGTGGAGTGGCTAACTTATCATTCCATAATTGGATTTGACCATGTTTATCTTTATTGTAACGACGATGATCCAACTGAACTCTACACAGCCTGCCTGCCTTTTATCGCAAGCGGGTTCGTTACATTTCACCACTATCCATACCAAGGGCAGCAGTACTATATGTACATGGACTGCTTAAGGAAATACAAAAATGACTCTGAATGGGTGTTCTTCTTGGATGTGGATGAATTTCTCTGTTTGAAGAATATAAACAACATATCGGAATTTATGAAGTCTCAGGATACCGATATTCTTCACTTCAATTGGGCGTTCTTTGGGCCCGGCGAGTTCGAGACCCGTCCTCACGGAAGCGTTCTGCTGCAGTATACTCGTCGCCAAAATGTTCTACACACTGGAACAAAAGTTATGATGAGGACTGACATAATTGATATTGATCGGTTCCTCACGATACCAGGAACAGGTTTCTGGCACTTCGTCAACACTGAGATTTGTGATGGCCGCAGGACAAATGTTTTAGGGGATGATTGGACGCACATTTTTGACGACTACGCTGGAATAACAGTACCGACAGTAAATAACATATCCGAAAAAGTTTTATCGATTGCGTCGATATATCATTACGGAATCAAGTCGAAACAGGACTTCATCCGTAGGGCTCAAAGGGGATTGTCAGGGCAGTTTGCAACACAAACAGCGTGGAAGAGCTGGCATGATACCGGGCACGCCGATCATGTGATCCGCACCTTGAGCGACGCCGAGGATCTATACCTGCGCGACTTCTGGCGCGAAACGGTACATGCAGGCCTAGCAACGGATACGTCACCTCCGAAGCCCGCTGGCTGCCACAACGTCGCCCTCGGCAAAAACGCTGCCCAAAGCTCAGTATCCGAGTGGTCCATCCATCCATCAATCGAACGCGATGCGTCGGGCGCAAATAACGGTAAAATAACCGGTCTACACAACTTTCACACAAACTACGGATTATCTTGGTGGGAGGTAGACCTAGGTTCTGAACATGAAATAGTGGAAATCCGCATCTTTAACAGAATGGACCACGCAAGAGTTCGCTTCAAAGATTTCTATATCGAATTTTTTCTGGTTGACGGCACCTGCAAACGGATCGAATTCAAGGACGAGTACGTCGGGGGAGTAGACTGCAGACCGTTCATCCTTAAACTTGAAGAACGAGCGCACACAATCCGGATCGGACTGCTCGAAAACGGATATTTAAGCCTTGATGAGGTTGAGGTCTATGCCAGAGAAGACAAAGATTTTCATGGCATAGAGGAATTGGCTGTCGGCGATACATCTGCTTCAGCCAAAATTGCAGATGCGTAAGTCCTATATCAGAAGGTAAATCTCTGATACTTTTCCCGTGAGCTGCCATTGAATTCACTCACACTCTTCAATGGCAGCGCGCACGCTCAAATTTCGTCCGCCTCCGCCGCGTTCTGCACAGTAAATGCATCGTAGCGTATCTCCTAAGGACGAAAGCGATTTAAATCCACATCGTTCGGCACTGTCGAGATCAGCGCGCGTCCACCAATTCTGACGGCCACAATCATCACATGTTATAGCTAGGTAACAGATTTCAGAGAGCCTCGAGTCGCCAGTAGCAAGCCTTGATCCCACTCGCATCCAAATAGGCACATGTTCCCTGTTCGTTCTATGATGGGGGGATGATGTGAGGTTGTCGAGCCAGATCGCGGGCGTCGGGCTGTAGAAAAGGGAGCCCAAACTTTTCCCAAACTTACCCTCAAAGGGGTTGACCGAACTGCCCCTTTGAGGGGAATATGGCTCATCGCCGCTCACCGAGCCGATGGAGCCGCAGGGTGCCCCACCCCACCGATTACTGGATCGACCGCCTGGACGGCGCCTTCGCCGTCTTCTCTGCCTCCGGCATCGAGCTTGAGGGCATTGAGAGCCGCGGCGACGCGCAGAACCACATCCTCGACCTGATCGAGCGCGACCGCGTCGCGACCCAGGAGGAGGGGGCCGCGCAGGACGATTTCGAGGCCCAGCAGCTCGCCGAGGCGGCGTAGGATGGGCGCGATCCGTCTGAGCCGCTCGCAAACCGCCTTCGTAGACGATGGCGATCATGCTCGAATTGCCGCCCATTCATGGGCCGCGAAGCCTTCCGATCAGTCGGGCGACCGCTGGTACGCTTACCGCACGTCCGGTCGTCGAACGATCTACATGCATCGCGAGGTGCTCGGCGCAGGTCCGGGAACCTGCGTTGATCACATCAACGGCGATAGCCTGGATAACCGACGGGCAAACCTTCGCATAGCAACGGCGTCACAAAACAACGCCAACAAAGCTTGTCCTGTCGGGCCAAGCATGTTTCGCGGCGTCCATTATTGCAAGCGACGCAACATCTTCGACGCAGTCGTCTACGTCAAAGGCAAGAACAAGCATCTCGGCCAATACAAAACGGCGGTTGAAGCTGCATTTGCGCGCGACCGTGTCGCTTTCGAGATGCTTGGCGAATTCGCTGTCCTGAATTTTCCATGCCTCAGGAAAGAGGTCGTTTGACATGGTCGCGCTCCTCGAAACCCTCCCGCCGCTCCAGGCCCTCGCGGTCGCTGGCATCGGCGCCCCGGTTGCCGGGCTCGCGGTCGCCTTCTTCGTCTACGACGCGGGCCGGCTGGTCCGCCTCGTGATCACGGGGCGGCTGTGATGAGCAGCACCGTCGCTGACACCGGCGCGCCCCTCTCCGTCATCATCCAGGCCGAGCGCGACGCCGCTCGCACGTTCGGCCTCGCCGCAGGCCTCCTAATCGGCGGCGCCTCGCAGGCCGAGGGCGCGCTGCGCTCGCTCGATGACGGCATCGGCCTGATCGAGCAGGCCGCCCGCGAAGGCGCCAGCGCCGCCTCCGTCAGCTTGGCGAGCGGCGATCGCGCGAGCGCGCGATCAAATGCCCCCGATCTCGCTCGCAGAGACGTATCCGTCCGCCAGGGCTGCCACCTTCTCGCGCATCGCACGAACAAGGCGTGCTTGCTTCACTATCGAAACATCCAGCAGCATGAATGCCTCAGGGCTGAGCTTCGCCGCTTCCGGATGCGACTTGAAAAACCTTTCAATCATACCCTGAACATCGGTCGGGATGTAATTGTGATCCATTATTCCTGCGACGGCGTCGTTCATGCTGCGCACTTGTCGCCTGAAGTGAGAAATCGCGACAAAAGCCTCGTAAGCTTGCTGCGACACAGCGATAGGAAGCTGTACATTTTTGCAGGCAGCTTCAAACTGCATGACAGCTTCTTGGAAGCGGTCAGACGCTTTCACCAGCTCTTTTACACGCTCGCGCTTCTGCATTGCATCCGCAGATGCGCGCCCTCCGACGAAGAATGGCATCCATCGGAGTTCGGCGAGCAATGCGCGAACCTCCATATGCTCTATGACTTGCTGTACGGCATCATGGTGCACGGCAACTGCTTTGCTTCCCAGATCTTGAAAAGCCAGCAATCTAGCTTCAAGACGGTCAAGATTAGATATGGCAACTTGCTCACGGCCGAATGCAATTGTCTTAGATGTCGCCTTCCATGCGAGGCCAGCTGCACCAATGGCGACCAAAGATCCAATCAGGGTTTGATAGCGGTTGAACCAAAATTCGAAGCAAGGTGGCTGCGCAGGCTTTTCGCCGCTCAACACCGCTGTTGGGATGGGACAAATATACGGCTCGGCGTTGAGCCACAATCCTGCAAGCGAGACTGCAGCGATCGCAACGTAGAAGCACGCCTTCAGCGTGCGATCCGACCACTGATCCATCGAGCACCCCCGCGCCTTCATCGCGCGAGGAACAGCGCTCGCTCAAGAGCTTCGGTGCGCATGCCTGTGCACGCGCGCCTCCACGCCGCCGACATGCCACTCTTCACCGTCGCTACGGAGTGAGGGGATGCGCGCTCAATCCGACTTCTTCGCCGGCAGCGCGACGCGGCTGGTATACGACGAGGCCGTCGAGCTGACGGTGGCGTCGCTCGCCGATTACGGCGCGCGGCACGCGCACTGGTGCATCGCGTGGTCCGGCGGGAAGGACAGCACCGCGACGCTGACCCTCGTCATTCACCTGATCGAGACCGGTCGCGTGCCGAGACCGAAGTCGCTGACGGTCTACTATGCCGACACGCGACAGGAGTTGCCGCCGCTGGCCCTGGCCGCCGTCGATCTGATGGCGCAGCTCGCGCGCTTCCCCTGGATCCGGATGCGGGTCGTCACGGCGCCGCTCGACAAGCGCTTCCTCGTCTACATCCTCGGCCGCGGCGTGCCGCCGCCGAACAACAACACGCTCCGCTGGTGCACGCGGCAGATCAAGGTTGACCCGATGGCCGCCGCGATTGCGGCCGACCTCGCGCCGGCCGACGTGGATGGCCTCGGCTATAACGGCGGCCTGGCGCTAGACGACGACGGCATGATCGGGCCGGGCGAAACCGTCCTGATGATCACCGGCGTTCGGCAGGGCGAGAGCGCGATGCGCGACCGTCGCATCGAGATGTCGTGCTCGAAGGACGGCGCCGAGTGCGGGCAGGGCTGGTATCAACAGTCCCTTCCCGAGTCGAAGGGCATCCGCGGCCGGATCAACACCCTCGCCCCGATCCTGCACTGGCGCGTCTGCCACGTCTGGGACTGGCTGAAGATCTTCGCCCCGCACCCGTCCTACGGAGGCTGGTCCACGTCGCGCATCGCCAACGCCTACGGCGGCGACGAGGCGGAGGAGCTGAACGCACGTACCGGGTGCTGCGGCTGTCCGCTCGCGAGCAAGGATCTCGCCCTCGACCGGACCGTCGCCGATCCCGCGTGGTCGCACTACGCTCCGCTCAAGCGCCTGAAGCCGATCTACCGCACGCTCCGCCTGCCGAAGAACCGGCTGCGCAAGGCGGGCATCGAACGGCTGAAGGACGGTTCGATCGCCAAGAACCCGCAGCGCATGGGGCCTCTGACCTTCGCCGCGCGGCTCTGGGCGCTCGCCGAGATCCTGGACGTCCAGGCGGAGGTGAACGCCTCGGCCGCTGCGCGGGGCCGGCCCGGCCTCGACCTCCTCAACGACGAGGAGGAGGCGCGCATCCGCGAGCTGATCACCCTAGAGACCTGGCCTGATGGCTGGGAGGGCACCGAGCCCACCGCTGACACCCCGCTCGATGCCGTCTTCGCCGACGGCACCGTGCAACCGCTTCTGCTCGGAGCCCTGTGATGCGCCCCCTCATCATCGACAGCTTCACGGGCGGCGCGGGCTGCCCTCAGCGTGCTTCCCGGAGAACGCGCCGAGCCTCTTGTTCAAGCACCGTGTGCCGAATGGCGGCTGGCCCCTGGCTCGGTGTGTCCCGTCCTTCTTCTCGCACGCAGCGGAGGAAACGCTGCCGATTGAACCCGAAGGGTCGAAGGCTGATGACGAGCGCGCGGAGCACTAAACGCACAGCTTCTTCTCGCTGCTCTGCCACGGCAAGCCGAGCCTTGAGCGTGTCCAACTCGGTCGTGGGTTCCAGCCGGACCATGGGTAGCCCCGATCGCGAATTACTCGACACCCTGATCCTCCTCCGCGCTACTCGACGGCTTTTGACCTGCGGCTGGGCAATTGTCGATCCGGATACCGCACCGACGACGGCGACGAAGAGTTCGCGGTCTACGCCTGCGACGAGGCGGCGGTGCGCGAGCATCTGGCGGCCCTCGACGCCCTGCCGGCCTCGTTCCCGGCCGACACGAAGGCCCGGCACCGGAAGCTCCGCCCGTCGATCCACATGCCGCGGTGGGCCTCGCGCCTGACGCTCCTCGTCACCGACGTCCGGGTCGAGCGGCTGGCAACGATCTCCGAGGCGGATGCGGTCGCAGAGGGCCTGATCAAGTTGCCCGCGTCGGGCCGCTACGTGGTCGAGAAGGGCGAGCAGTACTTCGGCCTCGCGCAACACACGGCCCGCGCCCGCTTCTCCGACCTCTGGGACAGCCTGCACGGCGAGGGCGCCTTCGCGACCTCCCCGTGGGTCGTGGCGGTCACCTCCGGCATGCCGTTGTGCTCGACGCCGTCGAGGCGGCGGCCAGCGGCCTTCTTGCCGACCAGCACCATCGTCTGGTGATCCGGGAAGATGTGCGTGCGGTCGCATCGCCTGAGGCGGAGGAACTCGGGACGATCCTCCTCGAGATGATCGCCGCCTGGGCTCCATGCCCCCCACTGTTTGAACAGGTACGCCGCTCCGGCCGCCGCGCATTGGTCGCGGATGCTACGCGCCCACGCCGGGTGCATCGGGCGGGCGTTCGGGCCGCTCTCTCCGCCGACGATGATCCAGTCGAGGCGGCCGGGCATATCGCTGTGGTTCGTAAACCAGCCCTTGGGCTCTCCCGCTCCTGCAGCCTTCGCAGAGAGGGGGTGTGCTCCCGGCTCAGTCCAGAACCCGTTGCGGAGCACGTCAACGCGGTGTCCCTTCAGTCCGGGCCACTCGATTGAGAGAAAGTCGATCGGCCCGAGCAGCGGCTCCGCGCTGACGAAGCGGATGGCCGCGGGCGTCGCGAGCAGATCCGGCACGCGCTCGTCGGCGCGGCGCTGATCCTCCGCCGAGACGCCGAGCCAGATCCCAGGCGGCGGGGCATCAGGGCCGTATTCTCCAAGCGTCGCCCGAGCATCGTCGGAGCGCCGGGACAGCGCGTCGGTCCGCTCCATGACGTGCATGCCGGCTTCGGCATTGACCTGATCCCAGAACTCCTCCGATGCGAGAACCTCGCGCATCCGGGCGCTGCGCTTCGTCAGGATCTGGAAGACGTGCCCGCGCAGATGATGAGCTGCGACGCACACGGCGTAGACAGTCGCGATCTCGTGGACGGCGAGCCCCTCGTGGAAGAGGTCCGACATCGAGTTGACGAAGATCCGCTGTGCCCGGCGCCAGCGGAGCGGCGCGTCGAGGTCGTGGCCGAACGACAGCTTGCCGGTCCAGCGTGGCTTGCCGCCTCGCATTTCGGCGAGGCCTTCATAGGCCATGCCGGCGCCTGAGAACCGGGCGGCGATGCCCTCGGCGTAGCAGCCGCCGTGCGGGCCGGGGCCACCGCATCCAGGCGAGACCCGGGTGCAGCCTCGAACCGGGTTCCATGTGGCCTCGGTCCATTCGATGGAAGTGCTCTGAGCCATGACAGTTACTCCGCTGCGGCGGGGACGGGCGCCGCCTGCCGCTCGGGCATGCGGTCGATGTTGCTCTCGAAGGGCTGGAAGCTGCGGATATGAGCGAGCAAGTCTTGCAGCCGGCCCCGGCTCTGATCGCTCCGAAGCGGGTCACAGCGGTCGATGTTTGCCGCGCCTTGCGCCGTCGCTTCTGCGCTCCCGAATGGGCGCTCCTTTTCGAGGTGGGCGACGCAACTGGCGCGCGGCACACCCGGTTCACCGATGCGGTCGCCATGAGCCTTTGGCCGAGCCGGGGACTTGAGCTCTACGGCATGGAGATCAAGGTGAGCCGCTCCGACTGGCGTAGCGAGCGCGCCAACCCGGAGAAGGCCGAGACGATTGCAGCCTACTGCGATCGCTGGAGTCTCGTGACCGGGCCCGGGGTGGTCGAGAGCATCGACGAAATCCCGCCGGCTTGGGGCTGGATCCTCTGCGAGGGTGAGCGCCTGACGACGCAGAAGGAGCCAGCCCGCACCGACGCCAAGGTGTGTGATCGACGCTTCCTCGCCGCTTTGCTGCGCCGCGCGTCCACTAGTGACGGAGCCCACTATGAGGCTGAAGTGGCGGCCCGGATGGAGGCAAATGAAGCCGATTTTCAGCGGCGCGTCGACCGGGCCGTCGAGATGCGACTCGGGGATCGGGACGCAGCCTTGAAGGACATTGAGGCGTTCGAGGCTGCGGCAGGCATCCAGATCAGCGAGTTTCGCGGCTGGGCGAGCAGCGCGGCCGAAACTGGCCGCGCTGTGTCGGCAGTGATGAAGAGTGGCGTCGACCAGACCTATCAAGGCCTCCAGCACTGCGCCAATACGCTGCGGGAGTCGGCTGGGAGGATTGAGGAGGCGCTCGAAGCCCTCAACCTGCCGGCGGCTCCGAAGCCGACCTCGCATAAGCGGCGGAGGGGATCGCGATGAAGCGCGCCCCGAAGCCTCTTCCGCCGCCGACCGACGAGGAGCGCCGCGTCGCCGGTGAGGCGGCCCGCGCCCTCCGCGCGGCGATCGCCGATCCGACCACGAGAGGCGCCGAATCCGTCGTGCACATCGACCTCGCTCGCCCGCGCCGCGGCGAGTGGTGGACGACCTGGGCGAACCTGCCCGGCTTCGTCCGGGTGAACGGGTACGGCGGCCACTACTGGCACGCCTGCCTGCCGGGCTGGACCTACACCCGGCGCGAGATCGTCGCCGAGATGATCCCCGACCTCGAGGCGCTGGCCGAGCACGGCATGCGGCCGACCGAGGCGACGAGCAAGGGAGCAGTCGCGTGACCCGCCGTTTTGCCGCCGACACGTCGGTCTCGATGGACCGCAGCATCGCCGAGATCCGGACGACCGTCCGGCGCTATGGCGCCAACGAGTTCATGCACATGGAGAGCGACGAGCGCGCCGCCGTCTCGTTCTCGATGCGCGGGCGCCGCATCCTCTTCCGGGTGCCGATGCCCGACCAGAAGGACCGCGCGTTCACGCACACCGAGACCGGCAAGCCGCGGGCGGCGAACGTCGCCGAGGCAGCATGGGAGCAGGCCTGCCGCGCGAGCTGGCGGGCGCTCGCCCTGGTCATCAAGGCGAAGCTCGAAGCGGTCGAGGTCGGCATCGTTATGTTCGAGGACGAGTTCCTCGCGAACACCGTCCCGCCGGGCTCCAGCGTGACGCTCGGCGAGGCGATGCGCGAGCCCATGCGGATCGCACACGAGACCCAGAGCAGTACGCCGCTGCTGCCGTACCTCGGGGAGGGCGACCGATGAAGGCGCTCCTCTCCTCCGCGGCCGAGGCATTCGCCCGCCGCGTTCATGCTGGCCAAGTCGACAAGGGCGGAGCGCCGTACACCGGGCACCTCGGCCGGGTCGCAGCCCGGGCCCGCGCGCACGCCGACGCGCTGGGGCTGCCGCGCCAGCATGGCGAATGGTGCGAGCAGATCGGTTGGCTGCACGACACGATCGAGGACACCAGCACCACCGCTGACGACCTTCTTGATGCCGGATTCGACCCGGCCGTCGTGCAGGCTGTCCAACTGGTCACCCGGCCCGCGGGTAAGCCGTACCTCGAATGCGTCGCCGGCATCATAGCCAGCGGGGACCGACTCGCGATGATCGTGAAGCTGTCCGATAACGAGGACAACCTCGACCCTGCGCGAGCCCTGCCGTCAGCGCCTCCAGAGCTTGGTCTGCGCTACCGGCGATCAGCGGAGATGCTGCACGCGGCGCTCGCTTCGACCCCATCCAGCAACACCACCGCACGAGGTTCCCGTGGGTAGCGTCCGCGCCTCGGCTCCGGCCCAGGAGCCATCCTGCCTGTATCCCGACGAGGCCGAACTCGCGCGAGTCGTGCTCGGACCGAAGCGCGCGAAGGCATGGGGCGGCCTCGCTGCCGTCCTCGAGCGCAGCGGCCTCCCGAAGGTCGATCCGATGATGGGCGGCCGGTACTGGCCCGCCGTTCGGGAATTTCTGGACCGCTACCATCACACGGGCGACCATGCCTCCAGCCGGCGCCAGGGCCGGAGCGAGGAAGGTGTCCATGCCAGCGGAGCACGCGTTGCACGCGCCCGGTCTTAAACGGATGAAGCGTCACAACGGGCGCGTCGATCTCTATTGGGTGGCCGACGAGAAGCTCGTCGCCAAAGGCTTCACGCCGAAGACGGTCCGCCTGTTCGGCGAGTGGCCGTCGCAGGAGATCGCGTCGCGATGCGCGATCCTCCAGGCCGAAATGCTGGAATGGGCCGCCGGCCGCGAACCGGGACGGAACGCATTCGCACTCGGCACCATCGGCTGGATCTGCCGCGCCTTCGAGACCGACGACGATTCGCCGATCCACGAGCGGCGTCGAGACACCCGCGTCTTCTACGGCAAATATATCCGCCACCTGGTCGAAGCGGCCGGCGACGAGCACATGGCCGACATCATCGGTCGCGACGTGCGCCGCTGGCACCGGACCTGGACGGACGAACTCGGCGAGCGTGGCGCCTACGCCTGCATTCAGACCCTTCGCCGTGTCGTGAATTACGGCTGTGAGCTCCGCGACCGCGACGCGATCGAGCTGGCCACCGTCCTTACCAAGACGACGTTCCGGCAGCCGCGTGCCCGCAAGCTCCGGCCGAGCCACGAGATGATCGTCGCTCTACGTGCCGCCGCCCACGAAGCAGGTCGGCCGAGCATCGCGCTCGCGGTGACGCTCCAGTTCGAGCTTGGGCTCCGCCAGAAGGATGTGATCGGCGAGTGGGACCGTCCTGACGCCGAGGCACGTGCGCGCATCGCCGGGGCCATCACGGACGGCGCATGGGTTTGGGATTGGGGCCTCGTCTGGAACCACATCGACGGGACGATCCTGCGCAAGCCGACGTCGAAGTCGAACGGCAACGAGGTCGCCGAGCACGATCTCAGCCACTATCCCGAGCTTCTCGCAGAACTGCCGCCGCGCGGCGTTGGCCCCCTGGTCATTGATGAGCGGTCCGGCCTGCCGTGGCGGCGCTCGCACTTCAGCCGCACCTTCCGCGAGATCGCGCGCGCCTCCGGCTGGCCGGACGGCATCTGGAACATGGACAGCAGGGCAGGGGCGGTCAGCGAGGCATTCGAGGCCGGGGCATCACCGGCGGACGTGATGCGCACAGCCACGCACACGCAGATGTCGACGACGATGCTCTATAATCGGGGATCGGTGGTTCAGTCGGGGCGCGTGGCCGAGCTACGAACGGCGAGGCGGAAGGCGAAGCCCGCGGGCTGAAAACACCCCGAGAACAACGGCGGTAACAGGCGCGGTAACACGCCTCTGCCGATGTCTAGCTAAGTGCTTGGAAGATTTGGCTCCCCGAGCAGGACTCGAACCTGCGACAAAGCGATTAACAGTCGCTTGCTCTACCAACTGAGCTATCGGGGATCACCCGGCCGCCTCGGCGGCGCTGGCGGGTCATTAGCCTTCGCCGGTGACCGACGCAAGGGTCTTGTCCGAGCTTTTTGCGCCTTCCGAGCCGGCGAAGCGATTTTTCCACCGATGCGGGGCAAAGCGGCGGGCTTTCTCTCAATGGGTCGATAAGACCGTTGCCGAGCGGGCAAAGCCTCTGCTAGAGACGCCTCGCTCCGGAGCGGCCGCCCGGCCCGGAGCGTCGTGCGTCGGTGCGACGAGGCCTCGTGGCGGAGTGGTTACGCAGAGGACTGCAAATCCTTGCACCCCGGTTCGATTCCGGGCGAGGCCTCCAAACTCACCGAACTTTCCCGACGGTCGTCATCCCCGAATAATCTGTGCGCTCCTGCGGGTCGGGACGCGCGCGCGAGCCTTGCAATTCCGGGAGCGATCCACGACAAACCGACCCGCTCGGGCCGGCGCCGCTCGACGGGCGGGCGCAGAAACGGTCTGTTGCGACGGCGAGGGATGGACGGCTCATGCTCGATTATGCCCAGGCGCGGCGCCTCATGGTCGATTGCCAGCTCCGGACCTTCGACGTGAACGACGTCGCGGTGCTCGACGCGTTCGACTCCGTGCCCCGTGAGCGCTTCGTCCCGCAGGGCCGCGAGGACTTCGCCTATATCGACCAGACGCTAACCTTCGACGCGGGCGAGGACGGGACTCGCGCGATGCCGGCACCGATGGTGCTGGCGCGCATGATCCAGGCCCTCAAGATCCGCCCCGGCGACCGCGCCCTCGATGTCGGCACCGGCTACGGTTACGGCGCGGCCATCCTGCGCCGCCTCGGCGCCGAGGTCGTCGCCCTCGAATCCGCCGCGGATCTCGTCGGCGCCGCCCGCGAGCGCCTGGGCGGCGACGCCGCGATCGTCCAGGGCAGCCTGTCCGCTCCGGTCAAGGACGGCCCCTTCGACGCGATTCTCGTCGAGGGCCGCGTCGAGGTGCGACCGCAGGCCCTGCTCGACCAGTTGCGCGACGAGGGACGCTTGGTCTGCGTGCTCGGTCCGCACCGCAGCGCCAAGGCGACCCTGTTCGTGCGGGCGGGCGATGCGTTCGGCTCCCGCTCGCTGTTCGACGCGTCGCTGCCTGCCCTCAAGAGCTTCGCGAACGAACCCGGCTTCGCGTTCTAAGGCCGGCCGGGCCGAGCCCGACACCCGGTCCGATACGGCCGCCGGCCCTGAGCAACCCGCCGTCTCCACACGGCCGCACCCGAGCCGCAGCGGGCGCGGCGACGCGTGCGCGTCGAAGACGGATTAAGTCCGCAGGGGTGTCGCTTTTTTGAGGCACCCGGCGGCAATCCGACGACGCGGTGCGGGAAAGTCTGTCGCCATCCGCTCAAGCTCGGCTACTCTCCGGCACGAGGCGGGCTGGCTATTCCATCGCACGGGCGTGCATGCGGCACCCCTGTCGCGCCCCTCACGGAACGGATCGTCCGGCAGATGTCCAACGGGACAGGTGCAGGGATGACGAACCGGAGCGGACACGGCGGTGCGGCGGGACGGCAAATCGAGAAACCGCAAGGGCTGATCGACGTGAAAGAACGGAACCCTGCGGCGCGGTCTGCGCTTCGGCTGGCTGGTGCCGTCGCAACGGCGCTGGCTGTCGCAAGTCCGGCCGCCGCCGAGACCCTCGAGAGCGCGTTGTCCCGCGCCTATCAGGCGAACCCGGCGCTGAACGCGGCGCGGGCGAACCTGCGCGCGACGGACGAGGACGTGAACCGCTTCCAGGCCGGCTACCGCCCCAACGCCGCGCTCTCCGCCGATATCGGCGTCCAGCAGTTCCAGGGCTCGATCGCCGGCTCGCAATTGTCCGGTCGGCGGGGGCTGACGGTGCCGAGCGGCGCGGGCCTCACCATCAACCAGAATGTCTTCGACGGCTTTCAGACGGACAACCGCGTCCGCTCGGCCGAATCGACCGTGCTCGGTACGCGCGAGGGCCTGCGCCTCACCGAGATGAACACCCTGTTCAACGCGGCCCAGGCCTACATGAACGTTCTGAGCGACACCGCGACGCTCGAACTGCAGCGCAACAACGTCGAGGTGCTTGAAGAGCAGCTCCGCCAGACCCGCGACCGCTTCAACGTCGGCGAGGTGACCCGCACGGACGTGGCGCAGGCGGAAGCGCGCCTCGCCGGTGCCCGCTCGCAGGTCAGCGCGGCGGAAGCCGCGCTGCGTGCCTCGATCGGCATCTTCCGCCAGATCGTCGGCGTCGAGCCGCGCCAGCTCGCCCCGGGCCGCCCGCTCGACCGCTACGTGCCGACCTCGCTCGATCAGGCGATCCTGATCGGCCTGAAGGAGCATCCGCAGATCCTGTCCTCGCTGCACGCCGTCGACGTGGCGGAGCTGCAGGTGAAGATCGCCGAGGGCGCGCTCTATCCCCAGGCGCAGGTCACCGGCGCGGTGCAGCAGCGCTACGATCAGCAGTTCCCCGGCGACAACGGCGTCACCGCCTCGATCGTCGGCCGGGTCAACATCCCGCTCTACCAGGGCGGCGGCGAGTATGCCGCGATCCGGCAGGCCAAGGAGAATGTCGGGCGCGCCCGCCTTGTGGCCGACCAGGATCGCGACACGATCCGCGCCTCGATCGTGCGGACCTGGGGCAACCTCGAAGCCTCGAAGGCGCAGGTGATCGCCTCGCAGGCGCAGGTCCAGGCCAACGAGGTGGCGCTCAACGGCGTGCGCGAGGAGGCGCGCGTCGGCCAGCGCACCACCCTCGACGTGCTGAACGCGCAGCAGGAACTGCTCTCCGCCCGCGTCGCCCTGATCCGCGCCCAGCGCGACCGGGTGGTGAATTCCTACGACGTGGTCCAGGCGGTCGGCCGGCTCACGGTCCGCTTTACCAGCCTGCCGGTGACGCCCTACTCAGCCCGCGAGCACCTCGATCAGGTGCGCGATCTCTGGTTCGGCGTGCGCACGCCTGACGGGCGCTGACGCCTCGGCCCCGGACGACGTTTTCCTGTTGGCCGGCGGCGGACCATGGTTGATGCCCGGTGCGGCGATGAAATAGTTCGTTAACCTAATCATCGTCTTGTCAATCGTCACCGAGTATCGTCCCGATGAGCGCAGCGAGCCCTAAGGTTCAGGACAAGACGCAGGAACCCTCCATGGAGGAGATCCTCGCCTCGATCCGCCGCATCATCGCCGACGACCAAGCCCCGAAGCCCGCCGAGGCGCCGCCTGCGCCCCCCGCGCCGCCGCCTGCGGACGACGACGTGCTCGATCTCGCCGAGGTCGCCGAGCCGGTGCGCAAGCCCGAGCCGGTGGCCTTCGACCTTCCGGAGATCGATTTCCGCATGCCGGAATTCGAGCCGGAGCCCGAGCCGGACTTCGAGCCTCCGCCGGCACCGAAGCCGGACCCCTTCGACTTCGAGCCGGAGCCGGAGCCGGAACCGGCTCCGAAGGTGACCCAGCGGGTCCGCGCAGCGGTCGAGGAGGAGGTGACGGAACGGCTCGTCTCGTCGACCACCGTCGACAGCGTCGGTCAGAACTTCCAGCTTCTCGCCCATACGGTGCTGTCGCAGAACGCGCGCACGCTGGAGGATCTCGTCAAGGAGATGCTGCGGCCGATGCTGAAGAGCTGGCTCGACGACAACCTCCCGCACATGGTCGAGCGCCTGGTGCGCAGCGAGATCGAGCGGGTCACCCGCGGGCGCTGATCGCGCCGAGCCCCGTCGCAAAGGGTGTCGGTTTGCAGGGTGATCGGCCTCGCCCGGAGCGGGCCGACGGTTGACGGCAGCACCGCGGCGGGCCGATAGCGGCGGCGACTGTTCTCGACCTAGCCGCTTCGAAAAGCCCGCCCTGCCCATGATGGACAAGACCTTCAACCCCGCCGCCGTCGAGGCGCGCGTCTCCGCGGCCTGGGAAGAGGGCGAGGCCTTCCGCGCCGGCCGTCCCGAGCGCGCCGGCGCCGAGCCGTTCAGCATCGTGATCCCGCCGCCGAACGTGACGGGCTCGCTGCATATGGGCCACGCGCTCAACAACACGATCCAGGACATCCTCGTCCGCTTCGAGCGGATGCGCGGCCGCGACGTGCTGTGGCAGCCGGGCACGGATCATGCCGGCATCGCCACGCAGATGGTGGTCGAGCGCCGGCTCATGGAGACGCAGCAGCCCGGCCGTCGTGAACTGGGCCGCGAGGAGTTCCTGCGCCGGGTCTGGGCCTGGAAGGAGGAATCCGGCGGCACGATCATCGGCCAGCTCAAGCGGCTCGGCGCCTCCTGCGACTGGTCGCGGGAGCGCTTCACCATGGACGAGGGCCTGAGCCGCGCCGTGCTCAAGACCTTCGTCGATCTGCACGCGCAGGGACTGATCTACCGCGACAAGCGCCTCGTGAACTGGGATCCGAAGTTCCAGACCGCGATCTCGGATCTCGAAGTCCAGCAGATCGAGGTGAAGGGGAATCTCTGGCACTTCGACTATCCGGTCGTGGACGAGGCCGGCGCCGAGACGGGCGCGGTCATCACGGTGGCGACCACACGCCCCGAGACGATGCTCGGCGACACGGCGGTCGCGGTCCATCCGGACGACGAGCGCTACCGCGACCTCGTCGGCCAGCGCGTGCGGCTGCCGCTGGTCAACCGGCTGATCCCGATCGTCGCCGATGCCTATTCCGATCCGGAGAAGGGCACCGGCGCCGTCAAGATCACCCCGGCCCACGACTTCAACGACTTCGAGGTCGGGCGCCGCAACGGCTGCCGGCCGATCAACGTGCTCGATCCGGAAGCGCGGATCCAGATCGCCGGCAATGCCGACTTTCTGGAGGGCGCCGCGCCGGAGGCGGCGGCGCTGGCGCTCGATGGCCTCGACCGGTTCGAGGCGCGCAAGGCGGTCGTCGCCCTGATGGAGGAGCGCGGCAGGCTGCGCTTGGTCGAGCCCAACACCCATGCGGTGCCGCATGGCGACCGCTCGGGCGTGGTGATCGAGCCCTATCTCACCGACCAGTGGTACGTGAACGTGAAGCCGCTGGCCGAGCGTGCGCTCCAGGCGGTGCGCGACGGCAAGACCAAGTTCGTGCCCGAGAACTACGAAAAAATCTTCTTCCAGTGGCTGGAGAACATCGAGCCGTGGTGCGTCTCGCGCCAGCTCTGGTGGGGCCACCAGATCCCGGTCTGGTACGATGGCGAGGGCGGCATCTTCGTCGCCGAGAGCGAGGCGGAGGCCCTTGCCCAGGCGAAGGCCAAGCACGGCGCCGACGTCGCCCTGACCCGCGACCCCGACGTCCTCGACACGTGGTTCTCCTCCGCGCTCTGGCCGTTCTCGACGCTGGGCTGGCCGGACAAGACGCCGGAGCTGGCCCGCTTCTACCCCACCAACACGCTCGTGACGGGCAAGGACATCATCTTCTTCTGGGTCGCTCGGATGATGATGATGGGCCTGCACCTCACCGATCAGGCCCCCTTCGACACGGTCTACCTGCACACCCTCGTCCGCGACGAGAAGGGTGCGAAGATGTCGAAGTCGAAGGGCAACGTGGTCGATCCGGTGGATCTGATCGACCGCTTCGGCGCGGATGCCCTGCGCTTCACGCTGGCCGCGCTCGCCGCGCCGGGCCGCGACATCAAGCTCGGGCCGCAGCGGGTCGAGGGTTACCGCAACTTCGCGACCAAGCTCTGGAACGCGGCGCGGTTCGCCGAGATGAACGGCTGCGAACTCAAGGCCGATTACCGGCCCGAAGCCGTGCGCGAGACGCTCAACGCCTGGGCGCTGACCGAGGCCGCCAAGGCGGTGGCCGAGGTGGCGCAGGCCATCACCGTCTATCGCTTCAACGATGCGGCCGCCGCCGCCTACCGCTTCGTCTGGAACGTCTTCTGCGACTGGTACCTCGAACTCGCCAAGCCGGTGCTTCAGGGCGAGGGCGTCGATCCGGCCGCGCGCGCCGAGACGCAGGCGACGGTCGCCTTCCTGATCGACCAGATCGCCAAGCTGCTGCACCCGTTCATGCCCTTCCTCACGGAGGAGCTGTGGGCGATCAAGGGGCAGGCGCTGCCGACGTCCCGCGGCCTGCTCGCGCTCGAATCCTGGCCGGAGCTGTCGGCCTATCAGAACGCCCAGGCCGAGGCCGAGATCGGCTGGCTGGTCGATCTGATCTCCGAGATCCGCTCCGCCCGCTCCGAGACCAACGTGCCGGCCGGCGCTCAGGTGCCGCTGGTGCTGGTCGCCGCCGATGCGTCGGTGCGCGCCCGGGTCGAGCTCTGGAGCGAGACCCTGACCCGTCTCGCCCGGCTCTCGGAGATCGGCTTTGCCGACACCGCGCCGAAGAACGCGGTGCAGCTCCTCGTGCGCGGCAGCGTGGCCGCGCTGCCGCTGGAGGGCATCGTCGATCTCGCGGCGGAGGTCGCGCGCCTCAAGAAGGAGGCGGGCAAGGCGCGGGCCGAGATCGGCAAGATCGAGGGCAAGCTCGGCAATGCCGACTTCCTCGCCCGCGCGCCGGAAGAGGTGGTGGACGAGCAGCGCGAGCGCCGCGACGCGGAAGCCGCGCGGCTGGCCAAGATCGAGGAGGCGCTGGCCCGGCTCAGCGACGCATGAGGTTGCTGCGGCGGCTCGGCTGGACTCTTACCGGGCTGGCCGCCGCGCTTCTCGCACTCACCTTCTGGACGGCGCGCCCCGGCGACCCTGCGCTCTTTCCGCCCCGCGACGCCGATGCGGTCGGTGTGGCCCTCGTCAGTCACGGCTGGCATTCCGGCCTCGTCCTGCGCCGGGAGGATCTGACGGGGGAGGGGACGGGCACGGCCCTGCGCAACCTCGCCACCCGCTTCCGCGCCTACGACGCGCTGGAATTCGGCTGGGGCGAGGCGCGCTTCTACCGGGCGACGCCGACGCTCGCCGCCTTCGACTGGCGCCTCGCCCTCGCGGCCCTGTTCACCCCCGGCGGAAGCGACGGCGTGATCCAGGTGGTCGGCCTCGCGCAGCCCGCTCGAACAAGTTTTCCGCAGGCCGACATCGTGCCGATCCGGCTGTCCCGGCAAGGCATCGCGCGGCTGCGGGCGCGGCTGGAGGCGAGCTTCCGCCTGATCGACGGTCAGCCCGCCGATCTCGGACCGGGGCTCTACGGCCCGAGCCTGTTCTACGCGGCCGAAGGCCGCTTCTCCTTCGCTCATGTCTGCAATCACTGGGCGGCGGGCCTGCTCAACGCGGCCGGCGTGCCGGTGACGCCGGTGCTCGACACGCATCCGGCCGGGCTGCTGGCCGATCTGCGCTGGCGGGCAGGCTTGACGGCCCAGGCGGGACCCGAAGCGGAGCCGGACCTGTCCAAACCGTAATCTTCGCGCCATCCGGCGGTCAGGCGCGCGTCTCTAGGACTCGTCTCACGGATCACCGCCCGACACGCGAAGCGAGACGGGCGGCCGGCCAAAAGATTTTCCCTCGGAGACCTCCATGACCATGACTGTCCGCCGCCGCGCCTTCGCTTCCGTTGCCGCGGCCGCCCTCGTTGCGGGCGGTGCAGCCGGGTTCGGCCTCACCGAATCCGCGATGCCGGCCTACGCTCAGGCCCTGCCCAAGACCCCGATCGAGGCCCCCGAGCATCCGCCGGGCTCGTTTGCCAACGTCGTCGACAAGGTGAAGCCGGGCGTCGTCGCCGTGAAGGTCAAGCTCGACAACAGCGCCGACGACGATGACGACAGCTCCGGCAACCCGAACCTCCAGCAGGTGCCGCCGCAGCTGCGCGAGTTCTTCAAGCGCTTCGGCCAAGGTAACGGACAAGGTGGACCGGGCGGACGCGGCATGCCCCAGCAGCGCGGCGAGCGCGGCGCGGTCGGCTCCGGGTTCATCATCTCGGCGGACGGCTACGTGGTGACCAACAACCACGTCGTCGATCATGCCAAGACCGTGCAGGTCACCCTCGACGACGGCCGGACCCTCGACGCCAAGGTCATCGGCAAGGACCCGAAGACCGACATCGCGCTCCTGAAGATCAAGGACAGCGGCAGCTACCCCTACGTTCAGTTCGGGAAGGGTGCCCCGCGGGTCGGCGACTGGGTCGTCGCCATCGGCAACCCGTTCGGCCTCGGCGGCACGGTGACGGCGGGCATCGTCTCGGCCCGCGGCCGTGACATCGGTGCCGGCCCCTACGACGACTTCCTGCAGATCGATGCACCGATCAACAAGGGCAATTCCGGTGGGCCGACCTTCAACGTCAACGGCGAGGTCGTGGGCGTGAACACGGCGATCGCCTCCCCGTCCGGCGGCTCGGTCGGCCTCGCCTTCGCGATCCCCGCCGAGACGGTGCAGACGGTGGTCGATCAGCTCCGCACCGACGGCAAGGTGGTGCGCGGCTATCTCGGCGTGCAGGTGCAGCCGGTGACGAAGGACATCGCCGACGGGCTCGGCCTCGACAAGGCCAAGGGAGCCCTCGTCGATCACGCCGAGAACGGGACACCGGCCGCCAAGGCCGGGTTGAAGTCAGGCGACGTGATCGAGTCGGTCAACGGTGCGCCGGTCAACGATGCCCGCGACCTCTCGCGCCGCATCGCCGGCCTCAAGCCCGGCACCGAGGTGAAGCTCGCCTATCTGCGCGGTGGCAAGAGCGACATCGCGACGGTCGAGCTCGGCACCCTGCCGACGGACGGCAAGGTGGCCAGCCTCGGCGACGGCGCCTCGGGCGGTCAACCGCGCCTTGGCCTGAGCCTTGCACCGGCGAACGACGTCGGCCTCGGCGACGAGGGCGTGGCAGTGATGGATGTCGATCCCGACGGCCCGGCCGCGGCCAAGGGCATCGCGCAGGGTGACGTGATCCTGGACGTTGCAGGAACCAGCGTCGCGAAGCCCTCCGATGTCCAGGCGCAGATCCGCGCCGCGGAGTCGAATGGCCGCAAGGCTGTGCTGATGCGCGTGAAGAGTTCCAAGGGGCAGACCCGCTTCGTCGCCGTCGCGCTCGGCAAGAAGGAGGGCTGATCCCCTCGCGAAATCCGGCGGGACCGTCCTCGGGCCCCGCTGCCCTTCCTACGGATTCCCTCGACTCAGCGCCCGCTCAGACCCGAGCGGGCGTCTTTTCGTTTGGTCAGACCCCAGTGAGCCTCCGCCCGCGCGACGAAAGGGCGGGCTGCCCCTGGTGGACCCTTCTCAGCCGCAAGTCGGCCGCACGCCGGCATCCCCCGATCGCATCCGGCAAGGCCGCGACGATGCCACGCCGCGAAGTTGCACCTGCATCCTCAAGTGGGACTTTGTACAAATCCTGCACGATTGCATCATTTTTAATCTGCCAATAGCGTATGTTAAGAGCACAGAAAGAGATAGCTGAGAGAACCGGTTCAGCAATTATTCCAGTGACGGCAGCAGCATGAAGACCGGTATTCGTACGCGTCTCTACGGCGGATTTTCTGCGCTTGTCGCATTATCCTGCGGAATGGGAGTATTCTCGTACACGCAGATCAGTCATCTCGATGAAATGTTTCAGGCGCGTTCGCAATTCGAATCCGCGGCCCGGACGCTCTACACGATCAATGGCCTGACCGACCGGCTGGTCGGCCAAGCGGCCGAGTATCGGTTGACGCAGGAGCCCGGATATACCACCGGAATGGCATCGTCGCTCGACGCAATCCGGCAGGGCTCCGAGACCCTCATCGCCAACACGCCGAGCGCGGAGCGGCGTGCGGCCTACGAGCGGCTGCGCGACCAGTCGATCGATCTCGGCAAGACGCTGCCGAAGCTGACCGAACTCGGAAATCAGATCCGCGAGAACCGCGCCGGCGTCTACGCCAACGGTGACGACCTCACCAAGGCCTCGGGTCTGCTGGTCGCGCAGTTGCGGGCCACGGGCCAGGATGCCGTCATCGCGCAGGCCGTGGAGGTCGAACGCGCGCTCCTCCTGTTCCGGGTCATGAACTGGCGCTTCCTCGCCACCAAGGATCCGAACGGGCGCGCGCTCTCGGCCAACGCCTTCAACAACGCCGAGGCGGCGCTTACTAAGCTCAACCGACTCGATCTCAGCGTCGGCGATCAGAGGATGGCGAAAACCGTCGACGAGGCCCTGATCCGACTCAACAAGAGCATCGTCGCCGCCTCTCAGGCCATCGTCGAGAGCGAAACCTTCTTCGATGAGACACTGAAGCCGAGAGTGGACCGGATCGACGCCATCGGACGCGATGTGCGGGGCAAGCTCGAAGCAGCGCTCGAACAGGGCGTGGCACAGAGCAATGCCCTGATGTCGCGGACGAAATCCGTCCAGATCGCACTGCTCGGCCTGATCCTGGCACTGGGCGCCGCCCTGGCCGTCCTGATCGCCCGCAGCCTGATCCGCCCGATCTCGGGAATGACCGCCGCCATGACCCGCCTCGCGGACGGCGAGACGGCGATCCATGTGCCGTCGCAGGACGCGACCGACGAGATGGGTCGGATGGCCGAGGCCGTGGAAGTCTTCCGGCAGAACGCGGTGGCGCGGATCGCGCTCGAAGCGGAGCAGGCGGCGCAGGCCTCCGCCCGCCAGCGCCGGGCCGACCGGGTCGATCAGCTTGTGCGCGGCTTCGAGGACAGGATCGCCGCCTCCATCGCCATCGTGACCTCGGCGGCGACCGAACTCGACTCCACCGCCCGGTCGATGACGCAGGTCGCCGACAGCACCAACGGGCAGGCGGTCTCCTCCAGCGCCGCCGCCGAGGAGGCCACCATGAACGTGCAGACGGTCGCCGCCGCCGCCGAGGAGATGGTCGCCTCGCTCGGGGAGATCGAGCGGCGCGTGCAGCAATCGAACGACGTCGCGAACCACGCCGACCACGAGGCGCGGGCGACCACCGCCTCGATGTCCGATCTCAGCCGCGCCGCCGAGAAGATCGGTGAAGCCGTGACGATGATCTCGGGACTCGCGAGCCAGACCAACCTGCTGGCGCTGAACGCCACCATCGAGGCGGCGCGCGCCGGCGAGGCGGGCCGCGGCTTCGCGGTCGTTGCCACCGAGGTCAAGGAACTGGCCGCGCAGACCGCGCGCACCACCGACGCGATCTCCGATCAGGTCGCCGCGATCCAGTCCGCCTCGACCCAGGCGCTCGGCGCGATCCAGCAGATCGGCCGGACCATCGTCTCGGTCAACGACATCACCGCCTCGATCGCGGCGACCGTCGTGCAGCAGACCGCGGCGACCAACGAGATCGCCCGCAACGCTTCCGAGGCGGCCCGCGGCACCCAGGACGTGTCGATGAGCGTGGCGCAGGTGCAGGCGTTGTCGAGCGAGACCGGATCGGCCGCGCAGCAGGTGATGATGGCCTCGTCCGAGCTCGCGACCCAGTCGGAGAACGTGCGGCGCGAAGTCGAGGATTTCCTCACCGCGATCCGGGCGGCCTGACGGGGTTGCACGTCGCACGGATTGGCGGCCCACCCTTCAGCGTCTACCAACGGCCGGTCTCGCGACGCGGCGGATCGCCAGCGGAAGAGACTTACGGGCCATTGAGACCGGTGCCGCCCCGATCCGAGCGTAAGGTCCGCGCCCGGCCCGCCCTCACGGCGGGCCGCGGTTCGACGCGGAGCCGCGCCGTCGCGGCGATCCTGTCCGCCGCCCTGCCGACGGCGGCAGGGGCCGAGCCGCTCGCGGCGGAGAGCCCGCGCATTCCCGAGCCGATGGTGTTCGACCTGCTCCGCCCCCTCGGTGCGCGGGCGGGGGAGCGGGAGGTCAACGTCCTCACGCTCCGGCCGCTGAGCCGGGGCGCGACCGACTGGGCGCCCGAACTCGAATACGCCTATGCCGACGGGCAGTCGCTGGAGCTGGAACTGCCGTTCGAGGACGGGCGCCTGACCCAGTTCAAGTTCGCGCTCCAGGGCACCTTCGGGACGGGGGCGGACGGGCGTTGGATCCACGGCTGGCAGTATATCGGTCAGGTCGAGCGCGGCAGCGGGAGCGTCCGCAACGCGCTCCTCTACATCTCCGGATATCGCTCCGACGGGCGCTGGAGCATGCTGAGCATGGCGGGTCTGCGCCAGGTCGGCCTGCGGCAGCTCGGCCCCACCGCGCTGCTCCTCAACCATTCGGTCTTCTACGATGTCGATCCGGACACCGTGCTCGGGCTCGAATTCAACCTGAGGCAGGACATCGCGGGGGACGACCGCACCCGTGCCCTCGTCATGCCGCAGATCCACCGTCGCCTCACGGAACGGACGAGCATCCAGGCAGGCCTCGGCGTCGAATTCCAGACGGATCGCGACGTCGGACTCGTGGCGGCGATGCGCGTGATCCGCGAGTTCTGAGGCCACGGCGCCCGTCCGGCGGACCCGGCACCGGCCTTCCGCGTTCCCTCCTCATCGGGAGCGCTGCGAGAGGAGCGGGGACATGGCGGCCGTCGAGGCATCGGGCACCTTCGCGATCGGCGGGGATCTCACCGTTCATCGACTCGGGTTCGGCGCGATGCGCATCACCGGGGCGGGCATTTGGGGCGATCCGTCCGACCGTGAGAAGGCGAAGGCCACCCTGCGGGCGGTGCCCGGCCTCGGGATCGATCTGATCGACACCGCCGACAGCTACGGCCCCTTCGTCAGCGAGGATCTGATCCGCGAGACGCTGCATCCCTACGAGGGTCTCGTCATCGCCACCAAGGGCGGCCTGACCCGGCACGGCCCCGACATCTGGCGCCCCGTCGGCCATCCCGACTACCTGCGCCAATGCGTGCTGATGAGCCTGCGGCGCCTCGGCCTCGAGCGGATCGACCTGTGGCAGCTCCACCGGATCGGGCCGGATTGCCCCCGCGAGGTGCAGTTCGAGGCGATCGCGGCCATGCGGAAGGAGGGGCTGATCCGGCATGTCGGCCTGTCCGAGGTCTCGGTCGAGGACATCGAGGCGGCGCAAAGGTTCTTCCCCGTGGCGAGCGTGCAGAACCGCTACAACCTCGTCGACCGCACCAGTGAGGCGGTGCTGACCCATTGCGAGCAGCACGGCATCGGCTTCATCCCCTGGGCGCCCCTCGACAAGGGTTCGCTGACCGGCCCCGGTTCGGCACTGGAATCGATCGCCGGGCGCCTCGGCGCGAGCGGCGGCGCGGTGGCGCTGGCGTGGCTCCTGAAGCGCTCGCCGGTGATGCTGCCGATTCCCGGCACCGGCGACCCCGGCCACCTCGCCGAGAATGCCGCCGGGGCGAGCCTCAGCCTGAGCGACGAGGATTTCGCCACCCTCGACCGGGCGGGCCGCGAGGCGTGGCAGAGCGCGAACGCGTGACGCGCGGGACGTGCCGGCGCGCACCTCCCGCGTCCGTGGCGCAGGAACTGCTTCCAGTCTGTCACTTTCCGTCAGGGGCGCCGGAGCCGCGCCGCTCGAGAAGGATCGCCATGTCGTCAGCCCGCCCCATCGTCCGTTTCGGCGTGCTCGTCGGCTTGGTCCTCGCCGCCGCTTCACCCGCCGCGGCGCGGACGAGTTGGGTCTCGGGCACCTACGTCTACGCCGACCTCTGCACGATGCCGGAGGACGGCGCACAGAGCGGGCGGCGCATCACCCTCAAGCGCTGGCCCAAGGGCGACAACCTCGTCTACGAGGGCGCGGGCCTTCCTGCCCCGATCGAGACGGCGGTCACCGTCGACGACACCACCAAGGATGTCGCCTTCCACGTCGAGACGAGCGCCGGGGGCGTCAGCTTCCGCGGCACCGCCGGTCCCGACGCCCTCATCGGCACGCTGCACAGCGCCGACGGCTCGCAACCTCTCCGTTTGAAGCGCGTGCTGCGCGCCCGCGCTCAGGATACCTGCCCTGGAGAGACCACGGGCTCGATCCGCTGATCCTCTCCCGGGCGTCGCCCTGACGCGATGCCCGGCCGTGTCACCGCGGCGCCATTGACGCCGTGGGGCTCCGGCGCGAGGGAAGCGCCGGGGGCGGGCACGAGGCGACGAGCATGAGCGGGACCAAGCGCAGCTACCGGATCGCGGTGATTCCCGGCGACGGCATCGGCAAAGAGGTCGTGCCGGAGGGCGTGCGGGTTCTGGAACGGGCCGCCGCCCGCCACGGCTTCGAGATCGCGCAGGATTGGTTCGAGTTCGCGAGCTGCGACTACTACGAGACCCACGGGCGGATGATGCCCGAGGATTGGAAGGCGCAGATCGGCTCCCACGACGCGATCTTCTTCGGCGCCGTCGGCATGCCGGAGCGCGTCCCCGACCACATCTCGCTCTGGGGCTCGCTGATCCAGTTCCGGCGCGAGTTCGACCAGTACGTCAATCTGCGCCCCGTCCGGCTGATGCCGGGCGTCCCGTCGCCGCTGGCCGGCCGCGCGCCCGGCGACATCGACTTCTGGGTCGTGCGCGAGAACACCGAGGGCGAGTATTCCAACGCGGGCGGACGGATGTTTCCCGGCACCGAGCGCGAATTCGCGGTGCAGGAATCGGTCTTCACCCGCCACGGCGTCGATCGCGTGCTGAAGTTCGCGTTCGAATTGGCGCAGAGCCGGCCCAAGCGGCATCTGACCTCCGCCACCAAGTCCAACGGCATCTCGATCACCATGCCGTTCTGGGACGAGCGGGTGCGGGCCGTGGCCGAAGGCTTCCCCGATGTCCGATGGGACCAGTACCACATCGACATCCTGACGGCGCATTTCGTGCTGAACCCGGACCGGTTCGACGTGGTGGTGGCCTCGAACCTCTTCGGCGACATCCTCTCCGATCTCGGGCCGGCCTGCACCGGCACCATCGGCATCGCGCCGTCGGGCAACATCAACCCGGAGCGGATCCACCCCTCCGTGTTCGAGCCGGTACACGGCTCGGCCCCCGACATTGCGGGCCAGGGGATCGCCAACCCGATCGGCCAGATCTGGTCGGGGGCGATGATGCTGGAGCATCTCGGCGAGCGCGCGGCCGCGGCCGAGATCGTCGCCGGCATCGAGCGTGTGCTCGCCGAGCGGACGCTGCGCACGCGCGACCTCGGCGGCAACGCCGACACGCAGGCCTGCGGCCGCGCGGTCGAGCAGGCGCTGGGCTGACGGGGCCGGCCGCGATGAGACCCGTCGTTGTCACCGTCGCCATCACCGGCTCGGTCGCCCGCAAGGCCGACAACCCGACCGTGCCGATCACCCCGTCCGAGCAGATCGAATCGACCCACGCCGCCTACGAGGCCGGCGCGGCGCTCGCCCACATCCATGTCCGCGGGGACGACGAGAGCCCGTCCCTCGATCCGGAGCGCTTCCGCGCCGTGCAGGAGGGCCTCCGCCGGCACTGCCCTGGGATGATCGTACAGTTCTCGA
The DNA here is from genome assembly GCA_014138645.1 of Methylorubrum thiocyanatum. Lineage (GTDB taxonomy): Bacteria > Pseudomonadota > Alphaproteobacteria > Rhizobiales > Beijerinckiaceae > Methylobacterium > Methylobacterium thiocyanatum. Next base: position 367,360 of record JACJIB010000002.1, on the reverse strand, counting down.
CGAGCGGGGCGGGCTCCGACCCGGCCGAGCGTGGCGCCTGCCTGATCCACCGGCCGGACATGGCCTCCCTGACGACCGGCTCGGTCAATTTCGGCGACGGCGTCTACGAGAACCCGGCCGCCTCGTTCACGGCCCTCGCCCGATGGATGCGGGACGAGGGCGTCGCCCCGGAGATCGAGGTCTTCGACCTGACCCACATCCACAACGCCCGCCGCCTCGTGGACGAGGGGGTGATCGGCGCCGCGCCTCACGTGCAGTTCGTGATGGGCATCCGCAACGCCCTGCCGGCCGACCCGCAGCTTCTCGACATGCTGCTCGCCGAGACCCGGCGCCTGTTGCCGGACGCCACCTGGGGCGCCTTCGGCATCGGCCGCTTCCAGAGCCCGGTGATGGGCTGGGCGCTCGCCCGCGGTGCGCAAGGGGTTCGCACCGGCCTGGAGGACAACGTGCGCCTCTCGAAGGAGCGGCTCGCCGACGGCAATGCCGGTCTCGTCCGTCTGGCCGCCCAGATCTGCGCCGAGCACGGCGCCCGGCCGGCGACGCCCGCCGAGGCACGGGCGATCCTGCACCTCGGCTGAGCGGATCGTCGATCAGGCCAGAGCCGGGCTGGTCTTGCGCCCGAGCGCCTCCTCGACGGTGCCGTCGCCGTCGAGATAACCGTGGCGCTTCGGGTTCGGCATCAGCAGCGAGGCGCCGAACGAGGCCGCGAGCATCACGGCGACGTACCAGAAGAAGCTGCTCTCCGCGCCCGCCTGCTTGAGCCAGAGCGCGATCGCCTCCGCGGTGCCGCCGAAGACCGAGTTGGCGATCGCGTAGGACAGGCCGACGCCCAGCGCCCGCACCTGGGTTGGAAACAGCTCCGCTTTCACGATGCCGCTGATGCCGGTGTAGAAGCTGATCACCACGAGCCCGAGCATGATCAGGCCGAAGGACAGCATCGGATCGGTGGTGGCGCCGATCGCCGTCATCAGCGGCACGATCAGCACCATCCCGAGCCCGCTGAACAGCAGCATGCTCCTCTTCCGGCCGATCCGATCCGAGAGCCAGCCGAAGAACGGCTGGATCACCATGTAGACGAACAGCGCCACCGTGGTGAGCTGCGAGGCGGTCACCTTGTCCATATGGGCGGTGTTGACGATGTATTTCTGCATGTACGTCGTGAGTGTGTAGAACGACAACGACCCGCCGGCCGTAATGGCGAACACCACGGCAAAGGCGCGCCAGTGCTTGAACAGGCCGGAGAAGGTGCCCGACTCTTTCGAGTCCTTGTTCTCCTCGCTCATCGTCTCGGAGAGCGAGCGGCGCAGGAACAGGGCGACCACCGCCGCCAGGGCGCCGATGACGAAGGGGATGCGCCAGCCCCAGGCGGTGAGCTGCTCGGCCGTGAGCAGGCTCTGCAGCACGACGAGGACCAGCGAGGCGAGAAGCTGGCCGCCGATCAGCGTGACGTACTGGAACGAGGCGTAGAAGCCGCGCTGCCCCTTGGCGGCGACCTCGCTCATGTAGGTCGCGCTGGTGCCGTACTCGCCGCCCACGGAGAGGCCCTGCACCATGCGCGCGAGGACGAGCAGGACCGGTGCGAGCGCGCCGACGGTGGCGTAGGTCGGCAGCAGGGCGATGGCGAGCGAGCCGCCGCACATCATCAGCACCGAGATCATCAGCGAGGTCTTGCGCCCGAGGCGGTCGGCGATGCGCCCGAACAACCAGCCGCCGATGGGCCGCATGAAGAAGCCCACCGCGAACACCGCCGCCGATTTGAGGAGCTGGCCGGTGCTGTCGCCTTCGGGAAAGAAGACCGGGGCGAAATAGAGCGCGAAGAAGGCGTAGCAGTAGAAGTCGTACCACTCGACGAGATTGCCCGACGAGGATCCGACGATGGCCATGATGCGGCGGCGCCGGTCGGCCGCGTCGTCCAACGATGGTGCCGCCTTGGCGATGTCCGGCATGCGTTTCCCCCGACGATCCGGCCGCCCGGCGGCCGTATGCCTTAACAAAAGTGACTACCTAATCGAGCGGCCCGACGCGCCGATGCGGCAGCCGGCCGTTCCGTGACAGATGCCGGCGAACGTCGCCCCCCGGTCCTCGATCGACCGGGCCGCCACATCGCGGATGCCGGACGCGGCGCCCGGTGGGGACGCGACCACTGCAGCGCGAGGCGCATCACGGGCAATATCGCTTCGCGCCGACGCAGATCTTCAGAGAGATGGAAGGTCGTTTCACAGCACTTCCGCCCCGGATCCGCACGCGCTCACGCTTTGCCCGGATCGTTGCGAAGAACAACCCGGATCGTATGCGCCGGGGAACGGTTCTCCGCCAGTCGCCGTTGCGAGCCGGGCTTCGGCGCCGCGTCGGCGACCGGCAGTCGAGAGGGACGGAACATGACGAAATTCTTTCGCAGTACGGCCACAGCAGCGATCCTGGTGCTCGGCGCGGCAACGGCGCTGGCGCAGGGCGGCGGCGCGGGTGGTGCCGGGGGCGGCGCGGGCGGCGGTGCGGGCGGAGCCGGCGTGGGCGCCGGCGGAGGGGGCGCTGCCGGCGGAGGCGCCGGTGGTGGTGGCGTCGGCGGCGCGGGCGGCGGTGCAGCGGGCGGTGCCCGCGGCGGAGCGGGTGATGTCGGCGGCGCAGGCGGTGCCCGCGGCGGCGCCGATGTCGGCGGCGCTCGCGGTGGCGAGAGCGGCGGTGCGGCCGGTGGCCCCGCGCGCGGCGGCGCCGAAGGAGGAGAGGCCGGCCCTCGCGGCGGTCGTGAAGGTGGCCGCGAGGGCGGTGCGGCCCGGACCGGGGAATCCGGCGAGCGCGGCGGTCGGGACGCGGGACCGAACGATCGCGGCGGCCGGGACGCAGCCGGAGAGCGCGACGGACGCGGCGCGGCCGGTGAACGCGGCAGCCGCGACGGTGCCGGTGAGCGGAGCACACGCGACGGTGTCGGCGAGCGGGGCGGTCGCGGCGCCGCTACGGAGGCGCGCGGCGCCTCCAGGAACCTGAGTTCGACGCAGCGGACCGAGTTCCGCCAGTCGATCACCCGCTCCAACGTCCGGGCCGTGTCGAACGTCAACTTCGCGGTTCGCGTCGGTACCGCGATTCCGCGCTCGGTCTCGCTGCATCCGCTGCCGCCGGCGATCCTGACGCTGGTGCCCGCCTATCGCGGGCTGCAATTCATCCTCGTCGGCGACGACATCGTCATCATCGATCCCGACACCTACGAGATCGTGGACGTGATCCCCGCCTGATCCGAGCCCGGGGACGACACGGCCAAAGGCGGCAGCGCGGCGGCGTTGCCGCCTTTGGCTTGCCTGGGCGTGCTTGCGGAACAGGAGAGGAACGACTAGGCTGTTCGTGCTTTGTTTCAAATGATTCTGCGGCGCCCCCGGCCCGCGGTTGACAGCAGGTGCCGCATGCTGACCCGCAAGCAACTCGAACTGCTCCAGTTCATCCAGCAGAGGATGCAGGAGAGCGGTGTGCCGCCGTCCTTCGACGAGATGAAGGACGCGCTCGACCTCAAATCCAAGTCGGGCATCCATCGCCTGATCATGGCTCTGGAGGAGCGAGGCTTTCTGCGCCGTCTGCCGAACCGCGCACGGGCCATCGAGATCCTGCGGATGCCCGACCTGCCCGCCGCCAAGCCCGTCCCATCCGAGCCGCGCCGCTTCACCCCGAGCGTGGTCGAAGGCGGCCTTTCGGGCAAGCCGGCCGCGCCGAAGCCGCCGATGCTCCAGGCCCATGACGGCAACGGTCAGTCGGTCATGGTGCCGGTGATGGGCCGGATCGCCGCCGGTACGCCGATCTCGGCGATCGAGAGCCAGAGTCACACGATCTCGATGTCCCCGGACTTCCTGACGGGCGGCGAGCATTACGCGCTGGAAGTACGCGGTGACTCGATGATCGAGGCCGGCATCCTCGATGGCGACCTCGTGGTCATCCACAAGCAGGACACCGCCAATAACGGCGACATCATCGTGGCGTTGATCGACGACGAGGAGGCGACCCTCAAGCGCCTGCGCCGCCGCGGCTCCTCGATCGCGCTGGAAGCAGCCAACCCGGCCTATGAGACCCGCGTGCTCGGGCCGGACCGGGTGCGCATCCAGGGCAAGCTCGTGAGCCTCGTGCGCCGCTACTGAGGCGGTTCGGCGGGCAGCGGGTCGGTCGGATCCGCTGCACCGGGATCGCCGGCCGCTGAAGGCTCCGGTGCGGCAGCCGGCATCGCCGCGGTAGCCGGCGGTCTGGGTTGCCATGGCTTCGGCGGGCCGGCACCGCGGGTACTGGCGACCTCGGGCCCGGTCGCACCAAGACGGATCGCGGTGGCCCCCTGCGCCGCCAGGAAGCTGCGGTCGGCGATCAGGGGCGCCGCGCAGCCCGGCGGTGCGCGCAGGTGGCTGATCAGGATGTCGGCCCGGGCGCAATCCTCGGGGAAGGCGCGCTTGTCGGTGACGAGAGCGACGGCCCGCCCATCGAGGGCCAGGACCGTGCAGCCGAGGCGGTCGCATCGCGGTCCGGCCGCTCCGGTCACGGTTTCCGGACGCCGTCCGTCGCCGTCGGCCTTCAGCCACTGCTCCAGTACGAAGCCGGGCGGACGCCCGAGGACGACGAGGCGGCCATCTTTGCCACGGACCGCGGCGCCGGCCCCGTCGCGGTCGATGTAGATGTCGTAGCGGGTGGGACTCGCGGCGAAGGCGAGGCCGAGACCCGCCGGCAGGAGGGCCAGGAGGCGCAGCCGCGACACCGGCAGGGTCGCGACGAGAAGCGCGACGGCCAGAAGGGCCAGGGCGCCGGTCCCGAAGGCAGGCAGCACGACGTTGGCTTGCCCGAACCCGGCGATCCAGGCCGAGATGTCGAGCATGCCGCGCACCGCGAGCCCCATCAGCCACCAGACCGGCCGATCGAGGGCGAAAGGGTAGGCCAGCATTCCGAGCACCGCCGCGGGCATCACCGCGAGGGAGACGAGGGGCAGGGTCAGGGCGTTTCCGACGAGACCGAAGGGCTGCATCGTCTGGAAGTGGTAGGTGGCGAAGGGAGCCGTGGCGATCTGCGCCACCAGGGTCGTGGCCAGCGTGCCGACCACCGCCGTCGCCAGCCACGACGCGGCCCGCGCGATCCGGGACGGGCTGTCGGTGCGGAAGACGCGCCCGTCGAGAAGCGGGGCGCAGGCGATCAGGCCGGCCACCGCCCCGAACGACATCTGGAAACTCGGCCCCAGCAGCGCCTCCGGCTCGCGGGCGAGCGCCAGCATCGCGGCAAGGGCGAGGTTGCGCATGCTGAGCGCCGGGCGGTCGACGAGGATTGCACCGAGCATGACCAGCGTCATGATCAGCGCCCGTTCGGCGGCGACGTCCCAGCCGGAGAAGGCGCAGTAGGCGGTCACGCCCAGCATGGCCGCACCGGCCGCGATCTTCTTGATGGGCCAAGCGAGCGCCAGCGCCGGCACCAGCGCGAGCCCGGCCCGCACCAGCCAGAACACGACGCCCGCCGCGAGCACCATGTGGAGCCCGGAGATCGACACGACGTGGTAGATCCCCGCCGCCCGCAGCACCTCGTTGGTCTCGTTCGAGATCAGTCCGCGCTTGCCCGTGACGAGGGCCGCGGCGACGGCGCCGGCCTGACCGCCGATCGCGTCGGTGATCCGTTGGGTGAAGGCATTGCGCGCCGAATCGACGGCGGCGGCGAGGCGGAGCGCGAGGGGCAGCCGCTCGGGCGGTGGACCGACCTCGACCTTGCCGACCAGCGAACCGACGGCGCCGATCCCGCGGAAGTAAGCGTCGCGCGCGAAATCGTAGCCGCCCGGCCGCGCCGCTTCCGGAGGCGGCAGGAGACGGGCGGTGGCGCGGATGGCGTCGCCCGGCCGCACCGTCCGTGCGGCGCGGTAAGACACCCGGACCCGGCGCGGGCGGTGTTCCGCATCGAGCTCACCGAAGCTGTCCACCCGAACGATCAGCCGTGCGCCGCTCTCTCGCTCGTCGAGCCCTTCGACGATGCCGGCGAGCGGTGCGATGGTGATCCGCGGCAGCACCGGCCCCGCCACGGAGGCGACGCGCCAGACGCCCGCCGCGAAGCCGAGGAAGAAGGCGGTCAGGGCCAGCATCAGCGCAAGCGCCACCGGACGCGCCCGCAGGACGGGCGTCACGACAAGACTGAGCCCGGCCGCCATCAGAGGGGCCGCGAGGGCGGGCTCGCCGTCCGTCGCCGTGAAGAAGACGAGGATACCGGCGCCGAAGGCGACGGCGAGCCAGGGGAACAGCCGCCGCTGCTCGGTCTCGCAGGCGAGACCGGTGCGCAGCCGATCGCGCGCGGCTGGCCACAGCTGTGCGGGGGCGATCACGCGACCGGCGAGGAGAGCCGGAACGGCCCCACGCATCGCCCTGCCGCCGCCCTGCATCATGCCCCGCCACGTCCCGAGACCTGCGATGCCCGTGCGCTGGGCAATCGTGACGAATTCTTAACGCATCCGCTCGCTCGTGCTACACGCACGCCGAGACCGGCCGCAGCCGCACGCCCGTCATCCCGCACTTTTCCAAGAAGAAGCTTCCCCGCAACCGATGTCGTCACCGGTCGTCACGCGCTTCGCGCCCTCGCCCACGGGCTTCCTGCATATCGGGGGCGCGCGCACCGCTCTGTTCAACTGGCTCTACGCCCGCCGGTTCGGCGGGCGGATGCTGCTGCGCATTGAGGACACCGACCGCGAGCGCTCGACGCAGGCGGCCATCGACGCGATCCTCGACGGGATGCGCTGGCTCGGCCTCGATTGGGACGGGGAGGTCATCTACCAGTTCGCCCGCGCCGAGCGTCACCGGGAGGTGGCCGAGAGCCTGCTCGCCTCGGGCAACGCCTATCACTGCTACGCCAGCGCCGAGGAGCTGGCGCAGATGCGCGAGACCGCCCGCGCCGAGGGCCGCGCCCCGCGCTACGACGGACGCTGGCGCGACCGCGACCCGTCCGAGGCGCCTCCCGGCGTGAAGCCGGTCATCCGCCTGCGGGCACCGACCGAGGGCGAGACCGTGGTTGAGGATGCGGTGCAGGGCCGCGTCACCTGGGCCAACCGCGACCTCGACGATCTCGTGCTGCTGCGCTCGGACGGAACCCCGACCTACATGCTCGCCGTAGTGGTCGACGACCACGACATGGGCGTCACGCAGGTGATCCGGGGCGATGACCACCTCACCAATGCCGCCCGCCAGAGCCAGATCTACCGGGCGCTCGGCTGGGACGTGCCGGCCATGGCCCATATCCCGCTCATCCACGGGGCGGATGGCGCGAAGCTGTCGAAGCGCCACGGCGCGCTCGGCGTCGAGGAGTACCGCGACCGCGGCTACCTGCCGGCGGCCCTGCGCAACTACCTCGTGCGGCTCGGCTGGAGCCACGGCGACCAGGAGGTCTTCTCCACCGAGGAGATGATCGCCGCCTTCGATCTGAAGGCGATCGGCCGCTCGGCGGCGCGGTTCGACTTCACCAAGCTGGAGAGCCTCAACGGGCTCTATATCCGCAACAGCGCCGATTCGGTCCTGGTCGATGCGATCGAGGTGATCCTGCCGGCCCGCGGACCCGAGCGCGGCCTGCCGACATCGCTCACGCCCGACCTGCGCGAAAAGCTCCTGTCGGCGATGCCCGGCCTGAAGGAGCGCGCCAAGACGCTCGTCGAACTCCTCGACAGCGCCTACTACCTCTACGCCCCGCGGCCGCTGGCCCTCGACGCGAAGGCCGAAGGCCTGCTCGCCGGCGAGGCGCCGGAGCGGCTGCGCGCCCTTCTCCCCGCCCTGGAAGCCCTGCCCGAGTGGAGTGCGGCATCGACGGAGGCGGCGGTACGCGGTTTCGCGGAAAGCCAGAGCGTCAAGCTCGGCCAGGTCGCCCAGCCTCTACGGGCGGCCCTCACCGGCCGTGCTACCTCGCCGCCGGTCTTCGACGTGATGGCGGTGCTCGGCCGCGACGAGGCGCTCGCCCGCCTGCGGGATCGACTGGCGGCCTGAACCATCGACCACGCGGCGGATCAACGCATCCCGGCCGAGCCGGCACGATCCGGGCGCGCTCCCGACCCGTTCGGATCGCTCCACGTGATTCCAGGCGCAGTCGAATGACAATCCGGCCGGAATGACAGCGCGAAGCGCACAAAGCCCCAGCGAGGGGCCGATCGGACGGTGCCGCTCCGCAAAGTCTTGCACAAGTGGATGTTTCCACGGCATTCTCTTTCCGTCGAAGCCGCAACGATAGGGATGACGGGCTGCGGATCTCGGGAAGGGGCGACCGTCATCCTCCTCGAAGGGTGACAGACACGGCCCGTTTTTCGCATATGCGAAGAGACCCGGGGCGGCCGCCCGTTGCTGGGCGCCGACCGATCCGCTAACCCGGTGCCTCAGTGGGCGGGCGCAGCGCTCTGCTGCGGCGCCACAACGGAGCGGAAGGCGGGTTCTTCCGGTCCCGTGCTGTTCCCGTCGCGAGAAAGGGTCCGCGATCCCATGAGCGCTTCCGCCAGCACCATCATCGTGGGCGACAAGAACGTCGAATTGCCCATCAAGACCGGTACGATCGGTCCCGACGTCGTCGATATCGGCAAGCTCTACGCCCAGACCGGCAAGTTCACCTTCGACCCCGGCTTCACCTCGACCGCCTCCTGCGAGTCGAAGATCACCTATATCGACGGCGACGAGGGGGTGCTGCTCTACCGCGGCTACCCAATCGAACAGCTCGCCGAGCAGGGCGACTTCCTCGAAACCGCCTACCTGATGCTGTTCGGCGAGTTGCCGTCCTCCGCGCAGAAGGCGGATTTCGATTACCGGGTCACGCGCCACACCATGGTGCACGACCAGATGAACCGCTTCTTCCAGGGCTTCCGCCGCGACGCCCATCCGATGGCGGTGATGGTGGCCTGCGTCGGCGCGCTCTCGGCCTTCTATCACGACTCGACCGACATCTCGGACGAGCAGCAGCGGATGGTCGCCTCGCTTCGCATGATCGCGAAGATGCCGACGCTCGCGGCGATGGCCTACAAGTATACGATCGGTCAGCCGTTCGTATATCCGAAGAACGACCTCGACTATACGTCGAACTTCCTGCGGATGTGCTTCGCGGTGCCGTGCGAGGAGTACGTCATCAACCCGATCTACGCGCGGGCGCTCGACAAGATCTTCATCCTGCACGCCGACCACGAGCAGAACGCCTCGACCTCGACGGTGCGGCTCGCCGGCTCCTCGGGCGCTAACCCGTTCGCCTGCATCGCCGCCGGCATCGCCTGCCTGTGGGGGCCGGCGCATGGCGGCGCCAACGAGGCGGCGCTGAAGATGCTGATGGAGATCGGCCACCCCGAGAACGTGCAGAAATACGTCGCCAAGGCGAAGGACAAGAACGACCCCTTCCGCCTGATGGGCTTCGGCCACCGGGTCTACAAGAACTACGACCCGCGCGCGCGCATCATGCAGAAGACCACCCACGAGGTGCTCAACGAGCTCGGGCTCAAGGACGACCTGCTTGAGGTCGCCGTCCAGCTCGAACAGATCGCGCTCAAGGACGAGTACTTCATCGAGAAGAAGCTCTACCCGAACATCGACTTCTACTCGGGTATCACCCTGAAGGCGCTCGGCTTCCCGACCTCGATGTTCACGGTGCTGTTCGCGCTGGCCCGCACCGTCGGCTGGATCGCGCAGTGGGCCGAGATGATCGAGGATCCGTCGCAGAAGATCGGTCGTCCGCGCCAGCTCTATGTCGGCCCGGATCGCCGCGACTACGTGCCGATCGGCCAGCGGAGCTGAGCGCAAATCGCGCTCGTACCTATGCTGTGATGTGCACATGAGCGTTCGACGTGTGCCGGCGCTCTCGCAAATGGGTTTGCAATCGCACAACCAGCGCTACATTATCGTCTCAAGAGCCCGCAGGTGGCAGCCCGCGAGCCCTCTTTGTGGACGAAGCCTACGTTACCACATCAGTCCGAGCGTGATGGTCATCGACCACTCACCGCTCGGGCTGCGCTTGATCGTGTCCCGCACAAGCGGGATCATCAGCAACGTCTTCACCCCCTTCCTGTCTGCCTACTCGCACGACGACGGCCGGCTACGCCGCCGTAAGCCCCGCGTGCCACGAGGCCGTCGCGACAGGAAAGTTCGCGTCCAACCGGCGCAGTATGGGCGAGGCAGGCGCGAATGCAACCGCAGGGTCGGCCGGATCGACGCGACCCAGCTCAGGGGATCGATGCTTCGGCGACTTCGGCTCAGATTCCGAGATCGCGCTTCAGGCGCACCACCGCACGATCCAACGCGCCGAGAAAGGCCGAGCGGTCCTTCGGCGAGAACGGCTTCGGGCCGCCGGTGATCGCGCCCGCCTCCCGCAGATCCTGCATCAGGTTTCGGGTGGCCAGCGCGAGGCCCACGGACGCATCGGTGAACGCCTTGCCGTTCGGGGCGAGCGCCGCCGCGCCGGCCTTCACGCAGCGGCTCGCCAGCGGCACGTCCGCCGTAACGACGATGGCGCCGGGGCGGGCGCGCTCGGCGATCCAGTCGTCGGCCGCATCGAATGCGTCGCCGACGATCACCCGCTCGATCCAGGGCTCGCGCGGCAGGTTCATGAAACTGTTCGAGACGACATAGACGTGGAGGCCATAGCGTCCGGCGACGCGGTAGACCTCGTCCTTCACCGGGCAGGCGTCGGCATCGACATAGATCGCGATCGTCGGCGGCATCGCATCCTCGCTCATGCCGCCCGCCGCGCCTCCAGAACGATCCGCGCCGCGGCACGACTCGGCTCCTCGTCGCCGGGGAGCCGCATTTCTCCGTCGATGCGGGCCAGCGCATCGAGCTGGGTCCGTCGGGCCGGGCCGCCCGCGAGGAGCGGAGCCAGGGTTTCGGCCAGCCGCTCCGGCGTGCAATCCGCCTGCACGAATTCCGGCATGGCGTTCTCGGACAGGATCAGGTTCGGCAACACGATCGTCGGCACCTGGATCAGGCGCCGGGCGATCACCTCCTCGACCCGCGAGACCTTGTAGGCCACCACCATCGGCACGCCGGCGAGCGCGAGTTCGAGCGTCACGGTGCCGGAGGCCGCGAGCGCGGCCCGCGCCCGGCGGAAGGTCGCGAGCTTGGCCGCCTCGCCGTGGACGATGCGCGGCTGGCGCTCCCAGGCGGCGGCGAGACGCTCGATCAGGGCGCGGTGACGGCTCACCGCCGGTAGCTCGACCTCGACCGGACCGACCCGCCGCACCAGTTCGGCGACCGCTCGGCCGAAGACCGGCATCAGCCGCTCGATCTCCGAGCGGCGCGAACCCGGCAGCACGGCCAGGATCGGCGGGCGGCCTTCGCGGAGCGCCGTCTCCTCGGGGGAGGGGCGCAACTCGGCGAGACGCTCGATCAGCGGATGGCCGACATAGGTGCAGGCCGGCCCGCCGAGCCTCCGATGCGCCTCCGGTTCGAAAGGCAGGAGGGCGAGGACGTGGTCGATGAAGGGCACCATGCCCTTGGCCCGCCACGGGCGCCACGCCCAGACGCTCGGAGAGACGTAATCGACGATCGGCAGGTCCGGCAGCCGCTTGCGCACACGGGTGGCGACCGCATGGGTGAAGCCGGGGCTGTCGATGATGACGAGCACGTCGGGCCGGCCGGCGACGACGTCGTCCACCGTTTCGCGGATGCGCCGAAGCAGGGTGCGGGCGCGGGCGAGCACGGGCAGATAGCCCATCACCGCCACGTCATCGATGGGAAACAGCGAGCGGAAGCCCTCGGCCTCCATCGCCTCGCCGCCGACCCCGCCGAGGGTCAACGCCTCGGGGGAGAGGATCCGCAGCGCCCGGATCAGCTTGGCGCCGAGCTGGTCGCCGGAATCCTCGCCGGCCACGAGCCAGATCCGCCGGTGCGTCACGGGGCGACCTCCACGCCGATCAGGAACAGGCCCGCCGCATCCGCCGCCGCGACCGTCTCGGGTCCGTCGATCACCAGGGTATGGCCAGCACCGATGGCGAGGCCGGCACAGCCCGCCTCCGCGGCCCGGCGCACCGTGCGCGGACCGATCGCCGGCAGGTCGATGCGCAGATCCTGGCCGAGCTTCGGCAGCTTGACGAGGACGGTCCCCTTCGCAGGAGTGCCGCGGCCGAAGGGCTTGCGGTTGAGGGCGCGGGCGCGGGCGAGCATGCGGTCGGTGCCCTCGGGGCCTTCGACGGCAATGATGCGCTCAGCCGCCACCACCGCGGCCTGGCCGACATCGAAGGGGCTCAGCGCGCCGAGCATGGCGCGTCCCGTGGCGATCGACAGAGCCGCATCGGCATCGGGCGCGAGACGGCCGAGGCGTCCGGGCCGGCCGAGCAGGTCCGGGGCAACCTCGTGGACGCCGAGCACCCGGTGCCCGTTCTCCTCCAGCAGCGAGAGCACCGCCCGCAGCAGCCTGTCGTCGCCGCCCGCGAGACTCTTCAGGATGTCGCGGTTGCGCACCGCATGCGCCGCGTTGAGGAGCGCCGCCGGGCTCGGACGGGTGACGCCGCCCGCCGGCACCACGGCCGCGGGCGCCCAGTCCTTCAGGATGCGCAAGGTGCCGGGAATGTCGAGGAGATCGACCACCGCGTCCGCGCGCCGCCGCATCGCCCGCTCGGTGAAGCCGCGTACGGCGAGCACCCGGAAAGGGCGGCGGGCCCGATCGAGGGAGGCGGCGACCAGTTCCGGCAGGCGGCCCGCGCCGGCCACCAGGGCGAGGGGCCGGGCGGGATCGACCACCGCCGCCTCAGGCCGCAGCGGCGACGGCGCGGGGCGTGCAGATCGAGCGTTTGCCGCCCTCGCGGATGAAGGCGAGGATCTCGTGGATCGCCGGATGGGTATCGAACTCGGCGGCCACGTCCTCGACCCGCTCCATCAGCGTGCCTTCCTGGGCGAAGAGCAGCCGGTAGGCCCGGCGGAGCGCATGGATGTCCTCGCGCGAGAAACCGCGGCGCTGCAGGCCGATGATGTTGAGCCCCGAGAGGTAGGCGCGGTTGCCGAGCGCCATGCCGTAGGGAATGCAGTCGTTCTCCAGCCCCGAGAGGCCGCCGACGAAGGCGTGGTCGCCGACCCGGGCGAACTGGATCACCGCCGCACCGCCGCCGAGGATGGCGTAGTTGCCGACGGTGCAATGGCCGGCGAGCATCACGTTGTTGGAGAAGATGACGTTGTTGCCGACGCGGCAATCGTGGCCGACATGGCTGTTGGCGAGGAAGGCGCAGCCGTCGCCCACCACCGTCTCCAGGCCGCCGCCGGCCGTGCCGGGGTTCATCGTCACGCCCTCGCGGATCAGGCAATCGGAGCCGACGACGAGCGTCGAGGGCTCGCCGCGGAATTTCAGATCCTGCGGCGGGTGGCCGATCGAGGCGAAGGGATAGATCTTCGTCCGCGCGCCGACCGTGGTGCGGCCGGCGACCACGACGTGGCTGATCAGTTCGCAGCCGTCGCCCAGCACGACGTCGGGCCCGACATGGCAGAACGGACCGATCCGCACGCCATCCCCGAGACGGGCACCGTCCTCGACGATGCTGCTCGGGTGAATGCCCTCCCGCACCGCGCTCACTCCGTCACCAGCATGGCGCCGATTTCCGCCTGCGCCACCAGCGCGCCATCGACGCGGGCCTCGCCGCGGAACCACCACATCGTCTTGCGCTGGTTGATCTTCGTCATGTGGAAGCGGACTTGGTCACCGGGCACGACGGGCTTGCGGAACTTGCACTTGTCGATGGTCATGAAGAAGACCTGCTTGGTCTTCAGCTCGTCGGTCATGATGTGGCGGCAGCAGATCGCGCCCGCGGTCTGGGCCATGCCCTCGATCAGGAGCACGCCGGGGAAAACCGGTAGGCCGGGAAAATGGCCGGTGAACTGCGGCTCGTTCGCGGTGACGTTCTTGATGCCGATGCAGCTCTCGTCCCGGTCGATCTCGATGATGCGGTCGATCATCAGGAAGGGGTAGCGGTGGGGCAGCAGTTCCAGCACCTTCTGAATGTCGGCCGAACCCAGCTCCCGCGTCTCGCTCATCGGTCCCAACGCTCCCCGCCCATACTCGCCCGGCGGCATAAGCCGCACGATCCCGTGCCTTTTGCCGGTGACCTTCAATCCGGTGAAGGCCGCCCTCTTCGGCAGAAAATCGGGCGGATGCAAGACTTTTGCGCCGCCGGAGGGACTTCCATGGTCCAGGACGGGTACGCAGCCAGCGTCGGCTCAGCGGCCGAGTGTTTCCTCAACGAGGCGCGGGTTCTTCTCCAGAAGCGCGAGGAGAACGCGGGCGGGCCCCTCGGGCCGGCGGCGCCGCTGTTCCCAATTCCGCAAGGTGCCGACAGCCACACCGATACGGCGGGCAAAAGCGTCCTGCGAAAGGGCGGACGCTTTCCGCACTGCTGCCACGTCGATGTCGTGGGGTACGTGCACGCGCACTCCAGCAACGGTTTCGCCACGGGCATGGGCGGCCGCCTGCTCCAGGCTGCGCGTCAGTTCGTGGAACGTCGCGTCGTCCATGGCTTCATCCTCAAAACAGAGTCTCGACCAGTCGTGCCAATGCTTGCGCCTGGGCCGGCGTCGGATTGGCCTGATCGTTCTTTGCGTAGGCGAGGAGCAGGTACACGCCGCGTTCGGTCACGAAGCACGCGATCACCCGTGCGCCCCCGCGCTTCCCAAGACCGGCCAAAGGCACTCGCACCTTCCGCAGCCCGCCCGTGCCGGGGATCACATCTCCCGCCCACGGGTCGGCCGCAAGGACATCGACGACCGACATGCGCTCCGATTCGGTCATGATGCGCTCGGCCGACCGAAGATAAATGTCGGTCTCAATTACGGTATGGAGCGAGTCGGCCATGACGGGAGATGACGGAGTGAGTCATATACGTCAATGGCGCAAAACTCCACAACCCGTTTGACGTCTAGCAACTTCTGCGAGGGTATCGTGCCTCTTTAGAGGATCCGCCGATCCAAGCGAATGATCCGGCACGGGTCGCCCGCCTTGGCCGGACCCGCATGCGGTGGGCGGATCAGCAGCGCCTCGCTGGTGCCGAGCACCGAGAGCATCGAGGAATCCTGGCGCGTCTCGGGATGGGCGACCGGCAGCCGGTCCGGCGCGGTATCGAGGCGGGCGCGGAGGTAATCCTGGCGGGCGTCGTTCGCCGGCATGTCGCGCCCGAGGAGGGCGGGCTCGCTGCGATCCTCGCCGGCGCGCGGGTCGCCGAGCAGGGCGCGGATCGCCGGCACGACGAAGAGCAGGCCGCAGACGATCGAGGAGACCGGGTTGCCCGGCAGGCCGATCACGGCCATCCGCCCGAGCCGTCCGTGCATCAGCGGCTTGCCGGGGCGGAGCGCGACCCGCCAGAAGCCGAGTTCCATGCCTTCGGCGCCGAGGGCCGCCTGGACGAGGTCGTGATCGCCGACCGAGGCGCCCCCCAGCGTTACCAGCAGGTCGGCCTCCGCCGCGCGGGCCCGGCCCACCGCGTCGCGCAGGGCAGCGAGATCGTCGGAAACGATGCCGAGATCGATCGTCTCCGCACCCGCTTCCAGGCTCAGCGCCGCCAGCGCGAGGCCGTTCGAGGCGACGATCTGGTCCCAAGCGGCGGGCTCACCCGGCCGCACCAGTTCGTCGCCCGTCGCCAGGACTGCGACGCACGGTTTTCGACGCACCGGCAACACTGCGTGGCCGGCGCTGGCCGCCAGTGCGAGGCGGCGCGCGTCCAGGGTCTCGCCGGCTCTCAGGAGCGTCTCGTCCCCGCGGAAATCGAGGCCGGCGCGGCGCAGGAAGCGGCCCGCCGCCACCGGCTCGCGGGCGGTGACCGTCTCTCCCACGGCCTCGGCGTTCTCCTGGATCAGGATCGCGTCGGCCCCCTCGGGCACGGGCGCACCGGTGAAGATGCGCACCGCCTCGCCGGGTCCGAGCGGCCCGGCGAAGCCGTGGCCGGCCGCGCTGGTGCCGATCAGGCGCAGCCGTGCCGGTACCGTGGCGACGTCGGCCGCGCGCACCGCGTAGCCATCCATGGCGGAGGCGGGGAAGGGAGGCTGCGTTCGCGTCGCGCGCAGATCGGCAGCCAGCGTCCGGCCGGCTGCCCGAGTGATGGGAACCTCTTCGGCCTCCACCGGGCCGGCAATCGCGGCGAGGATCCTGTCGAGCGCCTCGGCGACCGGGAGCAGGCTCATGAGCCAGCGGCCCATGCGCCGGACTTGCCGCCCTCCTTCGACAGGAGGCGGATGCCCTCGATGCGCATGCCGCGGTCGGCGGCCTTCACCATGTCGTAGACCGTCAGGCACGCCACCGAGACGGCGGTCAGCGCCTCCATCTCGACGCCGGTCTGACCCTGCACCTTCACCTCCGCCGTCAGCCGCAGGCCGGGCAGGGCGTCGTCGGGCTCGCAGGTGAGCCGCACCTTGGTGATCAGCAGCGGGTGGCAGAGCGGAATCAGCTCATGCGTCCGCTTGGCGGCCATGATGCCGGCGAGACGCGCCGTGCCGATGACATCGCCCTTCTTGGCGTCGCCCTCGCGGATCAGTGCCAGGGTCTCGGGGCGCATCACCACGACGCCCTCGGCCACGGCCGTTCGCGAGGTCGCGGCCTTGTCGGAGACGTCGACCATGTTGGCCGCACCGGTGCGGTCGATATGGGTGAGGGTCGGGCCGCTCACCGGCCGGCATCCCCGAACAGCAGCGCCCGCGTCGCCGCAGTGACGTCGGCCTGCCGCATCAAGCTCTCGCCGACGAGGATGGTGTCGAGCCCATGCTGCTTCAAGCGCAGCACGTCGGCATACCCGCCGATGCCGCTCTCGGCGACCGCAATACGGTCGGCGGGAATGCCGGGCTTGAGCCGGATCGCCGTCTCGAACGAGACCTCGAAGGTCTTGAGGTTGCGGTTGTTGACGCCGACGAGCCGGGTGCCGAGCGGCAGGGCCCGCTCCAATTCCTCGGCGTCGTGAACCTCCACCAGCACGTCCATGCCGAGATCGTGCGCGGTCTCGGTGATGGCGGCGGCCTCCGCGTCGTCCAGGCAGGCCATGATGACGAGGACGCAATCGGCGCCCCAGGCTCGGGCCTCGTAGACCTGATAGGGCTCGAACAGAAAATCTTTTCGCAGAACCGGCAGGTCGCAGGCCGCACGGGCCTCGGTGAGGAAATCCGGCGCGCCCTGGAAGGAGGGCGTATCGGTGAGCACCGAGAGGCAGGTGGCGCCGCCCTTGGCATAGGCTTCGGCCAGGGTCTTCGGGTCGAAATCGGCCCGGATCAGCCCCTTGGAGGGCGAGGCCTTCTTGATCTCGGCGATGAGGGCCGGGCGGCCTTCCGCGATATGGGCGGCGACGGCGTCGGCGAAGCCGCGGGGCGGCTCGGCTTTGGCCACCTGCTTCTCCAGCTTGGCTAGCGGCACGCGCAGCTTCGCCTCGGCGATCTCGCGGCGCTTGTAGGCTTCGATCCGCGCCAGCACGCTCGCCCGCTCGGGGGCGGTCGTGGCAGGCCCGACGGTCACGTCGGCCACGATGTCGTCCATCGATTTGTCCTTAGAGCATCGTCCCGAAAGGTGGTTTCCGGCTTTCGGAACGAGACGATGCAACAACGAAACGCCCAGGCATCGGTCCGGCGCCGATCGCCGGACCGATACCTTGGAACCGCTCGAAGCCGTCTATCATGCATTGGAAACGGCGACGAGGCGCGCCAGCGTCGCCCGCGCGGCGCCGGAATCGATCGCACCCTGCGCCAGCGCAACCCCCTCGGCCAGCGTACCGGCGGCGCCCGCCACCACGAGGCCCGCGCCCGCATTCAGCACGGCGATATCGCGGTAGGCGCTGCGGACGCCTTCGAGCACGGCGCTGAGTGCGGCCGCGTTGTGATCGGGATCGCCGCCGCGCAGGTCGTCGAGGGTCGCGAGCGGCAGGCCGACGTCGCGCGGGTCGATGGTGAAATGCGAGAGCGCGCCATCTTCCAGCGCGATCACGGCGGTGGGGCCGGTTGTGGTGATCTCGTCGAGCCCGTCGGAGCCGTGCACGGTCCAGACCCGGCGGCTGCCGAGCGTGGCGAGCACCCGCGTCAGCGGCTCGGCCCAGGCGGGCCGTGAGACGCCGAAGACCTGCGCCGCGACGCCGGCCGGGTTCGAGAGCGGCCCGAGCATGTTGAAGATGGTGCGGAACGGCAGTTCGGTGCGCACCGGCGCCACGTGGCGCATGGCGCCGTGATGCGTCTGCGCGAACATGAAGCAGAGCCCGGCCTCCGAGAGGCAGCGCGCCAGGGCCTCGGGGGGCAGACCGATCTTCACGCCGAGCGCCACGAGCACGTCGGCCGCGCCGGAGCGGGAGGTGGCGGCGCGGTTGCCGTGCTTGGCCACGGGCACGCCGCAGGCGGCGGTGAGGATCGCGGCCAGCGTCGAGACGTTGTAGCTGCCCGAATGGTCCCCGCCCGTGCCGACGATGTCGATGGCCCCCGCGGGCGCCGTCACGGGCAGCATCCGCGCCCGCATCGCCGAGACCGCGCCGACGATCTCATCCTCGCTCTCGCCGCGCACGGAGAGGGCGGTGAGGAAGGCGCCCGCCTGGATCGGCGTGACCTCGCCCGAGAGCAGGTCGTCGAAGGCGGCGCGGGCCTGCTCGCGGCTCAGCGCGGCGCCGGACGCGACGGTCGCGAGATGGGTCTTGAAGGCGTCCATCGGGATCGTGGCTCTGTCCGAGCCCTCTACTGTAGAGGGGGAGGGAAAAGTTGCCCGTCAATGCACGCCGAGGCCGGTCTTGTCACGCTCGGCCGGCCGAGTCCTTGCGCCACGCGGCGGCGATGTCGAGGAAGTTGCGCAGGATTTGCGTGCCGTGGTTCGAGAGGATGCTCTCGGGGTGGAACTGCACGCCGTGGACCGGCAGCTCCCGGTGCTGCAGTCCCATGATGAGGCCATCGGCTTCGGCCGTCACCGCTAGATCCTTCGGGCAGCTCGCGCGGTCCACCACCAGCGAGTGGTAGCGGGTGGCGGCGAAATCCTCGTTGATGCCGCGGAACACACCCTCGGCCTCGTGCCGGATGGTCGAGATCTTGCCGTGCATGGGAGAGGGCGCGCGCACCACGTCACCGCCATAGGCCTGCCCGATGGTCTGGAGCCCGAGGCACACGCCGAAGATCGGCACTTCCGCACCCAGCTCCCGCACCACGTCGAGGCAGATGCCGGCCTCGTTCGGCGTGCACGGCCCCGGCGAGAGCACCAGCGCATCCGGCGCCCGCTCGCGGATGCCGGCGACATCGATCTGATCGTTGCGCACCACATCGATCCGCTCGCAGAGCGGGCCGATCAGGTGGACGAGATTCCACGTGAAGGAATCGTAGTTGTCGATGACGAGGACGTTGGACATGGCTGCCGGCTTTGCCGCGTTTCCCCGCCGATGTGACGGTTGATCGAGCCGGGGTCAACGGGGACGGGGGACGCACCGCGTCCGCCCGTCGACGCGTGAGGAAGCGACGCGACCGCAAGAGCCAAATACAGCAAACAGAGTAAGGGCGCTCCACCTGACCTGAACACTGAAAAAGCTCAGGAAAGAAACGACATCTTAAAGGTCCCACATTATCATTTGTTTAGATTAAATGCAACCTCAAATCATAGACGAAGACGGTCATGCCCAACCTGAACGATCTCAAGTTGCCTCTCAAGCTTGCGATCCCGATCGGCCTTCTGATCTGCCTGAGCGTCGGCCTCGTGCTCACGGCCAAGGCCGGCATCGACGGGACGCTGGAACGGATGACGCGCCTGACGGACTACACCCTTCGGCGCCGCATCGCGGTCAGCGACTTCGATCGTGCGATCAAGGAAGCGACGATCCACGAGAAGAACATCGCCATCGAGACCGATCCGGTGGAGATGCGGAAGTCGAAGGCGCTTTTCGACGCGAGCCGCGCGGAGATCTTCCAGCAGATCGACAAGATCCTCGCGGTGGCCGAGACGAATCAGCTGCAACGGCGCTACGCGGAGACCCGCAGTATCCTGGAAGCTTATCTGAACTCGGTCGACAAGAGCATAGAGCGCTCCATGCAGGGCGACCACAAGGGTGCGATCGCCATCTCCAACGGCGAGGGGCGGGCCGCGCGTCAACGCCTGGAGGAGCGCCTAGCGTCACACCTGACCACGAACGCCGCCACCACCGAGTCCACGATCCGGACCGTGAAGGAGGAAGGAGGCGCGACGACGACGCGTCTCGTCGTCGTCGCCATCGCCGGTATCGGAGTGCTGGCCTCGCTGGCGGGCCTGATCACCGTCTTCGGCATCGCGCGTCCGATCCGGCGAGCGGTTCAGGCAACCGAGCGGCTCGCGGCCGGCGACCTCGCCACGCCCGTGGATGATGTGGCGCGGCGGGACGAAGTCGGTGCCCTCAACCGGGCGCTCGCGGTGTTCAAGGACAGCGCCTTGGCCCGGCAACGGCTAGAAGCCGAACAGACCCGTGACACCACGGCCAAGATGATGCGCGCCGAGCGGCTCGACGCGGTGACCCGCGCCTTCGAGGCCGACGCCACGCGGATGACCAGCGGCCTCAACACGGCCGCCGCCGACATGGAGGTGACCGCCCGCTCGATGAGCGGGATCGCCGACCAGACGACGACGCAGGCGATGGCGGTGTCCTCGACCGCGACGCAGACCGCGGCCAACGTCCAGACCGTCGCCGCCTCTGCCGAGGAGTTATCGGCCTCGATCGCGGAGATCACCACCCAGGTGGTCCAGTCCATCAGCCTGATCGGGGCGGCGGTCGATCGCGTCGGGGAAGCCGATGCCACGATCCGCACCCTGAGCGACACGGCCGAGCGCATTGGCACGGTGGTGGCCATGATCTCGGGGATCGCGGGACAAACGAACCTGCTGGCGCTCAACGCCACGATCGAGGCCGCTCGCGCGGGGGAGGCCGGCCGTGGCTTCGCGGTCGTCGCCACGGAGGTGAAGGAGCTTGCGGCCCGGACCGGCCAAGCGACCGAGGAAGTCTCCACTCAGATCGGCGCGATTCAGGACGCGACCAAGGCGGCCGTCACCGCGATCCGCGCCATCGGCCGGCAGATCGCCAGCCTGGAGCAGGTCTCGGCCAGTATCGCGGCGGCCATGGAGGAGCAGGAGGCTGCGACCCGCGAGATCACCCGAAACGTTCAGGAGGCGGCGCGCGGCACCGAACACGTCACCGGCAGCGCCGACGGCATGCGCCAGGGCGCGGGCGAGACCGGGGCGGCGGCGACGCAGGTTCTCGGAGCGGCCCGCCAGCTCGCCCGGGATTCCGAAGGGCTCAGCCGCACCGTCGCGAGCTTCCTCGCGGACGTGAAGACGGCCTGAGGCCGACGACGTGGTCCCGGCCGGAGCGCCTATTGCCCGCGCTTCGCCCGGCTCGCGAACTGCACCGCATCCTCTGCCGCGCGGAACAAAGCCTTGGCCTTGTTCACGCATTCCTGCTGCTCGGAATGCGGATCGGAGTCGTAGACGATGCCGGCGCCCGCCTGCACGTGCATGCGGCCGTCCTTCACGATGGCGGTGCGCAGGACGATGCAGGTGTCCATCTCGCCCCGCGCCCCGAAATAGCCGATGCAGCCGCCGTAAGGCCCGCGCTTCTCGCGTTCCAGTTCGTCGATGATCTCCATCGCCCGCACCTTCGGCGCGCCCGAGACGGTGCCGGCGGGAAACCCCGCGGCGAGCGCCGAGAGCGCGTCGTGACTCGGGTCGAGGTCGCCCTCGACGTTCGAGACGATGTGCATGACCTGGGAATAGTATTCGAGGAAGAACGAGTCCGTGACCGTGACGCTGCCGATCTTCGAGACGCGGCCGACATCGTTGCGGCCGAGGTCGAGCAGCATCAGGTGCTCGGAGCGCTCCTTCGGGTCGGCGAGGAGTTCGTCTGCGAGCGCCCGGTCCTCGGCCGGATTGGCGCCGCGGCGGCGGGTGCCGGCGATCGGGCGGATCGTCACCTTGCCCTCGCGCACGCGCACGAGGATCTCGGGGCTCGAGCAGACGACCTGGAACGCCTCGAAATCGAGGTAGCACAGGAACGGTGCCGGATTGGTGCGGCGCAAGGAGCGGTAGAGCGCGAAGGCCGGCAGGGTGAAGGGCGCCTCGAAGCGCTGCGACAGCACCACCTGAAAGATGTCGCCCGCGACGATGTACTCCTTGGCCTTGGCCACCATGCCGAGGAACGCCTCCGGCTCGGTGTTCGAGACCGGGGAGGGCAGGGGGAGGCTCGACACGTCGAGGCGCGCCTCGACCGGCAGGGGCCCTTCGAGGATCTCCGCGACACGGTCGAGGCGGCCTTGAGCGGCTTCCAGCGCCGCGCGTGCGCTCACGCCCTCGGTCGGGCGCAGGGGCGTCACGACCGTCAGCGCGTCGGCCACCGCATCGAACACCACCATGACCCGCGGTCGCATCAGGATCGCGTCCGGCACCCCGAGCGGATCGGGATTGGGCTCGGGCAGCCGTTCCATGGCGCGGACCATGTCGTAGCCGAGATAGCCGAACAGGCCGGCCGCCATCGGCGGCAGCGCGGCGCTCTCGGCATCGTCGCCCACCGCGCTCTCGGCGATGAGGGCGCGCAGAGAGGCCAGCGGCGCCCGGTCGTCGGACACGAACTCCGTGAGGCCGGCGTCGCGGGCGATCTCCGGGCGCCCGTCGCGGCAGCGCCAGATCAGGTCGGGGTCGAGGCCGATCATCGAGTAGCGCCCGCGCACGGCGCCGCCCTCGACCGATTCGAGCAGGAAGCCCGGGCCGGCATGGCCCGCCTTGAGCTTCAGAAAGGCCGCGACCGGCGTCTCCAGATCGGCCACCAGGGTCAGGCCGAGCAGGCTCGCCCGGCCGGCCTCGTAGGCGCGCGCCACCGCCTCGTGCACAGGCTCGGTCATGCCAGGCTCGGTCATGGGACGCCTCAGTACTCGCCGCCGAGCGCCCGGCGCAGGGCGGTCTGGTTCACGTTCACGCCCGCGCTCTTCTGCACCTCGGCGATGAACTCGGCCAGCACGTCGTCGGCGATCGCCGTGCGCAGCGAAGCCACGAGCTGCGTGTCGCTCGGCGTGCCGGGCACGAAGGCCGGCATCGTGGCCGCCGTCACCTTGAACACCGCGCGGCCTTCGCCCGCGGGGGCCGAGGCCGCCTTGCCGACGGGCGTCGCGAAGATGCGCTCGACGATCTCGCTCGAGAGATCGTCCTTGGTCTGGTTTCGGGCGATCTCGCCGACCGTCTTCAGCGGCAGGCCGGCCTCCTGCGCGAGGGTCTCGATCGCCTCGCCCTTCTCCAGGCGCTCGGTCAGCTCCTTGGACTTGGCGACGAGGCGCTTCTCGACCTCGGCCCTCGTCCAGCCCTTCACCGCCTCGTCGCGGACCTCCGCCAACGGCTTCTCGTGCGAGGGGTCGATCTTGACGACGTCGTACCAGATCGCCCCGCCGGTCTTGGTGCGCAGCACCTCGGTGTCGTTGCCGACATCGGCACGGAAGGCGGCCGGCAGCGTCGTCTCCTTGTCCGGGATGCCGGCGACCGGCTGGCCGGACGGATCGTTGCCCTGGGCGTCCACCGCCGGGATGGACAGCAGCGTCAGGCCCTGGTCCTTGGCGATCTCGGCGAGCGGCTTGGCCGAGGCGCGGGCATCTTCGATCGCGTCTTGAACCTTGTCGAAGCCGCCGTCACGCACGCGCTTGAGCGCGATTTCACGGCGGATCTCGTCCTTCACCTCGTCGAACGGCTTGACCGTGCCGGGCTCGATCGCTGTCACGCGCAGGAGCACGGTGCCGAAGCGGCCCTTCACCGGCTCGCTCACCTTGCCCTGCTCCAGGGCGAAGGCGGCGTCGCCCACCGCCGGATCGAACAATTCGGCCTTCGTCAGGGTGCCGAGGTCGAGCTGCTTCGGGTCGAGCCCGCGCGCGGCGGCCACCGTCTCGAATGGCGTCTCGCCGCTCTCGATCTTGGCCCGCGCCTCCTTGGCGGCGGCCTCGTCGGGGAAGCTGATCTGCTGGATCGTGCGCCGCTCCGGCTTGCCGAACCGGCTGTGATTGGCGTCGTAGACCTTGCGCGCCTCCTCCTCGGAGACCTCGTCGGGCTTGGCCAGCGCCGCGGGGTCGAGCACCAGCAAATTGAGGCTGCGGTATTCGGGGGCGCGGAAGGACGCCTTGTTGTTGTCGTAGTAGGCGCTCAGCTCCTCCTCGGTCGGCGCCGGGATCTCGCCCGCGACGGAGGGCGCCAGCGTCAGCACGGCGGCGTCGCGGCGCTCGGTGGAGTAGCGGTGCACCGCCTCGCGCATGGCCTGCGGCACCGGCAGTTCGGCGACGATGGCGTCGGCCAGTTGCAGGCGGGCGATGACCGAGCGCTGCTCGCGCACGAACATCGCCTCGTTCAGGCCGGCGCGCTGGAGCGTCTGGAAGAACAGGGCACGGTCGAAGCTGCCGTTGGCGTTCTTGAAGCTCGGCTCGTCCTGGATCGCCCGCAGCACCGCCGCATCGGAGACCGCGAGCCCGAGATCCGCGGTCTTCTGGTCGAGCGCCGCCTCGGTGATGAGCTGGGCCAGCACCTGCCGCTCCAGCCCCATCGCCCGCGCCTGGTCGGGCGTCAGGGTCCGCTTGAGCTGCGCCTGATAGCGCTGCAGCTGGTTCTGGTAGGCGGTGCGCACCTCCTCGGCTGAGATCGGCGTCTTGCCGACGGTGGCGACCGTCGTGCTCGAACCGCCGCGGAAAAACTCCTCCACACCGAAGATCGCCACGCCGGCGATCAGGAAGGTGAAGATCACCGTCAGCACGACCTTGCCGAGCCAATGCTGGCTGGCGCTGCGAATGGACTGGAGCATCGGACGCCCGGGCCTAAATCTCTACGGTCCGCGGCTCCTTTCGGGAACCGGGGAACAAATTCGAGCCCCGCGATAGACGATCGGGGCGGCGGCGCAAAGGGCATGTCGATGGCACGCCGACGGCCGGGGGGCGATGTCCCAAAGGTCGTTTGCGCGCCCAAGCTTGCTCTGCTAGGTGCGCCGACAACGTTGCAGCCTTCCACCGAGACACGGAGAACCGGGACGCCATGGCAAGCGAGGGACGCCGTCCGCTGGTTGCCGGCAACTGGAAGATGAACGGTCTGCGCTCCTCGGTTCCGACCGTCGAGGCGATCCGCGACGGGCTCCCACCCGCGCTTACGGACAAGATCGACGTGCTGATCTGTCCGCCCGCGACCCTGATCTCCTCCTGCGTCGCCGCGGTCTACGGCTCGCCCGTCGCCATCGGCGGCCAGAACCTGCATGCCCGTCCGAGCGGCGCCTTCACCGGCTCGATCTCGGCGGAGATGTTCGCCGATCTCGGCGCGACCTACGTCATCGTCGGCCATTCCGAACGGCGTGCCTACCATTACGAGACCGATGACGGCGTCCACGCCAAGGCACTGGGCGCCCGCCGCGCCGGCCTGCGCGGCATCATCTGCGTCGGCGAGACCATGGAGGAGCGCCAGCAGGGCCGGGCGCTCGACATCGTCCGCGCGCAGCTCGCCATCGGCCTGCCGAAGGGCGCCACCGGCGACGACACGGTGATCGCCTACGAGCCGGTCTGGGCGATCGGCTCGGGCCGCACGCCGACGGCGAAGGAGATCGCCGAGGTCCACGCCTCCCTGCGCGAGATGCTCGACAAGCTCGTCGGCGAGGAGGCACACAAGATCCGCATCCTCTACGGCGGCTCGGTGAAGCCCTCGAACGCCCGCGAATTGATGGCGGTGGAGAACGTCGACGGCGCGCTCGTCGGCGGCGCCAGCCTCGTGGCGGAGGACTTTTTGGGGATCTGCCGCGCCTACGAGGGATAGGGCAGGGGCTCGGATGTAAGCCCCAGCGCGTCGGGCTCCTCCAACACGCTGCCGAAATGGTGCCGCCAAAGCGCGGCGCCGAGGTCGCCCGACCGGTCGAGCGACGAACCGACGCTGAGCCAGCGCAGCAGCGTCGGATGCAAGCCCGCATCGAACAACAGGAAGCCGGCGGCAAGGCAGCAGGTCTCGGCCTGCACGCCGCAGACGAGGACCCGTTCGATCCCGCGCGCCCTGAAATGGTCGATCAGCGCGGGCGGCGGCAGGTAGCCGTGCTTGACGAAGACCCGGTCGGCCGGAACCAACGGGTTCGCATCGACCGGCGGCCTCCAGCCGAGCTGCCGCGCGAACGGTGTCACGGCCTCGTCGTGGCGCTCGACGGTCGCGACCGTATGCAGCCTCCGGCTCAGGGCCGCGATGCCCGCGACGATCGCCTCGGGCACCGGGAAGCTCGCCTGAACATCGACGACGAGGAGGGCCTGCCGGTCCGGGGCCATGGGGTGGGCCGTCCGGGCCGTGCTTATTCGGAGCGGGCCGGCGCCTTGGCCACGGCCTCCTTGGTCCGCTCGATCATCGAGAGCACGGCGACGTAGAAGGCCTGCTGCAGCGGGCTCATCCCCTCGGGGCGGATCCGGTCGGCGAGAGCGGCCTGCACCTCCTCCATGGCCTTGGCTCGTCCCGCCGGATCGGGCCGTTCCAGGGCGATCCGCAGGAGATCGTTCTGGACGGCGGCCATCTCCTCGCGGTCGGCGCGGTCGATGAAGGCGGCAAGCCGCCCGGCTTCATGCTGGAAATCGCTCATCCCCGACTCCTTGCACGGGCCGAGCCCCCATGACCATGCCATCACCCTGCTCAGTACGCGTTTATCGCGGGGCCTTTCTGTCGAGCGCGCGGCGAACGGACGGCCTTTGTCCCGCCCGGCGGCGCGAAGGCCGGTTGGCGCGGGTGGGCAAACGGTGTAGGAGCCCCCACTTCGTGCAGCGGATACGCGGGCGCGCTGCTTTCGCGCGCCGCCCCTATCCGGCACACCGACAGCGCCCGCGCGAGCGGGCACCGGAATCGCTATGCAGACCGTCCTCATCGTCGTCCACCTCATCATCGTGCTGGCGCTCATCGCCGTGGTGCTGCTGCAGCGCTCGGAGGGCGGGCTCGGGCTCGGCGGCGGCGGAAGCGGCGGCGTCTCCGGCTTCATGACCGGCCGCGGTCAGGCCAACGCGCTCACCCGCGCGACCGCGATCCTGGCGGCCCTGTTCTTCACCACCAGCATCGCGCTGGCGATCCTCGCCCACCGCAGCGCCGCCCCCCGCTCGATCCTCGACGAGGCCGGCACGCCGCAGGGCCAGACCCAGACCCAGAAGCCGGTGAACGCCGACAACCTGCTCGACACGCTGCGCAGCGGTGGCGCGGGCCAGGGCGCTCCGTCGGGCGGCCAGCCGGCCTCGGTACCGACCGATGCGCCCGCCACCCCGGCGACGCCCGCCCCGAGCGCACCGCCGGCCGCGCCGGCGACCCCCGAGGCGCCGCAGTCGCGCTGAGGCGGGACGGCTGAGCTGCACAATCTGCGGATAAGACCCTTGCGGCCGGCGCATCGGCCGTGAGGAAGAGACTTGAATTCTTCAACGGCATGAGGGGCTTGACCCCGTGCAGCCTCCCGCGTGGCCGGCGGGGTGCGGCATCCGTTGCGGTTTGGCGAATCGCTTGAGCCCCTTTATGGACCAAAGCCCATGACGCGGTACGTCTTCATCACCGGCGGCGTGGTTTCCTCTCTCGGCAAGGGGCTCGCCTCAGCAGCACTCGCCGCTCTGCTCCAGGCCCGCGGCTACCGCGTCCGCCTGCGCAAGCTCGACCCCTATCTCAACGTCGATCCGGGCACGATGAGCCCGACCCAGCACGGCGAGGTGTTCGTCACCGACGACGGCGCCGAGACCGACCTCGATCTCGGCCATTACGAGCGCTTCACCGGCCTGCCGGCCTCCCGCGCCGACAACGTGACCACGGGCCGGATCTATCTCGACATCATCACCAAGGAGCGCCGCGGCGACTATCTCGGCGCCACGATCCAGGTGATCCCGCACGTCACCAACGCCATCAAGGCGTTCGTGCTCGACGGCAACGACGATTACGACTTCGTGCTGGTCGAGATCGGCGGCACGGTCGGCGACATCGAGGGCCTGCCCTTCTTCGAGGCGATCCGCCAGATCGGCCAGGAACGCCCGCGCGGCAGCGTCTGCTACCTGCATCTGACGCTCCTGCCCTACATCCCCTCGGCCGGCGAACTGAAGACCAAGCCGACC
The DNA here is from genome assembly GCA_014138645.1 of Methylorubrum thiocyanatum. Taxonomy (GTDB): domain Bacteria; phylum Pseudomonadota; class Alphaproteobacteria; order Rhizobiales; family Beijerinckiaceae; genus Methylobacterium; species Methylobacterium thiocyanatum. Next base: position 339,392 of record JACJIB010000002.1, on the reverse strand, counting down.
CAGCACTCCGTGAAGGAGCTGCGCTCCATCGGCATCCAGCCCGACATCCTGCTCTGCCGCTGCGACCGGCCGATCCCGGTCGACGAGCGGCGCAAGCTCGGCCTGTTCTGCAACGTGCGGGAGAGCGCGGTCATCGAGGCGCGCGACGTCGACACGATCTACGCCGTGCCGCTCTCCTACCGCGAGGCGGGTCTCGACCGGGAGATCCTGGCGCATTTCCAGATGGAGCCCGAGGGAGAGCCGAAGCTCGAGCGCTGGCAGAACATCCTCGAGCGGGTGCGCAACCCCGAGGGCGAGGTCACCATCGCCATCGTCGGCAAGTACACGGGGCTGAAGGACGCCTACAAGTCGCTCACCGAGGCGCTGACCCACGGCGGCATCGCCAACAACGTGCGCGTCAATCTCGAATGGATCGAGGCGGAGGTGTTCGAGCGCGAGGACCCGGCGCCCTTCCTCGAAGGGCTTCACGGCATCCTCGTGCCCGGCGGCTTCGGCCAGCGCGGCGCGGAGGGCAAGATCCGCGCGGCCCGCTACGCGCGGGAGCGCAACATCCCGTATTTCGGCATCTGCTTCGGCATGCAGATGGCGGTGATCGAGGCGGCGCGCTCGCTCGCCGGCATCACGGATGCCAACTCCACCGAGTTCGGCGAGACCCGGGAGCCGGTGGTCGGCCTGCTCACCGAGTGGATGCGCGGCAACGAGCTGGAGCGGCGCGCGGCGGAGAGCGACCTCGGCGGCACGATGCGCCTCGGCGCCTACAAGGCGACTTTGGCCGAGGGCACGAAGATCGCGCAGATGTACGGCGATACCGAGATCTCGGAGCGCCACCGGCACCGCTACGAGGTCAACATGGCCTATCGCGAGTGCCTCGAAGCCAAGGGTCTGCGCTTCTCCGGCACCTCGCCGGACGGCCTCCTGCCCGAAACGGTCGAACACGAGGGTCATCCGTGGTTCATCGGCGTGCAGTTCCACCCGGAGTTGAAGTCGCGCCCCTTCGAGCCGCATCCGCTGTTCAAGGGCTTCATCGCCGCCGCGATCGAGCAGAGCCGCTTGGTCTGACCTGAGAGGGAATCCGATTGACGACGATCTCGGGCCTGCCGGCCTTTCTTGCCTACTTCGTCGTCTCCCTCGGCCTCACCGCCCTCTACCTCGTCACCTACCTCACCGCGACGGCGCATCGGGAGATCGCCCTGGTGCGCGAGGGCAACCTCGCCGCCGCGCTGGCGCTCGGGGGAAGCCTGCTCGGCTATTCGATCCCGCTCTCGGCGGCGGTGCGCTATGCCGGCTCGCTCCTCGACTGCCTCGTCTGGGGGCTCGTTGCCCTCGTGGTGCAGGTCGCGATCTACTGGCTGATGCGGCCGTTGCTGCCGAACCTGTCGCGGCGCATCGACGACGGCGAGACCGCGCCTGCGGTGCTGCTCGGGGCCGCCTCCCTGGCGGGCGGCCTCGTGAACGCCGCCTGCATGAGCTACTGACCCCCCTGGCGGACGACCGCGAGGCCCAGGCAATCTTCGGCCGACGCCGGCCGGCCGAGCCTGCTCCGGGTGTCGAACCGCCCGACAGGTCTGCGAGCAAGCGCTCGCAGACCGTCTCCACGGTGCTGGTGGCAAGCGCGGGCCTTGCCGCACTCGGCCTCGGCTCCCTCGACCGGACCGCGCCGTCGAAGGACGTCCTCGTCTACGCCGATGCCGCCGCCTGCGCTGCCGACGGCATCCGCCCGGCCGACGAGTGCCGCAGCGACTACGCCACCGCCCGCGCGGCCTATCCCTCGACCGCGCCGCATTACGGCTCATCGATGGAATGCGAGGAGCATCACGGGGCGTCGCACTGCCTGCCGGATCCGAATGCGCCGCCGCGCTTCGTCCCGCGCATGGCGGGCTTCCTGCTCGGTCGCCGGGCGTCCGATTGGGTGATACCCGAACCCGTCTACGACCACCGCCAGGGTCACGGTGGTCATCAGGGCAACTACTGCACCGGGTCGGGCGGCAAGATCTCGACCGGAAGCGGAAGCCACGCCTCCTCGGCAACGCTCAAGCCTGCCGCCGCCAAGGCGACGCAGTTCGGCGGCTTCGGCAGCAGCGGCAAGAGCTTCTCCTCCTTCGGCGGCAGCTGATGCGCCGCATACCCTGCGGAGAGCGACCCGGCTGGCGTGAGATCGCGCGGGAGGCGGGCTTCACCTTCCACACCATCGACGGCGCGCCCTATTGGGACGAGAGCCACGCCTACGCCTTTTCCCTCACAGAGATCGAGGAGGCGATCGAGGGCCCGAGCGCGGAACTGCACGGCCTCTGCCTCGCCTTCGCCGCCGATGCGGTTTCGGACGAGCGCATCCTCGCCTCCCTCGCCATTCCGGAGGCGGCCTGGGACACGGTGCGGGCGAGTTGGCTTCGGGGTGATCCGAGCCTCTACGGCCGCCTCGATCTCTCCTACGGCGGGACCGGACCGGCCAAGCTCCTCGAATACAACGCCGACACGCCGACCGCCCTCTACGAGAGTGCCGTCTTCCAGTGGCTCTGGCTCGAACAGGGCCTGCGGGATGGGCACCTTCCCGCGGGCAGCGACCAGTTCAATGCGATCCACGAGCGGCTGATCGCGCGCCCGAGCGAGATCGCGCCGCCCGGTCTCTTCGCCTTCGCCGCCGACACGAGCGGCCCGGAAGACCTCGGCACCGCGGGCTACCTTCAGGATTGCGCGGTGCAGGCCGGCTGCGAGACGATCCTGCTCGACCTCGCCCAGATCGGTTTGCGCGCGGACGGCGCCTTCTGCGGGCCCGACGAGCGGGCCTTCGCCGCCCTGTTCAAGCTCTACCCGTGGGAATGGGCGTTTCAGGACGCCTTCGGCCCGGCGGTCGCCGCCGCGCCGACACGATTCCTCGAGCCGCCCTGGAAGATGGTGCTCTCCAACAAGGGCCTGCTCGCCCATCTCTGGGCACGCGAACCCGGCCACCCGAACCTGCTGCCGGCCTATTTCGAGGACAACCCGGCCTGCGCGAGCCTGGGCGCTTGTGTGCGCAAACCGCTGCTCTCGCGCGAGGGGGCCAATGTCGAGATCTTCTCGGCCGAGGGGACGCGCATCGCCGGCGAGGCCGGGCCGTACGGTGCGGAGGGCACCATCCGGCAGGGGCTGGCGGAACTGCCCCGCTTCGACGGCCGCCGCCCGCTCGTCGGCGCCTGGATCGTCGGTGACGCGCCGGCCGGTCTGTGCATCCGCGAATCGGACGGGCCGATCACCGGGGACGGTGCGCTGTTCGTCCCCCACCTGATCGAGCCGGCCTGAGCCCTGGACGTGAAAAGGGCCGGAGAATCTCCGGCCCCTCTGATCCCGGACGTTTCGCGTTTACCGGCCCGCGGCGCTGTTGCCGCCGCCGGCGCTGCCCGCGCCGCCGCCCATGGAACCGCCCGTGGTCGAACCCGTCGTGGCGCCGGGCGCCATGGTGCCGGTCGAGCCGGTGGTTCCGCCCGTCGTGGGCCGCATGCTGTTGCCGGTGTTGTTCCGAACCGGACTGGTGCTGTCCGTGGTGCCCCCGGTGCCGCCCTTGCCGGTGCTCGACTGGGCGAGGGCGGCGCCTGAGACGGCGAGGGTCACCGCGGCGGCGAGGGCGATGGTCTTGATCGGCATGGCTTGTTCCGTCCCTGATCTCGTTCGTGAGGGGCGAACCCGCCGCCGCCGGCATTGTTCAGAGCAAATTCGTCTCTCCGGCCGCGACGCTGCGTCCGCACTGCCGAAGCGCTGCCGGACCCTATATGAGACGGAGCCGTGACCGAGATCCTGTTCTACCACCTTCAGCGCCAGCCCCTCGAAAAGGTGCTGCCGAACCTCCTCGAGAAGTCGCTGGAGCGCGGCTGGCAGGCGGCCATCCAGGCGGTGAGCGAGGAGCGGCTCCAGGCGCTCGACGACGGCCTCTGGACCTATACCGACGAAAGTTTCCTGCCCCATGGGACCGACCGCGACACGGATGCGGCGAGCCAGCCCGTGGTGCTGACCCTGCGGGAGACCAATCCCAACGCCGCCTCGATCCGTTTCCTCGTCGAGGGGGCGGAACTGCCGGAGGATGCGGGCAGCTACCAGCGCATCTGCATCCTGTTCGACGGCACCGACACCGACGCGCTGCTCCATGCCCGCGAGCAATGGCGCGGCGCCAAGGCCGCCGGCCACGCGGTCGCCTACTGGCAGCAGGACGAGAGCGGGCGCTGGACCAAGAAGGCGTGAGATCAATGCGTCGTCCGATGGGACGGCGCGACAACACGCACGACCAACCGTTCGAGGATCGCGAGAACCCGATGAATCCAGCCCTGTCTTCTACGTCCCGGGCCGCGACGACCCGGCTCTGCCTCGCCGGCCTCCTTTCCCTCACGGTCGGGCTGGGACCGCTGCCGGCGCTCGCCCAGCACGGTCCGCAGGGCGATAGTCCAGGGCAGACGCAAGCGAAGGGACAGGCTCAGCCGCCGCGCAAGGCGCCGGAAGGGCGCCGCCTGCCGCCGGACACCACCACCGAGCACAGCATCGATCTGCCCAACCGTCAGCCGCTGAACTTCACGGCGACCGCCGGCAGCCTCGCGCTGGTCGACGAGGAGGGCAAGCTGCAGTCCGAGATCGCCTTCATCGCCTACACCAAGGCGGGCAAACCGGAGGAGCGGGCCGCCCGGCCGGTCACCTTCGGCGTCAATGGCGGGCCGGGCGCCGCCTCGGCCTATCTCAATATCGGCGCGATCGGCCCCTGGCGCCTGCCGACGGACGGCGCCTCGATCAGCCCCTCGCAGACGATCGCACTCCAGCCGAACCCGGCGACCTGGCTCGACTTCACCGATCTCGTCTTCATCGATCCCGTCGGGACGGGCTACAGCCGTGCGGCGGACGGCGACGGCAAGAAGTATTGGAGCGTCGACACGGACGCCTCGGTGCTGGCGGCGGCCATCGCCCGCTATCTTCGCCAGAACGACCGGCTCGCCTCGCCGAAATTCTTCGTCGGCGAGAGCTATGGCGGTTTCCGTGGCCCGCTGATCGCGCAGAAGCTGCAGCAGGATGTCGGCGTCGGCCTCTCGGGTCTCGTGCTGCTCTCCCCCGTGCTCGACTTCGCGTGGCTGCAGTCGGCCCGCACCACGCCCTGGGGCTTCGTCACCAAGCTCCCCTCGTTTGCCGCCGCAGCCCTGGAGCGCGCGGGCACGACGCCGAGCCGCGAGTTGATGAAGGAGGCCGAGACCTACGCCACCGGCGCCTATCTCGCCGATCTCCTGAAGGGCCCAGCCGACCGGGAGGCCGTGACGCGGCTCGCCGAAAGGGTGTCGGCGCTGACCGGGCTCGATCGCGAGACCGTGCGGCGCCAAGCCGGGCGGCTGACCGCCCACAGCTACCAGCGCGAGATCGGGCGGGATGTCGGCCGCGTCCTCTCGGCCTACGATACCGGCGTGACCGGCTGGGATCCGGACCCGACCGCCCCGCAATCGGGCTTTGAGGATCCGGTGCTCGACGCGCTGCAGGCACCGCTCACCACCGCCATGGTGCAGCTCTATCAGGGCCGCCTCGGCTGGCGCGTGGAGAACATGCGCTACGAGTTGCTCAACGGGGCGGTCAATCGCGGCTGGACCTGGGGCTCGGGCCGCTCGGCGCCGGAGGCGATGGGGGCCCTGAAGGACGTGCTGGCGCTCGACGGACGGATGCGGGTGCTCGTCGCCCACGGCTTCACCGATCTCGTGACGCCCTACTTCACCTCGAAGATGCTGCTGGACCAGATGCCGGTCTACGGCTCGGCCGACCGGCTCAAGCTCTCGGTTTATCCCGGCGGCCACATGTTCTACACGCGGCCGGACTCGCGCAACGCCTTCCACGACGACGCCGCCGACCTGTTCGCCCGGGCGCTGGAGACGCGCTCGAACGGCAGCGCGACGGGGGAGGGCGCATCGGGTGCGACCCTGCCGGAAACGAGACCGACGCCTTGAGACTGCTTCTGGGACTTCTGCCCGCCCTGCTGCTGGCGGGCTGCAACAGCACCGAGCGCCGCGAACCGATCCAGCCGCCGCCTCCGCCGAGCGCGGTGCTGCCCGCGGCGCCAGCAGCGCCGGCCGTCGCCCTCGGTCCCGTGCTCGACGGGAACGGTGGCTGCACCGGCCCGGTGCCGGGAACGGCCACCGCCATCGCGACCGGCATCGGCGAGTGCGACCTCGTCCGGCTCAAGGGCCGCCCGCCGACCGACGTTCTGGTCGGCGAGGGCCGGTCCGGCCGCGAGGTGCAGGTGCTCTACACCGAGCCCGGCGCCAAGGAGCTGTATTTCTTCGTGAACAACCGCCTCGATCGTATCGTTCGTTAACGCGCGGATCGATTGGGCCCGCACTTGCTTCCGGGCAGGACGGGCAGGCGGGACAGACGATGGCACACGAGTACCGGTTCGGCATCGAGGAGGAGCTGTTCCTGGCGAGCAGCCGGACCCGTGCCGCGCCGCGCGAATCGGTCTCGGCCTTCCACAAGGCGGCGCGGGGCCGGCTGGAGGGTGTCGAGCGCGAGATGCTCGAGAGTCAGGCCGAGATCTGCTCCAAACCCTCGGCGAGCTTTGCCGAGACGCACGAGGCGCTGGCCAAGCTGCGCACGGGCCTCTGCGCCATCGGCCGCGAGCACGGCCTGAAGGTCTTCGCCGCCGGCACCCACCCCACGGCGATCTGGACCGACCAGCGCGAGACCGCCAAGGTCCGCTACCGCAAGATGATCGAGACACTGCAGATGGTGGGGCGGCGCTCCATCGTCAGCGGCCTGCACGTCCATGTCGAGGTGCCCGATCCGGACCAGCGCATCGACCTGATCAACCGGCTGATGCCGTACCTGCCGGTCCTGCTCGCGCTCTCCACCTCCTCGCCCTTCTACGAGCGCCACCGCACGGGGCTCGCCGGCTACCGCCTGCGGGCCTATGCCGAATTGCCGCGCACCGGCCTGCCCGAGCTGTTCGACGGGGCCGAGGATTTCGAGCGCTACGTGCGGGTGATGACCCAGGCCGGGGCGATCGAGGATGCGACCTATCTCTGGTGGCACATCCGTCCATCGATCCGGTATCCGACCCTCGAATTGCGGGTCGCCGACAGCTGCACCCGGCTCAAGGACACGCTCGCCATCGCCGCGCTCTACCGCTGCCTCGTGCGGCTCTGCGTGCGCCGGCCCGACCTCAACGGGACGCCGACCGGCGCCTCGCGGGGCTTCGTGATGGAGAACCTGTGGCGGGCGCAGCGCGACGGCATCCACGCCGCCCTGATCGACGTGGACAAGGAGGAGGCGGTGCCGGTGCGCCAGCTCGTCGCGCGCATGCTCGACCTCGTGGCGGAGGACGCCGCGGCTCTGGGCTGCGCCGCCCAGGTCGCCCACGCGCTCACCATCGCCGAATGCGGCTCCAGCGCCGACGGGCAGATCCGCGCCTACGAGGCCTCGCTCGCCGCAGGCGGCAGCGAGCGCAAGGCGCTCTCCTGCGTCATCGACTGGCTCGCCCGCGAGACGGCGAACTGCGAAGCGTAACGGCGCCCCGCCAACCCGCCCAAGAGTCCGCACAGGCACCCACCCAGGAACATCGCACGCCCGCTCCGGTTGCTCCGACAGGTCCGAATTTGCCTGAGGAGACGTCCATGAGAACGACACTCACCGCCGCCGCCTGCCTGCTCCTGTTGGGCGCGGCGGGGATGCCGGCCCATGCCCAGTCCGTCGGCGAGAAGACCGGCGTGAACTCGCTGATCGGCGTCGCCCCTTCAAGTCAGGACTTCGTGACGCAGGCCGTGATCAGCGACATGTTCGAGAATCAGTCGAGCAAGCTGGCTCTGGAGAAGTCCGATGAGAAGACCAAGGCCTTCGCCCAGAAGATGATCGACGATCACAAGAAGACCTCGGACGAGCTGAAATCCGTGGTCCAGACCGGCGACATGAAGCTCACCCTGCCGACCGAGCTGGATTCCAGCCACCAGAGCAAGCTCGACAAGCTCAAGAGCCTGAGCGGCGAGGATTTCACCAAGCAGTATCACGACGATCAGGTGACGGCGCACAAGAACGCCACCGACCTCTACAAGCGCTACGCCGAGGGCGGCGACAACGCGGCGCTGAAGGCCTTCGCCATCAAGACCAAGCCGCATCTCGACGAGCACCTGAAGATGGCTCAGGATCTCGACAAGAAGTAGTTTTTTGCCACGCGGGCGGCGCTCGTCGGAGGCGCCGCCCGCAACATGGGCTCGGACAGGCCGAGCGCAAGCGGGCCTTGAGCCTGATCGGAGGCTCCCGTCACGCGGCCCCTGCCGCGAACTGCGCCGCCTTCGCCCGGATCACCTCGGCAGCACGGTCGATGCCGGCGCCGTCCACGTCGAGATTGGCGGTGGCGCGGATCTGATGCGTGCCGATCGCCCGCACCCGCACCCCCTCTTCGAGACAGGCGCTGGCGAAGGTCGAAGCGGTGATGCCGAGCGCCTCCACCGTGAAGCACAGGATGTTCGACTGCCCCGCCGTCGGGTCGAAGGCCAGCCCCGGCACGTCGGCGATCGCCCGGTGCAGGCGGCCGGCATGGGCATTGTCCGCGGCGAGCTGGGTCATGTGGTGGTCGAGGGCGTAGAGCCCCGCCGCGGCCAGCACGCCCGACTGGCGCATGGCGCCGCCGAGCCGGTACTTCCACTGCCACGCCTGCTCGACGAAGTCCCGCGTGCCGCAGAGAACCGCGCCGACCGGGCAGCCCAGCCCCTTGCTGAGATCGATCCAGGCGCTGTCGAACCCGGCCGCATAGTCCGCCGCCGGAATGCCGGTCGCCACCACTGCGTTGAGCAGGCGCGCCCCGTCGATATGCGCCTTGAGGCCGCGCGCCTGGGCGTAGTCGCGGATCAGGCGCATCGTGCCGATGTCCCAGACGGTGCCACCAGAAAAGCTCGTCGTCTGCTCGATCGAGACCAGCCGCGAGCGCGGCGCCGTGCGCTGCGGAACCCGGATCGCCGCCTCGACCTGCGCGAGGGTGAACAAGCCGACCCGCGTCGGCAGGGGCTTGACCGAGACCCCGCCGATCGCCGCCGCACCCGCGGCCTCGGTGTTGTAGATGTGGGACTGATCATCGACGATGATCTCGTCGCCGGGCCGGCAATGGACGAGGATCGAGGCGAGGTTGCACATCGTGCCCGATGGCATGAATACGGCCGCCTCCTGACCGAGCAACGCGGCCACCCGCTCGCATAGGGCGTTGGTGGTCGGATCGGACCCCGACTGCTCGTCCCCGACCTCCGCCCGCGCCATGGCCTCGCGCATGCCGGGTGTCGGGCGCGTCTGGGTGTCGCTGAACAGGTCGATCATGGCGCATCCCTCCGCTGTCGCGGCTCGCAGGCAGCGCCTAATGCATGAAAAATACAATCGGCGGCAAGCCGAGCCGTCGAGGCTCCGACAATCTTTCCCGAACCTCAAGTTTTTTCAACATGCCTCACGAAGCTGGGAACGGCCCCGTATCTCGACAGGCGGAAGCAGCAAGTCTAGGAATTGTCACACGAAGTTTCGCATTTAAAATTCTTTGAGAGCTCGATGAATAGAATTGAGCCCAGTATCGGGATCAGCCGCCGCTACCTTCATGACGAGGTGGCGGACCGGATGCGTGAGTTGATCAACGAAGGCGAGTTGGAGCCCCGCGCCCGCGTCAACGAGAGCGAATTGACCGAGCGGTTCGGAATCTCGCGCACGCCCCTGCGCGAGGCGATCAAGATTCTGGCGACCGAGGGGCTCCTGGAACTGCTGCCCAATCGCGGCGCCCGCGTCGCCAGCATCTCGCGCACCGAACTCGAAGAGATGATCGAGGTCATCGCCGGACTGGAGGCGACCGCCTGCGAACTTGCCTGCCGGTCGGTCACCGAGGAGGAACTGGCGAAGATCGAGACGATGCATCGCGAGATGGTGGTGGCGTGGCAGGCCCGCGACGAGGCGAGCTACTTCCGCCTCAACCGCGAGATCCACGAGGCCATCATGCTGGCGAGCCGCAACACCAAGTTGCGCAGCCTCTATCTCGGCCTGACCGGCCGCATCCAGCGCTCCCGCTACAGCGCCCATCAGACCGAGGCGCAGTGGGCCCAGGCGGTCGAGGAGCACGATCAGATGATCCCGCTCCTGCGCGCCCGCGACGGCGATGGGCTCGCCGCGCTGATGCGCCGGCACATTCGCGCGAAGCAGCCCGTGATCGCGGCCATGTACGGCGAGGAGGGGAACTGAGGCGCAGCCGCGGCAGGATCATCCAGGGCTGCACATCGCCCGGAGAGGGACCAACGCGCCGCCGCTTGCGATGACGAATCGGGACCGCGTCAGCGGCCCTTGAAGTTCGGCGGACGCTTGCCGAGGAAGGCTTCCATCCCCTCGCGAAAATCCTCGCTCATGTAGGTCATCAGGATCAGGTCGTCGCCGGGGCGCTCGCCCTCGGCGGTCTCCGCCGTGCCTTCCTCGGCGATGCGGCGCAGGCCTTCCTTCGTCGCCTGGAGCGTGAGCGGCGCGTGGCTCGCGAGCAGGGCGGCGAGCGCATCGGCGCGGGCCGCGACGGCGGCGGCATCCTCGACCACCTCGTTGACGAGGCCGATCGCCAGGGCCTCGTCCGCACCGACCAGGCGGGCGGTGAACAGGATGTCCTTCACCCGCGGACCGCCGATGAGGTTGGCGAGACGCCGCAGGGTGTTCTGCGACAGGCAATTGCCGAGGGTGCGGGCGATGGGAAAGCCGAAGCGGGCATCCCGGCTGGCGATGCGCATGTCGCAGGCCGCGGCGATGGCCGCACCGCCGCCGGTGCAGGCCCCCGCGATCGCCGCAATGGTCGGCACCCGCAGACGCTCCAGCCCCCCGAGCACCCGGTCCATGAACCGCTCATAGCCGATGGCGTCGTCCGGTTTGCTGAAGCTGCGGAACTGGGCGATGTCGGTGCCCGCCGCGAACGCCTTGTCGCCCGCGCCCGTGATGATCACGGCCTTGATCGCGCGATCCGCCTCGATCCGCTCGCACAGCTCGACCAGCCCGCGATACATGGCGAAGGTCAGCGCGTTGCGCGCCTTCGGCCGGTTGAGGGTGATGCGGGCGATGCCCGTCTCGTCCACCGCGAACAGGAGTTCGTCGCTCGAAGCGGTCTCGGCGTCAGCGTTCATCGGGCATTCCTCGTCAGTCTGTCGTACGCGCCGTCGAACGCATGGAAGACGTCCGGCGGGCGGCTCCCCTACGGCTCGGTCTCAGGCCGTTGTCTCGCGCACGACGCCCCGGGCGACAAGATCAGCGATCGCCGCCTCGTCATAGCCCGCCTCGCGCAAGATCGCCCGGCTGTGCTCGCCGAGCAGCGGCGCGGGGCCGTGCACGCGCCCCGGCGTCGCCGAGAACTTGACCGGCAGACCGAGCGTCTCCATCCGCCCGGCGCGGGCATGCTCGACCTCGACCACCATGGCGCGGGCGCGTGTCTGCGGGTCGGCCTTCATGGCGAGCACGTCGAGCACCGGCCCGGCCGGCACGCCGCCCGCCTCGAGCCGCGCGAGCCAATCGTCCGAGGACGCGGTGCGGAAATGCGGGGCGAGGGCCGCCGCCAGCGCTGCCCGGTTCGCCATCCGGTCGCGGTTGGCCGAGAAGCGCGGATCGTCGGCGAGATCCTCGGCGCCGAGCACGGCGAGGAGGCGCAGCCAATTGGTCTGGTTGGCCGCGCCGATGGTGATCCAGCCGTCCTTCGTCTCGAACGCCTCGTAGGGCGCGTTGAGCGGATGGGCCGAGCCCATCGGCCCCGGCGCCACCCCCGTCGCCATGGCGATGGCCGACTGCCAGTAGGTGAGGGTGATGCCGGCCTCGAACAGCGAGGTATCGACGATTTGCCCCTCGCCGGTCTTCAGCTTGTGGACATGGGCGGCGAGCACACCCATCGCCGCCAGAAGGCCGGCGGTGATGTCGGTGACCGGCGGGCCGCATTTCATCGGCGGGCGGCCCGGCCCCTCGCCGGTGATGCTCATCAGCCCGCTCATACCCTGTGCCACGAGGTCGAAGCCCGCCCGATCGGCATAGGGCCCCGAGCGACCGAAGCCGGAGAGCGAGCAGTAGACCAATCCCGGAAACTCCTGGCGGAGGACATCGTAGCCGAGGCCGAGGCGCTCCATCGTGCCGGCGCGGTAATTCTCGATCAGCACGTCGGCGTCCGCGAGCAGGCGGCGCAGCACCGCCTTGCCGTCGGCGCTCTTGAGGTCGAGGGCGATCCCGCGCTTGCCGCGGTTCATCATCATATAGGCGGCGCTCTCGCCCTCGATAGCCGGCGGCACCGAGCGGCGGGTGTCGTCGCCCCCCTCGATCTTCTCGACCTTGATGACCTCCGCGCCCATATCGCCGAGCATCAGCCCGCAGACCGGACCGGCCATGATGTGGGCGAGTTCGACGACCTTCACGCCGGCCAGCGGACCGGACCTTTCGGCTTGTGTCATTGCCCTAGCCATGCCGCAGCGCTGCGCCACACGCACAAGCTGAGTCGAAAGCCTGCCAAGAGACCATCACATCGCTCCTCCCTGTCTCGGCGAGCCGCCCCGTCATGCGGCTTTGACACCGCACGGGCGATCGGCAGTCGTCCGCATTTTGAATTGATTTTACGGGTCGTAGCGCCGAGGAGGCAATCGATTTTGAATGCGATTTTTCGTTTGAAGCGGGTTCGTGGGCGGGTTCGACGCGCTCGATGGAACGCGCGGGCCGGCTCCCGGTTGTCGGCGAAAGCGTGGCCGTCGGGTATGCTCCCTTTCCGGCCCTGAGGAGCGGAGGGATCGATGCGGAATGTGAGTACGGCACTCGGGATGGCGGCGGCCTTCGCCACGACCATGGTCATGACCGTTGCGGCAACCGCTCCGGCGGAGGCGTCCTGCGCGCGTCGCATCGTCAACAAGTCGGGCTACATCGCCCTCGTCAGCCGCGACGGCGGGCCCTGGGTTGCCGTTCGGCCGGGCCGCTCGCAGACGATCAACTATTACCAGTCCGGCCGCATCGACGTGGCGCTGACCTGCGGCCCCGGAGCCCTGCCGGAGCAGGCTTCCTACCGGGCAAGCTACGACACGGTGGCGATCATCGACCGCTGCTACATCCGCTTCGGCGACGGCTTCTTCGAGGATCAGCTCGGCGGCGGTTTCATCGGCCGGAAGGATACGGCGCCGCTCTCCCTCAACAACCCGCGCCAGGGCGACCTCGTGGTCGGCCCGCAGGCCGGCGGCTGCCCGGCGATCGAGCGTGGCGCGATCAGCGCCCGCTATTAGCCTTGTGGCCGGGCGCGTGTTAACCCGCGCGCCCCGTCGTCCGCGACGACGCGCCGAGACGAAACCATGCGCTCGATCCTTCCCATCGCCGGAGCCATCGCCCTCGCCATGACCAGTGCCGCTTCCGCCACCCAGCCCGTGACCCTGCCTTCGGGCCTCAGCTACACCGACGAGGTGGTCGGAACCGGCCCGGAGCCGAAAACCGGCCAGCAGGTGACCGTCCACTACACCGGCTGGCTCGATGAGGGCGGCGGCAAGCGGGGCAAGAAGTTCGACTCGTCGCGCGACCGCGGTCAGCCCTTCTCGTTCACCATCGGCGCGGGCCAGGTGATCCGCGGCTGGGACGAGGGCGTCGCCACGATGAAGGCCGGCGGCCGCCGCATCCTGACGATCCCGCCGGATCTCGGCTACGGTGCCCGCGGCGCCGGCGGCGTGATCCCGCCGAACGCCACGCTGATCTTCGACGTGGAGCTGATCGGCTCGCGCTGATCGTCGCTTCCGGTCTGGCGCCTAAGGGCGCCGGATCCCGTAAGCCTTGGCCTCAGATCAGCCGGTGCTCACGGGCCAGGGCCAGAAGATCCCGCTGCGGCCGGGCACCGATATGCTCGATCACTTCGGCCGCCGCGAGTGCACCGAGCCGGGCCGAGGCCGCGTAGTCGATGCCGCGGGTATAGCCGGCCAGGAAGCCCGCCGCGAACAGATCCCCCGCTCCCGTGGTGTCGACCACCTCGCGCGCCGGGAAGGCGTCGACGGCCCGCACCTCGCCGCCGCGCACCACCAGGGCGCCCTGCGCCGAGCGGGTGACGAGACCGAGGAGGTGCGTGCCCTTGACGCCGCGCTCCTCGCGCAGGCTTGCGACCGCCGCGTCCGGATCGTCGGTCTGGTAGAGGCTCTGCAGCTCGCCGATATTGGCGAACAGGATGTCGATGCTGCCGTTGCGGATGAGTTCGAGGAATTCTTCGCGGTAGCGGCCGACGCAGAACGCATCCGACAGGGTCAGCGCGACGGCGTTGCCGGCGGAATGGGCCACCTTCACCGCCTTGCGGAACGCGTCCTTGGCGGCCGGCGGATCCCACAGATAGCCTTCGAGATAGGTGACGCGGGCCGAGCGCACCGTCGCCTCGTCCACGTCGTCCGGGGAGAGACCCTGGCAGGCGCCGAGATAGGTGTTCATGGTGCGCTCGCCATCGGGCGTCACCAGGATGAAGCAGCGGGCGGTGGCCGGGCCTTCGGTGGCGGGCGGCACGTCGAAGCGCACGCCGGTCGCCTTCAGGTCGTGGCTGAACAGCCGTCCGAGTTCGTCTTCATGAACCTTGCCGACGAAGCCGGTCTTGGCGCCGAGCAAGGCCGCGCCGACCGCGGTGTTGGCGCCCGAGCCGCCGGAGACGACGGTGGCCGGGCCCATCACCTCGAAGAGGTTCTCGGCTCGCGGCTCGTCGATGAGCTGCATCGCGCCCTTCGCCACGCCCTGCTGGACGAGGAAGTCCTCGTCGGCATGGGCGATGAGATCGACGATGGCGTTGCCGAGGACGAGGAGGTCGAGGGATTGGGACATCGGGCCGTCCGGTCTCGCGTGACAGATGGGCCGGGCCTGTCGCACCCCGCTCGACAAGCGTCAAGCAAGGGCCGCGTCAAGGCTCCGCGAACAAGGCCTCGACGGGAAGCGTGAGCCCGGGCGGATCGAGGATGAGATCGCCGGACGCGGCGATGCGCGTCTCGATCAGGTCGCCTGCGCCGCGGCGGTGATGGATCACCGTACGTCGTTCTGTGTCGAGGATGAGGTAGTGCTGCACGCTCGGCAGGCGGAAGTAACCCTGGAACTTGAAGCCGGTATCGACGTGCTTCGTACTCGGTGAGAGCACCTCGACGACGATGAGCGGTTCGGGGACCGTCGTGGCATCGGGATCGAGACGCCCGCCGCAATGGACGAGAGCATCCGGCTCGAAGACCGTTTGCTCGTCGACCCGAACGGACAGGCCGTCCGGCAGCATTTTGCAAGGGATGCCGCATGCGCGGATCGCATCGCGCAGGGCCGTCTGCGCCGCGAATTTTGTCACCGCATGCCGTACACGCTCCGGCGACATCGAGAAGACCTCGCCATCGGCGAGTTCGTGTCGTCCTGGCTGGCCCTCGGCCCAAGCCAGGAATTCATCGGCGGTCATGCGGACTTTGGGCTGCACGCTCATAGGCTTGAGCCTATCACCATTCCCGATGCCGGCGAAGGCGGGACGCTACTGCTGCAGCGCCTTCACCTCGCACTGCGCGTAGTCCGAACTCGCCTTGACGTAGGCGTTGAGCTTCTGGACGTAAGCCCCTGCGATCGATTGGAAAGCCTGGGCCTGGGCATTGTAGGCCTTGATCGCGTCGTTGTAGCTGTAGGCCTCCCAGCCGGGGCAGCCATCCTTCTTGTCGAGGCAAGCCGGTTTTTCCGGGAGCTTCGGTTTTTCCGGCCGCGCCTCGGCCGGCGGGGGCGTCGGCGGGGTGCAGGGAGCGCCAAGCGCCGGCCCTCCGAGGCCGGCGAGCGCCAGAGCCGTGATGATGCGTCCTGCCATGGTCCGTCCCCGCGCCGTTCCTGCGACGCTTCTGCCCGTCGAGTTGTGGCGGGAATGGGGACGCGGCCGCCCGAGCGTTAACGCACCGTCGCGCGAGATCGGTTAGAACGCGGCCCATGCCGCGCACGCAAGCTTCCGCCGCCGTCGAATCCTTGAGCGAGGACGCCGCCCAGGCGCGCCACGCCGAGCTGTCCCGGGCGATCGAGCGGGCGAACCACCTCTACTACAATGAGGACGCGCCCGAACTGACGGACGCCGAATACGACGCCCTGCGTCAGGAGCTGGAAGCGATCGAGGCGCGCTTTCCTGCGCTGACCGGCACCACCGAGGCGAGCGCGGGCGTCGGCGCCAAGCCCTCGGAAAAGTTCGCCAAGGTCCGCCATGCGGTGCCGATGCTGTCCCTCGGCAACGCCTTCGCCGACGAGGACGTGGACGAGTTCGTCGCCCGCGTGCGCCGCTTCCTCAACCTGACGGCCGAGGAGCCGGTCGCCTTTACCGCCGAGCCGAAGATCGACGGGCTCTCGCTCTCGCTGCGCTACGAGGGCGGCCGGCTCGTCACCGCCGCAACGCGCGGCGACGGCGAGGTCGGCGAGAACGTCACCGCCAACGCTCTGACGGTCGAGGACATCCCGGCGACGCTGTCGGGCAAGGACATTCCCGAGGTGCTGGAGGTGCGCGGCGAGGTCTACCTCTCCCACGAGGATTTCGCGGGCATCAATGCGCGCCAGGAGGCGGCGGGCAAGCCGCTCTTCGCCAACCCGCGCAACGCGGCGGCCGGGTCGCTGCGCCAGCTCGATCCGGCGATCACCGCCTCGCGGCCCTTGCGCTTCTTCGCCTATGCCTGGGGCGAGGTCTCCGAGCCCTTCACCGACACGCAAACGGCGGTGCTGGAGCGGTTCCGCGGCTGGCGCCTGCCGGTCAATCCGCGGACCAAGCTGTGCCGCTCGGCGGAAGAGATGATCGCGCATTACCGCACCATCGAGGCGGAGCGAGCCGGCCTCGGCTACGACATCGACGGCGTCGTCTACAAGGTCGACGACCTCGGCTTCCAGCGCCGGCTCGGCTTCGTCAGCCGGGCACCGCGCTGGGCGCTGGCGCACAAGTTCGCGGCGCAGGAGGCGATCACCGAACTCCTCGCCATCGACATCAATGTCGGCCGCACCGGCTCGCTCAATCCGCTGGCCCGCCTCAAGCCCGTCACCGTCGGCGGCGTCGTGGTCTCGAACGCGACGCTGCACAACGAGGGCTACGTCCAGGGCGTCGGCGCCGACGGCGAGCCGATCCGCGAGGGGCGCGACATCCGCGTCGGCGATACGGTGATCGTGGTGCGTGCCGGCGACGTGATCCCCAAGGTGATGGACGTGGTGCTCGACAAGCGCCCGGCCGACGCCGTTCCCTACGTCTTCCCCGAGACCTGCCCGGCCTGCGGCAGCCGGGCGGTCCGCGAACTGAATCCCCGCACGAAGAAACTCGACGCGATCCGCCGCTGCACCGGCGGGCTGATCTGCCCGGCGCAGGGGGTGGAGCGGCTGAAGCACTTCGTCTCGCGCAACGGCTTCGACCTCGAAGGGTTCGGGCAGACCTATATCGAGGTGCTGTTCGAAGCCGGCCTCGTGAAGCAGCCGGCCGACCTGTTCCGGCTTGAATTCGAGCCCTTGAAGGCCGCGATCGTCGCCCGGCGCGAGGCGCTCTCCGCGCAACGTCGCGCCGAGGGCGAGCCGGCGCCGAAGAAGCCGACCAAGAAGAAGGGCGAGGAGGAAGACAAGGCGATCAAGAACCTGCTCGCCTCGCTGGAGGCGCGGCGGAAAATCCCGCTCAACCGCTTCCTGTTCGCGCTCGGCATCCCGCAGATCGGCGAGTCGACCGCCAAGGCTTTGGCCAAGCGCTTCCCCGACATGCCCGCGCTGATGGCAGCCCTTGAGGCGGCAACGCGGGAGCAGGCGGGCCGCGACTGGCTCGAACTCTCGGCACTCCCCCGGATCGGACCCGGCACCCGCGACCGGCTGTTCGAGACCCTCGATCCGTTACCCGGCGAGGCGATGCAGGACCTCAGCCTCGGTGCGCGCCTGCGCGGACGGCTCACGCCCTCCCAACGGGAGGCGGTGCTCGCCCATTACGGCAGCGAGGAAGAGGCCGGCGCAGCCCTCGAACGGGCGGCCTCGCAGCGGCCGGGCGACGCCTACCGGCTGTTCGCCGACGACGGCGAGATCGGCCCGGTGGCGACGGATTCGCTGATCCAGTTCTTCTCCGAGCCGCATAACGACGCGGCGGTGCGGGCACTGCTCGAAGAGGTCGGCACCGAGCCGCTTGCCGCCACGACCTCGGCGGCGGCGTTCGCCGGCAAGACGGTGGTGTTCACCGGCACCCTGGAAAAGATGACCCGCAGCGAGGCCAAGGCCACCGCCGAGCGGCTCGGCGCGAAGGTCTCCGGTTCGGTCTCCGCCAAGACCGATCTCGTGGTCGCCGGGCCCGGCGCCGGCTCGAAGCTCAAGGACGCCGAGCGTCACGGGGTGAAGGTGGTCTCCGAGGACGATTGGCTGGCGATGCTGGCGGAGGCTTAAGGCGGCGGCCTTGGACCAAGCATGACTTTGTCATACACTCCATCGATCGAACGCAAAGCGCAGCCTCTCCCATGCGTAGCAGCAAGCCCGTTACGGTCACTCTCGGCGAGATGCAGGAGCGCGTGGACGCGCGCGTCCGCTCTGGGGCCTATGCCTCGGTCAGCGAGGTCGTCCGCGCCGGATTGCGCGCTCTGGAGCGCGAAGAGGCCGCTATCGAGACCGTCCTGCACCGGAAGGTGCAGGAGGCTCTGGACGATGCGGCCCTCACGCTTCCGGCCGATCAGGTCTTCACGGAACTGCGTGCCCATCACGCCGCTCGGGTGAAGGCCAGCAAGGATGGCGCATGACCTCGTCTTCCATCGTCTTGCAAGGGCGGACTTGTTCGAAATCTACGACTACATCGAGGAACGAAGCGGAGCCGCTCGCGCCGGCGGCTTCCTTGATCGGATCGAGGCGGCGTGTCGTGGGCTGACGGAATTTCCAGGGAAGGGCACGCCGCGCGATGATGTTTCCGCGGGTTTGCGAACCTGGGCGCTGGAGCGCCGGGTCCTGATCGCCTACCGCATGACACCGGGGCATATCGAGATCTTGCGAGTCCTCTATGCCGGGCGGGACTTCCGTGCCGATGAGATACCGCATTGAGCACGGCTGACGCCTCGTTACCGCGACCCTCGTCCCTCATGACAAGAATCGCCGTGGCGAGCCTTGACCCCGTGCCCCCCTGGGCGCAAGCGGGGCGCCGGATCAGCCGGCCGGGCGGCCGCTCCGTCGTCAGACGGGGAGGAAAGTCCGGGCTCCATGGAGAGGCGGTGCCGGATAACCTCCGGCGGGGGCGACCCCAGGGACAGTGCCACAGAAAGCAGACCGCCCCGCCAAGGCTCGTCCTTCGCGGGGTCAGGGTGAAAGGGTGCGGTAAGAGCGCACCGCGGACGCGGCAACGCGGACGGCACGGCAAACCCCACCGGGAGCAAAACCGAATAGGGGCGACACGCCTTCTCCGCGAGGGGAAGGCAGGCCCGCTCTCCAGGCTCGTCGCCCGGGTTGGTTGCTCGAGGCGGCCGGCAACGGCCGTCCCAGAGGAATGGCTGCCACGTCCGTGGGCTTGCCCACGGGCCCTACAGAACCCGGCTTACAGGCCGGCTGATCCACCCGGCACGCGCGAAGAGTGCTTTCCATTTCGGCGTAGCGAAGTGCTTCGCGCAATTCACGCGATGCGCCGCCCTGGAGCGGGCGCAGGGGCATGAGTTGCCGGCGGCCCCCTTGGTAAACCTCAAGAAACCCTTCGGTCCATTGACGCTCGGTTAACCTTGATGCGGTCAGATCAGAGCAGCCTGCACGGTCAAGCTCGTTGACGCGTTTCGAGGGCCCATGTTACCCCGAGCCATCCCGTTGACGCCCTATTCTGGATCGGCCAACACTCGCTCAGGTTGCCTCGCGGGGCTGCGCGCGCATGGCCGGAGCCGCTTGCGGATCGGCGTCGCCACATCCGACCGGGTCGCCCTCCGGTCCGTCCATTCAGCAGGCCCTCATGACTCGTCCCTCGCCGGATGGCGCCCGAGCTTTCTCCGGATTCCGCGAGAGCGGCGCGGGGCAGCGCCGATGAGCCGGGCGCCGCGGACGGCGAAGGGCGAGACGGCCAGGTCCGAGCCCGCCCGCCACGTTCCCGTTCTTCTCGCCGAGGTTCTCGCCGCACTAGCCCTCGACCGGCCGGGACTGGCCGTGGACGGCACCTTCGGTGCCGGCGGCTACACCCGCGCGCTGCTCGAATCCGGGCCGGACATGCGCGTCATCGCCATCGACCGCGACCCCACCGCGATCCGGGCCGGCGCGGATCTGGTCGAGGGCGCAGGGGGCCGCCTGCGGCTGGTGCAGGGCCGCTTCGGCGATCTCGACACGTTGCTCGCCGACCAGGGCGAGGCGCAGGCCGACTGGGTCGTCCTCGATATCGGCGTCTCCTCGATGCAGCTCGACGAGGCGCATCGCGGCTTTTCGTTCCGGCAGGACGGGCCGCTCGACATGCGGATGGGCGGCGAAGGGCCGTCCGCGGCCGACCTCGTGAACGGCGAGGAGGAGAGCACGCTCGCCGACATCCTCTACCATTTCGGCGAGGAGCGCCGCTCGCGAGCGGTGGCCCGGGCGATCGTCGAGGCGCGCCGCCGCGCCCCGATCGCGACGACGGCACAGCTCGCCGGCCTCATCGCCGGCGTCGTGCGGCCCGAGCCCGGCAGCCCGATCCACCCGGCGACCCGCAGCTTCCAGGGCCTGCGGATCGCGGTGAACGACGAACTCGGCGAATTGGTGCGCGGCCTGCACGCCGCCGAGCGGGTGCTCAAGCCCGGGGGCCGGCTCGCGGTGGTGACGTTCCACTCGCTGGAAGACCGCATCGTCAAACAATTCTTCTCCGCCCGCAGCGGCCGGGCGGCGCAGGCCTCCCGCCACCTGCCGGGCGTCGAGCGGCCGGCGCCCAAGAGCTTCCGGCTCGTGACCAAGGGGCCCGTCCTGCCCTCCGAGGCGGAGACGGAGGTGAACCCGCGGGCCCGCTCGGCCAAGCTGCGCGCCGGAGAGCGGACGGACGGGCCGGCGCCGCCGCCTCTGAGCGCCATCGAGACGCTGGCGAGCCTGCCGGCACCGCAGGGACGGGGGACGCGGCGGTGATCCGGCTTCTCAACGTGCTGGCGATCGTCGGCCTGATCGGCTCGGCGGTCTACGCCTACTCGACCAAATACGACACGCTCTACCAAGCGGGTCAGGTCTCCAAGCTGAAGACCGCCCTGCACAAGGAGCGGCAGGCCATCGCGGTGCTGCGCGCCGAGTGGCAGCTCCTGACCCGGCCCGACCGGCTCCAGGCGGCGGTCGAGCGGCATCTCACCCTCGAGCCCATCGGCGACGGGCATCTCGCCCGGCTCTCCGACCTGCCGAACCGTCCGGACCGCGGCGACGAGATCGGCCGCCTGCTGGCTTCCACGGCGACGCCGACCGCGACGCCGAAGGACAAGCCGGCGAGTGCCCGCGACGAGCCGCGCACCACGGGCTCCGTCACCACCCGCACCGTCTCCACCCGCCCGCCGGCGGTTTCGAGGTAGCGTCCCCGTGTCCCAAGATTCGTCGCACGATCCTCGGCAAGATCCTTTGCAAGATCTCTCGTACGATCCCGCGCAGGAGGGTTCGGACGTGCCCGCGGCCGACATGGCCGTCCCGGCGCCGGATCCGGTTCCGGAGCGCGTGGTGACGAGCGAGCCGCCGGCCTCGGCGCTGATGCGGCTCGCCCGGATGATGTTCCGCCTCGCGATCGAGCGCTCGCACGCCCGCGTGGCCCTGGTCGGCCTCGCCTTCGCGGCGGTGTTCGCCACGATCGGCGTCCGGCTGATCGTGATGGCCGCGACCCCGGCGAGCAACAGCGACGAGCACCGGGTGGCAGCCGCCGCCACCACCACGATCCGCCCCGACATCATCGACCGCAACGGCGAGATCCTGGCGACCGACATCCGCACCGTGTCGGTCTTCGCCGAGCCGAAGCGGATGGCCCGCACCTTCGACACCGACGAGGCGGTCGAGCTGCTCACCGCGGTGCTGCCCGAGCTGAACGCGGCGGAGCTGCGCGCCAAGCTGTCCTCGAAGAAGGGCTTCGTCTGGATCAAGCGCGAGATCACGCCGAAGCAGCAGCTCGAAGTCCACCGCCTCGGTATCCCCGGCGTCGGCTTCCTGCCCGACCACAAGCGCGTCTATCCGAACGGCGTCGCAGCCGCGCACATCATCGGCGCGACCAATCTCGACAATATCGGCATCGCGGGCATCGAGAAGTACATCGACAACCGCGGCAACAAGGCGCTCAACGAGTTCGGGCTCGTGGCCAAGCAGACCGACCTGTCGCCGGTCCAGCTCTCCCTCGACCTGCGCGCCCAGTTCGCCGTGCGCGACGAGCTCGTGAAGGGGGTGGAGAAGTTCAAGGCGAAGGCCGGCGCGTCGATGATCCTCGACGTGACCACCGGCGAGGTCGTGGCCCTCGCCTCCTATCCGGATTTCGACCCCAACGAGCCGAAGGATGCGCTGTCCGACGACCGCATCAACCGGATGAATGTCGGCGTCTACGAGATGGGCTCGACCTTCAAGGCGATGACCCTCGCCATGGCGCTCGATTCCGGCAAGTACAACGTCAACTCGACCTTCGACACCCGCGGCGGCGTGCTGCACTGGGGCCGGCAGAAGATCCACGACTACCACGCCACCGGCCGCGTGCTGACCATGCCGGAGGTGTTCACCCACTCCTCCAACATCGGCTCGGCCAAGATGGCGCTCGGCGTCGGCGTGCCCGGCCATCGCGCCTTCCTCAAGAAGATGGGCCTGCTCGATCGGATGCGGACCGAGCTGCCGGAATCGGCCGCGCCGATCCTTCCGCCGCGCTGGGCCGAGATCAACACCATCACCATCGCCTTCGGCCACGGCATCGCGGTGGCGCCGATCCAGGCGGCGGCGGCGGTCGCGGCGATCATCAACGGCGGCGACCTGATGACGCCGACCTTCCTCAAGAGCGACGAGGCGACTGCGCGGGCCAAGGCCAGCCACGTGCTGAAGCCGGAAGCCAGCGAGGCGATGCGCTTCATCATGCGCCTCAACGCCACCGAGGGCTCGGCCAAGAAGGCGTCGATCCCGCTCTACTACGTCGGCGGCAAGACCGGCACGGCGGAGAAGGTCATCAACGGGCGCTACGCCAAGAACCGCCTGTTCACGACCTTCATGGCGGCCGCCCCGATGGACAAGCCGAAATACCTGTTCCTGACGATCATGGACGAGCCGCAGGGCCTGCCCGAGACCGGCGGTTACGCCACCGCGGCCTACAATTCCGGCACGGTGACGGGCAAGATCATCGAGCGGGCCGCACCGATCCTCGGTCTGGCGCCCCGCTTCGACCCGCCGGCCAAGCCGTTCCCGCTGATGGTCAAGCTCGGCGCCTACCACGCGACCATGGTGGACGGGCAGTGACGATGGCCTGTAGGCGGTCGGCCTGACCCGCACGGACTCTTCCGAGGATCCTTCCCGATGAGCCAGCCGACGCTTGCTGACCTGTTCCCGGAGGCGGACGCGGCGATTGCCGCCCGCCCCGTCGCCGGCCTCACCGCCGACAGCCGCCGGGTCGTACCCGGCGGCGTGTTCGTGGCCGTGCCCGGCACCGCCGCCGACGGCCGGCTCTTCGCCGCTGCGGCAGCCCGGGCCGGCGCGGTCGCCGTGGCCGGGGAGGGGACGCGGCCGACGGACCTGCCCGAGGCGACGGCCTGGATCGAGGTGGCGGAAGCCCGTCGCGCCCTGGCGCTCGCCGCCGCCCGCCTGTCCGGACGCCAGCCGGAGACGGTGGTGGCGGTGACCGGCACCAGCGGCAAGAGTTCGGTCGCCGACTTCGTGCGCCAGATCCTGTCGCGGCTCGGCCGGGAATCGGCGAGCCTCGGCACGGTCGGCATCGTCACCAACCGGGGCGCGGAATACGGCTCGCTGACGACGCCCGATCCCGTCACGCTGCACCAGACCCTGGCACGGCTGGCGGGGGAGGGGATCACCGATCTGGCCATGGAGGCCTCCTCCCACGGCATCGAGCAGCGCCGCCTCGACGGGGTGGCGCTGACGGCCGCCGCCTTCACCAATCTCGGCCGCGATCACCTCGACTACCATCCGACCGTCGAGGACTATCTGGAAGCCAAGCTCCGGCTGTTCACGACGCTGCTGCCGAAGGGCCGCCCGGCCATCGTCAACGCCGACGGCGCCTATGCCGAACGCGTCATCGGCGTCGCCGATTCCGCCGGACACACAGTTCTGACCACGGGGCGCAGCGGCGACTTCATCCGCCTGATCGAGTCGGGGACGGTCGGATTTTCCCAATCGCTGACGCTCGCCCATGACGGCCGGGAGTACCGCGTGCGCCTGCCGCTGGTGGGCGGATTCCAGGTCGAGAACGCCTTGGTCGCCGCAGGCCTCGCCCTGTCGACGCCGGCGGGCGCGGCCGATCCGGCGGGTGTCTTCGCGGCCCTCGAAGGGCTGACCGGCGTGCCGGGCCGCATGGAGCGGATCGGCGAGGCGAACGGGGGTCTGTGCCTCGTCGATTACGCCCATAAGCCGGAGGCGCTGGAACACGTTCTGACGGCGCTCCGCCCCTTTGCCAGCGGACAGCTCGTCGTGGTGTTCGGCTGCGGCGGCAACCGCGATGCCGGCAAGCGGCCGATCATGGGTGCCATCGCCGAGCGCCTCGCCGATCGGGTGATCGTCACCGACGACAACCCCCGCAACGAGGAGCCCGCCGCGATCCGCGCCGCGATCCTCGCCGCGGCACCGGGAGCGGAGGAGATCGGTGACCGGGCGGAGGCGATCCGCGCAGGCGTGCGCGGCTTGAGAGCCGGCGATGTGCTGGTGGTGGCCGGCAAAGGTCATGAAACCGGCCAGATCGTCGGGTCACGCGTGCTCCCGTTCTCGGATCACGACACCCTGCGCGCCGCGATCGCGGAGTTGAACAAATGAGCGACGCCCCCCTCTGGACGCCGGCTGCCCTGGAGTCCGCCACCGGCGGGCGCCTGATCGGCGCGCCCCGCGCCGTCACCGGTGCGTCGATCGACACCCGCAGCCTGGAGCCCGGCGACCTGTTCTTCGCCATCCGCGGCGAAGCGCGGGACGGGCACGACTTCGTGCGCGCCGCCTTGGAGAAGGGCGCCGGCGCGGCGGTGGTCGCGGCCGCGCGTGCGAATGAGTTCGAGGGCGTCGGCCCGGTGCTGGCGGTGCCGGGGGAGGGCGAGGATCCGGCTCTAGAGGCGATGCGCCGCCTCGGGCTCGCCGCCCGCGCCCGCACCGGGGCCGCCATCGTCGCGGTCACGGGTTCGGTCGGCAAAACCGGCACCAAGGAGGCCCTGCGCCATGTGCTCTCGGCGCAAGGCGCCACCCACGCCTCGGTCGCCTCCTACAACAACCACTGGGGCGTGCCGCTGACGCTGGCGCGGATGGCGGAACAGACCCGCTTCGGCGTGTTCGAGATCGGCATGAACCACGGCGCCGAGATCCTGCCGCTCACCGCGATGGTGCGGCCGGACGTGGCGCTGATCACCACGGTCGAGCCGGTCCATATCGAGCATTTCCGCTCGCTCTCGGCCATCGCCGACGCCAAGGGCGAGATCTTTTCCGGGCTCAAGCCCGGCGGCGTCGCGGTGATCAACCGCGACAACGCAAATTACGAGCGGCTGCTCGCCCACGCCCACGCCTCGCGGGCCGGACGCGTCATCACCTTCGGCGAGCATGCGGCGGCGGATGTGCGGGCGAACCGGATCCTGACCCGGCCCGACGTCTCGGTGGTCGATGCCAGCGTGATGGGCGTGCCCTTGACCTATCAGCTCGGCACGCCGGGCCGGCACGTGGCGATGAACTCGCTCGGCGTGCTCGCCTGCATCCACGCGCTCGGCGCCGATCTCGCCCGCGCCGCCCTGTCGCTCGCGGCGCTGAAGCCGCCGGTCGGGCGCGGCGAGCGCACCGCCCTGCGGGTCGGAGACGGCGAAGCCTTCCTGATCGACGAGAGCTACAACGCCAACCCCGCCTCGATCCGCGCCGCCCTGGCGACGCTTGCCGGCATCGAGACCGGCGCCAAGGGCCGGCGCATCGCCGTGCTCGGCGACATGAAGGAGCTCGGCGCGGCCGGCGAGACGCTCCACCGCGAACTGGCGGACGCGGTCGCCGGCCACGGCATCGACCTCGTCTTCGCCGTCGGCCCGCTGATGGCGCACCTGTTCGAGGCCCTGCCGATGGCGGTGCGGGGCACGGCCGCGCCGAGCGCGGAGGGCGTCACCGACGCCGTTCTCGCGACCCTGCGGCCAGGCGATGCGGTGATGGTCAAAGGCTCCAACTCCATGCGCATGGTCCGCATTGTCGAAGCGGTCAAAGACCGCTACGCGGTCGCGCCGGACCCGCGCGAAGCCTCGCTGAACGCGGTCCGCTGATCTGGTCTCACCGGCCGGGCCCTGGCGCCCGGCCCTTCCTGCCGGCCGCGTCCCAGACGCGACGCCGGGCACGCCGAACAACGACCTGCCGCGGGCGGACGAACGCATGCTCTTCTTGCTGTCGGAACTGAGCGGCACGCTCACGCCCCTCAACGTGTTCCGCTACATCACCTTCCGCACCGGCGGCGCGCTGTTCACGGCGGGCTTCTTCGTGTTCTGGTTCGGGCCCTGGATCATCTCGCTGCTGCGCCTGCGTCAGGGCAAGGGCCAGCCGATCCGCGAGGACGGCCCGGCCACCCACCTGACCAAGCGCGGCACGCCCACCATGGGCGGCCTGATGATCCTGGCCGGCGCCGTGGTCTCGATCCTGCTCTGGACCAACCCGCGCAACCACTACGTCTGGGTGACGCTGGCCGTGACCCTCGGCTTCGGCGCGATCGGCTTCTACGACGATTACCTCAAGGTGACGAAGCAGTCGCACAAGGGCTTTTCCGGCCGCTTCCGACTGTTGCTCGAATTCGCGATCGCGGGCGCCGCCTGCCTGCTGATCTCGATCTACTCGCCAGCCGGTCTACAGAATCAGCTCGCCTTCCCCGTCTTCAAGGACGCGCTGCTGAACCTCGGCTGGTTCTGGGTGCCGTTCGCCGCCTTCGTGATCGTCGGCGCGGGCAACGCGGTCAACATCACCGACGGCCTCGACGGCCTCGCCATCGTCCCGGTGATGATCGCCTGCGGCACCTTCGGCGTCATCGCCTACCTCGTCGGCAACTCCTTCACCGCCGGCTACCTGCAGGTGAACTACGTCCGCGACACCGGCGAACTCGCCGTGGTCTGCGGCGCGGTGATCGGGGCGGGGCTCGGCTTCCTCTGGTTCAACGCACCGCCCGCGCAGATCTTCATGGGCGATACCGGTTCGCTGGCGCTCGGCGGCCTGCTCGGCGCCATCGCGGTGGCGGCCAAGCACGAGATCGTGCTCGCCATCGTCGGCGGCCTCTTCGTGCTGGAGATCATGTCGGTGATCATCCAGGTCGCCTCGTTCAAGCTCACGGGCAAGCGCGTCTTCCGCATGGCGCCGATCCACCACCATTTCGAGCAGAAGGGCTGGAAGGAGCCGCAGGTCGTGATCCGCTTCTGGATCATCGCCGTGATCCTGGCACTGGTCGGGCTCGCCACGCTGAAGCTGCGCTGAGCGGCGGGGCACGAGAGACAGGAACCATGACGCCAGCCACCACCTTCGCCGGCCAGAAACTCGCCCTGTTCGGCCTCGGCGGGTCCGGGCTCGCCACCGTTCGCTCGCTGCTCGCGGGCGGCGCCGACGTGCTGGCCTGGGACGACAATGCCGGCAGCCGCGACCGCGCCCGCGAGCAGGGCATCACCGTCACCGACCTCAACGACGCCGACTGGTCGGGCTTCTCCGCCCTGGTTCTGGCGCCGGGCGTGCCGCTGACCCATCCCGAGCCGCACTGGACCGTCGGGTTGGCGCAACAGGCCGGCATCCCGATCATCGGCGACATCGAGATCTTCTGCCGCGAGCGCGCGGCGCTCGCGCCCAAGGCGCCGTTCGTGGCGATCACCGGCACCAACGGAAAATCCACCACCACTGCACTGACCGCCCACCTGCTGCGCCATGCCGGCCGCGACGTGCAGATGGGCGGCAATATCGGCACCGCCGTCCTATCGCTGGCGCCGCCCGCGGAAAATCGCGTCCACGTGGTCGAGTTGTCCTCGTTCCAGATCGACCTGACGCCCTCGCTCAACCCCAGCGTCGGCATCCTGCTCAACCTGACGCCGGACCACCTCGACCGCCACGGCACCATGGAGAACTACGCCGCGATCAAGGAGCGGCTGGTGGCCGGCTCCGACCTCGCGGTGATCGGCGTCGACGACGCCTATTGCGCGGCCATCGCCGGGCGCCGTAGGGGGGAACGCATCCGCCTCCATGTCGAGGGCCACGGCGACGCGGCGGGCGACTACGTCTGCAGTGCCGGCGCCGTGCGCGGCCCCGACGGCGCCGTGATCGCCGAGATCTCCGGCATCCAATCCCTGCTCGGCGACCACAACCTTCAGAACGCCGCGGCGGCGGTCGCCGCCGCGCTCCGGCTCGGCCTCTCCGGCGCTGAGATCGCCGCCGGCCTCAAGAGCTTCCCGGGGCTCGCCCACCGGATGGAGCCCCTGCGCCGGATCGGCCCGACGCTGTTCGTCAACGATTCCAAGGCGACCAACGCCGATTCCACCGAGAAGGCGCTGCTCGCCTTCCGCGACATCCACTGGATCGTCGGCGGCAAGGCGAAGGAGGGCGGCATCGAGCCGCTCGCCCCGCTCTTCGACCGGGTGGCGCACGCCTACCTCATCGGCGCGTCGAGCGACGCCTTCGCCGCGACGCTGGACGGGCGCCTGCCCTTCACCCGCTGCGACACGCTGGAAGCCGCCACCGCCGCCGCCGCGCAGGCCGCCCGCGCCTCTGCTACGGACGCGCCCGTCGTGCTGCTCTCGCCGGCTTGCGCCTCCTACGATCAGTTCCCGAACTTCGAGGTCCGCGGGGACCGCTTTCGGGCTCTGGTCGCCGCCCTGCCGGAGGCCTGAGGGAAGCCCGCTCAGGCGCTCTTGCCGAGGGGCCGCGGATGCGGGGCCGGCTCGGCGGCCTTGGCCTCGGGCGGCGTCTCGCGTCCCTTGCCGACCGTGCGGCGGGCGCGGAAGACGGGACGGGCCTCCGCCTCCTTCCGCTTGAGCATGGTGCGGAACTCGTCACGCCGGTCGTGGATCGAGGCGATGACGTGGCCCATCGGCACGCCGACATCGACGAGCACCGCTTCCGAGAGCTGGAGCGAGGCCTCGATCGTCTCGGGCACCGCGTCGTCCACGCCCATCTCGTAGAGCTGCGTCGCGTGGCGCGCGTCGCGGGCGCGGGCGACGATGGTGAGGTCGCGCCGCTCGGCACGGGCAGCCTGCACCACCGCCTCCACGGCGCGGGAATTGTCGAGGGTCACGACGAGGGCGCGGGCGGTGGCGACGCCACAGCGCAGCAGCATCTCCGCATTGGCCGAATCGCCGAAATAGACCGGGCTGCCCAAACGCCGCTGCTCGGCGACCCGCGCCGGATCGGAATCGAGGGCGATGTAGGGGATGTCGTGGCGCTTGAGCATCTCGCCGACGAGCCGCCCGACCCGGCCGTAGCCGGCGATGATGACCCGGTTCTCCTGCGGGTCCGGCTCCGGCAGCGGCTCGGCCCGCTCACGGGCGAGTTGCTCCCGCGAGACGCGACCGCCAATCCGGCGGGCGAGCGCCGCGAGGCCGGGGATCGCGATCATGGTCACCGTCGTGACGATGAGGGCCGCACCGCCCACCGGCTCCGGGACCAGCCCGGTCGCCATCGCCCCGCCGATCAGCACGAAGGCGAACTCGCCGCCGGGGCCGATCAGCAGCGCCGTCTCCAGGGCGACCGATTGGGACAGCTTCATGATGCGGGCGCCGGCCAGCACCACCGCGCCCTTGATGATGAGGAGGCCGACCGACAGGCCGAGGATCGCGCCGGGCGCGGAGACGAGCTGGGCCGGGTCGAGATTCATGCCGACCGAGACGAAGAACACCCCGAGCAGCAGCCCCTTGAACGGGTCGATGGTCGCCTCGATCGCCCGGCGATACTCGGTCTCGGCCAGCAGCAGGCCGGCGACGAAGGCGCCCAGCGTCATCGACAGGCCGCTGCCGGCCGCGACCAGGGCGGTCGCGACAATCACGAGCAGGCAGGCCGCCATGAACAGTTCGGGCGAGCGGGTGCGGGCCACGAGGTGGAACAGCGGACGCAGGGCCACGCGGCCGGCCACGACGATCACCGCAAGGGCGACCGCCGCCTGACCGAGCGCCAGGGCCAGCGCGCCGCCGAGATCCCCGCCATCCTTTCGGCCGAGCACGGCGATGGCGAACAGGATCGGTGCGACGGCGAGATCCTGAAACAGCAGGATCGCGAAACTGGTGCGCCCGGCCGGCGTGCCGAGCCGCTTCTGCTCGGCGAGCACCGGCAGCACCACGGCGGTGGAGGAGAGTGCAAGCGCCAGACCCACCAGCACCGCCCCGGCCACGGGCTGGTCCAGGGCGACGAGGATCGCGGCGATCAGGGCGGCGGAGGCGATCACCTGGATCGCACCGAGGCCGAAGACGAGCCGGCGCAGCACCCGCAGGCGCTCCCAGGACAGCTCGATCCCGATCATGAACATCAGGAAGATGACGCCGAATTCGGCGAGATGCGCGATCTCCGCCCGATTGCCGATGGTGAAGGGGGCAAGCCACGGATACGTCTCGGCGAAGCGCCCGAGGCCGAAGGGGCCGAGCAGGGCGCCCGCACCGATGAAGCCGAGCACCGGGCTGACCCGCAGGCGGTGGAACAGCGGCACGACGATGCCGGCCGTGACGAGAAACAGGATCGCCTCCCGGTAGCCGCCCGCATGCGCGCCCGCTTCCGCGGCGATCTGGGTTCCGGCCTGCACGGGGTCGGTCATCGGGCTGATACGCTGACGCCTGAAGGGAAGGAGAGGGGCGGCCCGGCTCCTTGCAGCATCGATGCCGATCGATGACGCGGGAGGGATCCGGCACCATCATGGGCGGCGAGCCGGTGGCGGGGCAACCGTTTTCCGCGCGCGATGCGCCGATTTCGCGCCCTGGTTTCATCCGGGACGGCCGCTCACGCGTGCCATCCACCGCTCATCGCCGCGTCGGCACAACTTCGGCACAATACGCGCTTACGCTCGGGTAACGCGATGTTAGGGGATGGCAGGTCCGCCGGCTCCGCCGGAGGCCCGCAGCAGTCTTAGGCCCATGAATCTCTTCTCCAAGACGCCTCCGAGCCGGGACGTGCAGCGCGAGCGGCGCGATTGGGTGCTCGACCAGCAGCGCTGGAAGCATCAGCGCGACATCGAACGCGGCTACCGCATCAAGTGGGGCTACGTCGCCATCGCCTATCTCGTGGAGTTCATGGTGATCGGCGCCTCGCTCGCCGGGGCATGGCTGTTCGCGGGCTATTACAGCGACGGCGACGACCGCGCCTTCTACTTCATGCTGCTGGCGCCGCTGGTCTACGCCGCGGTGGAGCTGTGCCGGGTGCCGCTCGGCATCCTGGCGCGCACGCAGCGCTCGTGGTTCGTGAAGGGGCTGGCGATCATCGGCATCGTGTTCGCCGCGGGCGTGACCACCAAGTCGGTGTCGCAGCTCGGCGAGATGATGTTCCATCCCCGCCTGATGGACGCGGCCAAGGCCAAGACCGCCCTCAAGGACGCGCAGGCCGACCGCGACAGCATCGACACCCGCATCGCCGCGGCCAATGCCCGGGTCGAGCAGTACACGAACGAGCTGGAGCAGATCGAGAAGCGCTCGGCGGAGAACGCCTCGCAGCTCGCCGGTCTGCCGGCGCAGCGCTGCGAGCGGGTCTACGGCACCAACAGCCGCGGTATGCGCTACTCGAATCTCAAATGCGTCACCGACCCGCGCACCGCGACCCTCAACGCCGCGGTGGCCAAGGCGGGCACTGACCGCAGCGCCATCGTCAAGGAGCTGGAGGAGGCGCGCAAGGCGCGCGGACTCCTCGACCGGGGCGCCGCCGACCGCAAGGTCGCCGATGCCGAGCAGGCCTACCGCAATTCGGTCAACCGCTCGCAGCTCCACTCCTTCACCGCGATGGTCTACGGCGTCGATCCGATCGACGTGACCGACGCGCAGGTCCACGCCTTCCTGCGCATCTTCGTGTTCGTGCCCGCGCTCTGCGCCGCCTTCGCCTCGACGATCCTGGCGCTGTCGGCGGTCTCGGTTCGCAAGACCTTCATGGACGAGGACGACCTCGGCGCCGCCGTGGACCCGGAAGCCACGCCCTACCTGCTCGCCTCGATCGCCGACGGCGTGCGCCAGGAGATGGCGCTGGCCCAGCCGAGGCCGGTGACGCGGGACGCCTCGGTGATCCCGCTGGAACGGCGCACGGCCCCCGTCGTGCCGCCGCCCCCGCCGCCCGCCAACACCTCCGGCAACGCCCCGACCGGCGTCACCGCGTAAGATCCTGAGGCAAGCGCCCGGCCATGAGCATCCATACCGAGGGGACGCACGAGAACATCGTGCTGGCGCAGCACGTCAACGGCCGCCTGCGGGCCGAGGCGCGGATGCACTTCGCCCGCGCCTTCCTGTTGCGCGCCGTCGGGGCAGGGGCCTTCTCGGCGCTGGCCGGGATCGGCATCGGCGCGGCCTGCTACGGCTACGCCTATATGAACCAGTTCGACTCGGCGGCGGAGAAGATTGCCAGCGCCATGCAGACGGCGCTCGCCGACGTGACGCTCAAGACCAAGGGCGAGGTGACGCTGACCGATAACACCCTGAAGCTCGAAGGCCTGCCGGCGCAGAAGGCCAACGCCGTGCCCACCCCGACCAAGGCCCAGCTCGGCGCCGACGCCGCCCCGGCCTCGCAGGCGCCGGTGAACACGACGTTCACCGTGTTCAAGCAGGTGCCCTATCTCGACGGGCAGATCGTCACCGGCTGGAACTTCAAGGCCAACGAGGAGCGGCCGTTCCAGCAATATTGCTACTTCTCCCGCCGCTCGAACGAGTCGAAGGGGCAGGTCGAGATCAAGATCGATCTCGCCATGGACGGCAAGACCCTGCCGCAGCCGCAGAAGTCGGACGTCAATCTCGGGATCCTGGCCACCAACTGCGTCTGGCACGACGGCAAGACGCTTTAAGCGGAGAGCAGCGGGGCCGGCGCGCGGACCGGTTGCCGAGCCGCTTCGCACCGGGTTACTGCGGGTCGATCCCCTTCCCCGACGCGAGGCCCCATGCGCTTCACCGGAACCGAGTCCTACGTCGCGCCGCCCGACCTCACCACGGCGGTCAACGCGGCGATCGTGCTGGAGCGCCCGCTGCTGGTGAAGGGCGAGCCCGGCACCGGCAAGACGGTGCTGGCGGAAGAGATCGCCCGAGGCTTGAGCGCGCCGCTGCTGACGTGGAACATCAAGTCCACCACCAAGGCGCAGCAGGGCCTCTACGAATACGACGCGGTCTCGCGGCTGCGCGACTCGCAGCTCGGCGACCCGCGGGTGTCGGACATCGCCAACTACATCCGCCGCGGCAAGCTGTGGGAGGCGTTCACGGCGCCGCAGCGGCCGGTGCTGCTGATCGACGAGATCGACAAGGCCGATATCGAGTTCCCCAACGACCTGCTGACCGAACTCGACCGGATGGAGTTCCACGTCTACGAGACCGGGGAGACGGTCCGCGCGGAAAACCGGCCGATCGTCATCATCACCTCGAACAACGAGAAGGAGCTGCCGGACGCCTTCCTGCGCCGCTGCTTCTTCCACTACATCAAGTTTCCCGACGCCGAGACGCTGAAGGCCATCGTCGAGGTGCATTACCCGGGCATCAAGCACCGCCTCGTCGAGGAGGCTTTGCGGGTGTTCCTCGAGACCCGCGAAGTGCCGGGCCTGAAGAAGAAGCCCTCGACCTCGGAACTGCTCGACTGGCTCAAGCTCCTCGTCTCCGAGGACGTCCAGCCCGAGACCCTGCGCGAGCGTGACGGCCGCAAGCTGATCCCGCCGCTGCACGGCGCGCTGCTCAAGAACGAGCAGGATGTCAGCCTGTTCGAGAAGCTCGCCTTCATGATGCGCCGCGAGGGGCGGGGCGGGTGACGATCGGCTCCGCCGCCCCAGGTAAAGGTCTCCGCCCGACCACCGCGTGATCGCTCATGCAGACCAAGAAACTCGGCCGAACCGGCCTCGACATCTCACCCCTCTGCCTCGGCTGCATGACCTACGGCGTGCCGGAGCGGGGGCCGCATCCGTGGACCCTGCGGGAGGAGGAGAGCCGGCCGCTGATCAAGCGGGCACTCGATCTCGGGATCAACTTCTTCGACACCGCGAACTACTATTCCGACGGCACGTCCGAGGAGATCGTCGGCCGCGCGCTGAAGGACTACGCGGATCGCGACAGCCTCGTGCTGGCCACCAAAGTCTTCTACCCGCTCAAGAGCCAGCCCAATGCCGGCGGCCTCTCGCGCAAGGCGATCTTCTCCGCGATCGACGCCTCGCTGAAGCGGCTCGGCACCGACTATGTCGATCTCTATCAGATCCACCGCTGGGACTACGCCACGCCGATCGAGGTGACGCTGGAGGCGCTGCACGACGTCGTGAAGGCGGGCAAGGCCCGGTATATCGGCGCCTCGTCGATGTTCGCGTGGCAGTTCGCCAAGGCGCTCTACACCGCCGACCTGAACGGCTGGACGCGTTTCGCGACGATGCAGAACCACCTCAACCTGCTCCACCGCGAGGAGGAGCGGGAGATGATCCCGCTCTGCGTCGACCAGAGCATCCCCCTGCTGCCCTGGAGCCCGCTCGCCCGCGGCCGGCTGACCCGCGACTCCGATGCCGGTAGCGCCCGGCAGGAGAGCGATCTGGTGGGAAAGAACCTCTACGACGCCACGGTCGAGGCCGACCGCAAGGTGGTCGAGGCGGTGGCCGAGGTGGCGCGCGCCCGCGGCGTGCCCCGGGCGCAGGTGGCGCTCGCTTGGGTGATCCAGAAGCCGGGCGTCGCCGCACCCATCGTCGGGGCTTCGAAGCCGCAGCATCTCGACGACGCGGCCGCGGCCCTCGCCCTCACGCTGACGCCCGACGAGATCGCTCGGCTCGAAGCGCCCTACGTCCCGCACGCCGTGGCGGGCTTCCAGTGATGCGCCGTCTGCTCCTCCTGCGCCACGCCAAATCCGCCTATCCGCAGGGCGTGTCCGATCACGACCGGCCGCTGAATGATCGCGGCCGCGCGGCCGCCGCGCTGATGGGCGCCTATATCGCCCGCGAAGGGCTGCAGCCCGACCACACCATGGTCTCTCCGGCCCGGCGCACGCAGGAGACCTGGGAGATCGTGCGGGCGGAACTCGCCGACATGCCGATGGAGACGGTGCCCTCGATCTACGAGGCGGCGGCCGCGCGCATCCTCGACGCGATTCGCTCCGCCCCGGCGGAGGCGGCGAGCCTGCTCGTAATCGGCCACAATCCCGGCCTGGGCGATCTCGCCCAGCGGCTCGCGGGGGAGGGGCCGAAGGACCTGATGCGGGATCTGCGCGAGAAATTCCCGACCGCCGCGCTCGCCGTGCTCGAGTTCGATGCCGAGGACTGGGCCGACATCGCCGCCGGCGGTGCGCGTCTCCGACGGTTCGTGCGCCCGCGCCAGCTCGCGGCGGAGATGGAGGACGATTGAGGTTTCGCGGACAACCGCCGAACCCTTCGGCCCCTCGCGCCGTTCCTGATGAGAACGGCCGAGCTGGCATTGCGTAAGGGAAGACCGGCGTGCTCCTCGAAACGCTCCTCGCCCTGACGACGCTGATGCCGCGGATCGAGCCCGCGGTGGACGCCGCGCGGGCCCGTCTGCCGGCGCTTCCCCGCACGGCCGAGGCGGCGCCGACGCCCCCGCCGAGCCTGAGTCTCGTGGCGCGGGCGGTCTCGAACTGGCGGGAACAGGCCGGCGAGAATCTCGCGCCGGGCTCGCTCGCCTTCGTCGTCCGGCACGCGGCGACGGAGCCGGGTTTCGTGGCCCGCTGCGTGCGACTCAACAATTACTGGTGCATCAAGCAGGCGGGCTGGAGCGGCGAACTCGGCGGCGATGCGGAAGGCCATACCGGCTTCGCCACCGCCGCGGATGGGGCGGATGCGGCGGCGCAGCTCTTGCGACGCTACCAGCGCGAATACGGGCGGCGCTCGGCGCTCGCCATCGTCCGCCGCTGGGCGCCCGCCGAATGCGGCGCACCCCGCCCGGTCGCAGCGGCGGCTCCCGTCCACGGGGCGGCGAAGCCACCGGCACGGCGGCCGCAGGCCGCGGTCTCCCAGGACGTCGCGCCGCGGGGCATAGGCGGCACCCTGCGGGCCCGCTTCCTCGCCCGGCACGGCCGGGGCGGGGTGGCGCGGGCCGCGCCAGTCGTGGCGACGGGGCTGCGGGTACAGCCGTGGTCGGCCCGCGCACGGCTCGCCGGGCATCCGGGACGCGCGCCCCGCGCAGCGCCTCCGGTCTCCGTACCGAAGCCCGCCGCCGACATCGCGACGGGCCTCGCCGAAGCGGCGCCCAAGTCGGCGCCCAAGGCGGCCCCTGAGACGGTCCTCAGGACCGCGCTCACGAGCGCCGGGACGGCGACTGCGAAGACTGGGAGCCGGCCGGCCGCTCCGGTCCGCGCCACCGTTTCCGGAGCGGTCAACCCCGCCGCCCTGCTGGCGCCCGACCGGCTGACGGCGGAGGCAGCGGCCCTGCCCTCGATCGCGGCCTCGTTGCCGAAGGGGAGCCTGCTCGATCTCAGCGTGCCGGCGCCCGTCTGCTCCAGCGACGAGACCCGGATCCGCAACTACGCGGCGCGCGTCGCCGGAAGCGTCGGGCTCAAGCCCGATGACGACCTGCGCCTGTTCGGCGACGACGGACGGCCGACCGACCGTCTCCTGCCGGTGATGCTGGCGATGTCCTCGGTCGAACTCGGCACGCTGCACGCATCGAGAGCCCTGGTGCGCGCGGCGATCGAGCGCCTGGAGGCACGCATCGCCGGCACTGCAGCCGCGGAGAAGACGCGCAATTCCGCCCTTTGAAACGACCCGCGCAGCGTCTCGGCGCGCGTCGACGCGATCCGGGAAAAAAGAGGAGAAGCACTACTCCCAAGGAGGCAGATGATCGCCTCCGCCCCGCTGGTATGGTCGCGAAAACGTCTTTCGGCGGCTTGAGGAAACCGGACGAGACACCGGTCGCCACCTCCGGCAGCGCGATGTTTCACCTGCTCATCACTCGAAGGCAGGCGGACCGCATCGGTGTCCCGATCGTCGACAACGCCCGGTTCGATCCCGGCGGCGCGGCGGGACGCGCGTGGGGAACGCCCGGCGGGTTGCGCATCCGCCGCTCCGGCCCTCGTCGATGAGCCGCACGGCCAGACGAGGATCGGAATGTCCCGCATCGACAGCACCTCCATTCACCGCGAGGCTGTTCTTCGGGTCATGCCGGGTCCCGTTGCCGCGTCCGGCGGAAGCGGTGAGGGGGACCCGAGCCCGGCGCCTGCGACGCTGACGCCGGCGGAGCTGCAGGAGGTCTTCCGGCAACAGCTCGATGCCGTGTGCCGCGTCGTGGAGGAGCAGCTCCGCACGCTGACGCTGACCGTCACCGCCGCCCGGATGGGCCAGCCCGCGCCGCAGGCCGTTCTGCCGGCGCCTGTGCCGATGTCTCCGTCGATGTCATCAGCCGCGGATCGCGAGGCGCCGCGACCGCTGACCGACGGCGAGGCCGAGATCTGGATGGCCGCGCAGTTCGGCGCGGAGGCCAACGCCGCGATGACCGAGGTCGTGACGCTGCGCCTGGAAGGGCCGCTCGATGCCGAGCGTCTCCTGGCGGCCGCGCGGGCGGTGCTCGGACGTCACGGTGCCCTGCGCAGCCGCGTCTCTCCCGGCGGCGAGTCGGTGCGGATCGATCCAGACGGCGCGGTGCCGGTGCGGTCGAGCGACATGTCGCGCGAGGTCGATCCGGGGGCCGCCTTCGCGGCACATCTCCACGCGCAGACGGACCACGCGTTCGATCCCGTCTCCGGTCCGGTGGCACAGGCCGATCTCGTCCGCCTCGACGAGGATCGGCACGTCCTCGTGCTCGCGGCCCACCATATCGCCTGCGACGGCTGGTCCTTCGCGGTCCTGGCCGAGGAGATCGCGATCGCCTACCGCTCCGGTCCGGAGCGGCTGGCGCCGGCACCGCCCTGCGATGCGCATCAGCGGTCCGAGGGCGAGGCGGGCCAGGCGCTGGAATACTGGGCCGGGCTCTACGCGGATCGGCCGGATCCGCTCGATCTGCCGACCGACCATCCGCGACCGAAGCTGCGGGGCTTCACCGGCGACACCCGGAGCGCCAGCCTCGCGCCGCCGCTCGTCGCCGCGCTCAAGGATCTCGCTGCCCGCCAGGGGCAGACGCTGACCGCAACGCTGCTCGCGGCCTTCCAAGTCCTGCTCGCCCGGCTTTCGGGCCAGGACGACCTCGTTGTCGGCGTGCCGATGGCCGGGCAGCCGCGATGCGGCGCGCCGGGGCTCGTCGGGCATCACGCCGATTTACTGCCGCTGCGGGCCCGGATCGATCCGGCGGAGCCCTTCGCGGCCCATCTCGCCCGCACCGGCGCGGCCCTGGCGGGGGCCGCCGCCCACGCCGACTGCACCCTCGGGCGGCTGCTGCGCCACCTCGACCGGCCGCACGATCCGGCGCGCCCGCCGCTGGCGCAGGTGCAGTTCAACCTTCAGAACTTCGGAGACGGCCTCGATTTCGGAGCTGGCCTGCGCGGCAGGCTCGCCCCGGCCCCGAAACGCTTCTCGACCTTCGAACTGACCCTCAGCCTGAGCGAGACCGCGGACGGGATCACCCTCGACGCCACCTACAACCGCGCCCTGTTCGAACCGTCCACGATCGAGCGCTGGATCGGGCATTATCTCACCCTGCTCGGGCACCTCGCCCGCGATCCCGCGCAGTCGGTCGGTCGCGTCCCGCTCCTCACTCCGGCGGAGCGGCAGACCATGCTGGTGGACTGGAACGCCACCGAGACCGCCCACCCGCTCAAAGTCGGGGCGATGCGCGGCTTCCGGCTCCACGCCCGGCGCCATCCGGACCGGGTCGCGATCCGCTTCGGCGAGGAGACGGTCACCTACGGCGCCCTCGACGCCTGGGCCGACCGCGTCGCGGGCGCGCTGCGAGCGGGTGATCTGCCGGAGGGCACCCGTGTCGGCATCCTGATGCAGCGCTCACCCGGCTTGGTCGCGGCGATGCTCGGCGCGCTCCGGGCCGGCATCCCCTACGTCCCGCTCGACCCGGTGATGCCGCCTGCCCGGCGTGCCGGCATCATCGCGGATGCGGGCGTCGGGGCGATGCTGACCCGCGCTGCCGACCGCGCGCTGATGCCGGAGGGAGGGCCGCGGATCATCGAGGTCGATCGCCTCGACGGGCCGGCGCCGGGCCGCCTTCCCCCGGTTCCGGCGGACCGGCCCGCCTACCTGATCTACACATCGAGCACGACCGGCGCGCCGAAGGGCGTCGAGGTGCTCCATCGCGGCCTCTCCAACCTGCTGTTCTCGATGGCGCGGGCACCGGGGATCGGCCGCGACGACCGGCTCCTGGCGGTGACGACCGTGACCTTCGACATTGCCGGGCTCGAACTGCTCCTGCCGCTGATCCGCGGCGCTGCGATCGTGCTCGCCTCCGCCGACGAAATCCGTGACGGCCACGCGCTTCTCGCCCGGATGGAGCGCAGCGGCGCGACGCTGCTCCAGGCGACGCCGATGACGTGGCGTCTCCTGCTGGAGGCGGGGTTCCGCTCCCGGCCCGGCTTCAAGATGCTGTGCGGCGGCGAAGCGCTGCCGCTCGACCTCGCCCGACGCCTCCTCGAGGGCGGCGGCGAATTGTGGAACCTGTACGGACCGACGGAGACGACGATCTGGTCCTCGGCCGCGCGCATCGAGCCCGGTGACGCGGCGATCACGGTCGGCCGGCCGATCGACAACACCAGCCTCTTCATCCTCGATGCGCAGGGCGAGCCGGTGCCGGTCGGGGTCACGGGGGAGTTGCTGATCGGCGGCGTCGGGCTCGCCCGCGGCTATCTCGGCCGCCCGGACCTGACGCAGCGGAGCTTCATCGCGAGCGCCCTGCCGGAATGGCCCGGCGCCCGGCTCTACCGCACCGGCGACCGGGCGCGCTACCGGCCGGACGGGCGCATCGAAATCCTTGGCCGTGCCGATCACCAGATCAAGCTGCGCGGCTACCGGATCGAACCGGGCGAGATCGAGGCGGTGCTCCTGCGCCAGACGGGCCTGCACTCGGTCGTGGTGCTGCGCCCCGACGCGGGCGGCGAAGAGCGCCTCGTCTGCTACTTCGTGCGGCCCGAGGCCGAGGCGGCCCCGACCCTGCGCAACCTGCGCGCCGCGCTCGCCCGCGAATTGCCGGACTACATGATCCCCTCGGAATGGGTCCGGCTCTCCCGGCTGCCGCTGACTGCGAGCGGCAAGGTCGATCGCAGGGCGCTGCCCGCGCCGGGCGCTGGGCCGCAGGGCCTCGCGACGCCGCTGCCGCTCAAGACTCCGCAGACGCCTCCGAGCGATGGCGGGGATGCGGCATCGGACGCGAACTTGGAAGCCGTTCTGGCGGCGATCTGGCGGGAGGTGCTGGGCCTCGCGGCGGTCGCGCGGGACGACGACCTGATCGCGCTGGGCGCGGACTCGCTCACCGTGTTCCGCATCACCGCCCGGGCGCGACGCGAGAACCTGCCGCTCAGCGCCGGCGACCTGTTTCAGGAGCGCACCATCGCCCGGGTGGCGGCCCTGCTGCGGGGCCGCCTCGGGGAGGGCGGTGAGCCACCCGCCGCCGGGCGCGCGCCGATCCAGCCGATCCGGCGCCCGCAGCCTCCGGAGGTCGATCGCGCCGCCGTCGGCCCGATATTCGGCCAAGCGTGAGGAAGGGGCGCGATGCGGCATTTCACGCAGGAGACGCCGGCCCTGAGCGGCGAGACACAGAACGGCAACGCCTTCACCGCCCGCTGCTCCCACAGCCAGACCCGGTTCTGGCTGCTCGATCAGCTCCGGCCGGGGGATCCGAGCCTGCACGTCGCCGCCCGCTGGCGCATCGCCGGCCGGCTCGATGCGGAGATCCTCGTCCGCAGCTTCCGCCACCTCATCGACCGGCACGAGGCGCTGCGGACCGCGATCGTCGGGGAAGGCGGCCGACCGGTGCAACGGATCGCCGGGACAGTGGCGCTG
Organism: Methylorubrum thiocyanatum; assembly: GCA_014138645.1. Taxonomy (GTDB): domain Bacteria; phylum Pseudomonadota; class Alphaproteobacteria; order Rhizobiales; family Beijerinckiaceae; genus Methylobacterium; species Methylobacterium thiocyanatum. Next base: position 298,339 of record JACJIB010000002.1, on the reverse strand, counting down.
CCCTTCTCCGAGATCGACCTGTCGGGCCTGCCCGGCGACCGCCTCGGCGAGGCAAGGACGATCGCCGACGCGGAGGCCGGCAAGCCGTTCGATCTGGCCCGCGCGCCGCTCATGCGCGTGACCCTGCTGCGGCTCGGACGTGGCGATTCCCTGCTCCTCGTCACCGCCCATCACAGCGTCTGCGACGGCTGGTCGATGGTGGTGCTGGCGCGGGAATTCATCGCCATCTACGCGGCCCTGATCCGGGGACAGCAGCCGAGTCTGGCACCGCCGCCCCTGCACTATGCCGACTTCGCGGAATGGGAGGTCTCCCCCGCCATGGCCGAGGCGGCGGAGCGCGATCTCGCCTTCTGGGCGCGATCCCTGCGCGACCTGACGCCGTTCGAACTGCCGCCGGACCATCCGCGCCGCGCCGGTCGGGAACGCCGCTTCGCCGCCGAGACCCGCCGGCTTCCCGCCGAACTCGGGGAGCGCCTGGAGGCCTGCGCCCGAGCGCACGGCGCCACCCCCTTCGTCCTCGCCTGTACCGTCCTGCTGGGGCTCCTCGGCGCGCGCAGCGGGCGCCGCGACATCGCCATCGGCACACAGGTGCTCGGGCGCGACGAGATCGAGCTGGAAGGCGTCGTCGGCTCCTTCGTCAACACGCTGGTCCTGCGGATCGAGAGCGGTGAGGGCGAGACGCATTTCGCCGAGCGGCTCGCGGCGACGCGCCGGACTATTCTTGAGGCCTGCGATCACGCGCTCGCCCCGTTCGATCGGGTGGTGCAGGCGCTGGCGCCCTGCCGCGACGGGCTTCGGCCGCCGCTCGTCTCGGTCAACGTCCGCATGCGGCCGACCGCCGAGACGCCGCACGCCGCCGGATCGGCCGAGGGAGAGGCGCCGATCCACCTCGTCGATCTCGACTACGCCGCCTCCGGCTCCTTCTTCGATCTCGATCTCGAACTCGCACCGAGCGCGTCCGGCTGGTGCCTGACCTGCGAGTACGATGCCGGCCTCTACGAGGCGCAGACCGTCGCCGGCCTGCTCGCGGATTTTGAACGCTCGGCCTGCGCGGCGGTCGGCGTGCGCCTGCCCGATCCGGCACCCTGGACCGGACGCGTCGGACGCCCTGCCGCCGAGACTGCGCCTGCGCCGGAGACGACCAATGCGGGAATCGAGCCCGAGGCGGCTCCGGAGGCGGGCGGCGCCCCCGACGCGCTTCGGCCGGCCGTACGCGCGATCTGGCGCGAGATGCTCGGCCGCCCCGACCTCTCCGACGACGAGGATTTCTTCGCCGTCGGCGGACACTCGCTGCTGGCCGCCCGGGTCGTCGCCCGGATCGAGGCGGAGACGGGCCGGCGCGTTCCGCTCTGGTCCTTCTTCGAGGCGGGTACGGTGGCGCGGCTCTGCGCCCTCCTCGACGGCGAGGCTGCGGCCGGCATGCGGCACCGGTCGCTTCAGGACGCGCCGCCCGACGCGGCGGGGCGATCGGGCTTCACCGCCATCCACCACGCCGCGGCCGATCAGGAACTCTACCGAACCCTGGCCGAGGCGCTCGGGACGGACCAGCCCTTCGCGACCCTGCAACTGGAAAGCCGGGTTCCCCGGCAGGAGGATACGCTGGAGCGGCTGGCCGGCGCCTACCGTGCGGCGATCGACGCCGCGCAGCCGCAGGGACCGATCCGCCTCGTCGGCTTCTGCCGCTCCGGCGTCCTCGCCTTCGAGATCGCCCGCCAATTCGCACAAGCGGGACGGAACGTCGCCGTCGTCGTCCTCATCGATTGCTGGGAGCCCGGCTATTTCCGTCGTCTCGCGCCCGCCGCGAAGCGCAGGGCCGCGGCGGCCTACCGGCGCGGACGCCTCGCCGCCCTCGTCCGGCACGTTCGCCGCGACGGGGCCGGCTATCTCGCCTCGCGGGCGCATCTCTGGCTGCGGTCGAACCGCGCCTGGCGCGGGCTGCGGCGCGGCTTGCATCGGGCCGGACTCGCGTCGGAGAACCCGGAGGAAGCATTCTGGCAGGTGACCGACGATCTCGACGCCCTCGCCCTGGCCTATGAGCCGCGACCGCATCCCGGGCCGGTGCTGATCGTGCGCAGCGAGAGCGTGCCGGTCGGCCCGGCCCTCGACCCGATGCTCGGCTGGGGTGCCTATGCCGGGAACGGCGAGACCGTCAGCGTCCCAGGCTTCGGCCACGAGGGCGCCTTCTCCCCCGCCGGATGCCGGGTGATGGCCGCCAAGATCAGCCTGATGGCCTGCCGGTGATGCGGCCGAACCGGAACGACGCCTCGATCACGGTTCCGTGACGCCTCTGAGAAGCAAGACTCGCGTCACTTGTCCTCGGCCGTCGACCGTGACTAATCTAGGTTAATGAAAGTCGAATGACAGGCGGGGGCGGTTGACGAGCGTGTCATTGATCATTTGGGGCGCAATCGGCATCGGATTGCTTTCCGTGCTGTTCCTCTTTCACGAGCTCAGGAACGCTCCCTATGACGAGGCACCGGAACCGGCTCCGGCGCTGTCCGAGCTCGAGAAGCAGAGAGCACGCTCCCTGTCCTGGGATTAGCCGACCACGTCGAACGCTTTCCGGCACGCTCGAACTGCGGGTCGCCGGCAGGCGGTGCGCACGGGCCCGTCCGCGGGGACGAGGTAGGGGTCGTTCCGGTTGATCCGCAGCGCGTCAGCCTCGGAGGCAGGGACGGCATCCGCTTCACGCCTGCGCAGGCTCTCACGCTTCGGCCACGTTGGCGCGGAACCACGCATAGGTGTCGGCGATGCCATCCCGCAGCGGCACCCTCGGCGCCCAGCCCAGACCGCGCAGCTTGTCCGCCGACATCAGCTTGCGCGGCGTCCCGTCGGGCTTGGTCGGATCGCGCACGATCTCGCCCTCGAACCCGACGACGTCGCAGACGAGACAGGTCAGGTCGTAGATCGGGATGTCCTCGCCCGAGCCGACATTGACGTGCTCGTCATCCGAATAGGTCTTCATCAGGTGGAGGCAGGCATCGGCGCAGTCATCGACGTGCAGGAACTCGCGGCGCGGCGATCCGGTGCCCCAGATCACCATCTCCTTCGCGCCGGAGCACTTGGCCTCATGCGCCTTGCGGATCAGCGCCGGCAGAACGTGGCTCGAGGTCAGGTCGAAATTGTCGCCCGGCCCGTAGAGATTGGTCGGCATGGCGGAGATGAAGTCGCGGTCGTGCTGCTGGCGGTAGGCCTGGGCGAGCTTGATCCCGGCGATCTTGGCGATCGCGTACCCCTCGTTGGTCGGCTCCAGCGATCCGGTCAGCAGTCTCGGCTCGACGATCGGCTGCTCGGCGAATTTCGGGTAGATGCAGCTCGACCCGAGGAACAGCAACTTGCCGACATCCTCGCGGAACGCGGCCTCGATGACGTTGGCCTCGATCATCAGATTCTCGTAGAGGAAGTCGGCCGGATAGGTCGCGTTGGCGAGAATCCCGCCGACCTTGGCCGCCGCCAGGAACACCGCGTCCGGCCGCCGGTCGCGCATCCAGGCCCGCACGGCCGCCTGATCGCGCAGGTCCAGTTCCGCGCGGGTCGCGGTGAGGATCGCGCAATCCTCAGCCTTCAAACGCCGCACCAGGGCGCTCCCGACGAGGCCGCGATGGCCCGCCACGAAAACGGTCTTGCCCGCCAGACTGTACATGGAGCGTCCTCACAGAAGCGGGTTGGTCTCGGTCGGCGCCGGGTTCTCGCGGTACCACGCGACCCTCCGCGCGATGCCCCGGACCGCGGAGGGCGCGTAGCCGATTGCCCGCATCGTGCCGATGTCGGGGCAGTGGCGCGGCGTCGCCCCGGCTGAGGTCCCGTTTGCAATCGATTTTCGAAGTCTCCGTCCCTTCTTGAAATTAGGTGCGGAGCAGGCGTTCATCGGACACAGCGTCATACCATGACTCTCGAGACGGCCGGAACCGTCGAGAACTGCATTGCGCCCCGGTTCTGCAATCGGCATGCCTGGGCAATCCTTGTCGCACGGGATCTCCGGCCCGTCACCGGACACTTCGGAGACCGGGACATGACGCGTTCGGGACTTCGCACGGTAATCGACCGGCGTTTCCTCGGGTGAGGATCGGCACCTTTGGGGATGGGGTGGGGCCGGCGGAGACCGGGAAAGACCAAGGGCGGGCCGGCCCTCGTTCCTTCATCCCGCGATCCCCGCGCGGCCCATAGCCTCAGTCGATCGCGAAGGCGCAGAAGCAACGCTTGGCCGCGCGCTTCGTTCGTCCTGCCGGAGACGGCGATGGCGCATCGGGCGCCGCTGTCTCGGAGGGAGACGCGGATGCCGGTTCGGATGACCCAGGAAACGCAGGATGTGATCGACGGCCGGCGGCAGGTCGTGGTCCGGGTGCTGTTCGACCGGTCGGACGCGGATGGCGGCATCGTCGAGGTGGCGGCGACGGTCCGGGTGCCGGCCATCGAGTCGGAGACGCAGACGGAAGCCGCCGCGCGGCAGACGGCACGGCGGGCGCTCCAACAGGCGCTGACGGCCTTCCCGCTCTGACCCCGACGCCCGGATCACACCGGGAGCGAGACGGCGTTCTCCGGGCCGTCGGAGCGCGCGGCCAGGGTGACGAGGGAGCGAAGGAAGACGGAGCGGGGCGCGCCCAGAACCGACCGCGCCCCGCGCGCCCGGATCAGGCGCTCCGTCAGCCGCAGCACGGCCTCGTCGCCGAGGCCGGCGGCGATCCGTAGGGCCGCCATCTGCGCCTGGGGCTCGAACCGGCCGCGGGTGGTCGCGAGGATACCGCCCACGGTCTGCAGCGGCATCTGAACGCCAAGACGGTCCGGGTGCAGGTCCCAGATCGGGTCGCAGGCCATCTCCGTCGCGAGCCAGATGCGCTCACCCAATGCCAGCAGATCGGCCTGCGACGGATCGGTGGCACCGGCGGTTCTGACGATCATGCGGCTTGGCCCCGGGATTTCTTTACAAGATTGGAGGGCCGGTCCAGCGCGGGACGGCCTTGTGGCACCGGGCCGTCGCGCCGACCCCTTCCTTGTCCAACGGATGTTGCTTTCGCTTCCATCCGGGTGCGCTCCGGGGCACCGGGAAGCCACGTGCGGTTTCTCACGCCGCGCAACCATCGGGCCGATTTCGCCTTTCGCGCACCAATCCCTTGCGGTCGAACCCTCCCGCATGCCCTAAATGCACCTGCGAGTGCCGCGTCCGCCCGGGTGGACGGTTCCGCTCGCACGCGCCGCCGCCCCCTCCCATCCGTCAGGCCGCTTCCGAGCCTGCATCTCGCCTGGGTTGATGACGTCCAACGCATTTCTCGCCGCCGCCGCGATCCTGCCCTTCGCGGGCTCCGTGCTCACGGGTGCCCTGCCGAGCCATGCCCGCACGGCCGCGGCTTTGCTCGCCGGGCTCGTGACGCTGGCCAGCCTCGGCTGCATTCTCGCTCTGACGCCGCAACTCGCCGAGGGCGGCACCGTCGTCCACGCGGTCGAGTGGCTGCCGAGCCTCGGCGTCAACCTCGTCCTGCGGCTCGATGGGCTCGCCTGGCTGTTCAGCGTGCTGGTGCTCGCCATCGGCGCGCTGGTGGTGCTCTACGCGCGCTACTACATGGCCGCCGCCGACCCGGTGCCGCGGTTGTTCTCCTACTTCCTCGCCTTCGTCGGCGCGATGCTCGGCATCGTGCTGGCCGGCAACCTGATCCAGCTCGTCCTGTTCTGGGAACTGACGAGCATCGTCTCGTTCCTGCTGATCGGCTACTGGTACGACAACGCAGCGGCCCGTGACGGAGCGCGGATGTCGCTCACCATCACCGCCGCGGGCGGGCTGTGCCTCCTGGTGGGCACGATCCTGATCGGGCGCATCGTCGGCAGCTACGACCTCGCCACGGTGCTGGCCTCGGGCGACACGATCCGCAACAGCCCGCTCTACCTGCCGGCCCTGGTGCTGGTGCTCATGGGCGCGCTCACCAAGTCGGCGCAGTTCCCGTTCCACATCTGGCTGCCCCGGGCCATGGCGGCGCCGACGCCGATCAGCGCCTACCTGCACTCGGCCACCATGGTGAAGGCCGGCATCTTCCTGATGATCCGCCTGTGGCCGGTGATGTCGGGCACCGAGCCATGGTACTGGATCGTCGGCAGCGCCGGCATGGCGACCCTGCTGATCGGCTCGTGGAGCGCGATCTTCCAGCACGACCTCAAGGGCCTGCTCGCCTACTCGACCATCAGCCATCTCGGGCTGATCACGCTGCTGCTCGGCCTCAACTCGCCGCTCGCCGTGGTCGCCGCGATCTTCCACACCGTGAACCACGCGACCTTCAAGGCGTCGCTGTTTATGGCGGTCGGCATCATCGACCACGAGACCGGCACCCGCGACATGCGCCGCCTCTCGGGCCTGTGGCGGGCGATGCCCTACACGGCCACGCTCGCCATGGTCGCCGCCGCGGCGATGGCCGGCGTGCCGCTGCTCAACGGCTTCCTCTCGAAGGAAATGTTCCTGTCCGAGGCGGTCGACAACATGGGCGACCACCCGATCCACCTCGCCCTGCCGGTGCTGGCGACCCTCGCCAGCGCCTTCACCATGCTCTACTCGCTGCGCTTCATCCGCCAGACCTTCTTCGGCCCGCCCCCGCACGACCTGCCGCACGAGCCGCATGAGCCGGTGCGATGGATGCGCATCCCGATCGAACTCCTGGTTCTCACCTGCGTCGCCATTGGCCTCGTGCCGAACCTCACCATCGGGCCGGCCCTGGAACGCGCCGTGCGCGCGGTGTTCGGCGCGGACGCCCCGACCTACAGTCTCGCGATCTGGCACGGCTTCAATCTGCCGCTGGTGCTCAGCATGACCGCGCTCGTCGGCGGCGTGCTGCTCTACGTCCTGTTCGGCAAGCGCATCGACACCAACCCCCGCGGCGGCCCCTGGCTCATGGACCGGCTCGACGGCGGCTGGCTGTTCGAGCGCGCGATGACCGGGCTGACCAAGGGCGCCCGCCTGCTGGAGCGCGGGCTCGGGGCCGAGCGGCTCCAGCCGCAACTGCGCATCCTGTTCCTCGCAGCCCTGCTCGCGGCGCTGGCGGCGGGGACGGCCCGCGGGCTCGACCTGTTCGCGCCGGGCCGGCTGACGCCGTTCGATCCCGCCTTCGCGCTGATGTGGCTCGTCGGCGGCGCCTGCGCCATCGGTGCGGCGGAGCGGGCGAAGTATCACCGCCTCTCGGCCACGATCTTCGTCGGCGGGGCGGGGCTGGTGAGCAGCCTGACCTTCCTCTGGCTCTCGGCGCCCGATCTCGCGGTGACGCAGATCCTCGTCGAGATCGTCACCACCGTGATGCTGCTGCTGGGCCTGCGCTGGCTGCCCAAGCGCGACGCGGCGATCCCCGCGCCCGCCTCCGAGCGGGCGAGGGCGCGCCGCCGCCGCATCATCGATCTGTGCATCGCCGGCTTCGCGGGCCTGGGGCTCGCCGGCCTCGCCTACGCCGTGATGACCCGCCCGGCGGGCGACGGCATCGCGCGCTGGTTCGTCGAGAAGGCCTATCCGCAGGCGGGCGGGCGCAACGTCGTCAACGTGCTGCTGGTGGATTTCCGCGCCTTCGATACGCTCGGCGAGATCTCGGTTCTCGGCGTCGTCGGGCTGACCGTGTTCGCGCTGCTGCGCCGCTTCCGCCCGGCGCCCGACAGCCTGGAGCGGCCGAAGCAGCAGCACCACCACGACGCCTACGACCGCGCCCGCGAGGGCCGCAAGCCCGGCGACACCGCCGCCGATGCCCTGCTCGTGCCGCGGGTGGTGATGACGTGGCTGTTCCCGTTCATCGTCCTCCTGTCGCTGCACCTGTTCCTGCGCGGGCACGACCTGCCGGGCGGCGGCTTCGCGGCGGGCATCGCGCTCACCATCGCCTTTATCCTGCAATACATGGCCTGCGGTGCGCAGTGGGTGGAGGAGCGCCTGCGGATTCAGCCGATCGCGTGGATCGGCCTCGGCCTGCTGATCGCGGTGGCGGCCGGCGCGGCCTCGTGGGCGTTCGGGCAGCCCTTCCTCACCGCCTATTTCGCCTATTGGGAGCTGCCGCTCGTCGGCAAGGTGCCGGTGGCGAGCGCCCTGGTGTTCGACCTCGGGATCATGGTGCTGGTGGTGGGCGCGAGCGCGCTGATGCTGGTGGCGCTCGCCCACCAGTCCCTGCGCCGCACCCGCACCGCGGAGGCGGAAGCTGAGCGGGCCGCCGAGGAGACGGCGTAATGGAGATCGTGCTGTCGGCCGGAATCGGCCTCTTCGCCGCTTCCGGCGTGTGGCTGATGCTGCGCCCGCGTACCTTCCAGGTGGCGCTCGGGCTCTCGCTGCTGAGCTATGCCGTCAACTTGTTCATCTTCGCCATGGGCCGGCTGACCGTCGGCGCGCCGCCGGTGCTCAAGACCGGCCCGGAGACCGTCTCGGTCGACGATCCGGTGCCGCAGGCGCTGGTGCTCACCGCGCTGGTGATCAGCTTCGCGCTCACCGCCCTGTTCCTCGTCGTGCTGCTTGCTGCCCGCGGCGTCACCGGCAACGACCACGTCGACGGCCGGGAGCCGCACCACGCCGAACCCACGCCGGAGAATCCGCATCCATGAACGCGCCCCTCCTGACCGGACCCGGCGCGGCCCTGTGGTTCGACCATCTCGTCGTCCTGCCGATCGTGCTGCCGATCGCCACGGCCGGGGCGATGTTCCTGATGGACGAGCGGCGGCATCGCCTGAAGGCGGCGATCAGCTTGGCCACGGTGCTGGTGCTGCTCGCCACCGCCCTCGTCCTCGTCGGCCGGGTGAGCGCGGCGCCGGAGGTCTATCATCTCGGCAACTGGGCCGCCCCCTACGGCATCGTACTGGTGGCCGACCGGCTCTCGGCGATGATGCTGACGCTGGCCAGCGTGCTGGGACTTGCCGCCCTGGTCTTCTCCTTCGCCCGCTGGGGCCGGGCGGGCCCGCGCTTCCACGGCCTGTTCCTGCTGCTGCTGATGGGGGTGAACGGCGCCTTCCTCACCGGCGACGTATTCAACCTGTTCGTGTTCTTCGAGGTGATGCTGGCGGCCTCCTACGGGCTCGTCCTGCATGGCTCGGGCGAGACGCGGATCCGCGCGGGGCTCGGCTACATCGCCGTCAACCTCGTCGCGTCGCTGTTCTTCCTCATCGGCGTCAGCCTGATCTACGGCACCATGGGCACGCTCAACATGGCCGACCTCGCCCGGCGCCTCGCGAGCCCGCCGGCGGAGGCCGCCCTGTTCGAGGTCGGCTGCGCCGTGCTCGGCATCGCCTTCCTCATCAAGTGCAGCGCCTGGCCCCTCGGCTTCTGGCTGCCGACCACCTATTCCGCCGCCACCGCCCCGGCCGCGGCGATCCTGGCGATCCTGAGCAAGGTCGGCGTCTACGTCGTGATCCGCCTGAGCCTGCTGCTGTTCGGCGCCGGCAGCTCCGAGGGCTTCGGCCAGAGCTGGATCCTGGCCACGGGTCTGGCGACGATCGCCTTCGGCACGATCGGCATCCTGGCCGCGCGCCATCTGGCCCGTGCGGCGGGCTACGCGGTGATGATCTCGTCGGGCACGGTGCTCGCCGTGCTCGGCACCGGCAGCGGCGAGGCGCTCTCGGGCGCGCTGTACTACCTCGTCGGCTCGACCTTCGCCGCGGCCGCCCTGTTCCTCGTGGCGGAAATCCTCCAGCGCAGCCGCGACCCGGCCGACGCGGCGCAACCCGTCTTCGCCGACGAGTACCGCGATCCCTTCGACGATGCCGACGCCGTCGAGATCGGCCGGGCGATCCCCGCCGCGGTAGCGATCCTGGGCAGCGGCTTCCTCGTCTGCACGCTGATGCTCGCCGGCATCCCGCCGCTCGCCGGCTTCGTCGGCAAGCTCGCGATCTTCTCGGGTCTCGCTTCGGGCACCATGACCGCCGCGGCCTGGTGGCTGATCGCCGCGCTGACGCTCTCCAGCCTCGGCACCCTGATCCCCCTGGTGCGGCTCGGCATCTTCAGCCTGTGGGTGCCCCACGACGACCTGCCGCCGGTGCTGCGCACGCCTGAACTCGCGAGCCTGAGCGTGCTTCTGGCGGCCTGCGTCGCGCTCGCCCTGTGGGGCGGACCGGCGCTCGCCTATGCCGAGGCGACGGTGCAGTGGCTGTCCCAGCCGCAGGACTACATCCGCGCCGTCCTCGACACAGGCGCCTCGGGAGCCCGCTCATGAGCGCGCTGCTGCCGCATCCCTTCCTGTCCGCAGCCCTGTTCCTGATGTGGCTGCTGCTGAACGCGCCGCCGACGCCGGGCAACGTGCTGCTCGCGCTTCTCGTCGGGCTGACCGTACCGGCGGTGATGCGGGCTCTGCGCCCGCGGCCGGTGCGGGTGCGCCGCCCCGGCCTCGCGCTCCGGCTGCTCGTGACCGTGCTCTACGACATGCTGCGCTCGAACATCGACGTGGCCCGGATCATCCTCGGCCTGCACCGCGGCGAGCGTCGCACCGGCTTCGTCTCGATCCCCCTTGAGATGCGGACGCCGTTCGGCCTGTCGCTGCTGTCGATCATCCTGACCGCCACGCCCGGCACCCTCTGGGTCCAGTACGATTCCCATACCGGGCGCCTGCTGATGCACCTCCTCGACGACACCGACAGCGAGGGCTGGGTCCGGCGGGTCAAGGACCGCTACGAGCGCCCCCTGATGGAGATCTTCTCGTGAGCGCCGCCACCGTCCTCGACTGGGGCCTCGGCCTCGCCCAAGGCATGCTGGTGCTGGCCATGGCGCTGGCGGCGTGGCGGATGCTGCGCGGCCCCCGCGCCCAGGACCGGATCCTCGGCCTCGACACGCTCTATCTCAACGGCATGCTGGCGATCGTGGTGCACGGCATGCGCACCGGCAGCGGGCTCTATTTCGAGGCGGCGCTGATCCTCGGGATGATCGGCTTCACCGCCACCGTGGCGTTGGCCAAGTTCCTGATGCAGGGCGAGGTGATCCAGTGAACGGTCCCGATCTGCCCGCCTGGGCGGCCTGGATCGTCGTGATTCTGGCGGTGACCGGCGCCGGCTTCGCGCTGACCGGGGCGCTCGGGCTCATCCGCCTGAAGACGTTCTACGAGCGCGTCCACGCCCCGACGCTGGGGGCGACGCTCGGCGCCTTCCTCATCCTGAGCGGGTCGATGCTGCTTCTGACGCTGGTGGAGGGCCGCGTGGTCCTGCGCGACGCGCTGATCGGCCTGTTCATCACCATCACGACGCCGGTGACGATGCTGCTACTGGCCCGCGCCGCCGCCCACCGCGACCGGACCGAGAAGTCCCCGAAAGCCCCACCGGAGCCGTGACGTCCTCGGGTTCGAGCGCAGCCGCGTCATCGGCCTGAGGCTCGGGCGATCGCCGTTGAGGGCGTTGACGGCCCCTTTGTCCAGTCGTTTGACAGGATCGTCTTGACGTTCTGGCGTAGACCGGGAGCGAACGGCCGGGGCTTCGGCGCCGAGCCCTACGTAGAGGCCGCATCCGCCGGGCAAGCTCCCCATGGATCTGCCCCTTGACCCTGCACGAACTTCCAACTCGGAGCACCCCATCGGGGCCGATCACCGAGTTCGCGACTGCGGAGGAGAAGCTGAGGCGGCTTTAGCGGTTAGCGATAGGTGGAGAACGGCGACGGCGAGCCGGACAATCTGCTGAAGCAGTAGCTCTCGGCGTGGCGAACCAAGCGTGAACTGGCGAAGTCTGCCCTCGGACGGATCCGTAAGGTCAAACCAAATTCAATTGAGATCAGACCCGAACTGACTGAATGCTTCGGGCGTCAGCGACGCGAGCATGTGCCCCCGGGCGAGATTCCGTTCCGGGAAGCGTGGCTTCAGGCGATTGCCGATTGTGTCGAAGTCGGAGCGGACATGATCCGCATCGTTGGCGACAGGGAGAGCCTGGAGAATGCCCTAACGGTTCGGGCGGCAAAGCCGTTCCGGCGCTCGCAGTTCTGTACGGAAATGGCGCACCCGACACGATTCGAACGTGTGACCTTTGCCTTCGGAGGGCAACGCTCTATCCAGCTGAGCTACGGGTGCTGACCGTGGCTCGTGAGTAGCCTAACTGCGCCGCCGACGCAACGGCGCTGTGCGGCACAGTGGAATGCCTTGATCGCTCATTGGGATGCCTGCCTAGCCTGCAAAGGCGGAGGTCACACCGTCGAATCGTGACGGTTGCGTCGGAGCAGCGCCCCCCTCTCGCGCCGGCAACGAATCTGGGACGGCATGCGACGCGCCGACGCCGGAGGTCCGCCGTCGGTCGCCTTCCACGAAGAAGACAGGTCCGAAACCCCGGGTCGACCGCAACCATCGGGGTGGACCGAGCCCGGCAGTTGCCCAAAGCGCGGGCGGCGTTCAACGCGACGCGCAATTCGTCTGCAAGGCGATCCAGCGCGGCGCCATCCACCTCTGAGCAGAGGCCGCGGGCGAAGGCCCAACCGCGCCTTGATTACGATGGGGAGACAAGATCAGGCGCCCGCTCCCAGCGCTGCAATGGTTCCGTCTGATCGAGATCAATGTGATCCCCAACGTGATGGGCTTTCGTGGAGAGCGTCCTCTCGACAGTGCGCTCAACCGAGAAGGCGGCCAGTGCGCATTGATTTTGCCGAGCTTCCCTTATTCGTACGAACGCCGCGAGCAAGCATTCGAGACAGGGAGGAAAAAACGCCGGAGACCATAAAAACTTCATCCGGAGCTCAGAGCTGCCGCACCGCAAATGACCGCCGGACCATCCTGGATAATATGCCTTCGTACCTTATAATATACTGATCGTTTCTCGCCTATTATTGGGATTGATATTCAGTCCATACCTCGTCAACCCCGCAGATCGGGTGTCAGAGATGTTGGCCGACCACCTCCCCAGTGCACTCGACCTCGCCCGCAGCCAGTTTGCCTTCACTGTCGTTTGGCATTTCCTGTTCCCGGCCTTCACCATCGGACTGGCCAGCTTTCTCGCGGTGCTGGAAGCCTTCTGGCTCACCACGGGCCGCGCGGTCTATCTCGATTCCTACCGTTACTGGCTCAAGATCTTCGCCGTGGCGTTCGCGATGGGCGTCGTCTCCGGCCTCGTCATGAGCTACCAGTTCGGCACCAACTGGTCGGTCTTCTCCGACAAGACGGCCCCGGTTCTCGGCCCTCTTCTCGGCTACGAGGTTCTGACGGCCTTCTTTCTCGAGGCAGGCTTTCTCGGGGTCATGCTGTTCGGTTTGGAGCGCGTGGGCCCGCGCCTCCACTTCCTGGCGACCTGCCTCGTGGCGGTGGGCACGCTGATCTCGGCCTTCTGGATCCTGTCGGCCAATTCCTGGATGCAGACGCCGACGGGCTACGTGCTCGACGCCAACGGCCATTTCGCGCCCCAGGATTGGTGGGCCGTAATCTTCAACCCGTCCTTCCCCTTCCGTTTCGCCCACACCGTCACCGCCGCCTACCTCACCACTGCGATGATCGTCGGTGCGGTGGCGGCATGGCATCTCCTGCGGGACCGCTCGAACCCGCGCGCCCGCCTGATGTTCTCGATGGCGATGTGGATGGCGGCGATCGTCGCCCCCGTACAACTCGTTCTGGGCGATCTGCATGGGACGAACACCTACCACCATCAGCCCGCCAAGGTCGCGGCGATGGAGGGCCATTTCGACAGCGAGCGGCGCGCGCCCTCGATCCTGTTCGGCTGGCCGGACGCGCAGGCCGAGACGACGCGTTGGGCGATCGGCATACCGGGGCTCGCGAGCCTGTATCTCGCCCACGACCTGAACGCCGAGGTGCGTGGACTGAAGTCGATGCCGCGGGACACTTGGCCGACCAACCTGCCGCTGGTGTTCTGGGCCTTCCGGGTCATGGTCGGGATCGGCTTCTTGATGATCGCGTTGGGCGTGACGTCGCTCTATCTGCGCTGGAACGGACGGCTCTACACCTCTCGATGGCTGCACCGTTGCGCGGTCGCGATGGGCCCGTCCGGCCTCATCGCCGTCACGGCGGGCTGGATCGTGACGGAATCCGGGCGTCAGCCGTTCACGGTCTACGGGCTGCTGCGCACCGCCGACAGCGTCTCACCCATCGCCGCCCCCGCCGTTGCGGCCTCGCTCGCTGCCTTCGCCGTCGTCTACTTCGTCGTGTTCGGAGCCGGTATCTGGTTCCTTCTGCACCTCTTCAATCAGCCGCCGCGACCGCACGAGGCGGGTCTGCCCACCGGCCAGCCGGTGCGCACCGCCGGCATCACTCCGGCTCCGGCGCTCGCGGCCGGCCCCAACGCTCAGCCGGCCGAGTGAAGGAGGCGATGTCCATGTCACTCGACCTGACCTTGATATGGGCCGTCCTGATCGCGACCGCCGTGTTCCTCTACGTTGCGATGGACGGGTTCGATCTCGGCATCGGCATCCTGTTTCCGGCCGTGTCCGCCAAGGCCGACCGCGACGTGATGGTGAATTCCGTCGCGCCCGTATGGGACGGCAACGAGACTTGGCTGATCCTCGGCGGCGGCGGCCTCTTCGCCGTCTTCCCGCTTGCCTACGTCACGATCCTGCCGGCGCTCTACATGCCGCTGATCCTGATGCTGCTCGCCCTCGTCTTCCGCGGCGTCGCCTTCGAGATGCGCTTCCGCATGGTGACGGCGCGGGGGCAGCTCTGGTGGGATCGGGCCTTCTCCTGGGGCAGCTACGTCGCGGCCTTGTGCCAGGGCATCGCGCTCGGCGCTCTCGTGCAGGGCATCCGCGTCGAGGGGCGGGCCTATGCCGGCGGCTGGTGGGACTGGCTCACCCCGTTCTCCCTTCTGACCGGCGTCGCGCTGGTCGTGGGTTACGGGCTTCTCGGAGCATGCTGGCTCATCTGGAAGACCGGGGGAGAGTTGCAGATCCGCGCGTACCGCCTCGCCCGTCCGCTCGGCTTCGCGACCCTGCTCCTGATCGCGATCATCTCGCTCGTCATGCTCCTTCTGAGCGTCCCCTTCCGCGAACGATGGCTTTCCTTCCCCGGCATCCTCCTCGGGGCGCCGGTGCCGCTGCTTGTCGGATTGCTGGCGCTGCGCTTCCAGCGCGCGCTGGAGCGGAGGGAGGAAGTCATGCCCTTCCTCTGCGCGCTCGGCTTCTTCCTGCTCTCCTATATCGGGCTCGGCATCAGCCTTTGGCCGACGATCGTGCCTCCGGACATCACGATCTGGGCGGCGGCCACGCATCCGAGCAGCCAAGCCTTCCTCCTCGCCGGTGCGGCGATCTTGGTACCCATGGTGCTCGGCTACACGGCCTACGTCTACTGGCTGTTCCGCGGCAAGGTCACGCCGGAAACCGGATATCATTGATGAGGGCCCGGCGGCCGGCGGCGAAGCCTGCATTCGTGTCCGCCACCCACGCTCGCCGGACGCGGCGGATCAGGCAGTTCGGCCGGATCGGCTGGTTCGTTCTGCTCTGGACGATCGGGGTCGCGGCGCTGACGGCCATCGCCCTCCCGCTACGATGGCTGCTGAAGTCGACGTGATCGGCGCACCGGACTCGGTCGCGGACCCGTGGCGCGGTGATCGGCCGATGGGTCGGGGACGAACCTTTGGAATGGGCTTGGGCGGGCGCGTCTTGGCGAACCGCGAAGACGCTTTGCGCTCAGGCCGGCTCCTACGCCT
This sequence comes from Methylorubrum thiocyanatum, assembly GCA_014138645.1. Classification (GTDB taxonomy): domain Bacteria; phylum Pseudomonadota; class Alphaproteobacteria; order Rhizobiales; family Beijerinckiaceae; genus Methylobacterium; species Methylobacterium thiocyanatum. The sequence goes on along the minus strand of JACJIB010000002.1, from coordinate 282,799 downwards.
GTCCGAGACCTCTCAGATGTTCGGCCAGATTTCGACCATTCCAAAGGAAGGCGCGCAGGGCTTGGATTGATCGTCATCAAGGAACGGGCCGGGATTGATCGACTATACTCTCCGGGGTGCGGAGATCGACGATGCCTCACCTCAAGACGCGTGCCGATTTCCATACGAACGAGTATGTCGCCGTCCTTGTCCCGAGGTGCCCGGCCTCTGTCGGGCCGATCCGCCGCATCGTCACCAGGCCGTTGTACTGATCGTCGGAAGACTCCCGCTTCATTGCGCAACCTGAAACAGGCGGCTGGTTCAAAGCCTGCCTCGGTCAGCTTGCATTCGTCGAGTCGCGGCTGAAATGCCCCGAGCATCTGGCGCCGACCCGGCCATCCATCGTCGACACGCAATATTTCTTGTCGAATAAAAATACAACTCGCTGGAGATCGATCGCCGCGACGAACCCTCAACAGCCGATCAATCAATCAAGACGGAGGATACGCCATGAAAAACATCGCAATGCTCGCTGTTTTTTCAGCAACGATCATGGGACTGAGCATCCCGATGGCGACGACGGCGATGAGCCGGCCCGGACAGATCATGACGACGCGGGACATGAACATCGAATGCCGCGGCAATGGATGGATCGGACGAAGCGCGCGGGATTGTTGCAGCGGCCGCTGCCGGATCCTGAAGTCGAAGCGATGCAAGTGCATCGGCAACAAACCGTCCTTTTAGAGCACCGTCCAAGAAAGCCTTCGCCGATCCTTGGACGGAGGCTGCAGCGAAAGCCTTCGGCGTTCCGACCCCGACCAGCCGTTCGGGGCGGCATTCCCAGCACCCGGATCTTCGAAGAGGCACATGGATGAGCCTGGGGCCTTTCGCCATTGGGGAGGCGTGCGATGGGCGCCGGGCTCTGCAAGCTCCCGCATGTGCCTCGCCGCCCGCAACAACGCCTCACCGGCCCGGCATGCCGCCAGCCACCCGGCATGGCGTTCGAAGAAGTGTCGCGTGTCGGTGGACGATCCCCCGGAGGCAGCCGTGATGCGGTCCGGCATGGCCACGCTCCGGGCCTGGATGGCGGCGACCACGCTGTCCGCCTCCTGCCTGCCGCTCATGCCGACGGCTCTCGCGCAGGGCGAGCCGGGTGGGGCGCCCGTTGTCGGCATCGTCGCGGCCCGCAAGGAGCCGATTACGCAGACGGAGCAGTTCATCGGCCGCATCGAGGCCAAGCAACGTGTCGATATCGTTGCGCGGGTGACGGCCTTCATCGAGAAGCGGTTCTTCGTCGAGGGCGCCGACGTCGAGGAAGGCACTCTCCTCTATCTTCTCGAGCAGGGTCCGTTCCAGGCGGCCGTGGCCGCTCAGCAGGCGCAGATCGCGCAGGTCGAAGCGCAATTGGGAAACGCACGTCTCACGACAGGCCGTGCCAGAACCCTTCTCGGCGGGCCGGCCGGCCAGCAATCGACTTATGACGCGGCGCTCGCGAACGAGCGCGCGCTGGAGGCGCAGCTTCAGGCCGCCCAAGCCCAGCTCGACACGGCGCAGATCAATCTCGGCTACACCGAGATCCGGGCGCCGATCGCGGGCCAGATCGGGCGCACCGCGCTCACCATCGGCAACGTCGTCGGGCCGGGTTCCGGGGTGCTGACGACGATCGTCAGCCAGGATCCGATGTTCGTGATCTTTCCGGTGCCGGTCCAGGAGGCCATCCGTCTGAGAGCGCGCTACACGCCGATCGGCGGGTTCGGCGCCGTCCTCATCCGGGCGCAACTGCCGGACGGCCGGGTCTACCGCCACACCGGCAAGCTCGATTTCGTCAACAACACCATCGCCACGAACACGGATACGATCCTGCTCCGCGGCGTGTTGCCGAATCCGCCGATCTTCGAGCAGGCGAAGAGCCCCGTCACCCCTCGCGAACTCCTTGATGGCGAGTTCGTGACCGTCTTCCTCGAAGGAGCCAAGCCGGTCGAGGTCGTCGCGATTCCGCGCGCTGCCGTCCTCGCCGATCAGCAGGGCAGCTACGTCTACGTGATCGGGCCGGGGAACAAGGCCGAGTTGCGCCGTGTCCAACTCGGCCAGTCGAGCACGACGCTCGCGGCGGTGACGAACGGCCTCGATGTTGGGGAGCAGGTGATCGCCGAGGGCTTGCAGCGGGTCCGCGCGGGCGAGGCCGTCTCGCCCAGGCCCGCCGACGCCGTTCTGCAGAAGATGATGCGGGACTCGTCCGTGACGGATAGCGGCGCGGAGACCGCGCGCCCCACGACGCCGGCTGCGTCGACCGCCCTACCGGCAGGACAAGCTCCGGCAGGCACCGCCGGCGGTGCCGGCTCGAACGCGAGCGGCAGCCCGCGCAGCCGGCACTGAAGCCGCATGGGACGTCGTCTCCCCCGCGCCCGCCCGTTTCCCGCTCCGCGGCCCCCAGTCACGGATCGACCGCTCATTGTCCCAGGCAATCCGGCCCGAGGCGCATCATGATCTCGTCGATCTTCGTGGACCGCCCCCGGCTCGCGCTCGTCATCGCGCTGATCATCACGATTGCCGGGGGGCTGGCGCTGCTTCGGATCCCGGTGGCGCAGTTTCCGGACATCGTGCCGCCGCAGGTGAGCGTCACGGGGACCTATCCGGGCGCCTCGGCCGAGGTCGTCGAGGCGAGCGTTGCCCAGCCGCTCGAGGCGCAGATCATCGGCGTCGACCGCATGATCTACATGAAATCCACGAGTGCCAATGACGGCAGCTACAGCCTGTCGGTGAGTTTCGATCTCGGCACGGACCCGGATATCAACACGGTCAGCGTCAACAACCGCGTCCAGTCGGCCTTGTCCCAGCTGCCCTCCGAGGTGCAGCTGCAGGGGCTCAAGGTTCAGAAGAAGTCTTCCGCGATCCTGCTCTTCGCGGTGCTCTACAGCGAGACGGGCGCGCAGGACCCGCTCTTCATCACGAACTACGCCATCATCAACGTGCTCGACGAGATTTCGCGCACCGCCGGGGTGGGCCAAGCCAACCTGTTCGCGCGGATGAACTACTCGATGCGCATCTGGTTCGACACGCAGCGCCTGACGAGCCTGAAGCTCGCGCCCTCGGATGTGGTGGACGCGATCCGGGCGCAGAGCGTGCAGGCGCCGGTCGGCCGGATCGGCGCACCGCCGATCACGGACGAGCAGCAGATCCAGATGAACGTGCAGACGCAGGGTCGTTTATCGACGCCTGCCCAGTTCGGCGCGATCGTCCTGCGAACGAATTCCGACGGCTCCGTGGTTCGGATCCGCGACGTCGCCCGGGTGGAGCTCAGTGCGCAGAGCTTCGACAGCGAGTCCCGGCTCGACGGCCGCCCCGGTGTCCCGGTGGCGATCTATCTCGTACCGGGCGCCAACGCGGTGCGGACCGCGACCGCCGTGAAGGCGACGCTCGAAAAGCTTTCGGCGCGCTTCCCGGCAGGCTTGCGGTACGTGGTCGTGCACGATTCCACGACCTTCGTGAAGGACACCATCTCCGAGGTGCTGCGGACGCTGGCCGAGGCCTTCGTCCTCGTCGTCATCGTCGTGTTCCTGTTCCTGGGAAACCTCCGGGCGACGGTGATCCCGGCAGTCGCCGTGCCGGTGAGCCTCATCGGTACCTTCGCGGTGCTGCTCGTGCTGGGCTATTCGGCGAACACCGTCTCGCTCCTGGCGATGGTGCTGGCCATCGGCATCGTGGTCGACGACGCCATCGTCGTCGTCGAGAATGTCGAGCGGGTGATGGAGGAGCATCCGGAACTGTCGCCGGCCGACGCGACGAAGCTCGCCATGACGCAGATCACGGCTCCCATCATCGCCATCACGCTCGTCCTCCTGTCCGTTTTCGTTCCGATCGCCTTCATCCCGGGCGTGTCGGGAACGCTGTTTCGCCAGTTCGCCGTGACGATCAGCGCCGCCATGATGATCTCGGCGATCAACGCGCTGACCCTGTCGCCCGCGCTCTGCGGGGTCTTCCTGCGTCCCACGGGCGCGCGGCGCGGCATCATGGGCCGGGTGCTCGGCGGGATCGACTGGGTGCGCGACCGCTACGCATCAGGGGTCCGCCGCCTCGTCCGCGTGTCCGCGCTCTCGCTCATGCTGGTTCTCCTGTTCGCGGGCGGCATCTTCGGCCTTTCGCGGGTCACGCCGGTCGGCTTTCTCCCGGAGGAGGATCAGGGCGCCTTCTTCGTCTCGGTGCAGCTACCCGACGGTGCCTCGGTGGCCCGCACGAGTACCGTCGCGAGGGAGGTCGAGAGGCTCCTGAAGGACATGCCCGGCGTCAACCAAGTGCTGTCGGTTATCGGCTTCTCGCTGCTGGACGGGGCGGCGGAGCCGAACGCCGCATTCCTTGTGGCGCAGCTCAAGCCCTTCGCCGAGCGCCGAAGCGCCGCGGAATCCGCCCAGGCCCTGATCGCGCGCACGAATGCGGCGGCGGCAGGGATCGGGCAAGCGACGGTGCGGCCCTTCAACCTTCCGCCCATCGTCGGACTCTCGACGAGCGGCGGCTTCGAATACGTGCTCGAAGCGCACGAGGGCCAGGACCCGGCCGCGATCGACGCGGTCGTGCGCGGCCTCACCGCGGCGGCGAACCGCGATCCGCAACTCGCCCGTGTCTTCTCCACCTTCACGGCGTCGAATCCGTCGATCTACCTCGACATCGACCGCACGAAGGCACAGGTGCTCGGACTGGCGATGAGCGACGTCTTCGCTTCGCTCCAGGCCACGCTCGGCGGGATCTACGTCAACAATTTCAATCTCTACGGCCGCACCTGGCAGGTGAACGTGGAGGGCGAGGCGGACAACCGGGGCGATATTCGCGACATCTGGAACATCTATGTCCGCGGCGCCTCGGGCCAGATGGTGCCGCTGCGTTCGGTGGCGAGCGAGCGCTTCGTGCTCGGACCGCAGGTCCTGACCCGCTACAACAATTTCCGGGCTGTCAGCGTGAACGGCAGCCCGGCGCCCGGGATCTCCTCCGGCACCGCACTGGCCGCGATGGAGCAGATTTCCGACCGTACCCTGCCGACAGGCTACGGCTACGAGTGGACCGGAACCGCCTATCAGGAGCAGCAGGCGTCCGGACAGACCTGGATCGTCCTCGGCCTCGCCTTCCTGTTCGCCTATCTGTTTCTGGTCGCCCTCTACGAGAGCTGGACGATCCCCATTCCGGTCCTTCTGTCCGTCGTGGTCGGCGCCTTCGGCTCCTACCTTGCCGTCAAGCTCGCCGGCCTTTCCCTCGACCTCTACAGCGAGATCGGGCTCGTGGTGCTGATCGCGCTGGCGGCCAAGAACGGCATCCTGATCGTCGAGTTCGCGAAGGATCAGCGGGAGGCGGGCGTGCCGATCCGGGAAGCCGCGATCCGCGGCGCCGAGCAGCGGTTCCGCGCCGTGATGATGACCTCCATCGCCTTCATCCTCGGCCTCGTGCCCCTCGTGATCGCCACCGGCGCGGCCCAGATCAGCCGTCGCGACGTCGGCACCGCGGTCTTCGGCGGAATGATCGCGGCGAGTTCGATCGGCATCTTCCTGGTGCCGATGCTCTACGTCACGGTCCAGTCCCTGCGAGAGCGCGTGAGATCCGGGAAGACGAGACAGGGGCAGACCGCCTGACCCGAGGGCGCGTGCGGGAAACCGTCCCCGGGAACTTCGGGGTGTCCCGCCGGGAGATTTTTTTCGGGATTGGCTCCCGGACATCCAGGATTGGCCGGCAATCAGCGAGAGGAGCGGGCGAGGATGGAGCCGGCAGATCGACCCGCTACCCCCCTGCAGCAGGCAAGCTTCGTCGCCGTGGCCCTGTTCGTCGGCGCCCTCACGGGCGTGTTCGGCGGCCTCTTCCACCTTGCCATCGACACGATCATCGAATGGCCGACATGGCTCGCCGGCCGGGTCGAGGGCTGGCGGCTGGTCGCGGCGAGCGCCGCCGTCACGACGGCGGCCGCGGTCTTTGCCGTGTTCATCACCCGGCGCTTCGCCCCCGAGGCGAGCGGGAGCGGGGTGCCCGAGATCGAGGGGGCCATCGCCGGCATCCGGCACGTGCGTTGGGAGCGCGTGCTGCCGGTGAAGTTCATCGCCGGCATTGCCGCCATCGGCTCGGGGCTCGTTCTCGGCCGGGAGGGACCGACCATTCACATGGGCGGTTCGGCGGCGCTCGCCGCCTGCCAGATGTTCCGGATGCGGGACGGCGATCGAAAGGCCTTGCTGGCGGCCGGCGCGGGGGCGGGTCTCGCCTGCGCCTTCAATGCCCCGATGTCGGCCGTGCTCTTCGTCATCGAGGAAACGCGCAAGCAGTTCCCCTACACGTTCCGGAACTACATGGGGGTGTTCGCGGCCGCGATCACCGGAACGGCGGTGACCCAGATCATTTCGGGCGAACGACCGGACCTGCCGCTGTCCGCCGGAGAGGCGGCGCTGGCGTCGTTGCCGGCCTTCGCCATCCTGGGCATCATCCTGGGTGCCGTGGGCGTGCTCTTCAATCGATGCATCCTGGCGATGCTGGACATCGCCACCGCCTGGCAGAAGCGGGCACCCTATCTGTGGCCCACCCTGGTCGGGCTGCTCGTGGGCATCCTGCTGATCGTCGCTCCGCGCGCCGTCACCGGCGGGGAACGGGTCATTTCGCAGATCGCCGTGCAGACACCGGGTGCGGGCGTCCTCCTGATGCTGGCCGGCGCCCGCCTCGTCACTGCGGTTGCCAGCTATTCCATCGGGACACCGGGCGGCATCTTTGCGCCGATCCTGTCCCTCGCGACCTGCATCGGCTTGGCCTTCGGCGTGCTCGCGCAGACGGCCTTCCCCGAAGCCTTGTCCGGTATGGGGGTGACGCCGGTCTCCTTCGGGATCGTGGCGATGGCCGCGCTGTTCAGCGCAACCGTCCAAGCTCCGGCCGTGGGCGTGGTACTGGTGCTTGAACTCACCAGCGCCTATGCGCTCGTCCTGCCCATGTTGACGGCCTGCCTGACGGCGAGCCTCGTGGCCCAATGGCTGGGTGGCCGTCCGATCTACGGACAGATGCTGGATCGCACCCTGGCCCGGGCCGGCCGGGGTCCAGCCAAGGGCTCGGATGTCGGTCTGGCTGCCGATCCGGAGCGTGCGACACACTGAACGCCGCCTCTGCGCCTGTCACGGCGCGGCACGAAGCCCGGCAGGCGGACCCTTTCCGACATGCTCGACCTTCCGCGTCCCGTCGGGATCGGGGGGGACGAGGTCGGCCGCCCTTGGCGTTGGAGCAAGGCGCGGTTGCCACCCGGGAGATCCCGGCCGCGGCGCAGACCCGAAGCGGATGTGACGATCCGCGCGAGACTGTGCGCCGCGTCAGGCCGCAGCCCTTTCACACGGGCGGCGGTGGCGGGGGAGGGGGTGGCGGAGGCGGTGGCGGCAGAGGCAAGACCGGAACTGGCGGCGGTGGCGGAGGAGGGGGCGGCGGAGGCGGTGGCAAAACCAACGGCGGCGGCGGTGGACCGGGCGGGGGCGGGAGCGGCTGTGCGAGCGTCGCCGTGCTGGTCGCAAGCGCCGCGGTGATGATGATCAATCGCTTCATCATGGGCACACCTCTATCGCGCTGACCAAGATCGCGTTTGCCAAGCCCTGCGGCACTTCGAGAAACGCTGAAGATACGGAAGGATACGCGTTCGGACCGGGCTTCATCCTCGACGCCTCGGACCCCGGCCGAGCCCCTCAACGAGGCTCGGCCGAAGCCTGCCGGTTCAGTTGCCTGGGCAGGAAAGGGTCGCGTATCGGGCAAAATGAGAAGCGGCACTCGACCAGTTGCAGGAGAACAAAAGCTGGTCGATCAACCGATCTTTGACACGTCCAGACACCTGCGGGCGGTTCGAGCGCCCGCGCGGAAAGGCGTTTCGATGAGGCAAGACTTCTGCGTCAGAAGACCTTCTTCAGCTCTCCATCGATCTTCGACCATAGGGAGGCGGCCGGCGCCTTCCTGCATTCTTCAGCGATGAGCGGGGTGACCTTCTCGACCCCTGCGATATCGATCGCCACCGCATCGGGCTTCTTCTGACCCTGTTTGTAGCCTGCGGCCCATGCGACGACTTTCGGCTTGAACGTGTCTTCGAACCCGTTGAATTCTTCGCAGGTGACCTTCTCGAGCGGCTTGCTCGCGAGCTTCTCATGATGCTTGTCGGCGCTCTTCCCGCCTGAGGTTTCGGCCTGAACAAGACCGGCAGACAAGACGACTGCAATCGCGGGCAGCAGGTGAGTTTTCAGAAATCCTGTGCGCATGATGAGCTCCTTTGCTTTGGCGTGATGCCATCGACGGTGTCTTGTCGGAATTCGGCGTGGCGGCGTCCGGGCCAGCCAACAGATCTCGATGTACCGGGCCGATTGCCGGCTGCGCCAACATCAAATGATGAAGAGCTATAACGCCGAAGATAGATGTCTGAACTATAGCGTGAACGCCCGTCGCTTTGCAAGGTTCCGGGCAAATACCACCGAAAATATACGAATCAAAGCATATCTTATAGAGAGAATAGCAAGATCGTCGATCCGGAGTGAACACGGTATAGCCTCGCGCTGTCGGCACGTGCATCCCGCGACCATCGGTAGACCGTCCCGACGACGGGCCGGACCGGCTCGGCAGGCTTCCGCCCGCCCGCCTTCCGGCCAGGGAGGGTGCTCCAGAGTGAATCATCCTTCCTTGTTGAGCGCGACGGCGACGAATCGGGTCTGCCCCCTCGCGCCCTTCACCCGCATCAGCACCGCCTTGCGGCCGCTCGATTCCGCGGCGCGGATCTGCGCCTGGACATCGGAGGGCTTCGCGACGCTGGTGCCGCCGACATCCAGGATCACATCGCCTTGCGAGATGCCCCTGGCCGCCGCCGGACCGGTCGGATCGACATCCATCACCGCCACGCCCTCGTCGCCGAGGCCAACCTCGCTGGCGGGGGCCAGGCTGAGGCCGAGCCGGACCTGACCGCTCGGCGCGTCGTCGCCGCGGCTCACCACTTTGCCATCGCCCGGCAATGTTCCGAGTTCGACGGTCGCGGTGTCGCTCTTGCCGCCGCGCAGATAGGCGAGCTTCACCTCGGTGCCGGGCTTGAGGCCGGCGATCAACCGCGAGAGGTCGCGCGCGTTGTCGATCGGGACGCCGTTGACCGACTCGATCACGTCGCCGGGCTTCAACCCGGCCTTGGCGGCCGGCGTGCCGCTCTCGGCGTCATTGACAAGCGCACCCTTGGCCTTGTCGAGGCCGAGCCCCTCGGCGATGTCCTTCGTCACCGGCTGGACCTGCACGCCGAGATAGCCGCGCACCACCTTGCCGTCGGTGCGGAGCTGATCGACCACCGTCTGCACCGTCTCGGCGGGGATCGCGAAGCCGAGGCCGACCGAGCCGCCGGACGGGGAGGCGATCGCCGTGTTCACGCCCACGACCTCGCCGTTGACGTTGAAGGTCGGGCCGCCGGAATTGCCCTTGTTGATCGGCGCATCGATCTGCAGGAAGTCGTCGTAGGGGCCGGCACCGATGTCACGGCCGCGGGCCGAGACGATGCCCGCCGTCACCGTGCCGCCGAGGCCGAACGGGTTGCCGATGGCGACGACCCAGTCGCCGACCCGCGGCGCGCCCTTGCCGAACTGGACGTAGGGGTAGCTGCCGCTCTCGGTGATCTTCAGGAGCGCGATGTCGGTCTTCGGGTCCTTGCCGATGACCTTGGCATCGAGGGTCCGGCCGTCGTCGAGAGTGACCTGCACGGTCTTGGCATGATCGACGACGTGGTTGTTGGTCACCACGTAGCCGTCCGCCGAGATGATGAACCCGGAGCCGACCCCGCCGCGCTGCGGCATGCCGCGCCCGCCGGGACCACCTTGGCCGAAGCGCCTGAAGAACTCGCGCAGTTGCGGCGGCACCTGCTGCATGTTGGGGCCGCCAGGGCCGTCGTCATCGTCGTCGAGGCCGCTGTCGAGCTTGACCTTCACGGCGACGACGCCCGGCTTCACCTTGTCGACGACGTTGGCAAACGAGCCCGGCGGATGCTCGGGAGCCTCGATCGGGGTCTTGGGCAGGGCCTGGGCATAGGCCGGGGTGCCGGGTTGGGTCAGGCCGAACCCGGCCGGACCACCCGCGACGAAGGCGGCCGCGGCGACGGAGGCGGTGACGCGGCGGCGAACGGTCAGGGCCATGGAAATCTCCTAAGATCGATCACGCGAACCTGCCGCACGAGCGTGCCGGAACGCGGCCGGACGTCGGACTGCGGGAGAGGGAACGGAAACCTGGATTCACGCCCCTCGATCGGCGCAGGCCGGGAGAATGACAGCTCGTCCAAGGTGAGCCGCCCCTGCCTGCCATCCGGTCTTCAATCGTCACCGCCGATACTCGGCAGGAGTCGGTGCAGGACAGAGGGCCGGCGCATCCCCCGAGATCCGCTCGTCCGGAGGACGCTGAAGAGCGATGGGACGATCACGAACCGGCGGCCTCGCTCGGACCGCCCGGCGGTTGCGGGGGCCGGCCTTGATCCGGGGTCGAGCTGTCACCGCCTGTCGTCTCGGGGCCGCTCCCCGGCATCGACACCTGAGGGCCCGACAGGGCGGCCTGGAGGCGGCTTTCCTGCTCAGGAGAGAGGGAGGAACGGATCACGCGGCCGCGGAACTGCGAGATCTCACTCAGCACCTTCTCCGGCTGTGCCTTGCGCAACAGGATGAACAGAGCCGACGTATTCGGCTGCAGCGTTTCCCCGATCGAGCGGATGAAGTCGTCGTTGATGCCGTAATCCGCGAGCTTCCCCGACAGGGCGCCGGCGCCCGCGCCCAGGGCTGCGCCCGTGGCAAGGCCCAGCAGCGGGTTGAGGAAGAGGAGCCCGACGAGCGATCCCCACATTGCCCCCCACATGCCTCCGGAGGCGGCGCCCACACCGATCAGATCCACGCTCTGCTTGAGCCGCAGCTTGCCGTCCTGGCCGCGGATCGCGACCACGGCATCCTCAAGGTCGACCAAGTGCTCGGTCTGCATGCGCGACAGTTCGTTCAGGGAGCGATCCGCCTCCTGCGGATCCTCGAAACCGATCACGACAAGCTCGGACATTCGTTCCTCCTCGTGGGCAGCGTCTTCCGTCATTCTCGAAGCGGATGCGCTCGCGGTTGTGCTCGGCCCCCTCCCGCTGACCCTCTCCTTGGCCGCGTCGGCACCGGACGGGTGCGTGTCGTGGCGCCTCTCAGAGAGGAGGCGGCAGGGTCTCGTCGGGGCCAGTGTCCCGATCGGCTACCGATGGATCGGCCGCCCCAGCGCCCGAGACCGGGCGACCGGCATGGTTGACGGGACGGCGATCGGGCGCGTGCGTGCGGGCAGGAACGTCGGACGGCGACCAGTCCAGCTCAGGGTTGGGGACCACGGTTCTCAAGCGTCGTGCCTCATGGCCGATCCGATCCGTCCTCGCTCGCACGTCGAGACGCGTTTTCGGACACTTCGGACCGCATCACATTGATCAGGCACATATTCGCAGCGGAACGGGATCCCTTCATCGAGGGCGCGCCTCGATGTAAGCCCTGTCTTGTCCCGCTCGATGGTGCACATCGATCCAGCAAGACCGCCCCGCAGATCCGGAACACCGATCGCGTTGCCGGTGACGCGAGGGGCACGGCCCTCGGCCCGTCCGGTGGCAGGGATCCTCGCAAGGAGGCTATTTCGGGAGGGTGCGATCCATCTCCCACAGGTTGAAGGCGCGCTCGCCGAGCATCGTGTCGAGGCCCTCTTCCTGAATCGCTTCCGGCACCCGCAGCGTCCCGAAGCGGTCGAGGCCCTTCAGGATGAGGAGGGTGACGAGGGAGGAATAGGCGGCGACAACGGTCACGGCGAGGAGTTGAACACCGAGCTGCCGCAGGCTCGCCGAGACCTGATTGATGTGCGAGCTGGCCAGGACACCGATCAGCAGCGCACCGGTCAGGCCGCCGACACCGTGGGCGCGCCACACTTCCAGCGTGTCGTCGATCCTCAGCCATCTCTGGACGTGTTTGGCGTGATAGCAGGCCGTGGCGCCGATCGCGCCGATCGCCAGGGCGGCGATGGGCTCGACATAGCCCGAGGCCGGCGTGATCGTCGCGAGCCCCGCCACCGCACCGACGAGGACGCCGGAGAAGGACGGGTGCTTGGTCTCGCGCCATTCCCAGAACATCCACACGAGCATGGCGATGGAGCCGGCGAGCATGGTGTTGGTGAAGGCGTAGGCTGCCAGCGCATCCGCCGCGTAGGCGCCGCCGGCGTTGAAGCCGAACCAGCCGAACCACAGGAGACCGGCGCCGAGGGCGACCAGGGGCAGGCTGGCCGGCGCGGCTTCGGTCTCGCCCGATGCCACCCGTCGCTTGCCGAGATACTTCGCCGTCGCCAGGGCGGAGAAACCCGCCGAGGTATGGATGACGATGCCGCCGGCGAAATCGACGACGCCCAGTTTGGCGAGGAACCCGCCTCCCCAGACCCAGTGGGCGGCCGGCACGTAGACGAGGACGGTCCAGGCGGTGATGAAGAACAGGTAGGCGCCGAACCGGAAGCGTCCGACGAAGGCGCCGGTCATCAGGGCCGGCGTGATGATGGCGAACATCATCTGGTAGGCGAAGACCATGATGAAGGGGATGTTGGGAGCGTAGACCGGATTGGGCGCGATGCCGACTTCGTACATGCCGAAATAGGAGCCGAACTCTCCGATCGTGCCGGCGATGTCCGGGCCGAAGGCGAGACTGAAGCCGCCGAAGACCCAGATCAGGCCGACGACGCCGATACAGATGAAGTTCTGGATCATGACGGACAGGACATCGCGCTGCTTGACGAGGCCGCCGTAGAAGAGGGCGAGAGCCGGCGTCATCATGAGGACCAGCGCGGTACACAGAAGGATGAAGGCCGTGTCGCCGGCATTAATGCCCTGCATCGCATGCTCCTTGATCTGCGCTTCTCGGGAGGACGTGGGACGGGGCCTCAGCGGCCGGTTCCGGCCGCGTGGAGCGGCGCCTTGCTGCTGCGGTCGATCACGGGATCGGCGACGGGTCCGTGCGGATGGGGCGCGATCAGCTTCTTGGGCGCGATGAAGAGGTACATCGTCAGCACGTAGGGGGCCGTGAAGGACGGAATGCCGGCCGGCGCGACCATGACGTCGAGGGCGCCCTGGACGAAGACGGTGGTGACGGTCGCAAGACCGGCATAGAGGGCGACCCGCGGCGAGGGCGTCATGAAGATGACGCCGACGGCCATCGCCGTCAGGACCGGGCTGAAGCCGTAGAGACCCTGGCTCACCGCCGACGGATCCGCGCCGAGCGCGAGCGCGACCGCGATGCTGATCAGCGATCCGGCGGCGGCGGCGATCCCCGCCGGAACGGAGGCGATCAGGATCCCGGCCAGGATGATGGCGCCGCTGATGGCGCTGCCCAGCAGGTAGACCTGCCCGATGTTGCGGAAGAAGATCGCGACGAGGTCCGTCAGCGCCGGGATGCCGAGGACGTTCGGGGTGACGTCGCCCGCGAGCTTGGGCGCGTCGCCGGTCACGTGGAGACGGCCGAAGGAATGGGCCGCGGCGACCATCAGCCAGCCCGCGAGAACGAAGGGCCCGGTCGAACCGGGGATGCCCCATTTTCCGGTGAGCGTCGCGCTGAAGGCGGCGGTGAAGACCGTGCTCGCCGCCGCACCGACCACCACCGCGATCCAGAGCTGGGGCGAGGCGGCGATGAAGGTGGGAAGCGCGGCGCCGACGAGGACGCCGTTGAACCCGTAGAGCCCGGAGGCGACGGAGGGCGGGTCGCAGTCCAGGAGCCGCGCGGTCAGCGTCGCCACGAGGAGGCCGACCGCCGCTCCGATCGTGGTGGCCCAATTGCCCGTCACAGAGGAGGCATAGGCCATCGCGACGAAGAACAGCATGCCGGTCGCCGCGTTCTCCATGAAGAAGACCTGGCTCGCTCCACGAAGCGACTGGACGAGGAGATTGCTGTTCGCGCGCGGCATCGGTGCGGCCCTCGCTCAGCGCCAGTAGGGTTCGGCGGGAAGGGGACGGCCGCGGGCTTCCTCGCGCACGATGCGCCAGAACCGGCGAACCTCGTTGCGGACGTCGTAGGTCTCCACGCCGACCGCGCGCAGCATCAGCCCGGCGGCGTCGGGCAGGCGGCTCACGCCGGAGACCGCCCGCGGCGCGTCGGACGAGAAGTTGGTCTCGAACCGCTCCTTGATGCGCGCGGCGGTCCCGGGCGGCGTCACGCAGAGGATGTTGGCGAAGACGTCGAAGCCGCGCATCACCGCGGCGAAGGCGATCGTCGGATCGCCCCGCTCGATCAGGATCTTTTCCGCGAACAGCTTGCGCCCGCCGGGCCGGCGCAGGGTCACGTCCATCGACAGCAGGTCGAAGCCGAAGCGCTCCTCCGCATGGTGATGCTTGCGCCCGGCCAGCACCATCTCGCCGTAGAGGAGGGTGGCGTCCTCGGCGACGACGATCTCCGTGCGCGAGAGGAAGCGCGATCCCCGATAGGGAATGGTGACGTCCGGCAGGTATTCGAGGTAGCCGCCGGCCTCCACCGTCACGTTCTGGTGCTGGGCGGCGTAGTTCGCGTCCATGCAGTGGATGCGGTTGGCCCCCTGCGTGGACACGTGTGCGCAGGCGCCTTCGCCGACCGTGATGTCGATCGTGTAGCGGTCGCCCTGTAGGATGCCCCCGCCGACCGAGATGATCGGGCAGACCGGCAAGTCCGGCATCGCCTCGTCCCAGTAGAGCGCCTGCTGCACCAGCAGCGGGGCGACCCGGTAGAGATCGTGCAGCACCGAAACCCCGTCGCGCAGCGAGAAGCCGAGACGCAGGCGACCGACCTTGCCCGGCGCGCCCGCCCGCATCTGTGCCGGCTCCGTCTGGAAGCCGCGCAGCTCGCGCGCCGTATCGAGGAGGCCGAGCGGTCCGTGCAGGGTCATGGCCTCACGCGCTCGCCGCCAGCGGACGGTTCGTCGTCACGTCGAACAGCGCCATGTCGAGGATGAGCCGGAGGAGGTCGTCGATCCCCTCGCCGGTCTTGCAGTTGGTGAAGAGGAACGGCTTCTTGCCGCGCATGATCTTGGAGTCGCGCGCCATGACCTCCAGACTCGCGCCGACATAGGGGGCGAGATCCCGCTTGTTGATGACGAGGATGTCCGACTGGCAGACCCCGGCGCCATTCTTGCGCGGGATCTTGTCGCCGGCGGCGACGTCGATCACGTAGATGTAGAAGTCCGCCAGCGCCGGGCTGAAGGTGAGCGTGAGGTTATCGCCGCCGGATTCGATCAGGATCACATCGCTGTCGGGATATTTGTCTTCGAGTTCCTCGACCGCGGCGATGTTCATGGACGGATCCTCGCGCACGGCGGTGTGCGGGCAGGCTCCGGTCTCCACCCCGACGATCTTCTCCTCGATCAGCACGCCGTTGAGGGTGCGGCGCACCTGCTTGGCATCCTCGGTGGTCACGACGTCGTTGGTGATGATGAGCGGCTTGATGCCCCGTTCGATCAGGCGCGGCGTGATGGTCTCGATGACCGCGGTCTTGCCCGAGCCGACCGGGCCGCCGATGCCGATACGGGTGATCTTCTTCATCTCGACTTCCTTTGCCGCGATCAGTTCATGAACAGGCGCACGTGGACCGTGGTGTGGTGGGCGACGAGGACGTCGAAGACCGGCGCGAAGGACGCCATCTCCTCGAGGGCGAGATCGCGGACGGCAAGATAGTCGTCCTGAACGCGCCCCTGGGCGGTGAACAGGATGCGCTGGGTCTCGAGGTGATCGATCCGCATCAGCCGGAGCGCCGCGCTCAGGATCATCGAGGCGATACCGTACTGGTGGACGACGAAGGCCTCGCTCTCGTCGGCCCCCAGATGGGCGAGCGTGATCGCCTGGGCGACCGGCAGGCAGCCGGGGGTCTCGTTCGAGCGGATCTGCGCGAGCCAGCGCGTCAGCATCGGCGAGGGGCTGATCTTGAGCGCCAATTCGGCGAGTTTCTTGCCCATCCGCGTCAGCATCAGTTGCTGCTCCTCGCCGACACGGCGGCAGAACAGCTCCCGGTCGGCGGCGACGAGGCCGGCCTCATCCGCGGCCAGGGCGGCCCGGT
Source organism: Methylorubrum thiocyanatum (assembly GCA_014138645.1). Lineage (GTDB taxonomy): Bacteria > Pseudomonadota > Alphaproteobacteria > Rhizobiales > Beijerinckiaceae > Methylobacterium > Methylobacterium thiocyanatum. The sequence continues at coordinate 266,774 of JACJIB010000002.1, read as the reverse complement.
GGGCGTGCAGCAGCGCGACGCCGTCCGTCCGGGCGGTCTGGTGCAGGGCGAGTTCGACGAAAGGCAGCAGGCTGTCGGCGTCGGTGACGATGCCGGTCTGAAGCGCGGATTCGAGACCGTTGGAGAAGGCGAAGGCGCCGATCGGCAGAGTCGAATCGGAGAATTGCAGCAGGCGCGCGAGATGCGCCATGCCGTGCGGTGCGAGACGGGCCCTCGGTTCCCCGTGCCGCATCACGCCACCGGACCGTGTCGGTGATGCGGCTCGTGCGCATGACCGTATGCATGGTCGTGATCGTGGCTGTGATCGTTCGCGTGATCCTGGCTGTGCCCCGCGCCGTGATCGCCGTGATGGTGGTGCGGGGTGGCGTCGGCGCCGGCGAAGAGCAGCCGGACGTCCCTGGCATCGAGTTTGGCCGCCACCTCCTCGCCCGGAACGAAGCGGGTCTTCACATGCGTGAAGGCGTGGGTGCGCATGACCGAGGCCATCACCTTCTGATCGACGGAGAGCGGCACGTAGACCGTCGATCCCTTGATCACGGCCGGCCAATGCTGGTTGCCGAGGCCGTGCCCGAGTTCGAAGCAGGCCCGCAGGATCTCGTGCGGCGCGAGGTGCTCCAGTCCCTCCAGCTCGATGACGAGCACCTCCTTGAGGGCGACCCGGGCGGCGACGATGAGCCCCCGCGCCGGGTCGTAATGGAGGATGTCGCCGTCGTGCAGGTGCTCGGAGCGCGGCAGCGAGACCGCCAGCTCGATCCCGCCTTCGCTCGCCTTGCGCAAGCGGCTCTTGGGCGCCTCCCATTGCTCCAGCACCAGCGGATCGATCCGCGCCTGCCGCGCGCGCTCCTGCCAGACCGGATCGCCGAGATGACCGAGTTTGCGTTCGACGAGGATCATCCGTCTCTCCATACCGAGTGGGCGCTCAGGCGCGACGCAGGCGTTTCCCGGATGCGAGTCCGAGCCAGACCGCGGCGTAGCCGACAACAAGACTGGACAAGCAGTAAAGGATCGAAAGTCCGAGCTGGCCCGGCGACGATGCTTCGGAATAGATGCCGTAGACAAAGCTTGAGAATGTCGACATGCCGCCGGCGAACCCCATGCCGATCAGGAGCATGAACTCCTGCGAGACGCTGCCCCGGCGATGACGTTCGAAGGCCGCACCGAGGCAGAGGCAGGCGACGACGTTGGCGGTGAAGATGTCGAGCGGAAAAGCCCCGCGCTGTCCGGGGATCAGCAGCATCAGGAACTCGCGCGTGATCGCGCCGACGCCTCCGCCGATAAAGACGAAGATGGCCTGCGCCCCCATGACGAGCCCCTACGCCCGCGCCAGGGCCACGCCCGCCGCGGCGGCGCAGAGGCCGACCCCGACCGACGCGACGAGGTAGAGGGCGGCGAGTGCATGGCGATGCTCCATCGCCATCCGCGCCGTATCGAGTTGCATGGAGCTGAACGTCGTGTAGCCGCCGAGGAAGCCCGTCAGCACCAGGGACGACACCAAGTCGCCATGGCGTTGCTGCCAGCCGAGGGCGAGCGCGGCGGAGAGATAGGCGATCGCGAAGGCGCCGGTGACGTTGACGAGGAAGGTGCCGAACTTGAAGCGCGCGGGGATCGCGCGGTCGATGGCCCCGCCGAGTCCCCAGCGCAGCAGGGAGCCGGCTCCCCCGCCGAGACACACCCATATGATGTCAATCGGTCTCATCAACGCGTGCACCGGGCTATGAGCCGGCAGCGGGAGGCGTCTCCCGCCGCGCAGCACCGAGGGGGTCAGCTGAAGAAGTGGAGTTGCGCGAGCGGAAGATGCGTGGCCGGCTCGATCGTGGCGTGCTTGCCGTCGACCATCACCGCGAAGGTTTCCGGGTTGACCTCGATGACGGGGAGCCGGTCATTCCGGACCATCGACGCCTTGGTGAGGGTGCGGGTGCCGTAGACGGGCACCACCTTGGAGGTCAGCGCGTAGCGGTCCGCGATGCCGGCTTCGTAGCCGGCATGCGAGGTGAAGGTCACGCGGGTCTTGGCCACCGCCGGCCCCAGTGCGCCGAACATTGGGCGATAGACGGCGGGCTGCGGCGTCGGCAGCGAGGCGTTGGGATCGCCCATGACCGCCCAGGAGATCATGCCGCCCTTGATCACCATCTTCGGCTTGGCGCCGAAGAAGGCCGGCTCCCACAGGATGAGGTCGGCCATCTTGCCGACCTCGACCGAGCCGATCACGTGCGAGACCCCCGCCACGATGGCGGGATTGATCGTCACCTTGGCGACGAAGCGCAGGACGCGCTGGTTGTCGTTGCCGGACGCATCGCCCGGATAGGCGCCGCGCCGCGCCTTCATCAGATGGGCCGTCTGAATGGTGCGCGCCCAGTTCTCGCCGACCCGGCCCATGGCTTGGCTGTCGCTCGACAGGATCGAGATCGCGCCGAGATCGTGCAGGACGTTCTCCGCCGCGATGGTCTCGGCCCGCACGCGGCTCTCGGCGAAGGCGACGTCGGTCGGGATCTTCGGGCTGAGGTTGTGGCAGACCATCACCATGTCGAACAGTTCGGCCTGCGAATTGATGCCGTAGGGCATGGTCGGGTTGGTCGAGCTGGGGAGCACGTTGGCGATGCCCGCCACCCGGATGATGTCCGGGGCATGTCCGCCGCCCGCCCCCTCGGTGTGGTAGGTGTGGATCGTGCGCCCCTCGAAGGCGGCGATGGTGCTCTCGACGAAGCCCGCCTCGTTGAGGGTGTCCGTGTGGATGCAGACCTGCACGTCGTGGTCGTCCGCCACGGTCAGCGCCATGCGGATCGCGGACGGCGTGCTGCCCCAGTCCTCGTGAACCTTCAGACCCATCGCGCCGGCGCGGATCTGCTCGTCGATCGGCAGCGGCGCCGAGCAATTGCCCTTGCCGTGGACGCCCGCATTGACCGGCCACGCATCGAAGGAGCGGAGCATCATCTCGATGTTCCACGTGCCCGGCGTGATGGTGGTGCCGTTGGTGCCGTCGGACGGGCCGATGCCGCCGCCGAACAGGGTCGTGACGCCGTTGCTGAGCGCGGCCTGCGCCTGCTGCGGCGAGATGAAGTGGACGTGGGCGTCGATGCCGCCCGCGGTCAGGATCAGGTGCTCGCCGGAGATGGCATCGGTGCCGGGGCCGAGGGCGAGACCCCGCGTCACCCCGGACATCGTCGCGGGATTGCCGGCCTTCCCGATCCCGACGATCAGGCCGTTCTTGATGCCGAGATCGGCCTTGATGACACCCTGGACGGCATCGACGATCGTGACGTTGGTGATGACGAGATCCGGCGCGCCCGCCGCACTGGTCAGCTCGTTGTCGTACCCCATGCCGTCCCGCAGCGTCTTGCCGCCGCCGTAGACGGCCTCCTCTCCGTAGACGCGAAGGTCCTTCTCGATCTCGATATAGAGATCCGTATCGGCGAGCCGGATCCGGTCCCCGGTCGTGGGACCGTACAGATCCGCGTATTGCCGCCGCGAGAGTTTGGTCATCCCAGGCGCTCCAGATCCGACTGTCGAGGGGGTGAGCGGGCGCATCGTCCCGAAAGCCGGCGACCACCTCTCGGGACGATGATCTACGGCTTGTTCTTGAACCCGTAGCGGTTGACGCGATCGAGCGCGTCCATCAGCCGGGGGCGATAATCCTCGTACGTCTCGTCGCCGACCCAGCCATCGACGAGGCCGTTGAAGCCGAGCACCCGCTGCTTGCCCTGATAGGGCACCAGCGTGATCTCCCGCTCGTCACCCGGCTCGAACCGCAGGGCGGTCGTGGCCGGAATGTCGAGCCGCTTGCCGAACGCCTGCTCACGATCGAATTCGAGGAACGCGTTCACCTCGAAGAAATGGTAATGGGAGCCGACCTGGATCGGGCGATCCCCCGTATTGCGGACCTTGAGCGTCGTCGTCGGATAGCCGGCATTGATCTCGATGTCGCCGGAGCCGAAGACAATACCGCCGACGGCCGTCTTCTTCTGCGCAGGACTCATCACGGCCCCTCCTCAAATCCAGATCCACCGGCCTGCCGACTTGACCGGCTACTTGATGGGCGAATGCACGGTGACGAGACGAGAGCCGTCGGTGAACACCGCTTCGACCTGAACGAAGGGGATCATCTCCGCGACGCCCTCCATGACGCTGTCGCGGGTGATGGCTTTGCCGGCCAGCTCCATCACCTCCTCCACCGTCTTGCCGGCGCGGGCGCCTTCCAGGGCCGCGACGGAGATGAGGGAGACGGTTTCCGGGTGGTTGAGCTTGAGACCCTGATCCTTGCGGCGCTGCGCGACCTGGGCGAGCATGTAGATCAGCAGCTTGTCAGTTTCACGCTGAGTGAAGTGCATGAGCAGATTCCCGAGCGGATACGGCCTGATCTGTCCGATAAATTATTGTCACTCAGATGATATTTCGCCTTCAACCCATAGCAGAATCGAATTCAGCATTGCTAGTCGCGTTTGGATACGTGCAATTACTTAATCAAATGAGCAATTTCTTCCTTAAGTTGTTGTGATGACGAGAACACCGCGCAAAGCGCTGCTTCTGATTGCGGTTCCGGACGGGTGCGGTGCCGCCGTCCCTCCGCCTGTCAATGCGGAACACGGACCGGGTCGCGACGCTCGCGTCGCAAACGCCGCATCGGGATGCAGAATCTTGAGGATGTAGGATCTTGGGGCAGTCGCTCCGGCGGCCATGACCTCCCGCCGCCCTGTGGAGCGGGGCGTGGTGGCCACTCGCCTTGAAGACGCTTCGCGGACGACGGGCCGAAGACTTGGCGACCGCTCGGTCTTGCGGCGCAGAATCGGCTATGACGCTGCCGGAAAAGCAATTTTACGAAGATGGCAGTCGTTCAAATCGGCACTGTCCGAGATCAACAACCCGGCGAAAGGCTGCATCGCGTCGCGGATATGCTCAGGCCGACGCAGAAGTACGAAAAATTCCCGGCTTGTGCATACACATAATTTGAAGTTTAGTAACGACCGGGTCAGCTATTGCCTGGGTTGCGCCATGTCGCCGTTCCTGACGCGCCTTCTCGCATCGGCCGGCATCCTCGGTGTGAGCGCGCTCCCCGGCTTCGCAGGCGACTCGGCCGTGGTGGAGCTCGAGGAATTGCACGTCACGGCGCAGTCTTCACCGGCGAACCCCGCGGCTGCCAATTCTGTGGCCACGATCCCATTGGCCGGGATCCCCGGCCCGGCCGCGAACTCGAAGACCGTCCTGTCCCCGTCGGTCTCGGCCCTGCCGGGCAACACCACGGTGATCGATGCCGTGGAGATCGCCCGCCTGCCCGTGCAGAGCTACGGCGACCTCTTCCGGCCCGTGGCCGGCTTCGATGTGTCGAATTACGGCCAGGGCGGCGTCGGCTACGGCATCGCCCTGCGCGGCTTCAGCGATGCCGAGCACGGCCGCGACGTGGCGGTCTTCATCGACGGCGTGCCGATCAACGAGGTCTCCTCGATCCATACCCCGAACTACGTCGATCTCAATCCGCTGATCCCGGAGACGATCCGCTCGATCAGCATCGTGCGCGGACCGTTCTCCGTCGAGGCGGGCGATGCCAATCTCGGCGGCTCGATCTTCATCGACACGAAGCGGGCCGAGCCGTTCTCGACCCTCGGCGTGGCGGGCGGCTCGTTCGGAACGGGCCGAGGGCTCGCCACCTTCAGCCAGCTCGGCCCCGGCCCTCAGCCCTTCCTCGCCTACGAGGGCTACGGCACCGCCGGTTACCGCGAGAACGGCGATCTCGGGCGCTACAACGCCTTCAACAAGGTCACCCTTCCCCTCGATCTCGGGTCCAGCCTGTCGCTGCGGGTGCAGATCTACGGCACCGGCTTCGGGCAGCCGGGCTACCTCGAGCGCGACCGCGTGCGCGCCGGCCTCGTCTCGCCGCGCGCAGCGACCAACGTCACCGACGGCGGCGGCAAGACCCTCCAGACCTTCGTGGCCAACTACGTCAACGGGCTGCCGGACGACGAAGTGTCGGGGCTTCTCTACGTCAGCCACGACGTGTTCAGCCGCTTCTCGGATTTCGGCGCCGGGCAGCGCGGGCAGATCGAGGAGCGCGAGACCGTGGGCGGGCGCATCCGCAAGGTCTGGACGACGAGCCTGTTCGAGGCCCTGCCGACCCAGTTCCTCGTCGGCGGCGACTGGCGCACGGACGGGCTCGACGTGAACACCGGCCCCTCGATCGCGCGCCGCTTCACCGCGCGCACCCTCGATCTCGACCTTCTGCAGCACAACCTCGCGGCCTATGCGCAGGTACAGGTCAAGCCGACGCCCTGGCTGAAACTGACCGGCGGCGCCCGCTTCGACCAGTTCTTCTACGACGTGCGCAACAACCTCGAACCTGCGCTGTCGCCCAAAGTCAGCCCCGACGTGGTCTCCCCCAAGGGCGGGGCGGCGCTCACACCCTTCGACTGGCTGGAGCTGTTCGCCAATTACGGCCAGGGCTTTCGCAGTCCGTCCGCCTCGAGCGAACTGACGAGCAATCCCCGCCTCACGCCGCTGACGATCGAGAGCACGGAGGGCGGCGGACGGCTCGTATTCGACCGGCTCAGCCTCCTCGGCACGGTGTTCTTCACCGACATTGCCAACGAGGTCTTCCAGCCGGCACCCGGCCTGCCGGTACAGAACCTCGGCAAGTCGCGCCGCGACGGCTTCGAGGTCGAGGCGAAGGTCCTGGCCTACCGCGAAGGCCTCGACCGGGTCGCCGTCTTCGCCAACTACTCGGCCGTCTCCGCCCGGCTGCTCAACGGCGCGCCGTCGATCTTCGTCCCCAACGTGCCGGCCTTCCTCGCCAGCGTCGGCGCCGAGTTCGATGTCGGCGCGCCGGCCCCGCTCGGCTCCGGCCGCCTGACCGGCGCGGCCTACCTGTCCTACGCCGGCGCCAAGCCGCTGACCGAGGACGGCGGCTTGCGCTCCTCGCCCTATCCGCGGGTGAGCGGCCGCGTCGCCTACGTCCACGCGAGCGGCTGGACCACCTACGGGCAGGCGACTTGGTATCCGGGCGACCGCACCAGCGAGAGCATCTTCAATTTCGGCTCGTCGGTATCGGCCACGGCCGCCGACATCTTCACCAGCCCGCAGCCGCGCCTGACGCTGCTGGCCGGTCTCACCTACGGCTTTGCAACAGGAGCACCTGCCCCATGAGACGCACCGCCCTCTTCGCCGCCTTCCTCGCCCTCGCCGGGCCGGCCGGCGCCCACGACCTCTGGCTCGATCCCACGGGCAGCCGCGTGCAGATCCTCTACGGCCACCCGCACGAGCCGGAACTGCCGAGCGCGGGCAAGCTGATGAGCCTGACCGCCTACGAGCCCGCCGGCGCGGTGGTGCTGAAGGCGAAGCTGGACGCCGGCCCGGCACCGGCCCTGAGAGCCGCGCATCAGGGCGATGCGCTGTTCGCGGCGGCCTACGACAACGGCTACTGGGTGCGCCTGCCCGACGGCAGCTACCGCAACGCCAGCAAACGGATGCTGCCGCACGCCGACAAGAGTCTGTGGTCGGTCAAGTTCGCCAAGGCCGTCTCCGGTCCGACGGCGCCGTGGGATAAGGTCGTCGGCCAGCCGCTGGAGATCGTCCCGCTGGAGGCGCCGTCGGCGGCCGCGGGCCAGATCCGGGTGCGGGTGCTGTTCGAGGGCCGTCCGCTCGGCGGGGCGGGCGTGGTGGCCACCGACGGCGTGACCTTCAAGAGCGAGGCGGATCAGGCCCGGGCGACGACGGATGCGGAGGGCGTGGCGGTGGTGCCGCTGCGCCGGGCGGGTCCGCAGGTGCTCGGCGTCAGCCACCGGGTCGCCCCCTCGCAGACGCCGACGCTCGCCGATGCGGACAGCTACGGCGCGACGCTCGCCTTCACCGTCATCGACCCGAAGACCAACTGACCGGGCCGGCCCCGTGCGACGAGCACGGTCCCGCCGCGATCTCCGGGACGAGGCTCTCGCGCGTTGTTCCTGCGTCACTTCTCTCGAAAGGCGAGGGCTGCCGTTCGGGAGGAGGCGCGCGAGCGCATTCCGACGAAGTGGTCACCGGCTCGTCGAGAGAATGCGCGTCGGAACAAAGACCGAGCGGCGTCGGCCTGATGCGCTGGGGTCGGATACGGCTCTAGAAGAGGTTGCGCTTGGCCAGCGCACGCCCGACCGCCCAGAGCAGCCCATCGACGGCGGACTGCAAGGCCGGCTTCTCGTGTTCGGCCACGCCGTTGATCGCCCCCCGCGCCTGGAGAGCGCAGGTGGCGATGCGATCGAGCGGCGTCTCGTCCCGCTCCTGCAGGACCAAGAACCTGCGGTCGTCCGCCTGCCCGCTCCGCTTGCTCTCGGTGATGTCGACGACGATGCCGCGTCCGAGGACACCGCCGGTGCGCTCGTCGCGCTGGTAATGCCCCCGCGCCAAGACCCAGCGCACCCCGTTCGCCGCAGAGCGCACGCGATACTCGACGACGAACAATCCGCCCTGCTCGCAGACGCGATCGATATTGCTGAAGAACGCCGCCTGGTCGGCCGGGAAGATCGCCTCGGCGTAAGCGGCAAGTGGCAGACCGAGAGCAGCCTGCACCGGATCGACGCCGAACAACGCGGTGGTGGTTGCATCGGCGACGGTGCGGTCGTTCTCGAAATCTGTTTCCCAGATGCCGATCTGGGAGGCGATCAAGGCGTCAGGAAGGAAGTCGAGCCAAAATTGCCTCGAGTGATGGGGCATGCTCAACCATCCGGACCACCGCTGACGCGCGAGAGCGACAAAAGAGCAGCGACGACTGACGATGATCGTATCACGCGAGGCGGAAACCAGGAAAGCCGAAGCGCGGGCGCCCTTTGAACGAGCCCGCCGTTCCGTGTCCGGCTCTCATCCCCTCAACCGCGTCACGGCCAACTTCCGGACCCGGCTCGCGTAGAACGAGAAGAAGCCGCGCTGGGCGTGGTCGCCGGGGGTGCGCAGGACGAGGTCGGGATCGACGAGCATCCGCCGGCCCGTGGCGGCGGCGAGGCGGCGGTTGAAGGTGAGGTGCTCGCAGCGGGCGTAGGTCTCGTCGAGGTAGGAGCCGAGCCGGTAATCCTCGCCGCGGTAGAGCGTCAGCCCGTTGAAAGCCGAACGGCAGGTAGTCTCGCGCGCCCGCGTCAGCGCGCTCTGCGCCGGGTAGATCGTGCCGGAGAAGAAGCGGTAGTAGTTCAGCGCCCCGCGCCGGTGCCGGGCGATGTCGTCGAGGAGGTGCTCGTAGCTCACCGCCTCGTCCTCGTAGGCGAGCAGGTCGTAATAGTGCGGGTAGGACGCCGCCGAGACCGCGAACAGGCCCGGCCGTTCGAGCTTTTCGAGAGCCGCCAGGATCGCCGCCGGTTCCGGCGGGCGGGCCATGACGTTGTCGATGTCGGCGACGCAGACACAGGCCGGCGCAAGTCCCTGGGCATCGAGGACGCGTTTGAGATGCTCGCGGCCCGCCGCCATGCGGGCGAGCCGGCCGCGCGTCTGCGTCATGAAGCCGGTGGGGACGTGGCGGAGTTCGCCGCGGGCCTGGGCCGCCCCGAGCAGCGCCCCGGTGCCGTCGCGGGAATCGTTCTCGCCGACCAGCGCGCGGCAATCGAGGCCCGCCGCCCTGAGGGACGCCAGGAAGTGCAGGAAAGCGGGGAGGGTGGCGGCGCAATTGCGCGCCAGCGCCAGCACCACGATGTCGGGGCGGGTGTCGTCCAGAACGCTCATCGTGCGGCTTCCTTGGCAGAGTCCTTGCCGGGTTCCTTGAGGGATTCCTTGAGGGATTCCTTGCCGGCCTCGGGGCGGGCCGTGCGCCCGGCCGCGCGGCAGGCGCAGGCGGGCTGGGCCGCGACCTCCCGCTGCGGATCGAGGGGGAGCGTCCGGTTGAGAGACCAGAGCGTGCCGGCGCAGTTCTTCGCATCCCACCAGGGGTTGGGTCGCCCGGTGCGGGCGCGCCAATCGACGGTGTTTCCGCTCACCGTCACCGAGTGGCAGGGCTCCGGATACTGGTTCCAGACCGAGATGCCGACATTGGTGAAGGCCTGCGGCCGGGCGATCACCACGTTGCCGGCGATCGTCATGTGGTCGCCGCTCGCCACCGCGATCCCGTACTGACCCGGATCGATCAGCAGGTTGTCGCGGGCCTCCAGATACGAGCCGCCGCCGTCGCCGAGCATGATCCCGCCGCCGGACTGGCTCGGGCCGCCGCCGACCAGGCGGTTGCGGCTGACCAGGATCGGCGCCCCCGGCTGACCGCGCGACTGGAACAGGCTGATCGCATCCTCCGGCACGCCGCGGCCGGGCTCGCTCTCGCCGATGTTGCAGGCGATGCCGTTGCCGGCGCCCGTCACTTTGTCGAACTGGACGAACTGCCCGGCGGGGATGGGTCCGCGGACGTTGCGCAGGCTGTTGCAGCGGACATCGACGCCCGAGGAGGAGAGGGCGCGGATGCCCGACAGGGCGTTCTCGATCCGGTTCTCCTCGATGCGGACGCCCTCGCTCGCCTCGACATAGATGCCGACATCGCCGGTATCGCGGATCGTGAGGTTGCGGATCGTCACGTTGCGCGCGCGCTCGACCCGCAATCCCTCGCCACCGCAGGGCCCGAGATCGAGATTCTCGATGGTGCGGTCGGCGACATCGCGCAGGACGAGGCAGGGACCGGACGGATTGCTCACGGCGCGGCGGCCTTCCTCCGCGCGGGCGGAGGATGCGCCGGGCCAGGGCGCCAGGGCCGGCAGGGCGGCCAGCGCGATCAGCGCCGCCCCGCGCAGACCGCCGGAGCGGCGCGGCGGGGCAGGCGGGCAGGAAGGGGAGGCGGCGACCTGCGCCCGGAAGATCATCGCGGCACCGATGCCGATGCCGATCAGCGTCCAGAACGGCACCGCCAGCATCGGCCCTTCCAGGGCGACGTCGAAGCTCGCATCGATGATGATCGAGGCGACGTAGCAGGTAATGAACAGGAAGAAGCTCTCCCATCGCCGCTCGCCGAGCCGGCGCGCCCGCCAGAAGGCGGCGAGCATCGCCGCCATCCAGACGGCGCAGGTCAGGAGCCACAGGACGAGGCCCGGCACGCCGCCGCGAGCGAGATAGGTCATGTGGATGCTGTGCGGGCTGCGCAGGGTCGGCCCGCCATTCTCCAGCCCGACGACGTAGCCGTCGGTCTCGGCCAAGTTCGGCCCGAAGCCCTTACCGGTCCAGAAATAGGGGCCGTGCACGGTGTAGCCGACGATGGTGTTCCACCAGCGCAGGCGCCACTGCTTGGTGTCGTCGAGGTTGCCGCCGGTGCTCGGCGCGACGATGCTGGTGATGTTGTTCACCATTGCCGCGGCGCTAACGGGCCGGTCGCTGTTGGGCAGTTCCACCTCAAGGTCGAGGGCCGCGGCGGCGCTCAGCAGGCCCGCGCCGAGGATCAGCGTCGCCGCGAGGCGCTTCCACTGGCCGACCGCCACGAGGGCGAGGCCGACCGGCACGGCGATCGCCAGCATGGAGCCGCGGTTCTGCGCGGCGGCCAGCATGGCGCCGAGGGCGACGAAGAGGAACCAGCGCGGCCCCACCCGGACGAGGCCGACCAGCGCCAGGACGAGGGCACCCGTCAGGTGGGCCGCGAGTTCGCCCGCCCGCGCCGCGAAGAACGGGACGTCGCCGAGAATGAAGGCGATGATCGCCATCGGGATCGCGAAGCGGGCGAGCCAGCGGAACATCCGCAGCAGGAGCCCGAGCCGCCGCGGATCGTCGAGCAGGAGGGCGATCACGACGAAGGCGTAGCCGCCGTAGAGCGCGACCGCGCCGTCGCGCAGGGCATCGACCCGGTATTCGCGCAATCCCGCCAGCGTCCGCAGCAGCACCCAGCCCATCAGGGCAGCGACGCAGAGCGCAGGCGCCGTGGCGAGCCCCGCGACGAGATTGAGCCCCGTCCGCGCCCGCAAGGCGGCCGTCAGACCCAGAAGAAACAGCAGCTCGCCGGCATAGAGCGGCGGCAGGCCGAGATAGGCGAAGCTCTTGCCGAAGATCATGTAACCGGCAAACGCGATGCCGAGCGCCGCCAGGAACAGCTCGGCGAGCCGGCTCTCGCGCGGCAGCGGGCGGACTATCGTCGTCGTCGTCATGAAGACCCGCCCATCGCCAGCCGCCCACCGGCCCGGTCGGGGATCAGTCTTCGCGAGCGGCACGCCCGGTGACAATCGCGGCCGGCGGCGCATCGGGAGCGCGCCGGCCCGTACTTCGGGCGTACCCCGAACGATCGAGGAAACGGCCTGAGCCTCTCCCGATGTCCGCGTGGTGCCCGGACCGGCCTCGACTAGGCTCGGCGGGCCAGCCTTCCGGCCGTCTTCCCCCTCATCCGGACTCCGCATGCCCGCCTATCCGCGCGACCTCCGTGCCTTGGCCCCTGCCTTGGCCGGCGCCTGCCGTGGGATCTTCGCGGGAGGTGGGCGCGGCGCCGCAGGTCCGGCGCTCTCCGTCGCCGATCAGGCGCTGGTGAGTGCGTGCAACTTCGCCACCACCATCGTGCTGGCCCATGCCCTCGGGCTGGAGGCGTTCGGCCTGTTCTCGACCGCCTGGATCGCGGTGCTGCTCACGGTCAGCCTGCAACTCGGCCTCGTCGTCTGCCCGATGATCAGCATCGGACCGGGGCTGCCGGGCGAGGCGCGGCACGCCTACTACGCCATCGTCCTCGTCCATGAGGCCGCCTTCCTGGCGCTCGCCGGCAGCGCCGTCGCGATCGGCCTCGCCCTGGCCTTCGGCGACCGGACGCTCGCGCTCGCCGCGGGCACCGCCTGCGCCGCCCATCTCGCCCAGGACTTCTGCCGACGCTATCTCTTCGCCCGCGGCCGGCCACCGGTGGTGCTGGGGATCGATGCGCTCAATCAAGGGGTCAAGCTCGCGGCGCTGATCCTGCTCAGCCGCAGCGCGATGCTCACGCCGGCCCACGCCCTGGAGGTCATCGCCGCCTCGGCCGCCCTGTCCTGCCTCTGCGCCATCCCCTTCCGAGGAGCGCTGGCGTGGCGGGCGGGCGCGTTCGGCGCGGCGAGCCGGCGGCAATGGCAGTCCGGCCGCTGGCTGGTTCTGACCGGGCTGATGCAGTGGCTCAGCGGCTATGGCGGCCTGCTGATCGCGGGCGCGCTCCTCGGCGTGACGCTGATCGGCGTGCTGCGCGCGGCGCAGAGCATCCTCGGCGTGCTCAACCTGATCCGCGACGCCCTGGAGAACATCGTCCCGCCCATCGCCGGCCGGGCGCTGGCGCAGCGCGGCCTCGATGGCCTCCTGCCGGTCATCGGCGTCACCGCCGCCATCGGCTTTGCCGGGGGCCTGGGCTTCACGGCGCTGCTGGCGCTCACCGGCAAGAGCCTGCTCGCGGCGGCGTTCGGACCCGGCATGGCCGCCTATGCCTGGGTGGTGGCGTGGTACTCGCTGCTGTTCCCGGTCTCGCTGGTGTCCTTCGCGCAGATCTGCGCCTTCCGCGCCTTGGAGCGGACCGGCGCGGTCTTCGCCGCCACGGCGGCGGCGGCGGCCATCAACCTCGCTTTCGTCTACCCGGCGGTGCGCTGGTTCGGCATCGAGGGCCTGCTCGGCGTCGCGATCGCGGCGGAGGTGCTCGTGTGCCTCGTCCTTGCCGGTCTGCTGCGGCGCGTCCTCAAGGCGCGCCCGTCGGATACACTCGGCGGGCTCCAGGCGGCGTAAATCCGGGATCCCTTCAACCAGGGCTCTGCCCTGGAGCCACGAAAGGACTCGTCCTTTCGAAACCCCGATCGATGGGCAGGACAGACGCAGCGCTCCGCCGATGATCCGCGCGTCGAGCCCGCGATCGATCCGGCAAGAGGCACCCGCGCGATCGATCGCGCGGGCGACGGCGTCACGCCGCCTTCGACGGCACCTCGGTGAGGGTCGAGAACTCGCTGACGATGGCCTCGTGCACCTGCTTCAGCCAGTCCTCGGCGATGCGCGCCCGCTCCTCCGCGGCCTCGGCCCGCTCTTCCGCCGCCCGGATGCGCTGCTCGGCCTGCGCCTGCACGTTGGACGCCCTCGCTTCGGCCGCACGGACTCGCTCGCTGGCCAGCTTGATGTCGTCGCGGACGCGCTCCAGCAACTCGTGCACCCGCTGCTCCTGCTCCTGGGCCTGCGCCTCGACCTCGCGGGTCCGATGCGCGGCGGCGCGCACGCGCTCGATCAGGTTCGCCCAATCCTGAGAGGAGGAGGGGGATGCCGCCGCCGGGGCCGCGCTTGCCTCGGTGTCCGATTGAACGAGCCGTAGAATACTCGTCAGGCTATCGGGCGATTTCGGAGCTTCGTGAGACACAAGCGGCATGTTTTGAGACTCGGATCGATCAAGATCGAGTGGACGCTCCCAGCGCATCTTCTTGACGATATCCATTTTTAGAAGCTTCCAGCGAGACATGGATGCACGGCGGATACACGCGGGCGAGGAATGATCCGCAAAATGACAATCGGGCGAAATAATTAGTGGAGGCAAGACAATTTTTTAACGATGAAATTGCCGAGTTTCCCTTTCGACTAAATGTTGTAAAAATATCACAAGCAGGATAGTCATTTTCTACCATATAATAAGATACGTTATCCGGATCTTCGCGACCGCTTCCCGGTTTCGACACGACGAACTCGGCTTCGCGGCAATATCGACGAAGGCGCGGTCGCGGGATGCGCAGCCTGTCGCCTGGATACGCGGTCGAGACCGCCCTCCATCCCCGCGCGGCGATCGCCGTTCCGGATCGTTTCTGTCAGCGGGTCGGGACTCGTACGCGGCCATCAGCTGCGACCAGCCGCGGGTTGGACGGCACCCGGCCGGTGGCTGCGCCCGTTCGGACCGGCGTAATCCGTGCGAAGCCGAGGGGCACCGAACCGGGGGCGACGCTCGGCCCGCTTGCCTGCGTGAGAGACCCGCCGGGCTAGGCAGCGGCCCCTGGCCTTTCGCCCAAGCAATGCTCTCGCCCGAGTGCCGCTGTTTCCGCTCTCGACTCGATCCGAAGCCGGCCGTGAGCCGCGGCCTCATCGGGGACCCGTAGCGGCCGCCTGCCGCGTCACGTGCACGCGTAATGGAAGCGCCCCGGCGCGGGCGGCAGCGCGGCCAGCTGGTCGAGTCCCCGCTCCATGTCGCTTGCGCCCGCCTGCCATCGGTCGCGGATCGACGAGGGCGAGAAGTCGAAGCTCTTCGAGGCGAGCTGGTCGGCACCGGCCCGGTAGACGAGGTGCAGCAGCGTCGCGACGGGTCCGTCCGGATCGAGCCGCTCGCGCAGGGCGTAGGTGCGCGCGAGCCCGGTGACCGCGCGCCGGGCGGCGCTGGCGAAGATGAGATCGTTGGCCCGCTCCAGCACGGCATCGAGGGAACGCGGCCGGTCGGCACGCAGGCAGAACAGGTCGAGGGCGATGCAGAGCAGGTCGCGGGTCGGCTCGGGATCGAACAGCGGATCGAGGGGCAGGTTGTTGGTGTAGCCGGCATCGCACAACAGCCGCCCGTCCACCTCGACCGGCGGGAAGGCCGGGAGCAGGGCGGCGCTCGCCAGGATGTGCTCGGGCCGGATCGTCTGGCGGGTGTTGTCGAAGAACACCTCCTCACCGGTCGCCACGTCGATGCAGGCGATTGTGAGCCGGATCTCGGCCCGGTTCAGGCGCTCGAAATCGACCAGCCGTTCCAGCGTCGCGAGCAGGGGCCGATGATCGAACAGGGCGACGTCGTTGGGCACCCAGGGCAGCGCCGACCACAGGCCGGGATAGCGGTGCGTGAAGATGCTCGGCCGCCCCCAGGCCAGGGTCAGGAGCGAGTGCAGGGCGTTGTAGTACTGGCGCGGCTTCAGCAGATGTGTTCCGGGAAGGCCGGTCTGCAGGGTCGCCTCGTTCCAGAAGCGGTGGAGCCGCTCGATCCGGTCCTCCGGCGCGTTGCCGGCGATGATCGCGCCGGTGACCGCCCCCATGGAGGCGCCCACCAGCCGATCCGGCCGGAGGCCGCGGGCCTGAAGAACCTCGAAGGCCCCGGCATGATAGGCGCCGAGCGCGTTGCCGCCGCCGAAGACGAGGGCGAGGTCGCGGGTGGGTGACGTCGATTCCATGCGTCGAGAAGGCCTTTGCTTGTCCGGCGGGGACCATGCGCGCGGCCGGTCCCGTGTTCGGGAACCCGGCGGACGCGGTTTGCGATGCATGGAGAAGAAAGGCGGTGACGGGGGCGGCTCCTGGCTCTCACCCCGCTGAGACCGCGGCGGCGAGGGCGAACAGCGCCAGCCCCACCGCCATCCACGCCACGTAGTCGCCGACCAAGCCGCTATGCAGCGCCTGGAGCGCGCGGAAGCCCGTCCGCTCGCTGCGCGTCACCGCCCGGCTCAGGGGCCGCACGGCCCGGCGACGCAGGAGCGCGAAGGCGAACAGGACCGCCGTCAGCAGCAGCGGGGCGAGATCGAGCGAACCGGCCTCGGGCAGGGCGAGGGGCGGGAGCGACGGATCGCGCAGGCGCGCCGCCGCCGCACCGAGGAAGGGCCTCACAGCCGCAGGCGGAACCAGGGCGAGGGCGACGAGCGTGAGCGCCGGAAGCGCCATCAGCCAGAGCGGGCGGTCGGGCTTCTCGTGCTCGCGCTCGGTCGGCGCCAGAAGTTCCGGCCCCGGCACGCCGCTGGCGCGCAGGAAGATGCGGGCGGCGGCGCGCAGGACCGCGGCGCCGGTGAGCGCGGAGGCCAGCGCCACGACCACCCGGTCCAGGACGCCCGCGGACAGATCCATGAGGCCGGTCGCCCCGTGCATCAGCCCGAGCGGCAGGCCGCCGAGCAGGAGTCCGCCCAGACCCGTGGCCAGCGCCGGCGCCCACAGACCCCGGCCCCGGCCGTAGAGCACGATCTCGTCCGCCGAGCGCCGCAGGGCGAGCAGGATGCCGGCGGCCATGAACAGGGCGCCCTTCGTCAGGCCGTGGCCGAGGATGTAGAGCAGGAGCCCCGCGGTCGCGGTGCCGCTCCCGTCGGCCAGGGCCGTCAGCATGATGCCCATATGCGCGATGGTGGAGAAGGCGAGCAGCCGCTTGAGGTGACGCTGCGCGAAGGCCGTCAGGCCGGCCACAAGGGCGGTGGCGAGCCCGAGCCCGTGCAGCAGGCCGTGGACGAGGCCCATCACCTCGGCATTCCCGGGAAAGACCTGGGCGACGAGCTTGGCGAGGCCGAACAGGGCGAGGCTGACCATCGCACCGGAGAAGATCACCGAGACCGGGCTCGGCGCCACCGCGTGGGCGTCGGCGAGCCAGAGATGGAAGGGCAGGATCGCCGCCTTGGTCAGGAGCGCGGCGGCCACCAGCACGAAGCCCGCGATGAGCACCGGGTCGGCACCGGTCCGGGCCAGGGCCGCGCCCATGGTCGCGAAGTCGAAGGTGCCGGTGCGGGCATAGAGCAGGCCGGTGCCGGCGAGCAGCAGGAAGCTCGCCAGCGCGTTGGTGATCGTGAAGTTGAAGGCGCCTTCGAGCGCACTGCGGCCGAGCGGGTAGGCGGTGAGCGCGAAGGCCGCCACGCTCATCAGCTCGAACCAGACGAACAGGTTGAACAGGTCGCGGGTCAGGCAGAAGCCGGTCATCGCCGCGAGGAAGAGCAGCATCAGCACGTGGAAATGCGCGTGCTCGGTGTCGAAATAGCCCCAGGCGAAGACGAAGGCGGCGGCGAACAGCAGGCCGCAGAAGGCGGCGAGCGCCGCGCTCGCCGGATCGGCCTGGAAGCCGATGCCGAGGACCACGCCGGGCCGCCCCGCAGCGTCGGGCGTCCAGCCGCCGAACCAGTGCCGCACCGGCCCGTCGAGGCTCGCGCGGGCCAGCAGCACGCAGAAAGCGCAGACGGCGAGCGCCACGAGGATCGCCACGAGCTTCGGCAGCCGCGGCGGCAGCCAGTGGGCCAGCGCCAGCAGCAACGTCGCGACGCCGAGCGGCAGCAGCACCGCAACGGGCAGGAGGGTTTCGGCGAGGCTCATTCGGCGGCGGAGGGCGGCGGACGCAAGGGACGCAAGGCCTGCGGGTCGAGGGTACCGCGGCGGCGCTGCACCTGGATCGCGATGGCGAGCAGCAGGGCCGTGACGGCGGCGCCGACGACGATGTCGGTGAGCACCAGCGCCTGCACCACGGGATCGACCGCGGGCGTGCCGGGCGGGTGGTCGTAGAAGACCGGCGGCCCAGCCTCGTGAACGTAGCCGATCCCGAGGAGCAGCACGTAGGTCGCCGACTGGCACACGGTGAGGCAGCCGACGAGATGCACGTAGTGGCGTGAGGTGACGAGACCGTAGAGGCCGACGGCGAACAGCCAGGCCGCGACGAGCCAGGGCAGGAGGGTCATGTCCGCGCCCTCATGGTCCCGTCCTCGTGGTCCGCCTCGTTGGAGGCCGGCGCATCGGCGGGCTCGCGGGTCTCCTCCAGGAACTCCACCAGCAGCAGGCCGAAGCTGCCGGTGACCGAGAGCGCGACCGCGGCGTTCACCGCGATCATCAGGCCGCCGGAATAGAGATCCTTCCATTCGCCCAGGGGCAGCCCGTTCGTCAGGGCGGGATGGCCGGCGATCAGCGGCAGCCCGGCGCAGAGCACGAACAGCACGGCGCCGCTGCCCTCCATGGCGGCGAGCACCGGAGAGGGGACCAGGGTACGCCAGCCGGCATAGCCCTCGCCGAGATAGAGCAGCAGCAGGCCCGAGGCCGCGATCACCCCGCCCTGGAAGCCGCCGCCGGGCGTCGTCATCCCGTGGAGCGCCACGGAGATCCCGAACAGCAGGGTCAGGGTCGCGGCCACCCGGCAGACGAGCACCGTGGCGTCGGCCCGCGGGATCACCGGCCGGCCGGGGAGATGGCCGGCGCGCACATCGCCGCGCTCCCCCCGCGCCCCGCGCAGCAGCACCGTCGCCCCGGTGACGGCGCAGAGCAGCATGCATTCCTCGCCCAGGGTATCGAAGCCGCGCAGATCGAAGTTCACCGCCGCGACCATGTTGGCGACGTGGCGCAGCTCCGGCACCAGGGCGTTGACACTCTGCCCCAGCACCGCCGTCGGCGCGCCGAATTCGGGCATGGCGAGCGCGACCCGCAGGACCGCCGGAAGCAGCGCGGCCAGGGCAAGGGCGAGGAGGAGCAGGCGCCAGCGGGGCGTCATCGCGGCTTCATCACTTGGCGTGGTCCACGGCGCGGTCCTCGGCCTGATCTTTGGCCGGATCCGCGGTGCGCCCTTTGGCGCGCCCCTCGGTGCGCCCCTTGGCGCGGTCCATGGCGATGGCCGCGAGCGCGGCCAGGAACAGCAGCGGCGTGACCGCGGTGCCGACGGCGATCTCCGAGAGCGCCACGTCCGGCGCCTGGAGCGCGAGGAACAGGAGGCCGAGCACGAGCCCGTTGCCGGCCATCGCGAAAACCTGCCGCCGCGGATCGCGGGCCAGCACCACGAGGAGACCGGAGAGGGCAGCGAGCAGTAGGAGCCCGGCGACGAGCCCGCTCATCGCCGCTCCCCGTCGCGGATATGCAGGGCGTGGCCCGTCACATGGCTGAGAAGGGCGCCGACCGGCACCGTCACGAGCCAGATCGCGGCGCATTTCAGGGTGCGCGGCGTAAGCCCGTCGGTGAGCCCGGCGGCGAGCAGCACGGCGGCGCCCCCGGCGAGGGTGGCGAAGGTGACGGCGTGCAGCCGCTCCAGCGGCGTCGGAAGACGCCAGAAGGCGAGCGCCGCGGTCCAGGCGCAGAGGACCGCGAGGGCGAGGCAGAGCGCCACCGCCACGCTCACAGCCAGCGCTCCTGGAACAGCGCGAAGAGCAGGGTGCCCGGCAGCGTCAGCACCGCGAGCGTCAGCGCGAGGTCGATCACCGCGGGCTGATCGAGGGCGAAGCTCAGGGCGACGAGGAGCAGGGTCGCGAGCGCGGTGGCGAGTTGAACGGCAACGAGGCGGAACGCGAGCGCCCCGCGCCCGCAGGCGAGCACGGCCAGGGCGAAGGACGGCAGCAGCGCGAGCGTGGCGGCGAGCCAGAGCCCGGTCATGCCAGCCACCGCGGATCGGAGGCAGGACCGGACGCGCCGAGGGCGTGGACCAGCGCCTCGTCGCGGCCGGGATCGGCCCGCAGCACGAAGCTGTCGGGGCTGAGGGAGGCGAGGAGCACCGCGCAGGCCCGGCGCCCCGCCTCGGCGGGGTCGTCCGCGGGCCCGCGCCGGAACGGGCGGCGCAGGGCGTGGCCCGGATGGAAACCGGTGAGGGCCGCCCGCAGCAGCACCCGCCCGGTCCGCGCCGTTGCCGGGACGAGGCCGGCGAACGTCCGTCCCCCGTGGCGCAGGGCGCCGGCGGGCCAGGCGAAGCGCCGCTGCGCATGCCTGCGGACGCGGCAAGCCCAGGCCGTCGCCAGAGCGGCGACGACGGCACCCGTCACCGCCTCGTGCAGCCCGGCCTGCCCCGCCAGCCCCAGATAGAGCGCGAACAGTCCGAGCCAGAGCGCGCCTGTGCGCAGGATCATGGCGGCCTCCCTTTCGCGGAGCTAACCCAGGGGGACGCCATCCTGTTCTGTCGGCCGATGCGCCGTCGCGGCGGGCGGAGAGCCCTTGAGGGCCGCCTCCCGGCTGCATCACGGGAGGCGATGCTCGGTCCGGAACGCGATGGCCGGGAGAAAGCGGAGGGACCGCCGTAGGTGGCAGCAGCTTCCGGCGCGGATGCGGCCACCGAAAGCCCGGATGTAAGCGCGGATTTCGGACAGGCTCAGCGGACGGGCGCCGCCGCGACCTCGCCCCAGCCCGGCAAGGGGAAGGCCCGGTCGTAGGCCAGATTGAAGACGAAGGCGTAGGCCAAGTAGAAGGCCGCGATGGCGAGATCCATGACGAAGGCCTGAGCGAGGCTGATGCCGAGGTACCAGGCGATCGCCGGCAGCAGGATCACGAGCAGCCCCGCCTCGAACAGCACGCTGTGCGCCACCCGCAGCAGCAGGCTCTTGCGCGTGTGCCCGGCCCACCGCTGCATCGTTCGATCGAAGCCGAGATTGTAGACGTAGTTCCACACCGTCGCGGTCACGGCGCTGCCGATGCCGATCACCCCCATGTCGGAGGCATGCAGCCCGAACAGCACGATCCCGAGCGGGATGATGAGCCCGAGGCCGATGATCTCGAACAGGAGGGCGTGGCGGATACGGTCGCGTGTGGTGCGCATGGACGTGCTCTGGAAAAATGGACGTGCTTTGAACGCCGTGTTGTTCCCGCGCCTTCTATCTGCGATGCCCCGGCCAGCAAGTTAGAAGCTATCTGGGAACCAGATGGATGGCCGTCTCGCTCGACCAACTCCAGGCCTTCGTCGCGGCGGCCGAGGCCGGCTCGTTCTCCGGTGCCGCCCGTGCCCTGCGCAAGGCGCAGTCGGCCGTCAGCACGCAGGTGGCGAACCTCGAAGCGGATCTCGGCCTGGAGCTGTTCAGCCGGGCGGGGCGCAATCCGGTGCTGACGCCGGCGGGGGAGCGGCTGCTGCTGGAGGCGCGCGTGGTGCTCGAACGGCGGGAGCACCTGATCGGCGTGGCGCGCAGCCTGGAGCAGCGGGTGGAGAACCGGCTGGTCGTCGCCATCGACGAACTCTACCCCGAGCACGCACTCGGTGCCCTCTTCGCCGATTTCGCCCGATGCTTCCCCTTCGTGGAACTGGAGCTGCTCTTCCCGCTGATGGAGGATGTCAGCCGCATGGTGCAGTCGGGAGCCGCCGATCTGGGCGTGATGTGGCGCCAGGAGACCCTGCCCACGGAACTCGGCTTCCAGACCATCGGCTGGGTGCCGCTCAAGCTCGTCTGCGGACGCGACCACCCGCTCGCCAAGGCGCGGGTGGAGTGGGAGGAGTTGAAGCGTCACCGCCAGATCCTCGTGGCGGCGCGCAGCGACGGCGAGGAGAAGCGCCGCCTGCGGGTGGCCGCGGAGGTGTGGTGGGTGGAGAGCCACTGGGTGATCCTGGAGATGGTGAAGCACGGGATCGGCTGGGCCTTCGTCACCGACCACGTCATCGCCCACTCGCTGACCGCCCCGGACCTCGTCACGCCGGACCTGCAGTTCGACAAGGGCGACTGGCCGATCGCCCTGGAATTGGTCTGGCACAAGCAGCGCCCCTGCGGCCCCGCCGCTTCGTGGCTGCGCGAGCGCTTCGCGGCGGAAAAGGTCGGCACCTTGTCGGGCGGCGACCGGATGGGGTGAGGGACGGGGCTCGGCGGGAGGACGATCGGGTCCGAGACGGAACGGGGACTAGCAAAAATTCCGCGCCCGCACCGGCAGCGCATCCCCGCGCGGGTCGGGGCGCACGCTCTGGCCGGTCTCGTCACCGCGACCGGTGCGCAGGACGAGGTCGGGTTCCTCGCCGATATCCTGGCCGATCCGCCGCAGCAGGCCGGAGCGGTCGAAGAGTTCCGCGGCCACGAGGTGGACCACCTCGCCGACCCGCTGCACCCGTCCGCGGCAGGCCATCAGCCGGGCGCCGAGCACGACCCGGCGCTGCCGGTCGAATAGCTCGGGGCGGACGATCAGGTTGGCGATCCCGGTCTCGTCCTCCAGGGTCATGAACATCGTGCCCTTGGCCGAGCCCGGCCGCTGGCGCATCAGCACGATGCCGGCCACGACGATCGACGCGCCGTTGCCCGCCCGGTCGAGCGCCGCACAGGGCCGCGCGCCGAGCCTGCCCAGCGTTCCGCGCAGGAAGGCGAGGGGATGGGCCCGCAAGCTGAGGCCCTTGGCGCAGTAATCGGCGACGACCTCGCCGCCCGCGCTCATCGCCGGCAGCGATACGGCGGGTTCGGCCGCCTGCGCCGGTTCGGACAGGGCGGCGAAGAGGGGGAGGGGATCGGGCCGCAGGGCCTTGGCCGCCCAGGCGGCCTCGCGCCGGTTCAGGCCGAGGGAGCGGAAGGCATCGGCCCGCACGAGGCAGGTGAGCGCCGTGGCGGGGAGGCCGGCCCGGTCTGCCAGTTCGGGCAGGGAGGCGAAGGGCCGCCCACCACGCATCTTCGCCAGATGCCGGCCGTCGCGCTCGGGCAGGCCGCTGGCCAGCCGCAGCCCCAGGCGCACCGCGAACAGCTTTCGGCCCTCGCCGAGGGATTCCAGGGTGCAGTCCCATTCCGAAAAATTCACGTCGAGCGGGCGGATCACGACGCCGTGGGCGCGGGCGTCGCGCACGATCTGCGCGGGGGCGTAGAAGCCCATCGGCTGCGCGTTGAGGAGCGCGGCGCAGAAGACGTCCGGATGGTGGCACTTCATCCAGGAGGAGGCGTAGGCGAGTAGCGCGAAGGAGGCGGCGTGGCTCTCGGGGAAGCCGTAGGAGCCGAAGCCTTCGAGTTGCTTGAAGGTGCGCTCGGCGAAATCCCGGGCGTAGCCGTTGGCGATCATGCCCTCGACCAGCCGCGTCTGGAAGCGGTGGACGCCGCCGGTGAACTTGAAGGTCGCCATGGAGCGGCGCAACTCGTCGGCCTCCGTCGCCGAGAAGCCGGCGCCGACCATCGCCACCTGCATCGCCTGCTCCTGAAACAGCGGCACGCCCAGCGTCTTCTCCAGCACCGCCTTCAGCTCGGGCGTCGGGTAGGTCACCTCCTCACGCTTTTCCCGACGGCGGATGTAGGGATGGACCATGTCGCCCTGGATCGGGCCGGGGCGCACGATCGCCACCTCGATCACGAGGTCGTAGAAGGTCCTGGGCTTCATCCGCGGCAGCATCGCCATCTGCGCGCGGCTCTCGATCTGGAACACGCCCAGCGTGTCGGCGCGCCGGATCATCGCGTAGGTGGGCCCGTCCTCCTGCGGGATCGAGGCGAGGTCGTAGGGCTCGTTCTTGACCTCGGCCAACAGATCGAAGGCGCGGCGCAGGCAGCCGAGCATGCCGAGGCCGAGCACGTCGACCTTCATGAACTTGAGGGCGTCGATGTCGTCCTTGTCCCACTCGATGACTTGGCGGTGGGCCATCGCCGCCGGCTCGACCGGCACCAGCTCGTCGAGCCGGTCCAGCGTCAGCACGAAGCCGCCGGGATGCTGCGACAGGTGGCGCGGCGTGCCGATCAGCTCGCGGGCGATCTCGAGCGTCAGGCGCAGGCGCCGGTCGTCGGGGTTGAGGTTGAGTTCGCGCAATTCGCGCTCGCCGACGCCCTCGCTGCTCCAGCTCCAAGTCAGGCGGTTGAGGGCGCCGGTCACGTCCTCGGGCAGGCCCATCACCTTGCCGACCTCGCGCAAGGCGCCCCGCGAGCGGAAGCGGCTGACGATGGCGGTGAGCGCGGAGCGGTGGCGGCCGTAGGTCTCGAAGATCCACTGGATCACCTCCTCGCGGCGCTCGTGCTCGAAATCGACGTCGATGTCGGGCGGCTCGCGGCGCGCCTCCGAGACGAAGCGCTCGAACAGCAGGTTCTGCCGGATCGGATCGATCGAGGTGATCCGTAAACAGAAGCAGACCGCGGAATTGGCCGCCGAGCCGCGCCCCTGGCACAGGATCTTTTTGCGATCGGCAAAGGCCACGATCGATTCGACCGTGAGGAAGTAGGGGGCGTAGGCCAGCCGCCCGATCAGGTCGAGTTCGTGGCGCAACTGGCGCGTCACCGCCTCCGGCACGCCGGCCGGATAGCGCCGCTCCGCCCCGGCCCAGGTGAGAGCCTCCAGGCGCTCCTGCGGCGAGAGCCCGTCCTCGCGAGCCTCCGTCGGGTAGGTGTAGGCGAGATCGTCCAGCGAGAAGGTGCAGGCGGCGATCTCGCCCGCCCGCGCCAGCGCCTCGGGGAAGCGGGCGAACAGGCGCGCGGTCTCGTCCGGGGGTTTGAGGAAGCGGTCGGCGTGGCGCTCCTTGGCAAAGCCTGCCCGGTCGATGGTGAGCCCGAGCCGGATGCAGGTCACCACGTCCTGCAGCCGGCGGCGCCCTGCGACGTGGTAGAGGATGTCGCCGGTGGCGACGGTCGCCACCCGTGCGGCGCGGGCGGCGGCGGCCAGAGCGTCGAGCCGGTCCGCATCGTCGGGGCGGAAGCGGCGGGTCAGCGCGCAGGAGGCGCGGGCCCCGAATGTTTTTCTGAGTTGGACGAGGTGGCTCGCGAGGTCGCTTGGGAGCGCGGCCTCCCGCCCCTCGGGCAGAAGGATGGCGAAAAGCCCCTCCTGCCACGCTTCGAGGTCGGCCCATGTCAGACGGCAGCGGCCCTTGCCGCCGCGGGCTTTGCCGAGGCTGAGAAGGCGGCAGAGGCGGCCATAGGCGGCCCGGTCGGTCGGATAGACGAGCAGGGGCAGGAAATCGTCGAGGTCGAGCCGGCAGCCGACGACGAGGCGCACGCCCGTCACCTTGGCCGCCTGATGCGCCCGCACCATCCCGGCAAGCGAGCCGTGATCGGTGATCCCGAGCGCCGGGATGCCGAGCAGGCTGGCGGCGGAGAACAGCTCCTCCGGGCTCGAGGCGCCGCGCAGGAAGGAGAAGTGCGTCGTGACCTGAAGCTCCGGCGTGCTCATGCTGAGTTGCCGTGCTTCCGACCACGGTCGGACGCAGCCAAGTCTAGGCAGGCTGTGCAAGCTTGCCAGCGCCGCCCCGCAGTCGCAGGGGCGACCTGCAAGGGATCATTGCTGGTCGGTGTCACGCTTCGCCGAGCCCGTGCAGCCACCAGCGCCCGTTCGCCGCCATCGGTGCATCGCGAAAAAGCCAGAAGCGCTCGCCGGCTTCCGTCTCGACCCGGTAATAGTCGCGGGCGAGGTCGGCTTCCGCATCCGCCACCCACCACTCGCCGAGGACGCGCTCCGGCCCGTCGGCCCGGGCGATCTGGTGGCGGGTGTTGCGCCAGACGAAGAAGAGCGGCGGCGCGTCGGGAATCTCGGCCATCGCCATCACCGGCTCGGGGGGAGCCAGGAGGCGGGCCGGACGCGGCAGGTCGGCGGGCCAGACCGCACCGAGGGGAGCGGCGAGCGCCGGCACGCGGCGCACCGCCCGCTCGGGCAGGTCGCTCTCCACGGGCGCGAGTCGGTAGACCCGGGCCGCGCCGAGGCGCACCAGCAGGGTATCGACCAGGGCGGCGAGGTCCGGCGCCTGCGGCCCGGCGACGAGATGCGTCGCGCCGTGGCTGATCTGCCGCTCGGCCAGAGGCTCGACGCGGGAGGCTGCCAGAACCGCCTCCTCGATGCCGAAACCGGGATCGACCAGGGGCAGGCGCTCGGCGAGCAGCCGTGCGAGGTGGCGCGCATCCCGGCTCGGCCGCGCCGTGCCGATCCGGATCGCCTGATCGAGGCGGTCCACCCGGGCGAAGACGAGGTCGAGGCGGCGCGCACCGAGGCCGCGGCGCTCCAGTTCCGGCACCAGCCGGGCGCAGAGGTCGGCCACGACGCCCTCCAGGCTCTCGCGGGCACCGACCGGCTCGGCGAAGCGCAGGGCGACACGCGGGGTCTCGGGAGCCGCAAGAGCCGTCAGCGGCTCCGGCTCGCGACCGAGCGCCCGGTCGAGCCGGAACAGGATCTCGGGGCCGAAGCGCAGCCGCAGGGCCGCCCGCGGCTTGTCCGCGAGTTGGCCGATGCGGGTGAGGCCGACATCCTGCAGCGCCCGCACCGCCTCGGAGCCGAGCCGCAGACCCGCCACCGGCAGCGCCGCGAGCGCGTCCGCGGCCCCGCCCGGCGGCACGATTCCGCCCGCGCCGAAGCGGGCCAGCCCCCAGGCGCAGCCCGGCGTATCGGCGAGTGCCAGCCGCGCCGTGATGCCCGACCGTTCCAGGCGGGCGGCGAGATCGGCGAGCAGGGGCGCTTCGCCGCCGTGGAGATGGGCGGCGCCGGTGATGTCGATCACGAGCCCATCGGGCGGATCGAGGGCGACGATCGGCGCGTAGCGCTGGCACCACAGGCCGAGCCGCGCCAGCGCCTGGGCCTCCGCCTCGGGATCGGCGGGCACGAGATGCAGGCCGGGCACCAGCGCCTGGGCATGGGCCGCGCTCATGCCCGGAGACAGGCCGAGGCGGCGCGCGGCCGCGTCCACGCCCGCCAGCCCACGGCGGGCGCCGTCCTGCGCCACGGTGGCAAGCGGTTCATCGGACGGCGCGGCGCAGGACCCGCTCCGGCGCAGCCGGTCGGTCGGCCAGGACGGCAGGTATAGCGAGACGACCCTGCGCATCGCAGGCCTCCACGATCCAGCCCCCCGGCGCACCGCCGCGGCAGCGCTGCAATTCGAGCCGCCAGCGCGGCCGGCCCAGACGACGATCCATGCGACGGTCGATGCCTTCAGGCGGGGCGGGCGCCACCCGCCAGCGGGTTCGCGCGGCGGAGGGCTCCGGCTCGGCCGCCTCGCCGGCGCAGAGGCGGTGCACGACGAGGGCGGTGACGCCCGAGCCCTCCGCCGCGAGCTGGAGCCGGCGCGAGGGGGTGAGCGCCATGCGGGTGAGTTCGCCGACGACGCCGGCCAGCCCGCGATGGCGCAGGCCCTCCTCCATCGCCGGCAGCACCTCGGCATCGCGCCACGTCTCGCAATAGACCACCCGGTCGGGATGGAGGCCGACGCGGGCCAGCGCCGGGGCGAACAGGTCGCGGCTGTGCAGGCACCACAGCACCGGCCCGTCGAGCCGAGCGAGGATGCCGCCGGCGAACAGCACGGCGGTGGCGGCGTAGCGCCCGCGCGGACCGCCCTCATGGATCTGGTGCAGCGCCCCGAGCGCCAGTCCGCCCCCGGGCAGGGCCGCATCGAGCCCCGCGACCCCGAAGGGCAGGGTGGGAGCAGCGTCGGGTCCGGCAGCGCCGGCAGCCCCCCCGGCGGATTCCGTCAGCCGGCGAAGCTCGGCCAGGGTCGGCGCGGCGGAGGAGCGGGGAGGGGGCATGGGCGCGGGTTCACGGGCTGGCTTCTGGGGCGGCTCTTAGAACAAAGAGTGAACACACCTGAGCCGTAACTCGTCAACCGATCTGTTGTTGCCATCCCTGTTGAAAATACGGATTTTATTCCGGCTCTACCCTTGACCCCGAAATCGACTCGGGCGGGCGGCCTTGGGCCCTGCACGCCATGCGGGTGCGACGGCTTATCTCATCCGAAACTGCATACCGCCTCGACTCGAGAGCAACAAATCCGCCAGCTGTTGCCCTTGAACGACAGACGTTTGCCCCTGCCGTTCTATCGTAATGTCTGCCGGGGACTTTGCCGGAGGATGTCGCGCGGGATGCGCAATCTGCGTTATCCCCGCACTCTCAAGATAAGCCAGGGTCATGAGTGACCGGTCATGAGTGACGCACGACCCACAGACCGCCGGCCCGTCATCCTCGTCGTCGAGGACGAGCCCGACGAGCGCTATCTTGCGGCCGAGTTGCTGGAAGAGAAGGGCTTCGAGGTGATCGAGGCCGAGACGGCCGAGCGCGCTCTCGACATCCTGCGCCAGCGGGGCGACGGGATCGACGTGGTGTTCTCCGACGTGCGCACGCCGGGCACGATCGGCGGCTTCGAACTGGCGCGGATCATCGGCGTGACCTGGCCGCGCATCCGCCTGCTGCTGACCTCTGGCGATGCGGGCGACCAGCCGAGCGACCTGCGCGTCACCGCGACCTTCATGCCCAAGCCCTGGCGGGCGCCGGAGATCCTGACATGGCTGGAGGAGGCCGCGGGCCTCAGGGAGCCGCCGGAGGGTTGAACGGCGTCCCTCCTCTCCTTTTGGGGAGGAGCCGGAGGCGGGAGTGGTGCAGGAGACGGCGCAGAGCCCCGTCCGGCAGCACCCCCACCCCTTCCCCTCCCCACAAGGGGGAGGGGCCTGCTTCTGTCACGCCGCAGCGACGGTCGCCTTCACGATCCGGTCCGGATCGCGCACGGGCTCGCCGCGCTTGATCGTGTCGACCACTTCCATGCCCTCGATCACCTTGCCCCACACCGTGTACTGGCGGTCGAGGAAGCGGGCGTCGGAAAAGCAGATGAAGAACTGCGAATTCGCCGAGTGCGGGAAGTTGGTGCGCGCCATCGAGCAGGTGCCGCGCACGTGCGGCTCGGCGTTGAACTCGGCGTTGAGGTCGGGCAGCTCCGAGCCGCCGGAGCCGGTGCCGGTCGGGTCGCCGGTCTGGGCCATGAAGCCGTCGATGACGCGGTGGAACGGCACGCCGTCGTAGAAGCCCTGGCTCGCCAGCGTCTTGATCCGCTCGACGTGGTTGGGGGCGAGATCGGGGCGCAGCGCGATGACGACGCGGCCCTTGGTGGTCTCCAGGACGATGGTCTCGTTCGTCTCTGCCATGGCTTAAATTCCTTGTCCTCTGGGTCCGTCGTAGATGAAGCGCAGCGCCAGGGGGCGCCCCGCGATGGCTCCGCCGAGGCCCGGGGTGAGCCGGACCGGCGTGCAGCGGGCGATCGCGTCGAGCGTCGCCCGTATCAGGATGTCCCGGGTCTTCGCGTCGCCCGGCGTCTTGGCGAAGGTGACCTGCGGCGTGCCGATCACCGATCCGTCCCGGCGCAGCGAGAGGCGCGCCGTGATCTCCGCACGCTCGAATCTTTCCAAGCCCTCGGGCACCCGCCAGCAGGCGGCCAGCGCCGGATAGAGCGCCTTCAGGGTGTCGGCCGGGGCCTGCCCCGTCTCGCCCGCCCGCAGCGGGACATGCTGCGTGCCTCGTAAGGTCTGGGGCAGGGTGCGCCAGGGTTCAATGCCCCCGAACGCATCCGCCCCACCCGATGCGAGCAACGCAAGGCCGATCGCGGGGAAGCCGACGAGGAGGCTCATCCCCCGGCGCGAGGCCCGTGCGGCCGCTATTGGCCGCCTCCGAGCGTCATCTTCACGATCTTGTCGGGATCCTGGACCGAGCCGTTATTGGCCTTGGAGCCCTTCTTGATCTTGTCGACCACGTCCATGCCGGAGGTGACGACGCCGACGACGGTGTAGTTGTTGTTCAGGAACTCCGCGTCGCCGAGGCAGATGAAGAACTGGGAATTGGCCGAGTTCGGATCGCCCGAGCGGGCCATGCCGACGGTGCCGCGCTTGAACGGGGCGGAGGAGAACTCGGCGGGGATATTGGGCAGGCTGGAGCCGCCGGTGCCGTTGCCCTTGGGATCGCCTGTCTGAACCATGAAGCCATCGATGACGCGGTGGAACTTCAGGCCGTTGTAGAAGCCTTGAGAGATCAGCGTCTTGAGCTGCTTGACGTGCTTGGGCGCGATCTCCGGGCGCAGCTCGATGGTGACCCGCCCGTCCTTCGTCTCGAGGGTGACGGTGTTCTCCCCCGCCCGCGCCGGAGCGGCGAACAGGCTGGCCGAGAGGACGGTCCCGAGGGCGAGGCCGAGGACGGCGTGGCGACGGTTCATGCGGGCGGAAGCTCCGTTGTGGGAATCAGGACGTGGCGAAGCGGGCGGCGAGCCGCCGGGCGACGACAGGGGGCACGAAGGGCGAGACGTCCCCGCCCATGGCCGCGATCTGGCGCACCAGGGTGGCGGTGATCGGCCGCACCCCGGTGGAGGCGGGCAGGAACACGGTCTGGACCTCGGGGGCCATCGCGCCGTTCATGCCGGCGAGTTGCATCTCGTAATCGAGATCGGTGCCGTCGCGCAGGCCGCGGATGAACAGGCTGGCGCCGCAGCGCCGGGCGGCCGAGACGGCGAGGTCGTCGAAGGTGACGACCTCCAGGCTCGCGCCCTCGGCCGCGGCGAGCGGCCCGCAGGTCTCGCCCAGCAGGGCGGCGCGCTCCTCGGCCGAGAACAGCGGCGCCTTGCCCGGATGCACGCCGATGGCCAGAACCAGCCGCGGCACGAGGCGGCAGGCCTGCCGCACCACGTCGAGGTGGCCGTTGGTGACCGGATCGAAGGAGCCGGCATAGAGGGCGGTGCGGATCGTCACGGCAACGGGCCTAGAGCATTTTTCCCGCAAACGGAACCGCCGACGGCCCGCACCAATGGAAACGGGCGCCGCGAAGGGCGCCCGTTTCGATCAAGCCTGCCGAAGGTCCGGGGATCGGCGGGACGGAGTGCCCCACCGGCTGCCCGTCTCAGAACGAACCGAACTTGAAGTTCAGGCCGGCACGGGCGATGGCGCCCTCGGTCCGGAAGGTGACGTTGTAGCCGACACCGGGGCCGCCGGTGGTCCCGACGAGCAGGGTGCGGCTGCCGAGATCGTAGCGCAGGTACTCGCCCTTCAGCGTGACGGCCTCGGAGCGGAACACGTTCAGGAAGGAATCGGTCGGCAGCGCGTACTCGATGCCGCCGCCATAGGCATAGCCGGTCTCGACGCCGGAGCGGGCGCCGGCATAGGTGACCGGCGCGCCGGTCTGGAAGGTGACGCCCTGCGAGACGGTGCCGTAGGCGAAGCCGCCGGTGCCGTAGACCAGGACGCGGTCGAAGGCGTAGCCGATGCGGCCGCGGACGGTGCCGAGGAAGTCGAGATCGGCGGCGTAGACGTTGGTGAGCACGTTCGGGTTGAAGGCCGGACGGAAGATCGTCTCGGTGCGGCTGCGCTGCAGGTCCATGTACTGCGCATCGACCTCGAGGCCGAAGACGAAGCCGGTGCCGGGCGTGAGCTGGAAGTTGTAGCCGCCCTGGCCGCCGACGGTGAAGCCGTCCTGCGGCAGGCCGACCGCCGCCCGGCGCAGGTCGTTGGTCACGTTGGCCTGGAGCGCGCCGATACCCACGGTGCGCAGGGTGTCGCTCTCGGTGTAGGCGTAGCCGGCATTGATACCGAGATAGGCGCCGGTCCAGGCGAAGACGGGGATCGGCGTGAAGACCGGCGGCTCGGCCCGGCGCGGCAGGTCGGCGGCCAGCGCAGTGCTCGACAGCAGGGCGCCCGTGAGGCCGATGAGGATCAGGGAATTGCGCACGACTCGCACCGAAGATTAGAGGAAGCTTGTGCGTTCCTATCAAGGGGCAGGCGCGGCTTCTATGATATTACAGCAACACTTATACTTAGATGAGAAAGGCAAGTAATACGCTTTACTCCGTGAATTCATCCCTGATCACGAAAATTTTGATGAATACGACTTCTGCGGATGAGTTCGGCTCAGCCTCCCACCACCGTCATTCCGGGGCGCCGCAGGCGAACCCGGAATCCACGTCCAAGCGCGACATCTCTTCCAGCCCCGCACCACGGGTGGATCCCGGGTTCCGCTGCGCGGCCCCGGGATGACGGCTGCCGATGCTTGGGAGAATGGCGGCCCTGCCTCGCTCGATCAGGCATTCAACCGTTCGTAGAGGTCGGACCAGTCCGGGTTCATCGCTTCGATCAAGGCAACCTTCCAAGCACGGCGCCATTTCTTGAGCGCCTTCTCAGGGGCGATGGCTTCGTCGATGCGGTCGTAGACCTCGTACCACACGAGGCGATCGACGGCGTAACGGGCCGAAAAACCGGGTGCTGCCTTGGTCTTGTGTTCCCAGATGCGCCGGCTCAGATCCTTCGTGACGCCGAGGTAGAGCGTGCCGTCCCGCTTGTGCGCGAGCAGATAAACGGCACAGATCACAAGCACCCTCTCCCGTCATTCCGGGTCGCCGCAGGCGAACCCGGAATCCACGGTCGAGCGCGACATCCCTCCGGCCGCGCATCGCGGGTGGATCCCGGGTTCCGCTGCGCGGCCCCGGGATGACGGGTGCAAGATCGGGTCAGTCTCAGACGGCCTCCTCGCCGCCCTCTTCCTCGCCCTCGATGTGCTCCACCGAGACGACGCGCTCGGCCTTGTCGGTGTTGAACACCGTCACCCCCTGAGAGGCGCGGCCGACGATGCGGATGTCGTCCACCGGTACGCGGATGAGCTGGCCGGCATTGGTGACCAGCATGATCTGGTCGGAGGCCTCCACGGGGAAGGACGCCACGAGGTTGCCGTTGCGGGCGTTGACCCGCATCGCCGTGATGCCTTTGCCGCCGCGGCCCGAGGTCCGGTACTCGTAGGAGGACGAACGCTTGCCGAAGCCGCGCTCGGACAGGGTCAGCACGAACTGTTCCGCGGCGCCCATCTGCGTGTAGCGCTCCGGCGAGATCGCCGCTGCGCTGGCCTCCTCGGCCTCGCCGTTCTCCGTTCCCTCCTCGCCGGAATCGCCGATCACGGCGCGACGCATCTTCAGATAGCCGGCCCGCTCCTCGGGCGAGGCGTCGAAGGCGTTGAGGATCGCCATCGAGATGACTTTGTCGTCCTTGCCCAGGTTGATCCCGCGCACGCCGGTCGAATCGCGGCCCTTGAACACGCGCACGTCCTCGACGGGGAAGCGGATGCACTGCCCCAAGGCGGTGGTGAGCAGCACGTTCTGGTCGGGACGGCAGATCTCGACATGAACGATGTGATCGCCCGGATCGAGCTTCATCGCGATCTTGCCGTTGCGGTTCACCTGTACGAAGTCGGACAGCTTGTTGCGGCGAACATTGCCGGAGGCGGTCGCGAACATCACGTCCAGCGTCTCCCAGGAGGCCTCGTCCTCGGGCAGCGGCATGATCGTGGTGATGCGCTCGCCCTCGTTCTGCAGGTGCAGGATGTTGACGAGCGCCTTGCCGCGCGCGTTCGGGGCGGCGACGGGGAGGCGCCAGACCTTCTCCTTGTAGGCCTGCCCCTGGTCGGAGAAGAACAGGACCGGCGTGTGCGTGTTCGCCACGAACAGCCGCGTGACGAAATCCTCGTCGCGGGTGCTCATGCCGGAGCGGCCCTTGCCGCCGCGCTTCTGCGACCGGTAGGTCGAGAGCGGCACGCGCTTGACGTAGCCGGCATGGGACACGGTCACGACCATGTCCTCGCGGGCGATCAGATCCTCGTCCTCGACGCTGAAATCGGAATCGATGATCTCGGTCTTGCGCGGGGTGGCGAAGAGTTCGCGCACCTCGGCCAGCTCGTGCTTCACGATCGCCTGGATGCGGGCGCGGGAGCGCAGGATGTCGAGATAGTCGGCGATCTCGTCGGCAAGCTTCTTCAGCTCGTCGCCGATCTCGTCGCGGCCCAGGGCGGTGAGGCGCTGCAGGCGCAGGTCGAGGATGGCGCGGGCCTGGGTCTCCGATAGGCGGTAAGTGCCGTCATCGGCGACCCGGTGGCGCGGATCGTCCACCAGCGCGATCAGCGGGGCGATGTCGTGGGCCGGCCAGTCGCGGGCCATCAAGGCCTCGCGGGCGGTGTTCGGGTCCGGCGAGGTGCGGATCAGGCGGATCACCTCGTCGATATTAGCGACCGCGATGGCCAGACCGCACAACACGTGGGCGCGCTCGCGGGCCTTGTTGAGCAGGAACTTGGTGCGCCGGGAGACGACTTCCTCGCGGAAGTCGTTGAAGGCCAGGAGCAGGTCCTTCAGGTTCATCAGCTCCGGCCGGCCGCCGTTGAGCGCCACCATGTTGGCGCCGAACGAGGTCTGGAGCGGGGTGTAGCGGTAGAGCTGGTTCAGCACGACGTCGGCCATGGCGTCGCGCTTGATCTCGACGACGATGCGCATGCCGTCGCGGTCGGACTCGTCGCGCAGGTCCGAGATGCCCTCGATGCGCTTGTCCTTCACCAGCTCGGCGATCTTCTCGATCAGCGTCGCCTTGTTCACCTGATACGGGATCTCGGTGAAGATCAGCGCCTCGCGCTCTTTCCGCAGCTCCTCCACATGCGAGCGGGCGCGCATGATGATCGAGCCGCGGCCGGTGGTGTAGGCCTGCCGCGTGCCGGCGCGGCCCAGGATCATGCCGCCGGTGGGGAAGTCGGGGCCGGGGACGATTTCGTTGAGCGCCTCGATGGTGAGGGCCGGATCGTCGATCAGCGCGACGCAGGCATCGACCAGCTCGCCGAGATTGTGCGGCGGGATGTTGGTGGCCATGCCGACCGCGATGCCGCCCGCGCCGTTGACCAAGAGGTTCGGGAAGCGCGCGGGGAGGACCGTCGGCTCCTCGCGGGAATCGTCGTAGTTCGACTGGAAGTCGACGGTGTTTTTGTCGATGTCGGTGAGCAGCGAGATCGCCGGGCGGGCGAGCCTCGATTCGGTGTAGCGCATGGCGGCCGGCGGATCGCCGTCGACCGAGCCGAAATTGCCCTGCCCATCGATGAGCATCAGGCGCATGGAGAAGTCCTGCGCCATGCGGACCAAGGCGTCGTAGATCGATTGGTCGCCGTGGGGGTGGTACTGACCGATCACGTCGCCGACGATACGGGCCGACTTGACGTATTTGCGCTCCGGCAGGTGCCCGGACTCGAAGGCCGAGTAGAGGATGCGCCGGTGCACCGGCTTGAGGCCGTCGCGCGCATCGGGCAGCGCCCGGCTCACGATCACGCTCATGGCGTAATCGAGATACGAGCGGCGCATCTCGTCGGTGATGGAGACGGGCTTGATGTCGGTCGCGGGCGGCGGCGTGCCGGCGCCGGTGTCGTCCTTGTCGTCTGCCAACGTCGTTCTCTCGATCTTCTGTTCGTTCACCCGCCGACAGGCGCCGCCGAGTGAGCCGGAAAGGCCATCGCGGTGCGACCCCTCCGATCCATTCCATGACCTTGCGGCGCCCGCGTCGGCGGGCCTCGAAGGATCCTCCAGCGATCGCGCGGGATCTGGAGGATCCTTCGAGGCCGCTTCGCGGCACCTCAGGATGAGGAGAGCGGAGGGGAGACCCCGCCAGCAGCCAAAGGCCGTGGTTTCAGTTACTTAAATATGAATTCCAGGGCCCCGGCACAACATCCGCGGCCCTGTCGGCGGCGCTTTCCCGACGCCTCAGGGACGCCGCGCCAGCAGCGCTTCCGCCGCGGCCAGATCCTCGGGCGCATTGAGGTTGAGGAAAGGGTCGAGAGGCTCCGCCGGCCAGATGGCGACGGCCGCGCCGTGCCGCTCGATGAAGCCGCCGACCCGCCGCTCGCCGCGGGTGAGCCAGTCGCGCAGGTCCTCGCGCAGAGCGACCGGCCAGAGCGCAGAGGTGAAGTGGCGCCGCTCGCCCGAGGCCGCGAGCGCGATGGACTTTCCCTCCGCGGCGGCGGCTCCGGCGAGGCGGGCGACGAAGTCGTGCGGCAGGAACGGCGCGTCGCCCGGTACGCTGGCGACATGGGTGAGGCCGGGGAGAGCGGCCGCCGCCTCCATCCCGGCGAGGATGCCGGCCAGCGGTCCCGGATGGTCCGGGACGGTGTCCGGCAGGACACGCCCCGCGAACACGCTGCGGAAGCGGGCCGGATCACCGTTGGCGCTGAGTGCGAGGCCGCCCCCGCATTGCGGCGCGAGGCGCTCGGCGACACGCGCCAGCAGGGTACGGCCGGAGAGCGTCCGGAGCGGCTTGTCGCCGCCTCCCATCCGCCGCGACAGGCCGCCGGCCAGGATCAGGCCCAAGATGCCGGACCCGGAGATGCCCGACCCGGAGATGCCCGCCCCGGACACCGGAGCGCCGCTCACTCGATCACGATCCTCGGCGCCGCCCGGCCGGCGGGCGCGCCGGTGAGGTTGCCCCAGAGTTTCTGGGCGATCTCGCGGTAGACCTTGGCTTGCGGCCCGTCCGGATCGGTCGCGACGACGGGGCGGCCGGCATCCGAGGTCTCGCGGATCGCCATGGTCAGCGGGATCTCGCCGAGGAAGGGCACCTCCAGGCGCTCGGCCTCGTGGCGGGCACCGCCATGGCCGAAGATCGCCGAGGCCGCCCCGCAATTCGGACAGATGAAGGTCGCCATGTTCTCGATCACGCCGAGGATCGGCACCGAGACCTTGCGGAACATGGTCACGCCGCGCCGCGCATCGATCAGCGCCAGATCCTGCGGCGTCGAGACGATGACGGCGCCCGACAGCGGCGTCGCCTGGGCCATGGTGAGCTGGGCATCGCCCGTGCCGGGCGGCATGTCGACCACGAGCACGTCGAGTTCGCCCCAGGCCACGTCGCGCAGCATCTGGGTGATCGCCGACTGCACCATCGGCCCGCGCCAGATCATCGCCGATTCCGGCTCGATCAGGAAACCGATCGACATCGCCTTCAGGCCGTAGGCCTGCATCGGCTCCAGCGTCTTGCCCTCGAGCACCCGGGGCTTGCCGGACAGTCCCAGGAGCTTCGGCACCGAGGGGCCGTAGATATCGGCATCGAGCAGGCCGACGCGCAGGCCCTGTGCGCTCAAGCCGAGGGCAAGGTTGCAGGCGGTGGTGGACTTGCCGACGCCGCCCTTGCCCGAGGCCACCGCCACGATGTGGCGCACGCCGGGCAAAGCGTTGCCCTGGCGCGGCGGCGCACCGGGACCGGGCGGGCGGGGCGCCCCCCCCGGCGGCGGCGCATTCGGCGCCCGCTCCGAGGTCAGGCTCGCCAGCACGCTCGACACGCCGGGCAGAGCCAGGACGCGTCCTTCCGCCTCGCGGCGCACGGGCTCGAAGCGCTCGGCCTCGCTTGGGTCGATCAGGATGGAGAACATCACCCGGTTGCCCGGATCGATCACCACCGGCGAGAGGCGGCCGGAGCCGGGCAGGGTGGTGCCGCCGCGATCGACCGTCACGGTCGAGAGCGCCTTCAGCACGTCGTCGCGCGTGATCGCCAAAACTCGAACTCCATCGGGCGAAGGGGCAAGCCCTCGAACGGGGTCAGGCCGCTTCCGTTCATCTAACCGCCCTTGCGGGAAACACCAGCCCGGGAACTCGGTCTCAGCGCCGCTGCCCCGGCGGAATGGCGATCAGGTTGCACGCGTCCATTGGCCCGCGCACGACCGAGCCGTCGCCGCGCCGGTAGGCGCCGCGGCGCAGATGCCGGCACCCGACGGGACCGCGCAGCCGCTTCACCCGCTCAATATGGACGCTGCGGGTGCGCCGGTTCGAGAAGTCGTGGCCGCCGATGCGTACGCCGGGCCCGAAGCGCACCTCGGCCGCGGCCGGTCCGAGGCCGGCGATCATCAGCGCTGCGAGCAGCGCAACCCTCATCCCCATCTTCGCGCCCATCTTCGCGCAGCTTCCCGACCGGCCCCTGAACCAACCCTGGCCTCGCTCGTTGTCGAGGCAATCGCCGGACGGCCCCGCGCGTCCGGCTCGCACCATTGCCGACAACGGAGAACGGATCACATGCACCAGGGCAACCATCGCGACCACGAGGGCGCGAAGAAGCTCTTCGAGCTGACCAAGGACGTCAAGGTCGCGATGCTGACCACCGCCGACCAGAGCGGCACGCTGAACAGCCGCCCGATGTGGAACAACGAGATCGACGAGAACGGCGACATCTGGTTCTTCACCAAGCTGCACAGCCCGAAGACCGCCGAGATCAGCCGCGACAACCAAGTCAACCTCGCCTACTCGGACCCGTCGAGCCAGACCTACGTCTCCATCGCCGGCAAGGCCGAAGTGATCCGCGATCAGAAGCTGATCGACGAGAAGTGGCAGGAGAGCCTCAAGACGTGGTTCCCCAACGGCAAGAACGACCCCGAGGTCGGCTTGATCCGCATCCATCCCGAGCAGGGCGAGTACTGGGACAGCCCGTCCTCCACGATGGTCCACCTCTACGGCTACGTGAAGGCCTCGCTCACCGGCGAGAGCCCGAAGACCGAGACCAAGAAGGTCAACCTCGCCTGATTCTTTCGTGACAGGGCCGGGTGCCCTGCTCGATATTCGGCGCCCCCGCCCCGGCGGGGGCGCCGTTTTTGTGAGGGCCGTCCACGCCGGCCGGCGTTGATCGCAGGCGCGATCCGTCCCAAGCTCGGGCAACACTCCCCGAACACGGACGGCTCATGATCGACCTCGCGAAGCGGGTCTACGACCACAACTTCCGCATCGACCCGATCGTGCGCTCGCTGCTCGATACGGATTTCTACAAGCTGCTGATGGCGCAGATGATCTTCCGCCGTCACCGCGATGTCCGGGTCAGCTTCGGGATCCAGAACCGCACGAGGAGCGTGCGGGTGGCCGACGAGATCGACCTCGGGGAATTGCGGGCGCAGCTCGACCACGCCCGCACCATCCGCCTGAGCCGGGGCGAATCCACGTGGCTGCGCGGCAACACCTTCTACGGCAAGCGCCAGATCCTCTCCTCCGAGTTCATGGCGTGGTTCGAGACCTTCCGGCTGCCGGAATACGAGCTGGAGGTCCGCGACGGGCAGGTGGCGCTCACCTTCCACGGCCCCTGGGTCGAGACCACGCTGTGGGAGGTGCCGGCACTCGCAATCCTCAACGAGCTGCGCTCCCGCGCCGTGCTGCGGGGCATGGGCAAGTTCGAGCTTCAGGTGCTCTACGCCCGCGCCATGACCCGGGTCTGGGAAAAGATCGAGCGGCTGAAGCGCCTGCCCGATCTGTCCATCGCCGATTTCGGCACGCGGCGCCGCCACGGCTTCCTGTGGCAGGATTGGTGCGTGCAGGCGATGAGCGAGGGGTTGGGTGAGCGGGCCTTCCTCGGCACGTCGAACTGCCTGATCGCCATGCGCCGCGAGGTCGAGGCGGTCGGCACCAACGCCCACGAACTGCCGATGGTCTACGCCGCCTTGGCCGGCGACGATGACGACGCCCTCGCCCAGGCCCCCTACGCCGTGCTCGCCGACTGGCAGCAGGACTATGCCGGCAACCTGCTGGTGGCGCTGCCCGACACCTACGGCACCACCGGCTTCCTCGCGAACGCCCCCGACTGGCTCACCGCCTGGACCGGCATCCGCATCGATTCGAAGGAGCCGATCGCGGGCGGCGAGGAGGCGCTGGCCTTCTGGGAATCGCGGGGCTGCGACCCGCGGGACAAGCTGGCGATCTTCTCCGACGGGCTCGACATCGACGACATCGAGGCGATCCACGCCCATTTCCACGGCCGCATGCGCATCGGCTACGGCTGGGGCACGCGGCTGACCAACGATTTTCGCGGTCTCGTCCCGGAGGGACGCCTCGATCCGATCTCGGTCGTCTGCAAGGTCACCGAAGCCGAGGGGCGCCCGACGGTGAAGATCTCCGACAATCCGAGCAAGGCGCAGGGCCCGGCGGCGGAGGTGGAGCGCTACAAGCGGGTTTTCGGCGTGGGCGAGCAGGCGGCCTTGCCGGTGGCGGTGTGACTGCATTTGTCGCAAACCTGCCGCCGAAGGGAGGATGGCCCTCCAAGGCACGCCGACATCCGACCGGTTTCCAGCCGCCCGTCCAGCGTGCATTGTGGAACCGGAAACTTGGACATTCTTTCCGCTTCACCCATCGCCGCCCCATGCCGAGCCCATCCATCACCCCTGCCCGGATCCGCGCCGGTCGCGGTCTCCTCAAGTGGACGCAAGGGGTTCTGGCCCATGGGGCCGCGGTCTCGGTTGTGACGCTGAACATGATCGAGAGCGATCAAGCCGCCCCGCGCGCAAATACCCTCGACGCGATCCGTTCGCCGCTCGTAGGCGCGGGCGTCCGCTTCATCGGCGAGGCGACGGAGGGTTTCGGCGTGACGATGCGACCGAGGCCCGGCGACTCGGCGCAGACGGATCCATCCGAGCCCGGGCACCGCCGGGCGTCGCGCGCGATGCGGGCCGCCGCGTGAGTGGTCGCATCGATCTCAACGCCGATCTCGGCGAGGGTTTCGGGCCCTGGCGCATGGGCGACGACGCCGCGCTCCTCGACATCGTCACCTCGGCCAACGTGGCCTGCGGCTTCCATGCGGGCGATCCCGACATCATGGTCGAGACGGTGCTGGCGGCGAAGGCGCGCGGTGTGGCCGTCGGCGCCCATCCCGGCTTCTTCGACCTGCGCGGCTTCGGCCGGAACCGGGTTCAGGAGAGCCCGACGCGAATCGAGCGGGACATCGCCTACCAGATCGGTGCGCTCCAGGCCTGTGCCGCACTCGCGGGCGCCCGCGTCACCCACGTCAAGGCGCACGGGGCGCTGGCCAACCTCTCCAACGAGGACGCGGCAATCGCCGAGGCGCTGGCTCGCGCCGTGGCCGGGGTGGACCGCACTCTGGCTCTGGTGGTGATGCCGGGGCTGCCGGCCGAGCGGGCCGGCGAGCGGGCCGGGCTCGCCCTCGTGCGGGAGATCTATGCCGACCGCGCCTATGCCGAGGACGGGACGCTCGCCCCGCGCGCGCGGCCTGATGCGGTGATCCACGACGCAGAGGAGGCCGCCGCGCGCGTCGTCCACATGGTCGAACAACGCGCGGTGTTCACGATCAGCGGGCGGCGCATCCCGGTTGCGATCGACACGGTCTGCGTCCACGGCGACAATCCGCAGGCTCTCGCGATGGCCGGAACGGTGCGGGCCGGGTTGGAACGCGCGGGCTTTACGCTGCGCCCCTTCTCCGAGCCTTGAACGACGCGCCGCGTTACGGCGACGTTTCAGGGATCGAATCCACGCTGCTCACGGTTTCTTGAGCTCAAGTGCCTTCGGGCGCTGGCCCACGACGGTCATTCGCCCGAGCGGGCGACGCGACCGGCCCGCCGAGCCGACACGGCACGAAGCGGGGCCGGCAGCCTCGCGGGACGCGTAGCGTAACAGGAAAGCTCGGCCTGAGATGAAGCGCATGTCCACCGGTGAAGGCTTCGTCGTGCCCCCGCGCCCGACGCGTGTTCCCGCCGCCGAGGCGCCCAAAGGCCCGCTCGCCTCCTCGATGATCGTGTTCGCGATCATCGTCGCGGGCCTCTTTCTCGGCCGCGAGGTGCTGATCCCCATCGCCATCGCGGTGCTGCTCTCCTTCGTGCTCGGGCCGCTGGTGAATTTCCTGCGGCGGCTGCGCCTGGGACGGGCGGTCGCCGTCCTGGTCTCGGTGCTGTTGGCGGCCGGCATCATCGCCGCGCTCGCCACCGTGATCGGCGTGCAGGTCGCCGAACTCGCCCAGGACGTGCCGCGCTACCAGCGGACCATCGAGCGCAAGGTCGAGGGGCTGCGGGAGGGCACGCTCGGCCGGACGATGGACTACATCGCCAACATCAACCGGGCGATCCACCAGGGCGGCGAGGAGAACAAGGAGGCGGCCGAGAAGGCCCGCCGCGAGCAGGCGGCCCGCGACAGCACCCGCAAGACCGAGCCGGAACCGCCGAAGCCGATGCTGGTGCAGGTGGAGGAGCGGCGCCCGAGCCCGCTCGAACTCGCCACCACCGTGCTCTCTCCGGTGGCGCAACCGCTCGCCACCGCCGGCATCGTCATCGTGGTGCTGCTGTTCATCCTGATGCAACGGGAAGACCTGCGCGACCGGCTGATCCGGCTCGCCGGATCCAGCGACCTCCACCGCACCACCGTGGCCATGGACGATGCCGCGCGGCGGCTCTCACGCTACTTCCTCGGCCAGCTCGCCCTCAACTCGGCCTTCGGCGTCGTCATCGGCGTCGGCCTCTGGATCATCGGCGTGCCGAGCCCGGTGCTGTGGGGCATCTTCGCGCTGGTGATGCGCTTCGTGCCCTATATCGGCGCCTTCCTCTCCGCGGTGCTGCCGATCGCGCTCGCCGCCGCCGTCGATCCGGGCTGGAGCATGGTGGTGGCGACCTTCCTGCTCTTCGCCATCGTCGAGCCCATCGTCGGGCAGATCATCGAGCCGCTGGTCTACGGACACTCCACCGGGCTCTCGCCGTTCTCGGTTCTGGTCTCGGCGTTGTTCTGGACCTGGCTGTGGGGACCGGTGGGACTGCTGCTCTCGACGCCGCTCACCGTCTGCCTCGTCGTGCTCGGGCGCCATGTCGACCGGCTCGAATTCCTGGACGTGCTGTTCAGCAACCGCCCGGCCCTCACGCCGATCGAGAATTTCTACCAGCGCATGCTCGCCGACGACCCGGAAGAGGCGCAGGAGCATGCCGAGCTGATCCTGCAGGAATGCTCGCTCTCGGCCTATTACGACGACGTGGTCCTCAAGGGCCTGGAACTCGCCGCCCGCGACGCCGCCCGCGGCGTGCTCACCCCCGACCAGAAGGACGAGATCCGCGCCTCGATCACCGCCCTGGTGGAGGATCTGGAGGATCGCGAGGACGC
Organism: Methylorubrum thiocyanatum; assembly: GCA_014138645.1. GTDB lineage: Bacteria > Pseudomonadota > Alphaproteobacteria > Rhizobiales > Beijerinckiaceae > Methylobacterium > Methylobacterium thiocyanatum. The sequence continues at coordinate 224,209 of JACJIB010000002.1, read as the reverse complement.
GGTGCCCGATCCCGATTCCAAGCCCGGACGCCTGATCTCCGCAGGAGCGGGTGAGGGGGAGAGCGCCTGCAAGAGCGATCCGATTCCCCGCTCCGATCCCGACGACCTGCCCGAGGCGTGGCGCGCGGACGGTGCGGTGCTCCTCGTCTCCGGCCGCGGCTTCCTCGACGGCGCGGCGACCGCCATCGCCGACCAGCTCCTGCGCAAGCGCGGCTTCGGCACGCGGCAGGTGCCCTTCGCCGAGGTCGCCCGGGTGCGCATCGGCGAATGGAATCCGGGCCCGGCCCAGGCGGTCTGCGTGATCTCGCTGGCGCTCTCGGGCGAGCCGACGCATCTGCGCCGCCTCGTCGGGCGGCTGCGCCAGAAGGTCGATCGCGTCCCCGTCGTCGCCGGGCTGTGGCGCCTCGACGAGCCGATGCTCGCCGACGACGCGTTGCGGGCCAAGCTCGGGGCGGACGACCACGTCACCTCGCTGCGCGACCTGATCGAGACGATCCTCGCGCTCGCCCGCCAGAACGGTGCCCCGGATGCCTCGGGAATGCGGGACGCGGCCGCGCCGCCGCGGCAGGCCCTGCCCGAGCCGGCTTGACGGATCGGCCGCACGACGGCTTCGTCTGAAGCCGTCAACGGAAGGCTGCCCCCCGATGAGCGTCGTCGATCTCGCCCAGTTCATGGAAGATCTCGCCACCCAGTCCGGAGCGGCGATCCTGCCGTTCTTCCGGGCGCATTTCGGCCTGGACGACAAGTCCCACGGGACGGGGCGCGCCTTCGATCCGGTCACCGAGGCCGACCGCGCGGCGGAGGCCGTGATGCGGCGGATGATCAAGGACCGGCTGCCGAACCACGGCATTCTCGGCGAGGAGTTCGGCTCCGAGCGGGCGGATGCGGAATGCGTCTGGGTGCTCGATCCCATCGACGGCACCCGCGCCTTCATCAGCGGCCTGCCGACCTGGGGCACCCTGATCGGGCTGACCCATCACGGCGCGGCGGTGCGCGGCCTGATGCACCAGCCCTATCTCGGCGAGCGTTTCCTCGGCGACGGCAAGACCGCGAGCGTGCGCAGCCCCAAGGGCGAACGCCGCCTCCACACCCGCCGCAGCGAGGCGCTCGGCGACGCCATCCTCGCCACCACCGATCCGCGCCTGTTCGCGGAAGGCGAGGAGGCCGAACGCTTCCGGGCGGTCGAGGCGGAGGTGAAGATGTCGCGCTACGGCGCCGACTGCTACGCCTACTGCATGCTGGCCGCGGGCCAGATCGACCTCGTGGTCGAGGCAGGCTTGAAGCCCTACGACATCGTCGCGCTGATCCCCATCGTCGAGGGTGCGGGCGGGGTCGTCACGACTTGGGACGGCGGTCCGGCGACCGGCGGCGGCCGGATCGTCGCGGCGGGCGACCGCCGCCTCCATGACGCCGCTCTGAGGCGGCTCAACCCTTAGGGGCCGCTCCCAAGAGCGAGGGATGCCGGGGGCGTGGGTCACGCCCCCGGCGATCAGCGGCCGGGCTCATCCCCGATCCGCTCGATCCCTTCGGGAGAGCGGATCGGGTCTTCGCCTTAAGGGCCGCGCCGGCTTGCTGAGACGGTGTCCGCTTCGATCGAGCGGGCCCCGGATCAGGCGAAGATCAGATCCTTCACCTGTCCGACCAGCGCGGTATCCCACGACCAGTTGGAGTGGCCGACCAGATCGTTCGTGCGCAGCACATCCAGCGGAACTGCGCCCTGCCCCTCGGCCACGACCTTGTCGTTCTTGATCAGGCGCATGTAGCCGGCCTCGTCCACGCTGGCCTGCCACTTCGCCATCTCACCCTCGACGATGGCGTCCGCCGCCGTGATCCGGTGCTTCGTGCTGCCCGTGAAGATCTCGAAGGCCATGTCGTCACCGTTGGCGACCTGGCCGAGCCAGATGTTGTCGCTCCACGGACCGTTGCCGGTATCGAAGACGCGCTGGTAATTCCCGTGGGAGAGATCGTCGAAGCGGACCTCGGCGAACATCTTGAAGGCGCCGTCGATCTCCGGGATCCCCTGGAACGGCGTGATCGTCAGGTCGCTCACCTCACCGACGAGCGGTTTGTCCGCCTGCCAGTTGGACTTGCCGACGAACTCGTTGATCCGTGCGACGTCCTTCGGGACGATGCCCTGTCCCTCGGCCAGGAGCGCGCCGTCCTTGAACAGGCGCATCCAGCCGGTCTCGTTGACGTTGGTCGTCCAGGTCGCTTCCTCGCCCTCGACGATCGCACCCTTGGCCACGATGCTGGCGGACTTGCTGCCGTTCATGATCGTGAACTGCATGTCTTTGGAGGTGCCGATCTGGCTGAGGAAGACGTTGTCGGCGTTGGGACCGTTGCCGATGTCGTAGACACGCTGCCACGCGCCGGCATCGAGATCATCGAACCGGACCGTCGCGCTGGCGGTGAAGGCACCGTGGATGTCGGGCAGGTCGTCCTTGAAGGTCAGGTCGTAGATGCTGCCCTTCAGGGCCGTGTCATGCGCCCAGTTGGATTTGCCCACGAAATCATTCGTGCGCGTCACGTCGCGCGGCACCGCCCCCTGACCCTCGGCAACGAGCACGCCGTCCTTGTAGAGCGACATCCAGCCCCGCTCGTCGACGCCGGCGGTCCATTGCGCCTCGACGCCCTGCTTGATGACGTCCTTGGCGGTGATGCGATGCTTGATCGCGCCATCGAGGATCTCGAAGGCCATGTCCCGGCTGTTGCCGACCTGACCGAGCCAGATGTTGTCGCGGCCCGCGCCGTTGCCGGTATCGAAGACGCGCTGGAAGTAGCCGCCGGCGACGTCGTCGAACGTCACCCGCGCGGTCACGCTGAATGCGCCGTCGATCTCGGGGATTTCGGCGCGGTAGGCCTCGTCCGAGGCGGCGTTCAGGGCCATCTCGTAGGGCGCCTTGCCGGCCTGCGCCGTCCCGTAGCGCTGTTGCAGGTGGGCGAGGAGGCCCGGCACGCCGAGCACGGTGTCGTCGAAGGTCAGCGTCTCGATCGAGGTCAGCGTATCGATGCTGCCGGAGGCGAGATGCTTGAGGGCGAGGGCGCCGGTCGCGCCGTAGAGCGCAACGTAGTCCTGACTCCGGCCCGCGAACACGACCCTATCGGTGCCAGCGCCCCCATCCAGCGTGTCGCTCCCATTTCCGCCGCTGAGCGTGTCGTTGCCCTCGCCCCCGTCCAGCGCGTCGTTCCCATCCCCGCCGCTGAGCGTGTCGTTGCCCAGGCCGCCGAAGAGCTTGTCGTCGCCCCGGCCGCCGTCGATCCAGTCGTCACCGCCATAGCCGAAAAAGGTGTCGGCCCGGTTGCCGAGCCAGATCTTGTCGGTCCGCTCGGTCGCGATCGGCATCCCCTTGTCCTGAAGCATGGCCAAGTCGAGATCCGAGATGCCGGACCGCCCGCCCCAATTGGAATAGGGATCCATGAGATCCTCGCGTCCCACCACGTGCGACCGGCTTCCATCGAGCAGGGCCGGACCACCGAGAACCGTCCGCGTGTTCTCGCCATTGAAGACGAGCGCCCCGTTGGCCGCTTTCGTGGCAGGGAAATCGATGAAGCCCAGCGCGTGGCCGATCTCGTGCTTGAAAAGGGTCAGGGCATCGATCTTGTTGCGCGGAACACCCGCAACCCCTGCCGGATCGTAGAACAAATCGCCGAGCCTGTGCTCGCCGAGTGTGACTATGCCTTCCGGCGTGCCGCCGTTCGCGTCATATCCCTCGCGGGCCTCGAGGATGGCGGTGGCCCACCAGCCCCCGCTCCAGACCTGTTTAGGGCCGCCGTTGGCAATGTAACTGCCGCCGCCGACATTGCCGATCCCGAGCGCGATCTCGATCGTGCTCTCACCTTGGATGTGCTTGGCCCACGAGTCGGCAGCCGCCTGTGCCGTCGCGAGGATCAGACTCGCCTTGCTCCCGGCCAAGTTGATCGAGGATCCATTTGCCCAGGTGACGGAAATCTTCGTCATACTCGTCTTCTCCATCCGAGCTGCGTCCGGATCGCCGTTCGGGCGCGTCCAGCAACTCTAAGTCCATTTGCGACACGCCGACTCTGCGTTCGACCAACTAGAGCCCCGATGGATTGCAATCTATTTTGGAGATGCTCCCGAGCGATTGACTGATAAATTAGGATTTTAACTTGTTTGATTGTGCATTTTCAGATCAGACAGGCGATAGATGAGAAAATCGCCTCGAATCGAAATTGGTGTGCTTGAGACAATGCGCATCAGAATTCGTACCGATAGAAAACAGTGCGCGACGACCTACGGAAAGGAACAAAAATTCGACATCGACCCGGATTCCGGGGATTACCATTGAATGCAGAGCCGATCCGACGTGGAAACAAACCGTGCAGGGAAGGCGAGCAACCCATTCCGATCGAGAACGCTTCAGACCTGCGGGTCCGGCGTGCCCGGATTGCCTGTCGGCGAACCGGATGACGCGATCGCCACGCGCCTACGGCGCAAGAGGTCTCCACGCGTCCCGCGGCGCAAACTGCGGCCTGCCGATCGATCCGGGTGCGAGGGGCGACCGCCGCCGGTCTGAGGCAGCGCGGAGGCGGTTCAGTTCCTCGGGCGGCGGGTCGGTTCGATGGTCAGCGCGAACCGGCTGTGGCTGCGCGTTTCCCTGCGCCGGAGGAGGGCCGGCGCCGCCACCGCGCGCGACGGCAACGCGATGCTCACGCCGCCGAGGGAGAGGATGATGCCCCACCCGCCCAGGGAAGGCAGCAACAGCACGGCGAGCGCGGCGAAGCCCACGACGTAGCTCAGCACAAGTGCCTTCAGAGCGGAGAGGGCCTGCAGGGGTCTGCCCACGGCCGTCGCACCCTCAGCCGACTTCGGCAGGGTGCGATGCCTCCTCCGCGACGCCGTGCGCCCCGTGGCCGGGAATGAAGGCGTCGAAGGCCGCCCAGAAATCGGTGCGGACGGCGTCGCACTCGGTCAGGATCTCGTGGCGGGCGCCCGGCAGCACGATCAGGTGGCCGGTCTTGAGCCGCGCGGCGAAGCGCTCGACCGCCGGCGTGCTGCAGACGGGGTCGGCCCCGGCGGCAACGATCAGGCAGGGCGTGCGGATGCGCCGGACCGTCGCCGGATCCTCCAGCCGGCGCATCGCCCGGAAGGCGGAGGCGAGCCAGGCGATGGTCGGATCGCCGACCGCCCCGGCACCGACCTCGCGGGCAGCCGCCGCGTTGCGGGCGTAGCGCGCCGGATCGGTCGAGAGGCGGTTGCCGGCAAACGGTTTCGTCGCGATCGAGACGGCCTTGCCGAACGGGATGTAGCACCGCCCGAGCCCCAGACGGTGGAGGCCGCGCGCCAGCAGAGAGGCGCCCGCCGGCCAACGCACCATGCGGATCGCCAGCATCGGTGCCACTGTCACGAGCCGCCGGAACGGCAGCCGGCCCTCCGCCGCGATCGTCAGCGCCACCGCCCCGCCCATGGAATGGGCGAGCCCGAAATACGGCTCGGGCATCATCGGCACCAGCACGGTTTCGGTGATCGCCTTGAGGTCGAGACGATAGTCGTCGAAGTGGCGGACATGGCCCTTGTGGGCGTCCCGCACCTGCCGACCGGAATCGCCCTGGCCGCGCCAGTCGAAGGCGACGACGCAGAAGCCGCGGGCGCGCAGGTCCGAGATCGTCTCGAAGTACTTCTCGATGAACTCGGCCCGGCCCTGCAGCAGGCAGACCGTGCCCTTCACGCTGCGCGTCGTCGGCTGCCACGTGGCGGCCCGCAGGGAGACGCCGTCGGCGGTCTCGACCGGCACGAGGCGGGCGCCGGGCGGCACCGGATTGCCGGGGGTGGGTCGCAGGCTCAGCACGGTGGTCGCGCCTCTGAAAAATTTTTCGCAAAGCTCATGCAAAATCCTCGCAAGCAGGCTCTTGCACGGTTTTCCGGGCCCACCAATATCATCAATGCACCGGCCGAGACGGCGGTGCGACGGTCCGGCCCACGGGCGGACCCGAATACATCGAGCATGTTGCTTCTTCTGGAGGATATGTGATGCGTCAGTTCGATCTGGCCCCCCTGTACCGTTCCACCGTCGGTTTCGACCGCCTGTTTTCGGCCCTCGACGGTTTCGTGAGTACCGAGTCTGCTCCGACCTACCCGCCCTACAACATCGAGCGCACCGGCGAGAACGTCTACCGCGTCACCGTCGCGGTCGCCGGCTTCACCGAGGCCGACCTGTCGATCGAGGTGAAGGAGAACGCCCTCACCATCAAGGGCGAGCGCAAGCCCGCCGAGGGCAAGTCCGCCGAAGTCCTCTATCAGGGCATCGCCGCCCGCGCCTTCGAGCGCCGCTTCCAGCTCGCCGACCACGTCCAGGTGACCGGCGCCGCGCTTGAGAACGGCCTCCTCCATGTCGATCTCGTCCGCGAGGTCCCGGAGGCGAAGAAGCCGCGCCGCATCGAGATCGCCAGCCGCCCATCGAGCCAGCCGGTGATCGAGGGCTCGGTCCAGCAGGCCGCGTAAGCGCTCAAGCGCCAGTCTGACCCCACAGAGGCGCGCCCCGGCCGAACAGGCCGGGGCGTTTTCGCGTGGGTGCTCTCGACTCTTTGTTTCGCATCGTCGTCTTCCGAAAGCCGGCGGCCACCTTTCAAAACGATGCTCTAGAAATCCCCGAACCGGTCGCCGGGACCGGGCTCGTAGCAGGTGTATCCGACGAAGCAGCCCGGATTGTCGCGGGTCGGCACGAAAGCGCGTCGGCCGATCTCGGTCGCCTCGCAGAACGAGCGGTCGCGCACGAAGCGGTCGAAGGTCGGCCCGCCGGTGCCGAGCACCGCCGCGCCCTGCCGCGCCACCACGGTGCGGGCCTGGGCACAGGTGAGGTTCGTGGTCGAGGGGCGCTGCGCCAGGGCCGGCGAGAGGCCGGCGGCGAGCACGGCCCACGAGAGGAGCAGGGACACGAGAACGCGTCGCATGAACAGGGTCCGGCGCGAGGGGAACTGCCCCCTCAACCGCGCCGGTCACGGATGGATCCCGTCGAGCTCCGGCAGCAGCACCACGCTCTCCTGCTCGTTCGGATCGGTGCGGGCGATGATCGCCGTGCAGGGTTCCGTGGCGCTCGGATTGTAGGGCAGGTGCGGCACGCCGGCCGGGATGTAGAAATACTCGCCGGGCTTCAGTTCGGTGTGGTGCTCCAGGCGCTCGCCCCACCACGTGCAGGAGGTGCCCGCGAGCGCGTAGATCGCGGTCTCGTGACCCTCGTGCTTGTGCGCCTTGGCCCGCGCACCGGGCGGGATCGTCACCATCTGGAGATGGATGCCCGTGGCCCCCGCCGTTTCCGCCGAGATGCCGGGCGCGTAGGACAGGCCTTGGCGGCCGGTGAAAGGCTCGCCGGGGCGCACCACCCGGCAGAGCGCCTCGCCCGTCCCGGCCATCGCCCTACAGGTCCCCGAAGGCGAGCTGCCCCTGGGGCGCCGCCGGCCGCTTGGCCGCCCGGGGGGCTTCCCTGCGCGCGGACGGCTTCGGGCGCGGCTTCGCCTGCGGTTTGGGGTCGGCGCGCATCCGCGCCTTGGCCTTGTCGCGGGCGACCGCCTCGGGGGCGTGGGGGTCGTCGTCGAGCCACTTGCCGCGCTTGATCACCTCGTTGACCCGGCCCTGGTTCACCCCGACCTTGAAGGCGATCTCCTGCTGGGTCATGCCGGTGGAGGCGTGCAATTCCAGGATCGCGCGGGCGAGGTCCGGGGTCATCTTCTGGCCGGTGATGCGGCGGGCCGGGCGGATGGTGCGGGTCTGGCGGTCGCGCTCGCGCAGGCGCTCCAGCAGGGCGAGCGCCATGTGCATGCCGTGCTCGCGCAGGGACTCCTCGAATTCCTTCAGCGTCGCCATGGCCGGTTCCTCGTCCAGGGGCGGACGTCGGCAGGAGAACGCCGCGCCCGGGCCTCAGGTTGCCGTTTCGAGGAGACGCGCCTGTGCGAGGCGGGGCAAGCGGGGAGACCGCCTCGTCCACCGCAAAACGGCCGGGCCGGGCGATCGGCCGCGGCGACCGCCCCCTCGCACGAACCGCGCCGTCCGCCGTCCTGCGCCGTTACGCTCCGGGAAAACGGTCGCAGACGGGCGGTTCGTCCGGCCCGCTTCACGTGTTGGCAGGGCACGAGCCGGTCGGGTACACCGCGCACCATCGTATCGTGCGGACACCATCAGCCATGATCAGCCCCGTCCTTCCCGTCTCCCGCTCCGAGGCGGTGCCGGGCGCGCCCGGCCTCGTCGAAGCGCTCGAGAGCGGCTCGGTCCTCGTCTTCCGCGACCTCGACTTCCCCCTCGACGCCTTCGAGCAGCGCTTCGTCGAGCGCCCCTTCGCCGACGGCAAGGCCAAGAACGTCGCGATCCGCAACGAGACCGCCGCGCTGCGCGGCGGGGCCGGCAGCGAGGAGGAGCAGGCGCGCCTGCGTGACATGCTGGTGCGCTACCGGCGCTTCGCGGAAAATCTGATCGACACCTATCTCCCGGCCTATCGCAACAAGGTCTCGCTCGCGGGGACGTCCTACCGGCCGTTCGACGTCGACAAGCGCAAGCTGAGCTGGCGGCGCGACGACACGCGCATGCATGTCGATGCCTTCCCCTCGAACCCGATCGGCGAGCGGCGCATCCTGCGCATCTTCCGCAACATCAACGCCGAGGGTCAGCCGCGGCTGTGGCGGGTCGGCGAGGATTTCGGTTCGATGGCGGAGAAGTTCCTGCCGAAGCTGCCGGGCTATTCGGGCCTCTCGGCGAGCCTGCTCGCCGCGCTGAAGATCACCAAGGCCAAGCGCTCGGAATACGACCACCTGATGCTGCACCTCCACGACGCCCTGAAGCGCGACCTGGACTACCAGGCCAACGCGCCGCAGGCGGATGTGCGCTTCCAGCCCGGCGAGACCTGGGTGACCTTTTCCGACCTCGTGATGCACGGCGCCATGGGCGGGCGCTACATGCTGGAGCAGACCGCCTACATCGCGGTCGCCGACCAAGCGGATCCGGAGAAGAGCCCGCAGCGGATCCTGGCGCGCAAGCTCGGCCGGCCGCTGAAGCACTGAGGGGTCAGGCCGACGCCTCCGGCCCCTCCGTCAGTTCCCGCCACAGCAGGATCAGCGCGGCCATCACCGCCGGGCCGACGAACAGCCCGAGCAGGCCGAAGGTCTCGACGCCGCCGAGGATGCCGAGCAGCACCCACAGGAAGGGCAGGCGGGTGGTGCCGCCGATCAGCGCCGGGCGCACGAAGTGGTCGGCCACAAACGTGATGACGAAGCCGGCCGCCACCACGATCGCGGCGGGAACCACCGCCCCGCCCGCCAGGAGCAGCACGGCGGCGAGGCCGAAGGCCAGGGGCGCGCCGAAGGGGATCATCGCGGCGACCGCGGTGAGCGCCCCGAACAGCACCGGATGCGGCACGCCGGCCAGCGCGTAGACGATCCCGAGCAGGAAACCCTCGCCGATCCCGACGAGGACGAGCCCGTCCACGGTACCGTGGACGGAGGCCACCATCTGGCGCGCCACCCGCTCGCCGCGGGGCCCGAACAGGCGCTGGCTCGCCCGCAGCGACTGGGCGACCACCGCATCGCCCTCGCGGAAGAGGAAGAACAGCGCCAGCAGGCAGAAGCCGAACAACACCACCCGGTGCACCAGCCCAGCCCCGAGGGTGCGGGTCAGATCGCGGTTCGAGGTGGTGTTGAGGCGCTCGGTCACTTCATGCGCCAGACCCGCATGGGCGAGGTGGGCGTTCCACCACTCGGTGACGGCCGCAGCCCCATAGGGCAGGTGGGCGACGAAGTCCGGGACGGGGATCCCGTTGCGCTCGGCCTCGCGGGCATAGGCCAGAAGGTCGTGCGCCTCGCGGCCCGCCTCGACCGCCAGCCCGGCGATGGGCAGCAGCAGGAGCCCGGCGACGAGGCCGGTGAAGATGGCCGGCCAGAGGATGTTGTGCCGCCCCGGCGGGAAGCGGTGGCGGGCGCGGTTGAAGAGCGGCCACAGGGCGATGGCGAGCACCAGCGCCCAGACCAGCGCCCGCAGGAACCCGTGCAGGATATAGAGGCCGAGCCCCAGCAAGGCCGCGACCAAGAGGGCGCGCAGCACCCTCTGGATGCGGGCGGCCTCGGGCTCCGTCTGATCGCTCGGGCGCATCGCCGCCTCGCTCCGTTCCGCCGCTGTGGCGGCGCGGGCAACCTATGGCGGTTCGAGCCGCAATCCAGGGCCGGCGTCAGGCCGCGCGGTCGCGCCCCTCGGCCTTGGCCCGGTAGAGCGAGCGGTCGGCCCGCTCGATGGCTGCCGAAAAGTCGGTCTCGCCCGGCTCGACCGCGGCGATGCCGAGGCTGATCGTCCAGGCCGGAAGGCCGTTCCCCCGCCCGGATCTCTGGCGGATCTCGTCGGCGATCCAGCGCGCCTCGGCCGGGCTCCGGTCGGCCACGAGCAGGACGAACTCGTCGCCGCCGAGGCGGACAAGGCTGGCATCGGGCTCGGGAATGACGGTTTGGACGCTGCCCGCGAGCGCCGTGAGCACGCGGTCGCCGGCGGCGTGGCCGTGACCGTCGTTGATCGCCTTGAAGTGATCGACGTCGAGGACGATCACCGCCGTGCCCGGCCGCAGCAGACGCGGAGCGAGAGCAGCGAGGCCGGCCCGGTTCCAGGCGCCGGTCAGGAAGTCGCGCCGGGCCGCCTCGCGCAACTCCGCCTGGGCCCGCTCCCCCGGCATGGTGATGAGGCCGAGATTGAGGACGGCGAGCAGCAATTGGTCGGAGAGGAGCGGGATCAGGGCCGCCATGTTGACCTCCGCGCCGCCCACGGCTTCCGCCACCATCGCCGCGACGAAGCCGGGAATGTAGGCCAGCAGCGCCGCCCCCGCGATGCGCCGTCCCGGCGATGGCCGGGACGCTCGGCCGAGGGCAAGGCTGCTCCCGGCGACGGCCATGGTCAGCAGGCTGCCGAAAGTGCCGCCGATCCGGCACGCCGCATCGTCCGGCCCGAGGGTGAGAGCCGGCAGGATGTAGCCGAGGCTCGCGACCAGAATCGGCAGCAGCATCCACGGACGGAACGGGGGCCGCCCGTCGAAGCGGCGCACGCCCGTCAGCACTGCCAGCGTGCTGGCCGAGAGCACGCCGTAGAGCAGTCCGGTCTGCAGCGGCGACGGCGCGAGATGATTGAAGCAGAAAATCGCGAGAGCGTAGCTCAGCGAGCCACCGGCCCAGTGCAGGAAATAGGTTTCATCGCGCCGCCCGCCCCAGAGACACAGGAAGACACCGAAGAAGGCGAGGCTCGACAGAATGCTGCACAGGCCCAGCGTCGGGACATTCGGCAAGGCGACCATGATCTGGGGAAGCGCTCCGGCACCGAATCGTCACGGCCGGCACCATGCCGCCGAAACCTTAAGAACGAGACCGCTCGACTGCGTTCGGCCGGCCGAGCCATGGCTGCTTCAATCCCGTCCGGCCACGATCAGACTTGGCTACACCCCGTCCGGGTTGCCTGAGCATGACGAAGCGGGTTCGGCGGACCGGCCTTGGCTCTCCACCTTACCCGGAGAGCGCCGTTTCACATGCCGCCCTCGGCAACCCTGCACAGCCTCCGCAATCGGAACGAACTGCGAACAAAGGCTTGACCTCTCCGGCGCCCGGACGCACTGTTCATGGAACGTTCCGGACCGATTCGCCGCCCTCGCGGCGGAGCAAGGCAGGAGGCTTCCATGATCGAGATCGGCTTCGACGACGACGTGATCGACCGGCCGGCTCCTGCGGCGCAGAACGCCTCCCCCGACCGGGACTGGTGCCTCCGCGACGACGGCCTCGAACATGCGGCGAGCGGCTACTTCATCGCCCGCGAGGAGATCGCCAGCCGCCGCGGCGATGGTCTCTGGACGTGGCCGATGCAGCTCGCCGAGAAGGCGTGGTGCGCGCCGGTGAGCTTCCGCCGTGTCTTCCTGGCCGCGCTGGAGCGTTACGGCGTCACGGCGGATGCGGATCTCGCCCGCTCCTTCGCCCTGGGTTTCGGCATCCAGGATGCGGGCCAGCGCCATAACGACCGCTTCGTGGCGCTCGGCGAGCTGGTGCGCCCGCGCGTGCCGGGGCGCAAGCGGACGCTCCCGCTGGAGGGCCGCCGCAGCGGCCGCGAGCGGCCGCGGCAGGGGGCGGATACCCGCGCCCCGGCGCTCGACCTCAGCCGCTCGGCCGGCTGAAGGGCAGCGGGGAGAGGCGCGCGGGAGACCGGCCGGGCCGCTCTGCGATGCCCGAGGTTGCCCGCGCTCCACCGCTTCGTGTAAGGGGTCGCGATCTTTTCAGTAGCGCCATCGGGAACCGGCGGCGAAGCGGGGCCGCGGACCGGCTCGGGCGCCATGGGGGCGTGCCGCGTGAGGGGTCGGCGACGCCGGACATGAAGAATCGAGAAAGCGGCCAGCCCTAATGTCGAACGAGACCGCCACCTTCGACCGCGTCGCGGACATCATCGCCGAGACGGCGGACATCCCGCGCGACAAGATCACCCCCGAGAGCCACGCCATCGACGATCTCGGCATCGATTCGCTCGCCTTCCTCGACATCGCCTTCGCGGTCGACAAGGCCTTCGGGATCAAGCTGCCGCTGGAGCGTTGGACCCAGGAGGTCAACGAGGGCAAGGTCCCGGCCGAGCAGTATTTCGTGCTGAAGAACCTCTGCGCGCGCATCGACGCGCTGGTCGCCGAGAAGGCCGCCAAGGCCTGATCCGCCGGGCATCGGGGATTCGCGCGCGATGCGGCTCGAATATTTCGAGATGATCGATTCCGTGGTGCGGCTCGACCGCGCCGCCGGCCGCATCGAGGCGCGGGCGCTCGTGCCGGAGGCGAGCCCGGTCTTCGAGGGGCATTTTCCCGGCCATCCGCTGGTGCCGGGCGTCCTGCTGACCGAGACCATGGCCCAGGCCTCCGGCTACCTCGTGCTGGCCCATCTCGACTTCGCGCAGATGCCGTTCCTGATGGCGGTGGACAAGGCGCGCTTTCGCTCCTTCGTCGGCCCCGGCGCCGCCCTCGACATCACGGCGAGCCTTGAGCACGACGGCTCGGGCTACGCGGTGACGAAGGCCGCCATCCGCCACGAGGGCAAGGCGCTCTGCGACGCGGAACTGCGGTTCCGCACCATGCCGTTCCCGGCCGGCCTCGATGCGCCGATGCGCGAGCGCGCCCGGAAGATCGGCCTTCTGGATGGAGCCCAGCCGTGAGCCGTCCGCAGGCCCGTGACGTCCAGGCCCGTGACGTCGTCGTCACCGGGATCGGCCTCGTCTCCTGCGCCGGCGAGGGCATCGAGGCGCATCTGAGCGCCTTCGCCTCCCACGCGCCGCCGCGCACGGATGCCGAGACCTTCGCGCCTTATCCGGTGCACCCGGTCGCGCCGCTCGCCCTTGACGCGCAGATCCCGAAGAAGTCGGATCAGCGCCAGATGGAGGGGTGGCAGCGGCTCGGGGTCTACGCCGCCGGGCTCGCCCTCGATTCGGCCGGCGTGAAGGACGATGCGGGCTTCAAGTCGGCGCTCCCGCTCGTGGTGGCCGCGGGCGGCGGCGAGCGCGACTACGCCGTCGACGGGGCGATCCTCACGGGCCTGCGCGGGACGAACGAGGCCGGCGCCTTCCTCAACGAGCGGCTGCTGAACGACCTGCGGCCGACCCTGTTCCTGGCGCAGCTCTCGAATCTGCTCGCGGGCAATATCAGCATCGTCCACGGCGTCACGGGGGCCTCGCGCACCTTCATGGGCGAGGAGTCGAGCGGCGTCGATGCCCTGCGCATCGCCCATGCCCGGATCGCCTCGGGTCAGGTCGAGACCATGATGGTCGGCGGCTCCTACAACGCCGAGCGTCCGGACGTGATGGTCATCCACGAGATGGGCGGCTTCCTGCTGAAACCGGCCTACCGCCCGGTCTTCGAACGCGGAGGCGACGGCAATGGCGGCTTCGTGCTCGGCAGCGCCGCCGCCTTCCTCGTTCTGGAAGCGGCCGAGCATGCCGCCGCCCGCGGCGCCCGGGCGCTGGCCCGGCTGATGCCGGTGGCCAACGACCGGGTGGCCCGCGCGCCGGGAAGCGTCCAGGCGAGCCTGACCCGGCTCATCGGCGAGGCCGGGGTCGAGCGGCCGGACGTGGTGCTCTCCGGCGCCACCGGCCTATCCGATCTCGCCGCGGAGGAGATCGCCGGGATCCACGCGGCGCTGCCGGGCGCGGGCATCCGCGCCACGGGCGACGTGGTGGGCCACCCGATGGAGGTCGCGGCCCCGTTCGGCGCGGCTCTGGCGGCAGCGCTCTGCGCGGTCGGCTCGGCGCGCGAGGTGGCGGTCACCTCCGTCGGCCACCGCCGCGGCGAGGGCGTGATCCGGGTCGTAAAGGTCTAGTGCGCCTCCCGATGAAGCGGTCACCGCTTCATCGGGAGGATGCAGGAATGAGGCTGCCGGTCCGGAGATCGCCGTCGCGGCGGTCCGGATGCGGGCCGGCCGAGAAGATGGTCTGAGGCCCCGATGGCAGAACCGCGCTCCTCCTCCACCCACGACGCCCAGGGACGTCCGCTCGTCGCGGTGACAGGTCTCGGCATCGTCACCTCGCTCGGCCGCGGCGTCGCCGAGAACTGGGACGCGCTGACCGCCGGCCGCTCCGGCATCCGCGCCATCTCCCGCTTCCCCACCGAGGGCCTGCGGACCCGGATCGCCGGCACCGTCGATTTCCTCGACACCGACCCGCTGGTGGCGCCGCTCCTGTCGGAGCGCTTCGCCATGGTGGCGGCGGAGGAGGCCGTGACCCAGGCCGGGATCGGCGCGGGCTTTCCCGGCGGGCTGTTCGTGGCGGTGCCGCCGGTCGAGATGGAATGGCCGCAGCGCCAGGCGCTGGCGGAGGCCGCGGGCGAGCCGGAGGCGGTGACCTATGCCGGCCTCCAGCAGGCCGCCGCGACCCGCCGCTTCGACGCGTGGCACGACCTGTTCATCTTCGGCACGGTGGCCGACCGGCTCGCCGACCGCTTCGGCACCCGCGGCTCGCCGATCTCGCTTTCCACCGCCTGCTCGTCGGGCGCCACCGCGATCCAACTCGGCGTCGAGGCGATCCGCCGGGGCGAGATGGACGCCGCGCTGTGCATCGGCACCGACGGCTCGGTGAACCCGGAATCGCTGATCCGCTTCTCGCTGCTCTCGGCGCTCTCGACCCAGAACGACCCGCCGGAGGGGGCCTCGAAGCCGTTCTCGAAGAATCGCGACGGCTTCGTCATGGGCGAGGGCGCCGCCGCCCTGGTCTTGGAAAGCGCCGAATCCGCCAGGTCGCGGGGGGCGAAAATCCTCGGCTACGTGCTCGGCTGCGGCGAGAAGGGCGACGGCTTCCATCGCACCCGCTCCAGCCCGGACGGCGCACCGGTCATCGCGGCGATGCGCGCGGCGCTGGACGATGCGGGCGTCGCGCCCGAGGCGATCGACCATGTCAACGCGCACGGCACCTCGACGCCGGAGAACGACAAGATGGAGGCGCTCGGCTGCTCGGCGGTGTTCGGCGAGCGGATCGGGAGCCTGCCGATCTCCTCCAACAAGTCGATGATCGGCCATACGCTCACCGCGGCCGGGGCCATCGAAGCGGTGGTTTCGCTGCTGACGATCCGGCACGGGCGCATCCCGCCGACGATCAACTACGCTCTGCCCGACCCGGCGCTGCTGCTCGACGTGGTGGGGACCGCCCGCGACGCCCGCGTCGCGCGGGTGCTGTCGAATTCCTTCGGCTTCGGCGGGCAGAACACCTGCCTCGTCCTCGGAGACGAGCCCGCATGAGTGAGGAGAGGAAATCCGTCCTCGTCGTCGGCGGCGCCTCCGGGCTCGGCGCGGCGACTGTTCGCGCCCTGGCATCCGCCGGTTACGACGTGACCTTCACCTACCGCTCCTCGCCGGAGCGCGCCGGGGCGCTCGCCGACGAGCTGGTGCGGACGCATGGAGAGGCGCGCGTCACCGCCCACGCCCTCGACCTGTCGGACCGCGACGCGATTGAAGCATTCTGCGAAACGATCGAGGGGCAAGGTTTCTACGGCTACGTCCACAATGCCGGCCAGTCGGCGGATGCGCTCGCGGCCATGCTCGACCGCGAGCGGGCCGAGGCAGCGATGCAGGTGAACTTCTGGTCGATGACCCGGATCGCCAAGGCGCTGGTGCGCGGGATGATCCGGGCGCGGTCGGGCCGCATCGTCGCCATCGGCTCGGTGGCCGCGCTCCAGGCCAATGCCGGCAACGCGGCCTATGCGGCGACCAAGGGCGCCCTAATCGCCTATTGCCGGACGCTGGCCGTCGAATCGGCCAAGCGCGGGGTGACGGTCAACGTCATCGCGCCCGGCTTCATCGACACCGAGATGCTGGCGGCCTATGCCAGCCACCGCGAGGGCATCGAGCGCCAGATCCCGCTCGGCCGGTTCGCGCGGCCGGAGGAGGTCGCGGCGATGGCCGCCTTCCTGATCGGGGAGGGCGGGGCCTACATCACCGGCGCGGTTCTCCCCGTCGACGGCGGCCTGACCGCAATGATGGGCATCCATCGCACCTGACGCGGTCCGCCATGCCCCGCTGCCTGCCCGCCCTCGCCGTCGCCCTGCTGCTTGCCGGGGGCGTGTCCGCGCGGGGCGCCGAGACCTTCCGGGTCGAGGGCCTGCCGCGGGACGACAGCCTGACGATCCGCGAGGCGCCGGATGCGGGTGCGCCGGCTCTCGGGCAGATCCCGGCCGGACGCCGGGTGCTCGGCTTCGGCTGCACCAATGCGACGCCGAGCGGGCTCACATGGTGCCGAGTCAGGTTCGAGCGTACCCTCGGCTGGGCCCGGCGGCGCTACCTGACGCCGGATTGAACGGCTTTTGTCGTCGATCGTGCATCGTCCTGAAAGCCCGACTCCACCGTTCGGGCGAGGTGCTAACTCGGCGGCAGCAGCGTCTCGGCGACGAATTGAACGACCCGCTTCAGCTCGACCGGCTTCTGCAGGCGTTCGACATCGGCGAAATCCGGCGGGATCACACCCTCGTCGTAGCCCGTGATGAACACGAACGGCACGCCGCGCTCCCGCAGCAGCGCCGCCAGGGCGAAGGACGGCCCCGAGCCCAGGTTGATGTCCACCAGCGCAGCTGCGGGCGCTCCCTCTTCGAGGGCGTCGCGGGCCGCCTCCTCGCTCGGGCAGGGACCGATGACTTCCGCTCCCGCCCCCTGAAGGGCACGCGCCGTGTCGGTGGCGAGATAGTAGTCGTCCTCCACAACGAGGATGCGGTGGCCGCTCAGGTCTGCTTCACCGGTCATGTCGAGCGCTCCTCCGGATACGGTCGCGCGCTGCGGGGCATCGGTCTCCAGGATGCTGGCCCCGTCGCGCAGCGGAAACTCGAGGCGGCAACGCGCGCCCTCCGGGCCGATTTCCAGGCGGCCGCGTCCACCCAGTTCGTAAGGCAGACGCCCCTCGATCAGTTCACGGCCGAAGCCGCGGCGCGTCATCGAGGGATGCTCGGTTCGATCGTCGTTGCGGGTCTCCGCGCCCGGCACACCATCCTCCGCCCAATCGAAGCCGAGCCACGACTCGCCGCGCTTGTCGAACAAGGTCCAGCGCACCCGCACCCGGCCCTCCGGCACCGATAGCGCCCCGTATTTCAGGGCGTTGGTCGCCAGTTCGTGGACCGCGAGCGTCAGGATCTCCGCCGCCTTCGGCGACAGCTCGACCTCGGGTCCGGACAGGTCGTACTGGTCCTCGCGCAGGGCTTGGGCATCGATCTCGTCGTGGACGATAGTGGCCACGGGCACGCCGGCATTGGCGGAGCGGGTCAGCAGCGCCTGAACGCGGGCCAGCGTCAGGAGCCGCCCTCCGACGAGGGACGCGTACTCGGACACGCTCTCCGCCCGCTCGCCGGTGCGGGCGACGATCGAGCGGGTCACCGCCATGATGTTGCGCACCCTGTGCTGCAACTCGGCCATGAGCACGGCCTGATGCCCGGTCAGCAGCTTGGCCTCGGTCATGTCGGAGGAGAGGCCACCGATGCGCCGCACACGGCCCTGCTCGTCGCGCAGGGGGAACAGCGTGCTGCGGATCCAGCGGAAGGCCCCGTCGCTCGGGCGCTTGATGCGGAACTCGTTCAGCAGCGATTGACCGGCGGCAACCCGTTGTAGGTTCTGCAGGGCGCGCCCGCGATCCTCCGGCAGCATGTGGCCGGCCCATCGCTGGACGTCGCTTCCGAGCACGTCCGTTTCGAGGCCATAGACCGTCCGCAGCGCCGGGCTGACGAACTCCATCTTGAGCGTCTCCGCGTCGCGGATCCAGAGGACGTCGGAGGACGCCTCGGCGAATTGCCGGAACCGCTCCTCGCTCTCGCGCAGGCGCAACTCGGCGCGCTTGGCCCGCAGGGCGTGCCAGATCGCGGGTGCCAGCGCCTCCGCGGCCTCCAGATCCTCCGGCCGGTAGCCACCCTCGCGGTTGCCGAGCCCGATCAGGCCCCGCGTCCGGTCACCCTGCTTCAGCGGCACGCCGAGGAAGGCCGTCAGCGGCACGTGGGCGAGCGAGGCACCGCTGCGGTTCGGATGTGGGACGGGATCGTTGACGATGAAGCCCGCGCCGTCCTGCAGCACGCGCCCGTAGATGCCGTTGACCGCGAGTTCCAGCGACAGCGCGTCCAGCGGCAGGCTGCTCCCCCCTTCCGGCGCTCGCGCGGCGTGGCGGGCCCGGCTCCGGTCGCTGAAGAACAGGCCGTCGAGGCGCCCGGTCGCCGCGTCGATCTCGCCCATGAAGCCGATGGCGCTGCCGGTCAGTTCCTCGGCGACATCGAGGGAGATGCGCGCCAGTTCCTCCTCCGAGGAGGCGCCCAGCGTCTCGCTGAAGATGAGGTTGATCGCCTGGAGGACGGCGTTGTTGCGCCTGACGCGCTCTTCGGCGAGGCGGCGTTCGGTGACATCGATCGAGACGCCGACGAAGCGGCCGTCCTCCAACGGCCGGCCGGAGCTGCTCAGCCAGCGATACTGCCCGTCGGCGCGGCGGAGCCGGGCCTCGTCGGTGAACGATCGGCGCTGCCTGAACGCCTCCCGGAAGACGGCCAGGTGCCGTTCGGCATCCTCGGGATGCAGGAACCTCTCCCAGACATGCGCTCCGACGGCATCGGAGGCGACACCGAAGAAGTCGAGATAGTGGTCGTTGACGAAGATCGTGCCGCTCGAATGCACGTCCCAGATCAGGACCGGGGCCGCATCGGCCATGGTGCGCAGGCGGATGTCGGCCTCGCGCGCCGTCTTCTCCGCACGGGCCCGCTCCATCGTCGCCCAGGTGCGCTCGCCGATCTCGGTGGCCAGCGTGATCTCCGCAGGGGTCCATTCCCGCGGTGTCGTCATGGAGACGGCGAGCGCACCGACGAGGCGGCCCTCCTTCAGCAGCGGAATGCCGAGCAGGCTCACGACCCGGTCGGCCAGCACCCTTTCCCGGCAGTGGTCCGGGACCATAGGCGACGTCCGCACATCGGTGATCGCGATCGGCTGGCCCTGCTCATGATGGGGTATTGCCCAGTCGACGAGATCGAGCGGATATGACCCCGCCCGCGAGGGAAGACCGGCGCGTGCGAAGTCCTGTGCGATGACCGCGAAGCCCTCGGCCTCGTACAGGTCGAGGTAGTAGGTGTAATCCGCCTGAAGGTGTTCGCCCAGAAGCCGGCAGGCGACGGCCTGGACTTCGAGCGGATCGGCGAGGGGACGCAGCGCGTCGCTGAGGCCGAGCACGAAGGCCTGCTGCTCCTCGCGCTCCCGCAGGGCACGCTCGGCTAGGATCCGGTCGGTCGTCTCGATTGTCGAGAGATAGGCGCCGAGGACGCCGCCAGCCTCGTCCCGAATAGGCGTCCAGCTCAACGTGAACCAGCCGAAGGGCCGCTCCGGCCGCGCGGGCAATTGCCAGAAACGGTCGATCGTGTGTCGCGCCTCCCCACGGCGGAGCTGCCGGGCGATCTCCTCGCCCTCCGCCGTCGGCCAGACATCACTGAAGGGCCGTCCCAGCGGAGCGTGGACTCGGGCGGCGTTGATGGCCTCGAATCCGTCGTTGTAGAGCACGGTTAGGTCTGGCCCCCAAGCGATGGCAGCCAGCAGGGGTGAGCCGAGCATCAGCTCGACGACCGTCTTCAAGCCCTGCGACCAATCCTCGATTGGCCCGAGCGGCGTCCGTGCCCAGTCATGGACACGGATCTGCTTCGCCATGCCTTCGCCGCGCGGCCAATCTGTCATTTCTTTTCGCACCTACCGCCGCATAGACACGACTGCAGGAAAAAGTCACCCCATCGTTCTTTGCAGGTCTGGCACAGTATCGGAAAGACCGGGGTAGGGTCGAACGCGAAAGGTCGTCGCAGCGCGAGAGGAGCACCCGCCGGGTTGCCTGTCCCCAGTTCGATAGGGCCCTTCGGTCACAGCCTTCCACGGCCCGGCCGTTTCGCGATACGGAGGTCCCAGCCTGCCCGGCCGGAAGCCATCCGGGACGATCGGGCTCCTTCCTTCCGCGGACGAGATCACTCCTGATGCAAGCCCTCCAGCTCTTCGGCGACCGCGACCTGCGCCTCACCGAGGTCGAGCCGCCCCCCGCCCCGGGCCCGGGCGAAGTGCAGATCCGGGTGCGCGCGGTCGGCCTCAACTTCATCGACGTGTGGGGGTTTCGCGGAATGGCGTTCGCCAAGCGCAAGCTGCCGCTCACCGTCGGCGCCGAGGCGGCGGGCGAGATCGCGGCCGTCGGCGAGGGCGTCGAGGGGCTCTCCGTCGGCGATCCGGTCGTGCCCTACGGCGCGCTGACCTGCGGACGATGCCGTGCCTGCCGGGAGGGACGCGACAACCTGTGCGAGGACGTCTCGGGCGTGATGGGCTTCCATCTCGACGGCTTCGCCCGCGAGCGGGTGAACCTGCCGGCCCGCCTCGTGGTGAAGGTGCCGGGGGGCGTCGACCACGTCCAGGCGGCCTGCGCCGGCATCGCCTTCGGCACGGTCCAGCACATGCTGTTCGACAATGCGCGGCTGGAGCCCGGCGAGTCGATCCTCATCCAGGCCGGCGGCTCGGGCATCGGCACGGCGGCGATCAAGATGGCCAAGGCGATCGGCTGCACCGTCTACACCACGGTGGGCGACGACGCGAAGGGCGAGAAGGCGCGGGCGCTCGGCGCGGACCACGTCATCAACTACCGCGAGGAGCGCTTCGAGGGCGAGGTTCGCCGCCTGACCAAGCGCAAGGGCGTGGACGTGGTGTTCGAGCATGTCGGGCCCGAGACGTGGAACGGCTCGCTTCTCTGCCTGAAGCGGGGCGGGCGGCTCGTCACCTGCGGCTCGACCTCGGGCGTCTCGGTTCAGATGAACCTGATGCAGCTGTTCCAGCAGCAATACCGCATCACCGGCTCGTTCGGCTGCCGCATCGCCAACATGCGCGAGAGCCTCGACAAGATGGCCGAGGGCCTCACGCCCGTCATCGATACGGTGCTGCCGCTCGCCGACTTCGCCCAGGGCCTGGAGCGCCTGGAATCGCGAAAGGTGTTCGGGAAGATCCTCGTGACGCTCTGACGGGTCAGGCGAAGAGCCGGCTCGCGAGGCCGGGGACCTCGCGAAAACTGTCCGCGACATGGCCCGCGAGCGCCCGCGCCGCCGGCCCGGCGCCGTCGCGCAGGCGCGTCAGCACGTCGTAGCTGCCGAGCGGCGGCAGGGATGCGATCCGCTGGAAGGGCGGGCCGGCGACGCTCGCGGGCAGCGGCGCCACCGCGAGGTCGGCCTCCACCGCCGCGATCTGCCCCTGGCAATGCTCGCTGGTATAGGCGATCCGGTAGGCGATGCCCGCCCCATCGAGCGCATCGAGCGCCGCCGCCCGCCACGTGCAGCCGCTCTGGCAGAGGGCCAGCGGCAGGGGCCGGCGCGCCTCGGCGAGGCCGCCGCGCAGGCCGATCCAGACCAGATCCTGCGAGTGGACGACCTGCGCCGGGCGGTTCGACGGGCAATGGCCCGTATAGAGCACGAGGTCGAGATCGCCCTGCGCCACCGCCTCCACCAGCAGGCGGCTGGCGTCGAGCCGGACATCCACCTCGACCTGCGGATGGGTGGCGGCGAAGCGGCGCAGCATCGCCGGCAGGGCGAACAGGCCGGAATCGTTGGGCGCGCCGAACCGCACCCGCCCCTCCATCGGCGGCGCATCGAAGAAGGCCACCACCTCGTCGTTCACGGCCAGCAGGCGCCGGCCGAGCCCGAGCAGCGCCTCGCCGTCGGCGGTCGGCACCACTGCGCGGGGCTGGCGCAGGAACAGCGCCCGACCCAGGCGCTCCTCAAGCCGCTTCACCTGAAGGCTGACCGCCGAGGGTGTGCGCCCGACCCGCTCGGCGGCGCGGGCGAAGGTACCGGCTTCGCAGATCGTCACGAAGGTGCGGACGAGGTCGAGATCGAGGTTCGACGAATAGAGCGCGCCCACGATCCGGCTCCGGCGGCACGATGCCATGATGAGCATCGCTCATCGTTGGCGTGAGATCAATTCGTTCGACTCACCGCACGACCCGCCGCATCATCGCTGCGGCCAGAAGGGAGGCGACGATGATCGGGCGGTACGCAGACACCCTGCGCCGGGGATTCAGCGGCCTTTTCGCGGGCTGGCATCGCCGACGGACGGCGCGGCGCGCGGCCCATCGCGGCGCGATTACGGAGGCGCTGGCGGGCCTCGACGCGCGGCTCCTGGCCGATCTCGGCGTGACGCGGACGGGCGGCCTCGTCCCCGACCGGGAAGGGCCGCCGCATCAGCGCAGGCAGACGAGGGCGAGGCCGCCGATCATCAGCGCGCAGCCGAGGATGCGCCAGGGGTCGGCGGTGTGCTGGGCGAACCCGACCCAGCCGTAATGGTCGAGCACGACCGAGGTGACGATGGCCGCCGTCACGGTGATGCCGGTGAACACCGCGGCGCCGAGCCGTTCGGCGATGAAGATCGTGGCGAGCACGTAGGTCGCCCCCATCGCCCCGCCGAGCCACGCCCACCACGGCACGCCGGCGAACCGCTGGCTCCCCGGCCAGCCGATCCCGACGAAGGGTGCGGCGGCGAGGTAGACCGCGACATTGGCCGCGGTGACCACGAGGGCCGCGAGGATCGGCTGGCAGAGCGCCTTGTTGAGCGAGGCGTTGGCGCCCGACTGCACCGTGTTGAGGATGCCGGCGACGGCGGCCGCGGCGGCGATGAGGAACGGCATCGGTCGGCTCCGCTGCGTGTCATACCAGATCCGGTCGATCCCTTCGGGATGGCGGAACCGGCCTTCGCTCGGATGTTGCGCGTCTCAGGCCTCGCGCACGGTCATGTCCGGGTTGAGGTCGAGCCAGCGGCGCTCGCGGGCGGCGCGGTAGAGGGCCTCGATCAGGCGTATGTCGCGCAGGCCCATCTCGCCGGGCGTGCGCACCTCGGTGCCCTCGGTCACGGCCTGCGAGAAGTGGTCGATCTCGCCGGTGAACTGGGCGGCGCTGGTCTCCTCGGTCAGGATCTCCTCGGCCTTCTTCGCATTCGAGACCACGAGGCGGTTGCCCTGATAGGCTGTGGCCGGATCGAGGGTCGCGACGAGCCGGTCGCCCCACAGGTCGATGCGCTTCTTGCTGGCGGTGTAGCCCGAGGAGATCGTCGCCCGCCGGCCCGAGGGGAAGGCGAGTTCGGCGCTGAACACGTTCTCGACCTCGGCGAAGCGCGGATCGCCGGGGGGCGCCTGCATCGTCGCCGCGACGGCATTCGGGCTCTCGCCCAGGAACCATTGCAGCCCGTTGAGGCTGTAGATGCCGATATCGACGAGGGAGCCGCCGCCGGCCACGTCCCGCTTCATCCGCCACTGGTCGCGGGGCAGCGACGGATCGAGGGGCCGGTGATGGTCGGAGGACGCGAACCACACCTGTCCCAATTCCCCCGAATCGAGCATCGCCTTGGCGCGGAGATTGTGCGGCTCCCAATGCGCCCGGTAGGCGATCATCAGCTTGCGGCCGGCGGCCTTGGCGGCGTCGATCATCCGCTGGCACTCGGCCGGCGAATTCGCCATCGGCTTTTCGCAGAAGACGTGCTTGCCCGCCTCGAACGCCTTCACCGTCAGTTCGGCATGGGTCGCATTGGCGGTGACGATGTAGACGACGCCGACCGCGTCGTTCCCGGCGAGCCGCCCCATCGTATCGTAGCCGTAGAGCGCGGTCTCCCCCACGCCGTAGCGGGCGGCCACGCGCTTCGCCTTCTCGGGATTGCCCGAGACGAGCGCGACCGCCCGGGAGCGTCGGGCACGGGCGAGGGCGGGCAGGACGTAGCCCTGAGCATAGTCCCCGAGGCCGACCACCGCCCAGCCCAGCCGGCGATCGAGCGGCAGCGGCGGCTCCTCCTCGAGCTTCGGTTCCGGGCGCCCGACCGGCCCGGTCGGGATCGGACCCCGATCGGCCTGCGCAGCGGCCCGGCCTCCGGCGATGGCGGCACCGAGACCGGCGGCCCCTCCGGCGAGGAACAGGCGGCGGGACTTCGAGGGATCGTGCAAACGAACGGCTCCGGGCAGCGGGTCCGCGGTGAGGGCCCTGACCGGGCAACGTCCGATCCGTCGCAGCCGGACTGCGGCATGATGCCGTCCGACAGCCGCCCGCGCCCGGCCGTCAGCTCCGCGGGGTCGGACGCCAGTCCTCGGGCGCCATCTCGAAGCCGGCGAACTCGAAGCCCGGGGAGACGGTGCAGCCGACAAGCGTCCAGGCGCCGAGGCTGGTCGCCGTCTGCCAGTGCCCCGCCGGCACCACGAGCTGCGGGCGCTGGCCGCGCAGGAGATCGGGGCCTAGGTGGTGGGCGGAGGCGTCGTGGCCGTTGGGGCTCATCGTGATCACCATCGGCGCACCGGCATGCCAGTGCCAGATCTCGGCCGCATCCACCCGGTGCCAGGCCGAGGTCTCGCCGACCCCGAGCAGATAGTAGATCGCGGTGCCGACCGAGCGGCCGTCCACGGTGCGGGGATCGCGGAACGTCTCGCGGTAATGCCCGCCCTCCGGATGGGGCTGGAGCCCGAGGGCATCGATCACCTGCGCGGCCGTCAGCCCGTTCGTCATGGGGTCTCTTCCTCTCTCGCGACGTCGCGGATCAACCAGCCCCGGTAATGCACGAGCAGTCCGACGAATGGCAGGAACAGGGCCACGTCGAAGCGGAAGCGGCCCTGCGCATCCACCCGCTCGCTCGCCTGCGTCGTCGGGCGCAAGGCCCGCGGCAGCGGCAGCGGCCCGAGCCGCCAGCCCGTCACCGCCATGTCGAGCCCGGCCGGATGGGCGCTGACCGCGAGGTCCATCGCGAACGGGCCGAACCACTCCCGCACCCGCCCGCGCCCGCCGGGGCCGGCGAGCCGCATCCGGCTGGCGAAGCGGCGGCCCGGGAACGAGCGGGTCCAGCGCTCCTCGCCGGCCTCAGGGTCGGGCTCCATGGTGACGCGGATCGGTCCGTCTGCCATGGCGGGCGGCAACCGGAACAGCCCGGCGACGAGGGCGACCGCGGCCCCGCGCCCGCGCAAGACCTCGGCCCGGCCGCGGAACGCGCCGTCGCCGACCGAGCCGTGCAGGGCGCGCACCGCCTCCGGCATTCCCGCGAAGCCGGTCCCGAGCGCGCGCTCGAACAGCGGCGCGGGATGATCGGTGTCGCGGCGGGTGCGGATGGCGAGGCGGGCCATCTCCGCTTCGATCGCGGCGAGCGGCAGCACGCCGGTGCAGGGGCGGGCACCGGGCGGGATCGGCGCAGCGGACGGCTCGGTGAGCCGGCGGATCGCGGCGAGGGCGGGAAGCGTCGGGACGTAGGGCCCGTCGCCGGCCTCGGCGACGAGGCTCCACACGGCCCGGGTCGGCCGCCCGGCGGCGTCACGGCCCAGCGCCTCGACGCTCATGCCGCCGCGGTCGCTGCCGAAGCGGTCGAGCCCGCCGGCCATCGCCAGGAAGGGACGGGCGAAGGGCACGAGCGAGGGCAGCAGGCGCCACCGCACCGGCAGGCTCGCGAGGCTCAGGCCGAGATGCAGCGCCGGCAGTTCGAGCCCCGCCCGGAACAGGGCCGTGCGCAGGGCGGGAAAGCGGGCGGGCAGGATGTCGAGGTCGGGCGTCTCGCACAGGCTGGCGAAGCGCCGGCCGAGGCCCGGCACGGTGATCCGGCTCATCAATCCCCAGCCGGGCCGGCTCTGCCACGCACCGGCCCGCAGCACCCGCACCGGCTGCCCGGCATAGGACAGGATCGCCCGCATCACCGAGAGGCCGCGGGGCGCCCGGTTGCCCGGCACGATGGCGACCCGCACGGTCTCGACCGCGCGCCAGCCTTCGGTGAGCGCGTCGAGCGCCGCGTTCGACAGGGCGGGGGTCGAGCTGGCGCCGGTCAATGCGACGACGCCATTTGCCCGCGCCGCCGCGTCGAGGGCGGGAAAGGCCGCCACGAAGTCGCGCCCGTCGGCGAGATCGAGATAGGGCAGGCCGGCCTCGATGGCCGCACGGGCGAGCACCGGCGCGCCGCCCTGGAACGGCCCGGCGGCGTCCACCACGATGCCCGCGCCGACGGCCCGCAGTTCCGAAGCCCCCACCCTTGCCGTGTCGAGGCGGACCGCCCGCCCGCGGCCCTCCGGCACGGTGCGCGCCACCGCCTCCGCCCGGGCAAGGTCGCGGCCGGCGACGATCACCGGAAGGTCGGTGGTGGCGGCGAGCCCGGCGACGAGCCGCGCTCCGAAGGCGCCGGCCCCGCCCACCACGAGGACGGCGGACGGACCGCCCGGGCGCTCGCTCAGGGAATCGCTCCCTGGGGCAGATGCAGACCCGGCGTGCGCGGCGGGGGCAGGTCCGCGGCCGGCGGTGCGGTGCCGGGCAACCGCGAGCCTGCGGCTTTCGCGGCCGCCTTCTCCGCAGCTTTCGTCGCCGCCTTGGCAGCCTTCTCCGCTTTCTCCGCCTCGGCCGCGACGGCTTCGGCGGTCGGTGCCGTGCGGCGGGCCTTCGGGGGCGGCAGGAGCTTGCCGGATGGGGCCGCGCCGCATTCGCGGAAGCGAAGCTCGGTCAGCAGTTCGCCGGTCTCGGCGTTGATCGGCAGAGTATCGGGAAGGGCCGCCAGGGAAGCGTCCCAGCGGATTTTTCCGCCGATGGTCCCCTCCAGCGTGGCCGGGGATGCCCCCCGGCGCAGGGACAGGAAGTCGGGCCCGTAGGCGGTGGCGACCTTGCCGGCGACCACGACCTGAAGCACGCGGGTCACGTCGGGCGTGAGCGGGCGCAGGGGATTGTCGAGGGTGATGGCACCGCTGCGCGTCACCCACAGCTCGATGTTCTTCGTGCCCTGATAGTGCACGGCCTGGCCCGGATCGCAGGCGACCGGCGGCGCCGCGAAGTTCATCGCGGAAGGAGACGGGCCAGAGGATGGAAGCGCGGAGGGGGGCGCGGACGGAATCGGATTCGCGGCCGCCTCGACCGAGGATTTCGCCTCCGCGGTCGCCGGATCGGCGGCCTTTTCCGCCGATTTCTCCGAAGGCTTCTCGGCAGGTTTGGCCTGAGGCTTCGGGCGCGGCTTCGGCCGCGGCTTGCGTTTGGGCGCCTCCGGCGCGGCCTCGGCCTCCGAGGGAGCCGGTGCGGGCGCGGCCTCTTCCTGGGCCAGGGCCGCGGGGGCGAGGGCGATCCAGGCCGCGGCGGCGAGCAGGGCGATCCGCGTCATCGCGTCGTCCCGTCCGTGGACCCGGACGGGGGCGGGCCGTCCTGAAGGGGAGCCTGCTCCCGCTGGGCTTGCTTCAATTCGCGGCTCTGCTGGTCGAGGAGTTGGTCGAGCATCCGGCTGTCGAGTTCTTCCACATCGAACGTTCGGGGCGCTGGTTCCGGGGCCGTACGGGGCTCGCCGTCGCGGGCGTCGACGATCTCGCCCTCGATGACGGGACCTCCGCCGGCCGGGTCCCCGATCACCCGGGCGTCGAGGACCTGCGCGCCGCGGTCGATCGGGCTCGCCTGGGGTGGAGTCAGCGCCTTCGAGACGGCGTCCGCGTTATCCGCCCATTCCTCCTCGCGGGGAAGGCGCAGCGGTGGACGGCGCGGCCCCTTGGAAAGCGTCGCCACGAAGACGCAGGCGAGCAGGGTCGCCGCCACCGCGGCCAGGATCACCAGGGTTTCCATGTTCGGGCCGACCCTAGACCGGATCGCGGGCGCTTGCACGTGCTGGGGACACGCCCCCTTTTCAGGAACGGTCCTTGCGTCGCGGGACGAAGGGTGAGAACCGCGTGCTCGACGCCGCCCGACGGTCACCGGCCGCTCACGCCCAGGAACGCTCGATGCCCCTCGAAGACCCCCATTCCGGCCCGCCGCAGCCCCCGGTGCAGACCTCCACCGCCCCGCCCGCGCGGCCGGCGGAGCGCGACCTAGAGGCCGAACTGCTCGATCTCGTCGCCCGCACCCGCGAGCAGGCGAGCGAGGATCCGTTCCGCAACCCCGTTCTGGCCGTGACGCTCGCCATAACCCGCCGGCTCGACCGGGACGAGATCGGCGAAGCGGATCTCGACGCCCTGCTCACGACCCTGCGGCGGCGGGCGCTGACGGCCCGGGCCGAGCGCTTGCGCAGCTATGTCGGCCTTGACGCCGACGCCGCCACGGGGGAGGCGGCGCCGGCGGTCGAACTCGCCAACCGCCTGGTTGCGGCGGTGGCGCGGGGCTCGGGCGATTTCGAGACGTTGCGTGATCGCGTCGGCCACACCGCCTTCGCTGCGGTGTTCACGGCCCATCCCACCTTCGGCATGCCGCGGGCCGTGGCCGAGCTGATCGCGCGGGCCGCCTCGCTTCCCGACGCCGACCGGCGCGCGCCGATCATCGGCGAGGCCGCCGCCCGCTCGACCCGGCCCGATCCGCAGATCAGCCTCGACGACGAGTTCGAGCAGGCCTGCGTGGCCGCCAACCACGGCCGCGCGGCGATCGACGTCCTCAACGGCGCGATTCTCGATGCCGCCCGCGCCCGCTGGCCGGATCGCTGGACCGAGCTGGTGCCCAAGCCGCTGGCTATCGCGAGCTGGGTCGGCTGCGACACCGACGGTCGCACCGATATCGGGTGGTGGGACACCATGCGCTACCGGCTGATCTCGAAGCGCATGCAGTTCGACCGGATCCTGCGCGACCTGCCCGACATCCCCGCCACCCGCGTCGTGCGCGAGCTGACCGCGAGCGCACGCGACGCCGTCGAGCGCCAGCTCGCGGGTGCGCCGCTGCTCGGCACCAAGCCGTCCCTGGAGGCGGTCCACCGCTTCGCGCTCGCCCTCATCATCGAGCGCGAGCGGGCCCAGACCGATGCCGGGCCGATCCTCGCCGGCCTCGCCGCAGCGCTCGGCGCCGCCGAGGCGGAGGCCGACCGCCGCGCCATCGCCGTGCTGCGCTCCGGCGTCGCCGCCCACGGCCTGTCGAACGCGCTGCCGCATTTCCGGCTCAACGCCAGCCAGATCCACAACGCGGTGCGCCGGGTCATCGACCTGGAGGGCGAGCCGACCGACGCGGCGCAGCGGCGCTCGCATCTCTCGGCGATCAACACGCTGCTGAACGACGCGCGCCCCGTGCCCGTCGATTTCGGGGCGCTCGCCGCCGAGCGGGCCTCGGCCGCGCGGTTGATGATGACGATCACCCAGATCCTCAAGCATGTCGACGGCACCCACCCGGTGCGCTTCCTCATCGCCGAGACCGAGACCGGCTACACCCTGCTCGCCGCCCTCTGGCTCGCGCGCCATTACGGCATCTCGGACAAGCTCGAGATCACGCCGCTGTTCGAGACCGCGAGCGCCCTCGAACAGGGCATCCGCGTTCTCGACGATGCTCTGCGCAACCCGCACTGGCGTGCCCATCTCAAGCGCCTCGGCCGGCTCTCGGTGCAGTTCGGCTACTCGGATTCCGGGCGCTATGTCGGCCAGCTGGCCGCGACCTTCTGGATCGAGCGGCTGCGCCTGCGCATCACCGAATTGATGACGCAGAACGGGCTCTCCGACATCGAACTCGTGATCTTCGACACCCACGGCGAGTCGATCGGCCGCGGCGCCCACCCGACCAGCCTGCGCGACCGCCTCGCCTATCTCGCGCCGGAGGATTCCCGTCAGCGCAACGCCACGGCCGGCATCCGCGAGCGGCTCGAATCGAGCTTCCAGGGCTCCGACGGCTACCTGATGTTCGGCTCGCCCGAGCTCGCGGGCGCCTCGGTGGCGCGCATCGCCGAGCACGTCTTCGCCGATGCGCTCGCCGAGGACGACGCCTTCGCCGATTATGCGCTCAACGACCGAACCGCCGCGCCGGCCGCCGACCCCATCTACGAGGAGGCGGACTTCGCGGCCGAGTTCTTCCGCGTCGTCCGCCAGGACATGGAAGCCCTGGTCGATGACCGCGGCTACGCGGCGCTGCTCGGCACCTTCGGCCCGAGCCTGATCGACCGCACCGGCTCGCGCCCCGTGGCGCGTCAGTCGGACGGCGGGGGGCCTGCCGCGATCACCCATCCGCGGCAGATGCGGGCGATCCCCAACAACGCGATCCTGCAGCAGCTCGGCTATCTCGCGAACTCGCTGCACGGCGTCGGCCGCGCCGCCCACCGGGCGCCGGAGCTGTTCCGGCACATGCGGGCGAACTCGGTCCGCTTCTCCCGCGCCTTCCGCCTCGTGCAGCACGCCGCCAGCGTCGGCGACCTCGACGTGCTACGCGCCTATATCGACACCCTCGATCCGGCGGTGTGGCTGGAGCGCGCCCGCCGCACCCGGCGCGACGCGCGCCGCGACGAGCTCGTCACCATCGCCGCCGCGCTGGAGCGGCTGAACCTCTCGCCCGACCTGCGCCGCCTGTTCGGGCGGCTCACCTGCGACGGGCTCTCGCTCCAGGCTGCGGCGCCGGACCTCGCCGCCATGTCGACCCGGCTCGCGCTCCTCCATGCGATCCGCCTCGCGCTGATCCACCGGATCTGGTTCCTGGCGGCGCATATCCCGAGCTTCCGGCCCCAGGCCGGGCTGACCCGGGAGATGCTTCTGGAGCGCTTCCTGCGCCTCGACATCGACGGATGCCTGAAGCTGCTCGATGAGATCTTCCCAGTCACGCCCGACCCGACGCTCGGCCTCAATTTCGGCGAGCCGCCGGGCCCGCGCGACGTCGGCACCTACGAGACCGAGCACAACACCCTGTTCGGGCCGATCCGCCGGATGTTCGAGCGGGTGCGGGAGATCTCCGGGATCATCCAGCACGAGGTCGGCGCCTTCGGCTAAAGGCGGACGGAAGCGGCGGAAGGGGGCTGTCGCCCCCGACGGCCTCAATGCTTCATCATGCTCTCGAGGCTCTCGAAGCTCGCATCGGGCTCGACCTTGCCGGCGAAGCGGGCGAGCCGGCTCAGGCTCGGCTCGGCGAGGCCGCCGGCATTGGCGTAGGTGGCGAGCGCGAAGCTCACCAGCAGCTCGGCCTCCTCGTGGGTCATCGCCCGGCCGCTCAGGGTGCTGGCGGCGCCGCGCACCGCGAGGGCGGCTTGGCGGAAGGCGGGGTCGTTCTTCAGTTCGTCCAGGCGACTCATCGGGCGTCCTCGGGGCCGTACTCGGTGTTGCGTGATCCTGCCGGCCGGGCCGGCGGCACGGGGTCTGCGTGAAACGCTCGAAGCCCCGTCCCGTCTCCGGCAGGGCGGGCAGCCCGGCGGGCCGCCCCAGTGTCTTCCACGAAACGACCGCTGCACCACCTCGCCCGGAGGAGAAGGCGGCTCGCGGGCGGGCGCGTCGCACCGCACTCTAGGCGCGGCTTAAGTGAACTCCGCCCGAAGGGAAACACCGGCGCGACGACGCGATCCGGTTGTTCCGCGCCGCCCCTCGCCATCGTTACGGGCAATGTTACATTTGTGCGGTCGGCGAGGGGAGGGCGCACCATGGAAAGAACGGGCGAAGCGGCTGGCCAGGGGACCGGCGCAGGGATCGGCGAAAGCATCGGCGAGGGCATCGACTGGGGAGAGACCGACGCGCGCCCCTATCGCGACGGCCGCGGGGCCGCCGAGCGGCGCGAGGGCGCGCAGGACAACCCGCACCCGGAGGGCTCGGACGAGCACCGCCTCTGGCAGGCGGGCTACGCCTCGGTGACGGCGCCCGACGTCGTCGCCGACACGGTGGGCGACTTCGCGTGAGGCGATCCCCGGAACCATCCCTCGGGAGCGGCGTCGTCGCCTCGGCTGGCCTCGCTCGACGCCCACCGCCGCATCGGGCGCGGATCGCGGACCGGAGGGACGAGGGCGGCGCGGCGTCGGGTGGGGACGCCTGAGGATCAGCGCGGAGGAGCGGCGATGCGGGTGCTGGAAACGCCGGACGGGCGCTACATCGTCGTGCACGGGCGCCTGTGGCGGCGACACCGGCCCGACCTCGAACCCGTGCAGCGCGACCGGCTCGTCCGCGAGCTGATGGATGCCCGCCGCGCGGTGCGCGCCGCCAAGCGGTGCGGCGACGAAGCGGCGCTCGTCCGCGCCCGCGCGGCGGTGGATGCCGCCAAGCACGGACTCGGCGAGCGCGGACCGGTCTGGTGGACGGACGGCGCGCCCGATCAGAACCGGCGCATGATCGCCAACACGCCCTATGCCGCTTGGTACGCGGCCCTGCCCGAGAGCGTACGGGCCGACCCTGTCCGTCGGAGGGGGTAGGGCGGCTGGGAACTGCATTTGCTGCAACGTTCGTGTGCGGGATCGCACAGACGGTTGCGGGCTCGCGCCTGCAACGCGCCCGAACCCGGGTTTGGGGCACCAAAGCATCGGACACGACCGAGTCGTGCGATTGCCAGAGCCTCCCAGTTCTGATTAATTCCAGATAAGAAATGCAGTCGAGGCCGAAACCCGGCCTCCGCATTGTCGTGGCGCAGCGATCCCGCCGCGCCCGCGACCGACGACAGGCGCGAACCAAGAGCCGGACGGCATCGCCCGTGAACCGGCCGCCACGGCACCGATCCACCCGCTCGCCGGGCTTCGGACCGGTCCCGGTACGGTATCCATTGGGGAACGGCAGATCGATCCGGCTGCCGGGCGGGCTCAGGCACCGCTCGTGCGCCTTCCATTCTGAAAACGGCAGATGGCAGCGATGATAAAACTCACGGTCAACGGAGCCGAACGCAGCTTCGACGGCGATCCCGAGATGCCGTTGCTCTGGTACCTGCGTGACGAACTCGGTCTCACCGGCACCAAGTTCGGTTGCGGCATCGCCCAGTGCGGCGCCTGCACGGTCCATCTCGGCGGCACCGCCGCGCGGGCCTGCATCACCCCCGTCTCCGCGGCGGAAGGCCAGGAGATCACGACGATCGAGGGCCTTTCGCCCGACGGCAACCACCCGGTCCAGGTCGCATGGCGCGATCTCAACGTCGCCCAGTGCGGCTACTGCCAGACCGGCCAGATCATGCAGGCGGCGTCCCTCCTGAAGGACAGCCCGAAGCCGACCGATCAGCAGATCGACGAGAACATGAGCGGCAACATCTGCCGCTGCGGCACCTATCCGCGCATCCGCGCCGCGATCCATCAGGCTGCCGGCCAGACGGCGCCCGCCACCAAGGGAGATCGCCTGTGATTCACGAAGCCAAGCTGATGGCCGAACTCGCCGCCTCCCAGAACGATGCCGGCCCGGTCCGGCTCGACAATGTCAGCCGCCGCGGCATCCTCGGCGGCATGGGCGCCCTCGTGCTCGCCCTCTCGCTCTCGGACCGCGCCAAGGCGGACGAAGGCCAGACGGAAGAGCAGAAGGCCAAGAAATTCGGCGCCGACGGCATGCCCAACGGCTGGCGCGACGACCCGAAGGTGTTCGTCGCCATCGCCAAGGACGGCACCGTCACCGTCACCAACCATCGCTCCGAGATGGGCCAGGGCGTTCGCACCTCGATCGCCTTCACCGTCGCCGACGAGCTGGAGGCCGACTGGTCGAAGGTGAAGGTGGTCCAGGCCTGGGGTGAGGAGACCCATTTCGGCAACCAGGACACCGACGGCTCGCGTTCGCTGCGCCACTTCTTCCAGCATTTCCGCCATGCGGGTGCCGCCGCGCGGCTGATGCTGATCCAGGCCGCCGCCAAGCAATGGGGCGTGCCGGCCTCCGAGGTGAAGGCCGAGGGTCACGTCCTGACCCATGCCAAGTCCGGCCGCACGCTGGGCTACGGCGACGTCGCCGAGGCGGCCGCCGCCCTGCCGATCCCGGCCCGCGAGAGCGTGCAGCTCAAGAAGCCGGAGGCCTTCCGCTACATCGGCAAGGGCAAGATCGGCCTCATCGACAACCGCGACATCACCACCGGCCAGGCGATCTACGCCCTCGACGTGAAGCTCGACGGCATGCTGTACGCCGTCGTCGCGCGCCCCGCGGTCTACGGCGGCAAGGTCGTCTCGTTCGACGACACCGAGGCCAAGAAGGTCCCGGGCGTGGTCAAGATCGTCAAGATCGAGGGCGGCGAGATCCCGTCCGAGTTCATGCCGCTCGGCGGCATCGCGGTCATCGCCAAGAACACCTGGGCGGCGATGAAGGGCCGCGAGGCCCTCAAGGTGACCTGGGACGACGGCCCGAACGCGGGCTACGACACCGACGCCTTCCGCAAGGAACTCGAAGCCGCCGCGCGCAAACCCGGCAAGGTCGTGCGGGTCGCGGGCGACGTCGATGCGGCGATGAAGACCGCCAAGGCGAAGTTCGAGGCGGAGTACTTCGTGCCCCACCTCGCCCAGGCGCCGATGGAGCCCCCGGCCGCCGTTGCGCGCATCAAGGACGGCGCTTGCGAGATCTGGGCCTGCACCCAGGGTCCGCAGGCCGCCCATGACCGCGTCGTGAAGCGCCTCAACCTGCCCGCCGACAAGGTGCGGGTGAACGTGACGCTGCTCGGCGGCGGCTTCGGCCGCAAGTCGAAGCCCGATTACGTGGTCGAGGCGGCGCTCTGCTCGCAGGCGGTGGACGGTCAGCCGGTGAAGCTGGTCTGGACCCGTGAGGACGACATCCAGCACAGCTACTACCACACCATCTCGGTCGAGCGGATCGAGGCGGGCGTCGACGACAAGGGCATGCCGGTGGCGTGGCTCCACCGCTCGGTGGCGCCGACGATCGGCTCGATCTTCGCGCCCGACCCCAAGCACGAGCTGCCGTTCGAGCTGGGCATGGGCCTCGTCAACAACCCGCTGGCGCTGAAGAACCTGCGCTTCGAGAACCCGGAAGCCTCCGCCCATACCCGGATCGGCTGGTTCCGCTCGGTCTCGAACATCCCGCACGCCTTCGCGATCCAATCCTTCGTGGCCGAACTCGCCCACGCCGCGGGGCGCGACCCGAAGGATTATCTGCTGGAGCTGATCGGCCCCGCGCGAAAGATCGACCCGACCGAGATCGGCGACGTCTGGAACTACGGCGAGGATCCGAAGCGCTACCCCGTCGATACCGGCCGCCTGCGCCGCGTCATCGAGACGGTGGCCGACGGCGCCAAGTGGGGCCGCAAGCTGGAGAAGGGCCGGGGGCTGGGCATCGCCGGACACTACAGCTTCGTGACCTACACCGCGGTCGCGGCCGAGGTTGAGGTAGACGACAAGGGCCAGGTGAAGGTCCACGCCATCGACATCGCCGTCGATTGCGGGCCGCAGGTGAACCCGGAGCGTGTCCGTTCGCAGATGGAAGGTGCCGTGGTGATGGGGATGGGCCTCGCGCTCACCTCGAAGATCACCTTCAAGAACGGCCGGGCCGAGCAGGCGAACTACGACGGCTACGAGGTTCTGCGCATCGACGCCGCGCCGAAGGTGGTGCGGGTCCATCTCGTGCCCTCGAACGACTACAACGCCCCCCTCGGCGGCGTCGGCGAGCCGGGCGTCCCCCCGGTCGCGCCGGCGATCGCCAACGCGGTCTTCGCCGCGACGGGGCGCCGGGTGCGCGAGCTGCCGCTGCGCGACCAGCTCAGCTCCTGAGCCAAGTGAAAGCCCTCCCCCTCCGGGGGGAGGGCGAAGGATCGGCGCAACTCTCGGGCGCCTCGCGACTTTCACAGGCACCTGTGTTGTACGAGGACCCCCACTTCATGACTCCCACCGCGCGTCTCACCCTCGGCCTGTCGCTGACCGGGCTCCTGCTGGCCGGGCCCGCGCTGGCCTCGCCCTGCTCCGACCGGATCGCCAAGCTCGACGGGCGGGCGAAGTCCGAGGCCTCGGAGTCGATCGCGGCCTCGACCGGCAGCAAGACCGTCGCGGCCCACCGCGAGGGCGAGGGCCAGACCGGGACCGGCGGCCAGACCGACAAG
The DNA here is from genome assembly GCA_014138645.1 of Methylorubrum thiocyanatum. Lineage (GTDB taxonomy): Bacteria > Pseudomonadota > Alphaproteobacteria > Rhizobiales > Beijerinckiaceae > Methylobacterium > Methylobacterium thiocyanatum. Next base: position 188,108 of record JACJIB010000002.1, on the reverse strand, counting down.
CGCGAGGCGCCCCCGGAGAAATCGGCCGAGGCCGGCAAGGGCGGCGATCAGGCCCAGCAGGCCCGGGTCGCCCTGGAGGAGGCCCGCACCGCCGACGGCAAGGGCGACGCCAAGGGCTGCGAGGCCGCTGTGACCCGCGCGGAAAAGCTCCTCGACGCCAAGCCCTGAGCATGAGGCCAGGGCGGGGCGCCGACGGCGTCCTGCCCGTCAACGCTGTCGGCAAAATCCCGGAATGGAAGGGCTCGGCGCGACCGGGCCTTTCCATTTTTCATGGGGCACCCAACCTTCCCATATTGCCGACACCGTCGCCTGCGACCGTGCATCGTTCGCGCGCCGCCCCGCATTCCGGGAATTCCGAGACGACCCTATGACCGAGATCTCGCCGGAGGCGCTCGACCTCCGGCTGCGCCAGCAGGCGATCCTGTCCGATTTCGGCGTCGAGGCGCTGCGCGCCACCGAACTGGTGCCGCTGCTGCAACGGGCGACCGAACTCTGCGCCGAGGGCATGCAGGCGCAGTTCTGCAAGGCGCTCGAATATCAGCCGGCTCAGGACGTGCTCCTCGTCTGCGCCGGTGTCGGCTGGGAGGCGGACTGCGTCGGCCGGGCGGTGGTCGGTGCCGACCTCGCCTCGCCCGCGGGCTACGCCCTGAAGACCGGCCGGCCCGTCATCTCCAACCATCTGGAGGACGAGACCCGCTTTCGCACGCCGGAGCTGATGGCGCGCCACGGCATCCGTCGGGCCGTGAACGTGCTCATCACCAACCGAGAGGGCCATTACGGCGTGCTGGAGGTGGACGACACCCGCGAGGGTGTGTTCGGCCCCGCCGACATCGCCTTCATGCAGGGCTTCGCCAACCTGCTCGGCAGCGCCATCGAGCGCCAGCGCTCGGAGGCCCAGCTCAAGGTCGCGCTCGAACGGCAGGACCTCCTGAGCCGTGAGATGAGCCATCGGGTCAAGAACAGCCTCGCCGTGGTAGCCGGACTGCTCGCGCTCCAGGCCCGCGGCGCCGAGAATGAGAACGTGAAGAGCGCGTTGGCCGACGCCCGCGCCCGCGTCGAGGCGGTGGCGCAGGTCCACGACCAGCTCTGGCGCCAGCCGGACCTCACGCAGATCGACGTCGCCGGCTTCCTCGAAGCCCTATGCGAGAAGCTGACCGAGAGCGCGGGTGCCCACGCCCTGCGCTGCCGCGCGGCGACCGTGACGATGCCGGCCGATCTGGCGATCCCGCTCGGCCTGTTCGTGAATGAACTCGTCACCAACGCGATCAAGTACGCCTATCCGGACGGGCAAGGCGAGATCCGCGTCGAAGCTGCGATGCGTGCGGATGGTGGGCTGACCGTCTCGGTCTGTGACGACGGCGTCGGCCTGCCGCCGGGCTTCGACCCGCTAAAGGCGCGAGCCAGCCTCGGCATGCGCGTGATCGGCAATCTCGCACGCCAGCTCGACGGGACACTGACGCTGAGGCCGGGCAAGGGCGCGCAGTTCGAACTGCGGATGGCCCCGCGCGGTTGAGGCGGGCGTCAGTCGGGGGTGAGCCGGGCTCGGCGCGAGCGCCGGCCCCGGCCCGTCTTCGCGGCTCAGTTGCCGCCGGCGCTGCCGCTTCCGCCGCCGCCGCTGCCCTGCGGCACCGCGCGCGAGGGCTGGTTGGCGTTGCCGCCGGCCGCCGAATCGGTCTGCACCGTATCCGCTCCGGTGCTGCCGCGCGGGATCGTGACGTTGGTGTCGGCCCCGGTGTTGTTCTGACCGGCGGTGATCGGCGCACCCGAACGGGGCGCCGTCGGGGCCGTGGTCTGGGCCAAGGCGGGTCCGGCAAAGGCCAGGGTCGCGGCCAGGATCAGAGTTCGCATCAAGTCCTCTCGTCTGCGTAAGATGACCCGGCTCGGAATGCATCACGAAGCGCGTTGAGGGTCATTGTGTGCCGGAATAACAACGAAGACGGATGATAGGTCCGAAAAAAACGTGCGGCCGGAACGCCGGGTCCTTCGCTTCGATCGACGCGCCACCACAATCACCGAACGAAGAAGGGGAGGACCGGAGTGAAACGCCGTAGGAATACGCTTGCAGCGGTTGGACACGCGCATTGTGACCGGGGAACCGGCGGCCTGACCGCTGCGCTGATCTTCCTCGTTCCCGTCCTGCTACCGACGACCGGCACCTCGGCCCAGGAGGCCGCGCAGGTCTCCGGCGACTGGCCGGCCTTCGGCCGCGACGCGGGCAACACCCACCACTCGCCGCTGGCGCAGATCGACCGCGGCAACGTCGCCCGCCTGCGCCCGGCCTGGCTCTTCCAGACCGGCGTCACCGGCTACTTCCAGGCCGAGCCGGTGGTGATCGATGGCGTGATGTATGTCTCGACCACGGGCAACCACGTGGCGGCGCTGGAGGCCAAATCCGGCAAGGCGCTGTGGACCTACACCCACAAGGCGCGCACGGAGAAGATCTTCGGACCGCCCTCGAATCGCGGCGTGGCGGTGTCGGGCGGCCTCGTCTTCGAAGCGACCATGGACGGGCGCGTCATCGCGCTCGACGCGAAGACCGGCCGGCTGGTCTGGGACCGGGAGGCGGTGCGACCGGAGGAGGGGGAGACCGAGACCGCCTCGGCGCTTGCCGCAACCTTGAGCGACAAGCCGGTCCAGGGATCGAGCCGTCTGGGTTTCAAGATGCCGCCGCTCGTGGCCGACGGGCTCGTCATCGTCGGGGTGACGGGGGCGGGCTACGGCCTCCATGTCGAGGATGAGAAGGGTGGCCTCGACGGCGGTGCGGTGGTCGGGATCGAGGGCGGCTACGGCCGGCGCGGCTGGCTCGCGGCCTACGACGCGAAGACCGGCGAGGAGCGCTGGCGCTGGTACGTCACCAAGGCCGACGGCTGGGAGGGCGGCTTCGCGGAGAAGACCGCGGACGGCCTGCCGCTCCACCGCGACATCGCCGCGGAGAAGGCCGCGGCCCCCGCGCACCGGGAGGCGTGGAAGGTCGGCGGCGGCTCGCTCTGGATGACGCCGGCCTACGACGCCGATCTCGGCCTGATCTATCTCGGCATTGGCAACCCGGCGCCGCAGAATTTCGGCCTGACGCGTCCCGGCGACAACCTCTACACGATGAGCCTCGTCGCCCTCGACGTGAAGACCGGCAGCTTGCGTTGGCACTTCCAGCAGGTGCCGCACGAGGAGTGGGGCTACGACGTGGCGAGCCCGCCCTTCCTGCTCGACTATCCCACCGAGAAAGGGCCGGTGAAGGCGGTGGCGCAGGCGAGCAAGCTCGGCTGGATCTACGTCCACGACCGCACCGACGGGCGGCTTCTCGGCAAATCCGCCCCCCTCATCACGCACAAGAACCTGTTCGTGCCCCCGAGCCCGGAGGGCACGGTGGTAAGCCCCGGCCCCCTCGGCGCGGTGTCCTGGCATCCGGTGGCCTTCGACGCGGGCAGCGGCCTCGCCTTCGCCCAGGTGCGGCACGGGGCAGCGACCTACACGGTGAAGACCGCGCCGACGTCGGGCGGACGCGGCGAGGTCCGCTACACCGAGACCGGCGAGGCGAAGGGGGAGCCCTCCTTCTCGACGCTCACCGCGGTCGATCTCGCCGGGGGCGGAGCGGTGGCGTGGTCGCGCAAGGCGGGAAGCCGCCTCTCCGGCGGCACGCTCGCCACCGCGGGCGGCCTCGTCTTCTCGGGTGAGGAGGACGGGCATCTCGACGCCCACGACGCGAAGACCGGCGAGATCCTGTGGCGCTTCCAGTGCGGGGCGGGAATCGGCGGGCCGCCGGTGACCTATACGGTCGAGGGGCGCCAATACGTGGCCGTGGCCGCAGGCGGCGCCTCCTTCACCAAGGCGTCCGGCTTCGGCACCGGCGACGCCCTCGTGGTGTTCGCACTCCCCGATTGATGCCGAGGAGGTGGTGGACGCGGCCTCACTCGGCCGCGTCGGATTCCTCGTCCCGGTCGGCGGGATCCTGCGGCTCGGCCTCGTCCTCCGGCGCCTCGTCGGCGGCACGGTCGGGCGCTCCGGCGGCATAGAAGTCGCCCCGGCGCAAGGCCTCGCCGCTATTGGCCATGACGCTGAGATAGGTGTTGAGGGTGTTGGGCGCGACGTCGGGCAGGCGCCGCGCGATCTCGGCATGCGACAGACCCTGCGGTCCGGCGCCCTCGAGGAGGGCCTTGAGCCGCCCCTTGGCCGAGTTGGCCCGCGGCCCGCGGCTGCCCCGCCCGCCGCCGCGTGCCGGACGCGCCTCGCCCGGATAGGCCGGCGCAGCGGCCGTCGCGCCACCCATCACAGCCTCGAGGGGCGTCCCCTCGACGATCGCCGCGAGCGACTTCTCCGCGACCCGAAGCTTGGCCAGCTCGACGGAGACACGGTCGTACTCGGCCTGGAGATCATTCATCCGCTGCCGGACATCGGCCAGGGCCTTTGCCAGCGTATCACCTTCGGACATGACGGAATACAACCCTCATGGGACGCGATGACGCCTAGAGCCATAGCCGGCTCCCTCCGTCAACGGGACAGGCGCCGGGTGCCGTTTCAGAGGCGGCTCGGCTCCGACAAGCAGCAGGCCCGCGGCGACTCAGGCGCCGGGAGCGCGGTTCGGCGGCGGCAGAAGCTTGCCCGAATGGTAATCCAGCGGATGCGGCTTCGGCGGCGGCGCGTCCGGATTCTTCTGCCAGCCTTGCCGCCCCTCCGACAGGCCGGATTCGACGAAGTGAACGAGGGGGTTACAGCCGCTCTCGCGCACGTCGGGATTGGCCTTCAGGTAGCCTTCGGTGCTGAAGCCCGCGCTCGGGTCGCGGCCCTCCCGCCAGCCGTAATGGATGTAGTGGACGAGCGGCCCCTGTGGGAACACGCGCACGTCCGGATACCAGTACAGGTAATAGATCGGATCGAAGCCCGGCAACGGCGTACGGACGATCGAGGACGGCGCCCGCCGCGTCGTCAGGGCCGCAAGCTTGGCCCTCCTCAGTATCTTCTTCACCGTGCGCACGGGTTTTGAGCCCCACTTGATCGGAACGCCCCTTCATCAGCAGATTGCGCCGGTCTGTCCAGTGCCAGGCCGAGACCAGGACCAACACCAAGACCGGGCGAAGGATCGTCCGCCGGTCTCACGGCGTGCGCGCCGTGGGCGGAGCGGACTGGGGACAGTCGGGTGAGCGGGGCTCCGCGCCGGGTGTGGGAGGGTCGCAGGCCGGGGTCGTCCCGGCCTTGGCCGTGTCCCGCGCCGTACTCGGCGCATCGCTCGTGGCGCGCAGCACGACGACCGTGATCGCAGCAACCGCGAAGAGGAGGACGGCGAGAAGGGCGATCGGGCGGAATCGGGTCATGCGGCGGCTCACGTGCGGGGGCGACACCGACGTATCCGACCGCACCCGCCGACCGTTCCCGATCCGCGCCGCCGGTGCGCAGCGACCCGGCACAAGAACCGGGTGGACCACGCCGAACAAACCGGGCAAAAGTGGCAAATCGCGCGGAGAACGCGGGGGCTGTGGAGGCGTAGAGATGCGGCGGCGGGTCGTCCTGCCCGTGGGGCTGGCGCTCGGCGTGGGCGTGCTGGGTGCGCTCATGCTGACGGAGGCCGGCAACGGCCTGCGCGTGGCGGCCGGTCCGAGCCTTTCCGACCTCCACGACAGGCTGTCCCGGGCCACGACGCCCGCGGCGCACCAGCCGGCGGCGCAAGGCCGCCCGTCGGTGCGGGTCGCGGTCGAGGGCGGGCGCGCCGTCGTCCGGCTGAGCGACGAGGAGCGGGCGCGGATCGGCGTCGCCACGGCACGGCACGTCCAGGCCTCCCACCGGATCGAGGTGCAGGCCTTCGGCTCCGTCCTCGACCTCGCCCGGGTCACCGAACTCACCAACAGCTATGCCAGCGCCAAGGCCCAGTTGCAGACCGCAGAGGCGAAGGCGGGCGTCTCGCGCGCGGCCTTCGTCCGGGCGCGCAGCCTCGGCCCGTACGCGACCCAGGTCCAACTGGAGACGGCCGAGGGCACCTTCCGCACCGACGAGGCGGCACTCGCCGCGGCGCAGTCGCAGGTCCGGACGCTGGCGGCCACCGCGCAGCAGGAATGGGGCACGGTGATCGGACGGGCGATCATCGAGCGCTCAGCCGTCATCACCCGGCTGATCGAGCGCACGGACTTCCTCGTGCAGGTGACGCTGCCGCCCGGCGAGACCCTGAAGGCGCCGCCGGCCACGGCCTCCGCCGAGGTGCCGCCCCAGAGCGAGCGCGTGGCGCTCCGCTACGTCTCGCCCGCGACCCGGACCGACCAGCGCATCCAGGGCGTCAGTTCCTTCTACACCGTGGCCGGCGACAGCGGGCTCCTGCCCGGCATGAGCACGCTCGCCTTCCTCACCTCGGAGCGCGAGACCACCGGCATCGCGGTGCCGGAGAGCGCGGTGGTGCACTGGCAGGGCAATGCCTGGATCTACCGGAGCGTCGGCGACGACGCCTTCGCCCGCCATCCCCTCAAGGCCGACGCGCCGATCTCGGCGGACGCCTACGTCGTCGACGACCTCGGCCCCGAGGCCGAGATCGTCGTGACCGGACCGCAGGCGGTGCTCTCCGAGGAGTTGAAGGGTCAGATCCAGGCCGCCGACGCGGACGACGACTGAGCATGCTCGACCGACGGCCCGACCGACGGCCCGACTCCCGACCGATGCGCGACGACGCGCCGGCTCCGGCCCCGCCGGGGCCTGCCCCCTCGGGCCTCCAGGCCGCCCTGGTCGTCTTCGCGGTGCGCCGGCCCGGCATCGTCCTGGCGCTGGTCCTGGCGATCGCCATCTACGGCATCGTCGCCCTCGGATCGGCCAAGTACGACGTCTTTCCGGAATTCGCCCCACCCACGGTGACGGTGCAGACCGAGGCGCCCGGCCTCAATCCGGAGCAGGTCGAGGTGCTGGTGACGCAGGCTCTGGAGGTCGCGGTCAGCGGCCTGCCGGGGCTGGCGACCCTGCGCTCGAACTCGATCCAGGGCCTGTCGGTCATCACCGCCACCTTCGCCACCGGCAGCGACATCTACCGGGCGCGCCAGCTCGTGAACGAGCGCCTCGCCGCGGTGACCGCCCGGCTGCCCCAGGGCGTCCTGCCGCCGACCATGACCGCGCTGACCTCGTCCACGAGTTCGGTGCTCCTCCTCGGCCTGACCTCGCCGACGCACTCGCTGATGGACCTGCGCACGGTCGCCGACTGGCGCCTGAGGCTGCGCCTGCTCGCCGCGCCCGGCGTCGGCGAAGTCCTGGTCTATGGCGGCGACATCCGCTCGCTGCGCATCCAAGTCCGGCCGCAGGATCTGGTGCGCTTCCGCATCGGCCTGAACGACGTGCTCGCCGCCGGCCGCAAGGCCACGGGGGTGCGCGGGGCGGGCTTCGTCGACACGGTCAATCAGCGCATCACCCTGCAGACGGAAGGGCAAGCCCTGACCCCGGAAGCGGTGGCGCGCACCGTGCTCGTCAACGAGGGCGGGGCAAGCGTGGTGCTCGGCGACGTCGCCGACGTCGCCGCCGCGCCCGAGCCGGCGATCAGCGCGGCGCTGGTCGACGGCCGACCGGGCGTGCTGCTGATGGTCGGCGCGCAGTACGGCGCCAACACCCTCGACGTGACCGCGCAGGTGGAGGCGGCCTTGGCCGAGATGCGCCCCGGCCTGGAGCGTGACGGGATCACCCTGCGCGCCGACCTGTTCCGCCCGGCGAACTTCGTGACGCAGGCCACCGACAACGTGGTCCAGGCGCTCGCGCTGGGCGGCATCCTCGTCGTCGTGGTGCTGTTCGTCTTCCTCGCCGACTGGCGCACGGCGCTGATCAGCGCCACCGCGATCCCGCTCTCCCTGATCGGCGCGGTGCTGGCCCTCGGCGCGTTCGGCCAGAGCCTCAACACCATGACGCTGGGCGGTCTCGCCATCGCCATCGGCGAGGTCGTGGACGATGCGGTGATCGGCGTCGAGAACGTGATGCGCCGCCTGCGCGAGAACCGCCGCGCCGAGACGCCCCGGCCCGGCGCACGGGTGGTGCTCGATGCAATCCTGGAGGTGCGCGTCTCGGTCGCCTACGCCACCTTTGCGGTGCTGCTGGTGTTCCTGCCGGTGCTGGCCCTGACCGGCGTGCCCGGCCGCCTGTTCGGCCCGCTGGCGCTCGCCTACATCCTCGCCGTGCTGACCTCGCTCGCCGTGGCGCTGACCGTGACGCCCGCCCTCGCGCGCCTGCTGCTCGCCGGCCGCTCCGACGGGCCGGTCCGCGAGGCACCGGTGAGCCGCGGCGTGCGCGGCGCCTATATCCGCGCCCTGGCGCGGCTCAACCGTCACCCGCGCCTCGTCTTCACCGCCAGCCTCGCCCTGACGCTGGCGGCGGCGATCCCGGTTCCGTTCTTCGGCGGCCAGTTCCTGCCCGACCTCAAGGAAGGGCACCTGATCCTGCACATGGCGTCGGTCCCAGGCACCTCCCTGCAGGAATCCCTGCGGCTCGGCGAGCGTATCACCGCGGGGCTGAAGGCGGTGCCGGGCGTGCGCGCGGTGGCCCAGCAGGTCGGGCGCGCCGAGGCCGGCTACGATCTCGGCGGCACGCACGACAGCGAGATCCATATCGATCTCGAACCGGGCCTCGACGGGGAGGGGCAGGAGCGGGCGGAGGCTGGTATCCGCGCGCTGATGGCGGCGACCCCCGGCGCGAACTTCTCGCTCAAGACCTTCCTGACCGAGCGGATCGAGGAGGTCGTCTCCGGCTTCACCGCGCCGGTCGTGGTCAGCGTCACCGGCACCGACCTCGACCGGATCGAGGCCACCGCCCGCGACGTGGCGCGCGAACTCGCCGAGGTGCGCGGCGCGGCCGACGTGCAGCTCCGGTCGCCGCCGGGCCTGCCGCAGGTCAATGTGAGCCTGCGCCCGGCCGATCTGCGCCACTGGGGCCTCGACGCCATCGAAGTGCTGGAGATCGTGCGCACCGCCTATCAGGGCGACATCGTCGGCCAAGCCTACGAGGGCAACGCCGTGTTCAACGTCGTGGTCGTGCTCGAACCGGCCGCGCGCACCCGCCTCTCGACCCTCGGCACCCTGCCGCTGCGCACGAAGGGCGGCAACTACATCCGGCTCGCCCAGGTGGCGGACATCTACGAGACCGCCGGCCGCTACGCCGTCGGCCATGTCGGCGCGCAGCGGGTGCGGGTCGTGACCGCGAATGTGGAGGGGCGCGACATCGCCTCCTTCACCGAGGCGGCGAAGCGGAAGATCGCCCGCGAGGTCGCGCAGCCCTCGGGCATCGATATCGGCTTCGGCGGTGCGGCCGAGACGCAGGCGAAGGCACGGCGGGAACTGGCGCTCTATGCGGGCCTCGCCGGCCTCGGGATCGTGCTGCTGCTCCTCATGGTGACGGGATCGCTGACCAATCTCGCCCTCGTCCTCGTCAACCTGCCCTTCGCCTTCGTCGGCGGCGTGCTGGCGGTCGCCGTGAGCGGCGCCGTCGTCTCGCTCGGCTCGATCGTCGGGTTCGTGACCCTGTTCGGCATCTCGCTGCGCAACACCATCATGATGATCGCGCATTACGAGCACATGGTGCTGGTGGAGGGGCGCCGCTGGAACGCGGCGGCCGCGGTCGAGGGCGCCGCCGACCGCTTGGTGCCGATCCTGATGACCTCGCTGGTCACCGGCCTCGGCCTGCTGCCTCTGGCGCTCGGCGCCGGCGAGCCGGGCCGCGAGATCGAGGGACCGATGGCCCTGGTCATCCTCGGCGGGCTGGCGACCTCGACGCTCCTGAACCTCGCCGTGCTGCCGATGCTGGCCCTGCGGTTCGCCCGGTTCAGATCCTTACAGACGTCGCCGTGAGCGCCACGCGTCCGCAGCGTGACGGCTGACGTTTCCGCCTCACACGAAAAACCTCCGGCGCCGTCCGGCGCCGGAGGATCGTCTCGGCCGTTCGCGCGGCTCACGCGGCTCACCTAGAAGGCGGCCTGCCGCACCGGTCCCTGCTCGACGGGGGTCTTGATCCACTGGACCGAACCTGGGAGGGCGAAGCCGCCCTGGCGGTGGACCGAGAGGTCGCTGGTGGCCAGACCCTGGGTCTCCAGGGCGAGGGCGCCGACCGTCTTGACGCCGTGGACGGCAGCGGTCTCCCCGGCGCGGGCGGACAGGGTGCCGAGGGCGGCGAAGGCCAGGGCGGCGGTGGTGATCGAACGAAGAGTCTTGGACATCGTGTTCAGCCTCTTTTCCGGCGGCGGGCTCCCCGTCGCTTCGTGAGACTGTATGTGCTGGGTCCACACCCATGAATCAAATGGATCGATTTCATAATGCGCATCGATCACGTGCATCTCGGTCGGCTCGATCTCAACCTGCTCGTCGCCCTTGACGCGCTGTTGACGGAACGCAGCGTGACCCGGGCCGCACGGCGGATCGGCATCAGCCAGTCGGCGATGAGCCACGCCCTGGGACGGCTGCGGACCACCTTCTCGGACGAGCTGCTGACGCGGAGCCCCGACGGCATGCGACCGACTCCGCGGGCGCTGGCGCTGATGGCGCCGGTGCAGGCGGCGCTCGCGCAGATCCAAGAGATCACCGCGCCGCCCGACGCCTTCGATCCGGCCACGGCCGACATCACCTTCACCCTCGGCATCCCGGACTCGACCGAGGTGCTGCTGATGCCCACCCTCATCGCGCATCTGCAGGCGGTGGCGCCCGGCGTGAAGCTCCTGCTGCACACGGTCGATCGCCACCGCATCCTCGACGACCTCGATACCGGCCGCGTCGATCTCGGCATCGGCGTGTTCGAGCAGGGCCAGACGCACCACAAGCGCCGGATCCTCAACAAGGAGAGCTACCTCTGCATCTTCAACGCCGACCTCGTCGGCGTGACGGCGCCGATCTCCCTCGACGACTACGTGCGGCTGCCCCACCTGCTGACCAGCCTCGTGGAGAGCGCCCACGGCGTGGTGGACGACGCACTGGCCAAGATCGGCCGCAAGCGGGTCATCGCGCTGACCTCGCCGCGCTTCTCGGTGATGCCCTTCGTGGTGCGGCAGGCGCCGGTCATCGCCACGATGCATGCGCGGCTCGCGCGCTTCTTCGCCGACAGCATGGGGCTCACCGTGAGCCCGGCGCCGATCACGCTGCCGGACGTCTCCATCTCGATGATCTGGCATGCCTCCAACGACGCGGTGCCGAGTCAGCGCTGGCTGCGGGAGACCATCGTGACGCTGCGCAAGTCCGATCCGCGGTCACGAACCGACGGGTCCTGGCCATGAGGCCGGGCCGTCCCAAAGGACGCGGCAGCGATCTCGGAGTGGAAGTCGGTGGGAAGGCCGTGCGGCGCGATCGTCCACCGATGCGGAGGCGGTCTTCGCGAAAAGTTGGTCGGAGTGGCCGGACTTGAACCGACGACCCCCTGTCCCCCAGACAGGTGCGCTACCGGGCTGCGCTACACTCCGATGCCCGTACGGGCTCGCGGCTCATAGCGGTCCGCTTCGGGCAGCGCAACCCCTTCCGCGCCCTTCTGCGTGCCCTTCCGCGCGATGCGGACGCGGCCTGCGCACCGGGCCTGTCTCCCGGTGCAATTTGATCCAGCGCATTGCTTGGCAGCACCGGCTCAAGCAGTACGGTCGGCGAGGCGGGGCCGGGCTCCCCATTAGGACACCGCGTAGCGGGCTCGGCATGGCAACCTAAACGAAATCTCTCGTTGCCCTTCTCAAGGGCGGCCGAGCGACTTATCGTGATGTGAGAGTTATTTTTTCGCCCGGCCATGTCCAGAAAATCGCTCGACCTGACGTTGGAAATCCTCAAGTCGCTCGACCGAGCGCATTCGCGCGAGGACATCCTGCGGGCGATCATGCCACGGCTCAATGCAATGGGGATCGAATACGTCATCTCGGCGATGATCCCGCAGAAGCGGCTTCCGGCGCGAACCCAGAAGAACTTCGTTATACTTGAAAACACGTCCGACGAATGGAACCGCCTCTACTTTTCGAAAGGCTACATGTATTTCGACCCGATCGTGCAGGCGACCTTGTCCAGCACGACCGGCTTCCGCTGGTCCGAGACCGATCCGGCGGGCCTCCAGGATCCGAAGGCGCGGCAGGTGATGAACGAGGCGGTCGAGTTCGGTCTCGGCGACGGCTTCACCGTGCCGCTCGCGACGCTGGAGGAGGAGCGCGGCGGCCTGACCTTCGCCGGCCGGCAGCTCGATATCAGCCCGGGACAGCGCGGCATGCTCACCCTCATCGCCTCCTACGTGGTCGGGCAGACGCTGCTCATCGACAACGGGCCCAGCGAGCGGCGGATGGGTTTGACCCCGCGCGAGCGCGAGAGCCTGCAATGGGTCGCCGAGGGCAAGACCGACTGGGAGATCGGTGAACTGATGGGGATTTCGCGCCACGGCGTCGATTTCCACCTGCGCTCGGCCCGGGTGAAGCTCGGCTGCGTCTCGCGCACCCAGGCGGTGGCCGAGGGGTTCAGGCGCGGGCTGATCGTCTGAGCGCAAACGGCCGCGATCGCTGCCGGGCGACTCACAGGACAACGAATGCAGACGGACCGGACGCGCGCTCGGAACGCACCGTCGCGGCTTGAACGCATGACGCGCGAAGCCATGACGCAGAGCCATGATGGTCATGCGGGCGTACGGCGCGTTCGGGAGAGTGTCGGCCCGAAAGCGCGGAGCGGTCGAATCACCCCCTGGTGACAGTCGGCATCTGCCGTATTGTTTTAGACATACAATCCAAGATAGAGATGCCGGCACTTCGATTCCCTAGAATCTCAGGCGAGCGCGTACGGCCGGCCTTGTTTTCCGGGCCGCGTTAGCCTTGCCGAACGAAACCCTACGGGTTCTCGTAGTGCCGCCGCACGTTTGGATTTGGGACGAACACCTCAGGTTTCTGAAGAGGTGTTCCGATGATCCATGTCGTGACCGCTGAGAACATGCAGGACTATGCCGGTGCCATCGATCAGGCCTTCCGCCTGCGGCATCGGGTCTTCGTCGAGGAGCTGGGCTGGTCGAACCTCGCCCGGCCCGACCGGCGCGAGATCGACGAGTTCGACGACGAGCACGCGGTCCATCTGCTCGCCCTCGATGAGAGCGAGTCCGTCATCGGCTATTCCCGCCTCCTGCCGACGACCCGGCCCTACCTGCTGCCGATGGTGCTGCCGCAGCTCTGCGAGGGAGCGGCGCCGTCGGGCCCGCACATCGTCGAGTGGGGCCGGATCTGTGTCGCCGAATGCGCGCGGACCTCGGGCCGGCGGCTCAACCCGACGGCGCTCGCGCTGATGACGGCGATCGTCGAGTGGGGCCTGCCGCGGGGGATCACCAGCTTCGTCTCCGAGATGCCGACGAGCTGGATCCTGCGCCTGCTGCAGTTGCATCTGCGCGCCATCCCCCTCGGCCTGCCCCACGAGATCGAGGGCGAGGAGATCGTCGCGGTGGAGGCGGCCTTCGACCGGCGGTCGCTGCGCCAATTGCAGAACAAGCGCGGCGACATCCGTTCGGTACTCGCCCCGCCGCGGGCCAGCGTCGCCCGGCTCGCCTCCTGAGACACGCCCGCGACGGGTGCATCGCGCCCGTTGCGGGCCATCCGCGCCGCGGCCCGGCCGCCGCGGCGCCGAACACCGGTGCGACCGGCACCTTTCACCACCGCCAGACACCACCGGCCTGACGCATTGCGCGGGGAGCAGGACCTTGAAACACAGACGCAACGACGCCCGGCGCTCGGACATTCCCGGATTCGTGGAAACCCTGCCACCGTCCGGAGTGGTCGGAAGCTGGGAATGGGACCCGGCGACCGGCTGCTTCATCCTCGACGAGGGCGCCGCCGAACTGATGGCAGGCGATGTCCGCCTCGCCGGGCGCCCCCTGCGCAGCGAGCGGGCCACGGCCGGCCTCGACGCGCCGGAGGCCCGCCGCTTCCTCGGCGATGTGCGCCAGGCCGCCGAGCAGGAGGAGGACGTCGCCCTCGACCTATGGGTCGCCTCGCCGACGGGCCCTGCGCGCCGGCTGCTGTGCCGCGGACGGATTCATCGCGATGCGCGCCACCAGCCGGTCTGCGGAGAGGGGACGCTGATCGACGCCGACGATGCCGGCGCCGAGACGCGGACGCTGCTCGAACTGGAGCGGGCGGCCGCCTCCGAGGCCATCGACGAGGCCGCCGAACTCCTCATCGCGGCGCGCCAGGCGATCGACGCCAGCGGCAGCCGGCGGCTGCGCCAGCTCGTGGACGTGCTCCTGCTGGAGGTCGCCCGCGAGATCGCGAGCCGAAGCGTCGAGACGCAGCCCCACTCGCACTGATCCGCTCGCACGGACCGGGAGACGGCGTGCCGGCGCCGGTCGCCAGAACGGCGGGATCCGGTCTATGCAGCGGCCCATGCAAGCCTGCCTCGCCATCGACCTGACCCGCCTCATCACCCGGCTCCGCCACGCCAACCCCACGGGCATCGACCGGGTGGATCTCGCCTATGCCCGGCACGTCCTGGGCGGGGGCGCCGAGGGCACGCGCTTCGGGCTCGTCTCGACGGCGTTCGGCCCGCGCGTCCTCGACCGCGAGACCGCCCGCGGCATCGTCGAGTCGGTCGCGGCGGGCTGGGTCGAGGACGTGGCCGCCGAGGCCGATCCGGTCTACCGGGCGCTCGCGGCCTCGCTTGGTTCCGGTCCTGCCGTCGGTCTTGCCGCCGATCACCGGCCGCCGCAGACCGGCAAGCGTCGGGGGGAGGGCGGGCTGGACCGGCGCCGGCTCCAGGCCGAGACCGGCTTGCGGGTGCTGCGCTCGGGCGGCGTCGAGCGCCTGCCCGAGGGCACGATCTATCTTCACACCTCGCATCTGCGGCTCGATCGGCCGGGGCGCTTCGACTGGCTCTACACCCGGCGCGACGTGCGGCCGGTCTTCTTCGTCCACGACCTGATCCCGATCTCCCACCCCGAATACGGCCGGCCGGGGGAGGCCGGGCGGCACGCCCTGCGGATGGAGACGGTGGCGCGTCACGCGGCGCACGTGCTCGTCAATTCGGGCGATGTCGGCGCCCGCTTCACCGACGACGCGCGGCGGCGGGGCCTGGGGGCGAAGCCGGTGACCGTCGCCCCCCTCGGCGTCGAGCCCGTCTTCTCGGACGGCGCGGGCGCGGCGGCCTTGCCGGACCTCGCGCGGCCGACCTTCCTCGTCTGCGGCACCATCGAGCCGCGCAAGAATCACCTGCTTCTGCTCAACCTCTGGCGCGATCTGGCGGGCCGCATGGGGGCGGACACGCCGCGGCTCGTCCTGATCGGCCGGCGCGGCTGGGAGATCGAGAACGTCGCCGACATGCTCGACCGCTGCGAGGCCATCCGGCCCCATGTCAGCGAGGTGGTCGGCCTCTCGACCCACGGCCTCGCGGCGCTGATGCGCGGCGCCACCGCGCTGCTGATGCCCTCCTTCATCGAAGGCTACGGACTGCCGGTGGTCGAGGCGGCGGCGAGCGGCCTGCCCGTCGTCGCCTCGGACATCCCGGTCCACCGGGAGATCGGCGGGCGATTCGCCCATCTCCTCGATCCCCTCGACGGCCCGGGCTGGTCGGCGGCGGTGCGGGCCCTGAGCGAGCCGGGCTCCGGGCTGCGGGCGGAGCTGGCGGGGCGTCTGGCCGGTTACGAAGCGCCGAGCTGGGCCGCGCATTTCGAGCGGGTCGATGCCGCACTTGCGGCACTGCCGGCCGCAGTTGCGCCGCGCGGGCGCCAGGACTTAAGAAAACCGGACCCGGTTTGATCCGCCCCGTCCCGCGGCGGCGCCCTCTCTACTCTCTGGAAAGATCGATTGCGATGAAGGTGGTCGACCTCGACCGCGAGACGGTCAAGCAGGGCTTGGCGGACGGCTCGCTGCTGCTCATCGACGTGCGCGAGGACCATGAATTCGCCCGCGGGCGCATTCCCGGCTCGGTCTCGCACCCGCTCTCGACCTTCGATCCGGAGGCCGTGAGGGCGCTGATCGAGGCGGATGGGCGCCGGCCGGTCTTCTCATGCGCCTCGGGCGTGCGCTCGGTCCACGCCATCGCCGCCGCGCAGCAGGCGGGACTTGATCTCAGCGAGCATTACGCGGGCGCCTTCAAAGACTGGTACGCCGCGGGCGAGCCGGTTGAATCGTGATTTCGGCACGCCTGCGTTGCAACGCAGCATCAGTTCCGCGCGAGTCGGAGCGATATGTGCGCGAGCGCACGCCCCACTCGAGGTTGCGGGGACTAGGCCGCGCCATGCAGGGAACCGAATGATGCGCAGTCTCAGGCCTTCTTTCCTCGTCACGCCGCTGATCGCCGCCGCGCTGCTGGGGGCCGGGCCGGCCGTCGCGCAGATGCCGGGCGCGCCGCCACCCGGCGTGACCGTCGCCAAGCCGGTGGTGAAGGAGATCGTCGAGCAGGACCAGTATACCGGCCGCTTCGACCCGATCGAGTTCGTCGAGGTCCGCGCCCGCGTGACCGGCTACCTCGACAAGATCCAGTTCCAGGACGGCGCCAACGTGAAGAAGGGCGATGTGCTCTTCGTCATCGACCGCCGCCCCTACAAGGCGGCGCTGGAGCAGGCGCAGGCCGCGCTCACCTCGGCCAAGGCGCGCCTCTCCTTCACCCAGACCGATCTGGAGCGCGCCCAGGTTCTCTCGCGCGGCGGCAACATCTCCGAGCAGGTCACCGACCAGCGCCGCCAAGCCTCGCAGACCGCCCAGGCCGACGTGGACAGCGCGGAAGCCGCGCTGCGCAACGCCCAGCTCAACTACGACTTCACGGAAGTGAAATCGCCGATCAACGGGCGGATCAGCCAGCGCCTCGTCACCGAGGGCAACATCGTCAGCACCGACCAGACGATCCTGGCCCGGATCGTCTCGCTCGATCCGATCTATTTCGGCTTCAACGTCGATGAGCGCTCGTTCCTGAAGTACCAGGGCAGCCTCGGCATCGGCATGGGCCAGATGCAGCGCGGCAAGGGCGCCCCGGTCCTGATCGCCCTGTCCGGCGAGGAGAAGCCGACCCGCAAGGGCACGCTCGACTTCGTCGACAACCGGGTCGACTACCAGACCGGCACGATGCTGCTGCGCGCCACCGTCGAGAACCCGGACGGGTTCATCAAGCCGGGCCTGTTCGGCATCGTCTCGATGCCCGCGACGAAGCCCTTCCAGGGCATCCTGATCCCCGACGAGGCGGTCTCGGCCAACCAGGACAAGCGCATCGTCTACGTGCTCGGCGAAGGCGACAAGGTCGCGGCCCGGACCGTGAAGCTCGGCCCCATCGTCGACGGCTACCGCGTGGTCCGCGACGGCCTGAAGGGCGACGAGCTCGTGGTCGTCAACGGCGTCGCCAAGGTCCGCCCCGGCGCGCAGGTGAAGCCCGAGACGACCGAACTGCCGCCGTCGAAGAAGTGACGCCGCGGTAAGGCCGCACCGTCGCGGGGGCGAGACGGGACGCGGAGGTTGAGAATTTTCGAGCGCCGACGCTCCCGGACCGACCGGGGATGCCGGCCAGGACGCAGACGGCAAGCCGCACGGGTCGCGCCAGCGCGCACCGGCCGGCGAGAGGTTTGAACGATGCGTTTCGCCCATTTCTTCGTCGACCGGCCGATCTTCGCCTCGGTCACGTCGATCGTCTTCCTGATCCTCGGCTTCGTCGCCTACGAGAAGCTGCCGGTCTCGCAATATCCCGAGATCGTGCCGCCGACCGTGACCGTGCGCGCGAGCTTCCCCGGCGCCAACGCCGAGACGGTGGCGGCCACGATCGCGACGCCGCTGGAACAGGAGATCAACGGCGTCGACAACATGCTCTACATGACGTCGTTGTCGACCAACGACGGCGCCATGCTGCTGACCGTGACCTTCAAGGTCGGCACCAACCTCGATATCGCCAACGTGCTGGTGCAGAACCGGCTCTCGGTGGCGCAGCCGCGCCTGCCGCCGGACGTGCGCAACCTCGGCGTCACCGTCCGCAAGGCCTCGCCCGACCTGATGCTGGTCGTGCACCTGCTCTCGCCCAAGCGCACCTACGACCAGAACTATCTGGCCAACTACATCTACCTCAACATCCGCGACGAGCTGCTGCGGCTGGACGGCGTCGGCGACATCTCGATCTTCGGCGGCAACGAGTATGCCGAGCGGGTCTGGATCGACCCGCAGAAGATGGCCGCCTACGGCCTGACCACCACCGACGTCACGAGCGCGCTGCAGGAGCAGAACGTGCAGGTGGCCGCCGGCCAGCTCAACGGCCCGCCGGCCGCGCCGGGCGCCGCCTTCCAGCTCGTGGTGCAGTCGCAAGGGCGCTTCCAGTCGCCGGAGCAGTTCGCCGACGTCATCGTCAAGGCGAGCGACGGGCGCCTCGTGCGCGTGCGCGACATCGCCCGCGTCGAGATGGGCCAGAAGGACTACACCACGAACTCCTTCCTCAACGACACGCCCGCGGTCGGCATCGGCGCCTTCCAGCGGCCGGGCACCAACGCGCTCGAGGCCGCGGAATCGGTCAAGGCGACGATGGAGGAACTGAAGAAGCGGTTCCCGCCGGACGTCGAGTACCGCATCGCCTACAACCCGACGGAGTTCATCGAGGAGTCGATCCACGAGGTCTACAAGACCCTGTTCGAGGCCGTCCTCCTCGTCGTCATCGTGGTCCTGGTCTTCCTCCAGAGCTGGCGCACGGCGCTGATTCCGGTGATCGCGATCCCCGTGTCGCTGGTCGGCACCTTCGCGGTGATGTCGGCGCTCGGCTTCTCGCTCAACAACCTGACCCTGTTCGGCCTCGTGCTTGCCATCGGCATCGTCGTCGACGACGCCATCGTCGTGGTCGAGAACGTCGAGCGCAACATGGCCGAGGGGCTCTCGCCCGGCGAGGCGGCCCACAAGACCATGGACGAGGTGGGCGGCGCGGTCATCGCCATCGCCCTCGTGCTCGCGGCGGTGTTCATCCCGACCGCCTTCATCCCCGGCATCTCGGGCCAGTTCTACAAGCAGTTCGCGCTCACCATCGCGGCCTCGACCATCATCTCGGCCTTCAACTCGCTCACCCTCTCGCCGGCGCTCTGCAAGCTTCTGCTGAAGCCGCACCACGAGCAGAGACCGCCGAAATTCTTCCTCACCCGCTTCGTCAACTGGCTCGCGAGCCTGTTCAACCGCGGCTTCGACTGGCTGTCGAACGTCTACGGCCACACGATCCGCGTGCTGACCGGCACCGTGGTCGGCGTGATCGCGATGCTGATCGTCTACGCGGCGGTGATCGCCGGCACGCTCCACCTCGCCCGGACGACGCCCACGGGCTTCATCCCGGATCAGGACCAGGGCTATCTCATCGGCGTGGTGCAGCTCCCCTCGGGTTCCTCGCTCGACCGCACCACGGAGGTGGTGAACCGCGCCGCCGCCATCGCCCGCAAGATCGACGGCATCACCAACACCGTCATCATCGCCGGCTTCGACGGCGCCACCTTCACCAACACCACCAACGCGGCGGTGATGTTCCTGACGCTCAAGAATTCCAAGGAGCGGGCGGCGCAGGGACGCAGCGCGGCGGTGATCACCGGCGACGTGATGAAGGCGACCGCCGGCATCCAGGAGGCGCGGGTCATCGTCATCCCGCCGCCGCCGGTGCGCGGCCTCGGCCAGGGCGGCGGCTTCAAGATGCAGATCGAGAGCCGTCAATCCTCCGATATCGGCCCGCTGCTCGCGGCGGCCGGCGAGGTGATGGGGCAGGCCAACCAGAGCAAGGACGTGACGCGGGTCTTCACGACCTTCAGCAACGACACGCCGCAGCTCTACCTCGACATCGACCGCACCATCGCACGCATGCTCAACGTGCCGCTCGCCAACGTCTTCTCGACCGTGCAGACGGCGCTGGGCGGTGCCTACGTCAACGACTTCAACACGCTGGGCCGCATCTATCAGGTGCGCGTGCAGGGCGATGCGGTCTACCGCATGTCCCAGCGCGACATCGAGCAGCTGAAGGTGCGCTCCTCCACCGGCGCCCTGGTGCCGATGGGGACGCTGGCCTCGATCCGCGAGATCTCCGGCCCGCAGATCGTGCAGCGGTTCAACCTGTACTACTCGGTGCCGCTGCAGGGCGTGGCGCAGGCGGGCGTCTCGACCGGTCAGGCGCTCGACACCATGGAGGAGATCGCCAAGCGGGCCCTGCCCGAGGGCTATTCCTACGACTGGACCGAGATCGCCTTCCAGCAGAAGGCGGCGGGCGGCACGGCGATCTACGTCTTCGCGCTCGGCGTGCTCCTCGTCTTCCTCGTGCTCGCGGCGCAGTACGAGTCCTGGGCCCTGCCGCTGGCGATCCTGCTGGTGGTGCCGACCGGCGTGCTCGCCGCCTTGTTCGGGGTGCAGTTGCGCGGGCAGGACAACAACATCCTGACCCAGATCGGCCTGATCGTGCTCATCGGTCTGGCGGCCAAGAACGCGATCCTGATCGTGGAGTTCGCCCACGACATCGAGGAGAGCGAGCACAAGGGACCGGTGGATGCGGCGGTCCAGGCCTGCCGCCTGCGCCTGCGCCCGATCCTGATGACGGCCTTCGCCTTCATCCTCGGCGTGCTGCCGCTGGTGATCGCCACGGGCCCCGGCGCCGAGATGCGTCAGGCGCTCGGCACGGCGGTGTTCTTCGGGATGATCGGCGCGACCTTCTTCGGCCTGTTCCTGACCCCGGTCTTCTACGTGGTGATCCGCAAGGCGGTGATCTGGATCGGCCGCAAGCGCGGCAAGGACCCGCACAGCCACGATCCGCACGGGAGGGACCCGCACGGCGAACCGAGCGGAGCCCCGGCCCACGGCTGAGGCACCACAGCGAGGGACGCGCGGCAGAACGCGTCACCGGGGATGAGAATGCGGCCGGGAGCACTAGCTTCCGGCCGTTCTCGTTTTTCCAAGCAGGATCGCCCGTGCCCGGTTATCTGCCCTTCGCGGGCGCCCTGAAGCTGCCCGCCTATACCTGCGACAATTGCGGTTTCTGGCAGCGCCACTTCGAGACGCCGCCGCACTGCCCGATGTGCCTCGACGCCCGCCACGTCGTGCCGCAGGACGGCTGGCGCTTCCGCACCGCCCGCGAGGCGCAGGACGCGTTCCCCTGCCACTGGGAGGAGCTGGAGCCGGGCGTCTGGCGCTTCTGGAACGAGCCGGTCTCCGGCATCGGCCCGAGCGCCTACCTGATCCGGACCGAGAACGGGAATATGGGGTTCGAGGGCTGCCCCGTCTTCAGCGAGGCGGCGCTCGACCAGATCGAGCGGCTCGGGGGCATGCAGCTGCTCTCGGCCTCGCACCCGCATTCCTACGGGGCGCTGGTGCAGCTCCAGGACCGGTTCGATCCGGAACTCTGCCTTCCGGCCGCCGACTTCACCTGGAGTGCGGCGCTTCAGGTCTCCTGGCCCTACGACGACTTTCTGGAGCCTCTGCCCGGCCTCGAACTGCACCGCACCGCCGGCCATTTCGACGGCCACGCCGTGCTGTTCGACCGCAAGCGGAAGATCTGCTTCTGCGGCGACGCGCTCAAGTTCGAACTCGAACCGAATGATTTCCGCAGGGCGCGGACGATCTCGGCGCACAAGGCCTTCGTGCGGGGAGTGCCCCTGACCGTGAACGAGCTGCGCCGCTATCGCGACGTGTTCGAGCGCCTCGACTTCACCCAGACCTGGACCCCGTTCGAGCCGGCAGCCAATGTCGGCCGGACGGAAGTTCTGGCGTTGATCGATGCGATGCTCGGCAGCCGTCCACACGCCGCGCCGGTGCCGCTGACGGATCTCCTGCGCCGCGCCTGAAGCATCCGAACTCCGCCGCCTGGCCTCCCGCATCGCTCGGCGGGGCGGCGGAGCGAATTCGGTCCGGGCCGGCCCTATAGAACAGCGGATTGCCCCAAATTTGATATCATTTGTTATGATAGAGAGTCTGAATCTCGTAAAATATTTTCAGAATCTGTACCGTTGCCGCAATGAATTGCATCGCTGACGCGCCTTCATATTAATTCTTAATTTACCTCGAAAATGAACATTCGACATAGGAGCGGATTAAAAACATCGAGCCGAACCGCCGAGATCCGCGTCCGATCAACGACAAGATCGCTCCTCGCAAAATGCCAGCGTGAGGATGATCGCGTCACGGGGGTTCTTCCATGTTCCGTAAGACGAAGCAGAGTGATGCGCAGGCGAAGCTCGATGCACTTGATCGATCGCTCGCCACCATTGAGTTCGCCATGGACGGCACCATCCTGGATGCGAACCTCAACTTCCTCGCGGCGGTCGGCTACGCCCTCGAGGAGATCAAGGGCAAGCATCACAGCCTCTTCGTCGAAGCCGACTACGCCGCGAGTGCCGAGTATCGCGCCTTCTGGGACAAGCTGCGCTCCGGCCAATACGCATCCGGCGAGTTCCTCCGCCTCGGCAAATCCGGCCGCAAGATCTGGCTGGAGGCGACCTACAACCCGGTGCTCGGGGCGGACGGCACGCCGGAACGGGTGATGAAGTTCGCGACCGACATCACCGCCAAGAAGAACGAGACGAGCCGGCTCCTGACGATGATCGACGGCATGCCCGTCGCCGTCATGACCGCGGATCCGCGCGACGAGTTCAAGATCAACTATCTGAACAAGACCTCGCTGACGACGCTCGCCACCATCGAGCAGCATCTGCCGATCAAGGTCTCGGAGATGCTGGGTCGCTCCTTCGACGTGTTCCACAAGAACCCGCACCACCAGCGGGCGATGCTGGCTGACAGCAGCCGCCTGCCGCACCGGGCCAAGATCAGGGTCGGGCCGGAGACCCTCGACCTGCGCGTCTCGGCGATCCACGGCCCGGAGGGCGAGTATGTCGGCCCGATGGTCACGTGGTCGGTCGCGACGGCGCAGGTTCAGATGTCGAACGAGGTGGCGCAGGTGGTCGAGGCGGTGCGCTCCGCCGTCGAGCGGATGCAGCATTCGGCCGAGGAACTGTCGCGCTCCGCCGGCGACGCCCGGCAGCGCGCCTCCTCGGTAGCGGCGGGCTCGGCGCAGATGACCGCCTCGATCCAAGAGATCTCGGGTCAGGTCGGCAGCGTCTCGGAGCGCGCCCAGCGGATCGCGGCTCAGGCGGAGACGACCGACCTCACCGTCCGCCAACTCGCCGAGAATGCCCGCAAGGTCGATGCGGTGGTGGCGATGATCCGCTCGATCGCCGACCAGACCAACCTGCTCGCGCTCAACGCCACCATCGAGGCGGCCCGTGCCGGCGCCGCCGGCCGCGGCTTCGCCGTGGTCGCCGCCGAGGTGAAGGCCCTGGCCGAGCAGACGGCCCGGGCCACCGGCGAGATCTCCGGACAGATCGCCGCGATCCAGGGCGCCACGGGCGAGGCGGTGGAGGCGATCGGCACGATCACCGCTGCGGTGACGGACCTCTCCGGGCTGACCCTCGCCATGGCAAGCGCGGTGGAGGAGCAGGCCGCCTCGACGCACGAGATGTCCGGCAACATCGTCGGCGTTTCCTCGGCGGCGGACGCCACCGGCAGCCACGTCGATGCGGTCCGCGCCATCGCCAGCGATCTCTCGGCGCATTCCGCGGGCCTGGGCGCCAGCGTCGAGAGGTTCCTCAAGGCGAATTGACGGCCGGGCGTGGCGGCGAAAAAGGTGCCGCGCGGCACGGCCTCGGACGAACCCGTGCAACAAGAGGCCGGCGGAAGGCTTATAGCAGTCTCCGCCCTTCGGCGGTCAGAGCCCGTTCCCCGCCATGATCGACAGCACCCTTCTTCTCCCGCCCGGCTCCGGCCTGCGAACGAATCCGGTTCTGTTCGGGGTATCGGAGGGGCTGGCGCAGTTGCTCCCGCTGCCGGACGACACCCTCGCCCTGCCGTGGCAGGCCGAGGGCGGCGGGGAGGGCGCGGGCCCGGTTCAAGGTGCCGAGCAGTCCCTGTCCGAGGCGGGCGGGACCGGCTGACGCGGGGCAGGGGGCCGCCCTCCTGCGGCCACGTTCGTGACCAGACTGCGCCGCCACACGTTCCGCGGAGCATTCTCATCCATGTCCTTCCTCCATGGACTGCCGATCGCCGACCTCATCGCCCATTACGGCTATCTCGCGGTCTTCGTCGTCGTCGCGCTGGAGAGTGCGGGCGTGCCGATGCCGGGTGAGACGATCCTGATCTCGTCGGCGGTCTATGCCGGCAGCACCGGCAACCTCAACATCGTGCTCATCGTCGCCGCCGCCGCCGCCGCCGCGATCCTCGGCGACAATGTCGGCTACTGGGTCGGGCGCCGCTGGGGCATGCCGCTGCTCCTGCGCCACGGCCACCTCATCGCCCTCGACCATGGGCGGCTCAAGCTCGGGCAATACCTGTTCCGCGAGCATGGCGGGAAGATCGTGTTCTTCGGCCGCTTCACCGCGATGCTGCGGGCCTACGCGGCGGTGCTGGCGGGCGTGAACCGGCTCGATGCCCGCCGCTTCATGCTGTTCAACGGTCTGGGCGGCTTCGCCTGGGCCGGCATCATGGGCTTCGGCGCCTATGCCTGCGGCCGCTCGATCGAGCACATCGTCGGCCCCGTCGGCCTCGCGCTGCTGGCCTTCGTGATCTTCGGCGGCCTCGCCCTGTGGCTGTTCATGAAGCGCCACGAGGAGCGGCTGCTGGTGAAGGCCGAAGCCGCGATCCCCGGCCCGCTGACGGACTGATTTTTTCGTAGCCAATTTCCGCAACGAGGAGCGCCGCATCCCCTCGCCCCGCTTGCGGGGAGAGGGCTTTACCGACCTTGTCGTCGGTAAAGCGAGGCGGCAGCCGACGGTGAGGGGGCGGTTCCGGGCAAGACTCTGCCGGAGCCGCCCCCTCACCGTCGCTGCTGCTTCGCCTCCGCTACCTGTCTGCACGACGGGGTGCAGACAGGCCTCTCCCCGCGCGCGGGGAGAGGGAGGAGCCTTATCCGGCGGCCTCCCGCGGCTTCAGCCCACCGCCGCCTTGATCGCCGCCGCGACGCGCTTCACGCCGGACGCGACATCGCCGCCCTTGAGGTGGATTCTCAGCGCCCGGCGCTTGCGCTCGGACAGAACGGCGAAATCACCCCGCGCCTGCGCCGCGATCACCGTCTTGAAACCGAGCTTGCGCCCGGGGATCGGCAGATCGGCCGAGGGATCGGCGGTGATCTGGAGGAACACGCCGGAGGCCGGACCGCCCTTGTAGGCCTGCCCCGTCGAGTGGAGGAAGCGCGGGCCGAATTCCAGGCAGGTCGCGACCTGCCGCGCGTCGCGGACCGCGAGACGCGCCTCCTGCAGCACCGCGTGATGCGCCTCGTTGCGCTCGACATAGGCGAGCAGGGCGACGTAGTCGCACGGCTTCACCCGGGCGAGATGCGCGGCCACGATCGCTTCGAACCCCTCGCCGGGGCGCAGGGCCTCGGCATTGGCCGCGTCGGCATAGAGCGCGACCGTGTCGTCCTCGAAGATCGGCGTCTCGGCGGGCAGGGCGCCGGTCTCCTCGGCGCTGGCGAACAGCTTCTTCGTCTCGATCTTGCTCGCCTCGACGTCGGGCTGATCGAACGGGTTGATGCCGAGCACCGCCCCCGCAACCGCCGTCGCGATCTCGAAGCGGAAGAACTCTTGCGGAAGCTGCTCGGCCTTGTCGAGATCGATGCGCACCACCGGCTGCGCCTCGCTCTCCAGGATCTTCACGGCCTCGTCCTGGCGCGCGTCGGCCTGGCTCGCGAGGCGCAGGTACACGAACAGGCGATCCTCACCGTAGACGGCGGGCACGCCCACCGGCTCGCCCTCGACCGGGATGATGCCGACGCCCTCCTTGCCGGTCGACTCGGCGATGAGCTGCTCGGCCCAGGTGCCGAAGGTGTCGATGCCGGGGGAAGCGATGATCGTGATCTTGTCGCGCCCGAACTCCTTGGCCGCGACGCCCATGGCCGCGCCGAGGCGCACGCCGGGATTGGCCGCGGGCGGCACCGCCGGCCCGCAGGAGCGGACCATCATGCGCGCGCTGTCCAAGAACTCGCGGATCTCGACGCCGGCCGCCGCCGCCGGCACGAGGCCGAAGGCGGAGAGCACCGAGTAGCGCCCGCCGATCTGCGGCACGCCGAGGAAGATTTTTCTGAAATTGTCGTCCTTTGCGGCCCGCTCCATGGCGGAACCCGGATCCGTCACCGCAACGAAGTGTGACCCAGCCTTCTCCGGTCCGACGACGTCCTTCATCCGCCCGAGGAAGTAGTCGCGGAAAACGTTGGGCTCGAGGGTCGAGCCGGACTTCGAGGCGACGATGAACAGGGTCTTCTCGAGATTCACAGCGGCCTCGACGGCCCGCACCTCGTCGGGATCGGTCGAGTCGAGGATGCGCAGGCGCGGATAACCCTCGCGGTGGCCGTAGGTCGCGGCGATCACCTCCGGCCCGAGGCTGGAGCCGCCCATGCCGAGCACCACCGCGTCGGTGAAGCCCTCCGCACGCACCTCCTCGGCGAACTTTTCGTAGAGATCGACCCGCTCCAGCTCGTCCTCGACGATGCGCAGCCAGCCGAGCCACTTCTCCTCGTCGCGGCCGGTCCAGACCGTGTTGTCGTGCGCCCAGAGGCGGCGGATCGCGCCGCTGGCGCGCCAGGACTCGACCGCCTTGTCGGTCGCCGTCTGGAGCGCGTCGTCGAACTTGAAGGACTGCGCGTCGAGCCGGTGGTCGAGCAGCGCCGCGCGCTTGCCCGCGACGGCGCCGAGCAGGGCGTCGGCGGCATCGACGAAGAGCTGCACGCCCTCCTCGACGAGTTGGCGCGCCACCGCCTCGATGTCGATGCCGGCTTGCGCGAGCCGCGCCATCACGGTCTCGGCCTCGCCGATGTTCTCTTCCAGCGTCGCGCGCACCCGGCCATGATCGCGGAACGCGTCCATGGTGGCCGGCGGCATGGTGTTGACGGTGTTCTTGCCGATCAGCTCCTCGACATAGAGCACGTCGGAATAGGCCTTGTTCTTGGTGCCGGTCGAGGCCCAGAGCAGGCGCTGCGCCTTGGCACCCTTGGCCTCCAGGGCGTCCCATTTGGCGCCTGAGAAGATCCGCTTGTAGCGCTGGTAGGCAAGCTTGGCGTTGGCGATCGCCACCTTGCCCTTCAGATCCTCGTAGCCGCCGACCTCGTCGAGCCGCTTGTCGACGAGGCTGTCGATGCGGCTGATGAAGAAGCTCGCCACGCTCGCGACCTTCGAGACGTCGCCGCCCTTGGCGCCGAACTCGGTCAGGCCGTCGATGAAGGCGTTGGCCACCTCCTCATAGACGCTCTGCGAGAAGAGAAGGGTGATGTTGACGGAGATGCCCTCCGCCGTGAGCTGGCGGATCGCCGGCAGGCCGGCGGGGGTGGCCGGCACCTTGACCATCAGATTGTCGCGCCCGACCGCCTGATGCAGGCGGCGCGCCTCCTTCAGGGTCTCCTCGGTGTCGAGCGCGAGGTAGGGCGAGACTTCGAGGCTGACATAGCCGTCGGCCCCCTCGCTGGTGTCGTAGACCCGGCGCAGCACGTCGGCCGCGGCCTGGATGTCGGCGATGGCGAGCCCCTCGTAGAGGTCGATGACGCGGGCGTCGCCGTGATCGAGGGCGGCCTTGAGGCTGTCGTCGTACTCGGCCGAGTGGCCGATCGCCTTCTCGAAGATCGCCGGGTTGGAGGTGACGCCGCGCAGGTCGTCCTTCTCCACCAGCGCCTGGAGTTCGCCCTTGGCGATGAAGCCACGGGCCACGAAGTCGAGCCAGACCGCCTGCTCGTGCTCGGCGAAGAGGGCGTTCAGCGGGTTCATCTCGGTCGTCCTCGCGTGATTTTTTGTGCGTCCCTTGACCAGTAGATAGGGCGGCGCAGGACGCATTACCCTCCCCCTGTGCGGGGGAGGGTTGATCTCCGAGCCTACTTCTTGTGCTTGGCCACCTGGGCGCGGGCGGCCTCGATCACCTTCTCCGCGGTGAAGCCGAACTTGCCCAGCAGATCCTTGATCGGGGCCGAAGCGCCGAAGGTGTGCATGCCGACGATGGCGCCCGAGGAACCGGCGTAGCGGTCCCAGCCGATGACGCTGCCCTGCTCCACCGCCACCCGCGCCAGAACCTCCGGCGGCAGGACGCTGTTGCGGTAGCTCTCGTCCTGGCGCTCGAACAGGTCCCAGGACGGCATCGAGACGACGCGGGCCTTCACGCCCTCGCCCTTGAGGGTCTCGTAGGCGCCGACGCAGAGCTGCACCTCGGAGCCGGTGCCGATCAGGATCACGTCCGGCGTGCCCTCGCTATCGGCGAGCACGTAGGCGCCCTTCGCGGTGCCGGAGGCGGGGGCGTATTTCGAGCGGTCGAAGGTCGGTAGCGGCTGACGCGACAGCGCCAGCACCGCCGGCTGATTCTTCAAGGAGAAGATCACCCGGTAGGCCTCGGCCACCTCGTTGGCGTCGGCCGGGCGGAGCGTCACGAGGCCCGGGATGCAGCGCAGCGAGAGGATCTGCTCCACCGGCTGGTGGGTCGGCCCGTCCTCGCCCACGCCGATCGAGTCGTGGGTGAAGATGTGGAAGACCGGCAGCTCCATCAGCGAGGCGAGCCGGATCGGCGGGCGCATGTAGTCGGCGAAGACCAGGAAGGTCGCACCGTAGGCCCGCAGGCCGACGAGGCCGAGGCCGTTCACGATCGAGCCCATGGCATGCTCGCGCACGCCGAAATGAATGTTGCGCCCGCCCGGCTCGAACGGGGTCAGCGAGCCCGCACCCTCGAAGGTGAGGTTCGACTTGTTCGACGGCGCGAGATCCGCCGAGCCGCCGAGCAGGAACGGCACGTGCTTGGCGATGGCGTTGAGCACCTTGCCCGAGGATTCGCGGGTCGCGAGCCCCTTGGCGTCGGCCTCGAAGACCGGGATGTCCCGGTCCCAACCGTCCGGCAGGCGACCTTCGAGGAAGGCGGTGAGATCCTCGGCATGCTCCGCATCCGCCGCCTTGGCCGCCTCGAAGAAGCCCTGCCACTGGCTGTAGAGCGCGGCGCCGCGCTTGCCGATGCCGTCGGCGAAGGTGTCGTAGACGCCGTCCGGCACGAGGAAGTCGGAATCCTCCGGCCAGCCATAGGCGCGCTTGGCACCCTTCACCTCGTCGGGGCCCAGCGCGTCCGAGTGCGCCTTTGCGGTGTTCTGCTTCGTCGGCGCACCGTAGCCGATGATCGAGTTGACGATGATCAGCGTCGGGCGGTCGCTCGATTGCAGGAAGGTCTCGAGCGCCGAGGCGATGGCATGGGTGTCGTTGGCGTCGGCCACCCGCAGCACCTGCCAGCCATAGGCGAGGAAGCGGGCCGCGACCTCCTCCGAGAAGGCGAGTTCTGTGTGCCCCTCGATGGTGATGGTGTTGTTGTCGTAGATCCAGCACAGGTTCGACAGGCGGAGATGCCCGGCGATCGAGGCGGCCTCCTGGGAGACACCCTCCATCAGGTCGCCGTCCGAGCAGATGGCGTAGACGTTGTAGTCGAACAGCGGCAGGTCGGGCCGGTTCAGGCGCTCGCCCTTGAAGCGGCCGCCCATCGCCATGCCGACGGAGTTCGCCACGCCCTGGCCCAGCGGGCCGGTGGTGGTCTCGACGCCGGTGGTGAAGTGGTATTCCGGGTGGCCCGGCGTACGGCTGTCGAGCTGCCGGAATTTTTTGATATCGTCGAGGGAAATCGCCGGGGCGTTGGCGCCATCGCCCTCCGCGACCCGCGCCAGGTGCAACAGCCCGTAGAGCAGCATCGAGGCGTGGCCCGCCGAGAGCACGAACCGGTCGCGGTTCGGCCAGTGCGGGTGGGCCGGATCGTAGCGCAGATACCGGTTCCACAGGGTGTAGGCCACGGGCGCCAGCGCCATCGGCGCGCCCGCATGTCCGGAATTGGCTCGCTGCACCGCGTCGATCGCGAGCGTCCGGATCGTGTCGATCGCGAGCTTGTCGCCCTCGCTCAGGGCCGTCTTCGGGCTCGTGTCTGCACCGCTCATGGAGTACCCGTCTTTCTCGCTTCCAACGCCCGCCCTCTGACGGGATGCGCCTACTGCGCCGCGATGGATTCGCCTACCCTCGACTCGGAATGGTCCGCGCCGCTGCCTCGTTCCGTCGCCGGACCGACCGCGCGGCTGTAATTGAGGATCGTGTTGACGAGCGCAACATGTGTGAACGCCTGAGGGAAGTTCCCCACCAGCCGTTTTTCGCGCACGTCGTACTCCTCGGCGACCAGTCCGAGGTCGTTGCAGACGCCGATCAGGCGCTCGATCAGGGTGCGGGCCTCCTGGCAGCGGCCGAGTCCGATCAGGTTGTCGGCATACCAGAAGCTGCAGGGCAGGAAGGCGCCCTCGTTGCCGGGCAGGCCGTCGGTGGTCTGGCCTTCGGTCTCGTAGCGCAGGACGAAGCCGTCGCGCATCAGGTGCCGCTCGATCGCCGCCACCGTGCCGACGACGCGGGGATCGTCCTGGGGCAGGAAGCCCATATGCGCGATCAGGAGCAGGCTCGCGTCGAGCGCCTTGCTGCCGTAGGACTGGACGAAGCTGTTCAGCTCGGGGTCGAACCCCTTGTCGCAGACCTCGGCGTGGATCTCGTCGCGGATCGCCTTCCAGTGCGCCACCGGCGGCTCGGCGGATCGCAGATCGTCCACGCCCATCAGCTCGACGCTGCGGATCGCCCGGTCGAAGGCGACCCAGGCCATGACCTTGGAATGGACGAAGTGGCGCCGCCCGCCGCGCACCTCCCAGATCCCCTCGTCCGGCTCGCGCCACGCCGTCTCGAGGTGCTTGATCAGCGCCTGACCGACGCGCAGGCCCTCCTTGTTCTGCCCCATGCCGCGGGCCCGGGCCTGGAACAGCGCATCGAACAGCTCGCCGTAGACGTCGAGCTGGAACTGCGCGATCGCCGCGTTGCCGATGCGCACGGGCCGTGAATTCTCGTAGCCGGGCAACCAGTCGAGTTCGATCTCCGGCAGGAGCCGCTCGCCGCCGATGCCGTAGAGGATGTGCGCCTGCTCCGGGTTGCCGGCCACCGCCCGGGTCAGCCAGTCGCGCCAGGCGCGGGCCTCCTCGATGTAGCCGGAATCCATCAGCGCCAGCAGCGTGAAGGTCGAGTCGCGCAGCCAGCAGAAACGGTAGTCCCAGTTGCGGGAGCCGCCGAGTTCCTCGGGGAGCGAGGTGGTGGGTGCGGCGACGATGCCGCCGGTCGGCCGGTAGATCAGCGCCTTCAGGGTCAGGAGCGAGCGGCGCAGGATGTCGTCCCACGGCGTCTGCGCGGCGGTGCAGCGGCTCGACCATTCGCGCCAGAACCGGTTGGTGTCGTCGAGCCAGCGCCGCGGCTCGATCGGCGGCGGATCCTCCTCGTGCGAGGCGCCGTAGCTGAGCACGAAGCGGACCGCGTCGCCCTTGTAGACCGTGAATTCCGAGACCGTGGTCTGGTGCGCGGAGCCGCGCATCGGCGCGTTGGTGCGCAGGACCACCTTGTGCGGCCCGGAAATGGCGCGCAGGTCCCCGAGTTCGCTGCGCGAGACCCAGGGCACCGCCGAGCCGTAATCGAAGCGCACGGCGAGATCCATGCGCATGGCCATCCGTCCGCGTATCCCCTCGACGAGGCGGATGACGTGGCTGCCGTCGCCGACGGGCATGAAATCGGTGACGCGGACCTCGCCCTCATGGGTCTTGTGCGTCGTCTCGAGCACCAGCGAGCCGGTGCGGTAGCGCCAGGAATGCTGCGCCCCCTCCGCCGCGGGCGCGAGCTTCCAGAAGCCGTGCTCCTCGGTTCCGAGCAGGCTCGCGAACAGCGCGGCGGCATCGAAGCGCGGCATGCACAGCCAGTCGATGCTGCCGTCGCGCCCGACCAGAGCGGCGGTGCGCCCGTCGCCGATCAGGGCGTAATCCTCGATCCGTCCCGCCATCCCGGTCTCCGTCCTCGCATCCCGGGCCGAACGGCGCGGGGAGACGCGGGCTTCGGACTCATACGGGCGCAGTTGAGAGCGCCGCATGCGAAGGCGCCGCCTCGCGCGAAGTGGCGCAGCAACCGCGCTCCGCAAGGCTTTCGGCACTAACCCTTGTGAAAAGCGCGGGTCGCGTCCCGGCTCAGCGCAGATCCGCCACGAGGCCGACGACCGAGCTGCCGAGGCTGGTCATGCCGGTCTTCACCCCCGCCGCCGCACCGGAGCCGGCGCCGCGCGCCGCGTCCCAGACCGCATCGACGGCGGCGAAGGGCAGGGCGCCTGCGGGCAGGAAGCGGCTGTCCTCCTCCTCGACACGGGCCATCGGCGCGGGAGCCTCCGGAGCGGAGGCCACCGGCGCGGACGCCATGCCAGCCGGCTCGGGCGCGGCCTTCGCCGGGATCGCGGGCTGCGTCGTCGCCATCCGGCTCGCCGGTGCACGGCGGCGCTCGGGCCGGGCGGCGACGCGCGCGGGACGGGCCGATGTCGGCGCGGCCTCGCTCGCCGCGACGAGCGGCATCAGGCGGGCGAAGGCTTCGCTGGCCGGCGCCGCCTCGACATCGGCGAGCAGCGCCCGGCCCGGATCGAACAGAACGACGCCGGGAGCCGCGGCCATGGCCGGAACGGGCCGCGCCGATTCGACCGCGTCCTTGGCCGGTTCGCGGCAGGCGAGCGACAGCAGGGCGGCGACCACGGCAAGGCCGAGGGTCGGTAGGAAGGGGGGCAGCACCGGGCGAGCGGTCGCGGCCACGTCCGGCTTTCGCAGCGGATCGAAGACGCGCATGGACCGGACCCTCCCAATGGATTCGCGAGCAGCTTGAGTGTGCGCCCCGGTTTGCGGCAGAACCGGGGCCGGCGCATGTCCGATTCGTAACTGTCGCCGCGGATCGTGTCGGATCGGCCGGACCGGATCGGACCCAAGCCGGGTTTGGCGGGCACATGGCTTGCCTGCCGCCGCTTGCGCGCCACCCTCACGAGGTTCTTAAGCACGCCCGCCTTCACCGCTTCGCCGCAATGCCTTCCTCGAACGGATCGAACCGAACCGGGCCTCGATGACCGAGACCAGCCTCACCGTCGCCGTGATCGACCCGAGCACCGCCCGCGCGGCGATCCTGGAGGAGGGCCTGCGCGCCGCGGGCGTCGCCAGCGTCGTCGTCCTGCCCGACGGGCCGGATCTTCAGGCGCGGGTGGCGAACCTCAAGCCCGATGTGATCGTGGTCCATCTGGAGAGCCCGAGCCGGGACGTGCTGGAGCAGATGTCGGGCCTGTCCCGGCAGGCGGAGCGGCCGGTGGCGATGTTCGTCGACCGCTCGGACCAGACCATGATGCAGGCGGCGGTCGATGCGGGCATCTCGGCCTACGTCGTGGACGGGCTGCGCTCCGAGCGGATCCGGCCGATCCTCGATATCGCGATCCTTCGCTTCAACGCCTTCGCGCGGCTCCAGCGCGAACTCGACGAGGCCCGCTCCGAACTCGCCGACCGCAAGCTGATCGAGCGGGCCAAGGGCATCTTGATGACGCGCAAGGGCTTGAGCGAGGACGAGGCCTACAAGCTCCTGCGGCGGCAGGCGATGAACGAGAAGCGCAAGATCGTCGACATCGCCCGCGCGATCGTCACCGCGGCGGACCTGCTCGGATGAGGATCACCCTCGGATACGTCCCCCTCACCGACGCCGCCCCCGTGATCGCGGCGGCGGAGCTGGGCTTCGCCCGGGCCGAGGGGCTGGAGATCACGCTCTCGCGTGAGCCGTCCTGGGCCACCCTGCGCGACCGGCTGGCGCTCGGCCATCTCGACGCCGCGCACATGCTGGGGCCGCTCGCCATCGCCAGCGCGCTGGGGCTGTCCGGCCCGCAGGCCGGCTTGAGCATACCGATGGCGCTCAACCTCAACGGCAACGCCGTCACCGTCTCGAACGCGCTCTGGAGCGCGATGGCGCCGACGAGCGACGATCTTGGCGACGTGGCCGCAGCGTTCGCCCGGGTCGCGCGCGCCTGGGCCGCGGAGGGCCGGCCGCTCACAATCGGCACCGTGCATCCCTTTTCCAGCCACTCCTACCAGCTCCGCCTGTTCGCAGGGCTCGGCGGGTTCGATCTCGATACGGTGATCCGCCTCGTCGTGGTGCCGCCGCCGGACACGGTGAAGGCGCTCCGGCGCGGGATCATCGACGGCTTCTGCGTCGGCGCCCCATGGAACAGCGTCGCCGTCGCCGCCGGCCTCGGCCGCATCGCCGCGCTGGGCTGCGAGATCGCGCCCGATTGCCCGGAGAAGGTGCTGGCCCTGCCCGCCGAGGGCGCCGACTTCGCGCTTCCCCTGGTGCGGGCGGTCCACCGGGCCGGGCTCTGGTGCGCCGATCTCGCCAACCGCGACGCGCTGAGCCGCCTGCTCGCCGAGCGGGCAGAGCTTGATTCCGACGCGGCACTCATCGCACGCACCCTCGGCGGCGCGCTGATCGTGGATGCCGACGGCACCGAGCGGGTGAACCTGGCCTATCTGCGCCTCGACGCCGCGACCCACCGGCCGGACCCGGCCCAGGCCCGCTGGCTGGTCGCGCAGATGGTTGCATGCGGGCAGCTCCCACCCGGCGGTGACGCGGCGGACCGGGCGGCGGCGCTCTATCGGCCCGACATCTTCGCGGCGGCCATCGCCGGCTGAACCCCGTTCCGCCGCATCGCGCCGGCTTCGGCTGCGCACCACGGCACCATCAGCCTATTTTTTGTGCAGCGCACGCGCCTGCTGTGCTTTCGGGCGCGGACCGCGCCGCAAATGGCTCTGCGCACCGGCGCGACGGCCGCGATGCGCGCGTCCTGCAGTTGGCACGGCTCCTGCAAGTGTTCCCGCACGGGCCCGCCAACGATGACGGACCCAAAACGTCAGCAAAGCCGCTGATCCGGATTGCCCGCACGCGACGAATGTCGATCGCGCAGGCGATCCCGGACAGCGGCTTTTTTCTTGTGCAGGCAGCGCGCCGGAGCGGAGAACGGATGAGTATCGATCAGGGCAACACGACCCGCCGCGGCGTCCTCAAGGGGGCGGCCGCCGCGCTCGCACTGGCGGGTGCGGCCCGCGCCGCTCTGCCGGCCGGTGCCTTCGCGCAGGGCGCGGGGCCGGAGGTGAAGGGGGCCAAGCTGGGCTTCATCGCGCTGACCGATGCCGCGCCGCTCTTCGTCGCCAAGGAGAAGGGCATCTTCGCCAAGTACGGCCTGCCCGAGACCGAGGTTCTGAAGCAGGCGAGCTGGGGCACCACCCGCGACAACCTCGTGCTCGGCTCCGAGGGCAACGGCATCGACGGCGCCCACATCCTGACGCCGATGCCCTACCTGATCTCCGCCGGCCGGGTGACGCAGAACAACGTGCCCGTGCCGATGTACATCATGGCCCGGCTCAACCTGAACGGTCAGTGCATCTCGATCGCCAAGGAGCATATCGACCACAAGATCGGGCTGGACACCAAGCCGTTCAAAGCCGTGCTCGAAGCCAAGAAGGCGTCGGGCAAGGCGGTGAAGGCCGCGATGACCTTCCCCGGCGGCACCCACGACCTCTGGATCCGCTACTGGCTCGCCGCCGGCGGCATCGACCCCGACAAGGACATCGAGACCATCGTCGTGCCGCCGCCCCAGATGGTGGCGAACATGAAGGTCGGCACGATGGACTGCTTCTGCGTCTGCGAGCCGTGGAACGAGCAGCTCATCCACCAGGGCATCGGCTACACCGCGATCACCACCGGCGAACTCTGGAAGGACCACCCGGAGAAGGCCTTCGCCATGCGCGCGGCCTGGGTCGACAAGTATCCCAACGCCGCCAAGGCCCTGCTGATGGCTGTGATGGAAGCCCAGCAATGGTGCGACAAGCCCGAGAACCGCGACGAGATGGCGGCGATCGTGGCCAAGCGCCAGTGGATCAACGTGCCGGTGGCCGACGTCGTCAACCGGATGAAGGGCAAGTTCGACTACGGCACCGGCCGCGTCGTCGAGAACAGCCCGCACATCATGAAGTTCTGGGCCGACAACGCCTCGTATCCTTATCAGTCGCACGACCTCTGGTTCCTCACCGAGGACATCCGCTGGGGCAAGTTCGACGCGGCCACCGACACCAAGGCGCTGATCGGCAAGGTCAACCGCGAGGATCTCTGGCGCGAGGCCGCCAAGGCGCTCGGCGTCTCCGCGATCCCGACCTCCACCTCGCGCGGCGTCGAGACGCTGTTCGACGGCAAGGTCTTCGACCCCGAAAACCCTGCCGCCTACCTCAACAGCCTCGGCATCAAGAAGGTCGCGTGATGGCCACCGGAGCAACGCTCACCGCAACCCGCGCGCGCGCCTCCGCGAAGGCCCGCGCGCCCTTCATCACCCTGGCCGGGCTGCGCGGCGTCGCCGCCCGCGTCCTGCCGCCGCTCGTCGTGCTGGCGGGCTTCCTGCTGCTGTGGGAGGTGCTGTGCTCCTCTCCCACCGCCGGCCTGCCGCCGCCCTCGCGCGTCGTGACCGAGGCCTGGGACATCATCGTCGATCCGTTCTACGACAACGGCGGCACCGACAAGGGCCTGTTCTGGCATATCTCGGCGAGCCTCCAGCGCGTGGCGTTGGGCTTCGCGCTGGCGGTGGTGGCCGGCGTGCTGCTCGGCACCCTGGTCGGCCAGTCCGAATGGGCGATGCGCGGTCTCGACCCGATCTTCCAGGTGCTGCGCACGATCCCGCCGCTGGCGTGGCTCCCGCTCTCGCTCGCCGCCTTCCGCGACGGGCAGCCCTCGGCGATCTTCGTGATCTTCATCACCTCGATCTGGCCGATCATCATCAACACCGCGGTCGGCATCCGCAACATTCCGCAGGACTACCGCAACGTCGCCGCGGTCATCCGGCTGAACCCGATCGAGTTCTTCTACAAGATCATGCTGCCCTCGGCGGCGCCGTACATCTTCACCGGTCTTCGCATCGGCGTCGGCCTGTCCTGGCTCGCCATCGTCGCGGCCGAGATGCTGATCGGCGGCGTCGGGATCGGCTTCTTCATCTGGGACGCCTGGAACTCGTCGCACATCAGCGAGATCATCGTCGCTCTCGTCTATGTCGGGCTCATCGGCTTCGTCCTCGACCGGCTGGTCGCCGGCGTCGGCGTGCTCGTGACCCGCGGCACCTCCGCAGCCTGAGGGACACACGCACATGGCCCATCTCTCCCTCTCCCAGGTCGGCATCTCCTTCCGCCGCGGCGGCAAGACGTCGGAAGTGCTGCGCGACGTGAACCTCGACATCGCCAAGGGCGAGTTCGTCTCGATCATCGGGCATTCGGGCTGCGGCAAGTCGACGGTGCTCAACATCGTCGCCGGCCTGCTCAAGGCCTCCACCGGCGGCGTGCTGCTCGACGGCAAGGAAGTGAACGCCCCCGGCCCCGACCGCGCCGTGGTGTTCCAGAACCACTCGCTCCTGCCCTGGCTGACGGTGCGCGAGAACGTGGCGCTCGCCGTCGACAAGGTGTCGAAGGGCAAGAAGACCCGCACCGAGCGCGCCCAGTGGATCGAACACAACCTCGCGCTCGTGAACATGATGCACGCCGCCGACAAGCGTCCGGCGGAGATCTCCGGTGGCATGAAGCAGCGCGTCGGCATCGCCCGGGCGCTCGCCATGGAGCCGACGGTTCTGCTGATGGACGAGCCGTTCGGGGCGCTGGACGCGCTGACCCGCGCCCATCTCCAGGATCAGCTCATGGAGATCCAGACGCGGCTCAGAAACACCGTCATCATGATCACCCACGACGTGGACGAGGCGGTGCTGCTCTCCGACCGCATCGTGATGATGACGAACGGGCCGTCGGCCACCATCGGCGAGATCCTGCCTGTGCCGCTGGCGCGGCCCCGTCGCCGGCTCGACCTCGTGGAGGACGCCACCTACGTCCACGCCCGCGCCGCGGTGCTGGAATTCCTCTACGCCCGACACGCCAAGCCCGCTCTCGCCGCGTGAGTTCGTGAAGGGGATCACGGACCCATGAGCGCGAAGGACAGACTCGTCGTCGTCGGCAACGGCATGGCCTCGCTCCGCTTCCTCGAGCGGCTGACGGAGCGCGCGCCGGGCCGCTACGACGTGACGGTGGTCGGCGCCGAGCCGGTGGCGGCCTACAACCGGGTGCTGCTCTCCTCGCTGCTCGGCGGCGAGGTGGACGAGGCGGCCTGCGGCTTCCGTCCGCTCTCCTGGTACGAGGAGCATGGGCTACGCCTCGTCACCGGCGCGCCGGTCACCGAGATCGACCGGGCCAACCGCATCGCGCTGGTCGGAGAGACGCATGTCCTGCCCTATGACCGGTTGGTCCTGGCGGTGGGCTCGCTGCCGATCCGTCTGCCGCTGCCGGGGATCGACCTGCCCGGCGTCCTGACCTTCCGCGATTTCGCCGACGTGGCGGCGATCCGAAAGGCCGCCGTGGAGCATGCCAAGGCCGTGGTGATCGGCGGCGGCCTGCTCGGGCTGGAGGCCGCGGTCGGGCTCGCCCGGCTCGGGGTCGATACGACGCTGGTCCACGTCATGGACCGGGTGATGGAGCGCCAGCTCGACCACGCCGCCGCCCGCCTCGTGCGCACGGCGATGGAGGCCCGCGGCGTCAAGGTGGTGCTCTCGGCCGACACCGCGGCGATCGAGGGCAACCGCAAGGTCGAGCGGCTGCGGATGAAGGACGGCAGCGTGATCCCCGCCGACCTCGTGGTGATGTCGGTCGGCATCCGTGCCTCGACGGCGCTGGCGCAGTCCTGCGGTCTCGCTTGCGCGCGCGGCATCACGGTGGACGACCGGATGACGACCTCCGATCCGGCGATCCATGCGCTCGGCGAATGCGCCGAGCACAGGGGCGTCGTTTACGGCCTCGTGGAGCCCGCCTACGAGCAGGCCGAGGTGCTGGCGCGACACCTCGTCGGCGAGGCGGCCGCCTATCCCGGCACGTCGCTTGCCACGAGCCTGAAGGTGTCGGGGCTGCCGGTCTTCTCGGCCGGCGTGGTCGATACGCCGGACGGCGCCGAGGCGGTGGTGATGCATGACGCCGCCGCCGGGCTCTACCGCAAGCTGATCATCGCCGACGGCCGGCTCGCGGGAGCCGTCTTCGTCGGCGACATCTCGGAGCAGGCGCGCTGCAAGGAGCTGATCCGCTCCGGCGCGCCGCTCTCCCCCGACGACCGGGACGACCTGATGTTCGGCCCGGCCCCGAAAACCCTCGCAGCGTGAGTGAGGCAGCGATGGCAGACGAATTCAACGCCGAGCAGAAGCGGTATCTCGAAGGCTTCGCCTCGGGCATCGCCGCCGCCCGGATGACCGGCGGCCTCGCCCTGGGGCAGGCTCCGGCGGGCGCGCCGGCCGAGCCCACGGGGCCGGACGCGATCCACATCAAGGCGCAGGACCGCACCGTCAAGGAAGGCGGCAAGCTCTGCGAGCAGGAGAAGTGGAAGCGCGCCGAGAATCCGTTCGACGGCCACAACCGCCTGAAGGCGGAGGCCGCCACGGGCAAGCAGCCCAAGCCCGAGGACAATTTCCGCTGGCGCTACCACGGCATGTTCTGGGTCGCGCCGACCCAGACCTCCTACATGTGCCGGATCCGGGTTCCGAACGGCATCCTGCAGCATTGGCAGTTCGCCGGCCTCGCCGACCTCGCGGACGCCCATGGCGGCGGCTACAGCCACGTCACCACCCGCGCGGGCCTGCAGGTGC
This sequence comes from Methylorubrum thiocyanatum, assembly GCA_014138645.1. Classification (GTDB taxonomy): domain Bacteria; phylum Pseudomonadota; class Alphaproteobacteria; order Rhizobiales; family Beijerinckiaceae; genus Methylobacterium; species Methylobacterium thiocyanatum. The sequence goes on along the minus strand of JACJIB010000002.1, from coordinate 148,684 downwards.
GCGAGATCGCGCCTGAGCACGCCCAGCCCTTCCTCGACGGGCTGATCGATCTCGGCCTGACCGCGCAGGGCGCGGGCGCCGACAACATCCGCAACGTCACCGGCTCGCCCGCCGCCGGCATCGACGCGCAGGAACTGCTGGACACCCGTCCGCTCACCAAGTCCTGGCACAACTGGATCCTGAACGACCGCTCGCTCTACGGGCTGCCGCGCAAGTTCAACGTCTCCTTCGACGGCGGCGGCGTGATGCCGGCGCTCGAAGAGACGAACGACATCGGCTTCCAGGCGATCCAGGTGCTGGAGGGCGCCGCGGTCGCGCCGGGCGTCTGGATGCGCCTCGTGCTCGGCGGCATCTCGGGCCACAAGGATCTGGCCCGCGACACCGGGATCGTCCTCAAGCCCGAGGACTGCAATCGCGTGGCCGACGCGATCATCCGGGTCTTCATCGAGAACGGCGACCGGACCAACCGCAACAAGGCCCGGATGAAGTACGTCCTCGATGCCTGGGGCTTCGACAAGTACATCGCCGCCGTCGAGGAGAAGCTCGGGCGCAAGCTCGACCGGGTCGACGCCGCCCATGTCGCCCCGCGCAAGCCCACCGATCGCTTCAGCCATGTCGGCGTCCATGCCCAGGTCCAGCCCGGACTGAACTGGGTCGGCGTGGTGCTCCCCGTCGGCAAGATGACCACAGACCAGATGCGCGGGCTGGCGAAGATCGCGGCGGAATGCGGCGACGGCCAGATCCGCATGACGGTGTGGCAGAACTTCATCTTCTCCGGCGTGCCGGACGCCAAGGTGGCCGAGGTCGAGGCCCGGGTGCTCGCGCTCGGGCTCACGGTGAAGGCCGCCGGCATCCGCTCGGGCCTCGTGGCCTGCACCGGCGCCCGCGGCTGCAAGTTCGCGGCCTCCGACACCAAGGGCCACGCGATGATCATCGCCGACCATGTCGAGCAGACCGTGCCGGCCCTCGACGTGCCGGTGAACGTCCACCTCACCGGCTGCCACCATTCCTGCGCCCAGCACTACATCGGCGATATCGGGCTCATCGGCGCCAAGGTCGTCGTTTCGGAGGAGGGCGACACCGTCGAGGGCTACGACGTCGTGGTCGGCGGCGGCTTCGCCGAGAACCCGAAGATCGGCACCGAGATCTGGAAGGCGGTGAAGGCCGAGGACGTGCCGACCCGCGTCGAGGCCCTGCTCAACGCCTATCTCGCCCGCCGCCAGGGCCCGGAGGAGAGCTTCCAGGCCTTCACCGCGCGCACCGGCCCCGAAGCCCTGCGCGACGCCGCCGAAGAACAACCCGCCCTCAAGGCCGCCGCATGACCCAGCACGTCGCGCCCCCGCTCGTTCTCATCCCCGAGAGCGCCCCGTTCACCGCCGACCAGCGCTCCTGGCTGTCGGGCTACTTCGCCGCGCTGCTGGGCCCGGCGGTCGAGGGCGCCACCGCGCTCGCGCCCGGCGAAGCGCCCTCGACGGGTCCGAAGCTCGCCGACAACGACGACGCGCCCTGGCACGACCCGTCGATGCCGATCAACGACCGCATGGCAATCGCCAAGGACCGCTCGGAGCCGCAGAAGCTGATGGCCGCCATGGCCCAGCAGGATTGCGGCCAGTGCGGCTACAACTGCGCCGACTACGCCAACGCGATCTTCCTCAAGAACGAGGAGCGGCTGAACCTCTGCCAGCCCGGCGGCAAGGAAACGCTCCGGATGCTGAAGAAGCTCGACGAGGAGTTCGGCGCCTCGGGCGGCGCGGCGGCTCCGAAGGCGGATGCGGCCGTCGCTTCGGAGAAGAAGGAGCCGGAACTCGGGCCGCTGGGCTTCTGCCGGGAGAACCCGGTCGAGGCGACCTTCCTGTCGCGTACGCGCCTCAACGCCCCGGGCGGCGAGAAGGAGACCTGGCATATCGAGATCGACCTGACGGGCACGCCGATCATCTACGAGGCCGGCGATTCCCTCGGGCTGTTCCCCGCCAACGCCCCGGCCCTGGTCGATGCGGTGATCGCCGAACTCGGCACGCGCCCCGAGCGCAAGATCGGCGGCAAGACCCTGCGCGACCGGCTGCTGACCGACTATTCCCTCGGCGCGGCCCCGGACAACCTCTACCAGCTCCTCTCGCTCCTGACCTCGGGCGAGGCGCGCAAGAAGGCGCAGGCGCTGGCCGCGGGCGAGGATCCGGACGGCGATGCCGCCTATCTCGACGTGCTCGGCGCGCTCCACAAGTTCCCCGGCGCCCGGCCCGACGCCGAGGTGTTTCTGGAGGCGCTCGACGAGCTGCAGCCGCGGCTCTACTCGATCTCGTCCTCGCCGAAGATGGATGTCGGCCGTGTCTCGCTGACGGTCGACGCCGTGCGCTACAATCATCGCTCGCGGCTGCGCCTCGGCGTCGCCTCCACGCATCTGGGCGAACGTCTCCCGGAGCAGACGAAGGTCAAGATCTATCTCCAGAAGGCGCACGGCTTCGCCCTGCCGGAGGATGCCTCCAAGGACGTGATCATGTGCGGCCCCGGCACCGGCGTCGCCCCGTTCCGCTCCTTCCTGCGCGAGCGCGCGGCGACGAAGGCGCCCGGCCGCAACTGGCTGTTCTACGGCCACCAGCGGCAGGCGACCGACTTCTTCTACAGGGACGAGCTGAACGGCCTGAAGGACGACAAGGTGCTGACCCGGCTCTCGCTCGCATGGTCGCGTGACGGCAAGGAGAAGACCTACGTCCAGGACCGCATGCGCGAGAACGGCGCCGAGCTGTGGAAGTGGCTGGAGGGCGGCGCCCACTTCTACGTCTGCGGCGACGCCAAGCGCATGGCCAAGGACGTGGAGCGGGCGATCATCGACGTCGCCGCGCAGTTCGGGGGCAAGAACCCCGACGAGGCGGTCGCCTATCTCGCCGCCCTGAAGAAGGCCGGGCGCTACCAGGCCGACGTGTACTGACGACGCGTACTGACGACGCCTGCGGGGACCATACCGGCCGCCTCACGCGGCGGCCGGGTTCACCCGCGGGTCGGCCCGCAGCCGCGTCGCGGCGAGATCGACGAAGGCCCGCACCTTGGCCGGGGCCCGCCGCCCTTCCGGGCTCACGACGTGGATCGGAACGGGCGCCGCCTCGTGCTCCTCGAGCAGCAAGCGCAGGCGGCCATCGGCCAGGGCGGGCGCGACCTGATAGGACAGGAGCCGCGCGATCCCCCAGCCCTCCACGGCCGCGGCGAGCGCCGCATCCACGGTGTTGCAGGTGAGCCGGGACTGGACGGCAACGGCGGTCCGCTGCTCGCGCCCGAACCGCCATTCCGACAGGCTGCCGGGGTTCGATGAGCCGATCACCGCATGCGCGCGCAGGTCGCGCGGGGCCGTCGGCATGCCGTGCCGCTCCAGATAGCGCGGCGCCGCGCACACGACCCGGCGTACGCTGCCGACCCGGACCGCGGTGAGCCCGGAATCGGCGAGGTGTCCGATCCGCACACCGACATCGATGCCCTCCTCGACCATGTTGACGATCCGATCGAGGAACAGCGTCCGCACGGCCACCGCGGAATGGTGGGTGAGGTAGTCGGTCACCACGGGCAGCACGTAGAGCCGCCCGAACTGCACGGGAGCCGTCAGCGTCAGGGTGCCGGTGGGCGTGGCGGTCGAGCCGGCCGCAGCGGCCTCGGCCTCAGCAAGCTCCGAAAAGATCCGGCGGCAATCCTCGAGATAGCGGGCACCCGCCTCGGTGAGCTTCACCGAGCGGGTGGTGCGGATGAGGAGCCGCGCGCCGATGGCGGCTTCGAGCGCCGCCACCGCCCGCGTCACCGCGGGCGGGCTCATGTTGAGCGCCCGGGCCGCGCCGGCAAAGCCGCCGCTCTCGGCGACCCGCACGAACACCCGCATCCCCTGAAGCCGATCCATCGCGCCGTCTCCCTGCCGCGAACAGAGTGGCGATTATTCCGCTTCACGCAACAGTCGCTTACCTACAACGCCGGTTCACCCGGCAAGGCATCAATAGTCTGATCCTCCCCACGGCCGAACCTGCGGCCCAGAGGAGATGATGCGATGAAGCTCTACAGCCTGACGCTCTCGGGCCATGCCCACCGGGCGCGCCTGTTCCTGTCGCTGATCGGCCAGCCCTACGAGGCGGTCGAGGTCGATCTCGCCGGCGGCCAGAACCGCGCGCCGGACTTCCTGGCACTCAACCCGTTCGGGCAGGTCCCCGTCCTCGACGACGACGGCACCATCGTGCCGGATTCCAACGCCATCCTCGTCTACCTCGCGAAGAAGCTCGGCCGCACCGACTGGCTGCCCGAGGATGCGGACGGGGCGGCGCGGGTGCAGCGCTGGCTCTCGGTCGCGGCCGGTCCCATCGCCTTCGGCCCCTGCGCCGCCCGCCTCGTCACGCTGTTCGGCGCGCGGTTCGATGCGGAGGAGGTGATCGCCCGTGCCCATCGGATCCTGGGGCTGATCGATGCGGAACTGGCCTCCCGCGACTGGATCGCCGCGGAGCGCCCGACCATTGCCGACGTGGCGCTCTACAGCTACATCGCCGCCGCGCCCGAGGGGAACGTCGATCTGGCGCCCTACCGCCATGTCCGCGCCTGGCTCGCCCGGATCGAGGCGCTGCCCGGCTTCGTCGCGCTCCCGGCCTCGCCCGTCGGCCTCAACGCGGCGGGAGGCCCGGCATGAGCGCGCAGCAGGGGCCGTCCTCGCCCTGGCACCGGGGTGAGGTGGCGATACAAGAGAGCATCGGCCTTGCCGGGCGGATGGCGGAACTCGGCCCGAGGGTGATCCGCGATCACCTGATCGAGCAGCACCAAGCGTTCTTCCCGCTCCTGTCCTTCGCGGTGATCGGGAGCGTGGACCGGGAGGACCGCCCCTGGGCGACGCTGCGGGACGGCGCCCCGGGCTTCCTCCGCGCATCCGACCCGCACCATCTCCGGGTGGAGGGGAGCCGCGTGCCCGAGGATCCGGCCGAGGCCGGGCTGGAGGACGGGGACGGCGTCGCGCTGCTCGGGATCGAGTTGGCGTCGCGCCGCCGCAACCGCCTGAACGGCGTCGTCGAACGCGCGGGTACGGGAGGCTTCACGATCCGCGTCGAGCAGAGTTTCGGGAACTGCCCGAAATACATCCGCGTCCGGCACGCGGTGCCGGCGCAGGGCGGGCCGGCGCAACAATCGGCGGCAGTCCTGTCGCAGCGGCTCGATGCGGCGGCGCGGGCCTTCGTCGCGGCCTCCGACACCTTCTTCGTCGCGAGCTTCGTCGATCGCGTCGGCGGCGCGCCGCAGGTCGATGTCTCGCACCGGGGCGGGCCGCCCGGCTTCGTCCGGATCGGCGCGGACGGCACCCTCACGATCCCCGACTATTCCGGGAACCGCTTCTTCAACACGCTGGGCAATCTGCTGGCGAACCCGCGTGCCGGGCTCGTCTTCCCCGATTTCGCCACCGGCGACCTGCTGCAGATGAGCGGGCGTGCGGAGGTCGTGCTCGATCCGGCCGAGGCCGAGACGATCGCGGGCGCCGAGCGCCTGTGGCGTTTCGTGCCGGAGCAAGTCGTCTTCCGGGCCGGGGCGCTGCGGCCGCGCTTCATCGCAGCCGACGAGGCCGCCTGAGCGCTCAGTCGGATCGGCGCCCGCAGCGGATGTAGTTCGCTTGGCCCTTCCCGCTCGTCCAGGTGAGGCGGTCCTGCTCGACGAGGAGGCGGACCTGGGAGGTCCAGCGGCGGCCGCGCTCGCTGCAATCGGCGGCCATGGTCCAGGCGCTGCCCTCGCGGCGGTTGTTGCGGAAGCGGCAGACGGTGCGCCCGGCCTTGGCGCCGTCCTCGGTGATCGTCGCGGGCAGGAAACCGCGTCGGCGCTGGCGCTGGCCGCAGGCGACCGCGTTCGGTCCCCAGATGCCGACGAAGGCGGCGCGCTCCACCAGCGGTGCGGCGGGCCGCGGCTCGGCCGGGGGCACGACCGTCTCCAGGGGCGGAGCAGGCGCGGCGACCGTCAGCACCCGCGCCGGGCCGGCGGCGGGCGCAGCCTTACGCTCCGGCTCGGGCAGGCGCACCTCCGGAACGTCGATGCCCTCGGTCGCGACGAATCGGGTCGGCCCGGCGGAGGCCGCCACGGGTCCGTCGTCGGTGAGCACGATCAGGGTATAGGCGAACAGGGCGCCCCAGCCCGCGGCGAGGATCACCGGGATGGCGAGACGCCGCGACAGCGCCGCGGAGGAGGCGTCCCGCGGCGCACCGGCTCCGCCCGTATCCGGCATGACATCCGCGGTCATCGGCCCCGTCGCTGCCCCTTCGGTCTGTGCTCCCGACATCGTCATCCTAGCGTCCGAGACGACCTTTTCGAAACCTCGCCGGGCGGTTGCACGCTCGGCCGCATCCTCGACCTGAGGCCGCCCGCATCGCGCGGCACGCCCCTCGCACACCCGTTGGCACATCCGGCGGCCGAGCCGGCCGCATCACCCGCGAAGGCGGTCATCGTTTGTTAACCGAGATGCCGGAAAATCGGCCGATCGCCAAGTCCTCGATAAGCCGTCGATCAGCCCTCGCTCGAGGCTTCAGCGGCGCCCACGCGTCCATCGGACAGCGCGCCACGACAGGCCGGTCGCGAGGCCCCGCCGTGGCCCGCCTGCCAGGGTAGACGCCGGGAATGCGGCACAGGCACGGCAACCCCTTCCCGCCGCAGATGGAACCTGCCATGGTCAAGCTTGGCGGCCGCGATCGGCCGTCGGCCGTACCTGCGTGATGAAACCTGTCACCCTCGCCGTTCTCGGCTCGGCACTGGCGCCCCTTCTGGCGTCGCCCTTCGCCCACGACCCCGCCTTCGCCCAGCCGCGCACGCAGTCGGCGCGCCCGACCTGTGCGGAGGCGATGGCCATCGTGAAGGCGGAGGGCGCGGTGACGCTCGGCTTCGGCGGGCGCCCGCCCGAACGCTTCGTGCGTGACCGCAGCTTCTGCGACCTCGCCGAGATCGCCGAGTTGCGCTTCGTCCCCACCCGCGACAACCCGCAATGTCCGATCGGCTATCGCTGCCGCGAGCCAGATTACGGCGACTGGAACTGGGACGCCAACTGACGACCGGAGACGATCCGGGGCGGCCCGAGGCGATGCAAGGTGTCGCACCTGAGGGCGCGCGGCGCTGAGGTGCGACCGCCGCGCGCCGGGACATGACCGAAATTTCACGTGACAGGTGCGGCCCCACGCCACGTTCTCGCCATGACGGATGGTCAGGGCCGCCGAATGCGGCGATGGAGCCGGTGGCCGACGCATCGCCCGAGACGGGGGTGGGGCGGGACCGGTGCAACGAGAGGGAGTGATCCGCGTGGCGGCATTGAAGAGCAGGCTCGGCATCCAGGCCGTGCTGACCGCGCTCGTCGCGCTCCTGCTTCTTGCGATGCCAGGGATTCCAAGTCCGCCGCTCTACGTTTCGCTGGCGGGCTTTGCGATGGCCGGCATCCTCGTCGCCTCGAACACCCTCTCGGCCTATCTCAAGATCTTCGTCTCGGTCTACGGCGTCGGCTACCTCGTGCTCGCGGGCGCCAAGACGCTGGCCGCCATGGGTGCGCTGCCCGCCACCGTCGCGGCGCTGCTGCCGCCGGATTTCGCGGCGACCGGATCGGTGGTGTTCGCCGCCATCGTGCTCGCCGTGTCGCACTGGAAGCCGATCCGCGACATCACCCTGATCGCCGACCCCTATTTCGCGAGCCACGACGCGCCGAGCCGGGAAATCGGCATGTTCCGCCGCTTCGGACGCACCGAGGGTCAGATCGGCCGCAACCTCGTCGCGCTGTCGATCTTCGTGAACTTCGCCGACGTGGCGCTGACGCTGCGGTTCAACTTCTTCTACCGCGACATGTACAACGCGCTGCAGGAATTCGACGCGCCGTCCTTCTGGTATCAGCTCGGCTACATCTTCGTGCCGCTGGCGGTGCTCAACGTCGTGATCGGCATGTTCGACATCTACGTCGATTCCGGCCTGCAGCTCCGTTGGCGCACCTGGCTCACCCACAACCTCTATGAGCGCTGGCTGGGCGAGGGCACGCATTACCGCATCCCCTTCGTCGACGAGCACGCCGACAACCCGGACCAGCGCATCCAGTCGGACGTCAACAACTTCATCGCCCAGACGACGACCCTCTCGACCCGGCTGCTGTCGCAGGCCGCGCAGCTCGTCTCCTTCATCGTCATCCTGTGGACGCTCTCGCGCGACTTCGTGCTGCCGTTCACCGACACGGTGATCCCGGGCTTCCTGGTCTGGCTGGTGATCGCCTACGCCGTGGTCGGCACGTGGCTCACCCACCTGATCGGCAAGCCGCTCATCGGCCTCGATTACCGGCAGGAGCAGGTCGAGGCGGATTTCCGCTTCGCGCTGGCGCGCAACCGCATCTACTCGGAGCAGATCGCGCTGCTGCGCGGTGAGCGGGCCGAATCCTCGCGGCTCTCGACGCTGTTCCACGCCATCGTCGACAACTACGTCGGCATCATCTTCCGCCGCATCAAGCTGATCGCCTTCACCTTCAGCTACCGGCAGGCGAGCACGATCTTCCCGCTCGTCATCGCCGCCCCGTCGTTCTTCGCCAAGAAGATCACCCTGGGCGCGCTGCAGCAGACCTCGAACGCGTTCAGCAACGTTCAGAACTCGCTGAACTTCTTCATCAATTCCTACACCATCCTCGCGGCCTACAAGGCGAACACGATCCGTCTCGGCTCGTTCAAGCGGGCGATGACCAAGGCCGAGGCCCTGGCGGGCGCGGGCTACGGCCTCGCCAACGGCAACGACACCGCCGGCGCCGTGACCGCGCGCGACCTCACCCTCGCGCTCCCCGACGGCCGCGAGATCGTGCGCGGCGCCTCGTTCGAACTGCCCAAGAACCGCGCGACCCTGCTCAGCGGCCCCTCGGGCTCGGGCAAATCGACCCTGTTCCGGGCGATCGCCGGGATCTGGCCCTTCGGCAAGGGCCGGGTCGACGTGCCGGCCGGGCAATCGGCGCTGGTTCTGCCGCAGCGGCCCTACATCCCGCTCGGCTCGCTGCGCGGCGCGGTGGCCTACCCGCACACGGTCGATACCTTCTCCGACGAGGCGATCCGCGATGCCCTGCGGGCGGCGCAGCTGCCGCAGCTCGCCGACCAGCTCGACGCGGTCGACAGCTGGGACCGGCGCCTGTCGGGCGGCGAGCAGCAGCGCCTCGCCATCGCGCGGGCGATCCTGGCCAAGCCCGACTGGCTGTTCCTCGATGAATCGACCGCCGCCCTCGACGAGGAGACCGAAGCGACGATCTACCGGATGCTGCGCGAGACCCTGCCCGGCACCACCCTCGTCTCGATCGGCCACCGCTCGACCCTGAACAAGCATCACGACCAGCGCCTGGAGATGAAGTCGGCCGGCGAGGGCCGTTTCGAGCCGCGGCTGTCGGCCATGCCAGCCCCGGCGGAGTAGGGGGAACGACCGCCTTACTCCACGGCAGGGCGACACCGCCCTGCGGTCGCGGGCCTCTCAGTGCCGCGCTGACGACGAACCTTCGCCGTTCGGGCATGATCGCACACCGTCCGCCGACAGGGAGCGACCGCATGACCGACCTCGCGAAGAACAAGGCCAACGTCGTCGCCTTCTACGAGTTGATGTTCAACGATTGCCGACCGCGGGAAGCGATCGAGCGCTATGCCGGAGACGAGTACATCCAGCACAACCCGCACGTGGCGAGCGGCAAGGACGGCTTCATCGCCTATTTCGAGCGCATGGCGCGCGAGTGGCCGGGCAAGCGGGTCGAGGTGAAACGGGCGATCGCGGAGGGCGATTGCGTCGTGCTGCACTGTCTCCAGCACTGGCCGGGGGACCACGACTACGCAGCTATCGACATCTTCCGCCTCGACGACGACGGCCGGATCGTCGAGCATTGGGACGTGATGCAGACCCTGCCCGAAACCTCCGCTAACGCGAACGGGATGTTCTGAGCGGTCTCCTTCGAGAGCCCCGATCACCTCGCCTTGACGAAGGGTGCGTCGAGACCTGCGCGCGGCTTGCCTCGGCAGGGCACCACCGACGCCCGCAGCGGTCACACCCCGGCCATCTCCAAGAAACCCTCGACCATGCCGCGATAGCCGTCGCCGAACAGGCGCCAATGCACGAGGGCCGGCCAGAGCTTGTAGATCGGCGCGCGCTCGGCCGCGCCGGGCTCGGACGCGCCGTAGGTCTCGCGGAAGGCGGGGCCGGGCCGTCCGAACAGGCTCAGCATCGCCAGATCGACCTCGGCATGACCGTGATAGCAGGCGGGGTCGATCAGCCCTGAGACCCGGTTGCCGGCATAGAGCACGTTGCCGCCCCACAGGTCGCCGTGGAGCAGGGCAGGGCGCGGCCGCCGCGGCAGACGGTTCTCAAGGTCGCGGGCCAGGGTCTCGATCCGGCGGATCAGCGGGGCAGGGAGGTGGCGGGCATGGCAGAGCAGGCGGCGCTCGGCCCAGAAGGCCGGCCAGTCGTCGCTCCAGCCGTTGGCGATGACGACGGGGCCGAAGGCGTAATCGGCAGGCCAGCCATAGCGCCCGCCCTCGGCGGCATGCAGGCGGGCGACGACCCGGCCGAGATCGGCCTCGGCGCCGGGTCCTGCGCCCGTATCGGGCAGGCATTCGAGGACGAGCGCCGTCTCGTCCACGGCGAGCACCGCGGGGGCCGGGGCGCCGGCCGCGGCCAGTGCCGCGAGCATCCGCGCCTCTTCCCGCGGCGCCGGCCCGGTCTTCGCCACCGCCTCGCGCCCGTCTTCCAACCGCAGGTGCAGGCATTGCGAAAGGTCGCCGCCCGCCATGGGCCGCGCCTCGGCAAGGGGCACGCCGACGAGGTCGGCCGCGTGCCGGGCGAGGCCGCTCATTCCGGTCCCGCGAGCCGGCGGGCGAGGACCTGCGCCCCTGCCGTCACGTCGGCCCAGGTCGTGTCGAAACCCGCATCAGCCCCGTAATAGGGGTCGGCCACCGGCTCTCCTTCACGGCCCGGCACGTGGTCGAGGAGCAGGCTCAGGTCCGCCCGTGACTTGGCCGGCCGCAGGGCCCGCAGCCTAGCGAGGTTGGCGAGATCCAGGGCGACGACGTGATCGAAGCGGTCGAAATCGGCCGCCGTGACCTGCCGTCCGCGATAGCCGGAGATGTCGACGCCGTTCGCCCGCGCCACCGCGATGGCGCGGCGGTCCGGCGGCTCGCCCACATGCCAGTCGCCGGTCCCGGCGGAATCGACCGCGACGTCGAGCCCGATCCGCTCCGCCTCCCGCCGAAAGGCGGCCTCGGCAAGCGGCGAACGGCAGATGTTGCCCAGGCACACGAACAGGATTGCGGAACGCTCGGGCATCGTCGAGGGGTGCGTCTCAGGCGGCCGTCAGAGCGGCGAGGTCGGTGCCGCTCGCCAGATGTTCGGTCGCGTCCAGGATCTCGAGTGCGACGATCCGGCCCTCGGCATCGAAATCGAGGACGATCCCAGGCCGCACCTCCTCGCTCTCGACGATGGGTGTCTCGGTGAAGCGGAGATAGAGCGCATCGCTCTCGGCATCGTAGCCGCTCTTCACGCCTTCCTCCTCCTGCCGCGATCAAGGAACATCGTCACCACGCGCGCGCCACCCGGCACGGGGACATATACCACGCGCAGCACGCGCCCGTCGCGCTCGGGCAGAGTCCGAAAGGCACGCATCCGATCCGGATGGACGGGGTCCGGCTCGACGCGGTCCGGTTTCGCCAGCCTCCGCGCGACCCATTCGCGTTCGATGCCACGCTCCGTGAGGGTATCGAGGGCGTGGCTGCCGTAGACGATCTTCATCGCCGACGGGATTGCCCTATCGCGCCCCGAGCGGCCGCGTCGCCGCCGCGAGCCAATCCCGCGTCGGCGCGTCGAGATCCGGCGAGAGGGCTTCGCGCACCCGCGCGTGGTAGGCGTCGAGCCAAGCCGTCTCGGCCGGACGGAGCAGGGCCGGATCGATCAAACGGCGGTCGATGGGGGCGAGCGTCAGGGTCTCGAAGCCGAGCATCGGGCGGTCGCCGCCAGGGATCGTCCGCGCCTCCACGAGGATCAGGTTCTCGATGCGGATGCCGTAGGCACGCGTCCGGTAATAGCCCGGCTCGTTCGAAAGGATCATGCCGGGCTTCAAGGCCACCGTGCCGGTCTTGGCGATGCGCTGCGGGCCCTCGTGGACCGAGAGGAAGGCGCCGACGCCGTGGCCGGTGCCGTGATCGTAATCGAGGCCCGCCTCCCAAAGGCTCGCCCGGGCGAAGGCGTCGATCTGCGCCCCCGTCGTGCCCTCGGGGAAGCTGGCGCGGGCGATGGCGATGTGGCCTTTGAGCACGCGGGTGAAGCGGTCGCGCATCTCGTCCGTCGGCGTGCCGATCGCGACGGTGCGGGTGATGTCGGTGGTGCCGTCGGCGTATTGCGCGCCGGAATCGATCAGGAAGAGCTCGCCGGGCTGCGCGGTGCGGTCGGTGGCGCGGGTGACGCGGTAATGGACGATGGCGCCGTTGGGGCCCGAGCCGGAGATCGTCGGGAAGGAGACGTCCCGCAGCAGGCCGCTCTCCCGGCGGAAATCCTCCAGCGCCTCGACGGCGGCGATCTCGCTCACCCCCTCGGCTGCGGCGCGGTCGAGCCACGCGAGGAAGCGGGTCACGGCAAGCCCGTCGCGATGATGCGCGGCACGGGTGCCGGCGATCTCGGCGGCGTTCTTGATCGCCTTCATCGCGGTGACCGGATCGGCGCCGAGATCGGCGACGCCGCCCGCCGCCTCGACGCGGTCCTTGAGGGCGGAGGCCCCCGTCGCCGCATCGAGCCGCACGCGCGCGGCCGCCTTGCAGAGGCCGGCGAGATCCGCCTCGAACGCGGCGCGCGGGCGGATGTCGGCGAGCCCGGCGAGCGCGGCGCGCAGATCCGCCTCGATGTCCGGCGAGGTCAGATAGAGGCTCGCCCGGCCCTCGTGGGGCACGAGCGCGTAGCCGAGGGCCAGCGGTGTGTGCGGGATGTCGGCGCCGCGCAGGTTGAAGGTCCAGGCGAGGTTGTGCGGATCGGAGATCACCAGGGCGTCGAGCCCGCCTTCCGCGAGCGCGGCGCGGATGCGGTCGAGCTTCTCGCCCCGCGTCTCGCCGGCCAGCGCGTCGGGATGGGCCACGACGCGGCCTGACGGTGGCCGGGGCCGCCCGGCCCAGACCGCATCCACGAGGTTGTCCGGCACCGGGCGCAAGGTCGCGCCCGCCTTGGACGCGGCGCGCTCCAGGCGGGCCACGCCATCGGGCGTGTGGAGCCAGGGATCGTAGGCGAGCACTTGGCCCGGCTTCAGATGGGTGCCGAGCCACGCCTCCGGCGTCGCTTCCGTGAGCGGGACCACGGTGATCGTGCCGGTATCGACCTGCTCCGGCGCCTGAAGGGTGTAGCGGCCATCGACGAACAGGGCGGCCGCCTCCGTGAGCACCACCGCGAGGCCGGCCGAGCCGGTGAAGCCGGTGAGCCAGGCGAGGCGCTCGGCCTGGGCCGGCACGTATTCCGATTGATGCTCGTCGGCCCGCGGCACCACGAAGCCGTCGGCGCGGATTTCGCGGAGCGCCGCGCGAAGGGCCTCGATCCGCTCGGATCCCTTGGCGTGGCTCGGATCGTCGAAGGTCTGGAAGCGGGGAGGGGATGTCGTCATGGCGGAAACCTACCGCGTCGAGCGCCCCCGCGACACCCTCGTCAGCGCGGGCGCGCCGCCGCCCCGCCCCGGCGCAGCACCAGCGTCGCCCACCCCTCGATCACGCCGGAGCGGGCGAGATGGAAGCCGCGGTGGCGGTAGGTCGAGAGCACGCCGGGCACGTCGCGCTCGATCAGGCCGGACAGGATCAGCACGCCGTCATCGGCCACCACGGCGGTGAGCGTGGGGGCGAGCCGCTTGAGCGGGCGGGCCAGGATGTTGGCGAACACCACGTCGAAGCGGCGGGACCGGTCGGCCAGGGCGTGGCGCACGCCCGGCGCGGTGTAGAGGCGCATGTAGGGCCCGAGCCCGTTGAGCCGGGCATTGCCGTGGGCGGTCGTCACCGCCTCCGGATCGAGGTCTCCGGCCACCACCGGCGTGTGCAGCGCCTTGGCGGCGGCAAAGCCCAGGATACCCGTGCCCGTGCCGACATCGAGGATCCGCGCCGGGCGCCGTTGCTTCAATTCGGCCACCAGGGCCCGCAGGCAGCCAAGCGTGGTGCCGTGGTGGCCGGTGCCGAAGGCGAGCGCCGCCTCGATCTCGATGGCGAGGTCGTTGGCCCGCACCTGATCCCGGTCGTGGCTGCCATGGACGAGGAAGCGCCCGGCGCGGACCGGCTTCAGCCCCTCCAGCGAGGCGCGCACCCAGTCCTGCTGGTCGATGGTCTCGAAGGCGGCCTCGTCCGCTTGCGCGCCGACCACCGGGCGGATCAGGTCGCGGATCATCTCCGCGTCGGGCTCCTCCGAGAAGTAGGCTTCCAGCCGCCACGCGCCGGTCTCCTCCACCTCGAAGGCGGCGACCGCCGTCTCCATGGGATCGAACATCTCGCCCAGAAGCTCGGTCATGGCGCGAGCGGAGGGCTCGTCCGTGATCAGGCGCAGGACGTGCGTGGGTCGGTGCGGCGGCAGACCTTCGAGCATGGGCCGCCCTCTACCACCCTCCCGCCGCCAGGGCCACGCACTTCACGCGCGCCCGCGCCGCATTTGCAAGGCGGCTCGGCTGCATGTCACCAAAAGCACAGGCAAGGCGAAACATGCTTAATCCACAGGCATAATGTTTAATTCGTAGACGAGGTCAGTGGAACCGGCGCCGGGAGGCGGCGTTCACACGATCCGAAGCGTCCCGCCTCGCCCCTCGTCGGCCCCATGGCCGGCGGGGTCATCCCGGTTGCCGGGGCGCGTGCGGGGCGCCTCTTCGAGCCTCGTCCATCAGGCGCCCCATGAGTTTCGTCGCGTCATGACACCCAGATCCGTCCGTCGTCGTTCCCCCGTCATCGTGAAGCGCGAGCCGCGGCCCGACCGCCGCCGCGTCGCGAACGTGGACATCCTCGCTCCGGACACCCTCGAAGCCCCGCTGCCGGGCCCCCTGCTCGTGCTGCTGAGCCGGCTCCACCGCGCCGAGGTCAAGCCGCCCCAGGACATCGATCCGGTCGCCTGAACCCGGCACTGCCATAAGGGGGAACCCCGGCCGGGCCGGGGCACTTCTCTCCCGCACCTCCGGCCCGGCGCCGCGCCGGGCACGCATCGAGAAAGGAGCGGTCGATGGCCGTGATATCGAGCAAGATCTTCGAAGAGGGCAGGGCCGCCAAGACGATGGGCAAGCCCGATTCCGCCAATCCCTACGAGGCGGGTTCCCAGGAGAGCCTGGATTGGCTCGAAGGCTACACCGCCGACGAACCCGAGCCCTCGGCCGCGGGCCCCGACGAGAACTGATCTCGTGTTCGCCTGCTCGAAGCGGACGCCGTCTCAGCACGCGCGCGGCGCTTGAGCGAAGACCCGATCCGCGATCCCGAAGGGATCCACCGGCTCTGGTATGAGGCTTGAGGGACCGACACTAGGACGGTCGCCGACCCGACCGTGCCGGTGCGGGAAACAAGCACAGCGGCGCGCTTTTGAGGAGGGCGGAACGGGTCGCCCCGCTCCGCCCCGCGATGATCAGGACGCGAGCGCGCGCTCCAGCTCACCCTTCGTCATCTTCGAGCGGCCGGGAATGTCCTGCTTGCGGGCGCGCTGCATCAGCTCCGCCTTGGTTGCGCCGCCATGGCCGCCCTTGTTCGAGGTCTTGCCGGACTTGGCCCCGGTGTCGCGGGCGGAGGCCGATTTCTTCGCCACGTCCGCGGGCTGCTTGGAATGCTGCTTGCCCTTGGCGGAATCGGCGCGCTTCTTGGCGGTCGAGCGCGCGTATTCGGAGTCGGACAGCTTCTCGCGCGCCTTCTTGGGAAGGTAGCGCTCACCGGTCTTGCCGCTTTCCTTGCCCGACTTCGTACCCCACTCCTCCTCGGTCCATTGCTTGAGGTGGTTGTCGCCGGTCTTCTTGCCGGCGTAACCGCCGCCCTCCTTTTTGTATTCGCTGGTGGCCATCTGCGCCTTGCGGGCCGACCACTGGCCGGGCTTGCCGCCCTTGGAGGATTGCGTGACCTCCTTCTTGACCTTGTCCCAGAGCTTCGGATCGGTCTTCTTCGCGGTTCCTGACATCGTTTTCGCCTCCTGAGCGACATTCGGCTGTCAACAGAGGGCGTCATCGTGGGTTCCGGCCGCGCCGCGCCGGTCCACCGGAGGATGACGTGGCGGGCCGGATGCGGGCGCAACGGGGCGTTGACAGGGACGGAGGAAGCTTCCACCTCCGCGCCACCGAAGCGTAATTTTCAGGAAGTGCCCGACGCGGCCGGGAGCTCCCTTTGTCACAGCGGCCCGGATCCGGGCCGAGCGAGGATTGTTGCGATGTCCGACGGCGTCAGCCCCCCCAGGGTGTTCATCGATGGCGAGGCCGGCACCACCGGCCTCGGCATCCGCGAGCGCCTGGAGCGGGAGGGCAGGGTGCGCCTCGTCAGCATCCCGCACGAGCGCCGCAAGGATGCGGGTGCGAAGCGCGCGATCCTCGAAGAGGTCGATCTCGTCGTGCTCTGCCTGCCCGACGACGCCTCCCGCGAGACCGCCGCCCTCGCCGACAGCCTGCGAGAGGGCGGCCCGAAGCTGCTCGACGCCAGCACCGCCCACCGCATCGCCCCGGGTTGGGTCTACGGCTTCGCCGAGATGGCGCCGGATCAGGCCGACGCCATCCGCGGCGCCCGCCGGGTCGCCAATCCCGGCTGCTACCCGACCGGGGCGATCGCTCTGTTGCGTCCGCTGGTGGAGCGGGGCCTGATTCCATCGGACCATCCCATCAGCATCAACGCGGTGAGCGGCTATAGCGGCGGCGGCCGCAGCATGATCGAGGCCTACGAGCGCGGGGATGGGGCGCCGTTCCAGCTCTACGGGCTCGGCTTCGGCCACAAGCACCTGCCGGAGATCGAGGCCTATAGCCGGCTGACCCGTCGGCCGATCTTCATTCCGTCCGTCGGCAACTTCCGCCAGGGCATGCTGGTCAGCATCCCGCTGCATCTCGGCGCCCTGCCCGGCCGCCCGGGCGCGGGCGAGCTCGAGGATGCGCTGGCCGACTGGTACGCGGACACGCCGCTGGTGAAGGTCGTGCGCGGCGCCGAGGAAGGCGCCCATCGCGAGCGCCTCGAACCGGAAGCCCTCAACGACACCGACCGGCTCGAATTGCGGGTCTTCGGCTCCGACAGCCATGGCCAGGCGGTGCTGGTCGGTCGCCTCGACAATCTCGGCAAGGGCGCCTCGGGTGCGGCGGTGCAGAATCTCGGGCTGATGCTCGGGCTCGACTGATCCGCCGGCCCAACCCGGCCCGACAATGGACCGGCACCGCGCGACCGGCGCGGTGCCGGACCCGTCGCGGCGCAACGACATCGCGACGAAACCTCGACGAAGCGGCCCGCGATGGCGGCTTTGGCAGCATTGCCCTCGTATTCCCAGACAAGCCGCCAAAGCCTTGCAAGACCGGCCTGCCGACAGCCGGCAAGGATTCAAGTCCTTCGGCGCGCCGCTCTTGCGGCACAGAATTCGAAGCGCCGTTCCACCGGCTCGAAGCCTTCATCCTCGGCCCGGCGCGGAGTGCTTCCAGCGGACCGCCCTGTTGTTTCCGCGCCCTTCCGCATCATGAGGCGGCGGAGGTGAAGATGCGTCTCGCCCGACAACCGGCAGAACCGGGCGCGTTGCGTCGGCACATCCGCGCCCACTAATTTCAAATTCGGAAATCCACAGAAAATACGTAATCCCGCGACAGGGTGTCGCAACCGAGAGGCGTATCGGACTGCCATGCCCGCAAGGTTCGAACCGGCGACGTCACGCTCCGTGCGGAGGGATGAACCGGGCGGTCGATCAAATTTTCAAACCGTTGAAATCGCATGGCTTTCCGCGCAGCGTCAGCATGCAACTTAACATTTGCAATATTTCAACCGGCTGATCGAAGATACCCGGAAGTTGGGCGTAATCATTATCCCGCACAGCTTCACATTGACGTTTTTTCCTTTCGAGCTGCACACAAACACACGTCAGGTTCCATTTTCTTCGACCTGCGCGCATCCGATTTCGCGAACGATGTCTTGCTCCTCGAAGGCCCTGAGCTTACCGTATTGCAGCTAATCCCCACTCACAGAAGATTGCGCCATGGACACCAGTGAACAAGACGCGGAAACAGCCCGCCTCGTTACCCTCACGGCCGACGTTGTTTCTGCCTATGTCAGCAACAATCACGTTCAGAGCGCCGAGCTGCCGAAACTTCTCGGTGAAGTGCACGAAGCGATCCGTACGGTCAGCCTGAGCGGCCGCCCCTCCGCCGAGACCGGCCCGCCCAAGGCGACGCCGCAGGAGATCCGCAAGTCGATCAGTCACGACTTCCTGATCAGCTTCGAGGACGGCAAGCCCTACAAGACGCTGCGCCGCCACCTCACCCTGCGCGGTCTCTCGCCCGAGCAGTATCGCGCGAAGTGGGGCCTTCCCAACGACTACCCCATGACGTCGGCGAGCTATTCCGAGCAGCGTTCCGAACTGGCGCGTGCCCTCGGCCTGGGCCAGCAGCGCCGCCGCGCCGATCCGGAGCCCGAAGTCGAGGCGGCCCCCGAGCCGGTGGCGGCCGAGCCGGAGCCCGCTCCGGAGAAGAAGCGCCGGGCCCCGCGCCGCAAGAAGGAAACGCAGGCCTAAGGCCGGATCCGCTCGGATGACGCGGGCTCGGCAGCGCCGAGCCCGCGATCCGGACGCCCGCTGCAGGCACGCCGGCCTCATCGGAAGGCGTGTCGAACGATCCGCGTGAGACCTTAATCCGTGGTCCGCTGTGGCAACTGCCCTGCGCCAGGACCGATTGAGTCGCCGCGATCGAGCCGGCAAATGCCCACAAGGAGGGCGTTTTGCCGATGGTTTGGGCACAAAAGCAGGTCGTTGCTGCGGATATTCGCTCGGTCGCGCTGCTGTTTCGCGAGCAGGCTGCGGCCTTCGATCGGGCGCAGGAGATGCTCCTCGTCAGCGTGGACGAGGACTGGCCGAAGGTCCGCCTCTGGGTGCGCGTTCCCGAACCCGACCTGCTGACCCCCTATTACGGCTTCAGCCTCTGCACCCGCGCCGATCTGCCCCTCGCCCCCACCCTCGTCGCCGGCTGCCCCGAACAGTTCGGCCGCGTCTTCCAGGGGTGAGACGGCGCCTACACCGTCCGCCGTGACGGGGTGAGGCGCACGCCGGGCGCGGGGCGCTCCAGAAGAACCTCCCGGCGGAAGCGCACCAGCCGCGCCGGGCGCCCGGCATTGCCGCTGGTGAGCGCCTCGGTCTCCTCCACGAGCCCCTGCTGCGCCACGAGGCGGCGGAAATTCTGCTTGTGCAGCCGCGTGCCCGAGAGCGCCTCGACGGTGCGCTGGAGCTGGAGCAGGGTGAAGGCGGGCGGCATCAGCTCGAACACCACCGGGCGATACTTGATCTTGCCGCGCAGGCGACCGATCGCGGTGGCGAGCACCCGGCGGTGGTCGTGGGCCATCGGCTGCCCGGTGATCGCCACGTCGTCGGGCACGGCCGCGCCGGTCTGCCCGTTGGCCTCGGGGATCAAGCCGGCCTCGAACAACAGCTCGTAGCGCTCCAGCACGCGCTCCTCGTTCCAGGCGCCGCCGATGCCGAAGCTGAGGCCGACCCGGTCCTCGCGCAGGCGCCGCAGCTTCGGATCGGCGGCGGCGGCGACCCAGGCCATCAGGCGCGGCTCGATCTCGGCCAGCGCCGGGGGACGGCCCTCGCGAAAATCCTCCCAGGGCAGGTAGCGGTACCAGTTGCGCCACGCGGCCTCGGCGAGACCCGCCGGGCGCAGCTCGCGCACCAGGGCGAGATAGGCCACCGAGAGCAGGTGCACGCCGTGCTGCCCGTCCTCGCGGTCGCGGTCGCCGAAGGTGTAGAGCTGCTCGACATAGCCGAGGCGCTGGTGGGTCTGCTGCTCGACCCAGGCCCGGAGGCCGCGCTCCAGGGTGGCGTGCTCGGGCACCAGCGGCCCGGCGGGCAGGGCGCTCTCGCGGCCCTTGGCTTGGCCCTCGACCTGCACGGTCAGCGCGCGCGGCTCACCGTCCGTCGCCGCGACGATCACGGCCACGAGCCCCACGGAGGAGGCATTGGAGGCGGCGCTGTCCGTGCGCGCCCCCTTGTCCGCCGCGGCGGCAATCACACCCGGTTGGGCCGTGCTCATGCGTTCGTCGGCCTTGCGTCCCTCGTCCCCGGGCATTCCCCGCCCCTTCACCGCTCTTGCCGGATCGGCCCCGGCACCGTCAACGGAACGTCCGGCCTCATCCGCAGGAGTCATTCGCAGAGTTTCCGCCGGCGCTTGCGGTCACGGTCGCCGCGGCAGGCCGATCCTGCTAGACCGGATGGATCAGCGAAGGGGCCACCATGGCGGCCGGACGGGACGGAGGACAGGCATGAGCATCGGAACGGGGCTCGGTTTGTCGCGGCCGTCATCGGCGGGGATCGCGGTCGATCTGCGTCTCTACGGCATCCTCGATGTCGGCGTGCTCGGCGGCGACGGGGCGGCGCTCGCCGCCCTGGCGGCGGAGGCGGTGGCGGGCGGGACCACCCTGCTCCAGTACCGCGACAAGGATTTGACGAATGCCCGGGCGGCGCTCGCGCGGATCCGCGCGATCCACGCGGCGGTGGGCGGCCGGGCGCCGCTCCTCGTCAACGACCGGATCGACCTCGCGCTGGCCGCCGGCGTCGAGGGCGTGCATCTCGGCCAGTCCGACCTGCACCCCGAGGAGGCGCGCCGCCTGCTCGGCCCCCGCGCCATCATCGGGCTCACCGTGAAGACCGGCGCCCAGGCCGACGAACTCTACCGCCTTCCCATCGACTACGCCTGCATCGGCGGCGTGTTCGCCACCACCAGCAAGGACAATCCGGACCCGCCGGTCGGCCTCGACGGGCTGCAGCGGATCGTGTTCCGCGGCCGCCTCGCCCGCGGCCAGGCCCTGCCGCTGGGGGCGATCGCCGGGATCGACGCCAGCAACGCGGCCTCCGTCATCCGGGCCGGCGCCGACGGCGTGGCGCTGATCGGCGCCCTGTTCAAGGGCGGCGCGACCGAGGCCAAGGCGCGGGATCTGCGCGCGCGGGTCGACGAGGCTTTGGCCCAGCGCGGGGGCGCGGGAACCCGCTAGAGCATCATCCCGAAAGGTGGTTTGCGGCTTTCGGAATAAGATGATGCAAAAACAGAAACCTAGCGCCGCCCGGCGAAAGGATCGCCGGTCCGCCGCGGGAATGCGCGTCGGAACGAAGATCTGGACAAAGACCTGGAGAGGCCGGCCTGATGCAATCCGGCCGGATACGGCTCTACAAGAGGCCGACGCCATAAGAACAGACGCCGGGAGACGCCCATGACTGCCATCGCCCTGACCATCGCCGGCTCGGATTCGAGCGGGGGCGCCGGCATCCAGGCCGATCTCAAGACCTTCGCGGCCCTGCGCGTCTACGGGGCCAGCGTCGTCACGGCGCTCACGGCGCAGAACACCCGCGGGGTGCAGGCAATCCACGACGTGCCGGCCGACTTCGTCGCGGCGCAGATCGACTCGGTATTTTCCGATCTCGCCGTGGGCGCGGTGAAGATCGGCATGCTCTCGCGGCCCGAGACCATCCGGGCGGTGGCCGAGGGGCTGCGGCGGCACGCCGCCGGCATCCCGGTGGTGCTCGATCCCGTCATGGTCGCCACCAGCGGCGACCGGCTGATCTCGCAGGAAGCCGTCGAGACCCTGCGCGGCGAGCTGATGCCGCTCGCCACCGTCATCACCCCCAACCTGCCGGAGGCGGCGGCGCTGCTGGGCGAGGCCCAAGCCGGGCACGAGAACGAGGCCGTGGGCCAAGCCAGGCGGCTGCTGGAGCGGGGCGCACGGGCGGTGCTGATCAAGGGCGGTCATGGCGAAGGCCGCGAGAGCGTCGATCACCTCATCAGCGTCGACGGGACGCTGCGCCGGTTCGCGGCCCCGCGGATCGAGACCCGCAACAGCCACGGCACCGGCTGCACCCTCTCGGCGGCGGTGGCGGCCGGACTCGCCCGCGGCCAGGGCCTCGCCGAGGCGGTGGGCGGCGCCAAGACCTACGTGACGGCGGCGATCCGCGCCGCGGATTCCGTGCCGATCGGCCACGGCCACGGCCCGCTCCACCACTTCTTCGCCCTCTGGCAGTAGACCCGCGCGAAGGAGACCTGCCAGGGCAAAACCCGGCCTTCGCCGTCGTTTTGCGTTTGACAGACCAAACGCTCGTTCGGATAACGGAACGCCTTCCGGTGCCCCGCCCACGACGTCGTGATCCGATCCGCCCGTGAGGGGGGCTTTCGGCGCGCGAATGCCCCGGCGGGCACGTTCAGCGGACCGACGTGATGCAGGACATAGCGGCAAGCCTCGAACGCGGACGGCCGAAGGATCTCGCCAGCGGCGCCCAGGTGCTCTCGGGCCAGCTCGGCAAGACGATCCAGCGTCTGCGCAAGGCCTACAACCTCTCGCTTTCCGAACTCGCCGAGCAATCGGGCGTGGCGAAGTCGATCATCAGCCAGATCGAGCGCAACGAGACCAACCCGACGCTGGCCACGATCTGGCGCCTCAGCCAGGCGCTCGACGTGTCGATCGAGCGGGTGCTCGCCACCTCCGACGAGGAGCCGTTCATCGAGCGCTTCTCCCGGGCCGACACGCCGCGTCTCGTCTCCGACGACGGCAAGGTGCGGCTGGCCATCATCGGCTGGATCAAGACCGTCGAGTGGCTGCAATGGTACGACGTCACCGCCGATCCCGGCGGCGTGCTCGAATCCGACGCGCACCAACGCGGCTCGGTCGAGTCGCTGTCGGTGCTGGAGGGCAGCTTCGAGGTCGAAGTGGCCGGCGAGGTGCAGCGGGCCAATGCCGGCGAGACCCTGCGCTACCGCTGCGACCGCCCCCACAGCATCCGCTGCTTCGGCGACGAGCCGGGCCGGGCGACGATGGTGGTGATCATGAAGGCCGCCGTGATGGAGTGATACCGTTTCCGGTGATCGGTTCGGTTCGACCCCGTCCTTCCGGGGCGATGCTAAGCGAGCCCGGAATTCATGACGGGCCGCGACGCCACAATTCGGTGTCGCATCACGGGTGGATCCCGGGTTCCGCTGCGCGGCCCCGGGATGACGGAAAGCGGCACCGAGGCGATCAAGCGGAAACCGTATGAGACGGTTTTCGCGAACCGCGACCCCGCATGAAAAAGGCCCCCGTCGCTCGCATGCGATAGGGGCCTTTTTCATGGAGCGACCGGGTCTATCGCGCTCTGAGGCGGGCTCGGTGAGACCGAACCCGCCTCACGATCCGCGCCTCACGCCTCGTCGAACCGGCCGCTGGCATGCGCAAGCATGGTGTAGACCTTGCCCGTCTCCGAGGTGAGGTAGGCGTCCGCGCGCTTGGTGTCGCGGTCGTTCTTCGTCACCTCGCCGAGCAGCCGCTCGAACTCACCGACATAGCGATCGACCGTGCGGCGGAACTCGGCATCCGCCCGGTAGCGGCGCTGGATCTGCTCGAAGGTCTGGCGCCCTTGCGCCGTGTACAGGCGGCCGTCGAACAGGTTCGCGTCGCCCTGACGGTAGCGCTGCCAGAACTCGACCGAGGCCTGATGGTCCACCATCCGGGCGATGTCGGTCGAGATCGCGTCGAGCGAGATCCGCTCCACCGGACCCTTCGCCTCCGGCGCCGCGGCGGCAGCCGGGGCGGGGACCGCCTCGGCACCGTCGTCGTCGATCGAGGCGCGGGTCAGGAGATCCGACAGCCAGCCGCGGTTGTCGCGGGTGCCGGGCCGTCCCTGGACCGGGCTCGCCGGACGCACGGGAGCGGGCGCGGCGGCCTGCGGCTGAGACCGGGCCACCGTCGGCGCCGCATTGCGGGCCGGCGACGGCGCCGTCTGCGGCGCGGGCGCCGAGACAGGTGCCGAGGCGGGCACAGAGACGGACGCGGCGGCGCGACCGGCCTCGGCGGTGCGGCGCTGCTCGACGGCACGCGGCTGGGCCACATCGACCGAGCGGTTGGAGCGGGCGACGAGCGCCGCCAGCTCGTTCAGCGCGTCGATCTGCTCGGCCACCACGCGGCGCATTTCGCTCGTCGCATCCTGCGTCTCGCGGGGCAGGTCGAGGACGCCGCGCTGCAGGTCGGCGCGGGTCGCGTCGAGCTCGCGGCGGATCTCCGCGGCCATGGCGTTCATCCGCGCGACCGAGTCGCCGAACTGGCCGGAGGCGGCGGCGAAGCTCTCCATCATCTTGGCGGAGGCCGCCTCGATGGCGCTGCGCACCGAGGCGGCCGTGCGGGCGCTCTCCTCGTCGGCGCCGCTGCGCAGGCGCTCGAAGTCGCCCGCCACCGCGGTGCCGGCCTCGCGAGCCGCGCGAGCCACGCTCTCGCTGAGTTCGCGAGCGCGGGCCTCGGCCGCGCGCAGCGTCTCCTCGATCACGCTGCCGAAGCGCCCGGTCTGGGCCTCGATCGCCTGGCTGCGCTCTTCGAGGCGGGACAGCACCGCCTCGACCACGGCTTGGCGGCTCGACAGGCTCTCGGCGAGACGGCCTT
Source organism: Methylorubrum thiocyanatum (assembly GCA_014138645.1). GTDB lineage: Bacteria > Pseudomonadota > Alphaproteobacteria > Rhizobiales > Beijerinckiaceae > Methylobacterium > Methylobacterium thiocyanatum. Next base: position 124,142 of record JACJIB010000002.1, on the reverse strand, counting down.
CCACCGCCTCGAGGGTGCCGGCAGCCTCGGTGAGGGCGCCGACATGGGTGCCGGTGCGCTCCACCAGGGCCCGGCCGCGGGCGTCCAGCGTTTCGGCGAGGTCGGAGGCCTGGACGAGCGCCCCCTGCGAGGCTTCGCGCAGGGCCACGACCTGGGTCGAGACCCGGTCGGAGGCCTGCGCCGTGTCGGCGGCGACTCGGTCGAGGGCCGACTGGATCTGCTCGACGCGGGCCGCAAGCCCCTGCTCGACGGCGGCGAGGTTCTCGGAGGCGCCGCCGACGAGGTCCTTCAGCCCGTCATTGGCGTTCTCGATCCGGGTGAGGAAGCCGGCGACATCGCGGCGGACCCGCTCATGCGCCTGAGCGACGGTGTCGGCGGAGGCCGCCGCGCCCTCGTCCAGGGCCGCACGAAGCGCCTTGGCCGACTCGACGGTGCGGACGACGATGGCGTCGGTGCGCTCCCGCAGCGCCTCGACCAGCGGGGTGCCCTTGTCGGCGATGAGCCGGTCGAGGGCCTGCTCCCGCTCGGCCAGCGCCTCGGCGAGCGAAGCGGCCGGGCCGTCGATGAGGCGGGCCAACGCCCCATTGTGCTGGTCCATCGTCTCGGCCAGGGCCTCGGCGCGGGCCTGGACCTCGGCGGCGTGGCGGTGGGCGCGCTCCTCCAGCATCCGGCCCATCCGGGCGATGCCATCTTCCACCAGCGCCGCGTAGGCGGTCTGGCGCTCGTCGAAGCGTTCGGCCAGGGCCGCCTGCCGCTCGGCCCGCTCGTCGAGGGCCGCGACCATCCGGGCGGTACCGCCGTCGATGAGGGCGGCGTAGGCCTCCTTCTGACGATCGAACGCCTCGGCCAGCACCGCGTGGCGGCGCGCCCGCTCCTCGAGCGCCGAGACCATGCGGGCGGTGCCCTGCTCGATCAGGCTGGCATAGGCCTCGCGCTGCCCGTCGAAGGCGTCCGTGAGAGCGGCCTGCCGCTGGGCGCGCTCGTCGAGGGCCGAGACGAGGCGGGCGGTGCCGGCTTCGATCAGCTCGGCCACGGCCCGCTGACGCTCCTCGACCGTCTCGGCTTGCGCCGCGTGGCGGTGGGCCCGCTCTTCGAGGGCGGCGACCATCCGGGCCGTACCCTGCTCGATCAGGCCGGCATAGGCCTCGCGCTGCCCGTCGAAGGCTTCCGCGAGGGCGGCCTGCCGCTGGGCGCGCTCGTCGAGCGCCGCAGCGATCCGGGCGGTGCCCTCTTCGACCAGGGCCGCCACGGCCTTCTGGCGCTCCTCGACCGTCTCGAACTGTGCCACGTGCTGGCGGGCACGCTCGTCCAGCGCGGCGACCATGCGGGCCATGCCCTCGTCGATGAGAGCGGCGTAGGCGTCCTGACGCTCGTCGAAGGCATCGGCGAGCGCGTTGGCGCGGTTCGCCACCACGGTGGCGAAGGCGCGCAGGCGGGCGTCGATACGGGCCGTGAAGTCCTCGCTGCGGGTATCGACCGTGCGCGCCAGGGCGGCGGCCTGGTTCTCCACGACCTGTGCGAAGGCGCCACCACGGCGCTCGACCAGCCCGTCGAGGCTCTGCATCCGCTCGTCGAACAGGGCCGCCAGGGCCTGGGTCTGATTGTCGAGCCGGCCGGTCAGGGCGGCCGAACGCTCGTCCACCAGGGTGCCGAGGCGCGCGTGGATCTCGTCGAACAGGGCACGCAACTCCTGCGCCCGCGTCTCGACGGTCTGCGCCACCTGCTGGCCGCGCCCGTCCACGAGGTTGCCGAGGACGCCGAGGCGCTCGTCGAACAGGTTCGCCAGCCCCCGCGTGCGGGCATCGACCTCGCTGGTGGCGCGGCCGATGCCGCCCTCCAGCATTTCGACGAACAGGCGCGCGCCCTCGGTCAGCGCCGCCTGGAGCGGCAGGATGCGGCCCTGGAAGCCCTCGTCGAGACGGCCGGCATGGCCGTCGAGCAGCCCGCGGATCTCGCCGGTGCGGTGGTCGAGGATCTCCTGGACCGTGCGGGTGCGCTCCTCCAGCGTCGTGCGCAGGTCGTCGCCGCGGGCGTCGAGCATGGCGCGGATCTCGCCGGTACGGCTGTCGAGCAGGTCCTGCACCGTGCGGGCCGGCTCCTCCAGGGCGGCGCGCAGGGCATCGAGCCCGGTCTCGAACTCGCCGCGGACATGGCCGGCGCTGCCGTCCACGAGGCCGCGCAGCGTGCCGGTGCGGCTGTCGAGGGTCTCGCGGATCTCGTGGCTGCGGGCATCGAACAGCTCGCGCACCGTGTGCAGGCGCTCCTCCAGGACCGTCTCGAAGGCGCCGAGGCTCGCGTCGAAGGCGCTGCGCACCTGACCGGCGCCGCCCTCCATCAGGCCGCGCAGATCATCCGTCCGGTGGTCGAAGGTGTCGCGGATCTCGTGGCTGCGGGCCTCGAGCAGGTCGCGCACCGTGCGCAGCCGCTCCTCCAGCGCCGTCTCGACGGCGCCGAGGCCGGCTTCGAACTCACCGCGCACGCGGCCGGCGCCGCCCTCCATCAGGCCGCGCAGGTCGTCGGCGCGGCTGTCGAGCAGGCTGCGGATCTCGCCCGCCTGGGCTTCGAGGGCGTGGCCGAGGCGGCCGGTGCCCTCGCCGAGCAGGCCGTCGACCTGCCCGACGAGATCGCGCAGGGCGGCGAGCAGGGCGGTGCCGCGGCGGTCGAGCAGGGCGCCGAGCGAGGCGCCGCCCTGCTCCAGAGCCTGGGTGATCTCGGAGAGGCGTCCGTTGAGGCCGTCGACCGTTGCGCGGCCGCGCTGGTCGAGATCGGCGGCGAGCGCGCCGCCGCGCTCGTCGAACAGATGGTTGAGGCTCTCGGCCCGCTCGTCGAACAGGCGGGCGATGGTCTCGACATGGCCGCCGAGGGCCTCGACCGCGAGGCCGCTGCGGCGCTCCAGCAGGGCGACGAGGTCGCGGATCCGCGTCGTCAGCTCGCCGTCGATGGTGCGGGTGCGGCCCTCGATCAGGCGCACCGCTTCGAGCGCCTGGATGCCGAAGGATTCGTCGAGGGTGCGGGCGCGCTCCTCCAGCGTGCCGCTGATCGAATCGAGGCGCGCGACGACGCCGGTGTCGAGGCGCTCGGCGCCCTCATCGAGGCGGCGGGCGAGATCCTGGGTCGTGCGCTCGAGACGATCGGCGATCTCGGCGGCGCGGGCGGCGAGAACGTCGCCCACGGAGCGGCCGCGATCGGCGATGTCCTGCGCGGAGCCTTCGATGCGCCGGTCGAGGGCGTCAGTGAGGATGCGGTTGCCCTCATCCAGGGTGCGGGCGATCTCGGAGGCGCGCAGCACCAGCGTTTCGTTGAGGGCGTTGGCGCGGGCGCCGAGGCGCGTGTCGACATGGCCGACCAGCGCCGCGAAGCTCTCGCCGATCTCGGTCGCACGGCGGGCGGAGAGGGCTTCCATCTCGCCGATCCGCGCCTCGACCGTCTCGCCGGCGAGGCGGGCGCGCTCGGCCAGGGAGTCCGCCAGGGCATTGCCCTGCACGGCGATGATCCGGTCGATCTCGCCGAGGCGCGAATCCAGGGTGGCGCCGAGGGTCTGCGCGTTGCCAGAGATCCGGTCGGCGAGGATGTCGCCCCGGGCGATGGTCTCCTGCAGAGCGGCGAGGCGGCTTCCCAGCGCCTCGTCCACCGCGCGGGTGCGGCTGTCGGCGGTCTCGGCGAAGGCGGCGTGGCTCTGGTGGAGCGCGTCGCCGACCCGCGAGACGTGGCCGGCGATGGCGAGCGCCACCTCGCGGCCGGCGCCTTCGAGGCGGGCCTGGGCCTCGTCGGACTGGCTGGCGATGAGGGCGGCGGCGCCGCGGCCGTGGCGGCCGAAGCTGTCCTCCAGGGCGCCGAGACGCCCGTCGAGATCGGAGCCGACGCCCTCGGCGGTGCGCGACAGCGCCTGCGCCGCGGCCTCGCCACGGGCGGCGACCTCGTCGCCGAGGCGGTGCAGGGTCTCGCGCAGGGCCTCCAGGGCGGCCTCGGTGCGGCCGGTGACCGCGCCGCCGGCCTGTTCGGCCGCGCGGGCGAGGGCCGCGGTGGTCTCGGCACCCCGGGCGGACAGCTCGCCGCCGATCCGCTCGAGCGTGTCGCGCAGGGTCCGCAGCGACTCTTCCGTGCGGCTGCCGAGCTCGCCGCCGACATGCGCGGCGGTGCGGGCCAGGGCGTCGGTCACCTCGGCGCTGCGGCCGTCGATCTCGTCGCGGACACGGGCCAACAGGTCGCGCAGATCCTGCGCCGACTGGTCGGCACGGCTGCCGATCTCGCCGCCGGCCTGGGCCGCGGCGAGCGACAGGGCGACGCTCGCCTCGGAACCGCGGACGGCGATCTCGTCGGCGACCTGCCGCAGCAGATCCTGAAGGGCGTGCATCGACTGGTCGGTGCGGTTGGTGATCTCGCCGCCGGCATGGGCCGCGGCGAGCGCGAGGGCGCCCGTGGCCTCGGCGCTGCGGGCGGTGAGTTCGTCGGCCATCCGCTGGATCGCGGCGTGAAGCGTCTGCGAGGCGCTCTCGCTGCGGCTGCCCAGCTCGCCCCCGACGCGCTCGGCGGCGGCCTGGAACCGGCCGACCACGTCCTCCGAACGGCTCTCGACGGCGGCGGCGGCCTCGTCGGCGGCCCGGCGCAGGGTCTCGGCGGCTTCAGTGAAGCGCGCGGCCACCGCGGCGGCCTGTGCCTGCGCGGCGCCCGAGGTCTCCTCGGCGGTGTGCAGCATCCGGGCGGTGGACTCGGCGGTGCGCTCGGCGAGCAGCCCGCTGAGGGACTCGGACGCCTCGCGCAGGCGGCGCTCCAGTGCCTCGACGCCGGCGCCGACGGAGGCCGTCGCCGCCTCCGCGTTGCGGCGGATGCCATCCTGGGCCGTGCCGGCACGGGCGTCGAGATCGTCGGCGAGCCGCGCCACCGCCTCGCGTAGGGTGTCGGCGGTGCCGGAGGCGTTGGCGGCGAAGGACGAACCGAGCTCGGCGAGCGCCTGCTCGACGCTGGCGGCGGCCTGCGCCGCGCGGTCGGCCATGAGACCGGCGACGCGCTCACCCGCGGCGTCGAGGTTCGCGGCGAGCGCCCCGCCCTGGACGGCGATCACGTCGTCGACGCGGGTCGCCGCCGACTCGATGCGGCCGGCGAGTTCGAGGCCGCGGCCGTCCATGATCTCGGCCGCCTGGGTGGCGGAGGCGAGGAACCCGTCGCGCACCCGTTCGATGCGGGTGGAGAAGTCGTCGGCGACGCTGCCGGCGGCGAGCGCCAGGGCGGCCTGGGCGTCGCGGCCGCGGCCCTCGATCAGATCGGAGACGCCGGTGCCGGCGGCCTCGATCTCGGTGCGCAGCAGGGCGCCGCGGGCGGCGATGTCCTCGGAGATCGCCGCGCCGGTGGCGGCGAAGTTCCGGCTCAGGCCCTCGCCGGTCTCGGCGAAACGGGCGGTGATCGCGCCGCCGGTTTGGGCGAAGCGATCGGTCAGCTCGGTCCCGCGCGACAGGAAGGCCTCTTCCAGGCCCCTGGTCGAGCGCTCGAAGGTCTCGCGCACGGCGCCGCCCTGGCGGTCCAGCGCCTCGATCAGGCCGGTGCCGGTCTGCGACAGGGACTGGGCGACGGCGCCGGCATTGTCGGCCAGCGTGCGGGTCAGCGCCCCGCCGGTGCGCTCGAAGGCCTGCGTCACCTCGTCGGCGCGCTGCTGCAGCGTCGTGGTCAGGCTGCCGCCGATCTCCTCCAGCCCGCTGCGCACACCCTCGCTGGTGGCGGTGAGCTGGCGGATCAGGTCGTCGCCGCGGGTCGAGACGTTGCCGACCACCCGCTCGCCGACCTCGCCCAAAGCCGCGGTGATCGCCTCGCCACGGGCGTCGAGCGCCCCGGTCACCCGCTCGCCCGCGCCGTTGATCGCCGCGACGATGCGCTCGGCGGCACCCTCCAGCTCGCTCGACAGGTTCTCGTGCGAGCCGGTGATGGCGCCGCGCACCCGGTCAGCGCTGCCGACGATGGATTCGCGCTGGGCGATCAGCTCGTCGACGAGGCTGCGGATGCGGATCTCGTTGTCGGAATAGGCGCGCTCCAGGGTCGAGATCTCGCCGCGCACCAGCGTTTCGAGTTCGCCCGCGCGGGCGAGCGCCCGCTCCACGCCGTCGCCGACGGCGGCGACCTCGCGCCGCACGGTCTGCGACATGGTGAGCACGGCATCGGTCGAGAAGCTCTCCGGCTCGGCCAGCCGGATCGCCACCTCGCCGACGGCGCGGGCGACGAGGCGCATCTCGTGGGCGCGCACCGCCAGCATCGCGGTGATCAGGAACAGCACGATCGGCCCGGCGATGGCGGTGGCCACCACCGCCGCCTGGAGCGCGGTGAGCCCGGTGATGAACGCCTTCAGGTCGCCGCCGGACTGGTTCCAGGCGAGCGCCACGAGACCGTTGAGCCAGAGGAACGAGGCGATGGCAGCGACGAGGTACGGCTTGCGCGAGGGCCGCACCCGCAGGGTCTGCTGCAGGATGCCGATGTTCTGGCGGTCGTCGTTGGCCACCAGCGAGCGGTCGGGCGGCAGGAGCCCGCCCTCGCGGCGCGAGCGCCCGCGCTCCGGCGGCGGCAGGTCGGAGGGCGCGGGGTCGATGTCGAGGGTCGGGGTGCGGCGTCCCCCGGCCTCGGAGAAGGGATCGGCCAGCGGGTCGCCGTCGCCGACATCGGGCAGGCGCGGCTCGACCCGGGCTGTCTCGCCCGGGGCCGGAATGTCCAGATTCAAAGCCTGCTCGATCGCGGAGAGGGCCGCCTCCGCCGGATCCTTCAGCTTCTTCTCGGTGGCCATGCAACGCCTCGTACGCATCGCCGTCCGTTGCAGAGCACGCGCCCTCCGCAGCGGAGACGGATTTACCCGACTAGCCAAGGAACCTTAGTCCCTCGGGACCCGAACCCGATACCCGATCGGATCGGCGCACCCAAGAAACCTTAACGGAATGGTTACCAAGCCAAGGCCCGTGATCGGGCACTCGCCTCAAGTTCTGACGCGTGCAGGCTTAAACCGGTACGCCCCGCGCGGCCCTGCGCTGTGGATAGCCCCCGCCGCCCACAGCCAGGTCGCCGCGCCAGCCGGCTTCGCGGACCGCGTGCGGCCGTTCGGCGCGCAAGGCGAGCCCAAGGACGCAAAAGGATCATCGTGAGGATCGTCGTGGACGCCGAGAAAAAGCCTGCCCCCCTGCTCGATCGCGCCCATCTCGACGCGCAGACCTTCGGCGACGCGGATCTCGCCTGCGAGGTACTCAGCCTGTTCGAGGATCAGTGCCGCCGCCTGCTGCCGGCGCTGGCGGAGGAAGGCCGCCCGGCGGAGGCGCGGGCCGACCTCGCCCACACCTTGAAAGGGGCGGCTCTGGGGGTCGGGGCGATGCGGGTGGCGCAGGCGTGCGCGGTCGTCGAGGCGGATCTGCGCGCGGGGCGCGCGGCCGATCTCGCGGCGCTCCGGACGGCGGCGGCCGCGACGCTGGACGCCCTCGGCCCGGAGACCGAGCGGCGCCCCGATCGCTCCTAGGACGAACGCGGCACCACGAAGCCCGACATCCGGCGGCCGGACACGCGACAACCGAGGCGGCGCGACCGAAAAGCACCGGCTTCCCGCTTGCATTCTGACTCCGCCGCCCGCAAGCAGGCGCCACGCCGCCCCTTGAAGGATCGCAGGCGGACGCCGACACGTCCCGGAGCAAGGAATGCCCAAGATCACCTTCGTCGATCACGCCGGCACGGCCCGCACGATCGACGGCGAGGTCGGCTCGACCGTCATGGAGACGGCGATCCGCAACAACGTGCCGGGCATCGATGCCGAGTGCGGCGGGGCCTGCGCCTGCGCCACCTGCCACGTCTACGTGGACGAGGCCTGGGCCGACAAGGTCGGGCCCGCCGAGCCGATGGAGCAGGACATGCTCGACTTCGCCTCGGACGTGCGCGCGACCTCGCGCCTGTGCTGCCAGATCCGCGTCACGCCCGAACTCGACGGACTCGTCGTGACGACTCCGGCCCGTCAGGGCTGAGCCGGCCGAGGCGCTACCGCAGCAGCGCCCGCATCGCCCCGTCCAATCCTTCCAGCGTCAGCGGGAACATCCGCTCGGAAAAGATCCGGCGGACCATGCCGATCGATTGGGTATAGGCCCAGTGCTCGGCCGGGACGGGATTGAGCCAGACCGCCTTCGGAAAGTGATCGAGGACGCGGCCGAGCCAGACCTCGCCCGCCTCCTCGTTCCAGTGTTCCACCGAGCCGCCGGGATGGGCGATCTCGTAGGGACTCATCGAGGCATCGCCCACGAACACCACCCGGTAATCGGACGGGTAGGTGCGGATCACGTCGAGGAGCGGGATGCGCTCGTCGTGACGGCGGTGGTTTTCCGTCCACACCGCCTCGTAGGGGCAGTTGTGGAAGTAGTAGTGCGCGAAATGCTTGAACTCGGAGCGCGCCGCCGAGAACAGCTCCTCGGCCAGCTCCACGTGCCAGTCCATCGAGCCGCCGACATCGAGGAAGAGCAGGACCTTGACGGCGTTGCGCCGCTCCGGGCGCAGTCTTACGTCGATGAAGCCCTTGCGGGCGCTCTCGCGGATGGTGCCGTCGAGGTCGAGTTCGTCGGCCGCCCCCGTGCGGGCGAAGCGGCGCAGGCGGCGGAGCGCCACCCGCATGGAGCGGGTGCCGAGTTCGCGAGAATCGTCGAGATCCTTGAACTCGCGCCGGTCCCATACCTTCACCGCCCGGAAGTTGCGGTTGCCGTCCTGGCCGATGCGGATGCCCTCCGGGTTGTAGCCGTAGGCACCGAAGGGCGAGGTGCCCCCCGTCCCGATCCATTTCGAGCCGCCCTGGTGACGCCCCTTCTGCTCGGCGAGGCGCTGTTTCAGGGTCTCGAACAGCTTGTCCCAGCCGAGCGCCTTCAGTTCGGCCTTCTCCGCCTCGGTCAGATACTTCTCGGCGAGCTTGCGCAGCCATTCCTCGGGGATGGGGGCGGGCTCGACCCCCTCGCCCAGCGTCTCCAGCCCCTTGAAGACCGAGGCGAAGACCCGATCGAACCGGTCGAGATGGGACTCGTCCTTCACCAGGACGGTGCGGGCGAGGAAGTAGAACTCCTCCACGCGCTTGTCGGCGAGGTCGCTCTCCATCGCCTGGAGCAGGGTGAGGTATTCGCGCAGGGACACCGGCACGCGGGCCTCGCGCAGGCCCGTGAAGAATTGCAGCAGCATAGGGCCTAAACGCCCGAGCCCGGCCCGCGGGTCAAGCCGAGGCCGGGCTCGGGCAAGACGCCCGCGCCAAACAGCCGAGCTTGAGTGCCTTCGACTCCTGTGGACAGCGGCGTTTTCCCGTGGATATCGCCCAAGACTATCTTTGCGCGTGAGAAAGAACCGTCATCTCGGTGGAACTAAGGTGACGTCGCACAAGGCAGGATGAGTCCGTGACTTGACGATTGGAAGGACGCCATGCCCGTGGTCTTGCGATCTCTGAGCGATTTCAAGAAATTCCTTCGCAAGCCCGGTGCGACGCTGCAGATCGTTCAGAACACCTTCGTCGACCGCCAGGGCGAGGCGGCCCGCGCCGCCTATCGCCGCAAGGGTCTCTACGAACCGCGAACATTGCGGGCGATGTCGAAGAAGGCCGCCATCTTCGACGTGAAGGGACACGATACCACCGTCTGGCTGTATTGGGATCGCGGCACCCGCCACTGGCGCTTTTCCGGCGACACCGTCACGGTCCCGCTCCACGCCGCCCTCGGACCACCCGACACGGTGGTCTACCGCTGCAGCCTGCCGTCGTTGTCCGAGCAGGGCAGGCAGCGCCGCAGCACCGCCAAGCAGCCCGACGATGAGGCGAGACTGCCGGGCCTGTAAAGGCGGGATCGAGGCCGATAGAGCCTGATCGATCCGGCGGGCGCGATCGATCCTGAACTGGCGCGGACGATCAAAGCCGGCGGCCTCGACCGAGCGAGATCAGGGTTTCCCGCTCACTCGTCTCTCACGATTTGTTGAATGGGCGAATCGGGCGCGGCCAAACACGTTTGTGATCGAACCTCAGCTTGTACCCACCACCTTGAGCGGTGCCAGTCTGCGGTCTGATCCCGATTGATCGTTGGCAATATCGGTCTGATCGGCGCTTTTTCTCGATTTTGCAGTCGATTTCCAGGAAAATCGGTAGAACCGGACTTGAAACTTTCTCAAATCCTTTTAGCTCACGAAATCGAGGGGAAAACAGGATCACGTACAATGTCGGAAACAAATCAGGTCTCGCAAATCGACCGTATCGAGCTCGCCGCCGATCTCGTCTCGGCCTATGTCTCGAATAACTCCCTGCCGTCGCCCGAACTTGCGGGCCTGATTGTTCAGGTTCATGCCGCGCTCGTCGCGCTCTCGGCCCCGCAGGCGCCGAAGGAAGAAGAAGTCGAGCGGGCCACCCCGGCTCAGGTCAAGAAGTCGATCACGCCGGACGCCCTGATCTCCTTCATCGACGGCAAGCCCTACAAGACGCTCAAGCGCCACCTGACCACGCACGGCCTCGACATCGAGGGCTACCGCCGCCGCTACGGCCTGCCGGCGGACTATCCGACGGTCTCGTCCAACTATTCGGCCGCGCGCTCGGCGCTGGCCAAGGATCTCGGCCTCGGCCAGCAGCGCCGCAAGTCCGCCGCGAAGACCGCGGAACCCGCGGACGCGGTGGTGTCGGAAGCGCCGGCCGAGCCGCGCCGCAAGAGCGCCGCTTCGGGCGAGGGCCGCAAGACCGGCGGACGCCGCAAGGCCGCCTGACGTCGATTGCCGAACCGGCGGGGCGATCCAATCCCGCCGGTCGATTCCGTCCGTCCGCTGAAGCGACGGCGTGTTGAACTGGGTTCCGGACGAGCGCCGCTCGCGCGTTTCGGCAGGCTGGCGCGGCGCCCCGGAGCGCCGAATTCCGCTTCACATGCTCGACAGATGCACTCAGCCGGCTGCGCGAGACCGCGGCGCGGAGCATGGACACCGCCCGCGGTGCGATGCCGGGCTCTGGCCGGAATGTCCGTCGCGTCGAGCCGGTGTCGCAGATCCGCGCGGACCGAGCCTTCCGCCCGATCCCGGACCATGACGTCCGAGACCCTTCCGGCGCTACGCCTTCCCGAAAAAAATCAGGCGTCGGGCATCGCCGACTGGATGAAGCGGTCGGAGGAGAGATCCTCCTCGTCGTAGCCGAGGAGTTCGGCAAGGCGGCCGCGGGCGCGGCTGACACGGCTCTTCACCGTGCCGACCTTGCAGCCCATGATCGTCGCCGCCTCTTCGTAGGAGACGCCCTCGGCGCCCACCAGCACGAGGGCCTCGCGCTGGTCTGGCGGCAGCTTGGCGAGCGCCGTCTGCAAATCCTCGACGTCGAGCCGGTCGCCCTGATGCGGTGCCGTGGCGAGGCGGGCGGCGTAGGAGCCGTCCTGATCCTCGACCTCACGCACGCGCTTGCGGTGATCCGAGTAGAAGATGTTGCGCAGGATCGTGAAGAGCCACGCATTCAGGTTGGTGCCCGGCTGGAAGCGGGCGCGATGCTGCCAGCCCTTCAGCAGGGTGTCCTGCACGAGGTCGTCGGAGCGGGCCGGGTTCGAGGTCAGCGACAGGGCGAAGGCGCGCAAGGACGGCACCGCGGCGAGCAGGCCGTTGCGGAATTCGGGATCGATCCGCTCGCCCTGCGCCTTCAGGGCCGCTTCGAGCTTGCCGATCAGCTCCGCGAAGCGGGCCGGCGTATCCTCGCCTGCGCCCAGCGTGTCGTAGACGCTGCGCAGATGATCGCCGAGATGGCTGCGGATCGTGTCGGACAGTTTGGGACGGCCGTCTGTCATCGCGGGACGATCCAGGGTCGCTTCGGTATCGTTGCGCATCGGGTTCTTCGCGATCGGGGCGTGTCGGCAAACGACGGGGCGGCGCCGCACGCGGGGCGAGCCCGGGCACGGTCCTTAACATAGTTGTAGCGCATCGGCCCCGCCCAGCACACCCGCGCCACGCGAAATACTGCCACGCTTGCACACAAGACGGTCGGACATCGCCCGATGAGGGAGATGATCGACCGATGCTGCGACGTGAATGCGGCAAATCGGCAGCGACCGCCGGGCGATCAAGGTCAGGCCGCGCCGTGCATCTCCGATGCAGCGCGCGGGCGCCGCCGCGACGTGCCCTTCAGCACCCGCACCGCCCCATCGGTGAGGACCAGAGTGTCGCCACGCTCCAACTCGGTCCACGTCTCGTCCCGGGTCAGCGCCCGGGTGGCGATCACGGTGACGATGTCGGTCTGGGTGGTCTCCTGCGCGAAATCGACCCGCCAATCCTCGTCGATCAGCGTCGCCGTGCCGAACGGCGCCCGGCGGGTGAGGTAGCAGAGCCGCTTGCCGCAATGGGCGTAGAGCACGCGGCTGTCGGTGAGCAGCATGTTGAACACGCCGAGTTCGGACAGGGTGAGGGCGTACTCCGCAATCGCCGCCTCCAGGGTGGCGGCGCGGGGGGCCTTTCGGAAGCGCTCCTGCAACTGCGACAGCATCCAGCAGAAGGCGTGCTCGCTGTCGGTGGTGCCGACCGGCTCGAACCGGCCGAGCGGCAGCCGCTTCACGCCCTTGAGCTGGCCGTTATGGGCGAAGGTCCAGCGCCGGCCCCACAATTCGCGGGAGAAGGGATGGGTGTTCTCCAGGCTGACGCGCCCGCGATTGGCCTTGCGGACATGGGCGACGACGATGCGGCTCTTGATCGGATAGCGGCGCAGCAGCTTGGCGAGTTCGGAGCGGGCACTCGGCTCCGGATCGTGGAAGGAGCGGCATCCGCGCCCCTCGTAGAAGGTGATGCCCCATCCGTCCGCGTGCGGACCGGTCTCGCCGCCGCGCCGGGCCAGCGCCGCGAAGGAGAACCGGATGTCGGTCGGCACATTCGCGCTCATTCCGAGCAGTTCGCACATGGTGGCCGGGATCTTTTCGCGTTCGCGCACGATCGGGATGGGGAGGGAAAACTAGGAAGCTTCGGGGGGGCGAACAACCGGCTTGCGTGCCCTGTCCCCCGCCACCAAACCCGGCGCACCCGACCGCGCGCGCTCGCGGCCCGGCCATGCGGGGGTCACGGCCAGCCCCGGAACCAAGCGCCGGACGACCGGTGCCAGCCCCATGGCCAGCCCGACGAGGCCGGCCAGCGCCAGGACGTCGGTGAGCCCGATACGGAAGCTGCCGCGGAATGCCGGGGTGACGAACCAGAACAGCTCGGCAAGGTGGATCGCGACCGCGAAGGCCGCCACGAGCCGCGTGCGGTTCTCGCCGGGGCGCAGGGTCAGGACGGCGGCGAGCGCGACCACCGCGGCGGCGGACAGGGCCAGGGCGCGGCCGGCGCTCCCTGAGCGCAGCCGGTACCACGCGGCGGCCTCCGGATCGGCGGCAGCGCCGAGCATCAGGAACTGCACGAGGTGCAGGCCGGCCCAGACGAGGAGCAGCACGGCGAGCGGCGTCAGGCGGTCATGGCGACGCCGGGCCGGCCCGACATCGGGGGGCGCGACGAGGATCGCGGCGGCGAGTGCGAGGCTCGACCACGCCGCCAGCACCAGCAGGCCGAAGGCGCTGGCGTGAAAGCGCAGCGCCGGGTTCGTGCCCACCGACATCACGAGGTCGCCCGCGGCCAGCGTGCCGACCACGGTGTGGAGTCCCAGGCCGAGCACGGCGCGTCCATCGTCGATGCGGCCGGCCTTGGCCCAGGGCTCGCCGCCGCGGCGGGCGAAGAGCAGGGCGAGCCCGGTCCAGAGGGCGAAGTAGAGGCCGAGACGGAGGGCGAGGAACGGCGGCGCGGCCCCGAACAGGGCGAGCGGCCCGTCCGGTCCGGCGCTTCCCGGACCCGCGTAGAGCAGGGGGGCGGCCAACGGGATCGGCAGGGCGAGGAGTGCCGCCACCGGCATCAGCACCAGCAGGCCGCGCAGGGTCTCCAGCAGGGCGGTCTCCGGCTGCGGACGCCACGCATCCGCGCGCTCGATCATGATGACGACGGGCAGCGCCCCTGCCGGCAGGGCCAGGAGGCAGGTCCAGGCGGCGAGATAGGCGGGGGTGAGGCGCGACAGCCCGGCATGGTGGAGCGCCAGCAGGAGGCAGCCGATCCCGACTGCGAAGGCCGCCGCCGGCCGGCGGTCCGGATCGAGGAAGTAGCCGCTGGCGGATTTCGCCCCCGCCGCCTTGCGGGCGGCGCCGCCCTTCTCCTCCGCGCTCACCGGAGCGGTCTCCCCGCGGCGGGGCCGTAGACGGCGAGGGGGCGGCCCGCGCTCGCCGGCAAGCTCATGAGGCGCCGGGCGAGGGCGGCCGGGTTGAACGGCTCGGAGGCCGGCTCGACCGTGAGAAGGAAGTGTCCGGCCAGATCCGACGGAAGCGGGCGTCCCGTTCTCGCGCCCCGCAGAGCGCGGAGGAGCGCGACCGCGATGCCGACGCTCCCGCCGGCGGCCGCGGCCGAGAGCGCCGGCACCGCCGCCATGGCCCAGGAGAGCGGCCAGACGGGCGGCAGGACAGGCAGAGAGGAGAGCGACGGAGACAGCGTCCAGGCGGACACCGCCACGCCCATCAGCCCGTCCGCGATCCCGCTGGGCAGTTCGCCGACGAAGCCCGCGGCCCGGACGACGATGTAGGCCGCGGCGGCGAGGAAGGCGCCGGACAGGGCGAACCGGTTCAGGCTCCGCTCGTCCCGGTGCAGGGCGGCACCGGCCTCCGGCATCGGCACCGGGCCGAAGGCGTCGAGCCGTGGCGGCGCATCGGAGGCCGAGAGCTCCCGCGCCGCTTCGGCGAGCCCCGCCTCCGAAGCGAAGACGGCGACGAGACCCGGCGACGGGTCCCGGCCGGTCCGTGGCATGGCCCCTTGTCCGGGCTCTTGCCCAGCCCCTTGCACAGCCCCCTGCACAACCCCTTGCATCGCCCCCTGCATGGCCCCTCGCAGCGCCGGATGCCCGATCGGCGGCGGCGACGGCCCGGCCTGCGGGTTGTGGAGGAGGGCGAGGCGCCGCGTCTCGGCGATCGAGACAGGGGGCACGAGGCGGAAGAGGAGCAGCAGGCCCAAGACGAACAGGCCGACCGAGCCCAGGGCCGCCGCCCCCGCCGCCATCAGTTCGGGCAGACGATCCGGCAGGCCCGTTCCGGCTGCCGCGATCCGTGCGGCGAGCACGTGATCGGCGCCGAGGCCGCAGGCGACAAGGGCGCCGGTCAGCCCGAGGGCGGCGGGGCTGCGGCGGATGGCGGGGATCCAGCAGAACTGTGTCGGGAGAAGACCGGCGAGCATGAAGGTCCAGAAGGCGGGCGCCTCGTCACCGAGGAGCCGGCGGGTCAGGCGTGCCCGCTCGGCCGCGTCGCCGTAGAGGATCGCGGTGACGATCTCGGTGACGTGGCAATAGAGGGCGGCCAGCCCGAAGGCGAGGATCAGCCGACCCAGGATATCGAGATGCCGGCCGGTGACGAGGCCGCCCAGCCCGAGGCTCCGGCGCAGGACCACGGCCAGCGCCGCGATCAGCCCCGCCCCCGACAGCACCGCCTCGACCAGGAGGGCGATGGGGAGCAAGGTGTCGTGCCGGTCCGTGCGAAGGGCGGCGGCGAGGGCGAGGTCGATCAGCACCGCCACCGCCGCGAGGATGCCGAGCAGGGCGAGCCCGCGGCAGGCCCGCTCCCAGGCGAGCCATTGCAGCGCCGAGCCCCGCCAGCCCAGGGACAGGGCGCGATAGAGCCGGGTGCGGCGATGCGGCCCGGCGCCGAGGCGGTCGCGCAGCACCGCGAGATCCGGCAGGAGCGCCGCTGCCCAGAGCCCGAAGCCCGTCACGATCAGGGCGGCCAGGCTCACGGGATGGGCTGGCACCGGATGGAGCGCGGCCAGCCCCGCGCCGAGCAGGGCGGCGCTCTGCGCCAGACGGGCGATGCCGCAGCGCCACGCGACATCGGCGAGGAGCAGCAGCCCCGAGATCATCAGGCAGCCCGCGGCGATCCCGATCCACCATCCCGCCCCGGCGGCCCCGAGGGCGGCGGGCACGGACGGGCGCAGCGCGATCCACACGAGGATCGGTGGGAGCGTCCCGGCCACGGCGAGCCGCCAGCCGCCCGAAGCCGGCGCGAGCACCGCCGTTGTGAGCGCCTCGCCGATCGAGGCCACCGTCTCGCCGGCTCCGATCACCGCCGCGCCGTAGAGGAAGGCGGGCCGGGAGGAGAGCGGAGAGGAGGACGGGAAGACGGGCTGCGGGCGCTCGGTCATCGGCCGCTCACCGGCTCAACGGCCGGCCGCGCGACGGCCGCGGCCTCGGCGGGGAGGGAGGGGCGATGGAAGGTCTCGCACGGCCATCCGGCATCGTCCGGTCGGAAGGAGGGGTGGCACAAGGCAGAAGCGAAGGACCGCCGAACGGGATGGCTGGAAAACGTGCGAAAAGCAGGCCCCCCGCACGCAGGATCCGGCGGGGTCCGCCCGCCATGTGCTCTCCCGCACCAAAGAGCAATGCCACGCCGGGAATGCAATGCGGCACGCCCGCAGAGCGGGCTTGCGCCGCGGCGTTTCCGTGCGAAGAGGGCGGTCCGTGACCGCCTCCCACGCGCCGGCTCGCCGGATGCGCCCCTCACCGCGCCGGAATCCCCCTCCGATGCCGCATCCCATAGCCGCGAACGCGTCGGCGAACCCTTCGCCGGTCGCCCGGAATGCCGATGGAGCGTAACCCCGTCCTGTTCGCCTGGGCCTCGTCGCCGCGCCGGCACGCGGCGGCGCTCGGGCTGGCGGTGGGCCTGGGCGGGCCGCTGGCCCTGTTCGTGCTGCTGTGCCTGCGCGACCTCATCGCGGTCCTCACCCGCAGCAGCCCCGGCGCGCTGCCCTTCCTGCGGATCGCCCTGCCGCTGCCGGGTCACCACGGGGACGAGGCCCCGATCCTGTTCCAGGGCTGGAGCCTCGCGCCGACCGAGCTGCCGCTGATCGCGCTGACCTCCCTCGCCGCGGCCGCCCTGCTGCTGGCGATCCTCGGGGCCGCGGTCGCCTATCTCTGCTTCTCCGTCCAGGCCCGGGCCACGGCGCGTCTGCGGGCGCGGGCCACCGAGGCGATCCTCGCCTCGCCCCCCGGCGCCCGCGAGGATCTGCGGGCGCTGCCCGGCCTCGTCGGCCAGGCGCTCGCGCGGATGGGATCGCTCGCAGCGGTCGGCATCGTCGTGCCGGGCCTGACGCTGGCCGCGATCCTCCTCGCCCTCGTCATGGCGGAACTCGCCGCCCCGCGCCTCGTGCCGGTGATCGCCCTGCTGCTCGCGGCCGTCGGCCTCGCCCGCGCCCTGCTCGCCAGCCGCACCGCCGCCCGGCGCGGCCTGCGCCGGTCCGACATCGCTGCGACCGAGGCGGGCCTGCGCGACCTGATCCGGCGGATGCCGGCCGTGCGCGCGCACGGCGCGGCGGCGTTCGAGCGGCGGCGCCTGGGCCTGCGGGCGCGGGCGGCGCGCACCGCCCTGGTGCGCGCCGAGGCCCGGCTCGCCTACGCGCGGGCCCCGGCCCTCGCCCTCGTCGTGATCCTGCCCGCCCTCCTCGTCGCCACCGCCCTGTGGCAGGGCGAGGCTGCGACCGAGGCCGACAACGTCCTGCCCGGCGCCCTGGTCGCGGCGGCGGGCGCCTTCGCCCTGGCCGCGACCCTCGTCGCCGTCAGCCTGCGCCTGTGGAACCAGTACCGGGCGGTCGCGCCCCTGTTCCGCGCCATCGCCCAGACCCTGGACGCCCTCAATCCCCGCGCTCCGGGCGACCGCGCCCGCAGCGCCGCCCCGTTCCCGGAGGCCGGTGCCCTCGTGGCCAAGGGGGTCGGCGCCTACGATCCCGGCAGCGGCGAGCGGCTGACCGGAGTCGATCTCGCCCTGCCGATGCCGGCCCATGTCGCGATCGTGGGCACCCGCGGCAGCGGATCGCGGGCGCTGGCCGCCCTGCTCGCCGGGCAGATCGAGCCCACCGCCGGCGCCGTCACCTATGGCGGCACCGACCTGCGCGCCTTCGACTCCGCCGAGCGCGCCCGGCGGATCGCGCTCGCAGGATCCGAGGCGATCCTGATCGAGGGAACGCTGCGCCAGAACCTGCTCTACGGCGCCCGCAGCGGCGACCGCGAGGCCTCGGGGCTGGCCGAGCGGATCGCGATCCTCAAGCTCACCGGCCTCGACGCCTTCGTCTACGAGCGCGGCCTCGAAGCCTCCATCGACCCGGACGACGATCCCGCCACGGCGGAAGCGGTGGTGGCCGCCCGCTGGGCCGTGCGCGAGGCGCTGGCCCACGAGGGCATGGCCCGGCTCGTCGAGCCGTTCGACCCCGCCCGCTACAACCATCAGGCCGATATCGGCGAGAACATCCTGTTCGGCGAGGCGGTGGGCCCGGCCTTCTCGCAGGCGCGGCTCGCGGCGCATCCCTACCTGCGGGCGGTGCTGGAGGCGGAGGACCTCACCCGGACACTGGTCGATGTCGGGCTCCAGGTCGCCCGCTCCACCGTCGAGATCTTCTCCGATCTGCCCGACGACCACCCGCTGTTCGAGACCTTCTCGCTCTTCCCGGCGGCGGAGCGAGGCTATTTCGAGGATCTCGTCGCGCGCCAGCCCGAGGCCCGCGGCTTCCGCCGCGGCCCGGCCGGGCATCGCGACCGCGAGCGCCTGATCGGGCTGGCGCTCCGCTACAGCGAGACGCGCCACCGCTTCGGCCTGATCGACGCCGCGCTCGAGGAACGTCTGGTCGCCGCGCGCCACTCCTTCGCAGCGATGCTGCCGCCGCGCTACCGCGAGAAGGTCGAGTTCTACGATCCGTCCCGGCTCACGGCCGCCGCGAGCCTGGAGGAGAACCTCCTGTTCGGACGCATCACGCAAGGGGAGGCGGGCGCCGAGGGGCGGGTGCGCTCCCTGGTGCGCCGGGTACTCGCGGAGCAGGGGCTGGAGCCCACCGTCTACCGGCTCGGCCTCGCGGCGCGGATCGAGGCCGGCGTCGCCGTGGCCGGCCAGGGCCAGCGCGCCGTGCTGGGGGAGGGCGCCATCGGTCCGCGCGAGCGGGTGGCGATCGAGTTCGTGCGCTGCCTCGTGCGCCGCCCGGACATCCTCGTGGTCGGCCTCTCCCTCGACGACCGCAAGCCCGACGAGATCACCGCCCGAATCGAGCGCCTGCGGGCCCTGCGCGCGGGGGCGGCCCTGATCGTCTGCCTGCCCGACGAGGACACCCTCGACCGTCAGGCGCCGTTCGACGCCGTGCTGCGGGTGGAGCGCAACACGGTGGTGACGGCGGAACCGCAGGAAACCGCCACGGTGACCGCCTGACCGCTTCCGTTTCCCGCAAAACCGCCTCAAAGCTTGGGCACGATCCGGTTTCGTCGACCGCGGGGCGCCGCGGGTCGGGCCCGGCCTCGATCGAGACGGTGCATTGTCCCCCGAACGGCTCACGAGGCTCCGTGAGGTCTCTCCTGCGCACCTTCGTGCCGGCTCTCCTCGGGGGGCTGCTCGCCGCCTGGACGTCGATGGCCTGGACCTCGGCCGCCCTGGCCGACAAGGCGAGCGCCCCGATTCCGGCCGCGACCCTGGCGCTGATGGCCGCGCGCGGCACCCATGCCGCCTCGCCGATCGTGTTGCGGGCCTACAAGAAGGAATCGGAGATCGAGGTCTGGAAGCGCAACGCCGCCGGCCGCTACGTGCCGATCAAGACCTATCCGATCTGCCGCTGGTCCGGGCAGCTCGGGCCGAAGACCAAGAGCGGCGACCGGCAGACGCCGGAAGGGTTCTACACGGTGGCCAAGAGCCAGATGAACCCGAACTCGCGCTACTATCTCTCCTTCGACATCGGCTACCCCAACGCCTACGACCGGGCCCACGGCTCCACCGGCTCGGCGGTGATGGTGCACGGCATCTGCTCGTCCATGGGCTGCTTCGCCATGACGGATGCCGTGGCGGGAGAACTATTTTCCATCGCCCGGGAGGCCTTCGCCGGGGGGCAGAGCGCGTTCCAGTTCCAGTCCTTCCCGTTCCGGATGACCGCCGCGAACATGGCCCGCCACCGCACCGACCCGAACATCGCCTTCTGGCGCCAGTTGAAAGAGGGCTCTGACCGCTTCGAGGCGACCGGCGAGGAGCCGGTCGTCTCCGTCGCGGGCGGGCGCTATGCCTTCGCGCCCTCGCGCGACGCCGCCAAGGAGGCGGCCTTCACCGCCCTGCACAAGGACGAGACCGACCGCATCGCCGCCCTGGTGGACGAGGGCGCGGCGGCCGTGCGCACCACCTATTCCGATGGCGGCCAGCACGCTTTCTGGGCCGCCCGCATCCGCCAGGGATTTCCGGTGGGCGATGTCAGCCGGCCCGAGGCACTGGCCTATGCCGGCCAGGAGGTCGTGATGATCCCGGCCCGGCGCCGGCTGCCGCCGCCGCCGCCCGTGCCGGAAGCCGTATGGGCGGCCTGGATCGGTACGGCGAGCCCTTCGCTGACGATGCGCGTCGCGGAGTTCCTCCCCCCTTATGCGGCCGAGCCCCCGCGCCTCACCGCGCCGATCTCGCGCTACGCGCAGACATGGCCGAGCTTCGCCCGCGCCGCGATCGAGGCGGCCTTGCCGCCACCGGACATCGCACCGACACAGCCTCCGATTGAGAAGGTGGCGCAGCGCTGACTTGGATCCACTCAAAACGGCGTGTGCGGGCACGCACACAAAACCGAATGGCGGGGACCCATCTCACCGCTGTACACTCCGTGCCCGAAGAGGGGCCGAAGGACAGCCGCGGATCCGTAAGCGGATGCATGCGGCGGCACCGCTACCACCAGAGAAAGTCCGGCGCGAGGCCGGGCATCGGTACCGATCCATGACCCTGCCATATCCAGCCAAGGACGACACCCTCGTCCTGCGTTTCTGGGGCGTACGCGGCTCTACGCCGGTCAGCGGCCCGGAAACCGCCGAGTTCGGCGGCAACACGCCCTGCCTGGAGATCCGCTGCGGGGAACGCCTGTTCGTGATCGATGCCGGCTCCGGGCTCGGCGCCTTCGGCCGCGGCTGCCGCGAGAGCATGCCGCAGGACATCGACCTGCTGTTCAGCCACCTCCATCTCGACCACACGGCGGGCCTGCCCTTCTTCAAGCCCGTGGTGATGGGCTGCGAGCACACGATCCACACCTATTGCGGGAATCTCGACGGCGAAAGCGCGGAGGACGCGCTCGGCCGGCTGTTCTCGCCGCCGCTCTTCCCCGTGACCCTCGATGTGCTGCCCTGCACTTTCAAGCATCACGGTTTCCGGGCCGGCGAGACGCTGACCTTCGCCGACGGCATCCAGGTCGATACGATCCTGCTCGACCACCCGCAGGGCTCGACCGGCTACCGCTTCGATTACGGCGGCAAGCGCCTCTGTGTGATCAGCGACATCGAGCACAGCGCGAACTGGCCGGACCCGGAGCTTTGCCGTTTCGTCGAGGGGGCGGACCTCCTCGTCTACGACGGCATGTTTACCGAGGGCGAGTATCCCTGCTGCAAGGGCTGGGGCCACTCGACTTGGCAGAAGGGCGTCGAACTGGCTCGCGGCGCGGGCGCCAAGGCGCTCGCCATCATCCACCTGCACCCGGCCCATTCCGACGTGCAGTTGCGTAAGGTCGAGGCGGAGATGCAGGCCGAGATGCCGACCGCCTTCATCGCCCGCGAGCGCCAGTCGATCGAGGTGGGCCGCCCCCTCGTCGGCCTGACCGAGGCGCCGGTGGTGGCGCTGGCGCGCCGGGCCTGAGGGCGCGCGTTAGCACCGGAAGCGACAGGGCGAGGCCGGCTGTCGTCCGCGCTTCCTATGAAATCCTCCGAACTGATGAACGCGGCCGCCGGCAGTGATGCCAGCAGCCGCCGCCGATCCCCTTAGAGAGCCGTCGTCACCTGCGCGCCCTCCTCGCGGCCGACGCGGCTGTGCTTGCGGCTCCAGGCGAAGTAGATCACCAGGCCGATCGCCAGCCAGATGATCAGGCGCAGCCACGTGTCGCCGTCGAGCGAGAGCATCATCCCGAGGCAGAACAGCGCGCCGAGGATCGGCACGAACGGCACCAGCGGGGTGCGGTAGGCCCGCGGCGCATCGGGCTGGGTGCGGCGCAGGATCACCACGCCGGCGCAGACGAGGATGAAGGCGAGCAGGGTGCCGATGCTCGTCATATGGCCGAGCTGCGAGATCGGCAGGAAGCCGCCGAGCGCGCTGGTGAACACCATGAAGAACAGGTTCGAGCGATAGGGCGTCTTCCACTTCGGGTGGATCGCCGAGAAGAAGGCCGGCAGCAGCCGGTCCTTCGACATCGAGTAGAACACCCGGCTCTGGCCGAGCAGCAGCACGAGGATCACGGTGGAGAAGCCGCAGATCACGCCGAAGGTGACGAGGCTCTTCAGCCACGGAAAGGGCGTCGCCGCGATCGCGGTGTTCACCGGGGCGGCGTCACCGCGCATGGCGTCGTAGTGGACGAGGCCGGTCAGGACGCCTGCGAACGCGATGTAGAGCACCGTGCAGATCGCGAGCGAACCGAGGATGCCGATCATCATGTTGCGCTGGGGGTTCTTGGCCTCCTGCGCCGCGGTGGAGACCGCGTCGAAGCCGACATAGGCGAAGAACACCACGCCGGCCGCGCGCATCACGCCGCTCCATCCGTACTCGCCGAAGGTGCCGGTGTTGGCGGGCAGGAAGGGGTCGTAGTTCTGGGCCTTGATGTAGAACAGGCCCACCCCGATCACGGTGAGAACCACCGCGAGCTTGAGCACCACCACGGCGCCGTTGACCCGGGCCGATTCGCGGATGCCGATGATGAGCAGGGCCGAGGCCGCGACGACGATCAGGATCGCCGGCACGTTGACCAGGCCGTGGGCCACCGTGCCGTCGGCGAGCTGGTAGGTCTCGAAGGGCGAATGCACCAGCGAGCCGGGGAGGTTGATGCCCAGCGTGTCGCGCATGAAGCGGGTGACGTAGCGCGACCAGCTCACCGAGACCGTGGCCGCGCCGACCGCATATTCGAGCACCAGATCCCAACCGATGATCCAGGCGATGAACTCGCCCATCGTGGCGTAGGTGTAGGTGTAGGCCGAGCCCGCCACGGGGATCATGCCGGCGAGCTCGCTGTAGCACATGCCGGCGAGCGCGCAGCCGATGGCCGCAATGGCGAAGGAGAGAGTCACCGCCGGACCCGCATGCTCGGCGGCGGCGATGCCGGTGAGCGAGAACAGGCCGGCCCCGATCACCGCGCCGATGCCCAGGCCGATCAGGCTCCAGGGACCGAGATGGCGTTCCAGCTTGTTCTCGCCGGATTCCGCGTCGGCATTGAGCCGTTCCAGCGTCTTGATCCTGAAAAGATCACTCGCCAAGCCTGACGCCATATCCGCCCCACCCCCATTCGACGAATGCGGCACGCGCATTCCGTGACGGCCCATAGATCAATCGTGAAACCGCCGTGCACGCAACGGTCTCACGTGACAAGGCCGTGCAAGGAAACGGCCAAGATGCGGCCGAGAAACGGTCGAGACGGAGCGAGCGTGCCGAAGCCCGATCACAGCGGCCAGGAAACGTCACGGTAGGCGCCGTCCCAGAACCCGTATTCGAGGCGCGTGGCGTGGGCGTAGGCCGCGTGCATGCGCGCGCGAAGGATGGGGGACGCCCCCGCCGCCGCCTCGTCGGTCGCGGCGATCATCGCGGCCACGGCTTCGCCGAACTCCTCGCCGGCATAGGTGTCGATCCAGGCGCGGTAGGGATTGTCTGAGCCGGCGCGGGAGAAGATGTCGCGGCCGACCTCGGCGTAGATCCAGAAGCAGGGCAGGAGCGCCCCGAGCACGACCTCGTAGGGTTCGGCATAGGCCGAGGCCAGAAGCCACGCGACGTAGTGGTCGCAGGCCGGCGACAGCGGCGTCGCCGCGAACGTGCCGGCATCGATGCCGTATTCCTGGAAGAAGCCGCCATGCAGCGCCCGCTCGACCACGATCGCGGTCTCGGCGCCGCGGGCGAACTGCACGATCCGGTCGGGATGGGGCGCCTTGGCGGCGGCGAGCGCCAGCGCGCGGCCGAAACCGATGAGATAATGCGCGTCCTGCACGATGTAGCGGCGGAAGCGCTCACGGCTCAGCGAGCCGTCCGCCAACTCCGCGTTGAACGGCATCGTTCGGATCGTCTCGTAGGCCGCAAGATTGCGGGTCCAGGCTTCCTGCGAGAAGCGCCCGGCGGAGGGAGTGTCGGCCAAGAGCGGCGCTCCATCGCTTACAAAAAAGGATCAGCCCTGCCTCAGCCTTGCCTCTGGGCCTGGGTCACCGCCACGTGGATGAGCTCGGCGAGCGTGCGCACCCTGAGCTTCTGGCGCATCTGCGAGCAGGCATTGGTGACGGTCTTGTAGCTGACCGAGAGGTCGGCGGCGATGGCGCCGTAGGATTTCCCCTGGGCGAGGCGGGCGAGGATCTGCTGCTCACGAGGGGTGAGCTGGGTCTCCGGCGTACGGCGCGGGTCGGCACGCAGCATGGCGACTTCGGTGGCGAGCCGCCGGTCGAGATAGACCTCGCCCGCGCGCACCCGATCGAACGCCTGGAACAGCTCGTTCGAGGCATGATCCTTCAGGACGTAGCCGAGGGCCCCGGCCTCCAGCGCCCGCGAGACGATGACGGGATCGTTGTGCATCGAGAACACGAGCACGCGGGTCTCGGGCTCGATGGCGCGCATGCGGCGGATCAGGGCGAGGCCGGCGAGCCCGCTGCCCTGGAAGGTCAGATCGCAGATCACCACCGGCGGGCGGAGGCGATGGAAGGCGCGGTAGCCGGAGACGACGCCGGTCGCCTCCACCACGGTCTCGATCCCGGCATCCTCCAGCACGCGGCGGCAGCCCTGGAGGACGATCGGGTGATCGTCGATGACCAGGACGGGGGTGGCGGCGCCCTTGCTCGACGCCGCTCTCATCATGGGGCTGCTGATCGGCGCGTTCATCGTACACGCATCACTTGGGTTGCGGCGCGGCGGGGAGAGGCAGAACCGCTCCGTCCTCGCGCTCGGGATCGATCGGTAGGGTGATCCGGACAACGGTTCCGGAGGCCCCGTTGTCAAGAGACGCCGTGTCGAGGCTGAAGCGGCCGCCCAGCGCCTCGACGCGTTCGCGCATCCCCGACAGGCCGAGGCCGACACGGTGGCCGGGGGTGATGCCGGTGCCGTCATCCTCGACGCTCACCCGCAGGGTCGTGAGGCCGGCCGCGTCGGTCTGCTCGGCCGCGCTTGCCCGGACGTGGCGGGCGGCGCCGTGGCGCACGGCGTTGGTGCTGCTCTCCTGGATGCAGCGGAACACGGTGAGGTCGACGATGTCGCCGTAGCCGCGGGCCAGCCCCTCGAACGCGCCCTTGAAGACGGTCTCGGGATGGCGCCGCTGGAAGTCGCGCAGCAGCAGGTTGAGGCAATCGGCGAGCGGCACCTCGCCGAGTCCGTGCGGGCGTAGGCGGTTGAGGAGGTCGCGGTTGAGGGTCTGGACCTGGCCGACGATGCTGCCGATGTCGCCGGCTCGGGACGCGAGCCGACTGCGGTCGATGTCGCCCGGCATGGCGGCGAGCCGCGCGACGGAGGCCGCGTTCGCCTCCAGAGCGAACAGGCAGGGCCCGAACTCGTCGTGGAGTTCGAGCGCGATGCGGGCGCGCTCGTCGTCCTGGGCCGTCAGGAGCTGGCGGTTGAGACGGCCGTTGGCGGCCCGCGCCTCGGACAGCGCCCCGGCCACGCGGTTGAAGCGCTCGGCGATCACCGCCAGCTCGCGGGAGGCGGGCGGGTCGAGATGGGCGGTGTAATCGTGCCGCTCCAGCCGGGTCAGCCCCTCGGCGAGACGGCCCAGCGGCCGCAGGATGCGCCCGAGCGCCAGGGTGAGGGCGGCGAGCACGGCGAGGTTGAGGACGAGGCTGGCGAGCGCCAGCGAGCGGGCATAGCCCCAGACCTCCTCGATCTCGTCGAGGGGCTGAGTGGTGATCGCGGCGGTGCCGATCCGCTCGCCCCGCACCACGATCGGCAGGTCATGCTGGCGCGGTGCCGGCTCGATCAGGCGGACGAACCAGAGCGGGGCCTGGCGCACCTCCCGCCTCCCGTCGGCCGGGCCGTGGCCGACCCGCTGCCCCTCCGCGTCGAGGATCGTCACTCGCACGTGGCGCAGGGCCTGGAACCGCAGGTCGAGGGAATGGAGCACGCTCTCGGGATTCGGGTTGCGCAGGGAGCGGATCGTGTCGGCCACCAGCGGCTCGACGGTCGCGAGGCTGGCTGCCATCTCCACCTTCACCGCGCTGCGGGCGGTGAGCACGATCACGCCGCAGGAGGCCAGCGCGGCGACGATGTCGATGGCGAGCACGATCAGGATCAGGCGCGTGCGCGTCGGCCAGCCGGCCCAGAACGGCGCGGCGGCGGCCGGACGATCCTGCATCGTGTCGGTATCGGCAGCGCGTTGCGCCATCACGGGCGTCAGAGGCGGTTGCGTGGCGGCGGGAATCGGCACGGGCCCTCGCGATCGATCAGGCCACCGCCCGCCGACGGCGCCGCGGGCCGACCGGACCCGGGACTTTTCGGCAAGCCGACATCGGATAAAAGGCTCAGATTTCTACAGTTTCGGCACGGGCGGCACCGTGGCCGATCCCCGGACGAAAGTCCATGCCGACGCCGCGCCGCAGGGTCGCACGGCACACTGATGTTTCTCTTAGATTGACCGGCGATGTCGATCGATCGGGGATGAGCCCGGCTGGGAAGCGGTGCGCCGCGCCGGCCCGGCTACACCCTCCGTTAAACCGGGTCCGTTAAGGTCGCCTGCGAGAAAAGATCCGGACGAGAACAGATCGCCGGGAGACTTGGCCGAGGCGCGCGCGGACCGGTCAGGCCCAGCCGCTTTGAAGAATCCGCCCGATTCGTGTGGATGGCCGGCGCCTGAATTCTGTTCAGGCCGCTCGGACATCTTGCCGCCGCATTGGCGAGGCCGTGTTGTTGCAGGGGTACAACGTGCAAGAGGCCAGCCACATGTCGGTGGCGATCCATCCGTCCGAGACGCGCCGCACCGAGGGCCAGACGCCGTCGCGGCTGCGCCTGCCCGTCCTCGTCGGCGCCGCGGGGGGAAGCGTCGCCCTCCTCGCCTTCGCCGTCGGGGCGTTCTCGTTCTTCTCCGATCTCGCCGATCCGCGGAGCCGGCCGGTGCGGATCGCGCCCGTCGCCTCGCAATGGCCCGATCTGAAGGACGGCGTTCCGGCGCTGGCACCGTCCTCCGCTGGACCGCCGAACGAAACGCGTCGGGAAACGCGCCAAGCGAGCCTGCCGGCCGCCGAGCCCGCAATCTCGGCCGCGATGCCCGCTGCGATCCCAGTCGCCTTGCCCGCCGCACAGGTCCAGGCCGCGGCGCTCGAGAGCCCGCCGCCGGCGCCCGCCCGGGCGCCCCTGCCGATCGAGCCCGCCGCCACGGTTCCGGCCGCGGCGCGCACTGCGGCGACCGTCACTCCCACGAAGGTTGCGGTTCCGCTTCCGCCCAGCCGGAGCGAGACGGTGCGGGCCAAGACGGAGCAGCCAGCCCAGTTCGTCTCGCTGCCCGCGGCCAAGGCCAAGCCAGAGCCGGCTCGGACCGAGGCCAAGGCCGAGATCAAGTCACGGCCCGAAGCCAAGGCGGAGGCTGTCAAGGAAACGGCCAAGGAGCCGGCCAAAGAGACGGCGAAGAAGGCGGAGGCCGCCAAGATCGATCCCGCCCGCAAGCCCGCGCCGTTTGCGCGCAACCGCGCCGCGGAGCCGAGGCCGACCCAGACCGCCTCGGCGCAGGCGCCCGCCGGCCCGGCGAGGGAGGCGGCGGACGAGCCGGAACTGCTCGGCGTCAAGATTCCCGGCGGTCGCCAGATCCGCGAGGGCTGGGACGCCGCCGTGAGCGGCCTGCTCGGCGGCAAGTCGGGCGGCGAGTAGCGGCGGCCCGCCGGACGGTCCGGCTCGGTCGAGCCGGACACGGCCTCATCGGGTCGCCCGCCTCGGCTTACGCGGAACGACGTCTCCGACCCTGTCCGGCGGATCCGTTCGGGGGCGGCGCCGGCGCCCGATCCGATGAACCGGAAGCGGGCGTCTCGAGCGACATCCGATCGATCCCGTCATGATCCCTTCGGGATGGCGGATCGGGTCGTCGCCCGAGCGCGGCGTGGACCCGCCGAGCCAGGCTCCGCTTTGATCCAGCGGAAGCCGTCTCAGCCGCCGCGGCTCGACTTGGAGGCCTCGCGGCGGTGACGCTGGGCGCGCGGGCTCTTCGCCTTGGCCGGCGCCGGTCCGTCCCCCTGCATCCGCTCGACGCGGACATCCGCCGACCCGCGCCGGGCGAAGGCGGCCGCGAAATCCTCCGCGGCGCTGGCGCGCACCTCGAAGGTCGTCTCGTTGTCGAAGATCCGGATCGCGCCGATGTCGCCGCGGCCGATCTGCCCGCGACGGGTCAGCATCGGCAGCAGGCGGCGCGGCTCGGCCCGGTCGCGGCGGCCGAGATTGAGCCGGAACCACGCCGCCGGCTCGTCCTCGCCGACCCGCGGAGCGCCGACCGGGACGCCGCTGCGCGAATCCGGGCGGCGGCTGGTCTCGTAGGCGGGATCGCTGACCTCCTCCGGCACGGGGATGCGCGAACGGTAGAGCCGGGCGAAGGCGGCGGCGAGGCGCTCCGGGGGGAAGCGCTCCATCAGCGCCTCGGCCCAGTCCCGCTCCCACTCGCGCTCCTCCTCCGTCTCGGGTTCGGCGAGCAGCGGGTCGGACATCATCCGCTCGCGGTCGAGGGTGCGGATCTCGTCCGCGTTCGGCGGGCCGCTCCAATCGGGGCTGACCTTGGCGATGGCGAACATCTGCTCGGCCCGCCGCCGCCGGGCGGGGGGCACCAGCACGACGCTCGTGCCCTTGCGGCCGGCGCGGCCGGTGCGGCCGGAGCGGTGCTGCATCACCTCGGCGTCGTGCGGCAGGTCGGCGTGGATGACGAGGTCGAGGCCCGGCAGGTCGATGCCGCGGGCGGCGACGTCGGTCGCGACGCAGACCCGGGCACGGCCGTCGCGCAGGGCCTGGAGCGCGGCGTTGCGCTCGCCCTGGCCGAGTTCGCCCGAGAGCGCCACGGCCGAGAAGCCGCGCTCGGTCAGCGAGGCCTGGAGATGGCGCACCCCGTCGCGCGTGTTGCAGAACACGATCGCCACCGGCGCATCGACGTAGCGCAGCACGTTGACGACGGCGTGCTCGATCTCGCGGGGCATCACCCGCACGGCGCGGTAGACGATGTCGGCGTGCCCCCGCGTCTCGCCGGCGACCGCGAGGCGCAGGGCGTCGCGCTGGTAGCTCTCGGCCAACGCGACGATGGCCTTCGGCAGGGTCGCCGAGAACAGGAGGGTGCGGCGGTCCTCAGGGGTGGCCGCCAGGATGAATTCGAGATCCTCGCGAAAGCCCATGTCGAGCATCTCGTCGGCCTCGTCGAGGACGACCGCACGCAGCCCCTCGGTGACGAGCCGGCCGCGCTCCATGTGGTCGCGCAGGCGCCCCGGGGTGCCGACGACGATGTGGACGCCGCCCTCCAGCGCGCGGGCTTCGCGGCGCGGATCCATGCCGCCGACGCAGGGGACGACGCGCGCACCGGTCTGCGCATAGAGCCAGGTCAGCTCCCGCTGCACCTGGAGCGCCAGTTCGCGGGTCGGGGCGATGACGAGGGCGAGCGGCGCGGCCGGCGGCGGCAGAGCCTCCTCGGGTCCGAGCAGCGTGCCGGCGATGGCGAGACCGAAGGCGACGGTCTTGCCCGAACCGGTCTGGGCCGAGACGAGGAGGTCGCGGTCCGGTGCGGCATCGAGCACCGCCTGCTGGACGGGGGTCGGCTCGGCATAGTTGCGCTCGGTGAGCGCCCGGGCGAGGGGGGAGGGCAGAGACGGAAATGGCAAGGGAGGTGCGCCTTCGGACCGGCGATGATCGACCGGATCGGAATCAAGCGCCGCTTCTAGCCTCAACCGGGCGCCCCGACCACTACCCGCACCGCGTAGGGGCGTTGCATGCGGGCCAGAGTCTTCTCGGCAACAGCGCCGGCCCTTCGCCGGAAGACGGCGAATGGGATGTCTACGCCGCCTGCTCCTCCACCAAGGCGACGATGTCCTCCCAGCGCGAGAGGAAGGCGGCGACGCAGGCCGGATCGAAATGCCGGCCGGCCTCTGCCTCGAGATGGGCGCGCGCCCGTTCCAGGGACCAGGCCGGCTTGTAGCTGCGGGCGGAAATCAGCGCGTCGAACACGTCGGCCACCGCGACGATGCGGCCGGAGCGGGGGATCTCCTCGCCCCGCAAGCCGCGAGGATAGCCGGTGCCGTCCCAGCGCTCGTGGTGGGTGAGGGCGATCTCGGCGGCGATCTGGAGCAGGCGCGAGGGGCTGTCATGCAGCATGTGGTAGCCGCGCAGCGCGTGCTGGCGCATCTCGTCCCACTCCTCCGGCGTGAGGGGGCCGGCCTTCATCAGGATGTGGTCGGGCACCGCGATCTTGCCGATGTCGTGCATGGTCGAGGCAAGCGCCACGTCGTCGGCCTCCGCGGCGGACAGGCCGAGCCCCTCGGCCACTGCGATCACGCAGCCGGCCACGCGGGTGAGGTGGTCCCCGGCCCGGTCGTCGCGAAACTCGGCGGCCAGCATCAGGCGGCGGATCAGCTCGCGCTCGCGCGATACGGCCTCCGCCGAGGCCTGCTCCGCATCGCGCCGCATCGTGCGGGCGCGACGGTCGTTCTCCCGGCGCGCCAGAGCGAGGTCGATCAGCACGCCGACGCGATCCTGCAATTCGAGGGCGTCGAAGGGTTTGGGCAGCACGTCGGTGGCGCCGGCCTCGCGGCCGAGCCGGCGCAGGCTGCGGGCGTCGCCGCCGGCCACCAGCAGGACCGGCGTGCGGGCGAGGCTCTCCTGCGCGCGCAGGCTGCGGACCAGGGCCGGAGCATCGAAGCGTTCGGGCTCGGCCTCCACCACGATCACGGCGGGGGCTTCGGCGACGAGATCCTCGATCACATGGGTCGAGACCGCGACGATGCTCGCGCTCAAGGGCTGCCCGCGCAGAGCCAGGACGAGGGGAGCCGGTGTGCGCGCCGCCACGATGGCGACGACCGCCTCCTCGCTTGCTTCCGCGCCGCCCGTCATCGCGTCATCCACGGCGATCTCGGCACGGCCCGCCGCCTTGCCGACTCCCGATCGCTGCGCCCCTGCGTGCCAGAATAGGGTTAACCGACCCTGATCGAAAGCACTGGCTCCGCGAGCGGCCGGTCCGAACACCGGCCGCCACTTTTCGGGCCGGTGCGCTAGATCCCCCGCATGACCGACGCCTTCTCCCTCGATCCGCGGCTCGCCGCCGACACCCACCCCGTGGGCGACCTCGCCCTCTGCTCCGTCCTGCTGATGGACGACGCCCGCTTCCCGTGGCTGATCCTGGTGCCGCGGCGGCCGGGTTTGAGCGAACTCACCGATCTCACCCCGGAGGAGGCGAGCCTCGCCTTCGAGGAGATCCGCATCGCCGTCCGAGTGATGCAGGCGCTGGCCCAACCGGACAAGGTGAACGTCGCAGCGCTCGGCAACGTGGTGGCGCAGCTCCACGTCCACGTCGTGGCCCGTTTCCGCTCCGACCCCGCTTGGCCCGGCCCCGTCTGGGGCGTCGGCGAGCGGAAGCCCTATCCGCCGCATGCCCGTGCCGCCCTGCTCGAACGGGCCGCCACCCTGTTCCTGGCCGCGTGAGGCGCCCGACATGACCGGCTCGCCCGACACCACCGGCCGGGACGCGCTCGCCTACGTCGCGAGCCGCCTCGTGCGTCACTCCGCCGAATTCAGCGGTGCCCCCTCCCTCTCGGGCGCCGGCCCCGACGCCCGCCTCGTGCTGATGGCGGGGGAGGCGGTGATCCTGCGCGCCGCCCCCGCGGCGCTCGGGACAGCCCTGCTGACGCCCGAGGAAGCGGAGCGGACGGGGGCGCGCGCAGTCGAGATCTTCCTCGGCCGGGTCGAGGGGCGGCCGGTCTTCGCCGGCGCGATCCCCGGAGACGACGCAGCCCTGTTCCCGGAGCCCGACTATCGCGCCCTCGACCTGCGGGCGCTCGCCGCCGAGGGCGCGGTCGTCCGCGAGGAGCAGGGGCTCGTCGCCACCGCCAAGTCGCTGCTGGCCTGGCACGCGCGGCACCGCTTCTGCGGCAATTGCGGCAACCCGACCACCCTCACCGCCGGAGGCTTCCGCCGGGAATGCGCTGGATGCGGGCTGCACCATTTCCCCCGCACCGATCCGGTGGCGATCATGCTGGTGCGGCGGGGCGAGGCCTGCCTGCTCGGGCGTGGCCCGCACTTCAAGCCGGGGATGTATTCGTGCCTCGCCGGCTTCATCGAGCCCGGCGAAACGGTCGAGGACGCCGTGCGCCGCGAGACCCGGGAGGAGACCGGCATCGCGGTCGGGGCCGTGGCCTATCATGCCTCGCAGCCCTGGCCGTTCCCGGCCTCGCTGATGCTCGGCTGCGTGGCGGAGGCCGTCTCGGAGGACATCCGGACCGATCCGGACGAGTTGGAGGATGCGCGCTGGTTCTCGCGCGCCGAGGTGGTGCGGATGATCGCGGGCGACCATCCCGAGGGCCTGACCGTGCCGCCGGCCACCGCCATCGCCCACCTGCTGCTGCGCGACTGGATCGACGGCCTCATCGGCCCCGCGCCGGGTCCCGCGGCGTAAGCCCGGCGCGCCCGCGCTTCACGGACGCGAGCGGATGGTGTAGGCGCCCCCACTTGGCCGGGAGTTGGCCGGAACATTGGCCAGGGAAGCCGGGCCCTGCACGGCGACCCGGCTCGGGGATTCCGTGCCCCGGG
The DNA here is from genome assembly GCA_014138645.1 of Methylorubrum thiocyanatum. Lineage (GTDB taxonomy): Bacteria > Pseudomonadota > Alphaproteobacteria > Rhizobiales > Beijerinckiaceae > Methylobacterium > Methylobacterium thiocyanatum. The sequence continues at coordinate 91,455 of JACJIB010000002.1, read as the reverse complement.
CCTCAAGGCCGGACGTGCCGCCGGGAGCGAGAACCATGACCGCCCGCATCGATGCCGCCTTCGCCCGCTGCCGCGCGGAGGGGCGCGCCGCCCTCGTCACCTACGTGATGGCGGGCGATCCCGATCCGGAAACCTCGCTCAAGGTGCTCGAAGCCCTGCCGAAGGCGGGGGCCGACATCGTCGAGTTCGGCCTGCCGTTCACCGATCCCATGGCCGATGGGCCGGCGATCCAGGCGGCGGGCCTGCGGGCGCTGAAGGCGGGCCAGGACCTGCGCGGCACCCTCGCCCTCGTCCGCCGCTTCCGCGAGGGCGACGACCGGACCCCCGTGGTGCTGATGGGCTACTACAACCCGATCCACACCTACGGCGTGCCCCGCTTCCTCGAGGATGCCCAGGCCGCCGGCATCGACGGCCTCATCGTCGTCGATCTGCCGCCGGAGGAGGACGAGGAACTCTGCCTGCCGGCCCGCGAGAAGGGCCTCGCCTTCATCCGCCTCGCGACGCCCACCACCGACGCGGCGCGCCTGCCGGCGGTGCTCGCGAACACGGCGGGCTTCGTCTACTACGTGTCGATCACCGGCGTGACCGGCACGGCGACGCCCGATTTCGGTAAGGTTTCGCAGGCGGTCGGCCGGATCGCGGCGCAGACCGACCTGCCCGTCGTCGTCGGCTTCGGCGTCAGGACCGGCGCGCACGCCGCCGAGATCGCCCGCGGCGCCGACGGCGTGGTGGTGGGCTCCGCCCTGGTCGATGCCCTGGCCCGCAGCCTGGAGCCCGGCGACCGGGCCGGCAGCGGCACGGTGGAAGCGGTCGCCGCCCTCGTGCGCGAGCTGTCAGAGGGCGTGCGCAGCACCGTCAAGACGGGCTCCTGAGCCTCTTCAATCCGCCGCGCCCCGCGCCGGGGGAGTGTCCTTTTCGGACCGCTCCTTGGCATCGGGGCGGCGGTCATCCGATATCAGCGTGGCAAGAGAACGCGGTCAGACGAGGAATTCGACGCCATGGTCGAGCCGATGAACTGGATTTCGGAGGTGGTGCGCCCCCGGATCAAGACGCTGTTCAAGCGCGAGACGCCGGAAAACCTCTGGATCAAGTGCCCCGACACCGGCCAGATGGTCTTCCATAAGGAAGTCGAGCAGAATCACTGGGTGATCCCCGGCTCCGAGCACCATCTCAAGATGAGCGCGGCGGCGCGCCTCAAGATGATGTTCGACGAAGGCACCTGGATCGACGTGCCGCTGCCGGAGGTGCCGGCCGACCCGCTCAAGTTCCGCGACGAGAAGCGCTACGCCGACCGCCTCAAGGAGGCGCGGGCCAAGACCGGCATGCCGGACGCCTTCAAGATCGGCTTCGGCCGCGTCGGCGGCCTGCCGATGACGATCGCCGCGCAAGAATTCGGCTTCATGGCCGGCTCGCTCGGCATGGCCGGCGGCGAGGCCTTCGTCCGCGGCGCCGAGACCGCGCTGGAGAAGCGCACCCCGTACGTGCTGTTCGCCGCTTCCGGCGGGGCGCGGATGCAGGAGGGCATCCTCTCCTTGATGCAGATGCCCCGCACCACGGTCGCCGTGCGCCGGCTCAGGGCCGCACGGCTGCCCTATATCGTGGTGCTGACCAACCCGACCACCGGCGGCGTCACCGCCTCCTACGCCATGCTCGGCGACGTGCATCTGGCCGAACCCGGCGCGCTGATCTGCTTTGCCGGCCCGCGGGTCATCGAGCAGACGATCCGCGAAAAGCTGCCCGACGGCTTCCAGCGGGCCGAGTACCTGCGCGAGCACGGCATGGTCGATCAGGTGGTGCACCGGCACCAGCTCAAGGAGACGATCACCCGTCTCTGCGGCCTGCTGATGGATGTGCGGCAAACGCCGGCCGGCAAGCCGTCGACGCCGGTCGCCCCCGAGCCCGTGCCGGACGCGGCCTGAGATTGATCTGCGACAGAAGGTCTTCGCGCGAGATGGACTCCTCCGACGCGCTGATGGCGCGCTTCCTCGCCCTGCATCCGCGCACGATCGACCTGTCGCTCGGGCGCATCGAGCGCCTGCTCGCGGCCCTCAACCATCCCGAGCGGCGCCTGCCGCCGGTGATCCACGTCGCCGGCACCAACGGCAAGGGCTCGACCATCGCCTTCATGCGGGCGATTCTGGAGGCGGGGGGCTTGGCCGCCCACGTCTACACCTCGCCCCACCTCGTGCGCTTCCATGAGCGCATCCGCCTAGGGGGTATCGGCGGCGGCCATTACGTCGCCGAGGACCGGCTCGCCGATGCCTTCGCCCGCTGCGAGGCGGCCAACAAGGGCGATCCGATCACCGTCTTCGAGATCACGACGGCCGCCGCCCTTCTGCTGTTCTCCGAGGCGCCCGCCGACGTGCTGCTGCTCGAAGTCGGCCTCGGCGGACGGGTCGATGCCACCAACGTCATCGACCATCCGGCCTGCGCCGTCGTCACGCCGATCGGGCGCGACCATGCCGAATATCTCGGCGACACCGTCGAGGCGGTGGCGATGGAGAAGGCCGGCATCTTCAAGCGCGGCTGCCCGGCGGTGATCGCCGCCCAGGACTACGCCCAGGCCGACGCCGTGCTCTGCCGCCAGGCGGAGCGGGTCGGCGCGGTGCCGGTGCGCGTCGGCAATCAGGACTTCTCCGTCCACGAGGAGAGCGGACGGCTTGTCTACCAAGACGAGACCGACCTGTTCGACCTGCCCCGACCCCGCCTCGCCGGGCGCCACCAGCTCACCAATGCCGGCACCGCCATCGCGGCTTTGCGCGCGGCGGGCTTCGGCGACATCGGCACGGCGGCCCTCGAGGCGGGGCTGCGCAACGTCGACTGGCCGGGCCGGCTCCAGCGCCTCGTGCGCGGCGCGCTCGCCGAGCGGATGCCCAAGGACGCCGAACTCTGGCTCGACGGCGGCCACAACGCCGATGGCGGACGCATCCTTGCCGCCGCGATGGCCGATCTCGGCGAGCGCAGCGACGCGCCCCTGGTCCTGATCGTCGGGCTGCTCGGCACCAAGGACGCGGAAGGCTTCCTGAAGAACTTCGTCGGGCTGGCCCGCTCCCTCGTGGCCGTGCCGATCACCGGCCAGATGGCGGCGCGCCCCGCCGAGGAAGTGGCGGACATCGCCCGCACGGTCGGATTGCCTGCCGAGGTGGCACCGAGCGTCGAGGCGGCGCTGGCGGCTCTGTCGGACACGATCTTCGACCGTCCGCCCCGCGTCCTGATCTGCGGCTCGCTCTACCTGGCGGGTGCCGTGCTCGAAGCCAACGGCACGATCCCGGTCTGATCCCCGTCGGCGACGATGCCGAATCGCCGCCGACGCTCCCCCGGAGGCGGGAGCAACCGCCGGACACAGGATCGCCGGCCCTCTGTCGAGCGTCCGCGCCGCCGGATCCTGCAGGGTAACCAGACTGTGAACGCGGCGGCGGACTCTCCTATGGGGTAAGTCCCGTCCGATCAGTTCGGTCTTACGGCCGGCAGAGATGCCCGTCGCCGCGGGGAGGTGAGCGCATTCGCAGCCGTGCGGATCTGCGAAGACACCAGATCCGGCGACCACACCCTGGCAGCAACGCTCTCTAAAACGACCCCTATTCTGTTCCCCACACCGCCGCGCATGATCTTTACTTGCTATCGATCGGCATGAACGTCAGCGATACGCAAGGGCAGGGGATCGGCGCGGCCTCACCTTGGTGGCCGATGCGCCACGCCTGCGCCGGCGCTGCGCAAGTCTGATTTTCGGCACCGCCTGGAAGGGGTTGCAGGCGCCTGCGGCTCGATTGTCGCGCGGCGGGTGTGTCCTGCCGGCTACATCTCGGTGCAGGGAAATGGTCTAGCTTGCCGTTGATAGGGTTTCTGCTGGGGATCAACAAATGAAGAAGCTTCTCACCTCTCTCGCCGCCTTCACGGCGATGACCGCCGCGGCCACCGCCGCCGACCTGCCGCGCCGCGCCGCTCCGCCGGTCTTCACCCCCGTTCCGGTGTTCACCTGGACCGGTTTCTACGCTGGTTTCAACGCCGGTTACGGCTTCGGCGTCGAGGACTCCCTGGCTCCGACGCAGGTCGTCACGATCGATCGGCGCGTCGTCGGCGGTCCGGTCGGCGCGATCGCCGGCTTCGCCTTCGACAACGGCGGCCGCAGCGACGGCTTCGTCGGCGGTGGTCAGATCGGCTACAACTATCAGTTCACCCCGGGCTCGGGTGTCGTGATCGGTATCGAAGCCGACGCTCAGTACGCCGACCTCGGCGGCCGCTTCGGCCGTAACGGCCTCTGCGGCACCGGCGGCATCGCCTGCGCCGTGACCCCGGGCGCCTTCGTGCAGCCGGGCGTGACCCTGATCAACCCGACCGGTCTCCAGGGCCTCGACTTCTTCGGTACCGTCCGCGGCCGCATCGGTTACGCCTTCGACCGCGTCCTGTTCTACGGCACCGGCGGCTTCGCCTACGGCAGCTTCGGTGGCGGCCGCGCCGTCGACACCGACGACTTCAAGACCGGCTACGCCGCTGGTGGTGGTGTCGAGTACGCGCTCCCGACCGACTCGTTCCTGAACTTCTTCCGCTCCTCGGCGGTGACGATCAAGGTCGAAGGTCTGTACGTGAACTTCGATGGCAACAACAGCCGCTACGGCTTCGCCAACGCCAACGGCACCATCGTGACCGCGACCCCGCTGACCGCGGCCGGCCCGATCTCGCCCTCGACCATCCTGAACAACACCGCCCGCCGCGACAACGACTTCGCCGTCATCCGCGCCGGCCTGAACTACAAGTTCGGCAGCTACTAAGCCGAACCGTTCATAAAACAGGGTCTCGAAACCAGGGAGCCCGGCCGCAAGGCCGGGCTTCTTGCGTTTGGGATCGTCGCGGACGGGTGCAGCCGGGCGGGACGCGGGCATGAAAAAAGCCCGGCCTCGCGGCCGGGCTGTCTCGGATGATGCGGCCCGGATCGGGCGGCGCGTCAGGCGCTCGCCTGGATCCAGCGGGAGAGGTCGCCCTTGGGCGCAGCGCCGACCTTCTGGCTGGCGAGCTTGCCGTCCTTGAAGATCATCAGCGTCGGGATCGAGCGGATGCCGTAGGTCGAGGCGATGCCGGGATTCTCGTCGACATTGACCTTGGCGATCTTCACCTTGCCCTGAAGATCGACGGAGATCTCCTCCAGCGCCGGGCCGATCTGCCGGCACGGCCCGCACCACTCCGCCCAGAAATCCACCACGACGGGCTCGGCGGACTGCAGAACGTCCTGCTCGAAGCTCGCATCGGTCACTTTCACGGTCGCCATCGTACGTCCTTTCGACACGCGGTCCCACGCGGGTGCATGGAAGGCCCCTTGCGTGGAGGGCACCGGGGAGCGGGTTCGGCGCCTCACGGTGAGCGGAGAATTGGCGACGCCCCGCCGCCCGGTCAAGGCATCCCGCTCCGCCCGCGGGTCTGATGCGCCGAAGCCACATGGGATCGGCCGCGCTCGTCCCCGCAATCCCCTCGCAGATCCGCGGCTCTGTCTCGACTCCGCGATGCCTGCGGCGGTGCGACCCTCGCCGTGCGCCGCCCGCGCCCCATTTGGCGGGCAGGATCGGCGACCCGCACAAGGATCAATCGACGTGACGCGCACTCTTTCCCTTCTGCTCGCCACCGTCGCGGCCCTCGGCCTCGATGCCTCCGCCTTCGCGCAAGCGCCGTCCGGGCAGGGCGGCGGCGAGGACACGCGCGCGCCGCGCGTTCAGGGCGAATCGTTCCAGGCGCCGGCCGCACCGAGCGCCGGCACCTCGATCGCCGAGAAGGAGCCGCCGAACACCGAGTACAAGCCGCTCCTGCCCAACCAGACCCGCGCGCCGGAGCCGGCCCAGAAGACCGAGGTCGAGACCGCGGTGGCGGTGAAGGGCCTGGACAGCCCCTGGGCGATGGAGTTCCTGCCCGACGGGCGGATGATCGTGACCGAGAAGGCCGGCAAGATCCGGCTGGTCGCCAAGGACGGTACGGTGGGCCAGCCGGTGGCGGGCGTGCCGAAGGTCGATGCGAAGGGGCAGGGCGGTCTGCTCGACGTTGCGCTGAGCCCGAGCTTCGCCGCCGACCGCACGATCTATTTCAGCTTCAGCGAGCCGCGCGACAAGGGCAACGGCACCACGGTCGCCAAGGCCAAGCTGGTCGAGAGCGACGGGAAGGCGCGGCTCGAGGACGTCAAGGTCATCTTCCGCCAGATGCCGACCTATGACGGCGACAAGCATTTCGGCTCGCGCCTCGTCTTCGCGCCGGACGGCAAGCTGTTCGTCACGGTGGGCGAGCGCTCCGACAAGCAGACCCGCGGGCAAGCGCAGGATCTGACCAGCGGGCTCGGCAAGGTCTTCCGCATCGACACCGACGGCAACGCGCCGAAGGACAACCCCTTCACCGGCGGCGAGAAGGCCAAGCCCGAGATCTGGTCCTACGGCCACCGCAACGTGCAGGCCGCCGCCCTCGATGGACAGGGCCGGCTCTGGACCGTGGAGCACGGCCCCCGCGGCGGCGACGAGCTGAACCGCCCGCGCCCCGGCCTCAACTACGGCTGGCCGGTGGTGACCTACGGCATCGAGTATTCCGGCGAGAAGATCGGCGACGGCCAGACCCAGGCCGGCGGCACGGTGCAGCCGGTCTATTACTGGGATCCGGTGATCGGCCCGTCGGGGATGGCGTTCTACGACAAGGACGCGTTCCCGGCCTGGAAGAACCAGTTCCTCATCGGCGGCCTCGTCAGCACCGGCCTCGTCGTGCTCAAGCTCGACGGCGACAAGGTCGTGACCGAGGAGCGCATCCCGCTGGAGCACCGAGTGCGCGACGTGAAGGTCGGCCCGGACGGCGCCGTCTACGCCGTGACCGAGGATGACGGCCAGATCGTCAAGCTGACGCCGAAGAAGAGCAGCTGAGACACCAGACCCGCAGCGGCCTCCTCTCTCCCCACCGGGCGGGGAGAGGGGGCCGATCAGAGCCCGAGCCGCGATCCCTCCACCCGCCGCACCACCGGCCCCGAGGTCCAGACCAGCAGGGCGGTGATCGCGTGATCCGGCCAGATCGCTGCGGCGAGCCGGGCGTAGAGGGCGACCTGCGCCGCCTCGCGCTCGGGAAGCGGCGCGTCGTCCGCGGGCGGGCGGCCGGTCTTGAAGTCGCACAGGATCACCCGGCCGTCCTCGACGACGAGGCGGTCGATCCGGCCGGTGACGTCGCGTTCCACGCCGTCCACCACGATCCGACCCGAGAGCGCCACCTCGGCCCGTGCCTGCGCCGAGAAGAGCGGAGCGAGGTCCGGCGCCTCGATCAGCCGCAGCACGGAGCGCACGAGATCCGTGCGCTTGCCCTCGCCCAGGGCCGGCGCCCGGGCGCGGGTGAAGCGCTCGGCAGCCTCGGCGCGGCGGGCCGGCTCGATCCGCGGCAGGTGTTCGAGGAGCGCGTGGACCAGGGCACCGCGGCGGCGCGCCTCGGCATCCCCCAGGCGGCGCTGCGGCTGGCGCTGCCCGTCCGCGGCACCGAGGGCGCCCGAGGGACTCAGCGGGGGCGCCGCCTCGGCCTCCGGCGCGGCGTTCGAGAACAGCCAGTCCGGCACCGCCTCGGGCTCCGGCAGGGCCGTGGCCTCCGCCGCCGCGGCCAGCGACGCGGCCGAGCCGTCGCGCCAGATCGTGATCGGCCCGTGCTCGGTCTCGATCGCCTCGCCGGGCCCCAACCCCCGCTCCAGGCCGATGCGGACCATCTCGCACCATGAGGCCGGCGTCTCCCGCGTCGCCCCGCGATAGGGGGCGATGACGAGGTGGTCGGCGGCCCGGGTCATGGCGACGTAGAGCAGGCGGTTATGCTCCTCGCGCGCCCGCGCCTGGAGGGCGGAGCGGGCGGCCAGCGTCGCCGCGCAATCCTGGGTGCGTCCCCCGGTCCAGACCGGCGGCAGCGGGCCGTCGGCGGCGGGGTCGAGGCCGAGCAGCGGCGGATCGTTGCGGCCGAGCGGCTCGCAGCCGTCGATGACGACGACGACCGGCGCCTCCAGGCCCTTGGCGCCGTGCACCGTCATCACCCGCACCTCGTCGCGGCCGGCCTCCAGGTCGCGCTTGACCGAGAGGCCGCTCCTGCCGCGGCCGGGCCGCACCACGTAATCGGCCAGGAACGCTTCGAGGCAGGGGGCGTCGCCCCCGGTCTCGGCCTCGGCCGCCTGGGCGAGGAACACGTCGATGGCGTCGCCCGCCTCGCCGCCGAGCCGCGCCACCAGCCGGCTGCGCCCGCCATGCGGGCCGAGCAGGGCGGCGTAGAAGCCGAAGGGGCCGTTCTCCGCCGCGAGGCGGATCCACAGCCGCAGCGCCGCGAGGCCGCGGATCGCCGCCGCATCGCCGGCCTCCGCGTGGCGGGTCAGCGCATCCTCCAGCGTCTCGGAGAACGGGCGGCGGGCACAGATCCGGGTGAGGTCGTCGTCGGTGAGCCCGACCAGCGGCGTCTTGAGGGCGGTGGCGAGCGTCAGGTCGTCGGCGGGCAGAAGCCCGGCGCGGCCGACCGCAACGAGGTCCAGCACGGCGATGTGCCCGGCGACCTCCAGCCGATCCTGACCCGCCACCGGAACGCCGAGCCCCTTGAGCGCGCGGATCACCTCCTCGAAGGCAGCCGAGCGCTTGCGCACGAGGATCAGCACGTCGCCGGGCCGCCAGACCCGGCCGCAGGCATCGCCCCGGGTCGTCCAGGCCTTGACCGCGCGGGCGATGCGGCGCGCCGTGACGATGGCCGGAGCGTTGGGCTCGAGCGCATCGACGGGCGCGGCCCAGGCATCGGGCTCCTCGGCCTCCGCCGGCTCCTCGATGCCCCACAATTCGACCGCGCCGGGCACCCCGGCCCGGGCGGAGGCGTGCACGGTGCCCGGCGTGCCGGCCTCGAAGGAGAGGCCGGCGAAGTGCTCCGGCACGCGGAACACCGCATCGACCGCGGCGAGCACGTGGCTCGCGGTGCGGAAGGACAGCCGCAGGCTGACATCGGCGAAGTCGAGTTCCGCGCCTTTCGCCGCCCGCTCCCAGGCGCGGCGGGTCAGCTCGAACTCCCGCGGGTCGGCACCCTGGAAGCTGTAGATCGACTGCTTGGGATCGCCCACGGCGAAGCGGGTGCGGGTCAGGCCCCGCGCGCCTTCGCCCGCTGCGAACTCGGCGGTGAGCGTGCGCAGGATCTCCCATTGCTGCGGGTTGGTGTCCTGCGCCTCATCGACGAGGACGTGATCGACGCCGCGGTCGAGCTTGTACAGGACCCAGGAGGCGCCGACCCGCGAGAGCAAGTCGAGGGTCTTGTGGATCAGGTCGTCGAAATCGAGGGCGCCGAGCCGCGTCTTCTGCGCCTCGACCCGGCGGTGGATCTCGGCCGCCAGCCGGAACAGCCCCTGCGTCCGGGCGAGCGCGCGGGCGGCGCGCAAGCTGTCGAAGAGCGGGATCAGCCGGGCCTGCTCGTCGAGGAGCGCCTGCTTCACCTCCTCCGGCACCGCCTTGGTGCCGAACGACTTCGCCGCCCGCGGCTCGTCCTTGTCGGTGAAGAAGACCGAGCGGTAGGGCGCCAGGGCCTTGCCCGCTTCGAGGGCGGCGTCCGCCTCCACGAGCCCGTCGGCGAGCCGCTCGTCCGTGGCCTTGCCGGTGCGCAGCCGGCCCGCGACCGCGCGCCAGTCGCCCAGCGTGCTGCCCTCCAGGATCGCCCTCTCGATGGTCTCGACGCTGGCGCCGTCCGCGAGCGCCAGCGCGCGGGGCAGGCGGGCGAGCGCCGGCTCCAGGGCGCGATGGTCGGAGAACAGGGCGCGGGTCCGCATGGCGGCGCGGATCGCCTCGCGCAGGGTATCGCCGGAGGCTTCCGCGCCCACGACGGCGAACGCGTCGGAGAGCGTCTGATCGTTGCCGAGGAACGCGTCGGCGAGCACGTTGTCGGTCTCGATCTCGAACGCCTCGCGCGACTGGTTGTCGTCGAGCACGACGAAGCGGGCCGGCACGTTGGCCTCGAACGGGAACATGTGCAGCAGCCGCTCGCAGAGCGCGTGCAGGGTCTCGATCTTGAGGCCGCCCGGCGTCTCGACGGCGCGGGCGAACAGGCGGCGGGCGAGCCGCAGGGTGTCGCGGGCCGGCCGCTCGCCGGTGAGTTCGATGAGTTCGGCGGTCAGCGCCGCGTCGTCCAGCGTCACCCAGCGGCCGAGGCGCTGGAACACGCGGATCGACATGTTGGCGGCCGCCGCCTTGGTGAAGGTGAGGCAGAGGATGCGGCCGGGCGGCGCCCCGTCGAGGAGCAGGCGCAGCACCCGGTCGGTGAGCACCTTGGTCTTGCCCGCTCCCGCATTGGCCGAGACCCAGGCCGAGAGGCGCGGGTCCGCCGCCCGGCGCTGGGCCGCCTTGGTCAGGTCATCGACGGTGAAGCCGGTCAGCGGGGCGTTCACGCGGCCTCTCCTTCGCCCGCCAGCGACCATTCGAGCACGCGGGCGAGATGGTCGTACTCGTTGTAGGCGCGCACATATTGCGGGTAGGGGCGCGACGGATAGGCGGCCTCGCCGGTCATGTAGCGGGCGATGAGCCCGCGCAGGCGCTCCAGATGCTCCTCGACGATGGCCTCCACCGCCCGCGCGTCACCCGGTGGGGCCTTCACGGGTATCGGCCGGAACGGCTCACGTCCGCCCGAGGCATGGACATAGAGGAGATCCGGGGCGGAAGCCGCCTTCAGCCCCTCGAAGGCGCCGTGCATCAGCATCGCCGCCTCGAGGGTGAGCTGGGGCGAGAAGCCGGCGAAGACCGTGCGGTTGCTCGGCGGGGTGCCGGTCTTGAAGTCGACGATGCAGTAGCCGCCGTCGGCGCGGACCTCGATGCGGTCGGCGCGGGCCGAGAGGGTGAAGGTCCGCTCGCCGAGCGGGATGGTGAGCTTGCCGGATCGCTCCGCATGGATGGCGTGCAGGCCCTGCCGCTGGCTCGCCTCCCATTCGAGGAAGGCGACCGCCATCCGCTCATAGCGGGGGAACCACTCGGCGTAGAGTTCCGGATACTGGTCCTGGAGCGGGCCGAAGGCGTCGAGCGCGATGGCGTAGAGCAGCGTCTCCGCATCCGCCGGCAGCGGGCCGGGATGGGCCTGCGAGAAGTCGCCGAGGATCTTGTGGATCAGGCTGCCGCGCTCGGCCGCGCCGGGCACCACCGCCATCGGCTCCAGCGCCTCCAGCCCCAGGATGTGCCGCGCGAAGATCGAGTAGGGGTCGCGCACCAGCGTCTCGATCTCGGTGACGCTGAGGCGCGACGGGAACAGCGCGGGATCGGGCTTCGGCGCGGGCCTTGTCAGGCGCGGCGGCGGCGCCTCCCGACCGCGGTCGAGCCGCGCGGCGAGCCCGCGCAGGCGCTGCCCGCGGGCGATGGCCCCGGCCCAGACCGCGTCGCCGCCGAAGGCGCGCAGGCGCTGGAGGAAGCGCGAGGGCACGGTCGGCGAGCCCTCGCGCTTGGCCGCGCGGGTCACCACGGCGTCGTGGATGCCCAGGCCCTGCACGAAGTCGTGGGCGGCCTGTCCGATCCGCCGCTCGGGCGGGCTCAGGCCCACTTCTCCGCGCATCGGCCGGTTGAGGAAGGCGTCCGTGGTCTGGCGCACCGGCCAGACTGCCTCGTCGAGCCCGCCGAGCACGATGCGGTCGACGGAGAGCAGGCGCGCTTCGAGCGGCCCGAGGATGCGCAGGCGCGGATGCGCGTCGCGCTGGGCGCAGGCCACCGTGCGATCGCGGGCGAGCGCGGTGAAGAAGGCGGCGTAATCGGAGAAGCGGCCCGGCAGCGCCTCCTGCTCGGCCGATTCGAGATCGTCGAACAGCCCGTCGAGGGTGTCGAGGGAGGGGTCGTCGATCTCCTCCTCCGCCTCCGCCCCGCCCATCATCCGCTCGCAGGCCTCGCGGTGGAGGGCGGCCAGCGCCACGAGGTTGCCGATGGCGGGCTGGAGGTCGGTGCGGAAGCGATCGAGGGCGATCTCCAGCCGGTCGAGGATGGTCTCAGAGAGATCCCAGTCGATCGCCTTGAGGCGCTTCTTGGCCCGCGGCACCCGCTCGGTGGCGTTGCGCTGCAGGGCGACCGCGGCGCGCATGCCGTCGAAACTGTTCTTCGGGATCGGGGCGGGACCGCGCAGGCCGCCGATCTCCAGGGCGGCGGCGGCGCGCACGACCTCGCTGCGGGTGAGCCCGAGCCGGACGAAGGGGTGGGCGAGCAGCGCGATGACGCGGGCCGGTGCCACCTCGGCGGCGAGTTCGGCGACGAGCCGGGCGAAGCGGCCTGCTTGCGAACGGGCCAGGCTCAGGCCCGCCGAATCCTCCGCCGCGATGCCCCAGCGGGCGAGTTCGGCGGAGACCCGGAGCGCCAGCCCCCGGTCGGGGGTGACGAGGGCAGCGGTGGCGCCGGGCGTCTCCAGGGTCTCGCGCAGGGCCAGCGCGGCGACCAGCGCCTCCTCGCGCTCGTCCGCCGCCTCGACCACGGCGAGGCCTTCCATGCCCTCGTGTGCGAGCGCCAGCCGCTCGGCCGCATCGAGCCGGGCCCAGGCGTCGGTGGTCTCGGCCGGGCGCAGGGCCTGCGACAGCAGCCTTTCCCGGGCCACCGCCTCGGGCGACAGCGTGCCGAGCGTCTCGACCTCGCCGCGCGCGACGGCGAGCCCCGTCCGCCCGGTCAGCGCCCGCAGGATCGCCTGCGGGTGGCCGTGGGCGATCTCGTCCCGCGTGCCGCCGGCGCCATCGATCGCCTCCCAGCCCTCTTCGTCGAGATGCAGGTCGAGCCCCGGCAGCACCACGGCGCCGCGGGGCAGGCGCGCCACCGCGGCGATCAGCCGGGCGGTGGCGGGCACCGAGCCGGTGGAACCGGCCACGATCACCGGATCGTCCGGCCGGTCGCGCGTGAGCCGGTCGGCCTCGGCCAGGACGAGGCGGCGGGCGCGGGCGGTGGGGTCGGCGAGCGAGCGGGCGGCGAGGATCTCGGGCCAGTGCTCGGCGGCAATCCTGAGGAAATCGAGGGTGAGGCGGAAATAGCGCGAATGCTCGGCCTCGACGGCGGAGGCGATCTCGCTCCAGGGCAGGCCCTCGACGGTGAGCGCATCCATCAGCCCCTCGAGGTCGGCGGCGAGCGCCACCGCATCGGCGGGGGAGGAGGGAACGAGGAAGGGCACCTCGTCGTCGATGGGCAGCAACTCGCGGTCCACCGTCTCGGCCCATTTCTGGACGAGGCGGGCCAGGATCAGCCGGCGCTCCAGCGCAGGGATCGAGGGGTGCAGCAGATCCTCGGGCGTGTCGAGCAGGGTGCTGGCCGAGAGATCGAGTTCCGCCTCGTCGGCCTCGCCCAGGGGGATCATCCGCGGCAGCAAAGCCGCCCCGCCGAGGCGCTGCGCCAGCACCGTGGAGAGGGCGCGCACCGCGCGCTGCGTCGGCAGGTAGAGGGTGACAGAGGCGAGCGCGAACGGATCGTGGCCGACCGCGCCGACCAGCCGACCGGACACGAGGGCATCCGCCAGCGTCGGCAGGAACGGCGCGCCGGGGGGAATCGTGAAGACGCGGGGAGCGGCGGTCGCGGACATGCTCGACGCTTGAAACCTGACGCGCTGTGGTCGGGGGCGACCACCTGAGGGCAAGATGGTGAAGGCTTTCGAAAAGCGGCGGGCGCCGGTCTCGGCCGGCCCACCCGCCGTTCGAGGTTTGTTCTAGCACGTGACGGCGATTTGTGGAGGCCCGCCTGTTCGCCGCCTCAGGCTTGGCCTATCTCCCCCGCCGTTACCCGACAGAGCAGGACGGCAGGCGGACCGGTGGAAGAAGTCCTCACCCGATGGCTCGGCACGACGGCCTCGCTTCGGACCGAGATCGTCGCGGCCATCGGCCTCGTCATCTCCCTCGGCGTCAGCGTTCACGTGCTGCTGCGCAAGCGGGTGGTGGGGGCGGCGATCGGCTGGATCGGGCTCGCCTGGCTCGCGCCGGTCTTCGGCAGCCTGCTCTACATCACCTTCGGCATCAACCGCGTGGAGCGGCGCGCCCGGCGGCTGAAGCGGCGCCCGTCGCAGACGATCGACGACACGCCCCAGCCCTCCGCCCACGTGCCGGAGGCCTTCCGCGCGCTCGACCGGGCGGTGCAGGCGATCACCGGCCTGCCGACGGTGGCGGGCAACCGGATCGAGATCTTCCGCAACGGGGACGAGGCCTATCCGGCGATGCTCGACGCGATCGGGCAGGCGCGCCGCAGCGTCGCCCTGTCGAGCTACATCTTCCGCGACGACGAGATCGGCCGGGCCTTCTGCGACGCGTTGAAGGCCGCGCAGGAGCGGGGCGCCGAGGTGCGCGTCATCCTCGACGGCATCGGCAGCGGCTACTTCTTCCCCGCCGCGTGGCGACGCCTGCGCCGGCTCGGCGTGCCGGCCGGGCTGTTCATGCATTCCGTCCTGCCCTGGCGGATGCCGTTCCTGAACCTGCGCACCCACAAGAAGCTGCTGATCCTCGATGGGCAGATCGCCTTCACCGGCGGCGTCAACATCTCCGACGGCAACCGCGTCCGGGAGAAGCCGGACTTCCCGATCCGCGACACGCATTTCCGGATCGAAGGGCCGGTGGTCGAGCACCTGACCCAGGCCTTCATCGCCGATTGGCTGTTCGTGAGCGACGAGGAGCTGGAAGGGGAGGCGTGGCTGCCGCCGCTGGCGCCGGCGGGCACCGTCACCGCCCGGGTCGTCACCTCGGGGCCGGATGCCGACATCGAGAAGATCGCCACCGTGATCCTGCAGGTCATCGCCTGCGCAAGACATTCGATCCGGCTGACGACGCCCTACTTCCTGCCCAACGACCTCATCGTGAACGCGCTCTGCCTCGCCGCGACGCGGGGCATCGAGGTCGATGTCGTCATCCCCAAGGCGAGCGACCACCGCTTCGTCGACTGGGCGACCCGCGGCCATATCGACCCGCTCCTCAAGAGCGGGGTGCGGATCTGGATCGACGGCCCGCCCTTCGACCATTCGAAGGCGATGACCGTCGACGGGCAATGGTGCTTCATCGGCAGCGCGAACTGGGATTCGCGCAGCTTCCGCCTGAATTTCGAGCTGAATGTCGAGGTCTACGACGTGCCGCTGGCCCAGGCGCTCGAAGCCTTCATCGCGGGGAAGCGGCGGACCCGTCTGACCCAGGCCGATCTCGACGCGCGCGCGCTCCCCGTACGTTTGCGCGACGCAGCCGTCCGACTGCTTCTGCCATACCTCTGAGACGCCCCACCGAGGCGGCGCCCTCCGGCGCGGGCGAGAGCCGCACCACGATCGGATGGTGATCGGACAGCCCGCGGGGCAGGACCATGCGCTCGTGGCAGACGAGGCCGCGCACGAGGCAGCGGTCGAGCCGCAGCGGCAGCACGTCGACCATGGCGTGGGTCGGACGGCGCGGGCCGACATCGCGAAAGCCCGGCAGCAGGGCCGGGCCGACGATGTTGTAGTCGCCGAGCACCGCGGCGCGGACCGGCAGATGGCTCTCGATGCGCCGGAGCTGGCGTCGGTTCAGCACCTGCCCGTGCGAGAGGTGGACGTTGGCGACGCCGAATTCGCCCCAGTCGAGCACTTGGCAGACCCGGTCGATCAGCACGCCCGGGGGCAGGGTGACGATCTCCGGCGGCTTGGCCCAGGGAATCGGGCTCCACATCGCCAGTCCGTGAATGCGCCCCGGCAGTTGCGCCCAGGCATAGACGCCGCCAACCCGGTCCTTCAGGGCGGCGATCTCCTTCGTTGCCTCTTGCATCAGCAGCAGGTCGGGGCGCTCCTGCTCGATTAGCGTGACGAGGCAATCCACCGCCGCGCCGGTGCGGCGCAGCAGATTCCAGCTCACGATCTTCTTCGCGTTCGGGCCCGGCTCGGGGGTGATCGGAGGGGGGCGTCTGAGGAGCATGCGAGTCCGTTTGCCCGGGGCGCGTGACCGCTTCAGGGCGGCGCGGAGGCAATGCGCGGGCCGCGGATCGGTTCGCGCCTTACCGCGTCTTGCGGTGGAGAAAGGCCTCGATCCCCTCTTCCGCGGCCCGCGCCAGCATGTTCTGCGCCATGACCCGGCCGGCATGGGCGTAGGCCTCGGCCAGCGGCATCTCCAGTTGCTCGTAGAAGGCCCGCTTGCCGACGCGGACGGTGTAGGGATTGCGCGCGGCGATGCCCGCGGCCAGCGCCTGCGCGGCGGCGAGAGCCCCGCCCGCCTCCACCACATCGTTGACGAGGCCGAGGTGCCGCGCCGTCTCCGCATCCGTCATCTCGGCGGTGAGCAGCATCCGCATCGCCGCCTTGCGCGACAGGTTGCGCGAGAGCGCCACCATCGGCGTCGAGCAGAACAGGCCGATCTGCACGCCGGGCGTGGCGAAGCGCGCCTCCGCCCCCGCCACCGCGAGGTCGCAGGACGCCACGAGCTGGCAGCCGGCCGCCGTCGCGACGCCCTCGACCGCCGCGATCACCGGCTGGGGCAGGGCGGGGATCGCCATCATCACGCCCGAGCACAGGGCGAACAGCTCTTCGAACTTTTTCGCGCCGCGGTCGCTGGCGGCCCGGTAGCCGGTCATCTCCTTGAGGTCGTGCCCGGCGCAGAAGGCGGGGCCGGACGCGGCCAGCACCACCGCGCGCACGCTGTCATCCTGCGACAAGCCGGCGAAAGCCTCGCGCAGGGCTTCGAGCAGACCGAGCGAAAGAGCGTTGCGCGCCTGCGGCCGGTTGAGCGTGAGGGTGGCGACGCCGTCGCGATCCTCGCGCAGCAGGAGATCCTCCGATGGACGATCGGAACCGGTCACGGCGCGTGTCTCCCCTGAGAAATCGAAATGAGTGAGGTATGCTGCCGCGCTCGCTCACGCGGTTCGCGGGCGCACGCTCAGTTGCAGCCCCATGGCCTTGAGCACACCCATGAGGGTCGCGAGTTCCGGATTGCCCCGATCAGAGAGCGCCCGGTACAGACTCTCGCGTGAGCGCCCCGTCTCGCGGGCGATCTGCGCCATGCCCCGGGCACGGGCGATGTCCCCGATTGCGGCAGCGACAAGGGCCGGGTCGCCATCTTCCAGCACAGCCTCGATATAGGCAGCCATCGCCTCCTCGTCCTGGAGATGTTCGGCGACGTCCCAGGGCTTCGTCTCAAGAGCCATCAGACCAAACCTCCTTCACCATCTCCAGAGCCAGCGCGATGTCGCGTGCCTGTCGGCGCTTGTCCCCACCGCACAGCAGAATGACGATCTCCTGGCCCCGCTGCGTATAGTAAACCCGATATCCAGGTCCGTGATCGATCCGAAGTTCGGACACGCCCCCGGTCAGATGCCGCACATCACCGGGATTACCGAGCGAAAGACGGCGCACACGCACATCGATCCGGGCTCGGGCCTGCCGATCGGTCAAACCATCGAACCAATCGCTGTAGGTTCGGGTCTGGCGGATCGTCGGCATCGCACTTTGTAGCTTTAAGGCTACATGCGATCAAGCATTCTGCGGGGACGCCCCCTAGCCGGCCTTTGTGCGCTGCCATACCGTGCGCCGCACCAAAGCACCGACGAACCTGGAGACCGCCCCCGGTGACCGACGCGACGACCCGACCCATCACCCGCACGCCCGACCACGCCATCGACCCGATCTTCACGGAGCGCTGGTCGCCCCGCGCCTTCACCGGGGAGGCGGTGCCGGAGGCCGAGCTGCTGCGGATGTTCGAGGCCGCGCGCTGGTCGCCCTCCGCCTACAATTCCCAGCCCTGGCGCTTCCTCTACGCGCTGCGCGACACGCCGGAATGGCAGCCGCTCTTCGACCTTCTGGTGCCCGGCAACCAGAAATGGGCCAAGGATACCGGCGCCCTCGTCGTCCTCGTCTCGAATACCCGGATGAAGGTCGGCGACGAGTTCAAGCCCTCCACCAGCCACTCCCTCGACGCGGGCGCCGCCTCCCTCGCCTTCGCGCTCCAGGCCAACCGGCAGGGCTGGCACGTCCACGGCATGACCGGCTTCGACCGCGAACGGGCGGTCACGGTGCTGAACGTGCCCGAGCATCACCGGGTCGAGGCAGCCTACGGCGTCGGGCGCGCCACGCCCTGGGCGCAGCTGACCGAAGAGCAGCAGGCCAAGGAGCGCCCGAACGCCCGCCGCCCGATCACCGACTTCGCCTTCCGCGGCGGCTTTCCGCAGCGCGAAGGCTGAGTTCGCGAGGCTGAGTGTAAAAGGCGGATTGCGCCGGCCCCGGCGGGGACGGATGAGAGGCGCCCGGCCGCGCTCGGAGGCAGCGCGGCCGCAGGGTCGAGGACATTGCCGTGCTGGAGCCGGCCGACACCTACGAAGCACTCGTGGCCGATTTCCGCTGGGAAATCCCGGAGCGCTACAACATCGCGGCCGATGTCTGCGACCGCTGGGCGCTGAGCGAGCCCGACCGTACGGCGCTCCTCGTGCTCGGGCCCGACGACCGCCCCGAACCGGTGAGCTACGGCCGTCTGCGCTCCGATTCGCTGCGGCTCGCCGCGGCGCTCGCCGCGCGCGGCATCGGGCCGGGCGACCGGGTCGGGGTGCTGTTGCCGCAATCGGCGGCGGTGGTGATCACCCACTTCGCCGCCTACCGGCTCGGGGCGATCGCGCTGCCGCTCGCCGGCCTGTTCGGGGAGGCGGCCCTGCGCCATCGCCTCGGCGATTCCGGCACGCGGGCCGTCGTCACCGATGCGGCCGGCCTGGCCAAGCTGGAGCGCCTGCGGGCCGACCTGCCGGACCTTGCCCTGATCCTGTCGGTCGACGGCGCCTCCGGCCCGGCCGAGGATTTTTCCGCCGTCCTCGCCTCCGCCGCGGAGGATTGCGAGACGCGGGCCACCGGGCCCGACGACCCGGCGCTGATGATCTACACCTCCGGCACCACCGGGCTCGCCAAGGGCGCGCTGCACGGCCACCGCGTGCTGCTCGGCCACCTGCCGGGCTGGACCCTGATGCACGGCTTCCCGCCCGAGGGGACGGGCCTGATGTGGACCCCCTCCGACTGGGCCTGGGCCGGGGGGCTCCTCAACGTGCTGATGCCGTCGCTCCGCCTCGGCATGCCGGTGGTGGCCCGGCCCTTCGGCCGGTTCGAGCCGGAGGCGGCGTTCCGGCTGATGGCCGATCTCGGGGTCACCAACGCCTTCCTGCCGCCGACCGCGCTGCGGATGCTGCGCGGGGTTGCCGAGCCGCGGAAAACATTCGACCTCTCCGCCTTGCGCAACATCGCCTCGGCCGGCGAGGCGCTCGGGGCCGAGACCTTCGAATGGGCGCGAGAGGCGCTCGGCCTCGCCATCGGCGAGGCCTACGGGCAGACCGAGTGCAATCTTGTCCTCGCCTCCTGCGCCCGGGTCGGCGTGGCGCGGGCCGGCGCCACGGGCAAACCGGTGCCGGGCCACCGCGTCGCGGTCCTGCGCGAGGACGGGACCGAGGCGGATGCGGACGAGACCGGCGAGATCGCCGTGCGCGCACCCGATCCGGTGCTGTTCCTCGGCTATTGGAACCAGCCGGAGGCGACCGCGAAGAAATTCCGCGACGGTTGGTGGATGACCGGCGACCGGGCGCGCCGCGACAGCGAGGGCTATGTCCGCTTCGTCGGCCGCGAGGACGACCTCATCACCTCGGCCGCCTACCGGATCGGCCCGGCCGAGATCGAGGCCTGCCTGTGCGCCCATCCGGCGGTGGCGCTGGCCGCCGCGGTGGGCGTGCCCGACCCGCTGCGCACCGAGGTCGTGAAGGCCTTCGTGACCCTGCGCGAGGGGTTCTCACCCTCCGAGTCGCTCGCCGCCGAGATCCTCGCCTTCGCCAAAGCTCGGCTCTCGGCCCACGAGGTGCCGCGGACGCTGGCCTTCCGAGACAGCCTGCCGATGACGACGAGCGGCAAGATCATCCGGCGGCAGTTGCGGGACGAGGGCTGACGCGATCCGCGTGGTAAGACCTATATCAGGACCAATCCACCGTCACAGCGAGGTTCGGTCATGCCCGCCGCTTCCGATCCCATCGTCGTCCGTCACGAACGCGTCCTCGGCGGCCGCCCTGTCTTCCGCGGCACACGTGTGCAAGTGGAACTGCTGTTCGAAAATTTGGCGGAGGGTTACAGTCTCGACGAGATCGTCGAGAATTTCCCGACGCTGGATCGCGCCGATCTCCAGGTCGCTCTGGCGCAGGCCTGCGAGGCACTCAAGCGCGCCGCCCCCAATGTGACGGAACCGAAGGCGACCGCCGATGCGCGTGTTCCTAGATGAGAACATGCCGCGCCCGCTGCGCCACGCGCTGGCCGGGCACGAGGTCTCCTACGTCGAAAAGGAAGGCTGGAAGGGCAAGGAGAACGGCGAGTTGCTGGCTCTGGTCGAGGGGCGTTTCGACTTCATCCTGACTTCCGACGGGAACATTGCCTACCAGCAGACGCTGGCGGGACGCGCTCTCTCGATGATCGTCGTCCCAACCAACAACCTCACGCATCTGCGTGCCAATGGCGTGGCGATCCTTCAGACGCTGGACGAGATTGCTGCCCTGGATCATCGGGTCATCGTCACCCTCGATTGGCGGGGTCGCCGCAGCCTGCGCCGCCTGGATGCCGCCGGGGCGACCGCCGTCGAACTCGGTCCGGTCCGTTCCTTCCGTGGATGATGCCATCCGGCTACGCGGCTCCCCTCCGGCCCCTCTGGAATTAAACGCATAAAGACATCTTTATGTCTTGATTGCTCCCTAAGCCGACCCCTGCTACAGGGATGGCCGACCCGGCCGGGTGAACCGGCCGACGCGCCGGGCCGAAGGGCCGGAACGGCTGGCCGTTTCGCGCCGGCCACGACTGAAAGGGATACCGAGATGGCAGCTGCCAACGATTACATCGTCCGCGACATCGGGCTGGCCGATTACGGCCGCAAGGAGATCTCGATCGCCGAGACCGAGATGCCGGGCCTCATGGCGACTCGCGCCGAATACGGCGCCAGCCAGCCGCTCAAGGGCGCCAAGATCGCCGGCTCGCTGCACATGACGATCCAGACCGCGGTGCTGATCGAGACCCTGAAGCATCTCGGCGCCGACATCCGCTGGGTGTCCTGCAACATCTACTCAACCCAGGACCACGCCGCCGCCGCGATCGCCGCCGCCGGCATCCCGGTCTTCGCCGTGAAGGGCGAGACGCTGACCGAGTACTGGGACTACACCTCGAAGCTGTTCGACTGGCATGACGGCGGCATGCCGAACATGATCCTCGACGACGGCGGCGACGCCACCATGTTCGTCCATCTGGGTCTGCGCGCCGAGAACGGCGACACCGCCTTCCTCGACAAGCCGGAATCCGAGGAGGAGGAGGTCTTCTTCGCGCTCCTGAAGAAGAAGCTCGCCGAGAAGCCGAAGGGCTGGTTCGCGGGTCTGGCCGACTCGATCAAGGGCGTCTCCGAGGAGACCACCACGGGCGTGCACCGCCTCTACAACCTCGCCAAGGAGGGCAAGCTGCTCTTCCCGGCGATCAACGTCAACGACTCGGTCACCAAGTCGAAGTTCGACAACCTCTACGGCTGCAAAGAGTCGCTGGTCGACGGCATCCGCCGCGGCACCGACGTGATGATGGCCGGCAAGGTCGCCATGGTCGCCGGCTTCGGCGACGTGGGCAAGGGCTCGGCCGCTTCGCTGCGCAACGCCGGCTGCCGCGTGCTGGTCTCGGAGATCGATCCGATCTGCGCGCTCCAGGCGGCGATGGAAGGCTACGAGGTCGTCACCATGGAGGAGGCCGCCCCGCGCGCCGACATCTTCGTGACGGCCACGGGCAACAAGGACATCATCACGATCGAGCACATGCGGGCGATGAAGGACCGCGCGATCGTCTGCAACATCGGCCACTTCGACAACGAGATTCAGGTCGCCGGCCTGAAGAACCTCAAGTGGCAGAACATCAAGCCGCAGGTCGACGAGATCGAGTTCGCCGACGGCCACCGCATCATCCTCCTCTCGGAGGGCCGCCTGGTGAACCTCGGCAACGCGACCGGCCACCCGTCCTTCGTGATGTCGGCCTCGTTCACCAACCAGACGCTCGCCCAGATCGAGCTCTGGACGAACCCGGGCAAGTACGAGCGTCAGGTCTACACCCTGCCCAAGACCCTCGACGAGAAGGTCGCGGCGCTGCACCTCGAGAAGATCGGCGTGAAGCTCTCCAAGCTGCGCCCCGATCAGGCCGCCTATATCGGCGTGTCGCAGAACGGCCCGTTCAAGCCCGAGCACTACCGCTACTGATCGCTCCTCGGGCGGCCGTCCCCTCCGTGGGGGCTGCCCGGGGCCGACGGAATTTCGGTCGATGTTCACGAGAAAGCCCGGCCCCTGGTCGGGCTTTCGCCGTTTTACGCGGCGCTGTCGAGCGCCGCCGGCCGGCGATGCGAGCGGGGGCGCCCGCGATTTCCGAGCGCCGCCGGTCGCTTAGCGGCGCGGTGACGGCGGCGGCCGGGCCGCCGGATCCCTCCGGGCGACCGTCAAGGCCTCATTTGGGTGGTGTGGCTTTTGTGCGCTGTGCGCCGCCCGAATGCAGGTGCGGCGGGCTCAAGCTCATAAAGGCGCTTTCAGCCGGAATCGCCCCCGCGTTACAGTGGCGCGAATCTTCGGAAGCAGGGGCCTGCGCGGCGGTGAAAAGCCGGACGCGGCGGCCGGTGTTTGCCCGGCGCGTTGCAGGCGCCGTTCCACGTGGTGGACCGGTGCTCCGCGGGGCGGCGGGTTTGGGGTGGGGGCGGGACATGGGTCTGGAACGGGCGGCGCGCGTCCTGTCGCGCGTCGGCGTCCTCGTCGTCGCGGCACCGTTCGCGGCACGCGCCGAGGGCGCTCCGTCCATCGAAGCGAGGCCGATGCTGGGAGCGATGCACACGCACAACGTTGCCGGCCTCGCCGTCATCCTCGGCCTGATCCTGTTCGCGACCATCCTGTCGCTGGTCTACCTGCGCGAGCGCGTCGGCTGGATGCGCAAGGAGCGCGCGCTTCAGGACGAACTCACCGATCTGCGCGGCGCGCACGACCGGGCCGAGATGCTGCTCCATTCCGAGCGCCAAGTCCTCGTCGCCTGGGCCGGGCGCGGCGAGCCGATGATCGTGGGCGATCCGGCTTTCGCCCAGGACCTTCGGAACCAGGACCTTCGGAATCAGGACCTGCGAAACCCGGATCTGCGGAACCAGGAGTTGCGCGGCTACGAGGCCTGGGGGCAGGATCCGCAGGGGGCTCCGCGCGGCTCGCGGCACCTGCTCACCTTCGGCACCTGGCTCGCCGCTCAGGACGCGCAGCTGCTCGAGGCGGCGGTGGCGACCCTGCGCGAGCGCGGCACCGGCTTCCGGATGAACCTGCGCAGCCTCGCCGGGCGCTTCATCGAGGCGCAGGGGCAGGCGGTGGGCGGCCGGGCGCTGCTGCGCCTGCGCGAGACCACCGAGGAGCGCCGTGAGCTGATCGAGCTGCGCCACAGGCTGGAGGAAGCCAAGCGCGGCCTCTCCGCGCTTGCCGGCCTGCTCGACGCGCTGCCGCAGCCGGTCTGGCACCGCGACACGGCCGGGGCGCTCGCCTTCGTCAACACCGCCTACGCCGCCGCCGTGGAGGCGCCCAACCGCGAAGCCGCCCTCAGCCACGGCCTGGAACTGCTCGATCGGAGCGCCCGCGAGCAGATCGCCCGGCAGACGGGCCGGCCGGGGCTCGTCGCGCAGCCTCTGCGTCTGTCGGCGGTGGTGGCGGGTGCCCGCCGCACCCTCGACGTGAGCGAGAGCACCCTGGAGACCGGCCGCGTCGGCATCGCCGTCGACGTCTCGGAGCTGGAGAGCGTGCGCGCCGACCTGCAGCGGCAAATGGACGCCAACGTCCGCACCCTCGACCAGTTGCCGACCGCGGTGGCGATGTTCGATGCGCGCCAGCGCCTGATCTTCCACAATGCCGCCTACCAGCGCCTGTGGGATCTCGATCCGGCCTTCCTCGAAGGCCGCCCTCTCGACGGCGAGATCCTCGACCGGCTGCGCGCCGCCCGCAAACTGCCCGAGCAGGCCGATTTCCGCTCGTGGAAGACCGATGTGCTCGCCGCCTACCGCGCGGTCGAGCCGACCGACACGCCCTGGTACCTGCCCGACGGGCGGACGCTGCGCGTCGTCGCCGATCCCAACCCGCAGGGCGGCCTGACCTATCTCTACCACGACGTCTCGGAGAGCATGAAGCTCGCCTCGCGCTACGACGCGCTGATGAAGGAGCAGGCCGAGACCCTGGAGGCGCTCAAGGAGCCGGTGGCGGTGTTCGGCGCAGACGGGCGCCTGACGGTGGCCAACCGTGCCTTCGCCGCGACCTGGCGCCTCGATCCGGCGACGCTCGCGGGCAAGCCGCATGTCGACGCGGTGATCGCCGCCTGCCGGGCGCTGACCCCGGACCAGAGCCCCTGGGCCGGCATCCGGCAATCCATCACCGGCCTTTCCGAAACCCGCAGCGGCCATGCCTGCCGCCTCGACATCAACGACGGCACCGTCCTCGACTGCTCCTCGCAGCCGCTGCCGCTCGGCGCCACACTGCTGACCTTCATCGACGTGACCGCGAGCGCCAATGTCGAGCGGGCGCTGACCGAGAAGAACGACGCCCTGGAGCGTGCCTCGCAGCTGCGCGACACCTTCGTCCACCACGTCTCCTACGAGCTGCGCTCGCCGCTCACCAACATCATCGGCTTCACCCAACTTCTCGGCGACGAGACCGTCGGCGCGCTCAACGAGCGCCAGCGCGAATATTCCGAGCACATCATGCGCTCGTCGGCGGCGCTCCTCGTCATCATCAACGATATCCTCGACCTCGCCTCGATCGATGCCGGCTCGCTCGAACTCCAGCGCGAGACCATCGACGTGCGCGCCACCGTGGACGCCGCCGTGCGCGGCATCGAGGACCGGCTGGCGGAGTCCGATATCCGCCTCGACCTCGACGTGCCGGAGGGCGTCGGCAGCGTCTTCGCCGACGGCAAGCGGGTGCGCCAGATCCTATTTAACCTGCTCTCCAACGCCGTCGGCTTCTCCGAGCCCGGCCAGCAGGTCCGCGTCGAGGCGCGGCGCGAGGGCGCGGAACTGCGGCTGACGGTGATCGACCGCGGCCGCGGCATCGCGCCCGAGGTCATCGACCGGGTGTTCGACCGGTTCGAGAGCAACACGCTCGGCACCAAACATCGCGGCGTCGGCCTCGGCCTGTCGATCGTGCGCTCCTTCGTCGAGCTGCATGGCGGCCGGGTCGAGATCCACTCGGCGCCGGGCACGGGCACGCGCGTCACCTGCCTGTTCCCGGTCGAGCCGCCGCCGGGCAACGGCCGTCTCGCCGAGGCCGCCGAGTAGGATCGCGCGTTCACGGAATCGGGATGAGGTCGGCGGCCGTCGATGGGCAGGGCTCACCGCGGGCGCCGAAAATGGTTAAACATCCCCCGCTAGGATGGTCGAGGCTTCATCCTGATCGGGGTGGCCGGTCTTGGCCTTGGGGAGGATTGGGGCGTTGAGCGAGGTTCCGGACGGCACGGCGGGAAGCCCGCAGCCCGGCCCGTCGCAGGGCGAGGCCCCGCCCGCGGCGCCGCGGCGCGCCGCCTGGGAGGTGCTGCTGCCCGAGGAGAGCGCCACCGAGGACATGGCCGCCTTCCTCGCCGGCATCCTCCGGCCCGGCGACCTTGTGGCCCTCTCCGGCGGGCTCGGCGCGGGCAAGACCACGCTCGCCCGCGCGATGATCCGCGAGCTGGCCGGCGATCCCGCACTCGAAGTGCCGAGCCCGACCTTCACCCTGATGCAGCCCTACGAGACGCGCTCGGGCCGCAGCGTGATCCATGCCGACCTCTACCGCCTGCGCGGGCCGGACGAATTGGTGGAACTCGGCTTCGACGAACTCTCCGAGACCGCGATCACCCTGGTCGAGTGGCCCGAGCGGCTGGGCGTGCGCGAAAACCCCACGCTCACCGTCGAGCTGTCGCTCCGGGCGGAGTTCGGCGAGGAGGCCCGCCTCGTGCGGATCGACGGCAGCGGCGAGATGCGCGAACGGCTGCAGCGCGCCCGCGCCGTCCGGGCGCTTCTCGCCCGCAGTGGCTGGGACGAGGCCGACCGGGTGCTGATGCAGGGCGACGCCTCGGCCCGCGCCTACGAGCGGCTGGTGAAGCCGAACGGCGAGACCGCCGTGCTGATGATCTCGCCCCCCCGGCCCGACGGGCCGCCGGTGAAGGACGGCAAGCCCTACAGCGCCATCGTCAAGCTCGCCGAGAGCGTCCACGCCTTCGTCGGCATGGACCGGGCGCTGCGGGCGATCGGCTTCTCGGCTCCCAAGATCCTGGGCGAGAACCTCGAGGCCGGCCTGCTGATCCTGGAGGATCTCGGCACCGAGCCGGTGATCGAGAACGGCGCGCCGCGGCCCGAGCGCTACGCCGAGGCCGTGCGGCTGCTGGCCAAGCTCCACGCCACCGACCTGCCCACCACCGTGCCGGTGAGCGAGGGGATCGACCACGTCATCCCGCCCTACGACCTCGAAGCGCTGCTGTTCGAGGCGGATCTGCTGCCGGAATGGTACGCCCCCGCGATCCGTGGCACGAGCCTGTCGCCGGCGGCGCGCGGCGCCTTCCGCGACCTGTGGGCCGACGCGCTGAAGGAGCTGGTGGCCGAGCCCGCCACCTGGACCCTGCGCGACTACCACTCGCCCAACCTGATCTGGCTGCCCGACCGGACCGGGCTGGAGCGGGTCGGCGTGATCGACTTCCAGGACGCGGTGATGGGCCACCCGGCCTACGACGTCGCCTCGCTGTTGCAGGACGCGCGGGTCGATGCCAGCGCGGATTTCGAGCTGCGTCTCCTCGGCCTCTACATCCGCGAGCGCCGCGGCCGGGATATCGGCTTCGACATGCAAGCCTTCGCCCGCGCCTACGCGGTGCTGGCGGCCCAGCGCGCCACCAAGATCCTCGGCATCTTCGCCCGCCTGGACAAGCGCGACGGCAAGCCGGGCTACCTCGCCCACCTGCCGCGGATCGAGGGCTATCTCGCGCGCAATCTCGCCCATCCGGCGCTGGCAGGGCTGCGGACCTGGCACGAGACCCATCTGCCGAGCCTCGTCGCACCGCGGCCGGACGCCGACCCCGCCCCCTGAGTGCTCTCCCCTCGAACCGGCCCGCGAACGCGTCATGAGCGACGAGCAGAATCCCAAGAAGATCACCCGCGCCTTCGTGCTCGCGGCGGGCCTGGGCAAGCGCATGCGCCCGATCACCGCGACGCTGCCCAAGCCCCTGGTCGAGGTCGCCGGCAAGGCGCTGATCGACCACGCCCTCGACCGGGCGGCGGCGGGGGGCATCGAGACGGCGGTGGTCAACGTCCACTGGCTCGCCGACCTGATGGAGGGTCACCTCACCCATCGCACGGGCGCGCCGGAGATCGTCGTCTCCGACGAGCGCGACGCGCTGCTCGAGACCGGCGGCGGCGTGAAGCGGGCGATCGACCGGTTCGGGCACGAGCCCTTCGTGGTGTTCAACTCGGATTCGTTCTGGCTGGAGGGGCCGCGGCCCAATCTCGGCCGGCTGATCGAGGCCTGGGATCCGGACACGACCGACATCCTGCTCCTCGTCGCCCCGACCGCGACGAGCCTCGGCTACGACGGGGCGGGCGATTTCTACATGGACGCGGACGGCCGCCTGTCGTGGCGCGGCGAGCGAGAGGTCGCGCCCTTCATCTATGCCGGCGTGGCGATCCTGAAGCCGGAGCTGTTCGCCGACACGCCGGAGGGTCCGTTCTCGCTGACCCTGCTCTTCGACCGGGCGATCCGACGCAACCGCCTCAAGGGTCTGCGCCTCGACGGGCAGTGGCTGCATGTCGGCACGCCGGAGGCGATTCAAGCCGCCGAGGCGCGGGTGCGGGACAGCGCGCGGATCGTTTGACCGGCATCCCCGTTGTCGGGGCTCCGAGATGGGGTTTTGTCGGGCAGGATTTTTTCAGGACATGGGTCTTCTTCACGACGCGGTCGAGCGCTTCCGCACCACCCTCAAGGCCTATGCCGGCGACGAGTCGCTGATGCAGGCGGCGGTCTCGGCCTGCGCCAATGTCGCGGTCGCCGACGGCGAACTGATGAGTGAGGAATTCGAGACGGCTTTGGCCGGAATCCGCGCGAACCCGATCATCGAGAAGGGCTATGACAGCCTGATGCTGGAACACGCCCTCTACGAGGCGCTCGGCCGCGCCCGCACCCGCGCCGGCCGCGCGGAGAACCTCGTGCGGATCGGCGCCATCGCGGAGCGGCCGGAGGAGCAGCGCCGCAACGTCTTCCTCGTCGCTACGGATGTCGCCGACCACGAGGGCATCGGACGCGAGGAGCACGCGGCCCTGGCCGAGGTCGGCGCCGCACTCCGGCTCGACGGGAACGCGCTGCTCCAGCGGTTTCCGGAGGTGTGAGCCGTCGGCCGACCGGTGCGCGGCAGCATCCGGTCGTCAAAATCCCATCGATCCCGCTCATCCCCCCTTAAGCCTCTTTCTCAAGCGCCGCTTCACGCGCGGCTGGCACTGTCGATCCCCTGACGCGCCGGGCTTCCGGCACGGGCAGCCTTGGGGGACGAGCGTGGAACCGATGACCCTTGCGGTGAGCGTGATGGGCCTGAGCATCGCGGGTGCGATGCTGGCGCTGATCCTGGTCTCGCTCCGCCGCCGCGAGCCGGTCGTGCCGGATTCCGACATCGCCGAAGCGCTTCAGGACCGGCTCTGGCAGATCGCCGAGAGCGAGGAGCGCTACCGGGTGCTGGTGGAGGCTACGACCCAGGCCGTGGTGCAGCGGGACGGGCAGGGGCGGATCACCTTCGCCAGCGAGGGCTTCGCCGCGCTGCTCGGCGTGAAGCCGCTGGAGCTGATCGGCTCGACCCTGACGCCGCAGGTGATCGAGCGCGGCGCCAGCGAGCAGCGCCCCGACGGCGTGCGGGTGGTGGAGGAGCGTCTGGTGCCGGTGGACGGGGTGCCGCGCTGGTTCTCGTTCATCGAGATGCCGGCGGCCGGCCGTACCGACGGTCCGAGCTGGCTCCGGGCGGGGCAGGACGTGACCGGGCGCGTCGAGGCGGCCCGCTCGCTGGACGAGGCGAAGAGCCGGGCCGAGGCCGCCAACGTCGCGAAATCCCGATTCCTCGCCACCGTCAGCCACGAACTGCGCACGCCGCTCAACGGCATCCTCGGCATGGCCGACCTGCTGCTCGACACGCCGCTCAATCCGGAGCAGCGCACCTATGTCGAGGCCTTCCGCACCAGCGGCAAGGCCTTGCTCGGCCTCGTCGACGGCATCCTCGACTTCTCCCGCATCGAGGCCGGCCGCCTCGACCTCGCCGCCGAGCCCTTCGACGTCGCCGCCCTGGTCGAGGGCGTGGTCGAGCTGCTGGCCCCGCGGGCGCAGGACAAGGGCCTGGAGATCGCCCTCGACATCGCCGACGATCTCACCGCCTTGCGCGTGGGCGATGCCGACCGGGTGCGGCAGATCCTCGTGAATCTGGCCGGCAACGCCATCAAGTTCACGCAAGCCGGCGGCGTCGGCGTCAGCCTCGCCCGGGCGGGGGAGGGGCAACGGGAAGGGTTCGTCCTCACGATCGAGGATACCGGACCGGGCATCCCGGAGGAGCGTATCCCGATCCTGTTCGAGGAATTCGAGCAGGGCGAGGACAGCGCCAGCCACGAGGGCACCGGGCTGGGGCTGGCCATCACCCGCCGCCTCGTGGAGCGCATGAACGGCACGATCGAGGCCCGATCGACCGTGGGACGCGGCTCGATCTTCCGGGTCGTGCTGCCGCTGCCGGCGGCGGAGGGAGCGCCGGTCCCCGTCCCCCAACCCACCCTGGCCCCGCGGAAAATCCTGATCGTGGCAGCCTCGCCCTACCAAGCGCCGTTCCTGGCGCGGCGGCTCAGCCGCTCGGGCGCGGCGGCGGTGGTCGTGGACAGTGCGGAAGCCGGCCTTGACGCGCTGTCGGGGGTTGCCTTCGACGCGCTCATCGCCGACCGCAGCCTGGGCGACGCGGCCGTGCGGCGGCTCGCGGCGGAGGCCGCCCGCAGCGGCGTGCGCTGCAGCCTGATCCTGCTCTCGCCCTTCGACCGGCGGGAATTCGGCGCGCCGAGCGCCAAGGGCTTCGACAGCTACCTGATCAAGCCGGTGCGCGCCCGCTCCCTGTTCGACCGTCTGCTGGAGCCGAGACCCACGCCGGCCCGCGGTACCGCCGATGCCCCGGCCCTGCCTGCGCCGGTTCAATCCGAGCCGGTCCAATCCGCAATGGCGCAATCCGGGCCGGGCCGCCGCGTGCTGCTGGCGGAGGACAACCCGATCAATGCCCTGCTCGCGACCAAGGCGCTGGAGCGGCTCGGCGCGCAGGTGATCCTCGCCCGCGACGGCCTCGAGACGCTGGCGGCGGTGGACGGGCAGGGGCCGTTCGACCTCGCGCTGATCGACATCCGCATGCCCGGCCTCGACGGCCTGGAGGTGGCCCGCCGCATCCGCGCCCGCGAGGCCGAGACCGGTGCCGAGCCGCTCCATCTCGTGGCGCTCACCGCCAATACCGGCCGCGAGGACGTGACCGCCGCCTTCGCGGCGGGCTTCGACAACTTCCTGCCCAAACCCCTCAACCTGCGGGCCCTGCCGGGGCTGCTGAACCGCCGCGCCGAGGCGGCCTGAGCGGCGGCCCGGACGGAAAAGAGGAATTCATCCCCTCGCCCTGGTGCAAATTCTGCCTCATGGTCCAGCGCCGAACCGACGGGGAGCGCATGACCGGACCGCAGGCACGTTTCCGCAAGGCATCGCCGGGGAGGGCCCGGCGATGAAATCGCTTCAATGGCTCGCGGCCCTTCCCTTCCTCGGGATGATGGCCGGTCCGTTCTTCCTCAACCGGGTCGAGCCGCTGGTGCTCGGCATGCCGCTGCTGCTGGCGTGGCTCGTCGGCTGCACGGTCGCGACCTCGGCGATCATGGCGCTGATCTACCTCACCGATCCCGCCAATCGGGAACCGGGAGAGGAGCCATGAACGCGGCGCTTCCGATCATCGCGCTCGCCGTCCTTGTGGCGCTCGGTCTGGGCCTGCGGGCGCGGTCGGGCCACGACATGGACATGGAGCAGTGGAGCGTGGGCAAGCGCGGCTTCGGCACGCTGCTCGTCTTCCTGCTGATGGCGGGCGAGATCTACACCACCTTCACCTTCCTCGGCGGCTCGGGCTGGGCCTACGGCAAGGGCGGGCCGACCTACTACATCCTCTGCTACCTGACGCTGATCTACGTCATCTCCTACTGGATCCTGCCGCCGGCCTGGCGCTTCGCCAAGGAGCGCAACCTGTTCTCGCAGCCCGATTATTTCGCGGCGCGCTACGACAGCAAAAGCCTCGGCATCCTCGTGGCGCTCGTCGGGATCGTGGCGCTGGTCCCCTACATGGTGCTCCAGTTGAAGGGGCTCGGCATCATCGTCGCCACCGCCTCCTACGGGGCGATCTCGCCGACGCTGGCGATCTGGATCGGCGCGGCCGTGCTCACCGTCTACGTCATGGTCTCGGGCGTGCGCGGCTCGGCCTGGACCGCCGTGCTCAAGGACTTCATGATCCTGTTCGTGGTGCTGTTTCTGGGGATCTACCTGCCCTATCACTACTATGGCGGCATCGGCGCGATGTTCACCGCGATCGATGGGGCCAAGCCCGGCTTCCTGGCGCTGCCGGATCGCGGCCAGAGCGCGACATGGTTCGCCTCGACCACCCTGCTCACGGCGCTGGGCGGCTGGATGTTTCCGCACATCTTCGCCTCGATCTACACCGCGAGCGACGAACGCACCTTCCGGCGCAACGCGGTGTTCCTGCCGCTCTACCAGCTCATGCTGCTGTTCGTGTTCTTCGCGGGCTTCGCCGCGGTGCTGCAGGTGCCGGGGCTGACGGGGCCGGACGTCGATCTCTCGCTCTTCAAGATCGCGCTCCAGACCTTCCCGCCGTGGTTCGTCGGCGTCATCGGCGCCACCGGCGTACTGACCGCACTGGTGCCGGGTTCCATGATCCTGATCGCCGGCTCGACGCTGATCGCGCAGAACCTCTACCGGCCGCTGGCGCGCAACGCGACCGACGCCACCACCGGCCGGCTCGCCAAGGGAATCGCGCCGCTGCTGGCGCTCGCCTGCGTCGGCTTCACCCTCTACGGCGGCGAGACCATCGTGCAACTGCTGCTGATCGGCTACGCCGTCGTGACGCAGCTGTTTCCGGCCTTCTTCTTCAGCCTCCTGCCCAACAACCCGCTGACGCGGGCGGGGGCGATGGCCGGCATCCTGGCGGGCGTCGCCGCCGTGGCGGTGACGGTGGTCGGCGGCTACACCCTGGCCAAGCTGTTCCCCGACCTGCCGGGACCGGTGCAGGATCTCAATATCGGCGTCGTGGCCCTGGCGCTCAACCTCGCGGTGGCCTTCGCCGTCAGCCTCGCGGGGCGGGGGGCACGGCGGACGGCGATGCCGTAAGCCTTCGACCCGGGAAGGGCGGCGCGCCATCGACCGAGCCGTCGCGTCCCCGCGGTCATTCCGGGGCGCCGCAGGCGAACCCGGAATGACGGTCCGTCGAGGCCGGACGCACCCGCAAACAGGGGCGGAGGCTCAGCGCCCGGCCGGCGCCGTCGCGCCCGGACGCTCCTCCACCGCAGCGGGCGCGGATCCGTCCTCCCGCACGTCCTCGAAGCCCGCGCCGGTCCAGACCCGCACGGTGACGGTGGCGCGGCCGTCCTCGATGACGATGCGGTTGTAGGCGTTGGGCTCGTTGCCGCGCAGCCGCGTCGAGGTGGCCGAGCCCGCCTGGACGGCGAGCAGCCGCGTGCCGCCGGCCTGCGCCGAGCCGCGATCGACGGCGACGCTGTCGGGTTCGGCACCGGTCTCCGGCGCCTCGGCGAAGCGGGCGTAGTGGCGGTGGAGATGGCCGGCGAGCGTCAGCCCGACGCCGTGGCGGCGGAAGGCATCGAGCGCCTCGTCGGCGCGGCCGACGAGGCGGGCCTCCGCGTCCCAGGGCGGCGGCATGAACGGATGATGCCCGACCACGATCCGGAAGACGTGTTCCGGCAAAGCCGCCAGCCGCTCCTCGGTGCGGGCGATCTGTGCGCGGGTGATCTTCCCTTGAGACCAGTCGGTCTCCGGCGCCCAGGTGCGCACCGTGTTGAGGCAGACCACCGCGATCTCGTCGTCGAGGAAGGTCGGTTCGGTGTCCCGCGCGATGAACCGGCGGTAGCGTCCGAACGGGTGGAAGAAGCGGGTGAAGAGCTTGAAATAGGCGATGTCGTGATTGCCCGGCACCGCGATCCAGGGCGCGGTGAGCCCGTCGAGGAAGGCGCGCGCCTCCACGTATTCCTTGCGCCGGGCCCGCATGGTGAAGTCGCCCGATGCCACGATCAGGTCCGGCGGATCGCGATTCAGCTCGGCGGCGAGCGCGTCGACCACCGCCGTATCGGTGCGCCCGAAATGCAGGTCGGAAATATGGGCGATCCGTCTCACCGGACCGGCTCCGGCACGATCACGGTGAGCGCGCGGGGCATCAGGCGGTAGCGCAGGGGCGGGGCGATCAAGCGAACCTCTCCATCGTTCATCACCCGCAGCGCCCGCCGCCGGGCGGCGACGGCGAACCGGGTCGCGCCGCGGCGCTCCAGATCCGGCCCGTCGCGCCAGCGGCCGAGTCCGAACCCGAGCGCCAGCCGGGCGAGGCGCCACGGCGAGAGCCGGCGGGCGATGTAGAGCGTCAACTCACCGCCATCGACCTGGCTCCGCTCCAGAAGCTTTCCCGGTGCTTGCGCGTAGTCGTTGTTGACGACCGCGAGCAGGCGGACGCGCCGCCGGGTCCGCCGTCCGCTCTCCGAGATC
Organism: Methylorubrum thiocyanatum; assembly: GCA_014138645.1. Taxonomy (GTDB): domain Bacteria; phylum Pseudomonadota; class Alphaproteobacteria; order Rhizobiales; family Beijerinckiaceae; genus Methylobacterium; species Methylobacterium thiocyanatum. Next base: position 57,733 of record JACJIB010000002.1, on the reverse strand, counting down.
ACCGCGGAGAGGGGCGGGTAGGGGCCGAGATGGCGCAGGATCGCCACCGCCAGACGCAGCAGGGCCGACGGGCCGAGGCGCCGCCCGCGGAACCCCTCGCGGTGGCGGGCCATGCGGGCGGGCATGCCGAGCACCGAGTTGATGAGAAAGACGTGGCCGTTGACGCGGCCGACATCGATGGCGCGCGCATGCCCGGCCCGCAGCACGGCGATGGCGCCATCGAGATCGAGCGGGATGCCGAGATCCTTGGCCAGCAGGTTCATGGTGCCGAGGGGCAGGATGCCGAGCGCCACGCCGCTTCCCGCCAGCACGCCGGCCGCGCCGTTGAGCGTGCCGTCGCCGCCCGCCACCACCACCGCCCCGACGCCCTCGGTGCGGAGCGCGGCCCGCAGGCGCTCCGGCAGGGCGAGGCTCTCGTCCGGCTCCGGCGCGAGGTCGAGGCCCGCCGCCGTCAGGCGTGCGCGGATCGCGTCCGGCCTCAGACCGTCGGCGAAGGCGCCCGACGCGGCGTTGACGACGAGGACGATCCGCATGCCGTTCGGTGACTCGCCTGTGTCCGGCCCGTGACGGTACGGACATGGCAGGCGCGGGCGTCGGGCGTGTGACGGCCCCGTCGATCAGCCCGGCGGCGGGCGCCGCTGCACGAAGCGCGCCTGGAACCAGTCCCGCAGCACCTCGCGCTCGTAGAAGAAGGTCTGCCCGGACGAGAGGCGGTTGGCGCGCAGCAGGAAGTTGATGTCGCTGACGGTCTCTTCCGACGCGAGCACCGTGCGGCCCCGTTCCTTCAGGGCGTAGCGCAGGCGGAAGCGGGGCGGGGTGATGTCGGTCACCACCCGCACACCCTGGGCCGGGCCGAAGCTCGGCTGGTCCAGCCCGGCGAGGTCGATGTCGAGCACCGCGATGTCCAGGGTCTGGCCCGGCGCCAGCACGGCATTGCCCAAAGTCTCGAACAGGCGGCGCATCTCGGCCAGCACCACCCGCAGCGGCAGGCCCGAGCCGAAGCGGTTCTGGGCATCCGTGTAGCGCTCGGGCGCGACGAAGGTCACCCGCACCTGGGCCGCCGCGGGCGAGGCGGCCAGGGGAAGCGACGGCGGAAGGGCCAGAACCGCGAGAAGGGCGAGGGCCGCCGCCCTCATTGCTGCGAGCGTTTGAGGATCGCCTGCAGGGCGCGGGCCACCGGCTCGGTGATCGTGCGCCGGTACTTGCGGTGGACGAGCTGGCCGTTGTGGTAGATGTCCTGCTCGACGTAGAGCCGCTCGCCGTCCCAGCGGACGATGTTGTCGGATTCCGTCGTCTCCTCGACGCCCAGATCCCGGCGGAGGATCGGTGCGCCGGATGTCGTTTGCATGGAGCGGCCTCGGCCTTCGTTTACGGGAACGTTCCCCCCTGTTTAGGGCCTCGGCGCGCGCTGTGCCAGGGTCGGATGCGGGCTGCGGCCGCCGGAGAGCGGCCTGCCGGTTTCTCTCGCGCCCGCTCGTCTCCCGGGAAACGGCTTTTCACGAGCCGGCGGGGGCCCTCCGCCCTCGGCCTCGCACGGCCCGCCCTTCACGGCCCCGCCCGTCACCGGACGGTCACCTGATCCTTGATCCGCTGATAGGTGGCGCGGTTGAGGACGCGCTTGCTCAGAAGCTGATCGATGGAAGCGTAGGGCCGGTGCTGGATGATGGTGCGGCCGATGGCGCCGCCGCCCTTCAGCCCATTCAGGTCGGCGAGCGAGGCGGTGTTGAGATCGACGAGGGCGACCGCCGCGGCCGGAGCGTTCTCCTCGGCCTCGGCCACCGGATCCGGCGCGGGCGGCGGCGGCGTCTGCGCGACCGGGGCAGGAGCGGGTGAAGGAGTCGGTTCGACCGGCGGTGCGGAGGCGGGCGGAGGTGGCGCCTCGGCGGACCGCGCCGGCTCCCTCACAGGCTCGGCCGGCCTCACCACGCGCACCGGTTCGGGGGCAGGGGGCGCCGCGGCCCTCTCCGCCGGACGGCCGGAGGTCGCGGTGCCGTTGGCCGGCGCGGCCCCCCCCGATTCCGGGGCATGGAGCCAGAGGGACTGGACGATCCAGGCCAAGCCCGCCGCCGCCACGATCAGGAGCAGAACCCGCAGGATCGCCGACCCACTCAGCATGCGCGCCTCCCGCCCGCACCGGGGACGGGGAACACAATCGGTGTCTCGTGCTCGGCTCCGGACATCGGTGGACTCCTAACCTGCGGGCACGGGCAGAACATATGACAATTCCGAGAGATAGGGCACACCCCGACCCTAACCCGCAGCGCCCGCCGACCGCTCCCGCTCGCCGCCACAGTCTCGCGCAAGCGAGCGGAGTCAGGAGAGATCGGTCAGGGCCGGCCGCCGTCTCCCGTTGTGGCAGCGCGGCATCAGCCGATAGCCGAGCGCGGCGGCCCTGTGTGGGAACGCAATACGGCCAAGCTCGTTTGGTGTAGGCTGGCCCCCCTTCCTCCGGGCTTGTTCAGGTCATGTCGATGCCAAAGGGTTTCCGCTGGTCGCGCCTGCTCCTCGCCGCGGCGGTTGCCGGGCAGGCCGCGGCCTGCTCCTCGTTGCCGCGGACGAGCTACACCAAGGACGAGGCGGATGCCGCGACCGTGCCGGGCATGGTCGGCGTGCGGGCCTATGCCGATTCGAGCGCGGCCGACTTCGTGGCGATGGCCGCCGGCCCGCAGAAGAAGCGGCAGGCCTTCAGCTACCTCGCGCTCTCGGGCGGCGGCGGTGACGGCGCCTACGGCGCGGGCGTGCTCAACGGCTGGACCGCCTCGGGCAAGCGGCCGGACTTCACCATCGTCTCCGGCGTCTCGACCGGCGCCCTGATCGCGCCCTTCGCCTTCCTCGGGCCGGCCTACGATTCGTACCTTACCGACATCTACACCAGCGGCGCCGCCGAATCGCTCGTGCAGAGCCCGAGCCTCGCCAACGTGCTGTTCGGCTCCGGCCTGTTCGGCGACGGGCGCCTGCGCAACCTGATCGCCCGCTACGTCACCCCCGACCTGCTCCAGGCGGTTGCCGAGGAGCACGCCAAGGGCCGCCGCCTGCTCGTGGTGACGACGAACCTCGACACCCAGCGCGCGGTGATCTGGAACATGGGCGCCATTGCCGCGAGCGGCGCGCCCAACGCGGTCTCGCTGTTCACCGACGTGCTCACGGCCTCGGCCAGCATCCCGGCGGTGTTCCCGCCCCAGCTCCTCGACGTGCAGGCGGAGGGCCGCGCCTTCCAGGAGATGCACGTGGACGGCTCGGTCGTGACGCCGGTCTTCACCCTGCCGCAGTCGTTCCTCGTGCGCGACGGACGCTTCCGCAACGCCGGCAAGGCCGACATCTACGTCGTCATCAACGGGCGGCTGGAGCCCGAATTCGACGTGACGAAGAACAACACCCTGTCGATCGTCGAGAAGTCCTTCACCACCGCGAGCCGCGCCCGCTCCCGCGCGACGCTGGTGGCCACCGACGCCTTCGCCCGCCGCAACGGGATCGGCTTCAACCTGACCTATATCGACGAGAGCGCACCGCAGACCACGACGGCCCGCGGCTTCGACACGGGCTATATGCGCAGCCTCTACCAGTTCGGCTACGAGGCCGGCCGCACCGGCCAGTTCTGGCAGCCGAGCGTGCCGGCCGAGCCGCTGGTCAAGCGCGTGGTGCGGGAGGCGGTGGCGGGGCGCTGAGCCCCGCGGCCTTCAAGGGGCAAACCTCAAAGGGCGATGCGCAGCGGCTCGGCGCTGAGGCGCACCGCGCCGGCGCGGCGGCCGGTCTGGCTCACCGCGTAATGGAACGCCGCCTCGCGGCTGCGGAAATAGCCGCCGAGGCCGTGGCTTTCCAGGGCGATCCAGCGGCCCTGACCGTCCTGGCCGACGACATAGCTCGGCAAGCCTCGGCTCGCCTCGGTTTCGGCCACCGGGAATTCGGCGGTCGCGACAGCTTCGTGAGAGAGGGACATGATCGCAGATCGGGTCGCGCGGTCCGGTCGATGGACCGCGGCAGGAACCTGAGCCTTCGGCTGTGAGGATTCGAGAGCGGAGACGGGCCAGGGGCATAAAGGCCGCATCAGGAAAAGGCCACCCCGCCGGACGAGGCCGGCGCGCCGCGCGAAAAAGGGCCGCACCGCCCGCTGACAGGCGGCCGGCCCTCGTAAGTGTCCGCCGGCTGCGGCGACTACTTGCGCAGGATCTTCGTCACGAGACGGCCGATCGGGGAGCTCGATCCGGCGTTGCGGTCGTCGCGGGCGACGACGCGGTCGTCGGTGCCGAGGATCTTGGTGACGATGCGTCCGATGAGGCTCATGGGTCGGGCTCCTTCGCGTGCGGGGTTTGGCGTGCGGGGCAACAGTGCAGCTTCAACGCGATAACGGGCATCGCGGCGGCCCCGTTCCGTCTCCCGCCCCCTCAGCCGGCGCGTCCCCGCGCGAGGCTGCGCGCCACCGGCACCGCGTAGAGCGCGAAGAGCAGGCTCAGCGCGAGGGCAAAGCCTTGCGGCGGATGGAGATCCATACCGCCGCCGATCAGCGGCGGCCCGAGCATCAGCCCGGCATTGTAGAGCATCACGAAGGCCGCGTTGGCGCCGGCCAGATCCGGCCCGCGCAGGGTCGCGCCGAGATGGGCGAGGCCCACCGTGTAGAGCGTGCCGACGATCCCGCCCCAGACGAAGAGCAGGGCGGCGAGCACCGGCAGGGAAGCCGAGGCCGCCGGAATCAGGGCCGCCCCGAACGCTCCCGCGAGGCTGCCCCCGAGCAGCACGAAGCGCCGGTCCACCCGGTCGGCCAGCAGGCCGATGGGGATCTGGAAGAGGACGTTGCCAAGCGCCACCGCGCTCACGAGGGCGGCGGAGACCTGCGCGTCGAGGCCGATGCGCAGGCCGTAGAGCGGCAGGATGGCGAAGGCGCCCGCCTCCACCGCGCCGTAGAGGGCGGCCGCCAGCACGGCGAGCGGCGCGAGGCGCAGATAGGTCACGAGACCGGCCCCCTCGTCGTGCCCGAGATCGGGCGAGAGGTTGCGGGCCAGCACGAGCGGCATGAGTCCGAGGAAGAACAGGGCCGAGCCGGCGAGATACGGCGCGAAGCCGTCGGTGCCGAGCAGCGTCAGCAAGGTCGGCCCGATGGCGAAACCGATGGCGAGCACCGTGGCGTAGACGCCCATCACCAGCCCGCGCCGCTCCGGCGGGGCCGCGTCGTTGATCCAGTACTCGGAGAGGACGAACAGCACGCCCATCGTCGTCGAGAAGACGAAGCGCAGGGGGAACCACAGGACGAGGCTGGGGAAGAGCTTGAAGGCGGTGAGGCACAGCCCGCCGAGCCCGATCGCCAGGATCAGCAGGCGCACCACGCCGACCCGGGCGGCGAGCCGCGGCACGAACGGCACCGTGAGGATCGCCGCGAAGCCCGCCACCGCCGTGTTGAGGCCGATGACGACGCTCGACGCCCCCATCCGCTCCATCTCCAGCGACAGGAGCGGGATCGACAGACCGAGCCCGGTGCCCACCACCGCCACGCAGGTGATCGCGGCGGCCATCGCGCCGAGGCGGTCGCGATCGGAGAGCGGGGCGGAGACGGCGGGCATGGCCTTCGGAGGACGCGCGGGGGTTGGGGGATGCCCGGCCTGAACCGGCTTCACCCCGCTCGGCAACCCGCCGCGTTCAGGCGGCGTGCCGATCCGCACCCGCGCCGAAATGGCCGATGTAGCGGGCCGCGATGGCCGAGACCGGCAGCACCACGAGCACGTCGGTGGTGCCGAACTGCCGGTCCACCACCGCCCCGTCGCCGAAGGTCGCCCCGACCCGGAGATAGCCCTTCACCAGCGGCGGCAGCGCCATCAGCGCGGCCTTCGGATCGACCGCCTCCTTCGCCAGCCGGTCCATCGCGACGTAGCGCTCGGGCAGGGCGCGGGCGCGCCACGCCTCGGGGGCGCGGGCGTGATGGTGAAGGAAGCTCAGGGGCAGCGCGAGGCGATCCGGATCGGTGCCCTCCAGGCTGGCGCAGCCGAGCATCGCATCGATGCGGTGGTGCAGCACATAGGTCCAGATGCCGTGCCACAGGAGTTCGACGGTGCGCTTGGTGCGGTAGGGCTTCAGCACGCAGGAGCGGCCGAGTTCGAGGAAGCGCTTGCCCGGATGGCGCTCCAGCAGGGGGGCGAGGTCGTACTCCCCCGAGGAGTAGAAGCCGAAATGCGCCTCCGCCCGGTCCTGGCGCAGCAGCCGGTAGGTGCCGACCACCTTCGGCCGCGCCTTGCGGAACGGCTTGGCCTCGGTCGCGGCGTGATCGATCACCAGGAGGTGGTCGCAGATGGCGTCGTAGGCATCGACGTCGCGGCGCTTGAGGGCGGCCATGCCGGTCGGCACCGCCGACATCTCCTCGTAGAACACGCGGAAGCGCAGGCGCTGCGCCCGGCGGATCTCGGACTTGGTGGTGGCGAGCCGCACCTCGAGCGGACCGATCCGGCCGAGGCTGGGATCGAGCCCCGGTTCGAGCAGCACCCGCTTGGCCCGGGATTTCAGCAGGATCGGTGCCGACCCGGGCAGCGCGAAGTCGCTGCCCTCGAAGGTCTGGCGGAAGCGGGCGAAGGGGGCCTGGACCTTGGTCTCCCAGCCGGCCTTCCACGCCGCCGTGGCCTCGCGCGGGGAAAAATTCGGCAGCATGAGCGAGACGATCCCGTCGCGGCGGAGGCCGCGCGATGCGTCCTCTTGCGCGGCGACAACAACATGAAGGCCGCACGCTTTTATGACGGAAATCTTTTCGCTTTTACAGCGACTTGCGCGAAGCCGTTGCGAGGCTTCGCGCGAAGTTCACGCGATAGCCGGCAATTGAAAACCGGCTAACGATCTCAGGGGCTTACCGCTGGGTCCTGCGGTCTCAGACGAACTGGTTCAGGCCCGGGATCGAGCCGACGATCGGCCCCATCACGTCCTCGCCGGCGGTCTCGCGGCCATAGGCGAAGAGTTCCTGGCCGAGCGGCTGCATCTGGTTCATCGGCACGCCGGCGGAGATCAGCTTCTGGCCGAGCGCCATCACGCCGCCGCCCATCATGCCGCCGAGCATGCCCATCAGCCCGCCGCCGCCGTCCCCGGCATTGGCCTCGGCGACCGCCGCCTCGGAGCCCGGAAGCGCGGCCATCATCTGGCTCACCTCGGTCGCCGGCCCCTCCTTCTGCAGGAAGGCCAGGATGTGACCGATCGCGGTCTTGGCGGTCGCCGCGTCGAGGCCCGTGCGGTTGGTGACGCGGGCAATCAGCTCTTCCATGAAACGCTTCCTCTCTGGCAGGTTCTTCGTCTGTCCGACGCGGCGGCGGCGAAATCAAGGGTTGCCGCCCATCGAGCCCCTGGATCGGACGCGCGGCGCGCCATACCCTGTCGGCGACAACGGTCACGGTGCGGGCGAGGCGAGCATGGCGGCGGGCGAGGGGACGATTCTGGTCGGCCGGAGCACGGGCCCGCAGCCGAAGCCCGAAGTGCTGACCCTGCGGCTCGCCAACCGCCACGGCCTCGTGGCGGGCGCCACCGGCACCGGCAAGACGGTGACGCTGCAGGTTCTGGCAGAGGGATTCTCCAACGCGGGCGTCCCGGTCTTCGCCGCCGACATCAAGGGTGATCTGTCGGGGCTTGCCGCCGCGGGCGAGGCCAAGCCCCCCTTCGTCAAGCGCGCCGAGGAACTCGGGATCGCCTACGAGCCCGACCGCTTCCCGACGATCTTCTGGGACGTGTTCGGCGAGCAGGGTCATCCGATCCGCTGCACCGTCACCGAGATGGGCCCGCTCCTGCTCGCCCGCCTGCTCGAACTCAACGACATCCAGGAGGGCGTGCTCAACATCGCCTTCCGGGTGGCCGACGAGAATCAATGGCCTCTGATCGACCTGAAGGACCTGCGCGCGCTCCTCACCTTCCTGTCGGAGAACGCGAAGGAGCTCTCGGGCACCTACGGCAACGTCTCGGGCGCCTCGATCGGCGCGATCCAGCGCGCGCTCCTCGTGCTCGAGAACCAGGGCGCCGACACATTCCTCGGCGAGCCGGCGCTCGACCTGAAGGACTTCATGCGCACCGACCGGGAGGGCAGGGGCTTCGTCAACATCCTGGCCGCCGATCGGCTGATGCAGCGGCCGCGCCTCTACGCCTCGTTCCTGCTGTGGCTGCTCTCCGAGCTGTTCGAGCAGCTCCCCGAAGTGGGCGATCTCGACAAGCCCAAGCTGGTATTCTTCTTCGACGAGGCGCACCTGCTGTTCAACGACGCGCCCAAGGCGCTACTCGACGCGGTGGAGCAGGTGGTGCGGCTGATCCGCTCCAAGGGCGTCGGCGTCTACTTCGTGACGCAGAACCCGCTCGACGTGCCGGAAACCGTGCTCGGCCAACTCGGCAACCGGGTGCAGCACGCGCTGCGCGCCTTCACCCCCCGCGACCAGCGCGCCGTGCGCGCCGCCGCCGAGACCTTCCGCCAGAATCCCGGCTTCGATGTCGGCAAGGCGATCACCGAACTCGCCGTCGGCGAGGCGCTGGTGAGTTTCCTCGAGGCCAAGGGGACGCCCTCGGTCGTGGAGCGGGCCCTGATCGCCCCGCCGCAGGGCCGCGTCGGGCCGCTGACGCCGGCCGAGCGCGCCGCGATCCTTCAGCAGAGCCCGTTGCGCGGGAAGTACGACGAGGCGGTCGACAACGAGAGCGCCTACGAGATGCTGGCCCGGCGCAAGCATCTGGATGCCGCCCCGGCGGAAGCGGCGGGCCGGAGCGAGGGCGGATTGTCGGGCATGCTGGGCGGCTGGCTCGGCGGGATCTTGGGTGGCGGCGAGGAGGCCGCGCCCAAGGGCAAGGGCCGCACCCGCCGCCCGCCGCCGAGTCTGGCCGAGCAGGTCATCGGCAACGCCGCCCGCTCCATGGCGCGCAAGGTCGGCACGGAGGTGGGCGACGCGATCCTGAGGAACGTGCTCGGCGGGCTGACGAAGCGGTAGCGAGGACGGGCCGGCGATCGGCCGGCTCGAGACTCCGAGGAGATGCACGATGAGCTGGAACCCGGCCCTGGAACCCGGTTGCCCGAACGCCGTCGGGATCGACGCGATCGAAACCCTGATCGTTCCCCGTGCCCACGACCTCGGCGGGTTCGAGGTGCGCCGGGCCCTTCCGGCCCCCAAGCGCCAGATGGTCGGCCCGTTCATCTTCTTCGATCAAGCGGGTCCGGCCGAGTTCATCACCGGCAAGGGCGTCGACGTGCGCCCGCACCCGCATATCGGGCTCGCGACCGTGACCTACCTGTATCGCGGCGAGTTCCAGCACCGCGACAGCCTGGGCACGAACCAGACGATCCTGCCGGGCGCGGTGAACTGGATGGTCGCCGGCCGCGGCGTGACGCATTCCGAACGCACGACGCCGGAGACCCGCCGGGCGCCCCACTCCCTCTACGGCATCCAGACCTGGGTCGCGCTGCCCGAGAGCCACGAGGATACGGCGCCGAGCTTCGAGCATCACGGCAAGGCGACCCTGCCGATGATCGAGGACGGCGGCGTGAGCCTGCGCCTCATCCTCGGACACGCCTACGGGGAGAGGGCGCCGGCCAACGTCTTCTCGGACACCTTCTATGCCGACGTGACGCTCGCGCCCGGCACCTGCTTCCCGCTGCCCGACGATCACGAGGACCGCGGCCTCTACGTGGTCGAGGGCACCATCTCCATCGCGGGGCAGGACTTTGAGGCCGGCCGCATGATGGTGTTCCGCCCCGGCGACCGCATCACCGTCGCCGCCGGCCCGTCCGGCGCCCGGCTGATGGCGCTCGGCGGCGCGACGCTCGGCGGTCCGCGCTACATCTGGTGGAACTTCGTCTCGTCGAGCCGCGAGAAGATCGAGGCGGCCAAGGAGGAATGGCGGCGCGGGGCCTGGGGCGAGGGGCGGTTCGACCTGCCGCCGGACGACCGGGCCGAGTTCATCCCGCTTCCCTGATACGGTCCCGGTTGATCGCTTCGGTATGACCATCTCCCGTCATCCCGGGGCCGCGCAGCGGAACCCGGGATCCACCCGTGATGCGGGAGGCGCGTCCCCGTCGAGGCCAGTCATGGATTCCGGGTTCGCCTGCGGCGCCCCGGAATGACGGAGGTCAACGCCAGACCGAACTCTTCAACCGTAAACCGTATGAAAGGCGGGCTCGTTCATCGAGCGCCGATCCCTGGCCGAAGCGCCGTGCGGCATTGACAGGAGCCCGCCCGGCAGACTATCGGACCAACGCAACGCGCGGCTTCCTCGACGAAGTCCGCGCGTTTCGCGTTCGCGTGCACACGGCCAAGCCTCGCCTTACGGGGCTCGATCCACGCGGATGACCTGAACAAGAAGACGGCCCAGGCGCTCACGGTGCCGGAGGCCGGCAGAGAACACGAGAGACAACGATGTTCGCAGTCATCAAGACCGGCGGCAAGCAGTATCGCGTTGCCGCCAACGACGTCATCACCGTGGCCACCCTCGAGGGTGAGGCCGGCGCCTCCGTCACCTTCGGCGACGTGCTGCTGTTCACCGACGGCGATGCCACCCAGATCGGCACCCCTCTGCTGTCGGGCGTCGGCGTCACCGGCGAGATCGTCCAGCACGGCCGCACCCGGAAGGTCATCGCCTTCAAGAAGCGCCGCCGCCAGAACTCGCGCCGCCGCCGCGGTCACCGTCAGGACTTCACGGTCGTGCGCATCACCGAGATCAGCGCCGGCGGCAAGTCCTCGAAGGCCGAGCCGCGCAAGACCCGGAAGGTCGAGCCGGCCGCCGAGTCCGCCCCGGCCGCCGCCGAGTAAGCGTCTCTCGCGAAACTCCCGCGGAGTTTCGTGAGGCCCTTGAACCGGCCGCAAGCCTCGAACGCAGATCTAGGAATTCCGGAGCAATCCCATGGCACACAAAAAAGCAGGCGGCTCGTCCCGCAACGGCCGCGACTCCGCCGGCCGGCGCCTCGGCGTCAAGAAGTTCGGCTCGGAGGCCGTCATTCCGGGCAACATCATCGTGCGCCAGCGCGGCACGAAGTGGCATCCCGGCACCAATGTCGGCATGGGCAAGGACCACACCCTGTTCGCCCTCGTCCCGGGCAAGGTGCAGTTCGAGACCCGCCGCGGTCGCGAATTCGTCACCGTCGTACCGCTGGCGCAAGCCGCGGAGTAACGGCGGACGCTTGTCGCTGACGACGAAGCGAGCGTCCCGCCGGTGTCCCACACCGAACCGGCGGACGGTCGTTGAAGTCTTCAGGCGAAGCTTCGAGCGGATCGGAACACGGGGGAGGATGGGGCACCATCCTCCCCCTTCGTCGTCCCGGACGGCGCCGCACAGCGCCCTCACATGACCGGCTCACGATGTTCCCCGATCTCACCCGCGACGACGTCTTCCGCCTCGAGACGCGCCGGCTCTGGCTGCGCTGGCCCATGGCCCGCGATGCCGAGGCCGTCGCGCGGCTCGCGGGCGATCCGGCGGTGGCCGAGATGACCGCGCGGCTCCCGACGCCGCTGCCGCTGCACGAGGCGGAGGGCTTCGTGATTCGGGCGCGGGCGGCGAACACCCTGGGCGAAGGGTTGATCATGGCGGTCTGCCGGCGGGCGGCGCCCGCGCACCTGATCGGCGTCGTGTCGGTCGAGCACCGGCCGGATGGGATTGCGCCGCATCTCGGCTATTGGCTCGGGCGCCCGTTCTGGGGCGAGGGGCTGATGACCGAGGCGGCGGAGGCCATGGTCGACGCCACCTTCGCCTATGCGGGCGAGCCGGCCCTCGTCTCGGCCGCGATGGTCGCGAACCGGGGCTCGCAGCGGGTGCTGGAGAAGTGCGGGTTCCGCCGCACGGGCGAATCGGCGCCCGTCTTCGTGGCGCGGGGCGGCGCCGTGCCGAGCTACGATTTCCGCCTCGACCGGGCGGAGTGGCTCGGAAGGCACCGGAGCGCGGTGGGGGGACCCTCGGCATGAGGACACGCAGGGTCGCCGGTCTCGCCGCGGCTATGACGGCGGTGGCCCTGGCGGCGCTGATCTTCGCGATCACCCGCGAGGGAAAGCCGCCGCCGGTCGAGGCCGCGGCGGCGCCGGCGCCGAAGCCGCAGGGGGAAAGCCGCCTCTACTGCGAGTTCTACAATTTCGCCGGACGCACGCCGAAGGTCGGGTTCTACTTCGCCAAGCCTGCGGGGGAGGGCGCCGCGTACGGCCAGCTGTTCCAGCGGGAGGCGGACGGATCGCAGACCCTGTTCGACGAGCGGCCGATCTGGACCTACGATCGCAGCGGCGAGGCGCCGACCCTGCGTTCGCCGGACGGGGCGATCCAGATCAACCTCTACGGCGATGGCGGCGCCAACGGGCGCCAGCCGGATGCGGGCGGCTGGTTCGAGGCGGGCCTGCGCAGCATCCAATACCTCAACCTCGACGGCCAGTGCCGTCGCACCGAAAGCTGACCGGCCCCGGCCGGTCCCGAGCCTGAGAGAAGCACCGTGAAATTCCTCGACGAAGCCAAGGTCTACGTCCGCTCCGGCGACGGTGGTCCCGGCTGCGTCTCGTTCCGGCGGGAAAAGTTCATCGAGTTCGGCGGCCCCAACGGCGGCGACGGCGGCCGGGGCGGCGATGTATGGATCGAGTGCGTGCAGGGCCTCAACACCCTGATCGACTACCGCTACCGCCAGCATTTCAAGGCGCGCAAGGGCGAGCACGGCATGGGCTCGAACTGCCACGGCGCCAAGGGCGACGACGCGGTGCTCCAGGTGCCCGCGGGCACGCAGGTCTTCGCCGAGGACGGCGAGACCCTGATCGCCGACATGACGGAGGTCGGCCAGCGGGTGCGGCTGGCCAAAGGCGGCAATGGCGGCTTCGGCAACGCCTACTTCACCACCTCGACGAACCGGGCGCCGCGCCACGCCAATCCCGGCCAGGAAGGCCAGGAAATGTGGCTGATCCTGCGCCTCAAGCTCATCGCCGATGCCGGCCTCGTCGGCCTGCCGAATGCCGGAAAGTCGACCTTCCTCGCCACCGTCACGGCGGCCAAGCCGAAGATCGCCGACTACCCCTTCACCACCCTGCATCCGGGGCTCGGTGTCGTGCGCTCGGATGCCCGCGAATTCGTGCTCGCCGACATCCCGGGCCTGATCGAGGGGGCGCACGAGGGCGTCGGCCTGGGCGACCGGTTCCTCGCCCATGTCGAGCGCTGCCGGGTGCTGCTCCACCTCGTGGAGGGTACGAGCGAGCACGCCGGCAAGGCCTACAAGCTGGTGCGGCGCGAACTCGAAGCCTATGGCGGCGGCCTCGCCGACAAGCCCGAGATCGTCGCCCTCTCCAAGGCCGACGCGCTCGATCCCGACACGCTGAAGAATCAGGTCGCCCGGTTGAAGCGGGCGGCGGGCGGCAAGCCGCTGGTGCTCTCGGCGGCCTCGGGGCAGGGCGTGCAGGAGGCGCTCCGCGCGATCCAGGCGCAGCTCGACGGCCAGGACGCGGCGGAGGAGACGGCGGAGCCGGCCGAGCCCTGGCATCCCTGAGGCGCAGCGGCGCTACGCCTCAGTCCACCCCGGCGACGGATTTTGCCGATTCGCCCTACATGGCCCCCATGCGCAGAGCCCTCGCCCTCCTCCTCGTCCTCGCCGCCTCCCCCGCCATGGCCGAGGAATCCTGCACCGACCTGATCGACCGGGTGCAGCGGGCGACGGGGGCCGCAGTGGCCGAGCGCAGCGCCGATTTCGCCCGGTTCGAGGCCGGTCCGCAAACCTCGCTGACGCTCTCCTGCGCGGGCGCCGACGCCTCGTCCGTCGGCGCGCAGTACCGGGGTGAGACCCCGCCGGAGGCCTACGACACGGTGTTCGTCCAGGCCGGCCACGCGATCACGGGCATCGCCCCGGATCGCCTGCGGGACGCCACCCGGCAGGCCCGCGAGGGCGCGCAGGCCAAGCGCCACAGCACGATCGAGGTGGACGGCGCCCGCGTCACCTGCGCCTTCATGCGGAAAGAACAGGGCCCGCTCACCCTCTGCGCCGTGATCCAGCGCCCCGGCGCGTGATCGACGCGCTCCGTCGGCGCGTCAGGGGTTTCGAAAGGGCGAGCCCTTTCGCGGGTCCAGGGCAGAGCCCCGGTTGAACGGATGCCGGGGTTCCACCCCGGCGCCCCGCCAAAGGGATGATCCCTCTGGGATCCCAGACTCAGTTCGTGGCCGTGCCGTGCAGCACCGCCGGGGCGGAGTCCTCACCGTCCAGCGTTCGGGCGACCGCGCGGGCGACGTTGACGAGGGCGGTCACCATCGGCGTCGCCGGGTCGCGGCGCGGGGCGACGAGGCCGATGGCGTGGCGCAGGTCCGGCTCCACGATCGGGATCGCCCGCAAACCCTCGGTCGGCCCGAGCGCGTCGGCGAGGATCGCCGGCATCACGCTCGCCCATTGCAGGGTGCGCACATGGGTCATCAGCACGACCATCGAGTTGGATTCGAGCGTGGGGGCCGGCTCGCCGCCCGCCGCGCGCATCTGCTGATCGATGATGCGCCGGTTCTGCATGTTGGGCGTCAGCAGGCAGAGTGGGATCTTGGCGAGTTCCGCCCAGGTGACGCTGGCCCGGTCGTCGTAAGGGCCGCCGGCGGCGGTGAGGAGCTGATAGTGCTCCGTGTAGAGCGGCACGGCGGTGACGCGCCCGAGCGGCTCGTTGTCGAGATAGGTGAGCCCCGCATCCGCCTCGAGATTGTCGATCAGCGAGAAGATCTCTTCCGAGGTGGTCGAGATCACGCTGAAGCGCACGTTCGGGTAGCGGGCGCGATAGGGCGTGGTCAGCGCCGCCACCATCGGCAGGGCGGTCGGTACGGCGGCGATGCGCAGGTGGCCGGTGAGGCCGCGGCGGAGCGCGGCCACGTCGTCCTGCATCGCGCGGGCGTCGCCGACGATGCGCCGGCCCCAGGCCAGCACCCGGTCACCCTCCGGCGTGAATCCCTGGAAGCGTGAGCCGCGCTGGACCAGGCGGACGCCGAAGCGGTCCTCCAGGCTCTTCACCCCGGCCGAGAGCGTCTGCTGGGTCACGCCGCAGGCCTCCGCCGCGCGCCCGAAATGCTGCTCGCGGGCGAGCGCCAGGAGGAATTCCAGCTTATCGATCACCTGAGAACCGTCCCGATACCCGCAGGGAGGGCAGAGCCCCGCATTGGTAGGACGATCGGGGGACGCTCCTCAAGCCGAGGGACGGCGACGGGATTCAGCCCGCGTCGCTGGCGCCCTCGCCCGCGAGCTGCGGATTGCGGGTGGCCGGGCGCACCGGGCTCTCGGCCGCCGGCTGCTCGTGCAGGGCCTTATGAACCAGGGCATCGAGCCGCTCGCCGGCCTCGTCGGCGTAGCCTTCGAGGTCGCGGCGCATCTTCGGCGTCCAGAACGCCACGATGTGGTTGTGGATGCCCGCCACCGCCTCCGTCTCAGGGTAGGACCGGAAGAACAGGGCGATCTGGTTGGCCATCCGCACCAGCTTGTCGTTCGGGTTCGTTGCGCTCATCGGCGGACGACTCGGCTCTCTCTGAATGGAGCGCATCCCACCCCTGTCCCTCATCCTGAGGTGCCGCGCAGCGGCCTCGAAGGAGGGCTCCAGGGATCGCGCGTGCTCTGGAGCCCTCCTTCGAGGCCTCCGCCTTGCTCCGGCACCTCAGGATGAGGGGGAGGGTGGGAGAGGAGCGGGCCGTAGCCCGCTCCCCAGTCCCAAAAGCCTACTCCGCCGCTTCCGCGATGCGGGTGAGCGAGAAGTCCTCCTCGTAGAACTTCGCCTGCCAGTCGGAGGGCCGGTTCGTGCGCCGCACCTGCACCGCCGTCACCTTGTATTCGGGGCAGTTGGTGGCCCAGTCCGAATAGTCGGTGGTGATGACGTTGGCACCGGTCTTGGCATGGTGGAAGGTCGTGTAGACGATCCCCGGCTGCATCCGCTCGGTCACCTTGGCCTTCAGCGCGATGTCGCCCGAGCGGCTCTCCAGCGCGACGAGATCGCCGTCGACGATGCCGCGGACTTCCGCGTCGAAGGGATGGATCTCCAGCACGTCCTCCTCGTGCCAGCGGGAGTTCTCGGTGCGCCGGGTCTGCGCGCCGACATTGTACTGGGAGAGGATGCGGCCGGTGGTGAGGATCAGCGGGAACTTGCCCGTGGTCCGCTCGTCGGTCGCGACGTACTCGGTGATCATGAAGCGGCCCTTGCCACGCACGAACCGGTCGACATGCATCATCGGGGTGCCGAGCGGCGCCTTCTCGTTGCACGGCCACTGGATCGAGCCGAGTTCCTCCAGCTTCTGGTAGGAGACGCCGGTGAAGCTCGGGGTGAGCGCCGCGATCTCGTCCATGATCTCGGACGGGTGGGTGTACGCCATCTTGTAGCCGAGCGCGTTGGCGAGCAGCACCGTGCCCTCCCAGTCGCCGTAGCCGCCCATCGGGGCCATCACCTTGCGCACGCGGGAGATGCGGCGCTCGGCGTTGGTGAAGGTGCCGTCCTTCTCGAGGAAGGAGGCGCCCGGCAGGAAGACGTGGGCGTACTTCGCGGTCTCGTTCAGGAACAGGTCCTGGATCACGATGCACTCCATGGCCTTCAGGCCCGAGGTCACGTGATGGGTGTCGGGGTCGGACTGGGCGATGTCCTCGCCCTGGATGTACATGCCCTTGAACGTGCCGCCGACGGCCTCGTCGAGCATGTTGGTGATGCGCAGGCCCGGCGCGTTGTCGAGCTTGGCCCCCCAGATCGCCTCGAAGCTCTCGCGGGTGGCGTCGTCGGCGACGTGGCGGTAGCCCGGCAGCTCGTGCGGGAACGAGCCCATGTCGCAGGAGCCCTGCACGTTGTTCTGGCCGCGCAGCGGGTTCACGCCCGCACCCACCATGCCGATATTGCCGGTGGCCATGGCGATGTTGGCCATGCCCATGACCATGGTCGAGCCCTGAGAGTGCTCGGTGACACCCAGGCCGTAGTAGATCGCCGCCTTGCCGCCGGTGGCGTAGAGGCGGGCGGCCTCGCGGATCGCCTGCGGATCGACGCCGGTGATCGCCTGCGCCGCCTCCGGCGAGTTGCGCTCCTCGGCGATGAACCGGGCCCAGGACTCGAACTCGGCGAGGTCGCAGCGCTCGCGGACGTAGTCCTCGGCGATCAGGCCTTCCGTGACGATGACGTGGGCGAAGGCGTTGATGAAGGCGACGTTGGAGCCGGGCTTCAGGGGCAGGTGATAGTCGGCCTGGATGTGGGGCGACTTCACGAGGTCGATCTTGCGCGGATCGGCGACGATGAGGCGGGCCCCCTCGCGCAGGCGCTTCTTCATCCGCGAGCCGAAGACGGGGTGGCCGTCGGTCGGGTTGGCGCCGATGACGAGGATCACGTCGGATTCCTCGACCGACTTGAAGTCCTGGGTGCCGGCGGAGGTGCCGAGCGTGGACATCAGGCCGTAGCCGGTGGGCGAGTGGCAGACGCGGGCGCAGGTATCGACGTTGTTGTTGCCGAAGGCGGCGCGCACCAGCTTCTGGACGAGGTAGGCCTCCTCGTTGGTGCAGCGCGAAGAGGTGATGCCGCCGACCGAATCTTTTCCGTATTTCGCCTGGATGCGCTTAAACTCGCTGGCCGCATGCGCGATGGCTTCATCCCAGGAAACCTCGCGCCACGGATCCGTGATCTTCTCGCGGATCATCGGCTTGGTGATGCGGTCCTTGTGGGTGGCGTAGCCGTAGGCGAAGCGGCCCTTGACGCAGCTATGGCCCTCATTCGCCTTGCCGCCCTTGTAGGGCACCATGCGGATGACCCGGTCACCCTGCATCTCGGCCTTGAAGGCGCAGCCGACGCCGCAATAGGCGCAGGTCGTCACCTCGGAATGCTCGGGCTGGCCGTAGAGGTGGACCGTCTTCTCCTGCAGGGTCGCGGTCGGGCAGGCCTGGACGCAGGCGCCGCAGGACACGCATTCGGACTGCATGAAGTTGGTGGGGCCGGCCGCCACACGGCTGTCGAAGCCGCGGCCCTCGATGGTCAGCGCGAAGGTGCCCTGCGTCTCCTCGCAGGCGCGGACGCAGCGGTTGCAGACGATGCACTTCGACGGGTCGTAGGTGAAGTAGGGGTTGGACTCGTCTTTCGGCAGGTAGCGGTCGGAGGTCGGCTTGACGTGGTTGTCGCCGTCATAGCCGTAGCGCACCTCGCGCAGGCCCACCTGGCCGGCGGTGTCCTGCAATTCGCAATCGCCGTTGGCGGCGCAGGTCAGGCAGTCGAGCGGGTGGTCGGAGATGTAGAGCTCCATCACTCCCTTGCGCAGGCGGTGCAGCTTGTCCGACTGCGTGTGCACGACCATGCCGTTCTCGGCCGGGGTGGTGCAGGAGGCAGGCGTGCCGCGCCGCCCGTCGATCTCCACCAGGCACATGCGGCAGGAGCCGAACGGCTCCAGCGAATCCGTCGCGCACAGCTTCGGGATCTTGGTGCCCATATGCATCGCCGCGGCCATGACCGAGGTGCCCGCGGGCACCGTCACGCTCTCGCCGTCGATGGTCAGCGTCACCGTCTGCTCGTTGAGCCGGATCGGGGTGCCGTAGTCGATTTCCTTGATGAGGGTCATCGGCTGCCTCCTCACTCGGCCGCGACGGGCAGATCGCCCGCGCGCCGAAAATCCTCGGGGAAGTTGGTGATGGCGCTCATCACGGGCATCGGCGTCAGCCCGCCCATGGCGCAGAGCGAGCCGTCGGTCATGATCTCGCAGAGATCCTCGACGAGCTTGAGATTGGCCTCCGGACGGATGCCGGAGATGACCTTGTCCATGGTCTCGACGCCGCGGGTGGCGCCGACGCGGCAGGGGGTGCACTTGCCGCAGGATTCGGTGGCGCAGAACTCGAAGGCGAAGCGGGCTTGCTTGGCCATATCGACGGTGTCGTCGAACACGACGATGCCGCCATGGCCGACGAGGCCCTTCTTGGCCGCCATCGCCTCGTAGTCGAGCGGCGTGTCGAGCAGTTCGTCGGGGAAGTAGGCGCCGAGCGGGCCGCCGACCTGCACCGCGCGGACTGGACGGCCCGAGGCGGTGCCGCCGCCGAACTCGTCGATCACCTGACGGATGGTGATGCCGAAGGCGTACTCGATCAGCCCGCCATGCTTGATATTGCCGGCGAGCTGGATCGGCAGGGTGCCGAGCGAGCGGCCCATGCCGTACTCGGCATAGGCCTTGGCGCCGTGCTCCATGATCCACGGCACGGCCGTGAAGGTCATGACGTTGTTGACCAGCGTCGGCTTGCCGAGGAAGCCCTTCAGCGCCGGGATCGGGGGCTTGGCCCGGACGATGCCGCGCTTGCCCTCGAGGCTTTCCAGCAGCGAGGTCTCCTCGCCGCAGATATAGGCGCCGGCGCCCAGCCGGACTTCCAGATGGAAGCTCTTGCCGCTGCCCAGGATGTTGTCGCCCAGCACGCCGGCCTTGACGCCGTTGGCGATCGCGTCGCGCAGGGTCTTGAAGCTCTGCGGATATTCCGAGCGGCAGTAGATGTAGCCCCGCGTCGCGCCGGTGGCGACGGCGGCGATGGTCATGCCCTCGATCAGGTTGAAGGGGTCACCCTCCATCATGATCCGGTCGGCGAAGGTGCCGGAATCGCCCTCGTCGGCGTTGCAGACCACGTATTTCTGGTCCGATTGGGCCAGCATCACCGTGTTCCACTTGATGCCCGCCGGGAAGCCGGCGCCGCCGCGCCCGCGCAGACCCGAATCGCGCACCTGGGCGACGACGCCCTCGGCCTCACGCTTCAGCGCCGCTTCGAGACCGCGGTAGCCGCCATGCGCCCGATAATCCTCGACGGAGACCGGATCGACCACGCCGCAGCGGTGGAAGGTGAGGCGGTGCTGACGCGCGAGGAACGGAATCTCCTCGGGCTTGCCGAGGCGCAGCGCGTGCGCGCCGCCCTGGACGAAGCCGGCGTCGAGCAGGCCCTCGACATCGGCCGGCGTCACCGGGCCGTAGGCGATGCGGCCCTCGGAGGTGGCGACTTCGACCATCGGCTCGAGCCAGAGCAGGCCGCGGGTGCCGGTGCGGACGATGCGCACGTCGAGGCCGCGGCGCTCGGCTCCGGCGAAGATCGCGCGGGCGACGCGATTGGCGCCCAGCCCCAGGGCGACGGCGTCCTGCGGGACGTAGACGGTGATGCTCACGCGCGGGCCTCCTTGAGGGCGGCGTCGAGGGATTCGGCGGAGAGGCGGGCCAGCGGCTCGTCATCGACCAGGGCGGCCGGACCGTTGGCGCAGAGGCCGAGGCAGTAGACCGGCTCGACGGTCACGCCGTCGGCGCTGGTGCCGTGCCAGTCGCAGCCCATCCGCGAGAGGATCTCGCCGTGGAGCCGGTCGGAGCCCATCGCCTGGCAGGCCTCGGCCCGGCACAACTTGACATGGTGGCGGCCGGCCGGCGGCTCGCGCCGGAAGTCGTGGTAGAAGGTCAGGCAGCCATGCACTTCGGCGCGGGACAGGTTCAGCGCATCGGCGATCATCGGAACCGCCTGAGCGTCGACGTAGCCGAACGTTTCCTGCAGAGCATGCAATATAGGGAGAGTCGCGCCCTCCAAGGATTGCAGCTCGGCCACGATCCCAGCGGCGCGCGTGGCGTTCCAAGGCTCGGGACTAGCCATGTTTTCCTGCCCAACTTGGTTTTGTTCTAAGACCCGATCCAACCAGGGCCAGCACTAAAGTTCAATCAAGCTGTCTCGTGGCTCGACAAAAAAAATCGATCAAAATGCCTCGGTTGCGGTGCATCATCCGCTCAATCGTAATTCAAATTTCTTTTGAACCTGCGCCAAATTTTGCTTTTCTCCTACGGAGCAGCGGTTGCGGACGCGGATCCAAGCGTCTTGAAAGCGTCTCACGCGAAGGCCCGGGATCACAGGGCGCATGGCTGCCCGCAGCCCTCGAAAGGCTTCCAGAGAGACGGTGTGACAGCGAAGCGTTCGAACGAATCGATGCGGCGGATGCGAGCGGTGGCAGGGCATCGGAGCGGGGCTCCGATGCCGAGAGGCGCGTCGGCAGACGATAAGGGCCGCGTTTTTCGTTCCCGAGACCCGGCCGGAACGGTGAACCGTCTCAGCTCTCGATCGCGGCGTAGGTGAGGACGCGCAGCTCGCGGCGCAGGGGCAGGGCGGAAGAGGGGACGAGCTGGGCGAGCAGCAGCACCGCCAGGTCCTCGTCCGGATCGATCCAGAACGAGGTGCTCGCCACCCCGCCCCAGGACACCTCCCCCGGCGTGCCGAGGATCTGCGCCCGGGCCGGATCGAGCATCACCGAGACCCCGAGCCCGAAGCCGATCCCGGCATAGGAGGATTCGGCGAAGCGCGGCTGGCCCATGGCCGCGAGGTCACCGGGCAGGTGGTTCATCAGCATGAGTTCGACGGTCTTGCGGCCGAGGAGGCGCACGCCGTCGAGTTCGCCGAGATTGAGGATCATCCGGCAGAAGCGCAGGTAGTCGGCAGCCGTAGAGACGAGACCGCCCCCGCCCGAGGCCAGGGGCGGCGGCGCGAGGAATCGGCTGTCGGCGCTGTCGTCGTAGAGGCGGAGCCGGCCTTGGCGGTCGAAGGCGTAGTTCGCCGCGAAGCGCGCCTGCTTGTCCTCCGGCACGAAGAAGTCGGTGTCGTCCATGCCGAGCGGGCGCAGGACGCGGTCACGCAGGAAGTCGGCGAAGTCGATCCCCGACACCACCGCCACGAAATGGCCGAGCACGTCGGTGGCCACCGAGTAGTTCCACTCCGCCCCCGGCTGGGCCAGCAGCGGCTGCTGCGCGAGCTTTGCCACGAGGTCGGCGAGCGGCAGGGTCGAGGTCTGGAAGTCGATCTCGTTCTGTCGGTAGAGCGCGTCGACGAGGGTCGCCTCCATGAAGCCGTAGGTCAGGCCGCTCGTATGGGTGAGGAGGTCGCGGATCGTGATCGGACGCAGCGCCGGCTCGGTCTCGAGTCGCGCCCGGTTGCCGCCGGTCATCACCCGCATCTCCGCGAATTCCGGCAGGAAGCGCGCGACCGGATCGTCGAGCTGGAACCGGCCCTCCTCGTAGAGCATCAGCACCGCGAGCGAGGTCAGCGGCTTCGTCATCGAGTAGATGCGGGTGATGGTCTCGGCGGCAAACGGTCTTTCCCGCGCGAGATCCGCGTGACCCTGCGCGCGGAAGAAGGCGGTCTTACCGCCCCGCAGCACGCTCACCGAGAGGCCGGCGAGCCGCCCGCTCTCGACGTAGCCCCGCATCCAGGCATCGATCCGTTCCAGGCGGTCGGGGCAGAGGCCGACGTCTCGGGGATCGGTCTCGACCTGCATGCACGGCTCCTCACGTTCCTGTCGCAAGGCCGGTGTAGCGGCCTCGGCCCGAGCGGCGCCAGCCCGAAAGCCGTCACCAGCCCATCGTGCCGGGCCCGCCCTTGAACGGGCCGACGAGCCCCGGCGTGATCCAGCCGCCGTAGAAGCCGCCGGGCTGCGGCGCGGCCCGCACGTCGCCGACGAGGCAGGACTCCATCGGCCCGGCATAGAAGGCGACGTAGCCGGCGATGGGCCGGAAGCCCGGCGTCGGGTCGGGATAGGCCCAAGCCGCCCCCGGCGCCCGCTCCGCGCCGCCCGCCACGTCGAACAGCACGGCCCGGCCTTTCCACTCACAGATCCCGGCCCGGCGGGCAGGCCCGAGCACCCCTGCCGCGATATCCTGCGGCGGGAAGTAGTAGGTTGGCGGGTGGCTCGTCTCCAGCACGCGGAATCCGGCCGTGGTCGCGGCGATGGTCCGGCCGCCGAGGACGACCGTCAGGCGCTCCGGCACCGGTTCCAGCCGGGGCGGGCGGGGATAGTCCCAGACGCTCTCCTGTCCCGGGCCGGGGCGGATGGGGATGGGGCGCACGGGTTCCTCCGTTGGTGTCGCATCACCGGTTTGTTGCAACCGACCCTCATGCTAGCGCAGGGACAGCCCGAGAGAAGGACGACGCCGTGAGCGAGACCGCAGACTACGCCCTGTTCCTCGATTTCGACGGCACCCTGGTCGAGATCGCCCCGCGGCCCGACGCGGTGCAGGTCGATCCCAGCCTCGTGCCCGCCCTGGAGCGGCTGCGCGAACGGCTCGGCGGTGCGCTCGCCATCGTCACCGGCAGGCCTGTCGCGGTGATCGACGACTTCCTGAACCCCGCCCGGTTCGACGTCGCCGGTCTGCACGGGGTCGAGCGGCGGGTGGACGGCACCCTGAGCGGCGGACGGCCGGAGGATCATCCGGACCTGCGCGCGGGCGTCGAGCGGTTGCACGCGGAGACCGCCCGCTACGAATCGGTGCTGATCGAGGACAAGGGCGCCTCGGTCGCAGTGCACTGGCGGCTCGCCGCGCCGGGCGACGCGCAGGCGGCGGAAGAGATCGTCAAGGCGGTCGCGGCCGATCTCGGCTCGGCCTACCGGCTCCAGCTCGGCAAGGCCGTCGGTGAGATCGTGCCGGCCGCCGCCACCAAGGGCCACGCCATCCGCGCCTTCCTGGAGGCCGCCCCCTATACCGGCCGGCGCGCCATCTTCCTCGGCGACGACCGAACCGACGAGATCGCCTTCGCCTCGGTCAACGAGGATGGCGGCATCAGCGTGCGCATCGGCGACGGCGAAACGGTGGCGAGCCGGCGCCTGGCCGACCCGGCCGTGGTGCGCGCGCTGATCGCCGCCTGGGCCGAGGGCGCGCCGATCGACCCGGACGCGCTGCCCGCGGCCTGACACCATCAACCGCTTGTCGAACGGCCCGCGCACCCTCTGTTAAGGTCGCGGCAAAACACGACGCGAAGCGAGAGGCGGATGTTCGAATTCCCGGTGCTGATCGGTGATATCGGCGGGACGAATGCCCGCTTCGGCCTGATCGAGACGAAGGGCGCGCCGCCGCGGCTTCTCTCCCGCGAGGCGACCCACGGCCATCCTCATCCGAGCGCGGCGATCCGGGCCTCCCTGGCCCAGGCCGGCGGACCCGCGCCGCGCTCAGCGATCCTGGCGATCGCGGGCCGGGTCGATGCCCCCGCGGTCCAGCTCACCAATGCCGACTGGCTGGTGGATGCCGCGGCCATCGGACGGGATTTCGGGCTCGACCGGGTCGCCCTCGTCAACGATTACGTGCCGGTCGCCGCCGGCGCGGCCGGCATCGCGCCCGACGAACTGACCCCGATCGGCCCGGAGATCGGCGAGGCCCGCGGTCCCCGTCTCGTGCTCGGGCCGGGCACCGGTTTCGGTGCCGCCGCGCTGATCCCCTACGAGGATCGTCTCGCCATCGTCTCCACGGAGGCCGGCCACACCGATCTCGGACCGACGGATGCCGAGGAAGCGGAGCTTTGGCCGGCGGTGGAGCGCGTCGAGGGGCGGGTGACCGTGGAGACGCTGCTCTCCGGTCCGGGCCTCGCCCGGCTCTGCGCCGCGATCCGCGCGGTGCGGGCGGGCGGCGACGGCTCGCTGTGCGATCCGGCCGAGATCACGAGCAGCGGCCTCTCGGGCGCGGATCCGCACGCGCACGCCGCGCTCGCCCTGTTCGGCAAGCTGCTGGGCCGGGTCTGCGGGGATCTGGCGCTCACCTTCCTCGCCACCGGCGGGGTCTATATCGGCGGCGGCATTGCCCCGCGGATCGTTTCGATCCTGCGGGAGGGCGCCTTCCGCGAGGCGTTCGAGCGCAAGGCGCCCTTCGCCGAGCAGATGCGGAGCATCCCCACCAGCGTCATCACCGTGAAGGACCCGGCCTTCAGCGGCCTCGCGGCCCTGGCCAGCGAGAGCGGGCGCTTCGTCTACCACGGGCAGGCCTGGACCCCGGGGAGCTAACGCGCACGCCCCCCTGGCGCCGGCCGAACGGTCTGTTAACCATGGGTCGCGATAAGCTCGACCGTCCGGCCCGCCTCGTCCCGAGACGGCCGGAGCGTGGAGCCGCCCAGAGTCCCGACCATGCGCGCCAAGCCTTTCCTTTGCGCCCGCCTCCTCGTCCTCGCCGGGGCGCTCGCCGTTCCGGCCGGGGCTGACGCCGCGCCGCGGGCCCACAAGACCAAGGCGGCGCCCGCGGGCGTCGCGGTCGATTACAGCGTCAATCTTGCCGGCATTCCGATCGGCAACGCCCAGCTCACCGGCGCCTTCGACGGCGCGCGCTACCGCATGGACGTTTCGGCGGTGCTGACCGGCCTCGTCGGCGCGGTGACCGGCGGGCAGGGCTCGGCCCGCTCCTCGGGCAGCATCGCCGCCGCGCCGCTGCCGAACGCCTTCTCGATCGCCACCCGCACCAGCAGCTCGGGAATCGCCGTGCGCATGGCGCTGGCGAACGGCAACGTCACCCAGGCCGAGGTGACCCCGCCGCTCCTCGATACCGGCGACCGGGTGCCGGTCACGGCCGCGGCCAAGCGCGGCGTGATCGATCCGGCCAGCGCCCTGATGATGCCGGCCCGCGCCCGGGCCGATCTCACCGACCCGGAGAACTGCAACCGCACGCTCCCCGTCTTCGACGGCGCGACCCGCTTCAACGTGGTCCTGAGCTACGGCGAGACCCGACAGGTGGAGAAGCCCGGCTACAGCGGCCCGGTTCTGGTCTGCAACGCCCGCTACGTCGCCATCGCCGGCCACCGGCCCGACCGGCCGGGGGTGAAGTTCATGGAAGAGAACCGCGACATGTCGGTCTGGCTCGCGCCCGTCGAGGGAACACGGGTGCTGGTGCCGATGCGGATCGCGGTGCGCACGACGCTCGGCACCAACATCATCGAGGCGACCCGCTGGTCGCGGACCGGCACCGCGACCGCCGCCACCGGCGAGGCGCAGCCGGCCGCCATCGCCGATGCGAGCCTGTCGCAGCGGTAGCGGACACGCTCTGACGTCGGGCGATCAAGCCGAGGCTCGGTCATGTCCGCGATTTCATTGCGGCGAGTGCTTAGAAGGCTGCCTCGTCTCGCGGATTCCACGCCTGTCGTTCCGGGGCGCCGAAGGCGAACCCGGAACCCACGACCGGCCTCGACGGGCAACGTTCGCGGCGCATCACGGGTCGTTTCCGGGTTCCGCTGCGCGGCCCGGAATGTCGGTGGTGAGGGACCGAGTAGAGTCGGGAGGTGGCATGAAGCCCGAGATCCGAAATCGTCTCGCCGCCCTGTCGATCATTGTGGCATCGCTGTCGTCCGGCTGGGCGGTCTGGCTGATCACCCATCACACGGCCTCGGCCCTGCTCTGCGCCCTGATCGCCGTTCCCGTATTGGTGAGCTTTTACAGCGGTCTGGCTTGGGCTTTGGGCTGGCCTCCGCCGAAGTGGAGCGATGTCTGGGCGATCGGCTACCTGCTTCCCTGACCCAAGCCCAGTCGCCGGACCCGGACCGATCAGAGCCTCCTTTTGCGACCTCTTACGAAAGGCATCCTCCACTTTTCGGGAGGATGCTCGCCCAAGAGAGGCCGTCGAGAGGAGTACGATGCTTCGGTTTGCAACCGCCGTGACCGGCAAGAAGCCTCTCCGGATCGCCTGCCTCGCCCTCGCGCTCCTCGCCCCGCCCGTTGCAAAGGCCGGCGAATCCCTCTCGACCGGCCCCGATTGCGGCCCCGACGCGTTCTCCTCGGCTCAGGTCATCGAGCATCGCCCGCCCCGCCGCGGCCCGCTGACGGCGATGCCCGACACTCTCTGCACCGACCTGACGCCGCAGCAGCCGCAGCCGCGGATCGACATCCTCGTCACGCCCGGTCTCGGGGCCCCGGCTGGCGCACCGGGCTCCGGCATCCCATATGAGGGGAGGCCGCAGCGATTCCCTTCCTCCCGCTAGCGGCCGTCCTCCGTCGCAGGGCCCACACGCCCGGCTGCCCTTCGCTCCGCCGACGGCCTTCAGCGCCGTAGGGATCGCCGCTCCCCGCATGACGCTCCGCACCCTTCACCGCGAGGCCCGCGCGCGCGGGGTCACGGCGGTGCTCGGCCCGACGAACACGGGCAAGACCCACATGGCCATCGAGCGGATGCTCCTGCATCCGACCGGCATGATCGGCCTGCCCCTGCGGCTCTTGGCCCGCGAGGTGTATCTGCGCGTCGTCGCCAAGGTCGGCGTCGAGAACGTCGCGCTGGTCACCGGCGAGGAGAAGATCAAGCCGGACCGGCCGCGCTACTGGATCTGCACCATCGAGGCGATGCCGCGCGACCTCGAAGTCGCCTTCGTGGCCATCGACGAGATCCAGCTCGCCGCCGACATGGATCGCGGCCACGTCTTCACCGACCGCCTGCTCTACCGCCGCGGGCGCGAGGAGACGCTACTGATCGGCTCCGCCACCATGCTGCCGCTGGTCCAGGCGCTGATTCCCGGCGTTCAGACGACGACCCGCCCGCGTCTCTCGAGCCTGAGCTTCGCGGGCGAAAAAAAGATCTCGCGGCTGCCGCACCGCACCGCCATCGTCGCCTTCTCGGCCGAGGAGGTCTACGCCATCGCCGAGCTGATCCGCCGCCAGCGCGGCGGGGCGGCGGTGGTCTTGGGCGCGCTCTCGCCCCGCACCCGCAACGCACAGGTCGAACTCTATCAGTCCGGCGATGTGGACTACCTCGTCGCCACCGATGCGGTCGGCATGGGCCTCAACCTCGACGTCGATCACGTGGCGTTCGCCGCCAACTGGAAATACGACGGCACCCGCTTCCGCAAGCTGACGCCCGCCGAGATGGGCCAGATCGCGGGGCGCGCCGGGCGCCACACCTCCGACGGCACCTTCGGATCGACGGGGCGCTGCCCGCCCTTCGAGCCGGAGATGGTCGAGGCGCTGGAAACGCACGATTTCGAGCCCGTGCGCATGCTGCAATGGCGCAATCCCGACCTCGACTTCGCCTCGCTGGAGAAATTGCAGGCGAGCCTCGACGAGCATCCGCACGAGCAGGGCCTCACCCGCGCGCCCATGGGGGAGGACCAGCAGGCGTTCGAAATCCTGATGCGCGAGGACGACATCCGCGACATGGCCAAGGGGCCGGCGGCGGTGCGGCGGCTGTGGGACACCTGCGGCGTGCCGGACTACCGCAAGGTCCATCCGCAGACCCATGCCGACCTCGTGGCGCAGCTCTACCGCTTCCTGATGCGCGGCATGGCGGGGCGCATCCCCAACGACTGGTTCGCCCGTCATGTGGCGGCGATCGACCGGACCGACGGCGACATCGACGCCCTGTCCCAGCGCATCGCGCAGGGGCGCACCTGGACCTTCGTGGCGAATCGACCCGACTGGTTGCTCGATCCTCTGCATTGGCAGGGCGAGACGCGTCGGGTAGAGGACAGATTGTCCGACGCCCTGCACGAGCGCCTCGCGAGCCGCTTCGTCGACAGGCGCACCAGCGTCCTGATGCGGCGCTTGAGAGAGAAGACGATGCTGGAAGCCGAAATCACCTCCGGCGGTGACGTCACCGTCGAGGGTCAACATGTGGGCCGTCTTCACGGCTTCCAATTCGTGCCCGACCCTCAGGCCGAGGGCCACGAAGCCAAGACCCTGCGCTCCGCCGCGGAGAAGGCGCTGGCCGGCGAGATCGAGGCGCGGGCCGACCGCTTCGCCTCGGCCGCCGACGCCGCTTTGGTGCTCTCGCACGACGGCATCATCCGCTGGACCGGCGATCCGGTCGCCAAGCTGACGCCGGGCGACAAGCTGTTCGAGCCCGGCATCCGCCTCATCGCCGACGACAGCCTCGCCGGCGCGTCCCGCGAGAAGGTCGAGGCACGGCTGACCGCATGGCTGCGCGCCCATGTCGTGCGCCTGCTCGGACCGCTGATGGAGATCGAATCGGCGGCCGACCTCACCGGGCTCGCCCGCGGCATCGGCTATCAGGTGGTCGAGGCGCTGGGCGTGCTGGAGCGGGCCAAGGTGGCGCACGAGATGCGCAGCCTCGATCAGGACGGGCGCGCCAATCTCCGCCGCCACGGCGTCCGCTTCGGCGCCTACCACATCTTCCTGCCGGCGCTGCTGAAGCCGGCCCCGCGCACGCTCGCCGCCCAGCTCTGGGCGCTCAAGAGCGGCGGCCTCGACCAGCCGGGCCTCGACGAGATCGCGCATCTGGCCGGTTCGGGGCGCACCTCGATCAAGGTCGATCCCAACATCGCCAAGGGCCTCTACCGCGCCGCCGGCTTCCGCGTGTGCGGCGAGCGGGCGGTGCGCGTCGACATCCTGGAGCGGCTCGCCGACCTGATCCGCCCGGCCATCGCCTACCGTCCCGGCACCACGCCGGGCGAGCCCCCGGCCGGCACCGCCGACGGCGACGGGTTCGTGGCCACCGTCAACATGACCTCGCTGGTCGGCTGCTCGGGCGAGGACTTCGCCTCGATCCTGAAGTCGCTCGGTTATGTGGCGCAGTCGCGCCCCGGCCCGGCCATCACCGTGCCGCTGTTGGCCGCCGCCCCGACCGTCCCCGCCGCGCGGGCCGCCGAGGCCGCGCCGCAGGAGGCAGCCCCGGGCGAGACCGCACAGGACGGGACAGCTCAGGGCGAGACGGCTCAGGAGGGTGCGACCCAGGACGAGGGGACCGCGTCGCCGTCGCAGGACGCCGCCGCCGCGGATGCGTCCGCCGACGTCGCGGCCGAGGCGCCGACCGAAGCCGCGCCTCCGGAGGCCGAGCCGGCCCCGGTGGACGTGACCGAGGCATCCGCCGAGACGACAGCGCCGGAGCCGGCACCGGCCGAGGCCGCATCCGCCGAGGAGGCAGCGCCCGAGGCGGCCGCGCCGATGCCGGCCGAGACCGCGGCCGCCGCGGAGGACGCTGCGGCGACCGGGGAGGTCGAGGCCGTCGACGCCGCCGATTCGGCGCTGCCGACCGAGGCGACCACCGAGGCTCCCGCCGCGGAGACGGCGGCCTCTGACGCCGGCTCCGAGCCGGCCGAGCCGGCGGCCCCCGAGACCGTCGAGGTCTGGCATCTGCACCGTCCGCAGCGCCATGCCGGCCAGCGCCAGGGCCGCGGCCAGGGACGCCCGGATGGACGGCAGGATGGACGGCAAGAAGGCCGACAGGACGGGCGCCCCGATGGCCGCCACGGCGAGCGCCGGGGCGACGGTCCGCGCCGGCCCCGCGAGGACCGTCCGGAGGGCGGACGCCCGGCCCGTGCCGAGGGCCGGGGGGAGGGGCGCCGGGACAACCAGGGCGAGGGCGGTCCGCGCCGCGACCATCAGGGCCCGCGCAACCGGCCCGATCGCCGCGACGAGAACCGCCGTCCCAACGCCGAGGCGCGTCCGCCGCGCCGCGAGCGTCAGCCCGATCCCGATTCGCCCTTCGCCGCGCTGGCCGCGCTGAAGGCGAAGCTCGAATCCGACGGGGGCAAGCGCTGAGAGCGCTTCGCCCGAGCGCGGAATGAGCGAGGGCCGCCAGCGCCTCGACAAGTGGCTGTGGTTCGCGCGCTTCGCCCGGACCCGCTCGATGGCGGCCCGTCTCGTCACCGACGGTCATGTCCGCGTGAACGGCACCCGTGCCGATGCGCCGGCCAAGGCGGTCCATTGCGGCGACGTCCTCACCGTCGCCGCTCCCCACGGCACGATGCTGGTGCGGGTGCTCGATCTCGGCGAGCGCCGCGGCGGCGCGCCGGAGGCGCAGCGGCTCTACGAACCGGTCGGCGAGGGCCCAGCCTGAGCCTTTGCCGGAGACGTCGATCGCGGCAATTCTCTCGCCCGGCAAACCTGCCGCTTGATCATCGCCGCGCAAGCCTCTAAGCGGACCGCGCCTTTACGCCCGGCTGCGGCCGGTCCCGCGGTAGGATTGCACGATGGCCAAGGAAAAGTTCACCCGTTCGAAGCCGCACTGCAACATCGGCACGATCGGACACGTCGATCACGGCAAGACGTCGCTGACGGCGGCGATCACGAAGGTTCTGGCGGAGTCGGGCGGCGCGACCTTCACGGCCTACGACCAGATCGACAAGGCCCCCGAGGAGAAGGCGCGCGGCATCACGATCTCGACCGCCCACGTCGAGTACGAGACCACCAACCGCCACTACGCCCACGTCGACTGCCCCGGCCACGCCGACTACGTGAAGAACATGATCACCGGTGCCGCCCAGATGGACGGCGCGATCCTGGTCGTGTCCGCCGCCGACGGCCCGATGCCGCAGACCCGCGAGCACATCCTGCTCGCCCGCCAGGTCGGCGTGCCGGCGCTGGTGGTGTTCCTCAACAAGGTCGACATGGTCGACGACGAGGAGCTCCTGGAGCTCGTCGAGCTGGAGGTGCGCGAGCTCCTCTCCAAGTACGACTTCCCCGGCGACGACATCCCGATCACCAAGGGCTCGGCCCTGATGGCGCTCGAGGACAAGGAGCCGAAGATCGGCCGCGACGCCGTTCTGAAGCTGATGGAGACGGTCGACGCCTACATCCCGCAGCCGGAGCGTCCGATCGACATGCCGTTCCTGATGCCGATCGAGGACGTGTTCTCGATCTCGGGCCGCGGCACGGTGGTGACGGGTCGCGTCGAGCGCGGCATCATCAAGGTCGGTGAGGAAGTCGAGATCGTCGGCATCCGCCCGACGACGAAGACGACGGTGACCGGCGTCGAGATGTTCCGCAAGCTGCTCGACCAGGGCCAGGCGGGCGACAACGTCGGCGTGCTGCTGCGCGGCACCAAGCGCGAGGACGTGGAGCGCGGCCAGGTCGTGTGCAAGCCGGGTTCGGTGAAGCCGCACTCGAAGTTCAAGGCCGAGGCCTACATCCTGACCAAGGAAGAGGGCGGCCGCCACACGCCGTTCTTCACCAACTACCGCCCGCAGTTCTACTTCCGCACGACGGACGTGACCGGCGTGTGCACGCTGCCCGAGGGCACCGAGATGGTGATGCCGGGCGACAACGTGACCATGGACGTGGTGCTGATCGTGCCGGTGGCCATGGAAGAGAAGCTGCGCTTCGCCATCCGCGAGGGTGGCCGCACCGTCGGTGCCGGCGTCGTCGCCGCCATCAACGACTGATCTTTTTTGGGATTGGGTGCACGGGCCTGGCTCGTGCGCCTGCCTCGAAGCGCAGAACGGAAAAGGGCCGGCGTCATGCCGGCCCTTTTTTCATGTTGAGCCCAGACCGTCGGGATGCCGGCCGTCCCTCAGGTCGGCTGACCGAGAATCCCCAGGATCTCGCGGCGCAGGCGGATCAACTCGGGATCGTCGCGGTGGCGCGGATAGGGACGCTCGACGCCGATGTCGGCCCGGATCGCGGCCGGGCGGTCGGAGAGCACGATGACCCGCCGGGCCAGCACCAGCGCCTCCTCCACGTCGTGCGTGACGAGGAGCGCGGTGAAGCGCGTCTCCTGCCACAGCCGCAGGATCTCGGCCTGAAGGGCGAGGCGGGTCAGGGCGTCGAGCTTGCCCAGCGGTTCGTCGAGGAGGAGCAGGCGCGGCTCATTCACCAGCGCACGCGCCAAGGCCGCGCGCTGGGCCATGCCGCCGGAGAGCTGGTGCGGGAACACGTCGGCGAAGCCTTCGAGGCCGACGAGCCGGAGCGCCGCGTCGGCCCGGGCCGTGCGTTCCCCGCGGACGCCGCGGGCCTCCAGTCCCAGGGCCACGTTCCCGCGCACGGTGCGCCAGGGATAGAGCGTCGGATCCTGGAACACGAGGAGCCGGGACGGGTCGGGACCGGTCACCCGGGTCCCGTCGACGGTGATGCGGCCGGCATCCGGCGGCTCCAGCCCGGCGACGAGGCGCAGCAGGGTGGACTTGCCGCATCCGGAGGGGCCGAGCAGGGCCACGAAATCCCCCGGCGCCACGTCGAGGGAGAGCCGGTCGAGCACCGGCAGGGCGGCGCCGCGGATGTCGAAGGCGTGGGAAACGGCCTCCACCGAGAGGCGAGACCCGGCCGTTCGCGGCGGTGTCGCGGCGGGGCGTTCGAGGGTCGCGGCTACCATTGGACCAGCCCCTTCTGCCAGGAAAGCACCCGGTCGCGCAGACGGAACAGCAGGGTGATCAGCCCGGAGCACATCAGCGCCATCACGATCAGGGCCGCGTACATGTTGGCGTAGGCGGCCCATCCTTGCGCCCATTGCAGGTACCAGCCGAGGCCGGACTTCACGCCGAGCATCTCGGCCACGACCAGCACCGCGAAGGAGCCGCCGAGCCCCATGAACAGCCCGACGAAGACGTGCGGCAGCGCCGCCGGGACCGCGACCCGCAGGATGAGGAAGCCCGGCGAGGCCCCGAGCGTCCGCGCCACGTCGAAATAGGCCTTGTTGACGCCCGCCACGCCCGACCAGGTCAGCACCGTGACGGGAAAGCCGGTGGCAAGCGCGATGAGGAAGGTGCTCGCCGACCACGAGGAGGGGAAGACGAAGAAGGCGAGCGGCAACCACGCGGTCGCCGGCAGCGGGCCGACGAAGCGCAGCACCGGATGGGCCCAGTAGCCGACCGCCTTCGACCAGCCGATGGCGACGCCCAGACCGAAGCCGAGCCCGGCACCGATGAGGTAGCCCCCGGCCAGGAGCTTCAGCGAGGCCAGGATGCTGCCGCCGAGCTTCGGCCAATCCTCCCAGAACACCTCCAGGATCGCCTGGGGCGGCGGGAAGAACGGCATCGGCAGGAGCGCAAACTTCGCGGTGACCAGCTCCCAGGCGAGGAGGGCGAGGGCCGCGAGCGTCAGCCAGGGCGTCCAGTGCGCCAGCGCGGCACCGGCCCGGCCGAGATGGCCGGAAAAGGCCGAGGCCGGCGGCAGCGCCAGCCCAAGGCCGAGGGCGCCGGCGGCGAAGGCGGCCGTGTAGGGGAAGTCGCCGTCTTCCGGCAGGGCATAGGTCGCACCGGCCAGGAGGAGCCATGCGGCCGCGGCGGCGGGTCCGCGCAGGGGCGGGCGCGGGAGCCGGCGGGCAGCGGCGTGCGGGGGAGCGCTCGCGAGAGCGGTGAGACCGGCCATCGCGCCCTCAGCTCAGCACATCGGCATAGACGCGCTCGGCGAACTTCGCCGTGTCGGTCGTGCGCTTGAGGACGTTCACCTGCTTCAGCTCGTCGCCGTAGAGAACGAGTTGCCGCTTCAGGTCGGTACCGACCGGGCGGTCGCCGTGGTGCTGGCTCTTCAGCATCGCGGCGAGATCCTCGATCGAGCCCTTGCCGCCATAGCCGGAAAAGATCCGGGCCGCGTCCTCCGGATTCTCGTGGACCCGGTGCCCCGCCTCCAGCACGGCGCGGGTCAGCGCGGCGGCGGCGGCGCGGTCGCCCCGGATCAGGCTGCCGCGCACGGCGACCACGCAGCAGGTGCGGTCGGCATATTCGCCCGACAGGTTGGTGGCGACCTCGGCGAAGCGCTCGTCCTTGCGCCAGATCCAGGTGCGCGGGTCGGCATCGGCGAGGGCCTGCGCCTCGCCCTTCTCGACCGCGAGGTTGAGGAGATCGGCCGGGTAGGGACGCCACTCGACGCCGTTCTCCGGGTCGATGCCGGCCTTGGCGAGCAGCAGGCCGAAGAAGTTCTTGGCCGGGCTCGCATGATCGCTGATGGCGATGGTCTTGCCCTTGAGCGCCGCGACCTCGGTGATGCCGGCCGCCTTCGCCCCGAGCAGCCGCAGGCAGCCGCCGTGCAGGCCGGCGGTGATCTTGACGTCGAAGCCCTGTTCGAGGGGCTTGAGCCATCGCAGGGCCATGCCGATGCCGGCATCGGCCTTGCCCGTGGCGATCGCCTCCAGCAGCGCCTCGGTCGAGCCGCCGAAATTGACGAATTCCACATCGAGGCCGTGGGCGGCGAAGATGCCCCGCTCCTTGGCCAGCGGCGCGGCGGCGGTGCAGATCGCGGTGGCGTTCCAGGCCAGCTTGATCGGCTTCAGCGGGCCCGTGGCCGCACCGTCCGCAGCGGCCGGGCGGCAGAGCGGGCCGGGATCGAACGGCTGGGATGGTCCGGGCCCCCAGGCGCGGCTGCCGCTCACCCCGAGCCCGAAGGGCAGGGCCGCCGCCGCGGCGCCGGCGCGCAGCAGGAACCGGCGCGACGGCAGGAGGCCGGGGCGCGGGGGGGCGTCGGTCATGGTCGTCTCCGAGGGCCGCGCGGGACGCGGCGGGGGCACGGACAGGGACGCGCGAAATCGCTCGGCCATGGGCCGGGGCGGCGTCGCACATCGCGATGGGGAACGGCTCTTCGAGCGGCCGGCACGCTGAATGTTCAGAGCCGAAAGCCGTGCTGTCAATCGAAGTCTATTTCCAATATTATGGCGATCGGCCCAAAACATTCCATCGATCCGGCTGTGCCGGGGATATTTTTGCCCGTACGAACTTCCGCCGACGGATGTCGGCACAAATGATCGCCCGCAGGATCGACGTTGGAACTCTTTCGCGCGACCTCCATCGACAAGCGGATGCTTCTTGTATCGACCGCCATCTCGAGTGAGATGTTCTCGAACCCTGAGGATCGCGGGCAGAACATCCTTCCGATCCAAGCATCTTTGGAAACACGTTTCGTTGACCGGCCGGTGCCGAGCGCCGACCATGGCGGCCTGTTCTTCGAACCCCTGGTGCGGCCCAGGCCGCCCGTCTCGCTCCCGCTCTCACCGAAGTGTCGATGACCGTCGCCGTCCCGCCTCCCGATACCGTCCGGATCCTCGGCGAGCGCTTGGCCGCGGGTGCGGCGGAGAACGACCGCACCGGCGCCTTCCCGCACCGTCACATCGCCGCGCTGCACGAGGCCGGCCTTCTCGCCCTCACCGTACCGCGGCGGCTCGGCGGCGGAGGGGCCGGACTGGCGCGGGCGGCGCAGACCGTGGGGGCGATCGGAGCGGGCGATCCGGCCGCCGCCCTCGTCCTGGCGATGACGCTGCTCCAGCACGGCCTGATCCACCGGGAGGGCACGCCCTGGCCACGGCCGCTCGCCGACGCGGTCGGGCGCGAGGCGGTGGCGCGCGGCGCCCTGATCAACGCCCTGCGGGTCGAGCCGGATCTCGGCACCCCCGCCCGCGGCGGCCTGCCGGCGACGATCGCCCATCGCGACGGCGCCGGCTGGCGCATCACCGGCCGGAAAATCTATTCCACCGGCGCGCCCGGCCTCGCCTACGGCCTCGTCTTCGCCCGTACCGACGAGCCGGAGCCGCGGGTCGGCAACTGGCTCGTCCCGTTCGACGCGCCGGGCCTGCGCATCGAGGAGAGCTGGGATCATCTCGGCCTGCGCGCCTCGGGCAGCCACGACGTGGTGTTCGAGGATGTCGCGGTGCCCGGCGACCACGCCGTCGATCTGCGGCCGCCGGAGGGCTGGCGCCGGCCCGACCCGCTGCAGCAGGCCTGGAGCTGCACCCTGCTCGCCGCGCTCTACGACGGGGTCGCGCGGGCGGCGCAGGCGTGGTTCGTGCACTTCCTCAACACCCGTGCGCCCGGCAGCCTCGGTGCGCCGCTGGCGAGCCTGCCGCGTTTCCACGAGGCGGTCGGCGAGAACGAGCGGCTGTTCTCGGTCAATGCCCGGCTCGTGGCGAGCCTCGCCGCCGAGACCGATACCGGCCGCCCGCCCGCCCCGCAGGAGGCGGGCTTCGTCAAGCTCACCGTCACTGAGAACGCGATCCAGGCGGTTCAGCGGGTCTCCGAACTGGTCGGCAACGCCGCCCTGTCGCGGAAAAACCCGCTGGAACGGCATCTGCGCGACGTTCTCTGCGCCCGCATCCATTGGCCGCAGGGCGACGCGGTGCGCAGCGCCGCCGGCCGCGCCGCCCTCGGCGCTTGAGGAAGAGGAACCAGCATGAGCCTGCTGCCCCCCGAGGCGATCGAGTTCATCGGCTTCGTCGCCCCGCGCGAGGTCTCCGAGATCCACGCCGCGCGCGGACCGGTGATCGACCGCGGCTACCTCCGCCTGCTGGCCCAGGCGCACGAATGGGGCGGGTTCGACCGGGTGCTCGTCGCCGCCTATTCCACCACGCCCGATCCCCTGCTGATCGCGACCCAGATCGCTTCGGTCACCGAGCGGATCGGGCTGATGATCGCCCACCGCACCGGCTTCACCGCGCCGACCATCGCCGCGCGCCAGTTCGCGACCCTCGACCAGCTCACCGGGGGACGCGTCGCGATCCATGCCATCAGCGGCGGCGACGACCGCGACCTTGCCCGCGACGGCGACCACCTGACTAAGGACGAGCGCTACGCCCGCACCGGCGAGTTCCTCGACCTCCTTCGCCTCTCCTGGACCGCGAACACGCCCTTCGATTATGCGGGCGCCCATTACCGGATCGAGGGCGGCTTCTCCGAGGTGAAGCCGGTGGGCACGATCCCCGTCTATTTCGGCGGCGCCTCGCCGGCGGCCCTGGCGGTGGCGGGCCGGCACGCCGACATCTACGCGCTCTGGGGCGAGACGATAGGACAGGTGCGCGAACTGATCGGCCGGGTGCGCGCCGCGGCGGCTCCCCTCGGACGGGCACCCCGGTTCAGCCTCTCCCTGCGGCCGATCCTCGCCGAGACGGAGGAGCGGGCCTGGGCGCGGGCGGACGACATCCTCGCGCGGACGCGGCGCCTGCGCGCGGCCCAGGGGCTCGCCCCGGCGGCGACGCCGCAGAACGAGGGCTCGCGCCGGCTTCTCGCCGCCGCGGCTGCGGGGCCGCGCCTCGACAAGCGCCTCTACACGGCGATCGCCGCCGAGACCGGGGCGGCCGGCAACTCGACGGCGCTGGTCGGCACGCCCGAGCAGGTCGCCGACGCGCTGCTCGACTATTACGATCTCGGCGTGCGCACCTTCCTGATCCGCGGCTTCGACCCGCTGGAGGACGCGATCGCGTATGGGCGCGCGCTGCTCCCGGCCTTCAAGACGCTGGTCGCCCGCCGCAACGGCACGGCGGAGGCCGCCTGATGCGCCGCCTGCTTACCGTTCTCTCCCTGGCGCTGCTCGCCCTCGCGCCGGCCCGGGCCGAGGAGACCCTGCGCGTCGGCGACCAGCGCGGCAATGCCCGCGCCCTGATGGAGGCCGCGGGCGTGCTCGACGGCCTGACCTACCGGCTCGAATGGAGCGAGTTCCCGGCCGCCGCGCCGCTGCTGGAGGCGCTGAATGCCGGCGTCATCGACGCGGGCGGGGTCGGGGACGCGCCCTTCACCTTCGCCGCCGCGGCCGGCGTGCCGGTCAAGGCGTTCCTCGCCTTCCGCAACCGGCAGGACGGGCTCGCCATTCTCGTCCGACCCGATTCGGGGATCCGCACCGTTCCGGATCTCCAGGGTAAGCGGATCGCCACCAATCGCGGCTCGATCGGCCATCAGGTCGTGCTCGCCGCCCTCGAAGAGGCGGGCCTGCCCGCGGACAGTGTGCGGTTCACCTTCCTGCCGCCGGCCGATGCGAAGCTTGCCCTCGCCTCGGGCTCGGTCGATGCATGGTCGACCTGGGAGCCCTACACCTCGGCCGCCGAACTGGCAGGCCTCGTGCGGGTACTGCGCGACGGCAACGGTATCACGCCCGGCCTGAGCTACGCGGTGGCGAGCGAGGCGGCCCTGAAGACCAAACGGGCGTTGCTCGCCGATTACGCCGCCCGCCTCGCGAAGGCCCGGGCCTGGGCGCTGAAGGACCCCGCGCCCTATGCCGCCGCATGGTCGCGATTGATCGGCCTGCCGGAGACGGTCCCGCTGCGCTGGTTCGGTCGCGCCCAGTACCGCACCGTGCCGATCGATGCCGCGGTGATCGCCGACGAGCAGCGGATCATCGATCTCTACGTCCGCGCCGGCCTGATTCCGGTGTCGCGGGCCCCGCGCGCCGAGGCGATCGTCGATCCCGGATTTTCCGAAGCGCTCGCCGCCGTGCGATGATGCGCCTGCGTGGAGTGAGTATTCGATGCACGATATCGGCGACGGCCATACCCATCACCCCGAGCCCCACGATCACGACGACAGGCCTGACGGCGCCGCGGCCGCGCGCTGGAAGCATGACGGCGTGCGGGTGATCCCCGGCGACCGGCTCGACCCCAACACTGCCCAGACCCCCGGCATGTTCCGGCAGGCCGCGGTCAACGCCGCCCGCGTCGGCGCCCAGAAGATCTGGGCCGGCACGGTGGCGATCGAGCCCGATGCCAAGACCGGCGTGCACCACCACGGCGCGCTGGAGAGCGTGATCTACATCGTCTCAGGCCGCGCCCGGATGCGCTGGGGCGAGCGCCTCGAATACGTGGCCGAGGCGGGTCCGGGCGACTTCATCTTCGTGCCGCCCTACGTGCCGCATCAGGAGATCAACGCTTCGACCGACGCGCCCCTGCACTGCGTGCTGGTGCGCTCCGACAACGAGGCGGTGGTGGTCAACCTGCCCGATGTCGAGGCGGCCGAGCGGCCGGAGACCGTCTACTGGATCGACCCGATCCACCGGCAGCCGTAAGGCGTCACGCGGCGGGCTCCTGCAGGAAGCGGGCGATCCGCACCTGCGCCGCCCGTCCCTCGGGCAGGGGCAGGATGGCATAGACGTGCATGAGGCCGGGCGCCTCCTCGTAGACGAGCGGCACGCCCTCCCGCCGCGCCCGCTCCGTGAGGCGGCGGGCATCCGTGACCAGGATGTCGTGGGTGCCGCAGAACATCAGGATCGGCGGAAGGCCGGCGAGACGGCCGAAGAGCGGGCTGATGCGGGGGTCGGTCGGCGGCAACGCCCCTGCGTACCAGAGGCCCGCCGTGCGGATGCCCGGCCGCATCAGCATCACGTCGTCCCGCTCGATCCTGGCCTGCCCCGGATCGGACGCCGTCACGTCGAGCCAGGGCGAGAGCAGCACCAGCCCCGCCCCCCGCGGCAGCCCCGCGGCCGTCGCCTGCATGGCGAGCGAGAGCGCGAGCCCGCCGCCGGCCGAGTCCCCCATGACGAACATCGCGGAGGGACCGTGCCGCTCCAGCAGTTCGCGGTAGAGGCCGAGGACGAAGCACCCCGCCGCTTCGCCATCGTAGCCCGGCGCCAGCGGGTAGAACGGCACGACGAAGCGGGCGCCGGTCCGCTCGACCATGCGAGCGATGAAGCGCCAGTGATGCACTGAGATCGGATGAATGTAGGCGCCGCCGTGTAGGTAGAGAACGGTCGCCTCCGAAGGCCGTCCGCGCGGGGCCACGATGTAAACCTCACAGCCTTCGCGCATCGCCCAGGTGACGTCCAAGCGCCGTCGAATGGCGCGGGTGGGACGCGCCGCGCCCCCGCGCTCGGCAACGATCCGTTCCGGATCGAGCTCCGCGCTCGCGAAGAACCGGCGGCGGCCCGAGAGCCACAGGACTCGGGCCAGCATCCTGGCGGCGAGGCTAGCCACGGCTCATTCGGCTTTCCGCGAACCGTCGGGGACCATCCGCCGCATCACGACATGCGATGACGCGGCGCTGAACGCCGCTGCCGAGCGCGCGCGGAGGTGACCAAAACCACGGCTAAGCCGGCGGCAACGGCATCCTCGGCCAATCCGCGGGCAAAGCCCGACGGCGCGGGGGCGCCGGGGCCTCGGGCGGCGCGGCCGAGCAGCGTACCGGACACGGCCCCGGCAAGGCCGGCCAGCGCACCGATCTCGGGGGAGGCGCGGCGCCCGGCGAGCATCCAGCCACCGACGGCGCCGAGGGCGAGACGGACCGCGAAAGAAGGCGGAATGCGGCGGTCGGGTGCGAACGGCATCTTGTCTCCGGCCATCTCGGCCAGAGCCGCCGTGGTGGCGAGCCCCCGCGCGGCAGCGCCGGCCGGACGCCCGAGGCCTCGTCTCGGCTCGTGCGTCGCGATCCAGGCCAGAGCCGCGCAGGCCGAGAGGCTGCGCAATCCCGCCAGGAATCCGATCCCGAATGAGGCCCCGTATTGCCGCATCGCGCCTGCCCCTCACTGGACGAAGTGCCCTGACCCGAAAGGCTGCGGCGCGCGTCGGTGTTCCAGCTGGACCGGCGCCTTGCCCATCGCATAGACCGTCCGGGTCATCGCCGAGCCTTGGCCGAGGGCTAGGACCGGCGTGGCCGTCGCGTGCGTATCCCGGCATTCGGCGCCGGTCCGTCGCATCGGATCGTCCCGCGCGGGTCATGCCTCGACGGAAGCGGCGGCGAGCGAGGCGCGCGCCGGTCGGCAACAGATATCGATCCGATTGAGAGCGTACGTCGAACGGAAAGGCCCGGATCCGGGTGCGACTGCAGCGTGACCAGGAACGGCGTCACCGATGTCCCTGAAATCCGCACAAGTCTCCTCCATCAAGTACCTCTTGAAAGCGCCGATACTCGACCATAAGGTCGCCGCGGACGTCCCCAAAAATGCAATATAATACGCTATTGTTGAGGCTCGTGGAGCTACGAGACATCGGATTTCGAGGTCGATGGATTATGTCTACGAGAAAGTCGGCCTCACGTTTGATGTCTATTTTGAGGCGGAACAACGGCGGTCCGGCGACGGCCTGCAACCGAACATGTTACGTCGAAACCGCGTCAC
Source organism: Methylorubrum thiocyanatum (assembly GCA_014138645.1). Classification (GTDB taxonomy): domain Bacteria; phylum Pseudomonadota; class Alphaproteobacteria; order Rhizobiales; family Beijerinckiaceae; genus Methylobacterium; species Methylobacterium thiocyanatum. The sequence goes on along the minus strand of JACJIB010000002.1, from coordinate 16,637 downwards.
AAATGGTATATACGGTCACGCTGTGCGGGTGAACGTACTTGAAAAGCGTCTTCATCGACCAAACCAAATCGCAATAAGTTGACATACAAATTCATTTTTGTGATTTATAAGGAATATGAAGATCGAATTCAATACAAATACGAATATATTTTATTAATGTAGATTGTGAGTACGACGACAAACGACGCGGCATACATCAGGACGCATCATGCAGAATGCAACTCACAAAACAGTTAACAAACTTTCGTCCATTGATGTGAAGTCGATTTCCGAGCCAATCGTATCATTCGATCTGTTCGATACGCTTCTTAGACGCAAGTATCTCGCCGTCAACGAAGTGCATGACACGGTCAGTGCGTACTTGCTCGCCCGCCTCGGCAAAGCCAGGGATCTGACACCGGGACAGCTGACACTCACTCGGTACAATACGGGTAATTTTTTAAAGACGTCGCCTCATGTCGACATGGAAGAGCCGAGCCTTCCCGTCATATGGCAAAAAATCATTTCCACGATCGGGGTGCACACAAGTGAAGAAGCAGAAAAGATCATCAATGACACCATTGCGTTCGAGTTCGATTTGGAACTCGAAAACTTGGTAGCCGTCGAGGGTGCGAGAGATCTTCTGCGAGACCTGAAGTCGCACAATAAGCGGCTTGTTGCTGTTTCAGATATGTATTTCAGCAAGGCACAAATCGAAACAATCCTTCAAAAAATAGGAATATTATCATTCTTTGAAAAGGTCTACGTTTCGGTCGATGCGGGCACGACGAAGCAGACCGGACGGCTTTTCAAACATGTTCTGAGCGATCTTCGCGCACAGCCGAAATCCGTCCATCATATTGGTGACAACGCCCATTCCGATATCATCATGGGGAGCAAGGCGGGCCTTGCCGTCACGCGGATCGATCAGCCGGAAAAACTTCATCTCGAACGGCCAGCTTACGGCCGGCGTTCAGATATCCATCTTGAGATCGCCGACTTAGCAAAATCATTCCTATTTAAAATCCTGTTTGGGGCCATCAACAACAAGACTGATCATATATATTTTATGAGTCGGGATGGCCTGCTCCTTCGCCAGGTCTTCGAGCAGTGGAAATCTCCTTTTATTAAACGCTATTTCGATTTCTTCGATCAATCGGATCTGTTCCTCAGCCGCGCAGCCTCCTGCTGGCTCGCGCTCAACTTCCGCGGCGAGTGGCTGACGCAAGCGGTCGGCTTTGCGTTCTGGCTCTGTCATGGGACAGCCACGGTGCGGCAGATCTCCGACCTGTTCGGGATCGAAGAAGTGCCTCTCGAGTTGGGCGATACGCTTTTCAGCTCATCCACGGATACAGCGCGCGTCGTAAGCGCCTATGAAACGGCACGGCTTGACGACAAAATCCGTCACTCTCTGATGGAGAAGCGGCGCCTCGCCGAAAAATATCTATCAGAGGCTAAGCTGTTCTCGGCCCGGCACGTGACGCTCTGCGACATCGGCTACTCTGGGACCGTTGCTCGTGATTTGAACAGCTTCTTCCTGCAAGAGAGCGTGCGCCCTGAGGCACCCCGTCCGCCCAAGGTCGAGCTTGAACTCCTATCGACAAATTCGAATTACAATTCGAATGCTGCGCTGGCTCAGCCGTATGTTCGCTTCGGCGGCAACTCGATTTTGCCGAGCCACAAACTACCGCAGGCTCTCATCGATAGTTTTGCGTGGCTGGAAGTTTTCTTCAAACATCCAAGCTATGGGCCTTTGAACGGTTACGTCCAACGGGACGGTCGCACGATACCGGACTACGATATCGATACGAATGCCGTCGATGATTATCCATACGAGAAAATCATCGAAGCAAGCGCGTTCAAATCCGAAGACATTGTCCTGCTCTGGATGTCGAGCATCAATTTCTGGGATCAAATCGTCGATCCGCTCATCGCGCGGTTCGCAGCGCCCGATCTGAACACCGTCGGGCAGATGAACGTCGATATCTATGAAAATGACGCTATCACCAATCGCAAGCGTTCGATTATCCTCCTGCGTCCCGATCTTTCTGCTACGGAAATCTACAGCCTTTCGAAGCGCGATGATTACTGGATTCCCGGCTCGATCCTGGCGAGCGCCAATGTCGATGCAATGCCAGCAAAGGTCGTGGCTTCCGAGACGCCGGGCACTTCGCATGCGGATTCGGCTTCACGCCGTCCCGCTCGCAACGATCGTCGCACGATCCTCCCGAAGAAATTTCACGTCAGAAATCTACGACGCGCGCTAATCACAAACATCCGGCTTGCTCGGATGAAAATGGATCGCCGGAAGTTCGATACCCGCTTCTATCGCTCCTATTATCCCGACCTCGCAACGTTCGAAGAGGCGGCGCTCAGACAGCATTTCTTTCAACATGGCCAGCGCGAAGGCCGCTTCGCAGAACCCGCATCGTTGATCGCTCACCTCGAAGCCGAGCATGGCGCACTACCCAAAGACTTCGATGCGTTTATCTACCGCAAGCTCCACAGCGATTTGAATTTCGATGAGGAATGGCAGCTCAAGGCCCACTACCTACAGTTTGGACGAAATGAGAGACGCCGCTACCAGTCGGACATCGATATCGACGAGGAAGAACTCCGAGATCTGGTGAGATCGGGCGTGATCGCGCTGACGGCAGCGGAGCGCACGTCCTATAAGGGCGGGGCATCCGTTCGTAAGCTGCTTTTCGAACGGGCGAACATCGAAGCCGGTCCGTGGCTCGACCTCTTCGATTACGTCGAATTTCAAGCGTTGAACTATCAATGGACGGGACCTCTGAAATCCCGGACTCACGCCCTCGCCGTCTTTCTGGATCGCGGTCCGGCAAACTTGGCCGCTCTGTCGTTGAAAGCACGCTTCGATCACGCGTACTACACAAGGATCCATCCAGAGCTGGCCAACGCATCCGCGGAAGAGGCCTATCGGTTCTGGCTCGGTCACGGTGCTGGTGCGGGCGAGGCAGCCAGCGAGGATGATCGCCTATTCCAGATACTCGGCGAGCGGGCTTTCCCGGATGCTTTCAAAGTTGACGTGTTCGCGGGCCGCTATCAGGCGTCCAAGGAGGCCGGAGCAACCCTCGATCGCGTCGACCTCCTCGCCCTGTTCCTGCAAGGCGGCTACACCAGCGACACCGACTTGGTTCAGGGGCCGAACGCTTCACGTCTCTGGGAGGTTGTTGCTCGTAACGCGCGCAGTCACGGCCAGCTGGACGCGGCGATCCGCGCCTATGAAAACGCGCTCGATTGCAGCGGACCGCCTGGACGGATACTCCATCAGCTCGGCGACATCTATACGGTTCAGCACCGCCTTCACGATGCACTGCATTGTTATGAGCGTTGCGTCGATGCACCGAATACGGATCGGTGGGCTTTCATCAATGGCGCCCGTATCGCCGCGGATCTTGGGTATTTCGAGAAATCGTTATCGTTCATCTCGAAAGGCGCACATATCTGGGCCGAGAAGGAGCCCTGGAGGCGCGTTCGCGACCACGCCTATCGTGCGATGCTCGATCGCTCCGTGACAGAGGCTCGACGCGCGAAGAGCCCCGACCTGATCCTTACGACTCTTGAGCAAATCACGAACCTCATCAGCACCGAATTTGCTGAGACGCGTATCCTGCAGAACCCCGACGGCTACGCTCTGCTGCTCTGTGACGAACGGCTGGATGAACTTCCACAAGGCGCTGTCGAACGGATACGCTCTTACGTGGGCGATAAAGTAGGAAGAGATGTAAAAGTTCTTCCTTACAACCGCCTGGACTCAGTTCTAGAGGCTTTCGCCGGAGCCGCTTGCGTCATCTTTCACGAACTCACCAGCAATCCGCAGACCATTCGACTGGCCCTGACTGCGCGAGCGCTTTCGCTTCCCACAGCGTACTGGGCGGGAGCTCTCGACGGATCGGACGTCGCCGCCTTTCGCAGCGACAGTGCTTCGGCGCACCTTGCCTCCTTGTTGGCGAGCGAGGTGGCCACTCAATTCATATCGTTGTGCGATTACGGACTTGCGAGTTTGCCGGCCGCCCTCGACGTGTTGGAGCGTGTGACAAGCAAGCGGAAAGCGGCGCTGGTCGGGCGCGTTGGGTTGATACAGCGCCGTGAATTGTCAGGCTTGCAGCCGGTTTATATCGCAAACCTCTCGGAGGTCGGCGCCGAGAAAAGCAGGATGTCGGCCGCTTGGTCGATGATTGAGAAGCTGCTTTCCCAGCGGGAGCATGTTTCGATCATTTATGATCAGGCGTTGACGCCGCCCAGGCATCTGGAGAAATTCAGTGACAGGCTCAAATCAGCCGGCTTGAAGGCTGTCGACGCGACGACGAATTGGATTGCATCCGGGTGCAGGGGTTACATTTCGTTCGGATCCGAACACGGCAAGCTCTCCGGCAACTCGGTTCTCTCACCGCGCGAAGCGACGCTTCTCGGCATGCCCGTGCATGTCGTCGACAGTGCCGATCTCGCGCCGGAGCATGCACGCGACGTGCGGTCCAGGGGCGTCACTGCACTGCTGGGATTTGTCGATGCGTCGTCATCGCGCGTCGACAGACCGCCACAGCATCCGACGGAATCCCGCGATCTTCTGTTCGCTGATGCTCCGGCGGAATCCGCCGCGCCGGCCGACACCAAAAGCGCCAAGCGCCGGATACTTTTCAGCAACGTGTTTTTTGCACCCCAGACGATCGGCGGCGCAACACGCGTACTGAAAGATAATATCGATTACCTCTTGGATCATCACTCCGATGAATTCGAGATCGCGGTCCTGACGTCCGACGACGAGAACGATCGCAATGGAGCAAGCAGAATAGACCACTATCGCGGTATCCCGGTGATGCGCATCGCAACACCGCAAGAGCTCGACATGGACTGGCGGCCCTTCAATGCGGCCGTCTACCAGCACGCGCTGACGCTCCTCGAAAACTTTAAGCCGGATCTGGTCCACATTCACTGTTTACAGAGACTGTCGGTCGCAATGGCAGAGGCCTGCCGGACCATGAGCGTGCCGTATATCGTCACGTTGCATGACGCTTGGTGGCTGTCCGACTACAGCTTTCTCATCAACGAACATGGCGAACTCGCCATGCCGTCGCAGGATGTCCTGACACAGAAATTCTCCCGGCGAATCGGCCGGTCGGACAGTCTCTCACGCGCATCCCAGTTGAGAAGTGCGCTGGCTGGGGCAGAGGCGCGGCTCTCCGTTTCGCAATCCTTCGGCGAAATCTATCGGGCCTGCGGGTTCGACGTAAAAACGATTGCGAACGGTGTTTCGCGTCTCAAGGCGCGGCCGCGTGTGCCGGCAGGCGATCGCGTCCGCATCGCACATGTGGGTGGGACCCAGCATCACAAGGGAATGTTCTGGATCGAGGCCGCGCTTCGCCGCAACAGCTTCAGCAACATCGCGTTTTCTTACGTCGATCTCTTCCGGGATCCCGGCGATGAATCGCAGATCGTTTGGGGTACGACGCCGGTCACGGTTCACGGAAAAATCCCGTCGAGCGCGATCGAGGAAATCTACGCACGGACGGACGTGCTCATTGCACCATCCACTTGGCCCGAGAGTTTCGGCCTCGTCGCACGCGAAGCGCTGCAGGCCGGCTGCTGGGTTGTCGCGAGCGATCTGGGTGCGATGGGCGATGAGATCACCGATGGGGTCAATGGCTTCGTGATCGACATCACACGGCCGGGCTCTCTCGTCGAAGTTCTGACCGAAATCGATAGAAATCCGGACCGGTTCAAACAGAGCCCGCTTCTCAAGGTCGATCTCAGGACAGCGGACGATCAATCGAGAGACTTGATCGACTTCTATCGAACCCTCTTGCACTAAAAGGAGATGCGCACCCTGCGCCGCGTGGCGGCCCCGACACCGCGCAGGGTGCTTCGGCTTCATCCGTTGCCAAGCGGTCCGCAGATGAGGCCAAGGCTTCATCCAGGATACGCCCCCGAAGCGGCTGTCGCTGAGAGCGGCCTCACCAGCGACCGCTGCGCCTGCGAACCGATCGTCGCTCTTCGCGGATCGAGCCTTGAGGTGAACGTTCCGCGCCACGGCTGCCGTGGTAGGCTCGGACCGGACTGGGAGAAATCAATGCGACGCCACGCTGCTCACTTCGCCCTTACTTCTGCCCTCAGCCTCGCGACGATGTCCCTCGCACCGGCCTGCTTCGCCCAGGAGGTCAAGCGGACCGAACTCGGGCGGTCGCCCGTCTCGGGCGTCGAGGGCAAGGAGATCGTCGTTCAGCTCGTCGAGATTCCGCCCGGCGCCACATCGCGGCGCCACTTCCATAACGGCGAAGAGGCCTTCTACGTGCTCGAGAGCGGCACGGCGCAGGTGCTGGGCAAGGAAGCCAAAGAGCGTCCCGCGGGCGAACACGGCATCAACCAGCGCGAGGTGCCCCATGCCGGCTACACCGTCGTCGGCGACAAGCCGCTCAAGATTCTGTCGGTCTATGTCGTCGATACCGGCAAGCCGCTGCAAGTGCCGGTGCCCTGAGGCGCCGCAGTCGTAAGACCAGGCCCCGGCGCTCTCGTGGCGGGATTCGGCTTCATGGGGGGGGCATTGGATCCGCATGGCAGCGGCCTGCCCCGTCGCTGGCGCTCGACAGCCGCTTTGAGGAAAGAGGCACGGACACATCCGAGATGAAGGCGCATGCCAGGACATCGCCGCCTCGACAGGCGCCGCCCTGTCATCGCTGGGCAGAGGCGGTAACCGGCCGGCAGGCGGGGCCGAGGACGCCTACGCCTGCTCGTTATCGATCCAAGCACGGCGAGCAGCGAAGGATGTGACGCGGGCACCGGGAGCGCCAGCCGCCCCGGGTGACGACATCGTGTTCCGTCAGGCGTGCCACAGGGATGGACCGAGGGCACATCGTCGTTCACTGATGCGCCACACGCCATCAGTCCAGCGTGCACCTTCTCCAGCCCCGCCCGGCCAGCCGGCGCGGGGTTTTTCGCGCCGTGTTCAGAGATCGCTCCGGCGATCGCCAGCGCAGCCCCCTCTCGGCCATCGGTGGGAGACGGAAGGATCTGGCGATTGCCGGAGCGGAGCCGGCTCGATTGCCTCCAAAGCCCCCGCTCAATCTGGGCCGACGCGTCACGAGATCTCGGGCGAGCTCCCGAACAGAAGTCGCCTGAAGTACGACCTTTGCACGATCCAGAGGCAATGTCACAGATCAGCGAGGCCCGAATAAACCATCTATCCGCAACACATACGTACTACCCCTTTCGGATAGATGTTACAGTCATACCACGCCCGACAAGATACTTCTCACAATACATCATTCTATAATATTCTACATGATGAAGCAGCTTGATTGCCGTCTTCGAGGCGCTTTATCTTTTTGGTGCAAATCGCGGTCAGCTGCATCTTGTACCGACCGGGCTGAAATCCAGCCCAACGCGCGATCAAAGCGGAGCTCGTCATGGCGCTTCCCATCGTCTTCAATAACCTGACTTTCGAGGTCGATTATCTTTCTCTCGACAACGACGGCGTACAGGGAGACGTCTTCGAAAATAATGACAACAACCCCAGGCCCTACGTACTCAATGGCACGATTAACGCTGTTGGAGACCCCGTTACTTTCACGTCAACCGATGGGACCGATCAGTTCACGGCTTATGCGACGAATCTGGATAATCCCAATCAGATCGTGTTCACCGAAAACAGCGATGGAACGGGCGCCGCATATATCGCTTCGAATACCCCGTTGACCGAGGGCGGGACCGAAGCGTTTTCCGAGACCACCCTCGGCGACTTCACTCCGGTCTGCTTCGTGACCGGCACGCGGATCCGGACGGAGCGCGGCGAGGTCGCCGTCGAGGATCTGCAGATCGGCGATCTCGCCGTGACGGCCTCCGGCGCGCACAAGCCCATCCGCTGGATCGGCCACCGCCTCGTCGAGGCGGCCGATCACGCCGCTCCCCAGGACGTCTGGCCCGTGCGCATCACCGCCGGCGCCCTCGCCATGGGCGTGCCGGTCCGCGACCTGCTCGTCTCGCCCGACCACTGCCTCGTGTTCGACGACGTCCTCGTCCCCGCCAAGCACCTCATCAACGGCGCGACCATCCGCCAGGAGCCGGTCGAGGCGGTCGGCTACTGGCACATCGAACTCGACAGCCACGAGGCCCTCCTCGCCGAAGGCGCGCCGGCCGAAAGCTACCGCGACTGCGGCATGCACGCCTTCTTCGAGGGGGCCGAAGGCTGGGGCCACCGCGTCGGCGACAAGGCGCCCGTCGCCCTGCTCGCGCCGCACGCCCTGTCCGGCCCGCGCCTGCACGGCGTCAAGGCGATCCTCATCGCCCGCGCCAAGCATCTGGGGGCGCGCCGTGTCGAGGATCCGGGCCTGCAGGTCGTGGCCGATGGCCAGGTGCTGACCCCGGCCTCGATCGACAACCGCCGCTTCACCTTCGCGGTGCCCGAGGGCACGCAGACGCTGGTTCTGCGCTCGCGCAGCTCGGTGCCGGCGCACTGGATCGCCGAGAACGAGGATCGCCGGACGCTCGGCGTGCGGGTGTCCGAGCTGTGCGCCGACGGCACCGCCGTGGCGATGGCGGACGCGCAGCTGGCGCAAGGCTGGAACGCGGTCGAGCCCAACGGCCAGGAGCGCTGGACCGAGGGCGAGGCGCATCTGCCGGTCTGCCGCGAGCTGTCGTTCCAGGCCGATTGGTTCCTGGGCTACCCGGTCGAGACCGTGTCGGAGCCGATGCCGGTGAACGCCGCCGTCTCGTTGGCAGCACCGGTTCTGCGGCTCGTCGCCAACGGCTGATCGCAGGCGCTTGAACGTCGCACGTCCTCGACAGCCCCGCCTCGGTCCGCCGAGGCGGGGTTTTCCGTTTGCGCCCCCATTCTCAGAGGAGCCGGCGGATGGAGGGGATTCCATCCGGAAGCAGGGCTGCGCCCTCACAGAGGTGCTCGACGAAAGCCGCCGCGCAGCGCTGTGAATCGCCGGAACGACCCTGCCGGAATGCGCGCCCTCTACCTCCGAGCGGCGAACTCCCAGATCGGCATCCCGACCGGTAGACCGGGCAGATCGCGGTAGCCGCTCGTGTTGTCGAACAGGATGCGGCCCGCCTCGATATTCGTGGCCTTCCGGCCGCCGATCATCAACACGCCGCACCAATCGACGCGCAACGTGCCGTGCTCGGGATGGACGCCGAAGAGCTGCGGCGCGGTCCAGCCCAAGCGCACGGCCTCGGCCCCGTAGCGCTCGATGAAGTCGGTACAGGCGTCGTGGATGTTCGCCCAGGCGGTGGCGCCGAGGTAGCGGCAGGGCGAGGAGCCCGGACGGAGCGCACCGAAGGCGTTGCGCCACGCGGCGGCCTCGGGCGGAAGTGGATCGGATGCGCGTTCGGGAGGAAGCATGACGGCTGCCGGCTGTTGGCGGGACGGACGGCATAGGGGCGCAAGGTTGCTTTGACCTTGCCGATCGCGGGCGCTCGGGTAGGAGCCTTTCCGTGACCCATGATGCCGCTTCCTGAGACCCTCTTCGGCGAGGCCTGCGCACGCCTGCCGCTCTTCGACGGCCTGTCCGATGAGGCGATCGATCGCCTCGCGGCCGGCGGCTTCGGGCGGGGCTTGCTGACCGCCGCGCTCCGGGCCCGGCTCCGCAAGGCTGGCCTTGCGGATATGGGAGCGCTCGCGCGCGCCACGCCCGCCGAGCTCATGGCCGTGCGCAAGATCGGCCCGGTGCGTGTCCTGACGATCCGGGCTCACGTGCTCGGCGAACTCGCCCGGCGCGTTCCAGGCGCGCGGGCGGCCCACGACGGGGAGGCGACCGACCGGCGCCGGCTGGACCGGCTCCGTGCCTTGCCGGCGGGACCGCTTCCTCTCGTCGGGACTGTCGCCGAACGGTTCGGCCCGCCCGGTCCGACCTGGGCCGATCTCGCCTCGATGCGGCGTGCGGAGGCCATAAGGGCGCTCGGGATCGCGGCCGCGGATCTCGACGCAATCGTCTCAGCCCTCGTCCTCACCCTGTTGCCCGATCCGCCGCGCAGCCTGCCCGTTGCCGCGATGCGCGAGGAAGATACCGCGCCGGAGACCAGGGCAGGGCGGGTCTGCGCCGAACTGCAGCGCGCACGAGACCGAGAATGGGAGGCGGCGGCGCCCGCGACGGGTGCCAGCCCCTCCGGGGGCCGCCGACGATCCTGACACGAGGGCCGCGCTGTCGCTCCCCTGCGAGGCGGCCCGTTCAGGAAGGCGCGTGCCTCCCGAGGCGCTGCCGAACACGGGGGCGTCGAGCGCGTGGGTGGAGCATGACACGCCCCCTGAACCGGAGCTGCATCCGACCGCACCGCAACGCGCCGGCTTCTCAAGACCCTTGTGGTGACGCGCATTTCTGACGCACCGGCGATCAATTCGTCGGAATACGATCGAACTGCGAAGCTGGACCATCGCATGGGGCCTGAGCAATCGGCCCCTCTTTGCCCGTGTCCGTAGAGTGGATCCTTGGATTGACCGATGCGCCGGCCACCGAGTTTCTCGTGACCATCCTCAGGCCGAGCCGAACATCGCCGACATGCATCACCCCATCCACGCCACTATCGCGGTCGTCGTCGCGTTCCTCATCCCGGCGCTGCCCAAGCCGGCCTCGGCGCAGAGCTTCACTCTGCCGGAAATCGGAATGGAGAAGGATGGCGCGTGCCAGCAGATCGCGGTGCGAGAGCGGAACGGCAAGGCGATGGTGCCGCTCGGATGCGTCTCCTCCAAGGGCTGGGTGCTGACCCCGGACACCTTTCGTTCTTCCGGAATCGGAACACTCGATACGACGTTTCAAAGCACGATCAATCCAAATGCCGTGCAGATCTCGCCCGGCATGGGCGTTGCCTATTGCCCCGGCCTCGCTTGTATTCCCGGCATCACCGACCAAAACCAGCGGGCGAGCGTGGTCATTTCCGGCAAGTCCCAACTCGATGGAGAGGCCGAGGAGCAGCTCCTCGCGCTCAGCATGACGACGAAGACAGGTCGGCTCACCGACTGGAAGCCACGCACCCCCTACGAGGCAGGCACCAACGTCTACAACAAGGACGGTGACAACGTCTTCCGGGTCGCGTCGAAATGTATATCGGGCCCCACCATGCCGGTGCTGCCGGACCAGAACAACCCCAAGGGCGCCGTCGTCACGAACGGGTCCTGTCAGCTCAAGTGGATCAATCGCGGCGCAATCGCTGCGAAATTGACGGCCTATTTCGAGAACGAGGTCGAGCCGGGGGCCGGCAACGCCTGGACCCAGGCGAACAACTTCATCATGCGGCCAGGCGCGCCGACCAACTTCAACATCAACACCGAAATGGATTTCTCAAACCTCTCCGGCGCGGATTGCCCACTCGGACATTACTGCACAGCGCTCCGCCTCGGCATGGGCGGCCCGAACAAAGCGACGCAAGCCCTCGATATCACCACCGACAACACGGAGAGGTTCAAGACCATCTGGGGCATCCGTCTCAACGGGCTGAACCTTGCCTCCGATGCGCTGATCGGGCTGGATAGTTCGACCAAGTACGGCATCCTGTCCAACCTGATCGGCCTTGCCAATCCGACCTTCAGCGAGGCCATGATCGGCGATGCGTCGGTCTCTTCGAAGACGACGCTGCAGGCGACCGGATCACGCACGCAATCCGTCATCGATACGCAGGGTGTGACGATCGCGCCCCAGGGCGGAAGTCCGACGGCGGTCGTGATGGCGGCTGGCCAGCAGGTCTGCTTTGCCGGATTCAACGTGTGTTGGCGCTACGATACGACGGCCAAACGCATGAAGCTCCGCTGGAACGGTCAGGACGTGGCGTCGATCGACAGTGGCGGCAACGCCCGCTTTCTGGGAGCGGTGACGGGCAACACGACGCCTTAACCGCCGGGACGAGCGTCAGAGCGTCGCGCGAGCCGACATTCCCTGTCGTATCCGGCTCGCAAGGCGTCCGGGCATCCAGCGTATTCGCTGAGGCGGACACCAGCGATGACGAGTGCCAAATGGCACGGCGCTTCAGGATGCCCGATCCTAATTCAGGCGAACGCAACAAGTCACGGCCAGCCGCCATTCGACGGAGACCGCGCAAACCTTGATAGGTTGTGTCATGAACACCCGCCTTAATTCCGCCATCGCTGCGATTGTCATAGGTGTCAGCGCGATATCCTCTCCTGTTCTTGCCCAGAGCATCTCAACAGTTCGAGGCGAGAAACCGTCCAGCTTCTTCACCGACCGCCCGGCTCCGAACGCCTACGACGACCTGACGACCGGCTCGATCGGTACGGGCCGGAGCCGCGGCGTCGATCGCTCGGCGAAGGAGGGCAATGCGGAGCTGAATGATCGCTACGTGCCCAACTACGGCATGACCTCGGGCGGCCCAACGCGATAGCGCAGGAGCCTCAAGGCCCCGTCCGCTCGTGTGCAGATCGCGTCTCGCGGGGCTGCCCTTGATCGTTGACGATACGGCTCCCAAATAAGGTCCACGCCGATCGCGATTCCCTCGCTTGATCGGACACGGCCACGATGCCGGAGTGGCGGTGACGCCGGATGTACGCGCACCTTCGTTCCAGCTCCCGTGGCCGTTCTCATTTCAAAGCTTGCGTCAACTGGAAGCGCCGACCAGCGTCCGCGTTGATGAAGATGGACTCCAATCGCGGCGGTTGAGCCTCAGGGCTCCCGTCCGCGAGCGCGCCGGCTGCCGCGTTCGCCCCGTTCGCGAGCGGCCGGCGCGTCCCCTCGTTCGCTTACCTGCTGTCCAGGCGACACGAGAGGGGCGTTTCGACCGGACAGGAAGCCGGTGGCTCGCGATAGATCCGGACGCGGGGCGGCTCATCGCCACTCTCGAGCGCCGTGCGGCGCTCTTCCTCCGCGTAATCCCAACTCCACTCGTCGGAATGCTCCCCATCGAGGACGACGCCGGCCCGGCAGCCCCAGCCATGCTTCCGCGCGACCTGAGCCTGTTCGTAGGTGACCGTGAAATAGCCGAACTCATGCAACTCGAGATCACGGCAGAGGATCTGGCCGTCAGGCGTCACAATATCGCCCGGCTTCGCACCTTCCGGCAGTCTTGATGTCATCGTTGGCTCTCGCGCGTCACACCCCTGCATGATCTTACCGATCCGCGGCGCGTATGGAACGGGCTGCGGAGCGTATTTATGCAAAATAACGTCGGTCTTAGCGGCACCGCGTGTTGTCTGGTGATGCGGCACGCGCCGTGCTCCGTGCCCCTGTCTCCCGCGGAACGCTTCCGGGCTCTCACGTTGCTTGCGCAGCCCGAAACACCTTGCACCCCGAACCGTGGCAGTGCAGAGAGCGTCACCGCCGCGCTGACTTTGTCTGGCCGGCGATAGGCGGGTCGGTCAGGGGTCGCCCCTCGTGACCGGCTCGCCGCCTTCAGGCTTCGACTTACATGCGAGCGTCCTGGCGATTGTCGTCGGCAGCTTGTGCGGCGACGGCAGCGGCACGTCGGTCGGCCAGCGGAACGCGGTGAACGCCTTGCGCGGGACGGCCGCGATAAGCCACGCATCGCCATGACGACTGCCGAGCAGAGGGACCAGGGTCGGCTCCCACGACGAAGCCGACAGGCCCTCGCAGGACGAGTCGCCCCGCTTCTTCGTGGCGATGGCGCCCACCGTCGCCGCCCCCAGCCCGACGCCCCAAGCCTCGCAGGACCGCGCCGCGAGGCTGACCGAGGGCTTGTGGCCGGCCCGCTTCAGCATGGCGCCGATTGCGGCCGCGCACCACGCCACCGAGTCCTGCTTGATGCCGGAGAAGATCGCGTCGGCGAAGCGTTGCACCACGCGCGGGGCATTACCCGTTGCCCGTGGCGTTACCCGGCTCTCGGACCCTGGCGGTGCAAACTGAGGGGAGGGCTCCGACCACCGGTATAGATTTGCCGCTCCCTGGATCCCCCGAAAGGGGTAGAAGCGAGAGTGTTCGCCAATCAGATCACTGTTCTTTGGCGCCTCACCACTCTGAAAATGAACAGGAACAGTCATCTGCAGTTAACGGACTGCCCGCCGGCCATCTCGCCCCGGTACCGGCGTCAGGGGGTAGGAAGCAAACCCTCATGCCGGACAAAGTGAAGCACGCTGAACTCGCGCAAAAAGCGCTCGACGCTTACCTGCATGAGCATTCCGGCATCCGGCGCTGGTGTCATCCACGAGCATCGGACGTGATCGGAGAATGTGACATCATCGACCTCGTCACGGATTTGATGCTCTTGGCCGAAGCGAAAGGTCACGATCCTCACGGCGTGATCCGGAAAGTCGAAGCCCACCTGCAGGCAGAGACAGGATTGAGCTCATGATATCGCGCCTGAGCGCGGTGACAGGCGGGATTGAGGCGAGCTTCCGCTGTCTATGAGGTGGGCATGGCCAAGAGCCTCGCTGCCCGCGCTCGGGCCGTCTTGCTGGTATGGTCGCTTGGCTCGGAGAGCCTGCCCATTGGTCTGATCGGGTGGGGGCGCCCCTGCCCCTGCGTTCCACGATAGGGTCCACGTAGAGCCTGACACCGCCGCAGCGGCCGTCGGCCGTGCAGCCTGGGACTTGGCACTTCCATCCCACCCGCTTCAGCCCCGCTCGGCGCCAAGCCTCGTCTCACCAATTTGTTGTGACGCAATGCGCCGATAACCAAGGCCCAACAAGCCCGAGAGATCCCGGCCGATCGGTCCGTGGACATGATCGACCATATGAGCATCAGCCCGAGCGACATCGAAAGCGCGCAGCTTTTCCATGACGCCGCACTCGAGCCGCTGGGCATCTCGACAGTGATGGAGGTCAGGCCGGAACAGTCGGGAGGCTATCACGGCATCGGATATGGAACGGGCGGTAAACCGTTCTTCTGGCTGTCGAGCGACAGCCGGCGCGTGATCTCGAACGCCTCGGGTGGCACGGGCATCCACATCGCGTTCGAGGCTGAGAGCCGGGCAGCGGTCGACGCCTTCGTCGCCGCTGCATTCTCCGAAGGCCTTCCAGACGCGGCACTGGTGACCCGAGGGCCGGCGTGCCATACCGCGCCATGACCAACGAAGTTCCACACCCCTATTCCATCACGGTCGAGCCGCTGAACAAGCCCGAAGGTCACTTCGGCTGGGCACTGAGGAAACACGGCAAGCTGGCCGAACGCTCCGACCGCGCCTTCACCAGCGAGGCCAAGGCGTTTGAGGCGGCCATGAAGGCCATCGAGCGCAACGAGACAGGGTTCGGAAGCCGGTAGCGGCGGGCGCGATCTTGCACAGCAATCAGGGGATCACCCCCTGCTTGTGGCCCCCGCTCGGACGCGTCATCGGCGCTGGCGGCGTGGGGGACCTTCAAAGCGAGACCGCTCCAGGAACCGGCCCCGTTGCGGACACTTGGCTCCTTGAGCCGGCGCGAGGCCGGCAGAGAGATGTGCCATGTCCAGCGATACCGCAAAGCACCACGAACTTCTCAGCGCCCTGAAGGAGTCTCGGGGCAAAGCCGACGGCTCCTTCGAACAGGCCGTGACAGATGCGTTCGAGCACGTTTTCGAGCACTTGGACCGCCTGAACACTCACGTCTCGGCCGGCGGCCCCGAAGGTGAAGAGCGCCCGCTAAAGCCCGATGAATCTCCCACCCTTCGCTGAGTGGGAGAGATCTCGGTGGCTACGGCCGCGCACCGCGCCACCCACTCCAATTGCGTCCCTAACGCGCTTTCGCTGCCTGCCTTCGGATGGCGGCCTGAACGAACGTGACCCACCCGGCGTTTGTCCTGTTCAACGACAAACAGGGATGGAAACCGCCATGCGATCCAAAACTTTGGCGCTTGCCGCCGCGCTTACCGTCGCTCTCTCCGGGGCCGCTCTGTCGCAGACAGCGGCCGGCGGTGGAAGCGCGGAGGGCAACATGAACAACCCGGGCAGCGTGAAGAGCAATTCCGAGAAGAGCATGGAACGCTCGACGGGATCGGCAACCGGCGCAACGACCGGCACCGGCATGGCTCCGGCGGCCCCTGGTGCTGCCGGCACGACCTCCAGCGGCAGCATGGGCACCGGCACAGGGACGGGCTCCCGCGGTGCAGCCGGAGGCCGCTGAACGATCCACGCTAAGATGACGATGGAAGGGTCGGCGTGACGCCGGCCCTTTTCGTTGAGATTCCAGCCAGGGTGGGCCGATGCAAACCGGGAAAGCGCGATCTCCACGCGCACCGCAACCGGGCCAAGCTGCCACGCCAGGCAAGAAAAAATCCCGCACCCTTCGACAAGGTACGGGATCGAAATTTAGAAGACCAACGATCTCGATCACTTGGAGATCAGTTGGTGCCCAGGAAAGGACTGGGCTTACAAGCAACAAGTTCCTTTCAGATCAATGCGTTGGCGAACCCCGCCGAGGCCACTTTGTACCATGTCTGTGTGGTGGCTTTCAACGGCCATCCGTCCCTAGAACGCTCCTGCCGCCGCTGGTGTCATCGTTGATGTAATCCGCCTCCTATCGCTTTAATCAGATGGATCCTCGAGGTGAGGAGCCCAACGCAGGTCGAAGTTTGAACTTGCGGATCAACCGCTTCCCCGCCCACAGCCCTATTGCTCGCCGACGCCGCGCGTCCTGCGGCATGAGGATCGCGCGTGACCTTGGCCCCTGTCTGACCTTGCCCCCTGTCTTCCCCCGTTCATAACTAGAGTCTGTTCTGGTTCTGGTCCTGTTTGGGCCGGGTTGCAAACGCGTTCGGGGTGAGCCC
>JACJIB010000001.1 GCA_014138645.1 Methylorubrum thiocyanatum | reverse complement strand
GAGATCCTGCACCAGATGCAGCACGAGCGCCGAGCCGATGAAGCCGCAGCCGCCCGTCACCAGAATGCGCATCGCTCTCAACTCCGTCGATTCATGTCCGCGAGGCCGATGAGGGGAGCCTCAGTGTCAGTCCGGCCGACCCGGATCGGGTTCGATCCTTCCGGCACCACCACTCCGAAGGCTCGGATCAGAACACCCGCCCGAGATCGGCCAGCAGGGGCGCGCCCTTGTCCTTGCCCGAGAGGATCGCGTCGGCCTCCGCCACCGGCCATTCGATGCCGATGGCCGGATCGTTCCAGCGCAGGTTCCGGTCGTCGGCGGGGCTGTAATAGGCATCGACCTTGTAGGCGACCATGGTGTTCGGCTCCAGGGTGCAGAAGCCATGGGCGAAGCCGGCGGGCACGAACAGCTGCTCGCCGCCGGCTGCATCGAGCCGCACGGCGACGTGCCGACCGTAGGTCGCTGAGTCGGCGCGGATGTCGACGGCGACGTCGAGGATCGCGCCCGCGAGCACCCGGATCAGCTTGGCTTGCGCGTTGGGCGCGACCTGAAAGTGCAGCCCGCGGATCGTGCCGGCGGGCGCGGAGAAGGACTGGTTGTCCTGCACGAACGCGTTGGCGATCCCGTGCTCGGCCAGCACGTCCGCGCGATAGACCTCCGAGAACCAGCCTCGGTCGTCCCCGTGCCGCTTCGGGATCACGCGCTTGACCGCTGAGATCTCGGTTTCGATCACCTGCATCCGCCGCTCCTTCCTTGCCGACTGCAGGCCTGCTTAGTGCATCATGCTGGAAACCGCATCACGCCGTTGCGCCAGGATTCCGACAGCGCATCAATCTCGTCTGAGGGGTGCAACCCTTTCCCAGACAATCTCCTGCGCATCGTCCCAATAACGGGTAAAGGACGATGCGCCAGAAATTGAAACGATTAATTCGGAACCGCAAGAATATTGACGTACTGCGTTACGGCCTGTCGATCGAATGGAACCGTTGCATTATTATGATCGTCGATAAGCAAAATTTTATACCCGCCAAGATGCTTCAACACACCATCGACGGTCTCCGGCAAAACCTCAATCAAGAAAGTTGCCCTTTTCAGCGCAATCAAATCTTGAGCGCCTTCAAGGGCCATCTCTTCGGCACCCTCAACGTCAATTTTTAGAAGGTCAGGCACGAGTCCGCTACTTTTGATATAGTCGTCAATTCTGATCGTAGACGCTCGCTCACGACGCCTGACTTCATAATTCTTACCGGTGCCAACAAAACTCGAGCCAGTACCGATTTGATACTCATCAACGTAAATCATGAACTCAACTTCACCCGCAGCATTAGATACAGCCTGCGTTTCAACTTTGACACGACCGACGAGAGAATTAACAATCAGGTTTTCGAGGATACGAGACGAAGCTCTCGCAGTGGGTTCGAATGCCACAACTTGCTGGATTTGCTGATTTGAGCGGCAAGCGAGAAGCGAGAAAAGCCCAGTATGAGCCCCGATATCAAATACTATATTAGCCTTTTTTGCGCGCATGATCCATTCTCGGACGCTTGCCACTTCATAGCCGTTCTTTCCGTACCAAAAATAATGCGAAGCGACCAAATCATCATTGTTAGAAAACATGTAGAAAGGCGCGCACGCGTCGTTTTTTACTTCAACATATCCAAAGTACGGGTTTTCGAATCGATATTTATAGAAAATGGCGTCGAACGTGTCCGGGAGTCGATCGTGAGTGAGGTCCCGGAATTCGGGGATTAGCGAGATCGCTCTTGCATTTGCATTGGACACAAAGTTTAAAGGCATAACAGGCTCCATATCCTTCGCTACACAAGCCTCACTCGTAATCGTGAGGAACAGGCGATCTTTTGCAGAGCACGCGCAACTTATTATCACGCCCGCCCATCCATTTTGCCGCTCAAACCCTCATCAACATGAGACGAGAATCAAAGCTGAGCAATTAAGCTCGGGCGCATCACACATGCACGAGTTTGCACGACAGCTTTCAAAATGATGATCAGTATTTTTGTAGAAATCATTGCAAATGATACCCCTAGAAGTTCTTAAATGGCACGCGGCGTTTCACGGGAGCATACATCCAACACGGGGCACCGAGAGCACTTTCAGCTGCCGCTTCTCACACATACCTATTTTATCGAAGGGTCATTTAGGCCATCCAGTGCCCCGGCGCAATCAACCGTAGACAGACCGAGAACCTCGATTTTTCCCGCCAATGGTAAAATTCAATCCCACCAAATACACAATGCATGTCACGAATTCAAGAATTATTGCCTGCTCAAGTAGAATAGAGAAAGCGTACTCAAACGAAGGCCATATCGAAGGCATTCTCGCTCCGCCTCTGACGAGTTGACCATCATTCATGACTGAGAGTTTCCGCGACCTGCCTGCTAGCGCTGGTAAGTTCAACGCACGGCACAAATCAACCCCGCTGCCAAGTCTTGCGAAGCTTGAGCCTTCCGCATACCCGTGATGCGAGCTGGCCGACACGGTCGGTGAAGAGAGACAACCGAATGACGATGCCCCGTTCGATCCTGCCACGCCATCTCGCCCGTCACATGGTCGCCGCCGCACTTCTCTCCGCGGCCTCCGGCACGGGCGCTGTTGCGCAGAAGACCGCCGACCTCTCCGGCGTCTGGCAGACCGAGACGGCAGGCTCGACCGTGCGCATCGCCCGCTGCGGCGGCGGCTATTGCGGGACGATCGCGGCGACCGCCGGGTCCGGGGTCGATGCGCAGAACCCCGATCCCGCCCTGCGCTCGCGCAAGCTCGTCGGCGTGCAGATCATGCAGGCCGGCACCCCGAGCGGCGCCGGTTTCGAGGGCAGCCTCTACAACCCGAACGACGGCAAGACCTATGCGGGCAGCCTGACCCCGAAGGGTCCCGATACCGTCGAGGTCGCGGGATGCGTGCTCAGCGTGCTGTGCAAGCGGCAGACGTGGCGCCGGATCCGGTAATCGGATCCGGCCTCGCCCGTTCAGTGATCCGCGCCTTCGAGCGCGGACTCCGCCGGGCCGTCGGCGAGGGCAGCCTTCTCGGCCGGGGGTTCGGCACTGGCCACCGCCTTCGTCTCCAGCAACGGCTGCAGGCGGGCTGCGAGTTGTTTGTCGAGGTGGCGGGCATAGGCGCCCTTGAAGTAGCGGGCGCCCGTGCCGCGGCCGTAGATGCGGTCATGGGCCACCGCCATGCGGTCGACCTCGGGCCGGCACAGGAAGCCGGTGACCCCGGCGGCCTCGTACCAGCGCCCGTCCCGCGCGAGCCGCATCGCCTTGGGGTTGGAGACCACCGTTTCGACGAAGCAGGCCGTCGCCGCCTCTTCGAGCGGCGCCAGCACCGTGTGCTCGGAGCCGGGCACGTGCTGCCGCGCCGGGCGTGCCTCGGCCACGGGATTGAGCAGAACGAAGGCGAGACCGACGAACGGCAGAGCTCTCATCACGGCTGTCATGGGGCGCCTCGAACGCGTGTCGAACGCCGCCAGTGTTCGCCGGAGAAGCCGCCGGATCTAGGGCGAAAGCCGGCTCATTCTGCCGCAGCGCGGAACAAATCGCGGCATTGTCGCGGAACCGACACAGCGCGAAGGGCGTAGTGCGCCCCGCGACACCGCTTCGGGCGGGCAGCTTGGTCAGCCGCGCCGCATCGCGTTCCAGCTTCCGCTGCAGCTGATCGGGCCGTCGCCCAGCGTCGACCAGCGGCCGGCGCCGGTCCCATTCGCGGACAGCCGCCCGTAGACCTGCGCCGCATTGCCGCTGCGGGAGATGGTGCCGCGCACCGTGCCGTTCGCCGCAACGCGGCCGTTGATGTCGACCTCGCCGCCGCCATAGACCGCCTCGCCGTGCTGGATCTGGACTCCGTAGCGGTAGGCGCGGTCGCAGGGACCGTCGAGGGTGACCACTTCGATGCTCCAGCGGCCGTCGTAGCGGTGGGGCACCTGCACCTTGCGCTTGGCCGCCTCCGCTGTCCCGACGCCCACCACGGCGACGGCGAAGGTGGCAGCGGCGAAGATCGGCAGACGCATGGGTGAGTTCCGGCTGAGGGTGATGGGCTCACGCGGCCCGCATCAGCCGGAAGATTGTCCCGCGCCCCGCAGTGTCAAGGTTGCTCACGCCGCCTTGACCGTCCGGGCGGGCGTCAGCCCTGCGCGCGCTCGGCCGCCTCCCGCAGGAGCGCGAGCAGGTCGCAGCCGGCGAACAGGAAGCCGTGAACGCCCGCTTGGCGCAGGGCCTCCGCCTCGGCGGGCTTGCCGGCGAGATAGATCGTGCCGGCGCCGGCCGCCTTCAGAGCCTCGGCCGCAGGCACGGCCTCGGTCTGGTAGACGGCATCGGAGGAACACAGGCAGGCGAGCGAGGCGCCCGACGCCGTGAAGGCTTCGGCCAGGGCGTTCGCGTCCGAGAAGCCGTCATTGCCGATGGCCTCGATGCCGCCCGCAGCGAAGGCGTTGGCCGCGAAGGTCGAGCGGGCGTTGTGGATCGCCACCGGGCCGAGATTGGCCAGGAACACGGTCGGGCGCTTGCCCGTCCGCGCCAGCGCCGCATCGGACGCGTCGCGCAGGACCTCGTAAGGCTCGGCGAGGCGCTGCGACGGCAGGGCCCCCTCCCCCCGTACGGCCGGTCGGGCCGCGACGTCGAGCACCGCCACCGGCTTCTCGGCGAGGAAGGGGAACTCGCTGGCGCCGGTCAGCGGCTCCTTGCGGGTCGCCACGGCTCGGGCCCGTGCCTCGGCCACCGCCGCGATCCGGCCCGCGAAGGCACCGGATTCGAGGCTTTTCGCGATCCCGCCCTCGCGCTCGATCTCCTGGAACGCCGCCCAGGCTTTCTCGGTCAGTTCGGCGGTGAGCGCCTCGAAGCCGCCCGCGCCCGCGGCCGGATCGGAGACCTTGGCGAGGTTCGATTCCTCGATCAGCACGATCTGGCTGTTGCGCACCACGCGCCGGGCGAAGGCATCGGGCAGGCCGAGCGCCTGGGTGTAGGGCAGAGCGGTCACAGAATCCGCCCCGCCGAGCCCCGCCGAGGCGGACGCCATGGCCGTGCGCAGGATGTTCACGAAGGGGTCGCGGCGGGTCATCATCCGCCACGCGGTCTCGGCCAGGACGCGCAGCGGCTTCGGCGCGAGGCCGCAGGCCTGCTCGACCCGGGCCCAGAGCCGCCGGATCGCCCGGAATTTGGCGATGGTGAGGAACTCGTCGGCATCCGCGACGAGGAGAACCGCGATGGCGTCGCGGGCGCGCTCCAGATCATGGCCGCCGGCCTCCAGCGCCCGCAGATAGGCGACCGCCGTGGCGAGCACGGCGGCCAGCTCCTGCACCTCGCTCGCACCCGCCTCGTGGTAGGGCCGGGCATCGGCCAGGGCCACACGCCCGCGATATCCGGCGAAGGCGGTGACGGTCTCGGAGAGACGCGTCTCCCAACCCTGTTCGAGCCGGCCGGTGGCGGCGCGGGTGCCGAGCGGATCGAGGCCGAGATCGAGATCGAGGGTGGACGGGTCGTCGCCGCGGCGCTCGACCAGCTGCTTGAGCAGGGCTGCCGTCTCGAAGCCCGCCGCTCCGGCATCGAGCCGCAGGGCGATCAGCGGCAGCATCACGCCCTCGAGCGCGGCGTCGAGCGCATCGACGGAGGCGGGATCGAGGCCGTATCCGCGGGCGGCGGGGGCGTCGCGATGAACGAGGACCAGCGCGTCGGCGCCGCCTTCGAGATCGGTGAGCGCCTGCGCGGCGGCCTTCTCCGCGTCGGGATGGTCGATGCGCTGCGCCAGGCGCCAGGGGCCGGGAGCCCGCACCGGCTGCACCACCGGCGAAGCCGGCGCGTAGAGCGGCTCGATGCGCAGGCCGTCGGCGGTCTTCGAGACGAGGCGCTTCTCGAAATCGGCCCCCTTCAGCGCGGCTTCCACGGCACTGCGCCAGCGCTCGCGGGTCGCGGGCTCGAACACATCGGCGAGCGGACGATCTTCCATCGTGGGCGAGACCTTAGACGTTCGGCGTTTCCCGACCGCTTCTTGAGAGAGCGGCGACTTGGCCGCAAGCCCTCGCACGGGGCGTGGGTGGGCGACAACCGACTTTAGTCCGGGTTGCCGCCGCCGCCTCGTTCAAAATCCTGAAGGTTCAGCCAAAAATAATCAGTCCAGCAAAGCCCAGCGAGCCGACGATGATGCGCCACCACGCGAACAGCCAGAAGCCGTGGCGGGAGACGTAGTCGAGCACCGTGCGCACCACGATCAGCGCCGAGATGAAGGCGGCGACGAATCCGATGACGATCAGCAGGGCGTCGTTGGAGGACAGATTCTTGTAGTTGTCGAGCAGGTCCTTGGCGAAGGCGCCGGCCATGGTCGGCATGGCGAGGTAGAACGAGAATTCGGTGGCCGAGCGCTTGCTCGCGCCCATCAGCATCGCCCCGACGATGGTGGCGCCGGAGCGCGACACGCCGGGAATCATCGCCACGCATTGGAACAGGCCGATCTTCAGCGCCATCGGCAGGCTGAACTCGAACACGTCGGTCTTGCGCGGATGCTCGGTCGGCCCGTCGCCGGTCCCCTCATTCTGCGCCGCCTTCGGCTCGCCGACCGTGTCGTCGATGACGAGGAGCACGAGGCCGCCGGCCACCAGCGTGGCGCAGACGATCCACGGGTTGAACAGGTAGAACTTGATGTATTTCGAGAACAGACCGCCGATGATCGCCGCGGGCAGGAAGGCAAGGAGCACGGCGAGCACGAAGCGGCGCGCCCGCGGATCGTTCGGCAGCGCGGTGGCGATGCTCCAGAGCTTCCCGAAATAGGCGAAGAGGATCGCCAGGATCGCGCCCAGTTGGATCAGCACCTCGAAGGTGTTGTTGGGCGAGTGGAAACCGATGAAGTGGCCGATGAGGAGCTGATGCCCGGTCGAGGAGACCGGGATGAATTCGGTGGCACCCTCCACCACGGCGAGCACGATTGCCTTCGCGATCAGGACGAGATCCATGAGCCTGCTGTTCCCCACGCCGATGTCCGGCACTGCCGAGGTGCGGCAGACGATGGCGATGCGGCAGCTTTGCGGCGGCAGGGTTGACGGGCGGTTACCGTGTTGCGGTGCGTTTGTTAATGAGGTGGCAACGATGGAGAAATAATCCTGGCGCGCCGCCCCATTTTCGCCGGTGCGGCACGGTCTGCCCCTGGGCTCTGCCTTCTTTCCGCTGAACCACGGCCTCGATGGCGACGCTCTATCACTCCCCGTTCTGCCCGAACTCGCGCTTCATCCGCCTCGTCCTGGCCGAGATGGGGATGGAGCCGACCCTCGTCGAGGAGAGGGCCTGGGAGCGCCGCCGCGACTTCCTCATCGTCAACCCGGCGGGCACCACGCCCGTGCTGGTGGAGCAGACCGGGCTCGCCGTGCCCGGCGCGGGAGTCATTGCGGAGTATCTCGACGAGACCCGGGGCCTCGGGCTCGCCGGGCGACGGCTTCTACCCGACACCACCGTCGCCCGGGTGGAAGTGCGGCGCCTGCTCGACTGGTTCCTCGTCAAGTTCAACAGCGAGGTGACCGAGTATCTCGTCACCGAGAAGATCGATAAGCGCTTCATGTCGTCCGCCGCCGGGGGCGGCCCCCCGGACATGAATGCCATCCGTGCGGCGCGCACCAACGTGCGCTATCACCTCCAATATGTCGGTTACCTGATCGGGCAGCGCCGCTGGCTCGCGGGCAACGACCTGACCTATGCCGACCTCGCGGCGGCGGCCCATCTTTCCTGCGTGGACTATCTCGGCGACGTGCCATGGGACGAGGACGAGATGGCGAAGGACTGGTACGCGCGGGTGAAATCCCGCCCGTCCTTCCGCGCGCTCCTGGCCGACCGGGCGCCGGGGATGCCGCCGGCCGCCCACTACGCGGATCTGGATTTCTGAAGCCCGAGAAGGCCGTCCTCACCGGCCGATCCTTACGCGAGACGGTCGAGGCGCGCGCCCGTCGTCTCGGCTTCGATGCGTTTCGCGTCACCCGGCCCGACGCCGTGCCCGCCTTGCGCGAGCGGTTGCCCGCCTGGCTCGCGGACGGGCATCACGGGACGATGGACTGGATGGAGGAGCGCGCCGAGCAGCGCGCCGCGCCCTCCGCCCTGTGGGCCGAGACCCGCAGCATCGTCATGCTCGGCATGAACGCGGGGCCGCAGCGCGATCCCCTCGATCTCGTGCGGCTGACGGATCGCGGTGCCATCGCCACCTACGCGCAGCGGCGCGACTACCACGACGTCATCAAAGGCAAGCTCAAGGAACTCGGCGGCTTCCTCTCCGCTCGCTCCGGCGAGCCGGTGAAGGTGTTCGTCGACACCGCCCCCGTGATGGAGAAGCCGCTCGCCCAGGCGGCCGGGATCGGCTGGCAGGGCAAGCACACGGTGCTGATCTCGCGCGAGCACGGCAACTGGCTGATGCTCGGCGCGATCTTCGCCCGCGCCGAGCTCGAACCCGACGCGCCGGAGACCGACCATTGCGGCTCCTGCCGCCGCTGCCTCGACATCTGCCCGACGAACGCCTTCCCAGCCCCCTACCGGCTCGATGCGCGCCGTTGCATCGCCTACCTCACCATTGAGCATCACGGCCCGATCCCGGCCGCGTATCGCGAACAGATCGGCAACCGGGTGTTCGGCTGCGACGACTGCCTCGCGGTCTGCCCCTGGAACAAGTTCGCGGGCGCGGCGCGGGAGGCGCGCATGGCCGCCCGCGACGATCTCGCCGCGCCGCCGCTCGCCGAACTCGCCCGCCTCGACGATGCGGGCTTCCGCGCGCGCTTTGCCGGCACGCCGATCAAGCGCACGGGGCGCGACCGCTTCCTGCGCAACGTGCTGATCGCCATCGGCAATTCGGGCGAAGCCGCGCTTGCCGACGAGGCGGTGGCGCGCCTAAGCGAGCCGGATCCGGTGGTGCGGGGGGCCGCCGTCTGGGCCTGCGGACGGCTGCTGCCCCGGGAGCGGCTGCACGATCTGTTCGCCGCCCATGGACGCGGGGAGACGGAGGCGCATGTGAGGGAGGAATGGCGCGCCGCCGCCGGCCTTCCTATGGAAGCGGACGGCCCACGGGAGAGCTGACACCGCATGAACCTGTTCGTCTTCGGCCTCGGCTTCTCCGCCCGGCACTTCGCCGAGCGCGAGCGGGCCCGCTTCCAAGCCGTGCGGGCGACGGTGACAGAGCCCGAGCGGGCCAAAAGCCTTGCCGCCGAGACCGGGTTCGTCCTGCGCGCCTTCGGGCCCGACGCGGACGATCCCCGCATCGCCGGGGAGCTTGCCGAGACCGATGTGCTGCTGATCTCCGCGCCGCCGGGCCGGGACGGCGACACGGTCCTCGCCCATTATCGCGACGCGATCGCGGGGAGCCGGATCCGCTGGATCGGCTATCTCTCGACCATCGGCGTCTACGGCGATCACGGCGGCGCCTGGATCGACGAGACGACGCCCGCGACGCCGAAGAGCGCGCGCTCCCGTGGCCGTCTCGAGGTCGAGAATGCTTGGCTCGCGCTCGGCGCCGAGACCGGCAAGGCGGTGCAGGTGTTTCGTCTGTCGGGGATCTACGGCCCGGGCCGCAATCCGATCGTGAAGCTGCGCGACGGCCGCACCCAGCGCATCGTCAAGCCGGGTCAGGTGTTCAACCGCATCCACGTGGACGACATTGCCACGACGCTCGCTGCCTCGATCGAGCGCCCAAGGGGCGGTGCCGTCTACAACGTCACCGACGACGAGCCGGCCCCGCCGCAGACCGTGACCGAGCACGCCGCGGCGCTCACCGGGTTGCCCCTGCCGCCGGAGATCGACTTCGAGACCGCCGAACTCAGCCCGATGGCCCGCAGCTTCTACGGCGAGAACAAGCGGGTGCGAAACCGCCTGATCCGCGAGGAGTTGGGCGTGCGGCTCACCTACCCGACCTACCGCGAAGGCTTGGCTGCCCTGGTCGCCGACGCCCGCTCGTAGCACCGGCGGCG
Organism: Methylorubrum thiocyanatum; assembly: GCA_014138645.1. GTDB lineage: Bacteria > Pseudomonadota > Alphaproteobacteria > Rhizobiales > Beijerinckiaceae > Methylobacterium > Methylobacterium thiocyanatum. The sequence continues at coordinate 798,723 of JACJIB010000001.1, read as the reverse complement.
ATCAGAGGAACTGGACGCCGATCCCATCCTCTGTCCGGCGCATGAGACGGCAGCGCCGGGGCGGTTCGCCGTCGACATGGAGGGTGAAGACCTCCGGCAGGCCCGCGGCCTCGACCGCCAGCTTGGCCCCGCCCTCGGAAAGGTTGAGCACCGTGCAGGGCCGTCGTTGCGGCTCTCCGGCCCTCGGACCGCCCTGCGGCACGAAGGCGACAGAGCCGGACATCGCGGTGCGCAGGCGCTCTTCGCCCCGCCGCTCCTCCAGCCCGACATTCCAGGCGTCGAGGCTGTTTGCGAACTCCGCCACGCTCGCGGCCGTGGCCTGCATGTCGGCGTTGACCTGGCCGGTGGTCGCCCGCTGGCGCGTGCTGTCGGCGGTCGTCTGCGCGATGAAGCCCTGCACCGTATCGACCACGGCCGCGGTCGACGTGAGTGCCGCGCCGACGTCCCGCGAGACCGCCTGCATGGCGCCGATCTCGCCGGTGATGCGGGCGGTGGCCGAGCGCGCCTGCTCGGCGAGGCTCTTCACCTCGGTGGCGACGACGGCGAAGCCGCGGCCGGCGGCGCCCGCGCGGGCCGCCTCGATCGTGGCATTGAGGGCGAGCAGGTTGATCTGATCGGCGATCCCCGTGATCGCCTCGACCACACCGGTCATCGCCGCAGCCGCGTCGTCGAGCTTCGCCGACAGCGCCCCGGCGGCGCTCATGCGCGCCTGGATGTCGCCGACAGCCTCGTGCGAGCGGTTCATCTGTTCGGCGATGGCCGTCGAGATGTGGTGCATCTCCTCGGAGGCACGCGCCACCCCCCGCACCCGGTCCAGCGTCTGTTCGGCCATGGCCAGCGCGCTGGTGCGCACCGCCATGCTCTGGCTGATGTCGAAGGCATATTTCACGATCCGGACGGGGCGCCCGCCCGCATCGAGGACCGGGTTGTAGGACGCCTGGATCCAGACCTCCCGGCCACCTTTGCCGATCCGCTGGTAGACGGCGGAGGTGAACTGCCCCGCCCGCAGCGTCGCCCAGAAGGCGGCGTAGGCCGGACTCGCCGCCTGGGCGGGCGTGACGAACATCCGGTGATGCCGGCCCTGCACCTCGGCGAGGCGGTAGCCCATCGCGTCCAGGAAGTTGTCGTTGGCATCGAGGACGGTGCCGTCCATGTCGAACTCGATCACCGCCTGCGAGCGGCGGGCGGCTTCGACCTTGCCCGCCAGGTCGGCCGCGATGCACTTGGCCTCCGTGATGTCGGAGGCATATTTGACGACCTTGAACGGTCGGCCGGACAGATCGAGGATTGGGTTGTAGGTCGCTTGGATCCAGACCTCGCGCCCGTCCTTGGCGATGCGCCGGAACTCGCCGGCCCGGAACTCGCCGCGGGCGAGCGACTCCCAGAAGGCGCGGTACTCTGCGGAGGCCGCATCCTCCGGCCTCACGAACAGGCTGTGATGGCGCCCCTCCACCTCGTGCGGGGCGTAGCCGAGGGCGTCCAGGAAGTTGCCGTTGGCGCTCCGCACCGTCCCGTCGAGATCGAACTGGATCACCGCCTGCGAGCGGCCGATCGCGGCGATCTGCCCGGCCGTCTCGGCGGAGGAGAGCCGCTCGGCGGTGACGTCGAGGGCGAATTTCACGATCTTGCGGACCTGTCCGGCCCGGTCGAGGATCGGGTTGTAACTTGCGCGGATCCAGACCCTGTGCCCGTCCTTGGCGACGCGGCCATACTCTGCCGATCGATAGGTGCCGCGCCGCAGATCCTGCCAGAACGCCTCGTATTCGGCGCCCTGCGCCTCCTGCGGGTCCACGAACAGGCGGTGATGACGCCCTCGCACTTCGGCAAGGGTGTAGCCCATCAGCGCGAGGAAGTTGTCATTGGCGTCGAGCACCGTCCCGTCGACGGCGAAGGTGATAACGGCTTGCGAGCGGTTCAGCGCCTCGAGCATGGACGCCGCATCGGAGCGGCGGAGAGCAGAGAGCATCGGGTATCCTGGCTGCGAGACCCGCCGGAGGATATCCCCCACATTTTAAGAAACTCCTTTTGAATTGCGCACAACTCAGCAACGTATCGCGGCCCGCGACGCCGCGATGAAGGCCACAAGGCCCTGTCCCGCCTTAGATTTCCTCCCGCAGCCCCTTGCCGTGGCGCTCGAAATAGAACGGGATCGGCCGGTAGGGCGGAAAGCCGGCAGCGGCCGCCGCCTCCAGATCGTCGAGGATCACCCGGGTGATGCGCGGCAGGTCGAGCTTTCGCGCAGCGTCGAGATCGACCCAGGCCAGTTCGGTCAGTTCCGAATCCGGCCCGACGATGCCGGGTCGCTCGGCGGCCACCGCCTTGCGGTCGACCACGAAGAAGCGGGTGTCGAAGCGGCGGGGCCGCTTCGGCGGCGTGATCGCCCGCGCCACCAGATGCAGCGCTTCGAGGTCGGGCATCACACCCTCCTCGGCGAAGGCCTGCCACGCGCCCTCCGGCACGGTGTCGGGCGCGCCGTAATCGCGGGTGCCGATGAGAAGGCCGGTCTCCTCGTAGGTCTCGCGGATCGCGGCGAGCGCCAGCGAGCGGCCGAGATGATGCGGCGCACGGGGCAGCTTGGCCCGAAGCGCGTCGTCGGCCCGCTGCGACAGGGCGCCGGCCACCGGCATCTGCCGGTCGGACAGCTCGATGCGGCCGCCGGGAAACACGAACTTGCCGCCCATGAAGGCGAGGCCGGCATGGCGCCGGCCCATCAGCACCTTCAGCCGCTTCCGGGACCGATCGAGGACGATCAGCGTCGCGGCATCGCGCGGACGAAGCAGCGCCGGGCGGGACGGGGCCGCAGGCGGATCAGGCCGATCCGGGTCAGACCGAACCAAGTCAGACCGAACCAAGTCCTGGGGCGTCGCCTGCTCGTCGTCCTGCCTCACCGCCGCGTCTCTCCCCCGTGCCGGTCCCGCCGCGCGCAGGGGGCGCCTTGCCGAAGCCGTGCATGCCGAACGTGTATTGCAGGCCGATCACCGCGCCCTTGACCGGCTGCAGCAGCCCCAGCGCCAGGACGAGCGTGAGCAGCGGCCAAACGGTCAGCGATATCCAGAGCGGCACGTCGTAGCCCATCTCGATCTCGAGCACGAGATAGCCGACGATGTGGCCCACGAGGAAGATCACGAGATAGGGCGGCAGGTCGTCGGCCCGGTGGCCCTCCATCTCCAGGCCGCAGGCCTCGCAGGCCGGACGCACCTTGAGGAAGCGCCCGAACACATGGCCCTCCCCGCAATGCGGGCAGCGGTTGAGGAAGCCGCGAGCCATGGCCGGCATCAGCCGGGTCCGGTCCTGGGGAGAAGGGGCCGGAGGGGAAGCGTAGGTCTCCATGGGCGCCAGTCTAGCCCCTTCCGCTCAGCGGCGCGAGCCGCGATGGCGCCGCGCGGACTCGCCCTCGGACGCCGATCCGTTGCCCGGCCCTTTGCCTGCCCCCTTGCCCGCACCTTTGCCGATGCGCGCCTTGGCCTTCGCTTTCACGCCGGCCTTGAATCCGGTCCGCTTGAGCCCGCCGCCCTTCGCCCCGGAACGGCTGCGCCCCTCCGACAGGATCTCGAAGCGCAGCGCCCCGGCCACCGCCGCCGCCTCGACGAGGCGGACCTCGACCGTATCGCCGAGGCGGTAGGTCTCGCCGCTGCGGTCGCCGACGAGCGCGTGCAGGGCCTCGTCGTGGCGGTAATATTCGTGGCCGATGGTCGAGACCGGCACGAAGCCGTCGGCGCCGGTCTCGTCGAGCTTCACGAACAGCCCAGATCGCGTCACCCCGGAGATCCGCCCCGAGAAGGTGGCGCCGACCCGGTCAGCGAGGTAGCCGGCGATGAGCCGGTCGATGGTCTCGCGCTCCGCCGCCATCGCCCGGCGCTCGGCCGCGGAAATCTGCTCGGACACAGCGTCGAGGGCGCCCGGCGTGGTGTCGCCGGCCAAGCCGTCCTTGCCCAATCCGCAGGCACGCACCAGGGCGCGGTGAACGATCAGGTCCGCGTAGCGGCGGATGGGAGAGGTGAAGTGGGCGTAGCGGCGCAGGTTCAGGCCGAAATGGCCTAAATTCTGTGCAGCATAGATCGCCTGTGCCTGCGAACGCAGCACCACCTCGTTGATGAAGGGAGCGTGCTCGGTCTCGGCCACCTGGGCCAGGATGCGGTTGAACAGGTCGGGTCGCAGCGCCCCGGCCTTGGTCATCTTGACGCCGACCGAGGCCAGCACCTCTCCGAGCGCGCGCATCTTCTCCAGTGCCGGCTCGTCGTGGACCCGGTAGATTAGCGGCGAGCCCGCCTTCTCCAGGGTCTCCGCCGCCGCGACGTTGGCCTGGATCATGAATTCCTCGATCAGCCGATGCGCCTCCAGACGCTCCGGCACGATCACCCGATCGACGCCGCCTTCCGCGTTGAGCAGCACCTTGCGCTCGGGCAGGTCGAGGGCGAGCGGACCGCGGGCGTCGCGGGCCCGCTTCATCGCCTCGTAGGCGGCGTAGAGCGGGCGCAGCGCCGTCTCCAGGACGGGGCCCGACGTCTCGTCCGGCCGACCGTCGATGGCGGCCTGCGCCTGAGCGTAGGCAAGCTTGGCGTGCGAGCGCATCAGGATGCGGTGGAAGCTGTGGCTCCGCTTCACCCCGTCGGCGCCGATGGTCATCCGCACGGCGAGCGCCGGGCGGTCCTCGCCCTCGCGCAGGGAGCAGAGGTCGTTCGAGATGCGCTCGGGCAGCATCGGCACCACCCGGTCCGGGAAGTAGACCGAGTTGCCGCGCAGCAGCGCCTCCCGGTCGAGAGCCGAGTCCGGGCGCACATAGGCCGCCACGTCGGCGATCGCGACGGTGACGATGAAGCCGCCCGCATTGGCCGGATCGGGATCGGGTTGCGCCATCACCGCGTCGTCGTGGTCCTTGGCGTCGGGCGGGTCGATGGTGACCAGCGGCGCCTCACGCCAATCCTCGCGACCGCGCTTGGTCGCGGGCTTGGCCGCATCCGCCTCCGCCAGCACCGCCGGAGGGAAGACGTGGGGGATGTTATGGAGGTGCAGCGCGATCAGGCTCACCGCCTTCTCGGAGCCGAGGGTGCCGAGGCGCTCGGTCACGCGCCCGCGGGGCAGGCCGAAACGGGTCTCACGCTCGACCGCGACGCTGACGAGGTCACCGTCCCGGGCCTCGCCCTCCTCGCCCGCAGGGATCGCGATCTCCTTGCCCTGCGACTTCTTCTCGACGGGAAGCAGGCGTCCGCCGTCGCGGCCGGCGCGGTAGACGCCGATCACGTCCGTGCGGTTCTTGCCGATCACCTTGATGACGCGGCCGGTATAGCGGCCCGGCGCCTCGGGGTCGGGCGCGACGCGGATCAGCGCCCGGTCGCCGAGGCCGGGCGCCGGGCGGTTGCCCTTACGGCCGGCACGCGGCACCTCGACGGCGATCTTCGGCGCCTCGCCCTCGCCGTCCCACTGGGCCGGACGGGCGATCAGGTCGCCGTCGCGATCGCGGGAGACGATGTCGGCGAGGACGACGTCGGGCAGGCTGCCGCTTTTGCGGAAGCCGCCGCGGTCGCGGTCGAGCAGGCCGTCGGCCTCGATCGCCTTCAGGATCGCCTTGAGGCCGATCTTGTCGGCGCCCGAGATGCCGAAGGCTTTGGCGATCTCGCGCTTGCCGACCTTTCCGGGCGTCTCGGCGATGAAGGCGAGGATCTGCTCGCGGGAGGGAAGAGCGGGGGCAACCGCCTTCGGATTGATGCGTCTGGCCAAGGAGTCAGGCTCGCCGCGCCGGCCTGGAGAGGCCCGGCGCGCAGAAATAATGATCGGAGAGACCGCGACGGGTCCCCATGTCCGTCAAAGATGGGCGCTCAAAGGCCCCAGGACAACGTTCCGGCGTCGCCCGTGAACAGGTTCGGCCCCGCGGCTCAGCCGGTCGACGCGGATTTCCGGATCGTTTCGACGGCCGCATCCACATCGAATCCTTCGCTCGTTAGGTCTTCGAGGCTGAAGAGCGCGGCCCGCGGCAGGGTGAGGTTCACCTGCCCCTCCTCCGGCTGAAGCTCGGGCGCCTCCGCCGCGCGGACCGCCAGGGTCCAGGCACCGTCGATCCGCACCGCATCCGCCTGCGGCGGGTCGGCGGCCAGCGCGGCGAGCTTTTCCGCCGCCGCCTGCCGGAAGGCGAGGCTCCGGCCGTCATCGGAGACGAGCGCCGCCTTGATCAGCTCGGCCAGCGCGTCCCTGACCTTGTCCACACTCGCGTTCATGCGCTCATCGTCCTCAGGCTATGCGTATCGAGGAGAGCAAACGGAGTGCCGCGCGCGAGGTTCAGTCGCGAGGTCAGTACGGCGTGCCCCCGGCCCGCTTCGCCTTCAGTGCCTCGGCGTACCACGTCAGCTCGTCGAGAAACTTCCCCGCGGCCCGGCCGAGCCAGTCCTCGGCAGGCTCGCCCGCCTCGCTCAGCGCCTTCTGGATGCGCGGGATCGGCAGGAGCGAGGGGATGCTCGGCGTGCCGAGTTCGGCCAGCATCGCCCGCAACTGCATCGCCGCGCGCACACCGCCATACTGCCCGGCCGAGTAGCAGCAGATGGCGGAGGGCCGCCAGAAATACTCCTCCAGGAAATGGTCGAGGGTGTTCGAGAGGGCGGGCGGGATCGAGTGGTTGTACTCGGCCGAGACCACAACGAAGGCATCCGCTCCGCGAAACAGCGTCGCCAGCCGCTCCAGCGGCTCGGGCGCCTCGCCCTTGGGATATTCCTTGTACATCCGGTCGAGGAGCGGGAGCTTCGACTCGGCGGGATCGACCAGCGGCGCCGTGTGGCCGCGGGCTTCGAGTTGCGCGGTCAGGAAGCGGGCGGCGCGGATGCCGGCGCGATCCGCGCGCACGGAACCGAGGATCACGGGAACGGTGAGGGTCATGGGGCAGGCTCCCTTCGTGCCGGATACTCCGGCAAGATAGGGCGCCGGCGCGACGACGGTCGCGTCAGGAGGCCAGAACCTCGGCGTGTTCGGGCACGACGAGGCCGAAGCCGGAGACGGCCTCCTCCGGCATCGGCTTGCTGAACAGGTAACCCTGCATCGAGCGGCAGCCGGCCGAGCGCAGCAGCAGCATCTGGTCGAAGGTCTCGACCCCTTCGACGACGCAGTGAAGCCCGAGATTGCGGCTCATATCGACGATCGAGCGGATGATGCTGAGCGAGGTCGCGTCGTCGCCGAGCGAGATGACGAAGCTGCGGTCGATCTTCAGCCGATCGAGCGGCAGCCGGTGGACGTAGCTGAAGCTCGAATAGCCGGTGCCGAAATCGTCCAGCGCGATGCCGATGCCCAACTCCTTCAGCGTGGCGAGCGAGCAATGGGCCTCGACGAGATCGCGCATCAAACCGGTCTCCGTCACCTCGAAGACGATGCGGCCCGGGTCGAGGCCGCTCGCGACGACGAGTTCGGCGAGCCGGGCGACGCTCGCGGGCGAGGCGATGTCCTGCGCCGACAGGTTGAAGGAGAGCCGGACATCCTCCGGCCAGGTCCGCAGCGCCGCCAGCGCCTTGCCGAACAAGATCGGGGTCAGGTCACGGATCAGACCGGTCTGCTCGGCCACGAGGATGAATTCGGCCGGCGAGACGCGGCCGATGATCGGGCTGTTCCAGCGCGCCAGCGCCTCGTAGGCCTCGATCCGGTGGTCTATGGTATCAATGATCGGCTGGTAGTGCAGGTCGAACTCCGCCGCGAGGTCGGCCCGGCGCAGGGCCTGCTCGATCATCGCGATGTCGCGCAGCCGCTCCTCGTGTTCCGGCGCGAAAGAGACGGCGGTGCCGCGTTGATGGATCTTGGCGTGGTAGAGCGCGAAATCCGCCCGCTCCAGGAGCATCTCCGGTGACGTGGCGGCATCCGGATAGCGCGCGAAGCCGATCGAAGCGCCGATCTGGGCCGTCCCCTCGCGTAGGGGAAAGGGTCTCGCCAAACCGCCGCAGATGCGTCGCCCGATCTGGGCGAGGTCGGCCCCGCCCTCGACGATGAGGCCGAACTCGTCGCCGCCGAGCCGGCCGATCCAGCCGATCTCCTTAGCCTTCAGGCGATGCGCGACCTCGCGCAGCACGGCATCGCCGGCGCGGTGACCGAAACTGTCGTTGACCGGCTTGAAGCCGTCGAGATCGATCAGTCCGACGTGGAACGGCTCGCCGCTGCGGCGCCGGGCCCTCCGCTCGATCTCGGCGAAGAAGGCGCGGCGGTTGGGCAGGTCGGTCAGGTAATCGGTGAAGGCGAGGCGCCGGTTCTCCTCGCTGAGGCCGACGAACCGGCGGAAATCGCAGTAGGAGAAGTACTGGACGACCACCATTCCGCCGACGAGAAGGACGTAGTTGACCGCCATGACATGCAGGAGCGTGTCGCCGCGAATGATCAGGTAGACGGCCGGCACGAGGGTGATGATGAAGATGCTTACCGCCGCGGACGGGTGCTGAAGCAGGCACTGGACGCTGACGGTCATGATGATCGTCAGCGAGAACACGACGATCATGCTCTCCGGCAAGCCGCCATAAGGGACCAACGAGAAAGCCCAGACCGGGAGGATGATCGACAGGACGATCGCGAGGTGAGTCGTCGCGTTCAGCCGCTTGGCCATGGTGTCGAGGGGGGGCAGCGAGACGAGCGACTTGACCCAGAGGCTGCTTCGCACGATGCAGAGCCCGAGCAGGATCGCCAGCGGCCAGACGATCATCCAGTCCGGCGCCGCTCCGTAATACGTATGGGCGAGCCCGAGCGCGTTGCTGCCGATGGTCGTGTACAGAACCAGCACCTGCCGGTTGAGCACCCGGTAGCGCGCAATCGTGTAGGCTGCACCATCCGGGCGGGCCGAGAATGTATCGATGAGCGAGTGGAACCGGGTCAGGGCCATTTCGGCCTCTCGGAAAAGACGATCACTAACTTATGATACAATCTCTGCGTTAAGGAATTTCACTGCTGCGGATTCGCGGGCGTCGCACGGGCGACGGCGGCCACAAAAAAGGGGCCGGATCGCTCCGGCCCCTCGGTCGCCCGCGGGCGATGCCCTTAGAGCGAGTAGTACTGCACGAACTCGATCGGGTGCGGCGTCATCTCGTAGCGCAGGACTTCGGTCATCTTCAGTTCGATGAACGAGTCGATCTGGTCATCCGAGAACACACCGCCGGCCTTGAGGAAGGCGCGGTCCTTATCGAGGTTCTGCAACGCCTCACGCAGCGAGCCGCAGACGGTCGGGATCTTCTTCAGCTCGCGCGGCGGCAGGTCGTAGAGATCCTTGTCCATGGCCGGACCCGGATCGATCTTGTTGATGATGCCGTCGAGGCCGGCCATCAGCAGCGCCGAGAAGGCCAGGTAGGGGTTGGCCATCGGATCGGGGAAGCGGACCTCGACGCGCTTGGCCTTCGGGTTCGTCGTCCACGGAATCCGGCAGGAGGCCGAACGGTTGCGGGCCGAGTAGGCCAGCAGCACGGGAGCCTCGTAGCCCGGCACCAGACGCTTGTAGGAGTTGGTGGACGGGTTAGTGAAGGCGTTGAGCGCCTTGGCGTGCTTGATGATGCCGCCGATGTACCAGAGGCATTCCTGGCTGAGGTCGGCGTACTTGTCGCCGGCGAACAGCGGCTTGCCGTCCTTCCAGATCGACTGGTGCACGTGCATGCCGGAGCCGTTGTCGCCGTAGACGGGCTTGGGCATGAAGGTGGCGGACTTGCCGTAGCTCTGCGCGACGTTGTGGATGCAGTACTTGTAGATCTGCATGTGGTCGGCAAGCGTGGTGAGCTTGTCGAATTTCATGCCGAGCTCGTGCTGGGCCGAGGCCACCTCGTGGTGGTGCTTCTCGACCTTCACGCCCATCGACTGCATCGCGGCCAGCATCTCGCCGCGCATGTCCTGGGCCGAATCCTGCGGCGGGACGGGGAAGTAGCCGCCCTTGGTCTGGACGCGGTGGCCGAGGTTGCCGCCCTCGTAGTCGGTGAAGCCGTTGGTCGGCAGCTCGGTGGAGTCGAGTTGGAAACCCGTGTGGTAGGGGTCGGCGCCGAACTTCACGTCGTCGAACACGAAGAACTCGGCCTCGGGGCCGACGAAGATGTCGTCGCCGATACCGGTCGAGCGCAGATACGCCTCGGCGAGCTTGGCGGTCGAGCGCGGGTCGCGGGCATAGGGCTCGCCGGTCGAGGGCTCCAGCACGTCGCAGACGATCGACATGGTGGAGGCAGAGAAGAACGGGTCCATGCAGGCGGTCGCCGGGTCCGGCATCAGCAGCATGTCGGATTCGTTGATCGCCTTCCAGCCGGCGATCGACGAGCCGTCGAACATCGTGCCGTCCTGGAAGATCTCGTCGTCGACCAGGGAGACGTCGAAGGTCACGTGCTGCCACTTCCCGCGCGGGTCGGTGAAGCGGAAGTCGACGTACTTCACGTCGTTGTCCTTGATGGCCTTCAGCACATCTGCGGCCGTAGTCATGCTGTGCGTCTCCTCGGCAATGTCTGGAAGCGGGGCGGCGAGCCATCCACCGGGTCCGGGCGCGGGGTGAGCCGATCCGGTCCTGCGGCGCGATGGGCTGATCGGGAAGGCGGCAGGAACGCAAGACGTTTCGAAGGGGCGGCGCGGCGTCCGCGGCTTCGTTCCTGATCCGGGTACCGGCCCCCTCTCGCACCCCCGGCCGGTCGAGCCGGCCGGCGCGGACGATATCGCCCGCGCTCCGCCGTTGCCACCCGTCGGAAGGCAAAAAATCCACGCGAGGGCGGGACGTTCGGGGTGTTTCGTTTCCTTTCGCGGTGCCCCGGCAGTCGCTTTTGCCGCACCGAAAACGGCCGCGGATCCATTGAGGCTGGCACGCGACATGCTTAGGGGCAGACCGTAGCGTCCGCGCGCACAGCGGGCGCTCGGGGGTCGGGCTGGCGCCCTGCCCGCCGATGGAACGGCGTCTCGGATGCGGCGGGGAAACACCCGCCGGACGCTGCGGTTCAACGGCGGGTCAGGCTCTCAAAGGCGCCGGTTCGGAAAAGGTTTCGTCAGGACACGGATCCTCAAGGTACGAGAGACTCGGAATGACCAAGTTTAAGCTCGAGTACATCTGGCTCGACGGCTATACGCCCACTCCGAACCTGCGCGGCAAGACGCAGATCAAGGAGTACGACAGCTTCCCGACCTTCGAGCAGCTCCCGCTCTGGGGCTTCGACGGCAGCTCGACCCAGCAGGCCGAGGGCTCCTCGTCCGACTGCGTGCTGAAGCCCGTGCGCCACTTCCCCGACCCGGCCCGCACCAACGGCGTGCTCGTGCTGTGCGAAGTGATGATGCCGGACGGCAAGACCCCGCACCCGTCGAACAAGCGCGCGACCGTGCTCGACGATGCCGGCGCGTGGTTCGGCTTCGAGCAGGAGTACTTCCTCTACAAGAACGGCCGCCCGCTCGGCTTCCCCGAGACCGGCTACCCCGCCCCGCAGGGCCCGTACTATTGCGGCGTCGGCGCCTCGAATGCCGGCCCCGTCGCGCGCAAGATCGTCGAGGAGCATCTCGACCTCTGCCTCGCCGCCGGCATCAACCACGAGGGCATCAACGCCGAAGTGGCCAAGGGCCAGTGGGAATTCCAGATCTTCGGCAAGGGCTCCAAGAAGGCCGCCGACGAGATGTGGATGGCCCGCTACCTGCTGCAGCGCCTGTGCGAGACCTACGAGATCGACATCGAGTACCACTGCAAGCCGCTCGGCGACACCGACTGGAACGGCTCGGGCATGCACTGCAACTTCTCGACGACGTTCATGCGCGAGACCGGCGGCAAGGAGTATTTCGAGGCCATGATGGCCCAGTTCGAGAAGAACCTCGACGACCACATCGCCGTCTACGGCCCCGACAACCACATGCGCCTGACCGGCAAGCACGAGACGGCGCCGTGGAACAAGTTCTCCTACGGCGTGGCCGATCGCGGCGCCTCGGTGCGCGTGCCGCACTCCTTCGTCAACAACGGCTACAAGGGCTACCTTGAGGACCGCCGTCCGAACTCCATGGGCGACCCCTACCAGATCGCCTCGCAGGTTCTGAAGACGATCTCCGAGGTTCCGCTTCCCGCCGAAGCGGCTCAGAAGGCCGTCGCGTAAGACCTCTCGAGGCCGAATATCGAGGCTTGAGACAAGCCGCTCCCGCCGCAAGGCGGGGGCGGTTTTTTGTCGAGCATCACGATACCGCCTTCTATCCCTCTCCCCGCACGCGGGGAGAGGGCCGCGACGACCCCGTCGTCGGCGCGGCGAGCCCGCAGGGCGATGGTGAGGGGGCGGCTCAGGGAGAGGCACTTTCTGCCAAGCCCCCTCACCTTCGGCTGCCGCCTCGCTTCATGCCCCAGCAGGGGGACATGAAGCCCTCTCCCCGCAAGCGGGGAGAGGGGCGCACAATAGGGAGCGGTGGCTCGGAAGCAGCCGGTGCCTACACCCCGAAGATCGACCAACCGGTCCGTTTCACCAGCATCTCCAGGGCGATACGTCCGAGATGGGAATTGCCGGCGGCATCCAGCCCCGGCGACCAGACGCAGATCGAGGCACGCCCCGGCGCGACGGCCAGAATGCCGCCGCCGACGCCGCTCTTACCCGGCAAGCCGACGCGATAGGCGAAATCGCCCGAGCCGTCATAGTGGCCGCAGGTGAGCATGATGGCGTTGATGCGCCGCGCCCGCTCGGCTGAGATCACCGAGTGCCCCGCGAGCGGATGATGCCCCGAATAGGCCAGGAACAGCCCGGCGGTGGCGAGCTGACGGCAGGTCATCGCGATGGCGCAGTGATGGAAGTAGACGCCGAGCGTGTAATCGACCGGATTCTCGATCACGTCGAAGGAGCGCATGTAGTTGGCCAGCGCCGCATTGCGGAAGCCGGTGCGCTTCTCGGACGCCGCCACCCGGTCGTCGATGGCGATGCTGTCGTCCTGCGCCAGGAACTGCATGAAGCGCAGGATCTCGCCCAATGCCTCCCGCGGCTGGTGGCCCGACAGGATCACGTCGGTGACGGCGATGGCGCCCGCATTGATGAAGGGATTGCGCGGGATGCCGTTCTCCCGCTCCAACTGGACGATCGAGTTGAACGGGCTGCCCGAGGGCTCGCGCCCGACCCGGCGCCAGAGCCGGTCGCCCACCATGCCGAGCGCCAGGGTCAGGGTGAAGACCTTGGAGATGCTCTGGATCGAGAAGGGGATATCAGCGTCGCCCCCGGCCGCGACCCGGCCGTCGCCGTCGATGACGACGAGGCCGAAGGCCTGCGGATCGGCGCGGGCCAGTTCGGGGATGTAGCTCGCCACCGCGCCGCGGTCGGGCCGCGCCCGCATTTCCTCGGCGATGTCTTTGACGATGCGGTCGAGATCGGGCACGGCGTCGCTCGGCTACGGCGCTCTCACGGCAAGCGCGGACGCGGCCGGCCCTTCACGAAGCGGGCCAGGACCCGGCGTCCGCGGCAGGCAGGATCGGGATCAGATCGCGTCGGATCCGGTCTCGCCGGTACGGATGCGGATGGCTTCCTCGATCGTCGAGACGAAGATCTTGCCGTCGCCGATGCGGCCGGTCTGGGCCGACTTGCGGATCGCCTCCACGGCGCCCTCGACCAGGGCGTCCGACAGGACGATCTCGAGCTTCACCTTGGGCAGGAAGTCCACGACATACTCGGCGCCGCGGTAGAGTTCGGTATGGCCCTTCTGCCGGCCGAAACCCTTCGCCTCGATCACGGTGATGCCCTGAAGGCCGACCTCCTGCAGGGCTTCCTTCACCTCGTCGAGCTTGAACGGCTTGATGATCGCCTCGATCTTCTTCATCCGGAAAAGCCCGATCCGTCTGGTCCCTCAGTCAGCCAATTATGTACCATCGCCGCCGCGCGACCGCCACGGCGATTTGGAAGATCGGGCCGGGAAGCTGCGTACGAAGTATGCAAAGAAAGCGGAATATGTAGGCAAATCCGCTAAAAACGATGAATTTTCGGGCATAGGTTGAGCCAGTTGCATGCATGAGCCGGTGAAATCCCCGAAGGCCGCCGAACGGCTGCTCAGCGTTGAGGCGATCCGCCGGGTCGATGCGGCAGCGATCGCGGCCGGCACCCCCGGCCTGACGCTGATGCAGGCGGCGGGCGCCGCAGTGGCCGGTCGCGCCCGAGCCCTGGCGCCGGAGGGCGGACGGGTGCTCGTCCTGTGCGGCCCCGGCAACAATGGCGGCGACGGCTTCGTCGCCGCCCGCCTGCTGGCAGAGGCCGGCTACCGGGTCGATCTGCGCCTGCTCGGCGAGCGCGCCGCGCTGAAAGGCGATGCGGCGCTGGCCGCAGAGGCCTGGACCGGCCCGGTCGGCCCTGCGGAGGCGGAGATCGCGGCCACCGACCTCATCATCGACGCGCTGTTCGGCGCCGGCCTCTGCCGCGACCTCGAGGGCATGGCGCGCGCCCTGGTGCAGGCGGTGAACTGCTCCGGCGTGCCCGTGCTCGCGGTCGATGTGCCGAGCGGCATCGACGGCGACAGCGGCGCGGTGCGGGGCCTCGCGGTCGAGGCGACCGAGACGGTGACCTTTGTGACGCTCAAACCCGGCCATCTGCTCCAGCCCGGCCGCACGCATTGCGGCGTGCTGCACGTCGCCGACATCGGCACCGGCGAGGCCGCCTTCGCCGCCGGCGTCGCCGGGGAGGCGCGCGCGATGGTCCGCAACGCGCCCGGGCTCTGGGCGCTGCCGCAACTCACCGCGGGGAGCCACAAATACACCCGCGGCCACGCGTTGGTCCTGTCTGGCCCGGCCCACCGGACCGGCGCGGCCCGGCTCGCCGCGCGTGGGGCGCTGCGGATTGGGGCGGGCCTCGTCACCGTGGCCTCGCCCGCCGCGGCGCTGGCGGAGAACGCCGCCCATCTCACCGCGATCATGCTGCATCGTTGCGAGAACGCCGACGATCTCGACGACCTGCTCGCCGACGAACGGCTGAACGCGCTGCTCCTCGGCCCCGGCCTCGGCACCGGCCCGGCCACCTGCGACCTCGTCGCGGTGGCCGCGAGCGTCGGCCGGGCCCTGGTGCTCGATGCCGACGCGCTCACGAGCTTCCGCAGCGAGGTGCGCACGCTGGCCCGCCACATCCGCGACGGCGAGGCGCGGGCCGTGCTCACGCCGCATGAGGGCGAGTTCGCGCGGCTGTTCTCCGGCACGGAGGCCGTGGCCGAGGGGCTGAGCAAAGCCGAGCGCACGGCGCGCGCTGCGCAGATCGCCGGGGCGGTCGTGGTGCTCAAGGGGGCTGATACGGTGATCGCCGCCCCCGACGGGCGCGTGGCGATCAACGATCACGGCACGCCGCATCTCGGCACCGCCGGCTCCGGCGACGTGCTCGGGGGCCTTGTCGCCGGGTTGCTGGCGCAGGGTCTGGCGCCGTTCGAGGCAGCTTGCGCCGCGGTCTGGCTGCACGGCGATGCAGGGCTGCGGTTCGGCCCGGGGCTGATCTCGGAGGATCTTCCGGAGCTGATCCCGGCGGTGCTGCGCGACCTCGCCGGACGTGCCTGACTATCCGGCCGCGACCACCGCGTGCTTCCGCCCGTAGAGGGCGTAGAGCACCAGCCCGAACACGTTCCAGACCACGAACCAGAGTTGGGTCGTCGCGGGCAGGCTGAGGAACAGGTAGCCGCAGCCCAGGATCGTGATCGCCCCGATCAGCCAGGGGGCCGGGGCGCGGAAGGCGCGCGGCGCATCGGGCGCGCGCACGCGCATCACCAGCATGCAGGCCGCGACCGCGATGAACGCCGCGAGCGTGCCGGCATTGGCGAGCGCCGCGAGTTCTCCCAGCGGGACGAGCCCGGCGAGCACGGTCACCACAGCCGCGGTGAAGAGCGTGATCCGCACCGGCGTGCCGGCGGAGGACAGCTTCGCCAGGCTCTGCGGCAGCATCCCGTCGCGGGCCATGGTGAAGAAGATGCGGCTCTGCCCGTAGAAGAAGGCGAGGATGACGGTCGGCAGCGCGATGACCGCCGAGGCGGCGAGGTACTGCGCCACCAGCGGCCGGCCGAGTTCGCGCAGGATCAGCGCCAGCGGCTCGGGGCTGTCGGCGAACCGGGTGTAGGACACGGCCCCCACCGCCGCGACGGCGACGGCGACGTAGATCAGGACGCAGGCCGCCATCGACCCGACGATGCCGATGATCAGGTCGCGGCCGGGATTGCGCGTTTCCTCCGCGGCGGTGGCGATGGCATCGAAACCGTAGAAGGCGAAGAAGATGATCGCCGCCGCCGCCATGATGCCGCGCTCGACGCCATCGGCGCCCACGCTCTTGGCGAAACCGTAGGGGTTGAACGGTTCGAGATGAGCGGCGTCGAAGGCCGGCAGGGCGAAGGCCACGAAGACGGCGAGCGCGGCGATCTTCACCAGCACCAGGGCGGCGTTGACCGTGGCGCTCTCCCGCGTGCCGCGCAGGAGCAGCACCGCCACCACGACGATGATCGCGACCGCCGGCAGGTTGACGATGCCGCCGGCATCCGGCCCCTGCATCAGGACTTTCGGAACCCCGAGATAGCTCTGCAGCAACGGCGCCGCGTAGCCGGACCAGCCGACGGCGACCGCACTGACGACGAGGGAGTATTCGAGGATCAGGCTCCAGCCGATGATCCAGGCCAGCCCTTCGCCGAGCACCACGTAGCTGTAGGTGTAGGCGCTGCCCGAAACCGGGATCATCGTCGCCATCTCGGCATAGGCCAGCGCCGCGCAGGCGCAGATCACCCCGGCGATGGCGAAGGACAGGATCACCGCCGGCCCGGCCTTGGCCGCCCCGACGCCGATCAGCGTCAGGATGCCGGTGCCGACGATGGCGCCGACCCCGAGCGCCACGAGGTGCGGCCAGCCGAGCGTGCGGGCCAGCCGCCGCTCTCCGCCGGATTCCGGTTGCAGGGGCTTGCGGCGGAAAAGGCTGGACGTCATTCGCTCTCCTGTCACGCGGTTGTACGGGAGCACCGACAAGCGTGACAGTCACATCCTCGCGCAGCCATCCCGGAGGCGCCAGCCCTTTGAAAGGCTTCGCCGTTTCAAACGCAGCGGGCGCGCGACAACGGTCTTGGGCTATTGCGACAGGTTCGCCCGATCCGCCGCCAGCGCCTCCGCGCGCCGGCGCTCGTCAGGGTTGAGTCCGGCGGTCGCCTGATCGAGCCCGGCATCGGCCCGGCCCTGCGAGGCCGCGGCGAGGTTCCAGGCCGCCGCCTCGACGAGGTTCTTCGACACACCACGGCCGGCGACGTAGAGCTTGGCGATCCGGTTCTGGGCGATGGCGTTGCCGCGCTGGGCCGCGTGCAGGAAGTAGCGGGCGGCGCGGGCCTCGTCCTTGGGCACGCCGTCGCCGTTGAACAGCCGGATCGCGAACTCGACCTCGGCCCCGAGATCGCCGTTGTCGGCGGCGCGGCGGAACCATTGCGCCGCCTGGGTCGTGTCCCTGGGAACCCCCTTGCCCTGGAGGTAGAGCACGCCGAGGGCGTATTGCGCGGCCGGAACCTCGGCCTCGGCCGCCGTCCGGAAATTGGCGACGGCGGCGGCGAGATCCTCCGGCTTGCTGCCGGCGAGCTGGATCAGCGCGAGATTGTAGCTCGCACTGGGCTGCCCCTTGCGCGCCGCTTGTTCGAGCCAGGCGCGGCCCGCCTTCTCGTCCTTGGGCTGCCCGCGCCCGTCCATCGCCATCAGGCCGAGGGAGGCCATGGCGTTGGCGTCGTTCTGCGCGGCGGCGAGCCGGTACCACTCGTGGGCGCGCTTGGGATCCTGCTTGACCCCGAGGCCCTGGTTGTAGAGTTCGCCGAGCAGCGTCATCGCCGCGGCGTCCTTCGGGTTCGCCTCGATGCGCTTGGTCGCCTCGCGGAAGGCGGTGACGTAGCGGCCGCGCTGATAGGCGCCGTAGGCGGCATCCGCGTCGGGGTTGGCGGTCGCCGGTCTCGCCCCCTCGGCGTTCGCCGAGTAGGGCGAGGGCAGCTCGCGCTTCAGATCGAGCGGGTTCGGTTTCGCCGTCGCCGGCGCAGGGGGCTCCTTCGCCGTCGGCTGTTTCGGCGCGGCGCGCAGCCCCCCGACATCAAACGCGAGGATGGCGCAGGCGCTCAGCACCGCAAGGGAGAGATCACGGACTCGGCCAACGCCCCTTCCTTTGAAGGCACACGCCTTCCCCTCCCCCCTTTGCGGGGCGAGGGTTTCGAGGGCCGTCGTCAGATGCCGATTACCGAAAAACGTCATCGCGCCTTGTCGAGCTGCGCCTGCGCGGTCCGCACGCCTTCGGGATCATCGCGCCACAGGACGCTTTCGAGCCCGACGAACTCGGCGCCCGTCCCCGCGAGCGCCGCCACGTCCTCGGCAGCCGTCGCGACCGCGATACAGGGCGTCTCGAAGATCTCGGCCCACCACGTGGCGCGCTCGCGCACCTCCTCGGCGTCGGGGGCGACCCCGTCGGGGAAGAGCCCGCCGAACATCAGGTAATCGACGCCGGTCTCGCCCGCGACCATCGCCGCATCCCGCGAGCCGAGCACGCCGCCCGTCCCGAGGATGCGCCCGTCGCGCAGGCGCCGGCGCAGATCGCGCAGGGTTTCCTCGTCGGCACGGTCGAGATGCACGCCGTCGGCTCCGCCGCGGGCGGCAACGGAGACGACGTCGCCGGTGAAGCCCGGCACGGAGACGAGCACCGCCGCGCCGCGTTCCTGCGCCGACGGTGCCAAACGCTTGACGAGGGTGACGAGGCTGCGCTCGTCGGCGACCGCCAACCGCAGGATCACCGCCGCCACGTCGCCCGCGGCGCAGGCCGCATCGAGCGCCGCAGCGGTCGCCTCGGCCTCGGAGGGCCCGAGGCCGTAGGGTGTGAGGAGGGCGAGGCGGGGCCGCGGCGCCGCCGCGTCAGAAGCGGGCATCGGGGATCAGGCGTCGATCTTCGGGTCGAGGGAGCCGCTGGCGTAGCGCTTGGCCATGTCGGCCACCGAAATAGGGCGGATCTTCGAGCCGTTCCCAGCGGTGCCGAACTCCTCGAAGCGCTGCTTGCAGAGCTTGGTCATCGCCTCCATGGCGGGCTTGAGATACTTGCGCGGGTCGAACTCGGCCGGGCTCTCGGAGAGCACCTTCCGGATCTGGCCGGTCATCGCCATGCGGTTGTCGGTGTCGATGTTGATCTTGCGCACGCCGTGCTTGATGCCGCGCTGGATCTCCTCGACCGGCACACCCCAGGTCGGCTTCATCTGGCCGCCGTACTGGTTGATGATGTCCTGCAGGTCCTGCGGCACCGAGGAGGAGCCGTGCATGACGAGGTGGGTCGTCGGCAGGCGGCGGTGGATCTCCTCGATCACGCCCATCGCCAGCACGTCGCCGTCGGGCTGCCTCGTGAACTTGTAGGCGCCGTGGCTGGTGCCCATGGCGACGGCCAGCGCATCGACCTTGGTCGCGGCCACGAACTTCACCGCCTCGTCCGGGTCGGTCAGGAGCTGATCGTGGGAGAGGACGCCCTCGGCGCCGTGGCCGTCCTCGGCCTCGCCCTGGCCGCTCTCCAGCGAGCCCAGCACGCCGAGTTCGCCCTCGACCGAGACGCCGGCCCAATGGGCCATCTTGGTGACGTTCCGAGTGATCTCGACATTGTAGTTGTAATCGGCCGGGGTCTTGCCGTCGGCTTTCAGCGAGCCGTCCATCATCACCGAGGTGAAGCCGTACTGGATCGCCGTGGCGCAGGTGGCTTCGTTGTTGCCGTGGTCGAGATGCATGCAGACGGGGATGTGCGGGTAGATCTCGACGAGGCCGTCGATGAGCTTGGCCAGCACCACGTCGTTGGCGTAGGCGCGGGCGCCGCGGCTCGCCTGGAGGATCACCGGCGAGTCGGTGGCATCGGCCGCCGCCATGATGGCCAGCCCCTGCTCCATGTTGTTCAGGTTGAACGCGGGCACGCCGTAGCCGTACTCGGCGGCGTGGTCGAGAAGCTGCCGAAGGGTGATGCGTGCCATGGTGCGATCCTCGTACGATGCGGCCTCAGCCGGGCCTGTCCCGTGCTGACGCCCATATAGGTCCTGCCGCGGCGCGAGCCGGGGCCGCGGCGTGAAAAACTAGCGATGACGTCACGCCCGGCTCCCTGCGGGAGGGGCGTGCTCGAATGCGCGCCTCAGGCCTTCGCCCGCAACGCCTCGACGCCCGGCAATTCCTTGCCCTCCAGCCATTCGAGGAAGGCGCCGCCGGCCGTGGAGACGTAGGAAAAATCCTCGCCGACGCCGGCATGGTTGAGGGCCGCCACCGTGTCGCCGCCCCCGGCCACGCTGACGAGCTGGCCGGCCCTGGTCCGCCGGGCGGCGTGCTGAGCCACCGCCACCGTGCCGGTATCGAACGGGGTCAGCTCGAAGGCGCCCAGCGGGCCGTTCCAGACGAGGGTGCGCGCCTCGTCGATGGCGCCGTCGATCGTGGCGATCGAGGACGCGCCGACATCGAGGATCATCGCGTCGGAGGGCACGGCGTCCACCGTCACCGTCTCGTTCTCGGCATTGGCCTTGAACTCGCGAGCGACGAGCGCGTCCGCCGGGAGGATGATGGTGCAGTTCTTCTCCTTGGCAGCCGTCAGGATGCGCTGCGCGGTCTCGGCGAGATCCTTCTCGCACAGCGACTTGCCGACATCCTTGCCCTGCGCGTGCAGGAAGGTGTTGGCCATGCCGCCGCCGATCACCAGCATGTCGACCTTGGCGACGAGGTTTTCGAGGAGGTCGATCTTGGTCGAGACCTTGGCGCCGCCGACGATGGCGATCACCGGCCGGGCCGGCGCTTCGAGGCCCTTGGTCAGGGCATCGAGTTCGGCCTGCATCAGCCGGCCGGCATAGGCCGGCAGCAGGCGGGCGAGCCCCTCGGTCGAGGCGTGCGCCCGGTGGGCGGCGGAGAAGGCCTCGTTGACGTAGAGGTCGCCGTTGGCCGCGAGCGCCTGCGCGAACTCGGGAGCATTCTTCTCCTCGCCCGCGTGGTAACGGGTGTTTTCGAGAAGCAGCACGTCGCCGTCCTTGAGCGCCGCGACCGCCTTGGCGGCGGCCTCGCCGACACAATCCTCGCCGAAGGCCACCGGCCGCCCGAGCTTCTCGGACAGCGTCGGCAGGATCGGCTTCAGCGAATCCTTCGGCTCCGGCTTGCCCTTGGGGCGGCCGAAATGCGCCAGCAGGATCACGCGCCCGCCCGCCTCCGCGATCTCGCGGATCGTCGGCACCACGCGCTCGATCCGGGTCGCGTCGGTGACGCGGCCGCCCTCCATCGGCACGTTGAGATCGACGCGCAGCAGCACGCGCTTGCCCTGGAGCGGGCCGGCATCGTCGAGGGTGCGGAAATCCGTCATGGCGGCGTCGGGTCGCTTCTTAAGGGTTGGAGGCGGGGGGATTGGACGTCGGATTGGCGGAGTTCGTCTGGCCCTGACCACTGAGGCTGTGCGGCAGCATCCGATCGAGGTTCAGCCGCTGCACGGCGACCATCAGGGCGACGGTCAGCACGGCGGTGATGATGGCGGTCAGCACCAGGGCACCGGTGCCCGGCAGGCGTCCGACCCGGTCGGAAAGGGTGCGGACCTCGCTGCGCAGGGACGAGAGGTCGGCCTGGCGGGCGGCGTCGTTCATGCGGGCCGACGAGGACTCGACCTTCTCCTCGACGCGCGAGAGCAGCGCTTCGGAGCGGGCGTACTTGTCCTCGATCCGCGCCGTCTTGTCCTCGATGCGGGCGAGCTGGTCGGCGTGGTTGATCGCGCCGGAGGCGGGCAGTTCGGCCCGGCCGACGGAAGGCTGCGCGGGCACGGCGGCCGGCGCCGCGGAGGCGGGAGCCGGGCTCGAGGACGGGGGAATGAAGTCGGTCCCGGAAGACCGGGTCGGCGAAGTCTCACTCATCGCATACGCACCTTGGCTTCGGGCGAGGCAGGCTCGCCTCAGGGCACTCGAAGGCATCGGGGGCGGCCGGCGCTCAGACCGGCCGCCCCGTCCGAGGTGAAGCTAGAGCGTCAGATCAGCTTGGCCATGGCCACGGCGGTGTCGGCCATGCGGTTCGAGAAGCCCCACTCGTTGTCGTACCAGGACAGGATGCGGACAAACGTGCCGTCCATGACCTTGGTCTGGTCGAGGTGGAAGGTGGACGAGTGCGGGTCGTGGTTGAAGTCGATCGACACGTTCGGCCGGTCGGTCACGCCGAGCACGCCTTTGAGCGGGCCGGCAGCCGCCGCCTTGATCGCGTCGTTGATCTCCTGGACCGAGGTCTGGCGCTTGGCGGTGAAGACGAGATCGACCGCCGAGACGTTCGGGGTCGGCACGCGGATCGCGGTGCCGTCGAGCTTGCCCTTCAGCTCCGGCAGGACGAGGCCGACGGCCTTGGCCGCACCGGTCGAGGTCGGGATCATCGAGAGCGCCGCGGCGCGGGCCCGGTAGAGATCCTTGTGCATCTGATCCAGCGAGGGCTGGTCGTTGGTGTAGGAGTGGATCGTGGTCATGAAGCCGCGCTCGATCCCCACCGTCTCGTCGAGCACCTTGGCGACCGGCGCGAGGCAATTCGTGGTGCAGGAGGCGTTGGAAACGACGAGGTGCTCGCCCGTGAGCTTCTCGTGGTTCACGCCGTAGACCACCGTGAGGTCGGCGCCGTCGGCGGGCGCCGAGACGAGGACGCGCTTGGCGCCCGCATCGAGATGGGCCTTGGCCTTGTCCTTCGAGGTGAAGATGCCGGTGCATTCGAGCGCGATATCGACGCCCAGATCGCGGTGGGGCAGCTCGGCCGGATTGCGCACGGCGGTGACGCGGATGCGCTTTCCGTTGATGACGATGTCGTCGCCCTCGACCGCGACCTCGGCCGGGAAGCGGCCGTGCACGGAATCGTAGCGGAGCAGGTGGGCGTTGGTCTCGACCGGGCCGAGATCGTTGATCGCGACGACCTCGATATCGGTGCGGCCGGCCTCGACGATGGCGCGCAGCACGTTGCGGCCGATGCGCCCGAACCCGTTGATGGCAACCTTGACGGTCACGGCGTGACTCCTTCGTGATGGGGCGCACCCGCGCGCCGATGGAAAACGGATCGGGCCGGCCGGCGGCTCGCGCGCGCGGCGCCCGGTGACATCGGGACCGCTCCAAGCGGGGCGGCACTGAACGGGGGATGAACCGTGACGCGGCCCGCACCCGTCCGATCGGCGGACGGTCTGAGCGGGGAGCCGGGGAGGGTCACGGGTCTGGAATCCGTAGGGCGGCCCCGCGCCGGGGGATCGGGGCCGGGCGCGGGCTCTCTAACATGGCGACCGGGGCTGTCAAAGATCGTGGGCAGGCCTGTGAATTGGCTGGAATTTCGAATGCTCTTGGCTGAAACCTGTTCGGAGCGAGGGTTCGGAGTACCGCGAAAGTCCTTCCGCCGTCCGCCCTTTGCTTCCTGGCCGCGACGGCGCGGGGCGCGTTCCGTGGCGACTCTCCGAGGTGGCAGACGACAGGTGGATATGGCGCGAGCAGATTCGAAGGCGGGGCAGACGAGGGCGCAGGAGGCCGGCAACCTGGAAGAGGCGCTGCACCGGCTCGACACGGCGCTGGCGCTGCTCGAGACGGCGGTGGCGCGCAAGCTCGAGGCCGAGCGCAGCCGCGGCGACCGCGAGACGGAATTCGCCCTGCTCGAGGAAGACCGTGTGCGGCTCGCCGCCGAACTCGATGCGGCCGGCGCGCGGCTCGCCCGGATGACGAGCACCACCGGCGAGGTGAACCGCCGCCTCGATCGCGCCATCGAGACCGTGGAAGACGTCCTGTCCGGCCCCGCCGGGCGCTGAGTTCGAGTCAGGTTCAAACGCGGATGCCGCACGTCAACGTCACCATCGCGGGCAAGAGCTACCGGATGGCCTGCGGCCCCGGCGAGGAGGACCATCTCGCGGCCCTGGCCAAGAGCTTCGACGACCGCGTCACCGAGATGCGCGGCACCTTCGGCGAGATCGGCGACATGCGCCTGCACGTCATGGCCTCGCTGACGCTCGCCGACGAGCTGCACGAGGCCCGCCGCCGTATCGCCGAGCTGGAGCGGAACGCGGCCCACGGCGCCGCCGAACAGGCGCGGCTCGCCGGCGGCGTCGGCATCGCCGCCGAGCGCATCGACCGCCTCGCCCGCGCCCTGTCGGGGCAGCCTGTCGGGTCTTCCGGCGGCAAGGGCGAGGCCGAGCGCGGCGGCTGATCGAGGCCGGCGCGAAGCAGGGGGCCGCCGGGGAATCAGCGCGCCGGCTTCGAATTTCTGGGGCGCGACGCGTTCGCCCCCTGGCGCCCGAGCCCCGGCGCGTCTATCTCTGGCGGGCGGGGCTGCAGAGTTCGTCAGGAGAACTTTCCCCGGGGCCTTATCGACTCCCTAGGGAGCTGTCACTGGCCTCGTCCGTGGACTTGGCCAACACGGCGCCCACCTACTCTGTAGGTTTCCCGGGATCGACACTCCAACGGCTCAAGTGGCTCCGCACTCTTCCCCCGAACGCTCGCTCAAGGCGAGTCTCCGCGCCGAGGCGCTCAAGCGTCGCGACGCGCTCTCGCCCGAGGCCCGCGCCGCCGGCTCACTGCGCGCCGCCGAGATCATCGCCGGGCTTCCCGAGTTGGCGGAAGCGCCGCTGGTCGGCGCCTTCTGGCCGATCCGCTCCGAGATCGACCCGCGCCCGCTGATCGAGCGCTTTTTCGCCCGCGGCCAGCGTGTCGCATTACCGAAGGTCACCAAGCAGGGCCTCGTCTTCCGCGAATGGCGCGCGGGCGAGGCGCTGGTGACCGGCGGCTTCGGCCTCAGCGAGCCGCACGACGACCTGCCCCCGCTCGACCCCAGCGCCCTGATCGTGCCGCTCGCCGCCTTCGACCGCGCGGGCCAGCGCATCGGCTACGGCGCCGGCTACTACGATCAGGCGATCGAGCGGCTCTCGAAGAACGGCCCCGTGCTGACGGTCGGCATCGCCTTCTCCGTGCAGGAGATCGAGCGCGTCCCGGCGGAGCCGCACGACCGCCCCCTCGACCATCTCGTGACCGAGACCGGACCCGTGCCGCTCCGGCAAAGCTAGATCTTCTCACGATGCGTATCCTCTTCCTCGGCGACATCGTCGGGCGCCCCGGCCGCCACGCCGTCACCGAGCGGCTCCCCGGCCTGCGTGAGCGCTGGCGCCTCGACTGCGTGGTGATCAACGGCGAGAACGCGGCCGGCGGCTTCGGCATCACCGAGTCGATCTGCGACGAGATCCTTCAGGCCGGCGCCGACGCGGTGACGCTCGGCAACCACTCCTTCGACCAGCGCGAGGCGCTCGTCTTCATTGCTCGCCAGCCGCGGCTGATCCGGCCGGCGAACTACCCGCCCGGCACGCCGGGCCGGGGTGCGACGGTGATCGAGACGGCCCGCGGCGCCCGCGTGCTCGTGGTCAACGTGATGGGCCGCATCTATCTCGACCCCCTCGACGATCCCTTCACCGCCGCCGACCGGGAACTCGACGCCTGCCCGCTCGGCGCGGCGGCCGATGCCGTCATCGTCGACATGCATGCCGAGGCCACCAGCGAGAAGCAGGCCATGGCGCATTTCCTCGACGGCCGCGCCAGCCTCGTCGTCGGCACCCATACCCATGCGCCGACCGGCGACCACCGCATCCTGCCCCACGGCACCGCCTACCTCTCGGATGCCGGGATGTGCGGCGACTACGATTCGATCCTCGGGATGCAGAAGGACGAACCGGTGCGCCGCTTCCTGCAGAAGACGCCGGGCTCGCGGCTCGAGGCGGCCACCGGCGAGGGCACCCTGTGCGGCATCGCGGTCGAGACCGACGACGCGACGGGACTGGCCCGGCGCGTCTGGGCGGTCCGGCTCGGGCCGCATCTGGAAGAGACTTGGCCGCGCGAATGGGATTGAGGCCGCCTCGGCGCTCGTCGGACGCTGCCGCACTGTGACTTGATCGCGGCAGGCCGAGCCGCCAGAGTGCCGCCGGTTTTGTCGCAGCGGTGCCGCCGGTCCCGGCGTCAGGCCCAACACGAGTATGGACCCGATGGCGGCCCGTTCCGCGTCCCTCGACACGCCCCCCCTCGCCCGGCCCGGCATGACGCTGGTGCGGATGCTGGTGTTCCTGGCGCTCGCAGGCTTCCTCGCCTTCGTCCTCTACAAGCAGATCACCCCGGCCTTCCTCGCCAACCCCGGTCTGAACGGGCTCATCCTCGGCGTGCTGCTGATCGCGGTGCTCCTCGCCTTCGGGCAGGTGACGCGGCTGTTTCGCGAGGTCCGCTACGTCAATGCGGTCGCCGCCGGGCAGAACCCGAAGGACCGGCCGGCCCTGCTCGCCCCCCTGCTGCCCGCCATCGCGGCCCGGCGCGAGGGCCTGACGCTGTCGAGCACCCGCGCGCATCTCGACACCACCGCCGTGCGGCTGGACGAAGGCCGGGAGATCCTGCGCTACATCGCCGGCATCCTGATCCTGCTCGGCCTGCTCGGCACCTTCTGGGGCCTGATCGAGACGCTCTCGGCGGTGGGCTCGGTGATCGGCGGCATGCGCGGCGGCGGCGATGCGGCCGTGATGTTCGACGAACTCAAGAGCGGGCTCGCGGTGCCCCTCTCCGGCATCGGCCTCGCCTTCTCGGCCTCGCTGTTCGGCCTCGCCTCCTCGCTGATCGTCGGCTTCCTCGACCTTCAGGCGGGGCAGGCCCATTCGCGCTTCCACAACGAGTTGGAGGACTGGCTTGTCTCCGGCGAGGAGCAGGCGGTCGCCCCCACGGCCATCGCCGCCCGCCCCGCGCCGGAATACGATCCAACCGTCGCCCGCGAGCTGCAGGCGGCGGTGGACCGTTTGAGCGGCGTCATCGCCGAGGGCGCCGGGGGCCGGGGTGCGACCCAGGCCATGACCAACCTCGCCGAGGGCATCCAGGGGCTCGTGCAGCACATGCGCGCCGAGCAGCAGATGATCCGCGATTGGGTCGAGGCGCAGGCGGCCCGCGAGCGCGAGCTGAAGCAGGTTCTCGAACGGCTGGCGCGCGAGAAGGTGAACTAGGAGCATGGCCTCGATCCGCGCGCGCTCGCAGCGCAGCCTGAACGTCTGGCCGGGCTACGTCGATGCGCTCGCGACGCTCCTGCTCGCGGTCGTGTTCCTGCTCACCGTCTTCGTGGTGGGGCAGTTCTTCCTCTCTCAGGAATTGACCGGGCGCGACGCGGTCCTCAACCGCCTCAACCGCCAGATCGCCGACCTCACCGACCTGCTGGCGCTGGAGCGCTCCGGCCGCCGCGCCCAGGAAGAGGCGGCCGCGGGCCTGCGCAACACTCTGACCGCCACCGAGGCCGAGCGCGACCGGCTCCGGGCGCTCGCCGATGCCAGCGAGGCGGCGCAGGGCAAGAGCGCCGACGTCGATGCGCAGCTCGCCGCAGAGCGCGGCGCGACGCAGCGGGCGCAGAATCAGGTCGAGCTACTCAACGAGCAGATCAGGGCGCTACGCCGCCAGCTCGCGGCCCTTGAGGATGCGCTGGCGGCCTCCGAAGCCCGCGACCGCGAGAGTCAGGCCCGCATCGCCGAACTCGGCAGCCGCCTCAACGTGGCGCTCGCCCAGCGGGTGCAGGAACTCGCCCGCTACCGCTCGGACTTCTTCGGGCGCCTGCGCCAGATCATCGGCAGCCGCACCGATGTGCGCATCGTCGGCGACCGCTTCGTGCTGCAATCCGAGGTGCTGTTCGCGGCGGGCTCCGCCGCCCTGAAGCCCGAAGCCGGCCCGGAACTCGACCGGATCGCCGGGGCGATCCTCGACATCGCCAAGGAGATCCCCGCCGACATCCCGTGGGTGCTGCGCGTCGACGGCCACACCGATGCGCGACCGATCCAGTCGGCGCAGTTCCCCTCGAACTGGGCGCTCTCGGCGGCGCGCGCCATCGCGGTGGTGCAGTACCTGCGGACCAAGGGCATCCCGCCGCAGCGCCTCCTGGCCGGCGCCTTCGGCGAGTTCCAGCCGCTCGATTCGGGAACGAGCGAGGACGCCTATGCGCGCAACCGCCGGATCGAGATGAAGCTGACGGAGCGGTAACCGTTGTAAGCCTGCGCCCTGCTTTCCGCACGCAGCCTCATTCCAGAAAAACCTTCGGACTCACCTCACTATAAATCTCGCCTGTGCGCAGCCGGTCATCGGAAAGCTTGATCGGAACTTGATATTCCGATGGTGTTTTTCTAGTATCGCCGGCATCTTTTTGCAGGCAACGATCATGTTTGAGTTCAATGGATTTCAAACGTTGGGGCAGATCCTCGCCGCACTCGGCGCGGTATTAATCGTATTTAATGTTGCTATCTCAGCAACCGGCTCCCGTACCGGACTGAGATTTGCAGGCGCTAAGATCAACGGATCGAAATCGACGGTGATATTCCTGATTGGCATTGGTTTGCTTGCCTATCACGTGTATTCGACACAGCCCAACGACAAACCCGTGCCGCTCTCCGGCACCCCATTACAGACGGAGAGGCCAGTTTCCGGGACCAGTAGCCAAGCCCAGAACACATCGGCGCCTAGTGTCACCGACCATGACGTCGCGCAGGCAAACGAGAATAAAAACGACACTCCGTCCGAAGGCAAGACTACCATAACCGGATGGTCATATTACGGCCATCTGACGAGCGACGGGGCATGGAAGGAAAAGAACTTCACAGACGGCTCAGGCCTCGATCTCAAACCACAGGCCGGCGACCTTCTTCATGCCACCGGCAACGTGTCCTTCCGGGAGGGACCGGCTCAATACTCGATCCTGTCCGGATGGACCAACCAGCCCAGGATCGACATCCTAAAAATCGGGAGCCCGGCGAAAGTCATCAAGACGCTTGTTATCCAACGAAGCTATTATTGGATTCAGACCGAAATGAAGTGATCGCCGGGCTCGATCAGAATTCACTCCGATACGCGAACAATCCCGGCACCCCGCCGGTCATCACGAACAGGACCGCATCCCCGCGGGCATAGGCCCCCGCGCGCACGTCGTGCAGCAGGCCGGCAAACGCCTTGCCGCTGTAGACGGGATCGAGCAGCAGCCCTTCCGTCCGCGCCATCAGCCGTACCGCCTCGCGCATCCCCTCGGTCGGGACGCCGTAGCCCGGCCCGCGATGGGCGCCGTCCACGCGGATGGCATCATCGGAGAGCGCCGCGTGGCCGTCGATCAGGGCGAGGGTGTCGCGGGCCTTCGCCAGCGTCGCCGCCCGCGCCTCGGGCTCGGGGGCGAGGACGGTGTAGGAATGGGTCAGATGCGGGTCGCGGCCGAGGGCGGCGAGGCCCGCCGCCAGCCCCGCATGGGTGCCGGAACTGCCGTTCGGCACGACGATGCGGGCAAACGCGAGGCCGAGATTGCCCGACTGTTCCAGGATTTCGGCGGCGCAGGCGGCGTAGCCCAGGCAGCCGAGCGGGCTCGACCCACCCGACGGGAAGACGAAGACGCGCCGCCCCTCCGCGCGCAATTCCTCCGCCCGCGCCTCGGCCAGCGCCAGCGAATCGGCCTCGCCCGGCAGCAGGTGGACGCGGGCGCCGAACAGATCCTGCAGCAGCCGGTTGCCGTTGCCGGTGTAGTCGGCATCCTCCCGCGGAACGCTGCGGGTGAGGAACAGCTCGCAGGCCAGCCCCATCCGCGCGGCCGCGGCGGCGGTGAGCCGGGCGTGGTTCGATTGCAGCGCGCCGACGGTGATCACCGTATCGGCCCATTCCGCCAGCGCTTGGCCGAGCAGGAATTCGAGCTTGCGCAGCTTGTTGCCGCCCAGGCCGACCGGGCCGACATCGTCGCGCTTCACGAACAGGCGCACGCCGTTCAGCTCGTGCCCGAGATGGGTCGAGAGCCGGTCGAGGGAGCGGATCGGCGTCGGCCCGTCGGTGAGTGCCACGCGGGGAAAGCGGGTGAGGTCCATGGATCTCCCTTGCCTGCGTCCGAGCCTCGTCTTGCCCCGAGGGCCGGAAAACCACCCTCCGGGACGATGCGCCTTATTCCGCCGCGTGCTTGGCGCGCGGATCGCGGGCGCGGGCGCTCTCGTCGAAGCTGTCGGCGAATTGCAGGCTCGCCAGTTGCGCGTAGAGGGCGCCGCGGGCGAGCAGGCTCTCGTGCGTGCCTTCCTCGACGATCTTGCCGCCGTCGAAGACGAGGATCCGGTCGGCGGCGCGGATGGTGGCGAGCCGGTGGGCGATCACCAGGGTGGTGCGGCCCTGCATCAGCCGGTCGAGGGCGTTCTGCACCGCGCGCTCGCTCTCGGCGTCAAGCGCCGAGGTCGCCTCGTCGAGGAGCAGGACCGGCGCGTCCTTGAGGATGGCGCGGGCGATGGCGATGCGCTGGCGCTGCCCGCCCGAGAGCGTGGTGCCCCGCTCGCCGAGCAGGGTCGCGTAGCCCTGCGGCAGGGCGCGGATGAAGCCGTCGGCATTGGCGAGCCGGGCCGCCTCCTCGACCTCCGCCTCGCTGGCGCCGGGGCGGCCGTAGCGGATATTCTCCAGGACCGTGCCGGAGAACACCACCGGATCCTGCGGCACGAGGGAGAGGCGCGCGCGCAGGGCGTCGAGATCGGCCTGCGGCAGGGGCACCCCGTCGATGGTCACGCGGCCCTCGTCGGGATCGTAGAAGCGCAGGAGCAGTTGCAGCACCGTGGTCTTGCCGGCGCCCGAGGGGCCGACCAGGGCGATGCGTTCGCCCGGCGCGGCCGTGAAGGAGATGCCGTCGAGCGCCGCGTGTTCGGGCCGGGTCGGGTAGCGGAAGCGCACCGATTCGAACGCGACCGCGCCGCGGGCCGGGCTCGGCAAGGCGACCGGGTGCTCGGGCGAGCGGATCGCCGGCTCGGCGGCCAGGATCTCGCCGAGGCGCTCGGCGGCGCCCGCGGCCTGGGCGAGTTCGCCGTAGACCTCGGAGAGTTGGCCGAGCGCGCTGGCGCCGAACACGGCGTAGAGGACGAATTGCGAGAGCAGGCCGGCGCTCATGCTGCCCGCGAGCACGCCCTTGGCGCCGTACCATAGGACGCCGACCACCGAGGCCGAGATCAGGAAGATCGCCACACCCGTGAGCAGGGCGCGCGCGGTGATCGAGGCGCGCGCCGCCCGGTAGGCGTTCTCGGAGGCGCCCGCGAAGCGCTCGGCGGTGGCGCGGCCCATGCCGAAGGCCTGCATGGTGCGCACGGCGCCCACGGCCTCCGCCGCGTAGGCGGAGGCATCGGCGAGCCGGTCCTGCGCCGCCCGCGAGCGGCGGCGCACGCCGCGGCCCGACAGGATCAGCGGGAAGACGATGAGCGGAATCGCCGCGAGCACGAGGATCGACAGGCCGGGGCTCGTCCAGACCATCATCACGACGGCACCGACGAACAGGAACAGGTTGCGCAGCAGGATCGAGATCGAGACGCCGAACACCGCCTTGACCTGGGTCGCGTCCGCCGTCAGCCGCGAGACGATCTCGCCCGACTGCGACTTGTCGAAAAAGGTCGGATCGAGGCTCGTCAGCCGCGCGAACACCGCCGAGCGCAGATCCGCCACGACGCGCTCGCCCAGCGTCACCACCGAATAGTAGCGGCCGGCACTCGACACCGCGAGCACCGCCACGACCCCGAGCAGCGCCACGAAGTACGAGTTGATGAGCGCCTGCCCCTCCGGCGAGAAGCCATGGTCGATCACCCGGCGAATCGCGATCGGCACGACCAGCGTCGCGCCCGATGCCGCGATCAGCGAGATCAGCGCCGCGAGGATGCGGCCGCGATAGCGGCTCGCGAAGGGGATCAGGGGTTTGAGCGCCCCGAGCGGCGCCCGCCCCCGGAGAGCCGCCCGCGGGTCGTCCCGCAGGTCGCCCGTTGCGCCGGACGACGCGTCACGCCTGCGGGCCATCATTCCTCGACATCGTTTCGTCCCGTTCCGTGCCGTTTCCGTCCCGGCCGCTTCTGTCTTGTACGCCACCGCATAAGCAGCGCCCGCCCGGATTTCCAGTTCGCGCCGGATCTGCGCGCCCATCATGGCCGACGGCCGGGCCATCCTTCGGCGGGATCACACCGATCCGCCCGCCCTCTCTTGTCCGTCGTCCGAGGCTGAGGTATAGGCGCGCCTTCATCGGAATGCGCGCGATGTTTTGCCCCTGGCTCTTCCCCTGAGTGGCGGGGTCGGCCGGCGTGCTACCTCAGGAATTCGTCATGGCAAAGAACGAGGCCGGCAAGGCCAAGGGGACCGAGCACCCCGACTACCACTTCATCAAGGTCGTGATGACCGATGGCACCGAGTACAAGACCCGGTCGACCTACGGCAAGGAAGGCGACGTCCTCAACCTGGACATCGACCCGACCACGCACCCGGCCTGGACCGGCGGCGAGCAGAAGATGCTCGATCGCGGCGGTCGCGTCTCGCGCTTCAACTCGCGCTTCGGTGGCCTCGGCTTCGGCAAGAAGTGATTTTTGGATTCGGGCGAGAGCCCGACCTGTCGAAACGGCGCCGCTTGCGGCGCCGTTTTCGTATGTGGGCACCATCGTGAAGTCGCGCACCGTTCCCGACGACTGACTTTGGGGTTGTCCCCGACACCGTCATTCCGGCGCCGC
Organism: Methylorubrum thiocyanatum; assembly: GCA_014138645.1. GTDB lineage: Bacteria > Pseudomonadota > Alphaproteobacteria > Rhizobiales > Beijerinckiaceae > Methylobacterium > Methylobacterium thiocyanatum. Next base: position 766,351 of record JACJIB010000001.1, on the reverse strand, counting down.
GTAGCGCAACCCGGACGCCATCGGTGATGCGAGAGCGTGCCGTCGCGTCCAGACCGGTCGTGGATTCCGGGTTCGCCGATCGGCGCCCCGGAATGGTGCACGATGAAACGGTCGCTCGCGTCTCACTTCCCGCCGAAGGCCGCCTGGAGGCGACCGAACTGCGCCGTCACCGGGCTCTCCCGCGGCACCGGCGCCGGACGGTCCTCGCTGATCAGCGCATCGAGATGAAGGATGCGGGTGTGCAGCCGGCGCGAGCGGCGCACGAGATCCTGAAGCCGCAGCGGCAACTCGGCGAAGGTGTCGCCGGTCTCCGGCAGGGTCCGCTCCGATTCGGCGAGCTTGACGCGGGTCTTCTCCTCCTGCGCCTGGCTCAGCGAGATCTCGCCTTCGGAGACCGCCCGTTGCACCAGCAGCCACGAGGCGATCTGCATCAGCCGCGTGGTGAGGCGCATGCTCTCGCTGGCATAGGCCAGCGTCGCATCGCGGGAGATCAGCCGTGATTCGGCCCTCCCCTCCCCGTCGAGATAGGCCGCGGTCTCCTCGACCAGCAGCATGCCCTCGCGGAACAGGGTCTTGAAGGCTTCCGACGACACGTAGGACTCGCCGAAGCTCACCCACTCGCGGTCGTCCCGGAACGTGACATCGAACTCGGTCATCCTGCCTCCTGTACCGCCGGCGAACCATCTGCCCCGGATCGGGACGATTTCGGTGCGAATGCGGCCAGTGGGGCAAGTGTAGCGCCGAACGCGAGCCGAAAGGCGGTTCACGTCTTTTTAACGTTAACGGCGCCGCCGGGGTCGAGGGACCTCCGCGGGTGAGAGCGGACCAGCGCCAAAAAAGAAGCCGCCCCGGAGGAGCGGCTGTCAGGAGTCTTACAGGGAGGCATCAAACAGACTGGACGGAGATCCCTATCGGGATCCAGACAATCTGGATGTGCCTCTTTGTGAACCGGAAAGGTTAACACGCCGTTAATCGGACGCCGGATTCCCTGGAACGGGGCGATTTTCTCGAAGGAAAACACAAGATCCGGCACTGGAAACGCGACAACCTTGGCCGTTTCCGGCCCAATACAGGCGGCCCCACTCGGGGGTGGCCAGGGATGCGGCCGGCGCGGTGCAGGTGCGTCGGGCTGCCGTCATTGACTTGCGGCGCCCCCTCCGCCATAAGCCGCGCCATTGCGAAGCGGCGCCCCGTTCCGGGCGCCCTTCGCGTTTGCAGATCCCATTTCGAGGCTCACGCCACGGTCCGCGCGCTGTTCACGAGCGCCGCCGGGTCGACACCTCGACCGCCGGAGACCGACCATGAAGAGAACCTACCAGCCGAGCAAGCTCGTCCGTAAGCGCCGTCACGGCTTCCGTGCCCGCATGGCCACCGCCGGCGGCCGCAAGGTCATCGCCGCCCGCCGCGCGCACGGCCGCAAGCGCCTCTCGGCCTGACCTACCCGTGGCGCCGCCGCCGCGCGGCGCCGCCTTCGCAACACGAGCCCGCGAATCGGGATCGGAGCGCCCGTGTCGACGATCGGCCGTCTCCGGCGGCGCCCGGACTTCCTGGCAGCTGCCCAGGGCCGGCGCTTCCATACCGAGCGCATGAGCGCCCAGGGGCGCCTGCGCGATCCGGGCGAGACCCGCGACGGCGGGCCTGCCGAGGGTGTCTTCCTCGGCTTCACCATCACCAAGCGCGTGGGGCATGCGACCGAACGCAACCGGATCCGCCGACGCCTGCGCAGCGCCGTCGCCGCTGTGGCGGCGGAAGCCCCCTCGATCGAAGCGGATGTCGTGGTGATCGCCCGGCGTCCTGCCCTCGACGCGCCCTTCGAGAGCCTCGTCGCCGATCTGCGCCGCGCGCTCCACACGGTGACGCGCCCGGCCCCGCCTCGCTCCGGCGACGCCTCCCGACCGTCCTCGCAGCCCTCGCGCCGGGGCGGCTCCCGCTCCGGGCGGGGCAAGGGGCCGGAAAAGGGCGGCATGCCTTCACTTCCCCCCACATCGAAAGCGCCTGACGGATCGACCGATGGGTAACGACAAGACGAACATGTTCGTCGCCATCGCCTTGTCGCTGGTGGTCCTGCTTGGCTGGCATTACTTCGTCACCGGGCCGGCCAGCGAGCGGCAACGGCAGGCGGTACAGAGCCAGACCGCGCAGAACACCGCGCCGCAATCGGCGGACGGCATCCCTTCCCCGAGCCCGCGGGAAGGCAGCCCCAACGCGCCCGTGCCCGGCACCGTGCCGGGCGCCGCCGCGCAGGGGCCGATCTCCCGCGAGGACGCGCTGGCCCGCTCCGCGCGCGTGCGCATCGATACGCCGGCCCTCTACGGCTCGATCGGCCTCAAGGGCGCGCGCATCGATGACGTGAGCCTGAAGAACTACCATGAGACCGTCAGCGACGAGAGCCCGCGCATCGTGCTGCTCTCGCCCGCCGGCAGCGCCAACCCGTACTACGCCGAGTTCGGCTGGGTCGGTGCCAATGCCGGTCCGCTGCCCAACGGCGACACGCTCTGGAAGGCGGACGGCGACCTGCTGGCCCCCGGCAAGCCGCTGACGCTGACCTGGGACAACGGTCAGGGCCTGCTGTTCAAGCGCATCGTCGCCGTGGACGACAAGTTCATGTTCACGGTGCGCGACGAGGTCGAGAACAGCTCGGCCAACCCGGTGACGCTCTATCCCTACAGCCTCGTCTCGCGCTGGGGTAAGCCGCAGACCCAGGGCTACTACGTGCTGCACGAGGGCCTGATCGGCGTGCTCGGCAGCGACGGCCTGCAGGAATACACCTACGACAAGGTCGGCAAGGAGCCGGCCTACGGCGGGGCCGCCACGCAGGGCAAGGCGTGGTCGAACGTGACCGGCGGCTGGGTCGGCATCACCGACAAGTACTGGGCCGCCGCCGCGATCCCGGATCAGGACAAGCCCTTCACCGGCGCCTTCACCGAGCGCACCGACGGCGCGACCAAGATCTACCAGACCTCGGTGCGGGGCGACGCCGTCACCGTGGCGCCGAGCGCCTCGTCGGCCACGACCCAGCACCTGTTCGCGGGCGCCAAGGAGGTCAACCAGATCAACGCCTACGAGCGCGATCTCGGCATCAAGCAGTTCGATCTGATGATCGACTGGGGCTGGTTCTGGTTCCTGACCAAGCCGATGTTCCGGGCGCTGGACTTCTTCTACCACCTGCTGGGCAATTTCGGCGTCTCGATCCTGCTCGTGACCCTGATCCTGAAGATCTTCTTCCTGCCGATCGCCAACCGGTCCTACGTCTCCATGGCCAAGATGAAGGCCGTGCAGCCCGAGATGACCTCCATCCGGGAGCGCTACAAGGACGACCGGACGAAGCAGCAGCAGGCGATGATGGAGCTGTACAAGAAGGAGAAGATCAATCCGGTCGCCGGGTGCTGGCCGGTTCTGATCCAGATCCCGGTCTTCTTCGCGCTCTACAAGGTGCTGTTCATCACCATCGAGATGCGGCACGCGCCGTTCTTCGGCTGGATCCATGACCTCGCCGCGCCCGATCCGACGAGCATCATGAACCTGTTCGGCCTGCTGCCGTTCGCTGCGCCCGACTTCATCCATCTGGGCGTGTGGCCGATCATCATGGGCATCACGATGTTCATCCAGATGAAGATGAACCCCGCGCCGCCCGACCCGGTCCAGGCGCAGGTCTTCGCCTTCATGCCGATCGTGTTCACCTTCATGCTCGGCTCGTTCCCGGCCGGCCTCGTGATCTACTGGGCCTGGAACAACACCCTCTCGGTGATCCAGCAATACATCATCATGCGCCGCAACGGCGTGAAGGTGGAGTTGTGGGACAACCTCAGGGGCATGTTCAAACGCGGCAACAAGAGCGCCGCGGCCAAGGGCTGAACCGGCGGCCGAACCACAGGTCGCCCGTTGCGGATCCCGGGATCTCCCGGGATCCGCTTCGCGTTTGCCACCGCCGGCGGCGAGCACGGCTGCGATCGCGACGAGCAGGCGGTTGGGGCCGGTCCCGGCGAGTTGCCGCGATGCCGTCGCGGCGGCCCCATCCCGACCCCGGACCGCGTGAGGACGGGGGAGAGCGCACATCCTCATGACCGACACCACGACAGAACCCACCCCCGAACTGCTGGAGGCCGGCCGCCTGCTCTTCGCCGGCGCCGCCGACTTCACCGCGGCCGCCCCGGCGCTGGGCGCCCTGCCGCCGATGGAGGGCGTCGAGATCGCCTTCGCCGGCCGCTCGAATGTCGGCAAGTCGAGCCTCATCAACGCGCTGACCGGGCGAAACACGCTCGCCCGCACCTCGCACACGCCGGGGCGCACGCAGCAGCTCAACTTCTTCCGCATCGGCGGGCGGCTGATGCTGGTCGACATGCCGGGCTACGGCTACGCGGCGGTGGAGAAGGCCAAGGTCGAGGCCTGGACCAAACTGATCCACGCCTACCTCAAGGGCCGCTCCAACCTCGCCCGCGTCTACCTGCTGATCGATTCCCGCCACGGCCTCAAGGAGATCGACACCGACCTCCTCGACGGGCTCGACAAGGCGGCGGTCTCGTATCAGGTCGTGCTGACCAAGGGCGACGCGCTGAAGAAGTCCGAGATCGAGAAGCGCATCGCCGGAATCCAGGCGGCGCTCGCCAAGCGTCCGGCGGCCTATCCTGAAGTGCTGCTGACTTCGAGCCGCGACGACCGCGGCGTGGCGGAGCTGCGCGCCAGCATCGCCCGGCTGCTGCAGGACCGCGGCGCGTGACTGGTCTCGACCGTCTCCTCGCCGCGGTCGCGGCCATCGCTGGCGGGCTCGGCGTCGCGGCGAGCGCGGCGGCGGCGCATACCAGCGGCGGCGAGACGCTGAAGACCGCCGCACAGTTCCTCCTCTTCCACGCGCCCGCAGTCCTGGCCCTGACCGGATTTTCCGCCGCCGGCCTCGTCCGTGGCGCTCTCGCCCGCCTTGCGGCGGCAGCACTGCTTCTCGGCCTCGCGCTGTTCTCGGGCGACCTTGCCCTGCGGGCGCTCGCCGGCACGCCGCTCTTCCCGATGGCGGCGCCGAGCGGCGGCGTGGTGCTGATGGCCGGTTGGCTTCTCGCGGCCATCACGGTGCTCGTGCCGGCGCGGCGCTGACTCCGCCCCGGCGGTGCGGCTCAGAACTTGTAGGTGATGCCGCCGCCGAAGATCCACGGATCGAGATCGACCCGGCCGCGAACCGCGCCCGCATTCAGCTTCACCTTCGTGTCGAGGAAGAGCTTCTTCACGTCGAGGTTGAGGCCCCAATGCGCGTCGAGCATGTAGTCGAAACCGGCCTGTAGCGCGGGCGCGACGCTGTTCGACAGGCGCAGGCTGGTGAAGCCGCCCCGCGCCTGCTCGTGGAAGAAGATCGAGTAGTTCACGCCCGCGCCGAGATAGGGCTTGAACGGTCCGAATCCGTCGAAATGGTATTGCAGGGTGAGCGTCGGCGGCAGGAGCCAGGTGTTGCCGATGCGGGCGCCGGAGAGGCTGCCGTCGCCCTTGATGCCGTGCCGGGTCACACCGAGGATGAGCTCGGCGGCGATGTTCTTCGTGAAGAAGTACGAGATGTCGAGTTCGGGGACCACCGTATCGGAGATGTCGACGCGGGCGCCCGCGAGCGGCGCACCGCCCGCCGACAGGCGCGCCCCCTCATCGGGCATCACGCCGAGCACGCGCAGACGCACCATCCAGGGCGACCACTGTACCGGAACGTAGGCGGACGCCTCGGGCCCCTCGGGTCGAACGGGCAGGTCGGCGGCGCGGGCGATGGACAGGGGAGCGCAAAGGGCGGCGGCCACAGCGAGGGCGGCGATCCCCTTGGATGCGAAGATGGACATGGAAGGCGTCGATCCGGACATTCGTGATGCGGGCGCCGGCAGGCCGGCCCGCCCATCAACCGATCGTGCCCCCGAGCGTCCTTGATCCGAATCAAACGGCTAAGCTTGCCTCGGCGGGCAGGCCGTCGCATCGAGCGGTGTCGCTTTCCGCCACGGACCCCGTTCGCCGGCCTCTCGACCCAGCCCGCGGCGGCTGAGGCGATCGATCTCATTCCGAAGCCTGCGCCGGACCGCGAGAAGGCCGCGGCCCCCGGCCTCGCCGCCCTGGGCGGCCCAGTACCGGGCCGCCCCTCGGGTCACGTCACCCCGGCAGGACCGGCGGGTGATATTCGAGCGTGAAGGCCAGCGCCCAGAGCAGGAACAGCACCACCGGCAGGTGGACGATGAGCTGGAGGAAGCTGAAGCCGACGATGTCGCGCGCCTTCAACCCCAAAATGCCGAGCAGCGGCAGCATGAAGAACGGGTTGATGAGGTTCGGGAGCGCCTCGGCCGCGTTGTAGACCTGCACCGCCCAGCCGAGATGCACCTTCAGCTCGTTGGCCGCCTGCATCACGTAGGGCGCCTCCAGCAGCCACTTGCCGCCGCCCGAGGGAATGAAGAAGCCGAGCAGCGCCGAGTAGACGCCCATGGCGAGCGGGAAGGACCCTTGCGTGTTCAGGGCCACGAAAGCGTGGGCGATCACGTCCGACAGGCTGTGCCCGGCGGCGTTCTTGGCGCCGGTCAGGATCGCGGCGATGGCGGCGTAGAACGGGAACTGGATCAGGATGCCGGCGGTGGCCGGCACCGCCTTGGCCAGCGCGTTGAGAAAGCGCTTCGGCCGCCAGTGCAGCACGAAGCCCGCCATCAGGAACAGGAAGTTGTAGGTGTTGAGGTTGGAGATCGCGATCATCCAGTCCTGGCGCGCGAATTCCTGGATCAGCCAGCCGGCGGCGAGCAGGCCGATGAGGATCGTCAGAACCGGGGCGTGCTCCAGCCACTCGCCGGGCTGCTTGGGCGGGGCGACGCTGTCCTCCGCCTTCGCGACATCGACGCCGAGATCCTGCGCCGTCACCGCCGTGTCGCGCCCCGGCGCGGAGGCGAGCGCGATCAGCGCCGACATCACCACGAGGATGGCGGCGATCAGGATCGACTGCCACAGGAAGATCGTCTCGCTGAACGGAATCACGCCGGTGATCGGCAACAGGCCCGGCGGCAGGCTTTTCGGGTTCGCCTGAAGCTGCGCGGCGGAGGAGGACAGGCCCATCGCCCAGGTGGCGCCGAGGCCGAGATAGGCGGCGGCACCGGCCGCGCGATAGTCCATCCGCAGCTCGGTTCGGCGGGCCAGCGCGCGGGCGAGCAGGCCGCCGAAGATCAGGCTCAGGCCCCAGCTCAGGAGCGAGGAGATCATGGTGGCGAGCGCCACGAAGCCGATGGCGCCGCGCCCGGTCTTGGGCACCAGGGCCATCCGGTCGATCAGCGCCTGGACCGGCCCGGAGGTCGCCACCACGTAGCCGCCGATGGTGACGAAGACCATCTGCATGGTGAACGGGATCAGGCTCCAGAAGCCATCGCCAAAGCTCTTCGTCACGGCCTGGACCGGCGCGCCGTTGATGAGGGCGGCGGCGGCCACGATCACGACGGCGATGGCCACGAAGACGAAGGCGTCGGGAAACCACTTCTCCGCCCAGTCGGTGAAGCGGAGCGCGAGGCGGGCCATCGCCCGCTCCTCGGTCCGGTTGCGGGGCTCTGCGGGCGCATCCATGGACGTCGTCTCCTGATCCGCAGCGCGAGCGGCCGCGGTTATCCCCGTTAGACGGGGAGCCGCGGCCGGGTTCAAGCGGCTCCGGTGACGAAACCTTCGCGCTCACAGAAATCGGGCGCGGCCCTCGCGGCCAGCGCCGTTCAGCCGGCCGTCTCCCGCAGGAACTCCAGGGCCGGCCCCTGCGCGTCCGAAAACACGCCCGCGGTCAGCGCGTTGCCGTAGACCGCCCCCGTGTCGAGATTGGTGCGGAAGCGTCGGCAATCCGGGCCGCCGCGGGTCTGCGGGGTGTGGCCGTGGACGACGTGGCGGCCGAAATCGCAGTCTTCGGACAGGAACGGCTCGCGGATCCAGAGCCGGTTGTGCGGATCCGGATCCGGCACCTCCGCCTCCGGGCGGAAGCCGGCATGGACGTACCAGCGCTGCGCGTCCTCGTGCAGGGTCGGCAGGGCCTCGATCCAGTCGAGCACCTCGCCGGGTAGTTCCTCCGGCCCCGAAACGCCGAAGGACGCCAGCGTTTCGGCCCCGCCGTTATAGACCCAATGGTCGAGGGCACCGGGTTCGCGCAGGCTCTTGAGCAGCATCTCCTCGTGATTGCCCATCAGGCAGACCACGTCCTCGGGCGCGCGCCATTGCAGGCGGCGCAGGATTTCGATCACCCGCGCGCTGTCGGGTCCGCGGTCGATATAGTCGCCGAGGAACACGAGCCTTTTCGCGCGCCCGGCGGCGTGGCTTTCGATGCGCTCCAGCAGGCGGTCGAGCAGGTCGGCGCAGCCGTGGATGTCGCCGATGGCGTAGGTGATCGTCTCGGCGCTCATCCGCCCGTTGTCGGCGGGATCTTGATGCGACGCAAGGCGAAGCGGGAAACCGTCTCGTCAGCGTTGAAACACGTCCGAATAAGACTTCCGCAGCAGCGGCTCCGAACACGAGATGCGAAAAACCCCGGCGCGGTCTCCCGCGCCGGGGCTCGTTCGTTGACGGATCAGTTCAGCAGCACCCCCGCCGGCCGGCGCTCGGCGGCGACGTCGCCGATCATCAGCCCCGCGGGGCCGACCCGAACCGGCACCGTCTCGCCGTCGTGGATCACCCCGGAGAGGATCGCCTCGGCGAGGGGATCCTGCACGTTCTTCTGGATCACCCGCTTCAGCGGCCGCGCCCCGTAGGCCGGGTCGTAGCCCTTGTCGGCGAGCCAGGTGCGGGCCTCGTCGTCCACGTCGAGGGAGATCTTGCGATCTTCCAGGAGCTTGGCGAGACGCCCGAGCTGGATGTCGACGATCGCGCCCATCTCCGACCGCGCGAGGCGGTGGAACAGGATGATCTCGTCGACCCGGTTCAGGAACTCGGGCCGGAAGTGGCTCCGCACCACGCCCATCACCTCGTCGCGCACCGCATCGGTGTCCTGGCCGGCCGGCTGGTTCACCAGATATTCGGCGCCCAGGTTCGAGGTCATGATGAGCAGCGTGTTGCGGAAATCGACCGTCCGCCCCTGCCCGTCCGTCAGCCGCCCGTCGTCGAGCACCTGCAGCAGGACGTTGAACACGTCCGGATGCGCCTTCTCGACCTCGTCGAACAGCACGACCTGATAGGGCCGGCGCCGCACCGCCTCGGTCAGCGCCCCGCCCTCCTCGTAGCCGACATAGCCCGGAGGCGCGCCGATGAGACGGGCCACCGCGTGCTTCTCCATGTACTCGGACATGTCGATGCGCACGAGCGCCGTGTCATCGTCGAACAGGAAGCCGGCGAGCGCCTTGGTCAGCTCGGTCTTGCCGACGCCCGTCGGCCCGAGGAACATGAACGAGCCGATCGGCCGGTTCGGGTCCTGCAGGCCGGCCCGCGCCCGGCGGACCGCGGTCGAGACCGCCTCCACCGCCTCGCGCTGGCCGACGACGCGCTTTCCGAGCGCCTCCTCCATCGCGAGCAGCTTCTCGCGCTCACCCTCCAGCATCTTGTCCACCGGCACGCCGGTCCAGCGGGAGACGACGCCCGCGATATGGGCCGGCGTAACCGCCTCCTCGACCATGCCGTCGCGGGCCACCGCGCTCTCGGCCGCAGCCTCGATCTCGGCGAGCTGCTTCTCCAGACCCGGGATGACGCCGTAGGCGAGTTCGCCCGCGCGCTGATACTGGCCCTGGCGCTGCGCCGAGGCGAGTTCGTTGCGCGCCTCGTCGAGCTTCTTCTTCAGCTCGGCGGCGGCGCCCAGCTTGTCCTTCTCGGCCTTCCAGCGGGCCGTGATGGTGGCGGACTGCTCCTCGAGATCGGCGAGTTCCTTCTCCAGGCGCTGGAGCCGGTCGCGGGAGGCGGAATCCGTCTCCTTCTTCAGCGCCTCGCCCTCGATCTTCAGCCGCACGATCTCGCGGTCGACGTTGTCGAGTTCCTCGGGCTTCGAATCGACCTGCATGCGCAGGCGCGAGCCCGCCTCGTCGACGAGGTCGATCGCCTTGTCGGGCAGGAAGCGGTCGGTGATGTAGCGGTTCGACAGGGTCGCCGCCGCGACGAGCGCGCTGTCCTGGATGCGCACGCCGTGGTGCTGCTCGTACTTCTCCTTGATGCCGCGCAGGATCGAGACCGTGTCCTCGACGGTGGGCTCGGACACGAAGACGGGCTGGAAGCGGCGGGCGAGCGCCGCATCCTTCTCGACATGCTTGCGGTACTCGTCGAGCGTGGTCGCGCCGACGCAGTGCAGCTCGCCGCGGGCGAGCGCGGGCTTGAGGAGGTTCGAGGCGTCCATGGCGCCATCCGCCTTGCCGGCGCCGACCAGCGTGTGCATCTCGTCGATGAACAGGATGATCTGGCCTTCCGCCGCGGTCACCTCGGAGAGCACGCCCTTCAGCCGCTCCTCGAACTCGCCGCGGTACTTCGCGCCGGCGATCAGCGCGCCCATGTCGAGCGCCAGGAGGTTCTTCTCCTTGAGGGATTCCGGCACGTCGCCGTTGACGATGCGCAGGGCCAGCCCCTCGACGATGGCGGTCTTGCCGACGCCGGGCTCGCCGATCAGCACCGGGTTGTTCTTGGTGCGCCGCGACAGCACCTGGATCGTGCGACGGATCTCCTCGTCGCGGCCGATCACCGGATCGAGCTTGCCCTCGCGGGCCGCCTCGGTGAGGTCGCGGGCATATTTCTTCAGCGCGTCGTAGGCGTTCTCGGCCGATGCGTTGTCGGCGGTGCGGCCCTTGCGCAGCGCGTTGATCGCCGCGTTGAGCGAGGCCGCGGTGACGCCCGCCGCGGTCAGAATGCGGCCGCCCTCCGAATCCTTCTCGACGGCGAAGGCGAGCAGCAGGCGCTCGACGGTGACGTAGGAATCGCCCGCCTTCTCGGCGGCCTGCTCCGCGGTGTCGAACAGACGCACGAGTTCGCGCGTCGCCTGCGGCTGCGCGGCGTTGCCCGAGACCTTCGGCTGCTTGGCGAGCCACTGCTCGACCTGCGCATGCGCGACCCGCGACTGGCCGCCGGCCCGGTCGATGAGACCGGCGCAGAGCCCCTCGGGATCGTCGAGCAGGACTTTCAGAAGATGGCCGGGCGCGAGCTGCGGGTTGCCCTCGCGGACGGCGAGATTCTGCGCGGCCTGGACGAAGCCCCTGGCGCGCTCTGTGTATTTTTCAAAATTCATGCGTGTTGCCCTTCCCCGGACCGGATGGGTCATCCGCCCGCTCGCGCGGCACGAAGCCCCCGATGCGTTGCCCCGCGGGGTCTGCCCCGCCGGGACACCGGCGCTGTCTCGAGAGCCGCCGGCAGGGCTGAATTGGGTGTTGCGTTTACGTAACACAAGGGGTGAGGGCGGCCGAAACGCGCGCAGGGCGAGCCCGCGGATCGGCCCGAGCGGGCCGGCGGTCAGGCGGCATCTTCGGTCCCCGTCGGCACCGCCATCCGGTCGCCGACGGCGATGGCGCCGTCGGCGAGCACTTCGAGGTAGATGCCGAGATCGACATGGCCGAAATTGCGCTTGAGCGCCTTCGGCAGGTTGGTGTCCCGCGCGGCCGTCTCCGGGTTCACGTCAACAGCGGCGCAGCGGGGCGTGCGGGCGAGGCCCCGAAGCCGCAGGGATCCGATCGTCACCTCCCGATCCACCCAATCCATTTCCGCCCACGGCTCCAGCCCGTCGATGTAGATGTTGGCGCGGAAGCGCAGCGGGTGGATCGGTTGGCCCGTCCGTTCCTCCAGGGCGCGGACTGAGGCGAGATTGATGAGCGAGACCGCCCGCATGAAGGCCGGCGAGATCACGCTGCCGTCGGTGAACTTGTGGCCGGCGGCCCGCACGAGGCGCGGCCGCCCCTTGGCCGCCGGGCCGACATAGCTCTCGAAGAAATCCTCGACCGCCTCGCGCCCCGTCTCGCTCGTCAGATCCTCGGTCAGCACGGCCTCCCCGTCTTGGATCACCGTGAGCTGCCCGCTTTCGGGGTCGAACCGCGTCGAGAGTGCCGCCAGCACCTCGTTGCTGCGCAGCATCAGGAAGAAGCCCTTGTCGAGGGGTTCCGGGTTCTGCGGATCGAACTCCGTCGTTCCGAGCGCGAGGGCGTATTCCCGGTCGAAGGCGAGACCGGACGCGCGGGCCAGCGTCAGTGCCGGAAGCGGCTCGGCCGAGAGGCCCTTGACCGGATATCTGTAGAGCGCGGTGACCTCGGCCATCTGTCCTCATCCTCTCGCTCGAGCCGTTGCCCGAGCCTTTGCCCGAGGCGGCAGGCTGACCGAGACCCTGCCGGAGGACCATGCGGAATTCTCCGTAGATGCGGCGCGTCGCCGGCCGGCCCGGTTGCAAACCCCGCGGGGCCGGGCATAGCGGTGAGGGATGAGCCAGAGCCCCGCCCTCCGCATCGCCGCCCTCTACCGCTATCCCGTGAAGGGGCTCTCGCCCGAGGCGCTGGAGACGGCGGAGCTGGACACCAGCGGCTACTTCCCCGGCGACCGGCTCTACGCCATCGAGAACGGCCCCTCCGGCTTCAACGAGACCGTGCCGCGCCACCTGCCCAAGGTCGCCTACCTGATGCTGATGCGCAACGAGGCGCTTGCGCGGCTGCGCACCCGGTTCGACGACGCCACGCACCGCCTGACCGTGGAGGAGAACGGCGCGCTCGCCGTGGAGGCGGATCTGAGCACGGCCGAGGGGCGCGACGCGCTCGCCGGCTTCATGAAGGAATTCTTGCCGCACGAGCTGCGCGGCGCGCCGCGCGTGCTCACGGCGCCGCCCGGCTACCGTTTCACCGACTCGCGCACCGGCTACGTCTCGCTGATCAACCGGGCGAGCGTGGCGGCGACCGAGGATCTCGTCGGCGCTCCCGTCGATCCCCTGCGCTTTCGCGGCAACCTCTATCTCGACGGGCTGGAGCCCTGGGCCGAGCTCGGCATGGTCGGCCGCGTCTTGGAGGCGGAGGGCGGCGTCCGGCTGAAGATCACCAGCCGGACCGTGCGGTGCGCCGCCACGAATGTCGACCCGCGGACGGGCCAGCGCGACCTTTCGATCCCGAAAGCCCTGATGGACGGCCTCGGCCACGCCGATTGCGGCGTCTACGCCGAGGTTCTGGCCGGCGGCCCCCTGCGGGCCGGCGACGGCCTGCGGGTGATCGGCTGAGGCCGATTCAGCGCGCCCGGGATCCGCGCTGGCGGGACTGGGCGCGGGCGGTGAGCCAGAGCGGCTCGGGCTCGGCGCAGGGCAGGAGCGCGGCCACCGCATCGAGATCGACGGCGTAGGTCTCGGTGAGCCGCCGCCAGACCTCCGCCGAGGAGTCCGCCCCCTGGCCCAGGCGCTCGACCACGCGGGCGAGGAGACCGGGATGAGTGAGACTCGGTCGCGGAGTCACCAGATCGGCATTCAGCATGGTCGGCCCCCTCGGTTCACCCTGGGGATGATTGGTCGTAATGGTTAATGGCCGCTTAAACGGCAACTCGAAGACTTGGATGAAAAGCCACGGCGATCATCGGCGGGATATCACGTCGGGTCCTTCGGGACCGAAGTAAGTCCCCGCCGAACCGGATCACTTGCCCAACCGGATCACTTGCCGAACCGGAACGCGGGAGGCTCCGGCGCCTCGATCCAGTGATCCGCGAACAGGTTCGGGAAAAGTCTGTCCCGATAGTCGAGCGGAAAGGCCACGCGCACCGCCGATTTGGGAGTACGGGATTTCAGGAACCCTTCAGCGACCAATCGCGATACGGTCGTTCGAGCCGTCCGTTCCGAGGTCTGCAAGACGAGGGCCGCCTGTCCTCGCTCGATCTCTCCGAATCGCAACACCGTGGAAATGAGTTCGCCGGACCGCGCGTCATGGCCAAGATCCGCGAGCAATCTGCGGTAGCGTTCCGCCAAGGCATCGAAACGAAAGGCGGCAGAGGTGAAACGGATTTGATCTAGGACCACCGACAGGAACCAGTTGCAGAAGTCGCGGAGGGCCGCCTCCGACAGGTTGCCGCGGCCATCACGTGATCCCTGACGCGGCATGTCTGCATGATCCATCATGCGCTTGTACTCGCCTCTGTCTCTCAAGCCGCGGGCGAGACCCCGGGACACCGACCAGAGACCGCCGCCTCCGATGCCGGCTCTCAGCGCCATCGCGTGGGAGACCAGACGGCTGACGCGTCCATTGCCGTCGATGAAGGGATGGATGAAGTTCAGCCGGTGATGGGCCGAGGCCATGGCGATCACGCGGATGCTCGGCCAGCCTTCCGCCATCTCAAACCGCTTGGCGAAATGCGCCATGAAGTTCGAGACGAGCGCCGACGAGGGCGGATGATGGCGCCCGACGGCCACGTCCTCCTCGTTTCGAGTTCGAAAACGGCCGGGCACGATCTCGATGGTCCGTCCGCCGGGCAGATCGGCCCGCCGAAACTCCGGCGGCATCGCCTCGTAGAAGCGCCGATGAACCCACAGGATGAACTCGGCCGATGTCGGCGACGGCAATGCACCGGCACGATGCAGTCCGTCGATTTCGCGCTGGACCTGAACATGGGCGCGGGCCTCCAGGGCCAGCGGACGCCGCGCTTCGTCGACTTCCGCTCCGGCAAGGGCACGTTCGATGTCCTTGGGCCTCGTGTCGTGTCCCTCGATGAGATTCGAATAGTAGCAGTTCATGACCCGGACGAACTCGGCGAGCTCCGCCACCGAATCGGGATGCAGCGTCCGTCCGAGTTCAGACGCCGCCGAGTGAATCTCCACCGTCAGATCGGAGAGAGGCCGCGGGACGGCATCCTCGAAAAAGCAGGGCTCAATGCGAAACGGCGTCTCCAGAGCCTCAGTCATCCTGCCGATCCAAATGATCGCAAAACGTATTTCAGAGCTGTAACTTAACGCAAGAATCGCGGCAATCGTGCCGATCCTTGTTGCCGATCTGCGATGCCTGCGGTCGCCCACGACCGGACCGGCACCGATGGGCAAGCGCCAGACCCTCCCCGCACAGCAATCCCGTGAAGCACCCCGCACCGGAAGCCTCAGCATTCGCGCGCGGATCCCCGCGCTCACATGGCCGTCGGATGACGGATCCATGCAGACCATCGCGGGATCGCGCGTGCGCGGACTCTTCGCTCCGCACGAAGCCTGCGCTAGAAGCCCTGCCGAAGCCGCCTCCGACTCGAGAGAGAGCCAGGACGACCGCGATGACCGATCCGTTGCCGAACGTGCATGTGCGCGCCGAGATCCTGACCCAGGCCCTGCCGCACATGCAGCGCTACGACCAGGAGATCGTGGTCATCAAGTACGGCGGCCACGCCATGGGCGACCCGGCGGCGGCGGAGGATTTCGCCGAGGACATCGTGCTGCTCGAACAATCCGGTCTGAAACCGATCGTCGTGCACGGCGGCGGGCCGCAGATCGGCAAGATGCTGGCCCGGCTCGGCATCGAGTCGGAGTTCCGCGGCGGCCTGCGCGTCACCGACGAGGCCACCGTCGAGGTGGTCGAGATGGTGCTGGCCGGCTCGATCAACAAACAGATCGTCGGCTGGATCGCCGCCGAGGGCGGCCGTGCCATCGGCCTGTGCGGCAAGGACGGCAACATGGTCCGCGCCAAGCGCGCCCTGCGCACGGTCAAGGACCCCGACAGCAACATCGAGCAGGCGATCGACCTCGGCCTCGTCGGCGAGCCGGAGCATGTCGAGCGCGGCGTGCTCGATGCGGTGCTGAAGGCCGAGCTGATCCCGGTGCTCGCTCCCGTCGCCTACGGCGCGGACGGCAAGACCTACAACGTCAACGCCGACACCTTCGCCGGGGCCATCGCCGGGGCACTCCGGGCCAAGCGCCTCTTGCTGCTCACCGACGTGCCGGGCGTGCTCGACAAGGACAAGAACCTGATCCAGGAACTGTCCGTCGAGGATTGCCGGCGGCTGATCGCCGACGGCACCATCACGGGCGGCATGATCCCGAAGGTCGAGACCTGCATCTATGCCATCGAGCAGGGCGTGGAGGCGGTGGTCATCCTCAACGGCAAGGTGGCGCACGCCGCGCTGCTCGAGCTGTTCACCGATTTCGGTGCGGGCACGCTGATCCGTCGCACCTGACGGCGGCGCTTCCCTCACGCGCGCGAACACCTACATACGGGACAGGGCATCCCCGTCCCGTTTCTCCTGATCCAAGCGTCACCCTTCCCTTGCTGCTTCCCGGCGAGAGCCACTTCACCACCCCCGATTCCCGCGGATTCTCCGCCGTCGACACCTGGGTGTTCGACCTCGACAACACGCTCTATCCGAGCGACGCGCGGGTCTGGCCGCAGGTGGACGAGCGCATCACGCTCTACGTGATGCGGCTCTACGGGCTCGACGCGATCTCGGCCCGCGCCCTGCAGAAGCATTTCTACCACCGCTACGGCACCACGCTGAAGGCGCTGATGGTGGAGGAAGGGGTCGATCCGCACGACTTCCTCGATTTCGCCCACGACATCGACCATTCGACGATCAAGCTCGACGAATCCCTCGGCACCGCGATCGAGCACCTGCCGGGGCGCAAGCTGATCCTGACGAACGGCTCGCGCCGCCACGCCGAGCGGGTCGCGGACAAGCTCGGCATCCTCAACCATTTCGAGGACGTGTTCGACATCGCGGCGGCCGATTTCGTGCCGAAGCCCGACCGTGGCACCTACGAGCGCTTTCTCCTGCGCCACGGCGTCGATCCGCGGCGCTCGGCCCTGTTCGAGGACATCGCCCGCAACCTCGTGGTGCCGCACGACCTCGGCATGGCGACCGTGCTGGTGGTGCCGCAGACGCCCGACCCGTTCCGCGAATCCTTCGAGCAGGAGGCGGTGAAGGAGGCGCATATCGACCACATCACCAGCGACCTGGCCGCCTTCCTGAAGCGTTGCGTGCTGCCGGTCGCCGCGCCGTGAGCGCTCCGGCCGAGACGATCTGGGCCGGAACCAAGGCCCCGAGCCTCGCCGAGATCGAGGCGCTGGCCGATGCCGCCTTCGCAGCCCTGCCCGAGGAATTCCGCACCCTCTGCGCCGGCCTGCGCATCCACGTCGACGACTTCCCCGACGAGGAGACCCTGACGGAGATGGGCTGCGAGTCGGAATTCGACCTGCTCGGCCTGTTTCGCGGCGTCGGGCTGGCGCAGTCCGGCGAGGTCGTCTCGGGGCAGATGCCCAACGCCGTCTGGCTCTACCGCCGGCCGCTGCTCGACTACTGGGCCGAGCACGACGAGACGCTGGGCCATCTCGTCACCCATGTTCTCGTCCACGAGATCGGCCACCATTTCGGCCTCTCCGACGACGACATGGCCGGCATCGAGGCGGCGGCCGACCCCCTCGAGACGCCGTAGGCCTGAGGCTTCAGCCCCGGGCGGGCAGGCGCGGGATCAGTCCGACCTTGGGCCGGCGGGAGCGGAACTGTCCGCGCTCGATCGCCACGAAGGTGAGGATCGCCATGGAGAGGGTGGTGAGCCACCAGATCGTGACGAGACCGACGCCGACGCAGCCGATGGCGAAGGCGGTGGCGAAAGCCGCCATGGCGCAGGGCGCCAGCACCGTGGCATCGCGGCCGGCGCGGTGGATCGCGCCGTAGAGGGCGAAGGCCGCGGCGAAGGCACCGACGACGCCGAGCTCGTACCACAACTCGAACAGCATCGTGGTCGGCGCATTGATCGGCAGGATGCCGAAGATCCGTCCGCGCAGGGCGGTTTCGAGGCCGTGGCCGGTCACGAGGCGCACCGGCTCCAGGGTGACGACCTTCTGCCACGCCTTGAGGGCCAGCACGCCGGGCGCCACCGGCCCGAACAGGGCGACACCGATGGGACGCGCCAGGAACGGCAGCAGCGGAGCGACCACGAGCAGGCCCGCGGCGGCGATCGCCGTGACCCGCACGCCGAGCGACAGGCGCCAATGGGTCAGGGCGAAGGCGAGCGCCCCGACGGCCAGCGCGAACAGGGCGGTGACGCCCGGCGCCAGCAGCAGCGCGCCTGCAACGAGCACGACCACGACGAGGGATCCGATGTCGCGGCGGCGCGAGCGCAGCCACGCCACGGCGGGCCAAGCGAGCAGCGCCAGCAGCACGGCCCCGCGCTCCAGGGCGCTGTCGCCGTCGGGGTTGTCCTTGAGCATCGCGTCGCCGACGAGGTTGATCAGGATCGCGACGATGGCGGCGGCGGCGACGCCCAGCGGCAGCAGGTAGAGGTTGGCCGAACGCATCCGGTCGGGCAGCGCGAGATAGGCCAGCAGCGTCATCACCACGGTGGCGATGAGGTTGGCCAGCCGCTCGCTGGCCGGACCGGGGAACGGCGTCCAGACCAGGGACAGGGCCGACCAGAACACCACCAGCATGCCCGCCAGGAAGGACGGAGCCGTCAGCAGCCGCCGGACGGCCGGCCAGACGGCGCGCTGGTGCTGATCGATGGCGCTCGCGGTGATCAGCAGGACGACGGCGATGGGCGCGAGCACCACGGTGGCGCGGCGCGAGACCTGCGCGGCCACCGGGAGCACCACGAACAGGCCGAAGAAGCCGATGCGGCGCAGCAGGGCTGCCGCGTCGAGGGCGGGATCGACCGTCGTGGTGGGGGGACGCGGCATGATCGAGGGGGAGACCGGATCCGGCGCCCCTGCGGGTTGCGGGCGCGTGCCTACACCTAGTGCAGGCGGGAGGGCCGGGCTGTAGAGGCGCTGCAACACCTCAGCCCGCGCAGCAACGCGAAATTTGCATCAAACTGGCGTGGTCTCGGGCTGCGCACGCCGACGGCGGCGGGCGAGATGGCGGCCGACATCGCTGGTGACGCGCCAGCCGCCCCAGGCGGCGAGGAAGCCGAGCAGGCCGGCGACGAGGCCGTCCGCGGTGGTCGGCACCGCCGGCTGGTAGTCGCGGTAGGTGGCGCGGGCGATGCCCATATCAGGATCGCGGACGATCACGCTGAGGCGCCCGAGCGGGCTCGCGGCGGTGTCGAGTGCGAGCTTCTGCGCCTCCAGCCGCTTCAGCCGCTCGACGTCGGTTCGGGCCGATTCACCGCGCCGGGCGATGAAGGCGTCCGGATTGGTGCGCAGCAGCGTCAGCGCCTCCTCCCGGCTGCGGCCGGTGGCCTGGGCGTCGGCATCGAGGGAGGCGATGGAGCGGCGCAGCTCGTCCAGCGCCCCGCCGAGGCGCTGCGTGTATTGCTGCGCGAATTCCGGCGCCTGTGCGGCGATGACCGCCGCGAACAGTCCGAAGGCGAGGCCGAGTGTGCGGACGACACGGAACACCAAGCGTTCTCCTTCGATGGCGCCTCCCGGTTTGTAGGGCGGTCCGCGCGCGCTGCGAGGGCTTCAGGGCATCATCCCGGACGGTGGGGCGTTCGGAAGAAGATGGCGCAGAAACAAAAGCCCGGACCATCGTGCTGGATCCGATATCCCGCACGATGGTCTAGGGCCGATCCCGCTCGAAAGCCGCCGCCACATCCGCCTCGCTCAAGGCGTCGAGCGCCCCGGCAATCTTCACCGCCTGCGTCTTCTCGCCGGGCGGGAAGAGCAGGACCACCGTCTCGGTGCCGGGACAGGACGGGTCGGTGCAGACGATCTCGCTCACCGTCATCGCCGTGTCCGGCCCGTAGCCGCCCGCCTCCCGGATCCACGTCTCGACGCGCCGCCGGGCGGCGGCGTCGGGTTTTCTCGCGCGTCCGAACAGGGCCATCGCGCGACGGTCAGGCCGGCAGGGTGAGCAGCCCGGCCTGACCGTCGGCGCAGCCGAAGGCGAGGCGCCCGCCGGTGGCGTCCCAGGCCAGCGCCGAGATCGCGCTGCCCTTGACCGCCGGACGCACCAGCAGCTCGGAGGCGTCGGTGAAGCGCACCAGCAGCACGCAGCCGTCCTCGTAGCCGATCGCCAGGACCGGCGCCTTGGGGTGGAACGCCACCCGCGAGACTCGCGCCGGCCGCACGCCGCATTCCCGCGGCGCCTTGCCGGTGGGGCCCTCCTTCGAGTCGAACGGCCAGACGATGGCGGCCTCGGCGCCGCTGGTGGCGAGCCACTTGCCGTCCGCCGACCACGAGAGGGAGCGCACCTTGGCGGGATAACCCGACATCCGCATATGGCCGCGGTCGGGCTGGAGGCGCCAGCCGTGGAGCGCGTTCTCCTGCATGGTCGAGACGACGAAGCGGCCGTCGGGCGACCACGTCACGTCGAGATGCGAGCCCTTCCACTCGATGAATTCAGGCGGCGTCTCGAGGTTCGGATACCAGAGGCTGACGCCGTTATAGTGGGCCACCGCCAGCCGGTAGCCCTTCGGCGCGAAGGCCAGCCCCCGGCCGGTGGAGGGCGCCGCAAACGTCTTCTCCCGGCCCTTGGCGTCGCGGGCGACGACAGTCCGGCCGGAGGCGAAGGCAACCGAGCCGTCGGCGTGGAGCGCGAGGGCATCGATCCAGCCGCCGCCCTTAGCCCGGGCCAGCTCGCTCGACCGGCCGTCCGCCTCGGTCGCAACGATGCGGCCGTCATCGCCCCCGCTCACCAGCCGGGTGCCGTCGCCGGCCGCGACGAGGATGCCGCTATCGGGATGGGCCGCCACGGTCTCGGTTGCACCGTCGCGGGCGAGGAGCACGCCGCCGTCGGCGAGCGCCAGGGCCAGCGTCCCCTTCAGCCAATGGGCGGCGGTGACATGGGCGCCGGCCGCGATGGCGGCGACGTGGTCGGTGAGGGAGGGAGCGGAGACGCTCATGCCGGAGGGGACTTCCTTCAGATCTTGGTCAGCGTCACCGGCGCGTGCCGGGTGACCAGGGTGTACAGGCTCGCGGCCACACATAGCCCGGCCGTGACGCCAGCGGGAATCGCCAGGGCCGCGATCCCGAGATGTGCGTGGGCGAGCGTGCCCGCAACCGCCCCGACGAGGAGCGCGAGCCAGACCGAGCCGTCGCCGACCCAGCCGAACCGCGGCCCCCGCCCCGCGAGCGCCAGCGCCGCCTTCTGCCCGAACGCGAACAGCGCCCCGGTGACGAAGGTGGTGCCGGCGCGAAAGCCCTGGACATGGGCGAGCACCGCGTTCTGCCCGCCCATGGCGAGCGCCAGGAACAGCGAGGCCACGCCGACATGGGCGTGCTCGGCCGCCAGGGCGACGGCGGCGGTGAGGGCGACGGCCTCCAGGCCGAGCACGCTGGGGGTGACCCAGCGGGGCGGGCACAGGGCCGCGATGGCGCCGCCCGAGACCGCGCCGATGAGGAAGGCTCCGATCAGGAGCGCCGGCAGGACGGCGCCGAGCGGCTCGCCGTGGCCGAGGGCGACCGCGAGCTGGGTCGTGTTCCCGCTCATGAGCGAGGTGTAGAGGCCGCCGAGCCGGATGAAGCCGAGCGCGTCCACGAATCCGGCGAGCGCCGTGAGCACGACGCCGAAGCCGATCTGCCAAGGTCGGGTCACAGGGTAGGCACGGTCGTTAAGGCGCTCTTCGAAGGGCGGGCCGGGGCCTGCGCGAAAGACGGCCTCGTCCGACAAGACTTGAGAGGCGTCACCGCCTCCTGCCCGGCGGAAAGCAGTTCCCGCACCATACCGTCAAGGTTAACCAATCGGTTACCAAATACGCGCAAATCGAAGCAATCACGGTGAACGCGGCCCTTCACGGCCCCGTTGGTCCGGCGATCCGCAAGCTCGACTGTTGTTCGAGCACGGGTGAGTTGGAGTTCTGCCATGATCCCCTTCGCTTGCGCCCCCGCCGCCCTGCCCCCGTTCTCCCTGGCGCCCCACGCCGACACGATCCTCGTGGTCGAGGACGAGTCCTTCGTCTGCGAGCTGGCCGCCGAGGCCCTGCTCGACGAGGGCTACCGGGTGCTGACCGCGGCCGATGCGGAGGAGGCGGAGGCGATCCTGTCGAGCGAGCAGGTCGACCTGCTCTTCACCGATATCGATCTGGCCCGCAACACGAACGGCATCGCGCTCGCCCGCAGCGCCCGGCGCAGCCTGCCGCGCCTGCCGGTGGTCTACACCTCCGGCGGCCGCGACGGCCTCTCGCCCGCCGAGGCGGTGAACGAGTCGGTGTTCATGCCCAAGCCCTACCGCGCCGCGCAGCTCGTGGCCGTCACCAACGACCTGCTGCGCCACCGCGGCTGACCTTCCACCAGCCCCAAACCGACGAGACGTGACGATGCGTCGCCTGATCGCCTGCGCCTTCCTGATGCTCGCCGCGATGCCGGCAGCCCGAGCCGAATGCGATGTCGAGGATACCGGGCTCGAACCGGCCATCGCGGCGAAGAAAGAGCTTCAAGAGCCCAAGAACGCGCAGATCGTCCGCGACCTGCGCAACCTGCGCGACGCCGCGATCGTGCTCGATTCCTACGGCTTCCCGGAC
Source organism: Methylorubrum thiocyanatum (assembly GCA_014138645.1). Classification (GTDB taxonomy): domain Bacteria; phylum Pseudomonadota; class Alphaproteobacteria; order Rhizobiales; family Beijerinckiaceae; genus Methylobacterium; species Methylobacterium thiocyanatum. The sequence goes on along the minus strand of JACJIB010000001.1, from coordinate 744,114 downwards.
GAGTGCAAGCGCCTCGTTTCGATCGTGAAGGGGCTGGCCGCCAAGCCCGACGACACGATCAAGCGCAGCAGCGACACCGACGAGGAGAAGGCCGAGGAGATTCAGGAATCCCGCGAGCCGAAGGCGCCGAAGGAGCGCGGCGGCTCCGGGCGGTAAGCGGCCTCAGCCGAGAACGGGGAGGTTTTCCGGAAACGCCCCTCCCCGCGTCAGGCAGCCGACCGGCACGCCGGCATGCCGCGCGATCTGCCCGGCCACCGTCTCGACGGAGGTCGGCGCCTCCGGGCTTTCGCTGACCACGATGCCGGTGAGCGGGACGTCATGCGCCCGCAACGTCTCGACCGCCGTCAGCGCGTGGCTGATGGCGCCGAGATAGCTGCCGGAGACGAGCAGCGCCGGGATCTTTTGAGATTTGAGCCAGTCGAGGCCGGTGGCCGCCTCGGTGATCGGGCTCATCAGACCGCCCACGCCTTCGATCACCACGGTCTCGCCCGCATCGGCCTCGGCCAGACGCGCCCGGCACCAGTCCACGAGCTCGGTGAGGGAGAGGCTGCGTCCCTCGCGGGCGGCGGCGAGGTCGGGCGCCAGCGGCGCGGCGAAGCGCCAGGGCGAGCAGGCCGCCACCGTCTCCGGCGTCACAGCGAGGCCCTGCGCGGCCAGCAGCCGGCCGGTGTCGCTCTCGGCGAAATCGGGATGGTCGAGGGGGGGAACGCCGCTCGCGAGCGGCTTGAGGGCCCGCACCCGCCGGCCCTGCGCGCGCAGCCGGCGGACGAGGGCGGCGGTGGTGTAGGTCTTGCCGATCTCGGTGCCGGCGCCGACGACGAACAGGGCGGGCAGGGACATGGTGTGCGAGCCGGGCAGGGCCGAAGGGCGGGCGACCGCCCCTCGCCTCACTTCTCGACGAAGGCCTTCTCAATCACGTAGTGGGCCGCCTCGCCGTGGTTGCCCTCCTCGTAGCCGAGGCCGGTGAGCATCTCGCGGGTGTCCTTGATCATCTCCGGCGAGCCGCACAGCATGAAGCGGTCGTTCTCGATCGACATGGAGGGAAGGCCGATATCCTCGAACAGCTTGCCCGAGACCATCAGGTCGGTGATCCGGCCGCGGTTGCGGAACGGCTCGCGGGTGACGGTCGGGTAGTAGATGAGCTGGTTGGCGATCATCTCGCCCAGGAACTCGTGCTTCGGCAGTGTCTCGGTGATGGTCTCGCCATAAGCCAGCTCCTGCACTTGGCGGCAGCCGTGGACCAGCACGACCTTCTCGAACCGGTCGTAGGTCTCCGGATCCTTGATGATCGACAGGAAGGGCGCGAGCCCCGTGCCGGTCCCGAGCAGGTAGAGGTGACGGCCCGGCAGGAGGTTGTCGAGCACCAGCGTCCCGGTCGGCTTCTTGCCGATCATGATCGGGTCGCCGACCTTGAGGTGCTGCAGCTTCGAGGTGAGCGGGCCGTTCGGCACCTTGATCGAGAAGAACTCCAGCTCCTCCTCGTAATTGGCCGAGACGACCGAGTAGGCGCGCAGGAGCGGCCGGCCCTCGACCTCGATGCCGATCATCGTGAACTCGCCGTTGCGGAAGCGGAACGAGGGGTCGCGGGTCGTGCGGAAGGAGAAGAGCGTGTCGGTCCAGTGGTGGACGGAGAGAACGCGCTCCTCGTTGTACTTGCTCATCGGCCGCAGGTTTCCCGATTCTCGAAAGCGTCGAAACGGCGCTCTTCTCGCAGTCGCAGCATCCGCGTCAAGACGCAGAGCTGCCACAGCGCACGGAATGTGACTTTGTCTGGAACTGTTCTTGAAGCCGGTGCATGCCTGCCCCGGCAAGAGCGCATCCCCGGACGAACCTAGAGCGGCTTCAGTCCCGCCTCGATCTCGGCCCGGCGCGGTTCGAGGAAGGGCGGCAGGGCGAGGCGATCGCCGAGCGTTTCCATCGGTTCGTCGGTGGCGAAGCCCGGCCCGTCGGTGGCGATCTCGAACAGGATCCCGTTGGGCTCACGGAAATACAGGCTGCGGAAATAGTAGCGGTCCACCGGTCCGCTGGAGGGAACGCGCCGCTGCTTGAGCCGGTCGGCCCAGGCCTCGTAATCGGCATCCGGGATACGGAAGGCGACGTGGTGGACGGCGCCCGCGCCCTGACGCGCCTGCGGTCCCGTCCCCTTGAGAAGCTGGACTTCCGCGGCAGGACCGCCCGCCCCGGTCTCGAAGACGCTCACCTCGCCCTCCGGCAGCTCGAAGGTCCGGGCGCGGCGGAAGCCGAGGATCTGCGTCAGCACGGCCTCGGTCCGCTCGGGCTGCGAGACCGTGAGGCGGATCGGGCCGAGGCCGCGGATCTGGTGCTCGGGCGGCACGGGGCTGCCGTCCCAGGGATGCGCTTCTCCGGCCCCGCCGTCATCGACGAGGCTGAGGCGCTGGCCCTCGCCGTCCTCGAAATCGAGGGTGAGGCGGCCGTCCCGCTCGATCGCCGGATGGTGGTTCACCCCCTGGCGGCCGAAATGCTCGCGCCACCAATCGAAGCTCGCCGCCCCGCCCACACGCAGCAGCGTGCGCGAGATGCTGTCCGTGCCGCGCCGCTCGGCCGGCGCCGGCCAGTCGAAGAAGGTGATGTCGGTGCCGGGCGAGGCGCGGCCGTCGGCGTAGAACAGGTGGTAGGCCGAGACGTCGTCCTGATTGACGGTCTTCTTGACGAGCCGGAGCCCCAGCACGCGGGTGTAGAAGGCGAGGTTGTCGGCCGCCTGCGCCGTGATGGCGGTGACGTGGTGGAGTCCGGTGAGCTGCATCGCTTGAGGCCTCGCGCGGAAAGCGGGTTCGGCCTCCAGATAGGAGTTCCGGGCGCGAGCCCAAGGCGTCGGCGGCGCAGGTCAGGCCACTGAGGAGGTCAGCCGTGCCTTGGCGGCCTGGGCCAGGAAACCGGATCGGCTCTCGCCCGCGGCCTCGGCCGCGCGGTCGATGCGCTTGAGCAGACTTTCCTCCACCGAAATGTTCACCCGCACGGCGCGCCCCGGCAGATCGACCTCGATCAGGCCGACCATCGCGTCCCGGCTGTCCTCGACGAAGACCGGATCGACGCGCAGCTCGTCGAGGGAACGCGCCCGCGGCACCGGCTCACCGTCCTCGACTAAGCCGCCGACATGGAAGGCCAGCATCTCGGCAGCCTTGCGGTAGAGTTCATCGAGATCGTCGGCGCCTGTCGTCGCGCCGGGAAAGTCCGGGAAGGACGCACCGTAATTGCCGGCCCCGCCGTGTATCAGCATGACGACCCGCGTCATCGGCTTCTCTCTCGCGCTCTTCTGAAAAGCCCCGCTCTCACCATTCCCAGCCCGCCTGCCGGTAGATGCTGCGGAGCGTGCCCAGAGCCTGCTCCCGACGCCCCGTGTCCAGCGTCACCCGTCCCGGCTTCGTCGGATGCTTGTACTGGACATGGTCACCCGGCCCCTTGCGGGCAACGATCCAACCCTCTTGACGCAGTCGGGCTATGAGACCGCGCGTTTCCTTGTTGCGATATGACACGAGAGGGCTCCGACAGCCGGCTGTCCCGCCGCCCCGAAACAGCGTCCCTCCCAATGTCGATCTCTCCGGATCGTGTCGCAGGGATATCAGCCCCCGAAACAACCCGCAATCGAAAGATACACAACCATACACACCACCGGGAGCCCGACCTCATGAAAAAGGCCGGCAATGCGTTTCCGCGTGCCGGCCTCGATCGTTCCCGCTTCGGAAAAGACCCGCTTACAGCCCCGTCGGCCGTCCGGCGGCCACCACCAGCATCTTGCCGTCGCCCAGTGTCCGCGCGCCGGCCCTGCGGATGTCGGCCTGGGTCACGCTCGCCACGAGGTCGTTGCGGCGGGCGATGTAGTCCATGCCGAGCCCCTCGAAGGCGATCTGCACGAGCTGGTTGGCGATCTTGGTCGAGGTGTCGAAGCCCAGGGCGTAGGAGCCGGTGAGGTAGTCCTTGGCCTTCTGCAGCTCCTCGTCGGAGGGGCCGTCGGTGATGAGGCGGTGGATTTCGTCGCCGATCACGTCGAGAGCCTCGACCACGCGTTCGTTCTTGGTGGCGGTGTAGCCCCAGGTCATGGCCACGCCCCGGTGCGAGGTGAGCGAGGTGCCGACCGAGTAGGCCAGCCCGCGCTTCTCGCGCACCTCCTGGAACAGGCGCGAGGTGAAGGCGCCGCCGCCCAGGATGTGGTTCAGCACGTAGGCCGGGATGAAGTCGGGATCGCGCCACGCCACGCCCGGCATGCCAAAGCGGATCACCGATTGCGGCACGTCGAGATCCACCACGATGCGACGGCCAAGTTCGTTGATCGCGGTCGGCGGCACCGGCTTGAGCGGACCGGCCTCGGGCAGGCCGCCGAAGGCGCGCGCCACCATGCCGGTGATCGCCGCCTCGTCGAAGGCGCCGACGGCGGCGACCTTCAGGCCGCCGCGGCCGATCACGGCCCGGTGGAGGGCGACGAGATCGTCGCGGGTGATGGCCGAGAGCGTCTCGACGGTGCCGGCGGAGGGCCGGCCGTAGGCATGGCCCGGAAACGCCTCGCGGAAATAGCGGCGGGAGGCGAGCACGCCGGGATCGTTCTGCTGGTAGCGCAGGCTCGCGATCATCTGCGCCCGCACCCGCTCGATCGCGGGCTGGTCGAAGCGGGGCTCGGCCAGCGCGAGGCTGAGCAGGCGGATCGCCTCGTCGGCATGCGTGAGCAGCGTCTTGAGCGAGCCGCCGATGGAATCGGGGCCGGTATGGAAGCTCAGCTCGATCGCGCGGGCCGCCAGCGCCTCCTGGAAGGCGTCGGAATCGAGGTCGCCCGCGCCCTCGTCGAGCAGCCGCGCCATCATCTGCGCGGTGCCCGCCTTGCCCTCCGCGTCCTGCGCCGCGCCGCCCTCGAAGGTGAAGGAGAGCGCGATCATCGGCACCACCGGCGAGGCGACGTGCCAGGCCTCGATGCCGGGGGCGGCCGCGAGCGGCAGCGCCTGGGTCGGCGAGGTCGCGGTGCGGGTGCCGGTCTCGGCGAGATTCATCGGAAGTTCCTTAAAGCGTCTTTTCGCAAACGGCGCCGGCCTTCGGGCGGCGCGAAGAATCAGGTCGGCCTCAGGCGATCGCCACGTCCGTGTCGCGCGCCTTGGTCAGGTAGCCGGTCACCGAGCGGGCGGGCACGAGGTAGCGGGCGGCGACCTCCAACAGCCGGTCGCGGGTCACCGCCTCGATCTCCGTCGGCCAGGCGCGCACCTCCTCGACGGTCTCGCCGATGGCGAGCGCCGAGCCGTAGATGCGGGCCAGCGAGGACTGCGAGTCGGAGGAATAGACCGTCTCGGCCACGAGCCGGATCTTGGCCCGCTCGATCGCCTCCGGGTCCAGCGCCTCGGGGGCGCGGCGCAGCACGCGGTCGACGTGCTCCTCCAGGGCCTCCAGGCTCACGCCCTCCGCCGGCACGGCGTAGACGGCGAAGCGCGTGTCGTCGATGGCCGAGCCCATGTACCAGGCGCCGGCATTCACCGCGACGCCCATCTCCAGCACCAGCTTGCGGTAGAGGAACGAGGTCGCGCCGCCGCCGATCACCTCGGCGAGCAGTTCGAGCGCGTGGCCCTCGCCGTCGCGGGCGGTCATGCAGGAGGGAGTGAGGTAGAGGCGCTGCAGGGTCGGCTGCTCGACCTTCGGGTCGGCCACCGCGATGCGCCGCATCGCCCGGGGCTCCGGCTCGCGCGGGCGGGTCCGAAGCGGCCGCGCGCCCTGCGGCGCGACCCGGCCATAGGTGTCCTCGGCGAGCCTCCGCACCTCGTCGGGCGTGACGTCGCCGGCGACGACCAGGATCGCGTTCTCCGGGGTGTAGAAGCGCTTGTAATAGTCGATGGCGTGGGTGCGGTTCAGTTCCTCGATCTCGTGCATCCAGCCGATGATCGGAATGCCGTAGGGATGGTGCACGAACAGCGAGGCGGCCATCGCCTCGGAAAGCTGCGCCGACGGGTCGGTCTCGACCCGCATGCGGCGCTCCTCCAGCACCACGTCGCGCTCGGGCGCCACCACGGCGTCGTCGAGGACGAGGCCGCTCATGCGGTCGGCCTCGAACGACATCATCGTCGAGAGGTGGTCGCGGGCGACGCGCTGGAAATAGGCGGTGTAGTCGTAGCTGGTGAAGGCGTTCTCCTGGCCGCCCAGGGACGAGACAGCCTTCGAGAAGGCGCCGGCCGGGTGCTTCTCGGTGCCCTTGAACATCAGGTGTTCGAGGAAGTGGGCGATGCCGGACTGGCCGATCGGATCATCGGCCGAGCCGTTGCGGTACCAGATCATGTGGGTCGCCACCGGCGCCCGGTGGTCGGGCACCACCACCACGTCGAGCCCGTTGTCGAGCACGAAGGCGGAGACCTCCGGGCCGCCGGCCTCGGAGCGCCCGAACGGGGCGGCGTCCACGCGGCCGGCGTGATTCAGGCCTCGCTGCGGTCCCACGGGAGCGATGGCCTTCCGGTAGAGGTGCATCCTACTTTCCTTATGCGGGGGCTCTTCCGCCCTCCGCGCTTTCCGTCCCAAAACGCCCGGCATTGTCCCGAGATCGGGAGCCGGTGGCAAATCCCATACCGCGCGGCGTGTCCGCGCGGTCACGGCTCGTCCGAATGCGCGATGGTCTCAGCGCGCGGACTGGCTTCTCATATAGGCACGCGGATCGGCTTCGTCCCGGTCGCTGATCGGACCGCCGACCGGACCGCCCTGGGGCTTGGCGACCTTGACGGGGGCCTTGCGGTAGCCGGTGGGCGGATCGGTGAGCGTGTCGCGGTCGGGCTCGACCAGGGACGGCTCGGTCTTGTCGGGGGTGCCCTTGAGCAGCTCGAACGGGTTGAGCCAGGTCGAGCTGCGCGTGTCGCCCTCGCCCGGAGCGTTCGCCGGCCCGGTCAGGGCGCCGGCACCGGCGCGGCGGCCCGCATCCATCTCGTAGACCGAGAGCGTCTCGTTGTTGTCGTTCATGCGCCCCTGCGCGCCGCGCACGATGGGCTTCTTCGCCTCGACGGCGGCGCGCTCGCGCTGGATCACCTCCGGATCCTTCGGCCAGGCCGGATCGGCCTGGCGGGCGCGGGGCGGGGGCAGGCCGGCGGTCAGGTCTTCCTTGCCGCCGAGCTTGGGCGGCATGGCGAGCGGGGCCCGCTCGCGATAAGTGATGGCGGGCCGGTCGGGCTCGATCAGGCCGAGATTGCTCAGGGTGTCGCGCATGAACTCGCCCTCGGCGCGGGCCGTGCCGACGGCGAGGGCGGGCAGCAAGGCCGCCCCCAAAGCGAGAGGACGGATCGATCCGAAAGCCCGCGAGACGCTGCGCCGTCCGTTCATGCCGTTTTCCCCAAGGCGCGAGACCGGTTGCCGCCCGCTTTTCATCCGGGGCGGTCAGCGGAACAGCGATTCATGATGAATCGCGTACCGAGCCTGTCCGAACCGAGGTGAGCCGGGTTTCGGGCGAAGGTATGGCGCCTTGACGCGGGTGGGGAGACGGGGAGCCCCTCAAGCCTGGGGATGGCCGCCGTTCCCGGCGATATCCGTCCGCGGGGCGCGCCCGGTCGGGCGCAGGCTGTCGATGAGCAGGCCGACGACGCCCGCGACGATGGCCGCGTCCGCCACGTTGAACACGTACCAGGACCACCCGCCCGCATGCAGGTGGACGAAATCGAACACCGCGCCGTAGGCCGCCCGGTCGATGGCGTTGCCGAGCGCGCCGCCGACGATGAGGCCGAGGGCGACGGCCAGCAGCCGCGAGCCGGCCCGGCGCATCCAGAGCGAGAGGCCGAGGGCGGCGGCGAGCGAGACCGCCACCAGCAGCCATCGGCCGAGCCCGCCCTCCTGCTGGAACATCCCGTAGGACACCCCGCGATTCCAGACGACGACGAAATCCGCGAACGGCGCCAGCCGCCAGGGCTGCGTCATCACGAGGTCGGTGCCGAAATAGAGCCCGAGCTTGGAGGCCTGATCGAGGACCAGCGTGGCCAGCGCCGCGATCAGGCCGGAGCGGAACGGGCTCACGCCGCCCCCGCACCCGGATGCGCCGCGTCCCACTCGCGCAGGGCTCGCGCGTCGCGGGGCGTCACCTCGGGATAGTCGGGATCGCTCCCGACCTCCGGCGTGACTCGCCAGGAGCGGGCGCATTTGGTGCCCGTCGCACGCTCGGGCACCACCGCCACGCCCTTCACCTCGTCGAGGCGGAACGCCTCGACCGGTCCCTCGCCGTCCCGCACCGTGATCGCCGAGGTGATGCAGATATCGGCGAAGTCCACGCCGTCGAGGGCGCCGAGCAGGTCGGTATCGGAGACGTAGACGGTCGGCGCCGCCTCCAGGCTCGCGCCGATGCGCTTGGCCGCGCGCTCGATCTCGAGCGCGCCGGTGACGACGCGGCGGACCTTGCGCACCTTCTGCCAGCGCGCCGCGAGCCTGTCGTCCCGCCATTCGGCCGGCGTCTCCGGCAGGGTCTGGAGATGCACCGAACCGTCCTCAGACGGGTAGCGGTCGAGCCACGCTTCCTCCGCCGTGAAGGCGAGGACGGGGGCGAGCCAGATCGTGACCCGGCGGAACGCCTCGTCGATCACCTGCAGCGCGGCGCGGCGCGTCACCGAGGAGATCGGGTCGCAGTAGAGCGCGTCCTTGCGCACGTCGAAGTAGAAGGCCGAGAGATCGCCGGTCATGAAGCCGTTGAGCAAGGCCACGATCCGCTTGGTGTCGAAGGCCGCGTAGGCCTCGCGGATCTCGCCGTCGAGCTGGGCGAGGCGATGCAGGATGAAGCGCTCCAGCTCCGGCATCTCGGCGAAGGGCACGTCGTCGCCGGGCACGCGGTGGGCCAGCGAGCCCAGCATCCAGCGCAGCGAATTGCGCAGCTTGCGGTAGGTCTCGGCGAAGGTCTTCACGATCTCCGGACCGATGCGCAGGTCGTCCGAGTAATCGGCGGCGGCGACCCACAGGCGCAGGATGTCGGCGCCCGATTCCTTGATGACGTTCTGCGGCGCGACGACGTTGCCGCGCGACTTCGACATCTTCTCGCCCTTGGCGTCGAGGACGAAGCCGTGGGTGAGCACCACGTCGTAGGGCGCATGCCCCCGGGTGCCGCAGGATTCGAGCAGCGAGGACTGGAACCAGCCGCGGTGCTGGTCGGAGCCTTCCAGATACATCACCGTGTCCGGCCCGCCATCGACGGCGCGGCGGATGCCGGCAAGGCCGGGGAAGGCCGAGGCGTCGTCCAGCACGAAGGCGTGGGTCGAGCCGGAATCGAACCAGACGTCGAGGACGTCGGTCACCTTGTCATACCGGGCCGGATCGTGGTCCGGCTCGAGGAACCGCGCGGCGGCGCCCTCCGTGAACCATGCATCCGCACCCTCGGCGGCGAAGGCCTCGGCGATGCGGGCATTCACCCTCTCGTCGCGCAGCACGGTCCCGGTCTCGCGCTCGACGAAGACGGTGATCGGCACGCCCCAGGCGCGCTGGCGCGAGACCACCCAGTCGGGCCGGCCCGCGACCATGCCGTTGATGCGGTTCTTGCCCTGCGGCGGCACCCATTGCGTCTGTTCGATGGCGTGGAGCGCCGTCTCGCGCAGGGTGCGGTTGCCGAGCGCATCCACCGGCCGGTCCATGGCGATGAACCATTGCGGCGTGTTGCGGAACAGCACCGGCTTCTTCGAGCGCCAGGAATGCGGGTACTGGTGGCGCAGCACCCCGCGGGCGACCAGCGCGCCGACCTCGCTCAGCGCGGCGATGAGCGCCTTGTTTGCGTCGCCCTTCTCGCCCTTGGCCGTGAAGACGAAGCGGCCGGTGAAGCCCGGCGCCTCCTCGGTCAGCATGCCGTCGGCATCGACGGTGTAGGGGATGCGGGTGTCGATGCCGGCTTCCGTGAGGCGGCGGCCATTGGCCATCCACACCTCGAAGTCCTCGCGGCCGTGGCTCGGCGCAGTATGGACGAAACCGGTACCGGCCTCGTCGGTGACGTGCTCGCCGTCCAGCATCGGCACGGGGAAGCCGTAGCCGAAATCGAAGGCGCTGAGCGGATGCGACAGGGTTAGCCCGGCGAGGTGAGAGGCCGGCACGTCGGCCACGCGCTCGAACGCCTCGACGCGGGCGGCCTTGAACACGCCCTCGGCCAGCGCGTCGGCGAGCAGATAGGTGTCGCCGACCTTGGCCCAGTTGTCCTCCGCCGCTTGCGTGACGCGGTAGAGCCCGTAGGCGACGCGCTTCGAATAGGCGACGGCGCGGTTGGCCGGCAGCGTCCAGGGCGTGGTCGTCCAGATCACGACGCGGGCGTTCGCCAGTTCGGCCGGGGCGCCCTCGCGGATCGGGAACGCCACGAACACCGTGTCGCTGACATGCTCCTCGTACTCGACCTCGGCCTCGGCGAGCGCGGTCTTCTCCACCACCGACCACATCACCGGCTTCGAGCCGCGATAGAGCTGGCCGGAGGCGGCGAACTTCATCAGCTCGGCGGCGATGCGCGCCTCGGCGGGGTAGGCCATGGTCGAGTAGGGATGATCCCAATCACCCGTGACGCCGAGGCGCTTGAACTCCTCGCGCTGGATGTCGAGCCACTGCGCGGCAAACGCCCGGCATTGCTGGCGGAATTCCAGCACCGGCACCTCGTCCTTGTTCTTGCCCTTGGCGCGGTACTGCTCCTCGATCTTCCACTCGATCGGCAGTCCGTGGCAGTCCCAGCCCGGCACGTAATCCGCGTCGCGGCCGAGCGCGCCCTGGGAGCGCACCACCACGTCCTTCAGGATCTTGTTGAGCGCATGCCCGATATGGATGTTGCCGTTGGCGTAGGGCGGGCCGTCGTGCAGCACGAAGCGCGGGCGGCCCTTCGCGGCGGCGCGGATCCTTTCGTACAGGCCGATGCTCTTCCAGCGCTCCAGCAGGAGCGGCTCGCGGGTCGGCAGGCCCGCACGCATGGGGAAGTCGGTCTTCGGCAGGAACAGGGTCCGCGAATAGTCGCGGGCGGCCGCGGGCGCGGCATTGGTCTGATCGCTCATGGCGGGTTCGGCGCTGGCTCTCGTCGCGGGGACGGTCGGTTCGGGTCGGGAAACGGGCGGACGGGCTTCACCCGGCATCCGGCGCAGCCGCTGAACGCGGCGCCTACACGGAGGCCGGGCCCGTAATTCGCGACAGGTGGGGGATCGGGCCGAACATGGAGCGCTTCTAGAGCGGTCCCCCGCCAAGGGAAAGGGCAAACGGAGGCATGCCGGAAGGGACGCGACCGGGCGCCTCTCACGTTCGACACGCGCGCGTCATCCGCGAGACAGCTGTGACATCGGACCGCTGACGACTTGCACCGGCCGCGCTTCCTTGCCATCAGCCGAACCCGAGCGTCGCCGTCCGCAGACGACGAAGACCGTGCCCGGCCTTCTCGACAGCCTCGCTGGTTACAAATGTTGCGGCGACTACAGGCGTGCAATTGAGCACCGCGATCAAAGAGAATAGCGTCCGCGAAAAGCCGCCCGGGCGAGCGCCGCGCGACACGGTATCGGTGAGGAAACATGGCCCATTCCGCAACGCATGATGCGGGCGCGACCGGCGCGCACGTGCCCTGGTACCGGGTTCTCTACATCCAGGTGCTGATCGCCATCGTGCTGGGCGTGCTGCTCGGCTGGTACAGCCCGAAGACGGGCGTGTCGCTCAAATGGCTCGGCGACGCCTTCATCGCGCTGATCAAGATGCTGATCGCGCCGATCATCTTCTGCACCATCGTCCACGGCATCGCCTCGATCGGCGACCTGAAGAAGGTCGGCCGCGTCGGCCTCAAGGCCCTGATCTACTTCGAGGTGGTCTCGTCCATCGCGCTGCTCATCGGCATCATCGTCGGCGAGGTGATCCAGCCCGGCGCCGGCTTCGGCGCCGACGTGTCGAAGCTCGATGCCAAGGCGGTCGAGGGTTACGCCAGCAAGGCGGCGGCGGATTCGACGGTCGCCCACATCCTGGCGATTATCCCGAAAAGCTTCTTCGACGCCTTCGCCACCGGCGACCTGCTTCAGGTCCTGCTGATCGCGATCCTGACCGGCGTGGTGCTCACCGGCATGGGCGAGAAGGGCGCCAGCATCACCCGCGGCATCGACGCGGCGGGGCAGGTGTTCTTCCGCATCATCGGCCTCGTGGTGAAGCTCGCCCCGATCGGCGCCTTCGGCGCCATGGCCTTCACGGTGGGCCAGTACGGCATCGGCAAGGTCATCGACCTCGCATGGCTGGTGGGCACCTTCTACACCACCTCGCTGCTGTTCATCTTCGTCGTGCTCGGCGGCATCGCGGCGTTCGCCGGCTTCTCGATCGTCAAGTTCCTCGCCTACATCAAGGACGAGCTGCTGATCGTGCTCGGCACCTCCTCCTCCGAGACCGTGCTGCCGCACATGATGACCAAGATGAAGCGGCTGGGCGCCTCGGATTCGGTCGTCGGCCTCGTGATCCCGACGGGCTACTCGTTCAACCTCGACGGCACCAACATCTACATGACGCTCACCACCCTGTTCCTGGCGCAGGCGGTGGGCGCCGACCTCTCGGTCGGGCAGTACGCGACGATCTTCCTCGTTGCGATGCTGACCTCGAAGGGCGCCTCGGGCGTCACCGGCGCCGGCTTCATCACGCTGGCCGCGACGCTGGCCGCGATCCCCGGCAACCCGGTGCCGGTGGCGGCGATGACCCTGGTGCTCGGCGTCGACAAGTTCATGTCCGAGTGCCGCGCGCTCACGAACCTCATCGGCAACGGCGTGGCCACCATCGTCGTCTCCCGCTGGGAGGGCGAACTCGACAAGAAGAAGCTCGCCGAGGTGATGGCGCATCCGGTCGCGATCGGCACCGAGATCTCGGACGAGGCGCCGGAAGGCCCCGGCGAGGATGCGCCGCCTCCCGCCCCGAAGGCCGTGGCGGCGCAGTAAGCCCGCCTTGGCCTCCGACCGGTTGCGGATCGGGATCGATCTCGGCGGCACCAAGATCGCCGGGATCGTCCTCGATGCCGACGGGACCACGCGGGCGGAGATGCGCGTCCCGACCCCGCGGGGCGATTATGCCGGAACCCTCGACGCCATCGCCGGCCTCGTGGCCACGCTGGAGCGGCAGGCCGGCACGACGGGGGCGAGCGTCGGCGTCGGCATGCCCGGCGCGGTCTCCCGCGCCACCGGTCTCATCAAGAATGCCAACTCCGTCTGGCTGAACGGCCGCCCGTTCCCGCAGGATCTCGCCGCCCGTCTCGGCCGCCCGGTGCGGGTCGAGAACGACGCCAACTGCCTCGCCGTGTCGGAGGCGGTGGATGGGGCCGGCGCGGGTGCGGACCTTGTCTGGGCGATCATCCTCGGCACCGGCGTCGGCTCCGGGATCGCCCTGCGGGGGCAGGCGCTGACGGGCCGCAACGCCATCGCCGGGGAATGGGGGCACAACCCGCTGCCCCGGCCCGGCGACGACGAGCGCCCCGGCCCTGCCTGCTATTGCGGCCGCCACGGCTGCATCGAGACTTGGCTTTCCGGCCCCGGCCTCGCCGCGGATTTCCTTCGGCAGACGGGCGAGGCGCGATCCGGCGAAGACATCGTCGCCCTGGCGCGAGCCGGGCACGCGGGCGCCGCGGCGGCGATGGCGCGCTATCACGACCGGCTCGGGCGCAGCATCGCCCACGTCGTCAATCTCCTCGATCCCGACGTGATCGTGCTCGGCGGCGGTCTCTCGCGGGTCGAGGGGCTGGCCGCGGCGTTGCCGGGGGCGATTGCACCGCACGTCTTCTCCGACGCCTTCGACACGCCGGTGCGGGCGAGCCGGCACGGCGACGCGTCGGGCGTGCGCGGCGCGGCATGGCTCTGGGGGACGGCATGATCGGCTGGCTCCGCCGCCTGCTCGGCCAGGACCGTCCGCATCCTCCGCTCCCTCCGCCCTTACCGGCCTGGGAGCCGGAACCGCCTCCGCCCCCCGTGCCGGCCTGGGAGCCGACACCGCAGCCGCCGCGCCAGCGCAGCGAGGCGGAGATCGACGCCGTCGAGGCGGCCCTGAACGGCCTGATCGCGGCCGGCCTTCGGCTCGGGCCCCACTACGACGGGATGGATCGGCGCGCGGTCGCGCGCGCGATGGCGGAGCATCCCGAATTCGCCGTCGGCGACGGCAACGAGACCCTGCCGCTGACCGAACGCAGCTCCGAGGCGCTGTCGATCGACATCCTGTGGAGCTATCGCGCGCTGGCCGACGCGATCGAGGACGAATACGCCAACGCGGCGATCTTCGAGGACCATTGCTACGACGGCGCCGACGCGGAGACCTATCGCGCCCTGTTCGCCCGGCTGATCGATCTCGCCGGAATATGGACCGGCCGCAGCGTCGCCGTCGCCCCTGTGCCGGGACTCGGACCCTACGGGCACGGCTTCCGCGTCGCCTTCGAGACGCAGCCGCCGATCCCGCCCCTCACCTTTCCGGCCGACAAGAACTTCGACTGGACCCTGCTCGAACGGCTCGATGCGGGCCGGCCGGCGGGTGAAACGCGGCGCTTCCGGGTCGCCGCCGATGGCGGGGCGGGGCTGGTGCTGTTCCTCGACGACGCCGAGGCGCGGGCGATCGCGGCGCTTCTCGGCTGGGGGCCGGACGATCTCTAGGAAGCGGCAGGATCGATCGGCTGTGGCATCCTCAGCCGTCCTCATGCTGAGGGTCTGCGCCAGCAGCCTCGAAGCACGCCGCGACGCCACTCCGGGCAGACCGGCGCGTGGGATCGACCATCGGAGCGGGGTTCGAGGGCGAGTTGACGCTCGGCACCTCGGCATGAGGCGCGGGGGGCCGTGCCAGAGCCTCTGTCAGACGGGCTGCGTGGGCGACTGACGCCTTCGGCATGGTCAATCAGGATTGACTTCAACCGTCCGCCTTCCGAAAACCCGCCGTCCCCATTGCGGGGCGCATCTTCCGAAAAAACGGTTCCATCATGCCCATCCTGACCTTCCCCGACGGCAACACCCGCGCCTTTGAGGCCGCGGTGACCGGCCGGACCGTGGTGGAGGGCATCGCCAAGTCGCTCGCCAAGCGCACGGTCGCCATGGCGCTCGACGGCACGGTCCGCGACCTCGACGACACGATCGAACGGGATGCGGCGATCGAGTTCATTTCGCGCGACGACCCGCGGGCGCTGGAGCTGATCCGCCACGACTGCGCGCACGTGCTGGCGGAAGCGGTGCAGGCGCTGTGGCCCGGCACGCAGGTGACGATCGGCCCGGTGATCGAGAACGGCTTCTACTACGATTTCGCCAAGGACGAGCCGTTCACGCCCGAGGACTTCCCGAAGATCGAGGCGAAGATGCGCGAGATCATCTCGCGCGACGCGCCCTTCACCAAGGAGGTCTGGACGCGCGACGACGTGAAGGCGCTCTTCGCCGAGAAGGGCGAGCGCTACAAGGTCGAGCTGGTGGATGCGATTCCGGCCGGCGAGGATCTCAAGATCTACCGCCAGGGCGAGTGGTTCGACCTCTGCCGCGGCCCGCACATGACCTCGACGGGCAAGGTCGGCACTGCCTTCAAGCTGATGAAGGTCGCCGGCGCCTATTGGCGGGGTGATGCCAACAACCCGATGCTGACGCGCATCTACGGCACCGCCTGGGCCTCCCAAGCCGATCTCGATGCCTACCTGCACCGGCTGGAGGAAGCCGAGCGCCGCGACCACCGGCGGCTGGGCAAGGAGATGGACCTCTTCCACTTCCAGGAGGAGGGGCCGGGCGTCGTGTTCTGGCACGCCAAGGGCTGGACGATCTTCCAAGAACTCATCGCCTACATGCGCCGCCGCCTGAAGGGCGACTACGCCGAGGTGAACGCACCGCAGATCCTCGACAAGTCGCTGTGGGAGACCTCCGGCCACTGGGGCTGGTACCGCGAGAACATGTTCGCGGCCCAATCCGCGGGCGAGGAGGCCGAGGACAAGCGCTGGTTCGCCCTCAAGCCGATGAACTGCCCCGGCCATGTGCAGATCTTCAAGCACGGGCTCAAATCCTACCGCGACCTGCCCCTGCGCATGGCCGAGTTCGGCGTGGTCCACCGCTACGAGCCGTCCGGCGCCATGCACGGCCTGATGCGCGTGCGCGGCTTCACCCAGGACGACGCGCACATCTTCTGCACCGAGGACCAGCTCGCCGCCGAGTGCCTGAAGATCAACGACCTGATCCTCTCGACCTATGCTGATTTCGGCTTCGACCAGATCCTGGTGAAGCTCTCGACGCGGCCTGAGAAGCGCGTCGGCTCGGACGCCCTGTGGGATCACGCCGAAGCCGTGATGACGCGGGTCTTGGCTCAGATCGAGGAGCAGTCCGGCGGGCGGATCAAGACCGCGGTCAATCCCGGCGAGGGCGCGTTCTACGGGCCGAAATTCGAGTACGTGCTGCGCGACGCCATCGGCCGCGACTGGCAGTGCGGCACGACGCAGGTGGACTTCAACCTGCCGGAGCGGTTCGATGCGAGCTACATCGACGCCGACAGCCAGAAGAAGCCGCCGGTGATGATCCACCGCGCCATCTGCGGCTCGATGGAGCGCTTCACCGGCATCCTGATCGAGCACTTCGCCGGGCATTTCCCGCTCTGGCTCGCGCCGGTGCAGGTGGTGGTGGCCACCATCACCAGCGACGCCGACCCCTACGCCCGCGAGGTGGTTCGCGTCCTGGAGCGCGCCGGGCTGCGGGTCGAGGCCGACCTGCGCAACGAAAAGATCAACTATAAGGTCCGCGAGCACTCGCTGGCCAAGGTGCCGGTGCTGCTGGCGCTCGGCCGCCGCGAGGCGGAGGAGCGCACGGTCTCGGTGCGGCGGCTGGGCAGCCAGAAGACCACGACGCTCACCCTCGACGCGGCCGTGGCCGCCTTCATCGAGGAGGCGACCTCCCCGGACCGCCGCCGGGCGGAGGCCGCCGCCGACAGCCTGCCGAGCACGGATGCGGTGCTGGACGGGCAGCACGTCGAGCTTCCGGCGCCATAAGTCGCGGGAGGGGTGGAACGCCTCACCCCTCCATCGCCCGTGACAATTCCGAAAAGACCCGTGGGTCGGCGCATTGCGCCACGTTGAAGCGCATGGCGTCGGCGGCGCCCTGGCTCAGCGAGAAGACATTGCCCGGCGCCAGCACGACGCCGCGCGCCAGCGCCCGGCGGGACACCGCGGCGGCGTCGAGCCCGTCCGGCAGGCGGGCCCAGAGGAACATCCCCGCCTTGGGCACGAACGGCACGGTGACGCCGACCTCGGCGAGGCGCCGCACCACGGTGCCGCGGGCCTCCGCCAGCCGGGTGCGCATGGCGTCGACGTGGTGGCGGTAGCTGCCGTCACCGAGGAAGCGGTGGAGGGTCGCCGCGGTGAGGTGGTTGTCGCTCAGGGACACCGCGAGCTTGAGATCGACGAGCCGTTCGACCCAGTCGTCGCGGATCGCGATCGCGCCGAGGCGGGCGCCGGTCGAGATCGTCTTCGAGAAGCCCCCGACATGGATCACCCGGTCGAGCCCGTCGAAGCCGGCGAGCCGCGGACCCGGCTCTGCTTCGAAATCGGCATAGGCGTCGTCCTCGACGATGAGCGTGCCGTGCATCTCGGCGAGCCGCAGGATGCGGTGGACGACGACCGGGCTCAAGCTCGCGCCGGTCGGGTTCTGGAGGCCCGAATTGGTGATGTAGAACCGGGGGCGATGCTCGATCAGCGCCTGCTCGAACGCGGCGAGGTCCGGCCCCTCGGGTCCGAACGGCACGCCGACCATGTGCAGGCGGTGGGCGCGGGCCAGCGCCTGGAACGAGAAGTAGCAGGGGTCATCCAGGAGCACCGTGTCGCCGGGCTCGGCGAGGAAGCGGATGATCAGGTCGAGGGCGTGGGTGACCGAATCGGTCAGCACGAGCTGGTCGGGATGGGCGCGGATGCCGCGCTCGGTCAGCCGCAGCGCCATGTGCTGGCGTAAGGGGGCGTGGCCCTGCGGCGTGTCGTAGAACATCACCGCATCGCTCTGGCGGGCGATCTGGCGGAGCGCCCGGCGCAGCTCCGCCTGCGGCAGCCAGTCCGGTGGGAGCCAGCCGCAGCCGGGTCGCAGCGAGTCCGGCCGCGCCTCCAGCGATTGCCGGGTGATCCAGACCGGATCGACCGCCCGGTCGAGCCGCGGCCCGATCGCGGTGAGGCTGAGCGGCTCCGGACGGGCAGAGACGAAGAAGCCCGACCCCGGCCGGGAGACGATGGCGCCGCGCGCCGCCAACCGGTCATAGGCCTCGACCACGGTCGATTTCGAGACCTGCATGCTTTCGGCGAGGCCCCGCACCGAGGGCAGCCGGGCGCCGGGGCCGAGCGCCCGGCCTTCGATCCGCGCCTCGATGGCGCGCATCACCGTCTCGACCCGCGAGAGGGCCGGTTCCGCGACCATCACCGTCATGACTGTCTCTCCGAACTGTACCGAACCATGTCCCGGACAGTTCCTTGAAATCGTACCGCAACCGTCCCTGTCGGGAAAGCGGTGCCGCCGTCATATCGGGAGCACCGAGAGAGGGGAGACGGATCATGACGCGTTCAGAAGACACCCAAGCAGAAGACGCCCCTGCATGCCGGCCCGGTGCCCGCGCCTGGATCGGCCGTCGCCTGCGCGATGCCATCGTCCTGGCCGCCGGCGCCGCGCTGGCCCTGCCGCTGATCGTGCCGTTCGCTTGAGGGACGATCAGCCGGCTTGTCCCAGGACCTCATGGTTCCTGAGGTGCCGCGGAGCGGCCTCGAAGGAGGGCTCCGCTTCGCTCCGTCACCTCAGGTGAGGGATTGGCTGAACGAGTGGATCTGAGCCACGCTCTGGCTGAGCCGAGTCGCCAAGGAGGCCGTCAGCCGGCGGTACAATTCGCCTCGAACAGCGCTTTCGCCCGCTCCATGGCGCGGAACGCCGCCATCGAACCCGGGCTGCGCAGCTCCGGCCCCTCGGGCAGCCGCCCGAGAAACTTCTCCGGGAGGTTGGCGACGAAGGGCCGGGGGCCGGTATAGGCGCCCATGCGGTTCCTAACATCGACGGTTCCGCACAGCGCGCCGGCCCGGCCGATCCGAAGGTCGGCGACCTTGGCCTCGGGATCGCGCATCTGCTGCCCGATCAGGCTCAGCGCGGTGCGCGCGGCTTCCGCTCCGACGCCCGCATCCGAGCCGTCGATGACGGTCTGGGCCTCCGCCGCGCCGGAACCGGACAGGATCAGGAGGGCCGCGAGGGCGGATTTGGGCAGGCGCATCGCTGAAGCTCCCTCGATCAGCTTCCCTTGGCCACGACTTCGATGTCGCGGTCCATGCCGCTCTCCACCTTGAATTCGCGGGTGAAGACCTGCCCGTCGTGGCGGGCGATGAGCACGTAGTCGCCCTCCGCCAGCGTGACGGACGGGAAGGCGCCGATCGCCTCGCGGATCGTGTCGCCGCCGGGCGTCAGCACGCTGAAGGCCGTGCCGGCGAAGGCCTCGGAGCCGGGAGCAGCCACGAGCTTCAGGGTCACGGTCGCGGCGCGGTGGTTCATCGTCGCGTCGGTGACCTTGCCGTTCTCGACCCGGAGATCGGCGCGCTGGATCGCGTTCGAATCGCCGTAGCTCGACACGACGTGATAGGTGCCCTCGGGCAGGCGCACGATCTCGCCGGCCTTGATGCCGCTGCGCACGAGGCGCCCTTCCGAGTTCGTCCCGATCGGCACGTAGACCGAGAAGCTGAGCTGATTGCCCGGGATCTTCTGGTCGC
This sequence comes from Methylorubrum thiocyanatum, assembly GCA_014138645.1. Classification (GTDB taxonomy): domain Bacteria; phylum Pseudomonadota; class Alphaproteobacteria; order Rhizobiales; family Beijerinckiaceae; genus Methylobacterium; species Methylobacterium thiocyanatum. The sequence continues at coordinate 724,496 of JACJIB010000001.1, read as the reverse complement.
CGACCGCCCCCGACAGCTTGAGCGCCCCCGCGGCGACGCGGAGCTGCTCCGTGTTGGCGGTGCCCGCCATGGTGATCCGCTTCGAGGCGCTTGCATAGCCGTAGGTGACGGTGACGACGTAGGCGCCGGCGGCGAGCTTGAAGGTCGGCGCGGGATCGTTCGAGCGGGCGACGATGGCCGGGCGGGCACCGTCGCCGTTCTCGCCGTAGACGCGCCATGTCAGCCCGGAGCGGACCGGCCCGTTCGAGCCGGCGAAGACGGCCGAGAGCGACAGGTCCGCCTCGCCCTCCGCCGCGGGCGGGGGCAGGATCGGCCCGGTCACGCCCGGCGAGGGCAGGCCCGGCCCGAACGGCGTCGGCGCCTGGGCACGGGCAGGCGGCGCGGCGAACATCAGCACCGCGAGGGCGACCGGGATTGCGGTCTTGCCGCCGGCTGACCCGCGTCCCATCGTCCCGTCATCCTCCCGTTCGCCGGCGCGGCCCTCGCCGCGCTCTTGAAACCCGACCGTGGCGGCGGCATGGCGGTCGTGACCCGAGCTTCACCCTCTCCACGCGGATTGTCCATGACCGAGATTCGAGACGCCGACGCGGGCACCCTCGACCTGCTGCGCACCCGCCGCTCGGTGCCGCCGATGCTGCTCGACGGGCCCGGCCCCTCGCCCGAGGAACTCGACCGCTGGCTCGGCATCGCCGCACGCGTGCCCGACCACGGCAAGCTCGCCCCCTGGCGCTTCCTCGTGATCGAGGGCGAGGGGCGCGAGCGCGTCGGCGCGATCATCGAGCGGACCTTCCTGGCCGACGTCCCGCAAGCCGACGAGAAGCGCCGCGCGCAGGAGCGGCAGCGCCTCGCCCACGCGCCGGTGGTGGTCGGGGTCGTCTCCCGCGCCGGTCCGCACGCCAAGATCCCCGAATGGGAGCAGGTGCTCTCGGCGGGCGCCGTGTGCATGAACCTCGTGGTGGCGGCCAACGCCGCGGGCTACGCCACCGCCTGGCTTACGGAGTGGTTCGCCTACGACCGTCGCGTCCTCGACGCGCTCGGTCTCGATCCGGCCGAGCGCATCGCCGGCTTCATCCATATCGGCCGCGCGCGGGAAGTGCCCTCCGACCGGCCCCGGCCGGATCTCGCCCAGATCGTCACGCGAGTCTGAGGGACGCGCCATGCACTACGAGGCCGAGGCCCCCAGCCTGCCGCACAACCCGCTCAAGGCCATCGTCGCCCCGCGCCCGATCGGCTGGATCAGCGCCATGGACCGGGCGGGGCGGGTGAATCTCGCGCCCTACTCGTTCTTCAACGCGGTCGGCGGCGAGCCCGACATGGTGATGTTCTCCTCCTCCGGCCGCAAGGACGCGATGACCTTCGCGGAAGAGGGCGGGGAGTTCGTGTGCAGCCTCGCCACCTTCGACCTGCGCGAGGCGGTCAACGCCACCTCGGCGCCCCTGGCGCGGGGGACCAGCGAGTTCGGCTTCGCCGGGCTCACCCCCGCGCCCTCGCGCCGGGTCCGCCCGCCCCGCGTCGCGGAATCGCCCGCGGCGATCGAGTGCAAGTGGCTCCAGACGGTGCCGCTGGTGCCGCTGGGCGGCGGTGAACCGGCGAATTTCATGGTGATCGGGCAGGTGGTCTCGATCTACGTGGACGACCGCTTCGTGCGCGACGGCCGGGTCGATACGGGGGCGATGCGCCCGATCCTGCGCGGCGGCTACTTCGACTACTTCACGGTCGAATCCGAAAACCGGTTCGAGCTGCGACGGCCGAAAGGGGGCTGAGAACGCTAAGCGTCAAGTTTTCAACCAAGCCATAGCGCCGGAAATAACGTCGTGGAGGCGGGAGCAGCCGTAAGTCGTCAAGGCGCGTCCGGCATCGAATCAGGATCGCGGGCACCGTGCCGGACAGCATGGACGATGATGTCCGTGCCCGTCGCCTCGTAGAAGATCAGGTAGGGATAGGGAGCCGTGGTCAGACGGCGGATCGTGGGATCATCCGTCTGCCTGCCGAGCGAGGGATGATCCACAAGTCGCTCCAACGATGCCTTGATCCTTTGCCGGACACGCTGCGCCCCTCGGGGTGAACGATCGGCGATATACTCCGTCAGCGTCTTCAAATCGGTCAGCGCCGGACGGGTGAAGCGGATCCTCAAAGGCCGTGCTTCGCCCAAACAGCACGCACTTCCTCGTCGCTGGCGAATTCGCCCCGTTCCGCTGCCGCCTTGGACACGGCGATCGCGGCGCGCTCCTCCTGCGACAGGACCACAGGTTCGGCCGCGTCGTCGGCAAGGCTCATCAAAACGCGGGCATATTCGTCCTGCGTTTCAGGAGGAAGGGCGCGGACCCGCGCAACGGCTCTGTCCAGAAGCTCGGTCATGCTTTCATTATGCATCCGATTTGTTCTCGAAAAAGAGGAAATCAGTACACTCCCTCGCGTCATCACGCTGCGCCGGAACTCCACTCCCCCCTCGCGATCCCGAGACCGTCTTCGACCCGCTTGATCCATGCCCGCAGCGCGGGATAGGGCGCGAGGTCGAAGCCGCCCTCGTGGGCGAGGCGGGTATAGGCCACGAGGGCCACGTCGGCGAGGCTCAGGTCGGCGCCGACGAGGAACGGCCGCGCCACCAGGGCGCCCTCCATCAGAGCGAGTGCGGCGTGGCCCCGCTCGAACAGCTTCGGTTCCAGCTCGGAGTCCGGCCGGCCGAGATAGAGGCGCTGGAAGCGGCGCACGGCGATATAGGGCTCGTGGCTGTACTGCTCCCAGAACAGCCATTGCCGCATCTTCGCCTGCGCGAAGGCGTCCGTCGGAATCAGCGCGGAATCGCGGGCGAGATAGCCGATGATCGCGTTCGATTCCGAGAGGCTGCGCCCGTCCTCCAGGACCAGGGTCGGCACCCGCCCGTCCGGGTTGAGGGCGAGGAAGTCGGGGGTGCGCGTCTCTCCCTTCAGGATGTCGACCGCGCGCCAGTCGAGGTCGATCCCGAGATGGGCCGCGACCCAGGCCACCTTCAGGCAATTGCCCGACTTGCGGTCGCCGTAGACGGTGAACATGGCAACGTCTCCTGCCTGGGATGCGGTCCGCGGCGCCTCATCCGGCCGCGTCGCGGGGCCGGCGCAGGAGGAGCGCCGGATCACCGATCACCACCGAGCCGAAGCCGTCTTCCCGCACCGCCGCAAGCCCCTCGGATAACGAGGCCTCGTCCGCTGTCAGCAGAGCGAAGGCCGTCGCGCCGGCCGCCGCCGCCGCGAGGCGGACGAGGCCGCGGGCCTGCGCCAGGGCGCTCCCCTCCCCCAAAGCTCCGGCGAGGGCCGGCCCATCGACGCCGATGCCGGCGAGCCGCGGGCTCGCCCCGGCAAAGCTTCGCCCTTCGAGCACGCCGTGGGGGTGGCCGATCGCGGCGAGGATCGCCGTCGCGCCGTCCGGGAGACCGGCGACAGCCTCGCAGACGGCGAGCCGGCCTCCGAGGGCGGCCACGTCGCGGCCGGAGCGCGCATCGCGCAGCAGCACACCGTCCGGCCTCTGGAGCACGATGCCGTCGAGCCTCGGATCGTCGACGCCGTCGAGGGCGGCGTAGACCGCGAGGTCCGGCCGGCGCGCCCGCAACTCGGCGACGAGGCCCGACCGCGGCACGGCGCCGAAGACCACCGCATCCGCCTCCGCCGGCACATGCCCGGAGGATGCCCCGTCGGCGACGATGACGGCGCGGCGGAACCCGGCGGGCAGTCGTGTCGGGGGTCGGAGGCTCATGCCGCCCTTCGGCTCCGCTCGCTCAGACCTGCCTCCCCTCTGCCGACGCCGCTTCCGGAAAGCCGCCTTCTTCAAGCTTCCTTTACCATATGCGCAGGAAAGTCAGGTTTCGCGGGGCCGAACGACGGTCCCGGCGGGACGCGTCATGTTCCTGTTCACCAATGCTCCCATCGGCACCCGCGAGACGGCGCCCCCGGCGCGCGCCGCCGCGGCGAACGGCGAGGTCGTCGAGGCGATCCGCGAGGGGGCGCAGACGAGCGGCGTCGGCTTCGACTACCTGCTCGCCACGGCCCAGCGCGAATCGAGCCTCAACCCCTCGGCCAAGGCGAGCACCTCCACGGCGACCGGCCTGTTCCAGTTCATCGAGCAGACCTGGCTCGGGGTGATGAAGAATGCCGGGCCCAGGCTCGGCCTCTCCTCCTACGCCGACGCGATCACCGCGGGCGCGGATGGCCGCTACAGCGTGGCCGACCCGGCGGCCCGGCAGGCGATCCTCGACCTGCGCCGCGACCCGAAAGTGTCGGCGGCGATGGCCGGCGCGCTGACGCAGCGCAACGGCGAGGCGCTGGCGTCGGCCCTCGGCCGCGAACCGAATGCGGGCGACCTCTACGCGGCCCATGTCCTCGGCGCCAAGGGCGCGAGCGCATTGATCGCCGCCGCGCAGGCGACCCCGTCGCGCCCCGCCGCCCTCGACCTGCCGGAGGCCGCCGCCGCCAACCGCAGCCTGTTCTACGACCGCGCCGGGCGCCCGCGCAGCGCCTCGGAACTCTACGGGGTACTGAGCCAGACCACGTCGGGCGTCGCGACCCCGGTGGCGACCGCCGCGGCGGAGTCGCAGCCGCCGACCGCCTACGCCTCGCTCGAGGGCGGCCTGCGCTCGCTGTTCCAGAACGACCGGCGCCAGGGCGCGGTGTCGGAAGGGGTGGCCAAGCTCTGGCAGAACCGCGCCGCCGCGGGCGCGGCGCCCCGCACCGGCCCGACCTATTTCCCGCGCTCCGATGCCTGGAGCGAGGCGGAGGCCACGGCCGCGCCGGCCGCCGCGACAACGGCAACGACGACAGCGACGACGGCGGAAACCGCGGTCGCCTCGGCGCCGATCCTGGTGCCCCTGCCGCCGCGCCGACCCGCCGGCCTGACGCTGGCAGCCGCGCCGTCCAGCACCCTCATGGCCGGCCCGGCGCCGGACGGACCGGCCGTGACCCCTGCGAAAAACTCGCTGTTCGATCCCTCCGCCTTCCGGCTCAGGAGCGGCTCATGATCCTTCGCCAGTTCCTCACCCTCACCCAGAACGCCTCGCCCGAGCGCCGCGCCGAGGCCGCCGGCACGCTGACCCGGAGCTATCTCGAGGGCGCCCTCGCGCCGGAAGCGGCCTGGGAGGCCAAGACGGCGCTCCTCGCCCTGCTCGACGACCCCGCCGCGGCGGTGCGCCGCGCGTTGGCGCAGGCCTGCGCCGGATCCGAGCAGGCGCCGCGGCCGCTGATCGTGGCCTTGGCCTCCGACCAGCCGGACATCGCCTGCCTCGTGCTGGCGCGCTCGCCCGTGCTGATGGATGCCGACCTCGTCGATTGCGTCGCCATGGGCTGCGAGGAGACCCGCGCCGCGGTGGCCGGCCGGTGCGACCTGTCGAAGCCGGTCGCCGCCGCCCTGGCGGAGGTGGGCGGCGCGCCCTCGCTCGTCGCGCTGGCACGCAATCCGCTCGCCGCGATCGGCACCACCGCCCTGCTGCGAATGGTCGAACGGCACGGCGACGACGCGGAACTGCGGCAAGCCCTGCTCGCGCGCACCGATCTGCCCATCGAGGTGCGCCACGCCATCGTCACCCTGATCGCCGAGCAGCTCTCGCGCCTCGGCCAGGATGCCGGCTGGATCAGCTCCGAGCGCGGCGCCCGCACCGCCCGCGAGGCCCGCGACGCCGCCGCCCTGGCTCTCAGCGACGAGGCCGGGGATGCCGGGCTCGCCCGCCTCGTCGCGCATCTCCGGGTGCAGGAGCAGCTCACCGCCGGGCTGATCCTGCGGGCGGTTCTCTCCCTGCGCCTTCCCTTCGCCGAGGTGGCGCTCGCCGAGTTGAGCGGGCTCAGCCGTGCCCGGGTCGCCGGGCTGATCCTGGAACCGCACGGAGCGGGCTTCGCCGCCCTGCACCGCCGCGCCGGGTTGCCCGACCTGCTCCTGCCGGCGGTCCGGGCAGCGCTCACCGTCTGGCGCGACGCCAACCACGGCCGCAACGGCATGGACGGGCCGCGCCTCGCCCGCTCGATGATCGAGGCCGCGCTGACCGCCTGCGAGACCCTGCCCTTCGCCGAGGCCCGCGGCTTGATGGCTCTGCTCGCGCGGTTCGAGGCCGAGGCGGCCCGTGACGAGGCCCGCATCCTGGCGCACGAGCAGGCCGAGGTTCAGGCGCGGGAAGTGGCCGAGGCGGCCACACGGCTCGCGGCGCCGCAGACGATCGAGGCCGGCCTCACGGCCGCGCCATCCGAAATCCTGATCCTGTCCGCCGACCCCGTGGCGCCGGAACCGAGCCTGCCCGACGCCGCCGCGGCGTGGCCGCTGGCCGCCCGGCCGGAGGACCGCATCGGCGCCGTTGTCGCCGGGCCGGACGCCGAAGCCGCGCCGGAGACGGCGGAGACCGTGCTCGCCGGCCTCGCCGACGAGATCATGGCCCATTTCCTGGCCGACCGTGCCGCCGCGATGGCGCAGGGGCCGTCCGCCGGTCAGGCCGAGACACTGAGACTGCGTGCGCTTCCGATCCCGGCGCCGCTGCCCGAGGCTTCATCCGTGATCATTCCCGAGATCGTGGTCGAGCCGAAGCGGGCTGCGCGGCCGCGGGCGATCGCCGTGGCGGTCGCCGCCGGAATGATCCCTCAGGATCTGGTCCTCAGCTACCGGGCGGATCGGGAGCGCCAGCGCCTCGCGGCGTGAGACGAAAGCAGCGTCGGCCGGCTCCCCGACGGTCTCCAGCCGATCGTTTCGGCAGGGGTAAATCCCCCTCGCCCCGCTTGCGGGGCAAGGGACTCGCGGCTCCCGACGTCATCACCCGGAAACCGGATCAGGCCGCCGTCCAGGCCCGCATCGCTTCCGGCCCGACGATGTCGAGCGGCGGTTTGAAGTCCTTCGCCCGGCCGCGCATCGCCTTCGGCGGCTCCGGGAAGCCGCTGCGGCGCCCGTAATCGATGCGGATCCGGCGCGGCGGGGTGAGCGGCGCCTGCGTCAGGTTGCGGGCGCAGACCACGTCGAGGGCAGTGACACCGGCGAGCGCCATGAGGGCGACCATCGCGTTGCCCCGCTGCGGATTGCGCTCCTCCAGGGCTGGCAGCACCGTGGCGATATCGACGGCGTCCCCTCCGATCCGCCCCCAGATCCAGGGCGTGGCATCCTTCGAGCCGAGGATGCCGACGCCGGTGACGATCTCCCGCACGCCGTAGGCGCGGATCACGGGCGTCAGTTCCGGCTTGCCGAGCCAGCGGGCGATCGCCGCCCCGGCGACGATCTCGGCGGCCCCGAGGCCGAGAGAGAACCAGCCGAGCCCCTGGGCGAGCCCTTCTGTGGCCGGATCGGGCCTTCGTCGGGACTGCGGCGCGATCCGCGCGAGCGTTCCGCCTGTCCGTCCATCGCTGTCGCGGGCCATGATACCTCCGCCTCTGGGATGGGCCGCGCCGGTCAGGGCCGCAGCACGACCTTGATGCAGTTGTCCTGCTTGTCGCGGAACGTCCGGTACATCTCCGGGCCCTGCTCCAGGCCGACCCGGTGGGTGATGACGAAGGAGGGGTCGATCTGGCCCTCCTCGATCCGCCGCAGCAGGTCGTCGCTCCAGCGGTTCACGTGGGTCTGCCCGGTGCGGATGGTCAGGCCCTTGTTCATCACCGCGCCCATCGGCATCTTGTCGACGAGGCCGCCATAGACGCCGGGGATCGAGAGGATGCCGGCGGGGCGGCAGACATAGATCATCTCCCGCAGCACCGAGGCGCGGTCGCTCTCCAGCATCATCGCCTGCTTCACCCGGTCGAAGACCTGCTCGACGGCGCGCGGCGAATGCGCCTCCATGCCGACGGCGTCGATGCACTTCTCCGGGCCCTTGCCGTGGGTCAGCTCGTTCAGGCGCTCGACCACGCTCTCGCGGCTGTTGTCGATGACGATGGCGCCGCCCGCCCGCGCCATGTCGAGCCGCTCCGGCACGCTGTCGATGCAGACGACTTGTTTCGCGCCGAGCAGGATCGCCGAGCGGATCGTCATCTGCCCGACCGGGCCCGCGCCCCAGATCGCCACGGTGTCATGCGGCTGGATGTCGGCCTGCACGGCCGCCTGCCAGCCGGTGGGGAAGATGTCGCCGAGGAACAGCACCTGCTCGTCGGTGAGCGAATCCGGCACCTTGATATGCGTCTTGTCGGCGAACGGCACCCGCACGTATTCCGCCTGCCCGCCGGGATAGCCGCCCGTGAGGTGCGAGTAGCCGAACAGGCCCGCCGTGCCGTGGCCGAACACCTTGGCGGCAAGATCCCGGTTGCGGTTCGAACGCTCGCAGACCGAGAAGAAGCCGCGCTTGCACTGGTCGCACTCGCCGCAGATGATCGTGAACGGGATGACGACCCGCTCGCCCTTCTTCAGCGTGCCGTTCAGGCCGCGGCCGGTCTCGACCACCTCCCCCATGAACTCGTGGCCCATGATGTCGCCCTTCTTCATCGCCGGGATGAAGTGGTCGTAGAGGTGGAGGTCCGAGCCGCAGATGGCGCAGGAGGTGACCCGGATGATGGCGTCGCGGTCGTCCTCGATCTCGGGATCGGGAACCGTGTCGCAGCGGATGTCCTGGGTGCCGTGCCAGACGAGAGCTCTCATCGGTTCTCTCCCGAGGATATATTCTCAACGTGAGCGGCGGATGCTTGCGCACGTTGCCGATATATCCGCGGGAGGGAGAGTTTTGTTTCAGCCTCGATCGATGAAGTTCGGGGTTGCTTTCAATTGATCGTTTTGCACGGCAGGACGGGAGCCCGACGCACGCCGCCCGTTCACGCTGCGAGCGCCTGCGCCCGCCGCAGATCCTCGACGAAGGCCTGATAGGCCGCCGCCTTCGCCGCCTCGTCGGGCAGGCGCAGCAGGTAGGAGGGGTGGACCGTGATGAACCCTTCGAAGGGCCGGCCGAAATCGGCGGGGCCGCGGGCACGGGTGATCGGGATCTGCTTGCCGGTGAGCGCCAGCACCGCCGTCGCGCCGAGCGCCACGACGAGCTTGGGCGCGACGAAGTCGAGTTCGCGGTCGAGCCACCAGCGGTAATGGCTCACCTCGCCCGCGGTCGGCTTCTCGTGGATGCGGCGCTTGCCCCGCAGCGTGAACTTGAAGTGCTTGACCGCATTCGTAAGGTAGGCCTCGCGCCGGTCGATCCCCGCTTCCTCCAGCGCCCGGGAAAGAAGCTGGCCCGCCGGCCCGACGAAGGGCCGGCCCTGGCGGTCCTCCTGATCGCCCGGCTGCTCGCCGACGAAGGCGATCCGCGCACCGACCGGCCCCTCGCCGAGCACGGCCTGCGTCGCGCCGGGCACCAGCGGCTCGGAGCGGGCGATGATCGCGTTCAGCGCGTCCAGCGTCTCCGGCTCGTCCTGGCTCATCTTCGCGACGGCGCGGACGGGGTCGCGTTTGGCCGGCATGGTCGGCTCCTTCTCGATCATCGCCTGCGCGCGGGCGCTCGCGGCCCGCACCAGGGCGGGAATCGCCGCCGTTTCCGGCATGTTCCGCCAGTACTTGCGGGGCATCTCGGCGCGCATGGCGTCGAGGTTGAGCCGCGCCGGGTTGAAGGTGCTCTCGTAGTAGTCGCGCCAGCCGGCCTCGAAGCCGTCGCCGTCGGGCACGTCCTCGCGCCGTCCGGGCGGGCCGTAGCGGAGCGTGCCATCCCAATGCGCCGAGCCTTCCGGCGTCAGGATCGACCATGTCAGCGCGCGGAAGCGGTCGACGAAGAAGGGGGCCGCCGCCTCCAGGATGTGATGGTCGGGCTCGAACCACGCCGCGAAGCGCTCCCGCCCCTCCCCCGGCACCCGGCGGAAGCGCAGGAAGGCGTGCATCTTGTGCAGGTCGCGGGCAATCGCCTTCCGCATGCGGTGGAGACGATGGACGAGGGGATCGCTCGCCACCTCCATCAGCGCCCGCTCGCCGTGAACCACGCGCCAGAGCAGTGCGTAGAGCAGGCCGTAGCGCTCGGGGTCGCGGTGGGGCACCACCATCGGGATCAACTCGGTGACCGCCCGGGGGAGCCGGAGCGGCGGGCCGTCCGCGGCGGCACTGTCGGCGCCGAACAGGCTGGGGGCCTCGGTCTGCCAGACGATGTTCTCCGGAGCGACGTCCGCCGCGATCAGGCGGCGGGCCGCGGCGCGAAAGCCGGCCAGATCCGCGCCGGGGGCGAGGCCGACGACGTGGATGCCGCCGCCAAGATGCCCTCTCCCCTCGGCGGGGGGAGGGTTTTCAAGGGACCCACGCATCAGAACAGGCTCAACTGCTCGGCCGGCTCGGCGAGCTTCACCCGCAGATCGAGCCGGTCGGTCAGCGTCGTCGGCCTGAAATCCTCGGCGATCAGGAACGGCCGGGCGCGCTTCAGCCCCGAGGTCAGCCGGGCCACGTCGTCGAGGCGCAGGCGCCCGTGGCGGCGGGCCTTGATGATGGCATCGACCGCCCGCGCCCCCAGCCCCGGCACCCGCAGCAGCATCTCCCGGTCGGCGCGGTTCACGTCCACGGGGAAACGGTGGCGGTTCTTCAGCGCCCAGGCGAGCTTCGGGTCGATGTCGAGGGCGAGCATTCCATCATCGGCCGCGCCCGCGACATCGTCGGGTGAGAACTCGTAATACCGGATCAGCCAGTCCGCCTGATACAGCCGGTGCTCGCGCCGGAGCGGCGGCGCCTGGGGCGGCAGGGCGGAGGAGGCGTCGGGGATCGGGCTGAAGGCCGAGTAGTAGACGCGCTTGAGCCCGTAGGTGCCGTAGAGCAGCGCCGATTTGCGGATCATCGCCTCGTCGGTGGTGGCGTCCGCGCCGACGATCACCTGCGTCGATTGCCCGGCCGGCGAGAAGCGCCGGCGTTCCTCCTTGGCTTGGACGATGCGCTCGCCGATCTGGCCCATCGCCCCCTCGATCGCCGCGCCGTCCTTCTCCGGCGCGAGACGGTTGAGGCTCGCCTCCGTCGGCAGTTCGAGGTTGATCGAGAGCCGGTCGGCGTAGAGCCCCGCCTCCTCGATCAGCCATGGGCTCGCCTCGGGGATCGACTTCAGGTGGATGTAGCCGCGGAAGCCGTGATCGCGCCGCAGCTTCTTGGCGACGCGGGTCAGCATCTCCATCGTGTAGTCGGGCGAGCGGATGATGCCCGACGACAGGAACAGCCCCTCGATGTAGTTGCGCTTGTAGAACTCGACCGTGAGCGTCACGACCTCCTCGACCGAGAAGCGCGCGCGGGCGACGTTCGAGGAGCGCCGGTTCACGCAATAGGCGCAGTCGAACAGGCAGTAATTGGTCAGCAGGATCTTGAGCAGCGAGACGCAGCGCCCGTCCGGCGTGTAGGCGTGGCAGATGCCGGCGCCCGTGGTCGAGCCGAGCCCGTCCGCGCCGGCCTTGCGCTTGGGCGCGCCGGAGGACGCGCAGGAGGCGTCGTATTTGGCGGCATCCGCGAGGATGCGCAGTTTGCGCGCGAGCTTTTCGTCCATCGAACGGAAGATGAACAGACCGGCCGCCGGATCAATGCGGCGCGTTGGCCTGCGCACCGTAAAAAGCGCCCTCCCGCCGTGGCACGGGAGGGCGCGGCAGGCCTCAGCCCGGGCTGAGCGTCTTGTCGAGGGTGATCTCGGCGTTGAGGAGCTTCGAGATCGGGCAGCCCTTCTCGGCATTGCCGGCGAGCTCGTCGAACTTCGCCGGGTCGATGCCGGGGATCACCGCCTTGAGGGTGAGGGCCGACTTGGTGACCTTGAAGCCGTCGCCATCCTGGACCAGCGTGACGACCGCCTTGGTGTCGAGGGAGGTCGCCTTCAGCCCGGCGGACTGGAGCTGGAAGGCCAGCGCCATGGTGAAGCAGCCGGCATGCGCGGCGGCGATCAGCTCCTCCGGGTTGGTGCCCGGCTCGTTCTCGAAGCGGGTGTTGAAGCCGTAGGGATTGTCCGAGAGCACGCCGGACTGCGTCGTGATCTTGCCCTTGCCGGTCTTGCCGTCGCCTTCCCAGTGGGCGCTCGCGTGGCGGTCGGTCATGCTGTCGTCCTCGTCGTCGTGAGCGGAAGTGCTCCGCATGGCCTCCGACGTGGAGCGGTGGGCGGGCATGTCGAGGGGGACGCCCTCACTCTTCCCCGAAGGAGGGGTCGTCCTCCTCCGCCTCGCCGCCGATCACGCTCTTGGCAAGTCCGTAGGAAAAGCCCGCCCGCGCCATGGCGGCGAGGTCGCGCTCGCGGTTGGCCTCACGGGTACCCGGCCGGCGATAGGGGCCGAGGCGGCGGCGGCGGGCATAGGCGCGGGCCGCCCGCTCCTCGGTGTCGGGCTCGCCCGCCTCGGCTCCTTCCGCCCCCTCCCGCTCCTCGGCGAGGGTCGCGGCGATGGTCTCCGCGTCGATGCCCTTGGCGGCGAGCCGGGCCTGGGCCTGCCGGGTCGAGGTGCCGCGCCGCCTCAGGCCCCGCAGGCGCGCGGCGGCGAAGCGCGCGTCGTCCACCAGTCCGGCGCGCTGCGCCCGGGCCACCGTCTCGTCGATCAGCCCGGCCTGCGCGCCCGGATCCTCGTCGCGGGAGCGGCAGCGCCGCTCGACCCGGCGCAGGAGCACCCGGCGCAGCATCTCGGAGGAGGCGCCGTAGCGGTCGAGATAGTGCGTCGCCACCCGTTCCAGCCACGCGGCGGTGACCGGCGGCTCGGGCCTTGCTTCGCGTCGGGTTGAAACGGTTCGCGTGATCATCCGTTCTTCACGATCCGGACAGGTTTTCGATTCATGAATCTCGGATGGATCGCACGCGATTTCGAGGGCTACGCCGCCGCATGGCGGCCACGCTCATGAGGCGCGAATGGCTCTACGTGCTGCTGGCCCTCGGGTTCGCGGCCGTGGCGGGCCTCGTCGTCTATTTTTCCCGGCCCACGCTGCTCACCGTGGCGGTGGGACCGCGCGACGGTGTCGAGGCGGGTCTGATCGAGACCTATGCCCGGGCGCTGAACCGCAATCACGAAGATGTGCGGCTTCAGGTGCTGCCCTTCGGCGACGTGCGCGACAGCGCCGCCGCGCTGGAGCAGGGCCGGGCCGACCTCGCCGTGGTGCGGCCCGACGTGAAGCTGCCGGATAACGGCCTGACGCTCGCCATCCTGCACGACGAGGCGCTGATCATCGCCGCGCCCGAGGCCAACGAGATCGAGAGCTTCTCGGATCTCTCGACCCGGCGCCTCGGCGTCGTCACGCGCCACGAGGCCGACCTGCCGGTGCTGACGAGCCTGCTCGACTTCTACGACTTCAAGGCGGCTTTGGAGGACGAGGTGCTCGGCAGCGATCCGCTGGCGGCCGGCCGCATCGGCCTCGTGCCGATCAAGGCGAACGACATCACCCAGGCGCTGGAATCGAAACGGGTCGATGCGGTGGCGATCATCGCCTCCCCCACGGCCAAGCCGGCGCAGGCCATGCTGCGGGCGGTCGAGGCGGCCTCGCCGGAGCGCAAGGTCACGTTGGTCAGCGTGCCGGACGGCAAGGCGATCGTGCAGCGCGTGCCCGCGCTCCAGCCGGTCACCCTGTCGGCGGGCACCTTCGGCGGACGGCCCAAGCGCCCGGAGGAGGATGTCGAGACGGTCGGCGTGTCATACCGGCTGATGGCCCGCGGCGCGGTGAGCCGCGTCGCCGTCGCCTCGGTGGTGCAGCACCTGTTCGAGTGGCGCTCGCGGCTCGCCGCCTCCGCCCCGATCGCCCAGCAGATGAAGCCGCCGGACTACGACACCACCGTCACCGCCACGAGCGCGCAGCTGCCCAATCACCCCGGCGCGGTGGACTATTTCGAGCGCGAGCAGCAGACCTTCCTCGACCGCTACGAGGACTGGATCTACCTGTTCGCCTTCTTCGGCGGCACGCTCGGCTCGGGCGTGGCGTGGCTCGGCCAGCGGCTCGCCCGCAAGCGGCGCGAGCGCATCGACGTCATCCTCGACCGCCTGCTCGACATCCTGGCCGAAGCCCGCGAGGCGCAATCGGCCGCCGCCCTCGACGCGCTGACGCGCGAGACCGACGCGCTGATCTCGGACGTGGTGCGCCAAGCCCGCGAGCGGAGCATCGATTCGCGGATGATCAGCGCGCTGATCCTCGCCATCGACGCGGTGAACGGCGCCCTCGACGATGGACGTCGCGCCTTCGAGCCCGGCGCCGATCCGAGCAACGGCAGCCGGTCCCGCACCGCGCGGCTGCTTTCGTTGAGCCTGCCGGCGGCCGAATAGCGGGCTCCGAGCGTCGCGGCGTCCGCGACCTCCTCCGCGACATCGGACATCGGCGGTTCGGATCACGAAGGCCACGGCGCAGGTGCCGTACCGGCCGGGCTGAACGTCGCCCTGATCGCCCATCGCCGATCGTGCCCCGGGCCTGCCGACAGGGCGAACCGTCTCCGCTCGAACCGGCGCACACGCCCGTGGACGCGGCCCACCAAGCGGTCGCCGCAGGTGAAATCAGATTAATTTTTTTTAATACGGCAATGACGCAACTCCACACCATGGCGCGACTTGTACAGAGGTCGAGCGGCTTTGCTCGATACTGACATTGCCAAGCAAGACAAGTGTAGATTGGACACGCCATGAACTACCGGAAATCACTTGCAACCGCCCTCGTGGCGACGACTGTCCTGAGCGGTGCAGCCTTCGCCGCCGATCAGGCCACCAAGCCGGCCGTCACGCAGGAAGCGGCGGCGCAGCAGGCCGTCGACAAGGATGTCGGCAAGCTGTCGAAGGACGGCGCCCAGGCCTTCCGCGACCTGCATCTCGCCCGGGTCGCCATCTACGATGCCGCCCCGAACCAGGCGAAGGACTTCATCGGCAGGGCCAAGGCGGCCTTGTCGAAGGCCAAGACGGACGACGCGGTGTTCAACAAGGCGGAGGCCGACCTCAAGTCCCCGGCCGACATGGCCAAGGCCGGCCACGCGACCGCGGCTTCGGCCGACAAGGGGTCTTCGGACAAGGCGTCCTCCGCAGCGGAGCAGACCGCGTGGCTTCCCGTCGATGCGCAGCTGACGCTCGGTGAGGACTTCCAGGCGACCCCGGCGAAGGCCTCGGCCGTGACGGAGGCGAACAAGAGCCTGATGAAGGGGGACAAGAAGGCCGCCCTGGAAAAGCTCAAGCTCGCCGACGTCGACGTCAACTTCGTCATGGCGGTGCTGCCGCTGAACAAGACGACGGCGGACGTGGATCAGGCCGCGACCCTGATCGACCAAGGCAAGTACTACGAGGCGAACGCCGTCCTGAAGAAGGCCGAGGACCGGATGCGCTTCGACGTGATCGACGCGGTCGGCGTCCCGCAGAAGGCGGCCGCCCACGCCACCGACGCGAAGACGGCCTCGCACAAGGCCAACGCGTCGCAGGAGACGCGAAGCACGAACTGAGGATGTCGGGGCCGCCCCTGGGGGACATCACCCGATCCGATCGGATCGGGGGTGCCCCCTGGGCGCTCGGCTTCCGCCGCTCTGCCCTCGTCCCGATCCGGCGGGTCTTCCGACGCGACGGATACGGGTCTGTTGCGGGGAGCCGGCCTCGAGCCGCTCCCCCGACGCAGCCCCCCTGCCCTACCCCACGCCGACGGGATGCTTCACCACGAACGGCGTGCGCATCGTGACCAGTTCCTCGCCGAGGGTCGGGTGCACGGCGATGGTGCGGTCGAAATCGGCCTTGGTCGCGCCCATGGTGACGGCGATGCCGACCGCCTGGATGATCTCGCCGGCATCCGGCCCCATCACGTGGACGCCGACCACCCGGTCGCTGGCGCGGTCCACCAGCACCTTCATGATCACCCGCTCGTCGCGGCCCGAGAGCGTCGCCTTCATCGGGCGGAAGCTCGCCTTGTAGACGTCGATCGCGTCGTAGCAGCGGCGGGCCACGTCCTCGTTGTGGCCGATCACGCCGATCTCCGGCGTCGAGAACACGGCCGTGGCGATCAGGCGGTGATCAACGCACCAGGGCTTGCGGCCGAACACCGTGTCGGCAAAGGCGTGCCCCTCGCGGATCGCGACGGGGGTGAGCGCCGCGCGGCCGTTCACGTCGCCGACCGCGTAGATCGAGGGCACCTTGGTGCGCGAATCGGCCTCGACGGGGATCGCGCCGCGCGCGTCCAACGCGATGCCGACCCGCTCCAGCCCGAGCCCGGCGACGTTGGGGCGCCGGCCGGTCGCCACCAGCACGCAATCGACGGTCAGGCTCTCGCCCCCGTTCAGGGTGGCGCGGATCGCCGAACCGTCGCGCTCAAGGCGTTCGACGGTGCGCTCCAGACGCAGGTCCATGCGCTTGGCATAGGCCTCGCCGAGCGCATCCGCGATCTCGGGATCGAAGCCGCGCAGCAGGCTCTTGCCGCGGTGGAGCAGCGTGGTCTTCGAGCCGAGGCCGGCGAAGACGCCGGCGAATTCCACGGCGATGTAGCCGCCGCCGACCACGAGGATGCGCTCGGGCTGGCGCTCCAGCTCGAACACGCCGTTCGAGTCGATGGCGAGGTCGGCGCCGGGGATCAGCGGCTCGCGCACCGGCGTCGCGCCGGTGGCGATCAGGATGAAGCGGGCGCGGACGGTGCGGTCCGCCTTCACGAGGCGCACCGTGTGCGGGTCCTCGATCACCGCGCGGTCGGCCACGACCTCGACGCCGGCCCCCGCGAGGTTGCGGCCGTAGATGGCCTCCAATCGGGCGACCTCCGCGTCGCGCGAGCGCTTGAGGACCGCCCAGTCGAAGCGCGGCGTCTCCAGGTGCCAGCCGAAGCCGGCGGCGTCCTCGAACTCGTCGGTGAAGCGGCTGGCATAGACCATCAGCTTCTTCGGCACGCAGCCGCGGATCACGCAGGTGCCGCCGACGCGGTACTCCTCCGCCAGCATCACTTTCGCGCCGTGGCCGGCGGCGATGCGGGCCGCCCGCACGCCCCCCGAACCGCCGCCGATCACGAACAGGTCGACGTCGAAGGAGTGGCTCATCTCGGTCTCGCTCATACGCGTTCGCCCACGCTCTCGCCTGCGGGCCGCGCGCACGCCGCCGCCCGCAGCCATGTGATGGCCGCCCCGCAGCCCGCCGTCCACCATCCCTGCCACGCGCCGTGCTCGACGAACATCACCGCCACCGCCGCGCCGGTCAGCCCGAGGGCGGTGGCGAACAGGAGCCGCGGCAGCGCCGCCGCCGCCCGCAGGGCCAGGAAGGCGACCAGAGCCGCGAGCCCCGCGCCGACGACGCCGAGTTCGGACCAGATCTGGAGAAAGGTGTTGTGCGGATGGCCCACCGCCAGCATCGCCCGCATCTCCGGTTCAAGCGCCTGCGCCGCCGGCACTTCGGCGAAGCGCAGGCCCATGCCGTAGCCGGAGCCGATCCAGGGCGCCTGCGCCACCGCCGCGCCGAAGCTCTGGGCGATGGCGACCCGCGCCCGCGACGAGGATTGCGTCAGCCGCTCATGCGCCGCCTCCGGCATCAGCCGGTGCAGGAGGTCGCCCTCGACCGGAGCCAGGGCGAAGGCGAGGCCGAGAATCAGCGCCGCCAGCGCCAGGGCGGCGGCCCTGGGGGCGAAGCGCCCGATCCCGAACATCACACCGCCCGCGAGCAGGCCGAGGGTGGCCGCGCCGCTGATCGAGCGCAGGATCGCCAGGGCAGCGAGCGCGAGCAGGAGCAAGGCTGCGAGGCGCCGGCCGCGCAAGGCGAGGAAGGCGGCGAGCGGCCCGGCGAGCAGCAGCACCGTCAGCAGCGGGCGGTTGAACATGAACAGGGCCACGCGCTGCCCGAGCCAGGCCTGCGGCGCGAGGCCGAGGGCGAGGCTTCCCGCCATATAGAGGCAGGCGGCGGCGAGCAGACCCGCCCCGAGCGGCGGCGCCCAGGATGGCAGCCGGCCCGGCGCGAGCCGGGCGAGGATCGCCGCGGCGACGAGCGTCGGCAGAAATTCCGACAGCACCCGACCCCAGAGGGCGGGAAACGGGCTCCAGGCCAGCGAGACGAGGCACCAGCCGAGGAAGGCGAGCGCGGCGAGGCCGAGGGGGGCGCGCAGTGGGCCGATCAGGAGGGAGGCCGCCCGCCCGCCCTGCTCGGCGACGGCGCCGGCGAGGAACAGCAGCGCCGCGATGCCGATAACGAGCGGGCTCGACCGGTTGGCCAGCGCCATCGCCGGCGCCACGAGCGCCAGCGCGACGGCACCCGCGTCGTAGAGGCGCGGCGCCGCGGCGGGGCCGGCGATCACTGGAGCTGGTGGCCGCGCTTGCCCATCTCGGCGCGGGTGCGGACCATGATGTATTCCGAGACCTCCTGGGTCCAGTCCTGCATGGCGCCGACCATGTCATCGAGGATCTGGGGCTGGGTCTCGACGTAGCGCTTGCCCGCGGGCGAGCGGAAGAAGGCGACGATGTCCTTCAGCTCGGCCTCGTTCAGGCGCTTGGCGTAGATGCGCGCGGCGATGGTGATCAGCCGCTGCTTCTGCAGCTCCATCTCCGGGTCGAGCCCCTTCAGCACCTCGTCGAGATCCTTGGCGAGGTCGGGGCGGGTCACCGCGTTCTTGCGGATCTGCTCGGCCATGGTCGGGATGATCGAGTCGAAGGAGCGGGCGATGCCGGAACTCAGCATCACCTCGCGAGCGAGCGCGAGATGGGAGGGGCTGACGTCGGGCTCCGGGGCGGGCGCGGGCGGCGGGACCGCACCGGGCTTCGCCGTCGGCTTGGCGGAGGCGGCCGGGGGCTTGGCGCTCGGCTGCTGCGCGAGCGCCGCCGGCACGAGAACGGCCTGCGACAGCAGGGCCGCGAGGAAGGGGCCGGCCAGGGCGGCGAGACGGAGGACCATGCTGGGAGAAGCTCCGGAAAGGATAAGGCCGCGACCGGACGGTCAGAGGCGGCCGAGAACGCTGACCACGGCCTGATCGCCCTCGGCAGCGGCCAGGATGGCCGCGTCGGCGATGCCGAGGAACAGGCCGTGCTCGACCACGCCGGGCACCGCCCAGAGCCGGGCGGACAGCGCCTCCGGATCGGGGATGCGGCCGAGCCGCAGGTCGAGGAGGGCGTGGCCCCCATCGGTGAGGACGGGCTGGCCCGCCTTGTCGAGCCGGCGCACGATCTCGCCGGTGCAGCCGGCCGCCGCCACCGCCGCCTCGACGGCGCGGGTGGTGGCGCCGATGCCGAACAGGTTGACCTCGACCGGCAGCGGGAAGGCGCCGAGCGTCTCGACCCGCTTCGAGGCGTCGGCGATCACCACCATGCGGCGGCTCGCCACCGCGACGATCTTCTCGCGAAGCAGCGCGGCGCCGCCGCCCTTGATGAGCCGCAAGTTGCCGTCGACCTCGTCGGCGCCATCGATGGTGAGGTCGAGTTCGGGCAGCTCTTCCAGCGTCGCCAGCGGGATGCCCTCGCGCTCGCAGGCGATTCGGGTCGCCTCCGAGGTCGGCACGCCGGTCACGGTGAGGCCCGCGCGCACGCGCTCGCCCAGCAAGGCGATGAAGGCCGCTGCGGTGCTGCCCGTGCCGATGCCGAGGCGCATCCCGTCCTCGACCAGGGGGATCGCGCGCTCGGCCGCCGCCCGCTTCAGATCCGGCGCACTCACGACACGACCTCGGGAATCGAATTCATCGGATGCACTCGGACCGTCGGATCGGGGCAGTGGGGAGGCAGGCCCTAGCACGCCTCCCCATTGCCGCAAAAGCCGGATGCGACGTGAGTCCGGTGCCGCCGCACGGCGGTCCGTCACAGGGCTGGGGGACGCTCCGGCCTCAGGGCCGCGTGCCCTGCGGCGGGGTGGCGCTCGGCCCGGCGCGGCCGGGGGCCGGACCGGTGGCGGCGGCGCCCGCCCCGCTCGCGGTGCCGGCGGGCGGCGGGCCGGCCTGCTCGGTGCAGACCACGAGTTCCTGACGGATCTGCACGTAGCAGGCGCTGGTCTCGCCGGTGCGGTAGTTGACCCGGTAGATTCCCGACTCGCGGGCATGACGCGAGGCGATCAGGCCGTATTCCCCCGGCGTCTGCGGGCCGGCGCCTTCGCCTGCGGCGAAGCAGAGGGTGACGCCGACGCTGTCGTCGCGCAGGCCGTACTGGCAGGAGGTGACCTCGCCGTTGGCGCGGTCGATCCGGTAGATCCGGTTCAGATCGACCGCGGGCGCGGCCACGAACTCGTAGGGTCCGGCGGCTCTGGCGGCCATCGGCAGACCGGCCAGGGCGGCGGCGAGCAGGCCGCAGGACAGGCGCGGAAGGGAACGAGAATGGGAACGCATGGAGCGGGACATCGTATCTCTTGCGGGGCCTCGAGGGCGGACCTTGAGCGGCGAATCGGCGGCGGCGCGATCAAGCACCCGCTCCGTGGCGGAGCTTGGGCAGAGAGGCAACACCCAGGGCCCGCGCTAACCGGCCATCAACCGCTAGGGTTGATCGTAGGAGAGACGACCGCTAGCCAGCTTGACAATGGAACGCACCGGGACGCCGATGAACGCGCACAGCTCCCCGATCGTCGTGTTCGATCTCGACGGCACCCTCGCCGAGACCGCGGGCGACCTGATCGGCACCCTCAACGTCATCCTCGCCCGGGAGGGCCACGCGCCGCTTCCCCTCGAACAGGCCCGCGACCTGCTGGGTGCCGGCGCCCGCGCCCTGATCCAGCGCGGCTTCACGGTGGCCGGCGCGAGCCTGACGCCGGAGCGGCTGGAGGCGCTGTTCCACGACTTCCTCGACTATTACGGCGACCACCTCACCGACGATTCCTACCTCTTCCCCGGCGTGGTCGCGGCGCTCGACCGGCTGGAGGCAGCGGGCCTGCGCCTCGCGGTCTGCACCAACAAGGTCGAGTCGCACGCGGTGGCGCTGCTCGATGCGCTCGGCATCGGCGGTCGCTTCCGCACGATCGTCGGCAAGGACACCTTCGCCTTCTCGAAGCCGGACCCGCGCCACATCACCGCGACGATCGAGCGCGCCGGGGGCGATCCGATGCGCGCGGTGATGGTCGGCGATTCCAAGGCCGACGTCGCCGCGGCCAAGGCCGCCGGCATCCCGGTCGTCGGCGTGACCTTCGGCTATACCCCCGTGCCGATGCGCGAGCTGGCGCCCGACTGGGTCATCGAGCATTTCGACGCCCTGCCCGAGGCGGTCGATGCCCTGCTGGCCCGTGAGAGCGTGAAGCCGGCCGCCTGACGCGCTGCACGGCTTGCACCCGCGCGGACGCTGGGCCACTGAGCGTTGCGACGGGGCCTCCGACGGCCCCGCAGGGCGCGAGAGGCAGACCGGCGAGATGAACGACACGGACACCTTCGACCTGACGCTGGAGCGCATCGCGCTGATCCGGCGGATGGTCGTGGCCTGGAACGGGGCGGAAGCCGGCGCGCCGATGATCCATCCGGACGCCCCCTACGGCAGCACCGACCGCGACGGCGACATCTTCAACGTCACCGGCGATGACGAGGGCGCCGACGAGGAGCACCGGGCGATGGGCGACGCGCTCGCCGTGTTCCTGCAGAACGCCGTGTTGAAGCCCGGCCGCTACCAGTACCACAACCCGCTGGCCAAGCTCGATTCGTCCGACGTCTTCGACGTGTTCCGCGACGAGGCCACCGGCGAGACGCCCGAGCACATCACCTTCGAGGTGACCGACGAGCACCTGCGGCTGCTGTCGCAACTCAGCCTCGAATGGGACGAGGAATACGACGTGCCGAGCGTCGATCCGAAGCGGCCCTACGGCGACATGACGTGGTACACCGTGGAGATGGCGGTCCATCTCGGCGAGCCGCCCGAGAAGGACGCCGACGACCGCGCGATCCTGACGGACGAGCAGGAGAACCGCCTGGAGCGCCTGCACCGCGAGATGCAGCCGGCGATGCAGATTTTTCTGCGCTACGGCGATCTCGGTCCCGGGCCGTTCCGGCAGCCCGAGGGCACGGTCGGCTGGGAGCCGGCCTGAACACCTTCGATCACGTCCGCTACGGAGGCCGCCGAACGCGCTCCGGGCCGCTCATCGGTTCTTCGGACTCCGACGTCGCAGCCGGGTAAAACCCTTCGACGCGACGAGGGAGCGGGCGCGTCCCCTCCCCGCAACGGGGAGGAGAGCGCCGCATTCGGCCGATGCAGCGCTCGTGCCTCTGTTGCGGAGAACCGATTGCGGTTTGCCGGGAGAAGCGGAATTCCCCTCTCCCGACGTCGCGAAGCGGGTCTCAGCCCTCGCGCTTCTTGCGCTGCGCCAGCGTCCGCAGACGCAGGGCGTTGAGCTTGATGAAGCCGGCCGCGTCGCGGTGGTCGTAGGCGACGGCGCCCTCCTCGAAGGTGACGAGGTCCTGATCGTAGAGCGAGTGCGGGCTCGTGCGGCCGATGACGTGGACGCCGCCCTTGTAGAGCTTGAGCCGGACCTCGCCGGTCACCTTCTCCTGGCTCTTGTCGATCAGCGCCTGGAGCATCTCGCGCTCCGGCGAGAACCAGAAGCCGTTGTAGATCAGCTCCGCATATTGCGGCATCAGCTGATCCTTGAGATGCGCCGCGCCCCGATCCAGGGTGATCGACTCGATGGCGCGATGGGCCGGCAGCAGGATGGTGCCGCCGGGCGTCTCGTACATGCCGCGGCTCTTCATGCCGACGAAGCGGTTCTCGACGAGATCGAGCCGGCCGATGCCGTTGGCGCGGCCGAGTTCGTTCAGCTTCGCCAGCAGGGTCGCGGGCGAGAGGCGCTCGCCGTCGATGGAGACCGCATCGCCCCGCTCGAAGCCGATGGTGACCACGGTCGGCTGGTCGGGCGCCTCCTCGGGGGACAGCGTGCGCGAATAGACGTAGTCGGGCACCTCGACGGCGGGATCCTCCAGCACCTTGCCCTCGGACGAGGCGTGCAGGAGGTTGGCATCGACCGAGAACGGGCTCTCGCCGCGCTTGTCCTTGGCGATCGGGATCTGGTGCTGCTCGGCGAAGGCGATGAGCTGCTCGCGCGAGCGCAGGTCCCACTCGCGCCAGGGGGCGATCACCGTGACGTCGGGCTTGAGGGCGTAGTAGCCGAGTTCGAACCGGACCTGATCGTTGCCCTTGCCGGTGGCGCCGTGGCAGACCGCGTCGGCACCGACCCGTTCGGCGATCTCGATCTGCTTCTTGGCGATGAGCGGCCGCGCGATCGAGGTGCCCAGCAGATAGACGCCCTCATAGACGGCGTTGGCGCGGAACATCGGGAAGACGTAGTCGCGGACGAATTCCTCGCGCAGGTCCTCGATAAAGATGTTTTCCGGCTTGATGCCGAGCAGCTCCGCCTTGCGGCGCGCCGGCTCCAGCTCCTCGCCCTGGCCGAGATCGGCGGTGAAGGTCACGACCTCGCAGCCGTAGGTGGTCTGAAGCCACTTCAGGATGATCGAGGTGTCGAGTCCGCCCGAATAGGCGAGAACGACCTTCTTGACGGATTTGTTCGGGCTGGCGTCGGACATGGTGTTGGGCTCGGGCAACAGGGTGCAGGCGGATTAACAGCGGAGGCGCGCAGCGCGCAACCGGCGGGGCGGCATGCCGGTTGCTCCGTTTCCGATCCGGCCTGCTTCGGAGCGCCCGCAGACGCGACGCGGGTCCGGCAGAATGGACCTGACGACCGGAGACTCCACTCATGGCGCGGCGCGCGACCCTGGAATTCTGGTACGAGTTCGCCTCAACCTATTCCTACCTCTCGGCCATGCGCATCGAGAGGCTGGCCGAGGCGGCCGGCGTCGAACTGCGCTGGCGGCCGTTCCTGCTCGGGCCGATCTTCGCGACGCAGGGCTGGACCAACTCGCCCTTCAACCTCTTCCCGGCCAAGGGCCGCAACATGTGGCGCGACCTCGACCGCGAGGCCGCCCGGCTCGGGCTGCCGCCGGTGACGCGCCCGAACCCCTTCCCGCAGAATTCCCTGAGCGCCGCCCGCGTGGCGACCTACGGCATCGACCAGGGCTGGCTGGTGCCGTTCTCCAAGGCGGTGTTCGAGACGAGCTACGCCAAGGGCGGCTCCATCGCCGAGCCGGCGGCGGTGGGGCGCATCCTCGACGGGCTCGGGCTCGACGGCACCCAGATCCTCAAGGCGGCCGCCTCCGAGGCGAACAAGAGCCGCCTCAAGGTCGCGGGCGAGGAGGCCCGCTCCCGCGGCATCTACGGTGCGCCGAGCTTCCTCACCGAGGACGGCGAGCTGTTCTGGGGCAACGACCGCCTGGAACAGGCGCTGGCCTGGGCCGCCGGGGACCGGCCCGACGGGCTCCGGTGACGGCAGGGTCGCGAGGCGGCGCCTGCATCCCAGGCCGCGCCTCCTCCCTTCTCAGGATGCCGCCGGGCGCAAAACGGCTGCGATCGCTTCCCCCGACAGCGCGGACACGCGCTCGGCCGGGGCCGTCATCCTGAGGTCGTCCAGCAGCTCCGTCATCGGCCGCGGCATGCCGATCAGGTAGCCCTGCACGTAGCGGCAGCCGTGGCGGCGCACGGCGCTCAACTGCTCCGCCGTCTCGATGCCCTCGGCGATGCCGTCCACCCCGAGATTCCGGCACAGGCCGAGGATGGTGATGACGACGCTGCGGCCGAGATCCGATTCGACGTCGGCCATGAAGCCGCGGTCGATCTTGATCCGGTCCAGCGGCAGGCGGTGGACATAGCTGAGGCTCGAATAGCCGGTTCCGAAATCGTCGAGCGCGATCTTGATGCCGAGCGCGCGCAGGAGCGTGATCGCCTGCTGCGCCCCCTCGAAGTCGCGCATCAAGGCCGTCTCCGTCAGTTCGAGGGTGATCCGCCGGGGATCGAGCCCGCTCTGCCGCACGGCGGCGAGGATTGCGAGGACGGTCTCCGGCGAGGCGAGGTCGTGCGAGGAGAGGTTGAACGACAACCCGACTCCGGCCGGGAGCCGGACGGCGTCGGCGAGCGCCTTGCGCAGGAGGAGGAGCGTCAACGAGTGGATCATGCCGCAGCGCTCCGCCACGGCGATGAAGCGGTCGGGCGGCACGCGCCCGAGCTTCGGGCTGGTCCAGCGCGCCAGTGCCTCGACCGTCGTGATCCGGTCCGTCGCCGTATCGAGGATCGGCTGGTAGTGCATCTCCATCTCGGCGGCGAGATCCGCGCTCTGCAGCGCCGTCTCCACCGCGCGCTCGGCCCGGATCGCGTCCTCGTGTTCCTGCGAGAACAGCGTCGTCGTTCCGCGCTTGCGCTCCTTGGAATGGTAGAGCGCGTAGTCGGCCCGGTCGAACAGCGCGTCCGCGGCGCGTCCGGCGCAGGGATACAGCGCCAGACCGCCGGAGCAGCCCGGCACGACCTGCGTCTCGCCCAGCGCGATCGGCGCGTGCAGCGCCGCGCAGATGCGGTTGCACAGCTCCACCGCCGCGTCCGGGCCGGCGATTGCGGGGATCAGCACGCCGAACTCGTCACCGCCCAGGCGCGCGATCGTCACGCCGCCGCCGGCAAAGGCTTCGAGCCGGCGCCCCGTCTCCTCCAGCACCCGGTCCCCCGCGGTGTGGCCGAAGGTGTCGTTGATCGGCTTGAAACGGTCGAGGTCGAAGATCGCCAGGGCGAAGGCGGCGGGCCGGCCGGACGCGGCGGCGATCAGCGCATCGAGCCGCTGGAAGAAATAGCGCCGGTTGGGCAGCCCGGTGAGGCTGTCGGTATGCGCCAGACGCTCGTTCTCCGCGCTGAGCCGCTGCGCCTCGGCCTTCGACGCGATCAGTTGGAGGAAGGCCAGGAAGTTGTTGACGAGGATGCGCACCATCACCACGGCGACGAAGGCCGTGTTGAGCGCGATCGCGATGAAGACGTCGTTTCCGGTGGCGAAGCAGTGGACCGAGAAGCCGCCGATGACGATGACGGTCACCAGAAGGGCCGCCGCTGGCAGGTGCGTCAGGCAGAAGATGCAGGCGATGACGGTGATCGCGACGAAGATCGCGACGTGCCCCTGCTCGAACGGGCCGCCATATCCGTTCAGCATCATCGCCCAAACAACGAAGAAGGCCGAGAACAGAACGGTGAGGATGGTCGTGCCGCGCAGCCGCTTCAGGGCCTCGGGTCCGGAGATGTCCCCCGGACGCAGGCGCCACCAGTGCACCGCGCGCAACGCGCAAAGACCGATCATCCCGCCGGGCAAAGCGACCGTCAGCCAGGCCGGAGCGAGCGCGTAATGGGTGAGGGCGAGCGCGCAGGCGTTGACGGAGAGCAGCGCGTACAATGACGGGACTTGCTTCTGCAACTCGACAAGCTGGCAGGTACAAGCGTCGGGATCGGTGTATTTCGATAGAATTCCACTCAACAGCTCCCGGCGGCCTCGGATCAATTGCATTGCCTTTTACCGCACAGGCCGCCGAGGCACCGACACACTTTGCGTGTACCTCTCCCGTAGTGATGTACTTGGTCCGACATCTCCTAAGAATTCATTGCATCAAGACCGGCGCCCTCGGGCGGGCTGCCCTTAGCCGATGCCCAATCGACGAAGAAAGCTGTCCATTCCCACCCGCATCACGCGGCGGCGACTTGGCTTGAAACCCTTATCCTGAATTTCGAGCCGCGCCCCGATCCTGCGCTCCCGATTGGGCGTCGCCTTCGAGGGGCCAGCGGCGACGGTCCGGAACGCGGGGCGTCGGCACGGCTCAGCCGCGCGTTGCCGTGTCGACATGGATGTCCCGGCCTCGGGTCTCCGGCAGCAGCAGCGCGGCGACGGTGCCGACGAGGCTGAAGGCGGCGAGATAGTAGGCCGGGGCCATCCGGTCGCCGGTGGCGGCGATGAGCCAGTTCACGACGTAGTTGGTGCTGCCGCCGAAGATCGAGACCGAGAGGGCGTAGACGATGGAGAGCCCGGCGCTGCGCACCGCCCGCGGCAACGCCTCCGGGATGCCGACGATGACCGCCGCGGCGTTGATCGAGGACAGGGCCGAGAGCAGGAAGGTCACGGCGTAGACGCTGAATGCGCTCGGGTTGCCCAGCATCCACAGGAAGGCCGGCACGGCGAGCACGAGGATCAGCGCGCGCGGCCAAATCATCACCGGCCGACGCCCGAACCGGTCGGCGAGCCAGCCGCCGAGCAGCGGGAAGATCACCGAGGCCAGCCCCAGCGCGATCGGCACGGCGTTGGCCGCCATCTCCGAGAGGCCGAGGGTCGCACCGGCATAGACCGGCATGTTGGTGCCGACCGCGTTCGAGACGGTGGAGGCGGCGATGACGAGGAAGGTCAGTCCGAGCATCCGTCCGTGCCGGCGCAGCAGCCGGCCCAGCACCGCGGCCGTCGAATCGGCGGCCGCGGGGTCGTGGCCCTCGCCGGCCGTCTCCGGCAGGTGGCTGCGGATCACGAGCCCGACCGGGACGACGAGGAGGCCGAGGCCGAACATCAGGCGCCAGCCCCAATCGGCCATGGCCGCATCCCCCAGGATCAGCGTCAGCACGGTGGCGAAGAGGCCGGCGAACAGCGCGGCGCAGCCCTGGCTCGCGATCTGCCAGCTCGCGACGAAGCCGCGGTGGCGGGCCGGGGCCGCCTCGATCAGGTAGGCGGTGGACGGCCCGACCTCGCCGCCGAGCGCCAGCCCCTGGATCAGCCGTCCGGCGATGACGATCACCTGGGCCCAGCCGCCGATCACCGCCGTGCCGGGGCAGGCCGCGAGCATCAGCATGCCCACCGCCATCAGCGCGATGGTGATGAGCATGGCCGGCTTGCGCCCGGCCCGGTCGGCGAAGGCGCCGATCAGCACCCCGCCCACCGGGCGCATCACGTAGCCGATCCCGAACAGGGCGAGCGAGGCGAGCAGGCTGTCGGTCGGGCTGTCCGAGGGGAAGAAGGTCGCGCCGATCGACGTGGCGAAGAAGGCGTAGATCGTGAAATCGTAGAATTCCAGGGCGTTGCCGAGCACGACGGCTCCCACGGCCTTGCGGTCGAGGCGCGGCGGCGCGGCGCTGGCGGGCGAGTGCATCGGCATTCCTGTCGTGAGGTCCCGGACGGTGGCGGCGCGGGAAGGCCGGCTCCGGACAGAGGTCGTCGGTTGCGGGCGGCAGGTAGGTCGCCGCCGCCGGGCCGCCACCCCCGCGAGGATCGCGTGCTCGACCGGTCGCCTCACGTTGCCGGTGACGTTTTCTTGAGCCGGCCGGCTCCCTGTCCCCGGCTCGATCATGCTATCGCGCCGGGACACATCGTCCGCCGGAACTGTCCACGCCCCTTGCGCCTGCTCGTCGTCGCCATCGGACGCCTGAAGAACGGGCCGGAGCGGGATCTCGCCGCCCGCTACCGCGAGCGCGCGGTCGCGCTCGGCAAAAGTCTCGGCGTCACCGCCTGCGATCTCACCGAGATCCCCGAATCCCGCGCCCGCCGCGCCGCCGACCGGGTCGCCGAGGAGGCGGCGGCGATCCTCGCCCTCGTGCCGGCGGATGCGGCGGTGATCGCCTGCGACGAGCGCGGCCGCTCGGACTGGCCGAGCGAGCGGATCGCGGAGAAGATCGGCGGCTGGCGCGATGCGGGGCGCGGCAGCCTCGTCCTCGTCATCGGCGGGGCCGACGGCCTTCACGAGAGCGTGCGCGGGCGCGCCGACCATATTCTCGCCTTCGGAGCGGCGACACTGCCGCACGGTCTGGTGCGCGTGCTCGCCCTCGAGCAGGTCTACCGGGCTCTGACCATTCTGGCCGGACACCCCTATCATCGGGGCGATCCCGAGGCATGAGACCACGTGTGACCGCCGCCCCGAGGCCTGCTCTCTTCCGGATGGCCCTCGCCTGCCTCGCGGGCGGCCTCGCGCTGCCCGTGCTGGCGCAGACGGTGCCGGATCCGGAGACGATGCGGCGCACGCAGGAGGAGCGGGACCGGCGCGCCCAGAACCTCAGGCAGATCGAGGAGGCGCTGGCGGCCAGCACCGGCAACCGGACGGCGCTCGAAACCGAGATCGCCGCCATCGGCTCCGACCGGACCAAGCTCAGCGCCGCCCTGCTCGATGCCGGGCGCCAAGCCCAGGCGACCGAGGACCGGATGAACCGGCTGGAGGAGCGCCTGCGCGCGCTCACCGACAGCGACGCGGCGATCCGCAAGTCGCTGGAGGCGCGCCGTGCGGTCATCGCCGAGATCCTGGCCGCGCTCCAGCGGATGGGCCGTCGCCCGCCGCCCGCCGTGCTGGTGCGCCCCGAGGACGTGCTCGCGGCGATCCGCACCTCGATGATGCTCGGCGCCGTGGTGCCGGAGTTGCGCGGCGAGGCGGACACGCTGGCCGGCGATCTCACGGAACTGGTCCGGGTGCGCGGCCTCATCGCCGCCGACCGCGAGGCGCTGAAGAAGGATCTCGCCGGCTGGGCGGCCGAGCGCCAGCGCCTCGACGCGCTGATCGCCGCCCGCCGCAGCCGGCAGGCGGAGGTCGAGTCGAGCCTCACCGCCGAGCGGCAGAAGAGCGCCGAACTCGGAGCCCAGGCGAAATCCCTCAAGGATCTCGTCGACCGGATGGAGGGCGAATTGTCGAGCGCCCGCCGGGCCGCCGACGCCGTCCGCGCCGCCGCCGAGCGCGAGCAGCGGGCGATCCAGGAGAAGTTCGCGGCCGCCGGCGCCCGCGATCCGGCGCGGCTCGCGCCCAAGGTGAAGTTCGCCGAGGCCCGCGGCGATCTGCCCAGGCCGGTGAGCGGCGCCCTGCTGCGCGGCTTCAACCAGCCCGACGGCCAGGGCGGGACCACCCGCGGCATCTCGCTGCGGGCGCGGCCGAAGGCGGTCGTGTCCTCCCCTGCGGACGGCTGGGTGTCCTTCGCCGGGCCGTTCCGCTCCTACGGCCGACTCTTGATCATCAATGCGGGCGACGGCTACTATCTGTTGCTCGCCGGGATGGATCAGATCAACGTCGAGGTCGGCCAGTTCGTACTGGCGGGCGAACCGGTGGCCGTGATGGGCGAGGGCAGCGGCACCCCGGCAAGCGCGCCGTCGAACGTGACGCAGGCTGCGTCACAGAAGGACGATGATCGCAGTGATCCCGTCCTGTACGTCGAGTTCAGGAAAGACGGCGGCTCCATCGATCCGGAGCCGTGGTGGGCGAGAAGTTCCAGCGAGAAGGTTCGCGGATAATGCGCAAAGTGTCCCTCGTGTTACTCGGCGCGGCCCTCGGCATCGGCGCCTCGGCCCTGTCGACCCAGACCCAGCTCCTCTCCGGCACGAGCGCCATCGCGGCCTCGGCGGAAACCTACCGGCAGCTGAGCCTGTTCGGCGACGTGTTCGAGAAGGTTCGCACCGACTACGTCGAGAAGCCCGAGGAATCGAAGCTGATCGAGTCGGCGGTCAACGGCATGCTGACCTCGCTCGACCCGCATTCGAGCTACATGGACGCGAAGGCCTTCCGCGACATGCAGACGACGACGAAGGGCGAGTTCGGCGGCCTCGGCATCGAGGTCACGATGGAGGACGGCCTGATCAAGGTCGTCTCGCCGATCGACGACACGCCCGCCTCGAAGGCCGGCCTGCTCGCCAACGACATCATCACCCAGATCGACGAGGATCAGGTTCAGGGCCTGACCCTGAACCAGGCCGTCGACAAGATGCGCGGCCCCGTGAACTCCACGGTGAAGCTGAAGATCTCCCGCAAGGAGGCCAAGGATCCGATCGACGTCTCGCTGACTCGCGACATCATCAAGATCCGTCCCGTGCGCTCGAAGGTCGAGAGCGGCGATGTCGGCTACGTGCGCCTGACCCAGTTCAACGAGCAGACCTATGACGGCCTGAAGACCGCGATCGACAAGCTGCAGAGCGAGATCGGCGGCGACAAGATCAAGGGCTACGTGATCGACCTGCGCAACAATCCCGGCGGCCTGCTCGATCAGGCGGTCATGGTCTCCGACGCCTTCCTCGACCGCGGCGAGATCGTCTCGACCCGCGGCCGCAACCCGGACGAGACGCAGCGCTTCTCGGCGAAGGCCGGGGATCTCGCCAAGGGCAAGCCGATCGTCGTGCTGGTGAACGGCGGCGCGGCCTCGGCCTCGGAGATCGTGGCCGGCGCCCTGCAGGATCACAAGCGCGCGACCATCATGGGCACGCGCTCCTTCGGCAAAGGCTCGGTGCAGTCGATCATCCCGCTCGGCGGCCAGGGCGCCCTGCGGCTGACCACCGCGCGCTACTACACGCCGTCCGGCCGCTCGATCCAGGCGAAGGGCATCGAGCCGGATCAGGAGGTGCTGCAGGAGGTGCCCGACGATCTGAAGGGCAAGGACGAGACCAAGGGCGAGGCCGGCCTGAAGGGCCACCTCAAGCAGAAGGACACCGAGGAGCGCGGCGGTTCCTCGGCCTACATCCCGCCGGATCCGGCCAAGGACAAGCAGCTCATCGCCGCGGTCGATTTCCTGCACGGCATCCAGAAGGGTGCGGCCAACGTGACGAAGCCGGCCACGCAGAACTAATCGCGGCCTCCGCGGTGGGTCTCCGCCGCGCGAGTTAGCGAAAGATTAACCATGACGGCCCGCAATACCGGTTCAGACCGGGGTTGCGGGCCGTTTCACGTTGAAGGCTGTGCCCGGTCGTCCGAACATGCGCCAACAGGGCGGGACGGCGGGTGAGCGACGCGGCCGACGACATCCTGACGAAGCCCCTCGGGGTTGCGGCGACGGCGGCCCGGCCGCGCCCGGCTCTGCGCCCCTCGGCGGGCGTGGCGGCCGCCGCCGCAGCCCTGACGCTCGTGCTCCTCGCCGGAGGCATCGCGCTCACCGGCGATCCCCGCGGCGGCGAACCGCGCGCCAGCGCGACCATCGAGATCCGCGAGACCCCCGCGCCGCGCGTCGCCGAAGCCGCACCGCCGGCCCCGAAGGGCCCGGTTCAATCCGCGGGCGAGGTCGAGCAGGCCTCCGGCGTCAGCGTCTACCGCCCCGACGGATCCACGGCGCCCGACGCGCCGGTCATCATCCGCGTGCCGAACGCCGCCCAGGTGAAGCTCGCGCCCGCGCCCGACCCGCGCCTGACCGAGCGCGGGCGCCACGGCCCCCTGCCCCGGCTCGGCGAGGGCCGGCTGCGGCCGCTCGACGTCTACGCCCGGCCGGACGAACCCGGCACCGGGCCGCGCATCGCCGTCCTCGTCTCCGGTCTCGGGATCGGCGAGAACGCCACTCTCGGCGCCATCGCCCGGCTTCCGGCCGCGGTGAGCCTCGCGCTCTCGCCCTACGGCAGCGACCTGGAGAAGACCGCCGCCCGCGCCCGCGAGGCCGGTCACGAGGTCCTGCTCCAGCTGCCGATGGAGCCGTTCGACTATCCCGACAGCGATCCCGGACCGCAGACGCTGCTGGCCTCCTCCCGCCCCGGCGAGAACCTCGACCGGACCGCCTGGGCGATGAGTCGGTTTCCCGGCTTCGTCGGCGCCGTGAACTTCATGGGCGCCAAGCTGATGAGCGATCCCACGGCCCTCGAGCCGGTGCTGAAGGATCTGGCCGCCCGCGGGCTCGGCTTCGTCGATGACGGCGCGGCGTCCGCTTCCCAGGTCGCCGGCGTCGCGGCGAAGACCAAGCTGCCCACCGCCCGCGCCGACATCGTCGTCGACGCCGTCGCCCGGCCCGACGCCATCGACGCGGAACTCGCACGCCTCGAGACGCTGGCCCGGCGCAACGGCCTCGTGCTCGCCTCCGCCAGCGCCTCGCCGCTCAGCATCGACCGCCTGTCGCGCTGGTCGCGCGATTTGGAGGCGCGCGGCATCCGGCTCGTGCCGGTGAGCGCCGTCCTGCGCCGCCCGGGCGGGGTCGCCAAGCTGTCGAGCGCGGCACCCTAAGCAATCGAGCCCGAGCGGAGGGGCGCCGGAAGACTCAGCAGGGGCTTCGGGCGGCCAGCTCTGCTTTCGCGCGCACGCCGCATGGAAGGCGACATCCTTCCCGTGCCTCTCATTGGATTCGACACGGGAAGAGAGCGGCCTTCCTGCGTCTTTTCCTGTTTTCGCGCCAACATCGCAGTTCGTTCGATTTTTATCCGTGCGCCGCTGGCGGAATCTAATGAGCGATTTGTGATCCGGTAAGTGTTTACAGGCAAATTTGCGCGACTCTCCCGAGGGATCGGGGATGAGCCGTCCTGTCGGGGTTGTCCGTGTCGCTCCAGAATCTTCCCATCCGCAGCAAGCTGATCGCTTCATTCGCTCTGCTGACTGTTCTTCTCGTCGGCCTGGGCGTGCTCGGTCTGGCCGGAACCCAGACGATGCGCGATCAGGCGCTCGACATCGAGCGCAACTGGCTCCCGAGCGTCCGGCTGCTCGGCGAGATCGACACCGCGGCGGCGCGAATGAACGGCGTCATGCTGCGGCACACGCAGGCGGCCGACCCGCAGACGATCCCGCAGTTGGACCGGGATTTCGAGCGTTTCGGCAAGCTGGTCGCCGACAAGCGAGCGGCCTACGAACCCCTCATCGCCAATGCCGAGGAGCGGGCACTCTATGAAATCTACACGCGGGAAGCCGCCACCTTCGAGGCGGAGCGGCGGATCGTGATGGATCTTTCGCACCAAGGAAGGAAAGCGGAGGCCTTCGCCTACTACGAAACGAAGGGTCTCGCCCCGCGCCGGGCGATGTCGAACGCCCTCGAGAAGCTGATCGCCTTCAACAACGAGGGCGCCGCCCGGGCGATGGCAGAGGGCGAGGTCATGTTCCAACGGGTGCGTGCCATCGGCCTCGCCGTCCTTGCCCTTGGGCTCGCCCTGGCTGTTCTGCTCGCCGTGCTGATCACCCGCGGCGTGACGCGCGGCATCGCTTCCGTCGTCGGCCCGATGCAGGCCTTGGCCGCCGGCGACCTCTCGGTCACGATCCCGCACCAGGGCCGGCGCACTGAGATCGGGACGATCGCCGACGCGGTGCAGATCTTCAAGGACGGACTGATCCGCATGCGCAGCCTCGAAGAGGAGAGCGCAGCGGCCCGCGCCGGTGCGGAGGCGCAGCGCAAGGCGGCGATGCGCGAGATGGCCGACCGGTTCGAGGGCGCGGTCGGCGGTGTCGTCAGCCTCGTCTCATCCGCTGCGGCCCAGTTGCAGGCCTCGGCCCATGGCATGACCGGTGCCGCGACCCGCACCGCCGGCCAGTCGGTCAGCGTGGCCAGCGCCGCCGAGGAGGCCGCGACCAACGTCAACACGGTGGCGGCGGCGGCCGAGGAACTCGGCGCCTCGGTGCAGGAGATCAGCCGGCAGGTCAGCGGCTCGTCGAACCTCGCCCAGGCCGCGGTGGGAGAGGCAACGCAGACGGAGGCCCATGTCCGGGCTCTGAGCGCAGCCGTCTCCAAGATCGGCGACGTCGTCACCATGATCACGACCATTGCCGGCCAGACCAACCTGCTGGCGCTCAACGCCACGATCGAGGCGGCCCGCGCCGGCGAGGCCGGTCGGGGCTTCGCGGTGGTGGCCGCCGAGGTCAAGGAACTCGCCAACCAGACGGCGCGCGCGACCGAGGAGATCTCGAGTCAGATCGGCCGCATCCAGGAAACCACGGGTCACGCCGTCACGGCCATCGGCAGCATCACCGGACGGATCGAGGAGATCAGCGCGGTGGCGGCCTCGATCGCGGCAGCCGTGGAGCAGCAGGGCGCGGCGACGCAGGAAATCGTGCGCAACGTCGCCCAGGCGGCCCTGGGCGCGGGAGAGGTGACGAGCAACATCGCCGGCGTGGCGCAGGCCGCCGAGGAGGCGGGGGCGACCGCCGCCGAGGTGCTCGCCGCCTCCTCCGCGCTGTCGCGCCAGTCCGAGCATCTCAACAGCGAAGTGGGCCGCTTCCTGGCGAATGTGCGCGCCGCCTGACGGCGAGCGGGAACGGCGGAGGAGAACGCGGGCGCGGCCGGGGCCGCGCCCGCGCGCGTTTTGCGGCCTCAGATAGGAGGCAGGTCGGCGTTGCCCGCACCGGTTCGGCCTCCTATGGTCGCGCCGCCAGCACAAGGCCGCCCAAAGCCCGCGATGACCCGCCCCGAAGACGACCTTCTGCGCCTGCCCGAGGGCAGCGCGCTGCCCTACCGCCCCTGCGTGGGCGTGGCCCTGTTCAACCGCGACGGCCAAGTGTTCATCGGCCGGCGCAAGCGCGAGGCCGGGCCCGAGCACGTGGAGGGTGATCGCGCGTGGCAGATGCCGCAGGGCGGGATCGACGAGGGGGAAGAGCCCCTCGCCGCGGCCCTGCGCGAACTCCACGAGGAAACCAACGTGCCGGCGGAGGCCGTCACGTGGCTCGGCGAGACCCGCGACTGGCTCGCTTACGACCTGCCGCCGGCGGTCATGAAGCAGGCCTGGAAGGGCCGCTACCGCGGCCAGCGCCAGAAGTGGTTCGCCTTCGGGCTCACCGGCAGCGAGACGGTCATCGACGTGGACGCCCCCGGCGGCGGCCGGCACAAGCCCGAATTCGAGGCGTGGCGCTGGGAGCGGCTGGACGCGCTGCCCGACCTCATCATCCCCTTTAAGCGCCCGGTCTACGAGGGCGTCGTCGCGGCGTTCTCCGGGCTCACCGGCTGGCACGGCGCCGAGGGCGATCCGGCGGAGGGTCCGGCAGCCGGTCGGGCGGATGGTCCGGTATGACGCACCCGCGCATTCGCGGCTGATCCGATGCGGTGGTGGCTCGCTCCCCTTCTCGCGGTGGCGGCTTGGTTCGCCTACACGCTGACGCCGTTCTGGTCGCTCTACGAGTTCGCCGCGGCGGTGCAGGCGGGTGATGCCGCGGCGATCGAGCAGCGGGTCAATTTCCGCACCCTGCGCCTGTCGCTCGCGCGGCAGATCAGCGCCGCGGTCAAGGCCGACAGCACCTCCCTCGATCCGCGCGAGCGGCAGCGCATCGCCGACGCCGCCGGCGCCTTCGCCTTGCCGATCATGGAATCGGCGCTCACGCCGAAGGCCGTGATCGACCTCCTCGACGACGGCTGGCCGCAGGGCGCCGACCTCGCCGCGCCGGCCAACCGGCACGAGCGGCGCGACGGGCTGCGCATCCCCGACCTCAAGCGGCTGCTGCGCTACTATCTCGCCTCCGACATGCGCGGCTTCCGCTCCGTGGTGGTGGCGGTGCCGCCGGACCGGCCCCGCCACGAGCAGTTCCGCATCCGCCTGCGCCTGCGCGACTGGGGCTGGCGCCTCGTCGATATCGAGCTGTCGGACGACCTGCGCCGCCGCATCGGCGAGAAGGCCGCCGCCGGGGCCGCCCGGCTGCGCGAGGGGCGTTCCGCCTCGGACAAGGCCGCACCGGACGCCGCCCCTCCCCCGTGAGCGTGACGTCCGCCAAAGTCTGCAAATGAGAGGCTCTGGTCTTTCCTGCTCCGCTCCATAGGTGAGCCGCCACGATCGGCCCCGCTTGTCGGAGCGTACCCTTGAGCCAGCCCAGCGCCTCAGCCTCCGAAGCGGACGAATCGGCGTCCGGGCAGGAGACCGGACCCGGCCGGCGCCTCGGTGCCGGGCTGCTCATCGCCACCCTCGGCGTCGTCTACGGCGATATCGGCACGAGCCCGCTCTACGCGCTCAAGGAGGCGGTGCGCGCCGCGAGCCCGGGCGGCCACCCGCCTCCGGTGGCGGTGACCGGGGCGGTCTCGCTCATCCTGTGGGCGCTGATCCTCGTCGTCTCGCTCAAATACGCGGTGCTGATCCTGCGCGCCGACAACCGCGGCGAGGGCGGCATCGTCGCGATGCTGGCGCTGCTCGGCGCCCGCCACGCGAAAGCCGGCTCGCGGCAGGCGCTGCTGCTGATCGTCGGCCTTGTCGGCGCCGCCCTGCTCTACGGCGACGGAGCGATCACCCCGGCGATCTCCGTGCTCTCGGCCGTCGAGGGCCTGCGGGTCGATGCGCCGGCGCTCGACCGCTTCATCGTGCCGATCGCGCTGGTCATCCTCATCGGGCTGTTTCTCGTCCAGCGCCGGGGCGCGGCCTTCATCGGAAAGATCTTCGGGCCGGTGATGCTGGTCTGGTTCCTCGTCCTGGCCGCGCTCGGCCTCGGCGGCATCGTCCAGGCGCCGCAAATCCTGAGCGCGATCAATCCGCTGCGCGCCGTCGAGTTCACGGCGCATGCCGGCCTGCATGTCGGCTTCGCCATGCTGGGCGCCGCCTTCCTCGCGGTCACCGGCGGCGAGGCGATGTATGCCGATCTCGGGCATTTCGGTGCGCGGGCGATCCGCGTCGCGTGGTTCGCCCTCGTGCTCCCGGCGCTGGTGATCCACTATTTCGGCCAGGGCGCGATCCTGCTCGTCGATCCGTCCGCCGCCGAGAACCCGTTCTACCGCCTGGCGCCGGGCCTCCTGCACTATCCGCTGATCGGGCTGGCGACGCTCGCCGCCGTCATCGCGTCGCAGGCGGTGATCTCGGGCGTGTTCTCGCTGACCCGGCAATCGATCCAGCTCGGCTTCCTGCCGCCGCTGCGCATCGTCCACACTGCCCCGGACGAGAGCGGCCAGATCTACGTGCCGCTGGTGAACTGGCTGCTCGCCGCCGCGACGCTCGCAGCGGTTCTGATCTTCCGTTCCTCCGACGCGCTGGCCGGCGCCTACGGCATCGCCGTTTCGCTGCTGATGGCGATCACGACCCTGCTCGCCGGCCTGATCGCCCGCAAATGGGGCTTCGGCTGGCCGATCGTGCTCGCGGTCAACGGCTTCTTCCTCGTGATCGACCTGATCTTCCTCTCGGCCAACAGCGTGAAGCTGTTGGAGGGCGGCTGGTTTCCGCTGCTGCTGGCCGGCATCATCGCCTTCCTGATGCTGACATGGCTCAAGGGCAATGCCTGCCTGGAACAGGCGCGCATGGGCCTGCGCCCGCCGGAGGCACGGTTCCTGGACGATTTGCGCCGGGATGCGCCGACGACCCTGCCGGGCTCGGCCGCCTTCCTGTCCTCGGCGACGGAGGGCATCCCGCTGCCGATGATGCGCTTCGTCGAGCGCCTGCGCGCCCTGCACGCCCGCGTCGTGATCGTCACCGCCTTGTTCGAGGAGACGCCGACCGTGCCGCGCGCGGAGCGGGCCCGCGTCACCGAGATCACCCCCGATATCCGCCGCGTGGTGCTGCGTTACGGCTTCATGCAATCGGCCTCGATCCCCGAAGGGCTCGACTGCGCCGTCCATGCCGGGCTGCTGCCGAAGGAATTCACCGAGGATCTCACCGTCTTCGTCGGCCACGAGACGATCATCCCCGTCTCCGACCGGCGCGGCATGTCGGACTGGCGCGAGGCGGTCTTCGCGGTGATGCAGAACAACGCCGAGCGCACCGGCGCCCATTTCTGCGTGCCGGCCCGTCAGGTGATCGAGATCGGCACCGAGATCGAGATCTGAGTGGTCGCGCCCGAACGCATCATCCCGAAAGGCGGCTTCCGGCCTTCGGAAAAAGGTGATGCAAACACAAAAGCTTAGAGCTTCGTGCCGGTCCCGCTATCCAGCACGAAGCGCTAATCGTCCGCCTGCCCCTTGCCGGTCATCCGGAGCTGCGAGGCGACGCATTCGCGCATCGCATCCTCAATCTTGGCCTTCTGCGCGTTGGGGTAGCCCGCCACGTCGTCGATGCATTTGACGAAGTAACCTGCGGTGAAGCTCTCGTTGACCGACACGAACGACTTGCCGAAGCGCGTCGCGAGCTGAAGGCGATCCATGGCCGAGCTTTGCTTCCAGGCCTCCAGCGTGTCCGTCATCGACAGGGCGCTGGCAGCGCCGGGCACGAGAGCCATGGCGAGGAGCAGGGCGGAGAAGCGTCGCATCGTGCAAAATCCTCCCGGATGTTTTTCTGTTTTTCCCGCGCAATCTTCCTGAAGATCCCGAACCCTAAACTCGGTCGATACGGTCGCTCAGGATGATGTTGCCGGATAAACCCTTCCAGCTGGCCAGACACCCGGCTTGCCGGAGCCTTCTTCTTATTTTGCTCTGAGACTTCCGTGGGCTGACGCAGCGATGTGAGACGGTCGAACCCGTCACCGACGCCAATCCGCGAAGCCGGCGACGCGATGCGTCAGGCGCCGGTTAACGGCCGTTTCGCCGAAAGGCGCGAGTTCCCAGGTCCAGGCCCGGTCCGGCGTTCCGAGCCGGACGCCGTAGAGGAGATCGTGCCGGGCGTGGACGCGGCCTTGCCGGTCCTCTTCGGTCTCGTCGAGGTCGGTGACGAGGCAGACCCGCGCCCTGAGGGCAGCGAGGGCAGCGAGATGCGCCTCGACAATCCGCCGCCCGAAGGCGTCGCCGTCCTCCCGTGTCCAAGCTCCGAGGGGACGGCGCGAGGCCTCCAGCCGATCGACCGGGCGGATCGGGAGTTGCGAGAGAAGGTTGGCGGAGATGACGAGGCCGGTCCCCGGCTCGGCGCAGACCGGCGGCAGGCGCGGATCGAGATCGCGCGCCGCGCCCGTCATCAGCGCCATCGCACCGCTCAGATCCGCGGTCAGCATCTCGACATTGGCAAAGGCCCGGATCGCGCGCCGCGCGGGCGCAAGATGCACGGCATCGACCAGCACCACCCGCCGGAAGGCGCCAGTGAGATCCGCCAGCGGCACGTCGAGCAGGAGCCCCGAGCCGAGCACCACCGCGGTGTCGCGTCGCTCCGCCCCCGCGATGGCTGCGCGCATCACGGCGCGGCTGGCCTCGAGATGCGGTGCCCAGGCCCGGCGGCAGCGGCGGGCACGCGACATCAGCCAGATGCTGTCGCGCAGGTAGCCGAGCCGGCGCTGGGCCGACGGCGCGGGCGTGGTCAGGAGATGAAGGAGATCGAGCAGCACGGGTGCGCGACGTCCGGCACGGGGCGGGACCTGTCAAGCCGGCCGCGTCATGCCATGGTCGCGATGGGACGCCAGAACGCGTCTCCCTTCCCGGCTCCGCCCCGACCGACCATGAACTCCCGAAGCGCCCGCCTCGCCGCCGCCCTGATCGCGCTCTGTGCCGTGGTCGGCGTCGGGTTCGGCTTCGCCGCCGTGTTCGGCCGGACGGGCTCGGTGCCGGTCGCGGCCTGGATCATGGCCGCCTATTTCACGAACCTGACCGGGCTCCTCGTCTTCGCGGTGTTCGGCGGGATCGCCCTGCGGGTGCCGGCCCTGGCCCAGCCCCGGCTCGTCGCTACGACGGTGCTCGCGACCCTGCTCGTCGGCCTCGTCCAGCGTCTTCTGCTCTACGGACTCAGGACGCTTCGCGGCGGCGACCTCATCGGCGACATCCTGCTTCACCAAGCGTTGCCGGTGCTGGTGCCGCTGTTCTGGCTCGTCTTTGTGCCGAAGGGACGCCTCGCGCTGCGCGACCTCCTGCTGTTTGCGAGCTATCCGCTGGTCTATCTCGGCTACACGCTCCTGCGCGGCGCCTACGACGCGCGCTATCCCTATCCGTTCCTCGATATCGGGAAGATCGGCTGGGGTCCGGTCGCCGCCTATGCCGGGGCGATCGCGGCGGCTTTCCTCGGCGTCGGCTGGGCGCTGGTGCGCCTCGACCGCCGCCTCGCCCGGCGCAGCCTCGCTGCCGGCTGAAACCCTATCCCCCGAACACCGCGGCAATCTCGCCCGGCCCCAGAATCCGGAACTCCCCCGCCGGCAGGTCGGCGGGGAGCGCCAGACCGCCGACGCGGTCGCGGTGGAGCGCATCGACGTGGTTGCCCAGCGCGGCGAACATGCGTCGGACCTGATGGTAGCGGCCCTCGTGCAGGGTCACGGTGCAGTGGGTCGCGTCCTCGCCCTCCATCTCGACGGGCAGAAGCGGCTTGTCCTCGCCCTCCAGCATCAATTCGCCCGAGGCGAGGATCGCGGCCTCGTCGCCCTGGAGCGGACGGGCCAGCGTCACCCGGTAGCGCTTGGCCACCTTGGCCTTCGGCGCGATGATCCGGTGCAGCAGCGCGCCGTCATCGGTCATGAGCAGCAGGCCCGAGGTCTCCTTGTCGAGACGCCCGACCGTGGAGAGCGCCGGATCGCGCCGCCGCCAGCGCTCCGGCAGCAGGCTGTAGATCAGCGGCCCCGCCTCCTTGTGCGAGCAGGTGACGCCGAGGGGCTTGTGCAGCATCAGGCAGACGCCGGGCAGCGGATCGAGAGGCGCACCCTGCACCGTCATCCGGGCGGAAAGGTCGGGTTCGAGCGCAATGCGCTGCGAGGCATCCCGCAGCGCCTCCCCGTCGCGGCGGACGAGGCCGGCGCGAGCCAGCCCCTCGACCTCCCGGCGCGAGCCGTAGCCGAGATTGGCCAGCAGCCGGTCGAGGCGCACGGCCTTCACTTGCACGCCTCCATCACTTGCACACCTCCATCACTTGCGCGCCTCGAACAGCTTGTAGCCGCCCTCCGTCACCACCGGCGTGACCGTGCGGAAGGCGGCGCGCAGGGGCGCTTCGTAGGGCAGATGGGCGTTGGCGACGAGGTGGAGCGTCCCGCCCGGCCGCAGGGCCGCGGCCGCACGGGCGATGAAGACCTGCCCCAGCGCCTGATCCTCGGCGCCGCCATCGTGGAAGGGGGGATTGGTGACGACGAAGTCGAGGCCCGTCAGGGCCGGTTCCGATCCGCGCAGGTCGGCCCAGTGCAGGCTGGCGCGCGCGTCGGCGACATTGCGCCGGGCCATCTCGATCGCGCGGCGGTCGAGGTCGATCAGCGCCAACGCGGCGACCTTTTCCGATTTCAGTGCTGCCCGCGCCAGGATGCCGAGGCCGCAGCCGAAATCGGCGCCGCGTCCCGCGAGCGGCGGCAGGTGGCGCAGCAGCAGGGCGCTTCCGGGATCGAGCCGGTCCCAGGAGAAGATGCCCGGCTGGGTGCAGAGCGCGAGGTTGTCGATGTGGCGCGGGGCGCCGCCCGCGACCGCGGCCTCGATGCCCGAGGGCGCCTCGGGCCGCGCCGCGGTGCAGATGCGGTGGTGGCGCCGCGGCTCGTCGGTCACCGCGCAGCCGAAGCCGCGCAGCTCCTTGGCGAGCCGCGTGCCGCCCTTGTCCTTGGGCGCCAGCGCCACCAGCCGGCCGCCGGGCCGCAGCGCCCGGAGCGCCAGCGCCAGAGCGTAGCGCCGTTCGACCGTGCCCGGCGGCGCCAGCAGCACGGCGGTTTCGAGGCTCGCCTCGGCCACGTCCTCCAGCCGCGCCGATCCGGGGATCAGCGGCGAGACCTGCGCGGCCCCCTCGGGCAGAGCCGCGAGCTCGGCGG
This sequence comes from Methylorubrum thiocyanatum, assembly GCA_014138645.1. GTDB lineage: Bacteria > Pseudomonadota > Alphaproteobacteria > Rhizobiales > Beijerinckiaceae > Methylobacterium > Methylobacterium thiocyanatum. The sequence goes on along the minus strand of JACJIB010000001.1, from coordinate 682,718 downwards.
GCGGGAGGCCGTAGAGGACGGCGCGGAGGTCAGGATCGGTCTGGGGCATGGGGGCTGGGGTTGGGGCTTGGTGTTCAGGCCGTAGCCGTCGCCGCAGGAGGTTATCCCATCCCGATCCTCATCCTGAGGTGCCCGCGCGAGCGGGCCTCGAAGGGTGTTCCAGCGACCGCGCGGGATCTGGAGCCTCCTTCGAGGCCGCCGCTTCGCGCCGGCACCTCAGGATGAGGTCGGAGATCGGATGGAAAGGAATAGAGGTCAGCCGGTCGGGAATTCGAGGCCCATCTCGCGATAGCGCGCGGGATCGTCGGCCCAGTTCTCGCGGACCTTCACGTGCAGGAACAGGTGCACCTTGGCCTCGGCCACCTCGGCGATCTCGATCCGGGCCGCCTGCCCGATCGCCTTGATGGTCTGGCCGCCCTTGCCGAGCACGATCGAGCGCTGGCTCTCACGCTCGACGAAGATCGTCTGCTCGATGCGCACCGAGCCGTCGGGCCGCACCTGCCACTGGTCGGTCTCGACGGTGGAGCGGTAGGGCAGCTCCTCGTGCAGCCGGTCGTAGATCTTCTCCCGGGTGATCTCGGCGGCGAGCATGCGCAGCGGCGCGTCCGAGATCTGATCCTCCGGGTAGAGCCAGGGGCCCGGCGGCATCCGGGCGGCGAGCGCCTTGCGCAGGTCGGCGACGCCGTCGCCGTTGAGCGCCGAGATCAGGAAGGTGTCCTCGAACGGCACCATCGCGTTGAGCTTGGCCACCAGCTCCAGCAGGCGCTCGCGGGCGATCAGGTCGATCTTGTTGAGGATCAGGATCTTGGGCCGCTTCACCTCGGGCAGGCGGCGCAGGATGGTCTCGACCTCGTCGTCGGCGCCCTTGCGGGCATCGATCAGCAGGCAGACCGCGTCGGCATCGGCCGCTCCGCTCCAGGCGGAATGCACCATCGCCCGGTCGAGGCGGCGCTTCGGGGCGAAGATGCCGGGCGTGTCCACCAGCACCACCTGCGCATCGCCCTCCATGACGATGCCGCGCACCAGCGCCCGCGTCGTCTGGACCTTGCGCGAGACGATCGAGACCTTGGCGCCGACGAGCGCGTTGAGCAGGGTCGACTTGCCGGCATTCGGCACGCCGATCAGCGCCACGAAGCCCGCACGGGTCTCCTGCGGCGTCGTCTCCTGGGAGCGCGCATCTTCGCCGTCCCTATCGTCCGGCTCGTGCTCAGACATCCGACCTAACCACCTGATCCATCCTTCCCTTGCGTCCCGCCGATATTCTCGCGGTCGAGCACGGCCCGGGCCGCCTCCTGCTCCGCCACGCGCTTTGAGGCGCCCTCGCCGTATCCCGGTTCAATGCTCTCGACCCGCACCGCGATCCGGAAGACCGGGGCATGATCGGGGCCCGAGCGCTCCACCACCTCGTAGACCGGGATCGCGAGGCTGCGCGCCATCGCCCATTCCTGCAAGGCCGATTTTGCGTCGCGCCCGCGCGGTGCTCCCGTGTCCTCGCCGGGACGGAAGCTGCGCTGCACGATGGCCCGCGTCGCCTCGTAGCCGGCATCGAGGAACACGGCGCCGAGGATCGCCTCGCAGACATCGGCCAGGATGGTCTGGTTGCGCCGCCCGCCGGTCTGGATCTCGCCGGGGCCGAGATTGAGATGCGGCCCGACCTCCCAGGCCTCGGCCACCGCGGCGCAGGTCTCGCGCCGCACGAGCCCGGCCAGTCGCCGCGACAGCTCACCCTCCTCCGCGTCCGGCAGCGCCCGATACAGCGTCTCGGCGACGGCCAGCCCCAGCACCCGGTCGCCCAGGAATTCCAGGCGCTGGTAGCTGCCGACCCGGCCGGACGGGCCGGCCTTGCTCACATGGGTGAGCGCCAGGGGAAGCAGCGTGGGGTCGGTGAAGACGTGACCGATGCGGGCCTCCAGAACGGCGAGGCTCGGCCGGGGCCGGTGCGCGCGCCGGGCGCGGCTGGAGCGTCCGGCGCCTTCGCCAGCCTCGCTCATCGCCGTCCGCCCCGGGGGAGACCGGCGGATCGTTCCGTCGCTGTCACGTCCGTTCGAGAAATCAGTGGATCGTCGAGAAGATGCGGCTCCAGCGCACATCCGCCGGCCAGCGCCAGATCTGCCAGGCGGGGGTGCGCTCGTCGATGGAGAAGAAGATCATCTCGGCCCGGCCGACGAAATTTTCGAACGGCACGTAGCCGACGCTGGCGAGGTCGCGCGAATCGGTCGAGTTGTCGCGGTTGTCGCCCATCATGAAGAAGTGGCCGGGCGGCACCGTGTAGACTTCGGTGTTGTCCCAGAAGCCGCGGTCGCCGTCGCGCTCGATCACCCGGTGGGTCACGCCGCCGGGCAGCGTCTCATTGTACTGCGCCACCTTGACGGTCTGGTCGAACGCGTCGAGCGTCTCGTAATCGGCGATGCGCTCGCGCTTGACCGGCTTGCCGTTGATGTTGAGCACGCCCTCGATCACCTGGATCTTGTCGCCGGGCAGGCCGATCACCCGCTTGATGTAGTCGGTGGCGTTGTCCTTCGGCAGCTTGAACACGGCGATGTCGCCGCGCTTCGGCTCGGCGGCCCAGACGCGGCCGTTGGCCTGGAACGGCAGGTACTCGGAGAGCGGCAGCGAGTACTTCGAGTAGCCGTAGGTATATTTCGAGACGAACAGGTAGTCGCCGATCAGCAGCGTCGGGATCAGCGAGCCCGAGGGAATGTTGAACGGCTGGAACAGCAGCGTGCGCACCACGAGCGCGATCAGCAGCGCCTGCACGCCGACCTTCACGGTTTCCCGGATGCTCGCCCAGGTTCCGGGCTCGGCCGTCCGGATCTCCGTCTTGCCCTCGCGATCCACGCGCGCGCGTCCTATGCTCATGAGTGATGCAGCCTCCGGCCCCGCCGTCTCGTCGGCAGCCGCGTCCCGGTTGGCGGTGGCTGTCCTGCTGGGCGGCGGGTCTAGACTATGCCGCGCCGCCCCGCAACGCGGAGCGCAAGTGAATACAAACCTATGATGCGCCCGCGACCGGAACGGCTTCGATGATGACGAAGGCCTGCGCCAGGGGCGGTTCGTCCGTGAGGGTCACGTGCAGCCGCGCCTCGTAGCCCGGCGGCACCATGCGGGCGAGGTGCTCCCGCGCACCTCCGGTGAGGCGCAGGGTCGGCTGGCCGCTGGCCGCGTTGACCACCTCCATGTCGCGCCAGAACACGCCCTGGCTCATCCCGGTGCCCAGCGCCTTGGCGCAGGCCTCCTTGGCGGCGAAGCGCCGCGCGTAGGAGGGGCCGCGGGCCGCGCGGCGGTCGCATTTTTCTCGCTCGCCGTCGGTGAAGACGCGGTGGGTGAAGCGCTCGCCGAAGCGCTCCAGCGAGTTCTCGATGCGCCGGATGTCGCAGAGATCGGTGCCGATGCCGAGGATCACGGTTCGGCCTGCCGCCGCGCCCGGTCCATCGCCGCGCGCATATCGTGGACCGCCTGCCGCAGGCCGACGAAGATCGCCTCGGCGATCAGCGCATGGCCGATGTTCAGCTCGCGGATCTGCGGCAGCGCCGCCACCGGGCCGACGCTCTCGACGGTGAGGCCGTGGCCGGCATGGATCTCCAGGCCGAGCCCGGCGCCGTGGGCGGCGGCGCGCACGATGCGGCCGAGCTCATGCGCGATCCTGTCCGGATCGCCCGCGATCACCGCCTCGCAGTAGCTCCCCGTATGCAGCTCGACGACGGGCGCGCGCAGGGCGTGGGCCGCCTCCATCACCGCCTCGTCGGGCTCGACGAAGAGCGAGACGCGGATGCCCGCCGCTGACAGGTCCGCGATGCGCGGCGCCAGATGCGCGCGGCCGGCGATGATGTCGAGCCCGCCTTCGGTGGTGCGCTCCTCGCGCTTCTCCGGCACCAGACAGGCGGCATGCGGCCGGGTGGCGAGCGCGATGCCGACCATCTCGTCGGTCGCCGCCATCTCGAGGTTGAGCGGCACCGGCAGCGCCTTGAGCGCCGCGATGTCGGCATCGCGGATATGGCGGCGATCCTCGCGCAAATGCGCGGTGATGCCGTCGGCACCCGCCGCCACGGCCTCGCGGGCGGCCCGCACCGGATCGGGCGAGACCCCGCCCCGGGCGTTGCGGACAGTGGCGACGTGATCGATGTTCACGCCAAGGCGCAAGGACGACACAGAATTTCTTCCGACGCTTCGCTGAGTGCGGGAGAGTGGGTTTAGCCGCTGCGGCCGGGGGTTGGAAGCACCTCCGGCGCGGCGCCGAAACACCCGTTCACCGTTCGGGCCAAGCCCGCCCGACAGGATCGGCGCCTTTCCCGGACGTGCCGCAGCCGTCGAAGCATCCCGCGGCGGTGGCGACAGTTGCGTGCGCCGCGTCAATGCCCAGATTGGCCGGGCCGGTCGGACCGGCCACGAACAGATTGAGCGCGCATGCACGGCACCCTGTCCCGGCCGGAAGCCTCCCGCCCCGGCCCGCCCTCACCCGCGGGTCTCGCCGCCCGGTTGCCGCTCACCCTCAGACTCGCCTTGCGCGAACTGCGCGGCGGGCTCTCCGGCTTCCGGGTGTTCATCGCCTGTATCGCGCTCGGCGTCGCGGCGATCAGCGGCGTCACCTCGATCGCCGCCTCGCTCTCCGGCGGGCTCGGGCGCGAGGGGCGGCGGATCCTGGGCGGCGACATCACCTACAGCCTGATCAACCGCGAGGCGACGCCGGCCGAGCGCGCCGTGCTCGATGGGCAGGCGCCGGTCTCGGAGGTCGCGAGCCTGCGCGCCATGGCGGTGGCGGGCGATGGCGGCGCGGCCCTGGTCGAGCTGAAGGCGGTCGATCCGAGCTATCCGGCGGTCGGCACGGTCGAGACCGACCCGCAAGGCCCGGTGCAGGATCTCATCGCCGAGCGGAACGGCGTCTACGGCGCCGTGGCCGACCCGGCCCTGCTGACCCGACTCGGTCTCAAACCCGGCGACCGGGTGACGCTCGGCGGCTTTCCGATCGAGATCCGCGCCGCCCTCGTCTCGGAGCCCGACCGGATCGGCTCCGGCATCGGCTTCGGCCCGCGCCTGCTGATCTCGCTGCCCGCCCTGCGCGCCACCGGCCTGATCCAGCCGGGCAGCCTCAACCGCTTCACCTACCGCCTGCAACTGCCGCAATCCGACGACGCGCGCCTGACCGCCGTCAACGCCGCGGTGCAGAAGGCCCTGCCCGAGGCGGGGTTCGAGATGCGCGCGCGCGACAACGCCGATCCGCGCTTCGCCAAGGGGATCGAGCGCTTCACCCAGTTCCTCACGCTCGTCGGCCTCACCGCCCTCATCGTCGGCGGGGTCGGCGTGGCGAATGCCGTGCGCGCCTTCGTCGATGGCAAGCAGAGCTCGATCGCGACCCTCAAGAGCGTCGGCGCGCCGGGCTCGCAGGTCGTCGGGCTCTACCTGATCCAGGTGATGCTGATCGCCGCGATCAGCACCGCGCTCGGCCTCGCCGTCGGCGCGGCCCTGCCCTTCCTGCTCGACGTCGCGCTCCGTGACCAGCTTCCGCTGCCGCTCAACCCCGAGATCGCCCCGGCCCGCCTCGCGCTCGCGGCCGCCTACGGCCTGCTGACGGCGCTGGCCTTTGCGATCCTGCCGCTGGGGCGCGCCCACGACGTCTCCGTCGCGGGGCTGTTCCGCGATGCCGTGGATCCGGCCGCGCGCCGGCCGCGCTGGCGCTACCTCGCGGTGCTCGCCGCCGCCCTGCTCGCGCTTGCGGGCCTCGCGCTCTTCACCGCCTTCGACCGCAAGGTAGCGCTGATCTTCATGGCCGCCGCCGCCCTCGCCTTCGGGGCGCTGCGCCTCGTCGCGGCCGGGCTGATGGCCGGGGCCGCGCGCCTGCCGCGGCCGAAGGGCATGGTGCCGCGCATGGCGCTGGCCAACCTCCACCGCCCCGGTGCGCTGACGCCGGCCGTGGTGCTCTCGCTCGGTCTCGGCACGACCCTGCTGGTGACGCTCAGCGCCATCGACAGCAACATCACCCGCGCCCTCGAAAGCTCGCTGCCGGGCCGCGCCCCGAGCCTGTTCTTCCTCGACGTGCCCTCGCGGGAGGCGGACAGCTTCTCCGCCTTCCTCGGAGCGCATGCGCCCAACGCCAAGATCGAGCGGGTGCCGATGATGCGCGGCCGGATCACGGCGCTGGACGGCGTGCCGGCCGGACAGATCAAGCCGCCGGAGGACGCCGCCTGGGTCCTCGACGGCGACCGGGGCATCACCTACGCCGAAACCCCGCCCGACGGTTCGAGCATCGTCGAAGGCACGTGGTGGAACACGGAGGAGGCGCGCCAGCCGCTCGTCTCCTTCGATGTCGAACTGGCCCGCGCCCTGGGGCTGAAGGTCGGCAGCACGGTCACGGTCAACGTGCTCGGCCGCGCGATCACCGCGCGGGTCGCCAACCTGCGCAAGATCGAGTGGCGCTCGCTCGGCATCAACTTCGTGATGGTGTTCTCCCCCGGCACCTTCCGCGGCGCGCCGCATGCCGATCTCGCGACCCTGACCCTGCCCGACGGCCCGGACCCGAAGCTGGAGGCGGAGGTGGTGCGCGACGCGGCCAAGGCCTTCCCCTCGGTGACCTCCGTGCGGGTGAAGGATGCGCTGGAGGCGGTCAACGACCTCGTCCACAAGCTGGTCCTGGCGATCCGCGGCGCCAGCGTCGTCGCGGTGCTGGCAAGCCTGCTGGTGCTGGCCGGGGCGCTCGCCGCCGGCCACCGCGCCCGGCTCTACGACGCGGTGGTGCTGAAGGTGCTCGGCGCCACGCGGATGCGGCTGCTCTCGGCCTACGCCCTCGAATACGGCGCGCTGGGGCTCATCACGGCTCTCTTCGGCATCCTCGCCGGCTCGGTCGCGGGCTGGGTGATCGTCGCCAGGGTGATGCGCCTGGACTTCGCGCCCGACCCGGTCGGCGCCCTGGCGGTGGCCGCCTTCGCGGTCGTCTTCGCCGTCGTGGTGGGGCTGGCGGGGACGTGGCGCATCCTGGGACAGCGGCCGGCGCCGTATCTCCGCCAGTTCTGAAAAATACCCCGTTACGTTTGATCGCGGTTTTTCATCCGCGTTCGATCGTGAAAATCTTCGTCATCTGTGAGGGTTGAAAACGCGGCCGTTGCCTCGAGGGCCACTTGTTTATGGATCTTCCAGCGAACATATTCGGCCACGAGGCGCGCTCGACGCGCCAGGGGTCGCGCGTGGGCCCCGACACAAGTCCGCGCCGGGAGCTTCCAAGGGAAACTTTCATGGCATTCGACAACAGCCCGTTCCGTGCCGGCGCCCAGCCGCAGGGGTACGCCGGCTCTCAGGTCGAGGTCGACCAGGGCCTGCGCAGCTTCATGCTGGGCGTCTACAACAACATGGTCGTCGGCCTCGGGATCTCGGGTCTCGTGGCGCTGGCCCTCAACATGGCCGCCGTCGCGCAGACCGGCGCCGGCCGCCTCGCCCTGACCCCGTTCGGGCAGTTCCTCTACACCAGCCCCTTCAAGTGGGTGCTGATGCTGGCGCCGCTGGCCTTCATCTTCGTGTTCTCGTTCCGGATGGACCGCATGTCGGCCTCTTCGGCACGCATGATGTTCTGGGCCTTCGCGGCGGTGATGGGCGCCTCGATGTCCACCCTGCTGCTCGTGTTCACGGGCGCCAGCGTGGTGCGGGTGTTCTTCATCACGGCGGCGACCTTCGGCGGCCTGAGCCTCTACGGCTACACCACGAAGCGCAGCCTGTCGGGCATGGGCTCGTTCCTGATCATGGGCCTGATCGGCCTGATCATCGCCTCGCTGGTGAACATCTTCCTGGCTTCGTCCGCGCTCCAGTTCGCGATCTCGGTGATCGGCGTGCTCATCTTCGCCGGCCTGACCGCCTACGACACGCAGAAGCTCAAGGAGATGTACCTCTACAGCGGCCTCGACGCCGAGGGCGCGGCCAAGATGTCCGTCAACGGCGCCCTGACGCTGTACCTGGACTTCATCAACATGTTCCAGTTCCTGCTCTCGCTGATGGGCGACCGCCGCTAAGCGACGAAGCAGGATCCGAGACGAGGAAAGCCCCGGCCGAAAGGCCGGGGCTTTTTTCATGCGCGGCGAAACGAAGGACCGCCCTTTCGCCGGAGGGGCGGAGGTGCCGACGCGTTCGATCAGCCGTCCTCCACCGCCTCGCAGGTCAGGGGCGGCGGCGCCTCGACGCCGCGCCAGCGGCCGTAGGACCACGGGCGGTGCCACGCGGACCGCTCCGGCAGGCGCTCGGGGACGAGGTCGATGCCGTGGGTGCCGAACGGGCCGCAGCGGCAGATGCGGGCAACACCGATCCAGCCGCCGGCCCAGAGACCGTGCCGCTGGATCGCCTCGTCGGTATAGGCCGAACAGGACGGCCAGTGCCGGCACTGGCGTCCGATCAGCCCGGACAGCGTGAGCTGGTAGGCGCGGATCGCCCCGTGCGCGGCCCGGCGGACCATGACGCTCAGGCCGCTTCGGGCGCGCCGGAATTCGTCCGCGCGGCGATCTGATCGAGGGCGTCCACCACCGCGTCGAAGGTCAGAAGCGTCGAGGCGTGCCGGGCGCGGAAGTCCCGCACCGGCTCCAATACGGCGAGGTCGGCCCATTTCCCGTCCGGGACCGGCCCGCTCTCCTTCAGCATCGCCCGCATCCGGGCGCGGACCGCGCGCAATTCGTCCGCGCTCGCGCCGACGACATGGCGGGCCATGAGCGAGGAGGAGGCCTGACCGAGCGCGCAGGCTTTCACGTCATGGGCGAAATCGGCAACCGTGACGCCGTCCGCGTCGAGCTTGAGATCGACGGTCACGGTCGAGCCGCAGAGCTTGGAATGGGCGGTGGCGGTGGCGTCCGGCGCCTCCAGCCGGCCGAGGCGGGGGATGTCGGCGGCGAGTTCCAGGATGCGGCGGTTGTAGATGTCGTCGATCATCGCTGACACGCCTCTCGCGGGCGCCCTCGGGTGAGCGTCAAGGAATCGTTGAGCCAGATACGCATGCCACGCATTGCGCGGCGACGCGATTGCGACGATATAGGCGCGACACCGCCGTTCCGCGAGAATGGCGCCGTCGGCCCCGGTCACGCCCTGGCCCAGGATTCGGATCGTTCGAGGGCGTCGGCACTTAAAGGTTTAAGACGCCGGGACGGATCGACGATGTACGCCAAGCCTGACAGCACGACCATGAAGGCGCGTGTGGCGAAGGCCGGAGATGCCATGGATGCCGCCCTCAAATCCCTGTCCTACGGCATGAGCGACGACGAACGCCGCATGAGCGCGGTCGGCTTGCAGGGGATGCGCGGCGCCAACGATCCCGGCCGCCCCGAGAGCGCCCCCGATATCGCGCCCCTGCCCGATTCGGCCCAGCGGGTGCCGAACGAGGTCGCGCTCGGCCGTCCGAGCCGGCAGGAGGCGGAGGCCGCCGTGCGCACGCTGCTGCGCTGGGCCGGCGACGACCCGACCCGCGAGGGGCTGCTCGACACGCCCGCCCGCGTGGTGAAGGCCTACGAGCAGATCTTCGGCGGCTACCGCGCCGACGCGGACGCTTTGCTGGAGCGCGTCTTCGAGGAAGTCGAGGGCTATTCGGACGCCGTGCTGGTGCGCGACATCCCATTCTACTCGCATTGCGAGCACCACATGGTGCCGTTCATGGGGCTCGCCCACATCGCCTACTATCCCACCAAGGGCGTGGTCGGCCTCTCCAAGCTCGCCCGCGTGGTCGATGCCTTCGCCCGCCGCCTGCAGACGCAGGAGACGATGACGGCGCAGATCGCCGACACCATCGAAAGCATCCTTCAGCCCCGCGGCTGCGCCGTGATGGTCGAGGCGGAGCACCTCTGCATGGCGATGCGCGGCGTGCAGAAGGCCGGTGTGTCCACCATCACCACCCAGTTCCGCGGCGTCTACAGGACCGATCCGTCCGAGCAGGTCCGCTTCCTGACCTTCGTGCGGAACCAGAAGGGCTGAGGCGGCCGGGCTTGCCCATCATGACCGAGCGTTTCGCGTCCCCCGGCACCCGCGCCGAGGTCGAGGAGGGAGCGGCCCTGACGCCGCGCTTCGGCCCGGACGGGCTCGTGGCCTGCATCGCCGTCGATGCGCAGGACGGCCGCGTGCTGATGCTCGCCCACATGAACGCCGAATCGCTCGGGCGCACCCTGGAGACCGGGGAGGCGTGGTACTGGTCGCGCTCCCGCGGCGAACTCTGGCACAAGGGCGCGACCTCCGGGCAGGTCCAGCGCGTCGTGGAGATGCGGGTCGATTGCGATCAGGACGCGATCCTGATCCGCGTCGACGTCGGGGGCGATGGCGGCTGCTGTCATACCGGCCGCCGCTCCTGCTTCTACCGCGCGGTCCGACGCGATCCCGCGACCGGCACCATCGCCCTCGTGCCCGCCGATCCGGAGCGATGATGTTCGAGGCGTCCCGTTCCGCCGTGCCCCGCTTTCCGGATGGGGCCGTGGAACCGGTGGCGCCCCGTTTCCGCTCCCCCCGCATCGGTCTCGCCCTCGGCGGCGGCTCGGCCCGCGGCTGGTCGCATATCGGCGTGATCGAAGGTCTGGAGGAGGCCGGGATCTATCCGGAGGTGGTGGCCGGCTGCTCCATCGGCGCCGTCGTGGGCGGGGCCTACGCCGCCGGGCACATCGGCAGTCTCAAGGACTTCGCGCTCTCCCTCACCCGCCGCCGGGTCGTCGGCCTGCTCGACCCGCGCATCACCGGCTCGGGTTTGATCGCAGGCGAGCGCCTGCGCCGCCGGCTCGCCCGCGAACTCGAAGGCCTGCGCATCGAGGATCTGCGCCTCGGCTTTGCCAGCGTGGCGACCGAACTCGGCACCGGCCACGAGGTCTGGCTCTCTCGCGGCTCGCTGGTCGAGGCGGTGCGGGCCTCCTACGCCATCCCCGGCATCTTTCCTCCGGTCGCCTTCGAGGGACGCCTGCTGATGGACGGAACGCTGGTGAACCCGGTGCCCGTGCGCTTGGCCCGCGAACTCGGCGCCGACCTCGTGATCTGCGTGAACCTCGCCTGCGAGACCCGCGCACCCGCCCGGGTGATCCGGCCGGAACGGGACGATCCCGGGCTCGACGAGGCCGACGTGCCGGTCGAGCGGGCGATCGAGCAGACCCTGGAGGCGACCGTGCGCCGCCGGGGCCGCTGGGGCCTGCTGAGCGGGGCGAGCCGGCGCCTCATGGGCCGCCGCCGCAGACCGGCACCGGACCTGTCCGCCGGCCGGCCCAGCCCCGGCGTGGCCCGCGTGATGCTCGACGCCTTCAACATCACCCAGGACCGGATCTCCCGGGCGCGACTCGCGAGCGACCCGCCGGACGTGGCGATCCGGCCGCTCCTCGCCGAGTTCGGACAGTTCGAGTTCCATCGCGCGGCCGACGGAATCACCCTCGGCCGTCAGGCGGTACGGGCGGCGTTGCCGGAGATCCGGCGCATGATCGAGGGCGCGGCGGCGCGCAGTTGAGGCCGCCGCGCCCTCGGGCCCAGGACGAAGTCCAGGATCAGGCCATCGTGATGTAGTCGCGCATCGCCCGGTGCTCGGCCTCGACCGTGGCGATCCGGCGCTTCACCACGTCGCCGATCGAGACGACGCCGACGAGGTGCCCGTCCTCGACCACCGGCAGGTGGCGGAAGCGGCCCTCCGTCATCGTCTCCATCACGTCCTCGATGCTGGCGCGCCGGGTGCAGGTGACGACCTTCGCGGTCATGTAATGTGAGATCGGCCGGTCGAGGGCCGAGGCGCCTTCGCTCGCCAAGGCCCGCATCACGTCACGCTCGGACAGGATGCCGATCACGCGCCCTCCGGCGTCGCCGACCACGAGGGCGCCGATCTGCTTCTCGGCCAGCAGGTGGATCGCCTCGTCGATGGTGCGATGCGGCGGCACCGTGACGACGGAACTGCCCTTCTCTGCCAGGATACGCGCAACGGTCATGAAGTCTCCTCCCTGATGGACCGCACCGTCAGCCCGCGGTGCGGGAGCGGACTCGACCGGGTTGGCCCCGGCTCTCTGCGGCGATTGTGTGGCGCCTTGGCCGCTCTGGCAAGCACCGGAGGCGGCACCATTGTTCATGAAAGAACAAAACTGGAAGAAAAGTTCAGTTCCGCCAGGTAGCGGGTGGCGCTGGGATCGGGATCGCGCGGCCGGCGGCTCCTCTCGCGGACATCGCCGCATCCGGACCGGTACGGGGGCATACGGCAACGAAAAAAGCCGACCCCGACGGCAGCACCGTCGGAATCGGCTTGGATCGGATCACTGATGGAGGAGAGAGGCGCTTACCTGCCCTCGGCCTGACGCCGGGTGATCAGGGTGCGGTTCGGCTGAACCTCGCTCTTGTCCTGCAGGAACGGGACGACGATGCGCAGCCAGCCGCGGGTCTCCTTGCCGCCGTAGTTGCGCTCGGCCACGTCACGGGTGACGTAGCCCTGAACGTTCATGAAGCCGAAATTGTAGCCGACGAGGCCGCCGACCGCGATCTGGCCCTGCTGCCGGTAGCCGACGACGTTGGTCTTGAGATCGGTCGAGCCGAAGGCGACCGGGCCGACCTGCCACTTGCCGAACTTCTTCGTCAGGGTGACGTCGAGGTTGAGGTAGTCGGGATAGAGCACGCCGTTGGGCGAGCGCGGCTCGAGGATGTGGCCGTAGAGAAGGTTGGCGGTGATCGCCCAATCGTTGGCGGCATAGGTGATCGCGAAGCGGTGACTCAGCGAGGGCGACTGCGTCAGGAAGCGCGTGTCCCAGGGAAGGTAGCCGCCGAGGAGATAGCTGACGCCGACGCCCTCGCCGAGATCCCAGGCGAGCTGACCCGCCAGCAGGGGCTGGCCCCAGCCGCTGTTATAGGGGTTGCCCCGCACGCTGGAGGCGGCGATGGGCGCAACGAAGACGAACTGCACCTGTCCGCCGAGGACGGAGAAGGGCGTCGCCCACAGCAGGGTCGGCAGGTTGACGTTGCTCTCGGAATCGAGCGGCGCGGTCTCGCGCACGCCGAAACTCGACAGGTTCACGGCGTAGAAGCCCTTGGGGAACGGCGCACCGAACGGCACGCCGATGGTCTGGCCGGGCTGCGCGGCGGAGGCGGCATGGGCGGTTGTGCCGCCGAGGCCCCACGCGGCGGATAGGGCGAGCCCGAGACGGGCGATGACGGCTGCGCGATGTTTCACCGGGATCCACTCTCCATCAGGAACGAAGCAAACATTTGATAGTTTGGTTTTAATCCGGCTTCGTTCGTTTTATCGACGGGCGAGTGGCACGTTTTATTGCCGCCTCAATTCCAAATAATCCCAACGTGGCAGTGGCGACACACAGACCGGTGTCAGGCTTTTCCTAAGCTCTTGATGCAACTCTAGTTTGCCTGCTCCCTTCAGGCTGGCCGCGAATGCGCGGGGCGTACTCCGCGACGATCTTTTATCCGTGCGGACGGATAGAACCCCGTTCCATCAGCGGCAGCAGGAAGAAGCCGGCGGCAAAGCCGCCGAGATGCGCGTCCCAGGCGATCGGCCCCTCATTGCCTCCGAGCGGGAGCGCGAGGACGCCGAACAGCAGGTTGGTGACGAACCAGACGGCGAGGAACAGCACCGCCGGGCGGTTGCGCATCAGTTCGGGAATCGTCTGCAGCCTCGGCCGCGGCGGGAGCTGCCAGGGCGCCCCGGCGACGAAGGCCGGCGGAGGCTGGAACACGAAGCGGGCCGCCGCCGCCATCAGGGCCGAGATGCCGGCCGAGGCGCCGACCAGGGGCATGAGGCTGTAGGGATCGACGAGGAGGTGGACGACGGCGCCCGCGACGATGCCGGCGAGCGCCAGCAAGCCGTAGCGCAGGACGCCGTAGCGGCGCGCCACCGGGGTGCCGAAGACGGCGAGCCACACCGCGTTGAAGATCAGGTGGACCCAGGAGCCGTGCAGCAGGGCATAGGTCGCGCCGGTCCAGGGCATCGCCGACGGATCGGCGACGAGATAGCGGGCGAAGTCCTGCCGTGCCGAGGCGATCTCGGGCCCGCCCGCCCCCTCCCCCGCCGCCCGGATGATCTCGGCCGCCGATCCGGGATCGAACGCGGCGGTCCAGCGGGCGGGGATGAAGGCGAGGTTCAGGAGCACCGACAGGTCGGTCTCGTCCGGCAGGACGCTGCGGAGACCGTGGATCGCGGCCAGGACCGCGATCGAGATCGTGACGATCCCCGGCAGGTTGAAGACGGGAACGCGGCCCTGGCGCGGCAGATCGGGAGAGGCATCCATGCCGCACCATGTCGGCGGGAGGGGCGGCCCCGCAAGGTCCAATCGGGCACAGAACCCGTCAAATGCCGGCGAACCGGTCCACCGCTCGTTAAGGTTAAGGATGGGTTGCGCGAGCGTGCCGGGACGGGACGGCATAGGGTGTGCGGACGATGACAGGAAGCGGCGCGCCGAGAGGCTTTTCGTGCCGTGACGACCAGACACCGAGCCCCTTTCAGACCCGGGCCGTACCGATGCGGAACATCATGAAGCATCCGACCAGCCGTCAGCTTCACGCCTATTGGGACCGGCTGCGCGGGGAGCGGGCCGCGCCGGAGCGGGGCGAGATCGAGCCCGGCGAGATCCGCAACCTGCTCGCCGACAGCTTCATCCTGGAAACCGATCCGTCCCGGCGGTCGAGCGCGGTGCGTCTCGCCGGGACCCGTCTCTGCGCCCTGTTCGGGCGCGAGTTGCGCGGCAGCTCCTTCGTCGATCTCTGGGGCGGGCCGCCGCAGCCCTTCCCCAATCCGTGGCAATTCGTCGAGACCGTCACCGACGACACCGTCGGCATGGTGGCGGGACTGACCGGCTTCACCGCCCGGGACGAAGCCCTCGACCTCGAACTGCTGCTCCTGCCCCTGCGCCACCGAGGCAAGACCCAGGCGCGCATCCTCGGCGCTCTGAGCCCCCACTGCATCCCGACCTGGCTCGGAAGCCGCCCGATCCTGCGGGTCGAGACCGTGTCCCTGCGGGTGCTCGACACGGTCGCGCCGGAGCCTGCGGCGATGCGGAGCTTCGTCGAGACCCTGCCCGAGCCCGCCAACGACGCCCGGCCCGTCCGGTTCGGTCACCTGCTGGTCCACGAGGGCGGGCGCGGCAACGCCTGATCCCACGCGGCCTCGTCTCGTCTTGCGCGCTGATTGCGGTCGACGGTCCTCGTCGAGAACCGTATCGGACCGGATGGCATCAGCTTGGCATCGCACGGCTCATGCTTCGATTCGCCGGAATGCGCTCCGCGCCGTTGCGCTGCGACGACGGATAGCCTCCGACGGTCCAGCCGGTTGTCCGGAATGCTGTCACCGAGGCGGATCGGCGGCGGCGGCCGTCGCCGCATCGCGCCATCGTGACCCGCAAGACAGGGCTCTGGTTGGAAATAAGTCTTTTGTAACCGCAGCGCGAGTAGTGATTCGGTCGGGACATCGAGACCGCCGAGCTGACATGACCGAGCTTTCCCGATCCGGGATGGCCCCCCTCCTGCCTGACTATGCCGCCGAGCAGCGTCGGCATCAGCGGGTGCGCGCGACTCTGCTCGGCCGCTACATGCTGGCCGACCGGCGCGAATATCCGTGTCAGACCGTGGATATGTCGCCCGGCGGCGTCCGGCTGACCTGCGCGGTGATCGGTGCCCTCGGCGAACGTGTCGTGCTCTATCTCGAACAGATCGGCCGGCTCGAGGGCGTCATCGTGCGCCACCCGCCGGGGGGCTTCGCGATGCGGATCAACGCGACGCCGCGCAAGCGCGACAAGATCGCCTCGCAGCTTATGTGGCTCGCCAACCGCGAGAGTCTCGGCCTGCCGGAGGGCCGCACCAACGAGCGCCTCGTGCCGAACCAGCCCGGCGTGACCCTGCGTCTGGAGAACGGCCGCTTCATCGCCGCCCGGATCATCGACATCTCGATGTCGGGCGTGGCGCTCGCGACCGCCTCCGCGCCGCCCATCGGCACGCATCTCCTGGTCGGCTCCACGCCGGGGCGCGTGGTGCGCTACTTCGAGGGCGGCATCGGCGCCCAGTTCATGCTGCCGATCTCGCCCGACCGCTTCCACGAGGGCATCACCCTCTGACGGCGATGCGGGCTTAAGCCCCGCATCGAAGCGGCTGCCGGACTCCGCCGCGCGCCGTCGAGCGGGCAGAGCCCCCTTCGAGCGACGCTACTGTGCAGGCTCGCCGATCCCCGACGGCCGTCGTTCCGTCTTTGCAAAGCACGACCCGGCCTCCATCCGCGATGTCGCGCCGGATCGGGCATCGAATCTCGTCGGGAATGGCCTGCCTCCGGCCCGCGCCTCCGGCGCCGGGTTCGCCGGCCGTCGCCCCGGACCGCCGCTCGTCCGCCCCTCCTCAGGGTTTCCCGGTGCCTAACGCGATCCCCGGCATTTGCCGCGGATCCGTGAGCCGCAATTCGCCCTTGCGCAGGAGCGGATCGTGGCGCGGGCGAATCGATAAAATTGCGCGGATCGGCTTCAGCGCGGCGGAGGGGGTGCGGCGACATCCTGGCCGCGTTCGAAGGAAACGCCGCGATGCGCACCACCGGGACGGATCATCTCAAGACGGGGCTGCTGGCGATGCTCGCCCTCTGCCTCGGCTTCCTCTGCGACGCCGCCGCGACCCAGGCCACCGCGCAGACGATGGCCGCGCTCCCCGCGGCCGGCGCCGGCCTCACCCCCGGCGCCGAGGCCCGGCCGATCCTGGCCTGGACCGAGTTCTGCCAGTCCTACCCGGCCGAATGCGCCTTCGACCGGAATGAGCCGGCCCGCATCACGCTGACCCCCGCGATCTGGTCGACCATCGTCTCGGTCAACCGCCGGGTGAACCGGACCATCGAGCCCGTCACCGATCAGGAGCATTGGGGCCGCCCCGACCGCTGGGATCTCGCCGAGGACGGCCGCGGCGACTGCGAGGATTATCAGCTCCTCAAGCGCCGGATGCTGGCCGCGGCGGGCCTGCCGCGCCGGGCGATGCGGATGACCGTGGTGATCGACGAGAAGGGCGAGGGCCATGCCGTGCTCACCCTCGTCACCGACCGCGGGGACTACATCCTCGACAACAAGACCAACGCCGTGATGGCCTGGCACGAGACCGGCTACGTCTTCATCAAGCGCGAGGGGCAGGACGCCCTGGCATGGGTTTCGCTGGGCGGGGCAAGCTCTCCCGTCACCACGGCGAACCGCTGATCCGCGGCCCGCTTCGTGGGCCGCTCCCGCTCGGCCAGCGGGGACCGGGCCGCCGGTGTGGCCGGTTTGCCAGCCCGAGCGAGGTTGTCCCGCCATGACCCGCGAAAGCGGCAATCCGCCTTCACCCTTCCTTCATTTTCGTATTGAGCCGGGCCTCGGCCCGTGCAAGCTTTGCCGGGATACAGGGGCTGCAGGACGGTCGGCCATGCGGTACGCGGTGCTTCGGAGCGTCGGCGACGGATCGGCGTTCCCCCGCGGGAACGTGGGGCGGCGCCTTCGCCGGGCGGCCCATCTGTCCCTCGTCGGCGCCACGCTGCTGATCGGCGGCGCCGCGGCACCGGTCCAGCCGAGCCAAGCCCGCACCGCCGGTTTGCCCGAGGCGGGGACTGCCGCCGATCCCGGTGCGCCGGCCCGGCCCGTCGCCGCCTGGAACGATTTCTGCGCCCGCTACCCGTCCGAATGCACCGTCGACCTCGGCGAGCCGGCGCTCGTCGTTCTGACGCCCGCGCTCTGGCACACGCTCACCACCGTGAACCGCCGGGTCAATGCCCGCATCAAGCCGATCACCGACATGGCCCATTGGGGGGTCGTCGATCGCTGGGACTTCCCCGATGACGGCTTCGGCGATTGCGAGGACATCCAGCTCCTCAAGCGCCGGATGCTGGTGGAGCGGCGCCTGCCGCGCCGGGCACTGCGCATGACGGTGGTGATCGACGAGATCGGCGAGGGGCATGCGGTGTTGATGGTCCGCACCGACCGCGGCGACCTGATCCTCGACAACAAGACCAACGCGGTGCTGCCCTGGCAGCGCACCGGCTACAGCTTCGTCAAGCGCGAGGGACAGGACGGCAAGGCCTGGGTGAGTCTCAACGGCGACACCTCGCCCGTCACCACCGCCAACCGCTGATCCGGATCGCCGTTCGGGCGTTGAAGGGCATGTTCGCGCCGCGCCTTGAAACGATCTCCACCCGCTCGCCGTCCCGACGGGCGCCCCCGCGCCCGGCCGGCCCCGCCTTGCCTGACGGCGCCGCCGCATGATGCCCTCCGACGCCATCCGACCTCCCACCCCGGACGCGGGGGCCGAGGCCGGCCTTCTCGCCCTGCTCCCGCTGCCCGCGCTCATCCTGGAGGCGGCGGAGGCCGGGCCGGCGATCGCGGGCGTCAACGCCGCCCTGCTGGCGCTGACCGGCCTCGACGAGGCCGCGTTGGTCGGCCACGGGATCGAGGCCCTCGCCTGCCGCCACGGCGATCATGCCGGCTGGCTCCCCTTGCGCGAGGCGCTGGTCCGCGGCGAGACGGGTTGCTTCGAGCTGCTGTTCGCCCGCGGCACCGGCGCCTCGTTCTGGGGCGAGATCCACCTCGCCGCCCTGCCCGGCCCCACCCCGCGCCTCCTCGGCCAGATCGTGGACGTGACGCGGCGGCGCGACGCGGAGGACGCCCTGGCCCTGTCGCGGCAGCGGGAGGCGCTCGGGCTGCTGACCAACAGCGTCGCGCACGAGTTCAACAACTTCCTGCAGATCCTGATCGGCTACATCGACGGGCTGAAGCGGCGCCTCGGTGACCGGCCAGAGCCGTTCATCCAGCGGGCCATCACCCGCTCCACCGAAGCCTCCGAGCGGGCCGCGGTGCTCACCCGCCAGCTCCTCGCCCATTCCCGGCGGATCGCTCCGGACGTGCGCCCGGTCGATCTCGGCGCGGCGGTGCAGGCGGGCCTCGACCGGCTCCGCCCTACCCTGCCGCCGGGAATCGCGCTCGACCTGTCGATCCCGGAGGATCTTCCGCCGGCCCTGTGCCACCCGATCCAGCTCGAACTGGCGCTCGGCCACCTCCTCGCCAATGCCTGCGAGGCCATGGCGGGACAGGGCCGCATCCGCGTGGCGCTGTTCGCCGTGGAACCGGGGGACCGCTCGCTGCAGCGGCCGGAGGCCGGAGCGGTCGGCCTCACGGTGTCGGATACCGGGCACGGCCTGTCGCCGGAGATGCTGTCGCGGGCGCTCGCCCCCTTCGCCACCACCCGCGAATCCGGCCGCGGCGCCGGGCTCGCCATCGTCCACGGACTGATGAAGCGCCAGAACGGCACGATCTCCATCGAGAGCCGTCCCGGCGAGGGCGCCAGCGTGCGGCTGGTCTTCCCGGCCGCACGCTGACGCCGCTCCGGTGCGGGGTCGCACGCGCCGCGTCCCGGCGAAGCGTGAGACAGTCTTAACCGTTCGAAATGCAGGCGCCGATCGGGACTAAAAATCCCGTTCGGACGCCCCCATCTACAAGGGGCTGTCCCTTCCCTCCACGCTGAACCCGAGGTTTTGACCCATGACATCCTCCCCCGCGCGCCGTCGGCGCGTCGTGACCCTCCTTGCGCTTGCGGCCTCGCTCGCTCTGGCAGCGCCCGCCGTCGATGCGCGGCCGGGCGGCGGTGGCGGCATGGGCTCGCGCGGCTCGAAGACCTTCAGCGCGCCGCCCTCCACCGCGACCTCGCCGGGCGCGATGGGCCCGATCCAGCGCTCGCAGACGAGCCCGAGCCCCGGCTTCAACAATCCCGGCATGGCGGCGCAGAACCGCGGCTCGCGCTTCGGCGGCGGCTTCCTCGGCGGCATGCTCGGCGCGGGCCTGATCGGCGCGCTGCTCGGCGCCGGCCTGTCCGGCGGCCTCGGCGGCATCGGCTCGTTCATCGGCCTGATCTTCCAGATCGGCCTGATCGCGCTCCTCGTGATGCTGGCGGTGCGCTTCTTCCGCCGTCGTCAGGAGGGCCAGCCCGCCATGGCCGCCAACAGCGCCTACGCCCGCTCCGGGCCGCCGCCGCAGGGCGGCGCCAATCCCGGGATGAACCCGATGGGCGGCGGCTATGGCGGCGGCGCTGCCCGTCCGCAGCCGGTGCAGGTCCAGCCGGACGACTTCCAGGCCTTCGAGCGCTCGCTCAACGAGATCCAGGCCGCCTATGGCCGCGAGGACGTCGCCGCCCTGCGCCGCCTCGCGACGCCGGAGATGGTCGGCTATTTCGAGGAAGACCTGCGCGCCAACGCCGCTCGCGGCGTGGTCAACCGCATCTCGGATGTGAAGCTGCTCCAGGGCGACCTGTCCGAGGCGTGGCGCGAGGGCCGGGTGGAGTTCGCCACCGTCGCCATGCGCTTCTCCCTGCGCGATGAGGTGTTCGAGCGCGCCACCAACCGCCATGTCGAGAACGGTCCGCAGGAGGCCAAGGAGTTCTGGACCTTCGTGCGCGAGCCCGGCGGCCCCTGGCTGCTCTCGGCGATCCAGCAGGGACGCTAACCGTCCCCACCCGCAAAACGAAAGGGCGCCCGGCGAGAGCCGGGCGCCCTTTTTGCGTGGCCGGACTTGGCCGGACCTGGCCGGACCGTCCCCTCTCCATCCTGCCAACGGAGAGGGGAGAAGTCGGGGTCTTACTCCGTGAGCGAGCGCGCCTCTTCCGGCAGCATGATCGGGATGCCGTCGCGGATCGGGTAGGCCAGCTTCGCGGATCGGCTGATCAGCTCCTCGCGGGCCGAATCGTATTCCAGCGGTTCCTTGGTCAGCGGACAGACCAGGAGTTCGAGCAGGCGGGGATCGACCCGGGTCGCCTCGACGGGCGGAGTGGAGGTATCGGCCATGATGTTCGTCGCTTCTCTGGGGCGGGCTTCCAGCCGGCGAAACGGCGGGACGCCTCAATGACAAAAGACTATTGCAGCGTCGGCTCGGAGCCGCTGGCGCGGACCAGTTCCATCTCGGTCACGGCGATCAGAACCTCGGCCCGGGTCTTGAGGTCGGGCGCTTCCAGCATCGCCTGCTTCTCGCGCACGCCGAACGGGCTCATCATACAGAGCGCGTTGACCAGCGCCTCGTTCGGCGCCTCCTCGATGCCGGCCCAATCGACCTGAAGCTCGTTGGCCTCGATGAAGTTGCGCAGGGTCCGCAGCACCCCCTCGCGATCGACCGCCTCCTCCCCGGCCCGCGCCTCGAAATCCTGGGCGAAGGCGTCGTAGGAGACCTGACAGCGGCGGTAGGCGGTGGTGACGGCGAGTTCGCTCTCGACGCGGAAGCGGCTGACTCCGGTGAGCGAGATCAGGTAGCGCCCGTCACCGGTTTCGGCGAACTGGCTGATCCGCCCGGCGCAGCCCACCCGGTACAGCCGGGGCGAGAGCGGCGAGCCGCCCCCGTCCAGGTCCGGCTGGATCATGCCGATGATCCGCTCGGAGCGCAGGGCGTCGTCGACCATGGCGAGATAGCGCGGCTCGAAGATGTTGAGCGGCATCTGCCCCCGCGGCAGGAGCAGCGCCCCCGGCAGCGGGAAGACCGGAATGATGGCGGGGCAATCCGCCGGCGATTTGAACCCCGGCTGCGTGCTCATGCGCGGCTCTCCTGCTGAGGGCGGGCGCGCAGGGCGCGCTCTCCGGGGGCGGTGATCGCCTTGCTGACCGTGCGGCGATCCCGGTTCACGAGAACAGCAGCGTCGAGAGTTGGCGCCGCCCGCGGATCGCGGCCGGATCCATCAGGCCCCAGGCCTCGAAGAACTGGAGCAGCTGCTTGCGCGCGGCGTCCTCGTTCCAGTTCCGGTCGGCCCGGGCGATGGCGACGAGCTGATCGACCGCCTCGTCGCGCTTGCCGGCCCCGTTGAGGCCCAGCGCCAGGTCGAAGCGGGCCTGGAAGTCGTTGGGATCGGCCTCAATGCGCCGCTGCAGCCCGGCGAGATCGCCCAGGCTCCCGGCCTGCTCGGCG
This sequence comes from Methylorubrum thiocyanatum, assembly GCA_014138645.1. Taxonomy (GTDB): domain Bacteria; phylum Pseudomonadota; class Alphaproteobacteria; order Rhizobiales; family Beijerinckiaceae; genus Methylobacterium; species Methylobacterium thiocyanatum. Next base: position 660,897 of record JACJIB010000001.1, on the reverse strand, counting down.
AGTTCGAGGGCGGCGCGCACGCCCGCGAGCAGCGGGTCGTCGGCCTTGGCCTCGGGCACCATGGCGAGAACCTGCTTGGCGTTCTCGGTCTCGCCGAGTTCGAGCTGGGTCTTGGCGAGCCCGGCGATGGCCTTGAGGTTCTCCGGCTCCTCACGCAGCACCGCGGCGTAGAGTTCGGACGCCGCGGCGAGATCCCCGGCGGAGGCGACGGCGGCGGCTTCCTCGAGCACCTGATCGATCTCGGACGGGCCGGCGAGGCGATCGACGAAGGCGCGCACCTCGGATTCCGGCACGGCCCCCATGAAGGCGTCCACCGGACGGCCGCGGTCGATCGCGATCACCGCGGGGATCGATTGCAGGCCGAGCTGCTGGCCGATCTGCTGCCAGACGCCCGGATGCTCGTCGATGTTCAGCTTGGCGAGCTTCACCCGGCCGCCGGCGGCCCGCACCACCTTCTCGAGCACCGGCGTGAGCTGCTTGCACGGCCCGCACCACGGTGCCCAGAAATCGACGATCACCGGCTGATTCATCGACTCGGCGATGACGTCCTGCCGGAACCCCGCCGTGGTGGTGTCCTTGATGAGGCCGTCGGCGGGGGCGGCGGCGTTGGCTTCGAGCATGGAGCCCTCGGAAATCGTGAAACGCACTGCGATGCGTGCGCCGCAATTGTGCTGCGCACCGGCCCGTTACATGGGGCTTCGCGACGCACCTGACCAGACGTTTTCGGAGATCCCCGCGCGGGCTCCCGGCTCAAGGCTTGGGCGAGGCGGACCCATCCTTGGCGGCGTCGGGCGCGGCATCCTGACCGGGCTTCGCATCCGTCTTCGCGCCGGATTTGGCATCCGACTTGGTATCGGTCACGAACACGCCCGCATAGGTCTTCCCCTGCGAGGTGGCCTCGCAGGCGATCCGGGTCTTGCCGGGCTCCGGGCTGGAGAACTTGCAGGAGCCGACCGCGGGGGCGGGGCTGCGCACGATGCCCTCCGCATTCTTCATACCCGGCACCACGAGGCTGATCGGCTGGAGCTGCTCGGTCTCCTCGGTCTGCTCGTGCTGCGCGCCGGCCCCGCTGAAGCTCAGGGACTGGCCGTCCCAGGCGGCGAAGTCGAAGGTCGTGCGCCCGCGCGAGACCGTGTTGACGAGCTGCTCCTTGCAGTTCTGGGTGATGTCGAGGCCGCCGATCACCAGCCGCTCGCACTGGCCGGACATCTTCACCTCGGCCTGCTGGGCCGAGGCCGGGCCGGCGGCGAGCAGGCCCGAAAACGCGAGAGCGAAATGCGCGAGAAGCGGAGCGCGCGAGCGGATCGTCATGGCGTGGTGTTCCTCCTGATCGGCATCCGGTGCCGTTCTTTCGCGATGGGTATTCCTCGGGACGCTGGGCGGTTCAACCGCCGAAGCGCAGGGCGCGATCGTTGGGCGCAGCGAAATGGAGTTCGGGGCCCAGCGGTACGATGCCCGTCGGATTGATGCCCGCGTGGCTGCCGTAATAGTGGCGCTTGATGTGGTCGAGGTTCACCGTCCCGGCCACGCCCGGCAGGGCGTAGAGGTCGCGCAGATAGTTCGAGAGATTGGGGTAGTCGGCGACCCGGCGCAGATTGCACTTGAAGTGCCCAACATAGACCGCATCGAACCGCACCAGCGTGGTGAACAGGCGGATATCGGCCTCCGTCAGCGAGGCTCCGCAGAGGTAGCGCTGCCGGTCGAGGCGGTCTTCGAGCCCGTCGAGTTCGGCGAACAGGGCGGAAAAAGCGTCCTCGTAGGCCTCCTGCGTGGTGGCGAAGCCCGCCTTGTAGACGCCGTTGTTGACCCGGTCGTAGACGCGCCCGTTGATCGCGTCGATGTCCGCGCGAAGGGCCTCCGGGTAGAGGTCCGGCCCGCCCGCGCCGAAGGCGCCGTTCAGCATGCGGATGATCTCGGCCGATTCGTTCGAGACGATGGTCGTGCGTTGCTTGTCCCACAGCACCGGGACCGTGACCCGGCCGGAATAATCGGACTTCGCCCGGACGTAGATCTCGTAGAGGCGCTTGGCGCCGAACAGCGGATCGGCGGTCGCGCCCGGCACGCCGCCCTCGTCCTCGGGCTGGAACACCCAGCCTTCCTCGCGCATGTAGGGCGAGACCACCGAGACGGAGATCGCCGCCTCCAGCCCTTTCAGTCGGCGCACGATCAGGGTGCGGTGCGCCCAGGGGCAGGCGAGCGCGACGATCAGGTGATAGCGCCCCGCCTCCCCCTTGAACCCGCCCTCGCCCGAGGGGCCGGGGCTGCCGTCCGGCGTCACCCAGTTGCGGAAGGCGGCGGCCGAGCGCTCGAAGCGCCCGCCGGACTTGGCGGTGTCGTAGCCCTTGTCGTGCCACGCGCCCTCGACCAGCAATCCCATCCCGAACGATCCTTCCGCTGCGCGCAGGGGGTGAGCGCAGGGGGTGAGATGGAGACCTCGGGCGCCGGGGGAAGGGTGCGCGGATCCGGGATGGCTCATGCGCGGTTCCGGGCTGGTGGCCGGGACGCGCATATCCCAGATAGGCCGCCGATTGCCGCCACCGCTCCCGGAGCCCGCCGATGTCCGCCCGCCTGTTCGAGCCCCTGCGCCTGGATGACCTGGAGCTCGAGAACCGCATCATCATCGCGCCGATGTGCCAGTACTCGGCGCTGGCGGGTGCGGCGACCGACTGGCACCTGATGCATCTCGGACAGCTCGCGCAATCGGGCGCCGGGCTCCTCACCCTGGAGGCGACGGCGGTCTCGCCGGAGGCGCGGATCTCGCCCGGCGATCTCGGCCTCTACGACGATGCCACCGAGCGTGCGCTGGCCCGCGTGCTCGGCGCGGTGCGCGGCACCGCGCCGATCCCGGTGGCGATCCAGATCAACCATGCCGGCCGCAAGGCGTCGAGCCGCGCCCCCTGGGAGGGCGGCGCGCAGATCGCCCCGGACGCCGCCGACGGCTGGCAGACCGAGGCGCCCTCGGCGATCCCCCATGCGGAGAGCGAGGCGCCGCCCCACGCCCTCGACGCGGAGGGTCTGCGGCGGGTGCGCGAGGGCTTCGTCGCCACGGCCAAGCGGGCCATGCGGCTCGGCATCGACGCCGTCGAACTACACGGCGCCCACGGCTACCTGCTGCACCAGTTCCTGTCGCCGCTCTCCAACCGCCGCGAGGACCAGTACGGCGGTAGCCTGGAGAACCGGATGCGGTTCCCGCTCGAATGTTTCGAGGCGGTGCGCGAGGCCGTGCCCGCGGGCAAGCCGGTCTGGATGCGCGTCTCGGCGACCGACTGGGTCGAGGAGGGCTGGGATCTCGACCAGACGCTGGAACTCGCCCGCGCCCTCAAAAGCCGCGGCGCGGCGGCCATCCACGTCTCGACCGGCGGCCTCTCGACGGCGCAGAAGATCCCCGTGGGACCGGGCTATCAGGTGCCCTTCGCCGATCGGATCAAGGCGGAGACCGGGCTCACCACCATCGCCGTCGGCCTCATCACCGAGCCGCAGCAGGCGGAAGCCATTCTCGCCGAGGGCAAGGCCGACGCGGTCTCGCTCGCCCGCGCGATGCTCTACGATCCCCGCTGGCCCTGGCACGCCGCGGCCGAACTCGGGGCGCAGGTGCGGGCGCCGAAGCAGTACTGGCGCAGCCAGCCGCACCAGTACAAGGACCTGTTCAAGAGCGCCGCCTTCGGCCAGCGATAGCGCCCCTCTCCCAGCCTCGAACCTCATCCTCCGGTGCGGAGCGACAGCGGCACCTCGGGATGAGGGCGTGGTTCGGAAGGCGCTACTTCGCCACCGCGCCCACCAGCGGCCCGAGCGGCCGGCTGAGATCCGAGCGGCCGAGGCCGGGCGCGTAGAGGCTCGATACGCTGCCATCGAGGAACAGCGCGTTGCGGCAGCTGAGGTTGTCCTTGAACAGGCGGGCGAAGGCGCCGAAGGTCACCGGCCGCTCCGAGATCGCGAACACCGCCACGCGCCCGCCGTCGCGCACGCCGACGCCGTTGCGGATCTTCTGGCTCGGGCCGTCCGTCGAGATCTTCGGATGGATCTTGCCCTCGATCACCAGCATCGGCCCCGATTGCGTGGCGAAGTCGGGCGCCGGCTTGGCGCGCAGGTAGCGGGGAGTGTCGAGCACCCCGGCGCGGTCGCCCTTCACGTAGAAAACGCCGTTCGGTTTGAGGTGGAAGTTGCCCGGCCCGTTGGCGGTGGAGACGCCCTTCAGCTCGCGCCCGTCCTCGACATAGAGCCCGACCGGGGCCTGCCCCTTGTCGTACATGCCGGCATTCATCGCGAAGCCGAGGCGCCCCCCTTGCCGCTCAGCGAGGCTGGACAGCGAGCCGTAGGGCAGCCCGTCCGTCCCGAGCCAGAACAGCCGAACCCGCTCGCGCCGCAGATCGACGGTGCAGACGGTGTAAGGCTGCCCCTCGAACTCCACCGGCTGGCACGGCCCCTTCGCAGCGGCCGGCTGTGCCTGGGCCGACACGGCGGCGAGCGGGCCAAGGAGAAGGCAGGGTAGGAGGGCGAGGACGAGAACGGCGAGGCGGCGCGTCACGGGCGGGCGGTTCCTGTGTGGCGGCGGCCCGACGAGGACAGGCTCGGCCGTATGCGCCCTCCTCGCGCGAAAGCATGGCAGCATTCAAGCGGCCGATGCAGGTTTCACGATCGCCGGGATCGCCGCCGCCGAAAGCGCGAGCCGGCCTTCAGGACCACAGGTCGCAGGGACCGATTTTTCCCGTCGGACGTTCAAAGCGAACGGGGGGATGGCATGGTTCTCTCTCGGGTGGAGACGATCTGATGAAAAGGGTTGTTCTGGCATCGGCGGTGATGGCAAGCGCGCTGATGATGATCCCGGCAACGGCCGATGCCCGCCCGGGCTTCGGCGGCTTCCGTGGCGGCGGATTCGGCGGCGGGTTTGGCGGCGGCGGCTTCCGCGGCGGTGGTTTCGGTGGTCCGCGCTTCGGTGGCGGGTTCGGCGGGTTCCGGGGCGGCGGCTTCGGCGGCCCGCGTTTCGGCGGCGGATTTGCCGGCCGCGGCGGCTTCTATCGCGGTGCCGGATTCGGCGGCTGGCGCGGCGGCTACGGCGGTTGGCGCGGCGGCGGCTGGGGCTACCGGCGCGGCATCGGCCTCGGTGGCGTCGGTCTCGGCCTCGGCCTGGGTCTCGCCGCGGGCGGCCTCTACGGCGGCTACGGTGGATGGGGCGGTTACGGCGGCTGGGGCGGTCCCTACGGCTACACCACCGTCGGATACGACCCGTACTACGCCGGCGGCTGCTACACCGTCCCGCGCCTGGCCTGGACGCCCTACGGCTACCGCCGCGTCCTGGTCGAGCGCTGCTACTGACGGCACGATCATCGGGAATCACGAAGGGGCCGCTGACGGCCCCTTCTCTTTGGGCGGCTCAGCGCCGCTTCGCCTCGTCCTGCCGCATCGGCATGGCGTCGATGGTCGAGAACAGGCGCTGCGGCGGGATCGGCTCCTCCGAGGTGATCTTGGCGCCGCCGTCCTTGCCGACGAGCACCGCCCGGAAGGCATCGTTCGGCAGACCGAGATGCCGGCGCAGGGCGGCGGCCTCCGCCCCCTTCCCCACCGCTTCGACGGTGACGAGGTCACGCTCGGACGCGCCCGTCTGCGCCGAGGCGAGGGCTTGGCGCTGCGCGGCGAGCCGGGCATCGCCCGCATCCCCCGCGGCCACCACAAGGACCCGCGACTTCCAGCGATAGCCCGCGAGCGGATCGTCCCCCGCCGCCCCGGCCGGGCCGCCCGCCGCCAGCATCGCCGCCGCCAGGGCAGCCGTCTTCCACGCCATCACCGACCTCCACGCCATCACCGACCTCCACGCCATTGCCGGTCTGCATTCCGCAATGCATTGCCGGAACCAGCGCGCGACCCATCTGCCGGGTTCCCTCTCGAACAATGCCGGAGCGCTCCATGGCAGTCGTCAACCGTCGGATCGTGCTGGCCGCGCGCCCGCACGGCGAGCCGAAGCCCGAACATTTCCGCCTGGAGGAGGGCCGCACCCCCGCGCCGCAACCCGGCGAGGTGCTGCTGCGGACCCGCTGGCTCTCCCTCGATCCCTACATGCGCGGGCGCATGAGTGCGGCGAAGTCCTACGCCAAGCCGGTCGAGATCGGCGAGGTCATGGTCGGCCAGACGGTGAGCGAGGTGGTCGCCTCCGAGAACCCAGCCTTCGCCGAGGGCGACCTCGTGCTGGCCAATGCGGGCTGGCAGGAATTCGCGGTCTCGGATGGAAGCGGCCTGCGCCGCCTCGATCCCGCCGACGGCGCTCCGAGCCAGTTCCTCGGCATCCTCGGCATGCCCGGCATGACCGCCTATACGGGCCTCCTGGAGATCGGCCGGCCGCAGCCGAAGGAGACCGTCGTGGTGGCGGCTGCTGCCGGGCCTGTCGGCTCTCTCGTCGGCCAGATCGCCCGCATCAAGGGCGCGCGCGCCGTCGGCATCGCCGGGGGCGCGGAGAAATGCGCCTATCTCACCGAGACCCTCGGCTTCGACGCGGCGGTCGATCACCGCGCCAACGACTTCCCCGATGCGCTTGCCCGCGCCTGCCCGGACGGGATCGACGTGTATTTCGAGAATGTCGGCGGCGCGGTGTTCGACGCGGTGCTGCCGCTCCTCAACGATTTCGCGCGGGTGCCGGTCTGCGGCCTCGTCGCCGGCTACAATCTGAGCGAACTGCCCTCCGGCCCCGACCGCTCCCCCGTGCTGATGCGTGCCATCCTCACCAAGCGCCTGACGTTGCGCGGCTTCATCGTCTGGGATTTCGCCGCGATGCAGGACGACTTCCTGAGGGATGTCGGCGGCTGGCTCCGGGCCGGACGGGTCAAGGCGCGCGAGGACGTGGTGGAGGGCCTGGAGAACGCGCCGGCCGCCTTCGCCGGGATGCTCAAGGGCGCCAATTTCGGCAAGCTCGTCGTGAAGGTGGCGTGACAAGATCCAGGCTCCGGCGGGCGCGACCGCGCTTGCCGGGCGGGCGGAACATAGATAGAACATTCACGATGGCCGCGGCACCCGGTGGTTAGCGTGCACAAGCCCTGCGGATGGCTTGCCGAGATGGGGCGGCACGCTCAAGAGTCGCCGCCATCGCGGGCGTCTCGAAAGCCCTGTGAGATCGGATCGGATGGAGAGATGAGATGGCGGGCAGCGTCAATAAGGTGATTCTGGTCGGCAATCTCGGGCGCGATCCCGAGACCCGGCGGCTGGCCTCGGGCGATCCCGTGGTGAACCTGCGCATCGCGACGTCGGAGTCCTGGAAGGACAAGATGTCCGGCGAGCGCAAGGAGAAGACCGAGTGGCACTCGGTCGTGATCTACAACGAGAACCTCGCCCGCGTGGCGGAGCAGTACCTGCGCAAGGGCTCGAAGGTCTACATCGAGGGCCAGCTCCAGACCCGCAAGTGGACCGACCAGTCGGGCGCGGAGAAGTACACCACCGAGGTGGTGCTGCAGCGCTTCCGCGGCGAGATGACGATTCTCGACGGGCGCGGCGGCGGCGGCGAGTTCGCGGGTGACGACGAGGGCGGCGGCCAGATCAGCCGCGGCGGCGACCGGGGTAGCGACCGCGGCGGCGGGCGCGACGATTACGGCTCGAGCCGCGGCGGTGGCGACCGTCGGCCCTCCTCGGGCGGTGGCGGTGGTGGCGGCGGCAAGCCGAACTACGACCTCGACGACGACATCCCGTTCTAGAGCAGCGTCCCGAAAGGTGGCTGCCGGCTTTCGGAAAAAGACGCTGCCAAAACAAGAGCCTAGCGTATCGTCCCGGATCCGATATCCGGGACGATACGCTAGGATTTTTTGAATCGAGGACGGCTCGGCGAAGGGACCGGCGCGGACAGCGCCGGTCCCTTCGCCATTTCGCTCGCCGCTCTCTGGGAAGAAGAGTACCTCTCCCGACCTCTCGATCAGGCTCGCTCGAAACGGCGCGATCACGAAACCTTTCGTCCGAGAGGCGACTACAAAGGCGGGAGCAACGCCATCGACCACTCTGCGAAGCAGGGCTGCCCCCGAGAGACCGGATGATCGGCGGTCAGGGTCAAGCCCCCCGCGACAGCCGTTTCGATCCGGTCTCTTCCGCTTTTCGCAGCCGCGGGCCATATTTAACCCTCGTCGGCACGCCTTCGCGGTCGATGGGGTTAAATCCATGTTTTTCAGCGACTTGCGGAACGATCAAATCCGTCAGATGATCGATGTCGAGCAGGTCTTCAGCGGCTACCGTGTTGCGCGTGGCCAACTCGACGCTCGCTTTGCCGGGTCGATGTCGTGGAAGACCGTCGCGGGCAGGACCTACCTGTATCGGAAGCTTCGCGGCGCCAATCGCTCACTCGGTCCGAAATCGCCCGAAACCGAGCGTATCTACGAGAGCTTTCAGAGCGGACGCACGCGCCAGCGTGATCTCGTGCGCGGTCTCGCGGACCGGCTCGATGAGATGTCCCCGGTGAACCGGGCGCTCGGGATCGGTCGCATCCCGATGGTCGGAGCGCGCCTGCTGCGTCAACTCGATGGATCGGGACTGCTCGGGCGGGCAATCCATGTCGTCGGCACCCATGCGCTCTACGCCTATGAGCGCATGGCCGGAGTTCGGATCGACAGTGGTCTGGTCGCAACCGGCGACGTCGATTTGCTCCTCGACGCACGCCGAAAACTCAAGATCGCCGCCCCCGGCCTCTCGAACGAAGGTCTACTTGGCCTCCTGCGGAAGGCCGACAATTCGTTCACGCTCATGGGCCGGCGAAGCTTTCGTGCCGTGAACCGGGACGGCTTCATGGTCGATCTGATCAAGCCGGTCTCCAAGAACCCGTTCGCGGATATTGGCCACTCCTGCTTGGGGGGTGACGACGATCTTCACGCGGTCGAGATCGACGGACTGTCCTGGCTCGTGAACAGCCCGAAGGACCGGGTCGTCGTGATCGACGATCGCGGATATCCGCTGGAGATGTCGGTGCCCGATCCACGCGCCTTCGCCCTGCACAAGGCTTGGCTGGCGACCAGGGAAGACCGGGAACCGGCCAAGCGCCAGCGCGACGAGGCTCAGGCCAAGCTCGTCGCCGGGATGGTGGCGGAGAGGCTCCCGAACCGACGCTTCGATGCGGATGATTTGTCCGCGCTTCCCGTGAGGATACGGCGGGCAGCCGCGAGCCTCCTGCCGGAGATGACCAATACGGAAAAAGTGGGCTCGGACGCGCTCGATCCCAAATGGTAGTCTCCACTCACGGCCAGTCCTCACCCGACCATGCCCGGTGGCGTCCTCGAAATCCTGCGCCATAATGATTTTCGCGCCGCAGCGGCGTGAGGAGTTGCCAGGGATCCATGCTGAACACAGCGTCGAACGCGCCGGTCGTCGAGGAGCGCCCCCTGGAAAAGGCGCTGGGCCATCAGGTCCGCGTGCTGCGGCGCGAGCGCGACCTGTCGGTGGCCGATCTCGGGAGCGCCGCCGGCATCTCGCCGGGCATGATCTCCAAGATCGAGAACGGCGCGATCTCGCCCTCCCTGGCCTCGATCAACGCCATCGCCTCGGCCCTCAACGTGCCGATCACCGCCCTCTTCGCCGCCTTCGAGGAGACCCGCGACTGCAGCCACGTGAAGCGCGGCCAGGGCGTGCCGATCGAGCGGCGCGGCACCAAGGTCGGGCATCTCTACGAACTGCTCGGCGCCGGCATCCGCGGCGACGTGGTGGTCGAGCCCTACTTCATCACCCTGCAGGACGAGGCCGAGGCCTATACGAGCTTCCGCCACATCGGCACGGAGTTCATCTACATGCTGACCGGCGAGGTGATCTATCACCACTCGGGCCAGGACTATCACCTCGAGCCCGGCGACGCGCTGATGTTCGATTCGAACGGCCTTCACGGCCCGGCCAAACTGCTCAAGACGCCGATGACCTACCTCTCGGTCATCGTCTATCCGCGGGCGTGAGCGGTAACGATCCGTTCACCATGACCTGCGAGGCATCGTGCGTGGGAGCGGGAGAGCGATGCGATGACGGGCGGTTGGCAGCAGGCCCTCGGCGCCCTTCTCGCCGTCGGCCTCCTTGGCGCGTCCGCCGCCGCCGCCGACCTGCCGCCGTTCGAGCCGGGTCCATCCGCCGGGCCGCTCCCGGCGCCGCGCTTCTTCCCCCGCGGTGACGGGGATGCCTTGAGCGACGGTCCGCCCCGGCTCCGGCCGCGACGTCTTGCGGCTTGCGCGCCGCGCATCGCCCCGGTGCCGACCAACGCGCCGGACGATCCGAGCTATGTCGGCTCGGAATACGGTCTCGGCAAACCGAGCTATTACGGCTTCCGCCCCGGCCTCGGATACGACGACCCGTTCGACCGGCCCCTGCGCTACTGCCCATGAGCGGCGGGTGAAACGCTGGCGTCCCGCGACCGGGGGGCTTACCTGTGCCGCGCGTGTATCCCCATGCCGAGCCGCCCGATGTCCGACACCACCCTCCGCTTCGACACCCTTGAGGCCCTGCGCGCGCGGGTCGACGCGTGGCGTCAGGGCGGCGACCGGATCGTGCTGGTACCGACCATGGGCGCGCTGCATGCGGGCCACCTCGCGCTCGTGGCGCATGCCAAGGCGATCGGCCGGCGGGCGGTCGTCAGCATCTTCGTGAACCCGACCCAGTTCGGCCCGAACGAGGATTTTGCGCGCTACCCCCGCGATACGGAAACCGACCTCGGCCTGCTCTCGCGGGCTGGCGCCGATGCGGCGTGGCTCCCCTCCGTCGAGACCATGTACCCGTCAGGTTTCTCGACGCGCATCGAGCCCGGCCCGGCGGCGGAGGGTCTGTGCGGCGCGGTCCGACCCGGACATTTCTCCGGCGTCGCCACTGTGGTGACCAAGCTCATCAACCAAGTCCGACCCGATGTGGCCCTGTTCGGCGAGAAGGACTTTCAGCAGTTGCAGGTGATCCGCTCGGTCGTCCGCGACCTCGATCTGGCGGTGACCATCGAGGGAGTGCCGACGCTCCGCGAGACGGACGGCCTCGCCCTGTCCTCGCGCAACCGCTACCTCACGCCGCGCGAGCGCGAAACCGCGCCGCGCCTGCACGCGGTGCTCGCCGACATGGCCGGGCGCCTCGCCCGCGGCGCCGAGGCCGCCCCGCTCGTGGCCGAGGGTATCGCCGCGCTGGAAGCGGCAGGGTTCGGGCCGGTGCAGTATCTGGAGGTGCGCGACGCGCAGACGCTCGCGCCCGTGGCCCGGGCCGAGCGCGAGGCGCGGGTGCTGGTGGCGGCCTATCTCGGCCGGACACGGCTCATCGACAACGTCGCGGTGGTGCCGGTCTGAAGCGACCCCACCACCGCGACGGCCGCGCAGGGCCGGAGAATCCACCCCGGCCGTCCGCCTGAGAAAAGCCGTCAGGCCGCTCGCAGCGGACCCGTCCGCTCGTGGAAGTCCGGCCCGTTGCTGGTCTTGGCCACGAAGCCGGCCCGGATCACGAAATCCCCGAAATGCTCGCCCGGCTGCCGGTCTTTGGCATAGGCGGCGAACAGCGGATCCAGCGTGTCCTTGATCTCGCTGGCGAGCACGTCTTCGCGGTAGAGCTTGCTCAGACGGGAGCCGTCGAAGGCGGCGCCGAGATAGAGGTGGTAGCGCTCGGGGCCGCGGCCGACGAGGCCGATTTCCGAGATGAACGGCCGGGCGCAGCCGTTGGGGCAGCCGGTCGAGCGGATCGTGATGGGCTCGTCCTGCAACCCGTGGCGGGCGAGGCTCTCCTCCAGCTCGGTGAGCAGGTCGGGCAGGTAGCGCTCGCTCTCGGCGAGCGCGAGGCCGCAGGTCGGCAGCGCGACGCAGGCGATCGAGTTGCGGCGGATCGCCGAGGCGCCCCGAGTCAGGCCGTACTCGTCGACCAGGGCATCGATCTCGGCGCGCTTGGCCGCCGGCACGTTGGCGATGATGACGTTCTGGTTGCCGGTGAGGCGGAAATCGCCCTCGTGCACCTCGGCGATACGGCGCAGGCCCGACAGAAATTGCGGTCCGCCGTCGATGTCCTTGATCCGGCCCGACGGCACGTAGAGCGTCAGGTGGTGGCGCCCGTCCTCGCCCTCGACCCAGCCGTAGCGGTCGCCGTTGTTCTCGAAGGTGAAGGGCTTCGGAGCCTCCAGCTTCTTTCCGATCCGCTTCTCGACCTCTGCCCGGAACGCGTCGAGGCCGAAGCGCTCGATCGTGTACTTGAGCCGCGCGTTCTTGCGGTTCTTCCGGTTGCCCCAGTCGCGCTGGACCGTCATCACCGCTTCGGCCGCCTTCAGGGCATCCTCGGGCTTCACGAAGCCGAGGACGTCGGCGGTGCGCGGGAAGGTGTCGGTCTCGCCATGGGTCATGCCCATGCCGCCGCCGACGGTCACGTTCCAGCCCGTCACCCGGTTCTTCTTGTCGAGGATCGCGATGAAGCCGAGGTCGTGGGCGAAGATGTCGACCTCGTTCGAGGGCGGCACCGCCACCACGGTCTTGAACTTCCGCGGCAGGTAGGTCTTGCCGTAGACCGGCTCGACCTCGGCCTCGTCCTCCCCGCCGACCACGCGCTCGCCGTCGAGCCAGATCTCGCGCCACGCGCCGGTCTTCGGCAGCAGGGTGTCGGAGATGTCCTTGGCGAGCTGCAGCGCGGCCTTGTGCGCCCCGGCCTGGGCCGGGTTCGTCGCCGCCATGACGTTGCGGTTGACGTCGCCGCAGGCGGCGATGGTGTCGAGCAGCGCCGAGTCGATCGCCGCCATGGTGCGCTTGAGGTTCGACTTGATCACGCCGTGATACTGGAACGTCTGGCGCGTGGTCGCGCGCAGCGCGTTGCCGGCATAGGTCGTGGCGATGTCGTCGAGGATCAGCCACTGCTTCGGCGTCACGACGCCGCCCGCGATGCGCAGGCGGATCATGAAGCTGAAGGCCTTCTCGAGCTTCTTCTTGGTGCGCTCCGCCCGGATGTCCCGGTCGTCCTGCATGTACATGCCGTGGAACTTGACGAGCTGGCCGTCATCCTCGGAGATCGCGCCGGTGGCGTGCTTGAGGAGCCCGTCGGCCAAGCCCCCGCGCAGGTAGCGGCTGGCGATCTTCAGGTGCTCGTTATGCGCGAGCCCGGCGGCCCGCGCGGCCTCGGCCTCGGTGATCGGACGGTCGGTCGGCGGCGCCTCGTAGCGGTGCGCGCCGATGCCGGGCGTGTCCACGGCGGGGCCGTCAGGCGTGTCGATCGGCTTGTGGTCGTCCATGGCGGTGATCCGATACCTTCGACCCTCCCCCCTCTGCGGGGGAGAGTGCCTCGCGGATGCGAGGCGGGAGAGGGGAGCGACGGAGCAGCTTGGCCGCGCCCGCCGCGAAATCTCCGGAAGCCGGGTTCCCCTCACCCGGCCCCCTCCGGGGGCCACCCTCCCCCGCAGAGGGGAGAGGGCTTACGGCGTGCGCTCAGTAAACGTCCTGCTGGTAGCGCTTCGCCCGTTCCAGCGACGCGACATGCGCCTCGGCATCGGCGCTGCTGAGGCCCTTCACGCTCTCGAAGGCCCGCACCACCGCGGCGCGCACGTCCTTGGCCATGTTCTTGGCATCGCCGCAGACGTAGAAATGGGCACCGCCATCGAGCCACGCCACCACCTCGGCGGCGTTCTGGTCGATCCGGTCCTGCACGTAGATCTTCTCCGGCTGGTCGCGGGAGAAGGCCACGTCGATCTTGGCGAGCGAGCCGTCCTCCAGCGCGTCCTGCCATTCGAGCTGGTACAGGAAGTCGTGGGTGAAGTGGCGGTCGCCGAAGAACAGCCAGGAGCGGCCGGGGGCCTCGGTGGCGCGGCGCTCCTGCACGAAGGCGCGGAACGGGGCGACGCCGGTGCCGGGGCCGACCATGATGATGTCGGTCGCGGGGTCGGACGGCAGGCGGAAATGCTTGTTGGGCTTCACCCGCACCCGCAGCTTGGCGCCGTTCTTGATGCGGTCGGCGACATGCACGGAGGCGACACCGGAGCGGGCGCGGCCGTGGGTCTCGTAGCGCACGGCGGCGATGGTGAGATGGACCTCGTCGCCGACTTCCTTGCGCGAGGAGGCGATGGAATAGGCCCGCGGCGGCAGCGGCCGGGTCACGGTGTTGAGGTGCTCGGCGGTCAGCTCGGCGGGGAAGCGCTCGATCAGGTCGATCAGGTGCCGGCCCTCGATCCAGGCCTTCACCTCGCCGCTCTCTACGAACTTTTGCGCGTCGGCATGGCCCGTGGCCTTGGCGAAGCGCTCGACCGTGGTCGGCGAGAGCGTGGTGATGTCCCGCTCGGCCAGCAGCGCCTTGCGCAGACCCTCGTCGCCGCTGAGGCCGGTCGCGCGCAGGATCTCGTCCACGAGCTGCGGATCGTTCTCCGGGAAGATCTCCAGCGAATCGCCCGGCTCGTAGGCTGGCGCTCCGTCCTCGAATTCGAGGGCGAGGTGGATCGTCTCCTTGTCGGAGCGCGAGGAGTTGAGGTTCACGTGGTCGATCACCTCGACCACCACCGGGTCGCGGCTGACCTCGGCGTCCTCGTCCTCGCTGCCGGCGCGGAAATCGACCGCCACGACATTGCCGCTCGGAGCCTCGGCCGGGGCCAGCGCCTTCAGCGCGCCCTTGATCCAGTCGGCGGCCGGCTTGTCGAAATCGAGGTCGAGGTCGGCGCGGTCGTAGGCGCGCTGGGCGCCGAGCGCCTCGAAGCGGGCATCGAGCGCCTTCCCGATCGCGCAGAACTCCGCGTAGCTGGTATCGCCGAGCGCCAGGACGCCGAACTGCACACCGTCCAACCGCGGCGCCGCATCGCTCATCAGCTCGCCATAGGCCCGCACCGCGCGGGCGGGCGGCTCGCCCTCGCCCCAGGTCGCGGCGATGGCGATGACCTTGCCGGCCTTGGGCAGCGTGGCGAGGTCGAGGTCGGCGAAGTCCACGACCTTCGGCTTGAAGCCCTGCTTGCGCGCGATCTTGCTCACGTCGCCCGCGAGCTTTTCGGAATTGCCCGATTCGGAGGCGAACAGGATCGTCAGCGGCTCGGCCGCCTTCGGGGGCGCGGCGGGGGCCGGAGCCGCCGCGGCCGGCTGGCCGGAAGCCGCGTCGAGACCGGCGAGGAAGCCGGTCAGCCACGCGCGCTGGATCGGCGTCGCCGCGCCGAGCGCCGCGTCGAGATGGGCCCGTTCCTGGTCTCCGAACGGAGCCGTGCGGGGGAGGAGTGCTTGCCTGGACATCGTGGGTGCCATGTCGTCCGCCGGAGCGCCGCTGTCAACGTCGAAACGTCCGTTTTAAAGAACGCCCCGCAGAGAGAAGAGATTATTCGTTGTTGCGCCGCAAAAAGGAAGATTATTCTCCAACCACCGCGAGGCGCGGCTCGGCGCGCCCCCGCGGCGGCGGGGCCGGCAGCGGCAGGGCGGTGGTCGACTTCACCTTTTCCATGGCGAAGCGCGAGGTCACGTTCTTGAGGGGAAGGGTGGCGATCAGGTTCTTGTAGAAGGTGTCGTAGGCGGCCATGTCGGCCACCACGACGCGCAGCATGTAATCGACGTCGCCGGCCATGCGGTAGAATTCCAGCACCTCCGGCATCGCCGAGATGCGGCCGGCGAACTGCTCCAGCCAGTCCTTCGAGTGGTCCGCCGTCTCGATGGAGACGAAGACGGTGAGGCCGAGCCCGAGCTTCACCGGGTCGAGCACGGCGACCCGCCGGTCGATCACGCCGTCGGCCTCAAGGCGCTGGATCCGCTTCCAGCAGGGCGTCTGCGACAGCCCGACCTGCTCGCCGATGGCGGCGATGGAGAGCGTGGCATCCTTCTGCAGGAGCGCGAGGATCTTCAGGTCGATCGAGTCCAAGGGCGGCCTCTCCGAAGTGGGTGGCGAGGAGGGTCTCTCGAAGGCGGCTCCCGCGTGCGGGGCCACCGGCCCGCTCACAGGCTGTGTCGAGAAGAATCTTTTCTAAGCAGGCAACGATTCGTGGGGCAGGCCGTTGCCGGTTCATTCGCGCCGCAGCGGTGGATTGCGTGTGCGGCAGCCCCGACGCCTTGACAGCGTTCGTTATAGCGAACATTTCAGAACTCCGACAAGCAGGCAATCCGATTTTACGCACATGACCGCTGCCCTCGTCCGGGCGGCCGGGGACCTCGCCAGCGAGATGGCGGGGCTGGACCTCCGGGGGCGCATCCGCCTCGTCGAGGACCGCATCCCGGGCCGGCTCGTCTTCACCACCAGCCTCGGCATCGAGGATCAGGCGCTCACGCACGCGCTCGCCCTGAACAAGGGCCGCACGGAGATCGTGACGCTGGATACCGGCCGGCTCTTCCCCGAGACCTACGACGTCTGGGTCGAGACGGAGGCCGCCTACGGCATCCGCATCCGCGCCTACGCGCCGGAGCGCGTCGCGGAGGAAGAGTTCGTCGCGCGCGAGGGCATCAACGGCTTCCGCCATTCGGTGGCCGCGCGGCAGGCCTGCTGCGGCTTCCGCAAGGTCGAGCCGCTGGGCCGGGCGCTCGCCGGCGCGGCGGCGTGGTTCACCGGGCTTCGCGCCGGGCAATCCGCGAATCGGGCCGACACGCCGCTCGCCGAGGCCGACGAGGGCCGCGGGCTGATCAAGGTCAATCCGCTCGCCGATTGGTCGCGCGCCGACGTCGATCGCTTCGTGCGCGACAATTTCATCCCCTACAACGCGCTGCACGATCGCGGCTTCCCGTCGATCGGCTGCGCGCCCTGCACCCGCGCCGTGAAGATCGGCGAGGACGAGCGCGCCGGCCGCTGGTGGTGGGAGCAGGAATCCAAGAAGGAATGCGGCCTGCACCTGCACGGGCCGGAGGGTGACGTGGCGCCGGGGCAGGAAGCCGCCGCCTTCGAGGAGCCGGCGAGCGCCGCGACCTCACGCGAACACAGAAGGGAACTGGTCTGATGAGCGCCGCCGTCGCCGCGCCCGCGCGCACCCGCCTGACGCATCTCCAGCGTCTGGAGGCCGAGAGCATCCACATCTTCCGCGAGGCGGTCGCCGAGGCCGAGAACCCGGTGATGCTCTACTCGATCGGCAAGGACTCGTCCGTCCTGCTGCATCTGGCGCTGAAGGCCTTCGCGCCCGGGCGCCTGCCGTTCCCCCTGCTGCACATCGACACGACCTGGAAGTTCCGCGAGATGATCGCCTTCCGCGACCGGCGCGCGAAGGAACTCGGCCTCGAACTCATCGTGCACACGAATCAGGACGGGCTCGCCAAGGGCATCGGCCCGGTGAGCCACGGCTCCGAAGTGCATACCGACGTGATGAAGACCCAGGCCCTGCGTCAGGCCCTCGACAAGTACAAGTACGACGTGGCCTTCGGCGGCGCCCGCCGCGACGAGGAGGCCTCTCGCGCCAAGGAGCGCATCGTCAGCTTGCGCAACGCGCAGCACCGCTGGGATCCGAAGCGCCAGCGCGCCGAGCCGTGGCACCTCTATAATTTCAAGAAGCGGCGCGGCGAGTCCTTCCGCGTGTTCCCGCTCTCGAACTGGACCGAACTCGATATCTGGCTCTATATCGAGCAGGAAAACATTCCGATCGTCCCGCTCTACTTCGCCGCCGAGCGTCCGGTGGTCGAGCGCGACGGCCAGCTCATCATGGTCGATGACGACCGCTTTCCCCTGGAGCCGGGCGAGACCCCGCAGCAGCGGCAGGTCCGGTTCCGCACGCTCGGCTGCTACCCGCTGACCGGCGCGGTCGAGAGCCCGGCCGCGACGCTGCCCGAGATCATCGGCGAGACGCTCGCCGCCCGCACGTCCGAGCGCCAGGGCCGGGTCATCGACAAGGACGGCGCCGGCGCCATGGAGCGCAAGAAGCAGGAGGGCTATTTCTGATGACGATCCATCAGTCTCCGGAAGCGTTCGGCTACGACGCCTTCCTGCGCACGCACCAGTCCAAGGAAGTCCTGCGCTTCATCACCTGCGGCTCGGTCGATGACGGCAAGTCCACCCTGATCGGGCGGCTCCTGCACGACACCAAGCAGATCTTCGACGATCAGGTGACGGCACTGCAGCGCGATTCGCGCAAGCACGGCACGCAGGGCGCCGAGGTCGATCTCGCGCTGCTGGTGGACGGCCTCCAGGCCGAGCGCGAGCAGGGCATCACCATCGATGTGGCCTACCGCTTCTTCTCGACCGACCGGCGCTCCTTCATCGTCGCCGACACCCCCGGCCACGAGCAGTACACCCGCAACATGGCCACCGGCGCCTCGACCGCCGACGTCGCCGTGATCCTGGTCGATGCCCGCCACGGCCTCACCCGCCAGACCCGCCGCCACGCGCTGCTGGTCTCGCTGCTCGGCATCCACCGGGTCGCGCTCGCCATCAACAAGATGGACCTCGTCGGCTGGTCGCAGGACAAGTTCGACGCGATCCTCTCCGGCTTCCAGGCCTTCGCCGCGCCGCTGAACTTTTCCGAGGTGCGGGCGATCCCGCTCTCGGCCAAGAACGGCGACAACGTCGTGCTGCCGGGCACCGCCGCGACGTGGTACGATGGCGTTCCACTGCTGCGCTATCTCGAAGAGGTGCCAGTGAAGTCGGAGGAGCGCGCCGCCGCCTTCCGCATGCCGGTGCAGTGGGTGAACCGTCCGAATTCGGATTTCCGCGGGTTTTCGGGGCTGATCGCCTCGGGCTCGGTTGCGCCGGGCGATGCCGTCACCGTCGCGCCTTCGGGAAAGACCTCGACGGTCGCCCGGATCTTCACCGCCGACGGCGATCTGGAGCGGGCGAGCGAGGGCCAGTCGGTGACGCTGGTGCTCGCCGACGAGGTCGATGCCTCCCGCGGCGCGGTGATCGCGACCTCGGACGCCCCGCTGACGCTGACCGACAGCCTCGACGTGCGCCTGTTCTGGGCGGCCGAGACCGATCTCGCGCCGGGTGCCAGCCTATGGGCGAAGGTCGGCACGCAGACGGTCAACGCCGTGGTCAAGGCGGTCCACCGCCGGATCGATCCCGAGACCGGACAGGCCGGCCCGGCCGACAAGCTCGCGGTCAACGACATCGGCGACGTGACCCTGACCCTCGACCGTCAGATCGCAGTCGACCCGTATGTCGAGAACCGCGACACCGGCAGCCTGATCCTGATCGACCGCGAGACCACGGACACGGCCGCCCTCGGCCTGGTCCAGACCGTCGTTGCGGCGACCAAGGCCTCCGCCCCGGCGCCGGCCGCGTCCGAGTCGAAGCCGCAGGAAGCCGCCCGCAGCGGCGGTCTGCTCGCCGGCATCAAGCGGCTGTTCGGCGGCTGACCTTATCTCTGCCCCTCTCCCGTGAAGCGGGAGAGAGTTTTTCTGGCCGGGTGTCCGACCACCCGCTAGAACCGGCGGATGACCTCCGCCCCCGACCCGGCCGCCGACGTGTACGAGGGCCGGGACGGCTGGCTGTTCCTGATCCGCGGCAACAACTGGGTGCTGGAGCAGTACGGCCGGCCGGGCGTCTCCCGGGTCGCGCTCTGGCGCTGGCGGCGGATGATCGAGAGTCGCGTTCGGCGCTGCGCCCGGCTCGGCGCGACCTACCTCCACGCCCTCGCCCCGGAAAAGCTCACCGTCTATCCCGAACGGGCCGAGGGGCTCGTCTTCGATCCCACCCGCGCCCCGGCCCTGCGGCTCGCCCGCTGGCTCACGGCCTCGCCGGGCGCCCGCGCCTGGGTCGATCTCGCGGGGGCGTTCCGGGCCGCAAGGGACGGCCCGCCGCTCTATCTGCGCACCGACACCCACTGGACCCATCACGGCTGTGTGCTGGCCTACCGCACGATCCTGTCGCGGATGGGCGTGCCCCCGCGCGACGACATCGAGCCCAGACGCGCGCACACCGCCCTTCCCTTCTCGGGGGATCTCGGCCGCAAGTTCGCGCCCCACCGCACGGAGGTGGCGGAGGGCAGCGCGTTCGCGAGCGCGGCCCGGCGCATCCACGCCAACGATCTGCTGTTGCAGATGGAGGCACTCGGGCGCGGCGGCGACGCCCATCTCGGCACGCACGCGGTGTTCCGCAACGACGATCCCCGCGCCGATCCGCGCTGCCTCGTGATCTTCGGCGATTCCTACGCGCAGCACACCCCGCACAGCCCGATCGCGACGCTCACCGCGCTCTTCGCCGACACGTTCCGCGAGGTGCATTTCCTGTGGTCGACGGGAATCGACTG
Organism: Methylorubrum thiocyanatum; assembly: GCA_014138645.1. Classification (GTDB taxonomy): domain Bacteria; phylum Pseudomonadota; class Alphaproteobacteria; order Rhizobiales; family Beijerinckiaceae; genus Methylobacterium; species Methylobacterium thiocyanatum. The sequence goes on along the minus strand of JACJIB010000001.1, from coordinate 640,850 downwards.
GCGCTATCTCGAAGCGGTCCGGCCCGATTTCGTCCTCGGCGAGATGGCCGAGCGCTTCGTGATCGACCTGCCGCCGCACGGCATCCGGATTGAGCGGCTCGCGGAACTCGCCCGCGAGCGCAAGCTGATGGGCGAGATCGCGGAAAACATCATGGCAGCGGATTCGCCGCCCGCGCCGCCTCCGCCTGACGCGCCCGCATCCGCGCCTGAAGCCGCTGGCGCCGCGCCGCGATGACGGTGCCGTTCACCTCGCCGCCGAACAGGAACATCGCCGCGAGCCAGTAGAGGAACACGAGGAAGATCATCGCGGTCGCGAGACCGCCATAGGTCGAGGCGTAGGCGTTCGAGAACCGGTCGAGATAGTAGCCGAAGCCGAGGCCGGCGAGGAACCACAGGCCGAGCGTCACGGCGATGCCCGGAAGCACCGACAGGACCGGGCGCCGCCCGGCGGCCACGAATTTGTGGGCGATCACCAGCACCAGCGCGATCAGGAAGGCGGTGACGCCGATGCGCCCGATGGCGACGGTGAGGGCCAGCGGCTCCAGCCCCGGTGCCACGAAGACGAGCTGGCGCCAGATCAGCGGCCCGAGCACGACGAGGAGCGCGAAGGCCAACATCGCGAAGGCGCCGCAGACGACGTAGCCGATCGATTCGAGCCGGGTGAGCCACCAGGGCCGCATCTCGCGGATGCCGTAGGCGCGGTTGAGCCCGACCCGCAGCGATTCGACGCCCGAGGAGGAGAAGTAGAGCGCGAGCAGGGCGCCCAGCGTCAGGACACCGCCGCGCTGCTCGGTGAGCAGGCGATGCACTTCGCCGACGATGGGCTTGGCCACCTCCCGCGGCACGGCGTCGAAGATCAGCGTACCGGCCTCGTCCGCGAGCGACTTGGTGCCGATCAGGCCGGCGAGCGCCGCGAGCAGGATCAGGAACGGGAACAGCGAGGTCAGCATCGACAGCGCGATGTGGCTGGCGATCGCCCAGCCGTCATGGGCGACGAAGCGCTGCGCGGCCAGCCCCATCACGTCGAGGATCTTTCTGAGGCGGCTCAAGGGTCGCTGCGGCTTCTGCGGCTGAGTCGAGGCGGGCCGCTCCATACGGGCCATCGCATGCGGCACGTCAATCTCGGGTGCGGGCGGAGCATGGCCGCCCTCAGGTTTCTCCGATTGCAACAGGGTCGGTGGCGTGCTGCCTGCCGGACGCCATGTCGCGCTTTCTCTCGAGCCTCATCCCCGCCGCCTTCGTGCTGATCTGGGCGAGCGGCTTTGCCGCCGCGCGCTACGTCGCCCCCTATGCCGAACCGCTGGCCTTCGTCGCGGTTCGTCTCGCCCTGGTGGCGCTCGTCCTGGCGGGTCTCGCGCTGGTCTTGCGCGCCCGCTGGCCGCGAAGCGCCGCGGGTTGGGGCGACGGCATGGTCGCGGGCGTGCTGATGCAGGGCATCTACGTGGCCGGGGTGTTCTGGTCGGTACATCGGGGCCTGCCCTCGGGCATCGCCGCGCTGGTCGGCAGCCTCCAGCCGCTGCTGACGGCGGCGGTCTCGCAGCCGCTGCTCGGGGAGCGGGTCACGCCGCGGCGCTGGGCCGGGATCGGGCTCGGCTTCCTTGGGGCGGGGCTGGTGCTCGGGCCGAAGCTCGGGGCGGTCGATGGCGCCGGCATCCCGCCGGACGCGCTCGCCGTCTCGCTCGCCGCCATGCTGGCGATGACCGCCGGCACGCTGTGGCAGAAGCGACGGGGGGCCGGCGCCGATCTCGTCGCCAATGCCTGCCTGCAATTCGTCGGCGGCACCGCCTTCGCGATTCCGCTCGCGCTCGTCGCGGGCGAGACGCATCTGACCCTGAGCCTGCCGCTCGGCCTCGGCATGGCGTGGTCGGTCCTCGTCAACTCGGTCGGCGGCATCCTGCTGCTGCTGGCGCTGATCCGGCGCGGCGCGGTGGCCGGCGTCGCCTCGCTGCTCTTCCTCGTGCCGCCCGTCTCGGCAGTGATCGCCTACCTCATGTTCGGCGAAACCCTGACCCCGGTGCAGATCGCCGGCATGGCGGTGGCCGCGGCCGGCGTCGGCCTCGCGAGCGGACCTCAGACAGGTGCAAGACGGTGAACCGTATGATGAATTCAGCCTAAAGACGGGGGATGCGGCGATGAGAAACCACTATTGTGCCGGCGATCCTGCCTATAAAGAAACCAACAGACCGCTTTCCTGAGAACCGCGCTCGTTCTCGCCGAACCGGCCTCCGATTCGGCTCCGAGCGCATTGAGAAGAGAGTCCCACATGGCCGCATCCCCCGCCGTCCAGCCCGCCAACGATCCGACCGATTTCGTCGCCCTGGCCAAGGACGCCGCCGCGGGCGCCAAGGCTCTCGTCGCCGAGGCGACCGCCCGCGTGAAGGCGCGGGTGACGGGGTCTGAGGGCAAGCTCGACGCGGGTGCGCTGGAGCGTGAGCAGCACGCCGCCCACGGCCTGTCCTGGCTCGCCACCTACGGCGAGGCGGTGCGCGAACTCGCCGACTACGCCGAGCGGCTGCAGGGCGAGGGCACGTTCGGCGAGACCGAGGCGCTGCTCGTGAAGATCGGCGTCGGCGAATATCTCGACCAGATGTTCGGCGGCATCCCGATGAGCCAGGGCGAGATCGTACGCCCGACCGCGCTCGGCTTCACCGCGGCGGAACTCGCCTCCCTGCGCACGCCGGCCATCGACGCGGCGATCGCCGAGGGCAACACCCCGGCCAACCGCGCGGCGCTGGTGGCCAAGATCCGCGAGGCCGCGACCTCGGGTGCGGCCACCATCGGCGTCTCGGGCCTCGACGAGGACATGGAGGCGATCCGCACCGAGATGCGCCGCTTCGGCAAGGCCGAGGTGGTGGAGCAAGCCCACGAGTGGCACCTCGAGAACGCCTACATCCCGATGTCGATCGTCGAGAAGATGGCCGAACTCGGCGTGTTCGGCCTCACCATCCCCGAGGAATACGGCGGCATGGGCATGCCCAAGGCCGCGATGTGCGTGGTCTCGGAGGAGCTGTCGCGCGCCTATATCGGCGTCGGCTCGCTCGGCACCCGCTCGGAGATCGCCGCCGAACTGATCCTGTGCGGCGGCACCGAGGAGCAGAAGCAGCGCTTCCTGCCGCGCATCGCCTCCGGCGACATCCTGCCGACCGCCGTCTTCACCGAGCCGAACACCGGCTCCGACCTCGCCTCGCTCCGCACCAAGGCGGTGAAGGAGGGCGACGTCTGGAAGATCACGGGCAACAAGACCTGGATCACCCACCCCGTGCGCGCCGACATCATGACCGTGCTCGTGCGCACCAAGCCGGAGGAGAAGGGCCATCGCGGCCTCTCCATGCTGATCGCCGAGAAGCCCCGCGGCGACGATGAGAACCCCTTCCCGGTGGAGGGCCTGTCCGGCGGCGAGATCGAGGTGCTCGGCTATCGCGGCATGAAGGAGTACGAACTCTCCTTCGAGGGGTTCGAAGTGCCCGCCGGCAACCTGCTCGGCGAGATCGAGGGCAAGGGCTTCGCCCAGCTCATGCAGACCTTCGAGTCGGCCCGCATCCAGACGGCGGCGCGCGCCATCGGCGTGGCCCAGTCGGCGCTCGATATCGGCCTGCGCTACGCCGAGGAGCGGGTGCAGTTCGGCAAGGCGCTGGTGGAGTTCCCCCGCGTCGCCGACAAGCTCGCGATGATGGCGGTGGAGATCAACATCGCCCGCCAGCTCACCTACTTCTCCGCCCGCGAGAAGGACGAGGGCAAGCGCTGCGATCTCGAGGCCGGCATGGCCAAGCTGCTGGGCGCCCGCGTCGCCTGGGCAGCCGCCGACAACGCCCTGCAGATCCACGGCGGCAACGGCTTCGCGCTGGAATATCCGATCAGCCGCGTGCTGTGCGACGCGCGCATCCTCTCGATCTTCGAGGGTGCCGCCGAGATCCAGGCGCAGGTGATCGCCCGGCGCCTGCTGGAACAATAAGCCCGACAGATCCCGCGACCGGCCGGTTTCTACTGACCGGGAGCGGGACGCGTCTTCGATCCGGCCCGAATAGCCGGCTCATATACTTCCCTTCAACGAACGCCACTTATGCCGTGCCTCGGTCTTCCCGGAGCACGGCCTTCGCTTGTCCATCCCGACATCAGGCGCGCAAGCCGCCGCGCTGATCCAGCACTGGCGCAGCAGCCGCACCCGGCCCGGAGCGATGCCCGGCTACAGCGACGTCGTCCTGGGCAGGCTCGGCCGCCTGGCCGACCGCTGCGCCCTCGTCACCACCCGGGACGGCCGGGCCGAGCGCATCCTCTGGGGCGGCCCGGGATTCCGTGACTGGTTCGAGGACGAGATCCACGACCGGCCCCTCGCCGGCCTGCCCGAGGAGATCCGCCGTCCGGTCGAGGAGATCGCCGTCAGGGCCCTGCGCAGCGGCGAGCCGGCGAGCGCGCGCTGCGACCGCATCACCGACGGCATCGTCACCACCTGGGGTCTGGTCGGGGTTCCCCTCGCCGATGGCGGCGGTACCCCCCTTCTCCTCATCCATGTGGACAGCGACGCGGTCCGCACCGAGCTGATGCAGGCGATGTTCGGCGCGACCGGCCAGGGCCTGATGGCGGTCGGCGCCATCCGCGACGCCGAGGGCGCGGTCGTCGACTTCAAGATCGTCGCCGCGAATCAGGGCGCCGCCGAGATCTTCGGGCGGGCGATCGCAACCCTGCAATGGCAGCGCCTCGGCGCGCTCGTCCCGGCGCGGCTCGGCGTGACGGGGCTCCTGGCCGGGATTCTCGGTCGCTCCGATCGGGCGGTCTTCGAACTCGCCTCCCCGCGCTCCGACGGGACGGTCCTGCACCTGAAGGTCGAAGCGCGGGCGATCGGCGACCTCATCGCCGTCGCCATGACCGATATCGGGGACATCAAGGCGCGGGAGGCCTCGTTCCGGTTCCTGTTCGAGAACAATCCCCTGCCGATGTGGCTCGTCGATGGGGAGACGGCCCGGTTCGTCGCGGTGAACGAGGCGGCCATCACCCATTACGGGTTCGACCGTGAGGCGTTCCTGGCCCGGCGCCTGCCCGACCTGTCGGAGGCCGGCGCCCCCGGCCTCTCCCGCGACGGAGGCCTGCACCGCCATCTCAGGGCCGACGGATCGATGATCGAGGTGACGCTGTTCGAGCGCTCCCTCGCCTTCGAGGGCCGGCCGGCCGTGCTCGGGGCGGCCATCGACGTGACCGAGCAGCGCCGCGCCGAGGCGCGCATCACCCATATGGCCCACCACGACGCGCTGACGGGCCTGCCGAACCGTGCCTTGTTCGCCGTCCGTCTCGCCGAGGCGATCGCCGAGCACGCCCGCACCGGCGTCGCGGCCGCTCTGCTGTGCCTCGACCTCGACAAGTTCAAGTTCGTCAACGACACCCTCGGCCATCCCGCGGGCGATGCGCTGCTCCGGCAGGTGGCGGAGCGGATCACGGCCTGCCTGCGCCGGGAGGATCTGGTCGCCCGGCTCGGCGGCGACGAATTCGCCGTGCTGCTGCGCAATCCCGACGCGGCGACCGTGGACACCATCGCCGGCCGGATCATCGAGGCGCTGTCGCGCCCCATCCGGCTCGGCGACCGGGAGTGCCAGATCGGGGTAAGCGTCGGTTTCGCCCGCCTGCCCGAGCACGGAACGGAATCCGATATCCTGCTGCGCAACGCCGACCTCGCCCTGTATCGGGCCAAGGCGGAGGGCGGTAGCGTCGCCCATGGCTTCGAGGCGGCGATGGACAGCTGGGCCCGGTCCCGGCGCCGAAGGGAGACCGACCTGCACGAGGCTTTCGCCCGGGGCGAACTAACCCTCGCCTATCAGCCCGTCCTCGGCGTCCGCTCACGGGAGATCCTGGGCTTCGAGGCATTGCTGCGGTGGCAGCATTCCGTCGAGGGCGCGATTCCCCCGTCCGACTTCGTGCCCCTGGCCGAGGAGACCGGATTGATCGTGCCGATCGGCGCCTGGGTCCTACGGCAGGCCTGCGCCGAGGCCAGCCTCTGGGCCGATCCGATCCGCGTCGCGGTCAACCTCTCGCCGGTGCAGTTTCGCGATCCCGGGCTCGTGGCGACGGTGCGCGAAGCGCTCGCCCTCTCGGGGCTGGCGCCGCAGCGGCTCGAACTGGAGGTCACGGAATCGGTGCTGCTGGCCGCGAGCGAGGCCAATGTGGCGACGCTCCACGCCCTGCGTCAACTCGGCGTGCGGATCGCAATGGACGATTTCGGCACCGGCTACTGCTCGCTGAGCTACCTGCAGCGGTTCCCCTTCGACACGATCAAGATCGACCGTTCCTTCGTGAACCGGCTCGGCGACGATCCGCACTCGACGGCGATCGTGCGGGCGGTGATCGGCCTCGGCGCGAGCCTCGGCATCGTCACCGTGGCCGAAGGCGTCGAGACCGAAGCCCAGTTCGCGCACCTGCGGGCCGAGGGCTGCGGCGAGGTTCAGGGCTACCTGTTCGGCCGCCCGGCTCCCGCCGCGGAGGCCCGCCGGCTGATCCGGAGGGAGCCGGACCTCGCGGCGTGAGCCCCGGCGCCTCGTTTTACTTCGTGATCTTCACGGAAACCGGGTCGCTCGAGGGGAAGGTCTCCTCCAGCGCCTCGTCGAGGCGCTCGTCCTTCTCGTCCTTCCGGTTCTCCGCGAGCGACGTGTCGCCCTTGCCGTCCTGCTGGAAGCCCTTGGGCTTGGTCTCGTCGGTCGGTTGCGTCTTATCGGACACGGGGGGCCTCGCTGTCTGTCGTCCTGCGCCGCGATGCGGCTTCCGATACGGACCAACGCGAGCGAGCCTTCCTGGTTCGTGTCACCGTCAGGGTCCCGCGGGCGCGGTGCCGCGTAAGGTCGGACGCTCCGTCGCTCGCGGAGCGGGCCGCGCCTCGCGCATCACGAGGCCGTAGACCTGCTCCAGCCGGTCGAGATGCGCCGCGACGCTGAGCGGGGCCGACCAGTAGCGCTCGTAGGCGCGCTCGGCCATGCGGGCGGCGAGCGCGTCGTCCGAGAGCCGGGTCAGGTGGGCGGCGAGCGCACCGGCATCGCCCGAGCGGAACCAGAAGCCGTTCTCGCCGTCCTCCACCGCCTCGCGGCCGGCGCAGGCATCGGAGACGATCACGGGGCAGCCGCAGGCGAGCGCCTCGTAGACCGTGAGCGGCTGGCCCTCGTACCAGATGCTCGGGAAGACCAGCGCCCGGGCTCGCCGCATCAGCGCCTGCACTTCGGGTCCGGACTTCCAGCCGAGCATCACCGCCTCGGGATAGCGGGCCTTCAGATCCGCCGCGCTCGGTCCGTCGCCGACGAAGACCGGGCGGATTCCGGCCCGCCGGGCTGCCTCGGCGAAGATCGGCGCGCCCTTCTCCGTCGAGATGCGTCCGACGAACAGGAAATCGTTGCGGCCCTCGTGGTGCGGTGGCGGCCGCTCCACCGAGATCGGGTTGTCGATCCGGTGGAACACCGTGCGCGGCGGCAGGAGCGGAGCGATCACCCGCTCCTGCAGCGCGCTGATCGTGACCACGTGGCGGAACAGGCCGGGCAGGCCGGCGACGTGCTCCAGGCCGAGATGGCGCACCACCCGCAGGAGCTTGCGGGGATAGGAGCGCGCGTCACAGTTCGTGGTCAGGCAGGCCGCGGACATCGGCGTGCGGTGGCAGATCCGGTCGGCCGGATACTCGTAGAAGCCCCCGTTGGGGCAGACGAGGAAGAACTCGTGCATCGTGTAGAGGCACGGCAGCCCGGAGCGACGGATCGCGGTGCCGATCGCGGGCGAGAGCGCTTTGGCGAAGGCGTGGACATGGACCAGCGTGTCGCGGGGGTCGCACAACGTCAGCTCCGAAAAGAGGCGGGCGGACGCTGTGGTGTTCCAGATCGCCTGGGCGGCGAAGGCGAGCTTGTTGGTGGTGGAGGCGATGTCGTCCTGCCCGAGGCAGACGACCCGCACCCCGCTCTCTTCGAGACGCGGATCGACCGGGCCGACCGCGGCGAAGACCGTGACCCGGTGGCCGCGCTGGCGCAGGCCCACCGCCGAATCGAGGGCGACCTTGGCCTGGCCGCCGTTGATATGGGCATGGTCGAGAACGAGGACGACGTGCACGGCGGCTCCCGGTTCTTCCCGGCGGATCGTCCCGCGAGCCGGTTGCCGGCTCGCGGGACGATCCGCAAACAATCCGCCCATGTTTACCGACCGGCAGTTGATCGCCCGTAAACCTTGAGCGGATGTTCGCCGCACGGGAGCGGCCTCGTCTGCGGAGCGTCGTTCTTGTCCGAGAATCGGATCCCCCGTCGGAACGGCGTGCCCGCCTCCGAGCGAGGCGCATCGCTGCACGTGGCGATCCTGGCCGAATTCGCCGCCGCGAGCGGCGGTGCCGAGAAGGTCGCGGTCGAATCCGCCCGAGCGCTGGCGGAGGCCGGGGCAGCGGTGACCTACATCCAGGCGATTCCCGGCCCCGTCGATCCGCTGCTCGATCATCCGCGGGTGCATCGCCTCGACCTCGGCTTGCCGGATGTGTGGTCCCTGCCGGCATGGCGCGGCGCGGCCTCGGGGATCTGGAACGGCGAGGCCGCCGCGCGCCTCGCCGCCGCTCTCGACGGCCTTCCGAGCCCGCCCGATTGCCTCCACCTGCACCAGTGGACCCGCGCGCTCTCGCCCGCCGTGCTGCCGGTGCTGCTCGGCCGCGGCACGCCGCTGGTGCTGACGCTGCACGACTACGCCCTCACCTGCCCGAACGGCGTCGATTACCGCTTCGACCGGGCCGAGCCCTGCACCGTCGCCCCGCTCTCGGGCGCCTGCCTCGCCGCCCCCTGCGACCCGAAGAGCCGGCTGCACAAGGGGGTGCGGGTCGGCCGTGCCGCCGCCCTGCGCGTGGCGTTGAGAGGGGCCGACCTCGACGTGGTCCATGTCTGCGACGGCAGCCGCGCGCGGATGGAGGGGCGGTCGGGGGCTTTACGCCTGCGCCATCACCGCATCGACAACCCCGTGCGGGTGGAGCGGCGCGAGCCGGCGGCCCCGGAAGCGGGCGAGGCGGTGGCCTATGTCGGGCGCCTCACCCCGGAAAAGGGGGCGGATCTCGTCGCCGAGGCCGCGCGCCGGGCCGGGTTGCCCGCGCTCTTCATCGGGGCCGGCCCGCTGGAGGCGCACCTCCGGGCTCAGGGCGCGGAGGTGCTCGGCTGGATGAGCCCGGAGGCCGTCGAGACGATCCTGCGCCGCCGGGCTCGGGCGGTCTGCGCGCCCTCGCGCTGGGTCGAGACCGGGCCGCTCACCGTCTACGAGGCTCTGGCCCAGGGCATTCCCATCGTGGCTTCCCGCCGCTCCGGCGCCGCGGAGAAGGTTGCGGATGGTGAGACCGGTTTCGTCGTCGAGCCGGAGGTCGAGGCGCTGGCCGGTGCCTTCCGTGCTCTCAGGGACGATCGCCTGGTCGCCCGCTTCGGACGCGCGGCCTACGACCGGTACTGGCAGGCGCCGCTGACGCTCGCCGCGCATGCGCGCGCTCTCCTGGCGCTCTACAGCCGGCTCGCGGAAGAATCTTTTATGCGGTAGTGCGGCATGAGTGAACCGATCCCCTCGCCCGCCGCCATGCGCCGAACGGCCTGAACCCTTGGCATTGACCACTTTTTGTCACTATAATGCAGACGTTCCGCAGACCGCCTGGGCAAATGCGAAGACGAAACTCCATTTATAACAAAAGCATACTCTCAGCCGGCCGCCGGTTGGACATTGTTCGGCACGGGCTCGAAACTGTCCTTGACTTTCATGTTGCACCGCAACATACGAGGTGCGGGCCGGTTCGCCGCAGGGAGGCCTTCGAGGCGCCCTGAAACCGCATTCTCCCGGTCCGTCTGACAGGAGAGACAGATGAGCACCCAGAGCTTCGAGATCCCCGCCGAGTTTCGTGACTTCGCCGAGAAGAGCGTGGACCAAGCCCGCAACGCTTTCGGCACGTTCTTGAACGGTGCGGTGAAGACCTCCGAGCAGCTCCGGAGCTCGGCTTCCACCGTCCAGTCCACGCTGCACGCGGCGGTTCTCAAGAGCCTCGACCACGCCAAGGCCAACGCCGAGACCACCTTCGACTACGCGCAGCGCGTCGTGCGCGCGAAGGACCCGCGCGAGGCCTTCGAAATCCAGTCCGAGTTCCTCAAGACCCAGTTCGCCGCTCTCCAGGCCCAGGCCAAGGAGTACGGTGCCCTCGCTCAGAGCGCCGCCCGCTAATATCGGCCCGGCTTCGGGCCGCGGTGCCTGAGGCATCGGGGCCCGTCGCGCGAGCTCGGCTGCCGAATCCGCGATCGTCGGACTCGGCAGGTCCCGTGCTCCGACGCTATGCTCTGCCGCAGCACTCCAGGCTCGGCCCGGAAACGTGCTGAGGCAGAGGGTTTCGAACGAGGAGAAGATCCATGTCGACGAGCCGCCGCAGGGGACGCTCACCGGGAGCGCCCGCCCGACCCCAGCCGCCGACCGTCACCACGACGCAAGCCGGGGTCGCCGACGCGCTTTTGGCGGAAACGCCCGTCGGCAAGGATCAGGAAGAGAGCCCGCAGGAGACCAGCGCGGAGCCCGTGAAGGGCGAGGCGGAGGCTCCCGCCGTGGAGGCCGCTGCCGAGCAGCCCGCCACGGATGGCCCAGCCGCAGATGCGGTCAAGGACGAGGAGGTTGCGGTCGAGACCGGCGCATCCTCAGAGACGGCTCCGGCCGAGACGCAAGCCACCGAGACGCAGGCCACCGAGACACAGGCCGCGCCGGCCGAGGCTCCGTCGGAGGAGCCGACGGAAGCGGTCGCTGCCGCGGCGGAAGCCGTGGCGACCGAGACCGGCGACCTCATCAAAACGCAGGCTGAAGTGCTCGCTGTGGCCGCGCCGCCGGTCCCGGCCGCGTTGACGCCGTCCGAGAACGCCGGTTCCGACGCCAAATCCAGAACGCACAGCGTGCGCATCGGTGCGGACTTCGCGTTCGTCCCCCCGTTCGCGCCGCTGACCGAGATCAACGCCAAGCTGTTTGCCTTCGCCCGCGGCGAGAGCGAGGCGGCCCTCGCCCATTTCCAGGCACTGGTCCGGGCCAAGTCCCCGGCGGAGGCGATCCGCCTCCAAGTCACGGAGATGCAGCGTGCCGCCGACGCCTCGCTGACCTGCTTCAGCGAGATCGTGCGCAGCGCCAACCGCCTGACCGACATCGCTCGCCGGCACTGAGCCCGCGCGCAGCGGAACCGACGATCGGGGCAGTCGCCTGACGGGCGGCTGCCCCTTTTGCATCCGGCGCCCCGCCGGCCGTTCGGCCCCTGCGCGACGATCGGGCGCCGGAGGCAACGGCTTCTCCGGACATGCCCCCTCCTCTCGGAGCGAGGCTCCGGCCCCTCGCCCGCCGCGGCCGCCGGGTCTACATAGCCCGCACCGCTCCAGCGACCTCCGGGAGATCCCGCATGCCCTCCTCGCCGCTTCTGCCGGCCTGCCTCGTATCCGCGCTGCTCCTCGCCGCCGCACCCGCCGGCGCACAGATGGCGAACACGCCCGGAAAGCCCGCGCCGGAGAAGGGCTCATCGGAGAAGAGTTCGCCGGATAAGGCGGTGCCTCTGTCGAAGGGCGAGATCCAGCTCTCCTTCGCCCCCGTGGTGAAGCGGGCCGCGCCCTCGGTCGTCAACGTCTACGCCTCGCATGTCGAGAAGCGCTCCGCGCGCTCCAACGCCATGGAGGAGTTCATGCGCCGCTTCTTCGGCGAGGACCGTCCGGGCCGCGGCCCCGGCGGGATGCCCGGCGAGCGGGCGCAGCGCTCCCTCGGCTCGGGCGTGATCGTCGATGCCTCGGGCCTCGTCATCACCAACAACCACGTCATCGAGAACATGAACGAGGTGAAGGTGGCGCTCGCCGACAAACGCGAGTTCGAGGCGCAGTTCGTGCTGCGCGATCCCCGCACCGACCTCGCCGTGCTCAAGATCAAGAGCCCGGCCGACATCGCGCCGATGCCGATCGGCGATTCGGACCATCTGGAGGTCGGTGACTTCGTGATGGCGATCGGCAACCCGTTCGGCGTCGGGCAGACGGTGACGCAGGGCATCGTCTCGGCGCTCGCCCGCACCCAGGTCGGCTCATCGGACTACCAGTTCTTCATTCAGACCGACGCGGCGATTAATCCGGGCAATTCCGGCGGCGCGCTCGTGGACCTCAAGGGCCACCTCGTCGGCATCAACACCGCGATCTACTCGCAATCCGGCGGCAGCCACGGCATCGGCTTCGCCATCCCCGCCAGCATGGTCCGCGCGGTGGTCGAGACGGCCAAGAGCGGTGGCAGCCTCGTGCGCCGGCCCTGGCTCGGGGCGCGGGTGCAGACCGTGACGCCCGACATCGCCGAGAGCGTCGGGCTCGACCGGCCGACCGGCGTGCTGGTGGCGAGCATGCAGGCGAAGAGCCCGGCCGAGGAAGCGGGGCTCAAGCGCGGCGACGTCATTCTCTCGGTCGACGGACAGACCGTCGACGATCCGGAAGCCTTCGGCTACCGCTACGCCCTCAAGGGCATCTCCGGCACCGCCGATCTCGCCATCCTGCGCGGCAGCAAGCGGCAGACGATCGCCGTCAAGCTCGGGCCGGCCCCGGAGACGCGTCCGCGCGACAGCCTCAAGGTCCGCACCCGCACGCCGTTCGCGGGCGCGACCTTCGTCAACACCTCGCCGGCCGTGAGCGAAGAGCTGCAGGCCGACCTGCCGGACGAGGGCGTGGCGGTGACCGCCGTCGACGAGGGCTCGCTCGCGGGCCGGGCAGGCTTCCGCAAGGGCGACGTGATCGTGGCGGTCAACGGCGTGCCGGTCGCCTCGACCAAGGATCTGGAGCGGCTGACGCAGCGCAATCCCGGCCTGTGGGAGGTTGCGATCAACCGCGGTGGCGAAGTGCTGACCTCGGTGTTCGGCGGGTAGGGCGTCGTCGCGCATGGATGAAGCCGGGGCCGCCTCGGCAGGGCAAGGACTTCGAAACGGCGGCCCGGACTCAGCGCGGCTAGGTGCGGATCGAGGAGCCTAGCCCGCCAGGCTCACCATGGGCGGAGGATCGTAGACGACGGCGCGGTTTCGGCCGCTCTGCTTCGCCATGTACAGCGCCCTGTCCGCCATCGTGACGAGTGCGGCTTTCGGATCCGCCCGAAAGCCGGCCCCTGCCGGCTCGGTCGAGGCGACGCCGATGCTGGCTGTGACGATGCGGTACATGTCGCGGCGGCCGGGATGGCGCAGACCGAGCGCCGCGACGGCGCGGACGAGGTCGTCGGCGAGGCGCGCGGCCTCGGCCCGCCCAGCCTCCTTCAGGACCACCGCGAATTCCTCTCCGCCATAGCGGGCGCAAAGGCAGTCCTCGCGAGCGAAGGTCGAGGCAGCCAGCGTTTCGGCCACGCGGCGCAAGCAGATATCCCCCTCCGGATGACCGAGGCTATCGTTGAAGCGCTTGAAGTGGTCGATGTCGATCATCAGCATCGCCACCGAACCGCCGTTCGACAGCCACGCGTCGAGACACAGATCCAGTGCGCGCCGGTTCGGCAGGCCGGTCAGCGCGTCGGTCTGCGACAGGTCCTGAAAGCGCTGGCGTGCCTGCTCGGCCATGTCCCGCAGCATGCGGACGCGCAGGCCCACGAGGTAGTCGCGGCAGCGCCGCGCCTCCATCTGGTGATTGGCGTAGAGGCTGCACCCGCACGCTGTCGCGAGTTGGAGCAGCAGCGCGAGGCGCAGCCCGTCTTCGAGCCCGACTTTCGTGATGATGGCGAGCAGCCCGACGACGAAGCTGATCGCCGTCATGATGATCGCATGCGTGAAGCGGAGCGTGAGAACGATGTTTCCGAAAAGGACCGCGAGGAGGATCTCCGCGACGGAATAGGCGCCCAGGGGTGCCTGCGTGAGCCAGAACAGCATCGCAGGCGGCACGATCGCGCCGGTCATCCCGGTCAGCATCAGGCGCTCGCGCCAGACGGCCCCGACCCGACCGATCGACCAGACCAGCAGCAGCGCCACGGGCGTGAAGAACAGGAGACGCACGGCGAGGGCGAGGGCCGTGATGTCCGGCATCAGGAACGAGCCGGTCACATTGTAGATATTGAAGATGCAGATCCCGACCAGAGCATTGCGGCGCAGATCGGCCTCGCGCCTGCGACCGTGCTCGTCCTCGTACTGCTCCGCCACCGACGGGCTGAAGCGTAACAAGGAGTCCAGATGGGTGGCGTCGATCGTCTCCCGGTTCGCAGGGGTCGGGTCCATGAGGTTCAAGATCTCGGATCGTACGATCGGTATGACTGCACCCGAGCGGTGAAGGCGGCCGGCGTCCGACCCGGATAGTGCGACTATCATACGTAATTTTTCGTTGAACGCGGACGGGGCGCTGCAGACTTGAATGCGCGCATGAGCGCGCGGAATCCGGTCGTCCGGCACCGATCCGCTCGTCCTCGACGGAATCCGACGGCTCTCCTTCGCAACAACGCCCTCGTTTCGAACGCCTGGGTTCGAACGCATTGTTTGAATGCCTGGGTTCGCCGCGCCGGCGTCTTGCCTGACGGAGAGGGGGCACCGTCATGAGGTGCGCTGGCGCTCATCCCCAGGCCCGCTAGGGCACTAGGCTGCCTCTCGGGCTGCCAGCGAGAACGGCCGGATTGCGAATGTTTCGTCGCTCGCACGCGACGCAATCCGGTAACCGTACGAGGAAATCCGCTGGCAACCAGGGGCCGGTAGAACGGCCCCATACGAGAGCCGAAGGCTCCGGTCGGGAGGGGCGGACATCATGCGGGACCTGATCAAGATCGCGGCGGCCGGAACGGTGATGGCGGCCTATGCCCTGCTCGCGCCGTCCCTGGTGGAAGCGGTGCCGAGCCCGGCGGGCTCGGCCAAGACCTTCACCCAACGCCTTCCCCAGGCGGGCGGCGCGGTTCCGGTGAGCGCCCGGATCGACGACGCGGCGCCGGTTCCGGGGCAGATCGTCGTCACCCGCCGGCCGCTTCTGGTCGGCATCTCGACGGGTGAAGCCTCCCGATGACCACCGCGGACACATCCTGGCTCGCGGCAGCGTTCCTGCTCGGCCTCGGGGCGGCCGTGCTGCTCAACACGCTCCTGACCTGACGCCTCTCCGGCCACGGTCAGCCGCGCGAGGGCTCTTCAGGCCGCCGCGACCGCCAAGGCATGGCGGTTGCCGTGCAGGCCGGCGCACAGATCGTCGATCTCGGTGACGTCGAGCGCCTCGCCGCTGCTGGCGGCGATGGTGTCGATCAGGTCGTCCTTCCGGGGATCGAACGGGTGACCCTGCATCCGGTAGAACTGATAGTAGCGCAACGCCGCCAGAAGCGTGTCACGCTCGCGGGCGGTGACGGTGAGGTTCTGCGTGGTCATGGGCTTCCCCTTGGCTTGCAACGAACGCTCAGGCGAGACCGCGCGCGACTCGCCTAGCTTGACCGTTGTACCCGCGGTCGCGCAGCCCCGTCTATGTCATGTGGGGAGTTCTCGCGGAGCATCGTCCGCCATTCGGGGCTCAACCGGACGGCGCCGCCGCCCTCAGGCGGCGGAGGGGGGCCGGTGGGCCGAAGGGGCGGCTTCGCCAAGCCCGTAATAATCCGCCAGGATCCGCGGATAGACCGTCGGCCGGAACGGTTTGCGGGCGGCCCAGAGCGCGTCGATGGGAAGCGCGAGCAGGGCCGCATTCAGCCGCTGCGGATCCTCGGCCAGCGCCGGATCGAGGCAATGGCCCGCTCCGAGCGCGCGCAGCCGCTCGGCCTGGGCACCGAGATCGAAGACCACGGGGGGCACGCCTGCCGCCAGGGCGAGCGAGAGCGTGTAGCAGTAGGTCTCCGGCGAGATCGAGGGAAACAGAACGAGGTCGGGATCGAGACGGGCGATCTCGGCCATCGCCGCCGCGTCGCTGCCGTAGCGGCCGGTCTCGTGCGCACCCGCGGCTTCCATCGGCCGGGGCTCAACCGAGTGGCCGATGATCGTGAACCCGATCGGCAGTTTCCGCAGCCGCGCGTCGAGGGCGAGGTTGTGGACGACGTCGTAGCCCTTCTGCTGGCTGATCGATCCGATCACCGCGACCCGCAGCGCCCCCTCCCTCCGCTGCCGTGGACGCGGCTCGATCACGGGAAGCGTCTCCTCGTGCGGGCGCAGCACGAAGCGGTCGAGGCCGAGGGTGTCGCCGATGCGGCCGGCGAGGTCGGACGAGGGCGCGAACACCGTTCGGGCACGGCCGAGGAAACCGGCCCAGACCCGCCGCCGCTCGGCGGGGTCGGGCAGCAGGAACCCGTCGGCCTCGCGGTCGAGGCGGATGCAGTCGCGGCAGGCGGCGGGAGCGGCCAGCCCGCAATAGGTGCCGTCCGGCCGGACGAGATTGTTGCGGTGACAGACCGAGGCGTAATCGTGCAGCGTCACGTCGTAGCCGATGCCGATACCCTCGATCAGCCGCATCGCCGCGTCGGTCGAGGGCGCGTCCAGCCCCGCCAGCGAGTGGACGTGCACCATCGTCGGGTCGAGCCAGCCGATCAGTTCGGCGATCAGATCCGCGTCCCGGTCGAGGGAGAGCGGATCGAGGATCGAGACGGGGAAGTCGATCCCGGTCGCTTCGGGCAGGCCGAGCTTGATCCCGCCGGGTTCGTCGGTGCGCAGATAGACGACGCGGAGCCCGGCCTCGGCGAGGCGGACGCTGAGCGCCTCGATATGGGTCTCGACGCCGCCACCGAAATCGTGGGTCACGATCAGGGCGAGGCCGCCTTGCGCCTGTTCCGTCGCGCACCGGGCGAAGCGGTAGAAATCGAGGCGGCGCCGGGCGAAGCGGGCGGGATCGACCTGGATGTGGTTGTGGACCCGGCGCTGGTAGTCCGGATGCTTGGTCAGGAGGGCGCGCAGGATCTCCGCGCCCTTCGTCGCGAGCACCGTTCCGAACGAGACGCTGCCCGAGTGGAACACGAAGACGTCGTGGGCCAACACGTTGGTGAAGCCCGCCTTGAGGGCGCGCATGCAGAAGTCGTTCTCCTCGCCGTAGCCGCGCCCGAAGGTCTCGGCATCGAGGAGCCCCACCGCCGCGATCGCCTCGCGGCGCATCGCCATGCAGAAGCCCACCCCCGTCGGCACCGGCGAACGGGTGCGGGCGTTGCAGAGGCGGGTGAAGGCGTCGATCTCGGCGGGCGTGATCTCGAGCCGGGCCTGATTGTCGACGTTCGGCCGCGGATAGCTGCAGATCGTGGCATTGTTGGAGAACGGCGTGACCGTCGCGATGCGGGGGTCGGCGTCGATGTGCCAGAGCAGGCGGTCGAGCCAGTCGCCGTAGACGACGATGTCGGCGTTCAGAAGCACCACGTCCTTGCCGGCCGCGCGCTCCAGGCCGCGGTTGCAGGTCCGCACGAAGCCGAGATTCTCCGCGTTGACGCTGTGGGCGAACAGGCCGCGTGCGGCGAGCTCGGCGAGCGCCGCGCTCAGGCGCGGCTCGGGGCTGCAATCGTCGATGACGAGGAGAGCGAAGGAGGCGGCTTGCGGCGCGCTCAACACCGCGTGGATCGCCCGGAGCGTGTCGTCGTAGCCCTTGTAGACGGGCATGATGAGCACGACCCGCGCCGCCGCGATGTCGGCGGCGGGGATCGCCTGCGCCCATTCGTCCGGCGTCGGCGCGACCTGCGCCGGCCAGGTGCCGAGGCCGAAGGGCGTCGGGCGGAAACCGCGCGCCCGGCCCACGGCGAGATAGTGGAAGAACGGGTTGACCCCGGGGCCGACCTCCCGCCGGTAGTGCTTGCGGTAGAAGCGCACCGAGAAGTCGGGGCTCGGGTCACGGTCCTCGCGGGCGCCGAAATCGAGGAAGTGGCGAACCGGATCGACGCCGGAACGGCGGATATCGGGGTTGGTCTCGAGATAGTGCTCGGGGTCGAACGCCGCCGCGACCGTCTCGTAGATCTGCGCGTCGGAGGCCTCGGCGGGGTCGGCGGGGAGCGGCGCGGCCTGGGGCTTGGCGCGTCGCGCAGGCGTGCCGTCGGCCTCCGTCGCCTGGAGGCGGCGCGTCGCGGCGAAATGGTAGAGCGGGCTGACGCCGAGGCGCCGCATATGGGCGTGGCGCTGCAGGTAGGCATCGCCCGAGAAGGCGTCGTTCGGATCGAGCCCCCGCCGCCAGCCCTTGGTCAGGTAATGGCTGAGCGGATCCTCGCCGCCCTCCAGTCGGGCGAGGCGGGCGTAGAACGGCGCGTCGAAATAGGGCTCGGCGATAGCGGCTTGGAGCACCGGGAAATCCGGGCCGGGCTGGGTCGCGACCCGCAGCCTCTCGGCCGGCGAAAGTCCGGCGTAGTGCAGGAGCGGGTTGACCGGCGCACGGTCGGCGAGGTGGCGATCGATGTAGAACAGGGTCGAGAACACCGCGGACGGATCCCGGCCCTCCAGCCAGCCGTGATCGAGGTAATGCACCAGCGGATCGCCGCCGCCCGCCGCCACGTCGGGATAGGCATCGCGATAGAAAGCGGGATCGAAGAAGGGCGCAGCGGTCGCGGCATCGCGGCGTGTGGGCCGAAACAGCCTCGGCAGCTTGATCACGACCCCATCCTTCGAAAACGCAGATACTGGGCCCCGTCGTCGGGATCAGCCCCTCGAAAAGGCATGGGAACGAAGTGTGGCACGGCCGGGGCGACGGCGCTTCCAAAGCCGATCCCGTGACGCGAGCGAGTTGGCTGGTGTGAGAATGAGGCCGAACCCCTTTCCCCGTGACGGGGTTCGGCTCTAAGCATCTCTGCCGCCTCGGTTGCGGTCAGCAGTGCGGCTTGGCCCCGGGAGGGCACGATTTCGGACGGTCTCTGGTCTTCGGCGCTCGGCCTCGTCGCGGTCATCGCGCTCGTCTTCGCCAACGGCTTCTTCGTCGCGGCGGAATTCTCCCTCGTCGCGGTGCGGCGCAGCCGGGTCGCCGAACTGGTCAACGAGGGGCGGCTCAACGCCAGGGCCCTCCAGCGCGCCACCGACCGGCTCGACGCCCATCTCGCCGCGACGCAGCTCGGCATCACCCTGTCCTCGCTGGCGCTGGGATGGGTCGGCGAGCCGGCCCTGGCCCATCTGATCGAACCGCTGTTCCACTGGCTGCCGGCGACGGCCGCCGGCCTCACCGCGCATACGCTGGCCGTGGCCCTGGCATTCGCCGTCATCACCACGCTGCACATCGTGCTGGGCGAGTTGGCTCCGAAGAGCCTCGCACTCCAGCGCAGCGAGCGCACGGCGCTGGTGATCGTGCGGCCGCTGACCCTGTTCCTGCTGATCTTCGGTCCGGCGATCCACCTCCTCAACGGGCTGGGCAACGGCGTGCTGCGGCTGCTCGGCCTGCGGCCCGGCGAGGGCGAGGGCAATCTCCCCTCCCCGAAGGAGCTCAGTCTGCTCGTCACCGCGAGCCATGAGGCGGGCCTGCTTCACGAGGCGCAGGAAGACGCGGTGGCGCGCATCCTCGCCATCGGCGAGCGGCGCATCCGCGAGATCATGACGCCGCGCAACGAGGTCGACTGGGTCGATCTCGACGACAGCCAGGAGGAGATCATCGAGGCGGTCCGCACCTGCCGCCACGAGCAGATCGTGGTGAGCCGGGGGCAGATCGACGACGTGGTCGGCGTGCTGCGCAAGCAGGACCTGCTCGATCAGTTCCTCGACGGCAAGACCCTCGACGTCCAGGCGGCGACCCGCGAACCGATCGTCGTCCACGAGGGGCTGGCGATCCTCAAGGTGCTGGAGATGTTCCAGACCAAGCCCGTCCGCATGGCCATCGTCGTGGACGAGTACGGGAGCCTGGAGGGCATCGTCACCCAGACCGACCTGCTGGAGGCGATGGCGGGCGAGATCCCCGAGCCCGGCGAGGAGCGGATGGTGACCGAGCGCGAGGACGGCTCGCTGCTCATCGACGGGATGATGGCGGCGGGCGACGCATTCGACCGCCTCGGCCTGCCCGAGCGCCCGCGCTCGGACGATTTCTCGACGCTCGCCGGGTTCGTCATCGTCCAGCTCGGCCGCATTCCGACGGAGGGCGACGCGATCGAGACCCAGGGCTGGCGGATCGAGGTTGTCGACATGGACGGGCGGCGCATCGACAAGGTGCTCGCCACGCGCCTGGCGGAGACCTGAGCCCATCGATGCCCACACCCAATACCATCTTCGTGCTGACCGGCGCCGGCATTTCCGCCGAGAGCGGGCTCGGCACCTTCCGCGATACCGACGGTGTCTGGGCGCGGTCCGACCCGATGCGGCTCGCCACGCCCGAGGGCTTTGCCGCCGATCCGGTGCTGGTCCACGACTTCTACAATCATCGCCGCCGCGACACCCGCGCCGCATCCCCGAACCCCGCGCATGCGGCTTTGGCCCGGCTGGAGGCGGGGCTGGCCGAGCGCGGCGGCCAGCTATTCCTGTGCACGCAGAACATCGACGACCTGCACGAGCGGGCGGGCTCGCGCCATGTCGTGCACATGCACGGCGAGCTTCTGCGCGCCCGCTGCACCGCCTGCGGCACCGAGCCGGTCTGGCACGAGGATCTGACCGTCGCGACGGCCTGTCCGCAGTGCGGTCATGGCGGCGGGATGCGGCCGGACGTGGTGTGGTTCGGCGAGATGCCCAAGCATCTCGAGACCATCGACGAGGCGCTTGCCGAAGCCGACCTGTTCGTGGCGATCGGCACCTCCGGTGCGGTCTACCCGGCGGCGGGCTACGTGGCGCAGGCCCGCGCCTTCGGCATCCCGACGCTCGCCCTCACCCTGGACGCCGCCGACAATGCCGGGATGTTCGAGGCCACCCGGCTCGGGCCGGCGAGCGCGACGGTGCCGGCCTTCGTGGACGAGATCTTGAGCGGACGGGCGTGACCCCCGCCTAACGCTGCGGCCCGTAGGGCGGCCGCGGGATCGCACGATGCGCCGCCCGCAACGCCGCCGACCAGCGCTCGCGCAGATCGTGGAAATAGCTCTCGCCGGCCTCGATGCGGTGGTTCACCTCGAGGTCGAGGGCGCCGCGGCGCTGCACCGCGATGTCGATCGGCAGGCCGACGCCGAGATTCGAGCGCATGGTCGAGTCCATCGAGACGAGCCCGACCTTGAGCGCGTCGTAGAGATCGGTCTCGTAGGTCACCGCCCGGTCGAGGATCGGCTTGCCGTATTTGTGCTCGCCGATCTGAAGGAAGGGCGCTTCGCGGCTGCACTCGATGAAGTTGCCGGCCGAGTAGATCATGAACAGCCGCATCGGCTCGTCGCCGATCTGGCCGCCGAACAGGAACGAGACCTCCATGCGCAGGTTCGCCGCTTCGAACCCGGCCTGCTCGATCTCGCGCACCCGGCGGATCGCCCGGCCAACGAGCTGGGCCGCCTTGAACATGGTGGCCGCATCCTCGAGCTTCGGCGGCGTCTCGCCCTCGATGTCGTCCACGCCCTCGCGCAGCATGCTCAGGACCGACTGCGTCATGGAGAGGTTGCCGGCCGAGGCCAGCATCATCACGCGCTCGCCGGGCGTGTTGAACATGTGAAGCTTGCGGTAGGTCGAGATGTTGTCGAGCCCCGCATTGGTGCGGGTGTCGGCGATCATCACGAGCCCGTCCTCGACGAGCACTCCGACGCAGTAGGTCATGGCGGCAGCCGCCTCAGGCAAGGCCCGTGCGCCGGGCAGGATCGGGCCGACCGCATCGCACGCACCGGCCCGACGCGGCAAGACACCTTTTATCAAAGCCGGGCCTTCTCAGGCTCAGCCCTGGCTCTGACTCTGCTGGCCACCGGCCTGATGCTGCGATGGAAACTTCACCTGCTCGACCCGCAGGGCCACGCCGAGGGTCTCGGTGCCGCCGCCCACGCGGCTGCCGCGGATCGGCGCGGCGCCGAGATAATCGAGGCCGACGGCAACGCGCACATGCGCCTCGGTCGCCGAGAGGCCGTTGGCAGGATCGAAACCGATCCAGCCGAGATCCGGCACCAGCGCCTCCGCCCAGGCATGCGCCGCCTCCTGATCGTCGCTGCCGTCGGCACGGCGGAAATAGCCGGAGACGTAGCGTGAGGGGATCTCGAGGTGCCGGGCGGCGGCGAGGAAGATGTGGGTGAGATCCTGGCACACGCCCTTGCCGGCCTCGAAGGATTGCGCGGCGCTGGTGCTGGCGCTGGTCGGACCCGGCTCGAAGGTCACGGCGTCGTGCACGGCGGCGAGCAGGCGGTGCAGGACCGAGAGCGGATCGCGCTCCCCCTTCCCCGCCGCGACCTTCTCAGCGAAGGCCTTCAGCTCCGGGCTCGCCTCGGTGAGGGGTGTGTCGCGCAGGTAGAACAGGTCGGGCAGCCGCTCCACGGCGCCGCGGACGATGCCGCTCGTCTCGAAGGTCTCGATCTCGCCGGTCACCCGCACGGTGAGCGCGTCGGTGGGATCGTCGGCGGTGAACCAGTGGACGAGATTGCCGAACCCGTCCTCACGGGCGGTCAGCCGGCCGTTGACGGAAGGCTCGATGCGCCATTCGCGCACGTGCTGCCCGTCATGGTCGCGCGGCGTCAACCGCAGGATCTGGATCAGGCCGCGGGCCGGCTGTTCGTAGGTGTAGACCGTATCGTGGACGATCCGGATGCGCATGCCTTGATCCTGCCGGGACGAGTCGCGGCAAGCTAGGGCAGGCGGGCCGATTTGGAAATCGGGAGGCTTGCCCAAAGCGTTGGCACGACGGGTTTTCTCCATCGCCCTCATCGACGGCGTCCTCGACGATGCCGCATCTCGGCCTGTTCGTCACGCCGTCGGCCGCGCACGAAGGGCCGGCCGCCCGACGGTCCGAGAGAGGCCCGGAACGGTCTTGCCGGGAGCGTCGTTCCTGCCCCCCGAGACGCCGGTTCACAGCAAGGACGAACGACCACCCACACGCACGCACCCGTTTCGTTCAGACATCGGCGCCCAACTCCGCCCGAGGGACAGGATCCCTCCGGGCCAATATTGCTTTTTTGACATCAAACACAAAAAAACCGCGCCACTTTCTTCGGCGGAATGTCGTTTCTCTAAGCAAATTCTTTGGAACGCTATCGCACACCTCCCAGTTTTTGACCTCGCAACAGCCGAAAAACTCTGGAGGAACTCCATGCTCAAGCACATTCGCATTGCGGCTCTCGCGGGCACCTTCGTCCTCGGCGGCGCCGCGATGGCGCTGGCTCAGTCGTCCTCGACGGTCGGCACCGGCGGCTCTTCGGCCGGTGGCGGCACCAGCTCGTCCACGGTCGGAACCGGCGGCTCCTCGGCCGGGTCGGGCAGCGGCTCGGGCTCGTCCTCGACGCTCGGCACCGGCGGCTCCTCCGCGGGCGGCGGCAGCAGCTCGTCCACGGTCGGGACCGGCGGCTCCTCCGCGGGCTCGGGCAGCGGCTCCGGCTCGTCGGTGGGCACCGGCGGCTCCTCGGCGGGCAAGAGCGGCAGCGGCTCGTCGATGGGTTCGGGCGGCTCCTCGTCGGGGATGTCCGACAGCTCGGGCAAATCGGGCAGCGCGCCGGGCCACGACAAGAGCGGCCCCGGCAATTCCGAGAACGCTCCGGGCCACAACAAGCGCTGAGGTTCATCGGGAGTGAACGACGCGGGCGCGGTTCGGACGAGCTGCGCCCGTCCTGCCTCTCAGTCCTGTCTCCCAGGGAGAGTCGCACCATGGCACGCGTGATCCTGCCGCTTCTCGGCGGCGCACTCGCTCTCGCGGGCGTTGCCGCGAGCCTGACCCAAGCCACCGGCCAGACCAGCACCGTGCAGACGGGCCCGAACGGTGTCTCCGGCAGCACCACCGTCACCACCGGCCCGAACGGCAAGCCCTGCCGGGTGATCCACTCGGACGCGGCGAAGAACAGCGGCACGCTGTCGAGTTCGGTCACGGCCGGCCCCGACGGCGTGAAGAGCTCCAGCACCGGCGGCCCCTCGGTGACGACCCGGTCGGGCGACGGCACCAGCAGCAGCTCGGCATCGAGCACGGGCACCGGCACCAGCATGACGACGACGGGCGACGGGGACTGCGTGGTCACCGTGCCCGGCAAGAAGTGAGGCGACGATGCGACGAACACAGACGATCCCGGCCCTCGCGGCCTTCGGCCTGCTCCTTCTCCCGGCCCTGGCTCAGGCGCAGGGCAGCGCGACCGCCGGCAGCGCCGGCTCGGCGGCGTCCGGCGGCACCTCCGCCTCCACCGTCGGCACCGGCGGCACCTCGACGGACGCGAAGGGCGGCACCGGCTCCTCGCTCGCGACCGGCGGCGCGGCCGCCGGCGGCAAGACCATGGACCGCTCCCACGTGAACGAAACCGGCAATGGCGGCCTCAATGGCCAGTCCAAGGCCATGGCCCATGACGGCGGCACGTTCTCCAAATCGCAGACCAAGACCAAAGTCCGCGACGGCGAGAGCGTGGAGTCGCGCACCAAGACGATGTCGCACGAGCCCGGCTCGAAGCCGGTGAAATCCACGACCACCACCGGCTCGACCACCGGCCAGTGAGGCCGAGCCGCCCTTCTCCGACACGGACCGCGGGAGGCCCGATGCTGCGCAAACCCACCCTGACCCTTCTCTCCGTCCTGGCCTTTGCCGGCGGCATCCTCGGCACCAGCTCGGCCGCCCTGGCCGACCCGCCCTGGGCGCGCGGCGGACGCGGCTTCCATCACGGCGGCCCGCCGCCCTGGGCCCCCGCCCACGGATGGCGGCGCAAGCACGAGTACGGCGGCGGGTACGGCCGGTCCTACGGCCGATCCCGGTACGACGCGGGCCCGCGCTACGGCCGATACGGCTACTGACCCGGTTGCGACGCGCGGTGTCGCGGCCACCGGCGGACGGCCGGGCCGTCGTTGCGGCGCCGGGGCCCCGTGACCGGTGAGGGAGCCGGACCGAGACGAGGGTCCGAAAAACCATGAAGGCCGATCCCGACGTCACGAGCGGGATCGGCCTTCATGCGTCGGCGTCGATCAGGCGATCCGCCGACTCGGTGCTCAGACGACCCGATCCTCAGATGATCTGCCGCGGCGTCGGAACGACCGGCAGCGCGATCCCGAGCCCGGTGCTCGCATGGCTCGCGCCGGGGCTTTGCACGAGATCGTGCGCCTCCGCCTCGCTCGCAGCGGCCGGCGGTGATCCCCACATGCTCGTGCCGTTGGGCTCGCGGATGACGAGAAGCGAGACGGCGCCGATCACGCCGGCGATCATCAGGTAATAGGCCGGCCAGTTGAGGTCGCCGGTATAGGCCACGAGCGATCCGACGACCACGGACGTCGTTCCGGCAAACAGCGACACCGAGACGTTGAACGAGATCGAGAGGCCGCTCGCCCGGATGTTGGTGGGGAAGAGCGCCGGCAGGGTCGAGGGCATGGTCGCGCTGAAGCAGATCAGCAGCAGACCCATGATGAGCAGACCGGAGAAGACGGCGACTTCGCTCTGGCTGCGGATCAGCAGGATCATCGGCAGGGCCAGCACGACGAGGCCGACCGACCCGATCAGTCCGAAGGGCTTGCGCCCGAAGCGGTCGGACAGGCGGCCGATGAGCGGGATCGCCAGGAGCGCGAGCACCATCACGACGATCTGAAGGACCTGCGACGCGGTCGGCGAGATGCCGCCGGAATGCTGCATCATCGGCAGCGTCTGCGTCACGTAGGTCGGCATGTAGGAGGTCAACATGTAGTTCGGCACGTTCCAGGCGAGCGCCAGGCCCATGCAGACGAGGACGTAGGGCCAGAGGCCGAGGATGTCCTTCGCCGTCTGGCTCGCGCGGTGCTGCTTCTCGCGATCCTCCGCCTCCTGCTCGAGCGCGGCGAAGGCCGGCGTTTCGGCAAGCTGCGAGCGCAGGTAGACGCCGACGAGCCCGAGCGGCAGCGCCAGGAAGAACGGCAGCCGCCAGCCCCAGTCGAGCAGCTGCTGCTCGGACAGGGCGACGCCCGCCACGGTCACGACGATGGCGCCCAGCAGGTAGCCGGTGAAGGTGCCGAATTCCAGCCAGCTGCCGAGATAGCCGCGCCGCCGGTCGGGCGCGTATTCGGCGATGAAGGTCATGGCGCTGCCGTACTCGCCGCCGGTCGAGAAGCCCTGGACCAGCCGGGCGAGCAGAAGAAGGAGAGGGGCCAGGATGCCGATGCTCTCCTGGCTCGGGATGCAGCCGATGGCGAAGGTGCCCAGAGCCATCAGGATCATGGTCGCCGCGAGAACCCGGTTGCGGCCGATCCGGTCGGCCAGCGGACCGAAGAACATGCCGCCGAGCGGTCGGATCAGGAAGGCGACGGCGAACGGGCCGAAGGTGGCGATCTCACCCATCGTGTGGGAGAGATTCGAGAAGAACACCTTCTGGATCGTCGGCTCGAAGAAGGCGTAGACGCCGAAATCATACCATTCGGCGACATTCCCGATCGACGCCGCCGAGATCGCCCGCCGGATCGTCGACGGCTCGGTCACGGTACATTCCGAAGCCTTCCAGTTCTTCTCGTCATCGACATGCATTGACAGCATTGCTTGCAGATCTCCACAGAGTCAGCCGAGAAGAACGGATTTCAGACAACATCTTCAGTATGTGCAGACACCATACGCTCTGACGGCGAATCGGCGACCGAACGGCAACAAAGTCCAGTCGGAAAGCGGCTGACGATCCTCTCCCTAGGAGGCATGATTTCTTATTGTGACCGTTGGCGGCCATGCCGGACGTCGGCTCAGGCTATGACCGGCGACTACTTTGATGAAGTGCCGGAGCCGGACTTGTCGCGGAGCGACGCTTTTTTGCGCTTCCGTGCACGATCCCGGCCCTTTGCCGCCACAAGCAGCGGCTGCAGCGCGGCAAGGCCAGTCATCCGGCAAAGCGAAGTGAGGCCGGGTCATGACGGATCGCCGAGGGCGCGCGGGCGGCGCCGCACGGACGGCTTGATCCGTCCGGACAGGGGCGAAGAGGGCACGAAGTGGGCGCGGACAGGGTTTGGCGATCACCGCGCCGGCAGGCTGCGCGGCCTGACCGCAAGAGCGGCCCCGCGCGCTCGAAGCCGTCAGGCCTCGGGCGTCGCGGGCATCCCGGCCCTCATCCGTCGAGCGACCTGCGACGGAGGCCTTGGCGGATGCGACGCCGAAACGCGTCTCATCCGGCGCCGATCACACGAGATATTGCTCGCTGATCGCCGCACCGAGCCCGTTATTCTCGACGATGAAGTCCTGGATGAATTCGTGCAGGCCGGAGGCGAAGATCCGCTCGATATCGGCGCCGCGCAGCTTCGCCCGCAGGTTGCTCGCGAGCCGCTGGCTCTCGCCGCGGCGGCCATAGGCGTCGGCGATCAGGTCGAGATGCTCCACCAGCATCCGGTAGCAGCTCGCCAGCGAGCGCGGCATTTCGGGATTGAGGATCAGCAGGTCGGCGACCAGCACCGGCTTGATGCTCTCGCGGTAGACCCAGTGGTAGGCGTTGAAGGCTGAGACTTCGCGCAGGATCGTGGTCCACTGGAAGTAATCGAGCGAGCCGCCGACCCGCTCGGAGGCCGGCAGCAGGATCTGGTACTTCACGTCGAGGATGCGCGCGGTGTTGTCCGCCCGCTCGATGGCGGTCCCGGCCCGGGTGAACCAGTAGGCGTCGTTGCGCAGCATCGTCCGGTAGGCCGAGCCGTCGAAGGTGAGCGAGACGCGCTTCACCCAGTCGAGGAACTGCGTGAATTCCTCCCGGCTGAGGTCGCGGCCCTCGTACGAGCGCAGCTCCAGCCACGCGCCGTTGATCGTGTCCCACATCTCGGTGGTGAGCGCCGTGCGGATCGAGCGGGCATTCTCCCGCGCCGTGGCGATGCAGGAGCGGATCGAGGACGGGTTGTGGGGCGAGAAGGCGAGGAAGTTGCAGACGGTGTGCTCGTTGACCGAATCGTAGAGCGTCTTGAACAGCTCGGGATCGCCCGCCGAGGACAGGGCCGAGGCCCACTCGTTCGAGGTGCGCCCGCCATAGCTCGACGGCAGGGCCGCGAGGCGATGGGCGGCATCGAGGATGCGGGCGAGGAAATCGGCGCGCTCGGCGTAGCGCGAGAGCCAGTAGAGGTTGTCGGCGGTCCGGGACAGCATGGGCTCAGCTCGCGGGCACGGTGGCGACCGGAACGGCAGATGCACGGTGTGTCATCACCGATGCCGCCCAGCCCACCGAGGAAATGCAAAACGATCGGGCGAAATGCTCAGGCATCAAGCACCCAGGTGTCCTTGGTGCCGCCGCCCTGGCTCGAATTGACCACGAGCGAGCCCTCCTTCAGGGCGACGCGGGTCAGGCCCCCCGGCACGATGCGGATCTCGTCGGCGCCCGCCAGCACGAAGGGGCGCAGATCGACGTGGCGCGGGGCCACACCCGAGGCGACGAAGGTCGGGCAGGTGGAGAGCGAGAGGGTCGGCTGGGCGATGAAGTTGTCGGGCGCGTGCCGGAGCTTCTTGGCGAACTCGTCGATCTCGCGCCGCGTCGCGTGCGGCCCCACCAGCATGCCGTAGCCGCCCGAACCGTTGACCTCCTTGACCACGAGGTCCTTCAGGTTGTCGATGACGTAGGAGAAGGCCTCCTTCTCCCGGCAGCGATAGGTCGGCACGTTGTGCAGGATCGGCTCCTCGCCGGTGAAGAACTTCACGATCTCCGGCATGTAGCTGTAGACCGCCTTGTCGTCCGAGATGCCGGTTCCGACTGC
Organism: Methylorubrum thiocyanatum; assembly: GCA_014138645.1. Classification (GTDB taxonomy): domain Bacteria; phylum Pseudomonadota; class Alphaproteobacteria; order Rhizobiales; family Beijerinckiaceae; genus Methylobacterium; species Methylobacterium thiocyanatum. The sequence continues at coordinate 612,325 of JACJIB010000001.1, read as the reverse complement.
GTTCGAGAGGGTGACGTTGCCCCGCTCGTAGGCGTTCATCAGGCCGGGCACGCCGAGCACCGAGTCCGGACGGAAGACGAGCGGGTCCAGGAAATCGTCGTCGAGGCGGCGGTAGATCACGTCGACGCGGCGCGGCCCCTCGGTCGTGCGCATGTAGACGACCTCGTCCTTGGTGAAGAGGTCGCCCGCCTCCACCAGTTCCACGCCGAGTTTATCGGCCAGGAACGAGTGTTCGTAGAAGGCGGAGTTGTAGCGGCCGGGCGTCAGCAGCACGACGGTCGGGTCGCGGGTCGCGGAAGCGGGGGCGAGGCTGCGCAGGGTCGCGAGCAGGGCGTCGGGATAGTTCTCGACCGGAGCCACGCGATGGCGGGAGAACAGCTCGGGAAAGAGCCGCATCATCACCTCGCGGTTCTCCAGCATGTAGGAGACGCCGGACGGGGTACGGGCGTTGTCCTCCAGCACGAAGAAGTCGTTCGCGCCGGTCCGGACGATGTCGATGCCGGCGATGTGGACGTAGAGGTCGTGCGGCACGTCGAAGGCGCGCATCTCCATGCGGTAATGCGGGTTGCGGTAGACGAGATCGGGCGGGATGATCCCGGCCTTGATGCATTCCTCGGCGCCGTAGATGTCGTTGATGAAGGCGTTGAGCGCGGTGACGCGCTGCTTGAGGCCGCGCTCGAGGAAATCCCATTCCGGCTTCGTCAGCACCCGCGGGATGATGTCGAAGGGGATCAGCCGCTCGGTCGATTCGTTGGCGCCGTAGACGGCGAAGGTGATGCCGATGCGCCGGAACAGCATCTCGGCCTGGCTGCGGCGGGTGTTGAAATGCTCCGGCGGCGTCTTGTCGAGCCAGGCCTTGAGGATGTCGTAGGCCTCCCGCACGGCGGCCGGCTCGGGCTGGCCCGCCCCGCCCCCATTCATCTCGTCGAATGCCGTGAGCGCCATCCGCGCCGATCCCCCTTCATGTTTCGTCCCGACCGGAGCAAGAGGCAGGCCACCCGGACGGCTGTCGGTGCGCCTCGATCCCCGCGCCTCTTCAACCTGCCGTGGCGGACCGCCCCGCGACCGCCCGTCCCCCCGCTCGGGGCCAGCTTTGCCGGACAACCTGCCAGCGATGTAGCGGACGAAGCGCGCGTGCCCATCCCTGGCGGGCCGCCGCACGTTGCAGGATCGTGCCGCCTGAAAGTCCCTGGACCGGACCGTCAGATCAGCTTGAGCCCTTTCAGGCTCGCATGCCCGTCGCGGCCGAGGATGACGTGGTCGTGCACGACGATGCCGAGGGGATCGAGCACCGAGACGATCTCCCGCGTCATGCGGATGTCGGCGCCCGACGGCGTCGGGTCGCCGGAGGGATGGTTGTGGGCGAGGATGATCGCGGTGGCCGCGAGTTCGAGTGCCCGGCGCGCCACCTCGCGGGGATAGACCGGCGTGTGATCGACGGTGCCGCGGCCCTGCACCTCGTCGGCGATGAGGTGGTTGCGCCGGTCGAGGAACAGAACCCGGAACTCCTCGCGGCCCGAGAAGGCCATGGTGGCGCGCAGATATTCGAGGAGCGCACTCCACGACGAGAGCAGCGGGCGGGCCGCGATGGCACCGCGGGCCAGGCGCCGACCGGCGGCCTCGATCAGCTTGAGGTCGGCGGCGACGCCGGCGCTCACGCCCTCCACTTCGGCGAGCCGGGCGGGCTCGGCGCTGACCACTTCGGCGAAGGAGCCGAACCGGCGGATCAGCGCCTTGGCGAGCGGCTTCACGTCCCGCCGCGGGATCGACCGGAACAGGGCGAGTTCGAGCAGTTCGTAATCGGCGAGCGCGTCGGCGCCGGCCTCGGCGAAGCGGGTGCGCAGGCGTTCGCGATGGCCGTGATAATGCGGCGTCTCGTCGGCGGCGGCCGGCGCTTCGGCAAGGCCCGGCGGGGCGGGCGGATCGGCCGTCCGGCGGGCCATCCCCAGGGCCGTCAGTCGGCCTCGGTCCCATGGGGCTTGGGCTGGTCGAGCCCCTTGGGCGAGAGCGTGAAGATCTCGTAGCCGTCCTCCGTCACCGCCACCGTATGCTCGAACTGCGCCGAGAGCGAGCGGTCGCGGGTCACGGCGGTCCAGCCATCGGAGAGCACCTTCACCGCCGGCCGGCCGAGATTGATCATCGGCTCGATGGTGAAGAACTGGCCGGCCTTCAGCGGCACGTCGTAGCTCGGCTCGACGTAGTGCAGGATGGTCGGCGCGTCGTGGTAGACGCGGCCCAGCCCATGGCCACAGAAGTCGCGCACCACCGAGCAGCGCTCGGATTCGGCGTAAGACTGGATCGCCCGGCCGATATCGTTGGTGGAGCCGCCCGGCCGCACCGCGCGGATGCCGCGCATCAGCGCCTCGTAGGTGATCTCGCACAGGCGCTGCGCCTTGCGCGGCACCTCGCCGATATAGGCCATGCGGCTCGAATCCCCATGCCAGCCGTCGAGGATCAGGCAGCAATCGAGGTTGACGATGTCGCCCTCGCGCAGGGGCTTGTCGTTGGGGATGCCGTGGCAGACGACGTGGTTGATCGAGGTGCAGATCGACTTGCGGTAGCCGCGATAGAACAGCGAGGCCGGGTACGCGCCGTGATCCATGCCGAACTCGAAGGCGAGCTTGTCGAGATGCTCGGTCGTCACGCCGGGCTGGGCGGCCTCGACGAGGAGATCCAGCGCCTCCGCGGTGAGGCGGCCGGCGCGGCGCATGCCTTCGAACCCTTCCGGCCCATGGATCGGCGGCTCCGGGGCGCGGCGCCCGCCTTCGGCGACGGCTTGCTCTTCACGGCTCATGGGAGTTCGGACGCTTGAGAGGGAGAAGTTCGAGGCGGTCCCTGCCGTCTTACGCCGCCGACGGCGTTGCCGTCTAGGATTGCGGCGGCGAACGCGCTAGACCACGGCCTCCGTTTCAGGGACGTGCGATGGCTGACAAGGCGGTTCCCCACTTCCACAATCAGGCCGGCGTGAGCGTGATCGCGGTGGGCTCGAAGGAGTTCATGTGCATCGGGGCGCTGCCGCCCTTCGATCACCCGCACGTCTTCCTCGACATGGGCAGCGAGACCGAGATCATCTGCCAGTACTGCTCGACCCTGTTCCGCTACGATCCGAAGCTGAAGCCGGGCACGGCGGAGCCGGCGGGCTGCGTCTGGCACGACGAGGCCTCCAAAGCGGCCTGATGGATTGATCTGCGCGTGCCGGCGCTCTCCATCGCCATCGTCGGCGCCGGGATCGGCGGCCTCACCGCCGCGCTGACGCTGTCGGCGGCCGGCCATTCCGTCACGCTGATCGAGCGCCGCACCGGATTTTCCGAGGTCGGCGCCGGGCTTCAGCTCTCGCCCAACGCCAGCGCGGTGCTGATCGGCCTCGGCCTCGGCGCCGCCCTGCGCCGGGCCGCGGACGAGCCGCCGGGCGTGACCGTGCGGTCTCTGACCACCGGCGGCGTCATCGGCGGCATCCGCCTCGGCGCGAGCATCCGCGAGCGCCACGGCGCGCCCTACTACGTGCTGCACCGGGCCGACCTCCAGACGATCCTGCTCGATGCCGTCCGCGGGCGCCCCGGCATCCGTCTCTGCGTCGGGCGCGAGGTCTCGGACCTGACGGAGACCGAGGCCGGCATCAGCCTGACGATGAGAAGCGTCGACGGCGACCGCAGCGAGACCGTGAGCGCGGACCTCGTCGTGGCGGCCGACGGGGTCCGCTCAAGCCTGCGCCAGCGCTTCGACAGCCGGCCCCTGCGGCTCCACCGGCAGGCGGCGTGGCGGGCGGTGATCCCACGGGAGGCGGCGCCCGAGGCGCTCCAGGGCAACGAGACCGGCCTGTGGCTGGGGCCGAAGCGCCACGTCGTCCACTACCCGATCAACGGCGGCAAGCGGCTCAACGTCGTGGCGATCGTCCCCGAGCGCGAGGGCGACGAGGATTGGGGCCGCCTCGGCGATCCGGCGGTCCTGCGCGACCATTTTCCGGATGCGGCGCCCGCGCTGACGGAACTGCTGAGCCTGCCCGACACCTGGGTGGTGTGGTCGCTGGTGGACCGCCCGGTGGCGCGGCCGATGGCGCGGGGCCGGATCGCGCTCCTGGGCGACGCCGCCCATCCGGTGCTGCCCTTCCTCGCCCAGGGCGCGGCGCTCGCCATCGAGGATGCGGCGGTGCTGGCCGCAAGCGTGTCGGGCGCCGCGAGCGTGCCGGAGGCGCTGGCGGCCTATGCCGAGGCGCGCCAGCCCCGCGCCCGGTCGGTGCAGCGCGCGGCACGGCGCAACGGGCGCTTCTACCACGCCGGCCGCCTGATCGGCTTCGCCCGGAATCTGGTGATGCGCCGTTCAGGACCGGAGGGGATGAGCGCCCGCTACGCCTGGGTCTACGGCTGGCAGCCGCCGGCTTGATCTGGCCTCGCGAGGCGGCTACCGCTGCGCCGATGCGGACGTGGCGAAACCGGTAGACGCACGAGACTTAAAATCTTGCGGCCGCAAGGCTGTGCGGGTTCGAGTCCCGCCGTCCGCACCAGCCTTATCGATCCTTATCGATCCTTGGCGAGACCCGACGACCCCTGCGATGATGTCCCGGGCGCTCAGCCCGTCGTCGACGGGGCGGTGACCGGTCGGATCTCTCTTGTCGGCAGTGCGGGCAGCGAAAGCCGCCTGCCACCGAGCGAGCGCCGGCGCCGGATGCCGTGAAAGGCCACCAAAACCATTCCCATCACCGTCCCGGCCACCACGTCCGGCAGGTAATGCCCTCCCGCCCCGAGCGTCGCCACGATGATCGCGGCGTTGAGGAGGAGCGCCAGCGGGCCGATCACCGGCACCGGGGCGAGCGCCCAGGCGGTGAGGACCGCGAGGCAGGCGTGGAAGGAGGGGAAGGTGACGAGGCCGCGGATCTCGGACAGGGCGAGGGTCGACATTGTGCCGTCGCGCAAGGCGTGGAGCGCGTCGAGGTGCCAGAGAGCGCCCACGGTTTCGATATGGCCCTGCGGATAGGCCTGCGGCGCGTAGTAGGCGTAGGGCCCGATCGCGGGGAACACCGCCGAGACGGCGATCGCGGCGAGCAGCGCCAGCGTGAACAGGCGGGCATAGGCCCAGAGGCGGGCGACCCGCGACATCGCGCTCAGGGCGATGACGACGAGCCCGACCTGAGGGCCGCTCGTATGGTAGGCGAGCGCCAGCGGCCAGGACAGGTCGGGATGGTCGGCGAGGAAGCCGACCCAGCCGCGCCAGTCGAAGGCCAGGGCCGCCTCGAAGCGCGCGAGCGCCGGATCGGCGAACGGCAGCGCCAGGGTGGCGGAGAGGTAATGCAGGACCGCGGCGGCGGTGGTGAAGGCGGCGAGATAAGCACTCGACAGAGCCATGGCCCGCAGCTTCGGTTCCGGCTTCACGGCGCTGAACAGGAGAGCCAGCCCGAGCAGGACGGCCACCGCGCCGGACATTGCGAGGAGTCCGGTCGGGGCGAGGCGGATCCCCGCGGCGGCGAGCCAGAGCGCATCGAAGACGATCAGGACGGCGACAAGCGCCCAGAATTCCCCCCCCGGCGAGGCGAGACCCGCGCTCATCCTCCGCAGATGCGAGCCCGCCGATGCGTCGGCCGTCGACCCGGCCGATGGACCTGCCGCCGGATCGGCCTCGCGCGCGCCGGCCCAGCGTTCCTCGTCGAGCAGCATCCTTCGGTCGCTCCTTCCGGCCCGCAACCGTGCGGCCGCCCCGGACAGGAAGACGCGGCAGCGACGGTTTTGTTCGGCAGAGGCGGCCTTTTCAGCCGGGCGGCGCGGCCGTCAGAACCCGGTCCGCGCTGCCCGTGGGCCGGTTCGCGTTCGCGGCGGGCAGGAAGCTCTCGACCCGGTTCCGGCCCTCGTTCTTGGCCGCGTAGAGCGCGAAATCGGCGGCCTTGAGCAGATCGGAGACTTGGATTCCGAAATCCCGCGTCCGCCCCCGCGCGGCGGTGACGCCGACGCTCACGGTCACTGGCCTGTTCGCCACAAGGCCGGGATGGCGGATGGCGAGATCGGCGACGGCGGCACGAACCACCTCGCCCACCGCCCGCGCCTGCACGGGATCGGCACCCGGCAACAGGACCGCGAATTCCTCGCCGCCGTAGCGCGCGGCGAGCCCGCCCCAGGCCTCGACCGAGGTCTGGAGCGCCGCCGCCACCGCCACGAGGCAGCGATCCCCCTCGGCATGGCCGGCGGTGTCGTTCAGCCGCTTGAAGTGATCGATGTCGATGAGAATGACGCCGAGCCAGCCGTCCTGCTCGCCGGCGAGGCCCCAGGCCGCCCCCAGGCGCTCGGTGAAATGGCGGCGGTTGGACAGGGCCGTCAGCGAATCGGTCTCCGAGAGCACCGTGAGGCGCGCATTGGCGCGGGCGAGCGCCTCGGCCTGGAGCTTCACCCGCAGACCGATCAGGAAGGTGTTCCGGGCGTCCCATTCCCGTGAGTAGCAGAGCTTCAGCGGCACCAGGATCAGGCCGGAGACCAGCAGCGGCAGTCCGCTGCGCTCGGCGCTGAACAGCCCGAGCCCGACGACGAGGCCGACATAAAGGGCGAACGAGGCGCCGCAGAACCACAGGCAATGCCGGAACGGCAGGGGCGCGATCAGCCCGACCACCAACGGAACGATGGTGGCGATGATGATGTAGACGTCCGTATGCGAGGCCGGCGCGAGGCGGGCGCTGTTGAGGACGACGACGATGTCGACGAGCGCGGTGGCGAGGACGGCGACGGAGACCCGTACCATCGTCGGCCTCCCGCGCAGGGAGATGATGGAGGCGAGGGCGACCGGGCAGAAGACACCGAGCGTCATCGCCAGCGGCACCGCGAAGTCCTGCGGGCCGAACACCTCGCGGTCCATGACGAGGGAGAGGATATTGAACAGCGTGAAGACGGCGAGCCAGGACTGGACGTAAAACCCGCTCAGCCGGGCCGTCTCGGCGCGGTATTGCGCTTCGAGCGCATCCGGCAATCGGAGCCGGTACCACGGACGGCTCAGGCCGGATTCGATCCGCTTCAGCATCGATGCGCCAGGTCAAGCCTCGTCAGCCAAGCGTTATCTTAACCGGCAGACTTTGCTCAATGCCTAATGTCAACGGCGCTGCACGGCGTCCGGTGTCAGCCGCGCCGCAATGCCGAGACCGGATCCCCCGCCGCCCCGTGGCCGCGCTTGGCCGCGAGGCGGTTGACGATGCCGAAGCGAAGCACCGTCTCCTCCAGATAGTCGACCGCCCTGACGAGATGACGGCGGGCTCGGTCCCACTCCTCCGCCTCGGCCTCCGCGGGCGTCTCGGCCAATGTCACGGAGGCGATCAGCACCCGGTCGCGCTCATCCTCGATCCGCCGGTCACGCTCCACATGACCGCGCACGTCGGCATCGAAGGCCGCGATCACCGCCCAGGGCAGGTCGTCCTTCCGGCCGGCCGCCGGAAAGGCGGCCGCGAGCCGCCGGGCCTCCGCGGCCGCGCCGCGGACCAGATCTTCCAAGCTCATCGCCACCGCGCGACTCCTCCTCGTCCCGGGGGCGCACGACGCCCCCCTGCCCTTCCGCCAACCCCCGCCGCCCCGGTCCCGTTCGGAGGCGCGGATCGTTTCGGCGGCGCCCTCTTCGATGATTCCGGTCGGGGACGGCCACGGAACGCTCGATTCGGCCGGCCCGTCCGGGATCCGCCCACGGAGGCGCCGCCACGATCCTGCACGAAACCTTGTCAGATCGCCCTTCGTTGCGCCTTGATGCCTTCACACTCGCCACCGATCTGCTCTTGCGCCCCGGATCGCGAGGCGAAGGTCAGTAACGGCAGCGGCCATGATTGATTTCGAACACCTGCCCTCTTGGGCCCGTCGACGCCTGACCCGGCATTTCGCCAAGGGCGGCACGGGACGGGTGGTGCGCTAGATGACGGTGTCAGTCGGGCGAGGTGGCCATTCCGGCGCCGCGGAGCCCGGCCAGGGACAGGAGGTCTCCGCGGAAGCGGCCGGCACGCGGGATGACGGCTTGCTACGCTCGCGCCCGCCGAACGGTTTGGGGGCATCGCCGTCCGGTGGGCGCGGGCGACCGGCGGACGAACCAACCGGCGCGGCAGAGGATAGGGCTCGCCCATGGTCCCGCCAGGGGTGGCCGGCACGATTCCGAGCCCGGGGCTCCGCGACGGCCGCGCTCCGCTGAAACGCCGGCCGGCGCGGGCGGGACGCGCACCGGCCTGCGGCGGAGGGTGCGGCTCCGGCATGACGCCGCGGCATGCGGCCGGCCACGAAAAGGGCATAAGCCATGCTTTAGGGTTTTCGACAGACGCTCGTTGCCCCGACGGCGCCCGTTCGGGCGCGGGGATCGGGTACGGCGTCAGCACGTGAGAGACACGACACGTGGGCGTCCTTGGCCGAGCGATCGGCCGGTGCCTCCACGGGTCAGCGTCGAAAACCCATGGTGTTTGGATGAGACGAACGGGATTTCTCGGCCTCAGCCTCATCGTCCTTGCCGCGACCGGGGCCGTCGGACCAGCCCAGGCCGGCGAGAGCGTGAGTGGACGGCCACGCGTCCTGAGCGGCGACACGCTGGTGGTAAGCGGTCGCGTCGTGGGCCTCTACGGGGTGGCAGCGCCGGGCCTCAAGCAGACCTGCCTGAACGCCAAGGGCCAGAGCTACGCCTGCGGCGCCCACTCGGCCCAGGCGCTCGCCGCCCATCTGCGGGACGCGAGCGTCACCTGTCAGATCCGCGAGACCGACGCCTACGGCCGCGCCCTCTCCGTCTGCCACCGGGACAAGGAAGACCTGAGCGCCTGGATGGCGGAGAAGGGCCTCGTCATGGCCGAACGCGGCGAGAAGGCGACCTATGTCGGCGCCGAGACCGTCGCCTGGGGCAAGCGCCTCGGCCTGTGGGCGGGTTCCTTCGAGGACCCGACTGGGCGGCCGCGGACGAGCTACTCGAAGGCCAGCACCGTAGCCGACGCCCAGCCCGAGACGCGCTGAGACGAGGCCGCGACCGGCTCGCGTCTTCACCTCAGACCGTCGTCGCCCTCGCCCGAGGACCGGGCCCCGCCTGCTTGTTTGCACGGGAGCCGGCGGCACGCCGCCGCTCCGCTTGCGGTCGGCCCGGTCCGGTGCCACCTATGCCGATCAGGCGCGCGGGTAGGCAGGCGCGGGCAGTGGGGGCCGCGATGGCGCCTCGCGATACGCCCTCGGAATGCCCTTCCCCGCGCCAGCGGTCCGCATCGGGGACTGCGCGCCAGGGAGTGACAGGGAAGTCATGCGTCGTCCGATCGCCGTCTCCACCCCCCTCTTCGCCGGCCTCCTGCTGATCGGGTCCGTTGCCGCCATTCCGGCCCGCGCCCAGGACACCGGTGACAGCCGGCTCACCCCGACCGGGCGCACCGTCACCGCGACGGGCCAGACCAAGCCACCGGCACCCGGCCTCCCGCAGGGAGAGGTCGCGCCGGTCTCCCAGGATCAGATGCTCAAGGCCCAGCGGGCCGCCCAGGCCCGCGACAAGGCCTGGGACGCGAAGATGAACAAGACCATGGGCTCGATCTGCCGGGGCTGCTGACCCCGTCAGGCGATCCGCTTCCGCAAGGCGACGCGGATCGCCCCGCCCCTCGCACCACTGCCTTCGCACCACTGCCTTCGCGCCCCTGCGCCTGCCGTCCGCGCGCGGCCTGATCCTGCGCCGTTATTCTGCGACGTCGCCGTGCCGCCGGACCGCGCCGTCCCGGCACGAATTGCCGCTCAAAGGCTTGCACACCGGCCGCGTCCGTAGTATCGGGCACGCCTTCGCGACAGTCCTTGGGATGTTCGCATCCCTTCGTACGCGGTGACCGCGCCGGCGTTCCCACGCCGATAGCGCGGTCTCTCACATGAGCCGGGGACATCAGATCCCCATCAGGCGTCGTCCGCCGGGCAATACCGTCCGTGTGCGGAAACCCGCCTGAAACAAGGAAAGGTCACTCCCGTGATCCAGATGCAGACGAATCTGGACGTCGCCGACAATTCGGGTGCGCGCCGTGTGATGTGCATCAAGGTGCTCGGCGGGTCGAAGCGCAAGTATGCCGGCGTCGGCGACATCATCGTCGTCTCCGTCAAGGAGGCGATCCCGCGCGGCCGCGTGAAGAAGGGCGACGTCATGAAGGCGGTCGTCGTGCGCACGGCCAAGGACGTGAAGCGCGCCGACGGTTCGGTGATCCGCTTCGACAAGAACGCCGCCGTTCTGATCAACAATCAGAAGGAGCCGGTCGGCACCCGTATCTTCGGGCCGGTGCCGCGCGAGCTGCGCGCCCGCAACCACATGAAGATCATCTCGCTCGCTCCTGAGGTGCTGTGATGGCCGCCAAGATCAAGAAGGGCGACACGGTCGTCGTCCTCACCGGTCGCGACGCGGGTCGCTCCGGCGAGGTCATCCAAGTCCTGCCGAAGGACGGCAAGGCCTTCGTGCGCGGCGTCAACCTGGTCAAGAAGCACCAGAAGCAGACGCAGAACGCCGAGGGCGGGATCATCTCGAAGGAGGCTGCGATCCAGCTCTCCAACCTCGCGTTCCAGGACGTGAACGGCAAGCCGACCCGCGTGGGTTTCCGCATCCTCGAAGACGGACGCAAGGTCCGGTTCGCCAAGACCACGGGGGATCAGATCGATGGCTGAGGCCGACAAGAACGCCTACGTCCCGCGTCTGCGCAAGCACTACGACGAGGTCGTCCGGCAGAAGCTGATCGAGCAGTTCGGGTACAAGAACCCGATGCAGGTCCCGCAGATCGAGAAGATCGTCATCAACATGGGCGTCGGCGAGTCCACCGCGGACTCGAAGAAGGCCACCGTTGCGGCGGGCGACCTCGCGCTCATCGCCGGCCAGAAGCCGGTCATCACCCGCGCCCGCAAGGCGATCGCGACCTTCAAGGTCCGCGAGGGCATGCCGATCGGCTGCAAGGTGACCCTGCGCAAGGCCCGCATGTACGAGTTCATGGACCGCCTGATCACGATCGCGCTGCCGCGCGTTCGCGACTTCCGCGGCCTGAACCCGCGTTCCTTCGACGGCCGCGGCAACTACGCCATGGGCCTCAAGGAGCACCTCGTGTTCCCGGAGATCTCCTACGACAAGGCGGAGCAGACCTGGGGCATGGACATCGTCGTCCAGACGAGCGCCACCACGGACGAAGAGGCCAAGGCTCTCCTCGCCCACTTCAAGTTCCCGTTCCGGCAGTAAGCGGCGGCTTTCGTCGCTTAGACGCGGACACTGGAGAAAGACATGGCTAAGAAAAGCTCAGTCGAGAAGAACAACCACCGCAAGGAGCTGGTGAAGCGCTTCGCCGAGAAGCGTAAGGCCCTCCTCGCCATCGCCAACGATGAGTCCCGCGAGATGGAGGAGCGCTTCGAGGCGCGCCTGAAGCTCGCGGAACTGCCGCGCAACTCGTCGGCCACCCGCATCCGCAACCGCTGCGAGATGACCGGCCGTCCGCGGGCCTACTACCGTAAGCTCGGCATCTCGCGCGTCGCTCTGCGCGAGCTCGGCAACCGGGGCCTCATCCCCGGTCTCGTGAAGTCCAGCTGGTAAGGGGAGGCATCCATGGTGAACGATCCCGTGGGTGATATGCTCACCCGCATCCGCAACGGCCAGAGCCGTCGCCGCAACGTCGTCCAGACCCCCGGCTCGCGCCTGCGCGCCTCGGTCCTCGACGTGCTGAAGTCCGAGGGCTACATCCGCGACTACGCGGTGCAGGACCTCGGCAACGGCCGCACCGAGTTCGCGATCGAGCTCAAGTACTACGACGGTCGCCCGGTCATCCGGGAGATCAAGCGCGTGTCGAAGCCCGGCCGCCGCGTCTACTCGTCGGTTGGCGAGCTGCCGCGAGTCGCCGACGGCCTCGGCGTCACCATCATCTCGACCCCGCAGGGCGTCATGGCCGATCACGAGGCGCGCGAGCGCAACGTCGGCGGTGAAGTGCTCTGCAAGGTGTTCTGATCCGGAGGACAGCGACATGTCTCGCGTAGGCAAGAAGCCCGTCCCCGTCCCGTCCGGCGTCACCGCCACGGTTACGGGTCAGACGGTGAAGATGAAGGGCTCGAAGGGCGAACTCCAGTTCGTCGTCCCGCCCCAGGTCATCGTGGAGTTCAAGGACGGCGCCGTCTCGGTGCAGCCCAAGGACCAGTCGAAGCAGGCCCGCTCCCTGTGGGGCACCTCGCGCGCCCAGGTGGCGAACCTCGTCGAGGGCGTCTCCAAGGGCTTCGAGAAGAAGCTGGAGATCACCGGCGTCGGCTACCGCGCTGCGATGGCCGGCAAGGCGCTCAAGCTCTCGCTCGGCTACAGCCACGACATCGAGTACGAGATCCCGGCCGGCATCACCATCGTGACGCCCAAGCCCACGGAGATCGTGGTGTCGGGCATCGACCGGCAGCGCGTCGGTCAGGTCGCGGCGGAGATTCGCGAGTACCGCGGTCCCGAGCCCTATAAGGGCAAGGGCGTGAAGTACGCTGGCGAGTTCATCTTCCGCAAGGAAGGCAAGAAGAAGTAAGGAGGGCGATTCATGTCGAACAAGAACGAAGCCCTCCTGCGCCGCAAGGCGCGGGTCCGTCGGGCCCTCAAAGCCACCGCCAACGGCCGTCCGCGGCTGTCGGTGTTCCGCTCGTCCAAGCAGATCTACGTCCAGGTCATCGACGACGCCGTGGGCCGCACGCTCGCGGCCGCGTCCAGCCTCGACAAGGATCTCAAGGCCAGCCTCAAGACCGGTGCCGACAAGGCGGCGGCCGAGGCGGTGGGCAAGCTCGTCGCCGAGCGCGCCAAGGCCGCGGGCGTCACCAAGGTCGTCTTCGACCGCTCGGGCTACATCTTCCACGGCCGCGTCAAGGCTCTCGCCGACGCCGCCCGTGAGGGTGGTCTCGACTTCTAAGACGCCATGGTCCCTCCCCTCGCGGGGAGGGACGCACATCGAGCGAGCGGGCCGTTCCGGCCCGCGTCAGTGAGATAACGGGAAAAGAATATGGCACGTGAACGCGAGGGTCGTCGCCGCGACGACCGCGAGGAGCGCGACAGCGAGTTCGTGGACAAGCTCGTCCACATCAACCGCGTCGCCAAGGTTGTGAAGGGTGGCCGCCGCTTCGGCTTCGCCGCCCTCGTCGTCGTCGGCGACCAGAAGGGCCGCGTCGGCTTCGGCCACGGCAAGGCCCGTGAGGTGCCGGAGGCGATCCGCAAGGCGACGGAAGCCGCCAAGCGCGGTCTGATCCGTGTGTCGCTCCGCGAGGGCCGCACCCTGCACCACGACGTCAACGGACGTCACGGCGCCGGCAAGGTCATTCTCCGCGCGGCGCCGCAGGGTACCGGCATCATCGCCGGCGGCCCGATGCGCGCCGTCTTCGAGACGCTCGGCATGCAGGACGTCGTCGCCAAGTCGCTCGGCTCCTCCAACCCCTACAACCTCGTGCGCGCCACCTTCGACGCGCTCAAGAACGAGGACAGCCCGCGCTCGGTCGCGGCCCGTCGCGGTCTCAAGGTGTCGGCCCTCCAGGCCCGTCGCCGTGACGCCGACCCGGCCGACACCTCCGACGCGGCCGTCGCGTAAGGGAGGGCAGCATGGCAACCAAGACTGTCCGCATCGAGCAGATCGGCTCGCCGATCCGCCGCGAGGCCTCCCAGCGCGCGACGCTGATCGGCCTCAAGCTGAACAAGCTGCACCGCGTCTCCGAGCTGGAGGACACTCCCTCGGTTCGCGGCATGATCCGCAAGGTCGCGCACCTCGTGCGCGTCCTCGACGACGCCGCGGCGTGAGGAGGGCTCCACCATGAAGCTCAACGAGATCCGCGACAACGAAGGCGCGACCAAGAACCGGATGCGCGTCGGCCGAGGCATCGGCTCCGGCAAGGGCAAGACCGGTGGACGCGGCGTGAAGGGTCAGAAGGCCCGCACCGGCGTGTCCATCAAGGGCTTCGAGGGCGGCCAGATGCCGCTGCATCGTCGCCTGCCGAAGCGTGGCTTCAACAACATCCACGCCCACGACCTGAACGAGGTGAACCTCGGTCGCGTCCAGGCGGCGGTGGATGCCGGCAAGCTCGACGCCAACGCCCCCGTGACGGTCGATGCGCTGGTCAAGGCCGGCATCATCGCCCGCGCCCGTGACGGCGTGAAGCTGCTCGGCGTCGGCGAGCTGACCGCGAAGCTCAGCTTCGAGGTCACCCGCGCCTCCAAGTCGGCCGTCGAGGCCGTCGAGAAGGCCGGCGGCTCGGTGACCACGACCTTCGCCGCCGGCGTCGCCCATCGCGGCGCGTCGGAAGGCGCGGTTGCGTCCGCCTGACACCACGATTAAGTCGAACGCCGAAGCGGCGGCCCGTGCTCGCACGCGGCCGCCGCTTCCGCTTTCAGGGACCGCTCGAGACGCGTCCCGACGGCATTTTCCGGGATCAATGACATGGCCTCAGCCGCCGAGCAGCTTGCCGCCAACCTGAATTTCGGCGCCATCGCCAAGGCCGACGAGCTCAAGAAGCGCATCTGGTTCACCCTGGGCGCGCTCATCGTCTTCCGGCTGGGCACCTACATCCCGATCCCCGGCATCGATCCCGAGCAGTTCGCGCGGAACTTCCAGAACCAGGCCGGCGGCGTGCTGGGCATGTTCAACATGTTCTCGGGCGGCGCGGTCGAGCGCATGGCGGTCTTCGCGCTCAACATCATGCCCTACATCTCAGCCTCGATCATCGTTCAGCTCCTCACCTCGGTGGTGCCGAGCCTGGAGGCGCTGAAGAAGGAGGGCGAGTCGGGCCGCAAGGTCATCAACCAGTACACCCGCTACCTCACGGTGGTGCTGGCGCTGGTCCAGTCCTGGGGCATCGCCTTCGGCCTGCAGGGCTCGAACGCGGTCATCAACCCGGGCCCGTTCTTCATCCTCTCGACCGTCGTGACGCTGACCGGCGGCACGCTGTTCCTGATGTGGATCGGCGAGCAGATCACCTCGCGCGGCATCGGCAACGGCTCCTCGCTCATCATCTTCGCGGGCATCGTCGCCCATCTGCCGGCTTCGATCTTCGGCGCCCTGGAGCTGACCCGCACCGGCGCGCTCTCGCCCGCCATCCTGCTCGGCGCCGCCGTCGCGGCGGTCGCGCTGATCTACTTCATCGTGTTCATGGAGCGCGCCCAGCGCCGGCTCCTGATCAACTACCCCAAGCGTCAGGTCGGCAACCGCATGTACGAGGGCCAGTCCTCGTTCCTGCCGCTCAAGCTCAACACCTCGGGCGTGATCCCGCCGATCTTCGCCTCCTCGCTGCTGCTGCTGCCGACCACGGTGGCGAGCTTCTCGGCGAACCAGGGCTCGACCGGCATCCTCGGGACGCTCACGGCCTATCTCGGCCACGGCCGGCCGCTCTACATGGTCGCCTATGCCGGCCTGATCATCTTCTTCACGTTCTTCTACACAGCGATCGTCTTCAATCCGCAGGAGACCGCCGACAACCTGAAGAAGCAGGGCGGCTTCATCCCCGGCATCCGCCCCGGCGAGCGCACCGCCGCCTTCATCGACAAGGTGCTGACCCGCATCACGGTGATCGGCGCGGCCTACCTCACCTTCGTCTGCCTCGTGCCGGAGATCGTAGCCTCCTACACCTCGGCGGCGCTCGGCTTCGGCGGTACCTCGCTCCTGATCGTCGTCTCCGTCACCATGGACACCGTGGCACAGATCCACGGGCACCTGATGGCCCACCAGTACGAGGGCCTCGTGAAGAAGGCGAAGCTGCGGGGCGCCTCGACAACCCGGCGCCGTTGAACGGCGTTCGACAAAGGTTCGGTGGACGCGCGCCCTGGAATTGCGCATCACAGCGGTGTGACGATGGCGCGTCCTTGAGAGGACAGGCGCGCCGCCCATGAAGAACGAGCCCGACGCCGGGCCTTGAGGACGGGGAGACGCAATGCGGATCATTCTGCTCGGACCGCCGGGAGCGGGGAAGGGCACGCAGTCCGAGCGTATCGTGGAGCGCTACCGCGTTCCGCAATTGTCGACGGGCGACATGCTGCGCGCTGCGGTCGCCGCCGGGACGCCGGTCGGACTGGAAGCGAAGTCGATCATGGAGAGCGGCGGCCTCGTGCCGGACGCCGTCGTGGTCGGGATCGTCGCCGACCGCATCGAGGAGGCGGATGCCAGGGACGGCTTCATCCTCGACGGCTTCCCGCGCACGGTCGAGCAGGCCAAGGCCCTCGACGCCATGCTGGCGGAGAAGGGCATCGCCCTCGACGCGGTGGTCGAGTTCGTCGTCGATGAGAACGCCCTCGTCGGCCGCATCGCCAAGCGCGCCGAGGAGACCGCTGCCCGCGGACAGCCGGTGCGCAAGGACGACACGCCGGAGGTCTTCAAGACCCGCCTCGACGCCTACAAGCGGCAGACGGCGCCGCTCTCCGACTACTATGCCGGCACCGGCCTCCTGCGGAAGATCGACGGCATGAAGCCGATCGACGAGGTGACCGGCGACGTGACCGGCCTCCTCGACGGGTTCCGGGAGAAGGCGACGTCCTGAGACGTCTCTCTCCGGTGATGTCCGCGAAGCCCGCTGCCGTTCCGACGGGGCGGGCTTTGTCATGCCGGGCGTCCTCATGCCCGGCCGCGTCATGCCAGGCCCCGTAATGCCTTGCCGACGGCGCGGCGAAGCGTCGATCGCAATTCCGTTTGCAAAGCGTTGACAACGGGGGCGGCTCGCGCTAGGCGGACCCCCTTCGTCCAAGCGGGATGTGGTTCGGGGCACCTCTGAGAGGCTGCTTGCGGACCGATTTGTCGTTTCGGGCGGGCGCGCAGGGGCCGGCCTCCACCGGACGCGCGTCTTCCTTGTGTGCTGACGGGCGGATGGCCCGTCCCATGGAGAGATCATCTTGGCCCGTATCGCAGGCGTCAACATCCCGACCGCCAAGCGCGTCGTCATCGCGCTCCAGTACATCCACGGCATCGGCCCGAAGAAGGCCGAGGAGATCACCGAGAAGGTCGGTATCCCGGCCGAGCGCCGCGTGAACCAGCTCACCGACGCCGAGGTGCTCCAGATCCGCGAGACCATCGACCGCGATTACCTCGTCGAGGGCGATCTGCGCCGCGAAGTCTCGATGAACATCAAGCGCCTGATGGATCTCGGCTGCTACCGCGGCCTGCGTCACCGCAAGCAGCTGCCGGTCCGCGGCCAGCGCACCCACACCAACGCCCGCACCCGCAAGGGCAAGGCGAAGCCGATCGCCGGCAAGAAGAAGTAATTTTGGCATTGGAAGGCCGTGCTTCGCTCGGCCTTCCTTCCGTCGCGCCGGGTGTCCCTCGGCGTCGGCGGGTGATCGGGACGGCTCTGCACGGCAGCCGCGCCCAAGTGACAAAAGAATCCCGAGCGCCTGGAAGTACGGGCGTGACTGAAGGACGAAAGCGAAAAGAATGGCCAAGGAACCGACCCGCGTCCGCCGCCGCGAACGCAAGAACATCGTCTCCGGCGTGGCGCATGTGAACGCCTCGTTCAACAACACGATGATCACCATCACCGACGCGCAGGGCAACACGATCTCGTGGTCGTCCGCCGGCGCCATGGGCTTCAAGGGTTCGCGCAAGTCGACCCCGTACGCCGCCCAGGTCGCCGCCGAGGATGCCGGCCGCAAGGCTGCCGAGCACGGCATGCGCACCCTCGAGGTCGAGGTCTCCGGCCCCGGTTCCGGCCGTGAGTCGGCGCTGCGCGCGCTCCAGGCCGCGGGCTTCACCGTGACCTCGATCCGCGACGTCACCTCGATCCCGCACAACGGCTGCCGCCCGCGCAAGCGCCGTCGCGTCTGATCGAACGACACCGGAGCCCCCCTCGAACGGAGACGCCCATGGCGGACGGATCGAAGCCCCTTCCCGGCGCGCTGCGTTGGAATCTCGGAGACCTCACGGTCACCGCGCTCAACGACGGCTGGTTTCAGGGCTCGCTCGATCTCGTCACGGGCATCTCCAAGGAGGAAGCCGGCGCGCTCCAGCGCGCGGGCTTCCGCTCCGAGGCTCCGGTCGTCACGCTCAACGCCTTCCTCGTCACCGGCGCCGGCCGCAAGCCGGTGCTGATCGATTCGGGCTACGGCCATTTCGGTCCCGCCACCATGGGCCGGGTGCCCGCGGCGCTCGCGCTGGCCGGCGTCAAGCCGGAGGAGATCGAGACCGTGCTCCTGACCCATCTCCATCCCGACCATGCGGGCGGGCTGGTGAAGGAGGATGGCAGCGCAGCCTATCCGAACGCGGAACTCGTCGTGCATGCGACGGAAGCCGCGCACTGGCTTCCCGACGAGGCGCTGTCGCGGGCCCCGGACGCGGCGAAGCCGTATTTCGAGAACGCCCGCAAGGCGGTCGCGCCCTACGGCGCGCGGCTGCGCAAACACGAGGGCGGCGAGCTGGTGCCCGGCATCACCGCCGTTCCGCTGCCCGGCCACACGCCGGGCCATTGCGGCATGCGGATCGTATCGGGGGACAAGTCCCTGCTGATGTGGACCGACGTGGTGCATATGCCGGCGATCCAGTTCAAGCAGCCGGAGGCGGGCGTCGCCTTCGACGTGGACGGGGAACAGGCGCGCGCCACCCGCAAGCGGGTGCTCGACGAGGTGGCGACGGAGAAGACCTTCATCGCCGGCTCGCATCTGGAGTTCCCGGCGCTCGGCACCGTCGCCCGCGACGGCGCCGGTTACAGCTTCGTTCCCGCCCTTTGGGTGGCAGGCGAGCAACCGTGATTTTTGGGACCGGTCCGGAGGCTCTCAGAGCCATCCAGGGCCGGCCGAAGCGCTTTCCGGGACGCCGGCGGCGCGGGTTTGGCAAGAGGTAGGACCGTGGTCATTCAGAAGAACTGGCAAGAGCTCATCAAGCCGAACAAGCTGCAGGTCTCCGCCGGCGACGATCCCAAGCGGGTCGCCACCGTCGTGGCCGAGCCGCTCGAGCGCGGCTTCGGCACGACGCTGGGCAACTCGCTCCGCCGCGTGCTGCTCTCCTCGCTCCAGGGCGCCGCGGTCACCTCGGTGCAGATCGACGGCGTGCTGCACGAGTTCTCGTCGATCCCCGGCGTGCGCGAGGACGTGACCGACATCGTCCTCAACATCAAGACCATCGCCATCCGCTCGCAGACCGACCAGCCCAAGCGCATGACCCTGCGCAAGACGGGCCCCGGCCTCGTCACCGCCGGTGACATCGGCGCCGTCGGCGACATCCAGATCCTGAACCCCGACCTCGTGATCTGCACCCTGGACGACGGGGCCGAGATCCGCATGGAGTTCACGGTCGCCACCGGCAAGGGCTACGTCCCGGCCGACCGCAATCGTCCCGAGGATGCGCCGATCGGCCTGATCCCGGTCGATGCGCTGTTCTCCCCGGTGACCAAGGTCAGCTACCGCGTCGAGACCACCCGCGAGGGCCAGGATCTCGACAAGGACAAGCTGACCATGACGGTCGAGACCAACGGCGCCGTGTCGCCGGAGGATGCTCTGGCTTACGCCGCCCGCATCATCCAGGACCAGCTCCAGGTCTTCGTGAACTTCGAGGAGCCCCGCAAGGAAGAGGCCGCGCCGCTCGCGCCGCAGCTCCCCTTCAACCCGGCTTTGCTCAAGAAGGTCGACGAGCTCGAGCTGTCGGTCCGTTCGGCGAACTGCCTGAAGAACGACAACATCGTCTATATCGGCGACCTGATCCAGAAGTCGGAGGGCGAGATGCTGCGCACCCCGAACTTCGGCCGCAAGTCGCTCAACGAGATCAAGGAAGTGCTCGCCGGTATGGGCCTGCACCTCGGCATGGACGTTCCCGGCTGGCCGCCGGAGAACATCGAGGATCTCGCCAAGCGCTTCGAAGAGCACTACTGAGGGGCGAAGCCGCCCTGGCCTGATCTGGCGGCGCTGCGCGGCGCCGCTTGTTTGGCCGCCTGACCCGGTGCTGAGCCGCTGGGTCGGCACTCCCTCCCGCCCCAGCAAAGCCGGGGCGGGCGCTCCCAAAAGGAATCCCGCCGCTGGGTTACGCGGAGTTCGATGAAAACAGCCCAAGGGCATTCCGAGGGCACTCGGCCGTACCGTGGCACGGCGGCCGTGACTGAGAAGGACCAGCCACCATGCGTCACTCCTACCGCGGTCGCCGCTTCAACCGCACGGCCGAGCACCGCAAGGCGATGTTCGCCAACATGTCCGCCGCGCTGATCAAGCACGAGCAGATCGTCACCACTCTGCCGAAGGCCAAGGATCTGCGCCCGGTCGTTGAGAAGCTGATCTCGCTCGGCCGCACCGACAGCATCCATGCCCGCCGCCTCGCCATGGCCCAGATCCGCGACGCGGACATGGTGAAGAAGCTCTTCACGGTCCTGGGCCCGCGCTATCAGTCGCGTCCGGGCGGCTACTGCCGCATCATGAAGGCCGGCTTCCGCTACGGCGACAATGCGCCGATGGCCGTCATCGAGTTCGTGGACCGCGACGTCGATGCCCGCGGCAAGGATTCCGGCCCGACCGCGGTCGAGACCGCCGACGCCGCCTGAGACCGTCGCCCGCCGCATCGAGCGGCGGAACGCGTGACACTGTGATCGATGCGAGAAGGCGGCCGCACGGCCGCCTTTTTGCTTGTTCGACCAAGAGCGGTAAGAACGGCAGACCGAACCGGCGGTGGAGAAATCCCCGGCCGAAGGACACTGGGACAATTGTGCATATGCCTTGCCGTCTCCCATCCGTTATCGTGGCGGACTGCGGCAGGGTTGAAAATCACCGGTCCGCAAGCGCCCGGTTCCCTGGTGCGGCCGGCCGGAAGGCGTTGTCGAACGGCAGGATGTGAACCGTGAATGCTCCCAACGAGAGCGCAGAGGTGCTGAAGGATCCGCTGCTGCTCGACAATCAGCTCTGCTACGCGCTCTATGCCGCCGCCCATCGGATGACGAAATCCTATCGGCCGATGCTGGAGCGGATGGGGCTGACCTACCCGCAATATCTCGTGCTGCTGGTGCTGTGGGAGAGTGACGGCATCACCGTCTCCGAGATCGGACGGCGCCTGCGTCTCGATTCCGGCACGCTCACGCCGGTGCTCAAGCGCCTGGAGAGCAGTGGCCTTCTGAACCGCAGCCGGCGGCAATCCGACGAGCGCGAGGTCGAGATCGCCCTGACCGATCAGGGCCGGTCACTCCGCTCCGAGGCGGTGGCCGTGCGCCAGTCCGTCATGTGCCAGCTCAACATGTCGGAGCCGGAGATCCAGGCGATGCGCGCCGACCTCAACGCGCTCATCGAGAACCTCTCGACCACGAGTTGACTGCCCGTTCCAGCCTGTCCCCGGACCCTTTGCCGGTTAAATTTCTGTTGAGTTGCTCATCGCGGTTCCGCTAGTGAACCTCCGTCGCTCAATGCTGAGGTGCGACGGCAGCTTCGATCGCGGCGACGTGCTTTCCCGTCATCAATCCTTCAAGGAAGTTTGGCCCTGTCTCTGCCCGTCTGGGGAACGCCCGGCGGCCAACCCTGAGCGCGAACCGCGCCAGCCCCGGGGCGTTTCTGCAGCATGACGGCCGGCCCGATCGAGAGCAGCCGCGAAGCGCGGCCCCAGGTCGGCGTATTGCCGATGCGCCGGACGCCGGAGGGCGGGACGGAGGTCCTGCTCGTCACCTCCCGGGAGACGCGGCGCTGGATCATCCCGAAGGGCTGGCCGATGAAGGGGCGCAAGCCCTTCGAGGCGGCCGCCCGCGAAGCCTACGAGGAAGCCGGCATCGTCGGCCGCGTCGGCAAGCGTCCGCTCGGCTTCTATCTCTACGAGAAGCGCCTGAAGAACCGCGACGCGGTGCTCTGCCAAGTGACGGTGTTTCCCCTCGAGGTGCGCAAGCAGCTCAAGAAGTTCCCCGAGCGCGGCCAGCGCGAGGCCCAGTGGTTCTCCCCCTCCGAGGCCGCCGACATGGTCATCGAGGCGGGTCTCGCCGGCCTGATCCGGGCGGCGGGCAACCGCGACCCGAAGAAGAAGGGCTGAGCGTCCAAGCCCCCATGCCGCAGCGCGCCTCGTTGGCGCCTGGCTGCGCCTGCAGCGGCATGCACCTGGCCACCTCACCTCAAACGGATCTCCCGGTTTTCGCGCGCGCCCGGCGCGCTGACGGCTCCACGCGCACGGTTGGACGGATCGGCAGGACTGCGAGCGGCAGCAGCACGGGAACCGCAACCATGACGATCCGCTGGCCCGCCGGCATCCACAACGGGGCCGACTTCGTCATGCCGAGGACGCCGTGACGACCTGATCGTCCAGAAAGATCGCATGCGCCGCCTGCGCCTCGCCGACGGGGCAAGACGGCGATACCCGAGCGGCAGGCAGACCATTGCGGGATCCTGATCCGTGTGCGGAAGCGTCCGTCCGGGCGGATGCCATCGCCTTCGGAAGAGGAACAGGACGGATCGAAGCCATATCGGAAGGCGACAGCCGAAAATCATTATTCCAGCGGCTGCACGGCAAGACGGCCGGAAACCGCAAACCACCCGCATTAAAACAATAAATCATCAACCTATCGAGCCAAGATTTGAGTGACATAAAATAATCGAATGAGCCCGCTGGCGCCATGATTGCGATCACTCGTCATTACGCCCTTGGCTTCCAACTCCCCTCGATGCGCAAATTCGGCAGCGATACGAGGGCGTCCGTTGTGATTGAATTTGCCTTTGTCGGCCCGCTGCTGATCTATCTGATGCTCAACATCTTCGTGGGCGCGATCTACTTCGGCGCCTTCCATAAGCTACAGCACATCGCGGCTCAGGCGGCACGCGCTTCGATTGCAGGAGCCGACGAGGACGAGCGTTCAAACCTCGTCCGCCAAAGCCTCGCTCGGTCTCTGGAGGACGGAACGCTGCTTCCGGCCTCCGCAATCAGCGTGACGGTCGCCTCGCTCTCGGCGGACCGGCGCCATTACCGCGTGAGTCTGAGCTTCGAGACGCAGGCGCTCGGGTTGAGGCGCTTTCCCGGCCTCGCGACCGTGCTGCCGGCCACGCTCATCAGTTCCTACGATGTGCGATCCGGAGGGCTGTGATGCGCTTCCGCTCCGATCAGCGCGGCGCCGTCAGCATCGTCACCGCCCTCGGCCTCACGACCCTGCTCGGGGCCGCCGCGTTCGGCCTCGATCTCAGCCGCCTCTACGGCACCCAGAGGCGCGTGCAGGGGGCGGCCGACCTCGCGGCCCTCAGCGCCGCCAGCGACCTCTCGACCGCCGATGCAGCCGCCCGCCGCGCGCTCGCCGATAACGGTTTCGGCGACGGCGCGCGTATCGGCGTCCAGGCCGGCACCTATCTGCGCAGTGCCGCGGTCGCGAACGGCAGCCGCTTCACCCCCGGTGCAACCGCGCCCAACGCGGTACGGGTGAGCCTGGCCGCTCCGGTCCCGCTGACCTTCGGACGCTATCTCGGCCTTCCGGCCCACTATGACGTCTCCGCTGTCGGCACGGCGGCGAACACGCGGTTTGCCGCCTTCAGCGTCGGCTCGGGTGTCGCCGCGCTCGATGCCGGCCTCGCCAACGCGGTGCTCGGCGCGCTGCTCGGCACCAGCCTCTCGCTCAACCTGATGGATTACGAGGCCCTCCTCTCGACCCGGATCGACGTATTCCGCTTCCTCGACGCGCTTGCCCTCGACCTCGGGCTTCAGGCCGTGTCCTACAACGACATCGTCACCGCCGGCGTGACGCCCGCCCAAGTGATGCGGGCGCTGGCCGCCTCGACCGTCTCGGCGGCGGCGGGCGCTGCGCTCGGGCGCCTGGGCCAGGCGCTGCCCCGCGGCGCGAACCGCCTGCCGCTGCGCGACCTCGTGGATCTCGGCGATGCGGCGGTTCTGTCGCCCGAGCGCGGCAGCCGAGGCCCGGCAATCCGCCTGTTCGACCTCGTGGCGGGCACGGCGGCGCTCGCCAACGGGGAGCGGCCGGTCGCGATCGATCTCGCCGCCACGGTGCCCGGCCTGCTCGCCACGCGGCTCACCCTCGCCATCGGCGAGCGGCGCCAAGCCTCCGGCTGGGTCGCACCCGGCAGCGCGAAGGCGACGCTCCGCACCGGGCAGGTCCGCCTCCTGATCGAGACGCAGGTGAAGGCACCGCTCAACCTCGGCACGCTCTCGCTGCCACTCTATGTCGAGGCCGGGATCGGGCAGGCCTCGCTGCGGGCCGTGAGCTGCTCAGGGGCGGCCGGCGGACGGCAGATCGATCTCGACGTCCAGCCCGGACTCGCCACCCTGGCGATCGGCGCCATCCAGTCCGCCGGAATCAACGCCCGGTCTCCGCCGGCCAATCTTGCCGATCCCGCCGACCTCCTCCGGCTGCCCCTGCTCTCCCTCACCGTCCGGGCGCGGGCACAGACGACGGTCGGATCGAATTACGCCCGCCGCATCAGCTTCTCGGGCGACGACATCGCCCGGCACCGGGAGCGCGTGGTGTCGAGCACCGGCCTGCTCGGTTCGGCCACCGGCAGCCTGCTGGAGACGCTGACCATCGACATCGACGGCAGCGGCGGGCTTCTCCTGCCGACCCTGCGCCCGCTCCTCGTCACGACCCTCTCGGCCGCGGCGCCGGCGCTCGACGCGATCCTCGACGGAACCCTGCGGACGCTCGGCCTGCAGGTCGGGACGGCGACCGTCGCGGCCGAGGACATACACTGCGAGCAGGCAGTGCTCGTCCAGTAGGATCGGCCGTCGCAAAAGCATCCCTTCTTCGGCAAACCGCTAGAGCATCGTCCCGAAAGGTGGCTACCGGCTTTCGGGACGACCAAAACAAGAGTGTAGAGGATCGTCTCGAATCCGGTATCTGTCACGATCCTCTAGAGATCCTCGCCGCATCCGTCGAAGGGAGGGGCCTGCTTGCCCGCACGCCCGGACGCGGCCTCTCCGAGTCCGACGATCCGGCGGCCGATACGATTCCGACTGCCGACCGCTTCGCCGAGGATCGCTTCGACCGTCGCAACCGTGACCCGGTTGTCCGATCCCGAGTCGATGGCGGCCTGCGCGAGACGCCGGATCATCTCCTTGATGAAGGCCGCGCTCGCCCCCTCCGATTGATCGACGATCGCCTCGATCGCACCATCCTCGAAGGCAAGGGCTCGTCCGTAGAGGGTGACGAGCCGGCTGCGGCAGGCCGTGTCAGGATTCGCAATCTCGATCGCCTCGTCCACCCGGCCGGGACGGGAGGCCAACGCCTCCTCGATCTCGTCGGGCCGATTGGTGGTGAGGATGAACAGCACCTCGGCATCATCGCGCAGGCCGTCCATCTCGTTGAGCAGACGGTTGAGGAGAACCTCGGTCTTCGGACTGTTCATGCCCTCACGGGAGCGGCCGACCAAATCGACATCCTCCAGCACGACGATGCTGGGTTGAAGGGTGCGCGCAAGCAGCATGTAGCGATCGAGTTGGGCAACCTGCTCGGCGGTGATGAGCACCGTCGTACGCTCGGGAAGGTTTGAGGCGATGTAGCGGATGACGTGGGTCTTGCCGGTGCCGGGCGGCCCGTAGAGCAGAAGCCCCTTGCGCGTCGATTGCCCGAGCCGCTTCAGCGACGCACGATGCCGGTCGAACTCGAAGACGTGCCGGTCGAGCCGGGCCATCGTACCGGCGTCGAGGATGACGGCCTCGCGCGGAACGATGGGAAGCCTGTGCACCTGCATGGCCGCCTTCATCCCGGAATAGTCCGACCCGGATTCGAAGGAGAGAACCTTGCCGCGATAGAGGGTCGAATTCGCACCGGCCGACTGAACCGCCGTGAGGAAGCCGCGCGCGAAGGCGAGCGAAGCGGGATCTGACAGTGTCGCGATTTCGACCTGAGTGAACGTCCCCTCGGGGAATTTGAAATATTGCGAGAGGAGCACCGCGATGGGACGCTCCGCGACATGGAAGAGCCACAGACCGTTGTTCAGCGCCGCGAAAGGCTCCGCCTCGCCGACATCCACGTCCCGGTACTGAAGCGGTGTCACGGCGATCATGTGCTCACCCTGACGGACCAGCAGACCCGAGATCGTCAGCGCCAGTTGATCGTAGGTTTGATGCACACCCAGCAGCACCGAGGCGAACGGGTCGATCTCAGCGACCACAGTCGCCTGAAGGTCAGGCAGCAGATGGGCGCCGAATTGCCGGCGAGAACTCGTGATGCCGTTGACTCGCTCCGCCCCGAAATGCGCGACGAGCGCTTCCCAGGCTTGGTTGAAGTTGCCGGACATTCCTGCCCTCCCTCACGGGCCTCCGCACCTCCGCGGGGCCCCCGAAGACCTTGTCGAACGAGGCGCAAAAACAGCCAGCCGAACAGCTTCTACAAATTTTTGATGCACGGCCGCTTCCTGATCACCCCCGATTTCCGAGGCTTTCCGGCCCGCAGGCGGGAGCGCCACAGCTGACCCGGCACGAGGGCCCGTCAAACGGCTCACAGCCGCGAGCGTGACGCTCGCAGGGGGTTCCAGCGGGCAGGTGCTACGGGCCCGCCTATGAGGCGTTGGTCAAAGCTGGAAGAGCCTGCTGGCCCCCCGGCGGGCCTAACCCCGTTCGCTGCCGAAGCCGGCGCAACCCAGCCGGCGACGACACCTTCGGTGAAGCGGAAAAGAAGCGTGTCAGACCGGCTTCGAGCAGACGAACGAAAACGGGCGCGGAACTCTCGCTCCGCGCCCGTTTCAAACTCGTGCTGAGGAAAGCCTCAGGCCGCCGTGCCGGCCGCCTCGGCCGCCGCCGCCTGATCCTCGACCAGCTTCCAGGTCTTGGTCTTGGAGTAGGGGCGGGACTCCTCGATGAACACCGTCTGCCCGACCTTGGCCGTGTTGGCCTCGTCGTGCGCATGGTAGTTCTTCGAGCGGCGAACCGTCTTCTTCATCACCGGGTGCGTGAAGCGACGCTCCACCTTCACGACGATGGTCTTATCGGTCTTGTCGCTGACGACGACGCCTTGAAGGACGCGCTTGGGCATGTGGAATCTCCTCAGGCCTTGGCCGCGTCCAGCGTCTTCTGACGCTGCAGCGTGCGGACACGGGCGATGTCGCGGCGGACCTCACGGACCCGGGCGACGTTCTCGAGCTGGCCCGTCGCGCCCTGGAAGCGCAGGTTGAACTGCTCCTTCTTCAGGCTGATGAGCTCGTCGGAAAGCTGATCCGCCGACAGAGCGCGCAGATCAGACAGTCTCTGGTCGGACTTCATGATCTCTTCCTATCAATCAGCGATGCGCTGGATGACGCGGGTGCGCACCGGCAGCTTCGCGGCACCGAGGCGCAGGGCCTCGCGGGCGATGTCCTCGGCCACGCCATCGACCTCGAACATGATGCGGCCCGGGTGAACGCGGGCCGCCCAGTATTCGGGGGCACCCTTACCGGAGCCCATGCGGACCTCGGTGGGCTTGGCGGTGACGGGCAGATCCGGGAACACCCGGATCCACACCCGGCCCTGGCGCTTCATCTCGCGGGTGATCGCGCGGCGGGCCGCCTCGATCTGCCGCGCGGTGATGCGCTCGGGCTCCAGGCACTTGAGGCCGAATTGGCCAAAGTTCAGCTCGAAGCCGCCCTTGGCCGCGCCACTGATGCGACCCTTGAACTGCTTACGAAACTTGGTCTTCTTGGGTTGCAGCATGGCAGCCTCTCAAGATTTCTGCTTGATCGAGCGTCAGGCGTGCGACGGCTCGCGGCGGCCGCGGCCACCCCGGTCGTCACCGTCACGCTCGCGGCGCCCGCCGGAACGGCCACCCTCTTCCTGGGCCTTCTTGTCCTGCGCCATCGGGTCGTGCTCGAGGATCTCGCCCTTGAACACCCAAACCTTGATGCCGCACGTCCCGTAGGTCGTGAAGGCGGTGGCGGTGCCGTAATCCACGTCCGCGCGCAGGGTGTGCAGCGGAACGCGGCCCTCACGGTACCACTCGGTGCGGGCGATCTCCGCGCCGCCGAGACGGCCGGCGCAGTTGATGCGGATGCCCTCGGCGCCCAGACGCATCGCCGACTGCACGGCGCGCTTCATGGCGCGACGGAAGGCGACGCGGCGCTCGAGCTGCTGCGCGATGGATTCAGCGACGAGCGTCGCATCCACCTCGGGCTTGCGCACCTCGACGATGTTGATCGTCACGTCGGCCTTGGTCATCGTGCCGACGAGCTTGCGCAGCTTCTCGATGTCCGCGCCCTTCTTGCCGATCACCACCCCCGGACGACCCGAGTGGATGGTGACGCGGCACTTCCGGTGCGGGCGCTCGATGACGATCTTCGAGACGGCGGCCTGCTTCAGCTGCTTCATGAGGGCGGCGCGGATGGCCACGTCCTCGTGCATCAGCTTGGCGTACTCGCCCTTCTCGGCGAACCAGCGGGAATCCCAGGTCCGGTTGATGCCGAGACGCAGGCCGATCGGATTGATCTTCTGACCCATGGTGGACTCCTCAGGCCGCTTCAGCGCGCACTTCGCGAACCACGATGGTGAGGTTCGAGAAGGGCTTCAGGATGCGCGCGCCGCGACCGCGGGCACGGGCGTGGAAGCGCTTGAGTACCAGCGCCTTGCCGACGAAGGCCTGGGACACGACGAGATCGTCCACGTCGAGATCGTGGTTGTTCTCGGCGTTGGCGATCGCGCTCTCCAGGCACTTCTTCACATCGCGGGCGATGCGCTTGCGGGAGAACTCGAGGTCGGCAAGGGCCGTATCGACCTTCTTGCCGCGGATCAGCGCCGCCACGAGGTTGAGCTTCTGGGGCGACACGCGGAGCATCCGCGCGACGGCCTTCGCTTCGTTCTCGGGGAGCGCGCGGGGGGTGGCAGGCTTGCCCATCTCAGCGCCTCTTCGCCTTCTTGTCGGCCGCGTGACCGGGGAAGGTGCGGGTCGGCGAGAACTCGCCGAACTTGTGACCGACCATCTCCTCGGTGACGTAGACCGGGATATGCTTGTGTCCGTTGTGCACACCGAAGGTGATGCCGACGAACTGCGGGAGAATCGTGGAGCGGCGGCTCCAGATCTTGACGACCTCGTTGCGGCTGCCGCCGCGGGCGGCGTCGGCCTTCTTGAGGAGGTAGCCGTCGACGAACGGCCCTTTCCAGAGGGAACGTGCCATGGCTGTTACTTCTTGCGGTTATGGCGGCTGGACAGGATGAAGGTGTCGGTCCGCTTGTTGGACCGGGTCTTCTTCCCCTTGGTGGGCACGCCCCAGGGCGTGACCGGGTTCCGGCCGCCCGAGGTGCGACCCTCGCCACCGCCGTGCGGGTGATCCACCGGGTTCATGGCGACACCGCGGTTGTGCGGGCGCTTGCCGAGCCAGCGGTTGCGGCCGGCCTTACCCAGCGAGATGTTCATGTGGTCCGGGTTCGAGACCGCACCCACGCTCGCGAAGCACTGGCCGTGCACGAGGCGCTGCTCGCCCGAGTTCAGGCGCAGCGTCACGTAGCCCTGGTCGCGTCCGACGATCTGAGCGTAGTTGCCGGCGGAGCGGGCGATCGCGCCGCCCTTGCCGATCTTCAGCTCGACGTTGTGGACGATGGTGCCCACCGGCATCGAGCCGATCGGACCGGCATTGCCCGGCTTCACGTCGACGCTCTCACCGGCCACCACCTTGTCGCCCGGCGACAGGCGCTGGGGGGCGAGGATGTAGCTCTGCTTCCCGTCGGGGAAGGTGATGAGCGCGATGAAGGCGGTGCGGTTGGGATCGTACTCGATCCGCTCCACCGTCGCGGGAACGTTGAGGTTCTCGCGACGCTTGAAGTCGACGTTGCGCAGGACCCGCTTGTGGCCACCGCCGCGGAAGCGGACGGTGATGCGGCCCAGGTTGTTGCGTCCGCCCGAGGAGCTCTTGCCCTCGGTCAGCGCCTTTACCGGCTTGCCCTTGTAGAGCTCACGGCGGTCGACGAGCACGAGCTGGCGCAGGCTCGGCGTGACCGGTTTGAATGTCTTCAAGGCCATCGGCTTGATCCTAACGCTTCAAGTCTCAGAGGCCGGTCGTGACGTCGATCGTATCACCCTCGGCGAGGGTCACGATCGCCTTCTTCACGTCCGAACGCTGCCCGCGCTGCCCGCGGAAGAACTTCTTCTTGCCCTTGGTCGTGAGCGTGTTCACGCCCGTGACCTTGACGTCGAACAGCTTCTCGACCGCATCCTTGATCTGCGGCTTGGTGGCCTTCGGGGCAACCCGGAAGACGACCTTGTTCTGCTCGGTGAGGTTGGTCGCCTTCTCCGTGATGACGGGGGAGACGATCACATCGTAGTGGCGCGGATCGGCACTCATTTGAAACGCTCCTCCAGCGCATCGACGGCGGCGCGCGTCAGCACGAGCGTGTCGCGACGCAGGATGTCGTAGACGTTGATGCCCTGCACGGGCAGCACGTCGATCTTCGGAATGGCGCGGGCGGCGCGGCCGAAGTTCTCGTCGACCTCCGAGCCGCCGATGATCAGCGCGCTCGACAGGCCGAGCTTCTCGAAGCGCTCGATCATCGCCTTGGTCTTGTGGCTGTCGACCTTGATGTCGTCCACGACGATCAGGGTCGAGGTCTTGGCCTTCGACGACAGGGCGTGCTTGAGGGCCAGCGCACGGACCTTCTTGGGCAGGTCGTGGCTGTGGTCGCGCACCACCGGACCGAAGGCCCGGCCGCCGCCGCGGAACTGCGGGGCGGAGGCGGCGCCGTGACGGGCGTTGCCGGTGCCCTTCTGCTTGTACAGCTTCTTCGTGGTGCGATCGACATCCGAGCGGTTCTTGACCGCGTGGGTGCCGGCGCGCCGCTTGGCGAGCTGGTAGCGCACCATGCGCTGCAGGATGTCGGCGCGCGGCTCAAGGCCGAAGATCGCCTCGTTGAGCTCGAGCGAGCCGGCGGAGCCGCCGTCGAGCGTGGTGATATCGAGTTTCATCACGCGTTCTCCTCGGACGCCGGAGCCTCGGGGGCCGCCTCGACCTGGGACGCGCCGGCGGAACCGTTCTCACGGAACTTGCCCGGCAGCGGCACGTCGGCCGGCAGCTTGCGCTTGACCGAGTCGCGAACCTGGATCCAGCCGCCGGCGACGCCGGGGACCGCACCCTCGACCAGGATCAGACCGCGCTCCGGATCGGTGCGGACGACCTTGAGGTTCTGCGTGGTGACGCGCTCGACGCCCAGATGGCCCGGCATCTTCTTGTTCTTGAAGGTCTTGCCCGGATCCTGGCGGCCACCGGTCGAACCGATCGAGCGGTGGGAGATCGACACGCCGTGGGTGGCGCGCAGACCGCCGAAGTTCCAGCGCTTCATACCGCCGGCGAAACCCTTACCCGTGGTGGTGCCCGTCACGTCGACGAACTGACCCGGGATGAAGTGATCGGCCGTGATCTCGGCACCGACCGGGATCAGCGCGTCTTCGGACACGCGGAACTCGGCGAGCTTCTTCTTGGGCTCGACCTTGGCGACCGCGAAGCGGCCACGCTCGGCCTGCGACACGTTCTTGACCTTGGCCTTGCCGACGCCGACCTGGAGGGCGACGTAGCCGTCCTTCTCGGTCGTGCGGTGTGCCACAACCTGGCACTGATCGATTTGAAGCACGGTGACGGGCACATGCTCGCCTGCGTCGGTGAAGACGCGGGTCATGCCGACCTTCCGTGCGATGACGCCTGAGCGCATAGGTCTCTCCCTCGCGCGATGAAACGGTAAGCTCTAAATCCAGCGCGGACTTAGAGCTTGATCTCCACGTCCACGCCAGCGGCGAGGTCGAGCTTCATCAGCGCGTCCACGGTCTGCGGCGTCGGGTCGACGATATCGAGCACCCGCTTGTGCGTGCGCATCTCGAATTGTTCGCGCGACTTCTTGTCGATATGCGGCGAGCGGTTCACCGTGAACTTCTCGATATGCGTCGGCAGCGGGATCGGGCCCCGGATCTGCGCGCCGGTGCGGCGCGCGGTCGAGACGATCTCCTTGGTGGACGCATCGAGGATGCGGTGATCGAACGCCTTGAGGCGAATGCGGATGTTCTGACCGTTCATGACCTGACCTCGGCGGAAACGTTGGAAGGGCGGGCGCGAGGGCCCGCCCCTCTTACGTCCCCTGTCGATGATGCTTCGCGGTGGCGGTTAGTCGTTGATGGCGGCGACGACGCCGGCACCGACGGTGCGGCCACCCTCGCGGATGGCGAAGCGCAGCTTCTCTTCCATGGCCACCGGCACGATCAGCACCACGTCCATGGTCACGTTGTCGCCCGGCATCACCATCTCGGTGCCCTCGGGCAGCGTGCACACGCCGGTCACGTCCGTCGTGCGGAAGTAGAACTGCGGGCGGTAGTTGGTGAAGAACGGCGTGTGGCGGCCGCCCTCTTCCTTCGTCAGGATGTAGGCCTCGGCCTTGAACTTCGAGTGCGGCTTCACCGAACCCGGCTTGCACACGACCTGGCCGCGCTCCACGTCCTCGCGCTTGGTGCCGCGCAGCAGCACGCCGACGTTGTCGCCCGCCTGGCCCTGGTCGAGCAGCTTGCGGAACATCTCGACGCCGGTCACCGTCGTCTTCGTCGTCGGGCGGATGCCGACGATCTCGACTTCCTCACCGACCTTGATGATGCCGCGCTCGACGCGACCCGTCACCACCGTTCCGCGGCCCGAGATCGAGAACACGTCCTCGATCGGCATCAGGAACGGCATGTCGATCGGACGCTCCGGCTGCGGGATGTAGGCGTCGACCGTCTCCATCAGCTTCAGAACGGCGTCGCGGCCGATCTTCGGCTCCTTGTCCTCGAGCGCCATCAGGGCCGAGCCCTTGGTGATCGGGATGTCGTCGCCGGGGAAGTCGTACTTGGAGAGGAGCTCGCGCACCTCCAGCTCGACGAGCTCCAGGAGCTCCTCGTCGTCGACCATGTCGACCTTGTTGAGGAACACCACCAGCGCCGGCACGCCGACCTGGCGGGCCAGCAGGATGTGCTCGCGGGTCTGCGGCATCGGGCCGTCGGCGGCGGACACGACCAGGATCGCGCCGTCCATCTGGGCGGCACCGGTGATCATGTTCTTCACGTAGTCGGCGTGGCCGGGGCAGTCGACGTGGGCGTAGTGGCGGTTGGTGGTCTCGTACTCGACGTGGGCGGTCGAGATCGTGATGCCGCGCGCCTTCTCCTCGGGAGCCTTGTCGATCTGGTCGTAGGCCGTGAAGGTCGCGCCGCCCGACTCCGCCAGAACCTTCGTGATCGCCGCCGTCAGCGACGTCTTGCCGTGATCGACGTGTCCGATCGTGCCGATGTTGCAGTGCGGCTTGTTACGGGAGAACTTTTCCTTACCCATCTGGGCCTCCTAATCGTCAGTGTCGTGGTTCGAAGACGCTTCGCGCTCGCCGTTAGGCGTACTTGGCGATGACCTTGTCGGCCTCGCCGCGCGGCACTTCCTCGTAATGGTCGAACTGCATCGTGAAGTTGGCGCGGCCCTGCGAGAAGGAGCGCAGCTGGTTCACGTAGCCGAACATGTTGGCCAGCGGCACCATCGCGTTGATGACGTTGGCGTTGCCCCGCATGTCCTGGCCCTGGATCTGGCCGCGGCGGGAGTTGAGGTCGCCGATGACCGAGCCGGTATACTCTTCCGGCGAGACGACCTCGACCTTCATCACCGGCTCGAGCAGGACCGAGCCGCCCTTCTGCAGCGCCTCGCGGAAGGCGGCGCGGGAGGCGATCTCGAAGGCGAGCGCCGAGGAGTCGACGTCGTGGTAGGCGCCGTCGACCAGCTCGACCTTCACGTCGACCACCGGGAAGCCGGCGAGCACGCCCGCGCCGAGGACCGAGTTGAGGCCCTTCTCGACGCCGGGGATGTACTCCTTCGGCACCGCGCCGCCGACGATCTTCGACTCGAACGAGAAGCCGGCGCCCGGCTCGTTCGGCTCGACGACGAACTTCACCCGGGCGAACTGACCGGTACCGCCGGTCTGCTTCTTGTGGGTGTAGTCTATCTCCTGACGGCGGGTCAGCTTCTCGCGGTACGCCACCTGCGGCTGGCCGATATTCGCGTCGACCTTGTAGGTGCGGCGCAGGATGTCGACCTTGATGTCGAGGTGGAGCTCGCCCATCCCCTTGAGGATGGTCTGGCCCGATTCCTGGTCCGTCGAGACGCGGAAGGACGGATCCTCGGCCGCGAGCTTCGAGAGCGCGATACCGAGCTTCTCCTGGTCGGCCTTCGACTTCGGCTCGACGGCGATCTCGATGACGGGCTCGGGGAACTCCATCTTCTCGAGGATCACGGCCTTGTTGGCGTCGCACAGGGTGTCGCCGGTGCGGGTGTCCTTGAGGCCGGCCAGGGCGACGATGTCGCCGGCATAGGCCTCCTTGATGTCCTCGCGGTTGTTGGCGTGCATCAGCAGCATGCGGCCGACGCGCTCCTTCTTGTCGCGCGAGGAGTTCAGGACGCTGGTGCCCGACTCGACCTTGCCCGAGTAGACGCGGCAGAAGGTGATCGTGCCGACGTGGGGATCGTCCATGATCTTGAAGGCGAGCATGGAGAAGGGATCTTCGTCGGTCGGCTCACGCTTGACCGGCTCCTCGGTCTTGAAGTCGAGGCCGTCGACGGCACCGCGATCCACCGGGGACGGCAGGTAATCGACGACGGCGTCGAGGAGCGGCTGCACGCCCTTGTTCTTGAAGGCCGAGCCGCACAGGACCGGGTGGAAGGCGCGAAGCTGCACGGCGCGGCGCACGAGGCGGCGCAGACCGTCCTCGTCCGGCTCGACGCCGTCGAGATAGGCGGTCATGGCGTCGTCATCGAGCTCGACGCAGGCCTCGACGAGCTTGGTGCGGTACTCGACCGCCTGATCCTTGAGCTCGGCCGGGATCTCCTCCTCGGCGAAGTTGGCGCCGAGCGCCTCGCCCGACCAGACGATCGCCTTCATCTTGATGAGGTCGATCACGCCCTTGAAGCTCGACTCGGCACCGATCGGCAGCTGGAGGCAGACCGGCTTGCCGGCGACGCGGCCGATGATGTCGGCGACGCACTTGAAGAAGTCGGCGCCGATCTTGTCCATCTTGTTGACGAACACGACGCGCGGCACGTCGTACTTGTCGGCCTGACGCCACACGGTCTCGGTCTGGGGCTCGACGCCCTGGTTGCCGTCGAGCACGCAGACGGCGCCGTCGAGCACGCGGAGCGAGCGCTCCACCTCGATGGTGAAGTCGACGTGGCCGGGGGTGTCGATGATGTTCAGGCGCTTGTCGCGCCAGAAGCAGGTGGTCGCAGCCGAGGTGATCGTGATGCCACGCTCCTGCTCCTGCTCCATCCAGTCCATCGTGGCGGCGCCCTCATGGACCTCGCCGATCTTATGGGACTTGCCGGTGTAGTACAGGATCCGCTCGGTCGTCGTGGTCTTGCCGGCATCGATGTGGGCCATGATGCCGAAGTTGCGGTAGTCCTCGATCGCATGCGTGCGGGGCATCGGGGTCTCTCCGGGAGAAAGCGGGCACGAAGCGCGGCCCCTTGGCCGCGCTCGGAGGTCTCAGGACCGGGTGAATTACCAGCGGTAGTGCGAGAAGGCGCGGTTGGCCTCGGCCATCCGGTGGGTGTCTTCGCGCTTCTTGACGGCGTTGCCGCGGTTGTTGGCGGCGTCGAGCAGCTCGGCGGAGAGACGCTCGACCATGGTCCGGTCGTTGCGGCCGCGGGCGGCCTGGATCAGCCAGCGGATGGCCAGAGCCTGGCGGCGCTCGGTGCGCACCTCGACAGGGACCTGGTAGGTCGCGCCGCCGACGCGGCGGGAGCGGACCTCGATCGCCGGGGCGACGTTGTCGAGGGCGGCGCGGAACACCTCGATCGGGTTGGCGCGGGCGCGGCTCTCGACGAGGTCGAAGGCGCCGTAGACGATCCGCTCGGCGGTCGACTTCTTGCCCTCGTACATGATGGAATTCATGAACTTGGTGAGGACGACGTCGCCGTACTTGGCGTCCGGGATGATCTCGCGCTTCTCGGCAGAGTGACGACGGGACATGGCTCAGACTCTCGAAAAACTGGCTTTAAGCACCTCACGCAGGCCGCCTTGAGCGAAGAGCCGGCGACATCCTTGTGAGGCGGTGGAAATAGACGCCCGAAGAAAACCCTCCGGACGCTTGTTCTTACTTCGGACGCTTGGCGCCGTACTTCGAGCGGCGCTGCTTGCGGTTCTTGACGCCCTGCGTGTCGAGCACGCCGCGCAGGATGTGGTAGCGCACGCCCGGAAGGTCCTTCACGCGGCCGCCGCGGATCATGACCACGGAGTGCTCCTGAAGGTTGTGGCCCTCGCCGGGGATGTAGCCGATCACCTCGAAGCCGTTGGTCAGGCGCACCTTGGCGACCTTACGAAGCGCCGAGTTCGGCTTCTTCGGGGTCGTGGTGTAGACGCGCGTGCAGACGCCGCGCTTCTGCGGGCAGGCGTTGAGCGCCGGCACCTTGTTGCGCGCCTTCTGCGCCTTGCGCGGCTGGGCGATCAGCTGGTTGATCGTCGGCATCCTGTGCCCTCTTCATCCGGCCGCGCAGGGCGGCCACCGTCTGAAACCTGTCGAAGCCCCTTGCGGAGCGGTCGGTCCGCAGGCGAACCTGCGGCAAAACGAATAGCGCCAGAGGCCGATCAGGGCCTTTGGCGATGGTGAGGCAGAGGATCACGCCGTTGAGCGGCGCGGTCTTACCCGCTGATCTGACGAGTACGTCAGGGTGTGGTGCCGGTATCGGTCTGACGACGGTCGCCGAAGCCCCTGGCTTCGACCCGAAAGCGACTCTCGATCCACCGGAGTGGCGCGCTTCTACGCGGGAGGGTCGGCTCCGTCAATGCCCGGAGAGGATAAAGTTCGGTGAACGGCCCTCTCTTCTGCGGCCAAGCTAATCGCCGGCCGTGAAACCGCTATTCGGCCGCATCCGAGAGGCGAAACGCCTCGATTCCGCGCCGCTCCGGGTTGATTTCGGCCAGCGCTCGCTTGGCCGTCTCCAGGGGATGCTCCGCCTCGATTCGGACGGAGCCGAGATCCGGGCTCTTGTAGACGGTGACGACGGTGTCCATCACCTCGGTCAGCGTCGTGCGCTTGTCCTCGGGCGCAGCGATCAGGAGCTGCAGCCCCCAGGCGCGGAAGAGGTCGACCAGCGACTGGCTGTTGCGCACGTCGAGCTTCGAGAAGGCCTCGTCGAGGAGGCAGAGGCCGAGGCCCGGCGTCTCGTCGCCGGGGCGGTCGCCGGGATAGTAGGCGGAGGCCATCGAGGCGGCGATCGCCACATAGAACGGCGCCTGCGCCTCGCCGCCGGACCCGCGCAGCGCCCGGCTCGACAGGGTGGTGCGGTTGCCCGCCCGGTCGCGCATGCCGATCTCGTAGACGAAGTAGTTGCGGTAATCAGCCAGCCGCGCCGCGCTCTCCTCGCCCTCGATCAGCGCCGTGATCTCGGCCAGCGCCGCCGCGATCGGGCTCTTGTCCGCCCCCGCCTCAGGCGAATGGTCGAGACTTGGCAGGACCGCCTGCGCCGCGTCGGGCGAGCGGGCGACCTCGGTGGCGAGCGCGTGGACGGCGGCGTAGCGCCGGTCCACCTCGGCCTCGAAGGCGTAGGTCTGGCCGGTGAAGGTCTGCGAGGCGAGGCGCTCGTTGAGGGCGTCGAGGCGCGCCCGCATCCGCTCGAACTTGTCGGCGAGCCGGGTCAGCAGATCCTCGGTCATCAGGCGGCGCATCTCGGCCTCCGCCCGAAGCGACTGGTCGCGGTAGCGGCGCAGCTCGTGCCCGGCCACCTCGTCACGCTCGCGCACGGCCCAGGCATAGCCGAAGGAGGCCGGCTGCTCGCCCGAGCCCAGCGGGTTCTCGACCCGCCACGCGGCGCAGTACTCGGCGAGGTCGCGCTCGGCGGCGCGGCCCTGGTTGCGCACGCTGTCGGCCGCTTCGCGGGCGGAGGCGCGGGCCTGCGAGGCCATAGACGCCAGCGCCTTGGTGTCGAGCGCGGCCCGGTCGGCCCGTGCCCCGGCGATTCCCGCGATCGTGCCCGGCACGTCGGCCGGGACGGTGCCGGTGAGACGGATGCGCACCGTGTCGCCCGTGGTCCAGCGCCGGAGCGCCGTGCGGTAGGCGACGAACGCGGCGCGCGCCGCCTCCTTCCCTTGCGCGACCCGCGCCTTCAGCCCCGCCTCTTCGGCGAGCAGGGCGTCGCGCTTGGGCTCCAGCACCTGCACCAGTTCGGTGAGATAGGCGGAGCGCTCCTTCTGAAGCTCCTTGAGTTCCGCCTCGATCACGCCGGCATCGGCGCGGGCGACCGTCTCCTGCTCGGTGGCGAGGCTGCGGCGGCGGCCCTCGATGGCGTCGGCCTCGGCGCGGAGCGCATCGAGATCGACCGGCGCCTCGGCGAGGCGGCTGCGCAGCAGGCTCGCGATGCGGGCGGCCTCGCGCATCACGGTCGCCTCCGCGCGCAGAACCCGCGCCTCCTCGCGCGCCTCGTCGAGGCGGCGGCGGGTCTCGGCGGTGGGCCCGCGCTGGCCGCGGGTCATCATCAGCGGCACGGGCCGCACCACCGAATAGGCCATGCCCGAGGTCGAGCGCCCGCTCGGCGCCACGGCGCGGCTCATGTGCCGGAGCGCCGCATCGTCCGGGGCGAGGTCGTAGCCGCCGAGCCGGGCAGCCAGGAAGGCTCCGGCGTGGTCGCTGTCGGTCTCGATCAGGCCCATCGGCCCGTCGTCGAAGCGGCGCGCCGAACGGCGGGCGGTGTCGGTGGTCTTCACCAGCAGGCAGCGGAAGAACTGGTTCTTTCGCGATTCGAGGAGGGCGAAGGCGCGATCGAGACGGTCGGGCTCGACCACCAGCGCCTCGCGGGCGCGGCCGAGAAGACCTTCGAGCGCCGGGCCCCATTTCGGATCGACGATCTCGGCGAGTTCGCAGATCGGCGCCGCCTCGATCCCGAGCCGTCCCAGCTCCTCGCGGAACGCCTCGGTGTCCGAGGACAGGCGCGCCGCCGAGGAGCGGCCGGCATTGACCTGCGCGTCGAGGCCGCGGACCTCGTTCTCGCGCTCGCGGGCCTTGAGGGCGAGGTCTTCCGCTTCCTCTTCCAGGGCGCCGGACACGTCCGGCATCTGCGCCAGCCCGTCGAGCAAGCCCTTCAGCGGACCGTCGCCGCGCAAAATGTCCTCCGGCGGCGCCTCGCGGCGGAGCCCTGAGCGGGCACAGGCCTCGACGAGGCGCGCCGCCTGAAGGTCGATCCGGCGCAAGGGGCCGCTGATCGCGCTGAGCCGGCCGGCATCCTGCACGAGGCCGACGAGGGCGGCGAGGCGGTTCGTCAGGTCGCGCCGGTCGCGGGCGACCATGGCAAGACCGGCATGCGATGCGGCGAGCCGCGCCTCCGCCGCGCTGCCGACGATCAGCGCCTTACGGGCGGCGATCTCGGTGTCGATCTCGCGCACGAAGCCCTGGCTCGTCGCCACGCTCTCGCGGGCGATGCGCAGGCGCTCCGACGTCTCGGCGAGCAGGCGGCGGGCCTCGGCGTGGTCGAGGATGCGGCGGCGCAGATCGGCGCTGCCGGCACGCATCTCGTCCAGCGCGGCAGTGAGGCTGGCCCGCGCCCAGGATTCATAGCGCTCGCAGATGCGCGAGAGGTGGGCGAGGCGCTTCTCCAGTTCCTCGATGGTCTCGAGGAGCCGCCGCCAGGTTTCGATCGACTGGCGGATGCGGGCCACGTCGAGCGGCTCGGCTTCCAGCACGAAGCTGCGCACGAAGGCGCTGGTGTCGAAAATCGGCTTGAACGCCACCGCGTTGGAAAAGGTGCGCAGGAACTGGCGCGGATCGGGCACCGCCGCGCCCTCGCGCAGGGTGGCCAGCACGGCGGCGGTAAAGCGCTCGCCGGAGGTGCGGAACTCTTCGAAGCTGTCGGCCCGGCGGCGCAGATCCGCGGCGACCTCGGCCCAGGGGGCGACGAAGCTGCCCTCCGCCGTCTCGCGCACGTAATCGGCGATCTCGAAGCGGTGGCCGATGGCGACGAAGCGCGAGAGCGTCTCTTCCTTCGGCTCCTCGGAGCGGGCGGCGAGCGCCAACCCGACCGTGACGACGCGCCCGCTCTGCGGGTTTTCGAAAACGAGGGCGATGAGGGTCTCGCAGGCCTCCCGCGTCGGGCGCCCGCCCTCGGCCGGATCGCTGATCCAGCCGAGGCAGTAGTCGCGCACGGTGCGGGCGCTGCGGCCGGAGGCGGAGGCGTTGAGCGCCAGTCGACTCGCGTTGTTGCCGGCGAGCACGGTGCCGACCGCGTCGAAGATCGTGGACTTGCCCGCCCCCGTGGGACCGACGAGCGCCGCCGCGCCCCGAATCCGGATCTGCTCGCGCCGGATGAGGTACCAATTCGAGATCGCGATGTCGGTGAGGCGATACACCGGCCCGGCCGCTTGTCCCCGCGGTTGAACGAGAGACAGGGCAATGGACGCTCCGCTCCGCACACGCAAGGGCGGGATCGCCCGGCCGTCACCGGCGCGTCATCCGGCACAAGTTACGGCAGGAACGACAGCAGAGCACGACCCCGATGCCGGCATGCCCGGCGGGGAACCAG
The DNA here is from genome assembly GCA_014138645.1 of Methylorubrum thiocyanatum. Classification (GTDB taxonomy): domain Bacteria; phylum Pseudomonadota; class Alphaproteobacteria; order Rhizobiales; family Beijerinckiaceae; genus Methylobacterium; species Methylobacterium thiocyanatum. The sequence continues at coordinate 572,050 of JACJIB010000001.1, read as the reverse complement.
CAATCACCGATGCGTGATTTGACCTGACGGCGCCGATCCGAGAACAGCACCGGCCGGTCGTCGTTCAACGATTGACGCCCCGGCAACGGCCCCGGCCCGATTTCAACGACAGGTTTACGAGGTCGGACCGATTACTGTCCGCCTTCGGCAACATGCGTAGTCCAACACGCCCATCGCCCATTGAATTTGACACAGAATCAACCCGATCCGTGTCATAGGACGCAACTTCGCCCTCGATCGCTCCGCAATTGATTATCCCGATGCCCGCCCGCCGTCCCCGTCCGAGTCACGGGATCATGTTTATTGTCGTTTCTCTGTTGCTGTGGGGCACCGCATCTTGGTTGGCAGGCACCATAATCTGGGTCTGAGACCCGTTCAGGTGCCTCTTTTGTAAGCGACGTAGCCTCCAAGAACATAGCCGCCCTGCAAGGCACAGAGAGAGGCTGCGATCATCAGCAGATCGACGGTGATGAACTGCCCGCTGTGGAAGTGATAGGCGACCCGCACGATCACAACAACGAAACTCGCAACGGCTAGCATTCCCCACTGATAGAACAAGCCGATCAGCATCCCGGCGATAATGAGAAATATAATCGCTAGCACTGGATCATGATCCTATTCTGCCGGACCCTTGCCTGACAGCCTTATCGTAAAAAACGTCCTCAGGTTATCACTTCATCGGAATGCACGCACAGGCACATAGAGCGTAAAACTAGGCAGACTCTGCAAGTTCCCGGTTATCGAACGACATCGTTAACGGACCCGTCACCCTAAGGCTGGGCCGATCGAGGCAGGACGCGCCGCCGCCGCCGGGCGAAGTCTTCACGTGCTCACCATCGTATCCGATGGACAGGCAACGACAATCCGGCTCGCCTCCCCTCTCGCACGACATCGTCGTCCGCTCCTCCCGAATCGCCGCGCATGCCAGGCGGGTCGCGCGACTTCATTGACTCCGTCAACCTTAGCAGTCACGATCGGCGCATGCAGGACTGCGCCGCGGAAAACACCATTGCCGCCCTCCGTCGCTTCAACCGCTTCTATACCGGGCTGATCGGCGCGCTCGACGACCGCTTTCTCGGCTGCGATGTGACGCTGCCCGAGGCACGCCTGCTCTACGAGATCGCCTCGCAGGAACCCGCCACCGCCAGTGCGATCCAGGCGGCCTTGGGCATGGATGCGGGCTATGTCAGCCGGATCGTCGCCCGTTTCGAGAAGCGGGGCTGGATCATCCGCGCCCGCGGCGCCGACGCGCGCGCCCGGGTGATCCGTCTGACCGAGGCGGGACGCAGCGCCTTCGCGAGCGTCGACGGGCGGCAGCGCGGGGCGGTGGCGGATCTCGTCGGCGGGCTCGATCCCGTCCAGCAGGCGGATCTGGCGGAGGCGCTGGCACGGGTGCGCCTGCTGCTGCGCCCCGAGAGCATGCCGGGCTTCGCGATCCGGCCGTTCCGTACCGGCGATATGGGCCTGATCGCCGCCCGCCAATCGAAGCTCTACGCCGAGAGCCACGGCTGGGGCCGCGGGCTCGAAATCGTCGAGGGCGAGTCGACCACCAATTTCCTGCGCGGCTTCAAGCCGGGGCGCGAGCAGTGCTGGGTGGCGGAGATCGACGGCGTGATGGCGGGCTCGGTCCTCCTGACCGACGAGGGCGACGGCGTCGCGCGGCTGCGTCTGCTCTATGTCGAGCCCTTCGCCCGTTGCCGCGGCATCGGCGACGCACTGGTCGCGACCTGCGTCGGCTTCGCCCGCGTGACGGGCTATGCCCGGCTCGACCTGTGGACCCACACGGCGCTGGCGGCCGCCCGGCGCCTCTATGCCCGCCACGGCTTCACCTGCATCGAGACCGCGACCCACACCACCTTCGGCACGCCGGTCGAGGGAGAAACCTGGCGGCTGGACCTGCGCGGACCGGCGCAGGCACCGGATCGGGCGGCGTGAGCGGGGCGAACCCCGCCCCGCTCACGCTCAGGCGTTCTTGCCTGTGTTCTTGCCGGCATTCTCGCTGGCGTTCTTGGCGAGCCATGCCCCGGCCGCGGCGAGGTCGGCCTGCGACAGGCCGTGCCCGGCCGGGTTGACCGTGTGGGTCACCGAGGCGCCCGCCCGCCGCAGGCTCGCGGCGAGCCGCTCGGCGTTGTCGGCGGGCACGATCGGATCGAGGGCGCCGGAGAGCAGCAGAACCGGACGCCCGGCGAGGTCGGCAAGCGGGCTCTCCGAAAGCGGCGTCTCGGCGAGCGGCACCATCGCCCGCAGCAGCACGGCGCCTGCCAGCACCTCCGGGTGCAGCAGCAGCGTCGCGGCGGCGATGTTGGCCCCGTTCGAGAAGCCGACGGCGATCGGCGCAGCGAGCCCGTAGACGTCGCGCGCCTGTCCCACGAACGCGGCGAGGTCGCCGGCGCGGCGGCGCACATCCGCCTCGTCGAACACACCCTCCGCGAGGCGGCGGAAGAAGCGCGGCATGCCGTTCTCCAGAACCGGACCACGGGGCGAGAGCAGCGCCGAGCCGGGGGAGAGGGCGCGGCCGAGGGGAAGCAGGTCGGTCTCGTCGCCGCCGGTGCCGTGCAGCAGCAGGAGCGGCGGAGCGCTCCCGCCGGTGCCGGGCTCGAAGCGGTGGACGAAATCGAAGGTGACGCCGTTCGTCATGGCTGTCTCCGTTCTCCGTGAAGGGGGATGCGGCCGCCCGGACGGATGTCCGGGCGGCCAGACCGAGCGTGCGGTCGTGTCAGGCGACCTTCGGCAGCACCGCCTCGATGCTCCCGCGATGCGGCTCGAGGAAGGGCGGCAGTTTCAGCCCCTTCCCGAGTTCCGCCGCCGGCTCGTCGATGGCGAAGCCCGGCGCGTCGGTGGCGATCTCGAACAGCACGCCGCCCGGCTCCCGGAAATAGACCGAGCGGAAATACTGCCGGTCGCGCTGCTCGGTCACGCTCATGCCGTGGGCCGCGCTCAGCCGCTCCGTCATCGCCGCCTGCACCGCATCGTCGGCGGCGCGGAAGGCGATGTGGTGGACCGAGCCCGCCCCCTGCCGGCCGGGCAGGAAGTCGCCGACCGCCCGCAGCGTCACGAACCCGCCCAGAGCCGCCCCGCTCGTCAGCCGGATCTGGCTGCCCTCGCGGGCGGCTTCCGCGAAGCCGAGCACGTCGGTGAGGATCGCCGCGGTCGCCTCCGCCCCACGCAGGAGCAGGGTGACGCCGTGGAAGCCGCGGATCGCGGTCTCCGGGGCGATGCCCTCGGCGTTCCAGGCCGGCTCGGCCTCCGCCCCCTCGACGCCGACGAGCGCAAGCGGCATCCCGTCGGGATCGCGGAAGCGCAGCACCGTCTCGCCGAAGACGCTCACCGGCGCCTCGTGGGCGACGTTCAGCGACACGAAGCGATGCGTCCAGGCGCCGATGGCGGCCCGTGGCACGCGGAAGGCGGTCTCCGAGACCTGACCGATCCCGACCCGGCCGGGCGCGGCCTGGGCGATGGGGAAGAAGGTCAGGATCGTGCCGGGCACGCCCGCCTCGTCACCGAAATACAGGTGGTAGGTGCCCGGATCGTCGAAGTTGACGGTCTTCTTCACCAAGCGCAGGCCGAGCACGCGGGTGTAGAAGTCGATGGTGCGGGCGCTGTCGCTGGCGAAGGCCGTGACGTGGTGGATGCCGTGCGGGCTCATGGTGCGGGTCTCCTGATCGAAGGGATCGCCGCGGGGGAGCCGTTCCGGCCCGGGCTGCGATCGGTGTGAGCCCAATCTGGCCCTTGCCTGCGCCTGTGAAAACGGAAACGATTGAAACGTATCGTTTCCGGATTTGATCGATGGCGAAGCTTCCTGATTTCGAAGCCTGGGCCGTGTTCGCGGTGGTGGCCGACGCGCTCTCCTTCGCCCGCGCGGCGGAGGAACTCGGGCTGTCGAAGGCCACCGTCTCGAAGGCTGTCGCGCGGCTGGAGACCCGGCTCGGGGCGCGGCTGTTCCACCGCACCTCCCGCCGCCTCGCCCTGACGGAGGCCGGGCGCCTCGCGCGGGAGGATGCGGCGGGGCTGCTCGCCGCGGGCGAGGCGGCGGAGGCGAGGGCGCTCGACGCTAACGGCGTGCCGCGGGGCCGGGTGCGGCTCGCCGCGCCGATGTCGTTCGGGGTCGCCCATCTCGCGCCGGTGCTGCCGGAATTCCTGGCCGCGCACCGGGAAGTGTCGGTCGACCTGCACTTGTCCGACGCGCTGGTCGATCTCGTCGGCGGCGGGTTCGACCTCGGCCTGCGCATCGCCGCCCTGCCCGATTCCTCGCTCAGGGTGCGGCGGCTCTGCGGGGTGCGCCGCTCGCTCGTGGCGACGCCGGCCTATCTCGAACGATACGGGGCGCCGCAGCATCCTGAGGATCTGAAGAGCCGTGCCTGCCTCGGCTACGCCTACCTGCCGACGCCCGACCGCTGGCCCTTCACCAACGCCGCCGGCGAAACCGTCGCGATCATTCCCGAAGGCCCCCTGCGGGCCAACAACGCCGACGCCCTGGCGCCGGCGCTCCGCGCCGGGCTCGGGCTGGCGGTGCAGCCGGACTTCACGATCTGGGAGGACCTGAAATCAGGCCGCCTGGAACGGGTGATGCCGGACTGGCAGCCGCCGCCGATCGCCCTCAACCTCGTGATGCCGCCGGGCCTGCCGCGCCCGGCGCGGGTCTCGGCACTGATCGCCTTCCTGGAGAGGGCCTTCTCGACCGCGCCCTGGGCGCAGGAAGAGGTTTCGCCTCCGATCGATGTGCGTTGATCCCGCCCTTCGGTCGGGATCAACGCGCCCGGCGGACGGCCGCCGCCACGCATTCGCGTGGGCGAACGGCCATGAGACGGGCTCATCGCCGTTCGGGTTCAGGCCCCCCTCCCCTCCCCGGCGGAGGCCCAGGCGCGGACCTGATCCATCCAGGCATCCGGCGAGAGCACGGTGATGCCCGGCATCACCATCAGCGGCGTCACCCGCTCGGCCCGGTCGCGCTCGCCCAGCCGCAGAGCCCCCTTGCGGGCGAACAGGCGCAGGATCTCGATCAGGCGCGCCTCGTCCGGCGGCTCGGTGCGGGCGGCGGAGCGGATCGCGTCGGCGATGTTGTCGGTGGTGCATTCCACCGTGCCGTCGGTGGAGACGCGGTGGTCGCGCAGACCCTCCTCGTAGGCGAGGCGGAGCGCCAGCAGCACCAGGGTCTCGTCCTTGCGCAGGCGCTCCCCCTGCGCATCGTGGCGCACGCCGTCCGGCGGCAGGGCGAGGAACACCATCTGGTCGCGGTGGGCGACCTCGAAGCGGTAGCCGAGGCAGGCGAAGTAGTCGCGGAAGAACGGCGCGTAGTGCCGGGCGAGCTCGTAGGAGCGACCGATGCCGCTGGTGGCGGCGTAGATGCACTGGCTCTTCAGCATCACCTGAAGCGCGCGGATCAGTTCCTCCTCGCTCGGGGCCGAGCTGCCGGGCGGGGGCGTCTCCTCACCGTCGAGGATGGCGCGGAAGGGTTCGAGCATGTCTTGTCCGTTCAGCCTGCTTTGCCGGCTCCGCGTCGGGTGGGGACTGCCGGAACGCGCTCGATCACGAAATCCGGGCAGTCGAGCCAGCCGTTGGAGACCCGGCCCTCGGTCCGGGCGACGCGGTAGCGCTCACGCAGCACGCCGTCGAACAGCACGTCGATCTCACGTAGGCGCTGGAACACGACGAAGGCATCGACATCGTCCACCTGGATCTCGGAGCCGCGCAAAGCCTTCACCTGTTGCAGCCGGGCGTCGAGATAGGCGACGATCCGCTCCGGCGTCACCGTGATGCGGCGGCGGAATTCGTCCTTGGCCGCGATGAACGCCTCGATCGCCGGATCGACGTCGATCTCGGGCAGCGGCTCGTACTCGATGATCCGGCGCGGCATGCGCGGATTGGTGAGCTGCGGCGGGCCGATCGGCGGGCGCAGCAGCGAGACCTGCGGCAGGGGCAGGCCGGCCACGTCGTCCACCACCACGTCGTCCTCGCCCGCGCCGACGGCGCGCAAGGCTGCGGCGGCCCGCTCGATCCGGGCGGAATCGCGCGGGTCGCGGTAGCGCAAGGCCGCCGAGATGCGCCGCTCCAGCCGTGCCACCACATCCGCCACCGCGTCGAGATGCGGATCGAGGCCCTCGAAAATCGAGAGGATCTCGACGAGATCGGTGCGCACCATCCGCTCGGCCGCGGTGATGTCGGCCGCGCGTCCCTCGCGCAGGTTGCCGTCCGCCAGCGCCCTGAGCGTCAGCGGATCGCGCAAGGCGCGCCCCGCCTCGCGCACGATGCCGGAGCGGAAGCGGAACGGATTGAAGCGGGTGTGCAGCGTCCGGTAGTCGGAGACGAGGTGGCGCTCGACGAATTCCTCGAAATAGAGCCGGAAGGCCGCGCTGAGGTCGGGCTCGCGCAGGATCCGCTCTTCGAGCTTGCGCATGGCGCCGGCCAGCCCGCGCAGATGGCCGAGGAAGGTGCGCGAGGCTTTCGCCGCGTTGCGCAGAGCCTCCGAACGGTCGGCGGGGCTGGCGATGGCGCTCTCCAGGGCGCTCAGCACTTCGAGCACCGCGCCGCCATAGGAGCGGGTCTCGCCGCGCTCGATCCGGGCCAGTTCCTCGATCAGCAACCGCGCGTCGGGATCGAAATCGACAACCGGCACGTAGCGCTCGCGCCGCTCCACCAGCCAACCGGCCTCGATCAGCCGCCGGAACACCGCCGAGCGCCGCTCGATCGGATCGACCGGAGTCGCCTCGTCGTCAGCGATCTCGGCTTGACTCCAGCCGACGGAGAAATCGCCGATGGCCGCCAGAAGCTCGCTCTTGCGCAGGGGCTCGGCGGCATCGCCGAACACGCGGGCATGCAGGTGCAGCAGCAGGGCCGCATTGAAGGCGCGGCTCGGCGAGGCGAGCGGGCGAAAGAGATCGTCGGCGAGGTGGGTGAACAGCATGATGGGACGGGCGTGACCACAACCCGCTCGGACGCCCCCGGTCAATGCTCATGCCGATCTGTCCCCTTATGCATCGACCGGGTGCATCGACCGGGGCTTGGACCGGTTGTCTCTCCGGGCGCCGTCCGTTGGAGTTCCAAGCCATGCGCATCGAAACCGTCTTCCTGTTCGACCTCGACGGCACGCTGGTCGACAGCGTCTACCAGCACGTGCTCGCCTGGAAGGAGGCGCTCGATGCCGAGGGGATCCCGCTCTCGGTCTGGCGCATCCATCGCAAGATCGGGATGAGCGGCGGCCTGTTCACCAACCAGCTCCTGCGCGAGACCGGACTCGATATCGACCCGGAGCGGATTGACCGGCTGCGGCGGCTGCATGCGGAGGCCTATGGCCGGCTCTCGAAGGGGGTCGTGCCGCTGCCCGGTGCGAAGGAACTGCTCACGACGCTGACCGAGAACCGCATCCCCTGGGCCATCGCCACCAGCGGACGGATGGAGACCGCCGGCCACAACCTCGTGGCGCTCGGCGTCGATCCCGGACAGGTGCCGGTGGTGACCCGCGACCTCGTGAAATACGCCAAGCCCGATCCCGACTTGTTCCTCGCCGCCGCCGAGCGGCTGAATGCGCCGATTGAGCATGCGGTAATCGTCGGCGATTCGATCTGGGACATGCTGGCGGCGCGCCGCTGCCGCGGGCTGGGGGTCGGCCTGCTCTCGGGCGGGTACGGTACGGAGGAGCTGGAGCGCTCCGGCGCCGTGAGGGTCTACGACGACCCGGCGATGCTACTGGAGCATCTCGACGAGGTCGGCGGTCGGCGCTGAGCCCGCGGCCGCGATACGGCCAAGTTCAGCGCCGCACGCGTTCCGATTGAATCCGGCTTGAGTCCGACTCGAGGCGCTGTGGAGCGATCCTGACAACTGGATGAACGCGTGCGTGCACTGTCATTCATGCGACAGGACGTAGCGTGAGCTTCACCACATTGAAAGTGAACCGAATCCGGGGCGTGCCCGTTGGGGTGCCAATGGATCGGCGATCTGCCGACTTCGGAGAGACTTGATGAAGAAGCTTGCGATTCTGTCCGCCGTGGCCGTTCTCGGCGTGGGCGCCCTGTCCTCGACCGATGCCGAGGCCCGCTGGCGCGGCCGGGGTGGCGGCGGCGCGGTGGCGGCCGGTGTCATCGGCGGCCTCGCGGCTGGCGCGCTCGTCGGCGCGGCCGCCTCGAACGCCTACGGCTACGGTGGTTATGGCTACGGTGGCGGCTACGGCTACGATTACGGCTATGCCCGCCCGGTCGCCGGCTACGGTTACGGCTATGCCCGTCCGGCCTACGGCTACCGCAGCGTCGGTTACTACGACGGCGGCTACTACGCCCCGCGCCGCGCCTATGGCGGCTATTCCTGGGGTGGCCCGGCCTACGATTACGGCTACGGCTGGTAAGTCTTCCCGCCGTCATCGCCTTTCATGACGGCACGGCCGCGCCCCCCCCGGGCGCGGCCGTTTCGCGTTTCAGGCCGCGGCGTCGCGGGCGGCGATGGTCTCGGACCAGACCACGGCGCGCCGCGCCATGCCGATATGCTGGCGCTCGTACATGCGGCCCTCGACCTTGATCGCTGCGCGCTTTTCGTTCTCGGGCAGGTTGAAGGCCTCGATCACGAGGCGGGCGCGGCGCACCTCCTCCTCCGTCGGCGCGAACGAGGTGTTGGCCGGCTCGATCTGGTTCGGATGGATCAGCGTCTTGCCGTCGAAGCCGAGGTCGCGCGCCTGACGACACTCCTCGCGGCAGCCTTCCGGGTCGGCGATGTCGTTCCACACGCCGTCGAGGATGATGAGGCCCTCGGCACGGGCGGCGGCCAGGGTCAGCATCATCCAGGGCAGCATCGGCACCCGTCCGCGTACGAGCTGCGCCCAGGTGTCCTTCGCCAGATCGTTGGTGCCGAGCACGAAGCCGGTGAGCCGGTTGCGGCGGTCGCGGCGGGCCTTGGCGATCTCGTGGATGTTGAGGATCGCCGCCGGGGTCTCGATCATCGCCCAGACGGCGATGGAATCCGGTGCGTCGAGCGCCTCCAGTGCGTCGGCCACGCTCTCCAGCACCGCCGGGGACGACACCTTCGGCATCAGGATCGCGTCGGGCTTGGCCTGGATCGCCGCCCGCAGGTCGCCGTCGCCCCAGGGGGTCTGCGGTGCGTTCACCCGGATCACGAGTTCGCGATGCCCGTAGCCGCCGCCCTTCACCGCGGCGCAGACCTGCTCGCGCGCCCGCTCCTTCTCCTCGTTCGCAACGGCATCCTCGAGATCGAGGATCAGCGAGTCGGCGGGCAGCGTCTTCGCCTTCTCGAGGGCGCGCTGGTTCGATCCCGGCATGTACAGGACGCTGCGGCGCAACCGCAAATCGGACATGTCTCGTCTCCTCCTAGGGGCCGGTAAGGGACGCCATATGCCGACCTCAGCCCTCGTTTGAATGCATAATACGAAGGATCCCGATCGGTTGGAAGCGGTCGGAAGCGAGGCTACTTAACCGCGAGCGCCCCGTGACCGCCAGGGGGCGCGTCTGTGGCCAAGCCTTGGGAGTGTCAGATGCCCTTGATGCGTTTCGACTTGATCGAGGGCCGCAGCGATGCGGAATTGAAGACGCTGCTCGACGCCGCGCACGAGGCGATGCTCGAAGCGTTCCAGGTGCCTCCCGGCGACCGCTACCAGATCGTGACCGAGCACAAGCCCTCTCGGATGATCGTGGAGGATACCGGCCTCGACATTCCCCGCACCCGCGACGTGGTGGTGGTGCAGATGATCACCCGGCCGCGCGGGCGCGAGAAGAAGGAGCTGTTCTACCGGCTGCTCACGGAGAAGCTGCAGGCCGCCTGCGGCATCGCTCCCGCCGACGTCATGATCTCGACGGTGGAGAACACCGACGAGGATTGGTCGTTCGGCCACGGCCGGGCGCAGTTCCTCACCGGCGAATTGTGAGCCCCGGCTCCGCCCCCTCCGCCACCAGCCAGTCGATGAGGGCGGTGAGCGCGGGCGACTTGTCGGCGTCGAACGGCGTGAGGGCGAAGTAGGCGGCGCGGTCGACCCGGATCTCCGGAAAGGGTGCGGCGAGCCGGCCCGCGGCGACCATCCGGTCGAGCACCGGGAACGGGCCGATGCCGAGGCCGGCGCCGTCCTCCAGGGCCTGGAGCGTCACGAAGAAGTGGTCGAACACCCGGCGGCGCACGCCGCCGGGCAGGGCCGCGCCCGCCGCCGCGAGCCAGTCGCTCCAATCCCCCGGCCGCGTCTCGGTGCCGAGGAGGACGTGGCCTTCGAGGTCGTCCAAGGTCGTGAGCGGCCTGTCCCGCAACAGGGCGGGGCTCGCCACCAGCGTGTCGGCCTCGGTCAGGAACGGCACGGCGCGGTGCTGCGGCCAGGGCTCGGGGCCGCGCCGGATCGCAAGGTCGAACCCGCCGCGCAGCGCGTCCTGCAGGGTCGTGGTGGTGGTGACCCGGACCTCCGTGCCGGGACGAGCCGCGTGGAAGCTGTCGAGGCGCGGGATCAGCCAACGCATGGCGAAGGTCGCGGGCGCGCTGATCCGGAGAACCCGCGGCGCCTGCGGCCGGCCACAGGCCTCCGCCGCCGTGGTGAGCCGGTCGAAGGACAGGCTGACTTCCTCGGCGAAGGCGCGGGCCGCCGGGGTCGCCACCATCCGCCGCCCGACCCGTACGAACAGCCGCTGGCCGAGCCACGTTTCGAGCGCGGCGATCTGCCGGCTCACCGCCCCGTGCGTCAGCCCGAGTTCGAGCCCCGCCTGCGCATAGCTGCCGGCCCGGGCCGCGACCTCGAACACTTGTAGCGCGTGAAGCGGCGGAAGCCGTCGCATCGATCAAACCCGTGAGTTGCTCGCACATGATCCGTGAGTCGAGCGGATCTCATCGCGTCAAACTCACGGATCTACACTCATCCTGCAAGGACAGCCGGGGAGTTGAGCGTGACGGAAGCCGTTCGAGCCGACGGGTCGCGATGGGGTGCGGCGTCGCGCGATGACGTGAGGCGGCGCAGTCTCGGCGGGGCCTGCCTCGCCCACGCCCTGCACGACGGCTACACCGACCTGCTCTACGTGCTGCTGCCGGTCTGGCAGGCGGAGTTCGGCCTCGGTTATGCCGGGCTCGCGGTGCTGCGCAGCCTCTACTACGCGACCATGGGCGGGCTGCAGGTGCCCGCCGATCGGCTGGCGGCGCGATGGCCGATCCGCGCGAGTCTCGCCGTCTCCACCCTCGTCGCCGCTGCGGGTTTTGTCGTCATGGCGCTGAGCGGCAGCCTGTTCGGGCTCTGCGCCGGGCTGGTCCTCGCCGGGATCGGCGCGAGCCTCCAGCATCCCCGCGCCTCGCTCCTCGTCGCCCAGGCCTATGGCGATGCCGCCCGCGGACCGCTCGGGATCTACAACTTCGCCGGCGATCTCGGGAAAGCGCTTTTCCCGGTCGTCGTCGCGCTGCTGCTCGGGGTGCTGGCGTGGCGGCCGGTGGCCGGACTGATGGCGGGGATCGGCGTCGTCGCGGCGCTGGCGCTCGTCCTCGTCCTGCCGCGGGGAACGCTGGCCGCGGCGCCCGCGCGGGCCGGCCGCGGCCACGGCGAACGTCCGGGCTTCCCGCTGCTGATGACGGTCGGCGCCCTCGATACCGCCACGCGGATGGGCACCCTGCTGTTCCTGCCCTTCCTGCTGGAGGCGAAGGGCGGCACGGGTGCGACGACAGGCTTGGCCCTGGCGCTGGTGTTTATCGGCGGTGCCTTCGGCAAGGCCGTGTGCGGCTGGCTCGGCGAGCGGCTCGGCATCGTGCCCTGCGTGGTCGCGACCGAGACGGCCACCGCCCTGGGGATCGCCGCACTCCTCGTCCTGCCGCTCGGCCCGACGCTGGTCGTTCTGCCACTCCTCGGACTCGTCCTCAACGGCACCTCCTCCGTGCTCTACGGGACGGTGCCGGATCTCGCGCCGCGGGGCGATGTCGGCCGGGCCTTCGCATTGTTCTACACCGCGGTGATCGGCTCGGGCGGTCTCGCGCCGATCGCCTACGGGGCCCTGGGTGACCGGGCCGGCGCGGGCGTCGGCCTGCTGTCGGCCGCCGCCACCGCCCTCGTGATCGTCCCGCTGGTGCTGCGGTTGCGGCGGCCGCTCGCGGCCTGTGATCAGGATCGCGTGCAGGATTGAGGCAGGATTGGACAAGAACACGCGCGACTTCGACGGCCGGTTTTCTCTTTATGGCCAAGTCACGCCGGCGAACGAGGTCAACCTTTCGTCAAGATCGAAGGCCAAGGGCGTCCCCGAATTGCTTTTCGAAGGGACGAACCGGATGCGAACAACCTGCCTCGGCGCCTGCACCGGCCTCGCGCTGCTCGCTGGGCTGTCCGCGCCCGCCCAGGCCGAGAACCGGACTGCGATGGGCGTCGGCGCGGGCGCCGTGGCCGGCGCGCTCGTGGCCGGGCCGGTCGGCGCCGTCGTGGGCGCGGTGGCCGGCGGCGTCCTCAGTTCGAACAGCGCGGCCCGCCCCCGCTCCACCCGCAAGCGCCGCGCCGCCCTGCGCCGGCCGGTGCGTGCTCCGCGCCGCGCTGCCATGGCCGAGCCAGCGCCGGCCCGTGCCGAGGCGCCCCGCGCCATGACCACCGGCGGCACGGGCAGTGCCGCGCCGGTCCGCTCCGGCTGGCAGGATCCGCGCTGAACCGCGCCCGGCCCGGCCGCCGGAACTGTCGCTTTCACGTCACAGCCGTGGAAATGCGCAATCGTGGCAGGCCCAGCGCCATTTTCATGACGCGATGCGGCGCGCAGGATCACCCTCGTGCAATCGTCCGAGAGCGAGGAAGCCATGGCTGATCCGAGCGCCGACCCGAACCGAACGGACCGACTGCAGACGGTGCTGCGCCTCGAGCGGCCCGTCGTCAGCCGGGTGACCAAAGGTGTCGCCTCCGCGATCGGCAAGCGCCTGTCCGTCGACAAGGACAGCGCCCTGCCCGACCGCCTCGCCTTCCTCGTGGATCGTCTCCAGGCCGGACCCCTCGGCCGCACCTCCCTCAAGCATCGTCGAGTTGCCTGAATGTCCAAGTTCGATCGCGCCCTCAACGACGCCACCGTGGTCCCCTTCCCCGCCGCCGCCACCGAGGCGGTCGCCGACGAGAACGTCGCCTCGATCATCGAGGTGCTTCAGGATCAGCTGAAGCTGGCCCGCGAGGGCAAGCTGCGCTCGGTCGCCGTGGTCTCGGTCTCGAACGACGGCAGCGCCATCGGCACGCAGTGGTCCTGCGCCCACGGCGACGTGGCGAGCCTGATCGGCAAGCTCACCGTGCTGTCCCACGATATGATGGCCGCGCGGAACTGAGTCTCTCCGGAGCGATCCCGAAAAACAAAGGGCGGCGCTCGCGGCGCCGCCCTTTGTTTTGTCGGTCGCTGATCGGTGTTCGTCCAATGCGTCGTGCCGCGTGCGACCGCGGACGACACATCTGACTTGCCCCAATAAGAGGGCCCGCAGGTCGTCGCCTGCGGGCCCTTACTCGTCTCACGGCGGCGCGGTTGCAGAGAAAGCCGGACCGCACCGTGAGCAGGAGCGATCCGGCGACCTGGGGGGCGGCCGGACCGCGGAAAGGGCTCAGGCCAGCCCGAGCTTCTGCGCCAGTCCGATGCGCTGGAGCTTGCCGGTGGCGCCCTTGGGGATCTCGTCGAGGATCAGGATCTTGGCGGGCACCTTGAAGGCGGCGAGCCGCTCCGAGGCGAAGCTGCGGATGTCCTTCTCCACCGCCTCGACGCCCTCGCGCAGGACGATCGCGGCAGCGACGTCCTCGCCGAGCTTGTCGTGCGGCACCGCGAAGGTGACGCATTGCGACACCGCCGGGTGGTCCATCAGGATCTCGTCCACCTCGCGCGGCGAGATCTTCTCGCCGCCGCGGTTGATGATCTCCTTCAGGCGCCCGGTGATCGAGAGGTAGCCCTCAGGGCTCAGCACGCCCTGGTCGCCGGTGCGGAACCAGCCCTGCCGGGTGAAGGCCTCGGCATTGGCCTTCTCGTTGTTCTCGTAGCCCTTCATCACGTTGTCGCCGCGGATGACGATCTCGCCGGTCTCGCCCGCGGGCAGCGGCTCGCCGTCGATGTCGACCACCGCGATCTCGGGACCCGCCGCGAGGCCGACCGAACCGGCGTAATGCGGCTTGGGCGGCAGCGGGTTCGACGCCATCTGGTGCGCGGCCTCGGTCATGCCGTAGGCCTCGATGACGGGCGCCCCGAACGTCTCCTCCAACTCCTTCATCACCTGCGGCGGCAGCGACGAGGAGGAGGAGCGGATGAAGCGCAGCGGGTTGTTGGCGATGATCTCCCTGTTCCGGGCGGCCCGGCCCAGGATCGCCTGATGCATCGTCGGCACGCCGGTGTACCAAGTGGGGTGCACCTCCTCCATCCAGCCGAAGAACTTCAGCGCGTTGAAGCCCGGCGTGCAGGAGACCTGGCCGCCCGCCGAGAGCGGGGCGAGGATGCCGGCGATCAGGCCGTGGATGTGGAACAGCGGCATGATGTTGAGGCCGCGATCCTCGGCGGTGAAGGCGAGCGCGGTGCGGATGTTGCGCGCCGAGGCGCAGACATTGCCCTGCGTCAGCGGCACGATCTTGGGCCGCGAGGTCGTGCCGGAGGTGTGCAGCACGAGCGCGATGTCGTCCGTTTCGGCCCGGCCGCCGCGGGCGGGCTCGCCCGTCGCGTCGTCGGCGAAGTGCAGCGTGAAGCTGCCGGCGCCTTCCTCCGGCGTCGGGCGCAGGCGCGCCACCGAGACGCCGAGCTTCTCCGCGACGGCGATCGCGGGCGATTCCGAGCCCTCGGCCACCAGCAGCAGCTTGGCGCCGAGATCGCTCATGTAGAACTCGAACTCGTCGGCCTTGTAGCTCGGGTTGAGCGGCGCCGAGGTGGTGCCGGCGGCGACCGCGATGAAGGCCGCCGCCATCTCCGGGCCGTTCGGCAGCACGATCGCCACGCGGTCGCCGCGGCCGATGCCGCGGGCGTTGAGGTCGGCGACCGTGCGCTCGGTCAGCGCGCGCAGGGCCTGGAACGTCAGCGGCACGCCGCCGGGGCTCGACAGGGCGGGAGCCGCATCGGCGCCGGCCTGGATCAGCTCGTGAAGAGTCGTCGCGGCCACGCTGGCCTCCTTGGAGTCGGTGGGGGGAAAGGCGGACGTCTCGGGCAGGAGCATCGTTAGGCTCCCTGGATCGCGAGACGGCCCTGGGCACGCTCCAGGCTCTGCGCCAGGAGCCGCATCAGGGCGAAGACGGTGTCGATATGCGGGGTCGGCGTGCCGGTGAGGCGGCCGAGCTCGATCACCGAGCCGACGAGCGCCTCCAGCTCGATCGGCCGGCCGGCCTCGACGTCCTGAAGCATCGAGGTCTTGTGTGGGCCGACCTTCTCGGCGCCGGCGATGCGCTTGTCGATGCCGAGGCGGAAGGTGACGCCGAGCTTATTCGCGATGACTTCCGCCTCCCGCATCATCTCGGCGGCGATCGCCCGGGTGTCGGGGAAGCGGCAGATGTCCTCCAGCGTCGCGTGGGTCAGCGCGGAGATCGGGTTGAAGCTGAGATTGCCCCACAGCTTGAGCCAGATCTCGGCGCGGATGTCGCTGGTCACCGGCGCGCGGAAGCCCGCCTTGGCCAGACGCTGCGACAGGGCGAGCACCCGCTCCGACTTCGAGCCGTCGAGTTCGCCCAGCCCGAAGCGGTTGCCCTCGATCACCTTCACGGTGCCGGGATCGGACAGCACGGTCGCCGGATAGACCACCGAGCCGATGACGTGCTTGGGGTCGAGGTTGTCGGCGATCAGCCCGCCGGGATCGGCGCTCTCCAGCCGCGTGCCGGCATACTCGCCGCCATGGCCGCCCATGAAGTACCACCACGGGATCCCGTTCTGCATCGTCACCACGACGGTGTCGGGGCCGATCAGGTGCTTGAGATCGGCAGCGATCGGGCCGACCTGATGCGCCTTCACGGTCAGCAGGACGACCTCGTGGACGCCCGCCTCCTGCATGGAGCGGGTCGCCTTGACCGACTTCGAATGGATCTCGGTGCCGTCCTCCTCGATCAGGCGCATGCCGTCCGCCTGGATCGCCGCCGCGTTCGAGCGGGCGATGAAGGTCACGTCCTCGCCGGCCTCCGCCAGCCTGACCCCGAGATATCCGCCGATGGCGCCGGCGCCGACGATCGCGATGCTCATGTCTCTTACCCGTGCTGCCGTTCGTACTGTCGTTCTCGGCTCCGCCGGCTCATCCTTGAAACGCCGTTCGAGGCCGTTTCCGTCCGGCCGCGGAGACCACTTTTGCTTGAGCCTGCCTCTAATCGAACCGGTTCGAGAGCGTTCCGATACCCTCGATCACGACCTCGACCGTGGCGCCCTTGGGGATCGGACCCGAGCCGACCGAGGTGCCGCAGGCGATGACGTCGCCCGGCTCCAGCGTCAGCCCCTGCGAGAGCTGCGCCACGAGCCGGGGCACCGGGATCAGCATGTCGCTGATGGGGAAGCTCTGCCGCTCGCGCCCGTTCACCAGGGTCCGCACGGTCAGCGTCTCCGGATCGAGCCCGGTGGCGATGACGGGGCCGAACGGGCCGAAGCCGTCGAGGCCCTTGGCACGGGTCCACTGCGTGAAGCTCGCATCCGCCTTGAGGATCGCGGCGGAGGTGACGTCGTTCACGCAGGTGAAGCCGAAGACGTGGCCGGCGGCCTCCGCCTCGGTGAGGTCCCGGGCCGCCTTGCCGATCACGATGCCGAGTTCGCCCTCGTAGAGCGCCCGGCCGGACGCCTCCGGCACCGCCACCACCGCGCCCGAGGGGCGGAAGGTGTTGGCGGGCTTGATCAGGAACAGCGGCGCCTCGGGCCGGGCAAGGCCCTGCTTCTCCATGAGCGCCCCGAAATTGTTCCACAGGGCGATCATTTTGGAGGGCCGGCAGGGCAGGCCGACGCTCACCTCCGCGAGCGGCAGAACCTGCCCCGTCGGACGGTTCTCGCCGAACACGTCGCCCTCGCAGACCTCGATCCGCTCGCCGTCGAGCCGGCCGAAGCCGGGCTCGCCGTTATGGATGAAGCCGATCCAGCGGGTCACGGCCTCACTCCTCACTGGTTGCGGGCGACGAAGCGGGCGCGCATCGGCTTCAGGACGAAGAGCGCGAGGAAGCCGGCGATGAAGGCCATGCCGGAGGCGAGATAGAACACGTTCTGCCAGGAGCCGGTCGCGGTCTGGATCGCCAGGAAGGCGGGCAGCATCAGCGAGGCTGTGCCCTTGGCGGTGTAGAGCAGGCCGGCATTGGCCGTGGCGTTCTTGTCGCCGTAGGTGTCGGCGCAGGTGGAGGGGAACAGCGAGTAGATCTCGCCCCAGGCGAAGAACACGAGGCCGGTGAGCAGCACGAAGGCCATCGGCGAATGGGCGAACATGCCGAGCGCCAGGATGCCCGCACCCTCGACCATGAAGGCGAGGAACATGGTGTTCTCACGCCCGATCCGGTCGGAGATCCAGCCGAAGACCGGCCGCGTCACGCCGTTGAGCACCCGGTCGATGGTGAGCGCGAAGGTCAGCGCCGGCAGGGTCAGGCCCATGAGCGAGACCGGGATCGAATCGACCTGGAAGTCCTTGGCGATGGGCGCGAGCGAGGCGGTCGCCATCAGGCCGCCGGCGGCCATCATCACGAACATCGCGTACATCAGCCAGAAGACCGGCGTGCGGACCATCTCGGCCGAGGAGTACTGGCGGCGGCTGGTCGCGTTGGGGCTGACACGGCCGGCGAGCATCCGCTCCTTGTAGGCGGCGCTCGGCGAGGACAGCAGCAGGGCGGCGACCATGACCACGATGCCCTGGCCGAGGCCGAAGGCGAGGAAGGTCTGCTCGTAGCCGCTGTCGCGGATCATCGCGGCGATCGGGATGACGGTGAGCGCCGAGCCCGCACCGAAGCCCGCGGCGGTGAGGCCGGCGGCGAGGCCACGGCGATCGGGGAACCACTTGAGGGCGTTGCCGACGCAGGTGCCGTAGACCGCGCCCGCACCGATGCCGCTGATGGCGGCGGCGAGATAGAGGAACCACAGCGAGTCGGCGACCGAGTTCATCGCCCAGCCGATGGCGCAGAGCGCGCCGCCGAACAGGGTGACGACCTTCGGGCCGTACTTGTCGACGAACCAGCCCTCGATCGGAACGAGCCAGGTCTCGGTCAGCACGAAGATCGTGAAGGCGACCTGGATCGCCGGCTTGCCCCACTGGTACTTGTCGTTGATCGGGTTGACGAACAGCGTCCAGCCGTACTGCAGGTTGGCGATCATCGACATGCACAGCACGCCGAGGATGAGCTGCCCCCAGCGCCCGCCCACCGGCGAGTCGGCACGAGAGGCGGAATAGGCGGGTGTGCCGGGCAATGGATCGGCGGCTTCAACGGCCATGGAGCGGTCCCTCGATCTCACATCTTCTTGGCAGACCGGAACGTGCGCCCGGCTTAGCCATAGTGGAATTTTGGATACCGCATACGTAACCGCTCGTGAGCCGGGCGCTGACAGGAAAATATTTGGCCGCCGCGCAGATATTTTTTGAACGCCGCTGCGGAGTAGCGGGAAATTGAATGCAATCGGCAGCAGGCGTGCGGCGAGACACACCCCATCATAGGAGTGGAACCAAGCGCCTGTGGATCCCGTTCAGCTTGCCGAGAGCGCCGAGACGCGGTGCGAAAACAATGAACGGAGAAACCCGATGAGCAGCACGACCGATAAGATCAAGGGTGCCGCCAACGAGGCCGCTGGCAACATCAAGCAGAGCGTCGGCAAGGTGACCGGCAACGAGAAGCTGCAGGCCGAGGGCAAGGCTCAGGAGGTCGAAGGCAAGACCCAGCGCGCCGTCGGCGGTGCCAAGGACGGCGTCAAGAACGCCGCGGATGCGGTCAAGAGCAAGCTCTGAGGCGCGAGGGCCGGCGGTCTTCCCCATCAGTGACCCGACGGCCGGAGCCGCACCCGACCGGGTGCGGCTTCTTCGTTTGAAACGGCGCCTTTGGGCGGGGCTCGACACGACGAGTTCGACACGACGAATTTGATCAAAAGGAATTCATCATGAACAGGGACCAGATCGAGGGCGGATTCCGCAACCTCAAGGGCCGCGGCCGTACCGCGCTCGGCGCCGTGGCGGGTCGCGCCCGTCCGCAGGTCGAGGGCGCCTACGAGCAGGTCGCCGGCGTGGCGCAGGCGGCCTATGGCCGGACCCGCGAGCGCGCCGAGGACCTCTACGAGGACGGTTACCGCCTCGCCGACGAAGTGGCCTCCCGCGGCCGGCATCTGCGCGACGAGGCCCGCACCCGCGGGCGTCACCTCCATGATGAGGCGCATCGGCGCGGCCGTGCGCTCGCCGTGCGGGCCGAGGAGAACCGCGGCACGACGCTGGCTCTCGTCGCTGCGACGGCCTTCGGCCTCGGCTGGCTCCTCAGCCGCCGCCGCTGACGCCGGCCCCCTCGCCGCCTTTCCCTGCCAGCGCCTTGGACGCGTAAAGGGCACGGTCCGCCCGCGCGAGCAGGGCATCAACGGTATCCTCGGGTCCTGCTGCCCGGGCGGCACCGAAGCTGGCACAGACCCGCACCGTCTCGGCCGCGATCGCGATGGGTGCGGCGATGACGGCGCGCACGGTCTCGATAGAGACCGTCGCGCCGTCCGGCACGATCAGGACGAATTCGTCGCCCCCGGGCCGGGCCGCGAACAAGCCCTGAAGCATGGCCAGCTCGGCCAGACGGCGACCGATCTCGGTCAGGACAAGGTCGCCCGCGGCGTGGCCGAGGCGGTCATTGACCGGTTTGAAGCCGTCGAGATCGAGGCAGAGCACCCCGGGCCGGCGTCCGATGGAGAGCCGCCCGGCGAGATGCTCGCGCAGGTACATCCGATTGGGCAAACCGGTCAGATCGTCGTGGCGGGCGGTATGGCGAAGACGCTCGTTCTCCGCCTCTCGCTCGGTCACGTCCCGGTCGATGCCGCGATAGCCGCGCAACTCTCCCTCCGGACCGAACAGCGGCACGCCGCTCGTCTCCAGCACGACGAGGCGGCCGTCCTTGCGCAGATTGCGGTTGAGGAGCTGAGCGAACGGCCGGCGTTCCGCAGCGATGGCGGCGAAGATCCGGCCGATTCGCTCGGCCTCGTCCGGGGGCATGAAGTCGAAGGGCGTGCACCCCACCACCTCCTCGGGCTCGCGGCCGAGCAGGGCGACGCATTGGCGCGACGCGTAGGTGTAGCGCCCCTGGGCATCGACCTCCCAGATCCAGTCGGAATTCTGCTCCAGCATCTCCCGCAGACGGGCCAATTCCCGCCGCATCGCCTCGGCGGCGAAGCTATCTTCCGCGGCCGTCTCGGGCGGGGGCGCGGTAGACGGGTTCGGAGGGAGCGTCTTCACGGGTGTCGGGAGCCGGCAACAGGGATGATCCGGCAAATTATCTGGCATCTTGACTAAGGACCCGTTGAGGCCGGAAGCGTCCAGGTCTGCGGCAACGGAGACGAGAGCATGCCGGCGCGATCCTGGCTCGACCTGACGACGGAGGAGATCCGCACCCGCGACATGAGCCGGGCCATCGCCGTGCTTCCGGTCGCCGCGGTGGAGCAGCACGGCCCTCACCTGCCGCTCGGCACCGATACCCTGATCGCGGAGGGCTATCTGGAGCGGGTGGCGCGGCTGGTCCCGGATGGGCTCGACGTGCTGCTCCTGCCGGTCCAGGCGGTCGGCAAGTCGGACGAGCACGATTCCTTTCCCGGCACCCTGACCCTGACCGCCGCCACGGCGCTCGCCGCCTGGACCGAAATCGGCGCGAGCCTGCACCGGGCGGGCTGCACGCGGCTCGTCATTGTCTCCTCGCATGGCGGCAACAGCGCGCTCATCGACCTCGTGGCGGGTGAGTTGCGCGGCCAGTTCGGCATGGTCGCGGTCACGACCTCGTGGAGCCGGCTCGGTTTGCCCGAGGGGTTGTTTCCGGCCGAGGAGATCCGCCACGGCATCCATGCCGGCGGCATCGAGACCGCGCTGATGCTGGCGCTGAGGCCCGATCTCGTGCGGCGGGAGCACGTCGCGGCGTTCGCGCCCCGCACGGTGGCGATGGCGCGCGACTTCACCCTGCTGCGTGCCGGCCGCCCGGCGGCCTTCGCCTGGAAGACGGAAGACCTGCACCCGTCCGGCGCGCTGGGCGACGCCCGCCTCGGCACGGCGGAGGCCGGCGAGGCCGCCCTCGATCACGGCGCGCGCACCTTCGTGCGGCTGCTGGAGGAAGTGGACCGCTTCACGCTGTAGAGACGCCCCTTCACGAGGATCGAGGGCCGGCGGTGAGGCTCAGCCGGCCGGCGGGCGGATCGTTCGCGCGAAGGCCTCCACAGCGTCGCACGCTTCCGCGACGCCGTCCTCCTGCGCCATCCGGGCCTTGGCCGCCGTGCAGGCCTGGGCGACACGCGGATCGGTCAGCAGGTGGCGCAGCGTCGGCGCGGCGCGCCCGGGCGTGAAGCGGCGGCGGCTCAAGGCGGCGCCGACGCCGAGCCGCCGCAGCCAGCGTGCCTCATCGAAGTGATCGAAGGCGACAGGCACCACCAGCTGCGGGATGCCGGCGGCGAGCGCCTGCGCGACCGTGCCGATTCCGCCGTGATGGACGAGAGCGGCGCAGCGGGGCAGCACGCGGCTGAACGGGGCGTAGGGCACGTGCAGCACGCCGTCCGGCAGACGGGCCGGAACCTGCCCGCTCTGGGGCGCCAGGAGGATGCCGCGACGGCCGAGCTCGGCGCAGATCCGCAGGGCGGTGCGGAAGAAGGTTTGGCTGCGGGACATGGCCGAGCCGTATGTGAAGGCGAGCGGCGGGGGGCCCGCTTCGAGGAAGCGCGCGACGGCGGGTTCCGGCTCGGCGATGTCGCCGAAGCGGTCCGCGAGGGGGAAACCGACCTGCAGCGATTGCGGCATCCGGTGGGGCTGCGGCGCGGCGTACCATTTGGGGAAGGTGAGGAGGACGCGCTGCGGACTGCTCCACCACCGGCGGAGCCGCTGCACCGGCGGCAGGTCGAGCCGCGCCCGGAATTCGTTCAGGGCCGGCAGGGCGGCGGGACCGATGACGAAGCGGTCCGCGCCGCGCCCGATCCAATGGCGGAAGCGGGCCGGCAGCCGCTCGGGGAGCGGCAGGCCGGGGAGTACCGGCGGATCGGCGCGGCTCCCGGCGAGCAGGGGCATGAGATGCACCGTGACCACATCCAGCCCGAGCTTTTCCTGCGCGACCCGGGCGCCGAGCGCCAGCGTCGAGGCGACCACGACGCTCTCGCCCGGCTGGGCATTCGCAGCCAGCCAGCGATAGACCGGCTCGGTCGCGGCCGAGACGTGGCGGAACATCGCCCCGACGCCGCGCCAGGGGCGCCAGAGTTCGGCCTCGGCCGCGGCGAGACGGTAATCCTCCTCCGTCCCGATGGCGAAGAACGGAAGGTCCGCCCGCGCGGCCATCGCGGCGAAGGGTGCGGGCGCCGCCAGGGTGACCGCGTGCTCCCGCCGCCGCAGCTCGGCCGCGATGGCGAGGAGCGGAAGGACATCGCCGTGACTGCCGACGGCAACGATGAAAACTCGCATCAGCCTCAAGGCCGACTTTCACCCGCCATGCGCGGGCACGGGCGCGCGGCGACGCCGGATCAGAGCGGAAGGGCGGGCTCACGTTCGGGGCACGCAGCGGGAGCGAGCACCTGCTCGCGCAGCCGTTGCGGGCCCAGGGTCATCGCGAAGAAGTCGTAGGCGCCGGGCCGCTCGTTCGCGAGAAGGAACTGGAAGTGCATCCGGAAGGGCCGGAAGCGCACCCGGCGATAGGTCTCCGGACAGAGCAAGTCGCGGAAGCGCGCCGAACGGATCAGGGGATTGGCAACCGGGGCGCCGCCCAGGCCGAGATCGAGGTCGTGCAGCGGATTGAAGCCGGGGAAGTTCATCCAGTCCTGGGGAGCGTGGAAATCGCACCAGACGAGGCGCCGCTCCGTGACGAGGCGGGCGATCTCCGATCGCAGGCGCACGGCCGCGGGCTGCATCGCCACCAGCGGCAATCCCGACCCCAGCGTCGCGAGGGACAGGCTTGCCCCCGAGGTGCCGATCTCCGCATCGCGGGCGAGCACCCGGGCCGCGACCTCCACCGCCGTCAGCCCACCGGAGGAATGACCGACGATCATCACCTCGTCGGCCGTCTCCCCCGCCGCGCTCCGCGCCGCGAGACGGGACAGGATGTGTCCGGCGAAGGCATCGAGGCGCCGCTCGTAATCGGGCCGCCAGCCCTGACCGTGCTGCCAATTGAACACCCAGTCGTTGAGGAGCTGCCAGAAGAAGACGCGGTTCAGGAAGGCCTCGATGGCCTTGATCCAGACGAGGCCCGCGGCCACGCCCAGCGGCAACGAGACCCAAAGCGGCAGGCCGAGGCTGTGGCCGAACGCATTGCCGAGATGGGCATGCACCACCACCGCGATGACGGCCGACAGAGCGGTGAGGAGGATCACCATCACGAAGGGGTAGAGGATGACGTTCCCGTATTTCCAGTTCAGCCGGTAGAAGCGGAACAGCAGGCCGAGCAGGATCGCATGCAGGGTGCCCGCGACGAGGAGCGCCACGCTGAGGAAGCGGGAGCGGGCGAAGTCGGCGGCGACGATGTCGTCCCACAGGAGAACGTCGTAGCGGGTCTCGGCCCCCTCGCCCTGCTCGGGCGCCGTCACGGTCCAGCTCTGAACCAGCCCGTCCTCGCTCAGGTCGGCGCGGGAGATCGCGCGCCCGCCGCCGCCGAACCGCTTGGCGTAGCGGGCCCATTCGCGCACGAAGAGCAGCCGGTAGCGGGTCCGGGCCTCGGGATCGTAACCGGGAACGTAGAAGACGAAGCGGCGGCGCACCGTGTCGAGCCGCGCCTCCTGCAGATCGGGCGGCGTGAAGCTCAACGCGCTGCGCATTTCTCCGAACGCCCCATCCGGATCTGTGCCCTCCCCCCGTGGTCGAGCGCATTCGCCGCCACCGGACAGAGCCTCAAAGCACGCGCAGGCGCACCATCCTTGGTTATAACTCTTGGAGTTGTGAAATGGATGCTCCCGCCGCGCGCTCGAAGGCGGTCTCCGGCGCTTGAGGCGCGGATCGTTCCAGGATAGCGGGCGCCCGACACGACAGCGTCATGGGACGGAATCAGCCCGCCCCTCGGCAAGATCAGAAGCGGGAATGGTGCCGGTTGCGGGACTCGAACTCGCGACCTACCGCTTACAAGGCGGTTGCTCTACCAACTGAGCTAAACCGGCAACGGACAACCCGCTACCAGTCTGACCCGGACGGCGCAAGCGCATCCGGGCCCTTCATCTGCGCTGACCTCGGCCTCAATCTGCCTCTTGTGCACAATTGAGCTTCGTCTGTGCGGACAAGTTCAAGCATTGCACTGGACCGGAGGCACGGGATTGGCAGGAAATCCGTCAAAGCCGCGGCTCGCGGTGCCGCGTCCCCGACCTCTATCACCGACCCGGCCGAGGGCGATGCGTCGGCGCTCGCGGACATCGCCAGCGTGATTCTGGCCGGCGCGGATCTGGCCGGAAGCGGTCAGGCCGCGATCAGGCGGCTCGCGAGGATCGCGGTTCCTCAGATGGATCGTGCTTCGGCGCGGCGCAGCGGCTTGCGCGGCGCGCCGACGGTATCGAAGCGGGCCGGCAACTCCGGGCGACCCAGCAGATAGCCCTGCAGGTCGAGACCGCGCTCCCGCGCCAGGAGCCGGTGCTGCTCCTCCGTTTCCACGCCCTCGGCCGTCACCGCCAGGCGGAGGCTGCGCGACAGGCCGATGATGGCCCGCACGATCGCCGTCGATTGCGGATCTTGACCGAGCCCCTGGACGAAGCTCCGGTCGATCTTGAGGCGCGTGAGCGGGAAGGTGTGGACGAAGCTCAGCGACGAGTAGCCGGTGCCGAAATCGTCGAGCGCGATCATCACCCCCATGGTCCGCAGCCGCTGGAGCAGGCTGAGGGCGAGTTCGCGGTTCTGGAGCACCGCCGTCTCGGTGATCTCGACCTCCAGCCGGTGCGGCGCCAGACCGCTCGCGGCCAGCGCCTGCTCGACGGCGTCGATGAACAGGGCGCTGCGCAGTTGCGTCGCCGAGACGTTGACCGCCACGGTGAGATGGGCGGGCCAGGCCGCCGCCTCGCGGCACGCCTCGGCCAGGATCCAGGCACCGATCTCGGGCATCAGCCCCGCCTCCTCGGCCGCCGGCACGAAGTCCGCGGGCGAGATCGCCACCCCGTCCGGCCGCCGCCAGCGCAGCAGCGCCTCGAAGCCGATGGTCGCACCGGTGCGGGCGCGCACGATCGGCTGGTAGTGCAGGACGAATTCGCGCCGCTCCACGGCCCGGTTCAGGTCGGCTTCCAGGCTCGCCCGGGCCGCGGCGATGTCGCCCATCGACGGGTTGTAGAAGCTGTAGCGGTTCCGACCCTCCTTCTTGGCCTCGTAGAGGGCGAGGTCGGCATTGCGCAGGAGCAGGTCGGGATCGCGCCCGGCCAGCGGCGCGGCGGCGATGCCGATACTGGCGCCGATCCGGATCGGGAGCCTCCGGACAGCGTAGGGCTGATTGAGGACTTCGAGGATCTGCTGCGCGGTGCCCGCCAGTTGCCGCGGATCGGAGGGCCTGAGGATCACCGCGAATTCGTCGCCGCCCAGGCGCGCGATAACATCCTGTGCCCGCACCGTCCGCCGCAGGCGCCGGGCAACCTCCTGGAGGAGTTGGTCGCCGGCGGCGTGGCCGAACGTGTCGTTGATCGGCTTGAAGCGGTCGAGATCGATGTAGAGGACGGCGCAGCTCTCCCACGTCTCGGAGGCCAGGGTCTCGGTCAGGGCCTGATGCAGCGTCGCGCGGTTGGCCAGATCCGTCAGGGGATCGTGCTGGGCCAAGTGCTGGATCTGCTGCTCGAACTGGCGCCGCTCGGTCACATCGACGAAGGTCGAGACCCAGCCCCCTGCGGCAAGGCGTCGGGTCGTGACCGACAGGATCCGCTCCCGATGAACGATCTCGGAGACCGCGGAGCTGTCGAGGCCGAGGTCGGGGCGCAAGTGGTCCGTCACGAAGACGAGAGCGGCGGTCTCGCTCAGTGCGTCGGACAGCACCGTTCCGATCGTCGCGCCCACGAGCGGATCGCAGCCCGGCCCCGCGAGGATCTCGTGCATCTGCTCGTTGGCGAGCACCACGCGCCCCTCGCCGTTGATGAGGCACAGACCCTGGACCATGTTGGACATAGCAAGGTCGAGATTGCCGAGGGCGGCATCGAGCTTGACGGCACTGGCGCGCTTCTCGGTGTTGTCGCGGGTGATCTTGGCAAAGCCGATGAAGCGGCCATCGTCGTCGTGGATCGCATCGATGACGACATGGGCCCAGAAGCGTGAGCCGTCCTTGCGCAGGCGCCAGCCCTCAGCCTCGAACCGGCCCTCCTGACGCGCTGTCTCGAGATTCCGCCCGGGCAATCCCGCGGCGCGATCCTCCCGCGTGTAGAAGCGGGCGAAGTGATTCCCGATGATCTCTTCGGCCGTGTAGCCGTTGGCGCGCTGCGCCCCAGCATTCCAGTTCACGACGGTGCCGTCCGGGGACAGCATGTAGATCGCGTAGTCCGTTACCCCCTGGACCAGGAGACGGTACATGATGTCGGCGTCGTCCGGGCGGTTCGGCATCATCGAGTCTTGCGGCCTGCGTCGGGCAAGAAGAAACCCACAAAGGTTAAATCTTGCTGCGCTGCGGCTCGACATCTCGTGGCTACGACAGCTGCAATAACCTGTGGTAGTGCGCGATCCCATGCGCTCAGGTTGCCGCGACCGGGGATGAGGCAACCTCGACGCTGCCGGGATACGCGGGACAAGCCAAACAGGCTCCATCTTGGGCGAGCTTCACGAAGGCGTGAGGCTCTCACGACGCTTCGGGCCGGCGCTTCGCACAGATTTCGCCGCCACGCCCCTGTTGCCCGCTGCCCTCTCGCGACCCGCCTCGGGCGACGACGCTGAGGGGTGGCTCGGGCACAGGTCCGCCACTCTTCGTCACGTGATCGACGGAGCGGCTCTTGCGGCAACCAAAGCCTCGTCTTTCGAAAGGGGGCGATCCTCGTCCGGGGCGATGCTTGACAGGGCTCGACCGGGACTGGGACCTGCCGATGCAGGATCGCCTCCACGGTCGGGAAACGGCGCCAGAGTGACCTTCGTGACGCAATGCCCTTTCACCGCCTGCGCGGACGGCCTCATCCTCGCGGTGCGGCTGACGCCGCGGGCCGGCCGCACCGGCCTCGACGGGATTCGCGCGGAGCCGGACGGGCGGCCGGTCCTCTGTCTGCGGGTCGCGGCCCCGCCGGTCGAGGGCGCTGCCAATGCGGCCCTCACCGCCTTCGTCGCCAAGAGCCTCGGGCTGCGGAAGTCGGAGGTGACGCTCGTCTCCGGCGAGACTTCGCGCACCAAGCGGCTGCACCTCTCGGGCGATCCGCAGGCCCTGGCTGCGCGAGCGACGGCTTGGCTCGGCGGAGACGGACCGGGGGGCTAACGCCGCCGGTGAGCCGAGCCGACATCCGCCGGGTCGAAGGGGCCGGACGGATGTCGCACGAGATCCGACAAGATCCTCAGGCGGCCATCCTCAGGCGGCCATCCTCAGGCGGCCTTGAGGCGCTCGACGATGGCGACCGCCTCGGCGAAGGCGGCCTCGGCATCGAGTTCGGTGGTGTCGAGCACCACCGCATCCTCGGCGGCCTTCAGCGGCGCGGCGGCGCGGCTCGAATCGCGGGCGTCGCGGGCGCGGATGTCGGCGAGGATCGCGGCGAGCGTCGTCTCCTCGCCGCGGCCGAGCAGCTCGCGGTGGCGCCGCCGCGCCCGCTCCTCCGGGGCGGCGATGATGAACAGCTTCACCCGCGCCTGCGGGCAGACCACCGTGCCGATGTCGCGCCCGTCGAGCACCGCGCCCTCGGCGTTCTCGGCGAAGCGCCGCTGCCAGGACAGCAGCGCGGCGCGCACCTCCGGCACGGAGGAGACCCGCGAGGCCGCCTCGCCCATCGCCCGCTCCCGCAGGCGCGGATCGGAGAGTCGCTCGGCCGAGAGGGCGGAGGCGGCCCGCGCCGCCGCCCCGGTATCGTCGAGGTCGCTCCCCTCGTCGATCAGGGTCAGCGCCACGGCGCGGTAGAGCAGGCCGGTATCGAGATGCGGCAGGCCGTAATGCAGGGCGAGGCGCTTGGCGAGCGTCCCCTTGCCCGAGGCGGCCGGTCCGTCGATGGCGATCAAGAGGGGCGCGGCCCGGCCGTGCGCGCCGAGGCTGTCCGTGATCATGCGGCGGCCCCGTCCTCGATCCGGGCGCCGAGCGCCAGCATGGTCGGGCGGAAGCTCGGGAAGCTCGTGGCGATCATCGCGCCGTCGTCCACGGTGACGGGTTTCCTCGTAGCGAGCCCCATGACGAGGAACGCCATGGCGATGCGGTGATCGAGATGGGTCGCGACCGTGCCGCCGCCCACGGGCGGCTCGCCCTTGCCGGTCACGATCAGGTCGTCGCCCTCGATGTCGTAGCCGACGCCGTTGGCGGCGAGCCCGGCGGCGACCGCTGCGAGCCGGTCGGATTCCTTGACGCGCAATTCGTGCAGGCCGTTCATCCGGGTCGTGCCCTCGGCGAAGGCCGCCGCGACCGCGAGGATCGGGTACTCGTCGATCATCGACGGCGCCCGCTCGGCGGGCACTTCGACGCCGTGCAGGCGGCTCGCGCGCACCCGCAGGTCGGCCACCGTCTCGCCCCCCTCCTCGCGCTCGTCGAGGCGCTCGATGTCAGCGCCCATCTCGATCAGCGTGGTGATGAGCCCGGTGCGCAGCGGATTCATCATCACGCCGCGCAGGGTCACCTCGGAGCCCGGAACGATCAGCGCCGCCACCAGGGGAAAGGCGGCCGACGACGGATCGGCCGGCACGATCACGTCGGTGCCGCGCAGGGTCGGCTGTCCGGTTAGCGTCACGGTGCGGCCGTGGCCGCCCTCTCCCGACGGCGTCACGGACACGTCCGCGCCGAACAGGCGCAGCATCCGCTCGGTGTGGTCGCGGGAGGCGGCCTTCTCGATGACGGTGGTGGTGCCCGGCGCGTTGAGCCCGGCGAGCAGCACCGCCGATTTGATCTGCGCCGAAGCGACCGGCAGCTCGTAGCGGATCGGAATCGCCTCGCGCGGGCCCCTGAGCGTCAGCGGCACACGTCCGCCCTCGGCCTCGGACACGACCTCGGCCCCCATCTTCAGGATCGGATCGAGGATGCGCCGCATCGGCCGCTTGCGGAGGCTCGCATCGCCGTCGAAGGTCGCGGTGACGGGCTGGCCGCCGACCACGCCCATCATCAGCCGCGAACCGGTGCCGGCATTGCCGAAATCGAGCACGCCATCCGGATCCTGCATCCCGCCGATGCCGACGCCGACGATCCGCCAGCGGCCCTCACCCTCGCGGGTCACCTGTGCGCCCAGGGCCTTCACGGCGGCGGCGGTGCGCAGCACGTCGTCGCCCTCCAGCAATCCCTCGACCCGCGTCTCGCCGACGGAGAGCAGGCCGAAGATCATCGCCCGGTGGGAGATCGACTTGTCGCCCGGCGGCTTCAGGGCCCCGGTCAGGGGGCCTGCGGGATGCGCGGTGACGGGCTGCGGTTCGGAATCGTGCGACACGGGAACTTACGTCTTGCTCGAGCGCTGAGGCGTATCGGCACCCGAGAGGGCACCGAGGGCCGCCCGCCGGGAAGGGCCCGGCGCGACGGGCGCCCCTACCATGCGGGCCGGCCCGCGTCATCCGGAAGGCCGCCAGCGGAGCGCACCCGGCCGCTTTCGCCGATCCGGAGCGAGCTGCATCGCGGTAGGATGATGCCGATCCCCTCAGCCCCTCTGCCGAAAAACGCTCGCAGGAGAACAGCCTGCTACCGCTGATCGCTTGCCGGAGGACGCTCTACTTGCCACTGCGCATTCGTTCTGTGGGGAATGCGCGGAAAGGAGGCGTGGAACAGCCTCGAAGCCTCGACAAAGCTGAACATAGGTTTATGTTGAGCGCCATGACGCCCGTGAGCCAGTGCCTGCGCAAGGTCGATCACGCCTCCACCGCCGCCGATTCGGCGGCCGGACAACGCGTCCTCGATGCCTTGAACGAGCTGGAGAGCGCCTATCGCCGCCCCAGCGAACGCATCGTCGCCCTCGAAGCCGTCCTGCACGGGTTCGATCGCAGCGGACGCGTGGGCGGTACGCCGTTCGGTCGTTTCCTGCGCGTCACCGTCGAGCGGCGGCAGAGCAAGTGGTCGCGCCGGGCCTGACGCCCCCGCTTCTCCCGCCCTGCGCGTTCCGGCCAAGCCCACGGCTCCGCACATCGGCGCGCCGCCCCGCACACGACGCCACATGACGTTTGACATGGGCGGAGGCTGCGACTAACGGGGCCGCTCTCCCGGATCCTTTCCCCCTATCCGTCCCCAGAGGTTTGCAGCCGTGGCTAGACCGGAACTCGGCGTCAAACGCCAGTGCATGAATTGCGGTGCCAAGTTCTACGATCTCGACCGTGATCCGGCGACCTGCCCGAAATGCGGCACGATCTACCAAGTCGCGACGTCGCGCGTGGCCCCGCCCGTCGCCAGCCGCTCGGATGACGACGAGGACGAGGACGAGAAGGGCGGTCCGGAGATCGTCTCCCTCGACGAGGCGGAGGCCAGCGAGGACGATACCGATATCAGCGTCGACGACGAAGAGAGCGGCGACGACGCCAGCGGGGGTGCGGACGACGACACCTTCCTGGAGGAAGAGGACGGCGACGACGACGTCTCCGACCTGATCGACAACGATACGGACGGCGACGAGGAGGGCTGACACCCGCCGCTCCGGCGGCGGATCGGGGACGATCAGCCGCCGAAGCGCTCCGTGCGGACCACGCCCGGCTTGACGCCGGCATCCACCAGCAGGTCCGCCACAGTCCCGACGAAGCCGTTGCCGCCGCAGACGAAGGCGTGGCGCGGCATCCCGAGGCATTCGATCGCCGTGTCGATCATCACCCGGTCGATGCGCCGGCCCGCGGTCGGGCCCTCGCGGGTGAGCAGCAGCGTCAGGTCGAAGCCGGTCTCGTCGCGGGAGCGCGCGGCGAGTTCCGCCCGGGCGATGGCCTCGGCGGCGTTGCGCACCGAGTAGATCAGAAGCATCGGCACCTCCGGCGCGCGCAGGGCGCGCTCGCGCACCATGGCGAGCAGCGGCACGACGCCGGAGCCGCCGCCAATCAGCAGCACCGGTCCGCCCTCCTCCGGGCTCCAGGCAAAGGCGCCGAGGGGGCCGCGCAGCTCGATCGCGTCGCCGACTTCGGCGACCGTGTCGAAGAAGCCCGAGACCTCGCCCGCCTCCAGCCCCTCGATCATCAGTTCGATGCCCGCCGGGTCACCCGGTGCCGAGGCGATGGAGTAGCTGCGCTGCGCCTGATAGCCGTCGGGTGCGGTGAGGCGCACATCGACGTGCTGCCCGGCCCGGTGCGGCCGGTCCAGGGGATCGAAGCGGAAGCTCTTCACCCGCGGCGTCACGGGCGTGATCGCCCGGATCGTCGCGGCCCGCCAGGGAGAGGGCGCTGAGCCGTTCACGTCGGGCCATCCTTCAGTCGCCGCTGAAACGCTGCTCACGCCAGGGGTCGCCGTACATGTGGTAGCCGCGCAGTTCCCAGAAGCCCGCCTCGTCCCTTTCCGTGAAGCGCAGGCCCTTCACCCATTTGGCGCTCTTCCAGAAATAGAGGTGCGGCACGAGGAGACGGGCCGGGCCGCCGTGGTCGGGCGGGATCGGCTTGCCGTCGTAGAGGGTCGCCACCATCGCCCGTCCGCCGGTGAGATCCGCCACCGGCACGTTGGTGGTGTAGTCGTCGTGGCTCTCCGCCAGGAGGAAGCCCGTCGGCGCCTCGAGGCCGGCCGCCGCCAGGATGTCGTCGAAGCTCACCCCCTCCCAGGCGGTGTCGAACTTCGACCATTTGGTCACGCAGTGGATGTCGCCGCCCCAGCGGGTGCGGGGCAGTTGCGCGAACTCGTCCCAGCTCCAGCTCGCCAGCGGCCGCGAGCCGTGGCGCAGGGTGAAACGCCAGCCCTCGGTCGAAACGCGCGGCGTCGGTCCGAGCTGGAGCACGGGGAAGTCGTCGGTAAGGTATTGGCCCGGTGGAAGCCGCTCGCGGATCGAAGCGGCGGGGGGCCGCCCGGTAAAGCCTCGCGTCGCCATCGCGCTCCTCCGCCGTCCTGCGATCCGTCTCGTCCGTCCTGCCTGCGGCAAGCCGTGCGGACGCACCCCTTGTATCCGACACGTCCCCGGGGGCCGCAACGAGACTTCGCCGGAAACCGTTCCCCTCGAAGACGCTCAGGGCAGGCGCAATCCGTCAGGCCGGCCGCGACAGGTCGGGGCGGGGAAGCCGCAGGATGCGCGGCCGCCAGATGCCGAGCACGACGTTGAGCACCGCGACGGCGAGAATCACCCAGAGCGTGTTGCGCTCGGCCGCCAGGGCGCCGGTGAGGGTGGCGGGATCGATCTCGCCGCGGAGCGCGGCGGCGCTGCGCCGGGCCTCCTCCTGCATCGGCCCCTGGATGCCGACGAAGCCGCCCTCGAACACCAGCACGCCGGTGGCGAGCTTGACCCAGGCCCAGCCCGCCTCGCGGAAACCCGGATGCAGCGCGACCGCCAGGAGCCCGGCGACCAGCGTCAGGGCGAGGGAGGGCAGGAAGATCCAGGTGGCGACGGCGCCCATCGCCCCGCGCATCAGGGCGTAGCCGGCGAGCGAATCGGGCGGCGGGGTGAGGCTCAGCAGGACGATGAGGCAGGCCATCGCCCCCATCAGCCCGACCGCCCCCATCGTGTGCAGGAACTTGAGAAGGCGTCGCATGTCGGTGCGCCCCGCGGCGGCAATCGCGCTCCTGGAGCGTCGTCCCGACAGCCGGGGACCGCCCTTCGGAACGACCGTCTCGATCGTAGACCCAAGAGGACGGCCAAGGCGAGGGCTCGCGGCCCGGCACGGTTGCCGGACGCCTCGAACCGCACCCGATCTGATTGCATCAGGTCGGCGCCTCTAGGGCTCTGATTTGACGCGCATTCCTTCGGCGAAGCGGCTTCCACTTCGTCAAAATGCGCTCTAGGCCTCGCCGATGAGGGCCTCCTGTTCGAGGGCGGCGCGCGCCTGTTCGACGGAGAGGGCCCTGAACGCGGACAGGATCCTGCCGAGGTCTCCCCGCGCCTCCGGTCGCTCCACGGTGCAGAGAAGGCGAGCCAGCGTCGCCGTTCCGAGCCCTGCGCAGCGAACGAACAACGTCAGGCGCCGAAGATCCGCGGAAGCGTGGGCGGCGAAGACGTGGTCGGCGGGAATGCGGGCCAGATGGGCAAGGGCGAGCAGCGCTTCGGTCGTACGACCATTGCTCAGCCAATGCTGGACGTCGCCGTCATCCAGGCCGATCTTGATTCGCAGGGCGACCGCCGCTTCGGCTTTGGAGCCCTTCCAGGCCTGCGGCGCGCCGCCATTCATGCGCGCCCGCGCCCGTTCGTAGCGACGCTCGCGCAGAAGCTCCGCCCGCTGTCGCGGCAAAAGATCCATTCGCTGTGCCAACCCTGCGGTCAGCGTGGCTTCGTCCTCGAAGCGCGTCGCCATGAGGAACAGGGTCCTGTTCGAGAGCTGCGCGCCGGCATTGGCGAGCAAGATGCGAAGAACGGCGTCGTTCCCCTTGGCGGCCACGGCCTCGCAGACCGGCTCGCTGAGCACGGTCCGCTGGGCGATGGCGGCCAGATGGTCCTGACTGCGGCTCTGCGCCACGTGAATCAGGACGGCATCGGACAATGCGATCCGGCTGCGGAGGATCGGCCCGGCAACGAGGCCGGCCTTGTCCGCGACAAGCTGGCGGACGAGGCCGGGTGGCGCCTGCGCCAACGTGCCGACATGTTCGGCCACCGCCTGCCGCGCATCGACCTCCGCCGCACTGACGAGTCGTCCGAGCACTTCATCGAACGTCTCCCAATGGACGTTCGAGAGCGAGGCGGACAGGCCGACGAGCAGGTCGGTCACGCCGAGAAGCATCCGCCGATGATGCGACGCGTCGACCGTCCTGAGGGTTTGCTCGACCGTGTCGACCAGTTCGGCGAGGCTGCTCAAGGGAGGATGGCTCTTCGAGACGATAGGATTTTGGGGAGACGCCGATGTCAGCTTCGGACTGGAGCGGCTCCCGATGACCTCGTGATCGGGAGGGGCTCCAAGCCGTTGCTTCGATGCGTTCTCTCGCGTCGAACCGGCACCCGGTCCGGAAGAGAGCGCTCCTGCGCCGCAAGGGCCTCTTCTTCGAGGGCGAAAGCACCGGCACACGGGTTCGGCCGTGCGGCAAACGAGAGCGTGGTCCTCGGTGACATGCGGCCACTCGGATTGAGGCAGGCGCTCACCGCGCCAACGAAGCCATCATCAACAGGCAGCCGACTTTCCCGTCCCCTAAATACTCAGAACAAGTTCAATCAGAGACCCCTCATATCGTCCCATATTCTCGCAAAATCGTCTCATGATTACAATTTGGATCTTTTTGTCTGATTAAGCACGCATTTCGTCTCACAATGCTGTCTCTGGATCGGGGTTGTCGGCGGTCGCGGTCAAACGTCGTGGCGGCCTCTCGCGCCGAGGAGTCGGAGCAGCCGAGGCGCCCGGCTTCGCGACGCTCCCGTGATCAACGGAGGCAATCGGTCCTGGCGCGGCGTGTCGAGATCGCAGCCCGGTACGCAGCAAGGCGCAGTTTAGACCTGAAATAATTTGTTGTTACTTGGCAACAAGTTATCTTTTACCGGGAGCCGTTGGCAGAACGCCGGATCCAATCCTTGCAGCTCGCGAGGCAACCTATGTAAACGCGCCGTATCGGCTTCGAGGAGCCGGCTCTCGAAACGGAACGGCGATGGGCACCGAAGCGCAGGGAAGAACAGGTCGCGACACAGGTCGGCCGCTCAATCCGCTCGCCGGTTCAAGCCTCCTGCCCGGTCTCACCCTGTCCTGCTCCCTCGCCTGCTCCCTCGCCTTCCCCCTCGGCGCCCGCGCGCAGACGGTGCCGCCGGAAGCCGGCGAAGCGGTGCTGGCCGAACTCTCGGTCACGGGCAGCGGCGAGCGGGCGGGCGGCCCCGTCGTCGGCTACCGCGCCGCCCGCTCGGCCACCGCGACGCGGACGGACACAGCGTTGCGCGACACGCCGCAATCGATCCAGGTCGTCCCGCGCGAGGTGCTGGTCGATCAGCAGAGCGTCCGCCTCACCGACGCGCTCACCAATGTCAGCAACGTCCAGCCGGGAGGCACGATCCAGGGCCGCTCCGACACCTACATCCTGCGCGGCTTCCGCACCCAGACCTACGCCATCGACGGGCTGGTGCAGAGCCCGGCCAATTCCTTCCAGCCGACCCAGCGCGATCTCGCCAATGTCGAGCGGGTGGAGGTGCTGAAGGGACCGGCCTCGGTGCTCTACGGCCAGGGCGATCCCGGCGGCCTGATCAACATCGTCACGCGCCAGCCGACCCTCACCCCCTCCGCCGACCTGACCCTCCAGGGCGGCTCCTTCGGTTTCCGCCGCGCGCAAGGGTCGGTGTCGGGGGCGATCCCGAGCGTCGAGGGGCTCGCCGCCCGCTTCAGCTTCGGCACCCAGAACGAGGACACGTTCCGCGACTATGGCGGCCCGGAGAATTCCCGCCACTTCTTCGCGCCGGCCTTCTTCTGGAATCCCGATCCGTCGACCCGCGTCTACCTCAACGCCGAATTCACCCGTCAGCACAGCCAGTACGACGAGGGCCTGATCGCCTTCCGCGGCCGGGTGCCGCTCGACAACGTCCGCCGCTACTACGGCGAGCCGTGGTCGCGCTACTACGGCGAATCGAACGCGATCACCCTGCTCGCCGAGCACGACGTCAACGAGACTCTGACCCTGCGGCAGGCGATCAACGGCCAGTGGGGCGCCTTCGACGTGTTCGCGACCCGGGCCACGGGCGTCAACGCCGCCGGCACCTCGGTGACGCGGCGCCTGACGGAGGTGGAATCGATCTACCACTCGATCGACAGCCGCACCGAGGCGCTGGTGCGGTTCGAGGATCCGTTCGGCTTCCGCCATACGGGGCTCGCCGGGTTCGAGATCGTCGACGGCTACCGCCATCCCTTCACGACGCAAGGGGCGGCGACCTCGGTCTCCTTCCTCAACCCGATCCGGGGCTCGGTGCCGCAGGTCGGCACGCTGAGCCTCCAGAGCGACCTGCGGCAGAAGCTCAGCCTGTTCGGCCTCTACCTGCAGGACCAGATCGAGTTCTTCCCCGGTCTGCAACTCGTACTGGGCGTGCGGTTCGATACGGCCAACCAGCTCTACTTCCAGCGCACGCCCACCAACGCGGCCCGCCCCCCGGAGCAGAACCTGACCGGCGTCTCGCCGCGGGTCGGGATCGTCTGGCGACCGGTGGAGCCGCTGACGCTCTACGGCAGCTACACCACCTCCTTCGTCCCGCAGAGCGCCAACATCCTCAACGTGGCGAGCCCACCTCCGGAGACCGGCGAGCAGGTCGAGGTCGGCGCCCGCTTCGACCTGATTCCCGACCGGCTCACGCTGAGCGGCGCCGCCTTCCGCATCCTGCGGGCCAATGTCGCCGCTTCCGATCCGGTCAATACCGGCTTCTCGATCATCACCGGCGAGCAGCGTGCGCAGGGCTTCGAGGGCGACATCGCCGGCGAGATCCTGCCGGGCTGGAAGATCATCGGCGGCATCGGCTATCTCGATGCGGAGGTCACGAAGGACCGCTTCATCCCCGTCGGCAACCGCCTGCCCGCGGCGCCGGTCTTCAGCACCAGCGTCTGGTCCACCTACCAGTTCCAGGGCGGCCCCCTGCGGGGCTTCGGCTTCGGCGGTGGCGTCACCTATGTCGGCGAGCGCTTCGGCGACATCACCAACACCTACAAGGTCGGCGCCTATGCCCGTCTCGATGCGACGGTGTTCTACGAGATCGATCCGACTTGGCGCTTCGCCGTGAACGGCCGCAACCTCACCGACCGGCGCTACATCGAGCAGCCGTTCAACACCTTCAACAACCTGCCCGGTGCCCCCCTGACGGTGCTCGCCAGCCTGACGGCCCGCTACTGAGGGCGATGCCGACCGAGACCCGCCCGATCCTTCCGGAGCCGCATGCCCGCAGCCCTCTCCCCCGTCCGCACCGTTCTGTTTCGCCTGCACTGGGCACTCGGCCTCACCGCCGGGCTCGTGCTCGCGCTGATGGGCTTCACGGGCGCGCTGATGAGCTACGAGGAGGCGATCACCGCGCTCGCCAACCGCGACCGGGTGCAGGTCGCGGCACCGCAGGACCGGCCGGCGCTCACTCCCTCGGCCCTCGCGGCGCGGATCGAGGCGCAGCTTTCGGGGCGGCGGGTCGCCGCGCTGACCCTGTCGGAGCCGTCCGGTCACGGCGTGGTTCCGAGCGCCGTGGCGCGCTTCGCCCGGGACCGGGCCGGCGGTGAACGGCCACCTTCCGTCTATGCCGACCCGACGGACGGAACCGTGCTCGGCCCCGTGCGGCTGGAGGCGTTCTTCGCCACCGTGCGGGCGCTGCACCGCTGGCTGCTGATCCCCGGCGACGGTAAGGGATGGGGCCGCACGATCACCGGCCTGTGCGCCATTGCCCTCCTCGTCTTTCTCGGCAGCGGGCTGTATCTGCGCTGGCCCGGACGGCACGGCTGGCGGGTCTGGCTCCGGCCGAGCCTCGCCCGGCCCGGCCGGGCGCGCTGGTGGTCGCTTCACGCCGTCGCCGGGACGTGGCTGCTGCCGGTCTACGCGGTCATCGCCCTCTCGGGCCTGTGGTGGTCCTACGACGGGTATCGCGCGGCCGCGACATGGCTCCTCACGGGACAGGCGCCCCCGGATCGGGCCGAGACGCGCCCCGCCGAGGGCGGATCCGGCCGCAAATCCGCTGATCACACGTCATCCGATCACACGTCGTCCGATCGAAAGCCACCCGACGGAATCCCGGCGGTCGACAAGGCCTGGGCGGATTTTTCGGCGACGCATACGGCCGCTCTCGCGACCCTGACGCTGCCGGGCCCCGAGGCGGGGACGATCCGCATCCGCTGGCACGCCCCGCATGCGACGCT
This sequence comes from Methylorubrum thiocyanatum, assembly GCA_014138645.1. GTDB lineage: Bacteria > Pseudomonadota > Alphaproteobacteria > Rhizobiales > Beijerinckiaceae > Methylobacterium > Methylobacterium thiocyanatum. Next base: position 534,082 of record JACJIB010000001.1, on the reverse strand, counting down.
GCGCAACGAGGCCACCTACGACGCCCGCACCGGCGCTGGGCTCGACGACCGGCGCGCCGCCGAGGCGGGTCTCGGCCCGCGCATGGCCGACAACATGCTGGAGGTGCATCGCGGCCGCTTCTTCGGCGCGCCGATGGCCCTGCTGTTCTGCCTCGCGGCGCTCGCCCTCCCCGGCTTCTTCGCCACCGGTCTGACGCTCTATGTCCTGCGCCGCCGCGCCGGGCGGCGCGCGCTCGGCCGCGCGCCGCGGCCGGTCGCGGCCTCGGGGCGGGGCTGACGGCACGCCGCCTCACGCGATCGAACTCCCTGTCCATGCTTGGCGTTTCTGCAGGGAAACGAGAGGGGCCGGGCCGAAATGGGCGTGTCGTCACCGCAGAACCGCCTGCTTCAGGCCCTGCCGCCGGGCGAGCTGGACGCGCTCCTGCCGCAGTTCGAGCGGGTGGAGACCCGCAAGGGCGAGCGCCTCTGGGCCGTCGGCGACCCGCTGGACTTCGTCTACTTCCCGGAAGCCGGGCTGTCGTCGAACGTCGCCGTCACCAGCGAGGGGCGGCGGATCGAAGTCGGCTGCTTCGGCCACGAGGGCATGGTCAGCACGGCCAGCGTGCTGGGCGTGGACCGTGCCCCGCACGAGCTTCTGGTCCAGGTCGGGGGCCCCTGGCTGCGGATCGGGGCCGCGGCGTTCCGCGAGGCCCTCCGGGCCAGCCCCGCCCTGCACGATCTGCTGCTGCGCTACGCCCACACGGTCATGATGACGGTGAGCCAGACGGCGATGTCGAACGGCGCCTACTCCGTCGAGGAGCGGCTGGCCCGCTGGATCCTCATGGCGCATGACCGGCTGGAGGGCGACGAACTCTCGCTCACCCACGACTTCCTGTCGATCATGCTGGCGACCCAGCGGTCGACCGTGACGCTCGCGATCCAGGCGCTCGAAGGCTACGGCGCGATCCATGCCCGGCGCGCCCTGATCATCGTCCGCGACCGCGGGATGCTGTGCGACCTCGCAGGCAACAGCTACGGCCCCGCCGAGGCCGAGTACGAGCGTCTGATCGGGCCGTTCCGGAAGCCATCGGCGCGTCCCGCGAACGAGAGATCCTGATGCCCCGCGCTCGCCAGCGTGTGCGCGCGCCTTTGCGCACCGGGAGCGCCGCTCGGCCTCGGGCGGAGGGGCGAGCGGCCGATCGACGGGACCGGCTTCGGGATCCGGCTGTCGATGCTGCGCACCCGTCACGGCCCCCCATCCTGAGGGTCAAGGGCATCCTTGATCTCGCCGGCGCGGCGCGACCGGTCGCCGTCCACGGCGTGCAGCACCGCGTCCACCCGTCGATGCACAGGGCGGCGTGGCCCGAGGGTCGGCGCCCCTCCCGCCTCGCCCTCATCGTGGACGGAAGCGAGGAGGCCCGCATCCGCACCTCGTTCGCGGTCTCGGTCCGACTTCGCTGAGGCGGAGCGCCCACGCCCAGCCAGCTCGCGCGGAGCGGTAGGGTGCCTTTCCCCAAGTCAAAGCGCGCGCCGCTTGGATAGTCGAAGGATTGTTAAGGGCGGGACACGGTCCTTCGCGGATCGCAAGGCATCCGTCCGGAGTGCAGGCCAAAGCAGGCGAACCGGTCACTTGGCTGCCCTCGCGAGAACACGATGATCTGACGATGCGCCGCCATCGTTCCGTACCGGCTGTATCCACCGGATCGCTCGACCTCTTCGCGCAGGGAAATGACGTCTTGCTCCCTCTTGCACTTCTGCCTGCTGACGCAGCGCGGCCGTTGTCGTATGCCAGTCCGGTAACGCGCTCCTGCCGATGCCGCCTGTGACCCTTCCCCCCGTCGTCAGCGATCCTGCGCGCCTTGAGGCGCTGGAAAGCTACGCGATCCTCGATACCCCGGCCGAGCCAGGATACGACGACATCGTCGCGTTGGCCTGCCGGCTGTGCGCTGTTCCGGTCGCCCTGGTGAGCCTGGTGACCGGCGATCGGCAGTGGTTCAAGGCGCGGGCCGGGTTCCCGGCTTGCGAAACCGACCTCAACAGCTCGGTTTGCGCCTACGCGCTGGAGCAGCCCGACGAGCTGCTGATCATCCCCGACCTGACCGCCGACCCCCGCACGAGCGCCAACCCGCTGGTCGTTGGCGAACCGTTCATCCGCTTCTATGCCGGCGCGCCGCTGGTCACGCCCGAGGGCCAGGTGCTCGGCAGCTTGTGCGTGATCGACCATCAGCCCCGGCCGGAGGGGCTGACCGACACCCAGGCCGACGACCTGCGCGCGCTGGCGCGCCAAGTCATGACCCAGCTGGAGCTGCGCCGCGCCCTGCTCGCCCGGGATCTGACCCGTGCCAAGGAACGGCGGGCCTACCTGGCCCGCGAGGCCCTGCGCGACACTCAGGCCGCGCTGACAGCCCTCGGCGACGACCTCGATGCCGTCCTGCGCACGATCATCGACGGCGCCATGCGCGCCGTGCCCGCGGCCGAAGGCGGTGCCGTCCAGTTGATCGACGGCGATGCCCTTGAGTTCCGCACCGTGCGCGGCACCCTCGTCCCGTATCAGGGCCTGCGCATCGGGATGCAGGGCACCCTGGCCGGCCATTGCGCAACCACGCGCATGCCGCAGCGCATGGCGGATGCGTTCACGGCTCCTTACGTCAACCGCGACCTGATCGCGCCGCTGAACCTGCGTTCGGCCGTGACGGTGCCGCTGCTGCGCGGCGACACGCTGCTCGGCGTGCTGCAGTTGCAGTCCGGCAAGCCGGAGGCGTTCTCCGCCTACGATCTGGAACTGTTGCGGCTGTTTGCCGGCGTCACGACCAGTGGCCTTGGCGAGGTCACCGCCCATGCCGGCATGCGCGCCAGCGATACCTTCTGGCGCGGGCTGTTCCACCGCCTCAACGAAGGCTTCGTTGTGGGCGAGGTCGTCCGCGACGAGGCCGGCCGGGTCACCGATTGGCGCTATGTCGAGGTCAATCCGGCCTGGGGCGAGTTGCTTGGTGTCGACCCATCGACCGTGGTCGGCCGCACGATTCGCGCGGTGTTCCCAGGCATCGAAGATGAGTGGGTCAGCGAGTTCGCCCAGGTCGTCGAAACAGGCCATGCGACGACGTTTACCCGTCAGGTCGGCAGCCTGCGTCGCTGGTACGAGGGCCGGGCGTTCAAGCTCGACGGTGAACGTTTCGCGGTCATCTTCCTGGAGATCACGGCGCGCATCGAGGCCGATGCCCGGCGCAACGCTCTGCTGAGCTTGGTCGATCGCCTGCGCGACCTGACCACCATTCCGGCGATGACCCAGGCGGCATCCGAGATCGTCGGCCGGACCCTCGGTGCGACCCGCGCCGGGTTCGGCCTGATCGTCGGCGATGTGGAATTCATCGACATCGAACTGGACTGGACCGCCCCTGGCCAGGGCAGCGTGGCTGGCCGGCACCGTTACGACGACTTCGGCAACATCCGCGCGCCCCTGCAGCGTGGCGAGGCGCTGGTCGTCAACGACGTGGCCAGTGACCCGCGCACGCGGGATGACGCATCCACTTGGCAGGGTTTCGACATTGCCGCCTTCGTCCACATGCCGGTGCGCGAGCGCGGTCGCACGGTCGCGGTGTTTATCGTGCACGACGTCACCTCACGGGTTTGGACCCCTGACGAGCTGGCGTTCCTGCGCAACGTGGCCGACCGCGTCGAGGTCAGCGTAGCCCGGGTGCGCGCCCAGGAGTTGCAGACCGTACTGAATGCAGAGCTGGCGCACCGGCTCAAGAACACGCTGGCCATCGTCCAGTCGATCGCCGCCTCGACGCTGCGGGGCGTCACGGAACGCGAGCCCGTGGAGGCGTTTGAGCGGCGCGTGCTCGCCCTGTCGCGCGCCCACGACGTCCTGATGCAGAAGAGCTGGTCGGCGGCCCGCATGCGCGCGGTCATGGAGAGCGTGCTCTGTATGCAGACGGACATGGACCGGTTCGCGCTCGATGGACCGGACATGGACATCTCGCCCCAGGCCGCCCTGTCGCTGTCGCTTCTGCTGCACGAATTGGCCACCAATGCCCTCAAGTACGGTGCGCTGTCGGCGGATGCCGGCCGTGTTCGCATCGGCTGGCGCACGGAGGGAAGCCAGGTGCCGACGCTGGTGCTCGACTGGAGCGAGCATGGCGGCCCGGCTGTGACGCCACCGAGCAACCGGGGCGGGTTCGGCTCGAAGCTGATCCGCATGGGGCTGATGGGAACCCGATCGGCAACCCTCGATTTTGACCCTGTCGGCCTGCGGGCCGAGTTCCGCGCCCCGCTCGCCGAAGTTCAGGTCCTGGTCCACTAACCCCGATGGCGCAGTTCCAAGCCTCCGCTCCAACCTACGTGCTCGTGGTCGAGGATGACCCGATCCTGATGATGTCACTCGTCGACTTCGTCGAGCAGGCGGGCTGCGAGCCGGTTGAGGCCAACAGCGTGCGCGAGGCGATCCAGATCCTGGAAACCCGGACCGACATCCGCACGGTGTTCACCGACCTCGACATGCGCGGCTCGACCGCAGGCATGCAGCTCGCTCTGTCGATCCGTGACCGCTGGCCGCCGATCGAGCTGCTGATGGTCTCCTCGCAGCCGTGGGACGCCAGCCAGATCCCGTCGCGCGGCGTGGTGCTCGGAAAGCCGTTCGATCGGCGCCGGATCGTCGCCGCGATCCGCGCCTTCGCGGCGTAACCGGTCCGAGACCCGCTTACGCTGGAACCGTGCGACGCCGTGTTCGGGTGGGTGTCCGCCGTCCGTCGAGGCCGGTGGCTCCCACAGGCCGGTGTAGAGGCCCGAGCCGGGGCGCAAGCGGCCCCTTGCCGGATCACCCCGCCCGGTTTCGATCCTAAGGCACCCCCACCGCCTCCTTCGGGAAGCGCATCGAGAACACGGCGCCCTGCCCCGGCCCGTCGGACAACGCCTCGGCGCGGCCGCCGTGGAGTTCGGCGATGCGCTTGACGATGGAGAGGCCGAGCCCCGTCGAGCCCTCGCCGCCGGTGGGCTTGGCCGAGAGGCGCTGGTAGCGGCCGAACAGGCGGCCGGCATCCTCCGGCGACAGGCCGGGGCCCTGGTCGGCCACGGCGCAGACGTAGTCGCCCGCTTCCGCCCGCACGCGCACCGTGATCGTGCCGCCCGGATAGGAATACTTGATCGCGTTCGAGACGAGGTTATCGAGCGCCTCGCGCAGCCGCTCGGCGTCGCCGCAGAGCTGGAGCGGACCGGCGAGGTCCGTGATCAGGCGCTGCCCCTTCGATTCGGCCAGCGGCCGGTTGGCCTCGCAGACCTCGCGGGCGAGGCCGGCGAGGTCGACGGGCTCGCGGCGCAGGGTGATGTCGAGGGCGTCGTTCATGGCGTCGGCCATGAGGCTGTCGATCATGTCGATCAGGCGGGTCGCCGAGGTGCGGATGTGATCCACCTGGGTCCGCATGGCCGCCCGCGCGTCGTCGGATCCGGGGGCCGCCCCCTGATCCAGGCCGATCAGGTCGGCGAGCATCTCGGAGCGGCCGAGGATCACCGAGAGCGGGTTCTTCAAGTCGTGGGCGATGGTGCCCAGGATCTCGGTCTTGAGGCTGTTGGCCCGGCGCAGGTCCGAGCGCTGCATGTCGAGGCGGCGGTTGGCGCGGATCAGCTCGGCGGTGCGCTCGACGACGCGCTGCTCCAGGGTGACGTTGGCGCGCTGCAGCCGCTCGTAGAGGATGACGTTGTCGAAGGCGACCGAGAGGCGCCCCGCCAGCAGGGTGATCAGCGCGCGGTCGGTGTCGGAGAGCGGGCGGTCGGTGTCGATCAGCGCGACGATCTCGCTGCCGCTCGCGGTCTGGACGTAGAGCGTGGAGAGACCGTCGCCGAAGCTGTGGCGGCGCGCGGCGAAGGCCTGCTCGACCAGGGGCTGGATGCCGGGATCGAGCGGCCAGCCGGGATCGCGGCCGACATAGCCGCCATAGAGCCCGGAGCCCGCCAGCACGCAGAAGCCGCCTTGCGCTCCACCTTTGGAGCCGCCTTCGAATCCACTTTGGGACGCCCCATCGGCTCCCGCAGGCGCCCGGTTGCCGTCCTCCCGCTCGTCCTCGCGCAGGACGAGGATGCCGGCGCAATCGACATTGAGGAGCGAGGCGACCTGGGTCAGCACCCCTTCGGCGAGCCGCTGCATCGACTTGTGGTCGAGCAGCATCGGCGCGGCGTCGATGATGATCTCCAGGCCCCGCCGGGTCTCGTCGAGCCGCCGGAGCTGCTGGTAGGCCCGCAAAGCCGCGGTGAGGCTGGTGAAAAGCTTGTCGGCGGTGAGTTCGGTCTTCGCCTTGTAGTCGTTGATGTCGTAATCGACGATGACGCGCCGCTCCGGTGCCTGACCCGGCTGGCCGGTGCGCAGGATGATCCGAACGGTCTCCTCCTTCAGCTCCCGGCGGATGTAATCGACGAGTTGGAGGCCGGCATCGTCGGTCTCCATCACCACGTCGAGCAGCACGATGGCGACGTCGCGCCGCTCGGCCAGCAGCGCCCGGGCCTCCTGGCCCGAATGGGCCGAGAGGATGTCGAGCCCACGCCCGTCGAGGCTGTAGCCGGCGAGCGCGTAGCGGGTGCCCTCGTGGACGGCCGGATCGTCGTCGATCACGGCAATCGTCCAGGTGCCGGCGCGGCCCGGCGCCTCCGCGGCCTCGTCGGGAATCAGTTCGAGCCAGTCGTCGTCCATCGCGTGAAGGCCTTTCCGAGGTCTTCGAGCTCATCCGCACGCATTCGCCGATCGCTTCAGCGTAACGGGCGCCCACCTGCCGCCCTTGGTGCGGCGGCAGGCGCGGCCGTGCGGTTTGAAAGCACACACCGCGATGCTTAGCGAAACCGTGCGAAGAAATCTTATCGAAAGGCGCGTGGTCTCAACACATGTCCCACCGCCGCCTGTCGGATGGCTTCAATGCTCGCGCATGAACGCGTCTTCGTCCACCCACCGAGATCCGTTGATCGCTGCCCCTATGGCGTCGCCAAGTCGGACGGGATCGGGCATGGTGCGGGCGAAAGCTGTCGAGGCCGGCCGGGCGTGCCTTTTCGATTCGAGGGAAGATCGAGGTGACGACACAATCCTCTTTTCCTGCCTCTTCTCCGGTCAGGGCGGGGACAGCCCGATGACTGCGACCGGCCCCCATATCGCCGTCGTGGACGACGAGGCGGATGCCCGCGCCATGGTCGGCGACTATCTGCGCCTGCACGGATTCGACGTGGCCCTGTGCGAGGGCGGGCGGGCGCTGCGGGCGCATCTCCAGATCCGCACGCCGGACCTGATCGTGCTCGACCTCAACATGCCCGAGGAGGACGGCCTCTCGATCGTGCGGGACATGAAGGCGAGAAGCCCGATCCCGATCATCATGCTGACGGCGACCGCGAGCCCGATCGACCGGGTGGTGGGGCTCGAACTCGGCGCCGACGACTACCTGCCCAAGCCCTGCGAGCTGCGCGAACTCGTCGCCCGGGTGCGCTCGGTGCTGCGGCGGGCGCAGGGCGCTCCGCCACCGCCGCCGGCTCAGCCGACCCCGGCGCCCGAACCCGCGGCCTGCGCGCGAACCGTTCGATTCGGCACGAAGTGGCTCGAACTCGATGCCCTGCGCCTGCGCGACGATTCCGGCGTGGAGCAGCCGCTCACCCGCTCGGAATTCGATCTCCTCAAGGCCTTCGCCGACCATCCGAAGCGGGCCCTGTCGCGGGAGCGGCTGCTCGACCTCGCCGATGCCCGCGACCCCGACGCGTTCGACCGGGCGATCGACGTGCGAATCAACCGCATCCGCAAGAAGGTGGAGCCGGACCCGGCCAATCCGCGCTTCATCCGCACCGTGCGCGGCCTCGGCTACATCTTCCGGCCCGACGGCGACTGAAGGCGCCGGCAAGGGTGCCGCCCCGGCAAGGGTGCTGCGCCGGCGAATGTTTCGTCGCGCGAGGCCCCGACGCAACAATTGCCCCGGATCCCGTGATCCTGTGATCGGCGACGCAAAACGCCGGACATGGCCTTCCCCTAAAAGCATCCCCATCACGACGGCGAAGCCGCGGGGGGGTGTCATGAAGGGATTGGTATCGATGATCGCCGCGAGCGCGGTGCTGTCCGCGGGCCTCGTCACCGGCCTGGCTGCAACGGATGCCGCCGCCCGTCCGGAGCCGGCGGTGGCCGCTGCCCCGAATGCGCCGCCGGTCGCCACGCCGGTCGCGCCCGCCTCTCCCGCCGGGATCGGGACGTCGGCGCACGAGACGCCGAAGACGGCCCCCGCCTGCACCGCCGCCGCGTGGCCCTACCGGCCGGCGGGCTGCGCCGGGGAGGGGCGCAAGGTGCGCATCATCGCGCTCACCGGGCGCTGAGGGGAGCCGCCATGCCGCACTTCTCGAAGGAGTTCCTGGAGACCGCGCCGGAGACGCTGGAGAACCTGCGGGAGATCCTGCACGGGCGCCAGACCGGCGGCCGCACCGGCCGGAGCGCCGAGACGGCGCCGACCAAGGAGGAACGCTTCGGCCTCTCCGGCGGACGGGGGGTGGCGACCCGCAAGCGGCGCCACACCACGTCGGCGGGCGCTTAAGCGTCGGCGCGCCATCCCCACCCGGAGCGGAGCGGGCCCTTGTCCGGCGCGGTTTTTCCGGCGACGATCCCGCCCCGACGAAGGACGCTCCCGAGGGAGCCCGCTGCGGGGCGAAGATGCGGGTCGGGCGGAAGATTGCCCTGGTCGGCGGGGTCCCGATCCTCGTCGCCGCCGCCATCGCGGCGGCGGGATGGATCCTGCTCACCCAGGGCGAACGGGCCCGGGCCGGCGCCCTGCTCGCCGCCCGCGCCTATCACGATCTTACCCTGGCGCGGATGGTTCGCGACGACGCCGTCGCCGCCCGGGCCGAGGAGCGCGCCGCCTTCGAGACGCGCTTCTTCGACCTGACAAGCAGGGCCGGACGCGGCCTGGAGACCCTGCAGAATCAGGCCCGCACCCGCGGTCAGGCCGAGCGCGCCGGCGCGGCGCGCCAATCCCTCGACCGCTACGTGGCGCGGATGCGGGATTTCTCGGCGGTCGCCCGCGAGAACGACGGGCTGATTGCGGAGATGGGCCGGCGCGCCAACCGCCTGACCGATCTCGCCGAGCAGGCCCGGCAGCGGCAGCAGGCCTCCAACGTCGATCTCGCCCGGACGATCACGGGCAAGGTGAACCGGCTGCGCGCCACCCGCGACGTGGTCATGGGGCTCAACGGCCTGATGGCCGCCGCATGGCCGCTCGTCCTCGCGCGGCAGCGCGGCGAGGAGGCCGATGCCGCGCGCATCGATCGCGGCCGTCTCGTCCAGGCCGGGCGCGACCTCGCGGCGGCCCTGCGCGCGACCTCCCACGAGCCGGCGGCGGCCGAGGTCGCGGCTCTGACGGCGCCCCAGCCGTTCGACGGGGCCGCGGGCGACCGGCTGACCGAATGGGGCGAGCGCCTGCTCAAGATCGTCACCTCGGAGCAGCGGACGCTCGACGACGAGGTGGCCCAGCTCCTCGCCTACGCGGTGGAGGCGAATGCGACCGAGCAGGCCACGCAGAATATCGGCATCGCCACGCTCAGGCTCGGCCAGCGCACCGCCGAGGCCCTGGCGCGGCGGGATACGGAGGCCGCGTCCGCCATGCTCGGCGAGGGCGACCGGCTCTCGGCGAGCGCGTCGGCCCTGCCGATCTCGCCGCTGATCCAATCCGACATGATCGAGGCCATCGACGGCTGGCGCACGCGGCTCGCCACCACGATGGACGGGCTCAAGCGCCAGAATGCGATGATCGCCGAGATGGACGGGCTCGCCGCGAGCCTGAGCGAGGCCGCCCGCGCCCTCAACGACGACGCGCTCGAGGATGCCGACCGGTTCGGCACCTTCCTCGGCCGGCTCCTCCTCGCCGGAGCGGCAGTCGGCCTGTTGCTCGGGGCGCTCGTCGCCCTGTTGGTGGCCCGCTCGATCCTCGTGCCGCTGCGCCAGCTCCAGGGCGACATGATCGCGCTCGCCGCCGACCCGAAGGCGGAAGGTCTGTCGGGCACGCAGCGCACCGACGAACTGGGCGACATCGCACGCGCCACCAACTTCTTCGTGACCGAGATCGGCCGGCGCGAGCGGGCGCTGCGGCGCGCCAAGGATCAGGCGGACCACGCCCTCGAGGACCTGCATCAGGCCCAGGACGACCTGATCCGCGCGGAAAAGCTCGCCTCGCTGGGTCAGCTCGTGGCCGGCGTCGCCCACGAGATCAACACGCCGCTCGGCATCGCCCTCACCACCGCGACGCTGGTGCGCGACGAGACGCGCGCCTTCCAGGGGCTGGTCGCCGCGGGCACGCTCTCCCGCTCGCGCCTGACCCATTTCGTCGACCGGGTCGGCGAGGGGACGCAGCTGCTCTGCGCCAACCTGACCCGCGCCGCCGACCTCGTCCACGGCTTCAAGCAGGTGGCGGTGGATCGCGCCAGCGACGAGCGCCGCAGCTTCGACCTCGACGTCTGGCTCGGCGAACTGCTCGCGAGCCTGCAGCCGATGCTGCGGAAGGGCGGCCACCGGATCCGGCGGGAATGTCCGCCCGGCATCGTCGTGGACACCTATCCCGGCGTGCTGGCGCAGATCGTCACCAACCTCGTCGCCAACGCCGTCGTGCACGGCTTCGCGGGCGCGGAGACGCCTGGGACCATCACGGTGCGGGTCGCAAGCACGGGGGCGCTGGTGCGGCTGGAGGTGGGCGACGACGGCAGCGGCATCGCGCCGGAGAATCTCGGACGGATCTTCGATCCGTTCTTCACCACCGCCCGCTCGCGCGGCAGCACCGGTCTGGGCATGCACATCGTGCACAACCTCGTGACGGCCAAGCTCCAGGGCCGCATCGCCGTCGAAAGCGAGCCGGGCCAAGGCACCCAGGTCCGGCTGGACTTTCCGCGGGCGCCCGCCGGCGCCGAGCGGCCGGGCACGGCCCGCCGGCCCGCCGGGGCGGAGGCGCCATGACCGGGATCATGACACGCATCGCGGCCGTCGCGCTGGCAGCCATCGCCGTCCTGGGGGACGCGGTGCCGGGGCAGGCGCGGACCTTGGTCTACTGCTCCGAGGGCGATCCGGAGGCCCTCGATCCCGGTCTCGTCACCACGACGACGGCCATGAGCGTGACGTGGCAGATGTTCAACAGCCTCGTCGAGTTCGCCCCCGGTACCACCGACCTGCGCCCGGCGCTGGCCGAATCCTGGGCCGTCTCCGACGGCGGCCGGACCTACGACTTCCTCCTGCGGGAGGGGGTGCGCTTCCACGCCAACGCGCGCTTCACGCCGAGCCGGCCGCTCGAGGCCGAGGACGTGCTGTTCAGCTTCCTCCGCCAGTGGCAGCCGGACCACCCGTATCACCGGGTCGGCGGCGATTTCGCCTACTTCCGCGATCTCGGGCTCGCCGGCCTGATCGAGGGCATCGAACGGCTGGACGCGCGCCGGGTCCGCTTCCGGCTCAAGGAGCCGGACCCGACCTTCCTGCCCAATCTCGCTCAGGCCTTCGGCGGCATCCTGTCCGCGGAATATGCCGATCATCTCATGCGCCAGGGGACGCCGGAGGAACTGGCCCGCGCGCCGATCGGCACCGGCCCGTTCCGCTTCGTCGATTACCGCCCCGGCGTGGCCGTGCGCTATCGGAGCTTCCCGCAGTACTGGCGCAGACCACGGGAGGCCGGAACACAGGTCGGGACGGACGCCGTCGAGGGGCTCGTCTTCTCGATCACCCCGAACACCGCGGTGCGCCTGACCAAGCTCAAGGCGGGCGAGTGCCATGTCATGGCCTTCCCCGGCACGGCGGATCTCGACGCGGTGCGGGCCGACCACGACCTCGCGCTGCTGTCGGGAGAGGCGCTCAACGTCGCCTACCTCGCCCTCAACACCACCCGCCCGCCGATGAACGACCTCAGGGTGCGGCGCGCCATCAGCCTCGCCATCGACCGCCGGGCCATCGTCGAGGCCGTCTACGGTCCGGCCGGCACGGTGGCGCGCAACCCGCTGCCGCCGTCGAGCTGGGCCTTCGACCCGGATCTGCCCGAGCCCGCCTTCGACCGCGAGGCCGCCGCGCGCCTGCTCGCGCAGGCCGGCCTCTCCGACGGCTTCGAGACCGATCTCTGGTACCTGCCCGTGAGTCGGCCCTACAACCCCGACGGGCGGCGCGTGGCGGACATGATCCGCGCCGACCTCGCCCGGATCGGCATCCGCGCCCGCCTCACCACCCGCGACTGGAACGCGTACCGGGCCGCGCTCTACAGCGGCGCGCCGACGATGATGCTCTACGGCTGGACCAGCGACAACGGCGACCCGGACAACTTCCTGAACGTGCTGCTCGGCTGCCGGGCCGCGGAACCGGGCGGCGCCAACCTCGCCCGCTGGTGCGATCCGGGATACGATGCGGCGGTCAAATCGGCCCGCGGCACCGACGACCGGGAGACCCGCACCCGGCTCTACCGGGAGGCGCAGAACCGCTTCCGCGAGGCCGCGCCCTGGGTGCCGCTCGCCCACACGGTCGTCCACATGGGGGTTCGCCGCACTGTGGAAGGCTTCCGGGCCGATCCGCTCGGCAGGGCCCTTTTCGAGGGCGTGACAGCGAGGGAGTAGTGTTTTGCAGTGCAATATCTCTCGCAATGCGGCATAGCATATATTATCCACCGGTGAGTTCGCATGGATGCTACGCTCGCGCGGCGGGTTGCGCCGCCGCCTACCAGTCTCCAGATGTGCGCCTTCCTCGCCATCCGCGTGCCGTGGCCCGTGGGTTGCAGCGGGGCTCGGGCAACGGGACGGAGGGTGAGCTGGGCACGGCGCCACGGCCCCGTCCGGGGTATCCCGGCGTGACGATGGATCGAGGCGGGCGTCGGAAAGGACGATGAGGTGAGTGAGGCCATGACCGACGCGGCCGAGCAAGAAGCGAGCTTCCTGAACGAACTCGGCCGACGGGTGCGCCACGCCCGGACAGTGCGGGGATTGTCGCGCAAACTGCTCTCGCAGGCCTCGGGCCTGTCCGAACGCTACATCGCCCAGCTCGAGAGCGGCCAGGGCAACGTGTCGATCATTCTGCTGCGGCGTGTCGCCAACGCGATGGGGATGCGGCTCGACGACCTCGTTTCGAGCCAGGAAGCTTCTTCCGACTGGCGCGTCATCCGCGACCTGCTCGATCAGGCGAGCCCGGACCAGATCGCCCTGGCGAAGTCGGCCCTTGCGGGCTCGACGGCCGCGGAAGCGCGCACGGTCCGGCGGCGCGTGGCGCTGGTGGGCCTGCGCGGCGCTGGCAAATCGACGCTGGGCCGCATGGCCGCGGCGCATCTCGGCTGGCGCTTCGTCGAGCTCAACACCGAGATCGAGCGCGAGAACGGCCTGTCGGTGCGGGAGATTTTCGCGATCTACGGCCAGGAGGGCTACCGCCGTTTGGAGCAGAAGGCCCTGCGCGGCCTTGCCGAGCAGCCGGGGCCGATGGTGCTGGCCACCGGCGGCAGTATCGTCGCCGAGCCGCTGACCTACGACCTGCTCCTGTCCTCCTTCTACACGATCTGGCTTCAGGCGCGGCCCGAGGAGCATCTGCAGCGGGTGCGCGACCAGGGCCATGTCGAGGGCAAGGGCGATCCGACCTCGGTGCTGGAAGATCTGCGCGCCGTGCTGCTCAGCCGCGAGCCGCTCTATGCCCGTGCATCGGCCGTGGTGGATACCTCGGACGTTCCGGTCGAGGTCATGGCCGAGCGCCTGATCGAGGTGATCGAGGCCCGCTTCAGCGGCAACGACAATGGCGGCAAGCGTCCGGCCGCCTGACGGCGGCCGCGCGGCGTCGCCATCCGCCGCAGGGTGTCACCTCACCCCTTGATGCAGCGCGCCATCGCCCCAAGCTGTAGGGCCTGAACCCCGCGCGGGCGAAAACGCTTCTCTCCCGCGCCGTTCTCGCGATACTCGTTGTGTCCGCGTGCACCGCTTGGCGATGCAACCCGTCTCGCGGGCCGCATCGACAGGGCCAGCCCGGCGAGGGTGACGGCGCGGCTCGAACACTCTGCCCGCCGGGATTGTGCGTCGCGGCGGTGAGGCCCGATGACAGCCCGCGCTGTCGAGGAGGAATGCATGTCCGCCAGTCCGTCGCTGAGCCCGGCTTCCGGGCGCGAAGGGATCGCCGGAATCGTCGATCCGCTCTGGACGCGCGTGCGCACCGAGGCGGAAACGGTGGTGCGCGACGAGCCGCAGCTCGCCTCGTTCTTCGTGGCGACCATCCTGAACCATCCGAGCCTCGAGGCGGCGGTGGCCCACCGCGTCGCCACCCGCCTCGGCCACGCCTCGCTCTCGACCGAACTCGTGGCCCACGGCTTCCATGAGGCGCTCCAGGACGATGCCCGCATCGGCCAGAGCATGCGCGCCGACATCGTGGCGGTGATGGACCGCGACCCGGCCACCACCCGAGCGATCGAGCCGCTGCTCTACTTCAAGGGTTTCCACGCGATCCAGGCGCACCGGCTGGCCCACTGGTACTGGGGCCAGGGCCGGCGCGACCTCGCCCTCTACCTCCAGAGCCGATCCTCGGAGGTGTTCCAGACCGACATCCACCCCGCTGCCCGGATCGGGCGGGGCGTGTTCTTCGACCACGCCACCGGCCTCGTGGTCGGCTCCACCGCGGTGATCGAGGACGACGTCTCCATCCTGCACGCGGTGACGCTCGGCGGCACGGGCAAGCATGGCGGGGACCGCCACCCGAAGATCCGCCGCGGCGTGATGATCGGCGCGGGCGCCAAGATCCTCGGCAACATCGAAGTCGGGGCCTGCGCCCGGGTCGCGGCAGGCTCCGTCGTGCTCCGCTCGGTGCCGCCCCACACCACGGTCGTCGGCGTGCCGGCCCGCGTCGTGGGTGCGGCCGGCTGCGCCGAGCCCGCCCGCTCGATGGACCAGCTCGTGGCGATGAGCGAGTTCATCGATATCGCCGGCGGGATCTGAAGCGGCTCCCATCCTCCGGCGGGTTGCCTGCCCTCCCCCGACGTGGCAAGCCGCCGACCACCATCACAAGCCCCTCAGCGCTGCCGCCGGGACCGCACGTCCTGGCACGCACCGCCTCGCAAGAAGGTTGACGGCGTGACCAAGACCGAAGTCGCCAAGCTGCAGGATTACCTGCGCCGCAAGTTCGCCAACGCCAGCATCCGCGTCGTCGCGATGAAGACCGGCGATTCCGCCGAGGTGTTCATCGGCGACGAGTCGATCGGTGTGCTCGCCGACGACAAGGAGGACGGCGACGACTCCTTCACCTTCCGGATGGCGATCCTAGACATCGACCTCGAAGAAGACGCCTGAGGCGGGACGCCTCCCCGCGATCGCTCCAGCGCCGCTCCGGGCCTCGCACCTGTGGGCGGCGTTAGCGTTAACGAAACGTCTTTCTTAACAAGACGTAAACGATCGGTCAGACTGCGCGTTACATCCTGAGAAGGAGCGTTGCGCGCGTCATGAGCCTGAGCCCCTCTTCCCTTGAATCGATCCAGGCGCTCATCGTCGGCCTCGCGCTGGCGGGGCTGCTCGCCAGCGCCTTCGAGTACGCCACGAACCGGCGGGCGAGCTTCCGCCTGCTGGAGGCCGGCGGCGTGACCGCGCTCGCCGCACTGCCGATGATCGCGGTGGTCGCGCCCTTCATCATCCTGCGCAACACCCTGCGGGGCCGCCGCTTCGAGCACCGGCCGATCCCCTTCGTGATGATCGCGACGATGATCGCCTGCGGCTGGAGCCTGCTATCGGGCCAGATCGCCCTCGGCATGGCCCACCGGCTGGCCGGGCTGTAGGATTACCGGGAGCGCCCCTTACTGGCGCACCCACATCACCCGGGCCATCCACGCGACGTCGGCGAGCGGCACCGCCCGGTCCTCGTGGTCGGGATTGAGCGAGGCCAGCTCGATGGTGCGGGCCGTGCGGCGGCGCAGTTCCTTGGCCACCACCTCGCCGTTGGTGAGCCGGGCGACGATCCGGTCCCCCTTGCGGATACTGGCATTGGGGGCGACGATCAGCACATCGCCGTCGCGGTAGAGCGGCAGCATCGAATCGCCCTGCACCTCCAGGGCGAAGGCATGGTCACCGCCGAGATCGGGGAACTCGATCTCGTCCCAGCCGGGACCGCCCGTCGGAATCCCTTCCTCGGTGAACAGGCGGCCCGATCCGGCCTGGGTCAGGCCGATCAGCGGCACCATCGTCCGGGCCGAAGCCTGGCCGGAATCGACGAGGTGGAGGAAGTCGTCGAGGCTGGCGCCGGTGGCTGAGAGCACCTTCGCGATCGACTCGGTGGACGGCCAGCGCTTGCGCCCATCGGGCCCGACCCGCTTCGAGCGGTTGAAGCTCGTGGCGTCGAGGCCCGCACGCCGGGCCAGCCCCGAGGCGGAGAAGCCGTGGCGCTCGGCCAACCGGTCGATCGCAGTCCAGATCTGCTCGTGCGACAGCATAGCGGCCTCAAACCGGCGCGTGTGCCGTTGAGACATACGGCCTAAAGTTAGGAAACTAGAACCCGCCGAACCGGGACGCAATCGGTGCATCCGGACAGGGCAGTGTCGCATCTGCGCGGCCTGCGGTGAAGGCGTCGCACCCCGTATCCGGTATCACATCAGCCCGGTTGCCGCGCCGGGGCACCCGTTCTATCGCTCCGAAGGATTGACCCCGGAGAGCGGATGGCCCTCGTCTACAAAATCTGCCCGCGCGACCTGTGGCGGGAGGCCGAGTCGCTGGGCCGCTTCACCGGCGCGCCGGTCGACCGCGCCGACGGCTTCATCCACTTTTCGACGGCCGAGCAGGTGGCCGAGACCGCCGCCCGCCACTTTGCCGGGCAGGACGACCTGCTGCTGGTTGCCGTCGCGGCCGACGCCCTCGGGCCGGCTTTGCGGTTCGAGCCGTCGCGGGGCGGCGCCCTGTTCCCGCACCTCTACGGCGACCTGCCCTTGAGCGCCGTGCGCGCGGTGGCCGACCTGCCCCTCGGGGCGGACGGGCGGCACGTCTTCCCGGCCGGGATCCTGCAGGCATGATCGACGCGCTCTTCCCCCTCGCCCGGCCGCTGCTGCACGGACTCGACGCCGAGACGGCACACGACCTGACGATCCGCGGCCTCGCGCTGCTGCCGCCGCGCCGGCCGCCGGCCGACGACGCCGCACTCGCCGTCGAGGCGTTCGGGCAGCGCTTTCCCAACCCGGTCGGCCTGGCTGCCGGCTTCGACAAGGGCGCGCGGGTGGCCGACGCGCTGCTCGGCCTCGGCTTCGGCTTCGTCGAGGTCGGCGGGGTGGTGCCGCGGCCGCAGCCCGGCAATCCGCGCCCGCGGGTGTTCCGCCTCGCGCGCGACCGGGCGGTGATCAACCGCTTCGGCCTCAACAGCGAGGGGCTCGACGTGGTCGCCGGCCGGCTCCAGGCCCGCGCCGGGCGCGCGGGCATCGTCGGCGTCAATATCGGCGCCAACAAGGAATCGCAGGACCGGCTCGCCGACTACGTCGCCTGCACCCAACGGCTCGCGCCGCACGTCGCCTTCATCACCGTCAACGTCTCCTCGCCCAATACGCCGGGCCTGCGCGACCTTCAGGGCGAAGCCTTCCTCGACGACCTGCTGGCCCGCGTCGTCGCCGCCCGCGACGCCAGCGGATCGAGCGCCGCGGTGATCCTCAAGATCGCCCCCGACATCGCGCTCGAAGGGCTCGATGCCATGACGGCGACGGCGCTCCGGCGCGGCATCCAGGGGCTCGTCGTCTCGAACACGACGATCGCTCGGCCCGCGACGCTGGCCGAATCGGCACTCGCCAAGGAGACCGGCGGCCTGTCCGGCCGGCCGCTGTTCGGTCCGGCGACGCGGCTGTTGGCCGAGACCTATCTGCGCGTCGGCGATCGGATCCCGCTGGTCGGCGTCGGCGGCATCGACTCGGCCGAGACCGCCTGGACCAAGATCCGCGCCGGCGCGCGCTTGGTCCAGCTCTACTCCGCCCTCGTCTACGAGGGGCCGGGACTGGTCGGCGCGATCAAGCGCGGCCTGAGCCAGCGGCTGCGGGCGGAGGGGCTGACGAGCCTCGCGCCCGTCGTCGGCCGGGACGCCGCGGAGATCGCCCGGAGCGCCTGACACGGTTTCCGTTTCAGGCCGCGCGCAGCCGCATGCACCCGGCCGCCAGGTGATTTCCTGCACCCTGAACTTTGATGCATCGCATCAAAGTTCGCACTCCGACTTTCGCGAGACTGGTCGAAAACACCCTTCAGCCATTCCAGGAACGGGCATCTTCTGGAATCATCTTAAATTGCCCTGCGCGGTACGAATGCCTCCCCCAGCATCGGCCGCTCATCAACTCGCATCTGCGAGATGTTATTTCCCGGTCATGGCATCCGAGACCGCTCACCCGCCAGGGGGCGTAGCGGCGGGCGCGGATCGTCGACGACATCTCCCACATCGCGAAGACCGGGCGCTCAGATGGATCGTTCGCAAGGCTTACCCAAGCGCTCTTCCGCCGCGGGCGGTTGGGGCGCCCTGAAGAGCTGCGGCAAATTCCTGCTGGGCAGCCGCGCTCCGCTCTCCGGCGCGCGCGCCCTGCTCAGCGCCAACCAGCCGGACGGCTTCGATTGTCCCGGCTGCGCCTGGGGCGACCCGGCCCACGGCTCGTCCTTCGAATTCTGCGAGAACGGCGTGAAGGCCGTCTCCTGGGAGGCCACCGACAAGCGCGTGACGCCGCGCTTCTTCTCCAAGCACCCGGTCTCGGAGCTGCGCGGCTGGACCGACTACGCCCTGGAGAGCGAGGGCCGTCTCACCCATCCGATGCGCTACGACGCGGAGACGGACACCTACCGCGCCGTGGAGTGGGACGAGGCCTTCGCCGAGATCGGCGCGACCCTGCGCGGCCTCGACCATCCCGACCGGGTCGAGTTCTACACCTCCGGCCGCGCCTCCAACGAGGCGGCCTATCTCTACCAGCTCTTCGCCCGGGCCTACGGCACCAACAATTTCCCCGATTGCTCGAACATGTGCCACGAGGCGAGCGGCATCGCCCTCGTCCAGGCCATCGGCATCGGCAAGGGCACGGTGCTGCTCGAAGATTTCGAGAAGGCGGACGCGATCTTCGTCGTCGGTCAGAATCCCGGCACCAACCATCCGCGCATGCTGGGCGACCTGCGCCGGGCCGCCGAGCGCGGCGCGCGGGTCGTGGTGCTCAACCCCGTGCGCGAGCGCGGGCTGGAGCGCTTCGCCGACCCGCAGAACAGCGTCGAGATGCTGCGCGGGGCGAGCCGCCCGATCGCCAGCCATTACTTCCAGCCGAAGCCCGGCGGCGACATGGCCGCCTTCCGCGGCATCGCCAAAGTCGTCTTCGCCCGCGACGCGGCGGCGCTCGCGGCCGGAAAGCCCTCGCTCCTCGACCACGCCTTCATCGCCGCGCATACCAGCGCCTTCGCCGATTACCGCGCGGCGGTCGAGGCGACCGCGTGGGACGCGATCCTCGACCAGTCCGGCCTGACCCGTGAGGAGATCGAGACCGCGGCGGACGTCTATCTCGGCGCCGACAAGGTGATCGCGACCTGGGCGATGGGCGTGACCCAGCACCGCCACTCGGTGGCGACGATCCGCGAGATCGCCAACCTGCTGTTCCTGCGCGGCCATATCGGCCGGCCGGGTGCGGGCCTGTGCCCGGTGCGCGGCCATTCCAACGTGCAGGGCGACCGCACGGTCGGCATCAACGAGAAGCCGCCGGTGGCACTGCTCGAAGCGCTCGACCGCGAATTCGGCCTCAACGCACCGCGCAAGCACGGCCACAACGTGCTCGGCGCCATCGGCGCGATGCTCGACGGCTCGTCCAAGGCCTTCATCGGGCTGGGCGGCAACTTCGTGCGCGCCACGCCCGACACCAAGCTGGTGGAGAAGGCGCTCGCCGGTTGCGAACTCACCGTCCACATCGCGACGAAGCTCAACCACTCGCACCTCGTGCCGGGCCGGGTCGCATACCTGCTGCCCTGCCTCGGCCGCACCGAGATCGACCGCAACAGTAAGGGCAAGGTGCAGATCGTGACCGTCGAGGATTCGATGAGCATGGTCCACGGCTCCGGCGGCATCAACAAACCGGCCTCCCCGCATCTGCGCTCGGAAATCGGCATCATCGCCGGCATGGCCGCCGCCACCGTCGGCTCGGAGCGCATCGACTGGGCCGCACTCGCCGACGATTACGACCTGATCCGCGACCTGATCGAGCGGACGATCCCGGGGTTTGCCGGCTTCAACACCCGTGTGCGGCGGCCCCGCGGCTTCATGCTGCGCAACCTCGCCGCCGAGCGGGTGTTCGAGACGGCAACGGGCCGGGCGGGCTTCTCCAGCGGGCCGCTCCCCGTCGCCACGGAGCATCAGCGCGCGAGCACGCAAGGGGACACCTTCGTGCTGCAGACCTTCCGCAGCCACGACCAGTACAACACCACGATCTACGGCCTCGACGACCGCTACCGCGGCGTCTACGGCGAGCGCCGCGTCGTGTTCGCCCACCCGGACGACCTCGCGGAGCTGAAGGCGCGGGCGGGCGAGCGGGTCGATCTCGTCTGCGTCCACGCCGAGGACGGTGTCGTGCGGGTGGCGGAGGATTTCCGCCTCGTGCCCTTCGACATGCCGCGCGGCTCGCTCGCCGGGTACTATCCGGAACTCAACGTGCTGGTGCCGCTCTCGGCCTTCGGCGAGTTCTCGGATACGCCGACCTCCAAATCGGTGCTGGTTCAGGTGCGAGCGCGCGCTGCGAACGCCGTGGGCAAGGCTGCGTGAGCGAGCCCGCCGCCGACGCCGAGACGTTCCTGGCCGCGACCGACACGATCGCGGCCCTGCGGCCGGACTTGAGCCTGCTGGAGGCCGGCATCCTCGCCGGCCTGCATCTCGGCCTTGCCGCGGACAGCCGGAGCTTCGCCCGCATCTTCGGCGTCGAGCACGCCCTGGTGCTGCGCGCGGTGGAGGGTCTCACCGGCGCGACCCTCCTGACCGTGACCGCCCGCGACGGGCGGACCCAGCGCACCCGTTACGCGGCGAGTGCGGCGGGAAGCGCGATGCTGACGGCGCTTGCCGCCTGAACCCGAGGAGCGCCGTCAGGCGGTGCTCATCTCCCCGGACCGCTCGCCCAGCGGCAGTTCGATCGCGCAGAGCAGCCGCGTCTCGCTGAGTTCGTAGCGGGTCTTGGCGTTGAGCGCGTAGGGCATCGCCTGCTCGATCAGCTCGCGTCCGTAGCCGCGCCGCATCGGGTTCTGCGGGTCGCGCGGCCGGCTGATGCCCTCCTCAAGCCACTCGACCAGAAGGCGCCCGCCGTCCCGCGCGCTCCCGTCGGCCCGCCACGTCACCGAGAGGCGGCCGTGATCGGTCGTCAGCGCGCCGTACTTGCGGGCGTTGGTGGCCAGTTCGTGCACGGCGAGCGCGAGGGTCTGCACCGACGCCTTGCGCAGGCGTACCGGCGGCCCGCCGACATGGATCCGGTCGGCGAACTCACCGCCGCCGAGGGCGTCCAGCTCGGTCTGGATCAGGGTGCGCAGGGTGATCGGCTCCTGGTCCGAGCGCGACAGCAGGCCCTGGACCCGCGAGAGGGCGGCGAGCCGGTCGCTGAATTGCTCCCGGAAGCGCTCGGTCGGCCCCGTCTGCACCATGGTCTGGTGGGCGATGGAGCGCACGACGCCGAGCAGGTTGCGGGTGCGGTGCTGCAGTTCGGCGACGAGGACGGACTGGCGCTCCTGCAGGTCGTGCAGATCGTGGATGTCCATGGCGGCGCCGATCCACTGCGTCACCTGCCCCTCGGCATCGATGATCGGGGCCTCCCGCACGAGGAACCAGCGGTACTGGCCGTCGTGCCGGCGGATGCGCTGCTGTACCTCGATCAGCCGCCGCGCCGCGCGCCCGGCGCCGAAGGCCTCGTACGCCGCCTCGCGGTCGTCCGGGTGGAGCGCGTCGAGCCAGCCGTGGACCTGCGATTGCTGCGGGGTCTGGCCGGTATAGGTGAGCCACGCTTCGTTGAACGCGTTGTTCTCTCCGCTGACGTCGGAGCGCCACAGCAGGACGGGGATGAGACTCGCCAGGGTGCGGAAGCGATCCTCGCTCTCGCGCAGGGCCGTCTGCGCCATCGCGTCGCGAAGCCGCAGCACCTCGTCCTGCGCCGCCTTCCAGGCCGAGATCTCCTTGGTGGTCGTGGCGACCCCGTCGCCGAGCTTCACCGCGCACTGGAAGAACCAGCCGTCGAACTGCTCGTGAACATAGCGGCGCTCCGCGGTCGCGGGCTGGCCGGTCTCCGTCACGCGCTTGAAGGTGTCGAAGATGCCCTCCTGCACAACGCCCGGATTGCGTTCGAGCAGGCTCTGCCCGCACACCTTGCCGTAGCGGCTCTCCGAGGTGTGGTTGTTGAAAAGCCACTGGAAATCGACGATCTCACCCGAGGCGTCGCGCACCGCCTTGAACACCTGGATCATGTCCATGGAGCTGTCCATGGTCGCCTTGAGCAGGTCGCGGCTCGCCTGAAGCTCCGCCGTCCGCTCCTGGACCTGCCGCTCCAGTTCGGCCCGGAAGCGTGCTTCGCTCTCGCGCAGGGCGCGGTCCGCCAGCACCCGGGCCGTGGTCTCGACCAGGGTGACCAGGATGCCCGTGATCGCACTCGTCTCGTCCCGCAGCGGGCTGTAGGTCAGCGTGAACCACGCGTCTTCAAGGCGGCCCGACCGCGTCAGGGGGTAGAGCGCGTCCTCGAAGGTGAAGGTCTCGCCCTCCCAGACCCGCTCGTAGATCGGCCCGGTGATGTGCAGAATTTCGGGCCAGCACTCGCGGCTCGGCTGACCGAGCCCGGCCGGATGCTTGACCCCCATCAGGTCGCGGAAGCCGTCGTTGTAAATCTGGATCAGGTCGCGGCCCCACAGCGCGATCATCGGAAAGCCGCAACCGAGCAGGAGGCTGACCGTGGCCCTCAGGCTGGACGTCCACGTCTCGGCTGCGCCGAGCGGCGTCGAAGCCCAGTCATGCGCGCGGATCCGCTCGGCCATCTCGCCGCGGACCGGTTGCGCAGGTGGACTGCCGCTCCCATCCATCCCGCATCCTTGCCCATACGCCGAAACCGTATTCGGCATGCAGATCGAGCGATTTCTCCCCCGGTCCCGACAGGATCACTATGTCAGTCCACCACCTTACAATAGGTGTAACATAATCGCACAGGCGAGCGCTCGCGCATCACCCTCAAGAGCAGCCGGATCAGGCGCGCTTTTGGCTGCACCCGGCAAGAACAATTCAGCGTCGCTCGCCGCCAGAGGGCATTTATCGGAATTTCCGGCTCTGGAAACGCTTCCGTTCAGATCGCAACCCCTCCATCTCCGACGCGCCCGCACGGGCGACCGGAGCGCTCGATACGGCGGAGACCGCACGACAGGAGCCCGTGAACCGTCCCCGTCAGAACCGTGCCGTGAGGAAGAGCCGCAGGTTGCGGCCCGGCAGAACCACCTCGTCCTTGCGGAAGGAGGCGGCGTTGCGGATCACGTCGTCGAGCAGGTTCGTGCCGCGCAGACCCAGCGTCACCTCGCTCAGGCCGTGGACCGCCGGATCGAGGGGGCGGCTATAGGCGATCTCCGCCTTCAGGTCGTTGTAGCCCGGCGTCGGCGTCTCCAGCGCTCCGGTCTGGGTCTGGGCGAAGGCGTGGAGAAGGCTGATCTGCGCGAACCAACCGTCCGCCCGCAGGAAGACGCCGCCGCCGACCCTGTGGGGCGGGATGCGCGGCACGAAGCGGCCGTCGTCGAACTGGGCCCGCACGAAATCATACTGTGCGCTGATGCCCGCAAATCCGTCGCCGACCGGTACGAGGTCGATCTGGCTGGCAATCTCGGCCCCGGCGAAGGTGGCACCGGCCTGGGAATAGGCGACCTGCCGCAGATCGCCGCCGCCGATCCCGCAGCTGCCGAAGGTGTCGCCGCAGGTGAAGCCGGTCAGGCGCTTGTAGACGAAGCCGGTATAGCGCGTGACGTAGCCGGTGGCGTCGAGGCGGAACGGCCCGTCCGCCCTCCGGATCGCGACCTCGACGGTCCGCGCCCGCTCCGGCCTGAGATTGGGATCGCCGATCTCGAAGGTGGCGGAGGCCTCGTGCGGCCCGCGCGAGAACAGTTCGGGTGAGGTCGGGGCGCGCTCGACATACGAGCCGGTCAGGCTTCCCACGAAGCCGTAGGGCAGGTCCTGAAGCGCGCCGAAGCTCGCGCTCTTCGGGGCGAAGCGGCGGATGCGGCGCGATTCCACCGGTTCGTCGCCGGGCCCGTCCGGCAGGAAGTCGGCCGGGAACAAGGCCTGGGTGCCGGCGACGCGGTTGCCCTCGATCCGGCCCGCCGCCTGGAACCGCAGGCCGCCGCCGAGCGCCAGTTCCTCGAACAGGTAGGCCGCCTGCACCCGCGTGTCGGTGGGGCGCAACAGGCCGCCTTCCGCGCCGGAAATCCGGAGCTTGCGCCGGTCGGCCTGGAATCCGAGCTGCCCGCTCAAGGTGCCGAGAGCTGTCTCGACCGGCACGTGGTCGAACTCGATCCGCCCTTCCGCCGCCCGGTTCTTGAACACCGCCTCGATGCCCTCGACGCCGTTCGCGTCGGTGCCGAACTCGTTGTGCCGGTAGTTCGAGCCGCCCGCCCAGAACCGGATCGCCGCGAACGGCCCGTCGAGCGGCCGGACCTCGCCCCGTGCCTGGAGCTTGTCCTGCACCGGATCGAGGCGGGTGCGCTGCGCTGCGGAGCCGAGTCCGGGAATGCCGTAGACGGAAGCGAAGTGGCTGAAGGACAGGCCGACAAAGCCGCGATCGAACAGGTAGGAGGCGCCGAAGGCCCCGCCCTGGGACTCGTTGAAGGAGTTGCGCTGGATGCCGAGCGGCGTGTTGTAGTCGTCCGCCGCACTCCGGAAGGCGTCCGCATGGACGGCGACGTTGTCGCTGCCGGCATCGACCGTGGCGGCGACGTTGCGCCCGTTATCAACGGCGGAATAGCCGGTGGTCACGCGGCCTGCGACGCCGCCGGGCGGCAGGCTCGTCGGAATCCGGTTGTTCTCGACCGAGACCACGCCGCCGACCGCCTGCGAGCCGTAGCGCAGGCCCGCGGGACCTCGGATCACCTCGATGCGGTCGTTGATCAGCGGGTTGATCGGGACGGCGTGATCCTCGCCGAGATCCGACATGTCCTGCACCCCCGTGCCGTTCTCGAGGATGCGGACGCGGTGGTTGTCGAGGCCGCGGATGATCGGCCGCGAGGCGGAGCCCGGCGCGAAGGTCGTCGCCGACAGGCCGGGCTTGTCGAACAGGGCCTCGCCGAGGGAGGTCGGCTGCGAGCGGGCCAGCTCGGCGCCGGAAACGACGGTGACCGTCGAGAAACGATCGCTCACCACCGGCAGGACGCCGACGGAACCGGGGGGATTCGGACCCGTGGCGGCGCCCTCCCCGGCCCGCCGTGCCGGCCTATCGGAGGTGACGCTGATCTCCTCCAGCGCGACCTCTTCCGCTTGGAGCGGCGGTGCGACGAGCCCGGCAAAGCCGATCCCAGCGCAGCGCGCGATCACATAGCGCTTCCTCGACATACAACAGGATCCTCTGAGTTATAGCTGATGCTATAATTTCAAGCGTAGCCGTTGTCGAGCGGGAAGCGGCCCCCGAAATGCGAAAACGCGCCGCCCTCGAGGAGGACGACGCGTCGGTCGATCGAGCGGCCCGCGGCGGTGCGCGGCGCCTCGGTCGTTCTGGGTCAGGACTGCCCGGTCAGTAATCCTGCGGCTCGGGCTCCACCAGGATCTCGCGCTTGCCTGCGTGGTTGGCCGGACCGACCAGCCCCTCGGTCTCCATCCGCTCCATCAGCGAGGCGGCGCGGTTGTAACCGATCTGAAGGCGGCGCTGGATGTAGGAGGTGGAGGCCTTCTTGTCCCGCAGCACCACGGCCACCGCCTGCTCGTAGAGATCGCCGCCCTCCCCGCCGCCGAACTGGCCGGCATCGAAGACCGGGCCGTCCTCGGAAGCGGCGGCGCCGGCCGGGATCTCACCCTCCTCCGCCGTGACCGCCTCGAGATAGGAGGGCCGGCCCTGGCGCTTGAGGTGAGCGACCACGCTCTCGACTTCCGAGTCCGAGCAGAAGGGTCCGTGCACGCGGGTCGTGCGCCCGCCGCCGGCCATGAACAGCATGTCGCCCTGGCCCAGCAGCTGCTCCGCGCCCATCTCGCCCAGGATCGTGCGCGAGTCGATCTTGCTCGTCACCTGGAAGGAGATCCGGGTCGGGAAGTTCGCCTTGATCGTGCCGGTGATTACATCGACCGAGGGACGCTGCGTGGCCATGATCAGGTGGATGCCGGCCGCACGCGCCATCTGGGCCAGACGCTGGATCGCCCCCTCGATGTCCTTGCCCGCCACCATCATCAGGTCGGCCATCTCGTCGACCACAATGACGATGTAGGGGAGCGGGTTGAGGTCCATGACCTCGTCCTCGTAGACCGCCTCTCCGGTCGAGCGGTCGAACCCGGTCTGGACCGTGCGGGTCAGGGTCTCGCCGCGGGAGCGGGCCTCCTCGAGGCGCGCGTTGAAGCCGTCGATGTTGCGCACACCGACCTTGGACATCTTCTTGTAGCGCTCCTCCATCTCGCGCACGGCCCATTTGAGGGCGATGACCGCCTTCTTCGGGTCGGTGACGACGGGGGAGAGCAGGTGCGGGATGCCGTCATAGACCGACAGCTCCAGCATCTTGGGATCGACCATGATCAGGCGGCACTCCTCCGGCTTCAGCCGGTAGAGCAGCGACAGGATCATGGTGTTGATGGCCACCGACTTGCCCGAGCCGGTGGTGCCGGCCACCAACAGGTGGGGCATGCGGGCCAGATCGGCGATGATCGGTTCGCCGCCGATGTTCTTGCCGAGGCACAGGGCGAGCTTGTGCTTGGTCTCGACGAAATCGACCGAGGCCAGGAGTTCGCGCAAGAAGACGGTCTCGCGCTTGGTGTTCGGCAGCTCGATGCCGATGGCATTGCGGCCCGGCACCACGGCGACGCGGGCGGAGACGGCGGACATCGAGCGGGCGATGTCGTCGGCGAGCGCGATCACGCGGCTCGACTTGGTGCCGGGGGCCGGCTCCAATTCGTAGAGGGTGACGACGGGACCGGGGCGCACGGCGAGGATGTCGCCGCGCACACCGAAATCCTGAAGCGTGGCCTCCAGCATGGTGGCATTCTGCTCCAGAGCCTCGGCCGAGACCTCGGAGCCGGGCGCGGCGTCGCGCGGGCGGGCGAGAAGCTCCAGGGCGGGCAGCCGGTACTCACCGGGCTCCGGGCGGGGCTCGACCGGCCGCGGGCGCGCCGCGGGCGCCTGGGGCAGCGGGCGCGAGACGCGGGAGGGCGGCTCGTCGTCGGCCGCGTCCGCCTCGGGAATCGCGGCGGCGCGCGGCGGAACCGGGCGGCCCGGCGCCGGCTCCTCGTCGTCGTCCTCCGGTTCGAACCGCGGCTCGCGGCGGCCCGACGGGTCCGATGCGGTGGCACGCTCCCGGGCCTGCGGCGCCCAGGGCGCCTCCTCCGGCTCGGCGAAGGCGCGGCGCGCGGCAAGGGCGGGGGAGGCGCCGGCATAGGCCAGCCCCTCCCCCTCGTCGGACGGGGCCTGCCAGGATTCGAGCCGCGTGCGCAGAGAGGCGCGGCTGCGCATCACGGCCTGGGCGAGCGCCCCCAGCGAGAGGATGCCAAGGCTCGGCTCGTCGGAATCGTGGCGCTCCTCGTGGGGCGAGGCGCGGCCGGAGCGGGGCGCCGGGCGCGCGGCGCCGTAGGGCCCCTCCTCGTCCTCCTCGAAGTCCGGCCGGGTCACGCGGCAGGCAGCGGTGAGGCTGAGGATGGCGATCGCCGCGAACAGGAAGCCGGCGAAGCTCGCCAGCGGCCCGACCAGCATCCGCGTGCCGGCGAGCAGGGCATCGCCCGCCACCCCCCCCATGCCGGTGGGCAGCGGCCAGCGGGCGGTGGGCGGCAGGGCACTGGCGACCGCGCTCGCGCTGAGCACGCCGACGAACCACAGCGCCATGCGCACCCCCCCATGCGGCAGGTCGCGCTCGCGCATCAGCCGCATGCCCCACAGGACGGGCGGCAGCGCAAGCATGATCGAGCCGAGCCCGAGGAGCTGCATGGCGAGGTCGGCCACCACGGCGCCGGGGCGCCCGAGCACGTTGTGCGCCCGCTGGTCGGTGGCGTGGTTGAGGCTGGGGTCGTCGATCGACCACGTCGCCAGGGCGACGGTCAGCGCGACCGCGCCGGTGAAGAGAATCAGGCCGCCGCACTCCGTCAGCCGCTTGGCCAGAAAGGGCCGAAGGCTATCGACGAAGGTGTCGTAGGGCGAAGCGGAACGGCGAAGGGAACGCATGCGCAGACCGGTCCGGTGTCAACGATCCGGTAAGGCTAATGCCGGGCGGTTAACGGCGGGCTAAGTGTCTTCGACAAAGCGCCTGCGGCCTCGCCCCGCCCGCAATCGAGGCGGCCGGCAGACCGATCCGGTCCGGAGATCCCGAGGCCTGGCCCCTCTCGCGTCCCACTCGAAATGCAGGAAGCCCCGGATCTCTCCGGGGCTTCCCAAGGCTGTTCTCCGCCGGCGAACCGGCGCGGCTCTCAGAAGGTGAAGCCGGTCTCGACGAGGTAGCGCTCCTGCGACCGCTTGGTGCCGTCGCGGCCGAAGCCGAAGCCGGGGGTAACGTCGTAGGCCTGCACCGTCGCGAACTCGCCGCGGACGAAGTAGCGGTCCCAGGTGAAGGTCGGCGTGATCGTGAACGAGAAGGCCGAGCTGCCCGGGCCGTAGAGGAGGCTGGTCGCGCTCAGGGTGTCGAAGCGGGTGCCCGACTGCGCGATGTACTCGACGCGGCCCGCCAGCGCGAAGTTGTCGGTGAAGGAGTAGCCGGCCAGCAGGGCGCCGCCCCAGGTCTCACCGCCGATGATCGGGCTGAAGTAGTTATCCTTGCGATCGACGGTGGTGTACTGGAAGTAGGGCGTGATGATCCACGGGCCGTTGGCGTAGGTGTAGTTCACGCTGATGATGCTGCTGTTCTGCAGCGAGTTGATCGTCGCGAACTGGAAGCGCGGGCTGCGGGTCGAGGCGTCGAAATCGCTGAAATGCGTGCCGCCGTTGATGCCGATCGTGTTGGAATCGTCGAGCTTGTAGGTGGCGAAGCCCGTCACCCAGTTCAGCTCACCCGAGTAGAAGCCGTCGACCACCGCGACCGAGGCCGCGACCGGACCGCTGGCGTAGTTCACCTGAACGCCCTGGTTGATGAAGTTCTCCTGGTTGAAGAGGAGACCGCGGGAGATGTTCAGGTTCTGGTACGAGAACAGCAGCTCGGAGCCGATGTTGGTGAACATCCGGCCGGCCTGGATCGACCACTCGTCGTTGATCTGCCACTTGCCGAAAGCGACCGGGATCGGGCCGAACAGCGATTCGGTCTGCTCGAATGAGGAGTAGAGCGGCAGGCCGAGAGCCGGGATCGAGTACAGGCCGGCATGGACGTAGAACTGCAGCGGGCCGTCGGCCTTCTGGACCCAACCCTGAAGGTTCGTGAAGTCGACGCGGCCGTAGCGATCCTGCTCGGCGCTCGGCGAGAGGATGCCGAAGGCGTTGGTCTGGGAATAGGCGAACCCGGTGATCGCGCCGCCGACATAGATGTCGCCGATGCCGGTCACGATGCAGGCCGGGTTCGGATTCGCCTTGATGAGGCCGCCGAAGGTCGGGGTCGAGATCGCGGCCTTGCAGTGCTCCTCGACGATAACCGGCGCCTTCGCGGCGGGCATGTCCGCGGCGAGAACCGGCAGCGCGCCGCCGCTCAGCACGGGAAGCGCCGCGACCGCGGCAAGAAGCTTTGTTTTGATCGTCATTGCAGTCAGCCCCACATTCGATACGGCCAAGGTGCCGAACTCGCCCCGGCGCCGCAAAATGAAGTTTTGCGCAAGTGCCCAATTTTTAGCCATTTTTGACCCAGAGCAACCTGTGCGTGGAAACCGTTGCAGAATGGCAACGTTTTCGACCGCCTCCGTTTCGCGCATTTTCCCGAAATCCGGGCTCCGTCTTTACGATTTGTTCACCAATCCGGCATTCGCGGCGGGCGGCGCCGCGATGGAAGCGACGTCGGCCGCGGTTCGGCACCGGGCGCGAACACGCATGAAAAAGGCCCCGGCGCGGTGCGCCGAGGCCCTGGTCTCCGGGTGCCCGCCGGACGGGTGGGCGACCGATCAGTAGTTGTAGGCGCGCTCGCCGTGATCGGCGATGTCGAGGCCCTCGCGCTCCTCTTCCTGCGTCACGCGCAGGCCGATCGTGAGATCGACGAGCTTGTAGAGGATCGCCGAGCCGATGCCCGACCACAGGATGGTGAAGCCGACCGCCTTCGCCTGCGTGATGACCTGGGCGGCCATGTCGTAGGTGCCGAGGACGAGTTCACCGGGCTTGGTGGTGTAGTCGGGGATGCCGGCGCCGCCGAGATCGGGCGAGACCAGGATGCCGGTGGCGATGGCGCCGATGATGCCGCCGACGCAGTGCACGCCGAAGACGTCGAGGGAGTCGTCGTAGCCGAGCGCGTTCTTCACGGTGGAGCACATCACGAAGCAGACGGCACCCGCGACGAGGCCGAGAACGATCGAGCCCATCGGGCCGGCGAAGCCAGCGGCCGGGGTGACGGCGACGAGGCCGGCGATGGCGCCCGAGAGCATGCCGAGCAGCGACGGCTTGCCCTTGGCGGCCCATTCCACGAACAGCCAGGCGACGGCGGCGGCGGCGGTGGCGACGAAGGTGTTGATCATCGCGACACCGGTGGTGCCGTTGGCTTCGAGGTTGGAACCGGCATTGAAGCCGAACCAGCCGACCCAGAGCAGCGAGGCGCCGATCGTGGTCATGGTCAGCGAATGCGGGGCGAGCAGGTCACGGCCGTAGCCGATGCGCTTGCCGAGCATCAGGCAGCCGACGAGGCCGGCGATACCCGCGTTGATGTGCACGACGGTGCCGCCGGCGAAGTCGAGGGCGCCCCACTTGAACAGCATGCCGGCATCGCCCAGCACGGCGTCGTACTCGGCCTTGGCGGCGGCATTGGCCTCGCCACCGGCGGCGGCGAGCTTGCGGGCGGCGTCGGCGAAGACGTCGGGACCGCCCCAGTACCAGACCATGTGGGCCATCGGGAAATAGATCAGCGTGACCCAGAGGATCGTGAACACGATCAGCGCCGAGAACTTCATCCGCTCGGCGAAGGCGCCGACGATGAGGCCGGGGGTGATCATCGCGAACGTCATCTGGAAGCAGATGTAGACGTATTCGGGAATCACGACGCCGTTGGAGAAGGTCGCCGCCACCGAATTGGCGTCGACGCCCTTGAGGAAGGCCTTGGAGAAGCCGCCGACGAAGTCGTTGAGGCCGCCGCCATTGGTGAAGGCGAGGCTGTAGCCGTAGGTGACCCAGAGGAGGCAGACGATCGAGGCGATGGCGAAGACCTGGGTCAGCACCGAGAGCATGTTCTTGGTGCGGACGAGGCCGCCGTAGAACAGGGCAAGGCCGGGCACCGTCATCAACAGCACGAGGATCGCCGAGAGCAGCATCCAGGCCGTGTCACCCTTGTTGGGTACGGGCGTGGCGGCAGCGGCGGTGGCCTCGGGCGCGGGCGACTGCGCGAGCGACGGCTCGATCAGGAGGAGGCCGATCGCGGCTCCTCCCAATCCGAGCGCGAGAAGGTGACGAAGTTTCATGGACAGGAAGCTCCTGATCGCAGTGCGTCGAGCGTTGAGGAGAAGGGATGGGCGGCGCGGCCGGGCGCGTTCCGCCGGAACGGGTGCGAAACGGTCAGAGCATCGGGGAAAGAGCCGATGCGGGACAGAATCCTAGAGTGCGTCGGCGTCGGTCTCGCCGGTGCGGATGCGAACCGCCTTCTCCAGCGGCATCACGAAGATCTTGCCGTCGCCGATCTGACCGGTGCGGGCGGCGCCCGCGATCGTATCGATCACGCTCGTCACGAGATCGGCCGCGATGGCCACCTCGATCTTGAGCTTGGGCAGGAAGCTCACGGCATACTCGGCCCCACGATAGATCTCCGTGTGCCCCTTCTGCCGGCCGTAGCCCTTGACCTCCGTCACGGTCAGGCCGTGAACGCCGATGCCGGTCAGGGCGTCGCGGACTTCCTCCAACTTGAACGGCTTGATGATCGCCATCACGATTTTCATGGGCGGCGCCCCCTTTGTTCTGCCTTCCCACCGCCGGCTGCGCACCGGCCGAGACCCAGCGGTTGCGCAAGGATCGGAATGATCCTGCGACCGCGCGCCTTCATTCAAGGACCGTGCCAAGCGGAACCTTTTCCGCTCGCGCTCTTCTGCCCAGAACGTGAGCGAGGGCTGGCGCCATGTCGAGCAGGACGCGGGCGAAAAATGCCTTTCTAATAGGCAATCAGGCTGCTTCCGCGGCAGAATGCGCCTTAGCGAGTCGGCTCAGCCGCGACGGTGGCGGATCAGCCCCTCCTGGGCGACGGAGGCGACGAGGCGCCCTTCCTCGTCGTGGAAGGTGCCGCGGGCAAAGCCCAGGGCACCCGAGGCGCTGGGGCTGTCCTGCGCGTAGAGCAGCCAGGAATCGGCCCGGAACGGACGGTGGAACCACAGGGCATGATCGAGGCTCGCCGACTGGATGTCGGCGTCGAACACCGTGCGGCCATGGGGGATGAGCGTCGAGTCGAGGAGCGTCATGTCGGAGGCATAGGCCAGCACCGCCCGGTGCACGGCCGGATCCTCCGGCAGGGGCTTCGTCGCGCGCATCCAGACATGGTAGCGGGCCGGCCTGGGCGTGCGGTCGCGGTAGCGCTCGGTCTCCACCGGCCGCAGCTCGATCGGCCAAGCCTGCGTGAAATAGGCGAGCATCGGCTCGGGCACGATGCTACCACCTTCGCGGGCGATGGTTCGCGCATCCGCCAGAGCCTCGGGACGTGGCACATCGGGCAGAGTGTCCGCGTGATCGACGCCTTCCTCGGTGACGTGGAACGAGACCGACATGGCGAAGATCGCCCGGCCCTTCTGGATCGCCTTGACCCGGCGGGTGGTGAAGCTGCCGCCGTCGCGGATGCGCTCGACCTCGTAGACGATCGGGATCGCCGGATCGCCGCCGAGTAGGAAGTAGGCGTGCAGCGAGTGCGGCGGGCGGGCGGGCTCCACCGTACGCGAGGCCGCGACCAGCGCCTGGGCCACCACCTGCCCGCCGAACACCCGCGGCCAGCCGATCCGCGGGCTGATCCCGCGAAACAGATCGGTCTCCAGGCGTTCCAGATCGAGGATCGACAGGAGCCCGTCGACGGGATCGGACCTGAAGGATTCGGACATGGCGGCTTCGCGGCTCGGGGGCGGATAAGGGAAGACGGAGGACGGGCGCGGCCGGGGCCGCGCTCGACGCACATAGCGGCTCGGCCCGAGGATGCCACGCGCGACACCGTCTCCCGTCCGCGTGGGGGTGCGTGCGCCGCTCGCGCGGATGATCTAGGAGAGGGCCGGTACGGAGCCGGAGGGAGAGGAAGGCCGATGAGCGCAACGGAACGCCGCCCCGGACACCATCCTGACCATCAGACCGGACATCAGTCCGGACGCCGCGGCCTGCTCGTCGCCGGTGCAGGCTTCGCCAGCCTCACCCTGGCGGTCGCCCTGAAGCGGGCGCACGGGCCGGCGCTCGACGTGGCGGTCTGCGATCCGGGCCTCGAGGCCGGCGCCGCGCGCCATCGCGGACGCGCCTACGCCGTGGCAGCGGGGCCGCGGCGGATGTTCGAACAGCTCGGGTTATGGCCCCGGATCGCGCCGGCGGCGGAGCCGATGCGCCGGCTCGTCATCAGCGACAGCCGGGTCGGCGACCCGGTGCGGCCGGTCTTCCTCACCTTCGGCGACGGGACGGAAGCGCGCGAGGCGGGGGAGCCCTTCGCCCACATGGTCGAAGCGGAGCCGCTGGCGGCGGTGCTGCTCGACGCCGCGCGGGAGGCGGGCGTCCGGCTCGTCGCCACGGGCGTGCGCGCCGCCGTGCCGGGTCCTCGGGCGATGCGGGTGACCCTGGATGACGGCGCCGCGGAGGAGGTCGCGCTCGTGGTCGCCGCCGACGGGGCACGCTCGGCCCTGCGCGAGGCGGCCGGCATCGGCTGGGTCGGCTGGTCCTATCCCCAGTCGGGCATCGTCGCGACGATCCAGCATGCCCGCGACCACGAGGGCCGTGCCTTCGAGCATTTCCTGCCCAGCGGCCCCTTCGCGATCCTGCCGCTCAGGGCCGGAGGCGATCTCGGCCACCGCTCCTCCATCGTCTGGACCGAGCGCAGCGCCGACGTGCCGGCCCTGCTCGGTGGAGACGCCGCCGAGACGCTGGCCGAGATCGAGCGCCGGTTCGGGCACGAACTCGGCCGCATTGCCCTGGAGCATGGGCCCAGCGCCCATCCGCTGCATCTCGGGATCGCCCGCAGCTTCCGCGCGCTCCGCCTCGCGCTCCTGGGCGATGCAGCCCACGTCATCCATCCGCTGGCGGGCCAGGGGCTCAATCTCGGGCTCGCCGGGGCGGCGGCGCTCGCGGAGGCGGTGACCGGCGCCCTGCGGCTCGGGCTCGATCCCGGCACGGACGCGGTCCTGCGCGCCTACGAGCAGGCGCGCCGCTTCGACACCGTGGCGATGGCGGCGGCGACCGACGGGCTCAACCGCCTGTTCTCCAACGACAGCCTAGCGCTGCGGCTCACCCGCGACTTCGGCCTCGGCCTCGTGGACCGGATGCCGGGCCTGAAGCGCTTCTTCATCGGCCAGGCCTCCGCCCTGCGGGGCGGGACGCCGCGCCTGCTGCGCGGCGAGGCCCTGTGAGGCAACCGCCGCCCGCCTCGCCGCGGGCGCACGGCTCTCAGGCGGCGCGCACGGAGGCCAGGAAGCGCGCGACCTCGGCGGAGAGATGCTCGGACTGGCGCGAGAGTTCGGAGGCCGACGACAGCACCTGCGAGGCCGCCGCCCCGGTGTTTTCCGAGGCGCGTGCGAGGCCAACCATGTTGCTCGTCACCTCCGTCGTGCCGGCCGAGGCCTGGCCGACATTCGAGACGATCTCCTGCGTGGCCGCACCCTGCTGCTCGACCGCCGCCGCGATGGCGCTGGCCACGGCGTTGATCTCGCGGACGCGCTCGGTGACCGAGCCGATCGCGCCCACCGCCTGACGGGTCGCGCCCTGGATCTGATGGATCTGGCTCGAGATCTCCTCGGTGGCGCGCGCCGTCTGGCTGGCCAGCTCCTTCACCTCCGCCGCCACGACCGCGAAGCCGCGGCCGGCCTCGCCGGCGCGGGCCGCCTCAATGGTGGCGTTGAGCGCCAGAAGGTTCGTCTGGCTGGCGATGTTCGAGATCAGGCTCACGACGTCGCCGATCTCCGACACGGCGCCGCTGAGTTCCTGCACGAGCGAGACCGTCTGATCCGCCTCGGTCGCCGCCCGCTGCGCCAGATCCGCCGAGCCCGAGACCTGCCGGCTGATCTCCTGCACCGAGGCGCCGAGTTCCTCGGAGGCGGCCGCCACCGTGTTGACGTTGACGGCGGCTTCCTCGGCCGCCGCGGCGACCGTGCTGGATTGCGTGGCGGTCTCGATCGCCGTGGCCGTCATGCTCTCGGCGGTCGCCTGCAGTTCGGTGGCCGAGGCGGAGACCATGCCGACGATGCCGCCCACGGCCTGCTCGAAGCTCTCGGCCATCTGCCGCATGCCGGCCTTGCGCTGCGCCTCGGCCGAGGCGCGCGCGAGCGCGGTCTCTTCCTCCAGGGCCCGCGCGCGGATCAGACCGGCCTTGAAGACCTGGACGGCATCGGCGATGCGGCCGATCTCGGTGGCCTCGCCCTGATGCGCGACGATGACGCTCAGGTCGCCCCCGGCCAGCGCCTGCATCGGCCGCACCACGGAGTTGATCCCGCGCGAGACGCCGCGCACGATGATCAGGGCGAGCCCGGCCGAGAGCAGGATGGCGGCGGCGATCGCCGCCAGAACCTGGATCCTGGTCGCGTCGTAGGCATCGGTGGCGGCGGTCTCGGCCGCTGCGGCGCCGTCGTTGTTGAGCTTGATCAGGGTCTCGAGCGCCTGTGACGCGCGCCGCCGCGGAGGCACCGCCTCGGCCTCGTACAGGGCGAGCGCCTGCGCCTTCTCACCCTGGCGCGACAGGCCGATGATCCGTTCGCCGACGCCGACGAAGGCGCGCCACTCCTGGCGAAACGCCGCGTAGAGCCTGCGCTCCTCGGGCGAGGCGATGAGGGGCTCGTAGGCCGCCGCGGTCGCATCGAGCTTCTGGCCGCGCTGGAGGACATCGCCCTCGACCGCAGAGAGGCTCTTGGCATCGATCGTCAGGACATGTCGCAGGAGGCTGGTGTTGTAGCGGCCCGTGAGCGCATCGATCTCACCCACGGTGCGGACGCTGGGCAGCCAGTTCCGCTCGATCGTCTGAAGATGTCCATTGATGCGAGACAGCCCACCGAGGCTAAGCAACCCCAATCCGAGCACCACAGCGGTGAGGATTGAGAAGCTTCCAATCAGTTTCGAACGGATAGAGAGGTTTCCGAAAGCCACGACCCAGCTCCCAACGTGGCCGCTTTTACATATGTTTGTTGGCCACACGGAATTTTTTACCGTCAAATTCCTAATCTGAAGTCACTGAGAGCGATCGTGGGATTAAAGCATGACCGACCTTCGTGATCGCTCGGGCCCTCTCCTTCCCGCAGCGGGAGCCTTGTTCGAACCGCGATACTTCCTCGCCCCGGCGGCGCCGGATCGGGCGTCCCGCGCCGGGCGGGCCGCCTGCTGCCGAAGCCGACCGGCGGCGAGGACGGCGGCGGCGCGGGGCGCGCCTCGGCGCCCGATGTCGGCCCGGACGCAACCGTATTTGCGGCCACCCGGTTTTTCGTCCATGTAGCGGCACCGCGTGCCGGGCGCGTCTCCGGCGCGCCGATCTGCCACCCGAACGCATCGGGACTTTGAACCTATGGCCACACCGGAATTCGACCTCGGCGACATCAAGCGCCGCATGCAGGGCGCCGTCTCTTCCCTGAGCAAGGATCTGGGATCGTTGCGCACGGGCCGCGCGACGCCGAGCCTGCTCGATCCGATCCAGGTCGAGGCCTACGGCGCGTCCATGCCGATGGCTCAGGTCGCCACCGTCAGCGTGCCGGAGCCGCGGCTCCTCTCGATCTCGGTCTGGGACCGCTCGATGGTCACCAATGTCGAGAAGGCGATCCGCGAATCCGACCTCGGCCTCAACCCGATGACGGAAGGGCAGACCATCCGCCTGCGCATCCCCGAGATGAACGAGCAGCGCCGCAAGGAGATGGTCAAGGTCGCCCACAAGTACACGGAGGAGGCCCGCGTCGCCGTCCGCCATGTCCGCCGCGACGGTCTCGACATCCTCAAGAAGCTCGAGAAGGACGGCGCCATCAGCGAGGACGACGAGAAGCGCCAGGCCGGCGAGGTGCAGAAGGCCACCGACGACGCCATCGCCGAGATCGACGGCGTGCTGGCCTCGAAGGAAAAGGAAATCATGCAGGTCTGAGCGCCCCGGCCTGCATCGACGGGAACGGATGGCGGGGCCGCGCCGGGCTGCGGCGGCGCGGAGGGCGGCAAGAGGGCCGCAAGAGGGGGAGGCTGCGTTGGTTCGCTCGGAAGGCGCGCGGCAGATCGGGGACGCGGCGGGTGCCGCCCCCGAGGGAGCGGCGCGGCCTGCGCCGCGGCACGTCGCCATCATCATGGACGGCAACGGCCGCTGGGCCGCGAGCCGGGGCCTGCCCCGCTTCGAGGGGCACCGCCGCGGCGTCGAGGCGGTGCGCCGCGCCGTGCGCTCCGCCATCACGCTCGGCATCCACTATCTCACCATCTACAGCTTCTCCTCGGAGAACTGGCGCCGGCCGCCCTCGGAAATCTCCGAGCTGATGGGCCTGCTCAAGCTGTTCGTGCGCAGCGACCTCGCCGACCTGCACGCCAACAACGTCCGCGTCCGGGTGATCGGCGACCGGGCCGACCTCTCGGGGGATATCGCCGGCCTGCTCGACGAGGCGGAGGCGCGCACCCGCGCCAATACCGGCCTGACCCTGGTCGTCGCCTTCAACTACGGC
This sequence comes from Methylorubrum thiocyanatum, assembly GCA_014138645.1. Classification (GTDB taxonomy): domain Bacteria; phylum Pseudomonadota; class Alphaproteobacteria; order Rhizobiales; family Beijerinckiaceae; genus Methylobacterium; species Methylobacterium thiocyanatum. The sequence continues at coordinate 496,104 of JACJIB010000001.1, read as the reverse complement.
GGCCGCCAGGAAATCCTGCGCGCCGTGCGGCGCATCGCGGCGGCCGTCGCGGAGGGTCGTCTGCGACCTGAGGAAATCGATCTGCCGACCATCACGGAGGCGCTCGACACCGCCGGTATCCCCGATCCGGACCTCGTGATCCGGACCTCGGGCGAGCATCGCCTCTCGAACTTCCTGACGTGGCAGACGGCTTATGCCGAGTACGTGATCGAGCCGGGCTTCTGGCCGGATTTCGACCACGCCGCCTTCCTCGCCGCGCTCGACGAGTATCACCGCCGCGACCGCCGCTTCGGCGGCCTCAGCGCGGGGGCCGGTTGATGGCAGGCGAGAAGGCGGCCTCCCCGGCCCCGCGCGCGCCCTTCGCCAACCGCGAGTTCGGCCTGCGCGTCGCCTCGGCGCTGGTGCTCGGCGCTGCCGTCCTCGGCACCCTGATCCTCGGCGGCTGGGCCTTCGCCGCGGTCTGGCTGATCGCCGGGATCGTCGGCGCCGCCGAGTGGCTCGCCATGACCCGCTCCGAGCCGCTCGCGCCGCTGCTCGGCCTCACCGGTGCGACGCTGTTCGCGCTGCTCGCCGCCGTGCTCGTCGGCGCCCCCCTCTGGGTGCCGGTTCTCGTCCTGCTCGCCGGCAGCCTCGGCCTGTTCGCCCTCGGGCACGGGCCGGGCCGGCGCAAGCCGGTCTGGGGCCTTCTCGGCGGCGCCGTGGTCGCCCTGGTGCCGACGCTGCTGCGGCTCGATCCCGAGATCGGCATCGTCGGGCCGGCCTGGATGTTCGCCGTGGTCTGGTCGACGGACAGCGTCGCCTACTTCACCGGGCGCCTGATCGGCGGGCCGAAGCTGATGCCGCGGGTGAGCCCGAAGAAGACGTGGTCCGGCGCGCTGGGCGGACTATTCGCCGGGATCGTCGGCGGCACCCTCACCGTGCTCGTCGCCCGCGACCACGGCTGGGACGCGCTGCCCGCCATCTCGCTGCCCCTCGTCGCGGCGGTGAGCGGCCTCGCCTCGATCCTGTCGATGGCCGGCGATCTGGTTGAGTCCGCCCTCAAGCGCCGCTACGGCGTCAAGGATTCCGGCCGCTCGATCCCCGGCCATGGCGGCGTCATGGACCGGCTCGACGGCTTCTTCGCCGTGGCTGGGCTCGCCGGCCTGTGCTTCGCCGCCCTGCGGCTCCTGCCTGCTTGAACGGAACTGATCCCGTGAGCCTCACCGTCACCGTCCTCGGCGCCACCGGCTCGATCGGCCGCTCGACCACGGATCTCCTCGCCCAGCATGCGGGCCGCTTCCGCGTCGGCGCCCTCGTCGGCGGCCGGGACGCCGCGGCCCTGGCCAAGCTCGCCCTCGAAATGAAGCCGGATTTCGCCGCGCTCGCCGACGAGAGCGCCGGCCCGGCGCTGGCCGAGGCGCTGTCGGGCTCCGGCATCCCGAACGGTGCGGGCGAGAGCGCGGTGCTGGAGGCGGTCGCCCGCGAGGCCGACATCGTCGTTGCCGCGGTCAGCGGCGCGGCGGGGCTCAAGCCCACCCACGCGGCACTCCGGCTCGGGCGCACCATCGCGCTCGCCAACAAGGAGAGCCTCGTCTGCGCCGGCGACGCCTTCATGCGCGACGCCAAGCGCTACGGCGCCCGCATCCTGCCGGTGGATTCCGAGCACAACGCCCTCGCCCAGGCCATGGGCGACGGCCGCGTCGCCGACATCGCCAAGATGACGCTCACCGCCTCCGGCGGCCCGTTCCGCACCTGGACCCGCGAGCGCATCGCCGCCGCGAGCCCGGCCGAGGCCGCCGCCCACCCGACCTGGTCGATGGGCATGAAGATCAACATCGATTCCGCCTCGCTGATGAACAAGGGCCTGGAGCTGATCGAGGCCCACCACCTCTTCGCCATCGACGCGGCGCGGCTCGACGTGATCGTCCACCCGCAATCGATCGTGCACGGGCTGATCGCGTGGCGCGACGGCGCGGTGACGGCGGGGCTCGCCATGCCCGACATGCGCGTGCCGATCGCCCACTGCCTCGGCCTCGGCGATCGCCTCGAGATTGCCCGCGGCCGCCCGCTCGATCTCGCCGCCACCGGCAGCCTCACCTTCGAGCCGGCGGACGAGGCCCGCTTCCCCTGCCTGCGCGTCGCCCGCGCGGCGCTGGCCGAGGGCGGCGCAGCGCCGACCGTGATGAACGCCGCCAACGAGATCGCCGTCGCCGCCTTCATCCGCGGCGCCATCCCCTTCTACGGCATCGCCGAACTGGTGGAGCAGGCGGTCGAGCGCTTCGCCGCCGAGTTCCGCCGCGCGCCCGAGGATGTGGAAGAGGCGCTGGCCATCGATGCGCGCGTGCGCGCCTGGAGCCTGGAGGCGGTGCCCGCCGCCCGCGCCGCCGGCTGAGCCGACGATTAACCTTTACGAAATCTTGTCGGGGGCAGGCGACCCGGTCCATGGAGTGCGCGCGCGATTAGACCTCGCCCTCGAACGTGAGGCATGCGACGATCCGCGACTTGCCGGCTGCGCTCCTGCTCTGTCAGGGCGAGTGGTCAAGACCGGATTCGCGCGTGACGTGCGCGGATCTCCTAACGAGTGTCGCGGCCTGAAGGATGATGGCCATGGAATTCCTGAGCGGCATGGGCGGTAACGCTGCCGGCTTCTTCGGCGCGGTGATCCCGTTCCTGTTCGTGCTGACCATCGTCGTGTTCGTGCACGAGATGGGCCACTTTCTGGTTGGTCGCTGGTGCGGGGTCGGCGTCACCGCCTTCTCCATCGGCTTCGGCCCGGAGATCGTCGGCTTCAACGATCGGCGCGGCACCCGCTGGAAGCTCTCGGCGATCCCGCTGGGTGGCTACGTGAAGTTCGTGGGCGATGCCAACGGCGCCAGCGTGCCGGATCCGGAGGCGGTCGCCCGCATGAGCCCGCACGAGCGGGCGGTGAGCTTCCCGACCCAGCCGGTGGCCAAGCGCGCGGCCATCGTCGCCGCCGGCCCGATCGCCAACTTCCTCCTGGCCATCGCCGTCTTCGCGGGCGCGATCTACTTCAGCGGCCGCTACGAGACGCCGGCCCGCGTCGAGGCGGTGCAGCCCAACAGCGCCGCCGCGCGGGCGGGTTTCCAGCCCGGCGACGTGATCCGCACGATCGACGGTCAGACGGTCAACACCTTCAACGACATGCAGCGCGTCGTCTCGGCCGCCGCCGGCGCCTCGCTGGCGGTGACCGTGGATCGCGGCGGGCAGGTCCAGACGCTGACCGCCGTGCCCGACATGATCGAGGAGCGCACGCCCTTCGGCCGCCACCGCTTCGGCCGCCTCGGCATCAACGGGCCGAACGCCAGCGCGGCCAAGCTGGTGCATTACGGCCCCTTGGAGTCGCTGAAGCTCGGCGTCCACGAGACCGCCTTCGTGGTGGAGCGCACCTTCGACTACATCGGCAAGCTCGTCACCGGACGGGAATCCGCCGACCAGCTCTCCGGCCCGATCGGCATCGCCCGGGTCTCGGGCGAGGTCGCCCGCGTCGGCGGCGTCGGCGGCCTGATCGGGCTGATCGCGCTGCTGTCGGTCTCGATCGGGCTCCTCAACCTGTTCCCGATCCCGCTCCTCGACGGCGGGCATCTGCTCTTCTACGCCTTCGAGGCGGTGCGCGGCCGCCCCTTGAGCGAACGGGCGCAGGAGATCGGCTTCCGCATCGGCCTGGCCTTCGTGCTGATGCTGATGCTGTTCGCTGCCTGGAACGACATCCTCAATCTGGGCGCCTCGCTGAGCCAGCGCGGCACCTGACGCGGCCCGCTTCTCCCCTGCCCGAATCGACGGCCCGGCACCCCGCCGGGCCGTTCGCTTTTGTGGTCAACGCCGGCTTTCCGGGTTCCGTGCACGAACCGGAAAGTCGTGTTCGCGACCATATTTACGCCCTATTCACGCTAATCTGAGATCCTTCGTAAAGGTGCTTCGTCGTTAAGTGGCGCGAAGGCCACGACCCCCCAAAATCCCGGTCTATCGGACTGCCCCCGCGTTTGCTTCGTAGGGGAATCCCGATACAAGCGTGGCTGGGACCAGAGGGCGGCGAGCCTTAAGGGCGGCTGCCTGCGGGTGCGAACCCGTGCTGAGATAAAAAGAGACGGGCGATTACATGATGTCGATGACGGGAAAGCGCCGGCGAAAGTCGGCGGAGCGTGCCATCGTTCTGGTCGCCACCGCCGCCAGCGTGATCCTCGGCGGCGCGGCCGCGCAGGCGCAGCAGATCGTTGTCGAAGGCAACCGCCGTGTCGATTCCGACACGATCCGCTCTTACGTCACCGGCACCGCCTCCGGTTCGCCCGAGGAGGCCCGGCGCAACCTCCTCTCCACCGGCCTCTTCTCCGACGTGCAGGTCTCGGCGCGCGGCGGCACCACCGTGGTGCGCGTGCGTGAGAACAGCGTGGTCGGCCGCGTCTTCTTCGAAGGCAACAAGAAGGTCGAGAAGGCCACCCTCGAGAGCGTGGTCGAGACCAAGGACCGCGGCGCCCTGAGCCCGGCGGTGATCGCCGCCGACGTCGAGCGCATCCGCGACGTCTACAAGCGCTCGGGCCGCGGCACCGCCAAGGTCAGCTATCGCCTCGTCGACCTGCCCACCGGCCGCTCCGACGTCATCTTCGCCATCGACGAGGGCGACAAGACCGGCATCCGCGCGATCAACTTCGTCGGCAACAACGTCTACTCGGAATCGACCCTCAAGGGTCTGATGTCCTCCTCCGAGATGAACTTCCTCTCGTTCATCAAGACCTCCGACGTCTACGATCCCGACCGCATCTCCGCCGATCTCGACATCGTCCGCCGCTACTACCTCAAGAACGGCTACGCCGACTTCCGCGTCGTGAACGCCGATGCCCGCTACGTCGAGTCCGGCGACGAGACCGGCTGGGTCATCACCGTCACCGTCGAGGAAGGCGAGCAGTACACCGTCGGCGCGGTGGCGGTGGATCCGCGCATCGCCGGCATCGACCGCGAGGCCCTCGACGGGCAGATCCGCGCCCAGGTCGGCGACGTTTACAACGCCGAGGACGTCGAGAAGACGCTGGTCGGCGTGACCAACGAGGTCAACCGCCAGGGTTATCCCTTCGCCCAGGTGCGCCCCACCGGCCAGCGCGACCGCGCCACGCACCAGGTCGCCCTCGGCTTCGTGGTCGAGGACGGCCCGCGCGTCTACGTCGAGCGCATCAACATCCGCGGCAACACCCGCACCCGCGACTACGTCATCCGCCGCGAGCTCGATCTGGCGGAGGGCGACGCCTATAACCGCGTGCTGGTCGACCGCGCCGAGCGCCGGCTGAACGGTCTCGGCTTCTTCAAGAAGGTGCGCTTCTCCAACGAGCCGGGCTCGGCACCGGACCGGGTGGTCGTGAACATCGATGTCGAGGATCAACCCACGGGTTCGTTCTCGGTGGCGGGCGGCTACTCCACCCAGGACGGCATCATCGGCGAAGTCTCGGTCTCCGAGTCGAACTTCCTCGGCCGCGGCCAGTACGTGCGCCTCGCGGTGCAGGGCGGCCAGTACGCCCGCGGCATCGACTTCTCCTTCACCGAGCCGTACTTCCTCGGCTACCGCCTCGCGGCCGGCTTCGACGCCTTCTACAAGTACTCCGACCTGACCCGCTGGTCGCGTTACGAGACCACCGTCTACGGCGGTCAGCTGCGCCTCGGCCTGCCGATCACCGAGGAGTTCGGCGTCACCTTCCGCTACTCGATCTACAACACCGAGCTGCGGGTCCCGAACACGATCAAGCGGCCCTACAACGACTGCTCGGTCGCGATTCCCGGCTACACCGCCGTCAACCCGGCCGGAACGATCGATCCGGCGAGCGGTCGTGACGTGGGCGGCCTCCCGGCCTACCCGAACTGCGCCTTCGACGGCGAGGCCTCGATCGCCCTCAAGGGCCAGCAGGGCAACGTCCTGACCTCGCTGGCGGGCGTCACCCTGGCCTACTCGACCCTCGACAACCTGCAGCGGCCGACCAACGGCTTCTACGGCGAGCTGAAGCCCGACGTCGCCGGCATCGGCGGCGACTCCAAGTTCTTCCGCGTGACGGGCGACGCCCGCTACTACAAGGAACTGTGGGAGGACGTGGTCGGCTTCGTGCGCCTCCAGGGCGGTCATATCTCCGCTCTCGACAACCAGCCGCTGCGCATCACCGACCAGTTCTTCCTCGGCCCGTCGCTCGTGCGCGGCTTCGCCCCGAACGGCCTCGGCCCGCGCGACGTCGGCATCGCCGATGCCCGCTCCAACGCCATCGGCGGCACGACCTACTTCGGCGCCACGGTCGAGGTTCAGTTCCCGATCTGGGGTCTGCCGAAGGATCTCGGCCTGAAGGGCGCGGTCTTCGCCGATGCCGGTACGCTGTTCGGCTATGACGGCCGCCGCAACTTCGACGTGAACCGCGACGGCTTCATCAACGGCTTCGCGCCGGGATCGGGCTGCAACTACACGAACTTCGGCGCCGGTGCGATCACGGTCGAGCCCGAATGCGTGAACGTCCGCGACAAGCCGACGATCCGCTCCTCGGTCGGTGCCTCGATCCTGTGGAACTCGCCGCTTGGCCCGATCCGCTTCGACTACGCCTACGCGCTGTCCAAGGACGAGGGTGTCCAGACGGCTCTCGGCAAGGTCGGCAAGGACCAGCTCCAGGCGTTCCGCTTCTCCGGCGGCTCGCGCTTCTGATCCCCGACCCGCGTACTTGAAAGAGCCGTGCCCGACCGCATCAAGGTCGGGCACGGCTCTTTTGCTTTGTGACGGCCCGTCCCCCGGACGGATGCCCCCTCCGGCGAAGAGCGCTATAGCGGCGCTCGGACCCCTCCCCTGCCGGCTTCGCAGCTCATGTCAGATCCCGTCTTCATCGTGCCGAAAGCCGGCCTGACCCTCGGCGCCGTCGCCGAGGCCTGCGGCGTGCCGCTGCCCGAAGGCGCCGACCCGTCGCAGCCGGTGACCGGAGCCGCCCCCTTGGAGACCGCGGGGCCGAGCGACCTCGCCTATATGGACAATGCCCGCTACGGCGATGCGCTGGGCACGACCCGGGCGCTCGCCTGCCTCGTCTCGCCGCGCTTCGCCCCCCGCGTGCCCGCCGGCACCATCGCCCTCGTCACCCGCGATCCCTACCGCGCCTATGCCGGGCTGCTGGCCCGCCTCTACGAGGAGGCGATGCGGCCGGGCTCGCTCTTTGCCGCGAGCGGGGTCTCGCCCGGCGCCCATGTCCACCCGCAGGCGCGGCTGGAGGACGGGGTGCGGGTCGATCCCGGCGCCGTCGTCGGCCCCGGCGCCGAGATCGGCTCCGGCACGGTGCTCGGCCCCAATGCCGTAATCGGGCCGAATGTCAGGATCGGCCGCGACTGCTCCATCGGCGCGGGCGCGACGCTGACCCACGCGCTGGTCGGCAACCGCGTCATCGTCCATCCCGGCGCCCGGATCGGCCAGGACGGCTTCGGCTTCGCCATGGGCGCGGGCGGCCACATCAAGGTGCCGCAGGTCGGCCGCGTCATCATTCAGGACGATGTCGAGATCGGCGCCAACACCACCATCGACCGGGGCGCCTCGCGCGATACGGTCGTCGGCGAGGGCACCAAGATCGATAACCTCGTGCAGATCGCCCATAACGTGGTGATCGGCCGCCACTGCGTGATCGTCTCCGGCGTCGGCATCTCCGGCTCGACCACGCTGGAGGATTACGTGGTGCTCGGCGGCCAGGTCGGCGTCGTCGGCCATCTGCGCATCGGCATGGGCTCGCAGATCGCCGGCTCCTCCAACGTCAACCGCGACGTGCCGCCGGGTTCGCGCTGGGGCGGTACGCCGGCCAAGCCCGTGCGGACGTGGTTCCGCGAGATGACGACCCTGGCCCGCCTCGCCGAGCGCGGGGGCAAGGACGACGGCGAGGGGTAGCCTTCAGGGCTCCGCCCTGGAACCCGCCAAAGGGCTTGCCCTTTGGGAACCCCTGACTGGGCGCGGCGCTCTCAGGCGGCGTCGAACAGATGCCGGATCTCGGGCGAGGCGGCCCAGTGCTCGATCCGGTGGCAGGTCAGGCTCTCCCGCGGCTGCTCGCGATAGATCGCGAGGCTTTCCGCGACGAAGGCGTCGAGGCCGAGCGTCTCGGGCGGCATGCCCCGGCGCTGGCGGCGCTTGAACACCGTGGAGCCCGGGACGCCGTAGAGCGTCGCCACCGGCGGGTAGACCGGCCAGATCGCGTCATCTAAGAGCACGTCCGGGGCGTAGGCCTCCACCGCGACCGGCCGCGGCGACAGCCCCGCCTCGCGCAGCAGCCGGGCGGCGATGTCGCCCAGCACGCTCAGGCGCGGATGGTTGATGTTGTGCATGAACAGGCCATCGCGCGACCAGCGCAGCAGCTCGCCCGAGAGGTCGAAGCCGATCGCCCGGCTCGACGCGATCAGGTCCGCGGCGGCCAGCCCCCAGGCATCGAGATAGCCGAGCCGCGAAAACACCTCCTCGCGGAACAGGGCAAGGATCTGCGCCTGCGACAGACCCCGGAGGAAGCCGAACAGGGTGATCGCCGAGTGGTAGGTGCCGAGCGGCGACGGCACCAGCTTCATCCGCGCCACCGAGGCGAGATCGCCGACATAGACCGCGTCCGGATGGAAGGCGGTGAAGACGATCGAGGGAAACAGCCGCATCCGCGGCAGCCGCTCGCGCAAGGCCTCCGAGCCACCCCCGGCAAAGAAGCCCGCAGGAAAGGGCTGGGAGAAGACGTGGTCGCACGCGCCGAGCGTGGCCGCGAAGGCGTCGAGGTCCTGGCCGCGCTTGCCCAGCGTGCTCATCGGGATCAGCCGCACCCGCGCCCCCGGCGCCAGGATGCGCACGGCCTCGGCCACGCCCCTCGCCTGGCAATTGCCGATCACCGCGATCCGGGGACCGTGCCCGCCGCCCTCCTCGGGCGCGCGCCGGCCGGTCCACGATCGCGGGACGGCCTCGATCAGCCGCGAGAGCCTGAGGGCCAAGGCGGCGCGCCTATTCGCGCCGCAGCAGGCGGTCGACGACGAGGTCGGACCAGAAGCCGGCGCGGAAGCTCTGCGTGACCGCCTGCGGATCGTAGCTGTGCTCGACCCAATCGAGGAAGCTCTGGCCCCGCGCCTCGCCCTCGCGGAGATAGGTGGCGAAGAACGCGTCGAGGATGCCGGTCTTGGCGAAGCGGAAATGGCCGTAGCGCGGCGAGAGCTGGCGCAGCGCCTCGCGCACCGGCCGGCCCTCGTGCAGGATCAGGAACAGGGTGGCGGCGAGCCCGGCCCGGTCCGCCCCCGACTTGCAGTGCATCACCGCCGGGTATTCGAGGCCGGCGAAGAAGTCGCGCGCCGCGAGCAGGGTCTCGCGGGAGGGCGCCTCGCGGGAGCGCAGGACGAACTCGACGAGGGTCAGCCCCTGCCGCTCGCAGGCTTCGCGCTGCAGCGGCCAGGAGCCGTGCTCGCGCCCGCCGCGCAGCGACACGATCGTGCGCACGCCCTGGCGCTTGAACCATGCGAGCTGGTGCGGCGTCGGCTGGGCCGAGCGCCAGACGAGCCCGGTGCCGATCCGGTGCCGGTTGAGATAGGCGAGGCGGAAGATCCCGTGATCGACGAGCAGCATGTTCGCCCAGGCCTTGGCCCGGGAGACGGAGCCGTCGATCGGCCGCTCGAACTTCGCGATGCGGGCCATGCGCCGCGCGTAGCGCGTCTCGGGAGGAAGGAAGCGGTTGAACACGGATCGCTGGGGGAAGCCTGTCGGAGCGTCCCTCTAACAGCCCGCGATTCGGGCGACAACGCGGGCGGCCAAGCCGGCGACAGTGCCGGTCTGGCGCGGGCGCGGCGCGGACAGGCGCCGGCCGAATCTGCGGCATTGCCGAAGCGCGCGCTTTGCCAGCATCATGCGGCGTCCGTTGCCCATCGGAGCACGCCATGACGACGAATACGGTGAGCATCCGCCGCGCCCGTAGCGCGGACGCTGCCGGCCTCTCGGCGGTGTTCGACGCGGCGTGGCGCGAGGCCTATCAGGGCGTGATCCCGGGCGTCGCCCTGGAGCGCTTCCTGGCCCGGCGCGGGCCGGAGACGTGGCGCGGCATGATCGAGGGCGGGCGGGGCCTCGCCGTCGTCGCCTTCGGCGAGCGGATCGCGGGCTACGCCGCCTACGGCCGGGCGCGCGACCGGACGATGCGGGCGGAGGGCGAGATCGACGAACTCTACATCGCCCCGGAATTCCAGGGTCTCGGCCTCGGCACCCGCCTGTTTCGGGCGGTGCGCAACGACCTGATCGACCGCGGCCTCACCCGCATCGGGGTCTGGGCGCTCGCCGACAATCCCCGCGCCCGCGGCTTCTACGAGGGACTGGGCGGGGTGGCGGGGCCGGAAGCGGCCGAGCGCGTCTCCGGCATCTGCCTGCCGAAGATCGGTTACCTGTTCGCGTGATCTGACTTTTCCGATGCTGAGTTGCGTCGGGCCGGGAACTTGGCCGAAGGAGCGATTTCAATTCCGCCCGGCGCATTCTAAGACAGCCGTCGATGGGTGCGGCGTCGTGAGCCGCCCCGCACGGTGCATCCGCCGGACGGGGCGACGCGTCCGGCGGCCGGATTTCAGAGAGCACAGGCCCATGGACATCAACGCCATCTCGATCGGCAAGAATCCGCCGGAAGACGTCAACGTCATCATCGAAGTTCCGCTCGGCGGCGAACCGATCAAGTACGAGATGGACAAGGATGCCGGCACGCTGGTCGTCGACCGGTTCCTCTACACGCCGATGTTCTATCCGGGGAATTACGGCTTCATCCCGCACACCCTCTCGGGCGACGGCGACCCCTGCGATGTGCTGGTGGCCAACACCCGCGCCATCATCCCGGGCGCGATCATCTCCGTGCGCCCGGTCGGCGTGCTGGTGATGGAGGATGACGGCGGCGAGGACGAGAAGATCATCGCCGTGCCCTCGCGCAAGCTGACCCAGCGCTACAACCGGATCGAGAACTACACCGACCTGCCCGACATCACGGTCAGCCAGATCCAGCACTTCTTCGAGCACTACAAGGACCTGGAGCCCGGCAAGTGGGTGAAGGTGGTGCGCTGGGGCGACAAGGCGGAGGCCCAGCGCCTCATCCTCGAAGGCATCGAGCGCGAGAAGGCCCAGAAGGCCAAGGGCCGCTAAGCCCTTGTTTCGATGACATGGTGAGCCGCGGCGGTCTCGCCGCGGCGATCGTTTCCCCCGCCCGCTCGCGCCGCCGCCTCTCGCCGCACGGAGGAAGAGGGAGGCCGAGCCGGGACAGCGCCGCTTACGGCACCACGCGGGTCGAGACCGAGGCGCCGGTCAGGATGGCGTCGATCGAGCTCGGCGCGTGCACCGACCCCACCACGATGGTGAGCCGGCTCTCGCGGGCCAGCGCGAAGGCCGCCGTATCCATCACCTTGAGGTCGCGGGCGATGGCCTCGTCGTGGGTGATGCGGTCGTAGCGGATGGCGTCGGGATTGTTCTTCGGATCGGCCGAGTAGACGCCGTCCACCTGGGTCGCCTTCAGCACCGCGTCGCAGCGCAGCTCCGCCGCCCGCAGGACCGCCGCCGTGTCGGTGGTGAAGTACGGGTTGCCGGTGCCGCCCGCGAGCACCACGACCTGCCCCTTGTCGAGGTGGTGCAGCGCCGGCTGGCGGGCATAGGTCTCGCAGATCGTCGGCATCGACACCGCCGACATCGTCCGCGCCTGCACGCCCGCGGCGTTCAGTGCCGTCTCGATGGCGAGCGAGTTCATCACCGTAGCCATCATGCCGAGGGAGTCCCCGGTCGCCCGGTCGATCCAGCCGGCCTGGGAGATGCGCGCGCCGCGGATCAGGTTGCCGCCGCCGACCACCACCGCGATCTGGACCCCGCGGGCGACCGTGGCGGCGATGTCCTCGGCCAAAGCCGCCAGCATCGGCGGGTGCAGCCAGTAGCCGTCGGGGGCGGCGAGCGCCTCGCCGGACAGCTTTACGAGGACTCGGCGGTAGGGTGTCGTCTCCGACATCGATGATCCTCGTCGTCTCGGGCCGCGTGCGAGGCGGCTTCTACCAACACGCCCCCCCGAACGTCGAGGGGCGGCGGCATCGCTGCCGCCGCCCCCGAGAAGACGACCTGTGAGGATCGGTGATGATCAGCGCGACATGCTCGCCACTTCGGCGGCGAAATCCGGGCCCTCTTCCTTCTCGATGCCCTCGCCGAGCGCGTAGCGGATGAAGCCCTTGATCGCGACCTCGGCGCCGGCCTTGCCCGCGGCCTCCTTCAGCACCTGGGTGATGGTCTTGGAGCCGTCGTGGACGAAGGGCTGCTCCAGAAGGGTGACCTCCTTGTAGTAGCTCTTCAGGCCGCTCTCGACGATCTTGGCCATCACGTGGTCCGGCTTGCCGGCGTTCTTCTCGCGCAGGATGTTCGACTCGCGCTCGACCACGGCCGGATCGACGCCGGAGGCGTCCAGGGCCACCGGGCTGGTCGCGGCGATGTGCATCGCGATCTGGCGGCCGAGCGTGGAGAGGACCTCGACATCGCCCTCGGATTCGAGCGCGACGAGCACGCCGATCTTGCCGAGGCCTTCGCTGATCTGGCCGTGGACGTAGGAGGCGATCACGCCCTTGCTCACTTCGAGCTTGGCGACGCGGCGCAGGGTCATGTTCTCGCCGATGGTGGCGATGAGGTTCGAGAGCTTCTCCTGGACCGTCTCGGACGAGCCGGGGAAGGTCGCGGCCTGGAGGCCCTCAAGGGTGCCGTCGGTGTTGAGCGCGAGCTTGGCGGCCTCGCGGGCGAAGGCCTGGAAGCCGTCGTTGCGGGCGACGAAGTCGGTCTCGGAGTTCACTTCGACGATGGCGGCGTGGTGACCGGCGGACTCGACGGCGACGAGACCCTCGGCGGCGACGCGGCCGGCCTTCTTGGCGGCCTTGGCGAGGCCCTTCTTGCGCAGCCAGTCCACCGCCGCTTCGAGGTCGCCGTTGGTCTCGTTGAGCGCGCCCTTGCAATCCATCATGCCGGCGCCGGTCTTTTCGCGAAGCTCCTTCACGAGTGCGGCGGTGATGTTGGCCATGGCGATCCTCTCGGGGTCTGGAAGTGCAGGTGGAGTGCAGGTCTGGAAGTGAATGAGCCCGGCGCTCGTTGAAAGCACCGGGCTTTGCAGAAAGATGACGATCCGGCCGCCGGGCGTGAACCCGGCGGCGAGCGTTGCAACTTACGCCGCGGCGGCCTCGACGAAGGCGCGGGACTGCTCGACCCAGCCGTCGCGGGCGATGCGGCCGTTGAGCTTCAGGTCGGCGTCGAGCTTGGCCACGTCGTCGGCCTGCATGGCGGCGATCTGCCAGTAGTGCCACACGCCGGCATCGTTGAGCTTCTGCACGAGCTGCGGGCCGACGCCGGTGAGCTTGGTCAGGTCGTCGGGCGCGCCGCGGGGAGCGGCGAGCTGCTCGAAATGCTCGGTCGACTCGGCGAGCGCGGCGACGTCGGCCGGAGCGATCGCGTCGGAGGCCACGGAGGCCACGACGTCGTCGTTGGCCGGCAGCTCCTCGGCGGTGGGCTCCTCGGAGGCGCCGACATCGATGCCGAGCGCGCCCTGGCCGCGGCCGATGCCCTCGATCGCCGCGCGGGCGATCAGGTCGCAGTACAGCGCGATGGCGCGGCCGGCGTCGTCATTGGCCGGGACGATGTAGGAGATGCCGTCCGGGTTGCAGTTGGTGTCGACCATGGCGGCGACCGGGATGCCGAGGCGCTGGGCCTCCTTGATCGCCAGCTGCTCCTTGTTGGTGTCGATCACGAACAGCAGGTCGGGCACGCCGCCCATGTCCTTGATGCCGCCGAGCGCCTTCTCGAGCTTCTCCTTCTCGCGGGTCAGCATGAGGCGCTCCTTCTTGGTGAGGCCGACGGCCCCGCCCTCGAGCGTCTCGTCGACCTTGCGCAGGCGCTGGATCGAGCCGGAGATGGTCTTCCAGTTGGTCAGCATGCCGCCGAGCCAGCGGGAATTGACGTAGTACTGGGCCGAGCGCTTGGCGGCCTCGGCGATGGCATCCGCCGCCTGGCGCTTGGTGCCGACGAACAGCACGCGGCCGCCGCGGGCGACCGTGTCGCTCACCGCCTGGAGGGCGGCGTGCAGGGCCGGCACGGTCTGGGCGAGGTCGATGATGTGGATGTTGTTGCGGGTACCGAAGATGTAGGGCTGCATCTTCGGGTTCCAGCGGTGCGACTGGTGCCCGAAATGGGCGCCGGCCTCGAGGAGCTGGCGCATAGAGAAATCGACGGCCATGATTCTTTGTTCTCTCCGGTTGATACCGCCGCGGAGGAAGTAGCCGGCTTGGTCGCCAGCCACCGGAAACGCCTCATTCAGGCATGAGGCCGGCTCCGCGTGTGGAATGGGCGGGGCGTTAGCAGAGACGGGGCGGGATGGCAAGGCGGCGCCCGCCGGCCTCGCCATCCCGCCCCGTTCCGCGTTCTCACGGAAGAGGCGGTTGTCCCGTCTCAGGCGGCCCGCACCGTCGCGAGGAAGCGGGCGACCTCCGATCCGAGATGGTCGGCCTGCTGCGACAGCGCCGAGGCCGAGGCGAGCATCTGGCTCGCCGCCGCGCCGGTCTCCTCGGCTGCGCCCGCCACGCTGGCGATGGTGCTCGTCACCTCGCCGGTGCCCGTGGCCGCCTGGCCGACATTGAGCACGATCTCCCGGGTCGCCGCGCCCTGCTGTTCGACCGCCGAGGCAATCGCAGTGGCGACCGAGCTGATCTCGCGGATGCGCCCGGCGATGCCGCCGATCGCCGAGACCGCCTGATCCGTCGAGCCCTGGATCTGGGTGATCTGGCTGGAGATCTCGGCGGTGGCCTGGGCGGTCTGGCTCGCCAACTCCTTCACCTCGGCGGCGACGACGGCAAAACCCCGGCCCGCCGGGCCCGCCCGTGCCGCCTCGATCGTGGCGTTGAGCGCCAGCAGGTTGGTCTGCGCGGCGATCGACGAGATCAGGTTGACCACATCGCCGATCCGGCTCGCGGCCTGGGCGAGATCCTGAACCAGGGCGCCGGTGCCGTTCGCCTCGCCGACGGCGGATTGGGCGAGATCGGCGGAGCCTGCGACCTGCCGGCCGATCTCGTTGACGGAGGCGCCGAGTTCCTCGGCGGCCACGGCCACGGTCTGAACGTTGGCGGAAGCCTGCTCGGCGGCCGCCGCGACGCTGACGGACTGGGCCGCGGTCTCCTCGGCATTGGCGCTCATCGACTGGGCCGTCGTGCGCAACTCGGCAGCCGAGGCCGAGACCGTGGCGACGATGCCGCCCACCGCCGCCTCGAAGCTGTCGGCCATCTGCCGCATGCCGGCCTTGCGCTGCTCCTCGGCCGAAGCACGGGCGAGCGCGGTCTCCTCCTCCAGAGCGCGGGTGCGGATCATGGAGTCGCGGAAGACGCCGACGGCGGCCGCCATCTCGCCGATCTCGTCGCCGCGCCGGCCGTAGGGAATCGGCGAGGCGGTGTCGCCCCCGGCGAGGCGGCGCATGGCGGCGCTCATCCGCCCGATCGGCCGCGACACGCCCAGGAAGGAGAAGGCTGTCGCTCCCACCGCGGTGAGAAGGCTGACCGTGAGCATGATCAGCGTCATGCGGCTCGCGTCCCCCTGCGCCTGCCGGAGCGCGGCGTCGGCGGCGCGGGTCGCGGCGAGGTTGACGTCGATGAGCGCGCGCACCGAAGCCGAGGCGGCGAGATAGTTCGTGTTCATCGGCCCGCGGAAGGCCGTCATCGCCTCCTCGTAGCGATCCGCCGGATAGGCGCGCAGACGCTCCCAGTCGGAGAGCACGACATCCAGCTTGCCCCGGAGCGCGTCGTAGGCCGCCTGCTCCGCGGGCGAGGCGACGAGAGCCCGGTAGGCCTCGACCTTGGCGGCGCGGTCCCGCATGAACTCGGCGACCTTGCCGGCGCTCTCCGTCTTCGCCGCCTCGCTCTCAGCGGTCATGTAGCGGAACTGCCAGAGCCGCGTGCGGATGACGAGGGCGTTGATGACGTTCGCCTCGTTCATCGACGGAATGGCGTTGTCGAGCAGGGCCGAGGTCTTGCCGTCGATGGCGTCGAGCTTGGTGAGGGTCACGATCCCCTGCGCAACGGACAGGGCGAGCATAAGCCCAAACAGTCCCATGAGGCTGTTTCTAAGGGTGAACTTCATCGGTCGCGTCCTGGGGAGTGGCGACACCCTATATCGCGACGAAATTAACAAATGACTCGATGCGCGGGTCGCGAATAAGAATAATTTCTTGCGCCACAACTTGCGCCTTCGACCCTTGCGGGCTCCGCAATCGAACGGAATGCGCTTGCTTCTGTGGCTGGCCAACTCGATTTGGCTGTGTCGTGGGCTGACCGGCTCCGCACACAAAAGGTGGCGCCTGTCCGTTGCCTGCCACGGCGACGGTTCGCAGGAGACGTGCGTCGCCTGGCCGCGGCTGCGGGCCGCGTATGGCAGGGCTCAGGCAGCCGAAACGGTTCCGTGTGGCACCGGCAGCCGGCCCGCAAGGGCCGGCCAGGCGTCAGGCCCGCAACCAACCGGCCTGCACGATCCGGAAGCGACCGACCGTGGCGGCTGCCCCCGGAGCCCACCGCGCTCAGGCGGCCGAGGCCACCGCCGGCGAGATCATCTTGCGGGCCTTCTTGTCCTCGGTGGTGCCGAGGAAGGCCTGCGCCTCCTCCTTGCGCTCGAAGACGTGGGGGGCGACGCCGCGCTTGGTCAGCGCCTCCTCCATCTTCAGGCGCAGGAAGGCGCTGGTCGCGTACCGGGTCGTCGTGGCGTAGTAGTTCGCCTGGAGATACTGAATCATCCCGGCATAGTCGTCGTAGAGATTTTCGTTGAGCCGGAATCCGTCGTGGTTGATCACGGCGTTGACCCGCTGGCCGGCCTTGCGGCAGGCCTCGACGATGGTCATGCGCAGCTCGTCCATGTCGCTCTTCACCCGGCAGTACCAGCCCTCCAGGTTGATGAAGAGGATGTTGCGCTCGGCATCCAGGCTGACGCGGGACTTCAGATCGAGGTTGAGCAGGTCCGAGATCAGGTCCATCGGCTCGTCGCGGAAGATGCGCGCGTCCATCGGCACCGGATTGCGCACGATCGGCGCGAAATCCATGTGGGCGAGGATGTCGCGCTCGATGTCGATGCCGGGGGCGACCTCGATCAGTTCGAGCCCGTCCTTGGTCAGCTGGAACACGCAGCGCTCGGTGACGTAGATGACGGGCTGCGAGCGCTCGACGGCGTAGGGGCCGGAGAAGGTGTTCTGCTGCACCTCGGTGACGAATTTCCGGGCGCGGCCCTCGGTGACGATCTTCACCTGACCGTCCTGAACGGCGATCTCCAGCCCGCCCGCGGTGAAGGTGCCGGCGAAGACCACCGAGCGCGCGTTCTGCGAGATGTTGATGAAGCCGCCGCAGCCGTTGAGCTTGCCCCCGAATTTCGAGGTGTTGACGTTGCCGGCACCGTCGCACTCGGCCATGCCGAGGCAGGTCATGTCGAGGCCGCCGCCGTCGTAGAAATCGAACATCTGGTTCTGGTCGATGATGCAGTCGGCATTGGTCGCCGCGCCGAAGCTCGAACCCGAGGCCAGCACCCCGCCGACCGCGCCGGCTTCCGTGGTCAGCGTGATGTAGGGGGTGATCTTCTCCTCGTTCGCGACGGAAGAGATCCCCTCGGGCGCGCCGACGCCGAGATTGACCACGCCGTTGGGGGGCAGTTCGAAGGCGGCGCGCCGGGCGATGATCTTGCGCTCGTTGAGCGCCATCCGCTTGATGCCGGTGACGGGCACGCGGATCTCGCCGGCCAGCGCGGCGTCGTACATCACGCCGTAATTCATGCGGTGCATCTCGGGCTCGGCCACGACGACGCAATCGACGAGGATGCCCGGTACGCGCACATCCTTGGGCAGCAGATAGCCGTCATCGACGATGCGTTCGACCTGGGCGATGACGATGCCGCCGTTGTTGCGCGCGGCCATGGCCTGGGCGAGGCAGTCGAGGGTCAGCGCCTCCTTCTCGAAGGAGAGGTTGCCCGACGGGTCGGCGGAGGTGGCGCGGATGAAGGCCACGTCGATCTTGGTGGCGGTGTAGAACAGCCATTCCTCGCCATCGACCTCGACGAGCTTGACGATGTCCTCGGTGGTCAGTTCGTTGACTTTGGCGCCACCGTGGCGCGGATCGACATAGGTCTTCAATCCCACCTTCGAGAACAGGCCCGGCTGACCGGCGGCGCAGGCGCGGTAGAGCTGGGAAATGACGCCCTGGGGCAGGTTGTAGCCGCGGATCAGGTTGGCCTGGGCCGCCTGCGCCACCTTCGGCATGCGCCCGAAATTGGCGGCGATGACCCGCGACAGCAGCCCGTCATGGTGCAGGCGGCCGGTGCCGAGCCCCTTCGAATCGCCCGCGCCCGCGGTCATGATCAGGGTCAGGCCCCGGGGCGAGCCGGTCTCGACGAAACGCTTCTCCAGCGCGGCGTGCAGGGCCTCCGGGATGCAGCTCTGGACGAAGCCGGTCGTGGTCAGGACGTCGTTCTCGCGAATCAGCGCGATCGCCTCGTCGGCCGTGATGACCTTGTTCTTCTTCATGGACGCCGCCGCCCTCCGCTTGCCTGGCCGGCCGGGCGGTGCCCCCCGCCTCTCGCCGTCTTCCACCCGAAATGTTCCCGGCCGGCCCCGCGGGTTCGGACAGTCTCCGCCCCCGCGTGGTCGGCCGAATTCTGCATGCATTTATCATTGCAGTGCACCGATATGCTGTCGCACTGCAAGAAACTGCACGTCTCGTCTGTGACAATACCCGAAAACCTGGACAGCGTACGCCTGAAAAACTCTTCGTTCCAGCTTGAGAAAAATTGCAGGCAGCCGGGTGGCGGCCCCCGGATCCGGCGCACCCGCCGCGGCGCGCCGTGACCGGAACCCAGCCTCCCGCCTGCCACGCTTGCTCGTGCCGCAGCGCATGATTACGAGAGCCCGCGATGCCCGGAACATCCTTCGGGCGGCTCGAACACTCGAAGACTTTTCGGAGACCTCCCATGGGCTTTCTCGCCGACGCCCTCTCGCGGGTGAAGCCGTCCGCGACCATCGCGATGACCCAGAAGGCCCGTGAGCTGAAAGCCTCCGGCGTCGACGTCATCAGCCTCTCGGTCGGCGAGCCGGATTTCGACACGCCCGACCACATCAAGGAGGCGGCGATCGACGCGATCCGCCGCGGCGAGACCAAGTACCCGCCCGTCTCCGGCATCAACCCGCTGCGCGAGGCGATCGTCAAGAAGTTCAAGCGCGAGAACGGGCTCGACTACAAGGTCTCGCAGACCATCGTCGGCACCGGCGGCAAGCACGTGATCTACAACGCGCTGCTCGCGACCCTGAACCCCGGCGACGAGGTGGTGATCCCGCGTCCCTACTGGGTCTCCTATCCGGAGATGGTGATCCTGTGCGGCGGCACCCCGGTCTTCGCCGACACCGACATGGCGCACGACTTCAAGCTCCAGCCGGAGGATCTCGAGCGCGTCATCACGCCCAAGACCAAGTGGATCATCCTCAACTCGCCGTCGAACCCCTCGGGTGCCGCCTACACCCGCGACGAGATGAAGAAGATCACCGACGTGCTGATGCGCCATCCCCACGTCTGGGTGCTCACCGACGACATGTACGAGCACCTGACCTACGGCGACTTCGAGTTCGTCACGCCGGCCCAGGTCGAGCCCGGCCTCTACGAGCGCACGCTCACCATGAACGGCGTCTCGAAAGCCTACGCCATGACCGGCTGGCGCATCGGCTACGCCGCGGGCCCCGAGCCGCTCATCAAGGCGATGGACTTCGTGCAGGGCCAGCAGACGTCCGGCGCCTCCTCGATCTCGCAATGGGCGGCGGTGGCCGCGCTCGACGGGACGCAGGAGCACCTCGCCCGCTTCAAGGCGGCCTTCCAGGAGCGGCGCGACCTCGTCGTGTCGATGCTGAACCAGTCGAAGGGCCTCAAGTGCCCGGTGCCGGAAGGCGCCTTCTACGTCTACCCGTCCTGCGCCGAGCTGATCGGCAAGACCACCGAGACCGGCAAGACCCTCGCCACGGACGAGGACTTCGTCACCGAACTGCTTCAGGCGGAGGGCGTCGCCGCGGTCCACGGCTCGGCCTTCGGCCTCGGGCCCAACCTGCGCATCTCCTACGCGACCTCCAACAAGACGCTGGAAGAGGCCTGCCGCCGCATCCAGCGCTTCTGCGGTTCGCTGCGGTAGGCGGCGCCACGGGGCAAAGCGTCGCCGATGGGGCAGCGGCGTCACGGCGCGGTTGCCCGCGGCGGCACGGACCTCTACATCGGCCCTCCCCGCGGCCGATGCGCCTGACGGTTTCGCGAGCCCTCTCGGGCCTGCGTGGCGGCGGGGCCGGCAGTGACGGGGCGGTGCGGACCAGTTCTCTGCGCCGTTCCTGTGACGCTCAGTGGGCCGAGCGGCTGCAGGTGCGTCGGGAGCGCGGGGAACAGGAACCGCGACCCCGGCGCAAGGCCCACACGATTCCTTCGCTCTCCGATCCGGCCTCGAGCCCGGATCGGGGGCTGCCTTCCGGGCGCCGCGCGAGAACCGTTAAGGGTCTTTCGCAAGGGAAAACAAACCGGCTCCATGCAACCTTTCGCACGTTGTCTCGAAAAGGTTGCACAATGTCTCAATCCGGCAGAGCCCGCGCATCCGCCCGCCAATACCTGCCGGAATCGAAGCTCGAAGACCTCGCCAGCAGCCTGAGGCGGCTCGCCAACCATCGCGGCCTCGTGCGCAGTGAGATCGCCAGCCCGATGCTGCTGCGCCTGCTGCCGCCGCCCCGGCGCATCGAAGAGAAGAAGTACGAGGCGGATCTGCGTCAGCGCCTGACCGATGCCAAGCTCGACGGGCCGCGGATCGCCTACCTGATGGCCGATGCCGAGCGGGAGATCGCCATCGCCCACACCCGCCTGTCGGGCTGAGGACGAGACTTCGGCGCCGTCCCGCCCCGCGCGAGGCTGACCGAGCCCGTCGATCCTTCGCGCGCGAAGGTCGCCGGGGACCCGGATCGAAAGCCGGGTTGAACCTGCCTTCTCAGCAGACCCTCAGACGACCTCGACCCGTCCGTCGAGGCCGACCACGCGGCCGAGCCCCCGCACGCGGCTGAGCAGGCGCTCGCCGTTGAGTTCGGCCCATTCGGTGGGCAGGCGCAGCACCACCCGGCCCGCCTCCACCGCGACCGGCATCCGCTTGAGCGGTCCCGCCATGCCGGCCGAGACCGGGAAGGCGACGCGCATGAGCGCGCCGACGAGGCGGGCGCGCTCGAACAGGCGCGGGCCGGCGAGCGTCCGCAGCGTCGGGCTCGCCTTTTCCGGCGCGACGCCCTCGTGGCGGAAATAGCCCGACAGGGCGAGGTAGGCGCGGCCGGGATGGTCGATGCCGGCGAAGGCGGCGTTGGCGAGCACGTTCAGGCTCTGCTCGCCGCGATAATCGGGATGGGCCCGCCAGCCGATATCCGAGAGCAGGCAGGCGGCGTGGCGCAGGCGGCGCTCGCCCGCCGTCTCGGGGCCGTCGAGACTGGCGATGAAATGGTCGGTCCAGTCGCGCAGCTCCTCGCCGTGGACGGGAGAGCGGGCACGCTGCACGTTCAGCTCCTGCGCCGCGACGATCAGCGGGTCGGCGAGGCGGGTCTCGCGGTCGAGCTGCTCGAACAAGAGGCCCTCGCGCACGCCGAAGGCGGAGATGGCGATCTCGCGGGGCCGGCCGAGCCGGATGATCTCCTCGAGCACCACGGCGCCGAAGGCCAGCAGCGGGCGGCGCGCCTCGGAGATGCTCTCGACCTCCTGCAGGGTCGCGGCATCGGTCTGCTCGACCATTTCGAGGAAGCTCAGCTCGTCGGACGGCTTGACCGCGTAGCCGTGCATGACATGGAGCGGGTATTGCCGGGCGGCCTGGTGCAGCCGGGCGAGCGCCCGCCACGTGCCGCCGACGGCGTAAAAGGTGCGCCCGCGCAGGGTGTCGAGCTGCGGCTCGGCCTTCTTGAGGTGCTCGCGGGCGATCTTGCGCGCCTTCTTGAGTGAGCCCTCGGAGAGATCCTGGAGCGCCAGCCCGCCGAGCGGCATGGTCACGCCCTGGCCGACGGTGGTGCCGTTGACGTCGACGAGTTCGAGCGAGCCGCCGCCGAGATCGCCGACCACGCCGTCGGGGGCGTAGAATCCGGAGACGACACCGAGCGCCGAGAGTTCGGCCTCGCGCCGGCCCGACAGGAGCTGGATCTCCTGGCCCAGCGCCTCGCGCGCCGCCTCGAGGAAGGCCGGGCCGTTGGCGGCATCCCGCGCGGCGGCGGTGGCCAGGACGAAGATGCGCGAGACCCGCATCGTGTCGCACAGGACACGGAAGCGGCGCAGGGCGGTCAGCGCCCGCTGGACCGAATCCTCGTTGAGGCGGCCGGTGGAGAACACGCTGCGGCCGAGGCCGCACAGCACCTTCTCATTGTAGAGCGGCGTCGAGGCGCGCTGGAGCCCGTCATAGGCCACGAGCCGCACGGAGTTCGAGCCGATATCGATGATCGCGACGGGTTCGAACGTCATGCCAGTCATCATCGGGGCCGGCCGTTCGGTGGAGTGGGCGAGCGTCAGGTGAGGACGTGTCGGACCCATGCAGCCCCCGTGTCAGGGAGGCGCCCCGCGGACGGGGCGCTCACGATGGTTCGGGGCCGTAAGGCCGGCCCGCCTGCGAAGCGACCCGGGATCAGGATCGCTGCGAGCGGCGGCTGAGGGCCCGCGGGCTCGACTTCTTCGACGACTTGCCGCGCCCGGACAGACTCGGATTCGTCATGAAATACTTGTGCGCATTGAACGGTTCCTCCCCTTCCGCGGGGCTGATCCGCTCGCTGGCACCCGATGCCAGTACACGCCAGCTCTGCCGGTTGTCGAGGAGGTTGGCCAGCATGATCTGGTCGAGCACCTGCTGATGCACAGTCGGGTTCGTGATCGGCAGGAGCGCCTCGACGCGCCGGTCGAGGTTGCGCTGCATCAGGTCGGCCGAGGAGATGTAGACGGTCGCCTTGGGATGCGGCAGCCCGGCGCCGTTGCCGAAGGCGTAGACGCGCTCGTGCTCGAGGAAGCGCCCGACGATCGACTTGACCCGGATCGTATCGGAGAGCCCCGGAATACCCGGCCGCAGGCAGCAGATGCCGCGCACGATGCAGTCGATCTGCACACCCTCCTGGCTCGCATCGTAGAGCGCATCGATGATCTGGCCATCGACCAGCGAGTTGCACTTGATCCAGATCGCCGCCGGGCGTCCGGCCTTGGCGTGGGCGATCTCCTCCTCGATGTGCTGGAGCAGGCGCGGCTTCAGGGTCAGCGGCGAGACCGCCATGCGCTCCAGCTCGGCCGGCTCGGCATAGCCGGTGATGAAGTTGAAGATGCGCGACACGTCCCGGGCGATGGCCGGGTCGGCGGTGAAGAAGGACAGGTCGGTGTAGATGCGGGCGGTGATCGGGTGATAGTTGCCAGTGCCGACATGGCAGTAGGTGACGAGGCGGTCGCCCTCGCGGCGCACCACCATCGACAGCTTGGCATGGGTCTTCAGCTCGACGAAGCCGAACACCACCTGCGCACCCGCCTTCTCGAGGTTGCGCGCCCAGCGAATATTGGCCTCCTCGTCGAAGCGGGCCTTCAGTTCGACGAGGGCGGTGACCGACTTGCCGGCTTCCGCGGCTTCCGCGAGCGCGGCGACGATCGGTGAGTTCGAGGAGGTGCGGTAGAGCGTCTGCTTGATCGCCACCACGTTGGGGTCGCGGGCGGCTTGGCCGAGGAACTGCACCACCGAGTCGAACGACTCGTAGGGGTGGTGGACGATGAAGTCCTTCTGCCGGATCGCCGCGAAGACGTCGCCGCCCGACTCGCGGATCCGCTCGGGGAAGCGCGGATTGTAGGGCTTGAATTTCAGGTCCGGCCGGTCGATCCCGACGATCTGCGACAGCTCGTTGAGGGCCAGCATCCCCTCGACCACGAATACGGAATCGGGGGCGATCTCAAGCTCGTCGGCGACGAAGGCGCGCAGGTCCTCCGTCATGCCCGCTTCGATCTCCAGGCGGATGACGACGCCGCGGCGGCGGCGCTTGATCGCCGATTCGAAGTGCAGGACGAGGTCTTCCGCCTCCTCCTCGATCTCGAGATCGGAATCGCGCACGACCCGGAAGGCACCCTGGCCTTTCAGCGTGTAGCCGGGGAAGAGCCGGCTCGCATATTTCGCGATCACCTGTTCGATGGCCACGAACCGGGCGGTTCCGTCGCCGGCGACATCAGGCAGGCGCACGAAGCGGTCGAGCAGCGACGGCAGGCGGATCAGGGCGCGCAGGGTGCGCCCGTCGCGGGGCCGCACCATCATCAGCGCGACGGTGAAGCCGAGATTGGGGATGAACGGGAAGGGGTGGGCCGGATCGATGGCGAGCGGCGTCAGCACCGGGAAGACGTAGGTGAGGAAATACTCGTCGAGCCAAGCGAGATGGGCGTCCGACAGCTCGGCCGGATCGGCCAGATGGATGCCGTTGGCGTTCAGCTCCTCGCGCAGCGCCCGCCAACGCTCCTGCTGGTCGAGGGCGAGGCGCGAGACCTCGTTGCCGATCCGCGCAAGCTGCTCGGACGGCGTCAGTCCGTCCTGCGACGGCACGACGAGGCCGGCGCGGACCTGATCGTGCAGGCCGGCCACGCGGACCATGAAGAACTCGTCGAGATTGTTCGCCGAGATCGAGAGGAAGCGGAGCTGCTCCAGGAGCGGGTGGTTCGGGTTGGCGGATTCCTCGAGAACCCGGCGGTTGAACTGGAGCCAGGACAGCTCACGGTTCACGAAGCGCTCAGGCGAATGGCGGAGCGAGCGGCCAGCTTCCAGCACCGGCTCGCGGGCAGCCTCGGCCGCGGCGCCCTCCCGCTCCGCATCGGGCTCGGCCGGCTTCTCGGCGGCCTTCTCCGCAGCGAGGATGCGCGCGGCGCGGGCAGTGCGGGCGCGGGCGGATTCGCTGCGCACGCCCCGCTCGGTGGCGAGACTGGTCTCCTCGGCCTCGGTCGCCTCCGCGTCCCGGGCGACGACATCCGACTCCACTTCCGACAACGCCCTGGCTCCTTCCACTCCGAAGCGATCCCCGATCATGATGCGGCTGGGGACGATTCCGATCCCCGCCGTGCGGCGCGCCCGTCTCCCGGCGCGGCCCCGCCTCGGCCCGAGAACGCTTCGATCCGGCGCGGCTCCGTACCATAGGACGGCCGCACGGGTTTGACGGTTTCGTGACAACGAAGGGAGGGTTCAGGAGGCTCCCGATCCATCGCCATCGACGCCCTCCTGCGCGTCCTCTTGCCCGTCCTCCTCCTGCCCCGCTTCCTGCCCCTCGGCGGCCGCCATGCGATCGAGGACGGCGAGCGCCAGCGGCCGGGTGATGCGGCGGCGGCGGCCGAGCGCGTCGCGGTCGAGCTCGGCCACGACCTCGCGGACGCGGGCGAGCGACCGGTCGATGCGCAGGGCCAGCGCATCGACCACGGAGGTGTCGATGCCGAGTTGCCGGTCGGCGAACAGCTTGACGATCACCGCCTTCAGCAGCGCGTCGTCCGGCGGCCCGATCTCGGCGCCGGGGGCGAGGCGCAGCCGCGAGCGCAGATCGGCGACCTTGAGTCCGAAGCCGTCCACCGGTCCGCAGGCGGTGAGCAGCACCGGGAAGCGCCGCTCGCGGGCGAGGTTGAGCAGGTGGAACAGGGCCGCCTCGTCGCGGCCGGCCTCACGGTCTACGTCCTCGACCACGAGGGCGCCGTTGGAGATCAGGTGCGAAACATTGGTCCCGGCGACGTCGGCGGCCGAGACCGTCCAGGCCTGCGCCCGCGTCGCCCAGATCGAGGCGAGATGGCTCTTGCCGCTGCCGGGCGGGCCGCGGAGCAGAAACACGGTGTCCGGCCAGTCGGGCCATGCCTCGATCAGGGCATAGGCCTCCTCGTTGGAGGGGCTGACGAGGAAATCCTCGGCGCCGTAGCGCGGATCGAGCGGCAGGTCGAAGGTGAGCTGCTGCGGGGGGGCGTTGTCGCGCATCCTCTCACCCTATACCGCCTCGATGTCCCCTGGCGCGATCAATCGCGGGCGGGCAGCGTCGGGTTCCCGGAATCCCCGATCAGCACCGGCCCGTCGCCGCGGTAGATCTTGCTCTCCAGGTAGCGCTCGATGCCGAAGCGGACGACGACGCCGATGGAGGCGGCGACCGGCACCGCGAGCAGCAGCCCGAGGAAGCCGAACAGCGAGCCGAAGGCCAGCAGCGCGAACATCAGCCAGACCGGGTGAAGGCCGACCGAGTCGCCCACGAGCTTGGGCGAGATCACGTTGCCCTCCAGGAACTGTCCGACGAGGAACACGCCGACGGTGAGCCCGATATGCAGCCAGTCCCCGGTGGGCCACCATTGCACCAGGGCGACGCCGACGGAGAGCATGAAGCCGGTGAGCGTGCCGACATAGGGGATGAAGGTGAGGAACCCCGAGATCATCCCGATCAAGACGCCGAAGTTCAGCCCGACGAGGAACAAGCCGACCGCGTAGAACGAGCCGAGGATGAGGCAGACGAGGCTCTGGCCGCGCACGAAGCCCGTGACCGCCCCGTCGATCTCGCCCGCGAGCCGCCGCGCGGTGGGACGGTGGCGCGGCGGCACCCAGCCGTCGAGGGTGGCGATCATCCGGTCCCAGTCGTGCAGCACGTAGAAGGCGACCACCGGCGTGACGACGAGGAGCGAGGCGATGGAGACGAGGGCTTGGCTCCCGGTCCAGAGCGACTTGAGGAAGGCCAGGAACCACGCCCCGCCCTGCCCCACCAGGGTGCCGACGGAGGATTGCAGCTCGTTGACGACCTCCGCCCCGCCGATCCGCTGGAGCAACGGCCCGGCGCGCTCGACGAGGATGCTCTGCAGCTTTCCGACCATGGTCGGCAGGGAATTGACGAGGGAGGCGATCTGCCCGGCGGCCAGCGGCACGACGATGATGAGCACCACCACGAGCCCGACGACGAAGCCGGCCAGGATCAGCAGGGTCGCGGCGAGCCGGCCGAGACCGAGGCGCTCCAGCCGGTCGGCCAGGGGATCGAGCAGGTAGGCGAGCGCCAGCCCGGCGACGAAGGGCAGCATCACCTCGCGCAGCTCGTAGAGCAGGAAGACGAGAACCGCGAGGATCGAGAGCCCGATGATTGCCCGCCCGCGCATCGAGGCCCCCTCTGTCGTCTTTTCGCGTCGTCTTTTCCGCAAGCCGGAGAGTGGGAAGCGTGGCCTTCGCGGTCAAGGCGACCCGCGTTTTCTGACGATGGAACGTATGATGCTGTGCCTGAACAGGTCGCCTTGCACCGGTGACAGTGGCCAATCGCGCCGCGATGTGGCAGCGGGTTTCCGTATGACCAACGAAGACCGGACGACGGGGCGGCGATGACGGCGCAGGACGGGAACGGGCTAACCTACGCGCAGGCCGGTGTCGACATCGACGCGGGCAACGCGCTCGTCGAGACGATCAAGCCGCTGGTGCGGTCCACGCGCCGGCCGGGGGCGGATGCGGAGATCGGCGGCTTCGGCGGGCTGTTCGACCTCAAGGCCGCGGGCTTCAAGGACGCCATCCTAGTGGCCGCCAATGACGGCGTCGGCACCAAGGTGAAGATCGCGATCGAGACCGGGCGCCACGACACGATCGGCATCGACCTCGTGGCGATGTGCGTCAACGACATCATCGTCCAGGGCGCCGAGCCGCTGTTCTTCCTCGACTACTACGCTACCGGAAAGCTGGTGCCCGGCGTCGGTGCCGATATCGTCCGCGGCATCGCCGAGGGCTGCCGGCAGGCGGGCTGCGCCTTGATCGGCGGAGAGACCGCCGAGATGCCGGGCCTCTATGACGGCGCCGACTACGATCTGGCCGGCTTCTCGGTGGGCGCGGCCGAGCGCGGCACGCTGCTGCCGCGCCCCGGCATCCTGCCCGGCGACGTCGTGCTCGGCCTGCCCTCCTCGGGCGTGCACTCGAACGGCTTCTCGCTGGTGCGCCGCATCGTGGCCAAGACCGGGCTCGGTTGGGATGCCGACGCGCCGTTCGCCCCCGGCCGCAGCCTCGGCGAGGCGCTGCTGGAACCGACCCGAATCTACGTGAAGCCGCTGCTCGCCGCGTTGAAGCGGGCCGGCGGCATCAAGGCGCTCGCCCACATCACCGGCGGCGGCTTCCCCGACAACCTCCCCCGCGTCCTGCCCGAGGGCGTCGGCATCGACATCGACCTCTCGGCGATTGCCGTGCCGCCGGTCTTCGGCTGGCTGGCGCGTGAGGGCGGGGTCGCGGAGTCCGAGATGCTGCGCACCTTCAACTGCGGCATCGGCATGGTGGTGGTCGCCGCCGCCGACGCCGCCGACGCCGTGGCCGACGCACTGACGGAGGCCGGCGAGGCGCCGGTCCGGCTCGGGCAGATCACCGAGCGGGGTGCGGAGCCGGTGACGTTCACGGGGCAGCTCGCCCTGTGAGCGCAAAGGTCGAGAAAAAACGCGTCGCGATCCTGATTTCGGGCCGCGGCTCGAACATGGTCTCGCTGATCGAGGCGGCGCGCGCCCCCGATTATCCGGCCGAGATCGTGCTCGTGCTCTCGAACCGCCCCGACGCCGCCGGCCTCGACCGCGCGCGGGCGGCGGGCATCCCGGCGCGCGCCATCGACCACAAGGCGTTCCCCGACCGCGCCGGCTTCGACGCCGCGCTCCAGGCGGAACTGGAGGGGGCTGGGATCGAGCTGATCGTGCTCGCCGGCTTCATGCGCATCCTCACCGACGCCTTCGTCGAGGCTTGGGCGGGGCGGATGATCAACATCCATCCCTCGCTGCTGCCGCTGTTCAAGGGGACGCACACCCATGAGCGCGCCCTGGAGGCCGGGGTGCGGCTGCACGGCTGCACCGTGCATTACGTCGTGCCGGAACTCGATGCCGGGCCGATCGTGGCGCAGGCCGCGGTGCCCGTCCTGCCGGGCGACGACGCCGACACGCTGAGCGCCCGGGTCATCGTGCAGGAGCACCGGCTCTACCCGGCCGCGCTCGCCCTGATCGCGGGCGGCGGCGCCGTGCTGGAAGAGGGCCGCGTGCGCTTCACCGCGCAGGCGCGCGACGCCGGGGCCGCGATCCTCTCGCTGTAAGAAGATTCAGAAAAAAATCGGGCGCGCGCTCGCCGAGTGCTCGACCAGCACCGCGCCGGTCGCCGGATCGACCTCCTTGAGCACTGCGTCATAGCCCCAGAGGTCGGCGAGGTGCTGGAGCACCCGCCGGGCATCCTCCCGCTGCAGGGTGATGCGGTTGAGCGCCTTGTGGTGGAGGATGAGCCGGCGGTCGCCCTCCAGATCGACATCCACCACCTCGATATCGGGGTCGAGCCACGCCACGTCGTATTGCCGGGCGAAGGAGCGGCGCATCTTGCGGTAGCCGCGCTCGTCGTGGATCGCCTCGACCCGCATCTCCGGCTCGTCGGGATCGTCCACCACGTGGAACAGGCGCATGTCGCGCATCAGCTTCGGGCTGAGAAACTGGGCGATGAAGCTCTCGTCGCGATAATTTTCCCAGCAGTCGCGCAGCACCGCCATGGCATCGCCGGTGCCGGCGATGTCGGGGAACCACTCGCGGTCCTCTTGGCTCGGCTGCTCCACGATGCGGGCGATGTCCTGCATCATGGCAAAGCCCAGCGCGTACGGGTTGTGGCCGCCGAAGGAGCGGTCGTCGTAGTTCGGCTGGCGGATGACGTTGGTGTGCGAGGTCAGGAACTCGAGATAGGCCGCTTCGCTGAGCTGCCCCTTCTGCGAGAGCGCGTTCATGATCCGGTAGTGGCAGTAGGTGGCGCAGCCCTCGTTCATCACCTTGGTCTGGCGCTGCGGGTAGAAGTACTGCGCCACCAGCCGGACGATCCGAAGAATCTCGCGCTGCCAGGGCCGCAGGCGCGGGGCCACCTTCTCCAGGAAGTAGAGGATGTTCTCCTGCGGCAGTTCGAGCAGCGCCTTGCGCCGCTCCAGCGCCGGATCGCCCTTGGCCGCGCCGGCCTTGGCCGGCAGGGTGCGCCAGAGGTCGTTGTAGATCTGCTCGCCGTGCTCCTCGCGCTCGCGCTCGCGCCGCTGCTCGGACGCCAGATCCGGCCGCTTCTTGCGGGGATAGCGGTGGACGCCCTGGCTCATCAGGGCATGGGCGGCGTCGAGGACGTGCTCGACCGCCTGATGCCCGTAGCGCTCCTCGCAGCGGGCGATGTAGCCCTTGGCGAAGTCGAGATAGTCGAGGATGCCCTCCGCGTCGGTCCACTGGCGGAACAGATAGTTGTTCTTGAAGAAGTGGTTGTGGCCGAAGGCGGCGTGGGCGATCACCAGCGTCTGCATCGTCGCCGTGTTCTCCTCCATCACGTAGGAGATGCACGGGTCGGAGTTGATGACGATCTCGTAGGCGAGCCCCATCAGGCCGCGGCGGTAGCTCGCCTCCTGCTGGGCGAAGTGCTTGCCGAAGGACCAGTGCTTGTAGAACAGCGGCATGCCGATCGAGGCATAGGCGTCGAGCATCTGCTCGGCGGTGATGATCTCGATCTGGTTCGGATACCACGACAGACCGAGTTCCGGCCCGGCCACGGCCTCGCAGGCATCGTGGATGCACCGGATCGTCTCGAAATCCCAGTCGTTGCCGGAAAACAGCAACTCGCCCGGTTTGGGGGCGGTGGACTTCGTGCGGCTCAGGCTCGCGACCATGCGAGGATCCTTCTCGACCTAACCTCCCCTCCCCTTTGCGGAGAGGGAAATCACCTCACGCCTCCGCCCGTGCGTCCTTGCGGCCGAACAGTTCGCGGAACACGGGGTAGATGTCGCGGCGGTGGTTGACCTTGCGCATGGCGAGCGGCTCGCCGGCCTTGGCCAGGGCCTCGTAGGTCCGCCACAGGGTGGTGCGGTGCTCGACGAAGCCGGCGCGCGGGCCGTTCTCGTCGCCGACCTCCAGATAGGCGAAGTGCTGGCAGGCGGGCAGGATGTGCGCGCGCAGCAATTCCGTCGAGGTCGGCCCGTCGGAGGAGACGTTGTCGCCGTCCGAGGCCTGCGCCGCGTAGATGTTCCAGTCGTCCGGCGAGTAGCGCTCGGTGACGATGCGCTTCATCTCGACCAGCGCCGAGGACACCAGCGTGCCGCCGGTCTCGCGGGAGCCGAAGAAGGTCTCCTCGTCCACCTCCGTCGCCTTGTCGGTGTGGCGGATGAAGACGATCTCGACGTGCTTGTAGCGGCGCGTCAGGAAGATGTGCAGCAGGATGTAGAACCGCTTGGCCAGATCCTTCATGTGCTCGGTCATCGAGCCCGAGACGTCCATCAGGCAGAACATCACGGCTTGCGCGATCGGCTTCGGATAGGGCTCGAAGCGGCGGAAGCGCAGGTCGATCGGATCGACGTAGGGGATGCGCTTGGAGCGCTCGCGCAGGGCCGTGAGCTTGAGCTGCAGGTCGGGGAGGCGCGGATCGTTGCCCGCTTCGGCCGCGGCGATCTCGGCCTCCAGCGCCGCCACCTCCTCCAGCTTCGGCCGCTTGAGGGCGATGCGCCGGGACATGGAATTGCGCAGCGTGCGCGACAAAGCGAGGTTGGCCGGCGAGCCCGAGACCGTGTAGCCGGCCCGGCGCAACCCTTCCGTCTCGACCACCGCGAGGCGGCGCTTGGCGAGATCGGGCAGTTCGAGGTCTTCGAGGAAGAGATCGAGGAATTCCTCGCGCGTCAGGACGAAGTGGAAGGCGTCCTCGCTGTTCTCGCCGCCCTCGCCGCCTTCCCCGGAACCGCCGCCGCCCCCGCCGCCCGGCGGGCGCTCGATGCGGTCGCCCTCCACGTAGGTCTTGTTACCGGGCAGGATGTAGTCTTGATGCCCGGTGCCGGGCTGACGGGAGAAGCGCGGCTCGCGCACCCCGTCGCCGGGCACGGAGATGCGCCCGTCCTTGCCGAGGTTCTTGATATCCTTCTCGCGGGCGGATTCCCGAACCGCGCGCTGCGCGACGTCCTTGACCCGGCGCAGGAAGCGCTGGCGGTTCGGGAGGCTCTTCCCACCTGGATTGAGCCGACGGTCGACGATGTGCATCCGGGGTCGCTCAGCGCCTAGTCTCACGTCCCTGGTCGAGGGACAAAGGTGCGGGAGTTGCGGCGGATGCCGGAGGGCCGAAAGCCCGCCTCAGCCCGCCTGCTTCACACGCATGTACCATTCCACGAGTCGCCGGACCTGCCGCTCGGTGTAGCCCCGGTCGGTCATCCGGTCGACGAACTCGCCGTGCTTCTTCTCGGTCTCGCTGTCCTTCTTTGAGCCAAACGAGATCACGGGCAGCAGTTCCTCGACTTGAGAGAACATCCGCCGTTCGATCACTTCGCGCAACTTCTCGTAGGATGTCCACGAGGGGTTGCGCCCCCCGTGCTGCGCCCGCGAGCGCAGGGCGAACTTCACCACCTCGTTGCGAAAGTCCTTCGGGTTGGCGATGCCCGCCGGCTTCTCGATCTTGGTCAGCTCCTGGTTCAGGAGTTCGCGGTTGAGGAGCTGGCCGGTCTCGGCATCCTTGAAGTCCTGATCCTCGATCCAGGCGTCGGCGTAGTCGATATAGCGATCGAACAGGTTCTGGCCGTAATCGTGATAGGATTCGAGATAGGCCTTCTGGATCTCGTGACCGATGAACTCGGCGTAACGCGGCGCGAGTTCGGTCTTGATGAACTCCATGTAGCGCTTCTCGGTTTCCGGCGGCAGCTGCTCGCGCCGGATCGCCTGCTCCAGCACGTACATCAGGTGGACCGGATCGGCCGAGACCTCGGTGGTGTCGTGGTTGAAGGTCGCGGCCAGCACCTTGAAGGCGAAGCGGGTCGAGATCCCGTCCATGCCCTCATCGACACCGGCGGTGTCCTTGTATTCCTGCATCGAGCGGGCGCGGGGATCGACCTCGCGGAGGCTCTCGCCGTCATAGACCCGCATCTTCGAGAACAGGTTCGAGTTGGCGTGCTCGCGCAGGCGCGAGAGCACCGAGAAGCGGGCCAGCATCTCCAGCGTGCCGGGGGCGCAGGCGGCCTGCGACAGTTCGGAGCTCGAGATCAGCTTGTCGTAGATGCGCTGCTCCTCCGTGACGCGGAGGCAGTAGGGCACCTTGATGACGTAGATACGGTCGATGAAGGCTTCGTTGTTCTTGTTGGTCTTGAACGACTGCCACTCGGCCTCGTTCGAGTGCGCCAGGATCACGCCGGTGAAGGGGATCGCGCCGATATTCTCGGTGCCGACGTAATTGCCCTCCTGCGTCGCCGTGAGCAGGGGATGCAGCATCTTGATCGGCGCCTTGAACATCTCGACGAATTCGAGAACGCCCTGGTTCGCCCGGTTGAGGCCGCCCGAATAGGAGTAGGCGTCCGGGTCGGCCTGGGACAGCGTCTCGAGCCGGCGGATG
The DNA here is from genome assembly GCA_014138645.1 of Methylorubrum thiocyanatum. Lineage (GTDB taxonomy): Bacteria > Pseudomonadota > Alphaproteobacteria > Rhizobiales > Beijerinckiaceae > Methylobacterium > Methylobacterium thiocyanatum. The sequence goes on along the minus strand of JACJIB010000001.1, from coordinate 462,770 downwards.
TCGACCTTGCCGACGAGCGAGGAGATGTCCTGGTTGTTCTCGTCGCCCGGCTCGGTCTTGGCGATGGCGATCTGGCGCAGGCGCGAGGGCCGCACCTTGATCACCTTGAAGCGGGAGATGTCGCCGTCGAACTCGTCGAGGCGCTTCAGGGCCCAGGGGCTCATCAGGCCGGTGAGGCGGCGGCGCGGGATGCCGAAGCGCTCCTCGATCTCCCGGCCCATCGCCTCCGGATCGAACAGGCCGAGCGGGCTCTCGAAGACCGGGGAGACCTCGTCGCCGGCCTTGAGCACGTAGACGGGATGGACCTCCATCAGCGCCTTGAGGCGCTCGGCGAGCGACGACTTGCCGCCGCCGACGGGGCCGAGCAGGTAGAGGATCTGCTTGCGCTCCTCCAACCCTTGCGCGGCGTGGCGGAAGAACGAGACGATCCGCTCGATCGTCTCCTCCATGCCGTAGAACTCGGCGAAGGCCGGGTAGACCCGGATCGTCCGGTTCATGAACACCCGGCCGAGGCGGGAATCGCGGGCGGTGTCCACCATCTCCGGCTGGCCGATCGCATCGAGGATGCGCTCGGCGGCGGAGGCGTACATCAGCGGATTGTCGCGGCAGGCCTCGAGATACTCGGAGAGCGTCATCTCCGTATCGCGGCGCGCTTCATAACCGCGAGCGAAGCTCTGGAACAGGTCGTTCGTCGAGTGCAGCGGCATTCGAACACCCCCTTCAGGCTGATGACAGCTTCATCCTGTCTCGGGCGGAACGCAACTGACATTGCGGGTTTTGTCGCACCGCCCACAGGAGGGCCGACTTGCGTGTGAAACGGGACACACCCAGAGCTGGCCGGGATTTAGCGCGCGCTTAACCGGCTTCGGATAAGTGACCGCAGCTTCCGACCTGAGGCCGGAAGCGCCCGAGATTGCTGCGACGCAATATAGGCCGCGCCGTGACGGTCTTCCGGATCAGAGATCGGTGCCGTTCTTCTTCTCGTCCTTGGCCTTATCGCCGGCCTTGTCGACGGTGATGCGGATGTCGCGCTTCTCGACCTCTCCGTCGGAATTCTTGATCTCGACCACGACGCCATCCGAACCGGTATAGCCGCTGTTGGGCTGATAGAAGATCGCCTGGACCTCGGCGTCCTTGTTCGGGCACCGGTACTTGGCCGGCGTCTTCAGCTTGCCGGCCTTGGTGATGAGGGAGCCGGATTTCGGCGGCGTCACCACCTTGATCTCCGGCATCGGGCCGCTGGAGCAATCCTTCTTCAGGTTCGGCACGATCACGAGGCGGGCCTGCTTGCCGGCCGGCACCGTCTCGCTGCGGGTGACGGTGGTCTGCGCGAGGGCCGGCCCGGCGAGGCAGAGCCAGGAGGCTGCAACGGCGGCCGCAAGGGGACCGGCAACGGAAGCGGAACGGGCGGCAGGCAGAGCCGCGATCGGTTTCGCGGCGGAGGTCGGCAGATCCATCGGCGTTTCCTTGAGCGTCGTCGTGCGCCCCGCCGGCGATCGGCCGGGCGATCCGACCGCGGCGCCGCAGGGCGCAAGCCGGGATGTGGGGAGGGTGCGCGTCCACGTCGAGGCTTGCGTGCCGCGAATCTCGCCCCGAACCCGCCCGGCCACCTGCGTCGCATGGCCTCCGGTCAGTGCTGAAGCGCCGCAGCCACCGTTCCGGCCACGCGGGCAATCTGGGCCTCGTCGAGCTGACCGGCGAGCGCCTGGGTCAACGCCTTCTCGACCCGTTCGCGCTCACCGAGATCGGCGAAGGGGGCGGGCGGGATGTCCCCGTCGGCGAGGTCGCAGACCCGGCGGATGGTGTCGGCCGCCTTGAGTAGAGTCTCGCGATCGGCCGGCCCCATGTCCCAGAGCGGCGCCCGCAACCGGCTGATGACCCGCCGGGCATCGCGATATTCCCGGTCCACGGTGGTCGCGGCCTCGATCTGGCTGACGAGGAACATTAATTCCAGAACCTCATTGGCCGCCTCCGGGCAGGCGCGCACGATCCGCATCACGCGGGCGATGAGTTCCTGGGTCGGAGACATCCGGGAGCGAGGGGGGGCCATGGCGCCTCAACGCCGATCCGCCGGTAAAGTTCAGGTCGCCCGTGCATGTCACGGCACGGAAGCGAACGGAAATCCGTGAGGCAGTCCAATACCTTGCGCGCAAGCCAGTTGCGGTCGAGCTCGGCGCCAGGCTTGGAGACAGGCCGCGGGCGCCGCGGCCGACCGGGCTTCAGGCCGTCTCGTGATCGGCTTCGTCGAGGCCCGCGAGCAGGGCCCGGCAGGCGCGCAGTTCGGCAAGGGCTCCTTCGAGGGCCCGGCGGTCCGCGGCGGCGGCCTCGAGGCTGTCCTCGTCCCGGTCGGCCCCGATCGGCGCGCCGACCTCGGCCTCGCCCCGGCCAAGCGCCTGGACGAAGCGCACGCCGTTCTCCTTGAGGACGCGCTGCGCCCCGCGGATCGTGTAGCCTTTTCCGCGCAGCAGGCAGCTCACGCCCCGGATGAGATCGACATCCTCCGGCCGATAGTAGCGCCGGCCGCCGGCCCGCTTCGTCGGCTTGATCTGGCTGAACCGGCTCTCCCAGAAGCGCAGGACGTGCTGGGGCACGCCGAGATCCTCGGACACTTCCGTGATGGTGCGGAAGGCGCCGGGACTCTTCTCACCGCGCTCGTCGGCGGCGGAGGCTTCGAGGGCGGGGGATGATTCCAGCGGCAGTCCCATCGGCAGTCCCATGGCAGCGCCTCAAACCGATCTGTGCGGGAGCGGGCCGGAACGGGCCGGCCGGATCACTCGTCGTCGTCCGCGTCGAGCCCGTTGACGTGGCCGCCGTTGATGCGGGCCTTGAGCACGTTCGAGGGCTTGAACACCATGACCTGCCGCGGCTCGATCTCGACCTCGACGCCGGTCTTCGGATTGCGGCCGATGCGCTTGCCCTTGGAGCGCACCACGAAGGAGCCGAACGAGGAGAGCTTCACCGTCTCGCCCGAGGACAGGCAGTTGCAGATCTCGCCGAGCACCGTCTCGACCAGGGCGGCCGATTCGGCCCGCGACAGGCCGACCTGCTGGTAAACGGCCTCGCTCAAATCGGCGCGTGTGACCGTCTTGCCTGCCATGCGCTCCCCCTTCGGGCCGAGTTTTCGGCATCCATGCCGCCCCTTCAGGACGTGAGGATGCCATCTCCGCTCAAATGCCGTGCGAGCCCCCCGGAAACAGGATCTCGCCGTGTATCTCTATGATCGAACACGCTAATCGGCAGAGGGACGACGGTCAACAGAACCTTGCGGTTGACACAAAACCAGAGCCGGCTCCGGCGCGCTTCGCGTTACCAGCGCAGCAGCGCCGCCCCCCAGGTGAAGCCGCCGCCGATCGCCTCGATCATCACGAGGTCGCCCTCGCGGATGCGCCCGTCGCGGCGGGCGGCGTCGAGCGCCAGGGGGATCGAGGCGGCCGAAGTGTTGCCGTGACGGTCGACGGTGAGCACCACCTTCTCGCGGGCGATGCCGAGCTTGTCGGCCGAGGCCTCGATGATCCGTCGGTTGGCCTGATGCGGCACGAACCAGGCGAGGTCGTCCGCCGTGGTGCCCGAAGCACGGAAGGCCTCCTCGATCACGTCGGTGACGGAGCCGACGGCGAAGCGGAACACCTCGCGGCCCTCCATCCGCAGCTTGCCAGTGGTGCCGGTCGAGCCGGGTCCGCCATCGACGTAGAGCTTGGCCCGGTGGCGCCCGTCCGAGCGCAGGCAGCTCGCGAGCACGCCGCGGTCGGCGTTGGTGCCCTCGCCGTCGCGGGCCTCCAGCACGATGGCGCCCGCGCCGTCGCCGAACAGGACGCAGGTGGTGCGGTCCTCCCAGTCGAGCAGGCGCGAGAAGGTCTCGGCGCCGATCACCAGGGCGCGCTTGGCGCCGCCCGTGGCGAGGAAACGGTCGGCGGTCGCGACCGCGTAGACGAAGCCGGCACAGACGGCCTGAAGGTCGAAGGCAAAGCCCCCCTCGATGCCGAGCGCCGCCTGGATCTGGGTGGCGGTGGAGGGAAAGGTGTGGTCGGGCGTCGAGGTCGCGCAGATCACGAGGTCGATGTCGGCGGGCGAGAGCCCGGCCTCGTCGAGCGCCGCGCGCGCCGCGCGGGTGCCGAGCACCGAGGTCGTCTCGTCGGGACGCGCGATGTGACGCTGGCGGATTCCGGTGCGCTGGACGATCCACTCGTCGGAAGTCTCGATCCCGCGCTCGGCGAGATCTGTGTTCGTGACGACGGTCTCGGGCAGGTACGCCCCGCAGCCGACCACGACGGAGCGCCGATGCGCCATCAGATCCGTCCCTTTCTCAACTTCTCGGCCGGACTCACGTCCGGGCTCACTTCTGGGCCAAGCTGGCATCGAGCCCGGCGCTCACCCCGGCGGCGACCGCCGGCGTCTGCTCCAGCATGTCGCGAATCGTCCGCATCAGGTCGTGGCGGGCCATGTCGTGGGCAAGATCGACGGCGGCCGCAAACCCTTGCGCGTTCTCGGAGCCGTGGCTCTTGATGACGATGCCCTCGAGCCCGAGGAACACACCGCCATTGGCCCGGCTCGGATTCATCTTCTCGCGCAGGGCGGCGAAGGCCTGACGCGCGAACAGGTAGCCGATCTTGGCCGACAGCGTCCGGCCCATCGCCGCCTTGAGATAGGAGGCGATCTGCTTGGCCGTGCCTTCCGCCGTCTTGAGGGCGATGTTGCCGGTGAAGCCCTCCGTCACCACGACATCGGTGGTGCCGCGGCCGAGATCGGTGCCCTCGACGAAGCCGTGATAGGTGAAGTTCGCCGGCTTCGACTCGCGCAGGAGGCGGGCGGCCTCCTTGACGGCCTCGTTGCCCTTCATCTCCTCGGTGCCGACATTGAGCAGGCCGACCGTCGGCCGCTCGACGTCGAGGACGATCCGGGCCATGGCCGAGCCCATCACCGCCATCTCGACCAGATGCTCGGCATCGGTGCCGATGGTGGCGCCGACATCGAGCACCACGCTCTCGCCGCGCACGGTCGGCCAGAGACAGGCGATGGCCGGGCGCTCGATCCCGGCCATGGTCTTCAGGCAGATCTTCGACATCGCCATCAAGGCGCCGGTATTGCCGGCGGAGACCGCGGCCTGGGCTTCGCCGTCGCGCACGGCCTGGATCGCCCGCCACATCGAGGACTTGCCCCGCCCCTGACGCACCGCCTGGCTCGGCTTGTCGTCCATGGCGACCGCGACCGTGGTGTGGCGGATCTCGACGGCGCCCTTGAGGCGCGGCTCGGCCTCGACGAGGGGGCGCACCACCGCCTCGTCGCCGAACAGGATGAAATGGAGCTCGGGGTGCCGCTCGCGGGCGATCGCCGCGCCCGGCACGACGGTCGTGGGGCCGTGATCGCCGCCCATGGCGTCGAGCGAGATGCAAACGCGGTTCGACATGGTTCCTTCGGGACGCCGCGGGGAGAGCCGGCGGGCAGCGAGCGTGAAGGGGCGTCGGAGGCCCCGGAATCGGCGGCGCAAAATAGCGGCAGCGCCCCGCCGGGCAAACGAAAACTCAACTTTTTGTCACGCGGGTGTCGGCGAGAGGTCCGGCAGGCCCGCCGCCCCCTGCCCGTCCCCTCTTGTCCGTCAGCTCTTGTCCTGGCCGAGCTTGGCCCGCAGCGCCGCGAGATCGGAGAACGGCAGCGGCTCCTCGCCGACCGTCACCGGCTCGAAGGCAACGCCGGGCTTGCGCGGATAGGGGTCGATTCCGAGAGCCAGGAACTCCGCGGTCAGCACGCCGAAATCGACACGCCCGTTCACGATCGGATCGGGCAGGTCGATGTCCTCGGCATCCGTGCCCTCCAGGATGTCGGCATTGGTGAACTCGACCTCGACCGGCTCGGACACCTTCGCCTCGAACGGCTCCAGCGTCACGGTGCAGACCTGCGTCACCACTGCCTCGACCCGGCCCTCGGCCCGCAGCCGCGTCAGCGAACCGCTCAAGGTGAAGCGGCCGACGAGGTCGCGGATCGCCGGGATCTTGAAGTCGCGGGCCAGCGCCTCGCACTCGGCCGGGCTCGCCTCGACGACGATCTCGGCGCGGTCCTTCGGCAGGCGCTCGACATTGACGGAGCGGGAGAGCGGCCCCTCGGGCTTCGGCGTCATCGATGGTCTCCTGACGTGACGGTCGCGGGCGCTGGATCGGGAAAGCGCGGCCCTTGCTCCAGCAGGCCGTCGAGATCCTGCGCCGCCAGCGCCGCGGCGGCGGCCTCCACATAGGATGCGAGCGGGCGGGCGGCCTCGGTATCGGCGCCGTCGAGCACGTTGCGGGCGAGCGCGGTCGCCAGCGCGGTCCGGTCGCCCGCATCGAGCGCCGCGCCATAGGCGCCGGCCCGGGCGTAGAACGAGGCGCCGAGCTTCTTGATGCGCTTCGGCACGCCCATGTCGCCGATGCCGAGTTCGCGCAGCGAGGCGTCGAGCTGCATGAAGACCGAATCGACCAGATCCTGCGCCACGTCCGCGGCCGGCGGCGGCAATTGGCCGAGGCGGCGCAGCACGAGGATGACGTGCAGGCTCAAAGCCTCGAACCGGCCCTCCACGGTGTCGGGCACGCCGAGCCCCGTGTAGAGGCCGGGCCGGCGCGCGGCCTCGCCGATCCTTTGATGCAGCGTCCGGATGGTGCGGCGGCGCCGGTCGGCGCGGCGGAACAGCCCCGCTAACATGCGATCCACCGGATGGGCCGGCGCTGTGGCCGAGCTTGCCTTGTCAAAGCCATAACCCCGCGGTACGGCAACCGCGGACCAGGGTGCAAGTCCGAAGACGCGCGAGTTCAAACGCGCCGCGGATGCAGGCCCTATTGGCAGCAAATCAGGGGGGCCGATGTCGCGCCGTCTCGTCTCGTCGCTTGCCCGCGCGGCCGTTCTCGGCTCCGTCGCGATCGGCGTATCAGGCTGCATCGGCGAAGAGATCCGCCACGGCTATCAGATCGATCAGGCGGCTCTGGCCACGGTGAAGCCGGGCATGGGCGCCGAGCAGGTGCTGCAGATCCTCGGCACTCCGTCCACCGTCTCCACGGTCGGCAACAAGTCCTGGTACTACATCAGCCAGAACACCCGCCGCACGGTGATGTTCCTCGGCGAGCAGGTCGAGGACCAGAAGGTCACGGCCGTCTACTTCAACGCCGGCATGAAGGTGGAGCGCGTCGCGCTCTACGGCCTGCAGGACGGGCGCGTGTTCGACTTCATCGAGCGCACGACGCCGGCGAGCGGCGCCGACCGTGCCTTCATCAGCCAGCTCTTCCGCGGCCTGACCCGCTACGAGCCGTTCGGCAGCGGCGCCGGCGCCTCGGTCGTCCCCGGCGCCCGCGCGGGTCAGTAAGCGCGCTCGGGCGGGCCCGCCAGGGTCCGCGCCACCGCCTCCGGCGCATCGAAGAGATGGGCCGGCCGCGCACCGGCCAGGGCCTCGGCGCTGTTGTAGCCCCAGGCCACCGCGGCGAAGGCGCAAGGAGCCTGCGCCGCGGCCTCCGCATCGCGGATCTCGTCTCCCACCGCCAGCATCGCGCCGGGCTCGACGCCCGCCGCCCGCGCCACCGCACGCAGGTGGCGCGCCTTGCCGAACAGCGAGGCGCCGCAGGCAAAGTGGCGGATCAGCCCGGCCGACGGTCCGAGCGCCCGGCGCACATTCGCCTCGCTGTTGGAACTGACGACCGCCAGCACACAACCCGCCGCATCGAGGCGGGCCAGCATCTCCGGCACCCCGGAAAACAGCCGCACCTGCCCGGCTTCGCGGGTCGCGAGCCCGCGCATGTGGCGGGCGATCAGCGGCACCTTCCAGGCCGGAATGCCGAGATCCTTCAGGATGGCACGGGCGCTCAGGCCCCGCAGCCGCCCGGTCTCCTCCGGCCTGACGGCCCGGAAGCGGTAGCGCGCGGCCACATCGTTGAGGTTGGCGCAGAACCAGGGGAAGGTGTCGGCGAGCGTCCCGTCGAAGTCGAAGGCGACGAGGCGATAGGGAACGGTCTCCGGCGTCGGGCCAGTCACGGGATCGGGTCTCCGGATGAACGAAGGCGGCCCCGCTTCCGCGAGACCGCCTCCTCAATTCGACGATGCCGGGCTAGAGCCATATCCGGCCTGATTGCATCAGGCCGGTGTCTCTAAGCGTTCGATGCGACGCGCATTTTCGACGAGCCGATGACCACGTCGTCGGAATGCGCTCTCGCCCGAAGGCCGGCTCCCGCGCCTCACGCCGCCTTCTGCGACGCGGTCGGGTAATCGACGTAGCCTTCCGGTCCTTGGCTGTACCAGGTCTTCATGTCGTCCTTGGCGAACGGCAGGCCCTTGGCGATGCGCTCCACCAGATCGGGGTTGGCGATGTAGGGCCGGCCGAAGGCGATGGCGTCGGCCTCGCCCGAGGCGACCGCCTGCTTGGCGCGCTCGCCGTCATAGTCGCAGTTGAGGATGACCGGGCCGCCGAAGCGCTCCTTGATCACGGGCGCCACCGGCGGCACCGTCGCCTTGCCGAAGGTGCCGTCCGGACCGGGCTCGCGCATCTCGATGAAGGCGAGGCCGACGCGCTCCATCATCTCGGCGGCCAACCCGAAGACCTCGTGCGGGTTGGAATCGTCCACGCCCTGGATCGGGCCGTTGGGCGAGAAGCGGATGCCGGTGCGGTCGGCGCCGACGACGCCGGCCACCGCCTGCGCCACCTTGGTCACCAGCCGAACCCGGTTCTCGGGCGAGCCGCCGTAACGGTCGCTGCGCTTGTTGCTGCCGTCGCGGATGAACTCGTCGAGCAGGTAGCCGTTCGCCGCGTGGATCTGCACGCCGTCGAAACCCGCCGCCACGGCGTTCCGGGCGGCCCGCTCGTAATCGGCGATGAGGCGCGGGATCTCGTCCTCGCGCAGCGCGCGGGCCTGGCTGTAGGGCTTCTTGCCGTCATAGGTATGCGCCTGGTCCGGCGCCGTGGCGACCGAGGGGGCGACCGGCGGCTCGCCGCCGAGGAAGTCGGAATGGACGAGGTAGCCCATGTGCCAGAGCTGGCAGACGATGCGCCCGCCCGCGTCGTGCACCGCCTTCACCACCGGCTTCCAGGCCTCGGTCTGCTCGTCGGACCAGATGCCCGGCGCGTAGGGCCAGCCGAGCCCCTCCTGGCTGATGCCGGTGGCCTCGGAGATGATGAGGCCGGCACCGGCGCGCTGGGCGTAATACTCGGCCATGACCGGCGTCGGGACGTGGGTCCGAGTGCCGCGGGCGCGGGTCAGCGGGGCCATGAGGATGCGGTTCGGCAGCTTCAGCGCGCCGAGGGTGATCGGGTCGAACAGAGTAGGCATTCAACACTCTATGACAGGGGAAAGGAGGTCTCCGGACGCTCGGTCGCCGCTGCGCGAGCCGCCCTTCGGTGACCCGAACCTTGTGTCCGCCCGGCCAATTCGCCAGTGCGCTGGCGCACCTGCGCTGCGACGCACAAGAGGACGTGACCCCGGCCCGTCAGCCCCTCACCGGCCTTCGATGAGCGCTTTCTCGTAGCACCACGCCTCCATCCCATCCTCGTAGTAGTCCGGCTTGGTCCCGGTGCGCGCATAGCCGCCCCGCTCGTAGAGCCGGATGCCGCTGCCGTTGTCGGCCCGCACCTCCAGGCGCAGCCGGGCGCAGCCGTGGCTGCGGGCATCAGCCTCCGCCGCCTCCAGAAGCCGGCGCCCGAGCCCGAGCCCGGCGCGGGCGGGCGCTACGGCGAGCGAGGAGAGCCGGGCGATGCGGCTGGTGCGCCGCCGCTCGATGGTGGCGGCGCCGACGAGGATCTCGGCCCCGCCCACTTCCGACTCCTCCCTCACGACCGCGACGAGAAGGGTCATGCTGGCCGAGCGGATCGCGTGGCGGATCGCCCGCCGTTCGGCCCGGTCGGTGGCGAAGGCGGCGTGTTCGAGGGCCACCAGCGCGTCGAGGTCGGCAAGCCGGGCCGGACGGATCGCCACGGGCAGACGGGCGGCGGCACGCTCGCTGCGGGTGCTCACGCCGCGCTCCAGGGAAACGACCACGTCTCGGTCAGCGCCTGGTCTCCCTTGCGCAGATAGGCCCTCAGCTCGGTCGCGCCCGGCCCGTCGAGCCGGACGTCGAGGGCGGCGCGAAAGCCGCCGACATGCGGGTTGGCCACGATCGAGGTCGCGACGATCCGGCCCGCGCTCGCGCTGGCGACGATCTCGGGCAGCGACGGGTCGTCGAGCAGCGTCTTCAGCGTGCCGCCGCCGAAATCGATCAGGAAGCGCCGGCTGCGCAGGGCGGTGGCGTCGGCGGCCCGGCGCGCGGCCCCGCTCGCGGCGGGCTCGGCGATGAAGGTGTTCACCACCTTGCCGTTCGGGTGGAGATCCTCCCCCGTATGGGCGCGGATGCGGTAGGCGAGCCGCACCGGCGCGCCCGCCCGATAGGGCTGCTTCGGGCGCCAGAAGGCGACGATGTTGTCGGCCGTCTCGTTGTCGGTCGGCAACTCCATCAGCACGACGCTGCCCTCGCCCCAGGCGCCCTCGGGTTCGACGAAGTAGCCCGGGCGACGCTCGTAGCCGGCTTCCAGATCCTGGTAGCTGGCGAAGGCGCGGTCGCGCTGCATCAGCCCGAACCCCTTCGGGTCGCGATCGAGGAAGGTCGAGATCCGCCGGTTCTGCGGGTTGTCGAGCGGCCGCCACAGCCACTCGCCGGAGCCGGTGGCGATCTGGAGGCCGTCCGAATCGTGCAGCTCCGGCCGGTAATCGTCGCTGTGGCCGCGGTCGGTCTCGCCGATGAAGTACATCGAGGTCAGCGGCGCGAGGCCGACGGAGGACAGATCCTGCCGCGGATAGAGCGTCGCACTCACCCGCACCGTGGTGTTTCGCCCGGGTTCGACGATGAAGCGGTAGGCGCCTGCGACCGAGGGACTGTCGAGCAGGGCGTGGATCGTCAGGGTCTTGGCGTTCGCCGGCGGCACCTCGATGGAGAAGGCGCGGAAGAACGGGAACTCCTCCTTCTCGGCATCCGTGCCGATCGCGAGCGCGCGGGCGGAGAGACCGTAGAGCTGGTCCTGCCCGAGGAAGCGGAAATAGCTGGCGCCGACGAAGACGATCAGCTCGTCGAGCCGGTCGGGCCGGTTGAGCGGCGCATGGATGCGGATGCCGGCGAAGTTCAGGTCGCGCGGCAGCGTGCCCTCGATCCGCGTCCGGCCGAAATCGAACAGCGCCGGATCGTAGGTGATCGGCGTGCTGACACCGTCGCGCACGAGGCTCACCGCCACGGGGCGCTCATAGAGAAAGCCGCGGTGGAACAGCTGGAGCCGGAACGGCCCGCCGGCCTCGCCCAGGAACGCGCGCTCCTTCCGGAAGCGGATGTCGCGGTAGGCGTCGTAATCGAGGCGCGCGAGCGGCGCCGGCAGGGGCGGAAAGCCGCCGTCGAAAGGCTGAGCGGCGAGCGCCTGCGCCTGTCGTTCGAGGGCGGACGGATCGAAGGGAACGCCCGCGGCCTCGCCTTGAGCAACGGCCGCAGCCGGGAGTGCCGCGGTCAAACCGGCGGCCGCCAAGCCCGACATCACGGCCCGGCGCGAGGGCGCATCCGGAGGTGCCGCCTCGGGCACCGTCGCCTCGGCACGGTCTTCGGTGTCGTTCTGGCCCCTGACGCGGATCATGACCCCATCCCGAAATGCCACGGTTCAATGGCCGCTTCGGTCGGGCTTGGGAAGGGGTGAGCCGGGGCGGGGCGGCGCGCGGGTGCGTCTTTCGCGCCACAATCCCGCTTGTCCCCCGATCCGGCCTGAAATCCGGTGCGGGAAACGCCTTTTTCCCTTGTGGTCGGGGACGCTCGGCCGTATATCGCGCCTGCCCAATTTCGCACGTGCCTGTGGCCGCGTGTCGGTTGGTGGGCATCCGGTCAACTGCCGGACAGCCGCCAGGGGTCTTAAAGGATCGATGGTCGCAAGGGTGGATCCCTACGGCCGGCATCCGGGTGGCGACACCAGACCCTAACAACAACCGGCAGCCGGAGGCGAAACCGGCGAACCCCGCTCTCCACGGGGGACGCAGCTTAAAGCAACGACGAACGGGCTTTTTTGGTCTCGCCGGCTCCTCCAAAGGCCGGCACCGAAGAGGCTTGTTTATCCTTGCCCGGCGTGCGGTTGGGGTTCCCCCATCCAATCCACGGCAGCTTCCGGGGTGCTTCCTGCGCCCGCTGATCGTTTCGCGTCTCCAAAGCGCGAAGCGGAAGCGACGCATCGCCCCAGACGCCGACGGCTCGTTTCCGGGCCGTCTCGATTCGATCTCGCGCCCGAGAGATGGCGCCTCGAACCTGTGGTGGGGACGACCAATGACCGATCGCATCCGCGATTACCTGCGCGCGCGCCGTGACCTCGGCCGGGACGAAGGTCCGGTGATGGTGCTCGACCTCGATGTCGTGCGCGACAACTATACGGCGTTCGCCCGTGCGCTCCCCGACACCCGCGTGTTCTACGCCGTGAAGGCGAACCCGGCGCCGGAGGTGCTGCGCCTGCTCGCCGAGATGGGCTCCTGCTTCGACACCGCCTCGGTCGCCGAGATCGAGATGGCGCTCGCCGCCGGCGCCACGGCGGAGCGCGTCTCCTTCGGCAACACCATCAAGAAGGAGCGCGACATCGTCCGCGCGCTCAAGCTCGGCATCCGCCTCTTCGCCGTCGATTGCCAGGCCGAAGTCGAGAAGATTCTTTCCGCGACGACGCAGGCCGGCGTGGCGGCGGCCGATTTGCAGGTCTTCTGCCGCATCCTCTGCGACGGCGCCGGGGCCGACTGGCCGCTCTCGCGTAAGTTCGGTTGCGAGCCGGAGATGGCGGTGAACGTGCTGGAGCACGCCCACCGGCACGGCCTCAACGCCTACGGCGTGTCGTTCCACGTCGGCTCGCAGCAGGCCAACACGGAAGCCTGGGACGGGGCGCTCGCCTCCGCATCCCAGATCTTCCAGGAATGCGCGCTTCGCGGCATCGGCCTGTCGATGGTCAATCTCGGCGGCGGCTTCCCGACCAAGTACCTCAAGCAGGTGCCGGGCGTGGAGAGCTACGGCGATGCGATCTTCCGCGCGCTCACCAAGCACTTCGGCAACCGCATCCCGGAGACGATCATCGAGCCGGGCCGCGGCATGGTCGGCAATGCCGGCATGATCGAGGCCGAGGTCGTGCTCGTCTCCAAGAAATCGGAGGCCGAGGACGAGGTGCGCTGGGTCTATCTCGACATCGGCAAGTTCGGCGGTCTCGCCGAGACCATGGACGAATCGATCCGCTACGCGATCAAGACCGACCACGACGAGGACCGCATGGCCCCCTGCGTCGTCGCCGGCCCGACCTGCGACTCGGTCGACGTGCTCTACGAGAAGAACCACTACCCGCTGCCGGTCTCCCTCTCGATCGGCGACAAGGTGTGGATCGAGGGCGCGGGCGCCTACACCACGACCTACGCGGCGGTGGCCTTCAACGGCTTCCCGCCCCTCGAGCAGATCGTGATCTGATCGGCCGACCCGTGATCTGCGGCCCCGCCTGTTCCAGCGGGGTCGCCCCGGTCAGGCTTTATTCACGCACATCGCGCCAGAAGAGCCCGCGCGTCTCACGAGACGTGCTTGTCGAGGTGTCCCGGACGGCCCGCTTCCGCGCGGGTGCGAGGGCTGTTTCTTCCCGCTTGTCAGCGACCTGGGAGGGTACGGCCGTGATCCAGATCCGCGATGAAATCGCTTCCGACGTCGCAGCCCGCGAGCACTTGCTCGACGCCTGCTTCGGCCCGGGCCGTTTCCTGAAGACCTCGCAGCGCCTGCGCGAGGGCCGTCGGCCTGCGCGCGGCCTCGCCCTCTCGGCCGTGCGGGACGAAACGCTCGTCGGCACCGTGCGGCTGTGGGATGTCGAGACCGGCTGCGGCCGTCCGGCCCTGTTGCTCGGCCCGCTCGCGGTCGATCCGGCGCTCCAGGGCGCCGGGCTCGGCGGGATGCTGATGCGCACCGCCCTCGCCGAGGCCAAGGACCGCGGCCACGGTGCGGTGCTGCTGGTGGGCGATGCGCCCTACTACGCCCGGTTCGGTTTCGAGCGGGCGAAGGCCGATGCCCTCTACATGCCCGGCCCGTTCGAGCGCGAGCGTTTCCTCGGCCTGGAACTCAAGGCCGGCGCCCTGACGGAAGCGGAGGGTGTGCTGCGGGCGACCGGCGCATTGGACGCGCTGCCGGAGGTTGCGGCCGAAGCCGCTGCGACGGCTGCGCGACGACGCGCCGCCTGAGCCGGGATTGGGCCGAAGCGCCCCTCTCACATGCTTCGATTGAGTACGAACCGAGACGCCGACGCGTGCGCGCTCAGGCCCTCGGTTCGGTTGGCTGTGTCGTGTTCGCACGTCGGTCGGAACGGCACTCCGTCCCCGCCTCAGCGGCGATAGGGCCAGGCCGTCGCGGAGAAGGACAGGCGGCTGGCGCTCTCATGGAAGGCGCGGGCCTGACCAGCGGCCGTGCGGCCGGCGCGGAGAAGAACGGTAAGGAGTGTGATGATGCCCGGATCGCGGTCGATCGCTTCGACTTCCGGATGGATGGACGGTGCGGTGAGGACGGTCAGCATGGCTCAGATCCCTTGTGCGTGCTGTCTGCCCTTGGGTGTCTCCCCCTTGTTGCACCGCAATATAGACCTTGCCGCCGTGGCTGGCCTCCGATCCAACTCGGCCTCAGCTCTGCACCAGATTCATAGCTGAAGCCTGGGACCTTCACGATTCCGCAACATTCGCGTGACCGGGCCGGTTGACCGCAGGGCACCGAACCGTCATCCGCTCGTCATTTCCAAGCATCAAAGCACGCCGCTCGCGTTTCGAGCGCAAGCCCTGAGAAGGAGTGTCCGCGCCATGTCCGATGGTCCGCAGAAGGATTGGCCTGTCCACGGCCGCATCACCGGCCCGATCGTCATGATCGGTTTCGGTTCGATCGGGCGGGGCACCCTGCCCCTGATCGAGCGGCATTTCGAGTACGACAAGAGCCGCTTCACGGTCATCGACCCCGTCGACACCCATAAGGATCTCGCCGACAAGCACGGCCTGCGCTTCGAGAAGGTCGCGCTCACCAAGGAGAACTACCGCGACGTCCTCACGCCGCTGCTCACCGAGGGCGGCGGCCAGGGCTTCTGCGTGAACCTGTCGGTCGACACCTCCTCGCGCGACATCCTCGAACTCTGCCGCGAACTCGGTGCGCTCTACATCGACACGGTGGCCGAGCCCTGGGCCGGCTTCTACTTCGACAAGGACCTGAGCCAGGCCGACCGGACCAACTACGCGCTGCGCGAAAACATCCTCGCCGCCCGCCGCGCCGCACCTGGCGGCCCGACGGCCGTGTCGTGCTGCGGCGCCAATCCCGGCATGGTCTCGTGGTTCGTCAAGCAGGCGCTCCTGAACATCGCGGGGGATACCGGCTCGACCACGCCCGAGCCGAAGACCCGCGAGGACTGGGCCGCGCTGATGCGTGAGCTCGGCGTCAAGGGCGTCCACATCGCCGAGCGCGACACCCAGCGCGCCAAGTCCCCCAAGCCCCAGGGCGTGTTCGTCAACACCTGGTCGGTCGAGGGCTTCGTCTCCGAGGGCAACCAGCCGGCCGAACTCGGCTGGGGCACGCACGAGACCTGGAAGCCGGCCAATGCCGAGGAGCAGACCAAGGGCTCGCGCTGCGCGATCTTCCTGCTCCAGCCCGGCGCCGACACCCGCGTGCGCTCGTGGACCCCGACCGCGCAGGCGCAGTTCGGCTTTCTCGTGACCCACAACGAGGCGATCTCGATTTCGGACTACTACACGGTGCGTGAGAACGGCGAGGCGGTCTACCGCCCGACCTGCCACTACGCCTACCACCCGGCCAACGACGCCGTGCTCTCGCTGCACGAGATGTGGGGCAATGCCGGCAAGGTGCAGGAGCGCCAGCACATTCTCGACGAGAACGAGATCGTCGACGGCATCGACGAACTCGGCGTGCTGCTCTACGGTCACAAGAAGAACGCCTACTGGTACGGCTCGCAGCTCTCCATCGAGGAGACCCGCCGCGTCGCCCCCTACCAGAACGCCACCGGCCTTCAGGTGACCTCGGCCGTGCTTGCCGGCATGGTCTGGGCGCTGGAGAACCCGGAGGCGGGCATCGTCGAGGCCGACGAGATCGACTTCCGCCGCTGCCTCGAAGTGCAGACGCCGTATCTCGGCCCGGTCGTGGGCGTGTACACCGACTGGACCCCGCTCACGGACCGGCCCGGGCTGTTCCCGGAGGACATCGACCCGAGCGATCCTTGGCAGTTCCGCAACGTGCTCGTCCACGGCTGAAGGTTCTTGGTCTGATAGCCTGAAGGTCTTCGAGGGCCGCCCTGTCCGGGGCGGCCCTTTTTTGTTACGGTTCGGACCTTCGCACAGGAGGCTGAGCGATGGCCGTGCCAGCGCGCCGCGACACCCGCATGCGGGTCAGCGAGTATCGAGAGTGGGCTGCAGCACGGCCGGACGACGAGCGCTGGGAACTGATCGAAGGCGTGCCGATGATGATGTCGCCGGCAAAAGGCCGGCATCAGCGCATCGTCACCAATCTCGTCAAATATCTCGACGACCTCGCCGAACGCCGGGGCTGCGGCGCCTATCCGGGCCTCGCGATCCTGAGCGAGGCGATGGACGATTACGCGCCGATTCCCGATGTGGTGGTGCAATGCGGCGCGCCGCCGGAAGACGGCTACACCAGCGATCCCCTGCTCGTCGCGGAAGTCCTCTCCCCCTCGACGCTCGTGCTCGACCGCGGCCGTAAGACCGAGTTCTACCAGACCGTTCCCTCGCTTGCCGTGCTCCTGCTCGTGCATCAGAACGAGGCGCGCGTTGAGGTCTGGCGCCGCGCCCCGGACTGGACGGTCGAGGTCGCCGGCCCCGGCACGGTCATCGATCTGCCCGAACTCGGCGGCGGGTTGTCCGTGGCGGAGATCTATGCGCGCCTCACCCTCTGACCCCGCACTGCGCGCCGCTTGCCTACCCGGAGGGCGGTGCTAGCATCGCCTCCGTTCTCGGAGGCTCCTCGATGGCGCTCGCTCTTCGGTGCGACCCCGGCATGCGGGTGGCGGAGTATCAGGTCTGGGTGGCCGACCGCCCCGACGAGGAGCGCTGGGAGCTGATCGACGGCGAGCCCGTGCTGAGGGCGCCGCAGAGCGAGCGGCATCAACAGATCGTGCTGAACCTCGCCCGCAAGCTCTCCGACATCGCCCGCGACCGCGGCGGCCGTGCCATCCCCGGCATTGCAGTGCTGAGCGACAGCTTGGACACCTTCGCGCCGATCCCCGACGTGGTGGTGCGTTGCGGCCCCCCGCTGAACGACGGCTACGCCCGCGATCCCATTCTCGTCGCGGAAGTCCTCTCGCCCTCGACCATGAGCCGGGACCGCGGCCGAAAGACCGACTTCTATCGCAGCATCGCCTCGCTCAAACTCTTCCTCATCGTCTATCAGGACGAGCCGCGGGTCGAGGTGTGGCGGCGCGGCGCTGATGGCGGTTGGGCGTTCGAGGCCCGCGGCCTCGACAGCGCGATCGGCCTGCCCGAACTCGGCGACGACTTGGCCGTTGCCGAGATCTACGACGACATCGCCTTCTGACGACGAACCCGCGCGGAACCGGCCTTGCCCCACTTCGAAGACTACTACGCCAACAAGCTGCGCGGCTCGCTCGGGGTCACCGATGCGGAATCGGTGCTCGACCTGCGCGGGGCCAACCGCCCGACCGCGGAAGCGTCGCTGACCGACATGCTGGAGCGCAGCCGTTTCGCCAAGGGCAAGACGGTGGCGATCCGCCTCGATCCGCCGCCGGAGGGCGGGGGCGAGACCCTGTTCCAGCCGATCGGGCGCCAGCTCCTCGATGCCAAGCGCCGCGGCTGGATCGACCGGCTCCAGACGCTGCCCGCGGGCGACGGGCTCGGCTTCTACGTGGCGCTTGCCGGCAAGCCCGATCGCGAGCGCGACTGACCCGCGATGGCCTGGAGCAGGAACGACAACGCGCTGGAGCACCTCGCGCGCTTCGGCTACGGGGCCCGTGGCTTCGTCTATTGCGTCGTGGGCGCGCTCGCCGTGCTCGCAGCCCTCGGACAGGGCGGATCGGCCGGCGACAGCAAGAGCGCGATCCGCGCCGTGCTCGGCGGGCCGTTCGGCGCGGTCATCGTCGGGCTGATCGCCCTCGGTCTCGCCGGCTTTGCCCTGTGGCGTCTGGTCGAAGGGGTGACCGATGCCGACCGGCGCGGGCGCTCGCCGAAGGCGCTCGCCGTGCGCGGGGCGCACCTGATCAGCGCCGTGATCTATGCCGGCCTCAGTCTCACCGCCGCCCGCCTCGCCTTCGGCATCGGCCGTGCGTCGGCCGGCGGCGACGGGGTGCAGGATTGGACCAAATGGCTGCTCAACCAGCCTCTCGGACCGTGGCTCGTCGGGATCGTCGGCCTCGGCATCGCCGCCGCCGGAATCGGCTACCTCGCCAAGGCCTGGAAGGGCAACGTCACCGAACGGCTCTCCCTCCCCACGGGTTCGGAGGCCTGGATCGATCGGCTCGGCCGGTTCGGCTACGCCGCGCGCGGTCTCGTCTTCCTGATGATCGGCGGCTTCGTGCTCACCGCCGCCTGGACGCAAGCCTCCTCCGACGCCTCGGGTCTCTCGGGCGCCTTCTCGGCGCTGCGCGCGCAGCCCTACGGCTGGGTGCTGCTCGCCATCGTCGCCGCCGGCCACTTCGCCTTCGGGGCCTTCGGCCTGATCCAGGCGCGCTACCGCCACATCGAGGCCCCGGATCTCGGCGATGCCGACGAGGCGGTGGCCAGGGCGATCCGCCCCGCGCGTTGACATCCCCCCGGCCGACGCCGATACCGCGCTCCGCCTGGAGCGTCGGCCTTCGGCCGGAAACCGGTGTCCACATTACGGGCCGATGCTCTGACACGAAGCACCATGCAGAAGCGCACCCTCAAGACGGCGGTGATGGTCGTCCACGATCTCGCCGCGACCGCGGCGGCCGTGGTGCTGACCTTCGTCTTCCGCTTCCAGGACGGAGCGCTCGCCGAGCGCCTGCAGGCGCTGCCGCTGCTGCTGCCGCCGTTCCTGGCCTATGCCGGGCTGATCTACGCGTGGTTCCGGCTCTACCGCACCAAGTGGCGCTTCGCCTCGCTGCCGGACCTCGCCGGCATCGTGCGCGCGGCGAGCGTCACCGCGTTGACGCTGCTCGTGCTCGATTACGTGCTGGTCTCCTCGAACCTCTACGGCTTCTACTTCTTCGGCAAGGTCGCCATCGCCCTCTACTGGGTCCTGCAGATCTTCCTGCTCGGCGGCCCGCGGCTGGCCTTCCGCTACCTGAAATACGCCCGCTCCCGGCAGAGCCAGGCACGGGCCGCCACCACGCCGACCCTGCTGCTCGGCCGCGGCACCGATATCGAGATCGTGCTGCGGGCGATCGAATCCGGCTCGGTCAAGCGGCTGTCGCCCAAGGGCATCCTTTCGCCGCGGGCGGACGAGGCGGGCCAGATGATGCGCGGCGTGCCCGTGCTCGGCGGGTTTCGCGACCTGGAGCAGGTCGTGGCGGATCTCGCCAATCGCGGCCTGCCGGTGCGCCGGCTCGTGGCGACGCCGAGCGCGTTGGCGCCCGAATCCGAGCCCGACGACCTCATCGCCCGCGCCCGCCGCCTCGGCCTGCCGCTCGCCCGCGTCACCAGTCTCGGCGAGGGGATGCGCGACGCCGAACTCGCGCCTCTCGAGATCGAGGATCTGCTCCTACGCCCCACCGTCGCCATCGATCGGCCGCGACTGGAAAACTTCCTGACCGGCGCCCGCGTGGTCGTGACCGGCGGCGGCGGCTCGATCGGCTCGGAGATCTGCGCCCGGGCGATCGCCTTCGGCGCCGCGGCGCTGCTCGTGATCGAGAATTCGGAGCCGGCGCTCCACGCCGTCCTCAACGGCCCGGCCCTGCTCCACGCGGAGGCGGAGGTGCAGGGCGCGCTGGCCGACATCCGCGACCGCGAGCGGCTGCACGCGATCATCCGCGATTTCCGGCCCACTTACGTCTTCCATGCCGCCGCGCTGAAGCAGGTGCCCTATCTCGAGCGCGACTGGGCCGAGGGCATCAAGACCAACGTCTTCGGCTCGATCAACGTCGCCGAAGCGACCGTCGCGGCGGGCGCCCGCGCCCTGGTGATGATCTCCACCGACAAGGCGATCGAGCCGGTCTCGCAGCTCGGCGTCACCAAGCGCTTCGCCGAGATGGTGGCGCAATCCCTCGATGCGGAGCGCTCCGGCCCGGAGGCGACCCGGCTCATCGCCGTGCGCTTCGGCAACGTTCTCGGCTCGGCCGGCTCCGTGGTGCCGGTGTTCAAGGCGCAGATCGCCCGCGGCGGACCGGTCACGGTCACCCACGCCGAGATGGTGCGCTACTTCATGACCGTGCGCGAGGCCTCCGACCTCGTGCTCACCGCCGCCTCTCACGCCGACGCGGAAGGCCGCGGCGATACCGGCGACCAGCGCGCGGCGGTCTACGTGCTGAAGATGGGCCAGCCGGTGCGCATCCGCGATCTGGCCGAGCGGATGATCCGGCTCGCGGGCTTCGAGCCCGGCGAGGACATCGAGATCCAGGTCACCGGCGCGCGGCCGGGCGAGCGCCTCAACGAGATCCTCTTCGCCAAGGAAGAGCCGCGGGTGACGCTCGCCGGCATCGACGGCGTCATGGCGGCCAAGCCCGTCTTCGCCGACCGCGCCGTGCTGGAGACTTGGATTCTTCGCCTGCGCGACGCGGTGGCCGCCGGGGATCGGGCCGCGGCGGACGCGGTGTTCGAGGAGGCGATCCCGGATTTCCGCAACCGGGCCGGGGCCGTTCCGAACGCGCAGCCCGGGAGCATCGCGCCGCCGACCCAAGCCGCTGTGGCGGCGACCGCCTGACGCCTCGCCCTGCCGGAGTTCAGGGTTTCTCACCCTCGCGGCGGTCGAACCGGGCACGGGCCTCCTGAATCTCCGGCAGGTGGGCGAAGGCCCAGGCACCGAGCGCCTGGATCGGCTCCCGCAGCGACCGCCCGAGTTCGGTCAGCTCGTAATCGACCCGCGGCGGGATCGTCGGGAAGATCGTGCGGGTCACGAGGCCGTCGCGCTCAAGCCCGCGCAGGGTGAAGGTGAGCATCCGCTGCGAGATGCCGCCGATCATCCGCTTCAGCTCGTTGAAGCGCCGCGGGCCGTCCGCCAGCATCATGACGACGAGGACGCTCCACTTGTCGCCGATCCGCGCGAGCACCGTGCCGACGAGCCGGCAATCCTGCCCGGAATGCGCGTGCTTCGGCGCCGCCTCGGTTCCCTCGATGTGCCCGGGTTCCAAGAATGTGCCTCCTTGCGCGGGGATGATGGTGGTTATCTATAGCGCCTCGGTTCAATTCTGATACCGAGGATCAAACATGAAGCTCCTTCACGTCGACGGCAGCATCCTGGGGCCGCATTCCGTCAGCCGGACCGTCTCGGCGGCCATCGTGGACCGCCTGCGGGCGCAGCATCCCGATCTCGACGTCGCCTACCGCGATCTCGCCCAGACGCCGCTGCCGCATCTCTCCGGCGCGGTCCTCGCCGGGGCGCAGCCCAACGCGACGAACGCGCCCGACGTGCAGCACGACGTCGATCTCGGCCGGCAGGCGCTGGACGAATTCCTCGCGGCCGATGTCGTGGTGATCGGCGCGCCGCTCTACAATTTCACCCTGTCGAGCCAGCTCAAGGCCTGGATCGACCGCATCCTCGTGGCGGGCGTCACCTTCCGCTACGGGCCGGCCGGGGCCGAGGGCCTCGCGGGCGACAAGCGCGTCATCGCCGTCGTCTCGCGCGGCGGCCTTTACGGGCCGGGCACGCCCGCCGCTGCGGCCGAGCACGCGGAAACGTACTTGCGTACGGTGCTCGCCTTCATCGGCATCACCGCGCCGGAGATCATCGTCGCCGAGGGCATCGCCCTTGGCCCAGAGGCCCGCGAGCGGGCTCTGGCCGGTGCCCTCGACGCCGCGGCGGCGCTGAAGGCCGCCTGAGACCTTACCCCCCGGCTCGCGCCAGCGCCGCGAGCCCGTCGCGCGAGCTGTGCGCCGGCCGCCAGCCCAGGGCCTCGAGCCCTGAAGCGCGGGCGACGAGCGAGCCGGACAGCCGGTCGAAGGCCGCCTCGCGGCCGGCAGCGCGGCAGGCGAGCCCGATCAGCGGAACGGGACAGGGCAGCAGGCCGGGGCCTCGCCCGAGACCGGCGCGCAGTGCGGCGAGCATCTCCGGCAGGGTCAGCGGATCGGGATCGGCCACGACCAGGGGGCGGTTCAGGGGACCGGGAGCCTCAAGGGCGGTGATGACCGCGCCGGCAAGGCTCTCGACCGAGACCAGCGAGCGGCGCCCGGTCAGGCTCGCGAGCGGCAGCGGATAGGGCGTGCGGGCGAGCGTCAGGAGCGCCGCCATGTTGCCCTTCACGCCTTCGCCGTAGACGAGCACCGGGCGCAGCGCCACCCAGTCGAGCCCGGTCCCGGCCAGGGCTTCCTCGGCGGCGAGCTTCGAGCGGCCATAGGCGTCGGTCGGCGCCGCGGCATCCGCCTCGGACAGGGGTGCCGGGGCGCTCGCCCCCACCTGCGCCCGGATCGAGGACAGGAACACGAAGCGGCTCACCTTGGCCCGCTGCGCGGCCTCGGCGAGGTGCCGCGTCGCCTCGGTGTTCGAATTGCGGAAATCGTCCTCGGGGGCGCCGGACATGGCGTGGGCGAGGCCGGCGGAATGGACCACCGCATCGACCCCGCTGAGGGCGGCGGCCATGTTCATCGGCCGGGCCAGATCCCCCACCACGGCACCGCTCGCGCCCTCGGGCACCGCGACGGGCCGGCGCAGCAGCACCCGCACCCGGTAGCCCCGCTCGGAGAGCGCCCGCAGCAGGTGGCGCCCGATGAAGCCGGTGGCCCCCGTCAGCGCGATCAGCTTCCCGCTCAACCCGTCGCTCCCTCAACCGCCGACGCGCCGCGGCGTCGCGAACCGGCGCAGCAGCCACCCGACCAGCCCCGCCGCGAGGGCGAGGCAGGCGAGCGTGACGGCCGGCTGCGGCCAAAGCAAGGTCGCGCCGGCGAGCGCGGCCAAAGCCGCCTGAACGGCGAAGACCGAGCCGACCACCTCCCGCACAGGGAAACCGTGGACGGTGGCGACCTGATAGTAGTGACTGCGGTGCGCCTGCCAGACGGCCTCTCCCCGCCGCAGCCGCCACAACAGGGTGAGGGTCGCATCGGCCAGGGGATAGAGCGGCAGGATCAGCGCGGCGGCGAGCCCCCCCTCCCCGGCGAGGCGGAACAGCAGCCATGCCACGATCAACCCGACCGGCAGCGAGCCGACATCGCCCATGAACAGCCGCGCCACCGGCCGGTTGAACGGCGCGAAGCCGAGAAGGCCGCCGAGCAGGGCGCCGGCGACCAGCATCGGCTCGGGTGCGTAGCGGCCGGCGAGACCGAGCGCGAACAGGAAGGCCAAGGGCGGTACGAACTCGGCCAAAGTCATCCAGTCGAGCCCGTCCATGAAGTTGACGAGGTTCACGAACCAGAGCCCGGCGAGGATCGCGAAGGCGCGCTCCCATCCCAGCGGCAGGCCAGGGAACAGGCGGCCCTCGGCGGTGAGCACGACGGCGGCGACGGCGCCGGCCTGGATCACGAGGCGGAGCGAGGCCGGCAGCGGCCGGATGTCGTCGACGGCGCCGACCACGGCCAGGGCGAACACGGAGAGCGCCAGCACCGGCAGTTCAAGGCCGCCGAGCGCGATCCCGGCCGGCGCGGCCAGAACGGCCGAAGTGAGCAGCGCGGCTGCGATGATGGCGATGCCGCCACCCTGGGGCGTCGGCACCCGGTGGCTGGAGCGGGCGTTGGGCCGCGCGAGGGCATAGCGCTGCAGGAGGGGCTTCAGCAGCAGGATGAGGCCGGCGCAGAGGAGCGCCGCCAGCAACACGACGAGGAGCGGAGCGAGAATCATCGCGCCACCGGAAGCCGAAAGGCCCTCCTGCCCCGTTCGCGGGGAAGAGATTCCAGACGGCGTGGTCCGATCATTCGCATATCGTCCGCTCTACCCGCCCGCCCCCGGCCAAGCGAGGCCATTGCGGCCGATCCCAACTTGTTTTGGCCGCAAAGCCACGCGATCCGCGTGGCGCGGTCCCCCGAAAGAGCGGTGGGCGGTCCGTGCGCCCCGGCCGGCTCGCCTTGCGGGGGCGGGGAGCCGCCGATACGACTTGGCCGCTCGCCCCCACCGCTCAAGCCGGTTGTCAAGAATCGCCCGTTGCGCACGCTTTCTCTGGTCCTTGCGATCCTGACGGCCGTGGCGGGCGCTCTCGCCGGCCTCCTCGGGACCACCGCCCCCGCCCACGCGGTCGAAGCCGTGCGCGTCACCCTCGACGCGCCCGCGATCGACCTGACGCCGACGATCGAACGCTACCGCTCCGACGGCGACCTGATCCAGATCTCCACCGCCCCGGGCAAGGACGGCATCGTACGGCGCATCGCGGTGAAGGCGCGCGAGGCCGGCGCGCGCCCCGACTGGATGGTGTTCGCGCTCACCAACGACACCGACGAGCAGATCGACCGCCTGCTGGTCGCCCCCCATTTCCGCCTCGTCGGTTCCGGGGTGATCTGGCCCGATCTCGGCGGCTCGCGCATCGCCGCGATCACCGCGAGCGAGGGCATCCGCCCCGAGCGCGACGAGAGCCTCGACGCCGACCAGTTCCTGATCACCATCGATCCCGGCACGACGGTCACCTACGTCGCCGAGCTGAAGGGCCCCAACATCCCGCAGGTCTACCTCTGGGATCAGGACGCCTACCGCAAGAAGACCTCGGGGCTGACCCTCTACAAGGGCATCATCATCGGCATCGCCGGGCTGCTCGCGCTGTTCCTCACGATCATCTTCGTGGTGAAGGGCGCGATCATCTTTCCCGCGGCGGCCGCCCTCTCCTGGGCGGTGCTGGCCTATGCCTGCATCGATTTCGGCTTCCTCCAGCGGGTGTTTCCGGTGACGGAGCTGGCGGAGCGGATCTACCGCGCCTCGGCCGAGGCCGTGCTCGGCGCCACCCTGCTCGTGTTCCTGTTCGCCTACCTGAACCTGTCGCGCTGGCACGTGCGCTACAGCCACGTCGCCTTCTTCTGGCTGACCTTCCTTGCCGGCCTCGTGGCGCTCGCGGTGTTCGATCCGCCGGTGGCGGCGGGCGTGGCGCGCATCTCCATCGCCGCGGTGGCCGGCGTCGGCCTCCTGCTGATCCTGTATCTGGCCGTTCATAACGGCTACGACCGCGCCATCCTGCTGGTACCGACCTGGCTGCTGCTGCTGGTCTGGGTGGTGGCGGCGGGCTTCGCCATCACCGGTCAGATCGGCTCCGACCTCGTGCAGCCGGCGCTCATCGGCGGCCTCGTGCTCATCGTGATGCTGATTGGCTTCACCGTGATGCAGCACGCCTTCGCCGGCGGGGGGCTGAGCCACAGCCTCGTCTCCGACACCGAGCGCCGGGCGCTGGCGCTGACGGGGGCGGGCGACATCGTGTTCGACTGGGACGTCCCCGGCGACCGCGTCTTCGCCGGACCCGAGATCGAGGCGCAGCTCGGGCTCAAGCGCGGCGCCCTCGAAGGGCCGGCGGCGAACTGGCTCGGCCTGCTCCATCCCTTCGACGTGGAACGCTACTCGGCGGCCCTCGACACGGTGATCGAGGAGCGGCGCGGGCGCATCATCCACGATTTCCGCCTGCGCTCCGCCGACGGCCCCTACGCGTGGTACCGGCTCAAGGCCCGGCCGGTGATCGGCACCGACGGCGAGGTGATCCGCATCGTCGGCACCATCAGCGACGTCACCGAGGCGAAGACCGCCGAGGAGCGGCTGCTGCACGACGCGGTGCATGACAGCCTCACCGGCCTGCCCAACCGCGAGCTGTTCCACGACCGGCTGGAAGCCGCGCTGGCGCTGGCCAGCCAGGATCCGCGCCTCAAGCCGGCGGTGATCGCGCTCGACATCGACCGGTTCAAGGCGATCAACGACGCCATCGGCCTCTCGGCGGGCGATTCGATCCTGCTCACGCTCTCGCGCCGGCTCGGGCGCCTGCTGCGGCCGCAGGACACCCTGGCCCGGGTCGCGGGCGACGAATTCGCGGTGATCCTGCTCTCCGAGCGCGAGCCCGACCGCATCCTCTCGTTTGCCGAGATGATCCGGCGCGCCATCGCCACCCCCGTCACCTATGCCGACCGCGAGGTGTTCCTCACCGTCTCCATCGGCATCGCGCTGCACGAGGCCGCGCCGGGCGCGGGTCAAGGTGCCCAGCCGCGGCGGGAAGAGGTGTTCAAGAACGCCGAAATGGCGATGATCCAGGCCAAGCGCGGCGGCGGCGACCGCATCGAGGTGTTTCGCGCCAACATGCGGCTGGAGCGCTCCGACCGGCTCATGCTGGAGGCGGACCTGCGCAAGGCGCTGGAGCGCAACGAGATCAAGGTGCTGTTCCAGCCGATCGTCCGGCTGGAGGACCGCACGGTGGCGGGCTTCGAGACGCTCCTGCGCTGGGACCACCCGAAGCTCGGACGCATCCCGCCCTCGACCTTCCTGCCGGTGGCGGAGGAAACGGGCGTCATCGTTCCGCTCGGCAATTTCGCCATCGAACGGACGGCGCTGGAACTCGCCGCCTGGCAGCGCTCGCTCGACGTCGAGCCGCCGATCTTCGCCTCGGTCAACGTCTCCTCGCGCCAGCTCCTGCGCCACGACCTCCTGCACGACGTCAAGACGGTGATCGCCCGCACCGGTGTGCTGCCCGGCTCGCTCAAGCTGGAAATGGCCGAGGGGCTGGTGATGGAGAACCCGGAATACGCCGCGCAGATGCTCACCCGCATCCACGACCTCGGCGCCGGCCTGATCCTCGACGATTTCGGCACCGGCTACTCGGCGATCTCCTATCTCCAGCGCTTCCCCTTCGACACGATCAAGATCGACCAGAGCTTCGTGCGCCAGCTCGGCCAGGGCCGCACCGCCATGCTGCGCTCGGTGCTGCGGATGGGGCAGGAGCTCGGTCTCGCCACCATCGCCGAGGGCGCCGAGTCGGAGGAGGATGCGCAGGGGCTGCAAGAACTCGGCTGCGACTACGCGCAAGGCGCAGCCTTCGGCGAGCCGATGACCGTGCTCCAGGCCCGCCAGCTCGTCGGCGCCGCGCCCGAGGCGGCCTGACCCAGCCGACCCCGATCCTACCGTGAGGCAGCGGTCTCGACGATCGGCTTAAACCTCCCTTAACCATGTTGAAGGAAGGTCCATCCCAATTACCCGGGACGCCTCGTGAGCGATCCCGCCGGCCTGAGGATGGACGATGATCGAGGCGACGAAACGCAGGAGCCCGGCCCCCTCCGGCAGCGCGATGCGCCGCCTCATGACGCGGCCGATCCATGCGCATCTCGCCGTCGTGGCGCAGCCACGGACAATCCCCGCAGAACCGGCAGCGGACATGGCGCCGGAGGCCGCGGCTCAGGTCACGGCGGACGCGCCGGGGGAACACCCTGCTTCCCCCTCCTCTGAGGCCGGAACGGCGACGGGCGAGGCTGACCTCACGCGCCTTCGCCTCGAAGTGGCGATGATGAAGGCGGCGCTCGCCGCCGAGCGCCGGGAGAGCGAAGCCCTGCGGGCCAGCCTCGGCCTCGCGGCGTCTGAGTCGCTGGGCGACGAGGCGCGGGCCGTGCGCGAGCGCTGGGCCGCCCTGGTCGAGCGCCTGATCCACGATTCGCTCTGATCCCCGACCAACACCTCACATCCGATCGGAGCGGGTTGCCGCCATGCGTGCTCCCACGAGCGCCCGTTGCTCGCTAGTCGTCAACGGACAGCCCCTGCGGGTCTCCCCCGGCGACACATCCCTCGAAACTGCCCTGGCCGACGGGGTGATCGCCCCGATGTCCGGCCTGCTCGGTCAGGGTGCCGGCCCCGCCTCGCGGCGGTTGCCGGTCCGCGCCCGGCGGGCGGAGGCGGTGACGCTGTCCGTCCCCGATCCGGACGCGGCGATCCGGCCGATCAAGGCTCAAGCCCGAACCACGGCCCGCCGCGCCGGCAGCATCGATACGATCACGGCGCTGGCGCCGCGGGTCCTGCAGGTGGTCGCCACTCTGGAGCGGCGGCTCGCCTTCGAGCCGGGCGATCAGGTCGTCGTCACGCTCGAGGGCGGCAACCCGGTGACCCTGACACCGACGCTCGGCGTCGAGGGCGGAGCGGAGTTGAACGAACTCGTCTTCCATCTGCGCGGCGAATGCGCGGACGACCTCACCGCCCTGTTCGGCTGCGCCGTCGAGCCCGGCCGCACGGTGAAGGTGAAGGGCCCCGTCGGCAACGGCACCTATCGCCCCGGCGGCGGCCGCCTCGTGCTGGTGGCGGCGGAGACGGGGTTTGCCGGCATCTGGGCCATTGCCCGCGCCGCGCGCTACGTCGAGCCGGCCCGCGAGATCTGCCTCATCGTCGGCGCACGCGATCCCCTCGATCTCTACATGCGCCCGTCGCTCGAATGGCTGCGCGCCACCGGCGTGACCCGCATCACGCTGGCCGCCGACCGCCACCGCCAGCGGGCCCCCGACGTGCGCCCCGGGCCGCTCACCGCCCACATCCCGACCTTACGGGCGACCGACGTGGTGCACGCCTCCGGCTGCCCCTCGACGCTGGGCGCGGTGGAGGTTCTGGCAGCGGCGGCGGGGGCACGGTTCTATCCGATCCCGCTCGAGCCGGGGGCCTGAGGGGAGCCGACCCGGCCGAGGGTCACCGCTGCGCTTCTGCCCAGGCGATGACCGCCTGGATGTGCCAAGCATACATGGCAGCCACGAAGCAGAAGACGGCGATCATCCCGATCCAGTACCAAGGACCGGCCGATGCCGCATTCTGTTTGATATTCATGAAAAACGCGGGCGCCGTGACGGCGAGGATCCCCACGATCATCCAGAGGCCGATCAACTTCGGCGCAAACCAAGTGGGCTGCCCGCCGAGGTTCCATTGCATCGGGATTTTCTCAGTCCTGACGTGTGCTGCACAATACAGGTTCAGCAGCGACACCACGACCATCATCGCGAGGTAAGAGAACCAAGCGAAGGTCGGCAATCCTGAAACCACGGTATCGAAGTCCCGTTCACGTTTGATCGGGTACCACGTTACGACCGGCGGCAGGATATCTCAACCTTGGATTGCATGTCCGGGCTCAGTTGGCTGTGGGCGTATCCACCGCAAACCCGGCATCGGCCCTTGCAGGCAGCCGCGCCGGCTTCCCGAAGCCCGGCCCGAAAACCGAAGGGCGGGAGGGGCCTCCGCCCCTCCCGCCCTTCGCCATCTGCGTCAGCCGAGCGCTCAGGCCACCTTCACCCGCCAGATCTCCTCGGCATATTCCCGCATGGAGCGGTCGGAGGAGAACCACGCCATCCGCGCGGTGTTGAGGATGGCCGTGCGCCACCACGTCTCCGGACGCTTCCAGGCCGCGTCGATCTCGCGCTGGACGCGCCAGTAATCCTCGAAATCGACCGTGGTCAGGTAGCGGTCGCCGTGGCGCAACTCGTCCACGAGCGGCGCGAAGCGGCCGGGATCGTCCGGCGAGAACGTGCCGTTGCCGATGGCATCGAGCGCCGCGGCCAGCCGCGGCGAGGCCGCGATCGCCTTGGCGGCGTAGTCGGGTTCCTTGACGCGGGCGAGCACCCCTTCGGCGTCGAGGCCGAAGATGAAGATGTTGTCCGCGCCGACATGGTCCTTGATCTCGATGTTGGCGCCGTCGAGCGTGCCGACGGTCAGCGCGCCGTTGAGGGCGAGCTTCATGTTGCCGGTGCCCGAGGCCTCCATGCCGGCGGTCGAGATCTGCTCGGAGAGGTCGGCGGCCGGGATGATCACCTCGGCCAGACTCACCGAGTAGTTCGGCAGGAACACCACCTTCAGCCGGTCGCCGATCTCGGGATCGTTGTTGACGATGGTGGCGATGTCGCCCGCCAGCTTGATGATGAGCTTGGCCTGGACGTAGCTCGGCGCCGCCTTGCCGGCGAAGATTTTGACCCGCGGCGTCCAGTCCTTGTTCGGCGCCTGCTTGATCGCCTGATAGAGCGCCACGGTCTCGATCAGGTTCAGCAGCTGGCGCTTGTACTCGTGGATGCGCTTGATCTGCACATCGAACAGTGCCGAGGGATCGACGGCGACGCCGGTGCGCTCGGCGATGACCTGGGCGAGGCGCTTCTTGCGGGTTTTCCGCATCGCCGCGTAGCGCTTGCGGAAGTCCGGGTCGTCGGCGAACGGCACCAGACGCTCGAGCAGGGTCGGATCGTCGAGCACGTCCTTGCCGGCCGCCTCGACGGCGAGCGCCGTCAGTTCCGGGTTGGCGTTGTGCAGCCAGCGGCGGAAGGTGATGCCGTTGGTCTTGTTGACGATCTTCTCCGGCTCGATCGTGTGGAGATCCTTGAACACGGTCGATTTCAGCAGCTCGCTGTGGAGCGCCGAGACGCCGTTGACCCGGCGCGAGCCGTGGAAGGCGAGCGGTCCCATGCGCACGCGCCGCCCGTGCGACTCGTCGATCAGCGAGACGGCGGAGATGTCGAACGCCTCATCGGGTCTGCGGCCCTTGGCGTTCTTGTTCTGCTCCTCAAGGTGCAGCCAGTTGATCAGGTAGATGATCTGCATGTGGCGCGGCAGCAGCCGCTCCATCAGCTCCACCGGCCAGGTCTCCAGCGCCTCGGGCAGCAGGGTGTGGTTGGTGTAGTGCAGCGTATTGGTGGTGATCTGCCACGCATCCTCCCAGGTGAGGTCGTGGTCCTCCATCAGGATGCGCATCAGCTCCGGCACGGCGATGGCCGGATGGGTGTCGTTGAGCTGAATCGCGGCGTGGTCGGGCAGGGAGCGGAGCGAGCCGCGCTCGGCCACGTGCCGACGCACGAGATCCTGCAGCGAGGCGGAGGTGAAGAAGAACTCCTGGCGCAGGCGCAGCTCCTGGCCCTCGGCGGAGGAATCGCTCGGGTAGAGCACCCGCGAGATCGCCTCGGCCCGGGCCCGGCCGGCCACCGCGCCGACATGGTCGCCGGCGTTGAAGCGGGCGAGCTCGACCGGCGCGTCGGCCTCCGCCTTCCACAGGCGCAGGACATTGACGTGCTTGGCCCGCCAGCCGACGATCGGCACGTCGTAGGCCACCGCGTTCACGGTCTCAGCCGGGTGCCAGTGGCGGCGGATGTGGTGGTCGCCCTGACTCGTCATGGTGACGGTGCCGCCGAAGCCGATCTTGTAGGTCGCCTCCGGGCGCGGGAACTCCCAAGGGTTGCCCTCCGCGAGCCAGGTCTCCGGCGCCTCGCGCTGCCACCCGTCCTCCAGCGACTGGCGGAAGATGCCGTGGTCGTAGCGGATGCCGTAGCCGATCGCGGGGATCGACAGGCTCGCCATGCTCTCCATGAAGCAGGCGGCGAGCCGCCCCAGGCCGCCATTGCCGAGCGCCGCGTCGGGCTCGGCCCCCTCGACCGCGGCGAGGTCGACGCCGAGATCGCCGAGCGCCGCCTTGGTGGCCTCGACGAGGCCGAGATTGTTCATCGCATCCGACAGGAGCCGGCCGATCAGGAATTCGAGCGAGAGATAGTAGACGCGCTTGTCGGGCACGCTGCCGGTCTCGGCGCCGTAGCAGGCGTCGACGATCCGGTCGCGCAGCGCCAGCGCCGTGGCGGCGAACCAGTCGCGCTCGCGGGCGGCCTCCGGCGTCTTGCCGAGCACGTAGATGAGCTTGGCCTTGATGGCCTCGCGCAGTTCCACGACGGCCTCGCTGCCGGTCGCCGCATGCGGTTTAACATAGGTGGCGGCGGCCTTCGCCGGCTTCGCCGATGAAGCGGATGTGTCCGCTTCGCCGTTCCTGACGAGAACGGACAGAGCTTCGTTCAGCACCTGTGGATCCCCCTTCGTTGCAGCCGAGGATTTCGGTTGACGCGGAGCCCGACCGCTTCTGGCGGCGGCACGATGATCCGCGACGTGGTCTGTCGCCCTGCCACACCATGGTGTTGCGGGTGACCGGACTTGTCGAGACACATGCGTACGAACGTGTCATTCGCAAGTCGTGTGCCCGCCCGCCTGTGTCACCTCGGACACAACGTTCGCGCATCGGCCGACGACGCGCACAGGAAATGGCGCAGGGCGCTTGAAGGCTTGCTGAACGACCCTACGCCCTCCTGACGTGGCGCGCGGCGCCGGCGACCGCATCGCGGGAGGTCCGATGGAAGCTCCGATCAAGGCTCCGACGCCGGGGGCAGGCGGCTGCGGCACGGTCTGGTGGCAGAGCGGGACAGTCTATCAAATCTATCCGCGCTCGTTCCAGGACTCGGATGGCGATGGCGTCGGCGACCTTCGGGGGATCACGGCGCGTCTGGACTACCTCGCCTGGCTCGGCGTCGATGCCGTGTGGATCTCACCGTTCTATCGCTCACCAATGGCCGATTTCGGCTACGACGTGGCCGATTACTGCGCGGTCGATCCGCTGTTCGGCACGCTGGCGGACTTCGATGCCCTGATCAGCGAGGCGCACCGGCGCAAGCTCAAGGTGATCCTCGACTTCGTGCCCAACCACAGCTCGATCGCGCATCCGTGGTTCACCGAGAGCCGGGCGAGCCGCATGTCGGCCAAGCGCGACTGGTACATCTGGCGCGACCCAGGCCCCGATGGCGGACCGCCCAACAACTGGCTCTCGAATTTCGGCGGCCCGGCCTGGACGCGGGACGAGGCCACCGGCCAGTACTACTACCACGCCTTCCTGCCCGAGCAGCCGGACCTGAACTGGCGCAATCCGGAGGTCCGGGCGGCGATGCACGACGCCCTGCGCTTCTGGCTGGCCCGCGGCGTGGACGGCTTCCGCGTCGATGTGATCTGGCACCTGATCAAGGACGAGGGCTTCCGCGACAATCCGCAGAACCCCGATTTCCAACCGCATCAGGCGGGGATCAACCGCTTCCATCAGGTCTATTCCTGCGATCGGCCGGAGGTGCTCGACATCATCGCCGGGATGCGCGCGGTGCTGCGCGCGTATGGCGAGCGGGTGCTGATCGGCGAGATCTACCTCCCGATCGAGCGGCTGGTGACCTATTACGGGCCGGGCCTGACGGGGGCCGACCTGCCCTTCAACTTCCAGCTCATCCAGACGCCGTGGCGGGCCGAGGCGGTGGCGGCCCTGGTGGCGGAATACGAGGCCGCACTGCCCGAGGGCGGCTGGCCGAACTGGGTGCTCGGCAACCACGACCAGCCCCGCATCGCCGCCCGCGTCGGCGAGGCGCAGGCCCGCATCGCCGCGATGCTGCTGCTCACCTTACGCGGGACGCCGACGCTCTATTACGGCGACGAGATCGGCCTCGGCCACGTTCCGGTGCCGCCGGAGCGGGCACAGGATCCGTGGGGGCGCAACGAGCCCGGCCATGGCCGCGATCCCGAGCGCACGCCGATGCAGTGGGAGGACGCGCCGAACGCCGGCTTCACGGCCGGCACGCCCTGGTTGCCGCTCACCGGGGACGCGAACCGGCGCAACGTCGATGAACTGCGCGACGATTCCCGCTCGATCCTGACGCTCTATCGCCGGCTCCTGTCGCTGCGCCGCGACCATTCGGCCCTGTCCGTCGGCGCTTGGCGCGGACTCGCGCTGCCGTCGGATCTCGCCGCCGAGGTCTTCGCCTACGAGCGCATCGCGGATGGCGAGACTTTGCGCATCCTGCTCAATTTCAGCAACCAAGGGTGGTCCGTGCCGTTGGACGAGGGCGGCCCATGGCAGATCCTGCTCTCGACGCATTCCGGGCGGGCCGGCGACCGTGTCGAGCGCCAGCTCCGGCTCGAACCGGACGAGGGTGTGATCCTCGGCCCGCCCGGCCGGTAGCGGTTTCCGCAGTGCCGTCGTGGCCCATCGCGTCCGACGAATCCCGCCCGATCGCAGGCGGGTACGAAGCGCGGCAGGAGGCACATATGCCCGCAGCGCAGACAACCCATGATGGCGGCGCAGGCGCCCACTCAAAGATATTGGTCTGAACGTGGCCTGAATTGTGCGATGCAACGGAACGGATTGCCTTCCGGAGCATTGCAATGCCGAGCGCAGCAGCGGCGGTTCCCGCGTTTCCAGAGCGGCGCGCGTGGGTTGGGGGCGGGTCGATGGCTTACGTGGATCTCGGTGCGCGCCCGGTCGCCGAGCCGCCGTCACCGATATCCGCCTTCGAGCCCGACCCGAGGCTCGGCAACGCCCTCCTCCCCCGCATCCTCTACGCCACCCCGGAGATGGCGGATTTCGTGAAGACCGGCGGTCTCGGCGAGGTCGCGGGCGCCCTGCCCCGGGCGCTGCGCCGCCACTACGATGTCCGCGTCCTCATCCCCGGCTACGCGCGCGTGCTCGCCGGCCTCGAAAACCTGACGATGATCGCCCGGTTCGGCGCCTTCGCCAGCGTACCGGGCTGCGAACTCGGCTTCGGCACCACGCCGGATGGCCTCGGCGTCTACGTTCTGGTCGCCCCCGACCTCTATGAGCGCGACGGCACGCCCTACGGCGATGCGCGGGGCGATTTCGGCGACAACGACCTCCGGTTCGCCCGCCTCAGCCGGGCGGCGGCGGAACTCGCCGCCGGCGTCGATCCGCTCTGGTCGGCCGACCTCCTGCACCTCAACGACTGGCAGACCGCGCTGGCGCCGGCCTATCTCTCCTGGCTCGGCATCCGCCGCCCGAGCGTGCTGACGATCCACAACCTCGCCTATCAGGGGCTGTTCCACCGCGACAACCTGGGCCGCATCGGCGTGCCGGACTATGCCTTCCAGATGGACGGCGTGGAGTTCTACGGGCAGCTCTCCTTCCTCAAGGCCGGCATCTACCACGCCTCGCACGTCACCACGGTGAGCGATACCTATGCCCGCGAGATCACCACGCCCGAGGGCGGCTGCGGCCTCGACGGGCTGCTGCGCACCCGGGCCGCGCAGGGACGACTGACCGGCATCCTCAACGGCATCGACGAGAGCTGGGACCCGCGCACCGACCCGCACCTCGCCACCCGCTTCGAGCCCGACGACTGGAAGGGCAAGCGGGCGAATGCCGACGAGGTGCGCAAGCAGTTTGGCATGGCGGTCTCCCGCGGACCGCTCTTCGCCATCGTTTCGCGCCTCGTGCACCAGAAGGGCATCGATCTCAGCATCGGTGCCGCCGAATCGATCGTCGCCGAGGGCGGCCAGCTCGTGGTGATCGGCCAGGGCGAAGGCCGGTTCGAGGAGGCGCTGCGCGACCTCGCCGGGCGCCACCCCGAAAATGTCGGCGTCCATGTCGGCTTCCGCGAGACGGAAGCGCGCCGCATCTTCGCCGGCAGCGACTTCCTGCTGATGCCCTCCCGCTTCGAGCCCTGCGGCCTGGCGCAGATGTACGCGCAGCGCTTCGGCTCCCTGCCGATCGTGCGCCGCACCGGCGGCCTCAACGACACCGTGGAGGACGGGGTCACGGGCTTCACCTTCGGGGAGGCCTCGCCCAAGGGACTGACCTCGGCGATCCGCCGCGCCTTCGAGACCTTCGGCCAGAAGAAGCGCCTCAACACCATGCGGCGCAGCGCGATGTCCCGCTCCTTCGGCTGGGACGGGGCGGCGCTGAACTACTGCAACCTCTACGCCCGCGCCTTCGGCAACCACACCGCCCGGCGTTGGAAGGCGGCCTGAGACCGGCCCAGGGCCTTTCCCGCGGGAACACCGCCCTTCCAAGGGCGGTTTCGGCCAAAAGTCCGTGCGTCTTCGATGGCACGGAATGGAGCGTTCCGCGTTAGGCGTCCATGGACGCGACAGTCACGCTCCCGCGCAGCAATCCCCTCATCCTCCGGCTCCGCTTCGGTGCGGATCTCGATGCCGGGGACAAGGCCCTGCTCGCCGACCTGTCCCGGTCCAGCCGCGGCCTGGAGCCCCAGCAGGACATCGTCCGGGCCGGCGACCGGGCCTCGGGCGTCCACCTCGTCCTCGAAGGCTATGCCTTCCGCTACAAGATCGTCGATGACGGGCAGCGCCAGATCCTCGGGTTGCTCCTGCCGGGCGACTTCTGCGACCTGCAATCGATCGTGCTCGGCCCGTCCGACCACTACATCGCCGCCCTGACGGCCTGCACCATCGCCGACATCCCGCAGGATCGCGTGGATGCGCTGGTCTTCCGCGATTCACGCCTCGCGCGGGCGCTGTGGTGGGCCACCCTCGTCGATGAGAGCATCCTGCGGGAATGGCTCGCCAGCATGGGCCAGCGCGCCGCCGACAAGCGCATCGCCCACCTGTTCTGCGAATTGCTGCTGCGCCAGCAACTCGTCGGCGCCGCCGGGGCGTGCGACTGCCCGCTGCCCCTGACGCAGCCGATGCTCGCCGACATCCTCGGCATCACCACGATCCATGTCAGCCGCATCCTGCGCGACCTGCGCACGGCCGGGCTGATCCGGCTGAAGGATCGCCGGCTGCACGTCCCGGACGTCGCACGCCTGCAGGCGTTCTGCGACTTCGATCCCACTTACCTGCACCTCGTCAGACAGCCCGAGCGCGCCCCCGCCAGGGACGCGGCGCAGGCCGGGCCCTGACGCGCGCGCAGCCCTGCCCCCCGGAAGGACGCCTGTACGGCCGGCAAGATCGTGCCGATTCTCCGCGCCCCGCCCCCGGCCTGTCGCTCGGGCAGCGCATGAGAACAACGACGCCATGACAGCCCCCGATCCCGTCCCGCAGATCCCCCTCAACGACGGGCGGTCCATCCCTCAGCTCGGCTTCGGCGTCTGGCGCCTGCAGGAGGCGGAGACGCCCGCCCTCGTCGGCACGGCACTGGGCAGCGGCTACCGCTCGATCGACACCGCCGCGGCCTACGGCAACGAGGGCGGGGTCGGGCGCGGCCTGCGGGAAACGGTGGTGCCCCGCTCCGATGTGTTCGTGACGACGAAGCTGTGGAACGACAGCCACGGCTACGACGCGACGCTGCGCGCCTTCGACGAGAGCCTCGCGCGGCTCGGTCTGGAGCAGACCGACCTCTACCTGATTCACTGGCCCTGCCCCGGCCGGGGGCTCTATCTCGACACGTGGCGCGCGCTGATCCGCCTGCGGGAGGAAGGCCGCGCCGCCTCGATCGGTGTCTCGAACTTCACCGAGGATCAGCTCGACCGGCTCGTGAGCGAGACCGGCGTCACTCCGGCCCTCAATCAGATCGAGCTGCATCCCCGCTTCCAGCAGCACGCCTTGCGCGCGGCGCATGCCCGGCTCGGGATCGTCACCGAGGCCTGGAGCCCGCTGGGTCAGGCCCAGGTGCTCGATGACCCCGCCCTCACCCGGATCGCCGACCGCCTCGGCCGCACGCCGGCCCAGGTGGTGCTGCGCTGGCACATCGAGAACGGCTTCGTGGCGATCCCGAAATCCGCCACGCCTGCCCGGATGCACGAGAACATCGACGTGTTCGGCTTCGCGCTGACGCCGGACGACCACGCGGCCATCGCCGGCCTCGACCGGGCCGACGGGCGGATCGGGCCGGACCCGATGACGTTCCAGTAGGGATTCGCGCTCAGCCCGCCAGC
Organism: Methylorubrum thiocyanatum; assembly: GCA_014138645.1. Classification (GTDB taxonomy): domain Bacteria; phylum Pseudomonadota; class Alphaproteobacteria; order Rhizobiales; family Beijerinckiaceae; genus Methylobacterium; species Methylobacterium thiocyanatum. The sequence continues at coordinate 425,340 of JACJIB010000001.1, read as the reverse complement.
GGCAGCGGCTTCGTCGCGGCGAGCTGCGTGCCGCCCTTGCGCTCCAGGAGGCCCGGCGGCGGCACCGGCGCCTCGATGATGCAGACCACCCCGTCCGGCTCGTAGAGCAGCTCGACCCGCCCCGCGAGTTCGCGGGCGAGGCTGCGCTCGATCAGGCGGGAGCCGAAGCCGCGGCGGGTCGGCGGCGTGACCGGCGGACCGCCGCTCTCGCTCCAGCGCAGGGAGAGGGACAGTTCCGGCCGGCGCTGCACGGTCCAGGTGATCGTCACCCGCCCGCCTTCCTTGGACAGGGCGCCGTACTTCACGGCGTTGGTGCCGAGTTCGTGCAGCGCCATGGCGATGGACAGCGCCAGCCGCGGCGCGAGCCGCAGGCGCGGGCCGGACACGGCGAAGCGCGATTCCTGGCCCTCGCCCGCCTCCAGGGGACGGATCGCATCGGCCACCACGGTCTTCAGCTCGGCGCCTTCCCAGCTCTCGCGGGTGAGCACGTCATGGGCGCGGGCGAGCGCCAGCAGCCGCGCCTCGAACGCGGCCTTGGCCGACTGCGCCTCCTCTCCCTCGAGGCCGCGCAGCGATTGCATCGCGATCGACTGGACGGTGGCGAGCGTGTTCTTCACCCGGTGGTTCAGCTCGTTGATGAGGAGGCGCAGGTGCTCCTCGGCGCGCTTGGCATCGGTGACGTCGACGTTGCATCCGGTGAAGCCGAGGAAGGTGCCGTGGTCGTCGAGCCGCGGCACGCCTTCGCAGCGCAGCCAGCGGATCTCGCCGTTGCGATCGACCACCCGCATCTCCGCCCGGAACGGACGCCGGTGCTCGAACGCCTCCCGGAACGTCGCCTGGAAGGCCGGCAGGTCCGGCGGGTGCACGATCGACTCCCACCCGCCGCCGGCCATCTCCGCGGCGGGGCGCCCGAACAGGTGGTCGAAATGCATGTTGGCGAAGACCACCTCGGCGGTCTCGTCGGTCATCCAGATCAGGGCCGGCGCCGAATCGGCCATGTGGCGGAAGCGTGCCTCGCTCTCGCTGAGCGCCGCGAGGCCGCGCTGGGTCTCGGCGAGCGCGCGGTCGCGCTCCTCGCTGCGGGTGCGCAGCCGCAGGGAGGCCTCTGAGAGCACGTCGGCGAGGCGGCGGATCTCGTGGATCGGCGAGGCGACCCGCGGGATCGCCTGCCCCCGGGCGAGCGCCGGCCCCGAGGCGGCGAGCTGGCGCAGCGGCTTCGAAACCCGCGACCACAGATGCACCGCGAGCACCGAGGAGGTGGCGAGCACGAGAAGTCCGAAGCCGCCGAAGGCCCAGATCCAGCGCCGCAGCCGCGCCTCGACCAGTTCGCGCGGGATGCTCGCCGCCACGGTCCAGCCGTTGAGCCGCGAGCGCGCCTCCACCACGGTGACGTGCTTGAAGTCGCGGTCGCGCCCTTCCCAGACGCCGGGGGTGCCCGTTGCCGTCTGGCGCAGGGTCGCGAGCCGCGGCTGCCCGACCACGCCCGGCAGATCGGGCAGCCGCGCGAGCACGATGCCGTCCCGGTCCGAGACGCCGGTGACCCAGCCCCGGACCTGCTCGCGGCCGAGGATGCCGCCGATGCGGTTCAGGGGCACCGAGAAGCTGAGGATGAAGGCGGTCGCGTCGTCGATCCGCACCGGCACCGCCACGGCGTAATGCGCCTGATCCGGCATGGCGCCCGCGAGATAGCCGGTGACCATGGAGCGCTGGCCGCTGTCGATGAGCTCGCGGTCGATGGGCAGCGTGCTGACCGGCAGGGGCGCCCCCGGCTTGAGGGCGGTGTTGACGATCTGCTGGCCGTCCGGTCGGCGCAACAGGAGATCGAGCCCGACCGCCTCGCGCACGAGGCGGGCTTGGTTCTCGAAATTGGCGAACTCGCCGTCCTTGAGCCGCGGCGAGGTGGCGAGCGTCTGCAGCACCGAGACGAGCCCGGCGGTGTCGCGGTCGATCGACAGGGCGATGCCGCGCACGTTCTCCCGCGCATCCTGCTCGAAGCGGGCGCGCTCGGTGGCGGCATAGCGGGTCAGCAGGATCGCGGTGAAGATCAGGCCGGGGCCGATCAGGGCGATCACGAGCATGATCAGGTAGAACTGCGTGGAGAAGCCACGCTGGCCGAGCCGGGAAAGCATGCGTCGGATCAAGGCGTCCCGCGGCTTCGCGCGCCGAAGGGTTTGCGTTGGCGCGCGCCCATCATGCCCCAACGCGGGCATGCGTGCCAACTGCCTGGCTCAGCCCTCCCGCCCGGCCCGATCGACATGGCCGAGATCCCGCCCCGGATCGAGCCGGTCCCGGACCCGTTGCTTGAGCGCCTTCACATCGGGAAAGCCGCCGTCGCGCACCCGTTCCCAGATCACCTCTCCCTCGACCTCGATCACGAACACCCCGCCGGTGCCGGGCCGAAGGGCGACCTCGCCGAGATCGTCGCGGAAGGTGGAGAGCAGTTCCTGTGCCATCCAGGCGGCCCGCAGGAGCCACTGGCACTGGGTGCAGTAGGTGATGGCGATGCGGGGGCGGATGGGTGGCGGATCGGGAGCATCGCTCATGAGGGGATAGCGCTTTCCACGAAGGCGGGCCCGCGAGGGCAAGTCCAAGAAGGCAAGCCTGCGAAGGCAGGTGTTCTCACGTGCTTCGGTCGTCCGGCGGACCTCGATCAAACCGCCGGAACATCCGCACGATCAGACAACACCACCATCGCCGTGTGGCAGCAAGGCCGTGACCGCTCCCGCAACCGGTTGCCGCTCCATCGGAGGCCGGCCCTGTCCGGCACGATCGAACGACGCCTCGATCGCCGACGCTCCGGTGCATGCCCCGGCCGGAACCGCCTCGCGGCCATGGGTCCGGCCCGTGCGGTCGGCACGGCTACGATTGGCCTGCGCCCGGCCCTTCCCGCAGCGGCGGGCCGCCCCTATCTCCGAACCAAGCCCTGCCGCCAAGCTCATTCGAGCTCATTCAAGCTCGTTTCGGACAAGCTCGTCCCGGAGATCGCCCGCCATGTCCCTCTCCCTCAGCCCCACGGCACCGGCCCGAACCTCCGTCCTCGGCCGGATCGTCTCCGCGCTCGCGGCGCTCTGGCTGGCGACCTGTCTGTCGGGGTGCGGGGCGATCAACCGGGTGCCGACCCTGGAGGAACAGGCGAAATCGGCCTGGAGCGAGGTGCAGAACCAGTACCAGCGCCGGGCCGACCTGATCCCGAACCTCGTCGAGACCGTGAAGGGCTACGCCAAGCAGGAGCAGGAGACCCTGACCCGGGTGACGGAGGCCCGGGCCAAGGCGACCAGCATCCAGGTCGACGCCTCGACGGTCAGCGATCCGGAGAAGTTCAAGCAGTTCCAGGACGCGCAGAACCAGCTCTCGGGGGCGCTCGGGCGGCTGCTCGCCTCGGTCGAGGCCTATCCGGATCTCAAGTCCAACCAGAACTTCCTGGCGCTGCAATCGCAGCTCGAAGGGACGGAGAACCGCATCGCCGTGGCGCGGCGCGACTACATCCAAACGGTTCAGGCCTACAACACCGAGATCCGCACCATCCCCGGCCGCTGGATCGCCTCGTGGTTCTATCCCGAGGCCAAGCCGATGGAGACCTTCACCTCGACGCCGGGCGCCGAGCGGGCGCCGAATGTGAAGTTTTAGCGCCCGCCCGCCGGGACAGGCTCAAGACAGGCTTCGGTGATGGCGCCGTCTCAGCGGATCCTTGGGTCTTCCGCCCGCGGCCTGTGGCCGGCCCTGTCGCTCGCGCTGCTGCTCCTGGCTGTCCTCACCGGACTCGCCGCCGCGGCCGAGCCCGACTTCCCCAAGCTCACCGGGCGGGTGGTGGATGCCGCCGGCATCCTGTCGCCGGAGGCGCGGACGCGGATCGACGGCAAGATCAAGGCGCACGAGGACCGAACCGGCGACCAGCTTGTGGTCGCCACCGTGCCGAGTCTTCAGGATCTCACCGTCGAGGACTACGCCAACCGCCTCGCCCGAGCCTGGGGCATCGGCCAGAAGAAGACCAATAACGGCGTGCTGCTGCTCGTCGCCCCCAAGGAGCGCAAGGTCCGCATCGAGGTCGGCTACGGGCTCGAAGGCGCGCTGACCGATGCGCTGTCGAAGACCATCATCACCACGGCGATCACGCCGCGCTTCCGCCAGGGCGACTTTTCCGGCGGGGTCGAGGCGGGCGTGGACGCGATCCTGCCGATCCTCGCGGGCGATGCCGACGAGTGGCAGCGCCGGGCGCCGGTGCGGGAGGATACGGTCGATCCCGTCACGGTGATCTTCTGGATTGTCGTCATCATCGCCCTCGTCATCGTGCTGTCGCGGATGAACGGCGGCGGGCGGCGCGGACGCGGCGGCGGCTTCGTCGTGATCCCGGGGCCGTCCGGCGGATGGAGCGGCGGCTTCTCCGACGGCGGCGGCGGAGGCTTCTCCGGTGGGGGCGGCTCGTTCGGTGGCGGAGGAGCGTCCGGTGACTGGTAGCGCGACGATCCTGAGCGCCGCTGAGCGGGAGCGGATCGCCGCCGCCATCGGCCGGGCGGAGGCCGGAACCTCGGGCGAGATCGTGGTGCTGGTGGCGGCCAGCGCCGGCCTCTACCGCTCCCCCGGTCTCGCCCTGGCGCTGGCCGTCGCCCTCGCGCTTCCCTGGCCCCTGATCCTGCTCACCGATCTCGGCGCCGGTGAGATTGCGCTGACCCAGGCGCTCGCCGTCCTCGCCACCCTCCTGCTGACCTTGAACGAGCGCCTGCGCGTTGCGCTCACCCCGCGGCACTGGCAGCGCGAGCGTGCCCACGCCGCCGCCCGCCGCGAGTTCTTCGCCCACGGCCTGACCGGCACGCGGGGGCGCACGGGCGTCCTCGTCTACGTCTCACGCGCCGAACGCTACGCTGAGATCGTCGCCGACAAGGGCGTGCGTGTCCGCATCGCGGACGCGCAGTGGCGCACGATCGTGGCCGATCTGCTCGGCGCGGCCGGGCGCGATGCCTTGGGGGACGGTCTCGTCGCCGCGGTGGAGCAGGTCGGGACGGTTCTCAAGGCCGAGTTGCCCGGCACGCGCGGCGACAACCAGCTTCCCAACCGCGTGATCGTCCTCGATTAGGGCAGGAGGCGCCGGAGCGCGCACTCACGCCTCACGTAGCGCAAACCAGCGTCTCCCGACTGCGTCAAGAATGCGCGCGACCGAAATCAACCAGAAGTCGCCGCGAGCGGTGCCGTCGTCGCAAAGGTCTAATCCTGCGGCCCATGTAACGTGAAGTGGCAGATGTCACTGCAGAGGTTGATGGATCCTGGGCCTGTGTGGTCTCCGCAACTGGCATCACGGAGAAAATTGCGCCAAACAGAGCCACGAAGGCCGCCTGCATCAAGAATGCGGCCGATGACGGAGTGAGGCGTCACATGGGCGCGATACAGAAACACGGGCCTTGGGCCCTGGTCGGGGCATTGGGTGCCGCGGCACTGGCGGTGGTGGCCACCGAGCGTGGCGAGTCGATCAACGCGCTGTGGGTCGTCGTGGCCGCGGTCTGCGTCTACCTGATCGGCTACCGCTACTACTCCCTCTTCATCGCCGACAAGGTGATGCGCCTCGATCCGAAGCGGGAGACCCCGGCCCACCGTCACAATGACGGCCTCGACTACGTCCCCACCAACAAGACCGTGCTGTTCGGCCACCACTTCGCGGCGATCGCGGGCGCGGGCCCGCTCGTCGGCCCGGTGCTCGCGGCCCAGATGGGCTACCTGCCCGGCATGCTCTGGATCCTTGCCGGCGTCGTGCTCGCGGGCGCGGTGCAGGATTTCATGATCCTGTTCATCTCGATGCGCCGCGACGGGCGCTCGCTCGGCGAACTGATCCGGGCCGAACTCGGCGTGATCCCCGGCGTGATCGCCCTGTTCGGCACCTTCATGATCATGGTGATCCTGCTGGCCGTGCTGGCGATGATCGTGGTCAAGGCCCTGGCCGAGAGCCCCTGGGGCACTTTCACGGTCGCGGCCACGATCCCGATCGCGATCTTGATGGGCCTCTACGCCCGCTACATCCGGCCGGGTAAGATCGGCGAGGTCTCGATCCTCGGCTTCGTCCTGCTGATGGCCGCGATCATCGGCGGCGGCCAGATCAACGAGCACCCGACCTGGGGCCCGGCCTTCACCTTCACCGGCACCCAGCTCACCTGGATGCTGATCGGCTACGGCTTCGTCGCCTCGATCCTGCCGGTGTGGCTGCTGCTCGCCCCGCGCGACTACCTCTCGACCTTCCTCAAGATCGGCACCATCGTCGGCCTCGCGCTCGGCATCGTCGTCGTCGCCCCGCACATGCAGATGCCGGCGATGACGAAGTTCGTGGACGGCACCGGCCCGGTCTGGGCGGGCTCCCTGTTCCCGTTCCTGTTCATCACCATCGCCTGCGGCGCGGTATCGGGCTTCCATGCCCTGATCTCGTCGGGCACGACCCCGAAGCTCGTCAACAACGAGATGGACACCCGCTTCATCGGCTACGGCGGCATGCTGATGGAGAGCTTCGTCGCGATCATGGCGCTGGTCGCCGCGAGCGTGATCGATCCGGGCGTCTACTTCACCATGAACTCGCCCGGCGCCCTGCTCGGCGCCACGCCGGAGACCGCGGCGGCGGCGGTGACGAAGCTCGGCTTCCCCATCGCGCCGGAGGTGATCGCCCAGACCGCCAAGGACGTGGGTGAGCACTCGATCATCTCCCGCACCGGCGGCGCGCCGACCCTGGCGGTGGGCATGGCCCACATCATCTCCTCCGCCATCGGCGGCAAGACGATGATGGCCTTCTGGTACCACTTCGCCATCCTGTTCGAGGCGCTCTTCATCCTCACCGCGGTGGATGCGGGCACGCGCGCCGGCCGCTTCATGCTGCAGGATCTGCTCGGCCTGATCTCGCCACGCTTCAAGGATACCGCGTCCTGGGGGCCGAGCGTGGTCGCGACGGCCCTCTGCGTCGCGGCCTGGGGCTACTTCCTCTACCAGGGCGTCACCGATCCCCTCGGCGGCATCTACACCCTCTGGCCGCTGTTCGGCATCTCCAATCAGATGCTGGCGGCCGTGGCGCTGACGCTCGCCACGGTGGTCATCTTCAAGATGAAGCGCGAGCGCTACGCCTTCGTCACGATCATCCCGACGGTCTGGCTCTGCATCTGCACCCTGACCGCCGGCTGGCAGAAGATCTTCTCGCCCGACCCGAAGATCGGCTTCCTCAGCCACGCCGACCGCTTCTCGGCGGCGATCGCCGAGGGGAAGGTGCTCGGACCGGCCAAGAACATGAACGACATGCACAAGATCGTCTTCAACGACCGGATCGACGCGGCCCTTGCCGTGTTCTTCGTCGGCCTCGTCGTGGCGATCGTCGTCTTCGGCGTAATGGCCTGCATCAAGGCCTATCGCGCCGACCGCTGGACGGCGCTGGAAGCCGATCCCAAACTCGCCCCGGCAGAGTGAGGCCGACATGACCAGCCCCGCCGCGTCGCCGCAGAACTTTCGTGATCGCCTCCGGGCCTTCAACAAGTGCGTCTGCGACGGCGCGCGGCTGATGGTGGGTCAGGGCGATTACGGGACCTACGTCGCGCACATCACCAAGACCCATCCCGACCAAGCGCCGATGACCGAGCGCGAGTTCTTCCGCAATCGCGAGAACGCCCGCTTCGGCGTCGGCAACACCTCCGGCTTCCGCTGCTGCTGAAGTCGGGGCAGGCCGCCGAAGGGGACGGTCAGCCGGCCGACCATGACCACGATCGAGAACGCCGGGCGCCTTGAACAGGCCCCGGTGTTTTTCGTTTGCGCACTCCGTCTGCCGTTCAGTTCCGCGCGTCAGCGAGGCGGCCGAGTTTCGAAGCCAGCCATCTCTCGGTCCGGCAACCATGACAGGGCTCATGCCGAGCCGCTGTGCCTGCGGCCTCGATACAGGCCGCTCCGGCTCTCGCCCGGCAGACGTCGTGGGATTGTCCGTTCAGGCATGGTTCGAGACCGAACGATCACGTGGCGCCTCGGCATGAGGAGCGGGGTGCCACACTGAGGATACGCCTTCGGGCGGGCTGTCACATCGCCCCCCCAGCGTTTCGGCGTCCGAACCGAGCCCCTCGGCGCCACCGAACGTTCGGCGTGCGGAAGGGCCTTCCGTGCAGATCGGCAACCTGCTCGGTTCCGGCACAACGCGGACGGAGCGGTTTTCACGTGAAATTAACGATGAACATCGCTGAAGCCGGCCGGTGGTCTTCGGCTCGTCTTGTTGATCGCATTTCGCGACGCGGCGATTGTGCGCGCCACCCCGTTGCAACGCCTATGAGGCAGCTTCTAGTCTCCCCGCGACGAGGGGGACTGACAATGAACCAATTCGACGGTGTGCCGAGCCCGGCTCCGGCACGAACGGGTGACATCGCGTTCGACCGGCGGACACAGGGGCTGACCGGCATCGTGGTCAAGGGCTTCCTGCTCTCGCTGGTGACCTTCTCGATCTACCGGTTCTGGTACATTACCAACCTGCGGCGCTACTTCTGGAGCCGCACCGTCGTGGCCGGCAGCCCGGCCGAGTATCTCGGCACCGGCAAGGAGCTCTTTCTCGGCTTCCTCGTCGCGCTCGCTGTTCTGGTGCCGGTCTACATCGTCCTGTTCGTCGTCGGATTGCTGAGCCCGATCCTGGCCACGCTCGCCGCGCCGATCTCCTTCATTGGCCTGTTCGTGCTCGGGCAATACGCGCTGTTCCGGGGCCGGCGATACCGGGCCTCGCGCACGCGCTGGCGCGGCATCCGCCTGGGTCAGGACGGGTCGGGCTTCGCCTATGCGGGCCTCGCCAGCCTGTGGTGGCTCGGGACGATCCTCAGCCTCGGCCTGGCCTTCCCCTTCATGCGTGCGGCGCTGGAGCGCTACCGCATCGACCACACCCTGGTCGGCCAGAGCCGGATGCGCTCGACCGCGACGGGGCGTTCGATCCTGCTGCCCTGGATGATGTTCTACATCGTCGCGCTGCTGCCGACCCTGCTGAGCATCCTGGCGCTGCTGGCGGCAACCGGCTTCGACATCCCCAGCGACCTGCTGATCCAGGATCCGGCGAACGAGAAGAGCAATCTCATCTTCAACCCGGCCTACGAGGACACCCCGTTCGCCTCCTACGGCGCCGCCGTCGTGATCGCCGCCTCCGTCTCGATCCCGCTGGCGCTGCTGCTGATCCCCTATTACCGGGCCCGCGAGACCCGCGCCTTTTTCAACGCGGCCCATCTCGGCGAGGCGCGGCTGACCTCCTCGCTCAAGGCCCGTCGGTTCTACGTCCCCTACCTCGTCTACATGCTGGCGGTGATCGGCTTCATCCTTGTGCTGGGCATCATCTTCGCCCTGCTCGTGCCGCTGATCGCCACGGACGGGCAGAATCCCGGCATCCACGCCTTCGTCATCGCTTCGACCGTGCTGCTCTATCTCGGCGCGATCCTCGGCACGAACGTGCTCTACGTCCGCATCGTCACCGTGCGCCTGTGGCACGCGGTGGCGGCGACGACGCAGATCGAGAACCTGCCGGCGCTGGAAGCGGTGCTCGCCTCGACCCGCGCCCCGGCCAGCGGCCTTAACGAGGGACTGGCCGACGCGCTCGATGTCGGCGGCGCCCTCGAGATCGGGTTCTAGGATCGCGATGGAGGCCATCACCACTGCGGGCACGTTCTTCGACGGAATCAGCGCCCGGCCCAGACCGGTGACGCTGCGGCTGACCTTCCGGCTCGAAATCCTCGGCGAAGACGTCACCCGCGACTGGAGCCTGCTCGACCTGCGCGCCACGGATGCCGCCTCGCCCGTGATGCGGATCAGCCACGCGCAGGGGGCGGAGAGCGCCGAGTTCACCGACGCCGCCTTCGCGGAGGCGCTGAAGGCGCGCTGCCCCGACCTGGGCCGGGCCGAGCGTGAAGGCGGCCTGACCCGCCTCGTGCTCTGGTCGATCGCGGCGGGGGTGTCCGTGCTGCTGACGGCGATCTACGGCGTACCGGCGGCCTCGAACCTGATCGCGCCGCTGGTGCCGCGGGCAATCGAGGCACAGCTCGGACGCAGCGTCGAGACGCAGATCGTGAGCCTGCTCGGCGATCCGCCGCTCTGCGACGAGAACGCCGCGCGGGCGGTGCTCGACCGGCTGGCGGCTCGGCTCGCGGAGGGCATGGCCTTGCCGGAGAGGCCGCAGGTGAGCGTGCGCCGTCACACGGTCGCGAACGCCCTCGCCCTGCCCGGCGGCCGGGTGATCCTGCTTTCCGACATCATCGCCAAGGCGCGGACCGGTGACGAACTCGCCGGCATCCTCGCCCACGAATTCGGTCATGTCGCCGCCCGCGACCCGATGCGCTCGGTGATCACGGCGGGCGGCACCTCGTTCCTGCTGAGCCTGGTGCTCGGCGACCTCACCGGCTCAACGGTGCTGGTGACGATCGGGCAGGCGGCGATCTCGGCCGGCTATTCCCGCGACGCGGAACGGGCGGCGGATGCCTATGCGGTGACGGCGGTGAAGCGGGCAGGCGGCGACGGGGCGGCGCTGGCGGCGATCCTGGAACGCATCACCAAGGCGGATGACGAGAAGCCGGATGCGATCGCGTTCCTGCGCTCCCACCCGTTCACGGCGGAGCGGGCGGCGCGGATCCGTTCGCTGGCGGGAGAGAAGCCGGCTGGATCAGGCATCCTGTCGGAAGCCGAGTGGCAGAGCGTCCAGGGCGTCTGCCCGAAGCCGGCCAAGCCGGATGACGGCAAGAAGGCTGCGCCGACCGAAAAGCTGTAAATCGTGGTTTCGAAAGGTCGAGACCTTGTCAAAGGTGCAGGGCAGAGCCCCGCCAATCATGCAGCGGGACGGCGCGTTGCGCCGCCCCGTCACCGGATCAGACGATCGGACGCGGCAGCTTGCAGCTGTCGAGCGCACCCAGCGCCTTCGCGCGGGCCGTGTCGTTGAAGTAGCCGGTGGTGCGGTAGGAGGCGATCTCGTCCTTGTCGAGGGCGGAGAGCGTGCGCTCGGCGTAGCAGCCGCAGGGGGCCGCGAGCGTCTCTTCGGCGACCTTCTGGAACTTGGCCTGGGTGACGGTGCAGGCGTGGCGCACGCGGCCCGTGAGGTTGCTCTTCGAGGCGGTCTTCAGTGCCGGATCGGGCACGTAGCCTTCCAGCGAGGTGTACTGCGTCGAGCGCCCGGCGGAGTTGCAGGCGGCGAGCAGGGAGACGAGGCCGGCCGCGACGAGCAGGCGGCCGGTGCGCGAAAACGTGGGGCGCATGGAGCGAAAATCCGGAGAGAGACGGGAAATCGTCGATCGTCTGCGTTCTTCGGTCCGCCCGCCCCGCGCCGCTAGGGCAGGAGAGTCACACTCGGCCGGATTGCAGCGCGCGGGTCAGCCTCGCGCAAGCTTGAGCGTGTTTCTCGCCGGCCCCGCGAGCCGGGACCGGCGAGCGTCGGGCCTTACGCGGCGATGTCGGCGTCGGTGAAGAACTGCGCGATCTCGATCTTGGCGTTGTCGGCGCTGTCCGAGCCGTGGACAGTGTTCTCGCCGACCGATTCCGCGAACTGCTTGCGGATGGTGCCGTCGGCGGCCTGGGCCGGGTTCGTGGCGCCCATCACCTCACGGTACTTGGCGACGGCGTTCTCGCCCTCGAGCACCTGCACGACCACGGGGCCGGAGGTCATGAACTCGACGAGTTCGCCGAAGAACGGGCGCTCCTTGTGCACCTCGTAGAACTTCTCCGCCTGCGCGCGGGTCATCCGGATGCGGCGCTGGCCGACGATGCGCAGGCCGGCGGCCTCGATCACGGCGTTGACCGCGCCGGTGATGTTACGGCGGGTCGCGTCGGGCTTGAGGATGGAGAAGGTGCGCTCGTTGGCCATGGGTCCGGTCCGGTTCGTTGGAGAAAGGGGTCGCGCGACGCGCTGGATTGAGGCGGCTCGGATGCCGCTCGGAGGGCTGCCGGCGCGCCGGGCTTATAGCGGCGGAGCGGTAGCCCCTCAACCGACCGGCGAACCGGCATCGCCGCGGCGGGCCGGCGCGGGGCAAGCGCGGCCTTTTTCCGGCCCGGCCATGGCTTCAGCGCAACACTGCCGAAAAATCGCCGGAATGCGAGGGCTGAGTCGGGGGACGGTTCGCCTGCCCCGGCTCGCCGCCGGGGCGATCCCCTCTCCGCAAGCCTCAAGCCCCTCATCGGGCCCAGCCTCAGGAGCCATCGCATGCGTATCGCCTTCGGCCTTGCCGCTCTTCTCGCCTCCAACCTCCTGGCCGCGAACACGGCCTTCGCAGCCCCCAAGGATCTCTCCGGAACCTGGCTGACCGGCGATGGCCGCGCCAAGATCCGCATCGATCGCTGCGGCCCGAACGGCGGCAACGCCTGCGGCAAGGTGGTCTGGCTGAAAGCCCCGGTCGACGAGGCCGGCGCGCCGCGCACCGACGTGAAGAATCCCGACCCGAAGAAGCGGGCGCGCCCGATCATCGGTCTGTCGCTCCTCGACAACCTCAAGCCGGAGGACGATGGCTTCGCTGGCGAAATCTACAACGCCGACGAGGGCAAGATCTATCAGGTCAGCCTCGCCCGTGAGAGCGAGGGCGAGCTGAACGTGCAGGGCTGCATGCTCAAGGTGCTGTGCGGCTCGCAGACCTGGACCCGCGTGCCGGACGTGAACCAGCAGGCTGCCGCGGCCCCGGTGGAGGCGCCGACCAAGAAGACCGTCAAGGCCGCTCCGGCCAAGGCGCCCGCCGCCCCGGCCCAGTGACGCGCCGGGCCCTTGGATGGCCCCTAGGGAAAGCACATGGAAAAAGGGCGCGCCGTTTTCGGGCGCGCCCAGAAGTTGACCTAACCTGATGGGGGTCCAGGTCCACGAAAGCTAGCGCCAAGCTTCACCGCGGCAAGAGGGGCATTCAGGGGCTGATCCCACTCTTCCGGGGGACTTGCGGGGGACTCGACCGGTTCAGAGCCCTGCCTCGTCGCCGGCGTCCTTCGGCCGGTGCTCCGGCGTCTGTCATCGTGCTGTCGGCGATTTTCGGTTTCTCCCTGTCATCGTGGCGTCCGTGCCACCATCCGACGCCTCGTGCTTCGGCGGCGCGCGGGCGCATTGCGGCGGCACCGGCATCTGCTAGGCCGCTCACGGAGTGGCGGCGGGGGCTGGCGCGGTGTTCGAGGCGCGGAAGCGGGCGATCGGGGAACGGCGAGCGGTCTCGGTGGGACTTGCCGCGCTCCTCGGCTTTCATGCCGGCGCCGCAGCCGCCGCCGACCTCGCCGAGCGCGCCCGTCCCCGCTTCCTCGACTGGTCCGGCCTCTATGCCGGCGTGCAGGGCAGCGCGGGCGCCTCGTTCGGCAATTACGACATCGGACCGACCACGATCGGAACGCGGCGCGTCCGGACGATCGCGACGGGCGACGCCACCGGCAGCCGCGACCTCGGCGGCGACGCCACCACGGTCGCGGCCGGCGCCTTCGCCGGCTGGAACTGGCAGGACGGCGCCATCGTCTACGGCCTTGAGGCCGACCTCGCCGGCACCAACCTCAAGCGCGGCGCGCGCTCCGACGCGTCGGGCTTCGGCTACGAGGCGGTCGATCCGCCCTTCGCCCTGGTCCGCGAGAAGACCGACCTGTTCGGAGCCGCCCGCGCGCGGCTCGGCTACGCCTTCGGCAACAACCTGATCTACGCGACCTTCGGGCTCACCGGCGCCAACGGACGGGTGCTCGCGACCTACCCGGATCTGTCCGGCGGCCCGGCCGCCACCGCTGCCCGCAACGTCTCCTATCTCGGATACACCCTCGGGGCGGGCGTGCAGTTCGCCGTCGATCCGCACCTCTCGCTCGGGATCGATTACCGCTACAGCGATCTCGGCGAGAGCGCCCGCTTCGGTCTCGGCACCCTGCCGGGGGCCGACGGCGGACCGGTGACGACCCGCACCGGCTTCGTCTCCAATAAGATGATGGCGCGGCTGATCTGGCACCCTGAGGCGCTGGCCCTGGTGCCGGACGAGGAGGACGAGCCCCCGAAGGATGCCCGCTTCTCGCTGCACGGCCAGACCACCTTCGTGAACCAGGGCGTGACGGGCTTTCGCGCGCCGTATCGCGGGCCGCAGAGCCTCGTGCCGGACCAGGCGCAGGCGACGACGACCGCGACGCTGTTCCTCGGCCTCAAGCTCTTCGAGGGCACCGAACTCTACTACAACCCGGAATTCAGCCAGGGCTTCGGCCTGTCGCGGACGCTGGGCGTTGCGGGCTTCGTCAACGGCGAGGCGCAGAAGGCCGGCGCCCCGTTCCCGAAGCTGCGCTCGAACCGCTACTTCGTGCGCCAGACCTTCGGCCTCGGCGGCGAGACCGAAGCGGTGCCCGACGGGCCGAACTCCATCGCCGGCACCCGCGACGTCGAGCGCATCACCGTGATCGCCGGCAAGTTCGCGCTCGGCGACTTCTTCGACGGCAACGCCTACGCCCACGACCCCCGGGTCGATTTCATGAACTGGGGCCTGTGGGCCTCCGCGGCCTGGGATTTCCCGGCCAACCTTCCCGGCTTCACCCAGGGCGTGATGGTCGAGTACAACCGCGCGGACTTCGCGGTGCGCGCCGCCTACACGCAGGTGCCGAAGGAGCCCTCCTCCGACGTGCTCGACCCGCGGGTGTTCGAGCGGGCCGGCGCCGTCATCGAGTTCGAGGAACGCCACATCCTGCCGCTGCTCGACCAGCCGGGGCGCCTACGTCTCGGCCTGTTCTCGAATGTCGGCAACACCGCGAACTTCCGGCAGGTGGTGGCGCTGACGCAGTCCGGCGCCTTCGCCGACATCAACACGGCGGCGGCAGCGACCCGCGAGCCCCGGCGCAAGAGCGGCGCCTACCTCAATCTCGAACAGGCGCTGACCGCCGATCTCGGCCTGTTCGCCCGGGCGAGCGTCAACGACGGGCGCAACGAGAGCCTGTCCTTCACCGATATCGACGGCTCGGTCTCGGGCGGCCTGTCGCTCAAGGGCACGGCCTGGGGCCGGCCGCAGGACACGATCGGCCTCGGCGCCGCGGCCAACCGCATCTCGCCCTCGCACCGCGCCTACTTCGCCAACGGGGGCCTCGGCCTTCTGATCGGCGACGGGCGGCTCGACCGCTACGCCCCGGAGCGGGCGGTGGAGGTCTACTACGCCCTGAACCTGACGAAGGCGGTGACGATGTCCTTCGACTACCAGCACGTCGAGAACCCGGCCTATAACCGCGACCGCGGCCCGGCCGACTTCTTCGGCACGCGGCTGCACACGGATTTCTGAGGCGTCCCGTCCTTTCGGCGGCTCGGTGGGTGCCCCAAGCCACGCGGCCTCGGACCACAGCCCGGGATTTGCGTGACGATCCCGACCAGGGGCATCGTGCGCCGCTCTCGCGCCACGGCACGGCGCTCCCCATATGAGGATCTGTCGAGGACGTGCGCCGCCCTTGCGCTTCCGCCGGTTTGGCGTGATGCCGCCGGACCGGCCGCCCTCCCCCCCTTTTCTCCCAGCCCGACACGGAGAGCCCATGAGCTCCGGACACGCCCCGACTTCCCTTCCCGCGCTCGAAGGCGGCGACGACGCCGTGCTTCCCTTCGCCGTCGAGGCTCTGGACCTGCGCGGCCGCGCGGTGCGGCTCGGCCCGTCGATCGACACCATCCTGCGCCGCCACGGCTATCCCGACGCGGTCGCCCGCCTGATCGGCGAGGCAGCGGCGCTCACCGTGCTGCTCGGCGCCTCGCTGAAGCTCGAAGGCCGTTTCCAGCTCCAGACCAAGACCGACGGGCCGGTGAACATGCTGGTGGTCGATTTCGAGGCGCCCGACCGGGTGCGCGCCACCGCCCGCTTCGAGGCGGAGCCGGTGGCGGCCCTCGGGCCGAAGGCGCGCGCCGCCGATCTGATGGGCCGCGGGCACCTCGCCATGACCATCGACCAGGGCCCGACCCAGAGCCGCTACCAGGGCGTCGTCGCCCTCGAAGGCCAGAGCCTGGAGGAGGCGGCGCACCAGTATTTCCGCCAGTCCGAGCAGATCCCGACGCTGGTGCGCCTCGCCGTGGCCGAGCAGATGGAGAGCGGGGAGAGCCGCTGGCGGGCCGGCGGCCTCTTGGTGCAGTTCCTGCCGACCTCGCCCGACCGGATGCGCCAGGCCGACCTGCCGCCGGGCGACGCGCCGGAGGGCCACGAGATCCTCACCGGCGCCCCCGCCGAGGACGACGCCTGGACCGAGGCCCGCAGCCTCGTGGGCACCGTCGAGGATCACGAACTGATCGATCCGGCGGTGTCGAGCGAGCGGCTGCTCTACCGGCTGTTCCACGAGCGCGGCGTGCGGGTGTTCGACGCGCAGACCGTGGTCGAACGCTGCCGCTGCTCGCAGGAGCGGGTGATGGGCATGATCCGCTCGTTCTCGGCCGAGGAGCGCCGGGACATGGTGGCGGATGACGGCACCATCGCCATCACCTGCGAGTTCTGCTCGCGCCGCTACGTGCTCGACCCGGCCGAGGTCGAGCGCGAGATTGCCGCCGCGCCGGGGGCGTGAGGCGGATGTGAACGGGTCGGCGACGGCGGAGTGCTACAGCCCGAGTGCCACGCCGTCGCTGCGCGGATCGTGGGCGCCGACGAAGCGCCCGTCATCCTCGATTCGGATCGCGCCCGGATGTCCGGCGAGTGGGCTCTGCGCCGGGATGGGGCTGATCGCGTGGCCCCGCGCGGTGAGGTCTTCGAACACGGCCTGACCCGCATCAAGTTCGAGCTTCAGGCTGTCGCGGCTGTCGGAGAAGGTCTTGCCGAGTAAGAACCGGGGCCGCGCGAGCGCCGTGAGCGGGTCCATGCCGTAATCGATCAGCCGCGTCAGCACCGCCGCGAGGGTCTGCGGCTGCCCGTCCGCGCCCTGCGTGCCGTAGAGCAGCCGCGGGCGGCCGTCCTTGAGGTACATTCCGGGATTGAGGGTGTGGAACGGGCGCTTCCCGGGACGCAGCACGTTGATGCTCCCGGGCTCCACGCTGAAGGCCGCACCGCGATTGTGCCAGAGGATGCCGGTATCGCCCGCGACGACGCCGCTGCCCCAGTCGAAATAGACCGTCTGGAGCAGGCTGACGCAGTTGCCGTCCCGGTCGGCCGCGCCGATGAAGACCGTATCGCCGGTCTTGAAGACGTGCGGCCAGGGGGCCGCCCTGCGCGGATCGATGCTCCGGGCCAGCCCATCGAGGTGAGCGGGCGACAGCAACCGATCAACGGGAACCTCGGCGAAATCCGGATCGGCGACGAAGCGGTTGCGGTCGATGAAGGCCCGCTTCACCGCCTCGACGAGGAGATGGTAGTAGTCGGCGCTGCCCTCACGGATTGCGGCCACGTCGAAGCGGTCGAGAACGCCCATGATCTCAAGGGTGGTGATCCCTTGCGTCGGCGGGCGCAGGCTGATGAGTTCCCCGCCCCGGTAGGGCACGCGCAGCGCGCTCTCGTTCCGGGCGCGGCAGCGGGCGAGATCGTCCGCGGTCAGGGGCGAGCCCGCCTGCTCCAGCCCCCGCGCGATCCGCCGGGCCAGCTCGCCCTCGTAGAAGTCGCGGCCGCCATTCTCCGCAAGCATCGTCAGCGTGCGGGCGAGGTCGGGCTGGCGAAACGTCTCCCCGACATCCGGGATCCGGCCCTCGGCGGTGAAGACGCGCACGACATCGGGCCAGTCGCCGATCTCCTTGCCGCGGAAATCCGCCCAGAAGCGTTGCGACGGCGTCAGGGGAAAGCCGTCCGTTGCATAGGCAATGGCGCGCTGGAACAGCTCCTTCCAGGATTTTCGCCCGCCCCAGGCCCGCTGGCTGAAGGTGAAGGCCTGCTCCCAGGTATCGACGGCCGCCGCCGCGGTGATCGCCGAGCCGGGTCCGCGGACCGGAATCGGCCGCCCGTCGTTCGGCAGCTTCGCCGCCGCCTGACCGATGCCGGACAGGGTGATGGTGGCGCCCTGGGGGTCGCTGACGATCATGAACGCATCGCCGCCCAGTCCGCAGAAATGCGGATAGGTGACGCAGAGCGTCGCGTTGATGGCGATCGCCGCCTCGATGGCGTTGCCGCCCGCCCGCAGCACCTCCCGCCCGGCCTCGCTTGCGAGTTCGTGCGGGCTCGTGACCATGCCCTGGCTGGATCGGGCCAGCGCGCCGCGGGCGGCGCTCGCTTCGGCGAAAAGTCGGGTCGGCATGGTCGTCGCCCCCAGGGCAGAAGCGGAGGTCAGGAGAAGCGTGCGCCGCGAAACGTCCGGCGCGTTACGTCGACGGTCTTCGCTCCGATCCATCACGGCATCTCCGGATTGTCGTTCGGGGCCGAGCGGGAGGCCGCCGCCCGGGCGATGCGGGAGGCCGGCCGCAGGGGCCCGCTACGGCGCCCGTTCGGCGGCGTGCGCCGCGATCGCACCCGCCGTGGTGAGCCAGACCGTGTCCCGATGACCGGCGATCCGTTCGAGTGCCTGCCGCAGGGGACGCAAGCGGTGCGGCTGGCCGACGATGTAAGGGTGCAGGGCGATGCCCATCACGAGCGGCGCGCGGCGCGACTGCTCCAGCATCTCCTCGAAGGCATCCGTGATCGCCTCGGCGAACGCCCGCCCCGTCTCCTTGCGGGCGACGATGGCCGGGATGTCGTTGAGTTCCTGCGGATAGGGCACCGAGAGGATGCGCCCGCCGTTGCGCGTCGCGAACCAGGTCGGCTGGTCGTCGTGGCACCAATCGAGCAGGTAGCGGTAGCCCGCCTCCGCCAGCAGATCCGGCGTGATCCGCGATTGCGAGATCCAGGGGCCGAGCCATCCGGCCGGCGCCCTGCCCTCCTCCCGCGTCAGCACCGCGGTCGCCTCGGCGATCAGGGCGCGCTCCTCGGCTTCCGAGAGGGTGCCCTGCCGCTCGGCATTGGTGCGACCGTGCCCGACGATCTCATCGCCGCGGGCCCGGAACGCCTCGATCAGGCCCGGACAGTCACGGTAGATCCGGCTGTTGACGAGGATGCTCGCGGGCATCCGCAGGTCGTCGAGCATGTCGCGCAGGCGCCACGCGCCGACCCGGTTGCCCCAGTCGCGCCACGCGTAGTTCAGCACGTCCGGCTGCGGCCCGCCCGGCGCCAGCTCGGCGCCCAGGCCGGCGCCGAAATCGAAGGTTTCGAGATTGAGGGCGAGGTAGACCGCAAGGCGCTTGCCCTCCGGCCAGTCGTAGACCGGCCGCTCCGGCAGGGCGGAATAGGCGTAGCGGCCATGGCCGGCCATTGTCGGCTCCGAACTCGTCACGGGGATGGACTCGATCCTGGGGTTGAGGGAAAGGCGCGGCCTCACGCCGCCCCGAGATAGGCCGCCTCGAGCGCGGCGTCCGCCTTGAGCTCCGCCGCGGTGCCGGAGGCGGCGACGCGCCCCTGCTCCAGGACGTAGCCGCGGTCCGCCACGGTCAGCGCCAGCGCGGCCATCTGATCGACGATGAGGATCGTGATGCCCTGGTCGCGCAGTTCGGCGACGGTGGCGTAGAGGCTGTTGATGATCGCGGGGGCGAGGCCGAGGGAAGGCTCGTCGAGCAGGAGGATGCGCGGGCGCGCCATCATCCCGCGGGCGATCGCGAGCATCTGCTGCTCTCCGCCCGAGAGCAGGCCGGCGCGGCTGTCCGCCCGCTCGCGCAGGCGCGGGAATCGGTCGAGCAAAGCCTCGACCTCCGCCGGATCGACCCGTCCGCTGCGGCTCCCGGACCGGCTCCAGGCGCCGAGGCGGATGTTCTCGACGACGGTGAGTTCGGGAAAGACCTGCCGGCCTTCCGGCACCAGAGCGAGGCCGAGGCGCGCGATCCGATGCGCCGGCAGCGCCGCGATCGGGGCATCGGCCAGCACCACCGAGCCCTCGACCGGGCGCAGCAGGCCCGCGAGCGCCCGCATCGCCGTCGATTTGCCGGCGCCGTTGGAACCGAGCAGCGCCACGGTCTCGCCGGGCCGCACCGTGAGTGCAAGGCGATCGAGCACGGGCGCGGCGCCGTAGCCCGCACTGAGGCCGTGGGCGGCCAGAACCGCGTCGGCTGGGCCGCTCCAGGGGGCGGAGCGCGGCCGGGCCGGGGTCTCGGCGGCGCCGAGATAAGCCCGCAGCACGGCCGGGTCGCGGCGTACCTCGGCGGGGGTGCCGCGGGCGATCGGGCGGCCGGCATCCATGACGAGGATGCGGTCGGACACGCCCATCACCAGGGGCATGTCGTGCTCGACGAGGATCACCGCGATGCCGCAGGCCGCGATCCGGCGCAGCAGCACGCCGAGGCGGTCGGTCTCGGCGCGGGCGAGGCCGGCGGCCGGCTCGTCGAGGAGCAGCACCTGCGGGGACCCGGCCAGCGCCCGGGCGATCTCCACCAGCCTCCGGTCGACATGGGGCAGTTCGGCGGCCAGCCGATCGAGGGCGCCGGCATAGCCGACGAAGGCGAGCAGGGCCGCGGCCGCCTCGCGGTCCCGCGCCTGCGCCCGGCGCAGCAGGCGGCCGGGGGCGCGGGCGAGGATCACGTTCTCCACGACGCTGAGCGAGCCGAACAGCCGCGTCGTCTGGTAGGTGCGGGCGATGCCGGCGCGGGCGATGGCATGGGCGGGCCGGCCGCCCAGTTCACGCTCCCCCAGGCGGATCGTGCCGGCGCTCGGCCGGTAGAAGCCGGAGATCATGTTGAGGACGGTGGTCTTGCCGGCCCCGTTCGGGCCGATCACGCTGGTGATCGCGCCGGGTCGCGCCTCGAAGGCGACGCCCTCCGCCGCCTTGATGCCGCCGAAGGCGATGCCGAGCCCCTCGACGGCGAGCGGCGCGCCCTCGCTCCGCCGCAGGAAGTCCGGGGCCTCGCCTTGCGCCTCGGAACGAGCCGCAGCGCTCCGCGGCAGCAGGCGAGCGAGGCTGCCGACGAGACCCGCCGGCACGAGCCAGAGCACCACCAGGGTGGTCAGGCCGAAGAACAGCAGCCGGTATTCGGCCAGCCCCGCCAACGCCTCGGGCAGCAGCACCGTCACCAGCGCGCCGAACAGCGGCCCGAGCACGGTTCCGGCCCCGCCGACCACCACCGCGAGGACGAACAGGATCGACTGCGTGAACGGGAACGAACTCGGTGCGATGAACAGCATCAGCGGCGGCAGCACCGCGCCGGCGAGCCCGGTCAGCGCCGCCGAGATCGCGAAGGCGGCGGTCTTCACCCGGACCGGATCGAAGCCGAGCGAGGCGGCGGCGACATCCGCGTCGCGCACCGCGCGCAGGGCTTGACCGAGACGGGCATGGCGCAGCCGGTGGAAGCCGTAGAGGCTGAGGCCCGCCCCGATCACCGCGAGCCAGGCGAGATCGCGCTCGGCCAGCGGGAGCCCGAACAGGCTCGGGCCGGTGGCGACCACGAGGCCGTTCTGGCCGCCGGTGAGTTCCCCGCCCTCGATCAGCGCGTGCTCGACCAGGAAGCCGAAGGCGATCGTCACCATGGCGAGGTAGGGTCCGCGCACCCGCATCGCCGGCACGGCGAGCGCCGCGCCGACGAGGGCGGAGAGCCCGGAAGCGGCCGGCAGCGCCAGCCAGAAGCTCACGCCCTTCAGCGTCAGGATCGCGCTCGTATAGGCGCCGATCGCGTAGAACCCGGCATGGCCGAAGGAGATCAGTCCGCCGAGCCCGAGCAGGACGTTGAGGCCGGTGCCGGCCACCACCGTCAGCGCCACGAGCGCGATGACGAAGTGGCTGTAGCCGCTCGTCCCTGCGACGAGGCCGAGGCCCGCGAGCGTCAGGGCCAGGATGGCGAGCGGCATCGCGGCCGGCGCCCGGAGTAGCGAGCCCATGGTCAAACCTTGTTGACGGCGGCGCGGCCGAGAAGGCCGTTTGGCCTGAGGGCAAGGGCCAGGATGATGACCGAGAAGACGACGATCTGGGTCGCGCCGGAGCCGAGCGTGGCGGTGACGCCGGCCTCGACGAGGCCGTAGAGCAGGCCCGCCAGCACCACGCCGGTGGCCGAGCCGATCCCGCCGAGGATCGCCACCGCGAAGGCCTTGATCCCGAACAGCGCGCCCATCTCGGCCGAGACGGAGAAGAGTGGCGCGATCAGCAGCCCCGCCGCGCCCGCGAGTACGGCCGAGAGCGCGAAGGCGCAGGCCACGGTGCGGGCGACGTCGATGCCCATCAGCCGCGCGGCTTCGGAATTCTGCGCCACCGCCAGCAGCACCCGGCCGAGTTCCGTCCCGCGGAACACCGCGCGGATCGCGAGCGCCGCAGCGATGCCGACCACCGGGATCAGGAGCTGGAGCGGGTAGATGCCCGCGCCCAGAACCTGCACCGGCGCCGCGACCAGCGCCGAGGGCAGGCTGCGCGGCTCCTTGCCGAAGGTGAACAGGAGGACGTTGTCGAGGATGATGCCGCCGGCCACCGTGGCGAGGAGCCACGCATCGGAGCCGCGGGTCACGAAGGGGCGCACCAGCAGGCGCTCGACCACGAGGCCGAGCCCTGCGCAGCCGGCGAGCGCCGCGGCGATGGCCAGCGGCATCGGCCAGCCGAGCTGCACCGCGAAGGTGTAGCCCAGCACCGCCCCGAGGGTGACGGCGCTGCCCTGCGCGAAGTTCACGGTGCCGGAGACCGCGAAGGTGATGTGGAAGCCGAGCGCCACCAGCCCGTACATGCTGCCGAGGCCGAGCCCGCTGACGAGGGTGCCGGTCAGCATGGGCGCGCCCCCCGGCGGCGCGCGAGGGATGCATCCGCGATCCCTCGCGCCACGGTCGTCCCGGGGCCGCGCAGCGGAACCCGGGATCCACCCGCGATGCGTGGCGCGAGAAGGTCGATCATGCCGTGCGATCGCTCGGGCCGGCGTCGTGCAACGGGACGACTCACTTCGACACCGCGACGATCTCGCCGTTGCGGAAGCTGGCGAAGATGTAGTCGTCGGGCTTCAAGGCATCGTGCCGGTCTGGCGCGAACGGCGCCTCGTAGGTCTTGATCAGGCCGGCATAGGCCGGGATCTTGTAGAAGCCGTCGCGGAGCTTCGGCCCCTCGGTGGCCCCAGCGGCCTGGATCGCCAGGGCGATCAGGTGCGTGGCGTCGTAGGCGTTGGCGATGCCGACGGCGGGCGTGACATCGGCCATGGACTTGATCGCCGGGTACTTCGCCTTGAGCGCGTCGAGCACCGCCTTCGCCTTCGGGCTGTCGTTGCCGGCGAAGGTGAAGGTCTGGACGAAGTGGACCCGCGCCGCGCCGGGGCCGGCGAGTTCGTCGAAGCGCCCGCCGGCCGGCCCCCAATGCGAGATCACCGGCACGGTCCAGCCCATCCGGTCGAGGGACTTCACCACCTGGGCCGAGGGGCCGACATTACCGACGAGGAACAGCGCATCGGCCCCCGCCTCCCGCAGACGGGACAGTTGCGGGACCATGTCGATGTCGTTGGCCTCGTACTTCTCGATGCCGGCGCTGGGGAGACCCGCCGCCTTCAGCGCCGCCACGATCCCCTGCTGGTTCGACTCGCCCCAGGCGTTGTTGACGAGGATCGCGCCGGGCTTCTTGGCGCCGTAGGTCTTCACCGCGTAGGCGACGAGGGCCTCGTCCACGAGCGCGTCGACCGCCGAGACCCGGAACACGTAGTTGTCGGCCGCGCCGTTGCGGGTGATGCCGGTGCCGGCCGCCCAGGGTCCGACGAAGGGCACCTTCATCTAATTGGCGATGGGCACGATCGCCATCGAGACCGGCGTGTCGAGGCCGCCAATCAGCGCCACGACCCCGGCGCGCTGGATCAGTTCGCGGGCGGCGAGCACGCCCTTCGACGGGTTGGCCTCGTCGTCGCGGGCGACGAGTTCCAGGGGACGGCCGAGGACGCCGCCGCCGCGGTTGATCTCCTCGATCGCCAGCCCGATCCCGCGCGAGATCGCCTCGCCCGACTTCGCCGACTGGCCGCTGAGCGCGGTGACGAGCCCGATCCGGATCGGTTCGGCCGCCCGGACCGGCGTGAGGCTCGTGATCCCTGCCAACAGGGTACCGAGGACGAGTCGCCGCGTGAGGGAGCCGGCGGCATTGAGGCGGTGAAGCATGGCGATCCGTTCCCGTATGTGGTCGACCGGCATCCGCAACGGCCGTGCCAGCCGATGTGCCTTTGATTTTTCTCGCTTTTTTCGAATCGTCGACGCGTTGCCCGTAAAGTGTGCACAAAGCCTCGGCAAAGTGCATACACTTTCTGCATGCACGCATCGGGCGGCTCCGCCATGTTCGGCCGGTGATTCTGAACAGGATGGGGCTAGCCCCCAGGGAGAGGACGGCATGGACGTGACGGAAGCAGGGGCCGCGCGGGATGCGGCGGCGGTGACGGCCTATCTCGAAGCCTCGATGGTGCCCGACCCGGAGACCGCGGCGCGCTACATGGCGCCCGGCATCGCCATCGTCTTCACCGGGGGCCGGGTGTTCCACCATCCGCGCGAGGTCACGGCCTTCAATGCCGGCCGCTACGCCTGGGTGAAGAAGCGGATGGAGCGGCTCGACGTGGTGCCGGGCGAGGGCGTCACCACCGTCTACAGCCTCGGTACGCTCTACGGCGCGTGGCCGGACGGCACCGCCTTCGAGGGCAACCGCTACGTCGACCGCTTCACCGTGCGGGACGGGCTGATCGTCTCCATGGAGGTGTGGAACGACAGCGCCGAACGCCTCCTCGAACGGCAGGGCGCCTCGGTCTGATCCGTCCTACGGGTTTCGACCGTTCGCGTCGCGATTTGGGTTTCGTGCTTCGCTCGAGGGGCCGCATCACCCCTCGACGTAGGGGGCGAGCAGGCGGATGAGGTCGTGCTCGCGCTGGGGCTCGTTGAGGATGCGCGCCCGCTCGGCCACCGCGTCGAGGTGGTGATCCATCAGGGCGACCGCGCGCCCGGCATCGCCGGAAACGAGGGCCGCCACGATCTCCCTGTGCTCGCTCACCGCACAATCCGACGAGTGCGGCCGGCTGTAGAGCGACAGGATCAGGGCGCAGCGGTAGCCCAGTTCGGCGACGTAGCGGCGCAGCACCGGACTTCCGGTCATCTCGGCGAGCAGCAGGTGGAACTCCGTGGCGAGCCGGATCGAGCCCGCCTCCGGGCCGCCGCTCGCCCGCTCCTCCCCGGCGATATGTGCTTCGAGCGCGGCCCGCTGCTCGGCGCTGAGGCGGCCGGCGAGCCGCTGGACCACGAGACGCTCCAGGCTGATGCGCACGTCGAAGGTGTCGCGCGCCTCCTCCCAGCTCGGGCTCGCGACCACGGCGATGCGATTGCGGCGCAACTCGACCAACCCCTCGCCCGCCAGCTGGCCGAGCGCCTGCCGCGCAATGGTGCGGCTGACGCTGAAGCGCTCGCCGAGCGCGTCCTCTGGCAGCCGGTCACCCGGGGCCAGAGCCCGCTCCACGATGGCCCTGCGCAGGGACCGGCAGATCATTCCGACACGATCGGTCGGGGGGCTCCTCTCGCCCTGTCTCATGGTTGACGCGCATCCTGTTGCCGAACGGACGAACACCCGACCCGAACCGGAAGCCCGGTCCGGTGAAGTGCGCCCGCTTCCGGCGGGTCTGTTGCCGGTTCGCGCCCGATGCACAATCGGCGCCGACCTGCTGCGGCCTCCCGCGGCGCGATCGTGAAGCCGCCGAACGTGCGGGACAGCGGCCGGAATGCTTGCACCGCCGGCCGCGGCCGAACACGGCCGTTCCTGAGCAGGGCCGGGATCATCTCAAGCAGGAGATTCCCTCGAATTTTCAAACCGCCCCGGCTGATGAAAACGTTCCCACAAGCGTGATGCCGTTTGGAGTCTCTCCATGTTAAGGGAGACGCGGGCCTCGATCTTGCGGGCCTGTCCGTGCCGTCGAAATCCGAACGAGGCGAACGAGCCATGCCGGAGCTTCACCCCGAGGTCGCCGCGGTCACCGAGCGCGTCATCGCGCGCTCCCGCGAGAGCCGCCGCGCCTATCTCGACCTGATCGAACGCGAGCGCGAGGCGGGCGTGCATCGCCCCAAGCTCGCCTGCGGCAACCTTGCCCACGGTTTTGCGGCCTCGGGCGAGGACAAGCCGGCGATCATCGCCGGCCGCGCCATGAACATCGGCATCGTCACCGCCTACAACGACATGCTCTCGGCGCATCAGCCCTACGGGCGCTATCCCGAGCAGATCAAGATTTTCGCCCGCGAAGTCGGGGCGACGGCCCAGGTCGCCGGCGGCACGCCCGCCATGTGCGACGGCGTCACCCAGGGGCAGCGCGGCATGGAGCTGTCTCTGTTCTCCCGCGACACCATCGCGCTCTCCGCCGCGGTGGGCCTGAGCCACGGCATGTTCGAGGGCGCGGCGCTGCTGGGCATCTGCGACAAGATCGTGCCGGGCCTGATCATCGGGGCGCTGCGCTTCGGCCACCTGCCGGTGATCCTGATCCCGGCCGGCCCCATGCCCTCGGGGCTCGCCAACAAGGAGAAGCAGCGCATCCGCCAGCTCTACGCGGAGGGCAAGGTCGGCCGCAAAGAACTCCTGGAGAGCGAGTCCGCCTCCTATCACGGCGCCGGCACCTGCACCTTCTACGGCACGGCCAATTCCAACCAGATGATGATGGACGTGATGGGCCTGCACATGCCCGGCGCCTCCTTCATCAATCCCGGCACCCGGCTGCGGCAGGCGGTGACGCGCGCGGCGATCCACCGCCTCACCGAGATCGGCTGGAACGGCAACGACTACCGCCCGCTCGGGCGCTGCATCGACGAGAAAGCGATCGTCAACGCCATCGTCGGCCTGCTCGCCACCGGCGGCTCGACCAACCACGCGATCCACCTGCCGGCCATGGCGCGCGCCGCCGGCATCGTCATCGACTGGGAGGATTTCGACCGGCTCTCCGGCGTGGTGCCGCTGGTCGCGCGGGTCTACCCGAACGGCGCGGGCGACGTGAACCACTTCCACGCCGCCGGCGGCATGTCCTACGTCATCGCCTCACTGATCGACGCCGGCCTGCTGCACGACGACATCCTTACGGTGGCCGGCCACAGCCTGCGCGACCACGCCCGCGACCCGAAGCTCCTGGGAGAGGGCGACGCGCTGACCTTCGAGGATGCGCCGGCCGAACCGCTGGACGAGACGATGCTGCGCCCGCCCTCCAACCCGTTCCAGCCGGATGGCGGGATGCGGCTGGTGAAGGGCAATCTCGGCCGGGCCACCTTCAAGACCAGCGCCGTGGACCCTGAGCGCCGCACCATCGAGGCCCCGGCCCGCGTCTTCTCCGATCAGGACGAAGTCATCGCCGCCTTCAAGGCGGGCGAACTGGAGCGGGACGTGGTGGTCGTCGTGCGCTTCCAGGGCCCGAGGGCCAACGGCATGCCGGAGCTGCACAAGCTCACCCCGCCGCTCGGCGTGTTGCAGGACCGCGGCCACAAGGTCGCGCTCGTCACCGACGGGCGGATGTCGGGCGCCTCCGGCAAGGTGCCGGCGGCGATCCATCTCAGCCCGGAGGCGGTCGGCGGCGGCCCGATCGGCCGCATCCGCGACGGCGACATCATCCGCCTCTCCGCGGCGGAGGGATTGCTCGAAGTGCTGGTCGATCCCGCCGAGTGGGAGAGCCGCGCGGATGCGGTGCGGCCGCCGGACGGCCTCGGTACCGGCCGCGAGCTGTTCGCCTTCATGCGCCAGGGCGCCGACGACGCCGAGCGCGGCGGTTCGGCGATGCTGGCGGCGGCCGGGCTCTAGCGCCTCGTGCTGGATATCGGATCCAGCACGAGGCGCTCAACTTCTGTTTTTGCATCATCTTTTTCCGAGAGCCGCACACCGCCTTTCGGGATGATGATCGAGCCGGCCCTCGCTGCGGATCACGGGTTCTCCTCCCCGCAGGCGGGAGGGGATCGGCGTCTTGTTCGGAGAAAAACATGAGCCCCATCGACGCGCTGATGCGCTCCGTTCCCGTCATTCCGGTTCTGGTGGTGGAGGATGCCGCGGACGCGGTGCCGATCGCCGAGGCGCTGGTCGGCGGCGGACTCACCGCCCTCGAAGTCACGCTCCGCACCCCGGCGGCGCTCGATGTGATCCGGGCAATGGCGAGCGTCGAGGGCGCGGTGGTGGGCGCCGGGACGGTGCTGAACGCGCGCGATCTCGATGCCGCCATCGGCGCGGGCGCGAAGTTCATCGTCAGCCCCGGCCTCACCGCGCCGCTGACGGAGGCCGCCATCGCCTCCGGCGTGCCCTACCTGCCGGGCGTGGCGACCTCCGCCGACATCATGCGCGGCCTCGACCACGGGCTCGACCGCTTCAAGTTCTTCCCGGCCGAGGCCGCGGGCGGGCTGAAGGCGCTGAAGGCGCTGTCCGCGCCCTTCGGGCCGGTACGCTTCTGCCCGACGGGCGGCATCACCGAGGCCACCGCCGGCGACTGGCTCGCCCATCCCGCCGTGCTCTGCGTCGGCGGAAGCTGGGTGGTGCCCGCGGGCAAGCCCGACCCGGCCGCAATCCGCCGGCTCGCCGAGGCCGCCGCGCGCCTGCGGCCCGGCCGGTAGGGCGCGGCGCCGTTCCCGATCCCGATGCGGTCGGGAGCGGTTGCGGGCGCCCTGCCCCGAAAATCCCGGGCGGACAGCGGAGGTGCATCGCAAGGGAGACGCGGGGCTTCGACCGAGGCGCCCCCTTCGCTGTACTGAAGAGGCGAGCAGTTTACAGCAGTTCTGATCGGCGCCGTTGCCGTTTGGCAACAATGTTTCCGCGTGATGCAGCTTTTAAAGGCTCCAAGCTGGAGAAGATGCGTTAAACGACAGGACCTTGGCCGCCTCACACGAATTATTCTAAACAAAATCCCTGTTTTTGTCGTTTGTTACAGTGACTCGGCCGCTTGATCCCCGTCGAGCGATGCCGTCATGAGCGCCGAGGTGACGGAACGGCGTCACCGAATATTACCAAGAAGACGGGGGTCGAACTTGAGACGTCGCGCAGCGAACGAGGTCGCGCTTTTCCTTTTGGCCGGGACGGCGGTGGCCATGACAAGTCCTGCGCAGGCCCAGCCGGACCTTCCGGTGACGACACCGGTGGCGGTCGCCCTGGACGAACTGGCCGTCGAGGGTCTCGGCCGCGGCGTGCCGCGTCTCGAACCGCAGGGCGGCGTCACGGTCGGCTATCTCGGCAAGGCGACGCGCTCGGCCACCAAGACGCCGACGCCCCTGCTCGATACGCCGCAATCCGTCTCGATCGTCACCCGCGAGCAGATCCTCGATCAGGGCTTCCAGTCGATCGGCGAGGCGACGCGCTACGTGCCGGGCGTGATTCAGGCGCAGGGCGAGGGCAACCGCGACGAGTTGATCATCCGCGGCCAGCGCTCGAACGCCGACTTCTTCGTCAACGGCGTCCGCGACGACGTGCAGTACTACCGCGACCTCTACAACACCCAGCGCATCGAGGTGCTCAAGGGCCCCAACGCAATGATCTTCGGCCGTGGCGGCGGCGGCGGCGTCATCAACCGGGTGCTCAAGGAGGCCGACGGTGTGCCGGTCCGCGAGATCGTGGCCCAGGGCGGCCAGTTCGCGAACAAGCGCGTGGCGCTCGATGTCGGCGACCGCGTCTCCGACAGCGTGTTCTTCCGCATGAACGGCGTGTTCGAGGACACCGCGACCTACCGCGACTTCGTCGATATCCGCCGCTACGGCGTGAACCCGACGATGACCTTCCTGCTCGGGCCGCAGACGACGCTTCGTCTGTCCTACGAGTATTTCCACGACGACCGCACCACCGATCGCGGCCTGCCCTCGCAGTTCGGTCGGCCTTACCGCTACCGCGAGAACACTTCGACCTATTTCGGCAACCCGTTCCTGTCGCCGACCTACGTCAACGCCCACATCGCCACGGCGCAGCTTGACCACGTCTTCGAGAGCGGCGTCGTGATGCGCAGCCAGTCGCGCATCGCCGATTACGAGAAGTTCTATCAGAACGTCTTCCCGGGCGGCGCGGTGAATGCGGCCGGCACGGCCGTCAACATCTCGGCCTATAACAGCCAGACGGACCGGACGAACTACTTCAACCAGACCGACTTCACCTACCAGTTCTTGACAGGTCCGCTCAAGCACACCCTGCTGGGCGGGTTCGAACTGGGCTATCAGGAAGGCCTGAGCCTGCGCCAGGACGGATTCTTCGCGACCACCGGCACGCAGACCCTCGTCGTCAACCCGCTCGCGCCGCTGACCCGCGTCGGCGTCAACTTCCGCAACATCGCCAGCGGCGCCAACAGCACCTACGATCTCGGTCTGGCCGCGGCCTACGTCCAGGATCAGATCGAGCTGAACGAGTACGTGCAGTTCATCGGCGGCCTGCGCTACGACCATTTCGACTTCGCGGCGACCGACCGGCGCACCAACATCACCAATGCCCGCGTGGACGACCTGATCTCGCCGCGCGCGGGCGTCGTGGTGAAGCCGCTGCCGAACCTCGCCTTCTACACGAGCTACAGCGTCTCCTACCTGCCCTCGTCGGGCGATCAGTTCAGCACGCTGAGCCCCGGCCTCGTCATCGCCGAACCGGAGAAGTTCGAGAACACGGAAGTCGGCGTGAAGTACGACGTCTCGCCGGTGCTTCAGCTCACCGGTGCGCTGTTCAACCTCGACCGCACCAACCAGCGCATCGCCGATCCGAACCGGCCCGGCTTCTTCCTGACCTCGGGCCAGACCAACACGCAGGGCGCGGAGATCGGCGCCAACGGCTACGTCACCGACTGGTGGTCGATCGCGGGCGGCTACGCCTTCACCGATGCGCGCATCACCAACCGCCTCTCGGACACGATCGTGGCCGGCAACTTCGTCGGCCTCGTGCCGCTCAATTCCTTCACGCTGTGGAACAAGTTCGACATCGACCCGAGTTTCTCGGTGGGTGTCGGCTTCATCAACCAGTCGCATTCCTTCGCGACCTCGGACAACACGGTCCGGCTGCCGAGCTACTCCCGCTTCGACCTGGGCCTGTTCTACCGGATCAGCGAGAATGCGCGCGCGCAGGTGAACATCGAGAACCTGTTCGACCGCAGCTACATCGTCTCGGCGCACAACAACAACAACATCCTGCCTGGCGCTCCCCGCACGGTCCGGGCGCAGATCATCGTGCGCTGGTAACCGCCGGGCACCGATTCCGCCTCGGGAGGTCGTCCCGGGGCGGATCACACCGCCTGCAATGGCTTGTCCAGCACACCGATGACGCGGGCGAGATCGTTGCCGCGCTTCATCACGAGCCCGCTCGCCGCGATCACCGCGTAGGCGCCCTGGCGCCGGGCGAGCTTCGGATCCTTCTCGATCCGGTAGAGCGGCATCTCGGAGGTGCGGCGATAGATCGAGAACACCGCCTTGTCGCGGCGGAAGTCGAGGGCGTAGTCGCGCCACTCGCCCTCGGCGACGCGCCGTCCGTAGAGATTGAAGATGGTCCGCAATTCGTCGCGCTGGAAGGCGACCTGCGGTGTGGTGGCGGGTGACGGAAACGGGATGACTTGCGGAGCCCCTTGGCTGTCCCGGTCGTTCGAGCGGTGATCGATGCCCTGCCCCTCGCTCATCGGTACTCCCGTATCGCTGCCGTCGGTCTCGCGGCGTCGGGAGATGATGGGCCTCGCGGCGAGCGCCCGCAAGGTGCTTCGCCGGCCATGCTTGGCCCCGCGCCTGCCCTCTTGCTGGCGGCCTTGCCTGCCCGCACGCCCGGAAGGCGGGGCGTGCGAATCATGTGCGTCGCCGCACGGTGAGGGGGCAAACATCACCGTCTTGCCGCGATAACGCCTTGCCATCGCCACCGCGAAACGGTTTCACTGTGACCTGAAACCTCGTCGGCCTGTCCATCACGGCGGCGCCCGAACCCGAGCTCCCCAGCCCTCGGGCAAGGCTGTGAAACCCGGTCAGCCGACATCCGGAGGTTTCGAGACCCAAGGACTTCAGGCGGCCTCCTCGGAGCGCCGCCCTTTTTTCGTGTCGCGGCCGGGTTCGGTGCCGCGGCCGGAATGACCATCTTGAATGCCCATCTTGGCAGCCGCGTCCGCGGGCGCGAGAAGCGGCGACGATGTCCGAGTCCCCTTCCTCCGCGGCGCCCCTCCCGCCCGCCTTCGATGACGCCTTCCGGGCGCGCCTCGCCGACCTATTCGCGTGGCGGCGGGACGTGCGACGCTTCCGCACCGACCCGGTCGACGAGGCCGTGCTGCGGACCTGCCTCGATTGGGCGGCGCTGGCGCCCTCCGTCGGCAACAGCCAGCCCTGGCGGTTCGTGCGGGTGTCCGAGCCCCGGCGGCGCGCATCGGTCGCCGCGAGCTTCGAGCGCTGCAACGCCGCCGCCCGTGCGACCTATGCCGACGAGCGGCAGGGGCTCTACGCGCGCCTGAAGCTCGCGGGCCTGCGCGAGGCGCCGGTCCATCTCGCGGTGTTCTGCGATTCCGGGACGGAAGCCGGCCACGGCCTCGGCCGGGCGACCATGCCCGAGATGCTGCGCTACTCGGTGGCGGCCTGCATCCACGCCTTCTGGCTCGCCGCCCGCGCCCACGGCCTCGGCGTCGGCTGGGTGTCGATCCTCGAACCCGCGATCGTGACGCAGGCTCTCGACGTGCCGGAGGGCTGGGATCTCATCGCCTATCTCTGCGTCGGGCACCCGGTCGAGGAGCATGCCGACCCCGAGCTCGTCCGCCACGGCTGGCAGGAGCGGCATCCGGAGACCGCCCGCCTCCTCGAACGCTAGTGCATCGTCCCGAAAGGCGGTGTTCCGGCTTTCAGGAAAAAGACGATGCAAAACAAAACGTTGAGAGCATCGTGCTGGAGGCCGACCATCTTCGAGCGTCCCTGCGGCCTGACGTGCAGCCCAGCAAAGGCGCCGTTACTTAAAATTTGTCGGAATTTCTGAGTTCTGGATTCGCCCTTTCGCCAGGAGGCGGTGCATGAGGCCGGCATTCTTGCGCGCGTAAAGCAGATCGGCAAGCTGGAACGGTGGATCGTCTTCGCCAGTTACGCTCCAGCTCGGAAAGGCGATCTTCGATGTTCGGAACAGGCAAGTACAGGGCGCGTCTCGCGGGCGCGCTCATCGGTATGCTGTGCGCGGCAGGCACCGCCCAGGCCCGCGAGATCGTTCCCTTCGCCGAGGGCGTCGGGGCGGGGACCATCGTGGTGCGCACCACCGAGCGCCGGCTCTATCTCGTCAACGGCGACGGCACGGCGATCCGCTACCCCGTCGCGGTCGGCAAGCCGGGCAAGCAGTGGAGCGGCGCCACCCATATCGACGGCAAGTATTACCAGCCCGACTGGTCGCCCCCGGCCGAGGTGAAGCGCGACCATCCGCGCCTGCCCAACCTCATCCGCGGCGGCTCGCCGAGCAACCCGATGGGCGTGGCGGCGATGACCCTGCGCGGCGGCGAATACGCCATCCACGGCACCAACCGGCCGAGTTCGATCGGCACCTTCGCCTCGTACGGCTGCATCCGCATGTACAATCAGGACATCGCCGACCTGTTCGAGCGTGTCTCCGTCGGCACGCAGGTGTATGTGATGCGCTGAAGCCGGGCATAGTGCGTCGCAGGCTGCGTCGGGCCCTCGCGCCCGACGACCACGGGGACCGTCGGTGACCGCATCGCCCACCATCCTGATCGCCGATCCGGACGAGGAAACCCGTCTTGCCCTCGCGGAGGCGGTGGTCCGGATCGATCCGGGGGCGAGGGTGATCGAGGCGGCCGACGGGAGCGCGCTGAACCGCGCGCTTGCCGGCAGCCGCATCGACCTGCTCTTCGTCGATGTGCTGCTGCCGCAGACCAACGGCGCCGACATCCGCCGCTGGCGCGAGACCGGCAACCCACAGGGGCTCGTCGTCCTCGTCACCGACATGCTCGCGCCCCGCTGGTCCTCGACCGCCCGCCGCGTCGGCGCCTACGACGTGATCCTCAAGCCGCTGGGCGATCTGCACATCGCCCGCCTGCTCGCGGCCGGCCGGATCCTGTCGCGCTCCCTCGACTGTCTCGTGGTCGATCCCGGCCAGGCGACGCGCACGCTGGTGCGCAAGCTCCTCGGCCAAAGCCATTTCTCGTTCCGGGTCCTGGAGGCGGCAGGCGGACGGGACGCCGTTCGACTCGCCGAGCGCGAGCCGGTCGATCTCGCCATCATCGAGATGAGCCTGCCCGACTATCCCGCCCTCGAAGTCGCCTGCCGCATCAACGACCGCCATCCCGCCGCCCGCATCCTGATGACCGGGCCGCGGATCGAGGAGGGCATCCAGCGCCAACTCGCGACCTTCGGCGCCTCGGGCTTCCTGGCCAAGCCGTTCCAGTTCTTCGACATCGACAAGGCGGTGCACGAGAGCTTCGGACTCTGGCACCCCTACCTCATCAATGCGCTCCGGCGCGAAAGCCTGCTCGACGCGGGGCCGGCCGTGGGGCAGGCTGTCTGAGGCATCGTCTCGAATGTGGGCCTCCGGCTCTCGGGACAAGACGGTGCGAGAACGAGAGACGAGCGCCTTCCGCGCCGGCACCGGCCGGCTCCGGAGCGCCGAGCCGCAGCCATGGACAGCGTTTCCGGCCGAGACCGATGCAGGACCAGACGCCGGGCGGCCGCCCCGGCACGCAGCACCCCTACGCGCGAGCGCGCCTCAACGACCTCGTCCGGCGCATCGAGGATGCCCTGCGCAGCGGTGACGCGGCGCTCCAATCCAAGCTCGTGCTGCAATCGGCGCAACTGCTGACCAAGCGCTGGTCGCGCCTTCCGTCGCCGGACAAGCCGGCCTTCGACGGGCTGCTCGTGACCCTGTGCGGCCAGATCGATGCGGCGGCGCGCCGGGCCTTCGCCGAACAGCTCGCCCCGTTGCGCCTCGGGCCGCCGCGCACCTCGCAGGTGCTCGCCCGGGATGCCTCGATCGCGGTCGCGGCACCGCTCCTCGCGGGCTGCTCCAGCCTTGGCGGCGACATCCTGGCCGAGATCGCGGCCTTGGGGAGCGACGAGCACCGTTATGCCGTCGCCGCGCGGCCGACCGTGCCTCCGGATCTGACGGACCTGCTCTTGCGTCACGGCGACGGTCGCGTCGCCGCGCGACTGCTCGACAATCCGGGTGCCGGCTTCTCCGATGCCGGTTTTGCCGGCCTGATGACGCATTCCGCGCGAGCCGAGTCGGTGACGCTGCGTCTCGCCCGCCGACCGGACCTGCCGCCCGGGCTCGCCCCGGCGCTTCTCGCGCAAACGCGCCGACGGGCCGCCGAGGCGCTCGAGAACGATCTCGCCGACGATTGCGCCGGGGTGGATCGCCTACTGGACGGGGCGGCGGACACCCTGGCCCAGCCGGTGGCGGAAGACCGCGTGGCGCGTTTCCGCGCCTCGCTCGACGTCATCGGCCGCCGGTTCGCCGGCGCGGGCCGGGGCCCGAACGCGTCCGAACTCGAACGCTGGCTGGCCCTGAACCGCATCGAGGACGGACTCGCCGCCATCGCCCACGCGGCCGGCCTCCCGCTGCCCGCAACCATCGCCGCCTTCGATGCACCTGCGCCGGCGGCGCTCGCCGCGATCCTGCGCGGGCTCGATCATCCCTGGGCGGTGCAGAAGGCGCTACTCGCCCGACGCTTCGGCGAGACGCTTCCTCCCGAAGCGGCGGACGAGAGCTGGTGGCTTCACCGGCGCCTTCGGCCGGCCACGGCACGCCGCCTGATCCGCTTCGCGGCGGTGCCTCTGGGTTGCGCGGCCTTCCTCGACGAGGCCGAGGCGGACGGCCGCGGCTCAACCGCAGGCGGGCCGTAGGGCGGGGCCGCACGAGCCGGAAAAGCTGAGCGAGTATGCGTCGGGTAGCCTATGGAACGGCGGGCCGGCATCACGCCGCAGGGGACCGAGGATGAGGAACGGCGCGGGGCATGACCGTTGCCCCCTTCTAAAGGAGGCTTCAAGCGCGTGAGCGGCCCCGATTCTACGCGGGAGAAGCCCGGCTGGGTGGCGCAGCTCGCGCCATTCTTCTGCCTCTACGTCACCTTCGGCACGACGCTCGGCTTCCTGATCAGCGGCGCGCCGCTGATCCTGCGGGCCCGCGGCATCGATCTCGCCGAAGTCGGCTTTCTCCAGCTCATCAACCTGCCGGTCGGGCTCACCTTCCTCTGGGCCGTGCTCGTGGACCGCATCCGCCTGCCGCGCCTGCCGCACCGGCTTGGTTGGATCGTTCTGATGCAGGGGGCAGCCATCGCCCTGCTTCTGATCCTGAGCCGGGGCGAGGCGTGGCCGCTGCCGCTGCTGTTCGGGCTCGCGCTGGCGACCTGCTTCTGCGTGGCCACCATGGACATCGCGCTGGAAGCCCTGGTGGTCGAGACGGTCGGCCCGGAACGACGGCCATACGTCGCCTCGGCGAAGCTCTGCGGCGCCTCCCTCGGCGGCCTCTTCGGCGCAGGCGTGCTGATCGCCGAATACGACCGGCTCGGCTGGCACGGCGCCGTGCTCGCGGTGGCGGGGCTGAACGTGCTCTGCCTGCTGCCGATGCTGCGCTATCCCGAGCGAGCCCTGCGCCGCCCCTCCGTGGAGGCGCAGCGCGGGGCCCTGGCGCTGGGCCGCCTGCGCCTGCTCGGCGGGCGCGTGCTGGTGCTCGGCCTCTACTTCGCGGCGATGTTCGCACTCACCGGCTCGAACAACCTCGCCCTGCTCGATCTCGGCGTGCCGCTCAGCGAAGTCGGGCTTGTCACCGGCGGCCTCTCGTCCGGCATCAACCTCGTCATGGCGCTGGTCTCCGGCGTCCTCGTACGGCGGGTCGGCACGCTGCCGCTCATCACCGTCTCCGCCCTTGGCGTTGCGGCCTCCGGCCTGCTGATGCTCTGGGCGAGCGCCACCGCCGCACCGAACCTCGGCCTCGCTGCGTCCGTCCTCGGCATTCTCTGCGGCGGCGGGCTCGGCGTGCCGGTCTTCAACATGATCTACCGCTGGGCCCAGGGACCGCAGCCCGCCACCGATTACGCCCTGCTGTTCGGCGCCGCCTTCTTCGCCGCCATGCCGCTGCGGGTCGGGGCGCCGGCGCTCGCCGGGGCGGTCGGCTGGCCGGTTTACTTCGCCCTCGCGGTGCCGCTCTACGGCCTCGCCGTGCTGCTCCTGCGCGCCGCCATCGCCCGGACGCTGATCGCTGACCGAGCGGCCGACCGCGCGGTGTCGTGAGGGGCGTCCCGCGCGGCTCCGTCTGGCGCATCGAGGCCGGCTCGCCTATGCGCTGGGGCATCGAATCCGCCCTCTTCCGGACAGAGACATCCGTCACAGCCGCGCCATGCTGAAGGCCTTCCTCGCCTATTACCGGCCGCACCGGACCCTGTTCCTGGTGGATTTCGGCTGCGCCGTGCTCTCGGGTCTGCTCGAACTCGGCTTTCCCCTCGCGGTCAAAGCTTTCGTCGACCGTCTGCTGCCGCAGCAGGATTGGAGCCTGATCGGGCTCGCCGCCGCGGGGCTGACGCTGCTCTACGTCACCAATGCCGGCCTGATGGTGGTGGTCACCTATTGGGGCCACGTGCTCGGCATCAACATCGAGACGGAGATGCGCGCCCGCGCCTTCGATCACCTGCAGAAGCTCTCGTTCCGTTTCTTCGACGGGCAGAAGACCGGCCATCTGGTCGCCCGCGTCACCAAGGATCTGGAGGAGATCGGCGAGGTCGCCCATCACGGGCCCGAGGACGTGTTCATCGCCGTGATGACGCTGGTCGGCGCCTTCGTGCTGATGTTCCTCGTCCACCCGCCCCTGGCGCTGATGACGCTCGCCATCCTGCCGCTGATCGCCTTCGTCACCATCCGCTACGGCGGGCGCATGACCCGCAACTGGCAGGCGCAGTACGGGCGCGTCGGCGCCTTCAACGCCCGTATCGAGGAGAATGTCGGCGGCATCCGCGTGGTGAAGGCGTTTGCCAACGAGGCGCACGAGCGGGCGCTGTTCGCCTCCGACAACCTGAAGTACCGCACCACCAAGCTCGAAGCCTACCGGCTGATGGCCGGCGCCCTCTCGATCAACTATTTGGGCCTGCGCCTCGTGCAGATCGTGGTGCTCCTCGGCGGCGCCGCCTTCGTGGTGCGCGGCGACCTGACGGCCGGCGGCTTCGTCGGCTTCCTGCTGCTGGTGGGCGTGTTCTACCGGCCGCTCGAAAAGATCGGCGCGGTGATCGAGACCTACCCGAAGGGCATCGCGGGCTTTCGCCGCTACCAGCAATTGCTCGCCACCGAGCCCGACATCGCCGACCGGCCGGGCGCCGTCCCCGCTCCACCGCTCAAGGGCGAGATCCGCTTCGAGGGCGTGCGCTTCGGCTACAGTCCGGACCGGCCGGTGCTCGACGGCGTCGATCTCACGATCCGCGCGGGCGAGACGGTGGCCTTCGTCGGCCCCTCGGGGGCCGGCAAGACGACGCTCCTCTCGCTGATCCCGCGCTTCTACGAGGCGGAAGGCGGGCGCATCACCATCGACGGCCACGACATCCGCGACCTGACGCTGGCCTCGCTGCGCGGCCAGATCGGCATCGTGCAGCAGGACGTGTTCCTGTTCGCCGGCACGATCCGCGAGAACATCGCCTATGGCCGGCTCGATGCGAGCGAGGCCGAGATCCTGGATGCCGCCGCCCGTGCCCGACTCGACGGCCTGATTGCCTCGCTGCCCGAGGGGCTCGACACGGTGATCGGCGAGCGCGGGGTGAAGCTCTCGGGCGGGCAGAAGCAGCGGCTGGCCATCGCCCGCGCCTTCCTGAAGAACCCGCCGATCCTGATCCTCGACGAGGCGACCTCGGCGCTCGACACGCAGACCGAGCGGGAGATCCAGGCCTCGCTGTTCGAGCTGGCGGAGGGGCGCACGACCCTCGTCATTGCCCATCGCCTGGCGACGATCCGGCACGCCGACCGCATCGTGGTGGTGGCCGAGAGCGGCATCGCCGAGCAGGGCCGCCACGACGCGCTTCTGGCCGCCGACGGCTACTATCGGCGCCTCCACGCGGCGCAGATGGAGGAGTCGTTTCCGAGTGCACCGCGCACGGCAGCGGAGTAAAGCGCCTTCCCTCTCCCCGCCGGGCGGGGAGAGGGGATCGCCTCAGGCGTCCCGTTCGGCTTCGGCCAGAAGCCCGTCCACGAAACCCGGCAGGCCGGTGCGGCGCGTGCGCTTGAGGCGTTCGGCGGCGAGAATCGCCTGAAGCGCGCGAAAAGACTCGTCGAGGTCGTCGTTGACGATGACGTAGTCGTACTCGCTCCAGCGCTGCATCTCGTTGCGGGCATTGGCCAGCCGCCGCTCGATGGTCTCGGGCGAATCCTCCGCCCGGCGCTCCAGGCGGTTGCGCAACTCCGAAAAACTCGGCGGCAGGATGAACACCGTCACCACGTCGTCCTGCAGCCGCTGCCTGACTTGGCGGGTGCCCTGGTAGTCGATGTCGAAGATCATGTCCCGGCCCTGGGCCAGCGTCTTCTCGACCGGGCGGCGGGGCGTGCCGTAGAAATTGCCGTGGACCTCGGCCCATTCGAGCAGGTCGTCGCGGGTGCGCAGATCCTCGAACGCCTCGCGGTCGATGAAGCGGTAGTGGCGCCCGTCGATCTCCGAGGGGCGGCGCGCCCGCGTCGTCACCGAGATCGACAGGTCGAGGCCCCAGCCGCCGTCCTGGGCGATGGCGCGCGTCAGCGTCGTCTTGCCCGCGCCCGAGGGCGAGGACAGGATCAGGATCAGCCCGCGCCGGGCGATGTCCGGCCTGCCTTGCGTGGCGTCCTGCGTCATCGGCCGTTCACTCCGCTGCCCCGCTTCATCCTCACCGGCGTCCTCACTCGACGTTCTGCACCTGCTCGCGGAATTGCTCCACCACGGCCTTCAAGTCGAGTCCGATCCGCGACAAGGTGATGTCGCCGGCCTTGGCGCAGAGGGTGTTGGCCTCGCGGCCGAGTTCCTGCGCCAGGAAATCGAGCCGCCGGCCGATGGTGCCGCCTTGGGCCAGCAGCTCGCCCGCGGCGGAGAGGTGGGCGCGCAGGCGGTCGAGTTCCTCGCGCACATCCGCCTTGGCGGCGAGCAGCACCGCCTCCTGATGCAGGCGGTCCGGGTCGAGCCCGCCGGCGCCGACGAGGGCCGCCACCGACGCGGCGAGGCGCGCACGCACGGCCTCGGGCCGGCGGGCGGGGCAGTCCTCGGCGGCCTGGGTGAGCCGGGTGATGGCCTCGATCTGGCCGCCGACGATCGCGTGCAGCTTCGCGCCCTCCGCCTGACGGGCGGCGACGAGGTCGGCGACGAGGCGGTCGATCCCGGCGGCGAGATCGCGGTTCAGCGTCTCCGGGTCGGCGCCCGCATCGGTCTCCGTCTCCACGACGCCGCGCACGGCGAGCAGCCCGTCGAGAGTCGCCGGGCCGACCCCCGCGGGGCGCGGCACCCGGGCGACCGCCGCGGCGAGGCTCGCCAGCAGGCTCTCGTCGATGCGCACCCGCGCCGCCGCCTCGGGCCGGGTCAGCGTCAGGTTGAGCTGGCACTGGCCGCGGGAGAGCGCCTTGGACAGGGCGGCCCGCGCCGCCTCCCCCACCGCCTCGAAGCCGTTCGGCACGCGCACACGGATATCGAGCCCGCGCCCGTTCACGCTGCGGATCTCCCACAGCCACTGCACCGCGCCGGTGGTGCCGGCGGCGCGGGCAAAGCCCGTCATGCTCGCGATGGTTCCGGCCACGGCACGTCGCTCCCGCTCAGCTTCCCCCCGAGCCCCGCCCTGCAGGCGAGCGCCATGCAGGGCGGGGAACGAGTTCAAGAAAGGTCGGTTGGTCGGATACGCGCATTCCGCGAACGAGCGCAATGCGGCTGCGGCGCGGCTGCAGGATGATGCTCCGCGAAAGGCCGTAGCCGTGCCGGAGCCGTGCCGGAGCCGTGCCGGAGCCGTGCCGGAGCCGTGCCGGAGCTTCGGTCACCGCGTGCAGCGCAGCAAGTACCGCTGCGCCCTTATCTGCCCAATAAATGGGCAAGTCACATAATGATGCAATAGCTTAGCGTACAAGCAGGCGCGAATACTGTGCATCAGCTTGACGCTTACTGATGATCTTCCTAGCTTCTGAATCGATCAGAGGGCACCGAACAATCGAGCGGGGACCCATCCATGACGAATCCCTTCGACATCAAGAACCGCTTCCGCGCCCGCTTGCGCGCCGCCGACGCGCAGAAGCATCGCATCCGCGCCAAGCTCCTGCAGGACGGGACGCGGGCGCTTTCCCCGATCCTCGAGGCCCTGAACCTGATGGCCGAGGTGCTGGAGGAAGACGGGATCGAGCACGGCCGGATCGTCTGCCCCACGCCGGAGGTGGACCGCGACGATTTCGTCGGCTTCACCGCCACGCTGCAGAACGGCGTCGATCAGGAGCACCGGATCACCGTGAAGTACGGCCCCGTGCTCGGCGGTCGCAACTTCATCGCGGTGACCGGACTCGGGGCGGAGTACAACGAGCGGCTCCTGGCTCTGGCCACCAACGCCGCGCCGAGCCTCGGCCGTTCGGTCGGCAACGACGTGCATGTCGAGGCGGATCGCGGCGGCGATCTCGCGGAGATCATGCGGGAGATGGTCGAGGACTTCTTCGCCGGCCACAGCGAGCCGCCGATCCGCACCGGGCCGACCGAGACGCGCGGCCGTCTGGCGCTGGTGCAGTAGGCCGGAGGCGGGGGTGAGGCGCCCTACGCCTTCGGGCGCCGCGCACGAGCGGCACGGGCCATGGCAATCAGCTCATTGGCGGTGAGGCTGTGCGGCGACAGGCGTGACGGCGCCTCGATCGGGCTCGGCTCGGCCGGCTCGCGATCCGGCGAAGGCGGGATGTTCGGATTCCAGCTCGGCCAGAGACTGCGAATGCGAGACCCCTTCCTGATCGCCGTTACCGCCATGCCGCCTCCGAAGCCGATCGCTTAAGAGGATGATAACCAAGCCGGCGCGCGAGAAACATTCTTGACGCGCGCCGATGTGGTGCTTCGCCGAATCTTTTGTCGGCTCGCGACTCGCGGCGGACGGCCCGCAGACGCACAAAAAAGGGGGGGGGCGATCCCGCCGGATCACCCCGCCCCTTATCCTGCCACCCGCCGGACCGGCAATGGCTCCGACCGGACCTATTCTGCCGCGTCGAGGCGCGGGCGCTCGATCTCGGCGCGCTCGCGCTTGACCAGCTCCGCGGTGAGGAAGGCCACTTCCAGCGCCTGCTCCGCATTGAGGCGCGGGTCGCAATAGGTGTGGTAGCGGTCCTGCAGGTCGTCGGCCGTCAGCGCCCGGGCGCCGCCGGTGCATTCGGTGACGTCCTTGCCGGTCATCTCGAGATGGATGCCGCCGGCGATCGTGCCCTCCGCGCGATGCACGCCGAAGAAGCCCTCGATCTCCTGCATCACCCGCTCGAACGGCCGGGTCTTGTAGCGGCCCGCGGCGATGGTGTTGCCGTGCATCGGGTCGCAGACCCACACCACGTTGCGGCCCTCGCGCTGCACCGTGCGGATCAGGTTCGGCAGGTGATCGCCGACCTTGTCCGCGCCGAAGCGGCAGATCAGGCTGAGGCGGCCGGCCTCGTTCTCCGGATTGAGCAGATCGATCAGCCGGATCAGCCCCTCGGCCGTGGTCGAGGGCCCGCATTTGAGGCCGATCGGGTTCTTGATGCCGCGGGCGTACTCGACGTGGGCGTGGTCCGGCTGGCGGGTGCGGTCGCCGATCCAGAGCATGTGGCCGGACGTGGCGTACCAGTCGCCGCTCGTCGAATCGACGCGGGTGAGCGACTCCTCGTAGCCGAGCAGCAGCGCCTCATGGCTGGTGTAGAAGTCCGTGGTGCGGACCTCCTGGTGCGTCTCCGGATTGATGCCGATGGCGCGCATGAAGTCGAGCGCGTCCGACATCCGCTCCGCCACGTCGCGGTAGCGCGAGGATTGCGGGCTGTCCTTGACGAAGCCGAGCATCCAGCGATGCGCGTTCTCGAGGTTGGCGTAGCCGCCGGTGGCGAAGGCGCGCAGCAGGTTCAGCGTCGCCGCCGACTGCCGGTAGGCCTCGAGCTGGCGCTTCGGATCGGGGATCCGGGCCTCTTCGGTGAAGGTCAGGCCGTTGATGATGTCGCCGCGGTAGCTCGGCAGCGCCACTCCGTCGAGCGTCTCGGTCGGCGAGGAGCGCGGCTTGGCGAACTGCCCGGCGATGCGGCCGACCTTCACCACGGGCGAGCCGCCCGCGAAGGTGAGCACCATCGCCATCTGCAGGAAGACGCGGAAGAAATCGCGGATGTTGTCGGCCGAATGCTCGTCGAAGCTCTCGGCGCAGTCGCCGCCCTGGAGCAGGAAGGCTTCGCCCGCCCCGACGCGCGCCAGCGCCGCCTTCAGCTTGCGGGCCTCACCGGCAAACACCAGCGGCGGAAAGCTCGCGAGCTGCGCCTCGACGGCCTGGAGCGCGGACGCGTCCGGATAGGACGGGACCTGCTGGATCGGCAGGTTGCGCCAGGTTTTCGGGGTCCACCGCTCGGCCATGATCTTCTCTCCGCTCACCCCACCGGGTGATGCGCGCGGGCCCTCCCGCCTCGCGCGAAGCCGGGCTTATAGAGCGGTTTTTTCGAAGTTGCGAGGTTGCCGACTCGATAGCTGAGGATCGGCTGGCGCATCCGCCGCTCTTCCTTCAATCCCCGGCCGACGCGCAGGCCCCGGACGACATCCGCGCCCGGCACCGCCTTGGCCGGCCGGATCCGGTATCGAACGATTGCCGCAGGCGCCCAGCGCCCGAGATCAACGGGCAGCGAACGGACGGGCGTCACGAGTTAGAGGCAGGGGAGAGATCCATGCGGCTCCAGGTTCTCGGCTGCGGCGACGCCTTCGGCTCGGGCGGGCGCTTCAACACCTGCTTCCACGTCGATCCGTCGGCCGGTGGCGATGGCGACGCCTTCCTCATCGATTGCGGCGCCTCCTCGCTCATCGCCATCCGCCGCTTCGGCGTCGATCCGAACCGCATCCGCAGCGTGTTCCTGACCCATCTGCACGGCGACCATTTCGGCGGCCTGCCCTGGCTGATCCTCGACGGGCAGCTCGTCAGCGGGCGCACGCGACCCCTGACCGTCGTCGGGCCACCCGGCACGGCCGAGCGGCTTCCGGCGGCGATGGAGGTGCTGTTTCCCGGCTCCAGCACCGCCGAGCGCCGCTTCGCGGTCGAGGTCGTGGAGATCGAGGCCGGGCGGCCGATCGAGGTCGCGGGCGTGAGCGTGACCGCCTTCGCCATGCGCCACCCCTCCGGC
The DNA here is from genome assembly GCA_014138645.1 of Methylorubrum thiocyanatum. Classification (GTDB taxonomy): domain Bacteria; phylum Pseudomonadota; class Alphaproteobacteria; order Rhizobiales; family Beijerinckiaceae; genus Methylobacterium; species Methylobacterium thiocyanatum. Next base: position 381,352 of record JACJIB010000001.1, on the reverse strand, counting down.
GCCCCCGCCCATGCCCTGCGGATCGAGAGCGCCGGCCGGGTCGTGAGCTATACCGGCGACACCGAATGGGTGGAGGACATCGTCGCAGCCGGGCGCGGTGCGGATCTGATGATCGCCGAGGGCTACACCGTGGAGCGTCCGGTGAAGTTCCACCTCGACTGGGCGACGCTGAACCGGCGGCTGCCCGAGATCGGCCCGAAGCGGCTGATGCTCACCCATATGAGCCCGGAGATGATCGCCCACCCGCCGGACGGCTACATCGCGGCGGAAGACGGGCTCGTCGTCGCACTTTGACCTCCGCCTCCCTGTCCCCGCGCGCCGCTCGCGATCAGCGCTTGCGCACGAATTCGGTGCGCAGGACGAGGCCCTTGATGCTGTCGTGGCGGCAATCGATCTCCTCCGGATCATCAGTGAGGCGGATCGACCGGATGACGGTGCCCTGCTTCAGGGTCTGATTCGCGCCCTTGACCTTGAGATCCTTGATCAGGGTGACCGCATCGCCGTCGGCCAGGATGTTGCCCGCGGCGTCGCGGACAGGCGCCCTCGCGGCCGCCGTCTCGGCCGCCGCCGCGCCGGCGGGGCGCCATTCACCGAGCGCTTCGTCGTAGATGTAGGTGTCGTCCGTATCCGGCATCGTCTGGCTCCTGGCGGTCACGCCGCCGTGAGCGCGGCCATAGCGGTGCCTCGGGCGGGCCGACAAGCGCGTTGCGTGCATGGCGCCGATCCGACGACCGTTCCGCGAGCCGGCACCCGAATCTTCCGAGGATCACCGTTGACGGCGTGTCATCCCGTGCGGGTAAACAGCCCGACCCCATGCCGACGACCGGAGACACACCGACCATGCGCCAGACACTGTTCACCGGACTGTTCGGCCTCGGCCTGCTCTGCGTGCCGGCCCTCGTGGCGGGCAGCGTTCCCGCCTCGGCGCAGACGCCCGCCAAACCGGCGGCCCCGGCCGTCACCGCCGATCCGGAGCGTCTGGCCGCCGCCCGCGAGGTCGTCGCCGCCGCCCAGGGAGACCGGGCCGCCGTGCTTGCCGCGATGAAGGCGCCGATGGTCGGCGTGATGCAGCAGATGGGCATCACCGAGTCGAACAAGGCCCAGGTGATGGTCGATGAGGTCGTCCTGCCCACGCTCTCCGAGCATTACGACGACCTGCTGGCGGTCCAGGCGCTCAGCTTCGCCTCCGTCCTCTCGAAGGAGGATCTGAAGGCGGTCGCCGGCTTCTACGCCACGCCGGCGGGCAAGAACCTCGTCAAGGCGCAGCCGCAGCTGAGCCAGGCGATGCTGACGGGCATGCAGCAATGGATGGGCACGCTGATGCCGCAGCTCAAGGAGAAGGTCGAGAAGGCCGCCGCGGCGCATGGCTGGTCGAACGAGGTCAAGCGGCGCTGAGGCCGCTCACCGCCGCGCTTCGAACAGGGCCGCGGCCTCGGGTCCCTGCGGGAAGGTCAGGGGCATCCGGACCACGCCGCGATGATAGGGAAAGCGGGCGCGCTGGAGCGGGTCCGGTCCCGTGAAGATCAGGCGCGGGCGGAACGAAACCGGGCTGACGCAGAGCAGGTAGTTGCGCAAGGCGCGCTCGTCGGGGACGAACATCGCCGTCGTGAGGTAGCGTGCCTCGTGACGCACCCAGGACGGGATCACCGGCAATCGCCAGCGCCGAGCAAGGTGCTCGCCGACCCCGCCGAGGAAGGCGTCGGGCCGCGCCTGTCCGAGGAACCCTGGATCCTCGGCGATCATCGCGTTCTGCGCCACGGTGTGGCCGTCGAGGGCGTAGAACGCGTCGAGAAAGTTCTGAAGGTGGTGATCCCAGTCACCGTCCCCGCGGGCCCGCTCGACCACCTCGCGCAGGGTCGCAGGTCTCATCGCGGAGCGTCCTGAAGGACGGAGCGGAAGCGCAGGCCCGCCTCCTCCGAGGGCGCCTCGTCGTAGACGGAGACGTACAGGTCGTGCAGGGCCGCCGCGTCGCGGATGCCGAGATGCGCGGCGAGCTGCCTCGCATCCCGCAGGTCGCGCTCACCCCGATCGAAGCTCTTCAGGGCATGCAGTTTCATGGCGAGGAGGTAGCGCGGCGTGGCCAGGAAAGTCCGGAGGCCCGGCGCCCCCTCCGAGGGGTAGAGGCCGGCGGCGGTGAACCACCCTTCGTCCTCGTCCAGGGGCGTGAACATGCCGACCGCGTTGTTGAGCCAATCGGGCGGAAGCCCGAGCTCCGCCGCCACGCGGCCGACCGAGGGCGCCAGCGCCGCCTCGTCGAAGCCCTCGCGCACCACGGCATCGACATCGTCGGTGCCGCGCCGCCACGCGAAGTGCAGCATCAGCGCCCCACCGCCGTAGATCGCCATCTCCACGAACAACCCCCGTGCGGACAGGTCCGCGCCGAGCCGTTCGAGGGCCTGCAGCAGGCGGGTGCGGTCGAAAGCCGGGGCCATGGGGGCAGTTCTAGCGTCGCCGCGGCCCCCGCGAAAAGACTACTCCGCGGCGGCTGCGAACACCGTTCCGGCCCGCGGCAGGTCCAGCGTGTCCCAGGTCTCGACCAGCGCCGCCGTCAAAGCCCCGATCCGCTCGTCGTCATGGAAGGGGGAGGGTGTGATCCGCAGGCGCTCGGTGCCGCGGGGAACGGTCGGATAGTTGATTGGCTGGATGTAGATGCCGTGGCGCTCCAGCAGGTGATCGGCGGCCGCCTTGCACAGCTCGGCATCGCCCACCATCAGCGGCACGATATGGGTCTCGGTGTGCAGCACCGGCAGGCCCGCCGCCTCCAGCGCCGCCTTGGTGCGGGCGGCCTGGCGCTGATGCGCCTCGCGCTCGGCCGTCGAGCGCTTGAGGTAGCGCACCGAGGCCCGCGCCGCCGCGGCGATGGCCGGCGGCAGGGCCGTGGTGAAGATGAAGCCGGCGGCGTGCGAGCGCACCGCGTCGCACAGGGTCGCCGACCCGGTGATGTAGCCGCCGACGCAGCCGAAGCCCTTGGCCAGCGTGCCCTCGATCACGTCGACTCGGTGCATCACCCGGTCGCGCTCGGCGATGCCGGCGCCGCGCTCGCCGTAGAGGCCGACCGCGTGGACCTCGTCGAGATAGGTCATGGCGCCGTAGGCATCGGCGAGGTCGCAGATCGCCGCGATCGGCGCCACGTCGCCGTCCATGGAGTAGACCGACTCGAAGGCGATCAGCTTGGGCCGGTCGCCCGCCTCGGCGAGCAGTTGCTCCAGATGTTCGAGGTCATTGTGGCGGAAGACGCGCTTCTCGCAGCCGGAATGGCGCACGCCCTCGATCATCGAGTTGTGGTTGAAGGCGTCCGACAGGATCAGGCAGTTCGGGATCAGCTTGGCGATCGTCGAGATGCCGGCTTGGTTCGAGACGTAGCCCGAGGTGAAGACGAGGCCCGCCTCCTTGCCGTGCAGGTCGGCGAGCTCACGCTCCAGATCGACCAGCGGCGAGTTGTTGCCGGCGATGTTGCGGGTGCCGCCCGCGCCGACGCCGCAGCGGGCGGCGGTGTCGGTCAGGGCGCCGACCACCTCCGGGTGCTGGCCCATGCCGAGATAGTCGTTGGAGCACCACACGGTGATCTCGCGGCTGCCGCCCTCCGGGCGGCGCCACGTGGCCTGGGGAAAGCGGCCCGAGATGCGCTCGATATCGGCGAAGACGCGGTAGCGGCGCTCTCCGTGCAGCCGGTCGAGGGCGGCGCGGAAATGGCCGTCGTAATCCGTGCGCGGACCGGCGGGGCGAACCGGCGGGCGCTCGAATCTGGCCCGGCCATTGCTTACACCGGCGTCGTCCACGCCGCCGTCGCCGCCCACGATCGACTCGTCGGACAGGGTGGCGCTGTCGGCAGCGTTCACGGGCATCAGGTTCACGGGCATCCGTCCTCGACGCTTTCGGCTGGCCGGGCGTTCTTCTTGGGACGCCTCGGGTAAAGAATTCAGGCTCGGGCGCTGCCCGGATAGGCGGTGCCGAACCGTTCGCGGCCGGGGTGGTGATCTCCCGAGGTTTCAGCCCCCTCGGGAGCGACGCGGCCTCCGCCACGCGTCACCGTCCGGCCGGCGGCTTCCGTTATCCTCTCGGGACGAGTCCCTCGTCGGCGCCGCTGTGCGTGCAAGATAGGAGGTAATTTCGAACTGGTTCAAGGTGAGTTCGAGACATTCCTGCTTTGCACCGGCCTGAATGGCCTCGCAATGTTGCCCGCCCTCGGTCTCGACCATGGCTTGGTCTGCGCCCAGGGCCATGCAGAGGGCGCTGCGAAGAGCGCCGGGCAGAGTTGCCGTACCGGACCGCGAGAACCGGCACCGCCTCCGGGTGACGATGCGTCGCGGCACGAATCGGCCGCCCGCCGGCCCGTCCTCTCGCTGGCGAAGGCGGGAAAACCGGGATAGGGCCTTCGCCCGACGGCCCGTGCCCGCACCGACGGAGCGGACAGGCCGGGTCCGTCGGATCGTGTCTGGGATCGTTGTCGGAACGCGCGCGATGGGAACCAAGGACGACGAGCGCGCCGCTCGGCTCAAGGCGGCCCTGCGCGACAACCTGCGCCGCCGCAAGGCGCAGGCCCGGGGCCGGGCCGACGACGCGCCGGACGCCACGCCCGACCCCGCACCGGACGCCGGATCCGAGCCCGCGCCGAAGGAACGCCCGCCCGAGAACGCGTGACGCGGACTGCGCGACCGCCTCCTCGCGCCCAATTCGCCCCTCTTCGCCCCCCATCGTCGGAGCGATGCGCGGCACGCGGGGTGGAACCGAACGGCCACGCTTCTTCTTTTTGCCGGATACCGCCTATACCTCCACCCTGAACGAGGGGCGCTCACGCGCCCGGCACGCAAGGCGACCTCCGCGACCGGAACGGAGGTGCTCCGAGGATCCCGATGGACCGCATCCACATCACCGGCGGCACGCCGCTCAACGGCACGATCCCGATCTCGGGCGCCAAGAACGCGGCCCTGCCGCTGATGATCGCCAGCCTTCTGACCGGGGAGACGCTGGAGCTCATCAACGTGCCGCGGCTGGCCGACATCGCGGCGCTGACGCGGATCCTCGGCAATCACGGCGTCGACCACATGGTCGTCGGCAAGCGTCCGGGCCAGACCGCCGAGACCGGCCAGACCGTCCGGCTCACCGCCTCGAACGTCATCGACACCACCGCGCCCTACGAACTCGTCTCGACCATGCGGGCGAGCTTCTGGGTCATCGCGCCGCTGCTCGCCCGCTTCGGCGAGGCCAAGGTATCGCTGCCCGGCGGCTGCGCCATCGGCACCCGCCCGGTCAACCTGCTGATCATGGCACTGGAAAAGCTCGGGGCCGAAATCGAGATCGATGGCGGCTACGTCGTCGCCAAGACCAAGAACGGGTTGCGCGGCGCCGAGATCACGTTTCCCAGCGTCACGGTCGGCGGCACCCATGTCGCCCTGATGGCGGCTGCACTCGCCTACGGCACCACGGTGATCGACAACGCCGCCCGCGAGCCGGAGGTGGTCGATCTCGCCGAGTGCCTGATCAAAATGGGTGCACGCATCGAGGGCGCCGGCACCTCGCGCATCGTCGTGGAGGGCGTGGCACGCCTCGGCGGCACCCGCCACGAGGTGCTGCCGGACCGGATCGAGACCGGTACCTACGCCATGGCGGTGGCGATGACCGGGGGCGACGTCTCCCTCGTCAACACCCGCACCGAGCTGCTGGCCTCCGCCCTCGACGTGCTGGCGTCCACCGGCACCGAGATCACGGCCCTGCCCGACGGCATCCGCGTGCGCCGCAACGGCGGCGGCATCAGCCCGGCCGACGTGACCACCGACCCGTTCCCAGGCTTCCCTACCGATCTCCAGGCCCAGTTCATGGCGCTGATGACGCTGGCCAAGGGCCAGTCGCGCATCCGCGAGACGATCTTCGAGAACCGCTTCATGCACGTGCAGGAGCTGGCGCGGCTGGGCGCCCGGATCCGCCTCGACGGCGATCTCGCCGTGGTCGAGGGCGTGGAGCGCCTGAAGGGCGCCCCGGTAATGGCCACCGACCTGCGCGCCTCGGTCTCGCTGGTGATCGGCGCCCTGGCCGCCGAGGGCGAGACGCAGATCAACCGCGTCTACCATCTCGACCGCGGCTTCGAGGCGCTGGAGGCCAAGCTCGGCCGCTGCGGCGCACGGATCGAGCGCGTGCGGGCCTGACGGCCCTCGAGCCGCCTCCTCGAACAGGAACGGCCTGCACATCGTGCAGGCCGTCACGTGAGGCCGTTGCCGTTCGATTAGCGGGCGACGGCGCCGCGCTTCACGCCGAAACCGGGAATGTCGCAGGCGCAGGGAGCGTTCGGCGGAGCAAACGCCGTCGGGCAGCTGCCGCGGGCGGTGACGCAGATGCTGCCGCCGCGGCCGCGCGGCGGGCCCCGGAAACGCGGACCGTCATCGTCGTCGTAGCGGCGACGCCGATCGAAATCCTCGCCGTAGCGGCGCCGGCCATAGCCGTCGTCATCATCACGCGAGCGGCGGCCGTAGCCGTCGTCGTAGCGCCGCGGGCCGTCATAGCCGTCACGATAATACTGGGCGCTCGCCGGGCTCGCCACGAACCCGAGGGCCAGGACCACCCCCAAGGTGCGCCCTATGGCCAGAACTCCGTTGTGCATCGTCCCCATCCCCTCCGGATGACTTGAAAAAGTCGCGCCGACCGTAGCCTTGCGCTCATGAACGCACGATGAGCCCGAAAGAGCCACGGGAACCCCATCCGCCCGGCTTTCCGCAGGCCCTTCCGCGCGGCCTTCCGCCCGTCTGAACGCGGAACGCTTCCGCGCCGCCGGTTGCCGCGGGCGGATCGCCTCGCTACCTACGCCTCGAAATCCGCTTCCCGCGCGTTCGGTCGGGGAGCCCGGAGCGTAAGTGATGGAGCTTCTCAAGCTCGCTGCCCTCGACGCCGAGGATCTCGCCGTCATCTCCGCCCACCTGCAGGACGCGATCCTGCGGGCGGAGGATCTGGCGTGGCTGCCGGGCGAGCACCGCTTCGCCCTGGCCGCGCGCCGCTTCGACTGGTCGGTGCCCGAGGGCCAGCCGCCGCGGCGCCGGCTCGCCGGCCTGCATTTCGAGCGCGTGCTCTCCGTCAAGGCCAAGGGCATCACGCCGGGAGCGACCTCCGACGACCCGCTGAGCCTCCTGGCGATCACCTTCGAGGAAACCGAGGCTCCCTCCGGCATCGCCACCCTGATCTTCTCCGGCGGGGCCGCGATCCGGCTCGAACTCGAATGCATCGAGGTGCGCCTGAAGGATCTCGGCCCCGTCTGGGAGGCCGACGGCCGCCCGGACCACGAGGCCGTGCGCAACCTCGTCGAGAACCGCCCGTGACCCCCCTCCCCCGAACCGCCGATATCGCCCGATGATCCGTCTCGACAGCCGCTCCCCCGAATTCGGGGAGGCGTTCAAGCGCCTGCTCGGCCTCAAGCGCGAGATCTCGCAGGACGTGGACGAGACCGTGCGCGGCATCATCGCGGGCGTCGTCTCCGGCGGCGATGCGGCGCTCGTCGACTACACCCGCCGCTTCGACCGGCTCGGCCAGGACTTTTCGCCCGCCGCGCTCCGCATCACGGCCGAGGAGGTGGAGGCGGCCGTCGCCGCCTGCCCCCCTGAGGCCCGCGCCGCCCTGGCGCTCGCCGCCGAACGGATCGAGGCGTTCCACCGCCGCCAGATCCCCGAGGACCACCTCTCCACCGACGATCTCGGCGTCACCGCCGGCTGGCGCTGGACCGCGCTCGAATCCGTCGGCCTCTACGTCCCCGGCGGCACCGCGAGCTATCCGTCCTCGGTGCTGATGAACGCGGTGCCGGCGCGGGTGGCCGGCGTGCCGCGCATCGTCATGGTGGTGCCCACCCCCGAGGGCCAGCTCAACCCGCTGGTGCTGGCCGCCGCGCAGCTCTCGGGCGTCACCGAGATCTACCGGGTCGGCGGAGCGCAGGCGGTGGCCGCGCTCGCCTACGGCACGCAAACGATCGCGCCGGTGGCCAAGATCGTCGGCCCCGGCAATGCCTGGGTCGCCGCCGCCAAGCGCCGGGTGTTCGGGCAGGTGGGCATCGACATGATCGCCGGCCCCTCCGAGGTGCTGATCCTGGCCGACGGTCACGCCAATCCCGACTGGATCGCCGCCGACCTCCTGGCCCAGGCCGAGCACGACGAGGCGGCGCAGTCCGTACTCATCACCGATTCGGACGACCTGGCCGAGGCGACGGAGGCGGCGGTGGAGCGCGCCCTGACGACCCTGAAGCGGGAAAAGATCGCCCGCGCCAGCTGGCGCGATTACGGCGCGATCATCCGCGTCCGCGATTTCGACGAGGCGGTGCCGCTGGTCGACGCCATCGCCCCCGAGCATCTCGAGATCGAGACCGAGGATGCCGAGGCACTGTCGCGGAAAATCCGGAATGCGGGGGCGATCTTCCTCGGCGCGCACACGCCGGAAGCCATCGGAGATTATGTCGGCGGCCCGAACCACGTGCTGCCGACCGCCCGCTCGGCGCGGTTCTCCTCGGGGCTCGGGGTGCTCGACTTCATGAAGCGCACCTCGATCCTGCGCTGCGATCCGGCCGCCCTGCGGGCGCTCGGCCCCGCCGCAATCGCGCTGGGCGAATCGGAGGGCCTCGACGGGCATGCCCGCTCCGTGGCGATCCGGCTCAACCTCTGACGCCGGCCCCCTTTCGGGGCCGACGATCACTTTTCGGGCCGCCGCCGCGGGACAGCTTGCCTGTCGCGCGGGCTTGCGGCTCATGGGACGGCAAGAGCGCGCTCGGGTTCCGGGCGCCTACGCGAGAAGGCGGCGGCGATGAAGGCCGAACCGAAGCAGGGGGCAGACGCAGCGCCGGAGAAGCCGCGGAACCGGCTCGCGGCGGTGCGCCTCGACGAGGCCTCGATCGGCCGGGGCAATCCCGATCAGGAGCACGAGCGCGCCATCGCGATCTACGACATCCTGGAGGAGAACTGCTTCACGATCCCGGATCGCGACCAGGGACCCTACGGGCTGGTGCTCGGCCTCGTCGAGAACAAGCTGTCCTTCGCGATCGCGACGGAGGCGGGCGAGCCGGTGATGACCCATCTGCTCTCGCTCACCCCCTTCCGCCGGGTCATCCGCGACTACGAGATGATCTGCGAGAGCTACTACAGCGCGATCCGCACCGCCTCGCCGACGCAGATCGAGGCGATCGACATGGGCCGGCGCGGCCTGCACAACGAGGCGTCCGAACTGCTGCGGCAGCGCCTCGAGGGCAAGGTCGATCTCGACCACGACACGGCGCGACGCCTGTTCACCCTGATCTTCGCCCTGCACTGGAAGGGCTGAGAGAACCGGCAGCATCCTGCCGCGACAGGGGCACGGATCGGCAAAACGATACGCTTCCGGGAAGCGTGAGCCGGTCCTATATCAGCGTGTGCGCGAGCACCTCACGAAACGCCCGATCCGTGGTGCATCGGCGCAAGGCGGCGGGGGCGTTTCGCGAGAGGTCACGGTGCAAGAGGCCGCAGTGATTGCATCGTCTTTTCCGACAAGCCGGCGGCCCCGCGGGACGACGCTCCCAGGCGAGGCATGACGGACGACGCGATCCCGGGGACCGGGCCGAAGAAGCGGCGGGTTCAGTCCGTCCTGTTCATGTGCAATTTCAACGCGGTGCGCTCCCTGGCGGCGGAGGCGATCGCGCGCCACTATTTCGGCAAGTCCACCTACGTGCAGTCGGCCGGCGTGCGCTCGGGCGAGCCGAGCGACCCGTTCATGGTCGCGGCGCTGGACGAGATCGGCATCGACGCCTCCCGCCACAAGCCGCGCACCATCGAGCAGCTGGAGGATTGGGAGGGGCTGAACTTCGACCTGATCATCACCCTCTCGCCGGAGGCGCACCACCGCGCCCTCGAACTGACCCATACCCTCGCGGCGGATGTCGAGTACTGGCCGACGCCGGATCCGACGCTGGTGCAGGACGGGACGCGCGAGCAGCGCCTCGACGGCTACCGCGACGTGCGCGACGGGCTCACCTACCGGATCAAGTCCCGGCTGAAGGGCTGAGACGGCGCCCGGGCGAGGACCGAAGCCGCTCTGGCGCGATCCCTGACGCCGGCAGGCACCGAAACGAAAAACGCCGCCGGAAACCGGCGGCGTGGGATCGAACCGGCGCCCCCTAGCGGGAGCGCCCTCGGCCGATGTCAGGACGCGGCCGAGACCGGCCGGCCCTCGCGGGACTCCTTGGCGCCCCCCTTGCCCGCACCTTTGCGCAGGACGCTGACGAGGCAGGCCGCCACCGCGACCGCCAGGATCGCGAGCTGCGTGCCGAGCGCCTCCCAGCTGCCGTTGCTGAGGCCCCATTCCGAGACGAAGGCAGGAACGCCGTCGGTGGTGAAGGGGATCAGCGCCTGCTCCTGAAGCTCCTGGAAGGCCTCGCCGACCATCCGCAGGCCCATGAAGAACAGGAAGGCCGAGGTCACGATGAACATCGGGCGCAGCGGCAGGCGCAGGGCCAGCCACTGCATCGCCACGAACATCACCACCAGCGCCAGAGTCGCGGCGGCGAGGCCGCCGAGCAGGGAGGCGTCGAAGCCGTTGCCGGTCTTGGCGAGGGTGTGGACGAACAGGATGGTCTCGGCGCCCTCGCGGAACACCGCCAGGAAGGCGATGCCGGCGAGCGACAGCACGGTGCCCGCCCCGAGCGCCCGCTCGGCGAGCCGGTTGAGGTCGGCCTGCCACGCCTTCGGGTCCTGGCGGACGAACAGCCAGCCGCTCATGTAGAACAGCAGCACCGCGGCCGCGAGCATCACCCCGGCCTCGAACAGGTCGCTGTGGTTGCCGTCGTAATAGGTCTCGAACACCCACGCCATGCCGAGGCTGGCGACGACCGCCGCGAGCGCGCCCAGATAGACCGGCGCGATCCGCTCCGCCGCATTCGCGCGACGAAGGAAGGCGGCGAGGGCCGCGATCACCAGCAGGGCCTCCAGTCCCTCACGGAACAGGATCATGAAAGCCTGCACGAACGTCGATCCGTCCGTCATCCACTTGCTCCCGATTCGATCCGCGCGGACGCAGGTCCCGCGGATTGTCTGCCTCGACGGCGGCACAGCCCTTCGCGGCGCCACCAATACTTGTCACGACGTGACGATATTCCAATGTAAAATCTAGTTTAGAAAGGTTCCTAACAAGAACAGCAGCGCGGGTTCGGCCGACGAAGCACCGATCTTCCGCATTTCGATGCCAGTACAACCCTTTGCACCATTCTCGCAAGCATGGCGAAGCCGGCACGAGATCGCGCCGAAGCGACGCAGGCATCGCTTCAGGCTGAAGACAAATTTTCGCCGTTTTCCGGGAAGTGCCACGAAACTCAATGGCCACGTTGGGGATTGTTCATGCAATACGCGGCGGCGCCTGCATCACGGGCCACCGGCCGCCTCCAACCGAACCGTTGAAGCGTGCCGGCCACGGCGCGCGGGCAGGATACCATGATCGCGCATTCCACCGCCGCGGCCGCTTTCGCCGGCCTCGTCCTGATCGGCCTGAGCACCGCGCCGAGCCTCGCCGCGCCGGGTGCCGGCCGCAGCACGACCCAGGTCGCGGAGGCGACGCAGGTTTCTCAGACCGCCGCGACCACCGCGATCGCCGACAGCGAGGAGGACAGCGCCAACTGCAACAAGCAGCGCCGCCGCCTGTGGATCGAGGGGGAAGGCTGGATCGTCCGCCGCGTCACAATCTGCCGCTGAGCGCGGGCCGGTCCGCGGACGGGGTGCCCATCTCAGCACTCTGCATCGGCTGGCGCGACGGGGGCGAGTGGAACGAGCATGGGCGCTGCCGACTTCGTTTGACGGTTGCGCGCAGATCTCGACGCGCAGTCTCGGAATGCGCCTTCCGGAGAAGACTTGATCCATGCGTCCCGCCCTCGCCCGCGCCGCCGGCCTCGCCACCCTGATCACGCTCGGGGCCGTCTCCGGCGCCGCCGCCGACCCTTACGGCTACAGCTATAGCGACCGCTATGTCGGGACCGGCCACCGCTTCGCCGGGCCCGCCGTCGAGGGGGCCTATCTCGGCGCGCCCTTCACCGGGCTTCCCAGCACGAGCCGGATCGTGCCGCCGGCCTGGGGCTACGGCACCTACGGCGTCCCGACGCTTGCCGGCATCCGCGAGGCTCCCGCCGCGCGCCCGACCCTCACCGTGATCGAGGGGCAGGGCTCCGCCGGCAACCGTCCCGCCATACGGCGGCGCGGCGCACGGGTCCTGTCGAAGGATTCGAAGGGGATCTGGACTGATCCCGCTCCCCGCTCGGAGATCGAGGAGAGTGGCGCGCGGGTGGTGTCCGTGCGGGTGCCGAGCCGCACCCGATAGACGCCGTTCGAGCCGGGGCGGACGCGGCGACCGAGCCGGCATCCGCCACCTTCGGAGAACGGCTTTCGTGCGTCGTCCTTAAATCTAGTGTCAGCTTTGGCAACAAGGGCCCCTGCAACAGCGGACGGTATTCTAGACGGCCTCTTAACTTGTCTTGCGCACAATCCCTCTGTCAGCGGGGGCAAGCGCCGTGCATATCGTCATTGTTGATTCGAGCCGCGTTGTCCTGCGGATCGTGGCCGGCATGCTCGAACCGCGCGGCCATGTGGTGACGCAGTTCACAGACTCCGTCGAGGCCCTGGCCTACGTCACCGATACGCCGAAGGTTCGTGCCTTGATCACGAGCCTGGAAGTCCGGCCGCTGAGCGGACTGGAGCTGTGCTGGTCGGCCCGGCTGCTGGCCGAGTCGAGCCGCCCCCTCTCGATCATCGCCATGTCCTCGGCCCGCAACGCCCGCAACCTCGCCGAGGCGCTGGACAGCGGCGCCGACGACTTCATCGACAAGCCGCCGGGCGCCGAGGAGCTTCAGGCACGCCTGCGCGCCGCCGAGCGCCTCACCACGCTCCAGGGCGACCTGATCCGGCTCGCCGAGACGGACCCGCTCACCGCCCTGCTCAATCGCCGCGCCTTCCTGCAGCGCACGCGGGACGCCGCCCAGAAGGCCGGCCCGTTCGGGAATCTGTGTGCGATCCTTCTCGACATCGACCATTTCAAGCGCATCAACGACGAGTACGGGCACGATGTCGGCGACGCGGCGATCAAGGCCGTGGCCGGGCTGATCGAGCCGGAGGGGATCGCCGGACGCCTGGGCGGTGAGGAATTCGCCGTGATCGTCGCCGGGCACCCGCTCGCTGCGGCGGAGGCGATCGCCTCGCGCCTGCGCCTCAAGGCATCCGACCTGCGCATCCGCTCGCCCAAGGGGCCGGTGCGCCTCACCTGCAGCTTCGGCGTCAGCGAATGGTCGGACGGCGAGACCGTCGAAGGTCTCCTGAAGCGGGCGGATATCGCCCTCTACGAGGCCAAGGCGACGGGCCGCAACCGGGTCGTCTCGGCGATGGCCGACCTCATCCTCGCCCGCGCCGGCTGAGCGGCGGCGGCCTCCCCGGTCCGTCCCGAAGCGGGACGGCGGCCGCGGCCCGGCTCCGCGGGGGGACGTTTCGCGGCGCGAAAGCCCCCTAAACCGCTGGAACGACTCTTGTTCTTCCTCTCCCGCACAGGCCGCACCGTTCTGCGGCGGGACGAGAGGGGGAGCGGCATGAGTCAGGCCATCAGTCACACCGCGGGCCACGCCGCAGGCCACGTCGCCGGCCGGGCGGTGGAGCTGTTGATCGTCGACGGGCCGGCCGGGCTCGACGCGCGGATGCGGGCCGGGCTGGAGCATGCGCCGGCCCTGCGCACCATCGGCGAGGACGACCTGGCCCGGCGCGGCCCGACGCCGGCCGTGGCTCTGGTGCCGGTGAACGGCGCGCGGATCGAGGCCTGTTGCGGCCGGATCGCGGCCCTGCGCGACGGTCGGCCCTGGCTGCGGGTGCTGGCGGTGTTCCGGACCCTCGATGCGGCGGCGATGAACCGGCTGCTCGCGGCCGGCGTCGATGCCTTCGTGGGCTCGGCCACGCCGACGGAGGAGGTCTGCGCCAGCGTGCTGACCCTCGCGACCGGGATCGCCTCCGGGCCGGCGCCGTCCGACCCGTCCCTCCCCGACCCTTCCCCCGCCGCGGACGCGTCCGCCGGCCTGACCCCGCGTGAGGCGGAGGTTCTGCGCTTCCTCAGCGCCGGCTTCAGCAACAAGGAGGTCGCCCGGCGTCTCTCGCTCAGCGTCCGGACGGTCGAGACCCACCGGCTGAACCTGCGCCGCAAGACGCAGACCGGGCGCCTCAAGGACCTCGTCACCCTCGCCCGGCAGCTCGGCCTCGCCCCGGTTCTCGACACCGAGACGCCCCGCAGCACCGTCCGCCACGCGGCCCACGCCGTCCGGGCGTGAGGCCGGGATCAGATGGTGCGCGCCTCCAGGCTCTCGTCCACCGCCGAGAGCGGGCGCTTGGGCTTGCGGCCGACCTCGTGGCCGGGCACCGCGGGCTCGAACGGTTCGGGGCCTTTGCGCAGGAGCTTGGCGAGGTAGTAGCTGCCGAAGCCGAAGATGATCGCGTAGGCGATGATGAAGGCGACGAGCGAGGTGGTGACGGCCTGGGCCGTCAGGGGCGAATGCGCATCCGCCGTCTTGAGCTGGCCGTAGACGATGTAGGGCTGGCGCCCGATCTCGGCGGTGAACCAGCCGAAGATCACGGCACCGAACCCTGAGGGCGTCATCAGCATGGCGCAGGTGAGGAAGACGCGGTTCGTGAACAGCGTGCCCTTCCAGCGCAGGTACAGGCTCCACAGGCTCAAGAGCAGCATCGCCATGCCGATCGCGACCATGGCGCGGAAGGAATAGAATACCGGCCAGACCGGCGGGCGCTTGTCCGGCGACACGTCCTTCAGTCCGGGCACGACGCCGGAAAAGTCGTGGGTGAGGATGAAGGAGCCGAGCTTCGGGATGCCGATCTCGAAGTCGTTGCGCTCGGCCTCCATGTTCGGGATCGCGAACAGCAGCAGCGGCATGTTGGCCTGGGTATCCCAGTTCGCCTCGATCGCCGCGAGCTTGGTCGGCTGATGCTTGAGCACCCCGAGACCGTGGGTGTCGCCGACGAAGATCTGGATCGGCGTGAAGATCAGCGCGAACCACAGGGCCATGGAGAGCGAGACCCGCGCGCCCTGCACCTTCTCCGGCGGCTCCTTGCGGGCGCGCAGGATCATCCAGGCGGCCATGCCCGACACCGCGAAGGCCGTGGTGAGGAAGCAGCCGAGCACCATGTGGGCGTAGCGGATCGGGAAGCTCGGATTGAAGATGACTTCCCACCAATCGGTGGCGACTGCCCGCCCGTTCTCGATGGTGAAGCCGGCCGGCGTCTGCATCCAGGAATTGGCGGACAGGATCCAGAAGGCCGAGATCAGCGTGCCGAGCGAGACCATGCAGGTCGCCAGGAAATGCAGCCGGTCGCCGACCCGGTCCCAGCCGAACAGCATGATCCCGAGGAAGCCCGCCTCCAGGAAGAAGGCGGTGATGACCTCGTACTGGATCAGCGGCCCCAGCACGTTGCCGGTGAAGTCGGAATAGCGCGACCAGTTCGTGCCGAGCTGGTAGCTCATCACGATCCCTGAGACGACGCCGAGGCCGAAGGAGACCGCGAAGGCCTTCACCCAGAACCGGTAGAGCACCCGGTACATCGGGTTCCTCGTCCACAGCCACTGCGCTTCGAGCCGCACGAGGAAGGCGGCGAGGCCGATGGTGAAGGCCGGGAAGATGATGTGGAAGGCCATCGTGAAGCCGAACTGGATGCGCGAGAGCGTCAGGGCGTCGAGTTCCATGGCTTCCCCTTCTCGATCGATCCGGCTCGACCGGTCTTGCCTGACCGCCTTGCCTGACCGTTTTGCCAGATCGTCTTGCCTGACGGTCTCGCAACCGCGGTTCGTGCACGGCAGCGGGCGTCGCGCGGCACGGGCGGCCGCGCCGATCCATCCGTCAACCGGATTGCGCTGCGCTGGTTCTCCGTGAACGCCGATTGCGCCCGCGCGATCGGGTCGCGCGGCGGCCTGTGCCGGCGTCTCCCCCGGCACGATCTGCGACAGGGCGCCGGGCTTTCACCGGATCTGCGCCTGAAGTCGCGGAGCCTCTCGTTTTATTCTTATGTTAATCCTGCTGATGGAAACAGGTCTCACACGTCCCCCGAGTTTCCGCCATGACGGCACACGCATCGATTATTCCCTCGCCCCGGCTGCACGAGATGCCACCTTCGGGATCCGAGCCGACGACCCTCGCCGAGCTGACCCGGGAGGTCGGCCGCATCGCCGGGGACCGGGTCGCCCGGATCCGGCAGATCACCGCGCAGGCCAAGATGCTGGCTCTCAACGCGCTGATCGAGGCGGCCCGCGCCGGGGAGCACGGGCGCGGCTTCTCGGTGGTGGCCCAGGAGGTGCGCGGCATCGGTGCCGAGATCGAGGCCCTGGCGCAGGAACTGGAGACGGGGCTCACCACGCGCATCGACGCCCTGCAGCGCGGCGTCGCTGCGATGACGGCGAAGGCCGAGAGCGAGCGTCTGGTCGATCTCTCCCTCAACGCCATCGAGCTGATCGACCGCAACCTCTACGAACGGACCTGCGACGTACGCTGGTGGGCGACCGATGCCGCGGTGGTCGCCTGCGCCGCGCGGCCGGACCGGGACGGCGCCGCCGATCATGCCGCCGCCTATGCCTCCGAGCGGCTCGGGGTGATCCTGTCGGCCTACACCGTCTATCTCGATCTCTGGCTGTGCGGCCGTGACGGGACCGTGCTCGCCAACGGCCGGCCGGACCGCTACCCGAACCTGCGCGGGCACAGCGTCGCCGGCGAGACGTGGTTCCGGGACGCGATCCGCCTGCCGAGCGGCGACGACTACGTTCCGGGCGAGGTCCGGCGCGAGCCGCAGCTCGGCGGCGCAGGGGTCGCCACCTACGCCGCCGGGATCTACGAGACGGGCGGCAGCGGGCGGCCCTGCGGCGTCCTCGCCATCCACTTCGATTGGGAGGCGCAGGCGCGGGCCATCGTCGAGGGCGTGCGGATCGCGCAGGAGGATCGGGCGCGCACCCGCGTGCTCCTGGTGGACGCGCAGCGCCGCATCCTGGCCGCCTCCGATGGCAAGGGCGTGCTCGGCGAGACTCTGGCCGTCGACCTGAACGGGCGTGAGCGCGGCGTCGTCCGCGATCCGCACACCGGCACCGTCACCGCCTTCCACCGTACCCCGGGCTACGAGACCTATCGTGGGCTCGGCTGGTACGGCGCCATCGTCCAGAGCGCGGGCTGACCGGGCGCCCGGCGGCGGCTCACGCCGCCCGGCGCCGTCCGCCCGCGCGCTTCGAGCCCGCCTTCGCCTTGCGGCCGCCGGTCTGGCGCGGCGGCTCGATCTTCGCCGGCCCCTCCGCCGTACCGCCGGCATCGGCCCCGGCGGCCTTCGCCACCCGCTCCAGCCGGCCCCGCAGCAGGCTCAGCACCGCCGCTTCCTCTGGGCGCAGCTGATCGAGCCCGTTCTTCAGCTCGCCCTCGACCGCCTCCTTCACCTGAAGCAGCATCCCGCCTTCGAGGTAGCAATCGAGGATCTGCGGGTGGATGTAGCACTTGCGGCAGATCGTCGGCGTGTTGCCGAGCCGGGACGAGACCGACTCGATCGCGGCACGCAGGTTCTTCTTGGCCTTGGCGGCGTTGTCGAACGCCTCGAACTCCCTCAGCGCCAGCGCCGCCAGCACGGTGCCGGCCCAGGTTCGAAAGTCCTTGGCGGTGAAGTCCTCGCCGGTGATCTCGCGAAGATAGGCGTTCACGTCCGAAGAGGTGACGTCGCGCCGCTCGCCGTCCTCGTCGAGATACTGGAACAGCTCCTGGCCGGGCAGGTCCTGGCAGGCCTTGACGATCTTGGCCACGCGCCGGTCGCGCACCGAGACCGACCATTCCTTGCCGCTCTTGCCCTTGAAGCGGAAGCGCATCTCCGACCCGGCCACCTTCACGTGCGGGTCGCGCAGGGTGGTCAGACCGTAGCTCTTGTTGGAGCGGGCGTAGTCGTCGTTGCCGACGCGGATCAGCGTGGTCTCGAGCAAATGGACCACGGTAGCGAGAACCTTCTCCCGCGGTAGGCCACGCTTGCCCATGTCGGCGTCGATCCGCGCGCGGATGCCGGGCAAGGCCTCGGCGAAGGCCATGATGCGGTGGAACTTCGAGGCCTCCCGCGCCTCGCGGAAGCGGGGATGGTAGCGGTACTGCTTGCGCCCCTTCTCGTCGCGCCCGGTCGCCTGGATATGGCCGTTCGGATGCGGGCAGATCCACACATCGGTGTAGGCGGGCGGAATCGCGAGGCTTTTGAGCCGGGCGATCTCCTCCGCGTCGCGGACCGCGGCGCCCTTCGGGTCGATGTAGCGGAACCCCTTGCCGTTGCGCTTGCGCCGCAGGCCGGGCTTCGAATCGTCCACGTAGCGCAGGCCCGCATCCCGCGCGGCCTCGCGGGGATCGACCACGCCGGCTCCGGCCTCGTCCGACAGCATGACGCCCTCCCTGATCCGTGGGGCGACAACCGGGCAGGAGGCGGCGCTGTTCCGGAGCGTCCCCCGTGCTATGGCCACGCAGGATGACCGCCTCCACAACGTCTTACGCTGGCAAAAACCTCGTCTTCGTCGTCACCGAGGACTGGTTCTTCGCCTCGCACTTCCTGCCGATGGCCCGCGCCGCCACGGAGATGGGCCTCTCCGTCGCCGTGGTGACGCGGGTGCGCTCGCACCGCGCCGCGATCGAAGCCGCCGGCATCCGCGTGGTGCCGCTGGAGGCGGAGCGCTCCAGCCTCAACCCGATGGCGGCCGGCTACGCCGCCGGCCAGCTCTCCGCGATCCTGAAGGCGCTCAAGGCCGACATCGTCCACTGCATCGCCCTGCGCGGCATCCTCGTCGGCGGCACGGCGGCGGCGATGGCCGGCATCCCGCGCCGCATCTTCGCGCTGACCGGCCTCGGGCTGCTGGGTGCGCGCGAGGACGCGACCGGGCGGCTGTCGCGCCTCGCGCTGAAGGGGCTGATCCGCGGCCCGCTGGCGAGCCGGCAGACCCGCTTCCTGTTCGAGAACCCCGACGATGCCCGCGCGCTGGGCCTCGACCCGTCCGACACCGCCGTGACCCTGGTCGGCGGTGCCGGGGTCGATCCGGACGCCTTCGCGCCCCGCCCGCCGCCGCCGCCGGCCCCGCTGAAGGTCGCCATCGTCGCCCGGATGCTGTGGTCGAAGGGGATCGACGTGGCGGTCGAGGCGGTGCGACAGGCCCGCGCCGGGGGCGCCGCGGTCGAGCTGTCGCTCTACGGCGCGCCCGATCCCTCCAACCGCCGGGCGATCCCCGAGGCGACCCTGCGGGACTGGTCGCGCGACGGCGTCACGTGGCACGGGCCGACCGGGGACGTGGCGGGCGCCTTCGCCGCCCACCATGTCGGCTGCCTGCCCTCCCGCGGCGGCGAGGGCTTGCCGCGCACCCTGCTGGAGGCGGCCGCCTGCGGCCGGGCGATCCTCACCAGCGACGTGCCGGGCTGCCGCGACCTCGTGCGCGACGGCCGCGAGGGCCTGCTCGTGCCGCCGGGCGACGCCGCCGCGCTGGCCGCCGCGCTGACCCGGCTCGCCGCCGATCCGGCGCTCGTCGCGCGGATGGGCGCGGCGGCGCGGGCGCGGATCCTCGAGGGAGGCTACACGGAGGCCGCGGTCGCGGAGACGGTGGCGGGTCTCTACGCGGAGCTTCTGGCCTCATGAGAGCATCCGCCGACCCCCTCCGCTTCATCCGCGAGCACACGGCGCTGCGCGCGGTCCCGCACGCGCCCGAGATCGTCCTGCACGTCGCCGACGAGGCCACGGCGCTGTGGCAGAAGACCGAGGACGAGCTGGAGGCGATCGGCCTGCCGCCGCCGTTCTGGGCCTTCGCCTGGGCCGGGGGGCAGGCGCTCGCCCGCTACATCCTCGACAACCCGGCGACGGTGGCGGGGCGGCGCGTCGTCGATTTCGCCTCGGGCTCGGGCCTTGTCGCCATCGCCGCGGCGAAGGCGGGCGCGGCCCACGTCACCGCGAGCGACCTCGATCCCTTCGCGCTGCACGCGATCCCGCTCAACGCCGAGGCCAACGGCGTGGCCGAACGCATCACTGCCGTCGGGACCGACCTGATCGGCACGGAGGCGGAGTGCGTGCTCGCCGCCGACATCTTCTACGAACGCGACCTCGGCGCGGCGGTGGGCGGCTGGCTCGGCGACCTGCACGGGCGCGGCCGCACGGTGCTGATCGGTGATCCGGGCCGAAGCTACCTGCCCCGCGAGCGGCTGATCCCGCTCGCGACCTACGAGGTGCCCGTCACGCGGGCGCTGGAGGATGCCGAGATCAAGCGCTCCTCGGTCTGGCGCTTCGCCTGATCCGGACGATCGGCCCGCCGCTTGCGGCCCTGGCCCGGATCACGCATCCGCCCCGAACGGCGCAGCTTCGCCCGCAATCCGGACGACACAAACATGCTCGACAGGGTGTTCCACGCCGGCGCGAGCCTCGCCCTGCTGCTCGCGGTGGCGTGGCTGTTCTCGGTGAACCGGCGGGCGATCCGGCCGCGGGTGGTGTTCGCCGCCCTAGCGCTCCAGGTCGGGATCGGCGCGCTGATGCTGTTCGTGCCCGCCGGGCAGCGGGCGCTCGGCGCGGTGGCGGATGTCGTCACCACCGTGCTCTCCTTCGGCGACCGCGGCACCGCCTTTCTGTTCGGCGGCCTCGTCGAGCCGCGGATGTTCGAGCTGTTCGGCGGCTCGGGATTCATCCTGGCCCTGCGGGTCCTGCCGCAGATCCTCTACGTCTCGGCGCTGATCGGCGTGCTCTACCATCTCGGCCTGATGCAGGCGCTGGCGCGGTTCCTCGGCGCGGCCCTGCGGCGGCTGCTCGGCACCTCGCCGATCGAATCCTTCTCGGCGGTCGTCACCATCTTCATCGGCCAGAGCGAGATCGCCGTGGCGTTGCGCCCCTTCCTCGCCGCCCTCACCGGGGCCGAACTGTTCGCGGTGATGACGAGCGGTGCGGCCTCCACCGCCGGCTCGATCCTCGCCGGCTACGCCGCGCTCGGCGTGCCGATGCCGTATCTCCTCGCCGCCTCGTTCATGGCGATCCCCGGCGGGCTGCTCTACGCCAAGATCCTCGTGCCCTCGACCGAGCCGACGCGCATCCTGACGACGCGGGTCGAGTTCGGCGAGGCGCGGGCGGCCAACCTGATCGAGGCCGCCGCCGACGGCACGCAGAAGGGTTTGGGCGTCGCGGTCGCGGTCGGGGCCATGCTGATCGCCTTCGTCGGGCTGATCGCGCTGGTGAACGCGGCGATCGGCTGGACCGGCGGCCTGTTCGGGTTTGCCGGCCTCTCGATCGAGGGCATCCTCGGCGTCGTGCTGGCGCCGCTCGCCTGGCTGCTCGGCGTACCCTGGGAACAGGCGACCCTCGTCGGCGCGGCAATCGGCCAGAAGATCGCCTTCAACGAGTTCCTGGCCTATGCCAGTCTCTCGCCGACCCTGAAGGCCGGAACCCTCGATCCGCGCACCGCCGCGATCCTGTGCTTCGCGCTCTGCGGCTTCGCCAACCTCGCCTCGGTGGCGATCCAGCTCGCGAGCTTCACCAGCCTCGCGCCCGAGCGCCGGCCCGAGATCGCCCGGTTCGGCCTGCGGGCGATCCTGGCGGGCACACTGTCGAACCTCACCAGCGCGGCCATCGCCGGATTGTTCATCGCCGGGTGAGGAAACCGCGAACCTTTCGGCCCGCTTCGTCATTGGAGGACAATGGAGAGCGCGCGCGACATGGAACACGGGCAGGCGAGGCAAGGCACGGAGCCGGGCACCGGACCTGTCACGGCGCATGACTGGGACGAGCGGGTCGACCGCGCCAGCCAAAAACTTCCCGATTGGGCGCAGCGCGCGGTCCGGTGGCTGCGCGAGCCGGCCCGCTTTCCCGTGCGGCTGCTGGCGGCGATCCTGCTGATGCTCGGCGGCGTCTTCTCGATCCTGCCGGTGCTGGGCCTGTGGATGCTGCCGCTCGGCCTCGCCCTGCTGGCGCAGGACGTGCCCGCCCTCAAGGTGCCGATGGAGAAGTCCGCCCGCTGGATCGAGCGGCAATGGCGGCGCTGGCGCGGACGATCCGCGACGTAATCCCCGCGTCACCCCGGCGTTCTGCCGCGCTTGACAGGAAATCGGCGGCGGACGACCCATCGCAGATGGGCCTCAGCCGAGAAGGGCTCTTCGGAGACAACCTGTGATGCCGTTGCGTCTGTTCTCCCGCGGGCTCGCCGCCGCCCTCCTCGCGGCGGCGCTGCTGGCGGGGGCCGTGTCCGTTTCGCCCGCGCCGGCCCGCGCCGAGGAGGCGGTCTTCCCGCCGAGTTCCCGCTTCGGCTTCAAGCCTCCCTCCGACATGACGATCTCGAAGCGCTTCACCGGCTTCGAGCGCATCGGCGGCGGCGCGATGCTCTCCGTGGTCGAGCTGCCGGCCGGCGCCTACCCGGAACTCAAGCAGAGCTTCACCGACGAGAACCTCAAGACGCAGGGGCTCGTCGTCCAAAGTCGCGAGCCGGTGACCCTCGACGGCGGTGCCGAGGGCGTGCTGTTCACCGGCGAGCAGACGGCCGCCGACGGCCAGGGCATGCCCGCGGCGCGCAAGTGGCTGCTGATCGTCGGCGCCAAGGAGGTGACCGGCATCATCATCGCCCAGGCCGCGGTCGAGGCCGAGACCGACGAGACCATGCGCGGCATGCTCACCGGCGTGCGCATCCGCGGGGCCTTGAGCCTCGACGACCAGATCGCCGCCCTGCCCTTCCGCATCGGCGACCTCGCGGGCTTCCGCCCGGTGCGGGCGCTGGCCGGCAATTCCGTGCTGCTGACGCTGGGCCCGCGCGATCAGGTCACCAACCTGGAACAGCCGATCCTCGTCATCGCCCAGGCGGTGCAGCAGCCCACGCCCCAGGAGCAGCGCGACGGCTTCGCCCGCGCCTCGCTCTACGCCAACCAGACGATGAAGGAATTCATCATCGAGCGTTCGCAGAGCTACCGCCAGAACGGCATCGACTGGCACGAGATCGTGGCCCGCGCCGTCGACATTCCCTCGGGCCAGCCGGTGGTGGTCTCGCAGACGATCCGCTTCAACCCGGACGGTTATATCCGCGCCGTCGGCGTCACCCGCGCCGACCAGCGGGAGACGATGCTGCCGCTGTTCCGCCAGGTGGTGGACAGCCTGCAGCCGCGCTGAGCCAATTTTCGCCGCCTCTCGGCCGGGCCGAGCTGCGAAGTCGGATCACCACGATGGACAGCTCGGGATGCAGAACGGCTGCATCCCCGCTCGTCATTCCGGGGCGCCGATAGGCGAGCCCGGAATCCACGTTCAAGCGCGGCCTTCCTTGTGGCCCCGCATCACGGGTGGATCCCGGGTTCCGCTGCGCGGCCCCGGGATGACGGGCGCTCGTGAGAGGGGCGACGGACGTCGAGAGCCGTGAACCCACATTCCGAGCCCGGTTCCGTCGGGCACAGACAGGGGATTACACCTTCCAGCGCGTGAAAGGCGCCGCCTCACTCGCAGACGCGCACGCGCCGGACGTAGATGTCGCCGTAGGGATCGACCGTCTCGCGACGCTCGAAATGGCAGATCGGGCCCTCGACATAGACCGGCGGCGGGGGCGCCCGGTAGACCGGCTTGCCCGGATAATAGGGATCGTTGGCGGCCGCGATCGCGCCGCCGACGGCGAGGCCGCCGAGCACGCCGAGGGCGGCCGCCCCGCCCGCACCGATGCCGTCCCGTGCCTGGGCGGCCGGGGCCGCGCCGAGCACCAGCGCGCCCGCCATCACGCCGCCGAGAAGGAAGCCCCTCATCGTCGAAACTCCTCGAAAATCGCGCCCAGCGGCGCCGTCGCGTCGTCACCGGCATCGCCGCCGAGCGGGGCGCTCGAGCGTGGCGGTGCCGAGCGGAGAGAAGAGCGCGCGATTTGAGGCCGATCTTCGGCAAAGCCAAGTCTGAGGCGCGTCCCCGGCCGCCCCGTTTCCTTGCGCACCGGCCCCAAATCGTTGCAGAAGTGCGCGCCGTTCCGGATGTGTCCCCGCGCCCCTCGGGAAAAATCGCCGCCCCGGCGGTTCCTCGAGCCGCGTCGAACCGTCGGGCGGCGGTCCGGAACAGGTCCGGTCCCAACGTCCATCACGGTGCGAACTCCCATGACGCAGACCCTTCGCCTCGGCATCGCGGGGCTCGGCACGGTCGGTGCCTCCGTCCTGCGCATGGTCGCCCGCCGCGCCGAGGCGCTCACCGCCGCGACCGGCCGCACGATCACCGTCACCGCCGTTTCCGCCCGCGACCGCAGCCGCGACCGCGGCGTGGACCTGTCGAGCCTGCACTGGTTCGACGATCCGGTCGCGCTGGCACGCTCAGGCGAGATCGACGTGTTCGTCGAACTCGTCGGCGGCTCGGAAGGGGCAGCCAAGGCGGCGGTCGAGGCGGCGCTCGGGGCCGGCAAGCATGTCGTGACCGCCAACAAGGCGCTCTTGGCCCATCACGGCGCGGCGCTCGCCCGCATGGCCGAGGAGCGCGGCGTGGCGCTCGCCTACGAGGCGTCGGTGGCGGGCGGCATCCCGGTCATCAAGGCGATCCGCGAGGGGCTCGCCGGCAACGACATCAGCCGCGTCTACGGAATCCTCAACGGCACCTGCAACTACATCCTCAGCCGCATGGAGGCGGAGGGGCTGACCTTCGAGGCCTGCCTCAAGGACGCGCAGGCGCTCGGCTACGCCGAGGCCGACCCGACCTTCGACGTCGAGGGCTTCGATACCGCCCACAAGCTCGCCATCCTCACGAGCCTCGCCTACGGCGTGGAGATCGACGCCGAGGGCGTCTCGGTGGAGGGCATCTCGGCGATCCAGCCCCTCGACCTCACCATGGCCGACGAGCTCGGCTACCGCATCAAGCTCCTCGGCGTCGCCCAGGCGACCGACGAGGGCATCGAGCAGCGGGTGCACCCCACCATGGTGCCGAAGGCCTCGGCCATCGCCCAGGTGATGGGCGTCACCAACGCCGTCACCGTCGATGCCGACGCCGTCGGCGAACTGACCCTGATCGGCCCCGGCGCGGGCGGGGCGGCCACGGCCTCCGCGGTCGTCGCCGACATCGCCGATGTCGCCCTCGGCCTCGTGCGCCCAACCTTCGGGCAGCCGGTGGCGCGCCTCGCAGCCCCGCGCCGGGTCGAGATGCAGCGCCACGAGGGCGGCTACTACATCCGCCTCACCGTCCACGACCGCACCGGCGTCGCCGCCGGCGTCGCCACCCGGATGGCGGAGGCCAACATCTCGATCGAGAGCATCGTCCAGCGCCGCTCGGCCAAGGCCGCCTCCAGCGACCCGCAGGGGCTGTCCGGCCAGCCCGTGCCGCTGGTGCTGATCACCTATGCCGCCACCGAGGGCAACGTGCGCGAGGCGCTGGCCG
The DNA here is from genome assembly GCA_014138645.1 of Methylorubrum thiocyanatum. Taxonomy (GTDB): domain Bacteria; phylum Pseudomonadota; class Alphaproteobacteria; order Rhizobiales; family Beijerinckiaceae; genus Methylobacterium; species Methylobacterium thiocyanatum. Next base: position 356,015 of record JACJIB010000001.1, on the reverse strand, counting down.
CCATCGGCCGCGACGGCCTGCTCGCCGAGGCGCCGCAACTGATCCGAATCGAGCGCGAATAGGCGGGTACAGGAAGCCCCGGCGCCCGTTTCCGGCACAATCTTGCCGAAAAGAACGTCCTGTAGGGGAACGCGCGGTCATGGCACCGCGCTTCGTCCCGAACGGATCCGAGAACGGTCCGGGGCGAGATGAGACAATCGGCACCGGCCGGAACAGACCGGACCCGAGGGGATAAGGAACGTAGGGCGATGTCGGTGGCTAAGACCGGGATCTTCAGCGATCCCACGGCGCGGGGCCTGACCCTCGAACTGGTGCGGGTGACGGAAGCCGCCGCCATCGCCGCGGCCCGCCTGCGGGGCCATGGCCGCGAGAAGGAGGCCGATCAGGCCGCCGTCGATGCCATGCGCGCTGAGCTGATGGTGCTGCCGATCGAGGGCAGCGTGGTGATCGGCGAGGGCGAGCGCGACGAGGCGCCGATGCTGTTCATCGGCGAACGGGTCGGCACCGGCCACGGCCCGTCCGTCGACATCGCCGTCGATCCGCTGGAGGGCACGACGCTCTGCGCCAAGGACATGCCGGGCGCCATCGCCGTGATGGCGTTGGCCGAGCGCGGCTCGCTGCTCGCCGCCCCCGACGTCTACATGCAGAAGATCGCCATCGGCCCCGGCTACCCGCCGGGCACGGTGGATCTCGACTGGAGCCCGGCCAAGAACATCGCCTCGCTCGCCCGCGCCAAGGGCGTCGAGCCCGCCGGCATCACCGCCATCATCCTCGACCGGCCGCGCCACATGGACCTGATCGCCGCCGTGCGCGACACCGGCGCCGGCATCCGGCTCATCTCCGATGGCGACATCGCCGCGATCATCCACTGCACCAAGCCCGACGAGACCGGCGTCGACATCTATATGGGCACGGGCGCCGCGCCGGAGGGGGTGATCGCCGCGAGCGCCCTGCGCTGCATCGGCGGCCAGATGCAGGGACGGCTGATCCTCGATTCCGCCGACAAGCGGGCGCGGGCGGCCAAGATGGGCATCACCGACCCGAACCGGAAATACGACATGCACGACATGGCGCGCGGCGACGTCATCGTCGCGGCCACCGGGGTGACCACCGGGGCCCTGCTCTCGGGCGTGCGCTTCCGCCCCGGCCTCATCGAGACGGAGACCGTGGTCTACCGCTCGAACACCGGCACCGTGCGCCGCATCGCCTCCGAGCATCGCCGGCCGGAGAGCGCGCCGGGCGGCTGAAGCTGCTCCCGGCGCGACCGACTCAACAGGTCGCGGCCTGGCCGAACAGCGCCTCGGCCAAGCGGGCCGGCTCGATCGGCTTCTCGCAACGGATCGCGTCCCGAAGGCGCTTCGGGACGGCGTTCTCCTCGTAGCCGGTGGCGAAGACGAACGGCACGCCGCGTGCCCGGAGCGCGTCGGCGACCGGGAAGACCATGACCTCGCGCAGGTTGATGTCGAGCACCGCACCGTCGATGCGCGGGGATTCGGCGATCACCGCCAGGGCGTCATCGATGTTTCCGACGGGGCCGATCACTTGCGCCCCGCTCTCTTCGAACACGCGCCGCATGTCATCGGCGATGAAGTACTCGTCCTCGACGACGAGGACATGCCGTCCATTGAGCAGTTCGGGTCCGTCCGGCATCAGCCACTCCCTCACTTCTTCCGATTCCGACCCGCATTGGATCGGGGTCTGACCGGAATTATAAACCGCAAAAGCAGTCTCTGAGAGGGCCGCCCACAAATTTCAAGTTGCCCGCAACGGGATCGCGGCCGCTTTCCCTGCGGTGACGCGAGCGAGGAAGCGACGTTCGGCGCCGGTGCGGCGCCTTCCTTCGCACCGTCTCTTCCGATGAAGCCGGCGCCGGGCCGGCGTCGCGTCACGCTGGATCGAGCGGAAGCGTCGATTCCCGCTCGAGCGGTGCGGCGACGCCGAGACGGGATCCGGCGCCATTGTCGTACCCGCCCGCACCGCGCATCGGGCCGGCGCCTCCAAGTCTCAGTTTGAGACGCGTCTTCTTCCGGCGAACCGATGGACCACCTCGTCGGAAGGCGCCCTAGAACAGGCCGCCCTGCATGCGGCCGACGCCCTGCTTGGCCACGACGTTGTTGGGATCGAGGCGGGCCGCCTGCTGGTAGCTCTCGTTCGCCTCCTTGCGGCGGTTCGTCTTCTCGTAGGCCAGCCCGCGATAGGCCCAGGACGAGGCGTCCTTCGAGTTCACGTTCAGCGCCGCGTTGAAGTCCTCGATCGCCTTGTCGTACTGGTTCAGCGAGATCAGGCTCTGGCCGCGCGCGGCGTAGGGGGCGGCGACGAAGGGGTTGCGGTCGATGGCCGCGGCGAAGTCGCCGATCGCCTCCGGGTTCTGCCCCTGCTTCTGCCGCACGAGGCCGCGGGCGTGGTAGGCCTCGGCCGATTCGGGGGCGAGGCGGATCGCGACGTTGAGGTCGTTGAGCGCGCCGTTGAGATCGCCCTGGGCACGTTCCAGGTTCGCCCGGCCGATATAGGCGGCGGAGAAGTTCGGATCGGTGGCGATCGCCTTCGAGAAATCCTGCATCGCCGCGTCGTTGCGGCCGGTCTGGCGGTAGGCCAGCGCCCGGTTGTTGTAGGCCGAGGCCGAGTTCGGATCGAGCTGGATCGCCTTCGAGAAGTCGCTGATCGCCTCGCCGAACTGCCCCGAACGGGCATAGGCGGCGCCGCGGGTGACGTAGGCGCCGGCATCCGACGGGTTGCGGGAGATCACGTCGCTGAGCGAGGCGATGTTGACGTTGGTGGCGCCCGTGGTGTCGGTCTCCAGCACCGCGAACTGGCGCGGGGCGGACGCGCTGCCATAGGTCTCGCAGCCGGCCAGCGCCGCGGCCGTCAGCGCGACGGCCCCGATCAGCCTCGCCTTGCGTCCGTCCAGCGTCATCCCGATCATCTTCACGTTCTCCCCCGCGCCCGCTTGCCCGGATCTCCGCGGCGGCCCCTCGAGGGCCCGGATCATCCCGTCGCGCACGCTGCCGCATCACGGTGAATGGGCGCTTAAACGGTCTCGCAAAACATCCGGATCGCCGACGAGGCCCACGCGGGGAGCCAAGCCGTGGAGCGGAGGTATTCACGAGACGATTTCGGGAAGGACCTGCGGGCTCGCCCGGCGGTCGCCGGAGAACACGCACGGCGCCTTCACGCACGCCCCGTCCTTCCGCTCAAACCTCGGGATGTGGCGAAGGTGTGGCCCCTGTCTTCACGCATTCGCGGAAGGCTTCGAACCGGGTTCGACTGTGGTTTGCTGTTGCGGCGAAGCGACAGATCGAAGGGTCAAGCTTTAGCCGAGCGGCTTGAGCCGGGTGACGTGGCCCATCTTGCGGCCGGGACGGCTCTCGGCCTTGCCGTAGAGGTGGAGATGAGCCCCCGGCTCCGCGAGCAGTTCGGCCCAGGCATCGGCCTGGGCGCCGATGAGGTTCTCCATCTCCACCGCCATGCCGCCGGTGCGGCCGGTGTCGCCGAGCGGCCAGCCGCAGACGGCGCGCACGGTCTGGGCGAATTGCGAGGTCAGCGCGCCCTCGCTGGTCCAGTGACCGGAATTGTGGACGCGGGGCGCGATCTCGTTGACCACGAGGCGGGCGGCGCCCTCGGGGCCGGCGATCTCGAACATCTCGACGGCGAACACGCCGACATAGTCCAGCGCCTCGGCGATCGCGCGGGCGATGGCGACCGCCGCGTCGCCGGTGGCGCGGGTGAGGCCCGGCGCGGGCACGCGGGTGAAGGCGAGGATGTGGTCGCGGTGCTCGTTGGCGCAGGGGTCGTAGGCGGCGAACGCCCCGTCGGGTCCGCGCGCGGCGACCACCGAGATCTCGCGCTCGAACGGCACGAACCCTTCGAGGATGCAGGGCACGCCCTTGAATTCGGCGAGCAGGGCGGCCGCGTCGTCGCCCTCGCGGATCATTCGCTGGCCCTTGCCGTCGTAGCCGAAGCGCCGGGTCTTCAGCACGGCGGGGCGCCCGAGCGCGTCGAGCGCCCGGACCAGATCCTCGGCCGAATCGACCGCCCGGTAGGGCGCGGTCGGGATGCCGAGCGACGCGACGAAATCCTTCTCGGAGAGACGGTCCTGGGTGGTGAGCAGCGCCGTCGCGCTCGGGCGCAGGATGGCATGCTCGGCGAGCACCGCGGCGGTGGCGTGGGGGATGTTCTCGAACTCGTAGGTGACCACGTCGCAGGCATCGGCGAAGGCGGCGAGCGCCGCCGCGTCGTCGTAGGGCGCCAGCGTGTGGGCATGGGCCACGTCGAAGGCCGGGCTGTCGGCGTCGGGGGCGTAGATGTGGACCTTCAGGCCGTAATCGGCCGCGGCGAGCGCGATCATGCGGCCGAGCTGGCCGCCGCCGACGATGCCGAGGGTGCCGCCGGGCCGGATCATCGGCGTGGACGCGGGAGAGGCCATGGCGCTTCGTCTGGTTGTCAGGTTTGAGAGGAGTCCGGACGCTCGGCGACGGCCTCGGTCTGGCGGGCGCGCCACGCGTCGAGCCGGCCGGCGAGGTCGGCATCGGTGAGCGCCAGCACGGCGACGGCGAGGAGCGCCGCGTTGACGGCGCCCGCGCGGCCGATCGCCAGCGTGCCGACAGGGATGCCGGCGGGCATCTGCACGATGGAGAGCAGACTGTCCTGCCCCGACAGCGCCTTCGATTCGACCGGCACGCCGAAGACCGGCAGCGGCGTCATCGCGGCGGCCATGCCGGGCAGATGCGCCGCGCCGCCCGCGCCCGCGATCACCACCTTGAAGCCGGCCGCCTTGGCGCCCTTGGCGAAGGCGACGAGCCGGTCCGGCGTGCGGTGGGCCGAGACGATCCGCGCGTCGTAGGGGACACCAAGCGCGTCCAGCGTCTCGGCGGCGTTGCGCATGGTCGCCCAGTCCGACTGGCTTCCCATGATGATCGCGACCGGGGGCGATCCCGTCATCGTCGTCTGGCCCATTGCGAGGAGGCGGGCCGGCCGGCCCGCGAAGAGGCCGAATAACAGGGGGTGCCGCGCTCCGGCAAGGCGGCCCGTGCCGCGAGGTGTTGAGACGGGCGCGAGGGGCGGCCGATGGCACGGCGGAGCGACGGAGCGCGGCCGGCAAAAATCCTTCCGATTCTCGTGGAATCGGCCGGAGCCGAAACCACCCGACCGCGTTGTGCAGGAAACGGCCGGTTGCGGCCGGACCCCTTACCTCAGCGAGCCCTCAAATGTCCTCCGCGGACCAGAACACGCGCGCCCGCAACACCACCCATATCGACATCCACGACAGCACCACCCGCAAGCACTGGGCCGACCTGCTCCAGGTCTCCGACGAGCGCCTCCGCAAGGCGGTCCGGATGGTCGGCACCCGCGTGTCGAGCGTCTCGGCCTATCTGGCCAAATAGGCCTCGTTCCGCCGACCGAGAAGGACAGGCGCCGGGGCGGTCACGCCCGTCCCGGCCCTCCCGTCACGCGATGATGTCCGGCGTGATCTGGTCTTCCAGATGGGTGATCCGGTCGCGCAGGACGAGCTTGCGCTTCTTGAGCCGCTGCAACTGGAGCTGATCGACGGCGACGCTGAGCTTCAGCGCCTCGATGGCCTCGTCGAGATCCCGGTGCTCCTCGCGCAACCGACTGAGCTCCCCGGCCGGATCCGCGACCGCATCGTTGGCAACCTCGTCCGCCATCATTGCTCGAAACACATCACCGGCCTTGACCGGGGGCGACCATGCGCCAAGCCCGATCCCGGAGCAAGGCGCGCGACCCGGTTCTCCCGCCCTGACGGACCTGGGAACGGTCAAGTTTAGCCCCGGCCGTCACTTCACCCGCCCCTCCGGATAATTTGAAATCATCTTGTTATCGGCGCATCCATTTTGCCGCCGAATGGCTTCGACACGCCCGCCATCCTGTGCCAGTCTACCCGCGTCCGAAACAGTGACAGGAGCGACACCTCATGTCCTTGCAGACGCATTTGAGCCAGCTCGCCGCCAAGCACGAAGCCCTGGAGCGCGAGCTTCACGACGCGATGCAATCCCTCGCCAGCGACGATCTGCGCATCGCCGAACTCAAGCGTAAGAAACTGCACCTCAAGGACGAAATCGAGCGCCTGCGCGGGAGCACCCCCCACTAGCGGCGCGCCTGCCGGCCTCGCCCCGGGAGACGCCGCCGGCTTCTCTTCCTCTCCCGACTCGGACCAAGACGTCACCGCCGCCTGGGACACCAGCGCGGCGGTTCTGCTGTCGGAGCGGCGCGCGGCGGGAAAATCCGCGCTATCATCGCCCTCGAACAGGCCGGAGCAACCGGCCGCACGAGGAAACGCCGATGTCCGTCGTCCTGCCCGAAGGCCCCTACGCCGCGCTCCACGCCGCCTCCCTCGCGGACAGGGAAGGCTTCTGGCTGAAGGCCGCGGCGGCGATCGACTGGGACGCCGCGCCGACCCGCGCCTTCGATCCCGGGGAGGGCGTCTACGGCCGCTGGTTTCCCGACGCCCGGCTCAATGTCTGCCGCAACGCCGTCGACCGGCACGCCGCGGGAGGACGCGCCGACCAGGCCGCGATCATCCACGACTCACCCGTCACCGGCACCAAGCGCACCATCACCTACGGCGAGTTGCGCGACGAGGTGGCCGTGCTCGCCGGTCTCCTCGCCGATCTCGGCGTGGGCAAGGGGGACCGGGTGGTGATCTACATGCCGATGGTGCCCGAGGCGCTGTTCGGCATGCTCGCCTGCGCCCGGATCGGCGCGATCCACTCGGTGGTGTTCGGCGGCTTTGCCGCCAACGAACTCGCCGCGCGGATCGAGGATGCCGCGCCCAAGGTCATCCTGGCGGCCTCCTGCGGCATCGAGCCAGCGCGGGTCGTCGCCTACAAGCCGCTGCTCGACGCGGCGATCGCCCGTTCCAGCCACAAGCCCGACGCCTGCCTGATCCTCCAGCGGCCGCAGGCCGAGGCGAGCCTGATCGAGGGCCGCGACCGGGACTGGGCGCAGAGCGTGGCGCGGGCACGTCAAGCGGGGCGCCGGGCCGAGCCGGTGCCGGTGGCGGCGACCGACCCGCTCTACATCCTCTACACCTCGGGCACGACCGGGCGCCCCAAGGGCGTGGTGCGCGACAGCGGCGGCTACTGCGTCGCGCTCGCGTGGTCGATGGCCAACCTCTACGGCGTGGCGCCCGGCGAGGTCTATTTCTGCGCCTCCGACATCGGCTGGGTGGTGGGCCACTCCTACATCGTCTACGCGCCGCTGCTGCACGGCTGCACCACGGTGCTCTACGAGGGCAAGCCGGTCGGCACGCCCGATGCCGGCGCCTTCTGGCGGGTCGTCGCCGAGCACGGCGTCTGCACCCTGTTCACGGCCCCCACGGCCCTGCGCGCCATCAAGAAGGAGGACCCGCGCGCGGAACAGATCGCGGGATACGATCTCTCGCGGTTCCGCGCCCTGTTCCTGGCGGGCGAGCGGGCCGATCCGGATTCGGTCGCCTGGGCCGAGCGGGCGCTGGAGCGGCCTGTGATCGACCATTGGTGGCAGACCGAGACCGGCTGGGCCATCGCCGGCAACCCGATCGGCATCGAGCGGCTGCCGGTGAAGTACGGCTCCACCGCCAAGCCGATGCCGGGCTACGACCTCCACGTCCTCGACGAAGCCGGCAAGCCGGTCCCCGCCGGCACCATGGGCACCATCGCGCTCAGGCTGCCCCTGCCGCCCGGCTGCCTGCCGACCCTGTGGGGCTCGGACGAGCGCTTCCGCCAGAGCTATCTCGCGACCTTCCCCGGCTTCTACGACACCTCGGATGCGGGCGTGGTGGACGCGGACGGCTACGTCACGGTGCTCGGCCGGACCGACGACATCATCAACGTCGCGGGCCACCGCCTCTCCACCGGCGGCATGGAGGCGGTGCTCGCCGCCCACCCGGACGTCGCCGAATGCGCGGTGATCGGCATCCGCGATTCGCTCAAAGGCGAGGCGCCCTGCGGCTTCGTGGTGCTGAAAGCCGGCACCGCCAAGGATCCCGACACGATCGAACGCGAGCTGGTCGCCCGGGTGCGCGAGGAGATCGGCCCCGTGGCCGCATTCAAGCTGGCGCTGACCGTGGGGCGCCTGCCGAAGACGCGCTCAGGCAAGATCCTGCGCGGCACGATGAAGCGCATCGCCGACGGCGAGGACTTCGCCATGCCTCCGACCATCGAGGACCCGGCCACGCTGGAGGAGATCGGCGACAGCCTGAAGGCTCGCGGGATCGGCGGGTGAAATCCAGGTTTCGAAAGGACAAGTCCTTTCGCGGGTCCAGGGCGGAGCCCTGGTGAAGGGAGATCGGGGCGCTGCCCCGATACCCCGGCAAAGGGATGATCCCTTTGCGATCCTCGGTCCTTGTCTCAGGCTCGGAACCGGGTGGCCGCGATCAGCAGGCGGTAGAGCACCAACGCGTTGAGCAGGTGCCAGAGGAAATGCGTGCCGAGCGGCAGGCGCGGGCAGGCGCTCACATCGATCGTGCGGAAGCTCAGCGAGACGAGGAAGAGGCCGGCGGTCACGAGCACCGAACGGGCGGTGCCGGGCGCCCGCTTCAGCAGCGCGAGGCCGACGCCGAGGAGAGCCAGCACCGCGGGGGCGTAATCGATCGAGCCATTGGTGAGGCTTGAGACGGACCGCCCGGCCAGCGCGTCGAGGGTCGGGGTCAGGCCGAAACTGAGGGCGGCGAAGGCCAGCGTCAGGGCGGTCGCCGCCGCTGGCCGGAGGCCGAAGAAGCGGGCCATGGCGAGGGCGAAGTAGCCGTAGATGAAGACCGCGATCGGGATCACGTCGGCCAGCATCGACCAGCGGTTGGCCAGGGTGTGGAACAGGAACGAGCCAATCCCGACCACGAAGGTCACGGCGGCCAGCGCCAGGACCGGCCCGTCGCCGCGGGCGCGCCGGGCGGCGAGCGCGGCCGCGATCAGGAAGGCGCCGTTGGTCAGCGCGTTGACCGGCTCGGCCCAGAAGGCGGCGTCGCCGCGCTCGCAATAGGCCCGCACCGGCTCGAACCACGACGCGTCCATTGGTGATCTCCCCTCGCCGCCGCCTTGCCAGGACCGCGCGAAGGCCCGATGACGAAGCCCCTTTCCGGCCGAGCCTCACGCCCCATGCGGATCACCACTTGGAACGTCAACTCGATCAAGCAGCGGGTCGGCCACCTGCTGGGCTTCCTCGACGAGGCCAAGCCCGACGTGGTCTGCCTGCAGGAGCTGAAATGCCAGGACGCGTCCTTCCCACGGGAGGAGATCGAGGCGGCGGGCTATGCGGTCGAGACGCTAGGGCAGAAGGCCTATAACGGCGTCGCCCTGCTGGTGCGCGCGCCGCTCCAATACACCCAGCTCCTGCGCGGCCTGCCCGGCGACGCCGAGGACGAGCAGGCGCGCTACATCGAGGCGCTGGTGCACGGCGAGGGCGTGGCGCCGGTGCGGGTCGCCTCGATCTACCTGCCGAACGGCAACCCGGCCCCGGGGCCGAAATACAGCTACAAGCTCGCCTTCATGGCCCGCCTGAAGGCGCATGCCCGCGCCCTGATGGCCTCCGAGGATGCCCTCGTGCTGGCGGGCGACTTCAACGTCATCCCCGAGCCCGAGGACGCCGCCGACCCGGCCGCCTGGACCCAGGACGCGCTGTTTCTCCCCGAGACCCGCCGTGCCTTCCGCGCGCTGCTGGCCGAGGGCTTTACGGATGGCCTGCGGGCCTGCGAGCCGAGCGCGGGGCTCTACACCTTCTGGGACTATCAGGCCGGCTGCTGGCCGCGGAACCAGGGGATCCGAATCGACCACCTGCTGCTCTCGCCGCAGGCCGCCGACCGCCTCGTCTCGGCCTCGGTGCAGAAGCACCTGCGCGGCCTGGAGAAGCCGTCGGACCACGTGCCGGTGACGGTGGAGTTGAGCGACGGGTGAAGCCGCCAGCGCCCCCTCCGCCGTCCGGCGGCGGAGGGAGATTCGGCGGCTACCGCCGCCGCCGGGTCGAGCCCGTGGGCAACGACTGCGCCTGCGCCATCGCATCGGTCCGGTCGGCTTCGCTCGCCGAGGCCCAGGCCTTGTCGTAGAGATCGACGATCCAGGTGTCGGCCGCGCCCTGCGCGCCCGTGCGGGCGATGGCGAGCCAGGTCAGGCCCTTCACGGTCTGGCGCTGCACGCCGGTGCCGTTGACGAGCATATCGCCGAGCAGCGCCTGCGCCTGCCGATGCCCCTTCTCCGCGGCGAGGTTGAACCAGCGCGCGGCTTTCCGCGGATCCTGCTCGACGCCGGTGCCGTCGAGATAGAGCCGGGCGAGGTTGTACTGCGCGTTGGGGTCGCCGAAATACGACGCCGCGTAGTTGAACATGTCGTAGGCGCGCTCGGGGTTCGAGCGCACGTAGGTGCCCTTGATCCCCTCCAGGAAGTACGTGCCGAGCGCGTTGAAGGCGCTCGCCACCACACCGGAATTCGGCGTGTCGGGCGAATCGTCGGTGTTGTCGTCGGCGATCCGCGAGAAGTACTCGAAGGCCTTCAGGTCGTCGTGGGGCACGCCGTCGCCGTCCGCGTACATGCGGCCGAGCTTCCACAGCGCCAGGGTCTGGCCCTGGTCGGCGGCGTATTCCAGAGCGCGAACGGCGCCCTGCTTGTCGCCCGCGTTGTAGTCGCGCACGCCTGATCTCAACGCATCGCGACCCGAGCGAAAACCCTTCTCGGGAACCGGGGTGCGGGCGGTGGCGTCGAGGGCGGTGCCGGGATCGACGGCGGCGATCGCCAGGCAGAAGCCCAGGAACCCGGCCAGCAGCCCCGTGCGGAGCCGACCCAGATCGACCCCGACCGGCCGCGCGGGCCGGAAAGGGACGGTTCTAGATGTCGGCATAGCTCTGCGTCTCCCTGGCGCCGCCCGGATGGGTGACGGCGCCGTTCACGGCAGGCCCGACGGTCTGCGCGTATTTCCAGAGATAGCCGGAGGTCGCGGTGTTGCCCCGCGGCGTCCATTCGCTGCGGCGCTGCGCGAGTTCCTCGTCGGAGAGCGCCACGTCGAGCGTGCCTTGAATCGCGTCCAGGGTGATGATGTCGCCGTCGCGCAGCAGGCCGATCGGCCCGCCGATGGCGGCCTCGGGGCCGACATGGCCGACGCAGAAGCCGCGGGTCGCGCCGGAGAAGCGCCCGTCGGTGATGAGGGCGACCTTGTCGCCCATGCCCTGGCCGTAGAGGGCGGCGGTGGTCGAGAGCATCTCGCGCATGCCGGGGCCTCCCTTCGGGCCCTCGTAGCGGATGACCAGAACTTCGCCCGGCTTGTAGGTGCGGTTCTGCACCGCCTCGAAACAGGCCTCCTCGCCGTCGAAGACGCGGGCCGGACCGGTGAAAACCTGTTTCTCGGCGGGCATGCCGGCGACCTTCACGATCGCGCCCTCGGGGGCGAGGTTGCCCTTCAACCCGACCACGCCGCCGGTGACGGTGATCGGCTGGTCGGCCGGGCGCACCACGTCCTGATCCGGGTTCCAGGCGACCTTGGCGAGGTTCTCCGCGATCGTGCGGCCGGTCACCGTCAGGCAGTCGCCGTGGAGATAGCCATGGTCGAGCAGCGTCTTCATCAGCAGCGGGATGCCGCCGACCTCGAACATGTCCTTGGCGACGTAGCGCCCGCCGGGCTTCAGGTCGGCGATGTAGGGGGTCCGCTTGAAGATCTCGGCGACGTCGAACAGGGTGAACTCGATGCCGCATTCATGCGCGATCGCCGGCAGGTGCAGGGCCGCGTTGGTCGAGCCGCCCGAGGCCGCCACCGTCGCGGCGGCGTTCTCGAGGCTCTTGCGGGTGACGATGTCGCGCGGGCGGATGTTCTTGGCGATCAGCTCCATCACCTTCTCGCCGGCCGCGGCGCAGAATTGGTCGCGGATCTCGTAAGGGGCGGGCGCGCCCGCCGAGTAGGGCAGCGCGAGGCCGATCGCCTCGGAGACGGTGGCCATGGTGTTGGCGGTGAACTGCGCGCCGCAGGCGCCGGCCGAGGGGCAGGCGACCCGCTCCAGTTCGTCGAGGTCGTCGAGGCTCATGTCGCCGACGGCGACCTTGCCGACCGCTTCGAACAGGTCCTGCACCGTCACCGGCCGGCCGCGGAAGGAACCCGGCAGGATCGAGCCGCCATAGATGAAGATCGACGGCACGTTGAGGCGCACCATGGCCATCATCATGCCGGGCAGGGACTTGTCGCAGCCGGCCAAGCCCACGAGGGCGTCGTAGGAATGGCCGCGGATGGTCAGCTCGACCGAATCGGCGATGACCTCGCGCGACGGCAGCGAGGCGCGCATGCCGCCGTGCCCCATGGCGATGCCGTCGGTGACCGTGATGGTGCAGAACTCGCGCGGGGTGCCCTTCGCGGCGGCGACGCCCTTCTTCACGGCCTGGGCCTGTCGCATCAGCGAGATGTTGCAGGGCGCGGCCTCGTTCCAGCACGACGCGACGCCGACCAGCGGCTGATGGATCTGCTCGGTGGTGAGGCCCATGGCGTAGAGGTAAGAGCGGTGCGGCGCGCGCTCGGGCCCTTCCGTCACGTGCCGGCTCGGCAGCTTCGACTTGTCGGTCTGACGCGCGTCCATCGCTGATCTCGTGCCCCGGTCCCGTTACGCCCCCGAGGTCCGCCCAGGCCCTCACGGTCCAGCGCGGAAAAACGTCCTTCGACGTCCTCGAAACTCTGCGGTAAGGCGTTGGAGCGACAGCGTTTACCGCGACCCCGGAAGTCGTCCCGGTTTATGGTGGGATTGCGGCGCTCAAAGGCACAGCTCAAGGCAAAGTCAGGTTGCTTTCGCGGTGTGTCGAGCCCGCAACAGCCCAGCTTATGCCGGCGCCGGGAAGACTTCGTACAATCAACGCGTCTTCGCCCGCGCCCGGTCCCGGACGAGGCTTGTTTTTCATCCGGGCTGCCAAGTGATCAATAATGCGGCCGAGTGCCGGTCCTTCGACACTCGGCGCTGCCTTGTCCATCAGTAGCCCTATCCTGAAGATCGCTTCGGGACGACGCTCCCGGCCATCGATCTTGCGTCGTCCCCTCCCGGAAGTCCGTCGCCGGTCATCGCGGCGACGCCCCGGCTTTCCGGCGAAGGGGCTCAGCCTCTGCCGATGGCCGGGTCGGGCGTGCCCGCCTCGATCAGCCGGTCGCTCTCGTCCTTGAGATTCACGCCCGTCAATCCGCGGGCGAAGGCCTGGGTCAGGAGCCAGTTCAGCTTGAACGCGGCCAGATCGAAGCTCAGGCCCGCGGGCCGGACGTTCGAAATGCAGTTTCGTTCCGCATCCGAGCGCCCGGGCTTCGGATCGAAGGTGACGTAGAGGCCGAGGCTGTCCGGCGAGGACAGGCCGGGACGCTCGCCGATCACCACCACCACCGCCCGGGCCCGCAGCGCCGCCCCGGCCGCATCCCCCAGCGCGACCCGCGCCTGGGTCGCGACGACCACCGGGGCGAGGCGCCAGCCGGCCCGTTCCGCATGGGGCTTGAAGGCGGCGAGCAGGGCGGCGGCGCCCTCGTGCACCGCCCGCGCCGAGAGGCCGTCGGCCACCACGAGGGCGAGATCGACGGACTCGGCGGCGGTGTCGGAGAGCGCCTTCAGGCCCTCCGGCGAGAGGCGGCGCCCGTAATCGGGCCGGCGCAGATAGGTGGCGCGATCCTCCGCCCCCGAGGTCACGGTCACGGTCGGCAGCCCGAGCGCCTCGACGGCGCCGGCGATCGCGGCGGCGTCCATCGGCGTGTGCACGGCATCGCGGGCCTGGGCGTGGGCGAGGCCGAACTTCAGCACCTCGCGGGTCGGCAGGCCGGCGCCGGCGCGGCCGAGACCGATCCGGGCCGGGGTGAGGCGGGCGAGCCGCCGCCAGAGAGCGTCGGTCTGCGTGCTCATGCGGCGAGATCCGGGGCGGCGGTGAGCAGGCGGGACTCGGCGCCGCCGGGCAGGAGCGTTCCGCTCGCATCGGTGAGACCGATCCGGGCGAGCCATTCCTCGAATTCGGGCGCGCGCCTCAGGCCCAGCACCTCGCGGATGTAGAGTTGATCGTGGAACGAGGTGGACTGGTAGTTCAGCATCACGTCGTCGGCACCGGGAATGCCCATCACGTAGGTGCAGCCGGCCGCGCCCAGCAGGGTCAGGAGCGTGTCCATGTCGTCCTGATCGGCCTCGGCATGGTTGGTGTAGCAGACGTCGACGCCCAGCGGCACGCCCATCAGCTTGCCGCAGAAATGGTCCTCCAGCCCGGCGCGGATGATCTCCTTGCCGTCGTAGAGATATTCCGGGCCGATGAAGCCGACGACGGTGTTGACGAGGAGCGGCCGGTAGCGCCGGGCGACGGCGTAGGCGCGGGCCTCCAGCGTCTGCTGGTCGATGCCGTGATGCGCGTCCGCCGACAGCGCCGAGCCCTGGCCGGTCTCGAAATACATCACGTTGTCGCCAAGCGTGCCGCGCTTGAGCGCGAGCGCCGCCTCGTGCGCTTCCTGCAGGATCGGGAGCGTCACGCCGAAGCTCGCATTGGCGCGCTGGGTCCCGGCGATCGACTGGAACACCAGATCGACCGGCAGGCCGCGGTTCATCGCGTCGAGCGTCGTGGTGACATGGGTCAGCACGCAGGCCTGCGTCGGGATCTCCAGCCTCTCGATGATGCTGTCGAACAGGGTCAGCAGCGTCCCCATGGTCTGGATCGAGTCGGAGACCGGGTTAATGCCGATCACCGCGTCGCCGCAGCCGTAGGAGAGCCCGTCGAGGATCGAGGCGGTGACGCCGGCCGGATCGTCGGTCGGATGGTTGGGCTGGAGCCGCACCGCGAGCGTGCCCGGCAGGCCGATCGTGTTGCGGAAGCGCGTGACGACGCGACATTTCCGGGCGACCAGGATCAGGTCCTGGTTGCGCATGATCTTCGAGACCGCCGCGGCGATCTCCGGGGTCACGCCCGGCGCAATGCGGGCGAGCATCTCGGACGAGGCGGTGAGCAGGAACTCACGGAAGTCGCCGACGGTCAGGCTGGCGATCTCGGCGAAGGCCGCCTCGTCGTGATCGTCGAGGATCAGGCGTGTGACGTCGTCGGCCTCGTAGGGGATCAGCGGCCGCGCCAGGATCTCCTTCAGAGGCACCTCGGCGAGGCACCAGCGCGCGGCCATGTTCTCCTCGGCCGACTCCGCGGCGATGCCCGCGAGGCAGTCGCCGGAGCGCACCGGCGTCGCCTTCGCCATCAGCGTCGCCAGATCGGCGAAGACGTGGGTGCGGGGGCCGACGGTGTGACGATAGGGCATCGAAGGGTTCCTTGGCCTCGCCGGACAGGATGCAAGGTTCGCGAGGTCTGTCGAGGTGGTTCTGTGCGGAAGGGGCGCCCGTTCCGCGCGCCCTCAAGCAAGAACGGCGCCCGCACGCGGCCGGATCGGCTTGGCCATGCAAGATCGCGATCGGGCCTTAGCTATCGCGCGCCCGAGGCAGCGTAACGGGCAATCCGTTGGATCGTCGACGAAGGTCTTCGAAAGATTTCCGCAAGACGAATCGGACCATTGACCCAAACGCCTCAAGACGGAATTATCGCTCATCCGCCCGCGTGCGCTTCGCACGATGGTGCCGATTGGCCCTTTTGGAATACCCCCCTTGCGCCCCAGACGGCCTGATTCCGCGCTTTTTCCTGGGGTTCCCAGCTTTTCATCCGTCCGCGTCGTCACTTTCATGCGAGATTTCGCATTATTTCGCTTGCCTGCATCGCTGGCATACCAAATAATGCATACCAATGCCCAGGACGAGATGGCCCCTCGGATCCGGTGGGCAGAGTGAGGAATCGCAACAACCTGCACCGGCGCTTCTCCAGCCGAAAACGCCAAACCTACCCAACAGGCTTTCATGTCTGTGCAGGAACGAGGGAGCACGCTCATGGCACTGTCGACCACTGCCCCGGATCGGCCGGTTCCGTCTTCAAACCGGTGGCTGCAAATCATCTTCGGCGTCGTCTGCATGGTGGCTGCAGCCAACATCCAGTACGCCTGGACTCTGTTCGTTCCTGAAATCCAGAAGACCTTCGGCTGGGATCGCGCGGCGATCCAGGTCGCCTTCACGATCTTCGTCGTCGTCCAGACCTGGCTGACGCCGATCGAGGGCTACTTCATCGACAAGTACGGCCCGAGCCGTGTCGTGATGTTCGGCGGCCTGATGACGGGTGCGGCCTGGGTGACGAATTCCTACGCAACCTCGATCTGGGGCTTCTATCTCGGCTCCGTGCTCGGCGGCATCGGCGTCGGCTGCGTCTACGCCACCTGCATCAACAACGCCCTGAAGTGGTTCCCGGACAAGCGCGGCCTCGCGGTCGGCCTCACCGCGGGCGGCTACGGCGCGGGCTCGGCGCTGACGATCATCCCGATCGCCAAGATGATCGACGCCGGCAGCTACGCCCAGGCCTTCTTCACCTTCGGCCTGATCCAGGGCTCGGTCATCATCCTCGCCGCCCTGTTCATGCGCGCCCCGGCCAAGGACGAGGTGAAGTACTCCACCAAGGTGCTGCAGACCCGCCGCGACTACACCCTCGGCGAGGCCCTGCGTACGCCGGTCTTCTACGTCATGCTGCTGATGTTCACCTGCACGGTCACCGGCGGCCTGATGGCGGTGGCCCAGCTCGGTGTCATCGCGACCGACCTCGGCGTGAAGCATTTCCAGGTGAACCTGTACTTCTTCACCATGGCCGCCCTGCCCTTCGCCCTGATGCTCGACCGCGTCATGAACGGCATCTCGCGTCCGCTCTTCGGCTGGATCTCCGACCGGATCGGCCGTGAGAAGACGATGTTCATCGCCTTCGCGATGGAGGGCATCGGCATCGTCGCGCTCGGCTACTTCGGCTCGAACCCCTGGGCGTTCGTGATCCTGTCGGGCATCGTGTTCCTGGCCTGGGGCGAAGTGTACTCGCTGTTCAGCGCCACCGCCGCCGACACCTTCGGTTCGAAGCACATCGGCAAGATCTACGGCGTCCTCTACTGCGCCAAGGGCTTCGCCGCGCTGTTCGTGCCGGTCGGCAACCTGATCATGCAGGCGACGGGGACCTGGTCGACGGTGCTCTACACCGTCGCGACGATGGACCTGATCGCGGCAGCGCTGGCGGTGGCCGTCCTGCGGCCAATGCTGAAGCAGCACCACGCCAACAACAACGCGGCGGTGCCGAACGCGGCCCTCGCCCACGCCTGATCGAATGTCTCCGATCCCTCGGGATCGGAGGCCCGGATCCAAGAGAGCCCCGCCGGAAACGGCGGGGTTTTCTGTCGTCAGGGATCTCGGTGACGGCACACCGGACGGCATGCGGGACAGCCCGTGCGGCGCGGCTCCCGGCGGCGGATGCTCCGGCCAAAGAAAAAGGCCCCGTCTCCGGAGCCTTGGTCCTCTCGATCATCCCGGCGGATCGGGATGGTGGGCGCGACAGGGATCGAACCTGTGACCCCTACCATGTCAAGGTAGTGCTCTCCCGCTGAGCTACGCGCCCCGGCAGGTCTTCCGGGTGGCCCTTTCGAGCGGCCCCGGCGTCCTGCGAGGCCGCGGCTATAGCCGGTGCCGACCGGCTCCGCAAGCGGGGCGTTCACGGAATTTCATACGAGCCGCGGAAACACGCCGCGCGCTCCCCGATGGCCGCCAAGGCCCACTTGCCGGCCCCCATTGCCTCAACGCGGCAAAAATCGGCTAAGAGTGCGCCGCGGGACGTGCCCTCGCCGAACGCCGTCCCGACGAGGGCGGCAAGCGCGAAGCGAAGGACAGCGCCGCGCTGCAGCCGAGCGGCCGGGCTCGGCGAACGGGTACGGACCGGGCGGACAGGGCCGAGGACGGCGAGCGAAGGATGCGATTTCTCCTTTCGTCCGACGAGGGCGATGTGATCCGGGGCTGGGTGGTGCCGGACAACCCGCAGGCGATCAGCCGTGTCTCCGTCTGCATCGAGGGAAGCCGCGTGGCGGAAGTCTCGGCGATCCATGCCGACCAGAACTTCGTCAAGTTCGGCTGGCACGCGACCGGCCAGTGCCATTTCGAGGTCCGCGACACCGACGTGCCGGGGCTGGCCGGCATCGAGCGGCTCGAGATCTACGACGTCGACACCAACGTCTTGGTCTACCGGCGGCTGCCGCGGACGGGCCTCACCGACAAGAAGGCCATCCTGCTCAACGCGCATATCCGCCCGGAGACGGTGATCCAGACCGCACTGTTTCCCTATTTCCGGCAATCCTATTTCGGGATCGGCCGGTTTCCGGACGAAATCCTGCGGGCGATGTTCGACACCGTCACGCTCGATTCCTGCCTGATGGCGGGCTCGATCATCTATCCGCGCTACGAGGGACACTTCGTCCAGAGCGGCGCGCTCACCATGCTCCTCGTCCACGATCCCTTCGTGGAGATGGCGAGCCGCCTCACTTGGCTGCGCGAGCGGGCGAGCATCGCCGCCAACCCGGAGCAGCACTGGCGTCTCGGCAACCTCGTCGAGGCGGCGGCCTTCACCCTCGACTACGACTTCACCGACGTGAAGAGCCTGAAGCGGCTGTTCCGGATGATGCCGGAGCCGGCCTATCACCTGCTCTACAACCCGCTGACGCGCCAGCTCAGCACCCACGTGCCGGAGGACCGGCTGATGCCGGGCAGCTCCATCATCGCCGTCGAGGTGCTGTCGCGCATCGACGTCGTCGGCCACCGCGACTACTTCGAGGCCTTCATGGCCTCGATGTTCCACCATCTCGGGATCGAGGCGCCGCTGCCGCTGCCGCTGCCGATCTCCAACGAGACGCTGGCCCTGGCCGAGTTGCTGCGCGGCATGCGCTTCGCCCGCGACATGGTGGTCTACGACACGGTGCTGAGCGACGCCGTGCGGGCCTCCGTCTCGAAGAACTGGGAGGCTTGAGGGCGGCGATGGCGACGCTCGCGGGCCGGAAGCTGCCGGTGACGGGCACGGACGGGGCCGACCTGCGCATCGACCTCGCCGGCGCCGGGCTCGGCGGCGCCTGGGTCAGCGTGACGTGGCACGACGCCGGTAGCGGCGGCATCGCCCGACTCCTCCTGAGCGCGGTCTCGGACGACGGCGTGAGCGCGCCGCTGGCCGAGGAGCCGCTGGGCGGCGATGCCTTCGCCTGGACCGGCCGCCTTCCGCCGGGGGTCGCGGCCCTGCGCCTGACCGCCCTGTCGCGGACCGATCCCTTCGCCCTGCGGGACCTCGCCATCCGCCGCCGCGGGCGTCTCGGGATCGTGGCCCGCGCCGGCACCCGCCAGCCCAGCCTCACCGCGCAGGCGGTCACTTGGCGCCTCCTCGGCCTGAAGGTCCGCGCCCGGGGGATGATCGCCCGGGCACTCGCCCACCGGGCCGAGACCGGCTACGCCGCCTGGATCGCCCGGTTCGACCGGCTCACCGCGGCGGAGCGGTCGCGGATCCGCGCCGAGATCGCGGGGTGGGAGGCGCCGCCGCTCATTTCCGTGCTGATGCCGGTGCACGATCCCGATCCGCGGGTGCTGGAGGCGGCGATCCGCTCGGTGCGGGGCCAACTCTACCCGGCCTGGGAACTCTGCATCGCCGACGACGCCTCCACCGACCCGCGGATCCCGCGGCTGATCGCCCGCCACGCCGCCGAGGAGCCGCGCATCCGCACCGTGCGCCGGCCTGAGAACGGCCACATCGCCCGGGCGACCAACGAGGCGCTCGGTCTCGCGGGCGGCGCCTACGCCGCCTTCCTCGACCACGACGACCTTCTTTCCGAGAATGCCCTGTTCGAGGTGGCCAGAGCGGTCCGGGCGGATCCGGAACTGGCGCTGATCTACAGCGACGAGGACAAGGTCGACCGCCGCGGGCGCCGGTTCGAGCCGCATTTCAAGTCGGGCTACGACCGCGAATTGCTGTGGACGCAGAACTACGTGAACCATCTCTGCGTGGTCCGCACCGACGCTCTGCGGCGGCTCGGCGGCCTGCGGCCCGGCTTCGAGGGCAGCCAGGACCACGACCTGTTGCTGCGCCTGACCGAGGGGCTGGACGCCTCACGGGTGCGCCACATCCCCAAGGTGCTCTACCACTGGCGGGCGGCGGCCGGCTCCGGCACCTTCTCGGACCGGGCCCTGGCGCGCGCCGAGGAGGCGCGCCTGCGGGCACTCACCGAGATCGCGGCACGCAAGGGCGCGCGGGCCGAGCGGGGCCCGGAGGGCTTCAACCGGCTGGTGCGGCCCCTGCCCGCGCCGGCGCCGCTGGTCTCGGTCGTCATCCCGACCCGCGACCGGGCCGAGCTGCTCGGCGTCGTCCTCGATGGATTGTTTGCGCGCACCGACTATCCGGCCCTGGAGGTGATCGTCGTCGACAACGGCAGCACCGAGCCGGCGACGCGGGATCTGTTCGCGCGTCACGCGGGCGATCCGCGCTTGCGCGTGCTGCCCGCGCCGGGGCCGTTCAATTTCTCGGAGCTGTCGAACCGCGGGGCGGCGGCGGCGCGGGGCACGATCCTGCTGTTTCTCAACAACGACATCGAGGTGCTGGAGCCGGGCTGGCTCACCGAACTCGTCGCGATCGCGAGCGATCCCGAGATCGGCGCGGTCGGGGCGAAGCTCCTCTATCCCGACGGCACGATCCAGCATGGCGGGATCGTGCTCGGGATCGGCGGGATCGCCGGCCACAGCCATCTCGGCCTGCCGGGCAGCGCGCCCGGCTACTTCGCCCGCATGGTGCTGTCGCAGGAGGTCTCGGCGGTGACCGGGGCCTGCCTCGCGATGCGGGCCGCCGTCTTTTCCGAGGTCGGGGGGTTCGACGCCGCGCATCTGGCGGTGGCGTTCAACGACGTGGATCTCTGCCTGAAGATCCGCGCTGCCGGCTACCGCATCGTCTGGACCCCGCATGCCCGCCTCGTGCACCACGAATCGAAGAGCCGCGGCGCCGAGGACACGCCCGAAAAGCGCGCCCGGTTCGAGGCCGAATCGCGGGTGATGCGCGAGCGTTGGGAGCCGGTGCTGCGGGCCGATCCCTATTACAACCCGAATCTTTCCCGCGCGGCGGCGCATTACCGGCTGTAGGGCGGCTGCCGAGCACGTCGCCGGGCGATGGTTTGCGCCAGCCCCGAACCGAGCTACACACTGCACCGCAACAAACCGGATCTGATCCGGTCGGCCCGGCGGAGACATCGATGCGCATCGCGATGATTGGGTCGGGCTATGTGGGCTTGGTGTCGGGCGCCTGCCTCGCCGATTTCGGCCACGAGGTCGTCTGCATCGACAAGGATCCCGAAAAGATCGCCGCCCTCAATGAGGGCCGCATGCCGATCTACGAGCCCGGCCTCGACGCACTGGTCGCCGAGAACGTCCGCCAGAAGCGCCTCGCCTTCTCCACCGACCTCAAACCCGCCGTCGCAGGAGCCCAGGCCGTCTTCATCGCCGTCGGCACGCCGTCGCGCCGCGGCGACGGCTTTGCCGACCTCTCCTACGTCTATGCCGCGGCGCGTGAGATCGCCGAGGCGCTGACCGGCTACGCCGTCGTCGTCACCAAATCGACCGTGCCCGTCGGCACCGGCGACGAGGTCGAGCGCATCCTGCGCGAGGCCCGCCCCGACCTCGATATCGGCGTCGCCTCCAACCCCGAATTCCTGCGCGAGGGCGCCGCCATCGGCGACTTCAAGCGCCCCGACCGCATCGTCATCGGCGCCGAGGATGCCCGCGCGGCCGCCGTGATGCAGGAAGTCTACCGCCCGCTCTACCTCAACCAGGCGCCGATCCTGTTCACCGGCCGGCGCACGGCCGAGCTGACCAAGTATGCCGCCAACGCGTTTCTGGCCACCAAGATCACCTTCATCAACGAGATCGCCGATCTGTGCGAGCAGGTCGGCGCCAATGTGCAGGAGGTCGCCCGCGGCATCGGGCTCGACAACCGCATCGGGTCTAAGTTCCTGCATGCGGGGCCGGGCTATGGCGGCTCGTGCTTTCCCAAGGACACGCTGGCGCTGGTGAAGACGGCGCAGGATTACGGCACGCCGGTTCGGATCGTCGAGACGGTGGTGGCGGTCAACGACCAGCGCAAGCGCGCGATGGCGCGCAAGGTGATCGCGGCCTGTGGCGGATCGGTGCGGGGCAAGCGGGTGGCTTTGCTGGGCCTGACGTTCAAGCCGAACACCGACGACATGCGCGACGCGCCGTCGCTCTCGATCATCGCCGGCTTGCAGGATGCCGGCGCCCGGATCGTGGCCTACGATCCGGAGGGGATGGAGCAGGCGCGGCCGCTTCTTCAGGGCGTGGACTATGCCGAGGATGCCTATGCCTGCGCCGAAGGGGCGGACGCGCTGGTGATCGTGACGGAGTGGAACGCGTTCCGGGCACTCGATCTGGCGCGGCTGAAGGCGACGATGGCCGCCCCCGTCCTCGTCGACCTGCGCAACGTCTACGCGTCGGCGGACGCCGAACAGCACGGCTTCGCCTATGCCGGTATCGGCGTCGCGTGATCGAAGCATCCGCCCCGCTCATCGCTCCGACGGCATTTTCGAAGCCGCCTCATCTGATGAGGAGGAGGGCTGCAACTTGCAAGCGCAACAATCCGGCAGCTCCCGCCGGAATCGATATCCCGCGCAAGACGAGAACGATTAGCTCAAAATCAAAGCAATATTCGCAGGATATTTGCCATGGTCAGGGCAAAACGGTGGCATTTTTGAAAACCAACGCCGCAGTCTCGAATGATGTTTGTTAGTGCCCGTGCCTCGCCGATTTTTCGGCATCAACGATTCACTGATGAATACGTGCCACACAATCTCCCAATCTCTCAGGATTAAGGGAGAGGTTGCAGCCAAGCGGGTTGGACGGTCCTGACGGTCAGATTAAGAATGCTTCTTAAAACCACCGGTCGTCGGCAGCCTTTTTCCGGGCGCCACGGTGAAGCCGCGGTTTTGCGAAACATTCCCGGCGTGGGCCCCACGCCGTCGCCGGACGGATCCCTGGTCCCTGCTTCACGAGCGTAAACGGATCGACGTGACAAACCGCAAGAACATCGCGATCGTCGGCCGCGCCTGCCGCCTGCCCGGGGCTCAGAACGTCGAGGGGCTGTGGCAGCTCCTGACGGAGGCGCGCTGCGCCGTGTCGCGCATCCCCGAGGACCGCTGGTCGCTTCAGGCCTTCGGCCATCCGCGGGCGCAGGAGCGGGGCAAGAGCTACACCTGGGCCGCGGGCGTGCTCGACGACATCTGGTCGTTCGATCCAGGCGTGTTCGGCATCTCGCCGCGCGAGGCCGAGCAGATGGACCCGCAGCAGCGCATGCTGCTGGAACTGACCTGGGAGGCGTTCGAGGATGCGGGCCTGCGCCCCTCCGCGGTGGCCGGCAGCCATATCGGCGTGTTCGTCGGCGCCTCGGCCCTCGATTACGGCAACCTGCGCATCCTCGATCCGTCCTCGGGCGACGCCTACGCCGCCACCGGCAACACGCTCTCGATCATCTCGAACCGCATTTCCTACATCTACGACCTGAAGGGCCCGAGCTTCACCCTCGACACCGCCTGCTCGTCCTCGCTGGTCGCGCTCAACGCGGCGATCGCGGCGATCGAGGCGGGTCAGGTCGACACCGCCGTGGTGGCCGGCGCCAACATCCTGGCGAGCCCGTTCAACTTCATCTCCTTCTCCAACGCGCAGATGCTGTCGCGCACCGGCCTGTGCCAGGCGTTCTCGTCGAGCGCCGACGGCTACGTCCGCGCCGAGGGCGGCGTCGTGCTGATCCTGCAATCGGCCGAGGCCGCCGCCCGCAGCGGCCGGGCCGTGCGCGGCGTGATCGCGGCAAGCGGCGTCAACTCGGACGGCCGCACCACCGGCATCTCGCTGCCCTCCGGCCACGCCCAGGGCGCGCTCTTGGAGCAGGTCTACCGCGAAGCCGAGATCGACCTCGACCGCATCGCCTTCGTCGAGGCGCACGGCACCGGCACGCCGGTCGGCGACCCGATCGAGGCCGGGGCCATCGGCTCCAAGCTCGGCAAGCCGCGGCGGGAGCCGCTGCCGATCGGCTCGATCAAGACCAATATCGGCCATACCGAGCCGACCTCGGGCCTCGCCGGCCTGCTGAAGGCGAGCCTCGCCCTCGAGCACGACCTGCTGCCGCCCTCGCTGCACGCGGCCGAGCTGAACCCCGAGATTCCGTTCGAGACGCTGAAGCTCGCCGTCAACCGCGCGCCGCTGGCGCTCACCCGCTCGCGCACCGAGCGCTTCGCCGGCGTGAACTCGTTCGGGTTCGGCGGCACCAACGCCCACGTCGTGCTGACCGACCCGGCCCCCGTCGCCGCCAACGACGCGGCCGGCCGCGCGCCCGAGATCCTGCTGCTCTCGGCCCAGAGCCGCGCGGCGCTGAACGACCTCGCCCTCGATTACGCCGCCCGCCTCGAGGGCGCCGCGCCGGAGGACGCCGCCCGCGTCGCCGCCGCCGCGTTCCATCGCCGCGAGCGCCTCTCCACCCGGCTCGCCCTGCCGATCGCTCCCGGCACCGACGTCCCCGCCGCCCTGCGCGCGCTGGCCGACGGCGAGGAGAGCGAGGCGGCCGTCATCGGCACCGCCGTCGAGCGTCAGGCCGAGGTCGCCTTCGTCTATTCCGGCAACGGCAGCCAGTGGGTCGGCATGGGCCGCGAGGCCTACGAGCAGAGCGCGACCTTCCGCGCCCGCTTCGATCAGACCGACAAGCTGTTCGAAAAGCTCTCGGGCTGGTCGCTGAAGGAGGCGATGTTCGCCGAGGATCTCGACACGCGCCTTTCCCTCACCCGCGTCTCGCAGCCGCTGATCTTCGCGATCCAGAGCGCCTCGACCGCGGCTTTGCGCGCCAAGGGCCTCGCCCCCCGCTACGTGCTCGGCCACAGCGTCGGCGAGATCGCCGCGGCGGAAGCCGCCGGCATCCTGAGCCTGGAACAGGCGGTGCGGGTCATCTTCTTCCGCAGCAAGCATCAGGAATCGACCCGCGGCTTCGGCACCATGGCGGTGCTGCTCGGACCGGCCGACGAGATGGAGGCGTTCCTCGCCGACTATCCCACCCTCGATATCGCCGCCTACAACAGCCCCAAGGCGATCACGGTGGCCGGTCCCGAGGCCGATATCGAGGCCGCGATGAAGGCGCTGGCGCGCAAGCGCCGCCGCGGGCGCAAGCTCGACCTCGAATATCCCTTCCACGGCCGCCTGATGGACCCGACCGAGCGTCCACTCCTGCGCGACCTCGACGGGCTGAAGGCGTCCGCCGGCCATACCGCCATGGTCTCGACCGTGACCGGCACGGTGCTGCCCGGCGCTCAGTTCGGCGCCGGCTACTGGTGGCGCAACATCCGCGAGCCGGTGCGCTTCTGCGAGGCGCTGCAGGAGGCGACCCGCCAGGGCGCCCGCGTCTTCGTCGAGGTCGGCCCGCGCGCGACCCTGCTGCCGCATATCGGCGACGCCATCGAGCCGCTCGCGATCGAGGTCGCCTCGGTCGGCGTGATGCACCGCAAGCCTGTCGGCGGCGATCCGATCGCCAAGGCGGTGGCCGCCGCCCTCGTCGCGGGTGCCGCTGTCGATGAGGCGCGCCTGTTCGGCGCCGATCCGGCCGGTGCGATCGCCCTGCCGCTCTATCCCTGGCAGCGCCGTCCCTTCCGCCTCGCGGAGACGACGGAGGGCGCGGGCGCCGCGCCGCGGCCCTACCACCCGCTCGCCGGCAACCGGCTCGCGGCCGACGGCCTCGAATGGCACGGCCATCTCGACGCGGCGCTGGTGCCCGAACTCGACGACCACCGCATCGACGGGCAGGTGATCCTGCCGGGTGCGGCCTTCGTCGAGATGGCGCTGCACGTCGCCCGTCAGGCGCTGCGCACGGACGCCGTGACGCTCGCCGATGTCGAGATCCTCTCGCCGATGGTCTTCGCCGAGGACTCCCTGCGCGAGGTGCTGGTGCGCCTCTCCGGCTCCGGCAACCAGATTCAGATCCTCAGCCGGCCGCGCCTGACGCCGACGCCGTGGCAGCTCCACGCCTCGGCCAAGATCATCGAGGGCGATTTCCCGACGCCCGCGTCTCGCGATCTCGCGATCCCCGCGGACCACGCGATTTCGGGCGAGGCGCTCTACCGCCGGGCGCTCGCCTCCGGCCTCGGCTTCGGCGAGAATTTCCGCCAGGTCGCGGCCTCGGCGCGAATCGACGAGACCACCATCGTCTCCGAGCTGATCCCGGCCGAGGCCGACGCCCGCTACGGCCTCGTGCCGGCGCGCCTCGATTCCTGCTTCCACGGCCTGATCCTGCTCTTCGCCGAGCTGATGGGCGAGGGTGCCACCAAGGCCTACGTGCCGGTGCGCTTCGGCGAGGTGCGCCTGCTGCGTCCGGGCGCCGCCATCGCGCGGGCCGAGATCCGTACCCGGCGCTGCAACGAGCGCTCGATCCTGGCCGATTTCACCCTCACCGACGCCAAGGGTGAGGTCATTGCGACGATCCGCGAGGGCCGCTTCCAGGCCCTGCGCGCCCGCAGCGGCAGCGATCTCGACGCCTACGCCATCACGCAAGGGGTCGAGCGCGCCACCGAGCCGACGGCCCTGCCGCTGGAGCGGCGCCCGAGCGTGGCCGAGCGCCTGCGCCCGAGCCTCGCGGCGGCAACCGCACCGGACACCGCCGAACTCGGCCCGGGCCACCTGCTGCTGGAGGGCTGGGCCACGGCGCTCGCCTACCGGCTGGCGGAAGGGCTTTCCGAGAAGGGCAAGGTCGTGCTCGACGGCCGCCTGCCCGCGGCGCTGCATCCTTGGGCGACCAACGCCCTCTACGCCCTGGAGAGCAGCGGCCTCGCGACGCTCGACAAGGGCGTGTGGCGCCTGCGCCGCGACGTGACCCTTCCCGCGCCCGAAGAAACCATGCGCTGGATCGCGGCCGACCATCCGGAGCTGGCCGCCGAGCTGGTGCTGCTCGCGGACACCACGGCGCTGGTCGGGCGGATCGTAGCGGGCGACGTGCCGGCTTCCGTCGGCCTCTCGCCGGCGGCCCTGGACGCCTTCCACCTGCGCGGCGCCACGGCGCGCGCCGCCGCCGAGGTCGTTGCGACCATCGTTGCGGAAGCCCGCGAGCGGCTGCCCTCCGACCGCGCGCTGCGCCTCCTCCAGGTCGGCTTCGGCCCGCTCTCGGCCCGCGCCGCGGCGCTCGCTCGCGAGGCCGATGCCCGCCTGACCGTGCTGGAAACCGACCGGCGGCTGGCCGAGCGCGCCCGCCTCGCCCTGCCGGGCCTCGTCACGGTGGCCGAGGCCGCCGACGCCCTGCCGACGAGCGCCTTCGACCTCGTGATCGCGAGCGATGTGCTGCACCGCGCGGACAAGGCCCTTCCCGGACAGCTCGCCGCCGCCCTCGCCTCCGGCGGGCTGCTGATCGCGGTCGAGCCCGGCGCCTCGCTGTTCCGCGACCTCGTCTTCGGCCTTGCGCCGGACTGGTTCGAGGAGGCGGTCGCCGGGATGCCGCTCTCGCGCCTCGACGACGTGACGGGCTGGCAGCGCAGCTTGAGCGCCTCGGGCCTCGTGCGGGTCTCCGCCGACCGCGCGGCCTCCGCCAACGGCGACGACCTGCTGCTCGTCGCCGAGGCTCCGGTCCGTCCGGCGGTCGGGCACGGCCAGAGCTTCGCCTTCGTCGTCGGCTCCGACGACGAGTTCGGCGCCGAGACCGCCTCGTCGCTGGCGACCCTGCTGGTGGCGAGCGGCGTCCACGTCTCGATCATCCTCGATTCCGAGCAGTCGCTGCTGGAGCTGGAGCGCGAGACCCCCGACACCGTGGTGTTCCTGGCCGGCGCCTTTGCCGGCGAGGGCGAGGCGGCCACGCGCCTGCGCGACCGCTGCCTCAGCCTGAAGCGCTGCGCCGAGCATCTCGGCAGCCGCCAGACCCGGCTCTGGGTCGTCGCCCCCGGCGCCACCCGTGACGCGGGCGGCGAGGCGGCCGCGGTCGAGGCCGGCGTCTGGGCCTTCAGCCGGACGCTCGCCAACGAGGCCTCGAACCTCGATGTCCGCCGGATCGATCTCGCGCCGACCCTGTCCTCGAAGGACGCGGCCGAGCGGCTGCGCGCGCTGATCCTGTCGGGCACCGACGAGACCGAGATCGTGCTCGACGCCGACGCCACCCGCGTCGTGCGCTTCCATCCCGGCCGTGCCGCCCAGGGCGGCGGCGCGGCGGCTCCGGCCGCGCGGCTGGAGCGCTCGAACACCGGCGGCCTCAACGAGATGGTCTGGGGCCCGGCCGAGCGCGCCGCCCCCGGCCCCGGCGAGGTCGAGATCGCGGTGGCGGCCACCGGCCTCAACTTCCGCGACGTGCTCTGGGCGCTCTCCATGCTCCCGGAGGAGATCCTGGAGGACGGCTTCGCCGGTCCCCGCCTCGGTCTCGAAGTCTCCGGCCGCGTCACCGCGATCGGCGCGGGCGTGGTCGACTTCGCCGTCGGCGATTCCGTGGTCGCCTTCGCCCAGTCGGGCTTCGCCACCCACGTGGTGGTGCCCGAGATGGTCGTGGCGCCGATGCCGGCCGGGCTCGATCCGGCCGCGGCGGCGACCGTGCCGGTCGCCTTCCTCACCGCCTACTACGCGCTGTGCACCTGCGCCCGCCTGCGCAAGGGCGAGTGGCTGCTGGTCCATGGCGGCGCGGGCGGCGTGGGCCTCGCGGCCCTGCAGATCGCCAAGTGGAAGGGCGCGCGGGTCATCGCCACCGCCGGCTCGCGGGAGAAGCGGGCGCTCGTCGCCGCGCTGGGCGCCGAGCACGTGCTCGATTCCCGCTCGCTCGCCTTCGTGGACGATGTCCGCCGCATCACCGGCGACGGCGTCGACGTGGTGCTCAACTCGCTGTTCGGCGAGATGATGGAGCGCTCGCTGAACTGCCTGCGGCCGTTCGGGCGCTTCGTCGAACTGGGCAAGCGCGACTACGTCGCCAACACCCATATCGGATTGCGGCCGTTCCGCCGGAACCTGTCGTATTTCGGCGTCGATCTCGATCAGGTGCTCCAGCACCAGGGCGAGGACGGGGCGCGGATGTTCCGCGAGGTGATGGCGCTCTTCGCCGAAGGCGGCCTGCGCCCCCTGCCCTACCAGCCGTTCGCCGCCGACGAGACCTCCGACGCCTTCCGCCTCATGCAGCAATCGGGGCATGTCGGTAAGATCGTCGTCACGCCGCCGGCGCCGGGTTCGGTCGCGCGGGTCCAGCGCAACGCCTTCACGGTTTCCGAGAAGGGCGTCCACCTCGTCACCGGGGGCTTGGGCGGCTTCGGTATCGAGGCGGCACGCTGGCTCGCCGATCGCGGCGCCCGGCGCATCGTCCTCGTCGGCCGCTCCGGCAAGCCGAACGAGGAGGGCCGCGCTCTCATCGCCGAACTCGCCGCGCGCGGCGTGAGGGTCGAGACCAAGGCCTGCAACATCACCAGCCGCCGCGCGGTCGAGGCGCTGATCGAGGGCATCGAGGCCCGCGGCGAGAAGCTGGCGGGGGTGATCCACGGCGCCATGGTGCTGCAGGACGGCCTGATCAACGCGATCGAGCCCGAGACCCTGGAGGCGGTGATCGCGCCGAAGGTGATCGGAGCGCAGCATCTCGACGCCGCCACGCGCGGGCGGAAGCTCGACTACTTCGTGCTGTTCTCCTCGGCCACGACCTTCATCGGCAATCCCGGCCAGGGCTCCTATGTCGCCGCCAACGGCTTCATGGAGGGGCTGGCCCGCCAGCGCCGCCGCCTCGGCCTGCCGGCGCTCGCCGTCGCCTGGGGCGCCATCGGCGATGTCGGCGTGCTCGCCCGCAACAAGGCGGTGATGGAGACGCTGGCCTCCCGTGTCGGCGTCACGCCGATGGACGCCCGCCTCTGCCTCGACCTGATGGCCGAGGCGCTGGAGGGTCAGACGGGCGCGAGCGACGAGGGCGTGATCGCGATTGCCGCGATGCATTGGGGCAAGGCACGCGAGCGCCTCGCCACGCTGCGCTCGCCGAGCTACGCCAGCCTCGGCGGCGACCAGCAGGCGGAATCCGGCACGGTGGCCGCCATCAATATCGGCGCGCTGCTGCGGACCACGGACATCGACGCGGTGCGCAAGACCGTGGCCGACGCCATCGTCGAGGACATCGCCCGCATCCTGCGCCTGCCGAAGGACGACATCAGCCGCGTGCGCCAGCTCTCGGAGATCGGCCTCGACTCGCTGATGGGCGTGGAACTCGGGGCGAGCCTGCAGGAGCGCTTCGCCCTCGACGCGCCACCGGCCGGCATCTCCTCGGGGCTGACCGTCAACGAGCTGACCGAAACCCTGATCCAGGCCGTGGCCACACCGGTGGACGAGGCGGCGGGCGTCACCTTGAGCCTCGCGACCAAGCATGTCGGCGATCTTGATGCCGCCACGCTCGCACCGTTCAACGAACTCGTCGAGCAGAACGTCTCGGACATCAAAGAGATCTTGCCATGACCCAGCCGTCACGCCCGCAGGACGGGCGGGCCGCGCTCGCGAGCTTCGTCACCAACCGGCTCGGCCGCGCCAACGCGCGGCCCGCCCCCGCCGAGACCAAGGCACCGCCGGCCAACGACTCGCCGCAGGATTTCGAGAAGCTGACCGGCTACCGCGAGCTGCGCCTGCAGCGCTCGGCCGCCGACCTGATCGGCCTCGGCAACCCGTTCTTCCGGGTGCACGAGACCCGCGCCGGCGCACAGACCCGCATCGACGGCGAGGCCCTCTCCAACTACTCGTCCTACGATTATCTCGGCCTCAACGGGCACCCGGCGGTGAGCGGGGCGGCGCGCAAGGCGATCGAGACCTTCGGCACCTCGGCCTCGGCGAGCCGGATCGTGGCGGGTGAGCGGCCCGGGCATCTCAAGCTGGAGCGGGCGCTCGCCGCCCATTACCGCACGGATGCCTGCGTGGTCCTGGTCAGCGGCCACGCCACCAACGTCACCGCCATCGGCGCCATCCTGGAAGCGCCGGACGTGATCTTCCACGACGCGCTGATCCACAACAGCGTGGTGACGGGCGCACAGCTCTCCGGAGCCCAGCGCCGCAGCTTCGCCCACAACGATCCGGCCGCCCTCGAGAAGCTCCTGGAGGCGACCCGGCACGAGCATCGCCGCGCGCTGATCGTGATCGAGGGCCTCTACAGCATGGACGGCGACGCGCCGGATCTCGCCGCCTTCGTCGAGCTGAAGCGCCGCTACGATTGCTGGCTGATGGTGGACGACGCCCACGGTCTCGGCGTGCTCGGCCGCACCGGCGCGGGCCTGCACGAGCATTGCGGCGTCGACGCCTCGGACGTCGATATCTGGATGGGCACGCTGTCGAAGACGCTGTCCTCCTGCGGCGGCTATATCTGCGGCCCCTCGGTGCTGATCGAGTACCTGAAATGCACCGCGGGCGGCTTCGTCTACAGCGTCGGCATGTCGCCGCCGCTCGCCGCCGCGGCCGATGCCGCGCTCTCGGTGATGCAGGCCGAGCCCGAGCGGGTGGAGCGCCTGCGCCGCAACGGGCATCAGTTCCTCGCGCTCGCCAAGAAGCACGGTCTCAACACCGGTTCGAGCCTGGGGCTGGCGGTGATCCCGATCATCGTCGGCGACTCGCTGAAGGCGGTGACGCTGTCCGACCGGCTGTTCAAGCGCGGCATCAACGTGCAGCCGATCATCCACCCGGCGGTGCCGGAGCGCTCCTCGCGCCTGCGCTTCTTCATGACCTCCGAGCATACGCCGGAGCAGATCGCGCAGACGGTGGCCACGGTGGCGGAAGAGCTGTCCGCGCTGGAGACCGGCGCGACGCTGATCGAGCAGCTGATGGCGCGCCGGGGAGCGTGAGGCTCGTGCCCATCCCATTCACTCCCCTCATCCTGAGGTGACGGCGCGAAGCGGCGGCCTCGAAGGATCCTCCGGAAAGCACTGCGCGATCTGGAAGATCCTTCGAGGCCCGCTCCGCGGGCACCTCAGGATGAGGCCGAGACCGGGATTCCTGATCAGCGCCCGGCGAGCCAGATCACGTGCCGCGCCCCGCGCTTGCCGCGGGCCCGGGTCGCCACTTCCTCGACAGAAAAACCTGCCTGACCGAGCCGCCGGGTGAAGGCGGCATCGGGATGGGCCGACCACACCGCCAGCACCCCCTTAGGGCGGAGCGCCGCGCGGGCGGCCCCGAGGCCGGCGGCGTCGTAGAGGCGGTCGTTCTCCGTGCGGGTGAGGCCGTCGGGGCCGTTGTCCACGTCGAGCAGGATCGCATCCCAGGCGCCCGGCCGTTCGCGAATCACGGCGGCGACGTCGGCCTCGCGGATCGAGATGCGCGGATCATCAAGACTCCCACCAGTCAGCTCCGCCATGGGTCCACGCGCCCAGGCCAGCACCGCCGGCACGATCTCGGCGACCGTCACCTGTGCCGTCTCCGGCAGCAGGTTCAGGGCGGCGCGCAAGGTAAAGCCCATGCCGTAACCGCCGATCAGCACCCGCGGCGCCCTCGCACCGGCGACGCGCTCGGCCGAGAGCCGTGCCAGCGCCTCCTCGGAGCCGCTGAGGCGGCTGTTCATGAGTTCGTTGCGGTCGAGCTGGATCGAGTACTCGGTGCCGCGGCGCATCAGGCGCAACGTGCCCGCCTCGCCGGGGATCGCGGCGGTGTCGAGATGCTCCCAGGGGATCAAGGATTGGTCTCTCGGGCTTGAAGCGGTGAAAAGGCGCGCGCCACGCGTCAGCGTCGTCCGGCTCGCATCTCGGCACAAACGAAAACGGCGCGGGATGCCCCGCGCCGCCAGTCTCATGGCTGGGATGAGCTCCCAAAAAATCACATCCCGAACTGCACCTGACGGCTGTTGCCCTTCTTCAGGTTGCGGAAGCGGGCCATCGCCCAGAGCGGGAAGAATTTCGGGTAGCCGTGGTAGCGCAGGTAGAACACCCGCGGGAATCCGGTCGCGGTGTAGCGCTCCTCGTTCCACAACCCGTCCTGCCCTTGCGTGCGCATCAGGTAGTTGACGCCGCGGGCGACCGCCGGATCGTCCACCTCGCCCACCGCCATGAGGGCGAGCAGCGCCCAGGCCGTCTGCGAGGCGGTGGAGTAGCCCGGCTCGAATTCGGGGTTGAGCTTGTAGGAGGAGGCATCCTCGCCCCAGCCGCCATCCGGGTTCTGGATGCGGATGAGCCACGCCACCGCCTTGCGGATCTCAGGCGATTGCGGATCGACACCGGCGGCGTTCAGCGCGCAGAGCACCGACCACGTGCCGTAGATGAAGTTCATGCCCCAGCGGCCGTACCAGCTCCCGTCCTTCTCCTGGTCGTTGAGCAGGTAGGTCACACCGCGGTCGAGCGCCCGGCTGGTCTCGCGGGTCTCGCCGAGCTGCGACAGCATCGAGACGACGCGGGCGGTCACGTCCGCGGTCGGCGGATCGAGCAGCGCGCCGTGATCCGAGAACGGGATGTGGTTGAGGTAGTGGTGGTTGTTGTCGGCGTCGAAGGCCGCCCAGCCGCCGTCGGCGCTCTGGAGCCCCTCGACCCACTCGCGGGCGCGGGCGATCGAGGCCGAGTAGTCCGGCATTCCGCTCACCAGACCGTGCTGGCGCTGGGCGCGGTCCATCGCCATCACCACCACGGCGGTGTCGTCGAGATCGGGATAGTGCGGGTTGGCGTACTGGAAGGCCCAGCCGCCGGGACGCACGTTCGGCTTGGTCTCGGCCCAGTCGCCCTTGATGTCGAGGATCTGCAGCGGCTTCAGCCAGTCGAGGCCGGCGCGGGCATTGGCCTCGGCCGCGGCGCCGCCGGTCTCCAGCATGGCGTGGCTGGTCAGCGCCGTGTCCCAGACCGGCGACAGGCAGGGCTGGACATAGGCCTCGTCGTCCTTCTCGGCGACGAGCTTTTCAATGGCTTCCAGCGCGATCTTCACCTGCGGATGATCGGGGGGATAGCCGAGCACCTCGTACATCAGCACCGAGTTAACCATCGACGGGAAGATGGCGCCGAGGCCGTCCTCGCCGTTCAGGCGCTCGGACACCCAGGCCACCGCCTTGTCGATGGCGCGCTGGCGCGGCACTTTCGGGAAGTGGTCCTGCGTCTTCTGCAGCACGCGGTCGATGGCGCCGAAGATCGGCGTCCACGGCCAGGTGGCGTGGGGCGAGCCCGGCCAGGTCCGCACCGAATCGGGCGGGGTCACGAACAGTTCGGCCACGCCGATGCCGCGCGGGTTCTTCGCCCGCGGCTTCTTGGCCTGGATCACGAACAGCGGCACCATGGTGCAGCGGGCCCAGTAGGATACCTTGTCGAGGTGGAACGGGAACCACTTCGGCAGGTGCATCACCTCGACCGGCATCACCGGCACCGCAGCCCACGGCACCTCGCCGTAGAGGGCGAGCAGGATGCGGGTGAAGACGTTGGCGTTGGCCGCGCCCCCGCGCTGCAGGATCGCCTTGCGGGCCGCGCGCATGTGCGGCGCCTCGATGTCGTCGCCGATCATCTTGAGGGCGAAATAGGCCTTCACCGTCGCGCTCATGTCGAACGGGCCGTCATGGACCAGCGCCCAGCCGCCATGCACCTTCGACTGCGTGCGGCGCAGGTAATTCCCGATCTTGGCTTCCAGCCCCGGCCGCGGCTCGGTCCCGCGGAACTGGTGGAACAGGATGTATTCGGAGGGGATGGTCGCATCCGCTTCCAGCTCGAAGCAGATGTGGCCGTCGGCCTGCGTCATCTCGGTGAGGGCGCGGGCGGCGTTCTGGACGCCCCGCTCGACATCGTCGAGGGACACGTCGCGGGTCTTGGGACGCTGCAGCGTCTCGACCTTGCTCACGGCCGCCTCTCGCATCGTTCTCGCCTCGTTCGACTGTCTCGATGCCGTCGTCATATCGTTCAAGCGACTCCCTGTGCCTGTGCCCGTCCGCACATCCCTGTGCGGAACAGGGCTTGCGCGGCGTTCGTCCCGGAACGGATCGCGCCCTCGATGGTCGAGGGCAGACCTGTCTCGGTCCAATCGCCGGCCAGAACCAGATTCCGGTAGCGCGTCGCAGCGCCGGGGCGGCGCGCGGCTTCCGCGGGCGTCGCCGCGAAGGTCGCCCGCTTCTCCTTGACGATCTGCCAGCTAGGCAATTCGCGTGCAAGTCCGTTGAGTTCCGCGATCTCAACCCAGATCCGGCGCGCAAGATCCTCGCGGCCGTCCTCCAACAGGCGGTCGGCTCCGCTGATGGTGACTGAAAAGCGATCCGGATAGGCGAACAGCCATTCGGTCAGGCCGCCGACGACGCCGAGGATCAGCGGCGCCCCCTCCGGCGGACGCACGGCGAAATGCGCGTTGACGATCGAGCGGAATTCCTGCGGCGCGGGGGTTCCGGGCAGGAGTTCGGAGGTGACCCACGGCGGCAAGGCCAGGACGACTGCGTCGTCGGGGCCGACCGCGACCGGCTCGTCGGTGAAGTCGAGGCGCTCGATCCGGCCCTGCGAGAGGGTCAGCGCCCGCAGGCGCCGGCCGTAGCGGATCTCGGCGCCGCGCTCCGCGAGGAAGCGCAGGGCCGGATCGACGAAGGCGGTGGACAGGCCCTCGACCGCGATGAGCGGACGGCAGGCCCGCCCGCCCGCCCCGAGCGTCTCGCGCAGGATGGTGGCGGCGAGCCCGACATCGCTCTCGCGCGGATCGGTGTTGAGGGAGGCGAGCAGGACCGGATGCCAGAGCCGCTCGTAGAGCGGCCCCTCGCAGGACATCTTTTCGCCGATCGTGCCGCTCTGGCCCGGCTTGTTGCCCGAGGCCGCCATCATGAGGGAGACCGGCGCGAGATAGTCCCGCGCGCGGGTGCCCGGCACGCGGCGTCCCGCCCGCAGCACCCACCACGGCAGGCGGCCCTCGTTCGGGCGCAGGGTCCAGCGCTCGCCGGTGCGAAGGTCGGCGAAGGGGAAGGCCGCCTCGTCGGGGCCGGTCAGGGCGTCGTCCGGCGCCCCGATCAGCCGCAGGAAGTCGAGGGACGAGCGGTTGCCCGACAGGAGCAGGTGGTTGCCGTTGTCGATGGTCAGGCCGAGCGAGGGGTCGAAATAGGAGCGGCAGCGCCCCCCCGCCTGCTTGGCGGCCTCATGCAGCACGACGTGCTGACCCGCATCCGCCAGCGAGGCGGCGGCCGAGAGGCCGGCGAGCCCGGCGCCGACGACGTGAACCGTTCCCGACATTTCAGAAAATCCCGTGGCGCAGGGCGACGCGGAGGAGGGAGAGCTTTCCGGGCTTCACCCGCGCCCGCGGGGCCGCCCAGCCGCGCTTGACCACGGCGTCGAGGTAGAGCCGGTAGGCCGCCGCCATCAGGCGGGCGGCCTTGGTAGCCTGCCGCGGGCTGCGCTCGATGATGGCCCAGGTCTGGCGGTAATGCTCCTCCGCTTCCGCCGCGACCGCCCGGCAGACCTCGCCGAGGCGCGGATGCGCCAGGGCCGTCTCCGGCGTCGGGTTCATCAGCCCGATCTTGTGGAACTTCTCCATCGGCAGGTAGAGGCGCCCGCGCTCCGCGTCCTCGTCGATGTCGCGCAGGATGTTGGTGAGCTGCAGCGCCCGGCCCTGGTGCCATGCCAGCCGGATCCCGTCCCCCTCCGGCATGCCGAAGATGCGCACCGACAGCCGCCCGACGGCGCTCGCGACCCGGTCGCAGTAGAGATCGAGCTTGGCCTCCGAGGGGGCGACGATGTCCTCCTCGGCGTCCATCGCCATGCCGTCGATGACCGCCTGGAAGTCCTCGCGCTTGAGCCCGAACCGGCGCATCGGCTCTTCGAGCGGCTTCACCCGCGGCGGCGGATTGCCGGCATAGAGCGCGTCGATATCGGCGCGCCAGCGGTCGAGTTCGGCGGCGCGGACCTCCCGCGCGCCGCCGTCATCGGCGACGTCGTCAACGGAGCGGCAGAAGGCGTAGACGGCGTACATCGCCTCGCGCCGCTCCTTCGGGAGCAGGCGCATCGCCGTGTAGAAGGACGAGCCGGCGGCCGGCAGGGCGGGTGCCTCTCGGGTCTCGCCCGGCATCGGGCTAGCGGTGGCGCTCATCGGCCGGCTCCGGCAGCGGCGGGACGGGGCGCACGCGACCGGAACGGCCGGCGCACCAGGGTGGCGGCGATGCCGCCGAGCGCGGTGAGCGCGAAGGCGGCCTTGCCGTGATGGACCTTCTCCGACAGCGGATCGCGGGTCAGCAGGCCCTTGGTCAGGACGACGGCCAGCCGATGGATCGCGGCGATCTCCAGGCTGAGGCGGAAATCGTCGATCCGGTTCGGCAGCGGCGCGCCTTCCTCCAAGAGCACCAGGGTGCGCTCGGCGAGTTCGCGGATCACGGCACGCAGTTCGGGCGTCGCCTTGTCCGCCCCCAGCATCGCGACGTCGGCGCCGTGCTTACCCATCACGTCGAGGGGGATGTAGACGCGGTCGAGATTGCGGAAATCCTTGCCGCAATCCTGGAGGTGGTTGAGCACCTGCAACGCGGCGCAGATCGCGTCCGAGGTCGGATAGACCCGCGCCGGATCCTCGCCGTGCACGTCGAGGACGAAGCGCCCGACCGGCATCGCCGAGTAGCGGCAATAGTGGATCAGCTCGTCCCAATCCGCATAGCGGGACTTGCGCGCGTCCATGCGGAAGGCATCGAGCAATTCGAGGGCATGAGTCGGCGGCTGATTGTGGGCCGCGAGCTCGCGCTTGAGCGGCTCGACGGACGGGTCGGAGCCGCCCTTGCCGGTGAGCGCGTCGGCGAGCGCGTCGAGCATCTCGATCTTGCGCTCGGGCGAGAGCCCGGTGTGGTCGGCGACGTCGTCGCCCGCCCGCACATAGTTGTAGAAGGCGAGGATCGCGCCGCGGTTGCGCGGGTGAATCAGGTGCGAGGCGACGGGAAAGTTCTCGTCGTGCTGGCCCTTGCCGGTGCGGGCATCGGTGGCGGTCTGAAGCGCGGCGCTCATTTCATGTACCCCGCCTGTCGGAACCACGCGATGGCATCCTCCAGACCCTGGCGATAGGGACGCGCGGAATAGCCGAGTTCCGCCCGGGCCTTGGCGTCGGAGAAGAACATCCGGTACTTCGACATGCGCACGCCGTCGATGGTGGCGAGCGGCGCCTTGCCGGTCACCCGCGCGATCTGCTCGGAGACGAAGGCGATCGGGTAGATCACGGCGTAGGGCAGCCGCGTCGTCGGCGCCTTGCGGCCGACGATTCCTGCGATGTCGGCGAGCATCGTCGCCAGCATCACGTCCTCGCCGCCGAGGATGTAGTGCTCGCCGATCCGGCCCTTGCGCAGGGCCAGCAGGTGGCCGGCGGCCACGTCGTCGACATGGGCGAGGTTGAGGCCGGTATCGACGAAGGCCGGGATCTTGCCCTGCGCCGCGTCGAGGATGATGCGGCCGGTCGGCGTCGGCTTGACGTCGCGGGGGCCGATCGGCGTCGACGGGTTCACGATGACGGCGGGCAGGCCGTCACGGGTCACCATCTCGTCGACGACGCGCTCGGCCACGACCTTGCTGCGCTTGTAGGCGCCGATGGCGGTCTCCGGCGTGAGCGGCCGGGTCTCGTCGGCGGGGGTGCCGTCGGCATGCGGTTTGATGGTGGCGACGCTCGACGTGTAGACGATCCGCTCGACGCCGGCCTTCAGCGCCTCTTCCATCAGGATGCGGGTGCCGTCGCGGTTGGTGCGGACGATCTCCTCCATGTCCGGCGCCCAGAGCCGGTAATCGGCCGCGGCGTGGACGAGGTAGCGCTGGCCGCGCATGGCGCTCGCCACCGCCGCCCGATCGCGCATGTCGGCCTCGACGATCTCGACATCGGGCCACGTCAGGTTGGTGCGCGGCGAGGAGGCGCGGACCGTGATGCGCACGGTGAATCCGGCCGCGCGGAAAACGTCGACCAGGGCGGCCCCGAGGAAGCCGCTGGCACCGGTGATCAGCACCGGTCCCGCCGGGAACGGGCCGCTTTGGCTCGGCTCTGTCATCGCGCTCGCGTGGTTGTCGCAACGGCCTCGCCTGCCAACCGCGGGAGCGGCGCAGACGCGCGGAAACGCCGCCCCATCAACGCACCCGATCTCGGGTCGAACGGCGCGGCGCTTGTCTCATCGATGACGCGGTGCGGCAAGCACCGCGCGTCCTTACTCCGCCTCAGGCGCCGACGGCCGCCTCCGCGGCCTTGGCTCACGCTTCGAGCGATGGCAGTCGCGCGCCTGAACCTCAGGCCAGACGCAGGCGTCCGGTCCGGCTGCCCTTCTTCTGGTCCGGCAGGGCGGCGCGGACGGCCTTGAGGATGCCCTCGGCGTCGAGACCGGCCTCGGCGTACATCTTCTCCGGCTTGTCGTGGTCCTGGTAGACGTCCGGCAGCGTCAGCGTCCGCACCCGGACCCGGCCCGCATCCAGAACGCCCCGCTCCGACAGAAGGTGCAGCACCATCGCGCCGAAGCCGCCGACCGAGCCTTCCTCCACCGTCACCAGAACCTCGTGGCTGTTGGCCAGATCCACGATCAGCTCGGCGTCCAGCGGCTTGGCAAAACGGGCATCCGCCACGCTCACCGCAACGCCCTCCGCCTCCAGCGCGTCGGCCGCCTTCAGCGCCTCCGACAGGCGCGTGCCCAGCGACAGCAGCGCCACCCGCGCCCCTTCCGGACGGCGCACCACACGCCCGCGGCCGATGGCCAGCGGCTCGCCCTTTTCCGGCAGCTCGACGCCGACCCCCTCGCCGCGCGGATAGCGCAGGGCGATCGGCCCCGAGTCATGCGCATGCGCGGTCGCCACCATGTGCACCAGCTCGGCCTCGTCGGCGGCCGCCATCACCGTCATGTTCGGCAGGCAGCAGAGATAGGCCAGATCGAACGCGCCCGCATGGGTCGCCCCGTCCGCCCCCACCAGACCGGCCCGGTCGAGGCAGAACCGCACGGCTAAGTTCTGCAAGGCCACGTCGTGCACGACCTGATCGTAGGCCCGCTGCAGGAAGGTCGAGTAGATCGCCACGAACGGCTTGTAGCCCTCGGTCGCCAGACCGCCGGCGAAGGTCACCGCGTGCTGCTCGGCGATGCCGACGTCGAAGGTCTTGTCCGGATGCGCCTTGCCGAACAGGTCGATGCCGGTGCCGCCGGGCATGGCCGCGGTGATCGCCACCACCTTCGGATCGGCATCGGCCGCCTTGATCAGGCTCTCGCCGAACACCCGCGTATAGGCCGGGGCGTTCGCCTTGGCCTTGGCCTGCACGCCTGAGACCACGTCGAACTTGACCACGCCGTGGTAGCGGTCGGCCGAGGCCTCCGCCGGGGCGTAGCCCTTGCCCTTCTGCGTCACCACGTGGAGCAGGATCGGACCCTGGTCCGAGTCGCGCACGTTCTTGAGGACCGGCAGCAGGTGGTCGAGGTTGTGCCCGTCGACCGGCCCCACATAGTGGAAGCCCATCTCCTCGAACATCGTGCCGCCGCCGACGATCAGCGAGCGGGCATATTCCTCGGCCGCCGCCGCGCGCTGGTAAAGCGCCTTCGGCAGCAGCTTGCCGAGTTGCTTGGCGGTCTCGCGTAAGCTCCGGTAGGTGCCGCCGGAGGCCAGCCGCGCGAGATAGGCCGACATGGCGCCGACGGGGGGCGCGATCGACATGTCGTTGTCGTTGAGGATGACGATCAGGCGCGAATGCAGCGCGCCGGCATTGTTCATGGCCTCGTAGGCCATGCCCGCCGACATCGAGCCGTCGCCGATCACCGCGATCATGTTGCGGCGCTTGGGCTGCGCCTCGCCCTTCGCCTTGGCCTCGGCATCGTCGAGGTCGCGGGCGACCGCCATGCCGAGCGCGGCGGAGATCGAGGTCGAGGAGTGGGCCGCGCCGAAGGGGTCGTACGGGCTCTCCGAGCGCTTGGTGAAGCCGGACAGGCCGCCGCCCTGACGCAGTGTGCGGATGCGGTCGCGGCGGCCGGTGAGGATCTTGTGCGGGTAGCACTGGTGGCCGACGTCCCAGACGATGCGGTCGTCGGGGGTGTCGAAGACGTGGTG
This sequence comes from Methylorubrum thiocyanatum, assembly GCA_014138645.1. Classification (GTDB taxonomy): domain Bacteria; phylum Pseudomonadota; class Alphaproteobacteria; order Rhizobiales; family Beijerinckiaceae; genus Methylobacterium; species Methylobacterium thiocyanatum. The sequence continues at coordinate 315,248 of JACJIB010000001.1, read as the reverse complement.
GAGCGCCACCGTGAGCTCGACCACGCCGAGCCCCGAGCCGAGATGGCCGCCGGTGATCGACACGGCGTCGATCATCTCGGCGCGCACCGCGTCGGCGACCCGCTGCAGCTCGCTCTCCGGCAGAAGCCGGAGACGATCCGGCGTCTCAAGACCCTCGAGGATCGTCGTGTCCGCTAGTGCCAAAGCCTTCACCCGTCTCTCAATGCGTTCCCGTCGGCGGGGCGGTTCTCTGAGGGCCGCATATTCGAACGCAGCCGCGTCTTCGGACTTCGCCCGCCTCCCGGAAACCACTCGCCCCGGGACGTATGAACGATCTTTCTAGCGCGAATCGGTCACGGGATACCATGATATCGCTGCAACAGCGGCGAGCGTTTCAGTGGATTCGATCCCCTGGTCTGCCTTCAGAGTTAAGGCAGTCCCGCCATTTCACGCGTGACGCGCCCTCAATTATGGATGAAGGCTGCGTTGATCAACATCTCGCCCGCCCCGAGGCTGCCCGCCGATGCCTTTCGCCGCAACGACACCGATCATGGCCGCGCTGACGCTCGCCCTGATCGCGGGAGGCGCGGCGCAGGCGGCGGATGCCGGACAGGTCCGCCCCCGAGCGGCGGCCTGCCTCGACGACGTCCGCTGCCGACGCCCGCCGGGACCGCCGGACCGCGACATCCGCCCGCTGATCGACCCGCTCGGACGTCCCTGCGGCTTCCGCTGGCGCGAGACGCCGTCCGGGCCCCGCCGCGTCCGGGTCTGCTATTGAACCGGCGATGGCGCTGCGCCCCGTCCTTCCCGCCCTCCTGTTCCTCTGCGTCGCCCAGACGGGGACGTCCCAGGCCCTTCAGGACGCGCCCGCCTGCCCCACCCTGTTCGCGGAAGGCCAGGCACCGGTTCTCGTCAACCCGAAGCTCGCGGACAGAGCCGTCCCGCTCTGCTTCGAGGCCTTCGCCGTGCTGCATTCGGGTGCGTCGCGCACGCCGCTCTACGCCGCGGAGCGCCTGACGCGCCGGAGCGTGTCCGCCGCCCGCCGGGTCGAGCGCGCCGACGCCTTCCACGACGAGGATCGCCTGCCTGAGGACGACCGCGCGAGCCTCGCCGACTATGTCCGCAGCGGCTACGACCGCGGCCATCTCGCGCCCGCCGGCGACATGCCGAGCGCGACCGCCCAAGCCGAATCGTTCAGCCTCGCCAACATCGTGCCTCAGAACCGGGCAGTGAACCGCGGGCTGTGGGCGGCGATCGAGGAGAGCGTGCGCCGGCTCGCCACCGAGCGCGGCGAACTCTTCGTCGTGACCGGGCCGATCTTCGAGGGCCGCTCGGTCGGCGCGATCAAGGGGCGGGTGCTGGTGCCGACCCAGCTCTTCAAAGCGATCTACGACCCGCGCACCGGCGAGGCGGGCGCCTATCTCGTGGCGAACGCGTCGGGGGCCGAGTGGCACGCGGTCTCGCTCGCGGCCCTGCGCGACCGGACCGGGCTCGACGTGTTCCCGGCGCTGCCGGAGGCGGCCAAGGCCAAGGCGATGTCCCTGCCCGAGCCTCACGAATTTTCCCGGGATCGCCAGGAATCCTTCGCAGACTTCCTGAAGCAACTCGCCGTCGACATCCTACGGCGGCTCTGGCGCGAGTTGATGCGCGCGATCTTCTGAACGATCTTCCGAGACAGGGGCCCCGAATGCCGCGCCGCAAAGCCCACACACCGGCCGATTCCCTGCCCTTCCGTCCCTTCGCCGAGGATGCGGGCGTGCAGACCTTCGCCGGCTTCTCCATCGAGAACGGCACGCGGTGCATCGCGCTCCACGGCAGCCTCGACCTCACCCGCGACCGGGCCGGCCTGACGCGGGCGCGGGCGCTGAAGACGCTGCTCGATGCGGTGGTCGCCACCCTCGAAGCCGAGGATCTGCCCGACGCCGTGCCCGACGAGCCGGAGGCGTCGGAGCCGGTGCGCAACCCTTTCGCTTGAGCGGCGCCGTTCTCATATCAGGGTCGGGATCCGACCCTCGCCCGCCCGGCCCTCGCCTTGCCCCTGCCGGGCGGCCCTGATAGTCGGACAGGCAAATTCTTTAACCGCAGGCGGACGGCGCCCCGCGTGGCACGGCTCGAGCCCGTCGCTCGATCCGGCCAGCCACGCGCGAGAGGCCACGCATCCGCGACCGCCGGCCCGACCGGCTTCCACGCTTCACGCAGGACGAACGCACATGGCCCGCGAATTCATCTATCACATGCGGGGTCTGACCAAGACCTATGTCGGGGGCAAGAAGGTCCTCGATAACGTCAACCTGTCCTTCTACCCCGACGCCAAGATCGGCGTGCTCGGCATCAACGGCGCCGGCAAATCGACGCTGCTCAAGATCATGGCCGGGATCGACAAGGACTGGACCGGCGAGGGCTTCGTCGCTCAAGGAGCGCGTGTCGGCTACCTGCCGCAGGAGCCGCAGCTCGATCCGAACAAGTCGGTGCGCGAGAACGTCATGGAGGGCGTGGCCGAGAAGCAGGCTCTGCTCGACCGCTATAACGAACTCGCCATGAACTACTCCGAGGAGACGGCGGACGAGATGACCGCCCTCCAGGACCAGATCGAGGCGCAGAACCTCTGGGAGCTCGATTCGAAGGTCGATCAGGCGATGGAAGCATTGGGCTGCCCGAGCGACGAACAGCCGGTCGCCACCCTGTCGGGCGGCGAGCGCCGCCGCGTGGCGCTCTGCAAGCTGCTGCTGTGGGAGCCGGAACTGCTGCTCCTCGACGAGCCGACCAACCACCTCGACGCCGAGACCGTGAACTGGCTCGAAGGGCACCTGCGGCAATATCCGGGCGCGATCCTGATCGTGACCCACGACCGCTACTTCCTCGACAACGTCACGAGCTGGATCCTTGAGCTCGATCGCGGCAAGGGTATCCCCTACGAGGGCAATTACTCCTCCTGGCTGGTGCAGAAGCAGAAGCGCCTGGAGCAGGAGGGCCGCGAGGACATGGCCCGCCAGCGCGCCATCGCCCGCGAGACGGAGTGGATCTCGGCCTCGCCCAAGGCCCGCCAGAGCAAGTCCAAGGCGCGTATCACGCGCTACGAGGAACTGGTCGCCAAGCAGCAGCAGAAGGTCGATGCGACCGCGCAGATCGTTATCCCGATCACCGAGCGGCTCGGCCAGAACGTCATCGAGTTCAAGAACCTGAACAAGGCCTACGGCGACCGGCTGCTGATCGAGGATCTCTCGTTCAAGCTGCCGCCGGGCGGCATCGTCGGCGTGATCGGCCCGAACGGCGCCGGCAAGACCACCCTGTTCAAGATGATCACCGGCACCGAGAAGCCCGACGGCGGCGCGATCGAGATCGGCGAGAGCGTGCATCTCGGCTATGTCGATCAGTCCCGCGACGCGCTCGATCCGAACGCGACGGTCTGGCAGGAGATCTCGGGCGGCAACGACATCCTGTATTTCAACAAGCGCGAGATCAATTCCCGCGCCTATTGCGCGGCCTTCGCCTTCAAGGGCGGCGACCAGCAGAAGAAGGTCGGCACGCTCTCGGGCGGTGAGCGCAACCGCGTCCACCTCGCCGCGACCCTGCGCAAGGGCGGCAACGTCCTGCTGCTGGACGAGCCGACCAACGACCTCGACATGGAGACCCTGCGGGCGCTCGAAGAGGGTCTGGAGGATTACGCGGGCTGCGCGGTGATCATCAGCCACGATCGCTGGTTCCTGAACCGCATCGCGACCCACATCCTCGCTTTCGAGGGCGACAGCCATGTCGAGTGGTTCGAGGGCAACTTCTCCGACTACGAGACCGACAAGAAGCGTCGGCTCGGGACGGACTCGCTGATCCCGAAGAAGCTGAAGTACAAGAAGTTTTCGCGCTGACAGCCTCCCTCTCCCCGCACGCGGGGAGAGGCCTGCGGGCACCTTGTTGTGCCTGCAAGAAGCGGAGGCGTAGCCGGAGCGAGGGTGAGGGGGCGGCTCAGGATGAGGCTCATCCGGCCAAGCCCCCTCACCCTCGGCTGCCGCCTCGCTTCATGCCCCGACGGGGGCATGAAGCCCTCTCCCCGCGTGCGGGGAGAGGGGTGCGCACGGCCCTCACCACCATGCCCTGCCGGCTCCGAGCGGCGGCAGGCCGAGATGCGCGGCGACCGAGGCGCCGATATCGGCGAAGGTTTCGCGCCGCCCGATCGCGCCCGTCGCCAGCCCCGGCCCGAAGGCCAGCACCGGTACCTGCTCGCGGGTATGTTCGGTGCCGGTCCAAGTGGGGTCGTTGCCGTGGTCGGCGGTGATGACGCAGAGATCGCCCGGCCTCAGGACAGCGTGGATCTCGGGGACGCGGGCGTCGAAGGCTTCGAGCTCGGCGGCGTAGCCCGGCACGTCGCGGCGGTGGCCGTGCTCCGTGTCGAAATCCACGAGATTGAGGAAGACGAACCCGCCCTCCGGCAGCTCGGCGAAGGCATCGAGCGCCGCGTCGAGACAGGCGGCATTGCCCGCGGGCTTGATCTCGCGGCCGGTGGCGCGGTGAGCGAAGATGTCGCCGATCTTGCCGACGCTGACGATGGCACGCCCGGCGGCCTCGAGCCCGTCGAGCAGGGTCCCGTCGGGCGGGGCGACGGAAAAATCCTTGCGGCGGCTGGTGCGGCGGAAGCCGTCGACCTCGCTGCCGAGGAAGGGCCGGGCGATCACTCGGCCGACGCGGTAGGGGTCGCAGACCGCCCGCGCGATGCGGCAGGTTTCGTAGAGCCGCTCCAGCCCGAACGCCTCCTCGTGGGCGGCGATCTGGAACACGCTGTCGGCGGAGGTGTAGCAGATCGGCCGACCCGTCCGGACATGCTCGGCCCCCAACGCGTCGATGATGGCGGTGCCCGAGGCGTGGCGATCACCGAGGATGCCGGGCAGGCCGGCCCGCGCGATCAGCGCCGCCGTCAGTTCCGCCGGGAAGGCGGGATGGGTATCGGGAAAATGGCCCCAGGGCGCGCGCACCGGCACACCGGCGATCTCCCAGTGGCCCGACGGCGTATCCTTGCCGGCGGCCGTCTCGACGGCGTGGCCCCACAGCGCCCGGAGGGGCTCCCCAGGGGCGAGCCCCGGCGGCACACGGCCGGTGGCACCTTCGCAGGCGAGGCCGAGCCCGAGCGCCGCGAGGTTCGGCAGGCGTAAGGGGCCGACGCGCAGGCCCGGCCGGTCACCGCGCCCGGCGGCGCAGGCTTCCGCGATGTGGCCGACCGTGTCGGAGCCGGCATCGCCGTAGCGGTCCGCGTCCGGCGCGCCGCCGATGCCGACGGAATCGAGGACGATGAGGAGGGCGCGGGCCATGGCTCAGGCCGGCTCGATCTCGGCGGTGGTCGCCGCATCCATCTCGAAGGCCGCCGCGAACAGGGCGCGGGTGTAGTCGGTCTTGGGCGCCGAGAAGATCGCCTCGGCCGGCCCCTCCTCGACGACCTGGCCGTGCTGCATCACCATGACGTAGTTCGACAGCGCGCGGACCACCTTGAGGTCGTGGCTGATGAACAGGTAGGCGATGCCCCGCTCTCGCTGGAGGTCGCGCAGCAGGGTCACGATCTGCGCCTGAACCGAGCGGTCGAGCGCCGAGGTCGGCTCGTCGAGCACGACGAAGCGCGGCTTCAACACGATGGCGCGGGCGATCGCGATGCGCTGGCGCTGGCCGCCGGAGAATTCGTGCGGGTAGCGGTCCATCGCCGCCGGGTCGAGCCCGACATCGGTCAGCGCCTTCGCCACCAGGGTGCGGCGCTCCTGCGCGCTCCTGACGAGCCCCTGCACCGCGAGCCCCTCGGCGACGATGTCGCCCACCGACATGCGCGGCGAGAGCGAGCCGTAGGGATCCTGGAAGACCACCTGCATGTCCTTGCGCAGGGGCCGCATCTGGGCACGTCCGCGCGCCTCGATCCGCTGGCCCAGGAACACGATCGGCCCCTCGGATTCGGTGAGGCGCAGCAGGGCGAGGCCGAGCGTGGTCTTGCCCGAACCGGATTCGCCGACGACGCCGACGGTCTCGCCCGCCCGCACCTTGAGCCGCACGCCATCGACCGCCTTGACGTGGCCGACGGTGCGCCGGAGCAGCCCTGCTTTCAGGGGGAACCAGACCTTGATCGGACCGGCCTCCACCAGTTCGGCGGCATCCGCCGGCACGGGGTTCGCCCGGCCCGTGGGCTCGGCGGCCAGGAGGCGCTGCGTGTACTCGTGCTGCGGCCGGGTGAAGACCTGCGCCACCGGCCCCGCCTCGACGATCCGGCCGGCGAGCATCACGCAGACTGAGGTGGCGATGCGCCGGACGATGCCGAGATCGTGGGTGATGAACAGCATCGCCATGCCGAGCCGCTTCTGCAGGTCGGCCAAGAGCGCGAGGATCTGCGCCTGCACGGTGACGTCGAGGGCGGTGGTCGGCTCGTCGGCCACCAGCAGGTCGGGCTCGCAGGCCAGCGCCATGGCGATCATCACCCGCTGCCGCTGGCCGCCGGAGAGTTCGTGCGGATAGGCCCCGAGCCGCCGCTCGGCATCGCGGATGCCGACGAGGTCCAGGAGTTCGAGGATGCGCTTGCGCGCGGCCTTGCCGGTCAGGCCGCGATGGATCTCCAGCACCTCGCCGATCTGCCGCTGGATGGTGTGGAGCGGATTGAGCGAGGTCATCGGCTCCTGGAACACCATGGTGATGTCCGCGCCGCGCACCGCGCGCATCTCGCGCTCCGGCAGCGTCAGGAGATCGCGCCCCTTGAACAGGATTTTTCCGCCCGGATGGTGTGCCGCTCCGTCGAGCAGGCGCAGGATCGAGAGCGCGGTCACCGATTTTCCGGAGCCGGATTCGCCCACCAGCGCCAGGGTCTCGCCCCGCTCGATGGAGAAGCTGACGCGATCCACCGCGCGGGTCTCGCGCTCGCCGGAGCGGAAGGCGACCGAGAGATCCTCGACGGTCAGCAGCGTATCGGACATCGAACCCCGGCGACGAAAAACGGCCCGCCGCGATCCGGTGTCGGAGCGGCGGGCCGAGGGGTTATAGCGCGCGGGGCCGGCCGCGCGAATCGTCTTCGCGTCGCGCTACTGCGCCAGCCCGACCTGCACGAGGTTGTCGCTGAAGGTCGGCGAGTGGCCCATGCCGCCATAGGTCGAGGCGCTGATGACGTTCACCGCCCCGTCGCGGTTGAGCGAGTGCCAGTAGCCGAGCGAGGCGATCACCAGCCCCTGCGGCACGTCGTCGGTCACCCGCGCCTGGCCGTGGAAGGCGCCGCGATCGTTGAACACCCGCACCAGCGCGCCCTCCCCAATCTCGCGGCTCGCCGCATCGGCCGGGTTGATCAGGATCGTCTGCTCGCCCTGCGCCCGGATCTTGTGCGCCTCGTTGGCGTATTGCGAGTTGAGGAAGCCGTGGCTCTTCGGCGAGACGATGTTGAGGGGATAGCGCTCCGCTTGATCCGGATTCGTCTCCGGACGCTCATTGGCCGGGACGTAGCCCGGCAGCGGGTCGAGGGGCTCGCCGCCCTGGAACTGCTCGTACATCTGCCGGAACGGCGGGGCGACGAAGTTGCCGCCGGTGACCGCGGCCTCCGAGTAGAACTCGCACTTGCCGGACGGCGTGGGGAAGTTGCCCTCGGCGTGCGGGGTGCGCGTCTCCGGATCGCCGACATTGAGCCGGTACCAGCCATGCTGGCGGAAATGCTCCATGGAGATGCCGCCGAGCTTCGGGCTTTCCCAGTCGAGATACCATTCCATGAGTTCGGCCTCGCTCATGGAGAATTGCGGCTCGGTGAAGCCGAAGGTCTTGGCGAGCCGCCGGAACAGCTCGGCATTCGACACCGTCTCGCCGGGCGGCTCGATCGCCTTCTGGTTCAGGGTGAAGAAGAAGTGCCCCCAGGAGAACATCATGTCATCGTGCTCGGCCGCCATGGTGGCGGGGAGCAGGATGTCGGCATAGCGGGCCGTATCGGTGACGAAGTGCTCGCTGACCACCGTGAACAGATCCTCGCGGGCAAGGCCGCGCTTGATCTTGGCGGTCTCGGTCGAGTTCGAGACCGGGTTGGCGTTGTAGACCATCAGGGCGTGGATGCCGGGATCGATCCCCGCCTCGCCGGTCAATACCTCGCCGAGCTTGAGCACGTTGAGCACCCGCGTGCCCTCCGGGATCAGGTCGGGCCGGCAGACCCGGTCCCAGTGCACCGGGAATTCCCACAGCGGCATCTGGTAGATGCCGCCGCCCGGATCCTTCCAGGAGCCGGTGAGCGCGGGCAGCGAGAAGATGGCGCGCAGGGCCTGGGCGCCGCCGGCGCTGCGTTCCACCGCCACGCCGGGCCGCAGCGCCGCGTTGGGGGTGGTGGCGTATTCGCGCGCCAGCCGGCGGATGTCCTCGGCCGGGATGCCGCAGATCTCGGCGGCGTATTCCGGCGTGAAGGCCCGCGCCCGCTCCTTCAGCGGCTCGAAGCCGACCGTGTGCCGGGCGATATAGTCGTCGTCGGTCAGACCTTCTTCGATGATGACGTGGATCAGCGCCATGGCGAGGGCCCCGTCGGTGCCGGGCTTCGGCATCAGGTGCCAGTCGGCCTGCGCGGCGGTGCGCGAGCGGTAGGGGTCGATCACCACGACACGGGCGCCGCTGCGCTGCGCCTCCTTCACCACGTGCCAGTGGTGGATGTTGGTGGAGACCGAGTTGCAGCCCCAGATCACGATCAGCCGCGACTGCGTGAAGCTCATCGGATCGGTGCCGTTGGTCGGGCCGACCGTCAGCAGCCACGCCGTGCACGAGCCCGAGCCGCAGAACGTCTTCTCGGCCACCGTCGCGCCGAGGCGGTTGAAGAAGGCGTCGCCGACGGTGAGCCCCTGCACCACGCCCTCGTTGCCGAGGTAGTTGTAGGGCAGGATCGCTTCCGCGCCGTGCGTCTCGATGATCGCGCTGAACCGGCGGTGGATCTCGGTGAGCGCCTCGTCCCAGCTGATCCGCTCGAACTGGCCGCTGCCCTTCGGGCCGGCGCGGCGCATCGGGTAGAGGACGCGGTCCGGGTTGTAGTGGTGCCGGTCGAAGTCCTTGAGCTTGCCGCAGAGCGCGCCGCGGGTCATCGGGTGGTCCGGATTGCCGCGCACGTCCGTGAGCCGCCCATCCTCGACGGTGTAGATCATCGAGCAGGTATCGGGGCAGTCGTGCGGGCAGGCACCGAGCCGGGTGACGGCCTCGGACGCCGTCTTGGCGGCCGCCTCGGCCTCGATCTCCGAGATGCGCTCTTCGAGCATCGTCTTCCTCCTCATGCGGCCGGATCTTGCTGTCCGGCTCTTGCAAGCATCGAGCCTAGCGCGGCGGCACCGAGAAAAATAGTGCGATTCTAAGGAACGATCGAAGGTGCAGCCCTGCCGCGAGGCAACGGACCTTGCACCATGATGCCTGACCGGCCGGTATGACGGTCCGAGCACGTCCGGAAGCCATCCCCTTCGCCCAAGCGCCGCCCTAGATGAGGCCCGTGCCTCGTCTCGCGCTCGTCCTCCTGCCGGCCGCCCTCGCCGTGCTCGCCGGTCCCTCTCGTGCGGCCCCCTCGCCCGAGAGCGAGACCGTGGAGCAGGCGCTGTGCCGGCTGATCGAGGATGCGGCCAAGGCGCGGCAGCTGCCGGTGCCGTTCCTGACCCGGCTGATCTGGCGCGAGAGTTCGTTCCGCGTCGGCGTCGTGAGCCCGGCCGGCGCCCAGGGCGTGGCGCAGTTCATGCCCGGCACCGCCAGGGAACGCGGCCTCACCGATCCGTTCGACCCCGAGCAGGCGATCCCGCACGCGGCGCATTTCCTGGCCGACCTGAAGCGGCAGTTCGGCAATCTGGGGCTCGCGGCGGCGGCCTATAACGGCGGGCCGGGCCGCGTCTCGGCCTGGCTTGCCGGCAACGGTGGCCTGCCGGCGGAAACGCGGGCCTACGTCATCGGCATCACCGGCCGCCCGGCGGAGGATTGGCGCCCGAATGCCAGCGTCGAGATGCCGGAGGGTGCCGACCCGAAGGCGAAGAAATCCGAGGCGAAAGCCGAGGACAAGCCGCCTGCGCCGGAGGCGGAGACGCAGACCTGCCTTCAGGTCACCGCGGCGCTCCGCATCCCGTCGCGCGGGGACCGCTTCGCCCTCTCGGTCGAGGGCGGCCCGGCCGCGCCCTGGGGCGTGCAGCTTGCCGGAAACTTTTCCAAGTCGCTGGCGCTGGCGAGCTTCCAGCGGGCGCGCACACGCTACACCAGCGTGATCGGCGAGGTGCGGCCGATGATCATCGGCACCCGCCTGCGCTTCCGCGGCACCCGCACCTTCTACCGGGTGCGCATTCCGGCCGAGAGCCGGGGCGCCGCCGACGGGCTCTGCCAGAAGATCCGCGGCGTCGGCGGCGCCTGCATCGTCCTGAGGACATAACTCCCAAGGTCGTCACCAAGCGGCCATGAAACCGCCGCGACCGCCGCGTCAATCACGGGTCACATGATCAAGGCACTCGTCTCCCTCGTCTCCCTGATCTGCCTCGGGCTCACCGCCCTGGGCTTGAGCGGCTGCTCGCCGCTGGCGCTGTTCGACGCGCTGGGGCCGCGGGACAAGGGCGGCCGCCTCGCGGTCCGCGACGCGGCCTACGGCACCGATCCGCGCCAGCGCCTCGACGTGTTCGTGCCCACCGTGCCGGTGGAGCGGGCGCCGGTGCTGGTGTTCTTCTACGGCGGCTCGTGGAGCAGCGGCAGCAAGGACGATTACGCCTTCGCCGCGCAGGCCTTCGCCGCGCAGGGCTTCGTGACCGTGCTGCCGGACTACCGGCTCTATCCGCAGGCGCGCTTTCCCGAATTCCTGAAGGACGGGGCGGCGGCCATCGCCTGGGTGCGCGACAACATCGCCGCGCAAGGGGGCGACCCGAACCGGATCGTGCTCGCGGGCCACTCGGCGGGCGCCTACAACGCGGCGATGCTCGGGCTCGACACGGAGTACCTGCGCCAAGCCGGCGTCGATCCACGGACGGTGCGGGCGGTGGCGGGTCTCTCAGGCCCCTACGACTTCCTGCCCTTCGACCAGAAGACCTCGATCGAGGTGTTCGGGCAGGCGCCCGACCCGGAGGCGACGCAGCCCGTCTCCTTTGCCGGCGCCCACTCGCCGCCGACCTTCCTCGCCACCGGGGACAAGGATACGGTTGTGAAGCCGCGCAACACCGCGAGCCTCGCCGCGCGCCTGCGCAATGCCCGCGTGCCGGTGCAGGAGCGGACCTACGAGGGCCTCGATCATTCCGACACGCTGCTGGCACTCTCCGTCAGCTTCCGCCGCAAGGCGCCGGTGCTCGCCGAGATGAGCGCCTTCCTGCACCAGCATGCGGGCGCCCGCCGGCTCACCACGCTGACGATGCACTGACGCGGCGGCGCCTCGTACGCGACGTGCGCCCGTGATTACCCCTCGATGTCCTCCGTGATCGGCCGCGGCCGGCGGTCGGGTCCGATGGCGACGAAGGTGAAGAGGCCCTCCGTCACCTTCATGGTGGCCTCGCCCTCGCGCTCCCGGCGCCAGACCTCGACCTGGATGCGCATCGAGGTGCGGCCGGTCTTCACGATCCAGGCATAGAAGCTCACCTCGTCGCCGACGAAGACCGGCCGGTGGAAGGTCATCGCCTCCGCCGAGATCGTGGCGCAGCGCCCCCGCGCCCGGCGCGCTGCGACGTTGCCCGCCGCCATGTCCATCTGCGCCATCAGCCAGCCGCCGAAGATGTCGCCGGCCGGGTTCGTGTCGGTCGGCATCGCCACCGTGCGGATCACCGGCGGCCCGCGATCGGTGGGCTGCACGGACTCGGCGGAAGGCAGTTCGCTCGTCATCGGAAGGCTTTGCGGGTCGTGGCGGATCGTCGGGTCGGCCCAAGCGTAGCAGGAGCCGTGCCGGTCGGGCCATCGCGCCCGGTGACGGCGCTCCGGACTTGTCTCGCGCCGTCCGACACGCCCCAGCCGGCTCCCAGGAGGCCGGTCGATCAAATGCGACGGATCGCGTTAACCGATTTTTAACCCGCCGATTGCGGGAACCGATCGGCTGTGAGAGCTTCATTAACGGAAGCTTAACTGCTCGGTCAGGGCCATGCGTATCGCGTTCTCCAAGCTCTGTGACGTCCGGCCCACCCGCTCCTTCACGACCCGCCTGCTGGCGGGCCTCGCCCTGGCCGGGGCCTTCCTCGCCGCGCCCGCGCCGAAGGCGGAAGCGCAGACCACCGCCGCGCTGCCGGCGATCAGCCTGTCGGCGGCCACCACCGGCCCGGCCCGGCCGATCGCCGCCTGGGCCGAGTTCTGCGAGCGCTATCCGGGCGAATGTGCGGTCGATCGCACCGAGCCCGCCAGCGTCACCCTGACGCCGGCTTTGTGGCAGACGATCAACGGCGTGAACCGCCGGATCAACCGGGCGGTGGAGGCGGTGACGGATCAGGAGCACTGGCGCGCCGCCGATCGCTGGGATCTCGCCGAGGACGGCCGGGGCGATTGCGAGGACTTCCAGCTCCTCAAGCGCCGCCTTCTGGTCGAGGCCGGCCTGCCGCGCCGGGCGATGCGGATGACCGTGGTGATCGACGAGAAGGGCGAGGGCCATGCCGTCCTCACCATCCTCACCAGCCGCGGTGACCTGATCCTCGACAACAAGACCAACGCGGTGCTGCCCTGGACCCAGACCGGCTACACCTTCGTCAAGCGCGAGAGCCAGGACGCGGTGGGTTGGGTCGCGCTCGGCCGCGACGCCTCGCCGCTCACCGCAGCCAACCGCTGAGCGGAACTTTCCTCCGCACTTTTCCACGTCCCGAAATGGGACCGGATCCGCAGCCCGTGCGTTAGCAGGCTTTAACGGTCCGGCGGCCAAGGTTGACGAGAGGTTTTTTCGGGCGCGTGCCGCCCCGGAAAACCCTGTCCCCACCTCAGGTTCGCCGTCCCAGGGTCTGTTCGTCCCATGCGTCGCGTCCTCCTCGCCGGCCTTCCCGCCCTCGTCCTTCTGGCCGCCTTCCCCGCGCGGGCCGAGAGCCCGGAGGGCGTGCGCCACGCGGCGTGGCAGACCTGTCTCGACGAGGCGTTTTCGGAGCAGATCCGCACCACGAGCCGGAGCTTCGCCGCGACCAAGGCGGTCTCGGTCTGCCAGGATCGCGAGGACGCCTATCTCGGCGCGCTCGCCGCCTCCCCGCTCCTCGACGGCGAGGACGTCGCTCGCATCCGCCCGGCCCTCGTCGCCCGCGCCCGCGACCGGCTGATGGGCGAGCGCCGCTTCAGCGCGCTGTAACGCCCCCGATCATCCCGCTCTCACGCCAGCATGTAGGCCAGCAGCGAGCGCAGTTGGGCCGGCTTGATCGGCTTGTGGACGAGTTCGGCCCCGGTGGCCTGGGCGCGGGCGGCGATGTCGGCGCCGTGGTCGGCGGTGGTGAGGATCACCGGCGTCACCCAACCCCGGTCGCGCCGTAGATAGTCCACCACGTCGAGGCCGCAGGCGCCGTTGTCGAGGTGGTAGTCGATCACCATCACGTCCGGCCGCGCCAACCCGGCCCCGAGCGCGGCGACGACGCCGGGAAGATCGCGGAACACCTGCACCTCGGCATCCCAACTGCGCAGGAGGCGCTGCAGCGCCTCGGCCGTCGAGGCGTCGTTCTCGATCGCCAGCACCCGCGCGCCGGTCAGCGCGGTCGCGAGCGGCGCCAGCGTCACCCGCGCGTCCGGGCGCTGCGCCGCGAGCGGCAGGGTGAGGCTCAGCCGCGTGCCGTGGCCGGTGCGGGAATGCAGCGCGATGGCGTGGCCCAGCGTCGAGGCGGTGCGCTGCACGATCGACAGGCCGAGCCCGAGGCCGACGCCGCCGTCGTCCCCCTCGCGCCCCCCGCGGAAAAACTCCTCGAAGACCAGCGCCCGCTCGTTCTCGGGAATACCGCAGCCGGTATCGACCACGTCGATCCGGCAGAGCTTGTCCCGGCGCCGCGCCGCGATCAGCACGCCGCCGCGCTCGGTGTAGCGGATCGCGTTGGAGACGAGGTTCTGCAGGATGCGCTGGAGCAGGACGCCGTCGGTCTCCACCACGAGGTCGGCGCAGCGGGTGACGAGGCGCAGCTCCTTGCGTTCGGCGAATGGCCGGAAGCTCGCCTCGATCCCGGCGACGAGGTCGGCGAGCCGCACGGGCTTGACCACCGGGCGCACGATGCCGGCATCGAGCTTCGAGATGTCGATCAGCGCCTTGATCAGATCCTCGATCGTCTCCAGGCCGCGCTCCACCTGCCGGGCGACCGCCTTCGCCTCCGGGCCCGGGGCGAGGTCGGTCAGGGCCGAGAGCGAGAGGCGGGCGGCGTTGAGGGGCTGGAGCAGGTCGTGGCTGGCCGCCGCCAGGAAGCGCGTCTTCGAGCGGTTGGCGGTCTCGGCCTCTTCTTTCGCCGCCTGCATCGCCTCGTTCGAGCGCTCCAAGCTGTGCATCAGCGCGGTCAGCTCTTCCGTGCGGGCGCGGACGCGGCCCTCCAGCATGATCGCGGTCTGGAACAGCGAGTAGGCGCCGCCCTGCTGGTCCATGGTGCGCTCGACATGGGCCATCAAGGCCGCGTTGATACGCTCCAGCTTGGCCACCCGCCGATTCAGGGACTCGACGGTCTGCGGTTCGGCGGCCGGCTCCATCCAGAGAGTCGGCCGGTTCATGGCCGCTCCGCCCGGCCGATGGCGATGCCCGTGAAGGTCTGGTTCAGGTGCATCGAGCGGTACTGCTCGCCGTAGGTCTCGAAGCCGACCACGCCGTAGCGCCGGTACAGGTCGGCGATGCGGTGGCGCACCTGCCGGCTCTCCGCATCGAGCCGGCGGAACACGCAGTCGAAACCGATGACGAGATCGAGTCCGCCGAGCGCCTCGTCGAGGCTCTCCAGCTCGGCGCGGGTCGCCTCGACGATGTCGCGGGGCTGGGCCAGCGTCAGCACCACCCCCTCGCCGATGGCGCAGAAGAAGGTCATCGAGCCGTCCGGCTCCACCCGGCTGATCGAGCGGCAGTAATACTCGCCGCCGATCTTCACCGCGAGCGGATAGGCGGCAAAGGACATCGTCGAGAGGTTTTCCGGATCGAGCCCCACCGCCATGGCGTATTCCCGCGCGGCGGGCTCGGCGTTCAGTTCGGAGACGCGCCGCTCCTCCTCGCGGGCGGCGGTGACCACGAACCGACGGTTCGTCGGCTCGAAATTGTCGCTCTTGAAGATGCGGATCGGGAAGTCGGTCTCGACCAGCAGGATTACCGCCGCGTCGCGGCACACTTGGCCGTCATGGATCAGAACCGTGCTGCGGAAGGCGAGGTCGTCGCCGGCCGAGCCGCCGATCAGCGGGATGCCGTCGAGCGCCCAGGCGACGGCCGAGACCACCGTCTCCTCGGCATTGGCGAGCGAGTCGATCAGCGACAGGGCGAAGCGGTGGCCGCTGCCGCCGTCCGGCCGGCCATGGTCGAGGGTGCGGCGCAGGCCCCGCACGGTCGAGGCGGCGCCCTCGACGTCGAGCCGGGTGATCTGGGTGAGGACGCCGGAGACGATGCGGAAGCCCTGCCGAGGGAAGGCGATGGCGACGAGGCCGCGGTCGATCGAGCCCGCGGGGCTGATGCCGCCGGAGGTGGAGCAGCCGGTGAGCCCGACGCCGGGAAACTGCGCGGCGAGCGCGGCGGTGAGGGTTTCCACCTCGTAGGCCGGGGAGAAGAACACGATGAGGTGGCCGACCACCCCCCGGTCGAGGATCGCCGCCACGGCAGCGACCGCTTCGGTCGCCTCGCCCGCATCCGTCCAGGCCGTCTGGATTCCGCACAGATGCCGCCGCATCTGCGTGCCGTGCGCCACCGTCTCACTCCCTCGCACGGGGTCTTTTCCGGAAAACCGGCCGCCCCTGACATATTGTGCACGACTATGTCCGCGGCGAAGGGACGTGGCAATGGGCGGTCGTTCGCGCAGGCCGCTCAGGCCGCGGCGGCCGGCCGCTCGCCCCGCGCCCGGTAGGAAAGCGCCTCGGCCAGATGCAGCCGCCGCACCTGGGCCTCGCCGTCGAGGTCGGCCAGCGTGCGGGCGACCCGCAACGTCCGATGGAAGCCGCGGGCGGAGAGCCGCATGGTCTCTGCCGCGTTGCGGATCAACGCCGCGCCCTCCGCGTCGGGCGCGGCGGCGGTCTCGATCACGGTGGCCGGGCAGGTGGCGTTGGTGGTCGCGGCCGGCAGGCCGAGGGCGGCGTAGCGCGCGCTCTGGAGGGCACGGGCCGCGGCGACCCGCGCGGCGGCGTCAGTCGAGCCCTCCGCGGGCGGCGGCAGGATCAGGTCGGCGGCGGTCACCGCCGCGACCTCGATCCGGAGATCGATCCGGTCGAGCAGCGGCCCGGAGATCCGCGCGCCGTACTGGGCGATGCAGCGCTCGTTCGGCCCCCTTCGGCAGGCATAGCCCGGCTCCAGCGCCAGACCGCATCGGCACGGATTCATCGCCGCCACGAGCTGGAACCGGGCCGGGTAGGTCACCCGATGGTTCGCCCGCGCGATCATGATCTCGCCCGTCTCCATCGGCTGGCGCAGGGAATCGAGCACCTGGGGCGTGAACTCGGGCAATTCGTCGAGGAACAGCACGCCGCCATGGGCGAGCGAGGCCTCGCCGGGCCGGGCGTTGAGCCCGCCGCCGACCAGCGCCGCCATGGAGGCGGAATGGTGCGGCTGGCGGAACGGCCGGCGGTTCGAGAGGGCCCCGCCCTTCAGCTCGCCGGCCACCGACTGGATCATCGAGACTTCGAGCAGTTCGCGCGGCCCCAGCGGCGGCAGGATCGAGGGGAGGCGCGCGGCCAGCATCGATTTGCCGGCTCCGGGCGGCCCGTTCATCAGGAGGTTGTGGCCGCCGGCAGCGGCGATCTCCAGGGCGCGCTTGGCGCCCTCCTGTCCCTTGATGTCGCGCAGATCCGGCATCGGGCCGGCGGGTGCGGCCACGGCCGGCTGGGGCCGGGCCATCACCTGGCTGCCCTTGAAGTGGTTGGCGAGCTGGATCAGCGAGCGCGGCGCCAGCACGTCCATGTCGCCCGCGGCCCAGGCCGCTTCCGAGCCGGTCGCCGCGGGGCAGATCAGGCCGAGGCCCCGCCCGTTGGCCGCCATCGCCGCCGGCAGCACGCCGGCCACCGCGGTGATCGAGCCGTCGAGCGCCAACTCGCCGAGCACGCAGTAGCCGCCGAGCGCGTCCGCCGGCAGCGCGCCGATGGCGCCCATCACCGCGAGCGCAATCGGCAGGTCGAAATGCGAGCCCTCTTTCGGCAGGTCGGCGGGGGCGAGGTTGCAGGTGATGCGCTTGGCCGGCAGCGCCAGCCCCGAGGCGATCAGCGCCGAGCGCACCCGCTCGCGCGATTCCGCCACCGCCTTGTCGGGCAGGCCGACGATGGTGAAGGCGACGGCGCCGGCTGCGATCTGTACCTGGACATCGACGGCGCGCGCCTCGATCCCCTCGAAGGCGACGGTGGCGACGCGCGTGACCATGGTCTCAGTCGGCTCCGAACCCGGAGTTGCAACCTAGGCGGCACTACGCGCGCTGGCAATCATGAGCGCGGCCTTATGACGGACCGGCAGGAACCACCGCAACGGTGAGGGGTTCGCTCCGCGTCCCTTCCACAACGGAGCGTTCCATGTTCGTCCGTCCTCTCGCCGCTGCCCTCCTCGGCGTCGCCCTCCTCAGCGGTCCGGCGCTCGCCGACGAGAAGCTGCCGCCCGATCAGCAGGCCAAGGTCGAGGACGTGCTGAAGAAGGAGGGCTTCACCAAGTGGAAGGAGGTCGAACTCGACGACGGCATGATCGAGGTGGACGACGCCATCGACGCCAACGGCAAGCAGTTCGATCTCAAGCTCGACCCGAAGACCCTGGAGATCGTGAAGCGCAAGGCGGAGTGAGGGTTTCGCCCTGGGGAGGCGCCGCCTCTCCGGGGCTACTTCACCCTGGCGAAATACGCCCCGCTCTCGGCGACATCTGCGCCGTCCGGCTTGAGCCCCTGCCAGCGCGTGACCAGCGGGCCGCCCGCCCCCTTCGCAAGGGAGAACAGGGGCTGGTCCGGCTTGTAGACCGCCACCCCGTACTTGTTGACCGTCTTGCCGTCGCCGTAGCGGTCGAACACCACCGCGAGTCCCGGCCCCTCCCGGCGGGTGCGGCAGCGGATCGTCTCGTCGGTCTGGAAGCCCCGCAGGGTGAGAACGCACCCGTCCCGGACATCCGGGGGCCGCAGCACGAGGTCGTAGGTCACGACGATCCCCGTACCGCCGGCCGTCCGCCCGGCGGAATGGGCGTAGCGGTAACGGCCCTGCCAATCCTTGGGCGCGCCCTCTTGAGCCGGCCGTTGGGCCGCCTCCTGCGCTAAAGCGGGCGCGGACAGGCCCGCGAGCAGCGCGAGGGCCGCGAAACGCTTCGGCGTCGTCGTCATCCGCATGGCCTCTCCCTCTGGCCCTTCCTTCGTTGCCGCGGAAGCATGGCCGCGCGGTCCGGGCGAGGCAACCCGCCCGCGACCCGCTTGCATCCCGCGGCGCGGGCCGTCATATACGGCGCGGGAGGTTGGCGAGGGACGTTTCACTCGCCAACCGGGTCAGGTCCGGAAGGAAGCAGCCCTAACGAGACCGAGCGGGTCTTCGTCCAGCCTCCCACCTTCGCCGCCCGTGGGCCGGGCGGCCAGCCTTCCCCGAAAAGTCCGAACGGCGGCATGGACGAGACGCACGGCACGTTCCCCGACGAGCCGGGCCTGCCCGGCATGCCCGCAGCCTCCGCGCCGGCGACGGCCGCGCCCCCCTACCGGGTGCTGGCGCGAAAATACCGCCCACAGACCTTCGACGACCTGATCGGCCAGGGCGCCATGGTGCGCACGCTGGCCAATGCGTTCTCGGCCAACCGCATCCCGCAAGCCTGGATGCTCACGGGCGTGCGCGGCGTCGGCAAGACGACCACGGCCCGCATCCTCGCCCGCGGTCTCAACTATGTCCGCACCGGCCAGCCGGATACCGGCCCCACCGTCTCGATGCCGGAACTCGGGCAGCACTGCCAAGCGATCATGGAATCCCGGCACATGGACGTGCTGGAGATGGACGCCGCCTCGCATACCGGCATCGACGACGTGCGCGGCATCATCGACGGCATCCGCTACGCGCCGGTCTCGGCCCGCTACAAGGTCTACATCGTCGACGAGGTCCACATGCTTTCGGAGAAGGCGTTCAACGCCTTCCTGAAGACGCTGGAGGAGCCGCCGCCCCACGCCAAGTTCGTGTTCGCGACGACCGAGATCCGCAAGGTTCCGGTGACGATCCTGTCGCGCTGCCAGCGGTTCGACCTGCGCCGGGTCGAGGCCGACGTGCTCTCCGCCCATCTCAAGAAGATCTGCGCCGCCGAGGGCGTCGAAGCCGAGGATGAGGCCCTCGCCGCCGTCACCCGCGCGGCGGAAGGCTCGGTGCGCGACGCGCTCTCGCTGCTCGATCAGGCGATCGCCCACGGGGCGGGCGCGGTGACGGCGGCGGGCGTGCGCGACATGCTGGGTCTCGCCGACCGTTCGCGCATCGTCGATCTGTTCGAGGCGGCGATGCGCGGCGACATACCGGCCGCCTTCGCGGAAATTCGCGCGCAATACGATGCCGGCGCCGACCCGGCGGTGGTGCTCTCGGATCTCGCCGGCTTCACCCATCTCGTCACCCGGCTCAAGCTGGTGCCGGGCGCCGAGGCCGACCCGACGCTGAGCGAGGCGGAGCGCGTGCGCGGCGCCCAGTTCGCCGGGCGCCTACCAGTGCGGGCGCTGTCGCGGGCGTGGCAGATCCTGCTCAAGGCTTTGCCCGAGGTGCAGGCCGCACCCCGCCCGCTCGCGGCGGCCGAGATGGCGATCGTGCGGCTCGCCTACGCCGCCGACCTGCCGACGCCGGACGAGGCCCTGCGCCAGCTTCGCGCCGACATCGCCGCCTCCGAGAGCCCCGGCGCAGGCACTCCGCGCCCCGGAGGCGGCGGCGCGATGGCCTCGCACGGCTCGGCGGCCCTTCAGATGGCGCCGCCGCCCCCTTCGCCGCGGCCGGTGCTCGCCTCGGTCCCCTCCCCCGCGACGGCGTCCGCCCCGGCGCCGCGGCCGACCCCGGCCGCTCCCGCCAGCCCCCGGCTCGGACGCTTCGAGGACGTGGTCGCCCAGGCCGAGGCCGCCCGCGACATCGCCCTGAAGGTGGCGCTGGAGCGCGACGTCCACCTCGTGCGCTTCGAGGAGGGCCGCATCGAGTTCCGCCTCGCCCCCGGCGGCCGGCAGAGCCTCGCCAACGATCTCGCCCGGGCACTCGACGCCTGGACCGGCCGGCGCTGGGTCGTCGCCGTCTCGAAGGAGCAGGGCGCCCCGACGCTTGCGGAGAACTCGCGGGCGGCCGAGGAGACCCGCCACCAGAATGCCGCCGCCCATCCGCTGGTGCGGGAGGTGCTGTCGCGCTTCCCCGGCGCGCAGATCGTCGATGTGCGCGACAAGGCGCCGGAGGGCGAGGGGGCCGAGAGCGCTTCGGAGAGCGTCGGGCCGGCCGCCCCGCCCCCGGAAGATCCCGAGGACGACGACAACTGAGCCGGCTCCCGCCCTGGCAGGCGCGGGCCCCGGCGCCTAAGTGCGGGGAGCAGATCCCTTTCTCGATCGGAACCGGAGCGGACCCACCATGCGCGACCTCATGGGCATCATGAAGCAGGCCCAGGCCATGCAGGAGAAGATGGCCTCGCTCCAATCGGAACTCGATTCGGTCGAGGTGGCGGGCGCCTCCGGCGGCGGCGCCGTGAGCGTGCGGATGACGGCCAAGGGTCAGGTGCTCGGCGTCTCCATCGACCCGAGCCTGATGGTCGCCGACGAGCGGGAGATCCTCGAAGACCTCATCGTCGCCGCCTGCAACGACGCCCGCGGCAAGGCCGAAGCGACGGCGCAGGAGAGGATGGCGGAACTGACCAAAGGCCTCCCCCTGCCTCCCGGCATGAAGCTGCCGTTCTGAGGTCTCGTCCGAGGGCGTAGAAGCCGCCTGTCCGAACAGACGCAAGGCGCTCTTGGGGCGGCACATCCTGCGGCGGAGATCCTGTTCGCCCCCCGGACGGCTGCCGAACTGCGTCGGCTTGCCGCATCGGACGTGGAAGGCGCAAGGCGCGTCTCGCACCACTCCAAGCCGAGGAAGAGAAGCCGGATCAGCGAGATAATCCCGCCCTGCTGGTCCGTATTGGAGCGACTTCAATCCCGAAAATGTGAGCATCTTCCGACGGACTGAACGCAACTCCAAATTTTGTTAAGGCGCCCCACTCGCGGAATAGGCATGGTCGACGGGCCGGGTCGAACGCGGCCCCCCTTAGCGAGGCTCGGCGGTTCCGCCGGTCTCTCTCCGACCAGAGCCGGCGGAACCACCGCCTGCGGCACGGGGAGGTACTGTGCCAAGCCTGTTTGCCGCCGTTGCGGCCGCCGCCTGCGTCCTTCTCGCGACCCTTGTCGGCGCGAATCTCTGGGCTCTGCGCCTCGCCGCCGCGATGACCGCGGCGGAGGAAGAGGGTCAGGCCGGCCGCTGAAACGGCGCGGCCCCCGAGCGTGTCGTCTCGCGCGTCCGCAATGATCCCGCGGAGCGCGGCTCGGACGCGCTTTCGGTCGATCAGGCTGAAAGGCGCAAGGGCGTCGCCTCGAGCGGCTGATCGGCCCCCGCCTCCGCCTGATGCCGGGCGACGACCACCCGGCGCACGCCGGTCTCCTTGGCGAGCCGGTAGAGCGAGACCAGGGCCGGATCGTCGGCGGGTGCGTCCGAGGCGATGACGATGGCGTCCATGCAGGGTCCGATCGCGGGAATGAGGTCGGCTCCGTCCCGCGCGGCGTTGGCATCGAGGCGGCAGAGCACCCAGTCGTAGCTCTGCGACAGGGCGTTGAGGCCGATGGCGAGGCCCTGCGGCTCCTCCACCAGGACGTCGAGCGGTGCGACACCGCGCTTCACCGCGTGGAGCCGCGAGCCGGGCACCGGCTGGATCACGTCGAGGAAGTCGGCCTCGCCGGCCACGAGATCGGTCAGTCCCGGCTCGGACGGGCTGGAGGCGCCGCCATTCACATCGACCAGCAGCGTCTGGCGACGCGGGCCGAGCACCCGGGCAAGGTTCGAGGCAAGTCCGACCGTGTCGTCGGCGCGCGGGCTCTCGACCACGAGGACGCAGCCGCCCTTTGAGGAGCCCTTGGAGGAGCCCTTGGAGGAGCCCTCGGATGCGGCCCCTTCCAGCCGGGCGATCAAGCCGTCGAGATCGGCATAGGAGGCGGAGGATTTCGCCGGGACCAGGCTCCCGCCACGGCCGCCCTTCGCCGCTTCCCCCGGCGCCGTTTCGGCTCCGACCGGGGCGGTGCTGGCGAAGACGGGGTGATGCACCGTGGCCGTCGCCCGCAGGGAATGGGCGAAGGCGAGGGCCGGGGCGAAGCGCTCCGCCGCCGAAGCCGGATAGGCGCCGCCATAGACCGGCTCATAGGTGGGGCGACGGCGGGCGGCGGGCGGCTCCGGCTCGGGATAGAAGTCGCGCGGGGGCTCGTTCGCTCCGGTCAGGAGGGGCTCCCCTCCATCCCCGCTGCGCTCGCCGTCCGGTCCGGGCGGCGCGACGAGGAGATGGCGACCGATGACCGACGCGCTCGCGAGCAGGAAGGCCAGCACCGTGACGAAGGCGACGATCGGCAGCTTCTTCGGGAAGGAAGGCAGATCGGGCACGATGGCACGGGAGACCACGCGGGCATTGGCCGGGCTGGCGTTCTCGGCGTCGCGCGCCGCCGCCTCGCGGTAGCGGGCGAGATAGGATTCGAGCTGCTCGCGCTGGGACTTCGCCTCGCGCTCCAGCGCCCGCAGCTCCACCTCGCTGGTGTTGCCCTTGGCGACCACGTCCTGCTGGCCCTCGACCGCGCTACGCAGGCTCTCGACCCGGGCCCCCGCGATCTTGGCATCGTTCTCGAGGGTGCGCACCACCCGCTCGGCGGCGGCCTTGATCTGGTTTTCGAGATCCTGGACCTGCGCGGTCAGCTCCTTGATGCGGGGATGGGCCGGCAGCAGCGTGCGCGATTCGAGGGCGAGCTGCGCGCGCATCGCCATGCGGCTCTCGACCGTGCGCCGGATCAGTTCGTTGTTGGCGACATCCGGGATCTCGAAGGCGCGGCCCTCCTTGATCATGTCCTTGAGGAGCTTGGCGCGGGCGGTCAGGTCAGCCTGGATGGTACGCGCCTGCGAGAGCTGACTCGACAGTTCGGAGAGCTGCTGCGTCGAGAGCGGCTGCGCCGCCGCACTGCTGCCCGTGCCGATCAGGCCGTGCTTGGCCCGGAACGCCTCCACCTTCGCCTCCGCCTCGGCCACGCGAGCCCGCAGGGTCGCGATGTTGTTGCCGAGCCAGGTCGAGGCGTAGCGGGCGGTATCGACGGAGGCCGCCTCCAGCGAGGCGAGATAGAGGTCGGCCACCGTGTTGGCGCCGCGCGCCGCCAGTTCGGGATCGCGCGAGCGGAACTCGACGGCGAGGATGCGCGACTTGCCGACCGGATAGACCAGGAGGTGGTCGAGATACGTGTCGAGGATGCGATCCTCCGAGGCCCGCTCCATCGGCGCGGAGACGAGCCCGAGCATCATCAGCGTGCGCCGGATCGCCGAGCTGCCGTCGGCCTCCGGATCGAATTCGGGATTGCCCACGAGCTTCAGGCTGCGGATGGCCTCACGGGCGAGGTCGCGCGACATCGCCACCTGCACCTGGCTCGCCACGGCCTGCTCGTCGATCGGCTGGGGCTGGTCCGTCCGCTCGGCGGCCGTACGGGCGAAGGCGGGGTCGCGGCTCTCGAGCAAGACCTTGGCCTCGCCGGTATAGCGCGGGGTCACCACCTGCACGAACACGCCGGCCCCGAGCGCGGCCAACAGCGTCGGCACGGCGATCCAGGCCCAGGAGCGGCGCAGGACGCCGGCCATCTGCGACACCGCCAATCCGTCCCCGGGCCCACCGGGGCCGCCGGACGGCGGAAGAGACGGATCAGTCGACAGCCTGAGGCGCGGCATGGGCAGTCTTCACGAAGGCAGGACGCGGAATCGCGATGATCGATCCGCCTGGAGGCACTAGCGGTCGTTAAGGTTGACTTCGCGTTAAGACCCGAAGCCGGCTTTCGCCCGTTTCCGGGAAAATACCCTCAGCCGGAGACCCAATTCCGGCGCGCCGCGTCGGCCCATCAGCTTTCATTAACCATGACGCCCTAGGACACGGCAGACGTTCTCTTCAACGGCGATGGCGATGCAGCGGCGCGCATTCCTCCTGGCCCTTCCGTCGGTCCTCGCGCTCGGCGGCTGTCTGCGTCCGGATTTCCGGACCGTCGATCTCGATGCCACCGGCACCGGCTCCATCGGCGCGCGCTACTCCCTGGCCGCTGGCGACAAGCTGCGGGTCATCGTCTTCGGCCAGGACAACCTGTCGAACATCTACGCGGTCGATGGCGGCGGGCGGATCGCGATGCCGCTGATCGGCGTGGTTCAGGTTGGCGGCCAGACCACGGCGCAGGCCGCCCGGCTGATCGAATCGAAGCTCGCCGCGGGCTACGTGCGCGAGCCCCACGTCACCGTCGAGGTCGATGCCTACCGCCCGTTCTACATCCTCGGCGAGGTGACGACCTCGGGTCAGTACCCCTACGTCAACGGCATGACCGTCGAGACCGCCGTGGCGATCGCCGCCGGCTTCGGCCCCCGGGCGGCGCGCGACTACGCGGTGCTCACCCGTGAGGGTCAGGGCGGCCTCATCAACGGCATCGTGCCGATGTCCTATCCGGTGCGCCCCGGCGATACGATCGTGATCAAGGAGCGGTTCTTCTAGAAAAAGCCGGCGGCGGCATTCACCGACGCCTAACCGCGATCCACGAAAGCTGCCGGTAACCGGGCCGTCGAGGGCCGCCGCGCGCCCTTCGGGCTTGCCTCTTAACCGGGCGCAGACCGCGCCTCGATGATCTGTCACCGCATCGGGTGCCCGCATGGGGTCGCCCGCGCGGAGACCGATACGTGGCCACTCCCTTCGCCGCTCCTCGCACTGCCCTGACGCCGCGGGATCTCGCCGGAACATCGGTGACGGACCTGTCGTCCCGCATCGGCACCGGCGAGCGCCACCGCATTCTCCACGTGTTCCGGGCGCCGGTCGGCGGTCTCTTCCGCCACGTCGTCGATCTCACCCGCCTCCAGGCCGAGGCCGGCCACGCCGTCGGTCTCGTCTGCGACGCCTCCACCGGCGGTGAACGGGCGGAGCGGGCTCTCGCGGATTTGGGCCCCCATCTCGCGCTCGGCGTCACGCGCATTCCCATGCGCCGGAACCCGCATGCGAGCGATCTCGGGGCGCTACGCGCCGTGCGGGAGCGAGCTCTCGCCGAACAGGTCGACGTGCTGCATGGCCACGGCGCCAAGGGCGGCGTCTTCGCCCGGCTTGCTCCGCTCGGCCGCGCCGGACGCTCCGTGATCCGCGCCTACACCCCGCATGGCGGCAGCTACAATTACCGGCCCGGCACGCCGCTCCACCGGCTCTACATGGCCGCCGAGCAGGTGATGGCCCGCACCACCGACCTGTTCCTGTTCGAGAGCGAGTACGTCGCCTCGCGCCATGCCGCCTTCGCCGGCGGGGCGCCGCGACTGCAGCGGATCGTTCACAACGGCTTGGCGGAAGCCGAATTCGCCCCGGTCGAGACCGCCGCCGATCCGTTCGACCTCGTCTATGTCGGAGAGCTGCGCGAGGCGAAAGGGCTGCCGGTCCTGCTGCGGGCGCTCGCGAAAGTCAGAGCGCAGGGCCGCGAGATGCGGCTTCTCATGGTTGGTTCGGGACCGGACACCGAGAGCCTTGCCGCCATGGCTGAGAACCTCGGCCTGCGTCACGCCATCGCCTTCGAGCCGCCCCAGGCGATCCGGCCCGTGCTCGGCCGCGGCCGCGTGATGGTGGTGCCGTCGCTGGCCGAATCGTTGCCCTATGTCGTGCTGGAGGCCGCTGCGGCCGCTCAGCCGCTTGTCGCCACCAATGTCGGCGGCATCCCCGAGATTTTCGGATCCCTGTCCGGTGATCTGGTGCCGCCGGGTGATTGCGAGGCGCTGAGCGTCGCCATCATGCGCATCCTCGACGAGGAACCGGCCATCCGGGAGGGGCGTGCCCGCGCGCTCAGCGAGGCGCTACGGATGCGCTTCTCGATGAACCGCATGGCGACCGACGTGCTCTGCGGTTACGCCGCAGCCTTCCGCGCCAAGCGGGTACGGGCTGCCCAGGCCCCCGTCACGGCATGAGCGCCGGGCCTCGATACGGGCCTGTCCCATCCTGCGACGGACCGCGGATTCACCCTCTTAGGCTTTCGTGAAGGCCGATCCGGCATCATCCCCCGCCGGAGAGGCTCGATGTTTTCACGTGGAACACTGCGATGAGTGCCATCGACGTTCGGGATCTGCTCAAGCTCGCCGAGCGAAGCGGTTCGCTCACTCCCGTTCCCGCTCCTCTCGCGCTCGATCACGCAGGGACCGGTGAGGTCGCCGCAGCGGACGGCATGCCGGTGCCGCCGCCCCGGAGCGCGTGGCTCTCGCCGGTGGTGCTGACGGGCTGCGTCCGGCTCTTCGAATTCTGCGGCCTGATCCTCCTCGGCCTCACCCTGCATCAGGTTCTGCTGCGGGGCATCGTGCCGCTGGCGCCGCGCTACGTCACCGCGGTTCTCGCGGTCACGGTGGCGGCCCTCGGGCTGTTTCAAGCCTCGGGCAGCTACCGGATGGGCGCGCTGCGCGATCTTCCGCGGACCGCGGCAAAGCTCGCTACCGGCTGGTCTGTCGCCTTCCTCATGGTCGCTGCGGCCATGGTGCTCGCCAAGATCGCCGATCATTACTCCCGGATCTGGCTGCTGAGCTACTACGTGGCCGGCCTCGGCGTCCTGCTGGCGGGGCGCACGGCAGTCTCGGCCTTTGTGCGGACGCAGATGGCCAAGGGCCGCTTCGATCGGCGCACCGCCATCGTCGGCGGCGGCCCGGCCGCCGAGGAACTGATCCAGGCCCTGAAATCCGGCGGCGACAGTGGTCTTCGCATCATCGGCGTCTTCGACGATCGCGGCGATGACCGCTCCGGGACGGAGGTGGCGGGCTACCCCAAGCTCGGCAACGTGAGCGACCTCGTGACCTATGCACGTCACGCCCCGCTCGATCTCGTGGTGTTCACCCTGCCGATCTCGGCCGAGACGCGCATCCTGCAGATGCTCGCCAAGCTCTCGGTCCTACCGGTCGATATCCGCCTCTCGGCCCACGCGACCAAGCTGCGCCTGCGCCCGCGCGCTTATTCCTATCTCGGCGACGTGCCGCTGCTCGATGTGTTCGACAAGCCGCTCGCCGACTGGGACGTCATCCTGAAGGGGATGTTCGACCGCCTCGTCGGCCTGCTGCTGCTGCTGGCCCTCTCGCCGGTCATGCTGGCCGTCGCGGTCGCGGTGAAGCTGACCTCGCCGGGGCCGGTGCTGTTCCGGCAGAAGCGCTACGGCTTCAACAACGAGTTGATCGAGATCTTCAAGTTCCGCTCGATGTATGTCGACCTGTGCGATGCGGGTGCCGCGCAACTCGTGACCAAATCGGATGCCCGGGTCACGCCCGTCGGCCGCTTCATCCGCAAGACCTCGCTCGACGAGCTGCCGCAGCTCTTCAACGTGATCCGCGGCGATCTTTCCCTGGTCGGGCCGCGCCCGCACGCTGTCCAGGCGAAGGCGGCGAACACCCTCTACGATCAGGTCGTGGACGGCTACTTCGCCCGCCACAAGGTCAAGCCCGGCATCACCGGCTGGGCGCAGATCAACGGCTGGCGCGGTGAGACCGACACGAGCGAGAAGCTCCAGCGCCGTGTCGAGCACGACCTGCACTACATCGAGAATTGGTCGATCCTGTTCGACCTCAAGATTCTGCTCACCACGCCGCTCGCGCTCTTCAAGACCGACAACGCGTATTGAGGATCCTTGAGACCAGAACGGGATGGGGCCCGGGACCGCCAGAGCGCAGTCCCGGGCCTCCTCGTTTCAGCGCCTCGTGCGTCGGATCACGCTCGGATCGCGGCCGGAATCACGGCAGCGCGCCGGCCTTCTCCTTCACCTTGGTCATGGTGTCCTGGCAGGCGGTCTCCTGACCGGCCTTGTCCTGCTCCTTGGCCTTGGCGAGCAGCTTGCGCGCCTCCTCGACACCGGCCTTGGTGGGCTTGGTCGACGGATCGGACGGGGCGCCCTCCGGCGGCTTGTCCAGCGCCTTGGGCGAGTTCGAGGACGTCGGGCCGCCCGGAGGCTCCTTGCCCGTGACCTGCTCCGCGCCGGCGCTGTTGAGCCGCCGCTCCACCGTGGCGATGTCGTCCTTGCAGTTGACCGCCAGGGCGGGGCTCGCCGCAAGCAGGGCAGCGAGGGTAACGGGCAGGCTAAGGGCAATACGCATCGGGTTGGGGCTCCTCCGGATCGACTTGTCGCGGGGACGATTCTTCGACCGCCGCTTAGGCCGAGAAAGTCCTCAAGACCCTCTTACGGTTCCAGTCTGCGACGCTTCGCCCAACGGAAGCGGCGCGTGCGCGCCGGACAGACGCCGCCGCACCCGGCTGGCCGCGGACATGACAAAGGGTGCGGAACTCGCGCTCCGCACCCTTCGTCCCGGCTTGCTAAGAAACTTAGCGGATCAGATTGA
Organism: Methylorubrum thiocyanatum; assembly: GCA_014138645.1. Classification (GTDB taxonomy): domain Bacteria; phylum Pseudomonadota; class Alphaproteobacteria; order Rhizobiales; family Beijerinckiaceae; genus Methylobacterium; species Methylobacterium thiocyanatum. The sequence goes on along the minus strand of JACJIB010000001.1, from coordinate 286,694 downwards.
CCAGGGCCGAACCGGCCGGGCTCGCCAGCTCGCGGGCGTCGATGGTGCCGTCATTGTCCGGATCGGCGGCCTTGAACTGAGCCTCGACGGCAGCGAGGTATTCCTTCTTGTCGAGGGTGCCGTCGTTGTCGGGGTCGAGCTTCTTGAGGTCGGCCTCGCTGACGCGGCCCTTCAGCTCCTTGGCGTCGAGGGTGCCGTCCTTATCCGGATCGAGCTTGTCGAAGGCGGCGGAGCCGGCGGCCAGGGCCTCCTTGAGATCGACGGTGCCGTCCTTGTCCGGGTCGAAGGCGGCGATATCGACCTTCGTGGTCGTCGTCGGGGCAGCGAAGGCCGGAGCCGCGACGAGGGCGGCAAGGAGAACGGCAGAGGAGAGGCGGAACGCCATCGGGGCAAACTCCTGATCGAAGAGGCCCGGCAGGGCCGGGCAGTCGGCAAAATCGCAGGACCGCTCGCGACCGCCTGCTCAGGGCAAAGCGGCCGCGCGGCCTCGCTTCGATTGCGTAACTTGCCCGGGAAAAATTGGCAATAGCCGGAGTGCGATTCGCGGCTTTTCCCGACCGAAATGCCCCGCTGCGTCATGCATATAGAAACGGCGCGGTCCAGGAGAACCGCGCCGCTCGGATCAATCGCATGTTTCCCCCGAACCGGAGCGAGTCCGGCTCAGGGGAGGCCGCTCAGCCCGCTCAGCCCTTGCGGACCAGAGGCAGCGGCTCGACCACCGGCGCCGGGGGCGGCGGCTCGAACAGGATGCGCAGGCCGCCGAAGGCCGCCACCGGCGCGCCGGGCGCGAGGCTGCGGTTCGAGGTGGCGTTGGGCACCCGCACGATCGGAACCTCGTCCACCGGCGAGAAGGTGCCGAAGGTGGCGTAGTTGGCGTTGAAGGCGTTCTCGACGTAGCCGTAGATCTCGATGTTCGACGCCACGCGGTAGCTCGTGTTGAAGCCGAACACCGCGTAGTCGCCGGTGGTCTTGTTCTGGTTGGTCGGGTCGCCGACGAGGAACTTGCCCGTGGCGAAGCGGGCAAGCGCGCCGACGCGCCATTCCGGCGTCACCTGATACTGCACGCCGACCTTGAGCTGGTGCGGCGCGACGCCGGGCAGGCGGTTGCCCGGGCGCACGAGCACGACACCGCTCTCGTCGCCGCCCGCGCTGTTGAACGGGTTGCCGGGGGCCGCGAGTTCGACCGGCGACTCGAAGGTCGCATCGACGAAGGCGTAGTCGATGAAGGCGTTCCAGCGCGGCGCGTTGTAGAACAGGCTCGCCTCGACGCCCTGACGCTTGGTCGAGCCGACATTGCGGAAATAGGCGCGGCCGATCGTGTCGGGAGCCGGCACGAACAGAATGTCGTCGTCGTTGCGGGTCGAGAAGAAGCCGGCCTTCCACGACAGGATGCCGCCGAAGAATTCGTCGGGCTGCGGGATGCGGCCGCGGACGCCCGCCTCGACCGTGCGCGCCACGACCTGCTTCAGCGGCGGGTCGCCGACGAAGAAGTTGGTGAGCGAGCAGGGCGCCAGCGGATCGGCGCAGGACAGCTCGGCCGGGGTCGGGGCGCGGTTGGCCTCGGTGTAGCCGCCGTAGGCGACGAGGTAGTCGGGGATGACCTTGTAGGTCGCGCCGATGCCGGGGTTGAAGCGCTGGTAGTAGTGGTCGCCGTTGAGCGCCGTGCCGATCTGGTCGCGCAGGACGATCTTGGCCATGTTGAACCGGCCCTGCAGCGTCAGGGTCAGCCGGTCGGTGAGGTCGGTGTTGTTGTTGAAGTAGATGCCGCCGTAATCGTTCGACGTCCGCACGGAGACCGGCGTGATGATGCCGTCGTCGCTGGAGACGACGATGCCGGGGGGCGAGAAGCCGCGATCGAGGGTGAGGCCGCCGATCGAATTGTCCGCGGTGAAGCGGGTCCGGCCGCCGTCATAGGAACCGCCGAGCACGAAGCGGTTCGGCAGGCCGAACAGCGGCTCGCGGATCACGGTCTGGACCGTGGCGCCGAAATTGTCGGTATCGGTGCGGGTCTGGTTCAGGAAGGCGTAGGGGCCGCCCTCGTCGAAGCGGTCGGCGAAGACCGGGTTGATCCCGCCGAAGTCGAAGGTGCGCAGCCGGTTGGCCGCGACCGGGTTGCCGGTGCGGTCACGCAGGAAGAACTGGTTGTCGTCGGCGCCCTCGGAGCAGACGAAGCGCTCATCGGCCTCGCAGTTCTCCACGTCGGCGGCGTCGCCGTTGGCCGTGCGCTGGCGGAACAGGCCGTAATAGGCATTGCCCTGCACGCTGATCGTCGGCGTCACGTCGTAGGTGCCGGAGAGCTGGAAGCGCAGGAAGTCGTTCTTGGTCTGGTCGGGATAGGTGAAGACGTCGCTGCGATCGACCTTCAAGAGTTCGACCGGGGCGGTCCCGTTGCCGGTCAGGCTGTTGCTGGCGCCGATGACGTTGAAGTGGAACTCGCTCCGCTCCCCCTGCACGCCGAGGTCGGCGTAGATCTGGTTGAGGCGCGACGGCGAGTGGCGCCGCCAACCCTCCTCGCCGAGCTTGGTGCCGGCGACGTAGAGGCCGATATTGTCGATGCGCTGGCCGTGCTGGAACGCCACCGCGCCGCGGCCGAACGAGCCGCCGAGCACGTTGATCTCGCTGCCCTGGTAGGTGAAGCCGTTCTTGAGCGTCACCGCCAGCGAGCCGCCGAGCGCGTTGAGGCCGAAGGCCGGGTTCGAGCCCTCCAGCTCGATCCGGTCGACGGCGATGTCGGGGATCAGGTCCCACTGCACCGTGTCGCCGAACGAGGTGTTGAAGCGGGCCCCGTTCAGGTAGACGGCCACGCCCTGCGGCGAGCCGCCGAGCGGCGAGGCCTCGAAGCCGCGATAGGTGATCGTCGGCTGGAAGGGGTTGCCCTGCGCGTTGTTGATGCTGATCGAGCCGACGCGCTCGTCGAGCGCCCGCACCGTGCTCGGGAAACCGACCCGGGAGACGTCGCCGGAGGTCAGGACGCTCGTGTTCTGCGGCAGCTTGTTGCGGTCGATGCCGTCGAGCACCGTGACCTCGCGCAAGCCCGACGCGGTCGGCGTCGCCACCACCCGCCGCGAAACCGCGACCGGCGTGTTCGAGACGACGCTGATCTCGTCCAGCGTCACCGCCTGTCCGCCGCCCGCGGCCTGCGCCATCACCTGTCCCGGAAGCAGCGCAACCGATGCGATGAGGCTGCCTCGCAGCACCCGCATTGTCATTCCCCAGCCCTTATCGTTCGTGCTTGCGGACCCTTGAAGCGGGACCGTTGCCGGATGTTGCTGAAGGTTGGGGGCTGCGACAATGACCGTCGCGCTTCTACAGGTTCAATTATGATGAGACGCTCAAGCTTCCAGCCGACGCGTGGTGTTACGGCAACATATTTCTGTCGCCAGATCAGTCACTTACGGACAAAGAAGCAGACTATCTCGGGATAAATCGGCAAGGCCTTGCCCGATAGCTACCCCTTACCCGGCAAGGCTTGCAGGGATCGCCCGGGGCGCGACGTCCGAGGCAGCCGGGTCCGACCGGAAGCCAGGGAGCGTGACCGCAGAGTGCTTCGCCCGACCGCTGCGCGATCAACTGACCATGACGGTCGGGTCGCGAGAGGAAACCGTTCGATCCGAGGCACCGGACGCCATCGCCGCCGATGGAGTCATGTCCCGGCGCATCCGATGCGCTCGCCAGCCGTGCCATGCACCCTGCACGAGGGGCGCCAAACCTTCGGCGGCATCGCGGCGTCGCGAGGCACCCGGCGAATCCCGACGGGACGGGATCCGCCGGCGTCGAGTGGACGCCGCCTCAGAGGCGGGTCTGGATGCGGCGGGCGATCTCGCCCAGGCGCTGTTCCAGAATCGTCGGCACCTCGCAGACGTAGGAGACCGACTGGTTGCGCTCGTCGAAGATACGGCGATCCCAGTTGAACTGGCTTTCCAGATCCGCGGCCTCCTTGGAGGCGACCTTGGTGGAATCGGAATCCGGGCTGTCCTTGAGTTCGCTCACCTTGTCCGCCTCGTCGCGGATGCGCTCGGCGAGCCGGCGCTGGCCCTGCGCGTAGCGGCTGATCCCGCTCATGACGGTGTTGCGCTCGCCGTTGATGATCTCGAACACCCCGGCGAAGACGCGGGTGAGCCGCTTGCCCTTCTCGGCCGGGTCGAGCTTCTCCGTGAATTCGTCGAGCAGGGTGTCGGCCTCGCGCAGCTCGGTGCGGCGGGAGGCGAGCTTGCGGGCGAGCTGGGCCGCCTCGCGGTCGTTGCCCCACTCGCCGGCCTCGGCAAGATCGGGCCCGGTCCAGAACGAGCCGTAGCCCAGGGTCGTCACCTTGCGCTGGGCGCAGGGCCAGTCGGGATCGGTCTTGGGCTGCGCCAGCACCGGCCCCGTCGCGAGGACGAGGGCGAGACAAAGCGGGGCACGAACGGAGCGACGAATCATGGGAGGCTCTCTCAGGCGGCTTCGCCGGCCGGTCCGCCGCGCCGGGCCATGATGCCGCGGCCCGGATCGTAGGCGATCACGGCGAGGGTGAAGAACAGGAGGCCGGTGCCGACCACGACGGCGCAGGCGACCGGCTCGAAACGCCCGTAGAGGGCGAACCGCACCAGCTCGACCGCGTGGGTGAACGGGTTGGCCTGACAGATCAGGTAGAGCCACTCGCTCGATGCCCGAACCTGCCAGAGCGGATATAGGGCAGAAGAGGCAAAGAACATCGGGAAGATCACGAAATTCATGACGCTCGCGAAGTTCTCGAGCTGCCGCACCAGCGAGGACAGGAACAGGCCGATGGCTCCGAGCATCAGCCCCGAGGCCAGGAAGGCCGGCAGGGCGGCGAGGTAGCCGACGGGCGGAATGCCCGTGTCCCAGAACCACGCGATGGCCAGGAACGCATAGGCCTGGACGATCGAGACGCTGACGCCGGCCACCAGCTTGGCGAGCAGCAGCGTCCAGCGCGGATAGGGCGAGGTGAGCAGCACCTTCATCGAGCCGACCTCGCGGTCGTAGACCATCGAGAGCGAGGACTGCATGCCATTGAAGAGCTGGATCATCACGGCCAGCCCCGGGATCACGTAGGCCTCGTAGAGCACGTAGGTCTCGTAGGGCGGCGTGATCGAGGTGCCGAGCGTGTTGCGAAAGCCCGCCGCGAAGATGAACAGCCAGACCAGCGGGCGCACCATCGCCGAGAAGAAGCGCTCCTTCTGGTGGAAGAAGCGCAGCAACTCGCGGCGCACGATGCCGGCGAGCGCGATGAGGTAGCCGACCGCGTCGAGCCGGCCCGCATGGGGTACGGATTTCACCGGGCTCGCCGCGGTGGGGTTCGAGGACGCGCTCATGTCAGGGAACTCATGCGGCGGACCTCACGGTGCGCTTGTCGGGCGCGGCGACGAGGCGGCGGAAGGCGTCTTCCAGGCTCTCGCCGGGCCCACCGATCTCACCGGCCCGGCCGCGGGCGACGATGCGGCCCTTGTGGAGCACCACGGCGTCGTCCTCGGGAGAAATCTCCTCGAAGATGTGGGTCGCCCACAGCACCGACAGGCCCTCCTCCCGCACCAGGGCGCGGACGATGGCGACGATGTCGGCGCGCGATTCGAGATCGAGGCCGACGGTCGGCTCGTCGAGCAGCAGCAGGCGCGGCGCGTGGATCAGCGAGCGGGCGATCTCGATGCGCCGCGACTGGCCGCCGGAGAGCGTCCGGATCTTGTCGTCGCGCCGCTCGGCGAGGCCGACGCGGGCGAGCAGAGCCTCGATGCGGGCCCGCGCCGCCGCCCGGCCGATGCCGTGCAGGCTGGCGTGGTAGTGCAGGTTCTGCGCGACGGTGAGATCGGTATCGAGGGTGCGCGCCTGGAACACCACGCCGAGGCCGGCCAGCGCCCTCGACGGCTCACGGTCGAGGGGATGGCCGAGGATCGAGACCCGGCCCTCCTGGTTGTTGTAGAGCCGGGTGATCACCGAGAACAGCGTGGTCTTGCCCGCACCGTTGGGTCCGAGCAAGGCCATGAAGTGCCCGCGCTCCACCGTCAGCGACACGTCGGAGAGCGCCGCGCGCTGGCCGAAACGGTGGCTGACGCCGGCGACGTCGAGAGCCGCGCTCATTTCGGCAGTGCCCGCTTCGCGTCGTCGAGAGCCTCCAGGCACTCGTCGAACTCGCCCTCGCCCTGCTCGCGCTCGGCGATCTTCAGCGCGCGCTTGAACTTCTGCGGGACGGCATCCGGCGCGAGCGTTTCGGCTTGCGCCTTCACCGTGGCGATGCCCTCGGCGCAGGCCGCCTTGTCGTCGGCCAGCGCGGGTGCGGCGAGGAGGATGAGGAAAGCCGCCGCGTGCAGGATGAAGCCGTTGCGCATGATCAAGCTCACTTCACCGTAATCGTGCCGGCCATCCCCTTTTCCTCAAGCCCTTGCGCGTACCACTTGTAGGCACCCGGCTTGATGGCGACGAACTCGATGGCGATCTCGCCGGGATCGTCGAATTCGAGATGGTCGGGCGGGCCGCCGCCGTGGATCTCCTTGTGCTCGATCACGATCTGGTTGAACCAGATGTAGCGGAAGAACTCGGGCGCGTAGAACTTGTATTCCTGCCGTCCCTTGGCGACGATGCGCAGGCGGTAGGCCTTGCCGGCCTCCAGCTCGATATCCTTGTTCTCGACCACGAAGTCGTTGCCCTCCTCGTTGCCGAGGACGAGATCGGGCAGGTTCTGCCGCTTCTTGGTGAGGTCGAGGGCGCCCGCCGGGGCACCGGCGAGCATCAGGGCCGCGGCGGCAAGGCCGAGGCGCGTCGTCCACTTCATGTCGCTTCCTCCGGATTCTTGTTCTTGCATCGCCCATTGTCCGAAAGCCGCCCCCTTTCGGGACGAGGCCTTGGCCGGCGAATTGGGCTTATTTCTTCGAGATCGCCACGCCCCAGGGCAGCAGCCCGACCGGGATGCTCTTGACCACCTTCAGCCCCTCGACGTCGATCACCGAGACGTCGTTGGAAGTGCCGTTGGTGGTGAAGAGCTGCTTCTCGTCGGGCGTGAAGGCGAGCTGCCAGACGCGCTGGCCCACGGGCAGATACTTCTGCACCTCGTAGGTCTTGGCATCGACCACCGCCACGCGGTTGGCCGGCCCGAGCGCCACGAAGGCCTTGGAACCGTCCTTGGTCAGGCGCACGCCGACGGGCTGGATCTGCTCGTCGGTGACGCTCGGGATCTTGAAGGTGATCTTCTTGATGACCTTGCGGGTGGCGACATCGATCACCGAGACCGTGCCGCCGACCTCCGCCGAGACCCAGAGGAACTTGCCGTCCGCCGAGAACTCGGCGAAGCGCGGCCGGGCATCGACCAGCACGTTGTCGATCACCTCGAAGGTCTTGGTGTCGATGAAGTGGGCCATGTTGGTGGTCTCGGAGGTGTTCACGAGAACCTTGCCGTCCGGCGACAGGCCCATGCCCTCGGGCTCGACGCCCACCGGCACCTCGGCCAACACCTTGTTCTTCTCGATGTCGAGAATGGTGACCTGGCTGTCATCCTCGTTGGCGACGTAGAGCGGGTTGCCGCTCTGATCGAGGATGAACTGCTCCGGATCCGGCCCCGAGCGCAGCGAGCGCACCACCTTGCCGGTCGCCGTGTCGAGCACGTCGATGCGGTCGTCGTCGCTGGCGCAGACGAACAGTTCCTTGTCGTCCTTGGACAGGGTCACGCCGCGGGGGCGCCGCCCGACCTTCCAGGTCGCGGTCACCGCCATGGTCGCGGTATCGATCACCGAGACGGTGTTGGCCTTCTCGTTGGTGACGTAGGCGGTGAAGGCCTGCGCCGTTCCGAGCATGCTGAACCAAGCGCCGGCCGCTACCGCACAACCCAGCCCCGCCCTCAAGCGAGCGACCATCGGCGTCCTCCCTGTCGTCTCCGGCGCGTCTTCGCGCGCCCGCGTCGAAATCGGTTGCAGCGACATGGCCCTCAAGGCCGCACCGCTCAAAGAAAAAACGGGTGAAGAGCGGCGGCTGGCCGGGCGGTCGATTGCCGCATCGTCCCCGCTCCGACTTCAGATCGGCCCGGGATGGCGGTCACCGCAACTTGCACGCCGTCTCCGGCTCGTCGGCGCCGAGGGTGTCGAGCGGCGTGCGCTGGTGAATGAAGCCCTGCTCGGGCGCCACCGAGACCATCGCCTTGGGCTGCACCACGATGATCGGCTGGCGCAGCTGATGATCCCAGGGCCGGTAGGTCAGCGAGACGCCCTTGTAGGCCGGCAGCGAGAAGTCGGGCTTCACCAGATGGGCCGCGAGCACCGCCGGATCGGTGCTGCGCGTCTGCGTCGCCGCCTCGCCGACCGTGCGCACAGCCGCCCAGACCTGGTAGTCGAGCGGGCGCATCAGGCGGCCGGCGAGCCGCCGGAAGCGGTTCTGCGCCTGGGCCGCGCCCCAGGTCTCCAGCGTCGGGTGCCACGTGGTGGCGATCAGCCCCTGGGTGCCGGCCACGGGGCGCGGATCGACGGTGCGGAACGAGACGTAATCGCCCCAGTCCCCCTCCTCGTCGGCGACTACGGCCATGTCGTAGTCGAGCCCGCGGGTGAACACCATCGCCTCGGCCCGGGTCGGCGTGTCGCCGCGGGCCTTCGCCAGGGGGCCGAAGGTCCAGGGCTTCTCCGCGGTGATCTTGAGGCCGAACTTGCGGGCGGAATTGCGCATCGCGTCGGCATAGGCCTTGTCGCGCTCGGTCGGGCCGGTGATCAGAAACACCTTCCGCCAGCGCATCAGCGTCAGGTACTGCGCCAGCGCATCCGTCTGCATGGCGCGGCTCGGCAGCACGTGGAACAGGTTGGCGCGGCAATCGGCCCCGCGCAGCCGGTCGTCCGGCGCGCCGGCATTGAGCACGACGGCACCCGTGTCCTTCAGCGCGTCGGACACTGCCAGCACCTCGGAGGCAGGCAGGGCCAGCACGAAGAACCTCACCCCCTTGTCCGCCAACGCCTTGGCGGCTTCGACCGGATTCTGCCCCTCTTCGAGGGCGACCTCGTCCAGGGCGAAGGTCTGTTTGGTGAAGCGGCCGGTGGTGTTGTTGTCCTTCACCGCCATGCGTGCGCCCGCGACCCCGAGATCCTCGGGATCGGCCTCGGCGTCGTAGGAGGACGGGGCCGGCACCGGGCGGTAGAGCACAGCGATGCGGGTCTCGGAACCGGGAACCGGCGCCTCGGCGACGGGCGAGCCCGGCTGCGGCGCGCCGGTGGCCGCCTTGGGCTCCTGAGCCTGCCCGGGAACGGTGAGGGCCGCGGTCAGGCCGGTCACGAGACCGGCGGCGAAGAGGAGCGGGACGGACGAACGCATTGCCCGGCACGCTAGCAACATCTTGCCACCCGCCTCAACGAAAGAAGCATAAGATTTTCATAAGATTACGGCCTCGCGGCGCCCTCACGCCATCGCCGCTTCGCGCCCGGTCGCGATTCCCGAACAGAGCGCCTCGCATCGGGAACAGGTGCGCCGACGGTTGCCAAATCCTCCGGAACACCAAGTTAGAGTCGGTCCGCGCGGCACCGCGCCCGTCCCAGGCTCCGACCCCATGCGACTTCGCGCCCGGCTTCGTGCTCTCCTGCCCGCCCTTGCTCTCCTGTCCGTCGCGAGCGGCACGGCCCTGGGCGAAGAGGCGGCGCGCAAGGCGGCGATCTTTCCGGCGGAGGTGAACGACCCGACGCTGGCCTATGGCCGCAAGCCGCTCCCGGCCGACCAGAAGCGCCTCGATCTCGTTACCGAGGTGCTGCGCCAGCAACTTGCCGAGAAGGGTGGGCTGGAGAGCGTCGATCTCGGCCCCCAGGCCGCGGAGATCCGCAAGGAGAGTCCGCTCTACAAGTGCAACGGCTGCACCGGTCCGATCGCCAAGGCGCTCGGGGCGGAACTCGCCGTCACCACCTTCGCCGACAAGGGCGCCAACCAGCTGTTCAGCCTCGTCGTCACCATCGCGAATGCCGAGTCCGGCCAGGTCGTGCGCCAGGGCCAGGTCGTGATAAGAGCCAACACCGACGACGACTGGTCCCACGCCGCGCGCTGGATCGTGAAGAACCGCCTGCTGGCCGAGCCGCTGCCCGGCCGTTCCTGAGGCGGGGCTTGTGCGGGCGCGCAAGGCTGAGCAAGAACGTTTCCCGTGCCCGACATCGAACCGACTTCTCCCGCGCGACCCCGCCTGCTCGTCAGCGTGCGCGGACCCGACGAGGCGCTCACCGCGCTCCGGGCCGGGGCGGACCTGATCGACGCCAAGGATCCCGAGCGCGGCGCCCTCGGCGCGCTGGCGCCCGAGACCGTGCGCGCCATCGTCGCGGAGGTCGGTGGGCGGGCCGTCACCAGCGCGGTGGCCGGCGACGGCACGGGGACCGGGATCGCCGCCGCCATCGCCGCGATGGCCGCGACGGGAGTCGACTTCATCAAGATCGCGGTCGGCGCCGCGGACGACGCGGCGCTGGCGGAGGCCGCCGCACGGGCGCCCGGCCGGGTGATCGGCGTGCTCTTCGCCGAGGACGGCGTGACCGACGGCTGGGCCGCGCACTCGGCCCTGCGCTTGGCCGCCGCAGGTTTTGCCGGCGCAATGATCGACACGAGGGGCAAGAGCGGGATCGCGCTGCCCGCCCTCATGACCGCCACGCAGCTCGCCGCCTTCGTCGCCCGCTGCCGCGCGCATGGCCTGATGAGCGGGCTCGCCGGCTCGCTCGGGCTGGCCGACATTCCCGCCCTATCCGGTCTCGGGCCCGACTATCTCGGCTTCCGCGGCGGTCTCTGTCGCGGCGGCAACCGGCGCGAGGCGCTCGACGGCGCCCGGGTCGCGCAGGCGGTCGCGGCGATGCGGACCGGCCTGCGGGCCGACGCGGCGTGACCGGCATGACAGGCGCAAAGCCTCTCCCTGCCTCCGGCCAAACGCGGGCGCGCCTGAAATCGGGCGCCGGAAGAACCGGGACGGCCGTCGTCAAGATCGGCGGCAGCCTCGTTTCCGACCGCGCGCGGCTCGGCGCCATCCTCTCCGAATGCGCCGACAGCGCCCCCGTGGCGATCGTGCCCGGCGGCGGCCCCTTCGCCGATGCGGTGCGGACGACGCAAGCGCGGCTCGGCTTCGACGACAGGCTCGCTCACCGCCTCGCCCTCGACGCCATGGGCCGCATGGCCGAGGTGTTTTCTGCGATCGAACCGCGGCTTCCCATCGCGGCGACCCCGGAAGCGGTGGCCGAGACGCTGGCCCAGGGCCGCTCCGCGATCTGGGATCCGGTGGCGCTGAAGGGCGGCCATCCCGACATCGCGGAGAGTTGGGAGATCACCTCCGACAGCCTCGCCCTCTGGCTCGCGACACGGCTCGGTGCCACGCTCTGCATCCTCGTGAAGTCGGCAAACCTTCTGTCCGGGACCGATCCGGAAATCCTCGCCCGCGACGGCCTCGTCGATGCCGCCTTCCCACGCTTTGCCGCCGGCTATCCCGGCACGATCCTGATCCGCGGCCCCGAAGCGCTTCACGAGAGGCACGCCGCATGAGCGCGCCCGAACACCTCGTCTTCATCACCGGCAAGCTGGCCCATGCCCGGCTGGAGAAGGTCGCCGCCACCCTGCCGGCCGAGCGCTTCACTTGGAGCATCGCCGATGCCGGGGTGAAGGTCGCCGCGCTGATGACGGAAGAGATCATCAAGCGCCGGGTGCAGATGCCCGAGGGCGCGACCCGGATCGTCCTGCCGGGGCGCTGCCGCGCCAATCCGGAGGCGCTGAGCCGGCATTTCGGTCTGCCGGTCGAGCGGGGCCCGGACGAGATCGTCGATTTGCCGGCTTATCTCGGCCTGACCGGGCGCAAGGTCGATCTCTCACGCCACGACCTGCGGATCTTCTCCGAGATCGTCGATGCCTCGAAGATGACGCTGGACCAGATCCTGGCCAAGGGTCTCGACCTCGCCCGGCGCGGCGCCGACGTGATCGATCTCGGCGGCCTGCCCGACACGGCCTTCCCGCATCTCGAGGACAGCGTGCGCGCGCTGAAGGGCGCGGGGCTGAAGGTCAGCGTCGATTCCTTCTCCCTCGACGAGCTGACCCGCGGCGCGCGCGCCGGGGCCGATTATCTGCTGAGCCTCAACGAGGAGACGCTCGATCTCGCCTTCGAGACCGATGCGGTGCCGATCCTCGTGCCGATGCGGCCCGACGACCTGCCCTCCCTCGACCGGGCCATCGAGCGGATGGAGCGGGCGGGCCGGCCCTACATGGCCGATCCGATCCTGGAGCCGATCCATTTCGGCTTCGTCGACTCGATCGTCCGCTACCGTGAGATCCGGGCGCGCTGGCCGAACATCGAGATGATGATGGGCACCGGCAACCTCACCGAACTCACCGAGGCCGACAGCCTCGGGGTCACCGCGCTCCTCGTCGGCATGTGCTCGGAACTCGCCATCCGCAACGTGCTGATCGTGCAGGTCTCGAACCACACGCGGCGCACGGTGGAGGAGCACGATGCCGCCCGGCGGGTGATGTACGCGGCGCGCGAGGATGCCGCCCTGCCCAAGGGCTACGGCCGTGAGCTGCTCGCGCTCCACGACAAGCGGCCCTACGTGCAGACCCCCGAGGAGATCGCGGCCCTGGCCGCGGAAGTGCGCGACCCCAATTACCGCATTGCTGTCGCCGAGGACGGCATTCACGTCTACAACCGCGACCGTCACACCACCGGCACCGACGCGATGGGCTTCTTCCCCGATCTGAGCGTGGAGAGCGACGGCGCCCACGCCTTCTATCTCGGGGGCGAGCTGACCAAGGCCGAGACCGCGTTCCGGCTGGGCAAGCGCTACGTGCAGGACGAACCCCTCGACTGGGGCTGCGCCGCCGACCGCACCCAAGAAGACACCACCGCCTTCAAGGCGGCCGGGCCGACAAGATCCGCCCATACCAAGCATAGCGGCCCCGAGGCGCCCGCCGCCGAGCGCGCGACCCGGACCGATCCCGAGCGCGACGCCGACCCGCCGCGCACCGAGACCGGCAGCGGCTCGGCAGCCGGGCACGACCCGCTCAGCGCGCCGAAGGGCGGTCGCATCGTCTGCGGCCGGCTGGTGCCGGACGGCGACCGGACCTAACTCCTCCCCGCACGGGACCGCTTCGGAAAAGCCGGTGCCCCCCTTTCGGACGGAAGCTTGATGCCGCTGATCCTTGAGACCGTCGTTACGACCCTGTCGGCGGCGGGCACGATGCATCTCGTGCCGTTCGGCCTGATCCGCGAGGGCGAGGATTTCGTGCTCGCCCCGTTCCGGCCCTCGCCGACCATCGAGAATCTCGCGGAGCGCCCCTATTTCACGGCCTCCGCGCCCAGCGACGTGCGGGTCATCGCCGGAATCGTCACCGGGCGGCGCGACTGGCCGGTGGTGGATTGCGACACAATCCCCGGCAAGCGCCTCGCCGACTGCTTCGGCCATGCCGAGTTCGAGGTGGCCGCGGTCGAGGACGACCCGCAGCGCCCGCGCTACCGCGGGCGGATGGTGCATGCGGTCAGCCACGTGCCCTTCATCGGCTACAACCGGGCGCAAGGCGCGGTGATCGAAGCGGCAATTTTGTCCACCCGGCTCCACATGCTGAGCCCGGAAAAAGTCCTGACGGAAATGGCCTATCATGCCATAGCGATTGCCAAGACCGCCGGCCCCGCCGAGCGCGAGGCCTGGGACTGGATCGAGGACAAGGTCGCGGGCGCCCTCGGGCGCAGCGGGCGCGTCCTCGACGGGACGAGCCGTCCCCGGTGAGGGGACAAAGGCTCAAGTGGCCGTTCGAGGGAGATTGTCGGGTTTGAAGCGGATCGCTCTTCTCGCCGCCGCGGCGCTCGCCGTGACCACCATCGGGGCCGAGGCCCAGCACGCGCCGACCCGGCGCAAGATCGTCGAGACCGTCGCCATCGATGCCTTGCCCGAGAAGGTCTGGGCGGTGGTCGGCAACCCCGCGGACGCCGCCTGGATCGAGAACGTGGCCCGCGGCGAGCGGCAGGGAAGCCCGGACAGGCCGGTCTTCCGGCTGACCCTGAAGAACGGCCACGCCATCGTCGAGGAGAGCCGCAAGCTCGACCCCGAGCACATGAGCTTCGCCTACTACATCCTCGAGAACGAGGTCGCCGACCTGCCGGCCAAGGATTACTCGGCCACCATCTCGGTGCGGCCCGAGGGCGAGCACGCGGCCCGCGTCGAGTGGAAGGCCGCGTTCTACCGGGGCCATCCGAACAACGACCCGCCGCCCGAACTCAACGACGAGAATTCGGAGAAGCGCGTGCGGGCCTGGATTCATGCCAGCCTTGAGAACCTCAAGGTCCGGCTTGAGAAGAGCGGCTCCTGACACAAGTCGCTCGAATGAGGGGTGAAGCGGCCATGCTCGGCCGCCTCAACGGGAGGAGAAAACGCATGAAGTTCAGGACGCTCGCCGCCGTGGCGGCGCTCGCCACGGTGACGTTTGCCGCGCAGGCGCACGGTCCCACGCGGCAGAAGGTGTCGGAGTCGATCGAGATCAACGCCCCCGCCGACAAGGTCTGGGCGATCGTCGGCAACTTCCAGGACGGAAGCTGGATCCCGCTGGTCGAGAAGACCGAGGGCAAGGGTGGCAACGAGGTCAAGGCGACCCGCACGCTGACCCTGAAGGGCGGCGCCACGGTCGAGGAGGAACTCGCCAAGTACGACGCCGAAAAGAAGACCCTGATGTACCGGATCAACAAGGTCGACGTGAAGACCCTGCCGGTGAACGACTATTCCTCGACCATCGAGGTCGAGGGCGAGGGCGACAAGACCAAGATGACGTGGCGCGGCGCGTTCTACCGCGGCTACATGAACAACGATCCGCCGCCCGAGCTGAACGACGAGGCCGCCAAGAAGGCCGTGCTCGGCCTCTACAAGGCCGGCCTGGAGAACGTGAAGGCCAAGGCCGAGAAGGGCTCGTAAGGGTTCGATGATGCGGAGAGTCGGCGTGCTTCGGCGGTTTCGGGGAGTGCGCCGGCTCTCCTCCTCTCCCATCCGGGGAGGGAGGGCGTATCTCGCCCTCGCCGGCCTCCTGGCCTGCGGCGGCACCGCCCTCGCGCAGGAAGCGCTGGTCACGGCGCAGCTCGGCAACGCCGTCGAGGTCGTGGACCTCGCCTCCCGGAAGATCCTGCAATCGATCCCGGTGCCGGGCGCGCCGGCGGGCATCGCCCTCTCGCCCGACCGGAAGACCGCCTACGTCACCCGTCCCGAGGGCCACGGCGTCTCGGTGATCGACCTCGCGGCGCGCAAGGTCACGGCGAGCCTCGACTTGCCCGGCGGGCCCCTCGGCATCGGCGTCAACCCGAAATCCGGCGAGGTCTACGTCGCCGACTGGTACGGCACCCGCGTCTTCGTGCTGCGGCCCGGCGCGGAGGGGCTGACCCTGGAGGGCGAGATCGCCACCGGCCAGTCCCCGTCCGGGATCGCCGTCACGCCGGACGGCGCCACCCTGCTGGTGGCCAACCGCGAATCCGATTCCGTCTCGATCATCGATGTCGCGAGCCGCCGGGAGACCCGGCGCGTCGCCGTCGGTCAACACCCGTTCGGCCTGACCCTCTCGGCGGACGGCGCCACCGCCTACACCGCCAACGTGGTCTCGAACGACGTCTCGGCGATCGACATCGCCGCCGGCCGCGAGACCGGCCGGGTCGCCACCGGCCAGCGGCCCTACGTGATCGCGCTCGCCGCCGGCAAAGGGTTCGTGACCGACCAATATTCCAACACCGTGACGGTGTTCGATCCGGCAAGCCTGAAGCGGCTCGCCGCGATCGATGTCGGCGACCACCCGGAAGGGATCGCCGCCACGCGGGACGGCAGGACCGTCGTCGTCGCCAATTGGGGCGACAATTCCCTGAGCCTGATCGACCCCTCGACGCTCACGATCACCGGCACCGTCGAGACCGGCGACGGCCCGCGGGCCTTCGGGGACTTCTTGCGGTAAGGGTCAGGCCGCCGCGGGCGGCTCGCCGGAGCTGGTCCCGGCGGGCGAGTTGAGGATGTCCTCCAATTCGTCCACGAGCCGGTCGATCTGGTCGTCGCTCGCGAGCACCCGCGTGGTCCGGCCGTCCTCGGTGACGAAGGCCAACTCGATCGCCTCGCCGGTGCGGGTGGCCAGGATGCGGGCGAGCTTGTTTCCGGCAGTCATTCGCATCTCCTCGTGATTTCGTTCCCGTCAACGCGCGGGAGCGGCCCCGTTCCTCACGCGATCAGCCCGACGGCGACGGCCGGGCCGCAGGTCGAGACCCAGGCCGCATCCTCGGCCCGCAGGCGCTCGGCAATGACCTCGGTCAGCGGCACGGCGCGGCGCCCGAGCCGGGCGGCGAGCCGCTCGGCCAGGAAGCGGCCGGCACCGCACACGACGAGCGGTGCGTCCCCCGGCAGGTCCGGGCGCGAGAGCAGCACCGCGGCGGCATCGTGCAGCGGGCGCAGCTGCGCCTCGGCGAACCATGCGGCCAGCGCCCGCCATTCCTCCGCGCTCCCCTCCCCCCGGTCGCGGCCGACCATGCGGGCGAGCCGGGTTTCGGTCTCGAGGATCGACTTGCCCTTGAGGTCGGCGCTGTATTGCTGGTCGGCGCCCTCCGGCAGGTCGCCGGTGAGGCGGTAGATGTCGGCAGTGCTCGCAAACGTCTCGGCCATCAGCCGGGTGCGCCGGCCGCGCCAGGGGGCGTGGTCCGCGAAGGCGAGGAGCGGCGTGCGCACCACACCGGTATAGACGAGTTCGCCCGTCTCCAGCCGCTCGGCGTCGCTGTAGCCCTGCGCGGACGGCACCCCCGCCACGATCGGGATCAGGTCGGCGGTGGTCGAGCCGATATCGACCAGGAGCGCGTGCGCGGCGTGCCGGCCGATCAGGGCAGCGGTGGCATGCCAGTTGGCGGAGGCGATGTCGGCGGCGTGTGGGCGGGCGGCGTCGGCCGAGACGAAGCCGGCGCGGCCGGCATAGATCCGCACCGCACCCGCGAGCGTCGCGTCGGCCCAGGCGGAGAGCTGGTGCACCCCGTCGGCGCGGTCGGCGAAGCAGTCGGTCAGCTCACCGGTCATGGTGACGGCGTGGTGCGCCTCGCCCCGCACCCAGTCCGGCAATTGCGCGAAGGTCTCATCGAGAGCGGGGACGCCGCGCCAGAGCCGGCAGGGGGCCTGCACCGCCTCGACCACGCGGCCGCCCTCGACGAGCGCCGCCTTGACATGCACCCCGCCGAGATCCCACCCGATGATCCTGGTCGTTGTCCGGTTCACGCGATGTCTCACGGTTCTGAAGGGCCAAGGCCGTTCCGGCTGATCCCGGTGATCGACCTGCGCCACGGCCGAGTGGTGCGCGCTCGCGCGGGCGAGCGGGACGCCTATGCCCCGATCGACACCCCCTTGGCCAGAGGCTCGAAGCCTGCCGACATCGCCCGCGGCCTGCTCGAGGCCGTCGGGGGCGACCGGCTCTACGTCGCCGATCTCGACGCGATCATGGACGGCACGGAGCCAGACCGCACCAGTCTGGAGGCGGTGGCCCGCGCCTGTCCCGGCGTGACCCTGTGGGTCGATGCCGGCTTTTCCGATCTTTCGGGACTTGAACGCTTCGTCCGTTCCGGTCTCGGCCACCCGGTGATCGGCAGCGAGAGCCAGCGGGACGCCGGCCTCGTGCGGGCGCTCGGCGATCGTGCCGTGCTCTCCCTCGACAGCCGCGGCGAGGCACGGCTCGGCCCGGACGCCCTGCACGACGATGCGGAGACCTGGCCGGAAGAGGTGATCGTGATGACGCTCGCCCGCGTCGGCACCGGCACGGGTCCCGATCTTCTCGGGATCTCGCGGGCCGTCGCGCTGGGAGAGAACCGGCGGATCTACGCGGCCGGCGGCGTGCGGGGGCCGGAGGATGTCACGCGTCTCAGGGAGGCCGGGGCCGCGGGGGCGCTCGTCGCCTCGGCGATCCATGACGGGCGGCTGCGCTGAGCGGCTTTCGCCCAAAAAGAAAGGGACGGCCGAAGCCGTCCCGATCCATCAACGTCCAAGGAAGATCGAAGCCAGTCGCTGGAGCAGACCCCGCGGTGCGGGCGGAGGCTCGCTCTGCCCAGGACTGTCCCCGATCTAAGCGTTGGCGGCGAAGGGGTGCTGCGCCGAGTTGCGCTGCTCGGTCACCGTCGCGGCCTTCGGCTCGCCGTTCACGGCGCGCTGGATCGAGAGCTTGGTGGCCTCGTAGTTGTACTTCTGGATCTTGGCGTCGTCGGCCGCTTCCCAGTGGATGAACACGCCGACCAGCACGTACAGGTCGTCGGCCTCGTCCGCCGGGATGATGCCTTCGGCAACCGCGTCCTGAACGGCCTTGGCGACGCCGTGCTGGGCCGGGCCGAACATCTGGACGGCCTGACGGGCGTCGTTGATGGTGACCTTGTTGAACAT
The DNA here is from genome assembly GCA_014138645.1 of Methylorubrum thiocyanatum. Taxonomy (GTDB): domain Bacteria; phylum Pseudomonadota; class Alphaproteobacteria; order Rhizobiales; family Beijerinckiaceae; genus Methylobacterium; species Methylobacterium thiocyanatum. The sequence goes on along the minus strand of JACJIB010000001.1, from coordinate 268,377 downwards.
CAGCGTGTTCGGCTTGCACGGCAGGTTCGGCGCGATCACGGCGAGCAGGCTGGTGAAGCCGTGCTTGTTGTTCACGAGGCCGTTGCAGAAAGCCGTCTCGGCGGGCGAACCGCGCGGTCCGATGATGAGGTCGATGTGGGCGACCTCGTTGCCGTCGCCGACGAGCGCTTCGCCGACCTGAACCTTGGTGATCTTTGCCATTCGGGGTCTCTCCCTGGATTCCTGAAAAAAGGCCCGCCCTGAGAGGAGGCGGGGCCTGGAAGCCATCCTTGTTTGCGGCGCCCGGCCGAGAGCCGAGCCGGTTTGCCCGGATAGCGGCGCGGACCCTACAGCGGGCTCCGGCGCCGAACAACCCGCGCAAGGCCCTGAAATCGGCGATTTTTTGGGTAGCCGGGGGCCTTGACGCGCGAAGATTCGTCCCCTCGCGGGCGCGGGCCCGGCAAAGGCTCAGGATGTCTCGCCGCGGGCCGCCAGAAGGGCATCGAGGAACAGCGTCGCGACGGTGAAATCGGCGCTCGTGCCGGGGTTGAGCCCGGCTTCCTTCAGCACGCGGTCGTAGTCCAGGAGCCGCTCGACCGGTGCCGTGGCGAGATCGATACCGGAGAGTCTCTCCCCCGCCTCGGCGCGCACCGCTTCGGCCCGCTCGGGCCCGTGCTTGCGGGCGATGTGGCTGTCCGGCACGCCGGTCAGGTAGGCGAGGTGGACCGCCGTCGTGGTCCAGGGCGGGGCAAGGCCGCGGGTCCGGGCCTCTGCGAGCGCGGGAAGGCCGATGGCGAACAGATCGCGGAAGCCGTCGATGTAGGCACGGGCAATGCGGTCGCGCGGGGCGGCCTCCGTCATCGCCGCGCGCAGCGGCGGGACCGGGCCGTCCTCGGGCATCGCCTGGGACACGTCGTGGCGCGCGGCCCGGCCGAGCCCGCCGGGATTGGCCCGGCGGATCGCCGCGAACACATCGCGGGCATCCGAGACATCGAAATCCGTCAGAACCGCGTTCAGCGCCTCGGTCAGCGGGCCTGAGGCTTCCGCGGCTCGGGCGAGTGGGGCGCACAGAAGCAGGATGCCGAGATTGGTGTTCTGGCCCACGGCCGCGAAGGTTGCCTCGACCCCGCCGCGGATCCGCCGCCCGACCCGCGCGCCGGGCTCGGCGAGGCACGCCGCGGAGACGTCGGCGCTGGTGACGAAATCGGCGGTCACCATGCGGTGGCCGGGGGCGTAAGTGTGGACGTTGCCGGGCTTCAGGGCGTCGAGTTCGGCAAGGCAGGCGGCGCGATAGAGATCGGCCACCGTCGCTGCGGGCAGACCGCCGGGCGCCGCCGCGCTCATCCGAGCGCCGAGACCAGCCGCGGCGGACGCGCCGCGCGCACCGCGTTGAGGAAGCCGCGGGCGACCGCTCCGGCGATGTCGACCTCCGTCACCTGCTGCAGGCCGGACCAAGCCGGCATCGAGTTCACCTCCAGAACGAGGAAGCCGCCCTCCCCATCCTCGACCAGATCGATCCCGGTGTAATCGACGCCGACCGCCGCGGCGGCGGCTTCGGCCAGTTCAGCGGCGCGGGCCGGCACGTCCCAGGCGAAGGGCCGGCCGCCGCGGTGGACGTTGGTGATCCAGCCGTCGCCCTCGCGGATCATCCCGGCGATGGCCCGCCCCTCGCAGACGAAGACGCGGTAGTCGCGCCACAGCCCGTCCGAGCGCGGCACGTAGCGCTGGAGGTAATAGACGCCGCTGACGGTTTCCTGCGCCGGCAAATCGTCCGGGTTTTCGAGGAGCATCAGCCCCTCGCCCTGCGAGCCGAACAGGGGCTTGAGCACGATCGGCTTGCCCGGCCGCGCCTCGCGGGCGACGATCTCGGCCGCCGCCTCGCGCTTGGAGACGACGAAGGTGTCCGGCGTCGGCAGGCCGGCGCGGGCAATCAGGAGGGAGGTCGCCGCCTTGTCCACCGAGCGCTCGATGGCCGTCGGCCCGTTCCAGACGGTGACGCCGGAGGCGACGAGGGCATGCAGCACGCCGAGCCGCATGGTGGTGGCCTCGAAGGTGCCGCCGGCGATGGTGCGCAGCAGGACCCCGTCCGGCAGACCGTCCGCGAAGCCGGGCACCCGCAGGGGCTCGCCGCCGCCGGTCATCACGGCGACGTCGGCCAGCGAGAACAGCACCGGCTCGACACCGAGGCCCCGCAATGCCTCCCGCAGCCGCGCCTTGTGCCAATTGCCGTTGTCGGCCGCGAGCCCGATGCGCATTCGCTCTTTTTCCGATTCTTTTATCCCTCTCCCCTCCGCGGGAGAGGGTGCCTGCGGAGCAGGCGGGTGAGGGGCCGGCTGAGGTCCTTCCCGGACCGGCGCTCCCCTCTCCCGATCCCTGCCGACGCAGGGGCCGCCCTCTCCCGCAGAGGGGAGAGGGTTGCGTTTCAGCGCCCTACGCGAACGAAGCGTCCACGAGCTGCGGCTCCAGTCGGCCTCCCCGGAACGTCTTGCCGGTCTTGACCGAGGTGACGATCGCCTCGGCCGGCGAGAACAGCGCGCCGTCGATCTTGTAGAAGTCGCCGTTCACCCGGGAAAAGATCTCGGCGAAGGGCGCGCCGTGGTCGGCGGAGGTCGTCGAAGGCAGCTGCTCGGCGAGTTGCTTGGCATCGGCGTCGTCGGCATCGACGAAGAGCTGCACCCGGCCGCCATAGATGATGGCGTCGTTGGTGCGGCCCATCGCCTGGATGAAGTCCGGATGCTGCGGCGAGAGCGGGGCCGAGCCGATGCCGTCGAGGATCTTGTGCAGGTCGAAGCCGACGGTGTGGGCCTTGTGCAGGGCCACTTCGAGCACGCGGGCGACGACCTGGGTCGCGCCGGCGAGGCTCTGGGTCGGGGCGTAGATGAAGGTCACGTTCTCCGGCGCGAGGCCGGTGGCGGTGGCGACCTTGTTGACGACGGAGGCCGGCGGGGCGCTGGCGGATTCGAGCACGAGCGCGGTCGCCGTCGCGTTGTCGCGGTAGCCGAGTTCCTTGTAGAGCTCCTCGACCACGGCCACGGCGCGGCCGGGGCCCGAGCCGAGGGCGAAGAAGCCGGAATCGCCCTCCTCGTCGGCGAGGCTCCAGCCGGCATACTGCGAGCCGAGGCAGGCGAGCACCGGATCGGCGGAGTGGACCACCACGCTGTAGGGCCAGGAGGCGACCGGGCCGGTCGGTGCGATCGTCACGGTGCCGAGGCCGCCGAGGCAGATCTCGGCGATGCGCCGGCCGGCCTCGATCGAGCCGCGGGCATTGGCGCCGGCATCGACGGTGCGCGCGCCGTTCTCCTGGGCGACGATGAGGCGGAGCTTGGCCGCGTCAGCGACGAGGCTCTCGACCAGCGGCCCGGCCAGGGCGTTGAGGCTCGGCGCTGTCGTGTTGGAACTCATGATCGTTCTCCGTCTCCTCCAGCAGCGCGCGGACCCGTTCGGTCCTCGCCCGCAACTCTCCCCTGACCGCCGCGGCGTCCGGCCCGGAGGCCGTCACCGTGCAGAACGGCGCGTCGCGCGCGACAGGGCTGCCGGCCCGCGGCCGGTCACGCACGTGATCCGGCCAGTCGAGCGGCGGCACCGCCGCACAGGTCCGGGCCGCGTAACAGATCTCGGCGCCTGTCGCATCCATCGGCGCTGCATCGATCGCAGGCATTCGGCCGAGGGCCGCCTCGATATGCTGGATCAGGAGCGGTGTCGGGCGCCGGTCGAGCACGTCCAGGGTCGCGCCGGGGCGCGGATTGATTTCGAGGAGCCACCAGTTCTCGCCATCGACGAGGCAATCGGCGCTGGCAAGACCCGTCAGTCCGGTGGCGCGGGCGAGCCGCAGGGCCGCCTCCGCGATCCCGGCCGCGACGAGGGCCGGAACCGGGGCCGCCTCGGCCTGGCCGCGGGCGAGCGCCCCGGCATAGCGGAACGGCCGCAGGGCCGAGGGCGCCTGCCACTGTTCGGTAAGCGCCAGGGGCTCGATCCGGCGACCGTCGGAGAGGAAGTTGAGGGCGAAGGCGCGGCCGGGCTTCCGGGCCTGGAGGTAGTGGCCGGGCGGGGCGGCGCCGACCGTGCCCGGGCGGATATGCGACCCGCCGCAGCCGCCCGTGCGCTTGACCAGCCACGCGCCCCGTTCGGCAACCGGGCCGGGCGTGATGGCCGGATGCGGGATCGCGAGGCGCTCGCAGAGCGCGGCCAAGCGGAACGGGTCCTTGAGCGCGGCCACCGTCTCGGCGCCCGCGCCGAGCAGGCGGTGGCGGTCGGCGACCGCGGCGACGAGGTCCGGCGCGCCCTCGAAGCCGCTGCCGAGGACGACGCCGAGGGCGCCGCCGGCCCGCTCCGACAGTTCAGAGAGCCCCCCCAGCACGCCGGCCCGGTCGCGGCTGCCGGCGCCGAAACGGCCGGGCAGCGGGCGGTGCGCCTCGGCCAAAGCCAGGGTGTCTTCGTCGCCGAACAGGTCGAGCACGAACGGCCGCAACCCCGCCCGCCGCGCGGCCTGGGCCAGCGCCCGGCCGGACAGGGCGGCGATCAGGATCGCGCCGCCCTCGCGATGACCCAGGGAACGCAGTGGCGGGCTCGGCGGCGAACGCAGCGGCGGCCTCAGCCGGCGATCTCGACGGCGAGCTTGTAGGCGTCGCGGAAGTCGAGGCAGAGCGGCTCCTGCGCCTCCAGCATCTGGCGGAACAGGCGGCACTGGGTCTGGTACTTCACGTTGCCGACCGCGAGCGCACCGATGCCGACGCCCTTGCCGACCGGCAGGGCCACGTCGACGGCGTTGACGTCGATCCCGGCGATGCCGGCCGGGGGCACCGCGTTGACGTCCGAGGCAACCAGGAGCTTGGGCGCGGATTCGAGATCCTCCGCCGTCAGGATCGAGACGCCGGCGGGGCCCGCCGAGAGGATCACGTCGGCGTCCGTGATGGCCGCGCGCCGCGCCTCGGGCGCGGTTCCGTCGACGGCGCCGACGTCGATGCCGAAGCGCCACTTCATGGTGAAGGCGATCTTCGAGACGCGCTCCTCGCCGTCATGGCCGACGAGCACGGTCTGCGCGCCCTCCAGCGCGCCGATCACCGCAGCGACGTAGGCGACGACGCCCGCGCCACCGAAGATGACGATGCGCTTGCCCTTGAGGTCGGTCGAGAACCGGGCTTTCAGCGCCCGGTTCACCTCGGCGACCATCGCCGCGCCGGTGGTGAAGGAGCCGGCCGGATCGGCGAAGACGTGGTTGACGAAGGGCGGCACGAACGCCTTCTTCGCCCGGTCCACCATATCGAGCGCCAGCTCGGCGTTCTTGCCGCCGATGAAGATGCCGGTGCGCACGCCGTCCTGCGGCGCGCGGGAGAAGATCGAGTCCTGGGTCAGGGAGACGACGTCGGCGAGATCGACGTTCGTGTAGGGGATCAGCGTCTCGAAACCGGCATCGATCGCCATGTTCACGTCGAACGGGCTCATGTGCTTGAGCGGCGTCAGCATGTGCAGGATCGAGCGGGCCATGGTGTTTCCTCTCCCGTGATCGCGCCCTTGTGAGGCGCTTCAGGTGCAAAACCGGAACGGCTGGCGCCGGTCAAGCGCAGGTTTCTTTGAACCGTGAAAAAGAAAAAGCTCTAAACTTCGGCGACCGAGGCGCCGACGTTGCGCCCGCGGGCGATGACGAAGCGCAGGCGGCCGGGCCGTGCCAGTGCCGCGACCAGCGCCTCCGCCTCCCTCTGCGAGGGCATCAGCGCGAAGCCGGTCGGCCCCCAGGAACTTTGACCGTAGCCGGGCACGCCGGCCGCCGCGATGGCGGCGAGCGCCTCGGCCACGGCGGGGCTGGCGAAGCGCCCGCCCTGATGGGGAGCGAAATGATCGCCGATCCGCTTCTGGATCTGCGTGATGCCGGCGCCGAAACCGTCGGGCTCGGCGGTCGCGGCCGCCGGCAGAACCTGCATCAGCACGATCCGGCAGATCTCGGCGGCCTGGGCCGCCGCGAAGGGCGGCAGATCGCGAAACGCTTCCGTCTCACGCGAGCCATGCACGCCGGTCATGGCTTCATCGAGGATCAGCACGACCCGCCAGTCATCCGGATAGGGCAGCCGGGCGATGACGGGGGGCGGCGCGCCGGAATCGTCGCGGCCGCCATCGACGATCAGACCACCCTCGGTGAAGGCGGCCAGCCCGACGCCGGAACGGTTGCCGCGGTCGAGCACGTCGGCGAAGTCGGCCGGGGCGAAGGGGCGCCCGTTGAGGCGCGCGAGCGCGGCGGCGACCGCGAGCGCGACCTGCGTGCCCGAACCGAAGCCGGCATGGGCCGGAATGGCCTCCTCGACCTCGATCGCCACGGTGTCCGGCACGTCGAGATAGGAGGCCGCCGCGAGCAGGTTGGCACGCACCCGCTCGGCCTCGGGGCCGCTGGCGGAGACGCGTTTGGCGGGGCGGGCCACGAGTTGCACGGCGGGCGCGTCGAGGGCGAGGCCGATGCTGCCGAAGCGGCGCCCGAGGCCGCCGTTGAGATCGAGAAAACCGAAATGCAGCCGTGCGGGGGCGCGGACCCGCACGGCGTTGATGGCCTTGCCGGCGGCGCGCGGGGCGCTCACGGTCTCACCCGTCTGGTCCGGGACCTCGGCCACGGTCTCACTCCCTCCCGCAAAAGCTGCCGGCCCGACCGGCGCACACGCGCCCGGCGATGCGGGCGGCTTCTCCCATGCTGCGGCGCCCGCGACAACCTCGCCGGACGCATCCGCGAGCGACGGCGCAAGGAACGGCGCAAGGAGCGGCGAATGAGACGGACGGAGGCTGTCGTCGCACCGGATCATCGCCGGACCATCGCGGCAAGGGCGCGGGCCGATGCACGAAATCCTCGACGCAAACTTCGCCGGGGGCTTGCAGGCTCCGGCTCGGGGAGGCAAAACCACCCCGCTCCCTTTCGCGGAGCCGGTCCGAGCCGTCCTTCTCGAACCCGAGCCGGGGTTTCGAGACGCTTGAGGCTCCACCAGGGATGTCGTCCCGGCATCCTTCGGACATGACCGTCTTTCGCCCCGCCTCGATGCGGGGATGCCCGAAGAAACGACGGTGAGGAAGCATGGCAGCCTGGGTGAAGGGAGGCGCGGCGGATGTGGACGCGGCGGTGGAAGCCGCTGCCGACCTGCTGGCCGCGTCACGCGTGCCGGTGCTCGCGGGGCTGAGCGCCGAGGTCTCGGCGCTGCGTGCCGCCTACCGGCTGGCCGAGACGCTGGGCGCCTCGCTCGACCCGGTCTCCGGCCCCAGCGTCTACGCCGAACTCGGCGCGCTGAGCGCCGGCGGCGCGATGACCACGACGCGGGCCGAGACCATCGGCCGGGCCGATGTGGTTCTGATCCTCGGCAACCGCCCCTGGGACGGCGACCTGATCGCCGAGATCGCCGAAGCGGCTCCGAGCCGCGGACGCGCGGCGGGCGGCGAACGTGCCCTGCTCTCGCTCGGCGGACCGCAGAACGGCGCCACCCGCCACGTCGCCTACGCGGCGGAGGCCGGCGGCCTCGCCGTCTCGCTCGGGCACCTGCGCGCCTTCGCCAAGGGGCACCTTGCCGGTGAGGCGGCCTATGCCGACCTCGCCCGGCGCCTGTACGCCGCCCAGTACGGCGTCGTGGTCTACGATCCGGAGGAGGTCGGCGAACTTGGCGTGGAGATGCTCCAGGGCCTGATCCGCGATCTCAACGAATCCACCCGCTTCTTCGCGCTCACGCTCGCCGACCCGTTCCAGGGTCGCGCCGCCGTGCAGCTCTCCGCCTGGACCACCGGTCAGGCGCCCCGGGTCGGCTTCGGCCGTCATCAGCCCGAGCACGATCCCTGGCGCTTCGACAGCGCCCGCCAGATCGCCGCGGGCGAGGCCGACGCCGCCCTGTGGCTCGCCTCGCTGCCGGCCCCGCGCCCGGCTTGGCTCGGCAGCCTGCCGACGGTGGCCATCGTCGGCGAGGGCTCCCCGGAGGCCGCGGGCGAGACGGCGGAGATCGTCATCACCGTGGGCGTGCCCGGACAAAACGTCGGCGGCGCGCTCTGGAACGAGCGGCGCGGCGTCATCGCCTACACGGAACCGAAGGCTGCCACGGACGCGCAGACCGCCGCCGGCGTGCTCGCACGGATCCGCGACCGCCTCATCGAGAAGGGTGTCTCATGCTGACCCGCATCCACGGCGGACGGGTGATCGATCCGACGGCCGGGCGCGATGCCGTCGGCGACATCTGGATCGAGGACGGCCGCGTCGTCGCCCCCTCCGAGCGCAAACCCGACCGCACCATCGACGCCACGGGCTGCGTGGTGATGGCCGGCGGCGTCGAGGTCCACTCGCACATCGCCGGCGGCAACGTGGTGATGAGCCGCCTGCTGCTGCCCGACCTCTACGTCAGCGAATCCGCGCCCAACGGCCACCCCTTCGCCCATGCCGGTGGCTCGGGCAGCTGGGTCGGCGCCAACTACGCGCGGATGGGCTACACCACCGCGGTCGAGCCGGCGCTGCCGCCCTCGAACGCGCTCGCGACCCATCTCGAACTCGCCGACATCCCGCTGCTCGACCGCGGCGGTCTGGCTGTCCTCGGCAACGACGACCACCTGCTGCAGTTGCTGCGTGACGGCGAGGGCAAACAGGCGGTGCGCGATCTCGTGCAGCAGACGCTCGCCCATTCGCGGGGCCTGGGCGTCAAGTGCATCAACGCGGGCGGCGCCTCGGCCTTCAAGGACGGCGTGCTGAAGCTCAGCCTCGACGACGAGATCCCCTGCTACGGCCTCACGACCCGGAAGATCATGTCGGCGCTGCTCGACGCGGTCGAGGAGATCGGCGTACCGCACCCGCTGCACGTCCACTGCAACAATCTGGGGCTCCCCGGCGCCGACGACTCGCTCGTGGCGACGCTGGAGGCGGCGGAGGGGCGGCGCATCCACTTCGCTCACGCCCAGTTCTACGCCTACGGCGTGGTCGATCCCGAGAACCCGATGACCGGCGGCTTCCGCTCGGCCGCCGAGCGGATCAACGCGGCGATGGAGGCTCACCCCAACGCGACCTACGATGTGGGCCAGGTGGTGTTCGGCCAGACGGTGACGATCTCGCTCGACATCCTGCGCCAGTTCGGCGGCCGGAAAGGGGCCAAGCCGAAGAAGTGGGTGCTGTCGGCGGGCGATGCCGAGGGCGGCGGCGTGGTGCCGTTCCTCTACCGGCCGCGCGGCCCGGTCTCGTCGCTGCAATGGGCGATCGGGCTCGAGCTGATGCTGCTCTCCTCGAACCCCGAGCGCACCATCCTGACGACCGACCACCCCAATGGCGGCGTCTTCACCGAATATCCGCGCATCATCCACCTGCTGATGGATGCCGAGGAGCGCGCCAGGGAAATCGCGACGCTGCCGGCGGTCGTGGGCGAGCGCTCCGGCCTGCCGAAGATCGAGCGCGAGTACAGCTTCAGCGAGATCGCCCAGCTCACGCGCTCCGGTCCGGCCAAGCTTCTGGGCCTGACCGACCGCGGCCACCTGCGCGAGGGTGCCAAGGCCGACGTCGCGATCTACCGCGACCAGAAGGACCGGACGGCGATGTTCAGCCACGCCAAGCTGGTGCTCAAGGACGGCCAGCCGATCGTCGAGGACGGCGAGGTCGTGGCGTGGTTCTCAGGCAAAACGCTCTCGCTCGACGTCGAGGCCGATGCCGGCATGGAGAAGCGCGCCGAGAGCTACCTGCAGGACCGCTTCGGCGCCGGACTCGACACCTTCGCGGTGCCGGACGCCGCGTTCCCGGAGAACACCGGGACGTTCGAAGACGTGGCCTGCCGGGCGTGATGGCGAGGGTGATAGGACGAATCCGATGAGCGACCTCATCCTCAACGGCATCAAGGTCGAGGACACCTTCGCCGAAGCCTTCGACGTCGCGGGCACCGCGATCATCGTCACCAACGACACGCCGAAATGGGCGATGATCGCGGCGACGGTGATGACGGGCTTCGCCACCTCGGTGATCGGCTGCGGCGCCGAGGCCGGCATCGACGCCGAACTGTCCCCGGAGGAAACCCCGGACGGCCGCCCCGGCGTGCGCATCCTGCTGTTCGGCTTCGAGCCGAACGGGCTCAAGGACCAGCTCCTCAAGCGCGTCGGCCAGTGCATCCTTACCTGCCCCGGCACCGCCTGCTTCGCCGGCGTGGACGGACCGCACAAGATCAAGCTCGGCGGTGCGATCCGCTATTTCGGTGACGGCTTCGCCGTCGCCAAGCGCCTGCCCGACCCGCAGGGCAAGATGCGCCGCTACTGGCGCATCCCCGTCATGGACGGCGAGTTCCTGTGCGAGGATTCGACCCGCGCGGTGGACGGCGCGGTCGGCGGCGGCAACCTGCTGTTCCTCGGCCGCAAGCACGCCGACACGCTGATCGTGGCCGAAATCGCGGTCGAGGCGGCCAAGGCCGTGCCCGGCGCGATCCTGCCCTTCCCCGGCGGCATCGTCCGCTCCGGCTCGAAGGTCGGCGGGCGCACCAAGGGCATGATGGCCTCCACCAACGACGCCTATTGCCCGACGCTCAAAGGTCGGGCCGGCTCGGCCCTGCCGCCCGAATGCGGCGTGGTGCTGGAGATCGTCATCGACGCCCTAACCTCGCAGGGCGTCGCCGAATCGATGCGCGCGGCCTTGCACGCCGCCACCGAGATCGGCGCCAAGTACGGTCTGGTGGCGGTCACCGCCGGCAATTACGGCGGCAATCTCGGCCGCCACCACTACCACCTCCGCGACCTCTTGGAGAAACCCGCTGCATGAGCACGCTGAGACTGCGCGGTGATCTGCCCGAGCGGGTCGACCTCCTCAACATCACCCCGCTCGCCTTGAGCGGGCTGTCCGAGGCGGAGGCCGGCCGCCTCGCGATCGGCACCAGCCGCCGCGGCCTGACGCTCGGCGACGCGTTCGATATCTCCCTCGACGGCTCCGACAGCCTCGTGATCGAGGGCGGCTCGTCCCGGCTCGACCGGGTCGGCGCGGCGCTCTCGCAGGGGTCGATCCGCGTCGAGGGCGATGTCGGCCAGCGCCTCGGCGAGGGCATGGCGGCGGGCACGCTCACGGTGACGGGATCGGCCGGCCCCTATGCCGGAACCGGCGCCACGGGCGGCACGATCACGGTCGAGGGCGATGCTGGCGACCATGCGGGCGGCGCGGTCTATGCGGCGAAAGCCGGGCTCGACGGCGCGACGCTCGTCATCAAGGGCGCGGCCGGCGACGGTCTCGGCGACCGCATGCGCCGGGGGATCATCCTGGCCGGCTCGGCCGGAACCTACGCCGGCTCGCGCATGATCGCCGGCACCATCGTCGTCTCCGGCGCGCTCGGCGACCATCCGGGCTACGGCATGCGCCGCGGCACGCTGATCGCGGGCAGCCACGGCGCCCTGCTGCCGACCTTCGTCGAGACCGGCACGCCGGATCTGGTCTTCGTTCGCCTGCTGGCCCAGAGCCTCAAGCGCCTCGGCGCGGCGCAGGCCGGCCTGCTCGGCGGGACCTTGCGGCGCTACTCCGGCGATCTCGCGACGCTCGGCAAGGGCGAGTTGTTCGTGACGGCTTGAGGGTGCGTCTTCCGACCCGTTCACGGCCGGCCTTGTGAACACCTATGTCTTCCGTACAGTACGGAAAACGGAGGCGTTCATGACGGCGACGGTGACGGCGTCCGACGCGCGGAAGAATTTCGACCATTGGCACGACCGATCCCGGACGGAGCCGGTGCGGATCACCGAGCATGGGCGGGAATCCGCCTATCTCGTCTCGGCCGAAACGTTTCACGCGTTGTGGTCCTGCTACCGTAAGGCGATCGGCGTCGGCGCTTTGTCCGATGCCGAGATGGCGCTCATCATGGAAGCCGAGGTTTCCAACGAGCACGCCTATGAAATGCCGGATCTCGACGAGACGAGCGACGCATCGACGCCAAAGCACGGGACGTGAAACTACCGGAGAATCCGGGTCCCGGCCTCGTTCTCTGCTATGCGTATCTCTGGAAGCACGAGTTCGATGCCGGTTCACGCGAGGGGCGGAAGGACCGCCCCGCCGTCGTGGTGCTGGCGCGCCGTGATCTCGGACCGTCACAGGTGCTGTACGTTGCACCGGTGAGTCATTCTCCGCCGGCGGCAACGCATGAAGCCGTCGAAATTCCGATAGCCGTCAAACGCCATCTCGGGCTTGATGATCTGCCTTCCTTCATTTCGGCAACCGAGATGAACGTCTTCGTCTGGCCAGGCCCCGATCTTCGCCCGATTCGGCGCTTGTCATCTGGCTCAGGCGACACGGCCGCTTGCCACTGGGGATACCTGCCAACGGGGCTGTTCCGGTCCTTGAAGCGCGCGATCGCCTACAATCGCGGTCTGGGTGCGGCCGGCATCATCAAACGCTGAAATGGTCGTGCTGGCCGGCACGATTTTTCCCAAAAGCCGCCGGCAAGTCGCAGGAAAATGACTTGCCGGCCTGCCGGATCATCCCACCTTGCCTCGAACCGAGGCGCACGGGATCGACTCCTTCGAAGCACGGCGCCCCTCCGCATCGAGGCCGCGCATGTTCCTGCTCCTGTCCGTCTGCCTGATCGCCCAGCCGGCGAAATGCCACGAGGAGCGGATCAACCTCTCCTACGACAACCCGAACCCGTTCCTGTGCCTGCGCAACTCGCAGAGCACGCTCGCGGCGTGGCAGGAAGAGCATCCGGATTATCACGTGAAGAGCTGGCGCTGCGCCCCCAAGGGAAGCCTGCCGAACGATCTGTAGGGAAGCATCGGGATAAGCCGGCAACGCGCGCCGGCTTGAGGCGCCGCTCCGGCGGTGACATGGTCCGCCCGCCGCCGCAGCGGCGGAGAGGGAGACCATGCGTTCGCTCAGAGTCCGGTTCGCCCTTCTGCTCGGCGGCACAGCGCTGCTCGCCCTGCTGGCGGCGGCCGGCGTGCTGTGGTCGATCCGCCTGACCGAGAACGTCATCGACCGGACGCTGGCCGCCCAGCATCGGCTCGAGCTTCTCTCCGAACTCTCCGGGCGGCTGGCGCAGTACGGCTTCGCCGCCATCGAGAGCGTCGGCAATCCGGACGCGCCACCCGAGGCCCTGTCGGTGACCCGCGACCGGGTCGATCAGGCGCTCAACCATGTCGACGACGCGCTGAGCAACGGCATGGCGACGAGCACCAACCCGGAGGACCGGATCCAGTACATCGCCCGCACCCGTCCGCTCGCCAACGTGCGCGCGGCCCGGGCGATGCTCGACCGGCAGGTCACCCTGGTGCGGCGGGAGACCGATCCCGACCGTCGCAAGACCGCGATGCAGGGGGCGCTCAACGCCTTCGGCGCCATGACCGGGCCGCCGCTCTCGCTCCTGGTCGAGGCCGAGCGGCGCAGCATGATCGCGGGCTCCGAGGCCGCCCGGACCCTGACGCACCGCCTGACCGCGGTGGCGCTCGCGGTGGTGGGGCTGGCGCTCGCCTTCGTCGCGGTGCTCTACCGCTCGGTCACCCGGCCGACGCTCGCGCGGATCGAGGAGATCCGCCGGGCGGCCGGCGCCGTCGGCAGCGGCGCCCTCGGCACGCGGCTCTCGGTCGAAACCCGCGACGAACTCGGGCTTCTGGTCGCGAACTTCAACCGCATGGCCGCCCGCCTCGCCCGCCGCGAGGGGCGGCTCGCCGCCGACCGGGCCGCCCTGGAGGATACGGTGCAGGCCCGCACCGCCGACCTGCGCGCGGCCAACGAGCGGCTGGAGATGGTGGACCGCTCCCGCCGCCGCTTCTTCGCCGATGTCAGCCACGAGTTGCGCACGCCGCTCACCGTCATCCTCGGCGAGTGCGACCTCGCCCAAAGGTCGGCGGAGCGGGCCGGCGGCCGGCCGGTCGATTACGGCCCCGTCTTCGTCACCATCCGCAAGCGGGCTCAGCGCCTCAAGCGCCGCGTCGAGGATCTCCTGCGCGTGGCCCGCTCGGAATCTGGCCAGATCGAACTCGACCGGCGCGCCGTCAGCGCGGTGGCGGTGCTCGGCGACGCGGTGGACGGGGCCGGCTCCGAGGCCGCCCGCCGCCGGGTCGAGCTGGTGCTGGAGCCGGGCGACCACGACATCGAGATCAGCGCCGATCCGGAATGGCTCCGTCAGGTTGTCGAGAGCCTGATCGACAACGCCCTGCGCCACGCCACCGGCCTGACCCGCATCGTCGTCTCGCTGAACGGGCGCGACACGCCGCAGGGCCATCGGGCTCTGGTCACCATCGACGACGACGGCCCCGGCTTTCCCGAGGAGGGGGACGGGCTGTTCGAGCGCTTCCGCCGCGAGGCCCGTTCGGGAGAAGCCGGATTCGGCATAGGTTTAGCCCTGGCGCGATGGGTCGTTGAGCGCCATGATGGACGGATCAGCCTCGGCAGGGCCGAACACGGCGGCGCGCGGGTGATCCTCGATCTGCCCGCGCTCGATGACGGCGTCGTGCCGGAACAGGATGGGGCAGGACACGAGAGGCTCGGCGCCGCATGACGACGCGCGTATTGATCGTTGAGGATGACATCGACATCCGCGGCATCCTGGCCCGCGGCCTGGAGGCGGAAGGCTTCTCCGTCGGCGTGGCCGGCCGGGTCGAGGATGCGCTCAGCGCCGCCCGCGACGACGCGCCGGAGGCGGTGGTGCTCGACATCACCCTGCCGGACGGCTCGGGCCACGACGTCTGCCGCAGCCTGCGGGAAGGCGGCTATCCCGGCGCGATCCTCTTCTTGAGCGCCCGCGACGAGGTCCGCGACCGGGCCGAGGGGCTGGCGCTCGGCGCCGACGACTACATCGTCAAGCCGTTCGTGTTCGACGAACTGCTCGCCCGGCTCCAGGTCCATCTGCTGCGCCGCCGCGAGGCGGACACGCCGCGCACCGTCTTCACCGCCGGCCGCCTGACCCTCGACGTCAACATCCGCCAAGTCAGCTTCGGCGAAGCCTCGGCCCGCCTGACCCCGCGGGAGGCCGAACTGCTCGCCCTGCTGATGCAGGAGGTGAACCGGCCGATCTCGCGGGGCGAGATCTTCGACCGGCTCTGGGCGAGCCAGGGCGGCCTCTCGCTCAACGTGGTCGATGTCTATGTCGGCTACCTGCGCTCCAAGCTCTCCGACTTCGTGCGGCTGGGCGGGCCCGTGATCGTCACGGTGCGCGGCAAGGGCTTCATGCTCGACCTGCGCGGCCAGGACTTCCGGCACTGAGACCGCGCGGCGTTTGAGCGAGGCCGACATCCGCCCGTCCGACGGGCTCCAACGGATGGCGGAAGACACCCCGCGGCATTTCGTTCCGGCAACGCGCTTCCCGACGAAAGTCTATCACCGCCCCTCACGCGAACTTTGGGAAGAAACGGCAAGCTGGCTCTTGCAGGCGGGGCCGGAATTGGCGATATACCTCCGGCGCGCGAAAACGAATGCGCCGCCAGTATCTTACGATCCTCTTAAACAAGTGGGATCGAAGGGTTCCGGCGTTCCATAAAGTCGAGGAGAGACACCATGAAGTGGGCTGCCCCCATCGTTTCCGAGATCTGCGTCGGCATGGAAGTCACGAGCTACGAGTCGGCCGAGATCGACACCTTCAACTAAGGTATTTCGAGCCGGGCCGCAGGGCGCAGACATCAGCGGGTTCTCACCATGCATGTCGTGATCCTGGGCTCGGCCGCGGGCGGCGGCGTTCCTCAATGGAACTGCCGCTGTTCCATTTGTTCCCTGGCCTGGGCAGGTGATCCCCGGGTCAAACCACGGACGCAGTCGAGCATCGCGGTCTCTCCGGACGGGGAACGTTGGCTCCTGCTGAACGCCTCGCCCGACATCCGCCAGCAGATCCAGGCGAACCCGCAGATGCATCCGCGCGAGGGCCTGCGCCACTCGCCGATCCACGCGGTGCTGCTGACGAATGGCGACGTCGATCACGTCGCGGGCCTGCTCACCCTGCGCGAGGGTCAGCCCTTCACCCTCTACGCCACCCCCGGCATCCTCGCCTCCGTCTCCGACAACCGCGTCTTCGACGTGATGGCCGCCGATGTCGTCAAGCGGCAGACGATCGCCCTCGACGAGACCTTCGAGCCGGTACCGGGTTTGTCGGTGACGCTCTTCTCCGTGCCCGGCAAGGTGCCGCTCTGGCTGGAAGACGCCTCGATGGAGATCGGTGCCGAGACCGAGACGACCGTCGGCACGATGATCGAGGCGGGCGGCAAGCGCCTCGCCTACATTCCCGGCTGCGCCCGGGTGACGGAGGATCTGAAGGCCCGCGTCGCGGGCGTCGATGCGCTCCTGTTCGACGGCACCGTGCTGGAGGACGACGACATGATCCGCGCCGGCGTCGGCACCAAGACCGGCTGGCGCATGGGCCATATCCAGATCAACGGCGAGACCGGCTCCATCGCCTCCTTCGCCGACGTCGCGCTCGGCCGACGGGTTTTGATTCATATCAACAACACCAATCCGATCCTGATCGAGGACTCGCCGGAGCGCGCCGGTGTCGAGGCGCGCGGCTGGACGGTCGCCCATGACGGGCTGACCCTCGACCTCTGAGCGGATGGGACGTCGCATCACCGGGCCGGCCTGGAAATTTAGTGCCGAACCGGTTATGTTTTGCGCGATCCAATTGCGTGGCGGCTGCCCTGCCCTTCCGGGGGTTCGGGCCCCATCTGAGAAGAGCTCAGAGCCCAAGAACGAACGGAAACGCGCCTCAAGCCGGGGAAACCGAACGCCATGACTGCCCAATTCCCGCCGCCCGTCCCGGAAGCCGAGCAACGCCTGCTGAGCCACGAGGAGCTTGAGGCGGCGCTCCGCGACATCGGTGCGCGGCGCTACCACAACCTCCACCCGTTCCACCGCCTGCTGCACGACGGCAAGCTCAGCAAGGATCAGGTGCGGGCCTGGGCGCTCAACCGCTACTATTATCAGGCGATGATCCCGGTGAAGGACGCGGCCCTGCTGGCCCGCCTGCCGGATGCACAGCTCCGCCGGATCTGGCGCCAGCGCATCGTCGACCACGACGGCGACCACGAGGGCGACGGCGGCATCGAGCGCTGGCTCAAGCTCGCCGAGGGCGTGGGCTTTGCCCGCGACTACGTGCTCTCCACCAAGGGCATCCTCTCGGCGACCCGCTTCTCGGTCGATGCCTACGTGCATTTCGTGTCGGAGCGTACGCTGCTGGAGGCCATCGCCTCCTCGCTCACCGAGATGTTCTCGCCGACGATCATCTCCGAGCGCGTCGCCGGGATGCTGAAGAACTACGACTTCATCACCAAGGAGACGCTGGCCTATTTCGACAAGCGCCTCACCCAGGCCCCGCGCGACGCCGATTTCGCCCTCGACTACGTGAAGCGGCACGCCACCACGCCCGAGATGCAGCGGGCGGCGATGGATGCGCTGACCTTCAAGTGCAACGTGCTCTGGACCCAGCTCGATGCGCTCTACTTCGCCTACGTCGCCCCCGGCATGATCCCGCCGGATGCGTGGCAGCCGGGCGAGGGCCTCGTCGCCGAGGGCGCTCCGGCCGCGGCGACGGCGGGCGCGCCCGCTGCCTTCAGCGGCAGCGACGTGCCGCGTCTGCCCCGCGGCGTGCGCCTGCGCTACGATGAGGTGCGGGTCAAGCACGTGTTGCTCGCCCCCGAGCGGACCTTCGACCTCGACGACAACGCCGTCGCGGTCCTCAAGCTCGTCGACGGCCAGAACTCGGTCTCGCAGATCGCCCGGACCCTGGGCCAGACCTACGACGCCGATCCGGCCGTCATCGAAGCCGACATCCTGCCGATGCTGGCCGGTCTCGCACAGAAAAGGGTCTTGGAGCGATGAATGCACCGACCCCCGCCCCCTCCCCCGCGGATGTGATTCCGGCGCCGGTGGGTCTGCTCGCCGAGCTGACCCATCGCTGCCCGCTGCGCTGCCCCTACTGCTCGAACCCGCTGGAGCTCGACCGACGCTCGGCCGAGCTGGATACGCAGGCGTGGCTGCGGGTGCTGACGGAGGCGGCGGGGCTCGGCGTGCTGCACGTCCACCTCTCCGGCGGCGAGCCGACGGCGCGCCCCGACATCGTCGAGATCACGGCCAAATGCGCCGAACTCGGCCTCTACTCGAACCTGATCACCTCCGGCGTCGGCGGCGCGCTGGCCAAGCTCGACGCGCTTTACGACGCCGGGCTCGATCACGTGCAGCTCTCGGTGCAGGGGGTCGATGCGGCCAATGCCGAAAAGATCGGCGGCCTGAAGAACGCGCAGCCGCAGAAGATGCAGTTCGCCGCCCGGGTGACCGAACTCGGCCTGCCGCTGACGCTGAACTCGGTGATCCACCGCGGTAACATCCACGAGGTGCCGGGCTTCATCGACCTCGCGGTCAAGCTCGGCGCGAAGCGGCTGGAGGTGGCCCACACCCAGTATTACGGTTGGGCCTACGTCAACCGCGCCGCGCTGATGCCGGACAAGGCCCAGGTCGACGAGTCGATCCGCATCGTCGAGGCGGCGCGCGAGCGGCTCAAGGGCCAGCTCGTCATCGACCTCGTGGTGCCGGACTACTACGCCAAGTACCCCAAGGCCTGCGCCGGCGGCTGGGGCCGCAAGCTGATGAACGTGACGCCTCAGGGCAAGGTGCTGCCCTGTCACGCCGCCGAGACCATCCCCGGCCTCGAATTCTGGTACGTCACCGATCACGCGCTCGGCGACATCTGGACGAAATCCCCGGCTTTTGCCGCCTATCGCGGCACAGGCTGGATGAAGGAGCCCTGCCGCTCCTGCGACCGGCGGGAGAAGGATTGGGGCGGCTGCCGCTGTCAGGCGCTGGCGCTCACCGGGGACGCCGCCAACACCGATCCGGCCTGCTCCCTTTCGCCGCTTCACGCGAAAATGCGGGATCTTGCCAAGGAAGAGGCTGCCGAGAATCCGCCGGACTATATATACCGCAGCATCGGGACGAATGTGCAAAACCCGTTGAGCGAAAAGGCACCCCTTTGAGACGATCCATTCTGGCGGTCGCCCTCTCGGCCGCCCTCGTGACGACGCCCTCGGCCTGGGCGGCCTCCGACACCGCCGCGACGGCAACCGCAGCAGCCAAGGACGGAGCCGTGCCGGCCGCCAGCGACCTGCTCTTCGAGCAGCCGCAGATGAAGAACACGGCGCCCGGCAGCACCATCACCTACGACTACCTGCGCCGTAGCGGCATCGAGCGCGGCCCCTACGGCCCGCCCCTCAGCGACGCGATCAAGCTCATGGTCGAGCCGGGCAAGAGCGCCGAGAGCCGCGATATCCGCGTGCAGATGTTCTCGGGTGGCAACCGCGTTCCGGCGGGCCCCTTCACCGACATGCCCGGCAACCCGGTGCTGACTCTGTTTCTCGAGAACCACCTGAAGGGTCTGGCCAGCCTGCTGGAAGCCAACCCGCGCTACATCAAGAACGCGATCCGCAAGGGTCTGCGCGAGAACGCCACGGTGACGCCGACGCAGGTCTCCTTCAAGGGACGGACCGTCGAGGGCTGGCGCGTCGAGATGAAGCCGTTCGCGGGCGATGCCCAGACCGAGCGGATGCGCGGTTTCGAGACCACCACCTACACGTTCATCGTCGCACCGGACGTGCCGGGCGAGATCGTCTCGATCGAGGCCCGGGCCCTGAAGCCGGATGGCGGCGAACTCCTCGAAGAGAGGCTCGATTATGACCAGAAGGATTCCTGAAGCGTTCGGCGCCGCGGCTCTGCTCGCCGCGGCTCTGCTCGCCGCGCCCGCGCGGGCCGACGACAACGACTACCCGACCGACGCGCGGGCCGATTACGTCTTCGGCTGCATGGCCGCCAACGGGCAGACCCGCGAGGCGCTGGAGAAATGCTCCTGCTCCCTCGACGCGCTCGCCTCGATCCTGCCCTACGACAAGTACGTGCAGGCGAGCACCATCCTCTCGATGCGCCAGGGCATCGGCCAGCGCACCACGGCGTTCAAGTCGACCAAGATGTTCGACGACAAGGTGGCCGACCTTCGCCGCGCCCAGGCCGAGGCGGAGATCCGCTGCTACCGCGGCGCCTCCTGAGAACCGGCTGCGGGCGGTATCGGGACCGAATCGATCTGGCGAAACCCCGCCGGAGGGGCTAGGCCGGCAGTCCCGGCCAGACATATTCGATCCGCGATGCCGCCCGACGCCCCTCCCCCGCCCTCCCGCCTGTCCGAACTGCTGCCCGAACTCGGGCGGCGGACGCTGGTGATGGGCATCCTCAACGTCACGCCGGACTCGTTCTCCGATGGCGGCCGGTTCGAGGGCGTCGAGGCGGCGCGGGCGCAGGCCGCAGCCCTGACCGAGGACGGCGCCCACATCCTCGATATCGGCGGCGAGTCGACCCGGCCCGGCCACACGCCCGTCCCGGCCGCGGAGGAGCAGGCCCGCGTCCTGCCCGTCATCGAGGCGATCGCGCCCGGCCTGTCGGTTCCGATCTCCATCGACACCTACAAGGCCTCGACGGCGGCGGCCGCCCTGAAGGCCGGCGCCACCATCGTGAACGACGTCTGGGGCCTGCAGCGCGAGCCGGACATCGCCCGCGTCGCCGCCGATCACGGCGCACCGGTCATCGTCATGCACAACCGCGAGACGATCGACGGCTCGCTCGACATCGTCGCCGACATGCTGCGCTTCTTCGAGCGTTCGCTGGACATCGCCCGGCGCGCCGGCATCGCCGACGGCGACATCGTGCTCGATCCCGGCATCGGCTTCGGCAAGAGCTGGGCGCAGCATCTCGAGGCGCTCCGCCGGCTTCCCGAAATTCGGGCGCTGGGCTTCCCCCTCCTCGTCGGCGTCTCGCGCAAGAGCCTGCTCGGGCGCCTGCACGACCGCGAGACGGCGCCGCGCGACCGGCTCGTGGGCTCGCTCGCGGCGCATGTGCTGGCCGGCTCCCTCGGCGCCGACATCGTGCGCGTCCACGACGTCGCCCCGCATGTCGAGGCGCTGCGGGTGCTCGATGCGGTGATGCGCCCGGATGCCGCTTCCGGATCGCTCCATGGCTGACCGCATCCTCGTCCACCGCCTCGCGGTCTTCGCCCGTCACGGTGTGCTGCCGGAGGAGGAGCGGCTCGGCCAGCGCTTCTACATCTCGCTGGAATGCCGCCTCGACCTCTCGGAAGCCGGCCGCAGCGACGACGTCGCCGCCACCGTGAGCTATGCCGATCTCGCCGCCATCACCCTCGACATCGCCACCAACCGGCGCTTCGCCCTGATCGAGGCCCTGGCCGAGGCGATCGCCGAAACCTGCCTCGCGCGGTTTCCCCGCATCGAGACGATCGCGGTCCGGATCGACAAGCCGAGCGCGCCGATTCCCGCCGTACTCGACTACGCCGCCATCGAGATCGTGCGGGGCCGCCCCGCTCCGGAGACGCCATGACGGACGCCACGACGGATGCCATGACGCGGGCCTATCTCGGGCTCGGCAGCAATGTCGGCGACAAGGCGGCGATGCTGGCTCGGGCGGTCGAGCACCTCGCGGCGACGCCCGGCATCCGGGTCACGGCGCGCTCCGCCGATTACCGCACGCCGCCCTGGGGCGACACCGATCAGGACTGGTTCCTCAACGCCGCCGCCGCCATCGAAACCGAACTGACGCCGCACGGTCTGCTGGAGGTCTGCCTGTCGATCGAAGCGGCGCTCGGGCGGGTGCGCGAACGCCGCTGGGGACCGCGGGTGATCGACATCGACGTGCTGGCCTACGAGGGGGCGGAGGTCTCCGACGAGCGCCTCGTGCTGCCGCATCGCTTCGTGCGCGAACGGGCCTTCGTGCTGGTACCGCTCGCCGAGATCGCCCCCGACCTCGTCATCGGCAGCGAGACGGTGACGGACGCCCTGGCCAAGCTCGACGCCTCGGGTATCGAGCGCGTGGCATAAGAAAGGCCCGAACCGAGGTTCGGGCCTTCGACATCCGGGATCACCTTTGGCGGGCGATCACTCGTCCGCGGCGTCGAGGGGCTTGTTGTCCTCCTCCGCCAGCAACGGCACGTCGTATTCCCGCAGAACCTTCTCGATATCGGCCTTGCGCTTGCGCAGGACGGTGTTGAGGCTGCGCTTCCAGTCGTTCTCGTTGTGGCGAACGCCCATCGAGACGCGGAAGGTCAGCGGCGGTCGCCCCGGCTCGTTGAGGAGCGGCACGACATCCATCGGCGTCCCGCTCTGCTTGGCCAGCCAGCCCGCGGCCGGCCCCCAGAGGATCGCCACGTCGAGCTTCTTCTCGGCGAGATCGGCGATCACTTGCGCCGCGACGGTCTGGTGCTGGCGCTCGGCTCCGAAAGCGTAGGGGGCGTAGGCGTGGATCCGCTCGCCGACGAGCTTCAGGTCGCTCAGGCGGTTGGAGGGCGGCGTGCCGGCGATGATGCCGATCTGCTTGTCCTTCAGGCGCGGGTCGTCGAGGCTCTTGATGTCCGGCAAGTCGCCCTTGCGCGCGACCAGGACGTAGGCCGAGCGGTAATAGGGATTGGTCGGCTGGACGATCTCGCCACCCGAGGTGCCGATGATCAGGTCGCACAGGCCAGTGCCCAGCGTATTGCGGACGAAGCCGGGTCCCTGGGTCAGCCAGTAGTAGCGCAGCTTGACCTTCAGCTCGTCGGCGACGATCTGCGCGATCCGGTTCTCGAAGCCGCCGCCCTTGCGCTCGGAGAACGGCATGTTGCCGGGATCGCTGCAGACGCGCAGGACATCCTGCGTCACCAGATCCGGCAGGTGCTGCGCGTGCGCGGGCCGCGCCCCTGCCGAAAGCAGGAGCGCGGCGGCCGCGAGGGAAACGAGAAGGCTTGAGCGGGTCATCAGCCGCCCAGGCACTCCTTCTCGGCCGTCTTGGCGGTCTCGGGCTTCTCTTCCTTCTCGCCCGGACGCGCACGGCCCCAGGCACCGGCGGCGCGGGCGCGCAGGTACACGTAGAGGTCGTTGGCGTAGCACATGACGTTCTTGTTATCGCCGAAGGCGGGCATCACCTGGTTGGAGGTGTTGCTGACCTCCTGCTTGCCGCCGGCGAGGATGCCGTAGAACTCCTCGTAGGAGAGGCGCTTCAGCGAATCCTTGAGGGCCGGAGCGTAGGTCGAGCCCATGCCGTCCGGGCCGTGGCAGACGTGGCACTCGGCGTGATAACGGCGGTAGCCGGAATAGGTGTACCAATCGACCTTCTTGCCGTCGTTGGTGATGTGGAAGGTCGGGTGACCGTCCTTGTCGAGGTACTTGCCGTCCTCGTCCTTGACCGCCGCGGCGGCCTTGAGCACCGGCTCGTCGATCTCCTTGGCATTGGGATCGAGCTTGTTGGCGAGATCGGTCTTGGCATCCTGAGCGAGAGCGACGGTCGCGGCGGGAACCGCTCCGAGCAAGGCTGCACCGACGAGACCAAGAAGAGCGGTTCTTTTCATCGAAGACAACGACGTTTCTCCCGAGACCATCATGTTGCACCGCAACGTAGATCGTGCGGTGTCCAAGCAGGCCCTACAGCATAATCATAAAATCATAAAGATGCCGGCGCGATTTCCCGCGCCGGCATCCTTAGGCTCAGTGTCGCAAGCGACGTAGCGAGCGACTTAGTTGTTCGGCAGAGCGAAGACCGTGAGCTGGCCACCGAGGTTGGTGTAGCTCGACAGGGCCGCGTAGCCGCCCACCGCGCCGAGGCCGGCGTTCGGGTCGGTCAGGCCGGCCGCGAGGCCGATGCCGGCCCAGCCGCCGACGCCCGACAGGACGCCCACGTACTGCTTGCCCTTGTGCTCGTAGGTCATCACGTTGCCGATGATGCCCGACGGGGTCTTGAACTTGTACAGTTCCTTGCCGGACTTCGAGTCGACCGCCTTCAGGTAACCTTCCAGCGTGCCGTAGAAGACCACGTCGCCGGCGGTGGCGAGCGCGCCGCCCCATGCCGAGAACTGCTCGGGGTTCGACCAGATGATCTTACCCTTCACGCCGTCCCAGGCGATGAAGTTGCCCATGCCGCCGTGCGAGCCGGGGGCCGGGTACATCGACAGGGTCGCACCGACGTAGGGCTGGCCCGGGGTGTAGGTCACCCGGAACGGCTCGTAGTCCATGCAGACGTGGTTGGTGGGCACGTAGAACAGGTTGGTCTTGGGCGAGAAGGCCGCCGGCTGCTGGTCCTTGGTGCCGAGCGCCGCCGGGCAGATGCCCTTCGAGTTCACGTCCTCGCCGTTCTGCTCGGTCGAGTACTTCGACACGACCAGCGGACGGCCGTAGGTCTTGGAACCCTTGTCCATGTCGACCTTGGTGGCCCAGTTCACGACCGGATCGAACTTCTCGGCGACGAGGAGCTCGCCGGTGGCGCGATCGAGGGTGTAGCCGAAGCCGTTACGGTCGAAGTGGGTCAGGAGCGGACGATCCTTGCCGTCAACCTTCTGATCCGTGAGGATCATCTCGTTGATGCCGTCGTAGTCCCACTCGTCGTGCGGGGTCATCTGGTAGACCCACTTGGTCATGCCGGTGTCGGGGTTACGCGCCCAAACCGTCATGGACCACTTGTTGTCGCCCGGACGCTGCTTCGGGTTCCAGGTCGAGGGGTTGCCCGAGCCGTAGTACATCAGGTCGAGCTTGGGATCGTAGGAGAACCAGCCCCAGGTGCAGCCGCCGCCGGTCTTCCACTGATCGCCTTCCCAGGTCTTCAGCGAGGAGTCCTTGCCGATCGGCTTGCCGAGGTGGGTGGTCTTCTCGGGGTCGACGAGGAGCTGATCGTCCGGACCCATGGAGTAGCCGCGCCACACCTTCTTGCCCGACTTCAGGTCGTAGGCGGTGACGTGGCACTGCACGCCGAACTCGCCGCCGGAGATGCCGACGATGACCTTGTCCTTCACCGGGAGAACGGTGGCGGTGTTGGTCTCACCCTTGGACGGGTCGCCGTTCTTGACCGACCAATTGACCTTGCCGGTCTTGGCGTCGAGCGACACGAGCGTGGTGTCGGCCTGGTGCAGGAGGATCGCGCCGTCGGCATAGGCCAGACCACGGTTGACCGTGTCGCAGCACATCACCGGGATCACGGACGGATCCTGCTTGGGCTCGTACTTCCACACGATCTTGGCGCCCTGATCGAGGTCGAGCGCGTAGACGATGTTCGGGAAGGGCGTGTGGACGTACATGATGTTGCCGACGACGAGCGGGGAGCCCTCGTGGCCGCGCAGCACGCCCGTCGAGAACGTCCAGGCAACCTGGAGATTCTTGACGTTGTCCTTGTTGATCTGGTCGAGCTTGGAATAGCGGGTGTTGGCGTAGTCGACCGTCTGAAGAACCTGCTCCGCCGGGTTGGCGATGCCCTTCAGGACGCTTTCGTTGGCCAGGGCCGGACCCGCAGCAGCGAGACCCGCGCCGAGGGCGAGAAGATGTACCGCTCTCATGGATTCCTCCGACAGGTCTTATCCGCCGCCGAATAGCTTCCCGCTACCCACCGTTGATTGACCTGCTGTTTGCGACAGGGATGGTATTCGCCCCGGCAGCTCGCGGCCGCCGCACGGAAAATCAGGATCATCCCGTCTTTCCGGCGACTTACACGGCTGGGTCCGCATCCCTTAGCGGCCCCCTCAAACCGAAGCTTGAACGAACTCTAAGAAAATTTCGGGCGCCGTCAACTCGCTTTCGCGCGTCGAATGTCGCAGCGACGACCGGCTTTATCATGAAACTTTCTTGGTAAAACGTAGTTTTTGCATCGCACAATTTGATGGGCGGCGCACACGTCTTAATTTTATTTTGGCATGTCCAAGGTGGATATCGGGGACCGGAATGCATGTGCCGCATGATGGCACCGGGAGTCCGCTCGGAGCATGCGTGCAGAGCACTTTAATTCCTGTCTTTGGCCCGAACCTGACCTCTGTCCTATGCTGCGGTGCAAAAGCTTTAAGGCCGCCGCACACCCGTTTCCGCCGCCGTCGGCTCCGGGGAAGCCCCCGCGCGGCCGGGAATTTTTTGCATTGGCCGCTGCCGCTTATCCTTAAGGATCCGCGGCCGGAGGGAGGCATGCCTCGAAAGAGAGGGCGCGACGCCGCAGGCCGCCGCGATCCGGGCGCGACACCTCCGGGCGCCGTCGCGACGGACGCGATTCTCTCGGGCGTGATTCTACTGAGCCACGATGCCGGGGAAGCGGACGGCGAGGCTCCGGCGGGTCTCGTCGGCCCAGGCCCGGTCGCGCTCCGGGCGCGGACGGTCGAGGGGCAGGGAGGCCAGGAGGCGGGCGGGCCGCGGCGAGACTAGAAGGAGACGGTCGGCGATCTCGATCGCCTCGGCCACGTTGTGCGTCACCATCAGCACGCTGGTGCCGGAGCGGGCCACGGCTTCGACGACGAGGGCACGCAGGGAGGCGGCCGCCGCATCGTCGAGGGAGACGAAGGGCTCGTCGAGAACGAGGATGCGCGGTTCCAGCGCGAGCGCCCGCGCCAGCGCCACCCGGCGCTGCATCCCGAGCGAGAGCGCGCCGGGATAATGCGCGCGCCACGGCGCCAGCCCGAGGGAGGTGAACAGGTCGTCGAGATCGCGCGCCCGTTCCGCCCGCGGCAGGCCGAGCCGCACGTTCTGCTCGATGCTGCGCCAGGGCAGCAGCCGCGGATCCTGGAACACCATCGCCATGCCGGCCCGGGAGGGCTCGGGCGTCACCGCCCCCTCGAAGTCGCGATCGAGTCCGAGCAGGATGCGCAGCGTCGTGGTCTTGCCCGCCCCCGAAGGCCCGATCAGGCAGGTGATCTCGCCGGCCTGCAGGTCGAAGGCGAGGCCGGACACCGCCTCCACGGCTTCGGTGCCGCCCTTGCCGCCACGCTTGGCGTAGACCTTGCGGTCCACCCGCACGGTCAGGAGCGGCGCGGCGCCCCCGAGAGCGGCGGGCTCAGCGCCAGCGGCGGGCTCAGCGCCAGCGGCGGACATGGGCGTCGAGGGGCTGGAGGAGGAGGGCGTCGATGGCGAGCATCACGCTCATGAAGACGAGGCTGTAGCCGATCACCGCGGTGACGTCGAAGAGGGTGAAGTAGTAGTTGATGGCAAAACCCACCCCATTGGGTCGCCCGAGCAGCTCCACCACCAGCACGATCTTCCAGGCGAGCGAGATGCCGGAGCGCGCCGCCGCCACCATGAAGGGCTGGAGCTGCGGCAGCAGCACGTGGGCGATCCAGGTCCGCCGGTCGAAACGGTAGGTCTTCGCCATCTCCTCGAGGCCGGGATCGAGGCCGCGGGCGCCCTCGCGCATGATGACGGCGACGTTGGGCAGCTTGTTGAGCGCCACCGCGACGATGGCCGCGGTCTCGGTGAGCCCGAGCCAGACATAGGCCAGCACCGTGATGACGAGGGCCGGGGTGTTGAGGACGACGAGGAGCGGGGTGTCGAGCAGCCGGTCGGCGAGACGCGAGCGACCGAGCGCGATGCCGAGCAGCACGCCGAGGCTCATGGCGATGACGAAGGAGACCGCCACCCGGCCGAGCGTGACGCCGACATTGAAGAACAGGCTGCCGCTCTGCGCCTCGCGCAGGATGAAGGCGAGCACCGCGCTCGGCGCCGGCAGGGTCCGCGTGTCGGCATAGACGGAGACGCCCTGCCACAGGGCGAGCAGGACGGCGAGCGAGAAGAGGCGCGCGAGCAGGGCCATGCGGAAGGTCAGCGGACCGGAACCGTCATCGTGCCGACGTCAGCCATTGCCCGAGGCGTCGAGATAGAGGTCCGGCGGCAGGGTCTTGCCCACGCCGAGAAGCTGCGCGCCCGCGAGCCGGTCCAGGGCCGCGTAGATCCGCTCGCCGTCGGCACGCTCTGCGGCGATGGGCCGGCGCGGGATGCCAGCGAGGAAATCGCGCTTGAGCGTGGCGAAGGTGGCGTCGTCCTCGGCCGCCATCAGGGGCCGGACCGTCTCCCACAGGGCCGGCTCGTTCGCGAGCGCGTCCTTGGCGGCGGCAGAGGCGCGGGCGAACCCCCGCACCACCTCGCCCCGGTCCGCCACGGTGCGGCCCTCGTAGAGGTAGCCGATCAGCGAGACCGAGCCCTTGGCGCCGAAGGCCCGCATCACGTCGTCGGCCGAGATCAGCCGCTTGAAGCCCTTGGCTTCGAGGCGGGCGCAGAACTGCCAGTAGAGCAGGGCGGCGTCGAGTTCGCCGGTCTCCAGCTTCTGCGCCAGCAGCGGCGGCGCGCCGTAGGCGACCTGCGCCGCGCTCTCGACGTCGAGCCCCGCCGTCTCCCGCGCCTGCGCCTTCAGCAGGATCCAGTTCTTGTCGAGCGCCCCGCCTGCCACGCCGAGCCGCTTGCCCGAGAGGCTCTTCAGATCCGTGATCGGGCTTCCGGCGGGAACCATCAGCGCCCCCTCCGTGGTGGAGTAGGGCGAGAAGCGCACCCCCCGCCCCTCGTTGCCGAGGCGGGCGGCGAAGATCAGGTCGCCGACGATGGCATCCACCTGCCCGCCGAGGAAGGCGATGCGCGCGGCGTCGTTGCCGGCGAGCTTGACGATGTCGAGGGTGAAGCCGTTGGCCGTATCGAAGCCCCGCGCCTTGATGACCGCGGCCTCCCAGGCGGCGGTGCCGAAGGGCAGCACGCCGAGCCGGAAGGTCTCGCCCGCCGCCCGGGCGCGGCGGACCGACGGCAACGCCGCCGCCAGCGACAGAGCCGCCGTCGCGAGCATTCCGCGCCGTGACAGCATGGGCGTCCTCATGAATTGTCGGCCAGTCCGTCCCGCCTCGTCGGAGGCCGGCGTTTTCTGTTGAATTTTTTAATAGGGACTCGCCCCCGCCCCGTCCACAGCCGGTCCCGGCGTTTCCGCTGCGACATGCGGGCCTCCGCCTTCGAGAGAGGGTCCGACGGATCCCGGCTTGCGCCGCCGCCCGTCCCGACGCAGGTTTTCGCCATCCGGAAAAGGAGGGTGACGATGACGCAAGCACGCGAGGGCGTCCTCGACGACGCGACGGTGGAGCGGCGGCTGAAGGAAGAGCTGCCGCATTGGCGGCTGGAGGACGGCTGGATCCGGCGCACCTACAAGACCGCCTCGTGGAAGAGCACGCTGATGGTCATCAACACGGTGGGCCATCTGGCCGAGGCCGCGTGGCACCACCCCGACCTCACCGCGTCCTACGCCTGGGTCGAGGTCCGGCTGATGAACCACGCCGCCAAGGGGATCACCGAGAAGGATTTCTCGCTGGCAAAGAAGATCGAGGAGGTGGTGGGCTGGCAGCCGGGCACCGAGGGCGGCGCCCTCGAAGGGACGCCGAGCGATCCGCGCTTCGCCTACATCAAATACGACAAGTGAGGCGGGCTCAGGCGACGCCGTGTTGCCGGAACCAGTCCTGCAGCCGCTTCCATCCGTCCTGTGCCGGCTCCGCGCGATAGCTCGGACGATAATCGGCATGGAAGGCGTGCGGCGCCTCCGGATAGACGACGAAGTCGCAGGTCTTGCCGGCGGCCCGGCAGGCCTCCTTCATCCGGTCGATCGTCGCGACCGGAATCCCTTGATCGGCCCCGCCGTAGAGGCCGAGCACCGGCGCCTTGAGATCGGCGGCGACGTCGACCGGGTTCTTCGGCATCAGGTCCGAGGCGTCGCCGACGAGGCGCCCGTACCAGGCGACACCCGCCTTCACGCCCGGATTGTGCGCGGCGTAGAGCCACGTGATGCGTCCGCCCCAACAGAAGCCGGTGATCCCGAGACGCGTCGTGTCGGCCTTGCCGGTCGCCTTGGCGAAGGCGACGGCCGCGTCGAGGTCGCTCATCACCTGGGCGTCGGGCACCTTGGAGACGACCTCGCTCACGATCTGCTGGATGTTGGCCAGCCGTGAGACGTCGCCCTGCCGGGCATAGAGCTCGGGTGCCAGGGCGAAATAGCCGAGCTTGGCCAGCCGGCGGCACACATCCTTGATGTGCTCGTGCACGCCGAAGATCTCCTGCACGACCAGGATCGTCGGGAAAGGCCCGCCCTCCGCCGGCATGGCCCGGTAGGCGGGGATCGCGCCGTCCCGGGTCGGGATCTTCACCTCGCCGGCGGTCAGCCCGTTCGTGTCCGTGGTGATGGTGCTCTGCGCCGCGACGGGCTGCACGGCCATCGCGAAGCCGGTGGCGAGGCTCGTGGCGATGACAGTACGGCGCGACAGGGTCGTCTGAGCCGCCAGGCTGCGAAGGTCGGCATCGAACGCGGTCATGCACGTCTCTCGAGGGTGAGATCGTTGAGCGGGCCGTCGCCCGACGGCAGAGTTAGGGCGCGCTTCTGAAGCGGGGATCCCGGCCCGCGGAAAAGGTGGGCCCCGGCAGAGCAACATGGTTTCGCCCGCCGCCACGGGATCACCCCGCGGCTCGGGCCGGTTGCTCCGTCACCGTCCTCCTGAGAACCGTCATGACGCCAAGGCTAGACGAACAGGGCAGCCCGGCCGCACGGACGACTTATCGGCCGCCTCAGCCGGAAGGGTTGGCGCCCGCGCTCCTGCGCAACATCCGGACGCTGCAGGAGCGCCGAAGCGCTGCCGACCGGGACGCCTCGTTGCAGGATCGCATCGCCGAGACGATCACGCGGTTCACGGGCAGTATGGCGTTCGTCACCCTGCACGTCGTGCTGTTCGGCTTCTGGACCCTCGTGAATACCGGGCTGTTGCCGATCCTGCCGAAATGGGACGCGTCCTTCGTCATCCTCGGGACCTCGGCATCGGTGGAGGCGATCTTTCTCTCGACTTTCGTGCTGATCAGCCAGAACCGTATGGCCGCGGCGGCCGACAAGCGCGCCGATCTCGACCTGCACATCAGCCTCCTGGCCGAGCACGAGGTGACGAAGCTCGTCGCGATGGTGTCGGCGATCACCGAGCGGATGGGCATCGAGACGGTCGCCGATCCGGAAGTCGGCGAACTCAGCCAGGATGTCGCGCCCGATGCCGTCCTCGACGCGATCGAGCGGCACGGCCGCGCCTGACGCCCAGGCCCGTTCCAAAAGAAAATGGCCGGGCGAACCCGGCCATTCTCCACTCTACCTGAGGAAGGCGATCACTTGCCGCCCATCGCGTCGGCCTTCTGAATCAGCGCCTCGGCCATGCGGATCGAGGCGATGTCGATGAGGCGGCCGTCGAGCGAGACGGCGCCGCGGCCGGCCTTGGCGGCCTCTTCCATGGCCTCGAGGATGCGGCGGGCCTTGGTGACCTCGGCCTCGGAGGGGGTGAAGACCTCGTTGGCGAGATCGATCTGCGAGGGGTGGATCGCCCACTTGCCCTCGAAGCCGAGCGCGGCGCAGCGACGGGCGGCGGACTTGTAGCCGTCCGGATCGGAGAAGTCGCCGAACGGGCCGTCGATCGGGCGCAGGCCGTAGGCGCGGCAGGCCACCAGCATCCGGTTCTGGGCGAACAGCCACGGATCCTGCCAGTGGGTCTCGCGGTTGCCGGCCTCGTCCTTGTCAGTGAGCACCGAGTAGTCGGGGTTCACGCCGCCGATCACGGTGGAGCGGGCGCGGGTCGAGGCGGCGTAGTCGGCGACACCGAAGGACATCGCCTCAAGACGCTTGGAGGAAGTAGCGATCGCCTCGACATTGGCCATGCCGAGCGCGGTCTCGATCAGCACCTCGAAGCCGATCTTCTTCTCGCGCTTCTTGGCCTGCTCGATCTGCGTCGTCAGCACGTCGATGGCGTAGACGTCGGCCGGCACGCCGACCTTCGGGATCAGGATCATGTCGAGGCGCGGGCAGGCCTCCACGATGTCCACCACGTCGCGGTACATGTAGTGGGTGTCGAGACCGTTGATGCGGATCATCATGGTCTTGTTGCCCCAATCCAGGTCGTTCAGCGCCTGGATGATGTTCTTGCGGGCCTGCTCCTTGTCATCGGGGGCGACCGCATCCTCGAGGTCGAGGAAGATCACGTCGGCCTTCGAGGCGGCGGACTTCTCCATGAAGGTCGGGTTGGAGCCGGGAACCGCGAGTTCCGAGCGGTGCAGGCGCGGCGTGGCCTGCTGGATCAGGGTGAAGCTCATCGGAAGTCCTCCGTTCTTTGAGACCGTCTTGTCGTGCGCGCGGTCACTTTCACAAATTGCGTGCCGCGCTTCTATCTCGCGCGCCCGGCCCGGCCGTCCAGCCGGGTCCGAGACACGTCGCCGAGATTGTATGCATTATCCAGTCGCGCCGAAGCCGACAGCGATGCAGTTGATCGAGAGCAGCAGAGCGGACTTCACCGCCTCGCGCTTGTCCTCATCGGTTTCGCTGCGGTAGCGGCGCAGCAGCTCGACCTGTTCGCGGCTGACCTGGTTGATGGTCGGCAGCCGGCCGCGCAGGCGCTCGCTGAATTGCGGGAACCGCTGGGCGAGTTCGCCGTCGCCGGAGACCCGCAGCACCATCTCCCGCGTCAGCGCGTATTCCCGCTCGATCATGCCGAAGATGCGGGCGCGGATGCCCTCATCCTCGACGAGGCCGGCATAATCGCGGGCGATCTCCAGATCGACCATCATCAGCGTCTTCTCGACCTCGTCGAGAACGAGGCGGAACACCCGGCACTCCCGGAACATGCGCTTCAGCAAGGCTTCGCCCTGCGCGCCGCGCACGTCGATGAAGCTCTTCAGCCCCGAGCCGACGCCGTACCAGCCGGTGATGACGTGTCGGTTCTGCGACCACGCGAACACCCAGGGGATGGCGCGCAGATCCGAGAGCGACTTGGCGCCAAAGCGCCGGGCCGGGCGCGATCCGATGTTCAGTAGCGCGATCTCGTCGAGGGGGCTGGCCGCCTGGAAGTAATCGACGAGGCCGTCCGCCTGGAGCAGATTGACATAGGCCGCCCGCGAGGCGCCGGAGAGCGCCTCCAGCGCATCGTCGAGTTCGGCGCGCGAGCCGTTGCCGTTGCCCTCCGAGAGCAGGGCGTGCTCGAAGACCGAGGCCGCCAGCAGCT
Source organism: Methylorubrum thiocyanatum (assembly GCA_014138645.1). Taxonomy (GTDB): domain Bacteria; phylum Pseudomonadota; class Alphaproteobacteria; order Rhizobiales; family Beijerinckiaceae; genus Methylobacterium; species Methylobacterium thiocyanatum. The sequence goes on along the minus strand of JACJIB010000001.1, from coordinate 235,681 downwards.
CCATCTGGTAGGAAGCGGTGCCGCGGTTGGCGTATTTGAACGAGACGACCTCGCCCTGCTCGGTGATGCGGAAGCGTCCCTGGATCGAGCCCGGCGGCTGGGCGGCGATCCCGCGATGGGTCGGCACGCCGCCGCGGCTCACCGAGCCGCCGCGTCCGTGGAAGAAGGCGATCGGCACGCCGAGATGGTTGCCGAGAACGGTCAGCCGCACCTGCGCCTTGTACAGCTCCCAGTTCGAGGCGATGAAGCCGCCATCCTTGTTGGAGTCCGAGTAGCCGATCATCACTTCCTGCACCCCGCCCTGCCAGCGGGTGGAGCGGCGCACCACGGGGATGCCGAGCAGCTCCTTCATGATGGTCGGCGCGGCGCGCAGGTCGTCGATGGTCTCGAACAAGGGCACGATCGGCAGCGGGCAGATCTCGGTGCCGGTCGCGTCGAGGAAGATGCCGGCCTCCTTGGCCAGCAGGTAGGCGCCGAGCACGTCCACGGTCGAGCGCGTCATCGACAGGATGAAGGCGCCGAACGCCTCGCGGTCGAGGGTGTCGCGCATCTCGCCGACCAGGGCGAAGGTGGCGAGCGTCTCGCGCGCGTCGTCGGGCAGGCGGTCGGCGAAGTCCTCGAACGAGGTCTCCGGCGTCCGCGGCCGGGCGAGTTCGGTGAGCAGCCACTCCTTCCAGGCCGGCGCATCGAGCGCCGGCGGCTCGCGGTCGCCGTTGCGCAGCTTCCACAGCGCGTGCAGCGTCTTGGTGGTGCGGGTCGAGTTCTCGCGCAGATCCAGCCGCACGGTCGAGAAGCGGAAGATCTCGACCATCCGCCGCACGGGGCGCACGATGTCGGTGGCGAGCGCGCCGCATTTGGCGTCGGCCAGCCCCTTCTCCAGGGTGCGCAGGTCGTTGATGAGCCCGTCCGCGCTCGGATAGTCGGGCCCGACCGAGCGGGCGCCCTTGTTGCGGGCGATGGTGGCTTCGAGCTTGCGCAGGACGCAGGTGAGGAACTGGCGGTAGGCCTCGCCGGGATTGCGGTTGGCGATGGCGCGCCCGTCGCCGGACTCGGCCAGCATGTGGGCGAGTTCCTGGCGGAACGCCTCCGGCACCGGCAGCGAGCGCTCGGTGATCGACAGCACCCGGCCGAGATGGGTGATGCCGTCGCGGTAGCGTCGCAGGCTGGCCAGGGCGTTGCGCTGGAGCGTTTCGCGGGTGACGCTGGCGGTGACGTAGGGGTTGCCGTCACGGTCGCCGCCGATCCAGCTTCCGAACTGGAAGAAGGGCGGCACCTCGAAGGTCTCGTCGGGATAGTACTGGGCGAGGCTCTCCTCGAGGGAGACCATCACCTCCGGCAGCATCTCGAACAGGGTCTCGTCGAAGAAGTGCAGCCCCCAGGCGACCTCGCGTTCGACGGTGGCCTTCTCCAGATGCAGCTCGCCGGTCATCCAGATCAGCTCGATCTGGTCGCGCAGCTCGTTCATCAGGCCGTTGCGCTCGCGCTCGGTCCAGCGCGGCAATTCCAGCTCGCGCAGGACGAGGTAGATCCGGCGCAGCTTCTCCAGCACCGTCACCCGCTTGCCCTCGGTGGGATGGGCGGTGATCGTCGGGCGGATGCGCAGGTCCTTGAGCAGCGCGTGGATCTGCTGGGGGCCGATGCCGCGGGCGGAGGCTTCCGCCAGAACCTTGGCGAAGGAGCCGTTCAGCGCTTCGCGGCCCTGGTCGCGCTCGACGTGGCGGCGACGGCGCATGGCCGCGTTCTGCTCGGCGATCGAGACGAGCTGGAACCAGATGCCCTGCACCTGCAGCGCGCGGGCGAGCATCTCCGGCGTGAAGGAGGAGATGTCGGCGCGTCCGTGCAGCACGTCCTCCAGCTCGGGGTCGTGGCGGCGGGCCACGTCGAGCAGGGCGTGAAACAGGATCTCGAGGGCGTCCTCGGTAGCCGTGCCGGTGATGACCGGCGGCGCGAAGGTCGAGTCGGTCGCGGCTGACGGCCGGGCGTGCAGCGTCTTGGTCATGGGATCCCCCCTGGCGAGGTTCTTTTTGGGGAGGCCCGCAGGCTCACGCCTGCGGTGCACGAATCAATTCGGTCGACAGGGCCCCCTCCCCCCGCAGGCCGAAGCACGGAGATTCCAGGCTCGTTCGCTCCCATCCTCGCCCTCATCCTGAGGTGCTGGAGCACAGCGGAAGCCTCGAAGGATCGTCCAGGGATCGCGCGGGATCTGGAGGATCCTTCGAGGCCGCTGCGCGGCACCTCAGGATGAGGCGCTGCAGGGAAGAGCGGCGCTGGTGGCGTTACGCCGCGCGGGCGAGCACGTCGGCGACGGTCTGGCCGAAGGAGCCCGGATCCGGCGCCACGGTCAGGCCGTAGGAGCGCATGATCTCGGCCTTCTCCGCGGCGCTGTCGCCGGTCGCCGAGATGATCGCACCGGCATGCCCCATGCGGCGGCCCTTCGGCGCCGTGAGGCCGGCCACGAACCCGATCACCGGCTTCGAAAAATTCTCCTTGATCCAGGCGGAGGCCTCGGCCTCCTGCGGACCGCCGATCTCGCCGATCATCAGCACGGCCTCGGTCTCCGGATCCTGCTCGAACAGGGCGAGGTGGTCGAGGAAGGACGAGCCGTTGATCGGGTCGCCGCCGATGCCGACGGAGGTCGAGATGCCGATGCCGAGTTCCTTCATCTGGGCGGCGGCCTCGTAACCCAGCGTGCCGGAGCGGGAGATCACGCCGACCTTGCCCGGCAGGTAGATGTGGCCGGGCATGATGCCGAGCATCGACTTGCCGGGCGAGATGATGCCCGCGCAGTTCGGGCCCACCACCATCGTGCGCTTCTCTTTCGGGTAGCGCCGCAGGTAGCGTTTCACCCGCATCATGTCCTGGGCGGGGATGCCGTCGGTGATCGAGCAGACGAGCCTGAGACCGGCATCGGCCGCCTCCATGATCGCGTCCGCCGCGAAGGGGGGCGCCACGAAGGTGATCGAGGTGGTGGCGCCGGTGGCCTCGACGGCCTCCTTGACGGTGTTGAACACCGGCACGCCGCAATGGGTCTTGCCGCCCTTGCCCGGGGTGACGCCGCCGACGACGTTCGAGCCGTAGGCGATCATTTCCTTGGCGTGGAAGGTGCCCTTGTCGCCCGTGATGCCCTGGACGAGGATCGGGGTCTTCTCGTCGATGAGAATGCTCATGGCGTGATTCCTCCCCCGTCTATCAGTGCTTGGCGCCGCGGCAGGCTTCGACGGCCTTGCGCGCGGCTTCCGTGAGAGTGTCGGCGGTGATGAGGTCGAGCCCGCTCTCGGCGAGGATCTTCTTGCCCTCCTCGACATTCGTGCCGGCGAGACGCACCACCAGGGGCACGTCGATCTTCACCTCGCGCGCGGCCTTCACCACGCCCTCCGCGACCCAGTCGCAGCGGTTGATGCCCGCGAAGATGTTGACGAGGATCGCCTTCACGTTGCGGTCCGAGAGCACCAGCCGAAAGGCCGTGGCGACGCGGTCGGGCGAGGCGCCGCCGCCCACATCCAAGAAGTTCGCCGGCTCACCGCCCGCGTGCTTGATCATGTCCATGGTCGCCATGGCCAGACCCGCGCCGTTGACGATGCAGCCGATCTCACCGTCGAGGCCGATATAGCTGAGGTTGTGCTCGGCGGCCTGGGCCTCGCGGGGATCGCCCTGGGACGGGTCGTGCATGTCCGCGATGTTGCGGCGGCGGAACAGGGCGTTGTCGTCGAAGGACATCTTGGCGTCGAGCGCCAGAACCCGGTCGTCCTTGGTGACGACGAGCGGGTTGATCTCCAGCATGGTGCCGTCGCAGTCGCGGAACGCCCGGTAGGCGTTCATGATGGTCTTCACCGCGGCCGAGACCTGCTTGATGTTGAGGCCGAGCTGGAACGCGATCTCGCGGGCCTGGAACTGCTGCAGGCCGACGGCCGGCTCGACCACGACCTGGATCAGCGCCTCCGGCTCCTTGGCGGCGATCTCCTCGATATCCATGCCGCCGCGCTGGGAGGCGATGACGCGGACGCGCTCGGCCTTCCGGTCGAGGACGTAGCCGAGATAGAGTTCGCGCTCGAAGGGGTCGGCCGTCTCGACATAGACGCGCTGGACCGGCTTGCCCTCGGGGCCGGTCTGGAGCGTCACGAGGCGTTTTCCCAGCAGATCGCGGGCCGCATCGCGCACCTCGTTGTAGGTGCGGCAGAGCTTGATCCCGCCCGCCTTGCCGCGGGCGCCGGCATGGATCTGAGCCTTCACCGCCCAGAACGAGCCGCCGAGTTCGGTCGCCGCGTAGACCGCCTGGTCCGGGCTGAAGGCCACGGCGCCCTTCGGGACGGCGACCCCGAAGCTCGCGAGCAGCTCCTTGGCTTGGTACTCGTGAACGTCCATCGAGACCTCCTTCGCGTTTCCTGCTTTTTTCGTTGGGCCAACCTTCGCGGAAAAATTACTTTTCGGGAAGCGGGTCAGCTCTCAATTTTTTCTTTTTTGGTACTTTAGTTTGCTTGCCCGTCAGAGACTTAGCGGGCTTCTAAACTGAGGATCGCGCGGCGCGGGCACCGGGTGTATCAACGCGCGTCCTGCCCTCGCCCTCATCCTGAGGTGCCCGCGTGAGCGGGCCTCGAAGGAGCGTCCGGAAAGCGCGCGGGCCCTGGAGCATCCTTTAAGGCCGCTTCGCGGGACCTCAGGATGAGGGGCAGGGTTGGACGGCGGAGATCGGCTCTCGGTTCTTGCGCCCCGTCATTGCAAGGCGGAGCCGAAGCAAGTCAGGGCTCCGCCGTCTCCGAACTCCGTCGCGTCCCTGGATCGCTTCGCGTCCGCCCACGAGGACGGCGGGAGGACGCGTAGGTCTCAGTTCACCTTGGCCTTCACGACCGCATAGACGCGCTCGTTGATCGCGCCAGCCTCGGCGAGCAGGGATTCCAGTTCCTTCAGCCGCTCCTCGGCGAAGGCGCGGTCGTCCAGGCCCTTGGCGTTGACGTAGACGTTGAGCGCCGCCGAGCGCAGACCGGCATAGGCGGAGAGCACGGCGACACCGGCATCCGAGATCACGTTGAGATTGCCCTTCTCGGCGGCGATCTCGGCCAGATCGATCACTTCGCGGCAGACGCGGCAGCAGGCGAGCGGCACGTCGGTCGCGGTCTTGAGAACCTGTTGGATCTTGGCCGCACGCGCCGCCTTCTCCTCGTCGGTGGTCTTCGGCAGCCCGTAGGCGCCCATCACCGCGTCAAAGGCCTCGACGTCGTCGGCGATCATGCCGGTGAGGGTCTTCCGCAGAGCCTCGGACTTCTCCAGCACCTGCTTCAGGTCGGCCTCGACCTCGACGTACTTCTTCTTGCCGATGGTGAGGTTGCAGACCATCGAGACCAGAGCCGCGCCCATGGCGCCGGAGATCGCGGCGGCCCCGCCGCCGCCGGGGGTCGGGGCCGAACTCGCCAGACCGTCGAGGAAGGTTTCGATCGTCTCGTTCGCGGCCATGGCTTCCTTGCCCTGTCGGTTCTTGTTGATTTGCATGAGCGGCGCCGGCCCGAGACCAGCGCCGCCCGGATCGTCCGTGGAGCGTCAGGCCATTTCCTTGGCGAGCTTGTAGATCTCCTCGGCGTCGAAGACGCCTTCGCTCGACTCGAACAGCTTGGCTATGCAGGCGCGGTGCAGCTTGAGCTTCAAGCCGCCGATGCCGAGCGCACCGAAGGCGCGCTTTCCGCCATACTCCTTGCCCTTGTCGGTCGCGTCGATCCCGCCGATGCCCAGCGGCGGCTGGGCGTTGTAGTCGGCCACGATCTCGACCGAACTCTCGTTCTGCCACGCCGCCTGCGGCAGCAGTTCGAGGCCGATCGCACCGGCGGTGAAGACGAGATGGGCGCCCTTGATCACCTCCGAGCGCGAGGCGTCGTCCGGGGTCTCGGCCGCGGTGACGTTCACCTTGAAGCGCTTGTTCACGGAATCGGCTGCGGCCTGCGCCTTGTCGAGCTTGCGCCCGCACAGCACGACCTCGGCGCCCTCGCCGGCGAGCAGCGCCGCCGAGCGCATGCCGACCGGGCCGGTGCCCGCGAGCACCACGGCCTTCTTGCCCTTGACCGAGCCGCCCGCCGCCTTGACGACGAGCGCCACGCCGGCCGCGGCGGTGGTGTTGGAGCCGTTCGAATCCAGCATGCAGGAGACGCGGAACGGGCCGAAGAAGCGCTTCTTCACCGCCTCGAACACCCGCTCGCCGGCAGCCATGTCGCCGCCGCCGACGAAGATCGCCGTCGACTGCTTCTCCTTGCCGCCGCGGGTGTAGATCGTGCCGTCGACATAGGCGCCGACATTGTCGGGCGTGACGTTGCCGTAGCCGGTGATGTGGTCGGCACCGCCGTCATAGCCGACGACGACGTCGAACACGCTCGGCGTGGGATCGGTGTCGAACTGGAAGAGAAGCTTCTTGGACATGGTTCCTCTGAGATCCCGTGTCCGCGCGCGGCGCGGAGCGCTTCCTTAAGTGGCACCGGGGCCACCCATTCAAACCCGTCATTCCGGGGCGCTGATCAGCGAATCCGGAATCCACCCTCGATGCGACGACGAGCAGCGATCCGTCATGCCGCGTCGTGGAGTCCGGGTTCCGCTGCGCGGCCCCGGACTGGCGACCGGGTGGGCCGCCCTTACGCCTCGACGACGTTCTGCGGCTTGCCCGCCACGAACGCCTCGACGTTGTCCACGAGCTGGTCGGCGAGGATCTGCATCGCCTCCTTGCTCGCCCAAGCGACGTGCGGGGTGACGATCAGGTTCGGCAGGTCGGCCTCGCACAGGATGTTGCCGTCCTTCGGAGGCTCCTGGGCCACCACGTCGAAGCCGGCGCCGCCGATGGTGCCGTCCTTGAGCGCCTGGAGGAGGGCCGCCTCGTCCACCAGCCCGCCGCGGGCCGTGTTGATGAGGATCGCGGACTTCTTCATCTTCTTGAGCTGCTCGGCCCCGATCATGTTCTTGGTGTCGGGGGTCAGCGGCACGTGCAGCGTGATCACGTCGGACTGGGTGAGGATCGTGTCGAGATCGACGAGCCCGTCCTGCGGGAAGACGTCGAAGGCCAGCACCTTCATGCCGAGCGCCTCGGCCCGCTTGGCGATCGACTTGCCCAGCGCCCCGTAGCCGATGATGCCGAGCGTCGAGCCGGCGATGTCGTAGATCGGGTAATCGAAGTAGCAGAACTGCTTCGACTTGTTCCAATCACCCCGGCGGACGGAATTGGCGTAGGGCACGATCGCCCGGCGCAGGGCGAACATCAGGCCGACGACGTGCTCGGGCACGGTGTTGAAGGCGTAGTTGCGGATGTTGACGACCGTGATGCCCTGGGCTTTCGCCGCGGCCTTGTCGACGACGTCCGTGCCTGTGGCGGCCACCGCGATCAGCTTCAGGTCGGGAAGCTGCTTCAGCGTGTCGGCGCGCATCGGCACCTTGTTGATCAGCGCGATCTCGGCGCCCTGGAGGCGCTCGACGATCTCCTCCGGCGTCCAGGTCGACTCGTATTCCTTGTACTCGTGCGGGAAGTTGAATTCGCGCACGGTCGCATCGAGCGACTCGCGATCGAGGAAGACGACTTTCTTTGCCATTCTGGACCCCTTCCGGATCGACCGGCGGGCGTAACGCCGGCCCCGTTTCCTCACTGTCTCGAAGCGTCTCCCGCGTCGGCACCGGCAAGCCGGACCGTCCGCGGGGCGCCTTTCTCACCTTAGCGGAAGCGGCGCCGTTGGAACCGGCGCCGCTCACCAAAAATCAGGACTTCGAGAGGGGGTTCTCGCGCAGGTAGCTGGAGGCCGCGGCCACGCCCGAACCCGGCGTCACGTTCACGCCGTTGTCGAGCAGCGACATCTCGGCACCGGCGATCGCGCCGAGCAGGGACAGCTCGTTCAGGTCACCGACATGGCCGATGCGGAACACCTTGCCCGCGACCTGCGAGAGCCCGGCGCCGAGCGCGAGGTTGTAGCGCACATAGGCGTGCTTGATGATCTTGGCCGCGTCCACACCCTCGGGCGCCAGGATGGCGGTGACGGTGTCGGAGTTCCACTCCGGCGACTTGGCGCAGGTCTTCAGGCCCCAGGCCGCGACGGCCTGGCGGGTCGCCTCGCCGAGCACGGCGTGGCGGTGGTAGACGTTCTCCAGGCCTTCCTCGAACAGGCAGGCGAGGGCTTCGCGCAGGCCGTAGAGCAGCGGCAGCGGCGGGGTGTAGGGGAAGTAGCCGGACGGGTTCTGCTTCTTGTGGTCTTCCCAATCGAAGTAGACGCGGGCGAGCCGGTCGTTGCGGCCGGACTGGCCTTCGGCGGCCTTGAGCGCCTTCTGGCTGACGCAGATCACGCCGAGGCCGGCGGGCAGCATCAGGCCCTTCTGGGAGCCGGCGATGGCGCAATCGACCTTCCACTCGTCGGCGTAGAACGGCAGCGAGCCGATCGAGGACACGCCGTCGACGAACAGCATGGCCGGGTGGCTGGCGGCGTCGATCGCCTTGCGCACGGCGCCGATGTTCGAGGTCACGCCGGTCGCGGTCTCGTTATGGACCACCATGACGGCCTTGATCTCATGATTCTTATCGGCGCGCAGGGCCTCCTCGATCTTCTCGGGCTTGGCGCCGGTGCCCCACTCCTCCTCCTGGACGATCACGTCCAGGCCGAGGCGCTGGGCCATGTCGATCCAGAGATGGCTGAACTGGCCGTAGCGCGAGGTCAGCACCTTGTCGCCGCGGGCGAGGGTGTTGGTCAGCGCCGATTCCCAGATGCCGGTGCCGGAGGCCGGGAACAGGAAGATCGTGCCCTCGGTCGAGCCGAACACCTTCTTGGTGTCCTCGAACAGCGGCTTCGTCAGGGACGGGAAATCGACCGAGCGGTGATCCTCGGACTGCACCATCATGGCGCGCATCACCCGGTCCGGGATGTTGGTCGGACCGGGAACGAACAGGTGGTTGCGTCCCGGACGTCTCGTTGCCGCCATGAGAATTTCCTCCAATCAAGTCGTTCTGGGCAGGTTAGGCCTTCGTGGCCGCGATCCCGCCCGGTTCTGGTAGCGGGTGCGAGCCCGCCGCGAAACGTCTTCAAGCCTCGCCGCTGTCCGCGAAAAGGCCTCCCGCGGGCCGGGACCATAGCACTGCGATGTCGGATCGTTGATCGTCCCGGAGCGGCGAAGCGGCCAGCATGCCGTTCGCGTCGCGGCGCGTGCAGCCGCGCCGGTCGCCTCCAAAGGACCGAACCCTCGATGCGTCAGCTTCGCGCCGCATTCAAGCGCGCTCCCGCTGATTGTCCAGCGCTCCCATCCGTCGCGGCCATTCCCGCACCTCTGCCGGGTGCTGCCGCGCCGGCACGAGGCACGCGCGGCGGATGACCTTGGCCGCCGTTATGCCCGCCCCGCCAGGGAATGGAAAACGGAAAAAACTGAACTGAAAAACAAAAAGATTTTCGTATGCACGGGCCGCGGGCAGGGTCTGCGGCAGAGCGCATCCGGGGCCGGCCGGGTCGCCGGACGGCCCAGGGCGCGCACCGGAGCGCGCACCGGGGCGCGGCACGATGGTGCACCCTCCCGTCATCAAACTGAGATCGGAATGGGTTTTGGCTCTCCCCGTCGCGGGCGGTTGCAGGGAGCCGGAGCGCCAGTGTCACAGGATCCGGAATCGACCATCCGCGTTCGGACGCTCTTCCTGTCCGATCTCCATCTCGGCACCAAGGGCTGCCAGGCGGCCCTGCTTCTCGACTTCCTGCGCGACGTCGATGCCGACACGATCTACCTCGTCGGCGACATCGTCGACGGCTGGCAGCTCCGCTCCGGCTGGTACTGGCCGCAGGCGCACAACGACGTCGTGCAGAAGCTGCTGCGCAAGGTGCGCAAAGGCGCCCACGTCGTCTACGTGCCCGGCAACCACGACGAGTTCCTGCGCGACTATATCGGCATGACCTTCGGCGGCGTCGAGATCGCCGACAGCCGGGTCCACGTCGCGGCCGACGGCAAGCGCTACCTCGTCATCCACGGCGACCAGTTCGACATGGTGGTGCGCCACTCCAAGTGGCTCGCCCATCTCGGCGACTGGGCCTACACCACGGCGCTCGCCGTCAACACGGTGGTGAACCGCGTGCGCCGCCGCCTCGGACTGGCCTACTGGTCGCTCTCGGCTTGGGCGAAGCTCAAGGTGAAGAACGCGGTCAACTTCATCGGCCAGTTCGAGACCTTCCTGGCGAGCGAAGCCCGGCGCCAGGGGGCGGATGGGGTGATCTGCGGCCACATCCACCACGCCGCGCACCGCGAGGTCGAGGGGCTGACCTACCTCAACACCGGCGACTGGGTGGAATCCTGCACCGGCATCGTCGAGCATTACGACGGCCGGATGGAGGTGCTGCACTACCCGACCATGCTGCGCGAGCGCCGCGCCGCGGAGAGCTTCGAGCCCGAGATCCGCCGCGCCGTCGCCTGAGCCGAGCGATGAGATCCCCCATGAGGCCGGAATGAGGCTGCTGCTCGCCACCGATGCGTGGCACCCGCAGGTCAACGGCGTGGTCCGCTCCGTGGAGCGCATGGCCGAGGCCGCCGCCGGCCTCGGCGTCGAGCCGCTGATGCTGACGCCGGCCGACTTCGCCTCGCTGCCGATGCCGGGCTATTCCGAGATCCGGCTCTCCCTCGTCACGCGGGGCCGGGTGCTCGCCCGCTGGGAGCAGATCGCCCCGACCCACGTGCACATCGCCACCGAGGGGCCGATCGGCCACGCCGTGCGCGCCGCCTGCCTCGCCCGCGGGCAGGCCTTCACCACGAGCTACCACACCCGCTTCCCCGAATATCTCGCCGCCCGCGCCCCCGTGCCGGAGGCCTGGAGCTACGCGTGGCTGCGCCGCTTCCACGCCGCGGCGAGCGGCACCATGGTCAGCACGCCCTCGCTGGAGCGGGAGCTTGCGGGCCGCGGCTTCACCCGCCTGATGCGCTGGACCCGGGGCGTCGACACCGACCTGTTCCGCCCCCGCGGCGAGGACACCGGAGCCGACCTCTTTCCGCACCTGCCCCGGCCGATCTTCCTCTCGGTCGGGCGGCTGGCGGTGGAGAAGAATCTCGCTGCCTTCCTCGCCCTCGACCTGCCGGGCTCCAAGGTGGTGGTCGGCGACGGACCGGATCGGGCCCGGCTCCAGGCGCTGGCGCCCGACGCCCATTTCCTCGGCGCGCTCACCGGCGAGGCGCTGGCGCGGGTCTATGCCGGCGCCGATGCCTTCGTGTTCCCGAGCCTCACCGACACCTTCGGCATCGTGCTGCTCGAAGCCCTGGCCTCGGGCCTGCCGGTCGCGGCCTTCCCCGTCACCGGTCCGCTCGACGTCATCGGCGGTACGGGGGCCGGCGCCCTCGACACGGATCTGCGCGCCGCCGCTCTCGCCGCGCTCGCGATCCCGCGGGAGCGCTGCCGGGCGGAGGCCCTGCGCTACACTTGGAGTGAGAGCGCGCGCCAGTTCTACGACAACATCGCGACCGCCCACGCGCTCGGGCCGATGCACCGCGCCGCCCGCCCCCCGAACGGTGCCGCCCTGCCCCGCCCGGGCTGATTCTTTTCCGTCACAGCCCTCCTTGTCCGCAGGGCGTTCGCCGCCCGCGGGATGACGGGCACGCGCGGGGATGCGAGGGTCCGCGCCATGGCCCCTCGACCGAAACCCACACAAGCCCCGTCTCCCAAAACCTTGCCCCCGAAAGCCCTGCGCCCGTTCGATCCGGCGCGCGCGGCGACCTATCCGGCGGTGATCGGCTGCGACGAGGTCGGGCGCGGCGCCCTGTGCGGGCCGGTGATGGTGGCCGCGGTCTGGTTCGATCCCCTCGCCTTTCCCGCGGAGATCCTGGCCCGGCTCGACGACAGCAAGCGTCTCGACCGCGCGACCCGCGAGGCTCTGACGCCGCTGATCCGGGCGCATGCGCGGGTCTCGCTCGCGGCGGGCTCGCGGGCCTTGGTGGACCGGGTGAACGTACGCGGGGCGACCCTCGATGCCATGCGCCGGGCGGTCGCCGGGCTCGGCCTCGACGCCGCCGTGCTGGTGGACGGGCGCGACGCGATTCCCGGCCTGGTCCAGCCCTGCCGCGCGGTGGTGGGCGGCGACCGTCTCGTGCCGCAGATCGCCGCCGCCTCCATCGTCGCGAAGACGTGTCGCGACGACCTGATGCGCCGGCTGGCGCTGCGACACCCGGCCTATGCCTGGGAGCGCAATGCCGGCTACGGCACCGCCGCCCACCTCGCAGGGCTGACCGCGCAAGGGCGCAGCCCGCATCACCGCGTGAGCTTCACGGGACGCTTCGCGGCCGCGGGCGTCGTGTCAGGTTCGTCACGTAGCTCCAACGACTGAAGTGCCCCTCCCCGCAAGCGGGGAAAGGGAGGCACTCTCAACACGCAGTGCCCTCAAAACAGCGCGAGTTGGTCCCCCGCCGCCTCCGGCCTGCGAAACAGCGCCGTCGTCTGGCGGAGTGGCTCGTCGGAGTAGCCGAGGCGGCGCTTGGCCAGGGCGAACCGGCTTCGGATCAGATCGGCGTAGGGGCCCTGGCCGATCATGCGGGTGCCGAAGGCGGCGTCGTAGGTCTTGCCGCCGCGGGCCCCGCTCAGGAGCGAGAAGACATGCGCCTTCCGCCCCGGATAATGCTCGGTGAACCAGTCGCCGACGAGGTCGTCGAGTTCGTGCGGCAGGCGCAGCAGCACGTAGCCGGCCTCCCGCGCCCCCGCCGCCCGGGCCGCTTCCAGGATCGCCTCGATCTCGTGATCGTTGAGCGAGGGGATGACGGGAGCGGTCAGCACCATCACCGGCACGCCCGCTTCGCTCAAGGCGCGGATCGCCTCCAGGCGCTTGCGCGGATGCGGCGCGCGGGGCTCCATGCGGCGGGCCAGATCCGGATCGAGGGTGGTGACCGAGATCGCCACTTTCACGAGATCCTGCGCCGCCATCGCCGCGAGGAGGTCGCGGTCGCGCAGGATCAGGTTCGACTTGGTGACGATGCCGACCGGATGGCGGAAGCGGGCCAGCACCTCCAGCACGGAACGGGTGAGGCCGTGGCTGCGCTCGATCGGCTGGTAGGGGTCGGTCGCGGTCCCGAGCGCGATGGTCCGCGGCCGGTAGCCGGGAGCCGACAATTCGCGCTCCAGAAGGGCCGCCGCGTCGGGCTTCGCGAACAGCCGCGTCTCGAAATCGAGCCCCGGCGAGAGGCCGACATAGCCGTGGTTCGGCCGGGCGAAGCAGTAGATGCAGCCGTGCTCGCAGCCGCGATACGGGTTGATCGAACGGTCGAACGAGATGTCGGGCGAGGCGTTGCGCGTGATGATGTGGCGGGCGCGCTCCGGCGTCACATCGGTGCGCCGGGCGCCCGCCGCCTCCTCCGGCCAGCCATCGTCGAAACCCTCGCGCCGGGTCGCCTCGAAACGCCCGTCCGGATTGGCCGTCGCCCCGCGCCCGCGCCGCGCCTCGGGCGCGATCCGCGCGCCCTCCATCCGGCCCCGAGACGGCGTTCGTTCCTCACCCACACCCGATCCCCTCGCCATGCCAGCGCTCCGCTCGCCCCTGCCATAGGAACAAATAGAGAACATGGAAAGCGCGAATGCACAAGTTTGATGCAGGCGCGGGCTTTGTCGGCCTTTCCGGGCGCGTCTTCGGGAATGGTCGTGCAACGAATGCTTTGCAGCCGCGGAAAATCGGTTATTCGCCCGGCATGATCTCCGGCCTCATCCACGTGGCGCGCTCCTCCGACCCGGCTGCGATCGAGTGCCTCGCCGACACGCTGAGCGCGCTCGTCGCGGGCGTGGCGGCCGGGCTCGTGGGCGATGCGGTGATCGTGACGGCGGAGGCCTGCCCCGCCCTGGAGACCGTGGCCGAGGGCAGCGGCGCCACCCTGGTGGTGTGCCCGCCCGGCGCGAACCCGTGGGGCGCGGGGGCCAAGGCGGCGCGGCGCGAGTGGCTGCTGTGCCTGGAGCCGGGCGACATCCCGGCCGAGGGCTGGATCCGCAGCCTGGACCGGTTCGTCGGCACCGCCCGACCGGACATCGCCCTCGGCCGGATGCGGCGGGCGCACGCGGCCTTGCCGGACCGGATCGCCGCGCGGGGGGAGCGCGTCGTCGGCGCCCGCGGGCCGCGGGCGGGCGACGTCGTGCGGCGGGCGCACCTGCTCACGGGCCTGCCGTTCTCGCCCCGCCTCACGGTACGGATGCTGTCGGTCCGGCTCGACCGCGCCTGACCGCGGCCCGGATGAATCGGGATCAGCCGACCCGGAACCACGTCGGCGCGGCGCGCACCAGCACCATCAGCGCGGCCGCGGCGAGCGCGGCGCTGATGGTGATCTCGGCCGAATGCGCGTAGCCGGCGCGGTCGAGGGCCGTAGCGGCGGAGGCGATCGTCAGCGCGATGCCGGCGGGAACAAGATGCGAGGCAGAGGCGTTCATACCTTTCGGTCTACACGATCTCGCTTGCACGGGGATGGCCTCGACGCCGCGGCGGCGTGACAAAATCCCGCGAGGGTGATCGCCCGGCGCCTCGTCCCACGCGTCCAATTCCCATGCCTCTCCCATGCCTCGAACGCAAAAGGCCGCCCCGTCACCGGAGCGGCCTCGAACCATCCGCGAAGGGATGGAAGCGAAAGCGGGATCGAGCCCTGCTTACTTGATCTTGGCTTCCTTGAACTCGACGTGCTTGCGCGCGACCGGGTCATACTTCTTCATGACCATCTTCTCGGTCTGCGTGCGGGAGTTCTTCTTCGTGACGTAGAAGTAGCCCGTATCGGCGGTCGAAACGAGGCGGATCTTGACGGTAACGGCCTTGGCCATGGCTGGGCGCTCCTAAAGCGGGTCGAGGGGCGATTCGCTGGTGGCGCGCCAGCGCGGGCGAAACGCAAAAGGCCGGGAAGCCCCGGCCGAATTCCGGCGCGGTCAATGCCCGATGAGGCCGGTTTCGTCAAGCCGCCAGCGGCCCGGCGCCTTCACCGCGGCGGGTAGGTGTGCCCGTCCGCCGGGAAGCGGCCCGCCAGGACCTCGTCGGCATAGGCGCGCACCGCCTCCTCGATATGGGCACGCAGCGAGCCGTAGCTCTTGACGAATTTCGGCACCCGGTCGCTCAGGCCCAGCATGTCCTCGAGCACGAGGATCTGCCCGTCGCAGGCGGCGGTGGCGCCGATGCCGATGGTGGCCGCGCGGATCGACGGATCGGTGGCGATGGCCCGGGCCACCGGCTCGACGATGCCCTCCATAACGATGGCGAAGGCGCCCGCCTCGCTGATCGCCCGGGCATCCGCCCGCAGGCGGTCCTCGTCGCCGGCCCCGTGCCCCTGGACCTTGAAGCCGCCCATGGTGTTCACGGATTGGGGGGTGAGGCCGATATGGCCCATCACCGGCACGCCCCGCTCGGTCAGGAAGGCGACCGTCTCGGCGAAGCGTGCCCCGCCCTCCAGCTTGACCGCCCCGGCCCCCGTCTCCTTGAGGACGCGGGCGGCGTTGAGGAAGGCCTGCTCGCGGCTCGCCTCGTAGGAGCCGAACGGCATGTCGACCACGACCAGGGCGCGCGCGGTGCCGCGCATCACCGCCTGGGCCTGGAGGATCATCATTTCCAGGGTCACCGGCAGCGTCGATTCCATCCCATGCATGACCATGCCGAGGGAATCGCCCACCAGCACGAAGTCGCAGTAGGAATCGACGATGTTGGCGGTGTGCGCGTGGTAGGCGGTGAGCGCGATGATCTTGCGCCCCTCGGCCTTGCGCTTGATCAGATCGACCGCCTGCAGACGACGGGTGTGGACGACCTGCGACATGGCTCGTGATCCGGAAGGCTAGCGATCCCGGGAGCGTCCGGCGGGCCGGACGCGGCGTGACGGAACGCCTCTATAAGCCCGTTCGTCCCTCGCCAAAGGGGCATATGGGCCGGTTCCGGTGGATCGGAAGGAAGTGTCACGGCGAGAAGGGGCACCCGGAGGGGCAAGGCCTTCTCCTGCGGCGACGATCCGGTTCCCTCACGCCATGGCCACCGGGAGCGGCAGCCGACGGCACTGTAAGATCTGGTTCGGTCGTCGCCTCTGCCCTTTTCGGGCCTTTCCTCCCTAGACTTCGAGCCGCCTCCGGGCTTGCCGTTTTTCCGCCACATCCGGGCCGGTGTCAATGGCACGGATGGACGGTCGAGGCGATTGAGATTGCTGCCGTTTCAGCCGTGCTGACCGGCCTCCGCAAATTGTGGCGGAATCGTGTCACAGCGCCCTTTCGAGGAGTTGCTCGATCCATTCCGCCTGGGTCTCGCCGACGGAGCGGGCCACCTCGGCGGCGCCCTTGTAGACGATGAGCGTGCTCTGCATCTGCGCCCCGAACCGGCGCACGAGGTCGCGCTGGCTGTCGAAGTCGATCGTGAAGATCGCAAGGTTCTTGAAGCGCGGATCGGCGGAGAACGTCGCCAGGATCGGCTTCTGCGCCCGGCAGATCGGGCACCAGGGCGCCGAGATCTGCACGAGGATGGGGCGCCCCTCGGCCTGCGCCGCCGCGAAGGCTGCCGGGTCGAAGGCGACGGGGGCGGCGGCCTGTCCGGCAGCGGGCAGGCCGCCCGCCATGAGCGCGGCCGCGAGGACGAGGACGTGGCGGCGGGTCGTCATCGGTTCATCCTCACGGCGTCTCGCGTCGCGGCCTCAGCGCTGGGCCGCACGCTCGCTGGCGGCGGCCATCCAGGCCGGGTCGGGCCGGGCGACGGCGGTGTCGTGATCGTCCTGCCAGCCCTCGACGCCGAGGGGGAACCAGTGGACGCGGCTGTAGCCGGCCGCGACCAGCCGCTTGCCCGCGTTCCAGCTGCCCCAGCATTCCGGCCGGCAGAAGGTCACGATCGGCTTGGCTTTGTCCCCGCCGGTCAGCGCGGCGACCCGCGCGAGGAAGGCGTCCTCCTTCTCCGGCGCGAGCGGCGCGGCGCCCGCCCCCGGCATCCAGACCGCGTCGGGGATCGAGCGGTGGGTCGGCAGCCAGGGCCGGTCGGCGGGCAGGCCCGCCGGCCGATGGTCGGCGAGCACCACGTCGATGAGAACCGGCCGCTCCGGCAGCAGCGCCTCGAGGCCCTTCAGGTCGATGACCGTCGCGCCCTTGAGGGTCGCCGGCGTGTAACCCCGCGGCGGCCCGGTGTAATACCCCTCCGGCTCCGGCACGTTGACCGGCGAATCGGCGGGACCGGCCGCGCCGAGCATCAGGCCCAGCGCGGCGAGCGCCGCGCCTCTCGCAATCACCCGCATCCGCATCGACATCCCCACCGGCGTCAGTTGCTGGCCGAGGGAACCGGGAAGCTGTGCTCCCAGCGCCCCTCCTGGTTGTCGGAGGCCACGACCTTGAGCGAGCCTTGCCCCTCCGGCTTGAAGGCGAAGTTGATGACCGGGTTCGAGGCGATGGAGATGTCGCCGTCGAGGTGGAACACGAGCTTGTCGCCGTAGGTGACGTCGAGCTTCTGGATGTAGCGGGCCGGGGTGTAGTCGCGGGTGAGCTGGTTCATCTGCATCCCGGAGAAATTCGGGTGGCGCACCATCAGCGTCGCCTCGGCCGGCTTGCCCGGCTGGACGTCGCCGACGAACTTCATGCGCATCTCGCCCATGCCCTTCATCGCCTCCTCGTCGCTCATGCCCATCGGCGCCGAGCAGCCGCCCGAGGCTTTGACGAACTTCGCCGATTCGAGGAGCCGCCCGTCCTTGGTCTCCACCACCGCGTGGACGTTGGTGTAGTTGTTCACCCGCACCCGCATCTTGATCTCGCCCGGATCGGCCGCCGGCCCGAAGGTGAAATGCGCCGCGTAGGGCGAGGGGTTGTCGTCGATGATGAAGTAGAGGCCCTTGACGCTGTCCTTGTCGGCGAGCGTCAGGCCGATCGGCACCAGGGCGGCGTCGAGGGCGCGGGCGGGGGCGTCGATGGTCACGGCGCTCGGGCTGGCCTCGACCTTGCGGTCGCCGAAGATCGACGCCTTGATCTCGGACCAGCGGGCGGCGCGCTCCTCGTCAGTATCGGTGGCGCCGGCCCTCACTGGGGCCGGCGCGAGCGCGGCGGCCGAGAGCGTGAGGCTGAGGGCGAGCATCAGGCGTTTCATGACAGGGCCTTTCATGGCGTGTCTCCTTCCGGCGAATCCCCCGAACCGTGCGGCGGTCATTCCCATTCGAGTTCTTGGTAGGCCTGGGTGACGTTGCGGCCGTTATAGGTGTCGAACAGCGCCCACCTGTCCTTCTCCCCCAGCGCCACGCTCTGGACCGCGGCCTCGATCGGCACGCCGGAGGCCACCGCCTTGCGGGTCTCGTCGCGCAGCGCCGTGAGATAACGCGCGAGATCGGCCATCGCGGGGGCGAAGGCGACGCGGGTCGGGCCGTGGCCCGGCACGGCATCGGCGGCGCCCATCGCCTTCAGACGCTCGATCTCCTTGAACCAGCCGAGCAGGCTGCCGTCGAGCGAGGGGATGCGGCCGACGAAGAGCAGGTCGGCCGGGAACAGCAGGCCGCTGCCGGTATCGAGCATCGACAGGTCGCAGCTGGTGTGGGCGCTGCCGTGGGCCGTGAGCCGCAGGGTCCGGTCGCCGAGATCGATCTCCGCGCCGTCCTTCACCTCCATCGTCGGATAGACCACCTCCCCCGCCTTGTCTTCGCCGAGGATCTCGGCGAGGCGCTGGCGGTAGAACGCGCCCCGGGCATCGAGCGCCCCGCGCAAGGCGGCGTGGCCGACGAAGGTCGGGTTGTCGCCGCGGAAGGCGGCGGCGCCGAAGACGTGGTCGGGATGCACATGGGTGAGCATCACGTAGCGGATCGGCTTGTCCGTGCGCCGGGCGATTTGTTCGCGCAGCCATTGCCCGTCGGCGAGGCTGCCGCCGGATTCGGTGACGAGCACCCCGTCGCGGCCGACGATGAAGCCGATATTGGCGATGCCGTCGGCGTTCTCGGGGGTCGCCTCGGCATCGGGGCCGCGCCGGATGAAGGTGCCGGGCGCGACCTCCTCCATCGACAGCGCGTCGACGGCGAAGCCCGGCCGCGGCAGGCAGCACAGGCAGAACCCGCCGAACAGGGCGGCGCGGCGCGTGACGGACGCGCTCAACGCCCGCCTCCGGCCGGCTCGCAGTTCCGGCGTGCAAGGGCCGCCATCGGCCGATCCTCCCGGCGAATTTATCGATATAGTGCAAACCATCTAGTAGGTAGATTTTTGGTGCGTCAAGTGCCACCATCACCCAGCGTACGGGTCCGTCGCGATCACGTGATCGACCCCGCACGGATGGATGAACCGCGAGCGGACGGACGTTGAGAGACAGGCGATGAGAGACACGCGCGCATCGCTGCTCAGCGAGGCCGAGATCCTGGTGCGCGGCCGGGGCTATTCCGGCTTCAGCTACGCCGATCTCGCCGAGGCCGTCGGCATCCGCAAGGCGAGCATCCACCACCATTTCCGCACCAAGGAAGCGCTCGCCCAGGCGCTGATCGAGGCCTACGACGCCCGCTACGACGCGGCGCTCGACGACATCTCGGAGCGGACCCGGGACGGAGTGGCGCGGATCGTGGCCTATGGCCGGCTCTATCTCGGCGGGGTCGAGCAGGGGCTGGGCTGCCTGTGCGCGGCGCTCGCCGTCGAGCTGGAGACGCTGCCCGAGGCGCTGCGACGGGCCATCACCGCCTTCTTCGACAAGCACATCGCCTGGCTCGCCGGGGTGATCGAGGAGGGGCAGTTCGACGGCAGCGTCCGCGCCGGGCTCGACCCGCAGGGCCATGCCCGGATGATCGTGGCGGCGCTGGAGGGGGCCTTGCTGCTGGAGCGCTTCCTGGCGGGGCCGGAGGGGTTCGGGCGGACGCTGGCGGCGCTCAGCGAGGGGCTGCGGCCGGCGCCCTCCGGCAGCCAAGCCTGACAGGAGGCTGCGTTGCGTCGACGCGGCCTTTCATGAACGCCGGATGATACAATATGACAGCCTGACACCCCGTCACCGAACAAGCTGCCCAGGTCCCTCATGTCCGACGCCTCTCCCGTCTCCGCCTCGTCCGAAAAGATCCCGGTGACGGTGCTCACCGGCTATCTCGGAGCCGGCAAGACGACGCTGCTCAACCGCATCCTCACCGAACAGCACGGCAAGCGCTACGCCGTGATCGTCAACGAGTTCGGCGAGATCGGCATCGACAACGACCTCGTCGTCGGCGCCGACGAGGAAGTGTTCGAGATGAACAACGGCTGCGTCTGCTGCACCGTGCGCGGCGACCTGATCCGCATCATGGACGGGCTGGTGAAGCGCCGCGGCAAGTTCGACGCGATCATCGTCGAGACCACCGGGCTCGCCGACCCCGCCCCGGTCGCTCAGACCTTCTTCGTCGACCAGGATGTCGGCGAGGCGGCCCGGCTCGACGCGGTGGTGACGGTGGCCGACGCCAAGTGGCTCACCGACCGGCTCGCCGACGCGCCCGAGGCCAAGAACCAGATCGCGTTTGCCGACGTGATCCTGCTCAACAAGTCCGACCTCGTCTCGGGCGAGGATCTCGACCGGGTCGAGGGCCAGATCCGCGCGATCAATCCCTGGGCCAAGGTCCACCGCACCGAGCGCTGCGCGATCCCGCTCGATCAGGTGCTCGACCGCAATGCCTTCGACCTGTCGCGCATCCTCGATGTGGAGCCCGACTTCCTGGAAGAGGGCCACCACCATCACCACGACGAACAGATGCAGTCGGTCTCGGCCAAGATCGACGGGCTGGTCGATCCGGAGAAGTTCATGCCGTGGATCTCGAACCTGACTCAGGTCCAGGGGCCGGACATCCTGCGCTGCAAGGGCATCGTCGCCTTCCCCGACGAGCCGAAGCGCTTCGTCTTCCAGGGCGTGCACATGATCCTCGACGGCGACGTCCAGGGTGAATGGGGTGCCGACGAGCCGCGCGTCTCCCGCGTCGTCTTCATCGGCCGCAACCTCGATCCGGAGGCGATCCGCGAAGGCTTTTTCGCCTGCAAGGCGTGAGGCGAAACCGCGCCCCTTGCAACCGCGCACGAAAAAAGGGCCGCCCGTCGGGGCGGCCCTTTCTCATGGATCGTCATCTCGACCGGGCGACGGTCGGACGGAGGCCCCTGCCATCAGAGGTTGAGCAGCAGGTTCGCGGCTCCGACCACCGCG
The DNA here is from genome assembly GCA_014138645.1 of Methylorubrum thiocyanatum. Taxonomy (GTDB): domain Bacteria; phylum Pseudomonadota; class Alphaproteobacteria; order Rhizobiales; family Beijerinckiaceae; genus Methylobacterium; species Methylobacterium thiocyanatum. Next base: position 214,646 of record JACJIB010000001.1, on the reverse strand, counting down.
GTCGCGAGTCCGAGGGCGAACACACCGATCATTCCGTAAGAAAAGGCCTTCATCATCCGCATACGTCGCGTTTCCTCCGTTCGAGATCGGCGGCAGCGGGAGCGCGCCGCCTTTTAGGGTCAGTCGGGGCAAAGAAGGCCCGATCCCGCAGGATCGGGCCGGCATCGTGATCTGAGCCTTGGCCAGAGCCTTGGCCGTGGCCGGCCTTAGCAGCGATAGCCGCCGGTGGTCTGACCGTACTGCTTGACCGGGAAGTTCTGCTGGTTGGCATTGCCTTCCGCGGCGGAGTTCATCGGGCAGGCGGCGTAGAACGGGCCGTCGTGAACGCCGAGCGGCGCGGACCAGCCGGTGACCAGCGGAGCCGGACGGGTATAGCTCTCGCTGAAGGCCAAGGCGGAGGTCACGGGGGCAATGCCCAGAACAACGGCGGCGACGGCGGCGGCAATACGGGTCTTCATCTGTTTTTCCGATCCTATTCTCAAGAGAGACCCGATCATCCGGCCTCGTTTCGTCTCGATGAATTGGATATGGGGACGCCTCGCCCGGCGTGACGTGTCATGGCGCACGCGATGAAGCGGAACAAACGCACCGCCGATTTCTGTCTGTCTTGTCGTGCATTCGAGAGCGGCGCCGCTCGATCAGTCTCTCCCACGAATCCGACGTCGCGCGGGGCAAAACCTCGTCCCCTGCATGGTGGCCGGCATCGTGGCTGAACCGGTCTCAGCGCATCCCTTCGACGGCGATGCCCGGCCGCTCGATCCACCCGGAGCGGCCCTCGCAGGCGGGTCTCCGGAGGGCAAGCGGCGGATCCGAGCCTCTCGGCGCAGGGCGCCATGCCCTGGAAGGAGCGCGGTTCGTCCGCCTCGGTTCATTGGGCAAAACGCAACCTTTCAGTGGTTCGATCAGCCCGGTTGAAGGGTCCGCAATCCTGCCGGGCGCCGCCTCGCGCGGTTCCGGCGGGTGGCGTGCGCGGCGCCCCGCGAGAGTTCGAGTTCGCCGATGTCCTCCACGACAGTCGCGCTGACGGGCGCGACGGCCGACCCGTCGCGATCGGCCGCGGGCTCATCACCATGGGCCGCAGGCACTTCGCCATGGGCCGCAGGCGCCTGGGGCCGCGTCCCCGTCCTGCGCGCGGTCCAGGGGCTGGCGAGCATCCTCCACGCGGCGTTCATCTTCTTCGCCTGCTTCGCCTTCTCGGACGCCTCGCCCTACGACCTCGTGGCGATCCCGACGATCGTGCTGTGGCTGGCGCTCGGCATCCGCCTGCACCGGGGCGCGATGCCCCTGGTGCTGCTGCTCCTCGCCTATCTCGCCTCGATCGGAATCGCGCTGCTGCCCTATCTCAACGAGCCGCTGTCGGTGTCGTGGACCGTGCAGCTCGCCTACCTCGTGGTGACGTGCATCTTCTTCGCGATGCTCTACGCCGACGACACCCGGGCGCGCATCGAGGTCGCGCTCAAGGCCTATACCGCGAGCTGCGTGCTCTCGGCGGCCCTGGGCATCGTCGGCTACCTCCAGCTCCTCGGTATCGAGGACCTGTTCTACAAGTACGGCCGGGCCTCGGGCACCTTCCAGGACCCGAACGTGTTCGGCTCCTTCCTGACGCTCGGCGCGCTCTACCTGATCCACGGCCTCCTCTCCGGCTCGACCCGGCGGCCGCTGTTGTCGCTGGCCAGCCTCGTCGTCGTGATGGCGGGCATCTTCCTGTCCTTCTCCCGCGGCTCCTGGGGCGGCACGGTGGTGGCGGTGGTCGTGATGGTCGGGGCGCTCTACGCGACGAGCCGATCCCGCGCCCTGCGGCGGCGGATCGTGACGCTCGGCCTCGTCACCGTCGGCTTCGGTGCGGTCGCCCTCGCCGGGCTGCTGTCGATCGACAGCGTCGCCCAGACCTTCCAGACCCGCGCCGCGGTCACGCAGGACTACGACGAGGGCGAGACCGGCCGTTTCGGCAATCAGATCCGCGGCATGGGCATGCTGCTGGAGGAGCCGTTCGGTTTCGGCCCCTTACGCTGGCGCCAGATCTTCAACCTCGAGCCGCACAATTCCTATATCGGCAGCTTCGCCAACGGCGGCTGGGTCGCGGGCACCGTCTTCATCGCCCTCGTGGCGGCGACCACCTTCGTCGGTGTCCGGCTGATGCTGCGCCCCTCGCCCTACCGCGCCTACGCGCAGATCGTGTTCCCGGCGCTATTGATGTTCTTCCTCCAGGCCCTGCAGATCGACGTGGAAAAGTGGCGCCATGTCTACATGATGCTGGGGATGATCTGGGCGTTGGAGGCCGCCCGCCTGCACGCAGCAGGCTTACCTCTGATTTCACCCCTGATTTCACCCTTGACCGGCCCCTTCCGGGGGCGCATCGCAGGACATCCAAGCGTTGCAGTGCCGGCCGGAACGGACGGAGGACGCGAGGTGGGAGGCGGAGGCGAGCGCACGGTGTCCGGAGCGAAGGTGAGGCCGTGACCACGGAATCGGCGAGCGAGGCCGAGCGCCTTGCGGCCCTGCATGCGCTGCGCCTCCTGGACAGCGATCCGGAGACGCCGTTCGAGGCCGTCTGCCGGACGGCGCAGCGCCTGTTCGGGGTCGCGGCGGCCTATATCTGCCTGGTCGATGCCGAGCGGCAGTGGCTCAAGGCCTGCTCCGGCACGATGCCGGTGGAGACGCCGCGAGAAGGCTCCTTCTGCGACCGGACGATCGAGCAGGACGCGATCCTCGTGGTCCGCGATGCCCGCCGCGACCCGCGCTTCTCCGGGCTCGGGATCGTGACCGGCCCGCCCCACGTCGTGTTCTACGCTGGCGCCCCGCTGATCCTGCGGCCGGGGGTGCGGCTGGGCGCCCTCTGCCTGGGCGATTCGCAGCCCCGGGACTTCACGCCGGACGACGCGGCGGCCCTGCGCGATCTCGCCGAGATCGTGACGGCGCAGATGCGGCTGCGGCGCGACAATCTGGTCACCGCCAGCGAGAAGGCCCTGCGCCGAATCCACGAGAGCACCATCCGCGCCCAGGGCGTGGAGATCGAGCAGCGGGCGAGCGCCAACTCGCTGCTCACCATGGCCGAGCAGATCGCTCAGGTCGGCCATTGGCGCATCAACTTCGTCAGCGGCCACCCGCTCTACTCGGAGAGCCTGCTGCGCATCGCCGGCCTCGACCCCGAGGCCCCGGCGGCGCAGCATCCCCACCTCGCCGAACTGTGCCACCCCGCCGATCGCGGGAGGGTCGATGCGGTCATCGCCGCGGCGATCGCCGGTGGGGGCGACTTCGAGTTCGAGGCGCGGTTCGCGCGCCCCGACGGAACGGTTCGCGACGTGATGGTGCGCGGCACCGGCAAGACCGACGAGGCCGGCCGGACCATCGGGCTGTTCGGCATCCTCATGGACGTGACCGACCGGCTGCGGATCCAGGCGGAGATGCGCCACAGCGAGATGCGTTACCGCAGCCTCTCCGACGCGCTGCCGCTGCTCGTCTGGACCGTCGATCCGGAGAGCGGCGAGGCGACCTACGTCAACACGCGCTTCGCGGACTATTACGGACCGATCGGCCTCTCACGGGAGCAACGGCTCGCCCGCAACCATCCCGACGACGCCCCGGCAATGGAGGCGGCCTGGGAAGCGGCCCGGACGAGCGGCCAAGGGTACGACGGCCAGTGGCGCCTGAGGGCACGGGACGGCTCCTACCGCTGGCACAAGCTGTCGCTCACCCCGATCCGCAGTGCGGCCAATCCGGCCGAGGTGACCGAGTGGATCGGCACCGCGCTCGACATCGACGAGATCGTCTCCGCCCGCCTCGCCATGGAGGATACGAGCCGCCTGCTCGGCATCGCCCTGGAGGGCGCGGAGGCCGGCACCTTCGACTGGAACCTGCGCACCGGCATCACGCTGCTGTCGCCGGAGAGCGTGCGCCTCTACGGCCTGCCCGAGACCGGCGGGCCCCGCGCCCTGTCGCCGACGGAATGGACGGCGACGATCCATCCCGACGACGTCGTCGAGGCATGGAATCATATCCACCACGCCGTCGACAGCCGGAGCCGCTTCACGGCGGAGTATCGCGTGGGCGAGCGCTGGCTCTACACCTCCGGCCGCACCCTCTACGACGGCGAGGGCCGGCCCTACCGGATGCTCGGGCTGCATCTCGACATCACCGACCGCAAGGCGGCGGAGGCGGCTCTGCGGGCGGCCACTGCCGAAGCCCGGGCCGCCACGGTGGAGGCGGAGCGGGCGAGCGCGGCCAAGAGCGAGTTCCTCGCGGCGATGAGCCACGAGATCCGCACGCCGCTCAACGGCATCCTCGGCTACGCCGACCTGCTCCTCGACCGTCCCGAGCGGGATCCGGAGGATCAGCGCCGGCTGGAGCTGATCCGCGTCTCGGGCGAGGTCCTGCTCACCGTCGTCAACGACGTCCTCGACGTCTCCAAGATCGAGGCCGGCCAGCTCGCGCTCGACCCGCTTCCCTTCGCCCTCGGCAAGCTGATCGAGGACACCGTCGCAATCATCCGGGGCAGCGCCCTCAAGAGCGCGCTGACCGTCGAGGCGCGGATCGATCGGAACCTCCCCGCGAGCGTGATCGGCGACGCGAACCGCCTGCGGCAGGTGCTGTTCAACCTGCTCAACAACGCGGTCAAGTTCACCCCGGCCGGCTCGGTCACCCTCACCGTCCGCTACGAGGGTTCCGTCCGGGACGCGGAGGGCGGGCGGCGGGAGGCGCTGCGCTTCGAGATCCGCGACACCGGCATCGGCATCGCGCCCTCGCAGCAGCACCGGCTGTTCAAGCCCTTCAGCCAGGTCGACGGCTCGATCAGCCGCCGCTTCGGCGGGTCGGGCCTCGGCCTCGCGATCTGCCAGCGCCTCGTCACCATGATGGGGGGTGCGATCGGGGTCGAGAGCGTCGAGGGGGTCGGCTCGATCTTCTGGTTCACCCTGGCCCTGCCGGCCGGCGCCCCTCCGCGCGCCGCCGAGGCCGCGCCGCAACGCCTGGAAGCGGCGCGGCCGGCCCGGCTGCTGCTCGTCGAGGACGTGCCGATCAACCAGACGCTGGCCCGCGCCGTGTTGGAGGTGCAGGGCTACCGCGTCGACGTGGCGGGCGACGGACACGCGGCGCTGGCGGCGATCGAGGCCGCCTACGGTCCGGAGGCCGGAACCGACCCCTACGCCGTCGTGCTGATGGACGTGCAGATGCCGGGCATGGACGGTCTGACCGCGGCCCGGCGGATCCGGGCCATGGCCGGCCCCGCGGCCCGCCTGCCGATCGTGGCGATGACCGCCAACGTTCTCGACGGGCAGGTGCAGGAGTTGATCGCAGCGGGCATGGACGACCATGTCGGCAAGCCGTTCAAGCGCGCCCAGCTCTGCGCCGTGATCGAGCGCTGGCGGGTCATCGGGGCGCAGCGGGCGCGGGACGGCGCGGCTGCGGCCCTCCCGCCCGCGGAACGCGTCAGGACCCGATCCGAATGGCCGCGCGATGGGGATCGCGCGCACGGCGAGGGCGGCTTGGTGCTCGACCGCGCGACCTTCGCCGCCGTGCAGGACACGATGGGCCGTGAGCGTGTGCTGTCGCTCCTGTCCCTGCTCGAACTCGACCTCGAACTGCGCTTCCTGCCCGAGGGCGCCGAACCGGGTCGGGGCGATTTCGACCGGGAGCAGCTCGCCTACGACGCCCACGCCATGGTCGCCGCGGCAGGCGCCCTCGGCTTCGTCGCGCTCTCCGATCTATGCCGCGAGATCGAGGCCGCCTGCCGGGACGGCGGCGACCTTCCCGACCTGATCCACCGCCTCGCGGCGCTGCGGACGGATACGCTGGGAACGATCCGGGCCCTGCGCGCGGCGTGACGCACGAGGGCGTCTCCGGAACCTCTTGCAGCCTTGCTCAAACGAGCTATTTTGTTGCTCGAAGGAGCAGTCGCGATGACGGACACGACGGCCAAGGCCGTGGTCAAGCGGAGGAAGTCGCGCGGTCCCGATGCGCCTTCCGGCACGCATCCCGGTGCACATCCCGGCGCGCGGCCCTTCGCCTATCTCGATCTCTACCGCGCCTCACCCTTCGACCGCATCGAGGTCATCAAAGCCGGGGTTCCGGCCAGGACGGTCAAGGGCTTCATCACCGCGCTGCATCTCGACCAGCAAGTGATGTTCGATGCCCTCAACCTGAAGACGGCCACGGTGAACAAGAAGGCGGCGAGGGACGAGGCCCTCTCGGCCGAGGACAGCGAGCGGGTCGTCGGCCTCGCCAAGCTGGTCGGGCAGCTCGAAGCGATGATCCAGGAATCCGGCACGGCGCAGGATTTCGACGCGCCGGGCTGGCTGTCGCGCTGGCTGCGCGAGCCCCTGCCGGCGCTGGGCGGCGGCAAGCCGCTCGACCTCCTCGACACGATGGAAGGCCAAGCTCTGGTGTCGCGCGCGTTGGCGCAGATCCAGAGCGGAGCCTATGCGTGAGCCGGTCGCTGTGGCGGATCGGGACGGACGCCCGGTCCTACACCGCCGACGATATGTCGGGGACCGGCGCCAAGCTCTCCGGCGGTCGCTGGAACGACGTCGGAGTCGCGCTGGTCTACGCGGCGGGCAGCCGGGCCCTCGCCTGCCTCGAAACCTTCGTCCACCTCAATGCCGGCGGCCTGCCGCTGAACCGGTACCTCGTCGAGATCGACGTGCCGGACGACGTCTGGGCGTCGGCCGAGGTCGCAACGCCGGACACCCTGCCCGTCGGCTGGGATGCCGAGCCGGCGGGCCTCGTCAGCCTTGCCTTCGGCACGGACTGGGCGAACGGAAACCGGTCGGCGCTCCTGCTGGTCCCCTCCGTCATCGTCCCGGAGGAACAGAACGCCCTCATCAATCCCGCCCATCCCGACGCGGCGAAGATCACGGCGCGCAAGGTCCGGAAGTGGCTCTACGACCCGCGCCTCGACCGAGACCGGCTTTCGTTCGCGTGAGGGGGGACCTTCCGGTCCAGAGCGGACGCATCTTGAGATCGCCGCGCTTGCGCGCCACCTGACAGCCCGTCCCGCTTCCCACCGAAGCCCGCCGCCCGAGCCCGCCTTGCCGCCCCTCTTCGACTACGCCGCGCAAGCGGGTTCCGCGATCAAGGCCTTCGCGGAAGCCTCCAGCGACCTCCTGATCCAGCCGACGCTGCGGCTCGGCGTCACCGGCCTCGCCCGCTCGGGCAAGACCGTCTTCACCACGGCCCTGATCCACCACCTCGTGGAGGGCCATGCCCTGCCCGCCTTCGAGCCGGCGCAAGCCGGCCGCCTGCGGCGGGCGCGGCTCGTGCCGCAGCCCGACGACGACGTGCCGCGCTTCCCCTTCGAGGAGAATTTCGCCGCGCTCACCGAGGCGCGGCGCTGGCCCGGCTCGACCGACCGGATCAGTCAGTTCCGCCTCGCCATCGAGTACGAGCGCGCCGGCGGTTGGCGCACCGGCCCGGCCACCCTCATGCTCGACGTGGTGGACTATCCCGGCGAGTGGCTGCTCGATCTGGCGCTGGTCGATCAGAGCTACGTCGCGTGGTCGCGCGCCACCATCGCCGGCACCCGCCGGGCGGGCCGGGCCGGGATCGCCGCGCCCTGGCTCGCGCTCATGCAGGAACTCGACCCCGCAGCCCCCCTCGACGAGGTGCTGGCCGAGCGTGCCGCCAACGCCTTCAAGGCCTATCTCGGGGCGCTGCGTGCGGGCGCGGAATCGGTGGCCACCACGCCGCCGGGGCGCTTCCTGATGCCCGGGGATCTGGCTGGCTCGCCGATGCTGACCTTCGCCCCCCTCGACCGCCTGGAGGAAAGCCAAGTCCCCGGCAGCCTCGGTGCGCTGATGGAGCGGCGGTTCGAGGCCTACAAGAGCAAGGTGGTGGAGCCGTTCTTCCGCGAGCATTTCCAGCGGGTGGATCGGCAGATCGTGCTGGTGGACGTGCTCTCGGCGGTCGATTCCGGGCCGGCGGCGCTGGCCGAACTGGAGGAGGCGCTCGACGCGGTGCTGCTCGCCTTCCGGATCGGCCGCAACAGCCTGCTCTCGCGCTTCTTCGCGCCGCGGGCCGACCGGATCATGTTCGCCGCGACCAAGGCCGATCACCTCCACCAGTCGAGCCACGACCGGCTCGACGCGCTGCTGCGCCTGCTCGTCTCCCGCGCCATGCGCCGGACCGAGGCCGCGGGCGCGCGGGTCGGCACCGTGGCGCTCGCCTCCGTCCGCGCCACCCGCGAGACCACGGTCCACGATGGCGGCGAGGTGCTGCGCGCGGTCTCCGGCACGCCGGAGGCGGGCGAGCATGTCGGCGACGAGATCTTCGACGGTCTCTCGGAAGCCGCGGTGTTTCCCGGCGAATTGCCCGCCGACCCGCAAGCGGTGCTCGATGGGGCGGTCCCGCCGGGCTCGTTCCGCTTCCCCCGCTTCCGCCCGCCGCCGGTCCGGCCCGACGCCCTCGGACGGCCGGGCCACCTGCCGCAGATCCGGCTCGACCGGGCCATGCAGTTCCTGATCGGGGATCGGCTGACGTGACCAACCCGCAGCGCCCGCGCGCCTTCCGCATCCCCTCCACCGACCAACCGCCGCCGGAGGCCGCGTCCGCCGAGGCGCCGCCGCGGCCCGAGTTGCGGCCCGATGTGCGGCTCATCGACGAGCCCTACGAGATCGTGGACGCCGCCGACGGCGTCGCGGTGCCTGTGGCGCCCCGGCGCCGGGCGCCGTGGCTGTCGATCCTGTTCAGCGCGCTGGGCGGCCTCGTCACCATCGCCGTCGGTCTCTCGGTCGAGCGCCTGATCACCGACCTGTTCGCCACCGCGCCCTGGCTCGGCTGGGTCGCGCTCGCCCTCCTCGCCGTCGCCCTGGTCGCGCTCACGGCCCTCGTCGCCCGCGAGGCGCTCGGGGTCTGGCGCGAGCGCAAGATCGAGGCGTTGCGCGGGCGGGCGCTCGCGGCGCTCACGGCCCGCGACCACACCGCGGCACAGGGCGTGGTGCAGGAGCTGCGCGGCTTCTACGCCGACCGGCCGGCGCTCGCGCCCGCTCTCCGACGCCTCGACGCGGTGGGCGATGCGATCCTCGACGTGGACGACCGGCTGGCGCTGGCCGAGGGCGAGTTGCTGAGCCCCCTCGACCGGCAGGCCAAGGCGGCGATCGCCCAGGCGGCGAGCCAGGTTTCGGCGGTGACGGCCTTGAGCCCGCGGGCGATCGTCGACGTCGCGTTCGTGGTGTTCTCCGCCGCGCGGCTGCTGCGCCGGATCGCGGCGATCTATGGCGGGCGCCCCGGCCTGCTCGGCTTCCTCCGGCTCGCCCGGGCCGCGCTCGCCCATCTCACCGTGACCGGCGGCATGGCGGTCGGCGAGGGCATGCTGCATCAGGTGCTCGGCCTCGGGCTCGCGGCCCGCGTCTCGGCCAAGCTCGGCGAGGGCGTTCTCAACGGCCTGATGACCGCCCGCTTCGGCCTCGCGGCACTCGCCGTCTGCCGTCCCCTCCCCTTCGTGCGCGTGAGCCCACCGACGGTCAACGACGTCGCCGGCCAGCTTTTTCGCAGTGGCGAGGGTCAGGAATAGCGGGATCCCAAAGGGATCATTCCTTTGGCGGGGATTGGGGCTGCGCCCCAAAAAGAAGCTCCCGGGGCCGAATGCCCCGGGAGCTTCTTTCCTTTACGGCTCAGGCGCTGCGATCAGCAGTCGTCGCCGCCCTTCTTGTCGCCGAGCTTCTGGTCGTGGCCAGCGGCGTTCATCGCGCCGACCGTGCCCGGCGCTGCCGGCTGCTCGCCGCCCGCGGTGTTCTTGGCGGAAGCCGTCTGCTCGGAACCCGGCTTGTTGCCGACGCCCTGGCCGGCGCCGACATTGTTCATCGCACCGACCGTGCCGGGCGAAGCCGGCTGCTGGCCGCCCGCCAGGTTCTTCGAGCCGGCATCGGCGCCGCTGCCGGTGCTGCTGTTGGCGGCGGTGGAATCGCTCGGAGCCTTGGCGTTGGTGCTGCCGGTGTTGCACGGCGCGGCGAGCGCGGAACCGGCGATGAAGGCGAAGGCGGTGGCGGTAGCAATGGTCTTCGTGAGCGTCACGTTTGCGTCCCTCCGGAATTGTACGACCGGCTTTGCCGGCCGGTCTGCCCGGAGAAAGCAATTAAGGAAATTTAAGTTCCCAATTTATCCTGGGTCAAAGAATATTTTTAGAGCCGCGTTCCCACGCATTTGATGAAAATCGGCCCAAGCCCCTGAGCGGTAATACACTATTCGAGCAGCCGCCAACGGCTCCGCCGCCTCAGAGCGGGGCGAGGAAGCCCGCCAGCCGCATCAGGCCTTCCGGCCAGGGGCCGTGGCCGCTCGCGACGTTGATGTGGCCGGCCTCGCCCGCATCCACCAGCGCCGACCCCCAGGCATAGGCATAGTCCTCCGCCCGCTCGTAGGTGCAGTGCGGATCGGTGCGGCTGGCCACCAGCAGCGAGGGGAAGGGCAGCGGATCGCGCGGGACGGGGGCGAAGGCGCGCACGCTCTCGGGCAGGTCGGCGCCCGCCTCGATGTCGGGGAAGGCCACCAGCAGGGCGCCGCGCACCACGCCTTCGGGAAAGCGCGGCGCGGCCTCGACCGCCGCGACCACGCCGAGGCTGTGGGCGATGAGGATCACCGGCCGGGTCGCGGCCTGCACGGCGTCCACGACGCGGCTGCGCCACGCCTCCGGGTCGGGCCGGTGCCAGTCGTCCTGCGCAACGATCCGCGCGGTCTTCAGCCGGGCCGCCCAGCGTGCCTGCCAATGCTCCTCCTCGGAGCCGGCATAGCCGGGCAGGATCAGGATGTCGCAATCGGCAGTCTTCATGAGCAATCTTTTGAGGTTGGCAACACCCTTACGCAACGGGCAGCGGGCCTTCCGGCTCCGCGGCGATCCTCAGGCGAGCCAGTCGGGCAGGCGGTCGAGGCGGATCAGGTCGTCATAGCTCGGGCGCGGGCGCACCACCGCCGCGCGGTCGCCGCTCACCAGCACCTCGGGCACGAGGCGGCGGCTGTTGTAGGTGCCGGCCTGGACCGCACCGTAGGCGCCCGCGCTCATCACCGCGATCAGGTCGCCCGGCGCCGCCATCGGCATCTCGCGGCCCAGCGCGAGGTAGTCGCCGCTCTCGCAGACCGGGCCGACCACGTCCGCCGTGAGCCGGGGCGTATCGGGGGCGGGCTCGCGCAGCGGGCGCAGGGCGTGGAACGCCTCGTAGAGCGTCGGGCGGATCAGGTCGTTCATCGCCCCGTCGACGATGACGAAGGTCTTCTCGTCGGTGGGCTTCACGTAGATCACGCGGGTGACCAGGATGCCGGCATTGCCGGCGATCATCCGCCCGATCTCGAAGACCGGGCGCAGGCCGAGCGGCTTGAAATGCGGACGCAGGATCGCCGCGAGCGCCGCCGGGTCGGGCGGGGGCGCGTTGTCGTCGCGGTAGGGGATGCCGAGGCCGCCGCCGAAATCGACATGGTGCAGCCGGTGACCGTCGGCGAGGAGGTCGCGGGCCAGTTCGCAGAGCAGGCGCGCGGCGTTGTCGAAGGGGGTCAGGTCGGTGATCTGGCTGCCGATATGCGCGTCGACGCCGACGATCTCCAGGCCCGGCAGACGCGCCGCCCCGGCATAGACCGCGCGGGCGCGGGAGATCGGGATGCCGAACTTGTTGTCGGACTTGCCTGTGGAGATCTTGGCATGCGTGAGCGCATCGACATCCGGATTGACCCGGATCGAGACCGGCGCCTTGCGTCCGCGGGAGGCCGCGACCTCCGACAGCGCGGCGAGTTCGGGCTCGCTCTCGACGTTGAAGCAGAGGATGTTCGCGTCGAGGGCGGCGGCCATCTCCTCGCGGGTCTTGCCGACACCGGAGAAGACGATGCGCTCGCCCGGCACGCCCGCGGCGAGCGCCCGGCGCAATTCGCCCTCGGAGACGATGTCCATGCCCGCGCCCTGGCGGGCGAGGGTGGCGAGCACGGCCTGGTTCGAATTCGCCTTCATGGCAAAGCACACCAGCGCGTCGTCGCCCGCGAAGGCTTGCGCGAAGACGCGGTAATGCCGCTCCAGGGTGGCGGTGCTGTAGCAGTAGAACGGCGTACCGACCTCGTCCGCCAACGCGGTCAGGTCGACGTCCTCGGCGTGGAGCCGTCCGTCGCGGTAGTGGAAGTGGTGCATCTCAGGAAAATCCGCCGGCCCGCCCGGCCCGCTCGAATGACGCGTCCGGCGACGCGCTGTCTACACCGAACCGAACCCGGCTCGCGCGGACTCGTGCGCTACAGGATCGAGTCGAGGATGAAAGGCTCCTTGGGAACCCTGTAGCCGCGCTTGGACCCGCGGGAGGTCGTGACCGGAACGCCGTCGCCGCCCGCGGGGATCGCTGCGGCACTCAGTTCGTCGCCCGCCTGCACCGCCTCGGGATCGGGGGCGGCGCCGCGATCGCCCACGGAGATCGTGCTGCCCGGCAGGCTCCGCGCCGAGGCCGGAACGCCGGGGCGCGTGCCCGGCGCGGGCTCGGACACGGCCGCGCCCGGCGGCTCCAGGCTGCCGCGCCGGCCGCAGGCCGAGCAGGCCAGGGCGAGGCCGAGCGCGATCAGGATCGAGAGGCGGGCGGAGCGGGCGGGCATCGGGATTTCCGGCGATTCTTTCCGGCGAGGCGGCGTGGCAGCGGTCTGGCCGCGCGAGCTTAGCCGTTGAGGCCCCGTCCCGATAGGGCGTGACCGCCACGGCCCCGCAGCGCGCCTCAGCCCTTCTTGTTGCCGCGCGCGGAATCCTTCGGCGGGGTGTAGGCGTCGATCGCCCGGCGGCAGTTCTCGGAGAGCTTCGACCAGTTGGTCTTGAAGCACTGGTCGGTGGCCGGATCGTCCGGATCGAGATTGCCGCAATAGCTGAGGTAATCGCCGGTGCAGTACTTCTTGAGCGTCTCGTTGCCGCGCTTGGACTGCTGCGCCTGCACGGGAGCAGCCAACAGGACGGCCGCCCCCGTGAGGGCGAGAACCAGGGGCGTCAGCTTCAAAGCCATGATGTTCGCTCGATCGCGGTTCGTGGGAAGAGAGTTGCGAGAGGAGATCCCGGCGCGATGATGCCCCCGCATGGTCGAAACAAGGCGGGTCCGGGGCAAACGCAAGATGGTTACGGTGCTTACGGACTCGTGCCGGAGGCCGCAAGGGACGCGACCGGGGATGAGGGCAGGATAGGCCGCGGCCACGCTTCGTTCGGTGCGTTTCGGCTCCCGGCGTTTCGGCTCCTGGCGTTCGGGTTCTCGGCGTTTCAGCTTTCGGCGAGCGCCGGGGAGGCGGGCGGGAAAGCACCGGCCTGGGGCAGACGGTCGCGCCGGGCGAGCGCGTCGGCCACCTCGGAGATGCGGCGGCGCAGCTCGGCCGTGTCGTCGCTCCCCCGCGCGGCCAGGGCGGCCTGGGCCGCCTTCAGCTCCGCGCGCAGGGCCTCGACCTCGGCCTCGATGCCCGCCTGCGGCGAGATCTCCGCGTCCCCGGCGATCGACGGCGCGCTCGCCCCATGCGTCCGGCGTGTGGCCTTGAGGTCGTCGAGAATCGCGCGGTGGGCCTCCTCCAGGGCGTGGAGGGTGGCGAGCCCGGTCTCGCCCTCGGCGCGGGCCTGGGCGAGTTCCCGGTCGAGCCCGGCGATGCGCTCGAGGGCGCGGGCCACCTCGGCCTCGCTGAGGATCCGGGCCGCGACCGCGGCCTCCGCCTCCATGGTGCGGGTCCCGATGGCGGCCATGTCGGCGTGGCGCCGGGCGGCGACCGCCTCGGCCTTGCGCTCCAGCCGGCGCTGCGCGACGGCGAACTCCGCCCGCAGGTGGTCGCGCTCGGCCACGACCTCGGACACGCTGACCGGCAGGGTCGCCTCGATCCGCCGCCGGGCGAGGCGGGCGGCGCGGGCATTCACGGTCGGCAGGATCGTCAGGGCGCACAGGCTCGCCAGGAGGAAGCCGAGCCCGAAGATCATCACGGTCTCGATCACGAACGGACCCTCACGCCGCCTCGGCCGGCAGGTCCGGCCGCCGCGTCTTTTGCCTGTCTTGCCCGCGCGGAGGCAAGCGCCCTGTCTTCGTCTCGAGCCTTAAGCGTCGGCAACCGCCTCCGCGGGCGCTTTGCGTGCCCGACCGCCGGCCCCGTCACCGGACAGGCGACTGCGGCGCGCATGCCCGGTTGCGGCAGGAGTCGACCGGAGGGAGATCAGAACGGGTTCCAGGTCGGGCGGCCGGTAAATTTCAGGTAGCCGACATTGATCCCGAGACGGGCGCCGACGCCGGAACGGATCGGCACCACGATGATGCCGCCATCGGTCACGGCCGTCATGCCGAAGCCGCCGATGAAGTAGGCCGAGCCGTCGACGCCGCCGAAGCGGCGGTAGAGGTCGCGCACGGCAGGCAGGTTGTAGACGAGCATCATGGTGCGCGCGCCATCGCCGCCGACGTCGAAGCCCAGCGTCGGGCCCTGCCAGTAGATCCGGCGCTGCCCGGCATTGCGGGTGTAGAGCGTGCCCTCGCCGAAGCGCAGGCCGCCGACGATGGCACCGGACGCCTCCTGGCCGAGGATGTAGCCGTTGGGCTCGCCCCAGCGCCGGGTCGCCTCCTCGACGGTGAGGGCGAGGCCGCGGGACACGCTGCCGAAGAAGCGGTGGCCGTTCTCGACCACCTCGGACGCACGGAACGAGTCCGGGCGGACGCCGTCATCCTGGTAGGCCGCGGCGGGGACGACCGCGCCCAGAAGTCCGCTCGAGAGCCCGGCGGAGAGGCCGAGCAGGGCGGCGCGGCGGGTCGTCGCAGCGGGTCGGATGGGATCGTGCGGCATGTCGGTCTCCCTTAACCGGCTCCCTCCGACCGGTCTCCTCCACCGGTGTCCTTGCCCGCCTCTCCGGCCGGGTCCTGCCCGGCGCACGGGTGCTTCCATCGGCGGAAGCGACATCGGATCGAGGCCCGCAGGGAGCGCGCAGTCTCGGTGCCGATCAAGTCAAGTTTGGGTTAACGGCCGGTTAAACCCGCCGTCAGGAGCCCTTTGCCGCATCCGGCGCCACCAGTTCCCCCGCCCGGCGGCGGTCGAAATAGGACACGGCGCTCTGTCGCGGCAGGTCGAGGGCGTCGCGGTAAGCCGACGAGGCGAGCGCCGCGAAGGGGCCGTTGCGGTAGAGGCGGGCGTGATGGCCGTAGGTGATCGTCGCCCCGTCCGGCCCGACGACGCATCCGCCGGCCATGGTGAGCACGTGGTCGCCGGCCGCCGTGTCCCACTCCATGGTGGGGACGCAGCGCACGTAGAGATCCGCCTCGCCCGACGCGATCAGGCAGAACTTGAGCGCCGAGGAGGCGACCCGACGCTCGCCGATGGGTAGCCGCTGCAGGCAGGCATCGGTGTCGCTGTCGCCGTGCAGGCGGCTGACGAGGGCGACGAGACCGTCCGCGCGCGCCGCGCGCACGCCCACCGCCCGGAACGTCCCCGGCCGCCCCTCGCGGATCGGCGCCTCGCGGGCGGTGGTGCCCGCCGCCCAGACCCGGCCGAGGCCCGGGGCCGCCAGCGCCGCGGCGATCGGGCGGTCGCCCTGCACGAGGCCGATATTGACACAGTATTGCGCGTTGCCGGCCAGGAAGTCGCGGGTGCCGTCGAGGGGATCGACGAGGAAGAACAGGGGCGCGGCCCGCGCGGTGCAGGAGGTCTCCTCCGCGATCACCGGGATGCCAGGGAAGGCCTGCGCCAGCGCCGAGACGATCAGCTCCTCGGAGCGCGTGTCCGCGAGGCTCGCGGGCGAGCCGTCGGGCTTGATGACGTGCGGACAATCGCCGCCGTGATAGCCCCGCAGGATGCGCCCCGCCTCGCAGGCGATCCCGGCGAGCTGTTCCGCGATGGCGTCCCGCATCGCGGCCGGAACGGGCGCCGTCAGGGAAACCGGCGGGATGGCCGGAGCACCGGCCGGAGCGGAGGCCGGGATGGAGGCGGGGGCGGTCATCACACTGTCATCAATGACGGAAGGGGGCTTGTCGATCCGAAAGCCGGCCAATCCCCTGTGCACGCTTTCGTGACGCGGCCTCCATGCGCGCCGGTTGCGGCGAATTCGGGACCTCGTGCCCTGCGGGCGCTGCCTCGCCCCGCGGGCCACCGAGACCGGAGGCCGCCGCCCCGCCGTCGCCCGCACGGCGCGCAAGCAGAGGGCGCGCAAGGATTCGAACCTCGGGATCGATGTCCGCGGCTTTCCAAAGTGGCCGGCGGTGACTATTCGCTTGGGCCCTATCCGGTGCCCGCCGCATCCGAGGGGCGGCTCACCGATCGACGACACCTCGCGAACCCTCTTTCGACAGCCGGACGACAGGCCGGGAACGGAGCGCGCCATGAGCGGTAGTATGAGCGGTACCACGAGCCTCACCCTCGACGCCCTCGACCTCTCGGCCCTGCTGTGCTCGCGCGTGTGCCACGACGTGATCAGCCCGATCGGTGCGATCGTGAACGGCCTCGAAGTGCTGGAGGACGACGACGACCCCTCCATGCGCGAATTCGCGCTCGAACTGATCCGCAAGAGTGCGCGCACCGCCTCGGCCCGGGTGCAGTTCGCCCGCATCGCCTTCGGCGCGGCGGGCTCGGCCGGCGCCTCGATCGATCTGGCCGACGCCGAGAAGGTCTCGCGGGCCATGTTCGCCGACGAGAAGACGCAGATCACCTGGAGCGCTCCCCAGGCCCTGTTCCCGAAGAACAAGGTCAAGCTCCTGCTCAACCTCGTGGTCATCGCCTCCAGCGCGATCCCCCGCGGCGGCGTGATCGACGTGGCGGTAACCGGCGGCGGCGACGCCCCGCGCCTCGTCCTCCGCGCCAAGGGCAGCCACGCCCGCATCCCGCCCCATGTCGAGGCGCTGATCGCCGGCACGCCCGAGGGCGGCAGCGTCGATGCCCACGGCATCCTGCCCTTCTATGCCGGCCTCGTCGCCCGCGCGGCGGCGATGGATGTGCGCTTCGCCATCGAAGGCGACGAGGTGACGGTCACCGCCACGCCCACCGAGGCCGCGGTGGGCCTGCCCGGCGCGCCCGCCCCCAGCGTCGAGGACGAGCGCCCCTCCGACAGCGCCCCGCCGGACACGCAGCTCGCCTGAACCCCTCGCCTTAGGCCTCTCGCCGCAGGCCCGCCGCGCGGTGGCCGGCGGCCGGAGCGTCCACGGCCGATGACCGGTGGGTCCGAAGGATCCGGGCCTCTGCCCGGACGCCTCTTCTTCCGGAACCCGGCCTGCTCTTTCTAAAAACAATTGTGAAGCGGGCCCCGCCCTCAACGCTTCACTAACTTTCCAAGGCGAGAGTGCTCGTCGCACGCCTCTTTGTGCGCGTAGACGAGTACCCCCCATGGACGATCTGCTTCGCGAGTTTCTGGTCGAGAGCGCCGAGCATCTGGACACGGTCGATGCGGAGCTGGTCCGTTTCGAGCAGGATCCCAACAACCAGCAGATCCTGCGCAACATCTTCCGGCTCGTCCACACCATCAAGGGCACCTGCGGCTTCCTCGGGCTGCCGCGGCTCGAAGCGCTGGCCCACGCGGCCGAGACGCTGATGGGGCGCTTCCGCGACGGCTATCCCGTCAGCGGCGCCTCGGTCACCCTGATCCTCGCCACCCTCGACCGGCTCAAGGCGATCCTCGCCGATCTCGAAGCCACCGGTTCCGAGCCCGCCGGCGCCGATGCCGACCTGATCGGCGCCCTGGAGGCGATGGCCTCCGAGGAGGCGCCCGCCGCCGCGGCTCCGCCGCCCCCGCCGCTGCCCGATCTGCCGCCGATCGTGGAGCGTGAGCTGAAGCCCGGCGAGGTCTCGCTGGAAGACCTGGAGCGCGCCTTCATGGAAGCGCCCGGCCCCGATGACTTTTCCGCTCCGGCCGCTCCCGCGCCCGTCTCTGCGCCGGCCCCCGCGCCCGCGATCGAGCCCGTCCTCGAAGCCGCCGAGCCCGATTTCGAGAGCGCGCCGGAGCCGACGGCACCCGCCCAGGCTCACGAGCGCCCCGCGGCCACGGCGCCCGCCTCCGAAGGGAGCGGGGAAGGCCCGGTGGCCAAGGTTCAGACGATCCGCGTGAACGTCGACACCATCGAGCACCTGATGACGATGGTCTCGGAACTGGTGCTGACCCGCAACCAGCTCCTCGAGATCGCCCGCCGCCACGAGGATTCCGGCTACAAGGTCCCGCTCCAGCGCCTCAGCCACGTCACGGCCGAGCTGCAGGAAGGCGTGATGAAGACGCGCATGCAGCCGATCGGCAATGCGTGGCAGAAGCTGCCCCGCGTCGTGCGCGACCTCTCGGCCGAACTCGGCAAGGGCATCGACCTCGTGATGTCGGGGGCCGAGACCGAACTCGACCGCCAAGTGCTCGACGTCATCAAGGACCCGCTCACCCACATGGTGCGCAACTCGGCCGACCACGGCATCGAGGCCACCAACGAGCGCCTCAAGGCCGGCAAGCCCGCCCGCGGCTCGATCCGCCTCTCCGCCTATCACGAGGGCGGCACGATCACGATCGAGATCGCCGACGACGGCAAGGGCCTCGACCTCGCCGCGATCCGCAAGAAGGCGATCGAGCGCAACCTCGCTCCCGCCGCCGACGTCGAGCGGATGACCGACGCGCAGGTCGCGAAGTTCATCTTCCACGCCGGCTTCTCGACCGCCAAGGCGGTGACCTCGGTCTCCGGCCGCGGCGTCGGCATGGACGTGGTCAAGACCAATATCGAGACCATCGGCGGCGTGGTCGACATCGCCACCGAACTCGGCAAGGGCACGACCTTCACCATCAAGATCCCGCTGACGCTCGCCATCGTCTCGGCGCTGATCGTCAAGGCCGGGGAGCAGCGCTACGCCGTGCCGCAGATCGCGGTGCTGGAGCTGGTGCGGGTCGATCCCAAGGACGAGAACAAGAGCACGAACTCGATCGAGCGCATCCACGGCGCGCCGGTGCTGCGCCTGCGCGAGCGGCTCCTGCCGATCGTCACCCTCGACGGGCTGATGCGCGGACAGGCGATCGCCGAGGAGAGCGAGATCGTCGAGGCGGGCTTCGTGGTGGTGGCCCAGGTCGGCCGGCAGCGCTTCGGCGTGCTCGTCGACGAGGTCTTCCACACGGAAGAGATCGTCGTGAAGCCGATGTCGTCGAAGCTGCGGCACATCCCGCTGTTCGCCGGCAACACGATCCTCGGCGACGGCGCGGTGGTGCTGATCGTCGATCCCAACGGCGTGGCCAAGCTGGTGGGCCAGAGCGCCCAGTCCGGCGCGGCGACGGAGGCCGAGACCGAGGAGGTCGAGGCCGGCGACGCCAAGGCGACGCTCCTGGTGTTCAAGGGCGGCGCGGGCGGCTTCAAGGCGGTTCCGCTCTCCCTCGTCACCCGGCTGGAGGAGATCGACGCCTCGAAGATCGAGCATCTCGGCGGGCGCCCGCTGATCCAGTACCGCGGCCGCCTCATGCCGCTGGTGCCGGCCGATCCGGGCATCGCGATCCGCTCCGAGGGCAGCCAGGCGCTCGTCGTGTTCTCCGACGGCGACCGGGCCATGGGCCTCGTGGTCGACGAGATCGTCGACATCGTCGAGGAGCGCCTCGACATCGAGATCTCGGCCGATCGCTCCGACCTCATCGGTTCGGCGGTGCTGCGGGGCCGGGCGACCGACATCATCAACATCGCCCACTTCCTGCCGCTCGCCTACGACGACTGGGCGCGGGGCCCGCGCAAGACCGTGGTCAAGGCGCCCTCGCTCCTGCTGGTCGATGACTCGGCCTTCTTCCGCGACATGCTGACCCCGGTGCTCAAGGCCGCCGGCTACAGCGTGACCACCGCGGCCTCCGCCGACGAGGCGCTCGGCCTGCTCAAGGGCAATGCCGGCATCGACCTCGTGGTCAGCGACCTCGACATGCCCGGCCGCAGCGGCTTCGACCTCGTCGCCGCCATGCGCGGGACCGGGGGGCGGCTGGCCGAGATGCCGGTGATCGCGCTGACCGGGACGGTCGCCGCCGATGCCATCGACCAGGCCCGCCGCCTCGCCATCAGCGACCTCGTCGCCAAGTTCGACCGCAGCGGCCTGCTCGCGGCGCTCGCCGAGATCGGCGAGGCCGGCCAGCCCGCCGACACCCGCGCCGCCGCCTGAGACCCGAACGGACCGGAAGAGGACACGCCGCCATGCAGGCCGCCAACGGAAACGCCGTTCCCACCGACACCACCGACTACGTCACCGTCTTCGTCGGCGAGACGATGTTCGGGCTCACCATCGACCGGGTGCACGACGTGTTCGTGCCCGCCGGCATCACCCCGGTGCCGCTGGCACCGCGGGAGATCGTCGGCCTCCTGAACCTGCGCGGGCGCGTCGTCACTGCCCTGTGTCTGCGCCGCCGCCTCGGCATTCCGGGGCGCGAGGCGGGCGCGGCCGAGATGGCCATCGGCCTGGAGCAGGCGGGCGAGACCTTCGCCCTCATCGTCGACGGCGTCGGCGAGGTGCTGAAGCTCGGCGCCGACACGCAGGAGCCGGTGCCGATCAACCTCGATGCCCGCTGGCGCGACATCTCGCTCGGCGTCCACCGTCTCGACGGACGCCTTCTCGTCATCCTCGACGTCGATGCGCTGCTCGCCTTCGGCGACGCCCGCGAGGCGAAGGTCGCCTGAAGCCGAGGAATGCGCCCATGAAGACCGGTTCGGCCACAAGCGCCATCAAGACGGCCCTGATCGTCGACGACTCGGCGGTGATCCGCAAGGTCGCCCGCCGCATCCTGGAGACCCTCGACTTCAGCGTCCGCGACGCCGAGGACGGCGCGACCGCGCTGGCCCTGTGCGCCGAGGCGATGCCGACGGTGATCCTGCTCGACTGGAACATGCCGAACATGGACGGCTACGAGGTGCTGCGGCAGTTGCGGCAATCGCCCCTCGGCGACCGGCCCAAGATCCTGTTCTGCACCACCGAGAACGATGTCGGCGCCATCGCCCGGGCGCTGCGCGCGGGCGCCGACGAGTACATCATGAAGCCCTTCGACCGGGAGATCATGATGGCCAAGCTCGACCAGGTCGGCTTCGCGGTCCGCCCGTCCGAAGCCGCCTGATTTGTCTCCGGGGGCCCCTCCGGGTCTCCGCCCCTGTTCGATCCCCGGAAACGAGTCCCCCATGTCGGCATTCCCGGCCGTCGCACACGCTCCGGCGGCCCGCAGCCCGATCAAGGTGCTGGTCGCCGACGATTCGGCCGTGGTGCGCGGGCTCGTCTCGCGCTGGCTCGGCGAGGCCGGCCACGAGGTGGTCGCCACCGCTCCCAACGGCCGCGCCGCCGTGGATGCGCTCGCCCGCTGCAACCCCGACGTCGTGCTCCTCGACATCGAGATGCCCGAACTCGACGGCATCCAGGCTCTGCCCCTCATCCTCGCCAAGCAGCCGGGGGTGCAGGTCGTGATGATGTCGACGCTGACCCAGCGCAACGCCGACGTCTCCCTGCGCTGCCTCGCGCTGGGCGCCGTCGATTACATCCCCAAGCCCGAGAGCAACCGCGGCGTCACCACCTCGGACGGCTTCCGCAACGACCTGATCGAGCGCATCCGCGTCTTCGGCGCCGCCCGCGCCCGGCGCCGCCCCGCGCCGACCGCGGTCGAGGCCGCCGCTTCCGCCACCCCCGCCGCGCCGGCGGTCTCGCGCCTGTCGGGCACGGTGACGCTGCGGCCGAAACCCCGCACCGTGGCCCCGCCCCGCGTCCTGCTGATCGGCTCCTCCACCGGCGGCCCGCGGGCGGTCGGCGAGGTGCTGGAGAAGATCGGCGCGGCCACGCTCCGTCGCCTGCCGGTGCTGATCGTGCAGCACATGCCACCGGTCTTCACCGCCGTCTTCGCCGAGCATCTCGGCGCCCGGATCGGCCTCCCGGCGGCCGAGGGCAAGGCCGACGAGCGGATCCAGCCCGGCCGCATCTACGTCGCCCCCGGCGGGCGCCACATGCGGCTCTCCGGCTCGGCCGCGGACACCGTGATCCGCCTCGACGACGGGCCACCGGTGAATTTCTGCCGCCCGGCCGTGGACGTGATGTTCCTCGACGCCGCCGCCCTCTACGGCGGGGCGACGCTCAGCGTCATCCTCACCGGCATGGGCTCGGACGGAACGGCGGGCGCCCGCGCGCTGGTCGAGGCCGGCGGCACCCTGCTTGCTCAGGACGAAGCGACGAGCACGGTCTGGGGCATGCCCGGCAGCGTCGCCAAGGCCGGCCTGTGCCACGCCGTCCTGCCGCTCCCCGAGATCGGACCGGCCCTGCGCAGCGCGATCGCGGAGCGGGTCTGATGACCGAGGCGGATTTCGCGTTCCTGCGCGACTATCTCAGGAAGCGCTCCGGCTTGAGCCTCGGCGCGGAGAAGCGCTATCTCGTCGAGAGCCGGCTCACCCCCGTCTGCCGCCGCTTCAACATCGCGACGCTCACCGACCTCGTCGGCACCCTGCGCCTGTCGCGGGAGGGGGCGCTGGAGAAGGCGGTGGTCGAGGCGATGACCACCAACGAGACCTTCTTCTTCCGCGACCGGGCTCCGTTCGACCTGTTCCGCGACGTGCTGCTGCCCAAGGCCATCGCCGCCCGCGCTTCGCAGCGCCGCCTGCGGATCTGGTCGGCGGCGGCCTCCACGGGGCAGGAGCCGTACTCGCTCGCGATGATGCTCCACGAGGCCGCGGCGCAGCTCGCCGGCTGGCAGATCGAGATCGTCGGCACCGACCTCTCGACGGAGGTTCTGGAGAAGGCGCGGCTGGGCCTCTACAGCCATTTCGAGGTGCAGCGCGGCCTGCCGGTGCAGCTCCTCGTCAAGCACTTCACCCAGGTCGGCGAGCAGTGGCGGATCAGCCCGGCGCTCGCCGGGATGGTGAGCTTCCGGCCGCTCAACCTGCTGAGCCCGTTCGAGCATCTCGGCCAGTTCGACATCGTCTATTGCCGCAACGTGCTGATCTACTTCGACGCGCCGACCAAGACCGACGTGCTGGAGCGGATCGCCAAGGCGCTCGCTCCCGACGGCGCCCTGCTGCTGGGCGCCGCCGAGACGGTGATCGGCCTCACCGAGGCGCTGGTGCCCGATTCCCAGCATCGCGGCCTCTACCGGCAGGCTGCGGCGGCCGGGCGTGGGGCGATGCCCCACCGCCTCGCCGCCGGGTTCTGATCGCGCCGCCTCGCGAGCGGCCGCCGGATCGGCTAGCCTGCGACGCATGACGCACGACGCGCCGCGGCTGCTGCCCTGCGGGGACACGGCCTTCACCATCGAGTTCGGCGCGCAGATCGACGCGCGCCTCAGTGCCCGCGTGCTGGCCCTCGATGCGACGCTCGCGGCGCATTCTCTCCCCGGCGTGCTGGAGACGGTGCCGACCTACCGCTCGCTCACCGTCCATCTCGATCCGGTCATCGCCGATCCGGCCGAACTCGGCCGCGCCGTGCTGGCGCTGGCCGATGAACGGCCCGAGGCCGGTCCGGCCCCGCGGCTGTGGCGCATCCCCGTGGTCTATGGCGGCGCCTTCGGCATCGATCTCGAGGCGGTCGCCGCCCATCACGGGCTGGCGCCGGAAGCGGTGATCGCGCGCCACAGCGCCCCGGACTACCGGGTGGCGATGATCGGCTTCCTGCCCGGCTACGCCTATCTCGAAGGACTCGATCCCGGGCTCGCCCTGTCGCGCCGCCCGAGCCCGCGACCGGTGACGCCGGCCGGCACCATCTCGATCGGCGGCGCCCAGGCGCTGGTGGCGAGCATCGCCGCACCGAGCGGCTGGCACCTCCTCGGCCGCACCCCCGAAAAAGTCTTCGCGCCGCAGCGCGATCCCGTCTTCCTGCTCCGCCCCGGCGACCGGGTGCGCTTCGTGCCGACCCCGCCCGAGCGGTGGGCGGCGCTGGACGCCGCCGCCGAGGCCGGCGAGCCGGTGGCCGAATTGTGCGAGGGGTGATGGCACCGATCCGCCCTGACTGCCGACGGGGCCGTTTCTTCCCCCTCTCCCCACACGCGGGGAGAGGGGGTGCACGAAGCATCGCCGTGCGGGAGCGGCAGCTGGCTTGGCCACGCCCGGTTCGCGCCCCATCCCGATGAGCGCCCGCCTTCACATCACGCGCCTGACCGGCGCGGCCTCGCTGCAGGACGGCGGACGGCGCGGCTATCTCCGCTTCGGCCTCTCGGCCTCCGGCCCGATGGACCCGCTCGCCTTCGCCGCGGCCAACGGCCTCGTCGGCAACCCGGCCGACGCCGCGGCGCTCGAACTGGGGCTGGCCGCGGTCCGGCTCCGGGCCGAGGGCGGCGCGGCGCGCCTCGCTTTGGCGGGGGCGCCGAGCGGCCTGCGCCTCGACGGCGAGCCGATCGCCGCGCACCGCTCCTTCCTCCTGCGCGAGGGATCGGAACTGACGGTGGAGCGGCCCCGCGAGGGCGTCTTCGCCTATCTCGCGGCCGCGGGCGGCTTCCCCGTCCCTGCCGTGATGGGAAGCCGGGCGCTGCACCAGCGGGCGGCGCTTGGCGGCCTCGGCGGACGCACCTGCCGCGAGGGCGACCGCCTGCCGCTGTCCGCCCCGCCCGCGATCGAGGCCGATCGCTGTGTCGACCCGATCCCGCTGGAGCGGGAGGCGCCGATCCGTGTCGTCCTCGGCCCTCAGGACGACCTGTTCGCGCCGGCCGGCCGCGTGACCTTCCTCTCCGAACCCTTCACCGTCTCGAACCGCGCGGACCGGATGGGCTATCAGCTCGACGGGCCGGAGATCGCGCACGGGCCGGGCGGCTTCAACATCGTCTCCGACGCCACCGTCGCCGGCTCGGTGCAGGTGCCGGGCTCGGGCCGACCGATCGTGCTCCTCGCCGACCGCCAGACCACCGGCGGCTACCCGAAGATCGCCACCGTCATCTCCGCCGACCTCAGGCGGATCGCGCAGCGCCGGCCCGGCGAGGCCGTGCGCTTCGAGGCGATCGATCTCGCCGCCGCCACCCGGCTGGCCCGTGCGCGGGCCTCGCTGATCGCCGGGCTGGCCGACCGCCTCAGACCGGTCGAAGGCGAGGCCGAGCGGCTGATGCGGGCCAACCTCGCCGGCGCGGCGGTGGACGCTCTTCACGCGGAGGATTGATGTCTTTCAGCGGGGGCCGAATACGGATCTGACGCGTTGTCGGGCCATGTCGCGCACTGCAAAAGCCTCCGAAAAAGCCTCCGAGCCGCCCCGCCTCGGCTTCTGCTGCACCTTCATCCCCGATCCGGATCCGGCCCACAAAACCCTGAAGGCCGCCAAGGACGCGGCCAAGCTGATGAATCTCGGCACGGTGACGATGGCGCATCTGGAGCGTCTCGGGCCGGCCGCGCGGTTCGAGAAGCTGGAGGGCGTGGTGCGCCACAACCTCGCGGCCCTGGAGCGCCAGATCGCCTGGGTTTCGGCCCGGCCGCCGCTGGAGCGTCTCCTGCGCATGGCGAGTTCGGTCCTGCCCGGCTACACCCACCCAGTGGCCGAACCGCTCTACGCGCAAGCCCCGATGCGCGCCCTGATCGAGACCGGTCTCGCCCGGATCGGCGAGCGCGCGCGGGCGGGGGCGGTGCGGCTCAGCATGCATCCCGGCCCGTTCTGCATCATCGCCTCGCGCAACCCGAACGCGCAGCGCAACGGCATCGCCGAACTCGAATACCATGCCGAAGTGATGGCGATGCTGGGCTACGGCACCGGCTGGCACCCGCACGGCGCCCATGTGAACATCCATATCGGCGGGCGCGAACCCGGCATCGAGGGGTTCCGGGAGAGCCTGTCGCTGATCTCGGAGACGGCGCGCAACCTGCTCACCGTCGAGAACGACGAGTCGCTGTTCGGCCTCGACGCGGTGCTGCGCCTCGGCGACCGGGTGCCGGTGGTGCTCGACCTGCACCACCACTGGGTCGAGAGCCGCGGCGAATACATCGAGCCCGACGATCCCCGCATCCAGGCGGTGATCGCCTCTTGGCGCGGGGTGCGGCCGGTGAGCCATATCAGTGTTTCACGGGAAACGGTTCTGCCCGAGCACGACACCGGCACGCTGCCGGACTACGCGGCGCTGGCGGAACAGGGCCATTCCTGGCGCGATCTCGCCGCCCATTCCGACCTGATGTGGAACGAGGCGGTCAATGCGCTGGTCGCCCGGCACCTCGCCTGGAGCGATTTCGAGATCGAGGCCAAGGGCAAGAACCAAGCAAGCGTCCCGCTCGCTGCCCGGATCGGCCGCGATCTCGCCCTGGCCGCGGCCTGACGCCCCCCAAGCGAGACTGGCAAGCGCGGCTGGGCGGATTTGACCCGGCGGAGCGCGCCCGTCACCATGCTAGCTTCCTCATCCGTGCGCGGGGCTCTCTGCCCGGCGCCCGTGGGAGCCGCGACCGTACACGATGAGCGAGGCCGAACGGACGAATCCCGTCAGCGACGACCGTCAGGGTGAGGCGACGCGCCGCCTCGACCGGCTGGTGGCGCAGGCGCGGGCAGCGGGCCTGTGGGAGCGGGCTTGGCCGGTGCTGTGGCGCGGCCTCGGTGTCGTCCTCGCCTTTCTCGCCGTCTCCTGGCTCGGCCTGTGGCTCGACCTCCCCCCGCTCTGGCGCATGGTCGGGCTCGGCCTCTTCGCTGTCCTGCTCGTCGCCGCCCTGCTTCCGGCCTTGCGCCTGCGTGCCTTGAGCCGGCGCGAGGCGCTCGCCCGGATCGATCGGGAAGCTGCCCGCGGCGGTGGGACCGCGCATGATCCGGCCTCTTCGATCGAGGACACGCTGGCCGTCGGCCAGAGCGATCCGGTCACCCGCGCCCTGTGGGCCCTGCATCAGTCGCGCGCCGCCGCCGCCGTCGCGCGGCTGAAGGCCGGGCGCCCGCGCCCGCACATGCCGGGGCACGATCCGCTGGCGCTCCGCGCGGGCGTCCTCGTCGCCGCGCTCGCCGCCCTGTTCGTCGCCGGCCCTGAATGGCGCGGGCGCGTCGCCGCCGCCTTTGACTGGCGCGAGCCGCAAGCCGCCGCGCCGAGCTTCCGTGTCGATGGCTGGATCGACCCGCCGATCTACACCCGCGTGCCGCCGCTGATCGTGACGATGTCGGGGAGCGGGGGCGGCCCCGCGGGGGACGCGGTGCAGCGCCTGCGCGCGCCGGTCAATTCCATCCTGATCGTGCGCATCGCCGGCCAGGGCGAGGCGGAGCTGACCCCCAACGCCGCCCTGGTGCCGGTGGCCAAGGACGAGAAGGCCGCCTCCGCCCGCCCCGCGCCCCAAAGCGCCACTCAAGGCACCAGCCAGGGCGCCGCGAGGGGCAACGAGACCCGCGCGAGCCTGCGCGAGGAGCGCTTCCGGCTCGCCGGCGGCACCGCCGAACTCGGCATCGCCGCCTCCGGCGCGCCGCCGCAGCGCCTGGTGATCGAGACGATCCCCGACCGGCCGCCGGAGGTGCGCCGGGTCGGCGACCTCGAGGTCAACGGGCGCGGCACCTTCAACCTCACTTACCGCGCGAAGGACGATTACGGCATCGCCTCCGCCGAGGGGCTGGTCGAGCCGGTCAAGCCCGGCCGCTCGCTCGTGCCGGTGCCCAAGATCGGGCTCGCGCTCCCCACGGACGCGACGGGCGAGAGCGACACCAAGACGCTCGTCGATCTCACCGACAATCCCTGGTCCGGCGCACGGGTGAAGCTCACCCTCGTGGTGCGAGACGAGGCCGGACAAGAGGGCCGCACCGAGACCGCCGAGGTCGTGCTGCCGGCCCGGGCCTTCAGTCAGCCGCTCGCCCGGGCGCTTGCCGAGGAGCGCCGCCGCCTCGTCACCGCGCCGGACGAGGACCGCGCCCGCGTCCAGACCGCGCTCGACGCCCTGCGGATCGCACCGGAGCGCTTCACGCCGCAGCCGGCGATCTTCCTCGGCCTCACCACCGCTGCCAACCGCCTGCGCGCGGCACAATCCGACGAGGATCTCACCGGCGTCGCCGACCTCCTGTGGGAGATGGCGCTCAAGATCGAGGACGGCGATCTCTCGGATGCGGAGAAGGCCCTGCGCGCCGCCCAGGACCGCCTCAAGGAGGCGATCGACCGAAACGCGCCGGACGAGGAGATCAAGAAGCTCACCGAGGATCTGAAACAGGCCCTCGACAAGTTCATGAAGGAGTTCGCCCAGCGCGCGAAGCCGCAGAACCGGCAGCAAGCCGAGCGTCAGCAGCAGCAGCAGCGCGGCCAGACCGTCACGCCCGACGATCTGGAGAAGATGATCAAGGACATGCAGGAGGCGATGCAGCGCGGCGACACGGCGGAGGCTCAGCGCCTGCTCGACCAGCTCCGCAACGTGCTCGAGAACCTCCAGAACGCCGAGGGCGGCCAGAAATCCGACGGCGGCATGGCCGAGATGAACCGCCAGCTCGACGAGCTCGACCAGATGTCCCGCGATCAGCAGGACCTGCGCGACGAGACCTACAAGGAAGGGCAGCAGGGCCAGCAGGGGCAGCGCCCCGGCTCGCGCCAGCGGCCGCAGGCCGGCCAGCCGCAGGGGCAGCAGGGCCAGCGCGGGCAGCAGCCCGGCCGGCAAGGCGAGGGTCAGGACGGGCAGCAGGGGCAACAGGGCCGTGGCCAGCAGGGGCAGAAGGGCCAGGGGCAGGGCCAGCAGGGTCAGGGCGGCGGACAGCAGGGCCAGAGCACGGGTCAGCGCCAGCAGGGGCTGCGCCAGCAGCTCGAGGACCTCAAGAACCGGATGAAGCAGCAGGGCCTTCAGGGCGAGGAAGGTCTGGCGGATGCCGAGGACGCCATGCGCGAGGCCGAGGAGGCGCTCGGCCAGGGCCGCAACGGCGATGCCGTGGACGCGCAGGGCCGTGCCCTCGACGGGTTGAAGCGCGGCGCCGAGGGCATGCAGAAGCAGATGCAGCAGATGGCCGAGGGCGAGGGCCAGGGCGAGGGCCAGGGCGAGGGCCAGTCGCAGGGCCGGCAGGGCCGCTCCGGCTCCGCCGACGACGATCCGCTCGGCCGTCCGACCCGCGGACGCGACCTCTCGAACGGCAATGTGCGGGTGCCGAACGCCGATGAATCCGCGGTGCAGCGCGCCCGCCGGATCATGGAGGAGCTGCGGCGCAAGCTCGGCGACCCCTCGCGTCCGCAGGAGGAACTCGATTATTTCGAGCGCCTGCTCCGGCGGAACTGACGCCCCGAACACCGACCGCCCGGACCGCGCTCGCGTGAGCGCGGTCGCCTACGAGATCACCGACTCGAGATTCCCGCCTCATGTCCGCCAACCAGCTCGTCCTTCTCGCCTGCCTCGCCGTCGCCGTGGTGCTGCTCCTCGGCCTCGTCAACATGATGCGCGGCGGCAGCGCCAACCTCTCGCAGAAGCTGATGCGCCTGCGCGTGCTCCTGCAATTCGTCGCGATCATCGTCATCATGGGCGTGGTCTGGTGGCGGACGGCCTGAGCGCCCGCCCCTGCCTTCTCAATCCTTCGCGCGCTCGAAGGTGACGATGCTGCGGGTTTCGCCCTTGTCGGCCCAGTTCGGCATGACCCGCCAGGGGGTCAGCACCCGCAGGCGCCCGCCGTCGAGCGTGAACGTGCGGGTCTGCTCCGTGCCGACCCATTTCGGATCCCAGGCGACATCGAGATCGGCGATCCACTTGTCACCGTCGAGGCGGAACTTGCCGGTGTAGGAGACGAGAGTCTCCAGGAGTTGGGCGCGCTGCGCGTCGTCCTTGGCGGGCTTGCGGCCCTCCCCCGTCAGCACGAAGAACACGCGCTTCTCCGGGGTGAAGTAGGCGTAGCCGGTCGGATGTTCGCCCATCACCGGCAGCGTCTCGCCATCCTTGCGGACCTCCACCTCGTAGGAGACCAGCTTCCACAGGCCCTCGAGCGGGGTGTCGCTCTGCGCCCGAGCCACCGTCAGTGCCGAACTCGCCGCCAAGGTCACGGCCAAGGTCGCGGCTGCCGGCATTCTCATCGTTGTCCGCATGGTCCATCCTTTTGCCTGTGGCGCCTCTCGGAAGAGGCTCGCGATCAACGCGATACCGGCCGGTGCGACGCATCATCCGCTGCATTGCAGCCATGCCCGTCTCAGTCAGACCTGCGGAACCCTGCGCGGTGTGGTTGCAGTTCAAGCCCGACTGTGGCGTCGGCGCCCCACCGGACCGGCAAAAACGTGGAAGCCGGATGAATCCGCGGGCTGCGCTTCGGGCACCGTGATATTCGAGGCGGGTTGAAACGGACGGACCGCCCGCCGATGAAGTCACCCCTTGCCCGGATTCTCGTCGGCGTCCTCGCCGCTTCGGCCGTCACGGCCACGCAGGCTGCCGATCTCGGCGCCGCCCGGGCCCCCGCACCGCCGCCCTACTTCGCTCCCGTCCAGCCCTACTCGATCGTCTCCGAGGTCCGCATCGGCGGCTCGGTTCAGGATCCGGGCAGCGCCGAGGGCAAGCTGCCGGGCTTCAGCACCGCGAACGTCAACGGCGAAATCCTGTTCGCCAAGCCGCTCGTGACCACCGATCCATTCTGGCAGGCCTTCGTGCCGCGGCCGACCGTAGGCGGCAGCTACAACACCGGCGGCCGCACCAGCTATGCCTATATCGGCGCCACCTGGACCGTGGATCTCTTCCCCGAGACGCTGGGCCGGCGCGTCTTCCTCGAAGGCTTCTTCGGCGGCGCCGCCCATAACGGCTATACCGGCCTGAAGGCGAACGCCCCCTACGGCTTCAATGCTCTGGGCTGCAACCCGCTGTTCCGCGAGGCGGCGGCGCTTGGCTTCCGCATCGACGAGCATTGGAGCGTGATGGCCACCGTCGAGCACATGTCGAATGCCGGCCTGTGCGGCGACAACCGCGGCCTGACCAATTTCGGCGGCAAGCTCGGCTACACCTTCTGACCGCGGGCCGCTTTTGCGGCCCGCCAGGCTTTTACGGCTTGCAAAGACCCGCCGGGCGCGAAACATCGCCCGGCGGGTCTTTCATTGCGAAGAACATCGGGCCCGCGGGAGAGACGCCTTGGTCAAGCTCAACCGCATCTACACCCGCACCGGCGACCAGGGCACGACCGGGCTCGCCAATGGCGAGCGTCGCTCTAAGGCGGATCTGCGGGTGGAGGCCTACGGCACGGTCGACGAGACCAATGCCTGCATCGGGCTCGCCCGCCTCACCGCCGAACCGGCGCTGGATGCCATGCTGGCGCGGATTCAGAACGACCTGTTCGATCTGGGCGCCGACCTCGCCACGCCGCCGAGCGACACGCCGCTGGGCTACGAGCCCCTGCGGGTCGTCGCCGCCCAGGTCCAGCGGCTGGAGGCGGAGATCGATGCGCTCAACGCCAACATCCCGCCGCTGAAATCCTTCGTCCTGCCCGGCGGCTCGGCCACAGCCGCCGCGCTCCACCTCGCCCGCACCGTCTGCCGCCGCGCCGAGCGGCTGGTGGTCGCCCTGTCGGGGGTCGAGAGCGAGGCGATCTCGGCCGAAGCCCTGCAATACCTTAACCGGCTGTCGGACTTCCTGTTCGTGGCCTCCCGCGCGGCCAACCGCGACGGCGCCGACGACGTGCTCTGGGTGCCGGGCCAGAACCGTTGAAGTTCCGCAGGTCACGCCCCCGATAAGGCGCGTTGACAAGCGGGAAATCGCCTCGCTACGGTCCCGCCGCCCTGACAATCCCATCGAATGCGGTCAAGCGGGTCCGAGAGCCGTCCGCCAAGTGACGCCGGGACTTCGCAGGAACGGAGGAAAGCGACAGCCATGAAGGTTCTGGTGCCCGTCAAGCGGGTCGTCGATTACAACGTGAAGATCCGCGTCAAGGCCGACGGGTCGGGCGTCGAGCTTGCCAACGTCAAGATGTCGATGAACCCCTTCGACGAGATCGCCGTCGAGGAGGCGATCCGTCTGAAGGAAAAGGGCAAGGTCACCGAGATCGTCGCCGTCTCGATCGGTCCGCAGCAGGCGCAGGAGACCCTGCGCACCGCGCTGGCCATGGGCGCCGACCGGGCGATCCTGGTCAAGACCGATGTGAACTGCGAGCCGCTCGCCGTCGCCAAGGTGCTGAAGGCGGTGGTCGAGAAGGAGAGCCCGAACCTCGTCATCCTCGGCAAGCAGGCGATCGACGACGACTCGAACCAGACCGGCCAGATGCTGGCGGCGCTCCTCGGCTGGCCGCAGGGCACCTTCGCCTTCAAGCTCGAATTCGGCGAGGGCGCGATCGACGTGACCCGCGAGGTCGATGGCGGCCTCCAGACGGTCTCGCTGAAGCTGCCGGCGATCGTCACGACCGACCTGCGCCTCAACGAGCCGCGCTACGCGAGCCTGCCCAACATCATGAAGGCGAAGAAGAAGCCGCTGGAGGAGCTGTCTCCGGAGGGGCTCGGGATCGACGTCACGCCGAAGCTGACCGTGCTCAAGGTCGCCGAACCGCCGGGCCGGCAGGCGGGCGTCAAAGTCGGTTCCGCGGCCGAGCTGGTGCAGAAGCTCAAGGTCGAAGCCGGCGTGCTCTGATCCCGTCGGCGCCGCTCCCGGATCCGGTCGAGCGGCGCCCCCTCCCCTCTTTCTGAGAAGTTTCGCCGATGACCACGCTCCTCTACGTCGAGCACGCCAACGGACAGATCAAGGACGGCACGCTGAAGGCGCTGACCGCGGCCAAGGAACTGGGAGCGCCCATCCACGCCCTGGTGCTTGGCTCCGGCTCGAAGGCGGCAGCCGAGGCTGCGGCTAAGCTCGACGGCGTCGAGAAGGTGCTGAATGCCGAGGACGGCACCTACGACCACGACCTCGCCGAGCCGAGTGCCGCGCTGATCGCCGCGATCGCCGAGCCCTACGAGGCGATCGTCGCCGCCGCCACGACGACGGGCAAGAACACCCTGCCGCGCGTGGCCGCCCTCCTCGACGTCGCGCAGATCTCCGACATCATCAAGGTGGTCGCGCCCGGCACCTTCGAGCGGCCGATCTACGCCGGCAACGCGATCCAGACGGTGCAGGCGGGCGCGGGCAAGCGCGTCATCACCGTGCGCACCGCGGCCTTCAAGCCGGCGGAAGAGGGCGGCGCGGCCGCTCCGGTCGAGTCCCTCTCGGCGGCGGCACCCGACGCGCTCGGCGCCGCCTACAAGTCGGAAGAGATCGCCAAGTCCGACCGGCCGGAGCTGGCCTCCGCCAAGTTCATCGTCTCCGGCGGCCGTTCGCTCGGCTCGGCGGAGAAGTTCAAGGAGCTGATCGAGCCGCTGGCCGACGCCCTCGGCGCCGCGGTCGGCGCCTCCCGCGCGGCGGTGGATGCGGGCTACGCCCCCAACGACTGGCAGGTCGGCCAGACCGGCAAGGTGGTGGCGCCCGACCTCTACGTCGCCGTCGGCATCTCCGGCGCGATCCAGCACCTGGCCGGCATGAAGGACTCGAAGATCATCGTCGCCGTGAACAAGGACGAGGACGCGCCGATCTTCCAGGTGGCGGATTACGGGCTGGTCGGCGACCTGTTCCAGGTCGTTCCGGACTTGCAGGCCGAGATCGCCAAGGCCAAGGATCGGTAAGCGGGATCGGTAAGCGGTTCGGTCACGCGCCTCGCGGCACCGTCGAACCGGCTCAGGTGCCTGCGGCTTGAGACCGGTTTGACGCATTTGTTGCAGTGCCGCATTCTAGGGGTGCGGTCGAGAGGACGATGCCGCAGCAGGTAGGACGCGAGACGGGTATGGGCATCGAGATCAAGACGGTCGGCATCGTCGGTGCCGGCCAGATGGGGAACGGCATCGCGCATGTCTGCGCGGCGTCGGGCCTCGACGTCCGGCTGAACGACCGCGATCCCGACCGGATCGAGGCTGGTCTCGCGCTGATCGATGCAAACCTCACGCGGCAGGTCCAGAAGGGCTCGCTCAGCGACGAGCAGCGCCGCAGCGCCCTGGCGCGCATCGCCGCCGCGCGCAGCTACGACGACCTCGCGCCCTGCGACCTCGTCATCGAGGCCGCGACCGAGGACGAGGCGACCAAGCGCAAGATCTTCCAGGCGCTCTGCCCCTCGCTCAAGCCCGACGCGTTGGTCGCGACCAACACCTCCTCGATCTCGATCACCCGGCTCGCGGCTTCGACCGATCGGCCGGACCGCTTCATCGGCATCCACTTCATGAACCCGGTGCCGGTGATGCAGCTCGTCGAGCTGATCCGCGGCATCGCCACCGAGGATCCGACCTACGAATCGGCCAAGGCCTTCATCGCCCGGCTCGGCAAGACCTCGACCATGTCGGAGGATTTCCCGGCCTTCATCGTCAACCGCATCCTGCTGCCGATGATCAACGAGGCGATCTACACCCTCTACGAGGGCGTGGGCTCGGTCGAGTCGATCGACACCGCGATGCGGCTCGGCGCCAACCACCCGATGGGGCCGCTCCAGCTCGCCGACTTCATCGGCCTCGATACCTGCCTGTCGGTGATGCAGGTTCTCTACGAGGGGCTGGCCGATTCGAAGTACCGCCCCTGCCCGCTGCTGGTGAAGTACGTCGAGGCCGGCTGGCTCGGCCGCAAGACCAAGCGCGGCTTCTACGATTATCGCGGCGAGACGCCGATCCCCACGCGCTGAACACGGGCCTCCGGCCTCAAAAGAAAAGCCGCCCGAGACACAGTCTCGGGCGGCTTTTTCGTGGGTCCGGGCGCCGGACCTTACTGGGCCGACTTCTGCGCCGGCTGCGGATAGGCCGGGTTCTCGGCCGGCACGTTGCCGCTGTTGGAGGACGGGGCCTTGTTGACGGAACCCGTCGTCATCTCGCGGGCGGATTCCTGGCTCTTGCCGGCGTAGTCGGAGGTGGTCTCCGCCCGGTTCCAGCTCAGGAGGCCGACCGTGGCGACCGCCAGCAGCACGAGGCTCGCCACCAGCACGTAGAGGACCGGCTTGCCCTTCGCGCCCTGGCGGGCATCGGTTTGGTTCTCGATCTGGGCCATGAAATTCCCTCTCTTCCGCCCGGCGAAAGGGGCGGCGTCAGCATCGGTTATGCTTGGCCAACGCCGGTCCGGCTTCGAGGGTTCCTGAGGCAAGCTGCGCCTTGAGCGCCGCATCCCGAATGTCGTCTCCGGCTTTCGAGACAGACAGGGTGCAGCAACGGAAGGCTAGCGGCCGGTCGTGAGCAGGATCTTGCCCGAATGGCTGCTCGTCTCCATCAGCTCATGGGCCTTGCGCGCCTCCTCCAGGGGGAAGGTGGCGTGGACGATCGGCCGGATCTTGCCTGCTTCGACCAGCGGCCAGACATCCCGCTTCAGCCCCTCGGCGATGGCGGCCTTGGCCTCCTTGGCCTGAGCCCGCAGGGTCGCGCCGGTGAGGGTCAGGCGCTTGAGCATGATCGGGGTCAGCGTCAGGTTCTCGGCCTTGTAGCCCTGCATGAAGGCGATCTGGACGAGGCGCCCTTCCACCGCCAGCGAGGCGATGTTCTTCTGCAGATAGGCCGCACCCACCATGTCCAGGATCACGTCGACGCCGCGGCCGTCGGTGAGGCGCTTCACCTCCTCGGCGAAATCCGACTCGCGGTAGTTGATCGCGGCATCCGCTCCCAGTTCCTCGCAGAAGCGGCACTTCTCGGCGGAGCCGGCGGTGGTGAGAACGCGGGCGCCGTGCTGCTTGGCGATCTGGATCGCGGTGGTGCCGATCCCGCTCGATCCGCCATGGACGAGGAAGGTCTCACCCTTCTTCAGCCGCCCGCGCTGGATCACCGTGGAATAGACGGTGAAGGTGGTCTCGGGCAGCCCCGCCGCCTCGACCAGGGAGAGCGGCTCCGGCCGCTTGAGCACCTGCCCGGCCTCGGCGACGGCGAACTCGGCATAGCCGCCGCTGATGACCAGCGCGCAGACCTCGTCTCCTTCGGAAAATCCCGTCACGCCCTCACCCAGCGCGGCGATGCGGCCGGCGATCTCCAGGCCGGGGATTTCGGTCGCGCCCTTCGGCGGCGGGTAGCTGCCCTGGCGCTGCATGATGTCGGGCCGGTTGACGCCTGCCGCGACCACCTCGACCAGCACCTGCCCGGCCGCGGGCTTGGGCAGCGGCACGGTCTCGACCGCGATGACCTCAGGCCCGCCCGCGCCGGTGAAGCGGATCTGGCGCATGGTCTCGGGCAGGTTCGTGGGCATGGGGCCTCCTCGGGGCTCACGCGGCGGGTTCATCGCTCGCGATGCGGGTCACATGGCGCACGGGACGGGGCGCGTCGAGCCGTGAATGATCTTCGGCATGACGAAGCGCGAACCTATCGATCCAGAGAGAATCAGCGCGTGCCGTACATCCGGTCCCCCGCATCGCCGAGGCCCGGCACGATGTAGCCGTGATCGTTGAGGTGGCTGTCGATCGCCGCGGTCCAGACCGGGACGTCGGGATGCGCCTCTTGGAAGCGGGCGATGCCTTCCGGCGCGGCGAGCAGGCAGACGAAGCGGAGATCCTTCGCGCCCCGGCTCTTGAGCCGCTCCACCGCCGCCACCGCGGAATTGGCGGTGGCGAGCATGGGGTCGAGCACCAGCACCGTGCGGTCGGCCAGATCCGACGGGCTCTTGAAATAGTATTCCACCGCCTGAAGCGTGTCGGGGTCGCGGTAGAGCCCGATATGGGCGACGCGGGCCGAGGGCATCAGCGAGAGCATGCCGTCGAGGAAGCCGACGCCGGCCCGCAGGATCGGGGCGAGCACCAGCTTCTTGCCGGCGATCCGGCGCCCCTCCATGGGCTGGAGCGGCGTCTGGATGGTGACGGGTTCGAGCGGCAGGTCGCGGGTCACCTCGTAGGCGAGCAGCATGCCGATCTCGTTGAGGAGTTCGCGGAACCCCTTGGTCGAGCGCTCGCCGTCGCGCATCATCGTCAGCTTGTGCTGGACGAGGGGGTGATCCACCACCGTCACCCGCGCCGCGCCGCCGCTCTCCACCTGCATCGATACTATCCCTTTGCCTGTCTTGATCCGGGCCGCACGATGCCACGGAGGGCCGAGGAAGCCGAGGTCATCGGTTGATTTTCCGCCCCGTTGCCTGTCGCGACGATGCGCCTCGGTCCGACCTGCATCTCACACGCCAAATCGACAACTTTTAACTGCATAAGTTGCAGCTTAGCTTGCGTCCCGGATTGCAAGAGCAGAAGCTCCTGGGCGAGGAAGTCCGATATGGCGGGTCAGCCGGGCGCGGTTCTCTATGGTCGCGCCATGCCGGCCCAAAATGCGAGGCAATGGGATCACACCTATGTCGCCAGTTCCTGCGGGCTCAGATGGGGCTGCTTCGGTCGCCATCAGGGAGGCCGCGAAATCTGCAGCGGGCAAGGAGACTCATCGATTGCAGACTGCCTTTCGAGACCGGATTCGACGACGGGCCTCATCTATGGAGTAACGGGTGTCTGCCACCAGGCGGCGAACTGGATCCTCGGTCCGGCCAACGTCTTGGTAACCAAAGCACGCGGTTACGCTTTGTCAGTTTTTACCTACGGCACTTATGGAAAGAACAGGCAGCATCCGTCGTTCAGTTCTTGCTATGGTTCCAACGGCGGCACCGACCGGCCGCTGGATGCAGGCAGAACGGCCGGCACGTATCTGGAATTCCGGATCGGCGCCCATGGCTTGAAAGCCGATCCGGCAGCATCGGAGACGGACACAATGTTGGACGTTTACCATCCGGCGCGAGTTGCCGAACTTCGCGCGCTGATCGAGGCGGCGCCTGGCGTCAGGGTCAGCCAGAAGACCTTCGAGGATCTCCTCGCAATCAGAAGCCGGCTATGGGAGGAGCAGTCGCACCTCGCCGCCCTTCTCGATCAGCACCAGATCGACGAAGACGACTTCCTAGCAGAGATGAATCGAACCCAGCACGCGGCAATGATGGAGTGTCGTTCGCTTCTCGGGAACGATTTCATCCGCGTCTTCGGGGAAGCCGGGTTGGAACCCGAACACGTCATCGATCGCGACATCTTCCTCGAACAGCATAATAGTCAAGATCCGTATCAGGCACCGTCTCCCGGCGGGCCATAGGGCGACGATGGAACGCCGGTCGCGTGCCGCGCTCCGGCTGATGCCTTGCGCCGATGCCGTAAGATAGGCGGAGCCGCGGTGCGCGGCACATTTCCCGGACGGATCGTTGAGAAGCCCCTCAATCGAGGATGGGGGGCGACTTCAGCACCAGCACCGCCCGCTCCGGCAGATCGACGATGCCGCCGGCCCGGACCGGAGCGCGGGTCCCGTCGGGCACCGCGCCGGTGTCGAGGGTGGTGTCGAAGACCGGGCGCCAGGGGCCGCCGAGATCGGGCGGCAGGGCGAAGGGGCAAGGTTCGGGCGCTGCGTTCATAAGGATGAGGACGCGCTCCGAGCCCTCGATGTCGTTGCTCATCTGCATGCCGAAGGCACGGCGCTCGCCGTCGCCCCAGGCGGCCTCGTCCATCTCGGTGCCGTCGGGGGAGAGCCAGTGCACGTCCTTCAGCTCGGTTTCGCCGACGCGGCTGCCGACGAGGAAGTGCCGCCGCCGCAGGGAGCGGCAGACCCGGCGCAGGGCGGCAAGGTTCGCGACGAACTCGGTCAGCTTCGGATCGGGATCGCTCTCCCAATCCATCCAGCTCAGGGCGTTGTCCTGGCAATAGGCGTTGTTGTTGCCCCCTTGCGAACGCGAGCGCTCGTCGCCCATCAGCAGCATCGGCACGCCCTGGGCGAAGAACACGCAGGCCAGCATGTTGCGCTTCTGGCGGGCGCGAAGGCTGAGGATGCGAGGATCATCGGTCGGGCCCTCGATGCCGTAATTGGCCGAGAGGTTATGGCCATGGCCGTCGCGGTTCTCCTCGCCGTTGGCCTCGTTGTGCTTCTCCGCGTAGGCGACGACGTCGGCCAGGGTGAAGCCGTCGTGCGAGGCGACGAAGTTGATGCTGGCGAGCGGCGAGCGGCCCGACGGCAGGAAGATCTCGCGGGAGCCCGAGATGCCCTGCGTGAGCTTGGCGAGCGTGCCGGCATCGCCGCGCCAGAAGCCGCGCAGGTTGTCGCGGAACTGGTCGTTCCATTCGCTCCAGCCGTAGGGGTAGGCGCCGAGCTGGTAGCCGCCCATGCCGATATCCCAGGGCTCGGCGATGAGCTTGACCCGCGACAGGACGGGATCCTGCTGCACCGCCTGGAAGAAAGCGGCCTGGGGGGAGAAGTCGCTTGGGGCGCGGCCGAGGCTTGTAGCGAGATCGAAGCGGAAGCCCGCGACACCATAGGCAATCACCCAATGGCGCAAGGAGTCGAGCACCATCCGCATCACCCGCGGATGGGCGACGTTCAGGGTGTTGCCGCAGCCGGTACAATCGATGTTGCGGCGCGGGTTTTCCGGGTCGAGCTTGTAGTAGCTCGCATTGTCGATGCCGCGGAAGGACAGCGTCGGCCCGAGATGGTCGCCCTCGGCCGTGTGATTGTAGACGACGTCGATCAGGGTCTCGATGCCGGCCGAGGCGAGTTCGCGGATGGCGAAGCGCAGTCCGCTCGCCCCGCCCTCGCCGAGATAGCGCGGCTCCGGCGCGAAGTAGTTGTAGGGCTGGTAGCCCCAGAAATTGACGAGCCCCTTGTCGACGAGGAAGCGGTCGTCGGCAAAGGCCTGGATCGGCAGGAGTTCGAGGGCGGTGACGCCGAGCTTCAACAGGTGCTCGATGATCGCCGGGTGGGCGAGTCCGAGAGCGGTGCCGCGCTCAGCCTCCGAGAGCGCCGGATGCGTCATGGTCAGCGCCTTGACGTGGGCCTCGTAGATCACCGTCTCGTGGAGCGGGCGGGGCGCCGGCAGGGGAAAAGCATCCGGCGTCTCGGGGCGGGTGACCACGCCGCGGGGCAGGAAGGGGGCGCTGTCGCGCCGGTCGATCTGATCCTCGCGGGCACTGCCGCGACGGTGGCTGTAGAGCGCGTCGTGCCAGCGGATGCGGCCGGCGATCTCGCGGGCATAGGGGTCGAGGACGAGCTTGGCCGGGTTGAAGCGATGGCCGGCGGCCGGATCCCAGGGGCCGAACACCCGGAAGCCGTAGAGCTGACCCGGCAGCAGGCCGTGCAGGTAGCCGTGGAAGACGTCGTCGGTCCGGCAGGGCAGACGGATCGTGCGCGATTCGTGCCGCGCGCCGGGCTCGAACAGGCAGAGATCGACCCGGGTCGCGTTCTGCGAGAAGAGGGCGAAGTTGACGCCGCGGCCGTCGAAATGCGCGCCGAGCGGCGTCGGCAGGCCCTCCTCGATGACGATCATTCCGGTCCTTCGTGAAGCGTGGCCTTGAAAACGAGGCCACGCTTCGACTTAGGCCGATTCGTCGCCCGGGCGAAGACTACTCCGCCGCCGCTGCCGTGGTCGGCGGCTCGCGCTCGACGGTGCGGAAGGTCTCCAGCTCCGCCATGAAGTTGCGCGCCCACCAGTCGACGTCCTCGCGCAGCATGCGCTCGGCCATCGGCTTCCAGCGCTCCAAGCGCTCGCCGCGGGGCATGTAGAGCGCCTGCCGGATCGCCTCGGCGACCTCGAAGCGATCGTAGGGGTTGACGAGCAGCGCTTCGGGGAGCTGCCGGGCGGCGCCGGCGAACTTCGACAGCACGAGGACGCCGGGATCCTCCTCGCTCTGGGCAACGATATATTCCTTGGCCACCAGATTCATGCCGTCGCGCATCGGCGTGACGAGGCCGACGCGGGCCGCGCGGTAGAGGCCGGCGAGCACGGGCCGCGGATAGGCCTTGGTGACATACTGGATCGGCGTCCAGGCCGGCTCGCCGAGCATGCCGTTGATGTCGCCGACCTTCTCGTTCACCTCGCGGGAGAGCTGCTCGTATTCCGGCACCTCGCTGCGGGATTTCGGGGTGATCTGGATGTAGACGACGTTGCCGCGCTGGTCCGGGTTCGAGGCGAAGAAGCGGTCCACCGCCTCCATCCGCTCCGGCACGCCCTTCGAGTAGTCGAGCCGGTCGACGCCGATCAGCAACTTTCGGGTGCGCAGGCCCGCCATGGTCTCGCGGACCACCTTGTTGGAGCCGGCCTTGTCGGCGGCGTCCTTGAAGCTGGCGACATCGATGCCGATGGGGAAAGCGCGGATCCGGGTGCGGCGCCCGTCCACCATCATCGAGCCGCCGCCGAGGGGGATCGCCCGCATCGTGTCGATGAAGTTGCGCGAGAGGTTCTGGACGTCGGAATCGGTCTGCAGGCCGATCAGGTCGTAATCGGCCATGGCGCGCAGCAGCTCGCCGCTGGCGGGCAGGGTGTTGAACACGTCGGCGGCCGGCCACGGAATGTGGTGGAAGTAGCCGATCGGGTTGGCGATGCCCTGGCCGCGCAGCTCGCTCGCCAGCGGCAGCAGATGGTAGTCGTGCACCCAGATCAGGTCGTCGGGCTCGACCAGCTTGGCGAGCGCTTGGGCAAAGGTCTGGTTGACGCGCTGGTAGCCGGCATAATCGGAGCGGGAGAAGGTCCCCAGCCCGATCCGGTAATGCATGATCGGCCACAGCGCCCGGTTGGCGAAGCCGGCATAGTATTCGCGGTGGTCCTGCGGCGAGAGGTCGAGAACCGCGTACTGGATCGGCCCGCGGTCGATCAGCTCGGGCTCGGGGCTCGGGTTGTCGCGGATATTGCCGCTCCAGCCGAACCACAGCCCTTCGTAGGCGGAGAAGGCTTCCTTGACCGCGACGGCGAGTCCCCCTGCGGAGACCGCATCCTTGCCCTCTGCGGGCACGGCGACACGGTTGGAGACAATGATCAGACGTGCCACGAACCCGGCTCCGGTCCTCGCTGGGGCCGGCACGCAGGGCGCGCCGGCCTAAGGGTCTTGCGTCTGGGGGAAAACGCGCGGAAGCGGAGCGCGATCCGTCGGGCGGCAGCCAAGCGCATCAACCCCTGCGGGTCAAGCAGGCGGCCCGACGATGTCACCGCTGTCCCACCCCGCATCCGTCCGCCCGGCCCCCGTGCCTTCCCGCGTTCCCCGCAGTGCAGCAGAGCCGCCGCCACCATGCAAGGCCCAAGCTGAACGGGCGCTGACATCCGTCTCTGAGCGGACATCCGGTCGGAGCGCGCGATCGCCGGGGGCATCACCACGGGAGCAACATGGGCGCGTCGGGGCCTCCTCGCACGTTCTTCGCATTTTCTTCTTGCGTTCGAACCCCCTCCAGCCGGCAGCCGCCATTCGGAAGGCTTTCGAGAAACGGAACCCCGCGAGGCAGCCAATGGTTCTCCGGCCGAGTTCATCACGCGATCGAAGCGCATCCGCACCGATCCAGTGGTCTTGACCCCAACGACCTTGCCCGGAGACACGCCCATGACCTCGTCCGCGTCCCCAGATCCCATCGGTGGCGCCAAGCCGGCCGAGACCAAGGCCGACCTGGAGGATCTGCGCCACGACGTGGAGGACACCGCGAGCCTCGCGGCCGAGCGCAGCAAGGGACTCGCCGCGGCGGCGCGCCAGCAGGCCCTCTCCTACGTCGACGACCGCAAGGGCGAAGCCGCCCGCTCCGTCTCGGACCTCGCCAAGTCCCTGCGCGATTCCGGCAAGACCTTCGACGACCGCCCGAACATCCGCGCCTTCTTCGACAGCGCGGCGGAGGGGCTCGACGATCTCGCCGGCTCGATCGAGCGGCGCAGCCTCGACGACTTCTACCGCGAGGCGGAGGCCTATGCCCGCCGTTCCCCGGTGACGGTGGCGGTCGGCGCCTTCGCCGCCGGCTTCCTGCTGTCGCGCTTCGTCAAGGCGTCGGGCAACACGGAGACGGGCCTGTCCCACGGCCTCCGTCACGACCGCTACCGGGCCTGAGGGGACGGACCATGGCAAGCCCCAATCCCCCCCCTCCTCCGCCGCCCTCCTCCTCGATCCAGACCCTCGTCGCCGACGCCCTGCGCGAGGCCAGCGAGCTTGCCAGCAAGGAGATCGCCCTCTTCCGCACCGAGATGACGAACAACGTCCGCTCGTTGTTCATCGGTCTCGCGATGATGGTGCTGGCCGCGGTGTTCGCGGTCACGGCGATGCTGGTGCTGATCGGCGCGCTGGTGAAGTTCGTGGCGACGCTGGTCGGCTCCGAATGGCTTGCGGCGCTTCTCGTCGGCGGCGGCATGCTGCTCGTCGCGGTGGTGCTCGGCGTCATTGGTGCCCGGGCGATGTCGCTGTCCAACCTCGCTCCGACCCGGACCTCGCGGCAGGTCCGGCAGGATGCCCGCGCGCTGACAGAAAGGGTTTCGGGATGAGCGAATCGATCTCGGACCTGGAAAAGGACATCGAGCAGAGCCGCGCCCGGCTCGACGAGACCATCGACCGGATCCAGGGGCGCCTGAACGCGTCGAGCCTCGTCGACGAGATGCTCGGCTCGGCCCGGCAGACGCCCTATAGCGGCTTCTACGACGACGCCCTGCTGGCGGTGCGGCGCAACCCCCTGCCGGTCCTGCTGATCGCGGCGGGCGTCGGCCTCCTGCTCAATGGCATGCGCACCGTCCGCCGGCCCACCTCCCGTGCCGTGGTGCCGGTGGAGGTCAAGCCCGTCACCGTGACGGGGGCCGACCGCACCTACGATCCCGACGCCCCGGGCGGGCGTCCGCCCCACGACCTGCCGCCCGAACGTCAGGTCTGACCCTCACCCGAGGCCGCGCGCGGCACCCCGCGCCGACGGCCTAGCCAGGAAACGGAGTCCATCATGAGCCAAGGTCCCAGCCATCAAGGCCCCGTCACCACACCGCCCACCGGCGCGCCCGTGGAGACCCTGCCCGAGAACATCGCCGGCCGCTCCGGCATGCCGCGCGAGAGCGGCGTCGAGCACAGTCTGCACGACATTTCCGACCGGGCGACCACGCAGGGCCGCGAGGCCAATGCCCGCCTGCAGGCCGGCCTGCAGGACACCACGGAGCAGGCCCGCGAGGGCGTGCGCACCCTACGCGACCAGGCCGCGGACCAGGCTTCCGACGTGCGGAACCGGGTGAGCGAAGCCGCCGATTCCGTCCGCGAGCGCGCGAGCGAAACCTACGAGGATGCCCGCTCCTGGGCCGAGGACCGCTTCGAGACCCACCGCCGGCGCGCCGCCGATCTCGCCGACCGGGGCACCCGCCGCCTCCACGAGGGCCGCACCGCCACGGAGCAGTTCGTCACCGAGAACCCGCTGCTCGTCGGCGTGGTCGGGCTGGCCGCCGGCCTGCTGCTCGGCGCGCTGCTGCCGCGCACCCGCCAGGAAGACCGGGCGCTCGGCCCTTATGCCGACGACCTGCGCGACCAGGGCATCCGCTACGCCCGCGACCTGACCCATCGCGGCCGCGCCTTCGTCGAGACGGCGCTCGATCCCGAAAACCTCGACGCGGCGGTCAAGCGCGCGCAGGCGCAGGGGGACGTGCAGGGGGACGTGCATGGAGGCCCTCAGGGCGGTCCGGCGACGGGCCAAGCAACCGGTCAAGCGGCGGCCCCTCGGCCGGGCTTCAACCCGACCGAACGGACGACGCACCGTCTCTGACGGAGGCGCCACTTCCCCTCTCCCCGCGTGGCGGGGAGAGGCGTGCCTTTGAGGCGACCGGAGAGACGCCACCCCGATCGGCGTCTCACCCGAAATGCCGGGCCAGCGTCTCGCGGACCGTCTCGACCATCCGCTCCACCGGCACCGAGACCTGAGCGGGGCGAGCGGCCTTCCACTCGGCGTTGCTGGCGATGGCTTCCGCCGCCCGGGCGCCCTCGATCAGGTCCTTGATCTGGACCTCGCCGGCCTCGCGTTCGTTCGAGCCCTGGATCACCACTACGGGCGCGCGGCGGCGGTCGGCATATTTCATCTGCGCCTTCATCCCGGCGGCACCCAGGTAGAGTTCGGCCCGGATGTTTTCGGAGCGCAGCCGCGCGACCAGCGCCTGATATTCTGCGATGTTCTCGCGATCCAAGACCAGCACGACAACGGGACCGGGCTTGGCTGCGCCCTCGACCAGCGGGCTCTTGGTCAGCCGCAGGGCCGAGAACAGCCGCGAGACGCCGATCGAGAAGCCGGTCGCCGGCACCGGCTCGCTGCGGAAGCGGCCAACGAGCCCGTCGTAGCGCCCGCCGCCCGCCACCGAGCC
The DNA here is from genome assembly GCA_014138645.1 of Methylorubrum thiocyanatum. Classification (GTDB taxonomy): domain Bacteria; phylum Pseudomonadota; class Alphaproteobacteria; order Rhizobiales; family Beijerinckiaceae; genus Methylobacterium; species Methylobacterium thiocyanatum. The sequence goes on along the minus strand of JACJIB010000001.1, from coordinate 169,896 downwards.
GAAACGTACGGTCTGGCCGTCCTCGTTGGTGACGGGGAAGGTCAGCTCCGCCTCGTAGACCGGGCCGGTATAGTATTCGAGCCCGCGCACCACGCTCGGGTCGGCCCGCACCCGGTCGTGGCCGTAGCCCGCCGCCTCGCACAGCCGCATGATCGCGTGGAGTTCGGCGATGCCCTCCCGGCCGGTCTCGGACGTGCCGACGACGGCCTGCCAGGAGCCGAAGAACTTTTCCCAGAACGCCATCCGGTCGGCGCCGTCATGCGGGCTGGCCTCGAACCCGACATAGGCCAGGATGCGCTCGATGGCGTCGTCGCCAAGGCCGGCGCCCTTGGTGAAGTCGCCGCTCTCGTCCTTGCGACCGGGGCCGAGCAGCAGGCGCACGCCGTCGGCGCCGAGGCGGTCGAGCTTGTCGATGGCGCGCAGCACGGTGAGGCGCTGGCCGGCCTTGTCGGGCCCGGCGAGGCCGATCGCCTCCATCACCCCGTCGAGCACCTTGCGGTTGTTGACCTTGACCACGTACTGGCCGGCGAGCCCGAGCCGCTCCAGCGTGTCGGCCATCAGCATGCAGGTCTCGGCGTCCGCCGCGACGGAAGCCGCCCCGACGATGTCGGCATCGAACTGCATGAATTGGCGGAAGCGGCCCGGCCCCGGCTTCTCGTTGCGGAAGACGTAGCCCGCCCGGTAGCTGCGATAGGGCTTCGGAATCGCATCGAAGTTCTCGGCCACGTGGCGGGCGAGCGGCGCCGTCAGGTCGTAGCGGAGCGAGAGCCACTGCTCGTCGTCGTCCTGGAACGAGAACACGCCCTCGTTCGGCCGGTCGAGATCGGGCAGGAACTTGCCGAGCGCCTCGGTGTACTCGACGAACGGCGTCTCCAGGGCCTCGAAGCCGTAGAGTTCGAAGGTCTGCCGGATCGTGTCCAGCATGCGCCCCTGGGCCAGGAGGTCGGCCTCGGTGCGGTCGGGGAAGCCGCGCGGCAGGCGGGGTTTGAGGGTGTCGGCCTTGGCCATGTCGTCGCCGATCGAGCGGGATGGGTCGGGAATGTGGCTTGGGCTCTATCGCAGCCGCGGGCGGGGCGGCAACCCGAGGACGCCTCAGAACAGTCGGCTGCCGTCCGGCACGGGCTTGTCGGGGGCGAACAGCACCACGGCGCCGGCCTTGTCGGCAAAGCCGACGGTCAGCACCTCCGAGAGGAATTTCCCGATCTGGCGCGGGGGGAAGTTCACCACCGCCGCAACCTGCCGGCCGATCAGGGCCGCGGGGCTGTAATGCTCGGTGATCTGCGCGCTGGAGCGCTTGGTCCCGATCACCGGCCCGAAATCGATCACGAGCTTGATCGCGGGCTTGCGCGCCTCCGGGAAGGCTTCCGCCGAGACGACGGTACCGACCCGGATATCGACGGCGAGGAAGGTGTCGAACCCGATCTTTTCGGATTCCGGAGCTGTGGGATCGTGGGTGACGTGCATGGTGATCGAGGAGCGTCTGCGGTGACGGGCTCGGCTTTATGGCGAAGGCCTCGCCCGCCGTCATGCCCCGCGTGGCTCAGGTGGCCCAGCGATAGGCCAGGAGCGCGGCGAGGCTCAGCACCGCCAGCGGGATCTGCGCCGGCCGCAGGCGCTCGAAGAACAGGGGCGCCTCGCCGCGGCGGGCGGCGATCGGATCGAGGATCGTGATCGCGGTGAAGCCGGCGATCAGCAGGCCCAGCGCGATCATCGGCCGGCCCAGCGCGAAGGCGAAGAGGGCGCCGTAGCCCAGCAGGAACAGGCTCAGCATCGTGGCGATCTGCGCGAAGGTCGCCCCGCCCTCGGTGCGGAAACTGACGCCGCGGCGCACGCCGGAGAGGAACAGCAGGATCGCGCAGCCCCAGAGCAGGGTGAGGGTGAAGACCGCCTCGGCGGCGGGCCCGCGCAAGACCCAGACCAGCACCGCCCCGGCGACGAAGGGCAGCATCGGCCCGTAGCCGAACACGACGCTGAGCCAGGGCACGGCGCGGGGCTCGTGCGCGTGGATCGTGCGGCCGGTCTCGTCATTCGGGGATCGGGCCGGGGATCGGGTCATGATGCGCGCCTCGCGGCCGGGGAGAAACGCCCGGTGAACGGCCGGCGGGCCGGCCTGTTCCGTGCCGGTCAGGCCGGCGTCTCGGCGGAGCGCGCGGCGCGGCGGCGCTCCTCGCGCCGGGTGCGGCGCCGCTGCGAGCGGCTCTCCTCCGTGGTGGCGGCGAGCCACCAGACCAGGGCGAGCGCCCCGACGCCCGCCGCGCCCAGCGCCAGGAACGATCCGCTCCAGCCGAACCAGCCCTGGGCGAGGCCGCCGTACCAGGCCGAGAGCGCCCCGCCCGCGCCCTGCACGGCGTTGACGGTGCCGAGCGCCGTCTGGGTGCGGCCCGAGCCCCAGGTGAGGTCGGCCACCACCACCGGCACCGCCACGCCGATGATGCCCGAGGCCACGCCGTCGAGGATTTCCGCCGTGATGAGCCAGTACGGGTCGTCGATGAAGGCCGAGAGCGCCGCCCGGATCGGTAGAACGAGGCAGGCGGCGATGAGGATCTGGCGCCGGCCGCGCCGATCGGCGAGCGAGCCGGCGGCGAGCGCCACCGGCACCATCACGAGCTGGGCCACCATGACGTAGCGGGCGGTCCAGGCGGTGGGGTTTTCGGCGGTGTGGACGAGCTTCTGCCCCAGCAGGCTCAGCATGCCGCCGTTGCCGAGCTGGAACAGGGCGAGCGCCACGGCGAGCACGAGGAGCCGCCGGTTGGTGAAGACCTGGACGTAGGAGGAGCGGGTCGGCTCCGCCTCGTCCTCCTCCTTCCAGCCCGCCGCCCGGCGCCGGCTGAAGGCGCTGGCCGGCATCGCCAGAGCCGCGGCAATGGCGGCGGCGGCCATCGCGCCCAGCACCCAGAAGGCGATCTCGGGCCCGAAATGGGCGGTGCCGAGGGTGATGAGCCCGGCCGCGATCAGGATGCCGACATGGTTGAAGGCCTGGTTGCGCCCCTGCTGGCGCGGGAACGCCTCCTTGCCGACGACGCCGAGCGTCAGCGCCGTGACCGCGAGCAGCAGCAGCGTGCCGCCGGCCGCGGCCAGGAACTGCGCCGCCAGCACCGGCACGAAGGAATGGGCCGGCATCAGCAGCAGCGTGCCGGCGAGGATTGCGGCGCAGGAGACCACGATGAGCAGGCGCGGGCGTCCGAGCCGGTCGACCAGGGCACCGAAGGGGCCGCTCAGCAGCAGCGTGCCGGCCCCGACCAGCGTGGTGACGAGCCCGACCTGCGAGGGGCTCCACTGCCGCATCTGCGCGAGCCACGTGCCGAGGAACGGCCCGAGCCCGCCCTGGATGTCGCCGATGAAGACGTTGATCAAGGCAAGATGGGTGGTGGGCGCCATGCTGTCCTTGGGGCTGAGCCTTGGGGCTGAGCCGGCCGGTGGGCCGGGGCGGCCCCCTAGCGCAGCCCGGTTCGGGGGGCAATGCAGAGGACGATCCGCGGAGCCGAGCGGCTCCGCCCGCCTCAACCCCGAAGGCCGCTCTCGCGTCCGCGCGACCGCGCACAGCCCGTGACGAAAAAGACCCCGGCACCATCGGCACCGGGGTCTTGCTCGGAGACTCAGTTCGAAAAAGAGGGACGTGAAGCGCCGCCTCAGGAGGCGAGCGGCGCGCCCTGGCCGGCGGCCTGGGCCTCCATCATCTTCTGCTGGTAGAGGCCGACGAAATCGATGGGGTCGATGTAGAGGGGCGGGAAGCCGCCGTTGCGCACCGCTTCGGCGACGATCTGGCGCGCGAAGGGGAAGAGCAGGCGCGGGCACTCGATCATCACCGCCGGGTGGATCTGCTCCTGCGGGATGTTGCGCATGCGGAAGATGCCGGCATACTTCAGCTCGAAGGCGAACAGCACCTCGTTCTGAATCTTGGCGTCGCCCTCCAGCGTCAGCTCGACCTCGAAATCGGCCTCGGCGATCTGCTGGGCGTTGACGTTGACCTGGATGTTGATCTGGGGCCCGCCCTCCTGCGGCTGCAGGGAGCGCGGCGCGTTCGGGTTCTCGAAGGAGAGATCCTTGGCGTACTGCGCCAGCGCGTTGATCGCGGGCGCGAGATCCTGGCCCTGCGCGCCGTTGCCGTTCGGTGCCGCGGTGTCGGCCATGGCGTCTCTCCTTCTTGCGTCGTCTTTGCGCGCTTGAGGTTCCGCGCAAGAGCGCCCCTCCGGCGCGGGCTGCGGCTACCATGCCCGTATCCGGCGAACAAGCCGAACCGCAGCAATCGGCGGCCCCTCGGGCGCGGCGGCGAAGACCGGTCTCTCGTCTCCGCGTCATCCCTGTCGGGACGCCGGTGGGAACGCGCGTGAATGGGACGCGGAGGCTCGTCTCATCCAATTGCCTGGAATACCTCGCAGGTGCGCCCATATCACGATAAGGTCACGCACTTCGAACAGGCGGAGACACTCAGACCCGAGCGCCTCTCAAGACACCCGTTCCCGGCTCGATCCCCGCGCCGCCCTCGGCTAAGAGCCGGTACCGCGAAGCTTCCCCGGCCGATGGCCGGAGCCGAGCGGAGCCCGCTTCCGGAGTGGGCGGGTGGGATCACGGGGTGGGCCTTCTCGTCCGGTCGGCCTTCACGGGCGCCGGACTCACGTGTGCGACGGTCACGATTCGGATCGGTGATGCAGGATTCCTTCGACGCAACCACTCTGATTTTCCTGGCGCTCGCCGTCTTCGTGATCTGGCGGCTGCGCTCGGTCCTCGGCCAGAAGACCGGCACCGAGCGCTCGCCGTTCCGGCCGGTGGAGCGCAACCGCACCGAGCCGCCGGCCGGCCGCGGCGAGGGCGACAACGTGGTGCGCCTGCCCGGCGCCGACCGCGCCCAGGCCGGCGCACAGGCGGGGACCGCCACGCAGACCGCGACCCGCGACTGGCGCGGCATCGCCGAACCGAACTCGGCCGTCGCCCGCGGCCTGGAGCAGGTGGTGCAGGTCGAGCCCGGCTTCGATCCCCGCGCCTTCCTCGAAGGGGCGAAGGGTGCCTACGAGACCATCGTCACCGCCTTCGCCAAGGGCGACCGCAAGACCCTGCGGGCGCTGCTCTCACGGGAGGTCTGCGAGGGCTTCGAGCGGGCGATCTCCGAGCGCGAGAAGCGCCGCGAGACGGCCGAGACCACCTTCATCTCCATCGACAAGGCGGAGATCGCCGCGGTCGAGGTGAAGAACCGCGCCGCGCAGATCACCGTGCGCTTCCTCTCGAACCTCATCACCGCCACCCGCGACGCGGACGGCAAGGTGATCGACGGCAATGCCGAGACCGGCGTCGAGGTGCCCGACGTGTGGACCTTCGCCCGCACGCTCGGCTCGCGCGATCCGAACTGGCAGCTCGTCGCCACCGACGCGGGCGGCTGATCGATCCGCGTCATGCCGCGCCCAATGCCGCGTCCGCGTGTTTCCCTTCCGGCCGCAGCGGTCCTCGCCGCTGCGGCCGTTTCCGTTCCCGCCGCCCTGCCCGCCGCCTCGCCGCGTGCGGCCGAGCCCCCGCGCGTGCCCGGCGCGGTGCTGGAGCCGGTCGCGCTCGCTGCCCTGCCCGGCTGGCGCGAGGATGACGGGGCCGCCGCCCTCGACGCCTTCCGCCGCACCTGCGCCGGGAGCGGCCCCAACCCGCCCCAGGCCGAGGGCGTGACCGGCTCGCCCGCCGACCTCGCGGCCGCCTGCTCCGCCGCTGCCGATGTCCGGCCGGAGGGGGCAAAAGGATTCTTCGAGGCGCGGTTTTCCGCCTACCGCATCCTGCGCCCGGCCTCCGGAACGGAGCCGGAGCGCCGGGTCGGCTTCCTCACCGGCTATTTCGAGCCGGAACTCACCGGATCGCTGGAGCCGGGCCCCGGCTACACCGCCCCGGTGCTCGCCCGGCCCGACGACCTCGTCAGCCTCGCCCCCGGCGAGACCGCGCCGGGACTCGATCCGATCTACCGCGCCGGCCGGCGCACCGAGACCGGGCTCGTGCCCTATCCCGACCGCGCGGCGATCGAGGACGGGGCGCTCGGCGAACGCACCCGGCCGCTGCTGTGGCTGCGCGATTCCGTCGATCTGTTCGTGCTGCAGGTGCAGGGCTCGGGGCGCGTGCGCCTGCCGGACGGGCGCGGCATGCGGGTGCTCTACGACGGCAAGAACGGCCAGCCCTACACGTCGATCGGCAAGCTGCTCGTCAACGAGGGCCACCTGCCGATCAACGGCCTGAGCCTGGAGCGCTGGACCTCCTGGCTGCGGGCCCATCCGGATCATGCCCGCCGTCTGATGCGGATGAACCAGTCCTACATCTTCTTCCGGACCGAGCCGGTGACCGACCCGGCCCTCGGCCCGCCCGGCGCGGCGGGCGCCCCCCTGAGCCCCGGCCGCACCATGGCGGTCGACGGCAACCTGTGGCGCTACGGCCTGCCGTTCTGGCTGGAGGGCAAGCTGCCGGGCCAGCCCGGACGCGGGCACCTCGTCGTGGCCGCCGATACCGGCTCGGCCATCGTCGGGCCGGCGCGGGGCGACCTCTATGTCGGCACCGGGGCCGCCGCCGGCCGGGCCGCGGGCGACCTGCACGACCGGATGGGCTTCGTCGTGCTGATCCCCAAGCCCGCGCCCGCTCCGGGCGAGGCCCCGAAGGACGCGTCCGCGCCGGAGGCCAAAGCCGGGGAGGCCCGGCCGTGAGGGAGCGGCCGCCGCGGCGCCCGCGCCTGCTCTCGCGTGAGGAGGCGCATCTCTGGGGTGAGATCGCCAAGCTGATCACGCCCCTGCGGGGCCGCGCCAGGCCGAGGAAGCCTCAGACGGCCCCCGCCGAGGCCGAGCGATCCGCTGCGCCGGCGCTTCCGGTCCCTGCGCCGCCGACGGCGCGTCCCGCGGCAAAGGGGGCCTCGAAGGCGATCGCGAAACCGGCCGCGAAGCCGGCCGCCAAATCCATCGCGCGCCCCCCCGCCAAACCCGCCGCCCCTCCTCCGGCCCGGCCGGGCCCGGCGATGCCGCTGCCGCGCCCGGCGACCAAGCCGCTCAAGCTCGGCGACCTCGCCCCCGAGATCGCCCGTGCGACGGCCCGCGCGACCGCCGCGCCGGTGCAGGTCGCCGCCCCGCCCCCACCGGGCGCGCCGGGGCTGGAACGGCGCGAGCGGCGCGGGCTGGAACGGGGCACGCTTTCGATCGATGCGCGCATCGACCTGCACGGCCTGTATCAGGCGGAGGCGCACGCCGCCCTGGTCGGCTTCCTGCTGCGCGCCCGCGCGGCGGGGCATGCCCGCGTCCTCGTGGTGACCGGCAAGGGCGGTGAGAGCTTCGGCGGTCAGGACCGCGGCGGCTTCGCCGAGCGCGGCGTGCTCCGGCGCAGCGTGCCGCACTGGCTGAGAGGGCCGGAACTGCGCGGCCTCGTGATCGGCTTCGAGGAAGCGGCGCGCCATCACGGCGGTGCCGGCGCCCTCTACGTGCGCCTGCGGCGGCGATAGCTCCGAGTTCGCCGAAGGGCGCAGCCCCTCCGAGCGCGGGTTCAGCGGAACCTGAGGTGGAAATCGGCGGGCGGGGTCTTGAGCCGCGGAACGAAACGCGCTACGGAACCATGCTCTCCCATTGCAGCCGTGTCGCATTCCGAGGTCTATCCGGCCCAGCGGAACCGATGCGTGGGCCGGGCCGCGCGCCCGCGACGGCTACCGACCCCGGGGCGCTTCCCCGGCGCCTGGCCCTGCTCCCGAACCGGCCGACTTCTTCCCGCCCTTCGTTGGTTGCATCTCCCCACATGACGTCACAGAACGACGCTCTCGCCCCCGTCGAAGCTCCGGCCGAAGCCGCCGTCGCGCCGGCCGACCTCGCCGCCCGGCGAGAGGTGAAGCTCCAGGACCTCAAGTCCAAATCGCCGACCGAACTCATCGCCTTCGCCGAGGAGGTCGAGGTCGAGAACGCCTCGACCATGCGCAAGCAGGAGTTGATGTTCGCGATCCTCAAGCAGCTCGCGGCCAACGAGACCGAGATCATCGGTGCCGGCACGGTCGAGGTGCTTCAGGACGGGTTCGGCTTCCTGCGCTCGAACGACTCGAACTACCTCCCGGGTCCGGACGACATCTACATTTCGCCGACCCAGATCCGCCGCTTCGGCCTGCGCACCGGCGATACGGTGGAGGGCCCGATCCGCGGCCCCAAGGACGGCGAGCGCTACTTCGCGCTGATCAAGGTCAACACGATCAACTTCGAGAACCCGGAGAAGATCAAGCACAAGGTCCACTTCGACAACCTGACGCCGCTGTTCCCGACGAAGCGGTTCAAGCTCGAACTGGACAACCCGACCAAGAAAGATTTCAGCCCCCGCATCATCGACATCGTCTCGCCGATCGGCAAGGGCCAGCGCGCGCTGATCGTCGCGCCGCCGCGTACCGGCAAGACCGTGCTGATGCAGAACATCGCGCAGTCGATCACCCTCAACCACCCCGAATGCTACCTCATCGTGCTGCTCATCGACGAGCGCCCGGAGGAGGTGACCGACATGATCCGCTCGGTGAAGGGCGAGGTCATCGCCTCGACCTTCGACGAGCCGGCCACCCGCCACGTGCAGGTCGCCGAGATGGTGATCGAGAAGGCCAAGCGGCTCGTGGAGCACGGCCGCGACGTGGTGATCCTGCTCGACTCGATCACCCGGCTGGGCCGCGCCTACAACACCGTGGTGCCGTCCTCCGGCAAGGTGCTGACCGGCGGTGTCGACGCCAACGCCCTGCAGCGGCCCAAGCGCTTCTTCGGCGCGGCCCGCAACATCGAGGAAGGCGGCTCGCTCACCATCATCGCCACCGCGCTGATCGATACCGGATCGCGCATGGACGAGGTGATCTTCGAGGAGTTCAAGGGCACCGGCAACTCCGAGATCATTCTCGACCGCAAGGTCTCCGACAAGCGCATCTTCCCGGCCATCGACATCACCCGCTCCGGTACCCGCAAGGAGGAGCTGCTGGTGCCGCCGGATTCGCTCAAGAAGACCTATGTCCTCCGCCGCATCCTCAACCCGATGGGCGTCACCGACGCGATCGAGTTCCTCATGGACAAGCTGCGCCAGACCAAGAGCAACAGCGACTTCTTCGACTCGATGAACACCTGAGGCGCGACGCCTCTCCAAAGGGCCGGCCGATCGCATCGGCCGGCCCTTCTCGTTTCAGGATCGCACTGTGCGGCGCGAAGGACCGGACACCATCCAGTTCTTGCTGATAAAGGGACAATCATGCCGGCGCGCACAGCGTTGGCATGCGAAATTATGCAGTAATCACAAAATCTTCCGGTCGCTCGAACCTTCGCTTGTGTGTGACGTTGGCCCGCCATCACCGCCCTCGGCGGTCCTGTTCGGAGATGGCGCATGGCAACCCGCAACGTATCGGATCTTGTGGTCGAGACGCTCCAACAGGCGGGCGTGCGCCGGGTCTACGGCCTCGTCGGCGACAGCCTGAACGGGATCACGGAAGCGATCCGCAGCCGCGGCGTGATCGACTGGGTGCATGTCCGCCACGAGGAGGTCGCCGCCTTCGCCGCCGCGGGTGAGGCGCAGGTGACCGGCGAACTCGCGGTCTGCGCCGGCTCCTGCGGACCGGGCAACCTCCACCTCATCAACGGCCTGTTCGACGCCCACCGCACCCGCACGCCGGTTCTGGCGATCGCCGCCCACATCCCGTCGAGCGAGATCGGCCTCAACTACTTCCAGGCGACGCGGCCCGAGGAGCTGTTCCGCGATTGCAGCCATTTCTGCGAGATGGTCTCGGACCCGGAGCAGCTGCCCAACGTCCTCGAATCCGCGATCCGCACGGCCGTGGGCAAGCGCGGCGTCGCCGTGGTGGTCATTCCCGGCACGGTCGCGCTGAAGGAGGCGCCCAAGCGCGCGCTCGCCGCCCCCGCGACCCTGCGCCCGCGCGCGCCCGTCACCGTGCCGCCGGCCGACGAACTCGACCGCCTCGCTGGTCTCCTCAACAACTCCACAAAGATTACCCTGCTGTGCGGGCGCGGCTGCGCCGGGGCGCATGCGCCGCTGATGCGGCTGGCCGAGCGGCTCAGGAGCCCGATCGTCCACGCGCTCGGCGGCAAGGAGCATGTCGAGCACGACAACCCCTACGATGTCGGCATGACCGGCCTGATCGGGTTCTCCTCGGGCTACGCGGCGATGGAAGCCTGCGAGACCCTGCTGATGCTCGGCACCGATTTTCCCTACCGCCAGTTCTACCCCGAGCACGCCAAGATCGCGCAGGTCGATCTGCGCCCGGAGAATCTGGGCAAGCGCTGCCGGCTCGAACTCGGCCTCGTCGGCGATGTCGCCGCGACGATCGAGGCGCTGCTGCCGCGGCTGACCGGCAACGACAGCGCGCGCCATCTGGAGGCCAGCCTCAAGCATTACGCCAAGGCCCGGGAAGACCTCGACGACCTCGCCACCGGCAGGCCGGGGCGCAAGCCGATCCACCCGCAATACCTCACCCGGCTCCTCAGCGCGGCGGCGCACGACGACGCGGTGTTCACGGCCGATGTCGGCACGCCGACGGTCTGGGCGGCCCGCTACCTCACCATGACCGCCGGTCGGCGCCTGATCGGCTCCTGGGCGCACGGTTCGATGGCCAACGCCCTGCCCCACGCCATCGGCATCCAGGCCGCGAGCCCCGGCCGGCAGGTCATCTCGCTCTCGGGAGACGGGGGCTTCGCCATGCTGATGGGCGACATCCTCACCCTCCGCCAGGAGAAGCTGCCGGTGAAGGTGGTCATCTTCAACAACGGCACGCTCGGCTTCGTCGAGCTGGAGATGAAGGCCGCGGGCTATCTCGAGACCGGCGTCATGCTCGAGAACCCGGATTTCGCCGCCATGTCCAACGCCATCGGCATCCATGCCCGCCGGGTGGAGGATCCGGGCGATCTCGAAGGCGCGATCCGCGACGTGCTGGCCCATCCCGGTCCCGCCCTGCTCGACGTGGTGACCAACCGCCAGGAGCTGGCGATGCCGCCGAAGCTCCAGGCCGAGCAGGTGAAGGGCTTCAGCCTCTACGCACTCCAGGCGGTGATGAACGGCCGCGGCGACGCGATCCTCGATCTGGCCAAGACCAACCTGCTGCGCTGACGCTGCGCGTCCGCCGCGCTCGGGAACCGGTCCGGGCGCGGCGGATGACATCGTCGAACCCGGGCCGCGCCGACGACCGCATGCCGTTGCCGGGCAGTCACACTTGGCGGCAACATCGGTCGCGCATTCGACGGCTCGTCATCCGCAAGCGCCTGCCGACACAGCGCAATCCACACGGCGCCTCACTTTATAATAACTACAAGTACCTGATTTTACTTTGATTTCCCTTGTCGATCCGGCTCGGGGCGACATTCATGGCTGTGGTCTGCCTCAAGGGTCCGCCATGCCCGCGTCCCGATACGCTCGTGTTACTCCCCCTCTCGCCGCCTTCCTCTTGATCGGATCGGCCCCCGCCCTGGCCCAGCAGGCGAGCGCGACGCTCGATACGATCTCGGTGGAGGCCTCCCGCGCCCGGCAGCCGGCTCCGGGGCCGGCAAGCGACGGACCGTCCGCGACCCCGGTCGCCGCGCCGTCCGGCCCGGCCGGCGCCGCCGGCGTCGGCTCGGCCACGAGCGGCGGCGGCGGCGGCCCAACGGGCGTCGTCGGCTACACCGCCCGCGGCAGCGCGGCGGCGACCAAGACCAACACGCCGATCATCGAGACGCCGGCCTCGGTCTCCGTCGTCACCCGCGAGCAGCTCAACGACCGCAACGTCCAGACGCTGAACGAGGCGATCGCCTACACGCCGGGCGTCTCCTCCAACGTGTTCGGCTTCGACCCGCGCTTCGACGCGTTCTATATCCGCGGCTTCGAGGTCACGAATGTCGGCATCTACCGCGACGGTCTGCGCCAGCCCTCCGCGCCCTTCGCGATCCCCCGCGTCGAGCCCTACGGCCTCGACGCCCTGACGATCCTGCGCGGGCCGGCGGCGGGCCTCTACGGCCTCGGCGCGCCCGGCGGCATCGTCGATGTCACCTCGAAGCGCCCGACTTCCGTGCCTTTCGGCGAGATCTGGCTGCAACGCGGCAAGTACGACCGCTATCAAGGCGCCTTCGATCTCGGCGGCCCGATCGAGCAGAGCGACGGACAGCTCTCCTACCGCCTCACCGGCCTGTTCCGGCAGAGCGACAGCTTTTTGCCGGGGGGCCGGGAGGACCGCAACGTCATCGCCCCCGCAATCACGTGGCGGCCCGATGCCGAGACCAGCCTGACGGTGCTGGCCGAGTATCTCGACAACACGGTGCCGGGCAACGCCTCGTTCTACTCGAACTTCGCCGATCCGCGCTTCCAGAAGACGAACCTGTTCTCGGGCGATCCCGCCTTCCAGGATTACACTACGCGGCAGTACCGCATCGGTTACGCCTTCGAGCACCGCTTCGGCCCGGACGTCGTGTTCCGGCAGAATTTTCGCACTTACAACGTCTTCGGCGACCTGAGATACACGCAGATCGACACGATCAGCCCCGATCTCCAGACCGCCGGCCGCTCGAACGGCCGCATCACCAACGCCCTCGACACGCTCTCGCTCGACAACCAGCTCGAGACCCGCTTCACGACGGGCCCCGTGGCGCACACCCTGATCGGGGGCATCGACTACACCAATTCCCGCTACACCGACCGGCGCGGCTTCCTCGTCGTGCCCGATCTTCAGATCGGCGGCCTGATCCGTCCGAATTACGGCGCGCAGTTCATCCCGACCCCGGCGCTCACGGGCGCCTCGCGCCAGCGCATCGAGCAGCTCGGCACCTATGTGCAGGATCAGGCGCGGATCGGATCGCTGATCCTCACCCTGACCGGGCGACACGATCAGGTCTCGCAGCTTGCCGAGAGCTACAGCGCACCCGCGGCCGCCGGTCCGACGATCGCCCACGACCGCGCCTTCTCGTACCGGGTCGGCGCCAACTACCTGCTGACCGACTTCATCGTCCCCTATGCGAGCTTCGCCACGACCTTCGCGCCGCAGCTCGGCTTCGACCGGAACGGCGCCGCCTTCCAGCCGACCACCGGCGAGCAGTTCGAGGCCGGTATCAAGACCCAGATGCCCGGCCGCAACGTCTTCCTCAACATGGCGGTGTTCGACATCACCCAGTCGAACGTGCTGAGGCCCGATCCGGTCAACCCGATCCTGTTCCAGGCCGCCATCGGCGAAGTGCGCTCGAAGGGCGCCGAGCTGGAGCTGACCGCCAATCTCGGTCCCGGCATCAACGTGCTCGCCTCCTACAGCCACGTCGACATCCGCACGACCCGCAATCCCGGTGCGCCGGAGACGGTCAGCATCCCGCTCTCGGGCATTCCCGCCAACACGGTCACGGCGTTCGCCAACTACGCCTTCCAGCCCGACACCGACCTGTTCGGCCTGAGTCTCGGCGGCGGCATCCGCTACGCCGGCACCAGCCCGGCCAACGAGGTTCCGGGCAGCTTCCGCAACTCCACCGTCACCCTGTTCGATGCGGTCGCGGCCTACGATTTCGTCAAGGCCGATCCGCGGCTGAAGGGCATGCGACTTCAGGTCAACGTGAACAACGCGTTCGACCGCCGCTATTTCAACTGCCAAGCGGGCGCCTGCTACCGCGGCCAGCCCCGGCAGTTCTTCGCGAGCCTGATCTACCGCTGGTGAGGCGGATTCCGCCCTGACCCTCATCGTCCAGACATCCCTCGACGGCGTCCTGACCGGAGCCTTCGCGCCCTTCGCCGGCCGGCTATGCCGTGATCCCGACCCTCGGGCCTGTGCGCTCTCGGAACTTGCACGCAGCGGCACGCTCGCCGAAGGGGTCGCCCGCTTCGCGGACGTCCAGTCCGGGGGCGAGCGCAAGGCGGTGGCCTCGCTGTGGAGCGCCTACCTTTTCGCCGCGCTGATCGCGCCGACGCTGGCGGCGGGCGCACGGCTCGGCGTAGGTCTCACCCCCGATGCGGTTCGTCTCGCGCCGGAGACCGGATTGCCGGTGGCGGTCCATCTCGCGCCGGAACTGGCGTTCCCCACCCCTCTTCCGGCGCAGGTCGACCGGCTTGTCGCGGAGAGCCTCGCGCCCGTCATCCAGGGCTTGCGGGCGGAGACAGGCCTCTCGAGCCGGCTGCTGTGGGAGAATGCCGGCGGCCACCTGTTCTGGACGCTCAGGACGATCGCGCGGGAGAGCCCGGAGCGGGCCGCCGAGGCGACCGAGGCGCTGCAATCCCTGCGCTGGCCGCGGGAAGCCTGCGCGGCGCTCACCCTGATGCGCGCCGACGCGCTGGCGGGCCTGGAGGCGCCGCGCCGCCGGCTCTGCTGCCTGCGGCACGGCCTGCCGGGCTTCTCGAAATGTGAGGGCATCTGCCCCCTGCTCCGGCAGAGCGGCGAGGGCCGCCTCTCCGAGGCACCCTCCTCGTCGTGACCTGCCGCAAGCGGCGGCCGTCTTCGGGGCCGCTCCGCGTCACCTCAGGACGGGGTTGAATGTCGGAGGAGCGATCCCGCGCTCAGCCGCTGCGCCCGGCTTCCGCGCCGAGACCGCGCTGCGCCTTGGAGCGCAGGCGCTTGTTCTGGAAGACCAGCGTGATCGTGGCGCCGCTGTCGCGGTCCGTCCAGAGATAGGTCTCGAACGTGCCGAGCCCGGGGATCGTCGCGGTGGCGTCGATGGCGCCGCGGCAGCCGAGCAGGCCTTCGACCTCGGGAAGACGCATCTCGGCCTGGAGCAGCTCGAAGGTGCCGAGGCTCATGGGGCACTGCGTCCGCTCCGTCTGCGGCCGGTGGGCGGCGACCGCCGGATGGGGCGGTACGGCCGGTGCCGGCTCGGCGGCCGCCGGCCGTGCAGGGAAGGTTCGGCCGGGCGGCGCGTCATCCCACGCCCCGGGGAATGCGGCCGGCATCGCGGGGACCGGGTGCGACGGGTCCGTCTGCGGCTCGCCAAAGGGTGCCGGGACGGGTCGCGGTCCGATCGGGGTGCCGCCGCTCCGCAGGGCAGGGGTGAAGGCTTGGCCCTGGCGCAGCCGAGAGGGCCCGGACGGGGCGTCGCCACGACCGGATCCGTGCGGCGCCCGCTCCTCGCCCGCCTCGAGGGGCGCGCGGGCAAGCCCGACGACGATGGCTCGGCGCAGTGCCGCGTCCAGGCCGCGCAGATCATGGGCGAGGCGCTCGCTCCGCCCGGTGCCCGCTGGTCCCGAGCGGATCTCACAGGCGGCGAAGGTGGCGAGGGCGTCCTGGATCTCGCCCTCGGTCCACGCCCCGGCCGGCTTGCCGAACAAGTCGCCTCCGCCCTGCGGCACAGCCGGTATTGCGACGGCGCCGAACTGGCCGAGCCGTTCCTCCGCGAGGGCACGGTGCGCGCCGCAGCCGCCGGCCGCCGCGAGCGCCGCACGGAACGGCGAGGGTGCGGCGGCAAGGGCGGAGCCACACGCGGCGGCGAGCACGGCCGGCGCGAGAAGGAAGCGCATGAAAGGGTCGCCTGAACTCAGGTCAATCGACCCATGCGACCGCTTCGGCGTCAACAGACCATTACTGCGCCGGCGGGAGCCGCCGACCTTCTGCCGCGATGCTTTCCCGTCCGTTGGCTCATTCGCTCGGATCGACGCAGCCGGTCCCGCACGGTCCCTCCGCCGCGGATCCTGGCACCGCGCGGACGACAGACCGCCCTCCCCGCGCCGAGATGGTTTTCACGGGAAAACTGCCGCGCTTCAGTTCATCGCCGTCGACGACCGTGCCCGCCTGCGGCGCCGGGCCAGCATGTTGAGGCCCTCGACGCCGGCCGAGAAGGCCATGGCGGTGTAGATGTAGCCCTTCGGCACATGCGCCCCGAACCCCTCGGCCAGCAGCGTCATGCCGATCATGATGAGGAAGCCGAGCGCCAGCATCACCACGGTGGGGTTGGCGGCGATGAAGCGCGAGAGCGGGTCGGCGGCGATCAGCATCACGGTCACGGCGGTGACGACGGCGATCACCATGATCGGCACGTGCTCGGTCATGCCGACGGCGGTGATGATCGAATCGATCGAGAAGACGAGGTCGAGGATCAGGATCTGGCCGATGGCGGCACCGAAGCCGATCGCCGCCCGGCCGACCGGCTTCTCCTCCGGGCTCGGATCGACGCTGTGGTGGATCTCCTTGGTCGCCTTCCACAGGAGGAACAGGCCGCCCGCGATCAGGATGAGGTCGCGCCAGGAGAAGCCTTTGCCGAACACCTCGAAGACCGGCTCGGTCAGGTGGACGATCCAGGCCACGGTACCGAGCAGCGCCAGCCGCAGGATCAGCGCCAGCCCGATGCCGATCCGCCGGGCCCGGCTCTGATGCTCCGGCGGCAGCTTGTTGGTGAGGATCGAGATGAAGATCAGGTTGTCGATGCCGAGGACGACCTCCATCACCACGAGGGTGGCGAGGGCGGCCCAGGCGGTGGGATCGGCGGCGAGCTGAAACAGGCTGTCCACGGGGCAATCCGTCGATCAGAAGGGGAGAGGGAAGCGGCTCCTGCCGCCGGGGGCGGCATCCGGCGGCGCCAGCACGCGCACCGCCTTCGGCACCACCTTGAAATGGGCCGGTGTCCAGGTGGTCAACTCGCCGTCGGTGTTGACCGCCCGCGGCTTGCGGGTCGTCAGCACCAGCTCGGTGGTCTCGAAGGCGCGCACATCCGCCGCCTTGCCGTGGGTGCCGCGGCGCAAGGCCGGCAACAGCGCGATCAGCCGCCACCAATGGGCGACCTCCAGGCTGTAGAAATCGAGCCGCCCGTCATCGACGGTGGCGTCCTCCTGCACGGTCATGCCGCCGCCGTAATGGCGCCCGTTGCCGACGGAGGCCTGGATCGTCGTCACCTTCTCGACCTTGCCGTCATGCTCGATCGTGACGGTGAAGGGACGGGCGCGGCGCAGCAGGCGGATCGCGGCGATGGCGTAGCCGACCGTCCCCCAGGACTTCTTCGCCTCCGCCGTCAGCTCGCTGGCGAGGTCCGCGGAGAAGCCGACACTCGCCACATTGAAATAGTAGTGTCCGTTGACCCAGCCGAGATCGATCGCCTTTTCCGGCGCCGTGGGGATCAGCTGCGCGGCGGCCTCCGGCTCGAGGGGAAGGCCCAGCGAGCGGGCGAGGTCGTTGGCGGTGCCGAGCGGCAGGATTCCGAAGGGCAAACCCGTCTCGACCAGGGCCGAGGCCGCCGCGTTCATGGTGCCGTCGCCGCCGCCGAGGACGACGAGATCCACCGATCCGGCATGGCGCCCGATCACCTCGGTGCAATCCTTGCTGTTCTCGGGCTCGATCAGCTCGAGGCCCCCGTCGCGCAGGATCGTGCGGATCGCGTCGAGCGGCGCGGATCCGCTGCGCGCCTTTCCGTTCACGAGGAGGAGGGCCCGACGCGCCGTCTTGGGGGTCGCGCTCAAGCCGCCGCTCCGTTCTTCTCGGGACGGAACAGGGAAACCAGCATGGCCGGCAAACGATGACCCTCACGCTTCCGCGCCGCGTTCGCGCCAGCGGTGATGGGAGTCCGACATCACGGTCGACGCCTCGACCGTCAGAGGGGCCCGGACCCGTCTTCGGCGGCCCCCCGAGCCGCGGCTGGACCGGGCTCGGCTGGAATGGCCCGGCCTGCCGCGGCGGGCGGGCAGGACGAGCCGGGACCGTCACGCTCAAGGTGGGCACTTCCCGCCCAATGGCAAGGGCACCGCAGGTGAACGCCTCGTGAGGGCGCCTCCTGCCGTTGCCTGATCGCCGGGGATGACGGGGGAACGGCAGGCGGGACAACGGGGGTAACGGGCGTTCCCGCCGGGCGCCGGTCGCGCGGGTGCCCGGTTCGGTGTAGGGGACGGGGCCGGTGGCCGAAAAGCGTGGAACCGTAGCGGTGCCGTCACGCGTTCCGTCCCACCGGACCGCCTCCCGCGGAACGCCCGCTGCCGTCACCCGTCCGCGGTGAGAGCGACGGTCACCGGGGTTTTTCGCGAGGCACCTTCAGGCCTGCTCGCCCGATCGGTCACGTCATGCGCCCCGTCCTGTTTCTGACCTTCCTCCTCTCGTCGGCCTGCGCGACCGGGGCCGCCTTGGCCCAGCAGGGATCGAACTGGGTCGATCCACCGGCCAAATCCGGCGCGTCCGGCGGCAGCGAGCGAGCAAAGCCGACCACGAAGGCACCGCCCCGCTTCGAGGCCGAGCCGGAGGCGGCCTCCCGCGCGCATCGCGCGGCCGCGTCGTCCGCCGCCCGGCGGGAGTCACGCCGTCAGGATCAGGCCCGCCAGGAGAACGCGCGTCAGGAGCACGCGCGTCAGGATCGCAGCCGCGCCGCGGAGATGCGCCGCGCCCGCCGGGCCGCCATCCGCGAGCGGGCCCGCGCCGAGAACGACGCCAACCTCGCCCGCGCCGAGCGCCCTGCCCCGCCGCCCGCGCGGATGAGCCGGGCCGAGCCGGATCCGCGCTTTTCCGACTGGGCCGTCACGGCGCGGCGCCTGAGCCTCGACTATCTCGACAGCGTGTCGGCGCCCAACGGCGCGGCCCTGGCCGCCGCGCCGCGCTTCTACGGCGGCTCGGTCCGATTCCACGGCCGGACCTTGTCCATCGGCGCGCTGATGGCCGAGAAGCGGAACTTCATGCGGCGCTGGCCCGAGCGGCACTACGAGCCGCAGGGTGAGCCGCGGGTCGCCTGCGACGGTGCGAGCGCCACCTGCCTCGTGCGCGTCGTTCACGATTTCACGGCGGTGAGCCCGGCCCGCGGCGCGCGCTCGCAGGGCGTCGCCGAACTCACCCTGACGGTGAGCTTCGCCAATGGAGCCCCGGTCATCGTGTCCGAGGCGAGCCGCGTCCTGAGCCGGGCAGGGGCGTGAGCACGGGGCTTGAAACGAGCCGCACCCGGACGGGATCAGCCGCCGCATCGACCGGATACTCTGGCCGGTCCATGCTGTAGAAGCACCGGAGACACACCGGACGGACGCTGCCTCGGGGGCGCGTCCGCGACGAACGAGAACAGGGCATCGCGCGCGTGAAGGGATCGGCAAAGGCCGCAGGCCGGAGCAAGGACGAGACGGCGGCCCCGCCGGAGGCGCCGGTCTCCGAGGACGATCGCCGGATCCGCGCACTGATCCTGGCGGAACTCGACCGGCGCGGGGCCCGGCCGGTGGCGCGCCGGACCCTGGCGCTGATCGCCGAGGGGTTCGTCGAACCCGCCGACGGGGTGCCCGGCTACCGCATCGTCGACCGGACCGGCGCGGTACGCCTGCGGGGCGAGGGCGTGGCCGGTGTGCCGCTGACCCTGCACGACCTCGTCGAGGAGCTTCGCGCGCAGCACGCGCCGCTGTTCCTCCCCCCTGCCCCCGAACCGGAGCCGGAGCCCACCCGCGACACCATCGCCGATGTGCGGGCCGCGGGCGCCCGCTTCGTGGAGACGCAATCGGCGCTGGCCCGCTCCCTGGCGAACAGCTCGGCCGAGCGCAGCCGCGCCCTGGCCAGCGCCGCGAGCGAGACCGTCGAGGGCTGGCGCAGCCGGCTCGCCGAGCGCCTGAAGGCACGGCCGCGCCCTGCGGCAGCCGGGGCCTCCCTCGATCCGGCCGAGCCGGCGCCGAATGCGGCGGAGCGTCTGGCCGAGGCCCGCGCCCGGGTCGGTGAGGGGTGGCGCCGCGTGGCCGGCGGGCTTCAGCCCGGCCAGACGGCGACCCGGCTGCGCGACCGCGTGGAGGATGTGCTGGCCGCCGGCAGCCGCCGGCCGGTCGCGCTGATGGCGCTCGGCGCCGTGGCGGGCGCGGCCCTCGTCGCCGCGCTCTCCTTGAGCGGACGCGATGCGGAGGAGACCGGGCGCCCGGCTCAGCAGATTGCCGAGGCGCCGCCGCAGACGGCGCCGGCCGAATCACCGCCGGCCGCGGGCCCCGCTCCGGCCGAGGAAGCGGCGCCCGACGCCTCCACGGACATGCCGCCCGCGGAAACCGAACGGCCGCCCGAGCCGGAGCCGCCGCGCAAGGGCGGCAACGCCATCGTCGGCGTGCCGGAGGTGATCGACACGGCGACGCTGCGGGTGGGCGGCAAGGTGGTGCGCCTGTTCGGCGTCGAGTGGGTCCGCGGCGGCCAGGCCGACGAACTGAGCAAGTATCTGCGCAAGCGCTCCGTGACCTGCCAGCCCGCCCCCGGCAGCAGCGCGCATATCTGCACCGTCGAGGGGCGCGATCTCTCCGAGGTGGTGCTGTTCAACGGCGGCGGCCGAGCCTCGTCCGAAGCCACGCCGGATCTCGTCGCGGCCGAGGACCACGCCCGCACCGAGCGGCTCGGCGTCTGGAAGCGCTGAGGCGGACGGACGTCGTCAGAGCAGGGGCTGGCGCGCCGCGGCCTCCTCGCGGGCGCAGAGCGTCGGGTCGGGCTTCGCCCCCTCCCCGCTCAGCGCGCGCGTCAGGTCGGCACGGGCGCGCTCCAGATCGGCGCGGAAGCCGGGTTCGGCGAGCAGCACCGCCATCAGCGCCGAGGCGCCGGTCCGCGCGGCCTCGACGTCGCTGAGCCAGTGGACGCCGCAGACGACCCGGCTCTCGCCGTAGAGCCGGCTGCGCACGAGGAACTGCGTCGCCTTCTCCGGCATCAGGCTCGCCATGATCAGCCCGTAGGCCCAGCCCTGGCTGGCATGGCCGGAGGGATAGCTGAAGCTGTCGGCGAGTTCGGGGGTGCGGGCGACGCAGATCGGCGCCTCGTTGCCGACGAAGGGGCGCAGGCGGCGGTAGCGCCGCTTGGCTGTGCGGGTGGCGCGGGCGATGTCGATGCGGGCGCGGTCGAGGAGCCGCATCAGATCGGGCACGCGCGTCTGGTCGATGCGCTGCCCGAGGACGCAGGCATAGTCCTCCAGAAGCGCGGCGCCCCCATCGGCGACGTCGTTGGTGGCGAGCGCCCAGCGCGGGCTGCCCTCGAAGGCGCGGGTCGCGTTGTAGACCGCCCGGTCCGCGGCCTCCGCCGCCGAGTGGCCCGCGGGCGGCGGCGGCAGGATCGCCACGAGATTCGGTGTCGCCTCCTCGCTCAGATAGCCCTTCGGGGCGGCGGCCGCGAGCTTGTCCTTCTCCAGGGATGGGGCGGAGGCCGGACCGGGCGCCGCCGGGCCGGACGGCCCGACCGGCTCGGCGCGGAGGGGCAGGATCGGGAGCGGCCCGGCAGCGAGGATCAGTGTCAGCAGGGCGGCGAGGCGCACCGGCGCACGGGTCGGGCGGAGCATCGGACGAGCAGCTTTCGAGAGCCGGAGGGAAGGATCGGAGCAACGGAGCGGAGGCCGGGCATCAGTCTCGAACCGATGCTCCGGGTCTGTCTAGAAGGGACGTGCGACAGACGCGTCACAGTCCCCTCCCCTGTCAGCCCTCGTCCATTCGAGGCCGGGTCAGGCCGCCCGGATCGCGGCGGCGATGTCGCGGGGAAACTCCTCGTGGGCGCTCAACGCACCGGGCACGGGGGCGGAGGCGACCCGGCCCGTGCCGATCAGCGCATCCATCTCGGCGCCCGAGCGGCGCGGCGCTCCTTCGGGGCGCAACACCTGCACCGGCGGAAGGCGGTCGTCGAACAGGGCGAGGAAGTCGGCGCGGGACGCGGCCGGATCGAGCCCGCCGGTCACGAAGGCCGCCGTGCCGAACCGGCCGCGGCTCTGACGGGTGATCCGGTGCTTGGCGGCGATGACGGCGGGCGTGACATGCGCCGGCTCGGCATAGACGTGGGCGCGCATCATCCGCCCGATGATCGGCGGGCTGATGTTGATCCGGTAGAGCGCCTCGCCGAGGAGCGGCATTTCCACCGCCCGGCGGATCCGGCCGAACCACGCCGCGCGCTCCGGCCCCATCGCCGTCGGCAGCGGCCCGCGCCAGGTCGGCGCCACGAGCACCAGCCGCGCGAAGGCGCCGGGATGACGCTGCGCCGCCGCGACGAGGTAGGGGGCGGCGTGGCCGGCGGCGACGCCCAGGGCGTAGGGGCCGGGGGCGGCCGCCAGCAGCGCGTCGAGGAAGGCGTGCAGGTTGGCCGGGTTCAGCGGCAGCCGCGCCCGCGGATGGGCGCCGAAGCCCGGCCAGTCGGGCACGAGGCAGCGATACGTCTGCCCGAGTTCACGGGCGAGGGGCAGCATCTCCTCGCGGGCCGAGATCGAGGAGAGGGCGGGCAGGAGCAGGGCCGGCGCGCCCTCCCCGATCTCGGCGCAGGGCGTCGCCACCCGGTGGCCCGCGACGGTGAGGTCGAGGATCTTGGCCTGATCGTGCGATACGTCCACTCTGGGCCTCACGCGGTTTCCAGGGCTCGCCGCACGACTTCAGGTTCGCGGCTGATGACTGTGAGATAAGCCTGCATCGCGGGATCGAGCTGCGCCCTGCCCTGCTCCAGGTCACGCACGATTTCGACCGGAACACGGTAGCGGGCAGCGAAGGCATCTTGAGTCAGGCCGAGCGATTCGCGGATCAACCGCACGTCGATTGCGAGCGGACGATGCACGACGTAACTGTTAGGCTCCGCCTCGCCTCGTGCGATGGCGACAGCTTCGTGGGCGGCCTGGATCAGACGCTGACCGAAATCCGTCATGGCCTTGTCTCCCGACCTGAGATGTCTCTTCATTCCCGTGACGAGGAGCCGCCCGCGCGAATCCTGCTGGCCACGCCTTGTCGATACGCCTCCGCGAGGGTCCCGACGACGGCACGAAGAACGTTCCGCTCGGCCTGACTGATATCCGCGCGTTGCCCCTTTGAAACAAGGGCGAGGAGGAACACCGGCACGTCGGCCGCTGCATAGTAGCTGATAATGCGATAACCGCCGGACTTGCCCCTGCCCTTGCCGGCGATCCTGACTTTGCGAAGGCCGCCGGTTCCAGGGATCACATCTCCGGCCGCAGGATTGATGCGATGGCAAGTACGATCGCGGCTCGCTCCTCGTCGGTGACACCGGCCGACTATGCATCGCTCAGATAAGTCGGCGTTTCGATGACCGCGTGCATCCATGCGATGGATGCACGCGGTGGGCACCGTGTTCAAGCGGCTTCGCAGGAGAGAATCAGGTCCGCAGCAGCTCGTTGATGCCGGTCTTGGCGCGGGTGCCGGCATCGACGCGCTTGACGATCACGGCGCAGTAGAGGCCGGGGCCGGGGGTGCCGTCGGGCAGCGGCTTACCGGGGGTCGTGCCGGAGACGACCACGGAGTAGGGCGGCACGCGGCCGTAGAAGGTCTCGCCCGTGGTGCGGTCGATGATGCGAGTCGAGGCGCCGATATAGACGCCCATCGACAGGACCGAGCCCTCGCCGACGATCACGCCCTCGGCGACCTCGGCGCGGGCGCCGATGAAGCAGTTGTCCTCGATGATGACCGGGTTGGCCTGGAGCGGCTCCAGCACGCCGGCGATGCCCGCCCCGCCGGAGATGTGGCAGTTCTTCCCGACCTGGGCGCAGGAGCCGATCGTCACCCAGGTGTCGACCATGGTGCCCTCGCCGACATGGGCGCCGAGATTGATGAAGCTCGGCATCAGCACCGCGCCGGGCGCGATGTAGGAGCCGCGGCGCACGAAGCAGCCCGGCACGGCGCGGAAGCCCGCGGCGCGGAACTCGGTCTCGCCCCAGCCGGAGAACTTCGAGGGCACCTTGTCCCACCACGCGGAGGAGCCGGGCCCGCCCTCGATCGGCACCATGTCGTTGAGGCGGAAGGAGAGCAGCACCGCCTTCTTGAGCCACTGGTTGACCTGCCAGGCGTCTCCCGCCTTCTCGGCGACGCGAGCCTTGCCGGAATCGAGCAGGTTCAGCGCCTCGTCCACCGCCTCGCGCACGGCGCCGGTGGTCGCGGTCGAGATCCCGGCGCGCTCTTCCCAGGCGGCTTCGATGGTCTGTTCGAGATTGGCGTATGACATCGAGTTTTCCGGACTGTTCGGGCGCAGGCGATTGAGAGGGTCGTGCTTACAAAAGCCGTCCGGTCCTGTCACCGTTTGCGTGGCGCGAGGCCCACAAGCCGCTCGCGCACACCGGACAGGCCGCGCACGAGGTCGAGGAGTTCCTCGCTCATGCCGCCGTGGATCGCCGCCGCCGCATCGGGGAACTCGCGCAGGACGCGGCTCATCACGGACGGGGTCACGCGCATCACCTCCGAGGCCTCCCGCGCCCGGGCATCGGCCGGCCGGGCGACCGACCGGAACAGGGCGTTGCGCCCGATCACGCCGGAGCGGGAGACCGTGACCGGCGCCGCATCGGCCGCGCTATCGGCCCGGAACGGAATGAGTTCGATGGTGCCGGACATCACGACATAGCCGCCGTCGGAGGGCTCTCCGCGGGCGAACAGCAGCTCGCCCTCCCCCAGGAGTCGGCGGTCACCGGCGAAGCTGAGCAGGCGCAGGGCGTCGCGCTCGAACAGCTCGAACACCGGCGCCGCGGCGAGGATCGCGATGTCGTCGTCGAGCCCCAACGCCTGTCCGCCCCTCGGCCGCGATCCACCCTGTCATCGAGGGGCCGAGCTTAGCCGATGCGCAAGCGCTGCGATACGCTGCTCGGCCGTGGGCTGTGCGCGGAGGTGGATAGCACCCGCCCGGGGAGGCGGATCAGGGCAGCAGCTTGTAGCCGCCGCCCTCGGTGACGAGGATCGCGGCCACCGCGGGGTTCGGCTCGATCTTCTGGCGCAGCCGGTAGATGTGCGTCTCCAGGGTGTGGGTGGTGACGTGGGCGTTGTAACCCCACACCTCCGCGAGCAGCGTGTCGCGTCCCACCACCTCGCGCCCGGCCCGATAGAGATAGCGCAGGATCGCCGTCTCCTTCTCGGTGAGCTTCAGCTTGGAGCCGCGCTCGCCCACCAGCAGCTTGGCACCGGGGCGGAAGGTGTAGGGGCCGATGCGGAACACCGCGTCCTCGCTCGCCTCGTGCTGGCGCAGCTGCACCCGGATGCGGGCGAGCAGCACGGCGAACTTGAACGGCTTGACCACATAGTCGTTGGCGCCCGCCTCCAGGCCCTCGACCATGTCGTCGTCGGATTCCTGGGCCGTCAGCATGATGATCGGGCCGCGGTAGCCGTTGCGGCGCAGGGTCCGCACCGCCTCGCGCCCGTCCATGTCGGGGAGGGCGACGTCCATCACGACGAGATCGACCGGCTCCTGCGCGACGCGGCTCAGGGCGCCCTCCGCCGTCGGTTCGCCGATGACGGAGAACTCGTCATAGGCGTCGATCTGCTCCGTCAATGCCTCACGCAGGGCGTCGTCGTCGTCGCAGACGAGGAGGCAATAAGGGTTGGACATCGACGCAGAGGCTCTCGACAGGCTTTGCGGCCACCTGGACTTCGCACAAGAAACAGGCAGGCAGCCAAGACATTTTCATGGCGGCACGCCGATCCGAATAGGCATACCGCCCATTGGCTGGCCGCGGACGGGAACCCGCACGGCCCCGCCTGACGACAAACCTAGTTCGTTTTACGCGCCGGGAAATCCGGATTGCGCGCTTATGCAGAATTATCGCCATGTTCCACCTTTCTCTGCCGCGACATGACGTCAGACTGGGCGTGGAACCGGTGGGTTTGGGACAGATCGGCAATGCGGCGTCTTCAGACAGCGAAGCGGAACGGAGCCGGGGCGAGCGGGCAGGGCGGGCGATCCGGCGTCCTCAGCCTGCTGCGGGTCCGTCCCCTGCCGGGTGATCCGACGCGCGGCACGCTGATCGCGGGCGGGGCCGTCATTTCCTGCGCGCTGGGCCGCGCCGGCATCACTGCGCGCAAGCGCGAGGGGGACGGGGCGTCGCCGCGGGGCGTCTTCCGCCTGCGCGGCGGCTTCTATCGCCCCGACCGCTTTCCCGTCCGCCCGGTGAGTGCGCTGCCCCTGCGGGCGACGCGACCCGACGACGGCTGGTGCGATGCGCCGCAGGACCGTCGCTACAACCGGCCGATCCGGCTGCCGAGCACGGCCGCCAGCGCCGAGCAGCTCTGGCGCGACGACGGACTCTACGATCTCGTGATCGATCTCGACTACAACCGCGGCCCGATCCGGCCGGGGCGGGGCTCGGCGATCTTCCTGCATATCGCCCGCAGCGGCTACCGCCCGACGGAGGGTTGCGTCGCGCTGAAACCCGCCGACCTGCTGCGCCTGCTCCGCCGCCTCGGGCCGCGGACCCGGATGAAGATCGGGCGCTGACGCCGCCTGGACCGCGCGCCGGCTCAGCCGCGCTTCGCCCGTCGACCGAAGATCGCCGTGCCGACACGGACATGAGTGGCGCCCATCTGAATCGCCGCGGGAAAATCGGCGCTCATGCCCATGGACAGCATGGACAGGCCGTGGCGCTCGGCGATGCGGGCGAGCAGGGCGAAATGGGGGGAGGGCGGATCCTCGGCCGGCGGGATGCACATCAGGCCATGGATGGCGAGGCCATGCGTTTCGCGGCATTCCGAGAGGAGTACGTCCACCTGATCGGGGGCGACGCCCGCTTTCTGCGCCTCGTCGCCGGTATTGACCTGAATCAGCAGCTTGGGCGCCCGGCCGCTCCGCTCGATCTCCTTGGCGAGCGCCGCAGCGAGCGACAGCCGGTCAAGGGAGTGGATCACGTCGAACAATTCGACCGCCTCGCGCGCCTTGTTCGACTGGAGCGGGCCGACGAGGTGCAGTTCGACATCGGGAAAGCGCGCCTTCAGCGCCGGCCACTTCGCCTTCGATTCCTGCACGTAGTTCTCGCCGAAGAGGCGCTGGCCCGCCGCCAGAGCCGGCAGGATGCCCTCGGCCGGCACCGTCTTCGAGACGGCGACGAGGTGGACGCCACCGGGATCGCGTTCGTTGTCCTCCGCCGCCCGGCGGATCTGCGCGTGCACCTCCGCGAGACCGGCGGCGACGTCGGCTTCCCCGACCGGCGGCTTGTCGTCGAGGGTCGGGCTGTGAGCGGTGTCGGACTGGTCGGTCATGGGCCCTCCTTGCGGCGGCGCTGCCGGGACTTCAAGGGCGGCCGCGCCTTTCCCGGATCCCTGCCCGCGATATGCTGGCCTCTCCCGAGGCAAACGGAGAAGCCCCGCCCGATGTTCGATACGCCCGCCGACGCCCAGGCCCAACTTGCCCCGTACTTCTCGCGTCCGCAGGTGGAGATGATCGTCGGGGCGCTCGAGCCGGCCCTCGTGTTCCGCCCGCTGCCGAGAGACAAGGCGGGTGACAGAGCAGAGGGCAGGGAAAGCCTCGGCGGCACGCGGATCGGCGGGACACCAGACCTTCCGCCGGGTCTCGCATGGCCGCGCCGGGCCAATCCGGCCGATGGGGAAGCCATTGCCGGGCGCGGCAACGCGGAGGCCGGGGAGGCAATGCGACGGCATTTCCGCAAGGAATTGCCCTACGCCTTCTTCGCACAGGTCGACCTCGGCGAAGCGGCGCGCCAAGCGAGGGGACAGAACACGCCCGCCGCCGCCCTGCCGGGGCAGGGCCGGCTCCTGTTCTTCTACGATCTCACCGCCGGCCCCTGGGACAACGGCACCGGATCCGCCCGGGTGATCTGGGACGAGAGCCCGCGCGAGAGCCTCGTGGTCCAGGCCATGCCGCCCGATCTTGCAAGGGCGGCCGAGGCACACCGGGCGGAGATCGCGACGGTGAACCGGGCGTTCAAGCTGCCGCTCCCGAAGCCTGATTCCGGCACGCCCTATGGCGGCCCGGCGCGGCCGGTGCGCCTCCACGCCACTCTGCGCCCGCCGGCCGTCGAGAGCCTGGAGATGGAGGCACGGCCGGCCCTGAAGGCGGCGCTGGCCCGCGATGACGACGAGGCGGGCTTTCGAGACGCGTATCAGGATCTCTTCGCGAAAGCATTCGACAGCTATCACGGCGTCGCCAATGCGGGCCGGCGCAACCAGCTCCTCGGCTCACCGCTGCCGGAGCAGAGCGACCCGCGCTTCGAGGCGGAGGTCGTCACCCGCTTCGGGGTGCAGCATCTCGACCGGGACCGGATCGCGGCGCACCGGGCCGAGATCGAGGCCGGCCAACGGACTTGGCGCCTGCTCCTGCAGATCGATGTCGGCGACTTCCTGCAGGCGGACGGGGAGGGCACCGTCTACTTCCTGATCCGCGACACCGACCTCTCGGAACGCCGCTTCGACCGGGTGGTGGCCGTCTACCAGCAGACCTGAGCCGCACCGATCGTTGACCCGCACGCCTCCGGATATGCTACGTGCCGGGCTTCCGGCTCCCGCGGCACCGTCGCGCGGCCTGCCCCCTTCTTCCGCTGATCCCGGCGCCCACGATGACCGATTCCGCACAGCCCCTTCCGACGGCGCAAGAGCGCCAGCACGAGCGCTACAACGCCAAGGACGCCGAGCCGCGCTGGCAGCAGGCCTGGGACGCGGCCAAGCTGTTCGAGACCAAGAACGACGATCCGCGCCCGAAATACTACGTGCTGGAGATGTTCCCCTATCCCTCGGGGCGCATCCATATCGGTCACGTGCGCAACTACGCCATGGGCGACGTGGTGGCCCGCTACAAGCGCGCCAAGGGCCACAACGTGCTGCACCCGATGGGCTGGGACGCCTTCGGCCTGCCGGCCGAGAACGCGGCCATGGAGCGCAAGGTCAACCCGCGGGACTGGACCTACGCCAACATCGCCACCATGCGCGGGCAGCTCCACAGCATGGGCCTGTCGCTGGACTGGAGCCGGGAGATCGCGACCTGCGATCCCGGCTACTACAAGCACCAGCAGCGGATGTTCCTCGACTTCCTGGCCAAGGGGCTCGTCACCCGCCGCACGGCGAAGGTGAACTGGGATCCCGTGGATCACACCGTGCTCGCCAATGAGCAGGTGATCGACGGGCGCGGCTGGCGCTCGGGCGCGCTGGTGGAGCAGCGCGAGCTGACCCAGTGGTTCTTCAAGATCACCGATTTCGCCCAGGATCTGCACGACGCCCTCGACGGGCTGGAGCGCTGGCCGGAGAAGGTGCGGCTGATGCAGCGCAACTGGATCGGCCGCTCGGAAGGGTTGGAGGTGCGCTTCGCCCTGACCCAGCCGTTCGCCGGCACGGACGAGCTGACGGTCTACACCACCCGGCCCGACACGCTGTTCGGCGCCAAGTTCCTGGCGATCTCCGTCGATCACCCGCTGGCGAAGGCGCTGGCCGAATCCGGCCCGAGGGCGGCGGAGTTGCAGACCTTCGCGGAGGAGTGCCGCCGCATCGGCACGGCACAGGAGGCGATCGACACCGCCGAGAAGCTCGGTTTCGACACCGGGCTCACCGTGCGCCACCCGCTCGATCCGTCCTGGGCGCTGCCGGTCTTCGTCGCGAACTTCGTGCTGATGGAATACGGCACCGGCGCCGTGTTCGGCTGTCCCGCCCACGACCAGCGCGACCTCGACTTTTCCAACAAGTACGGGCTCGGCAACACGCCGGTGGTCTGCCCCGAGGGGCAGGACCCGGCGACCTTCGTCATCACCGACACCGCCTATGACGGTGACGGGCGGATGATCCATTCGCGCTTCCTCGACGGCATGACCACGGACGAGGCGTTCAAGACCGTCGCCGACCGGCTGGAGAGCGAGATGCTGGCGGGCGCCCCCGTCGCGCGCCGAAAGGTGCAGTTCCGCCTGCGCGACTGGGGCGTCTCGCGTCAGCGCTACTGGGGCTGCCCGATCCCGATCATCCACTGCGACGCCTGCGGCCCCGTCCCGGTGCCGGTGGACGATCTGCCGGTGAAGCTGCCCGACGAGGTCTCGTTCGACCAGCCCGGCAACCCGCTGGAGCGCGACCATGCGTGGCGGCAGGTGCCGTGCCCGCGCTGCGGTCAGGCGGCCCGGCGCGAAACCGACACCATGGACACCTTCGTCGATTCGTCCTGGTACTATGCCCGCTTCACCGCCCCCTGGCTCACGGACGCGCCGACCGACCGCAAGACCGTCGATCACTGGCTCGCGGTCGACCAGTATATCGGCGGCGTCGAGCACGCGATCCTGCACCTGCTCTACTCGCGCTTCTTCATGCGGGCGATGCAGGCGACCGGCTGGGCCGGCGTGTCGGAGCCGTTCGCCGGCCTGTTCACGCAGGGCATGGTCGTCCACGAGACCTACAAGGATCCGGCCGGCGCCTGGGTGCCGCCCGCCGAGATCCGCTTCGAAGCCCAGGGCGGGGAGCGCAAGGCATTTCACGTGAAAACCGGCTTGGCCGTTGAGATCGGCCCAACGGAGAAGATGTCGAAGTCGAAGAAGAATGTCGTCGATCCCGACGACATCATCGCCAGCTACGGCGCCGACACTGCCCGCTGGTTCATGCTCTCCGACTCGCCGCCCGAGCGCGACGTGATCTGGACGGAGGAGGGGGTGCAGGGTGCCGCACGCTTCGTCCAGCGTGTCTGGCGTCTGGTCCACGGCGCGGCGGCCGCGAACGGGCCCGGCGGCACGGCCGACGCCACCCTGCGCAAGGCCGCCCACAAGGCGCTGGCCGCGGTCGGCGAGGACATCGAGCGCCTGCGCTTCAACCGCTGCGTCGCCCACATCTACACCCTCGCCAACGCCCTCGACGAGGGTCTGCGCGGCGGCGCCTCGACGGCGGCGGCAGGCGAGGCGGCCCGTATCCTCGTGCAGCTCATCGCGCCGATGATGCCGCATCTGGCCGAGGAGTGCTGGCGCCTGCTGGGCGGGGAGGGACTCGTCGCCGAAGCCTCCTGGCCGGTCGCCGATCAGGCCCTGCTGGTCGAGGACGAGATCACCCTGCCGGTCCAGATCAACGGCAAGAAGCGGGCGGACGTGACCGTGCCGCGCGATGCCGACGCCAAGGCGGTCGAGGCAGCGACGCTCGCCCTTGAGCCGGTGCAGCGCGCCCTCGAAGGCCGTGCCCCGAAGAAGATCATCGTCGTGCCGGGGCGGATCGTGAACCTGGTCGTGTGACCGCCCGCTCGAAGCGATCGTATTGAAGCGCCGGCCCCTCCTCCCCCGGGGAGGCCGGCGGGACGGACCGCGAGACCATGACCGACGCCCTCCCCGTCCGTGAGGAGACCATCTTTGCCCCGGCGAGCGGCTTCGGCCGCGCGGCGGTGGCGGTGGTGCGCGTCAGCGGGCCGGCGGCGGGGCCGGCGCTCGATCAGCTGGCCGGCGGACGTCCGGAGCCGCGCCGCCTCTCCCTGCGCCGCCTGCGCGATCCCGGGACCGGAAACATCCTCGATCAGGCGCTCGTCGCGTGGCTGCCGGGCCCCGCCACCGCGACCGGCGAGGACATGGCCGAGCTGCATCTCCACGGCGGTCTTGCCGTGCGTGCCGCCGTACTCCGGGCGCTGGGACGGGTGCCGGGATGCCGGCCGGCGGAGGCCGGAGCGTTCAGCCGCCGCGCCTTCCTCAACGGGCGGATCGACCTGACCGAAGCCGAGGGCATCGCCGATCTCATCGACGCCGAGACCGAGGCGCAGCGCGTCCAGGCCCTGCGCCAGCTCGACGGCGCCCTCGGCCGTCAGGTCGCCGCGTGGCGCGAGACCGGCATCGAATTGCTCGCCGGCGCGGAGGCCGCCCTCGACTTCGCCGACGAGGGCGATGTGGACGAGGACGGCCTCGACGCCGCCCTCGCCGGGCGCGCCGCGGCCCTGCGCGACGCGATCCGAGCGACGCTGGCCGACGGGCGCCGGGGAGAACGCCTGCGCGAGGGTTTCTGCGTGGTGCTGGCCGGGGCACCCAATGCCGGGAAATCCACGCTGCTCAACGCCCTGAGCGGGCGCGACGCCGCCATCGTCTCGGACATCCCGGGCACGACCCGCGACGCCATCGAAGTGCGCTGCGATCTCGGCGGTCTGCCGGTGGTTCTGGTCGATACGGCGGGCCTGCGGGAGACGGCGGATGTGATCGAAGCGGAGGGCGTGAAGCGGACGCACCACCGCATCCGCAGCGCCGACCTCGTGCTCCATCTTGTGCCGGCGGATGGTGAGGCCGGCCCCGAAGACTTTGCGGAGGTGCCCGTCCTGCGCGTCCGGACCAAGAGCGATCTTCCGTCCGGGGCTCCGGGGGAGGGCGGCCTTGCCGTCTCCGCCGTGACCGGGGCGGGGCTCGACGCCCTTCTCGATGCCATCCAGGGATCGGCGGCGTCTGCCCTCGGTGGAGATGATGCCCTCGTCACCCGCGAACGGCACCGGGAGGCGCTGTCGCGGGCGGCTGGGCATCTCGACCGCGTCGCGACCGCCCCCGCCGGCTTCCCGCCGGAACTGGTCGCGGAGGATCTGCGATTGGCCGTCCGCGCGCTCGGCGAAGTCGGCGGCCATGTCGGGGTCGAAGAGATGCTGGACCGCCTCTTCGCCGGTTTCTGCATCGGGAAATAGGGATGCGCCGCGCGAGCGCCTGAACACGGCGATTCGGTTTCCCTCGGCGATCCGAACGCCGATCCCCGCCCGCCGACGCACCGCGACCGCCCTGTCATGCCTGAGGGCGCGGCATCCACCCCGATCGAGCCCTTCGAGATCATTGCCAGGGCACGGGCGCGCCTGCACGTTCCAGGGGCTGCCGTCACTCGAAGGCCAAAAGCTCTGATCACCGTATTCGTGGATGCCGGCGCAGAGATGTCAGGCGGCGGGAAGCGATCTGAGCGACTTCGGCTCATTCTTCCGTCGACGCGGCAAACCTGCAACGCACTGCGCGATCCAACATGCAGAATAACGACAGCGATCTCGCCGAAATCTCTTCCAATCGCGCTTCCATACTCCCAACATGTCACGCCCGCATCGGCCATAATGCATGATTATACCTTCCGCCAAAGCAT
This sequence comes from Methylorubrum thiocyanatum, assembly GCA_014138645.1. GTDB lineage: Bacteria > Pseudomonadota > Alphaproteobacteria > Rhizobiales > Beijerinckiaceae > Methylobacterium > Methylobacterium thiocyanatum. The sequence goes on along the minus strand of JACJIB010000001.1, from coordinate 137,331 downwards.
TCGCCGGTGAGCAGTTTTTGCCAGACAAGAGAGTGCGATCTCGACGATTGAGCAAAAAGTGCTCAATAAATTTTCCAAACTAGCCTTTATTCGCGCGGGGCCATCGGGCATGATTGCTGACTATACGCCCAACCTGCGAACGCAATATGCCAAAGTACTTCTTCAACGTGAACGACGGTCTCAACTTCGCGGATGACGAGGGACTGGACTGTGCCAGCCTCGACGTGGCCCTGCGCGAAGCCGTCCGCTACGCCGGCTCTCTCCTCAAGGAGTCGGGCGACCGTCTGCATCTCGGCGACACGTGGTCCCTGGAAGTGACGGAGGAGGCGACCGCTTCGGCCTTCTGCATCGATCTCCGGATTCGTCCCTGCCTCGCCTCGGCCGCCAAGGACGTCCGCTGGTCCGCCGCCTGAGCCGCTCTCACAGGAACGCCTACGACGCCGTCGGGGCCAGACACGACCCAGCCGAGAAGCGCGCGATTCATGCGGTTCCAAGAGCCGCGATGACGCGCCTTCCCGCCGCCTCGGCGCAAGACCTGCGCTGCCTTTCCGCTCAGCGCTTGTCCCGAGGTCGATGAGCCGGAGGCAAACGCCGCGTTGACCTTCTCGCCGGCCCGCGCGTAAGCACGGACCATGCACGCAGAGTCCACCCGTTACGACGTCATCGTCGTCGGCGGCGGTCATGCCGGCGTCGAGGCGGCCGCAGCGGCCGCGCGCGTCGGTGCCCGCACCGCACTGGTCACCCATCGGGCCGAGACCATCGGCACGATGTCCTGCAACCCGGCCATCGGCGGCCTGGGCAAGGGCCACCTTGTGCGCGAGGTCGATGCCCTCGACGGGCTGATGGCCCGCGTCGCCGACGCCGCCGGCATCCAGTTCCGCCTGCTCAACCGCCGCAAGGGACCAGCCGTGCGCGGCCCCCGCACCCAGGCCGACCGGGCACTCTATGCCCGTGCCATGCAGGCGGCGGTGGCGGAGACGCCCGGCCTCACCGTGATCGAGGGGGAGGCCGACGACCTCATCGTGGAAGCGGGCCGCGTGGCGGGCGCGATGCTCGCCGATGGGCGGCGCCTCGCGGCAGGGGCGGTGGTCATCACCACGGGCACCTTCCTGCGCGGGCTGATCCATATCGGCGAGCGGCAGATCCCCGCCGGCCGCGTTGGCGAGGAGCCGGCGCTCGGACTGGCCCGGACCCTCGACCGGCACGGCTTCCGCCTCGGCCGGCTGAAGACCGGCACGCCGCCGCGCCTCGACGGACGCACCATCGACTGGGCCGCGCTGGAGATGCAGCACGCGGATGCGGATCCGGTGCCGTTCTCGACCCTGACCGAGCGGATCACCACGCCGCAGATCGCCTGCGGCATCACCCGCACGACGCAACGGGTCCACGATCTGATCCGTGAAAACCTGCACCGCTCACCGATGTATTCCGGCGGCATCAGCAGCCGGGGCCCCCGCTACTGCCCCTCGATCGAGGACAAGGTCGTGCGGTTCGGCGACCGCGAGGGTCACCAGATCTTCCTTGAGCCCGAAGGTCTCGACGACCCGACGGTCTACCCGAACGGCATCTCGACCGCACTTCCCGAAGCGGTTCAGGCGGACATCATCGCCGCCATTCCGGGTCTCGAGCGCACCCGCATCCTGCGGCCCGGCTACGCCATCGAGTACGATTACGTCGATCCGCGCGAGCTCGATGCGACGCTCCAGACCAAGCGCCTGCCGGGCCTGTTCCTGGCCGGCCAGATCAACGGCACCACCGGCTACGAGGAGGCGGCGGGGCAGGGATTGGTCGCCGGGCTCAACGCGGCGCGGCTCGCAGGCGCGTCCGAACTGGCGGTCTTCGACCGGGCCGAATCCTATCTCGGCGTGATGATCGACGACCTCGTCACCCACGGGGTGAGCGAGCCCTACCGCATGTTCACCTCGCGTTCGGAGTACCGGCTGAGCCTGCGCGTCGACAATGCCGACGAGCGTCTCACGCCCCGCGGCGCGGCTTTGGACTGCGTCGGCTCGGTTCGCGCCGCGCATTTCGCCGCCTCGCAGGGGGCGCTCTCGAAGGCACGGGCCCGTCTCGACGCGTTGAGCCTGACGCCGAACGAGGCCGCCGCTCACGGCCTCGCCCTCAACCGCGACGGCCTGCGCCGCAACGCCTTCCAGCTCCTGTCCTATCCCGAGATCGGCTGGGACCGGCTCGCGGCGATCTGGCCGGACCTGGCGGCGGTGCCACCGCGGATCGCCGAGCGGCTGCAGACGGATGCGACCTACGCAGTCTATCTCGACCGGCAACAGGCCGACATCACCGCGTTCCGCCGCGACGAGGCCGTGCGCCTGCCGGCCGCCCTCGATTACGGCACGATTGCCGGCCTCTCGAACGAGATGCGGGTGAAGCTCGACGGCGTGCGTCCGACGACCCTGGGGCAGGCGGCGCGCATCGAGGGCGTCACCCCGGCCGCCCTGACCCTGCTCGCCGCCCATGCGCGCCGCGGCCGGACGCAGGCGACGGCGTGAGGGCGATGCGGATCTCGTCCCGAGAAAACCAGCCGGCCGACCACATCCGCCGGGCGGTCTACCAGCGACACGACGTGGACCATCGCGACGGATGAGCACTGATCTGCGCAGCCGTGTGCTCACCGAGCACAATGTTTCACGTGAAACAGCTCAGGCTCTCGACCTCTACGTTGCTCAGTTGACCCGCTGGCAAGCGGTGAAGAACCTGGTCGGCCCGGCAACACTGGCCGAGGTCTGGCAGCGTCACGTCGCCGACGCGCTGCAACTGCTGACCATCGCCCCGGAGGCACGGCGCTGGCTCGATCTCGGATCGGGCGCCGGCATTCCGGGCCTGATCCTCGCCATCGCCGGGAGGGGGCGCAGTGGCTTCCACGTCGAACTCGTCGAGAGCAATGCGCGCAAATGCGCTTTCCTCTCCGAGACCGCGCGCCTCACGGGCGCCCCGGTCACCGTGCACAACGCGCGCATCGAAGCGGTCATCGGACACCGCGCCGGCATCGACATCGTCTGTGCCCGTGCGCTTGCCCCGCTCACGCAACTGCTGGCGTGGAGCGAACCTTTGTTGACAAGCGGCACCGTCGGGCTGTTTCCGAAGGGCCGTGATGCAGCCGCGGAATTGACCGAGGCCGAGGATGCGTGGACATTCGCCCGCGACCTGATTCCGAGCCGCACCGACTCGCAGGCACGGATCGTGCGCGTCACGTCGCTTTCCCGCGTGGACCCATGACCGATTCATCCACGGCCGTCCCGGCCCAGGCGGCTCCTGCTCAAGCCAAACCGCTCCGCGTGCTCGCGCTCGCCAACCAGAAGGGCGGCGTCGGCAAGACGACCACGGCGATCAATCTGGGCACGGCGCTCGCCGCCATCGGCGAGCAGGTGCTGGTGATCGACCTCGACCCGCAGGGCAACGCCTCGACCGGCCTCGGCATCGACCGCCGCCGCCGCAAGGTCTCGACCTATCACGTCATGGCGGGCGAGGCGTCGCTGGCGGAGGCGATCACGCCGACGGCGGTACCGCGCCTTTCCGTGGCGCCCTCGACCATGGACCTGCTCGGACTCGAGCTCGAACTCGCGAGCGCGCCGGACCGGGCGCATCGCCTGCGCAACATCCTGCGCGAACTCACGACGCCGGAGGGGATCGAGCCCGTCAGCTACGTGCTGATCGACTGCCCGCCCTCGCTCAACCTGCTCACCATCAACGCGCTGGCCGCCGCCGACGCGGTAATGGTGCCGCTGCAATGCGAGTTCTTCGCCCTCGAAGGCCTGAGCCAGTTGCTGCGCACCGTCGAGCAGGTGCGCGGGGCGCTGAATCCCAAGCTCCAGATCCAGGGCGTCGTGCTGACCATGTACGACCCGCGCAACAACCTCTCGACCCAGGTCGTCGCCGACGTCCGCGGCTTCATGGGCGACAAGGTCTACGAGACCATGATCCCGCGCAACGTGCGCGTGTCGGAAGCGCCGTCGCACGGCAAGCCGGTGCTCCTCTACGACCTCAAATGCGCCGGCTCGCAGGCCTATCTGCGGCTCGCCTCGGAAGTGATCCAGCGCGAGGGCCGGGCGCCCCCGCCCGCGGCCGCCGCTTAAGTCATTCAAAGGTTTGGAGTTTAGATCGTGGCAATGGCGGATGATACGGCGCGGCCGCGGCTCGGGCGCGGTCTTGCGGCGCTGATCGGCGACTTTTCCGACGACGCGCCCGAGGAGGCGGCCCGTACCTCCGGCCACCCGCAACGCAAGGTGGCGGTGGAGTTCCTGCGCCCGAACCCGCGCAATCCGCGCCGCCGCTTCTCGGAACCGGAACTCGACGAACTGGCCGCCTCGATCCGCCAGCGCGGCGTGATCCAACCGATCGTCGTGCGCGCGCTCTCGGGCGTGCCTGGGACCTTCGAGATCGTGGCCGGCGAGCGGCGCTGGCGCGCGGCCCAGCGGGCGGGCCTCAACGAGGTGCCGGTGGTGGTCGTCGAGATCGACGACCGCACCTCGCTCGAATACGCGATCCTGGAGAACGTCCAGCGCGCCGACCTGAACGCCATCGAGGAGGCGTCGGGCTACGAGCGGCTGATGGGCGAGTTCAAGTACACGCAGGCCGAACTCGCCGACCTGCTCGGCAAGAGCCGCAGCCACCTCGCCAACACGCTGCGCCTGCTCCAGCTTCCGCCGGCGATTCAGGATCGGGTGATCGCCAGCGAGATCACCGCCGGCCATGCCCGCGCGCTTCTCTCCGTGCGCGATCCGGAGGCCGTGGCCCGCCGCATCGTGGCCGAGGGGATGTCGGTGCGCGAGGTCGAAGCGTTGGCCGCGGCCGAAGCCCCGCAGGACGACGCGCCCCGACCCGGCCGCCCGCGCCGCTCCGCCGAGGGCGACGCCGCCCTGCGCTCCCTGGAGGACGTGCTGGGCCGGGCGCTCGGCTACAGCGTCGCGGTGAAGGCCAAGGCGAGCGGGGAGGGCGAGATCCGCATCCGCTACGCCAGCGCCGAGGAGCGCGACGCGCTCTGCCGCAAGCTCGGCGGGGCCTGATCGATCCACGAACGGGACGGTGCGAGGAGGTCGGCGCCGCTCGGCGCCGAACCGTCCTGTTCAGAACCGAGCGGTGACCGGCTCAGCCGCGCCGCCGTGACGCCTCGATGGCGATCCGCAGGAACACGCCCTGCGCCTGCGCATGGGCCAGATCCGGTTCCGAGCGGCGGCAGGCGAGAACCGCGTCCTGAAGCCAAGCCACCGCCTGCTGCAATCCCGGCGCCGACCAGCGGCTGAGCTGGGTCTCGGCCAGCGCCTTGCGGCGGAAATGCAAGCCGCGCCAGTTGGCGACGAGCTGGCTCGCGCTGCCGCGCGGATTGTCGAGACGCAGCGACAGCAGGGTCAGGGCGTGCCGCAGGCCGGCGCCCAGCATCGCTGAGGGATCCATTCCCTCGTGGCGGAAACGGCGGTATTCGCGCTCGGCTTCGCCCGCGCGTCCGGCGAAGGCTGCATCGATCAGCGCGTTGAGAACGCTCGCACCGACATCGCTGACGATGGCTTCCACGTCCTCGACGCCGACGCTGCCCTGGCCGCGGGCATAGAGGGCGAGCTTGCCGATCTCGGAAAGGCTGGCGCGGCGATCGCTGCCGAGGCTGCCCGCCAGCAGGTCGCGGGCATCGCGGTCGATCCGCAGGCCGTCCTCCTGCAGCGTGCGCTCGATGAGGTCGGCGAGCGTGCGCTCGTCGTCGGGGTAGCAGGGCAGGGCGAGCGCCTTGGCCGAGCCCTCGCAGAGGGTGCGCAGGGGGGCCGAGCGGGCGAGGTCGCCCGCCTCCACCACGATGCGGGCCCCCTCGGTCGGTGCCTTCAGCACCGCATCGACGGCGGGGGCGTAGTTGCGGCTGCCGGAGCGCACCCAGATCGTGCGGCTGCCGCCGAACAGGCCGACGGTACCGGCCTCGTCCACCAGCCGGCCCGGATCGGCAGCGAGGGTGTCGCCGTCGATCTTGATCAGGGCGAAGGGATCGTCGGGATCGGCCACCATGCCCCGCACCAGCCGCGCCGCCCGATCGGCGACGAGGCCGGTATCCGGCCCGTAGACCAGCACCACCGCGATGCGCGGATCGGGGCCGCGCCGGACCAGCCCCTCGACGTCGCCGGCCTTGACCGCCGTCATGCAGCCGCCGTCAGGGGTTCGGCTTGACGGTGAGGACGGAGGCGATCCGAGTCTTGATCTGGTCGGCCAGCACCTTGGCGAGGCGGATCTCGGCGTCGCGCGCGGCGCGCAGCGAAGCGAAGCGCTGGATCGAGCGATCGTAGGTGGCGGTGCCCGTGGCGACGCCCTCGGTGAGGACGCGGCGCCCGTCCAGGCTTTCCAGGGAGAACTTCACGGTGCCGACGATGGTGCCGGCCTCCGCCCGCGCCGTGGTCGAGGAGACGATCGGCGTCTGCACCTGTTCGGAGCCCTGCATCGTCAGCCGGTAGCGCTTGGGCACGGCGGGCTGGCCCGAGCCGTCGAGATCGAAGATCAGCTCGCTGCGCAGATAATGGCCGAGGCGCTCTTGATCCTGCGCCATGTTGACGTCCTCGACCTGGATCGCCGCGAGCAGGCCCTGCATCGACTCGCCCGAGGCGGTCGGTCCGTAGAGCGGGCGGAAACAGGCGCCGAGATTCAGCGCGAGACCCGCGGCGAGCGCAAGCCGCGCGATTCGAACCCCCGGCCTGCTCGTCGCCACACGCATTCCACGCCCCAAGGCTACTCCCCGCCGCATCACGTCTTCCCGTCTGGACAACCTGCGCCCGGACCCTGGCGCGCGGCGGCACGGCTCCGCTTGTACGGCAGGCACCGCGCCCGGTCACCCTGCCAGATCCATGCTTTACGAAGGCTGTGCGGCGAGACGATGTTCGATCGATCGAAACGGAACATCGCAGGCGGCAAGCCGCCGTCTCCGCTTGTGGAACCGCGCGGCGATTCCCACCTTAAACTGACCCCGGAACCCGTTCCGAACCAGCGCCTTGACGGCGATCGGACGAGCGTCGTAGAACAGAACAAATGGCGAACAAACGAGCCCTGTCCTGGTCGGTCGCGCTCCGCGATCTGAAGGACGATCGATCCCGGAGAGCGGATGTGCGCGAGGAGCGTCTCCGAACCATGGCGGGCCTGCGCGGCCCTGCCGCCCCCGCCCTCAGCGCGTGGCGCGGGCGGTCCGGCCGGCGCTACGTCGTCGGCGTCCACGAGCTGGCCGAACCCGAACTCGCGGAGGTCGACGAGGCGGTGGTGATCGCTGTGCGGCGCGACGACACCGGCATCGCCCAGGCCGTCTCGATCGCCGCGGCCGGCAAGGGGCCGCGCGAGCGCCTGCACCGCAACTGGCTGGCCCGCGCCCGCCAGGAGGGCGCCACCGAGATGCACGTTCACCGCCTCGCCGAGAGCGAGGACGAGCGGCGTGCCGTCGTGGCCGACCTCGCCGCCGATACGGAGCCGGCGACCGCCTGACCGGTATCCGGGCCGCCCGCGCTCTCCAGCCCGTGACGGGTGGCGAGCGGGCAGGGCCCTTGCCTTGCGCCGCCCCTCTCTCCAAACACGGGGGCGTCCGGCCGGTTCTGCCGGACCGCGCAGGAACGAGGCCGATGGCGCAGACACCCGAACCGATTTCCGGCGGACCGGTCCCGCGGCCGCGCAGACGGATCGGCCTGTTCCTGCCCTACATCCTGCTCGCCGCCCTCGTTGTCGCCTGGACCGCCGCGTGGTTCTTCATCCGCGGCAAGGCCGAGAGCGAGATGGATGCGTGGCTCGCCCGCGAGGCCCAGGCCGGCCGCCAATGGACCTGCGCCGACCGCTCGATCACCGGCTACCCCTTCCGCCTCGAACTGCGCTGCGCCGCTTTGCGCTTCGCCCGCTCGGACGGCCGCTTCACCCTCGGGCCGACCACCGCCGTGCTGCAGGTCTACGATCCGCGCCACGTCGTGCTCGAAGTCGATGGACCCTTCCACGTCGAGCAGGGCGACCTGAGCGCCGACGTGACCTGGACCTCCCTGGAAGCGAGCTTCCACGCCGCCTCGAACGGCTTCAGCCGCGTCTCCCTTGTCATCGACGGCCCGAAGGGCCGGGTGCAATCGCCCGATCCGGGCCCGGTGGACTTCGCCGCGCAGCACCTCGAACTGCACGCCCGGCCCACCCCCGGCCGCTTCGACAGCGACGGCGCCGTCGATGTCAGCCTGCGCCTCGCCAAGGCCGCCGTGCCGCAACTCGATGCCCTGAGCGGCAGCAGCGACCCGGCCGATGTCGATCTCGACACCACCATCGAGCGCGCCACCGTGCTGCGCACCGGCACGGTGGCGCGGGAACTGGAGAAATGGCGTCAGGCCGACGGACGCCTCGACGTGACGCGCCTCTCCGTCGCCAAGGGCGAGCGCCGCCTCCAGGCCAAGGGCGAGGTCGGCCTCGACGAGGCGCATCGCCCCGAGGGACGCTTCGACATCCGTGCCGTGGGGCTCGAAGCCCTGGTCGGGCAGGTGATGGGCCAGCGCTTCGGTTCGGATAAGGGCGCGCTGATCGGCAACCTCGTCGGCCAGTTCCTGGGCGGCCTGCGCAAGCGCGAGGATGCCTCCGGTGAGGCGCAGGCGGCGGACAGTCCCAACGGCCTCAAGCCCCTGCCGACGCTGCGGCTCGGCGACGGGCGCCTGATGCTCGGGCCGCTGCCCGTGCCGAACGTGGTGCTGCCGGCGTTGTACTGAGCACCGGCCGCCCGGCGCTTTTCACCGAAGGCGACTGCGGAGAAAATGCGGGCTACCTGTCGAGCGAGGTGGACGAGATCACCTCCACGATCCGGATCGCGGCATAGGGCGATGCATCGCCCCGGCGCCTCCTCCGCCTCCTGCTACCAGGGCCGGGGTGTCCCGAAGATCGTTCGGCGGACATAGCGGCCCGCGGCCTCGATCCGCGGCCTGTGAAGGTTGTGGAGGCGCCAGAGGCGGTGCGCCCGCGGTGTGACCGGCTCGGCCAGTTCGGGCACGGCGGACATGCGGGTCCGCAACTGCGCGGCCACGGTCGGCGCTGCCTTGTCCATGTAGGCCAGGATATGGCGCATCGCGTCGAGGGTCGGCCCGATCCAGCTCTCCGTCCGACGGCAGGGCTCGGTCTCCGGGTGCGCCCCGGCGGCGGACAACCCCGAGGGGGGGCGGGGATAATGGTTCAGCCGGATCTCCCCGTGCCGCACGCCGCGGACCGCGTCGGGCCGGTGCGGGTCCGGCTCGGCGGGGCTGAAATCGCTCATCAGCCGCTCGCCCTGGACCAGCTCCACCAGATTCGTGTCGCGGATCGAGCTGATGGCGCCCTGCCGGTAGATCGCGGTGACGACGCGGTTCTCCGCGCTCTCGGTGAGACCATGGGGGAAACGGCGCAGCAGGAGCCCGCCGGGGGGGCCTTCCGGCGCCGCCGTGTCGAAGACGCGCCGGTTGACCATGACCGCGCCGGCATGGGCCGGGATGCGGGCGAGCCAGCGGTCGATCGGGCGGCCGGGAGCCGGCATCAGGACAGCATCGAGATCGAGGAAGGCGGCGAAGCGGAACAGCCGCGCCCGCGAGGCGAGAAAATGCTCGTAGGCGGCGAATTTCGGCGCACGGTCGATGCGTGTCGGGCAGGGCAGGGTGGTGACGCCGATCGCCTCGTGCGCCTTCAGGAGCGCGGCGGCCTCGCTGTCGAGGCCGTTGTCGTAGATCACGAAGTGGCGCACGCCGACGGCCCGGTGGAAGGCGAGCCACTCGAACAGATCGGGCGCCGTCCCCTCGACGACGGCGACGATGGCAAAGGTCCGCATCGCGGGCGCTCTCTCCTTCAGCTCTGCTTCGCCGCGGGCGCCGCCGCGTTGCGGGCGCGGCCGAAATCCGGCTCCGCCGTCTCCTGACCCATGGCGACGATGCCGCGGCGGATTGCCCGGGTGCGGGTGAACAGGTCGTGCAGGGCCTCGCCGTCGCCCCAGCGGATCGCCCGCGAGAGCGCCGACAGATCCTCGTTGAAGCGCCCGAGCATCTCCAGCACCGCCTCGCGGTTGGTCAGGAAGATGTCGCGCCACATGGTCGGGTCGGAGGCGGCGATGCGGGTGAAGTCGCGAAAGCCGCCGGCGGAGAACTTGATCACCTCCGACTGCGTGACGGCTTCGAGGTCGGCCGCCGTGCCGACGATGTTGTAGGCGATCAGATGCGGCACGTGGCTGGTGATGGCGAGCACGAGGTCGTGGTGCTCCGGCGTCATCGTCTCGACGATGGCGCCCAAGCCCTGCCACAGGCCCTGCACCCGTTCGACGGCAGCCGGATCCGCGCCCTCCGGCGGCGTCAGGATGCACCAGCGGTTCGAGAACAGGGTGGCGAAGCCCGAATCGGGCCCCGAGTACTCGGTGCCCGCCACCGGGTGCGCCGGCACGAACGGGTTGTCTTCAGAGAGATGCGGTGTGACGGCCGCCACCACCGCGGCCTTCACCGAGCCGACATCGGAGACGACGGCGCCGGGCTTCAGATGCGGCGCGATCTGCGCGGCCACGTCGCCGATGGCGCCCACCGGCACGCACAGGATGACGAGATCGGCCCCGGCCACGGCCGAGGCTTCGGAGCTCGCCACCTCGGCCAGTCCCAGCGCCTTCACCCGCTCGATCACCCCCGCATCGCGGTCGATCGCCACGATCTCCCGCGCCAGCCCGTAGGTGCGGGCGCCGCGGGCGATCGAGGAGCCGATCAAGCCGAGCCCGACGATGGCGAGACGGTCCACGACCGTCGTCACGAACGAGAGCCTCCGAGAAACGAAGTCAGCGCATCGATGAAGGCGCGGTTGGCCTCCTCGCTGCCGACCGTCACCCGCAGGGCATTGGGCAACCCGTAGGAGGACACCCGCCGCACGATCACGCCCGCTTGCGTCAGGTGCGCGTCGGCCTCCGCGGCGGTGCGGCCGGGCTCCTCCGGGAAGTGGACGAGCAGGAAGTTGCCGACGCTCGGCGTCACGGTGAGGCCGAGCGCCTCGACCGCGCGGGTGAGCCAGGCGAGCCATTCGTCGTTGTGGGCCACCGCCGCCGCGACATGGGCCTCGTCGGCGATCGCCGCCGCGCCGGCGGCGATGCCGCCCGCCGAGAGATTGAACGGTCCCCGGATGCGGTTGATCGCATCGACCACGGCCTCGGACCCGACCATCCAGCCGATGCGCTGCGCGGCCAATCCGTGGATCTTCGAGAAGGTGCGCGTCATCACGACGTTCGCGGCGTCGAGCGCCATTTCGAGGCCGGCGGTGTAGTTGTTGGCGCGCACGTACTCGGCATAGGCGCCGTCGAGCACGAGCAGCACATTGCCGGGCAGGCCGGCCTGCAGGCGGCGCACCTCCTCGAACGGCAGGTAGGTGCCGGTCGGGTTGTTGGGATTGGCCAGGAACACGATCCGGGTGCGGGGCGTGACCGCGGCGAGGATCGCGTCGACATCCGCCGTGAGGTTCGTCTCCGGCGCCACCACCGGGGTGCCGCCGGCCGTCAGGATCGCGATGCGGTACACGAGGAAGCCGTGCTCGCAGAAGATGCCCTCGTCCCCCGGGCCGACGAAGGCCAGCGCCAGCAGCGTCAGCAGCTCGTCCGAGCCGGCGCCGCAGACGATGCGGGCGGGATCGATCCCGTAGCGGGCGCCGATCGCCGTGCGCAGGCGGGTCGCGCTGCCATCGGGATAGAGAGCGAGCGTCGCGGCCTCGGCATGCACGGCCTCGATCGCCCGCGGGCTCGGCCCCAGCGGCGTCTCGTTGGAGGAGAGCTTGTGGATCTTCGCGACACCCGGCGCGGCGCTCTTGCCGGGCACGTAGGCCTCGATGGCGAGCACGCCGGGACGCGGCTGAGGGCGGAGCGCGGGGTCGGTTGCGGACATGGGGCCAGGGCCAGCGGAAGAGTCGGACGAGGGTATCGTCCGTCCCTCTACAGCATTTCGCGGGAACGGGGAGCCGCCGACTTCGCGGTCCGGGCCCGCCCTTGGCCGACGGGGGCGGCTACGGCTGCGCCGGCTTTTATGGCTGCGCCGGCTTGCCCTCGGGCGCGGCGGGCGGCGCATCGGAGCCCGGCGGCAGCAGGACGTTCTTCACCACATTGCCCTCCGGCCCGTACTCGCCGGCCACCGCGAGGCAGGCCTGCTCGCGGTTGAGGTTCATCTGGTTGGACATCAGGGTGAAGATGCCGATCACCCGGTTGCCGAAGGGCCCGCGGGGGCTGACATCCTCGGGCCGCGTGTTCTGCTTGGCGAGCAGCGCCTCGAATTCGGTCGTGTTGAGCCGGTAGCCGCAGACATTGACCGCCGAGAAGATGTAGGCGGCGAATTCCAGCGCCCGCGGGCTCGGCGCGTTGCGGATCGGCCGCGAGGTCGCGGCTTCCTTCGCGGGCTCCTGCGGAGCGGGCTGCGCGGGCGGAGCGGCGGTTTCCTGCGCGGCGGCAGGACAAGCGAGGCCGCCGATCAGGGCGGCGGCGATGAGAGAGCGGGCGATCATGGCGCGTGGACGTTCCTCGAGGCGCGGATTCTCACGATCCGCTTAGGCGAACCCGAGATAGCCCGGCCGCCCGCCGGCTCCAAGGTCGCGCAGGGCCCGCCGACGGGCCCTGCGACGGTTCACCACTTGTAGCTGATGCTCCCCAGCACGCGGCGGGCCTCGCCGTAGAAGCACTCATTGGCCGAGATGCACGAGGAGACGAAGCGGCGGTCACCGATATTGGTGGCGTTGATCGCCGCGCGCCAGTTGCCCCAGTTGTAGTGGATCTGCGCGTCGAACAGCACGTAGTCCGGCACCGTCAGGGTGTTGGCGACATCCGCGAAGGAGCGGCCGACATAGCGGACGCCGCCGCCGAAACCGAAGCCGCGCCAGTCGCCGGTGGGGATGGTGTAGTCGGCGAAGACCGAGGCCAGCACCTCCGGGATGCGGGTCGGCGTGCGCCCGACCTGATCGGCGTTGCCCTTGATGGTCTGAAGATCGTAGGCGGTGAAGGCACCCACGAGGTTCAGCCCCTCGGCGAGGTTGGCCACGGCCTGCACCTCGACGCCGCGGGAACGGACCTCGCCGAGCGGCGCGCTGAAGAACGTGCCCGGAATCGGCTGCAGAACGTTCTGGCGAACGAGATCGAAGGCCGCCGCCGTCAGGAAGAAGCCGTAGCCGAGGGGCTCGAACTTGACGCCGACCTCGACCTGCTCACCGTATTCGGGCGCGTAGCTCTGACCGTTGGCGTCCGAGCCGATCTGCGGCTGGAACGAGGTCGAGTAGCTGACATAGGGCGCGAGCCCTTCGGGGAAGTTGTAGATCAGGGCCGCCCGGCCGCTGAAGGCCTCGTCGCTCCGGCTGCTGCTGTTGGCCGGGCTGAGACGGTCGCGCACGACGTTGTCGGCGAAGTCCTGGCGCCCGCCGAGGACCAGGGTCAGGCGGTCGGTGAGCTTGATCTGGTCCTGCGCATAGATGCCGAGTTGCTGGAAGGTGTCGGCGTTGACGAGGTAGGGCGCCGGGCGGCCGCGGATCTGGCCGTAGATGGGGTTGAGAAGGCTGAGCCCCGGCACGGTGTAGCCGGCGGCGAAGTTGGTGCCCTGGTTGTCGTGCAGGCTGTAGTGCTTGTAGTCGAGACCGATCAGCAGATCGTGGGCGAACATGCCGTCGAAGAAACGCGCCTCGGCCTGATTGTCGACCTGGAAGATCCCGACCTTGGAACTGGTGAGGAACTGGTAGCGGCTGAGGGTCGTCTCGGTCGCCGGGTCGGCGTAGCCGGTCTGGTTCAGGTAGGAGTTCTGGAACGCGTCGCTGAACGAGTAGCGGAGGTTCTGGCGGAAGGTCCAGGTCTCGTTGAAGGCGTGCTCGAACTCGTAGCCCGCGAAGGCCTGCTCGCGCTGGAAGGTGTTGATCGCCGGATCGCCGACATTGAGCGAGCGCGGGATGCGCAGGCCGCCGAGATTGCGCCGCACGGTGCCGGAATAGGGCAGGAAGTTCGCCGTGACGGCGGTCGAGTCGCGCTGGTAGCTGGTCAGGATGGTGAGCGAGGTGCCCGCGTCCGGGCGATAGGTCAGGGCCGGGGCGATGTAGGCCCGGTCGTCGGGAGCCCCGTCGACCTGCGTGCCGCCCTGCCGGCCGAAGCCGGTGAGGCGGTAGAACCAGTGGCCCGAATCGTCGACGGGGCCGCCGATGTCGAAGGCGCCGTAGGCCTGCCCGAACGAGCCGCCGCCGAGCTCGACATAGCCGAAAGGCTGGGTCGTGGGCCGCTTGGTGATCTGGTTGATGATGCCGCCGGGATTGCCCGCGCCGAACAGCACCGCGGCCGGCCCGCGCAGCACCTCGATGCGTTCCAGGCCGAAGGTCTCGACCCGGAAGGTGCCGAAGCCGTAGTTCAGCACCTGGAGGCCGTCGCGGTAGATGCCGTAATCGCTGGCGATGAAGCCGCGCAGGGTGAAATAATCGACACGGGTGTCGGCGCCGAACGTGCCCGAATAGACGCCGGCCGTGTACTGGGTCGCCTGCGTCAGGGTCTGAGCCTTCTGCGCGTCGATCTGCTCGCGACCGACGACGGTGATCGATTGCGGCGTCTCGATGAGGGGCGTGTTGGTCTTCGTCGCGGTGGCCGAACGGGTGGCGACATAGCCCTGGACGGGGCCGCGCGGATCCTCGGGCGCGGCACGGCCGTCAGGGCCGCGTTGGGCCGCCTGCCCTTGACCGGTGGCGCCGGCACCGCGGCCGCTGCCCTCGACCGACAATTCCTCCAGCCGCGCTGTCGCCTGCTGCGCGGCGGCGCCCACCGTGAGGGCAAGCAGCGAGGCGCCGGCCAATGCCGCGGCCCGCAGGATGCGGATGCCGGCGAGCGTGTGAATCGACCCCATCACCTTCGCTCCCTTTGACCGCACAGCCGATCGCCTCCGCAGGACGGATGCGGAACGCGGCAGGTCGGTTGTTTGGAATTATGCTAAACTGTTGTTCTTGCTTGCTTTTCGCAAGCCAAGCCGTACGGGGCCGCGTTCAGGGGCGCAAGTCGGTCGCGCGCAAATGGTCGTCCTGTAGCTGGCAAGCCACAGGATTGAGCACAATCATTCGTTGGAATGCCGAACGAGGCTACAGCCAGACCGCACATCTCGCGCGACGATACACTCGTCTCGTGGCTGTGCTCCCGCTCTTGCCTCGTCTTCGGCCTCGTCCCCTAGCTTCGTCCTTTACTCGACTTCGCCCGAGGGCAGCGTCCCTTTCGGAATGCTGCCCCTACACCGTCACCTGCGTACCGACTTCGACGACGCGGCCGGTCGGGATCTGGAAGAAGTCCGTGGCGTCGTTGGCGTTCTTGGCGAGCGTGATGAAGATCCGGTCCTGCCACAGCGGCATCCCGGAATGGGCGGCCGGGCGGATCGAGCGGCGCGACAGGAAGAACGAGGTCGACATGATGTCGAACTTGAAGCCTTCGCGCTTGAGCAGGGCCAGGGTGCGGGGGATGTTGGGCGTCTCCATGTAGCCGAAGCGCATCACCACCCGGTAGAAGCCGAAGCCCACGGGCTCGATACGCACCCGCTCCGCCTGCGTCGCCCGGGGCCGATCCATGGTCTCGACGGTGAGCACCACGTTCTTCTCGTGGATCACCTTGTTGTGCTTCATGTTGTGCAGGAGCGCGGCCGGCGCGATCTCGGGATCGCTGGTGAGGAACACCGCGGTGCCCTTCACCCGCTGGTAGGAGGTGCTCTTCTCCAGCATGCCGACGAGTTCGATCAGCGGCACGTCGGTCTTGCGGGTCTTGTTGAACAGGATCGTGACGCCCCGCACCCAGGTCCACATCATCAGCATCAGGCCGCCGGCGAGGATCAGGGGCACGTAGCCGCCCTCGTGCAGCTTCAGCAGGTTCGAGAGCAGGAACAGGGTTTCCAGCACGATGAACGGCATGATGATGGCCGCCGAGACCAGCGGCGAGAGCCGCACCACCTTCCACAGCACCACGTAGGCCATGGAGGCGGTGAGCAGCATCGTGCCCGTCACCGCGATGCCGTAGGCCGAGGCCAGGGCCGAGGAGGAGCGGAAGGTCACCGCCAGGATCACCACGCCGAGGCCGAGCAGGGTGTTGATCTGCGGCAGGTAGATCTGGCCGGAATGCGCCTCGGAGGTATGGCGGATCTCCATGCGCGGCAGCATGCCGAGCTGGATCGCCTGCCGCGACAGAGAGAAGGCACCGGTGATGACCGCTTGGCTCGCGGTGACCGTGGCCAGCGTCGCCAGCAGCACCATGGGGATCAGGCCCCATTCCGGCACGAGCTGGTAGAACGGGTCCGTGGTCTCGGGCTTGGCCAGCACCAGGGCGGTCTGGCCGAGATAGTTCAGGACGAGGCAGGGGGCGACGAGGCCGAGCCACGCCACCTGGATCGGGCGGCGCCCGAAATGGCCGAGATCGGCGAACAGGGCTTCCGCCCCCGTCACCGCCAGGAACACCGCGCCGAGGGCCACCAGCGCCCCGGTGCCGTGACCGAGCAGGTAATGCACCGCGTACCAGGGATTGAAGGCAGCGAGCACGCCGGGATTGCCGGCGATGTGGGGCAGGGCGGCGGCGGCCATCGCCAGGAACCACACCACCATGGCCGGGCCGAAGAAGGTCGCGACACGGGCCGTGCCATGGCTCTGGACCGCGAACAGGCCGAGGATGATCGCCACCGTGATCGGCAGCACGTAGTCGTCGAAGGCCGGCGTGACCAGCTTCAGGCCCTCCACCGCCGAGAGAACGGAGATCGCGGGCGTGATGACGGAATCGCCGTAGAACAGCGAAGCGCCGAGCAGGCCCAGCATGAACACGACCTTGGAACCGCCGAGCGCATGGCGGGCCTGGGCCATCAGCGAGAGGATGCCGCCCTCGCCGTTATTGTCCATGCGCAGAAGGATCGCGACGTACTTGATCGTCACGATCAGGAGCAGCGCCCAGATGATCAGCGAGGCGGTGCCGATCACCTCCTCGGACAGCAGGATGCCGTCGGCGCGCGAGGGCGCGAGCGCCTCACGGAAGGCGTAGAGCGGGCTCGTGCCGATATCGCCGTAGACGACGCCGACGGAGCCGATGGTGAGCGCCCAGAAGCCGGTCTTGGCGTGGCCGTGCGCCTCCTCCGGCGTCGCATCGACGGCGCCCGCCGACACCGCGACCGGGCCGCCCTCGCCGGGCGCCGGCCCGCCCGCGGCGGGGGCGGCCGACGGGCTCGGACGGGCCGCCTCTGGGCTCGCCGAATTCGGGCTGGCAGGCTGGGTCATCGGGCAGGAACGCCTGAGTTCGCGCATCGTCCGGCCGGGTGTGCCGGGTTCGCATGAAGGGAATGCGTCGGTGGTGCGGACCGATCGGGCCGGAGCGGGCACCGGGTCACGACAGAGCGGCGCGCCGGAGGCGGCGTGGGGCAGGTTCGGATCGCGGGGCGCGGACCGGACATCGCGGCGGCCGGAAAGAAGGAGAGATGCGCGTCGGGGTGGGCAGCCCGCCCCGAAACGGAAAGACGGCCGCCCCATCCACCCGCGCGGGCGATGAAGGCGGCCGCCTCACCGGAGATCCTCACTCGGCGGCGTCGCGCTTGCCCTGGCCGAAGCGGCGCTCGATGTAGTCGATCACGATCGCCTCGAAGTCCTTGGCGAGGGTCGCGCCGCGCAGGGTCATCGCCTTCTTGCCGTCGATGAAGACCGGCGCGCTCGGGCTCTCGCCGGTGCCGGGCAGCGAGATGCCGATATCGGCGTGCTTCGACTCGCCCGGCCCGTTGACGATGCAGCCCATCACCGCGACGTTGAGGCCTTCGACGCCCGGATAGGTCTTCTTCCATTCCGGCATGGAGGTCGAGATCCAGTTCTGGATGTCGCGGGCCAGTTCCTGGAAGGTCGTCGAGGTGGTGCGGCCGCAGCCGGGGCAGGCGGCCACAAGCGGCACGAAGGTGCGGAAGCCCATGGTCTGCAGGAGTTCCTGCGCCGCCTTCACCTCGACCGTGCGGTCGCCGCCGGGCTCCGGCGTCAGCGAATAGCGGATCGTGTCGCCGATGCCTTCCTGCAGCAGCACGCCGATGGCGGCGGAGGCCGCGACGATGCCCTTCGAGCCCATGCCCGCCTCGGTGAGGCCGAGATGGATCGCGTAATCGGAGCGGCGGGCCACCTCGCGGTAGACCGCGATGAGGTCCTGCACCGCCGAGACCTTGGCCGAGAGGATGATGCGGTCCTTCGGCAAGCCGAGCGCCACGGCCCGGTCGGCCGAGGTCAGGGCCGACTGCACCATCGCCTCGCGCATCACCGCGCGGGCGTCGATCGGGTGGGGCGAGCGGGCATTCTCGTCCATCAGGTGGGTCAGCAGCTCGCCGTCGAGCGAGCCCCAGTTGGCACCGATGCGCACGGTCTTGCCGTACTTGATCGCCTGCTCGACGATGGTCGAGAACTGGGTGTCCTTCTTCTCCTTGAAGCCGACATTGCCCGGATTGATCCGGTACTTGGCCAGCGCCTCGGCGCAGGCCGGATGGTCGGACAGGAGCTTGTGGCCGATATAGTGGAAGTCGCCCACCAGCGGCACGTGCACGCCGATGCGGTCGAGCCGCTCGCGGATCTTCGGCACCGCCGCCGCCGCCTCGTCACGATCGACGGTGATGCGCACGAGCTCCGAGCCGGCGCGGGCGAGCTGGGCGACCTGGGCCACCGTGCCGTCGATGTCGGCGGTGTCGGTGTTGGTCATCGACTGGACGACGATCGGCGCGCCGCCGCCGACGGTGACCGCACCTTCGCCCTGCCCGATCTGCACGCCGACGGTGCGGTGGCGCGGCGCGGGACCTGCGATCTCCGGCCCCTTCATGTTGGGGCTCTGAGCGTCGAGCCGGTTTGCCAGGGCGTCGGGAGCTTCCATGACTTCCATCGTGCCTTCGCGGGTCAACTGTCGTCCGCGCGTGCCGGCCTTCGGCGTCCCGCAGGCGCGGGAGCGATCCTAGCCGAATCCGGTGCGATCCGCGACCTGCCGCCGCGCCCGCGCGAACGGATGCGCAGCATGCCTCACTACAAGGCCGCTTCCATGTCGCATCCCGAGCGGGATGTCGAGCGCGAGTCGTGCCGATGCAAGGATGCCGACGCGGCCCGACGCGTTATCTCATATGGCATTGCTCGCCCGCGAGGCAAAGGATCGCACGGGCTTTTCTATCGCATCGCACCATCTATGGGTGCATCGCAACAACCGCGCGAGGCACGATGGACAGATCCGCCCCCGAACAGGTCGCCAGGACCGACCGGCCCGACGCGCCGCACGACGACGCCCACAATCCGGCGACCGCCGTGCCGGCCCCCATCGCCGATTCGACGCGGATCGGGAACGGCTTCCGGGGCTTGGCCGGTCCGCGGGCCGAGAAGGCGGTCTCGCTGGCGCTCCAGGGCGGCGGCTCGCACGGTGCCTTCACCTGGGGCGTGCTCGACGCGCTGATCGAGGACGGGCGCGTCGGCTTCGAGGCGGTGACGGGGGCGAGCGCGGGGGCGATGAACGCCGTCGTCCTCGTGGATGGATGGCTCGCGGGCGGCCCCGACGGCGCGCGGGCGGCCCTGGAGACATTCTGGCGCGAGGCGAGCCTCGATGCCGACCTGAAGCCGGTGCAGCAGAGCTGGATCGATGGCGTCTTCCACTTCTGGAAGGGCAACCCCTTCGTCGAAGCGTGGCTGAAGGCACTCAATCCCGGCCCCTACGCGGCCAATCCGCTCAACATCAATCCGCTGCGCGGTGCGCTGGAGCGCACGGTCGATTTCGAGCGGCTGCGGCGGGCCGATACCGCCAACGTCTTCGTCTCGGCGACCAATGTCTGGACCGGCAAGCTCGCCGTGTTCGACCGCGAACACCTGACCGCCGACCACCTGATGGCCTCCGCCTGCCTGCCCACGGTGTTCCAGGCGGTCGAGATCGACGGCGTGCCCTACTGGGACGGCGGCTATCTCGGCAATCCGGCGCTCTACCCGCTGCACGGGGCGAGCACGCGCGATGTTCTGCTCGTCCAGATCAACCCGGTGGAACGCCGCGAGACGCCGCGCTCGGCCCGCGACATCCAGGACCGGCTCAACGAGATCACCTTCAACGCCAACCTGATGCGGGAACTGCGCGCGATCGACTTCGTGCACGGCCTGATCGAGGAGGGCGGTCAGGCGGTTCCGGGCCTGGAGCGGGTCTTCCTCCACCGCATCGACGGCACCGACCTGCTCGACGACTACGCCGCCTCCTCCCGCATCGACGCCCGCTGGCGGATCATCGAGCGTCTGCGCGACAAGGGCCGCGCCGCGGCCAAGGCATGGCTCGAAGAAGGTTACGCGGATGTCGGCGTGCGCTGCACCCTCGATCTGAAGAAGGCGTACCAGTAGCCGACCGTCCGGCCCGCGGCACCGGAGAGCGGCAAAACCCTCTTGCGTCCGGCCCGCTACGCACATAAAGATATCTTTATGTCTAGCGAGAGCGGCCCCACGAACAGCACGACCCCGGTCCCGGTGCCCTTCGCCGAGGCGCTCGCCGTGCTGCGGGCGGCGGCGGAGGAGACGCGGCTGCGCATCCTCGCGCTGCTGGCCGAAGGCGAGCTGTCGGTCTCCGACCTCACCGACATCCTCGGCCAGTCGCAGCCGCGCATCTCGCGCCACCTCAAGCTGCTGGTGGAATCGGGCCTGATCGAGCGCCATCGCGAGGGCGCCTGGGCCTTCTTCCGCCTGCGCGAGGCGGCCATGGGCTTCGTCGAGCCGCTGATCGCCGCCCTGGACCGCGTCGCGCCGCCGCTCTCCGAGGACCGCGCCCGGCTCGATTCGGTGCGGACCCAGCGCGCGGAGGCGGCCCAGGCCTTCTTCGCCCGGCTCGCCCCCAAATGGGACGGGCTGCGTTCCCTGCACGTGCCCGAAACCACTGTCGAGGCGGCGGTGCTCGACGTGCTCGGCGACCGCCCGATCCGCCACGTGGTCGATCTCGGCACCGGCACCGGCAAGATGCTCGGCCTGCTGGCGCCGCTGGCCGGCCGCGCCACCGGGCTCGATTCGAGTCACGCCATGCTCTCGGTCGCCCGCGCCAACCTCGAACGGCTCGGCCTGTCGCGGGTCGATCTGCGCCAGGGCGACATCCACGCGCCGCCCTTCGGCCGCGGCGGCTTCGATCTCGTGGTGCTGCACCAAGTGCTGCACTATCTCGACGATCCGGCCCGTGCGCTCCGCGAGGCGGCCCGCCTCGTCGCGCCGGGCGGGCGCCTCCTCGTCGTCGATTTCGCGCCGCACACTCTCGAACAGCTGCGGGAGAGCCAAGCCCATCGCCGCCTCGGCTTCGCGGCCGATCAGATCGCGGGCTGGCTGGTGCAGGCCGGCCTCGGCGATGTCGAGAGCCGCGACCTCGCCCCCGAGGACGGCACCGAATTGCCGCTGACCGTCACGCTCTGGCTGGCGCACGACGCCTCCGCCGGGATCGGGGCGGACCATTCCGAACGCGCCGTGGCCTGAGCCGCGGCTGACGACCAACAGCCTTCAAACGAACAGACTTCAGGAGAAGGGACGACAGATGCCCAACAGCTCCCGACACCGCGCCAGCCGCGACGGCTTCCGCCCGATCCGCGTCTCGATCGAGTTCTTCCCGCCGAAGACCGAGGAGATGGAGAAGATCCTCTGGTCCTCGATCGAGCGCCTCGCGCCGCTCCAGCCGAAATTCGTCTCGGTGACCTACGGCGCGGGCGGCTCCACCCGCGAGCGTACCCACAACACTGTGGCACGCATGGTGCGCGAGACGAGCCTCAAGCCCGCCGCCCACCTCACCTGCGTGAACGCCACCCGCGAGGAGATCGACGCCGTCGTGCAGTCCTACTGGGATGCGGGCGTGCGCCACATCGTGGCCCTGCGCGGCGATCCGGCGGAAGGCGTCGGCCACACCTACCGGCCCCATCCCGGCGGCTACGCCCAGACCTGCGACCTCGTGGCGGGCATCAAGCGGATCGGCGACTTCAAGGTCTCCGTCTCGGCCTACCCGGAGAAGCATCCTGAGGCCGCCTCGCTCGATGCCGACATCGACGCGCTGAAGGCCAAGGTCGATGCGGGCGCCGATCAGGCGATCACCCAGTTCTTCTTCGATAACGAGATTTATCTCCGCTACCTCGAGAAGGTGCGTGCGGCCGGCATCGACATCCCGATCATCCCGGGCATCCTGCCGGTGCAGAACTTCAAGCAGGCGGCCAGCTTCGCCCGCCGCACCGGCGCCTCGGTTCCGTACTGGCTCGCGGCCCGGTTCGAGGGTCTCGACAACGACGTGGAGACCCGCCGCCTCGTGGCCGCCGCGGTCGCCGCCGAGCAGGTGCTCGATCTCGTGGACGAGGGCGTGGAGGACTTCCACTTCTACTCGATGAACCGCTCGGACCTCGTCTACGCCATCTGCCATCTGCTCGGCCTGCGCTCGCAGGCGCCGGCCAAGCCGGCCGCGAAGCCGGAAGCCAAGGCGGCCTGATCGCTCGCTTCTCCACCCCTGACCCTCATCCCCGGAAGCGACCGCGCCGCGGTCGCCGCGAGGGAGGGTACCAGGAGCAACCACGTTGTCTGGAGGCCTTCGAGGCCTCCGCTCCGGCGCCTCAGGATGAGGTGGGTTGATGCGGCCGACGCTTTCGGCCATCGCCGTCCCGGAACATCCCAGGATCGTCCGACATGACCGCTTTCCCCCCCGTCGACGGCACCGAGATCGAGCGCGCGCTGCGCCAGCGCGCCTCGGAAAAGATCCTCGTCCTCGACGGGGCGATGGGCACCGTCATCCAGCGCCTGAAATTCACGGAAGAGGATTTCCGGGGTGAGCGCTTCAAGGACCACGGGCACGACCAGAAGGGCAACAACGACCTCCTGATCCTGACGCAGCCCGACGCGATCCGGCAGATCCATCTCGACTACTTCCTGGCCGGCGCCGACGTCTGCGAGACGAACACGTTTTCCGGCACCACGATCGCCCAGGCCGATTACGGCATGGAATCGATCATCCACGAGCTGAACGCGGAAGGCGCGCGGCTGGCCCGCGAGGCGGCCAAGCTCGCGGAGGAGCAGGACGGGCGCCGCCGGTTCGTGGCCGGTGCCATCGGCCCGACGAACCGCACGCTGTCGATCTCGCCCGACGTCAACAATCCCGGCTACCGCGCCGTGACGTTCGACCAAGTGAAGCAGGCCTATGTCGAGCAGGTGCGCGGCCTCATCGACGGCGGCGCCGAGCTGATCCTGATCGAGACGATCTTCGACACGCTCAACGCCAAGGCGGCCATCGCCGCCGCGTGGCAGGTCTTTTCCGAAGTCGGTATCAAGCTTCCCATCCAGATCTCCGGCACCATCACCGACCTTTCGGGCCGCACCCTGTCGGGCCAGACGCCGGCGGCGTTCTGGAACTCGCTGCGCCACTCCGATCCGCTGACCTTCGGCCTCAACTGCGCGCTCGGCGCGCGT
Organism: Methylorubrum thiocyanatum; assembly: GCA_014138645.1. Taxonomy (GTDB): domain Bacteria; phylum Pseudomonadota; class Alphaproteobacteria; order Rhizobiales; family Beijerinckiaceae; genus Methylobacterium; species Methylobacterium thiocyanatum. The sequence continues at coordinate 113,964 of JACJIB010000001.1, read as the reverse complement.
GAGATGCGCGGTCACATCGCCGAACTCTCGCGCATCTGCGACACGCTGGTCTGCGCCTACCCGAATGCCGGCCTGCCCAACGAGTTCGGCCTCTACGACGAGAGCCCGGAGGCGATGGGCAAGCTCGTCGGCGAGTTCGCCGAGAGCGGCCTCGTCAACATGGTCGGCGGCTGCTGCGGCACCACGCCGGACCACATCCGCGCCATCGCGGAGGCGGTGGCCGGCAAGACCCCGCGAAAGATCCCCGAGATCCCGCGCCTGATGCGCCTCTCGGGCCTGGAGCCCTTCGTGCTCACGAAGGAGATCCCCTTCGTCAATGTCGGCGAGCGTACCAACGTCACCGGCTCGGCCAAGTTCAGGAAGCTCATCACCAACGGCGACTACGCGGCGGCGCTCGATGTCGCCCGCGATCAGGTCGCGGCCGGCGCCCAGGTCATCGACGTCAACATGGACGAGGGCCTGCTCGACAGCCAGAAGGCGATGGTCGAGTTCCTCAACCTCGTCGCCGCCGAGCCCGACATCGCCCGGGTGCCGGTGATGGTCGATTCCTCGAAATTCGAGGTGATCGAGGCCGGCCTGAAATGCATCCAGGGCAAGCCGATCGTGAACTCGATCTCCATGAAGGAGGGCGAGGAGAAGTTCATCGAGACCGCCAAGGTCTGCCGCTCCTATGGCGCGGCGGTGGTGGTGATGGCCTTCGACGAGCAGGGGCAGGCCGATTCCTACGAGCGCAAGGTCGAGATCTGCACCAAGGCCTACAAGATCCTGACCGAGCAGGTCGGCTTCCCGCCGGAAGACATCATCTTCGACCCGAACATCTTCGCGGTCGCCACCGGCATCGAAGAGCACAACCCCTACGGCGTCGCCTTCATCGAGGCGACCCGCACCATCCGCGAGACCCTGCCCCACGCCCATATCTCGGGCGGCGTCTCGAACCTGTCCTTCGCCTTCCGCGGCAACGAGCCGGTGCGCGAGGCGATGCACGCGGTGTTCCTGTTCCACTGCATCAAGGCGGGCATGGACATGGGCATCGTCAATGCCGGCCAGCTCGCGGTCTACGACGAGATCCCGGCCGAACTCCGCGAACTGTGCGAGGACGTCGTCCTCAACCGGCGCGAGGATTCGACCGAGCGCCTGCTGGACGCCGCCGAGCGGTTCAAGACCGGCGCCTCGGCCCAGGCCAAGACCGCCGACCTCTCCTGGCGCGAGGCCCCGGTCGCCAAGCGCATCGAGCACGCGCTGGTCAACGGCATCACCGAGTACATCGTCGCTGACACCGAGGAGGCGCGTAAAGAGGCCGAGCGCCCGCTCCACGTCATCGAGGGCCCGCTGATGGCCGGCATGAACGTGGTCGGTGACCTGTTCGGCTCAGGAAAGATGTTCCTGCCGCAGGTGGTGAAGTCGGCCCGCGTGATGAAGCAGGCGGTGGCCTATCTCGAACCCTTCATGGAGGAGGAGAAGCGGGCCAATGGCGGCACCGGCCAGCGCCAGGCCGCCGGCAAGGTGCTGATGGCGACCGTGAAGGGCGACGTCCACGACATCGGCAAGAACATCGTCGGCGTGGTTCTGGCCTGCAACAACTACGAAATCATCGATCTCGGCGTGATGGTGCCGGCCGCCAAGATCCTCGAGACGGCCAAAAAGGAGAACGTCGACATCATCGGCCTCTCGGGCCTGATCACGCCCTCCCTCGACGAGATGGTGCATGTCGCCGCCGAGATGGAGCGCGAGGGCATGGAGATGCCGCTGCTGATCGGCGGCGCCACCACCAGCCGCGTCCACACCGCGGTGAAGATCCACCCGGCCTACGAGCGGGGCCAAGCGGTCTACGTGACCGATGCGAGCCGCGCCGTCGGCGTCGTCTCCAGCCTGATCTCGAAGGAGACCCGCGGATCGACCATCGAGCGGGTGCGGGCCGAGTACGCCAAGGTGGCGGATGCCCATCGCCGCTCCGAGGCCGACAAGCAGCGCCTTCCGCTCGCCAAGGCGCGCTCGAACGCCTTCAAGATCGACTGGTCCGGCTACGCGCCGAAGAAGCCGAGCTTCACCGGCACCCGCGTGTACGGCTCCTACGAGGTGGCCGACCTCGTCCCCTATATCGACTGGACGCCGTTCCTGCAGACCTACGAGTTCAAGGGCCGCTACCCCGCGATCCTCGACGATCCCGAGCAGGGCCCGGCGGCCCGCGCCCTGTTCGAGGATGCGCAGGTGATGCTCAAGCAGATCGTGGAGGAGCGCTGGTTCAACCCGAAGGCGGTGATCGGCTTCTGGCCGGCCAACAGCGTCGGCGACGACATCCGGCTCTTCACCGGCGAGAGCCGGCAGGAGACGCTCGCGACCTTCCACGGCCTGCGCCAGCAGCTGTCGAAGCGCGATGGGCGCGCCAACACCTGCATCTCCGACTTCGTGGCGCCGACGGAGACCGGCATCGCCGATTATGTCGGTGCCTTCGTAGTGACCGCGGGGCTCGAAGAGGTGCGTATCGCCGAGCGCTTCGAGCGGGCGAACGACGATTACCGCTCGATCCTCGTCAAGGCGCTGGCCGACCGCATCGCCGAGGCCTTCGCCGAGCGCATGCACGAGCGCGTCCGCAAGGAGTTCTGGGGCTACGCGCCCGACGAGAGCTTCACCGCGGACGAACTGGTCCACGAGAAGTATGACGGCATCCGGCCCGCGCCGGGCTACCCGGCCCAGCCCGACCACACGGAAAAGGTCACGCTGTTCGATCTGCTCAAGGCAGAGAGCCGCATCGGCGTGAAGCTCACCGAGTCCTACGCCATGTGGCCGGGCTCCTCGGTGTCGGGCCTCTACCTCGCCCACCCGGAGGCGCACTATTTCGGCGTCGCCAAGGTCGAGCGCGATCAGGTCGAGGATTACGCCCTGCGCAAGGGCATGGACATCACGGAAGTCGAGCGCTGGCTCGGGCCGATCCTCAACTACGACCCGGCCCGCTACCTCAAGGCCGCGGCCGAGTAGTCGGGCCGAATCGGTTACGCCGAATAGGTCACACCCGGCGCGGGAACGCTCCCGCGCCGCCACTTTTCCCTTGCCGAGGGATGGCGGGGCACGGCACGCCTGCCGTCCGACCCGCGGGGCTGCCCCGCCTTCGACAGGAAGTCCCGATGCGCCCCACGCTCCTCGTCCTCGCCGCCGCGCTCCTCGCCAGCGGGCTGTCGGCCTGCAACAGCACCGATTCCGGCGGCCCCGGCCTGGCCTCGGCCTTCGAGACCAGCAACTACCGCCACTCGTCCGATACCAACGGCACCCAGACCCGCCGGGACGTGAACCGCGCCTACACCCAGCCCTCGCTGCCTTCGATCGCCAACCGCGGCTTCTGATTTCGAGCGCATCGTCCCGAAAGGCGGTTGCCGGCTTTCGGAGAAAGATGATGCGAAAACAGAGCGCTAGAGCATCGTCCCGAAAGGTGGCTGCCGGCTTTCGGAGAAAGATGATGCGAAAACAGAGCGCTAGAGCATCGTCCCGAGAGGTGGCTGCCGGCTTTCGGAAAAAGACGATGCAAAAACAAGAACCTAGAGCATCGTCCCGGATCCGATATCCGGGACGATGCTCTAGCGCAGCCGCCGCAGGTTCTGGGCCGCCGCCCAGAGCCGCGGCGAGCGCTTGATCCGGTGCTTGAGCCGCACCGCGACCCGTGAGGCGAGGACGAGGGCGTGGCTCGCTGGGCTCACCGGCACGGTCTGCTCCACGAGTTCGATGGTTTCGTCGCAGGTCTTGGCCTTGTAGCCCGCCTCGCCGACGCCGAGGTCGAGGGCACGCCGCCCCTGCGCCGCCTGATGGCCGACGAGCCGGTGCAGCAGGATCTCGCCGGGGCTGAACCGGCCGAGATCCGGGTCGGTGTCGAACGACGTCCACATCCCGCAGAAACGGGCACCGTCCACCGCGCCGCCGAAGGTCGCCAGGATGCGCCCGCTCTCGCTCGCCACCAGGGCGTGGACCTCGATCGCCGGGCGGCCCGTCGCATCCGGCGCGGTCGCGGCGGCGATGAAGCGGCGGACCGCCCCGTCGGCGTAAGGGTCGGCAATGCCGAGACCGGCGAAGCGCGCCGCCTTCTGCGCGTAGAACGCCGCCTGGATTTCGGCCGCCGCCTCCGCTGTCCCGGCGACGCGGTGCTCGACCGGCCCTAGGAACTCCACGAGCTTGCGCTCCTTGGCCCGCAGCTTCTTGCGGGTGTCGCCGCTGAACACCCGGCGCAGGGTGGCTTCGGCATCGGGGCCGAGCAGCATGCCGTAGGCGTCGCTCGGCGCCGGCAGGCCGCCCGCGGCCAGAGGGTTCGGGGTTCCGTCCCAGAAGCGCGGCTGGTTGCGGAACGTGAAGGCGTCGATCCCCGCCGCGCGGCCGGCCTCGACCAGGGCCGCGGTCAGATCCTCGGCCGGCATCGCCGCCGCCTCGCGGGAGGCGAAGAGCGGCATGTGGAAGTTGGCGTGCCGGTCGCCGACCACCCGCGCCACCCGCAAGGGGCCGCGGCGCCCGATCGTGAGCGGGAGAAGCACCCGCGCCCGCCCATGCGCGTCGCGCAGCACGAGGATGCGGATCGCCTCGCCCGCATCGATCCCGGCGCCGCGATAGGCGGAAACCCAGTCGAAGCGCTGGTAGGGCGTCATCAGCACGGCCGGATCGGCCTCCAGCCCCCGCCACAGCCCCTCGACCGCGGCAAGCTCCGAAAACACCTCCGCGGTGAGGCCGTCGCGGCCCCGCGAAACCGCCTGTGCGGCGCGCCCCAGATCCTCGGCGAGAACCGCCATGCCCGTCTCCCCCGGCGCGGGCGCCCGCCACGGGCGAGCCGGCCGCGCGAAAATCGCTGCGGGCGATCCTCGCCGCCGCGTCCTCAAGCTCCGGTTGACGCGGGGGGCCCGACCTTCGGGGATGGGTAACGAAAGCTTTTCGCGTCCGCCGCTAGTCTCCGCCCCGGCCGGGGCCGCCCGGTGCTTCGAGCCGAGACGGGTCATGCTGTCGCCCCGCACCCGACACCGCCTGTTCCGCGCCGGCTTCCGAGTCGTCGCCGCCACGGGCGCCGACCGCTGGCTCGCCCCCGCCACCCGCGGGCGCGGGGTGATCCTCACCTTCCACCACGTGCGTCCCGAGCCGGTGCCGGCCTTCGCGCCGAACGCCCTGCTGACGATCACCCCGGCCTTCCTCGAGCGGACGCTGGCGGGGCTGGCCGCCCGCGGCTTCGAACTCATCGGCCTCGACCGCGTGCCCGAGCGGCTCGCGGCCCCGGCGAGCGGGAAACCCTTCGCGGTCCTGACCTTCGACGACGGCTACCGCGACAATGTCGAGCACGCCCGCCCGGTGCTCGCCCGGCACGGCGCGCCCTGGACGCTGTTCGTGACCAGCGACTTCGCCGACGGGCGCGGGCGGCTGTGGTGGCTCGAACTGGAGCGGGCGATCGCGCGGCTCGACGCGGTGCGGCTCGGCTCAGGACCCCTCCTGCCGGCCCGCACCGACGCGGAGAAGACCGCCGCCTTCGAGACCGTCTACCGCATCCTGCGCGCCGGCCCGGAGGCGGTGCTACTGGAAGCCATTGCCCGGCTGTGCCGCGAGGCCGGGTTCGAGCCGGGCGGGATCGTCCGCGAGCTGTGCCTGACCTGGGACGGCTTGCGCGACCTCGTCCGCGACCCGGCCGTCACCATCGGCGCGCACACGCTCACGCACCCGATGCTCGCCAAGCACGACCCCGCCTTCGCGGAACGGGAGATCGCCGGGAGCCGCGCGCGGATCGAATCGGAGCTGGGCCGCCCGGTGCGCCACCTGTCCTATCCGGTCGGCGACCCGACCTCGGCGGGACCGCGCGAGTTCGAACTCGCAAAGAAACTCGGCTTCGCCACCGCGGTGACGACCCGGCCGGGCCACCTCTTCGCGGAGCATGCGCAGCATGCCCACGCCCTGCCGCGGGTCTCGGTGAACGGACTGCACCAGACCGATGCGGCGCTGGCGAGCTTTCTCTCGGGCGTGCCGTTCCTGGCCTGGAACCGCGGGCGGCGCCTCAACGTGGCATGAGCGGCAGTTGCCGCTTCAGCGGCGCCGGCGGCGCGCGCGCGACGAGCCGCCCTCCGATTCACCCGCACCGGTCTCGGCGCTGCCGACATCGAAGCTGGCGCTCGCCCGTCCGCGGCGGCCGGAGCGGCGGCCCCGGCGCCGCACCGGCTCGACATCGGGCTCCTCGACCGAGGGGATGCCCGGAATCGTCGCGGTCGAGGCGACGGAGGCGGTGCTGGAGGCCGCATCGTTGCCGCCGCTCACGTAGCCGCCGCCGCTGGCGACGTTGCGGGCCGGCGGGCCGAACATCGCGAGGCACTGATTGTAGGCGAGGTCGTTCTTCAGCCGCTCGCACTCGGCCATCGAGCGCGGCGTCCCCTGGGCGGCGGCCGTCCGGGCGGCGAAGGGCGCGGCGAGCATCAGCGAGACGGCAAGGAGGAGGTGCGGCCGGAACGGAGTCGCGGGACGGCACAAGGGTGGGCGCATGGGCGGCGGGCGACCTTCGGAACGAACCTTGAGCATAGGATGTCCCGCCTTCTCGCCGGGGAGTGCGGCGAAAAAAGGGGCCTTGCATGTCCAGGCGGTTCGGCCGTGCCCGAATGCCTAATCGTCCGCCCGGTCCATCCAGCGGATCAGCGGCATCAGCGGGAAGATCCAGGCGATGCCGAGGATGGAGTAGATCACCGTCTGCACCGCCGGATGGGTTTCCGAGATGCGGCTGTCGGCCAGCGCCATGGCGAGCGGCGCGTAGACGATGACGAACGCCAGGATGCCGAAGGTTCCGAGCAGGGTGCGCGTGCGGCGGCGCATGGACCGGGATCTCTCGTGACGGGACGGGCGTGAGGGGGCGCCGCTTCGACGCCGAAACAGGCTCGTACCGATCCGTTCCCCCGCCCGCAACGCGGTGGACCTGCGTCATACGCCGCGTTGCGTGCAGGCTACCGCTTCCCGTAAGCCAGCCTCGATCTTTTCCGCGATCTTTCCGGCCGCCGCACACGGCACCGGGCGATCCCGGCACTCAGAGACCTTGGCACGCGAGACCATGAGACTGTCGAAAGCCCCGCCCGCCGACCGCTTCGATGCCGTCCCGGCGGCGCCCGACCGCCCCGGCCGCGGCGCCGTGCGCGCGTGGCTCTACCTCCTGGCCGTGCTCGTGGTCGCGATGGTCGCGGTCGGCGGCGCGACCCGGCTCACCGGGTCGGGATTGTCGATCACCGAGTGGCGGCCGGTGACCGGCGTGGTGCCGCCGCTCAACGCCGCCGACTGGGCGGTGGAGTTCGACAAGTACCGCGACACGCCGCAATACCGCATCCTCAACCAGGGCATCGGGCTCGACGGCTTCAAGACCCTCTACTGGTGGGAATGGGGCCACCGCCTGCTCGGGCGGATCGTCGGCCTCGTGTTCTTCCTGCCCTTCGCGTGGTTCTGGTGGCGGGGCTGGCTCGGGCGGCGCCTCCTGCTCGGGCTGCTCGGCCTCGGCCTGCTCGGCGGGCTCCAGGGCGCGATCGGCTGGATCATGGTCGCCTCGGGCCTCCAGCCCGGCATGACGGCGGTGGCGCCGCTCAAGCTGGCGCTCCACCTCACCACCGCGAGCCTGATCCTCGCCGGCCTCGTCTGGCTCGCCGCCGGCACCCGCGCCCTGGCGCTCGCCCCGGCGCCCGAGCCGGTGCGGCGCGTGGCCGGCCTGCTGCCGGTGCTGGTGCTGATCCAGATCTGGCTCGGCGGCCTCGTCGCCGGCTCGAAGGCCGGCCTCCTCTACAACACCTGGCCCGACATGGACGGCATGCTCGTGCCGCCGGCCCGGATGCTGTTCGACAAGGTGCCCTTCATCGAGAACTTCGTCGACAACCTCGCCCTGGTGCAGTTCAACCACCGCCTCTTCGCCTATCTTGTCGTGCTGGTGGCGCTGGCCCACGCGGTCCAGGCCGTCCGCATGGCGCCGGGCGCCGCCGCCGGCCGGGCCATGGGCGTGGCGGCGCTGGCGCTGGCGCAGATGGGCCTCGGCATCGTCACCCTGCTGCTGCAGGTGCCGCTCTGGGCGGGGCTCGCGCATCAGGTCTTCGCCATGGCGGTGCTGATCATGGCGACCGTCCACGCCCGCCTCAGCGTCGGCGTGCCGGCGGCCTCCGCGCCGACCGGTGCGGCGGTGCCGATCGGCCTGGAAGCGCTCGCCGGCCGCGGGGTCTGACCCCTCGGCCCCCTCCCGCCCGACTGGCGTGAAACCTGCCTCGCTTGCGGGGCAGGGTCACGAAACCGTCGCCATCCGTCCTATGCTGGGAATGGCACCTTGGCCGACGGCGGTGCAGCATAAAATTGGGCTTATCTTGCGGCGCAATCGATGGAGGCCAGTCGTCGCAGAGGCAATTTCGGTGGAAGACCCTTCGCTCCGTAGTTCGACGATGGAACGACTCGCCGCTCTATAGAATTAAATACCTCGCCAACACAGGGGCAGAGGATGTTTCTGGCCGAGGACGGACGCCCGCTTGCGCTGACCTGGAACTACACGCCGCGGGAGTTGCGGGCGGACGGCGCGGTCCACATCGCGGGCTTGATCCTCGGGGTTTTCGGCGCGGTCTGCTTGGTCGTGACCGCCACTTTGACGCATCTCGGCTGGATCGAGCGCGCCTCTCTGCTAGTCTACGCCACCGCGATGCTGGCGATGCTCGGCGCGTCGGCGGCCTACAACATGTGGCCGGTGAGCCCGCGCAAGTGGATCCTGCGCCGGTTCGACCACGCCTTCATCTACCTGATGATCGCGGGCACCTACACGCCGGTGGTGGCGCTGGTGGGATCGGGCCCCGTCGCCTGGACCCTGCTCGCCCTGATCTGGACCGTGGCGCTGGCCGGCATCGCCATCAAGATCCTGATGCCGGGCCGCTGGGACCGGGTCTCGATCGTGCTCTACCTGATGCTGGGCTGGAGCGGCGTGCTCGCATACGAGTCGGTGATTTCGGGGCTTACCCCCTCAGCCCTCGGCTTCCTCGCCGTCGGCGGCCTGCTCTACTCGGGGGGCGTGGTGTTCCACGTCTGGCGCAGCCTGCCGTTCCAAAACGCCATCTGGCACGCCTTCGTCCTGGCCGCGACCGCCTGTCATTACGGGACGATCATGGCGAGCGTGCTGCACGCCGGGGGGTGAGCCCCCGGGGCCGCCATTCCGGACCCGCGCCGCGGAATCCGGAAACCCTTCGTGATGCACGGCTCTGTGAGAGGTCGCGCTTGGACGTGGATTGCGGGCTCGCCTCCGGCGCTCCGGAATGACGATCCCCGCCGCTCGCCTCAGGCCGGCTCGGAGATGCTGCTGCCCTCGCCCAGGGTGTCCGAGGCGCGCTCGACGGCGCTGATCGCGTCGAGCAGGTGTTGCACGCTGCGCTCCACCTCGATCCGCGGCCGGTCCATGCTGGCCGCCCGCGCCACCAGCCCTTCGAGCTGGTCGAGCACGACCAGGAGGTCGCCCGCGACGGCCGCCACGTCGCAGCCGGTGCGGGCCGGCGTCGCGGGGGCAGGGCGGCGGAAAGGGATGATCGTGCTCATCGCCATCGTGTGTCGCGAAAAGGCGGGCGCATGGCCACCCGCCGACCGGGCGTCATCCACACCCAAGCCGCACCTCGCGGTCGCCAAAGGGGAGTTCGTGCCGCAATTGGTGAGTTTTTCGTCGAAAGCGTGGCTCGCATCCGCGGCAAACGGTCAAGCTTTCCCGCCGTGAGGGCCGAATCCGTACGAATCGGAAAAATCTCTCCTGCGAATCCACCCGTTCCGGCAATGGATTGACAAGGCGTGCGCCGAGGCAGAGGTTGGAATCGTTCCGAGGGGGGCCCCGTGTGGGGCTGAGAGTGGGCAGGCGCCCTGACCCTTGAACCTGATCCGGCTCGTACCGGCGGAGGGACGGGAACCAGTGGCCACTGCTCACGGGCAGTCTGGCCTTCCGCACCATCGTCGGGACCACGGGTCGCCTCCCATGTCAGGAGCGACAGCGATGAACGCACCCGTCCGTCCCAAAGATCTCCCCAACGGCAACCCTGCCAGCGTCACCACCGGCCCCGTCCAAGGCTCGCGGAAAGTCTACGCTGAGGCCCCCGGCCGCCCCGACATCCGCGTGCCCTACCGTGAGATCGCCCTGTCCGATCCGAAGGAGGAGGCGGTGCGGGTCTACGACCCGTCCGGCCCCTATACCGAGACGGATGCGGCGATCGACCTCGAAAAGGGCCTCAGCCCCGTCCGCGAGCCCTGGATCGTCGGCCGCGGCTATGCGGCGGTGAAGCCCCGTGACGTGAAGCCCGAAGACAACGGCTTCGCCTCCGCCGACAAGCTCGTCGCGCCCTGCCCGGCCGAGCGCACGATCCGCCGGGCCGAGGCCGGGCAGATGGTCACGCAGTACGAGTTCGCCCGCGCCGGGATCATCACCGAAGAGATGATCTACGTCGCGCATCGCGAGAATGCCTGCCGCGCGCAGATGCTGGAGCGCGCGGACGCCGCGCTGGCCGACGGTCAGAGCTTCGGCGCGGCGGTGCCGCCCTTCATCACCCCCGAATTCGTGCGCGAGGAGGTGGCTAGGGGCCGCGCCATCATCCCGGCCAACATCAACCACCTCGAACTCGAGCCGATGGCGATCGGCCGCAACTTCCTGGTGAAGATCAACGCCAATATCGGCAACTCGGCCGTGACCTCCTCGGCGGCGGAAGAGGTGGAGAAGCTGGTCTGGTCGATCCGCTGGGGCGCGGACACGGTCATGGACCTCTCCACGGGGCGCAACATCCACAACATCCGCTCCTGGATCGTGCGCAACTCCCCCGTTCCGATCGGCACCGTGCCGATCTACCAGGCGCTCGAGAAGGTCGGCGGCGACCCGCTGAAGCTCGACTGGGAGGTGTTCAAGGACACCCTGATCGAGCAGGCCGAGCAGGGGATCGACTACTTCACGATCCATGCCGGCGTGCGGCTCGCCCACGTGCCGCTCACCGCGCGGCGCACCACCGGCATCGTCTCGCGCGGCGGCTCGATCATGGCGCGCTGGTGCCTCGCCGGGCACCGCGAATCGTTCCTCTACGAGCGGTTCGACGAGATCTGCGACATCATGCGGGCCTACGACGTGTCGTTCTCACTCGGCGACGGCCTGCGTCCCGGCTCGATCGCCGACGCCAACGACGCGGCCCAGTTCGCCGAGCTGGAGACGCTCGGCGAACTCACCAAGATCGCCTGGGACAAGGGCTGCCAAGTGATGATCGAGGGCCCCGGCCACGTGCCGATGCACAAGATCAAGGTCAACATGGAGAAGCAGCTGCGCGAATGCGGCGAGGCGCCGTTCTACACGCTCGGCCCGCTGACCACCGACATCGCCCCGGGCTACGATCACATCACGTCGGGCATCGGCGCGGCGATGATCGGCTGGTTCGGCACGGCGATGCTCTGCTACGTCACGCCGAAGGAGCATCTCGGCCTGCCGAACCGCGACGACGTGAAGACGGGCGTCATCACCTACAAGATCGCCGCGCATGCCGCCGACCTCGCCAAGGGCCACCCCGCCGCGCAGCTGCGCGACGACGCCCTCAGCCGCGCCCGGTTCGACTTCCGCTGGGAGGACCAGTTCAACCTCTCGCTCGATCCCGACACGGCGCGCAGCTACCACGACGAGACCCTGCCGAAGGACGCGCACAAGGTCGCGCACTTCTGCTCGATGTGCGGCCCGAAATTCTGCTCGATGAAGATCACGCAGGATCTGCGCGCCGACGTGCTCGCCATGGAGGAGGCCGGCGTGGTGCTGGGCCAAGCCAAGCCCCTCTCCGAGGAGGAGCGCAACGCCGGCATGGCGGCCAAATCGCAGGAGTTCCTGGCGGAGGGCGGCAAGCTCTACGTCGACGCGGCGGAGTAGCGCGCGGCAATGGCACGCCCTTCGAGCGTGCCCCCACGTGACGCGAGCGGGGCAGTGCGCGAGGCACTGCCCCGCCTCATGCCTGCACGGCGCGTTGATGCCGATCACCGGATATGCGTATGACTCCGTCTCAGATCGAGCGGAGGACGCGATGCAGCGGAGAACGGCGCTGGAATCCGCCGCGGCCCATGGCGGGGTCAGCTACGGCTCGCTGCCGGCGCAGCGCCTGCGCGCGGTCCTCCTCGGCGATGAACCCTCGGACGCCGAGCGGGCGCGGATCCATCAAGCGCTATCCGAAACCCCCCTTGATCGGCTAGCCACGCTCGCCCGGGAGATCGGGCTCCCCTTCGCGGCTCTCGACAAACGATTTTCCGACCTGTTCGGAAGCAGCTTGGAGGATGCGCAGCAGTGGAAGCTTGGCGGTCATTGATACGCCGCGCCGTTGCCCGCCTTCAGGCGATCGGACTCGACACTCGCGATTGGACGTGGGGCGGGGGGACGGTCCTGATGCTTCGGTATCAGCACCGGCAGAGCCGCGACGTCGATATCTTCATCAACGACGTTCAGTATCTTTCCTATCTCTCGCCCCGCCTCGATGACCGCGAGACGGACGATCTGTTGGAGTATCACGAGCAGGCCAACCACCTGCGTCTCGAATATCCTGAAGGCGAGGTGGATTTTCTAACCGTCGCGCCGGTGTTTCCCGGCCTGAATCCGCAGACGATGAGCCTGGAAGGTCTGCCGGGGGACATCCAACTCATGCAGGACAAGGAGATCCTGGGCCAGAAGCTCCATTATCGGGCAGCGGGCTTCACCGGCCGCGACCTCTACGACTTCGTGGCGGTGACGCGAGGCGACCCGGATCTTCTGCGCGATCGAGAGTTGCAACACATCGCCGAACGGCGCCGGGATGCTCTGGAAGTGGCCCTCGCCTCCCCGAATTGCGAGAGAGGTTATGACGGCATCGACCAGCCGTCGTTGAACATTCCCTTTTCCGCGGCTCGCTCCACCCTGCTCGATTGGATCGGATCCCGCTGAACCGGTCTCCGGACACGATTCGCGAAAACCCTTCAGGCAATCTTTACGGATCGGTGAGGCTGGCGGCCGTTCCCGGGGGACAAGACCCGACGGTTAAGACTCCGGTAGCGACGCGCGCAATTTCCTGGAGTCCGGCCTCGTGCCGGAACCCGAAGGAATGCAGCCATGGACCCGATCAGGGCCGCGGCCCCGACGCCGCCCGTCTCGACCTCTCCCGTCACGCCCATCCGCCCGGTGGCCGAGCCCGTCCGCAGCGAGGCTCCGGCCTCCCGCGCGCTCGACCCCGCCGTCTCCGTCGAGGTGAAGCCCGAGGCTGCGGAGGCGAAGCCGCGGGAGCCGGAACGCCGCGCCTATATGCGCGACGCGGACACTCAGAGCCTCGTCTTCCGGGTCACCGACCCGCAGACCGGCGACGTGGTCATGCAGATCCCTGACGAGGTGATCCTCAAGGCGCGGGCCTATGCCCGGGAAGCGGCCCCGCCGCCTGGCGAGCGCGTCGCTAAAACCGCTTGATCGAAGAGGCTGAGCCTCCCTCCGGCAGAGGCTTCGTCCGAAAGCCTCGGCCCGTCTTCGCGCGCCCCATGACTTGAGCGGCGGCGCGGCCGAAGGGGCGCGGCCAACGATCGGCGATGTCGTGCGTGAAGCCGGCGCCTACGCGCCGGGCCCCGCATCGCCCTGAAGGCCCGCGGCGATGTGGTTGTTGAGCGAGACCAGGGACTCGATCTTCTCCCGGGTCGGCTCGATCATCGTGTCCATGATCGTGTGGAACACGTAGGCCGAGAGCTGGGCCATGCCGTGGCGCACCTCGACGGGAAGCGGGTTGGCGGGATCGGTGGCGGCGGAAGCCAGGATCGTCCAGACCCGCTGATTGAAGCCCAGGGCCTCGTTGAGGGCCGGCCCCGCCTCGACCCCGGTACCGAGGGCCTGGAGACGGCCGGCGGCCTTCAGGAGAACGGCGGCCTCGGCCTCCCGGGGAGAGAGCGCCACGCGCGCGACTTTCGCGTAGGCATTGGCCGCATACTGCATCGTCGGAACTCTCCCTGCGCCGTCCTCGGCCGGACGCAGGCGAATCATGCATTGGCTTTGTTAATAGCGGGTATGCGAAGGTTCTGCCGCATTGGCGCCCCGAAAAGGGGGGAGTGCTTCGCCGTGGCCGGCCCTTGTCGCCAATCCGCGCCGCACCGGGTTCGGAACCCGCCTCAGATGACGAACTTCTTCCTCGGATTGATGGCCGGCTGCATCATCGCCGGCGTCGTTACCATCACCGCTGCGCGGCATCCGGCGGTGCAGTTGCGGCTCGGTCTCGTGCCGCAGGCCCAGGCGGCGGTCGCTCCGCCTTCCCGTCCCGAGATACCCCGCTGCCCGGAGCCGAAGACGGCGGCCCAGGTGGGCAGGCCGGAAATGCTGTTCTCGCGCAATCGCCTCTGGTCGGTCGCGCCTTGACGAGACGTGCCGAAGCGACGTCGCGTTCTACGCCGCGTCAGACGCTGCTGCTGAGCAGGAACATCACCATCGTCGTCGCGACCGTGCTGCCGAGAAACCCGCAGAGGGCGGCAGCGAAGGACGGACCGGTCCGCATCTCGGCGGCGGGCTGACGGAGGGCGGTGTCGGTGGAGATCATGGCAGGACCCTGAGCGAGAGGTTTTTCCGGCGCGAAGCGGTTGGTTTCGTTGCGATGAACGTGCGCCTCACGGCGACGCTTGGCGGTGCGGGACCACACCCCGTCCCCGGGACGGTTTCCCGCTTTCGCCGCATCGGGTTAGGCGGTGCCATACCGACTGAGGCGGCACCGCGTTCGGATCCGGTTTCGGATCAGTCGCAGCGGTTGACGTGCTTGGCGACGCGCAGGGAGCGGAGTTCGCTGCGCAGGTCGATCGAGACGATGTCGGCTCCGCAATCCTCGAACGCGTCCTGCGCCTCGTGGTAGCGGTCGCCGATCTCGTCGAGGGTATCGCAGACGCGGTCGTGGTTGCCGAGCCGCGCCTCCTGACGAGCCTGATACCGCAGGGCGCTGGCCTCCTGGATCTTGCGGCGGCCGTCGATGCAGCCGGGCGCGGCGAGTGCCGAGGAGACGAGCGAGATGCCGACGAGGGAGGCCGTGAGGCCGGCGAGAGCGGTGTGTCGCATGAAGTGACGCATGGGCAGACCGACGCTGATTTGACCGAAGTCATGAAAAGGTTAAGGAGCGCTCGATGCGCGGGGCTCACAGTGCCGTCACTGCTCATGCCCTTGCATCGTCGTCCGTGTCGGTCTTTTGAACGGTGACGCTAAGCCGTTGGTTCCGACAACCCTTGAGCGGATCTGCGCCGTTTCTTGGCTGAACCTTCGGCAGGACCGGATTCGATCACCTCGCCCTGCGCCTCTGCCGCCTCCGCCCGCCCGAGAGCTTTTCCGACGCGGCGGCGTGAAACCAAGATCTCATCGAGGGTGACCGGCGCGAGGCCCTGCGCATCGACGCCGACATCGTACTGGCGTGGAATCGGCTTGAGCCGGCCGTGCGAATGGCCGTGCAGGTTGATCGCACCCCGGCCGAGGCCGTTCCAGGTCCGGAAGGCGTAGTGGCAAAGAACGAGCCGACGGCCCTCGACCTCGGTCTCGGCGTAATGCGCCACCGAAGTCCAGCCGGGCGCCGCCAGGGTGGCGGGACCGTCATTGTTGCCGACGATGAGGTGCTTGTGGCCGCGCAGGTCGCCGAGCAGGGCGGCGACGCACTCCGGCGGGGGCCCGAGGGCGAAATCGCCGAGATGCCAGACGGTGTCGTCCGGCCCGACGACCGCGTTCCAGGCCGCGACCAGCGCCGCGTCGTGCGACGGCAGGTCCGGGAAGGGGCGCCGGTCGATCCGGAGGATCCGGGGATCCCCGAAATGCGTGTCGCTCGTGAAGAAGACCGTCATCCGCCGCGCCGTCCGCTTGTGAGCGGGACAACGCGGCGGACGGGAGAATGATGCGGGCTTCGGCGCCCGCATTCAACGTTCGCGTTCAGCGCCCGTCAGCGCTCGTCATCGTCCCGGGCTGAAGCGCAGCGGGACGGTGACCGCGAGGCTCGACTGCGTCACCCCGGCCGGGGCCGGCGGCAGGCTGCCGCGCACCGCGGCGAGCGCGGCGCCGTCGATGGCGCCGACCCCGCTGCTGCCGACCAGAGCCGCGCCGCTCACCGCACCGGAGCGGCTCACGGTGAACCGCACGGTGGCCACACCGCCGCTGGTGCCAGCGGCGGCCTCGCGGTTCATGCGGCCGCGGATCGTCGAGGCGATGGAGCCCTTCCAGGCGGCCATGGCGTTGGGGTCGCTGGCCGAAGCGGCCGATCCCGTCGCGCTCTGGCGCGAGGTGGCGGCGGAGCTGCGCTGCGAATTGCCGGCCTGCGCGGCCTGGGCGCGCCGGGCGGCGTCACGCTCCGCCTTGGCCTTGGCCGCCTTGATCCGCGCCTCCTTCTGCGCCTCCTCGCGCTTCTTCTCCAGGATCTCCTTGCGGCGCGCCTCGCGCTCGGCCTCGCGCCTCTTCTCCAGCGCGGCCTTGCGGCGCTCCTCGATCTTCGGATCGGGCTTGGGCGGCTCGGGCGCCTTCGCCACCACCGGCGGGGGCGGCGCCAGCGGCTCCGCCTCCTGCGCCTGCGAGGTGATGATCTGCTCCTCCGGCGGCGGGGGCGGCGTGTCGGGCGGGACCTCGGTGACGGCCTCCGGCGGCGGAGGCGGCGGCTGCACCTCCTCCGGGGTGACCTCGGTCATCTCGGTGGGCGGGGGCGGCTGCACCTCCTCGGGCGCCACCTGCGTCATCTCGGGCGGGGGCGGAGGCTGGACCTCCTGCGGCGTCTCGACCGGCTGGGCCGTCTCCGGCTCGCCCTCGGGCTTGGCCTCCTCGGGGATCGCCTCGGAGCGCTGCGTCTCGGCGGGGGCCTGGGTCTCGGCCTCCATCATCTGCGGGGCGAGATCGATCGTGATCTCCTGGTCGCCCGGGGGAGCGGGCGGCGTCAGATGCAGATAGGTGATGCCGATCAGCCCGGCGGCGTGCAGGGCGAGCGCCAGGACGAAGGCCGCCGCGAGGCGCCCCTGGCCGCCGCCCTCGGACGCGCCCGAGGGAAGCCCCGACCCGGCCTGCCCGCGCAAGGAAGCGGGCAAGGGGGCAGGCTGGGGGGCAGGCATCGAAGCCGGCGTCGGCGGCATGGACGCTGGCATGGGTGCGGGCCTCGGAACGGGCTTGGGAGCGGCCATCGGCTTACCGGGGCGTCCCTGCGGCCGGCGCGCCGCCCGCCGACTGGGCGATCAGCGAGACCTTGGTGAAGCCCGCCTGACCGACGAGGCCCATGACTTCCATGATCTTGCCGTAGGGCACGTCGCGGTCGCCGCGCACGAGCACGACCTGATCCGGGTTCTCCGCCTTGAGCTGACGCAGCCGCGGCAGGATCGTCTCCGGCGTGAAGCCGTCCTTGGCGATGAACGGATTGCCGTCCTTGTCGATGGAGACTTCGAGCGGCTTCTGCGACTGCGCCACCTTGGCGGCGGTCGTCTTCGGCAGCTGCACCGGCACGCCCGTCGTCATCAGCGGCGCGGCCACCATGAAGATGATGAGCAGCACCAGCATCACGTCGACCATCGGCGTGACGTTGATCTCGGACATCGGCGTGGCGTCGAGGCCGTCCTCGTCGTCGCTCGCCGAACGAACGGTTCCCATGGCCATGGCTTCGCCCTCCCGGGTGTCGGCGGCGGCCTGCCGGGCTTTCAGCAGGCGCCGCGAATGGTTTCAGGGTTCAGCGAAGGACGGGGCTACTCGGCCGCCGCAGCCCGGGCATGGGGACCGCGGTCGCGGGCGAGGCGGTTGCCGAGCACGGAGATGCAGGAGACGAAGCTCGACTGGATGCGGGCGACGTCGCCGGAAAGCTTGTTGTAGGCCATCACCGCCGGGATCGCGACGACGAGGCCGATGGCGGTGGCGAACAGCGCCTCCGCGATGCCGGGGGCAACCACCGCGAGGCTGGTGTCCTGGCTCTTCGCGATCGACGAGAACGAGTTCATGATGCCCCACACCGTGCCGAACAGGCCGACGAAGGGGGCGGTGGAGCCGGAGGTGGCCAGAAGCGGCAGGCCGCCCTGGAGGCGCTTCACCTCCAGGCCGAGGGCGCCCTTCATGGCCCGCTCGATCCGCTCGCGGCGCTCGGCCCGGCTCTCGCTCGGATCCTGGTCGCGCCACGCGTCGAGCCCGGCCTTCACCACGTGCCCGGCGATGCCCTTCTGCCCCGTGTCGATGGTGCCCTCCGAGCGCACCATCGCGTCGAAGGCCTTGGCCTGACGCTTGGCGGCGGAGAGGCGGACGATCTTCTCGAACACGACGGTCCAGCAGGCGAGCGAGGCCACCACGAGAAGGATCATCACGCTTTTGACGATCGGGTCGGCCTGAAGGAACAGGCCGATGAACGACATGTCGTGGGCTGCAGCGACCGCCTCGGCGGGCACGGACGTCGGATCCATGTGTGACTCCTCGTGGCTCCAGGGATCGTCCGTCGCGGCGGTCAGGCCGGCGGGACGGACGTGGCCGGCCTCAGCGATCGAAGGCGGCCGAGGTCTTGGTGGCGGGTTCGATCCGCTCCAGGCAGGTCTCGCGGGTGGCGTCCCCGCCCTCGCAGGCGAGCACGTCGTTGAGCAGCAGGCGGCCGATCTTCGGGCAGGCGAGGCCGGCGAAATCGAACAGCCGCACCACGGTCTTCTTCTCCTGGACCGGCCCGAGCTCGACGGCGAGGCGCTTCTGGGCCACGCCCTCGGTGTCGAAGGCGAAGAGATCGACCTTGAGCGACTTCAGCGCGGGGCCGCGGCTGTTGTCGACGAGCATGTAGGTGCGGCAGGCCTCGCCCGCGGGTTCGAGCCGGTTCAGTTCGATCTTCAGGGGCGGGACATCCGATTTCGCCGCCGGCGCGGCGTCCTTGGCCGCCGGCGTGGCATCCTGGGCCATCGCGGCCGGGAGCGAGACGGTCAGAGCCACGGCGAAGGTCAGGCCCGCGAGGAGGCGCCCTCCGATTCCGCTGCGCCCCGGCATTGCACGCTCCATTCCCCAGCCTCCCTGAATCACGACGATCTCATCTCCCCAATCTCGCGCCGCCCCGGGGATCCGGAGCGGGCCGCTTGACCCGAAGGCCGAAGGACTGCCGCCGCGCCGCCAGGGGTGCCACGGCGCCGGTGGGCGCCGTCCTCCGGCCCGGATCACCGCGGCGCAATCTCCGGCCGCAGGGCGATGTGCGGATACAGCAAAGGTCACGCCCGGCGCTCCCCACAGCACCGTGTACGTTTCCGGGCGTGCCTATCCGACAAGCAGGGTCATAATCAAGGTTTGATAAGAACTTCAGAGCAATTCCAAACTATTGAGGAGAGCTGAGCCCCACCCTTAAATTTGCCTGTTTATCCCGGCCAAATTTCCGTTTTATCCCGGATGTTTGCCTGCCTTGGGCCAGCCCCATGGCTGTCCCCGTGCCCGCTCGCGCCGCGCCGGGAGCGCCGCGGGCCGGCGGTGCGCCCCCTCTGTTCGTGGACGCGTTCCCCTCTCGGTGGCCACCCTTGATCGGCACCCGTCCGCTTTCCATATCCCGCATCAAGAGCGCTGCCGTGAGGCGGGCTCGAGACCGCGAGGTGCCGCCAAGGGTCCGACGCCGTTCGGATTCGAGGGCCTTGCCGGAGGTTTGAGTGACGATGACGCGGCCGTCCCCGTTCGGATATCCGTTCCTGCTCGGCTTCGACGAGATCGAGCAGGCGCTCGATCGCGTCTCGAAGGCCGCCAGCGACGGCTACCCGCCCTACAACATCGAACGTGTCACCCGCAGCGAGCGCGAGCCGGAACGCTTGCGTATCACGCTGGCGGTCGCCGGCTTTACGCAGGATCAGCTCGACGTCTCCCTGGAGGAGAATCAACTGGTCGTGCGCGGTCGGCAGGTCGACGACAAGTCCCGCCAGTTCCTGCACCGTGGTATCGCCGCGCGGCAGTTCCAGCGGGCCTTCCTTCTCGCCGACGGCATGGAGGTGCTGGGGGCGGAACTGTCGAACGGCCTGCTCGCGATCGATCTCGCGCGCCCGGAGCCGGAGCGCATCGTGCGCAAGATCGCCATCGCCGCCAAAGATCCGTGAGTCGGATCGGGACGGGGCCGCGCGGGCACGACCGCGTCGATGCATCGCAGGCCGCGCCCGCCCGTTGCCCGGGCCTCCACCCCAACCCGGATTTGTCGCCGCCGACCCACGGGACCATATCCGGTTCAACGCTCTGCCTCGGAAGGAGGGCATCCATGACCGACGTCACGACGACCGACCTGACCATCGACACGACCGCCACCCCCGCCATCGATCCGGCGGAGTTCGCCGCGCTCGGCGAGGGGCACATCGCCTATGTCCGCCCGATCCGCTCGGACGAGGTGCGCAGCCTGTTCCCGCAGGCGCCCGAGATGAGCCCCGGCCTCGACCTGTTCGCCCTGCTCTCGGCGAGCGGCGCGCCGATCCTCCTCACGGATTCCCGCGAGGTCGCGGTCGCGAACGCCATGGCCCACCAGCTCTACCCGGTGAGCCTGCACTGAGCCTGCCCTCGAGCCGTCTCCCGCCTTGAGGGCGGGGACGCCTCTCAGGCCATCGCCGCGACCGTGCGCACGAGGAGGTCGATATCCTCGGGCCGCGACAGGCGGTGGTCGCCATCCTTGATCAACGTCAGCCTCGATCCGTGCGCCGGCAGGCGCTCGAGAATGCGCAGGGCGTGGGTGTAGGGCACGTCCGGATCGGCCATGCCTTGGAGGATGTGGACCGGACAGCCCGGCTCCAGGGGGGCGTCCAGCAGAAGGTGGCGCCGCCCGTCCTCGATCAGGCTCATACGGATCGGGTCAGGCTCCGGGGCGTAGGGCGTCGCGCGATACCAGACGCCGTCGCGCTCCAGGGTTTGCCGGACCTCCGGCGGGAAGGCCTCCCACATCAGCGCCTCGGTGAAGTCGAGGGCGGGCGCGATCAGCACCATCCCGCCGACGCGGGCCCCGCGCCGCGCCCGCTCGCGGGCGGCGAGGCAGGCGATCCAGCCGCCCATGGACGAGCCGACGAGGATCGGCGCCTCGTCGGCGTGGCGGTCGATGACGGCACAGGCGTCGTCGAGCCAGTGGGAGATGGAGCCGTCCTCGAAGCGTCCCTCCGACTCGCCGTGCCCGGAATAGTCGAACCGCACCATCCGCCGTCCGTTGCCCGCGGCCCAGGAATCGAGGGCGGCGGCCTTCGTCGCCCGCATGTCGGAGCGGAAGCCGCCGAGCCAGACCACGGGCGGTCCCTCGCCCGCGCGGACCCGCACCGCGAGCCGGCGCCGGGACGGACCTTCGACGTCGAGGGTCAGGACCGGCAGGTCGCCCTGCGAGGGGTCGGATTGAGGCACGAACTGAGTCACGGGCGCGCAAAATCCTGTGATTCTGAAACAAGCCGACGACGCTTCGTTTACCGAACCGTAAAGCCGCAAGACGATCCTTACGCCATGACCCAGTCTCAAGCGACCGTCCCGCCGCGGGTGACGCGATGAACGGAGGCAGCCCGTCCGGCGGCCCGGTGCAGTTGTCCGAAACCTCGCCGCTGGCGGGCGTCACGGTGCTGCAGATCATCCCGGCCCTGGAGGCGGGCGGCGCCGAGCGCACCACCGTCGATGTCGCGGCGGCGCTCGCCGAGGCCGGGGCCCGGCCGCTGGTGGCGACCGAGGGCGGCCGGCTCGTCGGCGAATTGCAGGCCAAGGGCGGAATCTGGGTGCCGTTCCCGGCCAACACCAAGAACCCCTTCGCCATGGCGCTCAACGTCGAGCGCCTCGCCCGGCTCTGCCGCCGGGAGGGCGTGCAGATCCTCCACGCCCGCTCCCGTGCCCCGGCCTGGGTCGCGCTCGGCGCGGCGCGGCGGCTGAAGCTGCCCTTCGTGACGACCTATCACGGCAGCTATTCGGGCCGGACCAGCGTCAAGGTGCTCTACAATTCGGTGATGGCACGGGGCGACGTCGTGATCGCCAACTCGCACTACACCGCCGAGCTGATCCGCCGGACCCATCCCGACCAGGCCGGCGGCCGGATCACCGTGATCCACCGCGGGACCGATCTGGCCGCGTTCACGCCCTCGGCGGTCTCGGCCGCCCGGGTCGAGAGCCTGCGCCGGGCCTGGAACGTGGCGCCGCACGAGCGGGTCGTGCTGCTCGCCGCCCGGCTCACCGCCTGGAAGGGCCAGCGCGTCCTGATCGAGGCCGCCGCCCGCCTGCGCGACCTCGGCGTGACGGACATCGCCGTGGTGCTCGCGGGCGATCCGCAGGGACGCACCGCCTACGAGCGCGAACTCGACGCGCTGATCGAGGCGCGCAGCCTGACGGGGATCGTGCGCCGGGTGGGACACTGCGCCGACATGCCGGCGGCCTTCCGCGCGGCCTCGGTCGTCGCGGTGCCCTCGGTGGAGCCGGAGGCCTTCGGGCGCTCGGCGGTGGAGGCGCAGGCGCTCGGCATCCCCGTCGTCGTCTCCGATCTCGGCGCCGTGCCGGAGACGGTGCTGGCGCCCCCCGACGTCGAGCCCGGCCAGCGCACCGGCTGGCGGGTGCCGCCGGGCGACGCGGCGGCGCTCGCCGACGCCGTGAAGGAGGCTTTGTCGATGGGCGCCAGCGCCCGCGACGCCCTTGCGCGGCGGGCACAGGCCCATGTCGAGGCGAATTTCTCGCTCGACCGAATGATCGAGGGCACCCTGAGCGTCTACGCGGATCTTCTGAACCGGACGAAAACGTGACAGGGATGAACCGAAATCAGTCCCACGAGTTGACTCGGCAAGAAGATTTGCCAAGTTAGTGCCGTCCGGCCGAGCCGGATCAATCGGTGGCCGGGGCTCGCCAGACGCGGTGGCTCTCAGGCTGCCGTTTTGTCGTTGATACAGGAGAACTGAGCCATTCGCAGACCAATGAGAGCCATGCCGGCCCCGCAGAAGGACGGGCCGCGCGCAAACCGGGACATCCGCGGTGTCCGCGACGTCCAGCTCATCGACCAGGACGGACAGAACCGGGGTGTCGTGCCCTTCTTCGACGCGCTGGCCATGGCTGAGGAGGTCGGGCTCGATCTCGTCGAAATCGCGCCGAACTCGGTCCCTCCCGTCTGCAAGTTCCTCGATTACGGGCGCTTCCGCTTCAACGAACAGAAGAAGCAGAACGAGGCCCGCAAGCGGCAGAAGACGGTCGAGGTGAAGGAGATCAAGCTCCGCCCCGGCATCGACAAGCACGACTACGACGTGAAGATGAAGGCCGTACAACGGTTCTTCGAGGAAGGCGACAAGGTCAAGGTCACCCTCCGCTTCCGTGGTCGCGAGATCGCCCACCAGGATATCGGTCTGCGCCTTCTGGAACGGGTGAAGCAGGAGACCCAGGAGGTCGCCAAGGTCGAGAGCGAACCGATGCTCGAAGGCCGCCAGATGATCATGATCCTGGCGCCGCGCTAGAACCCGTCCGCCGTCCTCCCGGAGGACAAGGCTCGTTTTGCAAATGCGCTGCCCCCTCGCGGGGGCGGCGCATTTTCGTTTTCGCCGCGAGGCGGTCGCCGACGGCCTCGAAGGGAGGAGGCCGCCGGGTCGCGCGCGAAGAGTCTATTTCAGCATCGAGATCTGCATGTCGCCGACGCGCCGGGTCACCGCGACCGTCACGTCGTGGCCGTGCCGGTGCAGACGGATATCGGCCCGGGAGTCGCCGAGCTTGAGGTTGAACAGTTCCACCGCTTCGAGGAAGCGCGGCAGGACCGGATTGCGGAAGCGGATGCGGTTGCGGGCGTGGTCGAGTTCGAGCCCGAGACAGGCCGCGAGGAAGGCGAAGGGCGCCGCCGCCGCCCAGGCCTGCGGCGAGCAGGCGACGGGGTAGCTCACCGGCCCGCGCTGGCGCCGCCGCATGAAGCCGCAGAACAGCTCCGGCAGGCGCTTCTGGTCGTAATACAGGCTCGTGTCGAACATACCCTCGAACACCTGCGCCGCCTCGTCCTTGAGGCCGTAGCGGGCCAGCCCCAGGGCGCAGATCGCGTTGTCGTGCGGCCAGATCGAGCCGTTGTGGTAGGACATCGGGTTGTAGCGCGCCTCGCCCTTGGCGATGGTGCGGATGCCCCAGCCGTTGAAGCCGTCGTTGGACAGGAGCTGCGCCGCGACCTTCGGGGCCCGCTCCGGCAGGGCGATGTCGGTGAACAGGGCATGGCCGGTATTGGAGGAGCGCACGGCGCATTGCCGCTTGGCCCCGTCGAGGGCCAGCGCGTAGGTGCCGATTTCCTCGCACCAGAACGCCTTGTCGAAGTTCTCGCGAAGGGTGTTGGCGGCGGCCGAGAGCCGGACCGACAGGTCGTCCTCGCCGAGCAGGCTCGCGAGCCGCGCCGCACCGCGCTTGGCCGCGTAGACGTAGCCCTGGACCTCACACAGGGCGATCGGCCCCTTGGCCATGGCGCCGTCGGCGTGGAAGATCGAGTCGTGGCTGTCCTTCCAGCCCTGGTTGGCCAGACCCTGCTCGGTCTCGCGGGCATATTCGACGAAGCCGTCACCGTCGCGGTCGCCGTAGATGTCGATCCAGTCGAGCGCCAGCTTGAGCTGCGGCCAGATCGCCCGGATCGTGTCGAGGTCGCCCGTCACCTCGTGATACTGCGCCGCCAGCATCAGGAAGAGCGGCGTGCCGTCGATGGTGCCGTAATAGTGGCGGAACGGCACCTCGCCGAGCATCGCCATCTCGCCGCGGCGGGTTTCGTGGAGGACCTTGCCGGGCTGGGCATCGGCGGCCGGATCGACCTCCTTGGCCTGGGTCGCGGCGAGGAAGCGCAGCACGCCCTTGCCGAAATTCGGATCGATCCAGAGCGCCATCATCGCCGTGATGATGCCGTCGCGGCCGAACACCGTGGAGTACCAGGGGATGCCGGCGAAGGGGTAGATCCCCTCCTGCGTCCGGGTCGCCAGCATGTAGAGATCGGCGGTCGCCCGGCAGAGCCCCTCGTTGAACTGGTCGTTCGAGGAGATGATCGTGGTGATGCCCGCCGTGATCTGGCGCTGGTCGCGGCGGTTGTCGCGATAGGCCCGGGCGAAGATGCGGCCCTCGCTCAAGCGCCGGTCCGGCTGCTCGGCGAGGCTGCCCGCCGCCCGCGACAGGGCCGCCGCGGCCGCCTCGCCGGCCTTCTCGGGCCCCGGCGCACTGGTATAGGCGCGGTGCGACTGGCAGAGCACGCGGATGAATAGCGAGGTGTTGGCGCCGGGCGCCAGGTCGACCACGAATTCGGCCTTGCCCGGCTCCAGCGTGTGCGGCTTCGGCCCGAAATGCAGCGAGGTGGTGCGCACGATCTCGTCGAGGCCGGCGTAGCGGAACTGCACCTCGGTGTCGCTTCGGCGCTCCACCGTGCGCTTGCCGCGGTTGGTCCGGTCGGAGCCGCGCACCTCGAACAGGTCGCGGTAATCGGCGTCGAAGGTGACGCCGATGCGCAGGCGACGGCGACGGGTGTCGTAGTTGCGCAGGCCGATACGGTCGTAGCAGGCGCCCTTGAACAAGAACTTGGTGCGCTCGATGGCGATCAGCTCGCGGGGGATCGCGGTCTCGTCGCCCGCATCGAGCCGGATGTCGGGGGTGGTGAGATCGACGCTGAGCGCCCCGTTATCGTCCTGGATCGCCGAGGACAGCATCATCGGCCGCTCGTCCTCGATCGTCAGCGCAAGGCGCGAGAGGTAGCGCGTGTCCTGGAAGTAGAGGCCCTCCGGCCCCGGATACCAGCCGATGTCCCCGTAGCTGTCGAGGACGGCGAAGGCCTCGCCGTATTTGAGGGCGCGTAAGGGGCGCTCCACCAGGGAGGCCTGGGCCTCGATATGGTATTGCGGCAGGTTCTCGTCGGCATCGAGCAGGCCGAATTTCGAGGCCGTCCGCTCCTCGGACGTATCGGCGTGGAGATGGGCTGCGTCGTCCTGTGCCGCCATGCGAAGCGCCTTTTTGCCGTTGATCCGATGCGGGCGAGGTCACCCTCGCAAATCGAAGGCCGCCGGCTGCCCCGAGGCAACCGGCGGCCCTGTCGGACCCGTTCAGTTAGGCGCTCTGTCGGCCCCGGCGAGGGGCCGAGAAAGATTCCCTTAAGCCTTTCAGGCCGGCATCGCGGCGACGTGGATCGGGCCGTGGGCGGAGCCGTTCAGCTCACCGTACTGCGGCGAGAAGGCGCCGGCGGCGGGCATCTTGATCACGTTTCCCTGGCCGGCCAGGAGCTGCTCGTAGGCCGAGACGTACTTGCGGACCATGACCTCGGCCGTGAAACGGCTCTCGAAATGGGCGCGGACGCCGGCGCGCGGCAGATCCTTGGCCCGGCGGCAGGCCTCGACCGCCTCGTCCATCGTCTTGACGATGAAGCCCGAGACGCCGTCCTTGATGACTTCCGGCACCGAGCCGTTGCCGAAGGCGATCACCGGCGTACCGGCCGACATCGCCTCGATCATCACGAGGCCGAAGGGTTCCGGCCAGTCGATCGGGAAGGCGAGCGCCAGGGCGTTGCCGAGGAAGTCCTTCTTCTGCTCCTCGTTGATCTCGCCGATATACTCGACCAGCGGATGATGGATCATCGGCTCGATCGTCTCGTCCCAGTATTCCTGGTCGGCCTTGTCGACCTTGGCGGCGATCTTCAGCGGGATGCCGGAACGGATCGCCATCTCGATCGCGCGGTCGGGGCGCTTCTCGGGCGAGATGCGGCCGAGGAAGGCGAGATAGCCGCCCTTGGCCTCCGGGTAGTACGGGCAGTTCTCCTTCGGCAGACCGTGATGGATCGTGGCCAGCCAGTTGGAGTTCTCGGGCATCGGCTCGCGCTGGTTGTCCGAGATCGAGACCAGGGGCATGCCCGTGAAGGTGTTGTAGACCGGCATGAAGTCCGGCACGTCCAGGCGACCGTGCATGGTCGTCAGGCACTTGTGATACAGATCCTCGAACATCGGATACTGCAGAAGATCGATGTGGAAGTGGATCACATCGAACTCGTGCGCCCGGCGATGCACGTGGTGCAGCATGGCGAGGTGGCCCGCGGTGTGGTCGCGGTAGCCGAGAAGGCGCAGGCCCTCCGGATGGCAGGCGGCGAGCTTCGCCGAAGTCTGGGAATCACCGCTCGCGAACAGGGTCACGTCGTGACCCTGACGGACGAGTTCTTCCGTGATCCACGAAACGACACGCTCGGTGCCGCCATAGAACTTCGGCGGCACGGCTTCCGCGAGCGGGGCAACCTGGGCAATGCGCACGAAGACGTCTCCTGTGACAGGAAATAGGGATGTTGGAGAGACTAATGGGGGACGCGGCCTGAGCGGGACATGAACGAAACAGACAGCCAAGGTTTATGGTTCCGCCCGGCGACTGGGGCGAGCGGCAATCTTTGCAACCCCACGCAATACCGGTTTTCCACATATGTTGGCCGGCCATGTCGGCTCCGGGGCCTCTCGCCTTGACGGTGGCCCGCACGCAATGACCGTGCCCCGGACGCGCCCTCCCTCCGACCAAACGGCATCCGCAGCTTCGCCGAGAGCAGGTCGATTGAAACCGCGAAAGGTTTCTGCCATAAGCCGCCCGCGTTGAACCGCCCGGCCGATCGGGCTGCCGTGGCGGTTCCCGTTGCTCCAGCAGCATTCAAGCGCGAAGTGCCGGCCGCCGGTCGGATCGCTGTCGCGTTTCAGGAGAGCCAAATGCCCAAGCTGAAGACGAAGTCGGGCGCCAAGAAGCGCTTCAAGGTTACCGGCACCGGCAAGGTGGTCTACGCCCAGGCCGGCAAGCGCCACGGGATGATCAAGCGGACCAACAAGCAGATCCGCAACCTGCGCGGCACCACGACCCTGTTCGAGGGCGATGCCGCCAACGTGAAGAAGTACTTCCTGCCGAACCAGCGGTAAGTCCTTCCAACCCCCGCGATCTGTTTTTGTCTTAACGTTCCAGGAGATCTCCCATGGCCCGCGTCAAGCGCGGCGTGACCAGTCACGCGAAGCACAAGAAGGTTCTGAAGGCCGCCAAGGGCTATTACGGCCGGCGCAAGAATACGATCCGCATCGCCAAGCAGGCGGTGGAGAAGGGTCTGCAATACGCCTACCGCGACCGCAAGAACAAGAAGCGCACCTTCCGCGCCCTCTGGATCCAGCGGCTCAACGCGGCGGTGCGCGAGCACGGCCTGACCTATTCCCGCTTCATCAATGCCCTCGCCAAGTCGGGCATCGAGGTGGACCGCAAGGCCCTTTCCGAGCTCGCCATCCACGAGCCGGCCGCCTTCGCGGCGGTGGTCGAGAAGGCGAAGTCGGCCCTGCCGAAGGCCGCCTGATCGTTTCGCCCCACGGCGGACCGACGTTTTGACAAGGCGCGGCGCGGCAAGCGCCGCGCCTTTTTCATTTGGGCCGGAGTGATTCGCTCAACGGTCTCAATTCGTCACGTTTGCGCGCTTGCAGGAATGCAAATGGGATGCAAACGACGCTGCGAATGCAGCCTGCGAACGACTGGCCAAGGACAGCGGTGATGGATCTCGACGCTCTCGAACGCGATCTTCTCGGACAGGTCGAGCGGACCGGGGACGAGGCGGGCCTCGAGGCCCTGCGCGTGGCGGCGCTCGGCAAGAAGGGCAGCGTCTCGGAGCTGCTCAAGACGCTGGGCACGATGACGCCCGACGAGCGGCGTGAGCGCGGTCCTCTCATCAACGGCCTGCGCGACCGGGTGCAGAGCGCAATTTCCCAGAAGCGCGAGGCGCTGGCCGAGGCCGCCCTCGACGCGCGGCTTTCCGCCGAGCGGATCGACGTGACGCTGCCCTTGCGCGAGGCGCCGGAGATCCGCGGCCGCATCCACCCGATCAGCCAGGTCATCGAGGAGATCACCGCGATCTTCGCCGATCTCGGCTTCTCGGTGGCGGAAGGGCCGGACATCGAGACGGACGAGCTGAACTTCACCGCGTTGAACTTCCCCGAAGGCCACCCGGCGCGGGAGATGCACGACACGTTCTTCCTTCCCCCCGACCATCTCGGACGGCGCAAGCTCCTGCGCACCCACACCTCGCCGGTTCAGGTGCGCACCATGCGCGCCAAGCAGCCGCCGATCCGCGTGATCATGCCCGGCCGCACCTACCGGCACGATTCCGACCAGACCCACACGCCGATGTTCCATCAGGTCGAAGGCCTCGTCATCGACCGTTCGGCCAACATCGCCAACCTGAAATGGGTGCTGGAATCGTTCTGCCGCGCCTTCTTCGAGGTCGAGGCGGTGACCATGCGCTTCCGCCCCTCGTTCTTCCCCTTCACCGAGCCGTCGGCGGAAGTGGACATCCAGTGCTCGCGGAAAGGCGGGGAGCTGCGCTTCGGCGAGGGCACCGACTGGCTGGAGATTCTCGGCTGCGGCATGGTCCACCCGAACGTGCTGCGCAGCGGCGGGCTCGACCCGGATCAGGTCCAGGGCTTCGCCTTCGGCATGGGCATCGACCGCCTCGCCATGCTCAAATACGGCATGCCGGACCTGCGACCCTTCTTCGAGGCCGACGTGCGCTGGCTGGAGCATTACGGCTTCCGGCCGATCGACGTGCCGAGCCTGGTCGGCGGGCTGACGGGGTGATGTCGCGGGAGACGCGGACGATGCTGAAGGAAGTGGACGTTCAGGCCCTTGCCGCCCAGATCTTCGCGGCGAAGCTCGGGCCGCTCGGTTTCGATCATGTCGAGGTGTCGTCAGGCATCGATCAGGACGGAGAACAGTCCTTCTTTCTCGACGCCTTCTTTCGACCGGGGACAGAGATCAAGGCTGTTCGTGCCCTCGTGGATGCACAAACGGAGCTGCATGACAGCCTCATCTCCAAGGGTGAGGAAAGGCCTCCCTACGTCTCGTTCCGCCTGCCCGATGACGGCGAGCCGCTCTCCGACGACCTCGATGATGAGGCGCAATCGGCCCGGCCATGAGCACGCTGCCGGCCTCCAGACCGCGAACCATCAGGCATCGTCTCGTTCGTGCCTTGCTCGATGTGGCTCAGGAGCGTCTGGCGCAGGAAGCGGGGCGGCCGAGGCAGACCGTCCTCCGGCGCTGCACGAGCGATGCCTATTACGGCGTGTTCCACGGCCTCTGCTATCTCGCCGCGGACGGCACGGTCGGCTGGAACGTGCCCTGGGACCGCTTCGAACCGATCTACCGTTCCATCGACCATCAGGAGACGAAGCGGCGCCTCGAAGCGAACGAGATCCGCAACCTTCATCCCGACGTGAAGCGGATCTCGGAGATTTTCCGCACGCTCATGAAGGAGCGGCACACGGCCGACTACGACCCACGCCCCTTCACGCGGTCGAAATCCGAAGCGGCACTGCTGGTTGCCCTCGCGGGGGAGGCGATTGATCTGATCGAAAGCCTCCCCGAAGAAACCTACCGAACCCTGGCGGTGCTTCTGGTCGCCAAGCCTCGTCGCACCTGACCGACAACGGAATTCCCGTCCCCGATGAAATTCACCCTCTCCTGGCTCAAGGACCACCTCGACACCGAGGCCTCCCTCGACGCGATCAGCGAGACGCTCACGCGGATCGGTCTCGAGGTCGAAGGCATCGAGGACAAGGCCGCGGCCTTGCGCCCCTACGTCATCGCCCGCGTCATCTCGGCCGAGCAGCACCCCAACGCCGACCGCCTGCGGGTCTGTCAGGTCGATCCCGGTGACGGACAGCCGCTCCAGGTCGTGTGCGGCGCCCCCAACGCGCGCACCGGGATGCTCTCGGTCTTCGCGCCCCCCGGCACCTACGTGCCGGGCAAGGCCATCACCCTCTCGGTCGGCACGATCCGCGGCGTCGAGAGCCGCGGCATGCTCTGCTCCGGTGCGGAACTCGGCCTCAGCGAGGATCACGACGGCATCCTCGATCTGCCCGCCGACGCGCCGGTCGGCACGCCCTACGCCGTCTGGGCCGGGCTCGACGATCCGGTGATCGAGATCAACCTGACGCCGAACCGCTCGGACTGCGCCTCGATCCACGGCATCGCCCGCGATCTCGCCGCCACCGGCATCGGCACCCTGAAGCGCGAGCCGATGCCGCCGGTCCGCGGCGAGGGCGCCTGCCCGACCCCTGTCACGCTGCAGTTCGACACGCACGACAAGGGTCTCTGCCCGCTCTTCGCCCTGCGTCTCGTGCGCGGCGTGAAGAACGGCCCCTCGCCCGAATGGATGCAGAAGCGCCTGCGGGCGATCGGCCTGCGCCCGATCAACGCGCTCGTCGACATCACCAACTACCTGACCTTCGACCGCGGAAGGCCGCTGCACGTCTTCGACGCGAAGAAGGTCGCGGGCGGGCTCACCGTGCGCCGCGCCGAGGACGGCGAGAGCCTCGTCGCCCTCGACGGCAAGACCTACCGGCTCGATTCCGACACGGTGGTGATCGCCGATGCTAACGGCGTCGAGTCGATCGGCGGCATCATGGGCGGCGAAGCCTCGGGCTGCGACGAGACCACCACCGACGTGCTGATCGAATCCGCGCTCTGGGATCCGCGCAACATCGCCCGCACCGGCCGGCGCCTCGGCATCATCACCGACGCGCGCTACCGCTTCGAGCGCGGCGTCGATCCGGCCTTCGCCCTGCCGGGGCTCGACCTCGCCACCCGCCTCGTGATCGATCTCTGCGGCGGCAGCCCGAGCCAAGCCACCATCGCCGGCGAGGTGCCGGAACTCTCCCACGTCATCGACTTCCCCTGGACCGAGGTGCGGCGGCTCGCCGGCATCGAGCTGTCGCGGGCCGAGATGAAGGTGACGCTGGAATCGCTCGGCTTCCACATCTCGGGCTCCGGCGACCGCGTGAAGGTGCTGCCGCCCTCCTGGCGGCCGGATGTCGAGGGCAAGGCCGACCTCGTCGAGGAGATCGTGCGCATCGCCGGTCTCGACCGGATCGAGCCGAAGCCGCTGCCGCGGATCGAGACCGTCGCGGTCGAGCCGATGCTCACCGTGCTGCAGCGGCGCGGGCGCCTCGCCAAGCGGGCGCTGGCCAGCCGCGGCATGCTGGAAGCCGTGACCTACTCCTTCATCCCGCACGCGGATGCGCGGCTGTTCGGCGGCGGCAAGCCGGACCTGGCGCTCGCCAACCCCATCGCCGCCGATCTCTCCGACATGCGCCCGAGCCTCGTGCCCGGCCTGTTGCGGGCAGCGCAAGCCAATGCCGACCGCGGTTTCCCGGATACCGCCCTGTTCGAGGTCGGCCAGTGCTTCGCCAGCGACGAGCCGGAGGGCCAGTCCCTGCGCGCCACCGGCCTGCGCCGCGGCACCGCCCGGCACAGCGGCGCCGGCCGCCACTGGAGCGGGGCGGCGGACGTCGTCGATGCGTTCGAGGCCAAGGCCGACGCGCTGGCGCTGCTCGCCGCGCTCGGCGTGCCGACCGGCGGGCTCCAGATCGTGGCCGGCGGCCCCGACTGGCTGCATCCCGGCCGCTCGGGCACCCTCCAATTCGGCCCCAAGAATGTCGTCGGCCATTTCGGCGAGCTGCATCCGCGCCTCCTGAAGGCGATGGACCTCAAGGGCACGCTGGTGGCCTTCGAGATCACCCTCGACGCCCTGCCGCTGCCGCGCCACCGCCCGACCAAGGCGAAGCCCGCGCTGGCGCTGTCGGACCTCCAGGCGATCTCCCGCGACTTCGCCTTCGTCGTCCCCCGCGACGTGCCGGCCGCCGACATCCTGAAGGCGGCGCAGGGCGCCGAGCGCAAGATGATCACCGGGATCGAGGTGTTCGACCTCTACGAGGGCACCGGCATCCCGGAGGGCGCGAAGTCGGTCGCCGTCGCGGTGCGGCTGCAGCCCTCCGAGCGCACGCTCACCGACGCCGAGATCGAGGCGGTGAGCGCCAAGATCGTCGCCGAGGTGGGCAAGAAGACCGGGGCGACGCTCCGTTCGTGATCGCGGGAGGCAAGGCCATGGACGCGGATCTCGTCGCCGTTCTCACGCAGGAGACGCATCTCCCGGCCGAGGCGCTGAAGCGGGCCGTCCAGGCTCCCGAGACGATCGCCGAGCCGGTGCTCGCTCTCCTCGAGCGGGCGGCGGAGGATGCCGATGCGATCGAGGACGAGGAGACCAACCTCCTGTTCTGGGGCCTGCACGCCCTGGCGGCGGCGCGCGACACGCGGGTCTTCCCGCCGCTGATGCGCCTGATGCGCCAGGACGGCGAGGCGGTCGACGGCCTTCTCGGCGATGCCGCGACCGAGACCCTGCCGGCGGTGATCGCCTCGACCTTCGACGGCGACACGGCGGCGCTCGCCCGGCTGATCCTCGACAGCACCGCCGACGATTTCCTGCGAAACTCGGCTTTCAACGCGCTGGGCTTCCTGACGCGACAGGGGCGAATCCCGCTCGAAGAAGCCGAGGCGCTGCTGGTGCGCTTCGACGAGGCACGCGCGGCGGTGGAGGAAGCCCCGGCCTGGATCGGCTGGGAGGAGGCGATCGCTTATCTCGGCCTGACCGGCCTCGCCCCGCGGGTGGAGGCGGCGCGGCGCGATGGCCGCATCACCGACGAGTTCAGCGACCTGCCGTGGTTCCGCAAGGCGTTGCGCCATGCGAGCGCCGAGCCGCCGGATCTCGGCGCCTTCGACGCCCACCGCTACACCTATCTCGACGATCCGGTGGGCGCCCTGGCCTGGACCGCGGAATCCTACGGCCAGCCGGTCACGAACCCGTTCAAGGATGTCGGCCGCAACGATCCCTGCCCCTGCGGCTCGGGCAAGAAGTACAAGAAGTGCTGCCTCAACGCGGCCGAGGCGGGAGCGCCGCCGGCTCGGCTGCCGGGTCTGTCCTGACCCCGGCCCCGTTCAGCGGGTTCTCCGGATCCCAGGCATAGGCCAGCGTCTCGAACCGCATCGAGCGGGCATCGACCATCAGCAGGCGCCCGACCAGGGGCTCGCCGAAGCCGGCGACCGCCCGGATCACCTCCATCGCCATCAGCGAGCCCATGACGCCCGCGAGCGCCCCGAGCACCCCGGCCTCGGCGCAGGGGGCGACACTGCCGGGCGGCGGCGGGCTCGGGAACAGGCAGCGATAGGTCGGGTTCGGCTCGCCCGTCGGACCGGTCTCGTGGGCGCGGATCGTGGTGAGCGAGCCGTCGAAGGCTCCGAGCGCCGCCGTCACCAGCGGCTTTTTCGCGTGGAAGCAGGCGTCCGAGACGGCGTAGCGGGTCGAAAAGTTGTCGGAGCCATCGGCGATGAGATCGTAGCCCGCGAGGAGGGCGGGCGCGTTCTCCGGATTCAGCCGGAGGGCATGGGTCTCGACCCGCACATGCGGGTTGAGCCGATTGACGGCGTCCGCCGCGCTCTCGACCTTCGGGCGGCCGACATCCGGCGTGCCGTGGATGACCTGCCGCTGCAGATTCGACAGCGAGACGGTGTCGTCGTCGACGATGCCGATGGTGCCGATGCCGGCGGCGGCGAGATACTGGATCAGCGGCGCCCCGAGCCCGCCCGCACCGATCACCAGCACGCGCCCGGCCTTCAGCCGGGCCTGTCCCGGGCCGCCCACCTCGCGCAGGACGAGGTGGCGGGCGTAGCGTTCGATCTCTTCGGAGGTGAGGGCCATGCCGGCCATGTAAGCGCCTCGGGCGGACAGCGGAAGCGGTTCAGGGCTTGCTGCGCGCAGGGCGGGTGCGTGCTACGGCTGGCCCACCAATGAAGAGTCACTGTTTCCCACCGGAATTCCTCATCCTGAGGTGCCGGAGCGGAGCGGAGGCCTCGAAGGATCCTCCAGGGATCGCGCGGCAACTGGACGATCCTTCGAGGCCCGCTGGCGCGGGCACCTCAGGATGAGGGACAGGGTGGGAGAAGCGAGCCACCGGGACCGCCCTTGTCCGACCAATCCCCCCTCGCCCTCGCCCAGGCGCTGATCCGCTGCCCCTCCGTCACCCCGGAGGAGGGCGGCGCACTGTCGTTCCTGGCGGAAAGGCTGACCGAGGCGGGCTTTTCCGTCGAGCGCCCGGTCTTTTCGGAGGCCGGCACGCCGGACATCGAGAACCTGTATGCCCGCATCGGCATAGCGGGGCCGGTCCTCGTCTTTGCCGGCCATACCGACGTGGTGCCTCCGGGCGACGCGGCCTCCTGGACGCACGGGCCGTTCTCCGGCGAGATCACCGACGGCTTCCTCTACGGCCGCGGCGCGGTGGACATGAAGGGCGGCATCGCCTGCATGCTTGCCGCGACGCTGGATTTCCTCGACCGCCATGGGCCGGATTTCGGCGGCTCCATCGCCTTCCTCATCACCGGCGACGAGGAGGGGCCGGCGGTCAACGGCACGGTGAAGCTGCTCGACTGGGCGAAGGCCAGGGGCGAGCGCTTCGACCATTGCCTGCTCGGCGAGCCGACCAACCCCGACAGCCTCGGCGAGATGATCAAGATCGGCCGGCGCGGCTCGCTCACGGGGCGCATCACCGTGCACGGGCGCCAGGGCCACGTGGCCTATCCGCACCGGGCCGAGAACCCGATCCCCGGCCTGCTGCGCCTCGCCTCGGCGCTGATCGCCGAACCGCTCGACGGCGGCA
Organism: Methylorubrum thiocyanatum; assembly: GCA_014138645.1. Lineage (GTDB taxonomy): Bacteria > Pseudomonadota > Alphaproteobacteria > Rhizobiales > Beijerinckiaceae > Methylobacterium > Methylobacterium thiocyanatum. Next base: position 78,609 of record JACJIB010000001.1, on the reverse strand, counting down.
CCGCGCATTTCGACGCCTCGAACCTCGAATTCACGACGATCGACGTCGGCAACCCCGCCACCAACGTGATCCCGGCCTCGGCCAAGGCCGTCTTCAACGTGCGCTTCAACGACGACTGGACCGCCGAGACGCTCGGCGCCGAAATCCGCAAGCGCCTGGAGGCGGCGGCCGGCAACGCCGTGCGCTTCAGCCTCGACCTTCAGCCCTCGAACTCGCCGGCCTTCCTGACCCAGCCCGACGCCTTCGTCGATCTCGTGGCGGATGCGATTGCAGCCGAGACCGGACGGCGCCCGGCCCTCTCCACGACGGGCGGCACCTCGGATGCGCGCTTCATCAAGGATGCCTGCCCGGTGATCGAGTTCGGCCTGGTCGGGCGGACCATGCACGAGACCGACGAGCGGGTGGCGGTGGCGGATCTCGACCGGCTCACCGCGATCTACGGGCGGGTGCTGGAGCGTTATTTCTCGTCGTAATCGACGCCGACGAAGGTCAGCCCGCAGGCCGGGGCCAGCGGCCCGCAGCGGTGCTTGGCCTTGGTGGCCAGAATCTCCGCCACGTCGTCGGCGGAGAGGCGGCGGCAGCCGGCGAGCATCAGCGTACCGGCCATGGCGCGCACCTGATGGTGCAGGAAGGAGCGGGCCGAGGTCGCGATCACGATCTCCTCGAACAGGCCCATCCGCTGGCGCGTCACGTCGAGCTGTTCGAGTGTGCGCACCGGGCTCGCCGCTTGGCACTCCGCGGCCCGGAAGGCGGAAAAATCGTGGCGGCCGAGCAGGCGCTGCGCGGCGGCGTGCATCAGGTCGGCGTCGAGCGGCCAGGGCACGTGCCAGACATGGGCGCGGGTCAGCGCGGCGGGGCTGCGCCGGTTGAGAATGCGGTAGCGGTAGTGCCGCCGGATCGCCGAGTGCCGGGCGTCGAAGTCGTGTGTCACCACCTCGGCCGAGACGATGGCGATCGGCTGCGGGCGCAGATGCGCGTTGAGGGCGTCGCGCACGGTGTCGGTGCGCCAGTCCCTGGCGAGGTCGAGATGGGCGACCTGATGGATCGCGTGCACGCCCGCATCGGTCCGGCCGGCGCAGGTGAGCCGCGCGGCCTCGCCGGAGAAGCGGGTGACGGCGGTCTCGATGGCGGCCTGCACGGTCGGATCGTCGGCCTGCCTTTGCCAGCCGCAGAACGGTCCGCCGTCATACTCGATGACGAGCTTGTAGCGGGGCATCAGACTTGCGCGCTCACGCGAAGGAGGCTCCCGCCGCCAGCCGCGCCCCGCGCAGGAACTCTTCGCCGCTGGCGACACCGCCCTTGCCGGCCCGGCGCAGTTCGAGGAGCCGCACCGCGCCCGTGCCGCAGGCGACCGTGCCGGCGGCGTCGAGCAGCGTGCCCGGCGTGCCGGAGCCGTCATGGGCCAGCGCCCGCAGCACCTTCACCCGCTCCGGTCCCTTCCCGAGATCCGCCTCGAAATAGGCGCCCGGAAACGGCGACAGGCCGTTGATGTGGCGCGCGACCTCTTCGGCCTGCCGCGACCAGTCGATCCGCGCCTCTTCGTTGGTGATCTTGTGGGCGTAGACGACGCCTTCCGTCGCCTGCGGCGCGAAGGTCAGGCCCTCCCGCTCCAGCGCCTGGATCGCCCGCCCCATCAGGTCGGCGCCAAGCGGCATCAGCCTGTCGTGCAGTTCGCCCGCGGTCATCCCTTCGGTGATCGCAAGGCGCGCTTCCATCGCTACCGGCCCGGTATCGAGCCCGGCCTCCATCCGCATCACGCCGACACCGCTCTCCGCGTCGCCCGCCATCACCGCCCGCTGGATCGGCGCAGCCCCGCGCCAGCGCGGCAGCAGCGAGCCGTGCAGGTTGAGGCAGCCGAAGCGCGGGACGTCGAGGATCTTTTGCGGGAGCAGCATGCCGTAGGCGACGACGACCGCCACGTCCGCCCCATGCCCGGCGAAGGTCTCGAAAGCCTCCTCGCTCTTGAGGGTCGAGGGCGTCAGCACGGGGAGGCCCAAAGCCTCGGCACGGGCATGGACCGGCGAGGGCTTGAGCGCCATGCCGCGGCCGGCCTTGGCCGGGGCGCGGGTGTAGATGGCGACGATGTCGTGGCCGTCGGCGTGGAGACGGTCCAGGGTGGGCACCGCGAAGTCCGGCGTCCCCATGAAGACGATGCGCATCGGAACCCGTCAGGCGGCGTCGCGCTTGGCGGCCTTGGTGAACTTCTTCATCACCCGGTCGCGCTTGAGCTTCGACAGGTGGTCGATGAACAGCACGCCGTTGAGGTGGTCGATCTCGTGCTGGAGGCAGGTGGCGAGCAGGCCGTCGGCCTCCTGCTCCACCGTCTCGCCGTCGAGGGTCATGTAGCGCACCCGGACGCGGTCCGGCCGCTCGACCTCGCCGTAGAATTCGGGGATCGACAGGCAGCCCTCGTCGTAGACCCGCTTCTCCTCAGACGACCAGACGATCTCCGGGTTGAGATAGACGGTCGGGTTCTTCGCGTTCTCGTCCTTCGAGGTGTCGATGGTGACGACGCGCTTGGCCACCCCGATCTGGATCGCGGCGAGGCCGACGCCGGGGGCGTCGTACATCGTTTCGATCATGTCGCGGGCGAGCGTGCGGATCTCCTCGGTGACGGCGCTCACCGGCTCGGAGATGAGGCGCAGCTGCGCATCGGGCAGGATGACGAGGGGACGGACGGTCATGGCTTCCGGGCCGGGATGGGCGATGGGGAATGCGAACGCGCGCGAAAACGCGTTCCCTCACCCGGAGATAGGCGGCGGCGCGGGGGTGGTCAAATGTCTGGCCGGGTGGGCCGCGGTCACAGGCTCAGGCGCTTGAAGACCGGCTCGGGAATCGCGCCGATCACGGCCATGACGAGGCGCCAGACCTTGCGCACGTAGACGACATCGCCCCCGCGCCCTTCCGCGGCGGCGTAGACCGCCCGCCCGACCTCGGACGGTTCGGCGGTCAGGAGCGGCGGCAGGCGCAGGCCGCGGGTCATCCGGGTCCGTACGAAGCCCGGCTTCACCGTCACCACCCGGACGCCGCTCTTGGCCAAGCGGTTGCGCAGGCCGGAGAGGAAGGCGGTGAAGCCGGCCTTGCCGGCGCCGTAGACGTAATTCGAGCCGCGCCCGCGGTCGCCCGCCACCGAGCTGATGCCGACGATCGCGCCGCTTCCGCGCGCGGCGAAGCGCTCGGCGACGAGGCCGAGCAACAGGGAGGGCCCCAGGAAGTTCGTCCGCATCACCCCCTCGGCATGGGCGAGGTCGCCCTCGGCCCTGGCTTGGTCGCCGAGTTCGCCGACCGCGCAGACCACCGTGTCGGGCAGCGCCGGGAGCCCGTCGAGCCATCGGGCGAAGTCGCCCGTCGCCAGGATGTCGAGGCGCAGCAGCGCGACCTCGGCCCGGTAGCGGGCGGCGAGGTCGTCGGCGTTGCGCTGCGCCCGCTCGGGATCGCGGGCGGCGAGCAGGATGCGCCAGCCGGCCTCGGCGTAGCGCGCGGCCACGGCGTGGCCGATATCGGAGGTGGCCCCGACGAGGAGCAGGGTTCCGGCCATCACAATCCCAGGCGTGCGGAGAGGCGGGAGGCGAGCATGCCGTCGGCGCCGAGTTGCCGGCGCAGGTCACGGAAGGCGGGCAGCTCGGGATAGCCCGCCTCGAAGGTGTCGCGGGTCTGGCGCGCATCCTTGGCGAGGTAGAGGCGCCCCCCGGCCGCGACCACGCGGCGGTCGAGCGCGTCGAGCAGCGCGAAGGTCGCGGCATTCGCCGGCAGGTCGAGGGCCAGCGTGTAGCCGTCCATCGGGAAGGACAGCCCGCGCCCGCAAACCCCGAGGCGCTTGAGCACCGCCAGCGGCGAGGCGGTGCCGAGACGGGCGACCCGGTCGAGGATCTCGGCCAGCACCGCCCCGGCGCCGTGCCGGGGCACGACGCATTGATGCTGCACGAAGCCGCGGCTGCCGTAGAGGCGGTTCCAGGCCCTCAGCCCGTCGAGGGGAAAGAAGTAGCTGTGCCACGGGACGAGGCCGGGGCTGCCGGCCGCGGCCCCGCGCCGGAAGTACAGCGCGTTGAAGGCCGTGACCGAGGCGCGGTTCAGGGTCCAGGCCGGCCAGCCCGGCGGCACCGTGAGCCGGCCGGGGGGCGGGCTCGGGAACAGGTCGCGCCCGGCGGCCCGGCACAGGTCTCCGGAGGCGTGCTCGCCGCGATAGACCAGGCCCCGCCCGAGGGCGGATCCGCGGGCGAGGCCGTCGATCCAGGCCACCGAGTAGGTCGCGTCGCCGTCCTGCTCCAGAGCCTCCAGCATCGCCGCGAGGTCGGTCGCGATCCGGGTCCTCTGGACGATCCAGCCGCTCTCCACCGGCCGCAGGCGGAAGGTCGCGTCGAGGATCGTGCCGGTCAGCCCCATCCCACCGAGCGTCATGGCGAAAAGATCGGGATTCTGCTCGCGCGAGCAGAAGCGCGGGACGCCGTCGGGCGTCAGCAGGGTCAGCGCCTCGACATGGGCGCCGAAGCCGCCCTCGCGGTGGTGGTTCTTGCCGTGGACGTCGGAGGCGATCATCCCGCCCAGCGTCACGAACTGCGTGCCGGGCACGACCAGCGGGAAGAAGCCCCCCGGCAGGAAGGTCCGGACGATGTCGGCCAGCGTGACGCCGGCCTCGGCCCGCAGTCGCCCGGTGGCGGGATCGAAGCCGCGGATCCGGTCAAGGGCGCCGGTCAGGACGGTGGTGCGCAGGCCGACGGCGGCGTCGCCGTAGGCGCGCCCGCCGCCGCGGGCGATCACCCCGCGCCGGCCGCGCAGGAGCGCGGGCAGGGTCTCGGGCGCATCCGCTGCCAGCATCTCGCTGGCCGCACGGGGATAACCCCCCCAGCCGGAGACCGGCCGCAAGAGAGGGGTCGCCGGAGGGGTTGCCGGAGGGGCCGTCAGAGGGGCCGCCGGCGCGGCGGCGAGGGCTGCGTTCACGGGCATGACCGGCCCTCAGGCAGGAACCGGAGCCGCCGGCCCGGCCTTGCCTCCGATCGCAGCGGTCGCAGCCTGCTCCCGGCGCAGGATGCGCCAGACCAGGGCGACCAGGAGGAGGAACGGCAGGGCGGCCAGCGAGATCTCGGCCGAGGCGGTGATCTCCGTTCCGAGCCGGGCCTCGTACAGGCCGCCGGCCGTCAGGCCGTAGCCGCCCACCATCCAGCCGAGTGCGAGCAGGGCGAGTTCCTCCCGCCGGCTCGCCCGCCCGAGAAGATCCGGCAGGAGCAGGGCGAGGGCGACGCCGTAGAGCGTCAGGTCGTAATCGTAGGCGTAGGGGCTGACGAACAGGCTTGCCAGGGCGGCGAGGCCGACGACCTGCCGCCGCGGCAGGTTCCGCCACAGGGCGAGCGGGATCAGGCCGAGGACCGCAGCGGCCGTCGCCACCTGAACGGCCAGTGCGACGAAGGCCGGCAGATCGAGGCTGCGCAGGCAGGCATAGACCGAGACCATCCGAAACAGCGGGTAGGCGCCCGCGGCCAGGAACGTCTTGGCCTCGTCCACGCCGCCGAGGAAGGCCGGCCAGATCGCAGGGCCGAGCACGACGGTGGAGAAGACGAGGGCCAGTGCGGCCGTCGCGGCAGCGATGGCGAGACAGTGCCAGCGGCGCGAGACGAGGGCGCAGACCGCGAGTCCGACCGCGAGATGCGGCTTGATCACCATCAGGCCGAGCGGCAGGCCGGCAAGCGCCCGCCCGCTCAGAAGGCCGAGGCAGGTCAGACCGATCAGCGTGCCCGTGAGAAAGCCGTTCTGGCCGCCGGCCACCCCGACGACGAGAACCGGTGCGAGCGCGACGACGACCGGCGCGAACTGCGCGCCGGCGATCCGGCGCAGGACGAGCAGATACGCCACGAGGGTCGAGCCGACGAAGACGAGGTAGGCGAGGCCGATCGGCAGGGGGGCGAGCGCCGCCACCACGAGGTCGAAGGGCGGGGGGTAGGTCCAGGGCAGAAAGGCCTGTTCGCCCGTGAGGGCCTGCTGGACCGTCAGGAGCGCCGGGAGGTGGTAGGCCTGCACGATGTCCCCGCGCCACACCATCCGGCCGGCGATGTGGAAGGCGTCGAAATCCGTGATGCCCTGAGCGGGCAGCAGCCCGGCATAGCGCAAAGCCTTGCTGAGCATGACCGCGGCAAGGCTCAGGAGGAGCATCCGCACCACGAAGGGCGTGGCCAGCCTCTCGTGAAGTCTCGGTGCGCGGCCCGGTTCCTGTTCCGGTCGAAGATCCATCATGGTCGGGCCGGGGCGGTCGGTGCGGGAAAGACTGTCTTCGGCACAGCCGCGCCGGTCCGCGACCAGACTTGTCACGGCGCGATTTAAGAAGCCGTTACGGGTTCTTTCCGGGCGAGCGCGCCCGGCCTCGCGAAAGGCCGGCTCCGTTCCCGAGACGATCGTCCTCAGAACGCGGTGCGGCTGCGGATCGCCGCCGTGAGCGTGCCCTCGTCGAGATAGTCGAGTTCGCCGCCCACCGGCACGCCATGGGCGAGGCGGGTGATCGTCAGCCCGAGAGGCTTGAGCGATTCGGTGACGTAGTGGGCCGTGGTCTGGCCGTCGACCGTGGCGTTGAGTGCCAGGATGATCTCCTTCACCCCCGGCGCGCTCGCCCGCTCCACGAGAAGGGCGATGGTGAGGTGCTCGGGCCGCACCCCGTCGAGCGCCGAGAGCACGCCGCCGAGCACGTGGTAGCGCGCCTTGACCGCGCCGGACCGCTCCAGCGCCCAGAGGTCGGAGACGTCCTCCACTACGACGAGGGTGGTCGGGTCGCGGGTCTCGTCCCGGCAGATGGTGCAGGGATCGCTGGTATCGACGTTGCCGCAGGCGTGGCACACGACGATGCGATCGGCGGCGATGCGCATCGCGTCGGCCAGGGGCGCGAGCAGGGTCTCGCGCTTCTTGATGAGCTGGAGCGCGGCCCGGCGGGCGGAGCGGGGCCCGAGGCCCGGCATGCGCCCGAGAAGCTGGATCAGGCGCTCGATCTCGGGGCCGGCGACGGCTTGGGGCATGCGGATTTCGGGCAGCTATGGACGGGAGGGAGCGGCGGGCGCCCTCCCTCACATAAGCCTTCCGCCGCGATTTTGCCCGTTCCGGATTGCGACGGCTCGACCGTTGGATGAGGCGCCGGCGCGCAAATTTAATTTGAACCCATACCAAGGATTAGTTGACGGCCAAGCCGGAGCCCGATCCATTGAGCCGGCGGGGCGGAGAACCTGCGTGCGGCGGCCCTGACCGACCGCGCGGACGCATCGCCAGAGAACGCGAAAAGCCGGACCGACCGGCGCGACGGCGCGATCAGGGGCCGTGAGGGAGGAGACACCTGTGAAGACGATCGGCGAATTCAACGCGGCCCACGGACCGGAGGCGATCGGCCTGACCGATCTGACCGCGGTGCACTGGAACCTCGAAGCCCCCCGCCTCTACGAAGAGGCCTTGCGCCGCGGCGAGGCGCAGCTCGCCCGCGGCGGCGCGCTGGTGGCCACCACCGGCAGCCATACCGGCCGCTCGCCCAAGGACAAGTATGTGGTGCGGGACGCGAGCACCGAGAACGAGATCTGGTGGGACAACAACGGCTCGATCACTCCGGACCAATTCGCGACCCTGCTCGCCGATTTCCGCGCCCATGCGCGGGGCAAGGAGCTGTTCGCGCAGGATCTCTACGGCGGCGCCGACCCGGCCCACCGGGTGCGGGCGCGGGTCTATACCGAACTCGCCTGGCACTCCCTGTTCATCCGCAACCTGCTGATCCGCCCCGAGCGCGGCGAACTCGCCGCCTACGTGCCGGAGTTGACGATCATCGACCTGCCGAGCTTCCAGGCCGACCCGGTTCGGCACGGCTGCCGCTCCAAGACCGTGATCGCCATCGATTTCGCGCAGAAGATCGTGCTGATCGGCGGCTCGGCCTATGCCGGCGAGATGAAGAAGTCGGTCTTCACCTACCTCAATTACGTGCTTCCCAATGCTGGCGTGATGCCGATGCACTGCTCGGCCAACGCCGCACTCGATGAGACCGGCGACTCGGCCCTGTTCTTCGGCCTGTCGGGCACCGGGAAGACGACCCTGTCGAACGACTCGTCGCGAAAACTCATCGGCGACGACGAGCATGGCTGGAGCCGGGACGGCATCTTCAACTTCGAGGGCGGCTGCTACGCCAAGACCATCCGGCTCTCGCGCAACGCCGAGCCGGAGATCTACGCCACCACCGAGCGCTTCGGCACGGTGATGGAGAACGTCGTCGTCGATCCGCTCACCCGCGTGCCGGACTTCGACGACGCGACGCTCACCGAGAACACCCGCTGCGCCTATCCGCTCGACTTCATCGCGAATGCGAGCGCCACCGGCCGGGCCGGGCATCCGAAGAACATCGTGATGCTGACCTGCGACGCCTTCGGCGTGATGCCGCCGATCGCCCGGCTGACGGGCGCGGAGGCGATGTATCACTTCCTCTCGGGTTACACCGCCAAGGTGGCCGGCACCGAGCGCGGGTTGACGGCGCCGGAGGCGACCTTCTCGACCTGCTTCGGCGCGCCGTTCATGCCGCGCCACCCGAGCGTCTACGGCAACCTGCTCCGGGCGCTGATGGCCGAGCACGGCGTCGATTGCTGGCTCGTCAATACCGGTTGGACCGGCGGCGGGGTCGGCACCGGGCGGCGCATGCCGATCCGCGTCACCCGCCGGCTGCTCTCGGCGGCGCTCGACGGCTCGCTGGCGCAGACCGAGTTCCGGCGCGACCCGTATTTCGGCTTCTCGGTGCCGGTCGAGGTGCCCGGCGTCGAGACGCAGGTGCTCTCGCCGGTCGAGACCTGGACCAACAAGGCGGCGTTCGCCGAGACCGCCACGCGCCTCGTCACGATGTTCCGCGAGAACTTCAAGCGCTTCGAGAGCCACGTCGATGCCGACGTGCGCGCCGCCGAGCCGGTGGCCGCGCCGATCGCGGCCTGAGTGATCACGTCCCCTCCCTGCGCGAGCGGGGAGGGGACGAGCACCTCAATCGACCTGATCGGCGTAGACGGCCTCCGCGCCCATGCCCTCTTCGAGCATCATCCGGGCGCGGGCGCGCAGCTTTTCGGTCTCGCTCTTGAGCTGGCCGCAGGCCGCCAGGATGTCGCGGCCGCGCGGGGTGCGCACCGGCGAGGCGTAGCCGGCGTTGAACACGAACTCGGAGAACCGCTCGATCCGCTCCCAGTCCGAGCACTCGTATTTCGAGCCGGGCCAGGGGTTGAACGGGATCAGGTTGATCTTGGCCGGGATGCCCTTGAGCAGCCGCACCAGGGCGCGGGCATCGGCGTCCGAATCGTTGACGCCCTTCAGCATCACGTATTCGAAGGTGATGCGCCGGGCGTTGCTGAGGCCCGGATAGTTCCGGCACGCCTCGAGCAACTGCGCGATCGGATATTTGCGGTTCAGCGGCACCAGTTCGTCGCGCAGCTCGTCACGCACGGCGTGCAGCGAGATCGCCAGCATGGCGTTGGCTTCCAGCCCCAGCCGCTCGATCTGCGGCACCACGCCGGAGGTCGAGACGGTGATGCGCCGCCGCGAGAGGGCGAGGCCCTCCTGATCCGACATCACCGCGATGGCGTAGATCACCGCGTCGAGATTGTAGAGCGGCTCGCCCATGCCCATGAACACGATGTTGGTGACGAGCCGGCCAACCTCGCCGCCATCCTTGCCCGGCATCTGGCCGGTGAAGTCGCCGAGCGCGTCGCGGGCGACGACGAGCTGCGAGACGATCTCGGCCGTCGAGAGATTGCGCACGAGGCGCTGCGTGCCGGTGTGGCAGAACGAGCAGGTCAGCGTACAGCCGACCTGGGACGAGACGCAGAGCGTGCCGCGGTCGTCGCCGGGGATGTAGACGCACTCGATCTCGGCGCCGCGGTTGTGGTCGTGCGCGCCGGTGGGCGCCATGCGCAGGAGCCACTTGCGGGTGCCGTCGCGCGAAACCTGCTCGGTGACGACCTCCGGCCGGTCGAGGGTGAAATGCTCGGCGAGCTGCGCCTTCAGCCCCTTGCCGACATTGGTCATCTCCGAGAACTCGCGGGCGCCGCGCACGTAGAGCCAGTGCCAGATCTGGCTCACGCGCATCCGCGTCTCGCGCTCGGGCACGCCAATGCCGATCAGCGCCTGCTTCAGGCCCTCGCGGGTGAGGCCGACCAGGGAGGCCTTGCGGCCGGGCAGGGTCGAGAGGGCGGTGACCTCGGGGGCCTTCTCGATTGCGGGGAGGGCGCGCGATGCGCCCGGGGCGGAGTCGAACGACGCCGTCGCCATGGCTCAAGACCTTAGGAAGCTGGAACGGCTCTCATATAGGCGCATTCGGGCGGGAACGCGACTGCGCCCCGTTCCGGTCTCCCACGCATCTCTCCCGCACATCGCGCCGGGGCCGTTCAGCCCTGCAGTTCCGCCTCCAGGAAGCCGCGCACCTCGGCCGCCGCGATCCCCGGCGCAATGAAGCTCTGGCCGATGCCGTGGGCGAGGATGAAGGTGAGCTGCCCGTCGCGGACCTTCTTGTCCTGGGCCATGGCGTCGAGGAGCGCGTCCGGGTCGCCGGCCCCGCCCGGCACCTGCTGCAGGCGGGTCGGCAGGCCTGCGAGCGCGAGGTGGTTGGCCACGCGCCCCGCATCCTGGCCGGAGCACAGGCCCAGCCGGGCCGAGAAGCGGAAGGCCAGCGCTAGCCCGATCGCGACGCCCTCGCCGTGGACGAGGCGGGCGGCGTCGTAGCCGGTCAGCCGCTCCAGGGCGTGGCCGAAGGTGTGGCCGAGATTGAGCAGGGCGCGCTCGCCGTCCTCCCGCTCGTCGCGGGTGACGACCCCGGCCTTGGCGCGGCAGCAGGCGGCCACCGCCTCGTCGCGCTCCGGCCCGCCGGAGAAGATGCCGGCCCAGTTCGCCTCGCACCATTCGAAGAAGTCGGCATCGCCGATCAGGCCGTACTTGGCGACCTCGGCGTAGCCCGCCCGCATCTCGCGCTCCGAGAGCGTGTCGAGAGTCGCGGTGTCGGCCAGCACCAGGCGCGGCTGGTGGAAGGCGCCGATCAGGTTCTTGCCGTGGGGCGAGTTGATGCCGGTCTTGCCGCCGACCGAGGAATCAACCTGAGCGAGCAGGGTTGTGGGCACTTGGACGAAGCGGACGCCGCGCCGCAGGGAGGCCGCCGCGAAGCCGGCGAGATCGCCGACCACGCCGCCGCCGAGGGCCACGACGAGGTCACCGCGCTCGATCTTCTGGCTCAAAAGCCCGTCGCAGACGCGGGCAAACTGCGAATAACTCTTCGAGGCTTCGCCCGGCGGCACGGCGATGATCCCGCAGCGCAGACCGGCGGCCTCCAGGCTCGCCCGGACGCGCGCGCCGTAGAGACCGGCGACGGTCTCGTCGGTGACGATGCCGGCGGCCCGGGCGCCGAGATCCCGTGCCTCCGCGCCCACCGCGTCGATGAGGCCGCGGCCGATCCGGATATCGTATTCGCGTCCGCCCGAGAGGGGAACGTTTACACGCGAGGGTTGCTGCTTCATGAACGATGTCAAATGTTGTATCTGGGTCGCGCGGGACGGGTTGATGTGAAGGTCGAGAGCTTCCATCACGTCCTCCACCACACGATCGTGTGACACCTCGCGGGAGAGCACCGTGACGTCGGCCTGGGCATAGACCGGATGACGCACCTCCATCAGCGCGCGCATGGTCGCCTCCGGATCCTCGGTCTGGAGCAGGGGCCGGGTGTTGCGCTTGCGGACGCGGCGCATCAGCACATCGAGGTCGGCCTTGAGCCAGACCGAGATGCCGCCATCGGCGATCCGCGCCCGCGTGGCCTCGCGCATGAAGGCTCCGCCGCCGGTGGCCAGCACCATCGGGCCCTCGCGCAGCAGCCGCGCGATCACGCGCTCCTCGCCCTCGCGAAAGCTCGCCTCGCCGTAGATGGCGAAGATGTCGGCAATGGTGAGCTTGGCCGCCGCCTCGATCTCGTGGTCGGCATCCTTGAACATCAGCCCGAGGCGGCTGGCGAGGCGGCGCCCGACGGTGCTCTTGCCCGCCCCCATCAGACCGACGAGCACGATCGACCGGGCTCCAAGGCCGCGGCGCAGGCGTGCTTCGATCGGTTCGCCGGGCGATGCCGCCGGCGGCAGGGGGACGGTCATCGGGCGGTCATAGACGGTTTTGCGGATGCGGCGAAGGGTCGGGTATCGCTGTCCGCACCGAGTCGAAAGCCCCTCAATCGCGTCCTGCGTGCAATCCAAACGGGATCGGCACAAAAAGCGGGGGTCAGAGGGGTTGCAAAGTGTCGCGCGGGCAGGAAGGCTCGTACGCGAGCGCGTGGGACGGCACCGCTCTCGATCCGGCTCGCCTGGTCGAGTGCCCCCACGCTTGTTGTCTCTGTGCCAGGAAAGTCATGTTGCCGTACGGATCTCTCTCCCTTCCCGTCACCCTGACCGACAGCGAGAGGGAGGCGAGCGACCCGGTTTCCGATCCGCGCGCCGGCCCCGCTCGCCCGCAGCGCCTCAGCGGTCCGGCCGCCCGTGCCAGACCCACGCCGGTCTCGACGGATGCGCGATTGCTGGCCATCGCCACGGAGCACCTGACCCGGCTCGGCCCCAAACGCGTCACGGTCGTGGCGGTCGCGGCGGAGGCGGGCATGACCCATGCCAACGTCTACCGCTACTTCCCCTCCAAGGACGCCCTGCTCGACGCCGTCGCCGGACGCTGGCTGCGCGACCTCGAGACGGAACTCGCGGGCATCGCCGACGCGCCCGACCCCGCCGACGACAAGATCGAGCGCTTCATCAGCGCGCTCGCCAGCGCGCAGAGCGAGATGCTGACCCGCGAGCCCAACCTGTTCGCCGTGCATCTCGACGCCACCGTCGCCTCCCGCCCGATCGCCCGCCGTCACCGCGTGCGGCTGCGCGCCCTCGTCGAGCGCGTGGTGGAGGAAGGGATCGGCACCGGCGTCTTCGCCGCCCGCGACCGCGAGCGGGCGATCGCCGTCATCTTCGACGCCAGCTACCGCTTCACCCATCCGGTCGCGATCCAGCACGACGCGGACGTCCCCCGCGACCTGCTCGACGCCCGCCTCGGCGCGGTGATCCAGTCGATTCAGCGGGCGCTGCGCACCGGCACTTTCTGAATACGGAATAGGATCCCGCCGCTGCAATGCGGCGCAGCCGGAATAACGTATAATGACAGATTACAAAACCTGTCACCAACCTCCTGCCGACGGTCCCTCGCCATCCGAGAAACGCACAAATCCCTGATTTTCATAGGATTTATCCGGAAAGACGCCGCCCCCAAATCGCTCTCGGCCTCGATCTCACCCCGTTTGCTTGGACCTTCTTCGGGTTGAAGCCCTGTGGCTTTTCCGCCAAACACCGCCCCATCAGAATTGATCGGCGAAGGTTCGGCCGCAGCGCACCATCCGCGACATCGCTGACACGTTTTTCCGAACCGTCGCGAATTCCGACCGGAGGCTAGACCATCCATGGCACGCAGCAAGATCGCGCTCATCGGAGCCGGGCAGATCGGCGGGACGCTCGCCCATCTCGCGGGCCTCAAGGAACTCGGTGACGTGGTGCTGTTCGACATCGTCGACGGCGTGCCGCAGGGCAAGGCGCTCGACATCGCCGAATCCGCGCCCGTGGACGGCTTCGACGCCAAGTATTCCGGTGCCAGCGACTATTCGGCGATCGCCGGGGCCGACGTGGTGATCGTGACGGCGGGCGTGCCGCGCAAGCCCGGCATGAGCCGCGACGATTTGATCGGCATCAACCTGAAGGTGATGGAAGCGGTCGGCGCCGGCATCAAGGAGCACGCTCCGAACGCCTTCGTGATCTGCATCACCAACCCGCTCGACGCGATGGTGTGGGCGCTGCAGAAGTTTTCCGGACTGCCGACCAACAAGGTGGTGGGCATGGCCGGCGTGCTGGACTCGGCGCGGTTCCGCCACTTCCTCGCGGAAGAATTCGGAGTCTCGGTCGAGGACGTGACCGCCTTCGTGCTGGGCGGCCACGGCGACGACATGGTGCCGCTGACCCGCTACTCGACGGTGGCCGGCGTGCCGCTGACCGATCTGGTCAAGCTCGGCTGGACCACCCAGGAGAAGCTCGACGCCATGGTCGAGCGCACCCGCAAGGGCGGCGGCGAGATCGTCAACCTCTTGAAGACCGGCTCCGCCTTCTACGCGCCCGCCTCGTCGGCCATCGCCATGGCCGAGAGCTACCTGCGCGACAAGAAGCGGGTGCTGCCCTGCGCCGCCTACCTCGCGGGCGAGTACGGCGTCGACGGCCTCTATGTCGGCGTGCCGGTGGTGATCGGCGAGAACGGCGTCGAGCGCGTCCTCGAAGTGACGTTCAACGAAGACGAGAAGGCGATGTTCGAGAAGTCGGTCGGCGCCGTGAAGGGCCTGATCGCGGCCTGCCAGGGCATCAACGACAAGCTCGCCTAAAGCTCCGTCAGGCTCGGCGGCGGGCTGGAGCGCTTTTTCGACGAAGTGGACGCCGGTTCGGCGGAAAGCGCGTCACATCAAAGCCCCGGAGCCGCCGGCCCAGCCCTCTCTCCTTGCCCGTCCGACGAGGTCTCGATGAACATCCACGAATACCAGGCGAAGGCTGTCCTCAAGGAATTCGGTCTGCCGGTTTCCCGCGGCGTGGCGATCTTCAAGCCGGAGGAAGCCGCCGCGGCGGCCGACGAACTCGGCGGCCCGGTCTGGGTGGTGAAGTCGCAGATCCATGCCGGCGGGCGTGGCAAGGGCACCTTCAAGGGTGCGCCCGCGGGCGCCAAGGGCGGCGTGCGCGTCACCAAGTCGAAGGACGAGGTGGTGCAGTTCGCCCGCGAGATGCTCGGGCAGACCCTGGTGACGGTGCAGACCGGCGAGGCCGGCAAGCAGGTCAACCGTCTCTATATCGAGGAAGGCGCCTCGATCGCCTCCGAGTTCTACCTGTCGATGCTGGTCGATCGCGAGACCGGCCGCGTCGCCTTCGTCGTCTCGACGGAAGGCGGCATGGACATCGAGCAGGTCGCCCACGACACGCCTGAGAAGATCGTCACTTTCTCGGTCGATCCGGCCACCGGCATCATGCCCCATCACGGCCGTGCGGTCGCCAAGGCGCTGGGCCTGTCCGGCCCGCAGGCCAAGGAAGCCGGCGCGCTGACGGAAAAGCTCTACGCGGCCTTTACGGCCAAGGACATGAGCATGCTGGAGATCAACCCGCTGGTGCTCACCGGCGACGGTCATCTCAAGTGCCTCGATGCCAAGATCTCCTTCGATTCGAACGCCCTCTACCGGCATCCCGAGATCGTGGCGCTCCGCGACGAGACCGAGGAGGACGCCAAGGAGATCGAGGCCTCGAAATACGACCTCGCCTACATCGCGCTGGACGGCACCATCGGCTGCATGGTGAACGGCGCGGGGCTCGCCATGGCCACCCTCGACATCATCAAGCTCTACGGTGAGGAGCCGGCGAACTTTTTGGACGTCGGCGGCGGCGCCTCCGAGGAGAAGGTGACGGCGGCGTTCAAGATCATCACCGCCGATCCGCAGGTGAAGGGCATCCTCGTCAACATCTTCGGCGGGATCATGAAGTGCGACGTCATCGCCCGCGGCGTGATCGCGGCAGTGAAGGCGGTCGGCCTCGAAGTGCCGCTGGTCGTGCGGCTCGAGGGCACCAACGTCGAGGAGGGCAAGGAGATCATCCGCACCTCCGGTCTCAACGTGATCCCCGCGGACGATCTGGATGATGCCGCGCAGAAGATCGTCGCCGCGGTGAAGAAGGGTTGAGCTGACCGATGTCCATCCTGATCGACAAGAACACGAAGGTCATCTGCCAGGGCTTCACCGGCAAGAACGGCACCTTCCATTCCGAGCAGGCCATCGCCTACGGCACCAAGATGGTCGGCGGCACTTCGCCGGGTAAGGGCGGCTCGCAGCATCTCGGCCTGCCGGTGTTCGACACCGTCGCCGAGGCCCGTGAGGCCACCGGCGCCGACGCCTCGGTCGTCTACGTGCCGCCGCCCGGCGCCGCGGACGCGATCTGCGAGGCGATCCAGGCCGAGATCCCGCTGATCGTCTGCATCACGGAAGGAATTCCCGTGCTCGACATGGTGCGGGTCAAGCGCGCGCTGGAGGGCTCGAAGTCGCGCCTGATCGGGCCGAACTGCCCCGGCGTCGTCACCGCGGGCGAGTCCAAGATCGGCATCATGCCGGCCAACATCTTCAAGCCGGGCTCGGTCGGCATCGTCTCGCGCTCCGGCACGCTCACCTACGAGGCGGTGTTCCAGACCACCGTCGAGGGTCTGGGCCAGACCACGGCGGTCGGCATCGGCGGCGACCCGGTCAAGGGCACCGAGTTCATCTCCATGCTGGAGCTGTTCCTGGCCGACGAGAAGACCCAGTCGATCGTGATGATCGGCGAGATCGGCGGCTCGGCCGAGGAAGAGGCGGCGCAGTTCCTGGCCGACGAGGCCAAGCGCGGGCGCAAGAAGCCCATGGTCGGCTTCATCGCCGGACGCACGGCGCCTCCCGGCCGCCGCATGGGACATGCCGGCGCCATCATCTCCGGCGGCAAGGGCGGCGCCGAGGACAAGATCGCGGCGATGGAGGCGGCGGGCATCCGCGTCTCGCCCTCGCCGGCCCGCCTCGGCCGCACCCTGGTCGAGGTGCTGAAGGGGTGAGAGGTTCTCGTTCCTGTCACTCCTTCGGATGGAACGATGTCGTGCGCGGCCGTATTGCAGCGCACACATGGAGTCCCGTCCCATATGGGATGGTGCGGGGTGCACTCACCCCGGTGAGTCTCGGAGGCGCGTGAGGGGACCTTTTCGCGAAGGCCCCGGAGTTCGGGCGCGCCGGTTTGAATGAACGACGCGGCGGTTCGCTCATGCACGAGCGGACCGTCCGAGCGGTGGAACAGGCAGCCATGGCACGCCAGGACGCGAACGAAGCCCTTCTCCAAACCTCCTTCCTCTACGGCGCCAACGCCGCCTGGATCGAGGAACTGCAGGCGGCCTACGCCCGCGACCCGAACTCGGTCGATCCCGAGTGGCAGCAATTCTTCAAGGAACTGGGCGAGGACGACGCCCTGGTGAAGAAGAACGCCGAGGGCGCCTCCTGGGCCAAGCCGAACTGGCCGGTGCCGCTCAACGGCGAGATCGTCTCGGCGCTCGACGGCAATTGGGGCGCACTGGAAAAGGCGATCGGCGAGAAGATCCAGGCCAAGGCCCAGCCCGGCAAGCCCGGAGATTCGGCCAAGGGCGCGGCCATCGTCGCGGCGACCGGCGTCTCGGTCGAGCAGGCCACCAAGGATTCCGTGCGCGCGATCATGCTGATCCGCGCCTACCGCATGCGCGGCCACCTGCACGCCAAGCTCGACCCGATCGGGCTCGCCCCGCGCGGCGACCACGAGGAGCTGCATCCGCAGCATTACGGCTTCCAGGAGAGCGACTGGGACCGCAAGATCTTCCTCGACAACGTGCTCGGCATGGAATTCTCGACGATCCGCGAGATCGTCGGCATCCTGGAGCGCACCTACTGCCAGACGCTCGGCGTCGAGTTCATGCACATCTCCGATCCCGAGGAGAAGGCGTGGATCCAGGAGCGCATCGAGGGCAAGGACAAGGAGATCTCGTTCACGCCGGAAGGCCGTCGCGCGATCCTGAACAAGCTGATCGAGGCCGAGGGCTTCGAGAAGTTCCTCGACCTGAAATACACCGGCACCAAGCGCTTCGGCCTCGACGGCGGTGAGTCGATGGTCCCGGCCCTGGAGCAGATCATCAAGCGCGGCGGCGCGCTCGGCGTCGAGGAGATCGTCCTCGGCATGGCCCATCGCGGCCGGCTGAACGTGCTCACCAACGTGATGGCCAAGCCCTTCCGCGCGGTGTTCCACGAGTTCAAGGGCGGCTCGGCCTCCCCCGCCGAGGTCGAGGGCTCGGGCGACGTGAAGTACCATCTCGGCGCGTCCTCCGACCGCGCCTTCGACGACAACACCGTCCACCTCTCGCTGACCGCCAACCCGTCCCACCTCGAGATCGTCGATCCGGTGGTGCTCGGAAAGGTGCGCGCCAAGCAGGACCAGAAGGCCAAGCCGAATGTCGAGCGCCGCAAGGTGCTGCCGCTCCTGATCCACGGCGACGCGGCCTTTGCCGGCCAGGGCGTGGTGGCGGAGTGCTTCGGCCTGTCGGGCCTGAAGGGGCACCGCACCGGCGGCTCGATCCACTTCATCATCAACAACCAGATCGGCTTCACCACCGACCCGCGCTTCTCGCGGTCCTCGCCCTACCCCTCGGACGTCGCCAAGATGGTGGAAGCGCCGATCTTCCACTGCAACGGCGACGACCCCGAGGCGGTGACCTTCGCCGCGAAGGTCGCGACGGAGTATCGGCAAAAGTTCGGCAAGCCGGTCGTGATCGACATGCTGTGCTACCGCCGCTTCGGCCATAACGAGGGCGACGAGCCGGCCTTCACCCAGCCGAAGATGTACCAGCGGATCCGCAAGCATCCGACCGCGCTGGAGACCTACGGCAAGAAGCTCGTGGAGCAGGGCGACCTGACCCAGGAGCAGCTCGACGCGCGCAAGGCCGAGTTCCGCTCGATGCTGGAGAGCGAGCTCGACGTCGCCGGCGGCTACAAGCCGAACAAGGCCGACTGGCTCGACGGGCGCTGGTCCGGCTTCAAGGCGGTGCGTGAGGACGTGGACGATCCCCGCCGCGGCCGCACCGGCGTGCCGGTCGAGACCCTGCGGGACCTCGCCACGCGCATCACCACGCCCCCGCCCGGCTTCCACCTGCACCGCACGATCCAGCGCTTCTTCGACAACCGCGCCAAGGCGGTCGAGACGGGCGTCGGCATCGACTGGGCGACCGCCGAGGCTCTGGCCTTCGGCTCGCTGCTGATCGAGGGTCACCGGGTCCGGCTGTCGGGCCAGGACGTCGAGCGCGGCACCTTCTCGCAGCGCCACGCCGTGGTGATCGATCAGGAGAACGAGCAGCGCTACACGCCGCTCAACTCCGTGCGCGAGGGTCAGGCCAGCCTGGAGGTCATCAACTCCATGCTCTCCGAGGAGGCGGTGCTCGGCTTCGAGTACGGCTACTCGCTGGCCGAGCCGAACTCCCTGGTGCTGTGGGAGGCGCAGTTCGGCGACTTCGCCAACGGCGCGCAGGTCGTGATCGACCAGTTCATCTCGTCCGGCGAGCGCAAGTGGCTGCGCATGTCCGGCCTCGTGATGCTGCTGCCCCACGGCTACGAGGGCCAGGGACCGGAGCACTCCTCCGCCCGTCTGGAGCGCTATCTCCAGATGTGCGCCGAGGACAACATGCAGGTCGCCAACTGCTCGACGCCGTCGAACTACTTCCACATCCTGCGCCGCCAGCTGAAGCGCGACTTCCGCAAGCCGCTGATCCTGATGACGCCGAAATCGCTGCTGCGCCACAAGCGGGCGGTCTCGAAGATCGAGGACATCGCCGAGGGTTCGACCTTCCACCGCATCCTGTGGGACGACGCCGAGCAGGACGAGAACGGCGTGAAGCTCGTGCGCGACGACAAGATCCGCCGCGTCGTGCTGTGCTCGGGCAAGGTCTACTACGACCTCTACGAGGAGCGGGAGAAGCGCGGCGTCAACGACGTCTACCTGATGCGCGTCGAGCAGCTCTATCCGTTCCCGCTCAAGGCGCTCGCCACCGAGATGACCCGCTTCCGCAACGCGGAGGTGGTGTGGTGCCAGGAGGAGCCCAAGAACATGGGCTCGTGGTCCTTCGTCGAGCCCTATCTCGACTGGGTGCTCGGCCAAGCCGGCTCCGCCTCGAAGCGGCCGCGCTATGTCGGCCGCCCGGCCTCGGCCTCGACCGCGGTCGGCCTGATGTCGAAGCACCTCGCCCAGCTCCAGGCCTTCCTCAACGAGGCGCTGGCGGTCTGATCCGCCCGTCCCCTCCCGACCGATCCACCAACCGGGGCCGCGCCCGCCCGATGCGCGCCCCGAAACTCCGGTGAAGACAGATCATGGCGACCGATATCCTCGTCCCCACGCTCGGCGAATCCGTCAGTGAGGCCACGATCGGCCGCTGGTTCAAGAAGCCCGGCGACACGGTGGCCGCCGACGAGCCCCTGGTCGAACTCGAGACCGACAAGGTCACCCTCGAAGTGAACGCCCCCGCCGCGGGCGAGCTCGGCGAGATCCTCGTCAAGGACGGCGAGACGGTCGAGCCCGGCGCGGTGCTCGGCTCGATCGTCGAGGGCGGCAAAGGCGCCGACAAGGGCGCGGCCAAGTCCGAGTCCAAGTCCGATTCCAAGCCGGCGCCGAAGAGCGCCGAACCGGCCGAGACCAAGAGCGAGAGCCGCGAGGAGAAGGGCGGCAAGTCCAAGGACGGCCCGGCCCAGGAATCGTCCGCTTCCTACGGCAGCCACGGCGATGCCCCGCCGGCCGGCGGCGGGCGCGGCGCCGACGAGAGCGGTCCGGCGGTGGCCAAGCTCGCCCGCGAATCCGGCGTCGATCCGGCAAGCCTCAACGGCAGCGGCAAGGACGGCCGCGTGACCAAGGGCGACATGCTCGCTGCGATCGACAAGGGCGGCGCGAAAGCGCCGGCTCAGGAGACCAAGGCTCCGGCTCCGCCGCGTGCGCCCTCTGCCCCGGACGACGCCGCGCGCGAGGAGCGCGTGCGGATGACCAAGCTGCGCCAGACCATCGCCCGGCGCCTCAAGAGCGCCCAGGACACGGCGGCGATGCTGACCACGTTCAACGACGTGGACATGGGTGCGGTGATGGCGCTGCGCGCGCAGTACAAGGACATCTTCGAGAAGAAGCACGGGACGAAGCTCGGCTTCATGGGCTTCTTCACCAAGGCGGTGATCGGCGCGCTCAAGGACGTGCCGGCGGTCAATGCCGAGATCGACGGGCAGGATCTCGTCTACAAGAACTACTACCACATCGGCATCGCCGTCGGCACCGATAAGGGCCTCGTCGTGCCGGTGGTGCGCGATGCCGACGACCTGTCGATCGCCGGCATCGAGAAGAAGATCGCCGGCTTCGGCAAGAAGGCGCGCGAGGGCAAGCTCTCCATCGACGAGATGCAGGGCGGCACCTTCACCATCACCAACGGCGGCATCTACGGCTCGCTGATGTCGACCCCGATCCTCAACGCGCCGCAATCGGGCATCCTCGGCATGCACCGCATCGAGGAGCGGCCGGTGGTGCGCGGGGGCAAGATCGAGGCGCGGCCGATGATGTATCTGGCGCTCTCCTACGATCACCGCATCGTCGACGGGAAGGAGGCCGTGACCTTCCTCGTCCGCGTCAAGGAGGCGCTGGAGGATCCGGCCCGCCTCGTGCTGGATCTCTGATCCGAAGCGGTCGCGTGCCGTGCCCGCGCCTGCCCGCCGGCTTCCGGTCCGGGCGCGCGAATCCGGCCACGCGACCGGCTGAATGACCATGCCTCGATTGTCCGAACCGAGCCGGCGCGCCCTCCTCGGTCTCGCCGCAGCGGCG
This sequence comes from Methylorubrum thiocyanatum, assembly GCA_014138645.1. GTDB lineage: Bacteria > Pseudomonadota > Alphaproteobacteria > Rhizobiales > Beijerinckiaceae > Methylobacterium > Methylobacterium thiocyanatum. Next base: position 57,181 of record JACJIB010000001.1, on the reverse strand, counting down.
GTCGGGGCCGGGCTCGCGGCGTCGCTCGCCAAGCTCTTCCCGTGGCAGCGGGCAGGTCGCGACGGAGACCGACCGGTGGCCGACAAGCCTTACGACGCGAGAGAGAACGACGCCAACCTGTCGGTGACCGGACTGACGGAGGACGAGTTGCGGGAGCGGGGCATCACCCGCATGACGCTCGGCAGGCTGCCCTTGCCGAGCGGCGCGGTGATCGCGGCCGACCCCCTGGTGCAGCCCGAGCGCCCGGCCTTCACCCGCACGGTTCCGCCCGGTGACTATCCCGTCACGCTCTACCGCGCGCAAGACCGCGTCGCCCTGGCGGAACTGCGCATCGCCGACGGGACGCCGGAGCACTGGGACCTCGCTCTCGTGCCAGGTCAGGACATCGCCACCCTGAAGGCGGGCGAGATCTTCGGCTACCCCGTCGATGCCGGCCTCGGCTGCTTCATGGACCCGGTCGCTCGCGATGCCATGCAGCGCCGCGATGCGCAGGAGCAGAAGCGGAACGCGAGATACAGCAACTACTACGACGACGTGCTCGCGGACGAGCTCAAGGACTCGGATCTGAACTGGGTGATGCACCGGCCGCTGCCCGAGGAGCCGGCCCAGGTCGCGGTCTTCGCCAGCGGCTGGGGCGACGGCGTCTACGCCTCCTACTGGGGCCTCGACGCGGGCGGGCGGATGCTCCGGCTCGTCACGGATTTCGGTGTGATCGAGAACGGGGAAGGGCGCGATCCCCGGAAGGTCGCCGTCACTGCGGCTCTGGCCGCGCTGAGCCCGGCGCAGCGGCGTGACAGCGCGCGCGGCTACGAGGCCCTGAGGTGCGACGACCACGCGGCTTTCGCGGCGCTTCTGGATGCGGGGCGGATCGCGCCCGAAACGCCGATCGAAGAGACGCAAGGCACCTTCACCTTCGAAGCGATCCGCCTCGACAAGCCGGCAGCGCTGGAACGCCTCGTCCGGCACGGCGCACCGCTCCTGATGCCGCCCTACCTGCAGATCGGCGACGAGCGGAAGACCTATCCCGCTTACGCCCGCGACCTCACCGCATCCCGTTCGCCGCAACTCCTCGCCGTCATCGAGGCCTGGGAGCGCGCCGGCTCAATCGACACGCCATCACGAGGACAGACCCTTCCATGAGCTACGATCTCGTCGTCATCGGCACCGGCCCCGGCGGCTATGTCTGCGCCATCCGGGCGGCCCAGCTCGGGCTGAAGACCGCGGTGGTCGAGAAGCGGGCGACCCACGGCGGCACCTGCCTCAATGTCGGCTGCATCCCGTCCAAGGCGCTGCTGCACGCCTCGGAAGCCTTCGAGGAGGCCAACAAGCACTTCTCGGAATTGGGCATCGACGTCGGCACGCCGAAGCTCGACCTGAAGAAGATGCAGGCGTTCAAGCAGGGCGGCGTCGACGGCAACACCAAGGGCGTCGAGTTCCTGCTCAAGAAGAACAAGGTCGATGCCTATCACGGCCGCGGCCGCATCGCCGGAGCCGGCCGCGTCGAGGTGATCTCGGACGACGGCGGCAACCAGATGCTGGAGACCAAGAACATCGTCATCGCCACCGGCTCCGACGTGACGCGGCTGCCCGGCGTCGAGATCGACGAGAAGACGGTGGTCTCCTCCACCGGCGCCCTCGAACTCGCCGAGGTGCCGAAGCGGCTCGTGGTGATCGGCGCCGGCGTGATCGGGCTCGAACTCGGCTCGGTCTGGCGCCGGCTCGGCGCCGAGGTGACGGTGATCGAGTATCTCGACCGCGTGCTGCCGGGCATGGACGGCGAGGTCGGCAAGCAGTTCCAGCGCATCCTGGCCAAGCAGGGCATGGTCTTCAAGCTTTCGACCAAGGTGACGGGGGTCGAGGTGGCCGAGAAGGGCGGCGCGACCGTCACCGTCGAGCCGGCTCAGGGCGGCGAGGCGGAGACAATCGAGGCCGACGTGGTGCTCGTGGCCATCGGCCGCGTGCCCTTCACGGAAGGGCTCGGGCTGGAGACGGTGGGGGTGGCCACCGACAACAAGGGCCGCATCGAGACCGACAGCCACTACGCCACCAATGTCACCGGCATCTACGCCATCGGCGACGTGATCGCCGGGCCGATGCTCGCCCATAAGGCGGAGGACGAGGGCGTCGCGGTCGCCGAGATCCTGGCCGGGCAGGCGGGGCACGTGAATTACGGCGTGATCCCGAACGTCGTCTACACCTTCCCGGAGGTCGCCTCGGTCGGCAAGACCGAGGAGGAACTGAAGAAGGACGGCATCGGCTACAAGGTCGGCAAGTTCCCCTTCACGGCCAACGGCCGGGCCAAGGCCAACGGCACCACCGACGGCTTCGTGAAGATCCTCGCCGACGAGAAGACGGATCGCGTGCTCGGCGTGCACATCGTCGGCGCGGATGCCGGCAACCTCATCGCCGAGGTCGCGGTAGCGATGGAGTTCGCGGCCTCCGCCGAGGACATCGCCCGCACCTGCCACGCCCATCCGACGCTGACGGAGGCGGTCAAGGAAGCCGCGCTCGCCGTCGACAAGCGGGCGATTCACGTCTGAGTCGGCATCGTTCGATGCGGATCCGCGGGCTCGGCTTCCGGCCGGGTCCGCTTGTCCTTCGGAAGCATTCGGCCGAACCTTGGGTGGCTTGAAAGGCCACGCTGCGACCTTGTGTCGTTCACGAAGTGTTCAACCGGCCGAATTGGCTATGGAACGGTCACGCGTAACATCGGATTGTTAGGCGCAATCCGGCCCAGTGGGTCGCACCCGCTGGAACACGCCCATGCCCTCCTCGCCCGAGAAGCCGAGCGCGCCCGGCCCCAATACGCCGGTCTCGGGCAGCGGCGCGGCGGGCGTCATCGATCAGCATCACGATATCTTCTTCGCGGCCGTCGAACGGACGCGGATGCCGATGATCGTCACCGATCCGCGCCAGCCGGACAACCCGATCATCTTCGCCAACCGCGCCTTCATCCGCATGACCGGCTACACGGTCGATGAGCTGATCGGGAACAACTGCCGCTTCCTCCAGGGACCGGACACCGACCGCGACACCGTCTCGGACGTCCGCGACGCGATTCGCGAGCATCGGGAATTCGCCACCGAGATCCTGAACTACCGCAAGGACGGCTCCTCGTTCTGGAACGCGCTGTTCGTCAGCCCGGTCTTCAACCGCTCGGGCGACCTCGTCTACTTCTTCGGCTCGCAGCTCGACGTGTCGCGCCGCCGCGACGCGGAGGAATCGCTGCATCAGTCTCAGAAGATGGAGAGTCTTGGGCAGCTGACCGGCGGCATCGCCCACGACTTCAACAACCTGCTGCAGGTCGTCTCGGGCCACAACGAGGTGCTGCTGGCGCTGCTCGAGCATCCCAGCCTCGACGTCGCGCGGATGCGCCGCGCGGGGGAGGCGGTGCGGGCGGCGACCGACCGCGCCGCCAAGCTCACCCATCAACTCCTGGCCTTCTCGCGCAAGCAGCGGCTCGAAGGGCGGCTGCTCAATCTCAATGGCCTCGTCGAGAGCATGGGCGAGATGGCGGGGCGGACGCTCGGCGACGACATCGTCCTGAAATCCGTGCTCGCGCCCGATCTCTGGACGACCCGCATCGACCCGACCCAGGCCGAGGTGGCCCTGCTCAACGTGCTCCTCAACGCCCGCGACGCGATGCCCGACGGCGGCACGGTGACGGTGCGGACCGAGAACCTGCTGATCGAGGACGAGGACACCGCCCTCTACAAGACGGTGCCGCCCGGCGCCTATGTGGTGATCTCCGTTACCGATACCGGCCTCGGCATGCCCTCCGAGATCCTGTCGCGGGTGATGGAGCCGTTCTTCACCACCAAGGGGGAGGGCAAGGGCACGGGGCTCGGCCTCGCCATGGTCTACGGCTTCGCCAAGCAGTCCGGCGGGTCGGTGAAGATCTATTCCGAGGTCGGGCACGGGACAACGGTGCGGCTGCTCTTCCCCGCCTCGGACCAGAAGGTCGAGGACGAGATCAAGCCCACGACCCGTGCCGCCGACCGGCACGGCACCGAGACGGTGCTGGTCGTGGACGACCGGCCCGACGTGGCCGCGACCGCCGGCACCATCCTGGAGGATTTCGGCTACACGGTCCTCGTGGTCGACAACCCCGTGGCGGCGCTGGACATCCTGGACGGCGAGGGGCGCATCGACCTGCTGTTCACCGACCTCATCATGCCCGGCGGCATGAACGGTGTGATGCTGGCCCGCGCCGCGCGGGAGCGCCAGCCCAGGATCAGGGTGCTGCTGACCACCGGCTACGCCGAGGCCTCGATGGAGCGCACCGACGCGGGCGGCACCGAGTTCGAGATCATCAACAAGCCCTACAAGCGGATGGAGCTGGCCCGCCGGGTGCGGCGGGTCATCGACGGACCGACGGGGGTGGGATAGGGCGCGGGCCTCGGGGGTCAGCCCTGGACGGTGGCGACCTCGTAGCCGAACTCGGCCGCGGCATGCTCCAGCCATGCCCAGAAACTGCCGGCGAAGCTGCGGGCGACCGCGATGTCGTAGCTCGGGCCCGCATCGCGCTGCCAGAGCTGCACGCCGATATGGGCGATGCTCGTCACCGCCGCCCGGCCCGGCCCGAAGGCGCGGGGATGCAGATCGACCGCCACGCCCTTGGCAAGCAGGGCACGGGCCTGCGGTCCCGAGACTCGCACCAGGGCGCGCCCGTCGCTCTGGTCGGTGACGGCGGCGAGACCGCGCAGGGCCTCGGGCAGATCCCGGAGGGCGTGGGGCGAGGGCGCCACCGCGAGCCACTGGCCGGGCGCGGACCAGACCAGACCGCGCTCGCCCTCGAAGGCGGCTCCGCCCGCTTCCGGTGCGGACAGCCCGAAGCGCTCGGCCAACACGGTCTGTAGGCCGGCTTCGTTTCCCTCGGTCGCGACGAGCGTGGCGAGGCCGCGCCCTTCGAGCAGGGTCAGGCGGATGCCGGCCTGCCCTGGCGCACCGTGCCGCCCGGCACGCGGTGCACCGCCCCAGGCGCTGCGAGGCTGCCAGAGAGAGGCGGACGCTTGGATCGTTGCCGGCTCAGACACGCAGCTTCTCCTCTTTCGGGTCGACGAAGACCGGCGAACAGATCTCGACCTCGATGTCGGCGCCGCGCACCGGATCGTAGGCGCGCACCCGCTCGCCGTGGCGCTCCGGTCCGCGCCGGATCAGGCCGATGCCGATCCACGTCCTCAGGCTCGGCGAGTAGGCCACCGAGGTCATCACGCCCTCGTCCGCCTCCAAACTCGGCGCCGCATCGCGCGCGAGAAAATGCGCGCCCGCCCGCAGCCGCGCGCTCGGATCGACCGGACGGAAGCCCGCCAGAACCGGCCGGTCCGGATCGGTGAAGGCCGGGCGCTCCTTCATCAGGCGGCCGATATAGTCCTTCTTCTTGGCAAGCATCCCGCCAAGGCCGAGGTCGCGGGCGGTGGTCTGGCCGTTGATCTCGGCGCCCGCCGCATGACCCTTCTCGATGCGCATCACCGAGAGCGCCTCCGAGCCGTAGGCGGTGATGCCGTAGGGCAGGCCCGCCTGCATGATCGCCCGCCACGCGGCGTCGCCGTAGGCCGCCGGCACCGCGAGTTCATAGGCGAGTTCGCCCGAGAACGAGATGCGGAACAGCCGCGCCGGGATGCCGCCGCCGACGGTGACGTCGGCACAGGCGAGGAACGGGAAGGCGTCGTTCGAAATATCGAAGCCGGGATCGACGATCCGGCGGAGCGTATCGCGGGCGCGGGGGCCGGCGACCGCGTATTGCGCCCATTGCTCGCTCACCGAGGCGAGCTGCACGTCGAGCTCCAGCCATAACCATTGCCGGCAAAATTCGAGGTGCTGCATCACCTTGGCGGCGTTCGCCGTCGAGGCGGTCATGACGTAGTGCGTCTCGCCCATCCGCGCGATGGTGCCGTCGTCGAGGATGAGACCGTCCTCACGCAGGAGGACGGCGTAGCGGGCCTTGCCGACGGGCAGCGTGCCGAACGGGTTGGCGCAGACCCGTTCGATGAAGGCGAGCGCGTCGCGGCCCTGGATGTCGATCTTGCCGAGCGTGGTGACGTCGCAGACCCCGACGCGGGCGCGCACGGTCTCGACCTCGCGCACCACGGTGTCGAGCCAATCGGTCTCGCCGGCCCTTGGGAAGTAGGCGGGACGCAGCCACAGGCCGGTCTCGACGAAGACGCAGCCGTTCTCCTCGGCCCAGGCGTGCGAGGGGACGTGGCGGGTCGCGCGAAAATCCTTGCCGCGGTGGTGGCCGGCGAAGGCGCCGATGGCGACGGGCGTGAAGGGCGGGCGGAACACCGTGGTGCCGACGCTCGGGATGTCCTTGCCGGTCAGCTCGGCCATGATCGAGAGGCCGGCGAGGTTCGAGGTCTTGCCCTGGTCCGTCGCCATGCCGAGCGTGGTGTAGCGCTTCAGAAGCTCCACAGCCCGGAACCCCTCGCGGTGGGCGAGTTCGACGTCGGAGGCAGCCACGTCGTTCTGGAAATCGACGAAGGCCTTTCCGAGAGGCTTCGGCACCCGCCAGAGCGGCGTGTGATCCAGGCTCTCCGGATCGGTCTGCGGGGTCGCCTCGGTCGTGGCGGTGAAGCCGCAGGCGGTCGCGGCCTCGGCGCCGGCCCGGGCGCCGCTCTCCAGGCACTCGGCGAGGGTGAAGCGCCCGGCGGCGGCGCCGACGGCCTGCATGCCGGAGGGGAGGGTGCCCGGTACGAAGGCGTGGATCGCCTCGTCCCAGACCGGCCGGCGCGACAGGTGCGAGTCGAGATGCACCACCGGGTTCCAGCCATTGGCCATGGCGAGGCCATCACAGGCGATCGTCTCCACGCTGTGATAGCCGTCCACGACCTGGATCGCGCTCAGACCCAGATGGCCCTTGGTGCCGGCGACGTATCCGCCCGTCACCACCCGCGCCCCGGCGGCTTCCGCCATGCGGCGCAGAGCGGGGGGAACGGAGGGCCGGGTGTCGATCACCGCCGCGAGTTCGCCGCCCGCGGCGAGCACGTCGGCGGCGGTGCGCCAGCCGTCGTCGCTCGACGTGAACACGGCCAAGCGGCGGCCCGGCAGTACGCCGTAGCGGTTGAGATAGGTCCGCACGGCGCCGGCCAGCATCACGCCGGGCCGGTCGTTGCCGCCGAAGACGTGCGGGCGCTCGATGGCGCCGGCCGCGAGCACCGCGCGCTTAGCCACGATCCGCCACAGCCTCTGGCGCGGGGCGTGCGCCGCCGGCACGGCGAGGTGGTCGGAGACGCGCTCGACCGCGCCGTAGGCGCCGTGATCGTAGACGCCGAACAGGGTGGTGCGCGACAGGATGCGCACCTCGGGCAGGCTCTCCAGCTCGGCCAGCGCGCGGGCGGCCCAGTCGGCCCCGCTCGCGCCGCCGATCTCGCGCCGCTCGGCCAGGAGGCGGCCGCCGGTGGCGAAATCCTCGTCGACCAGAATCACCCGCGCGCCGGAGCGGCCGGCAGCGAGCGCCGCCGACAGGCCGGCCGGGCCGCCGCCGATGACGAGCACGTCGCAATGGGCGTAGGCGTGGTCATAGATGTCCGGGTCGGGGGCGTCGGCGGCGCGGCCGAGGCCCGCGGCGCGCCGGATCATCGGCTCGTAGAGCTTCTCCCAGAAGGCCGCCGGCCACATGAAGGTCTTGTAGTAGAAGCCCGCCGCGAAGACCGGCGAGAGCAGCGCGTTGACCGAGAGCGCATCGACCGCGAGCGTCGGCCAGCGGTTCTGGCTCGTCGCCTCCAGCCCCTCGTAGAGTTCGGCCATGGTGGCGCGGGTGTTGGGCTCGCGCCGGGCGCCGGAGCGGAGTTCGACCAGCGCGTTCGGCTCCTCCGAACCGGCCGAGAGGATGCCGCGGGGCCGGTGATACTTGAACGAGCGGCCGACGAGGCGCACGCCGTTGGCGAGCAGCGCCGAGGCCAGCGTATCGCCGTGGCAGCCGGTGAGGCGGCGCCCGTCGAAGGTGAAGTCGCGCGGCCGGTTCCGGTCGATCAGGCCGCCGGCAGCGGTGCGGAAGGGCTGGTCGGCCGAGGTCGCGGAGACGGGTGCCTCCGCGCGCTGAAGGGCGAGCGTGGTCATGCGGCCTCTCCCGAGCGGCGCGCCCGCGCGACGTCGCGCGCCGGCTCGACCGATTCGATGGCGTGGGTGCGGGTGTCGCGGGTCACGACCAGCCAGGAGCGGCAGCCGGCGGCGTGATACCAGAGCTCGCGGATCGTCCCGGCGGGGTTGTCGCGGAGATACACGTAGTCGTGCATGGCTTGCGCCGAGGCCTCGAGCCCGTCGGGGCGCCGGGGCGCGGCGTCGCCGAGATAGCTGAACTCCCCGTTGTCGCGCTCGCCGCAGAAGGGGCATCGGATGCGCATGGCGTGTCGTCCTCTTAGAGATCGGTGCCCGCTGGAGCGGGCATCGCAAGCGCGACTGCGCGTCGCCGCCCGTGCGGCGGATGCGTCGGCAGAGCCGGCGCCGCCAGTGAAGCCTCAGTGCAGGTTGGGCTGGGCGCCCATGCCCTTCTCGTCGATGAGGTGGCCGGTGGCGAAGCGGTCGAGGCGGTAGGCGCTCGCATCCGCATGGGGTTCGTCGCGGGCGATCAGGTGGGCGAAGCAGAAGCCGGCCGCCGGCGTCGCCTTGAAGCCGCCGTAGCACCAGCCGGCGTTGAGATAGAGGCCGCCGATCTCGGTGCGGTCGATGATCGGGCTTCCGTCCATCGACATGTCCATGATGCCGCCCCAGTGGCGCAGCAGCCGCAGGCGGCCGAGGCCCGGCCAGAGCGCCATGCCGCCCTCCATCACGTCCTCGATGGTGTGGAGATTGCCGCGCTGGGCATACGAGTTGTAGCCGTCGATGTCGCCGCCGAAGACGAGGCCGCCCTTGTCCGACTGGCTGACGTAGAAGTGGCCGGCTCCGAACGTCATGACGCAGTCGATCAGGGGCTTCACGCCCTCGCTGACGAAGGCCTGGAGCACGTGGCTCTCGATCGGCAGGCGCATGTCGACCATGCCGGCGAGGAGCGACGAGGAGCCGGCCACCGACAGGGCGACCTTCCCCGCGCGGATGAAGCCGCGGCTGGTCTCGACCCCGGTGACGCGCCCGTTCTCGCGGCGGATGCCGGTGACGGCGCAGTTCTGGACGATGTCGACACCCCGGTCGCTCGCCGCGCGGGCATAGCCCCAGGCCACCGCATCGTGGCGCACGGTGCCGCCGCGGCGCTGGATGAGGCCGCCCTTCACCGGAAAGCGGGCGTTGTCGAAATCGATGAACGGCACCATCGCCCGAACGCCCTCGCGGTCGAGCAGCTCGGCATCGATCCCGGCCAGCCGCATGGCGTTGCCGCGGCGGGCGTAAGCATCGCGCTGGGCGTCCGAGTGGTACAGGTTCAGCACCCCGCGCTGGCTGACCATGGCGTTGTAGTTGATGTCCTGCTCCAGCCCCTCCCAGAGCTTCATCGACCGCTCGTAGAACGGGATGTTGCCGGGCAGGCCGTAGTTCGAGCGCACGATGGTGGTGTTGCGCCCGACATTGCCGGAGCCGATATGGCTCTTCTCCAGCACGGCGACGTTGGTGATCCCGTGCTCCTTGGCGAGGTAGTAGGCGGTGGCGAGCCCGTGCCCGCCGCCGCCGACGATCACCACGTCGTAGGCCTCCTGCGGAGCCGCATCGCGCCATTGCGGAGTCCAGTCGCGCTGACCGCGCAGGGCCTGTCCCAGGACACTGAAGAGAGAATAGCGCATGCGGTGATCCGCTGGTCGTCGGCGTTTCGTCGTCTGCCCTCAGCATTAGCCGACATCGTCCGCCGCCCGACTTGCATTTCGCGACACGATTCCGGCAAATCGCGTAGAAATGCGAGACGAGCCCGAAACCCGTACCCGGCCGGGGCGGAAGTCGCCGCGGGCGGAAAACCCCGCGGCCCTGACGGTCGGCTTCGTGCTGGTGCCGGACTTCCCGCTGATGGCCTACACGGCGGCGGTCGAGCCGCTGCGGGCGGCCAACACCCTGTCGGGCTGCGAACTGTACCGCTGGTGGCACGCGGCGCCCGGCGGCGGGGTGGTGCAGGCCTCGAACGGGCTCGGCATCCTCACCGACGTCGCCATCGGCTCAGGAGACATCGCCGCCGACCGCGTCTTCGTCTGCGCGGGCGGAAACCCGGCCGAGTTCGACGACCCGCCGCTTTTCGCGTGGTTGCGGAGCTTGGCACGGCACGGGGCGACGCTCGGCGGCATCTCCGGCGGTCCCTACCTGCTGGCCCGCGCCGGTCTGCTCGCCGGCCGCCGCTGCACGCTGCACTGGGAGCACGTGCCGGCCTTCGAGGAGCGCTATCCCGAGATCGACGTGGTCCGCTCGCTGTTCGAGATCCAGGGCGACCGGATCACCTGCTCCGGCGGCATCGCCGCGCTCGACCTGATGCTCGACCTGATCGGCCGCGACCACGGCGCCGGGCTCGCGGCCGGGGTCAGCGACTGGTTCCTGCACAACCAGATCCGCGAGGGTCTGAGCCCGCAGCGGATGGACCTGCGCCAACGATTCGGCGTGCGTGACCCGCGCCTGCTGCGGGTGCTCGCGGCGATGGAGGCGAATGTCGAGGCGCCGCTTGCGCGCGAAGCCCTGGCCGATCTCGCCCGCGTCTCGGTGCGGCAGTTGGAGCGGCTGTTTCGCGACGGGCTCGGATACGGCGTCCACCGCCATTACCTGCATTTGCGGCTCGACCGGGCGCACCAGCTCGGCCGGGAAAGTGCGCTCAGCCGTGCCGAGATCGCCACCGCGACGGGTTTTGCGAGTGCGGACGAGCTGTCCCGGGCCGAGCGGCGGCGCAGGCGGCAGGCGCAAGCGGCCGATTGAGGCGGCAGACCGAGGGGGAATGCCCCGTCCGGACCGGACCGCAACCGGCCTGCGGACGCGCCGCGATCGCGAGATGCGGGGTCAGCCTCGAATGCGAGGCGACCGGTCGGACCGTCACGACCCGCATCAGTTTCATGAGAGGAAATTTTCGTGCTTGTTAGTTGACGCGACCGCAACACCATGCGATCAAACTCGACAGTGATCGAAAGGACGGGGCGACGCCGATGTGCGGTATTGTCGGACTATTTCTCAAGAATCCGAAGCTTGAACCGCAACTCGGCGCGATGCTGTCCAAGATGCTGGAAACGATGACCGATCGCGGTCCCGACAGCGCGGGCTTCGCGGTCTACGGCTCGGACGGCGTCTCGGATGCCGGCAGCGTGAAGCTGACCCTGCGCGGCCCCGGTCCGGAGGCGCTGCGCAGCGCGGTCGCGAAGATGGAACAGGCGCTGGCCCTCTCGGCGCCGGCCACCGAGCGCGACACCCACACCGTCCTCACGGTCCCCGCCGAGCGGGGGGCGGAGATCCGGGCGTGGCTCGCCGCCCATGCCCCCGGCATCGACGTGGTGAGCGCGGGCAAGCGGATGGAGATCTACAAGGAGGTCGGACTGCCGGCTTCCGTCGCCGAGCGCTTCGCCCTGGAGAACATGTCCGGCACCCACGGCATCGGCCACACCCGCATGGCCACCGAGAGCGCGGTGACGACGAACGGCGCCCACCCCTTCTCCACCGGCACCGACGAGTGCCTCGTCCACAACGGCTCGCTGTCGAACCACAACGACCTGCGCCGCCGCCTCCGGCACGAGGGCCTGAGCTTCGCCACCCAGAACGACACCGAGGTCGCCGCCGGCTACCTCAGCTGGCGCATGCGCGAGGGCGCCTCGCTGGAGCAGGCGCTCGAATCGAGCCTGACCGACCTCGACGGCTTCTTCACCTTCGTGGTCGGCACCGAGACGGGGTTTGCCGTGGTGCGCGACCCCATCGCCTGCAAGCCCGCGGTGATGGCCGAGACCGACGACTACGTCGCCTTCGGCTCCGAGTACCGGGCGCTGGTCGGCCTGCCCGGCATCGACACCGCCCGGGTGTTCGAGCCCGAGCCCGCCAAGGTCTACGCGTGGGAGCGCCAAGTCGAGAGATCGATGGGCGCCGATCACGCCTCCGGGGAGCGCCTGTGATGCCGAACTTCGATCTGCGGACCGCGCCGCTGCGCGACCTGAACCGGACCCTGCACGCCCTGCGGCCCGACACCAACGAGACCCACTGGACCGTCACCGGTCCGGACGGGCGCCACGCCATCGCCGCCGGGCTCGATGCGCCGATCAGCGTCGAGATCGAGGGCAATGTCGGCTATTATTGCGCCGGCATGAACAAGCTCGCGACCGTTCTCGTCAACGGCAATGCGGGTGTGGGCGTGGCCGAGAACATGATCTCCGGCCTCGTCCACGTGCGGGGCGATGCGAGCCAGTCGGCCGGCGCCACGGCGCATGGCGGCATGCTCATCATCGACGGCAATGCGGGCGCCCGCTGCGGCATCTCGATGAAGGGCGTCGACATCGTCGTGAAGGGCTCGATCGGCCACATGTCGGCCTTCATGGCCCAGGCCGGTACCCTGACCGTGCTCGGTGACGCGGGCGAGGCGCTCGGCGACTCGCTCTACGAGGCCAAGCTCTACGTCCGCGGCTCGGTGAAGAGCCTCGGCGCCGACTGCGTCGAGAAGCCCATGCGCGACGAGCATCTGAAGCAGCTGGCCGACAAGCTCGCCGCCGCTGGCCTCACCGGGGAGGTGAGCCCGAGCGAATTCCGCCGCTACGGCTCGGCCCGCACCCTCTACCACTTCCACGTCGACAACGCCGGAGCCTACTGATGACGGATCACCGCAAGGATTCCGGGGCCGCTCCGCGCACGAAACCGCGCCTGTCGGCGACCTTCACCCCCGACGTGATGTCCGAGATCCGCCGTGCGGCGGCGACCGGCATCTACGACATCCGCGGCGCGGGCGCGAAGCGGGCGCTGCCCCATTTCGACGACCTGCTGTTCCTCGGCGCCTCGATCAGCCGCTATCCGCTGGAGGGCTACCGCGAGCGCTGCGGCACCGAGGTGGTGCTGGGCTCGCGCTTCGCCTCGAAGCCGATCCACCTGAAGACGCCGGTGACCATCGCCGGCATGAGCTTCGGCTCGCTCTCGGCCAACGCCAAGGAGGCGCTCGGGCGCGGTGCCACCATCGCCGGCACCTCGACCACCACGGGCGACGGCGGCATGACGCCGGAGGAGCGCGGCCACTCCAAGACCCTGGTCTACCAGTACCTGCCGTCCCGCTACGGCATGAACCCGGACGACCTGCGCAAGGCCGACGCCATCGAGGTGGTGATCGGCCAGGGCGCCAAGCCCGGCGGCGGCGGCATGCTGCTCGGCCAGAAGATCACCGAGCGCGTCGCCGGCATGCGCTGCCTGCCGCCGGGCGTCGATCAGCGCTCCGCCTGCCGCCACCCGGACTGGACCGGGCCGGACGACCTCGCGATCAAGATCGAGGAGCTGCGCGAGATCACCGACTGGGAGAAGCCGATCTACGTCAAGGTCGGCGCCTCGCGGCCCTATTACGACACCGCGCTCGCGGCCAAATCCGGTGCCGACGTGGTGGTGCTCGACGGCATGCAGGGCGGCACCGCCGCGACGCAGGACGTGTTCATCGAGCATGTCGGCATCCCGACGCTCGCCGCGATCCGCCCCGCCGTGCAGGCGCTCCAGGATCTCGGACTCCACCGCAAGGTGCAGCTCGTGGTCTCCGGCGGCATCCGCTCCGGCGCGGACGTGGCCAAGGTGCTGGCGCTCGGCGCCGACGCGGTCGCCATCGGCACCGCCGCCCTGATCGCGCTGGGCGACAACGACCCGCGCTGGCAGGCGGAGTACGAGGCGCTCGGCACCACGGCCGGCGCCTACGACGACTGGCACGAGGGCCGCGACCCCGCCGGCATCACCACGCAGGACCCGGAACTCGCCAAGCGCCTCGATCCGGAACTCGCCGGCCGCCGTCTCGCCAACTACCTCGCGGTGATGACGCTGGAAGCCCAGACGATCGCGCGGGCCTGCGGCAAGAGCCACCTGCACAATCTCGAGCCCGAGGATCTGGTGGCGCTCACCATCGAGGCCGCGGCCATGGCGCAGGTGCCGCTCGCCGGCACCGGCTGGATCCCCGGCAAGGCCGGCCTCTGACCTGCGAGGGCCGCCCCGAACGCTTCGAGGCGGCCCTTCTTCTTGAATGGGCTTCTTGTTGAATGGGCTTCTTGGGTGGGACCAACGTGGGTCCGATGACACCGGGAGATTTCTTGCAATGACGCACGAACTCGAAGTCGCCGCCCGCGAACGCGGCATCAAGTATTTCCTGGTGTCCTACACCGACCTGTTCGGCACCCAGCGCGCCAAGCTGGTGCCGGCCGCCGCGATCGCCAGCACCTGCCGCAACGGCGCGGGGTTTGCCGGCTTCGCCACCTGGCTCGACATGAGCCCGGCGGACGCCGACCTTCTCGCCATGCCCGACCCCGAAGGGCTGATCCAGCTGCCGTGGAAGCCGGAGGTCGGCTGGCTGCCCGCCGACCTCGTCATGAACGGCGAGGCGGTGGAGCAGGGCCCGCGCAACATCCTCAAGCGCCTGATCAAGGAGGCAGCCCAGGAAGGGCTGCAGATGAAGACCGGCGTCGAGTGCGAGTTCTTCCTGATCACGCCCTGCGGCTCGGAACCCGCCGACACCGCCGACAAGCAGACCAAGCCCTGCTACGACCAGTCCGCCCTGATGCGCCGCTACGAGGTCATCACCGAGATCTGCGACGCGATGCTGGCACTCGGCTGGAAGCCCTACCAGAACGACCACGAGGACGCGAACGGCCAGTTCGAGATGAACTGGGACTATGACGACGCGCTGATCACCGCCGACCGGCACGCCTTCTTCAAGTACATGACCCGCTCGATCGCCGAGAAGCACGGCTTCCGCGCGACCTTCATGCCCAAGCCGTTCATGGATCTCACGGGTTCGGGCTGCCACGCCCACGTCTCGCTCTGGCGCGAGGGCCAGAACGTCTTCTCCGACCGCTCCGACGAGATCGGCCTGTCTCAGCTCGGCTACCACTTCATCGGCGGCCTGATCCACTCCGCCGACGCGCTCGCCGCCCTCACCAACCCGTGCGTGAACTCCTACAAGCGCATCAACGCGCCGCGCACGACCTCCGGCGCGACCTGGGCGCCGAACACGGTGACCTATACGGGCAACAACCGCACCCACATGATCCGCATCCCCGATGGCGGGCGCTTCGAGTTCCGCCTCGCGGATGGGGCGGCCAACCCCTACCTGCTCCAGGCGGGTATCCTCGCCGCCGGTCTCGACGGCATCCGTGAGCGGCGCGATCCCGGCAAGCGCCTCGACATCAACATGTACACGGACGGGCATACGGTCGAGGGCGTCAAGCGCCTGCCGCTCAACCTGCTCGACGCACTGCGCGCGCTCGAGGCGAGTTCGGTCCTCAACGAGTCGCTCGGCGCCTTCGTACCGAGCTACCTCAAGCTCAAACGCCAGGAATGGGACGATTACTGCCGCCACCTGACGCAGTGGGAACGCGACACCACGCTCGACTGCTGAGCCCCGTCGAATCCCGGGCGACCGGGACGGTCAGGGCACGGGAGCCCTTTCGAGGAAGCGAACCGAGCCGGGCATGCCGCGCCGCGAGGCCGCTTCCAAGCCCTGCGTTCCCATGCGGTCGGCCTCACCGGGCGATCGGCCTCACCGGGATCGAGGCGACGTGGCGGGCATTCAAGGCCTGGACCGGCACGATCGCCACCGGCGGCTTGCCCGGCCCGGCTCGGACGACATATCGCTCGCTCCGTCCCGCCGGCCGACGGTGCGGGGCAAGGATCCGACCTTCCGATGCGGCTGCTGGGACGCCTCCTGCTCGCGGCCTTCGCCCTGGTGATGGCGGTACCCGCCGGAACGCTGGCGCTCGCGGCCGGCGTGTTCCTCGACCCGTCCTTCCGCGAGGCCTTCGGCCGGCTTGGCCTCGTCGGGCTGATGGCTGGCCTGACGGACCTCGCCGACGGCATTCCGCCGGAGGTGGCGGTGATGGCGGCGTTCGGCCTCGCCCAGGCGCTCGGCCTCCTGCTGATCCTGCCACCGACGCTCGCCGCACTGTTCGGCGAGACCCTCGGGCTGCGCTCTCCGATCTGGTACGCCGCCGCCTCGGGCGGCCTGACGGCACTCCTGCCCTGGCTCGCCCGCGGCGGCGCAGCCCCACCCTCCGGCTCGGAGGCCGCGGCGGCCGAGGCCCGGTTCGCCGCGATCCTGCTTCTCGCCGGCGCGGTTTCGGGCCTCGTCTACTGGCTGATCGCCGGCCGCAGCGCCGGAATCCGGTCCCGCGACGAGACCGGATCCGCCTGATCGCAGCGGATCCGACAGCGCGCGCATTTTTGGGGTGGACAGGCGCCGGCCATCGCTTATGAAAATGACAGCCTCCCGATGTCTCCGGCTTCGGAAGGCATCGTCCGGCTCAAAGAGGCGCCAGCGCCTCCTGAGCGGCCGGATGCGGGCGTAGTTCAGTGGTAGAACGTCAGCTTCCCAAGCTGAATGTCGTCGGTTCGATCCCGATCGCCCGCTCCAACAATTATAGGCACATAGCCTAGTTCGGTGGTATCCCTCTATCTGACGGATACCACCGGGATACCACGCTCCCCTACGTTCCGACCGCTTCGACCGACCGCCCGACGAGGTCGAGGACCTTGTCGATGCGCCGGACTTCGGCCTCGTCGCCGGCATCGAGGGCCTCGACGCGGCGTAGGCCGAGCACGCGGACCTCCTCCATCCTCTCGGCGACGGCGGCCGCCGTGGAGGCCTCCGCCCGCGTGGTGGCCTCGTCGGCCCAGTCATCGGCCTGCGTGTCGAGGCGGCGGCCTCCGTCGGCGCCGGCGACAATGCGGGCCCGGATGGCCAACTTGCACCGGCGTCCGTCCCGTCCCTGCAGGGGCACGAACGCCCAGCCGGGCAGGACGAGGAACGCCACCGTGCCGAACGCCAGAGTGACCGGCTCGCCGGCCTCGACGCGGGCGAGGACCTCGTCCTGCCCGGCTGCCCACAGGGCGCCGCCGAGCCCGACCTGCAGGTCGATGGCCATGGCACGGACGCGGGCGACGGTGACGCCCAGGACGTCGGCCGCCTCGGACGCCGTCGCGCAGATCGGATCCCCGGCTCCGTGCTCGATGACGGCGAGCACCACGTCCGGGCAGACGCGGTGGCTCTTACTGGTCTCGGGCTTGAGCCACGAATCGACGGTGGCATCGCTGGCGCGGGCGATGCGGGCGACGTCGCCCTTCGAGAGGGCGAGGCGCTCCATGAGGGAGACGAGGCGAGCGCGGTTGGACATGGGGGCGGGCTCCTGGGAGGCTCAGGCGAACAGGGCGGTGAAGGCGGCCTTGTCGGCCAGCTCCCCGAGGGCGCCGTCACGGACGACGTAGTAGCCGTAGGAGTTGTCCTCGAACGCTGCGCCCTCGACGAGCTCGATGTCGAACCGGACCTTGTTGCCGTTGTCCCAGAACTCCTGGCCGCGCAGGAACTGGCGGGCGAACCCGAAGCGGGCATCCGTGCCGGTGACCCTGGCGAGCCAGGCGCGGTCGCGGCGGCCCTTGCCGGTATGGAACGTGAGCATGGCGGTCTTGGGAGCGGTGGGGGCGGCCGCCTCGGCGCGGGCCTGCGCCCAGGCCTTGCGGAGGGCCGCGCCGAAGAATTGGCGGGCGCACTCGGGTGTGAGGTCGAGGTCCATCGCCGTGTGGCGGACGATGCTCCAGGCGTTCCGGAAGAGATTGGCCTTGTCGATCTGCTTGTTCATGGCTGCCTCCTGTCTGGTAGGAGACATAGGGTACTTTGTACCCTTATACAACCATATGATGGTACAAAGTACCGTTCACACGCTCGGGTGAATTCCCCCGCGCGGACCCGGCATTCCCTCGCTCGTATGAAATCAGAAGGGGTCCTCGAACGCGCGTTCGGGGACCACTCTCATGCCGTGGCAAGCTCCCCCCGGCCGGGGCGCGGCCGCCGTGCACGGGGACCGCGCGGCCGGAGTGTGGGATTTGGACCGCTTCGTCACCCCGATTGCCGGCGGCCGCGGCCCCAGCGATCATCGCCGCCATGAGCGACGCCCCCCTCTATCCCGTCGAGGACGGCCCCGGCGCCGGCGCCATCGTCGAGATCACCGTGCGGGTGATGGTCGGCCCGGAGCGCAGCACGGTCGTCGTCCGCCGAGGACGGGCGTCTGCGCTGGTCCATGAGGTCCGCGAGCACGGACGCGAGACCGAAGGCCTGGGCGCGGCGGTCGAGGCGGCCGTGCTCGCGGGGCTGCGCTAGGCGGCCGGCTCTCCCTTGAGGATGGCCAGGGCCTCCCTTGCGTCGTCCAAGACGCAGTCGAGCACCGGCCAGCCGGCGACGGCTTCCTCCAACTTGGAGACCGCCGCGGCGATCCGGCCCGGCGGCAGGACAGGCTCGACCAGGCGCACGCCACGCTCGGCGAGGTCCATGGCGTAGTCCGACCTGATCTCGGAGATCTGGGCCGGGCGCCCTTCCCGATACTCGATGCGGGCCGGCTCAAGCGGCATGCCCTCGGCCCACTCGATCCACCAGAACTCGTCGGGGCGGTTCGCCGGGGGCGGCGGGGGGCTCCCAAGGCTGCAGGGTGAAGCCGCCCATCGTGGCGGTGATGCGGACGCTCACGCTCCCCTCCTCGCGTCGTCGGCCCGCTCGTAGACCACGACTTCTCCGCCGGCATCGAGCGCCAACTGCAGGCAGACCAGTTCCATCAGGTTCGGACCGCACAGCCGCCGGCGCTCCTCCTCGCTGAGGATTCTGACGGTGCACCCCGGCGTCCACGCGTCGAGGATGCCCTGCTGGTAGCAGTGGAGGCGCAAGTGGTTCTCCCGGCCGTCAGGCGCCCGCAGGGTGAGGTTCTCCTCGCACTAGGTCACGACGTCTTTGGGCTCAGCCATGGAAGGACCCCACAGCAGGCAGGTCGGCGTCGCGGGTGCGGGCCGGCGGATCCAATGGGATGACGTAGGCGGTCGGGTTGCCCTCGGCGTCGAACTGCATCCCGGACGCCGGCGGCGTGGCGGCCTCCCAGGCCGGCAGCGCGATGAGTTCGAGCGGCTCGAAGCTGGGCAGCCTCGGGATCCTCGGGCGGATGTCGCTGTCGATGAACGGGTCGTAGGGACGGGTGCGGGCGGACGTCGGGATGCGCACGATGCCGAACCTCGCCAGCGCGTCGAGGTCCACGGCCACCCTGTCGGCGATGGCCTCGACCTGGCGGCGGGCCGCAAGCGTGCGGGCCTGCCGGGCACGGCGGGCGGCGAGCGCCCGGCAGCGGATGGGATGCGCCTTCTTCATGCCCCTCAGGCTACCCTCGGCGCGGCCCCGGAACAGGGGGTCCTGCCGCCGGTTGCGGTAACCATGTTGACGGCGGCGGGGGCCTGGATGAACTCGTAAATGAGTTATCCGGGCCCCCGGGGCCCCCGACACAAGCTATATGAGTTGCCCGGCGGCCGGTGTCGGCGACCGCGTTAACCATGCGGTTCCGACAGTGGCCTCTATACGCGACATCCGGACCGCCCCGCCCCCGAGATGTCGCGTATACGAACCATTCGGCCTGCGGCGTCGGCGACCGCGTTAACCCTGGCCTGTGGCGGCTCGCGGTGGCAGGAACGTCGGGAGCGCGGATCCTCGCGCCCTCCTCAGGACCGTCCGTTCAGTGCGCATCATGCTCCACCCGATCCCCGACGGCGTGCCGGTCGTGGGTACGCCCGTCGGGCTCGTGAACCCGACCCGGCTCAAGGAACTGGGCGCAGTCATCACCGCCCGGAACGTGGGCTCGGTGCTGTCCTACGACGGGCGCCAGGCCCTGATCGACGGGCAGCCCGTGGAGCATGACGCCATCGCCGAGCCCCTCTGGGAGGCCATCGACACCGCGGCGCGGCGGCTGTTCGGGCCGCGAGAGTGGACCAGCGACCTCTCGGCCATCACCGGCATGAACACGCGCTCGATGATGCGCGGGCGGATCCTCTCGCACGGCCTGCCGCCGGCCATCCTGTCGCTGCTTGGCCGCGCCGCGGCGAGCCGGTCTCCCCGCGCCCTCGGCCACCTGATGCTCGCCGTCGCGTGGATGTGGGACGAGGCCGTGAAGGATGCCGCGCGCGAGGGGGACGAGGAGGTCTCGCTGGCGCCGGGCGGCCGCCTGTCGCCGCAGGGCCAGGATCTCCTCCAGGAGCGGCTGGACGGCATGCTGGCGCGCGCCTTGGAGCTCGTCAGCGGGATGCAGGCAGACTCCGCCGCGGCCCGGGCCCGGCGCGAAACGAAGCCTTAACCCGGCGCTGCTACGGTCAACGTCCCTTATCAGGCCTTCCGCGGGAAGGCTGTCAGTGGGAGTAGACCAATGACAGACGAGATCCGGCGCGCGGAGCGCGCCCGGGCGCTGCGCCACGCGTACACGCCCCCCGACACCGTCACCGCCCCCGCGACCCTGCGTCAGCTCCGCTACGGCTGGCCCCTGCTCTGGGGGCACCCCGGCCCGGACCTGCTCGCGTGGTCCCGCTCGATCCCGCTCGACGGGCTGCCGCGCGGCGTGCTCGACGCCCTGGCCGCCCTCGACGAGGGCACCGTCACCGTGGCGGTGGCATCCACGCTAACGGAGGCCTTCGCGGATGCCGCCGCCGACACCCGGCTCACCTCGGACGTGCGCGACGACTGCCAGGAGTACGCCTCCCGCTGCCGGTTCTCCACCGCCTGGCTCGGGGACTACGCGAACTCCGTCCTCGCCATGCACGAGACCGACGTCTACCTCGGCGGCACGTTCGACGACTGCGAGCGGCGGGCCCTGATGGTCACGCGCACGGAGTTCTCCTACCTCGGCCATCAGATCCTGCAGGGCGGGCACGACCCCAAGCACCCCGTCCCCCGCGCCCAGATGCGCGAGCGGGCGTGGCAGGATCTCCTCTCCGAGAGCGAGGTCGTGCGGTTCTGCGCGGCGCTCGACCAGGGCGAGACCCGCTCCGCCATCCGCGCCGTCGTCCGGCGGGGGCCGGTCCGCGACGACACGGGCACGGACCCGCGCGACCCGGATTTCGACCCGCTCGACCTCGGAGACGAGGTTGCCGGCCCGCCGCCGGACACGCTCCTCGCCCTTCCGAGGCTCGGCGCGGGGCTGAAGCCGGACGCGCTCAAGGAGCTCAAGGCGGCCGTCGGCGCCATCGTCGGGAAGCACCTGCCCCTCGTGACCGTGCCCGCGAGCTGGGCGGGGTTCGTGGCGGCGCTGGACGCGGAGTTCCCGCAGTTCGCGGACGTGACGCGGGCCATCGTGCGCCTGCAGGGCGGCCGCCGGACCTGGGGCGGGCTGCGCGTCATCCTCACGGGGCCGCCCGGCGCCGGGAAGACGCGGTACGTCCGGAGGCTCTGCGAGCTCGCCGGGCTGCACCTCGCCCGCATCCCGTGCGACGCGTCCGCCGACAACTCCTCCGTGGCGGCGACGCCGCGCCGTTGGCAGACCGGGCATCCGTGCCGGGCGCTGGCCGAGATGGTCGCGAGCATGACGGCGAACCCCGCCATGCTCCTCGACGAGCTCGGCCGGGCCTCCGGCACGCAGCAGTCGAACGGGGGCCGCCTCTATGACGCGCTCGTCGGCATGACCGATCCGGAGAACGCCTCCGCCTACCACGACCAGTTTGTGGAGGCGCAGGCAGATCTCAGCCACGTGCCCTGGATCGCGACGGCGAACGACGTCGCCTCCGTCCCGGCCGCGCTGCTCGACCGATTCGTGCAGCTCGACTGCGCCCTGCCGGGGCCGGAGCACCTCCGCATTCTCGCGCCCCAGGTCTCGCGCGAGGCCTGCCGCCAACGCGGTCTCGACGAGGCTTGGGGCACGCTGGACGAGACCGACCTCTCGCTACTGGCCCAGCACTGGAGGGGGGGCTCGATGCGCCGGCTCGCCCGGCTGGTGGACGTCCTCATGGCGGTGCGCCTCGATCCCTCGTCCGGGCCGCGGCACTGAGGGGAGGACAGGCCATGCACGCTCCCGTCCTCGACTACCTCCTCTCGTCCCTGCGCGCCCACCGGTCGGCGGGGACGGCCCACCCTGAGGCGGCCCTCGGCATGGAGGCGTACATCCTCCACGTTATCCGCCTCGCGGATCAGCGGGCGCTCTCGGGACCCGAAGCCCTGGTGGCGGCGAACCGGGCCTACAACTCGGCCCTCGGCCTGCCCTCGCTCCCGGAGGCGCGCCGTGAGCCCCGGTGATCCCGTCGCCGCGGCGGTCGCGCGGATCCAGGCGGCGTGGGAGGGCGGGCGCATCTGCCGGCTCTCCGGCGCCGGCCTGCGGGCCCGGGCGCTGGAAGCGGGGCGCCTGCGCGACGCCGGCGTCCTGAGCCCCGAGGCGGCCGCCGGCGTCGCCGCCGCGGCGGAGAACGTCGCGCTGGCGTTCGAGCCCCTCGGGGCCCGGCGGTGACCGACGTCTACCGCAACCTCACGCGCCAAGTCTGGTCGGTGCGCGAGGGCGGCCGCGTCGTCGCGCACCTGCACGAGCTCGCGCTCCGGGACGTGCGCCTCGTCGTCCAGCCGGGCGGCCGCGCGGCCTGCCTGCGCACCGGACAGCGCTCGGCTCAGGCGGTCGCGCGCGGCACCCGCACCGATTTCGCCGGCGTCCCCGAGGGCGCCGTCGAGATCGGGTACAGCCCGTGGATGGCACCGTATTTCACCTTCCGGCCAGGGTTTCGGAAAGCTTTGGCCTGTAGGGTCGCAGTATTCACAAGCAACGGCACGGCCTGGGCGCTCCTCTGAGCGCGGCCGGAGGATTCCCGCCATGACCGCCCGCCTCTGGGTCCTCTCGGACCTGCATCTCGACGTGCACCCGCTCGATCTCGACCCGCCCGAGCACGACGTCGCCGTCATCGCCGGGGACGTGTGCGAGCACCTGTGCGACCGCGTCCTGCCGTGGCTGCGGGGGCTCGCCGGCCCCGTCGTCTACGTGCCCGGCAACCACGACTTCTGGAAAACGACGTACCAGAAGGAGGTCGCCGAGGCGCGCGAGCTGGCGGCGGCCGCCGGGATCCACCTCCTGATCGAGGGCGAGGTCGCCGAGATCGCGGGGGTCCGGTTCATCGGCGCGACGCTCTGGACGGACTGGTCTCTCCGCCTGGACGAGCAGGCCCGCGCGATGTCGGAGGGGGCCGCGCGCGAGGGCGGCATGCGGGACGTGCGGCGGATCAAGTGGCGCAGGGGGCCGCAGGACTACAGCAAATTCCTGCCCCGCTTCTCCGCCGACCTGCACCGCGAGCAACGCCAGCGCATCGAGGCCGCGCTGGCGGAGCCGTACGCGGGCCCGACGGTCGTCGTCACGCACCATGCCCCGCACGAGCGGAGCCTGCGCGGCGGTGGCTGGCGGACGCCGCTGGACGCCGCCTACGCCTCCGACCTCTCCGCGGTGTTGGAGGGGCCGACGGCGCCGGCGGTCTGGATCCACGGGCACATCCACGAGTGCCGGGACTACACGGTCGGGGCCACGCGGGTCGTGGCGAACCCGCGAGGCTACGTGACGGAGCGGCTAGCATCCCGCCTCCGGCCGGCGACGCGGGAGGTCGAGAACCCGGCTTTCGACCCGGCCCTGATCCTGGAGGTCTGAGCATGCGCGCGATCCTCATCGCGGTCGCCCTCGTGGCGGCCCCTCCCGCCGTCGCGGGCGTCATGGTAGGCCCGCTGGTCCGCCGGGGCGGTCGAGCTCCGCGGCCCCGTGACCGTGACGACGGGTCTGGATTTCGTCCGGACCGGTCCCGGCGAGTGGCGCGTGCGGGTGCGGTGCGAGACACGCGACACCCGGACGGGGCGCTGGACGGCGCGCACGGAATCCGGCGTAGCGGTCCAGAGCATGGAGATGGTGATGATCGACGTCGGGCGCCTGGGCCGGATGGTCCTGTTCCCGAACGGCGAGCTCGCCTCCAACACGGCCGCCTGCGCCTCAGGGACCGCCGACCTCGGGACCGGCGACTAAGCGATCGTTTCGTTTTGCCCCTGGCTCCCCGAAAACGAAACGATCGCTTAGTCCGACCTCAGCCCCACTTGTGCTCGCTCAGGCCACGGCCCGTCAGGAACATGAGGAAGTCCTTCCCGAGCGGGGTGAGCGCGGCCCGAGTATCGTCGTCTACGGGTTGCCGCTCGACCGCCACCAGACCCCGCGTGAGCAGGTAGTCGCCCCACGCCTCGAACGTCTCTGGCTTGAAGATGTCGGGGTAATTCCGCAGGGCGGTGAGGGCGTATATTTCCTTGGCCTGCGCGACAGTTATGGGCCCGCGGACGTTCAACTCCTTCAGGGCTGTGATCTGGCTCCCGAATATCAGCCTGTAGGTTTGCTCGTGATCTCGCTCGACTTGAGCGGCGACGGCGATCCGAACCGCCCACGCCATCTGGACGTCGAGGCCGCCCGGCACGACCGTCTCGATGCGGTGGCGCAGTTCGGTCTCCAGCGGACCGTACACGGGGCTGGGCGGTGGGAGTTCCGGAAGCCGCTCGCCGGGTTCGGGTGTCGGGACGGGGAGCCGCTCGGTTTCTGGCGCGTGTTTCTGGGCCTCGATCTGAGCGGCCGCCTCGCCGCCGGTCAGGTCGGCTGATCCTCCCGGGAACGTGAGGGCTCGCAGGTCGCCGAGTTTCTTCCTGACCTCGGGGCGGAAAAGCCCTGCGAAGGCGAGGAGGCCGGTGACGATGACGAGGGCGAGCTGGGCGTTCGGATCCATGGTTAATGAGCCTGGGACGGCCTCGCCCAAACGCAAGCGGCCCGGGAGAGTTATCCCTGGGCCGCTGCGTAGCTAACTGGTGTTCGGTTCTCTTTACTGACGCGGGTAGCCGAGGCGGAGCTCACCCTGGATCCTGGCGCGCTTGGCCTCGCGCTCCTCCACGCGGAGGTGGGCGGCCCAGCGGGGCCAGAGCCACACACCGCCACAAAACAACATGATTTCAATGGGGGTGATCCCCCACTCAGTGCCGCATGCAACCGGCAGCCGCCGGCCGTGCTGCGGTGCCGCGAGGGATTGCCCAAGATTTTTTCGAGGCTCCTGGATGCCCGTCAGGGGGTCAGGATCGCATCGCCGGTCCTTCCCCTACCGGCCGGTGCGCGCGGCATGGCGTGGCGGCGACCCAGGGGCCTGGACGGGGTGTGTATCAGGGTCTCTCGCGGGAAGGTTTCGGGCCGTTAACCTCCGACCCTCGGGGCCGAACTGCCCCGCTTGTGGAAGGGCGCGACGCGACCCACACTGTGCAGGTTCGCGGGTGTGGTGCCCTGCGACGACCCGCAGAGCCCGATGCCACTCACCCCTCGCCAGGCCTACGCTGTCCCGCCGGTCCCGTCCGTCCTGATGGACCGGGCCGACGTCGCGACGCTGCTGCGCGAGCAGGAGGAGCGCACCGCCCTCCAGGCCAAGCTCGCCCACCTCCGCACCGTCCACGCCCCCCGCGCCCGCGGCAACGCCACGGTCATCGTCGATAGCCGGTTCGCCGAAGGCGTCCAGCTCCGCACCCGCGAGCTCGCCAGGGACCCGGCCGCGCACGCCGCATCCCACGTCTCGCTCCAGCGACACTACGAAGCCCGCGGCGCCCACGCCCTCGCGCGCGTGAATGCCCTGATGTGGGCGGACTGCGAGATCAAGCCGGGCAGCCCCTTCTTCGGTATGCCGCCCCAGGAGATCGCGGGCATCCTGCTCGCCCGCATGGATGCCGCTGGGATCCCGCGGCCGAGCTATATCCTGTTTTCCGGCCGCGGCCTGTGGTGCGTGTGGCTGTCCCGCCGCCCCCTCCGTGCCTGCGTCCAGGCCCGCGTGCGGCGCCTGATCCGCTGCCTGTGGGGCGAGGCCGTCCAGACCGGCGCCGCCAACGCCGAGCGCGTCCGGGCCAAGGCCGCCGCCAACGCTGCCGTGTGGGCCGGCATGGACCTCGACTGGAGCGTGGGCGACATGGCCCGCGTCCACCGCGTCGCCGGCAGCGTCAACGAGAAGAGCCAGGAGCGCGTCCGCCTCCTCTGGCCCGAGAGCTGGGAGGACGTGCAGCGCCACGACCTCGACACGCTCGCCGACGCCGTGCTCCCGTTCTCCCGGTCCGAGACCGCGCTGTACCGCGAGGAGCGCGACGCCCGCCGGGCCTCCCGCAAGGCGCAGGCCCTGGCCGAGGGCGGTCCGGTCGCGCCCCCGCGCCTGCGCACGCATTCCCGGGGACTGTGGGGCGCCGTCGAGGCCGAGCTCCTCCGCGTCCTGTCCCTCGGTCCCGACCGTCTCGCCCGGCTGGAGAAGCGCGACCTAGTGTGCTTCCACCTCGCCGTCGCCCGGGCGCGGACCGGCGTGGGCGGCGACGCCGATTCCTGGGCGATGGAGCTCGGCCCCTACGTCGTCGGCGACGGCCTCACGCAGGAGAACCTGCGCGCCTACCTCGGGTCGGTCGCGAGGCGCCTGCGCCAGCACAAGGCCGGCGAGGTGCGGATGCACAAGGGCAAGGCCGTCACCCCGCTCTACACCCCGAAGCTGGACAAGGTCCGGTCCGACCTGAACCTGCCCGCCGACCTCTGCGACGAGCTCGGCCTGACCCTGCTTCGCCCCGACGCGCCGACCCAGACGGCCACGGAGCGGTCCGCCGCCCGGCGCCAGCGTGAGGGGGCCACGAGCCGCGCCGCCCACGCCCAGACCCTCGCCGAGGTCGCCCGGCTGGCCCGCGAGTTCCAGGCCGCCGCGGACCTGCCGGTGACCGAGATCGCCCGCATCCTCGACTGCTCGCGCGCCACCGTCTACCGCGCCCTCGATGCCCACCCGGCCGAAACGGTGGTCGAGTCCGTCCCGTCGGAGGAGACCGTCTCGGAGAGTGTCGCAGTTCCGGCACGTAATCTAAAGGGTGGCTACGCCAGCCCTGCCTGCCCCGCCCCGCCCGAGACCCCGGCACCGGCCGCCCCCGCCGCCAAGGCCCCTGAGGCCCGCCCCAGCCGCCGCAAGTCCAAGGCCGCGCCCCAGCCCCAGACCCAGCCCTGGCTCATCCACGGCCCCCTGCAGCGCCTCCTGGCCCTGTACGAGTACTACCGTGCCCGCACCCTGGAGGCGGAGCGCGACGGCCAGAGGCAGGGCTGGTGCTCGCCGTGGGACAACATGATGTGCGCGGCCTCGACGCTGCAGATCGAGATGGCGGATGGCCGCCCGCATCACTCCGCCCCCCTCGAGCCCTGGAACGAGGCGAAGCTCCTCTCTCACCTCGCGCGCGTCGGTATAGATCCCTACCTCTACCTGCCTTGTCCGTCGCCTGAGGCGCGTCTACATTGAGGCCTGGGATCGAGAGATCTCTGCCGGGTCTACTTTGCACCACATCGTCGACCAGACCTTCGCCCGCCCGGTGACCCCGCGGCGGGCGTTGTCGTTCCAGGCCCCCTGGTCACTTGCCAGGGCCGTAGGCAGGATCGGGAAGCCATGATGCTCTCCCCTCCCGCCATGCCCCATCCCCCGACCGTCTCCGCCCGTGCCCGGCGCGAGGCCGACCGCGACCGCAAGCGCGCTGAACGCCAGGCACGCCGGGATGCGGGCGCGCCGGATCCGCGGGCCCTCGACGCCGCCATCGTCGATGCCCTCCGGGATGCCCTGCAGACGGGCTCAGGGACGGGTGGGCTCCACCCCTCCGTCCGGCTCGACGACGTGCTCCGGCGCGCCCTGGGGCACCTGCAGAGGCGCACGAACGGTGGCGCTCCCTTGCAGCGCGAAGCCGTCCACCAAGCCGTCGCGAACCGGTTGGCACCGCCCCCCGCCTGAGGCCCTGGGAACCCGCCAGGCAGGTCCGTTCCCCGGCACCGACCCGTCCCCATCGAGGCCCGCCCGGACTGGCGTTCGAGGATCCCACCTTCCGGACCGCCCAGGGCCGCAACGGCATGGTGGACTACCGCCGGATCAGGACGGGTCCCCGTTCCCGGGATAGGATCGAGCCGGGCGAGGTGCTCGCGATGCACCGGGCGACCCGAGCCTTTATCGAGGACGAGCTCGCCCGACCTTACGATGGCCCGACGGTGGTCGTGACACATCACGCCCCGCATCCGGCCAGCCTGCAAGACCCGCACGCGGACCTCGCGTGGAGCTACGCGTCCGATCTCACCGACATGATCATGGACAGGGGACCGGACATATGGATCCACGGGCACGTGCATCATGCGGCCGACTATCGGATCGGGCGCACGCGGGTAGTCTGCAATCCACGGGGCACCATGACGAACAGTCGGGCTTTGTACCTTCCGTCGTTGTCGCCTTGTAGTTGCATAGCTAGACGGTGTGTCTGGACAAGGGACCGCCACGATAGGAAACTTGGCCGTACGATTCCTGGTCAATTTCGATGTCCCGTCCCCACCTCAGCGCTAGCATCGTCGAGCTGGAGCGCATCTTCTCGGCAGCCGAGGGCGACCCGAAGGTCCTCAAGAGCCTTCTTGCCGAACTCGGTCAGCGCTCGACGGAGAGAGCCGGGCGCCTCAAGGCCAAGGTGACCGCGGCTCTGGAAGGTGCCGAACCGTCCAAGGCGCCTCCGCGCGCGCCGACGATTCCTGCGCAACCGTCGAAGCCTCCGTGGCCTCCCCGACCCACCGCCCCCAAGGCGCCGCCTTCCGAACCGAAGCCTGAGGCAAAGCCCTCATCGCCGCCGCCATGGCTGGACCGAGGCCCGCGCAAGGCGCCTCCGCCGGTGAGGAATCGGCCTGAGGACGTGCTCTCGGCGTGGACGGCGCTGGAGGTGCTGTCGCCTGTCACCTACCGCAAGCCCGCGGACATGGCCGACGGCGACACACGCCGGATCGCCGCCCTCGACGGGGGCCTGCCGTGGCGGCAGCCCGGGGAGAAGGCCAGGCAGAACAAGCAGCTCTTCTACCAGGTCGTCCTCGGCGCCGTGCGCATGGACGAGGCCACCAACGCCCTGCTGTCCGTCTTCGTGGACAAGCACCAGGACCGGCCCGTCGCGCGGGGCATGGCGGCAATCGCGACCGTCACCGTCGACAAGACCGGCGTGCTGGTCGAGGAAGGCGCGGCCACGGCGTTGTCGAGCTTCGCCTGGGGCCTGCCGCTTGCCCTCAAGCAGGATCTCGTCGGTCTGGGCTGCTGGCCCGAGGCCGAGACCAAGCTGAACGAGGATCTCGACCGTCGGCTCCGTCGGGTCGACGACGAGGGCAAGCCGTTGCCGCTGGACGCCGACGCGGTCCGTGGCGCCTACGACTGGCTCGTCGGGACTCTGGGGCTCCATCCCAGCCTCGTCGAGGGACCGACCTTCGCGATCCGCGTCTACCACTACTGGAAGGCCCAGGATCCGCCCGACGCACCGTTGATGGGCAGCTTCTTCCTTGAGGACATGGCCGCGGTCAGGAAGCTCGTGACGGCGGGGACGGTCCCCACCGCGCTCCGGTCCTATCTCGGGATCACCAAGCGCGCCGAGCGGAAGGACGTCCTCGCAGGCGAGGCGGTGATGGCCGCGTCGGTGACTCCCGGGCGCTTCCCGCCGGGACGCTGGCCCGCGCCGGGCCGCCATCCCCTCGTCCTGCTGCAGCAGGGCGCGGTCAACGTGGCGATGTCGGACCTGCCGGGCATCGACCTGTTCCCGGTCAACGGGCCGCCCGGGACCGGGAAGACCACTCTGCTCCGGGACATGGTCGCCGCGCTCGTCGTCCGCCGCGCCGAGGCTATGTGCGCCTTCGACGTGCCCGAGAAGGCGTTCACGGCTTCCGGCGCCAAGCCCAAGGTCGGGACGGCGACCGTTCCCATCCACCGGGTGGACGAACGGCTGCGCGGTTTTGAGATGCTCGTGGCCTCGTCGAACAACAAGGCGGTCGAGAACGTCAGCCGCGAGCTCCCTGCCCTGAAGGCCATCGCGGACGACGCCGGTAGCCTGCGCTACTTCAAGACGGTGGCCGATAAGGTCGGCGGCGGGGTCGAGGCCTGGGGCCTGATCGCGGCCGTGCTCGGCAATGCCTCGAACCGCTTCGCCTTCCGCGAGGCGGCGTGGGTCGATCCCGATCATGGGCTTCGGACCTACCTCGCCGAGGTGGCGGGCAGCCCGCAATGGATCGAGGAGCCCGATCCGAGCGCACCTGGCAAGGTCCGCAAGCGCCGCCCCCTCGTCGTCGACAGGGAGAGCCCGCCTCGCAACCGGACCGAGGCCCTGAAGAAGTGGCAGGAAGCCCGGGCTGAGTTCCAGGCCGAGGTGGCGAAAGTCCGGAATTTCCTGGTCGAGATCGAGGCCGCCCGGGAAGAGGTCGGCACGCTGCCTGAACTTCGGTCGGCGGCCGCGAGGGCAGCCCGTGCCGCGGATGCCGCTGAGGAAGCGACCGCCACGGCGAAGCAGGATCACCAGGAATCGGTGGCGGAGGCATCTCGGGCGAAGCAGGTGCGGGAGCGGGCGCAGCAGGCCCTGGACGCGCACCAGGCCCGTCGGCCCGGCTTCTTCGCGCGGATGTTCTGGACGAGGCCGGCGAGGGACTGGTCCACGAGCAATGACCAGCTTGGAGCCGTCCTGGAGCGCGCCGACCGTGAGGCCGGCGATGCCGCCGCTCGCTCCGCATCCGCTCAGGGCCAGCATGGCGCTGCCGAGAAGGCGAGGAAGGCCGCCGCCAGGGAATTCCAGCAGGCGGTCGCGATCCGGGATCAGGCAGAGGAGCGGGTGGCCGTGATGCGCCGCAGATGCGGCGCGCGGGCGGTCGATGCCGCCTTCTTCGCTCGGGACAGGGAGGTCCTTCACCTCGCCGCTCCGTGGCTCGACGCCGCCGCCCACCGGGAGCGGGACCGAGTCTTCGAGCTCGCCCTCGCGGTCCACAAGGCCTTCATTGATGCCGCCGCGGTGCCGGTCCGGAGCAACCTCGAAAACCTGTTCAAAGCGCTGATCGGCCGGAACGCGTGGCAGCTGAAGACGCGACCGCACATGCCCGACCTGTGGGCGACCCTGTTCCTCGTCGTGCCGGTGATCTCGACGACCTTCGCCTCCGTCACGCGCATGCTCGGGTACCTGCCGCCGGAGACGCTGGGGTGGCTGCTCGTGGACGAGGCGGGACAAGCCGTGCCCCAGGCCGTGGTCGGCGCGATGATGCGTACAAAGCGGTCCGTAGTGGTCGGCGACCCCCTCCAGATCGAGCCCGTGACGTCTCTGCCCACCGAGTTGGCCGAGACGATCTGCGCGGACTTCGGGCTCGACCCGGAGAGCTGGAATGCGCCGAAGGCGTCCGTCCAGGCGGTCGCCGACGCCTCGGCGACCTTCGTGGCCGAGTTCCAGCAGACCGTGGGCTCGGTGCAGGTCGGCTTCCCCCTACTGGTCCACCGGCGCTGCGCCGACCCGATGTTCAGCCTCTCGAACTCGGTCGCCTACTCGAACCTGATGGTGCACGCGACACCGTCTCGGGCCTCCGGTATCCGGGACGTACTCGGCCCTTCCCGCTGGGTCGACGTCGTGGGCGGGCGCACCGAGGACAAGTGGTCGGACGCGGAGGGAGCCGCAGTGGTGGCCCTGCTGCGCCGCCTCTCGGAAGCGGGCGTGGCCGAGCCCGACCTCTACATCGTGAGCCCGTTCGTCATCGTGGCCCAACGGCTCCGCGAGCGTGTGTCAGCCTCCGGCCTGCTGCAGCGATGGACCTCCGACCCCTACGCGTGGACCCGGGACCGGATCGGCACGGTGCACACCGTGCAGGGTCGCGAGGCGGACACCGTCATCCTCGTGCTCGGGGCCTCGCTGCCGACGCAGCGCGGCGCTCGGGGATGGGCCGGGGGCTACCCGAACCTCCTCAACGTGGCCGTGACCCGTGCCAAGGAGAACCTCTATGTCGTTGGCGCCCAGGACGCTTGGCGCGAGGCTGGGGTGTTCCGGCATCTCGCCACGCGTCTGCCCGCGTTGGCCGAGACGCTGGAACCGATATAGCCCTCCGCCGGAAGCCGGGCTCGTCCCGCCGTAAACGCTACTTCCGCCGGTTATAGGGGCTCTGGTTGACCGGCTTGAGGGAAACGCCGAGCTCGACAGCCTTCGACTGAACCGCCGTCGGCGTGCGCTTGAGCTTCAGGGCCATCACGCGCGTCGGCGTGTTCTCGTCGGCCAGCTTGCGCAGGGCCCGCGTGTCTCCGGGCGTCCAGGGCTGTCCGGAATTCGACGGTGTCTTCGCCATCATGCTCTCCTGCGGTTACTTACGCCGCGGCCTTCACAGCCGGCAGCCGGTGGAAGGGCTCGAACGCCGGGGCGACCTCCCCGAAGAAGTGACGGCGCAGGTCGGGAAGCTGCTCGCGCGCCTCGACCACGGCCCGGTTCTTCATTTCGGCGATGCGCGAGACGTCATCGAGCGTGTAGCGGTCCAGCGGGACGGTCTGGTCGATCCGCCAGATCGCCTTGCGGTCGTGCACGTCGCCCGTGATGATCTTCGCGGCGCCGAGGGCGCTATGGGACTGACCTGCCATGAAGAGCCGGGCGAGGTTCGGCGCCGCACCGAGCTTGCCTCCGATCCGGCTGGGCGCCTTCACGTCGTTGGTCGTTCCGATGCTCAGGATCTTGAGCCCGTTGCCCGGCCACTGCAGCACGCCCACCGCCTCGACCGCCGCCACGCCGATGGGATTGTTTGCCCATACGCCGCCGTCGACCAGTTCGATTTCCTCCTTCGTGAGGTAAGGGTCGAGGAAGGTCGGCGCCGCCGCGCTCGCCATTGCGGCATCGACCGCCGGCTGAAGGTAGTCGGTCTCGAAACGCGGGTGATGGGCGGTCTTGTAGAGATAGACGCGCTCTAGGATCGGATGCCAGGCCGGGATGACGAGGCGGGTCTGGCTCTCGCCGATCAGGCGACCGCCGATCACCTCGTCCAGCGCCTCCCGAAGGCTCGTGTTGGAATATTTCGTGCCCATCCAGTGGCGAGCCGACCGCGCCTGCCTCGTGATCCAGTTCGCGATGGGGCCGCGATGTTGGTCGAAGATGGCGGGGCCCTTCTCCTCGTAGAAGCGGAGGATCTCCCCGGCGGTGAGGCCAAGGCTCAGTCCAGCCGCAATGATTGCGCCGGTGGACGTGCCGACGATCAGGTCGAAGTAGCGGCCGATGGGCTCGTCGAGATGCTCTTCGAGCTTGGCGAGGAAGGCGGCCGGAAAGACCCCGCGGATGCCGCCGCCGTCGAGGGTGAGGATCTTACGGAATTCGGGAGCGTCGATGTTAGCTTCCATCACGCGGCCTCCTTTTCGGGCTGAAGGACCTCGATGAGGCCGGGGTTGTTGGCGATGATCTCGGCCTCGACGTCGGGGGAGACATGGACGCCTCCGCCACGCCACTCTCCGGTCGCCAGCCAGTCCTCGAAGTACCAGAGCCAGAGGACCGCCCAGGGCACGATGGTGCGGTCCAGCAGCATCGAGGGCCGCCACTCGTAGGCGCTGGGAAGGTACAGGCAGAGCCGCGGGGGCCGCTCGGAGTAGAGGTGAGGAATCCTCGCCCCGTTCGCGAGCAAGGTCAGGTCGGGCTGATCGACGAAGGTGACCGGCACCCCATTGACCCGATACGTCAGGCGTAGATCGTACGTGCGCGAGATCGGGGACGGCGAGGCCTGGAACCGCCACGTCAGCGCGCCACCCGCGATGCCGCCATCACCCCGGGTGATGGGGCTGGCTTTGAGGTTGACGTGCTGCTGGGCGAGCGTGAGGCGCCGCGGACGGAAGGGGGGGCTCATCCGCAGTCCCGCCCGTAGAAGGTGTTGCTCCTGACGGGGACAGCAGCCGCGACGGCCGGCGTGGCCGTTAGTCCGACGAGCGGCGCCATCCTCAGCAGGCCGGAGCGGCGGGCGCTGGCGATCTCGTTGTCCAGCGCGGTGAAGGCGGCGCCGACCGGCCGGGGCCCGAACGATTCGTCCATCCGCTTCCGCACCAGGTCGGTGCCATCGACGCGCGCGAGGTTCTCCATGTCGGCCACCGCCTTGGCGTGCCAGGTAAAGAAGGCCTCCGCCTTGTCCGGGTCGTCGTTCCACCGCTCCGCGAAGTTCTCGTCGATGGTGGTCTCGTTCGGGATGTACCAGCCCGGGGACCCGTCCGGCAGCGTCCGGCGGATGAAGGCCGGCATGCCGCGCAGCACGGCGATCATGAGGTCGAACTCGGTGTCGTAGACCCCCGCCTTGACGCAGCGCTCGTAGCTCCACGCGATCAGCGTGGTGAGGATGACCGAGATCGGCCAGAGGGCGAGGTCCTGCCCCTCGAAGTGGACGTCGCGGTGCCGCTTGGCGACTTGCACGAAGTTGCAGAGGATGCTGCGGCCGCTGGAGGCGACGGGGAACGGCTCGATGTCGGCGCGGCTCTTGATTTCCTCGTCCAATGCTTTCGTGAGCTTGATGACCGGCACCAGCGCCGCACGCGCCTCGAACGCCTTGCGGTAACCGCGCGGGTTGCTGCCCTTCCACTCACGCAGGCTCTTATCGGGGACGAGTTCACCCTGGTTGCGGCAGGCAAGGTTCAGGATCGCCGGCGTGATGTCGAGGTGGAACTCGTTCGCGTAGACGAGCCGCCAGCACCGGATCTTCTCCTCCAGCAGCCTGGCGTAGGTCGCGTGCGCCTTGAGGCGGTCGCCGATCACCTTCTTGATGTAGGCCGGCGTCCACACGGTGGTCCCCGAGGGCATGAACGCGACGAGGTCGACGTCATGCTCGTTTTTGCCGATGGGGCGCACCGACGTCCCGAGGGCCGTGGAGCCCTGCAGGTAGATGGAGAGATCGTGCAGCAGGAAATGCTCGCCGGCGGCAAGCCACCGGGCGACGCCCTCGTAGCGCTCCTTAGCCTGCTGGAACCGGCTCTCTGTGATGTCGAGCTCGGCGCACATGCGCGCCAGTAGGTTGATCAGGTAGGCCTTGCGGTGGGCCAAGCGGTGATCGACGAACATGCCTCATCTCCATCGAGATAGGCAGCGCGCCAATCTCCATAAGTGAAGCCATTTATGGGGGTGTGACCGAACGTCGTCAAGGTCCCGTTCACCACGAACCTCGATGGCCTACGCGATGCGCTGGTAGACGAATTCGACGCCGCCCGTGTCAGCGACGCTTTCCCGCCGCAGCAGGAAGCCGCTGGACCAGAGCTGCTTGAGCTTCATGGAGGCGTTCGCCACCGTGACGTGAATGGCGTCAGCAATTTCGGAGGCACGTGCGTGCGACCGTGCAACGACGAAATCGAGTGCCGCCTTCGATCCGGCACTAGGTTCGAAACCGATGAACCGATGGCCCTTCGCATCGGCAATCACCAACGGCTGCTCGACACGTCGGGCGGCCGCGTCGATGTTTTCCTCGATGTAGGGAGTGGCGATTTCGAACAAGTAGAAGCCCTTCTCGCCCTTATAGCGGCGGGCGAGTTGAACGATTGTCTCGGACGCGAAGGAATAGTCGACCTGCTTCACGCCCTTGAAGGAGATCGGGAAGATCGTCTGGTCGGGGTTGCGCTCGACATGCTCGACGAGCTTCGAGAAAACCGGTCGTCCCATCTCCCGTCCCCAGCCCTCGGACTTGGGCATCATATCGCGAAGCACGATCATCGAAGCACCTGGTTCATGTCCGTCATTTAAGCGGTGATGATGGCGTCAGACAAGAGACAGCTCGAAAGCGATGTGAGTTCCAGCGAGCTCCGGTAACTCCGATGAGAGGATGGCGGTGTTCGGAAGGTACGCCTCCCCCGATGGCACCAGCGTCACCGCTTGCGACCTCAGCCGCACATCGAGTGTGGCTCGATATTTGATCGCCTTAGTCGCACACCCCTTCAGGCCATTTCCGTGGGAGGGGTCGTCGAATCGCGACAGGCCATCGCGGAACATCTCCACGAGCAGGTCTATGTCCCGGATGTCGCGATAGCTCGGGTCCCTAGCTTCCAAGGCGGGCCGAATGGTCTGCATCAGCCCACGCCCATTATCGGAGACCACGACGCGCGCCTTGTTGGAGGCGGGGTACGATTGGAAGGCCGCATGCCCGGTCGCACCGTCGCCACCGTGCAGGTACACGTTTCCGATGAGTTCCGAGAGGATCGTCGACATCGCATCCTCGAATTGCGGAAAATCGGTCCGGGCCCCGCAGGTCGCGCCAATGGTCTCCTTGAGCTTGGAGATTAGGTCGTGGGCATCCATCCCCGGGCGGATGGCACAGATTTCCACGAGGCCCCGATTGTTGCCGCCGAACACATGCGCGCCCGACACGGCCGGACGATCCGGCGACACCTCAACCTCAGGCGCGAGGTGATCGAAAAAGCCCATTCGGTCGAGATACCCCATCGCAGGGCCGTCTTCGAATACGAGCCGGACCGGAATGTCTTGCGCGATGATCTGGTTCGAATAGGCAAGGAGGCGGACGCAAGCGTCGAGCAGCATCTTGGTCCGGCTCGTCACCTGGAAGGTGACCGGCACGGGCGAGGCGAAGGGGTTTCCTCCCGCCCGTACCGCCCTGTCGACATCACTCGCCCTGAGCCAATTCCCCCCCAGTCGGATCAACATGCTCGAAGGCGCTCTCAGAAACGAATCGGGGATAATGCCTGGGCGGCCAGGATACTCGCCTCCCGCACCACTCCGCAGCTACAACCGCCCAAGAGCGTCGGCCGGGCCGGTTCAGGAGGGTCATTTCGTGGAAAGCGAGCTGCCAAATCCAGCTCAAAGTGGCACGGATTGGTCCTTAGAGGAGGTCGCCGCGGTCGTCACGGACTACTTCGCCATGTTCGCGGACGAGGTTGCCGGGCGCCCCTACAACAAGCGGGAACACAACCGCGCTCTCCAGGCGGTCACAGGCCGCTCGGCCGGCTCCATTGAGTTCAAGCACCAAAACATCAGTGCGGTCCTGGCCGAGCTCGGGCTGCCGTGGCTGCGGGGCCATAAGCCCCGCTTCAACTATCAGGACGCCTTGGCCGCGGAGATCGAAGGATACTTGGCTGGCATACCTGACCTAGACGCCGCGCCCGCGTCGCCACCAATAGCTGTCCGTACGCTGTTCGTGCCGCCGCCGGCGCGTCAGACTGGTCCTCGCAACGCCGCCATGGAGCGCCTCGTTCGCAAGTTCGATCCAGCCGGACGGGACGAACGTAACCGTGCGCTGGGCTTTGCTGGCGAGGAGTTCGTGGTCGAGGTTGAGAAGCGTCGTCTCCATGCAGCCGGACGCTCTGACCTGACCAAGAAGGTCGTCTGGGTCGCCCGCGACGAGGGTGACGGTGTGGGTTAAGACGTCAGTTCGATTGATCTGGCGACCGGCCAGAAGCTCCTCATCGAAGTGAAGACGACCCGGGGCGCGAAGACAACGCCGTTTTTCGTGACGCGGAATGAGGAGGCGGTATCCAGGGAGCGGCCGGAAGAGTGGCGGCTATACCGCGTGTTCGAGTTCGCCGCGGCCCCGCGGATCTTCGTTCTGGATCCCCCGCTGAGCCATGGGCGCAACCGTATCGGCGAGGTGCGGCCAAGGTCAACTTTATGTGGCATGACGTTAGGACGTTCTGGCTGCGGGACCGACCATTGCATCGCAACGGTAGCTGTGTGGCTACAAGCGGCCGTTTCAGTGGTTTCGGCCTAAGGTCCGCTGATGACCCGTTGCAGACCTTTCTCCTTGCGTGTGCGGATGTCCTGTGTGGATGGCTCCCGCATTGCAAGTGGCGAATCGAGCTTCTGGCGCGTTGGTCGGGTGCAGTCTTGTGTCCGGCCTGTTGATGCAGTCGTGCATGTTGACTGCTGGCCCTGATGGTATCCGCGAGCTGGGTCCCACTCTGCTTAGCGGGCTATGACGCCCTGGACATTCGGCGGGGTGTCCCGGCTCCCGGTCTGACCGGTTCGCCATCAACTCTCATCGTCCTCGCAACCTGGCAAAGTCTCCTCGCCGTGCTGTCAGGCGGCCATGGCCGCTGGTGCGCGGTAGGTGCCACCGCGGGTCATGATCGCCCAGGCGACCCGCGCCGTGCGATTGGCCGCCGCAACAGTCACCACGCGCACCGGCTTGCGCTGCAGCAGCGCCGGCAGCCGCGGGTCGACCGAAGTCGGCGTCGCCTTCGCGCGCCGGATCAGAGAGGTCATGCCGACCACGAGCAGGCGGCGCAGGTAACGGTCGCCCATGCGCGAGATCCGACCCAGGCGCTCCTTGCCGCCGCTGCAGTTCTGCAGCGGTGTCAGACCCAACGAGGCCGCGAACTGCCGACCGGAGCGGAAGCGCTCGGGCTCGCTCACCGAGGCGGCCAGCGCGGTCGCCGAGACGATGCCGACACCCGGGATCGTCGCCAGGCGCTGTGACAGGTCGCAGTCCCGATGCCAGGCCAGCAACTCCTTCTCCAGCCGGGTGAGCTGGATCTGCACGGCGCCGATCTGATCGGCCAGCCCATTCACTACGCGCTGGGCCAGGGGCGGCACCTCGGCCGCGTCTCCGGCTGAGAGCCGAGCTGCCAGTTCGAGCGCATGGCGCAGGCCCCGCGCCATCTCGATCCCGAACTCGGCGAGCAGACCGCGGATCATGTTCACCAGCTGCGTGCGTTGCTTGACCAGCAGGTCGCGCGTCCGGTGCAGGGCCAGCGCCGCCTGCTGCTCGGTCGACTTCACCGGCACGAAGCGCATGCTCGGGCGTGTCACCGCCTCGCAGATGGCAGCGGCATCATTCGCATCGGTTTTGCCGCGCTTGACGTACGGCTTCACGTAAGCTGGCGGCATCAGCCGCACGTCATGGCCGAGCCTCATGAGTTCCCGGGCCCAATGGTGCGCTGTGCCGCACGCCTCCATGCCGACCAGGCAGCGCGGCAGCTTGGCGAAGAACGGCACGACCTGCGCCCGCCTCAGAGCCTTGCGAACGACGACGTGCCCAGCTGCGTCGACGGCGTGAACCTGGAAGATGCTCTTGGCTAGATCGATGCCGACGGTGATGATCTCCATGGGGATGGCTCCTGCATCTGCGTGGCTGCTTCGACAGCAACCACATCCTGGCACTCAGATGCCGTCAGTCGGAGCGGGAGCCATCCACCCCATCTGCTTTGAAATCAAAAGCGGCGGCCGTCACATCAGGGTACGCCGGCCCGCCGACGCTACTGCGGAAGATGCTAGCCGAAGCGTAATGAGGCGGCGCGCATCGCGCCATCCCAGCATAGGAACGTCGCTTCCCTATACGGCTTTGCCGACGAGGTGGCCGATGCCGGCCGTGACAGCCATCGCGGCGGCGCCCCAGAAGGCCACCCGTGCGGTCGCCCGCGGGATGGCGGCGCCCCCAGCCTTGGCCCCAAGCGCGCCGAGCACCGCCAGGAACACTAGCGAAGCGGCGGATACCGAGTAGACGACGATGTTAGCCGGTGAGACCGCGGCCACGAGCAGCGGCAGAGCCGCCCCGGCCGAGAACGTCGCCGCCGACGTCAGAGCCGCTTGGATCGGGCGCGCCGTGGTAAATTCGGAGATGCCGAGCTCGTCCCGGGCATGGGCGCCGAGCGCGTCCTTCGCCATGAGTTGGTCCGCAACCCTGAGGGCAAGGTCGTGGTCGAGACCGCGGGCGACGTAGATTCCTGCAAGTTCCTCACGCTCTGCCGAAGGGTCCTCAGCGAGCTCGCGTCGTTCCCTTGCGAGATCGGCTTGTTCGGTATCGGATTGCGAACTCACCGAGACGTACTCGCCGGCCGCCATCGACATCGCCCCGGCGACTAGACCGGCCGTCCCGGCGATGAGGATCTCCCCGGAGGCTGCGGCGGACGCGGCGACGCCGACGATGAGGCTCGCCGTCGAGACGAGGCCGTCGTTGGCGCCGAGGACAGCGGCACGCAGCCAGCCCACACGGTCGATGAGGTGGTTTTCCTTATGGGACGCAAGCATCGTTCCTAGAATCTCTCGTATGGGGCGGAAGAAGCGCGTCCCGGGAGGATGCGGCGCAAAACGGTGTCGTGCCAGAGGTAATGATGGATCAGGGCGGCCGCGGTGTGGAAGGCGGCGACCACCATCAGGACGTTGGCAGCGAGACCGTGCCAATGGGTTAGCAGCCGGCGCCATTCCGGGTCGCCGAGGGCCGGCAGAGCGAGCGGGCCGATTAACGTGACACCGCGCACGAAGGCATTTGCGATCCCAAGGCCCGCGATGACCAGGAGCAACAGGTAGAGCGCAAGATGGGTCGCCTTGGCGAGAACATGCAGGGGGCCTGAATTATCGACCGGAAGCTTACGCCCTTTCGTTTGCCGCCAGATCAGCAACATGGCGATGACACCGGTGAACGCAAATCCTAGGACGAAGTGGGCGGACCAGATCCCGGACCGGAGAGCGCCCTTGGGCACGAGGTCTTCCAGGAAGGTGCCGATGAGCCATAGGACCAGCACCAGGCCGCCCGTGAGCCAGTGCAGGGCGATAGTGGTTCCGTCGTAGGACGTCTCTCGTGAGGTCATGTCGTATCCGATCTCGAAGGGCGCACGCCCCTACCTCGGAGGGTACGGACGTGTGCCCGGTGCATCAGGGCTTCGAAGGCGCCTGCGGTGCAAGGTCGATGGGCTTGTTGTCGTTGAGGTCCCAGCCCGTGTTCGGATCGGACTTGGTGCGCTGGACCTGGGCGCGCATCTGCCACTGGTACTTGGCGATGCCGTGCTCGACCTCCTGAAGCAGGTTGGACGTCGTCGGGTCGACCTTCTCCGTGGCCTTGATGGCCGCGTTCACCTCCTCGCCGACCCTTTTGTAGGCGTTCATGAACCACGACAGGATCTGGGCGTCATCGAGGAAGCCGCCGGGAATCTCTGGAACGCCGGAGGTCTTCACGATGGTGTTGGCGCGGCCGTCGGCCGACGATCCGACGGCGAGCAGGCGCTCGGCGATGGTGTCGGCGTATTTGGACAGGCCCTCGTAGTGCTCCTGCAGAAGCAGGTGCAGCGGGTAATACAGCGTGCCGGAGGCGTTCCAGTGCGCCTGCTTAGTCTGGAGTTGGAGCTGCTGCAGCTCGGTCAGGGTCTGCTGGAGGGCTGCGACATCCTTCTTGATCGCATCGGCGTCGCCGTCGAGGCTGATAATCGGAAGCGTCGTCATCTCGTTGGTCGGGAAGGCGCCGACCGGCTGCGGGCTGGTCATCTTGGTCTGCGAGGCGCCGCGGACATCGTCGGTGCTTTTGGCGGTCTGCTGATCCGCCTGGGCAAAGTCGATCCGCGACAGGACCTTCACCGCGCTCGGGGGCGGCGGCGCGAGGGTTGGCGTTCCGTTGGCGAGGACGGGAAGCGGCAGGGCCGTCCCGACAAGGAGCATGGCTGAGAGGAAACGGGCATTCTTCATGGGGTGTCGATCTGATCTTGGTGCGTGCACCGCCTTGGTGGGCGATGAGGACCTGGAAAACGAACGCAGTTTGGAAGCGTTCGAAAATGACATCGAATTTAGGATTTCGCCGCATGCCCCGCGGACATGAGAATGGCGGAGCATCCTACCCTGAATGCCCCGCCATTCACTCCTCAAGGGATGCCTTTTTTTAGCCTAAATCGATCAGGATCGGACGTCGTAGCGGTCAGGCATCATGACCTTGTCCCAGACCTTGGCGAAATTCTCTGCGAACCGGGTTACACCGTCGCTGCCGGCATAGACCTCGGCCACAGAGCGGAGCTGGGCATTCGACCCGAACACCAGAACGCAGCGCGTCGCGGTGAACTTCGCCGCGCCGCTGGCCCGGTCGACGAGCTCGAAGGCCATACCCGTCTCGTCGGTCTTGCGTCATTCGAGGTCAACGCTGGTCGGGTTCACGAAGAAGTTGTTCGACAGCACGCCGACCCGGTCGGTGAAGAGGCCGTGCTTCGAGCCGTCGTGGTTGGCCCCGCGGGCCCGCTGGCCGCCGACCAAGGCAACTCACTCGGGGGCGGTGAGAGACAGGAGATATGCCTTGTCAAGGAAGAGCTCTTCCGGCGAGACGCGTCCCGACGTGATGGGCGCATAACCGTCGGCCACGTAGTTCCGGAAGCCGTCCACGACGGGCTTGAGCCACGTGAACATCTCGATGTTGATCAGCTCCTGCCGGGTGTCGACGCGACCCGGGGTGAAGGGCACCGTCGCGGGATGGCCACCGTCGGCGAGCGCCTTCTCGATGGCGGCGCAGCCGTCGAGCACGATGAGATCGGCGAAGGACAGCTTCCTGGCGCCCCCCGTCGGTTGAACGTGTCGGCGATTTGCCGGAGCGCGGCCACCACCGGCACGGTGCGCCGGTTGATCGCCTAGTCCTACTGGGGCGCGAGCGCCAGCCGACCGCTATTAGTCATCGAGGTCCCGACGCGAAGCGGGTCATGCCGTTGGCGCCGGAAGAACCCATGGCGCCCAAGCCTTGGCCATTCCCATCTGGAGGCCTTCAGTCCTTGCCGCCATGGCATTCCATTGCCGGCGGGGCTGTCGAGCAGTTCAACTTGCAAGTCTGGTCCGCCCTGCAATACCATTGCAGTGACCCCCGACTGATGCAGGAACCCCCACAGTGCTTGTGGGGAACACCGACCGGCTCGGAGAAGGACAATGGAGGGTCGTTTCGGACTGGGTTGGAACCCGCCGTCCCGGACGTTTGCATCGACGCGAACGCAAGGATCGCGCAGGCCCACTTCCGGGCCGCATAAGAATGCTTCGACATCATCCGAGCGATCTCGCACCCAAATGCAGATTAGAACAATTCTTAAAATTATATTCATTTTTCGTTGCGCGTCTTGACGGATTGCGCCCGGTGATACGCCTCCCCCGACGCCATGCCTGTTCTCCGACGACAGGCTCGACGTTCAGCCTGTCACCGAGGCATGACGTTCCAACGCCGGGCATGCCATCTCGAAGCGAC
This sequence comes from Methylorubrum thiocyanatum, assembly GCA_014138645.1. GTDB lineage: Bacteria > Pseudomonadota > Alphaproteobacteria > Rhizobiales > Beijerinckiaceae > Methylobacterium > Methylobacterium thiocyanatum. The sequence goes on along the minus strand of JACJIB010000001.1, from coordinate 14,600 downwards.
ATCCCCCGTGGGGACCATCACCTACGCTGAGCGGAAATCCGTGCAGCTTGGCGATGGCTGCAACGAGGCCAAGGCCGAGCCCGTTGCCTTGCGTCTGCCTGGCACGTTCCGCACGATAGAACCGCTTGAAGACATGGTTGCGTTCGTCGGCGGGAATGCCCGGACCCGTGTCTTCCACGGACACCACGGGAACGCCGTCGCGCCGAGCGAGGCCGATCCCGACACGGCCTCCGGTCGGGGTGAACTTGATCGCGTTGTCGAGGAGGTTCGAGATCGCCTCGAAGATGAGGCTGCGGTCGCCCCGAACGGCGGACGCTTCCCCCTCGATGCGGACGCCGAGGGCGATTCCCTTCTCGTCGGCCAAGGGTTCGAACAACTCCGCGGCCTCGCTCACAACGAGCCGTAGGTCGACCGGGCCGAAGGCGGCGCAGCGCCGTCCGTGCTCGATCTCGCCGATGCGCAGGACCGCCGTTACCATCTCCAACGTCTGGTCGATCCAGACGAGGCCCTGGTCCACCGCCTGGCGCAGTTCCTCGATGTCACGGGCTTGGTCCCGGCCCCGCTCAAGACGCAGCCGTAAGCGGGTGAGCGGCGTTCGAAGATCGTGCGCGACGGCGTCGCCCACCCCGCGCACCTCCTCAACGAGGCGCTCGATCTCGGCGAGCATGCCGTTGACGTCGCGCGCCAAGCGGTCGAATTCGTCTCCCGCCTCGCCGACCGGCAGGCGCTGGCGCAAGTCGCCCCGCATCACCTGTGCGACCGCCGCTTCCGTGGATGCCAGACGTCGCCGGGCGCGTCCGGCGAGCAGGACGCCGCCGAGGATCGAGAAGGCCATCGTCGGGACGAGGGCGAGGCCCAGCGCTCGGATCACCGTTGCCTTGGCGCGGTCGATCTCGTCGGTGTCGTGGGCCACGACCACGATGCTGCCGTCGTTCAAGGCCACGGCCGCCGACCAGAGTTCCTCGTTCAGGCGCCGTCCCGCGATGGCGACCTGCGCCCCGATCCGGTGGACCTCGCCATCCACCGGCAGGCTTGGCGGCCGCGCATCGAGGTTTCCTGCGAGCCTGCTACCATCGGCCCCGAACAGACCGGCGAAGTGGACGCTGTGTAGGTCCTCGCTGATCCATGTCTCGATGCGGTTGACCGCTTTCGCGGGCTCGCGGGCGGCATAGTGCGCCTCGTGGCGCAGGACCTGGGCGAGCTCGTCCTGCATGAACGCGGCGGTCTGCCAGTACACGAAGGCGAACAGCAGCAACGACAGCAGGGTCGACCATAGGGCGATGGCGAGCGCCCAGCGGAATGCGAAGGAACTGACGAGCCTAGACATCGGGGGACAGGGTAAAGCCCTCTCCCCGGACGTTATGGATGAGCATCGGCTCGCCTTCGGTCTCAAGCTTCTTGCGCAGGCGTCCGAGATGCACGTCGATGAGGTTGGATTTGGGAGTGAACCGGTAGTTCCACACCTCCTCGAACATCATTGCCCGGGTCACGACCTGCCCGGGCCGTCGCATAAGGTATTCGAGCAGCTTGAGCTCGCGCGGCAGCAGGTCGAGGTCGCGCTGGCCCCTGCGACCGGTGCGGGCGATGAGGTCGAGCTCCAGCGTCCCCACCCTGAGGACCGTCTCGCGAATGTCGGTCGGACGCCGTAGCAAGGCCTCGATCCTGGCCGCGAGTTCGGCGAGGACGAAGGGCTTGCCGAGATAGTCGTCGCCCCCGGCGCGCAGGCCCCGGATACGCTCGTCGACATCGCCGAGCGCGCTCAGGACAAGGGCGGGTGTGCGGTCCCCGGCGCCCCGGAGGTCCCGCAGCAGGGTAAGTCCGTCCAGGCCCGGAAGCATGCGGTCGAGGATGATGGCGTTCCACCCGCCCGAACGGGCTGCGACCGCACCGTCCGGGCCGGTGGCCGCCCATGCAACCTCATGCCCACGCCCATGCAGGTCGCCGAGAATTTCCTCGGCCGTCGCGGCATCGTCCTCGATCAGAAGCAGCTTGGCCAACCCGGTCCACTCCCGGGCTCAACGCCCCCGTCCCGGTGCCTGATGTGGTTCGGGACAACGCTCATGACCACGAGTGTGAACGCGAATTTAATGGTGTGGGTGTCGCCCCGTCCTATGTCTTGGAATGAATCTAATCGACGGAAGATAACGTGCTGCTGGAGGCGGAGACGGACGTGCTTGGGAGCGGCGAGGGAGGGATCGCCGGTCGTGGCCAGGCGTGCGAGCGCTCGGACTTCGAGGGATCGAGCGCGGCAGGAGTGTCCGTCGGGTACGCCCCATCCGTTCAGACCCCTAGGGGGATGAGGCCTCGGTCCTTGTTGGCCGTATTCGCTTGCCTGATCGCGGCCGCATCGGCAGGCTGGTGGTATCGCGAGGCCGCCAAGCCCTACTTCGAACCCGTGCTGGGCCTCATCGGTCTTGCCCCCGCCGCACCTGACACTGTGCCGAGCCCGAATGGGGCCGCTTCCGAACAGCCGACCGAGGACAACGTCGTCCGCCTCGATGCCGATGGGCAACGCCGCCTCGGACTGGCCTTCGGGCAATCCGAGACCCGCCGGATCATCCTGCCCGTGCGGACCCCCGGCATGGTCGCCTTTGATGAGCGCCGGGTGACCCGCCTCAAGCCGCGCACCGCGGGCCGGGTGCTGAGCTTGTCCGTGCAACCCGGCGACCGGGTGAAGGCCGGCCAGACGCTGGCGACCCTCGATGCCTCCGGCGTCCTCGACGCTCGCAGCGGCCTGGCCGCCGCCCAGGCCAGCCTCGGAGAGGCCCAGGCGACGGAAAAGGTCGCCGAGACCAACCTCAAGCGCGGCAGCGACCTCGTGAAGATGGGCGGGGTCGCCCAGGCCGAGGTCGACCGGCGCCAAGTCGATCTCGCGAAAGCGCATGCGGCCACCCTCTCGGCGCATGCGCAGGTCGACCTCTACCGGGCGCAGTACGAGCGTCTGGCACCCGCGCCTGGACAGGCCCCCGGCACCAGCGCCATCGTCTCGCCGATTGACGGCGTGGTCACGGCCGCCGGCATTACCCTGGGCGAAGTCGTCGACACGAACCGCGACGCCTTCACTGTGGCGGACCCATCGCAGATCCAGGTCCTGGCCAACCTCTACGGGCACGACATTGCCACCGTGAAGGAAGGCGACCGAGCGACCATCGAGGCTCCTGTCGCGGCGCATCCGCGCTTCGAGGGCCGTGTGCGTTCGGTCAATGCGGCCATCGACCCGATGACCAATACCGCCCCGGCCCGGATCGAGATCGCCAATCCTGACGGGAGCCTGCGCGCTAACATGTTCGTGTCCGTGGAGATCGCCGCCGATCTCGGGCGCGACGGCCTCACGGTGCCGGCCGCTGCGATCCAGCAGACGGAGGGTGGTCCCATCGCCTTCGTGCGCATCGGCGACGACCGTTTCGAGAAACGGGACGTCACGCTCGGGGTCCAGCGGACCGACTGGGTCGAGGTGAGATCCGGAATCCAGTTCGGCGAAACGGTGGCGACGCAGGGCAGCTTCGGGCTTAAGGCGATCCTGATGCGCGCGCTGCTAGGCTCGACGGATTGAGGGCCCGATGAACGCCTGGTTCGCCCTCCTCATCCGCCGCCGCTGGCTCGTCCTGGTCCTGGCCTTGGCCGGGGCCGTCGGCGGCATCGTCAATCTCGAAGGCCTGTCCATCGACGCGGTCCCGGACGTCTCCCCGAAGCAGGTAATGGTCCTGACCCTGTCGCCGGGCCTCGGCCCCCTGGAGGTCGAGCGGCTGGTCAGCTTTCCGGTCGAGAACGCCATGGCCGGTGCCCCGGGACTGACCGGTATCCGGTCGACCTCGCGCTACGGCGTCTCGGCCGTCTACGTCACCTTCGACGATTCCATGTCGATCACCGAGGCGCGCGCGCAGGTGTTCCAGCGCCTGCCTCTGGCGAAGACCATGATGCCGGCCGGCGTCGGCGATCCCGAGATGGGGCCGATGGCGACGGGTCTTGGCGAAATCTACCAGTTCGAGGTGCGCGGCCCGGGCTACTCGCCGATGGCGCTTAAGCGCATCCTGCAATGGACCATCGCGCCAAAGCTCAAGCTCACGCCCGGGATCGCCGACGTGAACATTTACGGCGGACAGATGCCGACCTACGAAGTCCGCATCGCCGCCGAGAGCCTGCACCGCTACGGCGTAACGATGGGCCAAGTCTACACGGCGCTGTCCGAGAACAACGCCGCGCGGGGCGGCGCCTACATCGAGCACAACGACCAGCAGGAGGTGATCCGCGGCCTCGGCTTGGCTAAGGACACGAAAGATCTTGCCAACATCGTCGTGACGACAGGCCCCGGCGGCGTGCCGGTGACGGTCGCCACCTTGGGCGAGGTGGTCGAGGCGCCCAAGGTTCGCCTCGGGGCGGTGACGCATGACGCCGCCGGTGAGACTGTGGTCGGCATCGCCATGATGCAGCAGGGTGAGAACGCCAGCGCCGCGGTCGTGGCCGTGAAGCAGACCATCGAGGCCTTGCGTCCGCAACTGCCGCCGGGCGTCGAGATCGTGCCGTACTACGACCGCAGCACCCTGGTGGCGCGAACCATCCGCACCGTCGAGCACAACCTCATGGAGGGGGCGGTGCTCGTCATCGTCGTGCTGCTGCTCCTTCTCGGCAACCTTCGTGCCGGCCTCGTGGTGGCGGCCGCGATACCGCTGTCGATGCTCATGGCCTTCGCGGGCATGCGGCTGTTCGGGCTCTCCGGCAACCTGATGAGTCTGGGCGCCATCGACTTCGGCCTCATCGTCGACGGCGCCGTGGTGATGATCGAGAACGTCCTGCGCGCCCGGGGCGAGCACCCCGAACGCCCGGCCGAGGAAGTGATCCGCAAGGCGACCGTGGAGGTGGCACGTCCGATCCTGTTCGCGGTCGCCATCATCATCATGGTCTACCTGCCCATCCTCGCCCTCGAAGGGGTCGCCGGCAAGATGTTCCGGCCGATGGCACTGACCGTCATCCTGGCGCTCGCCGGCTCGCTCGTGCTGACGATGACGCTGATGCCGGCGCTGGCCGCCATCGTACTGGCCGGCCCCGGCATCGGCGAGCGCGAGACCCGCCTCGTCCACTGGGTACGCGGCGCCTACACCCCGGTCCTGCGGCTCGCCGAGCGCCGCACCGGCCTGACCGTCCTCGTGACCCTCGGTCTCTTCGTCGGGAGTTGCTGGCTGGCGACGCGGCTCGGCGGCGAGTTCCTGCCCAAGCTCTCGGAGGGCTCCATCGTCATCACCTCGGAGAAGCTGCCGGGCATCAACCTCGACGCCTCCCTCAAGGTCATGCACCGCATCGAGGAGACCCTGAAGTCATTCCCGGAGGTGAAGCGCGTCGTCTCGCTGACCGGCAGCGCCGAGATCCCCACCGACCCGATGGGCGTCGAGTCCACCGACAGCTTCATCACGCTCTCCGACCCCTCGACCTGGACCACGGCAACCACCCAGGAGGGACTCGTGGCCGCCCTCGACAAGCGTCTGCGCGCGGAGGTGCCGGGGGTGTCCTACGCGTTCTCGCAGCCGATCCAGATGCGGATGGACGACCTGCTGGAGGGCGTGCGGGGCGACGTCGCGATCAGCCTCTACGGCGACGACCTCGCGGTTCTCAAGGACAAGGCCGACGCCATCGTGCGGGCGGTCTCGGGCGTCTCGGGGGCGGCCGACGTGAAGGCCGAGGCGCAGGCCGGCATGCCCGCGCTCTCCATCCAGGTCGACCGGGCGGCAGCCGCTCGCTACGGCGTCAACGTCAGCGACGTCCTCGACGTGGTGGAGAGCATCGGCGGCCGCACCGCCGGCATGATCTACGGCGACGACAACTCCATCACCGATATAGTGGTCCGGCTGAAATCTGGGGACCGCAGCGACATCGAACGCATCCGCGACCTGCCGATCGGCCGCAACGGCAAGGCACTGGTGCCCCTGTCGTTGGTCGCCTCGGTGGAGGTGGCGACGGGTCCCGCCCAGATCAGCCGCGAGAAGCTCCAGCGGCGCATCTCCGTCCAGGCCAACGTGCGCGGGCGCGACGTCCAGAGCTTCGTGACTGACGCGCAGGCCGCGGTTAAAGCGCAGGTCACTCTGCCGCCGCGCTACTCCCTGCAGTGGAGCGGCCAGTTCCAGAACCTGCAGGAGGCCACAGCCCGGCTCTCGGTCGTCGTTCCGGCCGCGATGGCGGCGATCCTGGTGCTGCTCGTCGTGATGTTCGGCGACGTCCGCCTCGCCGGGCTGATCTTCCTCAACGTGCCCGTGGCTGCCACCGGCGGCATCGTCGCCCTATACCTGCGCGACCTGCCATTCTCGATCTCGGCGGCCATCGGATTCATCGCCACCTTCGGCATCGCCATCCTGAACGGCGTGGTGCTGACGAGCTACATCCGCGACCTCGAACGGGTCGGCCTCGATGCGCGAGAGGCGGCGACCCGAGCCGCCGAGATGCGCCTGCGCCCGGTCCTGATGACGGCGCTGGTGGCGGCGCTGGGGTTCCTGCCGATGGCGCTCTCGACGAGTGCCGGCGCCGAGGTGCAGCGTCCCCTGGCCACGGTGGTGATCGGCGGCCTCATCACCGCAACCCTGCTCACGCTCGTCGTGCTTCCCGCCGTCTATCCCTACCTGGCGCATCTTCGGCTCCCCTGGCGCCGTCGCGACCAGGACGAGCCATCCGGCCTGGGAGCGAAAGGCGGCCAGCGCGCGGACGTCGATGGCTAGAGGCCTTCGGACCGGCAACGGGCCTACCGTCCTCGTGGGGGTCCTAATCCTGGCTGCTGGCGCCCGACCCGCGCCCGCTGCGGATTTCGATTGCGCAGGATTCCTCAGGATGCACGGGATGCTCCGCAAGGCGTCGGCAGCCTGCGGTTTCGCGTCCTACAATCCCACCATCGTGGATCGGGCACGCACCTGCTTCGATGCGCTTGGTAGCCGGCGCGGCGCCGAGGCGATGCATACGGGCGCGGCCGAGTTCGAGCGCTGGCAGTTCATACGCAACTACGACGCCCTCTGCGGAACCCTGGCCGCCAAGTTTCCGATGGTCGTCAAGCCGTAGGCCGGGAGTCGCAAGTTCGACGGCTACCTGATTTGACCCCAGGGCAGCCTGGCGGATCTTGGATCAAGCAAGCGCATCGGTAGACGCCGCATCCCCAAGTCCGAGGACCTCGGAGAGGTAGGCGCGGGCCCGACTGACCCGGCTCTTCACCGTGCCGACCTTGCACTTGAGCACCTCAGCGGCCTCCTCGTAGGTGTAGCCCTCTGCTCCCACCATCATCAGGGCGATCCGCTGGGCCTCGGGAATGCCGGCGAGCCGATCCTGGAGGCCCCTCAGGCTCACCACCCCTTCCTGCTCGGGCGGGGCGACGAGCGTCCCGGCATGGGTGCCGTCCGCATCCTCGACTTCACGCCTGGCCTTGCGCTTGTCGCTGTAGAACTGGTTGCGAAGGATTGTGAACAGCCACGCGTTCATGTTCGTGCCCGGCCTGAAACGATTCCGGTTGGCCCAGCCCTTCGCCAGCGTCTCCTGTACCAGGTCGTCGGCCCTGGACGCATCGCCGACAAGAGAGAACGCGAAGCCCCGCAGGGCCGGCAGCGCGCCGATCAGGGCATCCCTGAACACGTCGTCCGGACGGGTTTTCAGGGTCTCGATCCCGTCATCGAACCGTTCGACGAGGTATGCGAGCCGCTGCGGAAGCTCCGCTCCCGCCGGCAGTACGAAATAGGACTGCAATACGGTCCCGAGGTGCTTGCGGACCTGCACCCCAATGTCGACGACGTCTTCTTCGACATCCGAGCTGGTTGCGGGAAAGCTCTCATCCATCGGTCTCGCCCCTCCAAATGCGAGCCTCCTTAGAGTCGCTTAAATCTGAACGTTCGCGAAACTGGATACTAAATTCGAGTTTAATGTCCTTCGCCCGGGTCGCGTATAAGGTACCAAGGGGGGCGATAAAGTCGGCGCACCCAGACGGTTCAGTCGCTGCCGATCCCCCACAGGTACGGATCACGCCTTTCCGAAGCGCAAGCTCTGGATGTGAGTCAGAGCCAAAGTTGCACGCTGAAACACACCCAGACGGGCAGGATGCGTTCGCGACCAGCACCGTCGCGTTCGACACCAGCCTTGGCGCCGGGATCTGCCGTTCCATGCCAATGGCAGCTTTCGGAGGCTAAGCGGCTATTCCCGCAGATCTGTTCGAAGGGCCGCTTGTGGCGCACAGCCGAACAAAAGGCATGCGAACTTCTGACCTAGACCGGACTGTGGGACCGTCATCCATGAAGATGCCGATTGGCCGCGAAGCGGAATGAATAATCATGGCCCCAGCTGCCAGTCTGCGTTTTGCACCCAAATCGCCTCCGACCGGCTCAGCAGACCCAACGAGCGGTCAGGACTTCGAGGAAGCTGCTTGCCCGCGCGGTTTCAGGCAGCGGATCGCGATAAGCCGCAAAAAGATTTTTGCTGAGTTCGATGCCTTCCACAGGCAATGCGGCCAGCACTCCGTTCCGCACTTCATCTTGAACCGAGCAAGCCATGACAATCGAGATCCCCAGTCTCGCCCGCACTGCGCGCTTAACTGCTTCCGTGCTGCCGAGCTGTCGGTCGATACGGAAGCCTGCGCCGACCCCACCGAGGGCTTCGCGAAGAACACGTCCTGTCCCGCTTCCGGGTTCGCCTCCGAGCAGCGATGCGCCAGTCAGATCCTGCGGCGTCAGATGCGCCCGTCCGGCCCACTGGTGATCGGGATCCACGATGACAACGAGCGGTTCGCGACGCCATACGTGGGCATCCAGCCCGGTTCGCGCCTCCCACCATTCCAGCAGTGCAACGTCGATCTCGCCAGCTTCGAGGCGGGCAATAAGGTGAGGGTTGGTGGCAATTTCCGCGTCCGCGGTAGCAGCGTACGTTTCCTCGTACCGCCGCAGAATCTCCGGCATCAGGAAGGTGCCGATGTTGCCTGAGGCGCCGATCGCGAGCCGGCTTCCCGCAACCGCCTCCTCCGCTCGCCGGCTGACGCGGATCAACGCCTCAGCATGAGGGAGCAGGGCACGCCCCTGAGGTGTCGGACGGCACCCCGCTGGATTGCGCTCGACGAGCGTCGCACACAACGCCGTCTCCAGTTTCCGCACGTGCTGGGAGACCGTCGGCTGGGACAGGTTGAGGTGGCGGCTAGCCGCGTGGAAGCTACCCGTCGACAGGACCGCCAGGAACGTCTCCACATATTGGAGGTTCAGCACCGGCGTCCTGCCGCCCTGTCCGCGCTCAATCCTCCGCATCGAACCCGCGCAGGCGCTTGGGATCGTTTATCGCGTCCGTGGGCACTCGACCCTCCAGCGCGGCCAGAAGGTTATGTGCCGCCGCTTCCTCGATCTGGCGGCGCGTGTCGACGACACCCGAGCCGAGGTGCGGCGTGAACAGCGTTCGATCCTCGTCCGCGAGCAGTCCGGGTGCGATGCGCCGCGGGCGGTCATCCAGCGCCCAATCTTCCATCTCGAATACATCGGCAGCGTAGCCGGCGACCCGCCCCTCCGCGAGCGCGTCGGCCACAGCTGCTTCGTCCACGACCGAGCCACGACCCGCATTGACGATCCGCAGTCCGGGACTGGCGGCGGCGAGTGTGGCGGCATCAAGCATGTGGCGCGTGTCGGGTGTGAGGGGAAGCGCCAGGATCAACACGTCGCTTCGACCTACCAACGCTTCCCAAGATACCCGGCGAGCGCTGAGCTCCGCCTCTAAGGAAGCCGGAAGCGCCTGCTGATCGAAGTAGAGGAGTTCCCGCGCGCCGAAGCCCTTCAACCTTCGCGTGATGGCCCGGCCCACCTTCCCCATTCCGGCGACGCCGAGGACGCTGCCGTACAGGCCGCTGCCGTACAGCCTCGGTCGCCAGCCGTCGAAGCTGGCACGTACCGCGCGGTCGCCTGCCAGCACGTTGCGACAAAGGCCGATGGCCAAGCCAACTGCCAATTCCGCCGTCGGCTCGGTCAGGAGGTCGGGAACAGCGGTGAGCCACACGCCGGCCCGCGTGCAGGCTTCGACATCGAAATTGTCCCAGCCCTTTAGCGCGCAGGCGACCACCTTCAGGCGGGGGCAGGCCTCGAGGAAGCCTGCATCTACGCTGTCCGTCATGAAGGCGAGCAAGGCGTCCGCGTCCGAGCAGCGGCGGCGCACTTCCATCGCGGGCCAGGGCTCAGGACTTGGGTTGATGTCGACGTCGCAGTGCTTTCTTAGAAGTTCGATTGTCTCGGGGAAAACGGGGTTCGTGACGACGACCTTGAAACGCATGGAGTTTCTCACTTGAGACGGCGGCGCAGAACACCGCCCAAGGCGTCGACGAGAGTGACGGCAGCCAGGATGCACAGCATGATGGCCGCGACTTGGTCGTATTGGAGGAGGCGCAGGGAAGCGATGAGCTCGAAGCCGATGCCACCTGCGCCAACGACGCCTAGCACAGTTGAGGCCCGGAAGTTGTACTCCCAGCGATAGAGCGTCGTGTCGGTGAGTTGCGGCAGAACCTGGGGCAGCACGGCATGCGTGATGACCTGGAGGGGTGAGGCGCCGGCCGCGCGTGCCGCCTCGATCGGCTTGTGGTCAACGTGCTCGATCGCCTCGGCGAAGAACTTGCCGACCATTCCCGTGGAATGCAGTCCTAGCGCTAGAACGCCCGGCAGTGCGCCGAATCCAACGGCCGCGACGAAGAAGATGCCCATGATCAATTCGGGGACTGACCGGAGCGCGTTTAGCAGCAGCCGGAATGCGCGGTAGACGAGTGGGTGTGGGCTTGTGTTTGGGGCAGCCAGCAGCCCGAGCGGCAGGGACAATGTCACGGCGAGCACCGTGCCGGCCACACTCATCGCAAGCGTGTCGATAATGGGTCCCACCCAGGAGCGCCACCGCGTGAAGTCGGGCGGGGTCATCTCACTGAGAAGTTGCGCCATCGCGGGCGCGCCTTCGGCGAGGCGCTCTGGATCAAGGAGCCCCACCTTCCAGAGGCAGGCGAGGACGGCGGCAGTAGCCGGTAGTGCGACCAGGAGCCGTCGGATCGCCGCGCCCCGGACGCGTCCGAGAATGATGTCATAACCGTCAGCGACGTCGACCGCCGACGCACGTGAGTGCGCTTGAGCCATCGCTCAGCCCTTAACCTTCGTCAGGTCGATGTTCAGGAGCTTGGCCGTCTCTCGAAGCACGTCGTAGTCCGCGTCCGTGATGGGTGCGAAGGACTCGGCCTTGAACGGCTTCAGGATGGCCGGATCCTTCATTTCAAGAAAGGCGGCCTTGATCTTCTCCTTGAGGTTCAGCGCGAGGTCGCCGCGCACCGTCCAGGGATAGTTCGGGATCGGTCGGCTCTCCGCCACGACCTTGATCTTGGCCGGATCGATGCTCTTCTTCTCGACAAGAGAGGTGAAAATAGGCTTGCTGAGACCTCCAGCCTGCACGTGACCTGCCTGCACGGCCCGTGCGACGGCATCATGAGTGCCGAGATGCTGAAAGCTGTAGTCCTGACCGGCTTCGAGGCCGGCGTTTTTGAGCAGGGCCCGAGGGATGAGGTGGCTTGACGTGGAGGCCGTGTCGCCGAAGCCGACTGTCTTGCCCTTCACGTCCTCCGGTCGCGCAATGCCTGCCGCCACGTTGGCGATCAGATAGCTGGTGTAGGTCGGCTTCCCGCCGGACACGAGTGCCGCGAACGGTTCGATTTCCGGCGAACGGCTCTTGGCGAGCACGTAGGAGAGCGGCCCGAAGTAGGCGAGATCGATGCGCTTGAAGCGCATGGCCTCGATCATGGACGAGTAGTCGGTCGTGACCACAAGTTCGATGCGCTTGCCGAGCCCCTGTTCGAGGTAAGTCTTCAGGCCTTGGTTGTTCTGAATGATCGTCGACGCACTCTCGTCGGGCAGCAGCGCGACCTTAAGCGTGTCGGGATCCGCGCCCTGAGCCAGCGACTGTCCGGCACGCAGGAAGGCGCTCAGCGCCAGGCCGGCGCCGAAGGTACGTCTCGAAATCATGTTGGCTTTCCTTCAGGCTGTTCGTAAGGCGTAGATCGCGCCCTGCCGCGTACGAGGAGCTTCATCGACGGCGGCCAGGACCTCAGCAGGTTGTGCGTCGTAGATCCGCGACAGGTCTCCATCCGAGAGACGGGCCGGCGCACCGTCGAAGACCACTTCGCCTCCACGGACCCCGACGACTCGGTCGGCGAACTGCCGGGCCAGATCGACTTGGTGCAGGCTCACCACGGCCGAGATACCATCCGTCCGACAGATGGTGCGGAGGAGATCAAGGACTCGCGTCGCAGTGGCCGGATCCAGGCTGGCCACCGGTTCATCGGCGAGGATGAGGCGCGGCCGCTGCGCAACTGCGCGCGCGATGCCCACCCGCTGCTGCTGCCCGCCGGAGAGTAGGTCTACCCGGGTGAGGGCCCGGTCGAGGAGATCCACGCGCTCTAGCGCCTCCAATCCCAAGCGTTGATCGCACCGCGATGAGGGCCAGAGTGAGCGCAGGGTGTTCTGATGGCCAAGCCGGCCCATAAGGACGTTCGCAAGCGCGGTCATGCGGCCGATCAATTGGTGGTGCTGGAAGACCATCCCGGTTGCTGCCCGGTGGCGGCGTAGGACGGCGCGGCTCGCGGCGATGTCTCCCACCCCGGGGACGGAAACTCGGCCGTTCGTTGGGCGGACGAGGCCGTTAAGGCAACGCAGGAGCGTCGACTTGCCAGCACCCGATGGCCCCAGCAGGACCGCGAACTCGCCCTCGCGAAAAGTCAGAGTTGTCGGTCGCAACGCCTTGATGCCACCAGGATAGGTGACTTCCAGGTTTTCAACAGAGAGCATCCCGCACCCATTCGAAACGCCAATCGAAACTCCCGATTGATTGCTAATCCGAGTAGCGGGGCGACATGAAGGACGGATGACACTGTGCGCGGCCGACGACGCTATGAAATGCCGCCTCGGACCAAATTCTGTGCGATGCCGGCCGCCGAGTGTCCTGTGTGGATGGCTCCCGCATTGCAAGTGGCGAATCGAGCTTCTGGCGCGTTGGTCGGGTGCAGTCTTGTGTCCGGCCTGTTGATGCAGTCGTGCATGTTGACTGCTGGCCCTGATGGTATCCGCGAGCTGGGTCCCACTCTGCTTAGCGGGCTATGACGCCCTGGACATTCGGCGGGGTGTCCCGGCTCCCGGTCTGACCGGTTCGCCATCAACTCTCATCGTCCTCGCAACCTGGCAAAGTCTCCTCGCCGTGCTGTCAGGCGGCCATGGCCGCTGGTGCGCGGTAGGTGCCACCGCGGGTCATGATCGCCCAGGCGACCCGCGCCGTGCGATTGGCCGCCGCAACAGTCACCACGCGCACCGGCTTGCGCTGCAGCAGCGCCGGCAGCCGCGGGTCGACCGAAGTCGGCGTCGCCTTCGCGCGCCGGATCAGAGAGGTCATGCCGACCACGAGCAGGCGGCGCAGGTAACGGTCGCCCATGCGCGAGATCCGACCCAGGCGCTCCTTGCCGCCGCTGCAGTTCTGCAGCGGTGTCAGACCCAACGAGGCCGCGAACTGCCGACCGGAGCGGAAGCGCTCGGGCTCGCTCACCGAGGCGGCCAGCGCGGTCGCCGAGACGATGCCGACACCCGGGATCGTCGCCAGGCGCTGTGACAGGTCGCAGTCCCGATGCCAGGCCAGCAACTCCTTCTCCAGCCGGGTGAGCTGGATCTGCACGGCGCCGATCTGATCGGCCAGCCCATTCACTACGCGCTGGGCCAGGGGCGGCACCTCGGCCGCGTCTCCGGCTGAGAGCCGAGCTGCCAGTTCGAGCGCATGGCGCAGGCCCCGCGCCATCTCGATCCCGAACTCGGCGAGCAGACCGCGGATCATGTTCACCAGCTGCGTGCGTTGCTTGACCAGCAGGTCGCGCGTCCGGTGCAGGGCCAGCGCCGCCTGCTGCTCGGTCGACTTCACCGGCACGAAGCGCATGCTCGGGCGTGTCACCGCCTCGCAGATGGCAGCGGCATCATTCGCATCGGTTTTGCCGCGCTTGACGTACGGCTTCACGTAAGCTGGCGGCATCAGCCGCACGTCATGGCCGAGCCTCATGAGTTCCCGGGCCCAATGGTGCGCTGTGCCGCACGCCTCCATGCCGACCAGGCAGCGCGGCAGCTTGGCGAAGAACGGCACGACCTGCGCCCGCCTCAGAGCCTTGCGAACGACGACGTGCCCAGCTGCGTCGACGGCGTGAACCTGGAAGATGCTCTTGGCTAGATCGATGCCGACGGTGATGATCTCCATGGGGATGGCTCCTGCATCTGCGTGGCTGCTTCGACAGCAACCACATCCTGGCACTCAGATGCCGTCAGTCGGAGCGGGAGCCATCCACCCCATCTGCTTACGGTGGCACACCGCGCCTTCGAACCGCGCTCATGAAGGGCCTGCTTGTGGCGCACAGCCGAACAAACGGCGAGCGAACTCCTGACCCATAGCTGCCCGTTCACACCACGGCCTTCATCGTCCGCTTCGAAGCAGGAAGCGGACGTCGCAGAAGTCGTAGCAGTCCTCATGTGTTGTTGCCCCCTAAAGACCGGACAAGGTCTCCTGGGTTAATCGGGCAATGAACTCGCGCGGCGAGCGGTAGCCCAGCGCGCGATGAGGGTGAA